>CAVUPM010000001.1:0-95000 GCA_963743355.1 uncultured Candidatus Rokubacteria bacterium
ACAAGTGACGGGAAAGGGTCTTCTGGCTTTTCAATTTAAACCGGCTGACAACTCCGTGTCGTCTGGGCCCGCTGGAGTCGAAAGTCCTACATATCAACTGCAGTGTGGGTGGCCCCAGCAAGGGGGGAAGGATTCTTCGGAATAAGCGACGAGGGTCAGCGGTTCAAGGCTGTTCAAGTCCAACTTACAGTAAAATACAACATATCCTGAACTCACTCTTCTCCATGGAGGGTTGTCTGGTGTCAACAGCAGCGGCTGCAGCTGCATGAGGAGGGATTAAAAGGCCAAGGCATACCAAAAGGAAGTGCGGAGGAACGCTACCAAAGATTGCTGGTCAAAGAAGAGGCCATTTCCATCCAGGACGCCCACTCCTCCAACGTCGGTCGAGGTCGAGCCCATTCTCCGCAAGTCGCATCTCAGCTCAGTCGCATGCGCATCCTGTATCCATTCGCAACTCGCCCCTCTTGGAGACTTTGTGGCTTGATGTGCGTGTGCCACTGCGACTGTTCCACAAAGCCACCGTCGTGTTTCTGCTATCGACTCCTCTGGACTCCTCGAATCATCGCGATCGCTTTGCGCCTTCAATGGCTTCTGGTCTTCCACATCCGATGCCGCGCCGCCGCCAGAAATCTCTTGGAAAACGCCAGAGACATGATGGAACGACGCGATGAGGGAGGGGGTGGCGGACGACTGGACAACGACTGGACGACAACGACGACGACAACCGTCCAAGTTCCAGCCAACTTCCAACTTCCAAGGCCTCAAATTGACAATCGCAACCGACCGACAAGAAACGAATGATGACCGAATCGAACGAAATTAAGAATGAATCAATCTCATGGCTTCAAGCAGATATGAGTCCAAGACTTCCTCCTCATCGATCCACCGCGTATATTCGCTCACTCGCTGGACAATAGCGCTGTGCCGGAGACTCTGAGAGTCTCCGTCTCCTTTGCATTTCGATCATCCCTCTCCAGCTGCAGCCTTCTGGTCTCCCAGACCAAGCATCTCACTGCTGGTACTCACCTCCGGTCCTGGTCGCCCTCCCATGAATCACCCAGCAGTCGTCTTCACGTACACGTCCTGCCCATGGGGCCTGGGGGCCTGGGCAGCCAGCACAGTGCATCCCAGACTGGCACACCACATCACCAGAACAGAATTAGTCCAGCCTCCTCCAAGTCAATATCAACTCGCAAATATACCGTCTGTGCCAACTCCAACGCAACCAGTCGTGCTCGAGGACGAGGGAGACAGGTCAGACTGTCAGACAGGGACAAAACAAATGGCCAATCCAGTTGTCCAGCGCCGCCAACCACCAAGCAACAATCCCTACCACGCCACGCTACCAACCCATGGGTTTGTCGCTCTCACTTCACTTCCCCAAGTTCCTCGTAGAGTCGCAGTTGCACCCAATATTCCATGTGAATACGGAGTGTTGATATCGATATCACAGCCATATGTGTCCTCCCCTCCCTCCTCTCCCTGTCGCCTTGTCTTGCACACCATCCTTCTCTCAGCGTCGCAGTCTTGTCTTGTCTCCCAGCGTCCCAGCCATCCCAGCCCTCTCATATCCAATTTAAATCCTAGCCACTGCAGCACAGCATACTGTAGTACGGTATCCCCCCCAGCATTCACTTGCCAGCAGGCCTGTCTGTCTCTCGCGCTTCCTTCCCACAAGGATTTCCCAACATTTCCTTTTCCATTTCCATTTCCAATTTTGGTGCGCGCTACGGACAACTATGTCCGTACTGTCGTACCAGGTACGGCACGCATTTGTATTTCCTCTGGGCTACGGTATTCTATGTTACCCAAGCATCGAAGAGTTTGCCGAGAAGTCCACAGTTGCGTGGAAAAGTCGAGAGACAGGGCTGGTTGGCTGGCTTCTACGCTCGAAATGCAAGCCGCTCGGGTTTCAACACATTACGGGGCTTGCAAAGCTCTGGAGTCTGGGCTGGAGACTTGGATGTTTGCTATCCCAGTGGAGTGGCGTTCTTTCAAAGGTGGACTCGAGGTTGGACTCAAAGCCGGATTCCTCGTAAGACTCGGTAGAGGGTATGAGGATGGGCAGTCATTCTGGATCTTGATGCCTTGAACAGAGTACAATCCCGTCTCAAAGCACGATGATTTGGCAGTGGGGGTGGGGCGGCCTGTTGCGTTGACCGTTGGTACAGTATCTTTATGGTTCTTTTGGATTTCGTTCTTGATTTGTTCTGCGTTTCCCTGCGTTGTTACCTGCCCGCGTCTTCTTTAATCTGCGCATCTTCCTACATTTTTGAATTCTTTCCGCTCCGAACTTGTACCTGCAACGGAAGCCTGCACTTTGATTCTCTCTCTCATACTGGCAGCCTGCCGGCATAGCAAGGTAGCCTCCCTCACCCTCCCACCTCAAGGTAGTCTTACCGTAGATCCTCAAAGGAAACAGCTGTGGACATTTCCCTTCCACCCATTCCCATTCTGCTATCCCATTCCAGCGTTTCCGCCTTCATCCGCAGACCTCCATCCGCCGCCCTTCCCTCGCCTCCCATCCCCTCCCCCCAGGCTTTTCCGTTTCTACGTCCGGTATGGGGTAATCTTACCATGCACAGCAGGCTGCTTCGCTTCAGCTGGAGTCACCGCATAATGTACCTGTACTTGTGTCCGGTGCTGTACCGCTGGCCAATGCCAAGCTGGGCTGTGAGCCCGGAAGCGTGAGTCGGAGGTTTACAGAACTGCACCTGCACTGTGCTTGTACACACAAGCAAGAGCTAGGTGGAGTGCACTCGCACTGGCAAAGCGAGCGAGCGAGAGCGTCTTGAGGACTGAGCAATGGCGGTGAGAGAAGCACACCGCACGCCGCACGCGCGAGGGGAGTGGAGAGCACAGCAGGTGAGACGCTGGTCTGTTGTACGGCGCTGCGGTGTAGCCATGAAATGGAATTCTGTGCATGTACGAAGAGTACAGCACAGCATCTCACCTCTGGACGAGATGACGAATGCGTCTTGTGGCTTTAGGAAGCACTACAGCATGGGATGGGCAACTCGCTCGCCCTTTTGGTGGTGCAATCTTACTCGCATTTATCAAGTCGGCATGTGTAGGAGGCAATGCAGAAGGTACTGTATGTATTGTTTTGGCACGTTTGCGCGCTTAGCGGTAGATATCCACTGAGTTGGCCTTGCTCTGGCAGCCAGTACTGGAGAGTGAGCATTTGGTTGCGGTTTTGCAGTCTTGCAGTCATGCCTTGACTCGATAGGCCAAGGGCCTCAGCGTCGGGCCTGGGAGGATTGTCCCCCATATCCTTGACTATTGAGCTTCGAAGTAGTTTGACTTCTCATACTCTGCGCAATATCTCCGTGGGCTCTGCTTCGAGGTAAAGTCTGCCGTTGTCGGTTCAATCCTCTGTTGAGGCCATCTGCCATTCATCTGCTCTACGTCTCTCGACTTGTTTCTCCCTCTCAGCTAAAGGCACCTACAGTACAGTCCCAACAAGAGAGTGCTGGAAGGCTCGTACTGGATACCGACAGGAGAGTGGGATGGCATGGCACTCACTGTACGGGTACATTTGCATCACTCCCACTCCTCCTTACTGTACCTACTTTCCACATCCCACCCGCCTCCATCAACCCCCTTCCCCCCTCATCTCTCAACCCCCTCGCAAGTCCCAACACGCACCAACCCAAAACAGTCAGAGTCCTGACCGCCTCAGATGGCTGGGTGGCTGGCTACCTCACCCGGCAAAGCAGTGCAATGCGCTGTGCAATATCGCACCACCACCCCTTCGTCGCCTCCCCCCGTGAATTCACCTTTGTCTCGGACGACGGACATGCGTGAATGCGGAGGTGGATGCGGAGGTGGAGGCAGTGAGTGCTGGTACGACCCTCCCCTCGCTCGCTCGCTGCGCTTGCAGGTGTACAGGTACGGTACCTAAGTGCAGTCCCACCGCTGTGCCAGTGACTACTGCGGTGGAAGTGGCGGGCTGGAAAAGGCAGACTGGACTGTCTGACTGCGGAGTAGGTACCGGTAAGGCACCCACTTAGCTCAGCTCGGATTTCTGGCAGGGCCGCCTGGGGGAGGGTGGGACAAGCGAGTGACGGAAGGGGGGGAAGGGATGTGTGAGACTCGGTGATAGATGATAGCCCTTATGTCCGAGCCTTAAGCTCTTAGTCAGTTGGCTATAAAGCCCCTTTTCCTCGTCCCTTCAGGACTTGGAGAGATCAATCAAGTCATCTTCCTCTGAACGCTCCCTCAAGCTCGACAGGATGTCAAGCACCCCTCGCTTAAGGTACTGTACATGTAGACATGTTCCTGCCATTCCATTGCCCTCCTTCGCAGGCATGCCAGCCCATTGTCTGAGACTGCTGACTGTACGGAGTAGGTAGGCTGGCTGTTGTCCATGCCTATGCTCACGCCCCCTCTTTCTTTCATGTCCATCACTTCACTTCCGCTCAGAGAGGGTGTCGGAGGTGTTACTCGACCTTACCTCACCTTCACTCGGCTTTTGCGCGTGGCCAAGGCACAGGTGCAGCGCTTGCCCTGGAGGTACCTAAGCGAAGTGAAGTGAACGAGGGAAAGCGCCAGAGACAGGCAAAGCAAAGCTTGGCAAGTGGAAGAACTTTCTGCACAGTAGACTTACCCAGATCCTGATACAACACCGCACAATTCGCGGAATGGGCTCGGGGCGGCGATCACAGACCGACGGGTCCGCATCACGGCGAGTTCGCGGCGAGCGACGCAACGCACTTCGCTCGAGCTCGACGTCACGTCGGCGCCGACGAATGTTGACCTCTGCGCGTGCGCTCTGTGATTTTTCAGAATCATCCCGCCAGTCGGTAGGGGATTTTTCAGAAACTATCCCCCACCTGTTCTGAAACATTCCGCCACCCCGGCCTGCCGGCCATGCTGCCCCTCGAAAGGGGGTGCGCATGGCCTATCGGGAGCTGGGGATGGTGGAGGTTCGCGAGATCGTGCGGCGGTGGCTGGGCGGCGATGGGGTCCGGGCGATCGCCCGGGGCACCGGGATGGACCGCAAGACGATCGCCGAGTACGTCCGGGCGGCCGTCGCCGTCGGGGTCCAGCGCGGAGGCCCGCCGCCCACCGATGATCAGGTCGCGGCGATCACCGCCGCGCGGCGCCCCGGGCGCCCGACGAACACCACGACGCCCAGTCCGGAGCTCGAGACCCTGCGGCCGCACGAGGCGCTGATCCGCCAGTGGCTCGGCGAGGCGCTGCGCTTGACCAAAATCCACCGCCGGCTGCGCGCGATGGGCCTGACCGTCTCCTACAGCTCGCTCTACCGGTTCGCGCGGGTCACGTGCGACTTCGGGGCGCCGGCGGTGACCGTACGGGTCGCCGACCCGCCGCCGGGCGAGGTGGCGGAAGTGGATTTCGGCGTGCTCGGGCTGTGGAGGGATTCCACCACCGGCCGGTCGCGCCGCGTGTACGGCTTGCTCGTGACGCTTTGCTTCAGCCGGTACGCGTTCCTCGCGATCGCGCTCCGGCAGGACCTCACTGCCGTGCTCGACGGCCTGGAGGCCGCCTGGCTGTTCTTCGGCGGCGTCGTGCACCGCGTCGTCGTCGACAATCTCACGCCCGTCGTCATCCACGCCGATCGCTACACGCCCGGCCTCAACCGGGTCTTCCTCGAATACGCGCAGTACCGCGGCTTCCTCGTCGACCCGGCCGTGGTGGCGCATCCGACGGGGAAACCGAAAGTCGAGCGCGGGATTCCCTATGCCCGCCAGGATTTCTTCCGCGGTGAACGCTTCCTCGACGTGGCCGAGATGCAGACGCGCGCCCTGGCCTGGTGCCGCGACCTGGCCGGCACCCGCGTGCACGGCACCACGCGTCAGGTCCCGCGCCGCGTGTTCGAGACGATCGAGCAGCCGACGCTCTTGCCCCTCGCCCCGGAGCCCTTCGATCGCCCCACGTGGGCGTGGGCGACCGTCCATCCTGATCACCACATCCAGTTCCGGCGCGCCCTGTACTCCGTGCCCACGCGCTTCGTGAGGCAGCGGGTCGAAGTCCGGGCGGACTCGCGCCTGGTCCGCATCTACCACCGCGACGCGCTCATCAAGGTCCACGCGCCCCAGCCCCCCGGCGGCCGCGCCACCGATTACACCGACTATCCGGCCGACCGCGCGCCCTACGCGATGCGCGCGCCGGACGCCTGCGTCCGCCAGGCCGAACAGGTCGGCGCCGCCGTCGGGCAGTTCGTGCGTGTGCTGCTCAGCGGCGTCTTTCCCTGGGCCCGACTGCGGCAGGCACAGAAGCTGCTCCGTCTGGCCGAGCGCTATGGCGCCGCCCGCGTGAACGCTGCGTGCGCCCGCGCCCTCGGCTTCGAACTGCTCGACGTCGGCCGCGTGGAGAGGATCCTCCACACGGCCTTGGAGCGGGAGCCGGCCCCTGCCGAGCGCGGGCACGTCGTCCCGCTGCCCGCCCGCTTCGCCCGTGCTCCCGAGAGCTTTGCCCATCACCCGCGAGAGGAGGAGCCGCATGTCCCTGGAGATCGCCCCTGATCTGGTCCGCCGCCTCAAGCGTCTGCGCCTGGGCGGCCTGCTGCCGACCCTGCCGGATCGCGCCACCCACGCGCGGCAGGCCAAGCTCAGTCCCGTGGAGTTCCTCGAGCTGCTGCTCCAGGACGAGATCGACCGCCGCGACAGCCAGAGCCTGACCCTGCGCGTCCAGGCCGCCGGCTTCGACGAGGTCGTCACGTACGACGAGCTCGTCTGGGAGACCCCGGTGCACTACGACCGCACCCGGGTGCGCGAACTGTTTCGCCTCGACTGGCTGGCCGCCCAGGAGAACGTGATCTTCTGCGGCCCGGTCGGCGTGGGCAAGAGCTGGTTTGCCGAGGCCCTCGGCCACAGCGCGTGTCGCGCCGGCCACCGGGTCCGCTTCGTCAAGGTGGCCAAGCTCTGCTCGCGCTGCGCCAGGCCCGCGCCGATCACTCCTTCGAGCGGCAGCTGCGCACCTGGCTCGCCCCGGACCTGCTGATCCTCGACGACTTCGGCCTCCGCAAGCTGACCGCCCAGGAGTCGAGCGACTTCTACGATGTCCTGGTCGAGCGGGACCGGCGGGCGCCACGACGATCATGAGCAACCGCGCGGTGGACGAGTGGGTGGCCCTCTTCGACGATCCCATCCTCGCCAACAGCGCCCTCGATCGCTTCGCCCATCGCGCGCATCAGATCGTCATGGAGGGGCCGAGCCTGCGCGCCGCCCGGGCGCCCAGCCCGGCCCGGGGCCCGCGCCGGCCGTCCAAAGACGGCGCGCAGGGGGGATAGCAGGATATGGTCGGCCTCGAGATCGCGACGCTCAGAGGCGCCACGGCCCTGCCGCGCGCGCGGCACGGCACGGAACCTCCACGCTCACGCAGAAAGGACTTGCTCACGCGGGTGCTGACACCGTAAGAAGGCGAGACGACAACCGCCGGGGTGGCGCAATGTTTCGGCAAAACCCCTGGCGGAATGATCCTGAAAAACGACACGCTCACCAAACCATCGCCGAGCGAGCATCGTCCGCGTCTCCGCTCGTACCACCGAGCACAGCGGTCGCGACTGACCGTGCCTGTTTGGATTCATGCGGGGCACGCGCGTGTCATTCTGCGAGTTCGATGGCGGCCTCGACGCGTTACCTATCGTGGCGTATGTCGCGAGGTCTGTCCCGCATCTGACGGAGACGTCAACGCTCTGACGTTCTGCAGTCGAGTCCAGCGGGACTTGGCCCTGATTTCCCTTAGCTTTCGAGCACAACCGGCCTGGCACCCTCCTTGCCCGAACGCCCCTCGCTTGTGCAGCCAAAAGCGTCTGCATCACGAGGAGCGACGGCTCATGACGAGTGGCATCAAATCTGGCACTCGTGCACCGATGGCATCGATCGTGAGCACGTGGTCTTTGATCGCGATGCTCATTCTCGCTAGCGTCATCGTCATCACGGCTGCGATCAATGCCGACGCCGCCTCGGTGACTCTGCAGTGGACGGCACCGACGACGAACGCTGACGGATCGCCCCTGACCGACCTCGACGGGTACCGCGTCTACCTCGGGACGTCGAGCCCGGCCTGTCCCAGCGCATCGTTCTTCACGGTGTCATCGCCGACGACGACGCCGACGAGTGGGCAGACCGTCTCGACGGGAGTCACGGCTCTCACCGCGGGCACCACGTACTTCGCGCGCGTCACCGCTGTCGACACCGCGGGGAACGAGAGCGCCTGCACCGCCGCGGCGAGCGGTGTCGCCCAGCCGGACTTCAGCGTCACGCCCACCACCACCACGAACTTCGGCAGCATCGCCACCGGGAGCACGGCGGATCGCACCTTCACGGTGCAGAACACGAGCGGCGCGAGCATCTCCGGGACGGCGAGCATCGGCGCCCCGTACAGCATCCTGTCGGGCGGCTCATTCTCCCTTGCCTCGGGCGCCAGTCAGACCGTGACGGTCCGGTTCGCGCCGACCGCGGCCGGTACGTTTGCCGGCAACGTGAATTTCACGGCCAGCGGTGACACGATTTCGCGCGCGGTGAGCGGATCGGCGACCGGCGGAACCACCCCGACTCTGTCGGTGACCAAGAGCGGCACCGGATCAGGCACGGTGACAGGTACGCCCGCGGGTATCAACTGCGGCGCCACGTGCTCGCAGTCCGTCACCCCGGGCACGACGGTGACCCTCACCGCCGCCCCGGCCGCCGGCTCGACCTTCGCCGGCTGGAGCGGTGCCTGCTCCGGCACCGGCACGTGCGCGGTCACGGTCGACCGCGGCGACCTCGGTGACCGCAACCTTCAATCTGCTGCCGGTGACCCTGACGGTCACGAAGAACGGCACGGGCGCGGGCACGGTGACCAGCAGCCCGGCCGGCATCAACTGCGGCGCCACCTGCTCGCAGTCCGTCCCCTCCGGCACCCCGATCACCCTGACCGCCGCGCCGGCCGCCGGCTCGTTCTTCGCCGGCTGGAGCGGCGCCTGCTCGGCACCGGCACCTGCGCCGTCACGGTCAACGCCGCGACGACCGTGACCGCCACGTTCAACGCTGACGCCCCCGAGCCTGCCCGGCGATCCGGGAACTCCAACCGCGACCCAGGGCGCAGCCGACGCTACCGGCGTGACGTTCACCGTCACCTGGGGCGCCGGAAGTGGGGCGACGTCGTACGGCTACTCGGCAGGCTTCAACGATGGCACCGGAGGTCAGCAGGGCACGGTCACCGCCACCTCGATGCAGCTGCGGATGCCGTATCACAGCAGCGGAAGCGCCAGCGGAGGATTCGCGTGCGTCCAGTCCGTGAACGCTGCCGGAACAAGCGCGGGTCAGTCGTGCACCACCCTCCAGGTTCCCGCGCGCCCGGTGACTGCCGTCACCCTGTCGGTCACCAAGAGCGGCACCGGTGCCGGCACCGTGACCGGCACCCCGCCGGCATCAACTGCGGCGCCACCTGCTCGCAGTCCGTGCCCCGGCACCGCCGTCACCCTGACCGCCACGCCGGCCGCCGGCTCGTCCTTCGCCGGCTGGAGCGGCGCCTGCTCCGGCACCGGCACCTGCGCCGTCACCGTCAACGCGGCGACCACGGTCACCGCGACCTTCAACGCTGCCGCCGATCGACCGCTGTCGGTCACCAAGAGCGGCGCCGGCGTCCGGCACCGTGACCGGCAGCCCCGCCGGCATCAACTGCGGCGCCACCTGCTCGCAGGCCGTCACCCCTCGGCACGCCCATCACCCTGACCGCCACGCCGGCCGCCGGCTCCTCCTTCGCCGGCTGGAGCGGCGCCTGCTCCGGCACCGCCACCTGCGCCGTCACCGTCACCGCGGCGACCTCGGTCACCGCCACCTTCAACCTGCTGCCGATGCACCGCTGTCGGTCACCAAGAGCGGCACCGGCGTCCGGCACCGTGACCAGCAGCCCCGCCGGCATCAACTGCGGCGCCACCTGCTCGCAGCCGTCGACCCCGGCACCGCCGTCACCCTGACCGCCACCCCGGCCGCCGGCTCCACCTTCGCCGGCTGGAGCGGCGCCTGCTCCGGCACCGGCACCTGCACCGTCACCGTCAACGCGGCGACCTCGGTCACCGCCACCTTCACCCTCGCTGCCCGTCACGCTGTCGGTCACCAAGAGCGGGCACCGGCGCCGGCACCGTGACCGGCAGCCCCGCCGGCATCAACTGCGGCGCCACCTGCTCGCAGTCCGTGCACCCCCGGCACCACCGTCACCCTGACCGCCACGCCGGCCGCCGGCTCCACCTTCGCCGGCTGGAGCGGCGCCTGCTCCGGCACCGGCACCTGCGCCGTCACCGTCAACGCCGCGACCTCGGTCACCGCCACCTTCACCCTGCTGCCCGTGCACGCTGTCGGTCACCAAGAGCGGCACCGGCACCGGCACCGTGACCGGCAGCCCCGCCGGCATCAACTGCGGCGCCACCTGCTCGCAGCCGTTCACCCCCGGCACCGCCGGTCACCCTGACCGCCACGCCGGCCGCCGGCTCGTCCTTCGCCGGCTGGAGCGGCGCCTGCTCCGGCACCGGCACCTGCACCGTCACGGTCAACGCCGCGACCTCGGTCACCGCCACCTTCACCCTGCCGCCCGTCACGCTGTCGGTCACCAAGAGCGGCACCGGCGCCGGCACCGTGACGTCGGCAGCCCGGCCGGCATCAACTGCGGCGCCACCTGCTCGCAGTCCGTTCACCCCGGGCACCGCCGGTCACCCTGACCGCCACGCCGGCCGCCGGCTCCTCCTTCGCCGGCTGGAGCGGCGCCTGCTCCGGCACCGGCACCTGCGCCGTCACCGTCAACGCCGCCACGTCGGTCACCGCCGACGCTTCAGCACGAACCCGACGCTCATGATGCTGTCGGTCACGAAGGATGGCACCGGCTCCGGTACGGTGACGAGCACTCCGGCCGGCATCAACTGCGGCGCCACCTGCTCGCAGGCCGTCACCCAGGGCACGACGATCACGCTCACCGCCACCGCCGTTTCAGGCTCGACCTTCATGGGCTGGAGCGGCGCCTGCTCCGGCACCGGCACGTGCGCCGTCACCGTGAGGCTCGGCCACCGACGTGAGCGCGACATTCGACACCGATCGAGTTGATCGGCCGTTCACGCCCAATCCCACTCCGGTCGTCACGCAGCATCTCTGCCGGCCAGCGCGTCCGCTGGAGGCGCGGCCACCACGCTCACCGTGAACGGAAGTGGCTTCGTCGCGACGTCCGTCGTGCGGTGGAACGGGACCGCCCGGACGACGACCTTCGTCAGCAAGACTCAGCTTCAGGCCGCGATCACCACGTCCGATCTCGCGACTGCTCGGCTCGGTGCCCGTCACCGTGTTCAGCCCGACGCCCGGCGGTGGCACGTCGGGGCGGTGAGCTTCACCGTCATCGCTGCGGCCTCTGCGACCTCCGGCCGCCGCCGTCAGTGGCCGAGCGTGACGAAGCTCGCGCGCTGATACGAGTGGCGTGACGTTCGCCGTGGCGTGGACCCCGGTCGAGCGGGGCGGCGTCGTACCGCTACTCAGCCGGGTTCAACGACGGAACGGCCGGCTCAGCAGGGTACGGTCACGACCCCGTCGCTGCAGCTGCGGATGCCCTACTCACGTGACCGGCGCGGCCACGAGTGGATTCGTGTGCGTCGCGTCCGTGAACGCGGCGGGACAGCAGAGCGCGAATCCGGCGTGCAACAGCCTTGCGGTGCCCGCGCGTCCATCGACGCCGACGTCGACGCCTGCTCCTGGCGCGCCACGGCTCGTCCGGTCTCGTCGCGGCGTATGCGTTCGACGAGACGAGCGGCTCGACCGTCGCCGACGTCTCCGGGAACAACAATACCGGCACGCTCGGCGCGGGCGTCACCCGCACCACCCAGGGCCGGTTTGGCGGCGCGCTGCTCTTCAACGGTGACAGCTTCGTCACCGTCCCCAACAGCGCCTCGCTCAACCTGACGACGGGCATGACGCTCGAGGCCTGGGTGTTCCCGACGGCCTCCACCGGCTGGGCGACCACGCTCATGAAGGAGCAGCCGGGGGTCTCGTCGTACTCGCTGTACGCGAGCTCGTCGGCGAATCGTCCGATCGTGTACTTCAACACCGGAACGTCGACGACCCGCCACCGCTACCTCTCGGGTCCGGCGGCCCTGCCGCTCAACACCTGGAGCCATCTGGCGGCGACGTACGACGGCGTCACCCTGCGGCTCTACGTCAATGGCGCCCAGGTCTCCAGCCAGCCGCACACCGGCTCGATCATCACGTCCACCGGCGCGCTCCGCATCGGGGGCGACTCTGCGGGGTGAGTTCTTCCGGGGCCTCATCGACGAGGTCCGGATCTACAACCGCGCGCTCGTCGCCGTCGGAGATCCTGACCGACATGAACACGCGCGTGGGCCCGGCGCAGTACGCCAGTCGGCGGCGACGATCAGGAGGCGCGGCGATCAGAGCTACGTCGCGATCCGCCGGGTCAGGCGGGAACGACGTGGGGGCCGGTGAGTCCTCGAGCGCGGAACGCGTTGCGGCTGTCCACGATCAGCGACGCGCTCCGGTGGATCAGATCGTAGGGGAAGCGCGAGTGGTCGGTGACCAGCAGCACCGCGTCGTACTGTCGTAGCGACGCCTCCGAGAGCGCCACCGACGCGAGGTCGATCTTGTGCCGGCGCACGATCGGCAGCCGGGGCAGGTGCGGGTCGCTGTAGTCGACCTTGGCCCCCTTGTGGAAGAGCTCCTCCATGATCTCGAGGCCCGGCGACTCGCGCGGGTCGTCCGTGTCCTTCTTGTAGGCGGCGCCGAGGACGAGGACGCGGGCGCCCTTCAGCGCCTTGCCGCGCTCGTTGAGCGCGTCCATGAGCCGCTGGATGACGTAGGCCGGCATCCCGGCGTTGATCTCGCCGGCGAGCTCGATGAAGCGCGTGGCCACGCCGTACTCGCGGGCCTTCCACGTCAGGTAGAACGGGTCGATCGGGATGCAGTGGCCGCCCAGCCCGGGGCCCGGATAGAACGGCTGGAAGCCGAACGGCTTCGTCTTGGCCGCCTCGATCACGTCCCACACGTCGATGCCCATCCGCTCGAAGGCGATCTTCAGCTCGTTGACCAGGGCGATGTTCACGGCCCGGTAGACGTTCTCGAGGATCTTGGTGGCCTCGGCCACCCGCGTGGAGGCGACCGGCACGACCTGCTTGATGGCCTGCGGCGTACAGCGCCGTCGCGAGCGTCGAGGCAATCGGGCGTGACGCCGCCGACGACCTTCGGGATGGTGGCCGTGTCGAACTGCGCGTTGCCGGGATCCTCGCGCTCGGGCGAGAAGGCCAGGAAGAAGTCCTCGCCCGACGCGCAGGCCGCCGGCCTCGAGCCGCGGCAGGACGACCTCGTCGGTGGTGCCCGGGATAGGTCGTGCTCTCCAGGCACACGAGCTGGTTGCGGCGCAGCGCGGCCGCCACCGCGTCCGCCGTCTTCTCGACGTACCGCAGGTCGGGCTCGCGATGCTGCGTCAGCGGCGTCGGCACGCAGATGATGATCGGCGTCGGGCTCGGCGAGGCGCTCGAGGTCGGCCGTCGCCTCGAAGCGGCCGCGCCGCGACGAGGGCCTGGACGCGCGGCGCCGGGACGTGCTGGATGTAGCTCGCGCCGTCGTTGAGCTGCTTGACCTTGGCGACGTCGATGTCGAAGCCGATGACCCGGAAGCCGACCTCGCCGAAGCGCAGGACCAGCGGCAGGCCGACGTAGCCGAGACCGATGACCCCGACGGTGTACTCCCGGCGAGCGATCCTGTCCTTCAGCAGAGCGACATCCGACATCGACCGTCCTCCTTCGGGCCGTCGAAATCATTATAGCGGGTCGGCAGCCTGCGCGCCCTCAGTCGCGATGCAGGACTCGTTCGTGAGCCGCCGACTCGACGCGAGGCCGCTAGCGATGGTCGGCTATCATCGCGGCGCTGCCCTATGGTCGGAGCCGAGACGCTGCGTCGTGGTCTGACCGAGCTTGTCGGCGATCTTACAGTTGTAGGTGACCCAACGCCGCTGTCGACAATCTCTTTACAGATCCGGCAGCTGGAGCCTCGCACGCGCTCTTGAGCTCCTTCACAAGCAGGCCGATCTGTCGAGCTGTCGGCACGACGTCTTGAGACTCTCGGCCGAGTGACCGGCCTTCTAGACTGATCGATCACAGAGGTACGGAACGACACAGGACGGGAGGCGCATGCGACTGAGCAACGTGCGGGGAGTTCGGCACCTGGTCCGTCGGATCGCCGTTGCTGGTTGTCATGGTGAGCCGCTCGCAGACACGTCGGTCGCCGCGCAGACGGCACTGGCCCAGGGCGACACCCAACCGCCGCGAGTGAGCAGTCACTCGCCGTCGGCGGGAGCGGTAGGCGTTTCCATCACGGTCAACGTGACCGCGGCCTTCAACGAACCGGTGCAGCCAGCCTCGATCGCCTTCGTCCTTCGCGATGCATCGAACGCAGTCGTCCCCTCCTCGCTGAGCTACAACGCCGCCACGCGGACCGTCACCCTCGATCCCCAGGTCGACTCTCCAGCCCGGCAAGACGTACACCGCCACGCTGAGCGCCGCGGCCGATCTGGCCGGCAATGCGCTGAGCCCACCGGTGGTCTGGTCGTTCACGACCCATCCGGGCTTCCAGGAGGCCGTCGTCTTCGGCGGGCTTGTCGAGCCGACCGTCCATCCAGTTCGCTCCCGACGGTCGGGTCTTCGTCGCCGAGAAGAGCGGCCTCATCAAGGTCTTCGACAGCCTCGTGGCACGACGCCCGACGGTCTTCGCCGACCTGCGCACC
Organism: uncultured Candidatus Rokubacteria bacterium; assembly: GCA_963743355.1. GTDB lineage: Bacteria > Methylomirabilota > Methylomirabilia > Rokubacteriales > CSP1-6 > AR5. The sequence continues at coordinate 14,725 of CAVUPM010000001.1, forward strand.
AAGGTCTACAGCTACGGCGGAAGCGGACTCCTCGGCATGGCCCTCGACCCCGGCTTCCCCGCGTTGCCGTACGTCTACGTCCTCTACACGTACGACGCGCCCATCGGCGGCACGCGCGCCGGTGTGGGGCGACGGCTGCCCGCCGGCGAATGCCGACCAGTGCGCGGTCAGCGGGCGGCTGTCGCGGCTGCAGGCGAGCGGCAACGTGATGATCGGGACCGAGCAGGTGCTGGTCGAGGACTGGTTCCAGCGCTATCCGGATCAGCCCGTCGGCGGCCTGGCCTTCGGTCCCGACGGCGCCCTCTACGCCAGCGCCGGCGACGGGGCGAGCCGCGCGTTCGTGGACCTCGGCCAGGGGTTCAGCCCGAGCCCCGATCCGCCGAGCGAAGGCGGCGCCCTGCGCAGCCAGGATCTCCGGACGCCCGCGGACCCGGTCGCCCTCAGCGGCACCGTCATCCGCGTCCACCCCGACACCGGCGCGCCGGTGCGGCAGACGACCTCGATGCTCGTCGGCACGCCGACGGTCGACGCCAACGGCGTGAAGAGCTATCCGGTGACGTCGGTCTTCCAGGGCCCGCAGCCCACGATCGTGCGCGTCCTGGAGCCGACCAACCCGGCGCCCGGCAAGCTGCACCGCCACCTGTACGTCCTGCCGGTCGAGACCGGCGTCACCAGCCTGTCGTCGACCTACAGCGACGGCCTCGAGGAGCTGCGGCTCCTCGACGTCCACAACCGCTACAACCTCACGCTGATCGCGCCCTCGTTCACATCGAGCCGTGGTACGGCGACCACGACACCGACGTCGCACGCTGGCTGGAGAGCTTCATCGTCAGGGATCTGGTGCCATTCGGGGACAGCTTTCGCGGCGGCGGGCGAGATCCCGCAGCGCTGGGTGCTCGGCTTCAGCAAGTCCGGCAACGGCGCGCTGACCCTCATTCTGCGCAATCCCAACGTCTTCAGCGCGGCGGCGGCCTGGGACGCCCCGGCCCAGTTCACCGACATCTCGCAGTTCCAGATGGCGGAGAACTTCGGCACGACCAGAACTTCGACCGCTACGAGATCCCTCCGCTCGTGCTGAGCAGCGCGCAGGCGTTCAGCACCCAGAACCGGCTGTGGATCAGCGGCGACGTCAGCGCCTGGACCTCGCACATGGTCCTGCTCGACACGCAGATGTCGCAGGCCGGCGTCCTGCACACCTTCGTGAACAACGGCGACTCGCGCTCACCACTGGGCGAGCGGCTGGCTCGAAGGCGCCGTCGCCTCGCTGGACGCGCACGCCACGCCGGTGGCTCCGGTGGATCCGAACGCCCAGCGCATCGTCGCCTACGGGCTGCGGAGTCCGTCGCGGATCACCTTCCGTCCGGGCACGGACGAGCTGTGGATCGCCGACGCGGGCTGGAACACGTGGGAGGAGATCAACGTCATCCCGAGCGCCTCGGACGGCATCGTCGAGAACTTCGGGTGGCCGTGCTACGAGGGCACCGACACGACGTCCTACGCGAGCGCCGGACTCTGCAGCAAGCTCTACGAGCAGCCCCTGGCGGTCACCGCGCCCTTCTATGCGTTCAATCACGCGCAACCGGTCGTCCCTGGCGATAGCTGCGGAACCGGCACCGGCTCGATCTCCGGACTGGCCTTCTACGGCACCGGCAACTATCCGGCCGCCTATCAGGATGCGCTCTTCTTCGCCGATGCCTCGCGCAACTGCATCTGGGTCATGCTCAAGGGCGCCAGCGGTCTGCCCTGACCCCGCCACTCGCGCGCCCTTCATGCCAGGCGCCTCGAGCCCGGTCGACCTGCGGACGGGACCGGGCGGCGACCTCTTCTACGCCGACCGCGACGGCGGCTCCGTGCGCCGCATCTCGTACACCACCGGCAACCTGCCGCCCACCGCGGTCATCCAGGCGGGGCCGCTATCGGGCTCCTCGCCGCTGACCGTCAACTTCAACGGCAGCGCCTCCACCGATCCCGAGGGCGGCATCCTCACCTACGCCTGGGACCTGGACGGGGACGGCGACTTCGACGACTCCACCGCCGCCCAGCCGAGTTTCATCTACACGGCGGCCGGGCGCACGCACGGTCCGGCTCAAGGTGACGGATCCGCAAGGGCTGTCGTCCGTGGCCGCGGTGGTCGTGGCCGTGGACGAGACCGCCCCCACGCCGACGATCACGTCGCCCGCCTCGAGCCTGCAATGGAGCACGGGCCAGGTCATCAGCTTCTCGGGCGCGGCAATCGACGCCGAGGACGGCACGCTGCCCGCTTCGGCACTCTCATGGTCGCTGATCCTGAATCACTGTCCGTCCGACTGCCACACCCACGCGCTCCAGGACTTCATCGGCGTGGCCAGCGGCTCGTTCGTGGCGCCGGATCACGGGTACCCGTCGCACCTCGAGCTCCGCCTGACGGCCACGGACTCCGGCGGCCTGTCGACGACCACCAGCACCATCGCTGCAGCCGCGGACGTCCACGCTCACGTTCCAGTCGAGCCCGGTCGGCGCCCAGATCGTGGTCGGAGGCACGACGGTCACCACGCCCTACGTGGCGACCGTCATCGCTGGCTCGGCCGTGACGGTGAGCGCGGTGTCGCCTCAGACGGTGGGCGGCACTCTCTACCAGTTCGCGTCCTGGTCCGACGGTGGCGCCCAGAGCCACACGGTGGCCACCGGCACGTCCCAGACGTACACGGTGACTCTGGCGGCTGTTGACGTCACGCCGCCCGTGCGGTCCAACGGGCTGCCGACGGGAACGCTCGCCGTCGGCACGACGCAGGCCACCCTGAGCCTGACGACGAACGAGAACGCCACCTGCCGCTACGCCACCACCGCCGGCGTCGCCTATGCCTCGATGACGAGCACGTTCACCACGACGGGCGGGACGACTCATTCCACCACCGTCACCGGGCTCACCAACGGCGGGAGCTACAACTTCTTCGTCCGCTGCCAGGACGCCGCCGGCCAACGCCAACACCAACGACTTCACGATCACCTTCTCGGTGGCGCCGGCAGCGGGTACCGGGCTCGTCGCCGCCTACGGCTTCAACGAAGGGCACCGGCACGACCACTGCCGACGCCTCCGGCAATGGCCACACCGGCACTCCTCAGCGGCGCGACCTGGAGCACGCAGGGACGCTTCGGCAACGCGCTCAGCTTCAACGGCACCAACGACTGGGTCACCGTCGCGTCGACCGCCGCTGCTTGAACCTCGACCACCGCGCATGACGCTCGAGGCCTGGGTGTTCCCGACTGCCCACTCGCCGAACTGGAACAACGTCATCATCAAGGAGCGCGCCGGCGGCGAGATCTACAACCTCTACTCGCACACCGATGCGCTGAGGCCGACCGTCTACGTCGTGCCGGCGGCGACGCCGAACAGTCCGGTCAACGCGACCGGCACGGCGCGACCTTGCCGCTCAACGCCTGGACGTCATCTGGCGGTCACCTACGACGGCGCCACGCTGCGGCTTTTCGTGAACGGCGTCCAGGTCGGCAGCCCGCGCCGTCACGGGCGCGCTGCTGACCTCGACCGGCGTCCTGCGGATCGGCGGCAACAGCATCTGGGGCGAGTTCTTCCAGGGCCGCATCGACGAGGTCCGCATCTACAACCGCGCGCTCACGCCGACCGAGATCCAGACCGACATGACGACGCCGGTCGGCGGCATCGACGCCGGACACGACGCCGCCGGTGCGCTCCAACGGCCTGCCCACCGGCACCCTGGCCGCCGGCACCACCCAGACGACGCCTGAGCCTGACCACCAACGAGAACGCCACCTGCCGCTACGCCACCACCGCCGGCGTCGCCTACGCCTCGATGACCAACACCTTCACCACCACCGGCGGCACTGGCCCACTCCACCACGGTCACCGGCCTCACCAACGGCGGCAGCTACAGCTTCTTCGTCCGCTGCCAGGACGCCGCCGCCAACGCCAACACCAACGACTTCACCATCAGCTTCTCCGTCGCCCAGCCGGCCGACACCACGCCGCCGGTGCGCTCCAACGGCCTGCCCACCGGCACCCTGGCCGCCGGCACCACCCAGACGACGCCTCAGCCTGGCCACCAACGAGAACGCCACCTGCCGCTACGCCACCACCGCCGGCGTCGCCTACGCCTCGATGACCAACACCTTCACCACCACCGGCGGCACTGGCCCACTCCACGACCGTCACCGGCCTCACCAACGGCGGCAGCTACAGCTATCTTCGTCCGCTGCCAGGACGCCGCCGCCAACCCCAACACCAACGACTTCACCATCAGCTTCTCCGTCGCCCAGCCGGCCGACACGACCCCGCCGGTGCGCTCCAACGGCCTGCCGACCGGCACCCTGCCGCGGGCACGACCCAGACGACCCTCAGCCTGGCCACCAACGAGAACGCCACCTGCCGCTACGCCACCACCGCCGGCGTCGCCTACGCCTCGATGACCAACACCTTCACCACCACCGGCGCCCTGGCCCACTCCACCACGGTCACCGGCCTCACCAACGGCGGCAGCTACAGCTTCTTCGTCCGCTGCCAGGACACCGCCGCCAACCCCAACACCAACGACTTCACCATCAGCTTCTCCGTCGCCCAGCCGGCCGATACCACGCCGCCGGTGCGCTCCAACGGCCTGCCGACCGGCACCCTGGCCGCCGGCACGACCCAGACGACCCTCAGCCTGGCCACCAACGAGAACGCCACCTGCCGCTACGCCACCACCGCCGGCGTCGCCTACGCCTCGATGACCAACACCTTCACCACCACCGGCGCCCTGGCCCACTCCACGACCGTCACCGGCCTCACCAACGGCGGCAGCTACAGCTACTTCGTCCGCTGCCAGGACGTCGCCGCCAACGCCAACACCAACGACTTCACCATCAGCTTCTCCGTCGCGCCGAGCCGGCCGGTCTGGTGGCGGCGTACAGCTTCAACGAGGGCAGCGGCACCACGGTCGCTGACGCCTCCGGGCAATGGCCTCACCGGCACGATCACCGGCGCCACCTGGACCACTCAGGGCCGCTTCGGCAACGCCCTCAGCTTCAACGGCACCAACGCCTGGGTCACCGTCGCGTCGAACGCGCTCCTGAACCTGACGACCGGCATGACGCTCGAGGCCTGGGTCTTCCCGACCGCCCAGGGCACCCTCTGGCGCAACGTCATCATCAAGGAGCGGCCGGGCGGCGAGGTCTACAACCTGTACTCGAACGTCGACACGAGCGTGCCGACCGTGTACGTCGTGCGAGCCGCGGCGCCCACGCACGCCGCTCGACGCGCCGGGCGTGTCGCAGCTGCCGCTGAACGCCTGGACTCATCTGGCCGCGACCTACGACGGCACGACGCTGCGGCTGTACGTGAACGGCACCCAGGTGGGCAGCCGGGCCGTCTCCGGCGCCTTGCTGACCTCGACCGGGGCCCTACGAATCGGCGGCAACAGCGTCTGGGGCGAGTTCTTCCAGGGTCGCATCGACGAGATTCGCATCTACAACCGCGCACTCACCCAGAGTGAGATACAGACCGACATGACGAGACCGGTCACACCGTAGTCGGCAACGTGGGACGCCTCATGAGCCGGGCGTTTGTTCTCATGGTCATCGCCCTCTTCGTCGCGGCGAGCTGCCTGGCGTGGAGTGAGCCACCTGACTCGCCGTGGACCACCATCATCCTCGTCGCCGACGATGACGGCGACGTCGACAGTCCTCTGGGCGAGGTCGTTGACGCTGGTCCTACGAGTACGATGGTGTCGTACTCGCTTCCTCGAGGACCCGCCTGGCCTCCGCTCGTACCGTCGCCAACCGCTCCTACCTCGCCACCCCCAACGCCAAGCGTGCACCCCCCGTCCTGTGAGGCTCCGCCGATGACAGGACCATTCGTGATGATCGACCATCGCAGACGAATGAGGCGGGCACACGCATGCACGAACCGCAAAACCAGAGAATCCGACGAACCAGACTGATCCGCGGGACCGTCATCGTGGCGGCAGTGACGACAGCGCTCCTGGCCACACTGACCGTAGATCGCATCGCCGGGTTCGTCGTGGCCAATCCGACGCATGCCGGCGGCTTGATATTCCACCCCCGGTCGACCGCCACCTACCACACGACGGAATTCAACTTCATCGCCTCCACGAACTCCTTGGGATTCCGGGACCACGAGTTCGCCGAGGCCCGGACCTCCGCCTGCCGCGTGGTCGCGATCGGCGACTCGTTCACGTTCGGCTGGGGAGTGTCGCTCGACGAGTCGTGGCCCAAGGTGCTGGAGACCGGCCTCCGACAGACCGGCCTGGGTGTCGACGTCGCCAACCTTGGGTTCCCGGGCGGAAGTCCCGTCGACTACGCCAACATCGCTGCCCGAGCCGTGCCGACCCTCAAACCCGACCTGGTTGTCGTCGGCGTGCTGCAAGGCGATGACCTCGTTCAGCTGCGGGTGGCCGCGGCCTCGGCTGGCAAGGGTGGGTGGCCGCACGACGTTCGCGAGGTGCTCCACGAGGTCGCGGTGACCCTGTACCCACACCTCACGCTGCTGGTCGGCCTGGCTGAGGACTCGCTGCACCACGGCCCCAGCGCGCTGTCGATAAACACGACTTGGAAGGAGCAGGCGCAGGCCACGCTTGGCAAGTTCAACCCCGGCGAGCGCGCGCGCTACGAGCGGATGGACCCCGTCATCCGCAAAGCGTTCGAGGCGGGCGACCTGAACCCGGCGCTGGTGCAGTCAGCGACACGCCGCCCGGACTACTTCATGGAAACCTTCGACCTCGATCGCCTCGAGACCAAGGCGCTGGTCGAGGAGATGGCGCGGCAACTCGCCCGCATCCGTCGGGTCGGGGCAGCGGCCGGCGCCGAGATTCTCGTCGTCTCGGTGCCGTTCGGGCTCTACGTCAGTCAGCCGATGTTCAACACCTGGCGGAACCGGTACGGCTTCGAGCTCGACCCTCGCATGCTGACGTCCGACGGTGCCGACACCGCCATCCGGATTGCCGCCGAGGAAGCCCATCTTCCCATGCGGGTCGTCACGCCGGCGTTCCGGGAGCGGAACGGGGCGCCGTTCTACTTCGAGCTCGACGGCCACCTCAACGCCTACGGTCATCGCTTCTACGCCGAGCAGCTCACGCCCGCCGTCGGCGCCACGCTCCGGGCACTGCCGCGGCGGTGCGGCGTCTGAAGGGCCCGGGTCCGGAGACCGTGACCGCTCACGGTGCCCTGCGAGGGGAGGCCGTCGTCACCACTGCGATCGTCGACGTCAAGAAGGGCCCGGCCCGCAGTACGAGACGATTCGAACGCTGCCAAGGGCAGGCATCGAGATCGTGGCAAGCAGGGACGCTGGCTGACGGTCCGGCTCTCCGAGCATGAGACGACGCATGGCTATGTCGACAACCAATTCGCCGTGGTCAAAAATCTGCCGACGATGCGCAGCGACGGCTCCCCATCTCCAAGGGCACCCGCATCGTCGTCGGGATGGAAGCCAACTGGCTGAGGATCGCCTCGGAGCACGGCGAGCCCCCCGGATACATCGAGAGAAGCCAGGCGAGGCTCCAGCCCGCCGAACTGACGGCAAGCTCGCCCGGGAAACGAAGCCGCCCGCCCCACCAAGGGGCGAGCGGCTTGGTCATGTCGGCCAGAATCGCCAACTGGTCCGCGAGCGCGGTCGGGCAAAGGCTCACGCCTCGAGTGTCACTCCGGTTGTGAGATTCAAGAGCGCCGTGGCTCGGCCTGGAGAGCGAGGGGCGCGAAGCGCTGGTTCTAGTCGAACGCGTGCGTGAGCCGACCCAAGACTGATGCGTCGAAACCTTGGCGATACGGGACGCATCCGGAGTCTGGATGATTGAAGTGGCCGGCGTTCTGGATTGAGCGACGGTACGGACGTGATCACCGGCCGGGCGTTCTTGAACCCGTGCGACGGCGAGTAGGTCTGGGCGGCGTGGGCAGATCAACACCGACACGGCCGACTGCGGCGGTCGGCGGTGAGCCCGTCCGGCGAGGAGCATCGCAGCGGATCGCACCGTCGTCGATCGCGCCTGGAAGAACTCGCCCCAGACGCTGAATCTGACGCGATTCAGCACGAAGCGATCTACCAAGAGGCTATACGTGCAGGGACGCGGCACGCATGGGGCATGAGCTGCCGGGCTGTCTGCGCACCGGGCGCGGCGCTAGCGCGTACGCGGGCTGCTGCTCCCGTCGAACAACAGGGCTTGCTGAACGCCCCTCGCTGGTCCACGCCGCGAGCTCGCTGACCGTGGCCGTCAGATTGTTCCCGGCGCCGTCGTTAGCGGAAAGCCCGCTTCCCTCGTCGAACGAGTACGTGGCGACGAGGCCGGGAAGCTGCGATTGCGCTCACGGTGAGCCGAGCGACTCCGCTATCGACGACGGCGGCGAGAGAACCGGCATCGCAACGCGGTATTTCCGGAGCGACTCGCCTAACTGACGCTTAATCGGCGAAGCATGGCGCGGCTACTTCAGCAACGCCGAGTGAACTTTTGGCGCTCAGGCTCCCCTCCGCGCGGACACGCAGTGCTGCGCACAGGCGCATAGCCGGCGCTCGGCGAGGCGCTCGTCCGACTCGTCGTCGTCGAAGCGGCAGTGCCGGGGCAAGGCCCGGGGATTGTCGGGCGCAGGGTGGGCGGCAGCGTTCACCCTGAGCGTTTGGGACGAGACCTTAGCGAAAAGCTCACGGGGCGAGCGGTAGGCCCATGATCGTCTGAATCTCCGTGGCGCTCAGCGCGCGGTTGTGCACACGGACCTCGTCGATGCGGCCCTGGAAAAACTCGCCCCAGATACTGTTGCCGCCGATCCGCAACGCCCCGGTCGAGGTCAGCAGGGCGCCCGCCACCGCCCGGCTCCCCACCTGCACGCCGTTGACGTACAGGCGCAGCGTCGTGCCGTCGTGGGTCGCCGCCAGGTGCGTCCAGGCGTTCAGCGGCAGCTGCGCCGTCCCCCGCGCGTCCAGCGGTTGCGCGGGCGCCGCGCTGCGCACCACGTACACGGTCGGCACGTTCGTGTCCACGTTCGAGTAGAGGTTGTAGACCTCGCCGCCCGGCCGCTCCTTGATGATCACGTTCCGCCAGACCCCGTTGCCGTGCGCCGTCGGGAACACCCACGCGGACAAGGTCATCCCGATCGTCAGATCCAGCGCGTTGTTGTCGGCGACGGTGACCCAATCGTTGACGCCGTCGAACGACAGCGCGCTCCCGTACTTGCCCTGCGTCGTCCACGCAGCTCCCGAGATGGTCCCCGTCCGGCCGCTCCCGGTCACGTCCGCCGCCGTGGTGCCACTCCCCGCGTTGAAGCTCCAGGCAGCGATCAGACCGGGGGGCTCGGTGGCGACCGCCGGCCTCGTACGTCGCGGTGTAGGTCGCCGGCGCACTGGCCACGATGTTGTGGCTCTGGGCGCCGCCGTCGGACCAGGAGACGAATGCGTAGGTCGTCCCGTTCAGGGTCTGCGGCGTGGTCCCGCTGATGGTGTTCGTCGAGCCCGAGGATCACCGTCCGGGTGAACGGGGTCGCCTGGCTCGTGCCGCCGACGGCGAGCTGCAGCCCGGTCGGGTTCGTCTGGAAGCTCAGCAGCGCGGTCTGCGGCAGCACGAGCACGCTCTTGGTGTCGGTGAGCCCGGTGGAGTCGCGGGCCGTGAGCTGGAGCTCGAGGTGCGACGGATACTCGTGATCCGGAGCCACGAACGAGCCGCTCGCGGCGCCGACGAAGGTCGTCACCGGATGCGTATGGCAGTTCGACGGGCAGTGATGGAGGATCACCGTCCACGTCAGCGCGGTGGCCGGCAAGCGTTCCATCCTCGGCGTCGGTGGCGCTGCCCGAGAAGTTGATCGGGTCGCCGACCTTCCACGTGAGCGCGGCGGACGGCGTGTTGATGGTCGCGACCGGACGGGTGCCCGCGACGATCGTCACCCCGGTCGTGCTGGACGCGCCCTGGCTGTCGGTGACGCGTAGCTGCACCTGGTACGAGCCCGCCGCGGTGTAGGTGAATGCCGGGTTGACCAGCGTCGAGTCTCCGAAGACACCGTCGCCGTTCAGGTCCCAGGAGTACGTGAGCGCCGTCACCGTCGGGATCGCTCGAGCCCGCGGCGCTGAACTGGACCGACAGTGGGGCCGCACCAGACGTCGGAGTCGCCTGGATCGCCGCGACCGGCGGATTGTTGGCTCCGTTGAACACGATCGCGCCGGACCGTGCCGCCGTCGAAGTCCGCGTAGAAGAGGTCGCCGCCCGGACCGATCGTGAGATGCACCGGCCCGCGAGCGCCGGCGACGAAGGTGAGGATCGACGTCGCCGGTCGATCGGGAGCGGAGTGTTCATGTCCGTCTGCAGCTCGGCGGCGCTGAGGGCGCGATTGTAGATGCGCACCTCGTCGATGCGGCCCTGGAAGAACTCGCCCCAGATGCTGTTGCCGCCGATCCGCAGGGCCCCGGTCGACGTCAGCAGGGCGCCCGCCACCGGCCGGCTCCCCACCTGCACGCCGTTGACGTACAGGCGGAGCGTCGTGCCGTCGTGCGTGGCCGCCAGGTGCGTCCAGGCGTTCAGCGGCAGCTGCGCCGTCGCCCCGCGCGTCGAGCGGCGTGCGTCGGGGCCGCGCGCGCACGACGTACACGGTCGGCACGTTCGTGTCCGACGTTGGAGTAGAGGTTGTAGACCTCGCCGCCCGGCCGCTCCTTGATCATCACGTTGCGCCACGTCCCGTTGCCGTGCGCCGTCGGGAACACCCACGCCGACGAGCGTCATGCCGGTCGTCAGGTCCAGGCCGATTCGAGTCGGCGACCGTCACCATGTCGTTGACGCCGTCGAAGGACAGCGCGTTGCCGTACCGCCCCTGAGTCGTCCAGGTCGCGCCGGAAATCGAGCCGATGTGCCCGTTCCCGCTGACGTCGGCCGTGGTGCGTGCCGCTGCCCTCGTTGAAAGCGTAGGCAGCCACGAGGCCCGGCGGCAGAGCGATGCCGGCCGGCGGATTCAGCATCGCCCAGATGCAGTCGCGCGAGTAGTCCGCGAAGAAGAGCGCGCCGTTGTAGGCGGCAGGATAGGTGCCGCCGTTGTAGAAGGCCAGCCCCGAGATCGAGGAGCTCCCCGGCGGACACGTTCGCCGGGACGACCTCGCCGAGTGGTTGTACGCCAGCACGGGCGGCGCGACGGCGCTGCTGCCCTGAGCGTAGAGAGCTCTCGCAGAGATTCAGGTTCGCCGAGTCGTATGCCCTGTGAGGCCATTGCCCTCGTAGCACGGCCAGCCGAAGTTCAGGACGCCCGCGGTCGGGTTCTGGATCCGGTTGATCTCCTCCCAGGCGTTCCAGCCGACGTCACCCACCCAGATCTCGTTCGTGCCCGGGCCGCGCCGTGATCCGGAACGGGTTGCGGAGCCCGTAGGCGATGATCCGACGCGCGTTGGCGTTGGGGTGCCGAAGTTGGGATTGGTCGGAAGCGCCGCGCCGGTGTCCGGGTCGACGCGCAGGACGGTGCCGCCGAGCACGACGGGCTCACCGGCGGGCCGCCGGAGGCTCTGGCTCCGCAGCGCGCCGCCCCGAGCGTTGGGCGGGCTCTGGGTGCCGCCGACGGCGACCGGCGGATCGCCGCAGGGGTTGAGCGGGCTGCCGTCCTGGCCCCAGTCGGCGAAGTTGAAGCTCGCGCCGTCGCCGCCGCTGACGTACAGCGCGCCGTCGGGCCCGAAGACGAGCTGACCGACGGAGTGGCTCGGATACTGCTGGCACCAGTCCTCGATCAGCACCTGCTCGGGCCCGACCGCGACGTTGCCCGACGCCTCGAACCGGGACAGCCGTCCGCTGACGACGCAGCCGTCGGAGGTCGGCCCGGGGGGCGTCGGGCAGCGGGTCGTCGGTGACGCCCGTCCGTCCCCCAGCGCGGCGCGGTGCCGCCGATGGCGGCATCGTGGGTGTAGAGCACGTAGACGTAGGGACGGGTCGGGAAGCCGGGATCGAGGGCCAGCCCGAGGAGACCGCGGTCCCAGAAGTTGTGCACCTTCGTCCGCAGGTCGACGAAGATGTTCGGCGTCGGATCGGAGAGACTGTCAAAGACCTTGACGCAGTCCGCTCTTCTCGGCGACGAAGACGCGTCCGTCGGGCGAGAACGAAACGACCGTCGGCTTGGTGAGGCCGCTGAAGACCGTGACGTCCTGGAACCCAGCCGGTAGCGTTTGCGCCGTAGTATCAGCGGTTAGCGGGGCTCCGACGAACGGCACCCACGAACAGCGCCGCCCCCAGGCGTGTGGCGCTACGAAAGAAATGGCCGAGCGTGGGCGCCAACCACCGGCAAGTCACGGAGTTTCGACGATCATTCGCCATGGTCTCGAGTCTGGCGGCAAAAAGAATGCCGCGCCGGGGAACCCTGCCCTCACAGGGACATCCGAAGGACGGCCAGACGAACCGCCCTGAGACCGTAAAGAGTTACGACGGAATGGTTGTGCGATGGATTGGACCAGGGTCGACGAGGCCGGTTGTGAGCGCGGCGAGGCGATCCTCGATCGACGACCACGTGTAGCGCTCCTCGACGAGCTTTCGGCCGTTCCCCGTCAAGTGCGACCTCAAGTCCGGATCCCTCAGTGCCCTCACGCATTGCCGTGCAAAGTGGTCGGCCTCGTCAGCGATCAGCAAATGCTCTCCATCCACCACACCAAGTCCCTCACAGCCTATCTTCGTGGAGACCACAGCCCGACCGAGTGCGAACGCCTCCAGGATCCGAAGCCGGGTTCCTCCAGCATACCGGAGCGCGACGACCGAGATCGTGGCCGCCCGGTAGTAGGACTCCACTTCCGGCACATCTCCGCATACCACAATCGTCTCGCCATCGTGCAGCGCGCGGACCTCCGCCGTCGGAGTGCGCCCGACGACGAGTAGCCGAGCATCGGGGATCTGCTGGCGGATCTTGGGCAGGATCTGCCTCACGAAGAAATGCAGGCCATCGATGTTGGGCTCGTACGACAACAGCCCCAGATACAAGATGGTCCGTCCGTCACCCGCTTCGGGAAGCGTTTGCGGTGGCACCTTGGCGCCATTCGGAATCACCACCACGTTCGCTCGATCCAATCGCTGCTGGTCTGTCTCGGAACAAACGAATATCCGGTCGAACGACGCGATGGCCCTGGATTCGTACCGTGCCAGTCGACCCAGGTCGTAGCGCTCAAACAAGCGCCGACGCCAACTCATGCTCCGGTCGAACTGGAGACTTCTCCGTCTGGTCGTACTCTCCACGTCGTCGAGATCGAGCACCCAGGACGGCCTCGACCCTCTCCGCCGGATGAGCGCCTCGATGTTCGGAATCATCCACAACCTTGAGACGTGGACCAGGTCAGCGGTCGGCACCAACCGCTCGACGACCCCCTTCATTGCACTCGAGAACAGCGCCTGGGCCATAGCAGGCCTTGGTGTCAGCCACACCTTGGCGCGCTCGCGCCAGGGCCCCACTGGTACGTCGACGCTGTTCACGATCGGCACTAATTCGATTCGGTCACAGTACTGACGCAACCTCTCACCCTCGATGAGATCCTCCTCGCCTCGACAGAACGCGACGAAGATCACGCATCCAATTCTTCGATATGCCTGGAGCAGGTGCAATTGCCGGATCGAGCTTCCATCTCTGAATCCTTGGCCAATCTTGGGGGAGACGAACAGAATCGTTGGCCTCGGCGTCATTTTCGCCCGTCGCCCAGCGCGTTGAGGGTGCGCTCCACGACGCTGTCCCATGAAAACCACTCGTGCGCGAGCCGCTCGGCTCCACGGCCAAGCGCTTCCCTCAGATCCCCTCGAACGGCGAGCATCTCAATCGCTTTCGCCATAGCGTCTGGATCACGCGGCGGGCAGAGCAGAACGTTCCTCTCATCCACCAGCGGTTCCTCGACCCAGGCCCCGCGGGTCGTAATCACCGGCAGGGCATGAGTGACGGCCGCTGCGAACGAGCTGTTGTTGAGGAACACCCCACTATCGAACGGCAAGACAGCGACGTCCCCCGCCCTAAGGTAGAGACTTCCCTCTTCACGTTCAGGCGGACAGAGGCCGGTCCAGATGACCCGCTTCTCGATCCCGAGTTCGCTGGCGAGGCTCTGCACTTGCAGCATGTACTGCTCGCTCGAATCGTTGAAATCCTGGTTGGCCTTGTGCCCAACCGAGCCACCGACAATCGCCAGACGCAACTCCGGCAGGCGTTGCGAGACCGTCGCCACTGCTCGCAAGAGCGTCTCAATTCCCTTGCCCCGATAGATGTAACCATAGTAGACAAGCAGAAATTCGTCGGCCGCCACGCCGAGGAGGCTTCGCCCCTAGGCTCGTGACGCCCCGTTTCCGTTGGGCGCCACGGTCATGATCGGGGGCGGCGGCATGAAATATGCACTTCTCGTCGATACTTGGGTAGTGCTCCGTCAACACCTTGAGATGACGGTCGCTCAAGACGATCACACGGTCGCTATCTCGCAGGAGCGTGCCGTACACTCGGCTCGTCCCGTGTCCAGTCACCATCCACGCGACGATCTTACGCACGAGGCGCGACGACAGTGGGCCTTCCAAGACGTAGGAGTTTTCGAACTGCGTGACGAATGACGCCCTCGGGAGTAGGCGCTTCGAGATCGTCGCGGCGAAGGTGATCATCGGATCGTGGTGATACATCGCGCCCAGATACATGAGAAACACCGCATCCGGCGCCAGCTTCTTCACGTGCATGACCAGACGCGGGAGTCCCGTCCACGACCAGCTGCGCATGACACGATGGATCCGTACCCCCGGCGTCTCGAGAAATTCTCCATCGGCCGGACCCACCGACGTCAGCACGTGCACGTCGACGCCGGGGGCGGCGAGTTTCCGGGCCAGGTGATACGAATGCGCTGCCTCGGCGGATTTCGTCGGAAGATAATCGGCTGTGATGAGAAGGAGCTTCATCGCCATGGCACGTCTACGAGGACGTCCTTTCCTGTCTGTCGCATGATGGATCCTGCTCGCGCTGCTGCGCGCCGCGCATCCAGTCCCACTCCAGCAGCCAGCGGTCCTCGTCGGTGAGCGCGAAGCCGGCGGCCCGCCGGTAGACGGCGCGGTAGGCCTTCGCGGTCCGCAGTAGGTCGAAGTCCTTCAGCCGCTCGTAGCCCCGCGCCCGCAGGTCCCGCCGCAGGTCGCGTCGGTCGCGATCCGGGCGACGGCGTCGGCGATCGCCGTCGACGTCGGTCGGATCGAACAGCAGGCCGCGTCGCGGACCTGCTCCGGCAGCGCCGGTGGCGTTCGAGCAGGCCACCGGCAGGCCGTCCAGCCACGCCTCGAAGATCGGCAGGCTGCTGGCCTCGTAGAGCGACGGGCAGCACGAGACACGTGGCGAGCCGGTAGAGGCCGCGCAGGTCCGCCTCGGGGACGTAGCCGAGGAACTGCACCTGGTCGGAGAGCCTGAGCTGGCGCAGCGCAGCCTCGATCCGCGGCCAGAACGGCGGGTAGCGGGCGCCCGTGCAGACCAGGCTGCACCGTCGATGCCGCGCTCGTCGCGCAGGTGGGCCAGGGCCTCGAACAGCCGCAGGTGGTTCTTGTGCGGCCAGGTGACGCCGGGGAACAGGACGAAGGGCGGCTCGAGCTCGTACGTCGCCCTGACGCGCGCGAGGTCGGCCGCGGTGGCTCCGGTGCCGACGACTGCGTCGGCGCCGCCTCGGGGATCACCTGCACCTTGTCGGGGTCGATGCGGTAGCGCCGGACCACGTCGTCCTTCACCCACTGCGAGCCCACGACCACGGTCTGCGCGAAGTGACAGCCGGCCGGGTAGACCGTCTCGCGCCAGGCCAGGTCCGCGGCGAGAAGAACTGCGGGTAGCGCAGGTGCTGCAGGTCGTGGGGATTGTAGACCGTCGGAATCGCGCACAGGATGAAGTTCTGGGTCGGCAAGATGGAGGACGTCGCAGCCCAGGCTCTCGTGGAAGCCGTCGGAGATCGGCACCTCCGGCCATGCCCGCGTGCTCGACGCGTCGCCGCGCAGACGCCGCGACAGCGGCCGGAGCATCCGCGCAGCACGCAGCCGCTCGGCCCGACCTGCGCGGGCGCGGCGCAGTCACCACCCGCTGATTGGGCCCGAGGAACGGCGCGAGCCACGCCTGCTGCTCCTCGCGATGCGACGATGATCGTGTACTCCTCGTCGCCGTCGGCGAGCTGGCCCAGCCCCTGGAGCAGGCTCTTGACGGCGACCGCGACGCCCGCCGGTCACGCCCGGCACGGATCTCGCGCGTCGATCGGCGACCTCATCGGATGTTCGAGTGCTGGTCGCGCCGGACGATCTGGTAGCCGCGCACCAGCTCGGCGATGCCGTCGTCGAGCCCGACGGTGGTCCGGAATCCGGTCGCCTCGATCCGCTCGTTGCTGACGATGTAGTTGCGCTTGTCCGGGTCCTCGCCGATCTCGGCGGCCACGAAGTAGAAGTCGGGAACGTGCTTGCGGATCACCTCGCACAGCTCCCACTTGCTGAGGTTGGCGTCGCTGAGCCCGACGTTGTACGGGCGGCCCTTCATGCGGTCGTAGTTGGCGAGCGCGTGCCGGAACGCGCCGGCGCCGTCGCGCACGTGCAGGTAGTTCCGCTTGAAGTGCGGCTCGAACAGCACGACGAAGCGGTCGACGACGGCGCGAAAGGTGAAGTCGTTCACCAGCAGGTCCAGCCGCATCCGCGGGCTGATCCCGAACAGCGTCGCGAAGCGGAACGTCACGCAGTCGCCGCGGTCGAGCAGGAGCGCCTCGACCTCGACCTTGAGCCGCCCGTAGAGCGAGATGGGCCGCAGCGGCGTGTCCTCGTCGCAGTAGATGTCGGCCTCGCCGATGCCGTAGCCGCTGTTGGTGCAGGGGAACACGATCCGCTGCTCGCGGCTCGGCCAGCTCGGCGATGGTCCGGATCTGCTCGAGGTTGACCGCGCGGGCCGTCTCCGGATCGCGTGGCGCAGATCGGCGCGCCGGTCAGGCAGGCCAGCGGCAGGATCGCGTCGGCCTTCGGCACCAGCTCCTCGAGCAGGCGCCGGTCGCGCACGTCGCCCCGCACGACGGTGAGCCGCGGGTTCCAGCAGCAGTCGAGCAGCGACGTCTGCTGGTACATGAAGTTGTCGACCACCGTGACCTCGTGGCCGTCGTCCAGCAGCATCGGCACGAGGACCGAGCCGATGTAGCCCGCACCACCCGTCACCAGGATCCGCATCGATGCTCCTCCCTGTCACGCGCGGCCGACTGGCCGCTCAGTGGCCGAGCTCGCGGAACGCGTCGATCGGTCCGCGCCGCGCGCGCCTGCTCCTCGGCCGAGTAGTCCTCCTCGCGATCGAAGAAGATGATCTGGCTGCCCGCGAACTCGAACTTGAACGGCACGTGGATCAGCTTGGCCAGCCGCTCCCGGACCGCCTGCGTGCGCGATCGGGCGGGGCGAAGAGCAGCAGGAAGCCGCCGCCGCCGGCGCCGATGAGCTTGCCGCCGATGGCGCCCGGCCGCCCGGGCCTGCGTCGTAGATGTCGTCCACGTGCGGAGTTCGAGACCTTGGCGCTCAGGCTCCGCTTGGCCTGCCAGGCCTCGTGCAGGAGCTCGCCGAACGCCGTCGAGGTCCTGGCCGCTGCTCAGGATCGACGACGCCCTCGTCGACCAGGTCCTTCATGAGCCGCAGCTGGCGCGCTTCTGTCGTCGATGTCGTTGACGTAGGTCTCGGCGATCGTTCGAGGCGGTGCGCTTGATGCCGGTGTAGAAGAGCATCAGGTGGGCGTTCAGCTCGCAGCATGCGCTCGCGGCTGAGCGTGACCGGCCGCACCGAGATCTCGCCGTTCGGCGCGAAGCGTGATGTGGTTGAAGCCGCCGTAGGCGGCCAGCACCTGGTCCTGCGAGCCGACCGTCTCCTTGAGCACGTCCTGCTCGAGGTGAATGCTCTCCATGGCCAGCTGGTGCTTGCTGACCATCTGGCCCTTGAGCGCGTAGAGGGCGTGCAGCAGGCCCACGGTGAAGGCCGAGCTCGAGCCCATGCCGCTGCGGGCCGGCAGGTCGCCGTCGTGGTGGATCTCGACGCCGCGCTCGATGTCCGAGGAACCGCAGCACCTCGCGGACCGCCGGATGGGCGATCTCCTCGATCGTCTGGCAGTACTCGATCTTCGAGTAGACGAGGCAATACCGGTGCTCGAAGAACGGCGGCAGGTAGCGGCACGTGATGTAGCAGTACTTGTCGATCGTCGTGGCCAGCACCGCGCCGCCGTGCTTGCGGTACCAGGCCGGGTAGTCGGTGCCGCCGCCGAAGAACGAGATGCGAAAGGGCGTTCGGCTGATGATCATGGCCGGCCTCCGGCTGCCGGCGCTGCCCCGCCGAACAGCGACTCGCTCGACGAGCAGGCACAGCAGGTGCTCGACCGCCAGGTGCGTCTCCTGGATGTGCTGGGTGTCGTCGCTCGGCACCGCGATCGCCACGTCGGCGAGCTTGGCGCAGGCGGCCGCCGGCGCCCGTCAGGGCGATCGTCCGCATGCCGATCGGCGCGCGCGAGCTCCACCGCCTGGATCACGTTGGCGGAGTTCCCGCTGGTGCTGATGCCGATCAGCACGTCCCGCGGCCGGCCGAGCGCCTGCACCTGGCGCGCGAAGACGCCCTCGAAGCCGCAGTCGTTGGCGTAGGCGGTCAGGAACGAGCGTGTCGGTCGTCAGCGCGATGGCCGGCAGCCCGGGCCGCTCGAAGTCCTTGGTCAGCCGGCTCACGAACTCGGCCGCCATGTGCTGGCAGTCGGCGGCGCTGCCGCCGTTGCCGCAGATGAGCAGCTTGCCGCCCGAGCGGAAGGCGTCGGCGATGACGCTCCGCCGCCGTGGCGATGGCCTCCGCACAGGCGTCGGCCGTGAGGCGCTTGATCTCCGCGCTCTCGGCCAGGTACGACCGCACCTGGGCCATGGACTGAGGCTTAGGTTCCATGCCGCGCGCTCCTTTGCCCCGCTGCGCCGATCGCCTCGTCGGGAGCCGATCAGCCCTTCGATCACGCGTGCCGCCTCACGCAGGTCCTCCACGACGTAGTCGGCGGTGACGTCGCCGGCGCCGGCCACCTCCGCCCCGTAGCCGGTCCGCACCAGCAGCGTGGTGCTCCCGGCCCGCCGTCCCAGCTCGACGTCGGACGCCTTGTCGCCGATCACGAACGCCTCGCGCGGGTCGAAGCCCCGCTCCCGCGCGGCCTGCTCGAGCAGCGCCGGTGCCCGGCTTGCGGCACCGGCACCCGTCGGCGGGGACGTGCGGGCAGACGTAGATGCCGCCCAGCTCGACGCCCTCTGCGGCCAGGCACTCGACCAGCCGGTCGTGGATCGCCGCCAGCGTGTCCTCGGTGAAGTATCCGCGCCCCACGCCCGATTGGTTCGTGATCACGATCAGCTCCAGCCCCAGGTCGCGCAGGTGCCGCAGTCCCTCGGCGGCGCCGTCGATCAGCTCGACCTGGGCCGGGATCGGCCAGGTAGTGCCGCTCCACGTTGATGGTGCCGTCGCGATCCAGCACGACGACCCGCACCGCGGCCCATCTGCGGTCCGGAGGGCGGCCGCCCGGTCGTCGGTCACGCCGTCTTCGCCACGGCCAGGCACTCGAGCAGCTTGTCGCACACGCAGCCGCACCTGGTCGCGGGTCAACCCGCCCACGTCGGCAGGTTGATGCCGGTGCGGGCGATGGCCTCCGCCACCGGGAACCGCTCGCCCCGGTGGCGTCGACGTAGGGCGGCAGGGTGTGGAGCGGGTGCACGAACGGCGCGGGTCTCGATGCCCGCGCGCCGCAGGGCGTCCATGACGCCGTCGCGGTCGCCCGCCTCCCGCTCACGAGCACCGAGAACATCCACCACACGTGCCGCGCCCACGTCCTTCTCGCCCTGGCAGGTCAGGACGCCGGTCCGCCCCAGCTCCTCGCGGTACCAGGCGGCGAGCTCCTGACGCCGCTCGAGCTGCCACTCGCACCCGCTCGAGCTGGGCCAGGCCGATCGCGGCCGCGATGTTGGTCATCCGGTAGTTGTAGCCGATGACCGGATGCCAGTAGCGCCGGTCGGGGTCCATGCCGTGGGTCCGGAGCAGCCGCATCCGCCCGGCGATGGCGTCGTCGCTCGGTCGTCACCATGCCGCCTTCGCCGGTGGTGACGATCTTGTTGCCGAAGAAGCTGAAGGTGGCGATGTCGCCCAGGGAGCCGGCCCGGCGGCCCCGGTACTCGGCCCCGTGCGCCTGGGCGGCGTCCTCGAGCACGAACAGGCCGTGGCGGCGGGCGATGGCGCTGATCGCGTCCATGTCGGCCGGATGCCCGAACAGGTGCACGACGATGATGCCCTTGGTCCGGGGCGTGATCTTCGCCTCGATCGCGGCCGGGTCGATCGTCCAGGTCTCGGGCTCGACGTCGACGAACACCGGGCGGGCGCCGCAGTAGGTCACGGCGTTGGCGGTCGCCACGAACGTCAGGGTGGGCACGATGACCTCGTCGCCCGGCCCGACGCCGAGGGCCAGCGAGCGCCAGGTGGAGCGCCGTCGTGCCGTTCGAGCACGCGACGGCGTGCTCGACGCCGCAGAACTCCGCGAACGCCGCCTCGAACCGGTCGAGGTACTTGCCGCTCGACGAGATCCACGTCGACTCCAGGCAGTCGAGCACGTAGGCCTTCTCGTTGCCGTCCAGGTCGGGCGCCGCGACCGGGATGAATCCGCGCTCGCGTCATGACGCGTGTCTCCGCTGGCTGCTTCTCGAACAGGAAGAGCCGCTGGTCGTTCCAGCTGTCCGTTCGAAGGCAGGCGAACCCGCTCCGCGCGAACACCGCCACGAGCTCCGCCTCGCTGTAGGCGTTCATGTAGCCGTAGTACGTCCGCCTGCGCCGCTGGCGGCGAGCGTCCGCACCAGTCCCGACCGGCTGCGCGACCGCGTAGGAGGCCGCGCAGTACCGTGACGTGAGCCGCGACAGCCACTCGACGACCGACGGCACGTCGCGGACGTACTCCAGCACGCCGGCGAACACGGCGACCTCGGGACGCAGCGGGCCGAGGTCCGGCAGCGGCCGCCGGTTCAGGTCGCAGACGAAGCGTGTCGGGTCCCCGCTCGACCAGGTCCGAGGCCATGTAGCGTGCAGCTCGGGTCCAGGCAGCGCTCCAGCCGCCGGCGTGCCGGCGCCGAACTCGATGACGCGGGTCCCGGCCGGGATCATCGCGGCCAGCTTCTGCGTGCGCGACTCCCACCACGCCTCGAGGTTGCTCGGCGTCGGCCCACCGCTCGTAGTCGGAGCGTCCCATCGACCGGAAGACCGCCATCTTCGCGACGCGCGTGACGGTCCTCGACGCCTCGCCCGGCCGTGCCACGAGCGTGCTCATCGCTACGCCAGCCTCTGCGATGGTCCAGGGCAGGGCCGGTCGCAGCAGGCCCTGGCGCCCATCCGAGATGTGGCCGCCGATCCCGCCGGTCTGCTCGACGGTGAAGGCGAGGCCCCGGTCGACGAGGAAGTGGCTCTGGATCATCGGCGTGTCGGAGCCGACCGACAGGAAGTACTGCCCGTAGTTCAGGAAGGTCCCCGGGATCGTGCAGCAGCTCACGTACGTCCCGGGAGCTCGCGCTCTCCGTCCTCGGCTCGTCGGCGTCCGTCGAGGAGAAGACCACGGTGCCGTCGTGGGCGGTCAGGCGTGAATCCCACGCGCAGGCTCGACGGCCGGCCGCAGGACCTCGTACTCGATCTCGACGCTGAACGGGCGAGCGCGCGTCGATCGAGGTCGTGACGTGCGCCGTCGCCGGATCGAATGCGCACGGCGAGGAGGCGGATGAACTCCGAGCCGGGGGCCTCGCGCCAGTCGGTCCCGGAAGGTCAGCTCGCCCGAGCGCCTGGACGCCCGCCGCGAAGTACTTGGCGACGACCTCGTCGGCCGGCCCGACGTCCTCGAGCTGCCCGTCGTCCAGCCAGATCGCCCACCGGCACAGGCGCGTGATCGCCGCCATGTTGTGGCTGACGAAGAGCACGGTGCGGCCCTCGCTGCGCCACGTCGCCCATCTTGCCGAGGCACTTCCGCTGGAACGCGGCGTCGCCGACCGCCAGCACCTCGTCGACGATCAGGATCTCCGGCTCCAGGTGCGCGGCCACCGCGAAGGCCAGCCGCACGTACATGCCGCTCGAGTAGTGCTTCACCGGCGTGTCGATGAACTGCTCGACCTCGGCGAAGGCGACGATCTCGTCGAACTTGCGGTCGATCTCGGCCTTCCGCATGCCGAGGATCGCGCCGTTGAGGTAGATGTTCTCGCGCCCGGTCAGCTCGGGGTGGAAGCCGGTGCCGACCTCGAGCAGCGAGCCGACGCGCCCGTGGATCTCGGCCCGCCCCGCGGTCGGCTCGGTGATCCGCGACAGGATCTTGAGCAGCGTGCTCTTGCCGGCGCCGTTGCGGCCGACGATGCCGACGACCTCGCCCCGCTCGACCTCGAACGACACGTCGCGCAGCGCCCAGAAGATCTCGCGTGCCGGACCGGCTCGCGCCGCGCGGGACGCAGCATCGAGCTGCAGCCCGTCCATCAGCTGATCGCGCAGCGTGTCGTGGCGATACTTGGCCGCGCCGATCCGTACGCGCTTCGAGATGTTCTCGACGCGGATCGCGACGTCGCCCATCAGATCACGTCCGCGAAGGCGCGTTCCATCCGCCGGAAGAAGACGAGGCCGCCGAGCGAGCGAGCGGCACGCACCACGACCGACGCTCACGGCGATGGCCAGCGACGTCGGGCGTCGCCGGCGCCGAGCAGCGCCCAGCGGAATCCCTCGATGACGCCGACCATGGGATTGAGGCTGTAGAGCGAGCCGCCACGGCTCGGGAACCAGCGCTGAGCGGGTAGACGACCGGCGAGCAGAACATCCAGACCTGGACGAGGAACGGGATCGTGTGACTGACGTCGCGGTACCGGACGTTGAGCGCCGCCAGCCACAGGCCGACGGCCAGGGCGATCACCGCCGCCAGCAGCAGGAACAGCGGCAGCGCGAGCAGGCTCCAGGTCGGCGCGACCCGATACCAGAGCCATCAGCCCGAACAGGCTGAGCAGGGACAGGCAGAAGTCCACGCGCCGGCGTCGTCACCGCCGGCCAGCGGGATCATCAGCCGCGGGAAGTAGACCTTGGTGATCAGATGCGCGTTGCCGACGAGGCTGGCGCTGCTGCGCGCTGAGCGCCTGCGCGAAGTACGTCCACGGCAGGAAGCCGGCGAACGCGAAGACGATGTACGGCAGGCCGTCGGAGGGCATCTTCGCGAGCTTGCCCGAAGACGACCGTGAAGATCAGCACGGTCAGCAGCGGGCTGAGGACGGCCCAGGCGGCGCCGATCGCGGTCTGCTTGTAGCGGACCTTGACGTCGCGCCAGACCAGGAAGTAGAGCAGCTCGCGGCGCTGCCAGATCGCGCCGAGATCGAGGTCGAGCAGACGCTGCCGCGCCTCGATGACGAAGGTGGGCGGTCCGGCTACGACCTGGCGCCGGTCGCTCGCGCGCACGCGCCCGATAGCAGGGCTGGCGAGGGCGCTCTGGACGGGCTCTGGGTTCGGTCATTCTGTCAATGGGCACCATTGTTGCGGCTGCAGGATTACAGACGCCTCGCTATTGTCGTGCCACATCATCGCCAGGCCCGGCGGTATAAACAAGTCTTCAAATCAGATACTTATTGAGCGCCTTCGCGGCATCCGCGCCGCAGAGGCCGGACCGGAGGACGCAATGAGCCGGTCAGATGGTGCGCAGGGCTTGCGTACTGAGAACTGGCACAGGTCCGGCGCGGCCGTCGCGACGCGGGCGTGGCCACCCTGGCGTCCGAGCGGGCCGAGCCCGTCACCGGCTCCACTGCTCGCGCAGCACGTCCAGCGCGACGCGGTTCCGCCAGACGCGGCTCGCGCATCGACGCGACGCGTTCCGCGTCACCGCGCCGCTGTCGGCCTGGGCCAGAGCTCGGCGGCCATCTCCTCGAGTTGCGGCGCGTCGACCTGGTCGAGTCCGACGCCGTGCGCCACGCGAGGTCCCGGCACAGGTCCGCGACCTTGTCGGAGCGCTTGATCGCGATGAACGGCACGCCCTGGATCGCGGCGAAGAGGCAGAAGTGGTACCGCATGCCGATGGCGAGGCGGCAGGCGCCGATCAGCGCCATCATCTGCTGGGGCGTTCGGTACTCGTTGGGAAGAATCGCCGCCCGCTCCGGATGCCGCATGTGGCGATGATGAGCTGGCTCGCCGCCTTGTCGAACGACTCGTCCTCGCGGATCTCGTTGCAGAAGAAGACGATCCGGGCGCCCGACTTCTCGACCAGCCGGTCGAGGAGCTCGGCCGAGCGCCTCGAAGAGCCGAGGGGCGCGCTCGGCGACGAAGCGCTCGTTCGTCACGTTGACGCCGACGAGCAGCTCGTCGGCGCGCGCCAGCAGACACTCGGGCGCCGGCTCGCTCGACGCGCGTCAGCGTCCGGCCAGGTCCGCGACTCAGCGGTCCACGCCAGATCCGCCGCGACCGTGATGCGATGCCGTCGACGCCGCAGGCCACGAGACGCTCGCGGTCGTGCTCGCTGCGCACGCTCCAGTGCCGGACCCGGGGGCCGAGCTCGCGGGCGATGAGGCGTCGTGACTCTTCGCGCTGGAGCCGCTCGGTGCCGATGCCGACGAAGGCCACCGGCGTCCCCCGGCTCGGCCTGGGCGGCCACGAGCGGGACGACCTCGCTGAGGGGCCACCGGCCGAGCACGTCCATGATCGGCGTTCCGCCGACGAAGACGGCACCATGCGCCCGCCGGTTGGCCCACCAGCGACGCACGCTGGAGCGCGACGCCTCGAAGTAGCGGAAGGAGGGCTCCGCCTTCGCCGTGTGCCGGGGATCACGGGACGCGACCCACGCCGATGCGCGCGGATCGTAGCGCGCGAGGAGACGCGCGAAACCCTGCAGGGTCGCCTCGTCGCCGATGTTGCCCCAACCGTAGAAGCCGAACGGTGCGCGACGAGCCTCATCGTCGTCGGGGCGCGTGCACCGCGGCTCACCGCCGGAACGCCGGCATCACGTCCCGCGCGAACCAGCGCAGCTGCTCCTTGAACTCCTTCGGCGACAGCCCCTCGGCCCAGTGGATCATGAAGTCCTCGAGCCCCGGGTACTTCGCCTCGATCGACTTGATGCCCTCGATGACGTGCTGCGGGCGGGCCGCAGAACCACGCCTTCTGCTGGATGCCGTCGGCCAGGGTCGGGATGCGGGCGGGCGCGCCCGGCGTGCCCCACGTGCGCCCCTGCTCGTCGGCGTAGCGCACGAACCCGAACGGCGCGAACCACTTGTAGCGCTCGTCGTGCGAGGGCTCGACGCGGCGCTTGGCCTCCTCCGGCGTGTCGGCCAGGTAGAGACCGGCGCCCCAGATCATGTCCTCGCCCAGCTGCTTCTGATGGCCGTACTTGGCGCAGGCATCGCGGTAGGCCTTGACGACGTCGTCGAGGATCTTCTCGCCGTTGAGGGTGACCATGGCCTTGAAGTTCTTGCGACGCCATGTAGTCGATCGACTTGCTGCTGGCGATCGGCATCCAGACCTCGACCGGCAGATGCTTGGGCCGCGGCACGCAGGTGATCTCGCTGCATCTGGTAGCCGCGGTACTCGACGGGCGGCGGCACCTGGTAGGCCTTGCCGTGATGGCTGAACGACTCCTCGTTGAAGCACTTCAGCATCAGGTCGACCTGCTCCTCGAACAGCGCGCGGTTGGCCGTCTGGTCGATGACCGGCGCGCCGAAGCTCTCCACCTCACGCGAGTGGTAGCCGCGCCCGACGCCCATGATCACGCGGCCGTCGGTGACGATGTCCGCCATCGCGTAGTCCTCGGCCAGGCGGATCGGATGCCACATGGGCAGCACGTTGAAGGCGCAGCCGAGCTTCAGCCGCTTGGTCTGGGTGGCCAGCCACAGCGAGAGCTGGATGAGGTTCGGGAAGCACTCGTAGCCCTCGTGCTGGAAGTGGTGCTCGGCCGTCCAGAACGCGTAGTACCCGAGCTCGTCCATGAGCTGGGCGACGTCGCGCGCGGTCCAGAACACCTCGGCGAACCGATCGTTCGCTGTAGCGGCGATCGTTGGCGGGCGTGCCCTGCAGGCCGATGTTCTCCAGCTCGATCTGACCGACGTACAGGGCGTGGAATCGCTTGATCATCGCGCGGTCCATCCTCCATCGATGACGAGTGTGTGCCCGGTGATGTAGCCGGCCTCGGCGCTCGCGAGGAACAGCGCCGTCGCCGCGATCTCCTCCACGGTCCCGCGCCGGCCCATCGGCGTCACCGCCTTGATGGCCGCCTCGTCGCCGCCGACGCCGCGCATGACCGGCGCGTCGGCGCCGAGGATCGACGTCGAGTTGGCGCGCAGCCCCGTCTGGATCGGGCCCGGGCAGATCGCGTTCACGGTCACGCCGCGCGCCGCGTGGCCCACCGCGAGCTGGCGGGTGAGACCGACGACGCCGTGCTTGGAGGCGACGTAGGCGGGGCCGCCGCCGTCGCCGATCAGGCCGGCCACCGAGGCCAGGTTGATGATGCGGCCACGGCCGGTCGGCACCATCTCCTGCAGCGCGCGCTTGCAGCCGAAGAACGTGCCGCTGAGGTTGATGGCGATGACCTTGGTCCACAGCGCGGGCGACATCTCGTGGACCGGTGCGTAGCCGTCGAGGATCCCGGCCGCGTTGACCATGATGCCGAGCGGCCCGAGCCCGCGCACCGCTTCGGCGACCGCGCGATCGACGTCTTCCCACCGGCTGACGTCGGCGGCGATGAAGGTGCGCCTTGCCGCCACGGCCGTCCGATCTCGTCGGCGACCGCCGTGCCGCCGTCGGGCAGCAGGTCGACCACGGCGACCGGCGCGCCGGCCGTCGCCAGCGCCAGGGCGATCGCCCTGCCGATCCCCGAACCCACCGCCGGTCACGATCGCGCTACCTGGAACGAGACTCATCGTGACCGCGCCAGCACCGCGCGTGCGGCAGCTCCGGGCACCCTGCCTATGAGCATGGGACTGATCTTCACCGGACGACCTCCGTGCTTCGCGATGATATCACTGTCACGACAGGCCAATCCGCTGGCCTCGGCGTACTGCTCCTCACGCACCGGCAGGTAGACGAAAGTCTGGAAAGCTCCGGTCGCGTTCCGAGATCGTGCGATCGCCCGGCGGCCATGCGATGCGGAAGCTGGGATCGTCCCACCGCACGCCCTGGGAGTGCTCGGGCGAGTAGAACTGAGAGATCTGATAAAGGACCTCGGTGTCGTCCTCGAGCGTCTGGAACCCGTGGGCGAATCCGGATGGCACATAGATCGCCTTCCGGTTGTCCGCGGTCAGCACGACCGAGAAGTGGCGCATGACGGTAGGCGAGCCCGCCCGCAGGTCGATGAGCACGTCGTACATCGAGCCCCGGGTGCAGCGGACGATCTTCGTCTCCGCGAAGGGCTCGACCTGATAGTGCATCCCGTGCAGCGTGCCCTTCCGCTTGTTGTACGAGGTGCTGCACTGGGCAATCCGCGTCTCCAGCCCCCTGGCGGCGAGCTCGCGCTGGCACCACGTACGGGCGAAGAGGCCCCGTGCGTCCGCGGCCGGCTCCGGCTCGATGACGAATGCCCCCTCGAGCGGCGTCGGGGTGAAGATCACGGATGGACCTTGACGTAACCCTTGTGCCCGGTCACCAGCACTCGCATGTCCAGCGTCCTTCCGTGCCAGCCCAGTGCTGATGCTACCAGAAGCCACCATTGGAGGCCGCGCCGTCTGCCGCTCGACGGTCAGCGTCCCGCCCTTCCGGCGCTCACGCGTCGAGCCACCCTCGCGCCACTGCCGTGCCACCTCCACGCGGTGTCGATGATGGCGTCGAGGGTGTCGAACTTCGGGTCCCAACCGAGGATCTGCCGCGCCTTCGCGGCGCTCCCGACCAGCGCGGCCGGGTCACCGGGACGCCGGGGCGCCATCGTCGTGTTGACGGTGCGTCCGGTGATCCGCTCGACCGCCGCGATCACCTCGCGGACCGAGAAGCCGTTGCCGTTGCCGAGGTTGAAGGCGTCGCTCGGCCGGCCGGATTGCAGGTAGCGAAGACCGAGGACGTGGGCCTGCGCCAGGTCGCAGACGTGAATGTAGTCGCGAACGCACGTGCCGTCTGGGGTCGGATAGTCTGCGCCGTAGATATCGACTCGCTCGCGAAGGCCGGCCGCCGCCTGGAGCGTGAGCGGGATGAGATGCGTCTCAGGGTCGTGCGACTCGCCGATGGCCCCGGACGGGTGGGCACCGGCGGCGTTGAAGTAGCGGAATACGACCGACCGGATGCCGTGGGCCCGGTCGACGTCCTGCAGGATACGCTCCACCATGAGCTTGGTGGCTCCGTACGGATTGATCGGCCGCTGGGGGTGCGTTTCGGCGATGGGGGTGGCTTCCGGACGCCCATAGGTGGCGCAGGTCGACGAGAAGACGAACATCCTGACATCGCTGTCGGCCATCGCGCCCAGCAGGCGCACGGTCGCCCCCACGTTGTTCTCGTAGTACGTGAGCGGTTCCGCGACGGATTCGCCCACGTACGCATAGGCCGCGAAGTGCATGACGGCGGCGACCCGGTACTCACGGATCACTCGACGGACGAGGGCGGTGTTTCCGATGTCGCCGACGATCACGTCGGCGCCGGACACCAACTCCCGATGCCCGCGCGACAGGTTGTCGAGCACCACGCAGGGGATGTCCATCGCCTGCAGCTCTTTGACGACGTGCGAGCCGACGTAGCCGGCGCCTCCAGTGACCAGGATCGTCATCGGCACTCCTTCCACGATGATCGCCAGGCCGCTCTAGCGATATGTGTGCCACGCCGCTTCGACGCCGCAGCCCTATGCTATCGAGGCCTTTGCGACGGCCGCTGGGCCGGGCCATCGGCGTGACGCGCAAGTATTGCGGCCAAGACGACCGCCTTCGTGGTCCGCATCGCGACCCGCCCGGCTTGAATCTCACACGCGGTGGGCGTAGCCTAGCGGCCATCACGAACGCGGGAGCTCGGGGAACCGGGCTGAGAGGGCGGCTGATGCCGCCGACCGCATGAACCTGACCTGGTTAATACCAGCGAAGGGAGGCCCCATGTCGCAGCCTGCGTCGCGAAAGGTCTACATCTCCGGCTCCCGTCCCGACCTGCGCGTTCCCATGCGCGAGGTTTGCCTGCACGGCGGCGAGCCGCCCCTGCGCCTGTACGACACCGGCGGTCTGTGGACCGACCCCGAGGCCCATCCCGACATCAAGCAGGGCCTGCCCCCGCTCCGCCTGCCGTGGGTCCTCGGCCGCGCCGACGTCGAGGAACTGCCGGGGCCAACCTCGGCCTACCGGCGCCAGCGCGACGACGACCCGACGCTGGGCGGCGTCCGCTTCGCGTCGGTCCGCCGTCCGCTGCGCGCCCGTCCGGGCCGGGTGGTGACCCAGATGCACTACGCCCGGCGCGGCGAGGTGACGCCCGAGATGGAGTTCATCGCCCTGCGAGAGGGCATGTCGCCGGACATCGTCCGCGACGAGGTCGCCCGGGGGCGGGCGATCATCCCCTCGAACATCAATCACCCGGAGGCCGAGCCGATGATCATCGGCCGCAAGTTCCTGGTGAAGATCAACGCCAACATCGGCAACTCGGCGGTGGCCTCCTCGATCGAGGAGGAGGTCGACAAGCTGCGGTGGGCGACCCGGTGGGGCGCCGACACCGTGATGGATCTCTCCACCGGCAAGAACATCCACGAGACGCGCGAGTGGATTCTGCGCAACTCACCGGTGCCGATCGGCACCGTGCCGATCTACCAGGCCCTCGAGAAGGTCGGCGGCGTGGCCGAGGACCTCACCTGGGACCTCTATCGCGACACGCTCATCGAGCAGGCCGAGCAGGGCGTCGACTACTTCACCATCCACGCCGGCGTGCTGCTCCGCTACGTCCCCCTCACCGCCAGGCGGATCACCGGCATCGTCTCCCGCGGCGGCTCGATCATGGCCAAGTGGTGCCTCTCGCATCACCAGGAGAGCTTCCTCTACACGCACTTCCGCGAGATCTGCGAGATCATGGCCGCCTACGACATCGCGTTCTCGCTCGGCGACGGCCTGCGGCCCGGCTGTAACGCCGACGCCAACGACGAGGCGCAGTTCGCCGAGCTCGACACCCTGGGCGAGCTGACCAAGATCGCCTGGGAGCACGACGCGCAGGTGATGATCGAGGGGCCCGGCCACGTGCCGATGCACCTGATCAAGGAAAACATGGACCGGCAGCTCGAGGTCTGCCACGAGGCGCCGTTCTACACGCTGGGCCCGCTCACGACCGACATCGCGCCCGGCTACGACCACATCACCTCGGCCATCGGCGCCGCCATGATCGGCTGGTACGGCACCGCGATGCTCTGCTACGTGACGCCCAAAGAGCACCTGGGCCTCCCCAACCGCAAGGACGTCAAGGACGGCGTGATCGCCTACAAGATCGCCGCCCACGCCGCCGACATCGCCAAGGGTCACCCGGGCGCCCGCGCGTGGGACGACGCGCTGTCGAAGGCGCGCTTCGAGTTCCGGTGGGAGGACCAGTTCAACCTCTCCCTCGATCCCGAGACGGCGCGCGAGTTCCACGATGAGACGCTGCCGGCCGAGGGCGCGAAGCTCGCCCACTTCTGTTCCATGTGCGGGCCGAAGTTCTGCTCGATGCGCATCACGCAGGAGGTCCGCGAGTACGCCGCCAAGCACGGAGTGGCGGCCGAGACCGTCGCCGTCGTCCAGGGCCTGCGCGAGAAGGCGGAGGAGTTCAAGAAGACGGGCGGCGAGATCTACCGCCCGGCCTGAGCCACGCCGGAGCGAACCCCCGACGGCCCGGAATTCGTGAGGGCCGGAGGGGGAGGTCTTCTATGATGGGCGGAGGGCTCCTGCCCTGCCAGGAACAAAAGGGGATACCGCCCATGGCCGACGAGCAGACTCGTAGTCCGTTCAGCCGGCCGCCGTCCTCCCCGCCCGCGATCGTGGCGTCACCGGCGCCGCGCACCACCGTCGCGCCACCGGCACGCACGACCTCGCCGGTGGACGACCAGAACCTGCCGATGGGCCTCATGGCAGGCTTGGCCGCTGCGGCCGTGGGGGCCGGCGCCTGGACCCTCGTGACCGTTGTCACGGGCTACCAGATCGGCTGGATGGCGGTCGGCATCGGGTTCCTCGTCGGGTGGGCGGTGCGCCTGGCCGGCAAGGGCATGACGACGAAGTTCGGTGTCCTGGGCGCTGCCCTCGCGCTGGGCGGCTGTCTGGTCGGCAACCTCCTCACCGGCTGCGTGGTCACCTCTCGCCATGTGGGCATGTCGATGACGAGCGTTGTCGCCGGCCTGACGCCCGCTGTCGTCGTCGAGATGATGGCGGCGATGTTCAGCCCGATGGACCTGCTCTTCTACGCCCTGGCGATCTACGAGGGCTATCGCTTCTCGATCGTCAGCCCGACCGAGACGTAGCGCGTCCACTCGATAACGCTCCGGCCCCGCGCTACAATGCCGGCGCCATGACAACTCTCACTCCTTCCAAGCTCATGGGCGCCGAGGTCAAGCGCAAGGAAGACCCGCGCCTGATCACCGGCACGTCCACCTACGTCACCGACGTCGTCCTGCCCGGCATGCTGTGGGTGGCGTTCGTCCGCAGCCCCCACGCCCACGCCCGGATCAAGAAGATCGACACCCGCGCGGCGCTGAAGGTGCCGGGCGTGCGCATGGTCGTGACCGGCGAGGACATCCGCAAGCTGGCCAAGGCCCTGCCGCCGGCCAGCGCCTCGGCCGAGGGCGGTGCCAGCACCGGCGCCCCCGGTCGCCAGCACTGGGCGCTGTCGACCGACGTGGTCCGTCACGTCGGCGAGGCCGTGGCCGCTGTGGTCGCGGAGTCCGACTACGCCGCCCACGACGGCATCGACGCGGTGCGGGTCGACTGGCAGCCGCTGCCGGCGGTGACCGACGTCTTCGCGGCGATGGCCGCCGGCGCGCCCCAGCTCCACGCCGACGCACCCAAGAACATCGAGCACGAGAACCAGATCAAGAAGGGCGACCCTGACGCCGTCTTCGCCCGGGCCAAGCGGGTGGTGAAGCAGCGCATGGTCAGCCAGCGGCTGTGCGGCGTGGCGCATGGAGCCGCGCGCCTGCGTAGCCGCGCCCGATCCGACCACGGGCGGCCTCGTCGTGTGGGCCACGCACCAGGCGCCCCACGACCTGCGCGCCGATCTCGTCGAGCGTGCTCGGCGTGGACGCAGAACCTGATCCGCGTCATCAACCCGGACATGGGCGGCGGCTTCGGCGTGAAGTTCGGCTGCTACCCGGAGGACGTCGTGCTGGCCGCGCTCGCCCGGCACCACCGCGTGCGCACTCAAGTGGGTGGAGACGCGCGTCGAGCACATGGTGGCCACGACCCACGGCCGCGCCCAGGTCGCCGATCTCGAGGCCGCGGTGGAGGACGACGGCACCATCACCGCGCTCCGCATGAAGGTCACCGCGAACATCGGCGCCTACCCGGTCTTCACGTTCATCCCCGACCTCACGCTGTTCATGGGCGTGGGCGTCTACAAGTTCACCGACGTCGATCTGCGGGCGACCTGCGTGTTCACCAACACGACCACGGTCGCCGCCTACCGCGGCGCCGGCCGGCCGGAGGCCGCGTACTACCTCG
The DNA here is from genome assembly GCA_963743355.1 of uncultured Candidatus Rokubacteria bacterium. Taxonomy (GTDB): domain Bacteria; phylum Methylomirabilota; class Methylomirabilia; order Rokubacteriales; family CSP1-6; genus AR5. Next base: position 47,249 of record CAVUPM010000001.1, read on the forward strand.
AGCGGCTGATCGACATCGTCGCCGCCGAGCTCGGCATGACGCCCGAGGAGGTGCGCCGGAAGAACTTCATCCCGCCGAGCGCGTTTCCGTACGCGACGCCGACCGGCCAGAACTACGACTCCGGCGAGTACGACCGCGCGCTGACCAAGGCGCTGGAGCTGGCCGGCCTCGAGAAGCTGCGCCGCGAGCAGACGGAGCGGATCGACCGCGCAGCGACCGCACGCTGCTCGGCATCGGCGATGGCCGTGCTACGTCGAGATGTGCGGGTTCGGCCCCTACGAGAGCGCGGTCGTGCGCGTGGAGCCCTCCGGCGCGGTGACCGCCTACACCGGCACCTCGGCCCACGGTCAGGGGCACGAGACGACGTTCGCCCAGATCATCGCCGACCACCTCGGCGTGGACTTCGACAAGATCGTCGTCCGCCACGGTGACACCGCCGCGCGTGCCGATGGGCAACGGGACCGGCGGCAGCCGCAGCCTCGCCGTCGGCGGCACCGCGATGCTGAACGCGACGCTGAAGGTGCAGGAGAAGGCGCGCCGCATCGCCGCCAGCATGCTGGAGGCCGCGTTCGAGGACGTCGTGCTTCGAGTCGCGGCCGCTACCAGGTGAAGGGCGCGCCGTCGAAGGCGCTCGATCTCGCGGCCGATCGCCGCCATGGCGCATGGCGACGCCTGGCGGCCGGTCTCGAGCACGGCCTCGAGGCGGACAGACTTCTTCCGGCCGCCGCAGCTCGTCTATCCCTTCGGCGCCCACGTGGCCGTGGTCGAGGTCGACCGCGACACCGGTGCCGTCCGCCTGCGCGATTACGTCTCGGTCGACGACTGCGGCGTGCGCATCTCTCCCATGCTCGTGGCCGGGCAGGTCCACGGCGGCCTCGCCCAGGGCATCGCCCAGGCGCTGTGGGAGGAGCTCGTCTACGACGCGCAGGGGCAGCTCTCGACCGGCTCGTTGATGGACTACGCGATTCCGCGCGCCGACGACCTTCCGTCGTTCCGCGCCGAGGCGACCGTGACACCGACCCCGTTCAACCCGCTCGGGGCCAAGGGCATCGGTGAGGCGGCGACGATCGGCTCGACGCCGGCGGTGGTGAACGCGGTGGTGGACGCGCTACGACCGCTGGGTGTGCGGCACCTCGACATGCCGCTCCGCGGGGCGCTGCTGGCCCGGTAGCGGAGCCTCCGGCGTCCCTACCGACCGCGCTCCTTCAGGAGCCAGTCGATCGCGGCGGCGCCATCACCGGGATCGGTCTCGGCCGGCCTCGAGCTCCGCGCAGCGCTCGGCGCCTCCGGCTCGGGACGCGGCACTCTCGCGGCCGGCTCGCCACGCTGGGGAGCTTCCACCGGCGGGGCCTCGACCCGGCGTGGAGCCTCCACTGCGCGCGGCTCGACCACCGGCGCCGGCGCGGGCTTGGCCGGCGGCGGGACAACGGCGGTGGGAGCCGGCGCCGCACTCGTCGGGGGCCGCACCGGGGCGGGCTCGGGGGCCCGGGCGGCCGCGGGTGGCCCGACGACGGGCGGTGGAGCAACGGCCGGTGTCGGAGCAATGGCCGGTGGCGAAGCGACGGCCGGTACTGGGGAGACGACGGCTCGCGGTGCGCCCGTCGGCGGCGGCGTCACCGGCTCGCGCACGGCGCCGTTGACCGCGCTCCGCGAGGGCTCAGCGTCGCCGGTGACGACCTCGATCGATCGCGCCAGCCGGGCGTCGCCGACGACCTCATACGACACCCGCACCGGCATGTCCTTCCAGAGATCGCCGAACCCGCCCTGACGATTCTGGACCAGGATCGCGGTCGTTTCGTTCACGATGAGGACGATCGGGCGCCATCCGACCAGGCTCGCCGACACGTCCACGGTGCGCGCGTCGCGATCGATCCGTCCCACGTACCCCGTGGCCTCGCCGATCATCCGCCCGTTCACGAGCTGCACGGAGGCGTCCGGATCCGGTGGCCACACCAGTGGCCACAGCATCAGCGCGGCGGCACCGAGGACCACGAGCATCCCGCCCCCCGCGAAGAGCTTGATCAGACGCCACAGCTTCACTCGTCCAGTACTCCCTTGATCGCGTCGAAGACCGGATTCTGCCCCGCCCGGGCCTTCGTGCCGCCGGCCGCCGCCGCCGGCTTGCCGAGCACTTTCCGCACGCAGTCGTACTGCTCCCAGCCGCGCAGCGGGTAGTTCAGGTCAACGGCCTTCCACTTGGGGTGCCCGTTCTTCTGCAGCCAGTCCTGGCGCGTGGCGATGAGCTGGGCGACTTTGCCGACGGAGTCGCAGTCCTTGCGGCGGAAGTCGAACGACACCAGGACGGCCTTGGCCGCCACCGTGTTCACCGCGGTCGGCTGCCACGCGTACGTACCCGCGGGAATCTCCGCTCGCGGATAGAACTCCACGATGCTCTTGTTCAGGATCGGGATCACCGCCAGCTGATCGCTCTCCGCCACGTCCTCCTTGAGCAGGCGGACGGGATAGCCGGCCACGTAGAACATCGCGTCGATGCGCCCGGCCTTCAGCTCGGTCAGCGCCTCCTGAGTGTCGATCAGCACCATCTCGCTCGGGGCAACCTCGGAGAGCTTGAACAGCAGGCGCGCGGTGAGGTACGTCCCGCTGCCCTCGCGGCCCACCGCGACGCGGCGGCCGGCGAGGTCGTCGAACTCGGCGATGCCACGCTTGCCGACCAGATGGACTTCCTCGTTGTACAGCGGGAACACCATCTTCGTCTTCTTCGCGATCCGCGCGAGGACGGGGTCGTTCTGCAGCCGCGCGACGAACGCCAGGACGTCGGATTGGACGATGCCCAGCTGGACACCGGGCCGCTGATACACGGCAAAGATGTTCTCGACCGACCCCTTCGAGGGGTGGACGCTCAGATTGACGCCGGTCGGCTTCACCAGCTTCTGGAGATCCAGGCCGAACTGGTAGTACGTCCCCTTCTCCGACCCCGTGACGACTCCCATGTCTTGCGCGATACCGGGCGCGGCGCCCGCCAACAGCAGCACGAGAGCCAGCAGGCAACCACCAATACGTTGCGTCACTGAAGATCTCCTGTTCGTGTGAGTGCGACGGAGTGCCGCGTGGACAGCGTGACGGTCAGACCACCCCGAGCAATCATCTGCCCGGCCCTCCTAACGTCGTGTTTCTCCTGGGGTGGCAACAGTGGCACAGGCGCCGAGCGCGTGTCAAGATCGTGGCCCGCAACCGGTCGCGCTGTCGGGCTCCCCGTTCGGCGTCTTGGCGAAGGGGCGCGCGTCGGAGAGTCGACCCTCTTTACACCACGCCGTCGCTCCGTAACGGTCGGTCGGCTATGTATTCGTTTTAATTGGGCTCCCACTCGAGGCTCGGCTTATGCACGATAGCAGCAGTCGGACTAGGGACGGTGTGCCCGTGAGAGTCCGGAGGAACCTACCATCACGATACGAACCGAGACGATGCGGGAACCGGCCGTGAGCGGCGATGCACCCAGTGGGCGCCCGATCCGGCACCTCCTGATCATTTCCCGTTATCATCCGGGCCTCTACGAATACGTGCGGGCGCGATTCGCCGGCGAGGACAACGTCGAGGTGGTCCTCGATCGCCGGCGGGGCCGCGATCGGCGGAGCGCCGCCGCTCAGGTCCACACCGACCGCCGCGCGTCAGACCGGCGAGTCCGCCCTCAGATCGACGCCGCGCTCCGGATGGAGTCGATGCAGTTTGTGACGATTTTGCGGGGGGCGCCCCGGCCCCACCCTCGAGGAACCGGCGGCGGCGCCTCTAGCGACCGATCCGTCTGATCGTCCGAGTCAGCTCGTCGACCTCGACGAGCGGCTTGGCCAGGATCGCGGTCACGCCGAGCCGGGCCGTGACGTCGCGATTGACCACGTCTCCGAAGGCCGACAGGATCACGACGGGAATATCGCGCCACGTCTCCACGTCGCGAAGACGCGCCAGCATCTCCATACCCTGAAGCGTTCCGCGCGGCATCCCGAGATCCAACACGATCACATCCGGCATGCCCGCGCGGAGCGCCTCGAAGGTGTCGGACGCCAGCGAGACGGCTCTCACCGAGAATCCCGCGCTTCGGAGCGTGTCCTCGAAGAGTCCGCGAACAGCGTCGTCATCCTCGACGAGCAACACGGAGGTGGGTGGCATGGCCAATCATACTGCAGAGGCCGCCGAGTCGTATCCAAGTGGAAGGGCGTAGCGGGTGTCAGAAAAGCTTACGAGCCTGGAGGCTCCGTTTGGCGGTCCCGAAGTCGCTTCGCGCGCGTCTCCCTGGCGATGCGCGAGGAGACGCGCGGGGGTCCCGGCTGGGTGAGTGCTAGCCGCTCATCGACGCGCCAGGCCGCTCGTGCCACTGGCGCATCGCACCGACGCCGCCGCTGGCGGCCCCACCGGTGACGTCGGGCTCGACTCCACCGAGGTTCGTCCCGTAGCGGCGAAGCTTGTACTGAAGGCCCCGGAGGCTGATGCCCAGCTGCCGAGCGGCCTTGGTGCGGTTGCCGTCCACGCGCCGGAGGGTCTCGAGGACGTACCAGCGCTCCAGCTCCTCCAGCCGGAGACCCAGCGGCGCCAGGGGTACCGGCGCCCCCATCACGTCGGACGCCTCCCGGGTCAGCGAGGGGAAGTGCTCGAGGTCGATGAGGTCCCCGTCGGCCAGCACGAGAGCCTGCTCGATCCAGTTCTTGAGCTGCCGGACATTGCCGGGCCACGGGTAGTTGATGAGGGCGGTCATGGCTCTCGGCGTCAGGCCGCGGATGTCTTGCCGGTGGCCCGAGGCCATGAAGCCGCGAAGGAAATGGGCGACCAGCAACGGGATGTCCTTGCGGCGCTCGCGAAGGGCGGGAATCGCGATGTGGACAACCGCGATCCGGAAGTAAAGATCCTCGCGAAAGGCTCCCTTGGCGACCGCCTGGCGGAGATCGCGGTTCGTCGCCGTGATGATGCGGACGTTGACCCGTTGGGGCTGGCTGCCGCCGACCATCACGAACTCGCCCGTCTGGATGACGCGCAGCAGCTTGGCCTGCAGGTGCGGCGCGAGCTCGGTGATCTCGTCGATGAAGACCGTACCGGTGTGCCCCTGGGCGAAGACACCCTGCCGGCTCGAGACGGCGCCGGTGAACGCGCCCTTGACGTGCCCGAACAGGTGGCTCTCGATCAGACCTTCCGCGATCGTGGAGCAGTCGAGCGTGACGAACGGATGATCGCGGCGCGGTCCAGAGAAGTGCACGGCACGGGCGACGAGTTCTTTGCCCGTCCCGTTCTCGCCCTCGATGCAGACGTTCGCGTCCCACGGCGCGGCCTTGCGGATGATGGTGTAGATCTCACGCATCCGCGTGGATTCCCCGACGACGTAAGGCATCGCCTCATTGTCGACCGCCACAACCCTGCTCACGTCTGACCTCTTCTCCCCTGTACTGCGGGTGTTGTGAAACGGAGGTGCAATTCTAGGGTCGCCTTCGGGAGTCGGCAAGTATTTTGACGCTTTTTCGTTCATGTGCGGTTTCTGCATACGGGCGCAAGAACTACGCAAGGCATGTACCAAAATTCCATGGCGTCGCATTGTGAGCAATTTCAGTATGTTATGGGTAGCGATAGGCGATCAAAGGTGGTCATCCGGCAAGAAAACAGCCAGGCACTGTGCCCTGCAATGATCAGTTCCTGACCGTATACACCAGCACGGATTTGCATCGTTGCTGCCCGACATACGGTCAGTCCTTTACCGTTCCCCGACGCTGTAGCCGTACATCACTAACCTGCTTTTGGTTCTACCGAATGCAGACTCGCGTGGGGTCCATGCGCTACTCGACCGTGACGCTCTTGGCCAGGTTACGCGGCTGATCGACGTCGCACCCGCGACGCAGAGCGACGTGATAGGCGAGGAGCTGCAGCGGGACGACCGTCACCAGCGGTGCCAGCAGCTCGGCGGCAGGCGGCACCTCGATGACGTGCTCGGCCTTGGCGGCCACCGCGCGATCGTTCGGGTGGGCGATCGCGATCAACATGCCCTCCCGGGCGCGTACTTCCTCCATGTTGCCGAGCATCCGCTCGTACGAGGAATCGCGCGGGACCAGCACCACGACCGGCAGCTGATCGGCGATGAGGGCGATGGGGCCGTGCTTCATCTCGCCGCCGGCGTAGCCCTCGGCGTGGATGTAGGAGATCTCCTTCAGCTTGAGCGCGCCCTCCAGCGCGATCGGAAACTGCAGGCCGCGGCCGAGATACAGGAAGTCGCGCGCGGTGCTCAAGGGGCGGGCGAGGTCGGCGATGGCGCCGTCGAGCTCGAGCGTCTGCGCGACGAGGCGAGGAATCTCGACCAGGTCGTGGAGGCGTTTCTTCGTCTCCTCGGGCGTGAGGGCCCCCCGCCGTCTCCCCAGCCACACCGCGAGGAGATAGCCGGCCACGATCATGGTCGAGAATGCCTTGGTCGACGCCACGCCGATCTCGGGGCCGGCATGCATCTGCAGGAGGCCCGTCGACTCACGCGCGAGGGCGGAGCCCACCACGTTGGTGATGGCCAGGACCGGACAGCCCTTGAGGCGGGCCGCCTTCACGGCACCGATCGTGTCCGCGGTCTCCCCCGACTGGGAGATCGCCACCACCAGTGTCTCGGGGCCGACGATCGCGTCGCGGTAGCGGAACTCCGACGCGAGGTCGACCTCGGCGGCGACGCCGGCGAGGCGCTCGATCATCGTCCGCCCCAGCATCGCGGCGTGCCAGGAGGTGCCACAGGCGACCAGGACGACGCGCTGGATCCCCTGGGCGGCGGCGTCGTCGAGGTTGAGCTCGGGCAGCCGGACGTCGCCGGCCTCGAAGTCGAGGCGACCGCGGAACGTGTCGGTGATGGCGCGCGGCTGCTCGTAGATCTCCTTGAGCATGAAGTGCCGGTAGCCACCCTTCTCGGCCATGACGGGATCCCACGAGATCCGCACGGCCTCCCGCGACACCGGGCGGCGGTCGAGCGTGGAGAGCTCCACGCCACCGGCGGTCACGACCGCGAGCTCGTCGTCCTCCAGGATGATCACGTCACGCGTGTGGGCGAGGATGGCGGGAATGTCGGAGGCGACGAACATCTCGCCCTCACCCCGGCCGACGACGACGCTGCCGGCCCCCCGCTTGGCGACGACCAGCCGGTCGGGCGCCGCCGCCGCCACCACGCCGATCGCGTAGGCGCCCCGCACCTCGCCCAGGGCCCGCCGAACGGCGCCCTCGAGTCGGGGATCGCGCGCCAGGTGGTGCTCGACGAGGTGAGCCAGGACCTCGGTGTCGGTCTCGGAGCGGAACGTGTGCCCCTCGGCCTGCAGCCGCTCCTTGAGCTCGAGATAGTTCTCGAGGATGCCGTTGTGGACGACGACGATCGAGCCGCCGCAGTCGGTGTGCGGGTGGGCGTTCTCCTCCGACGGACGTCCGTGCGTCGCCCACCGCGTGTGCCCGATGCCGATGGAGCCGCCGAGCGGCTGCTCGTGCAGGACACGCTCGAGAGCCTGGAGCCGCCCGGCGGCGCGCCGGACGTGCAGCACGCCGTCCTCGAGCGCGGCGACACCGGCCGAGTCGTAGCCCCGGTACTCGAGACGCCTGAGCCCGTCGACGATGATCTCGACCGCGCGCTTGTCACCGACGTACCCGACGATCCCGCACATCTTCGGCGCCTCACTGACGACTGCCCGCTGCGTGCCGCGCGGAATTCGCGCGATCGATCTCGTGGTATGCGCTCGAACGACGTCATCGATTCTAGAACGATTGCGCGGGGGACTGCGATACATCGTCGTCGCGCAGGTGTTGCGCGCGCATTGCGCAGGTGTTGCGTAGGCAACCGGTTGCGGAGTCGGCGGACTAGCCCTCGAGCGTATCGGGATCGATGCCGTGCTCGGTGAGCTTCTTCCGGAGCGTGTTGCGGTTGATGCCGAGGATCTGGGCCGCGCGCACCTGGTTGCCGCCCGTCTCGCGCAGCACGGCGCGCAGCAATGGCTTCTCGACGAGGCCGATCATCAGATCGTAGAGGTTGGCGCTGGCGTGCTCGCGCAAGCCGCGCACGCACTCGATGAGCTTGCGCTCGATGATCTCCTCCAGCGAGGCGTCCACCGCCACCGAGGCCGCCGCCGACACCGGCCCGATCGGCAGATGCTCCGGCAGGATGACGCCGCTGGTGGCCATCACCATCGCGCGCTGCACCACGTTCTCCAGCTCGCGCACGTTGCCCGGCCAGTCGTGGCCGACCAGCCGGTCGAGCGCGTCCGGGGCCACCCCGCGCTCGCCCAGCTCGGTGGCGTACTTGGCGAGGAAGTGATCGACGAGGAGCGGGGTGTCGCGCCGGCGCTCGCGCAGCGGCGGCAGGTTCAGCGTGACGACGTTGAGGCGGTAGTAGAGGTCCTCGCGGAATCGCCCCTCGCGCATCAGCCCTTCGAGCTCGCGATTGGTGGCGGCCAGCACGCGCACGTCGACGCGGATCGACTCGTGGCCGCCCAGCCGCTCGATCGTCCGCTCCTGCAGCGCGCGCAGCAGCTTGGTCTGCAGCTCGAGCGGCATGTCGCCGATCTCGTCGAGGTACAGCGTGCCGCCGTGCGCCAGCTCGAACTTTCCAAGCCGCCGCTCCTTCGCATCCGTGAATGCGCCTCGCTCGTGCCCGAACATCTCCGATTCCAGCAGCGTGCCGGGGATGGCGGCGCAGGAGACGGCCACGAAGGGCCGGCCGGCGCGCCGGCTGTAGTGGTGGATGGCGCGCGCCACCAGCTCCTTGCCGGTGCCCGACTCGCCGAGGAGCAGCACGGTGACGTCGGTGCCGGCGACGCGGCCGATCGTCTTGTACACGTCCTGCATCCGCGGGTGGCGGCCGATGAGCGCGCTGAACTCGCGGACCTCCTGCAGCCCGCTCTTCAGGCGCGCCACCTCCTGGGTCAGCCGCCCGGCGGCCAGCGCCCGCTCGGCCAGGAGCAGCACCTCGTCGAGGTCGAAGGGCTTGGTGAGGTAGTCGTAGGCGCCCCGCTGCATGGCCTGGATGGCGGTTTCCATGGTGCCGTGGGCGGTCATCACGACCACGCAGGCGTCCGCGCGCAGCTCGCGCATGCGCGCCAGCGCGGCCAGCCCGTCCACGCCCGGCATGCGCACGTCGAGGAACACGAGGTCGAAGGGCTCGTGCCTCCACGGCGCGGATGGCGGCGGCGCCGTCCTTGACCGACGTCACCTCGTAGCTGGCCTGCCGCAGGCCCTTCTCCAGTACCCAGCGGAGGCTGTCCTCGTCGTCGGCGATCAGGATGTGCGGCATGCTGGGGGGGCTCCGTGCGCGCTCATCGCGCGATGGGCAGGAAGCAGGTGACGACCGTGCCGCGCCCCGGGACGCTGTCCACCTGGATGGCGCCGCGATGCTGCTCGATCACCTGGTGGCAGATCGCCAGCCCGAGGCCGAGCCCGCGTTCCTTGGTGGTGAAGAACGGGTCGAAGATCCGCGCCCGCGCCGCGGCCGGAATCCCGGCGCCCTCGTCCATCACGAGCACCTCCACCATCGCGCGCTGGCCGCCGCCGAGGTCCACCTTGCCGAAGAGCTGGTCGAGGCTCACGCGGGTGGCCAGCGTGAGCTGGCCGCCGTCCGCCATTGCCTCGATCGCGTTGCGCACCAGGTTGTGGAACACCTGCACGAGCCGGTCCTCGTCACCGAGGATCGGCGGCAGGCTGGGATCATACCGCCGCACGATCGTCACCCGCCGGTCCCGCGCGGTCTCCTCGCTGAGGAGCGCGATCCGCTCGAGCAGCTGATGCAGGTTCAGCGGCACCGGACGGATCGGCGCCGGCTTGGCCAGGTCCAGCAGCATCTCGATGATCCGGTTGACGCGGTCCACCTCGCTCAGCAGCACGCGCGTGTACTCGTGCAGCGCCGACTCCGGCCCCAGCTCGCGGCCGAGGAGCTGGACGGCGCCCCGGATGGCGCCGAGCGGGTTGCGGATCTCGTGGGCGAGGCCCACGGCCATGCGGCCGGCGGCGGCCAGCGTCTCTCCGCGCCGTACCTCGGCCTCGAGCTGGCGGATCCGCGACAGGTCGCGCACGACGGCCACGGCCGCTTCGACGCGGCCGTCCCGGGCAAAGAGCGGCGCCGTGACGATGCTGACCGGCACCTGGCGGCGATCGGGGCGCTCGATCGCCCCCTCGGCCTCCGAGCGGCTCTCGCCGGTCGCCAGCGTCTCCGACAGCCGGCGTACGAGCGAGGCCTCGGCGGCGAAGAGCTCCTTGAGCAGCCGGCCCTCGGCGCGACGCGCCGAGCGCTCGACGAGGACCTCGGCGGCGGCGTTCCAGAACACCACGCGCAGCCCGTCGTCGACCGCGATGACCGCGTCCGGCAGCCCGGCCAGGACTGCCTGGAAGTTCATTGCCTTGTCCCGTCACGCCAGCGCAAGGTCGGGCTGGGCGTTCAAGGTCAGCGGCGCCCGCTCGCCGGCGGCGAGGCGGGCGGCACCGGCGGCGGTGATCATCGCCGCGTTGTCGGTGCAGAGGCCCGGGGGCGGGATGTGCAGCCGGATCCGGTGCTCCTCGGCGGCGGCGGCCAGCGCCGCGCGCAGCGGGCCGTTGGCGGCCACGCCACCGGTCAGGACCACGCGCTTGACGCCCACGTGGAGCGCCGCCCGCACCGTGCGGCGCACGAGCATCTTCACCACCGCCGCCTGGAACGAGGCCGCCACGTCGGCGATCTGTACCTCGCCGAGCGGGCCGTGGCGCTTCACGTAGAGCGACACCGACGTCTTGATTCCGCTGAACGAGAAATCGCGGGCGCCATCGGTGATCTGGGCCAGCGGGAACTCGATCGCGCGCGGATCGCCGCGCTCGGCCGTGCGCTGGATGATCGGTCCGCCCGGGAAGCCCAGCCCCAGCAGCTTGGCCACCTTGTCGAACGCCTCGCCGGCCGCGTCGTCGCGCGTCTGGCCGATCAGCCGATACGTGAGCGGCGCCGGCACGTGGTAGAGCGCAGTGTGGCCGCCGGAGACGACGAGCGCGACGAACGGATGCTCGGGCGGATCCTCGGTGAGGAACGCCGCGTAGATGTGTCCCTCGAGGTGGTTCACGCCGACCAGCGGCAGACCGTGCACCCACGCCAGCGCCTTGGCCATCGAGCAGCCGACCAGCAGCGAGCCGACCAGGCCGGGGCCGTAGGTGACCGCGATCCCGTCGAGGTCGCCGAACCGGACGCCCGCGGCGGCCAACGCTCGGTCGACGACGGGCACGATCACCTCGATGTGCCGGCGCGACGCGAGCTCGGGGACGACGCCCCCGTACGGCGCGTGGACGTCGTCCTGCGAGGCCACCACGTTCGACAGCACGCGCCGGCCGTCGGCGAGGACCGCGGCGGCCGTCTCGTCGCACGAGCTCTCGATACCGAGAACCAGCTTGGACATCGTCGACCGATCTGCCTCTTTTCCGGGCACGTCCGACTAGAAACACGAAAGGCGATGAGGGCCGGGGCGGACCCGGCCGCCATCGCCTCCGCGTCTGCGACTAGCCCTGCGACTTGGCGGTTCGCAGCGTCTTGATCACCTCGAGCGCCTTCTGCAACTGCACATCCTTCTTGAGATCGTCCAGCGGGTCGGCGGACGGCAGCGGCCGTTCCTTGGGCGCCGGCGTCGACTCCTTGGGTATCTCCACGATCACGTCGGGCGTGATGCCCTTGCCGTGGATCGAGCGCCCCTTGGGCGTGAAGTACTTGGCCGTGGTCAGCCGCAGACCGGAGCCGTCGGACAGCGGGATGATCGTCTGCACGGAGCCCTTGCCGAACGTCTGGGTGCCGACGATCGTCGCCCGCCCCCAGTCTTGAAGGGCGCCCGCCACGATCTCCGAGGCCGAGGCGCTGCCCTGGTTGACCAGGACCACCATCGGCATCTGCGAGTAGCCGCGCTTGGCGTGCGCCGAGAAGCGCATGTTCTGGTTGCGGACCCGCCCCTCGGTGTAGACCACCAGCTTGCCGTCGTCGATGAACTTCTCGCTCACCTCGACCGCCGCGGTCAGCAGGCCGCCCGGGTTGTTGCGCAGGTCGAGGATCAGCGCCTTCATCCCGTTCTTGTGAAGCTTGTCGAGCGCGGCCTCGAGGTCGTGCGGGCTCTGCTCCTGGAACTGCCGCAGCTTGACGTACTCGATCCCCTCGCCCATCTCGACCATGCGGACCGACTGCACGCGGATCTGCTCGCGCACGATGTCGAAGTCCTTGGGCTCGGCCCAGCCCTCGCGCACGATGCTGATCGTCACCTTGGTGCCCGGCTTGCCGCGCATGCGCTTGACCGCGTCGGCGAGCTGCATGTCCTTGGTCGAAAGCCCGTCGATCTTGACGATGCGGTCACCGGTGTGCAGGCCGGCCCGGTAGGCGGGCGTGCCGTCGATCGGCGCCACCACGGTGAGGATGTCGTCCTTCAGCGTGATCTCGATGCCGAGCCCGCCGAAGCTGCCGGAGGTCTCGACCTGCATCTCGCGGTAGCTCTCGGGATCGAGGAACGAGCTGTGCGGGTCGAGCCCACGCAGCGTGCCCTTGATGGCGCTGTAGATCAGCTCCTTGGGCGCCACCTCGTCCACGTACTGGTTCTGCACGATGGACAGCACCTCGGTGAACAGCCGCAGCTGCTCGTAGGTGGCGGCGTTGTCCGTCACCTTGCTGACGGCCGAGCCGCCCAGCGAGAGCGTGAGCACCACGAGCAACGCGCCGATGACGATTCCCTTCTTCATGGGTTCCCCCTGGCCACCTCTTCAGCTCCGCGTCCGGAGCCACTGCTCCGGGTCCTGAGGCTTGCCCTGGTAGCGGACCTCGAAATACAGCCGCGGTCCCTCCAGCGAGCCCGTGTCCCCGACCGTTCCTAGCCGTTGTCCCTGCCGCACGTCGTCGCCTTCTCGCACACCGATGTCGGCCATGTGCGCGTACAGGGTGTAGTACTCGTTGTCGTGATCCAGGATGATCAGGTTGCCGTACCCCTTGAACCACCCCGTGTAGATGACGTGACCGGCGTACACTGCCGCGACGTCCCGCCCCTCGTTGGCCTCGATGTCCACCCCGTTGCGGAACGTCCGGGTGCCGAAGCGCGGGTGCACCTGGGCACCGAACGCGGCAATGACTCGCCCCTCCGTCGGCCACGGCAGCCGTCCCCGGAGATTGCCGAAGCCCACCCCCGGCGGGACGATCCCGCCCTTGGGCGGTGGCACCCGGGCCAGGCGGCGCTGCTTGGCCTGCAGGTCACCGATGAAGGCCTCGAGCCGGCGGGCGGCCTCGGTGAGCTCGCCGACCATCCGCTCGTGGTAGGCGCGCTCGTCGCGCACCCTGGCGAGGAGGCCCCGGCGCTTGGCGGCGTCGCGGTCGGCTTCGGTCTGTTCACGCTGAGCGTCGGACTTGAGATCGGCAAGCTCCCGTTGCCGGGTCTCTTCCCGGCGCCGGCGATCGTCCAACCGGTCTGAAGTTCCACGATACTCCTGGATGAGGCGAGCGTCCAGGGCCGCCAGACTGGTCAGATGTCGCACAGCGACCGCCCTGGCGACGGGGTCGTCCCCGGACAGCAGGAGCGGCAGCGCCCCCCCCTGGGCGTGCATTTTGTACATGGCCCGTAGCCGCCGACCGAGCGCCTGCTCCTGGCCGGCCCGGTGCTTCTGAAGCTGCTGGATCTCGCCACGCAACCCCGTCACTTCGGACTGCGTCCGCGTGATCCGCGTGTCGAGTCGGGCGATCTGCTTGTGCTTGTCGGCGAGCTGTTGCTCGACCTGGTCCAGTTCCGCGAGCAGCGAGGTCTCCCGGGCGCGGGCCTCGGCCGCCTTGCGCTTCTCATCGCGAAGCTGCTGCTCCGTGTGGCGCAGCTTGCGCTGCTCGGCCTGGATCGGGTCATCCTTTTTGGGCGCCTGGGCGAAGACGGGGGCGGCCAGCGTCACGAGCGCCACGAGGACGACGAGGCGCGGCGTCGGGCTCACGGCTCGGTCCGCCCACGGGCGAGCCAGCCGCCCAGCCCACCGAGCAGCGTCCCGGCGACCATCAGCGTGACGACGTTGAGGGGGCGCAGGAACGCCAGCCGGGTGACACCGAGCGCCTCGGTCACGAGCGGCTCGATGCGGGGCCCGATGATCGCGTAGCATCCGATCAGCACCCAGATCGCCAGCACCGCCCCGATCAGCCCCTGCATCATCCCCTGCAGCAGCAGCGGCAGCCGCACGACGTGCTCGGGAGCGCCGACCAGCCGCATGATCTCCATCTCCTCGCGCCGCGCGTGCAGCACCAGCGCCGTGGCCGTCGCCACGGTCAGGATCGCCGCACCCGCCAGCACCGCGCCCACGCTGAGGGCGAAGAGCCAGAGCAGCCGCTGGCCGTGCGCGAAGCGGTCCATCCACTCCACGCCGCCTCCGACTTCCTCGGTCTCCGGCAGCGCGGACAGGCGCGTCACCAGCGCCCGCGCCCCGTCGAGCGTCGATCCCTCCTCCGTCGGCGTGATCTCCAGCGAGGCGGGCAGCGGGTTCTGGGGCAGCGAGTCGGCGAGAGCGGCGTCCTTGCCCAGCACCTGCTTGAGCGTGCCGAGCGCCTCCGTCTTGCCGATGTAGCGCACCGCCGCCACGCCCGGCATCCGGCGCACGCGCTCGACCAGCGCGGCGGCCTCCGACCCGGCGGGCTCGCGCTTGAGGTACACGATGATCTTCACCCGCTCGCGGAACTGCGCGACCGCGTGGCTGAGATTGGACGACAGCAGCCAGAAGGCGCCGAGCGCGGCGAGCGACAGCGAGATCAGCAGAATGGCGCTCACCGCCACCGATCCCGCGCGGCGGAGGTCGCGCAGCGCCTCCCCGAGGAGAAACCCGAACACGGCGCCTCAGCCCTCGTCCTTGACGAGGCGGCCGCCCTGCAGGCTGAGCGTGCGGTGCTGCAATGCCGTCGCCAGCGCGGCCTGGTGGGTCGCGAACAGCACCGTGGTGCCGCCCGCCCAGATGTCCTTGACGATGTCGAGGACCTCGGCCGCCATGCCCTCGTCGAGGCTGCCGGTCGGCTCGTCGGCGATCAGCAGCAGGGGCTTGCGCGCGATCGCGCGCGCGAGCGCGGCTCGCTGGGACTCGCCCTGCGAGA
Organism: uncultured Candidatus Rokubacteria bacterium; assembly: GCA_963743355.1. Classification (GTDB taxonomy): domain Bacteria; phylum Methylomirabilota; class Methylomirabilia; order Rokubacteriales; family CSP1-6; genus AR5. The sequence goes on from CAVUPM010000001.1 coordinate 62,274, forward strand.
GCTGGGCCGGATAGGCCTGGGCGCGCGCCGAGAGGCCGACGGCGCGGAGCGCATCGAAGACGCGCCCGGTGATCTCCCGGCGCGGCGTACCCAGGACGCGCAGCACGAAGGCCACGTTCTCGTACACGGTGCGGCCGGGCAGCAGCTTGGCGTCCTGGAAGACGATGCCGATCGAGCGCCGGAGCGCGGCGACCTGCGAGCGGGTCAGCTGGGTCAGCTCCTCGCCGAGCACCTCCACCTCGCCCTCGGTCGGCACGTCGTCGCGATAGAGCAGGCGCATGAGGGTCGTCTTGCCGCTGCCGCTGGGACCGCACAGCGTGACGAACTCGCCCTTGGCGATCCGGAACGAGACGTCGGACAGCGCTGGAACCTTCACCGGCCCGACCGCATAGATCTTCGAAACACGGTGAAGCTCAATCATGACGCGCGGTTCCGATTATAGCCGCGGGGCTCAGATCCTCGACAGTTTCTCCTGGACGATACGGTCGACCATGGCCGGGTTGGCCTTGCCCCCGCTGGCCTTCATGACCTGGCCCACGAAGGACTTGGCCGCCGCCGCCTTGCCGCTCTTGAAGTCGGCCACGGCCTTCGGATTGGCGGCGATCGCCTGGTCGACCAGCGTCTCGAGGGCCTCGGCGTCGGCCACCTGGGTGAGACCCTCGCGACGCACGATCGTGGCCGGGTCCTCGCCGGAGGCGACCATCCGGGTGAAGACGTCCTTGGCGATCCTGCCGCTGATGGTGCCGTCGTCGATCAACCTCACCAGGCCGGCGAGGTTGGTAGGCGTGACGGGCGACGCGGCCACGGCGGCCTCGTCGTCACCGCCGAGCTCGTGCAGCAGCTCGGTCATGATCCAGTTGGAGACCGCCTTGGGATTGTCGTGCGCGCGCACCGCCGCCTCGTAGTACTCGGCCAGCGCCCGCGACTGGGTCAGGATCTCGGCGTCGTAGGCCGGCAACCCGTACTGGCGCGCGAAGCGCTGACGCCGGGCGCGCGGCAGCTCGGGCAGCGCCGCGCGGATCTGCTCGACCCAGGTCGGGTCGAGCCGTAGCGGCACCAGGTCCGGCTCGGGGAAGTAGCGGTAGTCGTGCGCGTACTCCTTGGAGCGCATCGAGCGGGTGGTGCCGCGGTCGGCGTCGAAGAGCCGCGTCTCCTGCACCACGCGCCGGCCGGCCTCGAGCGCCTCGGCCTGTCGCTGCACCTCGTACTCGAGGGCGCGCTGCACGTTGCGGAACGAGTTCAGGTTCTTGATCTCGACCTTGGTGCCGAGCTCGGTGGCGCCGCGCGGGCGGAGCGAGACGTTGGCGTCGCAGCGCAGCGAGCCCTCCTCCATGTTGCCGTCGCACACGCCGAGGTAGAGCAGCACGGCCCGGAAGGCGCGCAGGTAGGTGGCGGCCTCCTCGGGCGAGCGGAGATCCGGCCGCGACACCGTCTCCATGAGCGGCATGCCGGAGCGGTTGTAGTCGACGAGGCTGGCCTGGGCGGCGGCGAAGTCGCCCTCGTGGACCAGCTGGCCGACGTCCTCCTCGAGGTGCAGCCGCTGGATGCCGATCCGACGGACGCCGCCCGGCGTGTCGATCTCCAGCCAGCCGTCCTCGGCCAGCGGCTCCTCGTACTGGCTGATCTGAAAGTTCTTCGGCATGTCCGGGTAGTAGTAGTGCTTGCGGGCGAAGCGGCAGGCGGCGTTCACCCGCAGGCCGAACGCCAGCGCCGTCCGCACGCCGAACTCGACCGCGCGGCGGTTGACCACCGGCAGCACGCCCGGCATGCCCAGGCAGATCGGGCACGTCTGGGTGTTCGGCGCGCGCCCCGAACGTCGTCGGACACCCGCAGAACATCTTCGAGCGCGTGGAGAGCTGCGCGTGGACCTCCAGCCCGATGACGGTGTCGTGCTCGCTCACGACAGCTCCGGGTGGCGCTGGCGCCAGGGGGTGGCCTGCTCGTAGGCGTGGGCGGCGCGCAGGAGGGTGGCCTCGTCGAGGGCGCGACCGATGAGCTGCAGTCCGATCGGCAGGCCGGCGCCGTTGAACCCGCACGGGACCGAGACGGCCGGCAGCCCGGTCATGCTGGCCGGGATCGTGTAGACGTCGTTCATGTACATCGCCAGCGGGTCGGCCTTGTCGCCGTGCGGGAAGGCCACGCTGGGCGTGGTCGGCGCCGCCAGCAGATCGACGCGGGCAAAGGCGGCCTCGAAGTCGCGGCGGACGAGCGTCCGCACCTTCTGGGCCTGGCCGTAGTACGCCTCGTAGTAGCCCGCCGACAGCGCGTAGGTGCCGAGCATGATGCGGCGCTTGACCTCGGCGCCGAAGCCGGCCGCCCGCGTGCGGCTGGCCATCTCGATCAGGTCCTTGCCGCGGGACGCGCAGGCCGTACTTGACGCCGTCGTAGCGCGCCAGGTTGGACGACGCCTCGGCCGGCGCCACGATGTAGTACGTGGCCACGCCGTACTCGGTGCTCGGCAGCGAGACCCGCTCGATCGCGGCGCCCAGATCGCGGAGGACGTCGATCGCGGCGCGGACCGCCCGCTCGATCTCGGGATCGAGCCCGGCGCCGAAGTACTCGTCGGGCACGCCGATCCGGAGCCCCTTCACGCCGCCGGCCAGCGCCGCCACGTAGTCGGGCACCGGCACCTCGACCGACGTGGCGTCGAGCGGGTCGTGGCCGGCGACGGCGCCCAGCAGCAGCGCGGCGTCGCGCACGTCGAGCGCGAACGGGGCCACGTGGTCGAGCGACGAGGCGAACGCGATCAGGCCGTAGCGAGAGACGCGGCCGTAGGTCGGCTTGAGCCCGACGACGCCGCAGAAGGCCGCCGGCTGGCGTACGGAGCCGCCCGGTGTCGGTGCCGAAGGCGCCGGCCGCGAGGCCGGCCGCGACCGCCGCCGCCGAGCCACCCGACGAGCCGCCGGGCACGCGGGTCGAGATCCCAGGGATTGCGCGTGACGTGGAAGGCGGAGTGCTCGGTGGACGAGCCCATCGCGAACTCGTCCATGTTGGTCTTGCCCAGGAGCACGGCGCCGGCCGCCCGGAGGCGCTCCACCATCGTCGCGTCGTAGGGCGGCACGAACGTCTCGAGGATCTTCGAGCCGCACGTCGTGCGTACGCCGCGCGTGCAGAACACGTCCTTGAGCGCCACCGGCACGCCGTCGAGCGGCCCCAGCGGCGCCCCCGCCCGGTAGCGGGCCGCCGACGCCCGGGCGGCGGCGAGCGCCTCGTCGCGCATCACCGTGAGGTAGGCGCCGACACGCGCATCGAGGGCATCGATACGCGCCAGGTACGACTCCGCGACGTCGACGGGCGACGTCTCGCCCGTGGCGAACGCGGCCGTCAGCTCGTGGATGGTCGGCGCCGTCACGCCTGTTCCTCGATGATCCGCGGCACCCGGAAGAAGGCGTCGCTCGGGTCGGGGGCGTTGGCGAGCACGACGTCCTGGGGCAGGCCCGGCCGCGTCACGTCGTCGCGCATGACGTTGACGAGCGGCACCGCGTGCGACGTCGGCTCGACGCCCGCGGTGTCGAGCGCGCGGAGCATGTCGATGTAGGCCAGGATGCCGCTGAGCTGCTCGCGCATGCGCTCGCCCTCGGCCTCGCTCAGGGCCAGGCGCGCCAGCCGCGCGACGTGCTCGACGTCCTCCCGTGAGATCACGCTAGATCTCCTCCAGTTGCGCGTACTGCAGTGAGAGCCGCTTGCGCCCGACGCTGGCGAAGCGCGACCGTCACGATCGTGTCCCCGCCGTCCCGCTCGACGCCCACGACCAGTCCCTCACCGAATCGGGCGTGGCGCACGCGGGCACCGACCTTGATCGGCCACGACGCCTCCTCGGGCTCGTAGCGCGGCACCGCGATCGCCGGGGCCGACGGCTCCTGCACGCGGCCGGCGTTGAGCGGCAGCAGCCTGTCCTCGGGCATCTCGCGCAGGAATCGGGACGGCTCGCCCACGCCGTAGCCGTGGATGCGCCGATGCAGGGCCCACGAGAGGACCACGCGCTCCTTGGCGCGGGTGACGCCGACGTAGCAGAGCCGGCGCTCCTCCTCGACCTCGTCGGGATCGTTCATCGACCGCGCGTGCGGGAACACGCCCTCCTCCAGGCCGGTCATGAAGACGGCCGGGAACTCCAGGCCCTTGGCCGAGTGCAGGGTCATGAGCGTCACCCCGGCCTCGGCGTCCTTCAGCTCGTCGATGTCGCTCACGAGCGCGACACCGTCGAGGAATCCCTCGAGCGTCGGCTCGGCCTCGACGTGGGTGAAGTCCTCGGCGGCGGCGATCAGCTCCTCCAGGTTCTCGAGCCGGCCCTCCGCCTCCGGCGAGCGCTCGTGACGCAGGCTCTCACGGTACCCGGTCTGGTCGAGCACGAGGTCGATGAACGCCGGCGGAGCCAGGTCGCGCCGCTGGCCGGCCAGCCGGGCGATCAGTGCGGCGAAGTCCTGGAGCGTGCGGCCGGCCTTACCGCGCACGTCGGCCGGCGGCTCGGCGGCCACCGCCAGCAGCGGCCGGCTCTGGCGGGCGGCCTCGTCGTCGAGGCGGGCCAGCGTGGCCTGGCCGATGCCCCTGGTGGGAGCGCCGATCGCGCGCCGGAACGCCACGTCGTCGGCCGGATTGACCGTCAGCCGCAGGTAGGCCAGCGTGTCCTTGATCTCCTTGCGCTCGTAGAATCGCACGCCGCCGACGATCGCGTAGGGGACCCGGGCGCGGCGCAGCGCGTCCTCGAGGACGCGCGACTGGGCGTTGGTGCGGTAGAAGACCGCCATGCCGTCCCACGACACTCCCTCGCCGCGCAGGCCCAGGATGGACTGGGCGACGAACGAGGCCTCCTCGTGCTCGTCCCAGGCCCGGTACACCCGCACCGGCTCCCCGGTCGGGTTCTCGGTCCACAGCGTCTTGTCCTTGCGCTGGACGTTGTGGGCGATGACGCCGGCCGCGACGGCCAGGATGCATCCGGTCGAGCGGTAGTTCTGCTCGAGGCGCACGACCTTGGTGCCCGGGAAATCGTCCTCGAAATCGAGGATGTTGCGGATGTCCGCGCCGCGCCACTTGTAGATCGACTGATCCGAGTCACCCACCACGCAGATGTTCCGGTGCTCCTGCGTGAGCAATCGGACGATGCGGTACTGCGCGCGGTTGGTGTCCTGGTACTCGTCGACCAGCACCGAGCGCCAGAGCCCGCGATACCAGGCGAGCACCTCCGGCGTCTCGGCGAGCAGGCGCACGACCAGCAGCAGCAGGTCGTCGAAGTCGACGGCGCCGGTCTCGCGCAGGCGCTTCTCGTACCGCGAGTAGACCAGCGCGGCCTTCTTCTCCCAGGGCCCGCGGGCGTCGCGTAGCGCCTCGCTCACCGCGGTCATCTGGTTCTTGAGGTACGAGATCCGGTGGACGGCCGCGCTCGGGGTGAAGGAGCGGTCGGCGAGCTCGCCTTCCTTCATGCACTCCTTGACGAGCGCCAGCCGGTCGTCCTCGTCGTAGATCGTGAAGTGCGGGGGCAGGCCCACGTGGGGGCCGTGCTGGCGGAGGATGCGGACGCAGGCCGAGTGGAAGGTGGCGATCAGCGGCGGCTTGATCCCGGCCGGCGCCAGCAGCTCCTCCACGCGGCGCTTCATCTCGCCGGCCGCCTTGTTGGTGAACGTGACCGCGAGCAGGTTGCGCGGCGACAGCCCCCGGTGGGCCAGCAGCCAGGCGATGCGGTAGGCGATGACCCGCGTCTTGCCGCTGCCGGCGCCGGCCAGGACGAGCAGCGGCCCGTCGCCGGCGACGACGGCGTCGCGCTGCGAGGGGTTCAGGTCGTCGAGGAGGTGCTCGAGCCGCGCTGACACCACGCGATTGTACCCGACGGGACAAATTGCGCGCGACTGGCCAAATCGTCACGCGCACGGAACGCTCGGGCGGCCCGGCTGCGCTCTTTTTCACGCAGTTTCGGGCCACCGGCTTGGCACAACGCTTGCGCCGAACGGCGGCGCGATGAAGAAGAAAATCTTGATCGTCGAGGACAACGAAGTGGTGCAGGACATCCTGCGCCAGTTCTTCGAAACGCGGTACACGGTGCAGGTCGCCTCCAACGCCTCCCAGGCGCTCAGCGCCATCGTCCGCAGCGCCCCCGACGTCGCACTGCTGGACATCAAGATGCCGGGGCTGGACGGCATCAGCCTGCTGAAGTCGCTGCGCGAGATGGGCGTCACGGTCCCGATCTTCATCATGACCGGCTACGACTCGCTGCAGGTCGCGCAGGACGCCCTGAACGCCGGGGCGAACGGCTACCTGCCCAAGCCCTTCGACCTGCTGCACCTCGATCGCCTCGTCGCGGACGCCTGCGGCACCGAAACCCTGCAGCAGACCACGTCGTCGTCCTGAGCTGCGCCCCCGCGTCTCACCGAGCGTTGAACCGCCAGCGGCGGAAGAGCCACGTCTCGTCGGCCGCGGTCCGCCCTTCCGCGATCAGCGTGGCGCCCTCCGCCTCGAAGTCGAAGATCGTGATCACGCCGTCGTGGGCGGAGGCGTCGATCACGAACGGGGTGACGGTCAGGAAGACCTCGTCGAGGAGGCCGGCCCCGTGCAGGGCCTCCAGGACCGTCTGCCCACCCTCGCAGTCGAGATAGCGCACGCCATGCTCGGCGGACAGCCGCGCGTGGGCACGCCGCAGCCCCTCCGGGGCGCCGAGCTCGTCCACGAGCGTCGGGGGTGGGGCGCTCGGCCGGGCTCGGCGTTCGAGCTCGGCGGCCCCCGGCGCCGTCGTGACGACGAGCGGCTCGATGTCGGGGGTCGTGAACACTCGATGGGCCAGCGGCAGGCGGCCATGGAGCGAGTAGACGATGTTGCGTGGCTGCCGGGGCAACCCGGCGCTCTCACGGAAGGCGAACAACTCGGGCACCGGGTCGTCGCTGGGCTGTTGCGGGCTCAGCACGAGCTCGGGCTGGGTCCGTACCGTCTCCGCGCCGACCGCGACGTCGCCGAAGCAGCGCAGGAACCGCATGAGCCGCTTGTCCGCCACGCGGGCGGGCCGGCGGCGGTCACCGCCGAGGATGGCGAGCACGGGGTCGTCGCGCGGGTCGGCACGGCGCCAGGCCACCACGCCGTTGGCCGAGGCGACCATGACCGCGAAGATCCAGGGACGGTCCGGCCATGGCGGGGGAAAGCCGATCGGCTCCCAGCGTCCCGGGTCGGGCGATCGGCGACCGAACGGGTGGCGCGGCTCGTGGTCGAGGTGCCAGTGGACCAGCGTCGACGGCGCGGCCGCGGGATTACTCGACGGTGACGCTCTTGGCCAGGTTGCGCGGCTGATCGACGTCGCAGCCCCGGCGAACCGCGATGTGATAGGCGAGCAGCTGCAGCGGGATCACCGTGATCAGCGGGGCCAGCAGGTCGGCGGCCGGCGGCACCTCGATGACGTGCTGTGACTTCGAGGCGACCAGCTTGTCGCCGGTCTGGACCACCGCGATCACCTGCCCCTCGCGCGCGCGCACCTCCTCGATGTTGCCCAGCATGCGCTCGTAGGAGCTGTCACGCGGGGCGAGGGCCACCACCGGGAAGCCATCCTCGATCAGCGCGATGGGCCCGTGCTTCATCTCGCCGCCGGCGTAGCCCTCGGCGTGGATGTAGGAGAGCTCCTTGAGCTTGAGCGCCCCCTCCAGCGCGATGGGGTACTGCAGCCCGCGGCCGAGATAGAGGAAGTCCCTCGCGCCGGACAGGTGCCGGGCCAGGGCCGCCACCGCCCCGTCCAGCTCGAGCGTCTTCTCGACGAGCCGAGGAATCTCGACCAGGTCCTGCACGCGCTTGCGCACGTCCTCGGCCGTGAGCACGCCGCGCAGGCGGCCGAGCCACAGCCCCAGCAGATAGCAGGCGACGACCATCGTCGAGAACGCCTTGGTGGAGGCCACGCCGATCTCGGGCCCGGCGTGCATGTACAGCGTCGCGGTCGCCTCGCGGGAGAGCGCGGAGCCGACGACGTTGGTGATGGCCAAGATAGGAGCGCCCTTGAGCCGCGCCGCCTTGACCGCACCCAGCGTGTCAGCCGTCTCGCCCGACTGCGACACGGCCACGACCAGCGTCTCCGGCCCCACGAGGGCGTCGCGATACCGGAACTCCGATCCCAGGTCGACCTCGGCCGGCAGCCCCGCCAGCCGCTCGATCATCGAGCGGCCGAGCAACGACGCGTAGGACGCCGTCCCGCAGGCGACGAACACGACGCGCTGGATGGCCTTGACCGTCGAGGGGTCGAGGGTCACGTCGGGCAGCAGGATGTTGCCGGTCTCCGGGGCGACGCGGCCCCGGAAGGTGTCGGTGATGGCCCGCGGCTGCTCGTACATCTCCTTGAGCATGAAGTGCCGGTAGCCGCCCTTCTCGGCCATGATCGGATCCCACAGGATCCGCACCGGGTCCCGCTGGACCGGCTGGTCGTCGAGCGTGCTGAGCTCCACTCCCTCGGCGGTCACCACCACCACCTCGCCGTCCTCCAGGATCACCACGTCACGCGTGTGGCTGAGGATGGCCGGAATGTCGGAGGCCACGAACATCTCGCCCCGGCCGAGGCCGACGACCACGCTGCCGGCGCCGTGCTTGGCCGCCACCAGTCGATCGGCCGCCGCCGTCGAGACCACGCCGACGGCGTAGGAGCCGCGGTACTCGTTGAGCGCCAGCTTGACCGCGCGATCGAGACGGCCGGTGCTCTTGAGGTGGTGCTCGATGAGGTGGGCGAGGACCTCGGTGTCGGTCTCCGAGCGGAAGGTGTGGCCCTCGGCCAGCAGCCGCTCCTTGATCTCGAGGTAGTTTTCCAGAATGCCGTTGTGGACGACGACGAGCGAGCCGGAGCAGTCGGTGTGGGGGTGCGCGTTCTCGTCGGAGGGCCGCCCGTGGGTGGCCCAGCGCGTGTGGCCGATGCCGAGGCGACCGGCGATCGGGCGCTCGCGCAGGACGCCTTCCAGGTTCTTGATCCGGCCCGCCGCGCGCCGCACCTCCAGCGCGCCGCCATCGCCGATGACGGCCACGCCGGCCGAGTCGTACCCGCGATACTCGAGCCGCTTGAGGCCCTCGACGATGATGCCGACCGCGCTCTTCTCCCCGACGTAACCGACGATTCCGCACATGGTGGGAGTCCTTTTGCGTGTCAGGCCGTGATGAGCGGCAGGGCCGCCCGGCAGCGGTCCATCAGCGCGGAGCGGATGGACGTGAGCCACTCCGTTCCGCGTCGACGCGTCTCCTCGTCCAGCCCCTGGATCGCCGCCGTGTACGACGGCGGGGCAGCGGCGAGGCGTTCGCACACCGCGTCCCGCAGCTCCGGGCGCCCCTCGATCGCTCGAAAGTCCTTGATGATCGGCCGGACGGCATCCCAGCCGTCGACGAACTGCCGCCACTCGCCCGTCAGGGGCGCCGGGCCGCCGGCGGCGGCCGGCAGGCACTCCTCGACGAGGTCGCGGAAGCGGTCGAGCTGCTTGAGACGCTCGTCGATGTTCGCCTCGACCATCGCGCGACCGGCGGCGACCACCGCCTGCGCCAGCGGGTCGGGCCCGGCCAGCAGCGGCCGGGCGTGGCGATACCACGCCCACAGCGCGGCCAGCTCGCCGATGTAGAGGACGTTCTTCCCGATCTTGGCGCGGATCGCGCCCAGGCTCTTCGGCCGGAAGGCCGTGCTCCCGTCGCGCCGGCGCTCGCCGAGCACGAGGAGGTCCTCGTCGTAGTCGGCGCGGTACACGTTGCCGGCGGCCAGGACGGACCCGAACCCGACGCGGGTCGGCCCCACCACGCCGGCGAGGCCGCCCAGGAAGATCGGGGACTGGTCGAGCATCACGCCGCGCGGTACGTCGCCGAAGATCGACGGCGTGGCCTTGTCGCCCCGCGGGCTGAAGTTGAAGTGGATGAAGCCGCTGCCGACCTCGCTGTGATCCTTGCGGCTGGTGCCGCCGGCGAGAAGACAGTCGCAGAAATTGATCAAACTCCCCAGGACCACGAACGGGAAGACAATCGTCATCTTGAGTCCTACATTATGGGCGAAGTAGCTGTCCTCCTCGAGCAGGCAGCCCTCGCGGCCGTGGAAGCCCTGGCGCACCTCGCAGCCGTCGAGCAGCACCGAGTCCTTCACGAACCCACCCTGGACCTTCACGCGCCGGCCGAGCACCGCGTTCTCCAGGGTGACGGGCTCCTCGTAGCCCAGCTCGGCGCCCTCGAGGATGACCGTGCGCTCGCCCGAGATCTTCGTGCCGGGGTGCAGTATGAGACCGCGCGCGACGATCTGCTCGAACCGGACCTCGGGACCGACCACCACGGCCTCCGGCCGCGGAATCCGCGCCCCCGCCTCCAGCAGTGCCCGCACCCGCGCGTCGACGACCGGTCCCACGTCGACCCGGGCGGCGCCCGGGCGCTGGCCGTCGATCCGCGCGTGCGGCTCGACCCTCTCACCCCGGCCGAGGTGGCTGCCGACGACGACGGCGCCGTCGAGCACCGTGACCTCGTCCTCCAGCGTCGAGTCCCGGATCCGGCTGCCGGGCAGGATCGTGCACCGCTCACCGATGCGCACGCTACCCTCCAGGGACGTGCCCGGATAGAGGACGGTATCCTCGCCCACCTCCACGTCGACGTCGACGTAGGTGGCGGCGGGATCGATGACCGTGACGCCCTCGGTCATCAGCCGGTCGAGGATACGCCGGCGCTGGATCCCCGCCAGCTCGGCGAGCTGGCGACGGTCGTTGATGCCGAGCGCCTCGGCGGGCTCGCTCACGGGTACGGTCTCGACCTTGGCGCCGGCGCGAGCCAGCAGCCCGATGACGTCGGTGAGGTAGAGCTCGCCCTGGTCGTTGTTGGGCTTGATCTCGCCGAGCGCCGGCCACAACCGCCGCGCGTCGAAGCAGTAGACGCTGGTGTTGATCTCGTTGACCGTCTTCTGATCGTCGGTGGCGTCCCGCTCCTCGACGATGCGGTTCACCCGCCCGCCCAGCCGCAACACGCGCCCGTAGCCGTGCGGACGCTCGACGAGCGCGGTGAGGACGGTCGCCGCCGCGCCGGTCGAACGCTGATGCTCCACCAGTCGCTCCAGCGTCTCCAGCAACAGCAGGGGCATGTCTCCGGCCAGCACCAGCAGGGGGCCGCCGGCCGGGCATGCCGCGCGGGCCTGCAGCACGGCGTGGCCGGTGCCGAGCCGCTCGCGCTGCTCGACGATCGTGACGTCGGCGCCGGCGGCCGCCCGGAGGCCGTCGGCGTTGGGCCCGACCACGAGGACGACCCGGTCGGCCAGGGCCCGCGCCAGCCGGAGGGCGTAGGCGATGAGGGGCCGGCCGCAGAGTGGATGCAGCACTTTCGGCGTCCGCGAGCGCATCCGCTTACCCTCGCCGGCCGCCAGGATGACGACGGTCAATCCATTCATGCGGAGACGTTCATACTAGCATCGGGCCGGCAAGGCCCGTGCCACATCCCGTGGCTGGAATGACACATACTTCCGAGTCGCCGTGTGGGCAGTCGGTGAACTTTTGACTATCGCGCGTGGCGCAAGTGAGACAGCAGCCGCTCGATCCGGGGGGGTGGCGCCGAGCTGAACTCCAGGCGCTGCTGGGTCGCGGGATGCACGAAGGCCAGTGCCGTGGCGTGCAAGGCCAACCCCTCCAGCGGAACCGGTAGCTGGCGGCGCCGACGGCCACCGTAGGCGTCATCGCCGGCGATCGGATGTCCCAGGTCGGCCAGGTGAACGCGGATCTGGTGCGTCCGCCCGGTCTGCAGCCGCGCCTCGACATAGGTGAACTCGGCGAACCGCTCGAGGACCCGGAAGTGGGTCACGGCGCGCCGGCCCCGCCCGAGCGGGCGTACTGCCATACGGGTACGCTCCCGCGGGTCGCGGCCGATCGGCTTGTCGATCACGCCCTCGGCCCGCCCGAGGCGTCCGTGTGTGACCGCCAGGTACACGCGCCGCACGGTGCGCGCGGCGAGCTGGGTCGTGAGCGACGCGTAGGCCAGGGGGGTCTTGGCCATGACGAGCAGCCCGGAGGTGTCCTTGTCGAGGCGGTGCACGACGCCGGGCCGCCGCGGGCCGCCGACCCCGGCGATGCCGGGGGCGTGGGCCAGGACCGCCGCGGCCAGGGTCCCGCGGGCGTGGCCGGCACCCGGATGGACCACGATGCCGGCCGGCTTGTCGAGGACCAGCACGTGCTCATCCTCGTGCACCACGTTGAGCGCGATCGGCTCCGGCTCGAGCTCCTCGGGCGGCAGGGGCGGGATTGCCACGTCGACTCGCTGCCCCGCCACCAGCCGGTGCGAGGGCTTCCGCGCGGCGCCGTCGACGCGGACGTGGTCCCCGGCGATCAGCGCCTGCAGGCGCGCGCGCGAGAGGCCGGGGACACGCGCGGCCAGCCAGCGGTCGAGGCGCTCGCCGGCGGCTGCGGCCTCGACCACCAGCGAGAGGCGTTGCATGGGGCTAGCTGGGCGGGGAGGTCGGGCGCTCGCTCATGAGACGCAGCGCGAGCAGGGCGACGCCGACCGTGATCGCCGAGTCGGCGACGTTGAAGGCCGGCCAGTGCCACTCGCGCCAGTACACGTCGACGAAATCCACGACGGCGCCGAACCGCGCGCGGTCGATGAGGTTGCCGACGGCGCCGCCGAAGATCAGCCCGATCGCCAGCCGGCCCAGCCAGCCGCCGGTCGGGAGCACGCGCAGCGCCACGCGCGCCAGCACGGCGAGGGCGACCAGCGACAGCGCCGCCACCACCCAGCGCCACGTCGGCGGGATGGAGCCGAGCAGGCCGAAGGCCAGGCCGGGGTTGAGCACCAGCGTGAGCGAGATCACGCCATCGACGACGGGCACGGGAACGCCGAGCGGGAGGCGCGCGAGGGCGACGATCTTGGTGACCTGGTCGAGCGCCACGATGGCGCCGGCCAGCAGCAGCACGGCGATCACACGCCGACGACGGCCACGCAGCGATCGCAGAGGCTGGGATGCGCGGCGTTCGCCCCCACCGTGGGGCTGCGCGTCCAGCACCGCTCGCACTTGTCGCCGGGGGCCCGGTCGACGTCGATCGCGAGGCCGGGGATCTCCTGGCTCTCGTAGTGCACCGCCCCCGGCGCACCGGGCTCCAGCTCGACGCGGGAGACGATGAACAGGGTCTGCAACACCGCCCGCTTGGCCCGGAGCAGGGCCGGCAGATCCTCGGGCGCGCTCGTGATCCGCACCGCCGCCTCGAGCCCGCTGCCGATCAGCTTGCGGGCGCGGGCCAGCTCCAGGGCCCGGGCGACCTCGCGGCGCACCTCCAGCAACCGATCCCACTCCTGCCGGAGGGTGTCGTCCAGCCACTCCAGCGGCACCTCGGGAAACCGCTCGAGATGCACGCTCTCCGACCGGGTGCCCGGCAAATAGCGCCACGCCTCCTCGGCGGTGAAGGTCAGCAGGGGCGCCATGAGCCGGGCCAGCGCACCGAAGACCTCGTGGCACACGGTCTGGGCCGCGCGGCGCCGCGGGTCGCTCGGCGCCGAGGTGTACAGGCGGTCCTTGATGACGTCGAGGTAGAGCGCGGAGAGATCCACGGCGCAGAAGTTGTGGACCGAGTGAAAGGCCGTGTGGAACTGGTACTCGTCGTAGGCTCGGGTGACCCGATCCACCAGCCGGGCGAGGCGGTCGAGGATGAACCGGTCCACCTCGTCCAGCGTCGCGTACGCCTGGCGGTCACGCCGCGCGTCGAAGTCGGAGAGGTTGCCGAGCAGGAACCGGAACGTGTTCCGGATCCGGCGGTACGCGTCGGCCAGCCGGTCGAGGATCTCGAAGGAGACGCGGATGTCCTCGGTGTAGTCCTCGGCGGCGACCCACAATCTCAAGATCTCGGCGCCGTACTTCGGCAGGAGGTCGTCCAGCGAGATCACGTTGCCGACGGACTTGGACATCTTGCGCCCCTCGCTGTCGACGAAGAACCCGTGCGTGAGCACGGTGCGGTAGGGCGGCTGCCCGCGGGTCGCCATCGACTCGAGCAGCGAGGAGTGGAACCAGCCGCGGTGCTGGTCGGAGCCCTCGATGTACATCTCGGCCGGCCAGTGCAGCTCGGGCCGGGTCTCGAGCACGGCGGCGTGGCTACACCCGGAGTCGAACCACACGTCGAGGATGTCGGTCTCCTTGCGGAAGCGGCCGCCGCCGCAACCGGGACATCGCGTCCCGCCCGGCAGGAGATCGGCCTCGCCGCGCAGGTACCACTCCTCGATGCCGCGCCCCTCGCCGAAGATCCGGGCGACGTGCTCGATGACCGTCTCGTCGAGCAGGAGCCGGCCGCAGTCCTCGCAGTAGAAGGCGACGATCGGCACGCCCCACACCCGCTGGCGCGACAGCGTCCAGTCGGGACGGTGGGCGATCATGTTGTAGATGCGGTCCTCGCCCCACGGCGGCACCCACTGCACGCTGCGGCGGATGGCGTTCAGCGTGCGCTCGCGCAGCGCCTGCTTGTCGAGGGCGGCGAACCACTGCTCGGTCGCGCGGAAGAGCGTGGCGTTCTTGCACCGCCAGCAATGCGGATACGTGTGCGCGAACGGGACCTGGGCGATCAGCGCCCCGCGCGCCTGCAGGTGCGCGATGATCCTGGGGTTGGCCTCCCACACCGTGAGACCGGCGAAGTGCTCCACCTCGGGGATGAAGCGCCCGTCGTCGTCCACCGGGTTGTAGACGCGCAGGCCGAGCGCCCGGCCGAGGTCGTAGTCCTCCTCGCCATGGCCGGGGGCGATGTGCACGAGACCGGTGCCGGTGTCCATCGCGACGAACGGAGCCGGGGCCACCTTGCCGGTGCGGTCGAGCCAGGCGTGACGGTACTCGAGCCCGGCCAGCGCCTGGCCCGGCATCGTCGCCAGCCGGCGGGGGTGCTCCAGGCCGGCCAGCGCCGCGAAGGCGTCGGCCAGCTTGGCGGCCACGACCAGCGTCTCCCCTCGCCCCTCCAGGGCGACGTACTCCTCGTCGGGATGGACGGCGATCGCCAGGTTGGCCGGTAGCGTCCACGGCGTCGTGGTCCAGATCGCCAGGGACGGCTTCGGCGCCGACGGCGCCGCCGGCAGCGGGCCGACGAGCGGAAAGCGCACGTACACCGACGGCGCGCGCTCGTCCTCGTACTCGACCTCGGCCTGGGCGAGCGCGGTCTTGCAGTGCATGCACCAGTGCACGGGCTTCAGCCCCTTGTGCACGAGGCCCCGTCCGACGAGGCGACCGAACTCGCGCACGATCACGCCCTCGTAGGCGGGAGCCATCGTCATGTAGGGATGGTCCCAGTCGCCGAACACGCCGAGGCGCTTGAACTCCTCGCGCTGGATGTCGATGAACTGCAGCGCGTACTCGCGGCAGCGGCGGATCTTCTCGATGGGGTCCATCGCCCGGCGCACGTCCACGCCCGGCTGGTCGAGCCCGAGCATCTTGTCCACCTGATGCTCGATCGGCAGGCCGTGGCAATCCCAGCCGGGCACGTAGACCGCGTTGAAGCCGGCCATCGAGCGCGACTTCACGATGACGTCCTTGAGGACCTTGTTCAGGACGTGGCCGAGGTGGATGTGGCCGTTGGCGTACGGTGGCCCGTCGTGCAGGATCCACAGCGGGCGATCGGCGGCAACCTGGCGCAGCCGCTTGTAGATGCCGATCTCCTCCCACCAGGCCAGCATCCGTGGTTCCGCCGCGGTCAGGTTGGCCTTCATGGGAAAGTCGGTTTTCGGCAGGTTCAGCGTGGCTTTGTAGTCCATGACCAGGGGCGTCATGGTACCACACGCGCTGCAGGGGCTACTTCGGGGCCAGGTGGACCTCGCCCTTGGCGGCATCGAAGGTGATCTTGAACTGGTCGAGGAAATCGCGGCCGAGCAGGCCGTCCCCCGCTCCGCTGCCGGCGAGCTCGTAAGAGCCGACCGGCATGCGACCCACCCGGGCGTCGCCGACCTCGAGCGAATCGACGAAAACGTAGTTGATCCGATCCGTTCCGGTCGCGCCGATGATCGTTCCCGTCCCGGCCGGCCGACTGATCGGCACGCCGGCTGCGACCAGTGTCCGCGGGCCGATCAGCGTGCGGTCCGCGCCGGTGTCGAGCAAGAGCTGGGCGGTGAAAGCGCCGTTGATCCTCACGTCCACCATGATCCGCTGCCCCGGGGTGTACTTGACCACCGCGGCGCCGGCCGCGCGGGCCGACGCGGGCTCGGTGGTCGGCGACGGCGTGGGCGCGTTCCGCATCCCGAGCGGGGTCGCGGTGGCCCGATGGCGCGCGGGGATGTTCTCGAGCCTGTCGACGTAGTGGTTCTGGCCTTGCTCGTCGGTGTAGCGGTAGATCTGGGCGGGTGCAGGCGCGGGCAGCGCGGCGATCAGCGCACTCAACAAGAGGCTGACGATCGCCGCCCGGCGCATGGGGCGATCATACCCCACACCGCCGCAGCCGATAGACGACCATTTCCGGGCCGCCGGACACCTCCACGCGGTCCAGCCGCACCCGGTGCAGCGGCTCGAGGAGGTCGGCGCGCGCGGCCAGGCGCGGGAACCAGGTCGGAAAGATGATCACGTAGTCCGGGCAGGCCTGGCCCACGAAGCGGATCACGCCCTCCTCGCCCTGCCGTCGGTAGGGCAGGATCTCCGGTGTCACCAGTCCCATGAGGTCGACGACCTCGCGGCGCGAGACGTACGCGATGGCCCCGACGTCGTTGACGGCGAGACGGGCGCGTGGCGACGTGTTCGCCGCGACCCAGTGGCCGAGCCGGACCTGCATCGCCTCGATGTTCTGCACGCCCCACGCGTAGCGCTGGGCCGCCGGCACCAGCGCCCACAGGGCCAGCGCCAGCCACGCCAGCAGCGCCACCCGCCGGCGGCGCTCGACCGCCGCGCCGAGCCCGACCGCGATGACCACGATCGCCAGCGGGAGCAGGTGGATCGAGTAGCGGCCTTCCTGAAAGCCGGGGCCGCGGTACGGCGCCGCCAGCGCCATGCCCAGCGGATGGGCGAGCAGGGCGAGCGCGACGACACCCAGCGCCCGCCCACCGCGCCGCCACGCCATCACGATGCCCGGCAGCAGGAGCAGCGGCAGCAGGACGTGGGTGAGCGCGAGCCACGACGCCCACTCGCACAGGAACGCCCAGGGCCGCAGGGCCAATGTCATCGCCAGCGGCTCGCGCAGCCCCCCGAGCCAGCCGATGAGCCCCCCCTCGACCTTGGCCGCCGCGGTCGCCGGATACGGCGCCCCGACCGTGGCGTAGGAGAACGCGACCATCGGCGCGATGACCACGGCCGGCACCAGCACGAAGGCCACGAGGCGCGCCGCGCTCAGCGGCCGCGACAGCAGGAGGAAGGGGATGAGCAGCGCGGCTTCGGGCCGCGCGGTCACCGCCAGCGCCGCGAGCGCGGCGGTGAGCCAGGCGCGGTCAGCGGCGTGCGCGACCAGGACGCCCGCCACCAGCAGCGCCGCGAGCGTGACCTCCATGCCCGAGAGCGCGCCCCAGGCGATGGGCCCGGCCCACAACAGGGCGACGCCGGCCACCAACGCCACGCCGGGTGGTGCACCCCACGCCTGCGCCGCGCGCCGCGTGAGCACGCCCGCGCCGAGCGCGCAGGCGACCCCGAGGACCTTCGCCGTGACCACCGAGGCGCCGGCGACGCCGGCACCGCCGGCGAGCAGCAGCGTCCACAGCGGCGCGGTGGAGCCGGCGACCGGCCGGCCCGGGTTGTAGGCGAAGCCGGCGCCCTCGGCCAGGTTGCGAGCGAAGTGCAGGTGGATCCACGCGTCGTCGAGCGGGAAGCCGGCGACGCCGGCCACGGATCGCTCGGTGATCGCGAAGAGGGCGAGCGGCAGGACGGCGGCGAGGACGACGGAGAGATCGGCGCGGCTGACCACCGCGAGGTCAGCGCCCCCGGGCGAGCGTGTATCCCGCGTAGCGGACGGGCTTGCGACCCAGCGGCAACACGTAGAGGTAGCGGCCGTGCGGGATCTCGATCTCCGCCAGCCCCGGCGGCCGTTCGGTGGCGGGACTCCAGTGGTCGACGAACCAGACGATGCGCTTGACGTTGGCGGGCAGCTCGACGTGGCTGTGCGCCAGCGGCGTCATGGCCGACGCCAGGCGGGGCGCGTAGTACCCGGGCGTCGCGTCGCCGACCCGCAGCTCGTAGATCGCGTAGCCGGGCAGGTAGAACATCGCGTGGCGCAGCCAGGGATACGAGCGGGCGTTGCCGAGCTCGGTGACGATCACCGTGTCCTCGGCCGGGTAGAGCCCGCGGATCGCGGCCACGAACGTCGCCATCACCTCTTCGTGCTCGCGGAGGGCCGCCGCCGTGCGGCTGAAGATCCAGTCGAACGCGTCGTGCTCCGCCGTCTGCCGCCACGCCGGCTTGCGCGTGTCGAAGTCGCGCGCCAGCGGACGGGCGCTCACGAAGAAGGCCCCATTGGCCAGCACGATCAGCGTCACGGCGGTGGCGGCCAGCGCCGCGCGAACGGGCGCGCTCGGGACCCGCTCGGCCACGCGGGCCAGGGCGGCCAGAAGCACGCGGGCGAGCAGGATCACCAGGGCCGGGAGGAAGGTCAGCACGTAGCCGGCCTGACCGAAGTGCACGAGCGTGTAGACGAGCACCGGCGGAATCGTCCACGCGAGCAGGAACCACTCGCGCTGCCCCCAGCCGTGCCGCCGCACGTACCACGGCACCAGCAGGGCGACGACGGCGAGGGGACCGAGCGCCACCAGCAGGGACTCCAGCAGGTAGCGCAACATCCGCAGCGTCACCTCGAGCGGCCCGCCGAGGATCGAGGTGGGCTTCACGACCGTGTCGGCGAGATGGCGGGACGCGTCGAGGTAGCGCTCGAGGCCCCCGGTCAGCACGATCATCGGCACGAACCAGACGAGGACGGCCAGCGCCAGGACCGCCGCCGAGACCACGATCACGCGCGGGCGCCGCACGCCGATGGCGACCGAGACCAGCCACAGCGGAAACATCAGCACCAGTAGCGACTGGCGGAGGCCGCCGGCCAGGCCCAGGTACCCCGCCGCCAGCCAGGCGTCGGTCTCGCCACCGCGCATCGCGCGAAACGCGAAGTAGGCGACGACCGAGGCCATCAGCGCCTCGCCCGCGTAGCTCAGGCCCACCGTGCCGTAGAACCAGAACAGCGGACTCACCGCCAGCAGCGCGGCGGCGGTCAGCGCGGTCGGCCGGTCGTAGACCGCGCGCGCGAGCAGGTAGACGACGAACGTCCCGGCCCCGCTGAAGGCGACGGCCAGCAGGACGTAGGCCGCGGCCGCGTCGCCGATCCAGCCATGCACCAGGCGACCGAGGGCGACGTAGAGGATGTAGCCGGGCGGATGGGGCTGGTGCTTGACGACGTCGTACTCGTGCAGCGCCAGCGCGAACTGCACGGCGTCCCAGTTGTAGAGCATCCGGGCCCGGTAGGGCAGTCGTGAGAGGACGGTCAGGAGAGCCAGCGCCGCCGCCAGGGCATAGTCGACGCGGTCCGCTCGCTCACGCATGCGACTGTGGAGTATACCTGCGCGCCACGGCGTGCTGGAGATCGACGACGGGAGCCCCCCGGAGAGGCCGGAGGGCGGGTGGAACGCGCGCTAGACCTTTTTTTCCTCTTCCTTCCGGGGAGCCGTCGCGTCCTCGGTCTTGACCTCGTTGACGCCCTTCTTGAATTCCTTGACGCTCGAGCCGAGGGACTTGGCGAGCTCGGGAAGGCGGTTCGCGCCGAAGAGGATCAGCACGATCACCAGGATGATCAGGAGTTCTTGATAGCCCAAGCCAAACATGGAGGCTCCTTTTCTCGGACGTCCCCACCTTACCCCTGCCCTCAGGCCCCGCGCAAGACCCTCCGCTCGCCGACCCGGGCGGTGACGCGCCGGGAATCGAAGAACTCCAGCAGTGGAATGGCGTACTTCCGGGAGATCCCGAGCAGGTCCTTGATGTCGCCGGGGCCGATCTCCTTGCGCTCGCGCAGCATGGCCACGAGCTTGTCCTGGATGGCCTCCAGCGCCTGGGCGTGGAAGTAGAGCGACGCCTTCACCCGTACGAGCTTGCGGGCCTCGATCAGCACCTGAAACAGCTCGTGCTCCTCGTCGCCCGACTGGCCGGCCCGGGCCAGCGCCTCCTCGGGACTGGGTGGCGCCGCCGCGGCGCTGAGGAACTCCTGCTCCAGCCGGTCGGCCGCCTTCTGCTGCTCCGGGGAGAGACGCACCTCGTGAGAGGCCAGGCGGACCTTGTCGCGGTCGGTGCGGACCACGCCCTCAGCCTCGAGGGCGCCCAGCAGATGGGCGAAGACCCGCTCGTCCGGCGCCCCCGCCCGCCCGCGCAGCTCCTCGCGCGACATGCCGGGACGCAGGGGGGAGGCGCGGTGGAACTGCTCCAGCGCAAGGACCGCGAGGTCGCGCAGCCGCGCCAGGCTCTCGGGGTGCACGAACCAGTCGCGATCGATCGCCACGATCCGGCCGCCCCCCTGCAGCGTGTCGAGCAGGCCGCGCAACCGCTCGGGGCCGAAGGGCACGCGCCCGGAGAGCGGCGCCACTCGCACGCCCGCGCCGCCGGCATGGCGGACGTGCTCCTCGGCGACCGCCTCCGGACTGTCCTCGCGCAGCAAGGTCAGGTGGGCGATGAGTGCCGGCGCCTTGCGCTTGAACCGCGGCGGCGCAATATCGAGCAGCGTGCCGCCCCCGATCGTCACCATCGGCGAGTACGAGCGGATCACGAACCGATCACCCGGCAGGGCGACCAGCGGCCCCTCCAGGCGGAAGCGGGCGAGCGTCGACTCGCCGGGAGCCAGCTCCTGGCGGTCGAGCAGGAGCACGCGCGCCATGATCTCGCTGGTGCCGACGTGGACGCGCACGCGGTCGCGGGTCTTCAGCGGGCGTGGTGCGTCCACCAACAGCTCGAGGGTCCCGTCCACCAGCTCCGAGGGCACCAGCGTGCCGGCCAGGCCGAGAACGTTGCCGCGCTCGACGGCGACACGCTCCACGCCCTGCAGATTCACCGCGGTCCGCTGCCCGGCGCTCGACTGCTCGACCGAGCGGCTGTGCGTCTGCAGGCCACGGACCTTGGCCTGCACGCCGGCGGGAAACACCTCCACCCGATCGTCGACGCCCAGCCGGCCGGCCATCAGCGTGCCGGTGACGACGGTGCCGAAGCCCTTGATCGTGAACACGCGGTCGATGGGCAGGCGCGGCAGGTGGTCCGTCCCCCGCGACGGCACCCCGGCGGCCAGCGCACGCAGCGCGGCGCGCAGCTCGGGAATCCCCGCGCCGGTCCGGGCGGAGGCGGCAACGATCGGACAGCCGTCCAGGAAGGTGCCACGCACGAGCCCAGCGACGTCCTCCCGCACCAGCTCCAGCCAGTCCGGCTCGACCAGATCGGTCTTGGTGAGGACGACCAGGCCGCTGCGGATGTGCAGGAGCGAGCAGATCCCGAAGTGCTCCCGCGTCTGGGGCATGACCCCTTCGTCGGCGGCGATGACCAGCATGGCGACGTCGATGCCCCCGACGCCGGCCAGCATGTTCTTGATGAACCGCTCGTGGCCGGGAACGTCGACGATCTCGATGGTGAGTCCGTCCGGCTCCTCCAGAAAGGCAAAGCCGAGATCGATCGTGATGCCGCGAGCTTTCTCTTCGGGCAGGCGGTCGGTATCGGTGCCGGTGAGCGCCTTGACCAGCGAGGTCTTCCCGTGATCGATATGTCCCGCGGTCCCGACGACTACGTGTTTCATGGAGTATGTGGGTGAGACCGCGACTGTTGTAGCGGGGGCCGCGTGTTCCGGTATTTACGTGGGTGGCCCGATCTAGAGGCGGGCCGGCTCCGTGCGTATTCCCGATTCGTTTTCATGGCGTGGATCTGACTCGGCCAGGCCGATTCATCGTCGCCCTGGTCGTGCGCGCAGGCCGAGCGACCTCAGGCGCCGTTTCCCGTTCATCCTACCGGCTTCATTCTCTACGTCACGTCGAGGGCGAGGCGGTGAGGGAGGCGGCGTGCGTGAGGGCGGTGGCCAGCAACGCGATCTGGTTGGGGAGGACGGTGCGGCAGTCCAGGAAGAGGCGGTCGTCCACCATGCGGCCGATCACGGCGGGTTCGCCGGTGCGGAGGGCGGCCTCGAGGTCCCGCGCGGCGGCGGGCGTGGCGCCGACGGCGAGGCCGACGGTCGGCAGCTCCACGGTGGGCAGCGCGCCGCCCCCGACCTGGGCGTGGTCCTCCACCAGGTGCGGCGCCAGCCGCTGGCGGACGCCAGCGTCGAGGCGCCTGAGCACCTTGCGCGCGCGCCGGCGCACGTCGGCCAGGGGCTCGGTCAGCGCGCGCAGCGTGGGGATGGTTTCACGCGCGGTCCCCGCCTCGTAGGCGTAGAGCGTCGCCTCGAGCGCGGCGATGGTGAACTTGTCGATTCGCAGCGCGCGGTTCCACGGGTTCTTCTTGAGGCGCGCCACGATCGCCTGCCGTCCGACCAGGATGCCGGCCTGGGGGCCGCCGAGCAGCTTGTCGCCGGAGAACGAGACGAGATCCACGCCCGAGGCCACGACCTCCGGCACCGTCGGCTCGTAAGGGAAGCCCCACGGCCGCAGATCCACGAGGGAGCCGGACCCGAGGTCCTCCATGACCGGGATCCCGCGCGTCCGTCCCAGCTCGGTCAGCGCGCGCGAGCTGACGTCCGCGGTGAAGCCGACCACGCGGTAGTTCGACGTGTGGACCTTGAGCAGCAAGGCGGTGTCGGGGCCGATGGCCTCGGCGTAGTCACGCAGGTGCGTCCGATTCGTGGCGCCCACCTCCCGCAGCACGGCGCCGCCGCGGCGCATGATGTCGGGGATCCGGAACTCGCCGCCGATCTCGATCAGCTCACCCCGGGAGACGATGACCTCCTTGCCGTGGGCGAGCGTCTCCAGCGCCAGCAGGACCGCCGCCGCGTTGTTGTTGACGACGAGGGCGTCCTCGGCGCCGGTGAGCCGGCGCAGCAACGCCTCGACGTGGCTATAGCGGGAGCCGCGCTCCTTGGACGCGAGATCCAGCTCGAGGTTCGAGTAGGCCGCGCCCACCGCCGCCACCCGCTCGAGCGCCAGCGGGCTCAGCACCGCGCGCCCCAGGTTCGTGTGCAACACGACGCCCTGGGCATTGATGACCGGGCGCAGGGAGAAGACGCCGGCGCGCTGGCCCGCCTCCACGACGCGCGTGACCAGCGCCTCGACGCCGGTAGGCTCCGCCGGCCCGGCCAGCAGGCGGCGGCGCTCGGTGTCGAGGGCCTCGCGCACCATCGCGGTCAGACGCGCCCGGGGAAGTCCGGCCACCGCCGGGCGGTCCTGGAGCACGCGCAGAAGCTGGTCGACCGACGGCAGGCCGCGGAGGGTGGCCCGGTCAGCGCTCACGGAGGGCCGCCTCGACCTTGGCCCGGACGCGGCCGATGACCTCCTGCGCCTCGGTGCGCCAGGCCTGCGCCGTCCACCGGCCCTCGCTGGCCACGCCGCCGCGACGCACGGCCTCCTCGGTGAGGCCACCCCACAGCTCATCGAGGTCGGAGGTGGACAGCCGCTGGCCACGGAGTGCGCGGGTCCAGTCGGCGGCCAGGGACTCGATCAGACGATCACGCTCGGCGGCGAGCCGCCGGGCGCGACGGATGAGGTCAGCGAGACGGGACGGCACGGTTACTCCTTCACCAGATCGCGAACGGCCTCCACCAGGTTCGCCTCGAAGCGACCGGTCGAAGCGCACGGATAGACGGGCAACGGCCTGAGCTTGCCCGAGCTTCCCTTGCGGTGCGCCTGGGTGCGCATCTTCGAGTTCAGCTGGACGCGGGTGCTGCCGGCGCCGTTCGCCTCGGCGAACAGCGTGAACGACACCACGGCCTCGCCTTCCAGGCGGTCCTCTCCGATCGTGCCGCAGTCGGCCCATAGCCCGATCGGTGTGACGACGTCGTCGGAGGCGATCACGCCGGAATCCCGGGCGATCGCCCGCAAGGGCAGGTTCTCCCGGGCCAGCGCGCGCACGATGGCGCCCCACGTGCGATCGTAGGCGGCCGGGATCTCGGCCCGGTACGGGGGAGGCGCCAGCGGCGAGACGTGCGGCCGCGCGCAAGCCGCCAGGGCGAGAGCGGAGAACACCAACGCCAGGCTACCTCTTGTGGTGATCGATGCCACGGTACGCCTCGATGAACCGGACGATCCGCTTGTCGTCGAACTCCTCGAGCCGGTCCAGGCGCGTCCATGCGGTGAGCGCGATCCGCGGCTTCATCCCCGGATACGGGGCCAGGACCACGAACTTGTCGTACTTGCTGACGATACCGCGGAGCTGGTCGACCAGCTCGGGGCAGGTGCAGCTGTACTGCACCACCACGCCGCCGTCCTCGAGGTTGTGCACCTGGAGCTGCAGCGGGATGGGCCGCGTGTGGACTCCCCACGGCGCGATGTACGGCAGGTGGGGTCCCGAGGTCGGCGGATCGGAGTTGTAGGCGAGGTGCGGATCGGAGGCGGTCTGGATGTGCACGTTACCGAGGTCGGGAAACTTCTCGCCCGGCAGATCCGCCGCGGCCCGATACGCGAACCAGCCGACGACCCCGGCCACCACGACGGCGGCGGCGACCATCGCCCCGAGCTTGAGCGGCCGCCGGGAGCTGCGTGAGGTCTTGGCGCCCTTGACCTTTCCCTGATACTTGGCCATCGTCCTCGTTCCCAGGTGGCGGAAGCGTGTGGGAGTCGAACCCACCTCCGACTTGTCTAGAGCCGGACACCGGATTTGAAGTCCGGGAGGCCCACCGGGTTCCTAGACGCTTCCGGTGCGCCGGCGCGCCGGTTTCGGCCAGATGAGTGTACCACCCTGCCTCGCGGGACCCCGTCAGGCCGCCGGACATCGACCAAGCGCCGTCGGAACTCGAGGCGCGCCCCGGCAGCATCGAGGGGCGCCACGGCTCCGCCGGGGCGTCCCGACCCCTCCCGGGGGGTTTGCTCGGAAATGCGGGGGCATTTCGTCCCGCGGGGTGGGCCGTCTCGATCTGGGCCCGGAGAGCACACGCAAGACCGAGGAGCGCCCCGGGTTTCCCGGGGCGTGACGAGCGTTGGGGGCTTGGGGGTCATGTCGAGGCCCCCATGATGATTGGGGGGCCCGTTCGAGGCCCCCAACTCCAACTAAACGCCGCCGGCAAGCGGAGGAAACACCGCCACCACGTCACCTGGCCGAAGGGCTCGCTCAGGCGTGGCGTCGCCGCCGTTGACCAATGTGATGCGTTCGAGGTCGGCGGGAAGGCCCAGGCACTGAATCACGTCACGAACGGTGCTGCTGTCGGGCATCTCGAGGGTCGCCGCCCCCTCACGACTATCCGGAGGCAGGAATGCGGCCAGGGTGGCGAAGAGTTGGACCTCGACTCTCACCGGAACCCGCCCTGTCCGTCAGAAACGGACAGGCGGATGTCGGCGATCCGGAGCCGGTCACCGGGCCGGATCGTCGCCTGCTCTTCGAGGCGATTCCAGCGCAGCACGTCGGTCACCGCGATGCCGTACTGCTTGGCGATCGAGCTGACGGTGTCCCGGGGCCGGACGACGTGGACGTCGTCACGGGCGACGCTCGCCCGTGTGACGCTCGCCCGGGTCACGCGGTCCGCCGCCACTCGAGGCGTCTGGCGTCGTGGGGCCGGTGGCGGCGCGAGCGCGGACAGCACGCTACCGCGCGCCCCGGGCGGCACCTTGAGCTGCCACGAGTCGCCGGGCGGGGTGACCGCGCGCACCAGCACCGGGTTCAAGGTCTGCAGCGCACCCGGCGCGATCCCGGCCTTGGCCGCCAGCCGCCGCAGGTCGGTCGCTGGAGGGACCGCGACCGTCTCGACGCCCACCGGGCTCGTCTCGGCGAACTCGAAGCCGTACTGGTCCGGATTCTGGGCGATGAGCGTGGCGGCGTGGATGGCCGGGACGAAGTGCTTGGTCTCGGTGCGCAGGTGGTTGGTCTTGGCCAGCGTCCAGAAATCGGAGGAGCCCGTCGCGCGGATGGCCCGGCTGACCTTCACCTCGCCGGCGTTGTAGGCGGCCTGGGCCAGCGCCCACGAGCCGAACATAGTGTAGAGGTCCTTCAGGTACGAGGCGGCGGCGACGGTCGACTTCTCCGGGTCCAGGCGCTCGTCGATCCACTGGTCGACCCGTAGACCGTAGCGACGAGCGGTGCCGGCCATGAACTGCCACATGCCTTTGGCACCCACCCGCGACACCGCCACCGGGTTGAAGCCGCTCTCGATCATGGCGGTGTAGGCCAGCTCCTCGGGCAGCCCGCGGCTCTTCAGCACTCCTCGGATCATCCCGAGATACCGTCCGGAGCGACCGACCCAGAGGTTCACCACCTCCCGCCGGGCGCCGGTGAAGCGATCGAGGAAGTACTGCACCTGGGGATTGATGGAGACGGGATACGCGGGCTTGCGGACCACGGTAACTACCGCTGCCCGGCTGGATTCAGCGAACGCGTCGGCCCACGGATCGACCCCGGCCGGCTCGGTCTCGCTCGCAGCCTCCTGCTCGGCCACGGAACCCACTCCGTCGAGCCACTGTTCAACGAGTAGATCGGGGCGGAGACGGTCATCGACGGGCGCCGGCACCGCGGCGTGATCGATCGGGGAGGAAATTCCGCCGACACCCTCGGGCCAGAACGAAGCGGCGGCGACGGGCACGAAGCTGCCCGGCGAGAAAACAGCGAAGAAAACGACAGTCGCGAGCGAGAAACGGGTCTGAATGGCCATATTCGGGTAGAAAGCCCGGTTATTTTTTACCATGGGGCGTACGGACGGGTCAACGGGGGCCCGGGCATTTACAGGTGCACCCTGATGCATAGTTTTTATGTTTATTTTCCTGACACTTAGGAGGGAGGCGAGACCGAAGCACGCGCGGCGTTGAATCCGACGAACTTGGAAACGACCCAGAAGCGACCTGGAGGAACCACTGTGAACAAGCTCATCGCACTGATGATTGGCGTGGCGTTCGTCGCCGGGATGACCGGCAGTGTGTCGGCTCAGGCCCAGTCCACCCCGGCGCCGGCGGCGCCCGCTGCACCCAAGGAAGAGAAGAAGGTCGAGAAGCCGGCGGAGGCGAAGAAGACCGCGGCTCACGACGCCAGCGGTACCGTGAAGACCGCCGCCTCGGACACCCTCGTGGTCGCCGGCAAGGCCAAAGGTGGGAAGAATGCGGAGTGGACGTTCGCCGTCGATCCGAAGACGACGAAGATCCGGAAGGCCGGCAAGGACATCAGCGCGACCGACCTCGCCGCCGGTGACGCCGTGCACGTGCGCTATCACGAGCACGGTGGCAAGAACGTCGCCGACACCGTGATGGTGCGGACCGCGAAGAAGGCCGCGGAAGCGCCGAAGGCGGAGGCCCCGAAGAAGGACGAGCCGAAGAAGTAGAGTGGCCCGTGCGGGACGCCGGCTCAGCGGCCGGTGTCCCGCACTCGCTCTTCGACCACGCCTCGAAACCAGCCGTTGCGGTCGGTCAACTCCACCGTCGCCGTGGCCCCACCCGTCACGGTCAACTCGCGCAGCCATACCGTGACCACCTGGTACCCCTGCAGCCGGGATTGGGGCTGGTAGAGATCCCGCTGTCGGGTCTTCGGCTTGGGCGCTGACACGTCCACCGGCGCGCTGTGCCAGGCGATCAGCATCCAGGCGCCGGCGGGCACGTCGTCGATCTTGAAGCCCCCATCCTGATCGACCAGGACCAGCGGAGTCAGGTCCGGCGCTCCCGCCTGGAGCAGCTCACGCTCGTACGCTTCGCGCGCTTTGCGCATGGCCGGCGCGGCGGCCGTGAAGGCCGTGGAAGACTCCCGCGAGCCCTCCTTGAGCTGCTCGAGCCTGGCCAGCAGGGCTTCCGAGCGGGGCAGGAGCGTGATGGTGGCGCCGGTGAACGGCCGGGCGGGTACGCGCAGTGTCCGCGGCTCGGCGGCCACGCGACCGGCCACGACGCCGAGCGCGCCGCCGCGGCGGGCCTCGCGGTACGGCTCGATGCTGACGTCGAGCGCCTCGGCCGACGCCGCCAGGAGCAGCAGCGCCAGGACCGCCACCTGCATCAGACGGGGGTGGTGGCGGGCGGACGGGTCCGCCAGCGGTCGTGGGACCACAGCCACTGCTCGGGTGTCTGCCGGACCGCGGCCTCGATCGTCGCTGTACATCGGGCTGTGAGTTCGACGATCGCCCCCTCGACGTCATTCGCTGCCGGGAGCGGGAGGGGGGGCTCGATCACCACGCGGTGACGACCCGCTCCCTCGCGCCGGATGAAGATCGGCACGATCGGTGTGCCGGTGCGCAGGGCCAGGAGCGCCAGGCTGCGTGAGGTGGAGGCGGCGCGGCCGAAGAACGGCACGAAGACGCCTTCCCGGCGCGTCGCGTTCTGATCGAGCAGAATGGCGACGAGTCCGCCGCGGCGGAGCGCCTGCAACACCGGGCGCAGAGCGCCCCGCTTGTCGATCAGCTCGGCGCCCGACTTGCGGCGAATCGCCGTCGCCAGCTCGTCGAGTACCGGCGAGTCCAGCGGCCGCACGACGATGGCCAGCGGGTAGCCCATCAGTCGGTGGGAGACGGTCAGGTACTCCCAGTTGCCGAGGTGGGCGGTGAGCATGAGGGCACGCCCGTGCTCGGCCATCACACCGCGGATGTGCTCGAGGCCGTCGAGCGTGAGCTCGCCGAGCGTCGCGTCCAGCGGCCGGCCCAGAAAACGCGCCAGCTCGACCAGCGTCATGCCGAGGTGCTGCCAGGAGCGGCGGGCCAACTGCTGGCGGGCCGTCGTGGGAAGGTCGGGAAACGCGACGGCGACGTTGGCGAGAGCGGCCCGACGGCGCTTGGGCAGGATCAGCTGCGCCAGGTCACCGAGGCGCCGGCCGGCGCCCAGCGCTACCGGCGCCGGCAGCCGCGCGAGGGCCGCGGCCAGGCCGCGGACGAGCGCTACGCCGAGCGCCGTCGCCGCTCCCGGACGAGCTCGACGATGATCGGGATCAGCGAGAGCAGGATCACGATCACCACCACGATGTGGATGTGGTCGCCGATGTTGGGCACCGCCTGGCCCAGCAGATAGCCGGCCCACGTCATGCTGGTCACCCACGCCACGCCCCCGGCGACATTGTAGAAAACGAACCGCCGGTACTCCATCTGACCGACCCCGGCCACGACCGGCGCGAACGTGCGGATGATCGGGACGAAGCGGGCGATGACGATGGTCTTGGCCCCATGACGGGCGTAGAACGCGCGGGTGCGCTCGATGTGCCTGGGGTTGAACAGGAGCGATTTCGGCCGGGTGAAGAGCCGGGGACCCGCCCGCCACCCGATCGCGTACCCGACGCTGTCGCCCGTGACGGCGGCCGCGATCAAGAGGATGTTCAGCCACCAGATGTTCAGGTGGCCCGTCGCCGCCACCAGCCCGGCGGTGATCAGGAGCGAGTCGCCGGGCAGGAAGAAGCCGATCAGCAACCCGGTTTCGGTGAACACGATCACCGCCAGAACGACATACCCGCCCCAGCGGACGAGATCGTCGAGCCCGTGACGACCGGTCAGCAGCCCCGTCACCAGGTCAACGAGCGCGTCCACCTACTTTCCGCCAGCCACCGCCCCCGCCTGCGCCCGGCCGCCGGCCGGCGCCGACGTACCGCTCCCGATGCGCATGCCGTAGAACGACCGCCAGACGAAGACCGCCGAGAGCACGAAGAAGACAAAGCTCAGCACTCGACTGAGCCCCGGGCCGTTGGTGGCGGTGAGGCTGACCGCCAGCTCGACGGCAAGCAGGCCGAAGAGCGTCGTGAACTTGATCACGGGGTTCATGGCCACCGAGGAGGTGTCCTTGAACGGGTCGCCGACGGTGTCGCCGACGACGGTGGCGGCGTGGAGCGCGCTCCCCTTCTCCTTCAGCTCCGTCTCGACGATCTTCTTGGCGTTGTCCCAGGCCCCGCCGGCGTTGGCCATGAAGACGGCCTGGTAGAGGCCGAACAGTGCGATCGAGATCAGGTAGCCGATGAAGAAGTACGGCTCCAGGAAGGCGAAGGCCAGTGTCGAGAAAAACACCGTGAGAAAGATGTTGAACATGCCCTTCTGGGCGTACTGCGTGCAGATCTCCACGACCTTCTTGCTGTCGGCCACCGATGCCTTGGTCGCCCCGTCCAGGCGAATGTTCGCCTTGATGAACTCTACCGCGCGGTAGGCGCCCGTCGACACCGCCTGGGTGGCCGCCCCGGTGAACCAGTAGATGACCGCGCCGCCGGCGATCAGGCCGAGGAGGAACGGTGGGTGCAGCAGCGACAGCTTGTCGAGGTTCTCGGTGAGCCCGGCCGTCAGCACGACGATGATCGAAAAGATCATCGTCGTGGCGCCGACGACGGCGGTGCCGATCAGCACCGGCTTGGCGGTGGCCTTGAACGTGTTGCCGGCGCCGTCGTTCTCCTCGAGCAGCTCCTTGGCCGTGTCGAACTTCGGCTCGAAGCCATAGTCGCGGCGGATCTGCTGGGCGACGTTGGGGATCTCCTCGATCAGCGACAGCTCGTACACCGACTGGGCGTTGTCGGTGACGGGCCCGTAGGAGTCGACGGCAATCGTCACCGGTCCCATGCCGAGGAAGCCGAACGCCACGAGCCCGAACGCGAATACGGCGGGCGCCACCATCAGCGCGCCCATCCCCAGCGTGCTGACCAGGAACGCGATGCCCATCAGCAGCACGATGGTCATGCCGAGCCAGTAGGCGCTGAAGTTGCCCGCCACGAAGCCCGAGAGCACGTTCAGGGAGGCGCCTCCCTCGCGAGAGGCGGTCACGACCTCGCGGACGTGGCCGGACTCGGTGGAGGTGAAGACCTTGACCAGCTCCGGGATGACGGCGCCGGCCAGCGTCCCGCAGGTGATGATGGTGGAGAGCTTCCACCACAGCGTGCCGTCGCCCAGGTTCGGGATGAGGACGTAGGAGGCCGCGTACGTCGTGACCACGGACACGATCGATGTCAGCCAGACCAGCGACGTCAGCGGTGCCTCGAAGTTCATCCTGGCCGCGCCGGCGTAACGGCCGCGCGCGATCGCCTCGTTGATCAGGTAGGACGCGCCCGAGGCCACGATCATCAGGATCCGCATCGCGAAGATCCACACCAGCAGCTGGACCTGGACGGCCGGCTCCCGCACGGCCAGGAGGATGAAGGAGATCAGCGCCACGCCGGTGACCCCGTAGGTCTCGAAGCCGTCGGCGCTGGGGCCGACCGAGTCGCCCGCGTTGTCGCCGGTGCAGTCGGCGATGACGCCGGGGTTGCGGGCGTCGTCCTCCTTGATGTTGAAGACGATCTTCATGAGGTCGGAGCCGATATCAGCGATCTTCGTGAAGATGCCGCCGGCGATCCGGAGGGCGGCGGCGCCGAGCGACTCACCGATGGCGAAGCCGATGAAGCAGGGGCCGGCGTAGTCGCCGGGGATGAACAGCAGGATGCACAGCATGAGGAACAGCTCGACGCTGATCAAGAGCATCCCGATCGACATCCCGGCCTTGAGCGGGATCGCGTAGACCGGGAAGGCCTCGCCCCTGAGACTGGCGAAGGCCGTCCGGGAGTTGGCGAAGGTGTTGATCCGGATGCCGAACCATGCCACGCCGTAGCTGCCGGCGATCCCGATCAGACTGAAGAGAATGATGATGAGGACGCGGCTGGCCTCGAAGTGCAGGAGGAAGCCGAAATACAGGATCATGATGGCGCCGATGAAGATCTCGAGGAGCAGGATGAACTTCCCCTGCGTGATGAGATAGGTCTTGCAGGTCTCGTAGATGAGCTCCGAGATCTCCCGCATCGACGCGTGGACGGGCAGGTTCTTGAGCTGCCCGTAGATGATGAGGCCGAAGACCAGTCCCAGGACGCAGACACCGAGGCCGGCGATCAGCAGCCCGCGGGCGCTCACGCCGGCGACCTGCGCCTGGCCGAACTCTTGGGGGATCTTGAGATTCGCCTCGCCCCCGGCCACGGCCTGCGCGGCGGCCGGCCATGCGATGACCAGGGCGACGAAGAGCAGCGCCGGCAGGGCCAGCCAGACGGCGCGTGAGGGGCGCGAGAGGTTCCAGTTCATACTATCGGTCTCCTGGCGGGGCCGTCAGTGAGCGCGCAAATCCGACGACACTCTACGCGACAGGTTGCCGGCGGTCAACGGGAAATCCGCCACGAACGCCGGGGAAGTGGGCGAGTTGACAGCGTTTGTGAGCGGCCAGTACGATCGATGCCGATGGTGAGCTGTCCGACCTGCCGGGCGAGGACCGCCTGGCATGGTAACGTGAATCGCCCATTCTGCTCGCTCATCTGTCGGCTGATCGACTCGGGCGTCTGGCTGGACGAGCGCTATCGAATCCCGACCGGGCGCGATCCGAACGAACGCCCGAGCGTCGCCGTGGAGGACGATGTTCCGTAAGACCTCGGGCGCGATCCTGTGCCCCTCGTGTGGCCGCCTCACCAACGCCGACGCGCCGACGTGTCTGGTGTGTGGACGCCGTAACCCGGGGATGTGGGGCTTCGCGGGCCCGCTGCGCGCGCTGTTCCGCCGGCGCGGCTTCGTGGACGTGGTCTCGGTGGCCTGCGTGGTCCTCTACATCGTGAGTCTCGTCATCGATCCGCAGGCGGCGCTGCAACCGCGCGGATTCCTCAACGTCTTCTCTCCGAGTCTGGGAGCCCTCCGCGCGCTCGGAGCCACCGGGGCCGTGCCGTGGCACGACGGCCAGTGGTGGACCCTGTTCACCGCCATCTATCTGCACGGCGGCCTGCTCCACATCCTCTTCAACGTGCTGTGGATTCGCCAGTTGGGACCGGCGGTCGAGGAGCTCTATGGGCCGGCTCGGCTCGTCATCATCTTCACGTTCGCCGGCGCCGCCGGGTTCGTC
>CAVUPM010000001.1:100000-1839978 GCA_963743355.1 uncultured Candidatus Rokubacteria bacterium
ATGCGTTAGCTGCGGCACGGAATGGACTGAACCACCCCACACCTAGTCGTCATCGTTTACAGCGTGGACTACCGGGGTATCTAATCCCGTTTGCTCCCCACGCTTTCGCGCCTCAGCGTCAGGAGATGCCCAGAGACCCGCCTTCGCCACCGGTGTTCCTCCCGATCTCTACACATTTCACCGCTACACCGGGAATTCCAGTCTCCTCTGCATCCCTCAAGAACGGCAGTATCAGCCGACGTTTCTCGGTTGAGCCGAGAGATTTCACGACTGACTTGCCATCCCGCCTACGCGCCCTTTACGCCCAGTGATTCCGAGCAACGCTTGCCCCCTCTGTCTTACCGCGGCTGCTGGCACAGAGTTGGCCGGGGCTTCCTCTGAAGGTACCGTCAAGTGCCGGCGGTTATCACGCCGACACCCTTCTTTCCCTCTGACAGGGGTTTACAACCCGAAGGCCTTCGTCCCCCACGCGGCGTCACTCCGTCAGGCTTTCGCCCATTGCGGAAAATTCCCCACTGCTGCCTCCCGTAGGAGTCGGGACCGTGTCTCAGTTCCCGTGTGGCTGGTCGTCCTCTCAGACCAGCTACCCGTCATAGCCTTGGTAAGCCGTTACCTCACCAACTAGCTGATAGGCCGCGAGCCCCTCCAAGAGCGGCAGCTTGCGCCGCCTTTCCTCCCTAGATTTCGCAATCCGGGGAACGTATCCGGTATTAGCCTCCCTTTCGAGAGGGTATCCCGAACTCAAGGACAGGTTACCCACGTGTTACTCACCCGTGCGCCACTAGAACCACCGATGTATTGCTACACCGATGATCCCCGTTCGACTTGCATGTGTTAAGTACGCCGCCAGCGTTCGCTCTGAGCCAGGATCAAACTCGCCATGAAAAAGCGATGAACCTGGTCCTCTAGCTCGAACGTGTTACTGCGATTACTTTGCAGTCACTCGGCCGAGCGCAAGGTACTCGTTAGAACGGATGGGTGCTCACACCTTTTCGGTGAGCCAGTAGCATATGCGACTTTCAAAGAGCGCTGCGGTCAGCTTGGAAAGTGACCGGACTTTGCTCTAACTCTGCTCAACCTTCGCTGAGCAAAGACTGACTATACGTATCGCCCCTGGGCTTGTCAAGCCCTTCGACGTCTTCGCGCAAGAATTCGTCCTTAGCCCACCGTGACCACGTGATAGCTGCGTTTCCCCTTCCGTAGGATCAGGAAGCGCCCGTGCAGCGCCGCGTCCCGCGACACGATGGCGGCCGGGTTCTCGACCCGCCGGCCATTGAGCTGGACCGCGCCGGCACCGATCAGCTCACGGCCGGCCCGCTTCGACTCGGCCAATCCCGCTTTCACCAGCAGGTCCACCAGCGGGACCGCGGCCGCTTCGTCCTGGGCCAGCTCGGTGCGGGGAGCACCCTGGAACGCCTGGTCGAGCTGGCTCTCACTGAGCCCGGTCACGTCGCCACTGAACAGGGCTTCAGTGATCGCCTCCGCCGCCCGGAGCCCGGACTCGCCGTGGACGAGCCGGGTGACGTCACGGGCCAGCACCCGCTGGGCCTCGCGCTTCTCGGGCGTCGCCCGGGTCTGGCGGACGAGATCGTCGATCTCCACCGGGCTCAGGAACGTGAAGTACTTCAGGAACCGCCCGACGTCGGCATCCGCCGTGTTCAGCCAGAACTGATACATCTCGTACGCGGTCGTCCGCGCCGGGTCGAGCCAGATCGTCCCCGTCTCGGTCTTGCCGAACTTCGTTCCGTCGTTCTTGGTAACGAGCGGTACCGTGAGCCCATAGGCGGCAACGCCGCGCACCCGGCGGATGAGCTCGGCGCCGGCGGTGATGTTGCCCCACTGATCGCTGCCGCCCATCTGGACCGTGCAGCCGTGGCGCTCGTGCAACGCCAGGAAGTCGTAGGCCTGCAGCACCTGGTAGCTGAACTCTGTGTAGGAAATGCCGGCGCCCAGGCGCGCGCGGACCGACTCCCGCGCGATCATGGCGCCCACGCTGAAATGCTTGCCGAAGTCGCGCAGGAAGGGAATCAGCTCGAGCCGCGACAGCCACTCGTAGTTGTCGACCAGGATCGCGGCGTGCGGGCCGCCGTCGAAGTCCAGGAACGGCCGCACCTGCGCCTTCAGCCGGTCCGCCCACACCGCGACCTGCTCCTGGGCATTGAGCGCACGCTCGCCGACCTTGCCGGCCGGATCGCCGATGAGACCGGTGCCGCCGCCGACCAGGACGATCGGGCGATGCCCGGCCAGCTGGATACGGCGAAGGGCCAGCAGGGGGACGAGACTGCCGACGTGGAGGCTGTCGGCGGTGGGGTCGAAGCCCACGTACATCGTGCGGGCGCCCGTGGCCAGGTGGTCGCCGAACTCGGCGGGCGTCGTGACGTCCGCGATGAGCCCGCGCTGATCGAAATCCTGAAGGACTGGCGTCGGCATGCCGTCGGCCTCGAGGCGGCATTATCGCACGCCGGGCTGCCGGCCTGGCCGACCCCGCCGGTATAATGGCCCCGCATGACACCAGAGAAGAAGGGATCGGGGACCGAGGGGCGGCGGGCCGCGCCGCGCCCGCGACGGTGGCTGCGGACCCTCCTCATCGCGGCGGGGATCGTCTCGCTCCTGGTCGGCACCGCCGCGGCGGTGGCGGCGCTGTGGGCCTTTACGATCCTGCCCCGCACCCTGCCCTCGGTCACCGCGCTGGAGACGTTCCAACCGCTCGTCGGGACGAAGATCTACGACGACAATGACGAGCTGATCACCGAGATGCACGTCGAGCGCCGCATCTTCGTGCCGCTGGCCCACGTCCCCCAGGCGCTGCGCGACGCCGTCATCGCCACCGAAGACAAGCGGTTCTACTATCACTGGGGCGTCGATCCAATCGGCATCGCGCGGGCGACGGTCCAGAACTACCGGCGGGGCCGGGTCGTCGAGGGCGGCAGCACGATCACCCAGCAGCTGACCAAGGTGCTGTTCCTCACCCCCGACAAGAGCCTGGAGCGCAAGCTCAAGGAGGCGGTGCTGGCGCTGGAGCTGGAGCGCCGTTACACGAAGGACCGCATCCTCGAGATGTACCTGAACCAGGTCTACTTCGGCCACGGCGCCTACGGGGTGGAGGCCGCAGCCCGCACCTACTTCGGCAAGTCGGTGTCCGAGCTGAGCGTCCGCGAGGCGGCGCTGATCGCGGGCCTGCCGCGCGCGCCGACCACCTACTCACCCTTCGAGCATGGTGATGCCGCCAAGCGGCGGCGCGAGGTCGTCCTCCGGCGGATGGTCGAGTACGGCACCCTGAAGGACGTCGAGGCCAAGAAGCTGGCCCGCGCGGATCTCGGTCTCATCCCGCCCGAGCGGCGGCGCAACACCGGCCAGTACTTCCTCGACTACGTCCAGCAGACGCTGGAGGCGAAGTACGGGGCCGACATGGTCTTCAAGGGCGGGCTCAACGTCTACACCACGCTGAGCCCGACGATGCAGCTGGCCGCCGAGCAGGCGCTCCGGGACGGTCTCAAGGCCCTGGAGAGTCGCACCAAGGGCCGGGCCGGCGAGCACCCGGAAGGCGCGATCGTGACGGTCGAGCCCCAGACCGGCTACGTACGCGCGATGGTCGGCGGGTACGACTTCTTCCGCAGCGAGTTCAACCGGGCGGTGCAGGCTCGCCGCCAGCCGGGCTCCGCCTTCAAGCCCTTCATCTATGTCGCGGCCGTGGAGTCCGGCCTGACGGCGGCCACGTGGGTCGACGACGCTCCGGTGTCCTACGCCGTCGGCCCCAACGGCCAGACCTGGAAGCCGGAGAACTACGACCGGAAGTTCCGCGGCCAGACGACGCTGCAGCAGGCACTCGAGGAGTCGGTCAACATCGTCACGGTGAAGGTCCAGGAGAAGGTCGGCCTCAATCGAACGATCCAGGTCGCCCGCCGCTTCGGCATCTCCAGTCCCCTCGGGCTCAACCTGAGTCTGGCGCTCGGCACCTCCGACCTCACCCTCATCGAGCTGACGTCGGCCTACGGGGTGCTGGCCAACCAGGGCCAGTGGCTTCCGCCCACCACGATCCGCTACGTCACCGACCCCCAGGGAAAGCTGCTCGAGGAGCACCTGCCGGAGCCGCGGGAGGCGGTCTCGCCGGAGACGGCATACGTCGTCACCCACATGCTGCGCGGCGTGGTCGAGCGCGGCACCGGCCAGGCCGCCAAGGTGCTGGGGCGGCCGGTCGCCGCAAAGACGGGCACGACCAACGACTACTCCAACGCGTGGTTCATCGGCTACACGCCCCGGCTGGCGACCGGCGTGTGGGTCGGGTACGACCGCCCGCGCAGCCTCGGCAAGGACGAGACGGGCTCGCGCGTCGCGGTACCCATCTGGGTCGGCTACATGGGCAAGGTGCTCGGGGACAGTCCCAAGGAAGACTTCCCGATGCCGGACCGGGTCGTCCTGGCGCCGGTCGATCTCGACCCCTCGAACGAGTGTGTGCGGGTCGTCATGATGGCGTTCGTGAAGGGCACCGAGCCCGCGGTGGCCTGCGGTGTCCGTCGACAGGCGGTGCCGGGTGCGCCACCCGATCCCGGCGAGACTCCCGCTCCCTCGTCGCCGGTCCCGGTACCAGGACCGGCGCTCCCAGCCAAACCGCAGGCGGCCGAGCCCGCCCCGCCCCTGGCGCTGCCTCGGGACGTCGGCGGGCGCCCGGCGCTCCCCCGGGCGGCCCCGGTGTGGCCGGCCATTCAAGGGCCCTGAGCGCTCAGCCCTCGGCGCGCGGGTAGGCCGCCGCCACCTCCGCCCAGGCAGTCCCACCGAGCAGCCGGTCGAACGCCGGCTCCAGTTCGGGCATCGGCACCCGGATCTGTTCCATCGAGTCCCGCTCACGAATCGTCACGCGCTGGTCACCGACCTCACCCTTCTCGGGATCGCCGACGGTCCTCACGTCGACCGTGACGCAGTACGGGGTGCCCACCTCGTCCTGCCGCCGGTAGAGCCGGCCGATGGCGGCGGTGTCGTCGTAGATGGTGACCCACCGCCGGGCCAGTCGAGCCCGCAGCTCGTGGCCGGTGGCGACGATCTCCGGACGCTTCTTCAGCAGCGGCAGCACCGCTATCTTCACCGGTGCCAGCTCCGGATGGAAGCGCAGCACCACCCGCTTCTCGCCGCGCACCTCCTCCTCGCGGTAGGCGTCCAGCAGGAACGCGAGCAGCGCACGGTCCACGCCCGCCGAGGGCTCGATCACGAACGGCACGACGTGTTCCTTGCGCTCCTCGTCGAACCAGGTCAGTGACTTGCCGCTGAACTTCGCGTGCTGCTTGAGGTCGAAGTCGGTACGGTTGGCGATCCCCATCAGCTCGCTCCAGCCCATCGGAAACCGGTAGAGGAGGTCCACCGTGCGCTTGGAGTAGTGGGCCAGCTCGCCGCGCTCGTG
Organism: uncultured Candidatus Rokubacteria bacterium; assembly: GCA_963743355.1. GTDB lineage: Bacteria > Methylomirabilota > Methylomirabilia > Rokubacteriales > CSP1-6 > AR5. The sequence continues at coordinate 105,393 of CAVUPM010000001.1, forward strand.
CTCGTGGAGCCTGACGTTCTCGGGCTGCAGGCCGTACCGCGTGAACCAGCCCTGGCAGTCCTCGATCCACCGGTCGTGCCAGTACTCGTCGGCGGGCCGTCCGTCGACCGTCTCGTTGGGGTTCACGAAGAACTCGATCTCCATCTGCTCGAACTCACGGGACCGGAAGATGAAGTTCCCGGGGGTGATCTCGTTGCGGAACGCCTTGCCGATTTGGGCGATGCCGAACGGCAGCTTGCGCCGCGTCGACTGCAGCACGTTGTCGAAGTTCACGAAGATGCCCTGGGCCGTCTCCGGCCTGAGATACGTGACGGAGGCGTCCTCCTCGACCGGCCCCATGAACGTCTTGAACATGAGGTTGAACTGGCGCGGCGCGGTGAGCTCTCCCTTGCCGCACTCCGGGCAGAGCGTGCGCCGGGTGCCACAGTGCTTGCACGCTTCACCGGCGGCGATCGTGAACTTGTTGCCCTTGGTCGCCTCGCAGTAGTGGACCCACGGCATCTCGTTCACCTGGTCGGCCCGGAAGCGCCGCTTGCACTCGCGGCAGTCCACCATGGGATCAGTGAAGTGGTCCACGTGGCCGCTGGCCGTCCACACCGTCGGGTGCATGAGGATGGAGGCGTCCAGCCCGACCAGGTCGCCGCGCTGCTGCACGAAGTCACGCCACCACACGCGCTTGATGTTGTTCCTCAGCTCCACGCCGAGGGGGCCATAGTCCCAGCATGAGCCGGTGCCGCCGTAGATCTCGCTCGACTGGAAGACGAAGCCACGGCGCTTGCACAGCGAGACGAGGACGTCCATCGAGGTGGCAGTCATGCGCGCTCTCCTGAGGTGGGCGCCAGCCGGCGCAGCTCGCGGAGGAACCGTCCGCTGCGCGTGGGCTGTCCGATGAGTCGGGACAGGTGCGTGTCGAGGACCGCCCGCAATTCGGGCCCGGCCCGGCCGACCGGCGTGGCGACCGCGTCCTCCCACCGCATGCTCCGCAGCCGCGCGAACGCCGTCACCGTGGCGGGCGCCACCGTCACCGCGTCGGTCGTCGGCCGGCAGGGCTCGCAGACCAGTCCGCCCTCGGCGAGGGCCGGCCGGGGGAACGGGTAGGCGCGACCGCACTCGACGCAGCGGTCGAGGCGCGGGCGATGGCCGAGCACGTCCAGACAGCGCACGCCGAAGCAGACCGCCACCCGCGCCGGCCGGGTGGACGTCTCCATCGCGTGCAGCGCGCGGACCAGCAGCCCGTACAGGGCGGGCTGGCGGTCGCGCTCGCCCGTCGTCCGGGCCACGACCTCGACGATCCAGGCCGCCTCCCCGAGGGTGCCGAGGTCCTCGCGCAGCGCCGCGAACGGGTGCGTCACGTCGAAGTGGTCGATGCGAACGAGGTCGCTCCGGCCAGTGTCGAAGAACACGAGCTGGCCAAGCGTGAAGAGCTCCAGGGATCCGCCGAACCGGGACCGGATCCGGCGCGCCGCCTTCGCCACGCCGCGCAGCCGGCCGACGTCGCGCGAGAAGAAGGTCACCACGCGGTCGCTCTCGCCCAGCGGGAAGCTGCCGATGACGACGGCGGCCGAGGCGCCCAGGCCCATGTCAGGAGGTCAGCCGGAAGCCGAACTCGCGCAGCGCGCGCTCGTCCTTCCGCCAGTTGCGCCGCACCTGCACGTGGAGATCGAGGAACACCTTGATGCCGAAGAACGCCTCGAGCTGGCGGCGGGCCTCGGTGCCGATGCGCTTGAGCATGCCACCGCCCTTGCCGATGAGGATCCCCTTCTGCGAGTCCTGCTCGACGAAGATCGAGGCCCGGATGTACAGGCGCTCGGGTTCCGCGTGCTCGGTCAGCTCCTCCACCCGCACCGCGGCCGCGTAGGGCACCTCCTGGTGCGTGAAGTGGAAGATCTGCTCGCGCACGACCTCGGCCACCCAGAACGTCTCCGGTTGATCGCTGGTGGCGTCGGCCGGGAAGAACGCCGGGTGCTCGGGCATGGCGGTCAGCAAGAGGTCGAGCAGCTGGTCGCAGTTGGTGCCGACGGCGGCGGAGATCGGGATCAGCGCCTGGAAGGAATGCACGGCGTGCCAGCGGTCGAGCAGCGGCAGCAGCGCGGTCCTGGGCTTGACCAGGTCGATCTTGTTCAGCGCGCACACGGTGGTGCCGCCGCACGCGCGCAGCGGTGTCAGCACGAGGTCGTCCGGCGCCGAGCGGTCGGTGGCGTCGACCACCAGGCACACGACGTCGACGTCCTCCACCGCGCGCTGGGCGGTCCGGAGCATGAACTCGCCGAGCTTGCCGCCGCCGGTGTGCAGCCCCGGCGTGTCGACGAAGACGACCTGCGCGTCCGGCCGGTGCAGGATCCCGGTGATGCGGTTGCGCGTCGTCTGCGGCCGCGGCGAGACGATGGCCAGCTTCTGGCCCACCAGCCGGTTGAGCAGCGTGGACTTGCCCGCGTTGGGGCGCCCGATCAGCGAAACGAATCCGGCTTTCATGGGAGCGCCGGCCGCGACACTGGGGTGGACTGTTGGAGCGAGTGGTGCGAGGCCGGCTTGGGACGCCGGTGGCCTGTTCGAGAAGGGCGTGGCTCCGCACGCCCGGTCAATCCGCTTCGAGCGGGGCGTGTCGGCGACGCGCGCAGCAGGCCTTTCCACAAGCGCGCGGGGGCGGCGCGGAGGATGTCGCGCTCGCGGCGGTGCATCAGTTCCGCCTCCACGGGGTCGCGGTCGTCATAGCCCACGAGGTGAAGGGTACCGTGGGTGACCAGCAGGTCGAGCTCGAGTGCCACCGGCACCCCCAGCCGGCGCGCCTGCCGGCGCGCGGTCTCGGCGGAGATGACGATCTGCCCCACGAGCTGCCCGGGGGCGTCCGGCGCCTCGAGCGGAAAGGCCAGCACGTCGGTGCGGCGGGCGATGCCACGATAGCGCGCGTTCATGCGCCGGATCTCGGCGTCGTCCACGACCGCGACCTCCACCGTGCCGCCGGGGCGACCGACGGCGGCCAGCGCCCGGGCGGCGGCCCGGGCCAGACGGCGGACGGTGATCGGGACGCGACGCTGGCGGTTGTCGATGGCCGCCGGCATCAGCAGGCGCCGGCGGTCGCCTCGTCGTCGCGGGCGGGCGGAGCGTCGGCCGGGGGCCGGGCGGCGGCGGTGCGCGCCTCGTGGGCGCCGTAGGCGCGAACGATCGCCGAGACGAGCCGGTGGCGGACCACGTCGTGCTCGTCGAAGTACGTGAACGTGATGCCCGGCACCCCCTCGAGGATCGCCTGCACCTCGATCAGCCCCGAGTGGCGCGAGGCCGGCAGATCGACCTGGGTGACGTCGCCGGTGATCACCATCTTGGAGTTGAAGCCGAGCCGGGTGAGGAACATCTTCATCTGCTCGGCGGTGCTGTTCTGCGCCTCGTCGAGGATGATGAACGCGTCGTTGAGCGTGCGACCGCGCATGTAGGCGAGCGGCGCGATCTCGATCGCCCCCTTCTCCATCAGCGAGGCAACCTTCTCGCTCTCCAGCATGTCGTAGAGCGCGTCGTACAGCGGGCGCAGGTAGGGATGGACCTTCTCGTAGAGGTCGCCCGGCAGGAAGCCGAGCCGCTCGCCCGCCTCCACCGCCGGCCGCGTGAGCACGATGCGCGCGACCTCGCGCTTCATCAGCGCGGAGACCGCCATCGCCACCGCCAGGAACGACTTGCCGGTACCGGCGGGGCCGATCGCGAACACCATGTCGTGGCCGCGGATGGCGTCGACGTAGCGCTTCTGCCCGCGCGTCTTGGGCGTGATGAGCTTCTTGCGCGAGGGCACCGCGATGGCGTCGTTGAAGACCGACTTGAGATCGGCCTCGGCGTCGGCGGCGATCATCCGCACCGCCGCCCGCACCTCACCGCCCCGCACCGGCGCGCCCGAGCGAAGCAGGTCGGCCAGCTGGGTGAGCGCGCGCTCGGCCCGGCGCACCTGGCGCTCGTCGCCCTTGAGCATGATGTCGTGGCCGCGGGCGACGATGCGGACGTCGAACTCGGACTCGAGGGTGCGGAGGTGGTCGTCGTTCCGGCCGAGCAGCTCGCCCAGGTCCACATCGGGGGCGAGCGACAGCCGGCGGGTGATCGTGGTGGTCGCTTCGCTCAACTTCTATCGTTCCCTGTCCCCGAGTCTATCACGCGGGCCGCGGGCGCTCCGGCTCGGGCGGGACGACCCGGATGTGCAGCTCGCGCAGGCGGTCCGGCGGCACCGCCGACGGCGCCTGCATCATGAGGTCCTGGGCCTGCTGGTTCATCGGGAACGCGATGACCTCGCGGATGTTGCTCTCGCCGGCCAGCATCATGACGATGCGATCGATGCCGGGCGCCGAGCCTCCGTGGGGCGGGGCGCCGTACTTGAAGGCGTTCAGCATGCCGCCGAAGCGCGCCTCCACGTCCTCGCGGCTGTAGCCGGCGATGGCGAAGGCCCTGTACATGATGTCGGGGCGGTGGTTGCGGATCGCGCCGCTGGACAGCTCCACGCCGTTGCACACGATGTCGTACTGGTAGGCCTTGATCGTGAGGGGATCCTGCGTCTGCAGCGCCTCCAGCCCCCCCTGGGGCATCGAGAATGGGTTGTGGCTGAAGTCGATCGTGCCGGTCTCCTCGTCACGCTCGTACATCGGGAAGTCGACGATCCAGCAGAACCGGAACGCGTTCTTCTCGAGCAGGTCCAGCTCCTCGCCCAGCTTGATCCGCACCCGGCCGGCCAGCTTGTCGGCCGCCGCCCGCTTGTCGCCGACGAAGAACACCGCGTCGCCGTCGGCGGCGCCGGTGATCTCGCGCAGCCGGGCCAGGCGCGGCGCGTCGAGGAACTTGGCGATCGGTCCCTTGGCGGCCCCCTCGGCCAGCACGACGTAGCCGAGCCCCGGGGCACCCTGCTCGCGCGCCCACTGGTTGAGCTTGTCGAAGAAGCTGCGGGGCCGGGCGGCCGCGCCGGGCGCCCGGAGACCGCGCACGATCGCCCCCTGCTCGATGGCGTTGGCGAAGATCGCGAAGCCGGAGCCGCGGAAGACCTCCGTCACGTCGGCGATCACGAGCGGGTTGCGCAGGTCGGGCTTGTCGCTGCCATACGTCGCCATCGCGTCGTCGTAGGTGATGCGGGGGAACGGCGGTGGCGTCACCGCGGTCTCGGGCCTGAACTCCGCGAAGACGCCGTGGATGACCGGCTCGATCGCCGCCCACACGTCCTCCTGGGTCACGAACGACATCTCGAAGTCGAGCTGGTAGAACTCGCCCGGCGAGCGGTCGGCCCGGCCGTCCTCGTCGCGGAAGCACGGGGCGATCTGGAAGTAGCGGTCGAAGCCTGCCACCATCAGCAGCTGCTTGAACTGCTGGGGCGCCTGCGGCAGCGCGTAGAACTGCCCGGGGTGCACGCGGCTCGGCACCAGGTAATCGCGGGCGCCCTCCGGCGAGCTGGAGGTGAGGATCGGCGTCTGGAACTCGGTGAAGCCCGCCGCGATCATCCGCCGCCGGATGCTGGCGATCACTCGGCTGCGCAGCAGGATGTTGCGGTGCACCGCCTCCCGCCGCAGATCGAGGAAGCGATAGCGCAGGCGGGTGTCCTCGGGGAACTCGGTCTCCGCGTTGACCTGGAGCGGCAGCGGGTCGGCCGCCGACTCCACCGCCAGGTCGTCCACGGCCAGCTCGATCTCGCCGGTGGGCAGCCGAGGATTGACCGCGTCCGGCCCCCGCGCCACCACCGTGCCCGTCATCGTGACGACGCTCTCCAGCCGCAGCGCCGAGGCCGCCTCGAAGCTGGGGCTGGTCGCGTTCACGACGCACTGGGTGATGCCGAAGGTGTCGCGCAGGTCGACGAACAGCAGCTGCCCGTGGTCGCGCTTGCGATGCACCCAGCCCGACAGCCGCGCGGCGCGGCCGACGTCGCCGCCCCGCAGCTCACCAGCCGTATGCGTGCGATACGGATGCATCATCCGCGCTCCCGGGGGCCGGTCAACGGCTTCACGGTGGACGGCCCCGCCCCTTCGCTGGCGGCGTAACCCCAGAAGCCATGGGTGCCGAGGTCGGTGAGCTGCTTGCCCAGGTTTTTTCGCTTCAGCTCCAGCGACACGAGGTCGCCGCCCGCCCGCAGCGCGCGGGCGGCCGCCAGCGCCGCCGTCAGATCGCCGCCGCCGTCGACGAGCAGGGCGATCCGCCGGACCGGCGCGGCGTGGGCGACAACACCGAACGCGCCGGTCTCGCCACGCTCGACCAGAATCGTGATGAGCCGCTCGAAGCCGATGGAGAATCCGCAGGCCGGCACGTCGCGGCCGAGCAGCTTGCCGACCATCCGGTCGTAGCGCCCGCCGCCCGCGATCGAGGCGGGAAAGGCCGGCGAGGCGATCTCGAAGATCGTGCCCGTGTAGTAGCCCATGCCGCGCACCAGCGTGGGATCGAACCGCACACGGGTGCCGGCCGGCATCTCGCCGCCAGCGGCCCGGATGATCCAGGCCAGAGACTCGAACGCCTCGCCGGCGTCCCCGGCGCCGAGCGAGGTGCGGAGCGCCTCGAGGGAGGGCTCGCCCTTCTGTAGCGTCGGCAGCAAGCGCTCGAACCGCTCGACCGCCGCCGCGTCGTGCCCGGCCTGGCGCAGCTCGGTGAGCACGCCCTCGGCGCCGAGCTTGTCGAGCTTGTCGAAGGCGATGAAGAAGCCGGCCTGCGTCTCGGCGAAGCCGCAGTGGCGCGCGATCAGCCCGAGGAGGCGGCGGTCGTTGATCCGCACGACCAGGTCGCTGAGCCCCAGCCGGGCCAGCGCCTCGCACGTCGCCAGGATCAGCTCGACCTCGACGACGCCGGAGCCCTGACCGAGCGTGTCGATATCGCACTGGGTGAACTGGCGGAACCGCCCCTTCTGGGGCCGCTCGGCCCGCCACACCGGCCCGATCTGGATCGCCTTGAGGGGATCGGGCAGTATCGCGTGGTGCTCCGCGTAGTAGCGCGCGAGCGGCACGGTCAGGTCGAAGCGCAGTCCGAGATCGGCCAGCTCGCCGCCCGTCCGGACCGCCGCCTCCAGATCCTCGCCGCGCCTGAGGACCTTGAAGATCAGCTTCTCGTTGTCGCCCCCGTCGCTGCTGGCGAGCAGCCGCAGGCTCTCCAGCGCCGGGGTCTCGATCCGCCGGAAACCGAAGCTACGATAGACGGCGAGGATCTGCTGGGTGGCGGCGTCGCGCAGCTCGACCTCCGGCGGCAGCACGTCGCGCATGCCGCGTGGCGGAGCCGTGCTGACCTTGGTGGCGCGCTGGGACATCACGCGGGGGGGCCGATCAGCGGGACAGGCGGAGGCGTGCCGACGTCACTCCGGGATCGTCATGATGATCTGGGTGTCGCCGGCGTTGCTCAGCAGTCCGTAGAAGCGCGTGACGGCCACGACCAGCGACGGCACCGGGTCGCCGGGAATGGCGCCCATGCCCGTGATCGTACCCTCGAAGCCGGAGTTCACCGACTGGAAGCGGTACCCGGCCGGACCCTTGTAGACCACCGCCATGCGCCCCGGCACCTGGTTCTGGACCACGACGATCTCCTCCACGCCGTCACCGTCGAGATCGATGGCCACCGGGTGGGGTTCCGCGAAATAGATGTAGCTGCGTCCGCCCCGCTCCATCTGTGTTTCGACGACGAGCTTGACCACGCCGCCGCCGACGGGCGAGGACGACCGCCACAGCTCCTGGTTGCCCATGGAGACGCGCAGGCGGTTGTGCTCGTCGATGTAGGCCAACGACCGGACAGCGTCCTTGCCGGCGATGTTCGACATGGTCGCCCCGGTGGCCCGGAACTCGCCGGGCACCTGGACCCGCCCGTCGGCGGCCAGCGAGGTGTTGCGCACCACCAGCCGCTCGACCTGCCCCTTCCGGAAGAAGCCGCCCTGGGCGAAATCCTGCCCCCACAGCGTCGTCTTGACCCCGTCACCCGTCACGTCCATCGCGAGGAGAATGTGCGCCTCATTGGCCACCAGCGCCGTGGGCTTGCCGTTGCGGCTCGTCAGGATCGTCGACTTCAGGAGGATGCCGGGGTTCGGGTGATACCGGTTCACCACGACCTCGAGCACGCCGTCGCCGTCGAGGTCGGCGAGCTGCACCGCGAACACGCCGGCGCTCGCATCGGAGGTCCAGGTCCACTCCGGCTCCAGCACCCGCTCGACGATCCGGTAGAGGTACACCTTCTGGCCGTCGGTGATCACCATGCGCGGGACCCGGTCGGCCGGCGCCACCGTGACGTCGAGCGAGATCACCACGAAGGGGTACTTCGCGATCTCCTTGAGTGGAATCGAGCCTTCCCCGGTGGAGTAAGCGCCGCTGTCCAGCTCGCCGGTGAGCAGCCGCGCCAGCAGCGACTGCTGCGGGCGGGCCGTCTGGTTGTTGCGCGCCTGGCTCGAGGCCGAGAAATCGCCCTTGGGGGCCGCTCGGACCGAGGGAGGCACGAACATCCCGGCCGTCATCAGCGTGCTGGGCCCCGGGAACGCGAACAGGCGGACGTCCAGGAATGGCTTCTTCTGGACGGACTTGACGTGCACGACCAGGGCGTTCTCCACCTTGTAGCGCCCGGCCACCTTGGCGAGGCCCTTGCCCTCGAGGATCTCCTGGCGCTGCAGGCCCTCCTGCAGCAGCGCCACCGCCAGCGGATCGCCCATCGCAACCTGGAACCGTCCCGTCCGCGTGAGGCCGTCGACCAGCTCCTGCACCGCGGCCTCGGCCAGGCCGTCCTTCACGCCCTCGACGAGCGGCACGACGGTGAGATGGATCTTGCCGGCCGACACCCGCGCACGGTCACCCGCCCGTACCTCGGTGCCCTGCGTGATACGGCCGGTGGCGTACCCCTCGAACACCTGCTCGACCAGCACGCGGCCGACCGCCTGCTCCGTCCGCCCCAGCAACGCACTCGTGCGCGGGTGCCGAAGCTCTCGGCCCTCCCGGTAGACGCTCAGCTCGATGCCGGCAACGAGGCCGTCCTTCCGCCCCAGCGACAGCGTGACGGCCTTGTCGGTCACCTCGACGACGTCGCCGTCCACCTTGGGAAAGAGCCCCAGCACCTGGTCGACGAGGACTCCGAGCGAGGACGGCGTGGTCTGGGCCGTCGCCGTGACGGCCGCGAGGGCGAGGAGGAGCAGGCTGAGCGTGAGTCCGCGGGAGGCGCGGGACATCGTCAAGCGGGCCGCGCGCATGGCCCGAGGCTAGCCCACGGCATCGGGAGAGTCAAGGAATCCACCTTGCCGGAGAAGAAAAGGAAACGGGGCATGGGGACGAATCCCCATGCCCCGTGGGGTTACGCGTGATGCTCGACTAGAACGACATCCGGATGCGGGCGGCCATCGTCCAGCCGTCCTTGGCGTCGCGGTTTCCGCTCGCGTCGAGCGTGTCCAGCGCCTCGCCCGCGAACAGGTAGGCGCCCTGGAGATCGAACACGGTGTTCGGCGCAAACCGCCAGGTCAGGCCGAGATCGGCCTCGGTGCCGAGGTACCGGGAGTCACCACCGTTGGTGGCAGCCGCCGGCGCACCGCGGATGGCGGCGGAGGTCGTGTCGGTATCGACCTTCTTTTCAGTCCAGGTCGGGCTGACGACGCCGTAGAAGGCGAGGGCTGGCGTCAGGCTATAGGTCGCCCGCAGCCCAAAGCCCATACGGCCGTACCGGTCGTAGCCGACCGAGGTGCCCGGATTGCCTCCACCAAAGGTACCACCACCGTTGTAGTAGTCGACACCGAGGGCCTGGATGGCGGACCAGCCCGCCCAGTAACCGGTGTCGAGGTCGAGGGGCTGGTAGTATTTCACCTTCTGAGAGCGCAGGTCGTCGCTGGCGTTGTTACCCGTGGTCCACACGCCGCGAGCCTCGAGGAGCAGCGGCCCGAGCTGCCAGCCGCCAATGACGTCGATGAACCATGCCGAGATGTCCGCCTCGAGGTTACCGCTCTGTTTGGTCTCACCGAACTGGTAGTAGATGGTCGGATCCAGCGAGAAGGGGCCCGAGCGCCACCGCATATCGACACCGACCGTGTGGCGGTCCTCATCTACCGGCGCCACCGCGCCCTGCTGGTTGTTGACGGCGCGACGGGCCGAGCCGCTGGTCGGTCCCTTGGCCTGGAAGTACGAGTACAGCGGCTTGATGTCCAGCCCCTTGAACGGCGTGATCTCGGGGCTGATGATGATGGCCCAGTCCTCACCCCGCTTGTTCGCTCCGCCGAGAGCATTGCAGCAGCCGGGGTTGCGGTTGGAGCCGAAGAACTCCTCCTCGACCATCACGTACGCGAGGGCCAGGCTGAGGTTCGGCGCGAACGTGGTACGCGTCGAGAGGCCCGCAAAGTCACCGTTGGCGTAGGCGACCTTGTAGTTGGCCAGCGTGGAGAACGGCTGACCGCCCACGCGCGCCACCGTGCCGACCGGGATGAACGGCAGGAGGCTGTCCTTGCCGGTCAGGTCGAACTCGGTGTAGATCCATTTCACTTCGAACAGGCCGCCGACGTCGGTGTTGATGTCCAGACTCGCCGTTGCCGCCCTTGTGTCCGCCGCCCCCGGTCGTGTTGCCGGGGAACCCGCCGTCGTTAGCGCCGGCCTGGCCGTAGCCGAAGTCGATCTCGACGCCGAGCACGGCCTTGGTGCGGCCGACCTCGAAGGTGAAGTCCGGGCGGAACCGAGTGCGCGCGTACCACTCACGCTCACTCGTACGGGAGAAGTTGCCGTCGTAGATGTTGCGGCCGGTGGACGTTATCTGGTCGAACAGACCGACGATCGTCACCTTCGGAGCCGGCGCCTGGGCGAAAGCCGCAGGGGCGAGTCCGAGCAGGGTGACGACGCATGCGACTACCGCAAGCGTACGTCTCATGTACTGCCTCCTCAGTTGTGGTGCGTTGCACTGCTTAACCTTGCCCAAAAGCGACATCACCAACAGTTGCCGGAGTGCAGACAGCGTGTCGTTTTTACCGTGCGGCGCCCGGCGACGTCAAGAAAAAAGGCCGATTCCGATAACGCAATTGCGCCATTTCAGCGGGGGATTAGCCCCCATCGCCCAGGGCCTTCAGGCGCTCGAGAGCGGCCTGACCAAAGGGGGTGTCCGGCGCGAGCTGACGGGCCCGTCGGAAGACCGCCAGCGCCTCGTTGGGGCGGCGCTCGGCCACCAGGACTAGACCCAGGTTGTAGTAGGCGGCCTGCATCTGGGGGTCGAGGCTCAGGGCGAAGCGCAGGGAGCTCTCGGCCTCCGGGTAGCGCTTGAGGTGGTACAGGGCCAGGCCCAGGTTCTGGTGGACGAAGTCGTGGATCGTGAGGGTCGGCAAGGCCAGGGCCTTGCGGTAGCTCGCCACGGCCTCCTCCCAGCGCCCGGCCTCGGCGTAAGCCGTGCCCAGGTGAAAGTGGGCGTCGGCCAGCTTGGGGTCCAGCTCGGCGGCCCGGCGCAGCTCCTCGATCGCCATGTCGGGTCGCCCCAGCTCCAGGTAGACCAGCCCGAGCAGGTCCCGGTAGGTCGCGGCGGTCGGATCGATGGCGACCGCCTCCTTGAGCGCGCCCAGCGCGGGCGAGGGTTGTCGCTCGCTGACGTGGGTGAGCGCCCGCTCGTAGGCCGCGCGGGCGCGGAGCCGATCGGACTCGGTGATCGTGGTCGCGCAGGCCGTCAGGACCAACGCACTCAGCACAATCGCAACTCCGCGTGTTGACACGCTTTCCCCTCCCATGTAGCCTTCACTCGTGCCGACCTACGAGTACGAGTGCGGTTCCTGCCACCGCACCTTCGAGATTCGCCAGCGAATTTCCGAGCCGGCGCTCGCCACCTGCGACGTCTGCGGCGGTCCCGTCCACCGGCTGCTCTCGGCGGCCCCGTTCATCCTCAAGGGTGGGGGTTGGTACGTTACCGACTACCCCTCCGAATCACGAAAGAAAGCGCTCAGCGCGGAGAAGTCGTCGAACGCCACGTCGTCCGACAAGTCCGAGAAGACCGACAAGGCCGAGAAGTCGGAGAAATCGGACAAGGCCGACAAGCCGGCCGCGTCCACGGCGAAGTCGGACGGCGGCACTAGCGGCGCCTCCTCGGGCGCCTCAACTCCGAAGTCCTCCGACTGACGACGACCGGCGTTCCCCGCCGCGCGCGTAGCACCGCGGCGGCGCTGCCCTCGCGCACCGCGATCTCCAGGCGACCGCCCGAGCCCACCAGCGCGCCCGGCCGACCGACCGGCAGGTCCGCGTAGGTCCCGACCAGCGGCACCTCACGCCCGCCGACGCGGATCACGAGGCCGCTGTCGAGCAGGTCCACCGAGCGGGCGTGAATCGACGTGATGAGGTTGCCGAAGCGGTCGGTGTGCACGACGGCACCGGCCACGGCGCCGGCGACCGCGCGGACCTCGGGCCAGGCCAGGCGCACCGGGTCGCTCACCGCCGGCCCCAGCCGGGCGGGATCAAGGCCGAGCGCCAGGTGGGCGGCCGCCGGCGCGAACAGGTCACGGCCGTGGAAGGTGCGGCTCACGAGGGGCAGCCGGTAGTCGGCCTCGGCGATCTCGAAGGCGCGCCAGCCAGCCGCGGCCAGGAACGGCGTGAAGAGACCATTGTCGGGCCCCACGAGCACGTACCCGTCGGCGGCCACCGCCACCCCGCGCCGGGCCGTCCCCACGCTGGGGTCCACGACGGCGAGGTGCACGGTGCCCGGGGGAAAGAACGGGGCGGCGGCCTCCAGCGCCAGCGCGCCCTCGGCGATGTCGTGGCGCTCCACCTCGTGGGTGACGTCGACGAGCTGCAGGGACTGGCCAGCCGTGCGGGCGATGCCGAGCATGACGCCCTTCATCTCCGCGACGTATGCGTCGCGGAGCCCGAAGTCGGTCGTCAGCGTGACGATGCCGGCCACACGCGTGCGCGGGCAGCGGTCACCGATCGCGATCCACGACGAAGTCGGCCACCAGCGACAGCGTCTCCCGCTCCTCCGACGGCGCGAACGCCGCCTCCAGGTCGGCCTTGGCCGCCTGCGCGAAGGCCTGCGCGCGGGCCCGCGCGTACGCCACGCCCTCGTGCTCGAGCACGAGGCGGCGGACGTCCTCGATCTCGCCGGCGTCCAGCGTGCGGCGACGCAGCACCGCCCGCACCTGCTCGGCCTCGGCCGTCGGCACGCGCTCCAGCATGGCGATGAGCGGCAGCGTGCGCTTGCCCTCGCGCAGGTCGGCGCCGATGGCCTTGCCGAGGCGCGCCTGGTCGGCCGTGAAGTCCAGCGCGTCGTCGGAGATCTGGAACGCGATGCCGATGTCCAGGCCGTAGCGCGTCAGCGCCTCGGTCTGCACGGGCGGCACGGCGCCCAGCAGCGCGCCGATCCGGCAGCAGGCCGACATGAACGAGGCCGTCTTCTGCGTGATGATCCGCACGTAGTCGGTCTCGGAGGTGAGCCCGCTACGCTTGAGCTGGAGCTGGAACACCTCGGCCTCGGTCATCGACACCGTGGCCCGGGCCAGCGTCTCCATGACGCCGCGATCGTTGTCGCGCACGAGCATGGCGAAGGACTTCGAGTAGAGGTGGTCGCCGACCAGCACCGAGGCATCGTCGCCCCACTGCGCGTTGGCCGAGGGGTGGCCGCGCCGCAGCGGCGCCTGGTCCACCACGTCGTCGTGGATCAGGGTGGCGGTGTGGAGCAGCTCCACCACGCACGCCAGACGAATGGCCCGGGGTCCGCGATACTCGGCGAGGCGGGCCGCCAGCAAGAGCAAGATCGGGCGCAGGCGCTTGCCGCCGGCGCCGGCGATGTAGCTGCCCATCTCCTGGATCAGCGGCACCGGCGAGTTCAACTCGTGGCGGATCTCCGTCTCGACGGCGGCCAGGTCGTCGCCCACCAGCGCGGCCACCCGTTCCTTGAGGACGCGCTCGAGAGTGGGCGTGGCCAACTCGGCAGACGCTTACTTGAGGAGCACGCGGTCCCGGACCTGAATCTCGGAACCGGGCGCGACGGTCTGAACCTCCGCCACCGAGAAGCGATCCCGCGTCTCGACGACGCGGGCGGTGGCCACCTCGTCGTCGAGCTCGCCCAGCACCTCACCGGTGACCGGATGCACGATGGGAATCCGATCACGACGCAGGCTCAGCACCGTGCCCGGGCGCAGGCCGTCGGCGGCCGTGAGGTCCACCACGATGCGCGTGGTGTCGACGTGCACGACCAGGCCCCGCTTGGGCGGCTCGGGCGCCGGCAGCGCCGCTTTCGCCACCGGCGGAGCCGTGGCCACGGCCGCACTGCCGCCGGCTCGGACATCGGACGCGGTCGGGCGGGATGCCTCGGTCGTCTGGTACGGCACGCCCTGCCGGGGGCTGATCTTGCCACCGCCGGGCGGCGGACCGTACTTGGCGACGATCTCCGGCGGCGCGATGATCGCGCCCTTGCCACGCACCAGCGTGGTGATCGTCGTCGGCAGCTTGTCGTCCTCGACCCACACGTACTCGGGCTCGCTCCGCACGTCGCCGAAGCGCGGGTTCTTGATGAGCAGCCACCGCGTCTCCGCCGACTTGAGGTTGATGGTCGGCTCCCCGGGGCTGGGAATGCCGAAGATCTGACGGACGGTGCCGCAGCCGGACGCCGCGACCAGCACGACGAGCAACCCGGCGAGATACCACGCCTTCATGCGGCGACTACCATAACACAACCCCTCAATCCTCGGGCCGAGGCTCCCACGGGAACCGCTGCTCCTCGGTGGCGCTGGCGGTCACCAGGGGCAGCCGGCGCGAGATGAGCGCCGTGCCGGTGATGGCGGAGATGTAGGTGACGTCGAGATAGGTCACGCCGCGCCGCTCGAGGAGCATCGGCACGACCCAGCCGACGACCTCCAGGTTGCGCGCGGTGCGCGCCGCCCGCTCGGGGCGGGCCAGCATGTCCTCGACCCGCAGGCTGCCGCTGGCGAACATGTCGTTGACGGCCAGCGGATCCACGACCTGGAAGCGCTTGGAGCCCTCCAGCGCCGCCGCCAGCATGAAGGGCACGCGGCGGACGTCGCCGTGGGCGCTCGTGAAATCGAGTACCGGCGTGACCGCCACCCGCACCCGGGCGCGGGTGATCCGGGCCCCGTCGGTGGCGCGCGGGCGCGGCGTGTCCGGCAGCGGCAGGTAGACGGCGGCCGAGAAGTTCGGGTACACGCGCGCGATCTGGGCGTGGCCCAGGACCTCCTCGTAAAACCCCAGCGGCTTGCCGGTGAGCGGGTGCGTGAACATCTCGCCCTTGCGGAACACCGTGAACTCCTGGCCCACCTGGGCCCCGTTGCCGGCGTGGACGTCGAGAAAGATCTCGACGCCCTCCAGGGAGACCACGACGGCCTCGATCGGCTGGAACGCCTTCACGAAATCCCCGGCCATGAGGGCGAAGGTGGCGGCGACGCGATCGGCGATGCCGGCCCGGGCCGGCGTGGCGACGACGAGGAGCATCGCCAGGAGCACGGCGAGGGCGACCGGGCGCCTCAAAACGTCACCGACGGCTGGTGCACGCCGAAGACCGCCCGCAGCCGCTCGCAGATCTCACCGAGCGTCGCGGCGGCCTCCACGGCCTCGACCAGCAGCGGCATCAGGTTGTCCCGGCCGCGGGCGCCCGTCTCCAGCGCGTCCAGCGCCCGGCCCGCCCGGTCGGCGTCGCGGGTACGGCGCAGGCGCGCCAACCGCTCGACGAGCGCGTCGCCCACGCCGGCGTCGAGCTGGAAGAGGTTGGCCGGCGGCGGGTCGTCGGTGACGAAGTCGTTCACGCCGACCACGACCCGGCTCTTGTCTTCCACCTCGCGCTGCCACTGGAACGCCGCGTCCTGGATCTCGCGCTGCATGTAGCCGATGGCCTCCACCGAGCCACCGCGCTCGTCGATCCTCCTGATATAGACCTCGGCGTGCTCTTCGATCTCACGCGTCAGCCGTTCGACCGCGAACGATCCACCCAGCGGATCCACCGTGTCGGCCACCCCCGACTCGAAGGCCAGGATCTGCTGGGTGCGCAGCGCGATGCGGACCGCCCGCTCGGTCGGCAGCGCAAGCGCCTCGTCCATCGAGTTGGTGTGCAACGACTGGGCGCCGCCCAGGACGGCGGCGAGCGCCTGCACGGTCACCCGGACGATGTTGTTCTCCGGTTGCTGGGCGGTCAGCATGCTGCCCGCCGTCTGGGCGTGGAAGCGCAGCATCAGCGAGCGGGGGTCGCGGGCGCCGAAGCGCTCGCGCATGAGGCGCGCCCACAGCCGCCGGGCCGCCCGGAACTTGGCGACCTCCTCGATGAGGTCGTTGTGCGCGTTGAAGAAGAACGACAGCTGCGGCGCGAAGCCGTCGACGTCGAGGCCGGCCTCGACCGCCGCCTGGACGTAGGCGACCGCGTTGGCCAGCGTGAACGCGACCTCCTGCACCGCCGTGCAGCCCGCCTCGCGCATGTGGTAGCCGGAGATCGAGATCGTGTTCCAGCGCGGCACGTGCTGCCGGCACCAGCCGAACACGTCGGTGATCAGCCGCATCGAGGGCGCCGGCGGGAAGATGTAGGTGCCCCGCGCGATGTACTCCTTGAGGATGTCGTTCTGCGTCGTGCCCGACAGTCGCTCGGAGGCCACCCCCTGGCGCCGGCCCACCGCCACGTAGAGGGCCAACAGGATCGCGGCCGTCGCGTTGATCGTCATCGACGTCGACACCCGGTCCAGCGGGATCCCCTCGAAGAGGTCGGCCACGTCCTCGATGGCCGCGACCGACACGCCCACCTTGCCGACCTCGCCCCGCGCGATCGGCGCGTCGGGATCGTGGCCCATCTGCGTCGGCAGGTCGAAGGCGACCGACAACCCCGTCTGCCCCTGGTCGAGCAGGAACCGGTAGCGCTTGTTCGTCTCGGCGGCGGCGCCGAAGCCCGCGTACTGGCGCATCGTCCACAGCCGCGACCGGTACATGGCGTCGTGCACGCCGCGGGTGAACGGATACTGCCCGGGCGACTCGCCGGCGGCCCCGTCGGCCGGCACGTCGGCCGGCCCGTAGATGCGCTGGCGGGGTGTGCCCCACGAGGTGGTGAACTCCGGCTTGCGCTCCTGACGGCTCACCCGGCACCCCTCACAACGGGATGTTCCCGTGCTTCCTCGGTGGGTTGGTGTCGCGCTTGGTCTTCAGCACCTCGAGCATCGCGCACAGGCGCGCCCGGGTGTCGCGCGGCTCGATGACCTCGTCGACGTAGCCGCGCTCGGCGGCCACGTACGGGTTGGCGAATTTCTCGCGGTACTCGCGCGATCTTCGCGTCCCGGAACGCCGCCGGGTCGGCGGCCGCGTCCATCTCGCGGCGGTAGACGATGTTGACGGCGCCCTCGGGCCCCATCACGGCGATCTCGGCGGTCGGCCACGCGAAGTTGACGTCGCCGCGGATGTGCTTGGACGACATGACGTCGTAGGCGCCGCCGTAGGCCTTGCGGGTGATGACCGTCAGCTTGGGCACGGTCGCCTCGCAGAAGGCGTAGAGCAGCTTGGCGCCGTGCTTGATGATGCCGCCGTACTCCTGGGCCGTGCCGGGCAGGAAGCCGGGGACGTCCACGAAGGTCACCAGCGGGATGTTGAAGCAGTCGCAGAAGCGCACGAAGCGCGCGGCCTTCAGCGAGGCGTCGATGTCGAGGCAGCCGGCCAGGTGGGCCGGCTGGTTGGCCACGATGCCGACCGGCCGCCCGCCGAGGCGCGCGAAGCCGACGATGATGTTCGGCGCGAAGGCCGCGTGGACCTCGAAGAAGTCGTCCGTCGTCGACGACCGTGCGCACGACCTCCTTCATGTCGTAGGGCTTGTTCGGCTGCTCGGGCACGAGCGTCTGCAGCGACTCGTCCCGGCGGTCGATCGGATCGCGGGTGGCCCGGCGCGGCGGGTCCTCGACGTTGTTCGACGGCAGGAACGTCAGCAGCTCGCGGATGAGCGCCAGGCACTCCTCCTCGCTGTCGGCCGCGAAGTGGGCGACGCCGGAGGTGGCGTTGTGGGTGGTGGCGCCGCCCAGCTCCTCGGCCGAGACCTCCTCGTGGGTCACCGTCCGGATGACGTCGGGGCCCGGTGACGAACATGTAGGAGGTGTTCTTCGACCATGAACACGAAGTCGGTGATGGCCGGCGAGTAGACGGCGCCGCCCGCGCACGGCCCCATGATGGCCGAGATCTGCGGGACGACGCCCGAGGCCAGCGTGTTGCGCAGGAAGATGTCGGCGTAGCCGGCCAGCGAGACGACGCCCTCCTGGATGCGGGCGCCGCCGGAGTCGTTGAGCCCGATGATCGGGCGCGCCGGTCTTCATCGCGAGGTCCATCACCTTGCAGATCTTCCGCGCGTACGCCTCCGACAGCGAGCCGCCGAACACGGTGAAGTCCTGCGCGAAGACGAAGACCGGGCGGCCGTCGATGCGGCCGGAGCCGGTGACGACGCCGTCGCCGAGGACCTTCTGGTCCTCCATGCCGAAGTCGTGGCTCTGGTGCACGACGAAGCGGTCGATCTCGAGGAAGGAGCCGGGGTCGAGCAGCAGCTCGAGCCGCTCGCGCGCCGTCTTCTTGCCGGCCTTGTGCTGGCGGCGAATCCGCTCCTCGCCGCCGCCGAGCTCGGCCTGCATCTGGCGCCGGCGAAGCTCCTCGAAGCGGTCCTGGCCCGACATGGGCCTAACTGTCCTCGGGAGAGAGCCCAAAGTCAACGGATTTATTGATTTTCGGCGCGATTTGCGGCGATAATTCGGCCCCATGCAGCCGTGGGCCCAGATCGTCCTGATCGCCTGCGCCGTCGCGCTCACCGGGGCCCTCGTCTCGGCCATCCTCGCGCTGCGCCGGACGCTGCATCGCACCGACGCGGTGCTCGAGATCGTCGAGCAGGAGCTGCGCCCGCTCATCGGCCAGGCGAACGGTCTGACGCAGGAGATGCGCGACCTCACGCGCGAGGCCCGGCTCGAGGTCGAGCGGGTCGGCGACGTGACCGAGCGCGTGCAGACCGTGGCCGACGGCCTGGGCCGGGTCGTGGTGGGCCTGGCCGGCTTCACCCGGGCCGGCCAGATCGTCGGGCTGGCCGCCGGCCTGCGCCGGGGCGTCGACGTGTTCGTACGACGGCTGCGACGGGAACAAGGAGAAGATGATGGCAACCGAGCGGAATGACGCGGCAGGGTACCTGGGCTGGTTCTTTCTCGGCGGGGTGATCGGGGCGGCGGCCGCGCTGCTGCTGACCCCACGCACGGGACAGCAGACGCGCGAGATGCTCGCCGAGCACAGCGGCGAGTTCGCCCGGCGCGCGCAGGAGATGGCCACCGAGGCGCAGGGACGCGCCGGCGAGTGGCTGGACAAGAGCCGGGAGCTGTTCGAGGAGCAGACGCAGCGCCTCATGACGGCCTTCGAGGCCGGCAAGGACGCCATGCGGGAGGAGATGCGCAAGGCGCCGACCCCACCGCGTGGCTGAGGTCGAGCTCCCCGATCCCGAGGAACTGGAGGAGCGGCGCGACAAGGCCTTCAGCCGTCGCGTCGCCCTCGTCACCGCCGTCTACGCCGTCGTGCTCGCCGTCGCCTCCCTCGGCGGCAACAACGCCATGAAGGAAATGCTGCTGGCCCAGCAGGAAGCCTCCAACCAGTGGTCGTACTACCAGGCAAAGGTCATTCGCGAGCACCTCAACCGCGGCAACAAGCTGATGCTGGAAGCGCAGATCGCCGAGCCGTCCGCGCTCAAGGGGGCCGAGCGCGGGAAGGTCGAGGCGCTCGCCCGGCGGTTCGCGGACGAAGAGAAGCGCATGAACGTGGACAAGAAAGAGATCGAGCCGAAGGCCAAGGCGGCCGAGGCCGAGCGCGACCTCAACCAGGCCAAGGACCCGTACTTCGATTACGCCGAGGTGCTCCTGCAGATCGCCATCGTGTGCTCGTCGGTGGCGATCCTGGCCGCCTCGCGCCCGATGTTCTGGTTCTCGTCGGTCCTTGCGGTCCTCGGCTCGCTGGCGACGATCAACGGCTTCCTCCTCCTGGTCCGCCTGCCCTTCCTGCACGGTCGCTGACCGGCCGGCGCTCCGTCGTCACGAGCGCGCCGGCCGCGTGGGCGCGACGCAGCGGAACACGTAGGCCTGCTCGTACTCGTAGAGCATGCGATCGGCGAGGCTGCGGAAGAAGCGATCGGGCAGGCGCACCGGGACGTAGCCGGTCGGCAGGAGCCGGCGGATCTCGACGTTGAACCCCTCGTTCTGGAACGCCAGCGCGATGTCGTCGAGCGCGTGGTCTTGCATCGTCACGACACCGTGCCGGTCGATCTGCTCCCGCATCGACGGCAGGCTCGGGTTGCCGCGGTAGTCCGAATATGTGGCGTAGTAGACGCCACCCGGCTTCAGGGCGTGCCCGATCTCCCGCGCGTGCCCGGGCAGGTCGGGGATGAGATAGATGACGGCGCTGCTCGTCGCGAGATCGAACCGGGCGGCGTACAGATCGAGGGTCGACGTCGCGACGTACGTGATCGGGAGACGACCCACTCGCGCGTTCGCGACCTCGACCGACTTACGGGCGAGGTCGACGCCAACGGCCGCGGCGAACGGCCGCTGCCCGTAGAGGAGGCGCAGGAAACCGCCCTGGTTGCAACCGAAGTCGAGAATCGTGGACGTCCCCAGATCCCTCTCCACCATCGCATCGATGAGCTTCTGCCAATGACGGTGATGGCTGTCCTCCATCGCCTGCTCACCCTCCGAAGCCTCCGTCCACCAGACGTCGTATAGCGCATCGCTCATCGTGATCCTCCTGATCGAGACGACGAGATCAGATCACGTCCTCGGGGGTTGCCCGGCACCAACAGGATCATACTCACGAGCGGAGCCGGGCCGACGCCGGTGACACCACGGTCGCGCCGGCGAGGAGTAGGAGCGCCGTCAACACGACCGTACCGCCAGCGGCGAGGCTCAGGGCGTAGGCAAGCAAGAGGCCGGAAACGACCACGAGCAGTCCCGCGGCAATCGCGAGGACGAGGGCCTGCCGGAAGCTCCGCCCGAGCGCGAAGCCGGTCAGGGCCGGGATGACGATCATCGCGCCGACCAGCAGCACGCCCACCATCCGGATCGTCATCACCGTGGTCAGCGCGGTGAGCACCGTGAGCATGAGGGTCGACGCGTCGACGCGCACGCCGCTCGTGCGGGCGAGGTCCTCGTCGAGCGTGATGGCCAGGAGGGGTCGGTAGAAGAGCGTGAGCGCGGTGGCCACGACGAGGCCGAGCGCCACGATGAGGCCCAGGTCCACCGCGCTCACCGTCACGATGCTGCCGAACAGGATCGCGAAGAGGTCGGCATTGAAGCCTCGGGCGAGACTGATCAGGACGACCGCGAGCGCGAAACCGCCGGACAGGAACACGGCCAGCGACGCGTCGCCGTGCAGAGCCCCCCGCGTGCGCAGGCGTTCGATGCCGACGGCGCCGGCCACCATCGCACTCCTCGGGTCAGGCGCTAGCGTGATTCGGCGTACTGGCATCGGAGAGGTCCGGGGGCTCCGGTCGGAGTCTGAGCACGGTCGCACGTCGCGGTGAAGGCACCCGCATTCTGGACCTCGACCGGGTCGGCGCCGTGGAGAGCAAACGCGGCGAAGAGGCCGGGGTCCTCGACGCTGATGTCGATCGTGCCGGGCGGGAGCAGACGGCTCCGGAGCGGCACGACGAAGCGATAGGTCACCCGACCTCCGGCGATGGTGACGTGAAGGTCAGCCGGCTGCTCCAACGCGACGGGCGCCCCGTTGAAGGCAATCTCGATCTCGAACGGAATCTGTTGCAGGATCCGCTCGTGGTGGCGGGACACGCTCACCGGGTCGCCCTGACCCGCCTCGCGAAGGAGGACCGCGCTGAACAGCGGATCGAACGTAAAGACGAAGCCGACGCGATCCACACCGGGTGGCGCCACCGAGAGCACGATCGAATAGACGACGAGGGCGTGGGGGTGCGCGGGTGTGCTCCTCGCCCCGCCGACGACGAGGATGGCCACGAGCGCGGCCACCCGGACTCCCCGATCTAGGGAGCGAGGACCCGTCACCGGATCGTCCGGTTGAGCACCCGCTCCCGCTCGCTACCGAGGCTGCTGCGGCTCCACATGAGTCGCCTCGATGACATACGATGCGCTCGCCACGTCATTGCGCACGGCTTCCGTTCGGAGTCGGCCCGTGACCGATACCGTCTGGAACATCTGGCTGACCTTGAACGGCTTGGGGCCCGTGCGGACGAGCACGATCTGGTTGGACGGCGGCGGCGGCACGTGGACGCAGGCCCCGAAGAACGGGACGAGGAGGAACTCGGAGACGGCCTTACCGTCGCCCTCGAGCGCCACGACGAATCCGGAGAGCTTCACCGTCTTGTTGTTGAGTGCGTCGACCACTGGAGCACTCTCCCAAGCCTTCCGGAGCGCCTCGGCCAGGCGCTCGGCGCGCGGGTCGTTGTCCTTCAGCTTGGCCACGTCGCTGTAGTACTTCTTGACCAGCTCGTTGGGATTGAACGTGGCCGGGACCAGGTCCTTCCAGTCGAGGGTCTGGACGGGGCTGGCCGCGGCCTTGGCGTCCTGCGCCTCCGACGTCGGGGTGGCAGGCAGGCCGAGCCAGATCGCAGCGATAAGACAGACTGCCGCGGTACGGTTCATCGCGCCGCCTCCTTTGGTGGTTGAGCTAGACATGGACTGTCATGCCATCGGTCAGCGAATAGCGGTAGGCCCGAATCGCCGGCCACAGGCCAGCGATGAAGCTCGCGAGCAGGACGACCCCGAGCAGCAGCCCTTCGTACACGCTGGGGAGACCGATCTCGATGGAGAGGCCGAGGTGTGTCTGGATGAAAGACCGGGCGAGAAAGAGCCCCAGGTAGAGAAGGACCACGCCCAGCGCGAGACCCGCGGCGGCGAGCGCGGTCGCTTCCCCGACGATGAGAGTCAGGACATGTCTCGGTCTCGCCCCCACCGAGCGTAGGACCGCCATCTCACGTCGCCGTTCGTTGAGACCGGTCAGGAGCGCGGTGACCATGCCGCACAAGCCGACGAGCGCGACGAGCCCCGAGACTCCCAGCAGGGCTTGTTCGGCGACCCCGATGGCATCCCACAGCTCCTGCAGGACCACGCCAGGGAGGATGGCGAGCAGCGGCTCCTTGCGATAGTCGTTGACGAAGCGCTGCACGTGGAACACGGCGGTTCGAGAGTCGAGGCCGACGAGGAAGGCCGTGATGCTGCGCGGGGTGAGATCCTGCCGACGCGCGTCGTCCGCCGACACCGCGGCGCCGGGAACGCGCATGCCGCTCTGCCAGTCGACATGAATCGCCTCGAGGCCGGCCAGGCTCACGTGCACGGTGCGATCCACCGGTGTGCCGGTCTTCGTCAGGATGCCCACTACGCGGAACGGTTTGTCGATATGCCGGGCGGAGTCCGCGTCGACGGCGCCATGGGCCACCACGAGCGGGTCACGCAAACGAAGGCCGAGCTCGCGAGCGACGTCGGCGCCGAGCACGGCGTCGTAGACGTCGTCGAAGACTGTTCCCGCCGAGAACTCCAGGCCACGACTGCGGGCGTAGTGGTAGTGACGGAAGTAGTCGGGGCTCGTGCCCAGCACGGCGAAGCCACGGAAGGAGTCGCCGAGCGACAGGGGGATCGTCCAGCGCACCCGCGGGTGGCGGGCGATCTCCTGGTAGCTCGTCCACGATACGTTGTTGGCGGCGTATCCGATGCGGAACACCGCGTGGAGCAGCAGGGCCGTCGCGCCCGTGCGAGCGCCGACCACCAGATCGGTACCCGAGATCGTATTGGCAAAGCCCGCCCGCGCCTGGGTCCGCAACCGTTCGACGCCGAGCAGCAGCATCACGCTCAGGCTGATCGACAGGACCATCAGGCAGGCGGTCAAGCGGCGGTTCAGGAGGCTCTTGAGGGCCAGCGCGAGGATCGGCATCTCAGGCGCTCGCCGCCGCCTGCCGCTGATTGATGTCGTCGAGGGCGAGCGTGCGATCGAACAGGGTCTCGAGGCTTCGATCGTGGCTGACGAAGAGCAGCGTTGCCCCTTCGGTCTCGCATTCGTGAAACAGCAGCCGCAGAAAAGCCTCGCGACGATCGGCGTCGAGCGCGGAGGTGGGCTCGTCGGCCAGGATGATCTCCGGCCGCCCGATCAGGGCCCGCGCCGCGGCCACGCGTTGTTGCTGACCGACACTCAAGCGGCTGACCGCGCGGGGCGAGTGCGCCTCACCGGCGAGATCGAGGTGTTCCAGCAACCGCCGCCCTTCGCGGTCGGCCCCGCCCCGCGCGTCGACCTGCCGGCGGCGCCGGGCAGAGAAGCGGCAGGGCAGCGTGACGTTCTCGAGGACGGAGAGATAGGGCACGAGATTGAACATCTGGAAGATGATGCCGAAGTGATCAGCGCGGAACGCGTCGCGCGCGGCGCCGGCCAGCCCCGGCAGCTCCGTGCCGAGCACACGGAGCGACCCTCGCTGCGGCACGACCACGCCGGCGAACACGCTCAGCAGGCTGCTCTTGCCGCTGCCGCTCGGACCGTGCACGAACACACGCTCGGCCGCCGGGATGACGAGACGCTCGATGCGCAGGAGCGGCCGGGCCGGGATCCAGCCGAATTCGAGCCCGCGGACGTCGAGCACGGCTTCGGTCACGAGGCGATCTTGAGACGGGCGGCGCCCGGTCTGAGGACCGCGGTCTTCTGCCCCTGGGCGGTGACGACCTGGACGCTCAGCTGCTTCAGCCGGGGAAATGCCTTGAACAGGCCCACGTCCACGTGCGTGAGGGCGTCCGGCTTCGCGCAGTCCCAGCGCCATTCCACCTCGATCTCGGAGTGCGTCTCCTGGCTGCCGGGCGCCGGCAGTTTCATCTCGACCTTCGCCGGCTGCGCCTGGCAGTTCGCCGCCGGCGGCGTGATGAAGAGCCGGGTCGGCTGCCTCAATTGCTCTTCGACGCGCGCCGCGGTCTTCGTCTGGGCGTCGTTCTTAGGGGCCTGCTCGAACCCCAGGAGATTGTCGGACGGCCCCTCGAAGGAGATCTGGAAGGCACGCCCGTCGAGACTGATGTGCAGGCTCGCGGCGCCGTGCTGATGCGCCGGGTGTTGCTCGGGAGTCGTCTTGTCGGCCGCCAGGGCCGGGGCCGTCGCCAGCAACGCGGAGAGGATCACAGTCCACGCTCGCACAGTGGCCTCCTTTAGAGCACCCGGCCTGTGGCGCGGGTGTCGTGACCGGAGAATCGTTCTACAGCCGCGTGGTCGCGGCTCGGGAGCGATCGACCGTCAGTGGCAGGAGGGGGGAGCGCGAGCGCCGCGGGGACGTACCGGGGGCGACAACGGAGCGCCGGTGGACCGAGACACGTCGCCGGTCGCCGGGGCCAGCCCCACGGCCGGCGCCGGCTCCGGGGCGGAGACGATCACCAGATGATCGGCCGCCACGTGCAATCCGCACGGCGCGTCGTGCCGATGCACCACGTGCTCGAACTCGTGTGAGAGCGCCGTGACCTGCACGGCGACAAACACCGCCATGAGCAGCAGACGCAGCCCGACGCGTCCCCACGGAGAGGGCTGAGCGATCATCTCACCCCCTGACCGCCGGCCGCGCGCGGCGAGCAGCGCCGCAGGCTGGCCCGACTACTGGCAGTGGACGTGGTCACCATGCGGCCAGCACATTCGTCCGTCGGAACCGTAGGTGCGCGGTCCGTCGGTCATCCAGCCGTCGGCCGCGTCGTCGGCGCGGCTACCCGTCAATGGACGCCACGCACCCATCGGCGGGCGCGCCCGCCGATCGGGGCGGGCGGAATTGCGCTCGGCATCGTCGCCCACGAGCCAGTCCCCGTCTCGTGCACCGACCGTCGGTGGGGGAGAGACAGCCGGTGCCGGAGTGACGATCTGTGAGCTGGACGAGGGAGCGAGGCCGCACACCAGCGCAAGCGCGACCACCACCAGGATCGGGTACCGCCAGCGTGTCAGGTTCACGAATGCTGTGTGGCGCACGGCGACACGATGTCGGTGAAGCTCACCATGTCCCCTCGAGCACTGCCACACGATCCTCCACGGCACGCCAATAGTACATCAGGGCGCGATGCGGTCCCGGGAACATCGGCCCGCGGCCGGTTCTCACCCTGCTTGCTCTCCCGTTCCTGATCGTCGCCGTGCCGGCGCGGGCGCTCGACTACGCCGTCAATGGCGGTGGCGGCCCGCCATCTCGCCATCCGCGTTGGAGGGCGTGGAGGGCGCGGCGGCCACGTCGAGACCGCGCGCAAGCTCAATCGCTTTCCCAACGCCGGCTTCCGTGAGGGGCCTGGCCGAGGAGGTGCACCGGCTGTTCCCGGCCGGCTCGTTCGATCTCGCCTACTCGTTCGCCGTGCTCGAGTACGTGCGGGACGTGGAGCGCACGATCGCGGCCATCACCACGGTGCTGCGCCGGGCGGACGGTTCCGCTTCGTGGTCCCGATGCACGAGTTCCGCGTGACCGGCCCCTGCCCGAGTACACGCCGATCCACGGCTACGCCGATCACTGGCGCGTCTTCACCGAGCGCGAGCTGCACGCGCGGTTCGGGCGGAAGGGTGTCGATCCTGGCCGCCTCGCGACCGATGTTTCTGTGCTCGCGGTGCTCGGCACGCTCGCCACGGTCAACGGTTTTGATCCGGCTCCCCTTCCGTCACGGGCACTAGGCTGATCGAGCGCCGGACCCGATCAGGGCGCGCGCCTGAACACTCCGCCGCCTCCGCCGCCATCGGGCGCGAACCGTAGGGTCGTCACTTCGCCCGCGGACTCGACGCGTACCTCGCCGTTGCCATCTCCGCCCTGGTAGCGCAGGCGCCCGGACGGGAGCCCGACGATCACGCCGCGGGAGTCGCGGTCGCCACCGTCCAGGAACATCCGCGCCCGGTAGGCACCGCTGGCCTCGATCGACAGGGCAGCGAGCGCGTGGCCGGCGGGCCCCACCCACCGCCCACGCCATTCGCCGGCGAGGTCACCGAGCCCGGCGCCCGACGCTCCATCTGCGGTCAGGCAGCCGGCCAGGAGGAGCACGCTCAGCGCCGGGACGAGGACTGCCGAGAGCGAGCGGACGGCGGCAGCCACCGCATCTCGGCGGCGATGCGCGTAGTCGCCGCGCGTCATGGGACGGTCCCCTTGCCTCGAACCACGGCGCCGCGGGCCGCCGCCGCGGCCGCGCGATAGCGTGCCGCAGGCGCCAGGCCCCACAGCAGGGCGAGGGCCACGCCGAAGGCGCAGACCACGGTGGCGCCGGTGGGCAGGTCGAAGGCCGCCGACGCCGTGATGCCGAGCACGCTGACGGCCCCGCCGAACACCCAGCCGATGACCAGGCGTGAGCCGATGCCGCCGCCGAGGGCGATCCCGGCCAGCGAGGGGACGATCAGATAGGAGAACACGAGCAGCACTCCGCCGACCCGCACGGAACTGGCCACGACCAGGCCGAAGGTTGAGTAGAAGAGCAGGTCCCACCAGCGCACGCGCCATCCCTGGGCGAAGGCGGCGGCGGGGTCCGTCGAGATCAGCAGGAGCGGCCGGCGGCACAGCCAGTGCACGAGGCCGATGCCCGCGTAGAGCACAGCGACGCGCGCGACCTCGTCGGCACGCACGGCGAGGATGTTGCCGACGAGCATCGTGCGCACGTGCTCGGCGCCGTGGGGGGCGCGGTCGGCCAGCAGCACGGCGGCCGCCGCCGAGACCGCGTAGATCACGCCGATCACCGCTTCCTGGGAGACGTGCCGCTCACGGCTGCGCGTGAAGGTCAGGACGGCGGCTCCGAGCAGCGTGCAGGCGAGCGACATCGCCCATGAGGCGCCCGACTCCAGGTCGAAACCGGCCAGGAACGCCGCAGTGGCGCCCATGGCGGCGATCTGGGCCATCGCGATGTCCACGAAGATCACCTCGCGGGCGATCACGTGGATCCCGAGATAGGCGTGGATGCCGGTCAGGACCAGGCACATGAGCAACGGCGCCCACAGCAGCGCGACCAAGTCAGCGAGCATCAGCCTTCGACTATCACGCTATCGGGCCGCCTGCGCCAGAGCCGTCACGCTGGCGTCGATGCTCGTGATGTAGCCGTCGGGCCCCGCGGCTCCCAGCTTGCCGTTGACCACAGCAATTTTGGCCCCGGCCTCCTCGGCCACCCGGGCCGCGAGCTTCTGGTCGCTCCAGGGCTCGACGACGACGATCACGCGCGCGCCGGCGTCCTTCATCTCGCGCACGAGACGGGCCAGGTGCGCCGGAGAGGGGGGAATGCCCGGTCGGTCCTCGATGGTGCCGATCTGGGTGAGGCCGAACCGTTTGAAGAAGTACCCGAAGTCGTTGTGGTAGACGACGAACCGGGCGGCCTGCAGAGGCGCCAGCGTCGCCTGCCAGCGGACGAGGGCGGTCTCCAGCCGGGCGAGGAAGGCCTGGCGCTGCCGCTCGAACGCGGCGCGCTGGTCGGGGGCCAGCCGGGCCAGACCGTCCAGGATGGTCTGGGTGACGATGGGAGCGAGTCCGGGATCCAGCGTGTAGTGGGGATTGCCCTGCGGATGGACGTCGCCCATCGAGCGGTCCACCCGCGTCGTGGGGACGTCGATGACCGGCACGCCGCGCGAGGCGTCGATGAACCCGGGGGCGCCGGGAACGACCGCCGCGTTGCTCGCCCCGCGCAGGACGCTGTCGGCCCAGGCGTCGAGCTCGAGGCCGTTGACGACCAGGGCGTTGGCCCGGCGTAGCTTGACCATGAGGCTGGGCCGGACCTCCAGGTCGTGGGGGTTCTGGTTGGCGCGGGCGAGCGCGTCGACCTCGACGAGGCTGCCGCCCACCGCCTCGGTGAGCGCCTTGAGGTCGGGAATCGTCGCGACCACTCGCAGCCTCGCGGCGGCATCCGCCGCCGGGTGGCTGCCGGTCGCGGCTAGAACGGTGACCAGCAGCCACGTCATGAGACGCCGCATGGATACTCCGATCCCTGGGAAGGCGTGGGGGGGCATCGCCGGCCCCATCTAGAACGGATGCGCGGGATGCGCGCCGAGAATGAACGTCATCTGGAACAGGAACTCGTCGACGATGCTGGCGCTCCCGCGGTCGTCCGGCCCCATGAAGCGGTGCGAGCGCTCGGTGTGCTTGTAGGCCAGCCGGAAGCGCAGGAACTCCGAGGGCAAGAACGCGACGTAGGGCTCGACCGCCCACTCGCGGCCCGGGTCGACGGGGTACTGCGTGGAGTCGTAGCGGATGCCCCCGAGCCACCGCCGCCACGGCTGCACCTCGCCGTAGGCGTACCAGCCGAAGCGCTTGCGCGTGCGCTCCTCCCCCACCCCGGCGTCGTCGAACACGTTGACCAGGCGGTTGCCGTACAGCGCCTCGCCGGCGATGGTCAGTAGCGGGTGGCGCCAGCCCTCGGGCGTGAGCTTGTACTTGAGATCGAAGCCGGCCAGGGTGCTGCGCCGCTTGTCCTCCGTCTCGCCGCTCGCGCCGGAGAACCCGAACTGGATCGCGCTGGTGTCGCCCAGCTCGAAGAACGTGCGCAGGCGGCCGGTGACGAGCGGGGCCTTGAGGCTGCCGCGCCCGAACGCCTCCTCGTTGTCGCCGTTGAAGACGCCCACCAGCGCCTCGAGGTAGAAGGGCAACGGCGGCACCCAGGTCAGCTCGGCGCCGCTCTCCCGCAGCCCCTCCTCCCCGAGGAACTTGACGAGAACGTTGGGCCGGTCGATCTGGGGCCCGTCGTGCAGGTGGAGCTGGTTGAGCAGGCCGAAGCGGTTGCGCATGAATCCCAGCTTGGCCTGCGTCCCCCAGGGCAGCGTCAGCAGCGTCATGTGGGCCTCGGCCAGGCCCAGGTGCAGATCCCGCGCGCCGTCCTCGAATTCCTCGGCCGCCTCGATGCGCACCTCGCCCCGGGCGTAGGGGTCGATCTGGCCGAACAGGGAGAGCTCGATCTCCCGCGGGAAGAACCGGTTCTCGCGCCCGGCGAAGGTGCCGCCGGTCGCCTTCTCGACGTTGCGCTGGGTGATGTTGCCGACGAAGTCGCCCGCGACGCCGATGTCGAGCAGGAACTGCCCCTGACGCCGCTCGCTGTAGAGCCCGAACGGCTGGCGCGGGCGCGCCAGGTCGCTCAGGCTCGGCGGCGTCGCGGTCGATCCGGGGGCCGGCTGGGCCACGGCGCCCGGCACGCCGGGCGCGACCGCCGCGGGCGCCGGCTGTGACTCGAGCCGCTTCAGGCGCTCGCTCAGCGCCTCGATGGCTTTCTGGTACTGCTCCTGCTGCCGCCGGAGCTGGTCCAGCTCGCGGCGCAGCGCATCCGCATCCTGAGCCACGGCGAGGCCGGGCACCAGCACGATGACCAGCCAGACCGCCACGATGACGAGTCCACGCATAGAGTCCTCCCCTGAGAACGCGAAGGTGACGGCCTCGTGCGAGGCCGCGGGACGACGGATCAGCTCGGGAGAGAGTCTCTAGGCGTGAGGCGGGGCGCGAGAATCGCTGGTCGAGCGCGCGGCCGAGGCGGGCGGGCGGGTCGCCGGCGGCGTGACCGCGGCGACCAGCACGACCACGAGCGGAGCGGGCGTCGCGTCGGCCAGCACGGCGGCGCCGTGCAGCGTCGCGAGCAGGACCAGGTCGTGGTCCTGGTTGAAGAAGCCGGGCGTGGAGGCCGCGTGCGTGTGCGGCACGCTGGCGGCCTGCAGGAGCAGACCCGTCACCGCCAGGAAAAGCAGCACCCCCAGCAGGCAGCGAGCACCCCGACCCGGGCGGACGTGCGGCATGGCGACTACAGGTACACCCGACCCGGGCCGCCGCGCAAGTCTCACGGGGCCAGCGCTTCCATCTGCGTGGATCAAGCCCGCCAGTTCGAGCGCGTCGGCAGCAGCCGGTCGGCGATGAGGTTGCGCATCATCTCCAGCGTGCCGCCGCCGATCGCGAACATGCGCGCGTCGCGCACCATGCGCTCCAGCGGCAGCGTCCGACCGTAGCCGGCGGCGCCGTGGATCTGCAGCGCCTGGCTGGTGACCTCCTGCGCGGTCTCGGCGGCGAAGGTCTTGGCCTTGGCCGCGTCGAGCGCGTCGGGGAAGCCGCGGCCGGCCCGGACGGCGGCGCGGTGGATCAGCAGGCGGGCGGCGTCGAGCTTGATGGCCATGTCGGCCAGCTTCCACCGGATGCCCTGGAAATCACCGATGGGCCGCCCGAACTGCCGGCGCTCCGCCGCGTACGCCAGCGCCCGCTCGTAGGCCCCCTGCGCGATCCCCAGCGCCACGGTCGCCGCGCCCAGGCGCTGGCCGTTGTAGGCGTTCATCAGCCTCTTGAACCCATCGCCGGGGCCGACGAGCAGGTTCTCACGCGGGACCTCGCAGCCCTCGAAGTGCAGCTCACCCTCGGGGATGCCGCGCAGGCCCATCATGAGCTCGCGGCGCCCGATCCGGAAGCCCGGCGTGTCGCGCTCGACGAAGACGCCGCCGATGCCGTCGGCGCCCGCCCGGTTGCCGAAGCGCGCGTACACGAGATAGAGGCGCGAGGTGCCGGCGCCGGTGATCCAGCACTTGTGGCCGGTGAGGCGGTAGCCGGTCGGCGTCTCCTCGGCGCGCGTCGTCATGTCCGTCGCCGCCGAGCCCGCCGCCGGCTCCGAGATCGCGATGGCCGGCTTCTCGCCCTCCAGCACCCAGGGGAAGTAGCGCCGCTTCTGCGCCTCGGTCCCGTAGGCGGTCAGCGCGCCGACGACGCCGAGGTTGCCCTCGACGACGATGCGGCCGGTGATGCCGCACGCCCGCGCGATCTCCTCGATGACGAGGACCACGTCGAGCAGCGGCCGCTCGCCCCCGCCGTAGGACGCCGGCATCGTCATGCCCATGAAGCCGGCGGCGGCGAGGTCCTTGACGTTGTCCCACGGGTATTCCTCGCCGGCGTCCCAGCGCGCGGCCCGCTCGGCGAAGGCCGTGTCGGCCAGCTCGCGGGCCCGGGCGCGCAGCGCCTCCTGCTCGGCGGTCAGCGGAAAGCTCATGGACCAGGGCTCCGGCTAGATGTGGATGGCCTGCCCGAGCGCGGCCAGCGTGGCTTCGAGAGCGGCTTCCGAGAGCGTGGGATGGGCGTGGATCGTGTGCATGATCTCCTCGACCGTGGCCTCGAGCGTGCGGCCCACCGCGAACTCGTGGATGATCTCGGTCGCCTCGGGACCGACGATGTGCACGCCGAGGATCTCGCCGCTGGCCTTGTCGGCGACGACCTTCACGAAGCCGTCCGTCTCGCCCAGCGCCACCGCCTTGCCGCTGGCGGTGAACGGGAACTTGCCGACCATCACCTCGCGGCCGTTCTCCCTGGCCTTGGCCTCGCTGAAGCCGATCGAGGCGACCTGGGGGCGGCAGTAGGTGCACGAGGGCACGTTGGTGTAGTCGATCGGGCGCGGGGTGCGGCCGGCGATCGCCTCGGCGGCGACCACGCCCTCGGCCATGGCCTTGTGCGCGAGCAGCGGCGCCCCGGCCATGTCGCCGACCGAATAGACGCCCTTGACCGAGGTCTCCATCGTCGGCGACACCTTGACGAACCCCCGCTCCAGCTTGATCCCGAGCGGCTCCAGGCCAATACCGTCGGTGCGAGCGCTACGGCCGACGGCCATCAGCACCTGCTCGGCCTCGATCCGGCCCTCGCTGGTCTCGACGATGGCGCCGGGCCCGCCGGGCTTGACCGCGGAGACCTTCACCCCGGTCTTGATGGTGATGCCGCGGCGCCCGAACAGCCGCGCGACCAGGGTCGAGGCCTCGGCGTCCTCCACCGGCAGCACGCGGTCCAGCGCTTCGAGGACGGTCACCTGGGTGCCGTAGGCCCCGTAGACGTCGGCGAACTCCATGCCGACGGCGCCGGCCCCGATCACGATCATCGAGGCCGGCCGCGCCTCGTTGCGGACGGCGCCGTTGGAGGAGATGACCGTCTTCTCGTCGATGCTCACGCCGGGCAGCGACCTGGGTTGTGAGCCGGTGGCCAGGATGATCGCCTTGGCCTCGAGCGTCTCGGTGCCGGAGGTCCCCTTCACCTCGACGGTCGTCCTCGACGTCAGCGTCCCCGTGCCCGGCACCAGCGTGATCTTGTTCTTCTTGAACAGGAACTCCACGCCCTTGGCCATGCGATCGGCGACGCCGCGGCTGCGCTTGATCGCCTCCGCGTAGTCGGCGCGGACGTTCTCGACCTTGATGCCGAAGCGGTCGGCGTGCTGGACGAGATGGACGACCTCCGCGTTGCGCAGCAACGCCTTGGTCGGGATGCACCCCCAGTTCAGGCACACACCGCCCGGCCGATCGTCCTCCACCGCGGCCACCGACAGACCGAGCTGCGCGCACCGGATGGCCGCGACATATCCCCCCGGCCCGCTGCCGACCACGACGACGTCGAAGCTCTTCGCCATCAGACCAGGAGCCGCAGCGGCTCTTCGAGGAGGTGCTTCACGTCCTGCAGGAAGCGCGCGCCCATGGCGCCGTCCATCACGCGGTGGTCGCACGACAGCGTCAGCATCATCCGGCGGCCGACGCCGAGGCCGGCGTCGGTCACGACCGGGACCGTGCGGACCGTGCCGACGGCCAGGATCGCGCCCTCCGGCGGGTTGATGATCGCCGAGAACTCGGTGACGTCGAACATGCCGAGGTTGGAGATGGAGAAGGTCGCTCCGGTCATCTCCGGCGCGCGGAGCTTCCGGTTGCGCGCCCGCTCGGCGAGGTCGCGCGCCTCGGCGGCGATCTGGGCCAGGGACTTGGCATGGGCGTCGCGCAGCACCGGCGTGATGAGACCCTCCTCCAGTGCCACCGCGATCCCGATGTGGGCGCGATGGAACACGCGGATGGCCTCGCCCTGGAACGACGCGTTGACGCCGGTGTGCTGCAGCAGCGAGAGCGCGCAGGCCCGGATGACGAAGTCGTTGACCGAGATCTTCGGCTGTCCCTCCAGGCCGTTCAGCTCTTCACGGAGCGCCCACGCACGGTCCATCGCGACTTCCGACGAGACGTAGAAGTGCGGCACCGGCGCCTTGCTGAGCGGCATGCGCTTGGCGATGATCGCCCGCATCTGGCTGAGCGGCCGGTCCTCGAACTCGGCGCCGTCGGCGACGACCGCCGCGGCCGCCGCCGGACGGGCGGCACCGGGAAAGGAGGCCGCCTCCACGTCGCGACGGACGACGCGACCGCCGGGCCCGCTGCCCTGCACCAGCCGCAGGTCGACGCCGGACTGCGCCGCGATCTTGCGCGCCAGCGGTGAGGCCTTCACGCGGCCGGGCGCTCCGGACGGCGCGGCCGCCGGCGGGGACGCGGCGGGCCGGGGGACCTCGACGACCGCCGGCTTCGCCGGGGCGGTGGGGCCGGCGCCCGGCACCGGCGGGCGGGCCGCCGGAGCTGGCGCGGCGGCGGCCGGTGCGGCGCCACCCGCCTGGCTCACCACCGACGCGATGTCGTCGCTGGGCTCGGCGATGACGCCGATCAGCGCCCCCACCGGGGCCGTGTCGCCGGCCGGCACCAGGATCTTGCGCAGCACGCCGGAACCGAACGCCTCCATCTCGACGTCGGCCTTGTCCGTCTCGACCTCGGCCAGGATATCGCCCGACTGGATGCGGTCACCTTCCTGCTTGAGCCACTTGATGATCTTGCCGGTCTCCATCTGCTCGGAGAGCTTCGGCATCACGACCCTGGAGACGGCCACGTCAGCGGCTCCCGTTCCCGTTCGCGTAGGTGACGCGGCGGACCGCCTCGATGATCCGCTCCTTGGACGGGGTCTTCGCCTTCTCGAGGTTCTTCGCGTACGGCATCGGCGCCGGCACGCCGGTCACCCGCTCCACGGGCGCGTCGAGCTCGTCGAACGCCTGCTCGGTGATGACGGCCGACAGCTCGGAGCCCATGCCGGCGAAGCCGGCTCCCGCCTCGACCACCACGGCCCGGTGGGTCTTGCGCACCGAGGCGAGGATCGTGGCCGAGTCGAGCGGCTGCAGCGTGCGGGGATCGACGATCTCGACCGAGATGCCGTCCTGGGCCAGGTCCTCGGCCGCCTCCATCGCCCGGTACATCATGCCCATGTAGGCGATGATGGTGACGTCGGTGCCCTCGCGCCGCACGGCCGCCTGGCCGAGCGGGATCGTGAACTCCGGATCGTCCGGGACCTCGCCCTTGATGTTGTAGAGCGTCTCGGACTCGATGAAGATCACCGGGTTGTCGTCGCGGATCGCCGACTTCAGCAACCCCTTGGCATCCGCCGGCGTCGAGGGCCGCACGACCTTGAGGCCCGGCACGTGATAGAAGTACACCTCCATCGACTGCGAGTGCTGGGCGGCGAGCTGGTGGGCCGGTCCGCCGGGGCCGCGGATCACGATCGGCACGTTGAACTGGCCACCCGACATGTAGTTCATCTTCGCGGCCGAGTTCACGATCTGGTCGAGGGCCAGCAGCGCGAAGTTGAACGTCATCATCTCGACCACCGGCCGCAGCCCGACCATGGCCGCGCCGATGCCGACGCCGGTGAAGCCGGACTCGGCGATCGGCGTGTCGACGATGCGCCGCGGCCCGAACTCCTTGAGCAGGCCCTGGGTGACCTTGTAGGCTCCCTCGTAGAGCCCGACCTCCTCGCCGATGACGAACACGCGCTCGTCCCGGTTCATCTCCTCCCGCAGGGCGAGGTTGAGCGCCTCCCGGTAGGTCATGACCGCCACCTCAGGAGTCCGATCTTTCGCCGCCGGCGGCGTCCTTGAAGATGTCGGTGAGCAGCTCGGACTCGGGCGGCTCCGGGGAGGCCTCGGCGAAGGCCACCGCCTCGTCGACCAGGTCGTTCACGCTCTTCTCGATCTCGCGCACGTCGTTGTCGCTCAGCCAGCGCGTCTTCAGCGCCCGCTCGCGGAACAGCACGATGGGGTCACGCAGCTTCTCGCGCTCGACCTCGTCCTTGGTGCGGTACACGGCGCCGGCCGGGTCGCGCATCGAGTGGCCGCGGAATCGGTAGGTGCGTGCCTCGATCAGGCTGGGGGTGCCGTGTGCGCGGGCCCGGGCCACCGCCTTGCCGACGACCTCCCGGACGGCGAGGACGTCCATGCCGTCGACCGCCTCGCCCGGCATGTTGTAGGCCTGGGCGAACTTCCAGATCTCGGTCTCGGCCAGCGCCCGCTCCAGCGAGGTGCCCATGGCGTAACGGTTGTTCTCGCAGATGAAGAGGATCGGCAGCTTCCAGAGGGCGGCCAGGTTCATCGCCTCGTGGAACTCGCCCTCCGGTACCGCGCCGTCGCCGAAGTAGCACGCCACGACCTGGTCACCGCCGCGGTACTTGATGGCGAAGGCAGCGCCGGTGCCCAGGGGCAGGTGGGCCCCGACGATGGCGTGGCCACCGAGGAAGTTGGTCGACTTGTCGAACAGGTGCATCGAGCCGCCCTTGCCCTTGCTCAGGCCGTCGATGCGCCCGTACAGCTCGGCCATGGCCCGGCGGGGGTCCGACCCCTTGGCCAGGCAGTGGCCGTGCTCACGGTAGGCGGCGATGGCGTAGTCGTCGGGGCGCATCGCCGAGGTGGCGCCGACGGCGACCGCCTCCTCGCCGATGTACAGGTGGAGAAATCCGCCGATCTTCCCGAGTGCGTAGCCCTCGGCGGCCTTCTCCTCGAATCGGCGGATCAGGACCATGTCGTTGTACAGGCGGCGGGCGATCTCCGGGGTGACCTCCGCGGTCGCCGGCGTCTTCGGCTGGGCCGTCGCTGTCCTTTGGGCCATGAACCTCCCCCTGCTGCAAGCGCTACTTCAGACTACTTTATCAACAATTTGCGGACTCGCCCTCACTGGCTGGCGGGGCGGTTCCGTCGCCTCGGCGACTACGCTCCGGCTTCCCTGCGTTACGTCCGAACCCCCGTATTTCGTTTACGGGCTCGCCTCGGCGCCGGCCGAGGCGGTCGGTGTCCGAACTACCATATTTCGTCTACAGGCTCGCCTCGGCGCCGCCGGAGGCCGGCGCCGCCTCGGCTCGCACTACCACTTCATCAAACTCAGATCGTCGATCGAGAGCCGGCGACGGAGGCGGAAGATGGCGACGATGATGGCCAGGCCGACCGCGACCTCGGCGGCGGCGACGGCCATGACGAAGAAGACGAGGACCTGGCCTTCGTGGCTGCCCAGGCGGTGGCCGAAGGCGACGAACGACAGATTGACGGCGTTGAGCATGAGCTCGATGGACATGAAGATGACCAACGGGTTGCGGCGGATGATGACGCCGACCGCGCCGATGGAGAACAGCAGCGCCGAGAGCACCAGGTAGTAGGACTCGGGGACCATCGACGGGCTCGCCGCCCTCTAGGCCCGCCGGCGCGCCAGCAGCAGGACGCCGACCATGGCCGCCAGCAGGAGGACCGAGGTCAGCTCGAAGGGGAACAGGTAGTCGGTGAAGAGCAGCCGTCCGATCGCCTCGACGCCACCGGGCCCGGCCGGGCTGCCGGCGGTCGGCGCGGCGCGCGGGATGAGGAGCCAGGCGGCGACCAGCACGAACAGCACGCCGCCGACCGGCAGCGCCCACAGGCGCAGCACGCGGCGCGGATCGGGCCCGGTCTCTTCCTTGCCCGGGATCAGCACCATGATGGCGAAGACGAACAGCACCATGATGGCCCCGGCGTAGACGATGATCTGGGCCGCGGCCAGGAACTCGGCGCCCAGCATCAGGTAGAAGATCGCGATCGACGCGAGGTTGACCACCAGGAAGAGCGCGCCGTGGATCGGGTTCTTCCGGAGCACGAGGCCGAGCGCGGAGCCCACCGCCAGCAGGGCGACGACGGCGAAGACGATCAGCGACATCAGACCGTCCGGTTCGCCGGAATCGGCACCGGCGAGGTCGGCCGGCCATCGGGTCCGACCGGCTCCAGCGAGAGCAGCATCTCCTTCGTGTAGATCATGCCCCGGCGGCTGTACGAGGAGAACTCCAGGATCCCGGTGTCCATGCGGATGGCGTCCTCGGGGCACGCCTCGACACAGTAGCCGCAGAAGACGCATTTGCCGAGGTCGATGTCGAACCGCTCGGGCATCTTCTCGATCTCGGGGTTCGGGTGCTCGGTGGCCACGATGTAGATGCAGCGGGCCGGGCACACGGTCTCGCACATCATGCACGCCACGCAGCGCGGGGAGCCGTCCTCCCGGCGGACCAGCCGGTGCAGCGAGCGCAGGCGCGGCGAGTAGGGCCGGCGCTCCTCCGGGTACTGGATGGTGACGGCGCCCCGGGCGGTGCGGCTGCCGAGCGCGCGCGCCACGTGGGCGCCCATGTTGCGGAAGAAGTGGCCGGCGGTGAGCATCACCCCCTGCACGGCCTCGATCAGGTAGAACCGCTGGCCGAGCCTCACGGCGCCTTCCCCCCGATCAGGAGCAGGACGGCCCCCGTCAGCACGATGTTGAGGATCGACAGCGGGAACAGGCCGAGCCAGCCCAGGCGCATGGCCTGGTCGTAACGGAAGCGCGGCAGCGTCCACCGGATCAGCATCATGACGAAGATCATGACGCAGACCTTGAAGGCGAAGCTGCCGATCTGCAGCCCCGCGACCGCCAGGTGCGGCAGCCCCACCGTGGTCCCCCACGGGAAGTGGAAGCCGTCGGCGAGCAGCCACGGCACCTGCCAGCCGCCCAGGAACAGCGCGGTCACCATGCCGGCGATCACCACCGTCTCCAGGAAGTCGGCCATCGCGAACATCCCGAACTTCATCCCGCTGTACTCCACGAAGTAGCCGATGATCTCCGACTCGCCCTCCGGCATGTCGAACGGGATCCGCTTGGTGGCCGCGATGCCGGCGGTCAGGAACAGGATGAACGCGAGCGGCTGGGTGACGATGCCCCACGCCGGCAGCCAGCCGAGGAGCAGGCGTCCCTGCCCCCGCACGATCTCTTGTAGGTTGAGCGAGCCGTAGACCATGATCACGCCCATGATCGAGGCGCCGATGGCGATCTCGGCCGTGATCATGAGCGCGGCCGCCCGCTGGGCGCCCAGCAGCGCGTAGTTGTTGGCCGACGACCAGCCGGCCATCATCACGCCGTACACGCCGAGCGAGAGCATCGCGAACACGTAGAGGACCCCGACGTTCAGCGTCACCGCTTGCAGCTGGAACTCGCGATCGCCGATCCGCAGGGTGTCGCCGAACGGGATCGAGGCGAAGGCCACCAGCGCGAAGAACACCGAGACGAACGGGGCCAGCGAGAACAGCAGGCGATCCGCCCGGGCCGGCCTGAAGTCTTCCTTGGTGAGCATCTTGATCGCGTCGGCCAGCGGGTGGAACAGCCCCATGACGCGGAAGCCCAGGATGGAGGCCCGGTTGGCCCCGATGCGGTCCTGCATGATGGCCGATTGCTTGCGCTCCACCCAGGTCAGCAGCCCGCCCAGGTTCAGCACGAACATCATCACGAACATGACGCAGCCGAAGGCGACGCCGACGTCCAGCATTACAGGCTCGCCTCGACGGCCATCATCTACGCCGGGACCGGCGCGCGGCGGCCGGGAGGCGCCGGCGCGGCCGACGAGGTCGCGCCGGCGATCATCTGGCCGGTGTCGCCGACGCTCTGGTACGTCATCCCCGCGAAGGCCGGGACCGTGCGGCCGAGGTCGCGGAACCAGTGCTCGGCCCGGCTGCCGGCCGGCGCCCCGCCGGCCGCGGCGAGGATGCGGCCCAGCAGGTCCCACTCGGCGAGCGTGGTGCCGAGCGGCTCCGTCGCGGTGCGGAAGCGCTGCACGCGGCCCTCGAAATTGGTGAAGGTGCCCTCGCGCTCGACCCACGCCGCCGCCGGCAACACCCAGTGGGCCCGGTCGCTCGTCGCGCTGGCGTTCGTCCCCGTGAAGATCACCGTCTCCACGCGTCCGAGCGCCTCGCCGACCTCGCTGGAGGGCCACCCCGCGCCCAGCAGGTCGTGGTGGAACACCCACAGGCAGCGCAGGCGGCCGCCGCGCGCCGCCGCCAGGATGGCGGCCGCGTCACCGCCGACGCCGATCAGCTCGGCGCCGCGTCGGTTGGGCGTGCGGTCGGCGCGCAGCAGGAAGTCGTCGCCCTCGGCGGGCGCCGCCGGTGGCACGTCGAAGGCCACCTGCGTGATGCCGCGCGCCTCGACGACGCGGCGCAGCGCCATGAGGTCCTCGTTGGCCATGCGCGGGGAGGCGAGCACCGCGACCTGCTCGGGCGGGTAGCGGCGCAGCGCGTCGGCGACGGCCGACACGGCCTCGTCCCAGTCGATCTCCACCGAGCCACCGGAGCCGCGCCGGGCCGGCGTCGTGAGCCGGGTCGGCTCGTCGACGAAGCCGAAGTGGTAGCGGCCCACGTCGCAGAGCCACCACGCGTTGACCTCGGCGTTGAAGCGCGGCTTGAGCCGGGCCACCCGCCGTCCCTCGGCGTGGTGCGGGCGGCGGCGATTGACGTGGACGTCGATGTTGCAGCCGCGCGCGCAGCCCGTGCAGATCGACTTGGCCGTGTCCAGGTACCACACGCGCACCTGGAAGCGGAACTCGCGGTCGGTGAGCGCGCCCACCGGGCAGATGTCCACCACGTTGCCCGAGTAGTTGTTCACGAGGTCGCGGCCGGGGAACAGGCCGATCTCGGAGTGGTCGCCGCGGTTGAAGATGCCCAGCTCGCCGGTGCCGGTGATCTCGTCGCAGAAGCGCACGCAGCGTGAGCACAGGATGCAGCGCTCGGCGTCGAGCATGACGTGCGGCCCGAGCGGCACCGCCTTGGGCTTGTGGACCTTCTCGTCGGTCATCCGCGGGTCGTAGAGGCCGTGCTTCATGTAGTAGATCTGCAGCCAGCACTCCCCCGCCTGATCGCACACCGGACAGTCCAGCGGGTGGTTGATCAGGTGGAACTCCATCATGGACTGTCGCGACTGGCGCACCCGCTCGGTGTCGGTGTGCACGACCATGCCGTCGGCCGCCTGGGTGTTGCAGGCGATGGTCGGCCGCGGCGTCTTCTCGATGTCGACCATGCACAGGCGGCACTGCCCGGCGATGGACAGCCCCGGGTGGTAGCAGTAGTGCGGGACCTCGACGCCGAGCCGGCGCGCCACCTCGATGAGGTTCGTCCCCGCCTCGACCTCGATCTCCTTGCCGTCGATCGTCAGCTTGGGCATCTATCCGTCGACTCTCGTGGGCCAGCGACTGTCGTGCACGCCGGTGGCGCCGGGGGTGGGCGCGGAAGCCACGGGCGGGCCTTCATGGCGAGCCGTCGTCGCCGTTCGAGCGGAGGGTGCGGCGAGCGAGCCGCCGACACCTCGAAGAGGCCACGGCCGAGCCCCCTCCGGGGGATGGGGGGCCCGAGCGAGCCGCGCCCGGAGCGAGTTACGGCGACAGGCGAGCCATGCAGGCCCGCCCGTGGCTCCGCGCCCACCCCCGGCGCCACCGGCGTCCACGACGGCCACGAGCGCGTGCAGGGTCGTGCTCATTTCCGGATCAGGGCCTCGAACTCGCTGCGGAATTTCTCGATGTAGGAGATGTAGGGGCCGACGGCGCCGTCGTAGAAGGCGCAGATGGTCGTGCCGGCGCCGCGGCGAGCGACGTCGAGGATGGTGTCCAGGTCGTCCTTGCGGCCGTGGCCGTCGACGATGCGGTGGACCATCTTGTAGATCCAGCCGGTGGACTCGCGGCACGGCGTGCACTGGCCGCACGACTCGTGGGCATAGAAGCGGGCCAGCACCAGCAGCGCCTCCGGGATGGACACGCTCTCGTCCATCACCATCACGCCGGCCGAGCCGATCATGGTGCCGGCGTTCTTGAGCCCGTCGACGTCCATGGTGACGTCGATCTCGTCGGCGGTCAGGATCGCCGCGGAGCCGCCGCCGGGCACCACCGCCTTGAGCCGGCCGGTGCCGGTCACGCCGCCGGCCCGCTCGATGAGCTGGCGCAGGGTGATCGACACCGAGGCCTCGTACACGGCCGGCCGCTTCACGCGCCCGGAGACCGAGTACATCCGGGTGCCGCCCTGCGTCTTGGTGCCGAGGCCGGCGAACCAGGCGGCGCCGCGGTCGACGATGGGCGGCACGCAGCAGAGCGTCTCCACGTTGTTGACGATCGTCGGCTGCCCGAACGCGCCCTTGATGGCTGGAAAAGGAGGCTTGATCTTCGGCCAGCCCTTCTTGCCCTCCAGCGACGACAGCAGCCCCGTCTCCTCGCCGCAGATGTACGCGCCGGCACCGCGATGGACGACGACGTCGAACCCCTGCCCGAGCAGGTTCGCGTCGTACGCTTCCTTCACCGCCGCGCTGAACCGCCGCCACGGGTGCACGTACTCGCCGCGGACGTAGACGAAGCCGAGCGCGGAGCGGATGGCGCGGGCCGCGATCAGCATGCCCTCGATCAGGGCGTGTGGGTCTCGCTCCAGGAGATAGCGATCCTTGAACGTGCCCGGCTCGCCCTCGTCGGCGTTGACGACGAGGTAGACGGGGCCGGTGTGGTTCTTGGGGATGAACGACCACTTCAGGCCGGTCGGGAAGCCGGCGCCGCCCAGGCCGCGCAGGTTCGACTGCTTGACCGCCTCGGTGATGGCGGCCGGCTCCAGCGCCTTGGCCTTCTCCCAGGCGCCGTAGCCGCCGGCCCCGCGGTAGACGGCCAGGGTGTGCGAGTTGCCGCGCTCGAAGTTCCGCATGAGGACGGTCTCGGCCATCAGCGCAGCCCCTCGAGGATGCGGTCGACCTTGTCCGGCGTCAGGTTCAGCTCGTAGCGGTCGTCGACCTGCGCCATGGGTGCGGCCTCGCACGCGCACAGGCACTCGACCGATTGCAGGGTGATGCGCCCGTCGTCGGTGGTCTCGCCGACGTCGATGCCGAGCCGGCGCTTGACGTGGGCCAGGATGTCCTTCGAGCCGGCCATGTGGCAGGACAGGTTGTGGCAGACGGCGACGATGTGGCGGCCCTTGGGCTGCTGGAAGTAGAGCGTGTAGAACGTGACGACCTCGTGCACGTGGGCCGGCGAGAGGTCGAAGAGCCCGGCCACGTACTCCTCGGCCGACAGCGAGATGTACCCGAAGGTCTCCTGGGCCATGTGCAGCACCGGCAGCAACGCGCCGCGCCGGTCGGGGTAGAGGGACTGGAGGCGCTGCACTTCTCGGAGCTGTTCGTCCGAAAACGCTATTGTTGTAGCGGGGGCCGCGAGGCCGGCTCGCTCCGCAGGTGGCCTGTTCGAGGAGGCCGGGGCTCCGACCCGTGGGTTCAACGGCTCACTCATCGATCGAGCTCTCCGCCGATCATGTTCACGGAGCCGAAGGTCGGGATCAGGTCGCCGATCTGCTCGCCCACGATCATCCGGTGCAGCGCGGCCACCGGCGGCAGGCACGGCGGCCGGCAGCGCACGCGGTACGGGCGGTCGGAGCCGTCGGAGATCACGTAGAAGCCGAGCTCGCCGTTGGCGCCCTCGGAGGCGAAGTACGCCTCGCCCTTCGGCGGCCGGATCCCGTAGCCCTCCATGACCAGCATGAAGTGGTTCATCAGCCCCTCGATGGAGCCGTAGGCGGTCTCCTTCGGCGGCATCACCACCCGCTTGTCGGCGACGTTCACCTGCTGCAACGCCGGCCGGTTCTGCCCCTGGAGATTCGGCGACAGGCGGATGGGCACCAGCAGCAACCCCTCCGTCTTGCCCTGCTTGCCCTGATCGACGTACGCGGCCGGGTCGATC
Organism: uncultured Candidatus Rokubacteria bacterium; assembly: GCA_963743355.1. Lineage (GTDB taxonomy): Bacteria > Methylomirabilota > Methylomirabilia > Rokubacteriales > CSP1-6 > AR5. The sequence continues at coordinate 148,809 of CAVUPM010000001.1, forward strand.
GGGCGGCCCTCGAAGTCGACGTTGACCGGGCCGCCCGGCATCAGGGCCAGCGCCTGCTCGGCGATCCGCATCGACTGCTCCATCTCGGCCATGCGAACGAGGTAGCGCGCGTAGTTGTCGCCGTCCTTCTGGGTCGGGATCTCGAACTCCACCCGATCGTAGGCCCAGTGCGGGTGGGCCCGACGCACGTCGTAGGGGACGCCGACCGCCCGCAGCAGCGGGCCGGTGATGGCGTAGGCGATCGTCTCCTCGCGGGAGAGTGCGCCGACGCCGACCATGCGGTCCATGAAGATGCGGTTACCGGTCAGCAGGCGGTGGACCTCGTCCAGGACCTCGCGCGTCTGCTTGAAGGCCGCGCCGACCTTGGCCGCGAAGCCGTCGGGCAGGTCGGCCTTCACGCCGCCGACCCGGCCGTAGGAGATCGTCAGCCGGGCGCCGGTGACGTCCTCCACCAGCTCCCACAGGAACTCGCGGGCCTTGATCATGTAGAGGAAGACGGTGAAGGCGCCGAGCTCCATCGCGGAGGCGCCCACGCACGTGAGGTGATCGCAGACGCGCGAGATCTCCGCCATCGCGGTGCGGATGTACTTGCACCGCTCGGTGACGTCGATCTCCAGCAGCTTTTCGATCGCCGACGCATACGCGAAGTTGTTGATCAGCGGGGACACGTAGTTGAGCCGGTCCGTGTACGGGATGGCGTTGTTGTAGCCACCGACCTCACAGTCCTTCTCGAACGCGCGGTGCAGGTAGCCGATCTCGACGTCGGCGGAGCGGATGAACTCGCCGTCCAGCTCGGTGACGATGCGGATGATGCCGTGCATCGCCGGATGGGCCGGGCCCACGCCGACCTGCAGCGTCTGCCCGCCACTGCCGGTGCCGCTGCCCTCGCCCAGCATGAACTCCCGCGTCGTCGGCGCGGGGGGGCTCACGTCTTCGGTCCGATCAGCGGCTGGCGCCGGTTGATGGGGTAGTCCTTGCGCAACGCGTGGCCGACGAACTGCTCGTACATGAGCAGGCGCCGGGGATCGGGATGGCCGTCGAAGCGCACGCCGAACATGTCCCAGACCTCGCGCTCGAGCCAGTTGGCGATGGGCCACAACGCCACCGCCGTCGGCACCACCGCGTCGTCCTCCTCGACCCGCACCTTCAGCCGCAGCCGATGGTTGTGGGTCAGCGAGTAGAGCTGGTAGACGACCTCGAAGCGCGACCCGTCCTCGCGGCCCGGGAACTTGAGGTAGTCCGCCGCCGTCAGGTCCGTCAGCATGTCGAAGGTGAGCGCGGGCTCGTCGCGGCAGAATCGCAGGGCGTCCACCAGCGCGGTCCGCTCGACCACGGCGGTGGTGTCACCCCGAAACTCGTGAGTCTCGACGATGGCGGCGCCGAACCGGTCGCGGAGGCGCTGAAGGATCTCCCCTCCGATCATCGATCGGCTCAGAATCTCTGGGTCTGAACGGCGATCTTGTCCTGGAGCTTCATGAGTCCGTCCAGCACGGACTCCGGCCGCGGGGGACAGCCGGGGATGTACACGTCGACGGGGATGATGGTGTCGATACCCTGCACGGTCGCGTAGTTGTCGTAGAAGCCGCCGGTACACGTGCACACGCCGAAAGCGACCACCCACTTGGGCTCGGTCATCTGGTCGTAGATGCGCTTCAGGACGGGCGCCATCTTGTGCGAGATGGTCCCGACGACGAAGAGCACGTCCGCCTGCCGGGGCGAAAAGCGCGGCAGCCCGGCGCCGAACCGATCGACGTCGTAGTGCGAGCACGCCGCCGCCATGTACTCCATGCCGCAGCAGGCCGTCACGAACGGGTACTGGAAGATGGAGTATTTCCGCGCCCAGCCGATGGCCTCATCGAGCTTGGACGTGAAGAAGCTACCTACTCCCATTCCAGTCCCCCTTTACGCCAGATGTAGAGGAACCCCAGCATGAGGATGCCGAGGAACACGAGCATCTCCGCGAAGCCGAACCAGCCGAGACGGCGGTACAGCATCGCCCACGGCCAGATGAACAGCAGCTCGATGTCGATGATGATGAAGAAGATCGCGATCGTCGAGAACTTGATCGCGAACCGCCCCTCGGACACCTCGATCGGATCCTTGCCGCACTCGAACGGTGCCGCCTTGACCGGCGTCAGCCGCCGCGGCGCGATCAGCGACGGGATGAACAGTAGCGCGCCGGCCACCACCGCCGCGAACGCGAAGACCATCAGGATCGGCAGATACTGCATTATTGGAGCGGGGGGCGCGAGGCCGGCTTGGAGCGTGGGTGGCCTGACTTAGAAGGTGGTGGCTCCGCTCCCGCGACGACCGGCTTCGCTCCTGCGACGACGGACTCGGCTCCGCCGGCGACGGTTTGGGCGACGTCGGCTTGTCGCTTCGCGTGATAGGAGCTTCTCACCAGGGGCCCGGACTCGACGTGGGCGAAGCCCAGCTCGCGGCCGATCACGGCCAGCTCGGCGAATTCATCGGGATGGTAGTAGCGCGCCACCGGCAGGTGCTGCGGCGAGGGCCGCAGGTACTGCCCCAGCGTGAGGATCGACACGCCGACCTCGACGAGATCGCGCAGCGTGGCCACCAGCTCGTCGCGCTCCTCGCCCAGCCCCAGGATGATGCCCGACTTGAGGGGCAGCGCCGGCGCGGTCGCCCGCGCGTGCCGGAAGAGGTCGAGCACGCGATCGTAGCGGCCGCCGTGGCGCGCCACCTTGTACAGGCGCGGCACCGTCTCGGTGTTGTGGTTGAAGATCGCCGGCCCCGCCGCGATCACCGTGTCGAGCGAGGCGCGCCGGCCCAGGAAGTCCGGGACCAGGACCTCGACCCGGCACGCCGGCGCGTGGGCCCGGACGGCACGGATGGTGGCGGCCCAGTGGGCGGCGCCGCCGTCGGCGAGATCGTCGCGGTTCACCGAGGTGATGACGACGTGCTCGAGCCCCAGCTCGGCCACCGCGCGCCCGATGTGCTCGGGCTCCTCGCGGTCCTCCCAGACCGGGGTGCCGTGGGCCACCGCGCAGTAGCCGCAGTTCCGCGTGCACACGTCGCCCAGGATCATGAAGGTGGCGGTCGCGTCCTCCCAGCACTCGCCGATGTTCGGGCAGTGCGCTTCCTCGCACACCGAGTGCAGGTTGAAGTCGCGCATGAGCCGGCGCAGCCGGGAGTAGTTCGGCCCGCCCGGCGCGCGCACCTTGAGCCAGGCGGGCTTGCGGGCGTCCGCGACGGCGCTCGGCTGCAGGACAGGAAGCTGGTATGTCATGACTCGGCGTTCAAAACCGCATCATTATGCCACGCCGCTTCCGCCATCGCACCCGCCGTGCGCCCGGCGGGCCGCGTTCCGTCCAGGGCAGGAGGGCGTTACTCGGTGACGCGGCGGATCGACAGCACGTGCACCTGCTTGTCGGTCGTGACGCCGGTGACCTCCAGGCGGTCGCCCACCATCGCGCCGGCGTAGCGCACGGTGATGCTGGAGCGCGCGGGCTCGCCGCTCGTCCTGGAGGCGCGCATCGTCCCCGTCATCCGGAGCTCACCGTCGACGACGACGGCCGTGCCGTCGGCCGCGAGCCGCGAGCGCTCGGCGTTCGTCGCCATCGACCAGCGGAGCGAGCCGGCGGCCACCGCGAAGCGCACGGTCGCCGGGCTGGCCACTTCCGCCTCCCCCACCGCGCGCGGGGGCAGCTTCAAGATCCCGCGCCAGGTTCCGGGCAGCCGGCTGGCCACCAGCAACTCCGGCCTGGACGCCGGCGTCGCGGGCTGCTTCCGGGTCGGCGCGGCGTAGCGGACCATGCAGTCGTGGACGCGCTGCGACTCGGCCTCGCGGCCCACGACGGAGAAGCGTCCGTCCCGCTCGACGCGTTCCAGCTTGGTGGACGGTCCCTGGGCACGGCAGGTGGTGAAGGCCTCCTCGACCAGTGCCTGCTGCGGCGTCAGCTTCGGCGCGCAGCCGGACCCGAGGGCGAGCGTGAGCGCGATCAGGGGGCTGAGATATCGTTCGCGCACAGGACCCTCCACATCGACGATCGTCCGGCGAATGCGCCGGCGCCCTTACGAGGGTTCGATCCTAGCAAAGGAGGGTGAGGGCCCGAAGGGGGGACTCGGCAGTGACGCATCCACCCGCCGCATCAGGCACTTACGGCTCGCCAACCTACCCCAGCGGGCCGACCTGGATCTCGATCGTGCGGTCGTCCGTCAGCTCCGGCTTGTGGGCCCAGTCGATCCGGACCCCGGCGCGCCGCAGCGTCTCGAACAGGCGGATCGCTTCGCCCGCCGGCACCACGATGTTGCGAACCGCGAGGGCCACCCCGGCGGCGTCATGGTCGCCGCGGGCCTTGAAGACACCCAGCGCGGGCCAGGCGGCCTCCTTCATCACGTTGCGCAGCTCGCGAGCGTACCGGATCGAGTCCGGCTCGTCGACGGCCGACACCCGCACGGCGAGCGGAGCCAATCCGCTCAGCTTTCCGAGCAGGGCTTCGCGCTGGGCCGCGCCCAGCGGACACCGACGCGCGAGCCGATGGGCCCGGTAGCTCACGACGCCGCAGGCCAGCCACAGCACGGCCGCCACCACGTGAGCGATCCCGCCCCGCCATGCGCCAACGCTCGCGGCGGAGGCCGCCGCGACGGCGAGCGCGAGGCCGAGCGCGGTCAGGTGCCGGGGCGCGTTGCCGCGATAGCGATCCAGGAGCGACCAGACCAACCTGGGCTGTGACGAGAGGTACTGCGGAAACACCAGCCCCGATTCTCGCGCGGACGTCAATGCCCCGCGCCCTTGGGGTGGCACCGCGGCGACGGGAAGGCCAGGAGCTCCGGCAGCTCGCGCATATCGGTGAAGACCAGCGTCCCCGGCCCGCGCAGACGCTCAGCCGGCGTCAATCCGCCCGCGAAGCCGAGGGCGAGCATGCCCGCGGCGCGGGCCGCCTCGACGCCGTAGCGGCTGTCCTCGACGACCGCGCACGCGGCCGGATCGACGCCCATCCGGCGGGCGGCGTGCAGGAAGAGGTCGGGAGCGGGCTTCCCCCGAGCGACCTCGCTGGCGCTGAAGATGCGCCCGGCGAAACGCTCGTACAGGCCGGTGAGCCCGAGGGTGTAGCGCATCTTCTCGTGGCTGCCGCTGGAGGCGACGCAGGTGGGCAGCGTGATCCGGGCGAGGGCCTCGAGCACGCCGTCGACCGGCGTGAGCTCGGCGGCGAACGCCTCGCGGTAGAGGTGGTGAAACGCGTCCTCCCAGTCGCCGGCGAGGCGCCGGCCGAGATGCGCCTCGATCTCCGCTACCATGAACTCGTGCGAGCGGCCGACGAACCGGTCGATGACGTCCCGCTCGGTCAAGGGCCACCCCAGCGCGGCGAGGACGGTGACGTCGATCCGGACGGCGAGACGCTCGCTATCCACGAGCACACCGTCGCAGTCGAAGATGACCAGCTCGATCGGAGGAGTCATCGTGGTGCCAGAGGGGGACTCGCTCGGCGCGGCGTGCAACTTCTCGTCTTCCTTCGGCGGTGCTTGGCTGACGGCACTCTCCCCCTCTCCGGCCAGTGATCGCGTTTGATCGCCTTTTACACGATTTCACCCGTGCTGTACCGGGGAAATACGGGCCGGCGGCGGCCGACTCGGCAGCCCGCCGGCGGCAGCCGATCTGTACACCGATTCCACCTCGAGGTCATCGATAGAACTTTCTGACGTCAGGCCTCGCCGGATACAGCTGCATGTAGTTGCGAGGCAACAATCCATCTTCCCTGTGGGGTGCGTCGCGAGATAGGCATCGATGTGGTCACTGCGAACAATCCACGGAGCATCGGCGAGACCCGGGTCCCTTGCGCCTGTCCTCAGTGTAAACACATGAATAAAACCGACCCGGCTCGGTCTCCAGGGCCGCTCGAATCTCACGCAGGAACTGCGTGACGCCAACCTCGGTGTCGGGTTATGCGGCGACGAAATACCCCTTCGCTGTTTCGACAGCCACCTCGAACTGTCCAAGTACGAGTCTTGAGCAGGTCATGAAGCACCTGCCTCGCAGCGGCGACAAGCGTGTGGATCGCCACGTCGTCGCCGCGGTTAAAGAGGAGCGCCACCGCCGTACGCAACTGGCGTTGCGCAGCCGCGAGCTTCGTGACGCGTTGCTTCGGCCGTGTAGCGTTCGCGACCATCACGCAAGCCCTCCCCTGAGCTCCCTCGATCTGCCGCCGAGAGCGGATGGTTGATCAGGCCCGACCTGTCTCACCGCCGCCCACGCCGCGCCACCCGCCACGCCGTCACGAGTCGAGGTCCAGGATGGGCGTGTTCATCGCCTTCGCCGCCCGGGTCGGATCGAAGTACTCGCGCAGGAACGCGATCTTCCCCGCGGAGGCACGCAGGAACACCACATACTCCTGACGGTAGACCCGCCCGGTCGCCTTGATCCGCCCCTCGCCCTTGACCTCCGCGACGGCGGCCTCCGGGTCGGCGAAGGCCTGGACCCTCACGTCGAAGAAGCCGAAGTTCTCGACGGCTCCCACGAACCACGCCGCGAACTGGGCGACCTCCGCCCGTCCCGACACACGCGCGGGATGCCCGAGGGCAGGCGCGAACGGCAGCTCCCACACGACGTCCTCAGCGATCAACGTCTGCCAGCGTGCGTTGTCAGCGACGAGCGTCTCGAGATGTCGGTGCAAGAGGTCTTCGGCGACGGTCATGCTGGCTCTCCTGTCGTATCCTGACGCACCGCCGCCCATGCCCCCTTCTGCACGGCCCCCCATGGCGTCGCCGCCACCCCATAGCCCATCGCCGAGATCATCGGGTCGCCCATGAACCGCGCCCGCCACTCGTCCTCGGCGATGTGGCTGAGCGAGAGCCGGTAGCCCAGACGCTCCACGCCGACGGTGATCAGCCCGACGCCGGTCCAGGTGTCGAGCCAGCGGTGGAGGAGCCGCAGCTCGGGGGGGCGCGGCTCGAGCTGGAGGAAGCCGAGGGCGGCGCGGAGAAGAGCTCGACGCGTTTCGTGCGCCGCCTTCACTCGATGACCTGATCCGCCCGCAGCAGCAGCGACGGCGGGATCGTCCGGCCGAGCGCCTTGGCGGTCTTGAGTCGGGTCGAGGACTGGCGCAAAGCTCCGTAGGCTCCCCTTGGCTGTATCCGCCGTTTCCAGCTTCGTGCCCGTGTAGGTTCGCCGTAAGCCGTTTCCAGCCCCCGCCACCTCAAACCCGGCGTGCCGGTTTCCGGCACCGGGCTTCCCTGGTCGCTTCGCGTCATGGGTTATGCGACCTATCGGCTGGGAGCACTTTCAGGCCCGGCTCAGGTACCGCACTCGGTAATCTGCGAAGAGCCCGAGTGCGTCATAGAGCCACGCCGTACTCCACCTCTTCCAGCCGAAGCCCCGACGATTCCTCGCCCGCATCAAATGGCGCCGTACCTTCCTCTCGACCCACTGCCTCACAAAGGCCAAGCATCGGCTCGCGTGCCCGATCCGGAAGTAGTTGACCCAGCCCCGCAGCTTTGGGTTGATCGCGGCGATCACCGCCTCCATCGGCTGGGACCGGGAGCGTCGGCACACCTCCTTGAGCTCCTGCAGCAACGCCGTGCGCTTCTTCTGCTTCGGCGTATACTGCGGCCGCCAGCGCCCCCGGAGTGACCGGATGCGCCGGAAGTCGAAGCCCAAGAATCCGAAGCTCTCCCCCCGACTCAGGTCCACGGTCCGACTCTTCTCCTCGTTCAGCCGCACGTCGAGCTTCGCCAACTCCTCTCGGAGCCGCCGGGGCACCGCCTCCAGCAGCCAGTCCTGCCGACGATCGTTATTCACGAGGATCACCAGGTCGTCGGCATAGCGCGCGTACTCGACGTACGTGTGCGGGCCGTTCGCCGTGACCGCCTTGGCCCGCTCCAGCATGGCATCCACCTCGGTGAGATAGATGTTGCTGAGCAGGGGGGAGATTACCCCGCCCTGAGGAACCCCGCGCTTGCCGGAGGCTTTGAGCATCTGCTTCACCAAGTGCAGGATGTCTCGGTCGTCCACCCGGCGCGCCACTTTGACCGTCCCGGCATGAACCGCCCGCTCACCCTTCCTCCCACGGCGTCAGGGCCGTTTGGGCGCCGTACCCGGGACTCGCCGGCACTGAGGTTGCACCTCGAGGTGAGCCCCAAGGAGGGGCGATGCAAGCGGGCTCGATGCGCTTCGCGAGAATCGGCACCGAGCTGTACTCGGCGACGTTCGAGACGCGGGAGGGACCGCCCCTTGGGCCGCGGACGCGGACGTTCACCAAGCTCGCCGAGCTCGAGCTCTTCCTGCACCTGGTGCAACTGCCGACCGAGCGGATCGTGACAGCGCTGCACGCCGCCACGGATAGCGACCAGACCATCAGCATCTCCAACCTGGTCCTGTGTGACCATGAACTGCACGATTTCTCGGTGATCGACACGCCCACAGGCACCAGGAGACGTGACCGAGGACGAGCCCGGCGGCCCGCCGCTCACTTCTTCTTGCCGTTCTTCATGCTGGCCGCCAGCTCTTGCAGCCTGGCCGGGGCGTAGGTGCGCTCACGGCCCGGCGCCTCTGGGGCCGGAGCAGCGCGCCGATCCGCTCCCGGCTCGCCGCTCGGCCGTCTCGCCCCGTCGACGGTCGGAGACTGGCCGGTCGCGATCCTGCTCGAGCGGATGCCACGACGCGTGGCACAACGCTCGGCGTGGAAAGGCGGCCCGCAGACGTGCGAGGAAGTGCGCGCGGGGCGGAAGAATGAGGCCGTTCGCGATCCGTTAGCCGTTCTGGTCTACTTGGCTCGGTTTCGCGAGAAAGTGAGAGTTGGTGCCGAAGGGGGGACTCGAACCCCCACGGGTTGCCCCACACGCCCCTCAAACGTGCGCGTCTGCCAGTTCCGCCACTTCGGCACGAGCGACGACCGCGAAGTATACCGCTAGCGCCCCCGCGAGACAACGCGGCCGGCGCTCTGGCGCAGCCGCGGATCGAGCGCGTCGCGGATGCCCTCGCCGAGCAGGTTGTAGGACAGCACGGTGACGAGGATCGCCACGCCCGGGTAGACCGACAGCCACCAGGCCAGCTCGATGGCGTCCTTGCCCTCGTTGAGGATGTTGCCCCACGTGGCGTGCGGCGGTTGCACGCCGAGACCGAGGAACGACAGCCCCGACTCGGTGAGGATCGCGGCCGGGATGCCCAGCGTCATCGCCACCAGCACCGGCGCCATCGCGTTGGGCAGGATGTGGCGCCAGATGATCCGGAACGCGCTGGCCCCGACCGACTGCGACCACATGACGAACTCCCGCTCCTTGAGGGTCAGGAACTCCGCGCGGACGAGCCGGGCCACGCCCATCCAGCCGGTGACGCCGATGACGGCCATGATCGTCCAGATCGACGGCTTGAGGAACGCCAGCACGGCCAGCAACAGGAAGAAGCGAGGAAAGACGAGCATCAGGTCGACCAGCCGCATGATCGACGCGTCCACCAGGCCGCCGTGGTACCCGGCGGCGGCGCCCAGGAGGATGCCGATCGTGGCCGCGATCCCGACCGACACGAAACCCACGGCCAGCGACACGCGGGCGCCGTAGAGCATGCGCGACAGCACGTCGCGGCCAAGCTGGTCGGTGCCGAGCAGGTGCCGGCTCGAGGGTGAGTCGAGGATCTTCCTCACGTCGGGGCGGTTCGGGTCATGGGGGACGATGGCGGGGGCCAGCACGGCCAGCAGAGCCAGGCACCCCACGACCACGCCGCCGACCACCGCCAGCCTGTTCCGCTTGAACGCCTTCCAGAAATGGCCCACGGCTAGCGGCGGCGCCGGCTCACGCGGATGCGGGGGTCCACGAAGCTGTAGCCGAGATCGGCTGCCAGGTTGGCGAACAGCGTCAGCGTGGAGACGATGACGAGATTGCCCATCAGCACCGGGTAGTCCCGCTCGAAGGCCGCCTGGACCATGAGCTGGCCCATGCCCGGGATGGCGAAGATCCACTCCACGATGACGCTGCCGCCGATGAGGCCCGGCAGCGACAGGCCCAGGATGGTGACGATCGGCAGCAGCGCGTTGCGCAGCGCGTGCTTGCCCACGACCACCCGCTCGGCCAGGCCCTTGGCCCGCGCCGACTGGATGTAGTCCTGCCGGATCACCTCCAGCATGCTCTGCCGCATGTAACGCGAGAAGCCGGCCAGCCCGCCGAAGGTCGCGACCAGGATCGGCATCGCCAGGTGGCCGAGGAAGTCCCACTGCTGCTGCCAGAACGACATGTACTCCCAGTTCATCGAGCGCAGGCCCGAGATCGGCAGCCAGCCCAGCTGGATGCCGAACAGGATCATGAGCAGCAGGGCCAGCCAGAAGTCGGGGGTCGCGAAGCCGATGAAGACGAAGATCGTCGTGACCTTGTCGAACGTGGAGTACTGCCGGGTCGCCGACAGCACGCCGATCGGCACCGCCAGGGCCACGATGATGAGCATCTCCACGATGTTCAAGAGCAGGGTGATGGGTAGCCGCTCGCCGATCATCGTGAGAACCGGGCGGCCGTGGGGCGCGAACGACCGGCCCAGGTCCAGGCGGATCAGGCGGTTGAGCCAGTTCCAGTACTGGGTGTGCAGCGGCAGGTCGAGGCCGAACTCCTTGCGGAGCTGCTCGTAGGCGCGCTTGGCCTCGGCCGGCACGTCGCCGGTCTGCATCTCGACGGGGTCGCCCGGCGCCAGGTGGATCACCACGAACGACACGAAGGTGATGCCGATGAGCAGGGGCACGGCGAGCAGCAGCCGCCGGAGCGCATAGACGAGCATGGCCGGCTATTCTACGTCAGCGCGCCGCGGATCAGCCGGCCGTGTACCGGTGCAGGTACTTCGGGACGAACCATTCGTCCTGGTTCCACTTGATGCCGGCCGAGCCCGGATTGATGCCGAAGACGCGGGAGGAGACGGCGGGCATCACGTCGCGCCAGTACAGGAAGACCAGCGGCTGATCTTCGGCCAGGACCTCGTGGAGCCGATGGTAGAAGCGGGCCCGGTCGGCCTGCACGCACGATGCGCGGCCGGCTTCCAGCAGCGCGTCGACCTCGGCGTTCTTGTAGGAGATGTGGTTCAGCTCGTCGGGGCCGCTCTGGGACGAGTGCCACACCACGTACTGGTCGGGGTCGGCGCCCGTCCCCCACCCCAGCACCATGGCGTCGAAGCTGCGCTTCTTGACATGCTCCTTGAGCAGGGCCGCCCACTCGAGGATCCGGATGTCGACGCCGATGCCGAGGTCGCGCAGCGAGGCCTGGACGATCTCGGCGATCTTCTTGCGCTCGTCGTTGCCCTGGTTCGTCAGCAGCTCGAAGGTGAACGGCTTGCCATCCTTCACCAGCAGCCCCTGGGCATTGCGGGTCGTCCAGCCCGCCTCGGCGAGCAGGGCCGCCGCCTTCTGGGGGTCGTGCGGCACGCCCTTGACGCGCGCGTTGTCAGCCCACGTGCCCGGGCGGAAGGGCCCGGTGGCCTCGCGCCCCAGCCCCAGCACGACGCCGTCGAGCAGCTCCTGCTTGTTGATGGCGTGGGCGATGGCCAGGCGGACGCGGCGGTCGGCGAAGCGCGGGTCCTTCAGGTTGAAGCCGAGGTACGTGTACCCGCTGCCCGCGTAGCGGAACTTGTTGTAGGCCTTCTGGAACGCCGGGTACTCGGTCTGCCGCTTGTACTGCAGCGCGGTGAGGCCGGCGATGTCCACGCCGCGGGCCTTCAGCTCGAGGAAGATCGTCGCCTGGCTGGGGATGATCCGATAGACGATGCGCGAGACGTTCGGCCGCCCCTTGAAGTAGTCCTGGTTGGCCACCACGACGACCTTCTCGCCGCTCTTCATCTCCTTGAACCGGTACGGCCCGGTCCCCACCGGCGCCGACCAGTTCTGGGGCGCCTCCTTGAGCTTGCCCTCCTTCACGTAACGCTCGAGCAGGTGGCGCGGCAGCATGTTGACGCTCCACGACAGCAGCGCCTTGGCGTAGGGCCGCTTGTAGGTCACCCGGACCGTGTGGGGGTCGAGCGCCTCCACGCGCTCGACGTCCTGGAAGTCGGAGCGATAGGGGCTCGGCGTCTTGGGGTTCATCGTGGTCTCCCACGTGAACACCACGTCGGCGGCGGTGAACGGCGCGCCGTCGTGCCAGCGCACGTTGTCGTGGAGCTTGAAGTCGAGCGTGAGGCAGTCCTTGCTGAACGCCCACGACTTCGCCAGCTCCGGCGCGATCTGGAGATCGCGGCCCAGCGTGACCAGGCCGTTGTACATGTAGCTGCCGACCTCGCGCGAGGACTGGTCGCTGGTGATGTTGGGAATCAGGCTGGAGACGTTGCCGATGGAGGCCTCGATCAGCGTGTCGCCGTAGGCGGGCGTGTTGGCGCCCGTCTTCCCCTCGGTGACGGCGGCCTCCCCGGTGCACCCCGCGGCCAGCCCCACGAGGGCGAGCGCTGCGCCGAGCCGGGCCAGGCCACCCCGTTTCACTATCGTGACGGGGCGGGAGCGGGTTGGGCGGGCGTCGCCGGCGCCGCGGGGGTGGCCGGCGCGGCGGGCGCCGGGGCCGAGGGCCCGGCGGTGGCCGGCTCGCGCACCACCGAGCCCGCCCGCTCGCCACCGAGCAGGGCCAGGCTGAACGAGGTCAGCGTGAACACGATGGCGACCACCGTGGTGATCTTGCCGAGCAGCGTCGGCGTCCCCATGGAGCCGAACACCGCCTGGCTGCCGGCGCCGCCAAAGGCCGAGCCGATGTCGGCCCCCTTGCCCGACTGCAGCAGCACGATGGCGATGATCGCAAAGCACATGAGCACGTGGACGATCGTGAGCGCGATGACCATTCGGACCTACTCCCCTCTCGCGGCGGCGCCTCGCGCCGCCTTCCTGACGATCCCGATGAACCCGGGCGCGGTGAGGCTGGCGCCTCCGACGAGCGCGCCGTCGATGTCCTGCTCGACCAGCAGCGCGTCGGCGTTGTCGGCCTTGACGCTGCCGCCGTAGAGAATGCGAATGCCCTGGGCCGTTTCCTTGGAGCCGAGCTCGGACAGCAGGCCGCGCAGGTAACCGTGCACCTCGGCGGCCTGGGCCGGCGTGGCGTTGACGCCGGTGCCGATCGCCCACACGGGCTCGTAGGCGAGCACACACCGCGCGAGCGCCGCCGCGTCGAGGCCGGCCAGCCCCGCCCGCAGCTGGCCCTCGACGGTCGTGAACGTGAGCCCCTGCCGGCGCTCCTCGGCCGTCTCCCCGACGCAGAGGATCGGCGTGAGGTTGTGGCGGAGGGCGGCGTCGACCTTCAGCTTGATCTGCTCGTCGGCCTCGCCCATCTCCCGGCGGCGCTCGGAGTGGCCGCACAGCACGAAGCGACAGCCCAGCTCCACCAGCATGGGCGGCGCGATCTCGCCGGTGTGCGCGCCCGACGGCTCGTGGTGGCAGTTCTGGGCACCGAGCAGGATCGGGCTGCCGGCCAGGACCTCGGCCGCCGTGGACAGCGCGGTGAAGGGCGGGCACACGGCGACCTCCACCCGCCCCGGCCGCTTGAGGCCGTCGCGGAGGCCCGTGGTCAGCGCCCGTGTCTCGGCCAGGGTTCCGTGCATCTTCCAGTTGCCGACGACCAGCGGCGTCCGCATCAGGCCTCCGTCAGCGCCTCCACCCCGGGGAGCGCGCGGCCCTCGAGGAACTCCAGGAAGGCGCCGCCGGCGGTCGAGATGTAGCCGATGCGATCGGTGACGCCGGCCTGGTTGACCGCCGCCACCGTGTCGCCGCCGCCGATCACCGAGAACGCCGCGGACTCGGCCACCGCGCGCGCCAGCGCCACGGTGCCGGTGGCGAACGCCGGCTTCTCGAACACGCCCATCGGCCCGTTCCACACGATCGTCTTGGCGCCCTTGAGCACGGTCGCGAAGCGCTCGACGCTCAGCGGTCCGAGGTCGAGGCCCATCTGCTCGGCCGGGATGTCCCGCACCGACACCGCGCGGCCGGACGGGCTGTCGAGCCCGCCCGCAACGACGGCGTCGACCGGCAGCACGATCTGCACCCCGCGGCGCCGCGCCGCCTCCAGCGTGGAGCGCGCCATCTCGATGCGGTCGACCTCGACCAGCGACTTGCCCACGCTGTGGCCGAGCGCGCGCAGGAAGGTGAACGCCATGCCGCCGCCGATGAGGAGCGCGTCCACCTTCGACAGGAGGTGCTCGACCAGGGCGATCTTGTCGGAGACCTTGGCGCCGCCCAGCACGGCGACCAGCGGGCGCGCGGGCGCCTCGAGGATCCGGCCCAGCGCTTCCAGCTCACGCCGCATGAGCAGGCCGGCGGCCGCCGGCTGCAGATGGCGCGTGATGGCGACGATCGAGGCGTGGGCGCGGTGCGCGGCCGCGAAGGCGTCGTTGACGTAGACGTCGGCCAGCGCGGCCAGGCGCCGAGCGAAGGCGTCGTCGTTGGCCTCCTCTTCGGGATGGAAGCGGAGATTCTCCAGCAGCAGGAGCTGCCCCGGCTTCAGCGCGCGGGCCAGCTCCTCGACGCCCTCGCCGACGCACTCCGGCGCCAGCGGGACCGGCCGCTCGAGCAGCGCCTCCAGCCGGTCGGCCACCGGCTCGAGCGAGTACTTCGGATCGGGGCCGCCCTTGGGGCGGCCCAGGTGCGAGGCGAGCACGACCGCGGCGCCCCGGTCCAGCGCGTGACGGACGGTCGGCAGGACGGCGGCGAGCCGGGTGTCGTCGGAGACGGCGCCCCGGTCCAGGGGCGCGTTGAGATCGGCGCGCAGGAAGACGCGCCGTCCTCCGAGATCCACCTGCTCGATCGACAGCTTCACCGGCTCGGTTACAGCGTCTTGCCGATGAAGCGGATCAGGTCACGCACCCGGGACGAGTAGCCGTACTCGTTGTCGTACCAGGCGAGGACCTTGACCATGTTGCCATCGACGACGCCCGTGGACGGCAGGTCGACGATCGACGAGTGCGGGTTGCCATTGAAGTCGGTCGAGACGAGCTGCTCGTCGGTGGCGTCGAGGATCCCCTTGAGCGACCGCGCCGCCGCCTCGCGGTAGGCGTCGTTGATCGCCGCCACCGTGGCCGGCTTCTCCAGCTCGGCCGTGAGGTCCACGACCGACACGTTGATGGTCGGCACCCGGATCGCGATGCCGTCGAGCTTGCCCTTGAGCTTGGGGAGCACGAGGCCGACGGCGGTCGCGGCACCGGTCGTGGTCGGGATCATGTTGACGGCGCCGGCCCGCGCGCGCCGGAGGTCCTTGTGGGGGAAGTCGTGGATCTTCTGGTCGTTCGTGTAGGAGTGCACCGTCGAGGCGAAGCCGCGCTTCACGCCGAACGCGTCGTCCAGG
This sequence comes from uncultured Candidatus Rokubacteria bacterium, assembly GCA_963743355.1. Lineage (GTDB taxonomy): Bacteria > Methylomirabilota > Methylomirabilia > Rokubacteriales > CSP1-6 > AR5. The sequence goes on from CAVUPM010000001.1 coordinate 164,046, forward strand.
ACCTTCACGGTGGTGGCCAGGCAATTGGTCGTGCAGGAAGCGTTGGAGATGATCCGGTGCTTGGCCGGGTCGTACGTCTTCTCGTTCACCCCGAGCACCAGCGTGACGTCGGGGTCCTTGGCCGGGGCCGTGATGATCACCTTCTTGGCGCCCGCCGTGATGTGCTTGGAGGCGTTCGCGGTGTCGCTGAAGAGGCCGGTCGACTCGACCACGATGTCGACACCGAGCTCCCTCCACGGCAGCTGCGCCGGGTCCTTGAGAGCGCACACCCGCACCTCGCGGCCGTTGACGAAGATGGCCTCGCCCTTGGCGACCACCTCGGCGGGCAGGTTGCCGTGGACGGAATCGTGCTTGAGGAGGTGGGCCAGGGTCTTGGCGTCGGCCAGATCGTTGACACCCACGACCTCGATGTCCCTGGCTTCCAGCGCCGCGCGGAAGAACACGCGACCGATACGCCCGAAGCCGTTGACGCCGACTCGAATGCTCATGGAAGGGCTCCTTGTGGGGCGAAGGGAAATTCGGCTAAGTATACGGCGAATCAGCGCACCCGGGCAACTGTGAGGACCCCGACCCGGACGGCGCCCGCCGCCCGCAGGGCGCGGGCGCACTCCGCGACCGTGGCACCGGTCGTCAGCACGTCGTCCACGACAATCACGTGGCGCCCGGCCACGGCCGGGGCGGCCGCGAAAGCGCCGCGCACGTTGGCGTGACGCTCGGCCGCCCCGAGGTCGCTCTGGGGCGCCGTCGCCCGCGCGCGGGTCAGCCACCGCGGCCGCACCGGCAGCCGCAGGCCGGCGGCCAGGCGCTCGGCCAGCAGTGCTGCCTGATTGAAGCCCCGCGCCCGCTCGCGGGCGCGGGCGAGCGGCACCGGCACCAGCGCGGCGAGGTCGGCGGCGGGCCATCCCCCCGCCTGCTCGAGCACCAGCGCGGCGAGCGGCCGCGCCAGCGCGCGCTTGCCCTCGAACTTGAAGGCGTGGATCGCGTCGCGCACCACGCCCTCGTACTCCGCGCCCGAGCGTGCCCAGTCCCACGCCGGTGGGTCGGCGCGGCACGGCCCACACGGCGCCGGCGCCGCCGGCGGCATCGGGGTCAGCGCGCGGAACGGCAGGCCGCAGCGCTCGCACCACGGCGGCGCGAGGCGGGGCATCGCCGCCCAGCACGCCCCACAGAGAGGATCGCGGCGGCCCTCGGCGAGCGAGGCCTCGCAGACGGGGCAGAGCGCGGGGAAGACGAGATCGAGGGCGGCGAGCGCCCACGGATGCATCGGGGGCGTCAGCGGGTCGGCGACGGGCGCAGCGTGTTCCAGCGCTGGCACTGCGGGCAGCGATCCTGCCAGGTCGGCGCGGTGGCGCTGCACGCCTGGCAGCGGTGCGGCCAGTCGAAGCCGTGGCCGAGACGCAGCGCCCGCCGGTACTCGTCGAACGCGTCGCGCGTCTCACCGCGGCGCTCGAAGACGGCGCCGAGGAAGGCGTGGACGACCGGCAGATCCGGCGCCCGCACCTCCAGCTTCTCGAACACCTCGGCGGCCTCGTCGAGCATCTCCAGCTCGAAGTACACGCGCCCGAGCGCGGCGGCCAGGGCCAGATCGTCCGGCACCTGCTCGGACGCCGCGCGGTAGAGGGCGATCATCCGGCTGGGTCGCGCGTCGCGCCGGTAGACACGCTCCAGCCGCGCCAGCAGCGGCAACGCCGGCCGCGTCTCGGCCGCGCGCTCCCAGATGCGCACCGCTTCGCGCTGATCGCCGGAGCTCTCGTAGGCGTCGCCCAGCGCGAGCACGGCCGGCAGGAACTCGCGGTCGGCCTTGAGCGCCGCCTTGAAGTGCGTGATGGCCGCCGCCCGGTTGCCGCGGGCCAGCTCCAGCCGCCCCAGCTCGTAGTAGCCCACCGCCAGCCACTCCGACTCGACCGCCCGATCGGTGGGCGGCGCCGCGGTGAGCAGCCGTTGCTGGATGGCGACGGCCTCGTCCCAGTCGCGCGCCTCGATGGCGAGGTCACGAAGGCCACGCAGGGCGTCGGCATGATGCGGCCAGCGCTGCAGCACGTATCGATAGAGGGTGCGCGTCTCGTCGAGGCGCCCGCCCTGGCGGGCGTCGCGCGCGCGACGCATGGCGTCGATCGCCTGCGGGTCGTCGATGCCGGTCGGGGCCGCCGGGCGGGCCCCGAACCAGCGCCCGACGTGGCGACCGACCGAGAGCAGGGTCTGGAGCGAGGGGTTCATGGGACGACGAGGGCGTGGGGCCCGGGCGGGAGGCAGCGACCGCGCGTCACCCGGCCGCGGTACGCTCCTCCTGCTCGACGAGCCGCTGGCAGTCGATGCAATGGCGCGCGAACGGCAACGCCTCCAGCCGCTTGTCGCCGATCACCTCGCCGCAGCGCTCGCAGGTGCCGAAGGAGCCGTCGTCGATCTTCTGCAGAGCGGCGACGACGTCGCGCAGCAGCCGCCGGTCTCCGTTGCCCAGCTCGAAGAAAAATTCGCGGGTGTAGGCGGTGTTCGCCTGGTCCCCGAGATCCTTGATGGCGTCGTCTTCCTGATCCTTGCCGTACGATGCCGAGCGACCCACTCCATCGGCGAGCTGTTCCTGCTTTTCCAGCAGACGCTTCTTGAAGCTCGCCAGTCGTTCTTTTTTCACCACGACCTCCCTGGCGACCGTGAGTCGTGACGACCACGCTAGCATGCGACCTGGGAGGGTGCAAGACGCGCATCACGCACCGTCGACGGGAATGGACGGTGCATCGCCCCACAGCCGCTCGAGCGCGTAGTACGCGCGCGTGTCCTCGAGAAACACGTGCATCAGCACGTCGCCGTAGTCGAGCAACACCCAGCCGCTCTCGGTCGCGCCCTCGGCGTGCAGCGGGCGCACGCCGTCCTGCTTGAGCTCGGCGCGGATCGCCTCGGTGATCGAGGCCAGGTGCGTGGTGGAGCGGCCGCTGCACACGAGGAAATAGTCGGTCACGCTCGACAGTCCCTGCACGTCCAGCACGACGAGATGGAGCGCCTTCCGGTCGAGCGCGGCGCGGGCCGCCCGCTGCGCCTTGTGCTCGGCGGACGGGCGCGCCGTCACGCGGGCTCCGCGCGATAGAGGCCGCGCGCCCGGATGTACTCGATCGCCGCCGGCGGCATCCGGAACGCGAGCGAGCGGCCCTCGCGCACGCGCCGCCGCAGCTCGGAGGCCGACAGGGGCAGCGAGGCCGCGTGCACGATCACCACCCCGCGCGTGGGCACCGCCTGGTCCGCGTCGGCGTGAACGAAGCCGCCCTCGACGCCGATGGCGCGCAGCACCTTCTGCGCGGCCGCGCTCTCCGGATCGAACGCGCTGCCGGAGCGCGGGATGACCACGAGCCGGGCCAGGCTCGCGACGCGGCGCGGCTCGCGCCAGCTCAGCAAGTCCAGGAACGTCTCGGAGCCGATGACGAGGAACAGCGCGTCGCCGCCGGCCGCCAGCTCCTGCAGCGTGTCCACCGTGTACGAGGGGCCGGTGCGGCGCAGCTCGACGTCGGACACCGCGAAGCGCGGGTGGCCGGCGATGGCCAGGCGCACCATCTCGAAGCGGTCGGCGGCCGGCGCCAGCTGGGCGGCCGGCTTGTGCGGCGGGGTGGCGGCGGGGACGAAGAGGACGCGGTCGAGGCCGAGCAGCTCGAGCACGTCGTCGGCCAGCAGCAGATGCCCGTAGTGGATCGGGTTGAAGGACCCGCCGAACACGGCGACGCGGGCCAAGCTCAGTCCCGGATCTGCCCGTCGCCGTGGACGATGAACTTGGTGGTGGTCAGCTCCCGCACGCCCACGGGCCCGCGGGCGTGCACGCGCGACGTGGAGATGCCCATCTCGGCGCCCAGGCCGAACTGGTTGCCGTCCACCAGCCGCGTGGAGGCGTTGACCAGCACCGCGGCCGCGTCGATCTCCCGCGTGAACCGGCGTGCGCGCCCCAGATCGTTGGTGACGATCGCCTCGGCCAGTCCGCTGCCGTGGCGGCGGATGTGCGCGATGGCGTCGTCGAGTCCGTCCACCACGCGGACGGCGAGGATCAGGTCCCCGTACTCCTCGTCCCAGTCGGACTCGGCGGCCGGCCGGGCGGCCGGCACCCGCGCAACCGTCTCCGGACAACCGCGGAGCTCGACGTGGGCCTCGGCCAGGCGGGCGGCCACCATCGGCAAGAACCGGTCGGCGAGCGCCCGGTCCACCAGGAGGGTCTCCAGCGCGTTGCACACGCTCGGCCGGTTCGCCTTGGCGTTCACCACGATGCTCGCCGCCATGTCCAGGTCGGCGGCGGCGTCCACGTACACGTGGACGAGCCCCTTGTCGTGCTTGAGCACGGGCACGCGCGAGCGCTCGGACACCCAGCGCACGAACGCCTCGCCGCCGCGGGGAATGATGAGGTCGATCAGCGCGTCCTGCACCAGCATCGCCGCCACCGCCTCGCGGTCGGTGACGTCGATGCACTGGATGGCGTCGGGCGGCGCCCCGGTCTTCTCCATGGCCTTGGCCAGCACGGCCGCGATGAACGCGTTGGACTCGATCGCCTCGCTGCCGCCGCGCAGGATCACCGCGTTGCCCGACTTCACGCAGAGCCCGGCGGCGTCGGCGGTGACGTTCGGGCGCGACTCGTAGATGAAGCCGACCACGCCGAGCGGCACGCGCACGCGGGCGATCTCGATCCCGCTGGGCCGCCGCCACGTCTCGACCGTTTCCCCGACGGGATCGGGCAGCGCCGCGATCTCCCGCAGGCCGGCCGCCATCGTCTCGATGCGGGCGTCGGTCAGCGTGAGGCGGTCGAGGAAGGCGCGGGTGGCGCCGGTCGCCCGGGTGCGCTCGAGGTCGGCACGGTTGGCGTCCAGGATGGCCGCCGTCTTCTCCTCCAGCCCGCGGGCCATCTGCAGCAGCGCCTCGTTCTTCGTGCGGGTCGAGCACAGCGCCAGCAACCGGGCGGCCTCGCGCGCCGCCCGGGCCTTGGTCTGAACTAGCTGCGTGACGTCCATGTGTCGGCTCTTTTCTGTATCAGGGGGGAGCGAGCGCCGCTCCCCCCCGACACCTCCCACCGGGATGCCGCCTGCCCGATTCTCTCGCGCGCTTCGAACCGCGCGACACGGTTCCGGCGCGATTCCCCGTCCTAGGACCCTCGCTCCGGTCCTAGAGAATCACGAGGTTGTCGCGGTGAATCACCTCGTCGAAGCTCTTGTAGCCGAGGCGCGGCTCGATGTCGCGCGTCTTGGCGCCGCGGATCTGCCGCAGCTCCGCCGCGTCGAAGTTCACCAGGCCCCGCGCGAACTCCTTGCCGTCGGCCTCCCCCGCCACCGCCACCACCTCACCGGCGGCGAAGTCCCCGTCCACCTGGACGACCCCGGAGGGCAACAAGCTCTTGCCTCCAAGAGTTAAAGCCCGGACCGCGCCCGCGTCAACCGTGAGCCGGCCCTGGGGCGGAACGGCGAACGCGATCCAGCGTTTACGGGCTCCGAGGCGGTCGGTCCTGGGCGCGAAGTAGGTGCCGAGAACTTCGCCGTCCAGCAGACGCTCCAGTACGTGCTCGGTGCGGCCGTTGGCGATGATCATCGGCACGCCGGACGTCGCCGCCTTCTGAGCGGCCTCGAGCTTGGTCGCCATGCCGCCCACCGAGCCCGCCCCCGCCCCGGCCCACACCAGGCGGGCGATGTCGTCGGTGACCGCCTCGACCGTGTCGAGCTTCCGGGCGGCGCGGTCGACCGCCGGGTTGGCCGTGAAGAGGCCGTCGACGTCGGTGAGCACCACCAGCAGGTCGGCCTCGATCAGCGAGGCGACCAGCGCGCTCAGGTTGTCGTTGTCGCCGACCTTGATCTCCTCGACCGCCACCGTGTCGTTCTCGTTGACGATGGGCAGCACGCCGAAGCGCAGCAGGGCCAGAAGGGTGTTGCGCGCGTTCAGGTAGCGCGCGCGATCGCCGATGTCTTGCGCGGTCAGCAGCACCTGCCCCACCGCCAGGCCGTGCCGCTTGAACGCCGACTCGTAGTGGCGCATGAGCGCCGACTGTCCGACCGCGGCCGCCGCCTGCTTCTCTGGCATCGAGCGCGGACGCTGCGGCAGCGCCAGGCGCGCCATCCCGGTAGCGATGGCGCCGGAGCTGACGAGCACGATCTCGCGCGCCGGCTCTCCGCGGGCGGCGGCGAGATCGGCGGCGAGGGCGGCAATGCGGCGGCGCTCGGGGCCGGCCGCGGGGGTGGTGATCAGGCCGCTGCCGACCTTGACGACCAGCCGGCGGATGCGGCCTAGCTGGCGGCGCGTGCCCATCCGAGGTCGTCGAGGCGGGCCGCCACGTGGCGCAGCAGCTCGGCGAGCCCGCGACCGGTGGCGGCCGAGATCGCGTGGAACGGGCGGCCGGAGGCCGCGCACTGGCGGCGGACGCGCTCCAGCGCGGCGGCCACCTCCGGATCGCCGTCCACCAGGTCGGCCTTGTTGGCAACGACGAGCTGCGGGCGGGCGGCCAGCTCGGGCGAGTAGGCCGCCAGCTCGGCGTCGATCACGCCCAGGTCGTCGAGTGGGTCGCGCCCGCTGGCCGGATCGAGGTCGAGCACGTGCAGCAGCAGGCGCGTGCGCTCGGTGTGGCGCAGGAACTGGTGGCCCAGGCCGCGGCCCTCGCTGGCGCCGGGGATGAGACCGGGCAGATCGGCGATCACGAAGGTTCGATCGCCGTCGACGCGGACGATGCCCAGCGCCGGCTGCAGCGTGGTGAACGGGTAGTCGGCGATCCTCGGCTTGGCGGCCGACACGCGCGAGACGAGCGTGGACTTGCCGGCGTTGGGGAAGCCGATCACGCCCACGTCGGCCAGGAGCTTCAGCTCCAGGTGCAGCCAGCGCTCGGGCCCCGGTCGCCCGAGGTCGGCACGGCGCGGCGCCCGGTTCGTCGAGGTGGAGAAGCGGGCGTTGCCGCGGCCACCGCGGGAGCCCCGCATGACCAGCACGCGCTGGCCCGGCGTCGTGAGGTCGCCGATCAATTCGCCGCTGTCGCGCTCGGTGACGATCGTGCCCAGCGGCACCCGGACGATCAGGTCATCGCCACCAGCGCCGTGGCGATTGCTGCCCTCGCCGTGCGTCCCGCGCTCGGCATGGTAGTGACGCTTGTAGCGGAAGTCGAGCAGCGTCGTGAGGGCGGGATCCGCCTCGAAGTACACGGAGCCGCCGTCACCGCCGTCGCCGCCGTCGGGGCCGCCGCGGGGAACGAACTTCTCGCGCCGGAAGCTGACGCAGCCGGCGCCGCCGTCGCCGCCCTTCACGAAGATGTCGATCTCGTCGACGAACATCGGGGTGGGAGGCTGGCCACGGACGGCCGCGCCCGGTGGGTGGACGGCCCTGCTCAGGCCGGCTGGGTCAGGATGCTGATGTAGCGCGAGCCCCGGCGACGCTCGAACTTCACGACGCCATCCACCTTCGCGAACAGCGTGTCGTCGGAGCCGAGGCCGACGTTGCCGCCGGGCTTGAAGCGGGTGCCGCGCTGGCGGACCAGGATGGAGCCGCCGGTGACCCACTGCCCGCCGAAGCGCTTGACGCCGAGCATCTGCGGATTGGAGTCCCGACCGTTGCGCGAGCTGCCGACGCCCTTCTTGTGCGCCATGACGTCCCCTACACCTCGATCTTGGTGATACGCACCGTGGTCACCGCCTGCCGGTGACCCCGGTTGCGCCGGTAATTCTTGCGCCGCTTGAACTTCACGACCATGACCTTGCGGCCGCGCCCCTGGGCCACGACCTGCCCCGACACCCGGGCCCCCTTGAGCCGATCCGGCGCGGCGATGACCTCACCGTCCCTGGTCACCAGCAGCACGGAGGTGAAGGCCACCTCGGCGCCCTTGTCCCCGGCCAGCTTCTCGACCGAGATCACCTGGCCCTCGGCCACCCGGTACTGCTTACCCCCCGTCGCGATGACCGCTTCCATGTCTTCCGAGCTCCCTGCGAACGATTGAGTGACGGCCGTTCATAAGACCACACCGCCGTTGCCCACGTCAACTCGAGTGGGGGCCCCGATATGGCCCCCACACCCCCCGACGCTCGTCGCGCCCCGGCGGAGCCGTGGCGCGCCTCGAACCTCGCTGGACGCCGGCCCCTGAACGGGGCCCCTGGTCCTTGGCGGTCTGCAGTCCTACGCGGTCTTCAGGTAGTCGGCGAGTTGCTTGCGGACGAAGAGGCGCGAGCGGTGCACGCGCGACTTCACCGCGGGCAGGCTGATGTTCAGCGCCTCGGCGATGTCGGGGTTCGACAGCCCCTCGACGTCGTGCAGGACCAGCGCGGTACGATAGTCGGCCGGCAGGCCGTCGATCGCCTGCTGCAGCACGCGCCGCAACTCGCCCTGCAGGGCCTGCTCGTCGACCCGGTTCGACCAGTCGTCCATCGGCTCGAAGTGACGCCCGTCGCCATCGAGGGAGGGCAGCACGTCCTCCATCGAGATCTCGGCCGACTTCTGGCGGCGCGTACGCAGCTTCTGATAGGCCGCGTTGGCGGTGATCCGGTAGATCCACGAGCCGAACGCCGACTCGCCCTTGAACATGTGGATCTTGCGGGCCGCCGTCCACAGCGCGTCCTGGGCGGCCTCCTCGGCGTCCTCGTTGAGACCGGTGATACGCATGGCCAGGCGATAGACGCGGTCGCCGTAGCGCTCGACGAGCCGGTCGGCGGCGTCCGGCTCCTCGCGGCGCAGCGCCTCGACCAGCTCGGCGTCGGCATCCACCCGCGGCACCGGGGCCACGCTCACGACCGCACCTCGTACAGCGTCAGATAGCGCTTCAGCTCGCTCACGCATTGCTCCATCACCGTGATGTCCTTCGAGACCTTGGACAGCAGAATGGCACCCTCGAGACCGGCGACCAGGAAGTGCCCGATCGGCTCCGGCTCGCAGGCCGCCATCACCTCACCGCGCTCCTGGGCCTCGCGGAGGGCGAGAGTCAGCCGCTCCCGCCATGCGGTAAACACCAGAGCCAGCCGGGCGCGAAATCCCTCGTGCACATCGCTGAGCTCGGAGGCGAGGTTGCCCATCGCGCAGCCGCCCACGCACTTGCGCTGGCGCTGGGCCTCAAGCACCCGGTCGAGAAAGCACCGGATCTGGGTCAGGCGCGGTGTGTCGGCACCTGAGAAGCACGGCTCCAGCGTCCGTTCCAGGAAGACCGCGACGAGCTGGTCGAGGATCGCGTACCCGAGGTCCTCCTTGCTCCGGAAGTGGTAGTAGAAGTTCCCCTTGCCCACCCCGCTCTCACGCAACACGTCGTCGAGCGAGGTGTTCTGGTACCCCTGGACGTGCATCAGCCGGGTCGCCGCCTCGAGAACCGCCTCCCGGGTGGATTTCCCGTCCCGGTGCTTGGCCGAGGCCGGCTGGGTCTTCGTCGTCGCCGTCATCTATGTACCAACCAGTTGGTACAGAACCTTACCGCCCCGTCATGCACCGCGTCAAGTCCGAAACCGAGCGCCCCGTGCGGAGCCTACTAACGCCTCGCGGGATGTCGAGGAGCGTCACGGCTTTGCCGGGACGCTCCGAGCGTCCGGGGGGGGTGGGGGGGGCCATCTCGGGACCCCCACCTAGACCAGAAGAGCGTCACGGCTCCGCCGGGACGCTCCGAACATCTGGGGGGTGGGGGGGCCATCTCGGGGCCCCCACTAAAACAAGAGCGCCGCGACCCTCAGGGCGGCCATGACGACGGCCTTCGGATAGAGCCCGAGCAGCACGACGCCGAGCGCGCACAGGGCCACGGACAGCGCCAGGGTGGGGGCCACCGGGACCCGGTCGGGCCGCTCGGGCGCCTCGATGTACATGCGCTTGGCGACGACCAGGTAGTAGAAGAGGGCGACCACCGTGAGGATCGCGCCGAGCAGCACGAGCCAGTAGAGCCCGCGCTCGGCCGCGGCCCAGAAGACGTAGAGCTTGGCCCAGAAGCCGGCGACGAACGGGATGCCGCCGAGCGAGAGCAGGAAGAGCAGCATCGCCAGCGCCAGCAGCGGCGAGCGCTGGGCCAGGCCGCGGAAGGCGCTGGTCGACTCCGAGCCCTCGGCCCGGGCCAGCGCCTCGACCACCAGGAAGGCGCCCATGTTGCCGAAGACGTAGGCCACGAGGTAGAAGAGGACCATCGCGGTCCCGGACGCCGAGGCCGCCGCCACGCCGACCAGCATGTAGCCGATCTGCGCGATGCCCGAGTAGGCGAGCAGCCGCTTGGTGTTCTGCTGGGGCAGCGCCATGAGATTGCCGGCCAGCATCGTGATCGTGGCGAGCAGGGCCACCACCGGTCCCCACGCCGCCGCCCGCTCGTCCCCCCCCTCGAAGTACACGCGGAAGAGCGCCACGAAGCCGGCCGCCTTCGGCGCCACGCTCAGCCAGGCGACGAACGGCGTGGAGGCCGCCTCGTAGGTGTCGGGCACCCACATGTGGAACGGGAACGCGGCGATCTTGAACGCGAAGCCGACCAGCGCCAGCACCAGCCCCAGCGTCAGCAAAGGGTTGGCGTGGCTCACGGCCGCGATCTTCGCCAGGTCGGTGGTGCCCGTCGCGCCGTACACGAACGACAGTCCGTAGGCCATCACCGCCGAGGACACCGAGCCGACCAGAAAGAACTTCAGCGCGGCCTCGACCGCCCCCGCGTCGCGCTTGAGGAAGCCGGCCAGCACGTAGAGCGGGATCGACATCAGCTCGAACGCGAGGAAGAGCAGGATCAGGTCGCGCGCCGAGGCCAGCACCAGCATGCCCAGCAGCGAGGTGAGCAGCAGCAGATGGTACTCGGCGGCCCGGCGGGCGAAGACGCGGTCGGGCAGCGACAGCCCGGCCAGCAGGCCGATGAACGTCGCGGTCAGGAACAGGCGTTTGGCGAAGACCGCCAGGCCGTCCTGCACGAACATCCCGCCCAGCGCCGAGCCGGACGGCGTCACGAACATCGCCCCGACGCCGAGGACCAGCACGCCCCCGGTGGCGAGCCACGCGATGCCCCGACGGTCCTCGCCGCGGCTGATCAAGCCGGCCACGAAGACGAGCAGCAGCAGCGCGCCGAGGCCGAGCTCGAGCGTGAACGGCGCCAGCGCGCTCATGGCTTCAGCAGCCGCGTCAGCAGCGGCACCGTCGCGGTGTCCACCGGCCCGATCGCGAGGCCGGGCGCCAGGCCGAACAGCACGATCACCACCGTGAGCAGCACGAGGGCGACCCACTCCGGGCCCCGCGCGTCGGTGAGGTGGTCGAAGTGCGGCGAGGGCGGCCCCCAGAAGATCTGCTTGGTGACGCGGAGCACGTAGACCGCGGTCAGGAAGGTGCCGGCGACGGCGGGGATCAGCCACCAGGGATGGGCCGAGCGCCAGGCGCCCATGAAGGTGAGGATTTCGGCCACGAATCCCGAGGTGGCTGGCAGGCCCAACGAGGAGAGGCCGGCGACGGTGAACGCGGTGGCCACGCCGGGCATCGCGCGGCCGAATCCGCCCATCTTGAAGATCTCGCGCGAGTGCGATTTTTCGTAGACGAGACCGACGAGCGCGAAGAACAGGCCGGTCATGACGCCGTGGGCGAACATCTGGAAGACGGAGCCGTTGAGGCCGGCCTCGGTCAGGGTGGCGGCGCCCAGCATGACGAGCCCCATGTGCGAGACCGACGAGTAGGCGATGACGTACTTGAGGTCGGTCTGGGCCATCGCCGACAGCGCGCCGTAGACGACGTTGATGCACGCGATGCCCCCGACCAGCCACGCCAGCTCGACGGCGCCGTCGGGCAGGAGCCCCATCCCCATCCGCACGACGCCGTAGGCGCCCAGCTTCATCAGCACGCCGGCGTGGAGCATCGACACCGCGGTGGGCGCCGAGGCGTGGCCGTCGGGCGACCAGGTGTGCAGCGGCCAGATGCCGGCCAGGATCCCGAACCCCACGTAGAAGGCCAGGAACACCCAGTACTGCAGCGCCGGGTCGAAGGTGCTCGCCTCCAGCTCCAGGAACGAGAACGACCCGGTGCCGGCGCTCACGTAGAGCGCGAAGATGCCGACCAGGATGAACGCGGACCCGAACAGCAGGTACAGCGTCAGCTTCATCGCCGCGTATTCCTTCGACCCCACACCCGTCTCGCGGAACGCCCAGCCGAAGATCCCCCGCGGCCGGACCTCGCCCGACGAGCCCCAGATACCGATGAGCAGGTACATCGGCAGCACGGCCAGCTCGTAGAAGAGGAAGAACACGAAGAGGTCGAGCGAGACGAACACCCCGTAGACACCCGTGACGAGCGCCAGGAGCAGCGCGTAGAACTCCTGGCTGCGGGTGGCCACCGTCCACGAGGCGAAGACGCCGGCGAAGATGATGATGGACGTGAGCAGCACCATCAGCAGGCTCATGCCGTCCACCGCGACCTCGTAGGCGATGCCGAGCGGCGGGACCAGCGGCACCTTCTCGTAGAACTGGAAGCCGGCCGCCTCGCGGTCGTAGACGACGAAGATGAAGACCGAGAGGACGATGGAGACCGCCGTCGTCACCAGCGCGATGAGCCGCACCGCCAGCGGGCGGTGCCGCGCGCAGAACATGATCAGCAGGGCGCCGATGAACGGCGACCACGTGATGATCGAGAGCACCGGGAACGGGATCACGCCCACTACCGCAGCCGCCACTGGGCGAGGACGAACAGCAGGAGCGTCCCGAGGGCGACGCCGTACACGTAGTCCTGGGGCTGGCCCGTCTGGAGGCGGCGCACCCGGTCGCCCGCCCGCAGCGTCCACGCGCTCAGCACGTTGAGGACGCCGTCCACCAGGTAGCGGTCGAGCCAGCCGATCAGGCGCGCGAACGCCAGCAGCGCCCGGCGGTAGAGCCCGGCGAAGAGCGCGTCGAGACCGTAGCGCCGGCGGGCCATCCACTCGATCGGAGCCAGCCCGCGGGCCACGCGGGCGGGATCGATGGCGGCCCACTGGTACATCGCCCACGCCAGCAGGATGCCGCCGCCGGCCAGGGCGAGCGAGAACCAGGGCAGCCAGCCCGGTCCGCCGATCTCGTGGTGGCCGCTGAAGAACGCCTGCCGCAGGCCCATGGCCAGCGTGAGCGCGGCCAGCAGGCGGCCGACGCCGTCCATCATCCACGGCACGTGGTGGTGGGCGGGCCCGGCGTGGTGCGGGCGCGCGAAGAATGCCAGGAAGACGACACGGAACATGTAGAACGCGGTCAGGAACGCGGCGATCGACAGCATGGCGAACGGCACCCGCAGGTCCGCGTCGAACACGCCGGCCAGGATCGCCTCCTTGGTGAAGAAGCCGGGCAGCGGCCACACCCCGGACAGCGCCAGCGTGCCGATCACGAACGGCAGCCAGATCCACGGGTGCCCGCGCAGGCCCCCCATGCGGAAGACGTCGTTGGTGTGGAAGACGTGGATCACGATGCCGGCACCCAGGAACAGCAGCGCCTTGAACACGCCGTGGGCGACCAGGTGCAGGAATCCGGCCTCGGGCGCGGCGGCGCCGGCGGCGGCCATCATGTAGCCGAGCTGCGAGATGGTGGAGTACGCCAGCACGCGCTTGATGTCGCTCTCGACGCACGCCATGCTCGCCGCCAGCAGCGCGGTGAAGGCACCCACCCAGGCGATCAGCGTGAGCACGTCGGGGGTCAGGCGGAAGAGCGGGAACGCGCGCGTCACCAGGAACACGCCGGCGGTGACCATGGTGGCGGCGTGGATCAGCGCCGAGACCGGCGTGGGGCCCTCCATGGCGTCGGGCAGCCACACGTGCAGCGGGAACTGGGCCGATTTGCCGACGGCGCCGAGATAGATCAGAAACATGATCAGCGGCAGCGTCTCGACGGGCAGCGTGCCCATGGACCCCATCTGGAAGAGCGTCCAGAAGTCGAAGGTCCCGGTCACCGACCACAGCATCACGATGCCCACCACGAAGCCGAGGTCGCCCAGCTTGGTGATCCAGAACGCCTTGACGGCGGCCCGGGCGGCCGACGGCCGGTCGTACCAGTAGCCGATGAGCAGGTAGGAGCAGAGTCCGACCAGCTCCCAGAAGATGAACATCTGCACGAACGTCGGCGCCAGCACGAGCCCCAGCATCGAGAACGCGAACAGCGAGTGGTACGCGTAGTAGCGGCCCAGCGACGTCCGCGGCTCGTCGTGCAGGTACGCCCACGAGTACACCTGCACCAGGAACGACACGAGCGTGACCAGCAGCAGCATCGTCATGCTGAGGTCGTCGACCATGACGCCCACGGTCGCCATCGGTCCGTCGTCGGCGGGGATCCACGCCCAGGTGGTGGACGGGCTCTGCGGCCCGGTCCGCCGGACGGCCCCCCGGACCGTGAGGATGGCGGTGACGAGCGAGCCGGCGATGGCCGCGATGCTGACGGCGGCGGCGGCCGGGGCCGAGCGGCGGAGCGGCCGCACCGCGGCCAGCAGCAGGAAGCTGAGGAACGGCAGCGCCAGGACGATCAGCGCGAGCGTGGCCGAGCCGATCCGCGGCATCATCCGCGCAGCAGATCGAGGTGGTCGGCGTCCACGGTCCGCCGTACCCGGAAGATGACGATCACGATCGCCAGCCCGACCGCCACCTCGGCCACCGTGATCGCGATCGTGAACAGCGTGAAGATCACTCCGGCCAGGTCGGCGTGGAACCGCCCGAACGCGACCAGGTTGATGTTGACCGCGTTGAGCATGAGCTCGATGCCGAGCAGGATGCCGACCGCGTTGCGGCGGGTGAGCACGCCGAACAGGCCGATGGCGAACACCAGCGCGGCCAGCGTGAGATACGCGCCCAGCGGCATGCTAGTGGTCCTCGTGGAATGGGGTGACGCCGCGGGTCGGGCGGCGAGTCGTACCCCGCGCCCGCGCGCATGGCTCACCTGTCGCCGCTGCTCGTTCGGCGTGGGGCTCGCTGCGACCCCCCATCCCCCCCGGGGGGTGGCGCGAGGGCATCCAATCCTTGGCGGCTTGCTCGCCCCACGCCGAACGAGCGCGGCGACGACGGCTCGCCATGAAGCGCGGGCGCGGGGTACGACTCGCCGCCCGACCCACGGCGTCACCACGCACCACGAGGGTCATCAGCTCTCGCTCCGCGCGAAGTAGAGGGCGCCGACCAGCGCGATCACCAGGAGAACGGCCAGCAGCTCGAGCGGGATCGCGAAGGCACCGACCAGGGCCCGCCCGACCGCGACGGTCAGGTCGCCCGGCCACGCCGGCCGCGGCCCGGCCGCCGGCATCTGCACCAGGAAGCCGACCACACCGACGAACATGGCGGCGCTCACCAGCGCCCCGTTGATCAGGTAGCGGCTCGTCTGGCGGATCGACTCCCCCACCAGCCGCTCGGTGAGCATGATCGCGAACACGACGATCGCCACCACACCGCCGGCGTAGAGCAGGAGCTGGACGCCGAACAGGAACGGCGCGTCGAGCAGCAGGAACACCACGCCCGTCGCCACCAGCGCGGCGGCCAGGTAGAGGACGGCGTGGAAGAGGTTGGGCGTGAGGACGACGCCGAGGCTCGACGCGAGCAGCACGACGGCCACCCCCGCGAAGGCCAGCGTCTCGGCCGTCACTCGGCGGGCTCCGTGGCTTCCACTTTCCCGCCCGATTTCCCCTCGGCCCGGGCCTCGGCTTTGGCCGGCTTGGGCGGCGCCTGCATGTCACGCAGGCGGTTGCCGGTGGCCCACGACGGCTCGTGCTGCAGGCCGAGGGCGTGCAGCCGGTCCTTGTCGAGCAGCAGCTCGCGGCGGTCGGCGGTGGCGAGGTCGAACGTCTTGAGCATGATGATGGCGTCGGTCGGGCAGACCTGCACGCACAGCTCGCAGAACTCGCACGAGTACAGCTCGAGCGTGAAGGTCTTGGCGAAGTTCCGCTTCTCGGCCTTCAGCATCTCGACCTTGATGACCTGGGGCGGGCAGATGAACTCGCAGAGCCGGCAGCCGATGCACGCCTCCTGGCCCGTCTCCTTGTCGTAGGCGAGGGCCAGGATGCCGCGGAAGCGGTCGGGATAGACGCGCTTCACCGTCGGGTACTGCACGGTGATCGGCGGCCGGACGAAGTTCCGGAAGGTCATGCCCAGCGCGCGGCCGACGGCGCGCACGAGCTGGCCGGTCTCCGCCCAGAACGAGGGATCAGACGGCACGGGCGCCTTGCAGGGCCACCACGAGCGCGGTGGCCATCAGCAGGAGGAGCGTCGCCGGCAGCAGCAGCTTCCAGGAGATCGCCAGGATCTGGTCCACGCGGATGCGCACGAACGACCACCGCACCCACGTGACCACCAGGAAGATCAACATCGCCTTGAGCAGAAACCACACGGGCCCCAGCCACGCCGGGCCCGGGCCCAGCCACCCGCCCAGGAACAGCAGCGCGCCCAGGAACGAGGTGCCGAGCATGTGGGCGTACTCGCCGAGCATGATCAGCGAGAACTTCATGCCGCTGTACTCGACGCGGAAGCCGGCCACCAGCTCCGACTCCGCCTCCAGGATGTCGAACGGCACCCGGTTCTCGGCGGCCAGCGTCGCGATGAGGAACGCGATGAACGCGAGCTGGCCCAGCACCGGATAGAGCACGAACCAGAACCCAGTCTGCGCCTCGACGATGGCCGACATCTGCAGCGAGCCGGCCAGCACCACCGGCACCAGCGCGGCGAAGATGAACGGCAGATCGTAGGAGATGATCTGGTTCACCGCCCGCATCGCGCTGAGCAGCGCGTACTTGTTGTTGGAGCCCCAGCCGCCCATGAACAGGCCGACGATCTCCAGCGACGACACCGCCAGGAAGAACAGTACCCCGATGTTGAGGTCGGCCACGCCGAGTCCCGGCGCGAACGGTATGGTCGCGAAGATCAGCACGCACGGAATCAGGAACACGATCGGCGCCAGGTTGTACACCCAGCGGTCGGCGGCGGTGGGGACGATGTCCTCCTTCATCATGAGCTTCAGCGCGTCGGCGATGGGCTGCAGCCAGCCGTGCGGCCAGCCCACGTAGTACGGCCCGATCCGCGACTGCATGCGGGCGGCGAACTTGCGCTCGAGCAGGGTGACGTAGGTCACGAGACCGATGACCACGTTGAGGACGATGAAGCCGGCGATCACGTGCTGGAGCAGCGGAGGCATGGGCTAGCGGTCCACCTCCCCGAAGACGGGGTCGACGGAGCCCATGATGGCGACCACGTCGGCGATCTTGTGGCCGGGGATGATGTGGGGCAGCACCGCCAGGTTCGAGAAGGAGGCGCCCCGCCACTTGAGCCGATAGGGCTTGGCGCCGCCGTCGGCGACCAGGTAGCAGCCGAGCTCGCCGCGCGCGCCCTCGACCCGCGTGTAGCCCTCGCCCTTGGCGATGCGCACCTGCCCCACCGACTTCACGCCCGGCCGCGACGAGATCGGCCCCTCCGGCAGCCCGTCGAGCACCTGGCGCACCAGCCTGATGGACTCCCGGAACTCGACCATCCGCACGCGATAGCGCGCGTAGCAGTCGCCGGCGGTCTCGACCGGCACCCGGAAGTCGAAGTCCTCGTAGGACGAGTAGGGCTCGGCTCGGCGGACGTCGTAGTCGACGCCGGAGCCGCGGACGAGCGGCCCGCAGACGCCGAGGTCCAGCGCCAGCTCCCGCGAGATGACGCCCACGCCCTGCGTGCGGACCAGGAAGAACGCGTTGTCCTCCAGCATCGCCTCGTACTCGTCGACGCGCCGCTCGATGAGATCGACCGTCTCGCGGCACGTCGCGGCCCAGCCGGCCGGCAGGTCGTAGCGCACACCGCCCACCTGGTGGAAGCCGTAGAGCAGCCGGGCCCCGGTCAGCGACTCGAACAGGTCGAGGATCAGCTCCCGCTCGCGGATGGCGTAGAGGAAGATCGTGGCGCCGCCGCCGAGCGCGCCGCCCATGTCCATGCACCAGGTGCCGAGCCACAGGCAGTGCGAGGCGATGCGCTGCAGCTCGGCGGCGAGCACGCGCAGGTACTGGGCCCGCTTGGGCACGTCGATCTTGCCGACCTTCTCCACCGACGCCACGTAGGCCAGCTCCGCCGTCATCGCGGAGACGTAGTCGGTCTTCGAGGCGATCGACGGGTACTGCACGTAGGTCAGCGTCTCGGCCAGCTTCTCGTGGCAGCGGTGCAGGTAGCCGATCACCGCGTCCACGGCGACGACCGTCTCGCCCTCCAGGGTCAGGATCGCGCGGAACACGCCGTGCGCGGACGGGTGCTGCGGCCCCATGTTCATCACGAGGCGCTCGTTGCCCCCGTAGCCCATCTCGACGACGTGCCGCGCTTCGGTGTCGGGCATATGGTCTTATTCGCCGTCGGGGCGCCGGCGCTCCGCGCCGGCGCCCGACGGTCGGGCCGACAACACGCTCATGCCGTCACTTCATCGGCGATGCCGGCGTCGGGATCAGCACCACCGCCTGCATGTTCACGAGCAGGGGCATCGCCTTGCCGAGGAACGCCTGCCACTCCGGATCGGCCAGGGCCTTGGCGCGGGCGGCCGCCCGCTCGTTGAGATCCTTGTAGACCCAGAGATGCACGGCCTCGTTGAGCGTGCCGGCCTCGGTCTGCCAGTACCCCACGTTGCGCGAGTACTTCTCGCGGCTCGGCAGCACGCCCTTGGCGAGGTTCAGCCACTCGCCGAGCTTGCCGACCTGCGCGCGGTACCACCTCAGCTCATAGACGTTGCCGCTGTCCGTGGGCGGCTTGAACGCCGTCACCGGCGAGAGGATCTTGTTCTCCTGGGTCAGCAGCAGGGGCCGGATCTGCGGCACGTAGCCCCTGGTCCACTCCTCGTTCTTGGCCAGCTCGCCGCGCAGCCGTTCGCGCTCGTTGAGGTCGGGGTAGCCCCAGAGGTGCACGTACTGGTTCAGGGTCCCGAACTCGGTGGTCCAGCCGCCCTCGAACTTGCCGTACGTGTCGCCGCGGACCTTGCGGCCGACCTCGGCGTTGAGCTTCAGGTACTCGCCCTGCTTGCCCGGCTGGAACGTGTACGTCCGCAGCTCGTAGATCATCGTCGGCTCCTCCGCCGTGTCACCGATACGGCGCCTGGGGCGTGTCGACCGCGTAGTCCTTGCGCAGCGGATGGCCCTCCCAGTCCTGATCGAGCAGGATCCGCCGCAGATCCGGGTGGCCTTCGAACACCACCCCGAACATGTCGTAGCACTCCCGCTCCATCCAGCCCGCGCCGCGGAAGACGCCCGTGAGCGTCGGGCATCCCGTCGCGCCCGGCGCCAGGCGGGTGCGCATGGTCACCGCCAGGCCCGCATCGAGGTTGTCGAGCCGGGCCAGCACCTCCAGCCCCTGCTCCTTCCAGTCCACCGCGGTCAGCCAGTTGAAGTAGCGGCAGCCGAGCGTGTCCTTGGCGAACCGCGCGAGCTCCTGCCAGCGCTCGAGCGGCACCGGCACGGACAGCGCGGCGCCCTCGGCGGCGGGGCTGACGCCGAAGCGCTCCTGGATCTGTGACGAGGCGACGGCGGGCGTGAGGGCGGTCACGCCGGCTCGGCCGGGGTGGGGCGCGTGCCGGTCTTCAGAAAGTGGGCCACCTGCTCCTGCAGCATCAGCAGCCCGTACATCAGCGAATCGGGCGTGGGCGGGCAGCCGGGGACGTACACGTCCACCGGGACCACCCGGTCCACGCCCTTGACGACGTGGTAGCCGTGGCGGAACGGTCCGCCCGAGTTGGCGCACGACCCCATGGACACCACCCACTTGGGGTCGGGCATCTGCTCGTAGATGCGCTTGAGCATCGGCGCCATCTTGATGGTCACCGTGCCCGACACGATCATCAGATCGGAGTGCCGGGGCGACGCCCACGGCACCATGCCGAAGCGCTCGACGTCGAAGCGCGAGGCGAAGGTCGCCATCATCTCGATCGCGCAGCAGGCCAGGCCGAAGGTCACCGGCCAGATCGAGGACTTGCGCGCCCAGTTGAAGATCTTGTCGGTGGAGGTCGTGACGATCCACCCGCCCGGCATGTGATGGATGGCATCCGCGATCGACGTGAGGGCCTCCGACGCGCGATCGCCGGTCGGGCGCTCCTGGTGGTACTTCTCCCACTCCTGGAGATCCTTGAAATCGCTCCAGACCGGCGGCGGGATCTGGGGGATCGGGGGCTTCACTTCCACTCCAGCACTCCCTCCCGGTAGGCGTAGAGCCAGCCGAGCCCGATGATGGCCACGAAGGCCGCCATCACGCCGAACGCGGCGAGCCCGCCCGCGCGCAGCACGAGGACCCAGGGGAAGATGAACACCGCCAGCGCGTCGAAGACGATGAAGACCAGGGCCACCAGGTAGAAGCCCAC
Organism: uncultured Candidatus Rokubacteria bacterium; assembly: GCA_963743355.1. GTDB lineage: Bacteria > Methylomirabilota > Methylomirabilia > Rokubacteriales > CSP1-6 > AR5. The sequence goes on from CAVUPM010000001.1 coordinate 184,229, forward strand.
CGGAAACTGCACCCAGGCAGAACCGATCGGCTCCGCGCCGCACTCGTAGTTGGCAAGCTTGACGGGGTCGGGACGAGCGGGCCGGAGCAGCCACGCCGCGCCGAGCGACACCACGCCGAAGCCGATGATCAGCGCGGTGAAGATCGCGACGGGCATGTAGCCGGACACAGAAATCTCCTCCTGTTTTCGCTTGTTTTCGCCTGGTTCAAGACGTGAGTATAGCATGCGTGGTCAGACCGCCTGTCTAGCCTGCAGGCGCCTGCGCATTGTGAGTGCCGCCCTGCTCACAGGCCGGCCTCGGGCGCGGGAACCCGCGCCGGCCGGCGCCCGGAGGGCGGGCACGCTGCTTGCGTTTCACGGGGGGATCTATGAGTCCGGGCGGACACCTGGTGACGACGGCGGCGGTGTGCGCCGTGGCGGCGGTGCATCAGCAGTGGGCGTTGATGGCCGGCCTCGCCGCCGGCGGCTTCCTGATCGACGTCGATCACGCCGTCGACTACGTCGTGGTCGAGCGCCAGCGCGACCTGCGGCCGGGGACGTTCCTCCGGCACTACACCGAGGGCCGCGTCGATCGGACCGTGCTGGTCCTGCATTCGTGGGAGCTGTTCGCCCTGCTGGTGGCGCTGGCCTGGCACACCGGGGCGCCGTGGCTGGTCGGGTACGTCGCCGGTGGCCTCATGCACCTGGCCCTCGACCTCGTGTTCAACGGCCGCTACACGCCGAACTCGATCGTGCTCTTCTACAGCTTCACCTATCGTGCCCTTCGTGGCTTCGACGCCGCCCGGCTGCTCGGCGAGAGCCCGCCACGGCCTGCCGCCCGAGGCTTCTGGCACGCCTTCTTCGGCACGACCGAGGCCTCGGCCACCGTGCTAGACTCCTCCTCAGGCCATGCGGGTGCTCGTCGTCGAGGATGAAGAGCCTCTCGGCGAGGTTTTTCGCGACTTTCTCGCCGAGATGGGACACGACGCGATCATCGTGCGCAGCGCGGAGGCCGCGCTGGGCTCGCTGGAACGCCAGCGGCCCGATGCCATCATCCTCGATATCAATCTTCCTGGGATGAGTGGCCTCGACTTCCTCCAGCTGCGTCCGGTGCGCGACGCCGCTCTACCTATCGTTGCCATCTCCGGGGTGGCCACCGAGGGCCAGGCCCGGGAGTGCCTGCGGCTGGGCGCCCTCGACTTCGTCGGCAAGCCGGTGCCGCTGGACCGCCTCAACGAGGTGCTCACGTTCCTGGAGCCGCACGCCCTCACCCGCCGCCGCAGCGAGAGCACCAAGCACGAGCGCCGGCGCGGCCCGCGCGCCCAGATCGGCTTCCCGGTGCGCATCGTGGAGTACAAGGGCACGGCGTGGGAGGGCGTCTGCGACGAGCTGTCGGCCACCGGCATGAAGGTCCGCTCCAGCGCCGTGCTGGCCGAGGGGTCGGCGGTCAAGCTGTTGTTCACACCGCCCGACGGCGCCGCGCCGGTCGAGGTCATCTCGCTCGTCGTCCGGATCGACCGCGACGGCACCGCGTTCTCGTTCGTGCACCTCGCCAATGCCGAGGCCAAGCGCCTCAGCGAGCTCGTGCAACGCCTGCAGCGCCCCTGAGACTTCCGCGTCAGCCCGGGAACACGGGAAAGAAGTTGGATATTCTGGCGAGCGGCTTACCTCCTCGTCTCGTCCACTTCCGAAAAGTCCAGGTCGGCCGAGCGTGGCGCGACGCGCGCTTACCGCGCGAGCGGCGTGGCAGCGGAAATGCTCTCCGCCGGTTCGGAGGAGTTGTCCTATGCGATTCTTCCGCCCCGAGGTCGAGGCCGTCCTCAAGATGCTCGGCGCCGGGACCCTCGTCGGGCTGATCGTGGTGCCGCTGGCGTGGGCCTACGAGCAGCGCCAGCAAGCGCGGGCGTGGCAGAGCGTGGCGTGCACCTACCGGATGCGCGAGGTCACCAATCGCGCACCGCTGATGAGGCGGGTCGACCACGTGCGGGATCCCTGCCTGACACTGCAGCGGCTCGGTCTCGACCTCGACGTGCAGCGCGTCAACATCCTGCGGGTCAGCGGGCGCTGATCGGCTCCAGGGCGCCCCGGACGTCGCCGGCCTCGAGCTTCGCGAGCGTGGCGGCGGCCACCGCCGGCACCTGGGCCTCCCCGTCGGGGCCCGTCAGCACCAGCGCGCGCAGGCGCGCCGCCAGCGCGGTCGAGACGGCGAATCCCGCGCCCCGTCCGGCCTCGAGCCGCGCCGCGCTCAGGCTGGCGGCGAGCATCTGCTCGTGCACCGCCAGCATCCGTCGCCGCACGTCGCCGTAGCCCTTCACGAGCTGGCCGGCGCGGGCCACCTCGACCGCCAGCGCCGCGTCCCCGGCCGCGCACGTCCGCACCGCCTCCAGCCAGCGCGCGATCCGCGCGTGCTCCTCGCGCGCGCGGTAGGAGATCCCGCGCAGCGGCTTGAGCCGCGCCAGCAGCCACACGCGCAGAAACCCGGTGACGGTCGTGATGCGCACGTGCTGGCCCACGGTCGGCCGCCCGTGCGGCCACCGCCGCTCCGCCCACCGTGCGAACGGCCGCACCAACCGATCCGGCAACACCCCCCAGATCTCGTCCAGGTCCGGCTTCAAGTAGTCGGTGATGACGATCTCCCCCGTGCCCGCGTTCACGGAGTCGCGGATGCGCGCAAACCGACTCCCCCGCGTCTTCAACTCCGCCACCCTCACCGCATCCTCGTAACTCATCCACAACGCCAGATACCGCCCCACCGCCTCCAGAAGCTCGATCCGATGCGCCCCGTCCGTCGATGCTGGCACGAACGGCTGGAGCAGATCGAGATACCGCCGCGCATAGCCCACGTCCTGATAGTCGATCAACCGAAGCACGCCGCGGAACACGACCTCGCGGACCTCCTTGGGCATCCGTTCGACCACCGATCGGATGTCAGCGGGCAGGGCTTCGGCGGAGGCTCCCAGAGCGAATGCTGTATTGAGCGAAGGAGCCTCCGCCGAAGCCCTGCCCGCGGCGTCCGCCGACCGGCCGAGCTGAAGGCCGAGGTCGAAGCCCGCGAGGTTGGACTTCACCGCGACGCCTTTGCGCTCGATGGCCTGGCGAAACGCGGTCTCCGCGATCGGCAGCACGCCGGCGCCCGCCAGGGCCCCGAGAAGCACGGCGTTGGCTTCGGTGCCGTGCTGGCGGGCCAGGGCGAGCGCGTCGAACGCGACGAGGCGGCGCGCGGCCGTCTCGGCGGCGCGCCGCAGCCCGTCCTGGGGATAGATCGCCCGGCCGGTCGCGATCTTCTCGTGGATGGAGAGCAGCCGGTGCGTGGAGGCGATGACGGTCGTGCGGGCCGGCGACACGAAGCCCAGCTCGATCATGCGCCCGACTTCCATGAACTCCGGCGCCACCAGCACGTCGAGGGCCCCGGGGACCGGATAGAGCGAGAAGGCGAGGTCGTCGGCGCCGCGCTCGGTGGCGATCTCGACGTAGTAGGTGGTGGAGCCCGTCCGCTGGGCGACGCCGGGGATCGAGGTCCCGTGAACGGGAAAGCCGTCGAGCAGGCCGGCGTCTACGATCCATTCCGACAGCACCCCCCCGCCCTGCCCGCCGACGGCCGGCACGAGGACGGAGAGAATCTGGGGGTCTGTTGGAGCGGGGTCCGCTTGCACGGCTAGGCTGTTGGAGCGGGTGCCGCTTGCACGGCTAGGACCGCGGGTGGCCTGGCCTGGAAGCGGGGTGGCTCCGGAATGCCCGATCTCACGCGCCGGCGAGCCGTCCGATCACCGCGGCCCGGACGCGGGACAGCAGGCGCGTCCACCGGCTCGGATTGGTGATCACCTTCACCTCGTAGAACGACGGGCACAGCACGGCGGCGTGGGCGACCTCCCCGCAGACGCCGCAGCCGACGCAGGAAGCGTCCACGTGGGCGATGGGATCCTCGCGCAGCGGATCGGGGCTCTCGCGCAGCGTGAGCGACGGGCAGCCGTTGAGCCGCATGCAGGAGTGGTCGCCGGTGCACACGTCGGGATCGACCCCGAAGCGCGCCTGCACCACGGTCTTGCCCGCCGCCGCCTGCTGCCGCGCGAGGGGGCGGATGCGGCGCTGGCGCTCCAGCATGCACTCGCCCTCGGCGATGATCACCTTCAGCCCCGGCACGCGCGTGGTCAGGGCCTCGCGCAGCGTGCGCATCGTGTTGACGATGTCGTAGGAGTCGATCGTCCTGATCCACCGCACCCCGACGCCGCGCAGCGCCTGCGGGATCGTCATGCCGGTCGGCTCGTTGCGCGCGTTGACGCCGGTGGACGGGTTGTGATGCTGGCCGGTGGCGGAGGTGTACTTGTTGTCGACGATGACGAGCACCGAGTCCTGCTTGTTGTAGACGGCGCTGGCCACCCCGTTGGTGAGGCCGTTGTGCCAGAACCCGCCGTCGCCCATCACCGAGATGACGCGCTTGCCGAAGTTCGGCGCCACCGCGCCCGCCGACGCCAGCCCCATGCCGTAGCCGAGCACCGAGTTGCCGACGTTGAACGGCGCCTGGGTCGAGAACGTCGTGCAGCCGATGTCGGCCGCCACGTGGGTGTCGCCGATGGCGGGGTCCGTGGTACGGAGGATCTTCATCGCGCTGAACACCGGGCGCTCCGGGCAGCCCGTGCAGAACGAGGGCGGCCGCTTGTCGATCGGCTGCGGCAACGCCGCCCGCGCCCGCTCCTGGTGCGCGGTGAGGGCGGCGTAGCGGTCTTCGATCGCGGTCAGCGACATGGCGGTGGGTCGGGCCACGGTCAGGAACTTCCGCAGCCCTCCGATGACCAGGGCCGGCACGTACTCACCGTGGGGCGACAGCATTTCCTTGCCGTGGATCTCGACGTCCAGCCGCGCGTCGTGGGCGAGCGCCTTCAGCTCGCGCTCGATGAAGTTCGGCATCCCCTCCTCGACCACCAGGACGTGCGACTTGCCGCGCAGGAACCCGATCAGCTCCTCGGGCACCAGCGGGTGCAGCGCGTTGAGGACGAGCATCGGGACCGGGCTCCGACCGCGCACGTCGGCCAGGCCGAGCACGTTGAGGCCGCGCGCGACCGTGTTCCACAGCCCACCCTGCATCACGATGCCGAGCCGCGACTCGGACCCCGGCAGGTGCTCGTTGAGCCGGCGCTCGACGATGTAGCGCTGGGCGGCCGGCAATCGCTCCGTGAACTTCTTGGCCTCCATCGCGTAGGTGAAGGGCGGCAGGTTGATGCGCTCCAGGCTGAAGGACGGGTCGCCGAGCGGCGCCCGCATGCTGATGCGCGGGCGCACGTTGTCCTTGCACACGAGCGTGCCGCGCATGTGGCAGGCGCGAATGCGGATGGAGAAGAGCACCGGCTCGTTGCACGCCTCCGAGAGGCCAAACCCTTCCTCGACGAATCGGGCAAACGACTGAAGGCTGTTCCGGGGATCGAGGAGGGGGACCGACGACTTCAGGGCGGCGGCGTGCGTGCGCTCCTGGAGGATCGAGGCGCCTTCTCCGTAGTCCTCACCGATGACGATCAGCGAGCCGCCCTTCACGCCGGCCGAGGCGACGTGCGAGAGCGCGTCGGAGGCGACGTTGGTGCCGACCACCGACTTCCAGGTGACGGCCCCGCGCATCGGGTAGTTGATGGAGGCACCCAGCAGCGCGGCCGCCGCCGCCTCGCTGCCCGACAGCTCGAAGTAGATCCCCATCGGCTCGAGCAGCGACTCGTGGGCGTCGGCCATGACGTCGAGCAGGTGCGAGATCGGCGAGCCCGGATAGCCGCCGACGTAGGACACGCCCGACTGCAGCAGCGCCTTGGTGATCGCGAGGATGCCCTCGCCGCGCAGGATGTCGCCGGCCCCATAACCAAGCTGCTTGACGTCTTCCGCGAACGACCGCTCGCCCATGCTGCACCTCGCCAGGGAGTCGCAGCCTATTGTGTCACAGATCGCCCCGCCTCACCGGCGGCCGCCGGCGCCGGCCGCGCCGTGACGCGCCGGTGCACTCGATCGAACTCCGTGGCCGACGACCAGCAGGTCGTTCGGCAAGCGCTCCGATGTCTCCTCGAGCGTGAGGCTAGACCTGCAGGTGGTCGGCGAAACATCCGATGGGCTCGAGATCCTGCCGCTCGTGGAACAGCTCAAGCCCGACGTGCTCGTCACCGACGTCGCGATGCCGGGGCTGTACGGCCTCGAGGTGACGCGGCGGGTCCGTGAGCTGGCGCCGGCCACCGGCGTCGTGATCCTGTCGCGCTACCCCAACGAGTGGTACGTGACCGAGGCGCTGCGGCGCGGCGCCCCACTCTCCGACGACCCCATCGACGTGTGGATGGCGCGGGCCAACCGGGCGACCAGGGATCCATACGACACCCTCACCGGCCGCGAGCACGAGATCCTCCAGCTCGTCGCCGAGGGGCACAGCGCCACCGCGATGGCCCAGCGCCTGACCATCAGCGCCCGCACCGCCGAGGCGCATCGCGCCAACGTGATGCGCAAGCTTCATCTCCGCAACCAGGCGGCGCTGATCCGCTACGCGCTCTCGCGCGGCATCCTCGCTCCGGTCCTGGTGCTGCCCCGTCCGCCCGCACGGCGGCGCGGGCGCCCCCGCCCGGGTCCACACCGCACGTCCTCGTAGCGTCCGTAGATCTACGGATGGACAAGCCCGCGGCCGCGTCCTAGTCTGGCGCGCTCATGCGACGGGGTGGCGCGGCCGGCAGTGGGGAGGACTTGCGACGGCGGGTGCTCGCCTTCATCCGCAAGACCGCGCCGTTCGCCTACTGCGACGCGTGCCTCGCCCTTCGCGTCGAGTGCAGCCTGGCCGAGATGACCGGCGTGCTGGCCGAGCTGGCTGATGGCGACGCGGTCCTGGCGCGCACGCGCCGCGCCTGCTACGGCTGCGGCCGGACCCTCGAGATCAGCGCGTTGCGGGAGGGACCGCCGAGGTGAGGGGGGCGGTGGCGGCCCTGCCGGTGGCGTGGTCGCCACCCGAGGTCCGCGGGACCGCCTGCGCGACACAACCGACGCGGGGTTGAACTAAATCAATGCGCGGTGGACGCCACCGGGCTTTCTGTGTCCAAATTTGTGGGCATTAACGGCGGGGGTGGTGCGAGGCACACTGTGGGGGATGCGCGCACCGTACGCTCGGATCGATGCCGCGCCGCTACGCCGGATGTATCTGGACGAACGGCTCACGACCATGGCGATCGGGAGTCAGCTGGGGTGCAGCGCGGTGACGGTGGGACGGCGGTTGCGGACTTTCGAGATTCCAGCCAGACCGCGAGGGCCGGCTCTTCAACGGCGCGGCGTCCTCCGGTGTCCGCGTATTTGGTCGGCTGCGCTGGCCTATACCGTGGGCCTCATTGCGACGGATGGCAATCTGTCGATCGACGGCCGCCATCTCGCCATTCCATCCATCGATCTCGAGCTGCTCGAGTCGATCAAGAGCTGTCTGGGCCTGACGAACGCGATCACGCGGCAGAAGAGTGAGCGCAGCCACATTCATCGACTGCAATGGGGTGACCGACTCTTCTATGGTTGGCTGGTCAGTCTGGGCCTTACGCCGCGCAAGAGTCGTACGCTCGGCCCGCTCGCGATTCCCGACGAGTACTTCGCCGACTTTTTCCGCGGATGCATCGACGGCGACGGAACCGTGCTCGTGTACACCGACCGCTATCATGTACCAAGGAACCGGCGTTACGTCTATGAGCGACTCTACGTGTCTCTGGTTTCGGGGAGCCGGCTATTCGTGGAGTGGGTGCAAGCGACAATTCAGCGATTGACCGGCGCGGGCGGCGCAATCCATCTGCAGATCAAACGCGGTCATCAACCCATCCATGTCCTCCGCTACGCCAAGCGAGAGTCCATCATCGTTCTTCGCTGGATGTACTACTCTCTCGATGTTCCGTGCCTTGCTCGTAAGCGGGCGAAGGCCTCGCCGTTCCTGTTGCCGTGCTCGTGAGGTATCCTCGTACGGGGGCGTGGCGTAGCTGGAAGCCGCGACGGACTCAAAATCCGTTGCCCGCAAGGGCGTAGGGGTTCAAGTCCCCTCGCCCCCACCATTCAACCTGGTCAACTCACGCTGATGGATCACAGCAATGAATTGCCACTCTCCGGAACATTGCTTCACCAGTCCACTCTGTTGCTGTCCAGCAACGTCTGGCTCCGCCGGCGAGTCGTACCAGCAGCGACAGGGGCCGCGTGGCCGCGACCCCGTGCGGCCTGGGAGCGCTCAGCCGGGGTCTGAACGAGAAGCGCCGGTTCTGCGAACCTCCCGCGCCGCCCACCCGCAATCGAGATGACCCGGGCGGGCCCGCGAGGCCCAACCCGCTTTGGCCGTGGACCTTTCCCCGGCATGGCCGCCTCGACGAGCTCCCCCGACGCGACGAGCTCGAGGAGAACCATCTCCAGCAACTCCGTGGCCGGCAGTCCGGCTATCTCGGCCAGGCGCTCGGCGGCGAACATGGCCCGCGGACTCAACTGGATCGGGCAAAATGATCGCGATCCCTTCCTAGTCATTGGTCCAGGCTCCCAGGGACGAAAGACCAGCATTCCGAGGGCCAAACGCGGGGATTTACCTTTTTGCCCGGCCATCAGGGCCTTCCTTGACAAGTCCGGGACCGGCCGGTAGCGTTGAGAGGTCGCGTGGGGCTGTAGCTCAGTTGGGAGAGCACAAGGCTGGCAGTCTTGGGGTCAGGGGTTCGACTCCCCTCAGCTCCACCACCAAATCGACGGGCGGGGTCACGGAGCGATCCGTGGCCCCGTTTCCGTCTCGACGGACAGCCCCCACGGCCGTGCTAGAGTGCGGGGCTCGATGACGGTCAGCGTCGTCCTCGTCGTCTACAACCAGCTCGCGCTCACCCGCGCGTGCCTGGAGAGTCTGCGCGGCACCAGCGAGCCGTTCGAGCTGTGCGTCGTCGACAACGCCTCCACCGACGGGACCGAGGCCTTCTTCCGCACCGCGTCGCTGCCGGTCGCCCGCCGCTATCACCGCAACGCCGAGAACGTCGGCCTCATCCGCGCACTCAACCAGGGCGCGGCGCTGGCCGGCGGCGACGTGCTGTGCTTCCTGCACAACGACACCGAGATGCGCGACGTCCGGTGGCTCGCCCGCCTGCGGGCGGCGCTCGAGGAGCCCGGCGTCGGGCTGGCCGGTCTCTACGGGGTGCGGCGGCTGCGCCGCGATGGCCGCTACGTCGGCCGTACGATCGTCCACACGCTGCAGGGCAGCGGCAACCTGCGCGGCGACGTCGTGGACGTGGCAGCCGTCGACGGTGTGTGCCTCACGGTGCCCCGGGCGGTGCTGACGGCGGTCGGGGGCTTCGACGAGAGCTACGGCTTCTTCCACGGCTACGACCGCGAGTTGTCGTTCGCAGTCCGCGCGGCCGGCTATCGCTGCGTAGTCGTGAACGCGCCGTTCGTCCACCGGGGCGGCGGCACCCGCACCGGCGCCGACGCCCCGGTCAAGTCCGCCACCGACCTCGCCCAGCGCCGCGCCGCCCTCACCCGCTTCGCCACCAGATGGCGGCATCGCCTGCCCGCCGACGTCCGCCCCTGGCGCGACCGCCTGACCGACTGGACACTGACTCGCCTTCCGAGGTGACAACCGACCTCGGGGCGGTGCGTCCCGCTCACGGCCGCGCCTGGCACACGTAGAGCACGTGGGGATAGGGCAGCAGGTCCACCATCAAGTGCCGGCGGACCTCGAACCCCGCCTCGGTGAGCGCCTGGGTCAACGCCTCCGCGCTCCAGTAGTGGACGGGCGTGGTGGGGGCCATCGCCCGGTCGAGCCACCAGGTGAACCAGCGCTTGAGCACCGGCCGCGTATCGACGTCCTTCACCAGGAGTCGGCCGCCGGCCGGCAGGCTGCGGCGGAGCGCACGCAGCAGTGGCGGCACGCTGGCCGGGGGCACGTGGTGGACGATGTCGAGCATGTAGGCCGCGCTCACCTCGCCGTCGCCCTTGAAGTCACGGGCGTCGCCCGCCTCGTAGGCGACGTTGTCGAGGCCCAGCCGCGCCGCCGCCCGCCGGGCCAGCGCGACGCGGCGGGGATTGAGGTCCAGTCCGCGCACGAAGCGCCGCGGCCCGGTCGACGCGTAGTACAGCGAGAACAGGCCGAAGCCGCAGCCGATGTCCAGTACCGGCCCTTCCGCGGGCAGGTACTGGCCGATCTCGTCGAGGAAGCGCTGGCGCAGGATGCCGAACCGCGCCCAGCAGTAGGCCCGGACGATCGGATCGTCGTAGGCACGGATGATCCGCTTAACGGTGGCGCTGTGCATGGATGCGGTAGCCCGGGCCGGCTTGCACGAGATCGTACCGCACCAGCCGCTCGGCCAGCGCCGGGAAGGCGTCGACGCGCTCGTAGCCTCCGGCCGGCCAGCCCTGCTCGAAGAGGACGATCAGCGCGGGGGGCCGCGCGTCGAGATCGCGGACCAGCTCGGCGCGCAGCGCGCGGATGGCCGGCTGCCCGGGATCGTGGAAGAAGTGGAAGTCGTAGAGGAAGCGCGTCGGCTCGCGCACGCCCAGGCGCAGCAGCGCGTGGACGCCGGCCGCCGTCGTGTCGAAGACCTGCACGGTCTCCCCCGGCGCCAGCATCGGGGCCAGCTCGGCGGCCAGCCGGCGCGCGCGGTCGGCCTTGTCGCGCTCCCACCCGGCGGCGCCGACGGCGAGCGCCTTGTCGGTCAGGAGCACGAGCGTGAGCGCCACGCCCAGGAGCAGCGGGATCGCCACCGGCCGCCGCCAGTGCGCCAGGGCCGCCGGCAGCCCCGCCACGAGCAGCACGAGGGCGAACGTTGCCAGCGGATAGAGGTGGTACTCCCAGCCCTTGCCCTGCCCGACGAAATGGACCACACCGTAGAGAACGCCAAGTGCGGCCACCATGTGGCGTCCGCCGAAGCGCCCCGCCGCCAGCGCGCCGCCCGCCGAGAGCAGCACGCCGGCGACGATCGGGATCCAGACGTAGGCGCGATAGACGTTCCAGTCCGCCGTGCGACCGAGTCGCGAGTACAGCGGGACCAGGTACTCGAAGACGATCGCGCGCCAGGCCGGCAGCGCGCCCGCCAGCGCCAGCCAGCCGACCACGCCGAGCGGTGCCAGCGCCGCGCCCGCCGCGAAGATCGCCAGCGACGCCGTCGTGTCGCGGGCTCGCCAGGCCGTCACGGCGATCACCACGCCGAGCGCGGCGGCAAGCAGCACCGTATGCGGCTTGATGGTCATCGAAGCCCCGATCGCCACCCCGCCCCAGGCCAGGGCGCCGCCCCGCCGCGACTCCATCCAGCGCACGACGCCGAGCGCCCCCGCGATCAGGAACGGGCACAGCAAGAAATCACGCTGCCCCGCTTGCCAGGCACCCCCACTCAGGTGATAGAGCGCGAGCAGCATCGCCGCCGCGCCGGCCGCGACGCGGCCCCACGCCGCCGCGAACGCCGCCGCGCCCAGCGCGAGTGCGGCCAGCCAGGCCAGGTCGAACATCCGCCACGCCAGATCACCCGTCCCGAGTGTCCGCACCACGAGTAGATGCAGGACATACACGCCCGGGAAGTTCATGTCGAACAGATCGCGGTAGGGCACCGCCCCTTCGCTGATCCGCCACGCGACGTAGTGCATCAGCGGCGCATCGTGCACCAGCGGCCACGTCAGCGATCGCCACACCAGCCACCCCACGAGCGCTGCGCAGCCACCGACCGCGATCCAAAGCGCCACGCGACGGATGACTGGGGGATCCTCCTGGAGGCAATAAGTGCGCGTCACTAGTAACAGTCCCCCCTTTGGCATGTCAAGACGACGGCGGCGACGGCGGGCATGGGCGCCGTCGCGAGCGCACGCTGGTCCGGCCTTGTCGGCGATGGTAGGCTGGGGCCAACGCCGCTCCAGCCACTCGGACCTTCACCACGAGGAGCACCCATGTCGTCGTCTGCGCCGTCCGGCCGCTCGATCCTCATCATCGAAGACAACGCGGATGCGCGGGACGCGCTGCGCGTGCTGCTGGAGCTCGACGGTCACGCGGTGGAAGCCGCCGGCGAAGGGCAGGAAGCGCTCGAGCTGGCCCGCGCCAAGGACCCGGACATCGCGCTGGTGGACATCGGGCTGCCGGGCATCGACGGCTACGAGGTCGCCCGGCGCGTGCGCGCCCGCGATGCCCGGAGGCCGGTGCTGATCGCCCTCACCGGCTACGGGCAGCCGGAGGACCGGCGACGGGCGGCCGAGGCGGGCTTCGACGAGATGCTGGTGAAGCCGGTGGACCCGACGGCGCTGGCGGAGCTGGTCGCTACTCTCGAAATTCCTGGTCGAGGATCTCGCGGATGAACCGGTCGAGGGAGACCGGATAGAACCGCGCGTCGGGCGAGACGATCACGCCCGTGTCGATGACCTCCCGGCGCGCCAGTTCGTCCAGCACCCGATCGAGGTGGCGGGCCGGGTCGTGCTCGTGACGGCGGATCGCCAGGTCCTCGCTCTCGAGCAGGACCTTGGACGCGTAGCGAAAGCTGAACACGCGGGCCACCAGCCGCTGGTCCATCAGCTCACGCTCGCCGAAGAGCTCCCCGTAGGTCGGCCCCTCCCCACCGGCCGCGATCACCATGCGCGGCGACACCTTGATCCGCCCGCGGACCTCCACCGACTGGGCGGGCCGGTCGTGCTCGGGCGCCACCAGGATGTACGGCAGCACGTGGTAGCCGCTGATGATGCCGGTCAGCGGCTTGCGCACGATCTCCGTCTCGCTGAAGACCGCGCGCAGGAACTCGGGATCCGACCATTCGCCGTCCATCCCCCGAGTGTACGACCTGGGAGTGTACGCGGGCCATTGACTTCGGCGGCGGCTCCGCGGCAGGCTGACCACCATGGCTGACTCGACGAGCAAGCCCCCGATGGTGACGCGGCCGGCCCGCCAGGAGTGGGTGCACATCTGCGAGCGCTGCGGCGAGCGGATGGAAGAGCGCCAGTGCAAGATCATCTGCAGGAACTGTGGCCTATGCAGGGATTGTAGCGATCCGTGACTCCGCCCCGCGTCTTCCTCCTCTCTCCGGCCAACTGCGGCGGTGAGCGCGCGAGCCTGCTGTGTGCTCCGGGCGCCTCGTTCGATCTCGCCCGGCGACTGCGGGCGGCGGACGGCGCGACGCTCGGCGAGATCTTCTCGTTCCTCTCGAGTCTCTATTTTCGCGGCAAGCTCGCCTACGCCGAGCGCTTCGGGGTGCCGCTCGTGATCACGCCGAACGCCGGGCTGCGGCCGCCGGACGACCGCGTCACCCTGGCGGCGCTGCGGGCGTCCGCGCGGGTCGACATCCACGCCGCCAACGCCCGGTACCTCCGGCCGCTGCTGGCCTCGGCGCGGGCGGTCGCCGAGACGCTGGGCGCCGGCGCGCCCGTCACGCTGCTCGGCTCGATCGCGTCCGACAAGTACGTCCGGGCGCTGCTCGACGTCTTCGGCGAGCGTCTGACGTTTCCCGCCACCTTCGTGGGGCGCGGGGACATGAGCCGCGGCGGCCTGCTCCTGCGCGCGGTGCGGGCGGGTGTGGAGCTCGACTACGTTGCCGTCGCCGGCGCGATCCGGCACGGACCGCGCCCGCCGCGGCTCACCCCGGCGCGGTGATGGCGCGCGCGCGGCGCGCGACGCCGAACAGCCCGCCCGGCGCCACCCGGGATCATCACCCGGCCACGCGGCAGCGGGGCGCGGCGCCGCCGCGGGGCACGTCGATCGCCATCCCCCGCACGCGGGGCGACGTCGAGCTGGACGTCGGGGGCCGCCGCGTGCGGCTCACCAACCTCGACAAGCTGTTCTTCCCGGAGATCGGCGCCACCAAGCGAGACCTGCTGCAGTACTACGCCGACGTGGCGCCGGTGCTCCTGCCCCACCTGCGCGACCGGGCGATGGTCATGAAGCGCTACCCCAACGGAGCCAGCGGCGACTTCTTCTTCATGAAGCGGGCGCCACGGGCGCGGCCGGAGTGGATCACGACCTGCGCCATCGCGCACGCCTCCGGCAGCGTCATCGACTTCCCGGTCATCGACGATCTCGCCGCCCTGCTGTGGATCATCAACCTCGGCTGCATCGACCTGAACCAGTGGTACGCGCGGTGCGACGACGTCGACCGTCCCGACTACCTGCACGTCGACCTCGATCCGGTGGGCGAGGTGGATCTCGCGACGGTACGGGAGGCGGCCGTGGTCGTCAACGAGACACTGCGGGCGCTCGGGATGCCGACCTGGGTCAAGACCACCGGCTCGCGCGGCCTGCACGTGTACGTGCCGATCGTCCGCGGCCCGACCCAGAAGCAGGTGTGGGAGGTGAGCAAGACGATCGCGCTCGACGTGGCGCGGCGGAATCCGCGCCTGCTGACCGCCGTGTACAAGAAGGCGGCCCGGCCGGCCGGGCGGGTGCTCGTCGACTACAACCAGAACGCGTGGGGACGGACGCTGGCCTCCGTCTACTCGGTGCGGCCGCGGCCCCGCGCCACCGTGTCGACCCCCGTGACCTGGGACGAGGTGGCGCGAGGCTTCGCCCTCGAAGACTTCCGCATGGACAACGTCCCCGCCCGCGTCGCCCACCTCGGCGACCTCTGGGCCCCGCTCAACGGAGCCCGTGGCCGCTTCGATCTAGCGCGTCTGGCCTAGGACGAGCGTCGGGGAGTTTGCTCGGAAATGCGGGGGCATTTCGTCCTGCGGGGTGGGCCGTCTCGATCTGGGCCCGGAGAGCACACGCAAGACCGAGGAGCGCCCCGGGTCTCCCGGGGCGTGACGAGCGTTGGGAGGCTTGGGGGCCATGTCGAGGCCCCCATGATGATTGGGGGCCATCTCGGGGCCCCCATGTCTATACGATCGCGACGGCCTCGATCTCGATCATCCAGTCGGGATGGGCGAGGGCGGGGATCGCCACCAGCGTCGAGGCTGGGCCCTTCTTGCCGAAGAACTCCTCGCGGACGGGGACCAGGTCGGCACGGTAGCGGATGTCGGTGACGTAGGTGTTCAGCTTGACGACGTTGTCGAGGGTACCGCCCTGCGCTTCCACCAGCGCCTTGATCGAGCGGAACGCCTCGCGCGCCTGGTTGCGAAAGTCCCCCCGGTGCAGCGGCGCCCCATCCTTGTCGTACGCCACCTGCCCCGCGATATACAGGATCGCCTTCACCTCCGTCGCCTTCACCGCCTGACTGTAGCTCGGCGGATCGAACACCCCCGCCGCCGTATACCGCTCGATCTTCGCCATGACGTTACTCCTCCCGCTCGGGAAACGTTGATGACGCAGCAGTCTACACGATGCGGGTTCCCGGCGTTCTCGGCGTCCGCCGCTACGCGGCTTCAGGTTCGGTGCGCGGGATCGGAACCCCGCCCGGCCCATCGTCAGCGATCCCGGCCGTCCACCGCTCACGCTCGGCCGACGTCAGGTTCCCATGCGGCGCCAGCCGGGGGTCGCTGTACCCCCAGTGCTCGACGTCCACCAGGTACTGCGCGCGCGAGATCAGGGTGCCGTGACACACACGCTCGGGGGCCGGGCGCGTCAGCTCCTTGTCCAGCCGGCCCGTCAGCTCCCGCATGACGGCGGCGGGGACGCGCGCACGCTCGCACGGGTAGATGAAGCCGAACACGACCAGGTGCTGGAAGAGCACGCGCCAGTTTCCATCGAAGCGGTGGAGCAGGCGCGGCCAGTCCAGTGTGTCGGCGCAGGCCCTCAGGATGTGGGCGACGTCGCCACCGTCGTAGCGCTCGCGCTCCATGATGAACGCCTTGGACCAGATCATCTCCTCGGCCGGGATGAGCCGCACGGGGACATCGAGGACCGCCTCCTCCACGCTGTGGCGAAACCAGTCGTCGTCGACGAGGGCCACACCGTTGCCCGAGCTGTAGATCAGGTCCACCACGTCCTCCCCGCACTGCGCCTTGGCCAGCCAGTGCGGGAACGGCACGTCCGTCTTGCAGCCGTCGTCGGCCAGCACGTCGAGCGCGCGGTCGACGTCGCGGGGGTGGAGGAAGACATCGAAGTCCTTGGTGTGGCGCGCGATGCCGGTGTACCGCTCGAACGCATAGGCGCCCCCCACCAGGAACGGGATCCCACGCTCCTCGAGCTGGTGCATCGTCCGCCGGTAGAACTCGCGGGAGATCGGGTCGAGGCCGGTGCCGGTGGTGGTCATGACGACGCGGCGGCCGGCACCGCCACCTCGCTGACGACCGGGATCTCGAACAGCCGGAACGTCGGCTGCTCGGGGAACGCCGCGCGCAGCACCGGAAGGGAGACGTTGTAGACGGGCACGCCGGTGGTGGTCCGCCCCTCGGGGGCGCCGTGGTGCGCGTGGCCGTGCACGACGAGGGTGGCGTGGTAGCGGTTGATGGGATCCTCCAATCGGCTGGAGCCCAGGAACGGCACGATCTCGGCCGGTTCGGTGTCCACCGTGGCCCGGATCGGTGCATAGTGCAGGACGGCGATCCGCCGCGTCGTCCCCAGGCGGGCCAGCGCGGTCTCGAGCTTCAACGCCTCCTCGACCGCCTCGCGAACGAAGCGTTTGAGCACCGGCTCGCCCCACGACTGCAGCGCGCGGTCCCCGAAGCCGCCCGCGAAGCCCTTGACGCCGGCGAAGCCGACGCCGCGGATCTCCACCCCGTCGCCGTCGAGCACGCGCACGCCGGCGTCGGCGAGGATCGAGCACACCTCCTCGGCGTGCCCGGACTCGAAGTCGTGGTTGCCGAAGACGGCGACCACCGGGAGCTTGAGAACACTGCTGACCTCGCGGGCCAGCACCCGCGCCTCCTCCGGCAGCCCGTAGTCGGTGAGGTCGCCGCACATCACGACGACGTCCGCGCTCTCCGCCATCCGGGTGAACAGCGGCTGGAAGGCGCCCTGCGAGGCCTTCCCGCAGTGCAGGTCCCCGACCGCCGCCACCCGGACGACGTCGCCACTCAACGCCGCTGGCCCGACTCGCCCATCGCCGATCGGCCGCCGCGCAGCTGCGTGGCCAGGCGGGAGAGGTCGTCGGCGATGACGCGCTCGGGATCGCTCCCGAACAGCGTGGCCAGTCCATGGCCGACCGCGCCACCCGCGGGGCGATAGGTCATGCGGATCTCGATCTGAGTCTGCCCGCTGCCGGCCGGACGGAACCGTACGGTGCCGGCGTGCTCGACCAGCGCGCCGTCCACCGTTCGCCAGCTGATCTCCTCGTTGGGCACGCGCTTGCTCACGACGGCGTCCCACTCGACCGGCGTGCCGCCGGGACCCGCCACGACCCAGTGCGTACGGTCGGGGCCCGTTCGCTTGACCTCGCGCACGTGGGACATGAAGCGCGGGAAGTTCTCGAAGTCGTTCCAGAACTCGTAGACGCGCTCGATCGGCGCCTCGACCGTCATGGTGCGGACGACCTCGATGCCCTCGCCGGTGCCCGACCATCGCCGCGCCAGCCACAGCCCGGCGGCGATCGCCCCCACGAGCCCGCCCAGCATCGCCCAGTCGCGCGACTCCAGCATCGACCGGCGGCGGCGCCTCCCGAAGCCGCGGGACGCCGGCATCCACCGCGCCGGGCGCGACCGCGGCATCCACCGCGCGAGCTCCAGCATCGCTCCCATGCCGCCGCCGCGAAGCAGGCGCACGGCCTTCACCGGCTGCAGGTGTCGCGCGCGCTCGATCAGCTCGCCCGTGTCGACGTCGGCGAGCACGTCGCGCAGCTCGGCGCGACGGCGATGTCCGCGGTCGGGGTCCATCAGGTACATCCCGCTGGCGCCCATCGAGGCACCACTCAGCAACGTCATCAGTCTGCCCATGTCTTACTCCTCCCGTTCCGCGCGGTTGCGGTTGCGGTCGCGGTCTTCCAGGATTCCGGCCGCACTGAACGCCGTGTGCTCGCGCAGCTCGTCCTCCTCCGATACGCGCTTCTTTGCAGACTTCTTCCGTTTCTTCATGCGCGGGAGTACAGCGAATCACGTGCCACTCACCGCACGTTGTAAATCGTGGAATCGGCGGGTAGAAAAGGGGCGAGGTGTCGGGCTCCTCCGGCGCGAGGGGGCTCGTCGGCGGCGAGCCGTCACGCTCGCAGCGGCAGGGTCTGAACTGCTACGGCTGCCTGCAGCCGATCACGTCGTCGCGATCCAGACCGACTTGACGTTGACGAACTCGCGGATGCCGTACTCCGACAGCTCCCGCCCGTACCCCGAACGCTTGATTCCCCCGAACGGCAGCCGCGGATCGGATTTCACGAGGCCGTTCACGAACACCAGGCCGGCCTCGATCTGCGTGGCCAGGCGCTCGGCCCGGGCCCGGTCGCGCGTCCACAGCGAGGCGCCGAGACCGAAGGTCGAGTCGTTGGCCAGGCGCACGGCGTCGGCCTCGTCCTTGGCCCGGATGGTGGCCGCCACGGGGCCGAAGGTCTCCTCGTCGAAGGCCGGCATGCCCTTGTCGACGGCGACGAGCAGCGTCGGCGGATAGAACGCCCCCGGGCCGCGCGGGATCTCGCCGCCCAGCTGCAGCCGCGCTCCGCGCTTGACCGACTCCTGGACCTGCCGGTGGAGCGCGTCCCGCAGGTCGACGCGCGCCTGCGGGCCCACCTGCGTGTCGCGCGACAGCGGATCGCCCATCCGGCGCCCGCGCAGCTCCTCGACGAACCGCGCCTGGAACTGGTCGGCGACCGACTCGACCACGATGAAGCGCTTGGCGGCGATGCAACTCTGGCCGCTGTTGACGAGACGCGCGTCGGCGGCGGCGGTGGCGGCGGCCGTGACGTCGGCGTCGTCCAGGACGACGAAGGGATCGCTGCCGCCCAGCTCGAGCACCGTCTTCTTCAGCTCGCGCCCCGCCCGCTCGGCCACCTGGCGGCCCGCCTGCTCGCTGCCGGTCAGCGTGGCGGCGGCGATGCGCGGATCGGCGATGAGCCCGGCCACCGCGGAGGACCCGACCAGCACGGTGGCGAACAGCCCGCGGGGGAAGCCCGCGTCGCGGAACACCTCCTCGACCTGGAGCGCGCAGCGCGGCACGTTGGAGGCGTGCTTGAGAACGCCGGCGTTGCCCGCCATGAGCGCCGGCGCCGCGAAGCGGAACACCTGCCAGAAGGGGAAGTTCCAGGGCATCACAGCCAGCACCGGCCCCAGCGGGTCGAAGCGGACGTAGCTGCGGGCGGCGTCGGTCTCGCGCGGCTGCTCGGCCAGCATCGCCTCGGCGTGCTCGGCGTAGAAGTCGCAGGCCCCGGCGCACTTGTCGACTTCCGCCTCGCCCTGCGCGATGGGCTTACCCATCTCGAGGGCCATGGTCCGCGCGTACTCGGCCCGCCGCGCGCGCAAGATCTCCGCCGCCGTGCGCATGGCCCGCGACCGCGTCGTGAAGGGCGCGTGCCGCCACTCCCGGAACGCGTCGTGGGCGGCCGCCACGACCCGCTCCGTCTCGGCCGACGAGGTCGGCTCGAACGTCTCGAGGGCTTCACCCGTGGCTGGATTGATCGACTGGATACTCATGGGGCACCTCCCGCCGGGCTCCTTCAGAGTGCCGGACGCGACGGGAGCCTGCCACTGATCCCGCACGTCCCGTCCATGCGTATGCCCGCGTCAGCGCCGGGACGCACGTCCGTGGACCAGCCAGCGGCCCGGCCAGCCGGCGACCGTCACGTCTCGCAGGATGCTCGCGCGGAGGAGGCGGCCGACCGAGGCGTCGACCTCGGTGGCGGAGAGGGCGAACAGGCGGCGCAGGCGCGCGGGCGTGGTGAAGACGGCGCCGGCGGTGTAGCGGGCGATCAGGCGATCGAGGGCGGCCGCCCGGCTCAGGCGCCGGCCCGCGGCCACGAAGTCGGGCAACCAGGCCTCGACCAGCTCCCAGCGGTACGAGAAGGTCGGCTCGTAGCGCTCCTCGCTCTTCACCACCCACAGCCCCTGCTGCAGCTCGGCCATCGCGCGCTCGAACTCGCGCGTGCGCGAGGGCTCGAGCAGGAACGCGTTGGCGCGCAGCTCACGGGTGTACTGCGGATGCTCGCGCACGAGGGCGTCCATCAGCCGCTTGGCCGTGAGGGAGAGCCGTCCCGCGTCGTACTCGACCCGGTAGTGGCGGGCGCGCTGCCGGCCGCGCACGAGCGCGTAGAAGGCGGGCAGCAGGTCGAGCGCCACCAGCACCGGCCGGCCGCGGAGCAGCTTGCCGTAGTAGACGCGGCGCGCCGCCGGCAGCTCGTCCTTGAGCTGCCAGGTGAGCCCCACGCCGTCGTCGTGATGCGAGCGCCGCGGCCACCGGGGCCGGGCGCGGCCGACCACCGCCTCCCACAGACAGGCCACGCCCTCGGGAAAACGAAAGAAGGTCGAGCAGACGCCGACGGCGTCGACGAAGGCGAGCGCGCCGCCGGGACCGCGCACGCGCCGGGTGGGATGGTGGCGGAACGCCGCCGCGCGCCGCGCTTCGAGGTCGGTGGCGGAGGGGGGGACGATGCTAGGATCGGCGGCGGATGAACGCACGCGGCTCGTCGGGATGGTTCTGCTACCTCCTGGCGTGCGCCGACGGCACGCTCTACGCCGGCATCACGACGCTGCTCGAGCGCCGGCTGGCCGCCCACAACGCGGGCGCGGCCTCGAAGTATACGCGCGCGCGCCGGCCCGTGCGGCTGGTGTGGGCCGAGCCGTGCGCCGATCGCGCCGCGGCGAGCCGGCGGGAGGCCGGGATCAAGGCGCTGCCGCGCGCGCTGAAGCTGGCCCTGATGGATGGGCGGCCAGCCACGCCTCCACCTCCGCGCGCAGCCGCTGGCGCTCGGCCGCCGCGAGTCCGGCGGGATCGAAGCGATGGCGATAGTGCAGCGCGAGCAGCGCGCGCAGCGGCGACGTCGTCACCGCCGGTGGTGCCGCGGCCGCGACGGCGTCGAGCCAGCGCGTCAGCGGCTCGCCGGGCGCCCGCGCGAAGCCCAGCTCGGTGAGCCGCCGCTCGATCCCGTAGAACTCGGAGTCGATGCCCGCGCCCGGCGTCACGCCGGCCACGGGCGCGGCCGGTGGCGGAGTCCCGACGCGACGGCGCCCCCACAGCCGCCACGCCAGCAGCGCGACCAGCGGAACCAGCAGCCAGCCGAGGTTGCCCGTCAGGCGGTCCTGCCGCCCACTCCACCGCCAGCGTGAGACGAGGAACGCCGTCCACTCCCACAGGTCGCTCACGGGCCGCCAGGCGGACGCCGGTGGGGTTTCCTCGGCGATCCAGGTCGGCGGGGTCATGTCGACCTCGACCCAGACGCCATCGACCCACGCCAGCGCCCACGCGTGAGCGTCGCGCGCGCGCACGACCCAGCGCGCCTCGACCCGGCTCCACTCGTGGGTGGCGTAGCCGACGGCATAGCGCGCGGGGATGCCGGCCTCGCGCAACAGCAGCGCCGTCGCCGTCGCGAAGTACTCGCAGTGGCCCGAGCGCGTGGTGACGAGGAACTCCTCGAGGGCCGTGCGGCCGGGCCGGGCGCCGCTGAGATAGCGCGTGTAGCGGAAGCCGCCGAAGTGCGCGCGCAGCGTGGCGAGCACCTCGGCGGGCGGCCGGCCGGCCAGCCCCAGCTCGTTCGCCACGCGGGCCACCGTGTCCGCCTCGCGCGGCGGCACCCGGAGGTCGCCCGCCGTCGGCAGGCTCTCGTCGGAGCCGCGCCGCGGGAAGTGCGCGGTGTAGGTCACGAGGCCGAGCCCTTCGTCGACGCGCACGGCGCCGAGCCGGCCGCGCGCGAGGCTGACGACCATCAGGCCCTCGAGACGGGTGGCGCCGTGGGGCAGCGCCAGCAGGCCGCGGCCGCGCGTCAGGTAGGCCGACATGGTGAGGTGCTGGTCGGCGTCGACCCCGGGGCGTAGCACCCAGGTGGTGGCGTCCGGCTCGGACTGCACGGCGGCGAAGCCCGCGTCCACGGCCAGCCACGACGGCGCGTGATATACGTTGTAGCTCGCCTGACGCAGGAGCGCCGGCATGCGCACGCCGGCGGCCGGCTCCACGCGCATGATGATCCGGTCCGAGAGCTTCAGCTCCCCGACGTCGCCGAGCGACGTCGTGGTGCGGTACGGATCGGGGTCGCGGCGGATCCAGCTCAGGAACAGCGCCTGGGCCCGCTGCTCGACCACGCGCTGGGCCTCGGCCAGGCCCTGATGACCCGCCCAGCCGAGTATCACCGCCAGCGCCACGCCCACGCTCCAGCCCACCACGCCGCGGCGGCCGCGCACGTGCCACAGCGCCCACGCCGACAGCGCCACCAGCCCGGCGTAGAAGGTCGAGCGCGCGTTGGCCGTGCTGGCCGCGAGGAGGCAGAGGCCGAAGTAGGCCGGGGCCAGATCGACCCGCGGCGTGACATCCGGACGCCCGCGCTGCGACCAGAAGAACACCGCCACCTCGACGCGGCCGGCGGCGCTGTAGAGCTGGCAGGCGACGAGCGGGAACAGCACCAGCGGGAGCCACTGGATGACGCCGGTCACCGCGCGCGCCGATTCGTTGGCGACCGCCTGGTAGACGCCCACCAGCACGAGCAGCACCGCGCTGAGGTCCGACACGCGATTGAAGTCCGCGCGCGCGAGGTCCAGGCGCGAGCGCACGAGCGCCCTCGCCTCCAGCGCCACCGCCAGCGCGAGGGCCACGAACGGGAAGCCGGTCTGCCAGCCCCAGAAGAGCAGCCCCGCGCCCAGCAGCAGTCCCGGCATGACGGTCGTCAGGCTCGCCTCGCGCCTGCGCGCTGGTTCTGCGGCTCGCCGGGCAGCATCGCCAATCCCTCCGCCACCCGGCCGACGTGCAGGCGGTGCACGCCGACGCCGGCGGGGGTATCGGTGCCCGGCGGCGCCGGCTCGGTGACGACCAGGACCATCGCCGGCACGCCCGCGGCGCGCAGGCGGTCGACGAGCTGGCGCCGCGGCTCGTCCCAGGCGAGGAAGACGCAGATGGCGCCGCTCACCGACGCCGACCGCTCGAGCACCAGGCGGGACAGCGTCGCGAACGGCCGATCACGACACGGCCGCACGGCGGCCAGGATCTCCAGCACGCGGTCGACGTGGCCAACGCCACGCCCGGCCGTGACCGCGTGGGCCTCGGGCCCGACGAACACCAGATCGAGCAGGGAGTCCTGGGTGCCGACGGTGCAGGCGAAGGACGCGGCCACCGACACCGCTTCTTCGAAGGCCGGCGTCGGCGCCGGCGCGAAGGTGTCGAGGACGAGGGCGTGGCGCACGAAGAACTCGTCCTGGTGCTCGCGCACGACCGGGCGGCCGGTGCGCGCCCACGAGCGCCAGTGGATGCGCTTGAGCGGGTCACCCGGGCGATAGTCGCGCAGCGACACGAACTCCTCCGAGTCGCCGACCGACTGCGCCAGCGCGACGCCGCCGGGCTGGTAGCGGCGGGCGCCGGGCAGCGCGATGGGCGGCACCGGGTAGCGACGCGGCAGGATGAGCAGCGTGGCGGGCGCCGGCAGCGGGCGCAGCGCGCGAACGAGGCCCAGCGGGTCGCGGCGCGCCACCGTGACCCCGGTGAGCGTCACGCGCCCGCGGCGGTGGGGCGCGAGCGTGAGGCGAGCCTCCACCTCACCGCCCGGCGGCACCGGCGGCAGCGGCTGCTCGGGGACCGTCGCCCGCCGGTTGACCGACAGCAGCCACGACCACCGCGGGTAGCCGACGACGCGATCGAAGCGGTTGCGGCGCGCCTCGTTCGGCTCCGGCGTGCTCACGAACTCCTCGAACGACGGGCGGGGATCGGCGGCGTCCTCGATCAGCGTCAAGCCGGGGGCGGCGCGGGGGCCCGGATTGCGCGCGCTCACCGTATAGGTGAGCGGCTCGCCCACCGTCGCGAACGGCGGGAGCCGGCGTCGCACCTGAAGGCGCGGCGGCCGCCGGAGCGCGCCGAACGCCGCCACGAGCAGCAACGCGGCCAGGAACGTGAACGCCTGGTAGGCGACGGTGAGCCGCGTGTTGGGCCCGATGACGGCGGCGCCGAGCAGACCGGCCGCGACGAGCTGCCCGGCCGGCGTGAGGCGGCGCCCGAGCCGATGCTGCAGTCCGGCGACCGCGCGGAAGTTGCGGTAGAGGAACCGCCGCACGGTCAGGCAGGAACGGCGATGGTTTTGACGATCTCCTCGACCACCCCCACCGCGGTGGCGCCCGAGAAGCGCGCCTGCGGGTCGAGCGCGAGGCGATGCGCGATGACGGCAACGGCCAGCTCCTGCACATGCTCGGGCGCCACGAACGCCTGCCCGTCGAACAGCGCCAGCGCCTGGGCGGCGCCGACCAGCGCCAGCGACGCGCGGGGACTGGCGCCGAGCTGCACGCCGGGGGCGATCCGGGTGGCGCGCACCAGGTCCACCGCGTAGCGCTTGACCTCGTCGGTGACGCGGACGTGACGAACGCCTTGCCGGAGGGCCAGCACCTCGTCGAGGGAGACACAGGCGGTCAACGCCTCGAGGGGATGGCGCTCGGCCTGATCGGTCAGGATGGCGATTTCCTGCGCCGGCTCGACGTAGCCGAGCCCGAACTGCAGCGCGAAGCGGTCCATCTGCGCCTCCGGCAGCGGGTAGGTCCCGCGGAACTCCACCGGGTTCTGGGTGGCGATCACGAAGAAGAGCTCGGGCAGCCGCGAGCTCACGCCGTCCACCGACACCTGACTCTCGGCCATCGCCTCCAGCAGCGCGGACTGCGTGCGCGGCGAGGCGCGGTTGATCTCGTCGGCCAGCAGGATGTGGGTGAAGATCGGCCCCTCGTGGAACCGGAACGTCTGCGCGGCTGGATCGAAGACCGACACCCCGAGGATGTCGGAGGGCAGGAGGTCGGGCGTGAACTGCACGCGCCGGAAGGTGGCGCCGATGGAGCGCGCCAGCGCCTTGGCCAGCGTCGTCTTGCCGGTACCCGGGTAGTCCTCCAGCAGCACGTGGCCGGCGCTGGCGAAGGCGGCCAGGAGGCGGCGGATGGCCAGCTCCTGGCCGTGCATGACGGTGGCGAGGTTGGCGGCGATGCGGTGGAACGTCTCCCGCGGCGCGCTCACCGCGCGGCTACTTCTGCGAGGCCCGTACCGCCTCCTCCTTCTTGGCCGAGAGCTTGTCGACCAGGCCCTTGAAGGACGACGTCTGGATGATCTTGTTGAACTGTGCCCGGTAGTTCGCCACCAGGCTCACGCCCTCGATCGCCACGTCGTAGACCAGCCAGCGGTCGCCGACGCGATGCATGCGATAGTCGACCGGGATCTCGGTCCCCGCCTTGGTCACGATCCGCGTGCGCACCGTCGCCTGGTCGCCCTCGGCCATCTCGCTCGTGTACTGGATGCGGTCGCCGCCGCTGTACGTCTCGATCCTGCCGATGTAGGAGCGCTCCAGCAGGTCGGCGAAGAGCTGGACGAACTCGTCACGCTCGGCCGTTGTCCGCGCCGGCCAGTGCCGCGCCAGCGCGCGCTGCGACAGCTCGCGGAAGTCGAAGATCTCGTGGGCCATCTCGCGGATGGCCGCCCGCCGCTCGACGACGCGGGCATCCTGCTTGAGCGTGGGGTCCTCGAGCACCCGCAGGACGCGATCGACACGACCGCGCAGCTGATCGGTCGGCGCCCCCGCCCAGGCGGGTCCACCGCTCGTGAGCACCACCGCCGTGATTGCCAGCGCCAGCATGCGAACCGACGTCATCGCCACCTCCATCGTGTGTGTGACGAAAGTCTAGTCGATCGGACGGCTCGCCCGCTACTCCTGCTTCGCGCGCAGGCGCTGCACGAGCCCCTGCGCGGACGACGCCTGGATGATCTTGTTGAACTGCGCGCGGTAGTTCGCCACCAGGCTCACGCCCTCGACGCTGACGTCGTAGACCATGAAGCGGTCACCGACGCGGTGGAGGCGGTAGTCGATCGCGGTCTCCGTCCCGCTCTTGCTCACCAGCCGCGTGCGCACGGTGGCCAGCTCGCCATCGAGCGACTCGCCGGCGATGGCGATGCGCTCGCCGTTGAACTGCTCGACGCGGCCCACGTACGCGCGCTCGAGCAGCGCGGTGAACAGTTGCACCAGCTCCTCGCGCTCGGCCGGCGTGGCCGCCTGCCAGTGGCGCCCCAGCGAGCGGCGCGTGATCTCGGTGAAGTCGAAGATCTCGATGGCGGCGCCGCGCAGCGCCGTCCGCCGCACCTCGGGCCGGGCCTTGAGCAGGCGATCCTCCAGGATGCCGACCACGCGGTCCAGGCGGGAGCCGAGCTGATCACCGACCGGGCCGGCACCCGCATCGGGAACGGCGGCGAGGCCCAGCGCGAAGATGCTGGCGAACACGAGGGCACGTCGGATCGAAGTCGACGTCATCGGGGCGCCTCCTGGCTACGCGGGATCGTCGCCCGCCGACCGGGCTGGGCCACCCCCACTGCAGGCGCGATACCAAGCCCGTGGTGCAGCGTAACTATCGAGCAACACGCCAGATTTCGGCAGCCAGCCTCCACGATCATCTGCACGACTTGCCCGGTCAATGACGAGATTTCGTGGCGAGCAACTGACCATTCGCCGAGCGCCGTGACCCGCGGGGGTCTCCGTTATACTTGGGCAGTCGCATGAGCGCGCTCGCCGTCGGAAACAGGGCGTGAACCAAGCGCACGGAGACCTGGGTCACCGGCTGGCCGCGCTGCGCTCCGACTTCGCGGCCCTCGGTGCCCGCGCCGCCGGGGCCGCCGAAGCGCTGGCCGCGACGCTGCCGCCTCCCACCACCCTGGTCGACGAGTTGACGGCCGCCCGCGAGGCCTTCACCGGACTGCGCACCGCGGTGGTCGAGCAGGCCGCCACGCACGCGATCGTCCTCGCCGCCGAGGATCTCGGCACGCTCCGGGATCTCGAGCCCGCGCTCACCGCGATCGCCGGCGCCGAAGCGCAGCGCGCGCGGCTGGCCACCTGGGACGCGGCGCGCAAGCACGCCCTTGGCGTGCTGGGCCGCGTGGTGGCGCTCGTGCACCGCGAAGACAAGACCCTGCCGACCCTCGCCGAGTGCCAGGGCCGGGCGCGCGAGCTGCACGTGGTGCTCGCCGGCCCGGCGCCCGACGATCTCGAGCAGGCCACGACGCAGCTGCCGGAGCAGATGCGCCCCTACACCGAGCTGCTGGCGCTCGCCGACGGGTGGAACGTGCTCGACGACGATCGCTGCGCGTTCCTGCAGGACGCGATCACGGCAGCGTTCGGCCGGCCCCTGGCGCTGGCCACGCTGCGCGGCAAGATCGGGCGCGAGGGCGAGGCGCCGCCCCCGGCGCCGCGGACGCGCGCACGGCCGCCGGCCCGGCCCGCCGTCGAGCCGGTGGCGGGCGTGACCGCGCCGCCGCGGGTCGCTCCGCCGCCACGCGTTGCCCCACCACCGCCGGTCGCTCCACCACCGGCGCCGGTGGTGGCTCCGCCCGCACCGGCCGTCACGCCGCCCGCTGTCCCGGTGGCGCCGCTCGCGCCGAGCCTCGCGCCCGCGCACGCGGCGGGCGGGGACGTGGTCGCGGCCGGCGACGGTGGCGCGCGCCTCGAAGATCCGGGGCTCAGCGACGAGGCGACCGTACCGGTGGGGTCCCCGCGTCGGGAGCAAGAGGAGCAGCTCGAGCGCCTCGCGCAGGAAACCGCCCGGTGGTGGCTCGCCGCCCGCGCGGGATGGCAGGGGCTCCGCGAGCGGGGGCTCACCTTCGGCGACGCGGCCCACGACTATCTCAAGCGCTTCCCCTATCTGCTGAGCGTGCCGCTGCAGAAGAGCGCCGAGTACGAGGGGGGCCGGCTGGCCGAGGGCTATGCGCTGCTGCTCGCCCACATCGACAAGCAGGAGCAGGGCTTCGTGAAGGAGGCGCTCACGCGCCTCAATCCGCAGTTCGGCACGCGCCACCAGGACGAGGTCTATCCGCTCGGCCAGGAGCTGTACCTGTACGTCGTGGCCGAGGCGCGGCTCTACAAGACGTACCCGGACTTCGTCCGCGAGGTCGTCGTCCACACGGTCCCCAAGCCGGGCGCGTGGGTGCAGGGCGGCATCGTGGACGGCGACGATGAGACGCGGCTGTTCATGCGCTCCGAGCAACCGGGCAGCACCGAGGAGCAGACCCGCACGCTCACGGACACCAAGGAACGGCTGGGCCCCCACCTCTTCCGCATCACCCTGGGACCGCTCACCACCCGCTTTTTCACGCTGCGGCTGGCCGGCGACGCCCTGACCGATCCGCCCAACGTGGAGATCAAGCTGAAGGAGAACGACGCGCCCACCGACCACGCGTGGCTGATCACCCTGCCGGCCCCCGGAAAGACGCAGATCCCGGCGCCGCGCAAGCATCGCACGGGGGGCATCACGCTGGAGGAACTGGGCAAGCAGTTCACCGGCTTCTGGATGGGCGTCTTCAACGCCGATCCCAGCCACGACCGCAGCTACGAGCTGTCGATCATCCTGCGCCGCAAGCCCCCGCCCATCAGCGGCCCCCACGCCAAGCCCGCCCCCGCCCCCGACCGCTTCTTCGGCAAAAGGAAGTAAGCGGTCGCGTCCGTGCGCCGAGGGTCAGCGGCGCCCATCGTCGTGGATGGTCCACATTCGCGCGCCGGCTTTGCCGGCGCCATCCTTTGGTCTGGGGGGAGGCAGGCGCGAGCGGGCCGTCAGGCCCGCTGCGCCGTCGGAAGCGGGGCTTCGCCCCCCTTCCGAGCTACCGTTTCCCCGCGTCGGTCAGGACCTGGCGGAATGCGCGGTAGAACTCGACGTGCTCGGTGATGCCCTTCTTGAGGATGGCGGGGAGGTGGGGCAGGTCGTTGACGTTGACGACGACGTTGACGCTGCGGGCGAACGCCATGGCGTTGTCGAAGGTCTTGAACTCGCGGCCCACCAGGGCGACGAAGGACCAGCGGCGCTGCGACATCGGCAAGAGCCGCAGCGCGGCCAGCACCGGGTTGTCGAGCGGCGTCGACCCCTGGTACTGTTCGTCGACGATGATCACCTCGTAGACGTCCCGACGCGTCCGCTCGATCGCCTCGTCGGCGTTCTTGACGGCGAGCATGGTGAAGCCGATCTGCTCCAGCGCGGCCTTCATGACCGCCTGGCGCTCGGGCGCGTCCTCGCAGACGAGCGCCAGCCGCGCCTCGAAGGTCTCCGTCGCCGAAGGCCGGTCGGTGCTCACTTCTTCCTCGTGCCAAACACCGAACGGTTGTACTCGCTGTCGAGCTTGAGGCCCTCGACGTCGGTGGTCTTCTCGCCGCGCTTCTGCTTGATGGTGTCGACGCCGCGCTGCACCACCGCCTTGCGGGTCGCGTAGTTCACCGCGGTGTCCTCGGTCACCAGGCCGTGCTCGTAGGAGCGGAGCAGCGACTGGTCGAAGGTCATCATCCCGAACGGCTCGCCGACCTCCTGGATCTCGTAGAAGGTCTTGCCGTCCTGCTCGCCCTGGAGGATCAGCTCGTTGGAGCGGATGGTGTTGGACAGGATGTCGTGCACGGCCCAGCGGCCGCCGCCGACCTTGGGCACCAGGCGCTGGCCCACCACCCAGCGCAGGGTGTCGGCCAGCCGCTGGCGGATCTGCTTTTCCTCGTCCTTGTCGAACATGCCGATGACGCGGTTGATGGCCTGGCCGGCGTTGACCGTGTGCAGCGTGGACAGCACGAGGTGACCGGTCTCGGAGGCCTTGAGCGCCAGCTCGGCGGTCTCCCGGTCGCGCATCTCGCCGACCAGGATGATCTTGGGCGCCTGGCGCAGCGCCGCCCGCAGGCCGTTGGCGAAGGTGTCGTAGTCCAGCCCCAGCTCGCGCTGGTTGAAGGTGGCCTTGCGGTTCGGGTGCACGTACTCGACCGGGTCCTCGAGGGTCACGATGTGGACCGACTTGGTGGCGTTGATCTCGTTGAGGAGCGCGGCCAGTGAGGTCGTCTTGCCGGAGCCGGTGGCCCCGGTGACGAGGATGAGGCCGTTGCGCTCGCCCGGCATCTTCTTGAACGCGTCGGGCAGCTTGAGGCCCTCGATGGTCGGGATGTTGGTCTCGAGCTTCCGCAGGACCGCCGAGATGTTGCCCCGCTGCGAGAAGATGTTGACGCGGAAGCGCGCCCGGCCCGGCAGGTAGTACGACGAGTCGCAGGAGCCGGTCGTCACCAGCATCTCGGTCAGGCGGCGGTCGCCGTTGATCAGGTTGAGCGCGAAGATCTCCGTCTGGAACGGGGTCAGGCTCTCGATGGGCGGGTCCACCGGCACCGCCACCAGCTCGCCGGCCGACTCCACCTGCAGCGGGCGGTCGACGGTGACGTTGAGGTCGGACACGTTGTCGTGCGACTCGAGCATCGCCGCCAGCAGGTCGTCGATTTCCGACTTGCGCATTGGCCAGGCCTCCTACTGGTTCAGCTCATCGGGCGGGGTCTTCAGCAGCGGCTTGAACTTCGTCTTGTCGATGCACTTGTCGTAGGCCTCGTCGGGGCTGATCCAGCCCTTCTGGAGCACGCCCATGATGGCGTCGTCGAGCGTCTGCATGCCGTACTGCTTGCCGGTCTGGATCGCCGAGGGGATCTGCACCGTCTTGCCCTCGCGGATCAGGTTGCCGATGGCCGCCGTGCAGACCAGGATCTCCAGCGCCGCGCACCGCCCCTTCTTGTCCACGCGCTTGAACAGGTTCTGGGCCACGACCACCTTGAGGCCGGTGGACAGGCCGTTGCGCACCTGGGCCTGCTCCTCGGCCGGGAACACCTCGATGACGCGGTCGATCGTCTTGGCCGCGCTCGTCGTGTGCAGCGTGCCGAACACCAGGTGACCGGTGTTGGCCGCCTCCAGGGCCAGACGGATCGTCTCGAGGTCGCGCATCTCACCGACCAGGATGATGTCGGGGTCCTCGCGGAGCGCGCCGCGCAGCGCGGCGCCGAATGAGCGCGTGTGGATGCCCACCTCGCGATGGTTGACCAGGCAGCCCTGCGGCTCGTGCACGAACTCGATCGGGTCCTCGATGGTGATGATGTGGTCCTTGCGATGCTTGTTGGCGTGGTCGACGACGGCGGCCAGCGTGGTGGACTTGCCGGAGCCGGTCGGCCCGGTGACCAGCACCAGGCCCTTGTGCAGCATGGCCGACTTTTTCAGGATCGGCGGCAGCCCCAGCTCGTCGGCGGTGAGGATCTTGGTCGGGATCTGGCGGAAGACGGCGCCGCAGCCGTACTTCTGCATGAAGTAGTTCGCGCGGAACCGGGCGACGTTGGGGATCTCGTAGCCGAAGTCGACGTCGCCCGTCTCCTCGAACGTCTTGATCTTCTGCTCGGGGGCGATCTCGTACAGCATCTGGCGGAGGTTCTCATCGTCGAGCGGGTCGTACTTCACGCGCTCCAGCTCGCCGTGCACGCGCAGGATGGGGGGCTGCCCCGACACGATGTGCAGGTCCGAGGCACCCGTGTCGAACATCAACTTGAAAAAGGCGTCGAGCTTGGCCATGCGTCGAGCTCCCTATCCCGGAGACGCGCCCCCTGAGCCAGGGCTGTCGGACGTTCGGCGGGTTCGCCGAGGACTGGCAGACGTACACCCGAGCCTAGCGGTTCGCTTCGAGCCAAGTCAAGAAAACCACAGGCCTATCGAGGCCCCCCATCTCCTACGAAACACCGCCCTACTCCGGCCCTCCAGCTTCGAGCGCCGCCGTGCGCACGAACGAGGGCTGCTGGTAGAGGCGATCCGCCAGCACCGTCACCAGGGGGGTGAGCTTGAACAGGTCGGTGTAGCGAGCGTGGAGGACGAAGGCCCGTTCGACCAGCCGGACCCCCTCCTTGACGTCGGCCAGCCCCGCGGCCGGCCGGCCGGCCCGCCAGGCGTGCAGCCGGGCGGCGAGCTTCAGGAACGAGTAGAGCGCGAGCAGCGTCTGGTAGCCGCGGAAGATCCCGTGCATCGGCGTGAGCGTCTTGCGGAAGATCACGTGGCTCCAGTACTTGCGCAGGAACGCGTCGACCCCGGGCGCGCCGGCGTCGAAGCGCACGCGCAGCACGGCCTCGAGCTCGAACGGCGCGCCGCCGGTGATGGCGTCGGGCAGCCGGCCGCGGCCGCGGCGGAACCGGAGATAGTTGCGATAGAGGCTCAGCAGCAGCGCGGCCCGCGAGAGCCGTCCTCGCGAGCACTGCAGCCAGGTGTAGGGCGGCGCCAGGTACGTGAGCGACGGCCGCCGTGGATAGCGGGCGCCGGCCGCGATGTCGAGCAGCCGCCGATAGCCCTCGGCCTTCAGCTCGGCCAGACCGCCGGCGAGCGTGGCCGGCGGTGGCTGGCCGGCCCGCCGCGCGCGCGCCTCGATCTGGGTGAGCCCGATGCACAGGCTCAGCAGCGCGCTGCCGGCCAGCAGCGCCACCGGCAGCGGGCGCTCGCCGTGCGCGAGGAGCTCGAGCAGTGCCGCCTCGATCGGCCGATAGTCCTCCCAGCCGACGTCGATCGAGCCGAAGAGCGTGAGCGCCTCCGGCAGGCGTTCGACGCGCGTGCTGCCGGCCAGGACTTCCCGCACCTCGTCGCGCTGGGCCGGCAGCGTGGCGCCGTGATGCGCGCGTACCGCGGTGCAGGCGAACGACACGCCGACGGCGACGCCGTCCGGCGTCTGCACGAAGTGGTACGGGAACTCCCGGCACACCTGGGGCTTGGCGGCGGCGCCGAGGTGCCGATGGATCCCGCACCGCGCATCCTCGGTGAGGAAGACGCAGCTTCCGATCGGGCGGCGGGCGAACGTGAGGCGCTCGCCGCCCGGCAGCGGAAACGGCAGCGGGACGAACTTGTCGCCGGCGCCGAGCGCCGGGTCGTGGCGCTCCCACGCGACGTCGCGCAGCCGCGCGTGGGCGGCGTCGTCCACGCCGATCAGCCAGTCGCTCCGGCAGCACGCGCCCGACTGCTGGCACGTGAACACGACGTTGTCGGGCAGCAGCAGCGGGAGATCCGCGTCGGTGTTCATCCTGCGGTACTCTGCGCGTGGAGACGGACGGAGGTCAAGAAACGCCCGTGGCAGAGCTCGTCGTCGTGGAGGCCGGAGCCGGGGGACTGCCCCGCGCGCGCGTCAGGGGCGCGCGCGCCGACGCCGAGCTGTACCTGCAGGGCGGGCACCTCACCCGGTGGCAGCCGCACGGCGCCGCCCCCGTGCTCTTCCTGTCGACGCGGGCGGCCTACGCCCCCGGCAAGGCGATCCGCGGCGGCGTCCCGCTGATCTTCCCCTGGTTCGGCCCCCACGCGATCGACCGGCAGGCCCCGATGCACGGCTTCGCCCGCTCGCACCCCTGGCGGCTGGTGACCAGCGGTCCCGGAGCCGCGGGCGCCGTCGTCCTCGAGCTGGCGCTGGAGGATGACGAGGCGACGCGGCGGCTGTGGCCGGCGGCGTTCAGCCTGCGCTATCGCGTGACGGTGGGTGACGACCTGCACCTGGCGCTCGAGGTCGTCAACACCTCGCCGGCGCCCTTCACGTTCGAGGCGGCGCTGCACACGTACCTGTCGGTCGGCGACATCCGCACGGTCGCCGTCACCGGCCTCGAGCACACGACGTACATCGACAAGGTCGACGCCTTCACGCGCAAGCAGCACGCCGGCGAGCCGCTGCGCCTCACCGGCGAGACCGACCGCGTATTCCTCGGCACTCGGGCCCGCTGTGTGGTCGACGACCGCGCCCTCGGACGCCGGCTCGTCGTCGACAAGACGGGCTCGGCGACGACCGTCGTCTGGAACCCGTGGGCGACCAGGGCCCGGGAGATCGCCGACCTCGAGCCCGACGACTGGCATCGCATGATCTGCGTGGAGACCGCCAACGCGGCCGACGACGCCGTGACGCTGCCGCCCGGCGAGCGCCACACGATGTCGGCGACGCTCCGCGTGGAGCCCGGCCCGTGATCGCCCGTCGCGCGATCGTCGCGCTCCTGCTGGCGGCGCTCGGGCTGGCCGGCGCGGCGCCCGCGGCGAGGGCGCCGGCCGCGGCGGAGGATCTCGAGGCCGTGCGGGCCGCGCAGGCCGAGGCCGCCCGCCGCTATCGCGAGAGCCTGGACGCGCTGCTGCCGCTGCACGAGGCGGCGGCGGCGCGCGCCGCCGCCGCCGCCGAGCGCCGGCGCGCGCTCCTCGCCGAGGGCCTGATCGCCCGCGCCGATCTCGACGCCGCCGAGCGCGCGCTGGGCCAGGCTCGCGAAGCGGCCGAGCGGACGCGGGCGGCGATCCGCGAGGCCGAGACGCTGGTGGCCGAGGCGGAGGCCGCCCGGGAGCTCGCGGCGTTGCCGCCACCCGCGCCGGGGGAGACGCAGGAGCGCCCGTCGCTGATCCGCTTCGCGGGCCGCGGACGATGGTCGCTGGCGTCCCTGCCCGGGCTCGAGCGCTTCTTCACCGCACGCTTCGGTCATCCGCTGCCGATCAGCGCGGTCGGCCAGACGGCGATCCACGACCGCCTTGGCTTCGACCATCGCAACGCGCTCGACGTCGCCGTGCACCCCGACAGCGCCGAGGGGCGCGCGGTCATGGAGCACCTGCGCGCGAGCGGTATCCCGTTCCTGGCGTTCCGGGCCGCCCGCGCCGGCGTCGCCACCGGCGCCCACGTGCACGTGGGCGAGCCGAGCGCTAGAATCACCGGGCGCGTGTCGCGGGTCGTCGACGAGCCGGGGGAGGCCAGATGAGCGTGGGCGGGATCGACTGGAGCGCGCTGGGCGACGAGACGGTGGAGCTGCTGCGACGGTACCTCGCGATCGACACGACGAATCCCCCCGGCAACGAGACGGACGGCGCGCGGTTCCTGGCCGAGGTGCTGGCGGCCCACGACATTCCCAGCGAGATCGCCGAGTCGGCGCCGGGGCGCGCCAACCTGGTCGCGAAGCTGGCCGGCGACGGGTCGCTCGGTGGGATCGTGCTGCACCACCACATCGACGTGGTCTACGCCGACCGGCGCTACTGGTCGGTCGATCCGTTCGGCGGCGTGATCAAGGACGGCTACCTGTACGGCCGCGGCGCGCTCGACATGAAGTCGACCGGGATCGTGCAGCTCGCCGCCGTGCTGGCCCTGAAGCGGGCCCGGGTCCCCCTCAAGCGCGACCTGATCCTCCTGGCCACGGCCGACGAGGAGGCGGGCAGCGCGTACGGCGCCCGCTTCGTGGCGGCGCAGCGGCGGTCGTGGCTGGCCGGCGCCGAGTACGCGCTCTCCGAGCTCGCCGGCATCGAGCACAACGCCGGCTATCGCGCGCCGCTGGGGGTCATCGTGATCTCGGAAAAGACGGGGCTGCCGCTCAAGCTCACGGCGCGCGGCGAGCCCGGTCACGGCTCGATGCCGTGGCCCGAGACGGCGCCGCACCGCCTCGTGCGCGCGCTCGACCGCCTGCTCGCGGCCGAGCGGCCGACGCGCGTGCTGCCGGAGGTCCAGGAGTACTTCCGCCGGGTCGCCGAGGTGCTGCCGGCCGCCGAGGGCGACGGCTACGACGACCTCGAGCGCGCGCTGCGCGCGCCGGCCTTCCGGGCCCGCTTCCTGGCCGACCGCTACCGCGCCGCCACCGTGCGGACCACGTTCGCGGTCAACATGCTGCGGGGCAGCGAGAAGCTCAACGTGATCCCGCCCGAGGCCACCGCCGACATCGACTGCCGCATGCTGGCCGGCGACGACCCGCAGGAGATCCTCGCCTGGGTGCGCGGCGTGATCGCCGACGACTGTATCGAGGTCACCACCGTGCGGGAGCCGAAGCTCCCCAACATGTCGCCGCCCGACACCGAGCTCTACAAGGCGCTGGCCGACGCGATGCGCCGCCGCGCGCCGGGCACCGTCGTGGCCCCCTCCATCATGGTCGGGTTCACCGACAACTGGGTCTTCCGCGGCCTGGGGCTGCACGGCTACGGCTGGAGCCCGTTCGTGCTCGACGAGGACGGGTTCATGCGGATCCACGGCAACGACGAGCGGATCTCGCTCGACAACGTGCGCGCCGGCGCCCGCGCCTACACCGAGCTGCTCCTCGCCGTCGCGGCTCTCTGAGTGAGGGGCCCCGCCATGGCCGCCCGATCATCATGGGGGCCCCGCCATGGCCCCCAAGCCCCCCAACACTCGTCACGCCCCGGGGAACCCGGGGCGCTCCTCGGTCTTGCGTCTGAGCAAGCCCCCCCGGCGCTCGGCCGCCGCCCGGCCAAGCCGTGCCACGCCTCGACGCCGCGATTCACCCACCGGCCCTGAGCGTGCCGCGGGCCACGCTCACCATCCGGCCGGGGACCGCGCGCGACACGGCCACCATCACCGCGCTGATCCGCGGCCTCGCCGACTACGAGCGCCTGCCGCAGCAGACGACCCCCGGCGCCATCCGCCGACACGGCTTCGGGCGGCGCCGGCACTTCGAGACGCTGATCTGCCGGCGCGGCGGCCGCCCGATCGGGCTGGCGCTCTACACGTTCACCTACTCCACCTTCCTCGCCCGCCCCACGCTCTGGCTCGAGGACCTGTTCGTGCTGCCCGAGGCGCGCGGCCGGGGCGCGGGGCTCGCCCTGCTGCGCGCGCTGGCGCGGATCGCGGTGCGGCGCGGCTGCGGTCGCCTGGAGTGGTCGGTGCTCGACTGGAACCGGCCGGCCATCCGCTTCTACCGCCGGCTGGGCGCGGATCTGAAGCGCGAGTGGATCCTCACCCGGTTGACGGGCGAGCCGCTGGCGCGGCTGGCCGGCGTCAGCCGCCGAGCGGGGTCCGATCGAGCGCGGCGGTCTTCTCGGCCGCGCACTCCCACAACGGCCGCAGGGCCGCGCCGACGGCCACGCCGCGCGCCCGCGCGCGTGAAGCGTTCGCGGCCGCGGCGACCGCGTCCGCGGCGCGCTTGACGGCGGGGCAGAGATCGATGGCCGGATCTCGCCCCACCCGCTCCCACTCCTGCCGGTCGTCGAGCGTGCGTGCGCGCCAGGCGACGCCCGCCAGCCGGTAGACCTCCAGCACGTCGCGCGCCGGCTCCCGAGCCGGCTCCGGGGCCTCGGTCACCAGCCGCTCGACCGTCACGCGGGTGGTGGCCACGTGGCTGGCGTAGTCGTTCAACGACATGCTCGGGGTCGTGTCGACCTCGAGCTGGCGCAGCAACTTCACGATCTCGTCGAGCGCGGCCCGCCGCCGCGCTTCCGGCGACGGGACCGGCGGTGCGGCCGGTGGTGGGGTGGTCGGAGCGGACGACTCGACGGGGCGCTGTCCCAGCACGTTGGTCAGCTCGCCGAGCCTGCCGGTCAGCTGGCCCAGCCCGCCGGTGAGCTCGCCGAGCCTGCCGGTCAACTCGCCCAGCCCGCCGTTCAGCTCGACCGGCACGCCGGTCAGGTAGACGGCGGCGCCGCCGCCGAGCGCGACGAGCAGCGCCAGGATCAGCCAGGCGGCGCGGCCCCGCGACGCGCGCCGCGCCGGCTGCAGGGGCACCTCCACCCGCGGCGGGTGCGGCGCCGGCGGCCGGGCCGGCCACGCGGCCACGGGCGTCGGCGCTGGAGCGGGAGTCGATGCCGGCGCCGGTTCCCGCGACGGAGGGGGCAGCGGCTGGCTCGCCTCCTCGGCCGTCACCCAACGATCGTGCATCGCACCGCAGGCGCAGGTGATCGTCAGCAGGTAGCCGCCGCCGGCGCCCGGGCGCGATTGGGCGTTGGGGGTCAGGCCTCCGCAGGCGGCGTGCTCGCGTGCGAACTGCTCGACATCGGCGAAGTCGGTCATCGGAAAGCCGCGCTGCTATCTTAGGGGAGGGGGCCCTCGATGGCGGTGATCTTCCAGCCGTCGGTGCCCACCGCCGTGTGGACCACGACGCTCTTCGCGAGGGCCGCCGGCCCGCCGGCCTGGATCGTCACCCGGAACTCGTGCCATGTGCGGGTGGCGTCGATCGGGGCCACCCGCTCCCAGCACCCGGTGTCCACGAGCTCGTAGTCGAGCAGGCTGACGGCGCGTGACCGACCGATCCAGGCGCTGTCAGCCCGGCCGCTCTGCCAGCGCCCGTCACCGCCAGCGCCGAACCGCCAGGCCGCCAGTGCGCCGCTGGCGACGGGCGCGCCGAGATCGCCGCCGGCCCGCGCCGGGCAGGCGGCGCGGCCGAGGGTCACCTGGGTCACCGGCCACAGCAGCGTTCCGAGCGCGGCCAGCGCGGCGACACTCCCGAACGCCAGGCGACTGACCGAGCGCCGCGCGCTCGCCACCATCGCGAGCGCCAGCGTGACGACGAAGAGCGCGACGAGCGTCCACGCCACCGGCCGCACGAGGATCTCGAGCCCCGACTCGTCCAGCGCGCGCAGCAGGAGGACCGCGGCCGGCGTCAGGACCACGAGCACCCACACGACGATCCACGGATGGGCCGCCCACCAGACGAACGGTCGAGCGAGGGGCGAGGTCTTCGGAGGCGGAACGCCGCGGGGGGGCGCCGCCCCGGTGTCGATGCGCGCGCCGACGCGCGTGCTCGCGGCCGGACCGCGCCGGGGCTGCCAGCGCGGGACGTTGGGCTCAGGCTCCCAGCGCGGGACGGTCTCGGACGGCGAGTGTGACGGCGGCTCCTCCTCCCAGACCGGCAATTCCCAGCGGGGGGCGTCGTCGTCGTCGTCGGACGAGCGCGGCATTCATCGACCGTAAGGGGCGCGTGGGCCGAGCGTCAAGTGAATCGTGGCCGTCGGGCCAGGATGCGGGCCGCCGCGCGGCTGCCCCACTCGAACGCCTCCTCGAACAGCGAGAATCCGGACAGATCCGCGTGGGCCAGGTGCACGGGCCCCGCCAGCGCGGCGCCGGCCCTCGCCAGCGCCTCCCCGCAGACGAACCCCACCTCCGGTCGCACCATGGCGTGGCCGTAGCGCATGACGTCGAGCCGCCGGACCTCGCGCGCCAGCTCGGGGTGCGGCCGCCCGAGGTCGCGCAGGACGCCGTCGCGCAGCGTCGCCCACGACGCCTCCAGCAGCTCGCGCCGCGCGGCGGCCGGATCGCCGCCGGACAACGGGCGGTAGTAGGTCAGCACCGTCGGGCCGGCGTGCGTGCGCAGCGACTGGTGCGTCGCCACGACGTAGCCGAGGCCGGCGCTGTCGTAGAGCACGTTGTCCCAGGCGACGGGCGCGCCCGCGGCGCCGCCCGGCAGCCGATCGAGGTGGAGGTTGGCGACCAGCCACGGCGCGTAGCGGAACGCGTGCGCGAAGGCCGGCGGCCGCTCACGCCACGGCCGGTACAGACGCGCCGCGACGAACAGCGGGCACGCGAGCACGACCTCGCGGGCCAGCAGGCGGCCCGTGCGCGCGGCCGCGGCGTCGTGGACGTCGACGGCGACGCGATCGCCCGCCGGCTCGACGTTGATCACGACCTGGCCCAGCCGGATCCGATCGGCCACCGGCTCGGCCAGCCGGCGCGTGAGCCAGCCGTTGCCCTCGGGCCACGTGAGCACGACGTCGCCGTACTCCGGGTCGTGGTCGCGCGCCGCGAAGTAGTGGACGCCGGCCCAGGCGGAGGTTCCGGCCAGGTCGGTGCCGTAGTCGTCGCGGCAGGCGTAGTCGACCCACCAGCGCAGGCGCGGCGAGGTGACGCCGCGGGCGGCGAGCAACGCGGCCATCGACATCCGGTCGAGCTCGCGGAAGGCGCCGGGGGCGCCGGCCGCGCGCGGCATGGCGAAGGCCCGCCGCCCGGCGGCATCGCGCCAGCGTCGGTAGCCGTCCAGCGCACGCCGAAGCGCGTCGAGCTGCGCGCGATCCTCGGCGGTGGCGCCCGCCCACGGAAAGAGCCCGTCGTGCCAGCGGCCGTGGTGGAACACGCGTTCCTGCGGCGCGTGGCAGAGGTGGCGCTCGTCGTAGACGGGATGACCCGTCCGATCGAACGCCTCGATGACACCCAGCTCGCGCAGCAGCGCGCGCACGCCGCGGGCCTCGGGCCCGGGCAACGGCAGGTAGTGCGCGCCCCACGGGTACGCGGTGACGGCCGACGCGCCTGCCCGCGCGTTGCCGCCGGGCGCGTCCTCCAGCTCGAGCACCACGAGGTCCCTCACCCCGCGCCGGGCGAGGTGCCAGGCGGCCGTCAGACCCGCGACACCGCCGCCGACGATGACCACACCCGCGCGCTCGGTCGACGCCGGCGGCGGCAGCCGCTCCGGCTCGCGCAGCAGGTGGCCGAGATGATGCCCGGCGCCGACGAAGCCACCCTCGAGCGGCGCGGCCGAGCTCGCACGGCATCCCCCTGTCGCGAGTAGCGCCGCGCCGGCCAGCAGCTCGCGACGCGTCACCGCCCCCCTCACATCCGCTGCCACTCGGCCTCGTAGTACCGCACGAGCACCTGGTTGTCGAGGCGGTTGACCTCGACCGGCACCGGCGCCATGTCGGGCGGGAACGCGAACAGCGCGGGCGTGGCCTCGCGGTCGAGGAAGCGCAGCCCGGGCGGGTACGCGCGTGGCGGCTCGCACGTCGTCGCCCCCGCCAGCACGAAGCCCCACTCGCCGAACGACGGGACGCAGGCGTGGTAGGGCCGCACGGCGCAGCCCGCGCGCTGCGCATCGTCTCGACGATGCACCAGAACGAGCGGCGCGCGAACAGCGGCGAGGTGCCTGCACGCCGACCAGCCCGCCCGGCGCCAATCGCGCGCGCAGCACGCGGTAGAACGTGCGCGTGTAGAGCTTGCCGAGCGAGAAGTTGTGGGGGTCGGGGAAGTCGACGATCACCACGTCGAACGGCTCGCCGCGCGTCGGCCAGCCAGACGAAGGCGTCGTCGTTGACGACGCGCACGCGCGGATCGCGCAGCGCGCCGCCGTTCAGCCGCGGCCAGCAGCGGATTGTCGGCGAACAGCCGCGTCATCTCGGGGTCGAGGTCGACCAGCGTGACGCGCTCGACCGCGGCGTACTTCAGGATCTCGCGCACGGCCAGGCCGTCGCCGCCGCCGAGGACCAGCACGCGCCGTGGGCTCGGGCGCGAGGCCATCGCCGGGTGGACCAGCGCCTCGTGGTAGCGGTACTCGTCCGCGCGAGGAGAACTGCAGGTTGCCGTTCAGGAACAGCTGGAGGTCGTCGCCCGCGCGCGTGAGCACGATGCGCTGGTACGGCGAGGTGCGGGCGAGGATGACGTCGTCGGCGTACAGGCCGTCCTCCGACCACGTCGGTGATCCGCTCGGCGGCGAGCGCGCCGCCGCCCAGGCACACGATCGCGGCCACGCGCGAAGGCCCGCAGGAACCCGGGCGCGGCCAGCTCGCGGCGGAAGATCCACGTCGACCACAGCCCGACGGCGGCGTTGGCGAGGCCGAACAGCAGCGAGGTGCGCACCAGCCCGAGGCGCGGGACCAGCAGGAGCGGGAACAGCAGCGAGGCGACCAGCGCGCCGAGGTAGTCGAAGCGTCAGCACCTGGGCGACCAGCTCCTTGAACTCGAGCCGGTCACGCAGGATGCGCAGCAGCAGCGGGATCTCGAGGCCGACCAGCGTGCCGACCACGACCACGAGGCCGTAGAGGACGGCCCGGAAGATGCGGCGTCTGGCCGAAGGCGAGGAACAGCAGCGGCGCCGACCAGCCGCCGACCAGCGCCACCGCCAGCTCGAGCTCGACGAAGCGCGCGGCCAGCCCGCGCTGCACGTAGCGCGAGAGGAATGAGCCGACGCCCAGGGCGAACAGGTACACCCCGATGACGGTGGAGAACTGCGTGACCGAGTCGCCGAGCACGTAGCGAGGCGGCGGCCCCGCCACCAGCTCGTAGACGAGCCCGCAGGTGGCGACGACGAGGACGGTGACGTAGATCGCGTACGACATGCGGGGGCCGGTGCCGGCTCAGCGGATCGCGGAGGACACGATGATCGAGATGCCGATGGCGACCGAGCCGACCACGATCGCCAGCGCCGCGTTCTTCTCGTCGATGATCTCCTTCCACAGGTGGTACGGCGTGAGCCGGTCGACCACGACGAAGGCCAGCGCGAAGATGGCCAGGCCGAGCGTGGCGTAGACCAGCGCGGCGACCATCGGCACCCAGTGGAACTCGGGGATCGTCATCATTTCGCTCCTGTGTAAGGTCGGGTCCCGTAGGCCGGGCGGTACGATCCGGGGTTGTCGCGGACCGACCGGGGCACGCCCTTGTCCTCGGTCACGTTGCTCGGACTCCAGCCGGTGAAGTGGATCCAGACCAGCGAGGCCAGCACGACCGCGGCGAAGACGCCGTAGGCCTTCGTCAATCGTCGCCCCCGGCGCTGCCGCCGGAGCGCGGGTGATCGCTCTCCTCCCAGCGGCGCTGCTCGAACCGCCACTGCCGCCACCAGAAGATCAGGGGCGGCACCACCAGCAGGCCCACCGCCAGCCACAGCCACAGCGGCCGCGGCACGTCGCGCGTCAGCCGCACGCGGTAGTTGAGCGGGCCCGGCCCCTCCGGCTCCACGAGCAGGAGGTAGCGTCCGGCCGGCACCGACGGCAGCCAGGCCCGGTCCCACGGCGCGCCCTCGGTCCAGGCGCCGTCGCTGTCGCGCCCGAAGTAGTACGACACCTCGCGGCCGAAGGTGCGGGCGTCGCCGGTGGCCTCGTCGACCAGCGTCAGCGTGAAGTACGTCCAGCTCTGCGACAGCGTCGACGAGATCTCGACCATCAGATTCGAGGCGCGACCGGTCACCATGAACGGCGCGCTCTCGACGCTGGCCGTCGCCGGCGCGCGCGGGTGGTACTCCCAGGTGGTGTCGAGCACGAGGCGCTGCTGGGTGACGATCAGGAAGACGAGGTGGACGAGCAGCGCCGTGCCGAGGAAGGCGGCGAGCAGGAGCAGCATCGTCCTCGAGTGCGGCGTGAACGGCGACGGCTGCACGGCGCCGACGCCCACCCGCTCGGGCGGCGCGCCCGGCAGCGCGAAGGCCTTCCAGACCGCGGCGCCGTCCACGTGCTCACCGATCGACCACGTCGTCTCCTCCTTCGTCCGCTCGCACGACAGGATCAGGGGCGGGTTGACGTAGTCCTCGACGACCGTCGTCTCCCCGACCCGCGCCTGCCACGGCAGCTCGCCGATGACGCCCGCGATCTCCGCCTGGGCGGTCTGGAAGTGGCGATAGCGCTCGCCGAGGTACTCCGCCTCCTGATCGGCCCGCGTCGTCGGCGCCGCCGCGGCCGTCTTGGTGAGCGTCCAGTGGCCGCCGTACTCCACGAGCCACCGGAACCCCCCGCTCGGGTTGTAGAGCAGGTGCTCGAACCAGGTGTACGTCGCCTCGGCGATCCGCGTGCGCCGCGTCACGTAGCCGATGACCTCCCACGTCTCGCCCTTGAGCGTGCCGCGGGTGCCGAGCGGGATCCTCGGCTCGACGGCTCGCCTGGCCGCGTAGCGCTCGAGGAGGCGATGATCGGGGTGCTGGGCGTCGAGCAGCGCCCCGCAGGCGCCGCAGGCGACGACGAGCGAGCGGCCGGGCACCCGGATCTGCAGCGCGGCGCCGCAGCCGGCGCAGGCGAGCGCGGTGACGGCGGGCGGGGCCGGCGGCGTCAGCGCCACCCGTCGAGCTCGCGCAGGCCGCGCAGGCCCAGCGCCGCGCGCTCCACGACCTCGCCCGTGTACAGCCGCGGCGGCCCGTCGCTGTAATCGAGCGTGGCGAAGCGCGTGGTCGGCGTGCGCAGATCGGCGGCGGCGGCCTTCCAGCCGGCGTCGACGCGGAACGGCAGCTCGCCCTCGCCGCCGATCACCTCGGCCTCGCGAACGTCGCTCACCTCGTAGACGATCCCCCCGAGCGTCACGCGCACGCCCGGGCGCAGGCGCTCGAAGTCCGGCAGTGGCTCCGGCACGGTCGTCTCGAACGACACCGCGTACTCACCCGCCGCCTCGCCGAGCCAGCCACCGCGGCCGTCGTCGAACACGCAGTACCACTCGTTCCAGCGCCCGCCCTCCCAGCGCACCTGCAGCCGGCCGACCACCGCGAAGTGGGTGCCGCGCCAAGCGCCCTCGGCGCCGAGCTGCAACGGGGTGGCGTCGTCGAGGAGCGCGGCCATGGTGCCGATCTGCTCGACGTCGAGATCGCGGCGCAGGAGCGTGGCGCGGCAGGAGCCGCAGACGGCGAGCAGGGACTGCGCGGAGGTGAAGGTGACCGGCGCCCCGCAGGACGGGCAGCTGGTGGACCGCGTTCTGGTCAGGCTTGGGGGGCTCCGCACTCGGGGCAGAACTTGCTGGGCTTGTCGAGGCGCGTGGTGCAGCGCGCGCAGGTCAGCGCCTGGGCGGCGCCGCAGTCGGGGCAGAAGCGCGCGCCGGACGGGACCGGCTTGGCGCAGCGCACGCACGCTCCGGGGGCCGGTCCGGCGGGACCCACGCGCCCCGCGGGCGCCGCCGGGCCTCCCGGCGCCGGGGGCGGCTGGCCCCCGGCGGCCTGGCTCATGGCCTGTCCCATCGCCTGCCCCATCGCGATGCCCGCGCCCAGACCGGCGCCGGCCCCCGCCACCCCGCCCTCGTTGGCCGCGGCCACCGGGATGGACTGCGCGGTCTGGAACTGAGTGTAGCGGCCCATGTCACCGACCACGCCCATGCCGATGCGCTCGTCGAGACGCTTCTGCAGCTCCTCGGGCAGCGAGACGTTCTGGACCTGGAAGCCCTCCAGCGACAGGCCGAGGTCGGCGAACATCGGCCGCAGCTTGTCGGCCACCGCCGCGCCGAGCTCCACCTGGTTGGCCGCCATGTCGAGGAACGGGATGCTGCTCTCGGCGAAGTGGTCGGTCAGCACCGCCACCACCGAGTTGCGCAGCTGCCCCTCGATGTCGCCGATCGCGTAGGTGTCGCGGCTGCCGGAGACCGTCTGGTAGAAGACGCGCGGTGCCGCGATGCGGAACGTGTAGATGCCGAAGGCGCGCACCCGCACGGCGCCGAACTCGCGGTCACGGATGGTGATGGGGTTCGAGGTCCCCCACTTCTGATTCAGCCGCAGGCGCGTCGAGACGAAGTACACGTCGCTCTTGAACGGCGACTCGAAGAGCTTGTCCCAGTTGGCGAGGTCGGTGAACAGCGGGATGTTCTGCGTCTTGATCGTGTGCTGGCCGGGCCCGAAGAGATCGGCCGGCTTGCCCTGGTGCACGAACAGGGCGGCCTGGGTCTCCCGCACGGTGAGCTGGGCGCCCTGCTGGATCTCCATGTCGCGCATGGGGAAGCGCCAGGCGAGGACCTCGTCACCGTCCTCCGTCCACTGGATGATGTCGATGAACTGCTTCTTGACGAAGTCAAGAAAACCCATGACGCCCTCCGTGAAGGAATCGACCCTCGACCACTGTAGGTGG
The DNA here is from genome assembly GCA_963743355.1 of uncultured Candidatus Rokubacteria bacterium. Taxonomy (GTDB): domain Bacteria; phylum Methylomirabilota; class Methylomirabilia; order Rokubacteriales; family CSP1-6; genus AR5. The sequence goes on from CAVUPM010000001.1 coordinate 229,124, forward strand.
CCGGCCGGACGTGAGTCAAGGAACCGGGACGCACACGGGGAGAGCGCCCGGTTGACCACTCGCCGACGCGTGGGGTACGATGCGCGTCCATGAAAAAGCGCGCACCGAAGAAGAAGACCGCCGCGAAGCAGAAGAAGACCGCCGCCAAGCCCACCGCGGCAGCGGCGAAGAAGAGCAGCAGCGCCAAGGCGAAGAAGCCGGCAGCGAGGGCGGCGGGGACGGCGACGGCGAAGGCCGCGCCCTACACCCCGGCGCCCATCAAGGGCGACGGCTGGCCGCCGTTCCGGTACCCGCTCACCTAAGTCCTGGCGCCCGCGCCGGCGGGCACGATGCTCCGGCTGCTCGGTCTTCTCCTGGGCCTCCTGATCACCGCGGGCCCCACCCCGGTGAGTGCCGAGGACCGCCCGCTCCGGCTCGTGACCTTCAACCTCCTGCACGGCGGGCCGTGGTCGGACTTCACCGGCGACGACCTCCACCTCGAGCGTCGCCTGGCCATGATCATCGAGGACCTGGCCGCCCTCGACCCCGACGTCGTGGCCCTGCAGGAGTCTCCGGTCACCCGCCGGCACGGCGACGTCGCCGCCCGCATCGCCCACGCCCTGGGCTTCGCCCACGTCCACGCCCGCGCGACCGAGCGCGTGTTCCCGCTGCGCCTGCTCGGCCGGTTGATCACCGGGGCGCTCGGCTTCGTGGAGGGCCCGGCGATCCTCAGCCGCTTCCCCATCACCGCCACCGAGGTCTACGACCTGCCGCGCTGCCGGCGCTGGCTCGACCCCCGCGTCGTCGTGCGGGCCGACGTCGACACGCCGGCCGGCGCCGTCGCGTTCTTCTCGACCCACACCTCCCGCGACGACTGCCAGACCCGCCGGGTGGCCGAGGTGGCCCGGCAGCATCCGGGCGGTCACCCGGCCGTGGTGATGGGCGACCTCAACATCGGCGAGACGGCACCCGGGCTGGCCGCCTTCCTGGACCACGGGTTCGTCGACGTCTTCCGCGCCGCCAACCCGACGACTCCCGGCCTGACCGTGTGGCAGCGCATCGAGGCGCCGTCGCCCACCGTGTTCCGGCGCGTCGACTACGTCTTCCTGCGGGCCGGCGACGGGGTCACCGCCAGCGCCGTGTCGGGGCGGGTCGTGCTCAACACGCCGCGGCCGCGCCCGGACGGCGGCGTGCTGTGGCCGTCGGATCACTACGGCGTGTTCGTGGAGGTGGGGCTGCTCAGGCGGACTTCAGCGCGGTGACGTTGTAGACGCTGACCGGGCGCGAGAAGCCCTTGAGCACCATCTCGCCGACCGGCTCGGCCTCGATCAGCTCCTCGAGCGCACCGTGGAGGCGGCGGGACACGAGGATCTGGCCGGGCTGGGCCTCGCCGCACAGCCGCGCGGCCAGGTTGGTGACGGTCCCGATGGCGCCGTAGTCCCACCGGCCCTCGAAGCCGATGGCGCCGAGCGTCGCGTAGCCCTGGGCGACGCCGACGCCGAAGTCCAGCTCGTAGCCGCGCTTGCGCCACCCGCGCATCAGCTCGTCCACCCGGGCGCGCATGGCCAGCGCCATCCGCACCGCCCGCTCGGCCGGGTTCGGCACCGGCGTGGGGTCGTTGAAGAAGATCATCATGCCGTCGCCGGTGAACCGCTCCAGCGTGCCCTCGTGCTCGAGGATGATGCTGGCCCATGGCGGCGTGATACTCGCGCAGCACCCCCATGACCTCCTCCGGCTCCGAGGTCTCGGCGAACGCCGTGAAGCCGCGCAGGTCGAGGAACACGACCGTGATGTCGCGCCGGTGGCTGCGCAGCGGGTCCTCGGCGCCGCCGTCGACGATCGCCTCGGCGAGCTGGGGCGAGAAGAAGCGCTTGAGGCGTCCCAGCCGCTCGAGCTGGGCGACCTGCTCGGCCACCCGGCCCTCGAGCGTGCGGTTCAGCTCGGCCACCTGGTCCCACAGGCTCTTCACCCGCAACAGCGAGCGCACGCGCGCCAGCAGCTCGGGCTGGTGGATGGGCTTGCTGAGGAAGTCGTCGGCGCCGGCGTCGATGCCCTTCACGCGCTCCTGGGCCGGATCGAGCGCGGTGACCATCACCACCGGCAGCATCGCGGTGGCCGGGTTGTCGCGGATCTTCCGGCACACCTCGTAGCCGCTCATGCCCGGCATCATCACGTCGAGCAGGACGAGATCGAGCGCGTCGGTCTCGATCTTCGCCAGCGCCTCGGCGCCGGAGGTGGCGGTGACGACGGCGTAGCCCTTGGCCGTGAGCAGATCGGCCAGGAGCTTGAGGTTGACCGGCGTGTCGTCGACCACCAGCACGCGCCCGGGTGCGCTCACGCCCCGCTCCGGGCCGGCCGGTCGAGCACCTGGCGCACTAGCTCCAGGAACGGCCGCACGCTGATCGGCTTGGCCTGGTAACCGTCGAAGCCAGCCGCCATGATCTTCTGCCGATCGTGCGTCATGGCCGAGGCCGTCACCGCGACGACCGGGATGGACGCCGTGGCCGGGTCGGCGCGCAGGCGCCGCAGCGCCTCGATCCCGTTGATGCCCGGCAGCTGGATGTCCATCAGGATCAGCGCGGGGTGCTGCTCGCGGGCCAGCCGCACGCCATCCTCGCCGGTCTCGGTTTCGAGCAGCCGGTAGCCCTTGACGGTCAGGACGTCCCGCACCAGCTTGCGGTTCTTCTCATTGTCTTCGACGACCAGGATCAGCTCGCCTGCCATGGTGTCACCGGGATGGTAAAGGTGAACGTCGAGCCCCGACCGATCTCACTCTTGACCCAGATCTTGCCACCGTGCAGATCGACGAACCGCCGGGCGAGGGCCAGGCCCAGCCCGGTCCCCTCGTGCTTGCGCGCGTAGTCGGTGCCGACTTGACGGAACTCCTCGAACACGGCCTCGTGGTCGTCGGGCGCGATACCCACGCCGGTGTCGGCGACCGAGATCTCGGCGAACCCGTCGGCCAGCGCCGCCCGCACGTCGATGCGCCCGCCCTCCGGCGTGAACTTCACCGCATTCGACAGCAGATTCAGGAGCACCTGCTTGATCTTGCGCTCGTCGCCCTTGATCTCGCCCAGGCGCGGGTCGATCCACCGGTCGAGCGCGATGCCGCGCCGCAGCGCCCGCTCGCGGACGAGGATGAGCGCGTTGTCGATGGCCTGCGGCAGGTGGAAGTCGCCGGGCTCCAGCTCCATGCGGCCGGCCTCGATCTTGGCGAGGTCGAGGATGTCGTTGATGAGCGAGAGCAGGTGGCGGCCGGAGGAGAGGATGTCGTTGAGGTACTCCTCCTGCTTGGCGTTCACGTCGCCGAACATCCGCTCGATCATGACCTCCGAGAAGCCGATGATCGCGTTGAGCGGCGTCCGCAGCTCGTGCGACATGCTGGCCAGGAACTCGTCCTTGTGCTGGTTGGCGACCTCGAGCTCGCGGCTCTTGTCCTCGATCTCGCGGAACAACCGCGCGTTCTGGATGGCCAGGGCGGACTGGCTGGCGAACGTGCGCAGCAGCTCGACCGTGCGCGCCGGGAACTCCCCCGGCGCGCGGCGGTTGACGACGAGGGCCCCGACGACCTCGTCCTCGCTGACGAGCGGCACCGCCAGCAGCGAACGGTAGCCGGAACGCACCAGCACGTCGCGGACCCGGCTGGCGTAGGCGTCGGTGTCGGTGACGTCGGCAACCTGGACCGGCGCGCGCGCGGCGGCGGCGCGCCCAACCGCCCCCTCGCCGTAGACCAGTGGCGTCGCGCGCAGGGCCGCCACGAACTCCTCGGGGAAGCGGTCGGTGGCCCGGAGGCGGAAGACCCGGGTTCCCTCGTCGAATTCGTAGATGGCTCCGCCGTCGGTCTCGGCCAGCTCGTTGGCGCGCGACACGATCGTGGCCAGCACGGTCTCTAGATCCAGCGTCGAGGAGATGGCGCGACCGACCTCGCTCAGCGCCTCCAGCTCACCGACCGAGCGCGTGAGGTCGGCGGTGCGGGCCTGCAGCTCTTGGAACAGGCGGACGTTCTCGATGGCGATGACCGCCTGGTCGGCGAAGGTCTGCAGCAGCGAGACCTCGTCCTCGCTGAAGGCGCCGGGCAACCGGCGCGTGACGGTGATGAGCCCGATGGCCTGGTCGTGGCGAAGCATCGGCACGCACAGCATGCTGCGGAAGCCCCGCAGCGGCGCCGTCCGCCGGAGTCGGTCGGTGACCAGGGGATCAGTCTCGATGTCGGCGACGATCTGGGGGCGTCGGGTCCGGGCCACGTGGCTGGCCACGCCGGCCGCCGCCATCGGAGCCGGGAACGTGGCCCGCGTCTCGGCGTCGGCGGTCGCGTTCATCGAGGTCAAAGCCGCCAGGTGCACCTCGTCCCCGACCACCAGGATCACGTTCGCCGAGTGTCCGTCCAGGAGTCGCGCGGCGCTGTGCACGATCGTGTCGAAGACCGGCTGGACGTCGGTCGGGGAGCCCGAGATGGCTTTCAAGATCTCGCCGGTCGCCGTCTGCTGGTCGAGCGCCTCGGTGATCGTCCGGTTCTTCTCCTCCAGCTCCTTGAACAGCCGCACGTTCTCGATGGCGATGACCGCCTGGTCGGCAAAGGTCTGTAGGAGCGCGATCTGCTTGTCAGTGAAGGGACGCACATCGGTGCGAAACGCGGTGATCGAGCCGATCGGCGCGCCTTCCCGGAGCAGCGGGATGCCGACGGTCGTCCGGATGCCCTCGCGCCGGATGGCCGCGGCGATGTCCGGGTACTCGCGATCGGTCTGTCCGAGCAGGTCGGGGATATGGAGAGTGGTCCGGTCCACAATCGCCCGTCCGGAGACGGAGCCGCGCGTCAGCGGCCGCGCCTGGCCCGCCTCCAGCGTCGACCGCACGGGACCGCAGCGGGCGACGAGACGCATCGAGTCCCCCTCGACCCGAAAGATCTGGGCGTTCTGCGCCTCGCACAGGCGCGCGGCGCTCTCGACGAGCGCTTCCATCACTGGCTGGAGGTCGGTCGGCGAGCTGCTGATGACGCCCAGGATCTGCGCCGTCGCCGTCTGCTGCTCCAGCGACTCGCTCAGCTCGCGCGTGCGGTCCTCGACCCGCTGCTCCAGCGTGGCGTACGACTCGCGCAGCCGCCCGGTCATCCGATTGAACTCGTCGGCCAGCGCCTCCAGCTCGTCGCCCGTCTGGATCGTGATCTGGTGGTCCAGCTCGCCGGCGCCGATCTTGGCCGCGCTCATCTGCAGCGCCTGGATCGGCTTGGCCAGGCGGCGCGCCAGCACCGCGCTGACCACGATCGCCAGCACGATGCCGAATGCCACCAGCAGCGCGGTGCGGTAGGCCGAGGCGCGAAGCGCCTCGAACGCCTCCCCCAGCGGCTGCTCGACGAACACGATCCACCCGAGCGAGGCGATCTTGGCGTGCGAGGTCAGGGCCTCCCGGCCCTTGAGGTCCCTGGCGATCGTGACCTCGGTGTCGCCGGGGACGTTGGCCAGCGCGGTCTTCACCTGCTCGAGCCCGGCCAGGCTGGTCTTCTGCAGCACCAGGCTGATGTCGGGATGCGCGATTAGCGCGCCCCCGCCGTCCACGACGTAGGCGAGGCCGGCGTTGCCGACCTTGATCTGGGAGACGACGTCCCAGATGAACTTGAGGTTCACTTCGGCCACGGTGACGCCGCCGCCGGCCTGCGGCATGGCGATGGTCATGTACGGCTCGGACTCCTTGCGGAAGTAGACGGGACCAAAGTACGTACGGCCGCTCTTGGCCACCCGGAACTTCGGATCGCCGGAGTAGTCGGTCTGGCTGCCGACCACGTCCATGGCCAGGCGCGACACCCGGAGCTGCTCGCGCCCGCTGGCGTCGAGGTGGCTGACCTCCGTGATGGGCAGCACCTGGCGCTGGAGGCGGACCGCGTCGATGCGGCGCTGCTCGATCGCCGCCGAGGCGGTCGGGACCAGCAGCGGTTGGGTCGTCCAGACGAGCTGGCGCTCGATCTCCCGCACGAAGGTCTCGATCCGGGAGGCGGCCCCGCTGGCCTTCTCGCGCTGGAGGGCGACCAGGGCGGCCTTGTTCTCGTTGTACGACGAGTAGATTTCCACGGCGCCGCTGGCGAGCAGGGCTCCGGTGACGAGCCCCACCAGGATCACCAGGTATTTGCGGGAGAGGCGGCCGTGGCGCCTCATGGTGGGTCGATTCTACGCCGACCGGCTACGCCGGGGGCGTTCCCATCCGACCCAGCAGATCCTGGAATCCCTTGTCCAGACAGCGGGCGATCTCGTCCCGGCAGGCACGATAGGTGTCCTCGCCCTGCCCGACCGGGTCGCCGATGTCCCCGCTCTCGCCGGCCAGCTCCCGCAGCGTGAGCGTCGGCGGCCCGTCGGCAACCAGCGCGGCGACCAGCCGCTTCTGCTCGATCGTCATCGTGACCACCACCGCGGCTTCGCCGACGAGGTCGCGATGGATCTTGAGGTCCGTGGAAACGATGGTGTCTTCCTCGAGCCGGATCCCGATCTCCTTGAGGACGAGGCGGGCGTCGAGCGAGGTCAGCATGCCGTCCCGGGCGTAGGGCGACACGCCGGCCGAGCGCACGCGAACGCGGTCGCTCAGGCCCTGCTCGGCGAGCATCCGCTCGAGCAGGGCATGAGCCATCACGCTGCGGCAGGTGTTGGCGTGGCAGACGAGGAGGACGCCGCTCACGCCTCCTCCCACGGCGACTTCCAGGCCCGGACACCGTTGCCCAGATCCCTCCACTCGCTCGCCGGACGCTCGTTGAGGGTCCGTCCGAAGCCGGTGCCCATCGGCGCCTTGAGGTGGCCGCCGATCGTGTCCTTGAACAGGCCCCCCACCTCCTCCGGCGTCAGGCGGCGGTTGCCCTCCAGCCGGCGAGTCGCCTGCGGGTGCGAGAGCACCGTGTAGCCGTAGCCGAACGAGTGGAAGACCTGCCCGTTGACGTGGGCGGCCCCGTCGCTGGAGAGAAAGACGACCAGCGGCGCCACGTTGTCGGGATCGCGCTCGGTGCCCACCGCCTGCTCGCTCGGCCACTTGCCGGTCGCCTCGAACACCTCGCGGCCCCGCGGGGTGGAGTCGATCATGCGGGTGGCGCCGCTCGGCATGATCGCGTTGCAGGTCACGCCGTACTTGGCCATCGCGTTGGCGGTGGACCACGTGAGGCCGACGATGCCGGCCTTGGCCGCCGCGTAGTTCGGCTGCCCGGGCGCGCCCAGCGCCGACACCGAGGACATGCTGATGATGCGTCCGGCCTTCTGCTCGCGCATTCGGATCGACGCAGCGCGCATGGTGTTGAAGGCGCCCTTGAGGTGGACGCCGATGACGGCGTCCCACTCGGACTCGGCCATGTTGAAGATCATCCGGTCGCGCAGGATGCCGGCCACGTGCACGAGGATGTCGATGCGGCCCCACGCCTTCGCGACCTGCTCGACCATCGCCGTGCCCTGGGCGAAGTCGGCCACCGAGCCGTAGTTGGCCTCGGCGGTGCCGCCGGCCTTGCGGATCTCGTTCACCACCACGTCGGCCGGGCCCTGCTCACCACCGGCGCCGTCGAGCGTGGCGCCCAGGTCGTTGACGACGACCTTGGCGCCGGCCGCCGCCAGCGCGATCGCGATGCCCTTACCGATACCCCGTCCGGCGCCGGTCACCAGCGCCGTCTTGCCGTCGAGCATGCCCATGCGTGAGGTCCCCCTTGTCTCGATTTACCGGCTCATCTCGATTGACGGGCTCGCCTCGGCCACCGAGCCGGCCTCGCCTCGTCCTGCCACGGCCGCCGAGCCGGCCTCAACGCTCACGGCTCCCCGGCCGTATCAGGCAGCGGCCGGTAGTACGGCTGGCCGGCGCCGACCCAGGTTTGCCGCATCTCGCGGAACTGCGGCCCCATCGAATCGATCCCCCGCATCGGCATGGTGCCGCGGCGGATCGTGAAGTCGTGCGGGGCCAGCTCGCCGCCGCGCGCGAAGTGGCGCTCGGCCGCCGCCGTCCGTCCCTGCGCCCACAGCCACTGGCCCAGCCCGAACTCGGCGCGCGCCTGCTGATCGGCCTCGCTCGGCAGCGGCTGGTGGCGACGCACCTCCTCGGCGCTCAGCGCAGGGCCCTCACCGCGCACCCAGGCGCGCAGCGCGCCGAGATGCCGCGCCGACGAAAGGCCGGTGAGGTGCTTGAAGGTGTCGGCGCCGAAGGCTACGTCGTTGGGGCGCACGATGCGTCCGCGCTCGTCGATCCAGACGATGGTGGGCACGTTGACGACGTTGTAGAGGTCGGCCAGCACGTGGCGCGTGTCGATCAGCGTCGGATGGGTCGGCGCCGCCGCCTCGATCCACGGACGCGCGTCGTCCGGGGTTTTGTCGAGCGCGACCGTGATCACCGTGAAGTTGCGGTCGCGCAGCTCCTGGTGCAGCGCCTGCCAGACCGGCAGGTCGAGCCGGCACCCTCACCACGAGGCCCAGGCGACGAGCAGGATCTTCTTGCCGCGCTGCTCGGCCAGCGCGTGCGGACGCCCATCCAGGTCGGGCAGCGTGAAGTCTGGCGCGTGCTGAGAGGCCAGCGCCTGGCCCCGCTCCCGGGCGGAGCCGCCCAGGAACGCCGCATGCTCGCCGACGTCCACCGCCAGCGCGCGATCGAGCGTGCGCGCGAAGCCCTCGAGGTCGATGCCCTCGCCGCTCACGAGCGCGGCCTCGTCGGCGACCGGGATGCACATGGCATCGCTGCAGAGCAGCCCGTCGTGCACCTCCCAGCCCAGGGCGTCCTTGAACGCGGCGGGATCGAGCCGCACGCGGGCGCCGACGATCCGGGCCGGGATCTCGGCGACGCGCTCGTCATCGATGAGCGTGAAGCGGTCCATCACACGGCTCCCTCGGGCGCGCCCGCCCGGGCCGCCACCGCGAGATCCTTGCTCTGGTCGCGCAGGATGGTGGGGCTCATGACGATCTCCTCGATCACGGTCCGCGGCGGCAGCGTGACGCACAGCAAGATCGCCCGGGCCACGTCTTCGGCCTGCATCATCGTGGCCCGCGCCCCCGCGTCGGGGTTCAGTGGGCGCTTGTCGAGGATGGGCGTGTCGACCTCGGCCGGCATGATGGTCGTGGCGCGGATGCCCTGGTTGCGCAGGGTGTTGTGCACGTGCTGCATGAGGTTGCGCACCGCCGCCTTGGCCGCGCCGTACGGCGCGCCGCCGATCAGCCCGGCCTTGAGCGCGGCGAGCGAGCTGACGGTGACGATCGTGCCGGTCTTGCGCTCGATCATGCCGGGGAGCACCGCCTGGGTGAGCACCTGCACGGCGGTGAGATTGACGGCCATCACGCTGTCCCACTCTTTCCGGCCGACCCAGCGGACGGAGCGAGCGTGGCTGGAGTGGCCGGCGTTGTTGACGAGGACGTCCACGCGGCCGAAGCGCTCCAGGGTCCAGCGCACGAAGTCGGCGGCGGCGTCCGCATCCTCGAGATCGACCGCCCGGGCCGCGCAGAGGCCGCCGTCCTTCTCGATCGAGCGCGCCACGGCGTCGACCGGCGCCGGCCGGCGGCCGCACATCACGACCTGGGCGCCCTCAGCCGCCAGCATCCTCGCCGCCGATTCACCGATGCCGGTGCCGCCCCCCGTCACGATCGCGACCTGTCCCGTCAATGACCGCATCGCCGTCTCCCTCTAGGCATCGCCCGGCCTGTCTATCGCCAGGCCCACACGGGCTGCTCGAAATGGTCCACGCGCGTCGCGCGACCGTGCACGACGACCTCGCGCATCTGGTAGATCACGGCCGCGGTCGGCGCGTGGATCAGCGTGGACAGGATCGGTAGCTGGATCACCGGCCGCTCGCTCTCGGGGATCGAGATCAGGATCGGGACCTCGGGCCCCTCGAGATCGTCGAGCGGCACGTGGTACACGCGCATGACCTCCTCCGGATTCGGCGTGAGCTCGCCGGCCTCCTCGCCCCACACCACGACCGGCGTGATGACGAACCCCGAGCGCGTCGGATAGTCATCCAGCACGCCCAGCACCGCGTCGGCGCCGAGCGTGAGCCCGACCTCCTCGGCCAGCTCACGGCGCGCCGCGTCCTCGGCGCTCTCGCCCGGCTCGATGCGCCCGCCGGGCAGCGCCCACTGGCGCGCGTGCGCGCGCAGCCGCGCCGCCCGCCGGGTCAGCAGGAAGCACGCCCGCCCCTCGGCGTCGGGCAGCAGCACGAGCGCCACCGCGGCCGGCCGCCGCTCGGCGGGCGCGTGGGTCCGGCGCGTGAAACCGGCCAGGTGCGAGGTCGCTCGCGCCCGCAAGGACTCGTCGAACTTCAACGGAATCGACCGCCCTGAGGGCCCCCCCGCCGGACGCCCGACGTCGAGGGCCGCCACGGCTCCGCCAGGGCGGTCCGAGCCGCCGGGGGTATGGGGGCCATGTCGGGGCCCCTGGCCCGACCCCGAGATCGAGGGCCGCCACGGCTCCGCCGGGGCGGCCCGAGCGCCCGGGGTATGGGGGCCATGTCGGGGCCCCCATCCTAATAAGCCGGCAGCTTGCCGGCGCTGACGCCCGTCTTGCGCACGGCGGCCACCTCGTCGGCGGCGCGGGCGGCCAGGAACCGTCCGTCGCTGGCGAGCGTGACGAACTGGTAGCCGGCGGCGATCATCTTCAGCGCGTATGGCGCCCCGCCGCAGTGGATGCCGGCGACCACGTTGTGACGCTTGCAGGCCTCGTAGATCCGCTGCTGGGCCTCGACCACCGGCGCCTCCGTCTGGTCGAGCTTGGGCGTGCAGCCGAGGGTGATCGACAGGTCGGCCGGGCCGACGTACACGGCGTCGATGCCCGGCACGCTCAGGATGTCGTCGATGTTCTTCACGGCCTGGGCCGTCTCGATCATCGGGATGACGAGGATCGTGTCGTTGGCGTTCTTGGGCGTGTAGTCGCTGCCGGCGTAGATCGAGGCGCGCACCGGCCCCCACGAGCGGTAGCCGGCCGGATAGTACCTGCACGCGGCCACCAGCGCCTCGGCCTCCGCGCGCGTGTTGATCATCGGGCAGATGACCCCGTAGGCTCCGGCGTCGAGGATCTTCATGATCCGGGCCGGGTCGCTCCACGGCACCCGCGCCAGCGGCACCACCCCGGTGGTGGAGATGCCCTGGAGCATCGTGACCGCCACCTGGTAGTCGACGACGCCGTGCTGCATGTCGATCGTCAGGGCGTCGAAGCCTTGATGCGACATCACCTCGGCGGAGAACGCGCTCGGAATCGACAGCCACCCGTTCACCACCGCCTCGCCCTTCGCCCAGATCTCCTTCAGCTTGTTCGCTCGCACGCTTGAGCTCCTCGCGGCCGGCCCGGTCATCCGGGCCCGCGGCACCGCGTATTGTAGTCGATTCACGGGCAGACGTCCGGGAGGCACCGGTCGGGCCGCGAGCGGAGCGGCTCACGCGACGTCGCTCAGGAAGACTCCGGACTAGGGGGTCATCCGCCGCATGAGGAGGTGGCGACGGTTCATCGTGTGCGGGCGGACCTGGGCGGGCCAGCGGCCTTCCTCCACGGCCTTGGCCCACGCCGGGGACAGCAGGACCTCGGGGCTCTCGAGCTCGTAGAGGGCGTGGAAGCGGGGGGCACCCTGGGGGTCCATGGTCTTGCGCTCGCCGCCGAGCATCATCGTGAGCGGCTGCGCCTCGAAGCGGGTGGCGGCGATGACGCCGGGCACGGTCAGGATGAGCGGCACGTGCTCGGTGTCGTAGACCTCGTGGAACAGTGTCTCGCGGTCGGCGGTCACGTCCATCGCGGCGGAGAACAGGTAGCGACTGCTGAGGCTCATGGTCTTCCCTCCGTGGAGTGTGGACTCTCCTTCGGCGCCCGCGGCACGACGAGCCAGAGAATGATGTAGACGAGGATCCCGGGGAACGCCGCCGACAGCACCGAGACCAGGATATAGAGGACGCGGACCACCGTCGGGTCCCAGCCGAGCCACTCGGCGAGCCCGCCGCACACCCCGGCGATCTTTCGATGGCGCCGCGACAGACGCAGCGGCTGCGACATCATCTGGCCCATGCGCTCACCTGCGTGCCGTCAGTGGCCGGCGCCGCTCCCGAAGGTCGGCGCCGGCAGCCCGTCGATCACCACGTTGACCACCGCCGGCCGGCCCGCGGCCAGTGCGCGGGCCAGCGCCGGCTCGAGGTCGGCGGCGCGCTCGACCAGCTCGCCGTGGCCGCCCAGCGCCTCGGCCACGCGGTCGTAGCGCGAGGGCAGCAAGTCACAGCCGATCGCGCGCTCGGCGCCGTAGTGACGGAGCTGCAGCGTGTGCTCGGCGTTCCAGCGGGCGTCGTTGCCGACGACCACGACGATGGGCGCCCCGCACCGCAGCGCGGTGTCGAGCTCGAAGGCGTGGAAGCCGAAAGTGCCGTCGCCCATCACGGCCAGCACCGCGCGGTCGGGACACGCCAGCCGGGCGGCGATCGCCATGGGCAGCGCGCTGCCGATGGAGCCGCTCAGCCCGTTGATGAGCCGCTCGCGCGGCTCCAGCCCCGCTTGCACCCACTGGCCGAACTCGCCGCCGTCGGCCACGAGGACGGCGCCCGCCTCGACGTGGGGCGCCAGCGCCGCGCACACGCGCAGCGGATGCAGGGGCGCCCGCGTCGAGCGCCGCGCCTCCTCCCACGCCGCCGGCGCCGCCCGCCGCGCCGATTCCACCTCGTCACGCCACGACGTCTCCGGCCACGCGCGCGTGGACGCGGCCGCCAGCAGCCGCGCCACCGACGCCGTCGGGTCGGCGGTCAGTGCCAGGGTCACGCGCTCGGCCGGCGGCGCCGGCTCGGGATCGAGCGCGACGACGCGGCAGTCGCGCGCGAACGCCTGGCCGAAGCGCAGCGAGAAATCGAGCGGCTTGCCGAGCAGCAGCACGAGGTCGGCCTCGCCGAGCAGCGCGGTGGCGCCGCGCAGCCAGGGATCGTTGACGCCCCGCGGGCTCTCGATCGCCAGGGCCGGCGCCCCCGTCGCCTCGACCAGGCGCTGCACGGCGGCGCGACGCGGCCCGCGGCCGAGCGCGGGGCCGGTGAGGATCAGCGGGCGCTTGGCCTCGGCGAGCAGGGCGACGATCGCCAGCGCGTCGCGCTCGGCGACCGCCGCCGGCGCCGGCCGCGCGGGTGGCGCGGGCGCGACGGCGGGCGCGGCGGCCTCCAGGACGTCGCCCGGCAGGCTCAGGTGCACCGGCCCCGGGCGGCCGCTCGTCGCCAGCGCCAGGGCGTGCGCCACGTCGTCGCCGACACGCGCGGGATCGTCGAGTGACCACGCCGCCTTCACCACCGGCCTTGCCGCCGCCACCTGGTCCAGCTCCTGGAACGCGCCCCGCCCGCGCTGGCTGCGCGGGCTGGCGCCGGACAGCAGGAGCACCGGGGACTCGGCCATGCGCGCGCCGTAGAGCGCCGAGATCGCGTTGAGGTGGCCGGGGCCCGCGGTCACGAGCGCCACACCGGGCTGCTCGGTGAGCCGGCCCCAGGCATCGGCCATGTGGACGGCCGCGGCCTCGTGGCGGGTGTGCACGAGCGCGACGTCGCGCCCGAGCGTCGCGTCGAAGACCGAGAGGATCTGGTTGCCGGAGAGCGCGAAGATCCGCCGGACGCCGGCGGTGGCGAGCGCGTCGACGAGTCGGGTGGCGCCGGTCGCGGGCGCGGCGGTCACGCTAGCCGGGGACGACGGCGGCCTGGACCTCGGACAGCTCCTCGAGCGTCGCGGCGTCCGGCGCGGCGGCCGGGTGACGCACGTACGCCGAGCGGAGCCAACCGCGGCGGCGCAGGATCTCCTTGCGGATCGCCAGCGAAGTGCCCGGCACGCTGCCGGGTTGGCTCTCGAAGCGGATGAGCGGCAGCCAGTGGTAGAAGAGCGAGCGCGCCTCGTCGCGGCGGCCCGCCACGAAGTGCTCGCGGATCGCCCGCAAGGCCTCGGGGTACGGGAAGCCGGTCATGGCGCCGTCGGCACCGCGCGAGAGCTCCTCGAAGAAGTACACGCCGCCCAGCCCGCCGAAGACGGCCACCCGGCGCGACGCCAGCGCGCCCAGGCGCGTGATCTTGGGCGGCGTGGGTGCCTCCTCGAGCTTGACCGCCTCGACCGTCGGCACCTCGTCGACCAGGCGCGCGAGGAACGGCGCCGGCATCACGACGCCGGTCGTCACCGGCTCGTCTTGCAACACGAGCGGGCGTTGCGCCGCGCGCGCCACCGCCTGGTAGTACTCGGCGACCGCGTCGAGATTGCGGGCGCCGGCCGGGGGCGCCACCATGACCGCGTCGGCGCCGTGCTCGCGCGCCATCGCGGCGAAGCCGGCGGCCAGGTGGGTCCCCGACGCCGACACGCCGACCACGACTGGCACGTAGCCGCCCACCGCCTTCACCACGTCCTCCACCACCCGGCGGCGCTCCTCGTCGGTGAGGCGATGCGCCTCGCCGGCGATGCCCAGGATGGTGATCCCGCTCACCCCGGTGGCCAGCACGGCCTCGACCAGACGCGGCAGCCCGTCGACGTCGAGCGCACCGTCGTCGGTGAACGGCGTCGCCAGAATATGAAAGATGCCTGACCAGTCGATCACGGCGGCCCTATAGTGCCACGAGTCGGCGAGCCCCGGTTGTCAATACACGGGACATCGCGGTAGGCTCCACCCCCATGAGCATGCGTATCGGCATCGTCGGCGCGGGGGCGATCGGCTGTGTCGTCGGAGGACTCCTCACGCGGGCCGGGCACGATGTGACGCTGATCGACCAGTGGCCGCAGCACGTCGAGACGCTCAAGCGCCAGGGCCTGCGCCTGTCGGGCACCTGCGGCGACCACGTCATCCCCGTGACGGCGCTGCACCTGCACGAGGTCCAGCGCATCGTGAAGCCCTTCGACGCGGTCTTCGTCGCCGTGAAGTCCTACGACACCGAGTGGGCCACCGCGCTGGGCACCGCCCACCTGGTCCGGCCGCACGGGGTCGTGGTGGACTTTCAGAATGGGATCAACGACGAGCGCGTGGCCGCGGTGGCCGGGCGCGAGCGCACGCTGGGCTGCGTGATCCTGATCGCCGCCGGCATGTACGAGGCCGGCCACGCGATGCGCACCGACGCCGGCAGCGCCGGCTTCAAGATCGGCGAGCACGACGGGCGGGAGACGCCCCGGGCGCGCGCGCTGGCCGACGCGCTCAGCGTGGTGGCGCCGACCACGGTCACGAGGAACCTGTGGGGCGAGCGGTGGTCGAAGCTCGCGCTGAACTGCATGGCCAACCCGATCGCCGGCCTCAGCGGCTTCGGCACCGCCGAGGTGCGGGTCGAGCCCGGCCCGCGGCGGCTGGCCGTGTACCTCGGGGCCGAGGTCATCAGCGTGGGGCGCGCGCGGGGCTTCGAGGTCGAGCCGATCTGGGGCATCGCGGCCCAGCGCTTCGTCGACGCCGTCGCCGGTCACGGTCTCGCCGAGGTCGAGGCCGACATCAGCCGCGACGCCCAGTCGCGGGCCGGCGGCCGGCCCTCGCTGCTGCAGGACGTGATGCGCGGCCGGCGCACCGAGATCGACTATCTCAACGGCTACGTCGTCGCCGAGGGCCGCACGGCGGGCGTGGCCACGCCGGTCAACGAGGCGGTCGTCGACCTCTACCGCCGCCACGGCGTCGGCACGCTCGCGCCCGATCCCCGCAACCTCGAGCCGCTGCTCAAGCTGGTGCCGTGATGCGCGTCGGGGTGTCGGAAGCCAGTGCCCGCAAGGTCCGCGATCCGCGCGAGGGCGCGCGCTGGATGGTCGAGCGCGCGGCGGCGGCGCGCCGCGCGGGCCTCGACTCGCTCTTCGTCGGCGATCATCACGCCACGCCGGCGCCGTACTACCAGAACGTGCCGATCACCGCCCGCATGCTCGCCGAGTGGGGCGACGCGCCGGCGGGCTGTCTGTTCCTGCTGCCGCTGTGGAACCCGGTGCTGCTCGCCGAGCAGGTCGGCACGCTGGCCGCGCTCGCGGCCGGGCGGTTCATCGTGCAGGTCGGCCTCGGCGACGACGAGGCGCAGTTCGCGGCGATGGGCGCGACGCTGAAGACGCGGACCTCGGCGTTCGAGCAGTCGCTGGACATCGTGCGGCGGCTCCTCGCCGGCGAGGTCGTGAGCGCCAGTGGGCGATTCAGCCTCCGGGCCGCGCGCGTCGCGCTGAGGCCGGCCGAGCCCGTCGAGGTCTGGATCGGCGCCAGCGCGCCGCCCGCCATCGACCGGGCCGCCCGGCTGGGCGACGGCTTCCTGGCCGCGCCCGGCGCCACGCTGGCCCAGGCGCGCGAGCAGATGCGCCACTACCGCGAGCGCTGCGCCGCCCACGGCCGCACGCCGACGGCCGTCGCCATCCGGCGCGACATCTACGTCGCCGACTCGCGCGCCGACGCCGAGGCCGCCACCGGCGCGATCGTGAAGGCCGGCTACCGCGGCTTCGATCCCTCCGCCCTCGTCATCGGCACGGCGGACGAGGTCGCCGAGCGGTTCCGCGCACTCGGCGCGCTCGGCTACACCGACGTCATCGTGCGCCACGTCACCGACGAGCAGCCGTACGTGCTCGCCTCGCTCGCGCGTCTCGCCGAGGTCCGCCAGGCGCTGGCCTGATCGGTTGTCGTTTGTGCACGCGTCGCCGGCGTCGAGTGTCTGGCCCGCCGTCCGCTGAATCCCCCTCCGGCGTTCGAACGTCTATGTCCGAGGAGGATCAACGCCTGATGACGAAGCTTCCGCCTGCGCGGCAGACGAGCGAGCCGGTGAACACGCCCCCCCAGGACACCGACGTCCGCGAGCGGATCGTGCGTGATCGCGACGCGGCGATCGACGCGCTCCGGCGCGTGGGCGTGTCGCCCGCCGAGGACAACGGCGCGTCGCGCGGCGCCACCGCCGACGAGGGGGACGAGGCCCAGGCCAGCGAGCGTCAGGACATGGGCCTGGCGTATCGCGAGCGGCTGACCGAGCGGATCAACCGGCTCACGCGCGCGCTGGAGTTGCTGGCGCGGGGGACCTACGGCGTGTGCGAGGTGTGCAAGGACCCGATCGGGCGACAGCGGCTGGCGGCGATCCCTGAGGTCACGACCTGCCGCGAGTGCCAGGAGCGCGTCGAGCGCGAGGCCGCGTAGCCGGCCGGGCGAGCGCGCCGGGAGGTTAAAATACGCTCGTGCTGGCGGCGATCGTCTCCGCGCTTCACCTGCTCGCGCTGGCGGTGGGACTGCCGAGCGTCTTCCTGCGCGGGCGGGCGCTGAAGGGCCCTCTCGATCGGCCGGGCCTGCAGCGCCTCTTCGCCGCCGATACCGTGTGGGGCATCGCGGCTGCGCTCTGGCTCGTCACCGGGCTGCTGCGCGCGTTCGCCGGGCTGGAGAAGGGCACCGCCTTCTACCTCGCCTCCCAGCTGTTCTGGCTGAAGATGGCGCTGTTCGTGGTCATCGTCCTCCTCGAGATCCGCCCGATGGTGACGCTCATGCGCTGGCGGGCCGCCGTGCGCGGCGTCGGCATGCCCGACACCTCGGCCGCGCGCGCTCTCTACCAGGTGAACCACGTGGAGCTGGCGCTGGTCGTCGTCATGGTGTTCGTGGCCAGCTTCATGGCCCGGGGATTCGGCCTGCGCTGATCAGTTTCTCGCCGGGACGGCCAGTCGGGCCGGCTAGAGACGATCCAGCCGGCGCCTCTCCCTATCCTTACAACGGCGTCAAAACAGCTGCTTGGACGGCACCCCGGTCCGGCACAAGAGTTGAAGCTACCGACGCCCATGAGCCCAGCCGGATCGTTGCTCGTCGTCGACGATGAGCCGCAGGTGGCCGACGTCCTGAAGGACTTCTTCGAAGAGCAAGGCTATTCGGTGACGTGCGCCTACAACGGCCGCGAAGCGCTCGTGCTGGCCTCGCTGTCCCGCCCCGACGCGGTGGTCCTCGACATCCGCATGCCCGATCGCGCCGGCCCCGAGGTACTGTGCGACCTGCTGGCCCTCGACGGCTCGATCAGCGTGGTCATGGTGAGCGGCACCGACGACGAGGAGCTGGCGTGCGCGCTGCTCAAGGCCGGCGCCTTCGACTACATTCGCAAGCCGTTCCTGCTCGACAACGTCGAGCAGGTCGTCGGCCTGGCCGTGCTGGTGGGCAAGCGCAAGTCGCTCCTGCCCGAAGAGACGACGCCGTGGCAGTGCGAGTCGCGGACCGGCGACGACGACACCCCGCGCCCCGAGGGCGACGCCTGGTGCGGGCGCTGCCAGGAGCGCGTGCGCGCCGGCGACACCACGGCGGTGCGTGAGCGCGACAGCCTCTACCACGCCTCCTGCTGGCTGAGCCGCTTCACCGACGCCGCCGCCACCCACCAGCTCGCGCCCCGCTAGAGCCGACCGCTCCGTCCGATCGACCCGCGTCGACAGCGAAAAGTCTTTACGGGTACGATGCGGCCATGGCCGCGCTGACCCAGCTCCTGGGCGAGAGTGCGCCGATCGCCGCCGTGCGCGAGCAGGCGACGCGGCTGCTGCGCACTGCGAGTCCCGGCCGGCGACTGCCGCCGATCCTCATCCTGGGCGAGACCGGCACCGGCAAGGGCCTCCTCGCCAACGCGCTCCACGGCGCCGGCGGCCGCGCCGGCGGCCCGTTCGTGGGCGTCAACTGCGCGGCGATCCCCGAGACGTTGCTGGAAGCCGAGCTGTTCGGCTACGAGCGAGGTGCCTTCACCGACGCGCGCCAGGCCAAGGCCGGGCTCTTCCAGACGGCGGGCGGCGGCACCATCTTCCTGGACGAGGTCGGGCTGCTGCCGCTGGCGCTGCAGGCCAAGCTGCTGAAGGTCATCGAGGAGCGCTCGGTGCGCCGGCTCGGCGCCACGCGAAGCGAGTCGCTGGACGTCGCCGATCATCGCGGCCACGAGCGAGGATCTGGCGGCCGCCGCCCAGGACGGACGCTTCCGCGCCGACCTCTATCACCGGCTCGCTGTCGTCACGCTGCTGCTGCCTCCGCTACGGGCGCGCGGTCGCGACGTCCTCCTGCTCGCCGAGGAGTTCCTGGGACGCGTGTGCGAGGACTACGGGCTCGCCACGCGCGTGCTCACCGAGGACGCGCGGGCGGCGCTGCTGGCGTACGCCTGGCCCGGCAACGTGCGCGAGCTGGCCAACGTGCTGGAGCGGGCGGCCCTGCTCTCGGACGAGCCGACGCTGACCGCGGCCGGGCTGGGGCTGCCGGCCGTCACCGTCGGGGACGCGGAGCGCGGCGCGCCGCCGCCCGCGGCCGGCGCCGCCCCCGACGCCGAGGCGGAGGGCGAGCGGCGCGTTCTCCTCGACGTCCTCGAGGCGACCGGCTGGAATTTCACGCGCGCGGCGGCGCGGCTCGGGCTGCCGCGCAACACGCTGCGCTACCGCGCCGAGCGGCTCGGGCTGGTTCCGGGGGGCCATCCCGAGCGCCGGCGCGGCGGCCGCCCGCCGGCGACGCCACGGGCGGTCGAGCCGGCGGCGAGCGCGCCGCCGGGCCAGGCGGTGCGGGAGACGCGCCGCGTGACGCTCTTGCGGGCGCGGCTCTCACCGGGCTGGGAGACGACCCGGGCCATCGAGGAGAGCACCGCCAAGGTGCGGAGCTTCGGCGGGCGGATCGAGGAAACGCGGCCCGACGCGCTGCTGGCGACGTTCGGGCTCGAGCCTGACGAAGACGCCCCCCGGCGCGCCACCTACGCCGCGCTCGCGGTGCGGACGCTGGCCGCCCGCGCGCGCCGCGAGGCCGGTGACGTGCCCGCGGTCACGGTGGCGCTGCACACGGAGTTCCTGCCCGTGACCCGCGAGAACGACGTCGCCCACGTCGACGCGGGCGCCCGGGGTCAGGCGCAAGGCGCCCTCGAGGCCCTGCTGGCGGTGGCATCACCGGGGACCGTCGTGGCGACGGCGGCGGCCAGCCGCTTCCTGGCCCGACGCTTCGACCTGGCGCCGCTGGTGGCCGCCGGGGCCGCCAGCGGGGCCTGCCGCGTCGTCCGCAACGCCGAGCCCGGCCGCACACGCTTCGTCGGCCGGGACCGCGAGCTGCGGCTGCTGCGCGAGTGCTTCGAGCTGGCCCAGGCGGGCCAGGGTCAGGTCGTGATGATCGTCGGCGAGCCCGGCATCGGCAAGTCGCGGCTCCTGCACGAGTTCCGCCGGCGGCTCGGCCGCGCCGCCACCTGGGTCGAGGGCCAGGCGCTGTCCTTCGGGCGCGCCATGCCGTTCCATCCCGTCATCGACATGCTGCGGCGCGTGTGCCGCATCGACGACGCGGATCCGGAGCCCGTGATCGTCGACAAGGTCGAGCGGGCCATACGCCGCCTCGGCGCCGACGTCGACCGCACGCTGGCGTTCGTGCGCTACGTCCTCTCGGTCGATCCCGGCGATCCCACCGTACGCACGATGGACCCCAGGCAGCGCCACGCCGCGATCGTGGAGGCCACGCACCTGCTGCTCGAGCGCGGGGCCGAGCTCCGCCCGCACGTGGTCGTGCTGGAGGACCTGCACTGGTGCGACCCGGCCACCGAGGACTGGATCGGCCGCCTGGCCGACCGCATCGCCGGCAAGCGGGCGCTGATCGTCATGACGTACCGGCCGGGCTATCGGCCGGGGCTCGGGAGCCAGGCCTTTCACACCGCGCTCGCGCTCTCGACCCTGTCCGGCGAGGACAGCCTGCGCATCGCCGGCGGCCTGCTCGGGGTCGAGGAGCTGCCGGCCGCGCTGCAGCGCCTCGTGCTCGACAAGGCCGAGGGCAACCCGTTCTTCATCGAGGAGCTGGTGCGCTCGCTGGAGGAGCAGAGCGTCGTGCGGCGGGCGAACGACCAGGTGGTGCTCACCGCCTCCCTGGACCACGTCACCGTGCCCGACACGGTGGAGGACGTCATCCTCGATCGCACCCACCGGCTCGACGACACGCTCAAGCAGGTGCTCGAGGTCGCCTCCGTCATCGGCCGCACCGTGCCCTTCGCCCTGCTGCGCGCCGTCACCGGCCGGGCGGAAGCGGCGCTGGCCGCCGACCTGCGCCGGCTGCAGGCCGCCGAGTTCCTCCACGAGACGCGCCTGTTCCCCGAGGTCGAGCACACCTTCAAGCACGCGCTCACCCAGGACGTGGCCTACGGCCGCGTCAAGCCCGACGAGCGCCGGGCGCTGCACGCCCGCATCGTGGAGGCGATGGAGGGCCTGTATCGCGACCGCCTCGACGAGCACGTCGAGCGGCTCGCCTACCACGCGACGCGCGGCGAGCTGTGGGCGCCGGCGGTACGCTACTGCCGCCGGGCCGGCGCCAAGGCCTTCGACCGCTCGGCCAACCGCGAGGCCGCCGCCTCCTTCGAGGAGGCGCTGGCCGCGCTGGCACGCCTGCCCGGTAACGCCGACACGCTGGCCGAGGCGATCGACATCCGGCTGGCCGCGCGCAGCGTACTGCTCCAGCTCGCCGAGCTGTCGCGCATCGAGCGCTACCTGCGCGAGGCGGAGGCGCTCGCCTCCGCGCTCGGCGACCGGCGGCGGCTGGCCTGGGTGTGGACGTACATGTCGATCGCGCACCTGTTCGCCGGCGACCCGGGCGAGGCCCTCGCGGTGGGCGAGCGCGCGCTGGCGCTGGCCGAGGAGGTCGGCGACCTCGGCCTGCGGGCCTCGGCGCGCACGCCGCTGGCCCACGCCTGCTGCGAGCGGGGCGACTACCGCCGCGCCATCACGCTCTACGGGGAGGCGATCGAGGCGCTCGCCGGCGATCTCGTGCGCGAGCGGCTCGGACAGGCGGTACCCCCGTCTCTCTACGCGCGCAGCATCTCGGCGATCTGCCTGGCCGAGATGGGCGAGTTCGCCGAGGCCGAGCGATTCGCCAGCGAGGCCGCCACGCTCACCCGGACCCTCGACCTGCCCTTCGGCTTCGTACTGGCGCGCATCGCGCTGGGGCACACCGCCATCGTGCAGGGCCGGGCCGGCGAGGCAATGCAGGCGCTGGCACCGGCGCTGGAGATCATCGAGGCCAGGGGCATCCCGACCTGGTTTCCCTGGGCGGCGGCGCTGCGCGGCTACGCGCAGGCCCTGTCGGGGGAGGCGGCGGAGGGCGGCGCCCTGCTCGAGCGCGCGCTGGAGCGCGCCGTCGCGCTGCCGTTCCTCTTCGGCCACTCGCAGTGGGTGGCCTGGCTGGCCCACGCCCGCCTGCTCGGAGGGCGCGCCGACGAGGCGCGCCGGCTGGGCGACGAGGCGCTACGGCTCAGCCGCCAGCGGGGCACGCGCGGCTACGAGGCGTGGGCGCTGTACGTCCTGGGCGAGGTGCACGCCCGGTGCGGCGCCGGGCCCGAGGCGGAGGCCGTCACCCGGGAGGCCCGGGCGCTGGCCGAGACGCTCGGCATGCGGCCGCTCGTCGAGCGCTGCGACCTCGCGCTGGGCTTGACGTGAGTGGGGGCCCCGACATGGCCCCCACACCCCCCAACGCTCCGCGATCCCCTGAAGCTCAGACCACCGCCGCCGGCGCCAGCAGGGCGGCGAGAGCCTGCTGGACCTTGTGCTGCTGGGCGGGCGTGGTGACCATGCCAAACAGCTCCACGAAATTCGGATGGGTGACACCGCTCTCGATGAAGGTGTAGCGCTTGGCGGCGAGCACCGCGGCCTCGATCTCCTGCCGCTCCGCCATCGTCAACCGGCGCCAGAGGCAGGCCTGGAGGTTGTCGACGTCCATGCGCGCCTGGGTCTGCAGCAGGCCGTCCACCGCGCCGACGAGCTCGACGAGGTCGTCGACGGCCTGATCCTTCTCGGCCTGGCCCATCCCCCGGAACGCGCGCAGCGTCTCGAGGTGGTCCAGGCGGGCGTGCTGCGACTCCTCCAGCCAGTGCGACTTGAAGATGTGCTTGGTGAACGGGTCCAGGGACTCGTCCCCCTCGAAGCAGCTCAGGTAATGCCGCTGGGTCAGCCACTCGATGGCCGCGGTCAGCAGGAGCACGGCCGCGGTGTGCTTGCCGAGCACGGCCCGGGCGATGTCGGCCGCGCCGGGGAGCAGCGTGAGCGGAAAGCCGAGGGCGCCGTCCACACAACCCCGCACCTCCCGGAAGAGGTTCATGTGCTTGACCTCCTCGGCGGCGAAGTTGGTGAGGGCGTCGAAGGCCTCGCGCCGGTCGAGCTCGAAGTCGCGGGCGAGCGAGACCATCTTGGGCGCGATGAACTCCTCCACGAAGCCGAACAGGTGCGCGTAGGAGCCCATCTCCACGTGCGTGAGCTTGACCTTCTCGCTCGGCGTCAGACAGCCGATCCGCCGCGCGCCCGACAGGGGCGCCGGCAGCCAGGGGCGCGCCCCGTCGAAGTGACGCCCGCCGATCACGTCGGCGATCTTCCAGTTCACCCGATACGAGTTCTGCAGGCATTCCGCGTAAGAATAGGCGCTCATCTCAATCCCCCTCTCGTGCTCGGTCGGTCACTCCACCATGAGCCGGGCATCGATCGACACCGGCCGCGAGATGTTGAAGTAGTTGGGTGACGTTTTCATCACCGCCTCGTGGATCGCCTGGAACTGGGCCGCCGTGCCGTCGCCCTTGAGACGGGCCACGTAGTGGATCGTGTCGTAGCCGGGCCGCACGGCGGGGTCGATGCCGAGGAACCCGCGCAGGTCGAGCTCGCCCGAGGTCTCGACCTCCACCTTCTCGAGCGTGATGCCGTGCATCGCGGCGCCGGCCACGTAGCCGACCGTGATGCACGCGTTGAGGGCGGCCATCAGCAGCTCTTGCGGGTTCGGCGCCGTGTTGCGGCCGAGCAGCTCGAACGGCTCGTCGGCGTCGATGGCGAAATGGCGGTGCACCGCCTGCCCACCGATCGTGTAGGACTCCACCGACGTGCGGCTGCGCGTCTGGCCCTTCCACTCCGTGCGCACCCGGAACTCGACCTGCCCCTTGGCGGGGTCCTGCTCGATCGCGCGCACCATGTCGCGGAGCGCGTCCACGTCCAGCCCGTTCACCTGCCGTCCCTTCGTCTCCACCATCGCCATGCCGTTGCTCCTTTCGGGTCGTGCGAACACGCAGGAGCATCGCAAGCGTGATGCCGATCTGAAGGAGCGCGATATCAGCTGGTTACAGGACGGCTGACCGCCCGACCGGGGCCGGACGGTTTCGACAGTTTCGGCGGTTTCGGCGGTTTAGCGGGAGGCCGGCGGCGTGCGGCGGACCTCCACGCCGGCCCAGCGCTCGAACAGCGCGGTGACGGCGGCCATGTCCTGGCCGTCGAGACCGGCGGCGGCCGCCGCCTCGTAGACCTGGCGCACGATCGACAGCGTGAGCATGGGGACGCCGAGGCTCTCGGCCATGCGGGTGGCGAGGCCCAGGTCCTTGCGGGAGAGCGCGATGCTGAAGCGCGGATCGAAGTCGCCGGCCAGCACGTTGGGGAAACGCTTGAGGAAGTGGTGCGACCGGCCGCCGCTCGTCGACAGGATGTCGAAGAGGCGCTGCGGGTCCACGCCGGCCTTCACCCCGAGCACCATCGCCTCGGCCGCGACGGCGACGTTGCCCATGGACATGACGTTGTTCACGATCTTCACCACCTGGGCGGAGCCGAGCGGGCCCACGTGGTGGATCTCGGTGCCGAGCGTGGTGAAGAGCGGGCGGCACCGCTCCAGCACCCGCTCGTCGCCGCCGACCAGGAAGACCAGCTTGCCGCTGCCGGCCTCCGCCGGGCCGCCGCTCACCGGCGCGTCCAGGCACTGCAGCCCCTTGGCCTCGGCGGCGCGGGCGACCTCCTTCCACGTATCGGGATCGATCGTGCTGAGGTCCACCAGCACCGCGCCGGCGCGCGCTGCCGAAAGGACGCCGGCGGGCCCCAGGTAGGTGGCGCGCACGGCGGCCGGATGGGGCAGGCTCGACATCACGACGTCGGCGCCCTGCGCGGCCTCGGCCGGTGACGCCGCCCGGGCGACGCCGGCCCGCGCCGCGGCCTCGGCCCGCCCGGCGCTGACGTCGTAGCCCGTCACGACGTAGCCGTTCCTGACCAGGTGCCCCGCCATGGCGCCGCCCATCGCCCCCAGTCCGATGAACGCGATCTTCTCCGCCGTCATCGCGCGTCCTCCTGGTCGAGCTTCAGATAGTCCGCGGTGCCCACGATCGCCTCGCGCTCGGTGAACGACGCCATCCGCTCGGCGACCGCGCGGCTGTTGCCGTCGCGGGTGATCGCCGCCAGCACGTCCTGCATCGCCCGGATCGCCGCACGCTGCAGGTCGGACGGGATGATGACGATCCGGTAGCCCAGCGCGTGCAGCCGGGCCAGGGGCACCAGCGGGGTCTTGCCGCCCTCGAACATGTTCAGCAGCTTGGGGAACGGCACGCGCCGGGCGATGGTCTCGATCTGCGCCTCGCTCACCGGCGCCTCGACGAAGATCACGTCCGCACCCGCCTCGGCGTAGGCGTGGGCGCGCTCGATGGCCGCGTCCAGCCCCTCGACCGCGAGGGCGTCGGTGCGGGCGATCAGCACGAGGTCGCCGTCGGCCGCCGCGTCGCGCGCGGCTCGCAGCTTCTGCACCATCTCCGCGGCCGGCACCACGGACTTGTCGTCCAGGTGGCCGCAGCGCTTGGGAAACGTCTGGTCCTCCAGGTGCAGCGCCGCCACGCCGGACCGCTCGAACGCCCGCACCGCCCGGCGGACGTTCAGCGCGTTGCCGTAGCCGGTGTCGGCGTCGGCGATCACCGGCACGCCGGCGTGCTCCACGATCAGGGCCAGGCGGTCGATCACCTCCGTCATGCCGAGCAGGCCGAGGTCGGGGTAGCCCATGCTGCGCGCGATGCCGCCGCCGGTCGCGTAGGCCGCCGCGAAGCCCGCCCGGCGGACGAGCCGCGCCGACAGGCCGTCGTAGACGCCGGGCGCCACCACCGTGTGCTCGCCCTGCAGGAGCCGCCGCAGCGCCGTCGTCGCGCGCATCTCACGCCCCCGCCGCGTGGGCGCCCGCGATGCGGCCGAACACCGCGCCGGACATCAACCCGGTTCCGCCGGGGTAGTTCGAGTGGAACAGGCCGCCGACCATCTCGCCGCAAGCGTAGAGCCCGGGGATCGGCATCCAGCTCGTGTTCTGCACCTGCGCCCGCTCGTTGACCTTCACGCCGCCGAACGTGAAGGTGATGCCGCCCGTCACCGGCCACGCCGTGAACGGCGGGGTGTCGAGGCGCTGCGCCCAGTTCGACTTCGGCAGCGCCAGCCCCTTGGTCCGCAGGCCGTCCCGAATCGTGGGATCGAACGTTCCGGGCTCGACCGACGCGTTGTAGGTCTCGAGCGTCTCCAGGCACCGACCCCGATCGACCGGGAGCCGCTCGACCAGCGCCTTCAGCGAGTCCGCGGTCGCGGGCTTGCCGGTGCGGTAGCGCCCCTCCAGCAGGCCCGCGACCTTGGCGTCGAAGATCTGGAAGGCGACGCCGCGCGGCTGGTTGAGGATGATCCCGCCGAGCTTGGCGTAGGTGTAGAGCTGGAAGTCCTCGCCCTCGTCGAAGAACCGCCGGCCGTCGATGTCGACCAGCACACCGAACGGATAGGAGAGCCGGTTGGTCTTGTCGGTGAGCTTGCGGTCCCCGTGCGGCGGTGCCTCGGCGTCGATCGGCGTGGAGTGGCAGCCGGTCCACTGCCCGCACGGCAGGGCGCCGATCTCGAGCGCCATGCGCAGCCCGTCGCCGGTGTTGTAGCGCGTGCCGCGGACCTTGGCGTGGTCCCACGGGCGGCCGAGGTAGCGCGCGCGCCACTCGGGATTCGCCTCGAAGCCGCCGCAGCCCAGCACGACCGCCTTGGCGGTGATCTCCGAGAAGCCGTCGCCGTCCCGCGTGACCACGCCGGTGACGCGCCCGCGGGGGTCCTGCACGAGCCGGGTGGCGCTGGTGCCGTAGCGGATCTCGACGCCGCGCTCCTGGGCGGCCTTGAACCACATCGCCGACAGGCCCACGCCCTCGTGGCGGGCGCGGATGACGGCGCCGGGCGACCACTTGATCGTGTTGCCCACGCGGACGCCGCTCAGGGAGACGGCCGCTTCCATCGCGATGCCCTGCCTGGCCATCCACCGCACCGTGTCGTACGAGCGCCCGATCAGGATCTCCGATAGCTCCGGGTCGCTCCGGCCCTCGGTGACCCGGTCGAGGTCGGCGCGGAAGCGCTTCGGCGCATAGGACTCGACCCCGGCGAGGAACCCCGGCACCTGCTCCTCGACGTCGGACACCAGCGGCAACAGGTCCTCGCCGCTCTCGTACGCGAAGCGCAGCAGGCCGCCGCTGTAGTGCGTGTTGCCGCCCCGCAGCTCTCGCGGCGCCTTTTCGAGGATGGCGACCCGGTGGGCGCCCTGTTCACGGGCCGAGACCGCGGCCGCCATCGCCGCGTTCCCTGCACCGACCACCACGACGTCGTAGTCAGCCATCGAAATCCCTCTCGACGATCGGCGTGAGCACCGGGCAAATCATCGCCGTTGTTGGAGATATTTGCACGTATCGTTTCGCCCGGAGACCTGCTACGGTGGGTGCCTCATGGCGAGAATTCGAGACGCCGTTTGCCCCACCTGTGGCACCGAGGTCACCGTCACTTACTGGCCCTACAACGTGCCGCTGTACACGGTCCACCTCGTTCGCGGCTCCAATCGCGATTGCCGGCAGTCCCTGCGCCCCGTGGTGGTGGACCGCCCCGAGAGCAACGCCCCCCGCCCGTCCTCGTGAACCCGACGACCTACCGGGTCGTCCGGCACGACCGCAGCGGAGAAGTCTGGATCTTTCGGGTCGAGGCCGACGTCCTGACCGGCGCCTGCGGCCCCATGCAGAATCGCGAGATCCCGCCCCAGCTCGCCGACCTGTCCTACGAGGATCACCCCGACGACCTCGACTGGATCCTCCGGGCCTGGGAGCATTTCGAGGTGCTCGCCTCCCGCTGAACCCGGGCTGCCCCACCCGCTGAGCGGTCAAAAACGAGCCAGCCCGATATCCATCGGGCGGCCGTCAGGTGACGACGGTCACGTCCTCGGCCCCTTTTGTGTCGATAGTTTAGGAACGGCCCCACATCTGGTACTTGCTTTGCGTATCGCCGTTGCTCATGATCCGCCGCGTGTTTCGCTACGTTGCGACCCTCGGAAGCGCTGGACTGGTCGGCATGGCGGCGCTGCTGTCGCCTCTCATCTGGCCGGCCGATCCCGATTCATCACTGGTGCTCCGCAACGGTCAGCTCGTCGGTGAGGTCGTCGGCTACGTGTGGCAGGCCGATCCCAACACGGCCACGATCCAGGTCAGCTCGAGCCTGATCGGTCTTCGCGCCTTTCCGGTGACGGTGAACGTGGACACGAGGATCACGGACGGCGAAAAAGAGGGCGCGTTCGGCGATCTCAGCAAGCACAGGCGGGTGCGTCTGATCTACGAGGCCCGCGCGCACGGCCGCCTGGCCAGCTCGATCGAGCTGCTCCGCCCAGGCGGGCCCGCTTCGCCGGAGACGACCACGGACGTGGCGATCGAGCCGACCCCCGCCACCGGCTACTGGGTGGAGGTGGGCGTCTTCAGCGACCCCGAGGCCGCGGGCGTGCTGGCCACGCGCCTGCTCGAGCACAACCTGGCCGTGTCGATCGAGTCCGTCAGCGTGCGCGGCAGCCAGCAGCGCGTGCTGCGCGTGCTGCGCGTGCAGGTCGGCCCGTACGCCCACGAATCGGCCGCGCGGGCCGCGCAGCAGAACCTTCGCGCCATCGGTCACCAGGCTCGCGCGCTCTGGTAGCATTGTCGAGGGAGGTACGGCCATGGCCATGACCCTCGAACAGTTCGCCGCCGAGTGCCACCGCATCCTCGAGACCACGCCCGGACCGGACGGTCGCACGAAGGTCGGCGCCGTCGTCCAGGACGTGCTGAAGGACGACGCGTTCATCGCGCGTCACCTCGGCGACGACGTGCCCGAGCGAAAGATCCTCTACGAAGACTCGACGCTCGGCTTCTGCATCCTCGCGCACAACTACACGGGCGCGAAGGAGAGTGCGCCGCACGACCACGGCCCCTCGTGGGCGATCTACGGCCAGGCGCGGGGCGAGACGGTCATGAGCGACTGGACGGTGCTGGAGCCGGCGGCCGAGGGCAAGGCCGGCAAGGTGCGGCGCGCCCGCAGCTATCCGCTCAAGCCCGGCGACGCCCACGTCTACAACGAAGGCGACGTCCACTCGCCGCGCCGCGACGGCCCCACCAAGCTGATCCGCATCGAGGGCACCAACATGGCGAACGTCAGGCGGCTCTCGTTCGAGACGGCGTGAGGGCGGTCAGCTCCCGAAGAATCCGCTGAGCTCGGCGTAGGTCTCGTCCGGCGGGAAATCGTACGGCTGGGCCATGAACGCCCAGTGATAGGCGTTCAACGCCCACTCCCGCGAAACGTGCGTCCACACGTGATGCGTCGGCAGGATGTCGACGCCGGAAGCCTTCGTACACGCGCGGCGCCGGGCTAGTGGGCGGCGAGGCCGGGGATCGACATCACGAGGTGCAGATAGCCGCCGAGCTCGTTGATCCGTCGCATGTCACGCGCGACGAAGGCCGACCGCTCGGCCTCGGTGAGGTCGGCGCCGGCGAGCGCGGCGGCGGCATCCCGGGTGAAGCGCTCGCGGAAGCCGGGATCCTTCTTGAGCCGGTACAGCAGGCTGTTGACCTCGTAGCGGCTCATCCGAGCCGCCATTCCACGGCGGCCAGGTTGATGCGGGGCAGCTCACCGAAGTAGCGCACGTCGGCCCGGGCCGGCGTGACGGCGCCCAGGAGCACCATCCAGTTCAGGAACTCGTGACTGCCGCTCTTGTGGAGCTCGTCGGCGGTCAGCTCCTGCAGCGGGGCGTGCTCGCCCGCCTCCATCCAGTGGATGAGCTTCCGGTCGAAGACGGTGTCCGTCTCGCCCACCCGCGGCAGCGACAGCTCGGGGAAGTGCGACAGGCCGCCGGTGGCGATGATGCCGACGTTCCACGGACTGCGGGCGACGACCCGCGCGATGTGCTGCCCGAACGCGAAGCAGCGGCGCGCCGTCGGCTGGGGCGCGACGAAGGCGTTCACGAAGATCGGCACCAGCGGCGCAATGGGCCGGGTGCCGTGCATCGTGTTGACCGGGCTCAGGAAGGCATGGTCGACGGGCGCCTCCCACGACAGCGCCAGGTCGAATCCCGACGCCAGCCCTTGCTCGAGGATGGCGTTCGCCAGCTCCTCGTGCAGCGGGTACTCGGTCGGCATGTGGTCCAGCACCTTGTCGAACGCCTCGGCGTGGTCCTGGGCCATGCGCGGCACGCGCCGGCCGATGCGCACGCACAGGGCCGGCACGCAGTTGAAGGAGAACGCGTTGAGATGGTCGTCGGCCACCACGATCAGCGCATCGGGGCGCTTCGCCGAGAGCCGCTCGCCCATCCGGGCGATCTCGGCCATCGCGGCCAGCACCGACTGCCGCCCGAGGGCCCCGCAGGCCCGGTCGTAGTAGTCGGGATCGAGCACGTGCGACATCGCGCCACCGAATACGATGCGTCCCATCGCCCGGACTATAGACCCAAAGTCAGCGCGCGTCGAAGTGGAGCTGCCCGAACCGCACCGACGTGCGGGTATTCGTGTCGTTGGAGTGGCTCTCGACGCCGACGAGCTTGATGGGCGGCGGTGCCTCGTCGAACAGCCGGCGGTAGTCCTCGTCGACGTTGCGCCGCTCGCGAAACCACCGGCCGACCTCGCGCGGGCCCGACCGGATCACGATCAGCACCCGCTGGAACAGCTCGAGCTCGTCCGGCCGCGCCTCCGTGCCCACGGGCGCCGTGGTGTCCCAGACGTACTGCAGACCCTTCATGCCCTCGAACACGACCATCACCCGGCCCGCCTGATCGTTCCGCCGGGCGTTCCGGACGTCGCCCCCCGCGGGAAGCACGAGGGTTTTCCACTCCCAGACCAGCCACGGCGTCTCCTTCACGTCGACCTTGAGCGCTCGGCCGACCCGCATCGCCTCGCCGGCCGTCATGAGCTGCAGGACGCGACGACCATCGTCCTGCACGATCGCCGGGGGCTGCTTGAACGACGAGCGTTCGGGGGGATAGCGACGCCACTCGGCGGAGAGGTCCAGCGGCCCGAGCGGGTTGGCGTGCCAGTTGTCGACGCGGACCGTCGAGCCCGGCCCCGCGCCCAGGACCAGGACGACGACCACGAGGGCCCACAGTCGCGCCGGACGGTGAACGACTGGTGTCACGGCGACTCTGATTCTACGCCAGCCGACCGGGACGTCGTTACCCCCGGTTGGCGCAGGCCCCGGGCACAGCGGCGGGCGGCGGCCCGTCCATCGCGCGCGGATCGGTCAGCGTCTCGAGGAACGCGACGAGGTCGTCGATCTCGGCCTCGGACAGCCGGAGCGGGCGCAGGAGCTGCTCGCCGTGGGTGTGGATGCGCTCCATGTCGAGCCGCGAGTAGTGCCGGACGACGTCGCGCACGGTGGTCAGGCGCCCGTCGTGCATGTACGGCGCGGTGAGCGCGACGTTGCGCAGCGAGGGCGTCTTGAACTGGCCGAAGTTGACGTGCTGCGGCTCGACGTGCCGGGTCTTGGTGGCGGCGGCTCCGGTGGGGTCGTCGCTGTAGGGCCCGAGCAGGTTGAAGCGGTCGGCGCGCAGCCGCTTGATGCCCTCGTGGCGGCCACCGTCGACGCGACCGGGCGCCACGAGGAACGGCATGCCCACGTCGTGGAACTCGCCGTTGGTGAAGTGCGGGCCGACGTGGCAGACGCGGCAGCTCCCCTGCCCCACGAAGGTCTTGAGGCCGCGCCGGGCCGCGAGCGGATACCGCGCGGCCGCACTCAGATCCCCGCGAGCCAGGGCGTCCCGGAACTCGTCGAACGGGGTCCGCCCCGATCGAACCGTCTCCAGGAACGCCGCGAGCGCCTTGCCCACGTTGACCAGCACCGGCTCGTCGTCGCCGATGGCGCGCGGCCCGTACACGCGTTCGTAGAGACAGCCCAGCGTGGGATCGGCGCCCACCACGGCGGCGACGTGCGGCCCGCCGGCGCCCATCTCGCGGGGGTCGACGATCGCCTTCACGCCCTGGGACCACAGGCTGTCGGAGCGGCCGTCCCACGCGAACCAGCGATGGAGGGCGGCGTCGAGCACGGTCGGCGTGTTGCGGTCGAGCGGCGCCAGCCCCACCCCGCGCGGGCGGCCGTCGCCCCACGCGCGCTCGGGCACGTGACAGGTGGCACACGCGATGGCCCCGTTGGCCGACAGCCGGCGCTCGAAGAACAGCCGCTGGCCAAGGGCGATCGCCGTCGGATCGCCCGAGACACGATTGCTCGAATCCCGCGACGCCGGCGGCGGCCACGGGCCATGCTGCAGGATCCGGCGGATCTCCGCCGCCTCGAAGCCGAGACCCGGCTGCGCGCTGGCGGCCGCCCCGGCGAGCCACGCCGCCCCGACGACGAGGGCGGCCAGCCGCCGGGCACGCCTGCTCATTCGACCAGGATGTCCGTCGCCAGCCGTTCCGTCCGCCCGCCCCGCTCCACGTCGAACAGGAGCTGCCAGCGACCGGGCATGTGGAGCAGCAGGCCCTGGGCGACGAAGCGACCGTCGCCGGTCGTCGCGACCGTCGGGCGATAGTTCATGCCGTGGCGGTGCTCGGGCATCTGTGCGTCCACCCGGAGCCCCTGGGTGGGCGGCGTCGCGCAGACGATCGCCTCCACCGAGAAGTGGCGCCCGATCTCGATCGCCGCCGGGACGGTGCGGAACGTCACGACGACGTCCTGGGAGGTGAGCCGCGCGCGCGCGGTGAACCCCGCCGGGACCTCGCAGGCCTCGGCGACACTCGCGGTCACGAGCAGGCCCGCGGCCGCGATGCACGCGAATCGCCCGAGCACGCGACGGCTCGTCAGCGCGGCTTCGGGCGGGGTCCGCCGAACAAGGCCTCGCCGTTCTTCCACGCGATCTTCTCCGCCAGATCGGCCGGCAGGTCGGCGAGCCAGGCGCGCGAGAAGGCGGCGTGCTCGGGCACGTAGTGCCAGCGCTCCGGCACGAACGTGTCGGTGCCGACCATGAAGCGGTCGGGGAACTCCGTGAACGCCGCCCGCCACTCGGGGCTCACCGTGCCGCCCGAGCCCTGATCGCTGCGGAAGGCGAGATCCGCCCAGAGGTTGCGATGCTTGCGCAGCATCTCGCGCACGCGCTCGGGCGGCTCGAAGCCGGAATGCGCCCACAGGATCTTCGCGTCGGGGTACTGGCGGAACAGCCGCTCGATGGCGTCGGCGTCGGAGTGGGCGTGGAGCATGAGCCCGTACTGCCGGGCGAGCTGTACGATCCGGCGCGGCACCGGCAGGTCGGCGTCGGCGCCGAAGAGGTGGAATTCGCCGATCGCCACGTAGGTGTACGTGCGCAGCCGCTGCTCGACGTAGGCGACGATGGCGTCGTCCCGCACCCAGGTCGAGGCGTCCCCGCGCAGCCGGTAGGGCCGCAGCTCCGGCACGATGATGTCCGGCGCCTCGGCCAGGAGCTTCTGCGTCCCCTCGTCGTTCGAGCTGGACACCAGCGCCCGCTTCACGCCGGCCTTCCTCAAGATGGCGACCGCCTCCTTCGGCGGCACCACCTCCCACGCGTCGTGGCTGTAGTGGACGTGGGCGTCGACGATCGGAAGCTGGGCGGCGGCGAGCGAGGGGGCGCCGAGCAGGACGAGCAGCGCCAGAGCCTTGATCATGGGGTCACCTCGGTTGGACACCGATTGTAACCCGCCCACCGCCACCGGCTGGACTCCAGCGTGACCGCGGCCTGCTCCGCCGCGGCCACGCGAACCTAAACGGCTACCAGCGACCTCCCCGGGACCCGCCGAAGCCGCCCCGTGAGCCGCCGCCGCCCCCACCGCGGCCACTGGACGTCGCCTTCTCCACCCGGAGCTGGCGCCCATCGAGGTCCTTGCCGTTGAACTGGGCGATGGCCTCGTCGGCCTCCGCGACCGTGGACATCTCCACGAATCCGAAGCCGCGCGACTGCCCGGTGTCACGATCGGTGACGACGGCGGCCGACTCGACCTGGCCGGCCTGGGCAAATGTCTCGCGGAGCCTTTCGGTCGACGTCGAGAAAGCGAGTCCGCCGATGAACAGTTTCTGCGCCATGGTGCGCCCCCTTTGTTTCCCACGCTGTGGATCCGGCATGCCCCAGAGAAGCGCGGCTGACTCCGGAGGTCTGGTCCGCCGAGACGGCTGGCGCGGACGCTCCCCACCCTATCAGAGCCGGCGGCCTTGCGATCAAATAATTTATATGCCTTATATATGATATACATTGTACGGGGAGAGGAGTGAGACCCATGTTCTTCGACGAAACGCGCGTCCTCATGATCCTGCCGCGAGACCTCGTCGATCGCGCGCGGGGCCTGGCGGGCCGAGCCACGATGTCCACGAAGCTTCCCGTGAGCCTGCAGATCGTGTTCAGGGCCCTGATCGAGGAGGGGCTGAGGCGGCCGGGGGATCCGGCGCTCCTGGCGAACATCGGCCGCCAGACGGAGACGGTTCGGCGCATTCGAAGTGAGGCGCGACGCCGGCCGGCGACCCCGAACGCCCCGGGCAGTCGCGCGACGCGACCGCGGGCGAGCACCGGCTCGCGACGGGTCCTCGTGAGGAGGGCCACATGAGTGACGCCTGGGTCGTACCGGTGGTCGCGATCACGCTCACCCAGGTGGCCGTCATCGCCACCTCCATCTATCTGCATCGAGCGCTGGCGCACCGATCCCTGCATCTGCACCCGGTGGCCGACGTGGCCTTCCGGGCCGTGCTGTGGCTGACCACGGGGCAGTCCCGGCGGGAATGGGTGGCCGTTCATCGCAAGCACCACACCTTCACCGATCGCGAGGGGGATCCGCACAGCCCGCGCCTGCTCGGCTTCTGGCGGGTCCAGCTCTTCAACGTCGCGTACTACATGCGCGAGGCCCGCAAGACGGAGACCCTCGAAGCGTTCGCGCCGGATCTCCGACCCGACCGGCTGGATCGCGTGCTGTTCTCGCACGGCGTGTTCGGTCTCGGCGTGGGCCTGAGCCTGCTCTGTGCCCTCATCGGGTTCTGGCCGGGCCTGATCGCCGGCCTCATGCACGCGGTCTTCTATGTCTTCGTGGTGGCGCCCCTCATCAACGCGCTCGGCCACTGGCACGGCACCAAGACGTTCGAGAACACGGCCTACAACTGGCGGCTCCTCGCCTGGATCACCGGCGGCGAGAGTCTCCACAACAATCATCACGCCCACCCGCGCTCGCCGAAGTTCAGCATCCGGCCCTCGGAGTTCGACCCCTCGTGGCCGATCATCCGGACGCTGGCCGCGGTGCGCCTGCTCGCCATCAAGGACCCGCCGGTCGCCTGGGCGGATGCTTCGGCGCCCCGGAGAACCCCGTGAACGTCCTCGCCTTCTCGACTCCCCGCACCCCGGACTGGCGCTGGCGCATCGTGGACTACGGGGGCGAGACCCTCGAGGAGTCCTCGATGAGCTTTTCGACCATCGCGCAAGCCATGGCCGCCGGGACCGAGCGACTCCAGTTCCGCATGGACCGCGATCGCCCGCCGCCGCCCCGAGCGCCATGGCACCGCCGGCGCTGATCGAGCGGACCAGCATGGCGACGGTGTTCGCGGATTTCTCGTGGCCCGACTTCGATCGCTGGCAGGCCTTCTTCGCCGCGGCCGACTCCTTTCCGGCCCGGTGGGATGGCCTGCACGTTGTTCCCGCCGCCCACACCCCGGAGGCCGAGGCCTACCAGCAGCGGAAGCTCGCTCTCTTCACCGAATGGCTCGACATGCTCGATAACCGACCCCGGGTGCTCGCGCATTACGCCCGCCAGGGACTCCGGGCGCGAATCGAGCGGCAGCACGCGGGACCGCCATGTCTGGCGTGCGATCCGTTCAATGCGCAAGAGGCCGGGCCCGGGCTCGAGACCGTTCCGCCATTCCATCCCGGCTGCCGGTGTGTCCTCCAGGCGGTGCCGACGGTTCCGACCCGCCGCCGGCCGCGGGCGTATCCGCGGTCTCGCGCACGGGCGGGGTGAGCACCGGCCCGCGGCCGGCGCGGGCAGTGGCTGTGCGCAGCACGGAGTGAGAACGCAGCACTGGGCGAGAATGATCTCCCCCAGAACCAGGAGGTGTCTCATGCAGCTCCAAATTCCGTGGATCAAACCAGCGGTCTGGGGGGCGATCATCGGCGGTGTCCTCACGATGATCCTCGGCTTCTCGTGGATGGGATGGGTCCTCGGCGGCACGGCCGAGCGGATGGCGCTGGAGCGCGCCAACGCGGCCGTGGTCGTCGCGCTCACGCCCGGCTGCGTCGCGAGGTTCATGCAGCAGCCCAATGCCCCCGTGAAGCTCAAGGAGCTCCAGGCGGTCGACTCGTGGCGGCAGCGCGAGTTCGTGGAGACCGGCGGCTGGGCCACGCCCAGCGGTGACAAGACACCGAACTCCGGCGTGGCGAACGCGTGCGCCGAAGCGCTCGTGAAGAACAAGACCTAGCCGAACCGCTCGAGTGCCGCGGGACCGCTCACTGCCTCGAGGTGGTGAGCGGCCCTCCCCCTTCCCTCCGGTAGTACCAGCGGTGCAAGCGCGCGGGCGAGACCCCGAGCGCGTAGAGCAGGCGCAGCGTCCACATGAGCACGATCGTCCGCACGACGCCCTCGTCCTCCCACTTGCGCGCCGAGGTCACGACACGCAGCCGCAGGGCGACGAGCCGGCCGCGCCGCTTGAGCCGGCGGGTGAGCTCGACGTCTTCCATCAGCGGGATGTCCGGGAAGCCGCCGAGCGTGTCGAAGACCGTCCGGCGCACGAAGATGCCCTGGTCCCCGGTGGAGATGCCGGTCAGCCGCGAGCGCCGGTTCATCAACCAGCCCACCAGCCCCAGGAGCGGGCGGCGACTATCGAGGCGCACGTCGAAGCGCCCGCCGACCACGGCCGGGTCGCCAAGCGCGGCCAGGATGGCGGCGCCGGCCCCGTCGGGCAGCGCCGTATCGGCGTGCAGGAAGAGCACGATCTCGCCCTGCGCGGCTCGGGCGCCGGCGTTCATCTGGCGAGCGCGGCCGCGGGGAGCGGACAGCCAGCGCACCGACGGCGTCCCGGCGACGACCGTGCGACTGTCGTCGTCGCTGCCGCCGTCCACCACGAGCACCTCGGCCCCCCGCTCACGCGCCACGAGATCCGGCAGGACGCGAGCGAGGTTGGCGGCCTCGTTGAGCGTGGGGACGACGATGGACAGGCGCGTGGCCATCACTCCGGGGCGAGGAAGGCGAGGGCGTCGTACCAGGCGACCGCGCGCTCACCGGTGTCGTCGGTGTCGGTCATCACGGCGACGCCGGCGATCGGCGGCGGGTTGCCCCCGAAGAGCCGGCGGTAGTCGTCGAGCACGTTGCGCGTCTCCGTGAGCCAGCGACCCACGTCGGCCGCCCCGCTCCGCACCACGATCATCTTGGCGCGAGCGGTGTAGGCGTTGTCGAGCGTCGTGCCGGGCGGCAGCCGGTTATCCCAGATGTAGTTGAGCGCCGCGCGCGGCGGGTATGTTCCGTAGAAGAGGCGGTACGCTCCGTACGTCGCCTTCTCCCACGCCGTCGCCCGGGCGGGATCGTAGCGGAAGGCGACGTAGACCCGGGCGGGATAGTCGTCGCCCTTCCTCGTCCGGGCGTCGCCGTTGACGAGGACGTTGGCGACCTTCCAGCGCCAGGTCAGGCGCGGGTGGGCCTGGAGGTCGAGATCGAGCGGACGGTAGAGCGCCGAGGCGGCCGCCTCGCTCCGCGCCTCGAGCACCCAGCCCTCGCCGTCGCGCACCACGCGGTATCGCGTCGACCGCGGGATCTTCTTGAACGCGAGCGTCTCCCAGCCCACGGGCAGCGCGTCCGGCTCGGCCGGCGCGGTGAAGCGGCCGACCTCCACGCGCTCCGACCCGGCGCCGGCGAGCGCGTGGACGAGCAACGCGGACGCGACCAGCCCCAGCACCAGCGTCCGCACGGCTAGCGATCCGCGTGAAATCTGGTGACGCCGGGCGCCCGGCCCGAGGGCCGCGGGCGCGCCTGCACGGCTCGCCTGTCGCCGTAACTCGCTCCGGGCACGGCTCGCTCGGGCCCCCCATCCCCCCGAGGGGGCTCGGGCGCCGACCAGCCGAATCCTCGGCGGCTCGCTCGCCGCGCCCTGCGCTCGAACGGCGACGACGGCTCGCCGTGATGGCGCGCCCGCGGCCCTCGGGCCCGGCGCCCGGCGTCACCAGATTTCACGAGATTCACTAGCGGCGCCAGGCGAGCCAGGCGCCGAGGAGTTTCCGGACCCGCGGGGTGAGGCGCGTGCGGTTGTAGGCGTCGCCGAGCTTGCGGATCGCGTCGGCCTGCGTCGGATACGCGTGAATGACGCCCGCGAGCGCGCCGAGGCCGACGCCCTTCACCATGGCCAGCGTCAGCTCCGGCAGCATCTCGCCCGCATGGCGCGCGACGATGGTGGCACCGACGATCCGGTCCGTGCCGCGCCGCACGTGGACCTTCACGAACCCCGCCGTCTCGCCGTCCAGCACGGCCCGGTCCACGTCGTGCAGCTCCTGGACGAAGGTGCGGACGGCGATGCCCCGCGCCTGCGCCTCCCGCTCGGAGAGACCGACGCGTGCCACCTCGGGATCCGTGTACGTGCACCACGGCAGGGTGAGGGCGCTGGCCCGGGCGCGGCCCAGGAACAGCGCGTTCCGGATGGCGATGCGCGCCTGCGCGTCGGAGTTGTGCGTGAACTTGTACGGAGAGCAGACGTCGCCGGCGGCGAAGATCCTCCGATTGGTGGTCCGCAGCCGGTCGTCGACGCGGACGCCGCCGGGCGCGTCGACAGCCACGCCCGCCGCCTCCAGTCCCAGGCCCTCCACGTTCGGCGCCCGCCCCGCGCCGACGAGGATGGCGTCGACGGCAACTCTCTCGGCGCCGCCCGCGCTCTCGACGTGCAGCACCGCCTCTCCGCCCGGCCCGCGCTCCACGCGCGCGACGGTGCGGCCTGCCATCAGGCGCACACCGTCGCGGGCGAGCGCCTCCGTCACCCGCGTCGCCACGTCACGGTCCTCGCGCGCGAGGATCTGGGGCCCGCGGTCGAGGAGGATCACGGCGGCGCCAAAGCGGGCGAAGGCCTGGGCCAGCTCGCAGCCGATGGGCCCGGCGCCGATGACAGCCAGGCGCGCCGGCAGCGCGGTGAGATCGAACACCGTCTCGTTGGTGAGGTAGCCTGCCGCCGCGAGCCCCGGGATGGGCGGGACGGCCGCGCGGGCGCCGGTCGCGACGAGCGCGCGGCCGAACGGCAGCACGGCGCCGGCGACCTCGAGCGTGTCCCGCCCCGTGAAGCGGCCCTCGCCGAGAAAGACGTCGACGCCGAGGGCGCGGAACCGGGCGGCGGAATCGATCGGGCTGAGCGCCGCCCGGAGCCGCCGCATCCGCTCCATGACGGCGCCGAAGTCCACCCGGGCACCCTCCGGCACGCGAATCCCGAAGTCGCCCGCGCGCTGCACGTCCGCCCAGGCGCGCGCGGCACGGATGAGCGCCTTGGACGGCACGCAGCCCACGTTGAGGCAGTCGCCGCCCATGAGGTGTCGCTCGACGAGCGCGACCCGGGCGCCGAGCCCGGCCGCCCCCGCCGCGGCGACCAGCCCCGCCGTCCCGGCGCCGACGACCACGAGGTTGTAGCGGGCGGCCGGCGGCGGGTTCGTCCAGTCCGGCGGGCGCACGTTGGCGACGAGCGTCCGGTTGTGCTCGTCCCACGGCGCCAGCCTGACCATCAGGACGCGACCCGCCGGTCGAGGGCCGCCCGGGCCAGGCGGGTGACGTACACGGTGACCGCCAGGGTTGCGAGGAAGCCGAGCGCGTACAGCGCCCACTCCCACGGCGCGCGGGCGCGGCCGCCCGCCGCTGCGGCGGCGACGTCACCGGCCAGCGAGCCGACGTAGGCATACAGGGCGATGCCGGGCATCATGCCGATGAACGTGGCCGGCACGTAGTGACGCAGCGAGACGCGCGTGAGACCGAACGCGTAGTTGAGCAGCACGAAGGGAAAGGCCGGCGACAGCCGCGTCAGCGCCACGATCTTCCACCCCTCGCGCGCCACCGCCTCGTCGATGGCGCCGAGCTTCGGGCTGGCCGCCACGCGCCGGGCCACCCAGTCCCGCGCCAGGTAGCGTCCCACCAGGAAGGCGGCGACGGCGCCGAGCGTGGCGCCCACCGAGACGGCCGCGAAGGCCCACACGACGCCGAAGACGGCACCGGCGCCGAGCGTGAGGACGACGGCGGGGAGCAGGAGCACGGTCGCGGCCACGTAGAGGAGCACGAAGATCGCCGGACCCCAGACGCCCAGTCCCACGATCCAGGCGAGCGCGCTCTCGAGCAGCGCCCGGCTCTCGAGCCCGCGGCCGACGATCGCGACCGCGAGCACCGCGCCGGCGCCCAGCGCGATCCGCCACCGCGACCACGACACCCCGCCGCTCACGCGAACCGATGGCGCTTCCATCGATAGCCCGGCTCGACGATCGCGCCCGGGACGCTCGCGGTTTCCAGCGCTCGCAGGGCATCCACGAGGATGGTCCGCTGCTGCGCGGCCGCGAACGCTTCGCCCATCGGGTGCCCGAAGGGATAGCGCAGGTAGAGGGCTCGCGGCGGCCGCACCCGCCGGGTGATCTCCTTCTGCAACGTGATCCCGATCGTCGGGATGCCTGCCGCCTCGATCGCCCGCTGGACCAGACCCACGGTCTGGTTGCAGAGGCCTCACGCCGGGGTGAGGACGACCGCCTCCGCCCCGTCCGCGCGCAGCCGCCGCGCAACCTCCGGCGCCGTCGTCTCCATGAGGGTCCCCAGGTGGGCGCCGTCCACGTGGCCCATGAACGAGTAGACGCGCGGCGCCACGCCGCCGACCTGCCCGGCCGCGTGGAGCTCACGCAGCCGGTCCACCGGGAGGACGACGTTGAGATCGCGGTCGGCCGCGGAGTGATCATAGTACTTGTGGGTGATCGTCACGTCGCCTCGCGGGGCGTCGATCGGGACCACGCGAAAGCTGGGATCGCCGTCGGGGTCGGTCATGTCGAAGGCGGGATCGACCCGCCGGTGCACGCCGGCCGTGGTGACGAGCGCGATCACCGACTCCCGCACCGGCTTGTCCATCGGCGTCCACGGCACCGAGTCGGACTCGACGAACCGGCGCCGCCGGGCCCAGGCCGCGCCCAGCCACGGCAGCCGCTTGAAGAGCTGCACGGCCACGCGGTTGCCGAGGTCGCCCGGGATCACCGTCAGAACTTCCCGCGCGCGCGTTCTTTGGCGGGCAGGTTCTCGAGGCAGGTCGTCCACCATCCCGTGCGAACGGTCTCCACGAACTCCGCCGGCAGGCGTTCGGCCTCCATCTCGCGCGCCAGCGTCTCGGCGTCGTACCGCACCGGGACGAACTCCACGTTCAGGTCGGGCCCGGCCGTCAGGATCGAGTACCAGACGTTGGTGGTTCCGTCGTTCTCGGGCCGCCCGATGACGCCGACGTTCACGGCGTGGGCGCCGTCGCCGAGCGCGCGGTCCCACTTGATCCCCGTGTGGGTGCACAGCAGCACGTCGGCCGCCTCCTCGCGCAGGAACGTCCGCAGCAGCCCCGACGGTGTGCTCGACTCCCACAGGAACTCGTTGATGACGCGGGGCGAGCCGTGGCACATGAGCACCCGGTGCTCGCCGAGCCGCAGGCGGCGGTGCCGCGGCAGCGTGCCGAGCCAGGCGCGATTGTCCGGGGACGTTCGCGAGAACGTGTACCCGTAGCTGATCCGCGCGAAGTGGTTGTCGCGCGGATCGGTGTACCCGCACCCGCAGTCGGTCCGCCCGGACGCCAGCGACTCGTCGTAGTTACCCTGGAGCACCTGCACGTCCCCCTGCCGCAGCAGCGGATACACGCGATCGGGATGCGGTCCGAACCCGCCGAGATCGCCGAGGCAGAACACCGCGTCGACGTCGCGGCGGCGCGCGTCGTCCAGGGTCGCGCGTAGCGCGAGCGCGTTGTTGTACACGCCGCCGAACACGGCGATGCGCCGGTATTCGGTCACGCGTTCCGACACGTCATGCCCGTCTGGTGACACGTGACGCAGGCCGGATGGTAGAGCGGGGCCGGCTGGAACGACGCTGCCAGGCTGCCGTCCGACAGGCGCGCCCCCGGCAGCCCGGCGAGGATCGGGCACGCGTAGACGCCGTCGGCGGCCATCACGCGCGTCTCCGCGCACTGCAGCAGGGCGCGGTCGAAGCCCTCCAGCGCCTCGTCGGTCAGGCGGTCGCCGCCCGGACCTTCCTGGCGCCCCACGGCGAAGACCGGCAGGATCTTGACCCGGGGCTTCGTCACGCCCTGGGCGACGAGGAAGTCCCGGAAGCGCTGGTACACGCCAGCGGCGTCCGTGGGCCCGGCGTCGAGGATCTCGGTGGCCGTCACGATGGGCACGAGTCCACGCTCGTTCAGCAGGCGCACCGCCCGCACCGCCTTCGTCCACACCCCGCGCCCGCGAATGCGGTCGTTGAGGTCGGCGTCCACGTCGTCGAGGCTCACGCGGATCTCGAGCGAGTAGGCGGCGGCGCGCGCCAGCGCGGCGAGCGCGTCGGCCATCGCCTCGGTGATGAGGGTGCCGTTGGTGAGGACGGTGGTCGGCGCCACCGTCAGGCTGAGCTCGAGGAGGGCGAGGATGTCCTTGTGCAGGAACGGCTCACCGCCGGTGAAGTAGACCTCCTTCACGCCCAGACGCTCGGCGTCGGCGATGGCCCGTCGCGCCGTCTCACCGTCCAGAGGCCGCAGCCACGGGTCCCGGGGCCCACTGGCGTTCAGGCAGTGGGTGCATTCGAGGTTGCACCAGGTTCCGGTGAGCTGAATCCAGAGCGCGGTGAGCCGCACGAAAGGCGCCACCGGGGCGCCCGTCGTCCCCCTGCTCAAGACCGGCAGCCCCACCTTCACGATGCGCTTTCCCTTCCTCGCCCCGGATGCCGACGCTCTAGCCTACCTGCATCCGGCCGGCATGATGTCACAACGATGTGAACCCGCGGCCCCGGCTCATCGGGCCAGCGCCCGCCACGCCGGCGTCCTCAGCAGGCGCCGGGTCCGCGCCGCCGGGCCGCGCGTGCGCCGCAGCTCGGCGGCGAGCCGGCGCAGATCCTCGATCGTGTCGACGTCGTACCACGTGGGGAGCGCCCGCAGCCGCCGGCCCGCGCGCTTCGCCCTCGCGAGCGTCTGCGCCAGCACGCGGCCGGTGCTCCAGGCCACGCCGGCGAACAGCGCGGGACAGGGCGCGCGCAGGCCGATCAGGTAGTAGCCGCCGTCGTCGCTCGGTCCGATGACCCCGTCGACGGTGGCGCTTCGCAGGGCCCGGATCGCCGTGCGCAGGTAGCCCGGCGGGAGGCTCGGGCTGTCGCCGCCGAGGATGACCACCGCCGCGAAGCCGCGCGCGAAGAGACGCTCGAAGGCGCCGGACATCCGGGCCCCGAGGTCCGCCCCGGTCTGCGGCACCAGCAGCATCCCGGGCTGGGCCGCCGCGAAGAACCCGCGGGCCCGGCGCGGCGCGTACGCGATGACGGGCGTGATATCGCCCACCGCCCGCACGCCGTCGAGGACGTCGAGCAGGAAGCATCGATACAGGCACGCGGCCGCCGCCGGCGACAGCGGCGGGCACAGTCGGGTCTTCACGGCGCCCGGCCGCGGCGCCTTCGCGAAGACCACGACCGCCGTTTCGCTCACGCGGCCCGGGCGGGCAGATGCTGCCGGTACCAGGCGACCGTCGCCTGCATGACTTCGTGGAACGCCGGCTCCATGTACACCTCGTAGTGCCCGTACCCCTCGAGCACGACGAGCTTCTTCGGCTCGCCGGCGCGCTCGTAGAGCCGGAACGATTCCTCCGGCGGCACGAGGCGGTCGTCGTCGGTGGTGATGAAGAGCACCGGCCGCGGCGCGATCCTGTCGACGATCCACTCGGGCGCGAACTGCAGGGTCTCGTCGACGTA
Organism: uncultured Candidatus Rokubacteria bacterium; assembly: GCA_963743355.1. Taxonomy (GTDB): domain Bacteria; phylum Methylomirabilota; class Methylomirabilia; order Rokubacteriales; family CSP1-6; genus AR5. Next base: position 272,878 of record CAVUPM010000001.1, read on the forward strand.
CTCGAGGGGGATCGTCCCGACGGCCGCCGGGTTGTTCCGCCGGGCCGCCGCCGCCAGCTCCGCCGACTGGCGGTCGGGGAGCAGGATCTCCTCGCGCTTGACGAACTCCGACTTCCCATCGACGACGCGTTGCACCCGGTCCTGCCTCGCACGCTCGAGGAGATCGTGGAATTCGTCGGGCCGCCGGACGCTGCGCATCCAGCGGGCGCCGTCCCCGATGCCCACCACGCTGACGACGCACTTCACCCGCGGGTCGACGGCGCCCGTCCACACCACCGTCGCGCCGCCATAGCTCGTGCCGTAGATGCCGAGCCGCTCGGCGTCGACCTGCGGCACGGTCCCGAGAAACGTCAGCGCGGCCTGCACGTCGGCCACACGGCTGTACGGGGCCAGCCGGCTCCGCGAGCCCTCGCTGTCGCCCCAGCCCTTGTAGTCGAACGTCATGACGACGTAGCCCGCCTCGTTCAGGACCCGCGCGTTGTCCGGGAGGTAGAGGTCCTTGACCCCGGTATACCCGTGACAGAGCACGATGCCGGCCCGCTGCTCGGACGGCTTCAGGTCGTCCGGGTAGTAGATGTCGCCCACCAGCCGGACCCCTTCGCTGTAGAAGTTGATCGCTTTCTTCACGACCTTCGTCCTCCTGTGGCGTCGAGCATCACGGCCCGATGATACGATGCCGGCGAGCGTGATGGACGACCTGCTGATCCGCGGTGGTCACGTGATCGACGGGAGCGGCGGCCCCGGCCGGGACGCCGACGTCGCCGTGCGCGAAGGCCGCATCGCCGCCGTCGAGGCGCGCTCGGCCCGGTCGGCCCATCGCGTGATCGACGCCCGCGGCCAGGTGGTGGCGCCGGGGTTCATCGACATCCACACGCACTCGGACTTCACGCTCCCCCTCAACCCGCGCGCCGAGTCGAAGATCCGCCAGGGCGTGACGCTCGAGGTCGTCGGCAACTGCGGCTTCTCGGTCGCGCCGGTGCCGACCGGCAAGGCGGCGATGCTCCGCGAGTACCTCGCCTCCAGCGCGACCTGGCTCCCCTTCCAGGACACGACGTTCGCGGACTACGCGGCCGCCTTTCCGTCCACCTCGGTGAACGTGATTCTCCAGGTCGGCCACAACACCCTCCGGCTGATGACGGCGGGCCTGGACAACCGCCCGCTCACGCCGGACGAGATGGCCGCGATGGAGCGGATGCTCGACGAGGCGCTCGCCGGCGGCGCCTGGGGTCTATCCTCGGGCCTCTTCACCGCGCCCGGCCACTTCGCTGACGCCGCCGAGATCCACGCCCTCGCCCGCGTGCTCCGGCGCCGCGGCGCCGCCTACTCCACGCACGTGCGCGACGAGGCCGACCGCGGCTTCGAGGCCGTGCGCGAGGCGATCGCCGTCGCCGAAGCGACCGGCGTGCACGTGCAGATCGCGCACCTGAAGCTCTCCGGCGTCGACAACTGGGGCGGCGCCGCCCGGCTCCTCGACGAGATCGCGGCGGCGCGCCGGCGCGGGCTGCCGGTGGACTGCGACGCCTATCCCTACGACACCGCCACCAACCCGTTGCGGAACCTGCTGCCCCGCTGGGTGATGGAGAACGGCATCCCGGCGATGCTGGAGCGGCTCCGCAGCCGCGACGTGCGCACCCGCCTCCGCGAGGAGATCGCCCGCAACGGGCTCACGAACTTCGGCCGCATCCCGTCCTGGGCCGCCGTGCGGGTGGCCATCTCGCCGCACCTGCCCGACCACGCCGGCCGCACCCTGGGCGACATCGCCCGCACCCGCGGCGTCGACCCGATCGACGCCGTCGCCGACTACATCGTGGCGGACCGGGGCGAGACGCGCATCCTGATCACCTCGATGACCGACGCGGACGTGCACGAGATCACCCGCGCACCGTGGGTGACGGTGGGCTCGGACGGCAACGCGCTGGCGATCTCGGGTGTCACCGGCCAGGGCAAGCCCCATCCGCGCTACTACGGCACGCATGCGAAGGTCCTCGGCCCTTGCGTCCGCGACCTCCGGCTGCTGACGCTCGAGCAGGCCATCGCCAAGATGACGGGCGCCGCCGCCGGCGCCCTCGGGCTCGCGGATCGTGGCCTGCTCCAGGCCGGCGCCTGGGCGGACGTGGCCGTGTTCGATCCGGCGCGGATCGCCGACCGCTCGACCTACGAGGACCCGCACCGGTACGCCGTCGGCGTCTCCACCGTCGTGGTCAACGGCCAGGTCGTCGTCGACGGCGGCGATCACACGGGCGCGCTCCCCGGGCGGGTGCTGAAGCGACGCGACTAGCGCGGGCTGGACTCCGGTGATGGTCCCTGACGCCTCTCGGTACTGACCGTGATGGTGCGTGAATGCCTGGACAGCAGTGACCGTAGCGTCCGATGAGCGCGCTGCACCGTTTCGTCGCGCTGTACGCGCTGATGTATGCCGCATTCGGGGTCTCATCACCTTTCCTGCCGGCGTTCTTCGGAGCGCGCGGCCTCGCGCCGGAACAGCTGGGGATCCTCTTCGCGACCGGCACGGCGATCCGGCTCATCTCGGGACCACTGTGCGGACGCCTGGCCGACCTCACGCAGGCGCTTCGCCGCGTCCTCGCCGTCTGCACGGCGCTCGCCGCGCTCGTTGCTCTGGGCCTGTTACCGGCGGCTGGCTTCTGGGCGCTGCTGACGATCAGTGTGCTCCACGCGGCCGTGCTGGCGCCGATCACGACGCTCGCCGATGCCCTCGCACTCTCCGCCGCCGGGCCGCGCGATGGAGCGACGAGATTCGAATATGGCTGGGTCCGCGGGACGGGATCGGCGGCCTTCATCGCCGGCACGCTGGTCAGCGGGCAGGTGGTCGGCGCCTGGGGCCTCGCCTCGATCATCGTGCTGCATGCGGCGCTGCTCTCCGCGGCGGCCGGCGCGGCGATGCTGGTACCGAAGCCCGCACGGCCCGAGCGCGGGCCAGCCGTCGGCGGGCACGCTCCTCCGGGGGGCGCGCTCGAGCTCCTGCGGATGCGCCTGTTCCAGCGCGTGGTGCTGATCTCCGCTCTCGTGCTCGGCAGCCATGCGATGCACGACGCCTTCGCGGTCATCCGCTGGAGCGCGGCCGGCGTCACGCCGGCCATGGCCAGCGTGCTCTGGTCGGAGTCGGTTGCCGCCGAAGTGATCGTCTTTTTCCTGATCGGCCCCCCGCTCGTGAAGCGCCTGAGTCCGGCCGGCGTCATGGCGCTCGCTGCCGGCGCTGGCGTGCTGCGCTGGGTGGTCATGGCGCTGACCACCGAGGTGATGGCGCTCGCCATGGTGCAGCCCCTGCACGGCCTCACCTTCGCGGCCCTGCATCTTGCCTGTATGCGCCTCATCGCGGCGATCGTCCCGCAACACCTGGCGGCGACGGCGCAAGCAATCTATGCGCTTGGTGCCGGCGCGACCACGGCGCTGCTGACCCTGGCGTCGGGTGGGCTCTATGCGAGGCTCGGCGCCGAGGGGTTCCTGGTGATGGCGCTGCTCTGCGCGGCGGCCGCGCCGCTCACGCTGGGACTGCGCGGCCTCGACGCGAGGCCCGCCGGGTCCCGGCGAGGCCGATGACGCGGGAAGCGCCGCCCTACCCGCGGAGCGCCGCGGTCCAGAACGCGAGCATGTCGTCGCGGAACTCGGCGGCCTCCTCGTCCTTGCTGCCCAGGCTCGCTCCCCGCACGCCATAGCCGGCCTTGAGGCCGTAGACCGCCACGTCGCGGTCGGCCAGCGCGGGATCGGCCTGGCCGGTGAGCGGATGGACGAAGGCACCATCGCCGGCGAGATAGGTGGTCGGCGCGCCCGGCGCCACCGCCGCCTCCGTGACCCGCACGACGGGCGTGCCGCGATCGAAGCTGTGCGCGGCCCCCGCGAACAGGCGCATCGTCACCGCGCCTCCGGTGAGGCGGATCGCCTGGACGTGGCCCTGCACCTGCTGGACCGAGCACCAGTCGTCGCGATCGCCCATCAGCACGCGGATCCGGGTCGGCCCGACGCCGGGCTCGAGGAACTGGTGTCCGCTCCAGGGATAGGCGGCGAGCGCGGCGGCCAGTCCGCGCCCCTTGCCGACAACGGCATCGGCGAACCGGCGCGTCGCCGCCGTCAGCACGGCGGAGCCGCCCCGGCTGTGCCCCTGCGCGCCGATGCGCGAGGGATCGATCTCCGGGAGCCCCGACAGGACGCTCCAGGCTGCGAGCACGTCATAGGCGCTGGCCGCGAAGGAGTACTGCGTCTGGTTTGCCACCGTCGACGTGATGCCACGCGCGCCGAAAGGATCGAGGACGAACGCGGCCAGCCCGGCACCGGTGAGCGTCTCGGCATGGGCCAGGTGCGAGGCGGCGATGCCCAGGCTGCCCGGCACGACGATCACGAGCGGCAATCGGGCGGTGCCCGTCGCGCCCGGCGGGAGGAACAGCGTGCCGTCGATGATCGTGCGCGGCATTTCGGCGGCAGCCGACACCACCTGATGATAGTTACGCGGCGAGGCGGAGGGAACGTCGACGTTCCGTGCCGTCGTCATGGCAGAGGAATCCGCGTGGGCAGCCCGGTCTGTGCGGTGAGCCCGCCGTCGGCCACGATCGCCGCCCCGGTGACGTAGGAGGCCAGGTCCGAAGCCAGGAACAGCACGACGGCGGCCATCTCCTCGGGCCGACCCAGGCGGCGCATCGGGATCATCCGCGTCGTCTCCTCTGCGAAGCCCGGGATCGACAGCGACGGCCGCAACAGGGGCGTGTCGATGGCGCCCGGGCAGATGCAGTTCACCCGGATCCCGCGCGCCGCGTACTCGATAGCCGCCACGCGCGCCAGGTTGACGACGCCGGCCTTGGCCGCGTTGTAGGCCCCGATGGCAAAATCGGCGAAGAGGCCGGAGATCGACGCCGTGTTCACGATGGCGCCGCCGCCCCGCGCGAGCAGCTCCGGGATGGCGCGCTTCATGGCCCGAAAGACCCCGGTGAGCCCGAGGTCGATCGTGTGGGTCCACACCCGCTCGTCGAGGTCGGCCGTCGCCAGGGCCACGCCGCCCGCCTTCCCGATCTCCTCCGCCACCGCCTCGGCCTTCGCCCGGTCGATGTCCGCCACGCCCACCTTCGCTCCGCGCTCGGCGAAGCCCAGCGCCGTGGCGCGCCCGATCCCCGACCCCGCGCCCGACACGAGCGCCACCTTGCCGTCGAATCGCATGTCCCCTCCTCCGTTCCCCGGCGCGGAGCTCAGATGGCGGGCGCCCTCAGCGGATCGTCGGCGCGAAGTGTTCCATCCGCTCGAGGGTCTCCCCGAGATGCTCGCTGCGAAAGTCGAAGATCAGCTCGCTCACCCCGAGCTTCTCGTAGGTCCCGATGTCATCGGCGACCTGCTGGGCGGTACCCGAGAACGGCCGGCGCTCGGCCCCGCCGATCGTCGTCGCCGAGACGTCGTAGACCGGCGCCTTGAACGAGATCGTCAGCGCGGAGGGGTCGCGGCCCTCGGCCTCGGTCATCCGGTAGAGCTGATCCAGTGATGCGCGCAGCTCGGCCGGGCGCAGGGGCACGGCGGGGTTGGCGCCGACGGGATGCCAGCCGTCGCCGTGGCGCGCCACCCGGCGCAGGGCCGGCGTGCTGTGGCCACCGATCCAGATCGGCGGGTGGGGCTTCTGCACGGGCTGGGGCAGGCAGCGGAGCGCCGTGAAGCGATAGAACTCGCCCGTGAAGCTGGCGGGGTTCTCGGTCCAGAGGATCTTGAAGATGCGGAGGTACTCGTCGCTGGCGGCGCCCCGGCGGTCGAAGTCGGGCGAGTCGAGCGCCTCGAACTCCTCGCGCAGCCAGCCCACGCCCACCCCCACGGTGACGCGGCCCCTCGACAGCACGTCGACCGTCGCCAGCATCTTGGCGGTCAGCACCGGGTTGCGGTAGGGCAGGATCATCACGCTGGTGACCAGGCGGAGCGTGCGGGTGCGGCCGGCGACGAACGCCATGAGCGTGAGCTGCTCGAGGGCGTCGCCGCCGCCCGGGAACGCGCCCGACACCGTGTACGGGTACTTCGACGCGATGGCGGTCGGGAACACCACGTGATCGGCGATCATCACCGAGTGGAAGCCGAGCGCCTCCCCGCGCTGGACGATCGTCTCGAGGGCCTCGGGTGTCGCGCAACCGCCGCGGGTGGGCAGGTAGAAGCCGTAACGCATGCTGGAAGACCTCCGTCGCCGACAATATCGCGCTTCGCGGCCGGGGGACACCTCCAAGCGTTTGCGGGTAAGATCAGCATGAAGACAGCGCCCACCATGAACTCGCCCGGCTCCGCCAACGCCCCCGCCCTCGAAGACACAGCCTTCCTGCTGCTGCTGGCCGCGGTCTCGCTGGCCTTCGCATGGATCCTCTGGCCGTTCTCCGGGACGCTGCTCTGGGGCACCGTCATCGCGATCCTGTTCGTGCCGTTGTATCGGCGGCTGTCGACGTCCATGCGGCAGCGGCGCAACCTGGCGGCGCTCGCGACCGTGGCGATCATCGTGGTGATCGTGATCCTGCCGTTGACGCTGATCACCGCGTCGTTGCTGCAGGAAGCGGCCGCCGTGTACGCGAGAATCCAGTCGGGAGACCTGAATCTCGGCCGGTACTTTCAGCAGATCTTCGACGCCTTGCCCGCCTGGGCAACCAGTCTGCTGGACCGCTTCGAGCTGACGAATCTCGGCGCAGTGCAGGAGAGACTATCCGCCGGCCTCATCAAGGGCAGTCAGTTCCTGGCAACCCAGGCGATCAGTATCGGCCAGAACACGTTCGAGTTCATCGTCAGCCTCTTCGTCATGCTGTACCTGCTGTTCTTTCTGCTGCGCGACGGCGACGACCTGTCCCGGCGCATCGAGGAAGCGATTCCGTTGCACCCGGAGCACCAGCGCGCTCTCCTCGGACAAGTTCACCATCGTCATCCGCGCCACGATCAAGGGCAACCTCGTCGTGGCCTCCTGCAAGGCGCGCTCGGGGGACTGATCTTCTGGCTCCTGGGCATCCATGCCGCGCTGCTATGGGCGGTGTTGATGGCCGTTCTCTCGCTGCTGCCCGCGGTCGGAGCCGGCCTGGTCTGGCTGCCGGTCGCCGTCTATTTGCTGGCAACCGGTGCCGTGTGGCAGGGCGTCGTCCTGATCGCGTACGGCGTGCTCGTCATCGGCCTGGTGGACAATGTCGTGCGTCCGATCCTGGTCGGCAAGGACACGAAGATGCCCGACTACGTGGTGCTGATCTCCACGCTGGGCGGCATCGCGATTTTCGGCATCAACGGTTTCGTGATCGGGCCGGTGATCGCGGCGATGTTCATGGCCGCCTGGGACATCTTTTCTGCCTCCAGGCCGGGGGTGACGCTCGACCGTACCGGTCGTTGACGGCGAAGCTGACTGCCCGCACTTCGGCGACGGGCGTCAGCTCACCGGCACCTGTCCGCCGTCAGCCGTCGATGTCGAGCCCCAGCGCCAACCGTCCGGCGTACCGAAGCTGCACCTTCTCCTGAAGCGGGTGGTATCGGGCGCCCTGCACGTCGCGGAAGAGCCGCTCGAGCCCGAGGCCGCGGTAGAAGGAGCCGCCGCCCGCGACCTCCATGGCCTTGTCGACGGTGCCGATGGCGGCACGCCCGCAGAGGGTCCGCGCGATCGTCGCCCGCTTGGTGGTCTCCGCGCCCGGCTGCGCAGTGGCGGCGGTGGCGATCATGGCTTCGAGCGCCATGTCCGCGGTGGCGAGCTCGTTCTCCATCTCGCCGACCAGGTACGGCACGTTCGCGTCGTCGCGCTTCTTCACGGCTTGTCGCACGGCCAGGTCGCGCGCGGCCTCGGCCACGCCGACGTACACCGCATAGATCAGCGGCAGGGCGACCATCGCGATGACGTGGAACAGATGATGCCACTTCCCCTGGGGTCGGCGGCCGGCGATGGCGGCCTCGGGGACGAACACGTCGTCGAGCGTGATGTCGTGCGAGCCCGTGCCCCGCATGCCGAGGGTGTGCCAGGTGTCCAGGATCGTCATGCCGGGCGAGTCGAGGGCCACCGCGAAGTGCAGCACGGTCGGGCCGGCCTGGGGGTCGTCGAGGACGGCGCTGGTGACCAGGAGCTGCCCCGCCGGGCAGCCGCTCGAGAAGATCTTGCGCGCGTCGATGCGATAGCCGCCGTCGACCTTCCGGGCCTGGCCGGAGCCGGCCAGCCAGTCCGATCCGCCGCTGCTCACGAGCACCAGCTCCTCGGCCGCCACCCGGCGCAGCATCGGCTCGACCGGCGCCCGGTCGTGCTGGCGCCGCCAGACCGCCGCCGCCACCAGGTGCGTGTGCATGGAGAGCGCGAGCGCGGTCGAGCCACACGAGCGCCCGAGCGTGCGGAGGATCCCGCACAGCTCCGCGTGCGACGCGCCGCCGCCGCCGAGATCGGCGGGCACGCCGGCGGAGAACAGGCGGTGAGTCTTGAGATCGGCGTAGTTGTCGGCGACGAACGAATCGTCGCCGTCGTGCTCGGCGGCGCGGGCGGCGAAGCGCTCGCCCAGCTCACGCGCCACGGCGATCCAGTCGGCCCGGGCCGTGGACGGTTGTGATGGTGTCAGGGTCGTCATGTCGAGCCTCCCGTCGGTCATCTCCCCGGCGCCACAGCGTCCGGTGGCTCCACTGTCGCCCCCGGCCGGTGGTCTCACAAGACCAGAAAATGGACTTGTCGTGCGCCCGCCGGGTTCCTATAGTCGGCGCCATGAAGAGCTACGGTCAGTTCTGCCCGGTGGCGAAGGCCTGCGAGATCGTCGCCGAGCGGTGGACGCCGCTCGTGCTCAGAGAGCTGCTGTGCGGGAGCACCCGCTTCAGCGAGCTGCAACGCGGCGTCCCCCTCATGTCGCGCACGCTGCTGGCCCAGCGTCTCCGTGAGCTCGAGAACGCCGGTGTCCTGGCGAGCACGCCGAGGGCACGCGGCCGCGGCCGGGAATATCGGCTGACCCCGGCCGGGGAGGAGGTCCGGTCACTCATCGTGGGGCTCGGGGAATGGGGACAGCGCTGGGCGCGTCGCCAGATCGCCCCCGACGACCTCGATGCCGAGCTCCTCGCGTGGGACATGCACCGGCGGCTCAACGTCGACCGGCTCCCGGCCCAGCGGGTGGTCGTGCGCTTCGATCTGCGCGGGGTGCCTCGACATCAGCCGGGACGCAAGACATGGTGGCTCGTCCTGACTCGCCCCGAGGTCGACCTGTGCCTCAAGGACCCGGGCTTCGAGGTCGATCTGACCGTCGACGCCGACCTCATGGCCCTGACCCGGGTGTGGATGGGCGACATGCAGCTGCAGGACGCGGTTCGCGGGGAACTCATCCGACCCGACGGCCCCCGGGCGCTCGTGCGGGCGTTTCCGACCTGGTTCGGGCTCAGCCTGTTCGCCGGCGTCGAGCGTCCGGCCGTCGTGTCGGCACCGCACGCTCTAGCTCGAGGGGCGGTTGCTCAGAGGCCGCGGTAGCCGGAGGATGCCCGCGCTCCTCTGGGATCGAAGGCTCGCGGGCACCGTCCTCCTCGCGGCGCTCGGTGTGCTGGCCGCCTCTCTCCCCGCCCGCGGGGACGCCGGCCGTCGCGCCGCCTCCGGTGACTGCGTCGCGGTCAGCCGTCCGAAGCTCGACGTGACATACGCGTTTCGCTTCACGGATGCGGCCGGAACGGTCTCGACGTCCACGACCGAGTACCTGGCCGCCTCGGACACCTCGGTGCGGCTGCGGCTGACGCACAGCGGCGCGTTCGGCACGGTCGAGAGGGTCAACGAAAGTACTCTCCGCGTGGAGGACGATCTCGTCGTCATCGAAAAGATGGTGTCGAGCGGCACGAACGCACGCGGCGCGTTCCAGAACACGGTCACGTTCCGGCCGGCCAGGATCAGCGATCCGGCGTCCCGGGTCTGCAGCGCCCGTACGTGGACGATCCCGCCGGTGACGGTTTCCACGGTGGGATCGCAGGGCGGGGTGTCGGAGATGACAACGGACCCCGGCAGCGGACGGGTGATCTCGGTGCGCGAGTCGGTGACGGTGCCCGCGGGTACGTTCCAGACCGTGCACTACGAGAAGATCTTCGACGGGGCGAACGGGCGCGTCGTCGAGGAGACCTGGCAGTCGATCGCCGACGGCGTCAGCGTGAAGTACACCCACGCCGGCCCGGCCGGCGTGGCTACCCAGGTCCTGACGGGAACGCGCTGAACGAGAGGGTGGGTAGGCAACGCATCGATATCGAGGTGACGAACCATCCGCAAGTGATCGAGTTCCTGACGACCGCGCTGGCCGGCGGCGCGGTGGCCGCGGGATGCACCACTGCGACGACCGTCCCTGACCGCCCGGTCGTCCCGGTCGCGTGGCAGTTCCTCACGCACCCGGAGGGTGCGTTCGTCGTCGCGATGGTGGATCACATGATCCCCGCCGATGATCTCTCGCCGAGAGGAACCGATCTCGGCGTGCACGTCTACATCGATCGCGCTCTGGCGAGCAGTTGGGGGAAGGGGGAGCGCCTCTATCTCCAGGGGCCGTGGAAGAGCGGCACGGCCAACCAGGGCTACCAGCTTCCTCATTCGCCGGCGCAGCTCTATCGCCTCGGCATCGCGGCGACGGACGCGTACTGCGTCAAGGCATACGGCCGGCCGTTCGCTACGCTCAGCGCCCGTGACCGCGAAGCGGTGCTGACCGGGCTCGATTCCGGCAGCATCTCGCTGGAGGGCATCCCCCCGAAGGCGTTCTTCGAGCTGGCTTACCGAACGGTAATGGAAGGTTTCTTTTCCGATCCGATCCACGGCGGTAACCGGGGAAAGGCGGGCTGGAAGATGATCGGGTTCCCCGGCGCTCCCGGCGCCTACCGAGCGCACGTGGCCAAGTTCCGCGACCGTCCCTATCTCGCCGAGCCGCGCGGCATCGGCGACGGCGGCTGAGACGCATGGCCCGGCGGCTCAAGGAAGCTGACGTCGCGATCGTGGGTCTCGGCTGGAGCGGCGGCATCCTGGCGTCGGAACTCGCCGCCGCCGGGCTCAGGGTCGTCGCGCTCGAACGCGGCTCGATGCGGACGACGGAGAAGGACTTCCCACTACCGCACGCGCACGACGAGCTGCGGTTCGCCGCGCGCGACGAGCTGATGCAGAACCTCGCGCAGGACACGATCACGGTGCGGAACCAGATCTCCCAGGAAGCCCTGCCCATGCGGACGCTGGGCTCGTTCCTGCCGGGCAGCGGCGTGGGTGGCGCCGGCCTCCACTGGGGAGGCGTCACGTGGCGATGGAACGACACGGACTTCCGCGCGGGCTCCCGCTACGCGGAGCGCTACGGCAAGTCGTTCGTCCCCGCCGATATGCCGCTCCAGGACTGGGGCATCTCCTACGACGAGCTCGAGCCCCACTACGACCGCTTCGAGTACATGGCGGCGGTGTCGGGCAAAGCCGGAAACCTGGGTGGCGCGAAGCAGGCTGGCGGCAACCCGTTCGAAGCGCCTCGCGCGCGCGACTATCCGCTGCCGCCGCTCGAGCCAGATCTCTCCGCCGAGCTGTTCCGGACGGCGGCCTCTTCGCTCGGGTACCGGCCGTTCCCGCTGCCGGCGGCGCACGCTTCGCAGCCGTACACCAACCCGGACGGGCGGACATTCGGCGCCTGCGAGTACTGCGGATTCTGCGCTCGCTTCGGGTGCGGCTTCGACGCGAAAGCCAGCCCACACATCACGGTCGTCCCGCTCGCGCTCGCACGACCGAACTTCGGCCTGAGGACCGGCGCGCGGGTGACGCGCGTGCTCTACGACAAGGCCACGCGACGCGCGACCGGTGTGGCGTTCACGGATGTCGAGAGCGGCGCAGAGTACGAGCAGCCGGCGGGTATCGTGGCGCTCTGCGCCTACGTGCTGAACAACGTGCACCTGATGCTCGTCTCGGACATTGGCGTGCCCTACGATCCCCGATCACAAGCGGGCGTGATCGGAAAGAACTGCTGCTACCAGCTCACCGGCGGCGCCCAGCTGTTCTTCGATGGCCGGCACTTCAACCCGTTCATGCGGGCGGGCGCGCTCGGCACGGTCATCGACGACTTCCACGGGGACTGGGCCTTCAATCGCAAGCTCCAGGGATATGTGGGAGGCGCGACCTTCGCCTCGAACCTCGGGGCGGGCCATCCGATCTCCTACCGCCCGGTGCCGCGCGGCACGCCGCGCTGGGGCCGGGAGTGGAAGGCGGCAACCGTGGAGTGGTACCAGCGCGCGATGCGGATCGTCGGACTCGGCAGCGTGATGCCGAACCGGGCCAACTACTATGACCTGGATCCCACGTACCGGAACGCGTTCGGTCAGCCTCTCCTGCGCATGACGTTCGAGTTCAGCGACAACGAGCAGCGCCTCGCCCGGCACATGACCGAGATCCTGCGCCACCTCGGCCGCGCGATGTCTCCCACGATGTTCGGGGCGGGGACGCGCACGTCGTGGTCGGTCGTGCCTTACCAGTCCACGCACAACACCGGCGGCACGATCATGGGCACGGACCCCGTCACGAGCGCGGTCAATAAGTACGGCCAGAGCTGGGACTGCGAGAATCTCTTCGTGCTCGGCGCCTCCACGTTCCCACACAACTCCGCGTACAACCCGACGGGGCTGGTCGGCGCCCACGCTTACTTCAGCGCCGCCGCGATCCGCGACCGCTACCTCGGCCGGCCCAGGATGCTGGCATGAAGGCCGCGTGAGCTCCGGGGGGTGAGCGGCAGCCGCCCGCAGCTGTGCGTCGACGACGATGACAGCCCGCTCAGCACGCGCGGCACGGCGGGAAGTCGCGACTGTAGACCGGCTGCTTGAGGAATTCCTCCGGGCCGTACTTCCAGAACTGGGACACGGCCGGAATCGTCACCAGGACGGTGTTCTGCAGCTCGCCGGCCTTGTTGCGCTCGACCTTGCGAATGTAGACGTTCTGGATCGGGTTGCCGGCGGCGTCGAGCTTGACCGGTCCGCGCGGCGCGTCGGGGATCTCCACCTTCCGGAGCGCCGCGAGCAGCGCCTCCCGATCCTCCACGTTGCCGTTGACGGCCTTGACCGCCTCGTGGATCCACCGGCCGCTCGTGTAGTTGGTCTCCGCGAAATAGGAGGGGACCTTGCCGAACTTCGCCCGGTACTCTTTCACGAAGCGACGGTTGGCGGGGGTGTCGAGGGCGCCGCTGTAGATGAGCGGGCTGATCGCACCGAGTGCCTCGTCGCCCATCGAGGGCAGGAGTGACTCGTCCACGGCCGGTCCGCCGGCGATCACCGGGATTCGGTCCTTCAGGCCGGCCTCCTGGTACTGCTTGAAGAACTGCAACGTGGACGCGCCGGCCACCATCGTCAGGACCGCGTCGGCATCCCGCCGCAGCTTCGAGATGTAGGGGGCGAGGTCCATCGCGCCCAGCGGCACCCACAGCTTCTGGATGACCTGGCCGCCCCCCTCCTCGAACGTCTTCTGGAAGCCGCCCACGACTTCCCACGCGAACGCGTAGTCCGAACCGATGACCGCCACCTTCTTGTAGCCGAGCGTCCGGGCGGCGTACTCGCCGAAGGGATGCGACGGCTGGCTCGACGCCCAGCCGGTGCGAACGACCCACCGGTACTTCAGGCGCTGCGTGAGGTCGTCCGAGGCGGCGACGGTGATGAGCGATGGGATCCTGTATTCCTCCATCTTGGGCGCGAGCGCATAGCCCAGGTGCCCGAAGAGCACGCCGGCCACGATGTGCACGCGGTCGTGCTCCACCAGCTTGCGGAGCTTCGCGACGGCCACGTCGGGCCGGGCCTGGCTGTCCTCGACGATCAGCTCCACCTTGCGGCCGGCCATCTGATGCCCGACCTCGTCGAGGTACATGGTGAACCCGTTCACCATGTCCTTGGCGGGCTGGGCCGCGATGCCCGTGAGGTCGGCGGTGAACCCGATCTTGATCGGCGGGCGCTGCTGCGCCGTCACCCCCACGAGGTGGCCGGCGAGGACAAGGACCAGCGCGAGGCACACGACGCCAAGCCTCTTTTTCATGACTGCTCCTCTCGAGTCGCTACGTGCATGCCTATCCCAAGATCGTCACTTCCGCTTCCGCGTTCTCCAGCCAGAACGGCATACCCATCTCGCGGTACATGGTCAGCGCTCGCGTCAGGTGCTCCCTCGCCTGCTGCCGCGTGCCGACGCGACGGTAGAGCTTGCCGAGGCCGAAGTGGCAATGCGCAACGAGCGGCCGCATGCCGAGCTCCTCCGCCAGCGCCAGGCTGTCTGCGTACTGCTTGCCGGCGCTCGCCGCGTCGACAGAATCGCCGAGCGCCGTGATCTCGGCGAGGACTCTGAGTGCAGTGGCCTCGTTGGCGCGCTCCTGGTGCTTCCTCGCCAGCTCGACCGCGCTTCGGGCGTGTCTCCGAGCCTCGTCGGCGCGGCCGGCCAGCAGATACGCTTCGGCCAGACGGCTCAGGCGGACGGCAAGGCCCAGGCCCATCGCGCTGATTGACCCTTCGCTTCGGACAGTCTCTTCGAGGAGGGGAAGGGCCTCGGAAGGGCGCCCGGAGAGTGCGTATGCGTAGCCCAAGCCGGACAGCAGATTCGCATCGCCGACACGGCCCGCTCGAAGCAGGACGACGCCGCGCTCGAACACGCGCTGAGCAGTGTCGAGATCGCCCCGTTCGAGGCTCACTCCTCCGAGTGCGCCGTGTGACTCGATCACGGTGTGCGGGTGATTCGTCCGCTCGGCGATCTGCATCGCCTGTTCCGCATGCTCGAGCGCCTCGCCGAAGCGTCCGAGGTGGGAGAACAGGGGGCCAAGCCATGCGTGCGGCCAGGCCTCGAAGAAGCCGGGGAGCGCTCCTCGGTAGGGAGCCGGGTCTCGCGCGAGGAGCTCGGGCGCTGCACTCAGGTCTGCGAAAGCCTGGACGGTTTCCAGGAAGATCGACGTGGCCTGCTCGAGGTCGCCAAGAGCAGAGTGCGCTTGAGCCAGCCGGTACTTCGACTCGACCTGGAGACCCGGATCCCCTAGTTCGCGGGCGATGTCGAGGGCTTGCTGGCTCACCTCGAGAGCACGCCGATGCTCGCCCACGTTGCGGAGCCTGGCGCCCATGTCGGCGAGGACGAGCCCCAGCCGGCGTCGATCGCCGAGCTCCCGCGCGAAGATTTCGGCCTGCCGCATGTAATCCAGAATGCGGTCGTATTGCTCCAGAGGAGCGAGGACGACTCGCGAGTCGAGCCAGAGGTCGATAGCCTGGGCCTTGGCCTCGCGACTCTCGGGCAAGTGCCCGAGTGCGCGAAGCGCCTCCTCGAAGGAGGTCAGGGACTCGCCATATGCCGAGCGCATCGCCGCTCGCATAGCCACCTCGCGGAGGTACGTGACCGCCTTGTCCCATAGCTGTCCTCTGAGCGCATGGTAGGCCAGCCGCTCGGCGCGCTCGGCGAGCCGATCGGTGTAGAGCGACTCGATCACCTCGACGATGCGCGTGTGCAGCTCACGGCGTCGCTGGTGCAGAAGGGTGCCGTAGGTCACCTCGTGCGTGAGCGCGTGCTTGAAGGCGTATTCGAGGTCGGGAAAGAGGCTGGTCTCGTAGAGGAACTCGGCCGCCTGGAGGTGGGAGAGGCCACGCCGCAGCTCGAGGTCAGTCTGCTCGGCGACCCCCTGGAGCAGCGCGAACGGTACGTCATGGCCGATGACCGCGGCCGCCTGGAGCAGACGCTTCTCCTCGACAGGCAGACGGTCGATGCGCGCGGCCAGAACCGCGTGGACGCTGGCCGGAACCTGGACGGCGTGGATGGGCTCGGTGAGGCGAAACGCGCCGGGCTCGCCGCCGAGCGCCTCCATCTCCACCAGCGTGCGGACACTCTCCTCGAGGAAGAACGGGTTTCCTTCCGTCTTTTCGATGAGCAGGCGCTTGAGGCCGTCGAGCGAGGCGTCGACACCGAGCAGGACCCGAAGAAGCTCCTGCGCACTCGTCGGCGCCAGGGGATCCACGCGTAGCTGCGTGTAGTACGTCTTGCTACCCCAGCCATGCTGGTACTCGGGGCGATAGGTGACGACGAGCAGGAGACGAGCACCCGGCAGGCTCTCCACGAGACCGTCCAGCACGGCCTGGGTCTCGCCGTCGATCCAGTGGAGATCCTCGACCACGACCACGAGCGGCTGCACGTGGCTCTCTCTGAGCAGGAGATGCCTCACGCCGTCGAGCGTCCGCTGCCGACGTTCCGCGGGTTCCAGTCGCTTCCACTCCTCGTCTTCGAGCGGGACGTCGAGCAGGGCCAGGAGCGCCGGGAGCGAGGCCTCCAGCGCCCGGTCCAGTGACCCGAGCTTGCCGACCACCTTCTCGCGGACCTTCCGGGTGTCGTCCCACCCTTCGATCCGAAAGTACCCTCTCAGCAGCTCGATCACCGGAAGGTAGCTCGTCGCCTTTCCGTAGGAGACCGATGCGGCCTCGAGGATCCGGCAGCTCTCGATGCGACGCGAGTGCGTGACCTGCCAGAGGAGGCGGGACTTCCCGACCCCCGGCTCACCGACGATCGACACGACCTGGCCGCGTCCGGCGCGGCTCTGCTCGACCGCCGCGTCGAGCTGCTCGATCTCGCCGGACCGACCCACGAACGTCGTGAGACCGCGGCCAGCCACGACTTGAAAGCGTGACCGCGCCGTCCCGGCTCCGATCAGCTCGTAGACTTCGACCGGCTCACCGCGGCCCTTCACCTTCACCGGGCCGAGCGGCGTGACCTGCACGTAGCCCGCCGCGAGCTGCAGGGTTGCCGCGGTAATGAGCACCGACCCCGGCGATGCGGCTTGCTCGACGCGAGCAGCCAGATGGGTCGTCTCTCCAACGGCCGTGTAGTCGATGTGCAGGTCGCTCGCGATGGAGCGGACGACGACTTCGCCGGAGTTCAGACCGACGCGAATCTGAGGGAGGATGCCTTCCTGACGGCGCACACTCTCGCCGTACCGCTTGACAGACTCCTGCATCTGTAACGCCGCGTAGCAGGCCCGCACCGCGTGATCCTCGTGGGCGAGGGGCGCACCGAAGAGTGCCATGATCCCGTCGCCCATCACCTGGTTGACGGTGCCCTCGTAGTGATGCACCGCCTCCATCATCTGTTCGAGGACCGGATCGAGGATCCTGCGGGCCTCTTCCGGATCGCGGTCGACGAGGAGCTCCATGGAGCCCTTGAGATCGGCGAAGAGCACGGTGACCTGCTTGCGCTCACCCTCGAGCGGAGCCTTGGAGGTGAGGATTCTCTCGGCGAGATGCTTCGGGGTGTAGGACTGCGGTGACGTGAATGGCGGGCTCACGGGACCAGGGCCCGCGCCGCGGCCGAGGGCTTGACCACACTTCTTGCAGAACTTGTGGGTCGGGGCGTTCACGGTGCCACAGGTCGCGCAGACCGCCGCCAGCTCAGCCCCGCATTCTGGGCAGAAGGCAGCGTCGGAGGGCGGCTGGCGCTGGCACCCCGGGCACTTCATGTAAGGTCTCCCGCCGTCGGGCCGGCTCACCACATCGAGGAGCGCGACCGAGAGTAGCGCGCGGAACACAACACGGCAAGGACGTCCGGCGTGCTGCTCCTCGTGGGCGGCTAGGTTACAATCCTGCGCGGTGCAGGTCTACGTCGTCCACCGGCTGCTGCTCTTCGTTCCGACGCTTCTCGGCGCTTCGCTGTTGATCTTCGTGCTCATGCGCCTGGTGCCGGGCGACATCGCCCAGATTCTCGTCTACCAGACCGGCTCGGAGCAGAGCAGCGTGCAGGAGAAGCAGATCAAGCAGATCCGCACGGAGCTCGGTCTCGACAAGCCAGTCCTCGTGCAGTACGTCACGTGGCTCGGCAACGCCGTGCGCCTGGACTTCGGCGAGTCCTACAGCCAGCGGCGTCCCGTGCGCGACATCCTGCTCGAGCGGTTCCCGCGCTCGATGGAGCTGGCGGCGCTCACGATGGGGCTCGCGATGCTGTGGGCGATCCCGCTCGGCGTGATCTCGGCCGTGCGGCAGAATACGTGGCTCGACTATGTCGTGCGCGTGTTGTCGATCAGCGGCCTGAGCCTGCCCATCTTTTTCACGGGCGTGCTCATCCTGTATCTGCTCGTCCGCGTCTTCCGCTACCTGCCGCCGCTCGAGTATTCGGCGCTGACCGAGAACCCCGCGGAGAACCTGAAGCAGATGATCTGGCCCGCGCTCGCGCAGGCGTACTACATCTCCGCGCCGATCATGCGGCTCACGCGCTCGCAGATGCTCGAGGTCGTCCGCCAGGACTACGTCCGCACCGCGTTCGCGAAGGGGCTCTCGGACCGCGCCGTCGTCTACCGCCACGCGCTCCGCAACTCCCTGCTGCCGGTGGTCACGTTCATCGGCTGGTGGGGCGGGCGCCTGCTCGGTGGCATCGTGATCATGGAGATCATCTTCGCGGTGCCGGGCATGGGGACGGCGCTCGTGCAGGCGGTGAGCTACCGCGACTACCCGACCGTGCAGGCCATCGTGTTCGTGATGGCGCTGATCTTCCTCGCCGTGAACCTGATCGTCGACCTGCTCTACGGGTGGCTCGATCCGCGGATCCGTCTCGCATGAGCGCCGTCACGGCGCCGACGCGGCGGCTCCTCGCCCGACAGCCGCTCGGCGTCGCCGGCGCGGTGGTCGTGCTCGGGCTGGTGGCCACCGCACTGCTCGCCCCCGTGCTGGCGCCCCACGGCCCGAAGGAGGCTGTCTTCGGCCAGTTCGTACCGCCCGGGCGCGAGTTCCCGATGGGGACGGACAACCTGGGGCGCGACGTGCTGAGCCGGGTCATGTGGGGCGCGCGGCTGTCCCTCTACGTGGGCCTGGTATCCGTCCTCGTCGGCGTCACGATCGGCTCGCTGTGGGGCATCTTCACGGGTTACCTCGGCGGCATCGCGGACGTCTCGAGCCAGCGCGTCATCGACTGCGTGATGGCGCTGCCGCCGATCGTCCTCGCGCTGTCGCTCATGGCCGCGGTCGGCCAGTCCGTCAACAACGTGATCCTCGCGCTGACCATCCTGCTCACGCCGACGGCGGCACGTACCGTGCGGTCCGTCGCGCTGGGGATCGCGGCGAGCCCGTACGTCGAGGCCGCCCGCGCGGCGGGAACCTCGCACGTGCGGATCGTGCTGCGCCACATCTTGCCCAACTGCCTGGCGACCTATATCGTGCTCGTCACCACGAACATCTCGTACGCGATCGTGGTCGAGGCCTCGCTCAGCTTCCTCGGGGTAGGGGCGCCGCCCGATGAGCCGTCGTGGGGCGGAATGCTGACGGCGGGCACGCAGGCGATGGAGACGGCCCCCTGGCTGATCTTCTTCCCCGGCGTCGCCATCAGCCTCGCGGTGTTCGCGCTGAACCTGCTCGGAGACGCGATTCGGGACATCGCCGATCCCCGCCTCAGAGGCGGACTCGGCTAGAGGGAGACATCATGCGGAACCATCGGCTCTTCATCGTGGCGGTCGTCATGGTCATGATCGCCGGCGTCGCGGCCGGCGGGTTTGCACAGCAAGACAAGCCGCGGTATGGCGGCATCCTGAACTGGTTCGACTACGGGGATCCCGCGCGCCTCGACGTT
The DNA here is from genome assembly GCA_963743355.1 of uncultured Candidatus Rokubacteria bacterium. Taxonomy (GTDB): domain Bacteria; phylum Methylomirabilota; class Methylomirabilia; order Rokubacteriales; family CSP1-6; genus AR5. Next base: position 292,349 of record CAVUPM010000001.1, read on the forward strand.
CACGCGGAGTCGCCGCTCGTCGTGCAGCAGGCCACCTCGGGCGTCTACAGCGGGCTGCTCCACCGGGATCCCGACGATCCCACGAAGATCGCGCCGGATCTCGCCGAGCGCTACACCGTCTCCGCCGACGGCAAGACGTATACGTTCCACCTCCGCAAGGGCGTGAAGTGGCACGACGGCCAGCCGTTCACCTCGGCGGATGCCAAGGCGACGTTCGATCGCGTGTTGAATCCCGACTTCAAGAGCCCGAAGTGCGGCGCGACGCTGAAGCCGCTGGTCGCGGGCACCGAGATCGTCGATCCCCACGCCTTCCAGGTCCGGTTGAAGGCACCGGCACCCGAGCCGTTCCTCGGCGCCGTGGCGTCGGCGTGGTGCCGGATCGCCGCCAAGCACGTCCTCGAGAAGTTCGGCGACCTCAACAAGCCCGAAGCCCAGATCGGCACCGGGCCGTTCAAGTTCAAGAAGTACGAGCGCGGCAGCGTGATCGAGTGGGAAAAGAACAAGGACTACTTCATCCCCGGCCTGCCGTACCTCGACGGCGTGAAGCAATTCATCCTCACGGGCGGGCCGACGCAGCTCGCCGCCGCGAAGGCGGGGCGCATCCACCTCTGGGATACGTGGCCGCCGATGGGCAAGGCGCCCTCGGAGGAGCTCAAGGCCGCGCGCGGCAGCGAGATCGATGTCTACCGCTGGCCCATCAACACGATCTGGATCGTGTTCCTCAACACCACCAGGCCCCCGTTCGACAATCCGGACATGCGCCGCGCGGTGCACCTGGCCCTGAACCGCCAGGAGCTGATCACCAAGGCCCTCGATGGCGCCGGCGTGCCGTGCGCGATGCTCGATCCGAAGCTGGTGGGCGAGGCCGCCCTGCCGCTGGCGGAGCTCGAGAGGATGCCGGGCTGCCGCACGGGCGCGGGGAAGGAGCAGGACATCGCCGAGGCCGAGAAGCTCGTGAAGAAGCACCATCCGAACGGGATCGACATCGAGATGGCGTTCCGCCAGGTCGGTAACTACTCGGATCGCTCCCAGCTCGTGGCGGCCCAGCTGCGCCGGATCGGGATTCGCGGCACGCTCAAGTCCCACGAGAGCGCCGCGGGGTTCGCGGCGTTCGGCAAGGGCGATTTCACGCTGCTCACCTCGCAGGACCGCGCGATGGATTCCACGGATCCCGGCGACCCCTTCTCGCTGATCTGGACGACCCAGGGCGGGAGCAACTACGGCAAGTGGTCGGATCCGAAGCTCGACGAGCTCGCCGACCGCGCGCTCAAGGAGACCGACCGGGCCAAGCGCGCGAAGATGTACCAGGATCTCCAGCGGATGTTCATGACCGGCGCGCCGAGCGCCGTCCCCGTCGGCTGGGTGGAAGGCTGGTTCTTCACCGACAAGAAGGTGCGTGGCTACAAGCACGCGTCGACGGCGTACGACAACATCACCTTCATGAAGGTGTGGCTCGCGCCGTGAGCCAGGCTGCCGCAAATTCACGGCGTGAGGACCCTGCCGAATTTCCGCGCCTCACCAGTGGCGCCGGCGGCGGTCACCGCGGAGAGCGGGACCACCGGCAGCCCGGCCGCCCGGAGCGCCGTCACCGTCCAGGTGTTGCACGTCTTCAGCAGGTGGTACTTCTCCCGAGCGACGTAGAAGCGGCTGTTCGCGTACTGGCCCGGGCCCACGACGATCGGCGTGCCCGCATCATCCTTCGCGTAGGCGTCCTGGATGACGGCGGCGAGCTGGTGAAAACCGCGGCCGGAGACGAGCACCTGCACGATTTCGCGCCCGCCGAAGAAGCGCTCCACGGGGCCGTCGAACCCGACGACGTGCAGGACGCCCGGGGTCGGCCAGACCGCCGCTTTCAGCGCGAGCCACACGGTGCCCTCCGGCGCGAGGTAGAAGTCCCGGTTTCCCCATCCGACTTCCACGTATTCCGAGGCCCGGAGATCACGGTGCTGCGGCCAGACGCCTTCCGGGATGTCGGCCCGCCGGACCGCGATGCCCGTGTGCCAGCCATGATTGATCACGTAGATCGGCCTGATGGGCTCCCCCGCTCCCGGGGGGTACAGTCCCTGGACGGGTCCGGCACAGCCGGCGACGAGCGCGAGGAGGAGCCCGAGCCAGGCGACGGGAGCCATCTGCGTCGAGAGTGACACTGACCCTGCCCCGGTTTGGTGGACACCCCAGAACGCACGAAAGTGCGGTAGACCAGCCAGGCGCCCTCGGCGGCCGGCCGGGTGCGTCCGGCGTGCCGGGGCGCGTGTTACGATCGGCGGGTCGTCCGCGAGAGCGGCCGAATCGTCAGGAGGATCCGCCCGCCCCGGCTGGGCCCGAACGAGCATGGACGTCGACATCACCGAGGAGCAGCGCGACCTCCAGCAGCGCGCCGGCCCCTGCATGCGCCTCCCTCTCGTCCCGTGAGCCGGGCCGCGGCCTCGCGCACGCGCGCCGGCTGGCGGGTGCGGCTCACCGACCCGATGGTGAGCGCGGTCGTCGCGCTCGGCATCACGCAGATCACCGCCTGGGGGACGAGCTACTACTGTCTGGGCGTGCTGGCGGGCCCGATCAGCCAGGACACCGGCTGGAGCCGGGGCTTCGTCTTCCTCGGCTTCACCGTCGCGCTGCTCGCCATGGGCCTCATCGTCGAGCGCCGTGGGCCGCGCCATCGACCGGCACGGCGCGCGCGCGGTGATGACGCTCGGCACCGTGCTCGTGTCGTCCGGCCTGTTCGCCCTCGCCCATGTCCGCAGCGAGGCGGCGTACCTGGCGGTGTGGGCGTTCCTCGGCCTCGGCATGCGCCTGTGCCTGTACGACGCCGCCTTCGTCGCCCTGGTCCAGGTGGCGCCCTCGCGGGGGCGGCTGGCGATCTCCTACCTCACCCTGTTCGGGGCGTTCGCCTCGTCGGTGTTCTGGGTGGTCGGTCACGCGCTGAACGAGCAGGTCGGATGGCGCCAGACGCTCGTCCTGTTCGCCCTCATCAATCTCGTGGTGTGCCTGCCGCTGCACTGGCTGGGGCTCGCGCGGCGCGAGACCGCCGAGGCTGCCGCCGCGCCGACGGGCGCCGCCGCGGCGGCCGCGGACGGGCCCCCGCTCGAGGGGCGCGTGCGCTCGGTCGCCATCGTCCTCTTCGCCCTCATCATGTCGCTCAACGGCTTCGTCTTCGGCGTCATCTCGGTGCAGCTCGTCCCGCTGCTCGAGGCCGCGGGGCTGGCGACGGCGGCGGCGGTCTGGGTCGCCTCGCTGAAGGGCGTGGCCCAGTTCGCCGGGCGCGTGGTCGAGATCCTCTTCGCCGGCAACCTGCGAGCGATCACGGTGGGCCGCATCGCCGTGGGCGTCCTGCCCCCGTCGCTGCTCCTGCTGCTGGCCGCCACCGGGAGCCTGCCGCTGATCGTCGCGTTCACGCTGCTCATGGGCGCATCGCAGGGGGTCATCACCATCGTCCGCGGCGCGGTGCCGCTCGCGCTGTTCGGCGCGAAGGGCTACGGCGCCGTCCTCGGCGCCATCGCCACACCCGTCCTCGTGGTCAACGCCGCCTCTCCCACCGTGTTCGCCTGGATCGTGGACCGCTGGGGCTGGGGGACGGCGCGCGTGTCGCTCCTGGCAGGCTGCTCCGCGGCATGGCTCGCCATGGAGCTGATGTCGCGCTGGTACGAGCGCCGCCGAGCGGCCGTCGGCGTCGGAACCGGCGGGCCACGTACCCAATCCTCTGGGCGCCGCGCGCACTGAGCGGCGACGGCGCCACCAGGCGAGCGGCGCCACATTGGAACGGCGCACCCACGCTGCCCCGCCGTTCTGCTACTCCACTGCGGAGGATCGGCTAGCGTTTGGCCGGCATCGCCACAAGACGCGGTCGGTGTTCGACCGCCACGACATCTGCCCTTCTCAGCGGCAAAGTCTGTTGCGGAAGTCCGCGAAGCAATGGTGAGCAGGGACGGGAAGCCTCATTCGATCACCTTCCTAGGCTCTGATCGGTTCGTGCGCCTTGAGGAAGCGCCGCGCGTGCTCCACGACCTCGTCGATGTGCTCGTGCGAGTCCTTCCAGGGATAGATGGTCACCTCGGCCTTCGGGGCGAGGCTGGCCACCTCCATCGCGACCTTGTACGGGTGGGCGGGCACGTCGTCAGGCGCGACCAGCAGCGGCGTCTGAATGGAGCGCACGAAATCGCGCGACACGGTGAAAACGAAGTCGGCGCGCTTGGTGTACATGCTGGTGAGGAAGTCATGGACCATGTCCATCGTGACGTCGGGGCGCTTCGCGCAAAGCGCCGGCCCCCAGCCCTTGATGTTGTTCTGGTAGAAAAGGTCGGGGATCTCAGGCCTGAAACCGCTGGGTTGCATCATCGCGGCCGCGACGATGCGCTCCGGAGCCCGCCGAATGAGGTTGTGGATCATCGGCCCGCCGATGCAGAAGCCCATGACCAGGAATTCCCGGATGCCGAGGTGGTCCATCAGCCCGAGCTGGTCGTCGGTGTAGGCGTCCCAGGGGCGGTCGATCTCCAGCGGGCCGCTGGACTGGCCGGGGTTGGCGTTGCGCAGGTCAGCGCAGACACAGCGGAAGTCGTCCTTGTACCTTTCCATCGGGTCGAAGGGCGAGGCTGTCTGCCAGGATGAGAGGGCTGAATTGAGCCCGCCGCCCGGGATGAGCAGCAAGGGGAAGCCGGAACCGACCTCTTCGTAGTGGATGCGGACGGGGCCTCTTTCGTAGAACGGCATGGCGATTCTCCTCCCCCAGCGAGTCGCCATTACTCTAACTCACGGCCACGTTTCGCGCATCGGCGTGGTGGCGTTGGCAAACCGAGGGCAGCGGCAACTCAGCTCAGGTCCACTTCCGCCTCCGCCTGTTCCAGCCGCCGAGGTAAGGTAGCCTCGTGACCGACGCGCCGATCGGGACGGGACGCAAGTGGGCCATCACCTTCTCCGTGATGATGGTCACGGTGATGCAGGTGCTCGACACCAGCATCACCAACGTGGCGCTGCCGCACATGCAGGGCTCGTTCGCGGCCAGCATCGACGAGATGTCGTGGGTCATCACCTCCTACCTGGCCGCCAACGCCGTCATCATCCCCGCCAGCGGCTGGCTCACGGCGGTCTTCGGCCGGCGGCGATTCTACCTGATCTGCACGGTCACCTTTACCGCCTCCTCGTTCCTCTCCGGGATCGCGCCCAATCTGGAATTCCTCGTGGTGATGCGGGTGTTGCAGGGTCTGGGGGGAGGCCCGGTGATCCCGATGGCGCAGGCCATCATGTGGGAGATCTTCCCGCTGAAGGAGCGGGGAACCGCGATGGCGGTGTGGGGCTTCGGCATCATGCTGGCGCCTATCTTGGGGCCGACCGTCGGCGGCTGGATCGCCGACAACTGGTCGTGGCGCTGGATCTTCTACATCAACCTCCCCATCGGCGTCGTGGCCTTCTTCATGGTGAGCACATTCCTGTTCGATGCGTCGTTCCATCGCAAGCCCCGCCGCGTGGACATCGCCGGGATCGTCCTGATGATGCTCGGCTTCGGCTGCCTGCAGCTCGTCCTCGACCTCGGCGAGCGTCAAGATTGGTTCGATTCGACCCTGATCCTGGGGTTCACCGTCCTCGCCGTCTGCATGCTGATGGGCTTCGTGATCCGCGAGCTCCTGACCGAGGAGCCGATCCTCGACCTCAATGTGTTCCGCGACCGGAACTTCGGCGTCGCCTCGATCGCCATCTTCGTGATCGGCCTCGGCATGAACTCGAGCATGCTGCTGGTGGCGCTCTACACCCAGAAGATCCTCGGCTACGACGCGCTGACGTCGGGCCTCACGCTCGCCCCGGGCGGGGTCGGCACCATGATGGCGCTCATGATCTCGGGGCGTCTGGTCTCGCGCATGGACCAGCGCGCGATGCTGGCCTTTGGCAGCCTGCTGCAGGCGGTGGCGCTCGGGATGATGACCAACATGACGGCCAACATGGATTTCTGGAGCCTCGCCTGGCCGCGCTTCGTCCAGGGCTTCTCGATGGGGTTCATCTTCGTCCCGCTCCAGGCCCTGGCGCTAGCCACCATCCGCACGGAGCGCCTGGCCAACGCGACGGCCGCCTACAACGTCGTCCGCAATATCGGCGGCAGCACGGGCGTGGCCCTGGCGACCACGATGCTGGCCCGGCGCAGCCAGCAGCACCAGGCCACGTTGACGAGTCACATCCACTCCTGGAACCCGGCCGTGGCCGAGCGCCTGCAAGACTGGACCGAGCACTTCATGGCCCAGGGCGCCGACACGTTCACGGCCAGCCGGCGGGCGATGGCGATGATCTACCGCGAGACCCTCATGCAAGCCCAGGTGTTGTCGTACGCGGACGAGTTCTGGCTACTGTTGGTGACGTCCGTCGGCATCCTGGTCCTGATCCCCTTCATGCGGCGCGTCCGGGCCGAGCCGGTGGCCCGCACGCCGGGCGCACCGGCCGCGCGCGACCCCGGGCTTCCGGCGGCCGCCGAGTGATGGACCGCGCGCACGAGACCGCGAACCAGACGCAGGCCCGACTGCTCGAGGTCCTCTGACTGTGGCACCAGCCTCCGGCTGAGTGATGAAGACCTTCAGCGGACTCGCTGGCGGCGGTGGCGGTGCTGCGTACACCCTCCTCCCGATCGAGACCTGCTCTGACCATGCCGTCGTGCTCTGGTGGCCCCAAATCTCCCGGGGCCTCGTCCCAGACGGCGACTTGACCCAGGGACTCGATCGTTCAGCGCGGGCTTCCATCCGTCCCGCCTCGATGTAGGGTCGTCCACATGCCGACACGACCATCACTTCCACGTTCTGCCGGTGTATCAACTCGGTGGCGAGGGCCGGCAGGCGCTCGGGCTTCTGGTCCGCCGAACGGATCTCGACGATAACGGTCTTGCCCACAACGTGTCCCAGTTCCCGGAGTCCGTCATCGAACACCTGCAGATAGGGTGATGACCGTGGCGCAAGCGTGAGGAAACCAATCCTCGGCAGCGGAAACGGCGCGGCCAGGGGAGCGGCTCGTCTAACCTCTGTAACCGCGAGCGCGCATACAGGCGGCGTATGCCTCGCGGTACCCTTCGTCGTGTTTCTTGTTCTCGTTTAGCCCGTAGAGCGAACCGGCACCGGCGCCGACCACGCCGCCGATGGCCGCCCCCTTTCCGGCGCCTTTGCCGCCATCAGCGATCGCCCCGCCTGCGGCACCTATCGCAGCGCCTGCGACCGCGCCAATAAGCGCGTCTTTGACGACCTCGCCGGTCTTATTCCGCTGTCCGACTTCATCCGTCGCCTGTCGATTGCAGGCCTCGACCGCAGCCTGCGTCGGGACACCTGCAACCGTCCGGGGCTCCCGAGCCGCCGCGGGCGCGGCAGGTGCGGTTGACTGGCGCGGCGTGGGCACAGGTGTTGCCGACGCCGCCCGCTGCGGTCGGACGGTAGAGGTTTGGGGTGGCACAGAGGTCGCTGCGCGCTGGGTGACTTCGGCGGGAGCTGATGTTGCCGAGCGCGTCCGCTCGGCTTCCGTTCCGGTCCAGTTCGCGACCACCAGGCCCGTGACAAGGGCCGTGGCTACCACAAGGCCCATTCCGATCGCCGTCAGCTTCCAGGGGTTCCAACCAGTCTCCACGCTTTTCCTCCTGGCCATATCGCTTTAATCGGGCCGGCTCTCTGGCGAGCCGACGTGAGCGCCCGCGTGCGGCAGCAAATCCGATGCCTGAATTGTAGCCGTATAGAAGTCGCTATCCGACCCGAATTCACGCCACGATCTACAGTTCAGCGATCTCGGTCGAACGTCAGCCGCGTGACGATTGTACGCAATCGGGACCACGAACGAAATGAGGCAGAGCCATGGCACGTTCGCGGCCTCGGGGATCGTCTGATCCAGCGTCCCGGGGCGCCAGTTCGGCGTAGGGTTGCGGCCGGTGGGTCCTGCGGTCGCCTTGATCTGCAGCCCGAGGCCTCTCGAGCGGGTAGTCCTCGGCCATGACGCCCTTCCGACCGCCGTTCCCGCCTCCGCCTCAGTGCCCTCGGCCGGATGTGAGAGCGGGCAAGTCCATGTGTCCTGAGGATCGACGCCGGGCCGTTTGACCGGCTACGGAAGCGCCACGGTCATGGAGAGAATGAGCACAAGCAGAGCCACCACACCGACCACAGCACCTCTCCAAGCAAGGGCCATGAGCGAACCTCCGCGCTGCATGACTGGACGGATCCGGTGATGGGACCGGCAGCCCAACAAACCGTGCTCTGGTCAGGCGAGGCGTCCGGGAGTTACGGCCTCGTTACCTCGAACGGCGCCGTGACGGGCCAGCGAGGACACACCCCAGAACCAGAATCTGAGAAAGGCGTGACTCGGCGGCGCGTAGCTGAAAGAGGCCTATCGGGCTGGACCTTGGGCGCCCGCGGTCGGCGTTGGCACGGACGCATTGACCACCACAGGGTATTTTGCACAGGCTGTGAATCCGACGAGCAACGCGACCAGCGTCAGCACAAGCATCATCGGTTTCGGCATGAGTCATCCTCCTTGTTCAATCACGGCCTATGACGCCGCTGGAGAGCACATGCAGTGCCAGTCCCGCAAACCCTTGACGAATCGTGACGCGGATGTCCCTCGTGGCGTGGCGCGTGACAGCCTGTCCCGAGCACTGGCAGGAGTTGTCAACTGCCGAAGTGCCGGCCGAGGATCATCAGCAGCAACGGCACCGAGCAGCTGGTCTTCTTCCCGAATCGCGGGCACCTCTGACCGACCTGGTCGATAGTCTGCGGCCCCCCGCCAGGCGAAGCAGGACGGTCGCCGCGACGCCACCGCGGCTTTGACAACCCGTTCCAGCACCCCCAGATCGAACGGTTTCGGGATGTAATCGAACGCGCCCTGACGGTTCCCGCTGGCCGGCCGGATGAAGCGACGGGCTCCACGGGCTGAGGATCACGGCGCTAGCCAGGAACCTCCTTCGCGTGATCATTGAATGACCTGATCCGCCCTCAGCAGCAGCGACGGCGGGATCGTGAGGCCGAGCGCTTTGGCGGTCTTGAGGTTGACCACGAACTCGAACTGCGTCGGCTGCTCGATGGGCAGGTCGGCGGGCTTCGCGCCCTTGAGGATCTTGTCCACATATGCCGCGGAACGCCGGAACAGCTGGGCGAGGCTCGCGCCGTAGCTCATGAGTGCGGCCCCAGCGTCCGCGGACGGCCGGCGGCCCCGCCGACGCGGTGCACGTGCTCGTCCAGTACCATGCTGCCCAGCGCTTCGCCCGGGGCGTGATACCGGAGGCCTCGGCGGCCACCTCCCGCGGCCGCTGGGCTACCATGGGCCGCGAGGAGACGAACCACATGCGCCTGCCGCTCGAAGACGTCACCGTCATCGATCTGAGCCACGCCCTCGCGGGCCCCTTCTGCTCCACGATGCTCGCCGACTTCGGCGCGCGAGTGATCAAGCTCGAGCCCAAGGGTGCGGGCGACATCGCGCGCGCGTGGGGCACGCCGCTGCCGGGTGGCGAGACCGCGTACTTCGTGAGCCTGCACCGCAACAAGCAGGGCATCGAGGTGGATCTCAAGCATCCGCGGGGCAAGGAGCTCTTCTTCGAGCTCGTCGAGCGCGCGGACGTCGTCCTCGAGAACTACCGGACGGGCGCGCTGGAGCGCCTGGGCCTGGCCTATGCGGAGGCTAGCCGGCGCAACCCCGGCATCATCTACTGCTCGGTGTCCGGCTTCGGCCAGGACGGGCCCTACCGGGATCGCGCCGCGCTCGACCTCATCCTCCAGGCCGAGAGCGGCATGATCTCGGTGACGGGCGAGGAAGGCGGCCGGGGCGTGCGCGCGGGGACCTCGATCGCGGACATGACGGCGGGCATGTACGCGGCCTTCGGGATCATGCTGGCGCTGCGCGTGAAGGAGCGGACCGGGCGCGGCCAGGCCATCGACGTGTCCATGCTCGAGGGCCAGATGTCGCTCCTTGGCACCATGATCGGCGGCTTCCTCGCCGACGGTGAGCTGCCCGCGCCCATGGGCACCGCCTACAAGGCCTTGCTCCCCTATCAGACGTTCCGGACCAGGACCCGCGATCTCGCCCTCGCGGTCGGCAGCGAGAAGCTCTGGCAGATCTTCTGTCCCGCGATCGGCCGGCCGGAGCTGGCGAACGACCCGCGCTATCGCCGGAACGCCGACCGCGCGAAGAACCGCGCCACGCTCATTCCGCTGCTCCAGGACGTCTTCCTGACGAAGAGCTACGAGGAATGGGAGGCCATCTTCCTGCCCCAGGGCATCCCCTTCGGCGCCATCAACAACATCGCGCAGGTCGTCGCGCATCCTCAAGTACAGGCCCGCGGCACCCTCGTGGAGATGCAGCATCCCCGCGCGGGGAAGGTGAAGATGGTGGGCGCCCCGGTGCGCCTGTCCGAGACACCGGGCTCGGTGCGGACACCGTCCCCGATGCTGGGCGAGCACACGGCGGAGGTGCTGCGCGAGCTGCTCGGCATGAGTCCGGAGGCTATCGCCGCCTTGCGGGAGCAGGGCGTGATCGGGGGGCCATCGACGCGGTGACCACCATGAGCGTGACGAAGCTGCTGATCGCCAACCGGGGCGAGATCGCCATCCGCATCGCCCGCGCCGCGGCCGACATGGGCGTGCCCACCGTCGCCGTGTATTCGGAAGACGACTCCCGCAGCCTGCACCTCCGCGTGGCCGACGAATGTCAGGCCCTGCCGGGTCAGGGTGCGGCCGCCTATCTGAATGCCGGGGCCGTGATCGCGGCGGCGACGGCGTCCGGCTGTGACGCCATCCACCCCGGCTACGGGTTCCTGGCCGAGCGCGCCGATTTTGCGCGGATGTGCGCCGAGGCGGGGCTGACCTTCGTCGGGCCGGACGTGGCGCACCTGGAGCTGTTCGGCGACAAGGCCCGCGCCCGGACCGCGGCCGCCGCGGCGTCCGTGCCGGTGATCCGCGGTCTCGACCACGCCGCCACGCTCGATGAAGCCCGTGCCTTCTTCGCCTCCCTCCGCGCGGGCAGCGGGATGATCGTCAAGGCGCTGGCCGGTGGCGGCGGTCGCGGCACGCGGGCGGTGCTGTCAGCCGATGAGCTGGAGGCTGCCTTCGAGCGCTGCCGGTCCGAGGCCGGCGCCGCGTTCGGCCGTGCCGAGGTCTACGTGGAGGAGTTTCTCCCCCGCGCCCGCCACGTCGAGGTGCAGATCCTCGGCGACCGTGAAGGCGGCATCGCGCATCTGGGGGAGCGCGAATGCAGCATCCAGCGCCGCCTGCAGAAGATCGTCGAGATCGCTCCGGCCCCTGCCCTGGACGACGGGCTTCGCGCCGACATCATCGGCGCCGCGGTGCGGTTCGCGAAGCACGTCGGCTACACGAATCTCGGCACGCTCGAGTTCCTGGTGGATGTCTCGGGTCGCCCGGGCGCCCAGCCCTTTGTCTTCATCGAGGGGAACGCGAGACTGCAGGTCGAGCACACGGTCACCGAGGCGGTGACCGGCGTCGATCTCGTGCAGGCCCAGATCCGGCTGGCCCAGGGCGCGACATTGAGGGACCTGGGGCTGGACGGGCCCGGGATCGCCCGACCGCGTGGCTACGCGATCCAGGCGCGGGTGAACCTGGAAACCATCGGGCCGGACGGCTCGGTGCGGCCGGGCGGCGGCATCGTGACGGTCTACGAGGCGCCGAACGGACCGGGCGTCCGGACGGATGGGTTCGGGTATGCGGGCTACCGCACCAGCGGCGCCTTCGACTCGTTGCTCGCCAAGGTCATCGTCCAGGCGCCGGACTTCGCGGCGGCCGTGGCGCGGTCCTCGCGGGCCCTCAGCGAATTCCGGCTGGAGGGCGTCGCCACCAACATCCCGTTCCTCCGCAACATCCTGGCGCATGCGGACTTCGCGGCCGGACACGTCCACACCCGCTGGGTCGACGAGAACATGACCGCGCTGGTCGCCGATGGTCCGGATCAGCGGCGCCGCTTCGTGGAGGCGGCGCGGCCGGCGGCCAACGATGGCGGGTTCGCCGGTGCTCGGGTCAAGAGCCGCGATCCCCTTGCGCTGTTCGCCTACGACAGCCAGGTGAAAGCGGAGCAGGCGACGGCGGACGTCGAGGACGAGGCCCCGGCACTGACGGGGCCCGACGGTGCGGCCGGGGTCGCCTCCCCGATCCAGGGCACCATCGTCGCCATCGACGTCGCCATCGGTGACGAGGTGCGCCAGGGCCAGCAGATCGCCGTCGTCGAGGCGATGAAGATGGAGCACGTGATCACCGCCCCCCATGGCGGCATCGTGCGGGGCGTCACGATGGCGCCGGGCGACGTGGTTCGCGAGGGTTATCCCATCGTCTTCATCCAGGAAGCCGAGGTCGTGGGCGGCGCCGTCGTCGCCGTGGCGGGACCGGACCCGGATCATATCCGCGGCGACCTGCGCGAGAACTACGACCGCCACGCCTTCGGGCTGGACGAGAACCGGCCGGACGCGGTCGCGCGGCGCCGGAAGCTGGGCTACCGCATGCCGCGCGAGAACATCGACCGCCTCGTCGATCCCGGGTCCTTCAAGGAATACTGGCCGCTCGTCGTCGCGCGGCAGCACCAGCGCAACACCATCGAGGCGTTACGCAAGAACACGCCGGGCGACGGCGTGGTCGCCGGCATGGCTTCCATCAACGGCACGCTGTTCGACGAGACGCGGTCCCGCGCCGTCGTCGTCCACTACGACTACACCGTGCTGGCGGGCACGCAGGGGCACCGCAATCACTACAAGCAGGACCGGATCTTCGAGCTGGCCCAGCGGTTCAAGCTGCCGCTGGTCCTGTTCGGCGAGGGCGGCGGCGGCCGGCCGGGGGAGGACGACATCGGCCCCCGCGTTGCGGTCGATACGCACACCTTCACGACCTTCTCGCAGTTGAGCGGGCTGGTGCCGCTGGTCGCCATCGTGAACGGCCGCACCTTCGCCGGCAACACCGCGCTGGTCGCGTGCAGCGACGTGATCATCGCGACCGAGGGCTCGACGCTCGGCATGGGCGGGCCGGCGATGATCGAGGGCGGAGGACTCGGCATCTACACGCCCGAGGAGATCGGGCCGATGTCCGTCCAGGTCCCGAACGGCGTCGTCGATATTCTCGTAGCGGACGAGGACGAGGCCGTCGACGTCGCGAAGAAATACCTCTCCTACTTCCAGGGGACGGTGTCCGCCTGGGATGCGCCCGACCAGCGCCGCTTGCGGCACGCCGTGCCGGAGAACCGGCTGCGCCTGTACGACATGCGGGCGATCATCGACACCATCGCCGACACGGGCTCCGTGCTCGAGCTTCGTGCCAAGTTCGGCATCGGGATCATCACCGCCTTCATCCGTGTCGAGGGACGGCCGATGGGGGTCATCGCCAACAATCCCCATCACCTGGCGGGCGCGGTCGACTCGGACGGTGCCGACAAGGGTGCGCGGTTCATGCAGCTTTGCGACGCCTTCGACATTCCCGTGCTGAGCCTGGTGGATTGCCCCGGCATCATGGTCGGTCCCGAAGTCGAGCGGACGGCGCTGGTCCGCCACTGCACACGCCTGTTCAACGTGGGCGCCAACATGACCGCGCCGCTCTTCACCGTCATCGTCCGTAAGGCCTACGGCCTGGGCGCCCAGGCGATGTGCGGCGCCGGTACCCTGGTCGGTTTCTTCGCCGTGGCCTGGCCCACGGCCGAGTTCGCCGGCATGAACATCGAAGGTGCGGTCAAGCTGGGCTACCGCAAGGAGCTCATGGCGATCGAGGACCCCGAGGCGAGGCTCGCGGAGTTCCAGCGCCGGACCGCGACGGCCTACGACCGAGCCAAGGCGGTCAATGCCGCGGCCGGAGGCGGGATCGACGACGTGATCGATCCCGCGGACACGCGCGACTGGATCGCCAGCAACCTGAAACGCCTGCCGCCGGCGCCAGCGCGGACCGGAAAGAAGTACCCGTACATCGATCCGTGGTGAGCATATGCCTGACGCGGCCGCTACCGGATCAAGTTCGGAGTCATCGTGCTCAGTCCCTACCAGCCCATCGCCGATCGCAGGTCACCCCGGTACTTCGAGGAGGCCGGCTTCGAGGTCCTCCAGATCAGCTGGCACGCGCTCCGAACGAACGGCATTCCCGACCAGATACGAGGCTTCGGCTCGCTCCGGCGGGAGTACTGATCTACATCGTGGACCGCGGCGCGAGGTCCTTGTCCGGGTTGATCAGGTACTTCTCGCCCGTCGCCAGCCTCGAGTACACGGCGATCTCCTCGAGGCGCAACGCCTCGGCGAGGGAGATCTCCTTCGTGTAGGTGCTCGCGAAGGTGGTCTTGATCTCGGCGGCCACCCGCTCACGCAGCTTCTGGGCGGCCTCGAACCCGATCTTCTGGAGAAACGGTGTGAGCAGCCAGCCACCGATGCCCCACGCCATGCCGAACGTACGGCTGAACTGGGTGGGTCCGCGGTCGAGACCGCCGTAGATGTAGACCTGCTTGTGGACGGTCGACCCGTAGCGGCTGTACTCCTTCGCCGTCCTGTTCGCCGCCGCCTCCATGGCCGTGAGGATCTGCCCCGCGATGGTGCCCCCGCCGATGGCATCGAAGGCCACGGTGGCGCCCGTGGCCACCAGGGCCTCGGTCAGGTCATCCATGAAGGTGGGCGAGGTCGAGTTGCACACGTGAGCGGCGCCGAGCTTCTTCAGAAGATCCACGTGCTCCTGCCGGCGCACGATGTTCACCAGCCCCACGCTGTCCTTGAGGCAGATCTTGTTGAGCATCTGCCCGAGGTTGGAGGCGGCCGCGGTGTGCACCAGCGCCTTGTGTCCTTCCGCGCGCATGGTGGCGACCATGCCGAGGGCGGTGAGGGGATTCACGAAGCACGATGCGCCCTCGGCGGGCGTGGTGCCCGGCGGCAGCACCAGGCACTGCACGGCCTTGATGCAGCGATACTGCGCGTACATGGCGCCACCCAGGATCGCCACGGTCTTTCCCATCAGCGCCTGGGCGGCCGGGGAGGCGCCCGCCTGGACGACCACGCCGGCGCCCTCGTTGCCGACGGGCAGGGACTGACCGACTCGTCCTGCCGCGGCCTTGAGCGAGGCCGGAGGGATGCTCGCCGTCACGACGGGCTGATCCACCGTCCCGGATGCCTTGGCGGTGCTCATGTCGGCGCCGCCGAGGAGGAGCCCCTGGTCGGAGGGATTGATGGGAGCGGCGCCCATGCGGACAATCACCTCTTCCGGCTTGGGCTCCGGCACCGGGACACTCACGAGCGAGAGCTCAAGGCTGCCGTCCTGCCTCACCGTGGAACGAAGCTGCAGCCCCGTGCTGGTCTGCGCCATGTGTCGTCTCCCGTTCTATCGGTTCGAGCTGGACGGCTCGTACGCGCTGGCGCGCTCGTCGCGATGGGTCGGCGCCAGCTCGGTGGCCGGGTCGCCCGCGACACGGGTGTGACGCATGACGCGCACTTCGCCATAGTCGTACGGCCGGGCCCGGTGCAGCACGCAGCGGTTGTCCCAGATGACCACGTCGCCGGCCTGCCACCGATGGGCGTACGTCCGGGGAGGTCGGCAGGCGAAGTCGAGGAGGTCCGAGAGGAGCTTCTCCGACTCCCCCTCGTCGAGACCGGGAATGCCGTAGGCGTGACGGCCGATGAAGAGGGCCGGGCGGCCCGTGACGGGGTGCACCTTCACCAGCGGCCGTAGCGGCGCCCCCTTCGTGTGATACCCGTACCCAGCCCCGGTCTGAACCACGTGACCGATCCTGGCCTGGGAGTGATAGAGAGAATGGTGTGCCAAGAGCCCCGCGATGCGCCGGCGCGTTGCCTCGTCCAGCGCATCGTAGGCTGCCCGCATGTCGGCCCACTCGGTCTCGCCACCGGCCGACGGGATCACCTGGGCCGAGAGCACCGACGCCTTCGCGGCCAGCGGCATGTACGAGCTGTCGGTATGCCAGCCCTCATTGCCGCGCAAGGATTTGAAGCGATGCTCGTCCGCCCCCATGACCGATCCATCGGGCTTCTGGTTGCTGATCGCCACCGCCTTCCGCTCGGGGTCCGGGGCCAGGAGCTCGATATCCCCGAAGCGATTGGCGAACGCCACCTGCGCCTCTGGTGACAAGCCCTGGGCGGGGAACACCAGGACCGCATACTCGTGGAACGCCTGCTCCACGGTCTTCCAGGTGAGCGCATCCATCCGGGAAAGGTCGAGGCCGGTGACGACGGCGCCCAGCGTGGCATCGATCGGCGCGATCTCTGGGTCCATGGGATCCCCTCGTAGTCCGGCAGCATGCGGCTCGATCACGAGGGAGTCAAGATGGGCCAGTAGTCCCGCGTGTCGATTCCGTGGCTCCCCGTTCGACTGAAGGATGGAGCGAATGTAGACGAAGGCGCCCGAGAGAGGGATCATAGCTCACGCAAGGCCTTTGCCAAGACGGCCGTGCGGCTGCTCACGCTCCCGGCGTCGTGGGACTGGAGATAACGTGTCGACTCTCGAATCGAAACCGCTCGAAAGCGGCCATGCCCCGGTCAACGGCATCAACATGTACTACGAAGTGCATGGCCGCAAAGACGGCGTTCCGCTCGTCCTGCTTCACGGCGGTGGATCCACCATTGAGGTCACGTTCAGCAGGGTGCTCCCGGTCTTTGCCGGCAGCCGCAGGGTGATCGCCGTGGAGGAGCAAGCGCATGGCCGTACGACCGATCGCAATGCGCCCGTCGCGTTCGAGTCCTCCGCCGACGATGTCGCGGCCCTCCTCCGATACCTGAAGGTCGACAGGGCGGACATCTTTGGGTTCAGCAACGGCGCGAGCGTCGCCCTGCAGGTCGCCATACGACACCCGCAGCTCGTGCGAAAGATGGTCTTCGCCTCATCGATAACCAAGCGAGACGGTGCTCAACCGCAGCTCTGGGAGTTCATGAAGCAGGCGGACTTCTCGAACATGCCGCAGCCGCTCAAAGACGCCTTCTTGAAGGTGAACCCGAACGTGCAGCAGCTCAAGACCATGCACGACAAGGACGCCGCCAGAATGCAGAGCTTCAAGGACATACCGGACGACTCGGTACGGTCCGTCCGCGCGCCGACGTTGATCGTGCTTGGCGATCAAGACATCGTGAGACCTGAGCATGCCGTCGAGCTGACTCGCCTCATTTCAGGTGCACGCCTGCTGATCCTGCCCGGGGGCCACGGGGACTATCTTGGCGAAGCCGTCATGACGCAGAAGCATACCCGCTATCCCGAGCTCGCCGCGCGCCTGATCGACGAGTTCCTGGACTCCGAACTATCAGTGCATGAGGAGAAGTAATCATGTCCACCAGCACGGTCCGGCTTCACCGAGTGCTCCGAGCGGATCCCGAGAAAGTCTATCGGGCATTCCTCGATCCAGACGCAATGGTCAAGTGGCTTCCGCCGCACGGCTTTACGGGCAAGATTCACCATATCGATGCGACAGCTGGCGGTACCTACAAGATGTCTTTCACCAACTTCACCACAGGCCACAGCCACTCCTTCGCCGGAACATATCTCGAACTGGTGCCATATGAACGGATTCGGCACACGGACACGTTCGACGACCCGGGCCTACCGGGAGAAATGCAAACCACGGTATCCCTGAAGAAGGTGTCCTGCGGTACCGAAGTAAACATCGTGCAAGAAGGGATACCGGAGGCCATCCCGCCAGAGGCGTGCTATCTCGGCTGGCAGGAATCACTCACCCTTCTCGCGCAGCTCATCGAAGCCGAGATCCCGGGGTAAACTGAGGCGCCGTCGCTTCGGAAAGGGACCGGGGGGCACGGAGCCCCCGGTCCAAACAGCTCAGGGCGTGACGCCGGCCGCCTTCTGCATCTCCGCGACCGGAACCATGCGGCCGTGCAGCGGAAGAATCTGGTCGACCGCGAGCCCTTGCTTCGTGACATTCTCCGCGAGGCTGACGGTGAAGGGGCTCGGCGGGCTCATCGGCGCCACGTTCGGCGCCGGTGGCGTGTAGGCGTCCGCTTCGATGAGGAACTTCTCCTGCGGCAGATAGACCATCAGCATGTCGTCGGCGTGCTGGATGCCGGCGATCTGACGGATCTCGACGGTCCGCGTCCCGTCCGTCAGCACGCGGCGGTCGCGAACACCTTCCACCGCGGCCTTCTTGCCGGACTTGGCAAGGTGATCGGGGCTCACGGTCGCCGGCGCCGCGACGATCTTCTCGAAGTGCGGCCGGCTGGCGTCGTGGGTGATCAGCGTAACGCCCTCGCCCGCGAACGCGCGCACGCCGCCCGAGTGGTCGAAGTGGTGATGGCTGACGATGAGGTACTTGATCGGCTTGTTGGGCACGAGCGTGCGCGCCTCCTTGATGACGGCCAGCGCGCGGTCGTCGTTCAGCGGTCCCTCGACGACGATCACGTGGTCCTTCATCTCGATCACCACGCTGTGATGCGAGCCGCCGGTCACGTACCACACGCCGTCGGCGGCCTTTTGGCTCTGGACGCGCACGTAGGGATTGGTGGCCTGCCGGACGGCGTCCGGCACCGGGATGTCGGCGGCGGCGTTGGGCTTGACCTCGGTCACCGTGAGCTCGAGCGCGGGGAAGCCGCCGTAGCTCTGCCGGATCTTCGTCGGAAACTTCACGCCACCGAAGTCGCGATAGTCGGCGTAGCTCACCGTGACGGCCATGTCGCCGAGGACGGGATTCGTCATCGTCGCCTCGACGCGCTCGACCAGGTTGGCGGCGTCGAGGGTGGCGGTCGCCTTGAAGCTGCCCGGGACCGCGAAGGCGATCACGCGGCCCTGCATCGTGCCCTTGCCCGCCAGCGCGGCCTTGATGACGCCGTGCGGGGTCGACCAGAGCTGGAACTGACGGTCCGCGAGCGTGATCGGCGCCGGCGTCGCCGCTTCGCCCATCACGTTCCAGGCGTGGTCGCCGCTGAGGACGAAGACCTGCTTGTGCTCGCCGCGAACGTACGGGCCGCCCCCCTTGGGCGGCTCCAGCGCCCGCGTGCGAAGGATGTCGTCCCGGAGCGAGGCCGTGTCGTAGTTCACCACGCGCGTGAAGCTCCGCACGTTGAACTGCGGCCAGGCCGTGCCCGCGCTATAGCTCTGCCCGACCTGGAAGACCGTGCCGCCGCCCTGGATCTCGATCGACTTCAGACCGGTGGCGCCGAGAGCCTTCGAGGCGGCCTCGAGTGCCGCGCGGCTATCCTGAGCGTCGGCGGTGATCGGCGAGAACAACAGGACTGAGGCCAACAGAAATATCAGGGTTCGCATTCCTAACCTCCCTCGGGATCGTCGGGTTGGTCGGTCGCCGGCTGGATCGTTGGCCGATACTGCACCCGGCGCCGGCCTCTGTCGAGAGGCGGTTCGTCAGACGATCTTTGATCGCCCCGCGACAGGCGGCCGCGGAGGGCTACGGCGCCGTCCTCGCCGCCATTGCCACACCCGTCCTCGTGCTCAATCCGGAGGCCGCCCCCCGCGCTGAGCGGCGACGGCGCGCCCGGGCGAGCCGGAAAGCCGCGCGAAATGATAATCTCCGTCCTCATCAGTCCGCGAACCCCGGCATGATATCGGTGAAGGCCGCGGGCGGGGAGCTCACGCATGAAGCTGGGAATCACGCTGTGGGGATTCAGTCTTGGCTATCGGGAGGCCGTTGATCTGGCCCCGCGGGTGGAGGAGGCGGGATTCCAGAACCTGTTCATGGTCGAAAGCCCGCTCGGCAACGACGGCGTGGCGACGGTGGCGATGATGGCGGCGCGCACCTGTCGCCTGCTCCTCGGTACGAATATCGCCAACGTCTACGTGCGCCACGCCAGGATGCTCGGCAACGCCGCCGTCGCCATCGACGAGGTCGCTCCCGAGCGACTCATCCTGGGCCTCGGCCCGAACAATCGCACCATGATGACCCAGGCGGGGTTCGTCTGGCGCGATCCTCGCGAGGTGCTCCAGGAAACCACGGCCACCCTGCGGGCCGTGTTCGCCGGGCGGCCGGGGCCGGCCCACCGCACCCCGCGGCCGGCCAGCCACGTCATTCCAATTCACTGGGCGGGCATGGCCCTGGAGACATGCGCCGCGGCTGGCGCCCACGCCGACGGCCTCATGCTCTACCTCAACACACCCGCCCGCTATCGGCGCGCGGTGGAGCGCTTTCGACGGGCCGCCACCGAGGCGGGGCGGGATCCTGCCCGCTTGCCGGTGAGCCTGCTGATCCCGACCTTCATTCACGAGCATCTGCCGACCGCCCGGCAGGCTGCGCGCGAGTTCCTCGTGCACTACGCACGGTGGCCGCACTACGCCAAGACCTTCGCGGCCAGCGGGTACGCGCGCGAGATGGCTCAGATCGCGAGCGCGTACACGGCTGGCGACCTGGCCACCGCCATGTCAGCGCTCTCCGATGCCCTCCTCGACGATGTGCTGCTCCTCGGCCCGCCCTCGCGCATCCGCGAGGGCATCGCACGGCTGGCCGAGGCGGGCGTGGACTGGATCACCCTGGGGCCCCAGGCCGTCGCTCCAGAGTCGCTCGCCCGGCAGGCCGAGCGGCTGATTGCCACGCTAGCGCCCCGATAGCGCGCATGTTGTCATGGAAGCCGACCGCCTGGGCGGTCTCCCTGGTACGGTCGTAGAGCTTGCCGCCTTCGCTCATGAAATCGTTGTAGGGATCCACGATCAGCAGAGCGGCGAGGCGCTCTCGACACGCGTGGTCCATCTCCACGGCGGCAGCATTCACGAGATCTGACGCGACGTGGAAGGGCGGCGGGCGGCGGCGCCTCCGACCCCAGGCCAGCCGGGCACGACGGCGAACGGCGAAACGCGGTCGTCGGCTACTGTGGCGGAGGGGAACTGAGGCCGGCGAGCCACTGGAGATACGAGCTGGACGCCACCGCGGCCGCGCGGTCGCCGCCGAATCTGACGCGCATCGGTGTGTGTCGGTTGGCCGGCGGGTGCGGCCAGTAGTGCTCCAGGAACAGCGGGTGGAGGTACACCTCGCGCAGGATGGCCAGCTGCGCCGGCAGGTACTCGAGGTCGGGGATGGCGTGGCCATCGACGAAGCACTTCGGACACCAGCGGCTGACGCCGGTCACGTCGAAGAGTGCCGGTGGGAGCTGGTGGGCCATCAGGCGCGAGCTGACAGCGTACTCGGTGATCGGGTTGTCGTCGGTGAGAGGCCGGTAGGCCTCTGAAACCTTGTCCAACGTGCCGCCCCCGGCGCCGAACGTGGCGATGATGTCGGTGACGGTTCCCAGATGCACCCGGCGCAGGTCTTCGAGCACGGCCGGGGTGGCTCCGAGGCGGGCCTGCAGGCGGTCGGGGTCGATCTCCAGCCGCGGGCCATTGATACCCACCAGGATGAGCTCCTTGAGCGCGCCGGACAGCAGAACGCTCTGCGGGAACACGTCCACGAAGGCGCGGACCATGGCCAGCGCCGCCGCGGGCGGAAGCTGGTAGGCCGGCAACCACTGGGTCACGTAGCCGCCGGGTCGCAGACGGCTGCGGGCCAGGTCGTAGAACTCGCGCGAGTAGAGCGAGGCCACGCCGGCGAACGCGATGGGCGGTGGCTCGAGCGTGATAAGGTCATAGGTCCCCGTCCGCTGCAGGCGTAGATGGTGCCGGCCGTCGTTGACGTGCACCGCGACCTTGGGGTTCTGCAGGACGTTTCCGTTGGTGCTGGCGAAGAACCTGGCATGGGCCAGCACGTGAGGGGACGTGTCGACCACGTCCACGCGGGAGACCGAGGGATGCAGCGATGCCGCGTTGGCCGTGTTGCCGACCCCGAAGCAGATGACCAGCACGCGTTCGGGCCTGTCGAGAGCCAACAGCGGGACATGCGCGAATGCCCGCATGTATCGCTGAACGGGCAGCCTCGTGGACGACATCGGATGACCGTTGGTCATGAGCATGCGTCGCTTGTCGGGCGTTTCGAGGACGGCGACGGTCTCGGTGACGCCCTCGCTGAGCGACACGACGCGCGTGCCGTCCGGTTGCGGAGGCAGCACCACACGGATCACGTGGTCGCGCGGCAGCCGGAGCCACATCGCCAATCCCACCACGATCACCGCCATCGAGGCGGCGGCGACCGCTGTTGTCGTCCACCGATGGGCGCCCCCGGGCGACGCGGCGCGGGCCGCCGCGTAGAGCGGAAGCAGGCCGATCGCGGCGGTGGCCGCCAGCGCGGTCGCGGTCTGCTGCATGCCGAGCCAGGGCAGGAGCACGAAGCCGGTGACCAGCGATCCCAGGACGGCGCCGAGGGTGTTGGACAGATAGAGCAGCCCGGCGCGCCTCCCCACGGCACGGTCGGTGTCCTGAATGGCCGCGTTGGCCAGCGGGTAGGAGAACCCCATGAGCAGCGCGGGCGCGGCAAGCTCCCACAGTACCGTCCGGAAGTTCAGCCAGAGCTGGAGCACCTCGCGCTTCCAGGGCGGCGCGGCCACGAACACCTCGAACAGGGCGGCCTGGTTTGCGTACAGCCGGGTGACGTCCGCGGCCGCCATGCCCGCCATGGCGCAGACGACGAAGAGTGCCTGCGTGGCCATGTAGAAGAGGAGCGGACGGCCGAACCGCCGCTGGATCCAGCCACCCGCCATCGAGCCCAGCCAGATGCCGACCAGCACGATCGTGAGGATGAGCGACAGCACGGCCCGATAGCTGCCGAACAGCGCGCTGAGGTGGCGGAACCACAGGATCTCCATCCCGAGCGCGACGAAGCCGGACAGGAAGATCGCGAGGCCGACGAAGGCGACGGCCGGCGAGGCCGGTGTCCGCCGATCGGGCTCCGCAGCCAGCGGCGCGCTCGCCAGCGGCGCCGGCCCCGCCGCGAGGCGAAGGGCGCCGCAGCCGACCAGCACGTTGAAGAGCACGGCGATCAGCTGCGTGGCCCGGAGCCCCACCTGCGGGATGAACAGGTAGTCGGTCAGAAACGCCCCCAGCGCGGCTCCCGCCGTGTTGACGCCGTAGAGCGTGCCGATGCGCCAGCCGGCCACCGAGAGGTCGTGCTGCACGCGGTGGCGGATCAGCAGAGTCAGCGTGCTCCCCATGAGCACCGTGATCGGCGCCAGCAGCACGACGGCGATCGCGTAGCGTGTGAGGTAGGAGCCGACCGACAGCACGTACCACCCGTTGGCGTCGCGCGTGTACGAGGAGATCGCGGCTGACACCTCGCCCAGTCGGGGCAGGAGCAGCGTGACCAGGAGACCGAGCGCAGCGATGACGAGCTCCACCCAGCCGTACGCCGCCAGCAGCGAGCCGGGCCGATCCACGTAGCGGCGGTCGGCCCAGCGGCCGGCGAGGAAGCTGCCCACCCCGAGGCCGCACATGAACACGGCGATGACCAGCGACGCCGAGTGGATGGTGTTCCCGAAGACGTTGCCGAACTCGCGTACCCAGACGACCTGGTAGATCAGGCCGCTGGCCCCGGACAGGAAGAACATCAGGTAGAGGAGGCGAGCCTCCCCTCGACGAGGGTCCACCTATCTTCGATAGCCTGCCCACGAACGAGGAGTCAAGAAATGCAGCGCCTCGGTCACGGCGACGTGACGTCATCAGGAGGGCCGCCGTTCAAAAAGCCTGCGATGGACCAGGGTTGAACCGCGCGCAACGACTTTGAGCAGCCTAACTTCGCCGTCGAGCGGGCGCGCAGCGTGCGCCGCTGGGCCGGGTTCCTGTTTCTCGCCGTCGTGGTCGACGCCTGGAGTCGCCCACCGAACCGGGTCAACTCCAGGGCCAACAGGAGGACAGAGTCTCTAACGCGTCGTAACGTCTACAAGCAGCAAGAGGCCGAAACCGAAGGCGGCGAGCAAGCCTGAGAAACGCGGGCTGTTGTGGAAGGCCTCGGGAATCATCGTTTCCGCAGTCATCGCGAGCAGTGCTCCGGCTCCAAATGCCCGCAGCCGCGGTGGCCACGCCTCACTGAGCGAACCGAACCCAACATACCCTGCCGCGATTGCTACCGCTGCCCAGATGGCGACCGCACCCCAGAGTAGAAAGATGTAGGTGTAGCTGCGGCCGGCAGCCCGCATCCCCGCTGTACTCGATAAGGCCACGGGAAAGTTGCCCACTGAGAACGCGATCACCAGCGCGAGGGGGACGACCCGATCCCACAGAGCGATTCCCAACACCACCGCCTCCGGGACCGCGTCAAGCGCGTTGCCGAGCGCGATGGCTACTCCGCTGCCAGGCTGCTGCGACTCGGCCGGCTGCTGAATACACTCGCCGCATCGCTTGCGGTGAGCGGCACCGAACCGCGCGAGAAGCGCGTTGCTCGCGCTGAACACGGCTGCCCCAAGCAGCAGTGACAGCGCCGCTGCCACTGGCCCGGCGATCCGGATCGCATCCGCGGCCACTTTAAGGGACGCACCGGCGAGCAGCAGGCCCGCACCTACCGACATGGCCATCGCGATCGCGTGGTGCCGCACTCGGGAGAATGATCCGGCGATCGCGCCGGCCAGCAGCCCGACGGAGGACACTGCGCCCAACGCTAGGGCAACCCAAACTCCATCAGCACTCGTGGGCATATACAGACTCGGACTGCGAGCTCAAGAGACGAGTCGTCCCGAACGCACGGAGACCGACTCTTAAC
This sequence comes from uncultured Candidatus Rokubacteria bacterium, assembly GCA_963743355.1. Classification (GTDB taxonomy): domain Bacteria; phylum Methylomirabilota; class Methylomirabilia; order Rokubacteriales; family CSP1-6; genus AR5. Next base: position 316,808 of record CAVUPM010000001.1, read on the forward strand.
AACCCCTCTGGTGGAACCGATAGGACTGCGCATTTCTCCCCGGAGACCGCGCTGCCAATGTGTCACGAGTCTCTCGAAGCTCCAGAAGCATCCAGCGGCTGTCATCGACGTTGCTGGCCAACCCGAACCAGTTGAGCACCCGTTCGTCGGCATCGCGCACGGACTCCGCCTCGGCCTCGCACCACCGATAGAGGCCGCTCGCGCCGCACAGACGATACCTGAGTGCGACAGGATGCTCGCCAAAGTCCGAGTCGTCCATTGGACCTTGGTATCGGTTGCAGCGTGTGTCGGGCGCGCAGAGCGGCGGTGAACATCCGCGTTCACAAAAACGGGCCGACGCCGCGGTGCAGTACACCTGCTTCTTCTCACGGGCCCGTCGCACCCGCGACAGTCTCTCCACCCGTTACCCACAATCTGATGCGGCTCACGCCGATGACCGTGAGCATGGCTTCGGGCCGATACGAAGGTGTCGTCGATACCTTCGTCTGATGGATTCCACCCCGCGCGTCTGGTTTCATGCGTTCGAGGAGAACAGCATGCAGCCACTCGAACGACTGCCGATCTTCGCCGGCGCCTCGCGGCAACCTGTTGGCCCGACAAGGAGACCGTCGCAGATCAGTCGCAGGGCGTGCAACTCGCGAAGCTGCAGGAACTGCGGAGTCCCGAGGACCACCCTACCTCTGAACGGGTTGGTCCACGAACGTCGCGATCGGCTGGCCTGTCTCGACGATATAAGTGGACAGCATCCGCCCGGTTTCCGGGCCGAGGTCGCGCGCATTATGAGGGGTCCGCGGGGGGATGAGGAATCCATCCCCTGCGTGCAGTACTACGGTGGCACGTCCCTGTACCATCATCTCGACCTGGCCGGCGATGATGTAGCCGACCTCTTCGCCAGGATGAGCGTGCCATCCGGACTCGACTCCCGCCGGAATCAACGTCTCCACCTGCACCATCTCGCGACCTGGAATCGATAACTGCGAGCGCTGGACCTCACGCCGAGCAAGCTTGCCCGCCAGGTCGTCCCGCGACTGAGCAACCGCACCAGCCTGTGGCTGGCCCTCCTTGACGCTCTGCGCCGCGGACGTGACGTACACCGCACAAACGGCGAGAGTGGCGCAAGCGCCCAAAGCACCACAGCATTTAAGAACGCGCGCAGTGGCATGAAGCATAGACGTCTCCTCGGGAGTGGTGGGCGACAAGTCGCTGTGAATACTGGAGCGGACGATGACTCCGAAGATCGGGACGACCTCTCCATCGGCCTGTCCAGATGCGGGGGCCATGGAGGTGACCACGGCGGCCAGCGCCACAACTGCAACCAAAAAGAGGGCGATCCGTCTCATGCGGCGCTGCGAGCCTCGTGATCAGCAATCCGGATCACACGAAAAGGGCCTAAGATCGACGACCGCCGAACTCATCCGCGTGAAGCGACACAAATTCCCGGACGCTCATCGCCGGCCGGCCGGTCACCCGCTCCACGCCGTCCGCCAGCCGGTCATACCGACCCGCCCGGTGCAACTCGGCCATCGTCAGCAGATGCCGGGTCAGGTGCTCCGGCAACCCCGCCTTTTTCAGCTCCCGTTCCCAATCCTCGGGGGGAATGTCAGCGTACGTGACCTCACGGTTCAGCGCGTCCGAGTACTCCCGGGCGACCCCGTGCATGTCCTGCGACCGCGGACCGGTGAGTTCGTATATCCGGCCCAGGTGCGGCCCAGGGTCGGCGAGGACGGCAGCGACTACCCGAGCGACATCAGCCGCGGCAACCGGAGAGGTCTTGCCCCGCCCGAACGGCAGTTCGATGCGGCCTCGGTCGCGGACGGTCGGACCGGCGAGGGGGAAAAAGCTCTCCAGGAACATCGTCGGCCGGATGGTGACGACCGGCAGGCCGGACCACGCGAGCGCCTGCTCGCTGAGCCAGTGCTGCCGCTGCTGACGGCTCGGGGTGGTGTTCTGGATGCTCATCTGGGAGACGGTCATCTGGGACATGTTGACCAGGGCGTCCACCCCGACTTCCCGGGCGACCGCCGCCATGGTCACGGTCGCCTCCAGGTACCCGGCGGACACGGACATGCCGAAGTAGACCCGCCGACAGCCGCTGACGACCCGATAGACGTCGGCCGGTTCGAGTAGGTCTCCGACCACCACCTCGGCGCCAGCGGCCCGCAAGGCCGCCGCCCGGTCGTCCTCGCGGCGGACCATGGCGCGAACCGGAAGCCCGCGATCGAGGAGCAGGCCGGTCACGGTTCGCCCGACCGCCCCGAGTTGACCGGCTGCCCCGGTTACGAGGATCGATCCGTTATCGGCCATGCGATTTCCGGCCCTTGCGTCGAGCTCTTAATTGCCTGAACTCTGTGGATGCCTCTTAGTAACCGTCGACGTCTACGATTGCCTTCGCAAATTTCTGCGGAGCTTCTTGAGGCACGTTGTGACCGATGTCTTTGAGAACCGGGTGCGAATACCTGCCGCAGAATTGCTGTTCCAGCGGTTCGTATCGTGCCTCGCCTTTCGCCAGGCTGAGTCTCCAGCGGTACCGCGATCGCGTGTGTGTTGAAGTGGACGACGTTGGCCCACCCGAGCGTGTCCGATCTGAGGGACGGGACCTCGAGGGTCATGGCGGGCCTCCTCGTGTCTACAGCTTACCTCCAGGTCGATGCCGCGGTTGGCGCCGACTTGGGACGGCGTAGGATAGGTGGCCACACGCTGGCACGCCCCTGAAAGGAGACCGCCGATGTCGAGCGCGCTGCCCGGGCGTGAGCTGACCGAGCACACCATCTCCACTGCCCGCCATACGACCGGCTACATCGGTCGGAATTAGCCTGCGCGCGGCGCATCAGGCAGGCTCAGCCGCCGCCACGCGGTCGGCCCCCGATACCTGTTCGCCGCCGTCAGCTCGACGGTGAGATCGTCGAGGGCGCGAGCCTGGCACGAGAGGAACCACCCGTATTGCTTCTCTTCCTCCGGAAGAACGGCGGCCGAGCAGCGGCCGTGTTCGACCTGGCCGGAGATCAGGCGCATCTTGCATGTGCCACAGCCACCCCCTCGGCAGCCGAACACGACGCTCGCCCCCGACCTCAGGATCGCGGCCAGCACGCTCTCCTCGGGGCCACACGCGATGGCATCGCCGACCGGGTTCAGGGTGATCGTGAACACCCCGGCCCCTAACAGACGGCCTTCCGTCATGTCCCAGGTGGCCTCTCGCAAGCGACGATCTAGGTGTAAACGCTCAAGAATGTCTCGTTCAATTCCTGCGAATAGTAGAAGACCGCGGGCCCGATCTCGTCCGTCGTCCACTTGATCGCGCGGCAGTCCGGGTCCATCTGATACGCGGTGTAGCCGCCGAACGCCTCGAGTCGGTTGCCGGACGGATCGAAGAAGTAAATCGTCGTGCCCCGGGTGATGCCGTGCCGGCCCGGCCCGTAGTCGATCCGCGCCTTGTGCATCGTCAGGATGTCCGCCGCCCGGAACAGCGCGTCCGCGGAGTCCACGACGAAGGCAGCGTGATGAAATCCTCCGGCCCGCCCAGGGACGATCGCGATGTCATGCGGCGCCGGCCGCTGCCAGAGCCACGCGGCAATGGGGACTCCCTCCGGGTTGACGAGCATTTCGCTCACGCGGAATTCCAGGACTTCCTGAAAGAACTGAATGGCCTTCGGTGGCTCGGGCGCCGTCACCAGCGTGTGGTCCAATCGCGGCGGGGCGATACCCTTGAGGCCTTCGGGCCACGGGGCCGGGTTGACCGTGGGCAGGAGATTCCCCGTGTAGTCCATCTCGTTGTAGAGCTCGACGGTGTGCCCGGACGGCGCGGTGAACCGGAGGGCACGGCCGCGACGGTAGTCCTCCGGAATCACGTCGTAATTGACGCTGAACTGTCGCAGGCGGTGTTCGTAGTAGTCGAGGTCTTCGGGATCCACCGTGCGGAACGCGAGTCGAACCATGCCCGCCCGCTCGGCTTCGGTCAGCGCGACGGAGTACGCATGGCGCTCGTCCCACCCCTTGAGGTAGGCGGTCTTCCCTTCGCGGGCCGTCAACTGCAAGCCCAGGACATTGAGGTAGTAGTCCAAGTCGCGATCGAGATCGAGGCTCCGGATCTCCACGATCCCCAGTCGAGAGATTCTGTACGGCATCTCGTCCTCCTTCCTGTATGGCATCGCCCTGCGCGAGAGATGCTGGCCAGGATCGAATCTCTGAAAAGAGGCAGCGACTATGGGTCAGCGCGGAAGCCTTGTCAAGGTAACACCTCACATCAGTACTGGTGTACGAAAGTGTCATGGGGTCTTGGCTCCGTGAAGGATGCCCACATGGAGATTTTCATGAAGAGCCGGAAGGAACTGGCAAGGGGCCGGCGAGATTCATCACCGAAAGTCGGACGGCACCGCCGGGGTCCAAGGATTTTCAGTCGCGAGCACCAAGCGGAAGCTTGCGCTGCAATGCGCCCGAACGCTGAACCGATTGTCCGATAGCGCGCCCATGTCCTTCGCAATACCGTCATCGACAGCAGCGAGTCAGGGCGCGCCGATACGCGCGTGAACGCACCTGGAACGAGGCCGACCGTGAGCGAGCCGACTCGAGCACGTCGGTCGTCGTCCTGAAACGGGGGCGTGAGCGCCAAGATGTCCGCGCTTGTGCGCGAGAGCTTACAGTAGGAGGCTGAAATGAGCACGGTTACCACGAAGGATGGGGTGACGATTTTCTACAAGGACTGGGGCCCCAAGAACGCGCAACCCATCGTCTTCCATCATGGCTGGCCATTGAGCGCCGATGACTGGGACACCCAGCTGCTCTACTTCCTCGGGAAGGGGTATCGAGTCGTTGCTCATGACCGGCGCGGCCATGGCCGGTCAAGCCAAGTGAGCGACGGCCATGACATGGACCACTACGCCGCGGACGCGGCTGCGGTCGTCGCGCATCTGGATCTGCGCGACGCCATCCACATTGGCCATTCGACGGGCGGCGGCGAGGCAACGCACTATGTCGCGCTCCACGGCAAGGGCCGTGTCGCCAAATTGGTACTTATCGGCGCCGTGCCGCCAATCCTGCTGAAGACGGCGGCCAATCCGGGCGGCTTGCCTATAGAGGTATTTGACAGCCTCCGGCAACAGCTCGCCGCCAACCGGGCGCAGTTCTATTGGGAATTCGCGAGCGGTCCCTTCTACAGCTACAACCGGCCGGGCGCGAAGGTGTTGCAGAGCGTGATCGACAACTGGTGGCGTCAGGCCATGATGGGCGGCGCGAAAGCACAGTACGATGGCGTGAAAGCCTTCTCGGAGACGGACTTCACCGAGGACCTGAAGAAGATCGACGTGCCGACCCTCGTCATGCATGGCGACGACGACCAGATCGTCCCGATAGCTGATTCCGCGCTGCTCTCCTCGAAACTGCTAAAGAAGGGGACTCTCAAGGTCCACCACGGGTTCCCACACGGCATGTGTACGACACACGCCGACGTGGTCAATCCCGAGCTTCTCGCCTTCATAAAGAGCTGACCTGCAAGGCAGTGAGAACGGTAGGGCACGGCGTTCGGCTCCGGAGAAGGCGTCGTCCTGACGTCGAGCGTGCCGCTCCACAGAGTGGATTGGCCTCCTGAAAGCTGCACTCGCGAGTCGATGAAGAAGTTGCCAGACGCGACGACGCGCTCCGTCGCTCCCATGCCCGCGTGAAAGTACCGGATCAACCTTCCCGAGGAAGTGTCCCGGCGCTCGGGGAGTCCGTGAGCAGCGTCTCCTTCACCTCGACGATCGACATCGACGGCATGAGCCTGATGAAGCCGAGGAACAGCAGGAAGAACCAGGCAAAGCTCGCCACCGTGATGGTCGTGTCGACGATGATCGGGGTGAAGACGCCCCAGGCGTAGGGATAGAAGCCGTGGGCCGTCGAGCCGACGATGATGTTGAACCGCTCGAACCACATCCCGACCAGGACCAGCACGGAGACCACGGCGAGCGTGATCGGGTGGGTCCGGGGCGCCCGCCAGAAGAGCACCAGGGGCACGAGCGAGTTGCAGACGTACTGGAGCACAACGGCCCACCAGTAGCTCCCCGTCGCCCGCCAGATCAGCGAGCCGCGCTCGATGGGATCGCCGCTGTACCAGGTCGTGAACAGCTCGCACAGATAGAAGTAACTCAGCACGAGGCTGGTGGTCAGCAGGAGCTTGGCGAGCGCGTCCAGGTGGCGGTCGCGAATGTAGTCGTGCAGACCGAAGAACCGGCGCATCGGCAGGATGAGGACGATGACCATCGCGAACCCCGAGAAGATGGCCCCGTCCACGAAGAAAGGCGCGAAGAGGGTCGAGTGCCAGCCCGGAACGAGCGCCATCGCGAAATCCCACGACACGACGCTGTGCACCGACAGTACGAGCGGCGTCGCCAGCGCCGCGAACAGCCCGTACGCCCGCCGGTAGTGGCGCCACTGGCCATGGGAGCCCTCCCAGCCCAGGGCGAGGAGCCCGTAGATCCGCCGCCGCCAGCCGAGCGTGTGGTCGCGCAGGACGGCGACGTCGGGAATGAGCCCGACGACGAAGAACACCACGCTGATGGACAGGTAGGTGGAGACCGCAAACACGTCCCAGATGAGCGGTGACTTGAAGTTGGGCCACAGCGACCGCTGGTTGGCGTACGGGAACAGGAAGTAGGCGAACCACATGCGGCCGAGGTGAATGACCGGAAAGAGCGCGGCAGTCAGGAGCGCGAAGATCGTCATCGTCTCGGCGGCCCGGAAAGTCGAAGTGCGCCACCGCGCCCGGAACAGATAGAGGATGGCCGAGATCAGCGTGCCGGCGTGTCCGATCCCGATCCAGAACACGAAGTTCGTGATGTAGAGGCCCCAGAACACGGGCACCCGCAGTCCCGTCGTCCCCAGGCCTGCCCAGATCTGATAGGTCCACGCGAGGATGCCCGCCGCCAGCAGCAGCCCGATGACGGACATCCACGCGAAGTAGAGGGCCCCGGGCGGCTCGAGCGTGCGCAGGACCGCGCGGTCGGGGAAGGTCGGCGAGGCGCTGGATGCTGCGGGCCCGGCCAAGACTGCTCCTCCTGCTGGACCAGTAGGTACGCCGGCGCCCGATCGTGTCAACCCGATCTCAACGGGCCAGCCCGCCCGGCGGGACTCCATGTCGTGAGAGGGGGCGAACACCTGCCGGCCCGGACAAGCCGGCACGCACACACGCGTTCGACGCATGGAGCGGCCCCCGTGGAGCATGGGCGGTATAAAGGCCCAGTTGACGAAACCGCCATTCCCAGCCTCTCCACCCGCCCCCCGCCGCCCCCCCCCGGCGGCACAGCGCGGACAACCAGCGTGTCACGGGAGAGGTCGCGACCCGTGCTCGATACCGACACCTCGTTGGGGCCGCCCGCCCGCGCGCGCCGTGCGCCTGCGCGTAGCTCCGCAAGACGATGACACGCGCTGGCCGTCAGACGTCCCGTTTCGGTCATTCCGCGCCCAGGCGAACGCCGTCCGGCGCCGAGCCTCGCTGTTCGCGGCGGCCTGGTCGGATCGCTTTGACAGAACTGGGCGGCGAGCGTACCTACTGGTCTAGCAGGAGTACAAGTGTTGCCCGGGCCGGCAGCATCCCCCAACCGTCACGCCGACCTTCGCCGAAGCCGACCGCGTGGTCCTTCGGACGCTGGAGCCGCCCATGACCGCGGCCATTCGCGACATCCCAGAAAGGAGTCGCCGATGAGGCCCTTCACCTGCGAGCGACGACGGACCACGGGCCGCGGTCGCCGCAGTATCGAGAGCCGGCGCGAAGTTCATCAGCCGCGGCAACAATCTGCTCGATCTGATGAAGCGCGAGATCGCACAGCCGCCCCATCTGGTCGACATCAGCCGTCTGCCCTTTGAAGGACATCGAAGAGCCTCCGACGGCGGGCTGCGGATCGGGCCCAGGCAGCACACTCAGACGTCGCTGCCGATCGCCGCATGCGCACCTGCTACCAGGTCCTCTCCCAGGCTCATCGCGGGGGCGATGCTGCTCCTCACCGTCGCCGTTCCTGGTTGCGCGTTTTCCGCGGCTCCTCGCCTATCCGATGGCGGCGGTCGCCACGTGGGTCGCGGGAGCCCTGCTCTACCGGGGCTACAACCTGTACCGCAGACGGCGTTGACGCGAAGCGATGAGCCCTTGACTGGATCGATTCGCTACCGTGCCGCCGCGGGACGCTGGGCCCTGCTGGCCACCGTGCTCGGCTCCGGACTGGTGGCGCTCGACGCGACCGTGGTCAGCATCGCGCTTCCCGCCATCGGGGTGGAGCTCGATGCCGGCATCACGAGCCTGCAGTGGACCGTCAACGCCTACACGCTGACGCAGGCCGGGCTGTTGCCGCTGGGCGATCGCTACGGCCACCGCCGTGTGTTCGCGCTCGGTCTCCTCTGGTTTGCCGCGGCGTCCGCGCTCTGCGGCGCGAGTCCTCCGGGAGGATAGGCCCCGCGCCGCCACGGTCAGACAGACTGGCGCACTGTCCCGCAAATTCGGGACCACCTATCGTCGGAAAGGATCGCCTTTGAAGGTCCTGCGAGCCGAAGGGAATCGACCATGACCTTAACCCAAATCGGGAAACTACCGCACGCAGCCCTCATGGCGGTCTGGACATTAGGCTGTCGACTCCTGCCACCGCGCGCATCGGCAGCAATCTGCCGGAAGTACGGTTGTCCCGGCCACCGCTGAGCAGCAACTTGATCGAGTGTGGTTCGGCGAAGCGGCGAACTGTGTAGGGGACCGATTTGTCGGCGAGGATCGCCTTGGTTCTGACTACCCTCCCTTCTGAAAGAAATGGTGGGCAGGTCTCCCTCCCCGGATCGAACCTCCGGCACCCAACCCAAGCGCACCTCCACCGACGCCGCGCAAGTCGCGCAGGCCGCATCGATCCGGAAGCAGCGCGGGTCGCGCTGCCGCGCTTCCACACGGTGGAGGACGTTGGGACGCCGGTCGATCCGGCCATCGTGCACGCGCAGTCGATCGGCGCTGCGGCGAAGGGCATCGGCTGCACGGTGATGAAAGCGGTGGCTCGCAGCACGGGCCTGTCCTGAAAGGGCAAACCCCGCAGGGACGGAGTGGGGCATGGGCACTTCGCGGTATATTCGAGGACCCCGTACGATGAACCCACGTGGCATGGAGGAACCTCCCGATGGCGATCATCGATTCCCAAGTCCACTCCTATGAGGCGAACACCCCGAGACGGCCCTGGCACAGTGTCCCGAACTGGCCTGATCACGTCACCGGCGACGAGATGGTGGCGGCCATGGACACGGTCGGCGTCGACGGCGCGATCTTCATCTCCGCCTTTTCCATGTATCGCTACGACGCGAGCTATGCCGTGGAAGTGCAACGGGCTCATCCCGGCCGGTTCGCTCTCGTGAAGCCGGTCGATCCGGATGATCCGGCGGTGGCCGATGTCATCGCCGACTGGAAGAAGACGCCGGGCACGGTCGGCATCCGGATCATGATGACGAAGGAAGCGGGGCGCGATCCGAACGACCCGGGCCTCGACCGGATCCTGCGCGCGGCCGTCCGGTACGACTTTCCAGTCAACATGCTGTGCTGGGGCAACGTCGACGCGGGCGCGGCGCTGATCGACCGCCATCCCGACACGCGATTCATCATCGACCATCTGGCCATCATGCAGCCCCGGACGCCGCCCGCCGCGCCGCAGCCCTGGACCGACCTGCCGAAGGTGCTCGACCTCGCCAGGCGCCCGAACGCGGTGATCAAGGTCAGCGGTGCCTGCACGCTGTCCCGGGAACCGTATCCTTTCCCGGACATCTGGGACCCGCTCGCCCGCGTGTTCGATGCCTGGGGTTTCGAACGCTGCCTGTGGGGCACCGACTGGACTCGCGCCTTTGCGGTCGTCAACTACGAGCAGGCCGTCGGGCCCTTCCGCCAGACCGACCGCCTGAGCGACAGTGAACGGGCGATGCTGATGGGCGGTGCGTGCGCCAAGGCGTATGGCTGGTCTCCGAAGAAGGGCTCGTCGTGACGCCGCTGGGCGAAGCCGCCTGGTAGTATGTGGCGGGCTTGACTTCCTTCGGAGGGGGATTGCCAATGGCGCGCGCGTACAAGGTGGTCGACGCGGACGGCCACATCCTCGAGCCGCTCGATCTGTGGGACAGGTATATCGATCCCAAATTCCGCGAGCGCCGGCCGCGGTTCGTCATCGACGAAAACGGCAAGGAGCGCCTCAGCGTCGAAGGCAAGCTGCTGGGCAATCCGCGGGGCATCGGCAGCCTGGGTTCCGTCGGCGTCCGGCAGGGGATCGTCAAGGCCGGCACCCTGAAGTATGCCGAGGGGCGCCGGGGCGGGTTCGACCCGCACGCGCGCATCGTCGACATGGATGCCGACGGCATCGATGCCGCCTTCCTCTATCCCAGTCTCGGCCTGTTCGCCGGCGCCGTCGAGGATCCGGGCCTTGCCGCCGCGATGTGCCGCGCCTACAACCGCTGGCTGGCCGACTACTGCACGCCGTATCCCGAGCGCCTGTTCGGGGTCGCGATGCTGCCGATGCAGTCGGTCGATCTGGCGGTCGACGAGATGCGCTACGCCCGCGAAAAGCTCGGGATGCGCGGCGGGTTTCTGCGGCCCAACCCGTATCACGGCAAGAAGATGATCAGCGACCCGATGTACGAGCCGTTCTGGACGATGGCCGAGGAGCTCGACTTCTCGATCGGCTTTCACGAAGGGTCGACCAACGCGATGCCGACCGTCGGCGTCGACCGCTTCGAGGAGGACCGCGCGGCGCGCCACATGGTCTCGCACACCATGGAGATGATGCTGGTCGCGCTGAGCGTGATCTGGGGCGGTGTCGTCGACCGTCACCCGCGATTGCGCGTCGCGTTTCTCGAGTCGGGCGGCGGCTGGATCGCGCCGTGGCTCGACCGCATGGACCGGCACTTCGATGATCAGGGCTTCAACGAGTCCGCGCCGAAGACGAGGCCGAGCGAGCTGTTCCAGCGCAATTGCTGGATCTCGTTCGAGCCGGTCGAAAGCAGCATCGCGGTGCTGGCCGACTACATCGGGCCGCACAAGATCATGTGGGCCACCGATTATCCGCACTCGGACGGCTTCTTCCCGGGCGCGCCGCAGATGCTCCGCGAGCGGCTCGGGTCGCTGTCCCCCGAGGCGAAGCACCAGGTGCTCGCCGGCGGCGCCCTCGGCTTCTACGGCCTCGGCTGACCCGGCGACGCCAGACCGGGACCACCAAAAGCGGCGCCAGCGTCCTGAGGAAGCACGATGACTGAGGCGATCCGCATCGCCGTTCTGAACTTCGTCCATGAGACGGTGACGTTCCTGCCCAACGACACCACGCTCGACGACTTCGTCCATGACGGGTCACCGGCCAGAGGCGAGGCGCTGCTCGCCTGGGAGCCGCGGTCTTACATGGGCGGCTTCGTGAAGGTGGCGCGCGAGCATGCCGGTGTCGAGCTGGTCGGCATCGAATCGCCGCTCTGGCCCAGGACCGGTACCGGTTCGGGCTGGATCACGAGGGAGGCCTACGAGCACTTTCTCGGCCACATGATCGCCGAGCTCGAGCGTGGTGGGAGATGGCACGGCGTCTATCTCGCCCTGCATGGCGCCATGGGCGTGCGCGGCGTGGCGCGGCCCGAGGCCGACATCGCCCGCCGCGTGCGCGAGGCCGTGGGCCGCGACGCCTTCATCGCCGGCACCTTCGATCCGCACGGCAACGAGGACGCCGAGTTCCTGCGTCAGGCCGACTTCGCGTTCTGCGCGAAATACTTCCCGCACTACGACAGCCGCCTGCAGGGCGAGCGCGCGGCCCGCGTGCTGATCCGCGCCATCCGCGGCGACTACACACCTGTCAGCGTCACGGTGAAGGTGCCGATCCTGACCGCGACGGTGCTGCAATGGACTGGCGCCTCGCCGTGGATGGACCTCGTCCAGCGCGCACTCGTCTGGGAAGCGCGCGAGCCCGACCTTTACATGAACGTCTTCTTCGGCTTCCCGTTCGCCGACGTGCCGGATGTCGGCATGACGGTCCAGGCGATGACCAACGGCAAACCCGCGCTTGCGCGCAAGGCCGCTGACGACGTCGCGACTTGGGCATGGCGCCGGCGCGAGGCGCTGCTGAAGACGGCGACGGTGCATCCCATCGCAGAAGGCGTCAAGCTCGCCAAGGAGGCGGTGGCGCGCGACGCCTGGCCCGTGGTGCTGGCCGACCATTCCGACCGCTCTGGCTCGGCGACGGGGGTGCTGCAGCAGGTGATCGCGCAAGACCTGGCCGACGTGCTGATTGCCACCATCGCCGATCGCGCCGCCGTCGAGGCGGTCGTGGCCAAGGGTCTGAAGGCCGGCGACCCGTTCGACATGGACGTTGGTGGCCTGGCAGACGAGTCCGCCGGCCAGCCGGTGCGGATCAAGGGCACGATCGCGGGCGTGGCGCACATCGCCGGCAGGCACTGGGTGAGCGTCGCCTTCGGGCGAGGCAACGTCGTCCTCATCAGCGAATATCTCACCCAGGTCATGGACCCGCTCGACCTGACGGGGCCGGGATTCACCATCGATCAGTTCAAGGTATTTGCGATCAAGTCGCGCGTGCACTTCCGCCGCGGCTTCGACGATTCGGGCTTCGCGAAGACCATCCTGCTGGTCGAGCCGGAGCAGCCGTTCCTCGGTACGGTACGGCTCGAGGCGCTGCCCTACCGGAACGTCGACATCTCCAAGTTCTATCCGTACGGCGACGTCAGCTTTCCCGAGTGAACGACGATGTGGTCATCCGCGGATCACACGCGCCCCTTCCAGCAAAGGAGCCGACCATGCTGATCGTCGACGCGCAGATTCATCTCTGGAATGCGGGCAACCCCACCAGCCCGTGGCACCGGCAGATCCCCGCCTATCTGAAAGAAGATGCCCTGAAGGAGATGGACGCCGGCGGTGTCGATGCCGCCATCCTCACGCCGCACACGCCGTGGGATCCGAACGCGAACGAGCTCTGCATGGAGGCCGCGCGCGCGCATCCCGACCGGTTCGCGATCCTCGGCAACTTTCCCCTCGACAAGCCGGAGAGCCGCGCGCTGGTCGACACGTGGAAGCAGCGCCCGGGAATGCTCGGATGCCGCTTCACCTTCATCGGGCCGGAGCAGAGCACGTGGCCGACGGACGGCACCGTCGACTGGCTGTGGCCGGCAGCAGAGCGGGCCGGCCTGCCAATCGCGATGATGGCGGCGAACTTTCTGCCGAAGGTCGCCGAGGTGGCCCAGCGGCACCCGAACCTCAAGCTGATCCTCGATCACCTCGGTCGCCCGAGGGGAGACACGAGCCCGAGCGAGCGGTGGGCGAATCTGGCGGAGGTGCTCGCGCTCGCGAAATATCCCAACGTCGCGATGAAGGCGACCGGCGCGCCGAGCTACTCCGATCAGCCCTACCCGTTTCGCGACATCCACGACAACCTGCGCCGGCTCTACGACGCCTTCGGCCCCGCGCGCTGGTTCTGGGGCACCGACATCACGCGCATGCCCTGCCCGTGGCGTCAGTGCGTGACGCTGTTCACGGAAGAGCTGCCCTGGCTGAAGGGCCGCGACCTCGAACTGGTCATGGGTCGGGCCGTCTGCGACTGGCTGGGATGGAAACGATAGGAGAGACGCCATGAGAGCCAACAAGCTGCGCGAGCTCCTGAAGGCCAACAAGCCCACGCTGTCCACCCACATTCACACCACGTGGCCGTCCGTCGTGGAAGCCATCGGGCACACGGGTCTCTACGACTACGTCGAGTTCGTCGGCGAGTACGGCCCCTTCGACCTCCACGACCTCGACAACCTCGCTCGAGCCGGGGACATCTACAACATGTCGATGCAGCTCAAGGTCGACCAGGAGCCGCGGGGCTTCCTGGCGCAGCGGGCGATCGGGTCCGGCTTCCACAGCATCCTGTTCGCGGACTGTCGCTCGGCCGCCGACGTGCAGGAGTGCGTGCGCATCGTGCGCGCGGAGACACCGGAGGACAAAGGTACCTACGGCGTGGCCACCCGTCGGTTCACCTACATGGGCTATGGCGGCACCAAGGAGTACGTCCAGGCCCTGCGCGACATCGTCGTGGCCATCATGATCGAGAAGCCGGGGACGGTCGATACGCTCGAGGAAGTCCTCTCTGTCAAAGGTGTCGACATGGTGCAGTGGGGCGGCTCCGACTACTCGATGGGCATCGGACGCGCCGGCGAGCGCTATTCGCCCGAGCTACGAGTGGTGGAGCGCCGCGTGTTCGAAACGGCCATCAAGATGGGCGTGCCGCCCCGCGCCGAGATCGCCACCGCGGATCAGGCGAAGTACTTCCTCGACATGGGCGTCCGGCACTTCTCCGTCGGCACCGACATCACCATCCTGCACCAGTGGTGGAAGTCCCAGGGTGAGGACCTGCGCAAGGCTCTCGGCGGCGGCTGACGTGCGGCGCTGATCAGAGCGCGGGCCTCGCCCGAGTTTAGTGCTGACCCAGCGACGCCGGGTTGATCGGCGTCGGCATCGCCTGCACCGCGGGAAGGACCTTCTCCTCGTAGCCGGGAATGCCTGCGTAACCCGGGTTGTTCCACTCGAAGTAGTGGTGCTGAGCTGCGAGGAGCTGGTTGTGGAGGTACTCCCAGCCCTCCTCGGCCTCCGAGGCGGTCTCCGCGCAGTACATCCACAACAGCGTGGTGGGCTGGTCCGGCGGCAGCCCCATCCCGGCCCGGATCGTGTTGAACCGCCGCACCTGCGCCGTCATCTCGTCGAGGCCCGCGCCGGCGACGAACATCTGCCCCAGTCCGTTCCCGCGCCCAATCCCGAGGTGAAGGCGACGCCCCCTGAGCAGGATGTCCAGCATGGAGATCTCGCTGGCCAGCCGCACGGGATTCTAGAGCGTGTCGTCCATGTTCGCGGCGTCCGACACCGCGGGCGGGCGGCTGTAGTCCTCCGCCAGGAGGCGCGATCGTCCCTTCCTCGTCGAACTCTCGCCGCGGGCGATAGTGTACTGTCTCAACACGATCCCGAGAAGCGACCCAGGAGGAACGACATGCCAGACGTGCTGTACGTCGGCCTGCAGGACGATGACAAGATCGTGAGCTTCGGTATCGACGCCGGCGCCGGCAAGCTCGTGCCCAGCGGCACGACGCCCGCCGCCGGCGCGCCGTCAGTCTTCGCGGTCAGCCCGGACCGGCGTGTCCTGTATGTCGGCTATCGCGGTACGCCGGCTATCGAGAGCTGTCGCATCGACTCGTCCAGCGGCGCGCTGACGTCGCTGGGACGCGTCGCGACCGAGCACCCGCCGACCTATCTCGCCACCGACCGCACCGGCAGATACCTCCTGTCGGCCCACTACCAGGGCGGGTACGCGGCCGTGCATCCGCTCGGAAGCGACGGTGCGGTGAGCGGGCCGGCGATCGACCGGCAGAACACCGCGCCGGGAGCGCACGCGATTCTGACGGATCCGTCGAACCGCTTCGCCTTCGTGCCGCACATCGCCCGGCAGAACGACAACGTCCTGGAGCCGCCCAAAGACATCCCCGGCCCGAATTTCATCGCGCAGTTTCGGTTCGACGCCGCCACCGGCCGGCTGAGCCACAACGCGCCGTTCAAGCTCGACCCGCCCGGGCCGATCGGCCCGCGGCACTATTGCTTCCATCTCACGCTCGATCTCGCCTATTTCTCCGACGAGCAGGGGTGCAGCGTGACGGCCTACCGCGTCGATCGCACTTCCGGCACTCTCTCCGCCGTGGAAACGATCCCCTCGCTGCCCGAAGGTATGACCGTACGCAATACCTGTTCGCAGATCTATCTGACGCCATCGGGCCGGTTCCTCTATGTCGGCAACCGCGGCCACAACAGCATCGCCGGGTTCGCCGTCGACCCGGTGACCGGGCGCCTGACACGAGCCGGGCATGCGGCGACCGAGGCGGTTCCCACCGCATTTGGTCTCGATTCGAGGGGAACGTTCCTGTACGCCGCGGGAACGGCGTCCGGACGTCTCGCCTCGTACCGGGTCGACGGTGAGACCGGCGCGCTGACGCCGCTGGATATCTACGCGGTCGGACGGCGGCCTGCGGCGGTGCTCGCGGTCCCTCTCGGCCGCTAGCTCGTGCGGCCGAGGCCCGTCGGTCACACCGCCGTGCTCGCGGCGGAGATCGCCGGAGTGGATCTTTCCCGCCCCCTCGACGACCCGACGTTCGCGGCGATCGAGCGCGCGGGAACGGAGTGGGAGTGCATCTGGGAATCCGCTGGGAATTCGGACCGGGCGTGCTATGTCGACCAGGAGTCTACTGGGTTGGAATCGTGAGGATCGGAGGACTCTCTTTGCCGGCCGTCTCCACGAGCGTGAAGATGAACATGATGAAGCTGAACAAGCGCTTGGACGTGACGTCCCGGTCGTCGATCCAGAACCACGAGTCGCGATAGGGCACGGCGACGAAGCCATCGGCCGGGCGATCCGGGGAGTTGCCGATGCGGATCAAGGGCGGGATAGGCCCCTGAGGGCCCATCTCGGGCTCCGCGGTCGCGCTCACGCGACCGCTAGCCACCTGGTCCTCGGGCACGGCGATGAAGGACGAGAGGTCTATCAGGATTTCCAGGATGGACCGGCTCAGGATGGCGATCTCCTTATCGTTGGCCGCCATCCTTCCATACACCACCCGGAGATCCGCCGCGCTGGGGTCGAGGCCGAGAAGGTCCCTGACGGCCCGGATGTCCGCCTCGACGCTGGGCTCGACCTTTCGCCGGAATGTGAATAGAAGAGCCTCCTCGCGATCCATGCGGCGCACCCGCATCCCGAAGGCCCCGGAGAGCTGGATCCGGCGGAGCCGCTCGATGAGCTCGTAGAACTCCGGGTCCGCGCTCAAGGCCCGCGCCTCACCCCCGTACCGGTTGCGAAGGCCGTTCACGGCGTGGACTGTGAGGCGGAAAATCAGGTCCACGGGGTATCCCGCCTGGATCAAGTTCATGAGGGCTGGCGGTGGGATTGCCGTCATCAGCGAGCGGGCGAAGCGCTCACCCATGAGCGGGGTGTAGGTGATAGTTGGGCGGTCGGTGAACTGGCCCTGCGCGCCCAGCCCGATGCTGCTATTGGGCACCCCGGGGACGACCGTACTCGTATTGAAGATGCTTCCGGCTACCGAGAACGAGCTCTGTACGGTGTAGCCGCTGACGATCTGACCGACTTCGAGGAACATCGGGGCATCGCTGTACCGGAGCTTGACCACGTTCAGAAGCATCTGCCGTTTCCACGATTCGGCCACGGCCGCGCTGTAGTCAAATCGATCCCGGCTCACTGTGGCCGGCCCGATGCCGCACCCGGCAAGAGCCACTAGGGCGACAAGGAGAACGACGTGCAACACAGCGGCACGATAGCATGATGTGGCGGAACCTTGCTCGTGCGCTCAGGGCATGAGCAGCCGACTAGATCGTCCGGACCCAACACTGGACCCAAGCATGCCGGTCTGAGGCACCCTAGCCTCGTTCCGCACGCCGGCACCCCGACCTGACGGAAGCGTTACCCCCCTTCGCCCCCTCGGACTGGCAATGTGAATCTGGCTTCGATAAAGTTTTGCCCCTGCTTCTCGCCCTCTAGGATGAGCCGGTTGATATTTTCTGAAGAGCGGTCCAACTGTCTTCATAGGTCAGAGCTTTTGCCAGATCTTCAGAGATCTCAATCATCGGGATGTGCCAAGGTTGGTCGGGATCTTGGCCTGGGGACGACCTCCAGCCTCGTGAATCGCGCCGAGCAAGCGGGGCTCGACTGGTCCCAGGTCCAAGCCCTCGCCGACGATGTCCTCGAGAGTCGGCTCTATCGCCGGCCGGCCGGGGCCGGCAGCCGTGGGCCGGCACCCGACGGCGCGTGGATTCATGCCGAGCGGCGCAAGCCCGGCGTCACCCTCGAGCTGCTGCACCTCGAGTACCTCGAGCGTCACCCCGACGGCTATCGGTACACGCAGTTCTGCGAGCTCTACCGACGCTGGCTGACGCGGCGCGGCCTGTCGATGCGCCAAGTCCACCACGCTGGCGAGAAGATGCTCGTCGACTACGCGGGCCAGAAGCCGACGCTCATCGACCCGGCCACCGGTGAGGTCCGTGAGGTCGAGCTGTTCGTCGCCGTCCTCGGCGCCTCGAACTACACCTACGCCGAGGCGACCCTCACCCAGCGCGTGCACCGCCGCCGTCGTCTGCGACCAGCTCAAGAGCGGCGTGGTCGTGCCCTGCCGCTACGAGCCGGGCCTGCAGCGCACCTACGAGGACTTCGCCCAGCACTGCGGGACCGCGATCCTGCCGGCGCGACCGGCGCGGCCGCGCGACAAAGCGAAGATCGAAGTGGCCGTGCAGATCGCCGAGCGGTGGATCCTCGCGCGCCTGCGGCACGAGCGGTTCTTCGCCCTCGCCGCGCTCAACGCGCGCATCCATTCGCCGTAGACGAACGGTGTGGCCGGCAGCGGGCGGAGGGCCGGCCGGTCGAGGCGCTCGAACAGCTCGCGGCGACTCGTGCCGTAGAGCCGCATCCGCCGGGCATTGAGGTCGGCGAGCAGTTCGGGGGAGCCCTTCCCGGTTTGACGCCAGAGCCAACTGACGACACACCACGCGTCGCACATTGGCGCTTCTCACGTCGTCGGCTTCGGCGCTCTTTGGCTTTCGTTAGGCGGAACCTTTCTCGCACTTCTTCGAGGACGGCTCCAGAGCCATCAAGGCACGCCGCCGTCGCCATTCGGCACTGTGAGCGGCGTGAGATCTCACGCACCATTGTTCTCAGTGGCACCGTCACCTTAGCGCTGCCTGAATCGGAGCAAAGCGGTAGGGCGGACACCAGTCCTCGGCCCCGACGAAGATGGGAACGGAAAGGAAAAGACGATGAAGGTACGATCCTCGATGGCCTCTCTCGCTGTCGCGTCCGTCGTCCTCATGGGCGCCGTGGGCAGTGCCAGAGCTGCGGACCAGTGGTTCATACTCGGCGAACAGACGATCAAATCCGTCGATCAAGGGGTGACGATCAAGAGCCAAGGCAGTCGGTGGGCGAAGGACGTCAAGCAGATGAGGATCGGCGTCGACGGTGCTGACGTAGACATCAGGAAGGTCGTCCTCGGCTGGGACAATCGCCCGGACGACACGATCACGGATATCGGGGTCCTGAAAGCCGGAGGAAAGACGACTCCGAAGGATGCTCCAGGACGCAAGGGACGGCTCAAGTCGGTGACGGTCGAGTACAAGATTGTTGGTAGTGCACCGACGGCCGTGCTCAAGATCGAGGGATACGACTGAGCGAGGCGTGAACGCGGTCCAGCCAGCTGGGTAGCCGTCATGAACGCCACGGCGAGATTTCCCAGACAGACGCAGCAAGCGAACGAGCGGGTTAATCGGACACCGACGGAGGCGCTCAGCAATATGAAAGAGACGGGCACTCTTCACCTGAACGTTTCCCCCGACCCCGCGCGCACGTTGAAGGAAGGCGACACCGCAATCGCGGTGCGCTGACGCGTTGTGGGTTGCCGTGTCGCGCGAACCAGCATTGCTGTCCTCTCCGCGTCGCTGTGTCTACTCGCGGGCTGCGCGGTTAAGCTGCACCTGATGCCGGCGCCGGCCGTATACAAGGACGAGCGCCTCGATTTCGCTCTCCGGTTGCCCGCAGAGCTGCGCTCGATACGCCTGCCGGTGTTCTACGCTACCACGCGTGCTCCGGCCCCTCCAGGCAAGGCCGGACACTACATCAATCGAGCCGGTGACGGGATGCAGCTCGGGGTCGCCGACGTTCGTCTCGGCGACCCGGACTGGACATGGGACGATCTGGTCGCCTCCCAACGCACGGCCACCGTTCACCGCGTACCGTCCGGCGCCGTGCAGGCCGTCGAAGAATTCGGTACGTTCGGTGAGTCTCGCGAGGACGGGAAAGCTGGCGAAGCCGAGAGCCGGTTCCTGGCCAGAATCAACGAACAGCTCGCGCGGGCGAGAAACCGCCAGCTCGTGCTCTACGTCCACGGCTATCGCGTCACCTTCGACGAGATCTCCGTGCAGATGGGCTCGTTCGCGCACTACCTTGCTCACGGCGCGATGGTCACCTTTCAGTGGCCGACCGGGCTCAATTTCTGGAACTACATCACTGACTGCCCGCGCGCCGAGCGCTACATCCCCGACATCGAGCGTCTCATCGCGCTCCTCGCGCGATCGTCGGCCGAGAAGATCAATGTCATGGCGTATAGCTGTGGCTCGCCGCTGGTGGCGGCGGCGCTCGCGCGGCTGCGTGGGCGTCATCCGGCGGAGGGGCACGCGGAGCTGGCGAAGCGCTACCGCCTCGGCAACGTGATCTTCGTGGCCTCCGACGTCGATCTCAAGACCTTTGCCCGCGAGCACGTGCCCCCGGCCCTCGATCTTGCCGAGCAGTTGCTCGTCTACGTGTCGCGCCGGGACCGCGCCCTCGGCTTCTCGAATCTGATTGCGGGCGCTTCCCGAATCGGCAAGCCGGACATCGCTGACCTGACGCCGCGGGAGCTGGACCGCCTCGCCGCCGACGTGCGATTTCAAGTGATCGACGTCTCGGACGTGCGGGGAGCTCATGAGATGGGCGGCATGAAGGGGCACGGTTACTGGTACGCCAACGACTGGATCTCCACCGACATCATCCTGTCGCTACGTCATCCCCTGCCGCCCGCGCGGCGCTGCCTCGTCAAGAAGCCGAACACGCGGATGGTCTGGCAGCTTCCTGAAAAGTATCCCGAGTGCGTGGCCGACCGGCTACTCGCGGCGTTCCCCGATCTGCGCCGAACGCCGTGAACGACGTCGGCCACATCCGGACAGAACGAATGCTCCGCACGTCAAGCTCGCGGTACCTACTTGGTCGTCTTGGGCGCGGGCTTGTCGAGCGCGACCGCGAGCGCCTGGGCGTAGGTGATGTCGACAAGGTCGCCGACCTTCACGCCCTCGAGGCTCTTCGGGTTCTTGATCTTGATCGTCTCGGCCTTGCCCTCGGGGCCCTTGATGGTCACGGTCTGGGCCTTCTTGTCGATGGCATCGATGGTGGCCGTGACCGTAACTTCGCGCGCGACCGCGCCTGCAGGAGTCTCGCCCGGCTTCGAGGTCGCCCGCTCCTCCTTGACGCTCATCCCCGGTGACCCGCTTCCTGCCTTGCGCACCTGGACGGCCACGGCTTCGATGTAGGTGGCCACCACCGGGTCACCGACCGCGATGGCGTGGATGGGATCGTGGGCGTTCACGGCCCAGCGTTGCGGACCGCCGGGCGCGACGCTACGGGATCAAGGTCCCAGGGACGTCGAGGGTAAAAGGACATCCAACGGGCGTGGCATGGACCAAAGTCCCGTTCCTGATGGTGCCCGCATGCGAACAAGAGCTCCGGTAGTTGTTCTCCTTGCCGCCGCGCTCGGCGCGGTGGCCTGTCGTCGGGGGCTCGCACGAATGGCGTCGTCAGCATTCGCCGGAGGCCTCGCGCTGGCCGGCTATAGTCCCTCTCCACAACGCGAGCCCATTGCCCAGCAGGATCTCCTGAAACTGCGTCGCGAAGAGGCGGACCGGAATACGACCGCGCACCGCAGAGTGCTCGTCCGGCTGCTCGAACGCACCAAGGCCGAGTACGACCGGTACACCGCGGGCGCACAGAAGGAACCGCCGGTGCTCGACGTCCTGATCGTCTCGGGCGGAGGGGACTGGGGAGCGTTCGGGGCGGGGTTTCTCAAAGGGTGGCACAAGGTGCCTGCCCAGCACCCACTCGCCAAGCCCGAGTTCGACGTCGTGACCGGGGTGAGCACCGGCACCCTGATCGCGCCGTTCGCATTTCTGGGCGACGAGCCGGCGATCGACCAGATCGTGACCCTCTACCGCAACCCGGGGGCGGACTGGGTGAAGCAGCGCGGGATGCTCTATTTCCTCCCTGACAACATCTCGTTCTCGGAGGTGCCCGGGCTGGAGCGCGAGATGCGCCGGCACATCACCATGGACATGGTTCGCCGCATTGCGAAGGCGGGCGCCGACGGTCGAATGCTGGTGGTCAATACGACCAACCTCGACGACGCCGGCGCCGCGTGTGTTCGACCTGGTCGAGGAAGCGCAGCGGGCCGCCGACTCGGGCGAGCTCGACCGTATTCACAACATCATGTTGGCCTCGGCGGGCATCCCCGGCGCGTTCCCGTTCCGGATCATCGACCAGGAGCTCTATGTGGACGGCGGCGTGACGGGGAACATCCTCTATGGCGGGCGGGCCGAAGAAGAGAATGCCCTGCCAGCCCTCTGGCAGCGGACCTATCCAGACGTGCCGATCCCAAAGATCCGCTTCTGGATCATTTTCAACAATCAGTTCCGCCCGGCGCCGCACGTGACGCCGCCGAAGTGGATCGCGGTCGTTCAACGAAGCCTGGAGACGGCAACGCGCGCTTCCACGGCCACCGCGGTGAAGCATCTCGCCGCGCTGGCGGAGATCGCCCGGCTCAAGCGCAACGCCGACGTGGAAATTCGCATCGTGCCGATTCCCGGCGATTGGTCCCCGCCGGCACCCGGGGTGTTCGTCAAGGAGACCATGAACAATCTGGCCGATCTGGGCGAACGCATGGGCGCGGACCCGGCAAGCTGGGGCGACCAACTCACCCGTGACTTCCAGGCTTGACGGCGGTGGTCTACGGAGGCACGGCGAAGTTTCAGGAGGACCCGCACTGGCGCCCCAGAACTACACCTGGGCCAAGCGGACCGACGGGGAGCTGCTGCTGGCCCTCGAACGGGACCCGTATTTCGCGGGCTGGCCGGATACCCTCCAGCTGGACTACGACAACCCGGCCACCCAGCAGGCGATGGTCGGCGAACTCCTGAAGATTGATCCAGGAGCCCGCACGGCTCTGCGAAGGGAGGGCCGGCGGCTTGTTCGGCTAGTCGACGTGGCCCACTTCGCCTACCAGACCGGCTGGCGCAAGGCCGAGGTGCTGACGCTGGCCTGGCCCGACGTCGATCGGGCCCGCGGGCTCATCACGCTTCGGCGCGCCTGTTGCCGCTCACGCCGGCCCTGGCCGCGATCATCGAACGGCGCTGGCAGGCCCGGACAATCACCCGGCCCGACGGCACCACGGCGATCGCCGAGCTCGTCTTCCATCGCGCCGGGCAGCGCGTCGGGAGCTTCAGGGAAGGCGTGGGCGTCGGCGTGCAAGACCGCCGGCGTGCCGGGCCTTCTGTTCCACGACCTCCGGCGCTCAGCCGTGCGCAACTTCGACCGCGCCGGCGTGAGCCTGTCCCCGCCGCTGGTGATCACGCGCCCCGAGATCGACCGCGTGGTCGCCGTCCTCGACAAGGCGATCGAGGAGATGGGCTCGCAGCTGGGCACGAGCTGAGATCGTCAGCCGATCTCCGCCTCATTCATGGAGACCGGCGCGGCACGGGCTGTCCCATCAGCGCGTGCCTTTCACGCCGCCGGCCGGATAGGACTCGCGGTCGGTTCCGACGTAGACCTCGACCCGACGCTGGGCCTGAAGGCATTCCTCCGTCGGCTCAGTGCACACGGGCCTCCCTTTACCCGAGGCGACAGTGGTGATCCTCTCGGCCGGGACCCCGGCCTGGACGAGCGCGTCGCGGACGGCGTCCACACGCCGCTGGCTCAGCGCGACGTTGTACACGTCGGTACCGCGCGGATCGGCGTGGCCGTCGAGCATGACGAGCACACCAGCGTGCTGCTTCATGTAGTCCGCGATCCCGGCGATGTTCACCATCTCAGCGGCCGGGATCTCGGACTTGTCAGAAGCGAAGTGCGCGGCCTTGAAGGCGGGCGGCGGCGCGGCGGCCCCCACCGGACTTCCTGGGACTCGCCGGAACATGACCGGGCCCACCGAGATGACACCAGTGATGTGGTCCCGGCCCACAGTCAGGGGCGTGATGCTCGTGCCGTTCAGCATCGTCAGGTTCAGCGAGTTACCCCGCACGGTGCCCCGAACGGGCCCGGTCAGGTCCGGGTTCCCGCGCACCTCGAGGTCGCCCGTCACGTCGGCTCCGGCCTGAGTGAGGCGCAGCGAGGCGGGCACGGAGACACCGCTCACTCCTGCGTCACCCCACCAGGCACCCGCAGCGTTGGCCGTGGAACTCGGCACCGGCGTGCCGCCGCGCACCCCTGGATCGCAGCCATCAGCAGCACGGGTAGCGTCTCTCGGAAGATCTTCCGCATGGGTGTTTCCTCCGCGCTCGAGTACCACTCGATGACGCGAAGGCTATGCCTCCGAGGCTGCCCTGGCTACCTAGCAGAAGGACCTAACCGAGGAAGGCGTAGAGACCGGGAACGTTGAGGGCGCCGTTCGGCTTGCGCAGGTCGGCGATCATCGCGCAGAGGATCTGCACCGGGTCGGGCACGGGTCCGCTGTTGCCCGAGTGCAGCGGCTGATGCAGAGTTCAGCGCAAGAGGGCGACGCGGGCACCAAGCTCGCCGCAATGCTGGGACAACGCCGGAATTGGCTTCACCCAGTGACAATTCCGGTGACAAGTCAGTGACAGCGCGGAAGACGGGTCGGTTAGGTAGCTGAAAAAATGGTGGGCAGGGACGGGATTGAACCGCCGACACCAGGATTTTCAGATCTTGGAAGGGCTGGGACTATCGGCCCCTATCGGACACCCTTGGGAAGAATTTCAGGCTCTTGCCGGCACTTCCGTCTCGATCTGTTCCCGATCGCGCCCGATGGTGTCCGGTGGTTCTGACACAACTCTGACACAGCGACCAATCGCGCTAGCGGCGATGATGGCACTGGCGCCCTCAGAGTGCGTCGCCGCGATTGTCGGCGCCCCACCCCGTCGTCGACATGTCGGCTCCGAGGAAGAATTGACCGGCCACCTCATAGTTGGTGGACATGACCTGCAGGTGCTGCGCGGCGGTGCGGATATCGCGCAAGCACCGCTCGAGGGGCATCGATGCATACACGGAACTGGCACCTCCAGCTCGGTAAACGAGGTCGACGGCCTGAAGCGCCTGCGTCGTTGCCTGGGTGGCCGAGAGGCGAAGCAGACCACGCTGCTGCCAGGTTAGAGGCTTGCCACGACCCGCGGTTTGCCAGGCATCTGCCAACGACTCGAAGAGGAAGGCACGGCCCGCGCGCAGCAGGCCCTCTGCCTCGCCCAGCTGGGACTGGGCCACCGGCTTCGCCCGCAGCAGATCCTGCGACCGCGTCGGCGTCTTCACACCCGCCAGTTCCTTGAAGGCCTCGAGCGCGTGGCGGGCAATGCCTAGCGGGACGCTGGCGATCAGAGCCCCGTACAGGGTGATGGCCGGGAAGCTGTACAGTGGGCCCCGCTCCACCGGCGGGTCGGCGAACCACATCGAGCGGCTTTCGGGCACGACGACTCCATTGACCTCGAAATCCTGGCTACCGGTGCCGCGCAGACCGCCGGTGTACCAGGTGTCGAGTACGTGACCGTCGGCACGCGGCAGAAACATCAGCTTCACGACGGGAGCGCCAGACGCTGTCAGGCGAGGGCGATCGCTGTCCAGGACGCGGCAGCCGCCCATTAGCCAACTGCTGTGCATGATGCCGCTGGCGAAAGGCCAGCGTCCCGTGATCCGGTATCCCCCATCGATGGCCACCGCGACCCCTGTCGGACGGAACGCTCCGGCCAGCACCACGCCGCGGTCGGCGAAAACTTCGCGAGCGCCCGCGGCCGGCAGCAGGCCGCCGAAGTGACCGTTACAGGCACCGATCATCGCGCACCAGCCCGCCGCACCATCCTGGCTTGCGACTTCCTCGACCACCCGGCATGCCAGCAGCGGGTCGATCTCGCCGCCGCCAAGTGAGCGTGGCACGAGCATGCGGAAGACGCCGGCATCGAGGAGACCGCGGACCACCGGCGCCGGTAGGCATCGGTCCTGCTCGATGCGGTCGGCGTGCTCGTGAATGGTCGGCGCCAAGCTTCGTACGGAGTCGAGGGTCGAAGCCGCTACTGTCATTGCGATGTCTCCCCTGCTGGGGTCCATCACTCAATCCCTGCGCGTCCACCGGTCATCGACCCAGTGGGCGCAAGGTCACGCGAGCCTAGCGCCCAGCCCCCGGAAGGTCAACGACATCGATACTGGCGCGCGTCAGACGCAGCAATACCGCGCCCTGGCGGGATGAGGCCGCTCGTCCGAGAGCGGAGCCTTCTCGAAAGAAATGGTGGGCAGGGACGGGATTGAACCGCCGACACCAGAATTTTCAGGGCTTGAGATGGGTGGGACTATCGGCCACTATCGGGCACCATCCGGAAGAATTTCAGGCGCTTGTTGCCTGTTCGGTATCGGTCTCTTCCCGATCGCGCCCGATGGTATCCGATGGTTCTGACACAACTCTGACACAGGGCTCCGTAATGCGCGGCGAACCCGACGCGAGGCGCTCCTCACGGGTCTGGAAGCGGATTTCGTGCGTCTCTTGACGAACTACCGGCGACTCATTCGTACCTTCCTAGTCGAGATCTCGAAGGTGCGTACCTCGTACGCTACCCTAGTCGCGGCCGACACTCGGGTCACGTTCACTGCGGTTGGATTCCTCGTGGATCAAACGCTCCCCACTGGCTGGTTACGCCACATCGACGCTCTGGGCAATCTGGCTGCCATCTTGGCCGAGGATTCCACCCTCACGTTGCCGCTCACGGAGCCCACGCGACGGTCCTCGGTGCCGGGGATCGGAAACACGCGGGCCAGACGGTACGGGTACAACGTTGGCGTCACGCCGCAGCTCCGACCTGCATCGGGCCCGCTGCCCCGACCTGGACACCGCGACCGGGCAGGACGCCCGACCCGCCCTGCGCAGACCCGCACAATACGCTACAGTCCAGCTGTGGCATCGAGTATGCGAGCGGTCATCCGCCATCGCATCCCAGGAGGGACACCATGAAGGCGAAGAAGAGCAAGGGCAAAGCAACTCCCAAGCGCGCGGTGAAGGACCTGCCACCGAAGAAGGGCACCGATGCGAAGGGCGGTAAGGCGACGTTCCAGGATTTTTCGTTTGTCCACACGGTCGACAAAGCCTCGCCCGTGTTGTTGAAGTAGGCCGCCCAAGACTTCTGGTCGGGCTCGCGCACTGAGGGGGATCGTCCTCATACGTCGCCGTCCGCGGCGGGCGGGCGGTTCTTCCGGTAGGTCGTGTACGCATTGAGCAGGCTAGCGCCGCTTTGGACATACCCGGCCGCGGCACTACGAAGCCTGTCGACAAGAATGAGACAGCCGAGCCTCGTTTAGCGGGTAAGCGCTCCCTCCGTGAGCGCGCTGCGCTTAGGGGGATTGATCCAGACCGCGGTGGGCGCTGCCGCTGGGGCCGGAGGGCCCGCGGCAAACCGCTCAGGGTGGGCCGCGTAGGCGGTGGCCAGCACGGTCGCGCGCGCCGTGACGCGCTGTTCTGCCCGGCCGTGGTGCACGTCGGCGGGCGTCAACAGGCCCAGGCCGGTGTGATGGTGCTCGGTGTTGTACCAGGGGAAGAAGACGTGGCAGTGCGCCCGCGCGTCCTGGATCGACCCGAAGCGCCCCGGGAAGGCCGCCACCCTGCTCGACGAGGGCACGTTCTCTGTTCGGAGCGGACAATGTATCGCTCTGGATGACGGTCACGCATCCCGGGCGTCCGTCGCGGATCCCGTGTCGACGCGCGCGGTAGCGCTGGAAGTCTAGCAGCACCCGCACGGACACGCCGAGCACCGCGCACGCCAGCCGACAGCGCGGAAGACGGGGCGGATAAGTCGTTGAAAAATGGTGGGCAGGGACGGGATTGAACCGCCGACACCAGGATTTTCAGTCCTGTGCTCTACCAACTGAGCTACCTGCCCAGACCGGATGGCCGGAGGTGTGAAGATACCAGAGTGGCCGGGGGGCGTCTACTCGACGACGGTGACGACGCCGATGCCGCCCGACTTGTCGAACTGCAGCGTGAGGATGAAGGTCTCGCGGGGGGTGAGCGGGCGCTGTAGCCCGGTGAGGACGACGTTGGGGGCGTCGGGCGTGAACTTCACCGTGGCCGCGCCGGGGATCTCGAAGCGCGCCAGGGGGGCGCCGGTGGCGTCGACGAGCTGGGCCTGCCTGGCGACCGGGGCGGAGATCCCGGTGATGATGTCGCCGTACTTGCCGGTGCTGACGACGTCGAAGAAGACCTTCAGGCGGTCGCCGTCGCGCACGGCCCGGCCGTTCTCGGTGCGGATGCGGGTGCCGCCGACGTCCACGACGCTCGGGTAGTGGACGCAGCCGGCCAGGATCAGCACGACCGCCGCCAGGGCGGCTCGGCGCGGGATCACAGGCTCTTGAACGCGCCGTCGGCGGCCATCGACTGGAGCGCGCGCTCGTAGCCCTGCACCGTGCGCTCGACGTCCGCGTCGGTGTGCATGGCCGAGATCCAGCCGTGGAAGGCCGAGCAGTCCACGCCGTTGTTGAGCAGCGCGCAGCGCAGCGTCTGGTAGAGCCCGCCCTTGCGCGGGCGGTCGAAGCCGGCCAGGCCGGGACGGCCCTCGAACGAGACGTGGAAGATCGACGCCTCGCCGAAGCAGGTGCCGGGCACGCCCACCTTCTTCATGACCTCGCTCAGCCCCCGCCGGATCTCCTCGCCGGTCTTGTTGGCGCGCGCCTGGAGCGAGGCGTCGGCGCACAGCTCCAGCGTGGCGATGCCGGCCGCCGCCGACAATGGATTCGCATTGAAGGTGCCGGCGTGGGCCACGCGCTGGCTGCGGTCCCAGTCGGGGTCGCCGCGGAAGGCGATCATCGACATGATCTCGCGCTTGCCGGTGAGGGCGCCGCCGGGCAGGCCGCCGGCGACGATCTTGGCCAGCGTCGTGAGATCGGGCGTGACGTTGTAGTACTGCTGGGCACCGCCCGGCGAATACCGGAAGCCGGTGATGACCTCGTCGAAGATCAGCACGACGCCGTGGCGCGTGGCCAGCTCGCGCAGCTCGGCCAGGTAGCCGGGGATGGTCGGGGTTGTTCCCGAGTTGCCGCCGGCGGGCTCCAGGATCATGCCGGCGATGTCGCCGCGCTCGAACGCCACCTCGACCGCCTTGCTGTCGTTGGGCGGGCAGATGACCACCTGGTCCAGGGTGGCGTGGGGGACGCCGGCCGACCACGGCACGTCGTAGGGCGGGCTCACCGCCACCACGGCGCCGTCGTGCCAGCCGTGGAAGTGGCCGGCGAGCTTCAGGATCTTGGGGCGGCCGGTGTAGGCGCGCGCCACGCGCATCGCCAGGTGCGTGGCCTCGGTGCCGGACATCGTGAAGCGCGTCAGCTCGCCGCACGGGATGAGCTGGTTGACCAGCTCGGCCCACCGCACCTCGGCGGGGTGGCAGGCGCCCATGTGGGTGCCGCGGGCCATCTGCTCCTGCACGGCGCGCACGGCGGCGGGGTGGCAGTGGCCGAGGAAGAGCGAGCCGTGGCCCATCCAGTAGTCGACGTACTCGTGGCCGTCGACGTCCCACTTGCGGCTGCCGGCGGCGCGCTCGATGTAGACCGGGTACGGCACCAGGTGGCGGATGTCGTGGGTGATGCCGCCCGGGATCGCCCGGCGCGCCTGCTCGGCGAGCGCGGCCGCCTTGGGATGCTTGGTACGGTACTCGTCCTGGACGCTCATGCTCGTTCTCCTCGGCTCGGCAGGTCTCCCCATGATAACCCGAGCAGCGCGACGACAGCCGCGTGGGTGTCGGCGTCCAGCGCGTCCACGGTGGGCTCCGAGCGGCGCGTGAGGCCGTCGACGGCGCCGGCCTTCACGCAGGCGTCGATCAGCCTCCGCTCCTCGGCGGGCGTGTGCAGCAGGGGTTGCCCGGTGAGCCGGCCGAGCTGGGCGACGATGCCGTAGGCGCCCCAGTTGGAGACGCCGGCCACGACGAGGTGATCGACCGCCACCACCGAGGCGATGCGCGCCATCAGCTCGCCCTCGCGCATCAGCC
This sequence comes from uncultured Candidatus Rokubacteria bacterium, assembly GCA_963743355.1. GTDB lineage: Bacteria > Methylomirabilota > Methylomirabilia > Rokubacteriales > CSP1-6 > AR5. The sequence continues at coordinate 346,593 of CAVUPM010000001.1, forward strand.
GGGCCCGCACGTTGCCCATGCCGATCTCGTTGCCCCCGTCGCCGACGGCTATTGTTAGCGGGGGCCGCCAGCTCGGCTTGGGCCGCAGGTGGCCTGTTCGAGGAGCGCGTGGCTCCGACACGCGCGTTCTTCGCGCGAGCAAGAACATCTCGTCGAGCGGCCGATTCCACGCCGCCACCGACACGCCCCGCGCGTTCAGGTAGTCGCCCTCGCGGCCCCGACCCGGCCGCTCGATGGCGACGAGGTGGGTCGGCCGCTCGCGCTCCAGCACCTCCTGCGCCGCCGCCGACCCCTCGGGGTACGCGAACACGTCGAGCGGCTCGTCGAGCGCACGCAGCGTCGCCTCGAGCGTCGGCAGCACGGCAGGATCGCTCGTGTACCGCACCCGTGCCCCCAGCCGCCGAAGCGCCCGCCCCAGCACCGCCGCCCCCGGCGGCCCATCCGACTCCGCCATCCCCTCCGCAACGACAAACCCCGTCGCGATCAGCACCGACCCCGCCCCCATCAGCGCGCGCGCCGCCCCCAACGCCCCCCCGGGAACGAAGAACCCCGCGATGCCCCGGCGCCCTGGATCAAGCGCGAGCAAATGATCGATCGGGTCGAAGAAAGTACGGGCGGGCACGGCAAACGCTACCACCAGGCTCCGACGCTCCGCAACGCGATCCGAGCGCCGGCTCCGCCGGCGCAATCCTGTCTGTGGTCTTGGGGGGAGGCAGGGAGGAGCGCGCCGCTAGGCGCGTGACGACCGTCGGAAGGGGGGCAAAGCCCCCCTCCGAGCTACTCTCCGACCTCGTACAGGATCGCCTGATGCGGCGCCAGCGGCCTCGGCGTGCCGCTGCCCGCGTAGCGCGGGTCCTCGCTGTCGATCAGCACGCGCCAGTCCGCCGAGGGCGGCGTGAACGGCTGCGCGTTGCCCGTGAGGTTGGCGATCAGCCGGACGCCGGCGGCGGCCGGCCCCTGGCGGCTCAGCGTCAGCACGCTGCCCGAGGCGTCTACCTCGCACCGCGTCCGCTCCTTGCCCCGCGCGCCGAGCGCCGGGTGACTGCGGCGCAGGCTGAGCCACTGGCGATAGTAGTCGCGCAGCTCGCGGTGCCGGGGCGCGCCGGCCAGCGGGTGGCTCAGGCGCGAGCGCAGGAACGTCGCCGGCTCGGAGGGATCGGGGATCTTGCCCTCCCAGCCGAAGCGGGCGAACTCGGCGGCGCGGCCCCGGCGCACGGCCTCGACCAGGGTGGGGTCGAGATACGACGTGAAGAACTGGAACGGCGAGGTCTCGCCGTACTCCTCGCCCATGAACAGCAGCGGCAGCGCCGGCGCCGCGAACAGCAGGGCGGCGGCCATCTTGGCGGCGGCGAACGACACGATGGTCGACAGCCGGTCGCCCTGCGCGCGGTTGCCGACCTGGTCGTGGTTCTGCAGGCCGACGACGAAGCGCTCGCCGCTCAGGTCGGCGCTCGGGGTGCCGCGCGGCCGCCCGAAGTACTCGGAGGGCTCGCCCTGGTACGCGAAGCCTTCGGCCATGGCGCGGGCCAGGCCGCGACCGTCGGCGAAGTCCGTGTAGTAGCCGCGCCGCTCACCGGTGAGCTTGCTGTGCACGGCGTGGTGGAAGTCGTCGGCCCAGACGGCGTCCAGCCCCAGCCCGCCCTCGGCCGCCGGCAGGACGATGCGCCGGTCGTTGTCGTGGGATTCGGCCACGATGTGCACCGGCCGGTCGAGCGGCCGGGCCTCCTCGCGGGCCGCCTCGGCGATCTCGGTCAGGATGTGGACGGGACCGGAGTCGAAGATGGAATGGATGGCGTCCAGGCGCAGCCCGTCGAGGTGGAACTCGCGCACCCAGTACCGCGCGTTGTCGACGAAGTGGCGGCGCACGCCCTCGCTGTCGGGCCCGTCGAAGTTCACCGCGCTGCCCCACGGCGTCTTGTAGCGATCGGTGAAGTACGGCCCGAACTCGGCCAGGTAGTTCCCCTCCGGCCCGAGATGGTTGTAGACGACGTCGAGGATGACGCTGAGCCCCAGCGCGTGGGCGGCGTCGATCAGCCGGCGCAGCCCCCGGGGGCCACCGTAGGTCGACTGGGGCGCGTACAGGTGGGTGCCGTCGTAGCCCCAGTTGCGGGAGCCGGGGAACTCGGCCACCGGCATGAGCTCCAGCGCGGTCACGCCCAGGTCCACCATGTGCGACAGGTGCGGAATGACCGCCTCGAAGGTGCCGGCGGCCGTGAAGGTGCCCACGTGCAGCTCGTAGAAGACCAGGTCGACCAGCGGGCGGCCGCGAAATTCCTGGTCGGTCCACGGGAAGCGGGCGCCGTCCACCACCACGGAGGGGCCGTGAACGCCCTCCAGTTGGAAGCGGGAGACCGGGTCGGGACGGTAACGCTGGCCGTCCAGCCGGTACTGGTACCGCAAGCCGGCGGCGATGCCGGGGACGGACAGCTCGAACAGCCCGTCGTCGCGCCGTGCGAGGGGATGCGGGCGTCGGCCCTCGATGACGACCTCCATCGCCTGGCAGCCCGGAGCCCACACCCGGAAGGTCGTGCCGGTCTCGTTCAGCGTGGCGCCCAGATGAAGGCTTGCGCCGAGCGACTTCATACGGTCCAATGATCCTCGGTCACACCTGCGGCACGGTCGGCTTCGAGGTGAAAGGTACCCGCGGATGAGCTACCCGTTCTCACTGGTCCTCCATACCCATCTTCCGATGGTGGTCAATCATGGTCGCTGGCCACACGGCAGTGACTGGTTGACCGAGGCCACCTTCGAATGCTACCTGCCGCTGCTGGACACCGCGCACCGCCTGGTGGCCGAGGGCCTGTCGCCGAAGTGGACGATCAACCTCTCTCCGGTGCTGACCGAGCAACTCGCCTCCCCAGAATTCCAGAAGGAGCTCTCCTTTTACTACGAGAATGTTCGGCGCGCCTGCGTCGAGAGCCGCGCGGACTTCAAGCGCCAGGGCGACGAGCAGATCGTCCAGCTCACGTATTTCTGGGAGGAGTTCTACGAGCGGATGTGGGAGCTGCACCGCCGCATCGGCGGCGATATTCCGAGCACCTTCGCCGAGCTGCAGCGGGACGGCCACCTGGAGATCATCACGTGCGCGGCGACCCATGGGTACCTGCCCCTGCTCTCCCGCGACGAGTCCATCCACCTGCAGCTCCGGGCCGCCGTCGAGACGCACACGCGGCACTTCGGCCGGGCTCCCCGGGGCATCTGGCTCCCGGAGTGCGCCTACCGGCCGCGCTATGAATGGACGCCGCCGACCGGCCCCGATCGCGGACGCGAGCGCCGCATGCGCCCCGGCATCGAGGAGCTGCTGGCCGCCCACGGGCTCGAGTACTTCGTGGCCGACTCCCACCTGGTGGCGGCCAGCGAGCCGGTCTTCCTCTATCGGGACTTCATCGCGCTGCGCGGCGACGTGGGCGCCGCCGCCTCGTCGATGCCGGTCGGCGAGCGCCGCTCGCCGTACGCGCCCTACCGGGTCGCCTCCCGCGGCGGCACCGGCTCGGCCATCGCCTTCATCCGCGATCCGCGCTCCACGCTGCAGGTGTGGAGCCGCGAGCGCGGCTACCCGGGCGACTACAACTATCTGGAGTTCCACAAGAAGCATCACCCCGGCGGGCTGCGCTTCTGGAAGATCACCGACTCCTCGGGCGACCTCGGCACCAAGCAGGTGTACGACCCCAAGGTCGCGGCCGAGAAGATCGGCCTGCAGGCCGTCCACTTCGTGGGCCTGGTCCGCGAGACGATCGAGCAGGCGCGCGACGGCGGCACCGCCCTCGTGTGCTCGCCCTACGACTCCGAGCTGTTCGGCCACTGGTGGTTCGAGGGGCCGGTCTGGCTCGAGCACGTCGTGCGCGAGATGGCGCGCAACGGCGTGCGCCCGATGACGCTCGGCCAGGCGCTGGAGGTCGTACCACCCCAGGGGCCGCTGCAGCTGCCGGAGGGCTCGTGGGGTGAGGGCGGCGACCATCGCGTGTGGCTCAACCCCGACACCGAGTGGACGTGGGACCGCGTGTACAGCGCCGAGCGGGAGTGGGTCGATCACCTGCAGCGGGGCGACGGTGGCAACGCCGAGCTCAAGCGCGTGCTCAACCAGGCCTCGCGCGAGCTGATGCTGCTGCAGTCCTCCGACTGGCAGTTCCTCATCACCACCGGGGCGGCCCGCGACTACGCCGAGCGCCGGGTGGCCGAGCACTACGCGGAGTTCAAGCGGCTGAGCGAGATGGCCCACACGCTGCGTCAGGGCCAGCCGCTCTCGATCGAAGCCGCCGAGACGCTGCGCCGCATCGAACGCGAGGACTTCATCTTCCCCGACCTCGACCTCAGCTGGGCTCAGTCGCCAACGCGATGACCGCGGACCGGAGCCACCTCGCACCTCGAACAGGCCACCCACGGCTCGAGCCGGGCTGGCGTCACCCGCTCCAATAGTGCCTCGACGGCGGGCGCGCGTCCTGGGGATGATCATGGCGGGCGGCAAGGGCGAGCGTCTGCATCCCCTCACCCGCGACCGCTCCAAGCCGGCGGTCCCCTTCGGCGGCCGCTATCGCATCGTCGACTTCGTGCTCTCCAATTTCGTGAACTCGGAGATGGCCGCGCTGTACGTGCTCGTGCAGTACAAGTCGCAGTCGCTCATCGAGCACCTGCGCCAGGCCTGGCGCACCTCGGGGATCCTGCCCGACTACTTCATCACCGTGGTGCCGCCCCAGATGCGCTTCGGGCCCGCCTGGTATCGCGGCACCGCCGACGCCGTGCTGCAGAACCTCAACGTCGTGGACGACTTCAACCCGGACATCGTGGCGATCTTCGGCGCCGACCACATCTACCGGATGGACATCAACCAGATGCTGGCGTTCCACGAGGAGTCGGGCGCCGACGTCACGGTGGCGGCCCGGTCGGTGCCGCGCACGGAGGCGACCCCGTTCGGCGTGCTGGAGACCGACCGCAGCGGGCGCGTGGTGGCCTTCGAGGAGAAGCCGGCCCGGCCCAAGGGCATGCCGAACGATCCCGAGCGGGCGCTGGTGTCCATGGGCAACTACCTGTTCTCGCGCCCGGCGCTGGTGGACGCGCTGCTGGCCGACGCGCGCCGCAGCACCGACCACGACTTCGGCCGCTCGATCATCCCCGAGCTGGTGCCGACCGGGCGCGTGTACGCCTACGACTTCCAGACCAACGAGGTGCCGGGCGTGAAGCCGTACGAGGAGCACGGCTACTGGCGCGACGTCGGCACCGTGCAGTCGTACTGGGAGGCCCACATGGACCTGCTGGGCGAATCCCCGCGCTTCGACCTCGACGACCGCCGGTGGCCGATCCGGACCGGCCAGCACCCGGGCCCGGCCGTCCGCTTCATCGGCGGCGAGGTCGACAACGCCCACATCGGCGAGGCCTCGCTGATCAAGCGCGCCACCATCCGCAACTCCATCCTGGGCCGCTCGGTCTGGGTGAACGAGGGCGCCGTGATCGAGGACTCGATCGTCATGGACCACACCACCGTCGGCAAGGGCGCCCGGCTCAAGCGCACCATCGTCGACCGCTTCAACATCATCCCGGCCGACAGTGAGATCGGCGTGGACCCGGTCATCGACCGGCGGCGGCACTACGTCGATCCCTCGGGCATCGTCGTGGTTCCGCGGGGCGGGCGCCGCGAGTTCCTGCTCGGGCTGGAGGAGTTTTAGGGAGCACCCGGTTGCCCGCGTCCCGCGCGATCGTCATTCACGGACACTTCTATCAGCCGCCGCGCGAGAATCCCTGGCTCGAGGCCGTCGAGGTGCAGGACTCGGCCGCCCCCTTCCACGACTGGAACGCGCGCATCACGGCGGAGTGCTACGCGCCCAACACGGCCGCCCGCCGGGTCGACGAGGCCAACCGCATCCTGGACATCGTCGACAACTTCGAGCGCATCTCGTTCAACGTCGGCCCCACGCTCTTCGCCTGGCTGGAGCGGCAGGCGCCGGCGGTGGCGCGGGCCATCGTGGACGCCGATCGCGCCAGCGTGGCAGCCCACGGCGGCCACGGCAACGCGATCGCCCAGGTCTACAACCACCAGATCATGCCGCTCGCCTCGCGGGCCGACAAGGTCACGCAGGTGCGGTGGGGGCTGGAAGACTTCCGGCGACGGTTCGGCCGCGAGGCCGAGGGCATGTGGCTGCCGGAGACGGCCGCCGACGATGAGACGCTGGAGGTGCTGGCCGAGGCGGGTGTGAAGTTCACGATCCTGGCGCCGAGCCAGGCCCGGCGCGTTCGCCCGCTGGCCGACGACGCCTGGGAGGACGTCGATCACGCGGTCGATCCCAGCCGCCCCTACCTCTGGCGCGGGCCGCGGGGGCTGACGCTGGCACTCTTCTTCTACGACGACCCCATCTCACGCGCGATCGCCTTCGAGGGCCTGCTCGAGCGCGGCGAGAAGCTGGCGGCGCGCCTGCGGGCGGCGTTCTCGGCCGAGCGCGACTGGCCACAGCTCGTGCACTGCGCCACCGACGGCGAGTCCTACGGCCACCACTTCCGCTTCGGCGAGATGGCGCTGGCCGCCGCCCTCGACCAGCTCGCCGGGGACCCCGCCGTCGCGCTGACCAACTACGGCGCGTTCCTGGCCGCCCACCCCCCGGCCTGGGAGGCCCAGATCCACCAGCGTACGTCGTGGTCGTGCGCGCACGGCGTGGAGCGCTGGCGGGCCGACTGCGGCTGCCGCGTCCGCGGCGACTGGCACCAGCGCTGGCGGGGCCCGCTGCGGGAAGCGCTCGACTGGCTGCGCGATCTCGTCGATCCGTTCTACGAGGCGCGGGCGGCCGCCTACCTGCGAGACCCCTGGGCGGCCCGCGACGACTACGTGGGGGTCGTGCTCGAGCGCAGCCCCTCCGAGCTCGGCGCCTTCCTGCACGCGCACCAGCGGGTGCCGCTCGACGCGGCCGCGCGGCTGGAGACCCTGCGCCTGCTGGAGCTGCAGCGCAACCGCCTGCTCATGTACACCTCGTGCGGCTGGTTCTTCGACGAGATCTCCGGCCTCGAGCCGGTCCAGGTCCTCCGCTACGCGGCGATGGCGCTCCAGTACCTGCGTGACCTCGGGGGCGGCCAGCACGAGCCGGAGTTCGAGAAGCGGCTGGGCGCGGCCCCCAGCAACGTCGCCGAGTACGGCGCCGGGGGCGAGGTCTACCGCCGCCTGGTGGCGCCGGCGGTCATCGACCAGCGCCGCGTGGTCGCGCACTACGCGATCACCGACCTCTTCGAGGACCACCCCGACGACGCCGCCGTCTACGCCTACCGCGTCGCGCGCCTGGACCAGGCCCGGGAGGCGTCCGGCACCACCGCGCTGCGCATCGCCCACGTCCGCGTGCAGTCGCAGATCACCGGTGAGGCGTGGGAGGCAATGTACGCGTTGCTGCACTTCGGCGGTCACGACGTGACCTGCGCACTGCGGGCGTGGGAGGGCCGGGCCGCCTACGACCGCATGAAGACGGACCTGCTGCGCCGCCTGGCGCACCACTCGCTGGCCGACATGGTGCGCGGCCTCGACGAGTTCTTCCCCGGCGAGCCGTTCGCGCTCCCCCATCTGTTCCTCGACGAGCGGCGCCGCGTCCTGGCGCGGGTGATCGCCGCGGTGCTGGACAAGCACGAGGAGACGTACCGGCGGATCTGGGAGGAGAATCAGAAGCTCGTCCGCTACCTGCGGCAGGCCGACGCGCTCATCCCCGAGGCGCTGGCCATCGTCGCCCGCCACGTGCTCGAGCAGGAGGCGCTGGGCGAGCTGGCGCGCCTGGACTACGGCGGCACGCTGCCCGAGCGCGTGGCCGAGCTGGTGCGCGAAGCGCGCGGACTGGGGCTGACGCTCGACCTGACGCCGGCCAGGCCGGCGCTGCAGCGCGCGGTGCTGAGCGGCCTCGATGCCGTCGCCGCCGAGCCGGGCGCCGAGCGCGTCGCCGACACCCGGCGCCTCGTGGAGGACGCCGGCGCCCTCGGCCTCGACTTCGGCCTGTGGGACGCGCAGAACCGCTTCTTCGAGATCTGGCGGGCCCGGCCCGACGCGCGGCCGGCGCTGGCGCCGCTGGCGATCGCGCTCGGGTTCAACCTGGACGGCGAGCCGGCGTGATGCGCGTACCGCTGGCCACCTACCGGCTGCAGCTCGGGCCCCAGCTGACCTTCGACGACGCGGCCGCGCGGCTGCCCTATCTCGAGCGACTGGGCGTGAGCGATTGCTACATCTCGCCGTTCTTCGAGACCTCCTCGGCGAACAGCCACGGCTACGACGTGAGCGACCACAATCGCTTCCGCGAGGAGCTCGGCGGTGAGCCGGCGTTCTGGCGCTTCGCGGAGGCGCTCCGCGCGCGCGGCATGGGCCTGCTGATCGACCTCGTGCCGAATCACATGGGCATCGCCGGCAATCGCAACCCGCGCTGGTCCCAGGTGCTCGAGCAAGGCCCCACCGCGCCGGCGGCGGCGTACTTCGACGTGGACTGGGCGCCGGTGAAGGACGAGCTGGCCGGCAAGGTCCTGCTGCCGATCCTCGGCGACCAGTACGGCGCCGTGCTGGACTCGGGCCAGCTCAGGCTCACGCTCGACGAGCGCGGCCTGAGCGTCCACTACTACGACACCGTGATGCCGCTGGCGCCGCGCTCGTGGGGGCGGGTGCTCGGCCACCGCCTGGGCGAGCTGCAGAGCCGGCTCGGGCCCGAGCACCCGGAGCTGGTCGAGCTCAAGTCCCTGCTCGCCTGGGTCACCACGATCCCGCCCGGCACCGAGACCGACGCCGGGCGACCACGCGCCGAGGGGGGCGAGGTGGAGCGCGGGCGCGCCCGCCTGGCCGCGCTGCTCGCCGGGGCGCCGGCCGTGCGCGAGTTCGTCCACGACAACGTGGCGATCTTCAACGGCACCCCGGGCGACCCGCACAGCTTCGACCTGCTCGACGCGCTGCTGGACGACCAGGCCTACCGGGTGGCGTACTGGCGGGTCGCCGGCGAGGAGATCAACTATCGGCGGTTCTTCGACATCAACGAGCTGGCCGCGATCCGTACGGAAGCCCCGGAGGTCTTCGCCGAGACGCACCGTCTGGTCTTCCGCCTCGTCGGCCACGGCGTCGTCACCGGCCTGCGGGTGGACCACCCCGACGGGCTCTACGCGCCGGCCGAGTACTTCCTCCGCCTGCAGCGCGGCTGCGCCGACGCACTGGGTGTGGAGAACCGCAACGACTTCTACGTCGTCGCCGAGAAGATCCTGGCCCCCGGCGAGCACCTGCCCGAGGGATGGGCGACCGCCGGCACGACCGGCTACGAGTTCCTCAACCTCGTCAACGGCGTCTTCGTCGACCGGGCCCAGGCCCGGGCCCTGGAGCAGATCTACGCGCGCACCATCAGGATCCGGCCGCCCTTCTCGGACGTCGTGTACGAGTGCAAGCGGCTGATCATGGAGACCTCGATGGCCTCCGAGATCAACGTGCTCGGCCACCGCCTCGACCGGATCTCCGAGAAGCATCGCTCGTCGCGCGACTTCACGCTGGGCAGCCTCACCACCGCGCTGCGCGAGATCATCGCGGCCTTCCCGGTCTATCGCACGTACGTCGGCGAGTCGGAGGCGATTCCGGGCGAGCCCGCCGGCCGGGGCGCGGCGGCGGACATCACCGATCGCGACCGCGAGTACATCGCGCGCGCGGTCAGCCATGCGAAGCGCCGCACGGCGACGATGAGCGAGTCGGTCTACGACTGGATCCAGGACGTGCTCACGCTGCGCTTCCCGGAGTGGGCGACCGAGGCCGACCGGCAGGAGCGGCTGGACTTCGTCCGGCGGTTCCAGCAGATCGCCGGCCCCATCACCGCCAAGGGGTACGAGGACACCGTGCTCTATCGCTTCAACCGGCTCGTCTCGCTCAACGAGGTCGGCGGCGATCCCAGCCGCTTCGGCACCTCGCTGGCCGAGTTCCACGCCGAGAACGCCGAGCGGCAGCACCGCTCACCCCACGCGCTGTCGGCCACCTCCACCCACGACACCAAGCGTGGCGAGGACGTGCGGGCGCGGATCAACGTGCTCTCGGAGATTCCCGCCGAGTGGCGGGCGCGGGTGGCGGCCTGGCAGCGGCTCAACCGCCGCCACCACACGATGGTCGACGGCGCGCCGGTGCCGGGGGCCAACACGGAGTACCTGATCTACCAGACGCTGATCGGCGCCTGGCCCATCGACGTGACGCGGCTGCGCGCCTACATGCTCAAGGCCACCCGCGAGGCGAAGGTGCACACCTCGTGGGTCAATCCCAACGCGCGCTACGACGAGGCCATCGCGACGTTCGTCGAGACCATCCTCGACCCCGAGCGGTCGGCGGCCTTCCTGGAGGACTTCGTCGTGTTCCAGGCCCGCGTCGCCCATTTCGGCATGCTGAGCTCGCTGGGCCAGACCCTGGTGAAGCTCACCGCCCCCGGCGTGCCCGACTTCTACCAGGGCAGCGAGCTGTGGGAGCTGAACCTGGTGGACCCCGACAACCGTCGCCCGGTCGACTGGGGTGAGCGGGCCCGGCTGCTCGACGAGGTGCTGACGGCGCTCCCCGCCGGTCGCGACCGGGCGGCCTTCGTTGACGAGCTGGTGAAGACCAAGGCGGACGGCCGCGTCAAACTCTTCGTGATCCACGAGGGCCTCGCCTTCCGCCGCGCCCGGCGCGCCCTGTTCGAGACCGGCGCCTATCGCCCGCTGGAGGCGCGGGGCGCGTATGCTGAACACGTGTGCGCCTTCGCCCGGGTCGCCGACGACGCGGCGGCGGTGACGGTCTTCCCGCGCCTGCTCGCGCGCCGCGGGGTCGACGCCGTCCCGCTCGGTGTCGAGTACTGGGCCGATTCCCGGCTCGAGCTGCCCGCCCGAGCTGGCCGGGCGGTTCACCAACGTCCTGACCGGCGAGCGGCTGCAGACGGTGCCGGCCGGCGAGAGCGCCGGACTCCGGCTGGCCGACGCGCTCGCCACGTTCCCGGTGGCCTTGCTCGAGCGGCAGGCGGGCGCATGACGACCCTGGCGGGGCCGCCGTTCCAGTTCATCGGCTGCGTCGAGCTGCGCCAGGCACTCGATCATCGCGCGCGCGACGAGCGCGAGCTGCTCGATCGCCTGGAGGACGTGCCGCCCGGCTCGGTCTTCTACCACACGCACGGCTACTTCCTCCGCCACCGGCCGATCACGACCGCCTACGGCAACGATTTCGCGGCGTGGGTGGCCGTGCAGGTCCGCGACCAGGTGCTGGCCGAGCGGCTGGCGGTGATCAACCCGTTCGAGACGGCCAGCCTGGAGGACCTGCGCGAGGAGCTGATGTCGGCCGTGCACGACCACCTCCTGCGGCTGTCCACGATCCCCCGCGTCGAGTTCGGCGAGGCGTTCCACTTCCAGCAGTCGCACATCGTCGAGGTGCCGCTGGGCGCGGTCGCCACCACGCTGCTCGAGTTCCGGACCGGCCTCGCCGAGGTGGACGCCAGCGCGATCTACTTCCACATGGTCGAGGCGCGAGCGCGGCTGGGCCGGCGCTCGGGGGACTTCGCCCAGTGGATCCGCGGCGCGCTCGGGCTGCCGGCCCTGGCCGAGCGCATCGAGCGCATCGACGCCTACATGACGAGTCTCGAGCGGGTGCGCGCCCGGGTGCTGGCGCTCGTCGACGCCGAGCTGGAGGAGTCGGGCGCGTGATCGCCATCGACGACTACCGGCGGGTGGCGCCGCCCGGCGCCATCGACATGCTGCTGCGGCTGGCCGAGCGGGTGCGCGGGCGGCGGCTGCTGAACGTCAGCGGCGGCCGGTTCGGCGGCGGCCCCCCCGAGATCCTCCACACGCTCGTCCCGATGATGGCCGACCTCGGCGTCGACGCCGCCTGGGAGATCACCGGGGGCGACCCCGGGTTCTACACCACCGGCACCACGCTCAGGGCCGCCCTCGACGGCGCCGAGCGCGTGCTCACCGACGAGGCGCTCGAGCACTACGTCGAGATGAACCGCGTCAACGCCAAGAAGCTCTCGCTCGACGCCGACCTCGTGCTCGTCCACGACGTGCAGCCGGCCACGCTGGTCGAGCACCGGAGCGCCGCGAGCCGCTGGGTGTGGCGGTGCCACTTCGACGCCTCGCGCGCCCAGCGCCGGGCGTGGACGTTCCTGCGCCCGTACGTCAACCAGTACGACGCCGCCATCTTCTCCCTGCCGCGCTTCGGCCGCCGGCTCGGCATCCCCCGGTACGTCATCGCGCCGTCCATCGATCCGCTGTCGGAGAAGAACCGCGACCTGACCTCGCGGGAGGTCACCACGATCCTGCGCGGCGCTCGGCGTCACCCAGGACCGGCCGATCCTCCTGCAGGTGGCGCCCTTCACGGCCGCCGAGGACCCGCTGGGCGTCATCAACGCCTACCGGCTGGTGAAGAAGCACTACAACGTCCGGCTCGTGCTGGCCGGCACCAGCGACGACCGACCGCGCCGGCGTGGAGATGCTGGCCGAGCTGCGCGAGGCCGCCCGTCACGACACCGACATCAGCGTGCTGGAGCTGCCGCCCGACGCGCACGTGCAGATCAACGCGCTCCAGCGCGCGGCCACCATCGTGCTGCAGAAGTCGGTGCACGAGGGGTTCGGGCTGGGCGCGGCCGAGGCGATGTGGAAGGGCAAGCCCGTCGTCGGCGGGTTCGCCGGCGGCCTCACCCAGCAGATCATCTACGACGTCACCGGCTACACCGTGCACTCGGTCGAGGGCGCCGCCTTCCGGCTGCGCCACCTGCTCAACAATCCGGAGCTGATCGCGCGCATGGGCGCCGCCGGGCGCGAGCACGTCCGCCGCTCGTTCCTCGTGACCCGCCACCTGACCGACTACATGGCCCTGCTGATCCACCTCACCCGCTGACGCATGGCCCGGCGCGAGCTGTCCGAGGCCGCCCTGTCGTCGGCCGATCGGCTCGCGCCGGTCGACCTCGCGATCGGCCTGCTCACCTACAACAACGCCGAGACGCTCGGCGGCGTCGCTCGACACGGCGGCGGCCGGCGTCGCCCGCTTTCCGGATCTGCGGTCGGCGCTGATCGTCGCCGACGCCGGCTCCTCCGACGCCACCCGCGAGCTCGCGGCGGCGGCGACGGTGCCGGCCGTCGTGGTCGACGCACGAGGCGCCGGCCGGCGAGCGGGTCGCGGTGCCCTTTCACGGCGTGCCGGGCCGCGGGGCGGCGCTGCGGGCGGTCTTCGCCGTCGCCCACCGGCTGCGGGCGCGCGCGCTCGTGCTCCTCGAGGCCGACGCCGTGTCGACCACGCCGGAGTGGATCGAGCGGCTGGCCGCGGCCGCTGCTGCGAGGACAAGGCCGACTTCGTCACCGCCGCCTACGCGCGCCACCGGTACGACGGGCACGATCTCGCGCCTGGTGCTGGCCCCGCTCGTGCGCGCGCTCTACGGCCGGCGCCTGCAGCAGCCCCTTCGGCGGCCAGCAGGCGCTGTCGGCGCGCCTGATCGAGCACCTGCTGATCCACCCGAAGTGGTACTGGACCGGCCGCGACGTGAGCGACCTGTGGATCATCGGCACCGCGATCGCCGACGGCTTCGGCGTGTGGGAGGCGTGGCTCGGGCCCCATCAGCGTCCGCTCGCGCACGCGCGCCATCGACCTGCCGGCCATGATCGCGCAGACGCTGGGCGCCGTCTTCACCGTGATGCAGCGCCACGAGGACCTCTGGCTGGAGGTGCGCGGCAGCGAGCCGATGCCCGGCGTGGGCGACGCGGTCCCGCCGGGCGTGGAGCCGATGGCGGTCGACGTCGAGCGCATGCTCGAGGCCTTCCGCCAGGGCGCGCGCGACCTCACGGCGATCTGGGAGCTGATCCTGGCGCCCGACGACGCTGGCCGAGGTGCTGGCGCTCGAGAGCCGGCGGTCGCGTTCCGCTTCCCCGACGACCTCTGGGCGCGCGTCGTCTACGACTTCGCGCTGGGCCACCACTACTCCGTCGTGCACCGCGACCACCTGCTGCGCTCGCTGACGCCGCTCTACCTCGGCCGCACGGCGGCGATTCGTGCTGGCCACGCGCGACCGCGACGCCGCCGCCACCCAGGCGTACCTCGACACCGTGGCGGTGGCCTTCGAGCGACAGAAGACCTATCTCGTGGAACACTGGCGGTAAGATCGCCTCGATCGCCATGCTCGACTCCAAGGACCTCCGCCGCACCGTCGTCATCGAGAACGTCGCCCCCGCCGTGGACGGCGGCCGCTATCCGATCAAGCGGGAGGTGGGCGGACGCGTCGAGGTCAGCGCCGACGTCTTCAAGGAGGGGCACGACGTCCTCGTCGCCTTCGTGCAGTACCGCCGGGCCGACGAGTCGGCGTGGCGCGAGAGCCCGATGCGGTTCGTCGACAACGACCGCTGGGCGGGCGCCTTCACCGTCGAGGACAACGCGCGCTACCTCTACACCATCGAGGCGCTGCCCGATCCGTTCCGCTCCTGGCTGCTCGACCTGGCCAAGCGCGTCGCCGCCGGGCAGGACGTGGCCAGCGAGCTGCGCGAGGGCGCGGCACTCGTCCGGGCGGCCGCCGGCCGCGCGACCGGCGCCGACGCCACCGCCCTGCGGGGCGGGCTGCAGCGGATCGAGCAGGCCCCGGGCCAGCCCGAGGCGGTGGCCGCCGCCGGCGACGACGCCCTGGTGGCGCTCATGGACCAGCACCTGGATCGGGCCGACGCCACCTGGGCCGAGTGCCAGTACGAGGTGATCGTCGACCGCGAGCGCGCGCGCTTCGCCGCCTGGTACGAGTTCTTCCCGCGCTCGGGCGTGGCCGGCCGCCACGGCACGTTCCGCGACGCCGAGGCCCAGCTCGAGCGCGCGGCCGCGATGGGCTTCGACGTCGTCTACCTGCCGCCCATCCATCCGATCGGGCGCGCTCACCGCAAGGGCGCCAACAACGCGCTCGCGGCCAAGCCCGGCGAGCACGGCAGCCCGTGGGCGATCGGCGGGAGCGAGGGCGGCCACGACGCCGTCCATCCCGACCTCGGCACCCTGGCCGACTTCGACCGCTTCGTGAGCCGCGCCCGCGCGCTCGGCCTCGAGGTGGCGCTCGACTTCGCCATCCAGGCCTCGCCCGATCATCCGTGGGTGCGCGAGCACCCCGAGTGGTTCTTCCACCGGCCCGACGGCACCATCAAGTACGCGGAGAACCCGCCCAAGAAGTACCAGGACGTCTACCCGCTGAACTTTTACGGCGAGGACCCGCGGCCGGCGTGGGAAGAGATGCGGCGGATCGCTCGAGTTCTGGATCGGCCACGGCGTGACGGACCTTCCGCGTCGACAATCCGCACACCAAGCCGGTCGCGCTTCTGGGAGTGGCTGATCCGCGAGGTGCAGCAGCGCGCATCCCGAGACCGTGTTCCTGGCCGAGGCCTTCACGCGGCCCAAGATGATGAAGGTCCTGGCCAAGGCCGGCTTCACGCAGTCCTACACCTACTTCACCTGGCGGAACGACAAGCAGGAGCTGCAGGACTATCTGACCGAGATCACGAGCCCGCCCGTCGCCGAGTACTTCCGCGGCAACCTGTGGCCGAACACGCCCGACATCCTGCACGAGACGCTGCAGCGCGGCGGGCGGCCGGCCTTCAAACTGCGGCTGCTGCTGGCGGCCACGCTGTCGTCGCTCTACGGCATCTACAGCGGCTACGAGCTGGGCGAGAACGAGCCGTTCGCGCCCGGCTCCGAGGAGTACCTGCACTCCGAGAAGTACGAGCCCAAGGTACGCAACTGGAGCGCGCCGGGCAATCTCGTCGGCCTCATCACGCGCGTCAACCGCATCCGCCGCGAGCACCCCGCGCTGCAGCTCTACCGCAACCTGACGTTCTACGGGGCCGACGATCCGCACGTGCTCTGGTACGGCAAGATGACGCCGGAGCGCGACGACGTGGTGTTCGTGGCGGCCAACCTGGATCCATTCGGCACCCACGCCGCCATGGTCGACGTGCCCATCCACGAGCTCGGCATCGCGCCCGACCAACCCTACCGGATGCACGAGCTGCTCGGCGACGTCGCCTACGAGTGGCGCGGCCCCCGCGGCTCCGTGGAGCTCGACCCCACCCGCGACCCCGCCCAGATCTTCGTCCTGCGGCGATGAGAACCGCCCATCTGCGTCGTTGCCGCCTCGCTCCTCCCTGCGGCGTGGCCGGGCCACGCCTCAGTCGTCGCTCGGCGGCGCCTAGCATCTGGGCCGTTCTCATCGCCGCAGGCGCGCGCACTCCATGAAGGTCTTCGAGCCGTGGTGCGCCGGGCGTCAGCCGTCCGGGGGCCTCGCGCGAGGGCGCGGCGGGGGGCCATGGGTTTTCCGCCGTTCCGTTGGCTTCGATCGTGTATCGCCTTGCGCCGGACTCCGCCAAACCTTGGCGGGCGCCCACAGCAGTCTCTCGCGGAACGGCGGAGGACCCATGGCCCCCCGCCGCGCCCGGAGTAGCGAGGCCGCGTGAAGGACTGGTACAAGGACGCGGTCTTCTACGAGGTTCACGTGAAGGCGTTCTTCGACGCCGACGGCGACGGCATCGGCGACTTCGCCGGCCTGACCGCGAAGCTCGACTACGTGCGGGAGCTCGGCGTCGACTGCCTGTGGATCCTGCCGATGTACCCCTCGCCGCTGAAGGACGACGGCTACGACATCGCCGACTTCTACGGCATCCACCCCACGTACGGCACCGTCGACGACTTCCAGAAGTTCCTCGACGCCGCCCACGACCGCGGCCTGCGGGTGATCGCCGACCTGGTCATGAACCACACCTCCGACCAGCACCCCTGGTTCCAGGCGGCCCGGGCCGACCGCGCGTCGCCCTACCGCGACTACTACGTCTGGAGCGACTCCGACCAGCGCTACCGCGACGCCCGCATCATCTTCACCGACACCGAGAAGTCGAACTGGACGTGGGACCCGGTCGCCAAGCAGTACTACTGGCACCGCTTCTTCAGCCACCAGCCCGACCTCAACTACGACAACCCGGCCGTGACGAGCGCGATGCTGGACGTCATGCGCTTCTGGCTCGACCGCGGGCTCGACGGCTTCCGCTGCGACGCCGTGCCCTACCTGATCGAGCGCGAGGGCACCAGCTGCGAGAACCTGCCCGAGACCCACGCCGTCCTGCGCGAATTTCGGCGCGTCATCGACAGCGAGTACGGCGGCGACCGCGTGCTGCTGGCCGAGGCCAACCAGTGGCCGGAGGACGTGCGCCCCTACTTCGGCGACGGCGACGAGTTCCACATGGCGTTCCACTTCCCGCTCATGCCGCGCCTGTACATGGGCATCCGGCGCGAGGATCGGCTGCCCGATCATCGACATCTTCACCCACACCCCGCCGATCCCGCCCGCCTGCCAGTGGTGCCTCTTCCTGCGCAACCACGACGAGCTGACGCTCGAGATGGTGACCAACGAGGAGCGCGACTACATGTACTTCGCGTACGCCTCCGATCCCCAGATGAAGCTCAATCTGGGGATCCGCCGGCGCCTGGCCCCCCTGCTGGACAACGACCGCCGGCGCATCGAGCTGCTCAACTGCCTGCTGCTCACGCTGCCGGGCAGCCCGATCGTCTACTACGGCGACGAGATCGGGATGGGCGACAACGTGCTACCTCGGTGACCGCAACGGCGTGCGCACGCCCATGCAGTGGTCGGACGACCGCAACGCCGGCTTCTCCACCGCCGATCCGGCCCAGCTCTACCTGCCGGTCATCACCGACCCGGTCTACAGCTACCAGGCCGTGAACGTCGCCGCCCAGGAGAAGCTGCCGACCTCGCTGCTCAACACGATGCGCCGGCTCATCGCCGCCCGCCGCCGCTCGCCGGCGTTCGGGCGCGGCTCGATCGAGTTCCTGCGACCGCGCAACCAGTCGGTGCTGGCCTACGTGCGCCGCTGGCAGGACGACACCGTGCTCGTCGTCGCCAACCTCTCGGAGCGCCCGCAGCCGGTCGAGCTGAACCTCGCGGCGCTGGAGGGGCTGACGCCGGTCGAGATGCTCGGCGACGTGCGCTTCCCGCCGATCCGCCGTGAGCCGTACTTCCTCTCGCTCGGCGCCCACGGCTTCTACTGGTTCCGGTTGGAGGGGCGCCAGCGCCGGCCGGTGCGCTACGGCATCGAGGACTCCGCGATTTGATCGCGGGGGGCGCCGACGCCCTCGCGGACTGGATCGCCGGCCAGCGCTGGTTCGCCGGCAAGAGCCGGCGCATCGCCACGGTCACGCTCGAGGACGGCGTGCGGCTCGGCCCCGGCACGCTGTGGATCGCGCGGGTGGCGCTCGACGACGGCCGTGACGACCGCTACGCGCTGCCGCTGCTCGAGGGCCCGCCCCTGCGCGACGCCCTCGACGACCCCGGCTTCTGCCGGGCCCTGCTGGAGCTGATGGAGAGCGAGGCGCGGGTGGCCGGGGCGCGGGGCGAGGTCGTGGCGACGCGGACGCGCGCGTTCCCCTCGGGCCTCGCGGCCGACGTGCCGGCGCGCCGGCTCGACGGCGAGCAGAGCAACACCTCGGTCGTCTTCGGCGACGCGCTGATCCTCAAGCACTTCCGGCGGCTGGCCGCCGGCGCCAATCCCGACGTCGAGATCACGAGCTTCCTGACCGAGCGCACGAGCTTCCGCCACACGCCGCGGCTGGCCGGCAGCCTCGAGTACCGCGACGCCGGCGGCGCCTGGGCGCTGGCGATGGCCCAGGAGCTGGTCTGCGAATCCTGCGACGGCTGGCGGTGGCTGCTGGGCCGCCTCGCCGCCGGCGACGCTGCGCTCGGCGCGCTGCGCACGCTGGGCCGCCGCACGGCCGAGCTCCACCTGGCGCTGGCCTCGGACGCGCGCGAGCCGGCGTTCGCGCCCGAGCGCGTCACGCCCGAGGACGTCACCGCGTGGACCGAGGCGGTGCAGCGCCAGCTCGACGCCGCTCGCGGCGCGCTCGGCGGTCGCCTGCCCGACGGCGTGCCGGCCCGCGTGGACGCGGCCGGCCTGGCCGGCCTGGCCGGCACCGTGAAGCTGCGCCACCACGGCGACTTCCACCTGGGCCAGACGCTGGCCATCCGCGATGGCGAGGACTTCGCGATCATCGACTTCGAGGGCGAGCCGCTGCGGCCGCTGGCCGAGCGCCGCCGGAAGCACACGCCGCTGCGCGACGTGGCCGGCCTGCTGCGCTCGCTCGGCTACGCGGCGGCCACCGCGCCGGCGCCGGCGGGCTGGGAGGCTGTCGCGCGCGAGGCGTTCGTGACCGGCTATCGCGAGACGGCCGGCGCCGCGCCCTTCCTGCCGGCCGCGGAGGCGGCGCTGACGCGGGCGGTGGCGGTGCTGGAGGTGGAGAAGGCCGCCTACGAGATCGTGTACGAGACGAACAACCGGCCGGACTGGGTGCCGATTCCCGTGCGCGGCCTCGTCACCGCGACCGCGGCTCTTCGGTCGGGTCGCGCGGCTGGGGCAGCGTGAAGACCATCAGCTTGGCGTTCCAGCCCGACTCGTCGAAGTAGACCAGCAGCCCCTCGCGGTAGAGGAAGATGTCCCGCGCGTTCTCGTGGCCCATGCGGTCGGGAAAGCCCCAGCCGTTGGTGATCACGCCCCGGTTGAAGGTGCCCGGCTTGGGCTCGAGCCGGAAGGCGCGGACGATCTCGGGCCGGTACTTCTGCTCCTGCAGCAGGCCGTACTCCACGGTGAGCCGCTCCACCCCGACCGGCGCCCTGGCGCCCTCGTACACCCAGTTCTCGGTGTCGTAGCTCTCGACCTTCTGCCGGTCCACCCGCGTGGGGGCGCCGTACTTGGCGCGCACGCTCCCGGTGGTGCTGATGCCGGGACGGATCAGCCCCCACTCGGCGGCGCGCACCGGTACCGACAGGGCGATCAGCAGGCCCGCGACGAGCAGGGCGACGGGGTGGCGCATCAGAATCCCAGCGCCATGCCGTCGCCGCGCGGATCGGCGCCGCCACTCAGCACGCCGTCGTCACCGACGGTCACGCCGTGCGCGTGCCCGACCCGGTAGAACAGCTCGGGCGCCGGCTTGATGGGATGGCCCCGGCGCTGGAGCGCGGTGAACACCCGCGCCGGCACCCGGTTCTCGAGGTGGATCGCGTCGGCCGCATCGTCGGGCAGGAACGCGCCGACGAGGAAGCGCGGCCGCTCGATCGCCTCCTGGATGTCGAGGCCGTAGTCGAACACGTTGGTCAGCACCTGAACGTGGAACATCGCCTGGCCGTTCCCGCCCATGGTGGCGAACCCCATCACCGGCTGGTCGTCGCGGGTGGCGATGGAGGCCATGAGCGTGTGGAACGGCCGCTTGCCCGGCGCCAGCCCGCTCGGGTGCGCGGGGTCCATGGTGAAGTGGCGCCCCCGGTTCTGCAGGCACAGGCCGGTGCCGGAGGGGACCACGCCGGAGCCGAAGGCGTTGAACAGGCTCTGGATGACGCTCAGCACGTTGCCGTGGCCGTCGGCGACGACGAAGCCGGTCGTGTCGCCCTCCGGCTGGCCGGGCACGTAGGTCTGGGCCTTGCTGGGATCGAACTGGCGCCGGCGCTCGGCCGCGTACGCCTTGTCGAGCATGCCCTTCAGGGGCATCCGCGCCTGGGCCGGGTCGCCGATCCAGCGATCGCGGTCGGCGTAGGCGAGCTTGACGACTTCCAGCATCAGGTGCAGATGCTCGACCGAGTGCAGCGGGAGCCTCGCGAGCGGAGAGCCCTCCAGCATGTTGAGCGCGAGCAGCGCGGTCACGCCCTGCGTCGGCGGCGGTGTTTCGTAGACGGTGAAGCCGCGGTAGGTCGTGGAGACCGGCTCGCCCCACTCGCCGGTGTGGGCGCCGAGGTCGTCGAGGGTGACGAAGCCCTCCGGGGCCATGCGGTCGGCGATCGTCCGCGCGACGCGGCCGTGATAGAAGAGGTCGGGCCCCTCGGCGGCGAGATCGCGCAGCGTCCGCGCGAGGTCGGGCTGCCGAACATCTCGCCGGGCGCCGGCGCCTTGCCGCCCGGCAGGAACACGCGGCGCCACTCCGGATCGGAGTTGCCCGGCGCGAACTCGGTGATGGCTTGACTGAGGATCGAGGTGATGGGAAAGCCGCGCTCGGCGTAGTGGATGGCCGGTCCCAGCAGCTGGTCGAGCGAGCGGGTGCCGAAGCGCTCCAGCAGCATCGCCCACGCCCGCACCACGCCCGGCACGCTCACGGTGGCCGGCCCCAGCACCGGCAGCCCGGTCATGCCGCGCCGTCGTACCTCCTCGATCGTCGCCCGTGAGCCCGAGCGTCCGGCGCCGTTGAGGAAGTGCACGCGTCGCGTCGCGGCCTCGTAGTAGAGACAGAACAGGTCGCCACCGAGCCCGCAGTTGTTCGACTGGGTCACGCCCAGCACCGCGTTGGTGGCGACGGCGGCGTCGGCGACGGTGCCGCCGGCCTTGAGCACCTCCACGCCGGCCAGGGTGGCGAGCGGATGACAGGAGGCCACGAGACCCTCGCGACCGAGGGCCAGCGAGCGACGCGAGTATCCGAGCTGGGGCACGGCTAGCCCTCCCCGAACAGTCTGGCGATCTCGTCCCGCGCGAACACGGGCAGCGGCCACTGGCGCGTGCCCTCGTTGAGGGTGACGCCCTGCTCGGGCGGCACGACCTGGCCGATGAAGTGGCAGTCGATGGCCTCGCGGGCGAGGGCGTGAATGACCACGCCGGCCTCGGCCGGCGCCAGCGTCATGAGCAGCGCGCCCGAGGCGATGGTGCCGAGCGGGTCGAGACCGAACGCCTCGCAGAGCGCGCGTCCCTCGGGCAGCACCGTGATCCGGTCGCGATCGATGCGCAGCCCCACGCCGGCCGCGGCGGCCAGCTCGTGCAGCGCGGTCGCGATGCCCCCCTCGGTGGGATCGTGCATCGCGTGCACCGAGGCCAGCTCGCAGGCGATCTCGGCCTCGGGGCGCACGCTGATGCCCGGCGTGCGCAGGAACCCCCTGGCGCGGCGGATCACCGCCGCCGAGACGCCGCGCGCCCGCAGCTCGGCCTCCTTCTCGCGCGCGATGATCGCCGCGCCCTCGAGCGGCACGCCCTTCGTCAACACGATCGCATCGCCGACCTTCGCCCCCGAGGTCGTCACGAGCTTGTCCTTGGCCACCTCGCCCAGCATCGTGCCGGCCACGATCGGCCGGTCGATGCCGTGCGTGACCTCGGTGTGGCCGCCGACCAGCGCGACCTCCAGCTCCTCGCACGCCTCGCCGAGCTGGCCGAACAGCGTGCGGACGGTGGCCTCGTCGGTCCGGCCCGCGGGCAGCAGCAGCGTGGCCAGGAACCAGCGGGGGGTGGCCCCGCGCACCACGATGTCGTTGGCGTTGACGTGCAGCGCGTACCAGCCGAGATCGTCGGTGGCGAACGTGATCGGGTCGGCCGTCGCGACGAGATAGCGCTCGCCGAGATCGATCACGGCGGCGTCCTCCCCCACGCGCGGTCCCACGATCACTCGCGGATCGCGGGACACGTGCTTGTCGAGGACCGCCTGCAGCAAGTCGCCGGGAAGCTTCCCGATTGGCAGGAACGGCATCGCGCCCCGTAGTATACCGCCGTGGTCCCCGGGCCCATCGTGGAGTGCGTGCCGAACGTGAGCGAGGGCCGCGACCCGGCCCGCCTGGCCCGCTTCGCCGCCGCCGTCGCCGCCATCCCCGGGGTGAGGCTGGCCGACGTCCACGCCGATCCCGACCATCACCGCTCGGTCTTCACGTTCCTCGGCCCGCCGGCCGCCGTCACCGCGGCCGCGCTGGCGCTCGCCGACGCCGTCGTCGCCGAGGTCGACATGCGCGGCCACCACGGCATCCATCCCCGGATCGGCGCGCTCGACGTGCTGCCGTTCGTGCCGGTGGCCGGCACGACGATGGCGGAGGCCGTGGCGCTCGCCCACGCGACCGGCCGGGCGCTGGCCGCGCGTCACGCGCTGCCCGTCTACTACTACGCCCACGCCGCTCGACGGGGGGAGCGACGGGCCCTGCGTGAGCTGCGCCACGGCGAGTACGAGGGCCTGGCCGCACGCCTGGCGTCGGCCGACGGCCAGCCGGACGACGGCCCGGCCCGCTTCGATCCGCGCGCCGGCGCCGTGCTCGTCGGCGCCCGCGACGTGCTGATCGCCTACAACGTCTGGCTCGCCGGCGACGACCTCGACGCCGCCCGCGCCATCGCGCGCTCCGTGCGCGCCAGCGGCGGCGGCCTGCCGGCCGTCCAGGCGCTCGGGCTGCCGCTCGCCAGCCGCGGCCGCGTGCAGGTCTCGATGAACCTGCTCGACTATCGCGTCACGCCGATCCCCGCGGTGTTCGATCGCGTGCGCGCGGAGGCCGAGCGCGCGGGCCTCGCCGTCGACCGGGGCGAGCTGGTGGGCCTGGCGCCGCGCGCCGCGTTCGCGGGGCGGCCGCCGGCCTCGGTCGGCCTGGGGGCGTTCGCGACAGACTCGTACCTCGACACCTGGCTCGAGCGCGCGCAGGGGCCCCTGACGACCGACGACGTTCGTTAACCCAGCAGCTTCAACACGTCGGCGGTCAGGTCGTAGAGCTGGGCGCAGCCGGCCTCGCCGCCGAGGGTGACCTGGATGCGCTTGCGGAGGCCGGCATCGGCGCGCTCGCCGAGCAGAGCCGTGATCCTGCGCTGCGGCTCCGAGCACACGCCCAGGTAGGGCAGCCGCGGCGTGACGTGCTCGGCGCGGACGATCGTGCCGGTGGCCAGGTCGATCTCGTAGGTGATCTCGAAGCCGTGCACGTTGTCGTGCATCGAGTGGAACAGCCGCAGCCGGCCGCCGCCGCGTTCCAGACGCGCCACCTTGCGGCGCTCGAAGACCTTCGGCTGACCCGGCCGCGGGCTGTAGAGATCCGGCACCATCGGCGTGGCGATCGTACGCGTGCCGAACAGGGCGCGTCCGGCGTCGCTGTAGGTGAAGCACGAGTTCGGCAGATCGATCCAGCCGGTGGTGTCGAGCGTCCAGCAGTCCAGGGCGTCGCCGGAGGTGGCGCGCTCCGCCACCGCCCGCGGCATCCGGGCGACCTGTCGCGCCAGCCGCGCGACTTCGATCGTGGCGTCCACCGCCAGCGTGGCGCCCTCGTCGCTCCCGAGCAGCTCCGCCGCCCGCCGGGTGAGGCCACCGACCATCTCGGTGCCGGCCAGGCGCGCGAAGCCCGGCGCCAGCGACGACGCCACGCGGCCGGCCAGCGGCGTCAGCCGCGCCGCACGGATGGCATAGGTCGGCGACGGCAGCGCCACCACCGCGACCTCCAGCGCCCGGTCGCCGTCGGCCAGTCGCACCGTGTGGGTGAAGGCGTCGTCGTGGGTGTTGTCGACCCGGCCGTCCATCACCCGCTCGTAGCGGTCGCGGCCGGCGAGCAGCGCCGGCGACAGCATCAGTGGCCCATCCCGCTCTTGCCGCCGGCGAGGTACTGCCCCGGTTCGCGATCGAACTTCTGCTTGCAGCCCACCGCGCAGAAGTAGTAGGTCTCGCCCTGGTACTTCGACTGCGCCGCCGCCTTGGCGGGCTCCACCGTCATCTTGCACACGGGATCCACGGCCATCAGTGGCCTCCTTGTCTCCAACGCTTGAGTCGCAGGCTGTTGGTCACGACCGACACCGACGAGAACGCCATCGCGGCACCGGCCAAAATGGGCGAGAGCAGCACGCCCCCCAGCGGATAGAGCAGGCCGGCGGCGACGGGGATGAGCACCACGTTGTAGCCGAACGCCCAGACCAGGTTCTGCTTCACGATGCGGATCGTGCGCCGCGCCAGGTCGACGGCGATCACGACGCCGGCGAGGTCGCCGCGCATCAGCGTCACGTCGGCGGCCTCGATCGCCACGTCGGTGCCGGAGCCCATCGCGATGCCGACGTCGGCCTGGACCAGCGCCGGCGCGTCGTTGATCCCATCGCCGACCATCGCCACCACACCGCGGGCGGCCTGCACGGCGGCGACCTCCCGGACCTTGGCCTCCGGCTGCACCTCGGCCAGGACCCGGTCGATGCCCGCCTGCCCCGCGATGGCCGTCGCCGTCACCCGATGGTCGCCGGTGAGCATCACCACCTCGAGCCCGCGCCGGCGGAGCGCGGCGACCGCCTCGGCGGCGTCCGGCTTCAGCACGTCCGCCACCGCAACGAGGCCGAGCGGCTGGCCCGCGAACGCCACGTACACGACCGTCTTGCCGCCGGCCGCCAGCGCGGCGGCACGCGGCTCCAGCCCCTCCATCTCGATGCCGCGCGCCTGCATCAGCCCGCGGTTGCCGATCAGCACGCGGCCCTCGGGCGCGAGCGCGTCGACGCCCTGGCCCGGAACGGTCACGAACCCGCCGACCACCGGCAGCGCCAGCCCCAGCTCCTTGGCGCGGGCGACGATGGCCTCGCCGATCGGGTGCTCGGAGCCCTGCTCCGCCGCGGCGGCCAGCGCCAGGACGTCGGCCTCGGTGGTGCTGGGCCCGGCGACGATCACGTCGGTCACGACCGGCCGGCCCACGGTCAGCGTGCCGGTCTTGTCGAAGATCATCGTCGTCACGTCGTTCAGCCGCTCCAGCGCCGCCGCGCTGCGGATCAGCACGCCGTACTCGGCCCCGCGCCCGGTCGCCACCATGATGGCCGTCGGCGTGGCCAGGCCCATCGCGCAGGGGCAGGCGATGACCAGGACGGCGACGGCGTTGGTCAGCGCGTAGACCAGCGCGGGCGCGGGGCCGAGCAGCCACCAGCCGACGAAGGTCAGGGCGGCGATCACCAGCACGATCGGCACGAAGACGGCGGCCACGCGGTCGGCCAGGCGCTGGATCGGCGCCCGCGAGCCCTGCGCCTCCTCGACCAGCCTGACGATGCGAGCCAGCGTCGTCTCGCTGCCGACCCGGGTGGCGCGGAAGACGAAGCTGCCGGTGCGGTTCACCGTGCCGGCCGCCACGGCGTCGCCGGGCGCCTTCTCCACCGGCACGCTCTCGCCGGTGAGCATCGACTCGTCCACCGTGGAGGTACCCTCGACCACGGTGCCGTCCACCGGCAGCCGCTCGCCGGGCCGGATCCGGATCAGGTCGCCGACCTCCACCTCGGCCGTCGGCAGATCGATCTCGTCGCCGTCGCGGAGCACGCGCGCGGTGCGCGGCGCCAGGCTCACGAGCCGCCGAATCGCCGCGGACGTCCGGCCGCGCGCCCGGGCCTCCAGCCAGCGTCCCAGCACGACGAGGGTGATCACGACCGCCGCCGTCTCGTAGTAGGTCATGGCGCCGGCGGCGTGGAAGACGTGGGGCCACAGCGTCACCGCCACGCTGAAGACGTAGGCCGCGTTCGTGCCCAGCGACACGAGGGTCGACATGCTGGCGCTGCGGTAGCGGAGATCGCGCAGGAACCCGGCGTGGAAGCTCGCGCCGACCCAGAACTGCACGGGGGTAGCCAGCACGAGGTGGAGCCACGGGTTGCGCAGCCACGCCGGCGCCCACGGGAAGAGGTCCGGCATGCCGCCGATGAGCAGGGGCGCGGACAGCACCGCGCCGACGATGAAGCGCCGGCGCAGCTGCTGCTGCTCGCGCTCGCGGGCCGCCTGCTCGCGGTCCTCGGCCTCGCGGTCCTGCGGCACCGGCGCCGCCGCCAGCTCGTAGCCGACGGCCGCCACCGCGGCCTGGAGCGCGGCGACGTCGGTCCGGGCGGGATCGAAGGCCACCGTCGCCCGCTCGGTCGCGAGGTTCACGGACGCCGTCTCCACGCCGGGCAGCCGGGTGAGCGCGCCCTCGACCTTGCCCACGCAGGCGGCGCAGTGCATGCCCCGCACGGGCAGCGTGAGCCGCTCGGCCATCACCGCGCTCCGAAGCGCGAGAAGACGTCGAGCAGCTCGTCGACCTTCTGCTGGCGCTCGGACTTGGAGCCGGAGCGTAGCGCGTCGGCCACGCACGACTCGATGTGCCGGCCGAGCAGCAGCTTCTGGACCTGCTCGAGTGCGCCCTGCACGGCCGAGATCTGCAGGAGGATGTCGACACAGTAGGCGTCGTTGTCGAGCATCCGCTGCAGTCCCTGCACCTGGCCTTCGATGCGGCGCAGCCGGCCCCGGGCCTTGGCCTTGGTGTCGTCGTTCAGCACGTTCATACCCCCCGGGGGTAAGTATCGTCCTGCCCCCCGGGGTCTGTCAAACGCACGGGCTCACGCCCCCACGGTACGCGTCAATCGAGGAGCGCCACGGCTGTGCCAGGGCGCGACGAAGCGTGTGGGGAGTGGGGGGGCCTATCGGGGCCCCAGGCGCGAGCGCGCACCAGAGGAGCTACGGCTCCGCCGGGTCGCTCCGAATGATGGGGGGGGCCTATCGAGGCCCCCACGTCACTCGAACAGCGACGGCTGGGCGCCGGAGGCAGGCGGGCCTCGCCGGCGACCAGCGGGCGGCGATTTCTTCCTGGTCTTCGCCGACTTGCCGGCGACGGGCGGGGCGGCGCGCGGGAGCTTCCAGCCCTTCTGGTGGGCGATGCGCTCACCCTGCTTGATGACGAGCAGGTCGACGAGCCGCGCGAGCGGGTTGCTCAGCAGAACGAGGTAGCGCTCCCAGTACCGCGGCGAGTGGGCGAGCGTGCGCATCTGGTCGAGGGCCAGGGAGAGCGCGGCACGATCGCCCCTGCGAGAGGCCAGACGCAGGTCGAGCAGGATCCGCCGACCGCTCACGCGCGAGGGCGGGGTCCGGGCCATGGCGGCGATGCTAGCGCTGGAACACGAAGACGTCCACCGGCTCGACGAACGCCCGATCCGCCGGAAGGGTGCGGCAGTGAGCGGCGAGGGCGGCCAGGCCGCGGTCGAACGCGCCGTCCGGGATCAGTTGCAGCGACGACAGGGCCCGCGCCCGGATGCGCGCGCAATACGCCTCCGGGCCGCCGGCGATCCGCTGCTCGACGCGGCGGTGCCCCGTCTCCACCAGCCCCCCCGCCCCGAACACCGCCCGCACGGCGGCCCCAGACGGCAGGCGCCGCTCGTCGAGCGCGCGGGCCTCCGGGAGCGCTCAGCGCACGCGCAGCTCGTACTCCTCGCGCTGGGCCAGGCCGGGCGCCGCCTGCACCGTGATCTTCACCTCGAGCGCCGCCTCCAGGCGCTGGAGATCGCCCCGGGCCTCGCCTTCCAGGTAGGCGGCGAGGTCGGGATTCACGCGGGCCACGATCTCGCGGCCCTCGCCCGGCGGCGCCTCGGCCGCGGCCTTGGCCTGCACCGCCCGGTAGATCTCGGTGGCCAGCGTCTCGTTGGACTTCACGACGCCGGCTCCGCGGCAGGTCGCGCAGTGCTGGGTGAGGAGCGCGCGGAGATCCTGGCGCACGCGCTTGCGGGTCATCTCCACCAGTCCCAGCTCGGAGATCTCCAGCACATTGGTGCGGGCCTTGTCCTCGGCCAGCGCCCGCTTGACCGCCTTGTAGACCTGCTCGCGGTGCTCGAGCACCTCCATGTCGATGAAGTCGATGATGATGATGCCGCCGAGGTCGCGCAGGCGGATCTGGCGCACCACCTCGGTCACCGCCTCCAGATTGATCTTGAGCACCGTCTGCTCGAAGTCGCGCTTGCCCACGTACTTGCCGGTGTTGACGTCGATCGACACCAGCGCCTCGGTGTGGTCGATGACGATGTAGCCGCCCGACTTCAGCCAGACCCGCCGGCGCAGCGCCTTCTCGATGTCTTTCTCGATGCCGAAGGCGTCGAACAGCGGCGCCCGCTCGGTGTAGAGGCGCACGCGCTCGGCCAGCGCCGGCACCAGCGCCCGCACGTAGCCGAGGCACTTGTCGTAGGCGGCGCGGTCGTCCACTACGAACTCGTCGACCTCGGGCGAGAACAGGTCGCGGACCACCCGAAACGTGAGGTCGCCCTCCTCGTGCAGAGCGGCCGGCGCCGAGGCCGTCTCGAAGCGGCCCTGGATCTGCGACCACAGCCGGCTGAGGAACTCGACATCGTGGGCGAACTCGGCCTCGCCCTTGCCCTCGGCGTTGGTGCGCAAGATGAACCCGCCGGGGGGCAGCTCGAGGCTGCGCAGCGCCGCCCGGAGGCGATCACGCTCGCGCTCGTCGCGGATGCGGCGGGAGACGCCGACGTGGCGGGCCTGCGGCATGTAGACGACGTAGCGGCCGGGCAGCGAGATGAACGAGGTGACGCGAGCCCCCTTGGTACCGAGCGACTCCTTGGCGACCTCCACGAGCACCGTCTGGCCCCGACTCAGCATCTCCTCGATGGGGCCGGCCGCCTGGCGGCGTGGCTCCTCGTCGCCGTCGGGCTCGGCGTCGGGGTCGGCGTCCTCGTCGGCGTCGGCCAGCATGGTGCGGGGCGCGTCGCCCAGGTTGGCGGTGTAGTCGCCGGCGTAGAGGAAGGCGTCCTTGGCCAGGCCGATGTCGACGAAGGCGGCCTGCATCCCGGGCAGGACGTTCGTCACCGTGCCCTTGTAGACGCTGCCGACGATCGATCGGTGGCGGTGACGCTCGAGGTAGAGCTCGGTGAGGAGGTTACCTTCCTGGACCGCGACGCGGGTTTCGAGCAGACCGACATTGACGACGATGCGTTTGCTCACGGCAGCACCTCTCCGACACCCCCGACCGCCGAGCGTTCATCGGGAGTCTCATTGGAACTGCCGCATCCGGACCGAGAGCAGGAGTCCGAGGGCCATCAGCGAGACGACCATCGACGAGCCGCCGTAGCTCATGAACGGCAGCGGGATGCCGACGACCGGGAGCAGCCCGGTCACCATGCCCACGTTCACGAGGACCTGGACCGCCACCAGCACGGTGACGCCCAAGGCGACCAGCCGGCCCACCGGCTCGCGCGTCGACGCCGCGATGTCGAATCCGCGGACGAGCACCAACGCGTAGCAGGTGAGCAGCACGAGACAGCCGACGAACCCCCACGTCTCGGCGAATACGGCGAAGATGAAATCTGTGTGACGCTCGGGGAGAAAGGACAGCCGGCTCTGCGTCGCGCCGGCCACACCCTTGCCCAGGAGCTGTCCCGAGCCTATCGCGATCTTGGCCTGGATCACGTTGTACGCGCTCCCGAGAGGATCGCGAAACGGGTCCAGGAACACGAGGATCCGCTCCCGTTGATAGTCCTTCAAGACGAACCAGGCCAGGGGTGTGGCGGCGAGGCCGGCGAGGACGAGTCCTCCCAGGAGTCGCAGCGGCATCCCGGCGGCGACCAGCAGGGCGATCAACACGGGGAACAGCAGCAGCGCCGTCCCGAGGTCGGGCTGCTTGAGAATCAACACCGCCGGCACCGCGGCCACCGGGGCAACGAGCGCCAGCGTCGTCTTGCTGATCGGCTGGGCCCAGCGCGACGTCAGCAGCCAGACCATCATCAGCACGAAGCAGATCTTGAACAGCTCGGACGGCTGCACCGACAGCGGTCCCACGAACATCCAGCGGCGCGCCCCCGAGACCGTGCGGCCGATCAGGAACACCGTCACCAGCCCGCCGAGCCCGACCAGGTAGATCAGGGGGGCCAACCGCACGAGCCGCCGGTAGTCGATGCTGGCGACGACCACGAGCGCCATCATACCGACTCCGAACCAGGCGAGCTGACGAACTGCGACGCCGCCGCCGGCCCGGCCCACGTGCAGCGAGGCCAGCGTGGAGGCGCTCAGGATGACCAGACCGACGGTGGCGCCGAGCAGGGGCCAGTCGACGTTCTGCAGCAGACGGCGATCGATAGCTACCATGTACATGGGGGGGCCCCGACATGGCCCCCCATACCCCCCCGTCACTCGGGGCGCCCCGGCGGAGCCGTGGCGCCCCTCGACGTCCCGCTGTTTCCGTCACTCGGGGCCCGGCGGAGCCGGGGCACCCCTCGACGTCCCGCTGTTTCCGTCACTCGGAGCGCCCCGGCGGAGCCGTGGCGCCCGCGGTATTCCGTTCCCACTCGCGGCGCTCAGGCTAAGGCGCGCGGCTCTCGATACTCCGACTATCCGCCGAGGTCGACGCTGGCGACCTTCTCCATGAAGATGGCGTTGAGGATCTTCCGCGCGATCGGTGCGGCGACCTGCCCGCCCTTGCCGCCACGCTCGACGAGGACGATGACCACCGCCTCCGGCTCGCTCACCGGAGCGAACGAGGCGAACCAGGCGTGATCCTCGCCCTTCTCGGCCTTCGACTTGGCGATCATCTGGGCGGTCCCGGTCTTGCCGGCGACGTTCAGGCCCGGGATGCGGGCGCCGGCGCCGGTGCCGTCCTCGTTGACGACCGACCACAGCGACTGTCGCAGGAACGCCCACACCATCGGGGAGAGCTCGACGTGCCCGGTGACGCTGCCCCCGTCGCTCCACACCACGCCCTTGTCGGGCCGCTCGATGCGCTGCACTAGGCGCGGCTTCCACAGCACGCCGCCGTTGGCGACCGCGCTCATGAAGCGGGCCACCTGCATCGGTGTCACCAGGACGGCGCCCTGGCCGATCGACATGTTCACGGTCTCGCCGGCGTGCCAGCCGCCGCCCACGCGCTTGTCGCGCCGCAGCTTGGGCTGGGGGATGAGCCCCAGCTTCTCGCCCGGGAGGTCGATCTGCGTCGCGGCGCCGAGCCCGAAGGCGGTGGCGTACCTGGCGATGACGGGCCCGCCGACCTTCAAGCCCTTCTCGTAGAAGAAGACGTTGCAGGATTGGCGCATCGCGCCGAGCAGGTCGACGCTGCCGTGTCCGCCTTGCTTCCAGTCCTTGAACGTCCACTCGCCGAGGCGGAAGTCGCCGGTGCAGTTCGTGCGGTCGGTCGGCACGATCGTGCCTTCCTGCAGGCCGGCCGCCGCCACGACGATCTTGAACACGGAGCCGGGCGCGTACTGGCTCTGGATCGTGCGGTTCAGCAGGGGGTGCTCGGGATCCTGGATCACCCGCAGCCACGCGTTGCGGTCGATCGTCCCCGTGAAGCGGTCGATCTCGAAGGCCGGCGTGGAGACCATCGCCAGCACGTCGCCGTTGCGCGGGTCCATCACCACCACGGCGCCGGCGTGGCCCTCCATGGCCTTCTCGGCGGCCTCCTGGATTCGGCGGTCCACGGTGGTGACCACCTGGGCGCCGGGGTGCGGCTCGGTCGACTGGATCATCCGCATCTGGCGGCCCATGGCGTCCACCTCGATGCGCTCGCCGCCGTCCTTGCCGCGCAGGAACTCGTCGAGCAGCCGCTCCAGCCCGCTCTGGCCGACCATGTCGCCCCGGCGGTAGCGGCCCTGCTTGAGCTGTTCGTCGTTCACCTCCCGCACGTAGCCGAGCAGGTGGGCGGCGAAGCGGCTGTTGGGATAGGCGCGCTGGGGCTCCACCTCGACGATGACGCCGGGCAGCTCGAGCTTCCACTCCTCCACGCGGGCCACGTCGTCCATGCTGAGGCCGCGCCGCACGCGCACCGGCAGGATCGAGTCGGGCGAAACGCGCGACACCGCCTCCTGCAGCTCGACGAAGGGGATTTGCAGCAGCGAGGCCAGCCGGCCCAGCGTGGCGTCCCGCTGCACCGGGTCGCGCTCCAGCTCGCGGGGGATCAGCGAGAGCGTGAACGCCGGCCGGTTGTCGACGAGCGGCAGGCCCTTGCGATCGAACAGGATGCCGCGCGGAGCGGCGATGGGACGGATGCGGATGCGGTTCTTCTCCGACGCCTCCTGGAACCGGCCGCCCTCCAGCACCTGCAGATACCAGAGCTGACAGACGATCAGGAGCAGCGCAGTGGTGACGATGCCCGCCATCGCGATGACCCGGCGCCGGCCCGGGTCGGGCCGGCCGGGCATCGTGGGACCCCCCAGGTAGCCGAGACGGCCGCTCACGACGTACGCTCCCGCATCGACTCCGCCCAGGCCAGCGCGAGGACGAGGCCCGCGCCCAGGAAGCCGTTGTAGAGCGCCTGCGGCAGGATGACGTAGGTCATCAGCTCGCCGAACGGCGCCGGGAAGCGGAACAGCTTGAGGAGCGTGAAGCGGCCGAGGCCCTCGGCGATCGTCAGCAGCACGAGCCCCGGTACCTGCACCAGCGGCTGGCTCACCCGCAGGCGGGCGCCGACGGCGCCGATGATGAAGCCGATGATCGCCTTCGTCAGCGCCTGCACGCCGAGCAGCCCGCCGGAGGCGGCGTCCTGCAGGATGCCGGCGATGAAGCCGGCGCCGCACCCGAACTCGGGGCCCCGCCGCAGCGCGAGCAGGACCACCACGATCAGGGGGATGTCGGGCGCCACGTCGGCGATGCGGAGCGCCTGACCCAGCGTGGCGTGGGCCATGCCGCCACCGAACACCGCGAGGACGACGAACGTGCGCATCAGCTCCCGCCATCCGGGAACAGCCCGGCCACGTCGTGGGCCCCCTCGCCGACGATCAGGAGCACCTCGTCGATGCGGGCGAAGTCCACGGCCGGCGCCAGCTGCGCGTAGTTGAAGAGCGCGGAGCCGCGGTCGTCGATGGCGCGGACCCGGCCCACCGGGATGCCGCGCGGGGCCAGTCCGCCGGCGCCGGAGGTGACGATGAGGTCGCCGACCTGGATGCCGCCGCCCTCGCGCGCCATGTACTTGAAGCGGATCGTGCCGCGCGGCTCCCCTTCCACGATGCCCTGCGTGCGGGTGCGCACGACGTGGGCGCCCACCGTCGAGGCGGGGTCGGTCAGCACTTGCACGATGGAGGCGCCGGGCCGCACGTCGACGACGCGCCCGATGAGGCCGTCAGGCGCGATGACCGCGGTCAGGCGGGACACGTGGTCGGCGCGCCCACGGTTGACGGTGAGCGATCGGACCCAGCCGCCCCACTCGCGCGCGATGATCTCCCCGGACAGCGTGGTCAACGGCATCGCCTCCTTGAGGGCGAGCAAGCGGCGCAGGCGCTGATTCTCCTCGACCGTCTCCGTCACCCGCAACGCCTCGACCCGAAGCCGCTGGGCTTCCTCGCGCAGGCTGCCGTTCTCGGTCCGGACGTTCTTCCACTCGCGGTACGTCGACCACACCCCGACGGTCGCGCGGTTGACACGCGCCAGCGCGCTCTGGACCGGCGTGGTGAGCAAGGCGAGCACGTCGGAGGCGCCGGTGGCGTGTCCGCGCATTTGCAAGGTCAGGAGCAGAAGGCAAACCGCGGCGACGGTGCCCAGCAGCACGACCGCGCGAATCTTCACCTTCGACCCCCCGGACGACCGAATCAGGCCGGGATGGCCACCTTCTTCAGCAGATCGAGCTCGTCCAACACCTTGCCGGTTCCCAGCGCCACGCAGGACAGCGGATCTTCGCCCTGCGTGACCGGCAGGTTGGTTTCCTGGCGGAGGAGGTGGTCGAGCCCGCGCAGCAGCGCTCCGCCCCCAGTGAGCACGATGCCCTTGTCCACGATGTCGGCCGCCAGCTCGGGCGGCGTCCGCTCCAGGCACGTGCGGACGGTCTCCACGATGGTCATGACCGGTTCCCGCAGCGCCTCACGAATCTCTTCGTCGGTGATCACGATGGTTTTCGGGATGCCGTCGATGAGGTCGCGCCCCTTGACCTCCATCGTCCGCCGATCTCCGCCCATCGGGTAGGCCGAGCCGAGCGCCATCTTGATCTCTTCGGCGCGCCGCTCGCCGACGAGCAGGTTGTAGTGCTTCTTGATGTACTGCACGATCGCCTCGTCCATCTCGTCGCCGGCGATGCGCACCGACTTGGAATACACGATTCCGGAGAGCGAGATGACCGCGACCTCGGTGGTGCCGCCGCCGATGTCGACGATCATGTTCCCGCCGGGCTCCTGGATGGGCAGCCCCGCCCCGATGGCGGCCGCCATCGGTTCCTCGATGAGGTACACCTCGCGGGCGCCGGCCTGCATGGCCGAGTCGCGCACGGCGCGCTTCTCGACCTGCGTGATCCCCGACGGCACCCCGACGACGATGCGCGGCCGCACGAGCGTGCGGCGCCGATGGACCTTCGAGATGAAATAGTGAAGCATCTTCTCCGTCACGTCGAAGTCGGCGATGACACCGTCCTTCAACGGACGGATGGCGACGATGTTGCCCGGCGTGCGTCCCAGCATGGCCTTGGCCTCGTGCCCCACCGCCAGCACCGAGTGGTCGGCCTGGTGGATGGCCACGATGGAAGGCTCATTGAGGACGATGCCTTCGCCCCGCACGTACACCAGGGTGTTGGCGGTCCCGAGGTCGACGGCGAGATCGTTGGAAAACATTCCAGCCAAGAAGTTGTAGAGCATCAGCGCTCCATCCGTCGGTGTTCGATTTGGACCCGCCTGCGCGGGCGTCCGTACAGTAGCACAGTCCATGCCACTCGGAAACGAAAACGCCGATATTCCAACTGTTTAGGAGACTCAGACGCTTCGGAAATGCCCTCCAACAGGCTCGGTCCTACCTCGAAAAGGAAAAGATTTTCAGCGGCTTGGCCGGGGGCTACCGGAGGGCCGATCGGACCCCGATGCGAGGCCGAGCGTCGGCGTTTCCGGCGGTCCGTTGGGTGCCGTTACAGCACCCGGAACGAGGGTCCTCCCGGGAGAGCGTCCAGGATGGCACCCCGGGTGACGTCGCGTGTCACCGCGGCGTAGAGCGGTCGCGCGCGGGAAGGATACGCTCGCGATAGAGACGCACCGCGTCGCGAACGACCTGTTCGGCGTCGAGCCGGCCGCGCAGCGCTTCGACGTTGACGGTCTTGTTCTCGAGCACCTTGTAGTCCAGGAAGAACCGTTCCAGCTCGCGGAGGCGGTGAGGCGGCAGGTCGGCGATGTCCTGGTAGTGCTCGTACTCGGGGTCGTCGACGTGGATGGCGATGATCTTGTCGTCCTGCCCCTTCTCGTCGCGCATGCCGAGCACGCCGATCGCCCGCGCGCGCAGGATGCACAGCGGGAACACCGGTTCCTGGCCGAGCACGAGGACGTCGAGCGGATCGCCGTCGTCACAGAAACTCTGCGGCAGGAAACCGTAGTTGGCCGGATAGTGCACGGCGCTGTGCAGCACGCGGTCGAGGTAGAGCAGGCCCGTGCGCTTGTCCAGCTCGTACTTGACCTTGGAGCCCTTGGGAATCTCGATGATCGCCCGGAAGTGGCGCTCGATGTGATCGCCGAGCTCGACGTCATGCCAGGCATGCATCGCGCCTGAGTATAGCCTCGCCAGCAACGAGCGGTAGCACCCAGCGAGACCGCGATGGATCACGGTGCCCACGACGAACCCCCCGGGGGCTGCCGATGCGGCGGCGCCTAAGTTCCCGTCGCCTGAGGAGATTCACGTCGTGGCTGCCAGTGGGACGGCGGACGGTTCTGCATGGCCATTCCCGGCTGGCCGGGCATCCAGAACGGCTCGCGCCCCGATGACCGGGTCTGTAGAAATGGGTTGACTTGATTTCGGTGACATGTAATTGTTGCTTCCGGTTTTTGGGGTCACGACGGAGTTGGAACGAGTGAAGAGACCGAGACACACGCACACGCCGCGCGGACCACACTGCGCGGCGCTTTTTTTTGTCCGTAACACCGGTTTGCCTGCCAATCAAGGCAGGTAACCCCGCCATGAAGGCGGGAGCACACAGGGGCTGAAGACCCCCGAAGAGAGAGGTCGCAGGATGGCACAGGGACAAGTGAAGTGGTTCAACGATGCGAAGGGATACGGGTTCATCACGCAGGAAGGCGGAGAGGACGTATTCGTCCACTACAGCGCCATCCAGGCCCAGGGTTTCAAGTCCCTGGCCGAAGGGGACAAGGTCGAGTTCGAGGTAACCCGCGGCCCGAAGGGTCTTCAGGCAGCGAACGTCAGGAAGGTCAGCTAAGCACCCCTGTCGCTTCCGCCCGGGCTCGCTTCACGGGCCCGGGCCTCCTCACGCTCGACCACCACGCTTCTTCGATCGCACGCTTTACAAAAAAAGACCCCGACGATGGCTGCGGCGCGTGATGCTTTCACTCGCGTCGCGCCGCCCCGCTGGTGAGGCGGGATCGTCGGGGCCGGTGGTGCCTGGACTCCCAGGCGGCCACCTGAAGCTAGCGTGGACCCTGCCTAGGAGGCAACCACCTCACATAACACCGTAGGGCTACACATCGGCTGGATCACCTCCTATTCTCGGCAAGGGCGCCACGCGGGCCCAGATTCCGCTCACCCCGAACCAGATGCCGACTCCCGACCCGGGGCTCGGCCACGTCAGCCGTCGGCGGAATTGTCGACGGGGACGCTGAGGGAGCGTTGTTGGCGCTCCGGCCGACTTTCGTTCATCCTACTATCAGCTTTCGAGCGCGGCAAAGAAAAAGTGCCGCACAGCGTCACTTCACGACGATGCGCTCTCGATTCTTCTCCCACAAGCCGTTGCCGACGCCCTCCACCTTCCGGAGATCCGTCGCCTTCTTGAACGGGCCGTGCGCGTCGCGATACTGCACGATCTTCTCGGCGAGGCTGCGGCCGACGCCCGGCAGCTTCATCAGCTCCTTCACGTCGGCGGTATTGATGTTGATCTTGGCGCCGACGGCGGCCGCGACAGTCACGGTCTCCGCCGACAGGACGCCGGCGAGGGCGGCCGTCGACGGCGACGTGACGGCGACGAGCAGGACGATCAGAACTCCAACATGCGACATGAGGCGCCTCCGTGGTTCGACGGTGCACAGCACGCTCGAATCGAGCGCCGTCATTCAACGGGCGAGCGTGCGGGGCGTCAACGTCCAACCTCGTGGTCACACCCGAGGGATACAGCGTTCTCCTAGCCCTCGTCGGCGCGGGCGCCGAGCGAGTCCACGTACTCACGCCACTCGACGGGCAGCATCCCCTTCTTGCGGTTGTTGCAGTCCTTGCAGGCGGGCACGACGTTGCCCCGGATCGACATCCCGCCGCGACCGAGCGGCACGATGTGGTCCATCGTCAGGGCGGCGTGGCCGACCGGCCGGCGGCAGTAGTGGCAGATGCCCGTCGAGATCCGGCGCTTCCACCACGGGCTGTCGCGCAGCGCGCGCGCCCGGCTCCGCTGCCGCTTGAGCTGGTCGGGATCGACGGGCTCCCAGGGCTCACTCATGGGCGGAGAGCGCCGTCGACAGCGCCTCCCACTCGCGCATCAGCCCGGCCATCT
Organism: uncultured Candidatus Rokubacteria bacterium; assembly: GCA_963743355.1. GTDB lineage: Bacteria > Methylomirabilota > Methylomirabilia > Rokubacteriales > CSP1-6 > AR5. Next base: position 384,419 of record CAVUPM010000001.1, read on the forward strand.
CCTCCTCGGCGGTCTTGCGCTCGCTCGACACCGCGCGCACGCGGTCGCCGTGGAGGTAGATCCGCGGATCGCTCAGCGCCGCGCCGATCTCCGCCATCCGCGCCTCGAGCCGCTGAATCCTCCGCTCCACCTCCTCCACCCGCCTCCGCAACTCCTTCACCTCCGCGCTCGGCTTCTTCTTCACCAGCCGCACCACCGGCCGCCCCGCCTCCCCCACTGGCGGGCCGGGCTGCGCGGTCTCGCGCGACGAGCGATCGTCGGTCGCGCGCGCCCGATCGCGACCGCCGCGCGAGGGCGCCGGAGCGACCTTGGCCTCGGGAAGCCCGGGAGCGTGCCGCGGCTCCGGCGCCCGGGAGAGTGACGGCACCACCCCGCGAGCCTTGGCGTCGAGGAAGTCGTCGTAGGAGCCCGGGTAGGGCGTCAGCGCGCCGCGCGCGACCTCCACGACCACCGTCGCGATGCGGTTGATGAAGTAGCGGTCGTGCGAGATGAACACGATCGTGCCCGGGAACTCGGCCAGCGCCGATTCGAGCACTTCGCGCGAGGCGAGGTCGAGGTGGTTCGTCGGCTCGTCCAGGCACAGCAGCGCCGCGGGCCGGACGAGCATGCGGGCCAGCGCCAGCCGCGCCTTCTCGCCGCCGGAGAGCACGGAGACCCGTTTCTCGACGCTGTCGCCGGAGAACAGGAACGCGCCGAGGATGGTGCGCAGGCGCGTGTGCGAGGACTCCGGCGCCACCGCCTCCAGCTCCTCCAGCACCGTGCGGGTGGGATCGAGCGCGTCGAGCTGGTGCTGGGCGTAGTAGTGGACGGCGACGTGCGAGCCCAGCATGCGCTCGCCCCGATCGAAGGCCAGCACGCCGGCCAGGATCTTGAGCAGCGTCGACTTGCCGGCCCCGTTGTCGCCGACGAGGGCCAGCCGCTCGCCCCGCTCGACGGCGACGTCCACGCCGGCGTAGACGACGTTGTCGCCGTAGGCCTTGTGCATGCCGGTCAGGGTGGCCACGCGCCGGCCCGGTCCGCGGCGGCTCCGGGAACGCGAAGTGGACCTGGCGGCGGGCGCCCGGCACCTCGAAGCGCTCGACCTTGTCGAGCATCTTGATGCGGCTCTGCACCTGGCGCGCCTTCGTCGCCTTGTAGCGGAAGCGCTCGATGAAGCGCTCGACCTCGGCGATGCGCTTGGCCTGGTTGCGCGCGCGGGCCTCCAGCAGCGCGCGGCGGGCCTCGCGCTCGACCAGGAAGTCGTCGTAGTTGCCGGGATAGACGACGAGACCCTCGGGCGTGAGGTCGGCGATCGACGTGACCATCCGATTCAGGAAGTAACGGTCGTGCGAGACGACGACCACGGTGCCGTCGTAGCCGGTGAGGAAGTCCTCCAGCCACGCCAGGGAGGCGAGGTCGAGGTGGTTGGTCGGCTCGTCGAGCAGCAGCAGCGAGGGCGCCAGCAGCAGCAGCCGGGCGAGCGCCGCCCGCATCCGCCAGCCTCCGGAGAATTCGCTGAGCGGTTGGGCCACCTGGTCGGGACGGAAGCCCAGGCCGCTCAGGATCGTGCGCGCCTGCGTCTCGAGCCGGTAGCCGCCCAGCGCCTCGAAGCGGTGCTGCAGCTCGCCGTACCGCTCGGTCAGCGCCTCGCTCGGCGACGTCTCCAGCGCGCGCGCCACGTCCTCCATCTCACGCTCGAGCGCCCACACCGTCTCGAAACCGCTCAGCGCCTCGGCCAGCACCGAGCCGGACACCTGGCCGGCGGCCTCCTGCGGCAGGTAGCCGACGGTCACGCCGCGCGGCCGGCTCACCTGTCCGGTGTCGGGCTCCTCCACCCCCGCCAGGATCCGGCAGAGGGTCGTCTTGCCGGCGCCGTTGGGGCCGACCAGGCCGATGCGCTCGCGCTCGGCGATCCGCCAGGTGACGTCGCGGAAGAGGAGCTGGCCGCCGAAGCCCTTCGAGATGTCTTCGAGCTGGATCACCGGGCTCGCATCACCCCATGCTCTGGATCTTCTCGGGCGTGACCTTCACCGTCACCCGCACCTCGCCGGGGCGGCGGTGCGGATAGCGGTCCTGCCCGAGATACTTCTTGGCGAGCGCGTCGATGTGCTCATCGGCACCCTTCTCCGTCATCTCGGTCACCCGTCCCTTCACCTGCACGTAGCGGTACGGGTTCTCCGGGTCCTGGACGGACATCGCCACCGTGGGGTTGCGCTCGAGGTTCTTCGTCTTCACGCGCCCGCGGGCGGTGTTGAACCGGATGTGGGTGCCGTCGTAGTCGATCCACACCGGCGTCACCTGCGGCGTGCCGTCGGTGCCAACGGTGGCGATGTGGGCGAACGACTTCTTGTCGAACAGGTCCCGGTACGACTGCGGGATGGCGGCCATGATCGTCGTCCTTTCTGTCTGGGGTCGCTGGATTTACGAGGGGGGAGCGAGCTCGGTGCCGCGCGTCTCGGCCATGGCCCGCAGCGCGAACAGCAGCCGCACCACGCACTGCTGCACGAGCAGGGCGTCCTGGGTGAACGGATCGGCCAGCCACTCGCGCGCCGACTGGCGGTCGCCGGCGGCGAAGCCGAGGGTCGGCGAGAGCTTCTGCAGGCGCAGGAGCAGGTCGTCGGGCGGCAGGCCGGCGGCCCGCAGGCGCGTCACGACCGCGGCACGTACGGCGGCGTTCCAGATGCCCGTCAATCCCTCCAGCAGCGCGGCGTAGCAGGTGCCATCCGCCTTCTGCTGCATGTGCTCGAGGACGGCCGGCACCAGCGGGTTCACGACGGCGTTGCCCTCGTCGTCGGTGCCGAACAGTGGACCGATGACCGGGTCGGCGCCCGGCTCGGGCAGGGCGTCGATGAGCCCCACCGCCTCCCCCACCGGGACCGCCGGCAGCCGGGCCAACCGCTCGAGGAAGGGCACGTCACCCGCCATGGCTCTATCCTCCCACGCGCGTGGGCTCGCCGCGCAGGTCCGCCCGGGCCAGGTCCTGGGCCCGACCGGCCGGCACCAGGAAGGCCGAGGCCACGGCGGCCAGGCACACCACCAGGCCGGTGACGAACACGCCATGCAGCGCGTCGGCCCGGCTGAGGCCCGTGCTCAGCCGCCACGCCATCACCGTGCCCATGACCGACAGCCCGATGGCGCCGCCAAGGGTGCGGAAGAACTGGATCATGGCGGTGGCCGCGCCCAGGTCGGCGCGGGCAACCGTGCTCTGGACGGCGATGAGCATCGGTACCATGGTGAGGCCCATCCCGATGCCGCCGACGAGCGCGTCGCGCATGGCGGGGCCCAGCGTCAGCGACTCGGACCAGCGGCTCAGCAGCAGAAACCCCAGCGTGAGGCAGACCATGCCCGCCACCACCACGACGCGATAGCCGATGCGCAGGACGAGGCGGGCGCTGGTGATCGACATCGCGACCCAGCCCAGCACGAAGGGGATCAGCACGACGCCGGCCGCGGTCGCCGACATGCCACTGACCACCTGGAGATAGAGCGGCACGAACGAGATCGCGCCGAACATCGCCATGCCGGCCAAAAAGCCGGTGACCGCCGCCGCCAGCACCATGCGGCGGCCGAACAGCCGTAGCGGGACGATCGGGTCGGCGGCGCGCCGCTCGATCACGAGGAAGGCGGCGAGGGCGGCGGCCGCCAGCGCGACGGGCCCAATGACGTCCAGACCCGTCCAGCTCGCCACCCGCCCGGCCTCGAGCACCCCCACCAGCAGCGCGGAGATGCCGGCGGTGAACACGCCGAGCCCGGCGTAGTCGATCACCGGCCGCCGGCCGTCGCGCGGCCGATCGACCAGGCCGGCGGCGATGAGACCCATGGCCACCGCGCCGAACGGCAGGTTGATGTAGAAGACCCAGCGCCACGACACGTGATCCGTCAGCAGACCGCCGACGAGCGGCCCGCACAGGGAGGCCACGCCCCACACGCCGGAGATGTAGCCTTGCATCTTGGCTCGCCGCTCGAGCGCGAACAGCTCGCCGATGATCGTCATCCCGATCGTCATCAGCGAGCCGGCGCCGAAGCCCTGCAGCATGCGGAACACGATGAGCTGGGTCATGGTCTGGGCCAGGCCGGACAGCGCGGAGCCGACGAGGAAGATCGTGAGCCCGCCGAGGAAGATCCGCCGGCGGCCGAGCAGGTCGGACAGCCGGCCCCACAGTGGCATCGTCACCGTCGAGGTGAGCAGGAACCCCGAGAACACCCACGTGTAGACCTCGAGGCCGCCGAGGCTGGCCACCACGCGGGGCATGGCGGTGGAGACGACCGTGGACTCCATCGCGGCCAGGAAGATCGACAGCATGACGCCCAGCACGACCAGGCGCCGGCGGCGCGCGTCCATCAATGACCGCCGGTGCAGGCGGCACAGCGACAGGCGGCGCGCAATTCCGCGTAGGCCAGCACGCTCTCGTGGGCGTCGGCCCAGGTGATCCGGAGCGCGACGTCGAGCTTCTTGATCTCCTGCGGCCAGGTCGCCGCCGCCGGCGCCGCCGCGACGTCGCCGCAGGCCCCGCACGGGCAGGCGGCCCGGAGGTGGTCGAAGGGATAGATCGAGCCGTGGCCGTCGGTCCAGTCGACCCCGAGCGCGTAGCGGCCGACCAGGTGGACGTCCTTCGGACGATTCGGGTCGCCCTGGCCGAGGATCGGAATCGACAGCTTCTTCACGAGTCCCCACCCACCCGGCGACCGGCCAGGCGCATGCCGGCCAGCAGGTAATGCACCGCCAGGTTCTGGTGGGGTCCCCAGGCGCGTGCGCGGCGGCGGATGGCCTCCTCGCTGAGCGTGCGGCCGCGGCCGTAGTAGTGCTCGAACGCCTTGCGCACGGCCAGGTCGCCGGCCGGGCACACGTCGCCGCGCCCGCAGCAACGCGCCAGGAACCAGTCGGCGGTCCAGCGGCCGAGCCCGCGCAGCGCGGTCAGCCGCGTGATCACCGCAGCACTGGAAGCGGTGCCGAGCGCATCGAGGTCGAGCGTGCCGGCGACCACCGCGCGGGCGAGGTCGCGGATGTACTCGGCCTTGCGGTTGGAGTACTTCAGCGCGCGCATCTCGCGCACGCGCGCCCCGGCCAGGGCGGCGGCGTCGGGGAACGCCCACAGCGCAGCACCGCCGCCCGGCACCGGGGTGCCGTAGCGGCGGACGAGCCGGGCGCGGCACGCGAAGGCGAACGAGAGGTTCACCTGCTGGGCGGTGATCGAGCCGACCAGCATCTCCAGCGGCGTCGGGGCCAGCGTCGGGCGCATGCCGTAGAGCGGCTCGACCAGCGGCGCCAGCGCGGCGTCGGCCTTGGCCATGCGGTAGAAGCCCGGCAGGTCGAAGTCGAGGCCGAAGACGCGGCGGACCTCGGCCACGGCCGCCGCCGCCACCGCCGCCGACCGCGGGCCCGGGACGTGGATCGCCAGGCGGACGTCCTCGAGCGGCCCGCTCCAGCGCACCTCGTAGGGGACCAGCGCGCCGTCGCGGCGCAGCACGCGACGGAAGACGTCGTCCTCGACGCGGTTGGCGGGATCCTCGCCCCAGAGCCGGTAGCGCGCGAGCGTGGCGGCGACGTCGAGCGGGCCGTCGGTTGCAAGAGAGACGTTCATCGGGGAGTCACGCGACGGTCAAGTGTACCAGAGCCGCCGCTCACCGACGGAGGTGGTGGGGCACGTCGGTCACGACGACGTTCCGGCGGAAAAGAAGCTGGCCCTTGATGAGCAGCGCCGTCTGGTTGTGGAGAATTTGCTGCCACCAGCGGGCCGGGATGAACTCCGGCAGCACGATCGTGACGACCAGGTTGTCGCCCCCCTGCCGCTGGAGCTGCTCGATGTAGTCCATCAGCGGTCCCAGCAGCGATCGGTACGGCGAGTTCAGGACGATGAGCGGCGCCCCCAGCCCCCACTTGCCCCAGCGCTCCTCGAGTCGCCGCGTTCGCTCGGGATCGGTCTCGACGTAGACGGCCTTCGCGCTCGGCGACAGCGTCTGGGCGTACTGCACCGCGCGCACGACCCCCTTGTGGAGGTCGCCGACGAGGACCAGGACGGTGTTCGTCATCGGCTTGGGCGGCGCCAGGTCCTCGAGGGAGAGCTGCGCCGCCACGTCGTCGTAGTGGCGGCGCACGGTCAGGAACGCGATCACGAGCAGGGGGATGAGCAGCAGCACGATCCAGGCGCCCTGGGAGAACTTCGTCACCGCGATCGTGACCATGACGAGCCCGGTGACGGCGGCGCCGACACCGTTGATGGCCACCCGCCACCACCAGCCCTCGCTGCGCAGCCGCAGCCAGCGCCGGACCATGCTCGACTGCGAGAGCGTGAAGGAGATGAAGACGCCGACCGCGTAGAGCGGGATGAGGGCGTGGGTATCACCGCTGAAGAGCACCAGCAGGAGCGCAGCCAGCCCGCCCAGGATGAGGATGCCGTTGGAGAACACCAGGCGGTCGCCCTGGGTGCCGAACTGCCGCGGGATGAACCGATCGCGGGCCAGGAAGAACGCCAGCCTCGGAAAATCGGCGAACGAGGTATTGGCCGCGAGGAGCAGGATCAGCATCGTGACGAGCTGGATCTCGTAGTACGCGACGCCGGTGCCGAACACGTGCCGGGCGATCTGCGAGACGACGGTCTCGTCCGGGCGGGGCCGGATGCCGAAGTCGAAGCTCAGGTACGTGATGCCCAGGAAGAGCGTGATGAGGAGAACGCCGAGCCAGGCCAGGACGACGCGCGCGTGGTGGGCCTCGGGCGGCTTGAACGCGGGGACGCCGTCGGAGACGGCCTCCACCCCGGTGAGCGCGGAGCAGCCGGCCGCGAACGCTCTCAGGATGAGGAACAGCCCGACACCCTCCAGCCCGGGCGGATGCGGCGCATACGGCGCCTCACCGACGAAGTCGAAGGCGGCCCCCAGACTGCCGTACACCACCAGCGCGAACATGCTCACGACGAACAGGTAGGTCGGCGCCGCGAAGAGCTTCCCCGACTCGCGGATGCCGCGAAGGTTGGCGATCGAGACGGCGGCGACCGCGATGACGCAGAGCCAGACGCGCGAGCCGTACAGCGCCGGCACCGCCGAGGTCAGCGCCGCGACGCCGGCGGCGACGCTGACCGCCACCGTGAGGACGTAGTCGATCAGCAGCGCGGCGGCGGCGATCAGGCCCGAAACGGTCCCCAGGTTGTCCTTGCTGACGACGTAGGCGCCGCCGCCCCGGGGATAGGCCAGGATCGTCTGGCGGTAGGAGCTGATCACGATGGCGATGAGCAGGGCGATGGCGAGACCGATCGGCAGCGAGTAGCTGAGAGCGACGGTGCCGGCGATCATCAGCACCAGCAGGATTTCCTCGGTCGCGTAGGCGACGGAGGACAGCGCGTCGGAGGCGAACACGGCGAGCGCGGTGGCCTTGCCCAGGCGCTCGTGTCGGGCCTGCGCCGTGGGCAGCGGTGTCCCGACGAGCAGCCGCTTCAGACGATGCGCGAGCACGCGCCCCATGATACGCCCCAGGGCCGGGCGGCGGTCAGTCCTTCAGATGGTAGGGGACGTCGGTGACCACGACGTTCTTGCGGAACAGCATGGCGCCCTTGATCAGAAGCGCCGTCTGGTTGTGGAGGAGCTGCTGCCACCAGCGCGCCGGGATGAACTCGGGAATCACGAGCGTGACCATGTGATTGGGCGACTGCTGGCGCAGGTGGTCGATGTAGTCGACCAGCGGCCCCAGCAACGAGCGATAGGGCGAGGTCAGGACCACCAGCGGCGCGCCCATCCCCCACTTGCCCCAGCGATCCTCCAGGCGCCGGGTCCGCTCGGGATCGGCCTCGACGTAGACCGCCTTGGCGGCCGGCGACAGCGCCTGGGCGTACTGGATAGCCTGGACGACGCCGCGATGGAGGTCGCCGACGAGCACGAGGACCGTGGTGCCCATGGGCGGCGGCGGCTCCAGGCCGTCGAGGGAGAGCTGGCGGGCCACGCTGTTGTAGTGACTGCGGATGGCCAGGAACAGCATGATCAGCAGAGCGATCAGCAGGATGACGATCCAGGCGCCGTCCACGAACTTCGTGGCCGCGACCACCACCAGCACGGTGCCGGTGGTGAGCGCGCCGACCGCGTTGATCGTCACCTTCCAGCCCCACCCCTCGGGCCGCAGCCGCAGCCAGCGGCGCACCATGCTCGATTGCGACAGCGTGAACGAGGTGAAGACGCCGACCGCGTAGAGCGGGATGAGGGCGTGGGTGCTGCCGTGGAACACGATCACCAGCACGATCGCCACCACCGCCAGGATGACCACGCCGTTGGAGAACACGAGCCGGTCGCCGCGGTTGCCGAACTGCCGCGGCAGGTACCCGTCCCGGGCCATGAAGAACGCCAGGCGGGGAAAGTCGGCGAAGGCGGTGTTGGCGGCGAGGATCAGGATCAGCATCGAGACGACCTGGACGTAGTAGTAGAGCGGGCCGCCGCCGAAGATGAGCCGGGCGAGCTGGGAGACGACCGTCTCCTCCTCGCGGGGGATGATGTCGTAGATGTCGGCCAGCGCCGTGGTCCCCACGAACAGCGTGACCATGATGACGCCCAGGATCGCCAGCACCGTCCGGGCGTTGCGCACCTCGGGCGGCTTGAACGCCGTCACCCCGTCGGCGACCGCCTCGATGCCGGTGAGCGCGACCGCCCCCGATGCGAAGGCCCGCAGCACGAGGATGGCGGTCAGGGGGACCAGCGGATCGCTGAGGGGGGCGGCGCTGACCTGGGGCGCGCCGTGGGTGACGTACCGGGTGAAGCCGGCGCCGATGAGCGCGACGAACGCCGCGACGAAGAGATACGACGGAAGCGCGAACAGGCGGCCCGACTCCCGGAGCCCGCGCAGGTTCCCGAGCGTGATCAGCGTGATGGCGGCAATGCACATGACGACCCGGTAGGGGAACAGCCCCGGCACCGCCGACGTGAGGGCCGCCACCCCGGCCGACACGCTCACCGCCACCGTGAGCGTGTAGTCGATGAGGAGCGCCCCGCCCGCCGTGAGTCCGGCCAGCGTTCCGATGTTGTCCTTGGCGACGATGTAGTCGCTGGCCCCCTGCGGGTAGGCCGAGATCGTCTGGCGATAGGAGTAGATGACGATCGCAATGACGACCGCGATGGCGGCGCCGATCGGCGAGGCGAGGCTCAGGGCGCCGGCGCCGGCCAGGATCAACACGCGCAGGACTTCCTCCGAGGCGTAGGCGACCGAGGAGAGATTGTCGGAGGCGAAGATGGCGAGGCCGGTGGTCTTCGACAGCCGCTCGTGCCGGGCCTGCGCCGTCGCCAACGGCTGCCCCACGATGAAGCGCTTCAGCCCGCTGAGCACCGCGCCATGATACCCGCAGGAGGCCCGGAGCCCCCTCCATTGAGATCGCCGACGCTCAGGGCTCGAACTGACGGTCGCCGGAAGCCAGGTTCTCGAACCGGGCGTACTGCGAGATGAAGGCGACCTCGATCTTGCCGGTCGGCCCGTTGCGTTGCTTGCCGATGTGGACCTCGGCCGTCTTCCGCGCCTCCTCCTCCATCGCGTCCTTGCTGTAGAAGGACGGCCGGTGCAGGAACATGATGACGTCGGCGTCCTGCTCGAGGGCTCCGCTGTTGTGACTGACGACACCGTCCGCGAGCCACGAGGCCGGGCCGGGTACCGTGAGGTCGAAGACGTCCTCCTCACCGGCGGGCTCGATCGCGACGATCCGATCCCAGAACAGATCGCTCGACGCCGTGGCGCGCAACTCCTCGTCGTGCAGGATCTCCGCGTACTCGCCGAGCACGGCGCGGGACGGCGCGAACCTGAAGTGGGCGGCGCCGCCGAACGCGGTGCCCCGGAGCGCTGCCATGCGGCGCTGCGAGATCGCTTGCGTCCGCATGAGCGATTTCACTCGCGCGAAGGACTCGATCGGCACCGTGTCGACGTTCGTGTTGCTCCGGCGGCCCCCGATGCGACTCTCGAGCCGTCGCGCCTGCGGCTCCCGGGGCCCGAAGGCGCCGACGAGGTCGAGGAATCGCCGCTGATCGGTGGTTCCGGACACGCACACGACGAACGACGGACGATAGCCCGCCTTCGTCGTCGTCGTGATCCGCGCCACGACACCGAGCCGCAGCAGGAGGGCGGCGACGTCGCCCGCGAGTCCGCGGCTGGTGGTGCTGTAGAACACGCCGTCGCTGCCGCGGCCCCCGTGGCGTACGGCGATGGTCCCGTCCGTCGCCCACAGATGGCGGAGCAGCAGCGCGGTCTGTCGATCCGGAAGCTGAAACGCGAGGTCCGGAATGCGCTTGTCGTACGAGCGTTGCCCGAAGATTCCGAGCCTGCGCAGCCAGGCGCCGACTCCGCGAGGATGCCACCGATCCCCGTTACCGCTGATGAGCAGCTGGTGCCAGCTTCGCCGTCCGGCATAGCGCTTCACCTCGGAGCCGAGCTCCCGAGCGGCCTCGGTGACGATGGCGCTGTTGGCGTCCGAGCTCGTCGTATAGCGCAGTGGCTGCCCACTCAGGTAGCTGCCATCCCCGATCAACTGCCCGAGCAGTGACACGTGGAGATCCGGCCAGGGCTCCGGGAACAGCGGCTCAGGCAGTCGGCGCGCGATCGCGAGGCGGTCGCCCGTGGCGAGCTGGGCGATCGTCCGCCACCCATCCCCCGAGTACAGCCGGTGTTGCGCAGTCGCTTGGATCGTGCGACCGCTGGCAGTCTTCACCGCAAACACCGCGCGTTGTCCCACCAGCCAGACCCGCTCGCTCTTCGCCGAGACGATCTTGCCGGCCGTGGAGACGGCGAGAACGTCCGGGGCCATCCCGACGAGCGAGCGGATCTCCACCCGCCGGCCGTCGGCCAGGCACACGAGCGTGTCACCCGTCACGCACTCCCGAAGATCGCTGAGCCGCGGCGTGTTGTCGCCGCGGGTCTCGATGGCGCGGGAGAGCTGGGACAGCGCGACGACCGGGACGTTGAGCTCCTTGGCCAGGGCCTTGAGCGAGCGCGAGATCTCGGAGATCTCCTGCTGGCGGTTGTCGAGATTGGAGCGGCCGCGCATGAGCTGCAGATAGTCGATGACGATCAGGTCGAGCCCGTGCTCGGACTTCATCCGGCGCGCCTTGGCCCGAACTTCCAGCACCGACAGGCCGGGGCTGTCGTCGATGAAGATCGGCGCCTCGCTGAGACGGCCGGCCGCCGAGGTGAGGCGGTGCCAGTCCTGCGCCTGCAGGCGCCCCGTCCGAACCGACAGCGAGTCCACGCGGCCCTCCGACGAGAGCATGCGCTGCACGAGCTGCTGAGAGGACATTTCGAGGCTGAGCACCAGGATCTTCATGCGCAGCTTGATGCCGACGTGCTGCGCGATCGACAGTGCGAAGGCCGTCTTCCCCATACTGGGCCGCCCGGCGATGAGGATGAGATCCGAGGGTTGCAGCCCGGCCGTCATCTCGTCGAGCCGGACGAGGCCGGTCGGCACGCCGGTCACGTGCTCCTGCCGCTCGTACAGGCGCTCGATGTACTTGAAGGTGTCGTTGAGGATGTTCTTGACCGGGATCGCGCTGCCCTCGAGTCGCCGCTCGGCCAGGCTGAAGATGCGACGCTCGGCGTCGTCGACCAGCGCCTGGACGTCCTCCTTGGCGTCGAAGGCCTGGCCGATGATGTGCGTGGCGGCCTGGATCAGCTCGCGCAGCACCGCCATGTCGCGGACGATCGCCGTGTAGGAGTGGAGGTAGGCGGCCACCGAGCCCTGCTCGACCAGCAACGCCAGCGCGGCCGGCCCGCCGACGAGCGGCAGCTGGTCGGTGCGGCGCAGCTCCTCCTGCAGCGTCAGCAGGTCGACCGGTTCGCCGCGATCGAACAGGTTCAGCATCGAGTGGTAGATCGCGCGGTGGGCCTCGGTGTAGAAGTCCGAGGGCCTGAGGACCTCGACCACGCGTGGCAGCGCCTCGCGTCCCTCGAGCAGGACGGCGCCGAGCACGGCACGCTCGGCGTCGAGATTGTGCGGCGGGATCCGGGAGGGAAGCTCGAGGGGGCTCATCGCGGTCGCCGCGCTGACGTGAGACGCATGCGGCTCGATGGTTTCGCGTCTCGCCGTCGGCGGTCAAGGAAAAACCACGCCGCCGTGTCACTTTCCGTGGACAACGCTGTGCGGAACCTGTGGATGTCGGTGGAAAGGCGGTGCACAGAAACAGCGACCCCCGAGGACGTCGATCCTCGGGGGTCGGATGACACTCGGCGCGCCGCGGGCGTTACTCGCGGACGACGCTCACCTTGAGCTGGGCCGTGACGTCCGTGTGCAGCCGGACGGGCACCGTCGTCTCGCCGAGCGTCTTGATGGGCTCGTCGAGGTGGATCCGGCGGCGCTCGATCTTGATGCCGTGCTTGCCGAGGAAGTCCGCGAGATCCTGTGACGTCACCGAGCCGAACAGCTTGCCCTCCTCGGAGGCCTGGCGGCGCTCCTCATAGGTCAGCGCCTCGATCTGCTGCTGCAGACCCTGGGCGTCGCCCTTGATGCGCTGGGCCTTGGAGTCCTGCTGCTGCTTGATGTGCTCGAGGTTCTTGAGGTTCCCCGCGCTGGCGCTGAGCGCCAGCTTCTTGGGGATGAGGAAATTGCGGGCGTAGCCGTCGGAGACGTCACGCACCTCGCCCCGGCGTCCGACCTTCGCCACGTCGTCGAGCAGGATGACCTTCATGCGCCGCGCCCCTACTCCGTCGACGAGTACGGCAGCAGGGCCACCGTGCGGGCGCGCTTGATGGCGTGGGTGAGCTGGCGCTGATGGCGCGCGCAACTGCCCGAGATGCGGCGTGGAATGATCTTGCCGCGCTCGGTGACGAGGCTGCGCAGGCGACGCACGTCCTTGTAGTCGACGAGGCCGACCTTGTCCGCGCAGAACTTGCAAACCTTTCGCCGCCCGAACCGGCGGCGCTTCATGGGCTTCTGAACGGTCGGAATTGCTCAGCCCTCCTCTGTCAGAACGGAACGTCGTCCTCGCCGCCGCCGCCGCCGCCACTCTCCTCGGCGAAGGCGGGTGCCGCGGCCATCGCAGCCGGCGCACCGGCGCCGACCCCCTTGGTGCGGCTCATGAACTGAACGCGCTCGGCCACGACCTCGGTGGACGTGCGCTTCTGGCCGTCCTTGCCTTCCCAGTCCCGCGTCTGCAGCCGGCCCTCGACGAAGACCTGACTGCCCTTGTCGAGATACTCGCCACACGACTCGGCCTGCTTGCCCCAGACCACGATGGTGAGGAAGCAGGTCTCCTCACGCTTCTCCCCCGTCTGCGTGCTGTAGTTGCGATTGACGGCCAATCGCAGGTCCGCCACGGCGGTGCCGCTCGGCGTGTACCGCAGCTCCGGGGGACGCGTCAGATTGCCGATCAGGAGCACCTTGTTCAGGCTCGCCATCAGCCGACCTCCTCAAGGACCTCTGGAGTTTTCGCCGGCCGAGCCTTCTTGCGAATCGGGACCCGGGTCGAGAGGAAGCGCAGCACGTTCTCGTTGAGGCGGAGCTGCCGCTCGAGCTCTTTGACCATGGCGGGCTCGGCAGAGATCTCGAAGACCGCGTACGTTCCCTCCCGCTGCTTGCGGATGTCGTACGCCAGTCGGCGCTTCCCCCAGTTCTCCATCTTCACGACCTCGGCGCCCAGCGACTTGACTTGCTCGCCCAGCTGCGTGAGCAGGGCCGCAATCTCCTCGTCGGTCGGACGCGGGTCGACGATGACCAGGACTTCATAGGGCCGCAGTGCACTCACCTCCCCCGGGACCTTCACGATCGACTACGAGACTCCTGTTCGAAGCGCCTAACGGTATCAAACATCCCGCACACCCGCAACGTCAATGCCCGAAAAGAGATACGGCCCGGGCCGTCAACCGACCCAGGCCGCCGCCCCCGCATCGCAGGGGCCCAAACCACCCCGGTGACTGCCATCCGATCCCCCGGCGATCGAATCGACCTATCGGCTACTGAGCACTGAGAATTGGAACGGGGGGAGCTTGAGGGGGGCGGCAAGCCCCCCTCAACCCAATGGTGTCAGCCAGACAGGACGCCGAGCGCCCCAACTCCCACGCCCAAACCACCCCGGTGACTGCCATCCGATCCGCCGGCGATTAGCATCCGATCCCCCGGCGATCGAATCGACCTATCGGCTACTGAGCACTGAGAATTGGAACGGGGGGAGCTTGAGGGGGGCGGCAAGCCCCCCTCAACCCAATGGTGTCAGCCAGACAGGACGCCGAGCGCCCCAACTCCCACCTCGCGCCTAGTACATATCCCCGTGCGGCATCGCGGGAGCCGCCGCCTTGGAGTCCTCCGGGATGTCGGTCACGAGCGCCTCGGTGGTCAGCAGCAGTGAGGCGATCGACGCCGCGTTCTGCAGCGCCACCCGCTCGACCTTGGCGGGATCGATGATGCCCGCCTGGATCATGTCGACGTACTCCATGCTCTCGGCGTCGAAGCCGCGGGTCAGCACGGTCTCGGCCTTCACCTTCTCGACGATCACGCTGCCCTCGAGGCCGGCGTTCTCGACGATCTGGCGGATGGGCTCTTCCAGCGCGCGCCGCACGATCATGGCGCCCACCTTCTCGTCGCCCTCGAGCTTCTTGAGCCCGTCGATGGCCCTGGCCGCCCGCAGCAGGGCCACACCACCGCCCGGCACGATGCCTTCCTCGACGGCCGCCCGGGTCGCATTCAGCGCGTCCTCGACGCGGGCCTTCTTCTCCTTCATGGCGGTCTCGGTGGCCGCCCCGACCTTGATGACCGCCACGCCGCCGGCCAGCTTGGCCAGCCGCTCCTGCAGTTTCTCGCGGTCGTAGTCAGAGGTCGTCTCGTCGATCTGGGCCCGGATCTGCTTGATGCGGCCCTCGATGGCGGACGACTTGCCGGCGCCCTCGACGAGCGTCGTGTTGTCCTTGTCCACGACCACCTTCTTGGCCTTGCCGAGGTCCTCGAGCTTGATGTTCTCGAGCTTGATGCCGAGATCCTCGGTGATGGCCTTGCCGCCGGTCAGGGTGGCGATGTCTTCCAGCATGGCCTTGCGGCGGTCGCCGAAGCCCGGCGCCTTGACGGCGCAGGTGTGCAGCGTGCCGCGCAGCTTGTTGACGACCAGGGTGGCCAGCGCCTCGCCCTCGACGTCCTCGGCGATGATCAGGAACGGCTTGCCGGAGCGCGCCACCTGCTCGAGCAGGGGCAGCATGTCCTTCATGACGCTGATCTTCTTCTCGTGGATCAGGACGAGCGCGTCCTCCAGAACGACTTCCATGCGCTCGGCATCGGTCACGAAGTACGGGCTCAGGTAGCCGCGGTCGAACTGCATGCCCTCGACCACGTCCAGCACGGTGTCGGACGACTTCGACTCCTCGACCGTGATGACGCCGTCCTTGCCGACCTTCTCCATCGCCTCGGCGATCAGGTTGCCGATCGTCTTGTCGTTGTTCGACGCGATCGTCGCGACCTGGGCGATCTCCTTCTTGTCCTTGGTGGACTTCGACAGCTTCTTGAGGTCCTCGCTCACCGCCTCGACGGCCATCTCGATGCCCCGCTTGAGGCCCATCGGGTTGGCACCGGCGGTCACGTTGCGCAGCCCCTCGCGGAAGATGGCCTGGGCCAGCACGGTGGCCGTGGTGGTCCCGTCACCCGCGATGTCGGAGGTCTTGGAGGCGACCTCCTTCAGCATCTGGGCGCCCATGTCCTCGTAGGGGTCCTTCAGCTCGATCTCCTTGGCGACGGTGACGCCATCCTTGGTGATCGTGGGGCTACCGAACTTCTTGTCGATGACAACGTTGCGGCCCTTGGGACCCAAGGTCGCCTTCACGGCCTGCGCCAGGATATTGACGCCCCTGAGCAGACTCGCGCGAGCATCCTCGTCGAACTTCAGCTGCTTCGGCATGGATCAATGCCCTCCTTGGAAATGTCGTGGATGGAATGTCGGGGGAGCGTTACTCGAGGATGGCGAGAACGTCTTCCTCGCGCAGGATCAGATAGTCCTCGTTGTCGATCTTGACTTCGTTGCCGGAGTACTTGCCGAACAGGATCCGGTCGCCCGACTTGACGTCGAGCGGGATGCGCTTGCCGTTGTCGTCGATCTTGCCGGCGCCGACGGCGACCACCTTGGCGCGCTGGGGCTTTTCCTTGGCGGTGTCGGGGATGATGATCCCGCCGATCTTCTCCTCGCCCTCTTCGTCACGCTTGACGAGGATACGGTCATGCAACGGACGAATCTTCTTCATAGACGCCCTGCCTCCTTGAGTTGTGGTGGACACTGTTGGTCAATCGAGCTCGAAGCCAGCACCGGTTCTGGCCGCCAGGCCCGATACCCTATTAGCACTCCTCCGAAGCGAGTGCTAGTATAGCCGTCCGCCGGGGCCGATCAAGTAAAAAATCACGGGGGTGATAGATGGCAAAAAGCGTTTTCATTTCAAATGTTTTGCCGTCAGAAGCGCGTCGGGCCATTCCCGCCGGGATCGAGGTCGAGTACAACGAGACGGATCAGCCGCTGCCCAAGGCCGAGCTGATCCAGCGCCTGCAGGGCAAGGACGGGCTGATCTGCCACATCATCTCGACCATCGACGACGAGGTGCTGGGCGCGAGCCCCGACCTCAAGGTGGTGTCGAACGTGGCCGTTGGCTTCAACAACATCGACGTCGCCGCCGCCCGGCGCCGCGGCGTCGTGGTCACCAATACCCCCGACGTCCTCACAGAGACGACCGCCGACTTCGCGTGGGCCCTGCTCATGGCGGCCGCCCGCCGCATCGTCGAGGCCGACCAGTACGCCCGCTCGGACCAGTGGAAGCTCTGGAAGTGGGAGCTACTGTGGGGCGCCGACATCCACGGCAAGACGCTCGGCGTGGTCGGGTTCGGGCGGATCGGTCGCGCCGTGGCCCGGCGGGGCCGGGGCTTCGGCATGCGCGTCCTGTACTGCGACACCGTCCGCGCCGACGCCGCCGTCGAGCGCGAGCTGAACGCGACCGCCACGGATCTCGACACGCTGCTGCGCGAGTCGGACTTCGTGTCGCTCCACACGCTGCTGAGCCCGGAGACGCGGCACCTGATCAACGAGCGAACGCTGCGCCTCATGAAGAAGACCGCCATCCTGGTCAACGCCGCCCGGGGCCCCGTCGTGGACGAGGCCGCCCTCGCGAAGGCGCTGGCCGAGCACTGGATCGCGGGCGCCGGCCTGGACGTGTTCGAGGAGGAGCCCACGATCCACCCAGGGCTCCTGCCCCTGCGTAACGTGACGCTGGCGCCGCACATCGCCAGCGCGTCGCACGAGACCCGGATCGGCATGGCGATGCTGGCCGTCCGGAACTGTCTGGCCGTTCTGGAGGGCAAGCCCGCCCTCACGCCGGTGTCATAATGTTCACCGTCGGGGCGCCTGCGCAGGGCTCCGGCGCCCGACGGTCGGGCATAGATTCTTCGAGGTGAGTGAGTGGCGCTGCTCGAGTTGTCGCGGGTCGGCAAGCGGTTCGGCCCGGACCGGCCGGCCGCGGTCGACGACCTCTCCCTGTCGCTGGAGGCGGGCCGCATCCTGGCCCTGCTCGGGCCCTCGGGCTGCGGCAAGACCACGACGCTCCGGCTGATCGCGGGCTTCGAGGTACCGGACGCCGGAGAGATCGCGATCGGTGGGCGGGTCGTCGCCCGGGCCGGCGACGGTGGGGTGCCGCCGGAGCAGCGGAGCGTCGGGGTCGTGTTCCAGGACTACGCGCTGTTTCCACACCTGAGCGTGGAGGCCAACGTCGCCTTCGGCGTCTCACGGCTGCCCCGCCCCGAGCGCCGGGCCCGCGTCGCCCGCATGCTGGATCTGGTCGGCCTCGGCGACTTGGCGGGGCGCTACCCTCACGAGCTGTCCGGGGGCCAGCAGCAGCGCGTGGCCACCGCCCGGGCCCTGGCGCCGGCGCCCACCCTGCTCCTGCTGGACGAGCCCTTCTCCAACCTCGACGCCGACCTGCGCACCCAGATGCGCGACGAGGTACAGAAGGTCCTGCGCGCGACCGGCACGACGGCGATCTTCGTCACGCACGATCAAGAGGAAGCCTTCACGATCGCCGACGCGGTGGGCGTGCTGAACCAGGGGCGGCTCGAGCAGCTCGGCACGCCGCACACGATCTACCATCACCCGGCCACGCCGTTCGTCGCCGAGTTCGTCGGCGCCGCCGACTTCCTGCCGGGCCTCGTGACCCCCCAGGGCATCGTCACCGAGATCGGCGTGTTCTCCAACGTCGAGGGCCGCGAGCCGGGTGCGAAGGTCCGCGTGATGATCCGTCCCGACGACGTGAGCTTCCAGCCGGACCCCGCCGGCGAGGCGGTGCTGGTGCAGCGCTACTTCCGGGGCTCGGAGACTCTCTACTGCCTGGGCCTAGCCTCCGGCCACCGTGTCCACTCCTCCCAGCCGTCGTCCGCGGCCTTCGCCACCGGCCTGCGCGTCCGCCCTGAGGCCAACGTCCTCCACGTAGTGACCTTCCCAGCCGAATAGAACCAGAGGCCATCGAGGCACGTCACGGCCTCGCCGGGACGTGCCGAGCGTCGGGGGTGTGGGGGGGGCCATGTCGGGGCCCCCCACTCTTACGCCTCAGCCGATCGAGGCGATAGGCGAAGGCGTCGAGCACGCGCGAGGCGGCGCCGGCCGTGCGGGCCAGACCTAGCGCGTCCTCCACGATCGCGCGGGCGGCGGCGAGATCGCGGGCGCGGTGCTCGTGGTACTTCGCGAGCTCCTCCCACGGCCGGGGGTCGAAGACCTCGTGCGCACGGGCGGCCTCCCACAGCGTGCAGGCGGCGTCCCAGCGCGCGGCGCGCTTCTCCCACCACGCCAGGCGCAGACGCGCCCAGCGGGCGACGGGCTCCGGCAACCCACCGGCCAGCGCGGCACGATAGCAGGCGAGACCACGCTCGAGATCCACCGGCTCCCAGAGCCGGCCGAGGCCCGCCAGCTCCTCGGGCCGGACGTCGGCGCCGTCGGCGAGCGCGCGGCCGAACCAGCCGACGAGCGCCACGAGCGTCAGCACGTCGGCGCGGTTGTGCTCGAACACCCGCCTCAGGGGCGCCGCCCGGCGCGACCGCAGGTAGTCGAAGTAGATGAGCGGGATGAAGGCGCCGGGCACGTCGTCCTCGCGGGCGTGGCCGAGGACCGCGCTCTCCAGCGTCGACAGCCGACAATCGGCCAGCCAGCCGGTCCACACGCGCCGCGCCGGCCGCAGCAGGTCCAGGTGCGGCAGCGTCGCCGGCCAGCGGCGGCGGGCGAGGACGAACCGCGTCTCCAGCAGCGGCAGATCGAAGCCGGCGCCGTTGAACGTGACGATGGCGGTCGCGCGGGTCAGCAAGGGCTCGAGCGCGGCCAGCAGCGCGGGCTCGTCGTCGAAGTCGCGCATGAAGTATTGGTTCACGACGACCCGGGCGCCGTCGACGAGCGCGACGCCGACCAGGAAGGCGTAGGTGCCGGTGCCACCCGCCAACCCCGTCGTCTCGGTGTCGAGGAACAGGAGGCCGTCGGCGCCACCGATCTCGCCGTCCACGCGCGCGACCCGGGCCAGCAGCGGCAGCGGCGCGTCCAGCGCGTCGCCGAGCGGCTGGCCACCATGGCGATGGGCCAGTGGGTACTCACGCCGCACGACGACGATCGTGCCCTGCCCGGTGTCGAGCAGCTCGCCGTCGACGACCCGCTCCACCGGCTCGGCCGCCGGGCGCGGCGGCCGCGCGGTCTCGATGCGTCGAATGACGCGGCGGAGCTCGTCCAGGCTAGGCATCGAGGATCAGGTGGTGAGCGCGGTCAGGAGACGAGCGGCGGTGGCCTTGGCGCGGCGTCCCACCTCGTTGACGGGCCCCACGCACGACGGGCACCCGAACGCGCACGCGCAGGCCTCGAGCGTCTGGAGGCCGCGACGCAGCAGATCGGGCAGCACCTCGAACACGCGCTCGGCGAGGCCGATACCGCCGGCGTGGGCGTCGTAGAGGTAGATGGTCGGATTGAACCGCTCGGCCTGCATGAGGCGCTGCTTGGCCGACTCGCGCGTGGCCACCGCGCCGGCCACGGCCGGTGTCGTGTCGCCGAGCCAGGAGCCGAGGTCGCGGATGTCGCAGAGCAGGAAGATCGGCGCCAGATGGTGCAGCAGGTACGTCACCGCGCGGAGGCCGTCGATCAGCTCTTCACGCGCCCGGCTCACGCGCTCGAGGGTGGCCGGCGGCACCGTGATCCAGGCGCTGGTCGTCTGCTTCTCCTGCTGGGGCAGCTCGACCTCGCCGGAGCCGACGTTCTCCATCGTCCCCAGCTTGATCTTCTTGAAGCCCACCACCTTCTCGGCCACCAGCACCTCACCCTGCTCGGCCAGAAAGGCGGCGTGCTCGCGGCCCTCCAGCCGCCGCAGGATCCACACGCCCTTGGCACTGACCGCGTCGGTGAAGTAGTCGACGTCGACGCGCTTGACGTAGGCGACCTTCTCCTCGTCCTCGCGGAAGCGCAGTTCCTGCACCTCATACGGCACGCTCTCCACCAGGTAGATGGCTTTGGGATAGATGGTCGCAAAGGCGCTACCCCAATCGACCTCGGCGATGATCTGTCGCCGCTTGGTCTGTTTCTCATCTCTGAAGGTGGTATCGATGACCACGAAGTTGTCGGTCGTCACCGTCCGCAGCGAGACGTGATCGGCCGGATAGGTCTCCGACGCCCAGTGATAGCGCGGGCCCGCGCGGTGCAGCACCCCCTCGTCCTCCAGCGCGGCCAGCTCGCGCCGCACGTCGACGTCGCCGAAGCGCTCGTCCTCCGGGATCGGCAGCTCAAACGCCGCGCACTTGAGGTGGTTCACGAGGATGAACGGGTTGTCGGGATTGACCCGCGCGTGCTCGGGCGGCGTGCCGAAGAGATAGTCGGGATGCGTGACCATGAACTGGTCGAGGGGGGCGCTGGTGGCGACGAGGATCGCCGCCGACGGATCGGTCCGGCGCCCGGCCCGACCCGCCTGCTGCCAGAGCGACGCGATCGTGCCCGGGTACCCGGCCAGCACCGCGGCGTCGAGGTGGCCGATGTCGACGCCCAGCTCGAGCGCGTTGGTCGACACCACGCCGAGCGCCTCGCCCGTCCGCAGCTCGCGCTCGACGGCGCGACGGCGGTTCGGCAGGTAGCCGCCGCGGTAGCCGCGCACGATCCCGGCGTCGCCGGTGGCGCGGTCGGCCACGCCCTGCTTGATCGAGGTCAGCAGCACCTCGGTCGAGAGCCGGCTCTGGGCGAAGACGATCGTCGGCACCTCGGCCCGCAACAGGCGGATGGCGAGCTTGGCCGCTTCGCCCAGGTACGGCGCCCGGATGCCCAGCTCGGGATTCACGACCGGCGGGTTGTAGCAGACGAACGTCTTGTCGCCGGTCGGCGCGCCGCTCTCGGTCACCTCGTCGACCGGCTCGCCGGTGACCCGGCTGGCCAGCTCGCCCGGATTGGCGATCGTCGCCGACGCCATGATGAACTGCGGCGTCGACCCATAGTGCCTGCAGATGCGCTTCAGACGCCGAAGCACGTTGGCCAGGTGGGAGCCGAAGACCCCTCGATACGCATGCAGCTCATCGATCACCACGTACCGCAGATTCTGGAACAGGGTCGCCCACTTGGTGTGATGCGGCAGGATCCCCGAATGCAGCATATCGGGGTTGGTCAGGACCAGATTGGCGCGCCCGCGCACCGCGCGGCGGGCGTCCTGCGGCGTGTCGCCGTCGTAGGTGAACATGCGCATCTCGGGCATCGACGTGGCGAGCGCCTCCAGCTCGGCGAGCTGGTCCTGGGCGAGCGCCTTGGTCGGGAACAGGTAGAGGACCCGCGCCTCCGGGCGCTCGACGAGCGATTGCAGCGCCGGCAGGTTGTAGCAGAGCGTCTTGCCGGAGGCGGTCGGGGTGACGACCACGACGTGACGGCCGGCCTCGACCAGGTCCCACACGCGGGCCTGGTGACTGAACAGCTGCTCGATGCCCCGCCCGCGCAGCGCCTGGGCGATGCGCGGGTCGAGCGAGACGGGAAACGGCGCCAGCACGGGCGGTCGCGCCGGGAAGTGACGGGTGGCGGTGATGCAGCGACCGGTCGAGGCAGAGATCAGCAGATCGTCGAGGATCTCGCCGAGCATCGGCCCGACTGTATCATGAAAGGGTGAAACTACTCGCCACCTGGCTACCACCTATCTTGTGGATGGCCGTGGTGCTCGCGATGTCGTCCGCCCAGATGAGCGCCGAGAACACCGGCGGCATCCTCGGTCCCCTGCTGGCGTGGCTGCTGCCGGGGCTCGGTTCCGCGCACCTCGACCTGATCCACGGTGTCCTGCGCAAGGCCGCGCACCTCACCGAGTACGGCATCCTCGCCGCGCTCTGGCGGCGCGGCTTCGTGGCCAGCGGTATCGTGCGGCCGGCCGTCGCGGGGTGGCTCGCGCTCGCCGTGAGTATCGCCTGCGCGGTGGTCGACGAAACCCGCCAGGCCTTTCTGGCGACCCGCACCGGCGCCGTCGGCGACGTGGCGCTCGACTCGCTCGGGGCCCTGGCGGCCGTCGTCTCGGCCCAGCTGGGATGGTGGAAGGCGGTGGACACGGTGACCGGCCTGCTGCTCTGGGTCGCGATCGTCGGGGGCATCGGGGCCCTCGCGCTCGACCTGGCGGCGGGCGCCGGCGGTGGCGTGCTGTGGTTCACGGTCCCGGCCGCCGCCGGGCTGCTGGTCTATCGCTGGCGGAGGAGCACCTCGCGCGGCTGAAGCTCCGCCGGCTCGGCCGGCGGATCGAGAGCGCCCGCCGATTCGGGCATGAACCAGGCCAGGCGCGCACGCAAGGCGACGACGTCGCCGACGACGATCACGACCGGCGGCGCCAGCCGGGCCGCCGTCGCCAGCGAGACGATCTCGTCGAGACGGCCGACGAGCGTTGTTTGCGCATCGGTCGTGCCCCATCGGACCAGCGCCACCGGCGTGTCGGGGCGGCGTCCCGCCGCCAGCAGCTCGCGCGCGATGCGCGGCAGGCTGCGCACACCCATCAGGATGACGAGCGTCTCGACGGCGGTCGCCAGGCGCGTCCAGTCGACCGACTCGTCCGTCTTCTCCTCGTCCTCGTGGCCGGTCACGACCGCGAACGACGACGCGATCCCGCGGTGGGTGACCGGCACCCCGGCGTAGGCCGGCACCGCGACCGCCGAGCTCACGCCCGGCACGATCTCGAACGGAACACCGGCCCGCGCCAGCGCCGCCGCCTCCTCGCCGCCGCGGCCGAACACGAACGGGTCGCCGCCCTTGAGGCGCACGACGCGCCGCCCCCGCCGCCCGTGCGCCACGAGCAGCGCGTTGATGCGCTCCTGCGACAGCGCGTGGGCACCGCTCGCCTTGCCCGCGAAGATGCGCAGCGCGTCCAGGGGCGCCTCGTCGAGCAGCCGGGGATCGACGAGACGGTCGTAGACGACGACCTCGGCCCGGCGGAGCAGCGCCAGGCCGCGCACCGTCATGAGCCCGGGATCGCCGGGGCCGGCGCCGACGAGCGCGACGCCGCCGCTCACGCCGGAAGCTCCAGGCGCGTGCGCAGCCGGTAGCGCGCTTCGCCCACCCGTCCCTCGACGAGCAGCGAGCGCACGTCGGAGGCGAGCGCCCGCCGCCAGGTGTCGCCGTCGGTGACGCGCCCGGCCGCGCGCAGCTCGCGCCGCGCGGTCGCCGCCAGCTCGCCCAGCGTCACCCACTCGGGGCCGAGCGCCGAGTCCAGGTGCTCGCGCAGCGCGCGCGTCAGCGCCGGACTGGCCCCGCTCGATCCGACGGCCACCGTGAGCACACCACGCCGCACCAGCCCGGGCAGGATGAAGTCGCAATGCGCGGGGTCATCCGCGGCGTTCAGCCACACGGCACGCTCGCGCGCCTCGAGCGCCACCACGGGGCTCACCGCCGGGTCGTCGACCGCCGTGAACGCCAGCTCGGCGCCGGCGAGATCGCCTGAGCGGTACGGCCGCGGCACGTGCCGGATTCGCCCGGCCTCCAGGAGGGCCGACAGCGCCGGCGAGAGGTCGGGGCTGATGACGGTCACCCCGGCCCCGGCCATCAGCAGCGCCTCGACGCGGCGCTCGGCGACCATCCCGCCGCCCACGACGACACACGGACGACCGGCGAGATCCAGGAACAGTGGATAGAAACCCATCAGCCGTCGACGCCGGCCGGCGGCCGGGCCGCCGGCACGTCGCGCTCCACGGCCTCCACCAGCCCGCCCCCGAGGAATCCGCGCAGCTCCTCGTCGGTGTGCCGCGCGGTGAACTCGCGAAAGCCCTCGCCCGCCCGGCGATCGTCGAGGTACTGCCGGAGGAGTCGCTCGATCGCCGCGGGCACCTCGGGGGCTGACACGCGATAGCCCACCGGCCGCGCGACCGCCTGATGACGACCGACGGCGCCCCCGACGCAGAAGTAGTAGGCGTCGACGAGCGCGCCGTCGACCTTCAGCTTCTTGCCCTCGATGCCGATGTCGGCGATCCAGTGCTGGCCGCACGAGTTGGGGCAGCCCGTGACGTTGATGCGCACGTGGCGGTCGAAGCCCGGCAGTCGCGTCTCCAGCTCCTCGACGAGCCGGCGCGCGAAGCTCTTGGTCTCGGTCAGCGCGAGCTTGCAGAACTCGCTGCCGGTGCAGGCCACGGTGCCACGCCGGAAGGGCGAGGCGTCGAGCGGAAAGCCGAGCGCGTCGACCTCGCGGGCCAGTCGGCCGGCGCGCTCGCGCGGCACGTCGAGCACGAGCAGGTTCTGCATCGTGGTCGTGCGCAGCTGACCGGATCCGTAGCGCTCGGACAGGTCGGCCACCGCCCGCATCTGCACGGGCGTGAGCCGGCCGCGGACGACCGGAAGGCCGACGTAGCACCGGCCCTCCTGGCGCTGGGGATGGATGCCGACGTGGTCGCGATAGACGTCGTCGGGAGGGTCGTCCGGTACGCCGGGCGCCAGGCGGCTGCCCAGTCGCCGCTCCAGCTCGCCCAGGAAGCGCTCGGGTGTCCAGCCGCCGTTGAGGAACAGGAACTTCAGCCGGGCCTTCTCGCGGCTCTGCCGTAGCACGTCGCTGTCACGGAAGATCTCGGCGATGCCACGCACCACCGGCACCGCCTCCCGCTGCCGCACGAAGGCGTCGAGCCGCACGCCCAGGTGCGGATCGGTGGAGAGCCCTCCCCCCACGCGCACGGCGAAGCCGATCTCGCCGGACTCGGGGTGACGGACCGCCATCAGCCCCACGTCGTTGATCTCCGGATAGACGCACCAGCTCCGGCAGCCGGTGATGGTGACCTTGAACTTCCGGGGCAGGTTGTAGAATTCCGGGTTGCCGTTGAGCAGGCGCGTGGCCTCGTGCACGAGGGGCGAAGCGTCGATCAGCTCGTCGGCGTCGACGCCGGCCACCGGGCAGCCGGTCACGTTGCGGGTGACGTCGCCGCAGCTCCCGAGCGTGGTGATCCCCGTGCGCCACAGCGTCTCGAAGATCGTCGGCAGATCCTCGATGGTCACCCAGTGGAGCTGGACGTTCTGACGCACGGTGAGATCGGCCACGCCCCGCGCGTGGCGTTCGGCGAGGTCCGCCAGCGTGCGGAGCTGGTGCCCCGCGAGCGCGCCGTTCGGGATCCGGATGCGGACCATGAAATACGGCACCGCGCGGCCCTCACCACCGCGACCGCCCACGGCCCCCACGCCGTCGCCCTGGCTGTAGATTCCCCACCAACGGAAGTAGGTGGCCCACTCCGGCGGGATCGAGGCGTGCCCCTCGCGCGCGAAGCGGCGGATCTCCGCGTACGCCTCCCACGGGTTCAGCTCCCGCTTGAGGCGCTCCGCGCGCTGCACCTTCGTCTCCTTGATGGCGTCCGTCATCACCGCCCCTCGATCCCGAAAGCGCGCGAGCCGGGACGCGGATCACCCGCGCTCCCCGTCTCTGACTTTCGACTGCGACTCTTTGCCAGGGCAAAATACCCATTGTCGATCGAGATTGTCAAGAGTATGCTGACCGTAGTCGGAGACGCGCGGTAAATACCGATAACAGAAGGGATCCATGTCACTACGCCTGGGCGATACCGTCCCCGACTTCGCGGCCGAGAGCACGCAAGGCCAGGTCAACTTCCATGAGTGGATCGGTGAGGCGTGGGCGATCCTCTTCTCCCATCCGCGCGACTTCACCCCGGTCTGCACGACCGAGCTCGGCTACGTGGCGCGGCTGAAGCCGGAGTTCGACCGGCGGGGCGTGAAGGCGATCGGCCTGTCCATCGATCCGGTCGACTCGCACGCGAAGTGGTCGGAGGACATCAAGAACACGCAGGGGCACGCGCCGAACTTCCCGATCGTCGCCGACCCCGACCGCAAGGTGGCCACCCTCTACGGGATGCTGCACCCCGCCCACGACGAGGTGTACACCGTGCGCACGGTGTTCGTCATCGATCCCAAGAAGAAGATCCGTCTGATGATCACGTATCCCCAGACCACCGGCCGCAACTTCGACGAGATCCTGCGCGTGATCGACTCGCTCCAGCTCACCGACGCCCACCGCGTCGCCACCCCCGTGAACTGGAACAACGGCGACGACGTCATCATCGTCCCCGCCGTGAGCGACGCCGAAGCCAAGGAGAAGTTCCCGACCGGCTGGAAAGCCCTCACCCCGTACCTGAGACTCACGAAGCAGCCGTCGAGCCGCTAGGTACCCGCCGCGGCTACCTAGCCGGCGTTCCTACCGACGACCCCGCCCGTTCCCGGGCCGATCAAAAGGGTCCAGATGCGAGGCGGCGCGAGCACCGGAGCGAGGCGTACTGCCTGTATTCGCCGGTCCGCCTACCGTCCTACACCTTCAACCGCGGATCCAGCGTATCCCGCAGCCCATCCCCAAACAGATTGATCCCCAGCACCGTGACAAGAATCGCCAGTCCAGGAAACGTGGCCAACCACCACGCGGTGGAGATGTACACGCGCCCATCCGCCAGCATCCCGCCCCACGTCGGCGTCGGCGGCTGCACGCCCAGACCCAGGAACGACAGCGCCGACTCGATGACGATCACGCGGGCCATGTCCAGCGTCGCCACCACCAGCCAGGGCGTGAAGACGTTGGGCAGGATGTGACGCAGCAGGACGCGCCCGTCGCCGCCGCCCAGCGCCAGCGCCGCCTGCACGAACTCCCGCTCGCGCAGCGTCAGCACGGCGCCGCGCACGATCCGCGCGTAGACGACCCAGGAGGACACGCCGATCACGATGATGATCGTCTGCAGACTCGGTCCCAGCACGCCGATCACGGCGATGGCGAGCAGGATGAACGGGAACGCCAGCTGGATGTCGGCCAGCCGCATCAGCACGTCGTCCAGGCGCCCGCCGAAGTAGCCCGAGACCAGCCCGGCCGCCATGCCGATCATCCCCGAGATCGCGACCGCCGCGAAGCCGACCAGCAGCGCCGGGCGGGCGCCGTAGATCACGCGTGCCAGCAGGTCGCGCCCGAGGTGATCGGTGCCGAGCGGGTGCACGCGGCCGGCGCCGTCGCGGAAGCCGGGGGCCTTCAGCCGCAGGTCACCGAGGTCCTGCTCGATCGGATCGAACGGCGAGAGCAGCGGCGCGGCGACCGCGGTCACCGCGACGATCAGCACGACCACCAGGCCGAACAGCGCCGTGCGCCGCGCGGCCAGGCGGCGCAGGAACACCAGCCACTCGCGCCGCTCCTGACGGGCCGTGTCAGGCAGCGCGATCGCGGTCGCCGGCGTGCTCATTGTAGCGGGTGCCGCCCGCCCGGCTCGAGGCGTGGGTGGCCTGTTCGGGAAGGTTGGCGGCTCCGTGCGCGTTCGGTTGGAGTCATCGCAGGCTGATCCGGGGTCGAGGTCGGGTTCGGAGTCATCGCAGCCTGATCCGGGGATCGAGATAGGTGTAGGCGACGTCCACCAATAGATTAACGACGACGAAGGTCGTGGCCAGCAGGAACACCGCGGCCTGCACCACCGGATAGTCACGGTTGGCGATCGCCTGCACGCTCAGGCGGCCCACGCCGGGCCAGGCGAAGATCGTCTCGGTGATGACCGAACCGCCCAGCAGGGTGCCGAGCTCGATGCCGACGATGGTCACGATCGGGATCGCGGCGTTCTTGAGGGCGTGCTTCCACACCACGGGCGGATCGTTCACGCCCTTGGCGCGGGCGGTGCGGATGTAGTCCTGGTTGAGCACCTCGAGCATGCCCGAGCGCGTGAGGCGCGTGATGCGGGCGGTCGTGAACAGCCCGAGCGTGATCGCTGGCAGGATCAGGTGCTGCAGGGTGCCCCGTCCCGACGAGGGCAGCCAGTGAAACTGCACCGAGAAGACCAGGATCAGCATGATCCCGAGCCAGAAGGTCGGTAGCGACTGGCCGAACAGCGCCACCACGGTCGCGATGTAGTCGACCGGCGAGTTGCGCCGCACCGCCGAGACGATACCGGCCGGAATGGCCAGGCACAGGGCGAGCAGCAGCGCGGCGCCGGCCAGCTCGAACGTCGCCGGCATGCGCTCGAGCACGAGGTCGAAGGCGGGCTCGCCGTGTCGCACCGACTGGCCGAAGTCGCCCCGCAGGGCGCCCTTGAGGAACCGCCCGTACTGCACGAGGAACGGATCGTTGAAGCCCATCACCTCCCGGAACCGGCGCACGTCGTCGGCCGACGCGTCCGGCGGCAGCAGGACGAGGGCGGGATCGCCGGTGAGGAACAGGATGGCGAAGACGACGAACGAGACCCCGAACAGCACCACCAGCGACTGCAGCAGTCGCCGGAGGAGGAACGTCCTCATGCCCGCGACAGACGCGCTACGGCCTCGATGTGCGGAGTCTGCGGGAACATGTCGACCGGCTGCACCCACTGCAGGCGATAACCCTGGCGAGCGAGGTCGCCGACGTCGCGCGCCAGCGTGGCCGGATTGCAGGACACGTAGATGATCCGCGCCGGCGCCAGGGTCGCCAGCGCGGCGAGGGCCTTGGGATGGAAGCCGGCCCGCGGCGGATCGGCCACGACCACCGACGCCCGCACGCCCTCGCTCATGAGCGCCGGCAGGACGTGACGCACCTCGCCCGCCCGGAACGTGCAGTTGTCGATGCCGTTGGCCCGCGCGTTGCGCACCGCATCGGCAACCGCGGCCGCCGAGACCTCGATGCCGTAGACGCGGGCGGCGTGGCGCGCCAGCAACAGGCTGATGGCGCCGGTGCCCGAGTAGAGATCCATCACGGTCTCGCCGCCGTCCAGCTCGCACGCCGCGGCCACGATCGCGAACAGCCGTTCGGCCTGCACGGTGTTGGTCTGGAAGAACGAGTTGGCCGAGACCTGGAACGACACGCCGTCCAGCGACTCCGTGATCTGGTCGCGCCCGAGCAGCAGATGCTCCTCGGTGCCGACCGCCACGCTGGCCTTCTTGTCATTGACGTTGAGGAGCACGCTGGTGGTGGCCGGCACGCGCGCCCGGAGGCTCTCGGCCACCGGCACCAGGGCCTCGACGTCGGGGGCGGAGGCGACGATGTTGACCATGGCCTGGCCCGTCCGCCGGCCCTCCCGCACCGTGAGGAACCGCAGCAGGCCGCGCTCGGATCGCGGATCCCACACCGACAGGCCGCGCGCCCGCGCCTGGCGTCGGAACTCGTCGAGCAGCGCGTTCATCGTCTCCGACTGGAGCAGGCAGCGCTCGATGTCGAGCACGACGTCGTAACGCTCGGCGGCGTGCAGGCCCACCGCCGGCCCCGGCTCGACCACCGTGAACTCCATCTTGTTGCGATAGCCGTACGGCTCGGGCGCCGGCACGATCGGCCGCAGCTCGAACGGAGGCAGCCCTCCGAGCCGGGTGAGGCAGTCCTGGACCTGCTTGGTCTTGAACGCGAGCTGGGCCGGATAGGCCAGATGCTGCAGGCGGCAGCCGCCGCAGCGCCCAAAATACGGGCAGGGCGCCTCCACCCGATCGGGCGAAGGGCTCACCACCGACTCGATCACGCCGCGCCCGTACCGCCCGCGCGCCTCGGTGACCACTACCCGCAGTCGATCGCCGGGCAGTCCGCCCCGCACGAACATCACGTAGCCGTCGGCCCGACCGACCCCGTCGCCGCCGAACGCGAGGTCGTCGACGACGAGCTCCAGCGTGTCGCCGCGTCGCGGTTTTGCCATGGTGTCAGGCCACTATAAACGAGGAGTCCGAGGCTGGCCAGCCGCGGGGCCGGGGGAGTATCATAGCTTCTCATGAGGCGTGGGGCGCCGCGCGCTGTCGGAGAGCTGCTGGTGAACGCGATGCCTCAGCTCGAGGATCGATTGCTGGTCCAGCGGCTGCGCCGCGCCTGGGTCGCGCTCGTCGGCGCCGACATGGCACGGCGGGCCCAGCCTCAGGCGCTCGTGAACGGCTGCCTGCAGATCGTGGTCGACAACTCACCGTGGCTGCACGAATTGACGCTGCGCGCGCCCGACCTGGCCGCGCGCCTCGGGGCCGAATACCCGGCCGTCCGCTCCATCCGCTTCAGCCTCGGCGCGCCGCCCGTCGAGGAGCCGACGCCGGCCGCGCGCCCGGCCGCACGGCCGCCGCGACTGACCGACGACGATCGGCGCGCCATCGACGCGGCCGCCGCTGCGATTTCCGATCCGGCCCTGGCTGCCGGCGCCCGCCGCCTCCTGGCACGGGCCTGGCCGCCGGCACCGGCACGAGGTAATGAACGATGATGGTCCGCTTCGCCGCCCTCGGTCTCCTCCTGCTCGCTGCCGGCAGCCTCGCCGGCTGCGCGACCACGGCACCGGCCTTGACGTCGCAGGCCGCCGAGACGTCGCGCCGCCCCACGTCGGCACGCGAGCGCGACGCGGCGGCCGAGGCCTACTACCACTATTCGGTGGCCCAGATGCTGGCCCAGGGCGGGCGCTTCAAGGAGGCCGTCGCGCCGATGGAGGAAGCGCTGCGGCGCGATCCGAACTCGGCCTTCCTGTGGTCGTCGCTCGCCCAGTGGCTCGTGCGCGCCGATCAGCCCGTCGAGGCCGTGGCGGCTGCCCGCCGCGCCGTGCAGCTGGCGCCCAACGAGACCCAGCCCCACCTCACGCTGGCCGACCTGCTGCGCGGGCAGAAGAAGTACGCCGAGGCCGAGGCCGAGCTCGAGCGGGTCATCACGCTGAACCCGGACTCCGAGGACGCGTACCTCACCCTGGCGCGCTACCAGGTCGAGCAGAAGTCCTTCGACCGGGCGCGAGGGGTGCTGCGGCGGCTGGCCGAGCGCCAGCCGCGCAACGTCCAGGCCCAGTTCCTCCTCGGGCGCCTGGCCATCGAGACCGAGGCGTGGGACGAGGCGGTCACCCGGCTCACCCGCGCGGTCGAAATCGACCCCGACCACGACGGGGCCTGGACGGCGCTCGGGTACGTGTACGAGTCGCAGCGCCGCACCGACGAGGCCGTCGCCGTGTACCGGCGCGCGGTCAAGTCGAACCCCGACAATCCCGCGTTCGTCGAGCGGCTGGGGGATCTGCTCATCCGGCTCGGGCGCTTCACGGAGGCCCAGGCCGAGGTCGAGGCGCTGGCCGAGATGGCGCCGCGGGACCCGCGCGTGTGGATGAAGCTGGGGGCCGTCTTCTACGAGCAGAAGATGTGGGACCAGGCCGGCGACGCGTTCCGCCGGGTGGTGCTGCTCGAGCCCTCGAACCTCCGCGCCCGCTACTTCCTGGCCACGACCTACATGGACGCCGGCAAGGACGCCGAGGCCAAGGCGGAGCTCGAGAAGATCCTGCGCGCCGACCCGCGCTCGATCGACGCCCGCGTGCAGCTCGGATTCCTCTCGGGCAAGGTCAAGCGCTACGACGAGTCGATCGCGCTCCTGCGCGAGGCCGTCAACATCGACCCCAAGCGGCCGGAGCTGTTCCTCTACCTCGGCACCGCCTACTTCCGGGCCAAGGAGTACGACCGCGCGGCCCAGACGCTGCAGGAAGGCCTGACGCTGGACGAGAAGCAGAAGGATCTGCACTTCCAGCTCGGCGTCGTGCTCGAGAAGCAGCAGAAGTTCGAGGACGCGGTGCGCCAGTTCCGCCACGTCATCACGCTCGATCCCAAGCACGCCGAGGCCTACAACTACGTCGGCTACATGTACGCCGAGAGGGGGAAGAACCTCGACGAGGCCGTCACCATGATCAACAAGGCGCTGTCGCTCGAGCCCGAGAACGGCTACTTCATCGACAGCCTCGGCTGGGCCTACTACCAGCAGGGTCGCTACGCCGAGGCGCTGCGCGAGCTCAAGCGCGCCGCCGACCGCGCCAAGGAAGACCCGGTGATCCTCGAGCACCTCGGCGACGCCCTCATCAAGAACGGGTTCGACGAGGACGCGGCCGCCGCCTGGGAGAAGTCCCTGCAGCTCGACCCCGCCGCCGACGGCGTCAAGAAGAAGCTGGAGGATGTTCGCGCGCGCCTGCGGCGGGCCCAGAGTGAGCGTCCGAAGGCGACGCAGTAGCCTCCTCGCCTTCCTCGCGTTCTGGCTGGCGGCCGGCTGCACCATCGCGATGGCGCCCCCCCGTCAGTCGGTGTCCGAGGAGGCGCGACGCTTGATCGACCTGCTCGTCACGCGCTGGCATGCTGTGACCGACCTGCGCGCGCTCGCCGACATCACGGTCGACCGGGGCGGCCAGCGCCAGCAGCTGAACGGGGTGCTCCTGGCCAAGGCGCCGGGCAGCGTGCGCTTCGAGGCGCTGTCGCCGTTCGGCCAGCCTATCGTCATCGCGGTGGTGCACGGCGGGCAGCTCACCGCCCTCAGCACGCTCACCAACGAGGCGGTGGTCGGCGAGGCCACCGCCGAGACGACCGCGCGCCTGCTCAGTCTGCCGCTCGAGCCGCACGACCTCGTGGCGGTCGCCTCCGGCCACGCCGTGCCCCCGCGCGACCTGCGCCTGGCGGAGATCATGCCCCCCGACGCGCTGGGGCCGTCGCTCTCGCTGGTCGGGTCGGTCAGCGAGCAGCGCATCTGGATGGACTTCCAGACCGGGATCGTGCGGCAGCTGCAGATCGTGGGCGGGCGCGCGGCGGCGACCGTCACCTATCTGCGGGACGACGAGGGCCGGCTGACCGGCTTCGACCTGGCCGCGGCCGAGCGCTACGTGACGGGCACCGTGCGCTACCGCAACGTGGCAACCGGGGTCGGATTGAGCGACGATCGGTTCGCTCTGGCGCTACCCAAAGACGTGAAAACACAATCGATCCGTTGACGCTCCGTGGCCCGCGTGCTAGCCTTCGGTGCTTTGTCGACGGGGTCGGGAAACGCCCGGCGGCTCGAGCTCAGCGCGGCAGCCAAGGTCAATCTGGCCCTGGAGGTCCTGAACCGGCGGCCCGACGGCTATCACGAGATCGTCACGGTCATGCAGACCGTGGACCTCTCCGACCGGCTGGTGCTCGAGGACGCGGACGGGCTCGAGGTCCGTACCAGTGCTCCCGGCGTCCCCTCCGACGAGCGGAACCTGGCCTACCGCGCGGCCGTGGCGCTGCGGGAGGCCGCCGGCATCACCCGCGGGGCGCGGATCACGCTCGACAAGCGGATCCCCGTGGCGGCCGGGCTGGGGGGCGGCTCGACGGACGCTGCCGCGGCCCTGGTGGGACTCAGCCGGTTGTGGGGATTGCGCTGGCCAGCCGAGCGCCTGGACGAGCTGGCGATCGGGCTCGGGATGGACGTGCCGTTCTTCCTGCGGGGCGGCGCTGCCCTTGGTACCGGACGCGGTGAGCAGCTGACCCCGCTCGGCTGTGCGGCGATGGCGCTCGTGCTGGTGAACCCGCGCTTCGCGGTCAGCACGGCCGATATGTACGGGCGTCTGACGCCGGCGATGTACTCGGACGGCGCCCGGGCCCACGACGTCGCCGGCGCACTCGAGAGCCGGCGGACTGGCCGCGTGGCCGGAAGCCTCTACAATGGGCTCGAGATCGCGGCGCGGGCGGCGTATCCGCAGATCGGCCAGATGCAGGCCGCGCTGCTGGCGGCCGGCGCGCTGGGCGCGGCCATGTCGGGCAGCGGGCCCACGGTGTTCGGGGTGGCCCGGTCGTTCGAGCAGGCGCGGCAGATCCGCGCACGGGTCGCGCGCGGCTCGTGGGAGTGCTGGGCGGTCCGGACCCTGCGCGGTCCGGCGATTCGAATCCGGGGCAACGGAGCGCGATAATACATGGGGCTGGGATCGATGGGGCGTGGCCAAGCGGCAAGGCGCGGGACTTTGGCTCCCGTATTCGGAGGTTCGAATCCTCCCGCCCCAACCAGCCCGTGAGCGAGAGCGAGGCACCGATGTCATATGAGTTGAAGCTCTTCTCCGGGAACGCGAACCGCCCCCTGGCCGACGAGATCGCCCAGTACCTGAGATTGCCGGTCTCCGACGCCGAGGTCACCCGGTTCTCGGACGGCGAGGTGTTCGTGCAGATGAACGAGAACGTCCGCGGCGCCGACGTCTTCGTCGTGCAGCCCACCTGCCCGCCGGTCAACGACACCCTGATGGAGCTGCTGATCATGATCGACGCGCTCAAGCGCGCGTCGGCCCACCGGATCACCGCGGTCCTGTCCTACTACGGCTACGCGCGCCAGGACCGCAAGGTGCAGCCGCGCGTGCCCATCTCGGCCAAGCTCGTGGCCGACCTGCTGGAGGCGGCCGGTGTCGACCGCGTGCTCGCCCTCGACCTGCACGCCGGCCAGATCCAGGGCTTCTTCAACATCCCGGTCGACCACCTGTTCGCGAACCCGGTGATGGTCGACTACCTCGAGAAGAAAGACCTCAAGGACACCGTGGTGGTGGCGCCCGACGCGGGCGGCGTGGAACGGGCGCGGCACATCGCCAAGCGGCTCAGCGCGGGGCTGGCCATCATCGACAAGCGCCGCGAGGGACCCAACTCGGCGGTGGCCATGCACCTCATCGGCGACGTCAAGGGCCGCGACGCGGTGGTGATCGACGACATGATCGACACCGCCGGCACGCTGGTACAGGCGGTGGGCGCCGTCAAGCGCGAGGGCGCCCGTCGCATCCTGGCCTGCGGCGTTCATCCGGTGCTGTCGGGCCCGGCCATCGAGCGCATCAAGGCCTCGCCCATCGAGGAAGTCGTCGTCACGAACTCCATCCCGCTCACGCCGGACAAGCGCACGGCCGCCCGCCTCACGGTGCTGACGGTGGCGCCGCTGCTCGGCGAGGCGATCCGCCGCATTCACGACGAAGAATCGGTCTCGACCCTGTTCGTCTAGAGGAGTCTTCGACATGCCAATGCAGGAGCTCACCATCCAGCCCCGCGAGGGCACCGGCAAGCAGCTCGCCAAGCGGCTGCGACGCCAGGGCGTGGTCCCGGCGATCGTCTACGGCGGTCCCAAGACCGAGCCGGTCACCGTCGATCCCAAGGCGGTCCTCCGGATGCTGATCGGCCACGCCGGCACCACCCAGCTCCTCACGCTGAAGATGGACGGCGAGGGCGGCAGCCGCCTGGCCATCATCCGGGCGATGCAGTTCGATCCCGTCACCGAGCGCCTGCTCCACGTCGACCTGCAGGAGGTCTCGCCCGACAAGCCGATCACCGTTCGCGTGACGGTGCATCCGGTCGGCGAGGCGGTGGGTGTGAAGGACACGAAGGGCATCCTCAACCTCGTGCTCCACGAGGTCACGGTGTCCTGCCTGCCGACCGCGATCCCCGAGCAGATCGACGCCGACGTGACCGCGCTGGCCATCGGCGACGTGCTGACCATCGCCAGCCTGACCGTGCCCCCGGGCGTCCGCGTCCTGAACGACCCCGGCCAGGCCGTGGCGACCGTGTCGCCGCCGATGGCCGAGGAAGAGGTGACGCCGGCGGTGACGGCGGCGGTCACCGCCGAGCCGGAAGTCCTCACCGAGCGCAAGACCAAGGAAGGCGAAGAGGCGGCGGCCGACGACAAGAAGGGCAAGCGCCCCGAGAAGGCCGAGAAGGACAAGTAGCGGCGCCCGCGTCGCATGGCCCACGTCGTGGTGGGGCTCGGCAACCCGGGCTCGGAGTACCGGGACACCCGTCACAACGTGGGCCAGCGCGTGCTCGACCACCTGGCCCGCGAGACGTTCCGCGACGCCCCCTGGCAGCGCCACGGCGGCTGGGCGGCGTGCGCGGGACGCTGGCGCGGCGACACCGTCACGCTGATCAAGCCCCGCGCCTTCATGAACGAATCGGGCCCCGTCGTCGCCCGCGCGCTGAGGGAGCACCGGGCCGACCACCACGACCTCATCCTCGTCTACGACGACATCGACCTGCCGCTCGGCACCGTGCGCGTGCGCACGAAGGGCAGCGCCGGCGGCCACAACGGCGTGCGTTCGGTGATCGCCGCCCTCGGTACCACCGACATCCGGCGGGTCAAGGTCGGCATCGGCCGGCCACCGCACAAGGCCGACGTGCCCGACCACGTGCTGACCGGCTTCGAGCCCGACGAGCTGCCCACGGTGGAGGCCGCCGTGGCCGAGGCCGCCCAGCGCGTGCTCGCGCTGCTGTCTTGATTGGACTGGGGGCCCCGACATGGCCCCCAGTCGATTGTCGTGCGCCTGGGCGCGCCGTGGTCGCTCGCGCGTCGGCGGTCGCGTTGCTGGGGGGTGACCCCCATGGTATATAGTTTACGTTTATCCACCGATCCGTTCGGATGCCGGAGGGGAAAAGTCGCTTGGCCAAGGTCATCGTCGAGCCCGACGAATCCTTCGAGAGCGCGCTGAAGCGCTTCAAGAAGCAGTGCGAGAAGGTCGGGCTCCTGTCGGAGTTCAAGAAGCGCCAGCATTACGAAAAGCCGAGCGCTCGACGCAAGCGCAAGGCCTTGGCCGCCCGCAAGAAGGCCAAGCGCCGGGAGCGGACGTCCGATTAACCCCAGCAGCACCGGGGCGGGCCGTATCTGGGACCGGGGAACCGAGTGGGACTCGGTTCGGTCCCTTCTCGCCAGCGAAGGACGGACCGCCATGGGACGGGAGCAGGCGCTGGCCGCCAGCCCCCTCGTCGATGTCGCCGCCGTCCAATCCGCGATCGCGCTGACGGGCGAGGCCCGCCTGGCGCTCGACGCCGAGGGCGCGCCGCCGCTCGACGGCATCCCCGACATCCGGCCCGTCCTCGCCCGTTGCGCCGCCGAGGGCAGCGCGCTGGAGGGCGCCGAGCTGGCGCGGCTGATCCCCGCCCTCGAGGCCGGACCCCGCGTGCAGGCGTGGGGCCGCGCCATTCGACCGGTCGCCGCGGCCGTGGCCGGGCTCACCGACGGCCTGCCCAAGCTGGTCGAGCTCCGTGACCTGCTCCGCCACGCCCTCGAGGACGACGGCGGCCTCACCGATCGCGCCAGCCCCCGACTCCGCCAGCTCCGCCAGCAGATCCGCGACCGGCGCCGCCGCATCGTCGCCGACCTCGAGCGCATGCTCGCGGCCGAGGGCGACCGCCTCTTCGCCGATCGGTTCGTCACCGTGCGCCACGGGCGCTACGTCCTGCCGGTCCGGGCCGAGGCGCGCCAGCGCGTGCGCGGGATCGTGCACGACCGCTCGCAGAGCGGCCAGACGATCTTCGTGGAGCCGGAGAGCCTCGTCGAGGCGAACAACGACCTCGTGCAGGCGCTCCGCGAGGAGGAGCAGGAGGCGGCCCGGATCCTGGCCGAGCTGACCGCCGCCGTGCGGACGCGCCTGGCCGACCTCGAGCAGCTCGTGGCGGCGATCGGCGAGCTCGACTGGCTCTTCGCGCGGGCCCACGCCGCCGTACGCATGGAGGCCAGCGCCCCGGTGATCGACCTCACGGGGCGCGTCGCCCTGAGGGCCGCCCGTCACCCGGTGCTGCTGGCTCAGGCGTGGCGCGACCCGGCCCGCACGGTGGTGCCGGTCGACGTCGAGCTGTCGCCCGACCGGCCGTTGCTGCTGATCACCGGGCCGAACGCCGGCGGCAAGACGATCGCGCTGAAGACGCTGGCCCTGTGCGCGCTGATGGCCCAGGTCGGCTGCCACGTCCCGGCCGCCGAGGGCTCGCGGCTGCCGGTCTTCGAGCGCCTGTACGCGATCATCGGCGACGAGCAGTCGGTGGCCGAGAACCTCTCGACGTTCTCCGCCTTCGTGAAGCAGATCCGCGAGGTGCTGGCCGAGGCCGACGCTCGCTCGCTGGTGCTGATCGACGAGCTGGGCGCCGGCACCGATCCCGAGGAAGGTGCCGCGCTGGCCCGGGCGATCCTCGAGACGCTGGCCGACCGCGGCACGCTGGTCGCGGCGACGACGCACCTGGAGCCGCTGCGCGCCTTCGCCTCCACCGAGCCGCGTGCCCGCAACGCCTCCGTCGAGTTCGACACCCGCACGCTGGCCCCGACGTTCCGGCTGCGCTACGACGTGCCGGGCCAGAGCTACGCGCTCGCCATCGCCGGCCGGCTCGGACTCTCGCCCGAGCTGATCGCACGCGCGCAAAGCCACCGCTCGACCGACGCCGCCCGCATGAGCCAGCTCCTGGCCTGGCTCGACGAAGCCACGCGCTGCGAGGCCGAGCGCACGATCGCGATGGAGCGGCGCGAGAGCGAGAGCACCGCGCGCCTGACGGCGGCGCGCGAAGCGGAGACGAGTGCTGCCGGCCGCGCCCGCGAGATCGTCGAGCGGGCGAAGGCCGAGGCGGCCGCGCTGCTGACCGACGTGCGTCGCGCCGTGAGCGCCGAGTGGGAGCGGCTCAAGCGCCCCGAGCGCTCACGCCCCGCGCTGGACGAGAGCCGCCGCCGGCTGCGCGAGGTGGGCGCCCGGGTGGTGCCCGCGCCCGTCGCCCCCGGCGCGGAGACGGTGCCGCTGGCGCCCGGCATGGCGGTCGCCGCCGAGCATCTCGGGCTCCGCGGCCAGCTCGTCGCCATCGCCGGCGACTCGGCGACGGTCCGCGCCGGCTCCATCAGCGTGCGCGTTCCCGTCTCGGCCCTCCGGCCGACCGACGCCGCCGCCATCAAGCCCGCGCCGGCGCGCGATCGCCAGCCGGACGCGCTGATCCGCTCCGTCGCGCCGGAGTTGATGCTGATCGGGCGCACCACCGACGAGGTGCAGGATCTGGTGGAGAAATATCTCGACGACGCGTTCATGGCCGGGGTGGCCCACGTGCGGCTCGTGCACGGCAAGGGCACCGGCGCGCTCCGCAAGGCGGTGCGCGGCGTGCTCGCCGGTCATCCCCTGGTGGCCTCGTTCCGCGACGGCGAGCCGGCCGAGGGCGGCGCGGGCGCCACCGTCGCCGCCCTGAAGGTATCCTGATGGCGTCCTATCCGACGGCGCTCCTGGACGAGATCCGGGCCGGCGTGGATGTCGTCGACCTGGTCGGACGCTTCGTCAACCTCCGCAAGGCCGGCCAGAACTACAAGGGCCTGTGCCCGTTCCACGGCGAGAAGACCCCGTCGTTCATGGTCAACCCCCGCAAGGGCATCTTCCACTGCTTCGGCTGCGGCGTCGGCGGCGACGTCTTCGGCTTCCTCATGCGCCAGGACCGCCTGTCGTTCCCCGAGGCCGTGCGCGCGCTGGCCCGACAGGCCGGCGTGGCGCTGCCCGAGGAGCGCGGGTCGCACCCGGGCGACTCCGGACGCGAGGAGCTGTACCGGGCGATGGAGCTGGCGGCATCCTTCTACACCGAGCGGCTGTGGTCGGCCGGCGGTGAGCGCGCGCGAGTGTACCTCGACGAGCGCGGCGTCGCGCCCGAGGTCGCGCGGCGCTTCGGGCTCGGCTGGGCGCCCGAGGGCTGGGAGACGCTGCCGGACGCGCTGAAGTCGTCGGGGATCACCGACGACACGCTGCTGGCGGCCGGGCTGCGGATCGCCCGCGAGAACAAGCCCGGCGCCTACGATCGCTTCCGCGGCCGCCTGCTGTTCCCGATCCGCGATTTGCAGGGCCGGGTGGTGGCGCTCGGCGGCCGCGCCTTCGGCGACGAGCAGCCGAAGTACCTGAACTCGCCGGAGACGCCGCTCTACACCAAGGGCAACCTGCTCTACGCCGCCGACCTCGCCCGCGAGACGATCCGTGAGCACAACCGCGCGCTCATCGTCGAGGGCTACTTCGACTGCCTGATGGCCCACCAGCACGGCTTCACCGAGACGGTGGCCGCGCTCGGCACCGCCTTCACCGGCGCCCAGCTCGGGGTGCTGCGTCGCTACTGCGACGAGGTCATCACGTTCTTCGACGCCGACGCTGCCGGTCAGAAGGCTGCCGAGCGCGCCGAGGAGCTGCTGGAGCCGACCGGGAGCGGGATGGCCTGGGGCGTGAACCGGGCCGGCGCCTTCGAGGCGACCGGGGCCTTGCGCGTGAAGGTCGCGTTGCTGCCGGCCGGCCACGACCCCGACACATTCCTGCGCGCCGAGGGCGCGACGGCCTTCACCGAGCGCATCGCCGGCGCCCGCAGCCTGCTCGCCTACGCGCTCGACCGCTCGATCGGCGAGGCCGCTACCGGGGGACCGCGCGGCCGCGTCAACGCCTTCGCCCGCGTGGCCCTCATGCTGGCCAAGGTCGGCGACGCCCAGGAGGCGACCTCGCTCGCGCGCGAGGCCGCGCTCAAGCTGGGCGTCGACCCGACCCAGCTGTGGATCGAGGCCCAGCGGTTGCAGGCCGCGCTGCGCCGGCCGTCCGCTGTCGCCGGCACCGCGACGGCCACGCCGGCCCCCGGCGCGGTCGAGCGCGACCTGATCGGGTTGCTGCTGGCCTCCCGCGACGCCCGGCAGACGCTGCTGCCGGTGATGAATCTCGGCGAGGTGAGCCACGCCGGGCTGCGCGAGGTCGTGGAGGCGCTGGTGCGCGTGCCCGAGGCGTCCCCGGAGCAGCTCATGACCGAGCTCGCCTCCGATACCGCCCGCCACGCGCTGTCGGCGCTCATCGTCGACGAGCGGCCGCTCGAGGACGAGAAGCTCGTGGTCGAGCAGTTCCGGCGCCGCCTGGCCCGCACGCGCACGGCCGGGCTGCTGCGCACCGCCAGCCAGGCGGTGGCCGAGGGGCAGCAGCGGGCATCGAGCGCGGTGCCGATGGACGCGACCCTCGTCGCGGAGTTACAGCAGCAAGGCGCGGTGTTGCACGAGTTGGTCGGCGGAGCACCCCAATCGCTCAACGTGCCGGCTGTCGAGTCGAAGCCGGACCTCTCGGGTCCGCAAGGAGTCCACCCGCATGAGTGAGGAACCGAAGCTGGAAGAGCTGGACCGACTGATCTCGATGGGCAAGCAGAAGGGCTATCTCACCTATGACGAGGTGAACGATGCCCTCCCGTCGGACATCGTGTCGCTCGACCAACTCGACGACATCATGATGATGTTCGGGGCCATGGACATCGAGGTCGTGGACTCCGCCAAGGCGGGCCGCCTGCCCTCCGAGGTGCGCGCGGCCGCCCCGGCGGCCGTCGAGGACGACGACGGCGACGGCCCCGAACCGATCGACCTCTCGCCCGGTCCGGTCGGCCGCACCGAGGACCCGGTGCGCCTCTACCTGCGCGAGATGGGCCGCGTCGCCCTGCTGACCCGCGAGGGTGAGATCGCGCTGGCCAAGCGAATCGAGGAAGGCAAGAACCAGGTCACCAACGCCATCCTCTCCACCAACCTCGCGCTGGAGCGCTTCCGCGAGCTGCGCGACACCCTGCGCGGCGGCGACACCTCCGTGAAGGAGGTCGTGGACGTCAACGAGGAGGAGTTCACCGAGGAGAAGGAGATCGCGCTCACCCGGCAGGTCGTCAACGCCTTCGGCGGCGTCGACCGGCTCCTGCGCGAGCGCGACCAGCTCCTCGACAAGGTCCGCAAGATGCGCGGCACCGCGGCCGGCAAGGCCAAGCGCAAGGCGCGCGGCAAGGTCAAGGAGCCGGCCTGGAAGAAGTTCGAGCACCAGGCCCAGCAGCGGCAGCAGAAGGTCCTCGAGAAGCTGCGCGCGCTCAACATCGGCAACCAGATCATCGACCGCGAGGACTCCGACCCCGCGCGCCGCGGGCTCGTGCAGCGCCTGCGTGACCTGCTCGACGACATCGAGCGCGCCGAGCGGGTGATCCAGCTCTGGACCAACGGCCGCCGGCCGTCGGCCGAGGAGGTCCAGAACCTCATCTACGTGTCCTTCCGCGACCCCGCCTCCGCCCAGGGAACCAACGGCAATGCCGGCGTCGGCGACCTGCACCTCCGGGCGGCCAAGAAGTTCACCAGCCCCAAGACGCAGCAGATCTGGGTGGCTCAGCAGGAGATCAAGGCCGCCGAGGTCCGGGCCAACGCGCGCGCCGACGAGATCAAGCGGGTCATGGCGATCATCAAGGAGGGCCAGCGCAAGGCCGCCATCGCCAAGAAGGAGATGGTCGAGGCCAACCTCAGATTGGTCATTTCGATCGCGAAGAAATATACGAATCGGGGACTGCAATTCCTGGATCTGATCCAGGAGGGCAATATCGGCTTGATGAAAGCCGTGGACAAGTTCGAGTATCGGCGAGGTTACAAGTTCTCGACGTACGCGACGTGGTGGATCCGCCAGGCTATTACCAGAGCCATCG
The DNA here is from genome assembly GCA_963743355.1 of uncultured Candidatus Rokubacteria bacterium. Taxonomy (GTDB): domain Bacteria; phylum Methylomirabilota; class Methylomirabilia; order Rokubacteriales; family CSP1-6; genus AR5. Next base: position 426,686 of record CAVUPM010000001.1, read on the forward strand.
CCGACCAGGCCCGCACGATCCGCATCCCCGTGCACATGATCGAGACGATCAACAAGCTGATCCGCACCTCCCGCCAGCTCGTCCAGGAGCTGGGCCGCGAGCCGACGCCGGAAGAAATCGCGGCCAAGATGGAGGTGCCGGTCGACAAGGTGCGCAAGGTCCTCAAGATCGCCCAGGAGCCCATCTCGCTGGAGACGCCGATCGGCGAGGAGGAAGACAGCCACCTGGGCGATTTCATCGAAGACAAGCAGGTGGTGTCGCCGGTGGAGTCGATCATCAGCCTGTCGCTGCGCGAGCAGACCAACAAGGTGCTCAACTCGCTGACGCCGCGCGAGGAGAAGGTGCTGCGCCTGCGCTTCGGCCTCTCCGATGGCTGCGAGCACACGCTCGAGGAGGTCGGCCAGGACTTCGCCGTCACCCGCGAGCGCATCCGGCAGATCGAGGCCAAGGCCCTGCGCAAGCTCCGTCACCCGTCCCGCTCCAAGAAGCTCCGGAGCTTCCTTGAATCCTGAACTACCATGGTGATCGGGGCCCATAGCTCAATGGCAGAGCAGCCGGCTCATAACCGGTTAGGTCTTGGTTCGAGTCCAGGTGGGCCCACCACTGTATCGGAGCGTTTGCACGGGTTGAAACGTGGGTGGGCCGCAATAGAGAGTGATGGCTCCGCAGGCCTGGTCTACCGGTTCGAGCGTTCGGTCTTCCGGTCATCCTTTCGCTCGGTTTTCCGTTCATCCGTTCGTCCGGTCCTTCGCTCATCTCTTCGTTCGGTCTTCCGGTCTTCCGGCCGTTCGGTCTTTCCTTCGTTCTACCGTTTCCGGTTTCTGGGCAACCGTGATGTGACGAACGACACAATGGAGAGCACGTGGATCCTCAACTGCAAACACTGATCGAGCTCCAGGGGTACGACGCGCGGATCGCCGCGCTCGACGCGGAAGCGGTACGGCTGCCCAAGCAGATCGAGAGCATCCAGACCTCCCTCGCCGAAGCCAAGAAACAGGTCGAGACTATCAAGACCCGCCTCGACGCCACCCGCAAGGAGCTGCGCGCGAAGGAAAGGGACCTCGAGGTCATCAGCGCCAAGCGCTCCAAGCAGGAGGCGCGACTGTACGAGGTGAAGACGAACAAGGAGTACTCCGCCGCGTTGCTCGAGATCGAGGAGTCCAAGCAGGAAAAGGCCAAGGCCGAGGAGGAGATCCTCGCGCTGATGGAGCTGCAGGAACGGCTCAGCGTCGAGATCCGCGAGGCCGAGACCCGTTTCACGACGCGCCAGGAGCAGGCGACCCAGGACGAGGCGGTCGTCCGCAAGAAGCTGGCGGCGGTGGAGGAAGAGCTGGGCGGCGTGCGGAGCGAGCGCAACGGCCGCGCCAAGGACATCCCGCCCGGGTTGTTGTCCGACTACGACCGGCTGCTGCGTGCGCGCAACGGCGTGGCGGTGGCGGCGGTGAACGTCTCGGCCTTCTGCGGCGGCTGCCGCGTGTCGATCCGGCCGCAGGCCATCCAGGAGCTGCGCTCGGCCATCACGGCCATGATGCGCTGCGAGAGCTGCGGCCGCTATCTGTACTGGCAGGAGTGACGAACCACTCCTCGAACCTCCCGTTGACCGACGTCACGATCTACACGGACGGTGCCTGCAGCGGCAATCCCGGACCGGGCGGGTGGGCGGCGATCATCATCGAGAACGGTGCCGAGCGCGTCGTCTCCGGGGCTGAGCCGCACACGACCAATCAGCGCATGGAGCTGATGGCCACCATCGAGGGCCTCGCCGCCATCCCCGACCGTCGCCGCGTCCACGTCTACACCGACAGCGCCTACGTCATGAACTGCTTCGAACAGCGCTGGTGGGAGCGCTGGGAGAAGAACGGCTGGCTCGGCGCCGGCAAGAAGCCGGTCACCAACCGCGACCTCTGGGAGCGCCTGCTGGCCCAGGTGCGCCGCCACGACGTGGCCTGGCACAAGGTGCGCGGCCACAGTGGCGACGTGATGAACGATCGCGTCGACGCGCTGGCCCGCGGCGCCATCGCCACGCTGCCGCCGCGCGGCTGAGGGAGTCCTCCCGGCCGGAGACCCCGTCGACGTAGAATCGCAGCGTGAGGCTCCGCGTGCGCTACGGCCGCGCCCTGTTGCTCGCATGGCTGGTGACCGGTTGCGCCACCCTGTCCGACGTCGTCCGGGCGCCGGCGCCGGCCCTCCCGGCCACCGATCCCGCCCGCTTCGTCGGCCGGTGGGAGGGCGAAGTCGACCTCACCTTCCCGGACCGGACCCTGCTCGTCCACGGCGTGAGCCGCAAGAACGAGGCCTGGGTCGCCCAGCTCGAGTACGGCACCAGCGGGCTCTACCTCAATAGCGTTGTCGGCGTCGTGGAGGAGAGCGGCGGGACGCTCACGTTGCGGTTCGTCACGCCGCTGGCCTCCGCGGTCCGGCTCACGCTGCACAGTGACACCCTGCTTCGCGGGACCTTCCGCCTGCCCACCGAGACGCAGGACCGTCCGATCGAGCTCAAGCGGGTGGCGCGCGGTGGTGAGCCGGCGCCGTCGACAGCGCTCGACCGGGTCAGCCGGGCCGCGGCGGCGCCGCCGGCGGCAACGCGCTCGGCCTCCACGCGTTCCGAGGCGACGGTGGTCGCGGCCGGGCCACCGCTGGCGCCGTCGGCCACGGCCGATCTCGCCACCGCGCTGCCGAAGCTGCTGATCGGCCGCTGGGAGGGCGAGCTCGACTTCACGGTCTCCGCCCGGCTGCTCGTGATCGACTCCGTGAAGCGCGAGGGCGACGCGTGGGTGGTCACGGCGCGGTCCGGCGTCTCCGAGGCCGACCTGACACCGGTGCCCGTCACGATCGAGACCGCTCAGGACCGCGTCGTCGTCCGCTACAACACCTCGTTCGCCTCGCGGGCGACGCTGACCCTGCACACCGACGACGCCCTGCGCGGCGTGTACCGGTTCGCCTTCGAGGCCAAGGACCGCCAGCTCGCGTACAAGCGGGTCGCCACCGCCACCGCCGGTCCCCCCGAGAAGCTGGAGCCGCTGGCCGTGACCTTCCGCAACCCCTCGGATCAGGCCGACGTCCGCGATCCCTCGCTCATCGTCACCGGCACCGCCAGCTCCAGCAAGGGGATCGCCCGCGTCGTGGTGACCCTCAATGGCGCCGAGGTGCACCGGCAGAGCGAGAGCGGGGCGCCGCGCTCCGTCGTCGTCAGCGTGCCGGTCACGTTCGTGGCCGGCTCCAACACGCTCATCCTCACCGCCGCCGAACCCGACGGCACCGTGCGCCAGGACGTGCGCACGGTGGTCTTCACGCCGTCCTCCACCGGGCCGGTGGCACCGCCGGCGGCGGTCACCCGCGAGCAGTGGGCGGTGGTCATCGGCGCCGGGCAATACCACAGCGCGGCGATCCCCCGCCTGCGCTACGCGGTCCCCGACGCCGAGGCGATCTATCGCACCCTGACCGGGCCGGGCGGCTTCCGGAAGGACCACGTGGTCCTGCTGACCGACAACGCCGAGCGCAAGCCCACCCTGCGCAACATCCGGTGGGCGCTGGGCACCTTCCTGGCCCGCTCGGCCCGCAAGGACGACACGGTCGTGATCTTCTTCGCCGGCCACGGCGCGCCCGAGGCCGACCTGCGCGGCGCCGAGCGCGACGGCCTCGCCAAGTACCTCATCCCGGTCGACGCGGACCCCGACGATCTGTACTCGACGGCGTTGCCGATGGACGAGATCAAGACGATCTTCGAACGCATCGAGGCCGAGCGCGTGGTGGCCTTCCTGGACGCCTGCTACAGCGGTGCGGCCGGCGGCCGCACCTTCGCCTCGCTGAAGACGCGCGCCGGCACCGTCGACGACCTCTTCCTGGAGCGCCTCACCCGCTCCCGGGGCCGGGCGATCATCACCGCCTCCCGACCGACGGAGGTGTCGATCGAGCTGACCGAGCTCGGCCACGGCATCTTCACCTACTACCTCGTGCAGGGCCTGCAGGGCGCGGCCGACGGCAACCGCGACGGCATCGTGAGTCTTCAAGAATTGTACGAGTACGTCGAGCAGCAGGTCGGGCAGAAGTCGCGGTCGGTGGGGGGCAATCAGCACCCGGTGATGAAGGGCGAGATGGAGGGCGTGCTGCCCCTCGCCAAGGTCCCGCCGCGCCGCCCGTGAGCCGCCGGGGCGGGCGTGTGCCCGTCAGCGCCGTGGCCGTCGTCATCGCGCTCCTCGCCGCCGTCCCCGGGCACGCGCAATCGCCCACCGAGGACATGCAGCAGTACACCGAGGAGGTCGTCCGCCTCATCCGCGACGTGACCGTCCGCGAGAAGGACACGCTGGGCGCCCTGCAGGCCGCCGTGGCCCGCATGGCGCTGCAGATCTTCGGTGCTCCCGAGGCCGCCCGCGAGGCGCTGGGCCGTCACTGGGCCGCGCGCACCCCGGCCGAGCAGGACGAGTTCACGCGCCTCTTCGCCGAGCTGCTCGAGGCCACGTACCTCTCACAGGTCGACGGGATCGGCGGTGTGAAGATCCGCTACGTCGGCGAGATCGTCGAGGGTGACCGCGCCGAGGTCCGCGCCCGGCTCCTCGGCACGAAGAACCGCGAGGTGGTCGTGGACGCTCGGCTCGTGCGGCGCGGGGATCGCTGGCTGGTCCACGACGTGGCGATCGGGGGCGTGAGCCTCACCGGCAACTACCGCGCCCAGTTCGATCGCATCATCCGCCGCTCGTCGTATCCCGACCTCGTGCGCCAGGTGACGGCCAAGCGCGACGAGCTGCTGGCGCGGAGGCGGGCGCCCGAGGAGTAGGCTTCAGGCGTGCTGCACGTCCTGAACGGCGACGCCACCGCCACCGTCTTCGCCAGTGCCGGACTCCCCGGCGACCGACTCGTGTGGCGCGACATCCTCGTCGAAGGCCCCGTGGCCGCCGACGTGTCACTGGCCGAGCGCGCCGCGTACCTGGCCAAGCGGCTGGGGCTCGACGGCGCGGCCTACGTCCGCGGGGTCGAGGAGCAGACGGCGGGTCTGGTCGCCGCGCACGGGCAGGACGAGATCATCCTGTGGTTCGAGCAGGATCTCTTCTGTGCCGTCACGCTGTGGTCGCTGCTCGATCGACTCGCGCGCCAGGCGCCGGCGACCAGGCTCTCGCTCGTCTACCCGGCCTGCGACGGCGAGATCAAGGGTCTCGGCGCCATGCAGCCCGCGCAGCTCGCCGCGCTGTTCTCCGAGCGCCGGCCGGTGACGGAGCCGATGCGAGCGCTCGGCGCGCAGGCGTGGACGGCCTACGCCGGCCCCGACCCCGTCGCGACCGCCGCGTGCGTGGGCGGCGAGACGCTGCCCTTCGTGGAGGCTGCCTTCCGCTGCCACCTCGGGCGATTTCCCTCGGTGGCGACCGGTCTGAGCGAGCTCGAATCCGCCGCGCTCGACGTGCTGCACCGAGGCCCGCAGGACTTCGCCGCGCTGTTCCGCCAGGTCAGCACGGACGGGCGTGGGCGCCACCACGGCATGGGCGACGTGCAGTTCGCCGCGTGCCTGCGCGGGCTGGCGCCGCTCGTGAGCCGCGACGGCGACGAGCTGGCGATCACGGCGCGTGGCCGCGCCGTCGCGGCCGGCGAGGAGGACTGGCTCGGCATCCAGCCGCTCGACACCTGGCTCGGCGGCGTCCACCTGGGCCCGGGCCGGCCGCTCTGGCGCTGGGACAGCGCCCGGCTCGTGGCCTCCTCCGGGGGGGTATAATTCGAGAGCGCGTCGGAGAAGGCTGGGCGATCGCCGGCCATGGCAACGTGGCGGGAGGAAAGTCCGGGCTCCATAGGGCAGGGTGCTGGGTAACTCCCAGGGGGGGCAACCCCACGGAAAGTGCCACAGAAAAGAGACCGCCGCCCGCAAGGGCGGTAAGGGTGAAACGGTGAGGTAAGAGCTCACCAGCGGCACGGGTGACCGGGCCGGCTCGGCAAACCCCACCTGGAGCAAGGCCGAATAGGAGAGCGTTCGGGTGGCCCGCCCGTGGCTCTCGGGTCAGGCCGCTGGAGACGCCGGGTAACCGGCGTCCTAGAGAAATGATCGTCGCCCGGGCGCAAGCCCGGGAGACAGAACCCGGCTTACAGGCCTTCTCCGGCGCGCGCTAATACTTTCGCTGCGTTACACGCTGAGCACCGCACGTCATGGTGTCTTCCTACGCTTCGTCTGCGGCATACGCCCCGTACTCGAACGTCAGACGGTACGTGCGCCCGCAGCATCGAACGGTGTCTCCGGGCTTCACGTCGTCGGGGAGTGGCATGACCTCATCGCATTCTGGGCAACTGACCCGGTCGGCGAGCGTCGCGGACCAGCGGCCGGCGGATTCATGAACGCGCAGGGCGTGCCCCGCGCAGTTCGGGCACTCCACCGAGTCGCCCGAGCGCGTTCCTTCGGGCAACTCGACAGGCGCGCCGCAGTCAGGGCAGCGGACGACGCGCATCAGCGATCCCCAACAGCCGCTGCAATCGCCCCCGATCGAAGCCGACGACAACCTGGTCGTCCACCGTGATGACTGGAACCGCCATCCGCCCTGTTCGGGCGATCAGCTCCTCGCGGGCCGCCGTGTCGTCCGCCACGTTCTTCGCCGTGAACTCGATGCCATGGGACGAAAGGAACTCTTTCGCCGCGTGACAAGATTGTCAGGTCGAGGACCAGTAGACGGTGATCTGCCGAGTCGCCACATCAGTCTCCCGTGAGCAGGCCACCGAAGACCCAGTGGCCGAGTTTGAACGCCTCAGCGACGATTGCTCCAGCGCCCTCAGCTGCCGGGTTCGCGTCTCGCCACGCGCTCAGGTGTTCTTCCGACCGGAAGAAGTTGATCGTGGTTCAGAGCGAGTCGGCGACCTTGCACCGCTCGTCGCCTCGCTTGCCGAACCAGACCATCACGCCATCGGCGTCCGGCCCCGGCCCCCCCGGCGTCGCGGAGAACTCCAGCGGAGCGCCGCAGTGATGGCACGGCGACCGGATCTCGATGGCCTCTCCGACCATGGGCGCCATCCCCAGGGCGTCCATCGCGCAGCAGGCGTAGCGGTCGCGCCCGCCCGAGAGCCGCACTCGAAACGGCGTTGGCGCGGCTGAGAACGGGTAGGCGATGTCGATCTGACCAGCGCGGACACGGATCACGTCATCATCATCGAGTGCGACGAGGGCATCGTGGAGTGCCTCCGCAGGAGCCTCAGGCGAGCCGGCGATGATGTCCCCGACAGCGATGGGCCCGCCTCGTTGGAGGAACGTCCCGAGGATGAGGCGGACAAGAGGCCGCCGGCGAGCCGCCCGGCGAGCGGCCTGCCGCTCGAGCGGATCGAGTGCCTTCAGTTCGTCAGCCGTCATGATCACGAGGTTTGCCACGATCGGCCTCCTCTCTCACCGGAGTTGAGGGTAGAGTCTGTACTAACTCCAGACTCAAGCGCTATTTCGTGGAGGGTACGGTCATGGATGGAGCGGGCCGGATCGCCATCGGGGGGCTGTCGAAGCACACGGGCACCAACATCGAGACGATCCGCTACTACGAGCGGGTGGGATTGCTGCCCGCTCCGCCTCGCAGCGCAGGCGGCTACCGGCTGTACGGCACCCCCCACCTGAAGCGATTGAACTTCATTCGCCGCGCCCGCGCGCTCGGCTTCTCCGTCGGGGAGGTCCGCACGCTGCTCCGGCTCGCGGACGAGCACCAGCGCCCGTGCGACGAGGTTCGAGTCGTGGCGAACGCACACCTCACGGATGTGCGGGCGAAGATTGCCGACCTTCGGCGGATGGAGCGCGTGTTGAGGGCCACGATCGCGAGATGCGCGTCCGGCAAGCGGACTCACTGCCCGGTCATCGAGGCGCTCTACCGGGACGGCTCCCTGCGGGCGACGACCATCACGACTGCGAAGTGACATCGCGCGACCCCGCCACGACGAGGTTGGCGGCCGCCGCCGAGATGCCAAGGAGCACCACGGCGTTCACGAGCGCGGCCAGGGTCTCGACGCGATAGTAGCCATACGACTTTCCTGGTGTCGCCGGCTTGGCGGCGAACCAGATCGCGATCAACGCGAGGGCGAGCGCTGTCGCATCGGCGAACGGATCCCGGAATCGGCTCTGGGTCTACTGGACGACGAGTGCGGCGAAGCTGCTCAGGAACGCGGCGGCACGAACGGGGAGCTGGTGACGCTGGCCGTGCGAGAGTCAGGTGCGAGCGGGACCGCGGACCCGAGCGTTGCTATGAAGGTCGGCCGGGTTTCCCCCACGAGACCGGGGCTGGCGTGTGCGTGCTGTCCCTCGTGCGCCACGCCGGAGCTTCCATCAACACGAACTCCACGGCGGGGATCAGCGCAACGGCCACGATCAACAGCCACCAGATCATCTGGCGTCCGGCTCGCATGATAGACCTGGTTCGCATGACGTGACGTCAGTATATCCGTCGCTGCATGATCGAGGCAACTGCTGGCCCAGGACTGATTGACCTGCTTCGGCACAGGCTCAATGTCGATGTCGATGATGTGGGTCGGGATAGTGCGGATGGCTGTGTCGCACCCCGGCGTGCACGTGCCAGTGCGAGTGGGGCTCGCCGGCGGGGGTCGCCGCCTGGTGCTCATGCTCGTGGTGCTGATCGTGCCGATGGAGATGCTCGTGGGCGAGCTCGTCGTGCACGTGCTCGTGCGCGTGACGTTCGCTGACGTGCAGCCACACGCCGAGGCCCATCAGCACGCCACCGCCTATTCAGCGCCCCACCCGTGCCACCTCGTCGGCAACCTGACGACAGGAGTGGAGGCCTTCGCGTACGCCTTGACACGCGATGGCAGCAGAGTAAATTGTGGCCAATTCTTTACTTAGAACCCGTTCACGGGAGGTGGCCCATGGCGATTGCGACGAAAACCAGTTGGCAGATGAGCGGCCAGGGGTACGAATTCTGCAACTGCGATTTCGGCTGTGGCTGCAACTTCGGCGGCTTCCCGAACTCGAAGGACGGCAGCTGCCGCGCACTCGTCGGCTTCTCGGTCACGAAGGGGCGCTGCGGCGACACTGACCTCGGCGGCCTGAAGGGCGCCGGGATCTTCGTGTGGCCCAAGGCCATCCATGAGGGCAACGGCAAGGCCGCCTTCATCGTCGAGCCCGCCACCACCGACAAGCAGATCGAGGCGCTCTCCCAGATCTTCACCGGCCAACTCGGCGGACTGCCGTGGGAGCTACTTGGACCCACCTTCCAGGTCGCCGGTCTCATGAAGGCGAAGATCACTATCGAGGGCAGTGGACGCAAGAGCACGTTCCGCATCGACGGCGTGGGCGAGGGGCGCGGCGAGGCTTTGAAGGACCCGGTCTCGGGCGAGGACCACATCGTCAACGTCGACCTGCCGACCGGCTTCATCTGGAAGAAGGGCGAGGCGGGACAGGGCTCGTTCCGCGCCTCGGCAGCCGGCCTCTCCGTCGAGTTCAACAAGACGAACTTCATCTACTACCAGTACGACTGGTCGAACGCCGCCTGACGCCGCCGGCGCACGCGCGATGAGGGATGCGGCGCTCGAAACGCTGCTCCGCCGCGACCGTGTCGTCGTCGGCACGGCGCTGGCGGTACTGATCGTCGCCGCCTGGCTCTATCTCCTTCATCTCGCCTCCGCGATGTCGGCCATGGCCATGCCCGACATGCCGACGATGCCGGGCATGGCCATGGCCATGCCCGCGTTGTATGCCTGGAGCTGGGTAGAGGTCGGCGTGCTCGTCGTCATGTGGGGCGTGATGATGATTGCCATGATGACGCCCGCCGCGGCCCCGATGATCCTCATGTTCGCGACCATCCATCGACGCCGCACCGCGGAAGGTCGCCCGGCGGTACCGACGGCGATCTTCATCCTCGGCTACCTCGTGGTCTGGACGATCTACAGCGTTGTCGCGGCGCTCGCGCAAGCCGGTCTCCACGCCGCCGCGCTACTGTCGCCGGCGATGGCGGCCACGAGCCCGCTGCTCGCCGGCGGTCTGCTCGTCGCTGCCGGCGTGTTCCAGTGGACGCCGCTCAAGCGCGCGTGCCTCGCCGCCTGCCGCTCACCGTTGTCTTTCCTGATGACCGACTGGCGCGAGGGCCGAGCCGGGGCGTTCGTGATGGGCTTGCGCCACGGCCTTTACTGCCTCGGTTGCTGCTGGGCGCTCATGGCGCTCCTGTTCGTGGCGGGCGTCATGAATCTTCTCTGGGTCGCCGCCATCGCGGTGGCCGTGCTGGTGGAGAAGGTGGTGCCGCGGGGCGACTTGGTGGGCCGTCTCGCGGGCGTGGTGCTCGTCGCCGCTGGCATGCTGCTCGTGGCCCGCGGCGTCATAGGCTGAACGCTTGTCGCGATCCCCGCAGCCCGTGGCCGGAGCGTGAAACCATGGTCAAGGTGAGCGCGCTCTCTAGAGGCGATGTGCCAGGAGTGTTCTCAAAACAGGCGCTACTGGCGCGTTCGTCGTCGTCGCGTGGCTACCCGGCGCTTCACCTTGGCCCGTCGTGACCGCGGGGCTCGTCGCCTCGAGGACCACGGCTACTCAGGGGTGTGATAAATCGGGGACCTGCAGGGCAACCAGGTCCGCATCGCGGAAGATGCCGATACGGCGTTCCTGAAGAAGAAGAGGGGAATATCCTCGTTGACCTGATTCAATCGGGCCGGCCAGTGTCGCGTCGCGATGACTTCTGTCGAACCTCATCCGGTAAGACTCGCTTCGGCGGAACCGACTGCCCGTTGCTCGTTGTCAGGAACGCCACGAACGCGCGCGCGCTGGCGCTCAGTGGCCGCCGCTCATCGTGGATGACGTGGAAGTGCCGCCGGATCGCGAGTCGCTCGACCGCGACAGTACGCAGTCGACCGGCGCGAACCTCATCCTCCACGGCGTAGCGTGACACGAAGGCCACGCCGAGCCCCGCCATGACGGCACGCTTGATCGTCTCAGTGTGGTCCAGCTCCATCGCCGGCTGGAAGGCGACGCCCGCCTGACGCAGTGCCCGCTCGATCACCTGACGCGTTGACGAGCCTTCCTCGCGGATGAGCAAGGGCTCACCGGCGAGCTTCGCGCGGGAGATCGTCTGCCCGATCGGATAGTTCGATGGCACGACCAGCTGGAGCTCGTCGACGATTTTGGCGGCGACACACCGTTCACTCGGCCCCAGCATGTGGCCGCCGATGACTGCGACGTCGACCTCGCCATGGCGGACGGCGAGTTCCACCTGGCGCGAGTTCGCGATCCGAAGCGACACGCTTATTCCGGGATACTGCTGCCGAAAGCGAGCGATGAACGGAGGTAGCACGTACGTCCCCGGCGTGGTGCTGGCGCCGATCGCCAGAGCGCCCCGCTGGAGGCCGTCCAGCTCGGCGATCGCCTGTCGGCCGGCCGCCAGGGTTGCGACCACCCGGGTCGCATAGTCCTCGAAGACCCGGCCCGCCTCGGTCAACACGACCGACCGGTTCCGGCGGACGAACAGCCGAACCCCCAACTCGTCCTCGAGCTCCCGCGTGTGCTCGGACATCGTCGGCTGGGACAGATGGATCTGCTGGGCGGCGCGACTGAAGCTCTGGGCACGAGCGACGGCGAGAAAGACCTCGAGCTGGCGGATCGTCATAGGTCTTCTCCGATACTTTCCATCAGAACGACGTATTGGACCCTATACCGGTCGCGGGCGTATCACAAGGGCCAGGAGGTGTCCCATGGTGTTTCGCCATTTCCTCTCGCCGAAAACCGGCTGCGCCAGTTACGTCCTCGGCTGAAGCGGCGCAGCCAGCTGCGCTGTGGTGGATCCACAGCACGACATCGAGCCCTATCTCGAAGCAGCCGCACAGAAGAACATGCGGATCTCGCACATCTTCGAGACGCACGTCCAGGCGGATCATCTTTCGGGCGCCCGCCGGCTCGCCGAGGAGACCGGCGCACCGATCATGATCCACGAGGCCGCCGACCTCCGCTTTCCGCACGCCGACCTCACCGATGAAGAGGTACACGAGCTGGGCAACGTCCGCATCGAGGTGCTGGCAACGCCCGGTCACACCCCCGATAGCGTCTCACTGCTCGTCACCGACCGGTCCCGCGCGAACGAGCCCTGGTTCGTCCTGACCGGCGATACGTTGTTCTCCGGCGGCGTTGGGCGTCCCGACCTCTTCGGCAGCGGCGCCGAGCAACGCCTGGCTGAACAGCTCTATGACAGCCTGAACGGCCGCCTGCTCACGCTCCCGGATCATCTGGAGATCTATCCGGCGCATTTCGGCGGCGCGGCGTGCGGCAAGGGCCTCAGCGGCAAGCCGGGGTCCACGATCGGCTTCGAGCGTCGTTTCAATCCGGCGCTCCAGCACGCCCGGCGGCACGACTTCGTCCAGTTCGTCCTGAGCGATCTACCACCGCAGCCGCCGCAGTTCGGCGAGAACCGCCGGATCAACCTCGGTCTGGGGGCGTGACGCCGCCGCGACTGGGGCTGCGCGAGAACTTGCCGCAGTTCGCACTTCTCGTGCTGATCAATGCCTTCGTCGGCGGCATGGTCGGGCTCGAGCGTACGGTGCTTCCCTTGCTCGGGGAGCGCGAGTTCGGTCTCACCTCCAAGACGGCGATCACGTCGTTCATCGTCAGCTTTGGCATCACGAAGGCCGTTCTCAACCTGGTCGCCGCGAGGATGTCCGAGCGGGTCGGGCGCAAGCCGATCTTGATCGCCGGCTGGCTGTTCGCCTTACCCGTGCCGTTCCTCATCATCTATGCGCCGTCGTGGTGGTGGATCGACCTTGCCAACGTCTTCCTTGGCGCGAACCAGGCGCTCGCGTGGTCGATGACGGTCATCATGAAAGTGGACCTCGTCGGTCCCAAACGCCGCGGACTCGCTCTCGGCCTCAACGAGTTCGCGGGATACTTCGCTGTCGGCGCGATGTCTTGGGCCACCGGGTACATCGCCGGCCACTACGCCTTGCGACCGCAGCCGTTCTATCTGGGCATTGCCATCGCAGTCATCGGCCTGGCGCTCTCGGCGCTGTTCGTCCGCGAGACGCTGGGTCACACGCACGTCGAGGCACGCGAACACGCCGCGCCGATGGCCACCGCCAGCCTGGGCCACGTTTTCTTCGTCACCACCATCGGGAACGCGAGCCTGTTCGCCGCGTGTCAGGCAGGGCTTGTCAACAACCTGAACGACGGGATGTCGTGGGGACTCTACCCGCTATTCTTCGGCGCCTTCGGTCTCGGCGTCGAAGCCATCGGTGTGATCAAAGCCGTGTATCCGGGCGTTTGGGGCGTCCTGCAAATCGCGACGGGGCCGCTGTCCGACCGCTGGGGCCGGAAAGGCCTTATCGCAAGCGGCATGATCGTGCAGGCCGGCGGCATCTGGCTGACCGTGATGGTCCCCAGCTATCCGAGTTGGCTTGCTGGCGCGGCTCTTCAGGGGCTCGGCACAGCGATGGTATATCCGACGCTCCTGGCGGCGATCACCGACCATACCCACCCCACGTCACGGGCGACCAGCCTCGGCGTCTACCGCTTCTGGCGTGACTCGGGTTACGCCATAGGCGCCTTGCTCTCCGGCATCGTCGCGGACACCGTCGGCCTCGGCGCGGCCATTCATCTGGTCGCCGGCCTCACGTTGGTTTCAGGAGTGGTGGTGGCGTGCGTCATGGCCGAGCCAGGCGGCACGTCCGCGGTCTCGCCTGCATAGGGGCGACGTGCGCGCCATCAGACCGCCGGTCGGCGCCCTTTTTGCGCCATCATCGTTTCTCACGGACGGGAATCAAGAATAGTTTACGACAGAGTAAGCCGCTTGAAGCTCTCGGCGAGCGGCAGACCGGCCGACGCACCTGCGCGGGTCGCCAGGCCGCGCAGAAACCCCTCTAGATCGGAATGCTTGCCGAATTGGCTGGTGTGAGCACGTACTGCCTGGACTTTCCGGGCGAATGTGGAGCCGATGTCCACGGCATGGTCAGTGTGGTCGCTCATCATCAAGAGAATCTCGCGAACACGGTGAGGAGCGAGCCCCTCGGTGCTGTGGGCAGGGTAGTAGAGCGGACCGGGGGCCCGGAAGTAGCACGCGTCGACGACCGCCGCCCCGACGGCCCGATGATCAGGGTGGAGTTGCGGCACACGGTAGCCCGGCGCCCCGGCGTAGGGATCGTGAGTGACGACGGTATGCGGGCGTTCCGCCCGGATGAGCCGGGTCGCTACCTCGGCGAGCGTCGGCCCGGCCCAGGCCAGTTCGCCGTCGTTGAAGTGGAGGAAGGTCACCCGTGACACACCGAGGGTCGCGGCGGCAGCCCGCTGCTCGGCTTCCCGCAACGCGGCGACCGCGTCTGGTGTCATTGCCGGATCGTCGTGACCCTTGTCGCCGCGAGTGAAGATCACGTAGCCGACCTCGTGCCCTTCATCCAGCCATCGGGCCACGGTCCCGCCCGCCATGATGTCGGCGTCGTCGGGATGCGCGGTCATGATGAGGATCCGTCTCGGCGGATCGGTATCCGGCGGCGCCGCCGTCATCAGGCGGTCGCTGGAGCGGGAGCCAGGCGGTAGCAAGGCAACGCGAGAACAGACACCAAAACGGCGGCACACACGAATGGGGCGGTGAGGCTCGCGGCATCGGCCAGCATGCCCATCACCAGGGGACCCAGGATCATGCCAGTGTCGGCCAGCGTGCGGAGCCACCCGACGGCGATGCCGTGAAGCGCCGGAGCGACCCGGTCGCTGACGATCACGGTGGGGAGGCCGGCAACGAACCCTGCCCCAGCCCCCAGCAGAACACTCCAGAGCGTCAGCAGGAAGGGTGTCGTCACGAGCGGAAGGCTCCCCAGCACGACGGCGTACCCGAAGAGTCCGGACCCAAGAACCGGCAACCGGTTCCAGTGATCCGGGAGGCTCCCGACGAGCCAGACGGCGAGCAGCCGTCCCAATACGCTGACCGCAACCAGGTAGCCCACGGCCTCGGGATGCAGATGGCCCCGCTCGACCAGGTAGAGCGGGAACAGGAACACGAGGACTCCCGTCTGAACAGCCACCAACACCGCGTTGATGGCGCTGATGAGTACGACGCCCGGCACCCGAATGACTGTCCCCAGCCGATGAAGGTCACCAGCGACGGCTACCGAACTCGCGTTCCGTGCCGGCGTCGGAACGTTGAGCCATCCCGCCGCCATCGCAGCAACCAGCATGCACGCCGCCTCGAACAGGAACGGGCTCGCCACGCCCACCTCCGCGTAGAGCCAACCGCCGCCGACGCTGCCTAGCAGGACTCCAGCGGTCTCTGCCATCAACAGACGACTGATCGCTCGACCTCGACGTGCGGCGCGGTCCACCATCACGGTCGTGGCAACGGTGGCAAACATCGCCCAGCCGATTCCGGCGACTCCTCGGACACCGAGAAACACTCCGTAGACCGGCGTCAGCATCGACGCGACGTCGCTGGCGGCGATCACGGCGAGCCCGGTGACCATTAGCGGTCGGCGACCCAGGCGCTCCAGCAGATAGCCGGTCGGCAGGCTGGCGATCCATTTCCCCGCGCCGAAGACCGTCGGAATGACCGTCACCATTCGGTAGTTGGCGCCGAAGAACGTCTGGAGGTACAGCGGCAACGAAGGGCGGAGGACGCCCTGTCCGAGGTTGAACATGAAGGCGGCGGCCACCACACCGACCGCCTCGCGCGACGGCCGAGGCTCCGGCTGCGCGCCTACTCGGTCTTGTGGAGGCACGTGCAGTACCCGCTTCCACGACGCCGCGGCGGCCTGCACCGCAGCACTGATCGGCGACGGTGCAGCTCCTTTCGAAGGCGTCTCAACGCGCCGATCTGGGCGCTCGTCTGGGCGATACGGTCGTCGAGGATTCGAAGTAAGCGCGTTCGGGTGGAGAACTCCCTGTGCACACGCGGCACGACCACCAGCTCACGGATCGCTTCCAGCGTGAGGCCGAGGGCCTTGGCCTGCCGAATGAACTCAAGGCGGTGCATGTCGGCCTCGATGTACAGGCGATAGCCGCTCGGCCGGCGCCCGGATGGCGGCAAGAGCCCACGTCGGTCGTAGTAGCGCAACGCCTTGACGGTGAACCCGGAGCGCTTAGCGACGTCCCCGATAGTCAGCGGCCAGCTCGACAGTGTGGCACCCGACTTCATCCTCGTTCGCCCTCCGTGAATGATTCGAGGGGAATCCTCCAGCATGGTAGAGCCTCCTCCGCAGGGGAGAGTCAAGGCGCGGTGTGCTGAGCGGAGTGTCACGTTGGATGCCGTGGCCTGGTCCTTCCGACGAACCCACGACGACATCCCCTGCTCCAACACTCGATTCAATCGCGGCGCAAGCCCTCGTTCAGTCTGAGCACACTCGACGAGGGCGATGGCCCGGCTTACAGGCCTTCTCGGGCGCGCGTTTTTCTTTCGAGTCGCTTCCGGGTATCGC
The DNA here is from genome assembly GCA_963743355.1 of uncultured Candidatus Rokubacteria bacterium. GTDB lineage: Bacteria > Methylomirabilota > Methylomirabilia > Rokubacteriales > CSP1-6 > AR5. Next base: position 443,003 of record CAVUPM010000001.1, read on the forward strand.
AATTCCGTCTCAGGGCCGGCGGGCGCCCACGAAGTGGGAGCGGTACCAGTCCTCGTCGAGAGTCCCAACTCCGACACGCTTGCCGGTTTGCCTGGAATGGATGAAGCGGCCCTGACCGATGTAGATCCCGTTGTGGCGTAGGCGGTCGAAGAACACCAGGTCGCCGAGCACGAGGCGGTCGCGGAGGACCGGGGTCCCGTGCTGGTACTGCTTCGCGGCATTGTGAGGTAGCGAGACGCCGACCTGGGCGTACACGTACCGGACGAAGCCGGAGCAATCGAAGCCGGAAGGCCCGGCGCCACCCCAGCGATACGGCGCCCCGCGGTACTTCATCGCAAGCTCCACGACGCGTTGACCTCGAGCCGAGTGCTCCGGTGTCGGAGCTTCCCCCGGAGGCGTTCGCGCCGTGGTTCCGGGCTCCTGCCCGGGCGTTCTCCCGGAGACGCTCGAGCACGCGGTAAGCGCGGCGAACACTGCGGCGAGCGCCAGACATCCGGTGCCGCGCAGGACGCGCTCCCGACTCATCTCAGTCGTCCGCGGCGGGCGAGGTCCTCCCGTTCCACGAACGCTCGCTTGGCGTCGGCCCTGGCCCGCAGCGCGGAGAGGTCCGTGTCGCCGGACGCGGTCCGGTACTCGAGTCGATACGTCTCGGGATGGAGGACCGCCTCACTCACGACGTGCCCGTTCGTGATAGAGACGCCACCGGACCTGACGGCGACCCGCTGCCATGGAACGCCTCGGCCGTATTGGTGCCGAAGAATCCCTTGATCTGGATCACGGCGGGGCGCGCACGATCGAGGATGCCGCGCGCCACGCTCGATGCAGCCGCCGCCGGAGGCACGGGCTGACGCAGCGCCTCGGCGTCGTCCGGAGCGCGGCCTTGCGCCGACGCGCTGCCCAGGGTGCCGAGCACGAGGACGGCCACGATCCGCGCGACCGGCGACGGCGCGCGACACTACCGCGCGCGCGTGCCGGTCCACCGGCCGCCGCCGGCGGTCTGGGCGCCGTTGCCCCACGTGCCGTCGACCTTCGAGCCGTCGCGCGTGGAGCGCAGGACGCCACGGCCGGTGCCCATCGCCGTGCGCCAGATGAACGTGAGCGTCTCGCCTTCGACGAGCCCGGAGATCTCGCCCTGGCCGGCGCCGAAGGTGTACTGGCCGGTGACGCGCTCGCCCTGGCGGACGAGCAGGGCGCGGGTCGGCAGCGTCGCGGTGCCGTCGTCCATCTGGCCGTCGAAGACGCCGTGGAAGAGCGGGTCCCGCGCGGTGGAGGTGGACGGCGGCGCCGCCATCGTCTCGCCGGGACGGCGGGGCGCCAGGCCGGCCAGCGTCATCGAGCGGCCGCGGATCGCCATGAGGCGCTGCTGGTCAGGGTCGGCGAGCACGGGGACCACCTGCAGATCGATCGCGTCGGCGATGGAGCGGATGGCGCCGGCCGCGCGCGAGGGATTGTCCTGGAGCCGGCCGTAGTCGGCGGCGTGCTCGCGCAGGTACTGGGACAGCCGCGCGACCCGGGCGCTCGTCAGGGGATGGGTGTCCCTGGCCAGGTGGGCCTGGTAGTCGGCCTCCGAGCCGAAGTCGGCGCGATGCGGCACGAAGTGCGCGGCCGACAGGAGGAAGAACAGCAGACCGTTGACCGGCTGGCCGGTGCGGCGCAGCACCTCGAGCGCGAAGCGATCGGCCTCGTCCTCGTTCTCTCGCGCCCGCTCACGGGGGACGCCCGGCCCGTAGCCGGGGTGCTGGTGGAGCACGTGTCCCATCTCGTGCAGGAGCAGGAAGCTGATGGAGTGATTGAGGATCTGCTGCGAGAGATTGTCGACCCGCTTGTTGTCGGTCGCCTTGGCCGGGATGCGCAGCGCGGATCGTAGATCCGGGTACCGGCCGCCGAACTTGGCCGCGTCCTGGTATTTCAGCATCGAGACGTAGTCGGTGACGGGCTCCATCGTGTAGCCGTTGCTGTCGAGCCACGCATAGGACACGGACAGATCGGCCAGGAAGCGGACGGCCATGACCGGCAGCGTGACCTTGCCCGAGCGCTCGGCGAAATACTCGAACAGGCCGCGCTCGGGGCCGCGGAGAGGGAACACCACGGAGAGATTCCGCAAGCGCTGCCGCTCCGTGGCGGTCAGCTTGGGCAGGAACACGTTCTGGAGGTTCCACTGGACGACGTCCTGATAGTCGCGCTGCTTCTGCTGCAGCAGCGCGTCGTCGTACATCGTGCCGTAGTCGTTGCGCTGGGCGGCCGCGCGGCCCGTGGTCAAGACGAGAACGGCGATCGCCAGGGCGATCGCCGCACGGGGCGCGCTCAGCGCTCGCCTCGGTATGCGCGCGCGGCCGGGGCGGCGCGGGTGGGCGCGGGGCCGGTCTCGCCGTTCTGCACCCAGCGGAGGAACTCGGCGTGGGGGCCCCACGTGCGCTCGTCCCACGCGTCGGCGAGCAGCCGCATGCGGGCATCCGAGAGCGCCAGCCCGTAGTCGAGCCGCTGCTGCTGGGTGAGGCTGCGGCCACCCGGGCCGTCCAGAGCGACGGCCAGGCGCGCCAGCTGCGCCACCGTGTCGAGCGCGACCGCACGCTGACGCTCTCGTTCCTCGGCAGGCACCGCCGAAGGCACCGCGGACGACAGGCGGCGCTCCGTCACCGCGGCCGTCGAAGCTCCGCCGGCGGCAACGACGCCCGGCCCCTGCTCGCGCACCTCGACGCTGAGTCCGCGGTACAGGCCCATGGCGAGGATGGCGGCGCCGAAGAGCGCGAAGAACACGCCGGGGCCCACACGGGTGACGTAGATCGAGATGCCGCCCGGCAGCTCCAGCTTCCCCTCGCCCTTCTCCGAGCGGCGCGGGATGGCGAGGAACGTGCGGTAGCCGAGCACGATGGACAGCGTGCCGGCCAGCACGATCATGAACCGCTCCAGATGACGGGCGGCGACCGCGATGATCTCGGAGTCCATGGGCTCCTCCCCTCGCCGATTGTGCGACATCGGGTCACGGGCTCAAACATCTTTGCCGGAGCTCTCGTGTATCGCGCGAGTGGTTTTACCGCGAAGCCGTGGCCACGGCGAGGTCAGCTTGGTCCCCGGGGGTCAGTCGGTCAGGACCTGAACAGTGTCAGCCGGCGAGCGATTCGATCGTCCGCACGTCGTCGGCGGACAGGGCCAGCTCGCGGCTGGCCAGATCCTGCGTCATGTGGTCCGCGTCGGAGGTGCCGGTCAGCGGCAGCATCCCGATCGCCTGGGCGAAGCGGAACACGACCTGGGCCGGTGTCGCGCCAAGACGCGCGGCGAGGCCGCCGACCAGCCGGTGGCGCAGCACCTCGGGATTGGCGGTGAGCAGCGAGAAGCCCTGGTAGACGATCCGCCGCGCGGCGCAGAACGCGCGAACCTCGCGGTCCCAGCCGAGGCGGGCAAAGCAGCGGTTCTGGACGAAGCGCGGGAGCTCGGCGCCGGCGGCCGCCATCTGTTCGAGGTGCCGCAGCGAGACGTTACTCACGCCGAGCAGCCGCGTGCGGCCGGCGTCGCGCTGCTTGATCATGGCGGCCCAGACCTCGGCGTCGGCGTCGCCCCAGCCGCGCCCGGAGGCGGGCCCGTGCAGCACGTAGCTGTCGACGTGGTCGGTCCCCAGGTGCTCGAGCGAGCTGCCCATCGATTGCGCGACCTGCGTGGACAGGTCGGCCGCCGGGTCATAGGGCAGCCGATGATCCTGGCCGCCCACGTAGGTGAACTTCGTCTGGAGGAAGAGATCCGCGCGCGTCACCACGCCCGCACGATAGGCGGCGGCGAGCCCCTCACCGACGCCGATCTCGAAATAGTGCCGCCGCTGGTTGGCGGTGTCGATGCCCCGAAAGCCCATCCGGAGCGCCAGCTCGGTCAGCCCCGGCGTGCGGTCTTCCTTCCACGCGGTGCCGTACAGGAAATCGGGGTTGAATGCCGTCATCCCGGCATTGTGCCACGACCGACCGCGGGCCTACCGGCGATCGCCGCGGCCTCGCCTGTCGTCGCCGTGCTTGTCGTGCCCCTGCTTGCGGCCACGATCGTGGTGATCCTGCTTGTCGTGGTCGCGCTTGACGTGCTTCCAGCGCTCCTCGCGCTCACGCCAGTCTCGCTCGTTGGCGGCTTCGCGCCAGTCCCGCCCCCAATGCCCGTCCCACCGCGGCGGCCCGTCGTGACGCCACCCCGCCCAGTGCGGCGGGCGTACGTGGTAGTACCGGACCGGAACGCGGAGAATCGGCGCCGGCAGGAAGATGGGCTCGACGACCACCCAGGGGCCGTTCCAGTTCGAGCCGGTGTACCAGCCATTAGCGTGGTAGAGCCAGTACTGGTGACCGTAGAAGAAGACGTTCGCGGGAGCCCGGGGCACGTAGTAGACCGGAGCCCCCGGAATGACCACGAGGGCCGGTGGCCCCGGGAGCTGGATCCCGATATTGACCTGCACCTGCGCATGGCTGGATGTCGCGAACGCGGTCACGATCACTGCGGCCAGCACGAGTCGACGCATGGGCACCCCCACCCTCGGAATGGAACGTCGCGAGGCGATGCAGCCATCATAGCGGTGGTCGACGTCGCTGCGGTAGCATCCCGAGCACCCGCGGACGGCGCCGGCGAACGGCTAGCGAGCGGGGACGAGCACCCAGGACTCCGCGCACGCCGCCACGTACGGATAGTACGCCCCGGCGCTCGGACAGTAGTACCAGTACCCGTTCGTTCCCGGCTGGACATACACCGGTGGGGCAGCGACGACCGGGGGCGGCGTGTAAAGGTAGCTCGGCGCCCACAGGAAGAACGGCGCGGCGCCGATGAAAGCCCGCCCGTGGAAGCCCCCGTGGCCCCGCCCGCCACGATGCCCGTGAAACCCGCCGTGGGAACCCCCGCCCCGCCCGCCGTGGAACCCCTGGTAGCCCCCGCCGCCCCGTCCGCCACCCCGTCCGCCGGCGTGGCCGACGGCAGCCCACCCGACGAGCAAAATCAACCCGAGAGCCAGGGCGGCACGGTATGGCTTCACGTCTGTTCGACGCATACCGGGAACTGTTATTCACGCGAGAGGCCAGCGACCTGTCGTGTCGTGATTACACCCCCCACGTGGGGACGACCCTTGCCATCCGGACAACTACAATGATGGCCGAGAACGACCCACTCCTGCTGCTCTGCATCGAGCCCGATCGGCCCGAGGTCGAGTACGGTTGGGTGGAGCGCGAGGACGCCAGATGTTGGAAACCTCCGTCGCCCCGAAGACCGTCCGCTCACGACGCAGGACGGCATCGAAGATCTCGTGGATCTTTCCGCCGACCGTCGCGGGATCGACCATGCGGATCGTCGTCATATGTCCCCCTGATCGAGAGAGAGTTGACACCGCCATGCGATCGCGGCCCGCATCGATCACGGCGCCAGTGCCGGGAAGGCTGGCCAGAATCTGCTGCTGTTCGCCGACCCGAAGCTCGGTACGCCGCTCATGCAGGCCCGCCAGACCATCGGGATCGATCTGCCGCTGAAGGCGCTGGCCTGGGAAGACGAGCGCGGACAGGTCTGGCTCACCTACAACGCGCCGGCGTACCGGCACAACCTTCCCGCCGACGCGGTCGAGCCGATGCGGCAGGGGCTCGATCGGCTGGTCGAACGCGCCACGCGCCCGTGACGATCGCGCAACTTGAGGGCCGGCTTCATCGGTCACCGTAGACCGAGGTGGCGGGATTGAACGCGGCCCACGCGAACCAGAACGCATCGACGTGGGGGAGCGCAGTCAACCGCCGTCCGGCGAGCGGTCCCCCGACCGCGTGCCCGAGAAGCGTCCACGTCGATCGTGTCTCACGGTCCCGGAAGCCTGCGGAAACCGCTTCGAAGGTGAGCGTCCGGCCTTCCACCATGCGGCCGAATGCGGCGGTGGCTCCTACGGCGCGCGATCGCTGGATCTCTCTATGGTCCAGCGTCGAGAGCGTGCCTGGCTGGTAGAAGACCACGAGCGCCAGGTCGCCCAGGTGATCGTGGATGACACGATGCTCGACGAGCACCGGCCAGGGATACGCGCGGGCCATATCGCCGCGCTTGATCCCGACGACGCGCTCCTTGGGCGGACGGCGTGGGTCGAGGCGGCCGGTGAACAGGAACGGCCCGAGCTGAGCCTGGTCGTACGACTCGTAAGGGTTGAGGCCGTAGGTGCGACTGTGGCCAGTGTCGCGCGACAGCACCTTGCCGGCCGGGTGCATCGCGCGCCAGTCCTCGAACGAGAGCGTGTTGGCAGGGATCAGCGTGAGCCGAGCCCCTGCGCGGGCACCGACGATTGCGCGGCCCTCGATCTGTGCCCAGAGTGAGTGGCTCTGCCGGTCATACATCACGAGATCGCTCTTGTAGAGCTTGCCGGAGGTTCCGAAGTCCAGGATGGCTCCATCGACGACGCGCTTGAAGACGATGCCCGAATTGCAGAGCGGGCAGAACGTGATCGCGACGGGAACGCCGCCGACCACGTCATTGACGATCTCGTGCCACATGAGGATCTGCAGCGGATAGGCGCGCGCGTCGCCCTTGATCTCGAGGGCGAGCACCGGCTCTTTCGCGGCGATCCATCGGGCAGCATCGACCGGCGTGGCGAACGACGGGCGATCGATCGCCGGAATGCCGTCCGGCGGGGGACCGCCGGATCTGATCTCGTCGAGGGGCACGAGCGCCTTGGAGATATCGGTGCGGAGCGATTCGGCCTCGCCGGCCGCGGCGGCCGCCAGCGACGCCGTCGTCAGCAAGGCGAGCATCCAGCGGCGCATACGCGTTACAGCCGCGTCTGCCGCGCCCGCTCGTCCCGCAGGCGGCCTGCGCACTCGAGCAACTCCGGATAGTCGAGCATCGAGACCAGCCCGATGAGGGTCGGCCCATCGACCCAGGATACGGTTCGGTACCCTTTGCGCTCCATCGTGGCGTAGGCCAGACCGCGATACGAGGTGTGCGTGCCTGGCAGGTCGACCCCGGTCCCGGAGACCCCCACCATGAAGACCGAGAGCAGGGTGTGTCCTTTCTCATAGAGAACGTACGCCGCCTTCTGCTCCGCGGCATCCGCCAGGCGCGCCCCGACGAGCCGGATCCCCGACGGCGAGTAGTCAGAGACGATGACACGCATCGCGGCGCGCGCGCGGAACCATTGCTCCACCGCCGCGGGGTCGGGGGAGCTGAACTCGGCCGGCTGCTCGACCTGGGCGTACGCAATGTGCTTGTCCACGAGCTCGCCGACGATCGACGACGCGGGCGGCGTGCTGGGCCACAGGACGAGTACCAGCACGGTGGCCATTGCCGCGACGGGGGCGATGAGCCAGAGGCGTATCGCTGCCAACTGCTCGACCCGGTGAACCCGCCGGGCAATGCGCGTGCGAAGTTCCGCTGGCGCCAGCTCCCGCGGCTGAAGGCGGAGCAGCTGGCGGAAGCGACACTCCCGAGTGGCCAGCGCCCGGCAGTCCGTGCACTCGGCCAGGTGGGCATCCGCCGTGAGCATTTCGCTGACCGCGAGCTCACCGTCCACGTACGCGTGCAGGTGACGCTCGAACTCGGCGCAGGTCATTCCGGCTCCTTGACGTAGCCATGCTCCCGGGCACATCGAGCGAGCGCCTGTCGCAGGAGCCCCCGCCCGCGGGAAAGTCGGGACATTACGGTTCCCATGGGACAGCCCACGACCTGGGCGACCTCGCGGTACGACAGCCCCTCCAGATCGGCGAGGATGACGACCTCTCGGAACGGCAGCGGCAGGGTCTTGAGGGCTCGGTCCACATCGCCGTGGAGCACGGTCTGGAAGAACTCTTCCTCGGGGTGAGCGGGCGCCCGTGCCGTGTCCGCGAGCCGGTGAGCGACCGCAGCCTCCGACTCGAGCTCCACCGACGCTCGGCCGAGGACATCGTGCCCGGCCTGGCGGACCCGACTCAAGAAGGCGTTGCGGAGGATGGTGAACAGCCAGGCGCGGCAATTGGTCCCGGGATTGAACCGGTGGAAGCTCCGAAAGCCGCGGAGGCAGGCCTCCTGGACCAGGTCTTCGGCGTCCGAGCGATTGTGGGTCAACCGCAACGCATACTGGTAGAGGGCGTCCAGATGGACGAGGGCGACCGCCTCGAACTCGCGGCTTCTGCCGCCTGCCGTCACCCAGTTGAACACCGAGCACCCCTAATCATCCTAACCGCTTGGCCAGTTGTTCTATTCCCGCAGCCCCGCCAACGGCCCGTTGGGAATACGGGCGCCCCACCGGTGGTTCTACACACTGAAGAGGGTTCGGGTCCGCCAGACCTGACGCGAGCTGAGTACCCATTCACCGAAAGGAGCTTCACCCCATGCGCAAGACGCGTGTGCTCGTCACTTCCGCTGTCGTGGCCGCGTTGTCCATGCCACTCCTGGGGAGCGCCCAGGCGGGGCCCGCGCCGGTACCGAAGTTCGAGCATGAAAAGTGCTACGGCGTCACCAAGGCCGGAAAGAACGACTGCCAGACGGCCAATTCCTCATGCGCCGGGACATCCAGGGCCAGCAAGCAGGGCGATGCCTGGGTGTACGTGCCCAAGGGCACCTGCGAGAAACTCGTCGACGGCAGTCTCCAGCCCAAGAAGGCGTAGACGCTGCCAGAACCCGGGCGGCGGCGGTGGGTAAATTGATCACGGACGAGCCGACGTACGCGGTGCCCGTGGCTGCCGGCATCGGGCTGCGGGCCCCTCACCTCGACGAGATCTCGACCATCCACCCCACCATCCCCTGGCTCGAGATTCATCCCGAAAACTATCTGGGTGGTGGGCCCACCGTTCGCGCCCTCGCGCAGATCCGACGTGACTATCCCATCTCCTTCCACGCCGTCGGTCTCTCGCTCGGGAGCGTGGACGGCGTGGATCCGCATCACCTCGAGCGGCTCCGGGCGCTGGCTCACCGCATGGAGCCCGCGCTCATCTCCGAGCACCTGTCCTGGAGCGCTGCTGGGGGCGCCTATCTGAACCATCTCCTCCCGCTGCCCTACACGGAGGAAAGCCTCGCCGTGGTGGCACGCAACGTGGACCAGATCCAAGTGGCTTTCGGACGGCGCATCCTCGTCGAGAACCCATCGCTCTATCTTCGGTTTCGCCATTCCCCCATCGCCGAGCCGGAGTTCCTGAACGAGCTGGCCCGGCGGACCGGATGCGGGCTCCTGTGCGACGTGAACAACATCCACGTCACCGCTCACAATCTCGGCCGTGACCCACTGGCCTATCTGAGGACCCTGGAGCGATCGCGTGTGGCCGAGATCCATCTCGCCGGTCATGCGCGGAACGACGCCGACGGCCAGACGGTCCTCATCGATGATCACGGGTCACGCGTGCCGCCGGACGTGTGGCGGTTGTTCGCGCACGCGCTGGCGCTTCTGGGCCCAACGCCGGCCCTCATCGAGTGGGATGCGGACATCCCGCTACTCGACGTCCTGCTCGAAGAAGCCCGCGTGGCCCAGCGCTACCTGACCGTCGAGCCCTCGGAGAGCCGCCCTGCTGATGCTGCGTGAGATCGAGGCGGCGTTCCGCGGCGCACTCCTGGGCGGGGACGAGACGCTCGCCTCCGCTGAGGTGCTCGGTGATGGCCTGTCGCCGGACGCCCGGCTGCAGATCTACCGGCACCACGTCTTCACGACCCTGACGGCCGTGTTGCGGTCGAGCTATCCGGTCATCTGCCGGCTCGTCGACGACCGGTTCTTTGGCTACGCGGCCGACCGGTACATCCGGAGCCATCCCCCCACCGGCCCCTGTCTCTTCGAATACGGCGTCTCTTTCCCCCAGTTCCTCGCAGGATTCGAGCCGTGCCGGCATCTCGAATACTTGCCCGACGTCGCACGCTTCGAGTGGGCGCTGCACGCCGCCATTCACGCTGAAGACGTCGCACCGCTGGATCCGGCCCAGCTCCGTAGACTCCCCCAGAAGGCGCTCTCGACGCTGACGCTTCGTCTCGACCCCTCGGTGACGATCCTGAGCTCCCGCTGGCCCATCGACCGGATCTACCGGGTCAACCAACCCGATGCCCCTCCCGGAGTCGTGGTGGACGTGGCGGTCGGGGGGGTGCAACTCGAAGTCCGTCGAATGGGCGACGACGCCGTGTTCCGGGTCCTCGACCGACCAACGCATGCGTTTCGCCGCGCGCTGGCCGACGGCCACTGCCTCGAGGGGGCCGCCGCTGCCGCCCTCGCGCTCGATGACTCCTTCGACCTGGCGTCGGCGTTGCGGGCGCTCTTTGCCGAACACCTGCCCGTTGGCTACGCCAGCTCTGAGGCCTCTCGGGAGAACAGCTGATGGCCCAACCGTCTGCCAGCCCGGTGACCACTTCCAGCCTGGAACAGATCTTCGCGAGAACGATCGCCCGCCTCGAATCCGTCCCGCTCTCGATTCATCTGCTGCTCCTACGGCTTGCCGTGGCCAGCGTGTTCCTTCCGGCCGGGCTCCTCAAACTGGCCAGCTGGGGGCCGACCATCGCCCTGTTTCAAGACGAATACAAGGTACCGGTGCTGCCGCCGCCGCTCGCGGCGACCCTGGCCACGACACTCGAAATCGGCTGCTCCACACTCCTGATCGCTGGCCTCGCCACGCGGCTCGCCACCTTGCCCCTCCTGGGGCAGATCCTGACTATCCAGCTGTTCGTGTACCCACAGGCCTGGCGCGAGCACCTCGTCTGGGGGGCGATCTTGCTTCTCCTGCTCACACGGGGAGCGGGAGCCGTCTCACTCGACCACTTCGCCCGGCTCAGCGGCGGACGAGGGGAGCGAGCTCGGTGAGGGTGTGCACAACCCGCTCGGCGCCGAACCCGAGCTCATCGGGAGGCTCGGACACGCTGCGCTGGATCCAGAAGGTCCGGAGCCCGGCGGAGGCGGCGCCGGCGGCGTCCCAGGAGTTCGAGGACACGAATCCGAGCTCGGCGTTGCTCACGTTCAAGCGTTCCGGCGCCAGGTTGTAGACGCGCGGGCTCGGCTTGAAGATCTTGACCTCCTCCACGCTGATGATGTGGTCGAGGAGCGTGAGGATACCGGCGCTGCGCGCGGCCGCCTCCAGCATCCTGGGCTCGCCGTTGGAGAGCACGGCGAGTCGGAAGCCCAGCGCCTTCAGCGCTTCCAGCCCCGGCTTCACGTCGGGAAAGGCCGTCAGGGTCAGGTAGGCCTCCCGCAGGCGCGTGCGCGCCTCGGCAGACAGCGCGAGGCCGAGGCTTTTGCAGGCGTAGGCGAGACCGTCCTCGGTGAGCTGCCAGAAGTCGCGGTGCCGGCCCATCAGGCTGCGCAGCGTGCTGTACTGCAGCTGCTTCAGCCGCCAGAGCTGGGCCAGGGCGGCGCCGCGGCCCGGGAACAGCTCCTCGCACAGCGCGGTGACCGACAGCACGTCGAAGAGCGTGCCGTACGCGTCGAACGCGAAGGCCTTGAGGCTCTGCACTCGAGAGTGGCTCATCGGCGGTTGACGATCCCCAGGATGACGTCGACGATGTCGGTGAGAGCAGCGCGATCGGGAACGGCCTTGGCCATGACGGAGAGCCCCTGGGCGCTGCTCGTCAGAAACCGCGCCAGGGCGCGCGGATCGCGCCGGGGGTCGATCTCGCCCGCTTCCTGCGCGCGCACGACCGCGCGCTGAAACGCGGCCTCGAGCCTGGTCAGGACCGCGCCGACCCTGGTGCCCGTCCCCCGGTCTCGCGAGGCGAGCTCGGCGGCCGAGTTGGTCACCAGGCAGCCGCGGGGGCGCCCGGACGCCATGGCCAGCTCGACCTTCAGCCGGAAGAAGCGCTCGATCGCGGCCTTGCCCGGGGCGGGCTCGTCCAGGGTGGCCAGCAGCTTCGAGGTCACCACGCGCTCGTAGCGCTCGATGGCTGCGAAGAAGAGCGCGCGCTTGTCGCCGAACGTGGCATAGAGGCTGCCGCGCTGGATGCCCATGCGAGCCACCAGCTGCTCGATCGATGTCGCCTCGTACCCGCGGGACCAGAAGACCCGCATCGCCCGATCGAGAACCACGTCGCGCTCGAACTCCCGGGGCCGGCCCACGCGCCATCGAATACCAGTTTCTGAACGAACGGTCAAGAAGTCGTGGTACCGTCCCGACCGGGAGGTGTTGCGATGGGCCTTCAGGAAAAGCTCGATGCCATGCGCGAAGCATCCAAGGCGCGGATACCCCCCGAGGCCCGCGCGGTCATGCAACGAAGCATCGACGACCTTCGGGCCTCCGGGATCATGGACCGCGTGGCCCGAGTTGGTCAGCCGGCACCCGATTTCACGCTGCCCAACGCCTCCGGCGGCTCGGTGAGCCTCGCCGACCTGCGGGCCCGCGGCCCCGTCGTGCTGTCGTTCTACCGCGGCCGCTGGTGACCGTACTGCAACGCAGAGCTGGAAGCTCTGCGGCAGGCGCTGCCCGAGATCATCGCAGCCGGCGCCACCCTCGCCGTCATCTCGCCCCAGGTCGCGCGCACGCCGCGCGAGACCGAAGAGCCCAAGGGGCTGCCGTTCGAGTTGCTGCGCGACCCGGGCAACCGGGTGGCCGAGGCGTATGGCCTCGCCTTCACGCTGCCCGACGATCTGCAAGCGCTCTACCTGAAGCTCGGCATCGACCTGGCGCGAGGCAACGGCGACGGCACCTGGCAGCTGCCCATCCCGGCCCGCTTCGTGATCGACCGCCGGGGTGTCATCCGCGCCGTTGACGCCGACCCCGACTACACGCGGCGGCCGGAGCCGGCCCGGACGATCGAGATCCTTCGCGGCCTCCAATCCTGAGAAGGAGCGCTCATGACGACTACGCCTGAAGGATTGGACCCCAGGATCCACACCCGCGAGATCGTGTTCGAGGCCGACGTGAGCCTCGTCACGCCGTTCCTCAAGCTGGCGACCGTCAGCCGGGGTGGCAGCGGCCACCTGACGTTCGCCTCCGACGAGGGGCCGAGCCTCGGCGGGCTCGGCTCGGCGCCCACGCCGCTCATGTACTTCAGCGCCGCGCTCGCGTTCTGACTGATGACCCAGGTGTCCCGGTACGGGCACATGCTGAAGGTCACGGTGAACGGGATGCGGATGCGGGTAACGGCGCGCTACCGCGTCGACGGCTCGGTGCTGAACGACACCATCGAGGGGCGGATGCTGGGCGCCGATACCACGCTGGAGATCGACTCGCCGGATCCGCCCGAGCGCGTCGCCAGGGTGGTGCGCAACGCCGAGCGCGGGTGCTTCGTGATGCAGGCGCTGCAGCACCCGGTGCCGGTCACCGGCCGCACCCTGCTGAACGGCGCCCCGCTCGGCGGGTGATCGCTCGCTCAGCTAGGCGGAAGTGGCATCGCTCTCCTCGCGGACGGACACCGTGCGGTCGCCGACGCGCAGCGTGGCGTCCCAGGTGATCCGGATGGCGTCCTTCACGCTCTGGTGAGCCGGGCAGCCCTGGACGTGGAGGGCCAGAGCCCGCCGAGTGACCTCTTCGGTGTCAGCCGGAATGGCGACGTGGTACTGGACGTGGATCGACTTGATGCGGATCGTCTTGCCGATGCCGGAGATGCGGCCGTCCACCGTCGCGGTGTAGGTGTCACGGTCGAACGCGATCTTGCGCCCTGCCAGGGCGCCACGCAGGGTGCCGTACATTCAGCCGGCGACGGCTGCAACGATGTGGTCGAGCGTGGAGGCGATCGGCGGTCCTTCCTTGGCGCCGTAGTACTCGCGCAGCTTGCCCTGCACGCCGTACGTCACCGGCTCCAGGACTTCGCCCAGGAACGCGCGACGGTAACCGTCGCGGAACTCCAGGCGCGAGTGGGACACGTACTCGAAGTCATCAGCCATGCTCGGGTCTCCTTGTCAGGTTCAGGGAGAGATCACGTACAGCGCATGCCCGTCGGGGTCGCGCAACAGCAGGCCGCGCGCGAACCCAGCACGGGCTCGGTCGGCGCCACCACTCCAGACGACAGCATACTGCACGCGCCTCCGCGCGCGGCCCGGTTCACCCCGTCCGCGTCGCTGGCGACGAGTGTCGTCTGCCCGTGCGCAAGGTCGTTCGCGCGCGCGTCGGCGGGGACCGCTCGCCCGTGGCCTGTGGGCAGCAGGACGTCTCGGGCACGGAGGGCGAGTCCCTCGAGGTTGCGCCGGTCTTGTTGCGAGCGTACGCTGCGCCGAGCGCGTAGGGGTCGACTGCCATCGTCATTCCGTTCGCCGATGGAGGACGCACATGGCCCAGGTCAAGCCGATTCCGGATGGCTACCCCAAGATGACGCCCTACCTGATCGTTGACGGTGCCGCCAAGGCGATCGAGTTCTACACGAAGGTCTTCGGCGCCACCGAGAAGATGCGAATGCCGAGCCCCGGCGGGAAGGTCGGGCATGCCGAGCTGACCCTCGGCGATTCGATGATCATGCTGGCCGACGAGCACCCCGAGATGGGCGCCCGGGCGCCCCACGCCTACGGCGGCTCGGCGGTGAGCCTGATGGTCTACGTGCCGGACGTGGATGCCACCGTGCAGACCGCGATCGCCGGAGGCGCGAAGGTCGTCCGGCGACCGGATCCCTTCGGACACCGCTGGTACGTCGCCACTCACGTCGAGGACGTGCCGCCCGCAGAGATGGCGAAGCGCGCAGCCGCTGCGATGGGCAAGTCCGCCTAGGTCCCCCCAGGAGGCCCCCATGTGCGTCGACAATGACTCTCGTCCCCCCATCACCCCGATCGCCGGTGGCTCGGCGGGCGGACGCGACCTCACGCTGACCTCCGCCGACGGCGCGCGGTCCATGGCCTACGCCGCGCGGGCGAGCAAGCCCAGCGGCGCGGGCATGGTCGTGATCCCCGACGTCCGTGGCCTGCACCAGTACTACAAGGACCTGGCCGACCGCTTCGCCGAGGTCGGCGTGGACGCCGTGGCCATCGACTTCTTCGCCCGTACGGCGGACACCGAGGACCGCAGCGACAAGTTCGACTTCATGGCCCAGGTCCCGCTCACGAAGCCCGAGACGCTGCAGGCCGACATCGCCGCTGCCGTCGCCCACCTGCGCAGCGCCGACGGCGGTCAGGTACGCTCGGTCTTCTCGGTGGGCTTCTGCTTCGGCGGCGCGCTCTCGTATCTGCAGGCCGCCAGCGGTCTCGGCTACGCCGGCGTCATCGGCTTCTACGGCTGGCCGCTCGGGCTCAAGCGCTGGCCGGAGCGCCCGCGGCCGATCGACGCCGCGCCGAACTACAGGAGCGCGGTGCTCTCGATCTTCGGCGGCGCCGACGAGGGCATTCCCCAGTCGGCCGTCGACGAGTTCGACGCCTCCCTTCGCAAGGCCGGCGTGAAGCACGACGCCACGGTGTACCCCGGCGCCCCCCACAGCTTCTTCGACCGCAAGTTCACCGAGTTCGCCGACGCCTCCGCCGACGCGTGGAAGCGCGTGCAGGCGTTCGTCGGCCAGAACACCAAGCGCTGATCCACCCAGGAGGAGAACGCCATCGCCACGCACTCGAAGACCCTGCACGCCGTCCAACGCCTCCGCCGTCTCGCGCGTCGACGCCGGGAGGCCGAGCTGAAGAAAGCCCGGCTCGCCGCGGCCGCCGCCAAGCGGTGACCTCCGCGCCCGCCGGGGCCCGCCCTGCCCCGGCGGGCGCCGGCGTCAGCCTGGGATGGCGGCCGTGACGGTGATCTCGATCACCAGCTCCGGCGCGTTCAGCGACGCCACCGTTACCGTGGTACGCGCCGGCTTGTCGGTCGGGAAGTACCTCGCGTACTCCTCGTTGTAGGCGGCCAGGTCCTCGCGCCGGGTGAGATAGACGGTCGCGGTCAGCACGTTGTCGAGCGAGGTGCCGGCGGCCTCGAGGACGACTTTGACCCGCTCCAGGATGTGGCGGGTCTGCTCGCGGACGTCCTTGCCCAGCTCTCCGGTCCTGGGATGCCGGCCGGTCTGGCCGGCCACGAACACCAGGTTGCCGAAGCGGGTGGCCGGTGACAGGTTGGGGTTGGCGGCGGCGAGCTCGACCTTGACGATCTCTTTCCTGGGCATGGCGTCCCCTCCGCCGGCAACCATACCGCGGGGGCTCCAAATGCAACACCGCCGGAAGGCTTGACGGTGGGTGGGGCGAAGTGGTCCACTCGGGCGGCTCGACCCGGGTCGATGGAGGTGGTCAATGCCCGACACCGCGAACCTCGATTCGAGGCTCAGCCTGCTCCTGCATCTCGTCAGGAGCATCACAGCCTCGCCTGATCTCGACCAGGTCCTCGAGCGCGTGGTCCGGTCGGCCACCAGTCTCGTGGAGGGCTCACGGTCGACGTTGTGGATCGCCCGCGGCTCCCGGCTGGTGGCGCGCGCGCGGGCCGGGTCGCGGCGCCAGTCGACCGTGAGCGGCCGGGAGGAGTTCGAGCTGGGCGAGGGCCTCGTCGGCCTCGCCGCGCTGGAGCGCCGGACGCTGCTGGTGTCCGACGCGCTGGCCGACCCGCGTACGATCGACCGCGACTACTTCGCCGCCGAGGGCCTCGCCGCGTGCGCGGCGATTCCCCTCGTCTCGCAGGGTCGGCTGCTGGGCGTCCTGGCGCTGGTGGCCCGCCGTGCGGAGGACCTCGGCCCCGCCGAGGTGGAGATGCTGACCGCCTTCGGCGGCCACGCCGCGATCGCGATCGAGAGTGCCCGGCTCTACGCCGACGCCGAGCGCCGCCGCCGCGAGGCGGAGACGCTGGCCGACGTGGCCCGCGACCTCGCCGAGCACCACGACCTCGACCCGGTGCTCGTGCGGATCGCCACCGGCGCCAACGAGCTCTGCGGCGGCGACGTGACGAGCCTGGCGCTGCGCGACGCCGACGGGTCCTTCTCGGCCCGGCACGTGATCGGTGCCCGCAGCGACGCCTATCGGCGCTTTCGCGTCGTGCCGGGTGCGGGCATCGGGGGCCGAGCCGTGGTCAGCGGCCGGCCCGCCCGGGCGGCCGATCGGGCGGAGTGGCCACCGATGTCGGCGGAGTACGCGGAGGCGATCGATTCCGAGGGCATCTGCAGCGCCCTCGCCGTCCCCATCATCGTGGGACAGACGATCGACGGGCTCCTCTACGTCTGCAGTCGGACGCCCCGGTCGTTCAGTGACGCCGACGAGACGGTGCTGGTGCGACTGGCCGACCACGCCGCCGCCGCGCTCCAAAACAACCGCCTCTTCGCGGCCGAGCAGGCGGCCCGGACCGAGGCCCAGGGATCGGCGAAGAACTTTCGCGATCTCGTCGACACGCTCGACGCGATCGTCCTCGACGCCGACGCCGAGACGTTCCAGGTCACCTTCGTCAACCGCCGCGCCGAAGCCATCCTGGGCTACCCGCGGGAGGAATGGTACGCCGACCCGCAGTTCTGGGCCAATCACCTCCATCCCGACGATCGCGACGGGGCCGTGGCGCTGTGCGGCGAGGCGATCGCCGAGGGGCGCGATCACGTCATGCAGTACCGGATGCTGGCCGCCGACGGCCGCGTGGTCTGGATGCATGACCTGGTGCGCGTGCTGCCCGCCACGGCGGACGGCCGGCGGCAGCTGCGGGCCGTGATGGTCGACATCTCCGAGCGCAAGCGCGCGGACGCGGTGCTCGCCGGCGAGCACGAGATCCTCGGACTGATCGCCACCGGCGCGCCGCTCGGCCGGGTGCTCGACGGCATCTGCCGGCTGAGCGAGTCGATGCGGGCCGGCCTCCTCGCCTCCGTGCTGCTCGTGGAGTCGGGGCGACTGCGGCACGGTGCCGCGCCGAGCCTGCCCCAGGCCTACGTGGATGCGCTCGACGATATCGCGATCGGCCCCACGGTCGGCTCCTGCGGCGCCGCCGCCTTCCGGAAGGAGACGGTGATCGTCGCCGACATCGCCACCGACCCGCTGTGGGCCCCCTACCGCGATCTCGCCCTTCCCCATGGCCTCCGCGCGAGCTGGTCGTCGCCTGTTCTCGACGGCGCCGGCGAGGTGATGGCCACCTTCGCGCTCTACCATCACGTCCCGGGCCTGCCCAGCGCCGAGGAGATGGAGCTCGTGGGGCGGGCGACGCACCTCGTCCGCATCGCCCTGGAACGTGACCGGGCCACCGTCGCCCTGCAGCGTAGCGAGGAGCGGTATCGGGCCCTCGTCACGCACATCCCGGCCGTGACGTGGCTGGCCGACGACCGCAGCGGCTCGATCTTCGTCAGCCCCAACGCCGCCCAGGTCACCGGGTTCGCCGCCGAGGAGCTGACCGCGAACGGCAAGGACGGCTGGTTCGCCCGCATTCATCCGGACGACGTCGAAACGGTGCGCCAGCGGTACGCGGCCCTGGAAATCAAGCGCGAGCCGTTCGACCTGGAGTACCGGATGCGGCACCGCGACGGCGCCTGGATCTGGATTCACGACTGCGCCATCTCCACGTACGAGCGCGACGGAGTCGTCTATTTTGCCGGCGTCCTCACCGACGTCACCGCGCGCAAGCAGGCGGAGCTGGAGGTGCAGCAACAGCGGCAGCTGCTGACCCACCTGACCCGCGTCGCGACCCTGGGCGAGCTGTCCGGCGCGCTGGCGCACGAGCTGAACCAGCCCCTGACCTCGATCCTGAGCAACGCCCAGGCGGCTCTGCGGTTCCTGGCCCGCGAGCCCGTCGACCTGGCGGAGCTGCGCGAGATCCTGAAGGACATCGCGGACGAGGACCGGCGCGCCGGCGAGGTCATCCAGCGGTTGCGCGCGCTCCTGAGGAGGGGCGAGACGCCGCGCCAGCCGCTCGACGTGAACGAGATGACGAGCGACGTGCTCCGCCTGGCGCACAGCGAGCTGATCGCCCACGGCGTGACCGTCGCCGCCCAGCTCACACCGGGGCTCCCCAAGGTGGCCGGGGACCGGGTGGCGCTGCAGCAGGTGCTCCTGAACCTGATCGTCAACGCGTCCGACGCGATGCGCTTCGACGAGCCGGAGCAGCGTCAGCTGACCATCGCCACCGCACTCGAGGGGGAAGGCGCCGTGCGGGTGGCGATCGTGGACCGCGGCGCCGGCATTCCGGCCGGCGGTCTCGAGCGAGTCTTCGAGCCCTTCTTCACCACCAAGGAGGACGGGCTCGGGCTGGGACTGATGATCTGCCGCTCGATCATCGCGGCGCACGGCGGCCGCCTGTGGGCCGCGAACAACGTGGACCGTGGGGCCACCTTCTCCTTCACCCTGCCCACCCAGAACGGGACGACGTCGTGACCGGCGCCGCGGCGACGCCGGGGTGCGGTCAAGAGGGTGGCGGATCCTCGCGCGTCGTCAGCGCGATCACGCCGGCCACGGCCAGCAGGGCGCCGAGCGTCGCGACGACGACGACCATCGGGAGCGTCGCGCCCACGAGGGCGGGACCGAGCAGGGCGCCGCCCGCGGTGAGCCCGGCCGCTGCCACCGCGCCGGCCGCGACGATCGCCAGCCACTGACGGATCTGGGCGGCGACGACCGCGGAGCCGAGGGCGGCGCCGTGCACCCGGGCGGCGAAATGCACGAGCGCCAGCAGGAGGACGAGCGTGGCGCCGAAGCCGGTCGCGGCGACGGGGTCGACCGCCGGCCGCGCGAGCACGAGCGCGATCGCGTAGCCGATCAGCGCGAGCGCGGCGCCGATCGTCACGAGGGTCACCGACAGCACGATCACCCCCGCCCCGCCCACGGCGAGCGCGACCATCGCCAGCCAGGTGACCGGCGCCGCCGGCAGCGCGGCCACCGGGAACGCGACGAGGACCCCGACGAGGGCCGCCGCCGCCAGGCGCGTCATCGTGCGAGCGCGCGGCGCAGGCGCGGGCGGCGCAGGCTGGCCAGCGCGACGTCGAGGGGGGCCGCGCCGTCCCAGTCGACGATGGTCAACCCGCGGCGGCGGAGGGCGTCGAGTTCCGCACGGCGTTCGAGGTCCCAGAGCCGCGCCGCGAGGTCGGCGATCGGGCTCGGCCGGACAGCGGCGCGCGCGGCCGTGGCCGGCGAGACGGCGATGACGACGAGGTCGAATCCCCGGGCGGCAAGGTCGGTGGCGGCCCTCGCGAAGCGCGGGTCGAGCAAGGGACTCAGGGCCAGGACCAGGGCCTGGGGCGGCAGGATGCGTGGGGGCACGAGGTCGAGGTCGCGGGTCACGTACGTGAAGACGACCGAGGCGTCCAGCAGCGTGTCGAGCAGGCGCTGGAACTGGGCCCGGCCGGAGCCCGGCTTCACCCAGCGGAGCTGGCCGCCATACTCGATCAGGCCCACGCGGTCCTTGCGAGCGAGATAGGCCGCGGCGAGGTCGGCGGCGCCGCGCACGGCGGCGTCGACGACCGTGGCGCCGGGCGGACCGACCTCGGACAGCGTGTCGAGCAGGACCACGACGTCGGCGTTGCGCTCGCGATGGTGCTGGGTGACGTGCAGCGCGCCGTGCCGCAACGTGGCGCGCCAGTTCACGTGCCGGACCTGATCGCCCGGGGCGAACGGGCGGATGTCCCCGGGCTCGATGCCCTCGCCCTGCGCGGGCGACACGTGGTTACCGACGAACGTCTGCGTCCGCACCGGGCGGGGCGGATACCTCAGCGCGGTGAGGTGCGGATAGACGGCCACCGTGTGCGGCACGCGATAGCGGGTCTCGGCGGCGACGAGCCCCAGCGGCCCCCACAGCCGCAGGTGCGGGCCGCCCAGGCGCAGGCGCTGGCGCCCACCGCAGCGCAGCGTGAACTGCCAGCGGACCTCCTCGCCGGCCCGCAGCGTGAAGAACGCGTGGTGGCGTCCGCGCTCGAGGTGGACGCGCGGGGGCAGCGGCTCCAGCAGCTCCACCAGGCGCACGGGCGCGTCCGCGCGAATCGTGACGCTCACGGTCAGGCGCTCGTCCTCCAGCACGCGGTCGGTGGACACGTCGTGATCGATCCGCACCGCCGGCGGCGCGCCCACCCGCCGCCCGGCCACGAGGGCGACGATCAGGGGGACGGCGATGACGATGAGATCGGCGCGGCCGGTGAGGACGCCGAGGAAGAGCGCCCAGCCGGTGAGGGTCAGGAACGAGACGTTGAGGGCCGTCGCCCGCCAGGTCACGGCGGCTCGGCGGCCGGCGCCGGCACTTGCTGGAGCAGGGTCTCGACCACCTGCGCCGGCGTCGTCCGCGACACCCACAGCTCCGGTCGAAGGACGAGACGATGGGCGAGGGCAGCCACCGCCACCGCCTTCACGTCGTCGGGCAGGACGAAGTCGCGCCCACGCAGCGCCGCCTCCGCCCGGGCGAGCTTCAGCACCGCGAGACTGCCGCGCGGCGAGGCCCCGAGCGCCACGCGGGGATCGGTCCGCGTGGCCTGGGCGAGGGCCACGATGTAGCGCTCGAGCGCGTCGCTCACGAACACGTCCTCCAGCGCCGCCTGCATGGCGAGCAGATCGGCGCGGCTGACGATGGTGGGAACGGCCGCGGCGTCGGTGCGCCGCTCGCGCCGGATCCTCAGGATTTCCCGCTCGGCGTCAGGCTCCGGATAGCCGACGCCGACACGCAGCAGGAACCGGTCGAGCTGCGCCTCCGGCAGCGGATAGGTGCCCTCCAGCTCGA
This sequence comes from uncultured Candidatus Rokubacteria bacterium, assembly GCA_963743355.1. Classification (GTDB taxonomy): domain Bacteria; phylum Methylomirabilota; class Methylomirabilia; order Rokubacteriales; family CSP1-6; genus AR5. The sequence continues at coordinate 464,401 of CAVUPM010000001.1, forward strand.
TGGGGTTCTGGGTGGCGATCACGAGGAACGGCTGCTCGAGCGGGAACGACTGGCCCTCGATCGTCACCTGCGACTCCTGCATCGCCTCCAGCAGGGCCGCCTGGGTCTTGGGCGTGGCGCGGTTGATCTCGTCGGCCAGCAGCAGGTTGGTGAAGACGGGACCGGGCCGGAACTCGAAGCGGCCCTCGCGCTGGTCGTAGAGGAAGCTGCCGGTGATGTCGCTGGGCAGCAGGTCGGGCGTGAACTGGATGCGGCGGAAGCCGAGATCCAGCGACTGGGCCAGCAGCCGCGCGATGAGCGTCTTGGCCAGACCGGGATAGTCCTCGATGAGGACGTGGCCGTTGGCGAGGACGCCGGAGAGGATGCGCTCGAGAACGTCGTCCTTGCCCACGACGATGCGTCCGAGGGTCTGCACCACCTCGTGGGCCCGCTCGGCGACGGCGGCGATCTTCACGGCTGCTTCTCGATGCCGTCGACCACCTCGCGAAGACTGGCCAGGCTGGGACCGCGGCCGCGCCGACCGGGCGGGCGGACGAGGGGCGCCGACGTGAGGGCCGCGAGCCGCGGCCACAGAACCTGCTCGAAGTAGCGCCGGCTGCGACGAGCCGTCCGCACGTCGTTGACCAGATCCAGGAAGCGGTGGGGCACGCCGGGCCCCGGCCCGCGTCGGTGGCGAGCCTCGTCGAGCGCCGAGGCCCGGTGGGGCTCGAGATGGTCGATCAGCGCGCGCCGGAGGTGCAGCAGGGTGGTGCCGAGGACGAGCGCCGCCGCCAGGCGCGCCACGAGCGCACGCCACGTAGGCTCCACATAGACGTACACCGGGACCGTGGCGAGGAGCACGATGCCGCCGAGCACGGCGCCGCGCACGGCGATCGAGGCCAGGGGCCGATCAGCGGCCACGCGTGACCGCCTCTGTATCGGAGGGCTTGCCCGGCTTGAAGCGTGGGTGGGCCGTCTTAGAAGGTGGTGGCTCCGATGGGTGGGCTACCGACGCGGGGGGTGCCTCTGTTTCTAGCGCGGCGGTGATCTCGTCCAGGCAATCGCAGGCGGTGTCGCGCGACGTCGGGGCTACGGGGCGGTCGCTGAAGCGTGCGAGCTGGAAGAGGGCGGTCAGCCGTTCGACGGGGGGGACGGGCACGGGAAGGCGCGCGATCGTCGTGCGCATGAACTCCGTCGGCGTCTGCCACGACATCCGCGGGGCGCGGGCGGCGGCCACGGCATGCTCGAAGCGACCGTACGCACGGATGACCGCCGCCCGCGCGTCCGGCTCGACTCGCAGATCGTCCAGCCGGTCGTCGACACGCCCGGGAGTCGGCGAGGCCTCGGCACGAGCCCGACCACCCCACCACTTCTCCAGGCGCTCGGCCAGCGCGACCAGGACCATCAGCGCGAAGATCGCCAGCGCGAACACCAGGAGCAGCGCCGCGATCGTGTAGTCGAAGAACGGGACCGACGTCGGCGGCTTGCGCGCGCGGGCGAGCAGATCCAGCAGCCCGGCGATCGCGCTGAAGGCGCTCTCGATGGGATGGACCTCGCCGTCGGACCAGGGATTCCAGATCAGGTACCAGAGGACGCCCACGAGCACGAAGAGGGGCAGCAGCGAGAGGATCGCCCTCACCCACGTGGGACGCCGCGGGGGCTCGCGAGGCGACAGCGGCTCCGCCTCGGTCCGGGCGCGCGGCCGCTGCAGCGCGAGCAGGAGGAGGGCGGACAGCGCGAGCAGCGTGAACACGATCGTCCGCACCGCGTCGGGCAGACGCACCGCCAGGCTGGCGCCCGGCTCGCCGGTCGCCGGCGGCAGCGGACCGACGGTGGCGGCCAGGGCGAGCAGGAGGCCGATTCCGGTCACCGCAAGCGCTCGAGGCTGCACGGCCCCCTCTTCTCCCACGCGTCGGCGGGCGCGTCAAGGCCACACCATCCCGGCATGCGTAGGGCTTGCCTTTCCCGCCACCCTCGGTGACGCTCTCGCCAGCATGGCCCCTCGCCGCCCCCTGCTCCAGCATCGAGCGCAACGATCGACGCCACGCTCGGCGACGGCAGACGCCGAGACGCTCGGCCGCGTGCCGTACTTCCGATCGCTGTCCACGCCGGAGCTGCGGGAGCTGGCGCGCACCTGCCGGTCGCGAACCCTGGTGTGCGGCGAGATCCTGTTCGAGGAAGGCGCTGCCTGCACGAGCCTGTTCGTCATCGCGTCCGGGCGCATCGAGGTTCGGCAGACGTCGCTGCGGGGGCGCGAGCAGGTGTTCCACACCGAGCAGGAGGGCGCGGCGCTCGGCGAGGCGCCACTCTTCGACGGCGGCGGCTACATCGCCTCGGCCGTGGCCGTCGAGGCCACTCGCGTGCTGTCCCTGTCCCGGTCCAGGCTGTTCGCGCTCTGCCGGAGGCATCCCGACGTGGCGCTGGCCATCGTCGAGATGCTGGCCCGGCGCGTGCGCCGCTTCGCCGGGATCGTCAGCGATCTGGCCTTCCGGCCCGTCCCCGAGCGGCTGGCGCGTTACCTGGTCGCGACGGCCGAGCCGCGCCCCCTGGCGCCGGGCCTCGAGCTGGACCTGCAGCTCACGCAGGCGCAGCTGGCCGCCCGGCTCGGCACCGTCCGCGAGCTGGTCGCCCGCGCGCTGGCGCACCTGGAGCAGGCTGGCATCCTCAGCCGGAAGGGTCGCCGCATCGTCGTGCGCGATCCGGCGCGGCTGCGATCTCTCGCCGAGGGTGGCGAGTGACGTAAGTCATAGACCGGCGCCGGCCGCCCTCGCCATACTGTCGCCATCAGTCCGATTTGACAGGAGGCCACCATGCGGAAAGTCCTCGTCATCATGCTCGGCGTCCTCGCCGGCGCCGCCGGGCTCGCCGGTCACGCCGCCCTCGCTCAGAGCCCGCCGACGCGACACCCGATGCCGGGCGGCATGCCGCAGCACCATCATTCGATGTCGGGCACGACGGCCGCCCGGGAGCCCGCCCAGGCCGGACAGGATGCATTCGGCGCGATCGCCGAGATCGTCGGGGTGCTCGACGCCGATCCCAGGACCGACTGGAGCCGGGTGGACCTGGAGCGCCTGCGCCAGCATCTCATCGACATGAACGAGGTCGTCCTGCGCGCGGAGGTGAAGCAGGCGCCGGTGCCCGGCGGCCTGGCCATGGAGGTCACGGGAACGGGGCGGACGGAGCACGCGATCCTGGCGATGGTGGTTCCGCACGCCGCGGAGCTGGGCCGGATGCCGACGTATGCGGCCAAGACCGAGACCATCCCCGGCGGCGTGCGGCTCACGGTCACGGCGAAGAGCACCGGCGACGACCGGACCATCGCCCGCCTGCGCGCCCTGGGGTTCATCGGGCTGCTGACCGAGGGTGGCCACCATCGCCCGCACCACCTCGCGATGGCCAGGGGCGACAAGCTCCACGCGCACTGAGCCCGCGCCCGGGCCGCTCCCGGTATCGCGCAGCCGCTCGAGAACGCCGGGACGTGGCGCGCCCTTCAGGTCCGGAGCCGCTCGAGCAGGAACACGCGCCGGCGGCGGCGTAGCTCATCCGGCATCGCGGTGCGCGCCGACGCCGCCACTACGCCCACCGTGCGCCGGTAGGTCGCGAGGCAGGCGCGACACTCATCGCATCCGGCCAGGTGGCGCTCCAGCTGCCGCCCGGCATCGGAATCGAGCGTCGGGTCGAGGAATTCCGCGAGAGCGGGGTGGCCGACACCGCTGATCCGTGAAGTGCTAGAGGAGGACGTGCTGGTGTAGACTGCCCGCGATGATCCGCCAAGCGCTCATCGACGTCCTCGCCGACTACCTCGGGCAGAGCCTGCCCGCCGACGTGGGGGCGGCGCTGGAGCAGCACCTGACGGACTGCGCCCCCTGCCGCGCGTACCTGGCGACCCACCAGAAGACCCGGGCGCTGGGTGCCGAGGCGCAGCGGCGCGAGATGCCCGACGTGAAGAAGGAGCGACGGCGCCGCTTCCTCGTCGAGCGTCTGCAGGGCCGCGTATGACCGAGCTCAGCACGCTGGCCTCGAAGCTCGGCGGGCTGCTCAAGGAACGCAAGGAAACGCTGGCGGTCGCCGAGTCATCGGCCGGAGGCCTGATCTCCGCGGCGCTCCTGGCCGTCCCCGGCGCGTCGGCGTACTTCCTGGGTGGCGCGGTCGTCTACACGCAGGTGGCCCGGCGAGCGCTGCTGCGAGTGCCCGACGAATCGCTGGCGGGAATCCGCTCCAGCACCGAGGCCTACGCGCTGCTCAAGGCCCGCACCATCCGCGCGCAGCTGGGCGCGACGTGGGGACTGGCGGAGACCGGGGCCAGCGGGCCGACCGGCAATCGCTACGGCGACGCGGCCGGACATGCGTGCCTGGCCGTGGCCGGTCCCGTCGAGCGCGTCGTGACGCTCGAGACGCGCGACGGCGATCGCGAGCGCAACATGTGGGCGTTCACGAAGGCGGCCCTGGAGCTGCTGGAGACGTCCCTGAGAGCTCGATGACGCTGTCACCCACGGACGGGACACCGCAGCCCCTCACCCGCGTCGTCGTGGTCGTTCCCCGGAAGGAGCCCGGAGTGCACGAGTACCTTCAGCGCTCACTGGCCTGCATCAAGGACGTCGAGGTCGTGCTCGACCGGCGAGCCGCCGCGGTCACGCCCGCCGCCGACCGCCGGCGACGGCCGGCGGAGAACGCCGAGCGCCAGCTCCTCATCTGCTCGCTGGTCCACTGTCCCATCGAACCGCCGGCACCGCCCGCGCCGCCGCCGTCGACTGGGCCGGAAGGCAGCGGCCACCGTCGCACTCTGCTCTGGCCGGGCCTCCGTCTCGAACATCTCTGAATCGGTGACTTCCTGACCACGGCTGACCGGTCATACCCGGCCAGCCGGTCCTCGGAAGCCCCTGGAATCACAGCAGAGTCACTTCATCCGGGCGTGGTATCGGTCTTGCGTTCCGCTCCTCGCAGGAGACGAAACGCATGCCGACCGAGACCGTTCGGGTGCTGGTGATCGACGACGAGGCCATCCTCCGCGCCCTGCTCCGCGAGATGCTCTCGGCGTGCGGCTACGATGCCGACGTCGCCGAGAGTGGCGACGCCGGGCTCGCCCAATTCCAGGCGCAGGCTTACCGCGCCGTGATCACCGACTTGCTGATGCCTGGGATGAACGGGTTCGAGGTCATCGCGGCGTTGCGGAAGATCGATCCCGCGGTGCGAATCATCATGCTGACGGGCTCGGCGCCAGCCCAAACTGCCGGGCAGGCTCGGGAGTCGGGCATCACCCTGCTCCACAAGCCGATTGCGCTACGCGATTTGAAGGCCGCGGTCGACGCGGCGTGCGCGCTGTAGAGCCCTCGCCTCGTCGCGCCGACCGCGTCACTCCCGGCGCCGAGGGGTGTTCTAGGCCGCCTCGGAGGCCTTCGAGCGGAACGTCTCGAATCGCTCCTCCATCTGCTCCCCGAGCGACTCCAGCTCGTTCCGGCCGAGCTTCTGGGCGAGCTTGAACATCTCCTTCTCCTCTTCCTGCACGTGGTGCTCGACGAGCTCGGAGAGCACCGTCATCTTGGCCTCGAAGCGCTCGTCCTCGGGGCTCACCCGGGGCAGCTCGGCGAGGACCAGCTTGACGACGTGGTGCTCCTCGTACGCCTCGAGGACCATCTCCTCGGCCTTCTGCGTCTCCAGGCCGCGGACGGCGGGATAGAAGATCTCCTCCTCGATCAGCGTGTGCCCCTCGAGGCTCCGGGCGATGTCGTTCATGAGCTGGCGACGGATGCGGGAATTGTCGGTGCCCTCCACCTTCTTGAAGAGCCCCTTCACCTCCCTGTGCTGTTTCTTCAGCAGATCGGTGGCCTTCATCGTCAAACACCTCCGCAGGTGGCTCGAGCAAGATCGCTGCCTGCGGCTTCGGGAGGGCGAGGTGCTGCGGTGGGATCGGGTTGTCGCCGCCGTCACCGTACGGGCGGCGGCGACCCCAGCGGTCGGGCCAGCAGAGTTACGGGCAGGTGGTGCCGCCGTTCGAGTTGGCGGCGGTGTTGTCACCGCTACCGCAGACCATGAACGTCCCGATCGCGCTCAGCGAGTACCTGTACGACGTGCCCGAGCCGGACCAGGAGTTGGGCAATGTGGGCGTGCTGTTCAGGAACGGACCGCCGGCCTGGTTCTGCCAGTTCTGCTGCGGCAGGAACAGCACCACGGGGAGATCGCCCGCCGCGGCCGCCGTCGAGCTCGGGCAGTCGGTGGCCGCAGCGCCGCCGGGGGCCGGGAAGCCTCCGCAGTGCGTCATGTAGATCGTGGCGGCCGAGGCCACGGCGCGGGTGTCGGCCTGGGCCTTGGCGATGCGGGCGCGGCTCTGCACGTTGGCGTACAGCGGCAGAGCGATGGCCGCCAGGATGCCGATGATCGCGACGACGATCAGGAGTTCGATCAGCGTGAAGCCTCGCTGACCGCCCAGCCGTTTGTGTATGAATCGACCCATGTCGCTTTCCTCCGTGCTGTCTACCCGGCTATCTGGCTTGAGGGTGCTGCATAGGTGGCGCCATGAATTTCAATCGCTAGAAACCAGCGCTAGAATAGATACTTGCGATTCGATGCTCCCGCAGACCGACCCTGAGACCACCGTAAATCGGCAGCCGACCTGACGAGAATTGTCATCCGTGGCGGGTCAGAGCGGGAGGCCGTATCCGCCGCTGGGACGCCCTCTGCGGACTTCGCCGGCAACCCAGCGCGGCGGCTTTACCGGCCCCGGAATACCGGCTCGCGCTTGTCGACGAAGGCCTTGGCGGCTTCCTTGTGGTCCTCGGTGAAGCCGGTGCGGGTGTGGTGCCAGGCCTCGAGGTCGAGGCAATCCTTGAGCGAGCTGGTCTCGGCAGCGTTCATGTTGCGCTTCATGTAGCGCAGGGCCACGCGCGGGCCGTGCGCGAGTCGCGCGGCCAGTGCCTGCGTCTCTTCCTCGAGCTGCGCGTCCGGCACGACCCGGTTGACGAGGCCGAGGGCGAGTGCCTGGGCGGCGTCGACGATCTGCGCGGTGTAGTACAGCTCGCGCGCCTTGGCAGTGCCGACGAGCTGGGTGAGGAACCAGCTCCCGCCGAAGTCGCCCGAGTAGCCCACGCGCGCGAAGGCGGTCGCGAAGCGCGCCGAGTCGGCGACGATCCTGAGATCACAGGCCAGGGCCAGGGACAACCCAGCGCCGGCGGCCGCCCCGCGCACCATGGCGATGGTCGGCTTCGGCATCTCGTGCAGCCAGCGCGAGACCTCCATGCGCGAGCGCAGCGCCTGGGCTTTCTCCTCCAGCGTGGTGCCGCCGAACTCGCGCCCCTCGGCCATCGCCTTGACGTCACCGCCCGCGCAGAACCCCCGGCCGCTGCCGGTCAGCACGACGACGCCCACGTCCCCGTCGTCGGCCAGCCGGGGCAGCGCCTCGAGCATCGCGTCGAGCATCGGTCCCGACATGGCGTTGAGACGGTCGGGCCGGTTGAGGGTGAGCGTGGCGACACCGTCCTTGATCGACTCGAGCAGGTCCTGCGTCATGGCGCTCCTCCGAGGCCGCTGCGGAATGGGCGCCTATGATACTCCTGGTCCATGCCGAGGCCGGAGGCCATGCGATGAGCTTCACCCGCGAGCTGTGGGCGTCGATGACCCCCGTGTACGACGCGATCCTGCGCCACCCCTTCGTGGCCGGTCTCACCGACGGTTCGCTGCCGCGCGAGTGCTTCCGCTTCTACGCGGTGCAGGACGCGCTCTACCTGCGCGAGTTCGCGCGGGCGCTGTCGCTGGCGGCCGCCCGGGCGCCCGAGGACGACTGGATCGTGATGTTCAACGAGCATGCCGCCGGCGCCTTGCGGGTCGAGCGCGCATTGCACGAGGGCTTCTTCAAGGAGTTCGGCCTGGCGCCGGACCAGGTGGCCGCCACGCCGCTGGCGCCGACGAACGTGGCCTACACCAGCTACCTGCTGGCCGTCGCCTACGGCGCGCCCTTCCACGAGGCGCTCGCCGCGCTCCTGCCCTGCTACTGGATCTACTGGGAGGTCGGCAAGACGCTCGAGCGCGCCGCCTCACCCGATCCGCTGTACGCGCGCTGGATCGCCACCTACGCCTCGAGCGAGTTCGGCGACGTCGTCCGCGCGGTCCTCTCGGCCACCGATGCGGTGGCCGACCGGCTGCGCCCGGCCGAGCGCGAGGCGATGCGCCGCCACGTGCTCACCACGACCCGATACGAGTGGATGTTCTGGGACATGGGCTGGCGCCGGGAGCCCTGGCCAATCTAACCGGGGAGATTCTCCCTGCCGGTTTGGCACCTCTCCTGTCACCATGCCGTTCCTCCTGACAAACCGGCCCGGTAGTTCGTTGCTAACTATCGGATTCTACGAGCCCGACTGAGACGAGCCGCTCTGGCACCCCGATTGCCTTGTTCCCCGGTGCGCCAAGTCAGGGCGCCAGGAACCTCGAACGGGGAGGAGCGGAAATGCGTGAAGCCATCAGCCAAACGGGGCTGCGAGTGCACCAGTGGTTGATCCTGTTCGGTGCGCTGCTGTACGGGACCATCTACATGGGCGTTCTGGAGCCGCGTGGTATCGCGGCGTGGTTCGCGAACCAGCCCGAGGTATCGCGTGCCTTCGGCGATCCGAACTTCGGCCGCGCTGACGCGCTGATCCTGCTGTTCTCCACGCTGTTCCTGGGCCCGCTGGCGCTGCTGGTGGGGTTGATGGCCCTGGTATTCCTGCTCGCGGTCTTCGGCGGGTTCTTGCTGCCGATCGTGCGGTGGTTCCGCATGCCCGACTGGATCGCGACCGTCGCGGTGCTGGGCGGCCTGGTGACCGTTCTGTGGCTGCAGAGCGCGCTGTGGCTGCCGAAGTCGCTGTGGTTCCTGGGTATGCTGGCGCGGGCCTGCCGGGTCGTCGTCAGCGTCTGATCCCGCGCTCGCGTTCGAACCCCGGCACGATCGCCTTGAAGAAGGCGTTGCGGATGAGGCCGATCAGCGCCTCCCAGGTGCTGGCCTCGGGATTCTCCAGCGGCCCCGAGACCGGGGCCACCGTGGCTACCTGGTCGCGCGGCCGGTTCTTGAGCACCTTGCCGATCACCTCGACCGCCTTCTCCTTCAGCCTCCGGCCGAACGACTTGTCCTCGTCCTGCGCCGCGCTGTAGACGTCGAGGTCGCGGAACAGCGGCTTGACGTAGCCTTCGACCCGCCCGTTCTTCACGTGCAGCTCGGAGTACACCGAGAATACGCCCGACACGACGTCGAACTTCGCGTGGGCGCGCAACAGGTCGTTCATCCCCTTGAGGTCCGTGTTCTCGATGCGGGCGTCGACATCGAAATCGGGGCCCTGGGGCTCGGGCCGGAACGTCGCGCTCACCACGGTGGCCCCGCTGCCCATGAAGCGTCCGGTGAGCTTCGCGGTCGCCGTGCCCTCGGTGCGCTGGTTGCTGAAGTTCTCCACGACCAGGTCGGTATCCGCGAGGAATACCCGATAGCGCGGGGTCGCCTCGGCGTTGACGAAGCCGACGGTGGCGCCGCTGGCGGTGATGCGCCGGGCCTTGAGCAAGAGGCCGGGCTCGTTCGCGACGTCCTTGGCCGCCTCCGCGGTCGCCTGGGCCGCCTGCTTGACGGGCTGGGCGCTTCGCTTGCGGTAGGCGTAGTCGCCCTTCAGCCCGTCGATCCGCACCTCTTCGAGGTCGACGAGCTTCACCTCCGGCGCGTACTCGACGTTGCCCTTGCCCCCGAAGGTGCCGGCCGCCAGCGTGAAGCCGTACCGGGCGGCGATGGGGCCGAAGTAGTCGAGGGCGACCCGCTCCAGCGCAATGTGCCCCTTGACGCCGAGGTGCGGGACGCGCAGGAAGTCGACCAGACCCTCGACCAGGAGCCGGCCGTCGTCGAAGACGACGGCCTCGATGCGCACGGGCGAGGGATACACGTCGGGGGCCGAGCGGACGTTGCGGACGTCGTTCACCCCGACCTCGAGCTGGCGCAGCGTCAGGGGCCGGATCTGCCCCGTGTCCACGTAGGTCACCGATCCGTTGCGGATCACGAACTCGTTGATCTTGAGCGGGTAGATCGCCTGCAGCGCCTCCTGCCAGCCGCGCTCCTCCACGGGGGTGGGATCCTCCAGCTCGCGGACCACGTGGGTCCGGTCCACGTAGACCTCGAGCCCGTCGAGCTGGAAGTCAGCCACCACCCGGGCATGGATGATGGCGCTCCACTGCACGCTGGCCGACAGCCTCGACAGCCGCATCACCGGCGGATCGGGGTGGGCGTCCTGCACCAGGACGACGTCGCGCAGGTCGATCGAAAACCCGATGGGGTGGAAATTCAGGTGGCCGATGCGCGCGGTGTAGCCCTTCATCCGCGCGTTCATCTCGCGCTCGGTCATGCGCCGCAAGGGCTCGTCGATCAGGAACGCGACCACGTAGGCGAGCGCGACCACCACCGCCAGCACACCGATGATCCACTTCCAGCGCCTACGCACACATGCCTCCGTCACTGACGGAGAGCAAGGGGAATGCCACCGACGCCGGTTGAGTCGCCGGGCGTACGGCGCGATGATCGCCGCATGATCCGGTAGGCCACGCTCCTCCTCCTGGTCGCCCTCACCACTCCCGCCGGCGCCCAGGGTCTCCGCAACATCCGGGTCGCCGTGGACTTCCGCCAGACCGCCGAGCAGAGTCGCGACGCCGTGCAGGACGGCGGCGAGTCGCTGCTGACGGTCGCCACCCAGGTCCCCGTCCCACAGATCGCCTGCTATCGCGACTCCGCGACGGGGGCCGGCTATCTCGCGACGGGCGTCGCGTTCCGTGACGTCGGGACGTCGCTCAGGGTGCAGGCAGCCTCGCGCCAGGCAACCAGGTCCGAGTGCGGCTAACGCCGCGCATCAGCTACTTCGCGGCGGACGGCTCGGGCGCGATCGAGTTCACCGAGGCGGCCACCGAGCTGGTCGTCCCGAGCGGGCGCCCGGTCGTCCTGGCCGGCAGCACCGGCGAGAGCCATGTCGTCCTGCGGCAGATCCTCGGCGTCGGGCGCGAGCGCGACGTCACCGAGACGACCGTTGTGCTCACCGCGACCGCGCAGTGAGACGCGCGCGGACGAGCAGCGCCACGCCCACCGTCGCCAGCACGACCATCATCACGCCCGGCAGGACGCCGGCGTGCCGCGCGCCCAGCAGACCGGAGACGAACGGCCCCGCGAACATGCCGCCATCGACCGACACCCGGTAGAGCGCGGTCCGCCACGCCACCTGCGCGGGCGGCGTGACCGCGCGCAGGATGCCCAGCGGCAGCATCCAGCCCGCCATGCTGAAGCCGAACAGCGCGCAGCCGATCGCCATCAGCGGCAGCGTGCCGAAGCCGATCAGCGCGAGCGCGACCGCGAAGACGAGGAGGACGCCGCCGAGCACCACCGGCGTGCCACGTCGATCGGCCAGCGCGCCGAGCGGGAGCAGCGCCACGACGTCCACGATCTGGGACAGCATGAGCAGCCGCGCGATCCCCGCCCGCTCGAGCCCGAACTCGCGGCTGCCGCGCAGCGGGATGGCGAACTGCTCGACGGTCGAGTAGCTCACCGCGACGGCCGCGCCAGCAGCCACGGCGAGCAGCGCCAGCCCCGGGGCGGGCCGGGCCGGCCCCTCCGCGCCGCCGCCGCCGCCGGGCGCCGATCCATCCTGGCTGCGCGCGAACAGCGGGCGTGGCCCGTTGGTCTCCGGGCTCGGCAGGGCGCGCCGCAGCGCCGGCAACAGGAAGAGGTTTGCCACCATCGGCGCGCACGCCAGGAGCAGCGCCGCGTTCCACGGCACCGACCGCGGCAGCACGCTCAGCAGCGCGGCGCCGCTCAGCACACCGAGCATGGCCGAGAACTCCACGGCGTTGAGCGACGACGCCAGCCCGGGACCGGCGCGATAGCGCAGGATCGCGGTGAGGCCGCCCAGCATCGTGAGCGTGTGACCCACCCCCATCAGGGCGCGGCCCAGCACGAGCGTGCCGACGCCGCCCCCGGTCGCCAGCAGCACCGCCCCACCCAGCATGAGTCCCGGTGCCAGCACGAGCGCACGCCCCAGGTGATGCGTGATGAAGAGACCGACCGGCAGGTTGGAGAGCATCCGCGCCAGGCCGAAGGCGCCGGCCACCGCGCCGATCTGCCAGTCGGCGAGCCCGCCCGCCACGCCCAGCTCCGGCAGCAGCGCCGGGAAGGCGCCGATGGACACCGTGGTGGTCGCCCCGGTCAGACAGAGCAGGACGATCAGGCGTCGTGCTGGCATGCGGCTTGTAGGGTTGGTCGGCGATCACACGACAAGGAGATGGGTATGCCCCCGAAGGGTGTGAAGAGTCGCAAGCGCGGGCGTCAATACGAGAAGGTGCTGAAGTCGATCAAGAGCGAGGGACGCTACAAGGGGCGTCAGAAGGAAGTGGCGGCGCGCATCGTGAACACGACGCGCCGCAAGAAGGGCGAGACGCGAACCGGCCGGCGGACGCGCACCAGCAGCAGCCGCCGCAAGGCGGCCTGAGCGGAGCGTTCACGAGCCGGCCACGGCGCGCGCGCGGCCGTAGGCCGGCTGCTCGGCGCGCATCGTGTCGGGATTGGCGCCGGCCTTCACGGCCAGGTGGTACGTGAGGAGCTGCAACGGCACGACGGCCACGATCGGCGAGAGCAGCTCCGCCACCTCCGGCAAGGCGATGGTCTCGGCCGCCAGCGGCGCGATCTCGCGGTCGTCCTCGGCCACGAGGGCGACGAGGGAGGCGCCGATCTCGGCGGCGACGCGCGCCACGTCCAGGCAGCGGGCATGCGAGGGGCCGGGCGGCGCGATCAGCACGACGACGTCGTCCGGCTCCAGCGCCACCCACGGACCGTGGAGGAACTGCTCGCAGCCGAGGCCCACGGCCGGCGCCCACGCGGCCTCGCTCAGCTTGAGCGCGCCCTCGTACGCGGTGGCGACGTTCGGCCCGCCTCCGACGAACCAGTAGCGCCGGCGCCCACCGAAGCGGGCGGCCAGCTCCTCCCACGACTCCTGGCCGAGCAGCATGGCGAGCAGGTCGGGAATGGCGTCGAGCTGCCGCGCCGTCTTGTCGTCGCGGCCGACGGCCGCGGCCAGCGCGGCCAGCATCGCCAGCGCGCAGGTGTAGCTCACCGTGTGGCAGGCGGACGCTTCCTGCTCGACCGTGCGCAGCACGTGATCGGCAGCGGCCGGGCCGTCGCCGCCCTTGCCGGTGACGGCCACGGCGGCGGCGCCGGCGGTGCGGGCCCGCGCCAGCGCGGCCCCGGCGTGCCGGTTGGTCCCGCGGTGGGTGACGGCCACGACGGCGGCGGCGGCAGGGTCGGCGCCGTACTGAACGAGATCGAAGGCGTCGATAGCGCGCGCGCGGGGCCCGAGGCCGCCGACGCGCGCCAGCAGCGCCTCACCCACGAGTGCCGCGTGCCACGAGGAGCCGATGCCGGCCACCCACACGTGCGGTGCGGCGATCAGCCGAGCGGCCGCCGCGGCCAGCGTCGCGCCCTGGCCCCGCGTCAGCAAGCGGAGCGCGCCGGGCTGCGCGTAGATTGCATCGTGCATGTGGTAGGGATGGCCGCTGCGCGGCGGGCTCGGCGACATCGGGCGCTCTCTCCTCGCGTATCTCTCCCGACCATACACCGGACGCGGGAGAAACCACGCAAGGCGTTCACGCGCACCGGGGGCCGGAAGGCCCCGGTGGGAGATCACGCGGTCTTCTTCAGGCTGGGACCCGCCCCCACGTCGCGCTGGTACGTCTGCCCACGCTCCCAGCCCTGGCGGAAGAAGGCCGGTGCGTCGCAGTCGCCGGCGTAGCGCGCGCGCAACCGGTCGATCGACTCGTCCCAGGCCCGCCCGCGCGCGTCGGCGCCCAGCGCTGCCTCGAAGCCGCGCCGGTACAGGACCTCGTCGCGCTCGAACGCGCGCGCGCTGTCGGCGTACTGCTCCTGCTCGGCGCTGCGCAGGCCGAGCCACCAGCGCTCGCGGGCCGCGTCGATGGTCTCGGCGCCGCCCGCGGCCAGCGGCGCGCGCGCCGCCTCGGCCAGTGCGTCGTCCTCCACCAGGGCGATCACGACCGTGTGTCCCTGTCGCAGCGCGTCCTCGTAGAGGAACAGCTCGTCACGCGGCAGGCCCGTCACCAGCGACTCCTCGAGCGTGGCGCACTCCGGCAACGGTTTGCATGCTGGCGCCCTCCTGTTTACACAGAGCAAGGCAAGCGCGATGCCCGGCACGCCCTTGCACGCCGCGCGACGGCGTGCCACCATCGCACCCGCTCGCCGGATCACGCACAGGAGGGACACGCCATGAACCTGAGTCGCCGCCGCTTCGTCGCCGGGACTGCCGCCGTTGCCGCCACCAGCGTCGCCGCGCCCTACGTTCACGCGCAGAAGCGCGGGGGGACGCTCAGGTTCGTGCCGCACGCCGACCTCAAGATCCTCGATCCGATCTGGACGACGGCGTACATCACCCGCAACCACGGCTACATGATCTTCGACACGCTGTTCGCGCTGGACGGCAACCTCAAGCTGCAGCCGCAGATGGTGGACAAGTACACGGTCAGCAAGGACGCGATGAAGTACTCGTTCACCCTGCGCGACGGGCTCAAGTTCCACGACGGCGCCGCGGTGACCGCCGAGGACTGCGTGGCGTCGATCAAGCGCTGGGGCGCCCGGGACGCGGTGGGCCGGCTCATGATGGCCTCGCTATCGAAGATGGCGCCGACCGACAGGAAGACGTTCGTGATCGAGCTGGAGACGCCGTTCGGCCTCGTCCTCGACGCCCTCGGCAAGCCGTCGGCCAGCCCCTCGTTCATCATGCCGGCGCGCCTGGCCGCCACCGACCCCAACGAGCAGATCAAGGAGGTCGTCGGCTCGGGGCCGTTCACGTTCGCCAAGGACGACTGGCAGCCGAGCCACCGCGTCGTCTACCTCCGCAACGCCGACTACGCGCCCCGCAAGGAGGCGCCGAGCGGCGCCGCCGGCGCCAAGCGCGCGCTGGTGGACCGCGTGGAGTGGCGCTACATCCCCGACGCGGCCACCGCCGGCGCCGCCCTCGAGGCGGGGGAGGTCGACTACTGGGAGAACGTCCCGCTCGACTTTGCGCCGCGCCTGGAGAAGAACGCCAACGTCACCGTGTTCGTCACCGACCCCAAGGGCAGCCAGGGCATCCTGCGGCCCAACCATCTGCATCCGCCCTTCAACAACAAGAAGGCCCGGCAGGCGCTGCTGCTGGCCGTCGACCAGAAGAACTACCTGCAGGCGGTCATCGGCCACGAGAAGTACTACAAGGTCTGCCCGTCCGTCTTCATGTGCGGCGGCCTGCCGTACGAGTCGGCGGCGGGGTCGCCCAAGCCCGATCTCGGGCGGGCGCGCCAGCTCTTCAAGGAGTCGGGCTACGACGGCAAGCCGATCGTCGTCCTCGACCCCGCCGACTCGCCCTACGCGCACGCGCCGGCGCTCGTCACGATGGAGATGCTCAAGTCCCTCGGCGCCAACGTCGACCTTCAATCCATGGACTGGTCCACGATGGTCGCGCGCCGCGCGAAGAAGGAGCCGCCGGCCCAGGGCGGCTGGAACATCTTCCACACGTGGTCGACCTCCTTCGACACGATGACGCCGGCGGTGTCGTCGGTGCTCGGCGGCGCCGGCGACAAGGCGTGGTTCGGCTGGCCCACCAGCGAGGCGATGGAGAAGCTGCGGGCCGACTTCGCGCGCGAGCCGAACGACGCCAAGCGCAAGGCGATCGCCGAGCAGGTCCAGCGGCTGGCCTACGACGAAGTGCCGTACGTGCCGTGGGGGCAGTTCGTGGTGCCGGGCGCCTTCCGGAAGAACGTGCAGGGCGTGCTGCAGTTCGGCGCCACCCTGCTCTGGAATATCCAGGTGTGAGCGTCATCACGGTCGGCGCCGCCCAGCTCGGCCCGATCGCGCGGAGCGAGAGCCGGGCCGCCGTGGTCAAGCGGCTGGTCGCGCACCTGCACGAGGCGCGGGCGCGCGGCTGCGACCTCGTGGTCTTCCCCGAGCTGGCGCTCACCACGTTCTTCCCCCGGTGGCCGATGCCGGACCAGGCCGAGGTCGACGCGTTCTTCGAGCGGGAGATGCCGGGCCCGCAGACCCGGCCCCTGTTCGATGAAGCCCGGCGGCTCGGCCTCGCCTTCTGTCTCGGCTACGCCGAGCTGGCGACCGAGACCGGCGTCACCCGCCACTACAACACGGCGGTCCTCGTCGATCAGGCGGGCCGCCTCGTCGGCAAGTACCGCAAGATCCACCTGCCCGGCCACGCCGAGTTCGAGCCGTCGCGGCCGTTCCAGCACCTGGAGAAGCGCTACTTCGACGTGGGCGATCTCGGCTTCGGCGTCTGGCGCCTGCTCGGCGGGCTGATCGGCCTGTGCATCTGCAACGACCGCCGCTGGCCCGAAACCTACCGCGTCATGGGCCTGCAGGGGGTCGAGATGGTGCTGCTCGGCTACAACACCCCGGTGCACAACCCGCCGGCCCCCGCCCACGACCTGCTGGCGAACTTCCACAATCAGCTCGTCATGCAGGCTGGCGCCTACCAGAACGGGACGTGGGTGGTCGGCGTGGCCAAGGCCGGCCGCGAGGAGGGCGTGGACCAGATCGGCCAGAGCCAGATCATCGCGCCCTCCGGTGAGACGGTGGCGATGGCCACCACGCTCGATGACGAGCTCGTCGTCGCGCGCTGCGAGCTGGACCGGTGCCGCTCGTACAAGACCACCGTGTTCGACTTCGCGCGCCACCGCCGACCCGAGCACTACCGCCTGATCGTCGAGCGGACGGGGGCCGTGGCGCCCGGTTGACCTACTTCAGCGTCGCCTGGTGTCTCACCGTCTCCACGACCGCCGCCAGATGCGCCTCCGGCACGTCGAGTAGCAGCACGCAGCCGGGCCCGACGCTGACGCCGGCGCCAGGATCGAGCTGAGTGATGTGCCCAGTCGCCGCGGTTCTTCACCGCGTGCTCGTGCACTGCGTAGGCGACCCGGCCGCCCCAGTCCTCGACGCAGTACGGTGTGATCCACCTCGGGCACGTGGCGCCAGAAGGCCACGGGCGGCCGGTCGACGGGACGGCGGGCGACGGCGGCGAGAATGCGCTCACGCTTGGTCGTGCGCGCGATGCTCCTACCGGCGGTCGTCAGCTCGCCGGCGTGCGAGGATCGAGCACGTCGCGCAGGGCGTCGCCCACCAGGTTGAGCGCCAGGACGATCAGGAAGATCGCCAGGCCCGGCAGCAGCGCGACGTGCGGGCTCAAGATGACGAACTGCCGGCCGGTCGCCAGCATGCTGCCCCAGTCAGCGGTGGGCGGCTGGGTGCCGAGGCCGAGGAACGACAGCCCGGCGGTGATCAGGATCTTGGCACCGACGTCCAGGCTGAAGGCCACGATCACCGGCGAGACGAGGTGGGGCAGCACGTGGCGGCCGAGGATGACGGCGTCGCCGGCGCCGAGCGCGCGCGCAGCCTCGACGAACTCCCGCTCGCGCAGCGAGAGGACCACGCCCCGCACCAGCCGGGTGTAGATCGGGAAGCCGACGATCGCGATGGCGATCATCGCGTTGCGCAGGCCGGGTCCCAGCCCGGCCACGAGCGCGATGGCGAGCAGGACGTACGGGAACGCCATCAGGATGTCGGTCAGCCGCATCACCACGTTCTCGATCCAGCCCGAGTAGAAGCCGCCGAGGATGCCCAGCGCCACGCCCGTCACCATCGCGGCGACCGCCGTCACCACGCCGGCCAGCAGCGACACCCGGGCGCCCCACACGAGCCGGGCCAGCAGGTCGCGTCCGAACTCGTCGGTCCCGAGCGGATGACCGGGCGTCAGCGGCGGCCGCAGGCGCTTGACCGTGTCGATGGTGTCGGGGTCGAGGAGCGGCAGCCACGGCGCCAGGGCGGCGAGCAGGAGGGCGACCACCAGGCCGCCCGCGGCCATCACCGCCAGCCGGTTGCGACGGGCCGTCCGCGTGAGCGCCGTCACTCGTAGCGGATGCGCGGGTCGAACCACGCGTAGAGGAGATCGACCGCGAGGTTGATGAGCACGAAGCTCAGCGCGACGACGAGCACGCAGCCCTGCACGAGCGGGAAGTCGCGGGCGAGGATCCCCTGCACCATGAGCGTGCCGACGCCCGGCCACGCGAAGACGGTCTCGGTCAGCACGGCGCCGCCCAGCAGGTAGCCCGCCTGCACGCCGATCACGGTGACGATCGGGATCAGCGCATTGCCCAGCCCGTGCCGCAGCACGACCGCGCGCTCCCTCACGCCCTTGGCGCGGGCGGTGCGGATGTAGTCCTGGCCGAGGGTCTCCAGCATGGTGGCCCGTGTGAGCCGCGCGATGATCGTGACCGAAGCCGCGGCCAGCGTGACGGCCGGCAGCAGCAGGTGGGCGAGCAGGTCGATGGTGCCGCCGCCCCCGTAGGGCGCGTACATCCCCGAGGCCGGCAGCCAGCCAAGGTGGAGGGCGAAGACGACCATCAGCACGATACCGAGCCAGAAGGATGGCATGCTGGCCCCGAAGAGCGAGGCCATCGCACTCACCCGGTCGAGGAGCGAGTTGGGCCGCGTGGCCGAGGCAACACCCAGCGCGATGCCGACGGTCGTCGACAGCAGCAGCGCGGTGCCGGTGAGGATCAGCGTGGCCTGGAAGCGGAGGAGCACCTCGGCGAGGACCGGGCGCTTCATCCAGAGCGAGCGACCGAGGTCGCCCCGTACGACGTGGCCGAGCCAGCGGACGTACTGCACGTGCAGCGGCTGATCGAGGCCGAGGTCGGCGCGCAGACGCAGGCGGTCATCCTGCGTGGCCTGGCTGCCGAGCATGATCTCCACCGGATCCCCCGGCGACAGGTGGAGGACCATGAAGATGATGACCGACACGCCCGCCAGGACCGGCACCAGCAGCAGGAGCCGGCGGGCGAGGTAGCGCTTCACTCGACCCGCGCTACTTCAGCGAGATCGTCTCGACGCGCAGGTCGAAGCTCGGGTGCAGCTTGAACCCCTGCACGCGCTTGACGTGGGCCGCCGTCTGGATCTCGTGGTCGACGAAGATCCACGGCGCGTCGTCGACCAGGATGCGCTGGGCCTGGCGGTAGAGGTCCGCCCGCCGCTTCTCGTCGGTCGTCAGCCGCGCCTGGTGCAGCAGCTCGTCGAACTTGTCGTTCTTGTAGAGGGCGCGGTTGGGGCCATTCGGCGTCCACTGGCTCGAGTGCAGCAGCGGGTACATCACCAGGTCGGGGTCCTCGTTGCCCGCCATCCACGACAGCGCGAACAGATCCTGCTCCTTGCTGCGCAGCTTGGCCAGGTACGCGCCCCACTCCATCGTCTGCAGCGCGACGCTGACGCCGACCGCCTTGAGGTTGGACTGGATGACCGTCGACATCGCCACCGGCGACTGCATCCCGGAGCCGGACTCCGGCACCCACAGCGTGGTGCTGAAACCGTTGGGGAAGCCGGCCTCGGCCAGCAGCTTCTTCGCGCGGTCGGGGTCGTAGGGATACGGCTTGAGCCCGGCGTCGGCGCCCCACGTCTTCGGCAGCACGGGCCCGACCGACAGCGAGCCGGTGCCCTTGAGGACGTCGCGCACGATCGCTTCCTTGTTCACGGCGAAGTTCAGGGCCTGCCGCACGCGCTTGTCCTCGAACGGCTTCTTCTGGTTGTTGATGCCGAGGTACCAGACGTGCGCGCCCACCTGCTTGAGCAGCGTCACCTTGGGATTGGTCTCGAGCTGGCCCACGTAGTCGGGCGGGGTGCCGACGATCAGGTCGAGCGCGCCGGTGAGCAGCTCGGTCAGTCGAGCCTGGTCCTCGACGATCGGGCGATAGACGACCCGGTCCAGCTTCACCGGGAACCGCCAGTAGCCCGGGTTCTTCTCCAGCACCACGCGCTGGCCCCGCTCCCACGACGCGTACTTGAAGGGCCCGGTCCCGACCGGCTGCAGCGCGTAGTCGGCGCCGAACTTCTTCACGGCGGCCGGGCTCACGATGGACGCCGCGCCGGCGGTGAGGACGGCCAGGAACGAGGCGCGCGGCTCCTTGAGGACGAACTCGACGGTCGCGGCGTCGACCACCTCCACGGCCTTCACGTTGCCGAAGAAGTAGTTGGCGAACGGGTACTTCCCGAGCTTGTTGAAGGGGTGCTCGGGGTTGATCTGGCGCTCGATGGAGTCCTTCACCGCCTCGGCGTTGAACGGCGTGCCGTCGTGGAAACGGACGCCCTTGCGCAGCTTGAAGGTGTAGCGCAGGCCGTCCCTGGATACCGTCCACGACTCGGCCAGGCCCGGCACCACCTGCGTGCTCTCGTCGGGGAAGGTGACGAGCGTCTCCACGATGCGGCGGCCGACCCGGTTCGAGTTGAGGTCGGTGACCTGGGCCGGGTCGAGATTCACCGGCTCGGCGACGAGCCCGACGACGAGCGTGCCCGCCGGTTGGGCCGCGGCCGGCGGCGGCGTGGCGCCGATTCCGAGGATCACGGTCAGGAGAACGAGCCACGTGGTGGCGACCATCATCGGGGCCTCCGTCGATCAGGCAGTGGGTGTACGCGGAGCGAGTTTAGCCCCAGAGTCGGCGGCTGGCCAGCGCGGCGCCGTCGGCCAGCGCGCGCAGCTTCGCCCACACGACGCTGGGGGCGACCATCTCCGAGCCGGCGAAGGTCCCGAAGCCGCAGTCGGTGGACGCGATCACCCGCTCGCGGGCGCCGACGGCGTCGACGACCGCCTCGATCCGGTCGGCCACGACCTCCGGGTGCTCGACGTAGTTGGTGGTCGTGTCGATGACGCCCGGCAGCACCAGCATGGAATCGGGCGGCCGCAGGCGCTTGAGCACCTTGACCTCGTGCAGGTGCCGGGGATTGGCCAGCGGCAGCGAGAGCGCGCCGACCCGGGCCCGGTACAGCAGCGGCAGGACCGGCTCCAGCGGCACGTCGTGGGTGTGGGGACCGTCGTAGTTTCCCCAGCAGAAGTGCAGCCGGACCCGCTCCGGCGGGATCGCCGCGATCGCCCGGTTGATGGCGTCGACGTGCAGCTCGACCATCGCCAGGAACCGATCGAGCGGCTCGTCCTTGAAGAAGCGCACGCGCTCCATCGCCAGGTCCGGACAGTCGAGCTGCAGCACGAAGCCCCGGGCGTGGATCAGCTCGTACTCCTTCTTCAGCTCCCGGGCGAGGGCGGCGATGTAGCGCTCGTGCGAATCGTAGTGGGCGTTGAGCAGGATGGTGGCGGCCGTCCCCGGCGATACCGCGGTCATGAAGGACTCCGCGAACTTCGTGGGGAGCGCCGCCGCGCACTTCGCGAACAGGTCGCACTCCCGCTCGGCCTCGCCCAGGTCGGCGTACTCGATCTCGGCCACGGCCTGGGGGGCGTTCGCGATCCGGGCGGCCGAACGGCGCCGGAACGCGAGCATCTCCGCGAAATCGGGGTGCTCGATGAGGTCGCGGGCGAGCGGCCGCCGGCTCTCCCCCCCGAAGCCCCGCATCCGGCGGGCGACGTAGGTCGAGAACCCGGCGCGCGGCTGCTCGCCGTCGTTGCCGACGTCCACACCGGCGGCGAGCTGGCGCTCGACGACGAGGCGCACCGCCGCCTCCGCCTGGCGCTCGAGCTCGCGCGCATCGACCGCCTCCCCGGCGTCCTGGCGGACGAGCAGATCACGCAGCGCCGCCGGGCGGGGGATGCTGCCGACGTGGGTCACCAGGATGCGGTCGTCGCTTCGCTTCATCAGCGCACCATACCCGCCTTCCGCGGCACGAACAGCGAGATCTCCGGGAACAGGATCAGGAGCAAGAGGCCGACGAACAGGGCCAGCAGGTAGGGCCAGTAGGCGCGGAAGTGCTGGCCGACGCTGATGTCGGCGAAGCGCAGCGCCATCAGCAAGCCCACGCCGATCGGCGGAAGGAACAGGCCGATGCCGACCGCGGCCGTCAGCACCACGTTGAAGTGGACCGGATGGATCCCGATCGACTTGGCGATGGGGAAGACGACCGGGATGAGGACCACGGCGGCCGGCAGCCCCTCCAGCACCATCCCGAACAGGATGACGATGACCGACACGGCCACCAGGAAGAGCCACGGCATCGTCTGGAACGGCCGCAGCAGCTCCCCGAGCAGCAGGGGCACGCCCAGCATGCCCATGAGGAACTGATAGACGCTGGCGACCGCGAGCAGGAACACGACGGCGGCCGTCAGCAGCGCGCTCTCGTGGACCAGCTTCAGCATCTCCCACGGCGTCACGTTGCGGTAGTAGAAGAGCGCCGCCGCCACCGCGTAGGTGGCGACCAGCGCGCCGGCCTCCGTCGCCGTGAAGGCGCCGAAGTAGAAGCCGGCGATGATCAGGATGGGCACGACCAGCGGCACCAGCGACTCCCGCACGACCTTGCGCAGCTCCGCCGAGGTGGGCGGCGGATCCTTCGGCCAGCCGAGGCGATGGGCCTGCAGGAAGATGACGGTCATCAGGCAGGCGGCGGTGACGGCGGCCGGGAGGAACCCGGCCAGGAAGATCGCCACCACCGAGGTGTCGGTCACCTGGCCGAGCACGATCATGAAGATGGCCGGCGGGACCAGGATGCCCATGGCGGTGGCCGAGGCGACCAGCGAGGCCGCGTGCTCCCGCTTGTAGCCGGCCCGCAGCATCGGCGGCGTCAGCATGGCCCCGATGGCGGAGACGTCGGCGATGGTCGAGCCCGAGATGCCGGAGAAGAAGTACTCGGCCAGGACGACCGACATGCCGAGGCCGCCGCGGATCCGACCGACCAGCGCCCGGGCGAGGTTCACGAGCGCGTACGACATCCCGCACCGCTCCATGAGGCTGCCGGCGAAGACGAACGTCGGGATCGCCAGCAGGACCCAGCTCTGGGAGCCGGCCACCAGGCTCGAGGGCAGCTTCTGGAGCGAGAAGTTGCCCGCCACCAGCCCCGCGAACCCGGCCAGGCCCAGCGAGAACACGATCGGCAGCGACAGGGCAGTGAGCACGACGAACGTCACCACGACGATCGCGACGAGCATGGCTCAGGGCCCGCCGGTGGGGACGCCGTCGCCCCCGCGCCAGACGTCGCCGAGCGCCGCCAGGCTGTAGACCACGATCAGGACGCCGCCGACCACCGACGACAGGTAGAGCCAGCGGAGATTCAGGTCGAGCGCCGGCGAGAACGACTGGCTGTTGAGCTCGCTCACCTGCCAGCCGTAGATCGCGACCAGCGCGCCGAAGCCGACGAGGAGCACGTAGTGTCCGATGAATACGGCCCGCCGCAGCGGCTCCGGGAACCGATCGACGACGATGGCGACGGCGAAGTGAGTGCCGCGGCGGATGCCGATGGCCGCCCCGATGAACGTCAGCCACGCCAGCGCGTACTCGCCGATCTCCTCCACCCAGAAGAAGCGGACGGACGGCAGGTCGAAGGCGGCCGAGATCCACGTTCCGACGTAGCGCAGGAACACGCCGACCAGCATGTCGATCATCGCGACCAGCATGAGCGCGGTGAGCACGATGTGGGGGACCCACGTGACCACACGGCCGAGGGCTTTCACGCGCGCGGATCGTAGACCGCGGGGCCGCGCCTTGTCAACGCGTGGAGGCGACGCGGAGCGGCTTGACAACCGGCCGCCGATGACGCGCTATGGTGGCGCCGTCCACATCGCTCGCCCGGAGGAGACACCCATGAGGAAGTCCGCCCGCTTGGCCACCATCGCCGCGCTCGCGCTCGGCCTGCTCCTGGCCGGCTCGGCCGGTCCGGCCCCGACCCAGGCGCAGTCGCCGCGCAAGCTCGACCTCGCCCACATCATCGCGCCGCCGGAATCCGGCGCGATCGGGTTCAAGCACCTGGCCGACGAGGTGACGAAGCGCTCCAAGGGCAGTCTCAACGTCGTCTTCCACGGCGGCACGCTCCTGGGCAAGGAGCTGGAGATCATGGACGCCGTGAAGTCCGGCAACATCGCGCTCGGCACGCCGGTCGGCGCCGCCTGCACGGTGTTCCCCGAGATGTGCGTGTTCCTCACGCCCTACCTCGTGCGCGACTACAACCACGCCTACGCGATGTTCAACGGCGAGATCGGCCGCCAGCTCGACGAGACCTTCCAGAAGAAGTACAAGGTCAAGATCATCTTCTTCTACGACTACGGCTTCCGGCACTTCTGGAACAACCGCAAGCCGATCGCCACGCCGGCCGACCTCAAGGGCCTGAAGATGCGCGTGCAGCAGGGCCGCGTCTTCGCCGACACCGTGAACGGCCTGGGGGCGAGCGCGGTGCCAATGGCGTGGGGCGAGGTGATACCGGCGGCCCAGCAGGGCGTCATCGACGGCGCCGACCTGCCGATCTACAACATCAACGCGCTGAAGGTCTACGAGGTCTCCAAGTTCGTCTCGATGACCTTCCACAACTACGGCCCCACGCTGCTGGTCATGAACCTCGACGTCTGGAAGAGCCTGACGCCCGAGCAGCAGACGCTCTTCATGGACGTGGGCCGCGAGGCGCAGAAGAAGATCCGCGAGCTCACCGAGAGCGTCGACAACCTGGCCAAGGCCAAGGAGATCCTCGAGGCCCGGGGCATGAAGGTCAACGCCGCCGATGTCGCCTCGTTCCGCAAGGTGGCCGAGGAAAAGATCTGGCCGCCGTACAAGCAGCAGTACGCCGAGTGGTGGGACAAGGTCGCCGGCGCGAAGTAGCCCCCGTCGATACCGGGACCGGCTACGGCCGGTCCCGACCGACGTATCTCCGCGAGCTGACCGAGGTCGGGCCCGGCACGCCGATGGGCGAGCTGCTGCGCCGGTACTGGCATCCGGTCGGTCTGGGCGGTGACGCCGGGGCCACGCCCGCGCCCGTGCGGGTGCTCGGCGAGGATCTCGTCCTCTTCCGCGACGAGCAGGGCCGGCCGGGCCTCGTCGTCGCCCGCTGCGCGCATCGCGGCACCACGCTCTACTACGGTCGGGTCGAGGCGCGCGGCATCCGGTGCTGCTATCACGGCTGGCTGTTCGACACCGAGGGGCACTGCCTGGAGCAGCCGTGCGAGCCCGACGGCGGCACCCAGCGCGAGCGGATGCGACAGCCGTGGTACCCGGTGCAGGAGCGCTACGGGCTGATCTTCGCGTACCTCGGGCCGGCCGAGCGCAAGCCGGTCCTGCCCCGCTGGGAGCCGCTGGAGGTCCTCGACGCGGGCGAGTTCCTGGAGACCGACGCCAGCAGCATCGGCGGCGGCGGCCCCGTCGTCATCCCGTGCAACTGGCTGCAGCACTACGAGAATCTCATGGACTCGCTCCACGTCCCCATCCTGCACGGCGCCTTCAGCGGCGTGCAGTTCACCGAGGTGATGGGGCTGATGCCCGAGGTGACGTGGGAGCTCTCCGACAAGGGCGTGAAGGCGATCTCCCGACGCCGGCTGCCCGACGGCCGCCTGTTTCATCGAATCAGCGAGGCGGTGCTGCCGACGTTGCGCGTGATCCCCAACCCGCGCGTCGAGGGCTACGGCCGCGTGGAGACGATCGGCTGGGTGCTGCCCATCGACGACACGAGCTTCCGGATTTACACGGCCGGCCGTGTCCGGAACGCCGGCGACATGGCGCGCGTGCGCTCCCGGCTGAACGGCAAGCCGTGGGAAGAGCTCACCGAGGCCGAGCACCAGCGCTTCCCCGGCGACTACGAGGCCCAGGTGGGCCAGGGCCCGATCGCACTGCACTCCGAGGAGCACCTGGTGTCGAGCGACAAGGGCGTGTCGATGGTGCGCCGGATCCTCCGGCGCCAGCTCGAGGCGCTGGCCGACGGCCACGACCCGGTCGGCGTCAGCTTCGACGAGGACGCGCCACCGGCGCCGCTCGAGGCCGGCAACTTCCTCATCGAAGGCTGAGCCGCTCCGGCGGCCGTACGACTGTCTGCTTGACTGTCTGATTGACTATATAACTACGTAGTTATATAGTTTGTCAGGGAGGGCGGCAATCATGAGAGCATTCACGGCTTCGCCGGGCACCCTGTCCGTCGACACGTTCCGGGCCGATCAGGACGGGTGCCTGGGCTATCTAGTGGTGGACGAGGCCAGCCGCACGGCGATGGCTGTCGATCCCCGCCTGGACCAGGTCGACCGGTTCCTCGAGACGCTGGCCGCGCGGGATCTGCGCCTGGCGTACGCGCTCGACACCCACACACACGCGGATCACCTCTCCGGCGTTCGCCGGCTCGCCCAGCGCACAGGCGCCACGGTCCTGGCCCACGCGGCGTCCAGGCTGGCGGGTCCCGCCCGGCGCCTGCAAGGCGGAACCAGTATCGCGCTCGGCGGCGCCCGCGTCGACGTCCTGGACGCGGCCGGGCACACGCCCGACTCGCTGGCGCTGCTGGTCGACGGACACCTCTTCACGGGTGATGCGCTCTTCGCCGGCGGGGCCGGCCGGACCGACTTCATGGGCGGCAGCGCGTCGGCGCTGTTCGACACGCTGCGTACGTTCGAGACGCTGCCGGCCGACACCGTGGTCCATCCGGGCCACGACTACGTCGGGCGCGCGGTGACGACGGTCGGCGAGGAGCAGGCCGGCAATCCCCTGTTGCGCGAGCGCGATCGGGCGGCCTTCGTCGCCCGGCTGTCGGCGAAGACCGAACCGCCCGCCAACATGGCGGCGATCCTCCGCCACAACCTGGGCGAGGCCGACGCGGCCACCGTGGCGCCGGCGGATCTGCAGGCGCTCCGCGGGCAGGCCCCGGGCCTGCTGCTGCTGGACGTCCGCACACCACTGGAGTTCGAGAGCGAGCGCATCGAGGGCACGCTGAACGTGCCCCTGGACCAGCTCGACGCCCGCCTCGATCAGATCGCGGAGCAGGCGGACGTCGTGGTCGTGTGCCGGACCGGCGTTCGCGCCACGATCGCGGCGCAGACGCTGGCCCGGGCGGGGCGTCGGGCACGCGTGCTCGACGGAGGCATGGCGGCCTGGCGCCGCGCCCGGCTGCCGATGCGCGAGGGCCGCAAGCGTCTGGCCGTCGATCGCCAGGTCCAGCTCATCGCGGGGACGATGGTCCTCGCCGGCGTGGTCCTGGGGGCGTTCGTCAACACGTGGTTTCTGGTGCTGGCGGGGTTCTTCGGGGCCGGCCTCACGTTCGCCGGCGCCACGGGCACGTGCGGTCTGGCGCTCGTCCTCATGCGGATGCCGTGGAACTGGACGGCGCCGGCCGATACCGGAGGCGGCGGCGCCGTGTGCGCGGCGGGCGGAACGGCGTCGGTGTGCGCGGCGCCGACGGAGCCGCGGCGGTGAGCCCGGCCCAGGCGCGCGGCAAGGCCGCGCTGTCGCGCGAGGCGCTCGAGTTGCTGGCCACGCGCTTCCGCGCGCTGGCCGACGCCACGCGCCTGACGCTCCTGCAATCGCTCTTCGAGGAGGAGCACACCGTCCAGGAGCTGTGCGCCCTCACTGGCGCGTCGCCGGCGAACGCCAGCAAGCACCTGGCCCTGCTCCTTCAGCAGGGCCTCGTCGCGCGCCGCCGCGATGGCCTCTACACGTACTATCGGATTGCCGACCCCACCCTGGAGCGCCTCTGCCATCTCGTGTGCGGCTCGCTGGCGGAGCGGCACGAGTCGCTCCGCGCCCGGTTGCCTGTTCGATGACGGCCCGCCGGCGGGCCGGCCGAATCCCCGCGTTCGTCGGCGCCGTCTCAACACCGCGGAGGAGAGGACGATGACGGCAGGAACGACCACGATCGTGCTGACGGAAACCGGGTTCGACGAGGCGGTGGTGGCCCACCCGCAGCTCGTGGTGGATTTCTGGGCGCCGTGGTGCGGGCCGTGCCGGGTGCTGAGCCCCGTGCTCGACGAGGTCGCCCGCGAGGAGGCCGGCCGGGTCGTCGTCGGCAAGGTCAACGTGGACGAGCAGCCGGCGCTGGCGGGGCGGTTCGGCGTCCGCTCCATCCCGACGCTGATCTTCTTCAAGAACGGCGAGGCCGTCGACACGGTGGTCGGGGCCGTCCCCAGGGCGGAGATCGCCAAGCGGATCGAGGCGCTGCGGGGCTAGGCCTCTAGCCGCGGACGTTCAGGAGGTCGCGGAGGCCGTCGCCGACCAGGTTGATGGCCAGCACGGTCAGCGCCAGGAACAGGCCGGGGAACAGGATGATCCAGAACGCGAGCTGCACGTAGGTCTTGCCCTCGGCCATGATGTTGCCCCACGAC
Source organism: uncultured Candidatus Rokubacteria bacterium (assembly GCA_963743355.1). Classification (GTDB taxonomy): domain Bacteria; phylum Methylomirabilota; class Methylomirabilia; order Rokubacteriales; family CSP1-6; genus AR5. Next base: position 492,444 of record CAVUPM010000001.1, read on the forward strand.
GGGATGTGGGGTGGGGTGCCGGCGCCGAGGAACGACAGATAGGCCTCGAACAGGATGGCCGAGGCGCAGATGTAGGTGGCCTGCACGATCAACGGTGCCACCAGCGCCGGCAGGATGTAGCGCAGCAGGATGCGCGGCGTGCGCACGCCGAGCGCCCGGGCCGCCTCCACCATCGTGTGCTCGCGCAGCGAGAGCACCGAGGCGCGCACCAGCCGGATCACCCGCGGGATCTCCGGGATGACGAGCGCGACGATCACGTTGCGGACGCTGCCGCGCATCATCGCCATCAACGCCAGCGCCAGCAGGATGGCCGGGATCGCCATCAGGCCGTCCATCACTCGCATCATCACCGTGTCCAGCCGCCGGTAGAAGCCGATGACCAGCCCGAGCGCGGTGCCGAGCGCCAGGCTCACCAGCGCGACCGAGGCGCCGACCACGAGCGAGACGCGGGCGCCGTAGAGCGTGCGGGTGTAGACGTCGCGGCCGAAGTGATCGGAGCCGAACCAGCGCTCCGCCGACGGCGGCTGCAGCCGCTGCACCGGCTTCATCTGCTGAGGCTCGCCCGTCCACCACAGCGGCGCCAGCACCCCGCTGACGGCGATCAGCAGCAGCACCGCGAGCCCCAGCACGAAGGTGGGCTGGCGCCTGACGAAGCGCCGAGCCCGCGCCGCCGGGCGGCGGTCGGCCGCCGTCTCCGCCGTCAGGCTGCCCACGTCGGTCGCGCTGATGGCCATCGTCAGTACCGAATTCGCGGGTCGAGGACGACGTAGAGGACGTCGACGACCAGGTTGATGAGCACGTAGACGCCGGAGACGACGAGCAGCACGCCCTGGATGACCGGATAGTCGCGACGCACGATGGCGTCCACGGTGAGCCGCCCCAGGCCGGGCAGCGCGAAGACGCTCTCCGTCACCACGGCGCCGCCGATGAGCAGCGCGAACCCGATACCGATGATGGTCACCACCGGCAGCGAGGCGTTCTTGAGCGCGTGGCGGATCAGCACGTGACGGGGCGCCAGCCCCTTGGCGAACGCGGTGCGGATGTAGTCCTCGTCGAGCACCCCCAGCATGCTGGCCCGGGTCATGCGCGCGATCAGTGCCATGTAGACGACCGACAGCGTGACGGCGGGCAGGATCAGGTGGCGGAGAAAGGGCCATAGGCCGCCGGCCATGGGCTGGTAGCCCTGCACCGGCAGCCAGCCCGCGGTAATCGCGAAGACGTAGACGAGGATGAAGCCGAGCCAGAAGGTCGGCATCGAGAATCCGGAGACGGCGAACACCATCACCGCCCGATCGACCCAGGACCCCTTGCGCCAGGCCGCCAGCACGCCCACCGGCACGCCGACGCCCACGCTGATCAGCATCGCGAACAGCGTGAGCCAGACGGTCGTGGCCGCCCGCTGCCCGATCAGCCTCGAGACCGGCAGCCCCGAGAAGATCGAGGTGCCGAGGTCGCCCCGCACGATGCGGGAGAGCCAGAGCCCGACCTGGGTGTGGAACGGCTGGTCGAGACCGAGCCGGGCGCGGATGCGCTCGATGTCGTCGCTGGTCGCGTAGTCCCCCGCGATGATGACGGCGGGGTCGCCCGGTGTGACGTGCAGGAGCGCGAAGACCGCGATGGCCACCACCCCCATGACGGGAATGGTGGCCACCAGGCGCCGAAGGATCTCGGCGAACACTCGGTGTGCGCCTCAGGCGATCGACACGTTCCAGAACAACGGCGCGATGAACTTCTGGATCCCCGTCACGTTCTTCCGGAACGCCGTCGGCAGGAACCATTCGCCCCACGGCACGTAGGCGACCTCGTCGAGCGCGACCTTCTGGATCTCGTCGGCGAGCTGCTTGCGCCGGGCCTGGTCGGTCGCCCGCACGAAGTCGGTGATCGCCCTCTCGAGCTGCGGGATCTCCGGCCAGCCGAACCAGGCGCCCGGTCCGGCGCCCGACACGCCGAAGTGCACGGCCGGGTGCATGACGTCGGCCGCCATCCACCACGTGTGCAGGATGTTCCAGCCGCCCTTGTCGGGCGGCTCTTTCCTGGCCCGCACGGCCAGGTTCGTGGACCAGTCCATCGCCTTGAGGTCGACGTTGAACCCGGCCGCCGTGAGCAGCTCGCGCGTGACCAGGGCGGCGCCGCTCAGGAATCCGATGTCGGTGACGTGCACGACGGTCACCGGCCGGCCGTCGTAGCCGGACTCCTTCACGAGCGCCCTGGCGCGCTCGAGGTTCTGCTTGGCCAATCCCTCGGCGCCCACCTTGCTGGCGTACGGTCCGGCGCACGCGAACACACCGGGACATTGGCGGTAGTACTTCGGCACGCCGATGGCCGCCTGCAGGTACAGCTCCTGGTTCATCATGTAGACGAGCGCCTGCCGCGCCTTCTTGTTGTTGAAGGGCGGGTGCAGGTGGTTCGGCCGCAGCCAGCCCTGGGTCCCGAGCGGGTCCGGCAGGAACGTCGCGAGGGCGGGATTCTGCTCGATCTTGGGGATGAAGTCGATCGGCGGGATTTCCCACCAGTCCACCTCCCCGGCGGCCAGCGCGGCGGCCGCCGTCGCGGCGTCGGGCATGTACCGCCAGATGACCTTGTCGAGGTGGACCTTCTTGCCGCCGGCCGAGCCGCTCGGCGCTTCGTTGCGTGGCACGTAGTCGGCGTGTTTCACGTACACGACCTGGTTGCCCGGCTGCCACTCGTCCTTCACGAACCGGAACGGGCCCGAGCCGACGATCTCCTTGATCTGCTCGTCGGCGGAGGTGGCGGCAATGCGGGCCGGCATCATGAACGGCACGTTGCTCGACGGCTTGCCGAGCGCCTCCAGCACCGGACCGAACCGCTCCCCCAGCTCGAGCGTGAAGGTCTTGCGGTCGACCGGCGCGACCTTCGCCGTGTGCGCCGCCAGCAGCCGCCCGAACCGGTCCTTCTTCATCCAGCGCTTGAGCGACTCCACGCAGTCCTCGGCCACCACCGCCGGGCCGTCGTGCCACTTGAGGCCGTCGCGCAGCGTGAAGGAGTACTTCATGCCGTCCTTCGACACGCCGTGCTTGTCGACCATCTGCGGCCGGACCTGGAGCTTCTCGTCGGTCCCGAACAGGGTGTCGTAGACCAGGTAGGAGTGGTTGCGCGTGATGTAGGCCGTGGTCCACACGGGATCGAGGATCTTGAGGTCGGCCTGGGCGACGAAGCGGAGCGTTCCGCCGGCCTTCTGCGCGTGGACGCGGGGCGCGGCCAGCGTGGCGGCGGCGGCGGTGGTGGCACCGGCGAGGAACTGGCGGCGGCTGAGCTGGCTCATGGGATCCTCCCTCGGGACACGTCGAGGTCCTCCGCGGCGAGGCCGAAGCGGATAGTAGCACGCCGATCCGCGGCCAAGGCGAGGTGGCAGGGCTTCCAGGGGAGGAGTACACTTCGTTCGTCTGGTCGATCGGGCCCATCGGGGCCCTTCATCAACCATCAGACCGCGTCACCGGTAGGTCTTCCGCGTGCTGGGACGTTGCTTAGGGAAGCGGAAGGTCGTGCTTCAAGGAGACGCGTTCTTATGGCTCAGAAACTTTTCGTCGGTGGTCTTCCGTTTTCCACGTCCAATGAGCAGTTGCGCGCCCTGTTCGCCGAAACGGGCGAGGTCGCCTCGGCGACCGTCGTGACGGATCGCGACACGGGCCGCTCGCGCGGCTTCGGCTTCGTCGAGATGGCGACGCCCGAGGCAGCCGACGAAGCCATCAATCGCCTCAACGGCCGCGACTACGAAGGTCGCCGCCTCCAGGTCGAGAAGGCCAAGTCGCCGTCGGCTGGCGGCGGCGGCGGTGGGCGTCCGGCCCGCTCGGCCGGTGGTCGTGGCGGCGGCGGCGGCGGTCGCTGGTAGTCAAGACTAGACGGCTGACGTAGAGGTTACAACCTCGGGTCGGCAGCAGCCGACTCGGGGCAGGCTCGCAGAGGAATGCTTCATTGAGCGAACGAGCCTGCCCCGAGTCGGCAGCTGCCGACCCCGACGGTCGACAACAGCTCCGGGCTACTTCTTTTCTTGGGCGACCGCGGCTTCGGCGGCCTGGAAGCCGATCTTGCTGTGGGTGCCGTCGCAGAACGGCTTCGTGACCGAGGCGCCGCAGCGGCAGAGCGCGATCTTGGGGCGGCCCGTCGTGTCGACCTTGTTACCGTTGACGTCGAGCACTTCGACGTCACCTTCCACCAGGTACGGGCCGTTGGGCCGGATGCTGATCTTGACGGCCATCCACGTTCCTCCTCGGCAGGATTGAAGTCCGCCCCACCATAGCACGGCGCTACACTGGGAGGCTGATGCGAGAGCCCGGTCAGATCCTCCTCGTCGCCTGCTACGAGCTGGGCCACCAGCCGCTGGCCGTGGCGTGGCCGGCGGCCTTCCTGGAGCGCGCCGGCTACGCCCCCGCCGTGCTGGACCTCTCCGTCGAGCCCTTCGACCCCGAGAGAGTTGCTCGCGCCCGATTCATCGCGATCTCGGTCCCGATGCACACGGCCCTGCGCCTCGGCGTCATCGCCGCCCAGCGCATCCGCACGGTGAACCCGGCCGCCCACATCTGCGTCTACGGCCTCTACGCCGCCCTCAACGCCCGCGAGCTCCTCGACGCTTGCGCCGACTCGGTGCTGGCCGGCGAGATGGAGGAACGCTTGCTCGAGCTCGTCCGCCACGTGGAGGCGGCGGGCGCGGTCGAGCCGGGGGAGGCTCCCAGAGCGAATGCTTCATTGAGCGAAGGAGCCTCCCCCGGCTCGACCGCGCCCGCCGCCGTCGGTTCGCGCGCCGAGCTGGCGAAGCTGAACTTCCCCGTGCCAGCCCGCCACGCGCTGCCGAGCCTCAAGAAGTACGCGCACGTCGAGCTCGAGGGCCGCCGCGAGCTGGCCGCGTACGTCGAGGCGAGCCGCGGGTGCAAGCACGGGTGCCGCCACTGCCCGATCCCGCCGGTCTACGGCGGCCGCTTCTTCGTGGTTCCGGTGACGACCGTGCTCGCCGACGTGCGCCAGCAAGTCGCCGCCGGTGCCAGCCACGTGACGTTCGGCGATCCCGACTTCCTCAACGGTCCCCGCCACGCGCTGGCCGTGGCCCGCGCGCTCCACGCCGAGCTCCCCCAGCTCACGTTCGACTTCACCGCGAAGATCGAGCACCTGCTGGCGCAGCGCGAGCACCTGCCCGAGCTGGCCGCGCTGGGCTGCGTCTTCATCGTCTCGGCCGCCGAGTCGCTCGACGACCACGTGCTCGGCTACCTGCTCAAGGGCCACACGGGCGCCGACGTCACCGAGGCGCTGCGGCTGACGCGCGCGGCCGGCATCGCGCTGCGGCCCACGTGGGTGGCGTTCACGCCGTGGACGACGCTCGACGGCTACCTCGCGTGGCTGGATTTCCTCGCCGCCGAGGGCCTGGTCGACCACGTCGACCCCGTGCAGTACGGGATCCGCCTGCTGGTGCCGCCGGGGTCGTTGCTCCTGGATTTGCCCGAGATGAAGATCCACCTCGGCGAGCTGGTGCCCGGCGGCTTCCACTATCGCTGGAGCCACCCCGATCCGCGCGTCGATCGCCTGGCCGAGGAGGTCGGCGCCGCCGCGGCCGCGGCCGCCGAGCACGACGAGGACCCCGCGCTCACGTTCGACCGCGTCCGCGCCCTCGCCGCCGCGGCGGCCGGCGCCCCGGCGCGGCCGCCCGTCGGCCTCGCGGCCGGCCGGCCTCGCCCGCCCCGGCTCACCGAGCCGTGGTTCTGCTGAGCGGAGCCCACCCGGGGCCAGTTGGCCCTGTCCTTGGCCGGGGGGGAATCTGTGAGTACACTACCGGTCTGAGGGGGTGATGCCATGAGCGACGATCTCAAGACCAAGGTGCAGGATCTGATCGACACGATGATCAATCCGGCCGTGGCCGGCCACGGCGGCTTCGTGGAGCTGATCGACGTCCAGGACAACCGGGTCTATCTGCAGATGGGCGGCGGCTGCCAGGGCTGCGGCGCCGCGGACATCACGCTCAAGTCGGGCATCGAGCGGCTGATCAAGGAAGAGCTGCCCGAGGTGGCCGAGGTCCTCGACACGACCGATCACTCGTCCGGCTCCAACCCCTACTACAGCGCCGGCAAGGCGTAAGCGCCGCCCCGTCGCCGGCAGGGTCCGCCCCATGGACCGCCTGCTTCTCCTCCTGCCGACGACGACGTACCGCACCGAGGACTTCCTCGACGCCGCGCGCACGCTCGGCGTCGACCTCGTCTGTGCCTCCGAGAAGCCGAGCACGCTTCGAAGCCCACGCGCCCGACCACCTCCTCACCGTGGACTTCGCCGATCCCGACGCCGCCGCCGTCAAGGTCGCCGAGCTCGCCGGCCGGCGGCCGCTGAGCGCCGTGGTCGGCGTCGACGATCTCACCACCGTGGCCGCCGCCGCCATCGCCGAGCGGCTCGGCCTGCGCAGCAGCGCGGTCGCCGCCGTCGCCGCCGCGCGCGACAAGTACCAGATGCGCCAGTGCCTGGCCGCCGCCGGCGTACCGATCCCGCGCTTCCGCCGGATCGCGCTGAAGGACGATCCGTTCCTGGCCGCGCGCGGCGTGGCGTTTCCGTGCGTGGTCAAGCCGCTGGCGCTGTCGGCGAGCCGCGGCGTGATCCGTGCCAACAACGTCGATCAGTTCATCGCCGCGGTCCGGCGCATCGCCGCCCTCCTGCAGCGCGGCGACGTGGACGCCGGTGGCGACGCCGCCCAGTTCCTGCTGGCCGAGCAGTACGTCCCCGGCGTCGAGGTCGCGCTCGAGGGATTGCTGGTGGGCGGGACGCTGCACACGCTCGCGCTGTTCGACAAGCCGGATCCGCTCGAGGGCCCGTTCTTCGAGGAGACGATCTACGTGACGCCCTCGCGCCTGCCCGCCGCCGTGCAGGCGGCGATCGAGCGGGTGAGCGCGGCGGCGTGCGCGGCGCTCGGTCTCAGCGAGGGGCCCGTGCACGCCGAGCTGCGCGTCAACGACGCCGGGCCGTGGGTGCTGGAAGTCGCCGCCCGCTCGATCGGGGGGCTGTGCTCACGCACCTTGCGGTTCGGCACCGGCATGACGCTCGAGGAGATCATCCTGCGGCACGCGCTCGGCTGGCCGATCGCCACCCTGGCGCGCGAGCGGCGGCCGGCGGGCGTGATGATGATTCCGATTCCCCGGGCCGGCCGCCTCACCGGCGTGCGCGGCACCGAGGCCGCCGCGGCGGTCGCCGGCATCGACGAGGTCACGATCACCGCCCACGTCGGTCAGGAGCTGGTCCCCCTGCCCGAGGGCTGGCAGTATCTCGGCTTCATCTTCGCACGCGCGGACACGCCCGAGGCCGTCGAGGCCGCGCTGCGCGATGCCCACGCCCGCCTCGCGTTCGAGATCGCCTGACACCAATCTCGAGGAGCGTTGGGGTGGGGGTGTGGGGGGCCATGTCGTGGCCCCCCACGTCTACAAGAGCGGGCAGTTCGGCGGTGAGGCCGCCCGCTTCTTCTCGATGATCCCCGCCGCGTAGCGCTGCAGGTAATGCGTGATCGTCTCCACGCGGATCTTCACCGAGCCGGCCGGCTTGGTGGAGTCGAGGTCCTGGAACGAGAAGAACAACGTGCCGGACCGCTCGACGATCTGCTGCACCGGCGTGTAGGTCGGCTGATCCATCCCGCACTCGTAGGACGACATGCGGAGCACGCAGGCGATCCACGGGATCCGGGCGGCCACCTTGGCGCCCCACAGGATCTCGTTGGTATTCGACGAGTAGGACGACTGCCACACGTCGTGGATGTCGAACGCCGACTTGATGTGCCCGGCCCGGATGTCGTCGCCGAACGCCCACTCCATCAGGTCGGGATCGGTCGGGAAGTACTGCATCCAGAGGATCGGGTAGCCGTAGGCCTGCAGATCGACCTCGATCTCGTGGCCGATGCCGGGGTCCATGTGGTAGGGACGCGCGACCACGAGCAGGCACGGCTTGCTCTCACGGGCGCACCACTCGAGGACCTCGCGCGACTTCTTGCGCAGCGTCTCGTTGAACGCGGTCAGCGCCTGGTAGCCCTCGGCGACGGCCCGGGCCATCTCCTCGCGCGTGAGGTCCGGTAGCGCCTCCCGCAACCCCTCGAAGAGCTGCTTGGGGACGAGCAGCGGCTCGTCGAGCGAGACGAACGGCGTCACGTACTTGATGTTGTTCTCGGCAAAGACATCGCCTTCCTTGAGGAAGCCGGCCTTGATGTTCTCGGGCGCGGCCATCACCCGCGGACACGTCAGCGTGCGGGCCACGTGGCCGCTGAGGAACGACGGCAGCGTGTAGATCATGGGCGAAAACAGGATGTGGAGCTTCTGTTTCTGCCCGAACACCAGCTCGCCATAGTGCCCGGACATGCACTTGACGGGGTAGCAGCAGTCGACCGTCCCCCGGCCCTTGCCGAACTGCCGGCCCTGCTCCTCGGAGGTGTCGGAGGAGAAGACGATGTTGCGCGGGTCGAAGCCGAGCGCCTGGAACAACCCCATCCAGAACTGGTGGGTGTTCCACAGATTCAGGACGCGGGGGATGCCGAGCCGGAGCTTACTCCGCGACGGCGGCGGCGCTGACCCGGCGGAACGCGTCCTTCCGAACCATCTCGGCAACGTTAGGGTAGTCACGCTTGACCTCCTCGAGTTTCGCCTTCACCACGCGCATCTCGTTGACGTCCTCGACGAGGCCCTTGGGACACGAATTCCCGCTGATGACGCGCTCCCAGCCCTCGGCCAGTGGCAGCTTGCTCCACGCGCGGCCCTTGGCGCCCGGCAGCTGGACGTCGATGAACGTCCGCGTGCAGTTGATCGGACACCACTTGCAGACGGTCTCGGCGGCGGTCGTGCTCGTGTACGTCAGCGCCGCGATCGTCGAAAAGCCTCGGAAGCCCGAGGGGCCGCCGCTGTCCTTGCGCCAGTCCGCCGCGCACAGCGCCGCCCCGATGGCGCCGGCCTCGCCGGAGTATGGATGCAGCACGACGTCGGCGTCGGGCACCTTGCCGCGGATGAAGTCGACCTGGGCCTTGACGACCGCCATGTTGCGGTGCGTCCCGCCCTGCAGCACGAACTTGCGCCCGGCCGACCGGAGGTTCTGGAGCTGGCCGGCGTAGATCCACACGTTCACGGGCAGCACGGCGGCCAGCGCGGCCATGATCTCCTCGGCCGACCAGCCCTTGCGCTGCTGGTTGACGATGTCGGATTGCAAGAAGACGCCGCAGCCCATGGCGAGGCTCGGCATGGCCTTGGCCTCGAAGGCCCGGTCGGCATACTGGTCCAGCGGGATGTTGTAGCGCTCGGCGACGCCCTGCAGGAAGGCGCCGTTGCCCGACGAGCACTGCGAGTTGAGCCGGAAGTCGGCGACGGTACCCTGGCGCAGGATCATGATCTTGACGTCGGTGCCGCCCACGTCGCAGATCACGTCGGCGTCGGGATAGAAGTGCAGCGCGGCGGTGGCGTGCGCGACGGTCTCGACCACGCCGACGTCCGCGCCCAGCACGTCCTTGAGGAGATCCTTGCCGTAGCCGGTCAGGGCGAGGCCGCCCACGGCGGTGAAGCCCGCGTCGTGCACCTGGCGAAAGAGCGACTGGGCGTCCTCGATCGGGTTGCCCTTGGAGAGCGCGTAGCAGGAGAAGAGCAGCTCGAGATCCTCGGAGAGCACGACCGCCTTGGCGGTGGTGCTGCCGAAGTCGCAGCCGATCAGCACCGTGCCCACGTGCTGCGCGCGCGCGGCCTCGCAGGTCGGGGCCGGCCGCACGTACTCGCTGACGAAGGTGGCGAGATCACCCTGGCCGGTGATCAGGCCCTTGGCGCCCTCCTTGGCCTTGTGCTCGTGCTGGCCTTCCTTCACCCACCACTCGAGCTTGTCGCGACCCTGGTAGACGGCGACCTCGGGCTTCTCGCCCTGGCCGATCTCGACGCAGCCGAGACAGGCGTAGTACAGCGCCTCGGTGGGCACGATGATGAGCGAGGCCGCGTCGCGCCCGGCCGGCAGCTCGATCTTGCGCTGGGTCCACAGCTTGGCGAGGTGATATCGCCACGCCTCCTGCAGCCCCGTGAAGAAGAGGTTGGGACCCCCGAGCAGCAGCACCTCCGGCAGCGGGGTGTTGCCCTTGGTCAGGGTGGCCAGGTTCTGGTAGACGACCGCCTCGAAGAGGCTGGCGATGATCTCCTCGACCGGCACGCCGGTCTTCACCAGCGTGTTGGCGTCCGTCTCGGCGAAGATCCCGCACTTGCTCGAGATCTTGTGCAGGCTCATGTTGGCGTACGCCATGTCGGCCAGGCGCTCGCTCGTCACCTGCAGCTTGCGGGCGGTCTTCTCGATGAACGTGCCGGTGCCGCCGCTGCAGGCCGACTGCATGTAGACCTGCTTGGACTTGCCGGTGCCGCTGGCGGTGAAGAAGATCGTCTTCATGTCCTCCCCGCCGATCTCGGACACGAACCGCACGTCGGGGTGCAGCTGCTCGACGCAGGCGGCGACCGCCACGACCTCCTGGATGAGCTTGCCGCCGACGAGCGGCGCGATGAGGCCGGCGCCCGAGCCGGTGAAGAACACCCGGTCCCGGCCCGGCGTGAAGCCGGCCTCGGCCTCCATGCGGCCCAGGAACTCGACCACCTTCTCGGCCTGGCGCGTGTTGTGCCGCTGGTAGTCCTGCCACGCAACCTTGCCGTCCTCCACCACCACCGACTTGACGGTCGTGGATCCGACGTCGACGCCGACGAGCTTCACGAGACCCGCCGTCCCATCTTGCCGGCGACGTGGAGCACGAGCTTGGCCGCGGTGCCGGCGGCGACGCCGTCGTGCGGGATCCGGTACGTCGCCTTCCTCATCTCGGGGTGCGCGTGCAGGTAGGCCCGGACCTCGTCGACGGCGAGGCCGGTGCGCGCGAGCACGTCGTCGAACTCGCGCTGGGCGCGCTTCTTGGCCTCGGTCAGGATCATCTGGCAGCGCGACAGCGCGTGGACCTCGGCGTCGCCCTTGATCTCCAGCGGGGCGTAGAGGATCTCCGGGTACTTGCCGAGCACGCCGGACATGGCGCCGATCGACATCGTGTTCGGCATGCAGGAGTACGGCGACAGCTCGCAGATCATGTGGGCCTTCTTCTTCTGATAGGCCCAGATCGCCTTGCCGACCAGCATGTCGCCCTCGCCCCCGTCCAGCCGGCTGTGGAAGTACGGCGCCGCCAGCCGCCGCAGCTCGAACTGGCTCGGCATCTCGTGCGGCACGTTGCCCATCGCCCGCCGCAGCCGGTTCACGGTCAGGCGGAGGACGCCCTGGCCCAGGCGGCCGAGCCCGAGCTTGAGCCGGGCGCCCTTCTCGATGCCGCTGTAGTCCTCGAAGCGCTGCAGGCCCAGGCGCAGCAGGTAGTCCATCCAGACCGTGATACCGGCCGGGTAGACCTCGCCGCCCTCGGCCTCGAGCCAGCGATGGATGTTGTAGTTGGGATCGCCCTCGACGGTCTGCAGATAGAACTCCCCGGTGATCTTGACCTTTGGCTTCACGCGCAGGCGGTCCACCTCGATCTCCGAGAACTTCCGGTACACCTCGCGCATGGCCCGCGTGAAGTACGGCGTGGCGAGGTGCCACACCACCGACTTCTTGGGCGACATCGTGGGCCGGTTCCGGAACACCTCGTAGAGATACTCGACGCACTCCTTGACGACCGCCTCGGTCTGGCCCGGCAGCACCTCGTAGGGCCGTACCTGGTACTCGAGGTCCTGCACCAGGTCCGTGCAGAAGATCCCCCACAGGCAGCCCAGCGTCATCGGCAGGTTGAGGTCGAGGCCGTCACCCATGTTCTGGTCCAGGTTGTCCTGGGCCATGAGGAACATGCGGAACGCCTCGAGCCCGCTGTTGCGCAGGGCCAACTCGTAGCTCTGGTGGTACTGGCCGAAACGGCAGGCGCCGCACGAGCCCGCCGTGAGGTAGACGAACTTCTTGCTGACGTCCTCGACGCTCGTCTGCTTCGCTTCCTTCTTCAGGAAGTTGACGAGGTTGCCGGTGGTGAAGCTCGTCGGGCAGCACTGCCCGATGTCGGCGACCTCGCGACCGGTGAGGAGGTCTTCCTTCGTCGCCACCGGGAGGATCTGCGCCTTGTAGCCGGTGCCCTCCAGGACGGCCTGGATGATCCGCTCGATGCGCCAGTGCAGGCCGCCGAAGAGGATCGTGGTCGCGTCGCGCTCGGCGCGGGTGAAGGGCTTCGGGGCGTACGCGCGGTAGTGCTCAGTGGTTCCCGTGGCCATTGCGTCCTCCGTTGCGCCCGTTGGGGTGGAGGTTGCGGTCCATCCACGCCTCGAGGAGCGGCACCGTTTCGAATCCCGGGAGCTTACGGATCGTGTCGTCCACCTTGCGGGCGGCCGCCCGGCCGTCGTCACCGTCGAAGAGATACCGCGCCATGAACTCCAGCTCGGCGGCGGGGGCGACCCCGCTGCCGACCGGCGCCCAGAAGTGATCGACCAGCCGCCGCGCGACCCAGGCGGCGCCGGGGCGCCGCAGGCGGACGTCGGCCTGGCGATAGTAGAAGAAGAAGTGGCGCGACTCGTCGCGCATGATCGTCTCGAGCAGCTCGCTGAGCACCGGATGATCGGCCACCGTCCTCAACCGGTGATATCCGGTCAGCGTGGTGAGCTCGTTGATCGCGCCCCACGTCATGTGGACGGCGCAAAAGTCCGGCCACAGCTTCGAGACCGTCGACGTCGCCAGCGCCTCCAGCCGCTTGCCCAGCGGCTCCTGGCCGCGCGGCATCGCCCGCGGCGGCAACCGATGGCCGGCCGCCTCCAGGAAGCGCGACAGCGCGATGCCGTGGAAGGTCTCCTCGTGCACCCAGCACGCGAGGAAGGTCGCGACCTCGGGATCGTCGATCGCCCGCGTCGCCAGCAGCGAGCGCAGGTAGACGATCGTGTGGCTCTCGATGTCCTGCATGTAGGTCAGGGTGCGGACAGTGGCGGGGGATACCGGGTACTTCGCCACCTCGGACCAAGCGATGGCGTCCAGGTCCAGGGCGCCCGAACGTGCGACCCAGGCGTCGAGGTCAAACGCGACCATCTACCTGCCAAAAGGTACTATCCCTGGGTCCCTACCTCCAGGGAAAATCGTCGGGTCCTTTGCCATCATCCGTCACTACGGCGGAGATCTGCCGAACGGATGCGCCGGGGATCGCCTACGGATCTACCTCGTGAGCTCTGGCGCGCGCGTCAGTCCGAACGCGGCTTCAGCTCGATGACGTGGCCGTCGGGATCCCGGACGTAGAGGGAGGGGCCGGTGCCGTAGGCGCCCCGGCGCTGGACGACGTCGCCCTCGATGGCCACCCCGCGCCGGCGCAGCTCGTCGGCGACCGTCCCCAGATCGGAGCAGCGGATCGACAGACAGATGTGATCGACGCCGCCGGCCACGGTGGCCGGCTCCGCCGCGGTGGCGGGGAGCAGATCGATGTAGTGGTCGCCGAACCGGAGATGCACGAGCGAGATCCGCTCGTTGACGTGGTCGACCGTGCACCCCAGCAGGTCCACGAAGAACCGCTGCGAGGCGGCCTGGTCGTTCACCCGGAAGACGACGTGGTCGAGGCCGAGTGGTGTAAACATTCAACCCTCCGATGCTCACGCGCTATTCGCGACGGAGAACGGGAAGCGGTTTTTGGCCCAGCAGCCGGAATGTTGTCAGGAACCCGACGCCCAAGGCGAGCGCAATCGTCGCGGCGAGACCGAGCACCAGCGGCGTCGGATCGAAGGTCCACGGGGCGTCCAGGACCCAGCGGACGACGGCGTACGCGAGGATCGTGGCCAGGAGGCCGCCGCCGAGGCCCGCGGTGGCGCCGAGCAGGCCGTACTCGACGGCGAAGGCGCGGGCGATCACGCCGCGGGTGGCACCGAGCGTGCGGAGGACGACCGACTCGTAGAGCCGCTGCGAGCGCGTGGCGGCCAGGGCGCCGGCCATCACCACCACCCCGGTCCCGAGCGTGAAGAGCGCCACCAGCCGCACCGCCACCGCGATGTCGCCGAGCACGACCGCCACGCGCTCCATCACGTCGCGCACGGGGATCGCGGTCACGTTGGGAAACGCCCCGACGACGGCGTTCTGCAGCGCCGACTCGGCGGCGGCCGGTACCCGCGCGGTCGCCACGAAGGTGGCGGGCGCGCCCTCCAGCGCCCCCGGCGAGAGCACGACGAAGAAGTTGGTCGTGAGGCTCTGCCAGTCCACTCGACGGATGCTCGTGACCTCGGCCTCGATCGCCACCCCCTGCACGTCGAAGGTCAGCCGCGAGCCGAGATCGACGCCCAGGTGGCGGGCCGCCGCCTCCTCCACCGAGGCCTGTGGACGCCCCGACGCCTCGGCGGTCGACCACCAGCGCCCCCTGGTGAGGACGTTGCCGGGCCCCGGCGCGTCGGCCCACGTCAGCACGTACTCACGCGTGAAGTACCACGTGCCCTCCTCGCCGCGCATCCGCCGGCGATCGACGGTCTCGCGCGTGATGCGCTCGCCGTCGATCGCGCCGAGCCGCCCGCGGACGACCGGCGTGAGGACGGGCGCCGTCCCCGCGGTGCGCTCCACCAGCTGCGTGAAGGGCTCGCGCTGGTCGGGCTGCACGTCGAGGAAGAAGAACGACGGCGCCTGGCGTTGCTGCTCGTGGTCGATCTGGCGGCCGAGCACGCCCTCCAGCAACGCCACCGTCACCAGCAGCATCGCCGCCATGCCGAGGGCCACGACGACGCGCGGCGCGTGGCCGCCGGGACGCCGCAGCGCCGCGAGGCCATGGCGCCAGGCCAGGCCGCGCGCCCGCGGCAGCCGCCGCGCCAGGAGCGTCAGGCCGCGCGCGAGGCCGAGCAGACCCAGCAACGCGGCCCCGCAGGCGCCCACGAAGAGGCCACCCGTCTTGAGCGAGCCGGCCTGCCACAGGGCCAGCGCGGCCAGGCCGAGCCCGACCGGGACGAGCGTCGACCAGGCCCGTGCGCGGCGGGGGGACGACTCCACGTCGCGGCGCAGGATCAGCCAGGCCGGCACCGCGCGCACCGCGGCCAGCGGGGCCCACGTGCACAGCAGCGTCACGACGAGACCCATCACGACCGCGCGCGCCAGCGTCGAGGCCTGGGGCTGCGATTCGAGCGCGAACGGCACGAGACCCGCCAGGGCCATAGCCAGCAGCGGCTGGAGCGCGACCCCCAGCGCGGCGCCGGCGAGGCCGGCGACGAGCGCGATCGCCTGGGTCTGGATGACGTAGGCGGCGACCAGCGTCCGCGTCTCGACCCCCAGCGCCTTGAGCGCGGCGATCGTCGGCACCTGGCGAGCGACGAACGCCGAGACGGAGGCCGCCACGCCGATGCCACCGACCAGCAGGCTCGCCAGGCCGACGAGCCCGAGATAGGTCGTGAGCTGCGTGAAGAACCGGCGCAGCCCGGGCTGGGCCTCGTCGTAGGCGGCCACGCGCACGCCCGGATCGACCAGGGCCTGGGCCAGCATCGCGCGGGTCTCGGCCGCGCCGGTCCCGGCCGGCAGCCCGACGAGCACCCGGTGACGCACGCGACTGCCGAAGGCCACGAGCCGGCTGCGCTCGAGCGCGTCGGGCGAGAGGAACACGCGCGGTCCCAGCGCGACCAGGCTCGCCGTCCGGTCCGGCTCGGCCTCCACCACGCCGCGGATCGTCAGCGTGACGTCGCCGATGAGGAATCGATCGCCGACGCCGAGACCGAGCCGCTCGAGGAGCTCTCGCTGCACGACGGCGCCGTCGCCGTCCAGCAGCGAGGCGAGCAGCACCGACGGCGTCGTCGCCAGCCGGCCGTAGAGCGGATACCCGGGGCCGGGGGCCTTCAGCTCGACGAGCACGCTGCCGCCGCGATCGGGGCCACGCGCCATGCCCACCAGCTCCCGCACGCGCACCACCCGCGCGCCGGTGCTCGCGAGCCGGCCGACGGCGGCCTCGCCCTCGGCGGGCAGCGGCCGCGCCGCCCGCAGCTCCAGATCGCCGCCGAGCAGTGCCTTGGCCTCGCGCGCGAGCGTGGCCTCCAGGCCGGCGCCCAGGGTGCCGACGGCCACCAGCGCGCCGACGCCCAGCGCGACGCAGGCGAAGACCGCGGTGAGGTGGCGCCGGCCGCCGCGGGCCTGGCGCCACGCCAGGCGCAGCGCGACCCTCATCATCCGGCCGGGTGGCCGTTCACGACGCGACCGTCGCGCAGCGCGATCGCGCGACCGGCGCGCGCGGCCAGCGACGCGTCGTGGGTCACGAGCAGCAGCGTCGAGCGCCGCTCGCGGTTGAGCGCCAGCAGCAGGTCGATGATCTGGGCACCGGTCGCCGAGTCGAGGTTGCCGGTC
The DNA here is from genome assembly GCA_963743355.1 of uncultured Candidatus Rokubacteria bacterium. GTDB lineage: Bacteria > Methylomirabilota > Methylomirabilia > Rokubacteriales > CSP1-6 > AR5. The sequence continues at coordinate 508,704 of CAVUPM010000001.1, forward strand.
GGCTCGTCGGCCAGCAGGAGCGGCGGCGTCAACGCCACCGCCCGCGCGATGGCCACCCGCTGCTGCTCACCGCCGGAAAGCTGAAGCGGGTAGTGATCGGCCCGCTCGGCCAGGCCGACCTCGGCCAGCCGGCTGCGCGCTGCCGCCAGCGCCTGCGGCGCCCCCGCCAGCTCCAGCGGCACGGCCACGTTCTCGGCGGCGGTGAGCGTCGGGATCAGATGGTAGGACTGGAACACGAACCCCAGCGTGCGGCGCCGAAAGCGCGCCAGCTGGGTCTCGCCGAGCCCGGTCACCTCGACGCCGTCGACGGCGATCGAGCCGGCGCTCGGGGTGTCGAGCCCGGCGATGAGGCCCAGCAGCGTGGACTTTCCGCTGCCCGAGGGGCCGGTGATCGCGACCACCTCGCCCGCCGCCACGTCGAGGCTGACGCCGTCGAGGATCGTTACCGGCCGCCCGTTGCCGGGCAGGCGCATGACGAGGTCACGAACGCGAATCATCACGAAGCCATACTACACTTCGAGTGTGGGTCCGCTCGGCGCCGCCCCCCGCGTCCTCGTCGCGCTCGTGCTCCTGCTCACGGCGGGCCCGGCGGCCGCCGACGACCGCGTGATCGTCGCGCTCGGTGACAGCCTCACCGCCGGCCTCGGCGTGGCCGCTGAGGAGGCGTATCCCGCGTTGCTCGAGAGCCGCCTGCGCGGAGCCGGCTTCGCCTATCGCGTCGTCAACGCCGGCGTCAGCGGCGACACCAGCGCCGGCGGGCTGCGCCGGCTCGACTGGGTGCTGCGCTCCCGGCCGGAGATCGTCATCGTCGCCCTCGGCGCCAACGACGGGCTGCGCGGGTTGCCGGTCGCGGCCCTGGGGGACAACCTCACCGCGACCGTCACGAAGCTGCAGGCCAGCGGGGCTCGCGTGCTGCTGGTCGGTATGCGGCTGCCGCCCAACTACGGCGACGCCTACGCCAGCGCCTTCGCCGAGACGTTCCGCGACGTCGCGCGCCGCACGTCCGCCGCCTTCCTCCCCTTCCTCCTGGAAGGTGTGGCCGGGGACGCGAGCCTCAACCAGGCGGATGGAATCCACCCCAATGCCGCCGGCCAGCGCGCCGTGGCCAAGCGCATCTGGCCGTCGCTCCAGCCCTTGCTACGCCGCTGATCGGCACCGCGCGGATTTCGTGCTCGAACCCGCGGCCGGTCGTGACAGGCTATTTGCGGCAGGACGGGGGTGCCATTCTGACGGCGGGGCCGGTCAATCCGTGTCGGTTTGTGAGTGGCGGTGGCCATTTTCATAACACTCGCCGACCCTCGCTGGGCCCGCCCTGACGCGGCTCCCCTCGGCCCCCTGGCTCGAGTCCGTCCCTCAGATCGCGAATCTGGCTCACTTCACGGCGCCCAGCCAGCGTCCTATCACGGAATTGACCCCCCTGAGGGGTGACCCCCAGGGGGTTGGCGTATCCGTTGCACTGCACCTCGGCCCGCGAGGGGACAACCCACAGGTGACTATGCGAAACAGAACGTCGAACGAACGGGGCTTCGGGCTCGTGGAGCTGATCGTCGTCGTGGCGTTGCTGGGCGTGCTCAGCGTCCTCGCCGTGCCGAACCTGCTCAGCTACTACCAGTCGTCGTCGCTGACGGCCGGGGCCGAGCAGCTCGCCGCCGTGATGAATCGCGCGCGCCATCTGGCGATCAGCCGGAACACCTCGGTGTGCGTCGAGCGCACCGGCACTCAGGTTCGCTTGCGCCTCGGAAGCTGCGTCGATGCCACCGTAGTCTGGGGCGGGCCCGGGACGGACAGCACCGGAGCCATCCAGATCGCGACCGACCTGCAGGTCGGTGGTGCAGCCACCGCGATCTTCACGAACGCGGGCGGGGCCAGCACGCCGGGGATCTTCAGCGTGACCGATCCCAAGACCAACCGGTCACGCAACGTGGTCGTGGCCTCCACGGGACGGGTGAGCATCCAATGACAACGCGGGTAACGCGCACGACGTCGGACGAGCGGGGATTCACCCTGGCCGAGGTGCTGGTGGCGACGGTCATCATCGTCGTCGGCCTGGTGGCGGTGGCCACCGGATTCCAGTACGGGACCAGCGGCGTCGCCACCGGCCGGGGCGAGACCACCGCCACCTTCCTGGCCGAGCAACGGATCGAGCAGCTCAAGACGGTCGCGATGACCAACTTCGATCCCCCCTATCCGGGGCTGTCGCTCGCCGCCGGTACCACCACCGAGTTCTGCCAGACGAGCACCATCGGCGCGACGGGGTCGAACTGCCAGGCCGCCGCCATCACCGGAACGACATCCTATACGCGCGTCACGACGATCACCGACATCACCACCGAAGCCGGCAGATGCACCGGCGTCGCGCCGCTGCTCTGCAAGCGGATCCGCGTCAACGTCACCTATCGACCGGTGACGACCCGCGGCGACGTCAGCCAGGGGCGAACGGTCGACCTCTTCGCGGTCGTGACGCCGAGGAGCTGACATGAGCCTACGAATCTTCCGCAACCAGCACGGATTCACCATGACGGAGCTGCTCGTGGCCTGCGCCATGATCGGGGTCGTCATGGCGGGGTTGTTCTCGATCTTGCAGACCGGCCAGCAGAGCTACCTGACGGGCACGAATCAGGTCGAGGCGCAGCAGGCGCTCCGCCTCACGCTGCTGCGCGTGACGAACGAGCTCCGCGAAGCCGGCTATTGCCCGAGCTGCGGGACCGGCGCGGCCCCGTTCTCGGCCATCACCGGCCCCACGGCGGGCACGGCGCCCTCCGCGAGCGGCTTCACCCTTCAGAGCGACTGGAGCGGCAACGCCACGATCGAAACCGTGGGGGTTCCCCATGTCGTGACGGACGGCGCCGGCGTCACCTGCGTCCCCAACGTCTCCTGCGTCACCCGCGGCGAGCAGATCATCTACTCGTTCAGCGCGGGCACGCTCACGCGACGCGAGATGGGCGTGGACAACATCGCCGTCACCGTCGTCTCGAATCTCGCGTCGCTCACGTTCACCTACCTGGACGTCGACGGCGTTGCCTTCACACCCACGACCGCGACCCAGGCGAACGTCCGCACGGTCGTGGTGAGTGCCGTCGGACAACCTCAGGTGCAGCCCACGGCCGCTTCGGCCGGTCGCGTGCAGGTCGCGATGACGGACTCGGTTCGTCTGCGGAACCGAGCGCAGTAGTACAGCGGAGGACGATCGACATGCGAAACTGGCGAACACTGCTCAGCAACGAGCGCGGAGTCGCGCTCGTGCTCTCTCTCATGATGCTGCTGGCCCTGACGGGTCTGCTGCTCGCGTTCCTCTCCGTCAGCGCGCTGGAGCCGCAGATCTCGAAGAACATCGCCGACACGGCCCGGGCCCGCTATCTGGCCGAGGCCGGGATCGAGGTCGGGTTCAACATGCTGGTGAACACCGGTGCCACCGACATCAACCAGATGTTCACCCCCACGCTCACCGGCGCCACCACGGGCGGCACCCCCGGGCCCTGGGTGGCGCTCATCGCGAACGGTACGCTTTCCGGCGTGACGACGGGCGGGGCCGCGGCCGAGGAGGCGTTCGCGGGGAGATACAACGTCGTCGTCCGCAACGACTACCTGGCCTCCGATCAGGCGCTCACCGGCCTGACGAGCAACGATGCCACGCCCGCCATCGACACCAACAAGATCGTCATCGTGCGCTCGACCGGCACGTTCAACGGCGCCACCAAGACGATCGAGGTGGTGGTGCGGCGGGCGCAGCTGCCGCCCTTCCCGGGCGCGGTGAACCTGCCCGGCCTGCAGACCGACACGCTCGTCAACGACACCACCTTCGACATCGACGGCCGCGACTATGGGTGCTCGTCGAGCTGCGACAGCGTCGCCAACTGGGCGGTGAACGCGTCGAACCCCACGAAGTACGGAATCGCGACGACCGACGGCCTCCAGGCCAACAAGTCGCCGGCGATGAGCTACGAGACCAACATCGAGAACGCGGTGTCCGGATCCAGCTCGAAGTATAACGACATCAAGGGCAAGAGCGAGGTGAACGGGACGTTCACGACCGGACTCGACACGATCCAGGGCCTGGATCCCAACAGCGCCGAGGCCCTGAACCCCCAGAAGATGGCGGATTATCTCGACAAGGTCCGCAACTACGCCGGCACGACCATCCTGCAGTCCACGCAGGCGTGCCCGATGCAGCTGACCGGCACCAGCACGCCCACGAGCACGCCCACGCTGACGAACGGCTGCACCGGCGCGACGGGGGTGAACCAGACGCTCGATCTGGGCAGCCGCAACAACCCCAAGCTCGTGTACTTCAGGGGCGACATCGATACCTCGTCACAGTTCACGGGCCTGACCATGAATAGCGGCATCAAGGGAGCTGGAGTGCTGGTCATCGAGGACGGCGACTTCAGGCAACTGGGCAACTTCACCTGGGACGGGGTCGTGATCGTCACCGGCAGCTACGTCGGCGCCGGTTTCAGAGACGGTAGCACCACGGTCATTCGGGGCGCGTTCGTGGCCAACGAGGCGGTCGCCGGCGAGGCCTCGGGGTTCTTCGAGTTCCTCATGGACAACAACACGGCCTTCAGCGTGCGCAACAGCAAGCAGAACCTCGACCTGGTGCAGCTCATGCGAGGCAATACCACGATCACGAACTGGCGGGAGCTGTAAGTCGGTGCGACTCCTGCTCGTCACCGCCCTCCTCGGCCTGGCGATCGCCGGCTGCCAGCGCGCCCCCGCGCTGGCACCGGCGGCGTCGGCGCCGGTCGACACGGTCGGCTCGCTCACCGAACGCCTGAAGTCGGAAGGCGACGACCTGATGAAGCAGCAGCGGTACGACGAGGCGGCCGTCAAGTACCAGGCCGCCCTCAACGAGGCGACCGGCGACATCCCGATCCGGTTCGCCCTGGCCGTCGCCCTCTCCCATACCCCGCGCCGTGAGGAGACGATCACCCACTTCCGGATCGTCATGCAGCGGGGGACCCCGGGCTCGGCCGAGGTCAAGACCGCCCGCGAGTGGCTGGCCAACGCCAAGGAGCTCGACGCCTCCGTGTCGGCGCCGGTGGCCACGGCCTCGGAGTCGTCGCCGACCTCCGATCCCAAGAAGGGGCGCGTCCTCGGCAAGATCCGCTGGAACGACATCGACCCGTACAAGAAGCGGATCGCGATCAACGTCAGCCTCATCGGCGACGACGTCGAGACGCGCGACGTCCGCATGGGGCGCCCCGATTTCAAGATCGGCTGGACCTACGAGTTTCGGAACGTTCCCCCGGGGGCCTATCGGCTCGTGGCCGAGGCCGGTGGCACGCCCATGTGGGACCTCAAGGTCGAGGTGCCGGCGGAGAAGGACACCACGCTCGACCTGAACGAGGGCAACGCCGCCGTGGCCAAGGACTTCACGCCCCGCTCCAACTAGTCCTCCCGTCCGAGCAGCCTGCCCTGCCCGGCGGGCAGGCTGCTCGGACGGCCCCCTCCTAACCCCGCGCCAGCGTAGACGTCGCCCTCCGGCATTGCCGCTGCACCTGGCATGCGCCGATGCCGGCGCCGAGACTCTCCGACGAGCGGGGCGTGGCCCTCCCGATGGCCGTCATGGTCCTGGCCCTGCTGACCACGCTGATGCTCGCGCTGGCCTCGCTCTCCCGGACCGAGCCCGTCATCGCCGCCAACCACCTGCGCGGTAGCCAGGCCCGCACACTCGCCGAGAGCGGTCTCGAATTCGCGCGCTGGGCGCTGTCCAACCCGGCGCACCCGGGCGGCCTGCCGTCGCAGGTACTCGGCGCGGCGGCGGCGCCATTCGACGGTCGGACGTTCGTCGCGCTGGGCAGCACGGGCGGCTTCACGGTCCAGGTCTCGACGGCCGCCGACGGGGACCCGCATCGGCGCACCATCAGCGCGGTCGGCTGGACACCGACCAACAGCGCGCTCGATGCCCGGCCGAAGGCGCACCGCACCGCGACGGTCGACGTGGTCGCCGTCCCCGATCTCGCCACTCGAGCGCCGTGCGCGCTGTGCGTGCGCGGCGCGCTCACCGTGGCCGGCACCGTGGTCATCGACGGGAGCAATCGAGACTCCGCCTGTGGTGACGACACCAAGTACGGCACCTTCACCCGGGAGGCCACGACCGTCACCGGGCCAGCGGTGATCTCGGGCGGCGCCGGGGCGACCGCGCAACATCAGCCGGCCGCGGACTTCGATGCCGTCACGCTGTCGCCCGCGACGCTGGACGCGTTGAAGACCATGGCCTGGCGCAACGGAACGTACTACGGCCCCGGCTTCCCGCGGGGCGGGACAGTATCCGATGGCGGGTCCACCTGGGGCGGCCGCGTCGTGTTCGACGCGGCCACTCCCCTGCGCGACGGCGTGATCTTCGTCGACACGACCGACGGCCGGAACGTCGGGGCCGACTCCGACGCCCTCGCCGGGCTGGCCGCCGCCCGGCTCGACGCCGGCGCCTTCGCCGCGGGCGACGGCGTCTTCCGGGGCTGGATCGTCGTGAACGGCTCCCTCGAGATCGCGGCCGGCCTGAACATTCGAGGGCTCGTGTACACGGTGGACGCCCTGACCTACCAGGCGGCGGGAGCCGGGCGGATCGAGGGCCTGGCGGTGTCGCTGAACGTCCGCGAGACGTCGGGGGCGAGGGTCGAGACGGTGGGCGGCGGCGAGCTCACCGTGACGTTCGACTGTGGACACGCGGGTGCGGCCGGTCTCGTCTTCCACGGCTTCATGCCAATCCCCGGCACCTACCGCGAGGATTGACTGAACTGGGGGCCCCGACACGGCCCCCAGACCCCCATTCGCTCGGGGCGCCGCGGCGCAGCCGTGGCGCCCCTCGAGACTAGTTGGTGGTCGGGGCCTTGTCGCCGGGGCTGGCGCTCTCCGCGCCGCCGCCGTAGAGGCGCCGGTACTCCTCCCACGAGAACATGACGCGCTTGACGTATTGCCGCGTCTCGTCGAAGGGGATCTGCTCCACGAACGCCTCGATGTCACTGGTCCGGCGCGCCTGCCACCACTGCCGCATCCGGCCGGGGCCCGCGTTGTAGGCGGCCAGCGCCAGCCGCGGGTCCTTGAACTCGCGCAGGAGCCCGGCCAGGAACGCCGTGCCGATCTCGATGTTGGCGCCGGGGTCGTCGAGCAGCTCGCCGCCCGCGAAGGCGAGGCCACGATGCTCGGCCATCGGACGCGCGGTGGCCGGCATGAGCTGCATCAGGCCGCGGGCACCGGCCCGCGAGAGCGCGCGCGGGTAGTACGAGGACTCCTCGCGCACGACGGCGGCGACCAAAAAGGGATCGAGACCGGCGCGCTGGGCGGCGGCGGTCACCTCGCCCCGCCAGCCGAACGGGTAGAGCATCTCCCAGAACGCGCGCGGCAGCGCCGGGTCGTCGGTGGCCAGCGAGGCGAAGTGCCGGCGGAAGATCCGCAGCGCCATGTGATAGCGCTCGTCCCGCACGTAGGCGCTCGAGAAGCCGTACAGCCGCACGGTATCGCCGGTCGCCTGCTGGACGACCTCTTCGAGCTCCTCCAGCGCGCTCTCGAGGAGGCCCAGCCGGCGCAGCAGGTCGACCCTCGCGAAGCCGGGATCGTCGGCGACCGCGTCGGCTGGATCGGCCGGCAGTGTGACCGGCGCCGGCCGCGCGGCGCCGCGAGCGGCGCCCGTGCGCGCGACCGCCAGCACCCCGTAGTAGCTGCGGGGCGCCTCCGTCACGACCTGGGCGTACAGCGGCGCCGCCGCCGGCCGGTTGCGCCCCTCCTCCGTGGCGCGCGCGCGCCAGTACAGCGCGGCGAGGCGGTAAGGCCGGTTGCCGGTCGCGTCGACGAGCTTGCCCCACTGCTGGGCGGCCTCGCGCGCGTCACCCTTGAGGTACGCGTTCCAGCCGAGCCGCCACAGCGCGGCGCCGGCGATCTCGCGTTTCGGGTAACGCGTCGCCAGCGTACGGTAGACGGCGGTGGCGTCGGCCGGGCGCTGCGCGTCCTCGAGGGCGCGGGCGCGCATCCACAGCGCCTCGGCGGCGTCGGCCTCCGAGCCGGTGGCGGCCACCCGCGCGAGGACCTCGAACGCGCGGTCGCGCTGACCGGCGCGCAGCAGCAGCCGCGCCTCCTCCAGCCGCAGGGCTCCCTGACGCTCAGGGGCGACCCGGGGGATGGCGAGCGCCAGCGCCTTCGCCGCTGCTTCGTGGCGTCCCAGGCGCTGGGCGCCGTCGGCCACCACCCGCAGCGCGCGCACGACGATCGACGGATCGCGCGCCTCGCTGGCGATCCGCTCGGCCTCGTCGGCGGCGGTCTTGGGCACGCCGCCCCGGAGCAAGCGCTCAGCGCGATCGAGCCGCTGGTCGAGCGTCAGCGCCGGCACCGTGACGCCGGCAGCCGCCAGCACCTCCAGCCGGTCGGCGGCGCCGTCCGCCCAACTGGTCGTCGGAGCCAGGACCCGGAGCTCCTGGTAGGCGCGGGCCGCGTTGTCGTGCTGCCCGCGCGCCTCCGCCGACTGGCCGAGCATGTACAGCGCCTGGGGCGCCTCGCGCGCGTCCGGATGGGCGTCGAGCAGCCGCACGAGCACGGCCTGGGCGCCCGCCTCGTCACCGGCGCGGTCGGCCAGCGTGGAGGCCATCAGCAACGCCCGCGGGGTGAGACGGCTGCTGGCGTGCCGGTCAGCGACGCCGATCGCTGTGGCCCGCGCAGCCTTGAAGTCGCCGCGGCGCGCCTGGGCATCGGCCACGATCAGCCGCAGGTGATCGCCGATCGGCGTGCGCAGGGCCGCCTCTCCGAGGTCGGTCACGACGGACGCGGGGTCGCCCCCCTGGTAGGCGGCGATCGCCCGCGCCCAGACCCGCTCGGTCTCGGCCGACGGCAGACGCGGCGCCTTCGTCGGCTCGGCAGCGAAGACCACGCCCGGCAGCAGCGGAAGCGCCGCCAGGAGCGCCAGGCGCAGGACGGTCGGCTCGCTCATCATCCGGCGGGTGAACAGGATGCGCTGCAGCGCCGTGATGTTGGACAGGACGGCCAGCACCCAGAGGGCCGGCTCCAGCAGCCCCAGGATGGCGCCGGCAACGAGGCAGATCATCCGCTCCGGCCGCTCCATGAAGCCGACGTTGCACTCGATGCCGATCGACTCGGCCCGGGCCTTCGTGTAGCTCACCATCACCGAGCCTACCAGACCTGCCATCGCCACCAGGGCGCCGCGGGCGTTCGGCGTGCGGGCGAAGAGCACCACGATGCCGAGCAGCACGATGAGATCGGAGTAGCGGTCGATGACGGAGTCGAGGAAGGCACCGAAGGCCGTCACCTGCCCCGACACCCGGGCCAGCGCGCCGTCCAGCAGGTCGCACAGCCCGGCCAGCAGCAGCAGGCAGCCGGCCCAGCGCAGGTGCCCGGCGATGAAACTGGCGGCCGCGAAGAAGCTCACCACCAGCCCGATGACCGTGAGGTGGTTGGGACGCAGGTGGAGCCGGAACAGCGCGCGGCCGACCGGATCGCTCCACTGCCGGATGGTCTCGCGATGACGTCCCAGCATCAGAGGGGCTGCGTCAGCGCCTGCTCCAGCGCCCCGCGGATGCGCTCGGTGCCGGCGGGCTCGTCGAGCTTCCGGCCACTGCGGTCGTGCACGTAGAAGGTGTCGAGCGCCTGGTCGATCTCGGTGGCGATCCGGGCGCTGGCGATGTCGAGGCTCTGCGCGGAGAGCGTGCGGGTGATCAGGTAGAGCAGGCCGAGGCGGTCGGGGCACTTGACCTCGACGACAGTGTCGGTATCGGAGAGGCGGTTGTCCACGGTGATCTTGGGACGATCGAAGCCGTCGGTCGCCGCGCGGCCGGCCCGCTGCCGCCGCTCCAGCAGCGTCTCCACCGTCTGCTCGCGCACGAGGATCGCGCGGAGGGCGTCGAGCAGGCGGTTCCACTGCGTGGCGGACGTGACCGACTCGCCGGCCGGGTCGTTGACCTGGAAGGTGTCGATGGCGATACCGTCGGCGCGCGTCGAGATCTGGGCCGAGATGATGTTCACGCCGTGCGCGGCCAGGGTGCCGGCGATCAGCGAGAAGAGCCCGGGCACGTCGCGCGTCACCACCACCAGGTCCGAGGAGCCGAGGCCGGGATGGTGGAACAGCTCGGTGGCGACGGGGGCGGCGTCGAGCTGCGCGACGAGCCGCAGGTGCTCGGCCATGCGCTGCACGCTCGTGTTCGTCAGATACCGATCGCCGACCATCGCCACGTGCGCCTTCACCGCCTGCAACGGCACCTCGTCGCGCACCACGTCGCGCAGCCGCTCCACGAGCTGGATGCGGTTGGGCTTCTCCTCGCGCCCGCCGGTGAGGCGCGCCAGCGTGCGCCGGTAGAGCTCGTGCAGGATCGCGGCCTGCCAGCCGGTGAGCACGCCGGGGCCGACCGCGCGCATGTCGGCAAAGGTCAGCAGATAGAGCATGCGCAGGCGCTGCGGATCGCCCACGGTGGCCGCGAAGTCGGCGATGGTCTTCGGATCGTCGATGTCGCGCCGCTGGGCGATGTGCGACATCGTCAGGTGGTGGGCGACCAGGAACTCCACCATCGCCCCTTCCTCGGGCGGCAGCCCGATCCGCTGGGTGAGGTCCCGGATCAGCGGGATGCCCTTGGCCACGTGGCCGTGGCCCTTGGCCTTGCCGATGTCGTGCAGCAGCATGCCGAGCATCAACAGTCCGGGCTTCTCCACTTCGCTGAACACCTGGGCGGCGCCCTCGGATTCCGCCGACTGCCCGGGCGCCAGCGCCTCCAGGTGCTCGACGGCCAGCAGGGAGTGCTGGTCGGCCGAGAACTTGTGGTAGACGTCGTACTGCACCAGGCAGGTCAGCGCGCCGAACTCCGGCAGGTAGCGCCCCAGCAGTCCCAGCTCGTGCATCTCCGACAGCGTCAGCGCCACCCGCCCCCAGGATCGGCAGATGTCGAGGAACACGTCGCGCGGAGCCGGCCCGGCGCGAAAGGCGTCGTCGACCACCTCGAGCGAGTCCTCGATGACCCGCTCCAGGTCCGGCGCCAGATCGCAGCCCAGCCGGTGCAGGTGCCAGAAGACCCTCATGATGCGCACGGGATCGTCGCGCAGCGCGCCGGGGTTGCGGTCGGCCAGGTGGAGCCGGCCGTCGTAGAACACGAGCCCGTCGGCCAGCGCCTGCTGCCGCTGCCGCCGCTCGGCCGAGCCCCGGCGCGAGAGCGTCTCCTGGCAGCGCGCGATCAGCCGGCGGCTCATGCGATGGATCCGGCGGGCGTGCAAGTAGTAGTCGCGCATGAACCGCTCGACGCCGAGGGTGTCGCCCTCGTTCTCGTAGCCGAGGTTCTTGGCGATCCGTGGCTGCAGGTCGCGTGTCAGCACGTCGTTCTTGTGGCCGGAGAAGAAGTGCAGCTCGTTGCGCACGCGCCACAGGAAGGTCAGGGCGGCGTCGGCCCCCGCCTGCTCGCGCGAGGAGATCAGGCCCTTGTCGGCCAGCTCGCGCAGCGTGCGCGCGCCGAACTTGGCCGCGCCCAGCCACATGGCCGTGTGCATATCGCGCAGGCCGCCCGCCGACTCCTTCACGTTGGGCTCGCCGATGTAAGGCGAGGCCCCGAACTTACGGTAGCGCTGCTCGCGCTCGGCCAGCGTCATGGCCATGAACGCGCCGAAATCCTGGCGATAGACATTGTCGCGCAGCAGCCGGCCGAAATGGGTGAACAGCCGGCGGTCGCCCTCGATGAGCCGCGCCTCCTGCATGGACGTGCGGCTGGGGAAGTCGGTGCGGGCCATCGCCACGCAGTCCTCGAGCGAGCGCAGACTGTGGCCGACTTGCAATCCGAGGTCCCACAGCGTGTAGAGCAGCTCCTGCATCACCCGCTGCACGAACGGCGACAGCGCGCCGTCGTAGACGACCATGAGGTCGATGTCCGACGCGGGATGGAGCTCGCCGCGGCCGTAGCCTCCGAGCGCGACGACGACGAGCGGGGTCGGCACGAGCTCGGCTCCCTTGGCGTCGGCGACGATGAGGTGGGTGAGCGACTGCACCACGCCGTCGATCATTCTGGCGTGCGCGCGGACGGATTCCTCCCCCGACGCGCCCTCGACGTGCATGGCCTTGAGGGACTCCAGCCCCTTGGCGAGGACGGCGCGGAAGAACTCGAGCCGGAGACGTCGCCGGTCCTCGGCACGGTCGGCTCCTGCCTCGGCGCGCCGGGCCCGACGATACAGCTCGCGCGACATGACGACCAGAGCGTAACAGTCGGGAATCATTAGTGTCAAATGACGCGCGGGCGCCCGCTTGATCCGTCTCGGACCCCGGCATAGAGTCAGGGGTCGGTTCGGCGGCCCGGCCGACTTGGAAGGAGTAGTGCGCCTGTGAGACGCCTGTGGCGTCCCGTCCTGGACGGGATCACGCCCTACGATGCCGGCAAGCCCCTGGAGGCGCTCATGGGCGAGCTCGGCCTCGCCGACGTGGTGCGCCTGTCGGCGAACGAGAACCCGCTGGGGCCCTCGTCCCGCGTGGTGGAGGCGATCCGTCACGAGGCCGAGCGCGTGCACCTCTATCCCGACGGCGGCAGCTCGGCGCTTCGCGACGCGCTGGGCCACCAGCTCGGCATCTCGCCGGCCCAGATCGTCATGGGCAACGGAGCCGACGAGCTGATCGGTCTGATCGCGCTCGCCGCCTTCGATCCCGGCGACGAGGTGGTGGTGCCCACGCCCTCGTTCGAGCCGTACGGGACGTCGGTCACGCTGGCGGCCGGCCGGGTGGTCCCGAGCCCGCTGGCCGGCTACGAGACGGATCTGGACGACGTGCTCCGCCGCGTGACCGACCGCACCAAGGCCGTCATCCTGTGCTCGCCGCACAACCCGGCCACGACCATCATCCGCCGCGAGCCGCTCGTGCGCCTGCTGGAGAACCTCGGCGAGGATCCCCCGCTGGTCGTCCTCGACGAGGCGTATCGCGACTTCTGCGACGATCCCGACTACCCCGACGGCGTCTCCCTGCTGGCCCGCTTCCCGCGGCTGCTGGTCCTGCGCACGTTCTCGAAAATCGCCGCGCTGGCCGGGCTGCGCGTCGGCTACGCCGTGGGGACGCCGCAGTCCGTCGACCGGCTGAACCGGGTGCGCGCGCCGTTCAACGTGAACCGGCTGGGCCAGGTGGCCGCGCTGGCGTCGCTGGACGATCCCGAGCACCGGGAGCGCACGCGGCGCCTCGTGCTGCAGGAGCGCGCGTTCCTGTCGCGCGAGCTGGCCCGGCGCGGATTCACCTTCCCGCTCTCGCAGGCGAACTTCTTCCTCGTCAAGGTCCCCGGCGCCACCGCCGTGCGCGAGCGCCTCCTGCGGGCCGGGCTGGTCGTGCGCGACGGCGCGGCCGTCGGCTTCCCCGATCACCTGCGCATCTCCATCGGCACGCGCGAGGCCAACGAGCGGCTCCTGCGCGGGCTCGAAGGCGCCTGAGGAGCCCCGCGTGGCCAAGGACATCGCCCCCGTTCACCATGCCGATCGACGCACCGACGTCACCATGCCCTACGCCCCCGGCATCGTCGTGCGGCGTGGCAGCCTCGTGTTCCTGTCCGGAGTGACCGCCGCGGCCGTGTATCACAGCCACCCGCACCGCGACGAGGAGTTCGATCTGCCGACCACGATGCGCGAGCAGGCGGTGCTGGCGATGGAGAATCTGAAGAAGACGCTGGCGGCCGCCGGCTGCACGATGGCCGACCTGGTATCGGCCACGCGCTACCTCACCGACGTCGACGAGCAGGACGATCTCAACCGCGTGTGGGCCGAGTACCTGGGTGGCCACCTGCCGACCACGACGACGGTGGAGGTCTCGCGCCTGGCCACCCACCCGCGCTGCAAGCTCGAGATCACCGCCATCGCGGTGGCGGAGGCGTAGTGTCCCATCTGGCTTTCGTGGGTCTCGGCGCCATGGGCAGCCGGCTCGCGCGCCGGCTGCTGGCCGGCGGGCACCAGGTGGCCGGCTGGAACCGTACGCCCGACAAGGCGCGCGACCTCGTGGCGGCGGGGCTGACGCTGACGAAGTCGCCGCGGGCGGCGGCCGAGGGCGCCGAGGCCGTCTTCACCATGGTCACCGACGACGCCGCGCTGCGCGCGGTCGCCCTCGGCCCCGACGGGGTGATCGCGGGGCTCGGATCGGGCGCGGTCCTGGCCGAGATGAGCACGGTGAGCCCGGCCGTCGTGCGCGAGCTCGAGGGGCCGGTGACGGCCCGTGGCGCCAGCCTGCTCGACGTGCCCGTCTCCGGCAGCACCATCACGGTGGAGCAGGGCCAGGCCTCGTTCATCGTCGGGGGCGACGCCGCCGCGCTGGAGCGCGCGCGGCCGTGGCTGCTGGCGATGGGCACCGCCGTCACCCACGTCGGGCCGCTGGGCCTCGCCAAGACGATGAAGGTCGCCACCAACCTCGGCCTTGCCGTGCAGATGCTCGCCTTCAGCGAGGCGGTGCTGCTGGCCGAGAAGGCCGGCATCGCGCGCGAGCGCGCCGTCGAGGCGCTGCTCAAGTCGGTGATCGCCTCGCCGATGGTGAAGTACCGCGGCCCGTTCGTGCTGGGCCAGATGCCGACCGACGCCTGGTTCAAGGTCGCGATGATCCAGAAGGACCTGCAGCTCGCGCTGGACCAGGGCCGCGCCTCCGGCGTGCCGCTGCCGTTGACGTCGGCCGTGCAGGAGTGGATGACGGCGGCGCGCGGCCTCGGCCTCGGCGACTACGACTTCGCCATCGTCTTCGACGTCCTCGCGCGACTCAGCGGGGCGCCGCCGAGCGCCAAGCCCGCCGGCGATCCGACCCGGGCCTGATTTCCGTCGAGGGCGGCGGGCCGGGGCGGCACACCGCGGCCGGAGGAGCCGCGGGCCGCCCGCCGGGCGAAGTTTCGGTGCGCCTGCCGGCGGATCGACCAGCCCGCCGGTGGGAAGTAGCGGCCGGCTCCCTGTTGCGCCACCCGCGACAGCGGCGCGCCTCGCAGCACCGTGTCGATGACCTGGAGGAAGCCATTCGATGCGTCGCGCTGGAGCCGTCGCAGGTATCCGTCGAGCGAGCGCTCGTCTCCGATCGGGACCGGCCGCCGCACGATGACGTCACCCGCGTCCACCCGCTCGCTGACCACGTGGATCGAGTAGCCGGCGCTCTCGGGTCGGTCCAGGGCGAACGCCCAGACCGCGCAGTCCGATCCGCGGAAGTCGGGGACGAGACCGAGGTGGCGATTGAGGGTGGCCCGTCGCGCGAGGCCATAGAGGCTCGGCCGCAGCTTCGGCGATCCCGCCAGCAACAGGTAGTCCGGACCGAAGTCCCGGACGAAGTCGAGGACGTGATCGTCGTGGGGGTCTCGACAATCGAGGCACGGGTAGCGAGACCGAACGTGATCGACGACACGCGCATCGACCTCGGGAAACGGCGTGGAGCGCCGCGACGGTCGCCTCCAATGGGCAGGGGCCTGGATCAGATCCATCGCGCGGGCCAGCGCCAGGTCGGCGAGATACGACATCCCGCGATTGCGCAGAAGACGGGCGAGGACACGAAGCTGGCCGCCGAGGGGCCGGGCGACGATGTTCACGAGGGCGAACCGCTGCGACCGCGACGCGAGGAAGGCGGCGAGAAAGTAGGCTTCCGGGAGGTTGGCCGAAGTCAGGATCACGAAGTCGGACACGGAACTATGGAGAGCAACGGGCTTGCCACCGCCGCGGGCGGATCGTCGGGGGGGCGCCGCGCGTCGATTTTCCAAGGATCTGCACCCCGTCTGCCACATTGGCAAGCGCCCGGTGACGCCGACCCGCTGCATCGAAATCGCGGAATTGTGAACCGCAGACCTCAGCGCCGCTGGCCGCGCGCGACCGCGAGCTGGCGCTCGACGTCCTCCAGCCGGCGGGCCAGAGCGTCGCGCTCGGCGCTCACCGCGATGAGCTGCTGCTCGCGCACCGCGTGGCGCTGCTCGTCCTGAGCGACCTTCGTCTGCAGCTCGGCCTCGCGCAGGTAGAGCTGGCGGAGCTCGCGCTCGAGGCTCGCCACCCGTTGCTTGGCCGGGAGGTAGCCGCCGAACAGCGTGTAGGCCAGCAGCAGCGTCAGCAGCCCGGCGGCGGCGACGAGGAGCCAGGGAAGTCGGGCGCGCGGCGGATCCGTCACGCGCTGAATTCTACGGGCCCGGTGTGGGGCCGGCAACTGCTCGACTCCGGATTTGCTATGATTTCAGGCGTGGACCTCCGGCGGTTCTTCGATCGCGCGGTCCAGGCGAGTTTCAACGATCTGGCGATGCGTGACGAGCCGGTGGCCGGCTACCTGGCCGACCTCCTCACCCGTTTCGCCCGGACCGAGAACCTCTTTCCGACCGGCGTGACGATGCCGCGACTGGAGAGCGTCGTGGATCTGCTGCTGGAGGCGCAGGCGGCGTGGGACGACGACGCGGTCCACTTCGGACCCGAGCGCGAGATCTCGGTCCGGCGTCACATCGGCGACTACACGCTGTTCATGACCGGCATCTTCCGCGAGCGCGTCCAGCGCCTGGCCTCCACCGACTACTACGTGAGCCAGGGCCAGCGGGCCTACCGCTTCGTCTCCGAGCACGGCCGGGCGTCCTCCCGGCCCCGCGAGCGCGGCACCGGTCCGCTGTACGGCCGGCTGGCCGAGCGCTTCGAGCACTACGCGTGGGCGCTGGACTACGCCCGCCGCGTGCACTTCTACGACGCCCCCGCGCACCCCTTCTTCCGCCTCGGCTGGCAATGACCGGAGGATCCCGTGGACGTTGACGCCGACGCCTGTCGCCGCGCCCTGGATGCGGCGGTCGCCGAGCCGACCCGGCTCGATCCCGCCCCGCTGGCCGCGCTGGCCACCAGCGCCCCCGCCTCCGTCGACGACACGCTGCGCGCCTTCGCCGACGCCCACGGCGCTGCCGCGCTCCCCGTGCTCGAGTCGCTGACGTCGGACCGGACCGATCGCACGGTCCGCCGGGCGGCGCGCGTGGCGATCTACCGCCTCGCCCAGCGCGGCGTGCAGGCGCCGCCCCGCCCGGCGCCGAAGCCGGTCGTGGAGCGCCGGCCCGAGCGCGCGGTGCGGGCGTGGCTGAGCGGCGTCGACGGCAGCGGCTCGCGCGCGGTGTGGCTGCTGTTCGAGGGCGCCTGGGCCGGGCAGTCGCTGTGCTCGCTGATCGTCAACGACGAGGCCGGCGTGATGGACGCCGCCGGGGGCGAGATCACGAAGAAGCGGCTGGAGACCGAGCTGGCGGCGCTGCGCGCCTCCCAGAAGCTCCCGTGGGTCGAGGTGGAGCCGGCGCGGGCGCAGGCGGTGGTGGGGCAGGCCGTCACGCTGCATCGCGCGCGCGGCACCGCGCCGCCCGCGGCCTTCGCGCGCTGGGAGCGGCTCTTCACGCCCGGCGAGCCGGCGCCGCTGCCCGCGCTGACCGCCGATCCGGCGCTCGTGGAGCGCGCGCCGACGCTGCTGGAGCTGCCGGAGATGGCCGGCTGGTTCCTCGATCCGGAGAGCGTCCAGGCCGACGCGCTCGACCTGCTGCAGGCGCGCGAGAGCAAGCTGGTCGTCAGCGATCAGATCAGGGCCGAGCGCGAGGAGGCGCTCGTCACGCGCGTCGTCGAGCGCGAGCTCGGCCCCGACGCGCGCCGCCGGTGGGCGCGCCGCCTCGTCGACATGGCGTTCATCTTCCGGGCCACCGATCGCCCCGAGCAGGCCGCACTGGCCGAGGCCGCCGCCGCCGCCCTCGCCGACGAGGCGCGCGAGGCGCCCCCGCAGCCTTTCGCGCGCGCGCTCACCCAGCGGGGCATCGACGTCGCCTCCGAGGTCGCGCTGGGCCGGGTCTCGGCCTCCGACGTGAGCCGCAAGCCCGGCGCTTGATTACGGACGTTCCCGGCATCCGGGTCGGTCATGCGACCGATTCGGTGGCCCTCACCGGCGTGACCGTGGTGCTGTGCGACGCGCCCGCCGTGGCCGGCGTCGAGCTGCGCGGCTGGGCCAACGACGTCATCGGCCTCGACTACCTCGATCCGCGCCACCTCGTGGGCACCGTCGACGGCGTCGTCCTCGGCGGCGGCAGCCGCTTCGGCGGCGAGGCAATCTGGGGCGTGCTGCGCTGGCTCGAGCAGCAGGGGCGCGGGTACGCGGCCGGCCCCACCGTGGTGCCGCACGTCCCCGGCGCGTTCCTCTTCGATCTCAACGTCGGCGACGGGCGAGTGCGGCCCACGCGCGAGATGGGCTTCGAGGCGGCCGGCCGCGCGGCCACCGGGCCGGTGGCCGAGGGCAACGTCGGCGCGGGCACCGGGGCCAGCGTCGGCAAGGTGCACGGCCGGCCGCGCGCGATGCGCGGGGGGATCGGCTCGGCCAGCGTCCGGCTGGACGACGTGATCGTCGGCGCGCTGGTGGCGGTGAACGCCCTCGGCGACGTCCGCGATCCGGACACCGGCGTGCTCATCGCCGGCGCCCGCGACGCGCCCGACGGCCGCCGGCTGGTCGACGGGGCCCGTGCGCTGCTGTCGGCCGGCGCGCCCGGCCGGTTCGCGGCGCCCACGCACACGACGATCGGCGTGATCGCCACCAACGCGCGCCTCGACCGGCCGGCCGCCGCCAAGGTCGCCTCGCTCGGCATGCTCGGATTCGCGCGCGCGCTGTCCCCGCCCCACACCGCCTTCGACGGCGACACCCTCTTCGCGCTCTCGGTCGGTCAGCTGGCCGCCGACATCACCCGGCTCGGGCTGGCGGCGGGCGAGGCCGTCGCCCGGGCCATCGTGCGCGGCGTCCGCGCGGCGACGTCGCTGCCCGATCTTCCCGCTGCCCGCGATCTCTAGTAGCAAGTCGCGGACGACGCATGAATGTCAGCGCATCACGGGCGGGTGGTGCCGGGCGCGGCTCCGCTCTCCGGCGCGCCGTCCGATGGCGAGCCGTTCGCCGCCGCGCTCGCGCCGGGCGTGGCTCGGCGCGCCGATGACGATTCGACTCACCTTGCCCCAGGCCCCCTGGGGGGCCCGCGCGAGCCACGCCCGGCGCGAGCCGCCGGCGGCAGGCGAGCCATCGTGGCGCGCCGGAGAGCGGAGCCGCGCCCGGCACCACCCGCCCGCTCACGCGATTGTGTTCGTGAGTAGTCCCGGGCCAACTACCCGATCTGGATCGGGAACGAGGACACGACGCGGAAGCGAGCGCGGCGTGCGCGCACGGGCGGCGCTGCGGCGTGGAGGCGCTCGAAGCGTGTGACGAGGCGGCCGAGCGCTATGCGGCCTTCCATGCGGGCCAGCCACATGCCGGCGCAGGCGTGGATGCCGGTGATGAAGGCCAGATGGCGGTTGGGTGTGCGGCCGAGGTCGAGGCGGTCGGGGTCGGGAAAGTGGGCGGGATCGCGATTGGCCGCACCGATGCCGAGCGTCACCAGCGTGCCTGCGGGCATCGCCACGCCGCCGATCGTGGCGGCGGCGACCACGCGGCGGTTGCCGAGCTGGTTCGGGCTCTGGTAGCGCAGGAACTCCTCGACGGCGCTCGCCAGCAGCGCGGGCTCGGCGCGCAGGCGCGCCCACTGGCCTGGATGCTCGAGCAGCGCGGCGGCGGCATTGGCGATCAGGTTGGTGGTCGTCTCGTGGCCGGCGTTGAGCAGGAAGATGCACTGGTGCAGCAGCTCGACCTCGGTGAGACGATCGCCGGCGTCCTCGGCGGCGAGCAGCGCGCTGAGGATCTCACCGGGGTCGGTGCCCGGCCGCCGGCGCCGCTCGGCGATCAGCCGGCGCAGATACGCCTTGAACTCCTCCACCGCGCGGTTGCCGGCTCCCATCCGCTCGTCCCCCGGCACCGGCTCCAGCGCGCCCAGGATCGCCAGCGACCACCCGCGCAGCGGACCGCGCTCGTCCGGCGGCACGCCGAGCATGTCGCCGATGAGCTGGATCGGCAGCGCGGCGGCGAAGTCCTCCACGACGTCCATCCCTCCGCGGGCGGCCGCCGCGTCGAGCAGGGAGTCGACCAGGCGGACGACCCGCGGCTCCAGCGCCGCCAGGGCCTTCGGCGTGAAGGCGGGCGCGAAGAGCCGGCGGATGCGCGTGTGGTCGGGCGGATCGCGGAACACGACGCTGGTGGTGTGGTGCTCGTAGAGCGGCGCCTCGCCGAACTTGGGCGCGAACTCCACGCGCTTGTCGGAGGAGAAGCGGTGGTGATCCTGGTAGGCGGTCACGACGTCGTCGTAGCGGGTGAGGAAGTACGAGCCGTCGGGACACCGGTGGACGGGATCCCACCGGCGGAGCCCATGGTACGCGGGGAACGGATTCTCGTAGAAGTCGTCGGGCAGCGCGCGCAGGTCGAAGGCGAGCGCGGCCGCCCGCTCCGAGGTCACGCCCGCCCCTCGTCCCCCGGCGGCCGCAGCGCGTCGCGCGCGTCGGCCAGGCGCTCGCCCAGCGCCCGCGCCTCGGCCAGCCGGCCGGGGGCGTAGGCGAAGCGCGGATCGGTCGTGTAGCCCGCCCACGCGTTCATGTAGTCGGGACGGCTCAGGCCGAGCGCCAGCTCCGAGACCTGCGCGGGGTTGGCGAAGTCGGCCATGATCCCGACCTCGTTGTGCACGCCGGTGTTGGCGCCGTCCATGAACGCCTGCAGCGAGCGCGGCTTGGGGCCGTGCGGCAGCCCGACCGGATGCACCGAGACCATGCCGGGCCCGACCACGCCACCGCCGCTGAAGAAGTCGCCGAAGTGGTAGCCCAGCGTCTCCAGGTAGTCGAGGTTCTTGTGGAAGAACGGCACCCACATGCCCTCTTTCTCGACGGAGCGCACGGTGAACACGCAGAGATAGCAGCCCGGCAGCTTGAAGATCGTGTGGCCGGAGGGCGGCACGTGGGAGCGGTCCGCCACCAGCGGTCGCACGTCCTCGACCGCGAACTTGTAGGGCAGGTACTCGCCGCGCCAGCCGATCACGTCGAACGGGTGCGTGGGATGCACGCGCCGCGTGTAGACCCCGTCGACCTTGGAGACGATCTCGAAGCGGCCGCTCTCGTTGCGCGTGTCGAGCGAGCGGGGGAAGCGGTAGTCGCTGCGGCTGTGGGTGATGAACTGCCCCGTGGTCGGCGCCTCGGACTTCTCCGGGTCGCCGGCGAACGACTCGTACATCCAGTAGTAGTGCGGCCCCGCGGCCAGCTCGAAGCGATGCGTGACGCCCTTGGGCACGATCAGGAAGTCGCCCGTGCGGTACTCGATCGGCCCGAACGTCGTCTCCAGCGTGCCGCGGCCCTCGTGGACGAAGAACACCATCGTGGCCGAGTGGTGCTCGAAGAAGTAGTCCATCGGCGCCCGCGGCACCGTGACGTTCATGGCGGCGGTGGCGTTGGCCACCAGGCGACCCATGCCGCCGTACACGTCGCGGTTCGGCGCGGCCGGCGCCACGCCGAGGACGTGGTGGATCCCGCCGACCGGACGCAGCGGCGACTCCCAGGCCGGCGCCCACTGCGGGAGGTGGCGGGTCTCGTCCGGCAACCAGTTGGTCGGCGGATAGAGATGGTAGGTGTGGCTCACCTTGCCGGCGAAGCCGCCGCGGCCGTGCTCCTGCTCGAAGACGTGGCGCAGCAGGGGGCCCGCGTGGGGCGCGCGAGGAACGATGCCGATCTCGGGCGTACCGCTGAAATACTCGTATTTCTCCACGGCCCGTCCTCCCGCCCTGATTGTAGCCGCAGCGAGGAGCGCCGCGCCAACGACGCCGATGGCCCCGTTTCGGCGGCCGACTAGCGCAGCAACAGACGTGCGGCGCCGACGATGGCAATGCCGATCAGGGCGAGCTCGAAGGCGCGGTGGGGAAGACGACGGCCCACGCGCACGCCGAGCCAGGCGCCGCGCCAGCGCCGAGCAGCAGTCCGAAGCCCGGCTCGGAATCGATGGCGTCGGGTATCATGCGGGTGATGGCCCGCCGAGGCAAGATCATCCCCTTCCGGAAGCGCTCCGCGGCGCCGGCGCCGCCCGCCGGTGAGCCCCGGCTCGTCGAGCTGCACCGGTGCGATCAGGCGGAGGCGGTGGTCGTGAAGAGCCTGCTCGAGAGCGAGGGGATCCCGACGCTGCTCCGCTCGCGCATCGCCCACTCGGTCCATCCGTTCACGGTGGGCGCCCAGGGCGAGGTGGTCGTGCTGGTGCCGGCGAGCGAGGTCGAGCGCGCCGCCCGGCTGCTCGCGCAGCGCGGGCGAGAGCACGCCTAGCGAATCTCCGCGATCACGGCCTCCAGCGCGCGGCTGACCCGGTCGAGCGCGGCGGCGTCCAGCGTCGCGCCGGTGTCGCGCGGCGTGTGGTACGTGTCGAACGGCGGCGGGCGCCGCACCGCGCCGCGCAGGGTCGTGCGCAGTGGCTGAAAGACGAACTGGCGCAGCGCGGGCGCCTGCGCCGCCGGCACGCTGGTGAGACCGTAGGCCGGCGCGCCGGCCGCGGCGAACGCGCGGTGATCGCTGCCGAAGACCGGAATGCGGCCGACGACGTGGTAGGACTCGTCGGGGCGGAGGCCGGCACCCTCGAACGCCGCGCGCACGAGGGCGAGGAACGGCGTGTCGTCCGTCGCGTCCCAGAGCGCCACGCTGTCGCCGACGCCCGGTAGCTCGAGGCTCAGCACGCCGAGCACGTCCCTCACGCCGTGGGCGCGCACCCACACGCGGCTGCCCAGGTAGCCCAGCTCCTCGCAGGCCGGGAACAGCAGCCGCACGCGCACGGCCGGCTCCCGCGCGGCCCAGCGCTCCAGCAACGCGAGCAGGATCGCGACCGAGGCCGCATTGTCGTTGGCGCCCGGGCTGTCGGGGACGGCGTCGTGGTGGGCGATGAGCACGAGCGCGCGCTTGCCGCGCCCCACGTCCACGCAGAAGGTCTCACCGCGCCCCTCGAAGGTCGCGAAGCGCTCGCGCGTGAACGGCACGCCGCGCGCCTGCAGCCACCGCGCCACCGCCGCCTCCCGCTCGGCGTTGCCGCGCCCCTCCAGCAGCCGGGTGAGCGCCAGCGGCGTGCGGGCGCCACGCAGCACCTCGTCGAGCGGCGCCGGCGGCGCTGGCGCCTGGGCGCGACGATTCATCCAGCGGCCGACGGCCCGCCCCAGCCGCGCCCGCGCGTAGAAGCCGAGGTCGCCCCACGCCACGCGCGCTCAGTCCACGCGGAACAGGCGCCGCGCGTTGTCGCTCATGCGCGGCCCCAGAATGTCGAGCGGCTCGCCGCGCAGCTCGGCGACGCGCGCGGCCGTGAGCGCCAGGTAGGCCGGCTCGTTGCGCCGGCCGCGATGCCCCTGGGGCGGCAGGAACGGGCAGTCGGTCTCGACGACCAGCCGGTCGGCGGGGACGAATCGGGCGACCTCCGGGAGCGCGCGCGCGTTGGGATAGGTCACCGGCCCCGCCAGCGAGACGGCAAGGCCCAGGTCCAGGCAGCGGCGGGCGATCGCCACGTCGCCGGAGAAGCAGTGCATGATGCCGCCGACCTCCCGCACACGCTCCTCCTCGAGGATCGCCAGCGTCTCGGCGTGGGCGTCGCGACAGTGCATCACCGCGGGCTTGCCGAGCCGGCGGGCCAGGTCCAGCAGGCGCCGGAACGTCCGCTCCTGCGCGTCGCGGGGCGAGAGATTGCGGAAGAAATCGAGCCCGATCTCGCCGATGGCCACCACGCGCGGGTCGCCGGCCAGCCGCTCGATCTCGGCGAACGCGGCCTCGTCCGCTTCGCCGGCGTCGTGGGGGTGGATGCCGGCCGTGGCCCACACGTCGGTCCACGCGCGCGGCGAGCGCGATGGCCGCGGTCGTGGTTGCCACATCCGTCCCGATCGTCACCATCCGCCGCACGCCGGCCGCCCGCGCGCGCTCGAGCACCGCGGGCAGATCGTCGGCGAACTCCGGGACGTGCAGGTGCGCGTGGGTGTCGAACAGCTCGGGCGCGCTCACGGGACGACCCGGAAGCGGAGCTGGCCGATGAGCTGGCCGGACTCGGTGGTGACGTCGACGCGCCAGCGACCGACGGAGTCGGCGGGGAACGCCGTCTTGCGCGAGAACGTGCGGAAGCCGTCGCGCCGCCCGCCCTGCACCGGGGTCAGCCGCACGACGTTGATGATCTGGCCGTCATGGCGCCACACGTGCTCGACCGGCTGGCGCAGGCCCGCCGGCGCGTAGATCGCCGTGCGGGCGACGAGCCCGCGCTCGTGCAGGTCGGCGGCGCGGATGGCGCCGGCCACCGGCTCCAGCGAGTCCAGCGTCCCCACCGTCCAGCCCAGCTCGGCCCCGGCCAGGAACATCGGCGCCGGCGGGATGACGACGCACCAGCGCCCGACCGCGGCGGCGACCGCCAGTCCGGCGATCATGGTGACGAGGAGGCCGGTCGTCCACCGCCACCGGCGCGCGCGGCGCACCGCCGGAGTCAGTCCGATCACCGACAGCCACGCCGCGATCAGCAGCGCCGCGAACGGTGGCATGCCGACCAGCGGCAGCGCCAGGTTCAGCGCGCCGAACGTCGAGACGCCGAGGAAGACGTGGCCGACCCACGGGTGGGGCCGCACGATCGCGCGATACCACGGATCGAACGTCGTCAGCAGGGCCAGCGCCGCGAGCAGCAGCAGGAGCAACACGTTGGGCGAGCTCAGCGTCGTGGCCACCCAGTAGGCCGGCAGCAGGAACAGCAGGACACCGTGATAGAGCGTCTGAATCGTGTACTCCGTGGCCGTCAGCACCAGCCGGTGAGCGCGCTTGTCGGAGGCGGCCAGCGTGTCGCGCACCTGTACCAGCACCGCCACCAGCAGCCACAGCAGCAGGAGGTACCCCACGATCCAGGCGACGTGCGGGAGGCCGCGGCGGAAGACGAAGAGCGTCAAGAAGCCGCCGACGAGGGACGCGAGCGAGATCCCCCATCGCCGGAGCCAGGCGACGAACGAGCTCACCCCGGCGGGCCGAGGCGCTCGGCAATGCGGCGCGCCACCGCGTCCTCGCGGAGCGCCTGCACGCACTGCAGCACGTCGGCGGCGACGGCGCTGGTGCGCAGGTGGGCGCCGACCAGCTCCAGCGCGCCGGCGCGCACGGCGCCGTCGAGCGCGCAGATCTCCCGCAGCACCCGGGCGATCGAGGTGTCGCGCTCGGCCGCCTGCACGATCGCCTCGACGTAGCCCTCGTCGATCACCGGACCCGGGCCCCCGGCGGCAGGTCGCGGTCGAGCGTGAGGACCGCCAGGGCGCCGTCGCCGTCGGTGGAGCCGGCCAGCACCATGCCCTGCGATTGCACCCCCATCAGCGTGGCGGGCTCCAGATTGGCCACGACGACGACCTTCTTGCCGACCAGGTCGGCGGGCGCGTAGTGCTGGGCGATGCCGGCCACGATCGTGCGCTGCTCGGTGCCGAGCGACACGGTCAGCTTCAGCAGCTTCTTGGACTTCGGCACGGCCTCGGCGGCGACGACCTCGGCGACGCGGAGCTGGACTCTCGAAAACTCATCGATGTTGATGCGCGGGGCCTCGTCGGCGCCCGTGACGTTCTCCAGCGCGGCCACCGTCTTCCGCGCCTCTCGGTCGGTCTTGCTGTCGCCGACGCGGGGGAACAGGCCGGAGAGCTTCTGCACGGCCGGCAGGCGGTCGAGCCGTGGGAGCGTCGCGTCGGTCAGCTGCGGCGCCGAGGTCGAGCCGACCGCGGCGCGAATCCTGGCCGCGGACTCGGGAACGAACGGATCGAGGACGATGCCGAGATAGCGCACGGCATCGATCAGCGTCAGCAGGACGCGGTCCAGGCGCGGGCGCTCCGCTGGCTTCTTGGCCAACGCCCACGGCTGCGTGGCGTCGACGTACCGGTTGACGGTGCCGATGAACTCCCAGATCGCGGCCAGCGCCCGGTGAAACGCGAACTCGTCCATCGCCTCGCTCAGCCCGCGCCGCGCCTCGGCCCCCGCCCGGCTGACCGTCTCCTCGTCGATCGTCACCGGCCCCGGCGCTCCGGCGCCGGCCGCGAAGTTGGCGACGAGGGTGGTCGCGCGCGCGACCAGGTTCCCCAGGTCGTTGGCGAGGTCCGCGTTGAGGCGACCGACCAGCGCCGCCTCCGAGAAATCGGCGTCGAGCCCGAACACCATCTCGCGCAGGACGAAGTAGCGATAGGCGTCGACGCCGTACTTCTCCGCCGGCGCCACCGCTGGAAACACGTTGCCCAGGGACTTGGACATCTTCTGCCCCTCGATCGTCCAGTAGCCGTGGACGTTGAGGTGCTGGTACAGGTATGCCTCACGCGGCTTGCCGTCGGCCGTGGCCAGAGCCGCCAGCATGCTCGGCCAGTAGATCGCGTGCGGCTTGAGAATGTCCTTGGCGATCAGGTGCTGGCCGGCCGGCCAGTATTTCTCGAATCGCAGGTCCCCGGGCCCGCCGAGCGCGGAGACGTAGTTGATGAGTGCGTCGAACCAGACGTAGGTGACGTACTTGTCGTCGAACGGCAGCGGGATGCCCCATTCCAGCCGTGTGCGCGGGCGGCTGATGGAGAGATCCAGCAGCGGATCGCGCAGGAACCCGAGCACCTCGTTGCGGTAGCGCTCGGGCCGGACGAGGCCGGGACGGCTCTGGATCGTGTCGATCAGCCACGCCTGATACCTCGACATCCTGAAGAAGTAGTTCTCTTCCTCGATCCAGGTGAGCGCCGTGAGGTGATCGGGACACCTGCCGTCGATGATCTCCTTCTCGGTGTAGAAGCGCTCGCAGCCGAAGCAGTAGTGACCGCCGTACTTGCCGAGATAGATCTCGCCGGCGTCCCACAGCTTCTGCAAGATCACCTGAACGATGCGGGTGTGCCGAGGCTCGGTCGTTCGGATGTAGTCGCTGTAGTGGAGGCCGAGCGCGTCCCACGCCCGGCGGAACTCGGCCGAGTTGCGGTCCGCTTGCGCCTGCGGGCTGATCCCGGCCCTGGCCGCCGACTGGGCAACCTTGTCGCCGTGCTCGTCGGTGCCGGTGAGGAAGTACGCGTCGTCGCCGGCCAGCCGGCGGTAACGCGTCATCGTGTCGGCGAGGATCGTCGTGTACGCGTGCCCAAGGTGCGGCGCGTCGTTCACGTAGTAGATCGGCGTCGTGAGATAGAACGTCCCGTTCACGGCTGTCACTCTAGCATGGGCCCCCGACCGCCGAGCGAGGGCACCGGCGCTGGTGTACGCTCGGACGCGTGGACCACATCCTGATCGGCAAGGGCGACCATCCCGTCGCCCTCCTGGCCCGCTACGGCAACCGCCACGGCCTCGTCGCCGGCGCCACCGGCACCGGCAAGACCGTCTCGCTGCATGGTGCTGGCCGAGGGCTTCTCGCGCCTCGGCGTGCCGGTGTTCATCGCCGACGTGAAGGGCGACGTGCCGGCCTGGCCCATGGCCGGGCACGGCGAGCGAGAAGATCCAGCAGCGCGCCGCCCAGGTCGGCGTCGAGCGGCTACGCGCCGGAGGCCAGCCCGGTCGTGTTCTGGGACCTGTACGGCACGGCCGGCCATCCGGTCCGCACGACCGTCAGCGAGATCGGCCCCACGCCTGCTGGCCGCGGATGCTCGAGCTCAACGACACCCAGTCCGGCATCCTCGAGATCGCGTTCAAGCTGGCCGACGACCAGGGCCTGCTGCTGCTCGACCTCGACGACCTGCGCGCCCTGCTCGGCTTCGTCGCCGACAATCGCAAGGAGATCTCCGCGCAGTACGGCCTGGTCAGCGCGCAGTCGGTGGCCGCCATCCAGCGCGGCGCTGCTGTCGCTGGAGCGCGAGGGCGGCGAGGCGTTCTTCGGCGAGCCGGCGCTGGAGCTGGCCGACCTGCTGCGCACCGACCTGAGCGGCCGCGGCATCGTCAACATCCTGGCCGCCGACCAGCTCATCCTCAAGCCGCGGCTGTACTCGACGCTTCCTGCTGTGGCTGCTGTCGGAGCTGTTCGAGAACCTGCCGGAGGTGGGCGATCTCGACAAGCCGAAGCTGGTGTTCTTCTTCGACGAGGCGCACCTGCTCTTCGACGATGCGCCGCCGGCGCTGCGCCAGCGGATCGAGCAGGTCGTGCGGCTCATCCGCTCGAAGGGCGTCGGCGTGTACTTCTGCTCGCAGTTCCCGGACGACGTGCCCGACGAGATCCTCGGCCAGCTCGGCAACCGCATCCAGCACGCGCTGCGCGCCTACACGCCGCGCGACCAGAAGGCCGTGCGCACCGCCGCCGAGACGTTCGTCGGCCAATCCGAGGCTCGACGTCGGCGGCCGTGATCTCGCAGCTCGCGCGTCGGCGAGGCACTCGTCTCGACGCTGCAGGACAAGGGCGTGCCGATGCCGGTCGAACGCACGCTGATCTGTCCGCCGCGCTGCCGGATGGGCGCGATCACGACCGAGGAGCGCGCCGCGGTGCGGGCGCGCAGCCCGGTCGGCGGCAAGTACGACGCGCCGGTGAACCGCGAGTCGGCCTACGAGATCCTGAGCCAGCGAGCCGCGCCGGACGAGACGGTCGCCGCACCCGCGGGTCGCGCCAAGGCCGAGCGGCCCGCCGCCCGCCGGCAACCCATCGAATCCCCGCCGGCCGAGCCGCCGTCAGAGGGCGGTGGCGGGCTGAGTGACCTGCTGTGGGGCACCGGGCGGCGCCAGGGCATGGTGGAGACGATGGCCAAGCAGACGGCGCGCACCGTGGGCAGCGAGGTTGGCCGCCAGATCCTGCGCGGCGTGCTCGGCGGCATCCTCGGCGGCGCGCGCCGCCGCCGCTAGCGTGATCGGCACGCACTGGCTGGCGTGGGTCGTCCTCGGCATCGGCGTGGTCGTCCACGCGGTCGCGGGCGCCGCCGACCTGACCCCCGAGCGCCTCACGGCCCAGGAGTGGCGCGCCTTCTCGGACGTGTCCCCCACGTTGCCCGGCGACGGGTACCCGATTCGCCTGCGACCCCAGGGCACGGTGGAGACGGCCAATCTCGCGCGCGTGACGCAGTGGATGCTGAACTCGGCCGGGGAGCTGGCGCTGCCGGAGAAGGACGGCGAATCGCCGCAGTCCGCGTTTCCGCCGCTGGTCCTGGCGCCCCCGGGATCGACGATCACCTCGGTCGACGAGGGCCTGCGCGCGCTCGGATTGACCCGGTGCGGCCCCCGGCCGAGGTAACCGCCGGCTCGGCTCAAGCCTTGAGCTGGCCCTCGATGTGGGCGCGTCCCTCCCACGTCACCTGATCGAGCGGCACCTCGGCCTCGGTGCCGTCCGGAAAAGCAACGACGACCGACTGGGCGAGGACGCGGATCGAGCGCACCTTGCCGGTCATGCAGCCACCGCCCCCGCACGACGCCTGGCAGGGCGTGTTGACGCGGGGCAGGCGGCTGCGCAGCTCCTGGTAGGTCGAGAACTCGTAGAGCAGGCAGCACTTGAGCCGGCCGCAGTTGCCGAGCAGGCGGCTGTCGGTCAGCGGCATGTCCTGCGCCTTGGCCATCTTCACCGAGATCGGCTCGAACTTCTTCAGGTGCGACGAGCAGCAGAGTTGGCGGCCGCACGGACCGATGCCGTCCATCACCCGCGTGGTGTCACGGGCGCCGACCTGGCGCATCTCGATGCGCGAGCGGAACTCGCGGGCGAGGTCGCGCACGAGGTCGCGGAAGTCGATGCGATCCTCGGCGTTGAAATACACGGTCACGCGCCGCTCGGCGCCGTGCATCTCGACGTCGACCACCTTCAGCGTCATCTCGCGGCTGCGGGCCAGGCGCTGGGCGGAGACGATGGCCCGCTCCTCGCGCTGGCGGCGGTCGCGGTACTCGCGGGCCTCCGCCTCGGTGGCGTTCCGCACCACCCGGCGGAAGAGACGGTCGCGCTTGAAATCGGGCAGCGCGCGCCGCGGCCGTCGCACCTCGCCGAGCGCGGTGCCGGCGGCGGTCTCGACCACCACCAGGTCGCCGACGCTCGGCGCGCGGTCGTCGACCAGCTTGTAGTCCTCGGCGGGCGAGGTGTCGCGCAGCCGGATGCCGATCAGCCATTCGTCGGGCGTGTCGTCCATCGGGTCCTCAGGCGGCTCGCGCCAGTAAGCGGCCGACCACCATCTCGACGGTCAGCCGCGGGGTCACGTTGTTGATCAGGGTTTCGCGCGCCTGGCGACAGATCGCGATCGCCGCCAGCAAGTCAGCGTCGCTCCAGCGTCGGGCCTCGGCGGTCAGCTCGTCCGCCCGCCCGGCGTCGCTCAGCAGGGTGGGGGGCGCCCCGGCCCGGGCCAGCAGCAGGTCGCGGCAGAGCAGCCAGCAGCCATCGATCAGCGCCTCGGCCCGGTCGCGATCGAGGCGATCGGTGCCCCGGAAGAGGGCGGGCGCGCCCTCGCTGCGCGCCGCCTGCAGCAGCGCCAGCGCCTCGCCGACGACGGTGGCCGTGCGCCCGGCGCCCCGGGGTTGGAAGCGCACGATCTGGCAGCGCGAGATCACCGTGGCCGGCACCGCCCGCACGCCCTGCAGCACGAGGATCACGACGGTTCCGGTCGGCGGCTCCTCCAGGAATTTCAGGAAGGCCTGCGGCGACTCGCCGGTCATCCGCTCGGCCTCGTCCAGGATGAACACGCGGCGGCCGCCCAGCGCCGGCCGCAGCGAGGCCTGGCGCTCGAGCTCGCGGACGGCGCCGATGCGGATCGTGCGCGCGCCCTTGGGATTGCTCTCGGGCGGCGTGGGGACGATCACGTGCAGGTCCGGATGCCGGCTGTTGGAGCGGGAGCCACTCGGCCGGCTCGCTTCGTGGGTGGCCCGTTCGAGGATGTCGGCGGCTCCGTCTCGACCGAACAACAGCTCGTCGGCGAACGCTTTCGCCGTGGTCATGCGGCCGGAGCCGGCCGGTCCGACGAACGCGTAGGCGTGGGCCACGCGCTCGCCGTCGAGCGCGCGGCGCAGCAGCTCGACGGCGCGCGGCTGGTCGCGGATCGTCTCAAGCGCCACGCAGGAACTCCCCCACGATCGCCTGGACGTCGGCGGCCACGGCCGCCGGCGCCCGGGCGGCGTCGATCAGGCGGACGCGCTTGGGCTCGGCGCGCTGGATCTCGAGGTAGCCGCGCC
Organism: uncultured Candidatus Rokubacteria bacterium; assembly: GCA_963743355.1. Classification (GTDB taxonomy): domain Bacteria; phylum Methylomirabilota; class Methylomirabilia; order Rokubacteriales; family CSP1-6; genus AR5. Next base: position 539,556 of record CAVUPM010000001.1, read on the forward strand.
GCACCCGGCGATGGAAGGCCAGCGCCTGGCGCTCGAAGTGGTCGCGACGACGCCGGCCGATGCGCCGGAAGCCGACGGCGGGGTCGAGGTCGAAGAGCAGCGTCAGGTCGGGCAGCACACCACCGGTGACGCGGACGTTCAGCTCGCGGATCATCTCGGGGTCGAGGCCTCGGCCGTAGCCCTGGTAGGCGACGGTCGCATCGGCGTACCGATCGGACAACACGACGCGCCCGCGCTTGAGCCAGGGCCCCACGCGCTCGGCGACGTGCTGGTGGCGCGCGGCCAGGAACAGGAGCGTCTCGGTCAGCGGCTGGGGGCCGTGCTCGAACAGCCGCCGCACGCCCACGCCCAGCGCGGTGCCGTCGGGCTCGCGCGTCAGCTCGATCGGGTGGCCCTGCCGGCGCAGCCGGCGCGCGAGGCGGCGCATCTGCGTCGACTTGCCCGAGCCCTCGACGCCCTCGAACGTGATGAGCACTCCCCGCAAGGTCTGGTGGGCCTCCTGCAGTGATCGTCACTCTAGCACGAGGCCGGGCGGGCACCGGCCAGCTCACCGCCCACGGAATCCTGGCAATTCCGGCCCTGCTCCGCTCTAATGGTTCCACCATGAAGCACAGATCGCTCGTCCTCGGTGTCGTCGCGACCGCCGTGCTGCTGCTGACCCCGGGCCCCGCGCGCGTACAGGCCCAGGACACGATCACCCGCGAGCAGGCCGACACGCTGATCAAGGAAATCCGCGAGCTGCGGCGGGCAATCGACGGTCTGAGGGCCCCGCGGGCCGGCGGCGAGCGCCCGCCCGACGAGAAGGTCCGCGTGGACCTGGCCGGCGTGCAGGTGCTGGGCCGGGCCGACGCGCCCGTGACGCTGGTCGAGTTCACGGACCTGGAGTGCCCCTACTGCCGCGCGTTCCACGTGGGCGCCTTCGAGCGGCTCAAGCGCGAGTACATCGACACCGGCAAGCTGCGGTTCATCAGCCGCGACCTCCCGCTGGACTTCCATCCCAACGCCCGCCCGGCCGCCCTCGCCGTCCGCTGCGCCGGCGAGCAGGGCAAGTTCTGGGAGATGCGCCACGTCGTCACCCTCAACGCCACCACGCTCGGTCCCCCGACCTACGCCCGGCTCGCCGGTGAGCTGGGCCTCGACGCCGGGCGGTTCTCGGCCTGCATCGCCACCGACCGGTATCGGGCCGAGATCGACGGCGACATCGCCGAGGCCGCCAAGGCGGGCGTGACCGGCACGCCGAGCTTCGTGCTCGGCGCCACGACGCCGGACGCCGCCGTCGAGGGACTGCGCATCGTCGGCGCCCAGCCCTTCCCGGTCTTCGAGGTGCGCATCAAGGCTCTGCTCGGCGGGCGCTGACGAGGAGCACACCGCTTCCCCGGGGCGCTCCGAACGACTGGGGGTTTGGGGGCCATGTCGGGGCCCCTGCTCTCGCGCACCCCAGAGGAGCACCCCGGCTTCGCCGGGGGGCGACGAACGTGTCGGGGGTTTGGGGGCCATGTCGGGGCCCCTGCTCTCGCGCACCCCAGAGGAGCACCCCGGCTTCGCCGGGGGGCGACGAACGGGTGGGGGTTTGGGGGCCATGTCGGGGCCCCCATCTACTACAGTCTGTGCAGCGGAAAGATCGTGCGCTGGACGGCGTCGACCTGGCGGTCGACGTAGTCGCTGACCGCGCGCTGGATATTCTCCGGCAGAGCTTCCGACGGAGCGTCCCACAACTCGAGCGAGCCGAAGTCGTACCGCCGCACGTCCTCCGCGAACGCCTCCGGCAGCGCGCCGGGCAGCTCCACGCCGTTGAGCACCGCCCATGCCGCGGTCCAGCCGCGCGCCACGTTGCGGATGTCGTAGCCGCCCCCGCCCAGCGCGATGAGCTTCGGCGCCATCGGCACGATGCGCGCGAACGCCCGCGCGAAGCCCTGGATGTCGAGCGCCAGGTGGGTGAGCGGATCGGTGCGGTGCGAGTCGATGCCGAGCTGCGCGACGATCACGTCGGGCTTGAAGCGCTCGAGCAGCGGCGGCACGACCGCCTCGAACGCCGGCAGGTAGACCTGGGTGTCGGTGTAGGCCTCCAGCGGCAGATTCACCGAGAAGCCGGCGGCGTCGCCCTCGCCCAGCTCGTTCACGAACCCGGTGCCGGGGAACAGCCGCTCGCCGCGCTCGTGGGTGGAGATCGTGAGCACGTGGGGATCGCCGTAGAAGGCGTACTGCACACCGTCGCCGTGATGCGCGTCGATGTCCACGTAGGCCACGCGCAGGCCGCGCTCGCGCAGCCGCAAGATGGCCAGCACGGCGTCGTTGACGTAGCAGAAGCCGGAGGCGCGCTCGCGCAGCGCGTGGTGCAGGCCGCCGGCGAAGTGAAAGACGCGATCCGCCTCGCCCCGCGTCACCAGGTCGGCGGCCAGCAGCGACCCCGCCGCCACGAGCTGGGCCGCCTCCCACACTCCGGGGAAGACCGGGTTGTCGCCGGCGCCGAGACCGAAGGCGCCGCCGCGCGGCGGCTGGGCGCCGCCGTTGGCGGCCTTCAGCATCTCGAGATACTCGGGCGCGTGGAAGACGGAGATGTCGCGCTCGTCGGCCGGCCCGGGCGCGTGCACCACGGCGCCCGGCAGTCGCGTGAGACCGTAGGCCTGCAGGAGCCGCCACGTCAGCCCCAGGCGCTCCATGCGCAGCGGATGCTGCGGCCCGTAGTCGAATCGGTCCCACGCCTCGGAGTGAATGAGCGCGGTTGCTATTGGAGCGGGTGCCGCGCGGCCGGCTCGGGTCGTGGGTGGCCTGTTCAAGGACGTCGCCGGCTCCGCTTCCAGTCTCCGGACTTCCCGCCTGACTTTGCGAGGAGCTGAAGGTTGGTGATCGTCACGCCCTTCTCCAGCGCCTTGACCATGTCGTAGACGGTGAGCGCGGCCACGGCGGCCGCCGTCAGCGCCTCCATCTCCACGCCGGTCTTGTCCACGGTCCGCACGCGCGCCTCGATCGCCAGCTCACCGCGGCGCGGGCGCACGTCGAACGACACCTCCACGCGCGTGAGTCGCAGCGGATGGCAGAGCGGGATCAGATCGGGAGTGCGCTTGGCGGCCAGGATGCCGGCGGTACGGGCGACGCCGAGCACGTCACCCTTGGGCGCGTTGCCCTTCTGCACGGCGCGGAGCGTCGACGGTCGCATCCGAAGCACCGCACGCGCCACGGCCTCGCGGGCGGTCTCGGGCTTGGGGGAGACGTCGACCATGCGAGCGTCGCCCTGAGGTGTGAGGTGGGTCAGGCCACGGAAGCCGTCATCGGCGGTCCGGAGCGGACGCCGTCGCGCGGGGCGGCGGCGCCGCCGGACGCGGCCGGTGGAGCTCAGGCGGTGACGCCGGAGCGCGTGCCCCGGATGATGGCCTCCATGCGGTCCTTGGCCATCAACTTCAGCTTCTTCAGCTCACTCATCCGCCAGTGCAGGTCCGCCGAGAGCGAGGGGTGATCGGTCAGCGTCGCGAGCTCGTGCTCGTAGTCCTGATGCTCGGAGCGCAGGCGCCGGAATTCCTCGTTCTCGGCCATGAGTCGTTCGATGAGGTTCTCAGTCATCGTATCGACCTCCCTGGGACACGACGGGCGCAGCGTAAAATAAACAAGCCAGCGTCACCATTGAACGCTGGCCTCGGCGAATCCCTGCTTCGATACCGTCCCCCGTCCACTGCCACTGGTTGCGGGTGCCCTCCTTATAGCCCCGGAGCCTTCGGAGTGTCAAGCACCACGGCCCCGGAAATCACGTGCAGCGCGCTCGCCTTGAAGGCGGCCGCAACCTCCATGCCCTCGACGAGCCCGAGCTCGGACAGCGAGCGCGGCGTGACCATCGCCACGAGGGGAAACCCGCATTCCACGAGGACGCGGACGCCGGCGTCAGTGACGGTGACACGCGCGATCGACCCGGCCAGCAGGTTGCGCGCGCTCGACCCGCCGCCGTGCTCGCGTGGCAGCACGAGCGTGACGTCCTCGGGGCGGATGGCCAGCCGTACGCGGGCGCCGATCTCGGCCGGTGCCGCCATCTCCAGCGTACGCCCGGCCACGTCCACGTGCGTGACGCCCGCCTCGCGTCCGCGCACGTGGCCCGTGACGATCGTCTCCACGCCGACGAACCGCGCGACCTCCTCGGAGGCGGGCGCGTGGAACACGCGCGCGGTCTCGTCGAGCTGGCACAGCCGACCGCCGATCAGCACCGCCACGCGGTCGGCCAGGGCCTGGGCTTCGCCGCGATGATGGGTGACGAGCACGGTGGTGATGCGGTCCTGGCGAAGGACCGTCCCCAGGTCGGCGATGAGCGCGGTGCGCGAGGGCTGATCCAGGCTCGCGAACGGCTCGTCGAGCAGGAGGACCTCGGGCTCCAGCACCAGCGCGCGGGCCAGCGCCACGCGCTGCGCCTCGCCGCCGGACAGCGTGCGGGCCGCGCGCGCGGCGAGCGCGCCGACGCCGAAGCGCGCCAGCCAGCGCGACACCCGGCGCCCGATGTCCTCGCCGGCGACGCCGCGAAAGCGCAGGCCGAGCGCGACGTTGGCGGCCACCGTGGTGTCGGCCAGCAGCGGCTCCTGGAACACCGTGGCCATGCGGCGCCGCTCGGCCAGCGCGTCGCGCGCGTCCACCGGACGGCCCCCCACCAGCACCTGCCCGGCCTGGGGCCGCTCGAGCAGCCCGAGCACGCGCAACAGCGTGGACTTGCCGCTGCCGTTGGGACCGATCACGGCGAGCACCTCGCCGGCGCGGACCTCGAGCGCCGGCACCTGCAGCGTGAAGCCGGCGGCGTTGACGCGGCGGACGTCGCGCAGCGTGACGACGGCGGTCACGCCGGCAGCACGTGGATCGACCCGCGGTGGATCGAGAACTCCCAGCGCCGGTCGCGCTCGATCTCGAGGATCTCGTAGACGAGGTGCGGCACCTCGACCTCCAGATCGTAGGCGCCCTGCGCCGGCGGACCCGGCTCGTCGAGCCGGATGCGCAGCGTGCAGGTCGTGCCGAAGTCCTCGTCGGCCACGACCTCGCCGCGCATCAGATTCATGTGATGGCGCATGTCCGCCACCACGCGATCCTTGCGGATCAGCCGGACGTACTCGGGGCGGACGAAGAACGCGATCGGCGCCTCCGGCGGCGGCAGGTACGAGTGCGTCGGCGAGTTCACCGCTTCCAGGACCTGGCCCCGCCAGCGGAGCTGGATGCGATCGGGCATCGCCTTGATCACGGTGCCGTGCAGGACGTTGGGAATCCCCATGATGCGCGCGACTGACTCCGACGCGGGCTGCCAGAGGAGCTCCGCACGCGGCGCGGACTGCACCACCCGGCCGCCGTCGTAGACGACGATGCGATCGGCCAGGCGATACGCCTCGGTGAAGTCGTGGGTCACGACCACCGCGGCGGTGCCCCACTCGCGGAGCACGCGAGCAAGATCGTCCCGCAGCGCGCGGCGTAGCGGCAGATCGAGCGCCGAGAACGGCTCGTCGAGCAGCAGCAACCCCGGCTCCGGCGCCAGCGCCCGGCCGAGCGCCACGCGCTGGCGTTCACCGCCCGACAACTCGCCCGGTCGGCGGCGCGCGAGAGCAGACAGGCCCAGGCGGTCGAGAACCTCGGCTGCGCGTCGGCGTCGCTGGTCGTGCGGCAGCGCGTGCAGGCCGAAGGCGACATTGTCGGCGACGGTGAGGTGCGGGAACAGCGCGTAACCCTGGAAGACGTAGCCGAGCCGGCGATGGCGCGGCGCGAGGTTGACGCCGGCCGCGGCGTCGAAGAGCACGCGCTCGCCGAGGACGATCCGCCCGGTGTCGGGCCGCACCAGGCCGGCGAGGCAGTCGAGCGTCAGCGTCTTCCCGGAGCCCGACGATCCGAAGAGTCCCGTCACCGCGTCGCGCGAGTCCCAGCGGACGTCGAGCGTGAAGCCCGGCAGTCGCTTGGTCAGGGTGACGGAGAGCACGGCGCTCAGTAACGCAACCGTACGAGCCGCCCGATCCCCAGCAGCAGCGCGATCACGAGGCCGGCCGCCACCAAGGCAAGCGTGTTCGCCTCCGGCATCTGGTTGGCCTGGACGTGGTCGTAGATAGCCAGCGGCAGTGTCTGCGTCCGGCCCGGGATGCTGCCGGCGACCATGAGTGTGATCCCGAAGTCGCCGAACGCGCGGCAGAAGGCCAGGACGGCGCCGGCCAGCACCGAGCGCCAGGCGAGCGGCAGCGTCATGCTCCAGAAGACCGACCACTCACTCCGCCCCAGGGTGCGGGCGGCCGCCTCGAGTCGACGATCGACGGTCTCGAAGCCGGCCTGGGCGGCCCGGATCAGCAGAGGGATGGACCCCACGCAGGCGGCCAGCACGGCGCCCTTCCAGGTGAACGCGAGCTCGATGCCGACGCTGTCGAGGGCACGCCCCACCGGCCCGCGGCTGCCGACGAGCACGAGCAGGTAGTAGCCGAGAACCGTCGGAGGCAGCACCAGCGGCGTGACCACCAGCGCCGCGAGCAGGTCGTGGCCGGGGAACGTCCGGCGGCCGAGCGCCCACGCCACCGGCACGCCCATCGCGAGCGTCAACACGGTCGCCACGAACGAGACCTGCAGCGAGAGCCACAGCGGGAAGAGATCCATCTCAGAACTCCCCGGGCAGCAGAAATCCATAACGCTTCATGATGGCTCGGCCCTCGCGGCCGTTCACGAACTGGATGAAGGCCACGCCCAGCTCGGGCCGGGGGCTGCGTCGCACGACGGCGACCGCCTGGTCGAGGCGTCCGTGCAGCGCCGGGTCGATCGGTACCCAGTCGATCGCGGGAGCGTTGGCGATCGACAGAGCAAGAATCCCTGCCTCGGCCGCGCCCGACTCCATGAACTGCAGGGCCTGGCGGATGTTCTCGCCGTAGACGAGCTTCGGCTTCACCGCGTCCCAGACGCCGGCCGCGCGAAGCGCTTGCTCGGCAGCGCGGCCGTACGGGGCGTGCGCCGGATTGGCGATGGCCACCCGGCGGATGCGCGGATCGAGCAGTTGCGGCAGCGCCGTGAGCTTGGACCCGGCGGTCCGCGCGGTCGCCAGCACGATCCGACCCTGCGCATACAGCGCCCGCGTCTCGACGATCACCGCACCCTTGGTCAGGAGGTCGTCGACGAATGTCTGGTTGGCGGCGAAGAAGACGTCGGCGGGCGCGCCGTGCTCGATCTGTTTCGCCAGGTTGCCGGTCGAGCCGAGGACCAGCGTGACCTTCACACCGGCCGCCTGCTCGAAGCGCGGGATCAGGTCGCGGAACGCGAAGGCCAGGTCGGACGCCGCGAAGATCGTGAGGATGGGCGGAGCGCTGCCGGGTGCCGCGGCGGCCAAGCTCCCGACGAGCGCGCCCGCGAGCACCACGGCCACCGCCAGGATCACGAGCCGGACTCGCATGCTACCCTCCAGCGTCAGAATGGACTCCAGGGCCACGCCGAAGCGTAGCGGGCGACGCCGGGCGCTTCAAACGGCTCGGTCGAGCATACTCGCCGGGCCCATCCGCACGAAGGTCTGGCTCGAGCACGACGGCCGTTTCGTGATGGGCGACGGTGGCTTGCGCCTGCTGGAGGCCATCGATCGCCTGGGGTCGCTGGCCGCAGCGGTCCGCCTGATGGGCTGGTCGTATCGTCACGCCTGGGGGTACCTGCGGCGGGCCCAGGCAGTCCTCGGCGTCCCGCTGCTCGAGGCGCGCGCGGGCCGCGGCGCCGCGCGTGGCGCGGTGCTCACCGAGCACGGCCATCACCTGCGGACCCGGCTGGCCGCCGCGCGGGCGAGCGTGGACGCGGCGGTGGGCCCGACCGGTCCGTCTCCGGACGAAATCGCTGACCGCGGGCGCCAACGCTGACCCTCACGCGCGCAGCCATCCGCAACGGTGCTCGTGCCAGAGCAGCGCGCCGGCGCGCGTGGCAGCCGCCTCGCTCACGGACGTCTCGCTCGCCGGGTGGAATCGTCGCGGAGGATCATCGCACCTCCCTCAGAACGCGCGGCGCTGCTGGATCGTGGTGAGCGCCCAGTTGACGCCGAAGACCAGCGCCATCAACAGGATCGAGAGCGCGATGGCGACGCCGAACTCGCCCTTGCCGGTCTCCAGCACCATCGCCGTCGTCAGCGTGCGCGTCTGGCCCTTGATGTTGCCGCCCACCATCATGGAGGCGCCGATCTCGGAGATGACACCGCCGAAGCCCGCCATGATCGCCGCCAGCATCGGCAGCCGCGCCTCCCGCAGGACCACCCACACCATCTGCACGCGCGAGGCGCCCAGGGCCAGGAGCTGCAGGCGGAACTTCGCGGGGACGTTCTGCACCGCGGCCAGCGTGATGCCGGTGACGAGGGGCGAGGCGATGACGGCCTGGGCCAGCACGATGGCGGCCGGCGTGTAGAGCACCTCCCAGTCGCCGAAGGGGCCGCTGCGCCAGAGAAAGATCGTCACGAACAGGCCCACCACGACGGGCGGCAGTCCCATCCCCGTGTTCACGGCGCTGACGAGCAGCGTCCGGCCCGGGAAGCGGGCCAGCGCGAGCGCGGCACCGGCCGGGATGCCCAGGAGCAGCGCGATCAGGGTCGCCGTCCCCGAGACCCGCAGCGAGAGCCAGAGGACGGCGAGGATCTCCGGGTCGCCGCCGAGCAGCAGGCCGACGGCCCGCTGGACGCCCTCGCCCAGAACGTCCACGGCCTAGAAGTCCTCGTCCTTCTTTCCGGCGATCGGCACGAACAGCGGCTGCCCATACTTGTCCACGCCGAAGGTCTTGATGACGGCCTGCGTCTCGGGCGCCAGCATGAAGTCCGCGAACGCCTTGCCGCCGGCAGCGTTCACCTTGGGGCCGTTGGCCGGGTTGACCTCCATGACGGAGTAGATGTTCAGCAAGAGCTTGTCGCCCTCGACCATCGGCGTGAGGTCCACGCGCTTGGCGAACGCCAGCATGGTCGCGCGGTCGGTGACGGTGTAGCCCTGGCGGTCGTTGGCGATGCCGAGTGTGGCGCCCATCCCCTGCCCCGACTCGATGTACCAGGGCCCGGCCGGCGTGACGCCGGCCGCCTTCCACAGGGCCAGCTCCAGCGTGTGGGTGCCGGACTTGTCGCCGCGCGAGACGAAGCGCGCCTTGCCGTCGGCGATCTTCTTCAGCGCGGCCACCACGCTCTTCTCACCGCGGATCCTCGCGGGGTCGGACTCGGGGCCGATGAGGAGGAAGTCGTTGTACATGACGAGCCGCCGAGTGTGCATCTTGCCCTCGCCGGCGTACTTCTTCTCCAGCCCGGGCGCGTGGGCGAGCGTCACGTCGGCCTCGCCGCGGGCCGCCAGGGCCAGCGCCTGGCCGGTGCCGACGGAGATCGCCTTCACCGAGTAGCCGGTGGTCTTCTCGAAGAGCGGGACCAGCACGTCGAGGAGCCCGGAGTCCTGGGTGCTCGTCGTCGTGGAGAGAATGACGGTCTTGGAGCCGGGGGCCTGCGCCAGCGCCGCCGGCGCCAGCGCCAGGACCAGCGCGAAGAGCGCGAAGGTGAGCCGCCGCATGGGATCTCGCTTTCCGCGGGTCCGACCGGACCCGCCCGGCTATGCTGCCGTGAGCATATTAGGGAAGTTTCGAGGCCGGGGCAAGACATGGCCGTGGCGCAGCCTATAATGGCGCCGCATGAGCGAGCTGCGCATCCTGATCGTCGACGACGAGCCCGACATGCTCGACAACTGCGCCCGCATCCTGCGCCGGGCCGGGCATCGCTGCCTCACCACGACCGATCCCCGGCGGGCGCTCGCCCTGCTGGAGTCCGAGCGTCCCGACCTTCTGCTCACCGACCTCAAGATGCCGGAGATCGACGGCCTGGCGCTGCTCCGGCGTGCGCACGAGCTCGACCCGGCGTTGCCGGTGATCGTCATCACTGCGTTCGCGACGATCGAGTCCGCGGTCACCGCGGTGAAGGAAGGCGCGCTCGACTATCTCCCGAAGACGTTCTCGGTCGACCAGCTCACGATCGTGGTGGACCGCGCCTTGCGGCAGCGGCGGCTGGCGCTCGAGAACCGCAACCTCCGCGAGCAGCTCCAGACGACCTTCGGTCTAGAGAACGTGATCGGCCGCAGCCCGGCCATGGCCCAGGTGTTCGAGCTGGTCAAGAAGGCGGCGCGCTCCGAGGCCAACATCCTCGTGCTGGGCGAGTCGGGCACCGGCAAGGAGCTGATCGCGCGCGCCGTCCACGCCAACAGCCCGCGGGCGACGCAGGCCTTCGTGCCCGTCGACTGCGCCTCCCTGCCCGAGAACCTGCTCGAGTCCGAGCTGTTCGGCCACGAGAAGGGCGCCTTCACCGGGGCGGTGCGCACCAAGCCCGGGCTCATGGAGGTGGCCGGCGGCGGCACGCTGTTCCTCGACGAGATCGGGGACCTGCCGGTGAGCCTTCAAGTCAAGCTGCTGCGCGCGCTGCAGGAGCGGCAGATCCGCCGGGTCGGCGGCACCGCCCTCATCGACGTGGACGTGCGCGTGGTGTCGGCGACGAACCACAACCTGCGCGAGGCCGCGGCCAAGGGACAGTTCCGCGAGGAGCTCTACTACCGCGTCAACGTCATCGAGATCCGGCTGCCGCCGTTGCGCGAGCGCGCCGGCGACGTCCGGCTGCTGGCCCACGCCTTCCTCAAGCGCTACGGCCAGGGCCGGGTGCACGGCTACGACGACCCGGCCATGGCCGCGCTGGAGGCGCATGCGTGGCCCGGCAACGTGCGCGAGCTGCAGAACGTCGTCGAGCGCGCTTGCGCGCTGGCCGAGAGCGACACGATCACCCGGCGCGACCTGCCCGATCACGTGCTGGTTGGCGGCCCGCGCGCCACCTCGCCGGGCGCGCCGGCGGCCGCCGTCGAGTCGCACCTGGTCGGCACCACCGACCTCGGCCTGAAGGAGGCCAAGGATCGCTGGATGGCCGTGCTCGAGGCCTCGTACCTGAAGGAGCTGCTCGACCGGCACGAGGGCAACATCTCGGCCGCCGCCAAGGCGGCCGGCATCGACCGCAAGACCTTCCACCGCCTGGTCAACAAGCACCAGATCCGCGGCTGATCCTCAGGCTCGCGCGCCCGTGAGGGGCGCAGCGCGAGATGTCCCACGATCAGGAGCGCGAGCGCAATGAGCCCGGTGGCAGCGTAAGGCCTCGACGGGGGGCGCTCGACGCCCCAGGTGCGGCACCGCCACCCCAGCCACCGGACTCCGGTGCGCCCTATCGTCCTGATTTCCCGCCGTCCCGTCCTTGGCATCGCCGGTGCAGTTCCGGCCGCAGGAGGCGGAACAATGGCTGATACGATGCGGATCACGTGCGCGTCCGACTTCTCCCCCGCGTCCCGGGCGGCATTCTCCCAGGCGCTTCGGCTGGCGAAGGCGACCGGCGGCCAGCTCACCATCCTGCACGTGCTGCCCTCGCCGGCCTCGATGTTCGTCGAGGGCGGCTACGTGACCCAGGAGACCTGGGACCTGATCGAGGGCGACCTGCGGTCCCGGGCCGGTCAGGAGATGGATGCCCTCGTCAAGGAGGCCGGGGATGCCGGGGTGCGCGCGACGCCCCAGTTCCTGGACGGCGGCATCCCGGCCGACGAGATCGTCCGGGCCGCCGAGCACGACGAGACCGACATCCTGGTGCTCGGCACCCACGGCCGCACCGGCGTGATGAAGGTGCTCCTCGGCAGCGTCGCCTCGCGGGTGGTCGCCACCGCGTCGTGCCCGGTGCTGACCGTGCGGATGCCGGCCAAGACGCGCCGATGAACCTCGCGTCGCTGGTCCACAACTGGTGGATGATCGGCGCCGGCACGCGGTCCTCGACGCGCATCTTCGACGCGTGGCCGGTGCTGCTGGAGGGCACCGTGAGCGTGGGGCTGGGCCTGCTGGCCCTGGCGCTGTTCCTCGCCATCCTCGTCCTGCTGCTCCCGCATGCCGACGACGATTTCATCATGCGGGTGATGGCTGCCTATGCGCAGGTGTTCGGCGCCGTGTTGCTCTTCGCGGCCATCTTCTTTCCGCGCGAGGTGCTCCCGGCGAGCGCGCCGCCGGACGCTACGTTGCGGGTTCCTGACCGACCGTGACGCGGGCCTTCAGCGAGACTTGGGGGACATGTTCGCGCGCGAGCGCTTGATGCCAGCGCCCGGCCGCGCGTGCTGCCGCTCGGCGTACTTCGGCGGCGCCATGCGCGTCTCGACCCGGCGCGCGATGTTCGCTTGCAGCAGCGTCGTGTCGCGCCGGACCGCCGCCGTCGCGCTCCGCTGGCGGCGCTTGGCCTGAGGTGACGTGACCGCGGGATCATTCGGACGACGTGCTTTCGGCTGGCGTGGCGAGCGCTTCATGTGTTCCCTCCGTGGGCGGAGTCGACGCGAGGACGATCGCGCCGGCCGCAGTGGGGCGTCATTTTCCCACGCCGGTCGTCCAGAAGCACGCGCAATCACGCAGCCCTCAGGCATTCGCGAGGCGCCGCGTCAGACAAGCTGGGAGGACGGCATGATCGAGGCAATTCGAGATCGGTGGGTGATCGTGGTCGCGGTGGTCGTGCTCGCGGTCCTCGTCGCCTGGCTCTTCGCGGCCCGGAAACGATGACGACCATCCGGCACGCCACCGCGCGCCCGGCGACAGGCGCGCCTGCACCTCGTCCATGTGATGACCCCGCCGGTGATATTGCTCGAGGACAGCGCGCGTCGCCTGGGCAGCGTCGCCGAGCGCGTGGTCGCGCGTGCACCGTGCCCCGTGCTCACCGTCCGCGGCCGCTAGCCGCGGCTCGCCGCAGCAGCTTTCGCCCTTCGTCCAGCAGCAGGATGACGGCCGGGAACCCGAGCACTGGCGTCCATTCGGCCGGGGAGGGCGGCACCAGGCCGAAGACGGCCCGCAGCGGGGGTACCATGATGAGACCGAGGAGCACCGCGATTTCGGCGCCAATGCCGACGAGCACCATGCGGTTGCCCAGCACGCCGACGCGGAAGACGGATTCGCGGTCGGTGCGGCACGCGAACACGTTACCGACCTGGGCGGCCACGATCCCGACCAGCGTCATGGTCGTCGCGCGCTCGTAGAGAGCGCCCTCCGCCGCCATCGGCAGGCCCGGCCGCCAGCCCGACAGCCAGTACGTCCAGAAGAACGCCAGCATCGCCAGCGCCGCCTCGGCGACACCGAGGAACGCGTAGGCGCGCAGCAGACGCGAGGCGTCGAGCAGCCGCGCACCGGCGGCGCGCGGCGGGCGTGCCATCACGTCGGGCTCCGGCGGCTCCGCCCCGAGCGCCAGGGCGGGCAGCAGGTCCGTCCCCAGATCGACGGCGAGGATCTGCATGATCGTGAGCGGCAGCGGGATGCGCAGGAAGACGAAGGCGAGGAAGGGCACCAGCTCCGGCACGTTCGAGGCGAAGATGTAGGTCACGAACTTGCCCATGTTCGCGTAGGTCGTGCGGCCCTCCCGGATGGCGGCGACGATCGACGCGAAGTTGTCGTCGGTGAGGACGACATCGGCCGCCTCCTTGGCCACGTCGCTGCCCCGCCGTCCCATCGCCACGCCGATGTCGGCGGCCTTCAGCGCCGGCGCGTCGTTGGCGCCGTCGCCGGTGACGGCCACCACCTCGCCCGCCGCGCGAAGCGCCATGACGACCGCCAGCTTGTGCGCGGGCGACGTGCGGGCGAACAGCACGCCCGGCTCGCCGGCGAGCTCGCGCAGCGCCGACGACGACAGACGCTCCACTTCCTCACCGCTGACCACCTTGCTGACGGGCAGCCCGATGCGGTGCGCGATCGCCTGGGCGGTCAGCCCGTAGTCGCCGGTCAGCATCACGATCCGGATGCCGGCCGCGCGGCACACCGCCACCGCGTCCTCGATCCCCGGCCGTGGTGGATCCCACAGCGCCACGAAGCCGAGGAGGGTCAAGTCTCGCTCGACGGCGGCGGCGGGAGCGGTCAGGAGGGTGTCGGGCACCGGCCGTACCGCGACGCCGAGCAGGCGGAGGCCGTCGGCGGCGAGGCGATCGTGCTCGGCGAGCACCGCGCCGCGATCCGCGTCGGTGAGCCCCCGGGTCTCGGTCCCCGCCCGGACGGTACCGCAGAGCGCCAGGATCTCTTTCGGCGCGCCCTTGACGAACGCGACGGGCCCGCCCGGGGCGGCGCGGACCAGCGTCATCCGCTTGCGAAACGAGTCGAAGGGGTACGGGGCCAGCAACGGGTGCATCCGGCGGAGGCCCTCGGGATCCACGCCGGCGCGCGCGGCCGCCGCCACCAGCGCGACCTCGGTGGGATCGCCCCGCTCGAGCGTCGCCAGCGAGCCGAGCACGGCCACCTCGAACAGCTCGCGCACGTCCGCCGCCGTCGGAACCGGAAGGGTGTCGACGGTCAGCGTGCGGCCGCCGAGGCCCACGAAGCGGACGGTCATCGCCCCCAGGGTCAGTGTCCCCGTCTTGTCGCTGCAGATCACCGTCGTGGCGCCGAGCGTCTCCACCGCGGACAGGCGCTTGACCAGGGCGCCGGCCCGGGCCAGGCGCTGGACGCCCAGGGCGAGGGCGAGCGTGAGCGTCGGCAGCAGGCCCTCGGGCACGTTGGCGACGATCACGCCGAGCGCAAAGAGGAGGCCGTCGGCGACGGAGACCGTGCCACTGGCCACGCCGAGCGCGAAGAAGGTGGCCCCGAACGCGACCGCGAGGCCGCCGACGATCCGGGTGATGCGCGTCATCTCACGCTGGAGCGGGCTCGGGGTCTCGGCGACCGACTGGGTGAGGTGGGCGATGACACCGATCTCGGTCGTCATGCCGGTCGCGGTGACGACGAACCGCCCCTGCCCGGCCACGACCGCGGTACCGGCGAAGACGAGCTCGTGGCGCTCGAGGCGAGGCACGCCCGCGCGCTCGTTGCCACGGGCCGGGAGCTTGAAGACCGGGTGGGATTCACCGGTCAGCACGCTCTGATCGACCCGCAGGCCCGCCGCCTCCAGGAGCTGACCGTCCGCTGGCACCCCTTGACCCTCGTCCAGGATCACGACGTCGCCCGGCACCAGCTCCTCGACCGGCACGCCGACCTCGGCGCCACCACGCAGCCCGCTGACCTCTCGCGGCAACAGCCGCTGGAGCGCCTGGATCGCGCGCTCGGCCCGGTACTCCTGAAAGAAGCTGAAGAGGCCGTTGACGACGATCACCACGAAGACGGCCCAGCCCAGCTCGGCGAGGCCGGCCAGGAAGGCGAGGGCGCCGCCGGCCCACAGGAGCAACGCGAACAGGCTCGTGAACTGGACGAGCAGGCGCACGGCGAGCGGGCGGCGCGCCACGCGCTCGAGCCGGTTGGGACCGAGGGTCGCCAGGCGGCGCGCCGCCTCGCCGGCCGGCAGACCATCGGGCCCCGAACCGAGCAGGGTGAAGATCTCCTGATCGGCGAGCGCGGCTTCGCCGCCGTCACGCTCCGCCGGCGCCAGGACGTGCACGAGGGCCGGGCGCGTGGTGGCCCGGCGCGCCTCGGCGACCACCGCGCCGTCGCTCAGGCACGATCGCAGACGGGCGACCAGACGCACCACGTCGGCGCTCAGGGCCAGGGGCGCGAGCAGGACGAGGACGACCGCGGTCGGGGGAGCGCCCGACCGCAGCGCCGGCTCGTGGGGAAGCTGGACCCACCGCAGGCTCAGGCGCTCGTGCGGCGGCGCCGGCACGACGACCAGCGCCACGCCTCGGACCAGGTCGATGACCCCCGACGGCGCCGGAAGCCCGAGCGCGGTCGTGAGCTGCGCGGCCGAGGTGACGTCGGCCCCGAGGCGGGTGGGATCGCCGGCAATGAAAGGCGAGATGAGCGGCCGATCAGCCATCGCGAGGTCCCTTGATCGCCGCTCGCTCATTCCCTCGGTCGCGGCCGCAGGTAGACGAACCAGTAGACGCCGCCCACCAGCAGCGCGCCGCCGATCACGTTGCCGAGCGTGACCGGCAGGAGATTCCGCGCGAGGAAGCCGCCCCAGGTCAGCGCGTGAACGTCGAGGCCTCGCGCAGCAACGAAGCCCGGGTCGAGGAAGGTCACGAGCAGCGCGAACGGCACGAAGTACATGTTGGCGACGGAGTGCTCGAAGCCGGCCGCCACGAACGCGGCGATCGGCGGCACGATCGCCAGCACCCGGTCGGTCGTGCTGCGGGCACTGTAGGAAAGCCAGACGGCCAGGCACACGAGCACGTTGCCGAGGACGCCGAGAAGCACCGCCTGCCCGAACCCCAGCTGCACCTTGGCGACCGCGATCCCGAGCGCGCTGGCGCCGACGGCGCCACCCCCGGCCTCGTGCAGCCGGGCGCCCGCGGCCATGAGCGCGATCCCAACCGCGCCCGCGAAGTTCCCGGCGTACACGAGGACCCAGTTGCGGAGCAGCGCCCACGTGCTGACCCGCCCGCCCGCCCAGGCCATGACGATCAGGTTGTTCCCCGTGAAGAGCTCGGCACCGCCTACGACGACCAGGATCAACCCGACGCTGAAGACGACCCCGGCCAGCACGCGGGTCGCGCCCCACGGCGCGCCGGCGGCGCCGGCCAGCGCCACGGTCGAGAAGATGCCACCGAAGGCGATGAACGCGCCGGCGAGCACCGCGAGCGCGACGAGCCGGCCGGGGTCCATCGCCATTTTGGTGGCGCCGACCTCCTCGGCCCGCCGCGCCATCTCGGGCGGCAGCAGAGCGTCGAGTGGAGAGGGCGGCGTCACCGGCCCCTCGCACCCGTCGAGGATCACGACGGGGGCTGCGTGGGCGAGGCGCGCTCACTCCCGCGCCCGCCGTAGACCGCCCGGCCCCTGAGCAGGGCCCGGCACGGCTCACAGAGGAGGTCGCGCGACGTCGTGTTGCACGCGACGCAACGGGACACGGCCGGTGGCAGCACCCGCGCGTCATCCCCACCGACGCCGGCGGACGGCACCGTCAGGACCGGGCAGGGTGCCGTGCGGATGACCCGCTCGGCGACACTCCCCATCAAGATGCGGCTCACGCCGGTGCGGCCGTGGGTCCCGAGCACGATGAGATGGACGCCCTGGGCCTTGGCATAGCGCACGATTTCCTCCGCCGCGTCCCCGCGATGCGAGGCGATCACCACGGGCACGGCCGTCCCGAGCTGGGCGACGAGGAACGCGAACAGCTCCGTCAGCCCAAGCTCGTCGGGCCACCAGACGTGGAAGACGTGGAGTCGAGCTCCGAACGCCCTGGCATAGGCGTGGGCGATGCGCACGGCAGCGTCCGAGATCTCCGAGAAGTCGGTGGCGACCAGGATTTCGCGGACGTCCCCGGTGGTCATGGTGGGTATCAGCGCACCTCGGCCAGGGTCACCCGCACGGCGACGAGCCGGCCACGCTCGTGCAGACACTCCGCGGTCACGAAGTCTCCCGGCGTGATGTCCTCCGCGTCGAGCGCGACCTCGATGAAGTCGCCCGCGAACCGTCCCGGCACGTCGACACGGATGAAGGTGTTGAACGTGGTGGCGGACGTCACGCTGATCGTCCTCCGGGTGACGACGGTCCGGCCCTGCTCCACTCGCCAGGGCCCGACCTCCTCCATGAGCATCACGCCGCCTTGCGGATCGAGGGCGACGACGACCCCTGAGTACATCGAGGTGCGCGCGGCGTCGGCCGCCGGCGTCACCGGCGATACCCCCAGCGCGAGCGCGAGAAGAAGTGAGCTGGCTAGCCGGATCATTGACCACCTCCGTCGAGTGATGTGGCGTTCAGAACTGCATCCGGGGTGCCACCACCGAGCGTCATGTTTCCGGTCACTTCGGCGCACCGAGGCCGGCTACTGTCGCGGCCCCGCCCCAGTGCGGCGAAGCGCAGGTGCGCCCCATCGTCACCCGGCGATCTCCGGCTCGAGACGGATGGGCGTGTCGAGCGAGGCGGAGACGAGACAGGCCCGCTCGGCCTTCTCGAGCGCACGCTGCACACGGACCCAGTCCGCACCCGCCGGCAGGGCCACGCGGGGGCGAAGCACGATCTCCGTGAAGCGCGTGACGCCGTTGACGCGATCGACCACACCCTCCGCCTCGACCGAGAGCGACACGAACTCCAGGCGCGAGGCCTGCGCCACCGAGCGGAACGTCAGCAGGAAGCAGGCCTCCACGGCGGCGAGCAGCAGCTGCTCGGGGCTCCAGGCGTCGCCCGGCCCGTCGAAGTCGAGCGGAGGCGCCGTCCGGAGGTCGGGCACGCCCGCACTCGACAGCGTGGCATGACCCTCGGGACCGCCCGCGATCCTGGCCGCGTACCGGTGGGGCAACGGCTTCATCATTCTCTCCTCGACGCCAGGTACTCGACGCAAGCGTCGAGCGTGGCGAGCTTGGGATAGTCCGCCTCGGGAATCTCCACGCCGAGTGCTCCGTGCAGCCCGACGACGAAGTTCAGAATGTCCATCGAATCGAGGTCGAGCTGCTCGCGAAACGCGACGTCGGGCCGCAGCGAGGCCAGGTCGGCCTCGGGCGCGATGTCGCCGAGGACCCGGAGCACCACGGCGCGGAGCTCGTCGGCCATCACAACCGCTCCGGCGATTGGAGGAGACGATCGACTGCGGCAAGGTACAGGCCGCCGCGGTGACCATCGCTGACCCGGTGGTCGGCGGACAGTGTGGCGGTCACGACCGGCCGGGGCCCGACCGCGCCGTCGACGACCCACGGCCGCTCGACGATGCGCCCGAACCCCACGATGGCGACCTGGGGCGGGTACACGATGCCGAGCACGCTCTCGACACCCTGCTCGCCGAGGCTCGTCACGGTGATCGTGGCGTCCGCCAGCTCGGAGCTGCGAAGGCCACCGCCGCGCGCGCGCTGGACCAGGTCGCGGAATGCGCCCATCAGCACCCCGAGCGACTGGCTGGTCCACGTCGTGCAGCGCGGGCGCGACAAGGCCGCCGCCGCGCAGCGCGATGGCCACGCCGACGTGCACGGCGGCGCTCGGCGCGAACCGGTCGCCTCGCCACACCCCGTTCAGCTCGGGCACCTCGTGCAGGGCGAGCGCGACGGCCTTGATCAGCAGGACGCCGTAGAGCAATCGCTCGGTCACGGGACGCCGCGCGTTCTCCTCGGCCAGCCACGCCAGCGCCCGGTGCAGGTCGATCGTGTGCGCGACGTAGTAGTGCGGGATCTCGCGCTTGGAGCGCGCCATGGCGGCCGCGATGCTCTGGCGCATCCGGGCGACGTCCATGCGTGGACGCGCCGCCGCCGGCGGGGCGGCTGGCACCGGCCCAGCAGGTCGAGCCGCCGCGGCACGTTCGACGTCCTCGCGCGTGACCGCCCCGCCCGCCCCGGTACCGCGCAGCGTGGTGGGGTCGATGCCGAGCGTGGCCGCGAGCTTCCGGGCGAGCGGCGAGACGCGCACGCGCGGGCCCGGGCCCGGTTCCGGAACCACCGGAATCACCGGAGCCGGGGCGGCCGCGGCCGCCGCGAGCGGGGCGACGACAGCCGGCCCCGGCGCCGCCGAGGGCGCGTCCTCGCGGATCGAGGCCAGCGCCGTCCCCGTCGGCACCGTCGCGCCCGGCTCGACGAGGATGCGCTCCAGCACGCCGCTCACGAAGACCTCGACGTCGATCAGCCCCTTCTCCGTCTCGACCTCCGCGATGATGTCGCCGCGCGCCACCCGATCGCCCGGCCGCTTGCGCCACGCGATGAGCGTCCCCGCCGTCATGTCGGCGCCGAGGATCGGCATCTGGAACTCAGCCATCGCGGCCGAGCATGCCCCGGGCCGCCGCCGCAATCGTCTCGGGCTGCGGCAGCGCAGCATCTTCCATGTGCCTGGCGTACGGCATCGGGACCTCCGCGCTGCACAGCCGCTGCACGGGGCCATCCAGGTCGTAGAAGCCCTGCTCCATGATCCGGGCGCTCACCTCGGCGGCGAAGCTGCCGGTGCGCCAGCCTTCGTCGACGACCAGAGCCCGGTGCGTCCTGGCGATCGAGGCCAGGAGGGTGGCGGTGTCGAGCGGCCGGAGGGAGCGGAGGTCGATCACCTCGGCCGCGATCCCGTCGGCGGCGAGGAGATCCGCCGCCGCCAGCGTCTTTGGCAACGAGCCTCCGTACGTGATCACGGTGAGGTCCGTGCCCGCGCGGCGAACCAGCGCCCGGCCGATCTCGCCCGGCCCCGCCGTGTCGTCCACCTCGCCTTCCATCGGGTAGAGCGCGGCGTGCTCGAACACGAAGACGGGGTCGGGATCGCGCAGCGCGGCCAACAGCAGCGCGCGGGCATCGTCCGCTGTCCCCGGCGCCACCACCTTGATCCCGGGGATGTGCGCGTACCAGCCCTCGAGGCTGTGGGAGTGCTGCGCGGCCAGCTGCCGGCCGGCGCCGGTCGCCATGCGCACCACGAGGGGGACGGACAGCTGCCCACCGGACATGTGGCGCAGGGTCGCCGCGTTGTTCACGATCTGGTCGAGGCACAGCAGGCTGAAGTTGACCGTCATCACCTCGACGATGGGCCGCATCCCGCCGAGGGCGGCGCCGATGCCGGCGCCCACGAACGTGTTCTCGCTCAGCGGCGTGTCGCGCACGCGCTCGGGGCCGAACTCCGCGAGGAGGCCGTGGCTCACCGCGAAGGCGCCGCCGTAGCGTCCGACGTCCTCGCCCATCAGGAAGACGCGTGGATCGCTGCGCAGCGCCTCCCGGAGGGCGCTCCGCGCCGCCTCGCGATACGTCATCTTCGTCATCGGCTCACCGGCGTGGTGTGGACGTCCCTCAGCAGGTCCTCGACCGGCTCCCACGGGCCCACCTCGGCCTCGGCGACCGCAGCGTCGACCTCGGCGACGACGGAGGCCTCCAGCGCGGCGACGTCGGCGTCGGCGAGGACACCCTGCCCGCGGAGCGCCGCGCCGAAGCGCACGATCGGGTCGCTCGCCTTCCAGCGCTCGATCTCGTCCTTGGCCCGGTAGAGGTCGGGATCGTACATCGAGTGGGCACGGAACCGGTAGGTGCGCGCCTCGATCAGGCGCGGTCCCTGACCGCCGCGGACCGTCTCGGCCGCCCGCCGCGTGGCAGCCTCGACGGCGAGCACGTCCATGCCGTCCACCGCCTCGCCCGGCACGCCGGCCGCCTCGGCCTTGCGCACGATGTCGGTCTGCGCCTGGTGGCGCGCCAGCGCGGTGCCCATGGCGTAGAGGTTGTTCTCGCAGAGGAAGAGGACCGGCAGCCGCCAGAGCGCCGCCAGGTTCAGCGATTCGGCGAACGCGCCCTCGGCCACCGCCCCGTCGCCGAAGAAGCACGCGGTCACGGCCGCGCGCTGCTGCATGGCGTCGGCGAGGGCGAGGCCGACCGCGATCGGCAGCCCGCCGCCGACGATGGCGTGGCCGCCGTGGAACCGCCGTGAGACGTCGAACAGGTGCATCGAGCCGCCACGGCCGCGGCTGCAGCCGTTGGCCTTGCCGAACATCTCCGCCATCACGGCGCCCGGCGGGATGCCGCGGGCGAGCGCCTGACCGTGCTCGCGGTACGTCGCCACGACGTTGTCGCCGGGCGTCAGCGCCTGCATGGCGCCGACCGCCACCGCCTCCTCGCCGATGTAGAGGTGGAGGAAGCCGCGGATCTTCCCGACCGTGTAGAGCTCCGCCGCCTTCTCCTCGAAGCGCCGGATCAGCACCATCTGGCGCAGGAGACCAAGCCCGTGGTCGCGACCGATCGGCGCGCTCATCGGCATCGGTTGGTCCCCGGCCCCTCGGCGGGCAACGTGACCACGACCGTCGTGCCCCCCGCCGGCGGGGATTCGACCTCGATCTGCCCACCGTGATCGCGGACGATCCCGTACGCGATGGCGAGGCCGAGGCCGGGCGCGCGGGGCTTGGTGGTGTGGAACGGCTCGAAGAGCCGGGCGAGCGCGGCGGCGGGGATGCCGGGGCCGGTGTCCGCCATCGAGACGCGGATCCAGTCCGGCCGTCCCGGCTCGCGCCCCGTGGCGACCCGGATGCGACCGCCGGCCGGCATCGCCTCGCACGCATTCTTCAGCAGGGCGAGCAGCGCCTCCCCGAGCGCATACGGATCGCCGAGGATGCACGAGAGGGTCCGGTCGAGCGCCCTCTCGACGGCGACCCGATTGGCCGCGAAGGCCTCGGCGATCCGCGCGAGGGCGTCCTCCGCCACGTCGTTCACGTCGACCGGTCGCGGCTCCCGCGGCGTCTGGGGCGCGAACATCAGGAGCGCCTGGGTGATCGCGGTGGCCCGCTGGACGTTGCGGTGGACGACGCGCAGATCGTCCACGACGTCGGGAGGCAACCCCGACCTCTCGGCGTCACCGAGGAGGAGCTCGGCGCGAGAAGAAACGATCCCGAGCGGATTGTTCAGCTCGTGCACGACGCCGGCCACCAGGCGGCCGAGCCCGGCCAGCTTCTCGTGGCGGGCCAGGGCGTGCCGCTGCCGGACGAGGTCCTGCTGGACGCGCTCGTGGGTGATGTACCGGCCGACCCGGCTGCCGATGTCGGCGACGAGCTCCAGGACCTCGGCGTCCGGCGGGCGCACCTCGCGGCTGAAGTACAGCATGGCGCCGATCGTCGCCGCGCCGTGCACGACGGGAAAGACGCACGCCGCGCGCAGGCCGATTCGCGCCGCCGCCGTCTGCCGCCGGAACTCCGGGTCCCTTCGGACATCGCTCACCCACTCCGGCCGGCCCCTGGCCCACACGCGTCCGGGGAGCCCCACCCCAGCCGCGAACGTCCCGTCGAAGGCCGCGGCCTCGAGCTCTCCGAGGTCGATGCCCGGCAGCGCCCATGTGCCTTCCCGGCGCAGCACGTTGCCGGCCGGCTCGACCGACCACAGCTCACCGATCTCCAGCCCGAGGCACTCGCCGAGCGCTCCCAGCAGGCGCGGCGTCGCCTCGCGCAGCGAGGAGGCCTGCGCCATCACCTGGGTCACCGCGAACTCTGCCCGCAGGCGTCGCTCCGCCAGCCGGTGGGCCGTGACGTCGCGTACGAGGGCGAGCACGCGGTAGCCCTGTCCGGTCTGGGCAAACCCGAGGTCGACTTCGACGGAGAGCTCGGTGCCGTCCTTGCGGCGGCCGCGGCAGTGGATCGCCGGGGCCATGGGCGCTCCCCCACGCGGGGCCGCCGCGTACGCCGCTCGGTGCCCGGCGTGAAGCGCTTCGAGCTGGAGCGGGACGAGCAGCTCGACGCTTTGCCCGAGCAGCTGGTCGGCCCGATACCCGAACAGGTCCTCGATCCGGGCACTGGCGTGCGCGATGCGACCATCCTCCTCGAGCACGAGCACGCCCTGCCCGGCGGCGTCCAGGAGCTGCTCGAGGCCCCCCGGCTCAGCCACGACGCTATGCCTCCTCCAGCGTCGAGGTGTCGCCCTCGGGCAGCCCCAGCTCACGCGCCTTCAGCAGCCGGCGCATGATCTTGCCGCTGCGGGTCTTCGGCAGCGAGGGCGTGATCTCGATCTCCTTGGGCGCCACCACGGCGCCCAGGCGCGCGCGAGCGTGGGCCAGCAGCGCGCGGCGCAGCTCGGGCGTCTCCGTCGCAGCCGGTCTTGAGCGAGACGAACGCCTTGACGATCTCCATCGCCACCGGGTCGGGCTTGCCGATGACGCCCGCCTCGGCCACGGCCGGGTGCTCCATCAGGACGCTCTCGACCTCGAAGGGGCCGATGAGGTGGCCCGAGGTCTTGATCACGTCGTCGGCGCGACCGACGAACCAGAAGTAGCCGTCGGCATCGCGTCGCGCCAGGTCGCCGCTCAGGTACCAGCCGCCGACGAAGCACTTCCGGTACCGGACGGGCTCGTCGAGGTAGTCGCGGAACATCGAGGGCCAGCCGGGCCGTAGCGCCAGCTCGCCCTGGACGTCGGGCTGCTCCACCACCTCGACGCGGTCGTCGCCGATCCGGTGGACGATCGCCGCCTCGACGCCGGGCAGCGGCCGGCCCATGGAGCCGGGGCGGACCTTCATCGAGGCGACGTTGGCGATCATGATCCCGCCCGTCTCGGTCTGCCACCAGTTGTCGTGGAACGGCCGCCCGAATGCGGCCTGACTCCACACGACCGCCTCGGGGTTCAGCGGCTCGCCGACGCTGGCGAGGAAGCGCAGGGCGCTCGTGTCGTGCTTGGTGACGAGCTCGATGCCGGCCTTCATCATCATGCGGATCGCGGTCGGGGCCGTGTACCAGACGGTGACCCGCTGCTCCTGCAGTGTCCGGTACCATCGCTCGGCGTCGAACTCGGCCTCGTCCACGATGCTGGTCACCCCGTTGGTCAGCGGCGCGATGATGCCGTACGAGGTGCCGGTGACCCAGCCCGGGTCGGCCGTGCACCAGAAGACGTCGTCGGGATGCAGGTCGAGGGCGTACCGCCCGGTGATGTGGTGCGCGACCACCGCCTCGTGTACGTGGACGGCGCCCTTGGGCGTGCCCGTCGTCCCGCTCGTGAAGTGCAGGAGCGCCACGTCGCCGGGCGCGGTCGGCGGAATGACGAAGTGCTCGGCGGCGGCGGCGAGCAGCGCGTGGAAATCGAGTGTGCCCGGCACCGCCGTGGGCGCACCGCCCTCGCCGATGAGCACGACGTGCGCGAGGTCGTTCAGCTGCCCCCGCAGCGCCGCCACCTTGCGCCGGTAGAGCGCCTCCGTCGTCACCAGCACGCGGGCCCGGCCGATCGTCATGCGGGTGCGGATCGGCTCCGGCCCGAACGCCGAGAACATCGGGCAGAACACCGCGCCGTATTTCAGCGTGCCCAGCGCGGCGACGTACAGCTCCGGCAGCCGTCCGGCCAGGGCGAACACGTGCTCGCCGCGCCGGAGGCCGAGGCCGGCGAGGACATTCGCGAAGCGGTCCGTCAGCTCGCGAAGCTCGCGGTAGGTGTAGTCGCGGGCGTCGCCTCGCTTGCCGAGCCAGCGGATGGCGATCCGGTCGCCGCGGGGCCCGGCCGCGTGTCGATCGACGGCCTCGTGCGCGATGTTGAGCCCGCGGCCCTCGGGGAGGCCGTCGAGCTCCGCCCGCGCAGCGTCCCAGGTGAACGCCGCCCGTACACGGTCGTAGTCGTCCAGGTTGGGGGCGCTCGCACCCATCACGGTTTCCATGTGACCGTCAGGCTTTGTGCATCGCGAGTGCCAGGGCGGAGCGCCGGAATTTCACGCAGTTGCACGCCGGTCGCGCGCGATTCCGACGCCCCAGTGGGGCGCCCACTCCCCGGGGAGCAACCCGCCGGGCGGGGCTACGACTGCAAGTACCGATGTCTTCGCTCCTTTACCCTCCGGGCGCGCCTCTTGCTACGCAGACCGGACAGCAGGCGAGTCGAGGTCGGCCGGGAGGCCATGCTGGAGCAGAGCGGGATCGTCGCCACCATCGAGCCACGGACCGTCGAGCCACGCGTGCTCGCGCTCCTCGACGCCTTCGTGTCCGAGTTGGGCAGCACACCGGTGCGCGGCCGCGTGGCGCTCGACGACGTGCTCGACCGGGATCTCGGCATCGGCAGCCTCGAGCGGGTCGAGCTGCTCGCCCGGCTCGAGGACGCCTTCGACGTCCGCTTCCCCGACTCGGTGCTGGGCGAGGTGGAGTCGGTTCGCGACCTGGTCGCCGCCGTCCTCGCCGGCGGCGCTCCGGCGGCGGGTGTCGCCGTGGAGGCGGCCGCCCCGCTCGCGACCGGCGCTCCTGCTCCCGACTCCGCGCACACGCTGATCGACGTCCTGCGCTGGCACGCCGAGATGGATCCCGGCCGGGTCCACGTCGTGCTCCGCCTCGACGACGAGGGCGAGCAGCGCATCACGTACGGCGAGCTGTGGGCGCGGGCGGGCACCGTGGCCGCCGGGCTCCGCGCCCGGGGCGTCGCACGCGGCGAGTCC
Source organism: uncultured Candidatus Rokubacteria bacterium (assembly GCA_963743355.1). Lineage (GTDB taxonomy): Bacteria > Methylomirabilota > Methylomirabilia > Rokubacteriales > CSP1-6 > AR5. The sequence goes on from CAVUPM010000001.1 coordinate 565,234, forward strand.
GTCGCGCTCATGCTGCGCACGGAGCCCGGCTTCTTCTACGCGTTCTTCGGCGTGCTGCTGGCCGGCGCCGTCCCCGTGCCGATCTATCCGCCGGCGCCGCCCGGGCCGGCTCGAGGAGTACGCGACGCGCCAGGTGAAGATCCTCGACAACGCCCAGGCGAGGCTGCTCGTCACGTTCCCGGAGGTCGAGCGCGTGGCCGGCCTCCTGCGCGCGCGGGTGCGCTCGCTGACAGGCGTGACGACGCTCGAGCGCCTGGCGCCGGCGCCTCCGGCGCCGACGCCGGCCGTCGGCCCGGACGATCCCGCGCTGATCCAGTACACCTCGGGGAGCACGGGCGATCCCAAGGGCGTCCTGCTGTCGCACGCCAACCTGCTCGCCAACATCCGGGCCCTCGGCCGCGCGCTCGGCGTGCGGCCGGACGACGTGTGCGTCTCCTGGCTGCCGCTCTATCACGACATGGGGTTGATCGGCATGTGGCTCGGCTCGCTGTACCACGGCCTGCCGGTCGTCGATTCTGCCGCCCGCTGGCGTTCCTGGCGCGTCCGGTCCGCTGGCTGCGCGCGATCTCCACGCACCGGGCGACGATCTCGGCCGCGCCGAACTTCGCGTTCGATCTCTGCGTGAAGCGCGTCGCGGACGCCGATCTGGAGGGCGTGGATCTCGGGAGCTGGCGGCTCGCGATGAACGGCTCGGAGGCGGTGAGCCCCGACACGATCGAGCGCTTCACCCGGCGGTTCGCGGCCCACGGATTCCGGGCGGCAGGCGATGTGTCCGGTCTACGGGCTCGCGGAGTCGTCGGTGGGCCTCACGATGTCCCCGCCTGGCCGCGGCCCCCGCCTCGATCGTGTACGGCGCGAGACGTTCGAGCGCGCGCGGCGGGCCGAGCCGGCCGCGCCCGGCGAGGCCTCACCCCTGACCTTCGTCGCCTGCGGCGCGCCGCTGCCCGACCACGACGTCCGCATCGTCGACGCCGCCGGCAGCCCGGTGCCCGACCGCGTCGAGGGACGCGTGGAGTTTCGCGGACCCTCGGTGACGTCGGGCTACTTCCGCAACCCGGCCGCGACCGCGACCGTGATGCACGACGGGTGGATGGATTCGGGCGACCTCGGCTATTGCGCCGGGGGCGAGCTCTACGTCACCGGGCGGCGCAAGGACGTGATCATCAAGGCCGGGCGCAACCTGTACCCGCAGGAAGTGGAGGAGCTGGTCGGCGACGTGCCGGGCGTCCGCAAGGGCTGCGTGGCCGCCTTCGGCGTCGGCGATCCCGCCATCGGCACCGAACGGTTGATCGTCGTCGCCGAGACGCGCGCCGGGACGCCCGAGGCGCGGGCCCGGCTCGGCGCCGCGGTGCGCCAGCGGGTCGTCGACGCGCTCGGCCTGCCGCCGGACACCGTGCTCATGGCGGCGCCGGGCTCCGTGCTGAAGACCTCGAGCGGCAAGATCCGGCGCTCGGCCACGCGCGATGCCTGGGTGCGCGGCGATCTCGGCCGGCGTCCGTCGGCCCGTCTGCAATCGCTCAGGCTCGCGATCGGCGCCCTCGAAGCGTACGGGACGCGCGGCCTGGAGTGGGTGGCGCGGCTGGGATTCGGAGCCTGGATCGGCGTCGTGTTCCTGGCCACCGTGCCGCTGCTGTGGGTGATGGTCATCTCGCTGCCTCGGCGCGTCGTGGACCGCGTGGTGCGTCGCTGGTGCCGCGTGGTGCTGGGCCTCGCGGGCTGCCGGCTACGCGTGGACGGGATCGAGCGGGTGCCGGCGGCCGGCGCGGTCGTCTTCGCCGCGAACCATTCGAGCTATCTCGACGCCGTTGCGCTGCTTGCCGCGATCCCACGCGACTTCTGGTTCGTCGGCAAGCGGGAGCTGGGCGCGTGGCCGCTCGTCGGCGCCGTCATCCGCCGGGTCGGACATCTCACCGTGGCGCGCGCCGATCCCTCGCGCAGCGTCGAGGATGCCGAGCGCGTGAACGCCGCGCTCCGGGGCGGCGCGTCTCTCGTTTTCTTCCCGGAGGGCACGTTCCTCGAGGGGCCGCGCCTGCTGCCGTTCCGCCTGGGAGCGTTCAAGGCCGCGGTGGAGACGGGCTGCCCGGTGGTGCCCGTGGCCATCCGCGGCACGCGGGCGGTCCTCCCCGCCGGCGCCTGGCTGCCACGGCGCGGGCCGATCACGGTGACGCTCGGCGCGCCCATCGCCCCGCGGCGGTCGGACTGGCGGGAGATCGTCCGCCTGCGCGACGCCGTGCGCGGCGAGATCAGCCGGGGCGTTGCCCCGCGGACGGCGTGATCTCCACGCGGGCCGACTGTTCCTCGTGCAACGCGATCTCGACCGGCAGGAACTGCTGGACGACCCAGGCCACCGTGCGCGCTCGCGTGGACGGCGCCGATGTTGAAGCACGTCACCGCCGCGCAGCCGCCGCGGCGCAACGACAGGCTCGTGGAGTCGAGCCGGTCGCCTTCCACGCCCGCGTCGCTGATGGCAGCCAATGCCCGGACCACGGTGAGATGCTGCGGCTGCAACCCGGGCCTGGGCCTCCCGCAGCGACGTCCCCGCCCGTGGGCGTCGCGGTGATCACGCGGACAGACCTCGCGCGCCGGGCAGCTGGCCCACGCTCCGTCGACGGCCCGGGTGGATGAGGTCATAGGGCTGCCCCGCCTCGACCGCGCGCATGAACTCGTCGGTGGCGCCGCGCAGGCCGCGCAGCTCCCTCCGGCAGCTGAGGATCCGCCGCCCCACTGAGGCGCCGACGCCCGTCTCGGGCGGGGGCCCGCGGTGGCGCGGTCAGCCGCAACGCCCCGATTCATTGGCCGAACCGGGCCGTCGGCCGCGGGGCACCACTCCTGCACCTCTCAAGCACCATGCCGGATCTTCTTCGGAAGCCGCCATGAGGATGGGCGAGGAGTGCTTGGAGCACGCCCCATGAAGGTGGCGCGACTCTTCAACCTCATGGCCGACGTGCTCGAGCTGCAGGGGGAGAACATCTTCCGGATCGCGCCTACCGGCGGGCCGCCAGAACCTCGAGTCGCTCGCGAAGACGTGCAGACGCTGGCGCTTGCGGATCGGCTGGACGGATCCGGCATGGGCGCCGACCTAGCCGGGAAGATCGCCGAGTACCTGAAGACCGGCCACGTCCGCGCCGAGGTCGACACGATCTCCGGGCGGTCGAGCCGAGTACCGCGCCACGGTGAAGGTCGCATTCCTGATCGAGAAGCAGTGAGAGAAAGGAGGACGATCATGCCAACGTACGTGGTCCTCACCCGACTGAGCCCCGAGGCGGTGAAGGTGCCCGGCGAGCTCAAGCGTCTGGAACGTGCCGTCACCGACCACATCCGCAAGGAGTGTCCGCAGGTGAAGTGGGTGGCGAATTACGCGATCCTCGGCCCCTACGACTACCTCGACATCTTCGAGGCGCCCGACGAGATCGTGGCGTCCAAGGTCGTGGCCGTCATTCGCTCGTACGGGCACGGCCAGACCGAGACCTGGACCGCCATCCCGTGGGAGCGCTTCGAGCTCGTGCTCCCGACGTGACGCGGCGCCCCGAGGGGGCGCCGCCCGATGCCGTGACTGTACGCGTTGAGCGATATCGTTCGCCGTCAAGGAGGTACGCACGATGGCACTCGAGCGGTGGCGTCCGAGACTCATGGCGCGAAGCCCCTTCCGTGAGCTCGCGCGGTTGGAGCACGAGATGGAGGACATGTTCGGCCGGCTTCCCGCGTGGCCGTGGGGTGAGCGGGAGCGAGGGTGGGCTCCCGCCGTGGACATGGTCGACCGCAAGGACGAGATCGTCCTCCGGGCCGACCTGCCGGGCCTCGACGAGAAGGACATCGAGGTCACGGTCCAGGACGGGACGGTCACCATCCGCGGAGAGCGGAAGGAGGAGACCGAGGAGAAGAAGGAGGACTACTACTACAGCGAGCGGTCCTACGGCGTCTTCGCGCGCACGCTGCCGCTACCGGCGGGCGTCGAGGCCGACCGGGTGAGGGCCACGTTCAAGAACGGCGTGCTGGAGGTCCACTTACCGAAGGCCAAGGAAGCGAAGGGCAAGCGGATCGAGGTCAAGGCTGCGTGAGCGGAGGACGGGCTCGACCCCGGGAGGTCGAGCCCACCGCTGCCGGGCGCGTGATCTCTCGCCGAGGCCGAGAGGATCGCCGCATCCGCGGACGGGAGGAAGCCATGTATCAGCGTCTCGAGGAGTTCCTGGCGTCCCGGCACGCCACCTACGAGCCCGTCACGCACCCGGCCGCCGTCACGGCGCAAGAGCAGGCGGCGGTCATGCACGTGCCGGGACGGAGCCTCGCCAAGGTCCTCATCGTCAAGGAGCGTGACGGTCTCGTGATGGCCATCGTGCCCGCCGCAACCGAGGTCGATCTCGATCGGGTTAAAGGTCTGATCGGCCACGGCGATGTCCGGTTGGCGAGCGTCGAGGAGATCCGTGCGGTCGTCCCCGACTGTCCGCCGGGGTCGATCCCGCCGTTCGGCGCGCTGTATGGCCTGCGCGCCTTCATCGATCGCAGCCTACTGGGCGTGCCGGAGGTGACGATGCCCGCTGGCGACCCGGCATCGGCCATCCGCATGCGCTGGTCGGAATTCGAGCGACTCGTCGATGCGCACCCCGGCGACTTTGCGATCCCCGAGTCGGTAGTCGCGGCAGGCGGAGTCGCGCAGTCGCGGCGCCGGCGCGGCCGCTCACCGTCCATATCGAGACGAAGGAGAGCCCCATGACTGCACGCGAGCTGATGACCTCCAATCCCGTCACCGTCACACCTCGGGCCACGATCGCCGAGGCCTGGGATCTGATGCGTGAGCTCGATATTCGCCACCTCCCGGTCGTCGACGGTGAGGCGCTCGTCGGCATGCTGAGCGATCGCGACATCGGCAGCCTCGAGGTCGGCCGCCTGCTCACCGAGGAAGGCGCCGACGCCTTGCAGAGGCGGCTCGCGCGGTCGGTCGTGCAGATGATGAGCACCGACGTCGTCGCCGCCGAGCCCGAGACCGAGGTGAGCGAGCTCGTCACGCTGCTCCTCGAGCACAAGGTCGGCGCCATCCCGGTGGTCTTTCCGGATACGCGGCAAATTGTCGGCATCGTGAGCTACATCGACGTGCTCCGGGTGCTGCAAGACGGGCTCGAGCCCGACTAAGTGTCATGCGGGCCCCGACATGGCCCCCCAATCATCATGGGGGCCTCGACATGGCCCCCAAGCCCCCAACGCTCGTCACGCCCCGGGAAACCCGGGGCGCTCCTCGGTCTTGCGCGTGCTCTCCGGGGCCCAGATCGAGACGGCCCACCCGCAGGACGAACTGCCCTCGCATTTCCGAGCAATTCTCATGAGCGGCACCCTCGGCGCTTCGACTGCTTCATATTCCCTCACCCTCCTCGAGACCCACCGCCGTCAGAGAGGTGATCATCCCCGTCCCCGAGGCCGGAGCGGGCAGGCAGCATTGCCCCAGTGGGGCAATGCTGCCGCATCGCTCACCGCCGACAGCCGCCGGATCGGGCGTTCGTCGTCGCAACCGGTGTCGGCCACGTCCGCTCATCCGCACCTGGGCACGGCGCGTGCACTCTCTTCAGGGGCTCGAGGGACCGCGATCGCAACGTTCGGGAGGACCGCGATGACGGCTCAGATGTTCTATTGCAACGTCGCCAGGACGGCGCATCAGGAGGACCGGAACGTCGTCCGGCGTGTAACGGCCGCCGTGCTTCACGCGCAATTTCCTGAGGAGCCGAAGGAAGTCTGGGCCGAGGGCCCCGGCCGAGGTATGAGCTCGAAGAATCCAGCGTCCGGCTCCGGCATCGCTGATGCACCGGCGATGATCTACGTGAGGTCCATGGTGCCGATACGTCAGGACGCGATCGTGATGAGCTTGTGTTCGGTGTGTGGTCAACGAGTGGGGGGGAGTGGGGCGCTGTGTGCGCACCACGCCGCGGTGTCGACCGACAGCTGGGCGGCCGGCAATCGGATCATGTGTAACTTCTTCCACCGCGGCATCGCGCCGCCACGCGTGTGCGCGGCTGATCGCATCGATGACGGGGCACGATGCCTGGCCGAGACGGCGTGACGGAGCCGGGGGCCACAGTCCTCTGCGCTCACAGACCAGGAGGCCAAGATGCTCAAGAATCCGACGTACGACCTGATGGAAACGGCCTGCGTCCTCTCGAAGGGGCTTCACCGCTATGACATCTTCAGGAAGGACGTGGCGCACTGCACCCAGTGCCAGGAGATCTGGGCGTTCATGAAGACCCGGGACGAGGAAGAGCTCAAGCGCATCGTGGACCATCTGGCGCTTCACTTCCAGGACGAGCTGAAGGTCAGGCTCAGCGCCTGACGGGCGCCATCCCCGCCTCGGCCGCGGCCTCGGCGGCGGGAGCCAATGTCACCCGCCGCCGATCCCAGCGGGGCGCACCCGCCACACCGCGCCAGTGCCCCTCCCCCCTAACCCGGCGTTTTCGCTCGGCACGCCCCTGGCACCCCTGTTGCGTTGCCTTGGGTCGATGACCAGGACAGCCGGCTGACACACCGTTGGATCGCGCTCGGGGCGGTGGTCTTCGTGCTGTTCGGCGGGGCCACGGGCAACTACCGCACGCAATTCGAGAGCGGGTGGCCGAGCTGACGGCGCCGCCGGCATTGGCATCCCGGATCGAGCAGCTACCGAGCATGAGGAGAGCGCCATGACAGCCACGACGAAGAAGACCGATGCTCAGATCCATCACCATGTGCTCGAAGAGCTCAGATGGGATCCCCGGGTCGACGAGACGGAAGTGGGCGTCGAGGTCGACAAGGGCGTCGTCACACTGACGGGTACGGTGGCGAACTGGGCCAAGCGCACGGCGGCTCAGGATGCCGCGCGTCGCGTCATAGGGGTGCTGGACGTGGCGAACGACATCACCGTCAAGATCCCGGGCGGCCTCGTCCGCAGCGACACGGAGATCGCTCAGGCCATACGGCACACGCTCGAGTGGGACGTGTTCGTGCCCGACGACAGGATCACGTCGACGGTGACCAACGGGTGGGTCACGCTCGAGGGCACCGTCGAGCAATTGGCCCAGCGTGACGACGCGGAGCGAGCGGTCCGCAACCTGGCGGGTGTGAGGGCCGTGGTGAACAAGATCACCGTGACACCCTCCACACCGGCGATGGACGATGTCCGCGAGGCAATCGAGCGCGCCCTCGAGCGACGCGCCGAGCGGGAAGCGCGGCGGATCCGCGTCGATGTCGCCGAGGGCACGGTGACGCTGACGGGCTCCGTGAGGTCGTGGGCGGAGTACCGGTCGGTGCTCGGGGCGGTGCGGTTCACCGCCGGTGTCCGCACCGTCAAGGACCTTCTGCGAGTGGAGCCGGTCTGACGCGATACCGCAGCGGAAGCGAGGAAGGCGCGGCTCATGCGGGCACAAAAGATCCGCCACCTCCCCGTCGTCGATCGCGCCGGCCCCCGAGATGCTGGCCGTCGGCGACGTCATGATGCGGAGTGTGCTCACGGCTGGGTGTCGGACCGCACGTTCCGTGGGACCCCGGCGATGCACGAGCGCGTGCGCGACAAGGAGTACATGAAGCGCCTGCGGCAGCCTCCGTCGAACACCGTGACTTCTCGCTGCTTCGCCGTGGCAGTCGCCTTGCACCTTGTCGAGCGACGTCGGGACCGAAGAAGGGCCGGCATCGTCACCGAGCACGACGTGCTCGAGGCGCTGGCCGCGACGCTGCCGTCCATCACGGGCGCCGATCCCGACACCTATCTGTGATGAATCCACGAGGAGCTCGACGATGACCCCACGCCATCCGCCCCGCACGATCACCCGCGAGATCCGCACACGCCGCCCGCTTCATTCCGGTCGAAGCCGCGACGAGCAGGAGGCGGTCGCGTGGCCGGAGTCGATCCGGGTCGGTAACCGCATGACCCGGTCGGTGACGACCGTCCATTCGGACGCGCTCGTCAGCGGCGCCGTCGAGCTGATGCGCAGCCGGCGCATCCGGCATTTGCCCGTCGTGGACCGCGGTGGACGGCTGGTCGGCATCGTGACCGACCGCGACCTCCGGCAGGTCGTATTCGATCCGACCGTGCAGGCCCGGCTCTCCCGGGCGACGGACGCGTTGCGCGGTCTCACCGTCCGCGACGTCATGACCTGGGGTGCGGTCAGCGTGACGCGGGCGACCAGCATCCGCGACGCCGCCCGGCTGATGCACGAGCGCAAGGTCGGCGCGCTGCCCGTCGTCGAGGCCGACCGGGTCGTCGGCATCCTCACCGAGCGCGACGTGCTGGCCACGTTCCGCGAGATCCTGGACGAAGGCGTGGTCGCCCGCCCGTACCGGTGGGCGCTCGCGTACCGCTGAACGGGGACCCGGCGATGCAGTGGCTCGAGCCCATGCCCGTTCGCGACTGGATGCATCGCGATCCGGTCGTCGTGCGCGCCGACGCGCCGATCGCCGTCGCCATCGATCTCTTGCGGACCCGGAAGATCCGCCACCTGCCGGTCGTGGACGATCGCGGGCGGCTGGTCGGCATCGTCACCGACCGTGATCTCCGCCAGGTGGTCTTCGATCCGCGGATCCAGGACGCGCTCGGCGATGCCACCCTCACGCTGCGGGCGCTCACCGTGCGCGAGATGATGACGTGGGGTGTCGTCAGCGTCCGCGCCGACGCCGATCTGCGCGCGGCCGTGCGTCTCATGCGGGAGCGAAAGATCGGTGCCCTGCCCGTCGTGGACGACGGCCTCGTCGTCGGCATCCTCACCGAGAGCAACGTGCTGGCGGCACTCGAGAAGCTCCTGGGCACCCGGCTCGCGACGATCCGTCCGCTGGCCGCGCCGCCCGGGGCCGCCCAGCCCTACGAGTACGGCTTCCCGATCCCCGGACCGGCGGACGCGCACGCCGATCACGGCGTCATCAATTGAACACCCGAATCGGCACCGTCGAGCGTTGGCTTCGGATGTTCGCGCTGGCCGCCGGCGCCCTCGGCGTCGCGAGCTGCGCGACCGCCTACCTTCAGGGCCAGTCCGCCCTGCGGGGCGGGATCGGGATGCCGAAGAGCGGGCGCGATGGGGAGTGACCAAGCCGAAGGTCAAGAGGCGCTGATCGCCGGGCCCCCATCCCGTCCCGGCACGCAGAAGGAGAAAGACGTGATTGAATCGATGACGCACGCCATCGTCGTGCACCAGATGCGGGCGGAGAACTGTCTCGCCTACCTCCTCGCGGATACCGAGACGCACGAGGCCGCGCTGGTGGACCCACGAGCCGACCGAGTCGCGGACTACCTGCGTGAGCTCGAGCAGCGCGGGCTGCGGTTACGTCTCGTGATCGAGACCCACACGCACGCCGATCATCTGTCGGGGGCGGCCGAGCTCCGGGCGCGTACGGGGGCGGACGTGGTGCTCTCGGCCCCGGCGACGTCCGACGTCGCGACGCGCCGGGTTCGGGACGGCGATCGCGTGGGGCTCGGCGGCCATGAGATCACGCTGCTCGCGAGCCCGGGGCACACTGACGATTCCGTGAGCCTGCTCGTGGACGGAGCGCTCCTCACCGGCGATGCGCTGCTCATCGGGGGTGCCGGGCGTACGGATTTCCAGAACGGGAGCCCGGAGGCGCTCTACGAGACACTCCACCGGCGCTTCGCCGACTTGCCCGGCCACCTCACCCTCTATCCGGGCCATGACTACGCCGGGCGCACGCACTCGACCCTGGCCCAGGAGCGGGAGACGAATCCCGTGCTACGCCTCACGGAGCGCGACCGGTTCGTCGCTGCGCTGCGCGCCGCCCACCAGGCAAAACCCGCCAACATGGACGCGATCGTGGCCGCCAACATCCGCGGCGTCACGCCGACGACGCGTATCACGGTCGAAGCGCTTGCCCGTGGGCTCGGCGGGGCGGACGCGCCGCTCGTGGTGGACGTGCGCCTGCCGGCCGAGTACCGCGCGGTGCATCTGGAGCCGAGCGTGTCGCTGCCACTCGACGAGATCGTCCGGCGGCGTGGCGAGCTGCCGCGCGACCGCGAGATCGCGCTCGTCTGTCGCACCGGCGCTCGCGCGCGCCTGGCCGCCGCGGAGCTGAGCGGCTTTCGCACGCGCGTCCTCGAAGGCGGCATCGTCGCCTGGCAGGAGGCCGGCCTTCCCGTCGTCGAGGGCCAGGCTCACATGAGCCTGGAGCGTCAAGTCCGGATCGCCGCCGGCGCACTGGCGTGCACCGGCGGCATGCTGGCGGTCGCGGTCAGCCCGTGGTTCGGCCTGCTGCCGGCGTTCGTGGGCGCGGGCCTCGTCTATGCCGGGATCGCCGACCGATGCGGCATGGCAATGCTCTTGGCGAAGCTGCCCTACAACCGTCGCGGGCCGGACGGAACTGGAGCTGGAACGTGCGCGGCTCCCATCGGAGCCGCAACGCCCGCCGAGCCCGGCGCTGTCGCCGACGGCACCTGTGCCGCGCCGCTCGACTCGCCGAGGCGATGAGGCCCTCACCGTCGTCCCGGCGCTGCTCGGCGGTGGATGGCCAGGCTTGGTGGGCCGAGGACCAGTCACGTCTCGGCCGAGTGGGCAGCCGCTCGCCCGGCTCGCACCTCTCGATCTCGAGCTCAGAAGATCGAGAATCGTCGGGAGCTCATCGCCTGCCTGACTCGCCCGGTCGCGAGTTCTCGCCCGGCGTCGCGCGGCAGGATTCGCCTCTCTTTCACGATCTCCAGCACCTTCTTCATGTTCGCCCGGGTTTTCTCCTCGATCGCGGCGAAGGCCGACGATTGGGACGCGCCACGGTACTCCATCGCCGCGGAGATCACACCGCCCGCGTTGGCGATGAAATCGGGTATCACCAGCACACCCCGGTCGTGCAGCGCCTTCTCGGCACCGGCAGTGAACGGGATGTTTGCCGCCTGCAGGACCAGCCGTGTCTTCAGGCGATGGACGTTGTCCTCACGGACGACGTCGGGGCGCGCGGCGGGAATCCAGATGTCGCATTCGATGTCGAGGACCGCGTCGCGATCGAGGTTGCGGCCATCGGTGTAGTCGCAGACGGTTTTCCCCTGGTCCTTCAGCGCGATGAGATCGGCCACGTCGATGCCCTTCGGGTTGTAGATCGTTCCCTGCGAATCGGCGGCTCCGATGAGAACCGCGCCGCGCTCGGCCAGGAACCGAGCGCTGTGCTTGCCGACCGCCCCGAAGCCCTGGATCACCACGCGAGCGCCTCGAAGATCGAGCGCGCAGTAGGCCGCCGCCACCTCCGCGGCGTGCAGGATCCCCCAGCCGGTGGCGCCGACCTCGTCGAGAGGGATGCCCCCCAGCGCGGCCGGTAGCCCCACGGCGCGACCGATCTCATCCTTCACCCACGCCATGCAGGTTTCGTCCGTGCCCATGTCCGGGCCGAATATGTAGTCTTCCTCCTTGCGGAGCGCGTGAGCGAACGCACGAATGAGCCGCTCCTTCTGGTCGTCCGGCATGCGCGGCTCGCCGAAGAGCACCGATTTACCGCCCCCGTGCGAGAGGCCGGCCGCCGCGTTCTTCAGCGTCATCGCGCGCGCGAGACGGACGCACTCCCCCGTGCTGACGTCAGGAGCCATGCGCAAGCCGCCGATCGAGGGGCCGCACGCGACGTTGTCGACCACGAGCACGCCCTTGAGACCGAGCGTCGGCTCGTACACGTAGAGGACCTTCGCCGGGCCGAGCTCATCCGCATAGCGGAAGACGTCTTCCATCGAATCGTTCCCTCCACCGAGTATGGCCAGGGCACCGCGGTCCCTCACGGCGATCGCGAACGATGGAGACCGACGCCGCCCAGCCGTCGACCTCTCCGCCGCCCGGCTGGGGGCCACCCACGGAGGAGCCAGCGTCGTTCGCACGCGTGTTCTCGTCACCCGCCCTCAGCAGCAGGACTCCACCTCATTCCGGGCCTCGAGAGAGCAAGCGGACTGCCACGGCAAACCGCAATGCACTTGAGAGGTTGGCGGACGGGCAGTTCCGGCTACGTCGGGCGACGGCGCCCCACTGCGGCGGGCGCGCCCCGCGGCTTCGACGGCCTCGACGTTGGCGACTGGGTCCGCGTGCGCCTGCTCGTTACCGACGTGCGATTCGTACCACGGCTAGACGCCGACGGCCCGGGGCGGTGGGGCGTGACCACGCCGAAGGTCAAGAAGCCTGCCCGCCATGCGAGCCGGTGACGTGGTGGTGTCCCCGCGAGACCGCCCTTCTCCACCCCGGGGCTCCGGCCGCCGTCTGAAAAGCCCGCGAATCCATGGGCGAGCCGGCCCGCCGAACCGTGGCACGTCGGTTGCTCTCCAGATGATCCACGATGAATCCCCACCGGCTCGGGATCGTGCTGGCGCTCTTCATCGGTGGCTGGCATCTGCTGTGGTCGCTGCTCGTGCTCACGCGCTGGGCGCAGCCGGTGATCGACTTCATCTTCTGGCTGCACTTCATCACCCCGCCCTATCAGGTCGGCCCCTTCGCGCCCGCCCGGGCTGCCGCGCTCGTCGCCGTGACGGGGACGATCGGCTATGCGAGCGGCCGCGTCCTCGGCGCGATCTGGAAGGCCGTGCAATGGAGATCACCATGACGCTCGCGCCTCCGACCGGCCGCCGGGGCGCGGCCCCGGCACCGGGGTGATCTCCACGCGGGCCGGCCGCTCCTCGTGGAGCGCGATCCCGACCGGCACGAACTGCTGGACGACCCAGGCCACCGTGCGCAGGTGGCCGGACAGCGCCGGACAGGTGAACGACGACGGCCGGTCGGCCAGCGCGAGGAACGGCACGAGCTGATCGGCGAGATGGATGTCGACGGCGGCCCCGCTCTGCTGCCAGTCGAGCAGCGCGTCCACAGCCTCGTCGGCGACCCGCTCGGCGGGGACGCCGCGCCGTCCGAACGCCGAGAACCCGGCGCGGGCGTCGGCGCGCAGGAACAGCATCGTGCCGGGACCGAGCGCGCCGGGGCCCTCCTCGAGGGTGATGGCCGCGGTCAGGCCCGCTGCGGCCAGGCGGGCCTCGGCCTGCCGGCGCTGGCGCTCGGCGATCGTGCGGGGCAGCCGGGAGACGAGCGAGCAGCCGGCGATCTCCAGCGGCGAGAGCGGGCCTGTCGCCGTGAGCCCCGCGATGCGCGCCGCCGGCGTGATCGCCGCCTCGATCTCCCCGCCGCCGGCGGGGTACCAGCCGCACCGCCGCAGGCGCGCGGTGGCACCGACACCGAGCGAGGCCAGCGCCGGCAGGAACACCCCGGTCAAGTAGTGCGCGCTCGGGCTCCACGGCACGTGGGTGCCGCCGACGAGCGTCAGCCGTGACGGCGCATCCGCCCACACCAGCGCGAGCAGCAGCGCCTGCAACAGCAGCGGCACGGAACCGGCGCTGGCGTGGACGGCGCCCACGTCGAAGCGCCGGTCCCCGCCGCGGAGCCGCCGCGGCGCGAACGACAGGCCGGTGGAATCGAGCCGGTCGCCCTCCACCTGCGCCTCGCTGATGGCGGCCAGCGCCCGGACCACGGTCAGGTGCTGCGGCCGAAGCCCGGGCCGGGGACGACGCAGGCGGATCCGGTCCAGCGTGACCGGGCGGCCGAGCGCGACGGCCAGTGCGAGCGCCGTGCGGAGAACCTGTCCGCCCCCTTCACCGTGCGAGGCGTCCAGGCTCAGCATCGTTGCCATGAGCACCAGTCTCGCGCGAGTTGGGGCCGATCCACCCCAGACGTGGCATCGACGCCTCGCCGGCGGCCCGGCCGGATCGGCCCTGGCCCTGGTCCGTTGCCTTGCAAACTGCGATGTTCGCGGGGGCGTCAGTCCTTTATCAGACTGGCTGTTGCCTTGCACGCTGCTTCGGCGCCATACCGGCATGCTCGGAGTGATCCTCGCAGGAGCCGTGTTCGGCCTCCGGAGACGCTGGAGGCGGGCCGCTCGGGTGCCGCCTCCTCGCCCGCAATGGTCGATGAAGTGAAAGATGGTGCAGTGATGATGAGACACGTACGCATCGATCCCGCCGAAGATACGTCCAGCGAGCGCCCGGCGGGCGCGGAGGGGGGCTCCGTGCGCGAGCGGATGTCCCGGGCCGTGGCCTGATGGCCGACCGCCAGATCGGGGCGCTCCCCGTCGTCGAGGACGAGCGGGTCGTCGGCATCCTCACGCAGAGCGACGTCGTCACGGCTGTCGCGCGCCAGGAGGCGCCGTGAGCCGTCGCCTGAAGGCGGAGGAGCTGCGCGCCACGTGTGATCCCGCCTCGCTGCCGTTCCGCTCCACGGCGGAGCTGGAGCCGCTGCACGGGCTGATCGGACAGCAGCGCGCGCTCGAGGCCACAATGTTCGGCATCGGCATGAAGCCCGGAGGCTACAACCTGTTCGTGCTGGGCGCCCCCGCCACTGGAAAGACGACGAGCATGCGACGGCTGCTGGACGCCGCGGCCGCGGGCGGGCGCGTTCCCTCCGACTGGTGCTACGTCCACAACTTCGCCGATCCTTACCGGCCCCGCGCGCTGGAGCTTCCCGCCGGGCGCGGGCGGCAGCTCCGGGACGAGATGGGGCGGCTCGTGGAGGAGTGCAAGACCCGCCTGCCCCGGCTGTTCGAGGGCGAGGCCTTCGAGCGGGAGAAGGCGCGGATCATGGAGGACCTGGGGCGGCGCCAGACCGAGGAAGTGACGCGGCTGGAAGAGGCCGCCCGCGCCGTGGACTTCGGTGTCGTACGAACACCGGGCGGGCTCGGCGTGGTGCCGGCCTCGGATGGTCAGCCGCTGACGCACGAGCAGTTCCACGCGCTGCCGGAGGCCAGGCGGCAGCGCCTGCAGGAACACGCCGCGGCGCTCGAGGAGCGTGTCGAGGCGACGCTGCGCCAGCTTCGACAGAACGAGCGCGAGACCCAGCAGGCGCACACCAACCTCGTCCGGGACACGGCGGCGGCGGGGACCAGGCAGCTGCTGCGTGAGGTGAAGGAGACCTTCCAGGGCCTGGCCGCCGTGCAAGCCTACCTCGGCAAGGTCGAGGAGGACCTCATCGCCCACGCCGAGGAGCTGCGGAGCGACGGGGCCGGACGTCCGGAGCTGCCGTTCATGCCGCCGCCGGGTGCGTTTCTCGACCGGTATCGCGTGAACGTCCTGGTCGATCGCGCCGACGCGCTCAGCGCCCCCGTGGTCTTCGAGCGGAACCCCTCTCACGGCAACCTCCTGGGTCGGATCGAGCACCGGGCCCACTTCGGGACCCTCGTGACGGACTTCACGCTGATCAAGTCGGGCGCGTTGCACCGCGCCAACGGCGGCTATCTCATCCTCGAAGCGAAGGACGTGCTGGCGAACTTCATGGCCTGGGACTCTCTCAAGAAGGCGCTGAAGAGCCGGGCGCTCCGAATCGAGACGCCGCTGGCCGAGCTGCAGATGATCAGTGCCGTGAGCCTCGCCCCGGAGTCGATTCCGCTCGCCGTGAAGGTGGTCCTGATCGGCAGTCCGATGCTCTACTACCTGCTCTACGCGCTCGACGAGGATTTCGGCGAGCTGTTCAAGGTGAAGGTGGACTTCGACGACTCGTTTCCCCGCACGCCCGACAACGTGCTGCTCTATGCGCGCTTCGTGGCCGACGCATGCCGGGAGGAAGGGCTCCGGCCGTTCGCGGCCGACGGCATCGCGCGGCTGGTGGAGCACGGCTCGCGGGTCGTCGAGCACCAGGAGCGGCTCAGCGCGCGGCTCGGATTGCTCCTGGACCTCATCCGGGAGTCCGCGTACTGCGCCGAGCGCGATCACCATCCGCTCGTGACCGGCCCCGACGTGATGCGGGCCATCGCGCAGCGGATCGAGCGCGTCAACCTGCTCGAGGAACGGGTCGGCCGGACGATCTCGGACGGGACGCTGCTGCTGGCGACGGACGGCGAGGCGGTCGGACAGGTCAACGGAATCTCCGTCGTCTCCACGGGCGATCACGCCTTCGGCCGGCCGTGCCGGATCACCGCCCGGGCCTTCTGCGGGGAGCCCGGCGTCGTGGACATCGAGCGCGAGGCGAAGCTCGGCGGGCGCGTGCACTCCAAGGGGGTCATGATCCTCACCGGGTTCCTGGCCGGACGGTATGCGCGCGAGCATCCGCTCGCGCTGTCCGCCTCGATCGCCTTCGAGCAGCAGTACGAGGAAGTCGACGGGGACAGCGCCTCGTCGGCCGAGCTGTACGCGTTGCTGTCGAGCCTGGCCGGGATCCCGCTGTCCCAGCGGATCGCCGTCACCGGGTCCGTGAACCAGCAGGGCGAGATCCAGCCGGTCGGCGCGATCAACGAGAAGATCGAGGGATTCTTCGACGCGTGCCGGCGGCACGGTCTCACCGGCGGCCAGGGCGTGCTGATCCCGGAAGCCAACGTCCGCCACCTCATGCTCCGCGAGGACGTGGCGGCGGCCGTCCGCGACGAGCGGTTTCACATCTACGCCGCGCGTTCCGTGGACGACGGGATCGCCCTCCTGTCCGGGCGCGAGGCCGGAGACCTCCGAGCCGACCGGCACTATCCCGATGGCACCTTCAACGAAGCGGTCCGTCAGGCTCTGGCCCGCAACGTCGAGCAGCTGAAGGCGCTTCGCGCCGGGCCCGGGCCGGGCCGGCCGGAGTAGCCGCGACGGCATGCTCGCCCCGAGCGCCGGCCCGCCCGCGGGGCTGAACGAGGCGATCACGGCCCGGTTGCGCGAGGCCGCCCAGCTCCTCGAGCGGCAGAAGGCCAACCCGTTCCGCGTGCGCGCGTTTCGCCACGCCGCCGACACGATCGCCCGGCTGCCCCAGGACGTCGGCGAGATGGTCACGCGCGGCGGCCCGGAGGCGCTCCGAGAGCTGCCCGGCATCGGCCCGGGCATCGCGGCCGCCGTCCACGAGATTCTCGCCACCGGGCGATGGGGCCTGCTCGATCGGCTCCGGGGCACGCTCGACCCCGAGCAGCTCCTCCGCTCGGTCCCCGGCGTCGGTCGAGTGCTGGCGGGCCGGATCCACGACGTCCTCCAGGTCGACAGCCTCGAGGCGCTCGAGAGCGCCGCGCACGACGGACGCCTCGCGTCCGTGCCCGGTATGGGCGCGCGCCGCGTGGTGATGATCCGCTCCACGCTGGCCGGCATGCTCGGGCGCCGTCGACCGGGCCCACCGGCCACGGAGCCGCCGGTAGCCGTGTTGCTCGACGTCGACGAGGAGTACCGCCAGAAGGCCGGGGCCGGCCGCCTGGCGCGGATCGCGCCCCACCGGTTCAACCCCGGCGGGAAGCGGTGGCTACCGGTGCTTCACACCGAGCGCGGCGCCTGGCACTTCACCGCGCTCTTCTCGAACACCGCCCGCGCGCACGAGCTCGGCCGCACGCGAGACTGGGTCGTCATCTACTTCCGCGCCGACCACGAGATCGAGGGGCAGCGAACGATCGTGACCGAGACCCAGGGACCGTTGGCGGGACAACGCGTCGCGCGCGGTCGTGAGAGCGAATGCCACGGCGAGGAGGCCGCGCGATCGAGAACCGGCCCACGCTGAGGCAGCGCCGCCTCCCGCAGCGTATCGCCCGGCCGGAACAGCTCACACGCGCAATCGGGGACGCGGCACCGTCCTCCCCGTACATGCTCCTTCTCCGGATGGCCGCAGACACAATTCATACGATGGCCCTCCCGCCGCGAAGCCCAGCAACGTCCCTGCCAACGCGCAGACCGTTGTGGCACCGTCGGTGCAGTAGCCTGCAATAGAGTTGGCTGATGGATGCCAATCTCCTCGTGTCGACGTCATGGAAAGCGCCTGGCCGGGCGCGACGAGAGATCGTCTACCGACTGCGGGCGCTGGGCGACGACGCTCCGCTGGTGAGCCGGACCGACCGCCAGGGTGTGATGAGCGTGCGGACCGCTCTGGATCCGCGTGAGGTGATCCGCCGGCTGCGCGCTGTGCACCAGGACGCGCCGGGCGTGTTCCGTTACACCTTCAAGTGGGTCCCCGTGGACGTGTGGAGCGCGCCCGATACGGAGTCTCTCCGCCAGGCCGTGACACGGCTGCGAGACCGCATCGCCCCGGGCGAGCGATGGCGCATCACCGTCGAGCGACGGAGCACAGGCTCACCGCCGAGCCCGGAGGTCATCGCCGCCGTCGTGGACCTCGTCGACCGGAAGGTCGACCTCACCCATCCGGACAAGATCCTCCTGATCGAGCTGTTCGAGCGAAGCGCGGCGCTGGCAGTCGTCACCCCGCTGGAGACGTTCACGCCTGCACCCCCCGGGGGCCTCGGCCGCTGCACCGGCGCCCCACGTGTCGTGCCGATGCCCCAGCGGCGCGGGGACTGAGGCCCGCAAGTATCCGCATTGGCGGGCCGTGGGATCCGGCATCGACGTTGCTCATCCATGATGTGCGATGGACAGGCAGACGTTCCTCGACCAGGCGCGCCGGGCCGCCGACATCGGCATCGGCGAGGAGGCGGAGCGGCGGGTGATCGCCATCGTCATGGTGCTGTCGCACTTGCTCAGCGACTCCGCTCAGCGACGGCACTTCGTCAGCCAGCTGCCCGGCTTTCTCAAGTCACCCCTGCTGGCCGAAGCCCGACCGGCCCCGCTCGCGTGGAGCCGCGACGGCTTCGTGCAGCACGTGGCCGCTGCGCTCGGCACACACGCGGCCCAGGCAGAGGCGATGCTCCGGGGCGTCTACTCGGTCCTGCAAGCGGCGCTGTCGCCGGGACAGATCGCAGAATTCGAGGCCCAGGTACCGGCTGAGATTCGAGCGGTGCTCCACCCGCGGTGATCGACACGGCACGCTGCGCGGCGGCCACGCTACACGGTGGGCGGGGATGTCGGCTGCCGCGGCGAGCCGCGGTCGAGGCCCAGCCGCTTCCAGAGGGTCGACGTCGGCTCGGCCCGGTTCATGGTGTAGAAGTGCAGCCCCGGCGCGCCGCCCGCGAGGAGCTGCTCGCCGAGCCGGCTGACGACGTCGACGCCGAAGGCCGCCAGCGCGTCGGGCTGGCTCGCGAGGCCGTCGAGGCGCAGACGTAGCCAGCGCGGGATCTCGACGCCGACGGACGCGGAGAAGCGCGCGAGACGCTCGTAGCCGGTGATCGGCATGATGCCCGGCACGATCGGCAGCGCCAGGCCGCGACGCGCGCAGGACTCGACGAAGCTGAAGTAGGCATCCGCGTTGTAGAAGTACTGGGTCAGCGCCGAGTCGACCCCCGCCGCGACCTTGGCCGCGAAGTACGCCAGGTCGGCCTCGGCGCTGCAGGCCTCCGGATGGAACTCGGGGTGCGCGGCCGCCTCGATGCGGAACGTCTCACCGGCCTCGGCGCGGATGAACGCGATGAGGTCGGCGGCATGAGGGAAGTCGCCGGCGATCGCGCTGGCGCCGGGCGGCACGTCACCGCGAATCGCCACGAGATGGCGGATGCCAAGCGCACGATAGCTGGCCAGGATCGCGCGGACGCTGGGCCGCGTCGCCTCCGCGGCGATGACGTGCGGGACCACGTCCACGTCGGCGCCGAGCCGGTCGCGGACCCAGGCGACCGTCCGGTACGTGCGATCGCCCGCCTCGGGATCCGGGGCGCAGGTGACGGAGAGATAGGCCGGGGCGAGGCTCGCGAGCTGCGCGAGCTCACGCTCGAGCCGCTCGACGCCCGGGGCCGTCTTCGGCGGAAAGATCTCGACACTGAAGGTCCGCGGGGATGTCGATCCGCCGGCCATCGCCGCCTCGGCGGCCGTCACGGCCGTGCCGTCAGGGCCGGCGTGGCTCGAAGGCGACGGGCCGCGGCGACCATCGCCGTGAGCGCCGGCCGGACCTCGTCCCATCGGCGCGTCTTCAGCCCACAGTCGGGATTGACCCAGAGCCGCTCGGGCGGCAGGACGACGAGGGCCGCCGCGAGCCGCTGCTCGATCTCGTCCGCAGTGGGCACCCGTGGCGAATGAATGTCGTACACGCCCGGCCCGACCTCGTTGGGATAGGCGCAGCGGCCAAGCGCCTGCAGAATCCGCATGGCCGAGCGAGCGCCCTCGATCGACAGCACATCGGCATCCATGCGAACGATCGCCTCGATGATCTCGTCGAAGTCCGAGTAGCACATGTGCGTGTGGATCTGGGTGGCGTCCCGAGCGCCGGCCGCCGTGAGGCGGAAGGCGTTGACCGCCCAGTCCAGGTGCGCGGCCCACTCGGCACGCCGCAGCGGGAGTCCCTCGCGGAGCGCGGGCTCGTCGATCTGGATGATCGCGACGCCGGCCGCTTCGAGATCGGCCACCTCGTCGCGCAGCGCGAGCGCGAGCTGCCGGCTCGTCGCGGCTCGCGGCTGGTCGTCGCGCACGAACGACCACTGGAGCAGTGTGACCGGGCCCGTGAGCATCCCCTTCACCGGTTTGCCGGTTCGGCTCTGGGCAAAGCGCGCCCAGCGCACCGTGATCGGCCCTCGGCGGGCGACGTCGCCGTACAGGATCGGCGGCTTCACGCAGCGGGAGCCGTAGCTCTGCACCCAGCCGTGCCCGGTCAGGGAAAAACCGTCCAGCTGCTCGGCGAAGTATTCGACCATGTCGGCCCGCTCGAATTCGCCATGGACGAGCACGTCGAGCCCGATCGCCTCCTGCTCCCGTATGCTCCGCTCGATTTCCCCCTGGAGGTCGCGCTCGTACTCGGCCTGGGTCAGTGCACCCGAGCGGAATGCCGCCCGCATGCTGCGCAGCTGGGTCGTCTGCGGGAAGGAGCCGACGGTCGTGGTGGGCAGCAGCGGCAGCGAGAGACGTGCGCGCTGTTGCGCGCACCGAGCGCGATAGGCAGAGCGGCGCCGCTGCATGTCGTCCGTGACGGCGGCGAGACGGGCCCGGACCTCGGCGTTCCGCGTCCGGGCCGAGGCACGCCGGCCCTCGAGGGCGGCCCGGCTCCGCGCCAGGAGGTCACGGATGGCAGCGCGACCCTCGCGCACGGCCCTGGCGAGGGCGACCACCTCGGCGAGCTTCTGACGACCGAAGGCCAGCCACTCGCGCAGCTCGGGGTCGAGGCCGCTCTCGAGGTCCAGGTCGATGGGACAGTGGAGCAGCGAGCAGGATGGCGCGACCTGGACCCGAGCGGGCCCGAGCCGCTGACAGGCGGTCTCCACCATGCTCAGAGCACGCTCGAGGTCCGTGCGCCACACGTTGCGGCCATCCACCACGCCCAGGGAGAGCGACAGCGTCGCCGGAGCGTGCGCCAGGGCCAACCCCAGCTCCTCCGGGGCGCGCGCCAGGTCGAGATGCAACGCGCTGATCGGCAGTGCCATCGCCACGGCCAGGTTCGGGCCCAGCCCGCCGAAATAGGCGGCGAGCATGATTCGGAGCCGTGAGGACAGCCGGCCGAGGCGCTCGTAGGCCGGCGCGAAGGTCCGCAGCACGCCGGGGGCGAGGTCCAGGGCGAGGACAGGCTCGTCGACCTGCACCCAATCCGCGCCGGCCCGATCCAGGCGCTCCAGCAGATCGCAGTAGACGGGCAGGAGCCGCTCCACCACCTGGGCGATGCGGTCGGCGCCATGTGGGGTATCGGGGTCGGCCGTACGCCCCAGCACGGCCAGCGAGACCGGCCCGAGGAGAACCGGCCGCGTGTGGATGCCGAGGGCTTGTGCCTCGAGGAACTCGTCGAGCGGCTTGGTCGAGGCAAGCTGGAAGTCAGCGTCCGGCTCGAGCTCCGGGACGAGGAAATGGTAGTTGGTGTCGAACCACTTCGTCATTCGCAACGGCGCTGGGTGCCGCGTGCCGACGCCGGGCGCCCCCGACGTCAGCGGGGCCTCCCCGCGGGCCATTGCGAAGTAGACCGTCAGGTCACTGGCGGTGCGAGGACCACCACCAAATCGCCGGGGGACCGCGCCGACGACCGTCGCCATGTCGAGCACGTGGTCGTAGAACGAGAAGTCGTTCGACGGGATGTGGTCGATGCCGAGCTCGACCTGCAGCGCCCAGTTCTCACGCCGGACCGCGCGGCCGACCTCCCGCAGCGCCGCCTCCGAGCTCTGGCCCGCCCAGTACCGCTCGAGCGCTGTCTTGAGCTCACGGTGTCGCCCGATCCGGGGAAAGCCGAGATTGCCGGCGATGACACGCTCGCCCGACGGCGCGCGCTCGCCTCGTATTGCGCCGGCACCGGGATCCACGGCTCCGGCCAGCTGGAGACGTACGGATAGTAGGCCTGGGCGCTCTGGCATTAGTACCAGTAGGCCTGCGTGGGCGGCTGCACGTACACCGGCGGCTCCTGAACGATGACCGGCGGCGGCGCGTAGAACCAGTACGGCTCCCACCAGAACGAGGGCCAGACCCGGATGACGGCCCGACCGCCATCGTGCCGGCCCCAATCACGGCGGCCGTCGACGCGGCGCCCATCGGGCGGGCGCGGATGCGGCGTCCCACCGCCGGGCGGGGGTCGATGCGCCGCGCCGGCGCCCGGGGGCGCGAGCCCCGCCGTACGCGCCGGGCCCGGCGGGTCGTCGGGAGGATCCGACTCGCTCCCGGCAGCGTTGCCGGTCAGGAGCGGGGCCAGTCTGGAGCGCTGCTCCGGGGTCAGCGTGGCCCGGGCGGCTTCGACGGCGCGGACCAGTGCGAGCTGCAGATCCGTGCGGACCCTCCCCATCTCGCGGAGCTTGGCTTCGGCGGCCGCCACGTCGACCGTCTTGTCGGGGTCCTGATCGAGCAGGGCGTCGAGGTCGACTTGAGTGATCATCAGGTCGGCCTGGCGCCGGATCGCCTCGCGGACGAGACCGAGGCTCAGACGCTCGAGCGTCTCGACCTGAGCGCTCGACAGGTCGAGCGCGACACGGTGTTCGAGGATCGTCCCGATGACCGGCAGAGTCGGCCGCCCCGGCTCTCTCGGTTGCGCTGTCGACGCCGGGACCGGCGCCGACGCCGGCTGGGCCCCGGCTGGAATGGCCAGCGACAGCACCGTGGCGACGATGCCAAGTGTCTCCCTCAGCGTCTTACACATCACCATCACCTGTACCCGCGGCCCCAGTCCTGGCCCGGGACAGCCCTTCCCACGTGAGCAACGCCCTTGCCAGATGTGATGTGCGCGATCTCGGGCGGTTGCACACCGCGACCCCTTCGGGCCGGCCGCCATGTCGGGCCGCGCGGCCTCACTTGGAATGCCTGTGGGACTTTGCTGCCCCGGTGCTCCACCAGAGCATCGAGAGGCGACACGACGAACCGCCTGTTTTCGCACACCAAGGCTCTGGCACTCGGGTTGCGACGACGTCTGGCCAGCAAGAAGGAGCTGCGCTGGAGGGGATCTATGGCAAAGCGATTCCTCGTTCCGCTCGATCGGCGGCCGTTGGGCGAGCCCGCAATGGCGATCGTGGCCGACGCAGCCCGCGCGGCCGGCGGCACGGTGCGACTGCTCCACGTGGCTCCGGTCCCCGAGCTGGTCGTGAGCCCCGAGGGGCAGACCGTGGCGTATGCCGATCAGGAGATGAGCCGCGTCGAGGCCGAACATCTCGATCATCTCCGCCGCTTCGAGCCCGTGTTCACCGGCGTCGCCGTGGAGGCCATGGTGCGGTTCGGCGAGCCCGCGGAAGAAATTCTGCGCGAGGCGGAGGCATTCGGAGCGGAGGTCATCGCGGTCATGACGACGTGTCGGAACGGAGTGAAGCGAACGCTGCTCGGGAGTGTCGCCGAGCAGCTCCTGAGGAAGGCAGCCGCGACCGTGCTGCTGATCCGTCCCGCCGAGGGGGCCGGTACCGGCGATGCCTGACGTGTCGCGAGCGCGACTGGCGGCGGTGCTCGACGGCCAGGCGCGCGCCCGGAGATGGGACGGCTACGCCCGTGGAGATGGCTTGCGCGTACCCCGGACCTGTCGCAGCAGGCGTGGCAGCCAACCCTCTTCGCCCGAGTCGGTCGTCGTCGACCACCTTGTATCAGGCGTCACCGGCTGATCAGGGATGGCCCGGAGGCCGGTGATCTGACGGCTGTGAATGCGGTAGAAGACCGGCACCAGCGGGCGCTCGGTGCCGTGGATGACCGTCTTCACGTACGCAGGCTCCCACCACACCGCGTGCCGTTTCAGCAGGGCGTGAGCGAATGCGCGCGCGCCCTGGTATTCGGGCGTGTCGAGTAGCTCTTCGTACCGGCCGAAGACGATGACGCTCATCCACTGCTCCGGGCTCACCACCTCGTCCGCTTCCACGCAGACCAGCGGGTTGGCTCGCATCCACTCGATCTTTTGTCCGACCGTGGAAAAGCTGTAGAGGCACTCGTTGTCGTAGACGAAATAGTACGGCACCACGTACGGCTGGGCTTCTCGGGCGCACGCGAGTCTACCGAGGTGCGTGCGAGCCAGCAGATCCAGACTCGCCTGTCTAGTCAGCTCCTGGATGAGCACGACGACTCTCCCGCGTCTCGACCATTGGGCTTCACGCGGCCCTACACCTCCCCGCACCAACCGGGGGGTCACTCCACAGCACGATCGAGGTCGGCGGCGCCGCCGCGCTATTGCAAGCGTCGGGCCGCGTAGTACTTCTTCGGGTGCCGCCCGCTCTCCTGCCTGCGTTCGAGCTGCCGCGCGATCTGCCGCGACATCACCGCCTCGCTCAGGTCGAAGGCGGTGACGTCGCTCGCGGCGGTCTCCTCGACGTGGAGCGGCGCCGTCCGCGGAATCTTCACCTCGATGGCGCACCTCACGTCGAGACCGCCTTTCGGGCCATTGACATCCGCGAAGCTGACGCGGACGTGGACCGGGCTGATCTGGACGCCGACGAGCGCGTGCCGGATCTGCCGAACGATACGGGTCCTGAACTTCGGGGCGATTGCGAGACCTACGATCTCGATCGTGGGTACCGAAGAGGTTGTTTTTGCCATGCTCAACGAGACAGCAACGATGGTGCCGGATCCCACACTAGCGAATCCCACAACTTGCGCTCGTAACAAGGGAGAGCTTGGGACATCGATGCGACAGGTGGTGCGGCAATGCCACGCGCCGCTGCTCGAACGGACCGGCGGGAATCTTGCCGCTCAATCTATCGCGGCGGCGGCGTGCTGGAGCGCGTCTCCCTGGAGAGGCGAGCCCACGCCGTCCGCGCGATCTCGGCAGTTTCGTGCCACGCGGCCAGCGTGTCGGCGAGCTGCCGGGCGGTCGGCCACGTCGAGGCGTCGATCGAGCGGCCGACCATCGTGACTTCCTTTGGGAAGCCGGCGCCCGCGTGGATGACGTGAACGGCCTGCCAGTGCTCCAGGCACTTCGCAGCCTGCTGGATCATCGCCACCATTCGGAGCACCTCGCCCTCGCGCTGCTGGAGCTCGCGTAGTGCATCGAGATAGCTGCTGCCCACATCCTGTGGGTGTTCGGCTTGCACGACGGGTTCCGGAGGCCTCCCGACGGCTCCCTCATCGTCACCTGGCCACGCCTCCGTCTGCATCGCCTCACCTCCGTGTTGTTTGCAGGAGCCCCACAAGGCCCTTGCAAGGATAAGTCCGCATCGCGTGCGCTTTCTTTGCCCGATCCTCGCGACATCGTCGCGGATCAACCATCAAACGGGGGCGGCATCTCCGCCTCACTGCCCCTCCGGCGCCCCACTTCTGTTGCCCTTCGATGTCGCGAACTCGGCCACGAACCGTAGCTGAAAGTCTGGCGCGCACGTTGCAGCCACGGTGCCGACGTCGCTTCGTAATTTCGTAGATCTCCCGCGACGGAGTACGGAGATGAGATCGCGACTCCTCTGCGTGACGGTTGCCCTCGCGGTCCTCGCGGCTCCCGCCATGAGTACCGCGGCGCCGATCTGTCCGGCCGCGGTGAAGGAAGCGAGAGAGAGCAGTTGACGGCCAAGCCGGCCGTGGCACAGAGGCCCAAGTCCCAGGCGGGCGCGCGCGGCCAGGAGACGCAGGCGCCGCGGGAGTAGGAGATCCAGGCCCCTCGCGGCCAGGAAACTCAGGCCCCGCGTGGCCAGGAAGCCCAGGCGCCCCGGAACGCGGTCAAGGGTCGCGCGGCCGCCCTGGCCAATGCCCGAAGGGTGGTGAGCGAGGCGGAAGCCGCGTGCAAGGACGCGGACAGCGCCCGGGCGACTTCCAACGCACGAGCTGCGTAGAACTCCTCAAGTACCTGCCGTAGCGAGCGTGCCGCCGGTGGTGAACCGTTGCACGCCCGACACGCCGGGGGAGGCATCGGCCATGCGATCCAGCACGGTATCGGTCGGACCGTCCAGCGGCGAGCAGATCGGGTGCCCGGGGCTAACCATCCGGCACCTGCTGGTGCCGCTGGATGGGTCGTCCCTCGCAGAGTGCACGCTCCCATGGGCCGTCGCACTGGCCCGGGTGTTCGCCGCGCGCATCACGCTACTCCGTATCCTCGAGCCACCGGTCGCTGCGGCCTCGACGAGCCATGCTCACGACGCCGTGGAGTGGCAGATCCGGAGGGCGGAGGCGCACAGCCAGCTCGCAAAGCTGGATGGCGAACTGAAGGCGGGCGGATGGACCTCGGCCGTGGAGTTGCTGGAGGGGCGGCCTGCCGAACAGATCATCAGTTTCGCCCGGGGACACGACGCCGATCTCGTCGTCCTGTCGAGCCACGGTGAAGGGGGACTCAGCGGCTGGGTCCTGAGCAGTACCGCCCAGAAGGTCGTGGCCCGTGCGGACAGCTCGGTCCTCGTCATCCCCGCCCACACCGCCGATGCCCGGCCGGCCGGCGACCTCCGTTTGCGCCGCATCCTCGTGCCCCTGGACTGCTCGCCGCGCGCCGAGTCCGTCCTGACACTCGCCGCCGCTCTCGCGCGCGCGCATGACGCCGAGTTGATCCTCGCCCACGTGGTGCCCGAGCCGGAGATGCCGCGACGCATGCCGCCGTCCGCCGAAGACATCGCCATCGCCTCGCAGCTCACCGAGCGCAACCGGGTGGAAGCCGAGCGGTACCTCCGTGAGCTGCAGAGTCGGCTGACCGCCCAGGCGCTCCGCATCAGCATGCGAAGCGTGGTGTCGTCCCGGCGTGCGCCAGCGATCCGGGCGCTGGCGGAACAGGCCGACGTCGACCTGATCGTGGCGTGCGCCCACGGCCGTACGGCCGATGCGAGTGAGCGCTACGGCAGCGTCAGCGCCCGCCTCCTGGTGGAAAGCAGCCGGCCGATCCTCGTGCTGCAGGATCTCGGCGTGGCCGCGCGGGAGCCGACGCGCGCCGAAGAGGCGGCACGGAGCCGTCCGGGCCACTGAGCCCGGTGACGCCTGGACGTTCGTCGTGAGTGCTGGTGACGTGCGCGAACAGGTTCGGCGCCTGGCGGGTACGGCGCCGTCGCCGGCAAGGCGTCGAGATCCACGCCTGGTGGACGGCCTGCGAGGCCCCGAGCGGACTCTCGCGGCGGCGTCTCGCCGACTCGCCGCGGGGGGCGCGGGGGCGGATCACCCGGCCGCGGAGTGGCTGCTCGACAACTACTACATCGTCGAAAGAGCCTTCCGGCTGGTTCGCGAGGAGTTCCCGCCTGCGTTCGAGCGGCGGCTCCCTCGTCTGGCGGACGGTGAGCTGCGCCGGTACCCGGTGGCATACGAGCTGGCTCGTGAGATCGTCACGGCCGGCGCGTACCACGTCGAAGTCGAGCAGCTCACGACCCTCGTCGCCGAGTTCCAGACGCGACGCCCGCTCACCATCGCCGAGGTGTGGGCGCTGCCCATGCTGCTCCGCATCGTTCTCCTCGAGTCCCTGGCGGCCGCCACCACCATTGCGTTCCGGGCAGAAGGTCCGGGGCAGCCGCCGGCCGACCAGACCGTGCCCGCGTGCATCCGCAGCCTGCGCACGCTGGAGACGACCGACTGGAAAGCCGTCTTCGAACGAGTCAGCGAGACCGAGCGGATCCTGCGTGAGGACCCCGCGGGCCTCTACCCGAGCATGGATTTCGACACGCGTGACCGCTACCGCGGTGTCGTCGAGGATCTGGCCGCCCGGAGCGGCCGGTCGGAGGACGCGGTGGCGCGCGAGGCCGTCCGGATGTCTCGAGAGAGTATCGAGGGTCGGAGCCGCCATGTCGGCAACCACCTCATCGACCAGGACGTCGTCGGCCTCGAGCGGATCGTCGGCTATCGTTCCCGCTGGAGTACCCGATGGCGGCGGGGGCTCGAGCGTCATCCAACCGCCTGGTACCTCGGAGCCATCCTCCTGGTCGCCGTGCTGCATGTGACAGGGCTGGGCGTGGCACTGCTCCTGGCCGGCGCGAGCCTCGCGGTCGCCGCTGCGGGCGTGGCGCTCGCCGTCGTCCCGGCCACGACAATCGCGGTCAGCCTCGTCAACCTCCTCACGACCAGCCTTCTGCCCGTGCGCGTCCTGCCCAAGATGGACTTCCGCAAGGGGATCCCGGTCGACTGCCGGACCATGGTGGTCGTGCCGGTTCTCCTGGCGCCGCCTGACGACGTCGCCGCGATCGTGTCCCGGCTCGAGGTCCACTGGCTCGCCAACGCGGATGCGAACCTCCATCTCGCGCTGCTGATCACCCCGGCCGACGCGGCCGCCGAATCGATGCCGGGCGACGCCGACCTGCTCCGGCGCGCCGAGGAGGGCGTTCGTGCCCTCAATGCGCGATACGGGGGCCACGATACCGGGCCGTTTCATCTGCTGCATCGCAAGCGGCTGTGGAACCCCGGCGAGGGCTGCTGGATGGGATGGGAGCGCAAGCGAGGTCAGCTGGCCGAGTTCAACCGCCTGCTCGCCGGAGATCAGACGACCACCTTCGTCGGCCACGTGGGTGATCCGCGCATCTTGCCTTCGATCCGGTTCGTGCTCACGCTCGACGCTGACACAGAGCTTCCCCGTGGTGCCGCCCGTCGTCTCGTCGGGACCCTCGCCCACCCCCTCAATCGGGCCGAGTTCGACCCCGCGACCGGCCGCGTGACCGCCGGCTACACGGTCCTGCAGCCCCGGGTCGAGGTGACGCCGTTCGGGGCGGCGGCGTCGCAGTTCACCCGGCTCTTCGCGGGAGACCCGGGCCTCGACCTCTACGCCCGCGGGACCTCGGACGTCTACCAGGATCTGTTCGGTGAAGGGATCTACGTCGGCAAGGGGATCTACGACCCGGTGGCGTTCGAGCGCAGCCTGCAGGGACGCGTGCCCGACAACACGCTGCTCAGCCACGATCTGTTCGAGGGCATCCACGGCAGAGCCGGCCTGGCGAGCGACGTCGTGCTCTTCGAGGACTATCCAGCCGACTACCGCCGGTACTGGCGGCGCTTGCACCGCTGGGCGCGTGGAGACTGGCAACTGTTGCCCTGGCTCGGCCGCCGCGTGCCTCTGGCGGCCGGCGGCCGGGGGCCGAACCGGCTGTCGCTGATCTCGCGCTGGAAGATCGTCGACAACCTGCGACGCACCCTGCTTCCT
Organism: uncultured Candidatus Rokubacteria bacterium; assembly: GCA_963743355.1. Taxonomy (GTDB): domain Bacteria; phylum Methylomirabilota; class Methylomirabilia; order Rokubacteriales; family CSP1-6; genus AR5. Next base: position 594,390 of record CAVUPM010000001.1, read on the forward strand.
CCCACGCTGCTCGGCTTCCTGCTTCTCGCGTGGGCGTTGTTCCCCGGCGCGCCCGTCATCTGGACATGGTTGGGCGTCCTCGTGCTGGCGACGCCGCTGCTCAGCGAAACGATGGGCGGTCTCCTGTCGGCCCATCGGGTGGCGGCCCTGCCTCCCGTCATCCGGGGTGTCTCGCTCCGGCTCCGACCCGCCCTGGCGCTCTGGATCCTGCACGTCGCGTTACTGCCGCACCGCGCGGTCGTCCTGGGCGACGCCATTGTGCGCGCGCTCGTCCGCCTGCACCGGAAACACCACCTGCTCGAATGGACCTCGGCGGCGCGGATAGCCTCGATGCTTGGCGGCACCAGCTCACGCTGGCCCCTCTGGAGTGAGATGGCGGCCGCTCCGCTGGCCGCGCTCGGCACGGGGGCGCTCCTCGCGATCTGCCGGCCGGCGGCGCTCCCCGCCGCGCTTGGCGTCCTGATGCTCTGGCTCCTCGCCCCCGGGATCGCCGACGTCGTCGGCCGGGCATGGCCCGACCGGCCGCTCGCACTGACGGAGGATCAGATGCGTCGCCTTCGTCTCCTGGCACGGCGCACCTGGCTCTTCTTCGACACGTTCGTCGGACCGGAGAACCAGTGGCTTCCACCCGACCACTTCCAGGAGGAGCCGCGGGGAGAGGTCGCACGACGGACTTCGCCGACCAACATCGGGCTCCTGCAGCTCGCCACGCTCTCGGCCCACGACCTCGGCCATGCGGGTCTGCTGTCGGTCGTCCAGCGCCTCGGGAACACGATCGATACCCTCGAGCGGATGGAGCGCCATCGCGGCCACTTTTACAACTGGTACGACACCGCCGATCTCACGCCGCTGTCGCCCCGCTATGTCTCCACGGTGGACAGCGGCAACCTGGCCGCCTCGCTGCTGACCGTGAAGCAGGGATGCCTGGAGCTCGTCCACGCCCCCATCATCGGACCCGCCCGATGGGACGGCCTGCTCGACACGCTCGACATCCTGGGCGAGGTCATCGACCGCGGCGTTCGACGGCAGGACCGGGCGCGATTCGCCGGCCTTCGCGCCTGCGTCGCGAGGGCGCGCCAGGAGGCGGCGACCTTGAAGGGGCAGCGGCGGGCGTGGGCACCCGGCGTGGCCCGGCTCCTCGAGCACGGGTGCGCCGAGTTCGACAGTACCCTGCTGTCGGCGATCGCACCGGGCCGCGAGGAACTCGACCAGGGCCTGCTCGCCGAGCTCCGCGTCTGGTCCGCCGAGGTGCGCCAGCACCTCGAGGCCATGCGGCGCGACATCGAGCTCTACCTTCCCTGGCGGGTGCCGGGCGCGAGCGCGCCGCTCGTCGTGGAGGGCGGCGCGCGCGAGGAGTTCGAGCGATGCCTTTCTCTCGACCCCCCGCTGCACGAGTTGCCGTCGGCCTGCGAGAGCGCCAGCGCCGCCCTGTCGCGGCTGGCGAAGCAACTCGACGCCTTGCCCGTCGACGCCGCCGGCATGGCCGGCGTCCGAACCTGGGCGGCGGGGCTTCGAGAGGCCATCGCCCGGGCCGAGGACGCCGCGCGAACCGTCCTCATCAGCCTCACCGGGCTTGCCGGGCGCACCGAAGCGCTCTTCGGCGCGATGGACTTCACCTTTCTCTACGACGAGAGCCGGCGGCTCTTCTATATCGGACAGGACGTTGCCACGGATCGCCCGGATGCTCACCACTATGACCTCCTCGCGTCCGAGGCCCGGCTGGCCAGCTTCGTCGCGATCGCGAAGGGCGACGTGCCCGAGGAGCACTGGCTCCACCTCGGCCGCCCCTTCTGCCGCGTCGATGGTGCCAGCGCGCTGCTGTCGTGGAGCGGCACGATGTTCGAGTACCTGATGCCAGCGCTGTTGCTCCGCGAGGCGCCCGAGAGCCTGATGGGTCGGGCGTGCGCGACCGCCGTACGAATCCAGATGGCCTACGCCGGGCGACTGGGTGTCCCGTGGGGCATGTCGGAGTCGGGGTACTACCGGTTCGACGCCCACCGCAACTATCAGTACCGCGCCTTCGGCGTTCCCGACCTCGGGTTCAAGCGGGGGCTGGAGGACGACGTGGTTGTCGCACCGTATGCCTGCCTGCTCGCGCTGCCGTTGGCGCCGGAAGCGGTGATGGCGAATCTCGGCCGGCTGGAGCACCTCGGGCTCGTGGGTCGATACGGCCTCTACGAGGCGGTGGACTTCACGGCCTCGCGCATTCCCGAGGGCACGCACCACGCGATCGTGCGCTCGTTCATGGCCCACCACCAGGGCATGATCCTGGTCGCCGTGGACAACCTGCTCCGCGGACGGCCGATGGTACGCCGCTTCCATGCCGACCCGGTGGTCCAGACCACGGAGGCGCTGGCCTTCGAGCGACCGGCCACCGCGGCACCCATGACCCGGGCACGCCTGGCACCGGAACGCCCGTGGCGCACGGCGGCGCCGCGGCGCGCGCCACTCGAGCCCTGGCCGGCCCGTCCCGACGCAGGCTTCCCGCAGGCCCACGTGCTGTCCAACGGTCGTTATCACACACTCGTCTCGGATGGCGGCGGGGCCAGCAGCTGGGGCGCCGTGGCCCTGACCCGCCAGCAGGCTGACCGCACCCTCGCTGCCCCGGGATTCCGGCTCTTCGCGCGCGAGCCCGCGCGCCGGCTCGCCTGGTCCCTGGCGTCCGGCGAGGGCGAGACGACGTTCCACGCCCACATGGTCGAGACGCATCGACGCGTAAACGGCGTCTCGCTTCGCGAGCAGGTGTGCGTGGCGCCGGCCGACGATGTGGAAGTGCGGCTGGTGACGGTGCGCAACGAGACCGCGTTCCGGCGACGACTGGAGGTGACGAGCTACGCCGAAGTCGTCGTCGGTGATGCCGCCGAGGACCGACGGCATCCGGCGTTCAGCAAGCTCTTCGTGGAGAGCGAGTACCTCGAGGATCTCCACGCCCTGATCTTTCATCGCCGCCCGCGCTCCGGTCGCCAGCCCGACGCCTGGCTCACGCACATGCTGGTTCTGCCAGCGGGACGCGCCCGGCCGGCTGGTTACGAGACAGCACGGGAACGCTTCGTGGGACGCGGGCGGACGGCTGGGAAGCCGGCCGCGATCGATGGCCCGGGGCCGCTCGGCGCCGGCATGACGGGCGCGACGCTCGATCCGATCATGGCGCTGTCCGCAGAGGTCGAGCTCCCGGGGCATCGCGCCACATCGCTGGGGTTCGTCACGCTCGCCGCCAGCTCGCGCGAGGGCGTCCTGGCGCTCGCCCGCCGCTACCGGTCGCTCCCGGCGCTGGAGTGGAGCTTCGAGCTGGCGCGCCGCCGCAGCGAGACCGAGGCGGCCGATCTGGAGCTCAGCCCGCACGATCTTCCCGCGGCCGCAACGCTGCTCTCACTCCTGCTCTGCTCGCACGACGCCCTGCGGCCTTCCCCCGCAACGCTGGCCCTCAACCACCTCGGTCAGCGCGCCCTGTGGAAGCACGCGATCTCGGGCGACCTCCCCATCCTACTGGTGCGCATCGGCGCGGCCGAGGACGCGGCCATCCTGCCATCGGTGCTGCGGGCCCAGCGGTTCTGGCGGGGCCGCGGCGTCTCCGTGGACGTGGTGATCCTCAACGAGCGGGCCGAAGGCTACGTGGCCGAGATGGACGAGCACGTCGAGCGCGCCCTCGTCCAGGCCGGCGCCGAGGCCTCTCGCGATCGGCCCGGAGGCGTGTTCGTGATCCGTGCTGCCCGGATGGACGGCGCCGAGCGCACGCTGCTGCTGTCGACGGCGCGGGTGGTCCTCGACGGATCGCAGGGAAGCATCGGGCAGCAACTCGCTCGCGTGGGCGGCGAGCCGGCGAGGCTGCCGCTGCTCGCCCCGAGCTCGCCGCCCACGGAGACGCCGGAGACGCTGCCGCGACCGGACGCGCTCCTGTTCGACCAGGGGCTCGGCGGCTTCACCCCCGACGGCCGCGAGTACATCATCCATCTCGAGCCGGGGCAGTCGACGCCGGCGCCGTGGGTCAACGTGGTGGCCAATCGGCGCCTGGGGTTCGTCGTATCGGAGTCAGGGGGCGGCTACACGTGGGCGGAAAACAGCGGCGAGAACCGGCTGACGCCATGGCGGAACGATCCAGTTTCCGACGAGCCGGGGGAGACGCTGTATCTCCGCGACGAGGACACCGGCGCCGTGTGGAGTCCGACCCCCCGGCCCGCTCCGGCGCCCGGCGCCTACCAGGTGGCCTACGGCGCCGGCTACGCACGGTTCCTTCACCGCAGCCACGGGCTCGAGCAGGGCGTGCGCCTCTGGGTGCCGCCCGACGAGCCCATCAAGCTCGTCGAGCTCGAGCTGACGAACCGGCTGGACCGCCCGCGCCGGGTCACGGTGACGTACTACGTCGAGTGGGTGCTCGGGACCTCGCGCGAGCTGTCCCAGGCGTTCGTCGTCCCGGAATTCGATCCCACGTCCGAAGCGCTGCTCGCACGGACCGCGTGGAACGAGGACTTCGCGGGCCGTGTCGCATTCGTGGCAGCGAGCGCGAGGCTCCACGGCTTGACCGCCGACCGGCTGGAGTTCCTCGGTCGGCACGGCAGCTACGCGGCGCCGGCGGCGCTGCGGCGCATCGGCCTGGCGAGCACGGTCAGCGCCGGTCTGGATCCGTGCGCAGCGCTGCAGATCTCTCTCGACCTGGCCCCCGGCGCGACGGCGCACGCGCACTTCATGCTGGGCCAGGCGACCGGCCGTGACGAGGCGCTGGGCCTCGTCACGAAGTACCGTGACCGCGCCGTCGTCGAGGCGGCGTGGACCGAGCTGAACCGGCAGTGGGATGCGCGACTGGGCGCAGTCACGGTGCGCACGCCGGACCCTGCGCTCGACCTGATGCTCAACCGCTGGCTCCTGTACCAGCTGCTGGCCAGCCGGTTCTGGGGACGGACCGGCTACTACCAGTCCAGCGGCGCGTTCGGCTTTCGCGACCAGCTACAGGACGTGGCGGCGCTGGTCCATGGCGTGCCCGCGCTCTGCCGCGACCACATCCTCGAGGCGGCGCGCCACCAGTTCGGGGCCGGGGACGTCCTGCACTGGTGGCATCCGCCGGCCGGCGCCGGCGTGCGGACACGGTGCTCGGACGATTTATTGTGGCTTCCGTTCGTGACGGCGCACTACGTCGAGGCGACCGGCGACGAAACCATCCTCGAGGAGGCGATACCGTTCCTGGCGGGCGAGCCGCTCAAGCCGGACGAAGTCGAGCGGTACGCACGGTTCGAGCCCGGACAGCATCACGCGACGCTCTACGCCCACTGTCTGGCCGCGATCGACCGCGGCCGCACCGCCGGCGCGCACGGCCTGCCGCTGTTCGGCAGCGGCGACTGGAACGACGGGATGAACCGCGTCGGCATCGGTGGCCGCGGCGAGAGCGTGTGGCTCGGCTGGTTCCTGCACGCGACGCTGACGCGCTTCGGTCGCGTGGCTGCGCGCGTCGGCGACCGCGTTCGTGCGGAGACGTTCCGACGCCAGGCGGACGAGCTGCGCGCCGCCCTGGAGGCGACGGCCTGGGACGGCGCCTGGTATCGGCGGGGGTACTACGACGACAGGACCCCGCTCGGGTCGGCCGAGAGCGCCGAGTGCCAGATCGATTCCGTGGCCCAGTCGTGGGCGGTGCTCTCGTCAGCCGCGGAGAAGTCTCGAGCCGCCGCCGCGATGGAGGCAGTGGTGCAGCGCCTCGTGAAGGAGCCGGAGGGCCTCATCCTGCTCCTGGCGCCGCCGTTCGCGGAGAGCGCGGACGATCCCGGCTACATCCGCGGCTATCCGCCCGGCGTCCGGGAAAACGGCGGGCAGTACACGCACGCGGCGATCTGGGCCTTGTGGGCGCTGGTCGAGCTCGGCGACGTCGAGCACGCCGTGGACCTGTTCCAGCGGCTGCTCCCGATTCGCCGCGCGCTGACTCTCGAGGCGGCGGCGCGCTACCGCACCGAGCCGTATGTGCTGGCCTCCGACGTCTACGCGGCGCCGCCGTGGAGCGGCCGCGGCGGCTGGACCTGGTACACGGGCGCCGCGGCCTGGGCGTACCGCCTGGGTCTGGAGAAGATCCTCGGCATGCGTCCCTCGGAGGGCGGCTGGCACCTGGAGCCGCACATCCCGGCGGCCTGGCCCGGGTTCGAGGTCGTCTGGCGGGACGGCGCCACGGTCGTTCGCATTCAGGTGGACAACCCACGCGGCGTGAACTCGGGCGTCGAGCGAATGCTCCTGGACGGCGAGCGTCTCGACCCGCCGATCCTTCCCCGCCTCACGGACGGCCGCATCCACGAGGTCCAGGTGACGATGGGGTAGCCACGACGCATCGCGCGCGGGGGCTGTCCGAGCGCGGGCGATTCGAGGCGCTCATCCACGCCATCATGATGTTCTCGGCCAAGGAGGCAGGCGGTCGGCGACCACATGCAGGGGATGATCGATCGCGCACCGTGAGCCAACCGACGAGGCGGCTGGGGTCACCGACGCCCTTCGGCGTGGGCTCCGCGTGGTAGACACCGAGGGTGTGCGCTTCCTGCAATGGTGCCTGCCGAGACTCCGACTCCGGTGGCGAGGCTTCCGCAGGGTCCGTCGACAGATCTATCGTCGGCTGGAGGGCCGCATGGCGGAGCTGGGGCTGTCCGAGCTCGCCGACTACCGGCTCCGCCTCGAGCGTGAACCGACCGAGTGGGCTGTCCTGGACTCGATCTGCCGGATTCCGCTCACGCGGTTCTACCGGGACAGGGCGGTGTTCGAGCATCTCGAGCGCATCGTCCTGCCCGAGCTGGGGCGGCTGGCGATGGCCCGGGGCGGGAACGAGTTGCGCGGCTGGAGCCTCGGCTGTGCATCCGGGGAAGAGCCGTACACGGTCGCGATCGTCTGGAGACTCGCCGTCGCTCCGCGGTTTCCTCGGCTGACTCTCCGGATTCTCGCGACCGACTGTGACCGGGGGGCGATCGAGCGCGCCCGGCGTGGATGCTATGCGGCCCACAGCCTGCGAGATCTGCCGTCGGCGATGCGCGCGCAGGCATTTCGCGAGTCGCCAGCGGCCCTGGTGATCGAGGACGACTATCGGGTCGGCGTCGAGTTCCAGGTCCAGGACGTGCGCACGCGAATGCCCGACGGACCGTTCCACCTCATTCTGTGCCGTAACGTGGTCTTCACCTACTTCGACGAGGAGCTGCAACGAGAGACGTTCTCGGGCATCGCGCGGCGCCTGGTGGCGGGCGGCGCGCTCATGGTCGGTGCGAGCGAATCGCTACCGGAAGGGGCGGAAGGACTCGAGCCCTGGCCGGGAGGACACAAGGTGTATCGACGACTCCCCGGGGCGACCGACTAGACCATGTCGCCGAGCGGCGCTCGGCCGACGGGGCCGAACTTCCCCGTACCCGTCCCTCGAACGCGTTCGCTTCTCTGGTCCATGGGCCCGTCGGCGATTGTTCCGCCGATATCACGCGTGAACCGTCAGGACCGGACACTTGGCGGTCGCGATCACGCGGGCGGCGACACTCCCCAGCAAGAGGCGCGTGAGCCCACTCCGGCCGTGCGTGCCCATCACGATCATGTCGGCGCGCTTCCGCCTGGCGACGCGAACGATCTGCTCGTGCGGCATGCCGGTCTCGGCGAGCAGGCCCGAGGCGCGCACGCCCGCCGCTTTCGCCCTGGTCACGAGCACGCGCAGCTGTCGCTGGGCAAGGTGACGCTGACTTTGCAGGAGCGTCTCCACGGTCTCCGGTGTGATGTACCCCTCCCCGATGATCGGCAGAGGACCCATGACGTGCACGATGAGCAACTGGCTGCGGAGAGACCTCGCCAGCTCGACCGCCCGCTTGAATGCCGGCCGTGACGCCGGCGAAAAGTCCGAGGGGTAGAGGATCCGTCGGATCGCCATGGGTCTGTCCTCGTGTGGGTGGGGGTGAGATGCGTCGACCGCTCACGCATGTCTCGGGTCTCGATGGAGACGGCGCACACATTATAGTCGGGGAACGGTCGGGGATGTTCGCGACGGGATCGAGGGCGGCGTGCGGCAGGCCGTTCGCCGCGCTGAGCGAGCGCCCGCGAGAAGAGGCGAGCCCGCCATACGACTCATGACGCACCTCCCTGTCGGCCTTCGGCGCCGGGAGCTGCAATGAGGCCCGCGCGCATCAGCGCGGTGGTGGCGTCACGCGCTGACTGCATGACCGCGCGAGCCCCCGTCTCGATCTGATGGGTGGTGAGCGGGACCCGGGCGAGGCCCTGGGCCTGCGCTTCGGTGGCCGCGGCCACGGCCACGCGGACGTGCACCTCCCAGTCGTCCATGCGGGGCAGGATGGCGTCCTCGCGAAGGCCGCGCGCCCGGGCGAATGCGGACAGCGCGCGGGCGACCGCGGTGGCCATCTCGTCAGAGACCGTGCGCGCCCGCACGTCGAGCACGCCGCGGAAGAGCCCGGGGAAGACCAGCGAGTTGTTGAGCTGATTGGGAAAGTCGCTGCGACCGGTGGCGACGACGCGGGCGCCGGCCTCGGTGGCCTGCCACGGCCAGATCTCCGGCACGGGGTTGGCGCAGGCGAAGACGATGGCATCGCGCGCCATCGTGCGCACCCACGCCGGTTCGATGATCCCGGGGCCCGCGAAGGCTACGCAGGCATCGGCGCCGCGCAGGGCCTCGCGCAGGCCGCCGGTCACACCGTCGGCGTTACTCTCCAGGCACACTCGCCACTTGTCGGCGTACTCGTCACTCCGCCGCTCGAGGTCCTCGCGGCGCTTGTGCAGGATCCCCGTGCGGTCGCACGCCACGATGCCGCCCGGATCGACGCCGCTGTGCACCAGCAGTCGGTAGCAGGCGACGTTCGCCGCGCCCATGCCGACCATGGCGATCCGCATACGGCGTGGGTCTTTGCCGACGACCGCCGCCGCGTTGAGCAGCCCGGCCAGCAGCGCGGTCGCCGTGCCTTGCTGGTCGTCGTGCCAGACGGGAATTTGCAAGCGCGCTCGCAGAGTATCCAGCACGCGGAAGCACTTGGGCTGGGCGATGTCCTCGAGATTGATCGCGCCGAAGGCCGGCTGCAACAGCTCCGTCGCGCGGACGATCTCGTCGGGATCGCGCGTGGCCAGGCAGATCGGCACGGCGTCGACCCCGCCGAGGTACTTGAAGAGCAACGCCTTGCCTTCCATCACCGGCAGGGCGGCGAGCGGCCCGATGTCCCCCAGGCCGAGCACGCGCGTGCCGTCGGTGACGATCGCGATCGTGTTTGCCTTGCTCGTGAGACGCCAGGCTGCCTCGGGATCGGCGGCGATGGCCCGGGACGGCGCGGCGACGCCCGGCGAGTACCACACCGCGAAATCCTCGAAGCCCCGGATCGGGCACTTCGGCAACGTCTGCATCTTGCCGCGGCAGAGCGCGTGCAGGCGCATGGCCTCCGCGTCTGGACTCGCCGCGCGGGCCAGACGATCCTCGTCCGCCGATCCGGTCGGCCGCGGCGCGCTCACCCGGCGAGCTCGGGGGCGCCCACTCCCCGCGCGCCCTCACGTGGGCGTGGAGTTGCTTGTCCTGCCCAGTTGAGAACACGCCACCGACCGCCACGCACCTTGTCCTTCTCCGGATGGCCGCACGCGCAATCCATGCCGCTTTCTCCCGGCGAGTCTCCAGCAACATCCCTGCCAAACGGCTAGAGCGATCCGTCTCGTCGAGCGAAAGATCGACCTGGGTCGATACCGCGGCGCTCACCGAGGAGGCGAGCACACCCACCACCGGGGAGTCGGCGCGCGTGCGCCGATGCCCCACCTGTCGTGCCGATGCCCCAGCGTCCCGCCCGCTTTGGACCACAACTCTGCGGATTCATGCGGTCCGGTGTCCGGCACTGTCGTTGCTCATCATCACCGTCCAGAATCAGTCGAAGGAGGCACGCGTCCCGATGGACCGGCAGTCGTTCCTCGAACGAGCCCGGCCGGCTGGGTCTCCTGAATTCGAGGCCCAGCTCCCCGACGACATCGGGGCGCTGATCCGCCAGCGATGATCGACACGGCCGGCATGAGCGTGATGGATGCGATCGCTGCGCGCCGATCGGTGCGCTCGTATGGGCCGCAGCGCCTCGACCGGACGACCATGTCTCGGCTGCTGGAGGCCGCGGTGCGAGCCCCGACGGCCGTACACACCGAGCCATGGTCTGCGGCAAGACGGTGGGGCCCTTCGTGGTCGCGGATTGCTGGCTTGCCGCAGCGAATCTGATGCTGGCGGCGTGTGCGATGGGACTCGGGACCTGCGTGATCGGCTCCGCGGTGCCGGCCCTCAACACTCGCGACGTGAAGGCCGACATCGGCATCCCGGCCGAGGTCTCGGCGATCGCTCCGATCATCGTCGGCGTTCCGCGCGGCGTGACGCCGCCCACGACTCGCAAGGCACCCCACGTGCTGACCTGGAGATGACGTCGTCTCCGCGAGGGAGCGTGCAGCCATGAGGCTCATCGGCAAGGACAACTCGGAGGAGGAACGTCGGCGGGCCATCTGCTGGGGCACGATCCCGCCCTCGCAGCTTCGCCTTCCGCTCCAGCTACGCGGCGGCTCCGACACCCCGGCGACGCTGATCGATCCTGTCCGCACGGCCCACCCGGATCGGCCGGGAACGGCGACGGCGGCGCCCCTCGAGGACGTCGATCTCGAGGCCTCACCGCCGGCAGGCTTGCTCGACGCCCTCGAGGAGCCGGAGGCAGAAGAACCCGAAGCGGTCGGCGCGGAAGACCCGATCGCCCGCTATCTCAACGAGATCGGCAAGGCCAAGCTTCTAACGGGTGGACAGGAGATCGAGATCGGCAAGCGTATCGAGGACGGACAGGCCGAGCTGCGCCGCCAGCTGGCGGCGGTCCCTCTCGCGCTGCGGTCCGTGACTGATCTCGCGGCGCGTGTGCGGGCGCACACCATCCCGATCGACGACCTGATCGTCTTCCCGGAGGGGGAACCGACGCCGGCCCAGGTTCGGTCTGTCGTGACGGCGCTCGGACGACTCACGCGGCTCGCGGCGATGCCGAGCGCCCGTCGCCGGGGTCGGGGCGCGCCTGTCGAGCGCGTGCGCCTGGCCGACATGGTCGCCGCCCTCCGCCTGAAACCCGCCGTCATGGAGAATCTCGTGCTCGAGCTCGAGCGCGTGGATCACCAGTTCGAGGCCCTCGAAGCCGAACCGCGCGCGGCGCGAACGCCGAGGGAACTGCGCGCGCTGGAGGCCGGGGTCGGCCTGCCCCGCGCCGACTTTCGCGAGAGGCTGTCGGCGATCCGTGTGCAGGACCGGCTGGTGCGCGAGGTGAAGCGCCGGATGATCGAGGCAAACCTGCGCCTGGTGGTCTCAATCGCCAAGCGGTATCGGCGCAGCGGAGTCCCCCTCCTCGATCTCATCCAGGAGGGCAACATCGGGCTCATCAAGGCGGTGGATCGCTTCCAGTACCGGCGCGGGTTTAAGTTCTCGACCTACGCAACGTGGTGGATCCGCCAGTCGATCACCCGCGGGATCGCCGATCGGGCCCGTATGATCCGCATCCCCGTTCACATGGTGGAGACGTTGAATCGCCTCGGGCGCACGCGTCGGGCCCTGTCCGACCGCCTGGGGCGCGAGCCAACGCCCCAGGAGCTGGCCCAGCACATGCGGATGCCGGCGGCCAAGATCCGCCAGCTCCTGGAGGAGCCGAGTCGCACCATGTCTCTGCAGACGCCGGTCGGCGGCGACAACGGAGCGGAGCTCGGCGATTTCCTCGAGGACACGCAGATCGCACCGGCCGACGCCGGCGTGGTCAGGCACGACCTCGCCGTCCAGATCGAGCGCGCGCTGGGCGTGCTCTCGGACAAGGAGCGCGAGGTCCTCCGCCTGCGCTTCGGGATCGGCAACGAGCGCGAGCATACGCTGGAGGAGATTGGCGAGCGTTTCGCGCTGACGCGGGAGCGCATTCGTCAGATCGAGACCGCGGCGCTCCGAAAGCTTCAGCGTCTCGGCGGCGGCAACGGCCTGCGCACGCTGCTCGGGGCCAGTTGACCGGGCTCACAACCGCGAGGCGACCGAGACCATTTTGTGACAGCTTCTGGAATGCCGACCACAGTGAGTCGCCGGGCGCCGCCATCAAGGCATCCGTCATCGGGAGCATGACATCCCGGACAACGGTCTTCGACCAACGCTCGCGAGGGACCTGCTTCAATCGGTCCACGGTCATGATGCCAACGAGACGATCACCCTCGAGCACTGGGAAGAGTGGCGCGAGAACCCGTTCGAGCGCCACCTGCCGATAGCTGCCCGCGGCGCACTCGCGCAGGAACAGACCGACCGCAAACGCGCCGCCCACGCGGCTGACGGCCCGTGTCGCCCACACGAGATCTCCCCTCGCCTTCCAGAGCGCCGCGCGCAGCAGACGGCCGCCGTCAAGCGCGCTACCTGCAAGAGAAGACCAGGTGAAGGCGGCCCGCTGAGCCCCGGCCGGCGTCAGCGGATCAACTGTCGAGCGATGTCCTGGGTCTTGACGACCTCCGGCAACATCTCCTCCGAATCGATCTGCGTCAGAGCTCAGCCCCGGCGGCACGACGGCGTCGGGGTTGCCAGGCTCCACGCCGAGGAAGCGGCTGTTGGTCTGGAGCTCCTTGGCCCACGCGGCCTGGGCCGGCTTGGTCAGCAGCCAGTTGATGAACACCTTCGCCGCGTTCGGGTGGGGCGCGCGATTGAGGAGCCAGACCACGCTGCCGGAGGACTGATAGTCGAACTCCGGCAACTGGAGGGTCTTGACGTTCCGGCCGACGCCGTAGGCCTGGAAGTCCCGGATGGCGAGGACGTTGAGCCCGATGCCGACCGGATACCGTCCGCGCACCATGAACTCGCTGAGCTGGTTGCGGTCGCGGCTCAGCACCGGCTCCTGGTCGACCAGCAGCTGCTTCATAATCCCGTCGCCCAGCTTCAGCCGGGCCACGGTCAGCGGCCAGAAGGTGGAACCGATCACGCGCGGGTCGGAGACGACGATCTTCCCTTTCCACTTCGGGGCGAGGAGGTCCTTGACGCTCCGGAGCTCGCCCTCCTTCACGTGATCGACGTTCACGAACACGCCGAGCGAACGGGTGAGCAGGAAGGCGTAGGAGAGCCTGTCGCGGTCGAGAAAGCCGGCCTCGAAACCGCCACGCCAGTTGGCGTCGTTCCGGGCCTCGGGCGCGACGATCGCCGGGCGGATCGGGTCCCAGACCCCGGCCTGTTTCAGCACCTGGAGCGCGGTGCTCGTGGGGATGGTTGTGACGTCCCAGGTATAGACGCCGGCCTTGCGCTCCTGGAGGAGGCGGGGCGCGAAGTCCGCGGATTCGAGGTTCGTGTGGTCGAGCTTGATCTCGGGATGGGCCCGGCTGAAGAGCTTGAAAATTCGCGTGTAGCCTTGGCCGGTGAACGTGTTGACCGCGACCTTGCCCTCCTTCCTGGCCGCCGCGACCGTCTGATGCCACTCGGTCGCGGCCGCCGCCCGCGCGGCCCTGCCGCCGACGGCGATGGCGGTGGCACTCCCCGCGAGGCCACGGAGCAGACTGCGGCGCGAAACTCCCCCGCTCACGACCGGCGACCTTGACCGGCGATCCAGCGGTCCATCTTCGCCCGGTCGTGAGCCTGGACGAGATCGGCCAGCGTGATCGGCCGCGGGGCTACCATTGGGGGCGCACGCGTGCGAGGCCAGGAGGATCGTCAGCACAGCCGCGGAGAGGAGAAACCGCCACGGGCTGGATTATAGTCAGTTCTTTCCAGGGCACGATGACGCCCGTCCGCGCCGCCGCCACCGGGCCGCTGGCATGCGTCGGGCACCGGGCCGTGCAGTCGGACATCGCCAACCTCAAGATCGCGTGGGCGAAGCTCGAGGCGCTGGTCCACGGGGCGCGGCTGGCGACCAGGCAGCTCGGGGGGCGCTAGTGTCGACGGGGGAGACGGTTCTTCAGCTCACCGGCGTGAGCAAGCTGTTCGGCCCGGTGGCGGCGGTGAGCAACGCGTCGCTCGAGGTCCGCCGGGGCGAGCTCTTCACGCTTCTTGGGCCGAGTGGCTGCGGCAAGACCACCGTCCTGCGCCTCGTGGCCGGCCTCGAGCGGCCCGACGCCGGCGAGATCACCCTGCGCGGCCGCGTCGTCGCCTCGGCGGAGCGGCGGCTGTTCGTGGCACCGCACAAGCGCAACCTCGGCATGGTGTTCCAGTCCTACGCGATCTGGCCTCACATGACGGTCTTCGAAAACGTCGCGTATCCGCTGGCGCTGCGCGGCGCCAAGGGCGCGATCGTCCGCGAGCAGGTGACGCGCGTGCTCGACCTCGTCGGCCTGAGCGGTCTGGAGACGCGCTCGGCCACGCGACTGAGCGGCGGCCAGATGCAGCGCCTGGCCCTCTGCCGAAGCCTGGTCTACGAGCCGGATCTCCTGCTGCTGGACGAGCCGTTCAGCAACCTCGACGCCAAGCTGCGCGAGCAGATGCGCGTGGAGCTGAAGCTGCTCCAGCGCCGGCTCGGCGTCACCGTCCTCTTCGTCACCCACGACCAGATCGAGGCGCTCAGCCTCTCCGACCGCATCGCCGTGATGCAGCGCGGGCGCGTCGAGCAGATGGGGCCGCCGCGCCGCCTCTACGAGCATCCGGACTCCGCCTTCGTGCGCGACTTCCTGGGCCAGACGATCGTCCTCCACGGCCACGTGGCGGGCGGCGAGCCGGGAGCGCTGACCGTGAAGCTGGACGGGCCGCTGGCCGGGCGCGCCCTCACCGGGCGGGCCGCGGCGGGCGCCACGCTGGGCCCCGACCTCGAAGCGCACGTCGCCATCCGGCCGGAGGACATCGAGGTATCGGCGGACGACGCCGCCCGGCCCGACGGCAACACGCTCCCCGGCGTGATCGAGGACGTCCTGTTCGTGGGCGATCGCTTCGAGGCGCGCGTGGTGCTGGGTGGCGAACTGCGCATCCGGCTGCCCCTGCCTCGCGCCCACGAGTGGCGCCAAGGCCAGAGGCTGCAGCTCGGTTTCCCGCCCCAGAGCGTGAGCGTGTGGCCGGCGTGAGCGCCGGGCCGACGCTGGCTGTTCGCCGGCCACTGCGGCTCGAGGGACAGACGGTGCTCTGCACTGGCGTCCTGGCCGCTGTCGCGTTCACCGTCGTTTACCCGATCGTCCTGGTCGTGCTGCAGAGCTTCCAGGTGGCGGGGCCGGGCGAGCCGGCCCGCTGGGGGCTCGATGGGTGGCGGGCGGCGTTCGAGGAGCCGGGGCTGCGGACGGCGCTGCTCAACACGCTCAAGGTCACCTTCGTCCGCCAGCTCCTGTCGCTCCCGCTGGCGGTGCTGATCGCGTGGCTGATCGCGCGCACGGACCTGCCGGGGCGGAACTGGATCGAGTTCGGATTCTGGGCGGCGTTCTTCCTGCCCAGCCTCACCGTCACGCTGAGCTGGATCCTGCTGCTCGACCCCGACTACGGCCTGCTCAACACGTGGCTCTCCCGGCTCCCGCTCGTCGAGCGACCCTTCAACATCTACTCGTTCTGGGGCATCGTCTTCATCCACGTGATCACCGGGTCGGTGACGGTGAAGGTGATCTTACTGGTGCCGGCCTTCCGCAACATGAGCACGGCGTTCGAGGAGGCCTCACGCGTGGCCGGGGCGGGCACGCTGCGGACGGCGCTGCGCATCACCGTGCCGATGATGGCGCCGGCCATCCTGTCGGTGCTGCTGCTGGGCACGATGGTGTCGCTGCAGACCTTCGAGGTCGAGCAGGTGCTGGGCATCCCGTTCCGATTCTTCGTGTTCAGCACCATGATCTACGACCTGCTCGTCACGCGGGTGCCGCGCTACGACGCGGCCACGGCGCTGGCGGTGGTGATCCTGGCCGCGATGCTGCCGCTCGTCCTCGCCCAGCAGTGGCTGACGCGCGGCCGCCGGTACGCGACGGTCACCGGCCAGTTCCAGAACCGGCCGCACGCGCTCGGCCGCTGGCGGTGGCCGGCGCTCGGGCTCGTGCTGGGGCTGCTCGTGGTCGTGCTCGGCGCGCCGCTGGCGCTCGCGCTGCTCGGGACCTTCATGAAGCTGTTCGGCTTCTTCGACATCCCCCAGCCGTGGACGCTCGACAACTGGAAGACCGTCCTGACCGACGAGCTGTTCCTGCACTCGCTCAAGAACACGCTGGTGCTGGCGGGCGGTACGGCCGGGGCGGCCATGCTCGTGCATTCGGTGATCGCGTACATCGTGGTGCGGACGCGCTATGCCGGCCGGCGCCTGCTCGACGCCATCTCCTGGCTGCCGTTCACGGTGCCCGGCATCATCCTGGGCCTGGCCCTGCTGTGGCTGTTCCTGGACGTGACGGTGCTGCGGCCGCTCTACGGCACGATGGCGGTGCTGATCGTCGCCGGCGTGATCGCCGGCATGCCGCTGGGGGTGCAGATCATCAAGAGTGGGTTGATGCAGCTCGGGCCCGAGCTGGAGGAGGCCTCGCGCATCGCCGGGGCGTCGTGGTGGAGCACGTACCGGCGGATCGTGCTGCGGCTGATGGCGCCGACGGTGGTGGCGGTGGGAATGATCACCTTCGTGGGCGCGGCGCGGAACATCGGCACCATCGCCCTGCTGGCGACCAGCGCCAACCGGCCGCTGTCCATCCTGCAGCTCGACTACATCGCCCAGCGCAAGCTGGAGGCGGCGGTGGTCGTCGCCTGCGTCATCATGGTCATCTCGCTGGCCGGCGCCCTGCTGGCGCGGCTCGCCGGCCTGCGCGGCAACGCGGGCTGAACTCGTGAAGCTCGCCCGGAGCCTCACCGCCCCGGCCAGCGTTGAGGCGCAGCCCATGGGAACGAGAGTCCCGCGCATCGGGACCCGCCCCGGCGGGCAACGACGAGGCCCTCCGGCGAGGCTTGCGCGAGCTCGGCTAAGGCGCACGACTCAGTCGCATGGCGTCTCCCTCGGACGGGCGGGGGGATGAGGCGACGCACCGGCCTCCGCCTTGGCCACCGGCGTGGCCGCCGGTCTGGTGGTCGTGACCCTCGCGCTGCGCTTCGGGCCCGCCGTCATGCTCTCGCTGAGTCTCGCGCTTCCGGCCA
Source organism: uncultured Candidatus Rokubacteria bacterium (assembly GCA_963743355.1). Taxonomy (GTDB): domain Bacteria; phylum Methylomirabilota; class Methylomirabilia; order Rokubacteriales; family CSP1-6; genus AR5. The sequence continues at coordinate 611,377 of CAVUPM010000001.1, forward strand.
CCGAGGCCTGGCTCTCGCCGGTCCTCGCGGAGCCGGTCCGGGAGGACATCGTCACGTGAGCGCCGCCCGAAGGATCCCGGCGGACCTCTACCGTCCGGCGAAGCCGCGCGCCGCGATCCTGATCGTGCACGGCCTCTCCCGGGCCGGTCGCCGTCACCCCGACCTCGTCCGGCTCGCCTGCCTGCTCGGCCAGCACGCCCAGCTCGTTCTCGTGCCCGAGCTGGAAGGGCTCGTGCAGTTCGCGCTGACCGGCACCGAGGTCGAGGACATCGGCGCCGCGCTCCGCGACCTCGCGGCGAGGGGCTACGCCGTGGGGATCGCCGGCTTCAGCTTTGGCGCCGGTCCCGCGCTCCTGGCGGCCGCCGACGCCCCCGAGGTCCGGATCGTGGGGAGCTTCGGCGGCTACGCCGACCTCGCCAACGTCATCGCTCTCTGCGCGGGCTGTGCCGGGGCGGTTCAGGAGCCCTACCCGCCGGCAGAAGGCGAGGCCGTCCGGCCGGTGTATGTCACCGATCACGGCTGGCACACGGGGATCGTCGTCCGTCAGGCCGACATCCCCGTCGGCCTGTGGCCGACCCATCGCGACTTCGCGGGATCCGAGGACGTCGAGGTCGGCTGGGGCGATCGCGGCTTCTTCCTGGCGCCGCGAGGCACACTCTGGCTGGCGCTGAAGGCCGCCTTCTGGTCGACATCGGCCGTGCTGCACGTCGTCGCCTTCGACGGACCTCCGGATCGATACTTCGCCGGCCGCGAGGTCGTCGCGCTCCGCGTCTCCGAGCGCGGATTTCGGCCGCTCGCCAACTTCGTTGCCGCCGCGTGGGCGACAGACGAGTCAGGCGAGCCGATCCCGCTCGGTCCTGGCCTCTATCCCCGAAGCCGCTTCTATCTGGCCCCGGGAGGTACTTTCTCCTGAGGACCTGCAATACATGGACGGCGGCGGCTCTTCGGGCCGCCGGCCTTCCGATCAACCCGACCTCCGCGGTGACGGCGGGCCAGGTGATGAACGAGGCGCGGAGCGTGGGGACGGTGATCGGTGGGCCGTGAAACCGAAGGTCGCCGCGAGGCCTCGATCTGGGATTTCTCCGGACCCGGACGCCCCATCGGCACGAGCTTGTAGCGCCACATAGAGCCTCCGTCAGCGTCGAGCCGTCCCACTGAACCGCCGGCCCCGAGCCTCCGCGGCCCCCCCGACTGAGGCAGAAATTCGCACCCCAACGAGGCACGTGCGCCCCGGCAGGCCTGCCGCGCCTCCGGACGGCCGCATCCACGAGGTCCAGGTGACGATGGGGTAGCCAGTCGACGCACAGGGCGATCGGCTCGTGAGTGGCGTTGAGCGTGCTCGCCCTCGATCACTGGCCCGGCTCGGCGCGGTGGGGTTGCTGACGCGGCGCTGGCGCGGGAGACCCCGCGCTCGGTGCCCTGACCGAGGGTGGCGCGGCACGCCCCGGCGTCTGCGGCGATCGGCCGGGGAAGAGACGGTTCGCAGGCTCTCCCGGCAGGGTGCGTGACCGGGAGGGGGGCGCCTGCGCTCGGGGTGCCGGCGCGGTCGGTCCAGGCTCGGCGCGCGGCACCGTCGGTGTCGGCCGCGCCTGGCCGCCCGCCGTCGGTGGAGAGGCCGGCGCCGGAACGCGAGGCGCAGTGGCTCTTACCGGCGGGGTCGGCCCCGGTGGCTGCGCTCGGTCCGGGCGTGGAGGCGGCGCCGACCGCGGACGCTCGATCTTGCTGGCGCCGAACGGCGGGCGAGGGGGACTCGCCACGCCGCCGGCGCGTGGCGGCGTCGGGACCAGCCGCGGTGACGTGGCGGGCGTCTTCGCCGGCTCGGGAATACCGTGCGGCTTGAGCCACCGCGCTGGATCCTCCGGCGCTCGTGTCGCGACGACCGGCCGTCGCAGAGCCGCCTCGGGCGGGCGCACGCCACGAACGCTGTCGGGGACCAGGCTCGCCCGCGCCGGCGCGATGTCGAGCTTGCCGTGGATCGGCTCGAACTGGCTCGGGGCTAAGGTCGCGCGCGCATGGGGCACGGGCCCGTGGCCGAAGCGATCACGCGGAATCACCGTGACGCCGTGCCGCACCCCCACGTTTCGATAGACGTTGATCTCGTGTACGTGGACGACCGTCGTGTGGCTGATCACGACATTGTTGACGACTCGCGGTCCGCCCCAGCCGACCCACCGCGGCGCGCCGATGAACCCGACCGGCCCCCACCACGGGATGATCGGCTCGCCCCAGCCGAGCGCCACCCAGCCCACGGCTGGCCCGCCGACGCCGATGCTGATGCCGACGCGCGGACCGAAGAAGGCGACGAGGGCCGGCGCGTACACGGGCCTCACGACCATCGGGCCGGGCGCCCACGCCCAGAAGTCGCTCGCGTAGACCCAGCGACCATAGTGATACGGTGCCCACCCCCACGGCGCGGCGTCCACCCAGGTCCAGCCGTAGTCCGGATTCCACGTCCAGCTGCCCGTGCTGTATGGAACCCAGTCGGCCGGCATACCCGTGGGCACCCAGACCGATCCGTAGGTCTCGACGACGCGCCAGGAGCCGTGGTGATCGAGGTCGTCGATGCCGTAGATGTCGGCCGGGACGTACCGGCTGCTCAGCGAGTCGATGAGCGCCTCGGTACGGGCATAGTTCCAGCGATCCCAGACGTCGAGTTCGGGCGCGACGTATGTCGAGACTTGCGTGCCGTTCGTGCCCTCCACGACCACCTCTTCGCTCGACGCGACCGCCGCGGCGGTCCCGTTCGCGGGCGTCACCGTTGCGCGCCCACTGCGGCGAGTGATGAAGGAGGTCCGGCTCTCGGCGACGTTGATTCGATAGTAGCCGGCGTGCTCGATGGTGAAGGCCGCGTTCGGGGTGTCCACCTCGACCGTATGCCCCGGATCCAGCCGGCGGAGGTCGATCGAGACATAGCCGGTCGTGACCTTGAGCTGCACGAAATCCGGCTCCAGGGTCGAGATGCCGACCTGCGTGCCGGCCCAGGCCCGCACGTACGCTCGGGCGCCGATCTGGAGCTCCAGGTTGCCCGGGGATCCGGTGTAGAGCTCGTCCCCGGGGGCGAGCGCCGTGTTGAGCTGCGCGGCGACCCATTTCTCGGCCCCCGGACGCCAGAAGGACACCTGGCCATCAACGAAGCTGAGACGCGGCGGCGTGCGGCCGACAGCGTCCGATTCTGCACCGGCCGGCACGTCGCCGACCTGGGCAACGGCCACACCGATGATGGTGAGGACGACCAGCAGCATGATCGCGATCGCGACTCGGCGTGTGGGCGGCATGGCAACCTCGCTGATGGCATCTGGGAATTTGCACGTCAGACCCGGATATGGAACGACGATCGTCTTCACGATCCGCCTGATAGAGGAGCCACGGCGTCTCACGGGTGAGGGGTGCTCGTCCTCGCCGCTACTCGTACCGTAACGCGTCGATGGGATTCAGGCGGGACGCCTTGCGAGCCGGATAGAAGCCGAAGAAGACGCCGACCGCCCCCGCAAAGAGGAACGCGGGAACGACGGCCCGCGCCTGGATCGGAGCCAGCCAGCCGGCGAAGTAGCCGATGGCCCAGGCGCCGAGGACGCCGACCGCGATGCCGATGAGTCCGCCCGCCAGCGACACGGTCACGGCCTCGATGAGGAACTGCGTGAGGATGTCGCGGCGGCGGGCGCCGACGGCGCGGCGCAGGCCGATCTCGCGCGTTCGCTCGGTGACCGACACCAGCATGATGTTCATGATGCCGATCCCGCCGACCAGGAGGGACACGGAGGCGATCGCGGCGAGCAGCAGACTGAGCACCCGCGACGAGGCTTCCTGACTCTCGAGAATCTCGGCGAGGTTCCGGAGCGTGAAGTCGTCGTCCTGGCCGGGCTGCAGATGGTGGCGCTGGCGCAGCAGCGTGCGGATGTTCTGCTCGGCGCCCTTCATCGCGCCGGCCTCCCGGACCTTCACGAGAATCCCGTTGACCGCCCGGGCGTTGGCCTGGCTCGTCCCCAGCACCTTCTTCTTCGCCGTCGAGAGCGGGACCAGGATGGTGTCGTCCTGATCCTGCCCCTGGGTGGACTGGCCCTTGCGGGCGAGCACGCCGATGACCGTCAGGGGGACCTTCTTGACGCGGACCACCTGGCCGATCGGATCGGCGCCGCCGAAGAGATTGTTCGCCACGGTCTGGCCGAGCAGGATCACCTTGGCGGCGCCGTCCACGTCGTCCTGGGTGAGCGGCCGGCCGAGCGCCGTCTCCCAGTCGCGCGCTTCCAGGAACCCGGGCGTCACCCCGACGAGCGCCGTCGACCAGTTGGCGTTCCCCGCGATCACCTGGACGCCGCCGCGGACCATCGGTGCGGCCACCTGGATGCTGTCGATCTCGCGCTCCATCGCGCGTGCGTCGTCCTCGGTGACGGTCAACTGGCTGCCGGCTCCGAGTCGCACGCCGCCCGACGTGATCGATCCGGACAGCACGATGATCAGGTTCGAGCCCAGGCTCCGGATCTGCCCCTCGACGCGGGCCTGCGCGCCGGCGCCGACCGCCATCATCGTCACGACCGCGGCCACGCCGATGATGACGCCGAGCATCGTGAGCCCCGTGCGCACCGTGTTGGCCGCCAGGGCGACGAGGGCCAGGTGCGCCGTGGCTCGAACTCTCACGGCTGCTTCAGGGTCCGGGCACCGCTGGCGAGCACCACGCGGGCGTCGATCGGGGCGGGGACGGGCTCGTCCTCGACGAGCTCACCGTCACGGAAGTGCAGGATGCGGCGCGTGTACCGCGCGATGTCCTCCTCGTGGGTGACGAGCAGGATCGTGATGCCGCTGCGGTTCAGGGCCTGCAAGATGGCCATGATCTCCACGCTGGTCCGGGTGTCGAGGTTGCCGGTGGGCTCGTCGGCCAGGAACAGGATCGGGTCGTTGACCAGGGCCCGCGCGATCGCCACCCGCTGCTGCTGACCGCCCGAGAGCTGGGCGGGTCGATGATCGGCGCGGTCGCCGAGCCCGACCGCCTCCAGCTTCGACCGGGCCGTCCGGCGCTGCTCCCTGGCCGGTCGATCGCTGTAGATGAGCGGGAGCTCCACGTTCGCGAGCGCGCTCATCCGCGGCATCAGGTTGAACTGCTGGAACACGAAGCCGATCTTCGCGTTCCGGATCCGGGCCAGCGCATCGTCGTCCAGCCGCGAGACGTCGTGTCCCTCCAGCAGGTAGCGGCCGCTCGTGGCGGTGTCGAGGCAACCCAGGATCGTCATGAGTGTGGATTTCCCCGAGCCCGATGGCCCCATGATGGCGACCAGCTCGCCGGCCTCGACCGTGACCGACACGCCGCGCAGCGCGTGCACCACGTGGGTACCCAGCCAGTAGTCCTTCGACAGACCCTGCGTCTCGATGACGGGCTCAGCCATCGCCATCCATCCGGGCAACCGCCGTGCCGGACACGATCTCCGAGAATCCAGGCACATGAGGGCCGGGGGCTGGGGCACCAGCACCCCAGCGGCGCGCGGGCGCCCCAATGCGCAGGGACCGCCGCTCACTCGAACGCGCTGTTTTCTCTCGCCTTCGCGATCGGCAGTGCCGTTGCACTGACCTGAGCCGCACGCGTATGAAGACCGAACAGACGCACGTGGCCTCCACCAATGGGTCGGACACCGACTCGCCGCCGGCCGTCGCGGCTCCGGCCATGCCCGTGCCTCGGCGCCGCTGGACGCGATGGGGTGCCGTTGCCCTTGGCGCCGCCGCCATCGTGGTCGGAGGCGTCGCGTACCGTTACCTGGCGGGCTCCGGCGCGCCGCCGCCCTACCGGACCGCCGCCGTGGAGCGCGGCGCGATCACCGCCTCGGTCTCGGCCACCGGCAACCTCAACGCGGTGATCATGGTCTTGGTCGGCAGCCAGGTCTCCGGCACGATCAAGGAGCTGAACGCCGACTTCAACACGGTCGTCCGGAAGGGACAGGTCATCGGGCGGATCGACCCGGCGCTCTTCGAGGCCGCGGTCAATTCGGCGCGCGCCGACGTCAAGGCCGCGCAGTCCACCGTGCTCAACCAGGCCGCCCAGGTCGAGCAGGCCCACACCGGCGTCGACAACGCGCGGGCGGCCTACGCCGAGGCCAGGGCGCAGACGGCGAAGGCCATGGTCGGCGTCGTCGACGCCCGGCGCACGCTCGGCCGACAGGCCGAGCTGTTCGAGCGGGGCCTCGTCGCCGCGGCCGACCGCGACAGCGCCCAGAGCGCCTACGACGCCGCGGTGGCGCAGCACGACTCCGCGCTGGCCCACGAGCAGGCGCTGGCCTCCGCGATCCGCACCGCCGAAGTCCAGCGCCACGTCCAGAAGGCCGCGCTGCAGACGACGCGCGATCAGGTCGAGCAGAAGCAGGCGGCGCTGGCCCAGGCGCAGATCAATCTCGACCACACCACGATCCGCTCTCCGGTCGACGGGGTCGTCGTCAATCGGGCGGTCGACGTGGGCCAGACGGTCGCCGCCACGCTGCAGGCGCCGACGCTGTTCACGATCGCCCAGGACCTGACGCGGATGCAGGTGGAGGCCAGCGTCGACGAGGCGGACATCGGACGCATGCGAGCCGAGACGCCGGTGACGTTCACCGTCGACGCCTTTCCGGGCCAGGTGTTCACGGGCACCGTCTCGCAGATCCGCAAGGCGCCGCAGGTTGCGCAGAACGTCGTCACGTACACCGTCGTGGTCGCCGTCGCCAATCCGGCCGCCCGCCTCGTGCCCGGCATGACCGCCAGCGTCCGGTTCGTGACGGAACAGAAGGCCGACGTCCTCAAGGTCCCGAACCCCGCGCTGCGGTTCCGGCCGTCCGGAGCCCCGGGCTCGACGACGCCGGTCGTCTGGATCCTCGGAGCCGACGGCCGCCCCATCGCCGTGCCGGTCACGCTCGGGATCACCGACGGGACCTCGACGGAGATCGTGCGTGGCAATCTCCAGGCGGGACAGGCGGTCCTGATCGGCCTCGAGTCGGCGGCGCCGACGACGGCGGCCCCCGGGCCGGGCCTCAGACTATGAACCGCGCCGGGCAGAAGTTCTCTCTCGGCTACCTCGTCGCCGCGGCGTTCGCGCTGATGCTGGCCTACTCGTTCCTCCTGGCACCGCACCCCGAGAGCATCTCCTACAGCGACTTCAAGACGCTGCTGCAGAAGGGCAAGGTCAGCGATCTCATCCTCGATGGGCAGGTCATCACCGGCACGGTCGCCATCGACGGGCTGGAGGGCATCCTCCCCAAGGAGAAGATCGAGGCGCTGAAGCGATCCGGAGGCGGCACCTACCGCTTCGTCACCGTCCGGGTCGAGGACCCCGGTCTCGTCGCCGAGCTGGAGGCGGCCCACGTGAAATTCGCCGGCCGCGTGGACAAGACGTGGATCACGACGGTGCTCTCCTGGCTCCTGCCCACGCTGCTGTTCATGGGCGTCTGGCTGTTCGTGATGCGGCGCATGGGCGGCCCGCAGGGCGGGCTCCTGGCCATCGGCAAGAGCAAGGCCAAGGTCTACATGCAGCACAGCACCGGCGTGACGTTCGACGACGTGGCGGGCATCGACGAGGCCCGGGGCGAGCTGATGGAGATCGTCGACTTCCTCAAGGCGCCCGAGCGCTATCAACGCCTCGGCGGCAAGATCCCGAAGGGCGTCCTGATCGTCGGCGCCCCGGGCACCGGCAAGACGCTGCTGGCCCGGGCCGTCGCCGGGGAGGCCGGCGTGCCGTTCTTCAGCCTCACCGGCTCCGACTTCGTCGAAATGTTCGTGGGGGTCGGCGCGGCGCGGGTGCGCGATCTCTTCGCCCAGGCCCAGGAGAAGGCGCCCAGCATCATCTTCATCGACGAGCTGGACGCGATCGGCAAGGCCCGGGGTGTCAGCACACTCGTCGGCGGTCACGACGAGCGGGAGCAGACGCTCAACCAGCTCCTGGCCGAGATGGACGGGTTCGACACCCAGAAGGGCGTCATCCTGCTCGCGGCCACCAACCGCCCCGAGATCCTCGATCCCGCGCTGTTGCGCCCCGGCCGCTTCGACCGTCAGGTCGTGATCGACCGCCCCGACCTGCGCGGTCGCGAGAAGATCCTGCAGGTCCACACCCGCAAGGTCAAGCTCGCGCCCGGGCTCGATCTCTCGGTGGTCGCCGCGCGCACGCCCGGATTCGTCGGCGCCGACCTCGCCAACGTCGTGAACGAGGCCGCCCTGCGGGCCGCCCGCCAGGGCAAGGACGCGGTCGACATGACGGATTTCGATGAGGCCATCGATCGGGTGGTGGCCGGGCTCGAGCGGAAATCACGCGTCATCAATCCGAGAGAGAAGGAGATCGTGGCCTACCACGAGGCCGGCCACGCGCTGGTGGCCGAGTCACGGCCCCATGCCGACCGCGTCCAGAAGGTCTCGGTCATCCCCCGCGGAGTGGCGGCGCTCGGGTACACGCAGCAGCGTCCGACCGAGGACCGCTATCTGATGACGCGGGCCGAGCTGCTCGATCGGCTCGACGTCCTGCTCGGCGGCCGGGTGGCCGAGGAGCTGATCTTCGGTGACGTGTCGACCGGGGCGCAGGACGATCTCCAGCGAGTGACGGACATCGCGCGGCACATGATCACGCGGTACGGAATGAGCGAGGCGCTGGGGCTGGCCACGTTCGAGCCGCCCCGGTCCGCCTTTCTCCAGGTGCCCACCAGCGGCCCCAAGGAGTACAGCGAGCGCACGGCCGAGGTCATCGACGCCGAGATCCAGAAGCTGCTCGAGACGGCGCACGGTCGCGTCCTGGCGACGCTGACCGCCAAGCGGGTGACGCTGGAGGCGCTGGCCAAGCGGCTCGTCGAGAAGGAGGTCGTCGACCGGGAGGCGCTGCTGGCGCTGATCGCCACCAGCGAGGCCGGTCAGCTCGGAGGGCGCAGCGCCTCGACGGTGTAGCGGTTGCGCGATACCCCGGGGATGCCGGCGTGATAGGCGGACGGGTAGGCCATCGGACAGATGACGTCGACCAGCGTGGCGAGATCCTCGATGCGCTGACCGACGTGGGTGTCGTTGTCGTTGAACGCCGTGTAGCCGAAGACGTCGATGGCCAGGCGGGCGTGGCCGCCCAGTGCCTGCCGCGCCGCCGCGAGAAAGCGGCCGATCGCCGTCGTCCGCGTCTCCTGCGTGCTGGCCGCCGAGTACTGGATGGCGCCGAGGGCTCCGTCGCTCGGAAAGCGGAGATAGTCGAACTGGATCTCATCGAACCGTCGGTCTTGAGCCGCTCCAGCGTGGCGTCGAAGCCATTCCACCGCACGGGGCCCCGCGCGCCCGCCTGCACGGCCAGCTCGACAGAGGTCGCGTAAGGAATGAACCCGCGGTCGCCCTTCACGTCGATCACGACGGCGTTGAGCTCGGTGCGATCGAGGAGGTCGAGGACGCGACCGCGGATGGTCGCGTCGGCGACTCCGTAGTAGCTCAGGTAGACGGCCCTCACGCTGACCGGCGCGGGCCGAGCACCGTCGAGCGGGCGGGCGGTCGGGCCGGACGAGACAGCCGGCGCGATCCCCACCGCGAGGGTCGCCAGCAGGACCGCGATCACGCCTCGGGACGCTGGCACCGCGGGCGTCCCCGACCGCCGTCCGTCAGGGGCGATCGCCGCCCGGGCTCGATCGAAGCTGCGCGAGCTCGGCCAGGGTGACCCGCACGGCGACGAGCCGGCCCCGTTCGAGGACACACTCGGCGGTCACGAACTCACCCAGGGCTCGTCCGGCGCGTCACGATCGCCTTGCCGCTCGTGCCGGGACCGACCTCCTCGATGGTCATCACGCCACGTTGCGGGTCGATGGCCACGACGGTCCCCGAGTACTTCGTACCGCCGGCGGCCGCCGCCGGTGCCCGCAGGACGATCATCACGACGAGCGAGCCGACGGCGCGCAGCATGGGCCGCGGCGGCTACGGCTGCTTCGTGAGGAAGTGCGCCCGGCGGTTCTGCGCCCAGCAGGCCGCGTTCAGCGCCGTGCAAGCCGGTCGTTCCTCGCCGTAGCTGATGATGGTGATCCTCGCCGCAGCCACGCCGCGCGCCACCAGATACTCCTGCGCGGCCTTCGCCCGGCGCTCGCCGAGTGCCAGGTTGTAGGCGTTCGTCCCGCGTTCGTCGCAGTGGCCCTCGATCAGGATCAGCGCCGCGGGATTCGACTTCAGCCAGCCGATGTTCGTGTCCAGCGTGCCGGCGGCATCCGGCCTGATCGTCGCCTTGTCGAAGTCGAAGAAGACATCGCGCAGCTCCGGTATGCTCTTGAACTCCGCCGGCGCGGGCCGCGGCGGTGGCGTGGGGGCCGGTGGGGCCGCGACGACCGGTGGAGGCGCGGGCGCGGGAGGCGCGACGGGCGCCGGGGCAGCGGGCGGCGCTACGGGAGCCGGGGGCGGCGCCGTCACGGCCGCCCCGGTCGGCGGCGGTGCCGCCGCCTGGGTCATCGCCGGGCGCTTCGCACACGCCGCTGTGAGCAGCATCGCCATCAGGAGGACAACGACTGCAGATCTCCGAAGCACCATCGGCACACCTCCCTGATCGATCACGGACCGCAGGTCACGCTGCAATGGCATGGCCACATTCGAGCTCCGTGTTTCCGCCACGTTTCAGCATCCCCGGCTGGTTCCCAGTGGGGCATCGGCGCCTCCCTGCGGCACCGATGCATCAGCTCGCCAGGCGCGAGGCACGCGAGATTGCGAGCGTCGGCGCTGGCACTCTGATTGCCCTCATCGCAAGGCGATGGGGGCTCGCGGAGACATCATAGCTGCGACCAGCCTCGCGGACCACGGCGAGCCGGGGGTCCCCGCGTGGCATGCGCTCGAGGCGAGGCGCGTGGCCGCGATGCTCGGGACCGACGCCGAGCACGGCCTGACCGCCGCGGAGGCGCGGAGTCGTCTGGCCCGCGTCGGGCCCAACCGGGTCGGCCAGGCGCGCGAGATCTCGCTCGGGCGACTGGCCGTTTCGCAGTTCGAGAGCCTCGTCGTGCTGCTGCTGCTCGCCGCCGCCGGGGTCGCGATCGGGCTCGGCGAGGTGGTGGAAGGCCTCGTCATCCTGGCGGCGCTGCTCCTCAACGCCGCCATCGGCTTCCTCACGGAGTGGCGCGCCCGTCGCTCGCTGGCGCGCCTGCGCGCGCTCGTCGTCGCCGAGGCGCGCGTGAGGCGTGACGGTCAGGTGACGACCGTCCCCGCGGCCGACCTCGTGCCCGGCGACCTCGTCCTGCTGGAGGCGGGCATTCAGGTGCCGGCGGACGGCCGACTCGTCCGCTGCACGGCACTGCGAATCGACGAGGCGGCCCTCACCGGTGAGAGCCTCCCGGTCGACAAGGACGCGGACGCGCCCCTCGCGACCGACACTCCGCTGGCCGAACACGCGACGATGGTCTACCTGGGCACCGCCGTGCTCGCCGGCACCGGCGCAGCGATCGTGACGGCGACCGGCGGGCGACGCAGCTCGGGCGCGTGGGTCAACTGGTCGCCCTGGTCGGCGACCGCGTCTCGGCGATCCCTGAAGGGCTTCCGGCGCAGGAGTGGTCGCGCCGGGGCGAGGTGCCGTTCTCGGCGGCCAGCCGCATGATGGCGACGTTCCACGAGCGGTCCGACGGCGGCCGCGCGCTCCTCGTGAAGGGCGCGCCCGGTGTCGTGCTCGAGCGGTCGACCCGCCGGCAGTCGGACGGCGGCCGCACGGCGCTCGACGACGACACCCGCCGACAGCTCGAGGACGACAATCGCGCCCTCGCCGCCGAGGGCTTCCGCGTCCTGGCCGTGGCGAGGCGGGCATCGCGACCATGATGCTCACGGGTGATCAGCGCTCCACCGCCGAGGCCGTCGGACGCCAGCTCGGTCTCACACCCGAGGCGATCCGCAGCCGGGTGACGCCGGAGGGCAAGCTGGAATTGATCACGATGCTGCAGGCCCGGGGCGAGATCGTCGCGATGACCGGCGACGGCGTGAACGACGCGCCGGCACTGGCCCGCGCGGACATCGGCATCGCGATGGGACGCCACGGCACGGACGTGGCGAGGGCCGCGGCGATCCACTTCCTCTTCTCCTGCAACCTGTCGGAGATCCTCGTCGTCTTCGCGGCGATCGTCGCCGGGTTGCCGAGCCCCCTGGCCCCCCTGCAGATCCTGTGGGTCAATCTCGTGACCGACATCCTGCCCGTCTGGGTGGTGCTCCAGACGAGCCCGGGCCCGCGCGCCCACACCGTGGCCTTCGTCGCCCTCGTCCTCATCCATCCATTGCAGGCACTGCACTGCCGCTCCACCAAGGCGTACTGGTGGCGGCTGCCACCGAATCACCTCGTCTGGATGGCGCTGGCCGCGCTGGTCGCCGTGCAGTGGTGGGCCGTATCGTGGGCGCCGCTCACCCGGCTGCTCGGCACCGTGCCGCTGGCGGCGGGCGACTGGCTGGTCGTGGCCGCCGCCATCGTCTGGCCCGTCGCGCTTCTCGAGGCGCTGAAGCACCGACGGTGACGGCGCCGCCGGGGCCGAGCCGATGGGAGCGCGCTGGCTGGTACGCGTACGACTTCGGGAACTCGGCGTTCTCCACGACGGTCGTGACGGTGTTCCTCGGGCCTCATCTGACCGCGATGACCCGGGCCGCGGCCGATGCGCGGGGGTTCGTGTACTTTCTTGGCGTTCCGGTGCACGCGGGATCGTTCTTCCCGTACGTCGTCGCGCTCTCCGTCCTGGTTCAGGTCGCCGTGCTGCCGATCCTGGGAGCCGTCGCCGACTTCTCGGGCTGGAAGAAGCGGATGCTGATCGGGTTCGCGTACGTCGGGTCCGTGAGCACGATGGCGCTCTACTTCGTCGAGCGGGACCGCTGGCTGCTCGGCGGGCTCCTCTTCGTGGTGGCCAACGTGAGCTTCGGCGCCTCGATCGTCGTCTACAACGCGTACCTGCCCGAGCTCGCGACTCCGGCCGAGCGCGACGCGGTCTCCTCGCGCGGCTGGGCGGTCGGGTACCTCGGCGGCGGCCTGCTCCTCGCGCTGAACCTCTGGCTCGTGGCCCGCGCCGCCAGCCTCGGGCTCGGCATCGACCAGGCGGTCCGCATCAGCCTGGCGTCCGCCGGCATGTGGTGGGCCATCGCCACGGTGTTCCCGCTCGCCGCGCTGAAGACCCGGGCCGTCACGCCGCCGTCGCCGAGGGTCGAGGGATACGTCAGGATCGGCTTCACGCGGACGTGGGCCACGCTGGCCGCGATCGGCCGGCGGCGGCACACGCTGCGGTTCCTCGCCGCCTACCTGCTGTACAACGACGGCATCCAGACAGTGATCACCCTGGCGTCGCAGTTCGGTCAGGAGGAGCTGGGGCTCTCGATGGCCACGCTGGCGACCGTGATCCTCATGGTGCAATTCATCGCGTGCCTCGGCGCGCTGCTCTTCGAGCGCGTGGCCCGCCACGTGGGCGCCAAGCGCACGGTGCTCGTCGGACTGGCCGGGTGGACGGCGACGCTGGTGTTTGCCTACGCGGCGCTGGCCGGCGTCGGCGGGTTCTACGTCCTCGGCGCCGCCATCGCGCTGGTCCTCGGCGGCACCCAGGCCCTCAGCCGCTCCCTCTACTCGCTGATGATCCCCGCGGGTCGGGAAGCCGAGTACTACGCGCTGTACGAGGTGAGCGACCGCGGAACGAGCTGGCTGGGGCCGCTGCTGTTCGGGCTCACGCTGCAGCTGAGCGGCAGCTACCGCGTCGCGATCCTCTCGCTCGTGGCGTTCTTCCTCCTGGGCGCGCTGCTGCTCGCCCGGACCGACGTGCGGCTGGCCGCCATGGAAGCGGGCCACGAGCCGTCGGAGTAACGAGTAACGAGCACGACCACGGCTCCGCCCGTAGCCGAGCGAGGTCGAGGAGCGTCACGGCGTGTCCAACTAGAGCCGGCAGGCGCCGGGATCGCACTTGGCGAAGAGCTCGCGCGCTTCCAGCGGCTCGTCGATCCCCAGCGTGAGCACCTCGCCCCGCCGGGATCCTGCGCGGTAGACCGTCACGCCCTTGAGCCCGAGCCGCCAGCCCTCGAGATAGGCCTCGGCGACCGATCCGGTATCCGTGTCGACGGGGAGGTTGATCGTCTTGGACACCGCGTTGTCCACGTGGCGCTGGAACGCCTGCTGGATGGCCAGGTGCCGGCGGACGGGGATCTCGGTCGCGGTGACGAACAGCCGCCGGACCGCGTCGGGAACACCGGGCAACCCCCCGAGGTGGCCAGCGGCGCGGACGTGGTCGACGAGGCGGCCGGCGTCGAGGCCGAGCGTCGCAGCGTGTCGGAGAAAGATCGGGTTGATCTCCACGAGCGGCTCCCCGCCGAGCGCGTGCCGGCGACGGTAGGCGAGGGCGAAGAGCGGCTCGATGCCGCCGCTGGTCCCCGCGATGATGCTGATCGTGCCCGTCGGCGCGATCGACAGCCGGGTCGCGTTGCGGATGCGCTCGCCGGTGCTCGCATAGATGCTGCGACTCCAGTCGGGAAAGACGCCGCGCTCTCCCGCGAGTCGCCGTGACGCCTCGCGCGCCTCGCTCGCGACGAACGCCATCAGGCGATCGGCCCACGCGCACGCCGCGTCGCTGTCGTAGGCCACGCCGAGAAGAATCAGGCACTCGGCAAAGCCCATGACGCCGAGGCCGATCTTGCGGCCGGCGCGAGTGGCGGCGGCGACCTGCGGCAGGGGGTCCCGGTTCACCTCGACAGCGTCGTCGAGGAACCGCACGCCCGTGTGAACGAGCATCCGGAGGCGGTCCCAGTCGATGGCCCCGCCGGTGACCACGTGGGCCAGGTTGATCGAGCCCAGGATGCAGCTCTCCCAGGGCCGCAGCGGGACCTCGCCGCAGGGGTTCGTGGCCTCGATCGGCCCGAGCGCCGGCACCGGGTTCGCCCGATTGATGGCGTCGAGGAAGAGCATCCCGGGGTCGCCGCCGGCCCAGGCGGCCCGGACGACACGCTCGAACACCTCGCGGGCGGGCAGCCGGCCCACGCGCTGTCGCCGGCCCGGGTGGATGAGGTCGTAGGGCCGGCCCGCCTCGACCGCGCGCATGAAGTCGTCGGTGGCGCCGACCGACAGGTTGAAGTTCTGCAGGGTGCGGCCGTCGAGCTTGGCGTCGACGAACTCGAGGATGTCCGGATGGTCGACGCGCAGCACGCCCATGTTGGCTCCACGCCGGCGTCCCCCCTGCTTGATGTTCTCGGTGGCGGTGTCGAACACCCGCATGAAGGAGACCGGCCCCGAGGCCTCGCCGCCCGTCGAGCCGACGAGGTCGCCGCGGGGGCGAAGCGCCGAGAAGGAGAAGCCCGTCCCGCCGCCCGCCCGCTGGAGCAGCGCCATGAACTTGAGCGCGTCGAAGATCGATTCCATCGAGTCCTGCACCGGCAGCACGAAGCAGGCGGCGAGCTGCCCGAGCGGCGTGCCGGCGTTCATGAGGACGGGCGAGTTCGGCAGGAAGTCGCCGGCCGCCATGATGTTCTCGAACGTCTCGTGCCAGCGTTCGGCGGCGCCGGCGCCGTCGAAGGTGACCTCGGCCTGGGCGATGGTGGCGGCGACGCGCTGCAGCAGCGCCTGGGGCGTTTCGACCACCTTGCCGGCCGCGTCCCGCCGGAGGTACCGTGCCTCCAGGACCCGCTCGGCGCTGGGTGTCAACCGAATCATGCTCTCCCTCTGGCAGCTGAGGATCCGACGCCCCACTGAGGCGCCGGCGCCCGTCCCGAGCCGACCTTCCGCGCGGGCCCCTGATGGCGCCAATCGACCGCAACGCCGCGTTTCCCCGGCCGAACCGGACCCGAGGCCGCGGGGCACCACCCATGCACCGGGTCAGGCACCATGCCAGATCTCCTTCGAGCACCGCCCGAGCCCGGCCCATGAAGAACCTCGAGGTGGCGCGACTCTTCAACCTCATGGCCGACGTCCTCGAGCTGCAGGAGGAGAACGTCTTCCGTATCCGCGCCTACCGCCGGGCCGCCCAGAACCTCGAGTCGCTTCGCGAGGACGTGCAGACGCTGAGCCGTGAGGATCGGCTGGACGAGATCCCGGGCGTGGGCGCCGACCTGGCCGGGAAGATCGCCGAGTATCTGAAGACCGGCCACGTCCGCGACATCGATCGGGCGACGAAGAAGATCCCGGCCGGAGTCGTCGCCCTGATGAACGTGCCGGGCATCGGGCCCAAGATGGCCATGCGGCTCTACGGCAAGGGCATCACCGACGTGGACCGGCTGGAGAAGGCCGCGCGGGCCGGACGACTGCGCGGGCTGCCCGGCATCCAGGCCAGGACCGAGGAGAGCATCCTGCACGGCATCGTGCTGGTGCGTGGCGGCCAGGCCCGGATGCCACTCGGACGGGCCCTGCCCATCGGCCGCGCCCTCGTCGAGGCGCTGCGAGGCACGCGCGGCGTGAAGGAGATGGCCGTGGCCGGCTCCATCCGTCGCGGCCGCGAGACGGTCGGCGACATCGACCTGCTCGTCACCTCCGATCACCCGCGCGCCGTGATGGACGTGTTCGTCGCGCTCCCCGACGTCGCCGAGGTGCTCGAGCACGGCGCCACCAAGGGATCGATCCGCCACCGCGAGGGCATCCAGGTGGACCTCCGCGTGATGGAGCCCGAGTGCTTCGGCGCCGCGCTGCTCTACTTCACGGGGTCCAAGCAACACAATATCCGCATCCGCGAGATCGCCCTGCGCAAGGGCTTCAAGCTCTCCGAGTACGGCCTGTTCCGCGCCGCGAGCGGCAAGCGCGTGGCCGGCGCCACCGAGGAGGAGGTATACGCGGCCATCGGCCTGCCGTGGATCCCGCCCGAGCTGCGAGAGGACGCCGGCGAGGTGGAGGCGGCGCTGGCCGGCCGCCTGCCGGGGCTGGTCACGCTCGACGACATCCGCGGCGACCTCCATTGCCACACCAAGGCCTCCGACGGGCACGCCACGATCGAGGCCCTCGTCGCCGCCGCCCGCCAGCGCGGCTACGAGTACGTCGTCGTCTCGGATCACAGCCGGTCCGCGCGCGTCGCCGGCGGTCTGTCGCTCGCGGAGGTGCGCGCCCACGTGGCAAAGATCCGGGCGGTGGCACGGAGGTCGACGGACATCGTCGTGCTGGCCGGCACCGAGTGCGACATCCTGCCCGACGGCTCGATGGACTACCCGGACACGGTGCTGGCCGATCTCGACCTCGTCGTCGCCGCCGTGCACGGGCGGTTCAAGCAGCCACGGGCCGAGATGACGCGGCGCCTGTGCCGCGCGCTCGCCAATCCGCACGTGGACGTCCTCGCCCACCCCTCGGGCCGGCTCCTCGGCGAGCGCGAGCCCTACGCGTTCGACCTCGAGCGGGTGCTCGAGGCGGCCAAGCGCCACGACAAGGCGCTCGAGATCAACGCCTACCCGACGCGACTCGACCTCGGCGACGTCCAGGCGCGCCGCGCGCACGAGCGCGGCGTCCTGCTGGCGATCGACACCGACACCCACATGCTCGACCACCTCGGCTTCATGGAGCTCGGCGTGCTGACGGCCCGGCGGGCCTGGGTGGGCAAGGCCGGCGTCGTGAACACGTGGCCGGCTCGCAAGCTGTGTACGTGGGCGCAGCGGCACGGGCGATGAGCCGCCTCGAGGCGGGTCGGCGGATCGCGCGCCTGCGCCGCGACATCCGGCGCCATGACCGCCTCTACTACGTGGAGACGAGGCCGGAGGTCTCCGACGCCGAGTACGACACGCTCGTCCACGAGCTGACCGAGCTCGAGCGCCGGTTCCCCGAACTCGTCACCCCGGACAGTCCGACCCAGCGCGTGGCCGGCGCGCCGGCGTTCCGGCCGGTCGAGCACCGGGTGGCGATGCTCTCGCTCGACAGCGCGAGCGATCCGGTCGCGGTGCGCGACTTCGAGCGCCGGGTCCGGCAGGCGCTGGCTGGCCAGCGGGTGACCTGGGTCTGCGAGCCCAAGGTCGACGGCCTCGGCGTCGCGCTCCTCTACCGGCGCGGACGGCTCGTGCGCGGCGCGACCCGCGGCGACGGGCGCACGGGCGAGGACGTCACCGCCAACCTGCGCACGCTGCCCGCCGTGCCGGCGACGCTGCGCGGGGCCTTCGCGCGTCTCGACGAGCTCGAGGTCCGCGGCGAGGTCTTCATGACGCGCGCGGCGTTCGCGCGGCTCAACCGCGCGCTCCAGCGCCGCGGCGAGCCGACGTTCGCCAATCCGCGCAACGCGGCGGCCGGATCGCTGCGCCAGAAGGATGCGACGGTGACCGCGCGGCGCCCGCTCGACTTCCTCGCCTATCACGTGAGCTACGCCAGCGGCCCCGGCTTCGACTCGCACTGGCGGTCGCTGGCCGCGTGCCGGGCGGCCGGACTACCGGTCAACCCGCGCAATCTGCGCGCGGCGCGAATCGAGGACGTCCTGGCGTATGCGGCCCGCCTCGGCCGCGAGCGGGAGCGGCTCGCCTACGACGCGGACGGGATGGTCGTGAAGGCCGATGCGCTCACCCAGCAGCGGCGTCTGGGCGCGACCGGCCACCATCCCCGCTGGGCCATGGCCCTGAAGTTCGCGGCCCGCCAGGGCACCACCCGCGTGCGCGCGATCGACGTCCAGGTCGGCAAGACCGGCATCCTCACGCCGGTCGCCCGCCTCGATCCCGTCGAGGTCGGCGGTGTCGTCATCCGCAACGTGAGCCTGCACAACGAGGACGAGATCGCCCGCAAGGATGTCCGCGTGGGGGATGTCGTGCTGCTCGAGCGCGCCGGCGACGTGATTCCCTACGTCGTGCAGGTCGTGCGCGGCCGGCGGCCCCCGGGCGCCCGCGTGTTCCGCTTCCCGCGGCGGTGCCCGGCCTGCGGCGGCCTCACACTGCGGCCCGAGGGCGAGGCGTACTGGCGGTGCGTCAACAGCGCGTGCCCGGCCCAGCTCAAGGAGCGTCTGCGCCACTTCGGCTCGCGGCGAGCCATGGACATCGAGCATCTGGGCGAGGCGGTCATCGAGCAGCTCGTCGAGCGCGGCCTCGTGCGCGACTTCGCCGATCTCTACCGGCTGCGGGCGGCCGACCTGGAAGCGCTCGAGGGCTTCGGCTCGCGGTCCGCCGGCAATCTCCTCGCCGCCATCGCGGCCTCGCGCGCACGCGGTCTGGCCCGGCTCCTCAACGCGCTCGGAATCCGGCTGGTGGGCGAGCACGTCGCCCGGCTCCTCGCCCACCATTTCCGGACCGTGGACCGGCTGGCCGCCGCCTCCACCGATGCGCTGGCCGGTGTTCGCGGCATCGGCACCGCCATCGCGGAGTCGGTGGTGAAGTTCTTCGCCGACACCGGCAACCGGGCCGTTCTCCGCCGCCTGCGCGCGGCCGGCCTGACGGTGAGCGAGGCCGCGTCCCGCGCGAGCGGCCCCCTGGCCGGGCGCACGTTCGTGCTGACCGGCGCCCTGGCCGGGCTGACGCGCGACGAGGCGGCGGCGCAGATCGAGGCGCGCGGAGGCCGCGTCACCGACACGGTGTCGCCGCGCACCGACTACGTCGTGGTCGGGGAGGGGCCGGGGCGGAAGCTCGAGAAGGCGCGGCGGCTCGGCGTCCGCACGCTCGATCGCGCGGGGCTCGAGGCGCTGCTCGGATGATCGAGGGCATCGAACGTGCGAGCGAGAGCACACACGCCACCCGAGGGAGGACGACCATGCCGACCTACGTGGTTCTCACGCGACTGACGCCCGAGGCAGTGAAGGTTCCCGGCGAGCTCAAGCGCCTGGAACGTGCCGTCGCCGACCACATCCGCAAGGAATGTCCCCAGGTGAAGTGGGTGGCGAATTACGCGATTCTCGGGCCCCACGACTACCTCGACATCTTCGAGGCGCCGGACGAGATCACGGCCTCGAAGGTCGTGGCCATCATCCGGTCCTACGGGCACGCCCACACGGAGACCTGGACCGCCATCCCCTGGGAACGCTTCGAGCTCGTGCTCCCCACGTGACCCGAGCTGGCGACAGGACCGGCAACGACAGACTGGCCGGGATCGTGCTCGACGACGCATCGGAGCGGCAGGACGAAGATGACGTCAGCATCGTGGGGCCGTCGACAGGGACGGAGGCAGAGTGGGCGGGGGCCACCCGGCCCCGCCTGACCCCGCCAAAGGGCACCGCTGCGGCTCGTAACACTGAGCGGCGTTGATCGCCGTCGAGGAGGGACAGACGATGGCACTGGAGCTTGGCGTCCGAGACTCATGGCGCGAAGCCCCTTCCGCGAGCTCGCGCGGTTGGAGCGCGAGATGGACGACGTGTTCGGCCGGATTCCCGCGTGGCCGTGGGGCGAGCGGGAGCGCGGGTGGGCGCCAGCGGTCGACATGATCGACCACAAGGAGGAGTTCGTCCTCCGGGCGGATCTGCCGGGTCTCGACGAGAAGGACATCGAGGTCACCGTCGGGGACGGGACGGTCACCATCCGCGGGGAGCGGAAGGAGGAGACCGAGGAGAAGAAGGAGGACTACTACTTCAGCGAGCGTACCTATGGCGTCTTCGCGCGGACGCTGCCGCTTCCGGCCGGCGTCGAGGCCGACAAGGTGAAGGCGACCTTCAAGAGGGCGTGCTGGAGGTCCACCTGCCCAAGGCCAAGGAGACGAAGGGCAAGAAGATCGAGATCAAGGCGGCGTGAGCGAGCGGATGGGCTCGATCCTCGCGTTGCTCGAGGCCGCCCGCCACCGGCGCTCGATCGCCGCCGAGGCGTTCCGCGCCACCCTGGCCGGGCTGACTGGCGTGCACGTGCAGGTCGAGCCCATCAACGCCGATGCGGAAGGGGACGGGCTCCTCCGGGCCGACATGCAAGCCCACGTCGAGTCGGTGCTGCGCGAGGCCGGCATGCGAGTCCACACGCAGACGACCCTGTTCGCCGACGTGCCGGGGACCCCGGTGCTGCACGTCGACGTCATGACGGTCCGCCTCGACGGCCGGTATGCGTACACCATCCGTCTGGAACTGTGGCAGGGCGTCACCCTGACCCGAGCGCCCGGCCGAACCGCCCTGGCCCTGACGTGGAGCGCCCCCCAGATCGTCGGCACCCTGGCCGCCGCGAGCCTCTCCGAGCTGCACAAGACGGTGCGCTCCGCGGTCCAGGGCTTCGTGGAGGAGTGCCATGTTGCGACCGCGGCGAGCTGATACACCGGCGTCACGTGGAACGGCTCGCGCCGAGCCGAACGCGCCGAGGGCAATGGGATCGCGGGGCGGGCGGCTCGCCACGCGCGGCGGCGGACGGCGGGAGGTGTGACAACCATGACGGCCCGGAACGCGATCGCAGGCGAGCACGTCGAGGAGATCCGGAGGCGCCTGGCGCAAGCCCGGCGCGAGATCCATGCGACGGTCGCCACCACCGACGAGGAGCTGGCGACGCTCGAGGCGCACCAGCCGGGGAACCCACCCGAGGACCTCGTGACCGAGACGGCATCCGCGATCCTGTCCCGGCTCGAGGGCCGCGAAAAGCACGAGCTGGACGAGATCGACGCCGCTCAGGCCCGCCTGGCGGCGGGCGCCTACGGCACCTGTGAGGGTTGTCGGCGTCCGATCCCGCTCGAACGCCTCCGCGACATCATGACCGCCAATCCCCTCAGCATCGAGCCCGAGGCGCCGGTCGCCGCGGCGATCGACGTCATGGTCGAGCGCAAGATCCGCCACCTGCCCGTCGTGGACGAGCACGGGGCGGGCGTCGGCATCATCACCGACCGGGACCTTCGCAGCGCGGCCCTGGCCCCCGCGCTGGAGGAGTACCTTTCGGTGGCGGCCCGGCGGCGATTGCGCGGCATCGGCGCCGTGTTGGAGAACCTTCGGGTCAAGGACGCCATGACCTGTAGCCCGGTCACCACGACGCCCGGCGTGGCGGTGACCCAGGCGGCGGCGCTCATGCTCGAGCGGCACGTCGGCAGCCTGCCGGTGATCGACAACGGCAAGCTCGTCGGCATCGTCACCGACCGCGACGCCGTCAAGGCGCTCGCCAGGCAGGTGCCGGCGCTCAGGCGGCTGGCCGCCGGGTGACATGCGCGGTGCAGGGTGCCGGTGTGGATTCCTCCCCAGGGTCGAGTGACCCCGGTGCCCCGTGCCACCGCCTCACACGCCCTCGGCGCTGAGACGGCACGAGCGTCGTTCCGTGAGTCGACGCGTCTCGAGCAAACCCCGGGCGAGGCGGCGCTGGGTCCACACCGTGACCACGGTATCGACGGCGCCGCCCCCCGGCCTGTTCACGAAGGACGCCCGGACCATCGCGCGGCGGCTGGCGTCCAAGCGCGTGAGTCCGAAGGGGGTCACGTCCGGTCTGCGGATGCTGCTGTTCTTCATCAATCGAGCGGGGCGCGGGCTCACGCCGCGGCGACGGGCCGAGCTGCTCCGGGCGAAGCGTCTCATGCAGGAGATGATCCATCGCGCGCCGTGAGCCACGCGGAGAGCGCCGGCCAGGCCCGTCCGGTTGCCTCGGGGCCGAGGAGCAGGGCCAGGTGCGAGCCCGCGACTTCCACGTAGGTCCGGTCCCGGGATCCGATCACCTCCAGGAGCGCGCGGGCGCTGGCCGGCGGCGCGATGGGATCGTCATGAGCCGCGAGCACCAGCACGGGGCAGCGGAGGGTCTCCAGCCGCGCCCGGTGCTCGCCGACCTGCAGGGTCCCGCGATAGAGGCGATTGTCCCGGTAGAAGAGACGGATCCAGCTCCGGAAGAACTCTCCCGGCACCGGCACGAACTCCCGCACCCACTTCGCGACGGCCATCAGCTCGTCGAGGTGCGGCGGCTCGTGAAGGTGCACGAGGAGATCGAGCACGACGCTGACACCCATGGTGGGCCGGAGCATCGCCCCGGCGATCTGGAACAGCGCGGGAGGAGCACAGCCGAAGACATCGACGATCCGGTCGACGTCGAAGTAGCGGGGGTCCACCCAGCGCGTGAACAGCCCGGCCCGGGCGAAGTCGACGGGCCCCGCCATCGTGACGAGGCTGCGCAGGCGGCAGGGCGGAGCGGACGCAAAGCACGCCAGTGTCAGGGCTGCTCCCATGCAGTAGGCGACCACCGAGAGCGCATCGGTGGCGGCGTGGGCGGTGACCATCCGACAGGCGCGCGGGAGGATCCCGCCGACCGCGCCGTCGAAGGTCGGGTCGCTGCCACCATCGGGCCCGACGTACCAGTCGAGGAGATAGACGTCGAAGCCCAGGCCGAGCAGGTACTCGACGAGGCTCCGGCCGGGGAGCAGGTCGAGGATGAACGGCGCGGCGATGCCGAGGTTCGGAACCAGCAGCACGGGCGTCCGGTGACGAGCGGAACCGACGTAACGGTAGACCGTCGCCCCCCGGACGCGTCCGATGGGCACGCGGGGGGTTTGTCCGACCGCCGGGTCGCAGAGACCGACAGGCAGCATCACCTCGGGCTCACCGTGGGAGGAGCAAGAAGCCTGCCCGCGGGCCGCCGATCCGGCACCTGCCTTGCAATCGCGAACGCCAGCCGAGGAGGTCGACGTGTACAAGCGTGCGCTCCTTCCTCTCGATGGTTCTCCCGAAGCCGAGGCGATCATCCCGTTCCTCGCCGAGATCGCGGGCCCGCTGGACGTCGCGGTCGTGCTGCTGCGGGTCCTGCCGGCCGGCGAGATGGAGGACACGCCGCCCCGCCGGGTCGACGCGATGGAATACCTGGCGCCGCTGGCCGCCGAGCTCCGCGGCCGCGGGGTGCGGGTGCACACGGCCGTCCGGCACGGCGAGCCGGCGACCGAGATCCTGGCGGCGGGAGTCGAAGCCGGCGCCGACCTCATCGCCATGACGTCGCACGGCCGCCGCGGCCTCGGCCGCTGGCGGACCGGCTCGGTGGCGGAAGAGGTGCTTCGTCGGACGGGGGTGCCCGTGTTCCTCATGCGCCAGACGGCGGCCCAGGTGGCCGAGCGGGCGGCCCGGCGGGCGGCGTGAGCGGGCCGAGAGGATCGATGGCGTGCGGCTCGTCACCCTCGGCGTCGGTGCGCAGAATTCGCCGCGGTACGCCCCGGCGGGGCTCCTGGTGGCACACCGGGGCGTGCGCGTCATGATCGACGGTGGGCCCGGCGCGGTGCCAGCGGGCCGGCTCGACGCCTGGCTCGTGACCGACACGCAGGGCGAGCTCATCGCCGCGATCCGCAGGCTCGCCCGGGCCCGGGGCCTGGGCGTTTTCGCGGGGTTGTTCGCCCGGCGGGGCCTGCGTATCACCGCCCACGCGGTCGTCCACACCAATCATCCGACGTGCGGCTACCGGATCGAGGCGGCGGGGCGGACGGTCGTGTGGGCTCCGGAGTTCCGGGAGTTCCCGCGCTGGGCGCGAGGCGCCGATCTCATGTTCGCGGAGGCGGCGGCGTGGAACTACCCGATCCGCTTTGCGGGCGGTGTCGGTGGCCACCTCGACGTTCACGCCGTCGCACGGGCGGCCACGCGCCGCGGCATCAAGCGGCTCGTGTTCGCGCATCTCGGCCGTCCGACCCTGCGAGCGCTCGATCGCGGTCTGGGGCCGCCGTTCGGAACCTTCGCAGTGGATGGCCAGCGCTTCGTGCTCGGACCGGCTCAAGGGTCTGATCGGCCACGGCGATGTGTGGTTGGCGAGCGTCGAGGAGATCCGGACGGTCGTCCCCGACTGTGCGCCGGGATCGATCCCGCCGTTCGGTGCGCTGTACGGCCTGCGCGCCTTCATCGATCGCAGCCTGCTGGGCGTGGCGGAGGTGACGATGCCCGCGGGCGACCCGGCCTCGGCCATCCGCATGCGCTGGTCGGAATTCGAGCGACTCGTCGACGCGCACTCCGGTGATTTCGCGATCCCCCAGTCGGTGGTCGCGGCGGGCGGAGTCGCGCAGTCGCGCCGCCGGCACCGTCGCCCACCGTCCATGCCGAGAAGGACGTAGGGAGGAGAGCCATGACTGAGCTACATCGACGTGCTCCGGGTCCTGCAAGACGTGCTCGAGCCCGACTAGGAGAGGCCCGCCATGTCACGAGGGCCGCCAGCGGAGGAGCAGGCTGCCGTCGGGGGCCATCTCCACTCGCGATCCGAACGCGCCCGAGATGGCGGTCAGCGTGTCGCGCAGCCACTCTGCCTCCTCTGCCGACGTCCGCTCCAGGCGCATCTTCCGGATGCGCATCGGCACCATCCGCAGCCCGATCAGGTGACCCGTGGGCGACGCCACGACCGGGAAGTACATGATCACCAGGTCGTCCCTGAAGTCCTCGGGTCCCGGGATCCCCTCGTAGTCGTTGATGAAGTCGCCGCAGCCGTACAGGACGAGCTTGTTGCGATACACCTCGATGGGGCGTGGATGGTGCGACGAGTGGCCGTGCACGACATCCACGCCACCGTCGATGAGCCGGTGGGCGAAGCGCACGTGGGCGCGAGGCACCCCGTATCCCCAGTTGCCACCCCAGTGGATCGAGGCGACCACGACGTCGCCCGGTCGCTTCACCCGGCCGGCGCGCTCGACGATCTCGCGGGCCGTCGCCTCGGACAGGTGCTCGAGCACGTCGACGCCCGGCCGCGACTCGGTCGCCGACCAGGCCGACGGGATCCCGCTCGTCTCGGTGCCGAAGGCCAAGACGATCACCCGTTGACCGCCAGGCCGTTCGACGATCGCCGGACGCTGCGCGCCGGCGAGGTTACCGCCCGCGCCGGCGGTCTTCAGGCCGGCCGCCGCCAGCGTCGCCAGCGTCTCCTCCAGGCCCGAGTGGCCGTAGTCCAGCACGTGGTTGTTGGCGAGCGC
Organism: uncultured Candidatus Rokubacteria bacterium; assembly: GCA_963743355.1. Taxonomy (GTDB): domain Bacteria; phylum Methylomirabilota; class Methylomirabilia; order Rokubacteriales; family CSP1-6; genus AR5. The sequence goes on from CAVUPM010000001.1 coordinate 636,980, forward strand.
GCAGACGTCGATGCGGGCCGCGGTGAGGCACGTCACGTTGGCCGGATGCATGCGGTAGTTGATGCCCTTGTCGGGCCAGTAGTCGGCGCTGCGGGTGACGCTGACCTCCAGATTGACGATGCGGGCGGCCGGGGCGACAGCCTCCAGCTCGCTCAGCGCATCACCCCAGAGGTAAGCGGGATCGACCGCGCGCGGCATCGGTCCGCTGGCCTCCTCCGCCAGCGTGACGTACTCCCGCGCGTCCCGGACGTGGGACTCGTGGATCTCCGGCGCGCTCGGACACCTCAGGATCTGATCGACGCCCCGGCCGACCATGACGTCGCCGCATAGGAAGAGCGTGACGCTGCCGTCCACGGCGTCATCCCGCGGCGCCTAGCGGTTTTCTTCCTTCTCCCGCTCCTCCGTGTTGCGCCGTTGCTCCTCCTCGCGCTCGTGGGCCTCGGCGTCGCGCTGCAGGTGCCAGCGGAACCGGTCGCGGCGGTCGAGCATCTCCGCGGACGTGGTCACCTCGGCCTCCGATCCCTGCTCGACGCCGAGCGCGCGGCCGATCTCGTCGACCACGTCCTGGTCGGGCGTCGCGACGCTGCCGCCGACGGTCTCCTCTCCCGTGGACTCGCCACGCTTCCAATCGGCGTCCACGTCCCCGGCGCTCAGTCCCGGTCCGACTCCGCCGCGGCCGGTCAGCGGATCGGCCGGCCGCTCGACGGCCGGGGCCTCCTCGCCCATCACCGGACGCCGACGCTTGGGGGTGCGCGAGCCGCCTTTTCCGCGACGCTTCGATTGTTTCATCGCCCTCCACCCTTCTCCGCCGTGCCCGCCCCGAGGCGGTCGCGCGCGGGCAGACGTGCCTCACTGGGGCAAGACTGCCGCATCGCTGACCTGCACCGCGGCCAGATCGGGCGCCCGCCAGCGTAATCCGCCGTCGATTACGGCCGGTCATCCGTTCTGCTTCGTGTGATGGGCAGACTTCGTGCCAGGGCCGCGCGCGAGGGGTCGAGACCAGGCACGGCGCGTGCATTTCCCGGTGACACTGCAATCGCACATGCGGGAGGACTCCATGACGACTCAGATGTTCTATCGCACCGTCGCCAGGACCGGCCATCAGGAGGACCGGACCCTCGTGCGGCGCGCAACGGCCGCCGTGCTCCACGCGCTGCGGGACCGCCTGACCACCGACGAGGCCGACCAGGTGTTTGCGCAGCTTCCCGAGGAGCTGAAGGAGGTCTGGGCCGAGGGCGAGGAGGCCGAGCGCGAGCCTCTCAAGATGAAGCGCGAGGAGTTCTACGAGCGCGTCCTGCGGGACGCCGGGCTCCCCTCGAAGCGAGAGGCGCGCTGGATGACCCTCGCGGTCTTCGCCGCACTCAAGGAACAGATCTCGCCGGGCGAGGCTCGGGACGTGATGGCGCAGCTCCCAAAGGACCTGAAAGAGCTCTGGGACGAGGCCCAGGCCGAGGTGTGAGCGATCGCGCGCCGTGTGGCGCGGCTGGGACACGTGGGAATCCAACGCCGCGCCCCCGGTGCCCGGGTCGCGGCGACAAAGGTCGAAGAATCCAGTGTCCCGGCTCCGGCATCGCTGATGCACGGCATTGGCCCACATGAGATCCATGGTCCCGACTCTTCAGGAAGGAATCGTGACGAGTCTCTGCTCGGTGTGTGGTCAACGGGTGGTGGGGAATGTCGCGCTCTGCGCGCGCCACGCCGCGGTGTCGACCGACAGCTGGGCGGTTGGCAATCGGATCCTGTGTGACTTCCTCCACCGCGGCATCGCGCCGCCGCGCTTGCGCGCGGCCGACCGCATCATCGATGACCAGACACGACGCCTGGCCGAGACGGCGTGACGGGAGCCCGGACCACAACAGCCTGCCCTCGCAGAACAACAGGAGGCCGACATGCTGAAGAATCCGACGTACGACCTGATGGAAACGGCCAGCATCCTCTCGAAGGGCCTTCACCGCTACGACACCTTCAAGAAGGATGCGGCGCACTGCTCCCAGTGCCAGGAGATCTGGGCGTTCATGAAGGCCCGGGACGAAGAAGAGCTCAAGCGCATCGTGGACCATCTGGCGCATCACTTCCAGGACGAGCTGAAGGTCAGGCTCAGCGCCTGACGGCGCCGTCCCCGCCGGGGCGCATCATCGCGCCCCGGCGAGAGCGAGCACTTCCGTGACAAGCGACGGCACGCTCGGCACGATGTTCTGGACCCGCGTTGCCGCCGACGCCGGTCAGCCAGCTCAGCTGGTCAAGCAGGGCACCGCGTGGACCACGCTGAGCTGGCGACAGGTCGGCGAGCGCGTGCGCGAGCTGGCCCTCGGGCTGCTCGTCCGGGGCCGCCGACGAGGGGAGGCCGTGGCGCTCCTCTCCGGCAGTCGCGCGGAATGGGTCCAGACCGATTTCGCCATCCTCTCCGCCGGCTGCGTGACCGTTCCGATCTACGCGACGTACACGTCCGCCCAGGTCGCCGCCATGGTCAACGACGCCGATGCGCGGACGCTGATCGTCGAGGACCGCGCGCAGCTCGCCAAGGCGCTGGCGGTCCGCCGCCAGATGCCGCGACTGCAGGAGATCGTGGTGATCGAGGGCGACGAGGGCGACGATCCGTCCGTGCTGACGTGGGCCCGGCTGCGCGAGATCGGTCGGGCCGGCGACGAGGCGCTGGGAGGCCGGCTCGCCGAATGCCTGGCCTCGGTGGGGCCCGACGACGTCGCCACGATCGTCTACACCTCCGGGACCGGCGGCGAGCCCAAGGGCGTCGTGCAGACCCACGGCAACCACATGGCCACGCTGGCGGCGCTGTCCCGGATCCCCGGCGTGCAGCCGAGGGACGTTCACCTGCTGTTCCTTCCGCTCGCCCATTCCTTCGCCCGGGCCGAGGCCTTTCTCGGTGTGCATCGCGGGCTGGTCACCGCCTTCGCCACCAGTCTGGAGACGGTGCGGAGTGACCTCCTGGAGGTGCGTCCCCACTTCCTGTTCGCCGTCCCCCGCGTGTTCGAGAAGCTGCACGCCGCGATCCTGGCCGGCGTGGACGCCGGCACCTGGCTGGAGCGCCGGGCATTCGCCTGGGCGATGCGCGTGGGATCCGAGACGTCACGGCGGCAGCGCGCCGGTGAGCCGGTCCCGCCGCCTCTCCGTCTTCGGCATCGCCTCGCGGACCACCTCGTCCTGGCCCGGCTTCGCCAGCCGCTCGGTGGCCGCCTGCGCTTCGCCGTGTCGGGCGGCGCGCCGCTCGGCAAGGAGCTCGCCGAGTTCTTCCATGCGGCCGGGGTGCTGATCCTGGAAGGCTACGGGCTCACCGAAGCCTGCCCGGTGCTGACCTTCAACCGCATCGATCGCTTCAAGCTCGGGTCGGTCGGCCCGCCCATTTCCGGCGTCGAGCTGCGGATCGCTCCGGACGGCGAGATCCTCGCGCGCGGGCCAAACATCGCGCACCGCGGGTACCTCAACCGGCCGGAGGCCACCGCGGAGGCGTTCGGCGTCGATGGGTGGTTCAAGACGGGGGACATCGGACGGATCGACGAGGACGGCTTCCTCCACGTCACCGATCGCAAGAAGGACCTCATCGTGACCTCGGGCGGCGCCAACATCGCTCCCCAGCACCTCGAGAACCTCCTGCGCAGCGACCCGTTCATCAGCCAGGCGCTCGTGTACGGCGATCGGCGGCCGTATCCTACCGCCCTCATCGCGGTGAGTCCGCAGGAGCTTCGGCGGTTCGCCCGGGCCCGGGGCATTCTCGACGGTGACTACGCGCAGCTCGTCCGCCATCCGGGGGTCGTGAGGCGCGTCGCGGAGATCGTCGAGGCGAAGAACGGCGAGGTCCAATCCTATGCGAGGGTCAAGCGATTTGCCCTCGTGCCGGCCGAGTTCACCGAGGCCGCCGGCGAGGTGACGCCGACCCAGAAGGTGAAGCGCAAGGCCGTGGCCGCCAGGTATGCGGCGCTGCTCGATTCGCTCTACGAGTGAGCGACGATCGGGTCTTCGCGCCGGCGGTGCAGCCGTCGTGGAGGGCCAACGCCTGATCGGTCTTCTCACCGAGACGGACGTCCCCCGCGGTCACGCCGTAGAGGTCGCCCGCTCGTCGTCGGACGGCGACGACGGCCGGGCGTCGGGCCGCGCGTTCCGTGGCGTCCCGGCGACGTGCTCGGCCGCCCGAGCGAGCATCGCCATGACATCCTCGTCCCGTACGGGAGAAAAGTCGTCGTAGTAGTGCGCGACGGCCGCGAACTCCTCGTCGACGACGAGGCTGACGAAATGGTCCACCCCTTGGCGGAGCCGCCGGGCGGCCTGCGCGGAGGCGCACGGCACCGCAACGGCGACCTCGCGGGCGCCATGCCGGCGGGCATAGCCTACCGCCGCCTGCATGGTGAGAGCCGTCGCGAGCCCGTCATCGACCAGGATGACGCCCGCACCGGGCAGGAAGCGTGCGAGCGGCGGCGTGCGATAGCGAGCCATGCGACGCTGGATGTCGGCGGCGACCCGGGCCGTCGCCTGCTCCACGTCGAGGGGGCTGAGCTGCAGCGCGGCCACGGTCGACGGCTCGATGGTCGTCCGCCCATCCTCGTCGAGTGCGCCGAAGGCCAGCTCGGGCGCGCGGGGAGCAGTGAGCTTGCGCGCGTAACTCACCGCGAGCGGGACCGCCAGCCGCTCGGCCACCGGCAGCGCCACCTCCACACCGCCCCGCGGGAGCGCGGCCACGATGAAGGGCCGCGCCATGATCGTCTCGACCGCCGTCGCCAACGCCCGGCCGGCTTCGGTCCGATTCTTGAACAACATGCCACATCTCCATCCGGCGCTGACGCCAGCGCCCCGCGTTGTGCAGCGGAGATTTGCAACGCGGGTGCCACAGCACCGTCTCCCGAGCCCGTCCATGTCACCGGGGCGGTCGTGAGCGCACCGCGATAGAGGGCAACGTCGCGACACGTGTGGGTACAGGGTACCTCGGAGGTGACGGATCACCGTGAGGCGGAAGCGGCTGGGACGTCGGCATCATCGATGCACCGGAATCGGTGACCGCGTTCGCGACAAGGAGCACGGCAATGATCAAGCGGGTGGGCGGCAAGTACGTGGTGCTCTCCGAAACGACCGGGCGCCGGTTCGGCACCTACGACACCCTGGCGGAGGCGGAGAAGCGCCTGCGGCAGATCGAGTTCTTCAAGCACCTCAAGGGCAAGCGCCCCGAGCCGTCACGGCAGCGCTGATCGGCTCGTCCGCTGCTCACCACCTGACGTCGCGAATGCCCAGCCAGTACGCCGCATGGTTGACGGCGATGTGGCCGCCGAAGCTCAGGACCAGCACGAGAACGACGTCACCGAGACCGAGGGTCGAGCGCGGCGCGACGAGGATCAACGCGCCGAGCACGAAGTCGATCTGATCGAAGGGCAGCCACGGCTGCCCGGGGGGAATTCCCAGGCGCCGCTTGAAGAAGCTCTTCGCGCTGTCGCCCACCATCGCGCCCAGGCCGAAGCGCAGGCCGAGCTCCACCCAGCGGTCGCCGTCGACGATGCGCGTGTCGCAGCCGATCGCGTGCTGCGTGAAGCTCGTGGCGAGCGCGCCCAGGAGCCCGGCGGCGAACCCGATGACAGTCTTGTGACTGCCCAGCCAGCGCGGGCTGATCGGCCGATTCCAGCCTCTCCAGTACCTGGTCAGCGGCGCCGCCATGTTGGCGACGTAGGCTGGCGCCATGAAGGCGACGAGCTGGATCGCGCGAGGTAGCAGGGCCTACAGCCCGTATCGGAGACGCGCGGCCAGCCCTCCCGCCGCGTCCAGGCCCGCGTGGGCAAGGACCGTCTCGACGGTGCCTCCGGTCTTCTGCACGCGATCGACCACCGCGGCCGCCAGCTCGATCTCGCGCGTGGGCCCTCCGCACAGCCAGCAGCTCTCGCCCGTCTCCTGCAGCGCGCCACAGCGCTCACACGCTTGGCCCGGCCGGCGAAGATCGGCCAGGATGTAGAGCCGGTGGATCGCCCCGCGGCGGGCGGCCTCCAGCGTACCGGGACCGGCAACAGCCCGGCCGCCTTTCGCGGCCTCGGTCAGGACGTCGTCGACGTCGACGACCTCGTCGCTGTGCTCCTGCAAGTCGAGTCGCTCGGTCGCGCGCTGCAGGATCGCGCCCGCCGGCTCCCAGCGGGTGGCGTGGATCTGTCCCACCACGAGCCGCCGCAGCCGCTCCGGGAGCTGATCGTGAAAGGCCGAGAGCTCGTTCTCGTGACCGGCCAGAAGGATGCGACCGATCGCCTGCGTGTCGACGAGCTGGGTGACCGCCTCCGCGACCGCCTCGAGGTGTCGATCGCGGTGGGTCTCGATGTGCCGTGCATAGCGTGACTGTGCGAGCTGGGCCCAGCCCCCTCGGGTATGGCGACCAGGCACGTCCCGTTCGAGGGCCACCTCGGCGCCGGGCCCGCTCGGATGAAGCGGGAACAGCCGCGCACTCTCGCCGTCGACGAAGACGACGATCGCCGAGGGGTGCTCGTCGAGGAGCTCGACGAGCGCGCCGAGATCGGGCCGCTCCGCCACGACGAAGCGCTCGTGAAACGGCACGCGGACCGGGATCATCTCGCGCAGGCCCAGGGCCCGGCAGGCGAACATCGCGACGCCCTTGGCCTCCGGCCGCTCGGCCTGGGCAACGAGCATGTCACCCTCTCGCTCGACCCAGTCGAGATCCTCGGGCTCCGCCCCACCGGCCTGTCGGGCCCGGCGGAGCTCGCCGGTCAAGAAGACGCGGGTCCGATCGCGCTGGTGCTCGTCCGACCACCGCGTGTTCAGGTACACGCTGACGACTCCGGGATGGGCCGCGGGTAGACGTTCCAGGCGATCGAGCTGCGCGGCGATGTCATCGTATGAAGCTGCCACGTCGTGGTCCTCCTGCGAAGTGCCCTAGGCGTCAGCCGCGACAGCGGTGCATCGCCGATGCCACGCGGCCCAATCTCGCACAGCGAGGCCACGCGCGTGGACGAGGACTACCGATCCCGGCGACAGGCCGCCGCGCTGGGTCAGCGATACCCCACATGGGGCGGCGTGTTCTCGCCAGCCCCGGCGGCGCAGACGTCGCCCCATCGCGACAAGCGCTCGATTCTCCTGGCCGAGCTCGGTGCGTATCGACGCCGGCCGCGAGGCATCAGCCATGCACGGGGCGAGGACCGTGACGACGACTGGTCTGCGCACCGGCAAGCTGCCGCCACGGTTGCTCGAGCGGCTCCTCCGCTGGCGCGGCGCGCCGGACCGGCGGGTGCTCGTCGGGCCGGGCTGCGGCGTCGACGCCGCCGTGGTCACCCTGGGGCGGCACCGGCTCATCTTGAAGAGTGATCCCGTGACCTTCACCGCCCACCGGGTCGGCTGGTACGTCGTGCAGGTCAACGCCAACGATGTCGCCGTGATGGGCGGGCGACCGGCCTGGTTCCAGCCGACGATCCTCGTGCCCCCCGGCACTCGTGCCTCGATCGTCATGACGATCGCCCGCGACATCGACGGCGCCTGCCGCGCCCTCGGCGTGGCCGTGACGGGCGGCCACACGGAGGTGACCGACGCGGTCACGCGCCCGATCGTCGCCGGCGACATGCAAGGACCGCTGCTCGCGTCCCGCATCATCACGGCCGCCGGCGCACGGCCCGGCGATCTCCTGCTCCTGACCAAGGCCGCCGGCATCGAGGGGACGGCCGTCCTCGCCCAGGAGCGTCCCGGTGCGCTGGGTCGCGCCCTGCCCCCGGCGGTGCTCCGCGCGGCTCGACGACTGCGAGACCAGCCGGGGATCTCGGTGGTGCCCGAGGCCCTCGTGGCGGCCCGCCACGGCGCCCGCGCGATGCACGATCCGACCGAAGGCGGGATCCGCGCCGGTCTGCACGAGATCGCGTTCGCGTCCGGAGTGCGGATCGACGTCGACCTCGAGCGGATCCCCGTCCTGCCGCCGACCGCGCGGATCTGCCGTCACTACGGCATCGACCCACTCGGACTGATCGGCTCCGGTGCCCTGCTGGTCGCGGCACCGGCGGCGTGCGCCGCGCGCCTGCTGCGGGCGTGGGCCCGGCATCGGATCGCGGGTCGGGTCATCGGCTCCATCGCGTCCGGGCGCGGCGTGCGCGCCCGGCTGCACGGGCGCCGCATGCCCTTCCCCTGGGTCGTGCGCGACGAGATCATCACGGCGCTGGAACAGGCGAGCGCGCCGGCGGCGTTGCCCGACGGGGTCACGCGCGCGCCGCGCGGCGGCTACCGGGTCAGCACCATGAGGTAAGGAAGCCCGAGCCCCAGCAGGACCGCCAGGTAGACGGCGCCGAAGATCGCCCCGAGCCTCCAGAACTCGCGCCGGGTGATGTACCCGCTCGAGTAGTAGATCGGGGCGGAGCCGGTGGCGTACGGGGTGAGGACACCCATCAGCCCGAGCGTGTAGCAGAGCAGGAGCGACAGCGGCCGCAGCGGAAGGTCGGGGCTCGCGGCGACGACGGCGAGGAACGCCGGCAGCAGCGCCGTCGTGTGCGCGGTGAGGCTCGCGAGCATGTAGAGGGCCACGAAGAACGCCAGGACGATACCGACCACCTTGGCGAAAAGAGGCAGCGGAGCGAGGGCGCCGACCGTGCCCGCAGCGGATCGAGGCGGAGGGCTCGGGCGCCACCAGGCCGAGCAGCGCCGCCACCGTCGCCCCAGCAGTCCGATCACGGGGCCGGGGATCGGCTCGGTGACCAGCGCCGCGATCACCGTGACGAACAGCGCGAAGAAATGCCATGCGTTGGGTGTCAGACCGGCCGGAGCCGGGAGCACCGCGATGCTCACGCCGAGCGCCAGCGGCACGATCGCCCGCCGGAGGGCCGTCGACGTCGCCGTGGCCACCTCGCTGGTCACGGCGGGTACTCTCCACGTCCGCTGCGTGTCGCGGCGGCTCCCGCCGGCGCCCCAGCGTGGCGCGCACGCCCCACCTCTCGATCGGCGCTACGTTGGCAAGTCCTTGTTTTCGCTCAGGACGCCGCTGGCATTCGAGTTGCGGCACCATGACTCGATGATCAACAGCCTCGCCTCGAGCGATGCTCGACTGCGGCTGGCCCTCGCTCTGGCTCATCAGGGCGGACGACAGGCCGTGGCCGCCGTGCGCGCCGAGGTGCACGTCGACTGGAAGGGGCCCGGCGACCGGGTCACCGACGTCGACGTCGCCATCCAGGCGCGGCTCGTGGAACGGATCCGCGAGTGCTTTCCCGACGACGGGATCGTGGCCGAAGAGGGTCTGGCCCTCGATCCCGGCGCCCGGGAGTTCGTCTGGGTCGTCGATCCACTCGACGGCACGAACAACTTCGCGCTCGGCATTCCGTGCTTCGCGGTGTCCATCGGCCTCCTGCGGCATGGCCTGCCTCACGTCGGCGTCGTTCACGATCCCAGCACCGGCTTCACCTGCTCGGCGATGCGCGGGTACGGTGCGGTCGCTGACGGTCGGGTGCTGACGCTGCCCGCGCGATCGCTGACGGCCGCCTCCAACGTGGCCGTACGCGTTCCCCTCGATGCCGAGCTCGCTCCAGCGACGATCGGCTGGCTGCGCCGCTACAAGCTGCGCGGCTTCGGCTCGGTGGCGCTGCACCTCGCCTACGCGGCGCTCGGGGCGCTCGACGTGGTCCTCGATCACACGGCGAGCCTGTGGGACGTCGCCGCCGGCGCCGCACTCCTGCTGGAGGCGGGCGGCACGATCACCGATCCACGTGGGCAGCCGGTCTTCCCTCCCGCCGCGGCGGCGTATGGCGGGTCGCCAACGCCGTTCCTGGCCGGCAACACGGCGGCCCACGCCGAGGCCCTGGCGGACTGCCGGGCGGTGGTCGATGGCCACCCCGCGAGGGCACGATGAGCTGGGCGGTGTGGATCACCGGCCTGCCTGGCAGTGGCAAGTCCGTCATCGGGCGGGCGGTGGCCGAGAGGCTGCACGCCGGCGGCGACCACGTCCGCGTCCTCGAGCTCGACGCGATCCGGCGCGTCGTCACGCCGGCGGCGACGTATACCGACGCCGAGCGCGAGGCCGCGTACCGGGCCCTGGTCTACATCGGCGCGTGCCTCGTCGATGCCGGGGTCCCGGTGATCTTCGACGCCACCGCGCACCGGCGGGCCTGGCGGGATCTCGCGCGGGCCACGCTGCCGCGCTTCGCCGAGGTGCAGCTGCATTGCCCGCTGGAGGTGTGTCGCCGGCGCGAGGCGGTGCGGCCTCGCGGCGCCGCACCGGCCGACATCTACGCGCAGGCGACCCGGACGGGCGCGCGTGTTCCCGGCGTCAACGTCGAGTACGAGTTCGCGCGCGCCCCCGAGCTGTGGGTCGACACCTCCACCCAGACCGTGGACGCGTCGGCCGCCGCGATCGTCGAGATGATCCGCGGACGCTTCCCGGGGAGCGGGCCCGGCGCCGAGGCCGCGAGCGACGACGAGCTCGGGCCCGACCGGTCTTCGATCCTGGCCGACGGCACCGACGAGCAGCGCGACATCAGCCGGCGCGCCCGCCAGTACGCCGCCGCACTGCTGCGCGATGAGATCGTCGGCCGGCGCTGGAGCCGGAGCTTCATCGACGCGCGCGAGCACATGGTCGAGGTCCAGATCGCCCGGCGGGGCGTCCGCGATCCCGCGGTCCTCGCCGCCATGCGAAAGGTCCCCCGCGAGCACTTCGTCACCGGTGACCGGGCGCACCGCGCCTACGACGACACGCCGCTGCCGATCGGCGAGGGGCAGACGATCTCCCAGCCCTACATCGTCGCGGTGATGACCGAGGCGCTGCGGCTGCGGCCGGACGATCGGGTGCTGGAGATCGGCACGGGCTCGGGCTACGCCGCCGCCGTGCTGGCCCTGATCGCCGCCGAGGTCTACACGATCGAGCGTCTCGAGCCGCTGGCGGAATCGGCCCGGCGGCGGCTGGCCGAGCTCGGCTACGCGAACGTCCACGTCCGGCACGGCGACGGCTCGCTCGGCTGGCCGGAGCACGCGCCGTACGACGCCATCGTCGTCACCGCCGGAGGCCCGGACGTCCCCCGCTCCCTGCTGCGCCAGATGGCCGTGGGCGGCCGGCTCGTCATGCCGGTCGGACCCGCGACGCGCTCGCAACGGCTGGTGCGAGTCGTCCGGACCAGCGAGGAGGCCTACGACCGGGAACCGCTCGAGGACGTCGCGTTCGTACCGCTCATCGGCGCGGAGGGTTGGCCGGCCGACGAGGCCCGCTGGTGACGCGGCTCGCGGCCGTCGTCGTCGAGGCGCTGGCGGAGCGGCCCGTGGGCCGGCGCCGCGTCGAGATGGTCGAGCGCAAGGGCGTCGGCCACCCTGACACGATCTGCGATTCGCTGGTCGAGGCGATCGCGGTCGCCCTCAACCGCATGTACCTCGAGCGGCTGGGGACGGTCGCCCACTACAACGTCGACAAGGCGCTGCTGGTCGCCGGCCAGTGCCGCAGGTGGTTCGGCGGCGGCGACGTGACGCGCCCGATGGAGCTCATCGTCGGTGACCGCGCGACGTTCGAGGCCGCCGGGCAGAAGCTGCCCGTCGAGGAGACGGCGCGCGCGGCCGTCGCCGCCTGGCTGGCCCGTCACCTGCCCCGGGTGCCGCCGCACCTGCGCACGCGCATCGCGCTCGCGCCCGGCTCCGCCGAGCTCACGGGAATCTTCACCCCGGGGGCGCGCGCGGAGGTCGCCTCCAACGACACGTCGGGCGCCAGCGGGTACGCGCCGCTGAGCGCCACCGAGCAGATCGTCCTGGCCGTCGAGGCGTTCGTGAACGGCCCCGCGTTCAAGAGCACCTTCCCCGACACCGGTCACGACGTGAAGGTATTCGGCCGGCGCGAGGACGACCGGCTGAGCCTCACCGTGGCGATGCCGCTGCTCGCCGACGCCACGCCGTCGGAGCAGGCGTACTTCCGCCGCAAGGACGAGATCCTGTCGGCGCTGACCGAGCGGTTCCGCGACACACCGTTCGACGTCGTCTGGCGACTCAACAACCTGGACGTCCCCGGCCGCGGGACCGACGGCGTCTATCTCACCCTCACCGGCACCTCGGCCGAGGACGCCGATTCCGGCCAGGTCGGACGCGGCAATCGCGCCAATGGCCTCATCGCCTTCTCGCGGCCGGGCGGCGGCGAGGCCACGGCGGGCAAGAACGCGCTGGCGCATGCCGGCAAGGTGTACAGCGTGCTCAGCCATCACCTCGCGCACGGCATCCACACGACGGTGCCCGGCCTCGCCGAGGTCTACGTGCACCTGGCCACCCGGATCGGTGACCCGATCGATCGGCCGTGGGTCGGCGTGCAGGTGGTGCTCGACGACGGCCTGGCCCTGCCCGACGTGGAGGCCGCCATCAGGCAGAAGCTGCACGTCGAGCTCGAGCAGCTCCCGGACTTCCGCACCCGCCTCGCCCGCGGTGAATTCCCCGTGTGCTAGTCGACTCCGTCACACCTCATCGAGCTGGTCCTCGGTGCGGCCGCACTGATCGCAGAGCGTCACGATCACCACGTTGCCGTCGGGATCCTCGTCGGCGGTGTCGCTGGCATGCATGAGACCGCCGCACCGGCAGGGCTCCGGGTAGTTCTCGGAGCATTCAGGGCACTGGGCGTCCCCCACGTGATGGTTGACCACGTCGCCCACCTCGAAGAGCTTCATGTCGTCCGCCTCCCTCTGGCGTGGGCTCATCCCTTGATGTTTCCGATCGGCCGGAGCGACACCACCTTACGGGAGATGTCCAGCCGGTGCAGGACGTCGACCACGGCCGCGAGATCCTTGTAGGCGAAGCCCGCCTCCTCCGCCACCCCGGACTTCGACGCCGCCCGGATGACGATGCCCCGGCGCTCCATGTCCTGCATCAGGCTCTCGCCCCAGACGCGCTTCCTGGCCTGCGCCCTCGACATCGTGCGCCCCGCTCCGTGCGCCGTGGAGCCGAACGTCTCGTGCATGGCGTGCTCGGTGCCGACCAGGAGCGCCGAGCCCGTCTCCATCGACCCGCCGATGATCACGGGCTGTCCCAGATGCCGGTAGGCGGCCGGCACGTCGGGGGCGCCGGGCCCGAACGAACGGGTCGCGCCCTTGCGATGCACGACCAGATCGCGGGCGACGCCTTCCACGACGTGTCGCTCGAGCTTGGCGGTGTTGTGGCAGACGTCGTAGATCAGCGAGAGTCCCAGATCGCGCGGATCGCGCGCGAACACGCGGCCCATCACCTCGCGCACCCGGTGCGTGATGACCTGGCGGTTGGCGAACGCCGTGTTGGCGGCGGCGGTCATGGCGGCGAAGTACGCCTGGCCCTCGGGCGAGCGAAACGGTGCGCAGGCGAGCTCGCGGTCGTTCACGACGATGCCGTAGGCACGCATGGCCCCGTCGAACAGCCGCAGATAGTCGGTCCCCACCTGGTGACCGAACCCGCGCGAGCCGCAGTGCAGCATCACCAGTACCTGACCGGCGGTCTCGATGCCGAACGCGCGCGCCACGGCGGCGTCGTGGATGCCGTCGGGGGGCACCACCTGGATCTCGAGGTAGTGGTTGCCCGAGCCCAGCGTGCCCAGCTGCTCGCGGCCGCGAGCCAGCGCGCGTGCGCTCACGTGCGCGGGGTCGGCGCCGGTCAGACAACCACCCCCCTCGGTGGCCTCGAGATCTTCCGGCCACCCGTAGCCGTGGCGGATGCACCAGCCGGCGCCCTCCCGCATGACGTCGGCGAAGGCGTCGTCGGTGAGGCGCACGAGGCCGTGCGCGCCCACCCCGGTCGGCACCGCGGCGAAGAGGGCGTCGACGAGCTCCGGCAGCCGCGGGCGGACCTCGGCCTCGGTGAGGCTCGTGCGCAGCACCCGCATCCCGCAGTTGATGTCGAAGCCGATGCCGCCCGGCGAGATCATCCCGTCCTCGGCCCGGAACGCGGCCACGCCGCCGATCGGAAAGCCGTAGCCCCAGTGGCCGTCGGGCATGCAGAGGGCGGCGCCCACGATGCCGGGCAGGCAGGCGACGTTCGTCACCTGCTCGAACACGCCGGCGTCCATCCCGGCCAGCAGCGCCTCGGAGGCGTAGATGCGGGCGGGGACGCGCATCCCCGGCTTCTCGCTCGGCGGGATCTCCCAGACGCAGTCCGCGATCGGAATCGTCTTCATGCCTCCATCCCTCACGTGTCGATGACCACCCGCGCGCGCCAGCCACCGGCCCCGGGCTCGAGCCGGAAGAGATGGAACGTCACGGCCTTCGGGTCCGAGCGCAGCGCCGGGGTCGAGCCGCCGTGGAGCGGCCCGCCGACGAGACGTGCGCGCAGCCGGCACGGCGGCCCGCACTCGACGTGCGCCTCGACCTCGGGGAACGCCGCGCCCTCGGCGTCCTTGAGCCCGATGAGCTCGCTCAGCCAGTCGAAGAACAGCAGGTCGAGCGAGGGCGCCTCGAGGTCGACCTGCCGCTCCAGGCTCGGCGTGAGCGTCGCCGGGTCCACCATCATCTCGGCGAGCGCCCGGGCGGCCGTGGCAAAGAGATCGTCGAGGTCCGTGCCCTCGACCTCGAGCGCGCAATCGGCGATGGCGACGTCCTCGAGCACCTCGTAGCGGCCCATCGACTCGTCGACGTGCAACCGCCCGGCCACAGAGGCGATGGCGCGAGTTCACGCCGTTGAGCGCCGCGGGACGGCGGGAGCCGGCGAGGTGACGCCCCACCTGGGGCACCGCCGGGACACCGCCGCCCCCCGGGTCGCGCCGAAGGACTGCGAGGACACGACGTTGGGGCAATGGCAGGGTCGGTGCATCGACGAGCCGGCGTGACCGCCGAGCGCTCGATCGGCCGCTTGCCACTGACCGTGACCGTGGCCCTCCTGGCCCTCGGCCTCGCCGCGGCGCCGGCGACGGGCCAGCGTGAGGCGCCCCCCACCTTCGCGGCGAGCGTGGCCGCCGTGGCGCCGGCGGTGGTGATGATCACGGCCGTCGCCGAGCAGAAGCTGCCGGATGGCGATCTCGATGCGGAGGACACGCTGACCGAGGACGAGGGCCCGATCGGGTCCGGCGTCATCGTCGATCCCAGGGGCGTCGTGCTGACCAACGCCCACGTCGCCCGGGCGGCGACGTCGATCGAGGTCGTCACCGGTGATGGCCGCCGCTACCGGCCGGCCCGCATCGCGAGCGACCTGCGCTCGGATCTGGCCGTGCTGATCATCGGCGATGGAACCGTGACCTTCCCGCACGCACGGCTCGCCGACTCCGACCGCGCCCGGGTGGGCGACTGGGTGGTGGCGATCGGGACGCCGCTTGGGCTGCAGACAACGGTCACGGCCGGCATCATCAGCGCGCGCGCCCACGACAGCGCGGGCCCCGACGCCCCCGACTACATCCAGACGAGCGCCGTCCTGCGCGACGGCAGCTCGGGCGGACCGCTGGTGAACGTCGACGGCGAGGTCGTCGGCATCAACACGATCTTCGCGTTCGAGGCCGTCGGCCTGGCCTTCGCGATTCCCTCCAACACCGCCCGCATGGTCGCGGCCCAGCTCGTGGACAAGGGCCGCGTGAGCCGGCCGTGGCTCGGCGTCCTGACGCAGGCGCTGACGGCGGAGCTGGCCCGCGCGCTGGCGACCGGGACGTCGGCCGGGTTGCTCGTCGCCGACGTCGTCCCGGCCAGTCCCGGCGCCGCAGCCGGACTGCGATCCGGGGATCTCCTGCTGGCGTTCGACACGCGCCCGCTGCTGGCCCGGACCGACCTGACCCGCGCGCTCGGACACGCGCGGGCCGGGCAGAAGGTGACCTTGCAGGTCCGGCGCCGCGACGGGAGCGTACGTTCGGTGGCGATCACGCTGGTGGAGGAGCGGGACGAGGCCCCGAGCTCGCTCGTCGCCCTGCGCGTTCCCGAGCTCGGGTGCGAGGTGCGCAGCATCACCCCCGACCTGGGCGTCGTCATCATCCGGGTGGACTCGCAGGCCGGTGCCGCCGGCGTGCGTCCCGGCGACATCGTGCGCGAGCTCAACAACGCCCCGGTCCGCACCGTCGGTGACCTCGTGCGGCTCGCCGACCGCCTGCGCGCCGGCGAGCACGTCGCCCTCCTCGTCCAGCGCGGGCGGGCGGCAACCTACCTGGCGCTGACGGCCGCCCGGCGCTGAGGGCGGCTCCCGGTGATCCGGTGGTTTCGCGATATCACGCTCGACGACCTGCCCCTCGTCGGGGGCAAGAACGCATCGCTGGGAGAGCTGCATCGTGAGCTGAGCGCGGCGGGCATCCGTGTGCCCGACGGGTTCGCGGTGACCGCCGAGGCCTACCGGGCCATCGTCGAGGGCGGCGGGCTCCGGGACCGCATCACCGCGCTGCTGCAGGGGATCGACGGCCGCGACGTCGCCCGCGCTGGCGGCGGCGGGGGCGGCCATCCGATCGCTCGTCGAGACCGCCCCCTGGCCGGCGGACCTCGAGCGCGCCGTGACGGACGCCTACGACGCGCTGGGCGAGGGCGAGGCGGGCGGCGTCGCGGTCGCCGTGCGCTCCAGCGCGACGGCGGAGGACCTGCCGGAGGCGAGCTTCGCCGGACAGCAGGAGACGTTCCTCGGCGTGCGCGGAGCCGATGCCCTCGATCCGCGCCTGCCGGCGGTGCTTCGCGTCGCTGTTCACCGATCGGGCGATCGCCTATCGCATCGATCACGGCTTCGATCACCTCGCCGTGCGGCTGTCCATCGGCGTGCAGCGCATGGTGCGCTCCGACCTCGGCGTCTCCGGCGTGATGTTCACGCTCGACCCCGACAGCGGCTTCGACCGGGTGGTCCTGATCGAGGCCGCCTACGGTCTCGGCGAGGCCGTGGTGGGCGGGCAGCTCGATCCCGACTCGTTCTGGCTCTTCAAGCCGACGCTGGCGCGGGGGCCGGGCGCCATTCTCAAGCGCGCCGTCGGATCCAAGGCCTGGAAGCTCGTCCTGGACGCCGACGGCCGGCCGCAGCGCGCCGCCGTCGCCCCCGACGAGGCCGGCGTCCTCAGCCTGCGCGACGCCGAGGCGGTCGAGCTCGCCCGGGCGGCGCGTCGCGATCGAGGCGCACTACAGCCGGCGCCGCGGCGAGCCGACGCCGATGGACATCGAGTGGGCCAGGGACGGCGCCGACGGGCGGCTCTACATCTTGCAGGCGCGACCGGAGACCGTGCACCGCGCGCTGCGGCCCAAGGCCCTCGAGGTCTTCACGCTCTCCACCCCCGACGCCCCCCCGATCGTCACCGGCAAGGCCGTCGGCCAGCAGATCGGCGTGGGGCCGGCCCGGCTGCGTGCGCGAGCGCGCCGACCTGCAGCGCTTCCAGGCGGGCGAGGTGCTCGTGGCCGCCATGACCGACCCCGACTGGGAGCCCGTGATGAAGCGCGCGGCCGCCATCGTGACCGACCGCGGCGGCCGCACGTGCCACGCGGCGATCGTCAGCCGGGAGCTCGGCGTGCCGTGCGTGGTGGGCACGGAGCGGGCGACCGCGACCATCGCCGACGGCGACGTGGTCACGGTGTCGTGCGCGCAGGGCGAGACGGGCGCCGTCTACCGGGGCGCGCTGCCCTTCGAGCGGCGCCGCGTGGAGCTGTCCGAGCTGCCCCGGCCCGCCACCGCCGTCATGCTGAACGTCGGCAATCCCGACCAGGCCTTTCGCCTGGCCGCACTGCCCAACGACGGCGTGGGGCTGGCGCGCATCGAGTTCATCATCGCCAACGCCGTGCGGGCCCATCCGATGGCGCTGCTCCATCCCGACCGGGTCACCGACGCGGCCGCGCGCGCCGAGGTCGCGGCACTCGTCCGCGGCCACGCCAGCGGCGCCGACTACTTCGTCGACCGGCTCGCCGAGGGCGTGGCCGTCATCGCCGCCGCCTTCCACCCCAAGGACGTCATCGTCCGGCTGTCGGACTTCAAGTCCAACGAGTACGCCGGACTCCTGGGCGGCCGCGACTTCGAGCCGGTGGAGGAGAATCCGATGCTCGGGTTCCGCGGCGCCTACCGGTACGCCCACCCGCGCTACCGCGAGGCGTTCGCGCTCGAGTGCCGGGCGATGCGCCGGGTGCGCGAGGACATGGGGCTCACGAACCTCAAGCTCATGATTCCGTTCTGCCGGACGCCCGACGAGGGCCGCCGGGTCGTGGAGCTCATGGCCGACGCACGGGCTGCGGCGCGGCGAGCACGGCCTCGAGATCTACGTGATGTGCGAGATCCCGTCCAACGTGATCCTGGCCGAGGAGTTCGCGGAGGTCTTCGACGGCTTCTCGATCGGCTCCAACGATCTCACGCAGCTCACGCTCGGGCTCGATCGGGACTCCGCCCTGGTGGCGCCGCTCTTCGACGAGCGCAACCCGGCCGTGCTGTCGCTCGTCGCCGACGTGATCGCCCGGGCGCGAGCCCGCGGGCCGCAAGATCGGGATCTGCGGGCAGGCGCCCAGCGACTATCCGGAGTTCGCGCGGTTCCTGGTCGCGCAGGGCATCGACAGCATCTCGCTGAATCCGGACGCCGTGGTCCGAGGCCTGCGAGACGATCGCCGCCGCGGAGCGGGAGCACGCGCGCGCGGCCGGCGGCGGGACGCCGCCTGGTACACTTGACTCCGCTCGCGCACCTACCACCGTGCGCCACGAGACGAGGAGAGCGTGATGCGACGTGCGCGGCGATCATCGCCGTGCGTGACTGGATGAGCCGCCGCGTCACCACCGTGCCCGGGGAGACTCGTCTCAGCGAGGCGGCCAAGCTGATGCAGGCGCGGAAGATTCGACATCTGCCGGTGGTCGACGGCGCCGGGCGTCTCGTCGGCATCGTCACCGCCCGCGATCTTCGCCAGGCGATGTTCGCCCCGGTGGTCCAGGAGGACCTCACGAACCTGCGCGGGGTCCTGGACGGCCTCGCGGTTCGCGACGTCATGACCCGCGGCGTCGTCAGCGTGCGGGCGGCGACGTCGATCCGCGACGCGGCCCGCCTGATGCACGAGCGAAAGCTCGGCGCCCTGCCGGTCGTCGAGCGCGACCGCCTCGTCGGCATCCTGACCGAGACGGACGTCCTCGACGCATTTCAGCGACTGCTCGGCAGCGTCGACCACCTCGCCGTAGAAGCCGCTCGACGTCCTCGGCGCGGCACAGCTCGGTTCCCGGGTTCATCACCGACGCCGCGCCGGCGGCGACGCCGAACTCTGATCGCATCGGCCAGCGTACGACCACGCGCCAGCGACAGGACGACGCCGGCCACCATGCTGTCTCCCGCCCCCACGCTGCTCTTCACGGGCACGGCGGGCGAGGCGAGACGGCCGCGCTCGGACGAGGACATCCAGAACACGCCCCGCGCCCCGAGGGACAGGATCAGGACCTGGCAGCGGCCGTCGTCGATGAGCCGGCGGGCGAGGATGGGAAGCCGCGATTCCTCGCAGCCCTGCTCGCCGGTCAGCTCCTCGAACTCGCGCAGGCTCGGTTTCAGCACGTAGACACCCTCGTCGATGGCCCGGCGAAGCGGCTCGCCGGAGGCGTCGAGAACCAGCTTGACCCCACGCCGGCCCACCATCCGCGCCAGCCGCGCGTAGAAGTCGGCCGGGACACCGGGCGGCAGGCTGCCGCTCGCCACGAGGTACTGTGGCAGAGGCTCCAGCGCCGCCCACCTGCTCGAGGATCGACTGCCACTCACGCTCGTGCAGCGTGGGCCCCGGCATGACGAACCGGAACTGGCGTCGCGTCACCCGTTCGGCGATGTTCGTGTTCTCGCGCGTCCAGCCGGTGATGGGGAACGTCCGGTGGGGCACGCCCTCGGCGTCGAGGAGCGTGCACAGCAGGGCGCCGGCGGGTCCGCCGGCGGGGAAGAGCGCGAGCGCGGCCCCGCCCAGCTTGCGGATGGCGCGCGCGACGTTGATGCCACCGCCGCCCGGCTCGTAGGTCGGCGACTCCGCAGCGGAGCTTGTCGTCGGGGATCACGTACTCGACGCTGGCGCTCACGTCGATGGCCGGATTCATCGTGAGCGTCACGATGACGGGCCCCGAGGCTCCACCGTCCCCGGCGAGTGTCGCCGCTGTCGAGCGCATCATGAGCCCCGAAGCCGTGGCAAGGTCGGTGCCACCGCCGCGTTCAACCACAGTGGGCGTTTGGCAGGGCCGCCTGGGCGGCGGCGTGCTGCGCTCGCGCCCCGACTGGGGCAGCGGCGCCACGCGAGCCCGGGGCGCCGTCCGGCCAAGTGCTCGTGTTCTCGACCTTCCTCCATGGCAATCGCATTGCACGAGTCCGGAAGTGGCACGACCGAACAACGCAGCCCGTGGAGAAGGAGGCCGACGATGCGCACACTGGCACCGTGGACAGGAACGGGGCTCAAGCGCGAGATGGACCGATTGTTCGACCGGTTCTTCGAGTCGCCGTGGACCGAGATGCCGGCGCTGGGCGACTGGACGCCGGCGATCGATGTCGCCGAGGGCAAGGACGCCATCACCGTGAAGGCGGAGGTGCCCGGCGTCGACCCCAAGGATATTGCTGTCTCCCTCGAGGGCGACCTGCTGACCATCAAGGGGGAGAAAGAGCACAAGACGGAGGAGAAGGACGAGCGCCACCACCGCGTGGAGCGGTCGTGGGGCTCCTTCATGCGGGGCGTCCGCCTGCCGTCCCCGGTGGACGGCAGCAAGGTGAGCGCGGCGTTCAAGAACGGCGTGTTGACCATCACGCTGCCGAAGACCGCCGCTGCCAAGGGCACGACGATTCCGATCAAGGCCGAGTAACGGTCGGGCCGCGCGCGCCGCCTCGCGGCGAGGTCGGCGCGCGCGGCCCGTTCCCCGGGGCGTGAGGAGTGCCAGCGATGCAGGTCCGAGAGGTGATGACAGCGACCCCGATGACGATCGACCCCGAGGCGCCGGTGGAGACGGCGGTGGCGGTCATGCGCGAACGCCGCCTGCGCCATCTGCCGGTCGTGGACCGTGAGGGGCGGCTGATCGGCATCCTCACCGACCGGGATCTCCGAAGTGCGATGTTCGGCCCCGCCCTCGTGGAGTATCTGCCGGAGGCCCAGGGCGGTCGCCTGCGAGCGCTGGCGAGCTGCCTCGACGAGGTGCAGGTGGCCCACGTGATGACGTGGGGCGTCGTGACGGTCGGTCCCGACGCGCCGATGGCCCAGGCCGCCGCCATCATGGCCGACGCGCGTGTCGGCAGCCTGCCCGTCGTCGAGGGCAAGCGGCTGGTCGGGATCGTCACCGAGCATGACGTGCTGAAGGCGCTGGCCGCGACGCTGCCGTGCGTCAAGGGCGCCGATCCCGACACGTACCTGTGGTGATCCCACGAGGAGCTCGAGGATGAGACGACGACACCCGAAGCGCACCATCATTCGCGAGATCCGAACGCGCCGCCCCCTGCATCCGGGCCGAGAGCACGACGAGCTGGAGGCGCTCACGTGGCCCGACTCGATCCGCGTGCGCGACCGCATGACCCGCGCGGTCACGACCGTCCACTCGGACGCGCTGGTCAGCGGCGCCGTCGGGCTCATGCGGAGCCGGCGGATCCGGCATCTGCCCGTCGTGGACCGAAGTGGACGGCTGGTCGGCATCGTCACCGACCGCGACCTGCGACAGGTGATGTTCGATCCGGCCGTGCAGGCCCGGCTGGCCCGGGCGACCGACGCGCTGCGCGACCTCACCGTCCGGGACGTCATGACGTGGGGCGCGGTGAGCGTCACGCCCGCGACGAGCATCCGCGATGCGGCCCGGCTGATGCACGAGGCCAAGGTCGGCGCGCTCCCCGTCGTGGATGCCGACCGCGTCATCGGCATCCTCACCGAGCGCGACGTGCTCGGCACGTTCCGCGAGATCCTCGACGAGGGCGTGGCCCGGCCGTACCGGTGGGCGCTCGCCTACCGCTGAGCGAGGAGGGGCAATGACCCGCGCAGTCGAGCGGCGACTCCGGGTGTTGCTGCTGGCCACCGGCGTCGTGCTGAGTGTCGAGGGCTGCGCCACCGCGTACCTTCAGGGCCAGGCCGACCTGCGGGGCGGGCGGCCGGCCGAGGCCCGCCGCCACTTCCAGGATGCTCTGTCCAGCCGTCCCGAGCGTCTCGACGCGCTGGCGGGCCTCGCCGTCGCCGAGTACAAGCTCGGAGCCTTCGACCGGGCCCTACCCCTGTTCGTCCGGGTCGTGACCCGGATGCCGACGAGCGGCGAGGCGCATCTCTACCTGGCCCTCACGCATCTGCAGCGTGGCGAGCTCGAGCGCGCCGCGAGGTTCATGGCCGAGGCCCGGCAGCTGCGGCTGCCGTCCCGGACCGCGGCCCAGATCGATCGCGCGGTGCCCCTGCTCGAGAGCGGCCTCCCCGACGCGGCGCGGGCGTTCGTCGCCGCGAGCCTCGAGGGTGATCTCGAGTGGGCGGCCGAGGTGTACGACGCCCGCACCGTGCCCCGGGCACGGTTCGAGCCGACCTGGGTCCTGCATTCCGATTCACACGCCGTGTTCCCGCACGTCCACGGCCTGCCCTAGGAGAACCGCATGGCGACCGACAAGCGACGCACGAAGACCCTGGTGGCTCGCCGCTCCCCGAAGGCCGGGAGCCCACCCCGCGACACCCCGGCCACGCCGCGCGTGCGGCGGCGCCGGAAGACCGCCCACACGGCGGTGCGAAAGGACACCATGCTGATGCAAGCCGCGGAGGGCCCGCGGGTCCGGTGGGGCGTGACCAAGCCGCGCGTCAAGAAGCGCTGACCGCGACGCGCCGGCACGCACGGCACATCACGGAGGAAACCATGTACTCGGTGACGACGCTGGAAGGGATGCTGCTCGCAGCCGGCCTCCTCGCCACCCTGGCGGTGCTCGTGCTCGGGGTGCTGGCCATGTTCCCGCGCTCGCGGCGGATCCTCCCCGCGCGCGTCTACTGTCCGCTGCTCCAGCAGCGGGTCGGGGCGGAGCTCGAGCGGGACGACTGGACGCTGCGGTTCAGGAACGTCGTGCGCTGCTCGGTGCTCGGCCGACTTGGTGCCGCGTCGTGCTCGAAGGGGTGCCTGTCGGCCTCGGTGCCGCCGCCGCTCAGTCGATCACCGCACGATCCCGATACGCGGGCACGCTGACGTTCCAGCCGAGCTCGCGGCTGACACGGCCCGCGAACGCCGCCGCCGGCTCCGGCTCGCCATGCACGACGAACAACCGTCGCGGCGCCCGGGAGGCCGTGCGCAGCCAGCGGAGCAGGCCGTCGGCGTCGGCATGGGCAGAGAGGCGGGGAACCGTTTCGACGTGAGCACGCACCGGCACGTCGGCGCCGAAGATCCTGACCCAGCGGGCGCCCTCCTCCAGGGTGCGGCCCCGTGTGCCGACCGCCTGGTAGCCCACCAGCAACACCGTCGAGCGGGGATCGGGCAGCCGCTGTCGGAGGTGGTGGAGCACGCGGCCGCCGGTCGCCATGCCGCTGGCGGAGATGATCAGCACCGGCCCCGGCACGGCGTTGATGGCCTTCGACTCGGCCGCCGTGCGCGCGACGTGGAAGTCGCCCCACTCGAGCGGCGAGCGGCCGCTCGCCAGCAGCGTGCGCATGTCCGCGTCGAAGTCCTCGGGGTGCGCGCGATACACCTCGGTGGCGTTGATCGCCATCGGGCTGTCGAGATAGCTCGGCAGGCGCGGCAGGCGGCGCGCCCGCTGCAGGAGGGCGAGATCGTACATCAGCGCCTGCGTGCGGCCGACCGCGAACGCCGGCACGACGATGGCGCCGCCCCGCGCGATCGCGGCCGTCATCACGCGCTCGAGCTGGTCGGCCACGGGTGTGGGATCGTGACGCCGGTCCCCGTAGGTGGACTCCACGACGATGTAGTCGGCGTCGCCGATCGGCGCCGGATCCGGCAGGATCGGCGCGTCGTAACGCCCGACGTCGCCGGAGAAGACGAGGCGGCGCGCGCCGGGCCCGGTCCTCAGGTCGACCCTGATCATCGCCGAGCCCAGAATGTGGCCGGCCCGGACGAACGACACCGATATTGCCTCCGTCAGCTTCACCGGCTCGTCGTACCCGACGCCGGCGACCCGCGCGGCGGCCCGGGCGCCGTCGTCCTCGGTGTACAGGGGCAAGGCCGGGACGTGCCGGGAGGTCCCGCGGCGGTTATGGTACTCCGCCTCCTCTTCCTGGAGACGTCCGGAGTCCGGCAGGAGGAGCTTCAGCAGATCGGCCGTGCCGCGCGTCGCGTGCACGGCGCCGCGAAATCCCTCCCGGCTCAGCCGCGGCAGATAGCCGCTGTGGTCGATGTGGGCGTGCGTGAGGACCACGTGCTCGATCGAGCGCGGCTCCACGGGCAGCGGCGCCCAGTTGCGGCGGCGCAGCTCCTTGAGCCCCTGATAGAGCCCACAGTCCACCAGCACCCGTCGCCCCTGGATCTCGAGGAGGAACTTCGAGCCGGTGACGGTACCGGCGGCGCCGAGGAACTCCAGGGTGGCCGGCATGCGCGGAGATCTTAACGCACTCGAGGGATCCTCAGGATCGACGCCCGCTGGGGCGGCGCCGTCCCGGTGTGGCGCGGCTTCCCCGGCCGAAGCACGGCCCGCCCATCGCCAACCGCGCGGCTTCGCGCGACCGCCGCGGCGCACGCGGTGGCAGGCGGGTTGCTGTCTCGTGTGACCGCACGTCACTGACGGAAAGCGAGGTGACCGATGACGCGCCTGGCCCCCAAGACCGATGCCGAGATCCAGCGCGACGTCCTCGAGGAGCTGCGGTGGGATCCGCGCGTCGAGGAAACGGAGATCGACGTGAACGTCGACGACGGGGTCGTCACGCTGACCGGGACGGTGACGAGCTGGGCCAGGCGCGTGGCCGCCCGGGATGCCGCCCGCCACGTCGGCGGCGTGCTCGACGTGGCGAACGCCATCACCGTCGAGACGCCGGAGCACCTGGACCGCGGCGACCCCGAGCTGGCGGACGCGGTGCGGCGCACGCTCGCCTGGGACGTCTTCGTCCCCGACGACCGGATCGTCTCCACGGTCACGAACGGCTCCGTCACGCTGGAGGGCACCGTCGAGACGTTGATGCAGCGGGACGCCGCCGAGCGCGCCCTGCGCAACTTGACGGGCGTCAAGGCGGTGGTGAACAGGATCGCCGTCCAGACGCCGGCCGGGATCAACGAGCACGTCGCCGGAGCGATCGAGCGCGCGCTGGAGCGCCGGGCCGAGCGCCAGGCGCGCCGGATCCGCATCGCCGTCCACGACGGGGTCGTGACGCTGACGGGAACCGTCTCCTCATGGGCCGAGCGACGGTCGGTGCTCGGGGCCGCCCGCTCCACGCCGGGGGTGCACGCCGTGGAGGATCGCCTCTGGCCTGAGCCGTGAACACGACCGCGCCGGAGGGCCCCGCGCTCGAGCCGGAGCCCGTCGTCGGGTTGACCGCCCGCGAGGCGGCCGCCCGGCTCCGCCGCGTCGGCCCCAACCAGCTGACGCCGCCACCGCGTCTGCTGGTCCTGCGCGAGCTGGCGCGCGACCTCGTCAACCCGCTCGTGCTCGTGCTGTTACTGGCCAGCGTGGTGGCCGCCGCCTTCGGCCAGCTCGTCAGCGCCGCGGTCACCGCGGCGATGATCGCCCTGAGCGTCACGTTGAACTTCCTCCAGAGCTACCGCTCCCAGCAGGCGGCTCGGCGGCTCCGGGAGCGGGTAGCCCAGACGGCCACCGTCGTGCGCGACGGCGCCGTGGGCACCGTGCCGCTCCGCGAGGTGGTGCCCGGCGACGTCGTGCACCTGGCCGCCGGCGACCTGGTGCCGGCCGACGCCCGGCTGCTCCGGGCCAAGGACCTCTTCCTGAACGAGGCGGCGCTGACGGGCGAGTCCCTGCCTCGCGAGCAGCACGCCGGGGACGACGACGGCATGGTGCTGCGCGGCACGTCGGTCGTCAGCGGGACGGGCACCGCCGTCGTCACGGCGACCGGGGCCGCGACCCAGTTCGGACACGTCGTGGCCCAGCTCGCCGCCCACCCGCCCGAGACCGAGTTCGAGCGCGGGACCCGGCGCTTGGGGCTGCTGATCCTCAAGATCGTCCTCTTCCTCGTCCTGTTCGTGTTCCTCGTCAACGCGCTGCTCCGGCGGGACACGCTCGAGTCGTTCCTGTTCGCGGTGGCGCTGGCGGTGGGGCTGACGCCGGAGCTCCTGCCGATGATCGTGTCGGTCACCCTGGCCGCCGGCGCGGTGCGCATGGCCCGGTGCCGGGTCATCGTCAAGCGCCTGGCCGCCATCGAGAACCTCGGGAGCATGGACGTCCTCTGCAGCGACAAGACGGGCACCCTGACGGCCGGCGCGATCGCCGTGGATCGCCACGTCAATCTGCGCGGGGAGGAGGACGAGGCGGTCATCCGCCTCGCCGCGCTGAACAGCGCCTTCCAGACCGGGCTGCGGAGCCCGATGGACGACGCCATCCTGCGTCACGACCATCCCGCCGTCGACGACCACGTCCGGCTGGACGAGGTGCCGTTCGACTTCGCGCGGCGCCGGCTGTCGGTCGTCGTCGCCGGGCCCGACGGCCGGTCGCTCGTCACCAAGGGCGCGCCGGAGGGCGTGCTGCCGCTGTGCACGGCGGTCATGCTCGACGGCGGCGCCACGCCGTTCGACGCCGAGGCGCAGGCCCGGGCCCACGCGCTGTTCGAGGACCTGAGCCGGGACGGGTTCCGGGTGCTGGCCGTCGCGGCGCGGCCGGTCCCGAAGCAGCCCGCCTACGGCGTCGCCGACGAGCGCGACCTGACGCTGGTGGGCTTCGCCGCCTTTCTCGACCCCCCGCGCGCCGACGTGGGCGCCACGATCGCCGCTCTGCGCGAGGACGGCGTCGACGTCAAGATCCTCACCGGCGACAACGAGCTCGTGACGCAGCGGGTGTGCGCGGGGGTCGGCCTCGCGACCGACACGATCGTGCTCGGCGAGACCGTCGACACGATGTCGGACCCGGCGCTGGCCGCGGTAGCCGAGCGCACGCGGGTCTTCGCCCGGGTGTCGCCGGTGCAGAAGAACCGGATCGTGCAGGCGCTGCGCGCCCGCGGCCACGTGGTGGGGGTGCTCGGCGACGGCATCAACGACGCGCCGGCCCTGCGCTCGGCCGACGTGGGGATCTCGGTGGACAGCGCGGTCGACGTGGCGCGCGACGCCGCCGACATCATCCTGCTCGACAAGGCGCTCACCGTGCTGCACGAGGGCGTGGTCGAGGGCCGGCGCAGCTTCGGCAACATCATGAAGTACGTCCTGATGGCGACGAGCTCGAACTTCGGCAACATGCTGAGCATGGCGGTGGCCTCACCCTTCCTGCCGTTCCTGCCGATGCTGCCGGTGCAGATCCTCCTCAACAATTTCCTCTATGACCTGGCCCAGGTGGCCATCCCCTCGGACCGCGTGGACCGCACCTGGCAGCGGGCGCCCCGGCGCTGGAACGTCGCTTTCATCCGCCGCTACATGCTCACGATCGGCCCGATCTCGTCGGTCTTCGACCTGGCCACCTTCGCCGTCATGCTGGGCGTGTTCGGCGCCGGCGAGCCGCTGTTCCGCACCGGCTGGTTCGTGGAGTCGCTGGCCACGCAGACGCTGGTCATCTTCGTCATCCGGACCGCCGCCCCGCCGTGGGCCATGCCGCCGAGCCGGGGGCTCGTGCTCGGCGTCGCCGCCTCGCTCGGAGTGGGGGTGCTGCTGCCGTTCACGCCGCTGGCGACCTGGCTCGGCTTCGTCCCGCTGCCGCCACTCTTCTTCGCCTTTCTCGGGGTCATGACGGTGGCGTACCTCGCCGCCGTCGAGCTCGCCAAGCGCCGCTTCTACCGGGAGGCGACCGTCTTGGGCACGTGAGGCGCTCGAACCCGAAGCGAGGCACCGGCGCCCCGGTGCCGGAGCAACCCCCAGCGATAAGTCTGCGAATTCGTGAGTCTGGCGGCTGGCATCCCCGGTGCAGCCTGCGTTGGGTCGATCCGGAACGCGGACGACCCCGGCGGCCCACGCCGGGAGGGGAGACTCGACATGCCCGACACCAAGAAGTTCACGGAGTTCAGAGACCAGCTGGCCGGCGCGCGGCGCCGCCTGGCCCGAACCGTCGCGACCGCCGACGAGGAGCTCGAGGCGCTGGCCGAGCGCGAATCCGGCGACATCGGCGAGGAGGCCATGGCCGGTGTCGTCAGCGGAATCCTCGCGCGGCTCGAGGGCCAGGAGCGGCACGAGCTGGACGAGATCGACGCGGCCCAGGCCCGGCTCGAGGCAGGACTGTTCGGCGTGTGCGAGCGGTGTCACCACGCGATCCCCCTCGCGCGGCTCCGGGCGATGCCGACGACCCGCCATTGCGCGAATTGCCAATTCCATATCGAGGCCGCGCGCTAGCCGCGCCGGCGCGGAGGAGACGATGAGCCACACGCAGGTGCTGTTCCGGTCCCAGGCGCGCGAGAAGATCCTGCGCGGAGTGAACGCCGTCGCCGACGCGGTGCGCGTGACCCTCGGCCCCCGGTCGAAGTGCGTCCTCATCGAGCGCAAGTTCGGCGCGCCACTGGTGTGCAACGACGGCGTCACCATCGCCAAGGAGACCAACCTCGAAGACCCGACCGAGAACCTCGGCGCCCAGATGATCCGGCAGGCCGCCGAGCGCACGGGCGATGCCGTCGGCGACGGCACCTCGACCGCCACCATCCTGGCCCAGGCGATCTTCGCCGAGGGGATGAAGAACGTCGTGGCCGGGGCCAGCGCGGTCGATCTCAGGCGCGGGCTCGATCGGGGCACGCGGGCGGCCGTGGAGAAACTGCGCGAGCTGTCACGCCCCGTGAAGAGCCGGCTGGAGAAGGCGCAGGTGGCGGCGATCTCGGCCCACAACGACACCGCCGTCGGCGAGTTGATCGCCGATGCCATGGAGAAGGTCGGCGACGAGGGGGTCATCACGCTGGAGGAGTCGAAGACGACCGAGACGCAGCTCGAGGTCGTGGAGGGCCTGCAGTTCGACCGCGGCTACCTGTCGCCCTACTTCGTCACCGACGCCGAGAAGATGGAGGCCGTGCTCGAGGACGCCCGGGTGCTGATCACCGACCGCAAGCTGGCGGTCATGAAGGACCTGCTGCCGCTGCTCGAGCAGATCGCGCGGGGCGGCGAGGGGCTGGTCATCATCGCCGAGGACGTCGAGGGCGAGGCACTGGCGACGCTGGTCGTCAACAAGCTGCGCGGCTCGCTGCGCTGCGTCGCCGTGAAGGCGCCCGGCTTCGGCGATCGCCGCAAGGAGATGCTGGCCGACATCGCCGCGCTCACCGGCGGCGAGGTGCTCAGCGAGGAGACCGGCGTCCGGCTCGAGAACGTGCAGCCGAGCCAGCTCGGACGGGCCAGCCGGGTGGTGGTGGACCGCGAGACGACGACGATCATCGGCGGCCACGGCGACAAGGCGGCCATCGAGGGCCGCAAGCAGCAGATTCGCCAGCAGATCAGCAAGACCACCAGCGACTACGACAAGGAGAAGCTGGAGGAGCGACTGGCCAAGCTGTCGGGCGGCGTCGCCGTCATCCGGGTCGGCGCGCCGTCGGAGGCGGAGATGAAGAGCCGCAAGGAGGCCCTCGAGGACGCCATCAACGCCACCAAGGCGGCCGTGGCCGAGGGCATCGTGCCGGGCGGCGGACTGCCGCTGCTGCGCGCCATCGACGCCGTCGAGCGGGAGGAGGCCAGGGCGGAGGGCGACGAACGGACGGGGCTGCAGATCCTCAAGCGCGCGCTGGAGGCGCCGACGCGCCAGATCGCCGAGAACTCGGCGGTGGACGGCGGCGTCGTCGTCGCCCGCATGCGCGCCGGCGAGGGGGCGCTCGGCTTCGACGCCGCGCGCAAGGAGTGGGTGGACCTCGTCGACGCGGGGATCATCGACCCGACCAAGGTCGTGCGCGTGGCGCTCGAGAACGCGGTGTCAGTGGCGAGCCTGCTGCTGCTGACCGAGGCCACCATGGTGCAGCTACCGGAACCGAGGAAGGATGCGGGCCCCGAGCCGGACCTCGGGTGAGCGCGCGTGGTGCAGACGTCAGACGTCACCCTGAGCGTGGCGGTGTCGTGAACTCTCCACAGGAGGAGGTCCGAACATGAAACGACTCGTGACGTACGCGATGGCCGCGGTGGTCGTACTCGCCTGGGGGGCACCGGCCGCAGCGCAGCCGCTCGGGCCCCCGCACCAGCAGGGGCCGGGGCAGCAGCCTGGGGGTGCCGCATCCGAGGATCACCACATGATGCAGATGTGCCGCCAGATGATGGCACACCAGGGCATGAGGGGCGGCATGGGGCCCGGCATGATGGGTGGCATGGGCTCGGGCATGATGGGGCCCGGCATGATGGGCATGATGCCGATGATGGGCGGCGATCCGAAGCAGCAGGCCGACATGATGGCGATGCGCGGGGAGATGCTGAAGGCGATGGGCGACATCATGATCAAGTACGCGCAGCGCGTGCAGCCGGCGAAGTAACCCGCCGGCTCGACAGGGTGCTGCCATGAACCAGCCCCGCCCTCTGTGCACGGCGGGGCTCGTCCTCCTGCTGCTCGTGCCCGGCGTTTCCGGTGGGCCCGGTACATGGAGAACACGGCGCGGCGGCACGACATCCCCCTGCCCACGCTGACCGCCCGGGAGCTGGCGGACATCACCCGCTATCTCGCCGGGCTGGGAGTCGTCGCGCCGCCGAAGCCGTAGCCGGACCGGGGGCTCACGGCCGCCGGAGCCGGTTCCGCGCCGCCGTGGCCGGTCGACCATCGGCGGGGTCACTCGTTCAGGAGCCAGCGGCGACGCGGGGCGCCATAGCGCAGGCCAAAGGCCGGGATCGCCAGCGCGCTCACGGCCGCCACCGCCTCCGCCGCCGAGTCGGTGACGAGGATGCGGGCGGCGTCACGGGGATCGATCAACCCGAGCTGCTCGAGTGGTCCGTGCAGGAAGTCCGTGAGCGGGCGCCAGAACTCGCGGCCCACCAGGATGAGCGGGAAGTTCTGGATCTTGCGCGTCTGGATCAGCGTGGCCGTCTCGAAGATCTCGTCGAGGGTGCCGAACCCGCCGGGCAGCGCCACGAACGCGTAGGAGTACTTGACCAGCATCACCTTGCGCACGAAAAAGTGACGGAAGGTGATCCACCGGTCGAGGTAGGCGTTGGGCTGCTGCTCGACCGGCAGCTCGATATTGCAGCCGATCGAGCGGCCGCGCGCCTCCCGCGCGCCCCGGTTGGCCGCTTCCATGATGCCGGGCCCGCCCCCGGTCACGACCGTGAACCCCAGCTCGGCGAGGCCGCGCCCCACCTCGCGCGCCATCGCGTAGTAGGGATGGTCCTCCGTGAAGCGCGCCGAGCCGAACACCGTCACGCACGGCCCCACGAAGTGCAGCGCCCGGAAGCCGCGAATGAGCTCGGCAAAGATGCCCAGCGCCAGCCGCAGCTCGAACCGCCGCGCCCGGGGGCCTTCGAGGAAGCGCGCCGCCTCGCCGGGGTCGGGCGACCGGCCCCACCCGTTCCTCATGGCTCGATGAGTCCGCCCAGCAGGCCCGTCAGCCCCGCCCGCAGCCGCGCCGCGCCATTTCCCGTCGAACGCCGCTCGGCCTTGCGCACCTGACTGGCGAGCTGCCGATCGAGAAACACGTCGGCGATCCAGCGGGAGAAGTCGCCGCGCGAGGCGTGATGGACCAGCACCTCGTCGTCGACGGCCTTCAGCCCGGCCAGGAACGAGCGCAACGTGATGGCCGTCGCCACGGCGTGGCCATCGCGGCGGCGGAAGACGAACGCCTCGGGCGGCGCCACCGGATGATCGGCGTACTTGCCGAGGTGGCGAACGTGCCTGGTGGCCCGAGGGGGTGCCACGAACGAGACGGCGCCGGCCGCACCGCCGCCCGACGCCAGCAGGTAGTCGGGCGGCGTCAGCTCCGGCAGCGTCGCGAACATCGTCGGGTCGCACCGCCCCCGCCGCTCCAGGAGCGCACGCAGGAACGCCAGCTCGGCGGGCGCCGTCGTTCGCCCGAAGACGAACAGGTCGATGGCGTCCAGGACGCGGTCCGGCAGGACGCTCGTCTGGTAGGTGACGAGGCAGAAGCCCTTGGCGTCGAGGCCGGCGGCCTCATCGGGGACGCCTCCGTCGTGCAGCGCGTAGTGCGCCTCGTCGAGCACGACCCAGTGCGGCCGCCCGCGCAGCGCCCGCAGCCGGCGCAGCATCGCCAGGCCGTGCCGCACCAGCCCGAGCTGGCGCTCCGGCGGGAGCACCGACAGGTCGGCGACCACGCTGGCGGCGGGATCGCGCTCGAACACGGCGAGCGCGTCGTCCCAGTCCTGGGCGGCGCCGATCTCGCACCACGTGACCCCGCGCACCTCGGCGAGCGCCTGGTAATCGCCCTCGGGATCGATGACGCACGTCGCGTAGCGGGCGGCGACGAGGCGCTCGACGAAGCCGCCGGCCAGCCACGACTTGCCGGACAACGAATCGCCGTGGACCAGCAGGTTCACGCCGTAGGCGGGGATGGTCACCGGCTCGGTGGTGGTCCGGGCCCAGCCGAGCTTGATCCGCTCCCGGCCCGAGCGCGGCGCCGACAGCGCCCCGTGCAGGATGGGACCGTCGATCGCCCGGGTGACCGCCTCGCCGCCCTCGCCGGGGAACACCCAGTCGGCGACCCGCGTCACCTCGGCCACCGCGTTGCCGGGGCAGGCGGCGAACCCGCAGGTCGCGAACAGCTCGAGGTCGTTCTCGGCGTCGCCGACGGCGAGGACGTCGTGGAAGGAGAGCCCCAGCCGCTGCAGCGCGTGGCGGACCCCGCTGCCCTTCGACACGCCGCGCGGCAGCAGCATGAGCGCGGCCCGGTTCCGGACGAGGTCGAGCTCGATCCCCGCGTCGGCCATGATCCGGCGCACCTGCGCCTCGTAGCTGTGGGCGGTGGCGACGATGACGCGGCCGAGCTGGAAGGGGATCGCGTGGCGGTCGAGCGCCGCGATCAGGCGCGGCGGCGGCTCGGGACCCTCGTCGCGAATCGCGTCATCGGCCGGATAGTGCAGGACCGCGCCGTTCTCGGCGACCACGACGTCGAACAGATCGAGCCGGCTGCAGACGCGGGCCAATTCGAAGAACGTCCGCCCGGTCACCAGGATGAGCTGCAGTCCCGCCCGCCGCGCGCGCTCGAGCGCGACGACCGTGGGTTCGGCCAGCCGATCGTGCGAGGTCAGCGTCCCGTCGTAGTCGAGCGCCAGCGCCCGGAAGCGGATCACGGGGTCGACGGCAGGGGCCGGGGCGTCCCGGGCGGGCGGCGCCCACGGGCCACGAGCCGGTACGCCGCGCCGGCCAGCCCCACGGCGAGCGCGGCGCCGATCCAGCGCCAGCCCCCTTCCACCAGCAAGCCGGCGCACAGGAGGGCGCCCAGCGCCGGGACGACGATGTCGGCCAGCCGTCGGGCCGCGCCGCCCGGCGTGCGGCCGTGGAGCGCCAGCCACACCAGGCTGGCGTTGACGGCGCCGAAGCTCAGCAGCACGACGGCGTCGGTGAGGCGTGCCACCGCCGACAGGTCTCCGCTGAGGATGAGGACGCCGGCGACCACCAGCACGACGCGCATCGCCGTGACGGGAATCTGCGTCCGGCTCAGGCGGGTCAGGCGCCGCGGCAGCACGCCCTCGTTGGCCATGCCGTAGATCGACCGCGACCCCGAGAGCAGGAGCAGCAGCACCGTGTTCGCGGTCGCCGCCAGCGCCATGAGCCCGAGGGCGATCTCGGCGGACTCGCCGAGGACGTCGCGGGCGACCAGCGCCAGCGGCGCCCGCGAGGCGCCCAGCGTCTCGGCCGGAACGATCGCCGTCGCCGACAGCGCGACCGCGATGTAGATCAGCGTCGTCGCCGTGAGGGCGATGAACAGCGCGCGCGGCAGATTGCGCTCCGGCTGGTGCATCTCCTCGGCGAGGTTGCCGAGCTCGTCGAATCCCAGGTAGGCGAAGAAGATCAGCGCCGACGCACTGAAGACGCCGCCGAAGCCGCCGGCGCTCACCGCGTAGTCGGTGCGCGACCAGGCCGGCAGCCCGAGGACGATGACGAAGACCAGGCCGGCGGCCTCGACCGCGGTGAGCGCGATGGCGAGGCCGACGGATCGCCCCACGCCGGCGTAGAGGGCCGCGCCGGCGAGCCCGACGAGGGCCAGCGCGGCGACGGTGACGTCGCCGCCGGTGAGGTGCTCGAGGTAGCCCCCGAAGCCCAGGGCGACGGAGGCCGCCGCGGCGATGTCGCCGACCAGCATCAGCCAGCCGGCCACGAAGCCGACGTCCGGGCCGAACGCAAGCGCCGTGTACTGGAACTCGGGGGAGGTCTTGGGACGCATCGCGCCGAGGCGCGCGTAGGAGTACGCCGTCAGGACCGCGGCCACGCCAGCCAGCAGAAAGGCGAGCCACAGGCCCTGCCCGGCGTGCGCGGCAGCGGGACCGATGAGCGCGTACACGCCGGCCCCCAGGATGACCCCGATCCCCGCAGCGGACACCTGCCAGAGGCTGAGCGTCCGACGCAGGGAGCGCGGGGTCGTCTCGGCCGGGCCGTGTGCGATGGACGCCGCCACAGGATGCGCACGTAGCAATGGCGCTGCCACGGCCGCGCCCCCCGGCGCAGCGTCGTGGATTCGCGCGATTGTCGAGGGCCGGGGGCGCCGGCGTGAGGCGCCGGGGCCTCACCGACGCCCGACTGCGGCGGCGGCGCCCCGCGGCGGGACCGTCGGCGCGCTCCGACTGCACGGATATTCTCACCTGGCACCATCACTGCACCGCGGGAGGGCATGGCCAGCGTGCCGCCTCACCGTGTGGTCGTGCTCGGCGCGGCCGGCCGGGACTTCCACAACTTCAACGTCGTCTACCGCGACGATCCGTCCTCGGAGGTCGTCGCCTTCACGGCGACACAGATTCCGGGGATCTCGACCCGGTGCTATCCCCCGGCCCTCGCGGGGCCGCGCTACCCCCGCGGCATCCCGATCGAGGACGAAGCGGCCCTCGAGGAGATCTGCCGTCGCGAGCACGTGACGCTCGTGGTCTTCGCCTACAGCGACGTGACGCACGCCCACGTCATGACGCTGGCGTCCCGGGCCCTGGCGCTCGGCGCCGACTTCACGCTGCTCGGTCCGGCGCGCACCATGCTGCCGGCGCCGGTGCCGGTCGTGGCGGTCTCGGCCGTCCGCACGGGCTGCGGCAAGTCGCCGATTGCCCGCTGGCTCGCCGCGCGATTGCGCGCCGCCGGCCGCCGGGTCGCCGTCGTACGCCACCCGATGCCGTACAGCGACCTCGAGCGGCAACGGGTCCAGCGCTTCGCCACCGGGGCGGACCTCGACGCCGCCGGCTGCACCCTCGAGGAGCGCGAGGAGTACGAGCCGCACCTGGCGGCCGGCAACGTCGTGTTCGCCGGCGTGGACTACGGCGAGGTCCTCGCCCGCGCCGGCGCCGAGTCCGACATCCTGGTCTGGGACGGCGGTAACAACGACTTCCCGTTCGTCCGTCCCGACCTGCACCTCGTGGTCGCCGACGCGCTCCGCCCCGACGACGCCGCCGGCTACCACCCCGGCGAGGCCGTGTTGCGCATGGCCGACGTGGCCATCGTCAGCAAGGTCAACACGGCGTCTGCCGAGCAGACCGCCCGCGCGGTGGCGGCCGTCGCCCGCGTGAATCCGCGGGCGCCCATCGTCCGGGCGGCGCTCGCCGTACGCCTGGACGCTCCCGAGCGCGTGCGCGGGCGCCGGGTGCTCGTGGTCGAGGATGGACCGACGATCACGCACGGCTCGATGCCGTACGGGGCGGGATTCGTCGCCGCCACCGCGGCCGGGGCGGCCGCCATCGTCGACCCCCGGCCGTTCGCGGCCGGGGAGATCGCCGGCGTGTTCGCACGGCACCCGCACATCGGCGCTGTGCTGCCGGCGATCGGCTACAGCCCGGTCCAGGTCGAGGCGCTCGGCGCCACGATCGAGCGCAGCGACGCCGAGGTCGTCGTGGCGGCGACGCCCGTGGACCTCGCGCGGCTGCTCGGGGTGCACGTGCCCGTCGTGCGCGCCCGGTACGAGTTCGAGGACGCCGGCCCGCCGACCTTGGCGGGGTTCGTGGATCGCTGGCTCGCTGGGGTCGGTGCGTCCCAGCGAGGCAGGGCCGCCCCACCCGGCCCTGGCGGCGCCGCCCTCTAACCTATTGGATCCCCTCGCCGATCCCATGGCACAGGGCTTGCCACTTGCTCGCTGCCGATGATGGGAATCACCAAGCCCGACGAAGGAGGGTCCGCAATGAACGTCAAGACGATCCTCGTTCCACTCGACGGCTCGATCGTCGCCGAGGCCGCGCTGAAGCCGGCCGTGGACCTCGCGACGAAAGAGGGCGCCAAGCTCGTGCTGCTCCGAGCGGCCGAGGCCCACACGCTGCCCATGACCGATCAGATCGACGCGCAGGTGGCGGTGATGCGCGAGGCCGAGGCGTACCTCGACAACGCCCGGGCGCGGGTGATGGCGGCCGGCGTGGCCGAGGTCGAGGTCTCGGCCTGGTACGGACCGCCGGCCGAGGCGATCGTGGAAGCGGCGCGCCACCGCGACGCCGACCTGATCGTGATGTCGAGCCATGGCCGCAGCGGCGTGGCGCGGCTGGTGCTGGGCAGCGTCGCCGAGAGCGTGCTGCGCGCCACGGCGGTGCCTATCCTGTTGATCCGTGCGAACGACGCGCCGCTGGACACGCTGTTCGTGGGCGCCCCGCGCGCCAAGGAGGTCACCCGTGTATAGTCACAAGCGCGTGCTGGTCGCGCTCGACGGCTCGACGGCCTGCGAGGCGGTGCTGCGCTTCCTCCTCGAGATCGCGGGCCCGCTCGACATGACGGTCATGCTCCTGCACGTGCTGGAGCCGATGCCGCAGGTCCTCGAGGTCTCGCCGCACGTCCTCATCGACGACGTCGAGGCGCGCCGGAATGAGGCCGAGGAGTACCTGGCGCCCATCGCCGCGGCGCTGCGCTCGCGGGGCGTGGACACCTCCTGGGCGATCCGGCGTGGCCGGCCCGCCGACGAGATCCTGGACGCCGCGCGGGAGAGCGGCGCCGACCTCATCGCCATGGCGACGCACGGCCGCACCGGTCTCGGCCGCCTCCTCTTCGGCTCCGTGGCCGAGGCCGTGCTGCGTCACGCCCCGGTGCCGGTCTTCATGATCCGCGAGCCTCACACCGTCGAGGCGGCCCCGGCCGCCAGGGAGGAATCCGTCCGATGAGCCGTCGCGTGCTCCACCCCACCGACTTCTCCAAGGCGTCGACCCCCGCGTTCGCGCGGGCGCTCGCCGAAGCCCGGCAGAACAAGAGCGAGCTGCTGCTGGTCCACGTGCTGTCGCCGGTGATTCCGCTCGCGGGAGCGGGCGAAGGCTACCTGGCGCCGTCGACCTACGAGCAGATGAGCAAGTCGGCCCGCGCATGGGCCCAGAAGCAGATGGACCGCCTGCTCGCCAAGGCGAAGCCGGCGCGCGTGCGGGCGCGCGGGATGCTGCTCGAGGGCGTCGCCCACGAGCAGATCGCGCGCACGGCCAAGCGACAGCGGGCCGGCCTGATCGTCATGGGCACCCACGGCCGCACGGGAATGGCGAGATTCTTCCTCGGCAGCGTGGCGGCGCGGGTGGCGGCCACGGCGCCGTGCCCGGTCCTGACCGTGCGAGGGCGCTAGCCATGAACCTCGCCCTCGACGCGGCCCGGCTCGACGACTACCTCGCACGGGTGTTCGGCGAGCGGGTCGAGGTGGTCGCGCTGCGCTCGCTCGGGGGCGAGGTGGTCGACGATCCCAAGGGGTTCGGCTACGGCACCCCGTTCGAGGTCGAGTGCCGCGTGGGGGGCCGCCCGCGCGCGCTGGTCGTGAATCGCACGCGGCCCGCCCAGGGCTTCGGTCACGACTACCCGGCCGACCGCGCGTGGCAGGCGCTCTACGGCCACCCCGCCTACAACGGCTTCCCTCGCCACGTCCGCAGCGTGGACGTCGGCTTCCTGCGCGCCTCGGGCGAGATGGTGTCGGCCGGCGACGCGGTGGACTTCTTCCAGCTCGTCGAGAAGGCCGACGGTCAGCTCTACTGGCTGGATCTGGATCGGCTGCTGGACGGCCGGCTCGATCCGCTCGATACCCAGCGCGCGCACGCGCTGGCCCGCTTCCTGGCCGAGGCGCACGCCACCAAGCGCGACGAGCCGACCCTCTACGCGCGGCGCATCCGGGAGCTGGTCGGCCACGGCGAGTGCGTGATGGGCATCCTCGACAGCTACCCGCACCCGTTCCCCGCGCTGCCGCCGGCGGCGTGCGAGGCGCTCGAGGTCGCGATGGTGCGCTGGCGCTGGCGCCTGCGCGACCGCGCCCACCGCCTGTCGCGCACGCACGGGGACTTCCATCCCTGGAACATCCTGTTCCGCGAGGGCACGGACTTCAGCGTCCTCGATCGCAGCCGCGGCGAGTGGGGCGAGCCGGCCGACGACGTGGCGGCGCTCGCCATCAACTACCTGTTCTTCGGCATGCGCAAGGCGGCCCGGCACGGTGAGCGCGGCGTGGCCGAGCCGTTCCGTGGTCTCTTCCACGACTTCCTCGCCACCTACATCCAGGCCAGCCGCGACTACGAGCTCTACGAGGCGCTGCCGCCATTCCTGGCCTTCCGGGCGCTGGTGCTCGCCCATCCGCGCTGGTATCCGGACCTGCCGGGCACCGTGCGGTCGGATCTCGCCCACCTGGCGGGCTCGCTGACGCGGCTCACGCGCTTCGACCCGGCCGACGTGTCCTGGCTCTGCGGCGTCGCGCGATGAGCTGGGCGATCTGGATCACCGGTCGGCCCGGCAGTGGCAAGTCGACCGTGGCGCGCGCGGCGGCCGCCCACCTGGACGAGGCGGGCCAGCTCGTCGCCCTGCTCGAGCTCGACACGATGCGCGCGGTCGTCACACCGCACCCGACGTACACCGAGGCCGAGCGCGAGGTCGTCTACCGCTCGCTCGTGTTCACGGCCATGTCGCTGACCGGGGCCGGCGTGCCGGTCATCATCGACGCCACCGGCCACCGCCGGGCCTGGCGCGACCTGGCCCGCGCGTCGATCCCGCACTTCGCCGAGGTGCAGCTCGACTGCCCACTGGACGTCGCCGAGGCGCGCGAGCGGATGCGCGCGGCCGGCGCCGCGCCCCGGGCAGATCTACGCTGGCGCGGCCGCGCCGGGCGCCACCGTGCCCGGCGTCAACGTGCCCTACGAGCGCGCGCGCGCGCCCGAGCTCACCATCGACACGGCCACCGAGGATGTCCTCTCGGCGGCGGCACGGATCGCCGCATTCGCGCCGACGCTGGGACTGGCGACGCGCCGCCCCCAGGCGCCCGGCGGGGCGGTGGTCTGGCTCACCGGCCCCCCCGGCAGCGGCAAGACGACGCTGGCCTCGCGGCTGGCCGAGAGGCTGGCCGTGGAAGGCGTGGCCGTGACGATCCTCGAGTGGGCGGCGCTGCGGGCGCTCGCCATGGCGCCGCCCTGGGCCGCGGAGCGCGAGGAAGAGATCGCCCACCGGGCGCTCGCGTACACCGCCAAGCGCCTGGCCGACACCGGCCTCGTCGTCGTCGTCGACGCGACGGCGCCCCGCCGGGCCTGGCGCGCGCTGGCCCGCGAGCTCGTCGGCGCCTTCGCCGAGGTCCAGCTCGTCTGCCCCGCCGAGACCTGCCTCGACCGCGAGCGCGCGGTGCGCTGGCGCCCGCATGCGTACCCGCACGGTGTCGCCGCCGCGGCCGCGCCCGATCTCGCGATCGAATACGAATACTCCCTCCATCCCGATCTGTTGCTCGACACCGAGACGCGGAGCGAGTGGACGGCGGCCGACGATCTCGTCCATTTCGCCCACCGCCTGCTCGACCGCGCCGCCACCCGATAGGAGGCCGAGCCATGCGAGTGCGTGACCTCATGACCGCCAAGCCGATCACGGTCGATCCGGAGACGCCGATGCTGGAAGCCCGCCAGCGCATGGTCCAGGAGCGGTTCCGCCACCTCGTCGTCGTCGACGACGCGCGCGTGGTGGGCATCGTCACCGACCGCGACATCCGGCTCAACCTGCCCTCGCCGGCGACGAGCCTGTCGGTGTGGGAGATGAACTTCCTGCTGTCGAAGCTCACCGTGGGCGCGGTCATGTCGGCGTCGGTGATCGTCGTCGAACCCGACCGGCCCATCCGCGAGGCCGCCCGCATCATGATGGACCACAAGATCGGCGCGCTCCCCGTCGTGGAGAACGGGCGCCTGGTCGGCATCGTGACGGAATCGGACTTCGTGCGGGCGCTGGCGGAGTCGGACCGCGGCCGCTGATGCGCGCGATCCTCGTCGTCGACGACGAGACCGACCTGGCCGCCACGTGCGCGCGGCTGCTGAGCCGTCGCGGATGGCTCGTCATGACGACCGGCACCCGCGAGGAAGCGCTGGCCGCCCTGATCGGCGATCCCCGGCCGATCCTGGCCATCGTGGACCGGCAATTGCCGGACGGCGACGGTCTCGACGTCCTGCGGGCGGCGCGCGCCGTGGGGACACCGGTGATCATGGTCACCGGCTACGGATCGGCGGCCACGCGCCGACTCGCGCTCGAGGAAGGCGCCGCCGGGTTCCTCGCCAAGCCGTTCGCCTCGCACGACCTGCTCGAGCTGGTCCGCACGATCGCGGGCGAGGCCGCCGGCCTGGAGCCCGGGCCGCCGGCTGTCGACAGGCCGCGCCCGGGCATACACTGCTGACGAGATGAGCACGTACGTCGCGGTCTTCCTCGGTGTGTTCGTCGCCGAGCTGGGCGACAAGACCCAGCTCGCCACCATGCTGTTCGCCAGTGACGCCACGCTGAGCCGCTGGGGGGTGCTGGCCGCGGCCGCCGGCGCGCTCGTCGCGTCCAGCGCGCTCGCCGTCGCGGCCGGCGCGGTGCTCGGGACCTGGGTCGAGGCCCGCCACCTCAGGCTCGTCGCCGCGGTGGGGTTCATCGCCATCGGCGTGTGGATGCTGGTGCGCGGGTGAACGTGCTCGCGCTGAACTGCGGCTCCTCGTCGGTGAAGTTCAGGCTCCTGGCCGTCGAGCCGGGCGCGCCGGCGGCGGCCGCGCACGCGCTGGCCGGCGGCGCGGTCGAGCGGCTGGGCCCGGCCGCGCGGCTGGTGTTCGCGCGCGACGGGCGCGCCGACGAGTCCCGGGCGCCGATCGTGGACCACGCCGAGGCCGTCGACCGCCTGCTCGGGTGGCTCGCGGAGCGCGCGCCGGCCGTCGACGCGGTCGGTCACCGCGTGGTGCACGGCGGCGCGCGCTTCACGGCGGCCACGCCGATCGACGACGCCGTCGTCGAGGCGGTCGAGGGCCTGGAGCAGCTCGCCCCGCTGCACAATCGACCGAGCCTGGCCGGCATCCGCGCGTGCCGCGCCGCCCTCAAGCCCGACGTCCCCATGGTGGCCGTGTTCGACACCGCGTTTCACGCCGGGTTGCCGGCGCGCGCCGCCCACTACGCGATCCCCTGGGAGCTGACCCGCCGGCACGGCATCCGCCGGTTCGGCTTCCACGGCATCTCCTACGCGTGGGCGACGGCCCGGACCGCCACGCTGCTCGGCCGGGCGGCGAACGACGTGCGGCTGGTGGTCCTGCACCTCGGCAACGGGGCCTCGGCGGCGGCGATCCGGGACGGCGTGTCGGTCGACACCTCGATGGGGCTCACGCCGCTCGAGGGCCTCGTGATGGGCACGCGCAGCGGCGACGTCGACCCCGCGCTGGTCGGCTACCTGGCCCGCGTGGAAGGCGTCGACGTCGCCGAGGTCGAGGCCTGGCTCAACGAGCGCTCGGGCCTGGCCGGCGTGGCCGGCGGCAGCGGCGACGTGCGCGACCTCCTCGCGCGCGAGCGGGACGACGCCCGCGCCCGCCTGGCCCTCGAGGTGTTCTGTCATCGCGCGCGGAAATATCTCGGCGCCTACCTCGCGGTGCTGGAGGGCGCCGACGCCGTCGTCTTCACCGGCGGGATCGGCACCTACCAGCCCGAGATCCGGCGGCGCATCGCCGCCGGCTTCGCGTGGTGCGGCCTGGCGCTCGATCCCGAGCGGAACGCAGCGAGGCTGGGCGGCGACGGCGTGATCAGCGCCGAGGGCTCCTCCATCCGCGCGCTGGTGGTCACCGCCGACGAGGAGCGGATCATCGCCCACGAGACCGCCGGCTGCCTGGCCCGGGCCGGGGCCGCACGGAGCCAGCCGTGAGCGCCGACGGCGGCGCGCCGACCGCGGTCGAGCCGCGTCAGGCCTGGAGCGCCGGTCACGGCGCCATCCGCCACACGACGCTCACGCGGCGCCGCGTCGCCGAGATGGTCGCCGCGCTGGGCGAGCGCGGCGAGGGTGGCCAGGGCCCGCCCGCGTGGGAGATCCTGCATGCGGCCGACCGCGTCGCCAGCGCCGCCATGTGGCTGGTGGTCCACGAGACCTACGCGTGCACCGTGTACCTCGACGGCCGCGCGCTCGCCCCCGACGACTTCAAGCGCGTGCCCGAGGGCCACACCGGCGGCAGCCTCAACATGGTGCCGGCCTACACCGGCTACATGGCGATCAACGCGCTCAGCGGGATCACCCGCGCCTGGCTCATGGGGCAGGGCCACTGCGTGGCCGCCGTCGACTCCGTGAACCTGTTGCTCGACAACGTGCGACCGGCCCACGCTCAGCGCTACGATGTCAGCGACGCCGGCCTCACCCGGTACGTGCGCGACTTCTACGCCTACCGGCTCGACGACCAGGGGCAGCAGGACTCGCCGCTCGGCAGCCACGTCAACGCCCACACCGCCGGCGGCCTCAGCGAGGGCGGTTACCTCGGCTTTGCCGAGCTCTCCTACGTGCACATGCCGCTGCCGGGCGAGCGCCTGGTCGCGTTCCTCTCGCGACGGCGCCTTCGAGGAGCAGCGGGGCAGCGACTGGGCGCCCCGCTGGTGGCGCGCCGAGCGACAGCGGCCTGGTGGCGCCCGTCATGATCGCCAACGGCCGCCGCATCGACCAGCGCACGACGATGTCGCAGCAGGGCGGCGTGACGTGGTTCACGCGGCACCTGCGCCTCAACGGCTTCGATCCGATCGTGTTCGACGGTCGTGACCCCGCCGCCTTCGCCTGGGCGATCTGGGAGATCGAGCGACGGCTGCAGGCGGCGGCGCGCGCGGTCGTGGAGGGCCGCCGGCGCTATCCCGTGCCCCTGCCCTACGGCGTCGCCGTGGCGCCCAAGGGCGCGGGCTTCTACGGCGCCGGGACCAACCTCGCCCACAACCTGCCGCTCGGCGGCAATCCGCACACCGACCCGACCGCCGCCCGCCGCTTCAACGGCTCGGCACGCCGCCTGTGGGTGGCGCCCGCCGCCCTGCGCGCGGCGGCGGCGGCGCTGCAGCACCATCACGCCGGGCCGCGGCCGCGCGAGCGCGACACGCCGCTCGCGAATCGCGAGCTCGTGCTGCCGCGCATCCCGGCCGCGACCTGGCGGCCGGTGCCGGCCACGCGCGGCGACCGCCGGTCGTGGACGCACGCCTCGCCGATGACGGCCGTCGACGACGGCTTCCTGGCGATCGTGCAGGCCAACCCGCACCTGCGGCCGCGCGTCGGCAATCCCGACGAGATGCGCTCCAACCGGATGCAGCGCACGCTGGATGCGCTGAAGTTCCGGGTGACGGCGCCCGAGCCCGGCATCCCGGAGGCGGTGGACGGCGCCGTCGTGACCGCACTCAACGAGGAGGCGGTGGCGTGCGCGGCGCTCGCGAACAAGGGCGGGATCAACATCGTCGTCACCTACGAGGCGTTCGGCGCCAAGATGCACGGCGCCGTGCGCCAGGAGATCGTGTTCGCCGACCACCTCGGCCGGGCCGGGCGGCCGCCGGGCTGGCTCTCGATCCCGCTGGTGCTCACGTCGCACGCCTGGGAGAACTCCAAGAACGAGCAGTCGCACCAGGACCCCGCGATGGCCGAGGCGATGCTGGCCGAGGCCTCGCACGTCTCACGGGTCGTGTTCCCGCTCGACCACAACACGGCGGCGGCGGCGATCCGCGCGGTCTACGGCACCCGCGGCCAGATCTGGACGCTGGTCGTGCCCAAGGGCTCGGCCATCCCCGATCTGTTCACCGCCGACGAGGCCAGCGCTCTCGTCCGCGACGGCGCCGCCCCCCTGGCGTGGGCGGGCTTCCGGCCCGAGCGGGCCCGGCTCGTCCTCACCGCGGTCGGCGGCTACCAGCTCATCGAGGCGCTGCGCGCCTCCGAGCGCCTGGCCGCCCGCGAGATCGAGCACACGGTGGTGGCCATGCTCGAGCCCGGGCGCTTCCGGGCGCCGCGCGACTCGCGCGAGCGCGGCCACGCGGCATCGCCCGAGGTTGTCGAGCGCTGCTATCCGGCCGGGGTGGCGGCGCGGATCTTCCTGACCCACACGCGCCCCGAGAGCGTGCTCGGCGCGCTGGGTCCGCTGCACACGGGCCCGGCCACGGTGGGGCTCGGCTTCGCCAACCTCGGCGGCACGCTGTCGATCGAGGGCCTGCTGTTCGTCAACCGCGCCTCGTGGGCCCACGCGCTCGAGGGGGCGGCGCGCGTGCTGGGCCTGCCGCGCGAGCGGCTGCTCGACGCGGCCGAGGGCGCCGCGCTGGACGGCCGCGCCTCGCCGGAGGGCGTCATCGTGCCGGCGCCGGCGTCGTGACGCGTCCCGGACTGGGCCCGTTCTTCGACGCGCGCGCGGTCGCCGTGATCGGCGCCTCCGGCGATCTTTCGAAGGTGGGCGGCAGCGTGCTCGCGAATCTCAAGGCCGGTGGCTTCCCGGGCCGGCTCGTCGCCGTGAACACCGCCCGCCCGGTCGTGCAAGGGCTGCCGGCGGTCGCCTCGATCCTCGACGTGCCGGAGCCGATCGACCTCGCCGTCATCGCGGTGCCGGCCCCCGCCGTGCTGTCCACCCTCAAGCAGTGCGTGACCAAGGGCGTGCCGGCCGCGGTCGTGATCAGCGCGGGCTTCCGCGAGGCGGGCGAGGAGGGCCGCGCCCGCGAGGCCGAGCTGCGGGCGTGGCTGCGGGACGCGCCACTGCGGCTGATCGGCCCCAACTGCCTGGGCTGGATCCGTCCGGGGCGGCGGCTCAACCTGACGTTCGCGCCCAGCATGCCGGCGGTCGGCACCCTGGGCTTCTTCTCCCACTCGGGGGCGCTCGGCACCGCGATCCTCGACTGGTCGCGCGAGCATCGCCTC
The DNA here is from genome assembly GCA_963743355.1 of uncultured Candidatus Rokubacteria bacterium. Taxonomy (GTDB): domain Bacteria; phylum Methylomirabilota; class Methylomirabilia; order Rokubacteriales; family CSP1-6; genus AR5. The sequence goes on from CAVUPM010000001.1 coordinate 681,928, forward strand.
GGCTTCTCGCTCCTCGCCAGCCTCGGCAACCAGGCCGACGTGGACGAGACGGACCTCCTCGACGCGCTCGCCGGCGATGAGGACACGCGCGTCATCCTCGGCTACCTCGAGGGCGTCGCCGACGGTCGGGCCTTCGTCGCGGCGCTGTCGGCGGCGGCGGCCCGCAAGCCGTGCGTGCTGATGAAGGCGGGCCGCTCGCTCGAGGGCGCCCGCGCCATCTCCTCGCACACCGGCGCGCTGGCCGGCTCCGACCGCGCGTTCGACGCCGCCGTGCGCCAGGCGGGCGCGCTGCGGGTCGCCACGCTGGAGGAGATGTTCGACGTGGCGCGCGCGCTGGTCGCCGGCCGCACGCCGGCCGGCCGCCGCGTGATCCTGGTCACCAACGGCGGTGGGCTCGGCATCCTCGCGACGGACGCCGCCCACGACGCCGCGCTCGAGGTGGCGCCCCTGCCCGAGCCCACCCGGGCGCGGCTCTCGGCCGTGCTGCCGTCCCACGCGGCGACGACGAATCCCGTCGACCTCATCGGCGACGCCACGCCCTCGCGTTACGGCGACGCCCTGCACGCGCTCGCGGGCGAGCCCGCCTCGCTCGTCGTCATGCTCGCGCCGCAGGCCGCCACGGACGCCGCCGGGGTGGCCCGCGCGGTGCTCGGCGCCACGCGCGACCGGCCGGCACCGGTGCTCGGCGTCTTCGCCGGCGGGGCCCGCGTCCAGCCGGGCATCACGATCCTCGAGGACGCCGGCGTGCCCTGCTATCCCTTCCCGGAGCGCGCGGTGTGGGCCCTCGCGCACACGGTCGCGCTGGCCGGCCGCCGCCGCGCGCCGGCCGCGCCACCCGCGGACGCGATCGACGTCGCGCGCCGGGCCGCCGCCCTCGCCGCCGCGCGCGCCGCTGGCACGCTCGGCCTGCTCGAGGGCGCGCCGCTGCTCGAGGCCTATGGGATCGACGTCGTGCCGGCGCGACTGACCCGCACGCCGGCCGAGGCCGCCGAGGTCGCGCAGGCGCTCGGCACGCCGGTCGCGATCAAGATCGTCTCGCCCGACATCACCCACAAGACCGACGTCGGCGGCGTGGTCCTCGGGCTCGCCACCCCCGAGGACGTGGCCGCCGCCGCCGAGGCCATGCTGGCGCGCGTCGCGCGCGCGCGGCCCCGGGCGCGCCTGGATGGCGTCCTGGTCCAGTCGATGGCCGGCGGATCCGTCGCCGAGCTGCTGCTCGGCATGGTGCGGGACCCGCAGTTCGGCCCCCTCGTCGTGGTCGGCTTCGGCGGCATCTTCGTCGAGATCCTCGGCGACACCGCCACGCGCCTGGCTCCGGTGGACCCGGTGGAGGCGCGGGCGATGCTGGCCGAGCTCAGGATGGCGCCGGCGCTGCGGGGCTTCCGGGGCCGCCCGGCCGCCGACCTCGACGCGCTCGCCGCGACCGTCAGCCGCTTCTCGCGCCTCGTGAGCGACGTGCCCGAGCTGCAGGAGCTCGAGATCAACCCATTGCTGGCCTCGCCTCGCGGCGCTCGCGCGCTCGACGTCCGCGGCCGGATGTCCACGGAGGACACACCATGAAACGCCTCGTCGTCGCCCTCGCGCTGCTGCTCACCGCCGGCGCCGCGGCGGCCCAGTCGCCGAACAGCACGGTGGTCGAGCGCGGACAGGCTGCGTTCAAGAACAACGGCTGCTACGGCTGCCACCTGATCGGGAAGTTCGGGACGCCGATCGGGCCCGACCTCTCCCAGGTGGGCCGCAAGTATCCGCCCGAGTACCTGGCTCGCTGGCTGCGCGACCCGGCGCAGCAGCGCCCGAGCGCGCACATGCCGGCCCTCGAGCTGACCGAGGCCGACGTGAAAGCGCTGGCGATCTATCTCGGCTCGCTGCGCTGAGGTGGCGGTGGCCGGAGCGGCGGGCGTCCGAACCGGGTGCGCAGGCGGTTGAGCGCGGGCAGCACGCCCGGCCGGCGCGCGAGCGCCCGCTCCAGCCTCTGCCGGCGCGGGAAGTCGACGAGGGCCAGGCCGACCAGGATCGTGAGCACCCCCTGTCCGGGGACGCCAGGAACGGACAGCGCGACGCCGGCCGCGATCAGCACGATGCCCACGCCATTCCGGACGACGCGACGCCCGGTCCAGGATGGCCGGCGCGGTTGCTCGGCCTCGAAGTAGTCTTCGGGGACCGACAGGACGATCCGGAGGACGACGGCGAGCGAGCCGATTGTCATCCCCACCCACAGGAGCACCGCCAGCCCCACGTGATGCCACTCGAGCCAGGCGAGCATGCGCTACAGGATCCAACCGGTGAAGTCGGGCATCGTTCCTCTCGTCGGAAGCGGAGCGCTCCGTGTCTTCGAGCATAGCCGAACGGCGGCGCGGCGCCGGCGACGCGGTCGCGCCTTCCTTGACAGCAGCCGCACGTCGTGGCTGATAGTCGGACCGTGGACCACGATCCGGAGCCGACCGAGTCGCTTGCCGCCGAGATCGCCCGGCTGCGCCACCGCGTCGCCGAGCTGGAAGCGACCGCCGCCGACCACCAGCGCGCCGAGCAGCAGCTCGAGCGCGACGCGCGCGTGTCGGAGGTCGCGCTGCGCAAGAGCAAGGACATCGCGCGCGCCGTCCTGGAATCCGCCTCGGAGGGCATCATCCTGGTCGACCCGGCCGGGCGCATGACACTGGTGAACGGGGCCGCCGAGCGCATGTTCGGGTACGCGCCCAGCGAGCTGCTGGGTCAGCCGCTCGAGGTCCTGCTGCCGGAGCGCATCCACGGGACCCACGTCGCCCACCGGACGGACTACTTCGCGGAGCCCCGCGTCCGCCCGATGGGTATCGGGCTCGATCTGGCCGGGCGCCGCAAGGACGGCACCGAGTTCCCGGTCGAGATCAGTCTCAGCCACGTGGCGTCGGCCGACGTCGGCATCGCGATGGCGTTCATCACCGACATCACCGAGCGCAAGCGCGTCGAAGGGCAGCTGGAGCACCAGCGGGAAGTCCTCTACCAGAACGAGAAGCTCGCCGCCCTCGGCACGATGGCGGCGGGCGTCGCGCACGAGATGAACAACCCGCTCGGCATCATCACCACCCGGATCGAGGTCATGCTGCTGGACGCCGAGCAGCAGCAGCTGCCCGCGCAGGTGCTCGACGACCTTCAGGTCTTGCACCGGGCCAGTCAGCGCGTGGCGCGGATCGCGGCCAGCCTGCGCTCGTTCGCCCGCCACACGCCCGCAGATCGCGTGCCGCTGGATCTCAACGCGATCGTCGAGGAGAGCCTGCAGCTGGTGCAGAAGCCGCTCGCGGCGGACAACGTCCAGGTCGTCGCGAGCCTCGACCGCAGCCTGCCGCCGATCCTCGGCGACGCCGCCAGCCTCCACCAGGTGCTCATGAACCTCCTCACCAACGCCCGGGAGGCGATGCCGACGGGGGGCCGGATCCGCATCGAGACGGCACCCGCCGAGCGGCCGGGCTGGATCCGCCTGCTGGTGGCCGACACGGGCGCGGGCATCCCGCCCGAGGAGATCTCGAAGATCTTCGACCCGTTCTTCACGACGAAGCGCACGGGAACCGGCCTCGGCCTCTCGGTGAGCTACGGCATCATCCAGGAGCACGGCGGCACCGTCGACGTGCAGTCCAGGCCGGGCGCCGGGACCACGTTCATCCTCAGCTTCCCGACGACCTCGCCCGCCGCGCCCTGAAGCTCAGCTCGACCACGCCCTGCTCGATCGTGCGCTGGCTCACCTCGCCCAGGCGCGCGATGAGGTCCAGCATGCGCCGGTTGTCGGCCAGCACCCACGCCCGGAAGCGCTCGATCCCGTTCACCGTCGCCGCGGCCAGCAGCTCGCCGAACAGCACCGTCCCGAGACCGCGATCCTGCCAGCCGTCCTGCACGACAAACGCGACCTCCACCGTGCCGGGCTCGCCGGCCGGCTCGTAGCGGGCCACCGCGATCAGCGCGTCGGGATCGGCGGGGGACTCGACGACCAGGGCCAGGCGCGAGCGGTAGTCCACGTTGGCCAGAAAGTGAACCCAGTCCGGCGGCAGCCGCTGCCGGACCGAGAAGAAGCGGTGGTAGCGCGTGTCGCGACTCAGATGATCGTAGAGGGCGGCGAGCCGTCCCTCGTCGTCCGGGCGGATGGGACGCATGCGGACGAGGGTGCCATCACGCAGCACCACCTTGCGATCGAACCGGACCAGCCGCTCCGCCGGGTCGCTCACGACATCGCCGATGTACCACGTGCGCCCGCCGTCCACCGGGACTCTCGTTCCCCGGCCGCCGGCGGGCTGGGGCGCGGTCGCCCCAGCCGCCCCGCGCCCCGTGTGGTGTAAGGCGGCGACTTTGCTTCGATCGGCCGTGGCACTCCGGTTGCTCCCTTTCTTGTCGTCCGTCACGCACCAGCGGATGCCGAGGAGGAATCGCGGATGCACGAGGGCCAGCACCCCAAGGGCGCGCTCCTGTTCATGCTGCTCTACCTCGTGACGCTCACCGTGCTGTGGCTCAACGCCTACCTGCGCCTCTGGGGAGAGTGAGCCCATGACCGAGCCCGGCCGGCGTCCGCCGACCACTGTCTACCTGTACGAGCTCGCGTGGATCCTGCCGTCCATCGCGATCCCGATCGGCATGCTGGCCGCGCTGACCGTCACCGCCTTCGGTGCCGGGATCCACCTGCCCTCCCACGGGGGGCGCGTGTCGCCGACGCAGGTCGCCCAGACGGCGCCGTTCGACGCTGCCGGCGTCAGGCAGACGGGCCCCGGCCGCTACGAGGTCGTGATGACCTCGCAGATCTGGACGTTCGCGCCCAACGAGATCCGCGTGCCCGCCGGCTCGACGGTGACGTTCATCGCCACCAGCAAGGACGTGGTGCATGGCCTGCTCATCCCCCGCGCGCGCGTCAACGTGATGCTGTTGCCGGGGCAGGTCGCACGGGTGACGACGCGCTTCGATCGGCCGGGCGAGTATCCGATGTTCTGCCACGAGTACTGCGGCATCGCGCATCACACGATGTGGGGCAGGGTGATCGTGGAGCCCGCCCCATGACGGCGGTGGCGACGATCGGCCGTCTCACCGGAGCCTATCTGACCGTGGCGCTGCTGGCGCTGCTGGGCGGTGTCCTCACCGGGCTGGCGCAGGGACTGGAGCACGCGGGGATCAACGTGTACCCCGCGCTGGCGCCGGTGGTGCAGTCCTACTACCACGGCCTCAGCCTGCACGGCGTGCTCAACGTGCTCGTGTGGACCACCTTCTTCATCTGCGGCTTCCTGCCCTTCATCGCGGTGCAGGCCTTCGGCACCCCGCTGGCGGCACCGCGCCTGGGCTGGCTGACGTTCTGGCTGATGACCGGGGGGCTGCTGCTGGCTGCGGTCCCGCTCGTCGGCAACGCCGCCACCGTGATGTTCACCTTCTATCCGCCGCTCAAGGCCCACTGGGCGTTCTACGTCGGCCTCACGGTGGTGGTGGCCGGCACCTGGCTGGTGACGCTGAACCTGGCATTGACCTGGCGCGCGTGGCGGCGCGCGCACCCCGGCGACCGCACGCCCCTGCCCGCGTTCATGGCGCTGGTAACCTTCACCATGTGGACGCTGGCCTCGCTCGGGCTCGCCGCCGAGATGCTGTTCATGACGATCCCGTGGTCGCTGGGGCTTCGCAGCGGCACCGACGCGCTACTGGCCCGCGTGCTCTTCTGGTTCACGGGCCACCCGATCGTGTACTTCTGGCTGCTGCCGGCCTACGTGTCCTGGTACACGATCGTGCCGCGGCAGGCCGGGGGCCGGCTGTTCAGCGATCCGCTGGCGCGCGCCTCGTTCCTGCTCTTCCTGGTGCTGTCCACGCCGCTCGGCTTCCACCACCAGTACACCGATCCCGGCATCCACGAGGGCTGGAAGCTCGTGCACGCCTTCCTGACCTTCGCGGTGTTCTTCCCGAGCCTGCTCACCTTCTTCAACGTCGTCGCCTCGCTCGAGAGCGGCGCCCGCGCGCGCGGCGGTCGCGGCTGGGTGGCGTGGTTCGCGAAGCTGCCGTGGGGCGACCCTTCGGTGGCCGCGCAGGTGCTGGCGATGCTCCTGTTCGCCTTCGGCGGCATCGGCGGCCTCATCAACGCCTCGGTCAGCCTGAACCTGCTCGTGCACAACACGGCGTGGATCCCCGGCCACCTGCACCTCACCGTCGGCACCGCGGTGACGTTGTCGTTCATGGGCATCACGTACTGGCTGGTGCCGATGCTGCGCGGGCGCGCGTTGTGGAGCCGGCACCTGGCGCTGGTCCAGGTGTGGCTGTGGGTCGTCGGCATGGTGATCTTCTCGAACACGCTGCACCGGCTCGGCCTCATGGGCATGCCCCGGCGCACGATGATCGGAGCCGCACCCTACATCCAGCCGGAGTGGAAGCCGCTGCTGCCACTGGTCGCGGTCGGCGGCACGATCCTCACCCTGAGCGCGCTGCTCTACTTCGCCAACCTGGTCCTCACGCTGCTGGCCTCGCGGGCGCCGTATGCGCACGGCGTGGCCTTCGCCGAGGCCATGTCGGGCCCCGACCACGCACCGGCGATCTTCGACCGCCTGCGCCCGTGGCTGGTGCTCGCCGTCGTGCTCATCGCCCTGGCCTACGGGCCGTCGCTGGCCTTCCTGATTGCCACGACACCGTTCGACAACCCTGGACTGCGGGTGTGGTGATGGAACGAGCGTGTGATCGGCTGAGTCTGGAGCGGCTGCGCCGGCACATGACGACCGACGTCGTGGGCCACCACCTCTACATCTTCGGCACCGTGGACTCGACCAACCGCGTGCTGGCTCGGCTGGCCGACCGGGGCGCCGCCGAGGGCACCGTGGTCCTGGCCGAGGCGCAGACGGCCGGTCGGGGCCGGCACGGCAGCCCCTGGTTCTCGCCGGAGGGCGCGAACCTCTACGTCTCGGTGCTCTTCCGGCCGCGCATCGCGCCGCGCGAGCTGCCGCTGTTCGCGCCGATCGCGTCGCTGGCGCTGGCCGAGACCGTGTGGCTGGAGGGCGTGCCGGCCCGGATCAAGTGGCCCAACGACGTCGTCGTACGCGGGCGCAAGCTCGGCGGCGTCCTGGTCCAGGCGCCGGTGATGGGGCACCGCGTCGCCTACGTCATCCTCGGCATCGGCGTGAACCTCAACGTCGAGCCCGCGGAGCTGGCGGCCGGCCTGGGCGACACCGCCGAGGCAGCGATCTCCCTCCGGGACGCGCTCGGACGCGAGGTCGACCGCAACGTCTTTGCCGCGGCGCTGCTGGGCCGCCTCGAGAAGTGGCATCACACCTTCCAGACGCGGGGTCCGGACGCCGTGCGGGCAACGTGGCAGGCGCGGGATGCCTTGCAGGGCCGCCGTCTCGAGGCCCGGACGGCGGACGCCGTCTGCCAGGGCTGGGGCCGGGGTATCGACACCGACGGCAGCCTCATCGTCGAGGACGACAGCGGGCGGGCGCAGCACATCTTCGCCGGCGCCGTCCGGGTCCTCGACCGCCAGCCGGAAATGGATGACTGAAGGCGACACCGAGCGAGGATGCGGCCCTTCGAACCGGAAGGAGTGCAGCCATGAGAGCACGCCACCTGTACGCGCGCGTGAGCATCGAGGCGGACATCGAGTCTCTGGAGGACTCGCGCCAGGCGACCGCGGCCGTCCTGCGCGCCCTGCGTGATCGGCTGACACCGGGGGAAGCCGCACAGGCGGCGGCGCAACTGCCGCAGGAGCTGAAGCGGCTGTGGACCGGCGGATGTCTGCCGCTGGGCCGGCCGTTGAAGCTGCATCGACGCGAGTTCCTGGAGCGCGTGCGGGTGGACGCCGGCTTGAAGTCGCTGGGCCAGGCCGAGATGGTGACCGATGCCGTGTTCGCCGGGCTCAAGGAGCAGCTCTCTCCGGGCGAGGCCGACGACATCGTGGCGCAGCTGCCGCGAGACCTGAAGGCCCAGTGGGCGCGGGCCTGAGCCGGCGATGAAGCGCATCGTGTGCCCGACCGACTTCTCCGAACGCGCCGCGCCGGCCGAGCGGCAGGCCGTGGGCCTGGCCAAGGCGATGGGCGCTGAGGTCGTGCTCGTCCACGTGGCCATCGAGGCACCGTTGTGGCGCGAGGGCCTCAACACACGCGACGTGCGGGCCGTGTTCGAGACGCAGCGCAAGTGGGCGGCCGACACCCTGGCGGCGCGGGCCCTCGCGCTCGCCGCCGACGGCGTCGTGGCCCGCACCGTCGTGCGGGTCGGCCGGCCATGGGACGAGATCGTGCGCCTGGCCGCCGAGGAGCACGCCGACATGATCGTGATGGGAACCCAGGGCCGGACCGGCCTCGACCGTCTGTTGCTCGGCAGCGTCGCCGAGCGCGTGATCCGGCGAGCCCCGTGCCCGGTGCTGACCGTGCGGAACACCGAACCTCAGGAGTGAGAACCATGACCCGAGTGAATCAGTGCATGACCGGCAACGTCGTCACGGTCGATGCGGAGGCCTCGTGCCACCACGCCGTGACGCAGATGGTCCGCCACAAGATCCGCCACCTGCCGGTGGTGGACGCCGCCGGCCTGCTGTGCGGCATCGTGACCGACCGCGACCTGCGCCATCATCTCTTCGCGCCCGAGGTGTTTCCCTCCATCGGCACCGTCCCGGTGGAGCAGCTGCTGTCGACCGTCCGGGTGGGCGACGTGATGTCCGCGCCGGTGGTCTCGGTCGGTCCCGAGACCGAGCTCCAGGAGGCCGCCCGCGTCATGGCCGAGCGGAAGCTCGGCTCGCTGCCGGTCGTGGAGCGCAATCGGGTGGTGGGAATCGTCACCGAGACCGACGTGCTTCGCCGTATCGTCGGCGCCGACGCCTGCTGCTCCGACGTCGAGGCCATCGTGGTGTCCTACCCATGACCGCCCGGGTGGAGGTGATCGGTCTGCCGGCGGGGCGGGCGGCCCGCCTGCGCGTCGACGCGCGGGTGGCGATACGGCGCTGGCCGCGCTGCCGCCACGCGTGAGCAGTGCGCGGGTGGTCTTCACCGATGTCAACGGCGCCAAGGGCGGGCTCGACATCCTCTGCGCGATGACCGTGAGCCTGCGCGGCCGCCGCCGGCTCCACGCCGAGGACGTGGCCACGACGCCGCGCCAGGCGCTGGACGGGGCCCTGGCCAAGCTGGAGCGCCGTCTGGTCCGTACCCAGGAGCTCGATCGTGACCTCGGGCGGCGGCCGAAGAAGTATTATGCGGCTGCCCGCCTTGCGGGCGGGAGGGGGTAACACGATGCGTGTCCTGCTGGCGATCGACGGCTCCGAAGACGCCCGGGCGGCCACCGCGTGGCTGACCCGGCTTCCGCTACCGGCCGGCAGCCGCCTCCGGATCGTCAGCGCCGTCAGCCTCCCACCGTCCGCGCTCGATCTACCCACCGTGCGTGACTTCCACGGCTCCCTGCGCGAGCAGACCCGCCGCGCGGCCGAGGCGGCCCAGAGCGCGCTGGCCGCGCGATTCCCCGACGCCGAGGTCCATCTGCCCGAGGGCGACGCCCGCGTGGCCATCCTGCGCGCCGCCGAGGAGTGGCCGGCCGATCTCATCGTGATGGGCGCGCGCGGGCTCGGCGCCGTCGCGGGGTTCCTGCTCGGCAGCGTGTCGCTCGGTGTGACGCACCACGCGCGCTGCAGCGTGCTGGTGATCAAGGGGGCCCCCGGACGGCTCGGCGGCGCACTGGTGGCGATCGACGGCTCCGAGCACGCCCGGGCCGCGGCGGCGTTCCTGGCCGGACTGCCGCTCGATCCGTCGTTCGTCGTCAAGCTGGTGGGCGTGGTCGAGGTGCCGCCCTATCCGGGGACGACACCGGGCTTCGCATCGGGCATGGTGCGGCAGGCGATCAAGGACATCGTGAAGGAGCGGCGGGACGCGCTCGAGCAGGCCCTGAGCGAGGCCGCCGCGCCCTTCGCCGGTGTCGTCAAGAAGGTCGAGCGCCAGGTGCTCACCGGGCACCCGGTGGACGCTTTGGTCGGCGCCGCCGCCACGCCGGGCGTCGACCTCGTGGTGGTCGGCGCCCGCGGCATCGGCGCGCTCAGGCGGCTGGTGCTGGGCAGCGTCTCGGAGGGCGTGCTGCGGCACGTCGACCGGCCGGTCCTCATCGTGAAGACCGGCGCCCCGTGACACGGCCGGGGTGAAGCTGAGCCCACGGAGGCGTGCTACTGCATCTCGAGGCGGTCGAAGCGGATCACGGTGACGCGGTAGCCGTCGCCGAGGCGCGACACGGGGACGAAGAAGTAGCTGCGCCCCCGCGCCGGCACGTTGCCGTAGACGTAGGCCTCGCCGCTGCCGACCGTCTGGCCGCCGCCGTCCAGCACGTCGACGCGAACCCGAACGTTGGTGAACCCCACGCCCTGGTCGTTGTAGAGCCAGCCGACGACGGCGGGGCCGCGACGGCCCAGGATGTCCGGCTCGGTCTCGGCGCGGAAGCCCGGGCCGGCCGGCCGGGCGTCCTGGGCATCGGCGGCGCCGCCGAGGAGCGCGAGCGCGAGGAGCGAGGCGGCGGCGCGGGTCATCCAGGTCATCGGTCGTCCCAGTCGGCCACGAAGACGTCGAGGTCGCGCGGGGCGGCGGCGCCGCGGCCGGAGCAGAACACCAGCCGCTTGCCGTCCCGCGTGAACATCGGAAACGACGCGAAGCCCTCCGCCCAGGTCACCCGCTCCAGGCCCGAGCCGTCCACGTTGACGAGGTAGAGCGCGAAGCTGCGGCCGGACGGGTCGTGCAGGTTCGAGGAGAAGACGATCTGGCGCGAGCGGGGATGCATGAACGGCGCGAAGTTCGCCCCGGCCAGCCGGGTGACGCGCCGCTGGCCGCTGCCGTCGGCGTTCATCAGGTAGATGTCCAGCCGGCGCGGCCGCACGAGGCCGCGGCCGAGCAGCGTCCGGTAGTCCTCCAGCGCCTCGCGGCCCTCCGGCCGCGAGGCGCGGAAGACGATGAAGCGTCCGTCCCACGAGAAGAATGCGCCGCCGTCGTAGCCGGGCGCCTCGGTGAGCCGGCGCACGTTGCCGCCGTCGGTGTCCATCAGGTAGAGGTCCAGATCGCCCTCCCGCAGCGAGGTGAACACGATGCGGCGCCCGTCGGGCGAGATCGCGCACTCGGCGTCGTAGGTATCGTTGTCGGTCAGGCGCGTGAGGTTCCCACCGTCGGCGTCGGCCGCGAAGATGTCCCAGCTCGAGAAGAGCGGCCACACGTAGCCCTGGCTGCGGTCGGGCGGCGGCGGGCAGGCGGCGCCGCCCAGGTGGGTGGAGGCATAGACGACGCGGCGCCCGTCGGGGAAGAAGAAGCCGCAGGTCGTGCGTCCGCTCCCGCTCGACAGCAGCCGCTGCTCGCTGCCGTCGGCGCGCATCGTGAACATCTGGTCGCAGGCGTGCGGCGGTCGCGTGGACTGGAAGATGAGCCGGGTGCCGGCGGGGTCCCAGTACGCCTCGGCGTTCTGGCCGCCGGCGGTCAACCGGCGCAGGTTGGCCAGCCGCTTCTCGCGCGGGTCGAGCGGCGCGGTCGTCGCCGCGGCCCGGCCGGGCGCCAGCGCGGCGGCGGCCGCGACGACGCCCAGCCGCAGGACCGCGCGCCGACCGATCGCCGGCGTCACTTCCGCTCCTCGAGCACGGCCTGCAGCCGGCTCTCGGCACCCTCGCGCACGACGGTGACCTCCACGCGGTCACCGGGCCGCCGACCGCGGAGCGCGAACGTGAAGTCCTCCAGCGTGCGCACCGTCAACCCACCGAACGTGACGATGACGTCGCCCGGGCGCACGCCCGCCTTCTCGGCCGGGCTGCCGGCCCGCACGCCGCCCACCCGCACGCCGGGGCGCTCGCCCTCGCCGAACTCGGGGACGACCCCGAAGAACGGCCCGTAGCCGCCGCTGCGGCCCGACGAGGAGGGCGGCGTCGCGACCCGCGCGTAGGCCGGCGGCGTGGCCAGCCCGGCGACGGCGCCCACGACGCGGGCGGCGAACGCCGTCACCTCGACGAGCCCGGGCGTGTCGATCCTGTCCCAGGTGTCGCCGGGCCGGTGATAGTCGGCGTGCGCGCCCGTGAAGAGAAAGAGCACGGGGCGACCCGCCGCGTAGAACGCCGCGTGATCCGAGGGGCCGAAGGGGTCACCCCGCACGCTGAGCGTGAGCCCGCCGGCCTGCGCGTTGACCAGGTCGCGCAGCCCGGTGGCGCTGTCGACGCCGCCGACGTAGAGCGTCCGCTGCCGCAGCCGGCCCACCATGTCGAGGTTGAGCATCAGCACGGTGCGCTCGAGCGGGTGGGCCGGGCGGCGGACGTAGTGCGTGGAGCCCAGCAGCCCCATCTCCTCGCCGGAGAACGCGACGAAGACCAGCGTGCGCGGCGCGCCACCGGCCTCCGCGAAGGTCCGGGCCAGGGCGAGCACGCCGGCGACGCCGGAGGCGTTGTCGTCGGCGCCGGGATGAATCGTCCCCACCGCGTCCGGCGCCAGCGAGCCTTCGCCGCCGCGGCCCAGGTGATCGTAGTGGGCGCCGATCACGACGGCCTCGTCGCGCAGGCGGGCGTCGCGGCCGGGCAGGACGCCGATCACGTTGGCCGTACGGCCGCGCTCGCGCACCAGGCTGACCTGCAGCGCGACGCGCGCGCCCGGGACCGCGAACGACTTCGGGGCCGGGCCGGCGTCGATCGCCGCCGCGACGGCCGTCACCCCGACGCCGGCCGGCGCCAGCAACGCGTCGGCGACGGCCGGCGTGACGGCGGCGGCCACGATGCCCGTGGACTGCGCGTGCCCCGCGAGCGGCGGCAGCGGGGCCGGGGCGACCAGGAGGATGCCGAGCGCGCCGTGCTCGCGCGCGTTGATGATCTTGTGGCTGCGCTCCGAGTAGTGATACGCGTCCGGCCGCCGGAACGGCCCGGCCGGATCCGCCCGGCGGGGCTCACGCTCGAGCACGAGGACGATCCGGCCGCGCACGTCGAGGCCGGCGTAGTCGTCCCAGCCAAGATCGGGCGCGGTGATGCCGTACCCCGCGAACACCAGCTCGGCCTCCTGCCGGCCCTCGGCCGACACGGGAAGCGGCGCGAAGTCGCTCCCGAGCGCCAGCGCGCGCGGCGGCGGGCCCGCGAGGCTCAGCGCGTTGACGTCGCCCAGGCGGATGCCGGTGGGGACCTCGAACGCCTGCAGCCAGGCGCCACCGTCGCCGCCCGGCCGCAGGCCGAGGCGCTGGAACTCCGCGGCGATGTGACGGGCGGCCCGCTCGGCCCCCGGGCTACCGGAGGCCCGGCCCTCCATCTCGGGAGCCGCCAGCGTCTTCACCTGATCGAGCAGCCAGGACGCGGGGGGCGTGGCCGGCGGGGCCGCGGCGGCGGGGACCATCGCGAGCAGCGCGAGCAACAGCACGCGGACGATCGTCACAGCCGCATTCTACCGACAGGAGTGTGTCGGGGGTACACGCGCGCAAGACCGAGGAGCGCCCCGGGTGTCCCGGGGCGTGACGAGCGTTGGGGGCTTGGGGGCCATGTCGGGGCCCCCAGTCCAATCAAGCCAGGGGCAGGCGGATCGTGAAGCGTGAGCCGCCGGTGGCGGGACGCTCGACGCCGAGGGTGCCGCGGTGGGCCACCACGATGGAACGCGCGATGGCGAGGCCCAGGCCGCTGCCGCCGCTCTCGCGCGAGCGGGCGGTGTCCAGACGGACGAACGGCTCGAAGATGCGGGCGACGTCGGCGGGATCGATGCCGGGCCCCGTGTCCTCCACCGCCAGCACGGCCTCGCCGGCGCCCGCCGTGACCGACACCTCCACACGCCCACCGGCCGGCGTGTACTTCACGCCGTTCTCGACCAGGTTGAGCAGCGCCCGGCGCAGCGCGCCGGCGTCGCCGAGCACGGCCGCCGGCGCCACCGGCCCCACCCGCACGGCGACGCCGCGGTCCTTGGCCAGGCGCGCGCCGACCTCGGCGACGTCGAGAACGACCGTCTCCAGCTCCACGCGCGCCCGGGGCGAATCGGGGCCCGCGGTCGAGCGCGAGAGCAGCAGGAGATCCTCGGCCAGCCGCACCAGCCGGTCGGCCTCCTCGAGCGCGGAGGCGAGCGCGGCGCGATACTCGGCGCCCGAGCGGTCGGCGCGCAGCGCGACCTCGAGCGTGCCCTTGAGCGCGGTCAGGGGCGTGCGCAGCTCGTGGGCGGCGTCGGCGGAGAAGCGGCGCATCTCGCCGAACGTGTTCTCCAGGCGGGCCAGCATACCGTTGAGCGTCTCGGCCAGGCGGTCCAGCTCGTCGCCGGTGCCGCGGATCGTGATCCGTCGGGCCAGCGCCTCGGCGTCGATGCGCCGCGCCGACCGCGACATCTCGTCGACCGGCCGCAGCGCCGCCCCCGCCATGACGTGGCCGCCCGCCGCGGCCAGCCCGACGCCGAGCGGGACCAGCACCAGCAGCGTCTCGAGCCAGCGCTGCAGCGTGCGCTCGGTCGGCGCCAGCGGGATCCCGACCTGCACCACCTCGACCAGCCGCCCGTGGCGGCTCACCGGCAACGCGATGACGCGCACGCGCTGGCCGTGGAGCATTACGGTCTCGAAGGCGACGAGCCCGGCGGCGACGCTCTGCCGGGCTCCCATCGACAGCGGCAGCACGTCGTCGCGCAGGCGCCACGAGCGCATCCGGAGGCGGCCGTCGGGGCCGCTCAGCTGGAAAAGCTGGTGCTCGGGATCGAGCAGCTCGCGCACCCACCACTCGGCCTCCTCGAACCCGTCGCCGCGCGGCGCGTCGCGCACCACGTGGGCCAGCGTGACCAGCGAGCGGTCGACGTCCTGGGCCAGGCTCCGGGCCAATAGCCAGTACGACAGCCCGCTGATGACGACCAGGATCGCCAGCAGCGCGCCCGCGTACCAGAGCGTGAGCCGCGTGTGGATCGACAGCGGGCGCCAGGTCACGGCGCCTCGCTCCGCAGCACGTAACCGGCCCCGCGCACGGTGTGCAGCAGCCGCGCGTCGCCGGGGCCGTCGATCTTGCGCCGCAGGTAGCCCACGTACACGTCGACGATGTTGCTCTCGGGATCGAAGTCGAGCCCCCACACGTGCTCGGCCAGCATGGGGCGCGTCAGCACGCGGCCCGGGTTGCGCAGGAAATACTCCAGCAGGGCGTGCTCGCGCGCGGTGAGGCCGATGCGACGGGCGCCGCGCCGAACCTCCCGCGTGGCGGGATCGAGCGTGAGCTCGGCCACGCGGAGCACCGGCCCCGCGGCGCCCGCACCCCGGCGCAGGAGCGCGCGCACGCGCGCCAGGAACTCGTCGAAGGCGAAGGGCTTGGTCAGGTAGTCGTCGGCGCCGAGGTCGAGGCCGCGCACCTTGTCGGCCACGCTGTCTCGCGCGGTGAGGACCAGCACCGGCGTCGTGATGCGGCGCTGGCGGGCGGTCTTGAGGATGGCGAAGCCGTCGACCCGGGGCAGCATCAGGTCGAGGACGACGAGGTCGTAGGGCGAGCCCTCGAGGATCAGGTCGAGCGCGGCGGCACCGTCCGCCGCCACCTCGACGGTGTGGCCCTCCTCGGTCAGGCCCTGCCTGATGAAGCTGGCGACCTTGCGCTCGTCCTCCACGACCAGGATCCGCAGATCGAGTCCCTCCTAGGCTTTCATCTTCTCCCTCCAGGGCTTCGCCGTCCACGCGGAGGCCGGGGAGCGGCGGGAGTGGCGCGGCCCCGGAGCGCTATAGGGAATGAAAAACAGCCAGCGGGCCCACGCCTGCGTGCGGAGCGCGGGCGGTCGGCGCAGCGCGCGAGCCAGATCCTCGCGGACGTACTCGATCCAGCGGCGCCACCCGGCGGCGTCGTTGCGGGGCACGAGCCGCTCCAGCGCGCGCGCCAGCGAGCCGTGCGGGCCCAGCTCGGCCGCCGCCCGGCGGGGGCCCTCGACCGGGTCGGCGAGGGCGAGGTCGGCCAGCCACACGTGCGTTTGGAGAACGAGACGACGGCGCCGGGCCGGCTGGATGGCGAGCCAGCACGGCGCCATCGTCTCGTACCAGGCCTTGAGTGCTTCCAGCCCGGTCTCGTCGAACGCGGTGCGAGTGGTGACGATCGCCTCCGGGCGCGGCGCGCGCGGCGTGGGCGGCCCCGGGCCCCGGCAGCGCCAGGGCGGCCAGGAAGCGCTGGTCGGCGAGGCGACGGTCGACGACCGCCAGCAGCTGCGAGCGCCGCGCGGTGTCGCCGTCCCAGCAGCGCACCCAGCGCGCCACGATCCGGGCGACGTCCTCGATGGGCAGCCACTGCAGCACGACGGTGCCGCCCTGAAAGCCGGTGGCCCGCAGATCCTGGATCACCTCGCGCGCGACGGCCCGCGTCTCCGCGACCCACATGATCTGCTCGGCGGCCAGCGGCACCAGCGTCTGGCGCAGCAACAAGCCGAGCCGGCCGCGCGAGGACTCGTAGACCGCGACGAGGGCGGGATGCCGTCGGCACACCTCCGCGAGGCGCTCGTCCCACATGGCTCCGTCCTCAGGCGCCGACGGCGAGGTAGAGGCTCTGGCCCTCGCGGTGCACGAGCACCAGCACCGGCTTGCCGGCCGGATGCTTGTCCAGCGCCGCCTGCAGCGCGCCGACGCTGGCCACCGGCGCGCGGTTCACCTCCACGATCACGTCGCCGGCCTCGATGCCGGCGGTCTGCGCCCGGCTGCCGTCCTCGACGCGCTCTACCAGCACCCCACGCCCCTCGGGCACGTTGAGCGAGCGGGCGAGCTCGGGCGTCAGCGCGCGGGCGGCGATGCCGAGCTTCGTTCCGGCCGGCTCGACGGCGGCCGCCTGGCGCTCGCGTTCCTCGAGCTGCGCGACCTTCACGGTGAGCGCCACCCGCTTGCCGTCGCGCATCACCTCGATCGGTACCTCGCGCCCGACCGCCGTCTCGGCGACCGCGCGGGGCAGATCGTTGACGCGGGTGACCGGCCGGCCGTCGTACCTGGTGATCACGTCGCCCTGCTTGAGGCCCACCCGGGCGGCCGGCGAGTTCTCCACGACGCCGCTGACGAGCGCGCCGTTGGTGTCGGAGAGGCCGAAGCCGGTGGCCAGCTCCTTCGTGAGCGGCTGAACGGCGACACCGAGCCAGGCGCGGGTCACGTGGCCCGTCTGGGCGAGCTGCGCGACCACCGGCTTGGCCAGGTTCGTCGGAATCGCGAAGCCGATGCCGACCGAGCCGCCGTTGCGGCTGGCGATGGCCGTGTTGACGCCGATCGCCTCGCCGCGGGCGTTGATGAGCGGCCCGCCGCTGTTGCCGGGGTTGATCGAGGCGTCGGTCTGGATGAAGTCATCGTAGGGTCCGGCACCGATCGTCCGGCCGGTGGCGCTCACGATGCCGGTCGTGACCGTCTGCTCCAGGCCGAAGGGGTTGCCGACCGCCATGACCGGCTCGCCCGCCTCGAGCTTCGCGGAATCGCCGAGCGGGATCACCGGCAGCCCGGTGGCCTCGACCTTCAGCAGGGCCAGGTCGGTCTTGGCATCGCCGCCCACGACCTTGCCGGGCACCTCGCGCCCGTCGGCGAACTTCACGCGGATGTCGGAGGCCCCGGCCACCACGTGGTTGTTCGTGAGGACGTAGCCGTCGGCGTTGATGACGAAGCCCGAGCCGGTCCCGCGCACGCCCCGGCGCAGCTGATCCTCGCCGCGGCCGCCGTCGCGGGCGGCCCGCGTGCTCACGTTCACGACCGCCGGCTTGACCGCCCGCGCGATGTCCACCCACGCCGGCGCCGGCGTGGTCGCCACCGGTGCCGAGCCAGGTGCCCGCTCCATCCACACGTGCCCCTCCCGTCCGAGACCCGCGTGCGGGGCCATGACGACCACCGACAATGCTCCGGCCAGCGCGAGCGCCGGCCACGTCAACCGACTCCACCACGACGTGCCTTTCATGCCGTCCTCCGTCGGGCGGACCGTCAGGCGGCCGCCCCTGACTCGGGACGATACCCAGCGGCGATGAGAGGGACATGAACGGCGGATGAGAAGTTTCTCATCCAGGCCCGCGCTCTATGATCCCGTCATATCGGCCCGGCAGCGGCGGTGGTGCCCGGGCGGCCGGCCCGGCCCCGGCCGTATCGCGGGCTTCGTGGTCCCCCTCGAGGCGGTCTCGTGGGCGCGACGGGCCGGTCTACGGCCACCAGACGGGCCGCGGCTGGCTCCCCCAAGCCGAGTGTGAGCCGCGCCACGGAGGAGTGGGGCGCCGATGAACCACGCGGGGCGCCGTCGCCGCGGCCGCTCGCACCTCCGCCGCTCGCAAGCGCGCGTCACACCGCGTCTCTCGGCTTGGCATCGCCCTCGCAGGCACGTCGCGCAATGGAGGACGCCATGACTGACACCGGAACCGCTGTCCTCAGAGAGTGCCCGTTGCTCCAGCCCGCACGGCCACTGTGCCGAGGCGGTCGGCTGATCGGACTTTACTGCCGCCTCCCGGACGGCCGCGTCCGCGTGCCGCCGGTGGACGAGGTGCGGCGCTTCTGTCTGCCGCGCCAATGGCGGCAGTGCCCGGTCTACCAGCGTCATGCTCCGGCGCGCTGAGCCCGCTTCCGAGACGACGGGCCTGGATCAGGCGCTCGCGCGCGCGGGTGATGGCGCGTTCGTCATCGGCGCCAACGGCTGCA
Organism: uncultured Candidatus Rokubacteria bacterium; assembly: GCA_963743355.1. Classification (GTDB taxonomy): domain Bacteria; phylum Methylomirabilota; class Methylomirabilia; order Rokubacteriales; family CSP1-6; genus AR5. The sequence continues at coordinate 700,432 of CAVUPM010000001.1, forward strand.
TCGCGCTCTGGAACCGATCGGCGGAGCGCGTCCTGGGGTACACGGCGCGTGACGTCCTCGGGCGAGCGTGCTGCGAGGTCTTCGCCGGCTACGACGCCGACGGCAACCGCCTCTGCTACCAGGGCTGCCACGTGATGTCGCTGGTCCGCCGGGACGAGGCGGTGCAGAGCTTCGACATGCGCACGCGGACGAAGGCCGGACGGCCGGTCTGGATCAACGTCAGCCTCCTGAGGATGAACGGGGAGCGCGGGGCGCCGCTGACGATCCACCTGTTCCGTGACGTCACGGCCACCAAGGAGTTGCTGGCGCTCGTGCACGAGCGGCTGGCGCCCCGGCCGGCGAGCCCGGGCGGGCCCGAACCTGCGGCGCTATCCCGGCGCGAGCTCGAGGTGCTGCGCCTGATGACCGAGGGGCTCAACACCAGGGCGACGGCCGAGCGGCTCCACGTCAGCCCGGCCACCGTCCGCAACCACGCCCAGAACATCCTCGGCAAGCTGGGCGTGCACAGCCGGCTGGAGGCCGTCGCCTTCGCTGCCAGGCAGCGGCTGTTCTAGGTGAACATGGGGGCCCCGACATGGCCCCCCAACCCCCCAACTGCTCGGGACGCCCCGGCGGAGCCGTGGCGCCCCTCGACATGCCGACAGACTCCTAGCTGGAGCGGGCCCCGGCGTTGGCGGGCGGGCGTGGCTCGGCCCCCTGCGCGAGCATCGCCTCCCACAGCTCGGCGATGCGGTCGACGGCCACGCCCTGGCTCCGGGCCAGCCATCGGAACTCGTCCCACCGCCCGGACTCGGCCAGCTCGCGGTAGACGCTCGCGAGCGCCTCCGGCATGGGGGTGCCACACGCGACCCGGCACGTCATGTCGTTCAGGCTAGACCCCGGCCCCGGCCGCCGGCAATAGGGCGATCGCGCTACCCGCTGGGGCATCCGCACCCTCGCGGCCGCCCGCCCCTCCGAATGCTCCACGAAATTGAGGCATCCGCTGGATTCCGGCCAGCCACCCCACGCTCTACGCTGCAGACGAGTTCGAACATCCGTCCGGTCGGAGGTTCGGCGTGGCGATCGGAGAACGGTACGACGCGATCCTGGACGGGGCCCTCACCGCCGTCGCGCGCCGCGGTTTCCACCAGGCCTCGATCCGCGAGATCGCGCGCGCCGCCGGCCTCTCGCTGGCCGGTCTCTATCACTACGTCGGCGCCAAGGACGAGCTGCTGTTCCTCGTGCTCGACCGCGCGCTCGACACGCTCGGCGGCATGGCCGATGCCGCGCTGGACACCGCGCGCACGCCCCAGCTGCGCCTGCGTGCGCTCGTCTGCAGCCACCTGGAGTATGGGTTCCACCACGCCGACGCCCTGCGCGTCGTGAACCGGGACTGGGAGCTGGTGCCGGCCGCCCATCGGGGCGAGGTCGTCGCGAAGCGACGCGCGTACATGGAGCGCTGGCTCGGCGTCCTGCGTGAGCTGGATCCACTCGAACGCTCGGATCGCGAGCTGTTCGCGGCCGCGAACCTGTTGCTCGGCATGCTCAACGGCATCGCGGTCCGCCCGTTCCTCAAGACGCCCGACGACGCGCGAGCTCTGGCTGGGCAGGTCGGCGCGCTGTTCCTCTACGGCTTCCTCGACCCCTCCACCGACGGGGGCGGCCCCCTCGTCGTGACCGGAGAAGCCCATGACGCCTGACGCCATCCTCGACGACTGTCGCGGGCTGATCGAGCGTCCGCTCGGCACGGTGGCCCAGCACTGGAAGGATGCCCATCCAGGCGGGCGGGCCGTCGCCGCCTATCCCGTCTGGGCGCCGGCCGAGATCATCCACGCCGCCGGCATGCTGCCGCTGGCGCTGCTCGGCGGCGGGACGTCGGTGGAGCTCACACACGCCGACGCGCGCTTCCAGTCGTTCGTCTGCTCGATCGCCAAGTCGAGCCTGGAGCTCGGCTTCCAGGGCCTCGTGCGCGGGGTGGACGGCTTCGTGTTCTCCAACATCTGTGACGTCGCGCGCAACCTGGGCTCGATCTACAAGCGGAACTTCCCCGAGGCCTTCGTGGAATACCTGCACCTGCCGCAGAACTCGACCTCCCCGGGCGTCGCCGCCTACGCCGCCGGCGAGCTGCGGCGGCTGGCCGAGGGCTTCCGGGCGGCGTTCGGTCTCACGCCGACCGAGACTGCGCTGGCGAAGTCGATCGAGACCTACAACCACCTGCGCGCCCGGCTGCGCGCCCTCTACGCGCTGCGCATCGCCGAGCCGCACCGCCTGGCGACGACCGAGCTCTACACCGTGCTGCGCGCCGTGACGCTGCTGCCGCCCGAGGAGTCGATCGCCCGCCTGGACCTGCTGCTGGCCGGGCTGTCCGCCCGCGACGCGCGGCCACGCGACCGGCTCCGCGTCGTCGTCGAGGGCGCGTTCTGCGAGCAGCCGCCCCTCGGGCTGCTGGAGGTCCTGGAGGAGGCCGGCTGTTATGTGGTGGAGGACGACCTGCTGCTGGGCTGGCGCTGGTTCACGTCCGACGTTTCCGCCGAGGGCGACCCCTTCGAGCAGCTGGGTGTGGCCTACGTGGACCGGGCGGTGCCGTCCTCGACGCGCCACGAGAGCCGCGAGCACCGCGCGGTCGGGCTCATCGAGAAGGTCCGGCGCGCGCAGGCCGACGCCGTGGTCTTCATGCCGGCCAAGTTCTGCGAGCCCGCGCTCTTCGACTACGTGCTCATGAAGCAGGGGCTCGACCGCGCCGGCATCCCCCACCTGCTCGTCGAGTTCGAGGAAAAGATGTGGACGTTCGAGCGCACCCGGAACGAGATCGAGACCTTCGTCGAATCCATGCTCTTTGACTGAGTGGGGGCCCCGACATGGCCCCCACACCCCCAACAACTCGGACCGCCCCGGCGGAGCCGTGGCGGTCCTCGACTCGGCCTCGGTCGGGATCTCCGAGGAGGGCGTGATGCCGCCACCGGTTACGGAACGGCAGTATCAGGGGCGGGTGCATGGGCGGTCGCGCGAGCTGATGTCGGCGTGGATGGGGGAGCTGGGGCGGGCGGAGGCTGAGGGGCGGCCGACGGCGGCGCTGATGATCTCGGGGAACTGCGTGGAGCTGCTGCGGGCGTGTCACCTGCTGCCGATGTTTCCCGAGGTGACGGCGCTGCAGAACGCGATCCGGCACAAGTCGCTACCGCTGATCCTCAAGGCCGAGCAGGCCGGCTACTCCAGCGACAACTGCGCCTACGTCAAGGCCGACATCGGGCTCGTCCTGGAGGGCGGCATGGGGCCCGGCAAGCCCATCCCGTTCCCGACCCTGATCGTGTGCAACTACGTCGGCTGCAACGTATACGTGAAGTGGTTCGAGCACCTGGCCGACGTCAGCGGCTCGAAGCTCTTCATGCTCGACGTGCCGTTCGCCCGCACGGCGGCGCCGAGCGAGACCGACGTGCGCTACGTGGTCGGCCAGCTGCGCGAGCTGATCGCGCTGAGCGAGTCGGTCACCGGCCACCGGTTCGACATCGACGAGCTGCGCGCGATCCTGGCCGACTCGGCGCGCGCCCAGGATGGCTACGCGCGGTGCAAGCACCTCACCAAGCACCATCCGGCGCCGTTCGACGCCTACTTCGACTCGATCAACATGATGGGGCCCATCAACGTGCTGCGCGGCACCCGCGAGGCCGCCGAGTTCTTCGACGACGCCGTCGCCGAGTTCGAGGGGCTGGTGGCCCAGGGGCTCTCGCCGCTCTCCGAGGAGCGTTTCCGCACCGTCATCGAGGGACCGCCGCCGTATCCCTACTACAAGAACTTCCGCAACCTCATGAGCCGCTGGGGCGCGGTCGCCGTGCAGTCCACGTATTCCACCGTCGGCGGCATCTGGGAGTTCGGCTTCCGCCACGACCCGCGCCGCCCCCTGGAGTCCATCGCCGAGCAGATGCTCCGCGAAAACCTCACCAACCGCTCGATCGTGGCGCGCTACGGCCAGATCAAGCGGTACGTCGAGGAGTGGGAGGCCGACGCGCTGGTCATCCACTCGATCAAGTCGTGCCGCCTGTTCTCGGCCGGCCAGGGCGACATGCGCGAGTACTTCACCAAGGAGCTGGGGGTGCCGACGCTGATGGTGGAGTCCGACCTCGAGGACCCGCGCTACTACGCCGAGGCTCAGATCAAGAACCGCATCGACGCCTTCTTCGAGGCGCTCGAGCACCGCAAGCTCGTGCACGCGGGGCGATGATGGACACGAAGATCCCCGTCTACTGCTATCAATGCGTGGCGGGCCCCGATCTCCTGAAGGTCGTGGTCCGCGACGGGGTGGCCGTCGGCGTCGAGCCCAACGCGGACGTCGCCGCCGAGCACCCGGCCTGCGGCACGGTGTGCGTGCGCGCCTACGGCCTCGTGCAGAAGCTCTACAACCCCGCGCGCGTCCGCACGCCGATGAAGCGAACCAATCCGCGCAAGGGCCGCGACGAGGATCCGGGCTGGGCGCCGATCTCGTGGGACGAGGCGCTCGGGACCCTGGCTGCTCGGCTCAACAGCCTCCGCGCCACCGGCCTGGTGGATGCCTCCGGGTACCCGCGGCTGGCCGTGACGCTCGGCTCGGGCGGCATCGCGCCGGCCTATCTCGGAACCTTCGCCGCGTTCCTGGCGGCGTGGGGCCCGGTAGACCAGGGCATCGGCAGCGGGCAGGGCGTGAAGTGCTACCACTCCGAGCACCTCTATGGCGAGTTCTGGCACCGCGCGTTCACCGTCGCCGCCGACGTGCCGCACTGCGACTACGTGCTGTCGTTCGGCTACAACGGCGACGCCTCCGGCGGCGTGACCGCAGTCTTCCGTCACGCCGAGGCTCGCGTCCGCGGCCTCACCTGGGTGCAGTTCGAGCCCCACCAGTCCGTGACGGCAGCCGGCGCCGCCCGGTGGGTGCCCATCCGGCCCAAGACCGACGCCGCCGTCCTGCTGGCCCTCCTGCACGTGATCCTGCACGAGCACGACTGGCGCCGCGTCTGCGACCTGCCGTTCCTGGAGCGCCGGACGGCCTCGCCTTACCTGGTCGGTCCCGGCGGCTGGTACCTGCGCGATCCCGAGACCCGCAAGCCGATGGTCTGGGACGTCGGGCGCGGACGCGCGGTGCCGTTCGACGATCGGAAGTGCGCGAGGCCGGCGCTGGACGGCGAGTTCATCGCCACGGGGGTGGAAGTGGGCGCCGATGGCGCCACCCGCACGGTGAGCGCGCGCGTCCGGCCGGCCCTCGCGCACCTGATCGAGCACGTCCGCGCCTACACCCCGGAGTGGGCGGCGGCCATCGCCGACGTCCCCGCCGCCACCATCCGGCGCGTGGCCGCCGAGTATCTCGCGCACGCCCGCGTCGGAGCCACGATCGAGATCGACGGCCTCGTCTATCCGCACCGGCCGGTGGCCGTGCTGCTCGGCAAGACGGTGACCAACGGGTGGGGTGGCTACGAATGCTGCTGGGCGCGTACGATGCTGGCGGCGCTCGTGGGCGCGCTCGAGGTGCCGGGCGGCATCGTCGGCACGACGGTGCGGCTCAACCGGCCGGCCCAGAACCGTCTGGACTCGGTGAAGCCGGGAGCCGACGGCTTCCTGGAGCAGCCGCTGAACCCGACCTCGCGGGAGGCGTGGCAGGCCTCGCCGCACATCCGCAACGGGTACCGCACGCTGGTGCCCCTGGCCGACAACTCGCCGTGGTCGGCGGCGCTCGGTCCCGCCCACCTGCCGTGGCTGTTCATGGACGATCCGCCCGAGAAGTGGCCGGCGCCCACGCGGCCCGACGTGTGGATCATCTACCGGACCAACCCGGCCATCTCGAACTGGGAGACGGGACGCATCGAGCGCGAGCTCGAGCGCTTCCCGTTCGTCGCGGCGTTCGCCTACACGCAGGACGAGACCAACTGGTACGCCGACCTCCTGCTGCCCGAGGCCGGCGACCTGGAGTCGCTGCAGCTCTACCGCATCGGCGGCACCAAGTACATCGAGCAGTACTGGCGCCACACCGGCTGGGCGATCCGCCAGCCCGTCGTGGCCCCGCCGTTCGACACGCGAGACCTGACCGACGTGGCGACCGAGCTGGCGGTCCGTACCGGTCTGCTCGACCCGTACCTGCACGCGATCAACCGCGGCGCCGGCACCACGGTGCCGCTCAGCGGCCCCGGCTGGGACTACTCCTTCCCGACGAACGGCGCGACTCGCGGAGCGCCACAGCTCCCCGGGGCCGTGCCGAGCGCAACCCACATCTGGGACCGCGTCTGCCGGGCGGCGACCCACTCGCTCTCCGGCGGCGCCGTCGAGCACGATCTCGCCTGGTTCCGCGAGCACGGCGCCTTCTTCGTGCCGTTCAGCGAGCGCCAGTACTACCTGCACGGCGCGATGGCCGCCCGGGGGCTGCGCTACGAGCTGCCCTACCAGGAGCGCATCAAGCGGATCGGCGAGGAGCTCGGCGCCCGCCTGCACGAGCGCGGCATCACCTGGTGGGACGCGCAGCTCGACGAGTACCAGGCGCTGCCGGCCTGGAAGGACTTCCCCGGCATCTGGAAGCGCACGGCGCTGGCCCGGGGCCGCCGGCCCGAGGACTTTCCGTTCTGGCTGCTCACCAGCCGGTCGATGCAGTACTCGTGGGGCTCGAACGTCTCGCTGCCCGTGCTCGCCGACGTCGCCCGCAACGTCAAGGGACACTTCGGGGTGATGCTCAATCGCGGCGCCGCCGCCCGGCTCGACATCGCGGACGGTGACCTCATCGAGATCGCCTCGCCCACCGGCGCCACCCGCGGCCGCGCGATCCTCCGCGAGGGCGTGCGGCCGGACGTGATCGTCATCCTGCAGCAGTTCGGTCACTGGGCGACGCCGTTCGCCCGTGACCTCGGCATGCCGAGCCTCAACCAGGTCGCCAGCATGTCGCTCGACCTCACCGACGCCACCGGCAGCGGCGCCGACCTGGTGCCGGTCGCGGTGCGCCGCTGTGAGCCGCCGGCCGGCGCCCCCGAGCTCGATCGGCGCGCGCGCGCCGGGAGCTGGGCATGACCGCGACGGCCACCGGGCCAGGGAGGGCGTGATGCGCTGGGGCATGGTGATCGACCTCCGGCGATGCGTCGGCTGCCAGACCTGCACGATCGCCTGCAAGCAGGAGCACGCCCTGCCCGCCGGCACCCAGTGGCGGTTCGTCGCCGACTGCGAGGTCGGCGAGTACCCCGACGTGCGGCGCGTCTTCCTGCCGATGCAGTGCATGCACTGCGCGCAGCCACCCTGCGTACCCGTGTGCCCCACCGGCGCCTCGCGCCGTCGCGCGGACGGCATCGTCTGGGTGGACTACGACGCCTGCGTCGGCTGCGGCTACTGCGCCGTCGCCTGTCCGTACCACGCGCGGCACCTCGTGCACGAGGCCGACGGGTACTTCGCCGTTCCCACGCCGGCCGAGCGGGCGACCGCGCAGCCCGCCCGGCACGGCGTCATGACCAAGTGCACCTTCTGCAAGGAGCGCGTGGATGCGGGCCGGGCGGCCGGGCTCGTCGCCGGGGTCGATCCCGACGCCACGCCGATGTGCGCGGTCTCGTGCATCGCCGGCGCGATCGTCTTCGGCGACCTCGACGATCCCACGAGCCGCCTGCGAGCCCTGATCGCCGCCACGAACGCCGCGCCGCTCGCGCCCGAGTGCGGCACCGAGCCGTCCGTCTACTACGTGACCGGCGACGGACCGACCGACACCGAGCCTCGCGCATCCGAGTCCGCCGTCCCGGGCCGGGTGCCGCGCTCCTCGCGATCGCGCGCGGAGCACGGCTTCGACCGGCCGGCGGTCGAGGATCCGGCCCTGGTGTGGCTGCGGACGCTGGGGGGGTAGTCGATGGACACGCCGACGACACGCGCCGATCACCGCCCGCTCGAGTTGATCGCCGCCACGCCGCAGACGCTGTGGGGGATGCCGGCCGTCCTCAACTTCACCCTCGGCGGCCTCGGCGCGGGCTTCTACGTGGCCGCCGCCGGCGCGGCCGCGTTCGGCGCCGCGGGTGCGATGGGCCTCGCCGCCTGGCTCGCTCCCGCCCTCGTGCTGACCGGCTTTGCCGCGGTCGCCTGCGAGGCCGGCCGGCCGCTGCGGGGCCCGCGCGTGCTCCGGGGCGTGGCGACGTCGTGGATGTCGCGTGAGCTGTGGCTGGGGAGCCTGTTCGTCCTGCTGGCCCTCGCCGACGACGCGGTGCCGCAGACCGGCCTGCGCCTTCCGGCGGCGGCGGCCGCGGTCGCGCTCGTGCTGGCGCAGGGCGCCATGCTGACGAACGCGCGCGCCATCGCAGCCTGGAGCGTGCCGATGATGCCGCTGGTCTTCGGAGCGTCGGCGGCCGTGTCGGGCGCCAGCCTCGTCGTGCTCGCCGAGCTGATGGCGGGCCGCCGGCCCGGCCAGGCGCTTCTGGCGACGACGCTGGTGGTGCTCGCGCTCGGGCTGCTGGTCTGGCTGGCGTTCCTGGCCTCGTCGTCAGACCCGGCCTTCGTGCGCGCCACCGCGCCGCTGCGCCGGGGCGCGACGGCGATCGAGATCGTCGTGGCCGGCCACGTGGCGCCGCTGGCGCTCGTCGCGCTCGCGCTGGCCGCCCCGCCGTGGGCGCCGGGTCCGGCGGCGCTGGCCGCGACCCTGGCACTCGTCGGGCAGTTCCGCGCCAGGTCGGCGCTCGTGTTGAAAGCCGGCCAGCGGCGGCCCGTCACCCTCGCCACGCCCACACTCCCGAGGAGGTCGTCATGATGTACGGCGCCGGAGTCGACGTCGGCTCGACCCAGACCAAGGCGGTGATCGTGGACGAGGCCCGGTCGATCGTCGCCCGCGTGCTGATCCCGACCGGGGCCAACGTCTCGCGGGCCGGCGAGACGGCGTTCCTGGAAGCCTGCCGGCTCGCCGGCATGACGCGGGAGGCGGTCGGCTACGTGGTCGGCACCGGCTACGGCCGCTACAAGGTCACGTTCGGCGACGCGCAGATCACCGAGATCACCTGCCATGCCCGCGGCGCCCACTCGCTGTTCCCGGCCACCCGCACCGTCATCGACATGGGCGGGCAGGACACCAAGGCCATCAAGGTCGGCGCCGACGGCTCGGTCGCCGACTTCTCCATGAACGACAAGTGCGCGGCCGGCACCGGGCGCTTCCTCTCGGCCGCCGCCGACGTCACCGGGGTGGGCCTCGACGAGATCGGACCGCTGTCGCTCGAGGCCACCCAGCCCGTGCGGCTGACCTCGGTCTGCACGGTGTTCGTCGAGTCCGACATCATGTCCTACCTCGCCCAGCGCAAGAAGGTCGAGGACATCCTCGGCGGCGTCCACAAGGCGATCGCCGCCCGCACGATGGCCCTGGTTCGCCGCGTCGGCGTCGAGGAGGAGATCACGTTCACCGGCGGCGTCTCCCGCAACGTCGGCATGGTGCGGGCGCTGGAAGCCGTGCTGGGCAAGTCCATCAACGTGAGCGCGGAAGGCCACTTCATCGGCGCGCTCGGCGCCGCCCTCTTCGCGCTGGAGCGTGGCGAAGCCCGGATGCTCGTGCCCTCTTCACAGGAGTCCTGACCATGCTGATCGCGGGGATCGACATCGGCTCGGGCACGACGAAGGCAATCCTGGTGGACGGCGACGGCGCCGTCCGCGGCCGGGGGCTGCTCCGCACCCGGGCCGACTTCGAAAAAATCACGCGCGAGGCGCTGGCGGCGGCCCGCGACGACGCCGGTGCCGCCGACGGCGACGTCGCCTACGTGGCGACCACCGGCCTCGGCCGCTATGCGGTGCCGTTTCGCGACATCCAGATCACCGACCTGACGTGTGGAGCCCGCGGCGCCGCCGCGCTCTTCCCGGCGACGCGCTACGTGCTCGACATCGGCGCCCAGTGCTCGCGGGCGATCAAGCTCCGCGACGGCGGCAAGGTCAAGGCATTCCACATGAACGAGAAGTGCGCCGCCGGCTCCGGCGGGTTCCTGGAGCGGGCGGCCAAGTACCTGGAGGTCGGCCTCGCCGACATCGGGTCGCTGTCCCTCGGAGCCGGCCGGCCGCAGCCGATCTCCAGCGTCTGCGCCGTGCTCGCCGAGTCGGAGATCATCAACCACGTCTCCGAGGGCGCCGGCGTCGAGAACATCCTGCGCGGGATCCACGACTCGCTGGCCGACCGGGCGCTGAGTCTCCTCAAGCGCGTGGGCCTCGACGGCGAGGTGACGCTCATCGGCGGCGTGGCGCTGCAGGCCGGCATGGTGGCGGCGCTGCGCGACAAGCTCGGCGTGGCGGTGAACGTGCCCGACGCTCCGCAGCTCACGACCGCGCTGGGGGCGGCGCTGCTCGGTCTCCAGCGCTTCCGCAAGCTGGCCGGCGCCCGGGCGGCGTGAGGCGGCGTCATGAGCCAGACGATCCGCGTGCGCGCGCTCGAGCCCACCGACCTCGAGGCGGTCGTGGCCATCGACGAGCGGCTGACGGGCCAGACGCGCAAGGCGTACTGGCGCACCCGCTTCGACGTCGCCGCCCTGCGGCCGCCGTGGATGTCCTCGGTCGCCGAGCTGGACGGCCGCGTGGTGGGGTTCCTGCTCGGCTGGGTCGGCGAGTCGGAGTTCGGCATCGCGGTGCCGACCGGCTGGGTGGACCTCATCGGGGTCCACCCCGCCTACCGTGGCCGCGGTGTCGGCGCCGCCCTGCTCGACCGCTTCGTCGCGGGCGGCTGCGAGCTGCGGGCGATCCGCAAGCTGGCCACGCTCATCGATCTCGAGCAGACCGAGGTGCGCGAGTTCTTCGTGCGCCGCGGCTTCGGGCCCGGCCCGATGGTCCAGCTCGAGCGCTCACTGGAGGGCTGAGGCGACGACCATCGTCCTTCGACTTCGACACCGGGGAGGAACGCCATGACCGGGTTCCGCTTCATCCGCTACCTGGAAGACTACGACGTGGCGCGGCTGGTGCTGGCCCGGCCGCCCCTCAACATCATGACCGTCGAGATGATGCGGGAGATGACGGCGGCCCTCGACCGGGTGGCCGGCCACCCCGGGCTCAAGGCCCTGGTGCTGAGCGGCGAGGGCAAGGCCTTCTCGGCCGGCGTGGCGATCGACGAGCACCTGGGCGACCAGGTGAAGGAGATGCTGGAAGCCTTCCACGACGTCTTCCGCCGGCTGCGTGCCCTGGCCTGCGTGACCGTGGCCGCGGTGCAGGGTGCGGCGCTGGGCGGCGGCGCCGAGCTGGCGACGTTCTGCGACGTGGTCGTCGCCGCCGCCGACGCCACCCTGGGGCAGCCGGAGATCAAGGCGGGCGTCTTCCCGCCGATCGCGGCGCTGCACTATCCGCGCCGCATCGGCGTGAGTCGCACGCTGGCGCTGCTGCTCTCCGGCGACGTGATCGACGCCGTCGAGGCTCAGCGCCTCGGGCTGGTCGACACCGTCGTGCCGGCCGACCGCCTGGCCGAGGCCGTCGAGAGCCAGCTCGCGCGCTTCCGGGCCCGGAGCGCCGCCGTCCTGCGGCTCACCAAGCGCGCCGTCACCGAGTCGCTCGGCGCCCCCTTCGACGTCGCGCTGGACGGGCTGGAGGATCTCTACCGGTACGAGCTGATGGCCACCGAGGACGCCGCCGAGGGCCTGCGGGCCTTTCTCGAGAAGCGCCCCCCGGTCTGGAAGGACCGCTGATTCCGGCCCATGGCCAACGAGTTCACGATCGTCCTCGACGATCGGCCCGGCACGCTGGGTCGGCTCTGCACGGTGCTGGGCGACGGCCGGGTCAACATCGAGGCGATCCAGGGGACGAGCAGCGGCGGGCAGGCCGTCCTGCACGTCGTGGCCGACGACGCGGATCGCGCCGCGCGCGTGCTGGCGGCGGCCGGCATCCCCTGCCGCCGTCGCGAGGTGCTGATCGTCCGGGTCCTGGACGAGCCGGGCATGCTGGCGGACGTCGCGCTCGTGATGGCGCGCGCGGGCATCAACATCGACGCGGTGTACGTCACCACGCGGGGGCACATCGTGCTCGGCGTGGACGATCTCGACGGTGCCGTCCAGGTGGCCGGGGGCATGGCCATCATGGACGACTGAGATGGGGGGTCTCGAACGAGCCACCCCCGGCGCCCCTCGAAGCGGCGGGCGTGTATGACCTGAGTCATACCCGGTGGGCGGGATTGTGTTGATAGTGGTGCAGCGAGTAGTGGTGCAGCGAGACTGGAGGGTCATCATGAATGCCTGGCTGGTGCTGTTCGCGCTCCTGGCTCTGGCGCTCGCCTACGTGTGCGTTCCGATCGCCTTCACGGCCTTCGGCCAGTGGCGCCGCCCCTGGCGCCTGACTTGCCCGCGCGCCGGCTCGGTCGCCCAGATCCAGGTCGGCGCCGCGCGCGCGGCGCTCGGCGAGGTGTTCGGGCAGCGGCCGGAGATCGACCGTTGCTCGCTCTGGCCCGAGCGCGCCAGCTGCGCGCAGGAGTGCCTGGCGACTCCGACGCCGCGGCAGCAGATGCGCCCCGGCGAGGCTCCGCCGCACGATCGTGCCGACGGCGCCGACCCGATGATCGTGGTCCCGCTCGACGGCAGCCACCGCAGCGAGGAGGTGCTGCCCGCGGTCGCTCCCCTCGCCAGGAGCTGGGGCGCGACCGTGCGGCTGCTGCGGGTCGTGCCGCCGGTCAAGGAAGTCCGGGACGAGGATGATCGCGTCGTCGCGTGGGTCGATCAGGAGACGGCACGCGTGGAGAACGAGGCGCGCGGCTATCTCAGGCGCGTGGCCGCCGGCCTCGGCGACCTCCACGTCGAGAACGCGGTGCGCATCGGCGTCGATGCCGCCACCGAGATCATCGAGGAATCCGAGGCGTCCGGCGCCGACCTGATCGCGCTGGCCAGTCACCGGCGGCACGGCCTCGACCGGATGCGGCATCGCAGCGTTGCGCGCCAGGTCCGGCGCTCGACGACGATTCCGCTCCTGGTCGTCGCCGCGGGGAGGTGAGGCTCATGCGCTCGGCGACCGACATCCTGCGCGACGAGCACCAGGTCATCCTGCGTGCGCTGCTGACTCTCGAGAGCGCCGCCGAGCAGCTGGGCGCCGGCGGCGCCCTGCCCGAGGGGCGGTGGACCGACATGATCGCCTGGCTTCGAGCCTTCGCCGATCGCAACCATCACGCCAAGGAGGAGAAGGTTCTCTTCCCGGCGATGATCAGGGCCGGCGTGCCCGCCGAGGGCGGCCCCATCGCCGTCATGCTGGAGGAGCACGCCGAGGGCCGGGCACTGCTGGCGACGATGTACACGGGCGAGCCGGCCGACCAGGCGGTGGCGGCGCGTCGCTACATCCGCCTGCTGCGCGACCACATCGACAAGGAAAACGGGGTGCTGTTCCCGCTCGCCGACGCCGTGCTCGACGCGCACGATCAGGCCGAGGTCCGCCGCGACTTCGCCGACCTCGAGACCCAGCTCGTGGAGCCCGCCCTGCAGCTCGCCCACGATTGATTGAACGGGGCCCGATCGGGCGCCCGTCACATGGGGGCCCCGATGTGCCTCTCCAGTCGTTGAACCTCAGCGCGAGGCCGGCCGAGCCGCCGGCGCGATGCTTGGTCGAGCGCCAGGCGCGACTTGGGCGCCGGTAGAATCCTCAGCAGCTTGCCTTTGCCGGGATCTTCGTCGCCGAGCCTGACGCCCGGGTGTGCCGACCCGCCCCGGACGCAGATTGTCCACGGTAGAATGATCAGTGAGGCGTGGGCTTCTACCGATGACACCCGGTGACATCGAGATCTTCGCCGACAGTTTCGATCGCTGCATGGCCGACGAACGGTTTTTCGACATCTTCTACGATCGATTCGTCGCGTCGTCGCCAGCAGTCGCCGACAGGTTCGCCCACACCGATGACCGCCGGCAGAAGAGGGCCGTCAGGGCATCGCTGTACCTCATCATGTCTTGCGCCGTGCGGACCGAACCCGACTACGCACCGCTGGAGCCTCTGGCCCAGCGACACAGCCGACAGCAGCTGGACATCGGGCCCGAGCTGTACCGCTTGTGGCTGGACAGCCTGATCGAGAGCGTCCGAACGTGCGATCTCAGTTTTGATCCGGCGATCGAGCGCGTCTGGCGTGACGCCATGCAGCACGCGATCGACTTTCTAGTCTCGCGTTACTGATCCTGTCATCCGAAACTGAAGGCCGGCGCCCCGGAGCTCGATCTTCGGGTCGTCAAGAACCCCGCGTACTTGGGCACACCACGCCCGGGCATTCCCCCCGGGGGGCACCATCTTGAGGCACGGCACGCCGTGGTAGGCTCCATCCCCGTACCCGGCCGTGGAACGGCGCGGCGATCGGCGACTTGGTGAGCCGGGGCGCTCTTCGGTCACGCGCTTCGTGCGGGGCTCCGACTCTCTGATCGGCGCATGTGGGTGGGCCTCCGCGCTCTCTGGATGCATGTGAGCCCGGTCATAACGTGAACTCGCGTCGGCGCATGAGAATGCGATCACAAGGAGGACACGGCGATGAGACGGGCGATCGTGGTGATCACAGTCGCGATCCTGGCGCTGGCCGGGACGGTGGCGGCGCAGCGCCGAGGGGAGCCGGTGGGAGGTGAGGTGAAGGCGGTCCTGCTGCCGCCGCCGCAGGTTCCGCCGTCGGTCCAGCGCTCAGGGCCGGCGAAGGTCCTCGTCGAGCTGGAGACGACCGAGCAGAGGGGCACGCTGGCCAGCGGCGTGGAGTACACGTTCTGGACGTTCGGCGGCACGGTGCCGGGCCCGTTCCTGCGCGTGCGCGAGGGGGACACCGTGCAGATCAAGCTCGTGAACCAGACGACTGCGCACAACGCGCACTCGATCGACCTGCACGCCGTGACCGGCCCCGGCGGCGGCGCCGCCGTGACGCAGGTGATGCCCGGCGAGGCGGGGGTGTTCGAGTGGAAGGCGAAGAATCCCGGCCTCTACGTCTACCACTGCGCGACGCCCCACGTGCCGGTCCACATCGCCAACGGCATGTACGGCATGGTCCTGGTGGAGCCGGCCGGCGGCCTGCCGCGCGTGGACCGCGAGTACTACGTGATGCAGGGCGAGTTCTACACGAAGGGACGCACGATGACGCCGGGACTGCAGCCGTTCGACGCCGACAAGGCGCGCGACGAGCGGCCCGAGTACGTGCTCTTCAACGGCCGCATGGGCGCGCTGCTGGACGAGGGCGCCCTGAAGGCCAGCACCGGCGAGACGGTGCGGCTCTACGTGGGCAACGGCGGGCCGAATCTCGTGTCGTCGTTCCACGTCATCGGTGAGATCTTCGACCGCGTGTACCCGGAGGCCTCCACCGGCGGCGACCTCAAGCGCAACGTGCAGACGACCCTGATCCCGGCCGGCGGTGCCGCCATCGTGGAGTTCAAGGTCGACGTGCCGGGACGATTCCTGCTCGTGGACCACAGCATCTCCCGCGCGATGGACAAGGGCGCGCTCGGCAGCCTGGTGGTGAGCGGCGACGATCGCCCGGACCTCTTCCGCTCGCTCTCGCCGGAGGTCGCGAAGCGCCACAGTGGGCATTGACCACATGGGGGGCCTCGAAGGGCCCCCCACCCCCCGGCGCTCGGGGCGTCCCGGCGGAGCCGTGACGCCCCTCGATGAGCGGCCGGGGATGGGAGGTGCGTCCACCGCGCTCGGAGGTGGACGAGGCGGGGGGGTGCGCGGGGTCTGTTCATGACTGAGCCGAAGGTCTATCGGCCGTTTGCGGGGGTGGCGTTCGGGGGGAGCGTGCTCGTCGGGGCGCCGCTCGGGGTGTGGTGGCTGGCGTGGCTGTACCTCGGGGCGCCGGCGCTGTCGGTGGACGCGCTGCTGTTGCATGCCGGGGTTCAGGTGTTCGGGCTCTTCGGCACGCTCGTCGTCGGGGTGGCGCATCACCTGCTGCCGCGCTTCACCGGGCGGCGCGTCGCGGCGTCCGCGCTGACACCGTGGCTGGCGGCATTGCTGGGGGCGGGGCTCACGCTGCGTGTCGCCGCCGTCGTGTCCGGCACGGCCGCGCTGACCCTCGCCGGCGTGCTCGCCCAGGCGGTCGCGTTCGGGCTCTTCGCCGGCTGGGTCTGGCGCACGCTCGATCCGCCGCCGCTGGCGCGCCTGCGGCGACACCTCACGGTCAGCAGCGCGTGGCTGGCCGCCGCCTGCGCCCTCGAGATCGTGATCAGGCTCGTCGCGCTCGCCGACGGCCGCGCCGTTCCCGATCTCGGCGCCATGCGCGCCGCGCATTCGACGGCGCTCCTCGGGGGCGTCATCGGCTGGGTGAGCGGCGTCCTGCTGCGGGCCGGGCCGATGTTCCTGCCCGGCTGGCAGGTCCCGGGAGCGGTCGTGACGCTCGTGCTCTGGGGTCCCCTCGTGGCCGTCGCGCTGAGCGTGGCGGCGCTGCCGGCCGGGCCCGTCGCGGCGATCGCGCTCGCGCGCCTCGCCGATCTCGTCGCGCTCGGCACGCTGGCGGCCGTGTTCCTCTCGGCCGGCGCGCTCCGTCGCTCCGGCCGGGCTCTGCCCATGCTGTCGCGCAGCCACCCCGAGGCGCGCATCGTCCGGCTCGGCGCGGCCTGCACGCTGGCCGGCACGCTCGGCGCCGCCGGGCTGGCGCTGGGCGCCGGCGCCGCGCTGCCGCATCACGCGCTGGCCGACGCGCTCCGTCACCTGCTGACGGTCGGGGTGCTGACGTCGATCGTGGTGGCAATGACCTTCCGGCTGATCCCGGTGCTGGAGGGCGTGGCCCTGTCGTGCCCGTGGCTGCGGATGGTCGCGTTCGTCGCGCTGCTGGGCGCGGTGATCCTGAGAACGGCGCAGGGGCTGGCCGTCGGCGGCTGGCCCCGGCTCGGTCCCGCCGTGGCGCTCTCCGGTGCGCTGGCCTGGATCGCGCTGGCCTCGGTGGCGGCGAGCCTCGCGGCGGCGATGATCCGTCGCGCGGGATGAACAGCGCGGTCGGCGGTGCCACGATGCCGCGAGCGCCAGCGGACTCTGTTACACCCGGGTCCCGGGTTGGGAAGCATTGATGCCAACGGCCGCCCCATGAAGCTGCGTACCCACCTGCTCGTCCTCACGCTCGTCACGCTGCTGCCGACGATCGCCTTCGCCGTGATCGTCTCCGTGCTGTTCGGCCAGCGGGAGCGGGCAACTTTCGAGCGGGGCGCGACCGAGCGCACGCTGGCGCTGCGGACCGCCGTCGACGCCGAGCTGAAGAGCACGATCACGACGCTCCTGGCGCTCGCCACCGATCGTCGTCTCGACCTGAACGATCTGCGCGCCTTCCACGACGAGACCGTCCGTGTGCTCCAGAGAGTCCCCGCCGTCGCCCTCACCGCCTACGGCCGTGCGGAGGACCGGATGCGAACGCTCTCGGCGGGCTTCAGCATGCACGCGGCCTCGACGTCTCCCGGTGAATGATGCCCGGCGCCGCGCGGGGACCGCGCCGGCGCCGGGTCCGTGCCGCAGGGCTGTGCCTGTCGGCGTCCCGACGAACGTCGGGACCTTGGTACTGCCGCGCTACCGTGCGGGCGTCGCCAGCCGACCTACCCCTGGCGGCGCCTCGCCGCACCCCGGTGGATTCTCCATCCCACCTCCCCAGGAGCCGGTCCGGCTCCTGTCGCCTCCCATTCAAGCGCGTCCGGCGGCCGAGATCCATCGAGCGAGCGCATCAATTTTCTGATGACGCAGCACCAGAGCCTACGAGACGAGCAGCCGGCGGACGACCTCGACCAGGACCGCGGGCAGCAGCTCCTGGCGCCGCAGCAGCGCGTAGCCGCGGCGCCCGAAGATCGACGGCATGTAGGCGGGGGCCTCGCGGTCCACCGTGAGGCAGAACGGAACGAGGCCCTGCAGGCGGGCCTCGGCCACGGCCTGGCGCGTGTCCTGGATGCCGTAGCGGCCCGGGTAGTGATCGACGTCGTTGGGCTTGCCGTCCGTCAGCACCAGCAGCAGGCGATGGCGGGCGGGCTGGCGCGCCAGCAGCGTGCTGGCGTGACGCAGCGCCGCCCCGGTGCGCGTGTAGCCATCGGGCTCGAGCGCGGCCACGCGGCGCCGCACCTCCACGCCGACGGGCTCGGCGAAGTCCTTCACGGTCAGCACGCGTACGCCGCCCGCTCCCTCGCCGGAGAAGGCCACCGCGGCGTGACGATCGCCGAGGGCGTCGAGCGCCTCCAGCAGGACGATCAGCGATTCCTTCTCGACGTCGATGATCCGCTGCGTGCCGCTGACCCAGCTGTCGGTGGACGCGCTGACGTCCACGAGGAGCGCCAGGGCGAGGTCGCGCCGAGCCGGCCGGGCCGCGGCGTAGAAGCGATCGTCGCCGGGGTGGCCGGCCTGCCAGTCGGCGAAGGCCTCGACGTAGGCCGAGAGATCGAGGTCGGGCCCGTCGCCCTGCCGGCCCACGCGCCGGCGTCGGGGCCGGAGACCGTCGAAGCGGCGGCGCACGCGACGCACCAGCGCGGCGTGACGATCCATCACGTCCTCGACCCAGGCGCCGGAGCCGGCCGGGGCGACGCGGGACCACACGACGGCGCCGCGTTGACGGTAGGCGCCCAGCCGGTAGTCCCACTCGGGGTACACGATGCCGGCGCCCGCCGCCTCGCGCCCGACCGCACCGGGCGCACGCGCCTGGGGTTCGGCGTCGCTGTCGAGCACCTCGCGCGGCGCGCCCGGCGTGCGCACGACGCGGGCTTCCGGCAGCTCGGAGAGCGCGTCGGCGAGGTCCGCCGCCCCGGCGTCCTCCTCCTGGTCGAGCGGCCGCTGCAGGCCCATCGGGTCCTCGATGCTCTCCATCGGCTCGTCGGGGCGGACCATCCAGGTCCCGGGCCGGTCGTCGTCCTCGTCGTCGGCGGCCTGCCGCGTGCGCGGGCGGTGGCGAAGCGAGGCGCTCCGCACCGGCCCCTGGCGCGACGGCTCGTCGGCTGTCGCCGGGCGATCGCTCGCCGACGGCGGCGCGGCGATCAACCGGCCCCAGAGCGGGACGATCGCCACTCCGCGATAGCGTCCGGCCGTGTCGCGCAGCCGTCCTGCGGTGGCGCGCGCCCACCGGCGTGACTCCGCGGGCGTCGCCGCGAGCGGAATCTCGGGTGGCGGCGCGACCGGGTCCGCCGCGAGGGCGGCCTGCACCAGGCGCTCCACGCGGCGCTCCAGCGGGGTCAGCCGCTCGAGCGAGGGTCGCTCGCGCAGTGCCCGCGCCCGGGCCGCGCGCAGGTCCGCCGCGAGCCCGCCGAAATCGCGGGCCAGCTCCCGATCCACCGCCGCCGCCTCCGCGAGCGCGTAGAGGTCGTGCTCGAGCCGATCGCTCGGCGCGGCGGCCGGCGTGCCGCGCGCCACGCGGGCCACCTGCTCGAGGGCCAGCACGCGGTAGGTCGCCACCGCCGCGCGCTCGTCGTCCTCGCCGACCTCCAGCGTGCGCGGCAGCCAGACCGAGGCGCCGTCGGTCGACGCCTGCGCGGCGCGCGCAGACAGATGCCCGGGCGCGCGTCCGAACACGCGCGCGAGCCACGTCGGCCGGGGCGGCGCGTCACTCGGGAGGATCGCGGGGGCGTCGCCGTAGAGCGCGCCCGTCACGAGCTCGAGGCGCCGCTTCACGCGCGCCAGCGGCAGCTCGCCGCGCGCCCGGGGCGGCCGCGCCCGCCACCAGAGCTCACGGGCGGCCACCGCCGCCCGCCGGGCGCCGTCGATCAGCAGGCCCTCGGGCTCCACGGCGACTCTTACAGCACGGCGTCGATCACGTCGTGGATGGCGGCGAGGAGCTCGGGATCGTCGGTCAGCGGTGCGGCCACCGCCGTGCGACACGCCTGCCGCGCGGGCACGCCGCTGGCGATGAGGCGCGCCGCCAGGACGAGCAGTCGGGTGCTCGGCACCTCCGGCAGGCCCCGGTCCCGCAGCTGTCGCAGCCGCCCGGCCAGGCTCACGAGCTCGCCGGCGACGCCGGCCTCCACGCCGCTCTCGTGAGCCACGATGCGCGTCTCGAGCTCGGGCGGCGGGAACGTGAGGTCGAGGGCGACGAAGCGCTGGCGCGTGCTCGGCTTGAGGTCCTTGAGGATGTGCTGGTAGCCGGGGTTGTAGGACACGATGAGCTGGAACCCGGGCGGGGCCGCCAGCAGCTCGCCCGTCTTGTCGATCGGCAGCACGCGGCGGTCGTCGGTGAGCGGATGGATGACGACGATCGTGTCCTGCCGCGCCTCGACGATCTCGTCGAGGTAGCACAGCGCCCCGGCGCGTACCGCGCGCGCCAGCGGGCCGTCCTGCCACACCGTCTCCGCCGCCCGCACGAGGTAGCGGCCGACGAGGTCGCTCGCGGCGAGATCCTCGTGGCAGGCGACCGTCACCAGCGGCCGGCCGAGGCGCCAGGCCATGTGCTCGACGAACCGGGTCTTGCCGCAGCCGGTCGGGCCCTTCAGCATCACGGGCAGTCGCCGCGCGTGGCAGGCCTCGAAGACGGCGATCTCCCGCCCGACCGGGAGATAGAAGGGCTCTTCGACCGGAGGCGGACGGACGCCGTCGCCGCCGATCAGCTGGTCCTGCACACCCGTCGCCAGCGCTCGGGCTCAGACCGCCGGCGAGCGCGCGGGCGCCGGCCCTTCGCGCTCGGGCACGGTCACCGGACGACCGGCCAGGAAGAAGAAGTCCCACAGGAACAGCGCGACGCCGGCGGTGAACAGGATCCCGGTGGCCACGAGCATCAGGAAGTGCACCTGCAGCTTCAGCTGGGTGTCGAGGTACCCGAGGCCGAGGATGCGCTCCAGGTACGTCTGCGTGATGCCGGCCGCGGCGAACGCCATCGTCATGCCGAACATGCCGCTGATCTGGAGCCAGAAGGACCAGAAGTTCGCCGACGTCTCGCGCGAGTCCTCGCTGCGTCCGGTGAGCCCGGGCAGCGCGTAGGTGATCATGCCGAGCACGATCATCACGTAGGCGCCGAAGAACGCCATGTGCCCGTGCATCGGCGTGATCAGGGTGCCGTGCGTCCACTTGTTCACCGCCGGCCAGGTGTGGGCCAGGCCGAGGAGGCCGGCGCCGAGCGCCGAGAAGATCGCGCTGCCGATCGTCCAGTGCAGCGCCATGCGGTTGGGATGGGCGAAACCCGAGCGGCGGATGGCGTAGTAGGCGTACATCGCCATGCCCAGGAACACGAGCGGCTCGAGCGCGCTGAAGAAGCCGCCGATGGGCAGCCAGTAGCGCGGCACGCCGATCCAGTAGTAGTGGTGCGCCGTGCCCAGGATCCCGGAGATGAACGTGAGGCCGACGATCACGTACAGCCACTTCTCCAGCACCTCGCGGTCGACGCCGGACAGCCGGATGAGCAGGAAGGCCAGGAGCCCGCCCTGGATCATCTCCCACACGCCCTCGACCCAGAGGTGCACCGTCCACCAGCGGTAGAAGACGCTCACGGTGTAGTTGTCGAACTCGAACAGCGCCGGCAGGTACAGCAGCGCGGTGCAGGCCAGGCCGCCGACCAGCACGCCCTCGGTGGTCGTCAGGCGCCCGCCGGCACGGATCGTCATGCCGAGGTTGTAGAGGAACATCAGCATCACGATCACGATGACGACCTTCAGCGGGAAGGGCTGCTCGAGCAGCTTGTTGCCGGCCGTCCACCGGAAGACGTAGCCGACGACGGCGGTCACGCCCATGGCCGTCCAGATCGCGAGCTGGACGTACGCCAGGCGGACGCTGTGCAGCTCCACCCGCGACTCCTCGGGCACCAGGTAGTAGGCGGCGCCCATGAAGGCCGTCAGGAGCCAGACCAGGAGCAGGTTCGTGTGGATCGCCTTGGTGACGTCGAACGGCAGCAGGCCCAGCAGCGGGTCGGGCCCCAGGTACTTGGCGGCGGCGAGCAGGCCGAAGACCATCTGCAGGCCGAAGAGGAGGAGCGCGACGACGAAGTAGGGATAGGCGACGCGTTGCGAGTGGTACCTCATGGCCTCCCTCTCACCGCAGCGTCAGCAGATAGGCCACGATCTGGTCGATCTGCTCGGGCTTCAGCGTCTCGCCGTAGTCGCCGGGCATCAGCGAGCGGCCCCCGGCCGCGTAGGTGGGGCCCGACCAGCACGTGAACGTTCGGCTCGACGATCGACTCGCGGATGTAGCCGGCCGCATCCCTGGCCTTGCCCTTGTAGTCGGGGCTGGCGATGCGGACCGCCGCGGTCGCCGGGATGCCCGCCAGGGTCGGCCCCACGATGTTGACGCCGGGGGCGACCGAGTGGCAGGCCGCGCACCCGGGCGGCGTCGCGTTGTAGACGACGCGGCCCAGCTCGACCGGATCCTGCGAGGCGGCCGCGCCGGGCGGCACCCCGAGGGCCGTCGCGACGCCCGGGACCGCGCTGCCCCTGACCAGGATCGGTCGCGGCGGCCAGCCCTGGGTGTCGATGCGGCTCACCCAGCCCAGGAACGCGATGACGTCGTCGATCTCCTGGTCGGTCAGCTTCAGGGTCGGCATCAGCCGGCCGTCCCGCGCTTCCGAGTAGAACTTCGGGACGGGTCCTTCAGGAACTCGCGCAGGTACGGCGCGCCCCGCTGCGCGGTGATCTTCGTGAGGTCGGGGGCGTAGTAGGCGCCCTCGCCGAGCAGCGTGTGGCAGTTGGTGCAGTTCTCGCGATGCCAGACGTGCTTGCCGGCGATGACCCGCTCGTCGATGGCCGCCGCGTTCGTGAGCTTCGGGAACTGCCGGTGGCTGTCGATCGTGAGGATCGTGAAGATGAGCGCGCTCACCAGCGTGCTGATGAAGAAGAAGAGGCGCGCGGCGCGCTTGCGTCATCGCCGGTCCGGCCTCGAGGGCAGCCGGCGCGCGCTCCGCACCGTCGCCACCGCCGCCACGACGAACGCCGCCAGGCCCAGCAGGGCGCCGCCGATCGCGAAGACGTCGGCGGCGAGCGGCACCTGCAGGCGCGCCATGAGCAGGGCCAGGCTCGCGCACAGCGCGCCCAGCCCCAGGATCACGAGCAGCGGCGAGGAGATCACACGCCGATCCGGTGGTAGTTCGCCAGCACGATCCACGCGGTGTACACGGTGGCCGCCGCCATCAGGGCGAACACCACCCACGCCAGGATCCTGGCCAGGGGCGCGGACCCCGCACGCTCACTCTTGGCCGACACCGCCATGGGTTGTCTCACCTTCGTGCCACGATGATGGAGACTGCCCGAAGGCCGCCATACTCTCGCGGCCCTCGGCCCTCTGTCAACGCTCGGCGGCCGCCGAGCTCCGGATGCGGTCCGGGGTCCAGGGCGGCTCGAAGGTGAGCGTCACGTCCACGGTCTCCACGCCCGGCACCCGCATGACCGCGGTGCGCACCCAGTCGGGCATGACGTCGTGAATCGGGCACCCGGGGGCGGTCAGCGTCATCGTGATCCCGACCGCGCCATTGCGGATGCGCATGTCGTAGACGAGGCCGAGGTCGACGATCGACATCCCCAGCTCCGGATCGAGGACGGTGCCGAGCGCCTGCATCACGGCGCGCTCGCTCACGGCCGGCGCCGCATCCGAGCCGCCGGCGATGGCCGCGGCGGCACGCTCGGCGGGCTGCCACGCGCAGCCCGGGTCCTCGGCCAGCGGGTCCCCGGCGACGGCGAACGCGCGCGCCCGGCTGCCGCCGCAGGCGTCGCGGTACTCGCACCGGCCGCAGCGCCCACCGAGCTGCGCCGGGTCGCGCAGCGCCGTGAACAGCGCCGACTCGCGGTACACGGCGGCGAGATCGTCGTGACGCACGTTGCCGGCAGCCAGCGGCAGGAAGCCGCTCGGGCAGATGTTGCCGGTGTGATCGACGAAGACGAAGCCGTTGCCGTCGGTCACCGCCCGGGCGGCGCGGCGGACACGGTCGGGCACCCTCGCGGAGGGCCGGGCCGGAGAGCCGCCGGACGCCGGCGAGCGACGCTGCGCCAGGACCCGATGGAAATGGGGCGCCTCCGTCGTCTTGACGCCGAACGGCACGCGGCCGGCGAGGTCGGCGGCCCATTCGAGCACCGCCTCGATCTCGGCGGCGCCGAGCGCCTGGTCGGCCTGCGCGCGCCCGACGGGGATCAGGAAGAACAGGGCCCACAGCACCGCGCCGAACGCCTCGACCTGCCGGGTGAGTGCGGGAAGATCGCCGACCGTCCGGCGGCACACGGTGGTGTTGATCTGCAGCGGCAGCCCCAGCCTGCGCGCCCGCTCGACGATGGCCAGCGTGTGGCGGTGAGAGCCGACGACACCCCGGAAGGCATCGTGGGCCTCGGCCGTGGCGCCGTCGAGGCTCACCGCCAGCCGGGCCAGGCCGGCGTCGCGCAGCGCGCGCAGGCGCGCCTCGGTGACGGCGGCGGTGCCGCTCGGCGTGAGCGACACGCTGAGCCCACGCCGCGAGCCGTACGCGACCAGGTCGACGATGTCGGGCCGGCGCAGCGGGTCGCCGCCCGTCAGCACCAGCAGCGGCGGCGGGTCGCCGAACGCCGCCACGCGGTCCATGAGCGCGCGGCCCTCGTCGGTCGTCAGCTCGCGAGGGTCGCGCCGGGGGATCGCCTCGGCCCGGCAGTGCACGCAGGCCAGCCCGCAGGCGCGCGTCGTCTCCCAGATGACGATGAACGGCGCCCGCTCGAACGGGCCCATCACGTCGCCGCCGGAGCCACCACCGCCCGGCGCGCGCACGGCATCAGGTGATGGAGCACGCGCGCGAGCGATGCGGCGAACGCCAGCGCGCCGGCGGCCACGAGCAGGCCGGCGGCGCGGATCCACATGGCCTCGCCCAGCGCGAGCGCGCCGGCGAGCGTGGCGAACCCGGCGGTGAGCAGCGCCCAGGCGAGCCGCTCGCCCGCCGGCCAGCCGAGGTCCGGCAGCGAGGGCACCGGCTCGCGGCCGGCGCGAGGACCGTACACGCGGTACCAGACGAGGAACGGCACGATCTTGAGCATCATGCCGGCGATCGTGAGCGAGGCCCAGGCGCCCAGCGCGAGCGCCGCGTACGCCAGCGCCACCCGCGGGCCCGCGAGGACGTCGAGCGCCAGCGCCAGGCCGAGGCCGGTCGCCGGCACGAGGGCGAGGGCGCCGGTCAGCACGAACCGCAGCCCCCAGTCGAGCGCCGGCCGCCGGCTGCCGCGAACCATGGCGTGGACCCACGCCACGTGGGCGAGGACGGCGGCGGCGACGGCGAGCGCACCCGCGACGAGCAGCCACCGGCCGGCCAGGATGCCCAGCACCACCGCCGGCACGCCGAGGCCGAGACCCCAGAGCTGCACGCGCCCGGGCCAGCCCGCCGGCTCGCGCGCGAGGAGGAACATCGGGTAGACGCGCGCGGCCACGCCGATCACCATCGGCAGCACCCAGCCGAGCAGGGCCAGGTGCACGTGGGCGTGCAGGTTCGGAAAGAGGTCGCCGGGCAGGACGCGCACGACCTTGTCGAGGCCGAGCAGCGTGCCGTAGAGCGCCGTGAGCCCGAGCCCCACGTGGGCGAGCGCGACGAGGCGCGCGGTGAACGTCCACGCCGCCAGGCCGCGGACGCTGAGGATCGCATTGACGAGATGCAGGCCCACGCCGAGCGCGACGAGACCGGCCGCCCACAGCAGCCCGGCCCACTCCCCGATGAAGAAATGCCCGACGAGGCCGCCGATGCCGCCCGCGGTCAGCGCGAGCTGCCAGCGCGCGAGGCGCTCGCTCCAGATCGGACGCCCCAGCACGATCGGCACGATCTGGTAGGACGCGCCCATGATCGTCAGCGTGATCCAGCCGAGCGTCACCGTGTGGGTCAGCGCCAGCACGCGCGGCTGGTAGTAGTGCCCGGCCAGCGCCGGCGCCAGCCATGGCAGGGCGAGCGCCGCCACCACGAACGCGGCCGTCGCCGTCACCAGATAGGACAGCGGGAGCATCGGCGAGACGCCTCGCCCGGGCGCCGGCGGCATCATGGCCGCGCCCTGCGGATGACGATGCGCACGAGGCCCGGCTCGGGCTCGTCCGTCTCGTGCCGAAAACCGCGCTCGTCGAGCTGCGGATAGAGGAACAGCGGCCGCCGCTCGTGCAGCACCGTGAGCGAGTCACCCGGCTCGAGCGTGTCGATCCGCTCGAGCACGCGCACCATCGGCAGCGGCGGCTCGAGGCCACGGACGTCGAGCGTCGCGGCGGCGCCCGGGGTGGCCACCAGCGAGGCGGCCGGCACGGGCACCGAGGCCCCCCGATGGAACCAGACGCACCAGTCGTCGGGCGCGCGCTGCTCCGTCCAGTGGGCGAGCCCCCGCCGCCCGAGCACGTCGTAGAGCGGGACCGGCTCGAACGGCGCCCTGACCACCAGCGCCTCGGTCGGGCCCACCGCCTTGACCGCCGCCATGATCCGCGCGAACGGCTCCTCGCCGCGCCGGAGATCGTCCCGCACGTCCACCTCGACGACGCGCAGGCGATCGAGCTCGGCGGGTCGCGGCCCGGAGGCGGCAACGGCCGGCGGCGGCGGCGCGGTCGACGGCTCCTCGGGCTCGCCGATCGCGCGGCGGAGCGTCGTCACCAGGTCGGCGACGGGCACCCCGGCCAGCCCCGCCGCCTGGCCGACCGTCACCCGCGGCGCCATCACCCGCCGCAGCAACCGGTTGCGCAGCCGCGCGAAGTGGCCGTGACAGCCGGCCAGCACCTCCACCAGCTCGGGGTG
This sequence comes from uncultured Candidatus Rokubacteria bacterium, assembly GCA_963743355.1. Taxonomy (GTDB): domain Bacteria; phylum Methylomirabilota; class Methylomirabilia; order Rokubacteriales; family CSP1-6; genus AR5. Next base: position 726,896 of record CAVUPM010000001.1, read on the forward strand.
CTCGTCGAGCAGCCCGCCGAGGTTGGTGGCCGCCGTGATCATGCCGCCCGCCCCGCCACCTCCTCGAGCGCGCGCAGTACCGCCGGCAGCTCGGCGCCCGCCGCCGCCGCGCCCTCGCGCAACGAGAGGTGGCCGCCGCAGCAGTGGTTCAGCCCGAAGCGCTCCAGCACCGCCAGCGCCGCCGGGTCCCGCGCGACGTCACCGACCCGCTCGTCGCCGGCGTAGCGTCCGGACGGCGCGGCGATCGTCAGCGTCTTGTCACGATGCCCGCATCCGCATCCACACGACTCAGCCATCACCGGGTACCTCCTGACTGCGAGGCTACCGCGCGGCGCCCAGGGCCGGTTATGACCCTGGTCATACGGCCGCGGCTCAGGACCCCGGCATGCGGATGCGCGGCCACATGTTCAGCACGAACAGCGCCGCCCCGGCGAGTTGGCCGAGACCGCCGAGCGCGATGGCCCAGCGCAGCGCGGGCGCGGCGGACAGCGGGGCCAGGATCTCGGCAGCGGCCCGAACGGCGGTGGACACCGTCATCACCCAGTACACGGCCTCGGCGAGCCCGGGACGGTAGCGGGTGTCGTCACGGGCCGGGCGCGGGAACATCCAGGTCGCCACGCCCATCACGATCATCAGCATGAAGCCCACCAGCAACAGGTGGGCGTGGGCGGTGATGTGCAGCCGCGGCGGATAGACGCCGAGCACGAACTGGGACACGCTGGTCCAGCCGCCGAGCAGCAGGCCCAGCGCCAGGAACACGAAGCTGGTCTTGATGTAGCGGCGGACGAGCGGCAGCACGGCCTACCCGCGCAGCGCCAGGCCGAGCGCCACGAGGGCGAGGGCGACCAGCACGTTGACCCGCGCGATCCAGGAGGCCCGCACCCGCGCCGAGGGCGCGGCGCCCGGCCGGCCGGCGCGGGGCCCCAGCACGAAGTCGTGGCCGGCGCCGAGCGCCAGCGCGAGCACCACGAGCCCCAGCTTGGCGTGGAAGCGCGGCGCCCCCAGCAGCTCCGGCCGCAGGACGAGATTGCCGAGGCCCGTGGCGACGATGAGCCCGAGCGCGATCCAGCCGACGGTGCGGAACCGGCGGCCGGTGTCCTGCACCAGGCGGGTGCGCAGCGCGGCGTCGTCGAGCCGCCGGGTGACCGGCACCAGCACGAGCGCGATGAACAGCATCCCGCCCACCCAGGTGACGACGGCCAGCAGGTGAACGAAGCGAAGGGCGAGCGCGAGGCTCACCCCTCGTCGCCCTCGGCCAGGGCGCGCAGCGCCTCCACGTCGCGCAGCACGAGATGCCCACCCTCCTCCACCACGACCCGGTCCTTGAGCCAGCGGCTCACGATCCGGATGGTCGTCTCCACCGTGGTGCCGGTCATGTCGGCCAGGCTCTGCCGCGTGAGCGGAAACGGCAGCGCGATGCCGGCGGCGCTGCGGCTGCCCTCGCGGTCGGCGAGCCGGACCAGCGCCGCCGCCAGCCGCGCCTCGACCGGATCGGTCGACAGCGACTTGACCGAGTCGTGGGCGCCGCGCAGGCGGCGGCCGATCATGAGGGCGATCTCGCGGATGATCGACGGCTCGCGGTCGGCGAGCGCCACGATCGTCTCCTGGGGGATCTTCACGATGGCGCTCGGCTCGGTCGCCTGCGCCGAGGCCGGGTACGGGCGGCGCTCGATCACCGCCACGCCGCCGAACATCTCGCCGGCGCCCAGCAGCTCGAGGACGACGTCGCGGCCGGTGCGCGCGTGGCGGACGATCTTCACGTGGCCGCTCCGGACCAGGCAGAACCAGTGCGAGGGATCGCCCTCCATGAAGACGTAGTCGCGCGCCCGATACTGCTCCTCGCGCGCCACCGCCGCGAGGGCCTGCACCTCGCGCGCCGGCAGCGCGGCGAACACAGGCGTGCGCTTGAGGAACTCGGCGATCGGCGAGACCGGCATCGGCGCCGATGATAGCACCCGGGTCGGGGGCGCCCGGGCCGCGCTGGGGCGCGCGGGCCCCAGGCGGGGCGGCGCCGCCCGACCTCCCGCCCCCATCGAGGGCGCGAAGCCCGCGAAAACGCGCAGGCTCGGTGTGGCACTCGAGTTGCGAGACACCGGCAGCGATGACGGCGATCTACGACCGCGCCTTCGACGAGTTGCTCGACGAGGCCGTTGCGTTCCACGGCCACCTCTGCCCGGGTCAGGTGCTGGGTGTGCGCATGACGGTCGCCGGCTGCCGCGCGCTCGGCGCCGCTCACCCGCAGCAGGCGGGAAAGCGGCTGGTCGTCCTCGTCGAGATCGACCGCTGCGCGACCGACGCGATCCAGGCGCTCACCGGGGTCAGCCTCGGCAAGCGCACGCTCAAGCACGTCGACTACGGAAAGACGGCGGCGACGTTCGTGGACACCGTGACCCGCGAGGCCGTCCGCGTCGTGGCCCGTGACGACGCGCGCGAGCTTGCCGGCTCCGTGACCCCGTGGGGGCGTGATGCCCGGCGGGCCCAGACCGCCGCCTACCGCACGCTGCCGGAGGACCGACTCCTGCGCCTGGAGCGCGTGACCGTCGATCCGGGATGGCTCGACCGGCGCCGCGTGCGGATCTTCTGCGCGCAGTGCGGCGAGGGCGTCAACTACGAGCGCGAGGTGCGCGCCGGCGGTCGCGTGCTGTGCCGCGCCTGCGCCGGCGAGTCGTACTACGCGGTGATCGAGGCAGCGGGCTCTATGACGGCGGTCATAACGCCGAGCCCGGCGCGGCCGGATGCTGGCACGTGCACCTGAGGAGGGCGGCATGGATCGACGGCGGTTTCTCCAGCTCGCGGCACTGGCCGGGCTCGGCGCGGTCGCGTCCCCGGGCGACCTCTTCGCCCAGTACCGGTTCCTCGACGCCGGTGAAGGTCGCCGAACCCCCTCGCCGACTATCCCAACCGCGACTGGGAGCGCATCTACCGCGACATCTTCCGCACGACCGCACGTTCACCTTCCTGTGCGCGCCGAACGACACGCACAACTGCCTGCTCCGCGGCTTCGTCAAGAACAACGTGATGGTGCGCATCGAGCCGACCTACGGCTACGGCAAGGCCACCGATCTCACGCGGCAACCGCGCCTCCGCGCGCTGGGACCCGCGCTGCTGCCAGAAGGGCCTCGTGCTCGGCCGCCGCCTCTACGGCGACCGGCGGGTCAAGGGCGCCTTCGTGCGCAAGGGCTTCAAGGAGTGGGTCGGAGCGCGGCTTCCCCCGCGACCCCGCGACCGGGACGGGCCCCGGCCGACCTGATGAAGCGCGGCTGGGACAGCTTCGTGCAGCGTGCCGTACGAGGAGGCGTACGCGCTCCACGCGCAGGCGCTCGAGAACATCGCGCGGACCTACAGCGGCGAGCCGGGCCGGCGCTACCTGCTGGCCCAGGGCTACGACCCGGCGATGGTCGACGCCCTCGGCGGCGCCGGCATCCGGACCTCCAAGGTGCGCGGCGGCATGGCCAAGCTCGGCGCCACCCGCATCTTCGGCACGTTCCGCTTCGGGAACATGCTGGCGCTGCTCGACGCCCACGTGCGCGGCGTCGGGGCCGACCAGGCGCTGGGCTCGGGCTCCTGGGACTCGTACTCCTGGCACACCGACCTGCCGCCCGGCCACCCGATGGTGCACGGCGACCAGACCTCGGACTTCGAGCTGTTCGACGTCGAGAACGCCAACCTGGTGCTGGTCTGGGGCATGAACTGGATCACGACCAAGATGCCCGACAGCCACTGGCTGACCGAGGCGCGGCTGCAAGGGCACCAAGGTCGTCGTCGTCACCGTCGAGTACAGCGCGACCGCCAACAAGGGCGACGAGGTGATCGTGATCCGCCCGGGGACCGATCCCGGCGTTCGCGCTCGGGCTGGCCCAGGTCATCATGAGCGAGAAGCGCTACGACGCCGACTTCGTCAAGCGCTTCACCGACCTGCCGCGCCTCGTCCGCATGGACACGCTGCGCGCCGCTGCTGGCCCGCGACGTCTTCCCGGGCCACCGGGAGTCGCGACGCTCGACCAACTGGACGCAACGTGGTGAAGCGGGCGCAGACGGCGCCGCCCACGATCGCCCAGAACGGCATGCAGATCCCCGAGGCGCTGCGCGGCGAGTTCGCCGACTTCGTGATGTGGGACGCGCACGGCGGGCCGGCCGGTGGCCGTGAGCCACGACCAGGTCGGCGACCACTTCGCCGCGCTGGGGATCGACCCGGCGCTGGAGGGGACCTTCGAGGTGACGCTGGCCGACGGCGCGCACGGTGCCAGGCGCGGCCGGTGTTCGACCTCACCAAGGCAGTACCTGGCCGACGACGCTGACCGCCGGAGGCGGTGTCGAAGATCACCTGGGCGCCGGCGCGAGGCGATCGTGGCGCTGGCCCGCGCAGGTGGCGCGCCAACGGCGGCAAGACGCTGTTCGCGGTCGGCATGGGGCCCAACCAGTTCTTCAACAACGACCTCAAGGACCGCGCCATCTTCCTGGTGGCGGCGCTGACCGGCTCCATCGGCCGGCACGGGCGGCAACGTCGGCTCCTACGCCGGCAACTACCGCAACACGCTCTTCTCCGGCATGCCGCTCTACACGACCGAGGACCCGTTCGCGCCGCAGCTCGATCCCGACGGCGCCGGTCAAGGCGCGCGGGTATCTGCGGGCCGGAGTCGCTGCACTACTACGCGGCCGGCGAGGTGATCCAGCGCGAGGGCACCAAGCAGTTCACCACCGGCCCCCACGTGCCGACGCCGACCAAGGCGATCTGGCTGACGCAACTCCAACTCCCAGATCGCCAACACCAAGTACCACTACGACGTCGTCTTCAACACGCTGCCCGCGGCAGGAGTGCGTGGCCATCAACGAGTGGTGGTGGTCGGGCTCCTGCGAGTACGCCGACATCGTCTACGGGGTGGACTCGTGGATGGAGTTCAAGTACCCGGACATGACGGCGTCGAACACGAACCCGTTCCTGCAGGTCTTCCCGCGGACGCCGCTGCGCCGCAACTTCGGCACCGTGAGCGACATGGACACCTACGCGGGCGTGGCCGCCGCGCTGGCCCGGCTCACCGGCGACCGCCGCTTCACCGACTACTGGAAGTTCGTCACCGACAACCGAGGTCGAGGTCTACCTGCAGCGCATCCTCGACGCCAGCGCGCCGCTGCGCGGCTACAGCATCCGCGACCTCGAGGCGCTGGCCGCCCAGGGCATCCCGGCGCTCATGAACACCCGCACCTATCCGCGGACGTTCTCGTGGGAGCAGGTGCACGAGTCCAAGCCCTGGTACACGAAGACCGGGCGGCTCGAGTTCTACCGCGGCGAGCCGGAGTTCCTGGAGGCCGGCGAGAACCTCGTCGTCTACCGGGAGCCGGTGGACTCGACCTTCTACGACCCCAACGTGCATCGTGGCCCGGCCGCACCCGGCGATCCGGCCGAAGACGCCCGAGGACTATGGCTTCGCCCGCAGCAAGCGCGACTGGTCGGCGCGGCAGGGGCGCAACGTGGTCGCTGACGCCGGAGGAGCTGCTGCGCGACCGAGCACCCGCTGCTCGCCGGCCGGCTACCGCGCCGTCTTCCACACGCCGAAGTACCGGCACGGCTCGCACACGACGCCGATCGACACCGACATCATGGCGAACTTCTTCGGGCCGTTCGGCGACATGTACCGGCGCGACAAGCGCGCGCCCCACGTCGGCGAGGCGTACCTGGACATCAATCCCGAGGACGCCCGGGCGCTCGGCGTGAACGACGGCGACTACGTCTGGGTGGACGGCGATCCCGCCGACACGCCGTTCAAGGGCTGGCAGGACAGGGCCGCCAGGCCGAGTACCAGGTGGCGCGCCTGCTGTGCCGCGCGCGCTACTACCCGGGCACGCCGCAGGGGATCATGCGCATGTGGCACAACGGCTACATGGCCACGCCGGGCTCGGTGAAGGGGCACGAGACGCGCCCCGACGGGCTCGCCAAGAACCCGGAGACCAACTACCAGGCGTTCTTCCGCTACGGCTCGCACCAGAGCCTGACGCGCTCGTGGCTCAAGCCGACGCACCAGACGCAGTCGCTCGATCACGCCGCAAGAGCTGGACGCACGAGGTGACGAAGGGCTTCAACGTGGACGTCCACTGCGTCACCGGCGCCCCGCGCGAGGCGATGTGCCGCGTCACTCAAGGCCGAGGACGGCGGCATCGGCGGCAAGGGGCTCTGGCGCCCGGTCACGCTCGGGCTCCGGCCGACGAACGAGAGCGCGGCGATGAAGCAGTACCTGGCCGGCGGGTTCGTCGTCCGCAAGGCATGAGCGAGGAGGCGAGCGATGGCCAAGGTCTACAACTGGCAGCTCGGGCGCGAGATGGACTACCCCTACGAGGCGGCAGCGGCCCGAGCGGCAGTTCGCGATGATCTTCGACACCAACAAGTGCATCGCCTGCCAGACCTGCACCGTCGCGTGCAAGACCACGTGGACCCGCGGCCGCGGGCCAGGAGTACATGTACTGGAACAACGTCGAGACCAAGCCCTACGGCTACTACCCGCTCGGCTGGGACGTCAACATCCTCGACAAGCTCGGCGTGCAGGCGATGGACGGGCCCGTCTACGAGGGCAAGACGCTCTTCGACGCGGCGCCCGACGGGCGAGGTCATCCTCGGCTACCTGCCCGAGGACCTCGACTACGCCCACCCCAACATCGGCGAGGACGACTCGACGGGGCTCATGCCGCAGGGCGCCCATCTCACGCTGCCGCACATGCAGTGGATGTTCTACCTGCCCCGCATCTGCAACCACTGCACCTACCCGGCGTGCCTGTCGCGCCTGCCCGCGCCAGTCGATCTACAAGCGCCAGGAGGACGGCATCGTGCTGCTCGACCAGAGCCGCTGCCGCGGCTACCGCGAGTGCGTCGCGGGCGTGCCCCTACAAGAAGGTCTACTTCAACACCCAGACGCGGGTCAGCGAGAAGTGCATCGGCTGCTACCCGGCGGTCGAGGGCGGGCGGCAGACCCAGTGCACGACCTCCTGCATCGGCAAGATCCGCATCCAGGGCTTCCTCGAGCACAGCCCGACACGGCCAACCCGGACAACCCGCTCGACTACCTGGTCTTCGTGAAGAAGCTCGCCCTGCCGCTCTATCCGCAGTTCGGGCTCGAGCCCAACACCTACTACATCCCGCCGGTCCACGTGCCGCCCGCCTACCTGCGCCAGATGTTCGGCTGGGGCGTCGAGCAGGCGATCGCGACCTACCGGACAGCCGCCAAGGACGACCGGAAGCTGCTGGGCGCGCTCACGCTCTTCGGCGCCACGCCCGAGATCTCGCACTACTTCCGCGTGGACGGCGACTGCGTGATCGGCTACGACTTCAAGCAGGCCGAGATCGTCCGGGTGCCGCTGCGGGAGCCGGTCGTCGTCCGCGAGCTCTACGACATCAAGCACAAGGCCTACCGCACGAACATCACCTGAGAGGAGAGACCGCGCCATGACGCGCCCGCTTCGTGTCTCGCTCGGCGCGCTGGCCGCCCTGCTCGCCGCCGGCGCCCCGGCCGCCGCCCAGGCGCCGCTGGTGCGCGGCCCGGCGTGCCGGGCGCGCGGCCCGATCCTCGATCCCGGCGCGCCGCCTGGACGCGACGCCGCGCCCGGTGACGCGTCGCCATGCTGCCGCAGACGGTGACGCTGCCGCACCAGCCGGAGCCGGCGGTGAAGACGCTCACGGTCCGCGCGGTCCACAACGGCGGCTGGATCGCGTTCCTGATCGAGTGGAAGGACCCGACCGCTGTCGGACCGCGTCGTCCTCGACAACTTCGGCGACCAGGTGGCGGTCCAGCTGCCGGTGGACATCAAGGCGAACGCCGCCGTCGCCGATGATGGGCAACCCGGGCGGCCGCGTGAACATCATGCAGTGGCGGGCCGCGTTCCAGCACGACATCGACGACGGCCCGCGCCCACGATCCGCGACCTCTACCCGAACGCGTGGACCGACGTCTATCCCGACGAGGTCCTGGGCGCCACCGACGCCCGGCCCTACGCGGGCGCGCTCGGCATCGAGAACCCGATCTCGCGCGGCACGCGCCTCCCCGGTGCTCGACCAGATGGCCGAGGGGTGGGGCACGATGACGGTCAAGCCCGACCAGCACGCGCTCGGCAAGGGCGTCTGGAAGGACGGCGTCTGGCGGGTGGTCATCACGCGGCCCATGGTCTCCGACGACGTCAACGCGCCGCGCCTGCTGCCCGGCGCCCGCACCGTCGCCGCGTTCGCGGTCTGGGAGGGCGGCAACCGCGAGGTGGGCGCGCGCAAGGCGTGGTCCGCCTGGGTGCCGCTGGTGATCGCGCCGATGCCGCGGCGCCGCCGACGGAAGCCATGAGCCGTCGAGCCCGCGATCACCGCGCGCGCTCCGCCGGGCGGCGCTCTACCGGCTGCTGGCGAGGCCTTCGCCTACCCGACGCCGGCGCGCCTGCAGTCGGTGGCCGCGCGGCGCGCGGCAGGCGGCCGCCGAGGCACCGGCCCAGGCTGGGCGGCGTGCTGCACCGGCTGGCCGACGCCGCGCGCGACGCCGACGTCGGCGCCCTGGCCGGCGAGCACGTCTTGCTCTTCGAGCGCGAGGTCCGCTGCCCGCCCTACGAGGGCGCGTACGGCCCCGCCGCAGATGGCCGGCAAGGCGACGCTCCTCGCCGACGTCGCCGGCTTCTATCGCGCATTCGGCGCTGGAGCCGGCCGCGGGGCAGCCCGACATCGAGGACCACGTCTGCGCCGAGCTCGAGTTCATGAGCGCGCTCGCATTGAAGGAGGCGTGGGCGACCGCGGAGAGGCAGCCCGAAGGGCTGGAGGTCACGGTCGCCGCCCAGCGCGCGTTCCTGACCGATCACCTCGCCCGGTGGAGCGGGGCGTTCGCCGAGCGCGTCACGGCCGCCGCGGCGCCGGGATTCTATCCAGCGGCGGCCGCGTTGTTGCAGGCATGGCTCGAGGCGGACTGCGCGCGCCTGGAGATCGCGCCGCCAGTGCTCGAGGGCGTGAACGAGGCCGAGGAGGCGGCGTTCACCTGCCCGATGGGGACGGCCGGGCCGGAGGCCGCCGACCCCTGAGTCAGCGTTTCTTCCAGGCGGGCCTGGAGCCGCTCCACCGCGCGCGCGGGGCCATCGCGGTCTCCAGACTGGTGCTCACTTCGGGGTCAGGATCCGGCCCGGGCGGGCCGCCCCCATGCGCCCGTCGTCCACGACGACGGCGCCGTTGACCAGGACGTAGGGGATGCCGGTCGGGTAGCGGTGCGGCTCGGCGTAGGTCGACTCGTCCTTCACCGTCGCCGGGTCGACCACGGTCAGGTCGGCGAAGTAGCCGGGCTGCACGAGGCCCCGTTCGCGCAGGCCGATGCGGGCGGCCGCCATGCCGGTCATCTTGTGCACGGCGGTCTCCAGCGAGAACAGCTTGCGCTCGCGCGCGTACTCGCCGAGCACGCGCGGAAACGTGCCGTACGTGCGCGGGTGCGGCTTGCCGGGCCGATCGCCCTCACCTTCGTAGAGCGGGATGGAGTCGGAGCCGATCATGAGCGCGGGATGCGCGAGCACCTTGGCCACGTTGTCGATGGACTGCGAGAAGCTCACCATCCCGACCGTGCACTTCTCCTCGAGCAGCAGGTTCATCAGGACTTCGGCCGGCGGCTGCCCGGCCTGCCGGGCGATCTGGGCGAGGTTCAGGCCCTCGAGCTCGCGACGGCGACAGGTCGCGATGAACACCTGATCGAAGCCGATGCCGCCCTGCGACACCGTGCCCCAGCGCTCGCCGTCGATCAGGCACTCCTCGACGATGCGCCGGCGCGTGGTCCGGTCGGCCAGCCGCTCCAGCAGCTTGCCGATGCCGCCGTCGTGGGCCCAGGCCGGCATCATGTTGTCGAGCTTGGTGCTGCCCGCGTTGTAGGGATAGACGTCACCCAGCACGTCGACGCCGCGCGCCCGCGCGGTCTCGAACAGGCGCAGGGCGGCGTCGATCTTCGACCAGTTCTCCTTGCCGGAGGCCTTGACGTGCGAGATCTGCACGCCGACGCCGCCCTCCTCGCCGATACGGATCGCCTCGTTGATGGAGTCCAGCAGCATCGAGGACTCACCGCGGATGTGGGAGAAGTAGTACCCGCCGCGGGAGGCGATCGACTTGGCCAGCGCGACCAGCTCGTCGGTGTCGGAGTAGGCGCTCGGCGCGTAGACCAGGCCAGTGGAGAAGCCGAAGGCGCCGGCGTCCATGGCCTCGCCGAGCAGCCGCTGCATGCCCTTGAGATCGTCGGCGCCGGCCGGGCGCGCCTCGAACCCCATCGCGGCGATGCGAAGGGCGCCGTGGCCGACGAAGTGGGCGACGTTCACCGAAGGCCGCATGGCGCGGAGCGCGTCGAGGTACTGGGCGAACGTCTCCGCCTTGAGATCCAGACTGGCGCCGATGCCGCCCGCCCACCCCCGCACGATCTCCCGCTGGTCGGCGCGCAGCGGCGCCTGCGAGAACGAGCACATGCCGACGACTTCGGTGGTCACCCCCTGCCGGATCTTGGACTCCGCCGACGGGCAGCCGAAGTAGAAGAGGTCGGAGTGCGAGTGCATGTCGACGAAGCCGGGCGCCACCACCCGCCCGGCCGCCTCGATCACACGATCGGCCGGTCCGCTGAGCCGCGGCGCCACCGCTACGATGCGCTCGCCCTCGACGGCCACGTCGGCCGCGCGGGCGGGGGCGCCGCTGCCGTCGACGACGGTGCCGCCGCGGATCAGCAGGGACCAGGCCATCTCAGGCTTCCTCGATCGCCACCGAGGCCATCCGGTCGCCCTGCTTGATGCGGTCGACCTCCTCCATGCCGGCGACGACCTTGCCGAAGACGGTGTAGTTGTTGTCGAGGTGCGGCGTGGCGCCGTAGGTGATGTAGAACTGGCAGCCGGCGGAGTCGGGGTGCTGGCTGCGGGCCATGGCCACCGCGCCGCGCACGTGCTTCTGCTTGTTGAACTCGGCCTTGACCTGGTAGCCGGGGCCGCCGGTCCCGTCGCCCTTGGGGCAGCCGCCCTGCACGACGAAGTCGGGGACGACGCGGTGGAAGTTGAGGCCGTCGTAGAACCCCTTCTTGGCCAGCGTCACGAAGTTCTCGACGGTCTTCGGCGCGTCCTCGGGAAAGAACTCGATCCGGATCTGCTTGCCGTTGCCGAGCGTGATGACGGCGGTCTGCTTCACGAGAGTCTCCTCACTTGGTGACGATCCGAACGGACTTGATACGGTCGCCCACCTTGATCTGGTCGACGACGCCCATGCCGGCGGCGACCTTGCCGAACGCCGTGTACTTGCCGTCCAGGAAGGGGGCAGGGCCGAGCATGATGTAGACCTGGCTGCCGGCCGAGTCGGGATCGTTGGTACGCGCCATGCCGAGGACGCCGCGCTCGAACAGCCGTTTGTTGAACTCCGCCTTGATCGTGTAGCCGGGCCCGCCGCTGCCCATCTTGGGATCGTTCATCGGCAGCGTCTTGGACTGGGGGTCGCCGAACTGAACGACGAACTTCGGCTCGACGCGGTGCACGCGCTGGCCGTCGTAGAACTTCTGGTTGGCGAGTTTCACGAAGTTCTCCACGTGCTTGGGTGCGTCCTCGGGCCAGAACTCCAGCACGATCTCGCCGCCCTTCTCCAGCGTGATGATGGCCGTGGGCACCTTGGCGGCGGCCGGCGGCGCCTTCGCGGCGGCCGGCGGCGCCGCCGGGGCCTTGTCCTGCGCCACCGCCGCGCCGACGACGAGCGCGGCGAGACCGACGAAAACGACGAGGAACCGGATCATGCGGGCAACCTCCGAAGCTCAGACGTGGCCGTCATTATAGCGATAGCGCCCACCTACTTGCCGGCCGGCTTCATGATCGCCGCGTAGATCATGTCCTTCAGCACGGCGCGATAGGGCACGCGCTGCTTGGGCGACTGCATCGTGAAGACCACGAACAGATCCTCCCGGGGGTCCACCCAGAAGTAGGTGCCGCCGGCGCCCCCCCAGTTGTACTCGGGGATGACCCCCTTCTCCACGTCGGTCGTGAGCCGCGTCGTGATCCGGGCGAGCCGCGCGGCCGACAGCCCGACCTGCTCGGGCTTGGCGGTGGGCAGGGTCTGGGCATGGGCGGCGGCGATCGTGAGGAGGGGGCAGAGCAGGACGGCGAGCAGCGCGGCTCTCGTTTTCATTGGAATCCTCCGCCGTGGTGGAAGCCCGAGCGCGCGAGCATGGTACGATGGACAGATGCAACAGCGCGATAGTATACGCAACATCGCCATCATCGCCCACGTCGACCACGGCAAGACGACGCTCGTCGACGCCATGCTGTGGCAGTCGGGCCTCTTCCGCGAAAACCAGGCCGTCGCCGAGCGGATCATGGACTCGATGGACCTGGAGCGCGAGAAGGGCATCACGATCATGGCCAAGAACACGGCCATCAATTACAAGGACGTCCACATCAACATCGTGGACACGCCCGGCCACGCCGATTTCGGCTCCGAGGTCGAGCGCACGCTGACGCTGGTGGACGGGGTGCTGCTGCTGGTCGACGCCGCCGAGGGGCCGCTGCCGCAGACCCGCTTCGTGCTCAAGAAGGCGCTGGAGGCGGGGCTGCCGCCCATCGTCGTCATCAACAAGATCGACCGCTCCGACGCCCGCCCGGCCGAGGTGCTGGACGAGGTCTACGACCTCTTCATCGACCTCGAAGCCGCCGAGGACCAGCTCGAGTTCCCGGTGCTCTACACCAACGCCCGGACGGGCACGGCGACCACCGACCTGAAGGTCGAGGGCCAGACGCTGGAGCCGCTGTTCGAGACCATCGTGGCCACGGTGCCCCCGCCCCGGTTCGATCCGGGGATGGGGCTGCAGTTCCGGGTGACGATGCTCGACTGGGACGATTATGTCGGCCGGCTGATCATCGGCCGCATCGTCAACGGGCAGGTGCGCCAGGCCGATCGGGTCTCGGTGGTCCACCGCGACGGCGCCGTCGAGCAGGCGAAGGTCACCGTGCTGTATGGCTACGAGGGGCTCAAGCGCATCGAGATCCCCGTGGCGAACGCCGGCGAGATCGTCGCGATCGCCGGCATCGAGACGATCGATATCGGCGAGACGGTCGGCGACCTCGAGAACCCGGTGGCGCTGCCGCTGATCCGGATCGACGAGCCGACGGTGTCGATGCTCTTCTCGTCCAACATCTCGCCCTTCGCCGGCAAGGAGGGCCGCTTCGTCACCTCGCCCCAGCTCCGCGAGCGCCTCATGAAGGAAGGCAAGCTCAACCCCGGCATCCGGGTGGAGGAGACCGACTCCCCGGACACGCTCCGCGTCTCCGGCCGCGGCGAGCTCCAGCTGGCGATCCTCATCGAGATCATGCGGCGCGAGGGCTTCGAGGTGGAGGTGGGCAAGCCGGAGATCATCACCCGCAAGGACGAGCAGGGCCGGACGCTGGAGCCGATGGAACACCTGGTCATCGACATCCCCGAGGAGTTCATCGGCGCCGTCACCCAGAAAGTCGCGCCGCGCAAGGGCCTCATGACCAAGATGGTCAACCACGGCACCGGAAGGGTCCGGCTGGAATATCGAATCCCGTCACGGGGACTCATCGGATATCGAACGGAATTTCTGACCGACACGCGCGGCACTGGCCTGCTCAACCATCTGTTCGACGGCTGGGACGTCTGGCAGGGCGATATCGCCCACCGCCAGAACGGCGCGCTCATCGCCGACCGGACCGGCCGGACCACCGGCTACGCCATCGACAATCTCCAGGCGCGCGGCACGATGTTCATCGGGCCCGGGGAGTCGGTCTACGAGAGCCAGATCGTCGGTGAGAACTCGCGCGACAACGACCTCGACGTCAACATCACCAAGGAAAAGAAGCTCACCAACATGCGCGCCTCGACGTCGGACGAGGGCATCAAGCTGACGCCGCCGCGCACCATGAACCTCGAGCAGTGCCTGGAATGGATCCGCGAGGACGAGCTGCTCGAGGTCACGCCGAAGTCGCTGCGCCTGCGCAAGCGCACCATGGGCGGCCGCCGGCGGTTCTGATTCACATGGGGGCCCCGATATGGCCCCCAAGCCCCCCACTCACTCGTCACGCCCCGGCCAAGCCGGCGCGCTCCTCGATCACCCGCTCCTGCCGGGGCCTCGATATGGCCCCCAAGCCCCCCACTCACTCGTCACGCCCCGGCCAAGCCGGCGCGCTCCTCGATCACCCGCTCCTGCCGGGGCCCCGATATGGCCCCCAAGCCCCCCACTCACTCGTCACGCCCCGGCCAAGCCGGGGCGCTCCTCGATCACCCGCTCCCGCCGGGGCCCCGATATGGCCCCCAAGCCCCCCACTCACTCGTCACGCCCCGGCCAAGCCGGGGCGCTCCTCGATCACCCGCTCCCGCCGGGGCCCCGATATGGCCCCCAAGCCCCCCACTCACTCGTCACGCCCCGGCCAAGCCGGGGCGCTCCTCGATCACCCGCTCCCGCCGGCGGCGGAGCCGTGGCCCGCCTCCGCCACCCAGCTACCATACCGGTATGGTAGTATGGCGCGGTATGGTCAAGGTCACCTTCACCCTCGATGACGAGACCATTCAGCGCCTGCGTCGCCTCGCCACCAGACTGGGCCGTCCCCAGAGCCAGGTCGTGCGGGAGTCCCTCAAGGAATACGAGTCGCGCTCCGACAAGCTGAGCGACGAGGAGCGCCAGCGGATGCTCGCGGTCCTGGACCGGATCAAAAAGGCGCCACCGACCCGCCCGCAAGCCGAGGTTGACGCCGAGCTGCGCGAGATCCGGAGGTCCCGGCGGCGTGGGTGGTCGAGGCCCGGGGACCCCCGCTCCCCCTGATTCACGTCGACACCTCGGTCCTGGTGGATGCCCTGACCGGTGCGCGCCGGTCCAGCGAATCGCTCCGTGGTGCGATCGTCGCCGGCGAGCGTCTCGCGATCTCGGTGGTGGTGCTGTTCGAGTGGCTTCGTGGCCCGCGGTCGGACGTGGAGCTTGCGTTCCAGGAGGAGCTGCTTCCCGCCGATGGCGCCATTCCCCTGACCGCGGCGGAGGCGGCGATCGCGGCCCAGCTCTACCGCGGGGCCGCGCGGGCGCGCGGGCGCGAGGCCGACATCACCATCGCCGCCACCGCGCTCACCCACGATGCGTCGCTGTGGACGCTGAACCCTCAGGACTTTCGCGACATCCCCGGCCTCCGGCTCTACGCCCCACCACGGTGAGGTGAGCCGTCAGCTCGCGGCAGTGTGCGCCAACGCCAATGCGCCGAGCACACCGGCACGATCGCCGAACACCGGGGCCACCACGTACTCCTCGATGCGTGCCCCGAGTGCGGGCGTCCGCAAGTAGCCGCCGAGCACACCAGCCAGCCTTGAACGGATCGCCGGATAGAGCCGCGCCCGGGCCATGACGCCGCCGCCGAGCACCACGCGTTCGGGCGAGAGCACGAGGACCACGTTGGCAAGGCCGAGCGCGAGATAGTGCGCCTCCAGGTCCCACGCGGGATGGTCGTCGGGTAGCGTTTCCGGCGCCTGGCCCCAGCGCGCCGTGAGCGCGGGCGCCGACGCCAGTCCTTCCCAGCAGTCGCCGTGATGCGGGCAGATTCCGGGGAACGGATCGCGCTCGCGTTCGTGGGGCAGGCGCAGGTGGCCCATCTCGGGATGCACGAGCCCGTGGATGGGCCGGCCGTTCACCAGCGCGCCACCGCCGATGCCGCTACCGACGGTCACGTAGACCAGCGTTTCCACGCCTTGTGCGCTGCCCCACCGATGCTCCGCCAGCGCGGCGCCGTTGACGTCGGTGTCGAGGACGACGGGGAGGCCGAGCGCCCGTCGCAGCGGGCCGACGAGGTCGACCCGGCGCCATCCTGGCTTGGGCGTCGTCGTGATGGCGCCGAACGTCGGCGAGCGCGCGTCGAGGTCGAGCGGTCCGAAGCTCGCGATGCCGAGCGCGGCGATCGGCGCCCGCGCCGCCTGCTCGGTGAAGAAGGCAGCGGCGCGCTCGAGCGTCTGCTCCGGCGTGGTCGTCGCGAATCGCGTCTCCGCCCGGACGTCGTCGGGGCCGGTGCCCACGGCGCAGACGAACTTGGTCCCGCCCGCCTCCAGCCCGCCGACCAGCCTCGCCATGCCGGCATGGTAGTGCGGCGGGCCGGGCCGAGGCGAGGCTACTATATCGGCGCCGTGCTCCTCACCAACGGACGGATCTACACGCTGGACGCTCGCGACACCGTCGCCGACACGCTGGTCGTGCGCGACGGGCGCGTCGCCTTCGCCGGCCGCCGCGCCGACGTGAACCCCTCGCCCGGCGAGGAGACGCTCGACCTCGGCGGCCGCGCGGTCCTGCCCGGTCTCGTCGACGCCCACGGCCATCTCATGCACCTGGCCCGGGCGCGGCTCAGCTTCGACGTGCGCGGCGTCGGCTCGGAGGAGGCCATCGCCCGCCTCATCGGCGAGCGCGCCGCCACCCGGCCGCGCGGCGAGTGGATCACCGGGCGCAACTGGGACCAGAACCTCTGGCCGGGGCGGCAGTTCCCGTCGAAAGCCTCGCTCGACCGCGCAGCGCCCGACCACCCGGTGGCGCTGGCCCGCATCGACGGTCACGCCACGTGGGCAAACTCCGCGGCGCTGGCGGCCGCGCGGCATCGAGCGCGCCACACCGGAGCCGCCGGGCGGTCTCATCGCCCGCGACGCGCGCGGCGAGCCGACCGGCCTGCTCATCGACACGGCGCAACGTCTCCTGCAGCGCGTGGAGCCGCGCCCCTCGGAGGCGCAGTTCGACCGCGCGGTGCGCGAGTGCCTCGGCGACTGCCTGGCGGTGGGCCTCACCGGCATCCACGAGATGGGCGCCGAGCTGTACGCGCTGGCGGCCTATCGCCGGCTCATCGAGCGCGGCGATTTTCCCTTCCGCAACTACGTCGCGGTGGCGGGCCGCTCGACCTCGACGTGGGACCACTACCGCCAGCGCGGGCCGGAGACGATCGGCGACGGCCGGGTGATCGTCGGCGCCCTCAAGCTGCTGGCCGACGGCGCGCTCGGCTCGCGCGGGGCCGCGCTGCACGACGCGTACTGCGACGACCCCGGCAACACGGGCCTCGTGCTGGTGCCGGGCGAGGAGGTCGAGCGCCTGACGCTCGAGGCCGGCGCCCTCGGCTTCCAGATCTGCGTGCACGCCATCGGCGATCGCGCCAACACGCTCGTGCTCGACGCCTTCGAGCGCGCGCTGGCCCGCGCCCCGCCGCCCGGATCATCGCCTGCGCGTCGAGCACGCGCAGATCCTGGCCGACGCGGACGTCCCGCGCTTTCAGCGGCTGGGGGTGCTGCCGAGCATGCAGGCCACGCACTGCACCTCGGACATGGCGTGGGCGGCGGAGCGGCTGGGCCCCGAGCGCCTGCGCGGCGCCTACGCGTGGCGCTCGCTGCTGGCCACGGGCGTCGTCATAGCCGGCGGCTCGGACTTCCCGGTCGAGAGTCCGAACCCCTTCCACGGCATCCACGCCGCCGTCGCCCGACGGCCCCGGGACGGCGAGGATCCGCGCTGGCAGCCCGAGCAGCGGATGACACGCCAGGAGGCCGTGCGCTCCTTCACCACCTGGAACGCCTATGCCTCACGCCAGGAAGCCGCCCTCGGCTCGCTCGAGCCCGGCAAGCGCGCCGACCTCGTCGTCCTCTCCGACGACGTCTTCACCTGCCCCGAGGACCGCATCCCGGACATCCACCCGACGCTGACCCTCCTCGACGGCAAGGTCGTCTTCCGCAGCTAGCCTCTACACACCCTCGATCCTGAGCTTGCGCACGCGAGGCCCGTCCATCTCGAGCACGCGCCACCGGTAGCCCGCCCGCGTCACCGACTCGCCCGGCGTCGGGATCGCGCCGAGCGTGGTGATGACGAAGCCCCCGGCGGTCGTGTAGTCGAGCGAATCGTCGACCGGCACCCCGGCCGCCCGCAGCTCGTCGATCGGCGTCAGCCCGTCGACGACGAGCGCACCATCGCGCAGGCGGACGATCTGCGGCGCCCTGGAGTCGCCCTCGTCACGGATGTCGCCGACGATCTCCTCGACGATGTCCTCGATCGTGATGAGGCCGACGACGCTGCCGTACTCGTCGACGACGAGGGCCAGGTCCTGCCGTTGCCGCTGGAGCTCGCCCAGCAGGGCGCTGATCTTGATGGTCTCTGGCACGAACAGCGGTGGCCGGAGCATCTCGGTGAGCGGCGGGGTGCGGCGCTCCGCGCACGCCTTCAGCACGTCCCGCATGAGGAGGATGCCGAGCGGATGCGAGATGTCGTCCCGGTACACCGGGACGCGCGAGTGCCCGATCTCCGCCACCAGGCGCGGCACGTCGGCCGGGGGCGTCGTCACCTCGATGCCCTCGATGCTGGGGCGCGGCACCATCACCTCGCGGACCGTCGTGTCGGCGAACTCGAAGACGTTGTGGACCAGCTCCTCCTCGGTCCTCTCGAAGATCCCCTTGGCCGCGCCTTCCCGCACCAGATAGCGCACCTCCTCTTCGGAGACGAACGGCGACGCGCTCGGCGTGCCCATGCCCAGGAGTCGGAGAACGACGTTGGTCGAGGTGGTGAGGATCCGGACCAGACCGGACGACGCTCGACTGAGGGCGAGGATCGGCCGCGCCACGAACGCGGCCAGGCGCTCGGGGTCGCGCAGCCCGATGGCCTTGGGGGCGAGCTCGCCGAGCACGAGCGACAGGTACGTGATGGCGACCACGACGAGACCGAGCGCCACCGGCTGGGCGGCGCGGCCGAGACCCGCGGCGATGAGCAGCGGCGTGAGCGCCTCGACCGCCGTCGCGCCGCCGATCGCCGAGGTCAGCGTCCCGACCAGCGTGATCCCGATCTGGATCGTGGCGAGAAATGTGTCCGGACGCTCCTTCAGCCGGAGCGCGATCGCGGCGGCCGCGGAGGCGCGGCCGAGCTCGGCCAGCCGGCTGACCCGGGAGGACACCAGCGCGATCTCCGAGGCGGCGAAGAACCCGTTGAGCACCACGCCGAAGACGATGAGGACCAGCTCGACCCAGATCGTGTCCATGCCCCCTCCCGCTGCCGTCATCCTTTCACGCTCGGTACCCCGCCGCTTGACACGGGTATGTAACTAGTGTTACATCACGAAACATGAAAGCGATCCTGCTCCTCCTGGTGGGGCTGCCCCCGACGCCGTCCAGTCTGCGGGTGCGGGTGTGGCGCCGGCTGCGAGCGCTCGGCGCCGTCCCGTTGAAGCGCTCGGCCTATCTGCTGCCCGACACGGCCGACCGCTACGAGGACTTCCAGTGGCTCGCCCAGGAGATCCAGCGCGAGGGCGGCGACGCGACGCTCCTCCGCGTCCAGCAGATCGAGAACATGACGGCCGCCGACGTTCTCCGCCTGTTCCACGAGCCCCGGAACGCGGACTATCGCCAGCTCGCCGTCCGCTATCGCAAGCTGCTGCAGACGCTGGACCACAAGTCGGACGCCGCCCAGGCGCGCGCACACGCGGAGCTGCTCCGGCTGCAGAAGGACCATCGACGCATCCACGACATCGATTTCTTCGACGCCCCCGGCGGTGCCGAGGTGAGGCGTCTCGAGGAGGCCATCGCCATGCGTGCTCGACGTCCCGAAACGACCCGTCCCGACGACCGACCCGCCCTCGACCTCGGGACGCTGCGCGGCCGGCGGTGGGTCACGCGTCCCCGCCCCCACGTGGACCGCATCGCCTCCGCCTGGCTCATCAAGCGGTTCATCGATCCCGAGGCGGTGTTTGTCTTCGCCGAGCCCGCGGAGTTCCCGGCCGACGCCATCCCGTTCGACGCCCCCGGGGCCGAGCTGAGCCACCACGGCGAGGACTGCACGTTCGAGACCCTCGTGCGGCGCGCCCGCCTGCGGGACCGCCGCCTGGCCCGGCTGGCCGAGATCGTCCACGAGGCCGACCTGCGCGACGGCAAGTACCCGCACGAGGAGGCGCGCGGCATCGACGTGGCCATCCGCGCGCTGCTGGCGTCCTCGCCCGACGACCACCAGGTGCTCGCGCACGGCACCGCGCTGTTCGAGGGCCTGTACGCGACCACCTCGCGACGATGATGGACGCCCCGGCCCGGCGGGAATCGACGCGGCTGCTCACGCGCAGCGATGTGCTGGCACTGCTGACGCTGCCGGAGTGCATCGCCGCCGTCGAGGACGCCTTCCGGCACCACGCGGCGGGGCGGACGCTGGCCCCCGGCGTGCTCGGCATCCAGGCCGACGGCGGCGGGTTCCACATCAAGGCCGCCGGGCTGCTCGGCGAGCCCGCGTACTTCGCGGCCAAGACCAACGCCAACTTCCCGGCCAACGCCCGCGACGGCCTGCCGACCATCCAGGGCACCGTCCTGCTCGCCGACGCGCGCAACGGCGTGCCGCTGGCCGTCATGGACTCCGGCAGCGTCACCGCGCTGCGCACCGGCGCGGCCACCGCCGTGGCCGCGAAATTCCTCGCCCGCCCGGATGCCCGGGCGGCGACCATCGTGGGCTGCGGCGTCCAGGGCGAGGTCCAGCTCGCCGCGCTCGCCGCCGTGCTGCCGCTGGAGCAGGCGTGGGCGATCGACCTCGACGCCGGACGCGCGGCCGGCTTCGCCGCCCGCGCGCGGCAGGCGCTCGGCCTCCGGGTGGAGCCGTGCGGCGACCTGGCGGCAGCGCTCCGCCGGAGCGACGTCTGCGTGACCTGCACGCCGTCGCGGCGTCCCCTCGTTCGCCGGGCCGACGTCCCGGCCGGAATGTTCATCGCCGCCGTCGGCGCCGACAGCCAGGGCAAGCAGGAGCTGGAGCCGGCGCTCGTGGCCTCCGCGACGCTGGTGGTGGACCTGCTCGAGCAGTGCGCGGAGATCGGCGAGCTGCAGCACGCCCTCGCCGCCGGCCTCACCACGCGCGAGCGCGTACACGCGGAGCTGGCCGACGTGATCAGC
Source organism: uncultured Candidatus Rokubacteria bacterium (assembly GCA_963743355.1). Classification (GTDB taxonomy): domain Bacteria; phylum Methylomirabilota; class Methylomirabilia; order Rokubacteriales; family CSP1-6; genus AR5. The sequence continues at coordinate 747,753 of CAVUPM010000001.1, forward strand.
GGACGCCGTCCCGGCCGCACGCGCGCCGACGAGATCACGATCTTCGACAGCACCGGCACGGCGCTGCAAGACGTCGCCGCCGCCGTCGTCGTCTACGAGAAGGCCCGTGCCACCGGGCGCGGCCTGGAGGTGCAATTCGATGGCTGAGCGGCTCGCCCGACCGACCACGGTCCAGCTCCTGAAGTACTTCCTGTACCTGGGCAGCCTCGGCTTCGGCGGTCCGGTCGCCCTCGTCGGCTACATGCAGCGCGACCTCGTCGAGCGCCGGGCGTGGTTCACGAAGGACGAGTACATGAAGTCCCTGGCGCTCTCCCAGCTCGCCCCCGGGCCGCTGGCCGCGCAGCTGGCGATCTGTCTCGGCTACGTGCACTCCCGCATCGCCGGAGCGACGCTGGTCTCCCTGGTGTTCATCCTGCCGTCGTTCGTCATGACGCTGGCGATCAGCTGGCTGTACGTGCGCTTCGGCGGGCTGCCCTGGATGCAGGCGGCGTTCTACGGCGTGGGCGCCACCGTGATCGGTATCATCACGCTGGCCGCCTACAAGCTGGCCAAGCTGACGCTCGCGAAGGACCGGCTGCAGTGGGCCATCTTCGCGGTGATGGCGGTCGTCACCGCGTGGACGGAGTCGGAGATCCTCTGGCTCTTCCTGCTGTTCGGGGTGGTCGCGATCGTCGTGCAATCGCCGCCGGCCTGGCTCCGGCGCTCCGCGCCGGCGTGCCTGGCGCTGGCGGTCACCCCCGACCTCCTCGCCCAGATCTTCTGGTTCTTCACCAAGGCGGGGGCGTTCATCTTCGGCAGCGGCATGGCCATCGTGCCCTTCCTCTACGGCGGCGTGGTCCAGGAGTACGCCTGGCTCAACGATCAGCAGTTCATCGACGCCGTCGCGGTGGCCATGCTGACGCCGGGGCCGATCGTCATCACGGTGGCATTCATCGGCTATCTGGTAGCCAGCTTCCCCGGCGCCGTGGTGGCGGCGGTCGGCGTGTTTCTGCCCGTCTACCTGTTCGTCGTCATCCCGTTCCCGTGGTTCGACCGCATCAGCGACAACCCGCAGGTGAAGGCGTTCGTGGGCGGCGTCACCGCGGCCGCCTCCGGCGCCATCGCGGGCGCCTGCTTCGTCCTCGCCCGGCGGGCCTTCGTCGACGTGCCCACCGTGCTCATCGGCGTCGTCGCGCTCACGGTGGCGTGGCGATTCAAGGTCCCGGAACCCCTGCTCATCGCGGCCGGCGCCGCGACGGGCTTCACCATCTTCGCCCTGCGATAGGAGAGACGTCATGAAATGGATCACCCGTGAGCGCGCGCGTGTCGACCGGATCGCCTGTCCGTGGCTGATCACGCGCTTCATCGACCCCAAGCCCGAGCTGCTGTTCGTGCCCGCCCGCGAGGTCCGCGCCGCCGCCCAGCGCGAGGGCGCGATCCCGTACGACGTGCCCGACGTCGAGCTGGGGCACCGCGGCCCCCACTGCTCGTTCGATGCCTTCGTCGACCGCTACGAGCTCGACGACCCGGCGCTGGCGCAGCTCGCGCTCATCGTGCGCGGCGCCGACACCGACGACCGGGGCCTCGTGCCGGAGGCGGCCGGGCTCTACGCCGCGGCCACCGGCTTTCAGGCCATCAGCCGGGACGACCACGACAACATGGCGCATCAGTTCCCGATGTACGACGCCCTCTACGCGTACTGCCGGGCCCAGGCCGAGGCCTCCCGGCGGCGGCGCGTGCTCTTCGTGTGCCAGCACGGCGCCGCCAAGAGCATCGTGGCCGCGGCGCACTTCCGGCGCCTCGCCACGGCCCGTGGGCTCGACGTCGACGCGGTCTCGGCCGGCACCGAGCCGGATCCCGAGCTGATCCCGGCCGCGGTCGCGGGCCTGGCCGGCGACGGCCTCGCGGCGCGCCCGAGCCGGCCGCGCCCGGTGACGCTCTACGATCTCGACGCCGCCACGCGGGTCGTCAGCTTCGGCTGCGACGTGGGCGCGGGCGCCACGCCGGCGGAGCGGTGGGACGACGTTCCCGCCGTGAGCGAGGGCTACGCGGCCGCGCGCGATCGGATCGTGGCGCGGGTGGAGCGGCTCGTGACCGAGCTCGCGGGCCGGTAGCACCCGTGCTCCGGCACCTGGGCTTCATCGAGCTGCCCGCCCACGCCGGGGCGGGCGGCTTCGATCACGCCGCCGTCCACGGCCCGACCGGCCGGCTCTACGTCGCCCACACGGCCAACGACGCGCTCGACGTCGTCGACCTCGCGGCGCGCCGGTACGTCGGCTCGATCCCCGGCCTGGCCGCGGTCGCCGGCGCCCTCGTGACCGAGGCCCCCGACCTCGTGTTCACGTCGAATCGCGGCGAGGACACGGTGGGCATCGTCGGTCCCGCGGACGAGGCGCGGGTCGAGAAGATCTCGGTCGGGGTTCGCCCGAACGGTCTCGCCTACGATCCCGGTCGGGGCCGGCTCCTGGTCGCCCACGTCGGCGATCCCGCCCTCGCGGGCTCCTGCACCGTCACGGTGATCGACGTCCACCGCCGGCGCCGGATCGCCGACCTTTCCGTGCCCGGCCGGACGCGGTGGGCCGTCTTCGATCCGCGGACCGACGCCTTCCACGTCAACATCGCCGATCCGCCGCGGATCGTCGTGGTGGGCGCCGGCGACCCGGTGGCCGTCCGGCGCACCGTCGCGATTCCCGGGGCCGGGCCGCACGGCCTCGACATCGACGTCGCGGGCCGGCGACTCTTCTGCGCGTGCGACGCCGCGACCCTCGTCGAGGTGGACGCGGACACCGGCGACGTCCGCCGGGTCGAGGCGATCGCCGGCGTCCCCGACGCGGTGTTCTTCAACGCCGGGCTGCGGCGTCTGTACGTCGCCGTCGGGGACCCCGGCGTCATCGAGGTCTTCGACACCTCCCCGCTCCGCCGTCGCGAGATCGTGCCGACCGAGGCGGGCGCGCACACGCTGGCGTTCGATCCCGTCCGCAACCTCGTCTGCGCCTTTCTCCCGGCGACGCACCGGGCGGCGGTCTACGCCGACGGGGAGTCGCCGCCTCAGAGCTGAAGCACGACGATGCCGGCCACGGCCACCAGCGCGCCCACGACCGTCCACACCGACACCCGCTCGCCGAGGAACACGACGCCGAGCGGCAGCGCGAACAGGGGCGCGGTCGAGGACAGCACGGACCCGATGGCCACGCCCGCGTACTTGAGGCTGGCGACGAACAGGACGGAGCTGGCCGCGGTGATCAGGCTGAGCGCTCCGATCCGCACCAGCGGGCCGCGCCCGCCCTCGCGCAGCGCCACGCCCGCCCCCCGCGTCCACGGCGTCAGCCAGAGCAGCGCCGAGGCCAGTGGCAGCCGGATCGCCTGGGCGGTGAGCGGCTCGATCTCCTGCAGCGGCGTCTTCATCATGACGGTGGACACCGCCCACGCCACCGACGCCACGATGGCAGTCCAGACGCCGAACCACATGCGCTCGGGCCGGGCCCCCGATCGCACGCTGACGATCAGGGCGACGCCGCCGAGCGTCAGCAGCGTGCCGGCCGCGATCGGCGTCGTGATCCGCTCGCCGTACAGCGCGGCGGCCATGAGGGCGGCCCCGATCGGATAGGTGGTCGCGATCGTCATGGCCCGTCCGAGCCCGATGGCGCGGGTGCTCTCGAAGAACACGGTGTCGCCGATGCCGATCGCCGCGACGATCGAGACCACCAGTACCAGGAAGGTCGTCCCCGACATCGCCACCAGCACGCCGGGCCCGTCGAGGAGCACGACGCAGACCACCAGCAGCGCGCCCGCGATGCCGGAGCGCACGGCGTTGATGGTCACCGAGCCGTAGTACGGCATCAGGGTGCGCGCCAGCAGGCTCGTGATCGACCAGGCGAGCGCGGCGCCAAGCGCGCACACGGCGCCGAAGGTGGGATCGGAGAGCATCAGATTCTTCTACCACTTCCTCTGCCACTCCTTCTGCCACGTGCCGGTACAGTACTTCTGGACTGGCAGGATCTACAACGACCATCCAGACGACGGCTGAGGTATTGTTGACCGCATCGCCGACACCGGACTGATCCTCGCGTGCATGGGTTGCTGCTGCGGTCATGCCGACCGCGGCGGGCCCAAGACCGTCCCCGGCACCCTCAAGCGCCAGATGCGGCGCGCCTTCCGCGAGGCCAAGCTCGACGGCCTGCGCCTGGCCTTCACCGACTGCCTGGGCCCCTGCAGCGAGGCCAACGTCGTGTTCCTGTACGCCCACGGTCGCCCCGTCTGGCTGCGCCGCATCAACACCGTCGAGGCGTTCGAAGCGCTGCTGGGGTGGGCCAGCGAGGTGGCCGCCGGGGGGCCCACGTCGCTGCCCCCCACGCTCGCTCCCCACGCCTTCGCGTGGACGGGCGGCGGCCCCGGTCCGACGCCACCGATCGAAGCGTGAGGCGGCGCCCGGCGGTCCTGGTCTTGCTGCTCGTCGCCGTCACCGGATGCGCGGAGTTCCGCGCGCGCTTCCCCGGGCCCGACGTCGTGTTCATCGCCACGCCCGCGGACGTCGGAATGGCGATGCTCCGGCTGGCGACGGTGAGCGCGCAGGACGTCGTGTTCGACCTCGGCAGCGGTGACGGCCGCGTCGTCATCGCGGCGGCCCGGGACTTCGGCGCGCGCGGGGTCGGCGTGGATATCGACGCCGAGCTCGTGAAGACGAGCGGCGCCGCCGCCCACGCCGCCGGCGTCGCCGACCGGACGACGTTCCTCGCCCAGGACCTGTTCCTCACCGACCTCCGCACCGCCTCCGTCGTCACGCTCTACCTCCGCGACGACGTGAATCTGCGGCTCCGGCCCAAGCTCCTGCGCGAGCTCCCGCCCGGCAGCCGCGTGGTCTCCCACGACTTCGACATGGGCGACTGGCGCCCCGACCGGGTGCAACGCGTGCGCGGGTCCACCCGTGACCACCGGCTGTACCTGTGGGTGGTCCCGGCCGACGTCGCCGGCGTGTGGCGGATGCGCCTGGGCGAGCGCGAGGCGCTGCTCAACCTCACCCAGCGCTATCAGGTGCTCGGTGGCACGCTGTCCCTCGACGGGCGCGAGCTGACGCTCACCGACGGGCGGATGACCGGTGACCGCTTGGCGTTCACGGCCGGCGCGCTCGTCTTCCAGGGGCGCGCCGGCGGCGACGCGCTCGACGGCCGGGCGGGCGATCTCGCCTGGAGCTCCCATCGCGTCCGCTGAGGAGTCGGTGGCCTTCCGGTTGCACGCCCCTCCACCCGGAGGTGCATCATGGAGTCACGCACGACCGCCCACCCCGACGCGATCCCGACGGACGTCGCCGCGCGCATCCGCACCATCCGCGCTCGCCTCCCCGGCCAGCTCCTGCGCGAGCGGCTGGAGATGGCGCTGCTCGACTACGGCCCGCTGTACTCGTTGGCCGAGATCCGGCAGCGGGTCGGCGAGGTGCTGCCGCGGCGGCTCGGATACGTGCGGGGCGCCACCCTGGAGCCGATCGAGCAGTACCGGGAGCCCATTCCGGACGAGGCGCTGCTGAAATTCGACGACGCCGCGCGCAGCGGCGTGTTCTCGAAGTTCTGGGTGGCGACGCCGACGTACTATCAGGATCGGCAGGTCGATCCGTGGATCGTCGCCGAAGTCGAGGGCACCGACCGCTGGGCGGTCATCGCGCGCTGGGGCGTGTGAGGCGGAGCGCGAGCAGCGCCGCCACCGTCAGGACGAACTCCTCGTCGGCCCGCGAATACGGGCGCTCGCCGCTCCACAACGAGAGCGTGCCGACGACGCGGGCGGCGGCGTGCATCGGGGCCGTGAGCGCGTACCGGAGGCCGCGGGCGTACGGCGAGGGCGCCCGCCCCTCCTCCGCGCAGGTGGCGAGGTAGTCGGTGGTCCGGAGCGGCCGCTCGCGCTCGACCGCGCGGATCTCGAGACCGGCGTCGGCGGCCGTCCAGCCCGGCCCCGAGGCCCAGAGCAGGTCGAACGCGCGCCGGTCGGCGTCCCAGGTCAGCGCCAGCAGGTGGCGCGCGTCGACCAGCCGGCCGAGGAGGGCGTGGAGCGCCGAGACGAGCGCGCCGTCCGGCAGGGACCCGGTCACCACCCGCGTGACCTCGTAGAGGGCGGCCAGCTCCTCCTGCCGGCGCACGTGGCCGCGGAACTGGCGCGCGTTCTGGATGGCGAGCCCGGCGTGATCGGCCAGCCGTTGCACGCTCGTCTCGTCGCCCTCGGTGAAGGTCTGCGTGGTCTGGTTGCCGACGTAGATGATGCCCTCGACGTGACTGCCGAGCAGGATGGGCACCGCCATCAGCGCGTTGATCGTCTCCCGGTCCGCCACCTCCGCGTAGTCCCGGCCGGCGCGGGGATCGCGCGTGTACCGGAGGGTGCGCACGGCCCGCCGGGTCTCCAGCACCCGGGCGGCCAGGCCGGTGCCCTCCGCGACCCTCAGGGAGGCGTTGTTGACGCCGTGGACGCCGGCCCAGAAGCGGAAGACCATCGCCTCGGAGCCCGACTCGCGCAGGGCGATGCCGACCACGTCGCTGCCGCACAGCTCGCGGGCGCCCTCCCCCACGCGCTTGAGGACGGTGTCGAGGTTCAAGGAGGCGTTGATCTCGCTCGTGATCCGCCCGAGCACGTCGGCCTCGTGCCGCCGGCGCTCGTCGGCGCCCCGGTGCCGGCGCTCCTCGTCCTCGCGCCGCGCCTCCTCGGCGTGGCGGCTCTCGGCGGCCAGCCGCTCGAGCGCCTCGATGCGCAGACGCAGCCGCTCGTTCTCGACGGTGAGCTTTCGCGTAGGATGGGGCGCCGGAGGCTCCACGATGGACTATAGGGAATACCAGCACCTCACCTTCGAGCGCAAGCCGCACGGTGTCGTGCTGATCACGATCGACCGCCCGGAGGTGCTGAACGCCACCAACGATCGCCTGCACTGGGAGCTGACGCAGATCTGGCTGACGCTCGACGCCGACCCCGAGGCGCGGGTGGCGGTGGTGACCGGCGCCGGGCGCGCGTTCTCGGCCGGCGGCGATCTCGAGATGGTGGAGGCCAACGCGCGCGACCCCAAGCGCCTGGCCCGCACGCTGCGCGAGGCCTCCGACCTCGTCTACAACATGATCAATCTCGACAAGCCGGTCGTGTCGGCCATCAACGGCGTCGCGGTGGGGGCCGGGCTCGTGGTGGCGCTGCTCGCCGACATCAGCATCATGGCCGAGACCGCGCGCTTCACCGACGGCCACACCAAGCTGGGCGTGGTGGCCGGCGACCACGCCGCCATCCTGTGGCCGCTGCTCTGCGGCATGGCCAAGGCGAAGTACTACCTGCTGACCTCGGACTTCATCGACGGCAAGGAGGCCGAGCGCATCGGGCTCGTGAGCCTGTGCGTTCCCCCGGACCAGCTGCTGCCGAAGGCGCTGGACGTCGCCGGCCGGCTCGCGCTCGGCAGCCAGCAGGCGATCCGCTGGACGAAGCGCAGCCTCAACAACTGGCTGCGCATGGCCGGGCCGATCTTCGATCAGTCGATCGCGCTCGAGATGCTGACCTTCATGGGCGAGGACGTGCGGGAGGGGCTGCAGGCCATTCGCGAGAAGCGAGCGCCGCGCTTTCCGTCGGCGCTGTAGGCGCGCTCAGCGCGCGGGCGACGAGGCGGCGGGGCCGGGGCGGAGGCGGCGCCAGGCGCGGTAGCTGAAGAACGCGAGCGCGCCCGCGAAGGCCACGCCCACACTCACCCAGCGCGCCTCGGCCGGGGCGTCCGCCCAGCGCGCCCCGAGCAGCCAGCCGAGTCCGACCCAGAGCACCGTCCACAGCAGCGCCGCCGGCACCTCGAGGGCGACGAACGTGAGATAGCGCACGCCGTGGTCGCGGGCCAGCGGCCACGCGAGCACGCGGACGGCGGCCACGAAGCGGCCGACCACGATGACGAGCGGGCCGAAGCGCTTGAACCAGTCGGTCGTGCGCTGCACGCAGTCCGGCGAGCTGAAGGTCAGGCGGCAGTAGAGGCGCAGCAGCCGGCCGCCACCCCGCGCTCCCGCGAAATACCAGACGTGATCGGTGATGATCACGCCGGCGGTCCCCAGCCCGATCACCAGCGCCACGTTGGCGTCGCCGGCCGCGGCGAACGCGCCGGCGGCGGCGAGCACAATTCTTCCAGGAAAGGGAATCGCCGTCGCGTCCACGAGCGTCGCCAGAAAGACGACCGCGTAGGTGTGCTCGCCGAGCCAGGCAGTCAGCGACTGGACGTTCCCGGTCACGACACGATGTAGTGCAAGCCCGATACCACCCGCGTAGGCTGAGCCTCGATGCTCTCCCGCTTCGGCCGGTATCTGATCCTGCAAGCGCCGGGCTGGATCGCCGTGGCCGCGGCGCTGGCCGGGCTGGGCTGGCTCGCCGCCCTGCCCGCGTGGATCGTGCCGGTCGGCGTGGCCACCGTCGTCGTGAAGGACCTGGCGATGTACCGGTTCGTACGGCACGCGCTGGATCCGCCCCGCGCGCGGCTGCTCGGGGCTCGCGGCCGCGCGGTCGAACGGCTCGCGCCCACGGGCTACGTGCGAGTCGACGGCGAGCTGTGGCGCGCCGAGACGGCGGGCGGCGAGATCGCCGCCGGCACCGAGGTCGTCGTCCGGGAGGCCAACGGCCTCACGCTTCGCGTCGAGCCGGCCGCGCCGCGCTGACGCCTAGCTGGACCGGGGGCCCCGATATGGCCCCCAGACCCCCAATCGCTCGGGGCGCCCCGGCGGAGCCGTGGCCCCCCTCGACACGCCGACAGACTTCTTAGCCGCGACGGGCATCGGCCCGCGTTTCCAGCGAACGGCGCAGATCCTCGAGGGCGCCGACGAAGGCGTCGAGCGCCGGCGTGCGCGGCTTGTCCCGGCGCCGGACGAGGCCGAGCTGGCGCTCCAGCGACGGCGTCAGCCGCATCGCGGTCAGCGTGCCGGCGCGCACCTCGCTCTTCACCGAGAACCACGAGGTCACCGACAGGCCGAGCCCGGACTCGACGAGCTTCTTGATCGCCTCCGTGTTGCCGAGCTCCATCGGCGACCGCGGCGCCACCCCGGCCCGGTGAAACCAGCCGTCGATGACCCGCCGCAGGGTGGCGCCGGCCTCGAAGAGGATCAGCGGGTGGCCGGCCAGCGTCGGCGCGTCGATCGTCTTCAGCCGCCGCCAGGCCGGCTCGGGCGGGGCGATCGCCACCAGCTCGTCCCGGAAGAAGGGCGCGACGACCAGCTCGCGGTCGCGCACCGGCAGGCTCACGATGCCGACGTCGAGCGCGTTGGCCACGATGGCCCGCGTGATCTCGGCGGCGTTGCCGGTGACGACGACGATCTCGGTCTCCGGGTAGCGCGCGCGGAAGCGCCGCAGCGCCGGCGGCAGCAGGTAGATGCTGATCGACGCGCTGGTGCCGAGCCGCACCCGCCCGGCCACCACGCCGCGCAGCTGCTGCACCCGCTCCACGCCGGCCTCCAGCTCGCGCAGCGCCCGCTCGGCGTGGGTGAGCAGGAGCTGGCCGGCCTGGGTGGGGAACGCGCGCTTGCCGACGCGCTCGAGCAGCGACAGCCCGAGCGCCTGCTCCAGGTGGCGGACCTGCATGCTGACGGCGGGCTGGGTGAGATTGAGCGCCTGCGCCGCGCGCGAGAACGAGCCGTGCCGGGCGATCGCCTGGAGCGTGCGGAGGTGGGCGACCTGGAGGTCCATCGTCGTCAAAATGTATGTGATCGTCTGTATCAGAACAATTGATTTCCCTGATGGCGGCGCGCCCGGCACCATCCGGCCCATGGTGATCCGTCCGGCCACGCCCGCGGACAACGCGGCCATCGCCGCCATCTGGAACCGCGAGGTGCTGCAGACGGCGGCGACCTCGGACACCGAGCCGCGCGGCCCCGCGGCCCAGCGCGCGTGGCTCGCCGCCCACGGCCCGCGGCACCCGGTGATCGTGGTCACCGAGGGCGACGAGGTCGTGGCGTTCGGCGCGCTGTCGCCGTACCGCTCGAAGCCGTCCTACGCCCGCACGGCGGAGAACTCCGTCTACGTGAAGGACGGCTGGCGCGGCAAGGGGCTGGGCGGCGCCGTCCTCGACCGGCTCCTGACCCTCGCGCAGGAGCACGGCCATCACTCGGTCATCGCGCGCGTCACCGGCCCCAACGAGGCGTCGCTGGCCCTCCACGAGCGCCACGGTTTCGGGCGCGTCGGCCACGAGTACCAGGTCGCGTTCAAGCACGGGATCTGGCTGGACGTCGTGACCCTTCAGCGGGTATTGATGGACTGACGTCATCCCGGTCGGCCGGAGGCGCGGAATGAGCCCGCGGGGCACGATCCGCCTTTGCGTGGTGCTCACCGCGCTCGTGCACGTGATCACCTACCTGCTCAATACCCAGTTGCCCCTCCACCTGGTGGCGCTCGGCGGCAGTCACGCCCAGATCGGCTGGCTCTTCGCGGTCACCACCGGCGTGGCCATGGTCCTGCGACCGCAGGTGGGTGGGTGGACGGACCGGTACGGCGGTCGCACGGTGATGCTGCCGGGCGCCGGCATCCTCATCGTCACCATGCTGGCGCTGAACCTCGCGGCCACCCCGCTCGCCTTCATCGCGCTGATGGGCGGCCTCGGCATCGCCAACGCGCTGATCTCGACGACCGGTAGCATCGTGGTGGCCGGCGAGAGCCCCGCCGACCGGCGGGGCGAGTCGCTCGCTCTCTACTACGTGGCGTCGTCCGTCGGCGTCGCGCTCGGGCCCGCGGTGGGGTTCGCGCTGGCCGAGGTCGGCGGCATCGCGCTCAACTTCGCGGTGGTGACCGGCCTGGCGCTGGTCGTGGCCGCCCTCGTCGCCTGGTTGCGCACGGCCCCCGGCAACGCCACGGCGCCGGGCGGCATCGGCCCGCCCTGGAGCCGGCACGCGGTGCCCGCCTCGATCGCACTCATCGTCATCACGCTCGGCGCCGCGACGGTCTACGCGTTCCTGCCACTGCACGCGGCCGCCGGCGGTCTCGGCCGCATCGCCTGGTTCTTTCCCCTCATGTCCGGGTGCACGATCGTGTGCCGGCTGCTCCTGCGCCGGGCCTCCGACCGCTTCGGTCGCGTCCGGGTGCTGGCGCCGGCGCTGGCCGCCATCGCGCTCGGCCACGTCGCGCTCGCCATGCCGCCCACGGTCGTCTCACTCGTCATCGGCGCCGCGCTGCTCGGCTGCGGCAACTCGATGCTCTACCCCACCCTGGTGGCGCTCATCGTGGATCGCACGCCCGCCGCCGAGCGCGGCCGCGCGATCGGCACGCTGTCCGGGGCGTGGGACGTCGGCCTCGCCATCGGCTCGCCCCTCATCGCCCTCCTCGTCGACACCCACGGCTTCCCCGCCGGCTTCCTCGCCTCCGCCCTCTCCACCACCCTCGGCCTCGCCCTCCTGCTCACCCTCGAGCGCCGCCGCGCCCGCCCGCTGCCCGTCACGCCCTGAATTCATTGCCGTTGTGGAGTGCCTCGCCCGAGGTCCGCGCTGCCGGTCGCGGGAGGTCGGAGGTCAGGTGGGGTCCGCCGACCCGTTTCCCTGCCAACCGTCCCCGAGCGCAACCCAGCCGGATGGAACTCAGACTCCAACGATCAACTCGACCGCCACCCTCGTGGTCGCCGGACCCCACCTGACCTCCGACCTCCCGCGACCGGACCGCAGAGCCATGCCCGGGGCACCAGGCGCAGTAGACTGAGCACGTGTCGGGCGCTGCGAGACTGCCGGCTGCGCTGCGAGCGTTCGCACACCGCGACTTCCGCCTCTTCTTCGCCGGCCAGCTCGTCTCCCTGGTCGGCACCTGGATGCAGTCCGTCGCGCAGTCATGGCTCGTCCTCGAGCTGACGAACTCGCCCTTCCGGCTGGGGCTCGTGGGCACGCTGCAGTTCGCACCCGTCCTGTTCCTGTCGTTCTTCGCCGGCGCGCTGGCCGATCGGCTGCCCAAGCGACCACTGCTCATCGCCAGCCAGTCGGTCATGTGCGTGCAGGCGCTGCTGCTGGCGGCGCTGGTGTATCGGGGCGATATTCAGTACTGGCACGTCGCGGTGATGGCCGCCGTCTACGGCCTGGCGAACACCATCGACATGCCGACCCGGCAGGCGTTCATCGTCGAGATGGTCGGCCGCGAGTCCTTGCGCAGCGCGATCGCGCTGAACTCGGCGATGTTCAACGCCGCCCGCGTGGTCGGCCCCGCGCTGGCCGGGCTCGTCATCGCGGGCTGGGGCACCGCGCTGGCGTTCTTCTTCAACGGCCTGTCGTTCCTGGCCGTGATCGGGGCGTTGATGGCGCTCCACGCCGAGGGACGACCGCGCCCCAGCAGCGGCCGCTCGCTGCGCGAGGAGATCGGCGAGGGTGTGCGGTACGCGCTGCGCACGCCGCGCATCGCGCTGGTGATGAGCCTGGTCATGGCGGTCAGCGCGTTCTTCTTCAACTACAACACGCTGGTGCCCCTGCTCGCGCGCGACGTTCTCCATCAGGACGCACACGGCTTCGGGCTGCTGATGACGTCGCTCGGCGGCGGGGCCGTGGCCGGCGCCATCGTGCTGGGGTCGCTCGGCGCCGAGCGGCCGCCGGTGCCGGTGCTCGTCGCTTCCGCGCTCGGGCTCGGGGTGGCCACGATGCTGATGGCCGGCGTCGGCCGCTTCGGGGTCGCGGTGGCGCTGCTGGCCGTCATGGGATTCTGCGGCATGCTCTTCATGACCGGCGCCAACACGACGGTCCAGCTCACCGTCCCCGACGACCTGCGCGGGCGCGTGATGGCCTTGCACACGCTGATGTTCGCCGGGATGACGCCGTTCGGCGCCTTCCTGGTCGGGTCCCTCACCGAGGCGCTCGGCGCCCGCGCCGGCTTCCTCGTCACCGGCGCCGGCGGCGTCGTGTCCATCCTGGCCGTCACGCTCTGGTGGCGCTGGTACCGTCGCCCGGGGTAGAACTACACGCGATGCACGAGACCACCCGGATCACCGTTCGCGACACGCCCGTCGATCTGCTGCGCGACGGCAGCGGTCCGGCGCTGCTCTACCTGCACGGCGCCGGCGCCGGCGGCCGCTGGCTCGCGTTCCAGGAGCGCCTGGCCGAGCGCTTCACGGTGCTGGCGCCGAGCCATCCCGGTCACGGCGCCTCGCCGGCGGCGGAGTGGATCGAGCACGTCTCCGACCTCGCCTTCCACTACCTGGACATGCTCGACACCCTCGGGCTCGAGCGCGTGCACGTGGTCGGCGCCTCGTTCGGCGGCTGGATCGCGGCCGAGATGGCGACCATGGCATCGCACCGGATGGAGTCGATGACGCTGATCGATCCGGTCGGGATCAAGGTCGAGGGCTGGATCTACCCGTTCCTGTTCGGCATGGAGCTGCCGCAGCTCGTCGCCACCGTCTTTCACGATCCGTTCGCCGCCATCGCGCTGGCGCCGCCGGACATGAGCATCGACACGCTGGCCGTGCTCTATCGCCAGAACACCGCGCTGGCCCGGGTGGCGTGGAACCCGTACCTGTACAACCCGCTGCTGCGCCGACGGCTGGCCCGCATCACGACGCCGACACTGCTGTGCTGGGGCGCCCACGACCGGCTGGCGCCGCTCGTCTGCGCGGAGGCGTGGCGGAAGGAGATCCCGGGTGCCGCGCTGCGCGTCTTCGAGGCGTCCGGCCACGTCCCCCACCTGGAAGAGCCGGAGGCGGTGGCGGCGGCGGTGATCGAGTTCTGCGCGGGCCGAACGGGGGGCCGGTGAAGTTCTACTACTTCCACCTCATGCCCTACCCGATGGAGCACGACGAGCCGTCATCGTGGGTGACACTGTCCAACCGTCACTACGACCCCGCCGTCGGGCAGAGGCTCTATCACCAGTACCTCGACCAGCTCGAGTACGCGGAAGCCCTCGGCTGGGACGGCATCTGCGTCAACGAGCACCACCAGAACTGCTACGGCACCATGCCGAGCCCCAACGTGATGGCCGCCATGCTGGTGCGTCGCACGTCGCGCGCGAAGATCGCCATCCTCGGCAACGGGCTGCCCCTGCGCGAGAACCCGCTGCGCATCGCCGAGGAGATCGCGATGCTCGACGTCGCCTCCGGCGGCCGGATCGTCTCCGGCTTCGTGCGCGGGATCGGGGCCGAGTACTACTCGACGGCCGTGAACCCGACCCACTCGCGCGAGCGTTTCTACGAGGCGGCCGAGCTGATTCTGCGCGCGTGGACCGAGCCGGGACCATTCGCCTTCGACGGCCAGTTCTATCGGTACCCGTTCGTCAATCCGTGGCCGCGGCCGCTGCAGCAGCCGCACCCGCCGGTGTGGTGCCCGTCGCAGGGCTCCAGCGAGACCGTCGAGTGGGCGGCCAAGCGCCGGTTCCCCTACCTGATGGTCTTCACCCCACTCGCGCGGATCGCCCAGGTCTACGGCGAGTACCGCGAGGCGTGCGAGCGCCACGGCTACACCGCCAGCCCCTACCAGCTCAGCGTGAACCTGCCGATCTGCGTCGCCGAGAACGACCGCAAGGCCGAGGCCATCGCGCGCCAGCACGCGATGTGGGTCTATCACGTGGGGCTCCGGATGCTGCCGCAGTTCTGGCAGCCGCCGGGCTACACCACCGAGGCCTCGCTGAGGCGACTGCTGGCCACGCGCGGCAAGATGCCGACCGAGCTGACCTACGAGGATCTGGAGGCGGGCGGCTACATCATCGCCGGCGGTCCGGCCACGGTGCGCGACAAGCTGCGCGTGTTCTCGGACCAGCTCAAGGCCGGCATCGTGTGCTCCGGCATGAACGGGGGCAGCCACGAGGCAACGCTGGAGATGATGCAGCTCTTTGCCGAGGAGGTCATGCCCCACTTTCGCGAGGACGCCCACGTCGACGAGACGGCGGGGATTGGGAGATAGCCCGATGAGGCTCGACGGACGGGCGGCGCTCATCACCGGCGGCGGCTCCGGTATCGGCCGGGCCATCGCGCTGCGCTTCGCCGAGGAAGGCGCGCGCGTGATCGTCAACGATATCCGCAAGGAGACGGCCGAGCGCACCGCCGCCGAGCTCGGCGGCGGAGCCCGGGCGATCGCCGCCGACGTGGCCGACAGCGTCCAGGTGCGCGCGATGTTCGAGGAGGTCGAGGCCGTCTTCGGGGGGCTCGACGTGCTCGTCAACAACGCCGGCATCGGCGAGGTGGACGCCAGCGGCCGCGAGGCCTTCCACGCCAAGGCCCAGACGCGCATCGCCGAGATGATGGCCGGCCAGGTCGAGACGCACTGGGACGTCACCCAGTCGCTCAGCGATGAGACGTGGGCGCGGATGCTGGCCGTGCACCTGAACGGCACCTTCTACTGCACCCGGGAGGCGCTCAAGCTCATGAGCCGCGTCAACCGCGGCGCCATCGTGAACATCTCCAGCGTGGCCGGGCTGATGGGCATCGAGGTCGCGCCGCACTACGGCGCCGCCAAGGCCGGGATCCTCGGCTTCACGCGCTCGGTCGCCCGCGAGGTCGCCACCCGCGGCATCCGCGTGAACGCGATCTGCCCCGGCTGGATCGACACGCCGATCCTCGACCCGCTGCCGCCGATGGTGC
This sequence comes from uncultured Candidatus Rokubacteria bacterium, assembly GCA_963743355.1. Classification (GTDB taxonomy): domain Bacteria; phylum Methylomirabilota; class Methylomirabilia; order Rokubacteriales; family CSP1-6; genus AR5. The sequence goes on from CAVUPM010000001.1 coordinate 763,234, forward strand.
GCATGCTGGCCGAACGGCAGACGCCGATGGGACGCCTGGGCGACCCCAGGGAGATCGCCGCCGTCGCGCTCTTCCTCGCCTCCGACGAGGCCTCGTTCGTCACCGGGCAATGGCTGTCGCCCAACGGCGGCCTGCTGACCATCTAGGCGCGTCGTGGACGTCCGCATCGGCACGTCGGGCTGGAACTACACGGAGTGGCGCGGCTCCTTCTATCCGAGCGACATGAAGCCGGCGGGGATGCTCGCCTACTACGGCGAGCGGTTCTCGACCGTCGAGGTCAACAACACCTTCTACCGGATGCCGACGGCCAAGGTGGTGGAGGGCTGGGCCGCGACGGTGCCGGCCCGCTTCACCTTCGTACTGAAGGCCCCGCAGCGCATCACCCACTTCGCCCGGCTGCGCGACGTGGACGATCCGGTCCGCGTCTTCTGCGACACCGCGCGCCTGCTGGGGCCGAAGCTCGGCCCGCTGCTCTTCCAGCTCCCCCCGAACTTCAAGGTGGACGCCGGCCGCCTGGCCGACGTGCTGGCCTTGCTGCCACCCGACACGCGAGCCGCGTTCGAGTTCCGGAATCCGACCTGGTTCACCGACGAGATCTACACCCGCCTGGCCGCCCGCAACGCCGCCCTCTGCATCGCCGACAACGACGACGGCGCCACGCCGGCGGTGGCCACGGCCGACTGGGGCTATTTCCGCCTGCGCGCCACCGGCTACGACGACGACGACCTGCGCACGTGGCTGGCGACGATGCGTCGCATCGGCGAGCGCTGGCGCGACGCCTTCGTGTTCTTCAAGCACGAGGACGAGGGCACCGGCCCTGCGCTGGGCTCGAGGCTAGCCTCGCTCTTGCGATCCCCCACAACTTGACTGGGCGGTGTCAGGGAGGGCAGCATGGCTGACAAGAGCGACGCGGCCATCTCGGAAAAGCAGGCATTCGATCACGCCTGGAACTGGTTCTCGCTTCACGCCGGGCAACGGATGCAGAGCTTCAACTTCTTCCTGATTGCGACGGCGTTCCTCTTCGCCGCCTATGGCTCGACGCTCGACAAGGACCCCCGCGTCGCCGCCATGATCGGCCTCTGCGACAGATGGCCGACATCACGGGCAACGTTCGCCTGCAGATCCTCGAGGACGTGGCACGACCCGGCCCCGGCGTCTCGACCTACGGGACCGTCATTCGTGTCGTTCAATGGACGACGGTTGTAGTCTTCTTGATACTTGGCTCCTACGGCGGCTGGCGCTGGTGGCACGAGGCGGGGCCGTGCTGCGGGTTGTGAGCACAACGCGCGGCTGAAAGGACGTCATGCTGGATCTGCTCGTCACGAATGGTCGTGTGGTCACGCCGCACGGGGCCGGGGCGTGGGACGTCGCGGTGCAGGGCGAGCGCATCGTGGCCGTCACGCCGCCGGGGACCTTCACCGAGGCCGTGCGCACCATCGACGCGGCCGGCATGGTCGTCGTGCCGGGCGGCGTGGAGCCGCACACCCACCTGGCGCACCGGATCACGATGCATCCCGACGAGGAGCTCTTCACGCTGGGCCCCGAGGACGACAGCCGCGGCATGGCGTTCGGCGGCACCACGACCCACATCGACTTCTGCTTCGTGCGGCCGGGCGGCGATATCCCGACCGCCATCGAGCAGCGGGTCGCGCGCTGGCGCGGTCAGTCGTACATCGACTACTCGTTTCACGTCACGCTGGTCGGCGCGCTGCCGCTCAAGACGTTCGACGCGCTGCCGGAGACGATCCAGCAGGGCTTCCCGTCCTTCAAGGTGTTCACGACCGACATCCTGCCACCCCATCCCCGGCGGCCGTCGAACCGGCTGGACTTCGGGCGCATCCAGTTCGCGATGGAGAAGGTCGCGGCCAACGACGGCATCATGGTCGTGCACGCCGAGGACCACGACATCGTGCAGTTCATGTACGAGCGCTTCCGCGAGGAGGGCAAGCTGGACGGCTGGAATCTGCCGTACGTCCACAACAAGCTCTCCGAGCACCTCTCGTTCCGGCGCACGATCAACCTCGCCAACGCCATCGGCGGTGCCGTCTACTTCGTCCACACCTCGGCCAAGGAAGGCGTGGACGCCGTGGCCGAGGCGCGCGGGCACGGCAAGCCGATCTACGCCGAGACCCTGCACCACTACGCGTGCTTCACCGCCGACGACTACCGGACACCCCGGGGCTACTGCTACCACACGTACCCGTCGCTGAAGTTCGCCGAGGATCGCGACGCGCTGTGGGACGGCCTGCTGCACGACGCGGTGTCCACGACCGCCACCGACGAGTTCCCGACCTCGCTCGATCTCAAGCTCCGCGGCAAGACGATCGAGGACGTCACCGGCGGCAACCTCGGAGCCGAGGCGCGCATGGGGATCGTGTACACGGAGGGCGTGGCCAGGCGCGGCATGTCGCTCGAGCGCTTCGTGAGCGTGACCTCGGCCAACGCCGCCAAGATCCTCGGTCTCTACCCGCGCAAGGGCGCGCTGGCCCCGGGCAGCGACGCCGACATCGTGCTGATCGATCCCGCCGTCGTGCGGCCGCTGGCCAGGGCCGACTTCCACGTGAGCGACTACAGCCCGTGGGAGGGCTGGCCGGTGAAGGGCTGGCCGGTGACGACGATCCTGCGCGGCAAGGTCATCGTCGAGCGCGGCACCCTCCACGGCAGCCTGCACGACGGCCGCCTGGTCACGCGGAAGATCGACCCGGTGATGCTGCGCCGCCCGGCCTGCTAGCGGTGGACGACACCAGCATGACGCCGGACGAGCTGGTCGGCCGTCTCGTCGAGCTCTTCCCCGACTTCGCCGTCCACCGGGACGAAGCGGAGCCCGCGTCGAACGAGGAGGAGGAGGAGGAGGACGCGCCCACGCTGTGCGGCGCCTTCGCCGAGTTCAGCGACTACTTCCGCGAGCGCTACGAGGAGCTGCCGCCGGCCCGGCTGCAGGCGCTGGGCTGGGTGCTGGCCGAGTGCATGGCCGAGCCGGACTCCGAGCTGGACGAGGCCACGGCCACGTGCTTCCTCGAGAACGTGGCGGCCGAGCGCTTCCACGCGGACTTCGAGCGCTTCCTCATCGGGCGACCGCTGGAGTTCTACGCCCAGTGGGGCGAGGGGATCTGACGGTGGACCGTGTCTTCTTCGCGCTCGGCGCGCTGTCGGCGCTGGTGGCCGTCGCCGCCGGCGCCTTCGGCGCCCACGCCCTCCGCAACCGCCTCGTCCCCGACATGCTCGTCGCCTTCGAGGTCGGCGCACGCTATCACATGTACCACGCGCTCGCCTTGCTGGCGGCGGCGTGGGCGGTCGGCCGCTGGCCGGGCGGCGCCGCCGTGACGGCGGGCTGGCTGTTCGTCGCCGGCACGCTGATCTTCTCCGGCAGCCTCTACCTGCTGGCCCTCACCGGCCAGCGCTGGCTCGGCGCCGTCACCCCGCTCGGCGGCCTCGCGTTCATCCTCGGCTGGGCCGCGCTGGCCTGGGCCGCCCTGCGGAGCTGATCCCGCCTCACTCCTTCAGCGCGCCGGCCACGAGCCCCCGCACCAGCCAGCGCTGCAGCCCGACCACGATGACGATCGGCGGCAGGCTGGCCAGGATCGACGCCGCCGCGATGTCGCCCCACGGGACCTCGAAGACGCCGGGGAAGAGCGCGAGCGCGACAGGCACGGTACGGCTGGCCTCGGTCGCCGTGAACGTGTAGGCGAACAGGAACTCGTTCCACGAGGCCAGGAACGTCAGCAGCGCGGCGGAGGCGACGCCCGGCGCGATGAGCGGCAGCACGACCCGGCGCAGCGCGCCGAGGCGGCCGGCGCCGTCCAGGAAGGCGGCCTCCTCCAGCTCGATCGGGATCTCGCGGATGAACCCCGCCAGCAGCCAGATCAAGAGCGGTAGCGCGAACGACGTGTTGGCCAGCACCAGCGCCGTCCAGGTGTCGCGCAGGCCGAGCGCCCGCATCAGCAGATAGAGCGGGCTCACCGTCGTGATCTGCGGGAAGGCGGTGCTCGCGATCACCGCCAGCAGCAGGAGCCCCTTGCCGGGGATCGGCAGCCGGGCGATGCCGTAGGCGGCGGGCAGGCCGATGGCCAGCGCCACCAGCGTCGTGAGCGTGGCCACCGCCAGGCTGTTGCCGAGCGCCTGGGGCATCACGCTGCGCTCGACGACCGCCTGGTAGTGGATCAGCGTGGGACGCGCCGGCAGGACGCCGGACGTCGCCAGCAGCTCGCTGTCGGGCGTGAACGACGTGCGCACCTGCCAGAAGAACGGCGTGGCCCACGCCGCCAGCACCAGCAGCACCGCCACGTCCCACGCCCGCACGCGGCCCTTCACGCGGCCAGGCCCTCGCGGCGCAGCGAGCGCAGATAGCCGGCGGCCACCAGCATCACCAGCGCGAAGATCACCACGCCGATGGCCGAGCCGAAGCCGAGCTGCAGCGTCTGGAACAGGCTGCGATAGGCGTAGACGGTCAGCGTCTCGGTCGTGTTGGCGGGGCCGCCGCCGGTGAGCACGTACATGAGGTCGAAGGCCCGCAGCGCGTCGAGCGTGCGGAACAGGAGCGCGACGAGCAGGATCGAGCGGAGCAGCGGCAGCGTGACCCACGTGAACGTGGCCAGGCGCCCGGCGCCGTCCACGCGCGCGGCCTCGTAGACCTCGGGCTGGATCGTCAGCAGGCGCGCGTAGCAGAGCAGCGCGACGAACGGCATCGTGCGCCACACGTCGGCCAGGATCAGCCCCACCAGCGCCAGCGAGGGATCGCCCAGCCAGTTCAGAGGGCGGCCGAGGAGGAGGTTCACGAGGCCGGCCGAGGGATGGTAGAGCCACTCGAAGAGCTTCGCCGTCACCACCGAGGGCAGCGCCCAGGCCAGCAGCAGCAGCGACAGGGCCAGTCGCCGCCCGGCGCGCTGGCGCTGGAGCGCGAGCGCCATGGCGAGGCCGAGCACCAGCTCGAGCGCCACCGACACGCCGGTGAACACCAGCGTGACCCGTGCCGCGTTCCAGAAGCGCGGGTCGGTGGCGAGGAATCCGTAGTGGTCCAGGCCGACGAAGCGCGCGATGCCGAAGATCGGGATGCGCTGCTGCAGCGAGAGCCACAGCACCCACAGGCCGGGGTAGAGCGCCAGCGCGGCCAGCGTCAGCGCGGCCGGCGCCACGAACGCCAGGCCGGCGCGGCGGTCGGCGCGCTGCCGCGCCGTCACCGGATGCCGCCCAGCATGTACTCCAGGCGACGCCGGGCGTGGTCCAGCGCCTGCCGCGGCGTCTTCACGCCGACCAGCACCGCCGAGAACTCCGGCTGCACCGTGGTGGACAGCATCAGGTAGTACGGCGTGACGGGCCGCGGCCGCGCGGCCAGCGCCAGGTCGTGGAAGCGCGGCATGTAGGGATGGGCGCGCACGGCCTCGGCGTCGCGGTAGAGCGCCACCCGCGTGGGATAGAGCGCGACGCCGGCGGCGGTGAGCGCGCGTTGTCCGTGCTCGCTGGCCAGGAAGCGCACCAGCGCCACCGCCGCCTCCTGGTGGCGCGTGCGGCGATTCACCCCCAGGTGGAAGCCGCCGGTGGCGCCGACGCCGGCGGCGCCGTCCCGATGGGCGGGCAGCGGCGCGATGCCGACGCGGCCGCGCACGGGCGAGTCCGGCGCCTCGAAGAGATCCATCGCGTACGGCCACGAGCGCAGGAAGATTGCCCGACCATCGCCGAAGGGCCGTCGCGTCAGCTCCTCGTCGCCGGCGGTCACCCAGGCCGGGCTGGCGCCGCTGTCGACCAGCCCGCGCATGAACGCCAGGGCGGCGGCGGCGCGGGCCGGCTCCGGGAACACGCGGTCGTTCTCGTCGAGGAGCGCGCTGCCGTTCGCCCAGAAGTGCTCCAGGGCGTTGACCACGAGGCCCTCGTACTGCTTGCCCTGCCAGAGGACACCGTCGAGCCGCGGATCGCGCTCGCCGGCGCGGATGCGTACGGTCTGCTCGACCAGCGCCTCCCACGTGCGCGGCGGCGTCAGGCGATACTTCGCGAGCAGGTCGGCGCGGTAGTAGAGCACGCCGACGTTCATGTTCCACGGCAGCCCCCACACACGCCCGCGCCACACGGCGGCGGCGGCGGCGGCCGGAAAGTGCGGCGCCAGCTCCTGCCGCGACACCCACGGCGAGAGGTCGAGTAGCCAGCCGGCCTGCGCAAACTCCGGCACCCAGATCACGTCGATCATCAGCACGTCGAAGGTCGGGCTCGCGCCCTCGAGGTTGATCACGTAGAACTGGTGCTGCTCGTCGCTCGTCCACGTGAGCGGCTCGCTCCGCACGGTGACGCCGGGATGGCGCCGCTCGAACTCGCGGAGCAGGTTGGGGATCGGGTCGGAGGGGCCGAGGATCTTGGCGTGCTTGAAGACGAGCGTGACCGTCCCGGCGCCGTCGCGCCGTTCGACACAGCCGCCGAGCACGACCGCCGCGGCGAGGACGAGCGCCGTCCACCACATCAGGGCGCCCGCAGCAGGCCCGGCAGCAGCTCGCCGAAGATCGTGGCGGCGAACCGGAACGCCTCCGGCAGCGTGGCGGCGGCGCCGGGGGCGCGGCTCGCTGCCCACCACTCGGCCACGTGCTCTTCCGACCGGAAGAAGTTCAGCGTGTGTCAGAGCGCGGTGCAGGCCTTGCCGCGCAGGTTGCCGCGCTCACCCACCCACGCCATCACGCTGGAGTCGCCAACCGGGCCGTCCGGTGTCACGACTAGCTCGATGCGCTCCTCACAGTGATGGCAACCGGCGCGCACCGTGACCGACTGCTTCAGCATGGCCGGCACGCCGAGCGCGTCGATCGCGCAGCACGCCCAGCGCTCGCGGCCGTCGGCCAGCACGGTCACGAATCCAGTCGGCGTACCGGACCATGGATAGGCCAGCACGATCCGGCCGTCGCTCACGTAGACCAGATCGCGCTCGTCCAGCTCGGTGACGGCGCCGGCGTGCCGGAGCGTCGCGACCTCGATGGGCGCGCCGTCGGTCACGAACCGGTCGAGGATCTCGCCGAGCGCCGACCGGGCCGCCGGGGTGAGCGCCGCCCGGTCGGCCCACCTGGCCAGGACGGTCGCGTCCATGAGGTCGGCAGCGGTCCGGCGGGGGAACGGCGCGCTCATGGCCCTTGAGATACCACGAAGCGGCGCCGTCACCGTACGCGATCCAGCCGGCCGAGCGTCGCCGCGATGTCGAGACCCTCGCCGAGCACCGGCGCCATCGGATCGCCGAGCTTGTCGAGCCGGGCGGGCGCCGTGCGGATGGTGAAGCGCCGCGGATCGAGCCGCGCCGTCACCTCCGGCCAGCGCAGCGGCGTCGACACGGGCGCGCCGGGCAGCGGGCGCACCGACAGCGGCGCCACGATGGTCTGGCCGGGCCCGTTCTGGCCGAAGTCCACGTAGACCTTGCCACCCCGGGCGTTGATGACCCGGGCGATCGTGGAGATCTCCGGTACCGCCTCCACCGCCAGCGTCGCCAGCAAGCGGGCGAACGTCCGCGTCTCCTCGTAGGTGTAGCGCGCGCCGAGCGGCAGCAGGATGTGCAGCCCGGTGGCACCCGACGTCTTCGGATAGCTCGGCAGCTCCAGCCGCTCGAGGATCCCCCGCAACGCCAGCGCGACCTTCACCACGTCGGTGAACGGCGCGCCCTTCGGATCGAGGTCCAGCACCAGCCAGTCCGGCCGCTCGATCGTGCCCACCCGCGACGCCCACAGGTGCAGCGGAATCGTCCCGGTGTTCGCCACGTACCGCAGCGCCTCGACATCATCCACGACGAAGTAGTCGATGTCCCGTTCCACCCCCTTCGCACGAATCCGCTCCCGCCGTATCCACTCCGGCGCCCACTCCGGCGCATCCTTCTGAAAAAACGACTTGCCGAGGATGCCGTCGGGATACCGCGCGAGCACCAGCGGCCGGTCGCGAAGATACGGCAGCAGCCACGGCGCCACCCGCTCGTAATACCCAACCAGATCCGACTTCGTGTACCCCTCGTCCGGCCAGAACACCTTGGCTGGATTCGTGATCACCACCCGCTGCGAGAGAGAACCCGATGCGACCGACGCCGCCGCCGACGTCGGCCGTCCGCGTTTCGCGCGCCGCGCTGTCTGAGGAGGCGGAGGAGTGTCGGCGGGAAGCTGGGGGCGGGCTCCCAGAGCGAATGCTGTACTGAGCGAAGGAGCCCGCCCCCACCTCCCGGCGACACTCCTCCGCCCGCTTGTCATCACGGAGACCCGAGAAACGCGGGATGCCGAATACCACCCTCGTCGGTCCACTCGGAAAAGCGAACTTCGCAGACGAGCCGCGGCTCGACCCAGTGGTGCCCCCGCCCGGTCGGCGTGCCGACGTCGAACGGCGAGGTCGTGCGCACGAGCGGCTGCAGGCGATCCCGGACCCGGCGCAGGGTGGCGTCGTCGAAGCCGGTGCCGACCTTGGCGACATAGCGCAGCCGACCGTCCTCGTACACGCCGAGGTGGAGCGCGCCGAACCAGCCGCGCCCGCCCTGGGGGTCGGTCCAGCCGCCGATCACGAATTCCTGCCGGAGATGGCACTTGATCTTGAGCCACTCGCGGGTGCGGCCGCCGGTGTAGCGACTGTCCGCCCGCTTGGCGAGAATCCCCTCCACCCGCTGCTCGGCCGCCGCCTCGTAGAAGGCCTCGCCGCGCTCGAGGACGTGGTCGCCGTAGCGGATCACGCCGCGCGCGGGCACCGTGAGCGACAGCGCCGCCTTGCGCTCGAGCAGCGGGAGCCGGCGCAGGTCGCGCCCCTCGAGGGCGAGGGCGTCGAAGAAGACGGCGCTCACCGGCACCATCGACCGCGCGCGCTCGACGTCGGCCGGCCCGGTGAGGTGCATGCGGTTCTGCAATCGCTGGAACGACGGCCGGCCCACCTCGTCGAGCGCCACGACCTCACCGTCCAGCACGAACGTCGTGACCGGCAGCGCGCGCAGCGCGGTGACGACTTCCGGATAGCGCCCGGTGAAGTCCTGGCCCGCCCGGCCGTAGAGCGCGACGCGGGCGCCTTCGCGCGCGGCCAGTACGCGCACGCCGTCGTACTTGATCTCGTAGAGCCACGCCGGATCGGAGAACGCCGTCTCGGCGAGCGTGGCCAGCATGACGGACTGGCGGGCGGCGTCCACCTCGCCCGGCGGCGCTGTCGCCAGGCGCCGGCGCAGCGCGGCCACGCGCGCGGAGCCGTCTCGCACCTCCTCGACGGTGAGGCCGGACAGCACGGATTCGGGGAAGCGCTCGGTCGCCTCCTCGTCGGCGGCGAAGGCATCCGCTTTCTTGAGCATCAGCCACTCTTTGGACTTGCCACCCATGCGCGCCAGCGTCCAGCGCCCACGCAGCTTGTCGCCGAAGAGCTCGACGTCGAGCCGCCCCGCGCTGAGCTGGCGCGCCGGCGGCCCGTCCTTCACCAGCCGATACCAGCCGCGGTCCCACACGATGACGGCGCCGGCGCCGTAGTTACCCTCGGGGATGATGCCCTCGAAGTCCGCGTACTCGACGGGATGATCCTCGACGTGCACGGCCAGCCGCTTCTCCTCGGTCTTGAGCGAGGGGCCCTTCGGCACCGCCCAGCTCTTCAGCACCCCGTCCATCTCGAGGCGCACGTCGTAGTGCAGACGGCGGGCGGCGTGCTTCTGGACGACGAACATCCGGCCCTCGCCGCTCCGCGCCGGACCGAACGGCTCGGGCGTGCGCCCGGGGTCACGCTTCTTCCGGTAGTCGTCGAGTGGGGCAGGCACACAATCCCTTGGATATTCGCGCTGTAGCGCATCATAGGCGGACGCGTGCTATCGTGCAAAGTCTCGGAAGCATTCGGTATTCGACAGGAGGAAGGACGATGCCGCCGCACTCGCTAGGGTCCGGAACGATCTCCTTCGGACTGGTGTCGATCCCGGTCCGGCTCTACACGGCCGCCTCCCCGGCCGGCGTGTCCTTCAACCAGCTCCACGGCGTCTGCGGCTCGCGCATCAAGCAGCAGACCTTCTGCCCGAAGTGCAACAAGACGGTCGAGCGCTCCGAGCTGGTGCGCGGCTACGAGTTTGCCAAGGATCAGTACGTGCAGGTGAAGGACGACGAGCTGAAGGCGCTGGAGGGCGAGGCCTCCACGATCATCGACATTGCCGAGTTCGTGCCGCTGGCCGAGGTCGATCCGATCTACTTCGAGAAGACCTACTATCTCGGCCCCGACAAGGGCGGCGAGAAACCCTACCGGCTCCTCGCCGACGCGATGGAGAAGGCCGGCCAGGTCGCGCTCGCCAAGTACGTGATGCGCGGCAAGGAGAGTCTCGTGCTCATCCGCCCCGCCCAGGGCGGACTCATGCTGCACACGATGTACTTCGCCGACGAGGTGCGGAACTTCGACGAGGTCGACAAGGGCCAGTCGGCCAAGATCAAGGACGGCGAGCTCGACCTGGCGTTGCAGCTCATCAACGGCCTCGCCACCGAGACCTTCTCGCCCGACCGCTACGCCGACGAGTACCGCCACCGCGTGCTGGGCATGATCAACCAGAAGGTCGAGGGCCAGGAGATCACCGTCTCCGAGGCCCCGGCGCCCCGCGCGCAGGTGATCGACCTGATGGAAGCGCTCAAGGAGAGCCTGGCCAAGCGCGGCGTCTCGCCCGAGGACGCCGCCGCCAAGAAGCCGCCGGCCAAGGCGGGGACGGCGGCGAAGACGAAGGTCACCGAAGCCCAGGCCCCCAAGAAGCGAGCCCAGGGGGGCCGGAAGTAGTACGGCGGCAATGGCGGGTCGCTGCGACCGCCCATCACCCGGGTCCGTCGCAATGTCCGCTGGGTATCCTCGGTCTGCGTATCCGGGCACGTCCGCGACACCCTGGCCCCCAACTGCCGGCGTTGAAAGATTCTCGCCCTACCCCAGTTGCCCCGCGCCATGCTAGCCCGCGGCGCCTCAGGCGATCTTGGCTTCGAGGAACGGCTGACGCGCGAGATCCTCCAGAGCGAGCGCACCCGCATGCTGATTCTCGCCGGGTTGTCGGGCTCGCTGGTGGTCACCTTCCCGGTGTACGCCCTTCGGTCGGGGATCTTCGGAACCGCGTGGGCCCTGCAAGTCGTTGCCGTCTTCGTCCTGCTGGCCAGCTACGAGCTGGCCATCCGTCAGGTCGTCGGCCGCCGGCTCGAGCAGGGCAAGACCCTGCCGCGGCGGCTGCGATTCTTGAACGCGTTTGTCGAGACCAGTGTCCCGAGCATCCTCATTCTGCTCGGTTCGCGCCAGGTGGACCCGGTGTACCCGCTGGAGAGCGCCGCCGCCTATATGTATCCGGTGTTCATCGTCCTCTCCACGCTGCGGCTCGATTTCAGGCTTTCGGTGTTCACTGGATGCGTCGCGGCGGTGGAGTATGTGATCCTGTCGTTCGCCCTCGTCGGCGGGAGCGAGGTGGCAGCCGGCACGCTGTTCTCGCTGCCGCCGTTCCACCTGGCGAAGGGTGTGATGCTCGTGCTGGCCGGACTCGCCGCCGGTTTCGTGGCCGACCAGATCAAGCGCCGCGTGATGAGCGTCTTTCGGGCACTGGAGGAGCGCCAGCGCATCGTCAACGCATTCGGCCAACAGGTGTCGCCCGCGATCGTCGAGGAGTTGCTGAAGCAAGGACCGGAGATCCCGAGCAAACGGACGTTCGTGTGCGTGCTGTTCATGGACATCCGCGACTTTACACGGCTGGTGGAGAAGAAGACGCCCGAGGAGTTCGTCGCGTATCAGAATGCCGTGTTCGGCGCGGCGATCGACATCGTGGACCGCAACCACGGCGTGATCAACCAGTTCCTGGGCGACGGCTTCATGGCGACGTTCGGCGCGCCGGTGGCCACCGGCCGCGACTGCCGAAACGCCCTGAGCACCGCGCGCGAGCTTCTCGCAGCGCTGAAGGCACTCTCGGACTCCGGCCGTATCCCGGCGACCAGTATCGGCATCGGGCTGCACGCTGGCGAGGCGGTCTCCGGAAACATCGGCTCGCAGGCGCGGCAGCAGTATTCGATCAGCGGCAACGTGGTGATCCTCGCAGCGCGCATCGAGCAGCTCAACAAGGACTACGGTTCGCAGCTCCTCGTCTCGGCCGAGGTGTTGCGCGAAACCGGCGAGGGCGATCACGGCGCCGAGGCGTTGGGGGCGGTGCAGGTGAAGGGCCGCGACGAGCCGATCGAGATCTATCGCCTTGCCTGAACGGCCTGAATTATGACGTCGTCGAGATTGCGGCCGTGTTTCACGGTGCTCGCCTGTTTCGACTCGACCGAGAGCGATGACATTCCAGCGTCGAACTGCCCGCCGAGGACCGGGTAGAGTTGGCCATGGCGCTTTGGGAAAGCCTCACCGATGACGAGCGTGAGGCTGAGCTCGTCTTGACTCCAGAGCAGGAGTCGGAGCTCGGCAGACGGCTCGCGGAACATCTCGCGAATCCTGGTAGCGCCATCCCCTGGGAAGAGGTGCGCCGGAAGCTCGCGAGCGGTGCGTGACGCCGCGCCTTGTATTTCGACCCGAGGCCGCGGCGGAGTTATTCGATGCGCGAGCGTGGTATGAGGGAGAGCGTGTCGGCCTCGGCGCTCGTACGTCGCTTTCCGTACGCCGTGTACTTCCGCCTATCGGCGACGAGATCATGGTCTGGGCGGTGATGCATGGCCGCCGGCTTCCACGGCATTGGCGGTCGCGGCGCTGAGTCTCACTTCCGACGCGAGCGGACCGGCTTCGCCGGCCGCTCACCCGGCGCGTTAGGGCGCAGCATGCCCGACTCGGGATAAGAAACAGGGATGTCTCTCGAGGCGTCCGGGCTCGTCACCGGAGCGTTCGTCATTCTGCCGCTGCTCGTCGCGGCCGGCTTCGTCCTGGCGTGCGAGTGGGCGGGGCGGCGTCTTGGGGAAGGCGTTGCGGTGCGGCGCCGCCGCACCGTGCGCCTCGGCGCGGCGGTGCTTGCGTGGCTGTTGATCACCGCGGTGGTTGCCGCCAGTGGTGTTCTCCGGTGGTTCGATGCAACGCCGCCGCCCTTCGTGGTCTTGCCGCTCGCGGTAGGAGTCGTCGGCATTGCCGTCCCCTTCTCGCCCCTGGGGACGCTGCTCGTTCGCGGCTTGCCGCTCTGGGTGCTGGTGGGCTTTCAGGTGTTCCGCGTCCCCTTGGAGTTGATCATGCACCGGGCCTATGTCGAAGGGGTGATGCCCGTGCAGATGAGCTACGCGGGTCAGAACTACGACATCCTCAGCGGGATCACCGCGGGCGTCTTGGGACTCTGGCTGGCGAGTGGCCGGGTGCCACGCTGGGTGGTGATCTTCTGGAATTTCCTCGGATTCGCGCTCCTCGTGAACATCGTCGTCATTGCCATCGTCTCCACGCCCCTGTTTCGGTGGTTCGGCGACGAGCGGCTGAACATCTTCATCACCTACCCTCCATTCGTCTGGTTGCCCGGGGTCCTGGTCACGGCAGCGCTGATGGGCCACATTCTGGTCTGGCGGCGGCTGACTATCCGCCCTTCAACCGCGGGTCCAGCAAATCGCGCAGGCCGTCGCCCAGCATGTTGAACCCGAAGACGGTCAGCGAGAGCGCGACGGCCGGCCAGACCGCCACTTGGCCGCGAAGCGCTCGAGCGAGTACTTCACGGCCTCGGCGGTGACCTCGCGTCCGTTCACCGGCGGCTTGTTGTGGAACTTCACGCCCTTGCGCAGCGAGAAGGTGTAGACCTTGCCGTCCTTGGAGACCGCCCACTTCTCGGCGAGGTCGGGGAGGATCGCGAAGTCGGCCGGGTGCTTCTGCTCGGGGCCGTTGGGGAACCGCACGAGCTGGCTGTAGCTGAGGCTGACGTAGGAGTGCGTGAGGAAGCTGCTCGACAGGTGCGGGTCGAGCCCGGGGGCCTCGCGCTCGGCGATGCGCAGCACGCCGCCACGCTTGGGGGTCTGGGCATCCGCGGCGGGTGCCGCCAGCGCCAGAAGGAGAGGCAGGAGCAGGGCGAGGCAAAGCGAGCCGAAAGAGTGCGCCCATTATGCGCAGTGCTCGCCCCTTGTCAATTCACGTCACCTGTGTCACCAGGACCGTGGGAACGTCGCTGAAGGAGGGCTGGTCGCGCGGCCTCAGGTGGGCCGGAGGCATCGGAGGGGGCCGTCGAGGCCCCCTCCGACTCTCTATCCGCCCTTCAGGCGGGGATCGAGCAGGTCGCGAAGCGCGTCACCCAGCATGTTGAAGCCGAAGACGGCCAGCGACAGTGCGATGGCGGGCCAGACCGCCAGCCAGGGGGCCTGGTACATGTGGTCGAGCCCGGCGAGCGACAGCATGCCCCCCCAGGTCGGATACGGCGGCGGCACGCCGAGCCCGAGGAAGGACAGCGCCGCTTCCGTCAGGATGACGGTCGAGAGCCCCGTCGTCGCCACCACGATGATCGTCGGCATCACGTTCGGGAGGATGTGCAAGAACGTGATGCGCACATGGCCGGAGCCGAGGGCCCGCGTGCCCTCGACGTAGGTGTTCTCCCTGATCGACAGCACCTCGCCCCGCACGATCCGCGAGTTCTGCAGACCGAAGGCGATCCCGAGCACGAGCGTGATGTTGACCACGCTGGGGCCGAGCAGCGACATGATCGACATGAGGATCAGCAGTCCGGGGAACGCCATCCACGCGTCGACCACCCGCTGGAGCAGCAGGTCCACCCGTCCCCCCCAGTACGCGGAGAAGATCCCGAGGGCCCCGGCCAGCAGGCTTCCGAGCGCGGTGGCGCCGAAGCCGACGTAGAGCGAGATCCGCGCCCCGTAGAGCAGGCGGGTGAGGACGTCGCGCCCGATCTCGTCGGTGCCGAGCCAGTGCGCCTGACTCGTGGCGATGAATCTCGCCCGGAGGTTCGTCTCGGCGAAGCCGTAGGGGGTGAGAACGTCGGCCAGCACCGCGGACAGCAGCATGACGAGCACGATGGCGCCGCCGATCGTCCCCAGCGGCTTGCGGCGCACCATCTGCACCCAGACATCGGTGTACCAGGCCCGCGTGCGCCGCAGCCGGCGGACGTCGGCGGGGAGTGTGGCGGCGGGAGCGGGCGCTATGGTCGCCATGGGCCGGCCTCCGCGGCGCTACCGGTACCGGATGCGGGGGTCCAGGAACGCATACGAGAGATCGATGACCAGGTTCAGGCCGACGACCATCGCGGCGATGATCAGGTTGACCGACTGCACGACCGGGTAGTCGAGGCGCGTGAGGGCCTCGAAGAAGAAGAGGCCGACGCCGGGCAGCCGGAAGATCGCCTCGATGATGACCGAGCCGCCGATGTAGAGCGGCATCTGGAGACCGACGAGGCTCACGACCGGAATCATGGCGTTCTTGAGCGCGTGGCGCAGCACGATCACCCGCTCCGGCAGCCCCTTGGACCACGCCGTGCGGATGTAGTCCTGGCGCAGCACCTCGAGCAGCGTCGAGCGCATGATCCGCATGATCGGGCCCGCCCGTGTGACGCCGAACACGAGGGCCGGCACGATCACGATCTTGAGGTTCTCGAGCGGATCGGTGCCGAACGGCACCCACGTCCACACCGGCGTCCACTTGAAATAGATGGACGGCAGGACGACCACGAGCACGGCGAGACCGAAGTAGGGCACCGAGAGCGCCAGGATCGCGAACACGCGGCCCACGTAGTCGGACGCGGTGTCCTGGCGGGCGGCCGAGACGATCCCCACGACGAGCCCGATGACGACGGAGACGAGGATCGTCGCCACCGCCAGCTCGAGGGTGACCGGAAAGCGGCTGACGAACTCGTCCCAGATGGGCTGGCGCGTCCAGTACGAGCTGCCGAAGTCGCCGCGCAGGACGATGCCCCCGACCCAGTCGAGATACTGCAGGTAGGCCGGCCGGTCGAGCCCGAGCTCCTGCCGGAGCGCGTCGATCGTCGGCGCGTAGGCCTGCCCCTCGACCATCCGGGTGACGATGTCGCCGGGCATGAAGCGCATCATCGCGAAGACGATGATGCTCACCAGCACGAGCGTCGGCACGGCGAGCGCGAGCCGTCGCAGCACGTATTGCCTCATGACGCGTCCCTGTCGCGGGGGACCCGGTTACCGGTCCACCCAGGTGAACAGGAGCCGATGGCCGAGCGAGAAGCCGTCGTGGTGCTTGAAGCCCTTCACCCGGGGCGCGTGCGTGATGTGCTGCGGCCAGCTCGGCAGGTAGGCGTAGTACGCCTTGTCGGCCAGGTAGCGCTGGATGTCGTGCACGATCGCCAGGCGCTTCTTGGGGTCCAGCTCGCTCCGCTGGGCAACCAGCATCTTGTTCAACTCGGCGTCGGCGACGTGGCTGCGGTTGTGGGGCTGCTCGGGATAGTAGGCGCTGAAGAGCCAGTCGTCGATCTCGTTGCCCGGGGCCTGCGGCCCCACCGCCATCTTCTCGAACTTCCCGAGATAGGTCGTCGAGATGTACTTGCCGTACTCCTCCGGCTTGAACTCGACCGTGATGCCGACCTTGCCGAGGTTGTCCGCGACGAGGTCGTAGTACGTGCGCCAGGGCGGGACGTACCCCGGCCAGTGGGCCATGGAGACGGGGAAGCCGTTCGGGTAGCCGGCCTCGGCCAGCAGGCGCTTGGCCTCCGCCGGATCGTACCCGACGAGATACTTGGCCTTGGCGGGATCCATCTTGGCGGCGGGCAGCTTCCAGTCCGCCAGCGCGCAAGGCACCGGGCCCGCGTCGATGCAGCCCTCGCCGTCGAGGACCGCATCGCTCCACCCCTTCCGGTCGATCGCGAGCGAGACGGCCCGCCGCACCCGGACGTCGTTGAAGGGTGGCTGGTCCGTGCGGAAGTAGATGATGCCGCTGGCGAGGTTCGTCACGGGCGCCGAGACCATCTCCGGGTTCGACTGCTTGACCGACTTCGCCTCCGCCGCCGACATGAAGCCCCACATGTGGCTCATGTCCACCTTGCCCGCCCGGAGGAGCGAGAGCCGGGCGGAGGCATCGGGCGTGACCTCGATCACCACGCCGTCGAGGTAGGGCAGCCCCTTCATGTAGTAGTCGGGGTTGCGCTCGAAGGCGATCTGCGAGCCCTTCTGGTACGACTTCAGCATGAACGGTCCGCTGCCGATCATCGCCTCCGGCCGGTTGAAGTCCTTGAACTTCTCCTCCACCTCGCGGGGCAGGATGGCCACGTACGTCGAGGCGGCCAGGTGGTTCAGGAACGGCGCGAACGGCTCCTTCAGCGTGACGCGGAGCGTGTGACGGTCAATCACCTCGATGGCCTGGACGATGTCGAAGCGTGCGCGGAACGCCGATTTCGCCCGGAACCGCTCCATCGAGTATTTCACGTCCTCGGCCGTCACCTCGCGGCCGTTGACGGGTGGCTTGTTGTGGAACTTCACGCCCTTGCGGAGCGTGAACTCGATCACCGTGGAGCTCTTGTGCTCCCATTTCTCGGCGAGGTCGGGCACGACGGTGAAGTCGGCGGGATGCTTCTGCTCGGGGCCGTGGGCGTAGCGCACGAGCTGGCTGTAGACCATGTTGCCCCACGAGTGGGTCAGGAAGCTCACCGACAGGTGCGGGTCGAGGTTCGGCGCCTCGCGGTCGGCGATCTTCAGCACCCCGCCCCGCTTGGGCGTCTGCGCCACGGCGTCGCCGGGCGGCAGGGTCAGCAGGACGGCGACGAGCAGGACCAGCGCATAGACGACGGGGACAGGTCGAAAGCCCATGTGCATCCTCCTCAGCACGACGCGGAACGGGTCTGGATCGATCGCGTGCGAGCGAAAGGAAGCCTCGAAACGTGCGGCTATTATGCCCACCGGCGGCGCCTTGTCAATTGGCGCTCCTTGTCAACCTCGGGCGGGAAGCCGGAGGGGTGGGAGCCATATCGGGGGCCCCCACTCCGTCAATACTGCGGCGTCAGTCCGTCGTCGTCGTCACGTTCTGCGGCGCCGGCAATGATCCGTTCGAGCCTGGCCGCCAGTTGTCCGTCCAGCCTCAGCAGCGCGGCGTGGTCCGCGCGGGCGCGGGCGAGCTCCCCCATCTGGGTGAACAGCGCCCCGCGATACATGTAGGCGCGGGCGAGATCCGGCTTGAGGTCGAGCGCGCGATCGTAGTGTCTCAGCGCACGCTCGCGGTTGTGCGTCCCCTGCATGCGCAGGCTGAAGGCGAGGTTGTTGTGGGCCTCGGCGAGCCGCTCGTCAGCCGCCAGCGCCTCCTCGAACTTCTGCTGCGCGGTGGCATAGCGCTTCTCGACCATCAGCTTCACGCCATCGTTGTACGCGGTGACGGCGCGCTGGCGGGCGCCGCCCGCCGGCACCGGGAGCGGATCGCTCTCCACCGCCCCCGCCGCCGAGCAGGCCAGGCCGATCGCCAGGAGGGCCCCACCGAGGACCCGCGCCCGCCTCAGGGCGGCCGCCGCCATCGGGGCCGGTCTACTTGCCGAGCAGGCCCCGGGCCTGCGTGATCTCGGGCCGCGCGCTGTCGGCCGCGCCGGTCTGCTCGATCACGCGCTCGGCGAAGAACGCGGCCTTCTTCGTGTCGCCGGCGCGCTCGGCTGCCTGCATGGCACCCGCAAACGCGCGATAGCGGTTCGGCTCTTTCGCGAGGACGGCTTCGAAGCCGCGCAACGCATCCGCCGGCTTCCCCTCCTTCAGGAGCACCGTGGCGAGCACCTCGCGCGCCGGCACGATCGGACCGGGCGTGACGGCGTGCTTCTCGGTGGCGTCCTCGCGGTCGGCGGCGGCCCGGAGAATCGCCACGCACTCGTCGGGCTTCCCGGCGGCACAGCTCGTCAGGCCGCGGACGATCTCCGCCTGGATGTCGATCTGCTCCGCCCAGTACCCGATCTTCCGCTCCGCCGCCACGTCGCGGAGTGATCGCAGGCGCGCGGTCTCGACCCCGGCCGCCGCGACGTCGCCGCCCATGGCCGCGCCGACACCCCGCGCAAAAGCATTGACCGCTTCGGCCTGGGGATACTTCTTCCAGGGGTAGGCGTCGGCCGCCGGCTCCAGCGGCAGCTTCGCCGCCTCTGACCAGGCGCGCCGCTCGAGCGCGAGGCGCGCCGGCATCGCCGCATACGCGTAGGCGCCGGCGAGGTTGTCGGGCTTGGAGACGACGCGGCTGGCGTGCGACAGCACCTCGGCGGCGGCCCGATCCTGACCGAGCTGGAGCTGGGCGTAGACCATGTAGTCGTACGCGTGCGGGCTGTTCCCCGTCCTGTCGGCGTCCACCCGGGCCGACTGACGGTTGGACTCCACCGACTCCCGCCAGTAGCCCACGCGGGTGAAGATGTGCGAGGGCATGTGCTGGGCGTGCGCCGCGTCGGGCGCGATCTTCGAATAGCGCCGCGCGGCATCGAGGCCCTGCGGGGCGATGGGCGGGTAGTCGAAGCTGTGGATGAGGTAGTGCGCGACGCCCGGATGATCCGGCTGCTTCAGGAAGATCGGCTCGAGCGTCTGCGCCGCGCGGAGCTGGTTCGTGTACTTCTTGTCGCTCGGGTCGAAGTTCGCCGAGAGCACCAGCGTGTAGAGGATCGTCGCCTCGGTGTCGGCCGGGTAGCGCGCGGCCACGCCCTGCATGGCGGTCTCGAGCGCCGTCGCGCGTGTGCGGTGATTCAGCTTGTCCGCGTCCTTGAAGAACATCGCCAGCGCCTCGACGTAGTCCCGTTCGCGCTGGGTCTTGAGGCCGGCGGCGCGCGCCGCGTCGAGCGCGGCCAGCCCGTCAGCGAGGATCTTCGGCGAGAGGCTCCCCGGCCACTGGAACGGGTTGTCGAGCAGCCCCAGCGCGCGACCCCAGTGGGCCATGCCGCAGGCGGGATCGGCCTGGATGACGCGGTCGAGCGCGGTCTTGAGCTCCGGCCACGCGAACGAATGGTAGTACGCCATCGCGACCTCGAACTCCTTCTGCGCGGCCGGATTGCAGGAGGTCGGAAAGTTCACCTTCCCGAGCTTGGCGCCGGGGCCTTGCGACACCGCGGGCAGTGCTATGCCCAGCGCGAGAAGCAGGCAACCGAGGGCAGATACGACCGCCGTCTTTCGAGATCTCATGATTGGTTCTCCGTCGACTTGGCCTGAAATGACGTACGGTCCCAGTTGCTCGGACGGACAGCCGCCCAGCTCGCTCGATCACGATCACGTGCGCGACGAGGCAATCGTGCGCTCCTCGAGACCCCACGTCAAGCGACGACCGGAGCGGTGGGCAACCCGCGGCCCCCTCGAAATCGCGCCTCGTGTGACGACGATCGGGTGGGGCTGATGGGGTTCGATCCGTGCCCGTTCGAAATTTCGAACTGACGACCGCGCAGTTGTTTGACCCGCTCCGGGCCCGCCCCTACACTGTGCCCACATCCTGCGCCCGCAAACAGGAGCACGATGGGCATCTCCGGCAGCATCTCACTCGACGCGCGCGTTCGTCGCTGCACCATCGTGATCGAGGGCGTGGTGCAGGGCGTCGGGTTCCGGCCGTTCGTCTACCGGACGGCCGTCCGTCACGGTCTCGCCGGATCGGTGCGCAACTCGCTCCAGGGCGCGCTGGTCGAAGTCGAGGGCAATGAGGACAGTCTCCGGCGCTTCCTCGGCGAGGTGACGGCGCCGGCGGCCACCGCTCGGCGCCACCGCGTCACGGTCCGGTGGGACGAGCCGTACGGCGCCGGCGACACCTTCACCATCGGCGGCAGCGCGCGCGACGGGGAGGTGCGGCTCTTTCCGGCGCCCGATCTCGCGGTGTGCGACGCATGCCTGGGCGAGTTGGCCGACCCCCGCGATCGGCGCCACGGCTACGCCGTGCTGGCGTGCGCGGAGTGCGGGCCACGGTTCACCATGGTGAGCGCGCTGCCCTACGATCGCGAGCGGACGACGATGGCGGACTTCGCCATGTGCACCCGCTGCCGAAGCGAGTACGACGACCCCCGTGATCGGCGCCTTCACGCGGAGGGCATCGCGTGCCCCGCCTGTGGTCCCCGCCTGACGCTGCACGGGCCGGACGGGGCCCTGATCCCGACCGCGGATCCCGTCGGGCTCGCGGCCACCGAGCTCCGGAAGGGCGGCATCGTGGCCGTCAAAGGTGTCGGAGGCTATCACCTCGCATGCGACGCCACCGCCGGGACAACCGTGGCCGAGCTGCGCCGCCGGAAGCGCCGCGAGGCGAAGCCGCTGGCGGTGATGGTGAGAGATCTGGACGAGGCCCGGGTCCTCGGCCACGTCTGCGCGGGCGAGGCGCAGCTGCTGACCTCGCCCGCCCGTCCGATCGTCCTCGTGGGGCGGAGGGCGGCGGCCCCGATCGCGGAGGAGGTGGCGCCGGGCTGTCGGGACCTCGGGATCATGCTTCCCTACACGCCGCTGCACCATCTCCTGCTCGGGGCCGTGGGGAGGCCGCTCGTGATGACGAGCGGGAACGCCAGCGACGAGGCGATCGCCTACCGCGACGACGACGCCCGGCGCCGGCTGCACGGGGTGGCCGACCTCTTCGTCGTGCACGACCGTCCGATCGAGGTGCCGTGCGACGACTCGGTGGCGCGCGTGGTGCGCGACACGCCGCAGCTCGTGCGCCGGTCGCGCGGCTACGTCCCGCTCGCCGTCCGGCTGCCGGTGGCGGCATCCCGGCCCGTGCTCGCGTGCGGGGGCGAGCTGAAGCACACGTTCGCGATGGTCCGCGGGGATCAGGCGTTCCTCAGTCAGCACCTGGGCGACCTCACGAGCGAGAGCGCCTTCCGGGGGTTCCTGCGTGCCCTCGACCACTTCCGGCGTCTGTTCGCCCTCTCACCCGACGTCGTGGCCCACGACCTCCATCCCGGGTACCGGTCCACTCTGTATGCGCGCTCACTCGAGGGCGTCGAGCGCGTCGCCGTCCAGCATCACCACGCGCACATCGCCAGCTGCCTGGCCGACAACGAGATCGACCGCCGCGTCATCGGCGTCGCCTGGGACGGCACCGGCTACGGCGCCGACGGCCACGTCTGGGGCGGCGAGTTCCTCGTGGCCGACCTGGCGGGATTCGAGCGCGCCGGCCACTTCGAGCCGGTGCCGCTCCCGGGCGGCGAGGCGGCGATCCGCGAGCCCTGGCGCATGGCCGCGGTGTTCCTGCGCGCGGCGTACGGCGAGGCCATGACCGGGCTCGATCTCGCGTTCGTGCGCCGGCTCGATCGCGCCGCCTGGCGCGTGCTGAGTCGCGCGGCCGAGCGCGGCCTGAACGCGCCGCTGACGTCGAGCGCCGGCCGTCTCTTCGACGCCGTGGCGAGCCTGCTCGGCGTGCGGGACCGGGTGGATTTCGAGGCCCAGGCGGCGGTGGAGCTCGAGGCGCTGGCCGGACCCGAGGCCGACCTCGTCTACCCCACGACCCTGGCGGAGCGCGACGGCGCGATCGTCGTCTGCACCCCGGACGTGGTGCGCGGCGTCGTGGAAGATCTGCTGCGGCAGGTGCCGGCGGCGCAGATCGCGGCACGATTCCACGCGACGCTGGCCGACGTCCTCCTCCGCGTGTGCGAGCGGATCCGCGCGCGGACGGCCACCGCGGCGGTCGCCCTCAGCGGGGGCGTGTTCCAGAACGTGCGGCTCGTCGAGGCCGCCGTGAGCCGCCTCGAGGCGCGAGGGTTCGAGGTCTACCGTCATCGTCAGGTGCCGACCAACGATGGCGGCCTCGCCCTCGGGCAGGCCGCGGTAGCGGCCCGGCGGCTGGCGGGCGAGAATCACGCCTGATGTGCCTGGCGATCCCCGGCAAGGTCGTCGAGGTCTTCGAGGATCGCGGGCTTCGCATGGGCCGCGCCGACTTCGGCGGGACCATCCGCAAGGTATGCCTGGAACACCTGCCCGAAGCCGGCCTCGGCGACTACGTTCTCGTCCACGTCGGCTTTGCCCTCAGCCGCGTCGATCCCGAGGAGGCCGAGCGGACGTACCGCCTGCTCGAGGAGCTCGGACTCCTCGACGAGCTACGGGTCCCGGAGACGGAGCCGTGAAATATCTCGACGAGTACCGCGATGGTCGGGTGGCGGCCGGGCTCGTGGGCGAGATCCGGCGCCTCACCACCCGGCCCTGGACGCTCATGGAAGTCTGCGGCGGCCAGACGCACTCGATCGTGAAGCACGGTATCGACCGCCTGCTCCCGGCCGAGATCGAGCTGGTGCACGGCCCGGGCTGCCCGGTGTGCGTCACGCCTCTGGAGCAGATCGACAAGGCGCACGAGATCGCCAAGCGCCCGGGAGTCATCTTCACGTCCTTCGGGGACATGCTCCGCGTGCCGGGCTCCCACACCGACCTGCTCCGCCTGAAGTCGGCCGGCGCCGACGTCCGGATCGTGTACGCGCCCATCGACGCCATCCGGATCGCCCAGGACAACCCCGGCCGCGAGGTGGTGTTCTTCGCCATCGGCTTCGAGACGACGGCGCCCGCCAACGCCCTCGCCGTCACGCGCGCCCGCGCGCTCGGCGTGTCGAACTTCACGATGCTCGTCTCCCACGTCCTCGTCCCGCCGGCCATCGCCGCCGTGCTCCAGTCGCCGGGCAATCGCGTGCGCGGGTTCCTCGGCCCCGGCCACGTGTGCACGGTCATGGGCACGCGCGAATACGAGGCGATCGCGCGTCACTACGGGATCCCCATCGTGATCACCGGCTTCGAACCCGTCGATCTCCTCGATGGAATCCTCAAGACGGTGCGCCGGCTGGAGGCGGGCGTGGCGGGCGTCGAGAACCAGTACTCCCGGGTGGTGAGCGCCACCGGCAACGTCGCGGCGCAGCGGCTGATGTGGTCGGCCTTCGAGGTGTGCGACCGGAAGTGGCGCGGCCTGGGGACGATCCCGAAGTCGGGTCTGCGTCTGCGGTACGAACTCCGCGACCACGACGCCGAGCGCCGCTTCGACGTGGGCACGCTGGAAACCCACGAGCCGGCCGTGTGCATCAGCGGGCAGATCCTCCGCGGGCTGAAGAAACCGCACGACTGCCCCGCGTTCGGCGCCGGGTGCACGCCGGCGCGTCCGCTGGGGGCCACGATGGTGTCCGCCGAGGGCGCCTGCGCCGCCTACTACGCCTACGGCCGCCATCGCGGCGATCCGGTCGCCGTGCCGTGAAAAACGCCATCCTCCGCAAGGCGCGCGAGAGCGCGGACGTCAAGGAGCAGTTCTTCCGCGCCGAGGCGGACCGGATCGAGGCGCTCGCCCACGCCATGGCCGTCGCCTTCGAGCGCGGCGGGCGGCTCTACGTCATGGGCAACGGCGGCGGCGCCACTGACGCCCAGCACGTGGCCGTGGAATTCTGCCATCCGATCGTCGAGAAGCGCCGGGCCCTGCCCGCCGTGGCGCTGACGACCGACAGTGCATTGCTCACGGCGATCTCGAACGACCGCGATTTCGCCAAGGTCTTCGGCGACCAGCTCCGCACCCACGCCCGCCCGGGCGACATGGCCCTGGCCCTCAGCACGAGCGGGCAGTCGCCGAACCTCGTGCACGGCCTCGAGGTAGCCCGGGAGCTCGGCGTGCTCACGATCGCCTTCACGGGCAAGGACGGCGGGCGCCTGGCGACGCTCGCCGACCACGCCTTCGTCGTCCCGTCGTTCAGCATTCACCGCATCCAGGAGACGCACGTGACCCTCTATCACGTCGTCTGGGACCTGGTCCACGTCGCCCTCGGGGAAGACGATGTCCTCTGACGCCGAGGCGACCATGGCGTTGAGCTGCCCCCTGCCCCTGGCCGGCTCCGATCGGATCCTGCTCGGCCACGGTAGCGGCGGGAAGATGACGGCCGACCTGATCGCGCGCTGTTTCCTGCCGGCGTTCCGCAACGAGTATCTCGACAAGCTCGACGACCAGGCCGTGGTGGCGGTGGACGGTGCGCGGCTGGCCTTCACGACGGACGCCTACGTGGTCACGCCGCTGTTCTTCCCCGGCGGCGACATCGGCACGCTGGCCGTCAACGGCACCATCAACGACCTCGCCACGGCCGGCGCCCGGCCGCTCTACCTGAGCGCCGCCTTCATCCTCGAAGAGGGCTTCCCCCTGGCGGACCTGCAGCGCATCGTGGCCTCGATGCAGGCGGCCGCCGTAGCCGCCGGCGTGCTGCTGGTCACCGGGGACACGAAGGTGGTCGACCGCGGCAAGGCGGACGGCTGCTTCATCACCACCACCGGCCTCGGTCTCGTCGAGCACACGCAGCAGATCTCCGCGGACCGCGCCCGGCCGGGGGACGCCGTCATCCTCAGCGGTCCGATCGGCGACCACGGCATGGCGATCATGGCCGCGCGCGCGGATCTCGAGCTGGAGACGCCGGTGGCGAGCGACACCGCCGCCCTCCACCGGCTCGTCCTGGACGTGCTCGCGACCGGCAGCGAGATCCACTGCCTGCGCGATCCCACGCGCGGTGGGATGGCGACGGCGCTGAACGAGATCGCCCAGCGCTCGCGCGCCGGCATCGTCCTGGACGAGGCGGCCGTCGCCGTCCGCGAGCCCGTCCGCGGCGTCTGCGAGCTGCTCGGTCTCGATCCGCTCTACGTCGCCAACGAGGGCACGCTGGTGGCCATCGTCGCCGCCGCCGACGCCCCACGGGTTCTGGCGGCGATGCGTCGGCATCCGGAAGGCCGCGAGGCCTGTGTCGTGGGTGAAGTCGTCGAGGACTCCTCCGCGCTCGTCGTCCTCAAGACGACGGTGGGCGGGCGACGAATCGTGGATATGCTCCAGGGAGAGCAACTGCCTCGGATCTGCTAGCTGGAGGAGAAGCGCCATGGCAACGGTCGTCGAGCGTGACGTCGTCACGGGCGGGTCGCCGCCGGTCGCGGAAACGCAGCCGGAGACCCGGCGCGAGCGGTTGCCGCTGGGACCGCTCAAGACGATCCACGTCTACTGGCTGGCCGGCATGAGCTGCGACGGCTGCACGATCTCGGTGGCGGGCGCCACCAACCCCGGCATCGAAGGGCTGCTGGCGGGGACGGTCCCCGCCATGCCCAAGGTGATCCTGCATCACCCGGTGCTCTCGGCCGAGGCGGGCGCGGAGTTCGTGAAGCCGTTCCGCGATGCCGCCGAGGGCAATCTGGGCGCCCCCTACGTCGTGGTATTCGAGGGCTCGGTCGCCGACGAGCGCATCGCGGGGCGGACGGGCGGCTACTTCTCCGCCATGGGCGTCGAGGCGATCAGCGACGGCGAGGGCTCGCGGCCGGTGCCGACCGCGACCTGGCTGAAGCGGATGGTTCCCGGCGCCGCGGCAACGATCGCCATCGGGACCTGCGCGACCTGGGGAGGAGTCCCCTCCGCCGAGGGCAATCCCACCGGCGCCATGAGCGTCATGGATTTCCTCGGCAAGGACTACCGCAGCGCGTTCGGACTGCCGGTCATCAACATCCCCGGGTGCGCTCCCCAGGGCGACAACTTCACCGAGACGGTGTTCGCGGTGCTGCTCTTCCTGCAGGGGCTCGGCCCCCTGCCGACCTTCGACGAGCTGGGACGCCCGGCCTGGCTGTTCCGCGACACCGTGCACCAGGGCTGCACGCGCGCCGGCTTCTACGAGGAAGGTATCTTCGCCAAGCGCTACGGCGATCCGGAGTGCCTGGTCGAGATCGGTTGCTGGGGGCCCGTCGTCAACTGCAACATCGTGGTGCGCGGCGCCATCAATCACATGGGCGGCTGCATGAAGGCCGGCGGCATCTGCATCGGGTGCACGATGCCGGGCTTCCCTGACAAGTTCAGCCCGTTCTACAAGACCCCGCCCGGCGCCATCTTCTCGACGTTCGCGGCGCGGGGTGTGGGCGGCGTGGTCCGGCGGCTACGCCGGCTCTCCAACCGCGAGGCCAACCGCGAGCACCGCTGGGACGTCCTGCAAGAAGTCCCGAGCGGGTGGGCGCACCTGCAGGCGCAGACGCTGGCGGACCGGGCGATCAAGTTCTTCTACACCAAGTGGCAGCAGATGGGTTCCAAGAAGCCCGGCCGCCCGCCGGGGGAGCAGGACCGCTTCTGGGGCGTCGACCGTCCCGGCTACCGCAGAGACTATCTCGACGAGAGCGCGGGCCGCGAGGACAGCCATGACCAGCGCTGAGCTGTGGGCGGCGTGGCGGCTGTGGATGCTCGTCGGGGGCGCCGTCGTCCTGGTGGCGGCCGCGCTGCTGGTGACCATCTGGCTCACGGCGCGCGGCATCGCCGCCGACGCGGCGCGGGCGCTGCGGGCGGTGGAGGCGATCCGCGACAACACGCGGTCGATCTGGCAGCTCGAGACCACCAACGCGGTGGCCGAACAGCTCCGCGACACCGTCCGCGACATCGAGACGAACACCACGAAGCTCGTCGAGGCGCTGGAGAGCCACGCCGCCGCCGGTGGCCCGCGGTAGGAGGGCGAGATGACCGAGGTCAGCATCGACACCATCCAGCGGATGTGGACCATCACGCTCGTCGTGTACGGCGTCGTGCTCGTCGTCGTGGCCGTGCTGCTGGCCCTCGTCCTGGGCGCCGCCCGCGCGATCCTGGCGCAGGTCGCGGCCATCTGGACGGCCGGCCAGCAGGTCGCCAACAACACCATCCACATCGCCCTGCTCGACACCACTGTGCACGTCGCCGGCGAGATCCTGGCGTCGGCCGGGGGGGTCGTCGCCGGCACCGCCGCCCTGAACGCGCACGCCGGGCGCTGCCCGGGCTGTCCGGCCTGCGTGCTCGGCCCGGAGACGTCGCGATGAATCCCTTCGTCCTCCTGGCGGTGATCTCGGTGGTGGGCGTGGCCGCGCTGTTCGTGGCCCTGGCGCTGTTCCTGCGGGCCATCGACCGGACGCTGGAGCAGATCGGGGGACCCGCGACCCGCTTCGTCGCCCCGGTGAACTACCTCGCGAAGATCCGGCTCGGCTTGCGGGCCATCGAGCGGCAGACCGACGCGCTGGCGCTGTACGTGACGAGGGTCAACAGCGGCCTCGGCGCCATTCGCGACGGGCTCAAGGCGATCGACGCCAACCTGGCCGGCGTGATCGCCGCGGTCTCGCGCCAGACACGGGTATGAGCACCGGGCCGGCCGTGATCCCGGAAGCGGTGTACACGATCTGGTGGGTTGGCCTGATCGTTACCCTGGTCGTCTTCGTCCCGCTCGCGGTCTACTCGCTCCACCGCACCTGGCGCTCCGCCCGCTCGACCCAGCGCTACGCCGCCGAGGCGCTGCAGGCGGCGGCGGCCATCGAGCGCAACACGCGGAACGTCCGCGCGCTGGACGACACCATTGCCACGGCGACCGACATGCTTGGCGCCGCGGGCGCCGTGGAGCGCAAGCTGGATGCAGTGGCCGGGGTACTGGAGGAACGGTGTCGATGAAGAGGCGCGCATGCTGCTGACGTTGACGCTCGTCACGGTCGCCCTCGTCGTGCTGGCCCTCGCCGGCTACCTGATCGCCATCGCCTCGGCGCTGCTCGACACCCGCCGGAGCGTGGCCGCCATCGCCGACGGCCTCGAGGCCGTGCGCGGCAACACCGGGCCGCTGCCGGAGAAGCTCACGACCATCAACGGCGCGCTGGGCGCGCTGCTCGGCGGGCTCGAAGCGGCCGACCAGCACGTCGGGCGGGCGGCACGCGTCTTCGGGCTTCACTGACACGGAGAGAGCGCCCCATGTGCTTCAAGAACCTGCCGATCGAGTTCGACGCCCAGGGCAAGCCGTACCTGCGCGCGGGCGTGGCCGACCCCTACGCGCCGTCCAGCGCCGCCCCGCGTGGCGCGCCAGCGCAGCTCACCGCCGAGCGGGTCGAGGAGCTGCTCAAGCGCAACGGCTACATCAAGGACCTCGACTTCGATCCGGTCACCCGCGTGGCCGGCGCCCTGGCCTTCCACACCGTGGCCGACTTTCAGGCCCGCAAGGTCCTCGAGGCGCGCTCCGTGGCCACGCTCTTCCGCGGCTACGAGGTCATCATGGTCGGGCGGGATCCGCGCGACGCCATCTACATCACCAGCCGGGCCTGCGGCGTGTGCGGGGGCGTGCACTCGGTGACCTCGGCCATGGCCATCGAGATGGCGATCGGCTGCGTCCCGCCGCCGCTCGGCGTACTCGTCCGCAACATGGCACTCGCTCTCGAGTTCCTCTACGATCACCCGCTGCACCTGCACCTGCTGGCCGGGCCGGACTACTCGGCGGCCATGGTGGGGCCCACGAACCCGTCGCTGCTCGCCCGGGCGCGGACCACGGAGGCGCCGCACGCCGAGGTCCACGGCTTCCGGACGATGGGCGAGCTGATGGAGGACCTCAATCCCCTGAGCGGCAAGCTCTACCTCGAGGCGCTGCACATGACCCGCGTGGCCCGCGAGGCCTACGTGCTGATCTGCGGGAAGTATCCACACCCGCAGACGATCGTGCCGGGCGGCATGAGCTCCACGATCACGCTCAGCGTCATGAACGAGATGTTCATCCGGCTGGCCCAGTTCTTCGACTACAGCAAGAAGCTGGCGGTCATCTGGGACGACCTCACCGAGTTCTTCTACCAGGCCAACCCCGCCTACCGGCAGGTCGGTGCGCGGCGGGCGAACATGATCGACACGGGGATCTTCGATCACCCGGACGCCTACGACGCCACCTACGCCAACGCGGCGGCGTGGGGCGAGCGCCGGTGGGCCACCCCCGGCGTCATCGTCGAGGGTGAGCTGGTCACCACCGATCTGCACCGGCTCAACATCGGGGTCGAGGAGTTCGTGGATCACTCCTACTACGAGGAGTGGACCGGCGACGGCCAGCGCCAGCGCTTTGCCGCCGATCCGGCCGGCCACCCGCTGTCGCCCTATCACCCGTGGAACAAGGTGACCAAGCCCCGGCCCCAGGGACAGAGCTGGAAGGAGAAGTACACCTGGGACACGACGCCGCGGTGGGACCGCCAGTCGATGGAGGCCGGTGCCTACGCGCGGCTGTGGAACACGGCGGTCGCCCGCAAGCTGCCCGCCAACCCCTTCATCGAGTCCACCGGCACCTCGCTCAAGCTACGGCTGCCCAAGGGGGCGCTGCCGGAGATGGAGCTGGAGTGGCGCGTGCCGGCCGTCTGGAACGCCTTCGAGCGCAACCGGGCACGCGCGTACTGCACCGGCTTCACCACGCTCGTCGCCATGAACAACTGGCTGGCGGCCATGGACCGCCTGAAGGCCGGCGACACCCGGACCAGCACGCCGTTCGAGATCCCCAAGCGCGGCGAGCAGCAGGGCGTCGGCTTCTGGGGGGCGGGACGCGGCTACCTCACCCACCACCTGACGCTCGACCGCGGCGCGGTGGCCAACTACCAGATCCTCACGCCCTCGACCTGGAACGCCGCGCCGACCGACCGCTGGCGCCAGCCGGGCCCCTACGAGGAGGCCGTCCTCAACACGCCGCTGCTGGAGGAGACCGACGATCCCAAGCAGTTCAAGGGGATCGACATCCTGCGGGCGATCCGGAGCTTCGACCCGTGCATGCCCTGCACGACCCACATCCACACGGACGCCGGCGTCATCACCCGCGAGGTGAACACCTGCGCGTGCGGCGTGGACGACGACGGCGGGTAGCGATGCGGGTCGTCGTCGCCGGCGTCGGCTACCGCAACCTGCGCGATCACTCCGTCGGCGTCGCCGTCGTGGATCGCCTCGAGGCCCGGGCCTGGACCGACGACGTCGTGGTGGAAGACCTCAGCTACAACCCGATCGCGGTCGGGCAGTGGCTGGAGGACGAGCCGCCCGACCGGCGCTTCGAGCGCGCGGTCGTCGTCGCGGCGGCCGAGCGCGACGGGCGAGCCCCGGGCACGGTGACCGCCTATCGCTGGGATGGCGTCCTGCCCAGCGCGACGAGGAGATCCACCGCGCGGTGACCGAGGCCGTGACCGGGGTGATCGCGCTCGACAACACGCTGATCGTCACCCGCCACTTCGGGGGGTTGCCCGACGAGGTGCTCGTCGTCGAGGTCGAGCCGGGGGTGCACGAGTTCGGGGAGGCGTTCGGCGACGCGGTGGCGGGGGTCTTCGACGAGGTGTGCGAGCTCGTGGCCGTCCTGGCCACCGACGCGGACGCGGTGGCCCGGCTGCCGCGCGCTCCGCTCGGCGGCCCCCTCGGCGCCGGGGTGGGCCGGTGAGCGACCGCGACCTCCTGGACGAGGTGCAGCGGCTCCTCGCGGCGCTGGAGGCGCATCCCGATCGCGAGATCGGCGTCCAGGTCACCGCCCTGCTGCAGGGCATCGACACGATTCACCGGACGGCGCTGACCCGCCTGGTCGGCGCCATCCAGCGATGGCGGGCGAGGCGTTCATGAACCGCCTGACCGCCGATC
This sequence comes from uncultured Candidatus Rokubacteria bacterium, assembly GCA_963743355.1. Lineage (GTDB taxonomy): Bacteria > Methylomirabilota > Methylomirabilia > Rokubacteriales > CSP1-6 > AR5. The sequence goes on from CAVUPM010000001.1 coordinate 794,329, forward strand.
CGGCCATCCGCCTGCTGCTGACCTCCTACGACCTGCTGGCGGTGGATCGCCGCCTGCTCGCCGAGGAGGCGCTCGACACGGTGCGCGGTCACCTGCACGATCACGGTATCGACGTGGAGCTGGCCGAGGTCGTTGGGGGCGCCGTCTACGTCAGGCTCCACGGGCTCGCCGGCGGCGCGATCGCCGTCGAGGCGGCGCGCCACGATCTCGAGGAAGCGCTGCGCGCGGGGCTGATCGGCTTCCAGGAGCTGGTGCTCGGCGACCGGCCATCCGCTCAGCCGGCGCCCGTGCTCTTACAGGTCGGCGGCCTGCGTCCCGTTCACCGCCCGGTGTACCGCCACGCGTGCGCGGCGGCGGAGGTCCCCAGTGGCGCGATGAAGGCGGTGGAGATCGACGGGCACGGGATCGTGGTCGCCAACGTCGAGGGCCGTTTCCATGCGGTCGCCGACCGGTGCGGCGACACGCCGCTGCCATTGCACTTCGGCACGCTGCAGGGCGCCGAGCTGCGCTGCAGCTGGCACGGCTGCCGCTACGACGTGCGCACAGGGCACCGCATGGACGGCGGGGCTGAGCGTCTCGCCGTCCTTCCGGTCGCCGTCGAGAACGACGAGGTCCGCGTCGCGGTCGACGTCGAGCCCGCCGCCAGGGACTGAGTCATGCGCACGCTGATCGCGGGGTTCGGTAACGTGCTACGCGGCGACGACGGCTTCGGCGTCGAGGTCGTCCGGCGCCTGGGCGAGCTCGAGCCGCGGCCCGGCGTCGATCTCATGGAAGTCGGCACCGCCGGCATCCGGCTCGCGCAGGAGCTGCTCACCCCCTACGACCGCCTGGTCATCGTGGACGCGATGACCCGGGGCGGCGCGCCGGGGACGGTGTACGTCACCGCCGTCGAGTCCGTCGAGTCGGCGGCGGAGGTGGACCTGCACCTGGCGGTTCCGGCCCGCGCGCTCTCGGTGGCCAAGGCGCTCGGCGCCCTGCCCGGCGAGGTGTTCATCGTGGGGTGCGAGCCGGCCGAGGTGGACGAGCTGATGACCGCCCTCACCCCCGCCGTGCAGGCCGCCGTGGACACCGCGCTCGGGCACATCCGCCGTCTGCTCGGCGAGCCGCCGGCGGCCGGTTCCGTGGAAGATCTGAAGCGGCGCGACGAGATCCTCCAGATCATGTTCTGGCTGCACGGGGAGGGCTTCGGGCCCGACGTGGCGCCCGCGGACATCCTGCGCTTCGCCGGCGACGAGGCGACCGTGCACCGCACGCTCGGCCAGCTCGTCGAGGACGGCTACACCGAGGCGCTGGCCGACCCGATCCGCTATCGGCTCACACCGCTGGGCGTGCGGGAGGGCCGGCGCCGGTTCCTGGACGAGTTCGAGCCCTACCTGGCCCGGCACGCCCACGGCCAGTGCGGCTCGGCCGCCTGCGACTGCCAGCGGGGCGGCGAGTGCCGCGAGGCGGTGTGATCACCGCCGCCTGCGGCTGCGGCGCCGCCCTGCACGACGGCGACTGCCTCTGCCCGGCGACCCCGCTGGCCAAGCTGATCGGCCGCCGCTATGCTCTCGGCCTGCTGAGCCTCATCGCCAACCGCCGCACCATCCGCTTCACCGAGCTGCGCAGCCGCCTGGGCGGCGTCAGCTCCTCCACGGTGGCCGCCCGCCTCAGCGACCTGGAGAAGGCGGGGCTGATCGCCCGGACCGTCTATCCCGAGACCCCGCCGCGCGTCGAGTACTCGCTGACGCCGCGCGGCCGGGAGCTCTGCGGGATCCTCACCGACTTCCTCCGCCGCGGCCGCCGGTAACCCGCCGCTGACGTTTGCGTCGGGTGCGCGTGTCGGTGATACTTCGATCCTTCGAAGCACGTTCGAGGCGGCGAACCGACGACCCGACACCGTGAGGCCGATATGCGCAGACACCGCGCCACACTCGTCTCGGTCCTTCTGATCCTCGCGTGGGCGACCCCGGTCCCGGCGCAGGACAGCCCCTCCCGCGGCGGCACCCTTGTCGTCGCCGTCAACGCTGACCCCGGTCACCTCAACCCGGCCATCACGACCAGCGGCGCCACCCACACCGCCTCCGAGTTGATCTACAACGGCCTGCTCGGGCGGGACGAGCGCGGCGACCCCGTGCCCGATCTGGCCGAGAGCTGGACGATCGAGCAGGGCGGCGCCGTCTATCGATTCCGCCTGCGCGACGGCGTCACCTGGCACGACGGCAAGCCCTTCACCGCGGCCGACGTGAAGTTCACCTTCGAGGAGGTGCTGCTCAAGTTCCACGCCCGCACCAAGGCCTCGATGGGCGGCGCGCTGGCCGGCATCGACGCGCCCGACGACCGCACGGTGGTCTTCCGGTTCAAGCAGCCCTACGCGCCCCTGCTCCTGCAGCTCGACGCCACCGAGGCGCCCATCGTGGCCCGCCACGTCTACCAGGGCACCGATCCGCAGACGAACCCGGCCAACGTCAACCCGATCGGCACTGGAGCCTTCAAGGCGGTGTCGTACAAGAAGGGCGCCGAGATCCGCCTGGCCAAGAACCCGGCGTACTTCAAGCCGGGACTGCCGTACCTGGACGAGATCGTGACGCGCGTCATTCCCGACCCCGGCACCCAGGTGCTGGCGCTGGAGAACGGCGAGGTCGATTTCCTCTGGGGCGTCCCCGGCCCTCACCAGGCCCGGCTGAAGGCCGATGCCCGCTTCCGGACGGCCCAGACGTCCTATCACCCGGGCGGGTCGAACTGCATCATGACGGTGAGCTTCAACCTCGACCGCCCGGTCTTCAAAGATGTGCGGGTGCGGGGGGCCATCGCGCGGGCGCTCGACCGCGAGGCCTTCCTGAAGCAGATTCTCTTCGGCGAGGGCCGGGTGGCGACGGCCCCGATCTCGAGCGAGATGGCCTGGGCTCACGCCCAGAGCCTGAGCCTGCCGCCGTTCGACCGGGCGGAGGCCGAGCGGCTGCTGGACGCCGCCGGCTGGAAGAGGGAGCAGGGGACAGTCCGGGTGGCCCGCGGCGTGGCCGGCGTCGCCGACGGCACGCGCCTGGCCATCGACTTCCTACACTTCCCCGCGTTCGCCAAGTACGGCGAGCTGATGCGCCAGCACCTGGGCGCGGTGGGGATCGAGGTGACCCAGCGGCCGCTCGAGCCCTCCGTGTTCGCGCCCACGGTCTTCAAGAACCGCGCGTTCGACACCAACGTCATCTCCTACTGCAACGGACCCGACCCGGAGATCGGCGTGCGCCGCATGTACCACTCGTCCCAGATCGGCACCGCCCCGTTCACCAACGCCGCCGCCTACCGCAACGAACAGGTCGACGCGCTGTTCGACCAGGCCAGCCGCACGGTCGAGCGCGACCGTCGCAGCGCGATCTACCGCCAGATCCAGGAGATCGTCGCCCAGGACCTGCCCTACGTCTGGCTGGTGGAAACGCCGACGACCCGCGCCTGGGCGACGCGCTGCGGCGGCTTCAAGGCCTGGACCGGGCTCTTCGCGGAGGCCGCCTTCTGTAAGCGGTAGTCGCGCGTGAGCGCCCGCTACCTGCTGCGACGTCTCCTGCAAGTCGTCCCGGCGGTGGGGGGCATCCTGCTGGTCGCCTTCGTCGTCATCCACACCGCGCCCGGCGACCCGGTCGTCGCTCTCGGCGGCGAGCACGGCGACGCCGCCTACTACGCGTTCATCCGGGCCAAGTTCGGTCTCGACCGTCCCCTGCCCGAGCAGCTCCTGACCTACGTGACGAGCGTGGTGCGCGGCGATCTCGGCCAGTCGTTCGTGCACGGCCGCCCGGTCGCCCACGTCGTGGCGGAGCGCCTGCCGGCCACGCTGCTGCTCATGGGGACCGCGCTCGTGCTCTCGAGCCTCGCCGGCATCCTCCTCGGCGTCCTCGCTGCGCACCGGGCCGATCGCCCGGCCGACCTGGCGGTGCGGACGGCGGCGCTGCTGGGGCACGCCACCCCGTCGTTCTGGCTCGCGCAGCTTGCCGCCATTACCCTGGCGCTCGGGACGGGCCTGTTCCCCGTCCAGGGCTTCACCGACCCGCGCCAGGCGGGGACCGGGTGGCGCTACGCGCTCGACGTCCTCCATCACCTGGCGCTGCCCGCCCTCGTGCTGGCCGCCGGCGAGCTGGCGCTGACGACGCGGCTCACCCGCAGCGGCGTGCTGGAGGCGCTGGGCACGGACTACGCGCGCACCGCGCGGGCCAAGGGGCTCTCGGAGCACGCCGTCATCCGGCACGCCCTGCGCAACGCGCTGCTGCCGGTGGTGACGGTCATCGGCGGCCGGGTGGGCATGCTCTTCACGGGCGCCGTCCTGGTGGAGACGGTCTTCGCCTGGCCCGGTCTCGGCCAGCTCATGCTGTCGTCGATCCTCACCCGCGACATCCCCGTTCTGCTCGGGCTGTTCGTGCTCGTGTCCATCGCCGTCATCGCCACCAACCTGCTGACCGACATCGCCTATGCCTGGCTGGACCCGCGCGTTCGCTACGAGTGACCGGCGTCTCACGGGTGGCGCCGTGGGGATCGTCCTGACACTGGCGTTGGTGATCGTCGCGCTCTTCGCCGGGGCGATCGCGCCGGTGGACCCCTTCGCCTCCGTCGCCCCGCCGCTGTCGCCGCCCTCGCGGGCCCACGCGCTGGGTACTGACGACCTCGGCCGCGACGTGCTGGCCGGTATCGTTCACGGCGCGCGGACGTCGCTGCTGGTGGTGCTCAGCGTCACGCTCCTGGCCGCGACGATCGGCGTGACGCTCGGCGCGGTGGCCGGGTACCGGGCCGGCACCACCGACGACGTGCTCATGCGTCTGACGGAGTTCGTGCAGGTCGTGCCGCGCTTCTTCCTGGCCGTGCTCGTCATCGCGCTCTTCGGGCCGGGCCTGGACCGGCTGGTGCTGGTGCTCGGCCTCACCTCGTGGCCGGCGATCGCCCGGGTCGTGCGGGCGGAGACGCTGTCACTGGCGCGCCGTGAGTTCGTGGAGGCGGCGCACGCGCTCGGGGCCCCGGCTTCTCGCGTGCTGGCGCGCCACGTGCTGCCCAACGCGCTGCCGGCGGCGGTCGTGGTGGTGTCGGTGAATGCGGGCACCGTCATCCTGATGGAGGCCGGTCTCGGCTTCATCGGTCTCGGCGATCCCCACGCCATCAGCTGGGGGTACCTCGCGAACAACGCGCAGCGCTTCCTGCGCGTGGCGTGGTGGATGGCGCTGTTCCCGGGCGCCGCCATCGCGCTGGCGGTGCTGGGTTTGAATCTGCTGGGGGATGCGCTGAACGACCTACTGGATCCGCGGGCGCGGCGGCTGACGGGCTCGTAACCTGGCCTACGAAACCTCCGCCGCCATCAAATCGTCGGCCAGCCGGCGGATCGACGCGACGCTGGGCGCGGCCGGCTGGTACTCGATCAGCGCCATCCCCCGCTCGTCCGCGGCCACCACCGCCTCGTCGTAGGGCACCACCGCCGCGATCGGCAGTCCGTGCCGCGCCGCGAACTCGCGCACGGTCGCCTCGTCACGCGGCGTGCGCACCTTGTTGGCGACCATGCGGACGTGCGCGATGCCGAGGTCTTTCGCGAGCGCGAACGACCGGCTGGCCGTCTCCAGCGACTTGAAGTACGGCTCGCCCACGATGAGCAGGGTCTCCACGTGACGCGCCGTCCCCCGGCTGAGGTGCTCGAGCCCCGCCTCGAGGTCGACGATCGTCATCCGCGAGGTGCCGGCCACCAGGCCGCCCAGCACGCCACGCACGGTGGCGTGGGCCCGGCACAGTCAGCCCGAGCCGCCGTGATTCGGCTGGCCCATGACCAGCAGCGTCAGCCGGTCGCGGACGGGCACGCCGAAGCGGTCGATGAAGTCCTCGGCGGGGATGGCCAGCTCCAGGCGCGTCGCGCCCTCCGCGTCCTTGCGCTCCTCGAGCATGTCACGCGGGATGCCGGGGAACTTCGACGCCGACGCAGGGTCGACGCCGACCGTCAAGGCCAGATTCGGATTGCTGTCGTCGTCGATCGCCACCACCCGGTGGCCGCGATCGGCGATGACGCGCGCCAGTGTGCCGGCGATCGTCGTTTTCCCCGCGCCGCCCTTGCCCGCCACCGCCACCTTCATACGCCGCCTCCTGGGGTGAGGCCCAGTCTCACCGGACGGGGGCGAATGCGCAAGGCCGCGCCGACGGCCTACTCGTGCGAATGGGCCGGCATGCCGTCGTGCGCATGCTCGCCGATCCGGTGATGCCGCTCGCCGCCCTGCCCGTAGGGATCCACGTGGACCATCACCCGGCCCAGATGCGGCAAGTGGTGGAGCAGTTGATGGCGGACGGCGCGCGCGACGTCGTGGCCGTCCGCCACGGACAGCCCGCCCGGCACCGTGACGCTCACGTCGGCGTGCAGGCGATGGCCGATCCAGCGGGCGCGCACGTCGGTCACCTCTTCGACCCCGGGGACGTGTCCCGCCGCGTGGACGATCTCGTCGGCGATCGCGGGGTCCACGCCGTCGAGCATGCGGACCACCACCACGCGGGCCGACTGCCAGACGATGGCGACGATGGCCGCGGAGATCAGGACGCCGACGATCGGATCGGCGAGCGGGTAGCCCGCCCACACCCCGACGGCGCCGAGCAAGACCGCCAGGCTCGTCCAGCCGTCGACGCGGGCGTGGTAGCCGTCGGCGACCAAGGCCGCGCTGCCGATCTGCTTGCCGACCCGGATGCGGAAGATCGCCACCGCCTCGTTGCCCAGGAAGCCGATGACCGAGGCCGCCATGACCGCCCACAGGAGCTCGACCGTTTGCGGCTGGATCAGCCGCCTGGCCGCTTCGTAGCCGGCGATGCCCGCGCTGACCGCGATCGTCAGCACGATGACGAGCCCGGCGAAGTCCTCCACACGGCCCAGGCCGTACGTGAACCGACGGCTGGCCGCACGACGCGTTAGCAGGAACGCGATGCCGAGCGGGATGGCGGTCGCGGCATCCGCGAAGTTGTGGATGGTGTCCGCGAGCAGGGCGACGCTCCCGGACAGGACGACCACGACGACCTGGACCAGCGCCGTCACCATCAGGCCGGCGAACGACCACTTCAGCGCCCACAGGCCCCGCGTGGTGGAGGCGATCGAGGGATCGACCACGCCGTGACTGTGGCCGTGTCCGTCCATGGCCTCACCTCCCGGGCTCATTGTCAGCCTCCGAGCGCGCCGGAGTGGACGGCGCGCACTTCCACCTCGGCGCCGTCGGCAAGAGCCAGCATGCCGAGCGCCGCCGGGGCAATCTCCGCGCGGCCTCCGTTGCCCGGCAGGAGGCCGATGATCCAGGCGCGCAGTGGCGCACCGCGCGGATTCACCAGCTCCACGACGCCGCCCGGCCCCACACCCAGCGCTCGCGCGGTCGTCTCGTCCACGCGGATCGCCCGGCCCCGGGCCGCCTCGACGTCGGCCGCTGCGCGCAGGAGCACACGGCGGCGGGCCGCACGCAGCTGCGCCCGGCGCGCGGCCGTGGCCCCGGCGTCGACCGCGCCGTTCGTCAGTGCGATCCCGTAGATCGCCTCGGCCGCCGCGGGCGTGACGTAGCCTTCGGCGAGATCGGCGACGACCATCGCCGGATCGCGCTCGAGCGGATCGCCGAAGCCGCCACCGCCCGAGCTCTCCATCAAGAGCACGTCGTCGGTCTCGACCGGGAACGCGCTGACCTTGCCCGGCAGCGGCGAGGGCTGGATCGGCTGCTCGTCGCGTCGGATCCAGAACCGATTGGTCGCGCCGGCGGCGCCGCCGCACACACCGAAGGGTGGGAGCACGGCTCGCTCGGCCAGCACGGACAACCGCGTGTGCGGCGCCAGGATGCGCACGGCGCGCGTGAGCCCGAGGCCGCCGCGCCACCGGCCGGGGCCGCCGGAGTCCTCGCGCAGCGAGGTCGCCTCCACGCGCACCGGGTAGAGCTGCTCGATCGCCTCGATCGGCTGCAGCGTGGTCATGTCGCTCTCGGTCCACGCGCGCACGGTGTTGCTGCCGTCGCCGCCCTCGAAGCCGCCGGTGCCGCCGGCCGGGTACTCGTAGAAGATGAACGTCTCGCCCGTTCGCGGATCGGGGCCGCCGACGTAGCAGTGGTTGCCGCCGCCCTTGAGGTCGCCGGCGACCTTGCCCTCGAGCGCCTGGGCCAGCGCCCCCTGCACTGCGGTCTCCACGCAGTACTTCACCTCGACCATGCCGCCGCACGGCGCCGGGGGATCCGCGTTGACGATCGTGCCGGGCGGCGTGATGACCGTGAGCGGCCGGAAGGCGCCGGAGTTCACATCGGAGCCGGGATCGAGGAACGACTTGATGATCGTGAAGGCGCCGGTCGGCGCCATGGCCGGACCGACGTTGGTCGGGCCCGCCGTCTGCGGCGAGGTGCCGGTGAGATCCACGGTGATCGCGTCGCCGGCGATGGCGACCCGCGCGCGCACCGTGAGCGGCTCCAGCCGCTCGCGCCCGCTTTCCAGGTGCGCCTCGTAGCGATACTCGCCGTCCGGCAGCGCGGCGATGGCGCGGCGCATGCGGCCCTCCGCACGATCCATCAGCTCGGCGACGGCGGCCCGCACGGTGCCGGCGCCGTAGCGCGCGGCCAGGCCCTCGACCCGCTCGGCGGCCTTGCGGCAGGTGCCGATCATCGCGTGGTAATCGCCGCGGCGCTCGCGGGGGCCGCGCATGTTGGCGAAGATCAGATCGAGCGCAGCTTCGTTGGGCCGTCCCCGCTCCACGACGCGGATGGGCGGGATGCGCACACCCTCCTGGAAAATCTCCGTCGCGCCGCCGGACAGACTTCCCGGGCTCATGCCGCCGACGTCGCCCCAGTGCGCGCGCACGACCGGAAACACGAAGAGCCGGCCGTCGACGAACAGCGGATGGATCAGGGCCACGTCGTTGAGGTGGGTGCCGCCCGTGTACGGATCGTTGTGCAGGAACAGGTCGCCCGGATGGATGTCGTCGCCGAACTTCTCGCGCACGGACTTCATCGACCAGCTGATCGGCACGATGTGCAGCGGGTGGTCGGCGCCCTTCGACATGGCCACGAGCTGGGCGTCACCGTCCATGAGGACGCAGGAGAAGTCCTCGCCCTCGTAGAGGATGGAGGAGTACGCCGTGCGCACCAGCGTGACGCGCATCTCGCGCACGGTGGACACCAGCGTCTCGCGGATCACTTCGAGCGTGATGGGATCGATCATGGCCGTTCGAACCTCAGGTTGCCGTACGCGTCGACCGTGCCCTGCCACCCGGGCGGCACCACGGTGGTCGCGCCGAATTCCTCGACGATGGCCGGGCCACGCAGCTCGGCGTCCCCGGGCAGGCGCTCGCGCTCCCACACGGGGCAGTCGTGCGAGGCCCCGTCGAACCGGACGGGCCGGCGCTCGATCAGCGCCGCGTCCAGCGAGACGGCGGCGCCGTGGTGGCGCTCGGTCGCCGGCTTGGCCACGACGCCGTAAGCGCTGAGCCGCGCGTTGACCAGCTCGATCGGGGCCGTTGGATCGGCGTGGCCGTACATCGCCTGGTGGCGCTGGTGGAACGCGGCCTCGACCGCGGCCAGCGGCTCGTCGCCCAGCTCGAGGTTCAGCTCGAACGCCTGGCTGCGGTAGCGCAGGTCGAGCGAGCGCCGCATGCGCTGCTGGCCGGCGTCGAAGCCCTCCAGCTCCAGCTGGCGCCGCACGCCGCCCTCCATCTCCGCGAAGAGACCGGCGAGCAGCGGCCACCGTTCCCGCAGCGGACCCACGCGGGTGCGCACCTCGTCGTGCTTGATGTCGGAGGCCAGCAGGCCCAGCGCCGAGAAGTTGCCCGGATGCCGCGGCACCAGCACGCGCGGAATCCCGATCTCGTCGGCCAGCGCGAGGGCGTGCATCGGCCCGGCACCGCCGAAGGCGACCAGCGTGAAGTCGCGCGGGTCGTGGCCGCGCTGGATCGAGATCTCGCGGATGGCGGAGGTCATGCGCGCCACCGCGATGCGCACGATGCCCTCGGCCAGCGCGTCCACCGTGATCGTCCCCATGCGCGTGGCCAGCCCGGTCACCGCCGCTCGCGCGCGCCCGGCGTCGAGCGTGATGCTCCCGCCCAGCCGGCGCGTGGTGCCGATGCGGCCGAGCACCACGTTGGCGTCGGTCACCGTGGGCTCGGTGCCGCCGAGGCCGTAGGCGGCCGGCCCCGGCGTGGCGCCGGCGCTGCGCGGGCCGACCTGCAGGCTGCCATCCAGGTCCAGCCAGGCCAGCGAGCCGCCGCCGGCGCCGACGGTGTGCATGTCGATCTGCGGGACCTTCACCGGGAACGCGCCGACCATGCCGTCGGAGGTGGCCAGCGGCGTGAGGTCGCGCACGAGGCAGACGTCGGTCGACGTCCCCCCCATGTCGTAGGTGATGAGGTCGCGCACGCCCGTGGTATCGCCGATGAAGCACGCCTGGCTCACACCACCGGCCGGGCCCGAGAAGATCGTCTTGATGGGCAGGCGGCGGGCCGTCTCGGTCGTCATCATCCCGCCGCTGGAGGCCACGGTGAGCACGCCGTGCGCGTAGCCGACGGCGCGAAGCTGCTGCTCGAGGCCACTCAGGTAGCCGTCCATCAGCGGCTGCAGGTAGGCGTTGAGCACCGTCGTCGAGAACCGCTCGAACTCGCGGTACTCCGCCACCACGTCGGCCGAGCAGGAGACCGGCACCCCCGGACACCGGCCCTTGGCGGTGTCGGCGATGATCCGCTCGTGCGCCGGATTGAGATAGGCGTGGAGCAGGCACACGGCGATCGCCTCCGCACCCGACTCCACCGCGGCGTCGAGCGCCCGCTCCACGCTGGCGATGTCGAGCGGCACCAGCACCGAGCCGTCGGCCGCCAGGCGCTCGGCGACCTCGAAGCGACGCTTGCGCTCGACCACGGGCTTGGGCCGCACGAAGGTCGGCACGAACAGCGCGGGAATATTGCGCTTGGTGCGGCCGATCTCGATCAAGTCCCGAAAGCCGATGGTGGTGAGCACGGCCACCGGAGCGCCGCGCCGCTCGAGAACGGCGTTGGTGCCCACGGTCGTGCCGTGGACCAGCCGCCGCACGTCGCGCGGGGCGATCCCGAGGGCGGCGAGGCCCTCCAGCACGGCGGCCGCCTCGTTGCGCGGGCGCGAGGGAACCTTGGTAACGACCACGCGGCCGGTGGCGTCGTCGACCGCGGTGAGGTCCGTGAAGGTGCCGCCGACGTCGATCCCGACGATGAACATGGGGCGGATGATACAGGAGTCCGGCCGGCCCGCCCGCTCGCCTTGCCCACGAAACATCCTTGCGCAGGGTGGGCAACCATTGTGCGTCCCTCGCGGCGGAACCGGGCCGCAGACCCCGTCTCGAGGCCCCCGGGCTCCGCACGCTCCTTGCAGGGTCTGGGCCGTGGGAGGCGCACCATGCGGTTTATGAAGACGGCCCTCGTCGGTGTCGCAGGTGTCCTGGGTGGTCTCGTCCTGGGCTACGCGCTGTGGGGCCACCAGGTGGAGGAACTGAGCTGGACGCTCGGGAAGACCAACGGCGAGCTCTGGAAGACGCAGGCGTGGCTGCGCGACGAGATACGCACGTCCGACGAGCGGCACGAGCACGTCTCGGCCACATTGACGAAGGCTCTGGCGGATCTGGCCAGAACCCGCGCCCAGCTCGCGCGGATGAGCGCGCTCTCGAAACAAAGTGCCGCCCCCAGCGCAAGCCCGGGACAGGCCGCGGGAGCGAACGCCGGGAACCAGGCGAGTGCGGCGACTGAAAGCCCTGCGGGAGTGCTGGGCCAGAGGTAGAGTACCCGCATGACGACCAACCCCGACGCCATCAAGCATCTGTGGACGCACAAGACGCAGGACCACGGCTGGCTGCCCGACGAGGATCTCGTCATCGATCGGGCCGAGGGCGTGTGGGTGTGGACCGAGAAGGGCACGAAGCTGCTCGACGGCTTCGCGGGGCTGGCGGTCGTGAACGTCGGCCACGGGCGGCGCGAGATCGCCGAGGCCATCGCCGAGCAGACGGTGCGCCTGGCGTACTACCCCACCACGCGCCAGTTCTCGAACCGGCCGGCCGCGGAGCTGGCCGCCAAGCTCGCCACGCTGACGCCGGGCGACCTGGACTACACGATGTTCGCGGTCAGCGGGTCAGAGGCCAACGAGCGCGCGATGCAGATGGCCCGGCACTACTGGCTGGCCAGGGGCAAGGCGGACAAGCACAAGGTGATCTCGCTGGAGGGCGGCTACCACGGGGCCACCATGGGCACCTTCGCCGTCTGCGGGCTGCCGCACATGGTCGGCGCCTACGCGCCGCTGCAGCCGGCCGGCTTTGCCAAGGTCAAGCCGCCGTACCCGTTCCGCGACCGCGGCACCGGCACCGACGCCGAGCTGGTCGAACGGCGCGCGCGCGAGCTGCGCCAGGCCATCGAGAAGGAAGGACCCGACACGGTCTCCGCGGTGATCATGGAGCCGGTGATCTCGTCGGGCGGCTTCATCATGCCGCCCATCGGCTGGCTGAGGGCCGTCCGCAAGATCTGTGACGACCTCGAGGTCCTCTTGATCGCCGACGAGGTCATCACGGGGTTCGGCCGCACCGGTCGCTGGTTCGCCGTCGAGCACGACGGCATCGCGCCGGACATCATGTCCGTCGCCAAGGGCATCACCTCCGGCTACATCCCGCTGTCGGCGGCCATCGCCCGGCGCAAGCTCGCCGACGCGTTCCCCGAGGACGCCAAGCAGGAGAACGTCCACCCCAACACGTACGCGGCGCATCCGGTCGCCTGCGCCGCCGGGCTGGCGAATCTCAAGATCATGGAGACGGACAACCTCGTCGCCAACGCCGAGGCGATGGGCGCCCGCCTGCTGGAAGGCGTCACGCAAGCGGTCGGCAAGAGCCGGATCGTCGGCGAGGTGCGCGGACGCGGCCTCATGGTGTGCGCGGAGCTCGTGGCCCCCGACGGCTCCGGCCGCCCGCTCGACGGCGCCGAGGTCGCGAAGCTCGACCGCAAGGCGTGGGAGCGCGGCGCGATCGTCTACGCGCGCGGCCAGGTCGTGCGCCTGGCCCCGCCGCTCTGCATCACCCGCGAGGAAGTCGACAAGCTCGTGGACATCGTGGCCGCGAGCATCGCCGAGCTGGAGGGCGAGCTGACGCGCTAGCGACGAGCACTCGGGTCGACGGGCACCCGGCTCGGGCAGCAAGGTACAATGGCTCCTACCTAGACTGCCATGCCGCGAACGATCCTCGAGCCGCGCTTCCAGGTCGAACACCTGTCGATCCTCGACAGCGACGGGACCCTCGACACCTCGCTCGAGCCCGCGATTTCCCCCGACGACCTCAAGCGCCTGTACCGCGGGATGCTGCTCGGCCGCAGGCTCGACGAGCGCATGATCCGCCTGCAACGGCAGGGCCGGATCGGGACGTTCGCGCCGATCAAGGGCCAGGAGGCCTCGCAGGTCGGCGCCGTCATGACGCTGCGGCCGAGCGACTGGATGGTGCCGTCGTTCCGCGAGACCGCGGCCATGCTCTGGCGCGGGTGGCCGATCGAGAAGCTCCTGATGCTCTACGCCGGCTACCTGGAAGGTGGCCAGCCCGCGCCCGGCCAGAACGACCTGCCCATCACGATCCCGGTCGCCACGCAGCTCCCCCACGCCGTCGGCCTCGCCTACGCCGCCCAGTATCGCGGCGACGACGCGGTGGTGATGGCGTTCTGCGGTGACGGCGCCACCTCCGAGGGCGACTTCCACGAGGCCCTCAACTTCGCGGGCGTCTGGCACGTGCCGGCGGTCTTCGTCGTGCAGAACAACCAGTGGGCGATCTCGGTGCCGCTCAAGAAGCAGACGCACTCGCGCACCATCGCCCAGAAGGCGCTGGCGTACGGTCTCCCCGGGCTGCAGGTGGACGGCAACGACGTCCTGGCCGTCTACGCGGCGTGCCGCGAGGCGGTCGAGCGGGCGCGGGCGGGCGACGGCCCCACGCTCATCGAGTGCGTGACGTACCGCCTCGGCGTCCACACGACCGCCGACGATCCCACCAAGTACCGCTCGGCCGAAGAGGTCGAGGCGTGGGAGCGCAAGGACCCGCTCACGCGCTTTGGCGCGTATCTCCAGAAGAAGAACCTGCTGGAGGACGGTCTGGCCGAGGCGATCGACGCGGAGATTGCCGCCGCGGTGCAGCGCTTCGAGGCCGTGGGCGCCCCCGACCCGCTCACGATGTTCGATCACGCCTACGGCGAGCGGCCGGTCCACCTGGAGGCCCAGCGCACCGCGGTGGCCGAGCGCCTGAGCAGCGGCGATCGCGAGGCGGCCAGCGCCCCCCCCGACCCGCCGTCCCCCCCGATGCGCGGGCAGCGCGCGACCCGACGGTAGTCAACGGAGCCACCCGTGCCTATCGCCCGCCACCCACGCTTCGATCCGGGCTGGACCCTCCGATAAATGGCCAAGCTCAACCTCGTCAAGGCGCTGAACCTGGCGCTGCTCCAGGAGATGGAGCGCGACGAAGACGTGCTGATCATGGGCGAGGACGTCGGCGTCGACGGCGGCGTGTTCCGCGTCACCGAGGACCTGCACCGTAAGTTCGGCTCCAAGCGCGTGATCGACAGCCCGCTGGCCGAGGCGGCGATCATCGGCGCCGGGGTGGGCATGGCGCTCTACGGTCTCAAGCCCGTGTGCGAGATCCAGTTCTCGGGCTTCGCGTTCCAGTGCTTTCACCAGATCGAGAATCACGTCGCGCGCTACCGCATGCGCACGCAGAGCCGCTTCCACGTGCCGATGGTGATCCGCATGCCGTACGGCGGCGGCGTCCGCGCGCTGGAGCACCACTCGGAATCCGAGGAACAGTTCTACGCTCACATCCCCGGGCTGAAGATGGTGATACCCTCGGGCCCGCGCAACGCCCGCGCGCTGCTGGTCAGCGCCATCCGCGATCCCGATCCCGTCATCTTCTTCGAGCACAAGGGCCTCTACCACGCGGCCAAGGAGGACGTGCCCGACGAGATCGAGACGCTGCCGATCGGCCGCGCCCAGGTGGTGCGCCAGGGGGGTGATCTCACGCTGATCGCCTACGGCGCCATGCTGCGCCTGGCCCGCGAGGCGGCCGACACGCTGGCCGAGGAGGACGGCGTGCAGGCCGAGGTGATCGACCTGCTGACGATCTCACCGCTCGACCGCGAGACGGTCGTGGCCTCCGTGCAGAAGACCGGTCGTGCCGTCATCGTGCACGAGGCGCCGCGCAGCTTCGGGCCCGGCGCCGAGATCGCCGCCTCGATCATGGACGGCGCCTTCCTGTCACTGGAGGCACCGATCGCCCGCGTGACGGCGTGGGACGTACCGTTCCCCGGCTTCGCGCGCGAGAAGGCCAACGTCCCCGACCTCGCGCGCGTGCTCGCGGCCTCCCGCGAAACCCTCTCCTTCTGATGGTCGTGGCACGAGACATGATCCTGCTGGAGCTCCAATAGCCATGGCGCATGACTTCACGCTGCCCGATCTCGGCGAGGGCCTGACCGAGGCGGAGATCCGCCAGGTGCTCGTGCGCGAGGGCGAGGTCGTGCGCGAGGACGCGCCGCTGCTCGAGGTCGAGACCGACAAGGCGACGGTCGAGATCCCCTCGCCGGTGGGCGGACGCGTCGAGAAGATCCACGTGCGGCCGGGCCAGACCGTGAAGGTCGGCCAGGTGCTCGTGAGCTTCGGTGACGGCGCGCCGGCGCCCAGGACCGGCGCCACCGACGGTGGGCAAGCCAGGCCGGCGCCGCCGGCGCGACGCGAGGGGCCGGTGCCGGCGACGCCGTCGACGCGCCGGCTGGCCCGCGAGCTGGGCGTGGATCTCCGCGGCGTGCCCGGCAGCGGCCCGGGCGGACGCGTGACCGACGACGACGTGCGCGCGGCGACGAACGCCGCCGCGGCGAGCGCGACGACACCGCCGGCCGAGCGCCCGGCCCCGGCGGCGCCGGCCGCGGTCGCCAGGCCCCTGGCCCGGGTGGGCGTCGAGCCGCCGCCGTTGCCGAAGTTCGAGCAGTGGGGTCCGATCGAGCGCCAGCCGCTCTCGCACCTGCGCCGCACGATCGCCGAGCGCATGACGCTGTCGGCGACGCTGATCCCCCACGTCACCCACTTCGACCGCGCCGACATCACCGACCTCGACGCGCTGATCCGGCGCAACCTCGAGGCGGGCAAGGCGCGGGGCGTCACGCTGACCCTGACCAGCTTCATCCTCAAGGCCGTCGCCCAGGCGCTCGGCGAGCACCCGCACTTCAACGCGAGCCTCGACCCCGCCGCCGGCGAGCTGATCGTCAAGCGCTACGTTCATCTCGGCGTGGCGGTGGCGGCCGAGCGCGGCCTGATCGTCCCCGTGATCCGCGACGTGGACGGCAAGCCGCTGCTCGAGCTGCAGCGCGAGCTGGGGTTGCTGGCGGCTCGCGTGCGCGAGGGGAAGGCCACGCTGGAGGACCTGCGCGGCGGCACCTTCACGGTCACCAACATCGGCGCCCTCGGCGGCACCGGCGCCATCCCGATCATCAACTACCCGGAGGTCGCGATCCTGGGCGTGGCGCGCGGGCGGGAGGAGCCGGTGGTGCGCGGCGGCGCCATCGTGCCGCGCCTGCTGCTGCCGCTGTCGCTGACGTTCGATCACCGCGTCGCCGACGGCGCCGACGGCGCCCGCTTCGCGTCGGCCATCGTCCGCCGGCTCGAGCACCCCGACGACCTGTTGCTCGGGCTCTGAGATGGTGATGGGGGACCTCGTCCGCGAGGTCGACGTCGCCGTCGTCGGGGGCGGGCCGGGAGGCTACTCGGCGGCGTTCCGCTGCGCGGAGCTCGGCCTGGAGGCGGTGGTGGTGGACGCCGCCAAGCGGCTGGGCGGCGCCTGCCTGTTCGAGGGCTGCATTCCGTCCAAGGCGCTGCTCCACGTCGCCGCGGTGCTGAGCGAGGCCGAGCGGGCCCGGGAGTTCGGCGTCGACTTCGGCGAGCCGCGGATCTCGCTCGATCCGCTGCGCAAGTGGAAGAGCGAGCGCGTGGTCGGCAAGCTCGCGCGTGGCCTGGCCTCGGTGGCCCGCGGCAAGAACGTGGAGGTCGTCGGTGGGCTGGCCGTGTTCGAGGACTCGCGCAGCCTGCGCGTGGAGGGCGACGAGCCGCAGAAGATCCGCTTCAAGCACGCCATCGTGGCCACCGGCTCGGCCCCCAGCCCCCTGCCCGGCGTCGATCTTCAGTCCGAGCGACTGATGGACTCGACCGCCGCGCTCGAGGTCCCCGACGTTCCCGCGCGGCTGCTGGTGATCGGCGGCGGCTACATCGGCCTCGAGCTGGGGCAGGTCTACGCCGCCCTCGGCAGCGAGGTCACGGTGGTCGAGATGCTCGACGGCCTGCTGCCCGGCGCGGATCGTGACCTCGTCCAGCACCTGGCCCGGCGCTGCGAGCGCACGTTCAAGGCCATCCGCCTGTCGACGCGCGTCGGCGACCTGCGGGACACCGGCAGCGCGATCGAGGCGCGCCTGGGCGATGGCGAGGCCGCGACCTTCGACCGGGTGCTGGTGGCCGTCGGCCGGCGACCTCGAAGCCAGGGCCTCGGCCTCGAGGCCACCCGGGCGCGCCTCAGCGACCGCGGATTCGTCGAGACCGACGCGCGCGGCCGGACCGCCGACCCCCACGTGTGGGCCGTGGGCGACGTCACCGGCGAGCCGATGCTGGCCCATCGCGCCATGCGCCAGGGCAAGGTCGCCGCCGAGGCGATCGCCGGCCGCCCGTCGGCCTTCGACAACGTCGTGGTCCCCGCCGTCGTCTTCACGGATCCCGAGGTGGCCTGGTGCGGTTTAACAGAGCGAGAGGCCGAGGCCGCCGGGCGCGCCGTGAAGGTCGCGAAGTTCCCGTGGGCGGCTTCCGGCCGCGCGGCTACACTTGGGCGGAGCGACGGGCTCACCAAGCTCGTGGTCGACCCGGAGACCGGCCGGGTGCTCGGCGTCGGCCTCGTCGGCCCCGGCGCGGGCGAGCTGATCGCCGAGGGGGCGCTGGCGGTCGAGACGGCGATGCTGGCCGAGGATCTGGCGCTCACGATCCACGCGCACCCGACACTGTCAGAAACCCTGATGGAAGCTGCCGAGACCCTGTTGCGCTGAGGCAGTCCACAACGAGGAGGATTCCCGAAATGCGTCGATCGTCCCGTTCCGCTGTTGCCGTGCTGCTCGCGCTGGCCCTGGGCGGTGGCGCCCTCGCCGTGGGCCCGGCCGAGAGTCAGACATCCGCGACGCCCAAGTCGGGCGGCTCGCTCAACGTCATGCTGCGCGAGGATCTATCCCAGGGCTTCGCCATCCACGAGACGTCAACCATCTCGGTCGTGTTCCCGGCGAGCCCGTGCTTCAACAATCTCGTGTACTTCGATCCGCTCAAGCGGCAGGAGAGCGTCGACACCATCATCGGCGAGCTGGCCGAGAAGTGGTCCTGGCAGGACAACTACCGCAACCTCGTGTTCTTCCTGCGCAAGGACGTCAAGTGGCACGACGGCAAGCCGTTCACCTCGAAGGACGTGAAGTTCACGTTCGACATGATTCGGGGGGCCGCCGACGCCGAGGGCAAGATCCGGATCAACCCGCGCAAGGACTGGTACGCCAACATCGAGGCTGTCGAGGCGCCCGACGCGCACACCGTCGTCTTCCGCCTCAAGCGGCCGCAGCCCTCGCTCATCATGATGCTCGCATCCGGCTACTCGCCCGTCTACGCCGCCCACGTCCCGCCCGCCTCCTACCGGACGGCCTGCGTCGGGACCGGCCCATTCAAGGTCAAGGAGTGGCGCAAGGGGGAGTTCATCGAGTACGTCAAGAACGCCGACTACTTCGTGAAGGGCCGCCCGTACCTGGACGGGCTCAAGTACATCGTCATCAAGGAGCGCGGCACCCGGACGGCCGCGCTGCAGGCCGGCCAGCTCGACGTCGCCATGCCGGGCGAGACGACCAAGACGGCGGCCGAGCAGCTCAAGGCGGCGGTGCCGAAGCTGATCGTGACGCCCTTCAGCACCAACGTCACCGACAACATCATCATGAACATCAAGAAGCCGCCCTTCGACAACCCGAAGGTCCGGCTGGCCGTCTCCTACGCCATCGACCGCCGCGGCCTCATCCAGGCCGTGCACCAGGGCGGTGCCATGCTGGGCGCGGCGATGGCGCCCAAGCCGCACGGCGTGTGGGGCCTGCTCGAAAAGGACCTCGCCACCCTGCCCGGCTACGGCAAGCCGGCCGACATGAAGACCCACGCCCGGAAGCTCCTGGCCGAGGCGAAGATCACGCCGCAAGATCCGCTCAAGGTCGAGATGGTCACGCGGGCCATCGCCATCTACGTGGACATGGCCTCCTTCGTCATCAACGAGCTGAAGCAGATCGGTATCGAGGCCACGCTCAAGCAGATCGAGACCGCGCAGTGGCACGCCATGGCCACGCGCGGCGACTACCAGATCGGCGCCAACCTGACGGGGCTCGGCCCCGACGATCCCGACGCCAACTTCTACGAGAACTACGCCTGTGGCTCGGCGCGCAACTACAGTCAGTACTGCGACGAGCAGGTCATGAAGATGATCGAGGCCCAGTCGCAGGAGCCGGACCCCAAGAAGCGGCTGGCCCAGGTGTGGGCGATCCAGAAGAAGCTCGAGCAGGACGCCGCCCGGCCGATCCTCGGCTGGCGGCTCGACTACCTCACCGTCTGGCCGCACGTGAAGAACTTCGTGCCGCACCAGTCCATCTACAACTTCGGCCGCATGCAGGAGGTCTGGCGCGACGGCTAGCCCGCCCCGGCGCACCGCGCCCGTCCTCGATCCGCGCGCGCGGGTCGAGCGACGGGCGCGCCGCCGGGCCCCTCGCCCGACACCGGCATGGACCTGGACCTCACCGACGCCCAGCGCCCGGCGGCCGAGACGTTCCGCGCCTTCGCGGACAAGGAGGTCGCCCCGCGTGATCGCACGCCGCCGGAGGGCGTGAGGTGAAGCTGGCCCTCTACGCGAGCCTCGTCGTGGGCGGCCTGCTGCTCGCCAGCCTGGCGAGCTTCGCGCTCGCCGTCCGGCCGCCGCGCATCGCGGTACCGCTGAGGCCCCACGACTACCGCCTCGCCGTCGAGCACGTCACCATCCGCGCCGACGACGGCGCGCGGCTGGCGGGCTGGTTCCTGCCCCGTCCGGGCGCGCCGGCGGTGGTCCTGCTGCACGGGTATCCCGCCGAGAAGGCCGACCTGCTGCCGATCGCCTCCGCGCTGGCCCCACAGTTCGCCACGCTCCTCGTGGATCAGCGCTACTTCGGCGACAGCGAGGGCGGGGCCACGACGCTGGGGTTCCGCGAGCGCGAGGACCTCAAGCGCATGCTCGACTTCCTGGAAGCCCGCGGCGCCACCGCGATCGGCGTGTTCGGCTTCTCGCTCGGCGGCGCCGTCGCCCTGCTCGCCGCCGCCGAAGACCCGCGCATCCGCGCCATCGCCGCCTACGCGCCGTTCGCCGACCTCAAGACGCTCGGCCGCGAGCTCTACGCGTGGATGTGGCTCGCCCGCTATCCGTTCGTGGAGGCGATGCTCATGTGGTCACGCCTGCTCTTCGGTGCCGACATCACGCGGCCGTCGCCGGCCGAGGCCGCCGCGCGGGTGGCGGTACCCGTGCTGCTCGTGCACAGCCGCCAGGACGAGCAGATCCCCTTCCGCCACGCCGAGCGGCTCCGGGCGGCGCTGGCGACCAATCCGAAGGCCGAGTTCGAGTTCATGGACCGCGGTCGCCACGGCGAGCTGGGCCCGGGCTTCGAGGGCCGGCTGGTCCGCTTCTTCCACCGGGCCCTGGCCAAGGAGGTCGTGTCGTGATCATCGGAGTCCCCCGCGAGATCAAGCCCGGCGAGGAGCGCGTGGCGCTCACGCCGGCCGGCGTGCGCGCGCTGGTCGAGGGCGGCCACCGCGTCGTCGTGGAGCGCGGCGCCGGTGCCGGCAGCAGCATCCGCGACGAGGAGTACACGCGCGAGGGCGCGACGGCGGCGGCGGTGGACGAGGTGTGGGCGCAGGCCGAGCTGGTCCTCAAGGTGAAGGAGCCGCTGCCCGAGGAGTACCCGCGGATGCGCGCGGGCCAGGTGCTGTTCACCTACCTGCACCTGGCGGCGGTCCCCGAGCTGGCGCAGGCGCTCGAGGCCGCCGACATCGTCGCCATCGCCTACGAGACCGTGCAGCGCGCCGACGGCAGCCTGCCGCTGCTGGCGCCGATGAGCGAGGTGGCGGGCCGGCTCGCCGTGCAGGAGGGCGCGTTCTACCTGGCCAAGGCGCACGGCGGCCGCGGCATCCTGCTGGCCGGCGTGCCCGGCGTGCCGCCCGGCAACGTGGTGGTGCTGGGGGCCGGCACCGTCGGCATCAACGCCGCCCGCATCGCGCTCGGCCTCGGCGCCGACATCTCGATCCTCGACATCAACCTCGATCGCCTGCGCGCGGTCGACGATCTCTTCCACGGCCGCGTCATCACGCTCATGTCCAACAGCTTCAACATCGACCAGGTGCTCCGCCGGGCCGATCTTCTCGTGGGCGCCGTGCTGGTGGCGGGCGCCCGGGCGCCGGTGCTCGTCACCAAGGAGATGGTGGCGACCATGAAGGAGGGCTCGGTCATCGTCGATGTGGCGGTGGATCAGGGCGGCAGCATCGAGACCATCCGGCCGACGACGCTGCTCGACCCGACCTATGTCGTCTCCGGCGTCGTCCACTACGGCGTCGCCAACATGCCGGCGCTGGTCCCGCGCACCTCGACCTTCGCGCTCACCAACGCCACCCTGCCCTACGTGCTGGAGCTGGCCGGACGCGGCCTGACGGCGGCGGTCCGCCGCAATCCGGCCCTCGCCAAGGGCGTGAACGTCTGGCGCGGGCGCCTCGTGCACCCCGCCGTCGCTCACGCCCTCGGCGAGCGCGCGACGCCGCTGGAGGCCCTGCTCGGCTGAGTCGGCTAGCCGCTGATCAGGATGTCGTTCAGCTTGACGACCAGGTAGTCCTGCTGGCCCTTGCCGGCCTTCCGGACGCTGACACTACCGCCACCCTTGACGTGCTTGACGTCCCTGGGCGCCAGGTCCTTCGTCGCGACCCGCTTCCGTGCCTTCGTCTTGCTCTTCTTCTTCATCGTCCGCCCCCCGTTCGAGGATTCACCGCAGGACGCGCTGAGTGGCAAATCCTGCGCCAGTCTGGCGACGTGCGCAAGTCACCGAGTCGACGGCGATGCCGGCGGGCCGGGCGCCGGTGGCTGGTCGGGCACCCTGCCCCGTCGACGGCGGGGCGCCCGATCTCGACCGTCACCGGGCAGGAAGCTCACGCGCCGACGGCCGAGGAGGTCCAGCGGATCATGCGCTGGTCCAGCTGACTGTCGTCGACCTCCAGCCCGAGCCCGGGCGCGTCGGAGAGGGTGAACTTCCCGTTCACCGGCCGCACCGGCGTCTTGAACACCACGTCCTGGACGTCGCGCGGGCCGTTGTACTCGGCCGGGTGGTGCGAGTGCGTCAGCGACGCCACGAAGTGCAGGTTGGCGGTGTGGCCGATCGAGGGCTGCGTCTGGTGCGGCACCAGGTCGACGCCGTAGGCGCGGGCCAGCGCCGCCATGTCGCCGAGCCCCGTGAAGCCGCCGGTCTTCACGATGTCGGGCTGCACGATGTCCACGCCGGCCTCGATGAGCCGCTTGATCCCCTGCAGCGTGTACTCCTGCTCGCCGGCCGAGACCGCGATGTCGAGCGCGGCGGCGACCTTCGCGAAGCTCTCCACGTGATAGTGCTGCACCGGCTCCTCGAACCACACGTAGCCGAGCTCCTCCAGCGCGCGGCCGACGCGGATGGCGCCCTGGACGGAGTAGCCGTTGTTGGCGTCGAAGGCGAGCGGGAAGCTGTCGCCGACCAGCCTGCGCACGGCCCGGGCCTTGGCGATGTCGCCGGCGAGATCGACGTCCCGTGCCGTCTTGTCGGCATCGAAGCGGATCTTCACCTGGCCCGGCCCCACCTCGAGCCAGCCCTCCACCACTCGGCACACCTGGTCCACGCTCCGCTGGCCGTTGCCGCCGATGGAGGCGTAGAACGGCAGTGCGCGCCGCCAGGCGCCGCCGAGGAGCTTCCACACCGGCTGGCCGAGCGCCTTGCCCTTGAGGTCCCACAGCGCGATGTCGATGGCGGCGAGCGCGCCCGCGTAGGCGCCCTCGGGTCCCACCTTGATGTGCTCGTGGAACAGCCGGTCCTGGATCACGCGCGGCTCCAGCGGATCGGCGCCGAGGAGCATCGGCGTGAAGGCGCTGGCGATGATCTCGAGCGACGCGTTGCCGTGCACCATCGGGCTGGCCTCGCCGAGACCGACGACGCCGCCGTCGGTCCCGATGCGCACCCACGCGCTGCGATTCCGCCCGCCGCCCCAGTCCACGTGAAATGCCTCGACCCTGGTGATCTTCATCGTCCCCTCCTCATCCCGGCGGCACGCGCCGCTTCGTGGCCTGCTCGAAGGCGTAGGCGATCTCGATCAGGCGCGGCTCGCTGCAGGCCATCCCCGCGAAGCTGACGCCGAAGGGCGCCGGCCGGGCCTCGAAGCCGTCGGGGAACGCGGGCGCCGGCGCGTTGCGGACCATGCCGAACGGCACGATCACGGTCGGGTAGCCGGGCCGGGCGACGATGTTGGCGCCGGATCCGCCCGGGAAGAGCACCGCGTCGAGCTGGTGGGCCCTCATCACCGCGTCGATCCCCCGCGTACCCGCCAGCGCGATGTCCTTGGCCCGGTCGGCCTGGTAGCGTGGACGATCCGCCTCGAGGTCCACCTCGTCGGAGTTGTCGAGGTTGGACTGGCCGTACTTGATCGCGCCGCGCGACGTGCGCGCCAGGTTGAAGCTCCGTAGCTCGGTCAGGCTCTTGACCGGCGCGCCGGGCCCCAGCGTGCGCAGCCACGCGTTGAAGTCCCGTTTCGTCCCGTACTTGAACACGATCGAGCAGTTCGCGTCGCTCGCCTTGGCGCCCGCGACGCCCGAGCAGATGTTCCACCGCAGGAAGTTGTTGACCGGATCGGGGTCGACCACGCTCGGGATGTCCGCCGGGTCGACGATCACCGCACCCTCGTGGCGGAGGGTTTCGATGGCGTCGGCCATCACCCGGGCCTGGTCGTCGTTGAGGCCGCCGCGCGGCGTCGTCTCGCCCGGCGGCGTCACCTTGTCGTAGAAGAAGGCGCGGGGAATGCCGATGCGCGCACCCTTCAGCCCGTCGCGCCGGAGGTGCGGGGTGTAGTCGCGGTCGCGCGGCAGCGGGCACGCCCCGGTCGCCGGATCGTGCGGGTCGGGCGCGGTGCCCTCGAGCACGCCGAGGAGAATCGCGGCGTCGGTCACGGTGCGCGCCATCGGCCCGGCCGTGTCCTGATCGGCGGTGATGGGGATGATGCCGTAGCGGCTGATGCGCCCGACCGTCGGCTTGATCCCGACCAGCATCGTGAGATTCGCCGGGCTCAGGATCGAGCCCGACGTCTCGGTGCCCACGTTCGCCGCCCAGAAGCTCGCCGCGGTGCCGATGCCCGAGCTCGACCCGCCGGTCGGCAGCGCGACCCGCCCGTCGTTGTTGCCGTCGCGCGGATCGCGCCGGGCGTCGTAGGGATTGAACCCGTACCCGGCCAGGCCGCTGTAGTTCGCCGGCATCGGCGTGGGCGCGCCGGCCACCCAGTTGGCCAGCTCGGTGAGCACGGTCTTGGCGATGATCAGGGCGCCGCCCGCGCGCAGATTGCGGGTGACCGTCGCCTCGTAGGACGGCCGGTAGCCCTCGAAGGCGACCGCGCCTCCCGTGGTCGGCATGTCCGTCGTGTGGATGTTGTCCTTCAGCGCGATGGGAATGCCGTGCAGCGGCCCCCGGAGCCTCCCCTGGGCCCGCTCGCGGTCGAGCGCCTCGGCGTCCTCGAGGATCCGGGGATTCACGCTGATGATCGCCTTCAGCTGGTCCTCGTAGAGGGCGATCCGCGTCAGGTACTCGACGACGAGCTGGCGCGAGGTGATCCGCCTCGAGGCCAGCGCCTTCTGCAGCTCGGGGATGCCGACCTCGACCACGTTGAAGGGCCGGCCGGCGAGCCGGGCCGCCGACATCGGCCGCGCGCAGCCGGCGGCCATCACCGCCGCCAGCGCGAGCGCCAGGAGGACCGGCGGCGTCATCGTCCGGCCGCCGGGTCGCCGGGCGGCAGCACCTCGCGGAACACCGGGCGCGTCTTCCACTCCGGCACCGGCGGCGTGTGGCCCTCGCACGGCGCGTAGGGCGATTCCTCGACGAGCTGCATCCGGTGGATGTAGCGCGGGCAGTTGGGGAAGATCGCCTCGGCCTGCACCCGCACGATCACCTGCCCGCCGACGAGCTCCGCGAGCAGTGGATCGTCCGTGTGCACCGTGGCCCGGCCGTTCACGCGCAAGCGCCGGGGGCTCTCGAAGTCGATGAACAGCAGGCCGACCTGCGGGTTGACGAGGACGTTGCCCAGGCTCTTGAACATGCCGTTGCCGTCGTAGCTCGGGAACGCGAGCGTCCCCGGTCCCACCACGCGGACGAAGCCGGGCCGC
Source organism: uncultured Candidatus Rokubacteria bacterium (assembly GCA_963743355.1). GTDB lineage: Bacteria > Methylomirabilota > Methylomirabilia > Rokubacteriales > CSP1-6 > AR5. Next base: position 819,769 of record CAVUPM010000001.1, read on the forward strand.
CCGCCCTTGTAGGAGCAGTCGGGCCGGCCCGCGGCATCGGCGGTGGCCAGGAAGAACAGCGGCCGGCTCTCGATGAACGCGCGATCGGCATCCGTGAAGACGTCGTGCGCGATGACCTCCTCGAGCCGGTCGGCGAGCGGCCGGGTCTGGAAGCGATCCTGGAGCTGCCGCGAGCCGTCGTGGTACAGCCCGATATCGCTCATGCGTCCTCCTTGCGCAGCGTCAGCCGGCGCCGGGCCGGGCCAGCAGGGCCGGGTAGTTCGGCTCGGGGTGGGGCAACGGCGGAAGCTGCCACGTGCCCGTCGCGATCGGCGGCGCGACGTCGACGGCGACGTCCACGACGGTCGGGCGGCCGGAGCGGACCGCCGCACCCAGCGCGTCGCCGAGCTCGCCCGGCGCCGTCACCCGGATGCCGTCGGCCCCGCACGCCCGCGCGAGCATCGCGTAGTCCGGCGAGAAGGGCTCGCCGGTCGACACGCGGCTGAACATCGTCGTCGTCTCCTTGCCGAAGGCCCCGCGCTGCAGGTCGCGGATGGAGACGTAGCCGGAGTTGTTCCAGACGACCCACGTCGCCGGAATGCCGTACTCCACCGCCGTGGCCACCGCGTTCGAGGTCATGAGGAAGCCGCCGTCCCCGCACACCGCGACGGCGGCGCGATCCGGCGCCGCGAGCTTCGCCCCCAGCACGCCGCCGACCGCGAAGCCCATGGCCGCGAAGCCCCACGACTGCAGCAGCGTGCGCGGCTCGTAGACCGGCCATTGCTGCACCATCCAGTTGTGATGCACCCCCACGTCGGCCAGCACGATGCCGTCGCGCGGCACCACCTGCCGCAGCGTGCGGACGAGGTGCTCGGGCTGGATCGGCCGGGCGTCCGCGCGATAGCGCCGCTCGTTGAACTGCGCCCAGTCACGCTGCCACGCCGTGACCTCGCGAAGCCAGGGCTCGTGGGCCCCGCGACCGCCGCCCGACTCCACGAGGGCGAGCAGCGCGCGCAGGAAGCCCTTCACGTCCGCCGTCACGCCGAGGTGAACCGGGTAGTTCCGGCCGATCTCGTCGGGATCGAGATCGACGTGGATCAGCCGGGTCGGCGGGATCGTGAAGGTGTAGCCGGGGACCCAGCCGCTGCTCACGCGGTCGTCGAAGCGCGCCCCGAGCGCCAGCAGCACGTCGGCCTGTCGCGTGGCCTGGTTGGCGGCATACGTGCCGTTGCGCCCGACGACGCCCACCGCGAGCGGATGGTCGGCCGGCAGGACCCCGGCGCCCTGCGGCGTATTGGCCACCGGCGCGCCCAGCGCCTCGGCGAGCTGCCGCACCTCCGGCGCCGCGTCCGACAGCGCCGCGCCGTTGCCGACGAGGATCACCGGCCGCTCCGCGCGCACGAGCAGGTCCAGAGCTTGCCGGGCCGCCTCGGGTGACGGGCCTGGACGGCGATCGATCCCGTGCCACCACGCCTCGGGATCGGGTACGGCCGCCGTCGTCTCCTCCACGAAGACGTCGAGCGGCACGTCCACGTTCACCGGCCCGGGCCGGCCGGTCGCCGCGGTCTTGAACGCCTGCCGCAGCGCCAGGGGCAACATCTCCGCCCGCGGGACCTGGAAGGCGCGCTTCACGTAGGGCCGGATCACCGAGGGGAAATCGGCCTGGTGGTGGCGGTAGGTCTCCTGGAACGGGCCGCGGTTCCATTGCGGCGTCGGCACGTTGCCGGTGATCGCCACCAGCGCGGAGGAATCCATCATGGCGCAGGCGAGCGCGATGGCGATGTTGACCGACCCCGGCCCGCACGAGGTGAACGTTGCCGCCGGGCGGTGGGCGACGCGATAGTAGGCGTCGGCCATGAAGCCGGCGACCTGCTCGTGGTGGACGCCGATCATCGTGATGCGGTCCGCCCGCTGCCCGAGCGCGTCCATGAGACCGACGATCCCGTGGCCGCACAGGCCGAAGACGTACGGCACCTTCTCCTTGATCAGGTACTCGGCGATCAGCTCGCCTCCACGCATCGGCACGACCTCCTCGGGCATCGGGGGTTCAGCTTCGTCTGATCAATGGCGCGGCCAGCGATCACGCGCCACGTCGGCGGCGATCGATTGGAAGGTCGCCAGGATCACGTCGGCCAGGTCGCCGATGTGGTCGTAGTGGTGATGCGTGATGAAGATCGGCTGCACGCGCTCGATCGGGACGCCGGCGCGGACGAGCTGCAAGGCCACGCCGCGGCCCGTGTCGAAGAGCAGCCGGGCGTCCCCGATCTCGAGCACCGCGGCGGATCCGTGACGGCTCGGGTCGGGAAGCGGGCCGCCCGTGCCCGGCAACGTGAGTTTCATGGACATCTGGAACGGTGGAGGCTCGGCCCAACGTCACCGCATCGCGGCGGCGGGCGCTACGACGGGGTCGACGCGTCCGCGGCCAGCCGGCGCAGCGGCACGAAGGTGCGCTCGACGAAGGCGCGGGCGGCGGCGGGCTCGACGCCGTTGGCCTCCATGCAGGGGGTGGCGTCGGCCATGATGGCCGCGGGGTCGCCGGAGAGCATCCAGCGCTTGTAGGTGTCCTCGAACTCGATGCCGAGGCCGCGGGCGAAGACCGAGAGGTAGTGCTCGACGGCCAGCGGCGCCCGCGCCTCGAAGCCGCACAGCAGGCGCTGGCAGCCGTGGTAGATCGTCGCCAGCGTGTCGGCGCCGCCGGCGTGGGCGCGCGCGATCTCGTCATCCACGCGCCCGTTCCACGCCTCGAGGCCGAGCTGCTGCTGGACGCCGGCCGTGCAGATGCGGCCGAACTGCGGCTCCGGCTCGATCGGCACGAAGGTGAGCCCCGGCACCGCCTCCAGCAGCGTGCGGCCGGCGCTGCCCTCGCGGCGCCGTGCGTCGTTCTGCACGTGGTAGTGAAGCGCGACGCGCTGCCGCACCTCGCGGGTGAAGCGCAGCGCCGGCAGGTGCTCGACCAGGAACTCGGCGGCCTGGCGGAACGGGAACGGCAGCGTGAGCTGCTGGACCTCGTCGTAGAAGTAGATGCAGGAGGGGCACCACATGACGACCTCGCGCGGCGAGAAGCGCTCGAACAGGCGGATCGTCCCCTCGCTCATGCCGCGCGGCGGCGGCGGTGTCACCCTGGGTGTGGTGCACGATGCCGCAGCAGTAGCTGGGCCCGCCGACCGCGACGTAGTCGAGGCCCAGGCGATCGAAGATCGCGGTGACGGTCTGCACCATGTGCGAGGTGCGGAGGACGTTGCAGCCGAGATAGAGCACGACGTCGTGGTGCTCGCCGGCGGCCGGCGCCGGCGTCAGCCGCCAGCGACGCTCGTCACGGCGGGACATGAGGTCCTGGGTCAGGGTGACCTCGCCGAAGTGGGCGCGGTAGTCGTAGCTCATCGCGGCAGCACCGCCTTGGTCGCCTCGATCGCCTCGCGGGCGACGTCGGCTGGATCACGCTTCCACGCCCTCTCGTTGGGCGCCTCGTAGGAGGCGAAGCCAGGATAGCCCTTGGCCGTCATCAGCGCGAAGAACTCGCGGAACCAGAACGAGCCCTGGCCGGGCGGCAGCCGGTCGAGCGCCTTGCCGGGCTCCAGCCCCGTGCGCGGCGGGTCGCTGAACTGGACGTAGACGATCTCCGCCGGGGCCACGTCCTCCACGGCCTTCGCCGTGGCACCGCTGCGGCCGAGGTGGTACGCGTCGAGCAGCAGGCCGCAGCTTCCATGACCGGCGCGGCCCAGGACCTCGCGGGCGCGCTCCAGCGTGTTGAGCTGCTCGCACTGCGAGTTGAACTCGAGCGCCAGCCGCACGCCGTGGCCGGCGGCGATGTCACCGACCTCGCGCACGCTCGCCGCGGCGCGCGCGACGTCGCCGCGGTCCTTGTCGACCGGGCTCATGACCGTGTCGCAGCCGAGCGCGGCCGCCCGCCGGCACTGCTCGTCGAACACGGTGAGCAGCCGCTTGCGCTCGGCGCCGTCGGTCCACATCCAGCCGAACTCGACGCCGACGCAGGCCACCGGCAGCCCGCTGGCGCGGACGAGGTCGAGCACGGAATCGGCCGGCTGGCCGGATTCCTCGGCGCGGCGGAAGTCGATGCGCCGCAGCTCCACCCCGTTCCAGCCGGTCGCCCTGGCGATACGGAGCGCCTCGGCCAGCGGCGTCGAGTCGAGCGTCCACGTGTGCAGCGCCAGGCGCATCACGCCCCTCCCAGGGCGCGCGCGGCCCGCGCGACGTCGCGCGGCGCCACCCAGACGATCGCGCCGTAGCGGTTGGCGCCCGCGCACAGGGCGTCGATCGCGGTGACGTTGATCTTCACCTCGGCCAGGCGCCGCATGATCTCGGCCACCACGCCCGGCCGGTCGTCGCCGGTGATGAGCAGGGCGCGCTTGGGGCCGGTGAGCTTCCACTTCGCCTTCTTGGCGGCGGCCCGGAAGGCGGCCGGGTCCTCGGGCACGAAGTCGACCTGGGCGCTGCGACCGCTCGGAAACCCGGTGAAGGCGAGGAGGTTGACGCCGGCCTGCTGCAGCTCGGCCAGGAGGGAGGCCCCCACTCCCGGCTTCTGTGGCGCCATCACGTAGAAGTACTCGACGAGGCGGACCGTGTCGGGCATGGGTGGCTCCTTCCCCCGGCCGCGGGGCAGGACCGCCGGGTGCCCGAGACGTTACCACCGATTCCGTGGCTACGCGGGACGACGCATGGCCGCGTCCGTGACCTCCAGGCGGTTGACGATGCGAACGCGCCGGCCGAGCCGCTCGGACTCGCGCTCCACCACCCCCTCGGCAGCGTCGCGGGCGTCCCGCGACGACACCCAGCCGGTCAGCTCGATCCGTACGGGTCCGCTCAGCGGCATCGCGACCAGCGGCAGGACCGTGCTGCCGGCCAGCGAGGGCTCTCGGGCGAGCGGCTCGGCGAGGGCCTGCTGCAGGCGGGTGGCTGCCTCGTCGTACCGGCTCTGGGCCTCCAGGTATCGCACGCCGACGGCGATCAGAATCCCGACCGCGATCACCGACCCGATTCCGACGGCGAGCCACGGTCCGGTCAACCAATCCATAGAGGCTGCGATCGAGCAATCGTCATGCCGGTGAGCGCGCGGCGTAGAACACGGGGTCGCGCGTACGACGAGTGTCTGGCGATGTACGCCGCCCACCACCGACGTTCCAACACTGTCACCTGCGCAACGCGAGGTGAGTTACCATGTCGACCCTATGGGAGCCCCGCCGCGGGCACTGGACGGTCTGCGCGTTCTCGATCAGACGCAGGTCATGGCCGGGCCTTTCTGCACGATGCTGCTGGCCGACATGGGCGCCGACGTCATCAAGATCGAGCCGCCGGGCGGCGAGAACACCCGCGGCATGGACCTGGAGCTGGCGCCCGGCGTGTCGGCGCCGTTCCTGGCCGTCAACCGCAACAAGCGCGGCCTCGTGCTCGACCTCAAGCGGCCCGAAGGCGTGGCGATCTTGAAGAAGCTCGTGGCAGCGGCCGATATCCTGGTCGAGAACTATCGGCCGGGGGTGGCCAAACGTCTGGGCGTGGACTACACGAGCCTGTCGGCGATCAACCCGCGGCTGATCTACTGCTCGATCTCCGGCTTCGGCCAGACGGGCCCGTACGCGGGCCGCGGCGGTTACGACCTCATCGCCCAGGGCATGAGCGGGATCATGAGCGCGACGGGCAGCGAGGGCGGCGCCCCGGTGAAGGTCGGCGTGCCGATCACCGACCTCGGCGCCGGGCTCTTCGGCGTCTTCGGCATCCTGTGCGCGGTGCGGGCCCGACACGTGACGGGTCGCGGCCAGCTCGTCGACACCTCGCTCTTCGAGGCCGGCCTCGCGCTCTCGGCGTGGGAGGCCACGGAGTACTGGTTCACGGGGCAGGTGCCGCGCGGGCTGGGGACCGCGCACCGGCTGAACGCGCCCTACCAGGCCTTCCGGGCCAGCGACGGTCACTTCACGGTGGGCGCCGCCAATAACAACCTCTTCCCCCGCTTCTGCGCGCTCCTCGGACTCGCGCACCTCGTGCAGGATCCGCGCTTCGACAACGTCGCCCACCGCCTGCAGAATCGCGCGGCCCTGGAGCCGCTCATCGAGGCGGTGACGGTCACGCATCCCCGCGCGCACTGGCTGGCGAAGTGCGAGGATGCCGGCGTGCCCGCGGGGCCGATCTACAGCGTGCCGGAGGCGCTCGACGATCCGCACGCGCGGGCGCGCGGCATGGTGCAGGAGCTGCCGCATCCCAAGGTGGGACGCGTCAAGGGCCTCGGCAATCCGGTGAAGATGTCGCGCACACCCCCGGTCATGGCCAAGGTGGCCCCGGCACTCGGCGAGGACACCGACGCCATCCTGCGCGAGCTCGGCCTCGGCGAGGGCGAGATCGCCGCATTGCGGTCCGAGCGGGTCGTGGCGTGAGTCGCCGGCGAGGCAGGCCGGCGATCGAGGCCGCGTGACGGTTCGCTCCGTGGCCGGCCAGACGCCGCGCATCCATCCCGGGGCCTGGGTCGATCCGGCCGCGCTCGTCATCGGCAACGTGGAGCTGGCCGAGGGCGTCAGCATCTGGCCGTTCACGGTGGTGCGCGGCGACGAGGGCCAGTACATCCGCATCGGACGCAACACCAACGTGCAGGACAATTCCGTCGTGCACGTCACGCCGGAGCTGCCGTGCATCATCGGCGAGGGCGTGACGATCGGCCACCGTTGTGTCGTGCACGCGTGCACCATCGGCAACAACGTCCGCATCGGCATCGGCGCCGTCGTGCTCACCGGCGCCGTCATCGAGGACAACGCGCAGGTGGGCGCGGGGGCCGTGGTGCCGCAGGGCAAGGTGGTGCCGGCCGGCACGCTGGTGATGGGCGTCCCCGCCAAGCCGGTGCGCCAGATGAACGAGGACGAGCTGGAGGACATCCGGCTCAACGCCCGCGAGTATCTCGAGCTGTGGCACAACGACTACCGTGACGGCGGCAGTGTGGTCGTGCGAGCCGCAGCCGAAGGCGAGGCGAGCCGGTGATCGGGAGCATCGGATGAAAGCGCTCGCCGGACTCCGGGTGATCGATCTCACGCAGGCGATGGCCGCGCCATTCTGCTCGATGAACCTCGCCGACATGGGCGCCGACGTCATCAAGGTGGAGCCGCCGACCGGCGAGGACATGCGGCGCGGCTCGGCCAGCAAGAACGGCCACAGCGGCACGTTCGTGACGATCAACCGCAGCAAGCGGGGGATCACGGTGGACCTCAAGCAGCCGGCCGGCGTGGAGATCATCCACCGGCTGGTGAAGACCGCCGACGTCTTCGTGCAGAACTATCGCCCCGGCGCCGCCGGGCGGCTCGGCGTCGACTACGAGACGCTGCAGGCGATCAACCCCCGGCTGATCTACTGCTCCATCTCCGGCTTCGGCGCCACCGGGCCCTACGCGAGCCGTGGCGGCTACGACCTGATCGCCCAGGGCATGAGCGGGATCATCAGCGTGACCGGCGACGAGGACGGGCCGCCTGCCAAGGCCGGGCTGCCGGTGAGCGACCTCTCGGCCGGCCTCTTCGGCGCCTACGGCGTGCTGTGCGCGCTCGAGTACCGCGAGCGCACCGGCCAGGGTCAGTTCGTCGACACCTCGCTGCTCGAGGCCGCGCTGGCGCTGACGGTGTGGGAGTCGACCGAGTACTGGGTGACGGGCCGCGCGCCCCGGCCGCTCGGCTCCGCCCATCGCCTGGCCGCGCCCTACCAGGCGCTGCGCGCCCGCGACGGCTGGTTCACGGTGGGCGCGAACAACGACCGGCTCTTCGAGGCGTTCTGCCGGGCGATCGAGCGGCCCGACCTGGCCGCGGACCCCCGCTTCACCGGCGTGCGCGACCGCATGCGCCACCGCGACGCGCTCATCGCCGAGATCGAGAAGACGACGGTCGCCGAGACCCGTGCCCACTGGCTCGCGCGGCTCGACGAGGCCCGTGTTCCGGCGGGGCCGATCAACACCTACCCCGAGGCGCTCGCCGATCCCCACGCGCTCGCGCGGGAGATGGTCGTGGACCTCGTGCACCCCGGCGCCGGCGACATCAAGGCGCTCGGGGTGCCGGTCAAGCTGTCCGACACGCCGGGCGCCGTCGACCGGGCAGCACCGCTGCTGGGCCAGGACAACACCGACGTGCTCACCGAGCTCGGCTACAGCGAGACCGAGCAGCGCACCCTGAAGGACCAAGGCGTCATCTGAGGAGGATCGACCCGATGCTGACACGCCGCGCATTCGTCACCGAGTCTGCCGCCCTGCTCGCCGCCGCCGCGCTACCCGCCGGCGCCGCCGCCCAGGCAAAGTACCCCACCAAGGCCATCGAGGTCGTGGTGCCGTTCGCCCCCGGCGGCGGGACCGACAACCTCATGCGCACCATCGTGGGGATCATCGACGAGAACAAGTGGTCGCCGGTGCCGATCACCGTCAACAATCGCGCCGGCGGCAGCGGGGCGATCGGCTACACCTATCTCCTGAACAAGAAGGGCGACCCCCACGTGGTGGCCGGCGCGGCGCCGACGATCGTGTCGGCGAAGATCGAGGGGCGCCTGCCCGGCAACCACCGCGACATGACGATGCTGATGATCGTGGCCATCGACGAGCTGATGCTGACGGTGCGCTCGGAGTCGAAGTACCAGACGATCGAGGACTTCGTGAAGGACGCCAAGGCGCGCTCGGGCCAGCTCACCATCGCCGGCACCGGGACCAACTCCGAGGACCACATCTTCACCTACCTGTTCGAGCAGGCGGCCGGGATCAAGGTGAAGTACGTGCCGTTCAACTCGGGCGGCGAGTGCACGACCGCCCTCATGGGCGGCCACGTGGACGCCGGCGTGATGAACCCCAACGAGATCGTGGCCCAGGTCGAGGCCAAGAAGGCCCGCAACCTGGCCGTCGCCGCCAAGCAGCGGCTGGCCGACGCCCCCGACCTGCCGACCTTCGCCGAGAAGAAGATGGAGTTCTACTGGGAGCAGATGCGCGGTGTGGTCGGCTCCGGCGGCATGCCGCCCGAGGCCGTCAAGTGGTGGGTGGACACGCTCAAGAAGGTCACCGACACCAAGAAGTGGCAGGAGAACTACATCCGGCGGAATTTCCTCACCTCCGTGCAGTGGACGGGCGAGGAGGCCAACAAGTACCTCGACGGCCTCAACGCCAAGTACGAGAAGGCGCTCGGCGACCTCGGCGCGCTGAAGAAGAAGTAGGACGCGCGTGCGACGGGCCGACCGCGTCGCCGCGGTCCTCCTGCTGCTGTTCGGCGTCTGGTTCGCGGCGGTCGCGCTCCGGAACTACACGTACTGGGGCGCGACCGGCCCCGGCTCCGGCTTCTTTCCGTTCTGGCTCGGACTGGTGATGGCGGTGCTGGCCGCGCTGCTCCTCGCGCGCGCCGTGCGGGAGCACGACCCGGGCCCCGACTGGGTGCCGCGCGGCCGGGGCGCCGTGCGCTTCCTGGGCGTGCTCGGCGCCAGCGTCGCGTTCGTGGCCCTCATGCCCTGGCTCGGCATGGTGGTCGGCACCGTGCTGTTCCTCGTGGTCATCCTGAAGGCCCTCGAGGGCCACTCGTGGTCGACGGCGCTCGGCGTGGCCGTCGGCACCGCGGCGGTGAACTGGGCGGTCTTCACGTGGTGGCTCAGCGTGCCGTTCCCGGCCGGCGTGCTGGGGTTCTGAGCCGCCATGGAGCTCTTCTCCAACCTCGCGCTCGGCTTCTCCATTGCCCTCACGCCGTTCAATCTCGCCATGGCAGTCGCCGGCGTGTTCCTGGGCACGCTGATCGGCGCGCTGCCCGGCGTCGGCCCGGTCTCCGGCATCGCCCTGCTGCTGCCGCTCACCTTCGGCATGCCGCCGACGTCGGGGATCATCATGCTGGCCGCGCTCTACGCCGGCTCGATGTACGGCGGCACCATCACCTCCGTCCTCATCAACACGCCCGGCGAGTCGGCGTCGGTCGTGACGTGCATCGACGGCTACCAGATGGCGCTCAAGGGCCGCGCCGGGCCCGCCCTCGGCATCGCGGCGATCGGCTCCTTCATCGCGGGCACGGTGGGCGTCGTCCTCCTGATGGGCATGTCGCCGCTGCTGGCCCGGTGGGCGCTGTCGTTCGGACCGCCCGAGACGTTCGCGCTCATGCTGCTGGGGCTCACCACGGTGACCGGCCTCACCGGCGACAACGCGCTCAAGGGCTACATCAGCATGGTCCTGGGGCTCATCCTCTCGATGGTCGGCTTCGATCTCATCTCGGGCGACGCGCGCTACACCGGCGGGATCAACGAGATGCTCGACGGCGTGGACTTTCTGCCGGTGGCCATCGGGCTGTTCGGCCTCGGCGAGGTCCTGGCCGGCGCCGAGCGGGCGGGGGGGATGGACATCCTCAAGGGGCGCTACGGCCTGCGGGACGTGCTGCCGAGCATGGCCGACTGGGCGCGCTCCCGCTGGGCCATCGCGCGCGGCGCCGCGCTCGGCTTCGTGGTCGGCGTCCTGCCCGGCGCCGGACCCACGATCGCCTCGTTCCTGGCCTACACGGTGGAGAAGAAGGTCTCCCGCCACCCCGAGGAGTTCGGCCACGGCGCGATCGAGGGTGTGGCCGCGCCCGAGGCCGCCAACAACGCCGCCTCGGCCGGCGCGATGGTCCCGATGCTCACGCTGGGCATTCCGGGCTCGGCCACGACGGCGGTGATGCTGGGCGGGCTCATGATGTGGGGCCTGCGACCCGGTCCCCTGCTGTTCGAGAAGAACCCCGATTTCGTCTGGGGCCTGATCGCCTCGCTCTACATCGCCAACGTCATGCTGCTCGTCCTCAACATTGGGTTCATCCCCATCTTCGTCCGGGCCCTGCGCGTGCCCTACTCGGTCCTGATGGCGCTCATCGTCGTCTTCTGCATCACCGGCGCCTACTCGCAGAACAACAAGCTGTGGGACGTCGGCCAGATGCTGGTGTTCGGCGTGGTCGGGTACACGATGCGGCGGCTCGACTACTCGCCGGCGGCGCTGACCCTGGCGCTGGTCCTCGGGCCCCTGGCCGAGCGTGCGCTGCGCCAGGCGCTGATCATCTCGGACGCGGGCGTCCTCATCCTGTTCCAGCGCCCGATCTCCGCCGTGCTGACCGCGCTCGCGATCATCGCCGTCGCCGTCCCTGTCGTGCGCGCGGTGGGCTCGATGTGGGGGCCCCGACACGCCCTCCGCGCCCCCTGACGCTCGGGGCGCGCCTCGATCACGGCCGGCGGCTCACCTATTGCATTTCCCCAGGTCGGAGGCCGCCATGCGATCGTCTCTGCTGCTCGACCGGGGTGAGCGTACGTTCGTCGTCGTCTTCGACAAGGGCGACGAGGTCCTCGAGGGCCTGACCACCTTCGCTGGCCGCCAGGGGCTGCGGGCCAGCCACGTGACCGCGATCGGCGCCCTGCGCGACGTCGTCCTCGGCTACTTCGATCCCGCCGCGCGCGAGTACAAGAAGATCCCCGTGGCCGAACAGGTCGAGGTGCTCTCGCTCCTGGGTGTCATCACACTCGACGGCGAGAAGCCGAAGGTGCACGCGCACATCGTCGTGGGGCGCTCGGACGGCAGCGCGCGTGGCGGTCACCTGCTCGAGGGGCACGTGTGGCCCACGCTGGAGGTGGTCGTCGAGGAGCTGCCGAAGCACCTGCAGCGCCGCACCGACCCCGAGACCGGCCTGGCCCTCATCGACCTCGGCGATCGATCGCGCGCCGCCTGAGCTCAGCGGCGCCGGACTTGCAGCGTAGGCCGGCCGATGGCACAGCCCCGGCGCGCCGAGCGGCCCGACCTCGCTCCCACACCACCCGCGCCCAGAACGGTCGCACTGGCTCCGGAGCGTGCGGCCTTTCAGATCCTGCGCGTCGCGTTCGCGGCGCTGCCACTCCTGGCCGGCGCCGATAAGTTCTTCAACGTCGTCGGTCCGTGGCAGAGCTATCTCGCGCCCGATGTCCCCGATCTGCTCGGCGTGTCGCCGCAGGCGGTCATGCACGCGGTGGGCGTGCTGGAAATCCTGGCCGGTTTCCTGGTGGTCTTCAGGCCGAGCGTCGGCGGCTGGCTCGTGGCCGTGTGGCTGTGGGCGATCGTCGGCAACCTGTTGATCCTGCCCGGCCACTACGACGTCGCCCTGCGCGACCTCGCACTCTCGCTCGGCGCCATCGCGCTGGCGCGCCTGGCTCCGCACTTCGAGCAGGCCCGGTCGCGCTAGCCGCTCACAGCTTGCGGCCGAGCACCTTGGCGACCGACTCCGGCTTGAACCCGAGCTGCAGGAGCGCGACCCCCTCGTTGAAATACTCGCGATAGCGGGCCACGCGTCCACCTTCCAGCTCGAACACGCTCATGCCCCGGAAGCGCACGCGGCGGCCGGCGCTGCGCGGGATGGCGTCGCTGACCGCGTAACCGAAGGTCCACTCGGCGGCGGCAGTGGCCTGGCTCTCGACGACCACGTCCATCACCCACGCGTAGTCCCGACCCTCGCGGAACATGCGCTCGAACATCCCGCGCAGGGCCGCCGTGCCGGTGTGAGCGCCGAAGAACGTGTCGACGTAGCTGCCGCCGGGGGTGAAGCAGGCGAGCAGGCCGTCGACATCCTGCCGGTTGAACGCCTTCTCGAACTCGCGCACGATGCTCATGGGCAGGTCACCTTTCGGGACGATGGAGGCTCGCTACCGGTGTACCACGAGACGCGGTCATGACCGAGGCGGAGGCGCTGGCGGCGCTGCGCGGGGAGGACCCGGCCCGCGCCAGGCAGGCGGAGGCGGCGTTGTGGGCGATGTGGTGCCGCTCCGGCCGTCCCGATCTGGACGGACGGCTGGGCGAGGCGGTTGCCGCGCTGGAACGGCGCGACTTCGGTGGGGCCGACCGCCTCCTGACCGCGCTGGTCGAGGACGCGCCCGACTGGGCCGAGGCGTGGAACAAGCGCGCCACCGTGCGCTACCTCGCCGCCGACTACGACGGCTCGATCGCCGACTGCCGTGAGACCCTCACCCGCAAGCCCCACCACTTCGGCGCGCTGTCGGGCCAGGGACTGTGCCACATGGCGCTCGGCCAGTTCGGCCCGGCCGCGGCGATGTTCCGCCGCACGCTGGCGGTGCATCCGCACCTGGAGGCCGTGCGCCAGAATCTCCGATCCGCGCTGACCGAGGTGGTCCGGTACAACTGACCGCGTTCGGATGGTAGGCTGGGCGGCCATGACGACCCCTCAGGACCGGATCACGCCGGCCGCGCTGGCGGCGCTGCTGACCTCGGCCGAGCCGCACGCCGTCCTCGACGTCCGCGAGCGCGGCGCCTACGAGCGCGGGCACATCTTCCGCACGACCGCGCTGCCCCGCCGCCTGCTGGAGTTCCGGCTGCCCGCCCTGGTGCCGGCGCCGGCCACCTCCCTGGTGCTGGTGGACGCCGACGGCGGTGCGCTGGCCGCGCGCGCCGCCGCGACGGCGGTGACCCTGGGCTACCACGATGTGCGCCTGCTCGACGGCGGCCTGGCCGGCTGGCGGGCGGCGGGACGGCCGACGGTGCAGGGCATCAACGTGCCGAGCAAGGTCTTCGGCGAGCGCGCGCTGCACGAGATGAAGACGCCGCAGATCCCGCCGCGCGAGCTCGCCGCGCGCATCGCGCGGGGCGACGACATGGTCATCGTGGACTCGCGCACGCCGGAAGAGTACGCGCGCGGCTGCGTGCCCGGCGCCGTCAGCATGCCCGGCGGCGAGCTGGTGCTCCGCATCCTGGAGCTGGTCAAGCGCCCCGACCAGCCGATCGTCGTGCACTGCGGCGGCCGTACCCGCTCCTACATCGGCGCCGAGTCGCTGCGCCGCATGGGATTGCCGAACCCGATCGTCGCGCTCGAGAACGGCACGATGGGCTGGGAGCTGGCCGGTCTCACGCTCGAGCGCGGCGCCAGCCGCTGGTCGCCGCCCGCCACGCCGCGCAGCCGCGCCGCCGCCGCGCTGGTCGCCAAGCGCGTCGCCGCCGAGGACAAGATCTCGTTCATCGCGCCCGAGGAGCTGCGCGCGGTGCTGGCGCGGCGGGGCGAGCGCAACGCCTACCTGCTCGACGTCCGCACGCGCGAGGAGTACGCGGAGCGCCACATCGCCGGCGCCCTGTGGGTGCCGGGGGGCCAGGCGGTGCAGGCGACCGACGAGTGCATCGCCGTGCGGGCGTCCACGATCGTCTTGGCGTGCGACGGCTTCGCGCGTGCGACATTGACGGCCGCCTGGCTCAAGCGTATGGGCTTCCCCGACGTGGCCGTGCTGGCCGGCGGCCTGCCGGCGTGGGTGGAAGCCGGCGGCCCGATCGAGACCGGTCATGCCGCGACCACGCCGGTGGGCCTCGACGCCGCGCGCGCCGCGGCGACCGCGGTGCCGCCCGGCGAGCTCGGCGACGCCGTGGTCATCGACGTGGACCAGAGCGACGCGTACACGCGCGGCCACGTGCCGGGCGCGACGTGGATCTGCCGCAGCCGCCTCGAGGACCACATCGCGACAGTCGCATCGGACCGCGCGCGGCCCGTCGTCGTGACCTGCGGCGACGGCGCCGCCTCGACGCTGGCCGCCGTCACGCTGCGCGAGCTCGGTTACCCGGCTCGCGTCCTCCTCGGCGGCACCCGCGCGTGGGAGGCGGCCGGCCGCCCGCTCGAGCGCGGGGCCACCCGCCTGGCCGACGAGCCCGACGACATCGTGCCCAAGCCCTACGAGCGCGGCCGCGCGGCCATGGAGGCGTACCTCGCGTGGGAGGAAGCGCTCGACTACGAAGGCGTGAGCCCGATCCCGTTGATCCCGGAGACCCGTTGATGGATCCCGTCGTCACGACCGAGTGGCTGGCCAAGCACCTGCGTGAACCCGACGTCCGCGTGGTGGACGGCACCTGGCACATGCCGCAGGCCAAGCGCAACGCGCGCGCCGAGTTCGACGCCGCCCACATCCCGGGAGCGGTGTTCTTCGACATCGACACGATCGCCGATCGTGCGACCACCCTGCCCCACATGCTGCCGAGCGCGGCGGAGTTCGGGGCGGCGGTCGGGGCGCTCGGCATCGGCAACGGTCACCGGGTCGTCGTCTACGACGTGCGCGGGGTCGTGAGCGCCGCGCGCGTGTGGTGGACGTTCCGGGCGTTCGGCCACGACGCGGTGACGGTGCTCGACGGCGGCCTCAAGAAGTGGCGCGCCGAGGGCCGGCCGGTCGAGAGTGGGGCCCCGGCGCCCTCGCGCCGCGCGTTCACGGCGCGGCGGCGTCCCGAGCTGGTCCGGGACGTGGAGGCGATGCGGGCCAACGTCGCCGGCCGCACCACCCAGGTGCTGGACGCGCGCAGCGCCGGCCGCTTCGCGGGCACCGAGCCCGAGCCGCGCGCGGGGTTACGCGGCGGTCACATCCCGGGCAGCCTGAACCTGCCCTACGAGACGCTCTACCGCCCCGACGGTACCCTCAAGCCGCCGGACGAGCTGCGCGGCGCCATCACCGCGGCCGGCGTCGACCTCGCCCGACCGGTCGTGACCAGCTGCGGCTCCGGCGTCACCGCCTCCGTGCTTGCGCTGGCGCTCTACCTGGTCGGGCGCCGGGACGTCGCCGTCTACGACGGCTCCTGGAGCGAATGGGGATCGCGGTCCGACACGCCGGTCGAGCCCTGAGCGAGAGCCGCGCCCCGAAGCTCCTTCTCCATGAAGAATCGCCGCTGGCCCGGCGGGTAGTCCTCCAGAGTGCCGAAGACGCGATAGCCGTGGCGCTCGTAGAATGGACGCGCCTGGTAGCTGAACGTGTCCAGGTGCGCGCGGGTGCAGCCGCGCTGCACGGCGGCGTGCTCGATCTCGGCGATGAGCCGGCTTCCGAGCCCGGTGTGGCGAAGGGACTCCGACACCCACAGCAGGCCGACGTGTAACCAGTTCCAGTTGATCGTGCCCACCGCTCCCGCCACGAGCGCGGCCTGCCGGTCGCGCGCCAGCACCGCGATGGGCTGGAAGCCCGCGACGCGGGTGGTCGGTAGCGCGTGCTGGGTGAGGCCCTCTTCGATGATGTGGCGGTCTTTCGCGCTCACATCGTTCTCGATGCTGATCGTGTAAGTCATCGCGCGGAGTGTACGATCGCCCGGGGCCGTTCGCCTGCCCGGCGCGTTACCACGGGAGTCCGTTGAGGTCGATCAGCCCGTCTCGAGGTGCCGCGCGCCCGCCCGATAGCACCATCGTGCGGTTGATCGTGAAGAGGGTTCGGCCCGTGGGCTGCTCGACGAACAGGCGGCCCGTGAACGGGAGCCAGCCCAGACGGTCGTAGAACGGCAGGAGATGGTCGCGGCAGACGAGGAGCGAGAAGGCGACCTGGTGATCGTCGTGGAGCGACGTCGCCGCGCGGCGGAGGGCCGCGGAGGCGTACCCGCGCCCTTCCACTCGCGGATGGGTCTTCACGCTCCCGATCCCGCCGATCTTCACCGGCGCACCATCCAGGGTTCCCGGGCGGATCACGATGCCGACGTGTGAGACCAGCTCGCCCTCCGGGGTCGACACCATCACGCTATAGTCGGGTGGCGCCCAGTGGAAATGCCGGCCCGGACTCGCCGCGACGACGTCCGGTGGATAGACGACCGCGGTGAGCGCCTTCAGCGCGCCGCGCTCGTCCTCACTCAGCATCGACACCGGCTTCAGGTCGATCCTCATCTCACGATGTCAGGCCCTTCACTCGGCCGCGGTGCGAGCGTGGAACGGCTCCACGAGGCCCGCGCCCGGCGTCGACTGCATGCGGTGTTGGGCGCTCACTCCAACGTGAATTCTTGATAACGCTCGGGTGCGTATCGAGTGGCGAGCAGCCCGGTTGCTTCCTCGACGTTGATGGCCTGCACCAGTACGCCTTCCTGCCCATAGGGTAAGTACGCCTGGCACTCGCCTGACGGGGCGATGAGACTGGTCGCCGATTCTTGGAAGCGCAACGCATAGTTGACACTGGCAAAGTAGATCGTGTTCTCCATGCTGCGCATCATCATCGCCTTCTCGTAGTAAGGCGCACTCGGCCGCGCCCCACTGCGTCAGACGGACACCTGCTCGATCACTCCCCGTGTGGTGGGGATGAAAGACGATCTTGGCGCCCCGCACCGCCGCCCATCGCACCGTCTCGGGATAGCGCCAGCCCTCGTGGCAAATCGCCACTCCAAACTTGATCCCGTTGATCTCGAAGAGTCGCCGGGTATTTCCGGGCACATAGAACTGATCTTCGGTCGGGTCGAGCTGGTTCTTGGTTTGGTATCCCTGAATCTGGCCCTGAGCGTCAATGACGAAGGCGGCAATCTGCCGGCCCGCCTCCGTGAGCCTTTCCATCCCGAGGATCGTGGCCACCGCATACGTTCGCGCCCACTGCGCCACGGCCTGGAGTGCCCGTTCCTGCTGCGTCTGATCAAAGGGCAGTACGTCAAAATCCTGTCCCCGCAGACCGGGGAGATAGGCTTCCGGGAAACACACGATCTCCGCGCCCTGGGCCGAAGCTTCGGACAGGAGCCGCTTGATCTTGTCCAGGCCCTCATCAAGGGCTGAGGCGATACGAGGCGACGCCAGGGCAATGATCATGGATGACCTCCGATGAGAATGGATTCGACCAAGATAGTGTGAGCGCCAAACGGATAGCGGCTGAGCGGCCGGCGCTGGAGAATGTCAGGCGACGCGAATCGCCAGAACACACCTGGTCTCGGTGCCTCCGCCATACGACTTCGGGCGAAACCGTTGCGAGACATAGTCGATCTCGATGCGGCGACCTGGCTGGTAGTGAGCGTCCTGGTCAGCCGCGTTGACCTCTCTGGTCCACCGTGAGCGTTCACCCTCGTCGTCTTCGACTTCGATCTCCGGCCAGTCTCCCATGCTCGCCATGCAGACCTGGCGAATGGTGCCTCGCAATGTGTGGACCGGCAGGGCCCCCGAGCAGATAGCGTCCCACCATTCGGACGAGCCGTAGAGCCCGTGGGTGGGCTCGATGCCAAACTCCTCCGTCGAGCGACTCGCGCGCTGCACCCGCTCGATGTGCTCCGCGTCATGTCGCAAGTCGTAGAGAGTGAGCACTCGTTCGCCTCCGGTGAGTGGCGGCGCCAACGACCTGCCTCAGCTGTCGGATCGCCCGCCCGACCGCGACAGTTTCGCGCGGATCGGGCCAACGATCTCGAGTCCACCGCGCTAACCTAGCATGCCGATTCAACGATCTGAAGTTACGCCCTCGTCGAACGGCCGGCGTCAGCCGCGGCCGAAGGCCGTCGGCTGCACGCCGTGGTTCGGCGCGATCACGGTACTCTCCTGATCTCACCCGGCCCCGGCGTCGTCCCTACCGAAACAGGCGCGAGATGCTCGATCCGTCGTGGATGGCATGAATCGCGTCTGCGAAGAGCCGCGCCACCGATTGGACGTGGATCTTGTCGATGCGCTTGGGCGCCGGGAGCGGGATGGTGTCTGTCACCACGAGTTGGCGAAGCGGGGAGGCCTCGATCCGCTCGATAGCCTTTCCCGACAGGACGGCGTGGACGACACAGGCTTCCACCGCGACAGCGCCGTGCTCGAGCACGAAGCGGGCCGCCTCCACGAGCGTTCCACCGCTCGCCACCTCGTCATCGACGATGAGGGCGACTTTCCCCTCGACGTCGCCGATCAGATTGACAGCTCGCGCGACCTCGTCGTCCCCGGAGCGTCGCTTGTCCACGATCGCGATCGGCAAGTCCAGGCGGGCCGCGTAGTGGCCGACGTCCTTCGACTCGCCCACGTCGCCAGCGACGAGCACGTAGTTCGCGAGGTCACGGCTCTCGCGCAGGTAGTCGCACAGGATCGGAGCGGCCTGGAGCTGATCGGCCGGGATGCGGAAGAAGCCCTGCACCTGAGGCGAGTGCAGGTTCATGGTGAGGATCCGGTCGGCCCCGGCCGTTTGCAGCAGGTCCGCCATGAGCCGCGCGGTGATCGAGATGCGGGGCCGATCCTTCTTGTCGGAACGCGTGTAGGGGAAATATGGCAGCACGGCGGTGATACGCCCCGCCGACGCGTGCTTGAGGGCGTCGATCGTCATCAGCAGCTCGATGATTCCGTCCGAGACCGGCGGGCACGAGGGCTGGATTACGAAGACGTCCGCCTCACGGACGTTTTCATCGATTTGGACGAGGATGTTCTCGTTGGAGAAGCGCACGACCGTCGTGCGGCAGAGGTCGGCACCCAGACACTTGCAGATACCCTGCGCCAGCTCTGGATGAGCGGTGCCGCTGATCACCTTGACAGCGCCGACCATGTCCCCTCGCTGGGTGGACGCACCGCACACGGACCCTTTCCAAGCGGGCGGCCGTGGCGTCCAGCGCCCGAACCCCGGTGCCGAGTCTTCAACGCCTTTGTCATGGCCGGGACGCCAGCCTGGATGGTACCAGGCCTTGTCAGCCGCCCGGGGGCACGCCGAACGTTGGCATTTCCGCCGAACGCGCACGATGACCCGCGCCGGCTGAGCAACGCGAAGCCGACGTCAGGTCGACCGTGATGTTGGGCGGCTCGACGTCAGGTGACCATGCCCCGGGCTCTTTCGTCATCGCATCGCCCTGACTGGCAGTCGATGACTCAAGCACTCGGTCGGCACGCAGGAGCACGGACGGGGGAATCGTGACGCCGAGGGCCGCCGCAGTCTTGAGGTTGATGAGCAACTCCAGCTTCATCGGCTGTTCGACGGGCAGATCCCCAGGTGTGGCGCCCCGCAGAATCCTGTCCACGTAGCGAGGAACTCGACGACGGTAGTGGTCGAGAAAGTCTGGCGCGTAACTCATGAGACGGCCGGCCTCCACCATGCTCGGGACCGTCGTCATCACCGGTAGGCGGTGGCGAATCGCGAGTTCTGCAATCTGCTCCTTGTGGTTCACGACAAACCCGAACGATACGACGATGAGCGCGTCGGCGCCTGACGCGCGCGCAGCGTGAAAGGCAGGTTTCAGGTCTTCGGGACCCCGTACTGGCAGCGACTTAAGCGGGACGCCCAGACGAAGGGCGGCGGCTTCCGTAGCCTTGAACTGAGTGAACTGAGCAGTGCCGGCCGGACTCCCGTGCCCGAGAATGGCCACGCGTTTTGCCGTTGGCACGGTCTCCATGAGAAGCGCGAGACGCTTGCCGGCCAGGTCCGCAGCGGCGTCTGTGAAGCCTGTGACGTTTCCCCCAGGGCGCGCAAGACTGGCCACGAGCCCCTGCCGGACAGGATCATCGCTGGCATTTGCCATCACGATCGGGATCGTGCGGGTTGCCTCCTTAGCGGCCCGGGTGGGTGACACGCCCACCGTGAGGAGGCAATCGACCTTGAGACCGACCAAACCCGCCGCCAGTTTCGGGTGCAGGCTCAGGTCGCCCTTCGCGAATCGCCATTCGATCACGAGGTTCTGGCCTTCAACGTAACCGACCTCACGCAGCCCCTGTCGGAGCGCTTCTTCGTTTTGGCTGATCCCGGAGGAATGCGACAGGTAGCCGATCGTGAACACCTTCGCCGGCGGCTGGGCCTGCGCGACCGGCGCCGCCAGTGCGAGGACCAGAACCGCGACAAGCACACCGCTGGTGGCTCTCACGATCCCCCTCGAGGCAACCGTAGAAGCGCCCAAATGGTTGCCAATCATCTTCACCCGCCCGCTCATCTGGTCCGCCCAACGGCGGCGCTCAGCAGCCGGGGCGAGCAGCGCGAGCCCCGCGCTGCTGAAGCGGCTTGTTGGACGGACGGTCATGACGATCCCTATGCCTTTGCGTAGTCGACCGTGAGCCATCGTTCCGGCAGCATGCGAACAAGCACGTTCCCAACGTGGCCCGGTTCTCCCCGTGTGTTCTCTATGTATCGGTCACCCCTTTGCGCGCCCAAGTAACGGTGAGCGAGGGGCCGCCGGTCGCGCTCAAGATCTGCTGGCTCGATGGCGACGACCGGTCCCTCGACACTGACGTACTTGTACGGCGGTGTCTCCGTCTGTACACATACAGTGAACCTGCCAGCATGCTGCAGGAGCTGAGCTTTCCGCGAAGTCCTGGCGGTTACGACTCGTAGCTCGCCGCCCGGTTCGTACGAATACCAGATCGGCACGCTGAGCGGTCCTCGCCCTTCTTCAGGAATGCTGATGATTCCGACGTGAAGGGCGGCAAGAAACGTTTCGCGTTCCCGCTTCGTCATCGCTAGCGACATAGTCCCCTCCCAGCCGTCCGCACACTACTGTAGTGCCGTCCAACGCGCACGCTCAGCGGCGGGCGCTTGCCGCCCGTCCGCTGGAGCGTGAAGTTAGACGCCGTGTTGCCTCAGACATCCTGAGTAGGGACCGAAGTGCCTCGTTCACGGCCGCCGAACTACGGAACGCCTTTGCCACGTCCGGGTCGAGGACGACGACGTTCGCGCCTTCCTTCAGGAGGCGTCGGTAATACTTGCCGCGGACAGCCTTTGAATAGTCGAAGTCGTACTCGGCGCGCATGTCGTCGGACGATACTGTGCTCTTAGCCTTCATGGCGTTTCCTCTCGCGGACCGTCGCGCGGCGCGCGCTGATCAACCTGGTAGCGGCGCCTCGCTCAACATGGCAGACGACCAGAAGTCGATCTCGGGCCGAGTAGCCGACCGTGACAAGACGATTCTCGTCGTCCGAATGATCGGGATCTCCAAAGGTTGCGGCGAGAGCATCATAGAATACGGTCACGGCTTCGTCGAACGACACGCGATGCTTCTTGACGTTCGCTGCGGCGTTGTCGCCATCCCATTCGAAGCGCATCGTACCATTCTCACGTGTGTGGTCAGCGCTGTGCGTCTAACGCGCGGCTTCAGCGGCCGCGCCGAGCACCGTTGTATACACAACGGGCCGCGTCGCGGCCCGTTGAAAGCCGTTGTTAGACCACACGGTTGACTTCAAGTTCAGAGTCTATGGCGACTCCACAGAACGGGCAGAAACGAATCTTACGCGAGACGGAGAATGGGCTGCTCATGTAGCTAACCGTGTATCCGATCCGACCCCGGCAACGCGGGCAGCGTAGGAAGAACAGCAGGTACCATGTACCGGCGAAGAAAGCCGCGAATCCGGGGAGGGCGATGAATAGCCAGGGAGGCTGAGCACCGCTGAGAGCCATCCACGCGAGAAACCACGCAAGTCCCAAATACGTCACGATGGCGCCCGTGCGCTTGCTTCTGACGATCGATTCCCTGATGGTCATGTTTGTGGTCTAACGTCGGTATCAGCCGCGGCCAAAGGCCGGCGGCTGGATGCCGGAGTTCGACCGCCGGATGGATTCAGCGACGACCAAGCAACTCCTCCACCGTCAAGCCGAGATCGCGCGCGATCTTGCGGAGCAGTGTTGGGGAAATATCGCGGCTACCGTGAAAGGGCACGGTCGTGCCGCGGCCGTCTGCGTGTCTATACTGGCGATGCGACCCCCGCTGACGGGCCTCAACGAAGCCCAGTCGTTCAAGCAACGCTGCTACCTCGCGTGGCTTGAGAACTGGCAGCGAGCCCGCCACTATGCGACCTGAATGGTCTGGACACCAACGAACTCGGATTCGAGCTTTGGCTCGCCGTCTTCGAGGAGCATGGCAACGACTTCCTGAAGATTACGCCTCAGTTCGTCCAGAGTTTCCCCTTGGCTATGCGCACCCGGCCAGCCGGGTACGTATCCAACGTACAGGTGAGTATCCGGGTCGCGCTCGATCACAATGTTGAAGGTCCGCATTCGCACTCTCCTCCCCGTTGATCCTACCAAGCAGGACGCTTCAACGTCTGTCGGGCGAATGGCTCGGCGCTGAGCGGCCGCGCGGGTGGGTTCGGTTGCTCGCTGCGCGCTCATGCCGGTCCGCTCAAGCGGCTTGTTAGCCGGCCGCCAGGGAGTCGCAGTTGTCTTCACTGAGGCTCGTGTCTCCAAGAACCCGCCTTGGTCCGCGCGACGAAACCGTAGCGCGGATGCGCTTCCACCACGGCATCCACAAGCAGGAACGCGGGCCGACCGTCCGAGAGCTCGTCTTCCATGTAGAGAGTGATATCCAGGCCCGGTCGGAGCTCAATGCCCTGTTCGTCGATGTCGCGCCTTGAGCCGATATAGGTGAGTCCGAACGTATCCTCGTCGATACCGCCGTTGAAGTCGCACCAGATCCTGGCCATCGCGCTTGTCCGGCTAACGCCCGGTATCAGCCGCGGCCGAAGGCCGTCGGCTGCATGCCGAAGTTAGACAGCTCACGCGACGCACGTGGCATAGGACGTTCGCCATTTCACGAATGGTACTTATCGCTGAGCGCCAGCCGCACAAGCCGGTCGTCCAATACCCGAGACAGCGCAGTAACAAGATCCGCACCGCCCGCAACGTACAGAATCGGCGTATCTCCCGGATGGTGCATGTACCAGGCCCCGCCACGCGGGAAGATCGCGTAGAGACCTCCCGCCGGAGGTACTCCAGGGTGAGGTACCTCTGCGAGCGGGTCCTCGAGCGCGAAGAACAACTCGCGTTCAATAGTCCAGGACGCCGCTTCATCCCAGCCATAGGGCGCTGACTTCACCAATACAGCGGTCGCCGTGCCTGCAAAGCGGTCGAGCACAGCCCGAACGACGCCCGGAATCGCCTTGCAGCCCTCGACTACCTGAAAGTCGTCATACAGCTGATCGAGAGTCACGGACGCTGGCAGGGATAGGCCAAAGGACCGATAGGCTTCGGACGGACTGTCTACCTCATGCCGTTCCTGCCCTCGGTATGCGACGAAGGGCAGGACGATTGCAGCATAGCGTTCGTAGTCAAGAGGCATGACCTGGCTGATGGGCCCCAACTTTGACTGCCAGTCCTGCGATGCCCACTCAGCGCGGAGTCTTTCAGACTCCTCATGCGAGATCGTGACGAATCGGATTCCGGTCACCTCGGGTGAGTCAGGGGCGAACTGCCTTGCTCGTTCCGTGGAAAACGTCCTGGGGGTGATGGCCCCGGCGCTGAGCAGCCGGCGCTGGCGTGTCCGGTTGGCCGCCAGGCGTTCATGCCGGCCAGCTCAAGCGGCTTGTTAGACCGCCCGGCGGACACCACGCGACGCCTCAAGCACGATGGCCGCCATGTGTTCCAGGCGCACGAAGTAGTCACGCGCGGGGCCCGTCAGCTCGCGTGTGACCGAGGCGACGTCCTGATAACAGCGCTCAAGGAGTGCCACGCGTTGAGGGTCGAGGTGTCCAGCGCTTCCGAGGGATGTGGACACACAGCCGGCAATGTCAGCGTCCAGGAGGATGAGAGCAACGCCCGCGGCATCCTTGTCACGGTATCCCTCCGGATACGCTGCCTCAAGATGCTCTCGCCATAGACGCCTGAGTTCGTCCATCTGGCGTCGAGCCGGCCCGCTCCAGCCTGTTGTTCGGCGGACATGGCGCGAGGGGGGTATCTGGTCACGGGCGTGGCGTCGGCACCACGCCGAGTTGCCTCAGCGCGTTGAGGTTGTCGACGATGCCGCGCTGCCGACGCACCTTGCCGTCACGAATGTGGAGAATGACGATCTCTTCGAACTGCACGCGCTTTCCCGTGGGTGGCAGGGGCCCCCACTGACCGCGTTGCGTTCCCGAGATCGCCAAGCGCACGACGACACGATCACCCTCGCCGATGAGTTCAAGGAGCTCCTCGTGGTAGTCGGGGAAAGCCGTCCAGGCGTCTGCCACACTGGCGCGGATACCCTCGTGTCCCTGGCGAAGGGCGTATGGGCGATAGTCCCCGACGAAATCGGCGTAGAAGTCCGGGATACGATCAAGGCCGCGCATGTTCCAAACGACCTCGGTCAGCTCCCGGACGAGCGCTTTGTTCCGTTGACTGGGCCGCCGGTGTGCTAGGAGGCATAGCGGCACAGCCAGCGAAGGCAAGCGTGAGGACTGGGACAGGACGGTCAGAAGGTTGCGCATCGATACTTCCTCCTGGAATCTGGCACCACGCCGGCGCGCCGTGACGAAGTCGCTGCTCGCTCACCAGATCTGCCACCTCAGTGTGCCGCCGAACTACTATTCGGCCGACCGGCCTAATCCGCAGAAAGCCGTCATGGCTTGCAGTCTAACAACTCACCCCTGAGCGAGTCATCAACCGCGGAAGCTCACGTGGCACTTATTGTTTCACTCGATATGCCGGGGAAGGCGTCGCCGGGATAGGCCGACCGGCGCCGGTCGGCCTATCCCAGACGGTCGGCGGGGCTGCGCACCGCGGCCGGGCCTCGGTTCAGCACGTGCGTATAGATCATCGTGGTGGACACGTCGCGGTGGCCGAGCAGCTCCTGCACGGTACGGATGTCATGGCCGTTCTCCAGCAGGTGCGTCGCGAACGAGTGCCGCAGCGTGTGCGGACCCGCCCGCTTGGCGAGGCCCGCGCGGCACACGGCGTCCTTGACCGCGCGCTGCACCACCGACTCGTGCAGGTGGTGCCGGCGGCGTTGCCGGGTCAGCGCCTCCACATACGTGCGCGTCGCCGGGAAGACCCATTGCCAGCGCCAGTCGCGGCCGGCGTTCGGGTACTTGCGCTCCAGAGCGGTCGGCAGCTCCACCCAGCCGGCCCCGCGCCGGAGATCGCTTCGGTGCTGCGCCTGCGTCGCTTCGAGGTGCCTCGCGAGATCGGCCTTCACCGTGGCCGGCAGCATCGTCACCCGGTCCTTGTCGCCCTTGCCGGCGCGCACGACGATCTGGCTAGCACCGAAGTCGATGTCCTGGACGCGGAGTCGGCAGCATTCGAGCAGGCGGAGGCCGCCTCCATACATGAGGTAGGCCATCAGCCGTGTCGGCCCGTCGAGTCGGGTCAGCAGGGCGCGCACCTCGTCGCAGGTGAGGACCACTGGCAGCCTCTCGGGTCTCCGTGCCCTCACGATGCCATCGAGCCACGGAAGGTCCTGCTCCAGCACGTCTCGGTACAGGAACAGAAGCGCGCTCAGCGCCTGGTTCTGGGTGGAGCTGGCAACCTTGCCATCGACGGCGAGCGAAGTCAGAAAGCGTGTGATCTCCGGCGCGGACATCTCGGCTGGGTGACGCTTGCCGTGGAACAGGATGAAGCGGCGAACCCACGCCACATACGTGTCCTCTGTACGTCGACTGTAGTGGCGGGCGCGGATGGCCGCGCGCACCCGATCGAGCAGTCGGGGCTTGGGCGCTTCGGTGTCGCTCGTCCCGCGCACGACGGCTCGTTGTTGCATCGCGGTCCAGCGTAGGCGGTTCTTTCGATGCCGACAACGCATCCGACGGGATACAGGTCAGAGCACCGAACGCGGGCTCAGCCGCGCCGCCGCCACCACAGTGACAGCGCCGCCAGCGCAGTGAGGCCGGCGACGCCCTGGACGAAGAACGCGGTCGACACGCTCCACGTCTCCGAGATGGCGCCGACCGCGAACGCGCCGATGGGAAACACGCCGCCCCAGACGAGCGTGTAGAGGCTCATCATCCGGCCGCGCAGCTCGTCGGGGGCGGCGAGCTGCAGGCGGGTGTTGCAGCTCGCCACCAGCACCAGCCCGGAGAAGCCCGTCACGAACAGCAGCGGTGCTGCCACCCACACGTGGCGCGCGGCCGAGAGACTGAGCAGGCCGGTCAGCGCCACCGCCGCCGCCACGACCATCGTGCGCAGCGACGGCGGGCCCGGCGCCCGCCGGAAGCCGACGGTGAGCGCGCCGGTCACTGCCCCCACGCCGAGCGCGGCCATGAGAAACCCGAAGCCCTCGGCGCCCAGGCCGAGCACATCGCGGGCGAGCAGTGGCACGTAGACGGTGAAGTTGAAGACCGTGATGCTGACGCAGAACAGGAGGCCGAGCACCAGGCGGATCACGGGTGTGCGCAGCGCGTAGCGCACGCCCTCGGCGATCTCCTGCGCCATCGTCGTCCCCCGCCGGGCCGTGGCGGCGATCCGCACCGGCAGCGTCGCCAGCGCGACGGCCACCACGAGGATGCCGACGGCGTTGATGACGAAGGCGGGCACGACGCCGAAGCGCGCGATGAGCAGGCCACCCACCGCCGGCCCGACGATGCGAGCAGCGTTGAAGGCAGCCGAGTTGAGCGCGACGGCGTTGACGAGGTCGGCCTTGCTAACCAGCTCGGCCATCAGCGACTGGCGCGCCGGCCCGTCGACGGTCTGGGCGAGGCCGGCCAGCACCGCCACCACGCCCACGTGCCAGTACTGCACGCGGCCGGACGCCACGAGCGCGGCGAGCGCGAGCGCCAGACTGGCCAGCGTGAGGTTGGTCGCTACCAAGAGCCGCCGCTTGGGCAGCCGGTCGGCAATGGCGCCGGTCACGATCGAGAAGAGGAGAATGGGCGCGAACTGCAGTGTGCCGATGAGGCCCAGCCGGAGCGGCGAGTCGGTGAGTTGCAGGACCAGCCAGGACTGGGCGACCGTGTGCATCCAGCCCGCGACCAGGGCCGCGAGCTGGGCCAGGAAGAAGCGGCGGTAGTCGGGGTGGTTGAGGGCGCGCAGACCGCTCGGAAAGATCATGGTCCTCGCCGTAGAATAGCCGGGCATGATCTCTGGAGACGGTCGATGAAGATCGGCCGCGTGGTCGTCCATCCGCTTCGGTTGCCGCTGCCACGGCCGCTCAAGACTTCGATCCACGACATCCGCGCGGTCGACACCGTGCTGGTCGAGCTCCAGGGCGACGGCGGCGCCGTCGGCAGCGGCTACTGCTTCGCGTTCGGCGAGCGCCGGGCCCGGGCGCTGCAGGCGCTCGTCGAGGACCTGGCGCTGATCTACGAGGGCCAGGACGCGAGCGCGACCCGCGCCCTCTTCGACCGGGCGTGGCGCTCGATCAACTTCCTGGGCCACGCCGGGGTCGCCGTCATGGCGCTGGCCGCGCTCGACACCGCCTGCTGGGACCTGGCCGCCCAGGCCGCCGGGCTGCCGCTGTGGCGCTTCCTCGGCGCCGCCCAGAACCGCGTGCCGACCTACGCCTCCAGCGGGCTCTGGCTCGACCGCTCGGTCGACGAGCTGGTGGCCGAGGCGCGCTCGTTCCTCGCCGCCGGCCACCGCGCGATGAAGATGCGCCTGGGGCGCTCGCACGACGAGGACCTCGCCCGGGCCCGCGCGCTGCGCGCCGCCCTCGGCCCCGACGTCCGGCTGCTGGCCGACGTCAACCAGGGCTGGGACGAACGGACCGCGATCCGGACCGGCCGGGCGCTGGAGGAGATCGACCTGTTCTGGCTCGAGGAGCCGCTGCCCTATGAAGACCTGGAGGGCTCCGCGCGCGTGGCGGAGGCGCTCGTCACGCCGATCGCCTCCGGCGAGACCGAGTACGGCTGGCTCGGCATGAAGCGGTACCTCGACGCGCGCGCCGCCGACATCCTGATGCCGGACCTGCAGCGGATGGGTGGGATCACCGGCTACCTCAAGGCCGTCGACCTCTGCGAGGCGTACCAGGCGCCGGTCTCCTCGCACCTGTTCGTGGAGTCCTCCGGCCCGGTGCTGGCGAGGGCCCCGCACGGCGTGATCCTCGAGCACATGGACTGGTGGGAGACGCTGTTCGACGACCGGCTGCCGATCGTCGACGGCGCCGTCGTGCTGCCCGAGCGCCCCGGCATCGGACTGGGCCTGGATCGGGCGGCGCTGGCGAGATACCGCGCGTGAGCCTCCGCTCGTTCCTGCTCCGGTTGCTCGCCGAGCCCGCCGACCCGGAGGCCCTGGCCCGGCCGACCGCCCAGATGGGCGAGGCGTTCGGGCGGATGCTCGAGGACCTGCGGGGCTCCACCGAGCGCCTGGAAGACCTCGTCTTCAAGCTGAGCACGCTCAACGAGGTGGTCGAGCTGGCGGCGCGCGTCCCCCAGCTCAACGATCTCCTTTCGCTCGTGCTCGAGCGCACCATGCGGACGGTGCGCGCCGGCATCGGCTCGATCATGCTGCTCGACCACGAGCGCCAGGTCCTGCGCGTGGTGGCGGCGCGGGGGCTGCCCGACGGCGTGGTCGGCTCCGCCGAGGTGCGGGTGGGTGAGGGCATCGCCGGCAAGGTCGTGCAGATGGGCGAGCCGGTGCTGGTCGAGGACATCGCCGCCGATCCACGCTTCGGCAAGGCGAACCAGCCCAAGTACGGCTCGGGCGCCTTCATGTGCCTGCCGGTCCGGGTGGAGGACCGCATCATCGGGGTGGTCAACCTCGCCAAGAGCGCGGGGGCGGCGCCGTCGCCGGCGTTCAGCCCGACCGACCTGCAGTTCCTCAACACCTTGATGACGCACATCGCCTACGCCGTCGACAACGCGCGCCTCTTGCAGGAGGCGCGGCTGTCGACCAACCGGCTCCGGAGCGCGATGGAAGACATCCGGACGACGCAGACGCGGGTGGTGGAGGGCGAGACGCTGCGGGCGATGGGCCAGATGGCCTCCGGCATGGCCCATCACGTCAACAATCTGCTGGCCGTCATCTCCGGGCGCACGCAGCTCTTGCTGACGCGCAACCCGGCGGCCGAGACGCGGCGGCCGCTGGAGATCATCCAGCGGGCCACCTTCGACGCCGCCGAGGTCGTGCGGCGCGTGCTGGGGTTCGCCTCGATGCAGCCGCGGCCGGTGGCGGCGCCGATCGACCTCAACGAGCTCGTGCGCGAGGTGGTCGAGCTCACGCGCCCGCGCTGGCGCGACGAGGCGCAGATGCGCTCGCTCACGATCGACGTGAGCCTGGAGCTCGGCGACATCGCCCGCGTGGCCGGCGAGGCGCCGGCCCTGCGCGAGGTGGTGATGAACCTGATCTTCAACGCCCTCGACGCCCTCCCCCAGGGCGGGCACATCCGCGTCAAGACGTGGGGCGGCGACGACTGGGTCTTCTGCGCGGTGGCCGACGACGGCGTGGGCATGAACGACGAGGTCCGACGCCGCGCGCTCGAGCCCTTTTTCACCACCAAGGGACCGCAGGGCACCGGGCTGGGGCTGAGCGTGGCCAACAGCATCGTGCAGCGGCACGGCGGCGAGCTGAGCCTGCGCCCCAACGACGGCCAGGGCACGGTGATCACACTGCGACTGCCGCAGGCCACGGCAGACGCCGTCGTCGTCGAGCCGGCGCCGACGCCGGCCGGGCCGGGGCTGCACATCCTCGTCATCGACGACGAGCAATCGGTGCGCGAAGCCCTCGCCGACTCGCTGGCCGAGGACGGCCACAGCGTGATCGCGGCCGCCAGCGGCCCCGAAGGCCTCGCGCGTCTCGCCGACGGCGTCAAGGTGGACGTCGTCTTCACCGACCTCGGCATGCCGGAGATGACCGGCTGGGACGTCGCCCGCGCCGTGCGCACGCGGTACCCCGGGCTGCCGGTCGGGCTCATCACCGGCTGGGCAGTGGCGCTGGAGATCAGCGACGAGGAGCGCCGCGCCGTCAATTTCGTCATCGCCAAGCCCTACACGACGGAAGCGTTGCGGTCCGTGCTGGCCGCCATCCAGCCCGGGCACTGATCGACGACGAGGAGACCCGCAGCCCCGTCCCTCCGCGGACGACCTGGTCCGCGCGGTCAGAGGCGCGCGCGTGTTCGACCTCTCGTTCACCTGGAACGAGCAGGCGCCGGTGCTGAGCCTGAACCCGCCCTACGCCTTCGCGCTCAACCGCACGCACAAGATGACGCACGAGATCTTCGGGCAGGTGCCGGGCAGCCGCGTGTCGTGGGCCTCGGACATCATGTACTTCAGCGGGCAGCACGGCTCGCCCACGCTCGACGCCATCGGCCACATTGGCCGTGATCTCAAGCTGCACGGCGGTGTCGACGCGACGGCCGCCACCGCCATGCCGGGCGGGATCGGCGCCAGCCTCGGGATCGAGGCGTTCCCCGTCGACCTGATGCTCAACCGCGTGGTGATCCTCGACGTGGCCCGCCAGCTCGCCGGCGGTCGCCCCGAGCCGCTGCCGCCGGGCTTCGAGATCACCGGTGCCCACTTCGAGCAGACGGCGAAGGCCCAGGGCGTGGAGGTGCGGCCGGGCGACTCGCTGCTGATCCGCACCGGCTGGGGGCAGTTCTTCGGCAAGGACAATGCGAAGTTCCTCGGCGAGCAGTCGCCCGGCCCCGGGCAGGACGCCGCGCGCTGGATCATCGACCGCAAGGTGCGCCTGGCCGGCAACGACACCGCCACCTTCGAGAAGCGGCCGGCCGCCTACGGCAAGGAGCTGTTCAGCGTCCACATGATGCTGCTGGCCGACAACGGCATCTACATCATGGAGAACGCGAATCTGGAGCCGGTCGGCGACGCCCGGGTCGGCGTGGCGCTGCTGGTGGTGACGCCGCTCAAGATCGCGGGCGCGACCGGCTCGCCGCTGCGCGTGCTCGCGATCGCCTGACGCCGGTCAGCGCGGGCGGGCGGGCGCCGGCGCCGCGGGCCGGGCCGGCGCCGCACCGGGCTTGGCGTCGTCCACGCGCAGCTCGACGCGCCCGGTCGGTGTCTTGAGCACCACGCTCCACTCGCCGATCGTCTCCACCACCGCGTTGCCGATCGTGTCGCCCGCCGCGTAGCGACGCACCTGCCGGGTGGTGGGATCGAAGATGTAGGCGTGCTTCTGTTCGTCCAGCACGACGATGCCGTAGACCAGCGGCTCCTTCGACGGCGGCCGGGGTCCGGGCGCCGGCGGCGGCGCCACGCGCGCTCCCGGCGCCGGGGGCCCCTGGCTCTCGGGCGCCGGGCGCGGCGGCGGCGGCGCGGCGGCCACGCCGTCCGCTCGCGGCAGCACGATGCGAAGCCCCTCGCGGTCCTGCTCGATCACGTAGGCGACCTTGCGCCGCAGCTCGATCACCAGCCGGGCCACGCCCTTGCGGAACTGGCTGCCGCGCAGCTCGCGCACGGGGTCGGCGCCCACCGGCAGCGGGCGCGCGGTCCAGCGGTACGCCGTGTCCTCGAAGTCGAGCACCAGGCGCCACGGGCTGTCCATCAGCTCGCCCTGGTACTTCACGGGCCGGCTCAACCGCACCCACACCTCGACGGCCGCGTCGCGCTCGACGATCGTCGCCTCGGTCAGCTCGGACGTCGGCTCCCCCTGGGCCCGCACGGCGGCCGGCAGCGCCACCAGCACGGCCAGGAGCACCAGCAAGGCGCGAGCGGGGGTCACGCTCCTCAGCGACCGGCCGCCAGCGGGTAGAGCCGTGCGCAATTGTCCCAGAGGATCTTGGCCTTGGTCTTGTCGCTCACGCCCTCGAGCGCCACGAATTCGTTCATGGCGTCGGGGAAGAGGCCGTCGGAGTGC
Organism: uncultured Candidatus Rokubacteria bacterium; assembly: GCA_963743355.1. Classification (GTDB taxonomy): domain Bacteria; phylum Methylomirabilota; class Methylomirabilia; order Rokubacteriales; family CSP1-6; genus AR5. The sequence goes on from CAVUPM010000001.1 coordinate 851,782, forward strand.
GGGTAGTCGGTGGACACGACGATGTTGTCGTCGCCGATGGCCTCCACGACCTGGGGCAGCACGCGCTCGTCGGCGTCGGTGGCCACGAAGCACTGGCGGAAGAAGTACTCGCTCGGGCGCGCCGAGACCTTGACCTCGGAGCCGGGGCCGAACTTCTCCCACGCCTCGTCCAGGCGCCAGAGCCACCACGGCAGCCAGCCGCACGTGCCCTCCAGGAACGCGCAGCGCAGCCCGGGGTGACGCTCCAGCACGCCGCCGGCCGCCAGGCTGGCGAAGGCCAGCATCAGCTCCATCGGGTTGCGCGCGGCGCTGCCGATCAGGCGGCCGTTGGGATGATCGAGCATGCGGCGGGCGATGTCGTCGCGCAGCGACGACTGCCCGGTCGGGTGGAAGCCGACGGGGACGCCCAGCTCCTCGACCGCCTCCCACAGCGGCTCGAACTCGGGGTCGTGGATGTGGCGACCGTTGATGGGGTTGGGGTTGCCGATCACGGCCACCGCCCCCAGCTCGCGCACGGCGCGCCGCGCCTCCGTCACGGCCGAGGACACGTCGTGGAACGCGAGCTGGGCGGCGAACTTCAGCCGCCCGGGGTCGAGGGCGCAGTAGTCGCGCGTCCAGTCGTTGTGCGCCCGCGCCAGCGCGGCCGCCACCCGGGGATCGAGGTCGTCGTGCATCAGCACCTGGCGGCCGCGGGTGCCGTAGAGAACGCCGACGTCGATGCCCTCGATGTCCATCGCCATCAGGTGCGACCCGGCGTCGTAGCGGCGGGCGGCGGCCACCGCGTTGTGCGGGTGCCTGGCCACGCTGCGACGGTGCAGGTCGGCGCCGACCGCCGCCGAGGCCGGCCGCAGGCTCATCTCACCGATGGTGAGGCCGTCGACCTGGATGGTCGGCTGGTTGGGCGCGCGCTCGCCGCCGCGCGTGAAGGCCGGGGCCGCCTTGCGGAACGGCTCCTCCAGGTACTTCTCCCAGAGGTCGTCCGGCTCCATCGTGTGCAGATCGCTGTCCATGATGCGGAAACCGCGCTTGGCCATCGGACGCCTCCCTGCCCGCCCGCCGCGGGCGCGTCACGCGGAGCATACCGCGCGCGCCCGGCCGGAGGCCAGCCGAGAGCGCGCGGCGGGGAGATCACGAACGCCCGGCCGGCGGGCGCCCGAGCAGCCCTACGGGAGGGTGACCGGGATCACCACGCGGCCCAGTGTCTCGCCGGTCCGCGCATCGACCAGCCGCGCGGTGAACTCGACCCGACCGGCGGGCGCGGGGCCTCGCTCGACGTACACGAAGCCGCTCGCCGTCTGACCAGCCTCCAGCACGCCCTCGTGGAGGGCGCGGCTCAGCACGTCGGGGGACGGCAGCGAGAACTGCTCGCCCACGCGCGCCACCGGATCGGCCGACGCCCCCAGCGCTGGCCCGCCCAACGCCCAGTCCTGCGCACGGGGATAGGCTTCTGCGCCCAGCGAGAACCCGGCGCTCGGCAGCGCCGCCGGCGGCGGATTGTACACGACGCCGCGCACCTCCTGCGGCAGCACCGCGGCCAGCCGTCGGCCGTCCGCCCGGACCAGCGCGAAGTCGTCGTGGTGCACGCGGACCGGCGTGGCGCCTCGGTTGGTGATGCTCACGTGGACCGGCGTCACGAAGCGTGAGAGATCGGAAGGCCACCAGCGCCACGCCCTGGTGCCGACCGCGACCTGGATGTCGGCCACCACCGCCGCGGCCGCATCGCCCGCGGCCGCATCGGACGCCCGGCGGGCCTCGGTGGCGGCACAACCGGCGAGCACCAGCAGGCCGAGGGTGGCAACCAGACGACGCATCGGGCCGCCGTCCATGCACGCGCGGTGCCGTCGAGGCCGCCTCCGCCCCGATTTACCGGCTCCGGCAGCGGTGTGAGAGCATGGAGCGGCATGCTGAATGACGTTCGGGCGTGCCTGGGGTTGCTGTCGCCGCAGGCGCGCTGGCGCTGGGCCGCGTTGATCCCGCTCGCGCTGGCCTCGGCCGCGGCGGAGGCGGTCGGCGCCGGGGCGGCGTTCGGGTTGATCACGATCCTGGGCGATCCCGCGCGGGCCGCGACCCTGCCGGTCGCCTCGTGGATCTTCCCCCACCTGCCCTCGCACGACGCCTCGACGGTCATCCTGGCCTTCACGCTGCTGGTCATGGCGTTCTACATCGCCCGCAACGCGCTGCTGGCCGTGGTGACCTGGGTGCAGGAGCAGGCGCTGAGCGTCTCCGTGCAGCAGCTCTCCCACCGCCTGCTCGCCGCCTACCTGGCCGCCCCGTACGCGTTTCACGTTCGCCACAACTCGGCGGGGCTCATCCACCGGGTGACCGACGCCGCGCACAGCGTCTTCCGCGGCGTGCTCGGCTCGCTGGTCAGCGTGACGTGCGAGGCGCTGGTCGTGGCCGGCATCGTCGTCATCCTCGCGCTGACGGCACCGGGCGTGACCCTGGTGGCGGTCGTCGTGGTGGGCGGGCTACTGCTGCTGCCGCTGACGCTGTCGCGCCACGCCACCGCGCGCTGGGGGCAGGCGGTCGCGCGGCTCGACGGCGAGACGCTGCAGACGCTGCAGCAGAGCCTGGGCGGCGTGAAGGAGGTCAAGCTCAGCGGGCGCGAGAGCTTCTTCCTCGCCCAGTTCGACGAGCGGGTGGCGGGCGCGGCGCGCCTGCGCACGCGGTACGCCGCCGTCGCCTCCACCCTGAGGATGGGGGTCGAGACCGTCTTCGTGTGCGGCCTGCTCGCGGTGAGCCTGCTCCTCACCCTCGAGAGCGGCGCCGCCGCCCTGCCGCTGCTGGGCCTCTACGCGTACGCCGGCTTCCGGGTGATCCCATCGGCCAACCGCATCATGATGTACGTCAGCGAGCTGCGCTACAGCCGTGCCTGGATCCACGACCTGCGCGACGACCTCGCCGCCCTGCCCCCGCCGGCGCCGCCGACCGGCCCCGGCGCGCCCGAGCCGATCCGCTTCACCCGCGCCGTCGCGCTCGAGGGGGTGTCCTACACCTACGCGGACGAGGCGGACCCAGTGCTGGTCGACGTGAACCTCACGATCGCCCGAGGCGAGTCGATCGGGATCGTCGGGCCGTCGGGCGCCGGCAAGAGCACGCTGGTGGACCTGCTCCTCGGCCTGCTGACGCCGACGTCCGGGCGGATCACCGTCGACGGGCGCGCCATCACCGGCGCGCTGCGCTCGTGGCAGCGGCACATCGGCTACGTCGCCCAGGAGCCGTTCGTCCTCGACGACACGCTGCGCCGCAACGTCGCCTTCGGCGTCGCCGACGCCGAGATCGACGACCGCCGGGTGGGCGCGGCGCTGCGGCTGGCCCAGCTCGCCGACTTCGTGACGGGCCTGCCGCAGGGGATCGACACCATGCTCGGCGAGCGCGGCACGCGGCTGTCGGGCGGGCAGCGCCAGCGGGTGGCGATCGCCCGCGCGCTCTACGACGAGCCGGAGGTGCTGGTCTTCGACGAGGCCACCTCCGCGCTCGACACGCCCACCGAGCGGGAGCTGATCGCGGCGCTGGAGGCCCTGCGCGGCGTGAAGACGCTGGTGGTCATCGCGCACCGGCTCACGACCGTGCGCCGCTGCGACCGCCTGGCCGTGCTGCGCGACGGGCGGCTGGCGGCGGTCGGGCCCTACGACGAGCTGCTCGAGCGCGACGCCGGCTTCCGCGCCATGGCCGGCTCAGCCCCGTGACGTAGCCGCCGCCGCGATCACCGCCCGGAACTCCCGCACGAAGGTCTCGGTCGAGAAGCGGCGCGCCTGGACGGCGAGGCGCCCGCGCAGGTCCGCCTCCTCGCCGGGATCGCGCATGGTACGCAGGATGCTGGCCGCCGCGCTCTCCACCGTGTCGTAGCGCAGCCGCGGATCGCCCACGATCTCCACCTGGCCGCCGTCGTTGGGCACCCACACGATGCAGCCGGCGTGCACCATCTCGGCCACGACCATGCCGTAGTGCTCGTTGAGGTGGCCGTGGATGCCGTAGCGGTGCCGCGCCATCAGCGCCGCCAGCGCCTCGCGCGACAGCCCCGACTCCAGCGTGATCCACGGCCCCTCGGCGCGGACCCGGGCGGCGATGCGCTCGGCGTAGGCGCCCTCCGGCGTGCCGACGATGCGCAGCCGGGTGTCGGGGATCTCGGCCCGCACGCGGGCGAGGATGTCGATCACGCGGTCGAGCTGCTTGTCGGGCGCGATCCGGCCGACGCAGAGGAACGTGCGCTCCCGTGCCGGCCAGTCCACCGCGGGGAAGCTCCCCATGACCGGCGGGTACAGCGTGCGGGGGACGAGGCCGTAGCGCTGGTCGACGAGGCGGCCGACGTAGTCGGAGCTCACCAGCGCGGGTGTCTGGCGCATCCGCTCGTCCGAGAACTCCGCCAGCCGGATGCACAGCTCGCGGTACGCGGTAACGAGGCCCCGCCAGTGATACCAGCGTGTCTCCAGCGCCGGCCGTGGCAGCAGGTCCCATGGGTAGTTGATGTACTGCACGCCTTGGGGGCCGAAGTCGGCCTCGTTGTCGCCGGTCAGCAGCACGTCGAAGTCGCGCGCCCGGCGCTTGGCCAGGCGCAGCAGGATGGCGGTGCGCAAGAGATAGATCGGAGCCGGGATCGCCTCGATCAGCATGCGCAGCGCCGGCGCCGGCCGGGCCAGCGTGAAATCCTGGGGGCGCAGGGTGGTGCCGAAGAATTGGTTGAGGGCGTTGAGGTCCGGCCGGTGCCAGGACAGCAGCGTGACCGCGTGGTCATCCTTGAGCGCCTCGACCATCCAGGCGGCGACGCCGGCCGAGCCGCCCGGCGGCGCCAGCTCGCGCTGCACGAGCAGGACGCGCGGCCGGCGCGTCACCGCACGCGCAGGGTCGTGAGCGCCAGCAGCGAGAAGGAGATCGAGACGCCGTAGAGCAGCAGCACGGCCTTGCGGTGCGACAGGCCGAGGCCGAGCAGGCGGTGGTGCACGTGCTGCTGGTCGGCGAGGAACACGTGGCGCAGCCCCTGCCCGCGCAGGCGGCGCACCACCGAGTGCAGCGTCTCGGAGATCGGAAGGGCGAAGAGCAGCAGCGGTCCGATCACCACCAGCGCGGTCGCGCCCTTCTGGAAGCTGGTGATGGCGGTCACCGCCAGCACGTAGCCGACCACGAGGCTGCCGGAGTCGCCGAGGAAGATGGTCGCGGGGTTGAAGTTGTAGGGCAGGAAGCCGCACAGCGCCCCCAGCAGCACCACGAGCAGCATCCCGCCCTGGACGTCGTCGCGCGCCAGCGAGACCACCGCGCACGTCGCCGCCGCGATGATGGCCAGGCCGGTGGCGAGGCCGTCGAGCCCGTCCATGACGTTGAAGGCGTTGGTGAGCCCGACGAGCCACAGGATGGTCAGCGGCACCGCGAGCAGGCCGAGCCCGAGCGTCGAGCCGAAGAACGTGACGTGCTCGATGCGGACGCCGAGGGCAACGGTGACGCCGGCGCCGGCGAGCTGGACCGCGAGCTTCACCCGCGCCGGCAGCGGCCGCACGTCGTCCCAGAGCCCGATCCCGAAGACGAGCGCGCCACCGAGCAGGACGGGCAGCCATGACTGCACGTCGGCGGCACTCGCGTGGCCGGTGGCGGCGGTCGCCGCCAGCACGAGCACCATGGCGAGGACGACGCCGACGCCCCCGACGCGCGGGATCGAGACGGTGTGGATCTTGCGCCCGCCCGGCGCGTCGACCAGGTTGAAGCGGCGCGCGAGCGCGCGCACGACCGGCGTGAGGGCGAGCGCCAGCAGCGCCGCCGCCCCGATCAGCAGCAGGTGGATCACCAGCGGTCCGTCATCAAGATCTCGCAGTCGGCCACGATGCGCGCCGCGGCGTCCGGCCGCGCGAGCCGCCGCGCGGCGGCAGCGGCAGCCGTCCAGCCCGCCTCGCCGAGGAGCGCGGCCACCCGGGCGGCGAGCGGGTCGCGCCGCCACTCGGCTTCGCGGACGACGACCCCGGCACCGGCGGCGGCGAAGGCGACCGCGTTGGCGGCCTGGTGATCGCCGGGGGCATCGGTCAGCGGCACCAGCAACGCGGGCACGCCGGCGGCGGCGACCTCGGCAATCGTACCCGCGCCCGAGCGGGCGACGACGAGGTCGGCCCAGCGATACGCGCTGGCGATCTCGTCGAGGTACGGCGCCACCGTCGCCTTCACGCCGGCCAGCCGGTACGCGTGGGCCACCCAGTCCGCGGCGAGCTGCCCCGACTGGTGCAGCACCTCGACGGCGACGCCGCGCCGCTCGACAGCGGCCAGCAGGTCAGGGACGCGCTCGGCCAGGAACCGCTCGCCGCGCGTGCTGCTCAGCACCAGCACGCGCGCGAGGCGATCGCGGTCGGGCGCCGCCCGCCGCTCGCCGGCCAGCGCGGCGATGTCGGCGCGCACGGGGTGGCCGGTCACCAGCGGGTCGCGGGCCGCCAACGCCGGCGCGGCGGCGGCGAACCCCAGGTAGACGCGGTGCGCGAATGGCGCGAGCAGGCGGTTGGCGAGGCCGGGAACGACGTTCGCCTCGTGGATCACGACCCGCGCCCCCAGCGTGCGCGCGGCCAGCAGGATCGCGCCCGACGCGTAGCCGCCGACACCGAGGACCAGCCGGGTGTGCCGCGCCCGCAGCACCCGTCGCGCCTGGAGCAGGCCGGTCACGACCCGGCCCGCCGCGGCGAGCCGGGCGCCGGGCCCCACGTTCACGAGCGGCGAGGCGCTCACCGGCTCCAGCGCGTAGCCGGAGCGGCCGAGCAGTCGCGCCGCCAGCGGATCGAGCGCCCCGGCGAAGCGCACCTCCACGTCGGCATACCGTGCGCGATAGGCCTCGGCGATCGCGAGGGCCGGGTACACGTGGCCGGCGGTGGGACCGACGGCGATCAGGAGGCGTCGGCGCGGTATGGTAGGCTCCTCGTGGCTTCGCAGCGTTCTATGCGCGTCACCACGGTGGTTCTCGGCGATCTCGGGCGCAGTCCCCGCATGCAGTACCATGCGGAAGCCCTCGCGGCCCATCACGTCGACGTGGACGTCGTCGCCTGCGGGGGCAGTGCCGTTCACGCGGAGCTGCGCGTCCATCCGCGGATCACCTGTCACTTGCTGCCTCCGGCACGCGAGCGATCCCTGCCCCGCGGGCTGCTCTTGCCGGCCGCCATCTGGAGGGCCGTCGTCCAAGCACTCTGGCTAGTCTGGATGTTCGTGGCCGTTTTGCGCAAGCCTGACGTGATCCTCGTCCAGAACCCACCGGCCATCCCGACCCTCCTGGTGGTTCTGACCGCCGCCCGGCTCAGGGGCGCGCGCCTCGTCGTGGACTGGCACAACCTCGCGTGGGCGGTGCTGGCCCTCGGCATCGGCGCCCGCCACCCGGGCGTGACCCTGGCCCGCTGGTACGAGGGCGTCCTCGGCCGCCGCGCCGACGCCCACCTGTGCGTGTCGGACGCGCTCGCGGCCGAGCTGACGCGCTGGGGCATGCGCCCGGTCAGCGTCCTGCGCGACCGTCCAGCCGCGCGCTTCGCGCCGCTCGACGCCGCCGCCCGGCACGTCGTGCGCCGCCGGCTCGTGGCCACGCTCGGCCTGGGAGACCGGGAGCCGGCAATCGTCGTGAGCCCGACCTCGTGGACGCGCGACGAGGACTTCGAGCTGCTGCTCGAGGCGGTTCGACGGTGCGAGGCGCTGGTGCAGGGTCGCGCGTTTCCCGAGGTGCTCGTGCTGCTCACCGGACGCGGCGCCCGGCGGGCGGGTTTCGAGGCGAGGGCGGCCGCGCTGGCCGGCCGGCGCATCCACGTGCGGACCACGTGGCTCGAGCCCGACGACTACCCGCGCGTGCTGAGCGCCGCCGACCTCGGCCTCTGCCTGCATCGCTCGGCCTCGGGTCTCGATCTGCCGATGAAGATCGTCGACCTGCACGGGGCCGGGCTGCCGGTGTGCGCGCTCGACTACGGGCCGTGCCTGGACGAGATGCTCCGCCACGACGACACCGGCCTGCGCTTCGCCGACGCCGAGACGCTGGCCCGCCAGTGGGTGGCCCTGCTGGCGACGTTCCCCGGCCCCACGCCGGAGCTCGACCGGCTGCGCGCCAACGTGGAGAAGGCCCGCGGCACCACGTGGCGCGCGGGCTGGGAGGCCGAGGCCCGGGAGATCCTGCTCGCGCATGCGTGAGCGCCTGGCCGCGCGGGGCCACTGGTGGCTGGTGGCCGCCCTCGTCGTCGTCGCCTTCCTGGCCCGCACGGTGTTCCTCTTCGGCGCGGTGTTCACCAGCGCCGGCGTGAACTACCAGGACAGCGACGCCTGGTACCACATGCGCCTCATCGAGAACCTCACGCGCAACTTCCCGCACCGCGCGAGCCTCGATCCGTACCTCGGCGCCGACGCGCCGGTGGTCGCGGTGCCGCTGCTCTTCGATCTCGCGGTCGGCGGGCTCGCGTGGGTGCTCGGGCTGGGCGCGCCGTCCACGCGAACGGTGGAGGTGGTGGGCGCACTGGTGCCGCCGATCCTCGGCGCGCTGACGCTCGTGCCGGTCTTTCTCATCGGCGAGCGGCTCTTCGACCGCCGCACCGGTCTGCTGGCCGCCGGCCTGCTGGCGATCATGCCCGGCCAGTTCCTGGCGCGCTCCGTCCTCGGCTTCGCCGACCATCACGTGGCCGAGGCCTGCCTCACCGCGCTCACCGTGCTCGCGTGTCTGTACGCGCTCGACGCCCAGACACCGCGCCGGCGGCTCCTCGGGGCGGCGCTGACCGGCGTGGCGCTCAGCACCTACCTCATGGCCTGGAGCGGCGGCGCCTTGCTCGTCTTCGTGCTGTGCGCGTGGGGGGCGACGCAGTACATCCTGGACGACTTCCATCGCGTGGCCGACGACCGCGTGCTGCCGGTGCTGCTGCCGGCGCTGGCGATCGCGGTGGTCGTCCTGCTCGGATTGCAAGATCGCAATCTCTGGCGCTTCGCCATCCAGGTGACCTCGGTCGTGGCCGGCCTGGTGTTCGTCGTGGCGATGGCGGCCGGCCGCCGCCTCCTGCGCGCGCTGTCGGCCCCGCGCGGCGCGCTGCTGGCGTGCGCGGTCGTCATCGCCGTCGTGGGTACGGTGCTCTTCACCCTCGTGGCGCGCGATCTGACGGCACGCATCCTGTCCGACCTGCAGCGCTTCCGGCCCGGCCACACCGGGTTCACCGTGAGCGAGGTGCGCCCGCTGCTGCTCATGACGGGCTCGCTGTCCTTCGCGGTCCCCTTCGGCGTGTTCGGGCCGGCGTTCTTCGTCAGCCTGCCCGCGCTCGGCTGGCTCGCCTGGACGGCCGCGCGCACGGCCCGGCCCCCGCTGGTGCTCCTGGTGATCTGGAGCGTGCTGATGTACGCCGCCACGCTCGGGCAAAACCGCTTCGGCTACTACCTGAACCTCGACCTCGCGCTGCTGGCCGGCTGGGCGTGCGGGATGGCGCTGGCCTGGGGCTGGGCGCCGCCGGCCGCCGCCCGCTCGCGCGCCGACGCGCGACGCGCGCGCGATCGCGCCGGCGCGCTCCCCGGCGGCTCCTGGGGGCTGCTGCGCCGCCGCATCGCGGCGGTGGCGGCCGTCGTCGCGGTCGTGTTCGCGCCCAGTGCCCTGGTCGCGCGCCCGATGGCCAGCAACAACCTGGGGCTCAGCGACGGCTACCGCGCCTCGCTCGAGTGGCTGCGCCGCAACACGCCGGAGCCGTTCCCCGATCCGGACTACTACTACGCGCGCTATCGCGCCGGCCAGACGCTGGCCCCGGCCTACACGGTGATGTCCTGGTGGGACTACGGCTACGAGATCATCCGCCTGGGGCGGCGGGTGCCGGTCGCCAACCCCACCCAGGCCGGCGCCGACGTCGCCGGGCGCTTCTTCACGGCGACCGACGAGGCGGAGGCGGCGAAGATCCTCGACGAGCACAAGGCGCGCTACGTGGTCGCCCACGGTGAGGTGCCGATCCTGCCGCGCGGCGGGCTCGTGCAGGGCAAGTTCGAGACGCTGGCGGCGTGGGCGGGCAAGGACATCAACCGGTACTGGGAGACGTTCCTCACCAAGGACGCCAAGGGCGCACTCGGCCCGCTGGTCCTGTTCCACCCGGAGTACTACCGGACACTGGCCGTGCGCCTCTACGTGTACGGCGGCGCCGCGGCGGTCCCCCAGGACACGACGTACGTCGTCGCCTACGTCGAGCGGCAGATGCCGGACGGCACGCGCGGCAAGGAGATCCTGGAATCGCGGCGGTTCAAGACCTACGAGGGGGCCGTCGCCTATCTCGACCGCTTCGGTCACACCGGGCGCACCATCGTCGGCCTCGATCCCAAGCAGACGCCGGTCCCGATCGAGCGGCTGACGCGCTTTCGCTTCCTGCACGAGTCGCCGGGCGCGGCGCCGGCTGTGCGCATCTTCGAATACCCCGGCCGCAGCTGAGCTCGACCGGACTACTCTCATGACGCGTGAGCCGAGCGGGTGGCGCCGGGTGCGGCCCCTCCCCCGGCGCGCCATCGGAAAGCGCGCCGGGGGGAGGGGCCGCACCCGGCGCCACCCGCCCGGGGATACGCCTACGTTCTTGTAGCAGTCTCGGTGAGCAGCTACCGCGGGCGAGTGAGGGCGCGCAGCGAGGTTTCGAGGCGGTCGCCGAATGCGCGGCGAGAGAAGCGCTTGCGCACGTGCGTCCAGCCGGCCTGGCCCATGCGCTGGGCGGCGGCGGGATCGCCGAGCGCTTTGGCCAGGGCGTCGGCGAACGCTTCGGGACGCGGGTCCGCGAGCCAGCCGGTTTCGCCGTGCACGATCGTCTCCGTCGGGCCACCGCGGTTCACGGCGATCACGGGCCGGGCGGCGGCCATCGCCTCCAGCGGCACGAGGCCGAAGTGCTCGGCCAGCGGCGTGTAGACGACGCAGGCCGCGCGGGCGAGCAGCGCGCGCCGCTCGGCGTCGGATGGTGAGCGCACGAGCGAGACGTGGCCCTCGAGGCCGAGCCCAGCCGCGCGGGCCTCGAGGTCGCGCGCCAGCGCCTGGGACTCGCCCAGGCGCGGGTCGACGTGGCCGGCCAGCACGAGACGGACGGCGGCGAACGCCGCCGGCGCCAGGCGCGCGCGCAGCGCGGCCACGGCGTCGATCGCGAGCGCCAGGTTCTTGCCGGGATCGAACCGGTTGACGGACAGCACCAGCGCCTCGCCCGCGGGCGCCGGCGGCGGCGTGTCGGCGACCGCCACGCCCGGATACACCACCTCGATGCCCCCGATCGGCAGCCGCGGGAACGTCGCCCGCACGACGGAGGCGCTGAAGCGGCTGTTGACCAACACGCGGTCGGCGGCCTGCAGCCCGGCCGCTTCCAGGCGGTCGATCGGCGCCCGGTAGAGCGCGTAGAGCCCGCGCCGGCGCGGCGCCAGCAACAGGTCGGGAAAGTTGCAGTAGACGGCGACCGGCACCCGCACGAGGCGTCGCAGGAGCGGGATCACGTGCGGCACGAGGTCGCACAGAACGATGTCGGGCGTCGGCACCGTCCGGGCCAGCGCGCGCGCCACCCACGCGGCGCGCACGATCGCCGCCGGCGCCCGCAGCCGCTGGACGAGCTGCGTCGGCAGCAACCGCCCGACGGCGACGACGCGCACGAGCCCCGCGCGAACCTCGTCGAGCTGCGCTTCCTTGCGGTCCCCCACGAATAGTGTGACCGCGTGACCGCGGGCGCCAAGCTCGAGCGCGGCGTCCACCACGAGGCGCTCGGCCCCACCGATGCCCAGGGCGGGTCGCAGGAAGGCGATGTTGAGCGGTCGATCGCGGGTCATCGAGTCGTCGGAGCCCGGTACGAGCTTATCCGCAGCCCGCTCGGCCACCGTCGATATTCGGTAGTTCCAGCGGATAGTTAAGCTTTGGCGGGATCGGCGGGGTCGCCTGCTACGATGAAGTGTTCTTCGTCCTGAACACGGCGACGCCTTCCCGGGTCGCAGGGCCGGTACGTCCGGCGGGAGCGACTGATCTTGGGGGGTGTCGTGGGACCGGTCCTTCCACGCGTCGCGTACGTCGTCCTCATCCTCGCCGTCCTCGCGAGCGCCGGCTTGGCCGACGCCGGCGTCACCCCGTTCTGGCCGGAGCTCGGCGGCTCGGGCAGCGGCACCGGGGTGAGCCAGACGCCCAGCCCCAAGGGGGTCTTCGACGGCTCGATGGCCGTGGGCGGCGACGGCCGGCCGGTGATCGTGTACACCGAGTATCCGGACGGGACGTCGGCCCAGGGCCCCATCATCGTGAAGCGATGGACGGGCTCGACGTGGGAGACTCTCGGCGGGTCGGGCCTCGGGCCGGGGTACGAGCCGCAGGTGCAGATTTCGTCGAGCGGCTCGATCTATGTCGCCTGGCTCACCGATGACGTCGACGGCAACACCGAGGTTCGCCTGCGCGTGCGGACAGGCTCGACCTTCGACGAGCTCGACGACTCCGACTCGCCCGGCGGCGTCTCGGGGCCCAACGGCGGCATCACGCCTCCCTTCTCGCTCGCCCTCAACGCGTCGGGCAACCCGATCGTGGCGTTCCTCGGCGTCGCGGAGACGGGCATCCTGGAAATGACGACACCCGCGATCGTCGACTCGACCTTCCAGGTCTACGTGCGGCGGTGGACAGGCACCGCGTGGGAGTTCGTGGGCGGCGGCTTCGCGGGTGACGACGGCTTCTCGGGCGGCGGCGCCAGCAACGCCCGCAGCTTCACGAGCCCTCTCGGGGACATCATCCACGACGCCGACACGCCCTCGCTGGCCGTGGACGAACACGGCGAGCCGGTCGTGGCGTTCACCTACTACACGTCGATCGCCGGCTCGCCGGTGGCCAACACGGACGTCTACGTCACCCGCTGGAACGGCTCGGCGTGGGTGCCGGTCGGTCCCGCGGTGCCGGCCGCGGACGGAGCGATCGGGCGCGGCGGCGCCGGCGGAATCAGCGCCAGCACCAGCGGCTCCTTCAACCCCTCGCTCGCCGCCGATGCGACGGGCAAGCTCGCGCTGGCCTGGGAAGAGGAGCCGCTGAGCGGCGGCGTCTACATCTGGGTGCGCACGTGGAACGGCACGACCTGGGTGCAGCTCGCCAACTCGGCGGCCGGCGGCGGCCTCACCCAGGTCGATACGTTCAACAATCTGCCCCGGATCGCCATCGACACGAACGGACGTCCCATCGTCACCTGGGCGGCGCTCGTCGCGATCGAGAACCCCACGCAGATCTTCGTCCGCCGCTGGAATGGGACCAATGCATGGGACGAGCTCGGCTTCCACTCCGCCCGCGACGCCGGCGTCAGCGACGCTGCCGTTGACGCGCTCGCGCCCGCGTTGGCCCTCACACCGCCCGGTGGCACGGTGGACGCCGGCATCCCGACGATCGCCTGGCTCGACCTGCAGGAGGGCTCCTTCCAGGTCTTCCTGAGGCAGTTCTTCTCGGGGCCGAGCTTTCCGCTGACGACGCGAGTCAGCGGCAGCGGCACGCTGACTAGCGACCCGATCGGGGTGGAGTGCTCGACCAACGCGTGCGCGGCGTCGTTCCCGAGCGGGACCAGCGTCACCCTCCTGCCCGAGGCCGGATCCGGATCGGCCTTCACCGGGTGGGCAGGCGGGTGCACGGGCAGCGGCCCCTGCAGCGTGGCCATGACGGCCGCGCGCAGCGTGAACGCGAGCTTCGTCGGGGTCCGCGGCTTGACGCTCGCCGTCGCGGTTCCGGCGGGCACCCCCGTGCAGGGCACGGTCGGCAGCGTCGTCGGGCCCGCGGGCACCTGCCTCTTCGGCGGCAGTGCCGCGTGCGTCTCCGACGTGCTGCACGGCACGCGCGTGATCCTGCAGGCGACGCCGCCGGCGGGCAATCGGTTCCTCAACTGGACGGGCGGGCCGTGCAACGGCCGCACGAACGCCACCTGCGATTTCGTCATGAACGCCAACGTGAGCACGACGGCGCTCTTCCGGGCCGTCACCGGCGTGGCCGTGGTCAAGGTGGGCAACGGCGTCGGGACCGTCACCGGGACGGGCATCAGCTGCGGCACCGATTGCTTCCAGGAAGTCTTCACGGGCACCAGCGTGACCCTGACGCCGGTGGCGGCCACGGGCAGCAGCTTCCTCGGCTGGACGGGTGACGTCTGCAACGGCCAGGTGGCCGGCGCCTGCGTGGTCCCGACCGTCGGGCAGTTGAACCGGAGCGTCACCGCGACGTTCCAGCTCAAGAGACACGCGCTGGCGGTCACGGCTGCCAGTACCGGCGCGGCGGTCGGCTTTGCGACCAGCAGCCCCGCCGGTATCAACTGCGGCGGTCCCGACCATACACAGTGCTCGGTCGACTACAACTACGGGACCACCGTGGTGCTGACGCCCTCCCCGGGTGCGGACAGCAAGCTGACGTCGTGGACCGGCTGCACGAGCCTGAACGGCTCGGTCTGCAACGTGCTCTTGACGGCCAACCGTACCGTCACCGCGCGCTTCGGGGAAGCGCGCACCCTGGATGTCCAGGCCTCCGGCAACGGCAGCGGCCGCATCGTGTCGGCAACAGCACCCGGCCTGACCTGCGTCAGCAACTGCTCGGTGTCCCAACTCTATGCCGTCAACACCTCGGTCATCCTCACGCCGCAGGCGGCGGTTGGCACCACCTTCCAGTGGGTGGGCGGCATCTGCAGCGGCAAGGCGAGCTGCACCGCTCTCATGAGTCAGAACCGCACGGCCACCGGCCAGTTCACGCTGAACCGCCACTCGCTGGCCGTGTTCAACCGGCCCAGCGGGAGCGTCGTCAACCTCCCGCCGTTGCCGGGCGGCACGATCAACTGCGGCAGCGGCATCTCCGTCTGCGCGGGGGTTTTCGACTACGGCACGCCGGTCACCCTGCGGGCCGCGCCGAACGACGGGTTCATCTTCGTCAACTGGACCGGCGTCACGTGCGCGGGGGGGGCGACCAATGCGACGTGCGCGTTCCCGCTGCGCGCCAACGTCACCGTGACGCCCAACTATCGAGCCCGTACACTGCTCACGATCGTCAAGGACGGCACCGGCGCCGGTACGGTCTCCGGGCCCGGCATCAGCTGCGGCGCCGACTGCTCGGAGGCGGCGTTCGACGGCCGCGCGGTAACGCTGCGGGCCACGCCCGCCGTGGGATCACGTTTCCTCGACTTCGGCGGCGCCTGCGTGTCGAACACCTCGGCGTGCACCTTCCTGCCGGCCGGGAACAATCAGACCGTCACCGCAACGTTCCAGCTGATCTCCTACACCGTGACCATGCTGTCCAGGGCCAACGGAGGCGCCGTCTCCACCAACACGCTGCCGGACCCCATCGCCTGTGGCGCCGGCAGCGGCGACTGCCTGGCGACGCTCGACTTCGGCACCCAGGTGGTGCTGCAGGCCACGCCCATCACCGGCAGCCGGTTCGTCAACTGGACCGGCACCGTCTGCAACGGCTCGACGAACGCGACCTGTTCCTTCCGCATCCCGGCCGCCAACGTGTCGGTGTCGCCCAACTTCAAGGACGTCACCGCCCTCACCCTGACCAAGAGCGGCGCCGGCGGCACGATCGTGTCCACGCCGGCCGGTATCAGCTGCGCCGGCGCGGCGTGCACCACCAGGACGTTCGACTTCGCGCGGGGCATCCTGGTCAGGCTCACGCCGACGACGGCGGTCGGCTGGAACTTCGACGGGTTCTCCGGCGACTGCTCGGGCGCCACCTGCGCGGTCAACGCGAGCGCGCCGACCGCGCTGGTCGCCGCCAGCTTCTCGATCCAGCAGCGGCGGCTCACGGTCACCGTGGTCGGCCAGGGCGGCGTGAGCGGCCCCGGCGCTGCCTGTGACACGGGGAGCACGCCCTGCGCCCTGGACTTCGACTACGGCACCAACCTGACGCTGACCGCCACCGCCGCCGCCGGCCATCGCTTCACCGGCTGGACGCAGAACTGCGCGGGCGTTCTCGTCTGCAACAACCTCATGACCGTCAACCGCTCGGTCACGGCGACGTTCAAGCCCCAGTTCGGGCTCACGGTCACCAAGCCGGGCAACAGCACCGGCACCATCACGGCCGCGGCCAGCCCGGCCGGGATCCCCCCATTCAGTTGCGGTGTCGGCACCAACCTGTGCAGCAGCACCTACCTGGGCGGCCAGGTCGTCACGCTGACGCGCAGCGCGCCGATCGTCTCGACGACGTTCCGCTGGGGCGGTGACTGCGCGCTCCGCGGCACCAACGCGACCTGCGCGCTGCCGCTGAACGCCAACGCCTCGGTGATCGCCGACTACAGCCTGAAGCAGCTCGGCCTCACCGTCGTCAAGGTCGGCGCGCCGCTCGGCACCGTCACCGGCCTGGCGGGCGGGATCGCCTGCGGCAGCGACTGCACCGACGTGGTGAACTACGGCACGCTCGTGACGCTGACCGCGATCCCGAACACGCCGCCAAATCCAAACCCCGCATCCGAGTTCGTGTCGTGGGCGGGCTGTGCGACCGCCGCCACCAACGCGTCGTGCTCCTTCACGATGACCGCGAACAAGACGGTGACGGCCACGTTCCGGCCCCTCGTGAGCAGCGTCGCCCTGGACACGCTGAGCCCCAGCACGACGCTGGCCGCGGGTGGCGTCCGGCAAGTTTCGGCCACCGCGACGTTCACGGATGACACTCAGCAGGACGTCACGACTCAGGCAGCGTGGGTCTCGCTGACGCCGACGATCGCCACGGTGAACACCACCGGGCTCGTCACGGGCAAGCTCGCCGGCAACGCCAGCGTCCGGGCGACGTTCCGGTCGATCCAGAGCGCCCCCATGACGATCCCGGTGGACTCGCTGCAAGCGCTCACCGTATCGTGCGTCCCCTACGGGCAGGACGGTGGGCTGACCTGCCTGCCGAGCGCTGTGAACTTCAGCGTCCAGTGCGAGGCGCGTGGCAGGTTTCCGAGCACGGGGGTGCAGGACATCGACATCACGGACCAGGCCACGTGGGTCTCGAGCCACCCCACGATCGCGCGGTCAACTGGTTTCGTCGGATTCAACGGGCCGATTCGCCAATCGTTCCGGATCGTGGGGAACGGGACGGCAACCCTGCGGGCCACGCAGAGCGGCAAGACCTCGCCGACGACCGGTGCGCTCGGCACCGATGCCTGGGTCGTGCAGGGCGTGGCATCGACGGTGACCAGCATCCAGGTCACACCACCGACGGGACAGGTGAGCGTCGGCGCGAATCCGCTGCTATTGAAGGCAACCGCCGCCCTGAGCAGCGTGGCGCCCGGGTGTACGTCACCGCCCTCGCGTGACTTCTCGACGGTGGTGAGCTGGGAGAGCAGCGACGAGGATCGCGCGGACGTCAGCTTCTTCGGCGAGGTCACGGGTCTCGACCCCGGCCCCGTGACCATCACCGCGACCTACGGGAACGGCATCGTGGTCCCTCCCGACACCGCCTCCATCACCGTTGCGCCGTAGACGCCCCCGGACGTGGAGTAGGATAGGAGCCGCCATGCGCATCGTGATCGCCCTGCTCGTGCTCGGAACCCTGGCCGGCTGCAGCACCAAGTACGATCTCTCCGGTGCTGGCTGGACGAAGCCCGGCGCGCTGTTCCAGGACACTACCTACGACGAGATGGAGTGCGTCCGCGCCGCCCGCGAGGCCGGGCACACGCCCAACCTCATCGTGGGTGGGCTCGCGGACGTCGGCCGGTACTTCGTCGAAGAGCGCCAGCGGAGCGGCGAGTTCCACGGCTGCATGCACACCCGGGGCTACCAGCCGAGCGGCTCCTAGCGGCCGCCGGCGAGGACGTCGACACCCGGCAGCGGCTCGTTGCTGACACCGCGGACCAGCAGGGCCACGCCGCCGACCGTCAGCAGGATCCCCGGCAGGTCCAGCCGCCGCACCCCCCACAACGCCATCGCCGCCCCGGCGAGTCCCGCGAACAGCCGGGCGCTGGGCGACCGGTTGGTCTGCGGAAGCTCGAAGACCTCGCCCCCGCGGGGCGGTCGCCGCCGCCCTTGCAGCCCCGGCACGCCACTCGGCTCGTCGTGGATGTCGAGCTGGTTGATGACCTCGCGCACGCCCGGCACGCTGCGCACGCGCCGCACGAGCCGGTCGACGTCGTCGGCCAGGACCGGCCCCCGCAAGCTCACGCGCCCGTCGACGACACCGGCCTCGATCGCCCCCGCGTGCCCGACGGCCGAGGCGATCCGCGCCCGCACGCGCTCGTGCAGGACCCCGTCGCTGACCTCCACGTTCACCAGCCGGCTGCGCAGCTCGGCCACGACCCCACGCGCCCGGTTGCCGACGTCGCGCGAGGTGGCATCGACGGCGTCGCCGGTGCGGTGGGCCGCGCGCACGAGCTGATCGCGCACGAGCGCACGGCGGCCCCGGCCGCGGTCGGGATCGAGCAGGAACATGAGGCCGGCACCGGCCGCCGCCGTCGTCACCAGTCGCAACAGCAGCATGGCTCAGGCGGCTTCGGCGCGGTCGCGGACCGACTGCACGCCCGAGTGTCGCGCGCAGTGCGCGCAGCAGAAGACGCGGCCGGACGCCTCCACGCCGTGGCCGACGACCTTGCAGCCGCAGTGCTCGCATACCGGCGCCAGGCGATGGATGGCGCATTCGAACGAGTCGAAGGTGTGTGTCGCGCCGGCGGCGGTGATCTGAAACGCCTTGTCGTAATCGTTACCACAGACGTCGCATCGAGGCATGGGCCCGGCCCTCCCTTGTCCTTCTGGCTCCTGCAAGGCGTCCGCCAGCGAGTCGGCACCCCGTAGAATGCTCCGGTGACTCTCGCCTGGGCCGCGAGTGCCCTCGTGATCTTCCTCGCCAGCTTCGTGATGGGCCTGGCCGGCTTCGGTATCGCGCTGGTCGCCATGGCGTTCCTGCCATGGCTGATGTCGACGGTGACGGCGATCGTCGTGCTGACCGTCTACGCGTTCGTGTTCTCGATCGTCGTCGTCGTCCAGCTCCGGCGGGATCTCACCCCGCGTGCGCTCGGGGATCTGTTCATGGGCACCGTGGCCGGCACCCCGATCGGCGTCTGGGTGCTGGCGACGTTGCCGGTCACCGCGCTCAACCGACTGATCGGGCTCGTGCTGGTGGTCGTGGTCGCGCTGGAGCTGCGCGGCGTGATGCCCCGGCACCTGGAGGGACGCGGGTGGGGCCTCGTCACCGGCTTCCTCTCGGGCGTGATCGGCGGCGCCGTCGGCACCCCGGGCCCGCCGGTCATCGTGTACGCGACCACGCAGGGCTGGAGCCCGCGCACGATGAAGGCCAACACGATGGGGTTCTTCGTCGTCAACCAGGGCGTGATCCTGCTCGGCTACTGGTGGGCGGGGCTGCTGACCCCCGAGGTGGCCGGCGTCGCGGCGTCGTTCGCGCTCCCAGCGCTGGCGGGCGTCGGCGCCGGGGTCGCGCTCTTCGGCCGCCTCGACCCCGTGCGCTTCCGCCGCCTCGTCTTTGCGCTCCTGCTGATCTCCGGCCTGGTCCTGCTGATCCGGGGCTGACAATGCCGACGCCGCGGGGTCGACTCGCCACTGGGGGGCAATCGGGGGGAGCCGGGCTCCCCCCGATCTCGATCAGCTACACGCCTCGAACAAACCCGCCGCGCCCTGGCCGCCACCGATGCACATCGTGACGACGCCGTAGCGCGCCTTGCTGCGCAGCATCTCGTTGGCGAGGGTGCCGACCATCCGGGAGCCGGTCATGCCGAACGGATGGCCGATCGAGATCGACCCGCCGTTCTTGTTCAGCTTCGCCGGGTCGAGGCCCAGCCGGTCGCGGCAGTAGACGACCTGGGAGGCGAATGCCTCGTTCAGCTCCCACACGTCGATGTCCTCGACCTTGAGGCCGTGGCGCTTCAGCAGCTTGGGCACCGCGAACACGGGGCCGATGCCCATCTCGTCCGGCTCGCAGCCGGCGATGGCGAAGCCGCGGAAGAGCAGCTTGGGCCGGATTCCGAGCGCCTCCGCGCGGGCGCGCGACATCAGCAGCGTGGCCGAGGCGCCGTCGGAGAGCTGCGAGGAGTTGCCGGCGGTGACGGTGCCCTTCCCGCTCGTCTTGTCGAAGTGGGGCTGCAGCGAGAGCAGGCCCTCGAGCGTCGTGTCGGCGCGGTTGCACTCGTCCTTGTCGACGTAGTAGTCCTCCTCGCCGACCTTCTCGCCCGTCTTCCGGTCGAGGACCGCGCGCTTGACCTGCATGGGCGCCATCTCTTCCTTGAAGAAGCCCTCCTGCTGGGCGCGGGCCGTGCGCTGCTGGCTGGACAGCGCGTACTCGTCCTGGGCCTGGCGGGTGACGTTGTAGCGCTTGGCCACGACCTCGGCGGTGTCGCCCATGACCATGTAGATGCCGGGGAAGTGCTCCTTCACCCATGGATTGGGGCTCGAGTCCCGCTGCATCATCGTGATCGACTCCACCCCGCCGCCGATCGCCGCCTCCACGCCCTCGTTGATGATGAGGTGGGCGGCCATGGAGATGGCCTGCAGCCCCGACGAGCAGAAGCGGTTGACGGTCGTGCCGGCCACGGTCACCGGCAGACCCGCCCGGATGGCCGCCACCCGCGCGATGTTGTGGCCCTGCGGCCCGTGCGGCTGGCCGCAGCCCAGGATGACGTCCTCGACCTCTTTACCGTCGAGCTGGGGCGCCTTGCCGAGCACGTCGCGGATCGCGTGGCCGGCGATATCGTCGGGCCGGGTGATGTTGAAGGAGCCGCGCTGCGACTTGGCCAGGGGCGTGCGGGAACTGGCGACGACGACCGCTTCTCTCATGGCTGATCCTCTCCTCTTGCGGGCTAGCCTCGCCCCGCGGCGGGGCTGCGGCGTCGCACTTCCTCGAGTCGGGTGCCCAGATATTGCGGCCCTTTGTGGCGGCAGGCAAGCCCCGCCGGGGCCGCCGGCTAGCGCGGCAGGCGCGGGGGCTCGGCGCAGGTGCGCTCGACCTCCTCGACGGTCTTCGGGGTGCCGGCGGTCAGGTTCTCGATGCCGCCGCCGGTGACGAGGATGTCGTCCTCGATACGGACGCCGATCCCCCGGAACTCCTGCGGGATGGCGTGGGTGACCGTCGTGGCCTTGGCCTTCTCGTCGTCCTCGAGCTTCTTGGCCGCTGCCACGCCCAGGCGCAGGCGCCGCTCCCACATCTCCTCCTCGCTGTACTCCCGGAGGTGGAACGTCGTGCTCTCCCGCTCGGGGTCGATGTAGATGCCCGGCTCGACGGTGAAGACCATGCCCGGCTCGAGCGCGCGCGACTGCCGCTGCAACCGGTAGTCGCCGACGTCGTGGACGTCCATGCCCAGCCAGTGGCCGGTGCCGTGCATGAAGAACTCGCGGTAGTGATGCATGGCCAGCGAGTCGGCGACGCTCCGCGGGAGCAGCTTCAGGTCGACCAGGCCCTCGGCGATCACGCGGCGGGCGGCGTCGTGGATCGCCTCGTAGGGCACGCCCGGACGGGCCGCGGCGATCGACGCGAGCTGGGCCTGCAGGACGACCTCGTAGACCGCGCGCTGCGGCCCCGTGAAGCGCCCGTTGACCGGGAAGGTGCGCGTGATGTCGGAGGCGTGGTAGCCGTACTCGCAGCCGGCGTCGATCAGCAGCAAATCGCCGTCGGCCATCCGCCGCTGGTTCTCGACGTAGTGCAAGATGCACGCGTTCGGTCCCGAGGCGACGATCGAGGGGTAGGCGTCGCGCGACGAGCCCTCCGAGCGGAAGACGAACTCGACGGCGGCCTGCACCTGGTACTCGTGCATGCCGGGCCGGGCGTAGCGCATCGCCTCGATGTGGGCGTCGCGGCTGATCTGGCAGGCGCGCCGCTGCCGCGCCAGCTCGGCCGGCGATCGGCGCAGGCGCAGCTCGTGGACGATCGGGCCGGGGTCCTCGATGCGGACGGGGGTGGCGAACCCGCGGCTGCGGGCGGCCCGCAGCTCCACGGCCAGCCGGATCACCCGCGAGTCGAACGCGGCGTTGCCGAGCCGGTAGAACACCGTCGAGCGGTCGATGGCGTACTCGCGCAGCTTGGCGTCGAGCTGGTCGACCGGGTAGGCCACGTCGGCGCCGTAGTGGGCCACCGCGCCCTCCACGCCCGCCCGGTGACCGGTCCAGATCTCCATCTCGCGATCCCGCGGGCGGACGAACAGGACGTAGCGCTCCTTGGCGTGGGCGGGATTGAACACCGCTACCGCGTCCGGCTCGTCGAAGCCCGTGAGGAAGAAGAAGTCGGAGCCCTGCCGGAAGGCGTGGTGGACGTCGTTGTTGCGCACGGTCTCGGCGGCCGCCGGGACGATGGCCAAACCGTCCCCGATGGCCTCGACGAACCGCCGCCGCCGCTCGATGAACGTCGCGAGATCCTCGTTCGCCATGCTCCTTGGTAGCATACCAGGTCAAATTCCGCAGGAGTTTAGACGGCGAGCCTTGTCAAAACCCACCCTGAACGCTGCAGGACGCAACACAGCCTTGCGCTCGACAAGTACGTGAGCGCCGAGTAGCTCTCGCCACACGCCACGCCCGGCGCTGCCTGCCTGGGCGTCGGCATCTCGGGACGTGCGCCCTTCCAGGCGGCGACGCGCCGACCAAGAGATCAGAGAAGGGCGTCGTGGTAGGACGTGACCAGAACGCACGTGCAGCCGGTCTCGCTCCAGACACGATAGTCGACGCTGCCGGACTCGGCCCGGTTGTAGTCGCCGGGATAGAGCTTCCGGTCGCCGATCATCAACTCGCCGTGAAGCAGATGCAGCTCTTCAACGCCGCCATGGCGGTGGGGCGGATACTCGGTTCCCGGCGCGAGGCGCACCAACATGCTGACGCGGTTCTTCTCCGTATCGGTCGCAAGCAGCTTGCAGGAGATCCCCGGCGCCGCCACTTTCCATTCCGGTTCCGCCCATCGCTGTGGCGCTGGCAACACCGGCTCCCCGCCCGTCTCTGCGGCGATACGCTGCGCGAGACGTTCCCATAGCGGTACCGATGGGCGCAGCACGTCGGTAGGCCAGGAGACAAAGGAGTCGACGATAGGACGAAGCGTCTCCATCTCCTGCCGGCATTCCGCACACCCGGCGATATGCGCTCCGACGAGGGCCACCTCGCTCGAAGGAAGGGCCTGCAAGGCGTACAGGAACACCCGTTCGGCGTAGTCCTGACCGTGCTGGTCCGACGCTGGACTCATGGTTCGTTCACTGTCTTGGCGAGCGCCTGTCGGAGTTTCAGCAATCCCGCGCGGACTCGTGTCTTGACGGTTCCGAGCGGCTGATTCAGCCGTGCCGCCACTTCGTCATACGTCAACTCGGAAAAGAATGCGGTCTCGATCACCTGTCGCTCTTCCGGCCTCAGGAGTGTCAGGGCCTTTCGCAGGAGGCGGCCCTGCTCCTTGAGATCGCAGATCTCATGGGGATCACTCGTAGCAGCCACCGGAAGCGGGTCCTCCGCACCCTGGTTGACTCGCTTCTTCCGTTGGTCGAACCGCAACCGATCGATCGCTCTGGATCGCGCCTGGTTCATGATCCATCCGACAACGGATCCGCCCGCAGCATCGTACGTCGATGCTCGTCGCCACACGTCGTGAAACACGTCTAACGTCAGTTCTTCGGCGGTTTCCCGGTTGTTGGTGATCCGCACGATCAAGGTAAACACCATTCGATGCATGCGTTCGTACAGCGCATGCAGAGCACGCTGATCGCCCGCGGCGATCGATTGAACGAGCCCGACCCATTCCTTCTCGGATACGGGAGTCTTTGCCCTGTCGGCATAGAGCAGATCGCCGAGGGTTCCCCTCGGGCCTTCATGTGGGTCCTGGCGCGGAGGGCTGGACGAAGGCACAACGCAAAATCATGCCGTCATCCGATGGGTGCTGTCAAGGCCGGCGCCGGCCAAGGCGCGGCCGGCTGTCCTTGATCGGAATGTAATCCCTGCCGATCCGCTGGGCCTCGCCAATCGCCTCCTGGCTCTTCCCACGCAGGCGTTCCGACTCCTGTTGCGCTCCCCGTGTCTGGTCGGGGGATTTGGGATCGTGAGGCCCGGTACCGTTCGGCGTGGTGCCGTTAGACGCCGTCTCCCGCGCCGGCGCGCGGGCCTCGCGCGCCTGAACCCGCTTCAAGGTGCATTCGGCGAGATGTTTGAGCACGGCGGTAGTTAGATCGGCTCGGCACTTCGGGCAAAAGTCGCGCTTGCCCATAATGATATCCGCACCGATTTGTTCGAAGGCCAGAACCTCGGAGCATTGAGGGCACACCGCAACCGGATGATCGGTGCAGTGCATCACGAGCAACGCTCGCTGGTCTGGCATCAGCATGAAATGGGTGGATCTACTCCCTAAACAATAAAACGTCAAATCGGTCCGTCCGGATTTGGTGACCGGGAGATGCCGATGCACCAGGTGGGGTAAGGCGCCGGGCACGCGGCGCAACGCGACAATTCCCTGTCAGGGCGCAGGATTCTCACGCCAATCCGGCAGCTATGACTGGCTCCTTGATAGCATAGTCGCTACACCAATGCTTCGTCTCAGCGCCCTCGACCAGTCGCCCGTCCGCAGCACCGCCACGCCCGCCGACGCGATCCGCGAGACCCTGGAGCTGGCCCGGGCCACCGATCGCCTGGGCTATCACCGCTACTGGCTGGCGGAGCATCACTCCACGCCGGCGCTGGCCGGGCCGAGCCCCGAGGTCCTCATCCCCCAGATCGCCGCCACCACCTCCGGCATCCGCGTGGGCTCGGGCGGGGTGATGCTCCAGCACTACAGCGCCCTCAAGGTGGCGGAGCAGTTTCGCGTGCTGGAAACCTTGCACCCGGGGCGCATCGATCTCGGCATCGGCCGGGCCCCCGGCAGCGACCAGCTCACCGCCCGCGCACTGGCCGGGCCGGCCGGCGTCGGTGTCGACGATTTCGTCGGCAAGGTGGCCGACGTGCTCGGCTTCCTGCACGGCGACCTGCCGGCCGAGCACCCCTTCGGCAGCGTGCTCGCCATGCCCACCGGGCCGACGGCGCCCGAGGTCTGGCTGCTGGGCTCCAGCGACCAGTCGGCGATGCTCGCGGCCCACTTCGGCGTCGGCTTCTCGTTCGCCCACTTCATCAACGCCGACGGCGGCGCCGAGGTGATGCGCGCCTACACGCGCGCGTTCAAGCCGTCGGCGGCGATGGCCGAGCCGCGCGGCAGCGTGGCCGTGTTCGTGGTGTGCGCGCCGACCGAGGAGGAGGCGGTGCGGCTGGCCCAGAGCCGCGATCTCTTCATCGTGCGGCTCTACACGGGCCGCAGCAGCCGCTATCCCAGCGTGGCCGAGGCGGAGGCGTACACGTACAACCCGCGCGAGTGGATGATCGTCGAGCACGCCCGCCGCCGTCGCGTCGTCGGCACCCCGGCCCAGTGCCGCGAGCGGCTGGAGGCCCTGGCCGCGGAGTACGGCGTGGACGAGGCGGTCGTCGTGACGATCACCGAGACGTGGGAGACGCGCCTCAGATCGTACGATCTGCTGGCGGAGGCGTTCGAGCTCACACCCCGGGGAAGCAGCGATCGTCTAGATCGCGGATGATCTTTTGCACCGCCTCGTTGTTCTTGCGCAGCTGCTCAGCGATGCGCCGAAGCTCGGCGCACAACTCGTCCCGGGCGGCGTCGATGCCCTGACAAAATCCTGGAGAGCATCCGGTGTGGACATTGTCAGGGGTGATCTCCTATTGTGACAGGGCCTACTATCCCCCAGAACGAGGTGCCATCCATGAGCGTGAAGCGTCTGAACGCGGGACCCCGCATGAGCGGGGCGGTTGTGAACGGCAACACCGTCTACCTCGCCGGCCAGGTCGCCGAGGGCGCCAACGTCAAGGCCCAGACCGAGGCGATCCTCAAGAAGATCGACGACCTGCTGGGCGCGGCCGGCAGCGGCAAGGCCAATCTGCTGTCGACCGTGATCTACCTGTCCGACATCCGCACCTTCGACGAGATGAACGCGGTGTGGGACGCGTGGGTGTCGCCGGGCAACACGCCGGCCCGGGCCACGGTGGAGGCGCGGCTGGCGAACCCGAAGTACCTGGTGGAGATCATGGTCACCGCGGCGGTGTAGAGTCGAATCGAGGGAGAGTCATCCATGGCTGACGCCGTCATCGTCTCCACCGCCCGCACCCCGATCGGCCGGGCCTACCGCGGCGCCTTCAACAACACGCACGGCGCCGTGCTGGGCGGCCACGTGATCCAGCACGCCGTGCAGCGCGCCGGCCTCGAGCCGGGCGAGGTCGAGGACGTCATCCTCGGCTGCGCGCTGCCCGAGGGCGCCACCGGGCAACAACATCGCGCGGCAGTCGGCGCTCCGCGCCGGCCTGCCGGTCACCACCGCCGGCGTCACCGTCAACCGGTTCTGCTCGTCGGGCATGCAGGCCATCGCCATGGCCGCCCAGCGCGTGATCGTCGACCGGGTGCCGGTCATGGTGGCCGGCGGCCTGGAGTCGATCAGCCTGGTGCAGACCGAGCACATGAACCTGCACCGGTTCCGCGAGACGTGGCTGGAAGAGCACAAGCCCGAGATCTACATGTCGATGATCGAGACGGCCGAGGTCGTGGCCAAGCGCTACTACATCACCCGCGAGACGCAGGACGAGTACGCGCTGGCCAGCCAGCAGCGCACCGCGGCGGGCCAGCGCGAGGGGCGCTTCGACCGCGGAGATCGTCCCGCTGCCGACCACGAAAGCTCGTCCAGGACAAGGCCAGCGGCGAAACGCGCGAGGAGGCGGTGACGCTCACGAAGGACGAGGGCAACCGGGCCGACACCACCGCCGCGGGGCTGGCCGCGCTCAAGCCGGTGGCCGGGCGAGAAGGGCGTCATCACCGCGGGCAACGCCAGCCAGCTCTCCGACGGCGCCTCCGCCTGCGTGGTCATGGACGCCAAGCTCGCCGAGCGCCGCGGGCTGTCGCCGCTCGGCATCTTCCGCGGCTACGCGGTGGCGGCGTGCGAGCCCGACGAGATGGGCATCGGCCCGGTCTTCGCGGTGCCGCGGCTGCTCGAGCGCACCGGCCTGCGCATGGACCAGATCGATCTGTGGGAGCTGAACGAGGCCTTCGCCGTCCAGGTCGTCTACTGCCGCGACAGGCTGGGAATCCCCATGGAGCGGCTGAATGTCGACGGCGGCGCAATCTCCATCGGGCATCCCTACGGGATGAGCGGCGCCCGCATGGTCGGCCACGCCCTCATCGAGGGCAAGCGCCGCGGCGCCCGCTACGTCGTCTGCACCATGTGCATCGGCGGCGGCATGGGCGCCGCCGGCCTCTTCGAGGTGGCGTAAGGCTTCATCCGTCCCGGCCGGCCATCCCTTCCGTTTCGCCCTGGACCCCGACCAGCGTAGAGTCTCGCGGGGAGGATCGATGCCCGACCAGGTGCTGACCCATGCGGACCCCCAGGCCGGCCCGGGCCGGATCGCGGTCGAGATCGGCCGGGCGATGGTACGCAACGACGACCTGATCGACCGGGCGCTCATCCGCGGGTGGCTGTCGTGGGGCTTCTTCTGGCTGATGTTCGCGCCGACGGTCGGCGTCCTCGTCTCCACCAAGTTCAACTATCCCGACTTCCTCGGCACGCAGGCGTGGTCGACCTTCGGTCGCCTGCGCCCCGTGCACGTCAACGGCGTGATCTGGGGCGCGTTCTCCACCCTGTTCATCGGCCTCGCCTACTACGTCACGCCCCGCCTGGCCGGCGTGCGCGTGTGGAACGAGCGGTGGGCGTAT
Source organism: uncultured Candidatus Rokubacteria bacterium (assembly GCA_963743355.1). Taxonomy (GTDB): domain Bacteria; phylum Methylomirabilota; class Methylomirabilia; order Rokubacteriales; family CSP1-6; genus AR5. Next base: position 879,344 of record CAVUPM010000001.1, read on the forward strand.
CCGCTGCTGTGGGTGTGGAACCTCAACCTGGTCGCCGCCTTCATCGGCATCACCGTCTTCGGCACCAACCGGGGCTGGGAGGCCGGTGAGCTCGCGCTGCCCAACGTGCTCGTGCTGACCGTCGCGGTGCTGATGATCTCGCTGCAGCTGCTGATGACCATCGCCCGCCGGGTGCAGCGCGACCTCTACGTCAGCCTCTGGTACCTGATCGGCGCGCTCGTGTGGACCGACATCAACCTCCTGTTGCTGATCATCGGGCCGTACTGGACGGTGCCGGGGATCAACAACGCCGCCCTCCACGGCCTGTTCATTCACTATGTCGTCGGGCTGTGGATCACTCCAGCTGGTTATGTCTTGATCTACTACTTTCTCCCGGCGTCGGTCCGGGCGCCGATCTACAGCCACAAGCTCTCGCTGATCGGCTTCTGGTCGCTGGCTTTCTTCTACCCGTTCGTCGGCATCCACCACTACCTCTACAGCCCCATCGCCGACTGGGCCGAGACGATCGCGATCGTGTCATCGATGATGCTCATCATCCCGGTGTGGACCGTGCTCCAGAATTTCTTCGGCACGATGAGGGGGCACTGGGACGGCTTCTCGCGGAACCTGACGGCCAAGTTCCTGATCATGGGCTCGCTCATGTACCTCGTCGGCTGCTTCCAGGGCTCGGTGGAGGCCCTCCGCTCACTGCAGGAGCCCACCCACTTCACCGATTTCGTGATCGCGCACTCACACCTCACCGTGTTCGGGACGTTCGTGGTCTGGGCCATCGCCGGCTCCATCCACGTGTGGCCGCGGATCGTCGGCCGCGAGCTGTGGAGCTTCCGGCTCGGCAACTGGAGCTTCTGGCTCATCACGCTGGGGATCTCCACCATGGGTCTCGTGCTGTCGGCGCAGGGGCTCCAGCAGGGCTACATGCTGATGGCCCGCGCGGAGTGGGTGGACACGGTGGTCGCGATGAAGCCGTTCTGGTTCGTCCGCACGCTGTCCGGGCTCTCGATGGACATCGGCATCTCGCTGCTGGTCTACAACTTCATGCAGACCGCGCTGGCCCCGGCCCCGGTGACGCGATGAAGACCTACGCGCTCGGCGCCGGCTTCCTGTGCATCTCGCTGGCGATCTTCGTCCAGGGCCTGCTGCCCATCGCGATCCCGGAATCGCGCGAGACCCGCACGACGCGGGCGGTTCGCACCGAGCTCGGCGAGATCAAGTGGGTCTGGCACGAGGCGACGCCCTACACGCCGCTGGAGCAGCTGGGGCGCAACGTGTACCAGCGCGAGGGGTGCTGGTACTGCCACAGCCAGTTCGTGCGTCCCGTGGCCGGCGAGGACCAGCGCTGGGGCCCCGTGGCCGAGGTCGGCGAGTACGCCTACGACTGGCCGCACCTGCTCTCCACGCGCCGCATCGGGCCCGACCTCTCGCGGGTGGGGCTCAAGTTCTCCGACCACTGGCACTTCGCCCACCACTGGGAGCCGCGCATGCTGGTACCGGACTCGGTGATGCCGAATTTCCAGTGGCTCTACCGCACCGTCCCGGTGCCCGTCGTCGAGCGTGAGGGCGTCCCCGCGCTGGGCGACAGCCCGGCGCTGAAGGCGCTCTTCAGCTTCAAGCCGGAGCCGCGGATCCCGCTCTATCCGAGCCCGGAGGGCCTGGCGTTCGTCGCCGTCACCGACGGGACGCCGATGCTCGAGGTCGAGAACTTGCCGGAGCCGTTCGACAAGCCCGCGACCTGGAAGGGCAAGACGCTCACCGTGGTGGTGCCGTCGGAGGAGCTGCGCGGGCTGGTCGCCTACACCCAGAAGCTGGGCACCAACCGGGGGGCGTGGCGCGAGGCGTTCGAGCCCCAGGCGGTCTCGGTCAGCGTCATGACGCTGCCCAACACGCCCGAGCAGGCGGCGCGCGGGAAGCTCGTCTACGAGCGGCGGTGCGTCGGCTGCCATGGCGACAAGGGCGACGGCAACGGGCCGGCCGCCACCTTCCTCGATCCGCGCCCGCGGAATTTCACGCTCGGCTCCTTCAAGTTCCGGACGACGCCGTCGGGCTCGCTGCCGACCGACGGCGATCTCTATCGCACGCTGACGCGCGGCGTCCGCTGGACGGCGATGCCCACATGGCACGAGCTGCCGGAGAAGGACCGGATCGCGGTGATCGCCTACATCAAGACCTTCTCGACCCGCTGGAAGGACGAGAGGCCGGAGCCGCCGATCGTGATCGGCGATCCCCCCCGGCCGACGCCGGAGCTGCTGGCCCGAGGCAAGGAGCTCTACACGCAGGCGAAGTGCTTCCAGTGTCACGGCGACGGTGGCAAAGGCGACGGCCCCTCGGCGCACGAGCTTCGCGACGATCTGAAGTTCCCCATCCGGCCCGCCGACTTCACGAAGGGCCAGTTCAAGGGCGGCGGCGAGGTCGCCGACATCTACCGCGCGATGACGACCGGCCTCGACGGCACGCCGATGCCGTCGTTCGCCGACTCCATGAAGGACGACGAGCGCTGGGCCATCAGCTACCACGTGCTCTCGCTCTCGGCGTTCAACGACCCGCTGACCGGCCAGAAGCTGAAGCTCGATCCGGCCGCGCGGGCCGCGCTGAACTCGACCGGCGCCGAGTCGCCCCGGGCGCTCGTCCGCTTCTACAAGGGCATCCTCGGGGAAGGACGCTAGCCATGCAGGAGCTGCAATACCTGATCCTCGGACAGTTCATCGTCGCGACGCTGATGGGGCTGGCCGCCCTCTGCCTGTTCCTGTGGGCGGCCGCGGCCGGCCTCTTCCGCGACGTCGAGCCCGTGAAGTACCAGGTGCTCGACTGCGAGGGCATCGACCATGGCCGATGAGCACGACGAGGTCGAGGAGTTCGCCGGCGGCGAGATCCGCAGCTACCACGGCCGCGTGAACGCCTGGTTACTGGCCGTCTACGCGGTGCTCGCGGTGTGGGGCGTGTACTACCTCTTCAAGTTCTGGGGCGGGCTGGGCCCGGGGCTGGCGCGATGACGGGCATCCGGCTGCTCCGGGCGCTGGCGCTCGCCAACCTCCTCATCCTGCTCGGCGACATCCTCTACAACGTCTTCGGCAGCCTGCTGCCGATGATCCGGTGATGAGCGGGATCGAGCGGCTGGCGTTCGCGATCTTCCTGGTGGGGACGGTGGCGTTCTTCGTCTGGGTGGCGCTCCTCTCCTTCCGCAAGTAGGAGCGCGGCCTAGCGCGGAGTATTCCTGAACGTGAGCGCGGCACGGGCGGGTGGCGCCGGGTGCGACCCCTCCCTCCGGCGCGCCTTCCGATGGCGAGCCGTCGCCGCCGCGCTCGCGCACGGCGCGGCGAAGCGCGCCGCCGACGATTCGATTGGCCTGGCGCCAGCCCCCGCGGGGCATGGGGGGCCGCGCGAGCCACGCCCGGAGCGAGCAGCGGCGGCAGGCGAGCCATCGTGGCGCGCCGGGGGGAGGGGTCGCACCCGGGGCCACCCGCCCGGCTCACGCGACGTCGTTCAGGAAGACTCCGCGCTAGGTCGCCCGGGCCTGCACGATCGTCCAGCCGGCGTCGGCGAGCGGCCGGGCCCGCTCGCCCCGCATCCGCGCGTCCGGGTCGTTGGCGGTGCCGGACACGACGCGGCCCATGATGCCCTGGGCGATCGCGGCGAGCCGGAACATCGCGAAGACGATGTACCAGTCCCAGTCCTGGATCGGCGGGCGCCCGACCCGCCGGCAATAGTCGGCCACGAAATCCTTCTCGCTCGGGATGCCGAGGGCCTTCAAGTCCTTGCCGCGGAACCCGTCCCACTCCGACCCCAGCCGGTACGGCATGCAGAAGTAGGCGAGGTCGCCGAGCGGGTGGCCGAGCGTGGACAGCTCCCAGTCGAGCACGGCGGCGACCCGGGGCTCGGCCGGGTGCATGACGAGATTGCCCGGCCGGTAGTCGCCGTGCACCAGCGTCGTCGTCTCGTCGGAGGGCAGGTGCGCGGGGAGCCACGCGATCAGGTGCTCCATCGACTCGAACCGCTCGGTCTCGGAGGCGCGGTACTGTTGCGTCCAGCGATGGATCTGGCGGCTGAAGTAGTTGCCCGGCCGGCCGAAGTCGCCGAGTCCGACCGCCTGGGCGTCGACGGTGTGCAGGCGCGCCAGCACGACGTTCATCGAGTCGTACATCGCCGTCCGCTCGGCCGGGGTCACGTCCAGCAGCGCCGGATCGGAGAACACGCGCCCATGCACGCAGTCCATCACGAAGAACGCGGTGCCGATGACGGCGTCGTCCTCGCACAGCACGAACGTGCGCGGCACCGGCACGTCGGTGCCTCCCAGCGCGGTGATCACGCGGTACTCGCGATCCACGGCATGCGCCGACGGCAACAGTTTACCGGGCGGCTTGCGACGCAGTACATACTCGCGGGCACCGGCCCGCAGATGATAGGTTGGATTCGACTGACCGCCGCGGAACTGGCTCACCTCGAGTGGGCCGCTGAAGCCCGCCACGCGGTCGCGCAGGTAGCGCTCCAGCGCGGCCACGTCGAACCGGTGCTGCTCGCGAACCTCGGCGGTCTGCGCGATCATGCCGTCTCCCTCACGGTCAAAAACTCCCTGGCAGTCGTATTGCATATCACGGTTCTTTCGATGCGTATCGCCCAGGTTGCTCCGCTCTTCGAATCAGTCCCGCCGCGATTCTACGGGGGGACAGAGCGGATCGTTTCCTACGTGACCGACGAGCTCGTGCGCCGCGGCCACGACGTGACCCTGTTCGCGAGCGGCGATTCCCGCACCACGGCCCGGTTGGTCCCGGTCGTCGAGCGTGCCACCCGCTTCGAGAGTGACACGCACGCGATCCTGGGCGCCGAGTTCATCCGCGAGCTGGGCATGGTTTTTTCGCGCGCGAGCGACTTCGACGTGATCCACTGCCACGTGGACTACCTCGCCTTTCCCTTCGACGGTCTGACGGCGACGCCGACCGTGCACACGATCCACGGGCGACTCGACCTGCCGCACCTGATTCCGGTCTACCGGCAGTTCAGCACGGTGCCGCTCGTGTCGATCAGCGACGCGCAGCGGGCCCCGCTCGAGCCGCTCGGCGTGCGATGGGCGGGGACGGTGTACCACGGTCTGCCGGTCGAGCGCTACGCCTTCGCGCCCGAGGACCGCGGCTATCTCGCGTTCCTGGGACGGATCGCGCCGGAGAAGCAGGCCGACCTCGCCATCGAGATCGCCCGGCGCGTCGGCCTGCCGCTCAAGATCGCGGCCAAGGTGGACGCGACCGACCGGGAGTACTTCAACCAGGTCGTGGCGCCGCTGCTCGACGATCCGCTCGTGGAGTTTCTGGGCGAGATCGGCGAGGACGACAAGCCCGCCTTCCTCGGCGGCGCCAGGGCGCTGCTGTTCCCGATCGACTGGCCGGAGCCGTTCGGGCTGGTGATGATCGAGGCCATGGCGTGCGGCACGCCGGTCGTCGCGCGGCCCTGCGGCTCGGTGCCCGAGGTCGTCGTCCACGGCCGGACGGGCTTCCTCGCCTCCTCGCTGGTCGAGATGGCGGAGGCGGTCAATCGGATCGACGAAATCGATCGCGCCGAGTGCCGCCGCCACGTCGAGCAACGCTTCTCGGTCGCCCGCATGGCCGAGGACTACGAGAGGATCTACCGCCGGCTCGCCATCCGGCGCCGCGCCGCATGAGCAGCGAGCGTCCCGGGGGCGAGGTGGCGCCGGAGGCGCCCCACGGTGACGTCCTCGTCGGCGAGCAGTACTACATCCTCGCCTCCGAGGTCGCCGCCGACCTGCCCAAGCTCGTCCTCAAGCACGACGAGGCGTTCCTGGTCGCCAACCGCCGTGGCGACCTGCCCAACCTGCCCCACACCGAGTTCGGCTTCTACGTGGACGGCACCCGGTTCCTGCGTCGGCTCGAGGTGCGCCTGCACGGGCACCGGCCGCTCGTGCTCAGCGCCGGCGTCTCCGAGGACGCGGTGCAGGCCGCCGTCGACCTCACGAACCCCGACGTCGCGCTGGGGCCGCAGGTGCGGCTGCCGGGCCGGTCGCTGCGGATCGCCCGGCGGCTGACCGTGCATGGCTCGCAGCTCTACCAGCAGCTCATCGTCGAGGCCTTCAACCGGGACCCGCTCGACATCTCGCTCACGCTGCACTTCGCCGCGGACTTCGTGGACGTCTTCGAGGTCCGCGGTCATCCGCGCGAGCAACGCGGCCGTGTCCTGCCGCCCGTGGTGGACACGGCCGCCGTGCGGCTGGCGTATCGCGGCCTCGACGACGTGACGCGGACCGCCACGTTGTCGTTCTCCCCGCGGCCCGACCGGCTGGACGAGACCGGCGCCGAGTACCACCTCACCCTGGCCCCGGGGGCCAGCGCCGAGCTGACCCTCGTGGTCAACGCGGCCGTCGAGCCGGAGCCGCCGCCGCCGGTGCTCGGCTACGGCGAGGCGCTGCGTCGGCGCCGCGCCGTCACCGAGCGCCTGGATGGCGCCGAGGTCCGGAGCAATCACGACCTGTTCGAGGTGTGGGTCCAGCGCTCGCGCCGCGACCTCCACCTGCTCCTCACCGAGACGCCGGACGGCTTCGTGCCCTACGCCGGGATCCCCTGGTACGTGGCGGCGTTCGGGCGGGACGCGCTCATCACGGCGCTGCAGGTGCTGCCCTTCGAGCCGGCCATCGCCGCCGGAACGCTGCGGTTCCTCGCCCGCCACGTCGGCCGTGTCGACGACGCCTTCACCGATCAGGAGCCCGGCAAGATCATCCACGAGCTGCGCCGCGGCGAGATGGCCGCCTGCCGCGAGATCCCGTTCATCCCCTACTACGGCAGCGTCGACGCCACGCCGCTCTTCCTGATCTTGTTGTCCGAGTACTGGAAGTGGACGGCCGACGTCGCCCTGGCCCGGGAGCTGTGGCCGACGGCCGAGCGCGTGCTCGACTGGATGCTGAGGTCGGCGGACGCCCACGGCGGCTACCTCACCTACGCCCGCCGCTCGGCGCGCGGCCTCGTCAACCAGGGCTGGAAGGACTCGCACGACGCGATCATGCACGCCTCCGGGCACCTGGCCGAGCCGCCGATCGCGCTGGCCGAGGTGCAGGGCTACCAGTACGCGGCGCTGCTGGCCGCCGCCGAGATGGCCGACGCGCTCGCCATCCGCGATCGGGGCCCCGCCTTGCGTGAGCGCGCCCGGCGGCTGCGCGACCGGTTCGAAGCCGACTTCTGGCTGCCCGACGAGGCGTACTACGCCCTCGCGCTCGATCGCGCGGGGCAGCCCTGCCGCGTCATCACGTCGAACGCGGGCCACTTGCTGTGGACCCGCATCGTGAGCGACAGCCGCGCCCACATCGTCGCCCGCCGGCTCATGGCCGACGACATGTTCACCGGCTGGGGCGTGCGCACGCTGGCCAGCGGCGAGCGCCTCTACAACCCGATGAGCTACCACAACGGCTCGGTGTGGCCGCACGACACCGCCATCGCCGCGGTGGGCATGCGGCGCTACGGGCTGGTCGATCCCTTCATCACGCTGAGCACCGGCCTGTTCGAGGCGGTGCTGCAGTTCGAGAACATGCGCATGCCCGAGCTGTTCTGCGGCTTCTCGCGCGTGGACGGCTACGGCCCGACGCAGTATCCGGTGGCCTGCTCGCCCCAGGCGTGGGCGGCCGGCGTCGTCTTCATGCTGATCGCCTCGATGCTCGGCCTCAGCCCCGACGCCGCCGACAACCAGCTCACGCTCAACCGCCCCCGCCTCCCCGCCTGGCTCTCCTGGATCGAGCTCCGCAATCTCCAGCTCCGCTCCTCCCGCATGTCCCTCCGCGCCTCCCAGGGCCAGGACGGCGCCGCGATCGAGATGCTCTCGCGCTCCGGAGACGCGGAGTTGGTCGTTCGTCGCTAGGCGGCGGCTTGCGTCGCGGGCGGCGGGGGTCAGGGGTCCCCTGAGGTTCCGCGTGAGACCACCGGGTACGCGCAGGCGCGGTCGGAGCCTGGTCCTAGCCGGGGCGCTACACGATCGAAGCCAACGGAACCTCAGAAGACCCCTGACCCCCGCCGCCCGCGACGCGAGCCGGGAACGCCCGCAACGCGACCAACGACGCGCCAGCATCGGAGACGCGCCAGCATCGGCGGGCTTTGCCCGCCGCGTAAGAGGGGACACTGCCACGCAGCGGGACAGCGTCGATCGTCGTTGGGCGATGACCTACGCAAGATCGCGCGGGGAGGCGGAGACGGGGCGGGGTGTGGGGGTCGGCCGAGAGTCCGTTGGCCCGATCGTGGTTACGGCCCCGGCCCGGACCAGGCTCCGGCCTCGGCAGGCGCTGCGGGTCGTATCTCGCGGAATGGAGGCCGACCCCCCACAGCCCGCCCCCGTCCCCGCCGTTTGAGGTGAACCGTGGTCGAGCGGAGGCTGGCGACGATTGACGGCTTGGGGGGTGGAGGCTAATCTCGGCAGCAGCGGGGGGAGGAGAGCGGAGATGCATGTTGGGATGGCGGCGGTGTTTCAGAATCCGCAGCGGGGGCGGACGGATCGCGAGGTGTATCGGAGCGAGCTGAGGCTCGCGGATCTGGCGGAGCCGCTGGGGTTCGAGTCGGTCTGGGGGGTGGAGCATCACTTCACGGACTACACGATGTGCCCCGACGTGCTGCAGTTCCTCACGTACATGGCGGGGCGGACGCAGCGCGCGCAGCTCGGGTCCATGGTCGTCGTGCTGCCCTGGCACGATCCGATGCGGGCGGCCGAAGAGATCGCGATGCTCGACAACATCTGCGACGGGCGGCTGATCCTGGGGCTCGGGCGTGGCGCCGCCAAGCTGGAGTTCGACGGCTTCCGGCTGTCGATGGACGAATCGCGCGCGCGCTTCGTGGAGTGCGCGGAGACGGTGCTGGGCGGGCTCGAGACCGGCTACTGCGAGTACGACGGCGCCTACGTGAAGCAGCCGCGCGCGGCCATCCGGCCGGCGCCGTTCAAGTCGTTCCGCGGCCGCACCTACGCGGCGGCCGTCTCGCCCGAGTCGCTGCCGATCATGGCCAAGCTCGGCGTCGGCATCCTCATCATCCCGCAGAAGCCGTGGCACGAGGTGGCCAAGGAGCTCGAGACCTATCGCGCCGTCTACCGCCAGGTGAACGGCGTCGACGCGCCACCGCCGATCTCGGCCGGCTGGACCTTCTGCGATCCGAGCGCCGAGCGGGCCAAGGCGATGGCGCGCCGCTACATCGGCGGCTACTACCAGACGGTGCTCGATCACTACCAGTTCGCCGGCGACCACCTGGCCAAGACCAAGGGCTACGAGTACTACGGCAAGATGACCGAGAAGATCGCCGAGTACGGCACCGACGCCGTCATCGACTACTTCGTCAACCTCCAGGTCTCGGGCACGCCCGAGCAGTGCTACGAGCGCGTCGTCGACATCCACCGGCGCACCGGCAACAGCCACTACGTCGGCGTCTTCTCCTACGCCGGCATGCCGTACGACGAGGCCGAGCGCAACATGCGGCTCTTCGCGGCCGAAGTGATGCCGGCGCTGCGCACGCTCGCGCCGACACCGGCCGCCGCCCCCGAGCCCGTCGCCGCGACCGCCGGCAACGACGTCCGGGCGCTGGGCTTCTGACATGGCCTTCGAGACGCTGCTCTACGATCAGGCCGACGGCGTGGCCACCATCACCCTCAACCGCCCCGAGCGGCTCAACGCCGTCAACACGGCCGTCATTCGCGAGCTGGTGGCGGCCTTCGATCAGGCCGACGGCGACGACGGCGTGCGCGCGGTGATCGTCACCGGCGCCGGTCGCGCGTTCTGCGCGGGCGCCGACCTCGGGGGCGGCGGCCAGACCTTCGCCGGCGGCGGCGGCCGGAGCGAGCGCCCCGAGGACCATCGCGACGCCGGTGGGCTCGTCACGCTGCGGATCTTCGAGATGAAGAAGCCGGTGATCGGCGCCATCAACGGCCCCGCCGTCGGCTTCGGCGCCACCCTGACGCTCGCGATGGACGTCCGCCTCGCCTCCAGCGCGGCGAAGATCGGCTTCGTCTTCGCTCGGCGCGGTGTCGTGCCCGAGGCGTGTAGCACCTGGTTCCTGCCACGGCTGGTCGGCATCGCCCAGGCGGCCGAGTGGGCCTACACCGGCCGCGTGTTCTCGGCCGAGGAGGCGCGCGCGGGCGGGCTGGTCAGCCGTGTCGTGGCGCCCGACGCGCTGCTGCCGGCGGCGCGCGAGCTGGCGCGCGAGATCGCGGACAACACCTCGGCCGTCTCGGTGGCGCTGATCAGGCAGATGCTGTGGCGCATGCTCGGCGCCGATCATCCGCGGGAGGCGCATCGCCTCGACTCGCTCGGGATGTGGCACACCGGCCGCTCCGCCGACGCCCACGAGGGCGTCACCTCGTTTCTCGAGAAGCGGCCGCCGCGCTTCACAGGGAGGCCCAGCAAGGACATGCCGCCGTTCTATCCGTGGTGGTCATGATGACGACGCCGCTCAGCGTGCACCTGCCGTTCAATCGCGACATCCTCGGCGCCGAGTTCTCGCCGGCCAAGCGGGGCGACAAGCCCGCGAGCGAGCGGGGGCACTGGCTGCTCGTCCAGGGACAGAACCTCCTGGTCGTCCCCGACGGCGCCGGCTTCCGGTTGCCGAACGGCGACTGCCCCATCGCGCTCGGCGACGCGGCGCCGTTCTGGCTCGGTACCTACCGCGAGCAGCCGTGCTGGGTGGTCCCGGTCGCCGCCGACGCCGCGGTGCCCGAGGGGCTGGCCCGCGAGACGCTGATCCCCATGCGCGGCGCGCGCATTCCCGACGAGTTCCTCTCGCTGGGCGGCATGGCCATGCAGGCCCTCTGGTGGGAATCGACGAGCGGCCACTGCCCGCGCTGCGGCACGCCCACCACCCGCATCGAGAACGAGTGGGGCAAGCAGTGCCCGGGCTGCCGCTACGAGCACTATCCCCACCTGCACCCGGCCACCATCGTGCTGGTGCGCGACGGCGACCGCGTGCTGCTGACCCGCAAGGCCGACTGGGCGCCCGGACGCTACGCGCTGGTCGCCGGCTTCGTCGACAACGGCGAGTCGCTGGAGGGCTGCGTGGCGCGCGAGATCAAGGAAGAGGTCGGCGTGGACGTGAAGGACATCCGCTACGTCGGCAGCCAGAACTGGCCCTTCCCGAGCCAGATGATGATCGGCTTCGTCGCCACCTACGCCGGCGGCGACGTCGTGGTCGACCGCGAGGAGCTGGACGACGCGCGGTGGTTCCCGTGCGGCGCGCTGCCGAACCTACCGAGCCGTCACTCCATTTCGCGCTACATCATCGACCACTACGGGCAGCCCTGATCGGCGACGCCGCTACTCGATGACCTGGTCCGCTCGCAGGAGGAATGCCGGCGGGATCTTCAGGCCGAGGGCTCGGGCCGCCCTGAGGTTGACGACCAGCTCGAACGTCGTCGGCTGCTCGATGGGCAGATCAGCGGGCCGGACGCCCTTGAGGACCTTGTCGACGTAGAGGGCGGCGCGCCGGTACATGTGCACCAAGCTCGCGCCATAGAACATCAGACCACCGGCATCCACGAACTGCCGGTCGAAGTAGACGGCCGGCAGACGACGACGGGCCGCCAGCTCGACGATCGCCCTCCGCTCGGTGATGAACAGGACGTCCGTGAGCACCATGACCGCCTCGGCGCGCTCGTGGGCCATGGTGGCGAAGGCCGCCTCGAGCTCGCCAGGGCTGCGGGCTTCCAACACCTGGATCTTCAGTCCGAGATCTCGCGCGACACCCTCCCGCTCGGCCAGGAAGGGCCGCGTGTACGGCGCCCCCGGGTTCACGAGGACGGCGACGCGCTGGACACCCGGCACGGCCCCCTTGAGCGCCTCCAGTCGCTTCGCGCTCAGCTCCCAACCGAGCGCGGTCACGCCGGTCAGGTTGCCGCCGGGATGGGCGAGGCTGGTGACGATCCCGCCGCCGATCGGGTCACCGGTCGTCACCATCACGATCGGAATGGTCGTCGTCGCGTGCTTGGCGGCCAGGGCGCCGGGATTCGATCCGGTCAGGAGGACGTCGACCCCGTCCCGGACCAGCGAAGCCGCGAGCTGGGGCAGTCGATCGGCCCTGCCTTCGGCGAACCGACTGACGAGGCTGAAGCTCTGCCCCTCGACCCAGCCCAGCTCCTGCAGCGCCTGGCGAAACGCGTTCATGAACGGAGCGTCGACCTCGGCCGACAGCGGCGACAGCCGGCCGATCCGCGCCGTCTTCCCGGGCAGCTGCGCCCGGCCGACGTGCGGAGTGGCGAAGAGCGCGGCGGCGCCGGCGACAAAGGCCCGACGGAGCATGGCGCTAAGCGCCGGCCGGAACGGGGAGCACGGCCCCGCAGCGCCGGCACGTGCGCAGCGACTCGCTGGCGTTGAAGTGCTCGATGATGGCCTTCAGCTCCCGCTCGATGTCGGCGCAGGCGAAGCGCTCCTCGTAAAGAGTGGAACCACAGCCCTCGCAGAACCACGCCAGCGCGTCCAGCTCGTCGGCGCGGCGCTTGCGCTCGATCACGAGCCCCCACGTGCCGGCCGGCCGGATCGGGCAGTGCGGGGTGCCGGCGCGTACCAGCATGGCCTCGCCCTCGCGCACGCGGACGTCGCGCATCCGGCCGTCGGCCTCGCGGCAGCGCACCGTGATGTCGCCCTGGAGCTGATAGAAGATCTCGTCGCCGGGATCGAGGTGAAAGTCGTTGCGCGCGTTGGGGCCGCGCACGATCTGGTAGATGAACTCGCTTTCGGGAAACACCTCCTTGTTCGCGACCGGGGGCACGAACACCGAGCGGTTCTGCTCGATCCAGCGCATCAGGTGAACAGGCTCCAGCTCGGCCATGGCGTGCGGCCTCCGGGCGCTCAGTGTACGCCGGGGCGCCGGGCGGCGAACGGCCACACGAGCTGTCGCAGCCAGCCATCCGGCACCGGCGGGCCCGCCAGTCCGTACGCCTCCGGCCACCGCCCGTCCGGAAAGTAGCTGGTCCCGAACAGCCGGTCGATGATCGGCAGGTGAACGGCGAAGTTGCGGTCGACCGCTTCGGGGGCGGCGGCGTGGTGCCAGTGGTGGAAGCGCGGCGTGACGACCAGCCACTCGATCGGGCGGAACCGGAAGCGCACGTTGGCGTGGATGAACACCGCGTGGAACGACACGAACACGAGGTACGCGTAGACCGCCGGCGGCGAGAAGCCCAGGACGTACAGCGGAATGAACGACAGCCCGCGCGTCACCACGATGTCGACCAGGTGCAGCCGCGAGGAGGCCAGCCAGTCCAGAGCCGCCGCCGAGTGGTGGATCTCGTGGAAGCGCCAGAGCCAGGGCACCCGGTGGAACGCCCGGTGCACGACGTACTCGGCCAGGTCGGCGACGACGACGATCTCGACGAACTGCACGATGAGCGGCTGGGCCTGCACCGCCTGCTGCAGCCCCGGCCGCGCCGCCCACGCGAAGAACAGCGTCGCCGGCGCCAGCGTGAGCAGGACCGTCACCTGCACGAGCAGGTGGCTGGCCGCGAAGTGCGCCAGGTCGGTCGGCCAGCCGGGCCGGAAGATCGGCTGCGCGGGCAGCCGGGCGAACAGCCGTTCCATGGGCACGAAGAGCAGCGCCAGCACGAGCACGTTGAGGAGGAACCAGTCGAGGCCGAGATAGGCGGCGCCGCCGTCGGCATCGCCGACGGTGGCGCCGGAGCCGCCCAGCAGCGTCGCCGACGTCGCCAGCGCGAGCGCGGTAGTGCCGAGCTTCTTGGAGCGGCGCAGCAGCACCGAGAGCGTCCCGAGCCCGAACCCGCCCACCAGGAAGGCGTAGATCAGGAAGCGCACGGCGCCGAGCGGGTAGTGGCCCCGCGCGTCGGGCGTGGTGAGCAGCCACGGAAAGAGCAGGCACAGCACGCCGCCGAAGGCGAGGGCGGCGAACGTCACCGCCAGCACGCCACTGATCCACCCCGCGCCGAACCGGGTGCCGGTGCCCTGGCCGAGCCCGCTCACGCGGCCGTATATCCTCCGTCCACCGGCAGCGCGACGCCGGTGACGAACGAGGCCTCGTCGCTCGCGAGGTACAGGATGGCGGCGGCCACGTCGTCGACGTGGCCGAAGCGGCCGAGCGGATAGCGGGTGACCATCCGCGCGCGCCACGCCGGATCGGCCATCACCGACGCGGTCAGGGCCGTCTCGACGTGGCCGGGGCACACGCAGTTGACGCGGATGGCCGGCGCCCACTGCATGGCGAGCTGCCGCGTGAGGTTGGCGACGCCGCCCTTGGACGCCGCGTAGGCGGGCGACATCGAGCCGCCGACGACGCCGTAGATCGAGGCCAGGTTGGTGACGGTGCCGTGGCCGCCGGCGGCCAACGCCGCGCGGGCGGCGCGGGCCGGCAGCCAGGTGCCGGTGAGGTTGACGTCGACGACGCGACGCCACTCCTCCGCTGGCGGCAGCTCGCCGGCGGCGCTCGACACCCCCGCCGAGTTCACGAGTGTCGTCAGCGCCCCGAAGCGGGCGAGCGCGGCCTCCACCATCCGGGTGCAGGCCGCCTCGTCGGTGACGTCCGCCTGCAGCGCGAGCGCCTCACCGCCGGCGGCCGCGATGGCCTTCGCCGTCGCCTCCGCGTGGTCGCCGGCGCGATCGACGCACGCCACCCGCGCGCCCTCGGCGGCCAGGCGCAACGCCGTCGCCCGTCCGAGGCCCGAGCCGGCGCCCGTCACGATCGCGGTCTTGCCCCGCATACGCATCGAATCGCGCCTCCCACCGCCTGGAAATCGCCGGCCCGAGCCAGCCGCGACGAGGATACAATCCCGGGTGGCACGCACGCCAGGTGGCCGTGCGAGCCGCAGCCGAAGGCAAGGCGAGCCTGCAAACATGGCCGTGCGAGCCGGAGGCAAGGCGAGCCCGCAAACGAGGAGACCGGCGATGGAATTCGAGTACTCCAAGAAGACCAAGATGTACATGGAGCAAGTGACGGACTTCATGAACAAGTTCGTCTATCCCAACGAGGCGACCTTCCACCAGCAGCTGGACTCGTCGGCCGACCGCTGGCAGGTGCCGCCCATCATGGACGAGCTCAAGGCCAAGGCGCGCGAGCGCGGGCTGTGGAACCTGTTCCTGCCCGAGAGCGAGCGTGGCGCCGGCCTCACGAATCTGGAATATGCGCCGCTCTGCGAGATCATGGGCCGCTCGCCCATCGCCGCCGAGACCTTCAACTGCTCGGCACCCGACACCGGCAACATGGAGGTGTTCGAGCGCTACGCCACCCCCGAGCTCAAGAAGCGTTACCTGGAGCCCCTGCTCGCCGGCGAGATCCGCTCGGCGTTCGCGATGACCGAGCCCAAGGTCGCCTCCTCGGACGCGACCAACATCGAGTCCTCGATCGTGCGCGAGGGCGACCAGTACGTCATCAACGGCCACAAGTGGTGGACCTCGGGCATCGGCGATCATCGATGCAAGGTCCTCATCTTCATGGGCAAGACGGATCCCAAGAACCCCGACCGCTACAAGCAGCAGTCGATGATCGTGGTGCCCCGCGAGACGCCCGGCATCAAGGTGCTCCGCATGCTCACGGTGTTCGGCTACGACGACGCGCCCCACGGCCACGGCGAGGTCCTGTTCGAGAACGTGCGGGTCCCGGCCGCCAACATGCTGCTCGGCGAGGGACGCGGCTTCGAGATCGCCCAGGGCCGCCTGGGGCCCGGCCGCATCCACCACTGCATGCGCCAGATCGGCGTGGCCGAGCGCGCGCTGGAGCACATGTGCAAGCGCTCGCTCACCCGCGTGGCCTTCGGCAAGCGGCTGGCCGAGAACGACATCACCACCGAGCGCATCGCCCAGTCGCGGATCGAGATCGACCAGGCGCGGCTGCTCGTGCTCCACGCCGCCTACATGATGGACACCGTCGGCAACAAGGCGGCCAAGCAGGCCATCGCCGAGATCAAGGTGGCGGTGCCCAACATGACGCTGGGCGTGCTCGACCGCGCCATGCAGCTGCACGGCGGCGGCGGCGTGAGCCAGGAGTTCCCGCTGGCGTTCTGGTGGGCGCACTCCCGCACGCTGCGGTTCGCCGACGGACCCGACGAGGTGCATCGCCGTCAGATCGGCCGCCTCGAGCTCCGCAAGCACAGTTAGAAAACCCGGCGGGGGCCTCGACGGCCCCCTCCGATGCCTCCCCCAGAGCAAAGACAGGATTGCGCCGGCCAAGCCGACGCTCGAAGCGACGTGATTCCGGTAGACGGCGAGGAGGAGTTTCAATGCGGATGACGGGTGGCGAGGCGCTCGCGAAGCAGCTCCAGCGTGAAGGGGTCCGCGTGGTCTTCGGGTTGCCCGGCGTCCAGCTGTACGGGGCCATGGCCGCCCTGCGCGAGGAGAAGGACATCCGCTTCATCCTGACCCGCCACGAGCAGGCCACGACCTACATGGCCGACGGCTACGCCCGCGCGGGCGGCGGTGTCGGCGTGGCGCTGGTGGTGCCGGGGCCGGGCGTGCTCAACGCCGGCGCCGGCCTCAGCACGGCGTATTCGTGCTCGTCACCGGTCTTCCTGGTGGCCGGCCAGGTCCCCAAGCGCTATCTCGGCAAGGACGTCGGCGTGCTGCACGAGATCAACGAGCAGCTCGACGTCGTCAAGCCGATCACCAAGTGGCGCAAGCGCGTGCTGGAGGTCTCCGAGATCCCGGCCGCCGTTCAGGAAGCCTTCCGCCAGCTCAAGACCGGTCGTCCCCGCCCGGTGCATCTCGAGATTCCGCCCGACACGCTGGAAGACGAGGGCGAGGCGGAGCTGCTGCCGCCCGTCACCGTGGCGCGCACGGCGGCGCCCGCCGCCGACATCGAGCGCGCGGCGCGCCTGCTGCTCGATGCCACGCGCCCGATCATCTACGCGGGCGGCGGCGTGCACGCCTCCGGCGCCCACGAGGCCCTCACCGCGGTCGCCGAGTACATCCAGGCCGGCGTCGTGCAATCCGCGGAGGGCAAGGGATCGGTGAGCGACCAGAGCGACCACGCGCTCGGCGCCGCGCTCTGGGCCAAGAACCCGCTGCGCGAGTACCTCGACGCCGCCGACACGATCCTGGTCGTCGGCTCCCGGTGCGCGCTGGCCGCCTTCCAGCCGCACCAGAAGATCGTCCAGGTCGACGTGGACGCCGAGGAGATCGGCCGCAACCACCCCGTGGCGGTCGGGCTCGTCGGCGACGCTCGGCTGACGCTCGAGCGCCTGCTGGAGCGCCTGCGGACGGACGCGCCGCCGCGGCCGTCCCGGAAGAGAGAGCGCGAACAGCTTCGAGAGGCGCTGGCGGCGCTGGACACGCAGGAGCCCAACCATTCGATCCTGGCCTCACTGCGGGCCGGCACCCCCGAGGACGCCATCGTGATCGCCGGCATGACCCAGATCGGCTATTACTCCAGGCCGTTCTGGCCGGTCTACCGGCCGCGGACGTACCTGACCTCGTCGTACTCCGGCAATCTCGGCTTCGAGGTGCCGACCGCGCTCGGCGCCAAGGTCGCCCGCCCGGAGCGCGCCGTCGTGTGCATCACCGGCGACGGCGGCTTCATGTACAACTCGCAGGAGCTCTCGACCGCCGCCCGCGAGAAGATCAACGCGGTGATCGTGCTCTTCAACGACGAGGCCTACGGCAACGTCGCCCGCGATCTCGACGAGTCCTGGGGCGGCACCCACGGCGCCACCGTGACCAACCCCGACTTCATGAAGCTCGCCGACGCCTACGGCGTCGTCGGGATGCGCGCAACGAAGCCGACCGACGTGGGCGACCTCGTGCGCAAGGCGGTCGGGATGGACCGGCCGGTCCTGATCGAGGTGCGGGTCGGCCGCATGGCGCGCCCGGCCTTCTTCGCGCCCCTGAAGTCGCCGGAGAAGTACCAGAAGCGGTGACGGGCGGGCGGAGGGGCTCGAACAGCCGCGGCGCTACGACCCGGGAGCGGTTCGAGCCGCGGCGCGCCCCGCGCGACGTCGAGAGCCACCGGTCACCGTCGAGGCCGTCACGCCGTCCCGGCTATGTACCAGCTGGCACCAGCGTCGATTATCGTCGCCGCCCGCCTCGGTGCTGCCCGACAGAAACGCCTCGGCCCGCACCGCGCCATCGTCGGTGCCGTTCCACGCCGGCGTGTGCGCCGCGCACCACCGGACGTCGAGGATTTCACGGCTCGGATCGGCATCGGGCTCGCAATCGGGGCAGTAGGGGCGAGCGACAGCGGGGGTGTCGGGCAAGAAGTCCGTCACCGGTCGATAGCGCGGAATGCCGTCGCCATCTCCGCCTCCCACTCTACGGCATGGCGGACGCCAGACACGAAACCTTTTCGCTGCTGAGCGTCCTTACACGGTGAACTCGCCTCGGCGGAGTCCCGTTCCCCGTCCGCGCCGGCGCCGCGGTTGGTCGGACGATCAGGCCCGGGGGCAGCGGCGGCCCGGCATGCTATCGTGCCCGCGCCATGGCCGGGGATCCGATCTTCTTCCGCGATCTCGCGCTGGTCCTGCTGGCGGCCGTCATCGGCGGCGCGCTCGCCTGGTACACGGGCCAGCCGCTCGTGCTCGGCTACGTCCTCGGCGGCATGGCCGTGAGCCCCTTCACGCCCGGCCCCGCGGTGGCCTCCACCCACAACTTCGAGGCCTTCGCCGAGATCGGCGTCGTGCTGCTGATGTTCTGCATCGGGCTGGAGTTCTCGCTGAAGGATCTCCTCCGCGTGAAGTGGGTGGCGCTGGTCGGCGGCCCGCTCGGCATCCTGCTGTCCATCGGGCTGGCCGTGGCGACGGGCGCGGCGCTGGGCTGGCCCTGGCTGCAGGGGCTGATGGTCGGGATCGTGACCTCGGTGGCCAGCACGATGGTGCTGGCGCGCCTGCTGCTCGACCGCGGCGAGCTCCACACGCGCCACGGCCGGGTCCTGATCGGCATCAGCCTGGTGGAAGACCTCGCGGTGGTCGTGCTGGTGGCGCTCATGCCGGCCCTGGGTGCGCTGGCGCCCGACCGGGTGTTCGCCATCGGCAGCGGGCTCGGGACCGCCGCGCTCGTCCTGGTGCCGTTCCTGGCGCTGGCCGCGCGCGTCGTCTCGCCGGTGCTCACGCGAGTGGCCCGCACGCGCAACCAGGAGCTGTTCCTGCTGGTCGCGCTCGCGATCGGACTCGGCACCGCCGCGCTCACGCAGGCCGTCGGCCTGTCGCTCGCCCTCGGGGCGTTCCTGGCCGGCCTGCTCATCAGCACGTCGGACTTCGCCCACGAGACGCTCGCCCGCCTCCTGCCGCTGCGCGACACCTTCGGCGCCTTCTTCTTCGTCACCATCGGCGCCCTCATCGATCCGGCCCGGGTGTTCGACAACCTCCCGCTGCTCGGCGCGATGGTGGCGCTGGTGGTCGTGGGGAAGCTCGTGGTGCGCGCCGGCGTGGTCTGGCTCTTCGGCGAGACGCCGTGGACGGCGCTCCTGGCCGGGATCGGCCTGGCCCAGATCGGCGAGTTCTCGTTCGTCCTCGTGCAGGCTGCGCGGCAGGAGGAGCACATCGGCGCCGACGTCTACCAGGCGACGCTGGCCGCCTCCCTGCTGACGATCCTGATCAACGCCGCGCTGGTGCGGGTGGTGCCCCGCTACCTGGGCGCGCTCCGGCTCGCCGGGCGGGCGATGCCAGAGAGCGCGCCGCCCCCCGAGGAGCTGGCGGGGCACGTCATCCTCTGCGGGTACGGCCGGGTCGGCAGCGCGGTCGCCGAGGCGCTCGACACGTTCCGCGTGCCCTGGCTCGCCATCGAGAACGATCCCGACATCGTGCGGGGGCTGCGCGAGCGCGGCATTCCGAGCCTGTTCGGCGACGCCGGCCAGCGCGGGCTCCTCGAGACCGCCGGCGCCGGCCGCGCCGCGCTCGTCGTGGTGGCGCTGCCGGAGCTCGAGCGCACGCGCCAGGCGGTCAGGCATCTCCGCGCGCTGAGCCCGACGCTGCCGATCCTCGCCCGCACGCATCAGCGCGCGGAGCACGAGCGACTGCGCCAGGCGGGCGCCACCGAGATCATCCAGCCGGAGCTCGAGGCCGCCTCGACGCTGATCCGCCACGCGCTGCGCCGCCTCGACCTGCCCCGTGAGCGCGTGCTGGCCTATCTGGAGCAGTACCGTGAGGCCATGGACTCGGCCGGTGCCCTTCCGGTGGAGAGCGGACTGCCCCGGCTCGCGGAGGTCACGCTCGACGAGGGGAACCTCACCGACCGCACGCTGCACGACGCGCGCGTGCGGGAGCGCTTCGGTGTGTCGGTGATGTCGATCACACGCGCCGACGGCAGCGTGGTGCCCCACCCGTCCGCCGACACCGTGCTCCGCACGGGCGACCGGGTGCGACTCTTCGGCCTGCCCGAGCAGATCGACGCGCTGCTGGCCTACTCCGACCGCGGCGGGTGAGCACGACCGGTCCCGGTCCTCGGGTGGATGGCGATACGCGAGGGAGCCCGTGTACACGCCCAGCCCGAGCGGCTTCGCTAGGCCGGCGGAGCCCCTCCCGGTGAGGGCGGTGCGCCGGATCCTCCGCGGCGGCCTCGACGGCGACGCCGGCTGGCCGCCCCCGGCGGCGCCGCGCCGGGCGCCGCCGGGGGCGGCGGCGCCCCGGCCGGCGGGCCTTCGCGTCGGGGCTCTCCGCCCGGCCGGCGCTCGCCCTGACGGGGCGCGCGGTCGCGACCTCCGCCTCCGCCTCCGCCCCGGCGGCCGCCGCCGCGATCGTCGCGGCCTCGGCGGGCGTCGAGCCGGGCCCGGCGCTCCTCGGCGTAGCGGCGGCGCTCCTCGGCGGTGGGCCTGATCTCGGGCAGGATGAGGTCGTCCTCGGGCCACTCCACGGTGATCTTCTGGCCGATGAACTTCTCGATCGGCTCCAGGTAGAGCGCGCTCGCCTCGTCGATGAGCGCGATGGCCTTGCCGCCAGCGCCGGCTCGCGCCGTGCGGCCGATGCGATGGACGTAATCCTCCACGTCTTGCGGCAGGTCCCAGTTGATGACGTGCGTGACCGCCTCGATGTGCAGGCCGCGCGAGGCGACGTCCGTCGCCACCAGCACCGGCAGCTGCCCGTCCTTGAAGTCGTTCAGAATACGCAGCCGGCGCTTCTGGTCCACGTCGCCGGTCAGCGCGCGCGCATCCCACCCGTTACGGGTGAGGCGATCCTCGAGTCGGCGGGCCTCCTCACGGGTGTTGGCGAAGATCAGGATGCGGTCGCCGCCCTCGCGCCGCAGCAAGCCCAGCAGGAGCCCGAATTTCTCCTCGCGGCCGACGTGGTACAGCATCTGCTCGACGCGCTCGGCGGTCTTCTGCTGGGGCATGATCGTGATCTGGCTGGGGTTGTTCATGAACTCCCAGGTCAGCTCCAGCACGCGGAACGACAGCGTCGCCGAGAAGAGGAACGACTGGCGCCGCTCGGGCGGCGGCAGCCGGCGCAGGATGAAGCGCAGGTCGGCGATGAAGCCCATGTCGAACATCCGGTCGGCCTCGTCGATCACCAGCACCTCGACCCTGCGCGGCGACCACACGTGCTGCTTCAGATAGTCGATCAGGCGCCCCGGGGTGCCCACCAGCACGTCGCAGCCGGCGGCCAGCGTGTCCCGCTGCTTGGCGTAGTCGATGCCGCCGTAGACCGCCTGGATCTTGAACGGCGTGAACCGCCCGAGCTGGAGCGCGTCGGACTCGATCTGCACGACCAGCTCGCGGGTGGGCCCGATGATCAGCACGCGCGGCGCGCTGGGCATCGTCGGCGGTGGCGCCGGCGTGCGCAGCAGGCGGGTGAAGGCGGCGATCAGGAAGGCGGCCGTCTTGCCGGTGCCCGTCTGTGACTGGCCCGCCAGGTCCTTGCCCTTGAGCGCCAGCGGCAGCGCGGCTTCCTGGATCGGCGTGGTGGTGACGAAGCCGGCCTCGCGGATGCCCCGCAAGACCGGCTCCGGCAGATCGAGACTGATGAAGTCCACGGTTATCGGCTCACCTCCGTCACGCGGTCTCCGACGGCGTGGGCGCGGTGACCGCCGCCGCCTTGCGTCCGAAGATACGCGCGGACACGATGCCGACCTCGTAGAGCACGATGAGCGGTCCGGCCATCAGCGCCTGGTTGAAGGCGTCGGGCGTCGGCGTGAGGACCGCCGAGACCACGAAGGCGCCGAGGACGGCGTACTTGCGGTGCTTGGCCAGCGTCCGGGGGGTCACCACCCCCATGCGGGCCAGCAACGTGAGCGCCAGCGGCAGCTCGAAGACGAGCCCGAAGGCCAGCGTGAACTTCAGCAGGAAGTCGATGTGGTTCTGAATCGTGATCATCGGCCTGAGCCCGGGGCGGGCGTAGCCGAGCAGGAAGGTCAGGGCATACGGCGTCACGACGTACAGGGCGAAGGCGCCACCCAGAAGGAACATGAGCGAGCCCACGATCACGAACGGCGCCGCGTACTTCCGCTCGTGCCCGTGCAGGCCGGGGGCGATGAAGGCCCACACCTGCCACAGGATGACCGGCGCCGAGAGGAACAGGCCGGCGAACAGGCCGACCTTCATCTGCACCCAGAACGCCTCGGCCGGCGCCGTGAACACCAGCTCGTAGCCGAGCCGGGTTATCGGCACGGCCAGCCAGTCCACGATCTTCTGGCTGAACGGCAGCGCGATGGCCGCGCCGGCCAGCACCCCGTACAGGCTGCGGACGATGCGCACCCGCAACTCGCCGAGGTGCTCCATGAACGGCATCTTGTCGTCGACGGAGCGGGCCATCGTTACCAGGCACTGACGAAGTGGCGGAGGACACCGACCCCGCGGCCGGCCGGAAAGCCCTCGCGGATCGCGGCGGTGACGTAGGCCTTGGCCTCGCCGATGGCCGCGGCCAGGGCGACGCCGTGCGCGAGCCCGGCGGCGATCGCGGCCGAGTACGTGCAGCCGGTGCCGTGCGTGTTGTGGGAATCGAGCCGGGGCGCCGAAAAGCGCGTGAAGCCTCGCCCGTCGTACAGGATGTCGGTGGCGGAGTCCTTCAGGTGGCCGCCCTTGACCAGCACGTGCCGCGGCCCCAGGGCGTGGATGCGCCGGGCGGCCTCCTCCATGTCGGCTTCGGTGGCGACCGCCATGTCGGCGAGGACCGCGGCCTCGTGGAGGTTGGGCGTCACCACCTCGGCCAGCGGCAGCACGGCCTCGATCAGGGCGGCGCGGGCGTCGGGTTGCAGCAGCGGGGCGCCCGACTTGGCCACCATCACGGGATCGAGGACGATGCGGGTCTGACCGTGCGCGCTCAGCCGGCCGGCGACGGCCCGGATGATACCGGCGTTGGAGAGCATGCCGACCTTCACGGCGTCGGCCCCGAAGTCGTCGAGCACCGCGTCGATCTGCAGCGCGACGAACGGCGGCGGCAAGTCGTGGACGCCGGTAACGCCGACCGAGTTCTGTGCCGTCACCGCGGTGAGCACGGACATGCCGAACACCCGGAACGCCGAGAACGTCTTGAGGTCAGCCTGGATACCGGCGCCACCGCCGGAGTCCGAGCCGGCAACGGTCAGCGCCTTGGGAACGCCCATATGACCCACGCAGTATACGCGCGGGACGCCGGGGTCACAACGCAGCGAGAGCCTGTGAACGAATCGCGGTGTCGAGGAGCGCCACGGCTGTGCCGGGGCGCGACGAACGTTGGGGGCTTGGGGGCCATGTCGAGGCCCCCATGTGAAACAAGCGAGCGCCCCGGGTTTCCCTGGGCGTGACGAGCGTTGGGGGCTTGGGGGCCAGGTCAGGGCCCCCAATCACTCAAGCGGCCGGGATCACGAGCGTGAACTCGCCGCGCACGCCGGCGGCGGTCAGGCGCTCGCGGTGGGCGGCCGGCGTGGCCCGGACGATCTCCTCGAACTGCTTGGTCAGCTCGCGGGCGACGACGATCTCACGCTCGCCGAACACCTCGCCGATCGCCTCGAGCGTGGCGAGGATGCGGTGGGGCGACTCGTAGAGGACGAGCGTCGTCTCGAGCTCGCGCAGCGCGGCCAGGCGATTGCGACGGCGGCCCGGCTTCACGGGCGGGAAGCCGTCGAACACGAACCGGTCGGCGGGCACCCCGGCCGCCGAGAGCGCGGCCGCCACCGCCGAGGGCCCGGCGACGGGTACCACCGGTACCCCGGCCGCCCGGGCGTCGCGCACGAGCAAGAAGCCGGGGTCCGAGATCCCCGGCGTGCCGGCGTCGGTGACCAGCGCCACCGACCGGCCCTCCAGGAGCTGTCGGATGATGTGCGGCCCCCGCGCCAGCTTGTTGTGCTCGAAGTACGACAGGGTCGGCGAGTGAATGTCGAAGTGCGACAGCAGCGCCCGCGTCCGCCGCGTGTCCTCGCAAGCCACGACGTCGACCTCGCGCAGGATGCGGAGCGCCCGCAGCGTGATGTCTTCCAGGTTCCCGATGGGGGTGGCGACGACGAACAATGTTCCGCTCACGCCATGTTCGAGCGCCGGCGGTGCCGGCGCAATCCTCGTTCGAGGGGGAGGCATCGGAGGGGGCCGTCGAGGCCCCCTCCGAGTGGCTACGCCGTCTGTTCTTTGGCCTCGGACACCAGGACGGGCCGCTCCCGGTTGAGGATGACCTCGCGGGTGATGACGCACTCCTTGAGGCCCTGGATCGACGGCAGCTCGTACATGATCTCGAGCATGACCTCTTCCAGGATGGCCCGCAGGCCCCGGGCGCCGGTGCCCCGCTTGAGCGCCTCGTGGGCGATGGCCGCCACCGCGTCGTCGGTGAACTTGAGCCGCACCTTCTCGAGGTCGAAGTACTTCTGGTACTGCTTGATGATCGCGTTCTTCGGCTCCTTGAGGATGCGCACCAGCGCCGGCTCGTCGAGGTCGTGCAGGGTGGCGATGACGGGCAGCCGGCCCACGAACTCGGGGATGAGCCCGTACTTCAGGAGGTCCTCGGGCTGGATCATGGCCAGCAGGTCGCCGACGCGTCGCTCGTCACGGCTCTTGATCTCGGCGCCGAAGCCCATGCCCGAGCGCCCCACCCGCGACTCGATGATCTTGTCCAGGCCCACGAACGCGCCGCCGCAGATGAACAGCACGCTCGACGTATCGACCTGGATGAATTCCTGGTGGGGGTGCTTGCGGCCGCCCTGAGGAGGCACGTTGGCGATCGTGCCCTCCAGGATCTTCAGGAGGGCTTGCTGAACCCCCTCGCCCGACACGTCCCGGGTGATCGACGGGTTCTCCGATTTCCGGGCTATTTTATCGATCTCGTCGATGTACACGATCCCGCGCTCCGCTCGCTCGACGTCGTAGTCTGCCGCTTGAAGCAATCTCAGAATGATGTTTTCTACGTCTTCTCCCACATACCCCGCCTCGGTCAGCGTCGTGGCATCGGCGATGGTGAACGGGACCCGCAGCATCTTGGCCAGGGTCTGGGCCAGCAACGTCTTGCCGGAGCCGGTGGGGCCGATCAGGAGGATGTTGGACTTCTGCAGCTCGACGTCGCCCGCGTCGCTACCGGATTCGATGCGTTTGTAGTGATTGTGGACCGCGACCGCGAGGATCTTCTTGGCCCGCTCCTGCCCGACGACATACTGATCGAGCGCGCTCTTGATCTCGGCCGGCTTGGGAAGGCTGCGGATCTCCCGCGACTTCTCCTCTTCCCACTCCTCGGCGATGATGTCGTTGCAGAGCTCGATGCACTCGTCGCAGATGTAGACCGTGGGACCCGCGATGAGCTTGCGGACATCATTTTGGCTCTTGCCGCAAAACGAGCACTTCAACGTCCCGTTACCTTCACGCGTCCGCGCCATCCTTCCGCTGACTCCTTCTTATCTCTGGATCTGGGCCGAGAGCGCCGCCTGCTCGCTGACCGCTCGGGTGGTCGGCTTGGAGGAGATCACTTCGTCAACGATCTTATATTCTTTGGCCTGCTCGGCCGTCATGAAAAAGTCCCGATCGGTGTCGCGCTGGATCTTCTCCATGCCCTGGCCGGTGTGGTGCACGAGGATGAGGTTGAGCTCCTCCCGCATGCGGAGGATCTCCCGGGCCTGGATGTCGATGTCGGTGGCCTGGCCCTGCACGCCGCCCAGCGGCTGGTGGATCATGATGCGGGCGTGCGGCAGCGCGAAGCGCTTGCCCCGGGCGCCGGCGCACAGCAGCAGAGCGCCCATGGAGGCGGCCTGGCCCATGCAGATCGTCGAGATGGCCGGCTTCACGTACTGCATCGTGTCGTAGATCGCCATCCCCGCCGTCACCGAGCCACCCGGCGAGTTGATGTACAGATAGATGTCCTTGTCGGGATCCTCGGCCTCCAGGAAGAGCATCTGGGCGATGACGAGGTTGGCCAGCTCGTCCTCGATGAACGTCGGCAGAAAGATGATCCGCTCCTTGAGCAACCGGGAAAAGATGTCGAACGCCCGTTCGCCGCGGGGCGTCTGCTCGATGACCATCGGAACCAGAGCCATTCCAAATTCTCCTTCGTGTGTGTGCTATGCCGTGACGCGTGTGTGTTCGATGAGCAGGTCGAGCGTCTTCCGCTCACGCAATCCGTGCCGCAGGGCGTCGAGATCGCCGCTCTTCTCCATCATACGACGGACGGCCGGCGCCGGCCGCTGACTGGCTCGGGCGTACTTCTCGACCTCGGCGTCGAGCTCCTCGTCGCTGGTGGCCAGGGCCTCCTTGTCGGCGATGGCCTCCAGGAGCAGGGCCCGCCGCACGGCCTTCTCGGCCCCCGGCCGCAGCTCGCCCACGATCTTGGTGTAGTCCCACTGGATGCCGTCGGGGTCCACGCCCTGGCGGCGCAGCCGCTCCCGGGTGTGCTCGACCTGGTGCGCGACCTGCCGCATCACCATGGTGTCCGGCACCCCGAACTCGTGGCGGGCGAGCAGCGTCTCCATGACCTTGTCCTCGAGCGCGCGCCGGGACTCGGCCTCCCGCTGCGCCTCCAATCCCCGGCGCAGCTCGGTCTTCACCGCGTCGAGGGTCTCGAACTCGCCGAGGACCTTGGCGAACTCGTCGTCGAGGGCGGGTAGCACCTTGTCCTTGACCTCGCCGAGCTTCAGGCTGGCGGTGCCCGGCTTGCCGCGCAACGACTCCATCCGGTGATCCTCGGCGAAGTGCAGGCTCACCTCGCGCGCCTCGCCGGCCCGCATGCCGACCACGGCCGTGTCGATCTCCGGCAGCACCGTGCCGCTGCCGACCAGGAAGTGATAGCCGTTGGCGGTGGTGGGCTCGTGGTCCTGGGGGGCGAGGGTGTAGTCGACGACGACGAGGTCACCGGTGGCGGCGGCGCGCTCGACGCTGTTGAACTGCGCGTGCTGCTCGCGCATCCGCTCGAGCGCCTCGTCGACGTCGGCGTCGGTCACCGGGACGGGGGCGTGCTGGACCTCGAGGCCCCGGTAGTCGCCCAGCGCGATGGCCGGCTTGACCTCCACGACCGCCGTGAACGACAGCGGCGCGCCCTCTTCCAGCGTGAGATCCTGAAGATCCGGCTCGTTCACCGGGTCGATCTGGGCCTCGGAGAGCGCGCGGCGGTAGACGTCGGGAATCAGGTGCTCGGCCACCTCGCGCTTCACGTCGTCGGCGAAGTGCAGCTTGACGAGCGAGCGCGGGACGCGGCCGCGACGGAAGCCCGGCAGGCTGGCCCGCTTCTGCACGCGCCCGTAGGCCCGCTCCCACTCCTCGGTGACGACGTCGACCGGCGCCTCGACGGCGAGTTTGCGCTTGCAGCTCTCGATTTCCTCGACGGCGACCTTCATGCGAGTCTCGTTTCCTCGAGCGTGTCGTTGACCAGGACGCGCTGTCCGAATGTGGTGCGAGAGGGGGGAGTTGAACCCCCAAGGGCTTTGGGCCCACTGGATCCTAAGTCCAGCGCGTCTGCCAGTTTCGCCACTCTCGCGGAAGTCCGACCAGACCGACGACCCAGCATACCCAGGTCGCCCGGGCCTCGCAAGGCACCGGGAATGGGTGGCCGCCTCCTTGATACCGTCCGGTGCGGGCGCCGATTCGACACGAGACGCTCACAGGAGGAGAAGTACCGATGGCAATCCTGACGCGCATGATCGCGCTCTCGGGCCTGGCGGTCGTCCTGGTCGCGACGCCATCCGGCGAGGCGCAGACCCAGGCCGACTTCGACGCGTGCAATCAGGCCGCGAGGGCCTCGAGCCCGAGCGCTTCACCCCGCACCTTGCCGGGCACGGCCGGCGGCGGCTCGACGATGACCTCACCGGGCAGCACCGACGCCAACCGCCAGCCGAACGCGACCGGCCGCATCAGCGGCAGCGCGGGCTCACCGGGAACCGGGGCGGGCACGACATCGGGCGGGGCGAGCGAGACGATCTCCAGCGGCTCGCGCGCCTCATCAGGAGCCGGGGCTGACGCTCAGCTACGCGGCAGGGCGGCGGCGGGCCTGGCGGACGAGGCCTACCAGCAGGCCTATCGCAACTGCATGACGAGCCGCGGGTTCTAGGTAGATGGGGGGCCTCGAACGGGCCCCCCAAACCCGCGGGGCGTCCGGCTCCGCCGGGGCGCCCCTCGACCTTCCGACAGGCTCCCGGCGGGCGCCTCAGGCTGCTCTGCTGGGGACTGGGGGACCAGTGACGGCGACTGCTGATGGTTGCTTCTGCAGATAGCGGTGGTGCTCGGCACGGAAGCGCGCGAGGCACCTCTCGCAGATGCCATCGGTGAACCGTAGGTTCCAGCCGCGCCATGACGCGATCCCGTTGAGCAACGGATACCCCTGGTAGCCTCGATGCCATGCGCATCGACAGATCAACACGGCGCGCTCCCCTTTCGAGTGCTACCTCGACGGCGAGCAGCGGCAGTGCAAGCGATGTGCCCCACGCGGGCGGCCTGAGGCGATAAGGACTTAAGTCCAGGTTGGCACCGCCTGCACAGAGTATTTCTCTGCGCATGTGGAAAAGTCTTCCGGGCGACGGACGTCGGACGCGACGGGCATAATTGGGCCATGACGTGGCCGTGGCTCCTGTCGTGGCCCTCCGCCCGGCGTCTGCGGGTCGTCGGGCTGGTGGTCGCCACGCTCCTGGCCGTCCTTCTGCTCGTCCTCGTCGGCTATTCCGCCCTCGCGCTGTCGCGCTTCGAGCGCGTCGAGACGCGCCGCGCCACCTACGTGTACGCGGGGGCGCAGCCGCTCGTGGCCGGCGTGCACGTACGGCGCGTTGACCTGGCGGGGACGCTGACCCGGCTCAAGTACGTCGAGGCGCGCGGCACCCCGGCGGCGCCGGGGCAGTATCGGCGGGCTGGCAACGCCTGGGACGTCTACCTGCGCGGCGGCGCGGGCGTGGCCGCCCAGCGGGTGCGGCTCGAGATCCACGACGATCGCATCACGCGCGTGACCCGCGACGGCAACGACATCGGCGCCGCCACGCTCGAGCCCGAGATCCTGGCCAGCGCCGACGATCGCCGAGGCGAGGAGCACCGGCCGGTGCGGCTCGGCGACGTGCCGATCGTGCTGCTCAACGCCGTGCTGGCGGCCGAGGACCACCGCTTCTTCGAGCACGGCGGTCTCGACGCTCGCGGTCTGATCCGGGCCGCCTGGACCAATCTCCGGGCCGGGCGCGTGATGCAGGGCGGATCGACCATCACCCAGCAGCTCGTCAAGAACCGCCTGGTCGGAGCCCGGCGCACCTACACGCGCAAGCTGAACGAGGCGTGGCTGGCGACGCTGGTCGAGTGGCGGTACTCCAAGCAGCAGATCCTCGAGGCCTATCTCAACGAGATCTATCTCGGGTCGCGCGGCGGCCTCGCCATCCGAGGCGTCGGCGCCGCCGCCCGCGCCTACTTCCGCAAGGAGATCCACCAGCTCACGCCGGCCGAGGCCGCGCTGCTGGCCGGCATGGTGCGCGCGCCCAACAGCTACTCGCCGGCCGTCAATCCCGAGCGGGCCCGAGCGCGCCGCGACGTCGTGCTGGCTCGGATGCGCGAGCTGGGCACGCTGTCGACCGCCGACTGGGAGATCGCGCGCGCCCAGCCGGTGCGCGTGCCGCCGGCGGCCACCACCGGCCAACCGGCGCCCTACTTCACCGACTACGTGCGGCTCGAGCTCGAGCAGCGGTTCGGCGACGTCGGCGACAGCGTCGGCGGCTCCGTCTACACGACGCTCGATCTCGCCTTGCAGCGCTTCGCCGAGGCGGCGGTGGTGCGCGGCCTCGACCGGATCGAGACGCGGGTGCCGCGGTTGCGTCGCGAGGAGCCGGGCCGGCGGCTGCAGGCCGCGCTCGTCGCGCTCGACCCGGCCACCGGCGAGATTCGCGCGCTCATCGGCGGCCGCGACTACCAGGCGAGCCAGTTCAACCGCGCGGCCCTGGCCCACCGCCAGCCGGGCTCGGCCTTCAAGCCGTTCGTCTACCTCGCGGCGCTGCGCGCGCGCGGCGGCCCGCCGGCCCTGACCGCGGCCTCCATCGTGGAGGATTCGCCCATCACGCTGACGGTCGGCCGGGACACCTGGAGCCCGCGCAACTACAACGACCGCTACGAGGGCCGCGTGACGGTGCGCCGGGCGCTGGAGCAGTCGCTCAACGCCGCCACCGTCCGCGTCGCCGAGAGCGTGGGGCTCCCGGCGGTGATCGAGACCGCGCGCGCGCTGGGGCTGGCCGGCGAGCTGGCCCCGGTGCCGGCCATGGCGCTGGGGACGTTCGAGGCGACCCCGATCGAGCTGGCCCGCGCGTACCTGCCGATCGTCAACGGCGGCGTGCGGCCGCCCGGCGTCGTGGCCGTGCGCGCGGTGCGCGACCGTGACGGCGCGGTCGACGCGGGTGACGCCGACGAGCCGGCTGCGGTCATCACGCCGGCCGAGGCGTACCTGCTCACCTCGCTGCTGGAGGGCGTGATCACCTCGGGCACCGGCGCGTCCGCGCGCGCGCTCGGCGTGACGGGCTCGATCGCCGGCAAGACGGGCACGACCAACGACGGCCGCGACGCGTGGTTCGTGGGGTACGCGCCGCGCCTGCTGGTGGCCGTGTGGGTCGGGTTCGACGGCGGCGACGCGCACGGGCTGAGCGGGTCGGAGGCCGCACTGCCGATCTGGGCCGATTTCATGCGGCAGGCGCTCGACGCCTATCCGCAGCCGGCGTTCACCGTCCCGAGCGGCATCGCCTTCTCCGACATCGACATCACCACCGGGCAGCTCGCCAATCGGTTCTGCCCCGCGGTCGTCCGCGAGACGTTCCTCGCGGGCACCGAGCCACCGCCCTGCACGGACCACGGCGGCGTCGGCGACCAGATCCAGGACTGGTGGAAGCGCGTGCGTGAATGGTGGCGCCGGTGACCCGGCGGGCAGGCTGGTGCGTCCTCGGGGCGGTCGTCACCCTCGGCATCGAGGGGTGCGTGTCCGCGCCCTCGGCACCGGTGACGCCGGCGCCGCACCTGCGGGCGGGAACCCAGACGGGGCGCGCGTCGTGGTATGGCAAGCCCCATCACGGCCGGTTGACCGCCAGCGGTGAGCGCTTCGACATGCACGCGCTGACCGCCGCGCACCCCACGCTGCCCTTCGGCACGCGGCTGCGCGTGGTGAATGTGGACAACGACCGGCAGGTGGAGGTGCGGATCAATGACCGGGGGCCTTCCGTGCCCGGCCGCATCATCGACCTCTCCTACGCCGCCGCCCGTGCCCTCGGCGCCGTCGGGGCCGGGACCGTCCCCGTGAAACTGACCGTTCTGCCCTAGCCGCGCCCTTCCCGCCAGCCGCAGATGGTGCAGTACCAGCCGATCACCGAGCCGCGCTCCGTCTCGTAGAGGCCGCACTTCGGACATTGACGCTTGCCGTCGGCGCGACCGGCGGGTGCGGAGACCGGCAGCGCCACGGGCTCCGACACCGCGACCGGCGCTGACGACGCGATGGGGGCCGGCGCGACCGGGAGCGGCTGGCTCACGACCGGCGCCGCCTCGAGGAGCCCCGGCGCGACGGGCAGCCCCGAGAGCTGAGCAACGGTCACCCTCGACATCGCCCACCCCGTGGCCATCACCGTGACGATGAAGTTCGCCACGCCGAGCAGCGCCGTGAGCAGGTGGCCAAGCACGCCGAGCGCCGAATTCGGGTACGCCGACGACAGGCTCAGCGCGACGAAGTTCGGCGGCGTGAAGATCACGGCGGCGACGAGCGCGGCGACCACGACGCGCCAGAAGACGCCCCACCAGACGCCCAGCAGGCCGCTCAACGCGTACCCGTAGCGCGCCTCGGCCCAGCGGCTGGTGAGCTGGGGGATGAGCACCAGGCCCCAGATGGTCGCCGCGGCGACACCGAGCGTGATGAAGATCACGCCGACGACGGACATGCCGAGAGCGGTGAGCGCGCCACCGACCGCCCCGGCGCCGACGGCGACGAGCAGAACGCGAACGAGCTGTCGCCAGACCAGGTACCAGCCGGCCCGGAGCGCGTCGAAGGTGAAGAACCCGAATGGCTCGACGGTGAGCGAGGCGTCCATTCCGTCCTCCCCGAAGCGATTCTGAGGTGGCCGGGCGTCGCCTGTCAATTTTCCAGGGCTTTGCTATCCTCGCCTCTCGCCAGAGGAGGACACGGTGATCCGAGACCTGGGCAACGGCCTCGTGCTCCGAGCGGCCACCGCCGACGACTCCGAGCCGCTGGCGGCGTTCGTCGGCGACGTGCTGCGCGCCCAGGACAGCGACACGCCCAGCGCGCCGCTCACCGCCTGGACGCGCGACCTGATCCAGGGCCGCCATCCCTCGTTCGGGCCCGGCGACGCCACCGTGGTCGTCGACGGCCGCACCGGCGACATCGTCTCCTGCCTGCACCTCATCTCGCAGACCTGGGCCTACGGCGGCGTGCCGATCCCCATGGGGCAGCCCGAGCTGATCGGCACCGTGGCGACGCGGCGCGGTGGCGGTCTCGTGCGCGCGCAGTTCGAGGTCGTGCACGGCTGGAGCGCCGCCCGCGGCCACCGGATGCTCGCCATCAGCGGCATCCCGTGGTTCTACCGCCAGTTCGGTTACGAGCTGGCGATCGAGCGCGGCGGCGGCCCCCGCGCGCGCGTCGAGGCGCTGGCCCCGCTCCCGCCGCCGGCGGCGAGCTGGCGCGTGCGACCCGCCGGCGAGGCCGACATCCCGTTCCTCATCGACCTCACCGCGAGTGCCGCCGGCCGCGCCCAGGTCACCGTGCCCCGCGACGCCGCGCTGTGGCGCTACGAGCTGGCCGGCAAGCGCGACGAGAGCGCCGCCCGCCGCAAGATCCGGATCCTCGAGCGCGCCGGCGAGCGGGTCGGCTACCTCGCGCACACGGGCGAGCTGTGGGGTGACTACTTCAACGTCACCGCGTTCGAGGTCAGGGCCGGGGTGTCGTGGCGCGAGGCGTGGATCCCGGCGCTGCACTACCTCGTCGAGGCCGGCCACGCGCTGGCGAAGGCCGCCCCGGCCGCCTGCTACGCGGTCCTGAGCTTCTGGCTGCTGGGGATGGAGCACCCGCTCTATCGCGTGTCCGGGCTGCAGGAGCGCGACCCCGGCTACGCCTGGTACGCGCGCGTTCCCGACGTCGCGGCCTTTCTCCAGGCGGTCGTCCCCGCGCTGGAGCGCCGGTTGGCCGGCTCACCCTGTGCCGGCCACACCGGCACGCTCACCCTCGGCTTCTACACCGACGGCGTGCGGCTGACGCTCGAGCGCGGCACGGTGACCCGCGTCGACGCCTGGCGGCCCGACCTCACGGTGCGCGGCATCGAGTTCGGGCGCCCGTCGAGCGACCCGCGCCGGCCGCTGGCGATGTTCCCCGACCGCACGTTCTTGCAGTTGCTGTTCGGCTTCCGCGCGCTGGAGGAGCTGGAGGCGACGTTCCCGGACTGCGTGGTGCGGACGAACGAGGCGCGTGCACTGCTCGGCGCGCTCTTCCCGAAGCTGCCCTCCGACGTGTGGCCCGTGCTGTGACGCTCAGGCCTGAACGCTGAGGGCCACGATCTGGACGCCCGGCAGGCGGCGCAGGGCCTCGGGCGACACCCGAACCTTCGACGAGCGGCTGCCGCTGCCGAGGATCGCCCAGTCGAGCGCCATCACCTTGTCGTCGACGTAGATCGGCAGCGCGGCCGGCAGCGCGAACACGGTGACGCCGCCGATCAGCATGCCGGTGAGCGCACGCGTCTCGTCGGCGGAGGCGAACGAGACCTTGGAGGCGTCCAGCAGGCGCCGGACCGCACGGTTGACGTCCAGGCGCGTGGTCGCCTTCACGACGCAGGCCGCGTACTGCCGCGGCTCCTTCTTGGAGGCGACGATGATCGTGTTGGCCGCGTGGTCCAGCGGCACGCCGTAGCGCTCGCAGTAGGCGGCGGTGTCGGCGAACGCCGGATCGATCGGCTGCAGCTCGTAGGGTACCCCGAGCCCGTCGAGGACCGCGGCGACCCGACGCTCGATCTCGGCACCGTCGTCGCTCACGGGACGCCCCGCCGGAAGCTCGTGCCGAGGGTCGAGGGCGGGGTGTCGGGCAGGCTCACCGGGCGCGGGCTCGAGAACTCGACGGCGAGCGGCCCTTCCTCGGCGCCGGCGTCGACGTCCACCGTGATGCGCATCGGCGAGCCCGGCCAGCGATAGACGGGCCCGCCGCCGGCGCCGTCGCGGCGACCACCCAGCACCGCCCCCCACAACGTCTCGGCCCGCTCCTCCGAGCGCGCGCGCGTCCGGAGGCCGAGCACGGTGACGGCCGGGGGCGGATCCGGCGGACCCGGCGGCGCCGCGAACGGCCGGCGCGAGGCGCCGTTCGTGACGCGCGACTCGGCGAGCTGCACGACGAGGCCGAGCGCCTCCTTCGGGTGCAGGAACGCCTCGGCCCAGCCCGGATCGGAGTCGTCGTAGCCGACGAGGCGGAATCCGTGCGCGACGGCGCGCCGGCACGCCTGGCCCAGGCTGGGGACCCGGAACGTCACGTGGTGGATGCCGGGCCCGCGCGTCGCCAGGAAGCGATGCAGGAAGCCGTCGGCGCCGCGCGGCTCCAGGATCTCC
Organism: uncultured Candidatus Rokubacteria bacterium; assembly: GCA_963743355.1. Classification (GTDB taxonomy): domain Bacteria; phylum Methylomirabilota; class Methylomirabilia; order Rokubacteriales; family CSP1-6; genus AR5. The sequence continues at coordinate 914,122 of CAVUPM010000001.1, forward strand.
AACCGCCCGCCGCCCGCGAAACCCCACTGCCCCCACGTGTACGGTCCCGACGGACCACCGTCTCCCGTCGGGGCGCCGCCGAGCGCGCCCACGAGCACGGCCGGCGCGTCGGCCATGCGGTACGCGGCGATCGCGATATGATCGAACTGGATCTCGCTCATCGTCCCCCCTGGACCGCATGACAGTCTACGCGATCGGTCCAGCACGATAGAATGCGCCGGTGCGCTGGCCTGTCTTCTACGGTTGGGTCGTCATCGCCATCGCGTTCGTGACCATGGGCCTCGGCGTCAACGCACGCACCGCCTTCTCGCTGCTGTTTCCGCCGATCCTCGACGAGTTCGGCTGGGAGCGCGGGCTCACGGCCGGCGCCTTCTCGGTGGGCTTCCTGGTGTCGACGATCTTCACGCCGTGGATGGGCGCGGTCATGGACCGGCGCGGGCCGCGCTGGGTCATCGGCGCCGGCGTGCTCGCCGTCGGTGCCGGCCTCGCGCTGGCGCCGCTGGTCACGGCGCCCTGGCACCTCTACCTCACGCTGGGCGTTCTCGTCTCGGGTGGCACGCTGGCCGCCGGCTACACGGGCCACGCGCTCTTCCTGCCGAACTGGTTCGTGCGCAAGCGCGGCCTCGCCATCGGCATCGCGTTCTCGGGCGTGGGCGTCGGCTCCATCCTGATGCTGCCGTGGATCCAGGCGGTGATCGAGCAGTCGGGCTGGCGGGCGGCGTGCTATGCGACCGCCGCCATCGTCCTGCTCACGCTGCTCCCACTCAATCTCCTGCAGCGCCGGCGGCCGGAGGACCTCGGCCTGCGTCCCGACGGCGACGCCGCGCCACCGGAAGCCGCGGCCGGAGCCCACCCCGCCAACGTCGTGGATCCCGCGTGGGTGTCCATCGAGTGGACGCTGGCGCGCGCGGTGCGCACCGCGCGCTTCTGGTGGATCGTCGTGGGCTTCCTCGGGGGCCTGTTCGCCTGGTACGCGGTGCAGGTCCACCAGACGAAATACCTGGTCGAGATCGGTTTCGCGCCCGCGCTCGCCGCCTGGGCGCTCGGCCTCGTCGGCTTCGCCGGCATCGCCGGCCAGATCGTGCTCGGCCATCTCTCCGACCGCATCGGGCGCGAATGGGTGTGGACCCTGGCGTGCGCGGGCTTCGTCGTCTGCTACGTCACGCTGATCGTGATGCGCGCGCAGCCGACACCGACGTGGCTCTACGTCATGGTTGGCGCGCAGGGCCTGCTCGGCTACGGCCTCGCGTCGGTATACGGTGCGATCCCCGCCGAGATCTTCCAGGGCAAGCACTACGGCAAGGTCTTCGGGACTCTGAGCCTCGCCTCCAGCAGCGGCGCCGCGCTGGGGCCCTGGGTCGCCGGCGCGCTCTACGACCGCACGGGGAGCTACGTCCCGGCGTTCTATCTCGGCATCGCCGCCAGCGTCGTCTCGGCCGTGGCCATCTGGCTCGCGGCGCCCCGGCGCGTCCGCGCCGTGGCCGGAAGGGTCCCACCCGCGTAACACGTCGCACGTCGTTGCACGAAACCGGCAGCGACGCTTCACTGCTGCCGGCTTCACAACGTCGAAAATGCCGCGACGTGCGGCGTCGCCTCGACGGCACGGCCCTTGCCGCGTGTCGTCACCGCTCCGCTGACCGCTGTTCGTTGTCTGGGGGAGACCCATGCATCGTACGCTGCTGGCCGTCGTCTGCGTCCTCACCGCCCTCGGTCTCGTCGCCCTCGCCCCGAGTCCGCCCCCGCGGTACGACGTCATCGCTCTCGGAACGCTGGAGGAGGGCAACGCGATCGTCGTGCGCGCGCTGAACGGCCTCGGGGAGGTCGCGGGCGCCTCCGTCTCGGGTCCGGGCCATCGCGGCTTCGTGGTGCGCCGCGGGCGGGTCGAACGTCTCGCCACGCTGCCGGGTGGCGACCACAGCACGGCGCGCGGCATCAACGACGCGGGCGACGTCGTCGGCTCGTCCAACACGCCCACCGGCGTGCGCGCGGTCCGGCTCGTCCGCGGCGGCGTCGTGCAGGATCTCGGCACGCTCCCCGGCGACACCGCCAGCGAGGCCTTCGCGGTGAACCAGCGCGGTGACGTCGCCGGCTACTCGAGCGGACCCGGCGGCATGGTCGCGGTGCTCTGGGGCGGTGACGGCGTCCAGCCGCTCGGCGCGCTGCCCGGCCACGCCGGCAGCCGCGCGCTCGGGCTGAACGACCGCGGGGATGTCGTCGGCGTCTCGGGCGGCGGCGGCCGCGGCCGCGCGTTCCGCTGGCGGGCCGGCGCGCTCACCGACCTCGGCATGCTGCCCGGCGACGCGGCCAGCGAGGCGCGCGCCGTCGACAACGACGGCGTCGCGGTCGGCTTCTCGGTGGGCGCGCGCGGCCCGCGCGCGGTCCGGTGGGGCGCCGGCGGCGGCATCGACGACCTCGGCACCCTGCCCGGCGACGAGAGCAGCCGCGCCCTCGACGTCAACGAGCGCGGCGAGGTCGTCGGCAGCTCGCGCGCCGGCGAACACCTGCGCGCCTTCGTCTGGACCGTGGCGGGAGGGATGGAGGACCTGAACGCGCTCATCCCCGCGATCTCCTCCATCCTGCTGGAGGCGGTGGCGATCAACGCGCGCGGCGTCATCCTCGCCGTCGGCCAGGACTACCCGAGCGAGGACACGCCCGACCATCACAGGGAGTTCCCAGTCCGCGTCTTCATGCTCCAGCCACGGCCGTGAGACGCCTCGCGCTCACCCTGGCCGTTCTGGCGCTGCTGGCCACCCCGGCCGCGACGCAGACGCCGGGAGGCGGGAGCTGGACCTCCAGGGGCTCGCTGCCGTTCTTCCCGACGGCGATGCACACGCTGCCCACCGGCAGGGTGCTGTTCTTCGGCGGCGACGTGCAGGGGACGCCGCCGGGACCGCCGGCCAACAGCCTCCGGACCTGGGACCCCGCGACGGGCGAGACGAGCACGCTGGCGTCGCCCGGCTATGATCTCTTCTGCGCCGGCCACTCGTTCCTGGCCGACGGCCGCCTGTACCTCACCGGCGGTCACATCGCGAACTTCGTGGGGCTCCCGAATGCGGGAGCCTACGATGCCGCGACCAACACGTGGACCCGTCTGCCCGACATGAACGCCGGCCGCTGGTATCCGACGAACACGACGCTGGCCAACGGCGACGTCCTCGTCGTCTCCGGGCAGATCGACACCACCATCGGCGTGGACGCGCTGCCCCAGGTCTTCTCGCCGGGGTTGCGGACGTGGCGCAACCTCACCGGCGCGCAGCTCACGCTCGATCTCTATCCCCGCATGCACCTGGCGCCCAACGGCCGCGTCTTCAACAGCGGTCCGAGCGGCACCACGCGCTACCTCGACACCGCGGGGACCGGGTCGTGGAGCGTCGTCGGCACCCGGCCGAGCGGCACGCGCGACTACGCCTCCTCGGTGATGTACGACACCGGCAAGGTCGTCTTCGTCGGCGGCGGCGATCCGCCCACCGCCGCCACCGCGGTGATCGACCTCACGGCGGCGGCGCCGGCCTGGCGGACGGTCGCCGCGATGGCGACGCCGCGCCGCCACCACAACGCCACCCTGCTGCCCGACGGCAAGGTGCTCGTCACCGGCGGCACGAGCGGCAGCACCTTCAACGACACGAGCCGGCCGGTGCTCGCGGCCGAGCTCTGGGATCCGGCGACCGAACGGTGGACGATCCTCGCCGGCCAGACGGTCGGCCGCTTCTATCACTCCGTGGCGCTGCTACTGCCCGACGGGCGGGTGATGAGCGCCGGCGGCAACGGCCGCCCCCAGGTCGAGGTGTTCTCGCCGCCCTACCTGTCGGGCGCCGCGCGGCCGACGATCACGGGGGCGCCGGCCAGTGTCGGCTACGGCCAGAGCTTCGCGGTCCAGACGCCGAACGGCGCCGCCATCAGGCAGGTGACGTGGATCCGCCTCCCCTCGGTGACGCACGCCTTCGACCAGAACCAGCGCTTCAACCGTCTCGCCTTCACCCCGGCCGCCGACGGACTCACGGTGACGGCGCCGTCGAGCGCCAACGTCGCGCCGCCCGGCCACTACATGCTGTTCATCCTCGACGGCCAGGGCGTGCCGTCGGTGGCGCGCATCGTGCGGCTGGGCGGCACCGGCGGCGGCACGCCACCACCCGTGAGCACGCCGGTGCTGAACGCGCTCTCGCCCGGCAGCGCGGCGGCGGGGTCGGGCGCCTTCACGCTGACGGCAATCGGATCGAACTTCGTCGCCGGTTCGGTCGTGCGCTGGAACGGCGCGACGCGGACGACGACCTTCGTGAGCGGCACCCAGCTCCGCGCTGCCGTCCCCGCGGCTGACATCGCGAGCGCCGGGCAGGCCGCGGTGACCGTCGCGAATCCCGCGCCGAACGCCGCCGTCTCGAACGCCGTGACGTTCACCGTCGGCGCGCCGGGCGGCGGCGGGGCGCTGGCGGTCCACGTCACACAGCCGACGGCCGGCGCCGGGCTGACCGGGACGGTCTGGGTCACGGTCTGGCTCGACGGCGCCACCGGCTCCTCGAACAGCGTCACGGCGACGCTCGGCGGCCAGACCGCGGGCACGACGGTCTCGAGCAGCGCCGGCCCGATCTCGTTCCCGATCGACACACGTGTGATCGCCGACGGTAGTCGGACGCTGACGATCTCGGCGCGGGACGCGGGTGGCCGGACGGGCTCGACGAGCCTCACCGTGACCACGAAGAACGGCATCTCGGCGCCGCCGGGAGGACCCGCACCGCCACCACCGCCGACCGGCACGCTGAAGGTCTGGATCACCCAGCCGCCCAGCGGCGCCGCCGTGACCGGCACGTCGTGGGTGACGCTCTGGCTCGACGGCGCGAGCGGCACGTCGAACACTTACACGATCACGGTCGCCGGTCGCGCCGTGGCGACCACGACGACGTCGAGCCGAGGACCGGTGACGCTCGGCTGGGATACGACGACCGTCCCCGGGAGTGCCCAGACGCTGACGGCGTCGGCGCGCGACGCCGCCGGCAACACTGGCGCGAGCAGCATCTCGATCACCGTCGGCAACGCCGGCGGCCCCCCGCCCTCGCCGCCGCCATCAGGCGGGACGCTGCAGGTGCACCTCACCCAGCCCACGGGCAACGCGCAGGTGAAGGGCACGGTCTGGGTGACCGTCTGGCTCGACGGCGCCAGCGGCGGGTCGAACACCTACACGCTGAGTGTGAGCGGCCGGACGGTCGCGACGCAGACTACGATCTCGACCGGACCGGTCTCGCTGCCCTGGGTGACGACGACGACCGACAACGGCTTGCGGACGCTGATCGTCACCACGCGTGATGCCGGCGGCAACACCGGCACCGGCAGCGTCGCCGTGACCGTCGCGAATTGACTGATTGAACCGGGGGCCCCGAGATGGCCCCCGGACCCCCCGTCGCTCGGGGCGCCCCGGCGCAGCCGTGGCACCCCTCGACAACCCGCTCGCCCCGAGATGGCCCCCGGACCCCCCGTCGCTCGGGGCGCCCCGGCGCAGCCGTGGCACCCCTCGACAACCCGCTCGCCCCGAGATGGCCCCCGGACCCCCCGTCGCTCGGGGCGCCCCGGCGCAGCCGTGGCACCCCTCGACAACCCGCTCGCCCCGAGATGGCCCCCGGACCGCCAGCCGCGCGGCGCCGGGCTAGTGCTGGATGGAGGGTGCCCAGGCGGTCGTGCGGCCGGCGATCGTCTCCCAGCGGATGCGCGCGCCGGTTGACGTGCGCGAGAGCGGATCGTGGTCCCACCGGCGATGGAAAAGCCACGCCTTGGGGAAGCGGTCGCTGTCGGAGCCGGCGCGGACGGCGGTCGTGAGGATGGCCAGGAGGCGGCGGCGGAGACGGGACGACTCCGCGGGCGAGAGCGTGCGGGCGGGACGACGGGGGTCGATACGCGCCTGGTAGAGCACCTCGTCGGCGATCCAGTTGCCCACGCCGGCGGCGAAGGTCTGGTCGAGGAGCAGCGCCTTCATCGGGGCGGTGCGCTCGTGCAGCAGCGCCAAGAAGCGGGCGGGCGGTGGCAGCTCGCGGAGCGCGTCGAATCCGAGATCGGCCACCGGGGGCTCGCGGCGGGGATCGTCGCGCAGGCGGATGCGGCCGAGGCGGCGGGCGTCGGCCATCGCCAGCTTGCCGCCGTCGTCGAAGGTGAGAATCAGCTTGGCGAAGCGCGGCGGCCAGCCCGGCGGGGCCCAGCCGCGCGTGGACATGAGGCGCAGTGGGGGGCGGGCGGGAACGTGCACGCCGCCGGTCATTCCGAAATGCATCAGCAGCGCCGGCCCGCGGTCCAGCTCGAGCCAGAGGTGCTTGCCGTGGCGGCGCGCCGCCCTCACGCGCCGGCCGCGCAGCGTCGCCGCCACCCGGGCCGGCGTCACGCCCTCGAAGACGATGGGATCCGCCGCGCACCAGGCGTCGACGATGCGCCGCCCCACCGCGATGCGCGCGGCGACCCGGCGGGCCGCCTCGACCTCCGGCAGCTCGGGCACGCGGGCGCGCTACTCGGCGACGATCTCGAGCAACTCCACCTCGAAGACCAGCGTGGCCCCCGGCTTGATCCGCGGCGGCGCGCCGCGCTCGCCGTAGGCCAGCTCGGCCGGGCAGACCAGGCGGCTCTTGCCGCCGACCTTCATCAGCTGCACGCCCTCGGTCCAGCACTTGATGACACCGTTGAGCGGAAACGTCGCCGGCTGGCCGCGCTGCACCGAGCTGTCGAAGACGCTGCCGTCGATCAGCGTGCCGTGGTAGTGGACCTTCACCTTGTCGGTCGCCTTGGGCGACGGACCGGTGCCGGGCTTCAGCGTGGTCAGCACCAGGCCCGACTCGGTCTTCCTGGCGCCGGTCGCCACCGCCGCCTTCGCCAGGAAGGCGTCGCCCGACTTCTTCTCGGCAGCCGCCACCGTGGCCGCGCGCGCCGTCCGCAGCTGCTGGATCCTGGCCATCTGGTCGCGCGGGTCGGCCTTGCGCTCGCGCCCGAGCACGGCGTCGGCGAGACCCGCCTTGACCAGCTCCAGCTCGGCCGGGGTCAGCGCGAACGGCGCCAGGCGATCCGCGAGTGCCCATCCGATCGCATAGAGCGCCTTGTCGTCGTCGGTCTTCAGCTCCTGGGCCGAGGCCGGTGCGGCCCCCACGCCGAACGCGAGCACGAACAGCACGAGCCAACGCATGCGTACTCCTCTCTATCTGGACTGGCGGCCTCGACATGGCCTCCAATCATCATGGGGGCCTCGACATGGCCCCCAAGCCCCCAACGCTCGTCACGCCCCGGGAAACCCGGGGCGCTCCTCGGTCTTGCGTATGCTCTCCAGAGCAGACCCCGATGGCTCGGGGCGCCCCGGCGAAGCCGGGGGACCCCTCGACATCGCGACACGCCCCTGGACTAGCCGGTGAGCCCGGACGGTCGCCCGGGGCTACGTCAGCACGGCGGTCTTCTGCCGCGCGATCAGGTCGAAGTCGATGGCCGCTCCGAGGCCGGGGCCGGTCGGCGCCCGGACGAGCCCGTGCGCGTCGATCTCGATGTCCTCCACGAGGCCGTACTTCTGGGCGGCCGACGGCAGCAGCACCTCGAAGAACTCGCAGTTGCGGATCGCCATCGTCACGTGGAGGTGGGCGACGTTGTTGAGCGAGTTGCCGCCGTGGTGGATCTCGAAGTTCATGTGGAAGGCCTCGGCCAGGTGCGCCGACTTCACGAGCGGGGTGATGCCGCCCTTCACGGCCACGTCGCCGCGCAGGTAGTCGGTCGCCTGGGCGGTGATCCAGGGGGCCAGCGCGGTGAAGCCGCCGGGCGCGTACTCGGTGGCCAGGATCGGGATCTTGAGCTGCTGCTTGAGCTTCACGTAGTTGTAGAGGTCGTCGTCGGCCAGCGGGTCCTCGTACCAGTGGAAGCCGAGCGCCTCGGCGACACGGCCGACGCGCAGCGCCTCCGGATACTGGTAGGCCCAGGTGGAGTCGAGCATCACGGTGTAGTCCTCGCCGACGGCGCGGCGCACGGCCTCGCACACCTGGATGTCGGTGGCCGGGTCGGTGGGCGGGTGGATCTTGTAGGCCTTCCAGCCGGCCGCGCGGTACGAGGCCGCCTCCTCGGCGTAGGCCTCCTTGGAGGCCAGCACTGCGGACGACGCGTAGGCGGGGGCCGTCTCGCGATAGACGCCGAGGAGGCGCGAGATCGGCAGCCCCGCCACCTTGCCGCCGATGTCCCACAGGGCGACGTCCACGGCGCCGATGGCGCGCAGCGTGGTGGTACGGTTGCGCTGCCACATCGCCTGCCACAGCCGCTCGCGCTCGAGCGGGTCCTGACCCAGCACCAGTGGCTTCAGGAACCGGACGAGCGAGGCGCCGTCCATCGCCGCGCCGCGGGACGAAGATCCGAGGAACGCGTGGCCCTCGACGCCCTCGTCGGTGCGCACCGTGAGCAGGCCGAGCTCGCTGTTCCCGCTGAAGCGACCGCTGTGGCGGCCGTACGTCGTGGCGGGAATCCCGCTCCAGGTGAACAGCGTCAGCGTGACGTCGGTGATCTTCATCGGCGGCCTCCACGTCGTCTGCGGCGACCGGCGTAGCCTACCACGGGCCACGCGGGGCGCGAGACGGCCCGGCACGGCCACGGGGATCGGGTCGACGTGAGTGGGTGAACAGGCGCGGTGGTCAGGGGCGACGTTGCTGCAACAGGCGATCGGCCACCGCGGTGCCCGCCGCGCGACGCCCCGCCGCGTCGTCCATCCGTCGCGCGATCCGGGCCAGCAGGCGGCGCTGGCGCTCGGCGATACGCCGCTGCTCGATGAAGAGCCGCAGCATCTCACCGAGCACGATGAACGGGGCGCCGGCCAGCACCCCCGAGATCACGAGGAGCACGGCGGCCAAGGCGCGTTCGAGAACGGCCTGGCCCGTGAGGCTGCCCCACGGCATGTCCAGCGTGACGGCGGCGGCAGCCAGCAGCAGGCCCCCGGCGATCAGCACCAGGCCCATGATCACGAGGACGGCCGCCCAGAAGGTGGCGAAGCGGTGGCGGGACATCGCGGGTCCATCCTACCGCGGAGAACAATCGCCCGACAGCGCCTCCTGGATCACGATGCCGAGCCGGCGTGCCATCACCGGCTTCTCCACCCAGGCCCTCACGCCGTCGACGCTCGCCGGCGCCGAGTCGCCGACGTATCCGGACATCATCACGACCGGCACCCGCACGTCGCGCTCGCGCAGCGTGCGCACCAGGCCGAGCCCGCCCATGCCCGGCATGACGAGGTCGGTGAGCACGAGGGCGACTTCGCCGGCGTGGGCCGCGTGCAGATCGAGGGCATTCTCGGCGGACGAGGCGGTCAGCGTCCGGTAGTTGAGGTCGGCCAGCATGTGCGCGAGCGTCTGCCGTACCGGCGCCTCGTCCTCGACGACCAGCAGCGTCTCGCCGGAGCCCATGACGAGCTCCAGGCCCGCCCGGGCCTCCACGGCGCCCCGGTCGTCGGGCAGGCTCGGCAGGTACAGCGTGAACCGCGTCCCCTGCCCTGGGCGGCTGTCGACCGTGATGTGGCCCTGGTGCTCGGTGACGATGCCGTAGGCCTGCGACAGGCCCAGGCCGGTGCCGCGGCCCGGCGCCTTCGTCGTGAAGAACGGGTCGAAGACCCGCTCGCGGACCTCCGGGGGCATGCCCACCCCGGTATCGCTCACCGTGAGGACGACCCACTGGCCCGGCCCGGGGCCGGAGTCGCCGGCCTCGCCCTCGCGCTGCTCGAGGCCGAGGTGGAAGCGCAGCTCGCCGCCCATCGGCATGACGTCGCGCGCGTTGACCGCGAGGTTGGTCAGCACCTGGTTGAGCTGGTTCGGGTCGGCGCTGATGACGAAGGGGCCGTCGGTGGTCTCGACGCTGATCCGGATGCTCTCGGGCAGCGTGCGCTCGAGCAGGCCGATCGTCTGCTCGAGGAGCTGGGCCAGGTCGACCGCCTCCAGCGAGGGCAACGACTGCCGGCTGAAGTCGAGGATCTGGCGCACGAGCGCGGCCGCCCGCTCCCCCTGCTCGACGATGATCCCCAGCCGGCCGCGCACGAACGGCCCATCCGACTGCTTGCGCAGCCCCAGCTCCGCCGAGTTCACGATCGTCATGAGAATGTTGTTGAAGTCGTGCGCGATGCCGGCCGCGAGCTGGCCCACCGAGGCCAGGCGGGCCTGCTGCTGGGCGACCTTCTGCGCCTCGCGCTCGCGCGTCACCTCGCGGATCACCACGACGGCGCCCTGGCCCCCGGCCAGCGGCCGGGCGGCGACCTGGAAGACGTCTCCCCCGGCGTCGTCCGTCGTGACCTCGCGGGGCGCGATCTCCGGCCCGGCCAGCAGCCGCTCCAGCGACAGGCCGCCGACCGCCGTCACCGTCTCGTCCGCGGAGGTCGTGGCCACCGCCGACAGGTGGGCACGGGCGAACGGGTTGGCGAGCGCGATGCGGCCGTCGCGCTCCAGCAGGACCACGCCCTCGGGCATGTGCTCGACGACCGCCTGCAGGCGCTGCTGCTGTCCGTCCAGGGCCGCGCGCAGCTGCGCCTGGTGGATCGCCACGGCAAGCTGGGTGGCGACCTCCGACACGATCTCTGCGTGGTCCCGGTCGAAGGCATCGGCTTCGCGGCGCGCGACGCACAGCAGGCCGATCGCCTCGCCGTGCGCCACCAGCGGCGCGCTGACGAGGCTCTGCGTCGTCGCATCCAGCAGCCGCTGCGGCACCTCGCCGACCGGCAGCGCGGTGCCCTCGCCGGGTCCGCCGTCGCCGTCGATCACCGTGAACCGGGCCCGATCCTGGCCGGGCTCGAACAGCGCGACGGCGCCCCACTGGTACGGCACGATCTGGCGCAGGCGCGGCAGCGCGCCGCGCGCGATGGCGTCCACCGACTCCGCGGCCAGGATGCTGCGGTCGACGAGGTGCAGGGCCGCGAGGCGCTGCGTCTTCGCGCGGACCTTCTCCTCGAGGGTGTCGCGCAGATCGTGAGACTGGCGGACGTAGCGCTCGATCACCGCGGACAGCTCGCCGATCTCGTCGCCGGTGTCCAGGCGCAGCGCGGCCGCGTCGACCTCGCCGGCCTCCACCCGTCGCACGGCCGAGGACAGCGCCCGGACCGCCTGCGTGGAGGCGCGGCTGGCGAAGACGAGCATGCCGACGGTGACGACGAGCACGCAGAGGCCGGCGATGCCCAGCAGCCGGGCGGCGGTCAGCAGCGGGCCGTAGGCGTCGGTGAGCTGGACCACGCCGACGAGCCGGCCGTCGAGCCGCGGCGCGTCCACGACGCCGACGACCTTGAGGTCCCGCCGCGTGTCGTGCACGATCGCGGTCCCGCCGGCCTCGACCAGCCGGCGGGTGGCCGGCGAGAACTCCGCCACCGGTAGCGACTCGCCCTCGCGCAGCAGCAGGAGCCGGCCGCCCTGGCCCCAGTCGGCGTGGCCGCCGAGGCGCCGGGCGGTGGCCGGCGCCTCGGCGAGCAGCGGGAGGTCGTGCCGCAGCGTCGCGCCGGCGCTCTCGCGCACCATCCCCTGGAAGGCCTGCAGCGCGAACAGGCTGATGAGCGCGAACCCGCTCACCGCCACCGCCAGGCTCACGCCCAGGATCCGGCCGGCCACCGTGCGCGCGACCAGGCTGCCCAGGCGCGACTCGCGGGCGATGCGCGCGCGCAGCGGCTCGAGCACGCGGTCCAGCGCCAGGTGATAGAAGACCGCGAGCAGCAGCGAGATCACCAGGCCGTGCGCGACGTTCTTGGCCTGCTCGACGAGCGGCAGCGCGGCGAACACGCGGAGCTGCAGCGCGCCGATCGTGTAGCCGGCCAGCGTGAAGCCGAACAGCAGGACGGCCACGACGGTCGGATACTGCATGACCTCGCGATACACGCGCGCGGGATCCGGGGTGACATCCCGCCGGCGCAGCGGGAACAGGCGCTGGGCGGCGAGCACGAAGGCCCCGCCCACCACCGGCACTTCCCAGAAGAACGCGAACGCCGTCCACTTCAGCTGCAGCTCGTCGATGTTCATCGTGAGCAGGTAGTAGATCGGCGCCGGCAGCCAGTACCAGAACGCCAGGCCGCCCCAGTACAGCGCGGTGGCTTTCGCCCGCGTGGACAGCGCGTGCCGGCGCCGCCAGAGCGCCACCGCGGCGACGCCATGCACGAGCTGCAGCCAGCCGAGCCAGGCCACGTAGATCGGCACCGTCATCGGCACGAGGTCGAGCAGCGACAGGACCGTGTACGCCGAGGGCGCCAGGATGCAGGCGGTCACCAGGATCGCCGGCGCGATCAGCGAGCCTCGGAGCGCGCTCGAGTGCCGTTCCACGTGCATTTCGGGCGGTGTCAGCGCAAGTGATGTGCCATGCAAAACATCCACGATGACAGCGATTTGAGGACCGTGACGCGAGCACGCTGCGGTCAGCCTGTCCCCGGGGTGGTTGATTCCTGGCCGCCCGTACTTTCGCGCTACCATGGCGGCCCGGAGGACGCATGACCGACACCGAGATCCTCATCGTGGGAGGCGGCATCGCGGGCGCCTCGGCGGCCTATCACCTCGCGGCGCACGGCCGGCGCGTCACGCTCCTCGAGCGCGGCGAGATCGCCTCGGGCGCCTCCGGCGTCAACGCGGGGGCGATCGACTCCATCGGCTGGGGCGATCGCCCGGATCTGCAGGCGCACCTCACCGCGGGCAGCGTCGACATCTTCAAGGCCGTGCAGCTCGATCACGGCGAGGACATCGAGTTCCGGCAGTCCGGCGCGGTGCAGGCGATCCACACGCCGGCGCAATACGAGTTCGAGCGGGCGCGCATCGAGACGCTGCGCGCTCGCGGTCACCAGGTCGAGCTCCTGGCGACACGGGACGTGAGGAGCCTCGAGCCCGGCTTCTCGCCACGGCTGCTCGGGGCGATGTACTCGCCCCTGCGCTCGCAGGCCGACCCCCGCCGGGCCACGCGCGCCTTCGCCACGCTGGCCGCGCGGCTGGGCGCCACGATCCTCACGAGCCACGAGGTGAGCGGGCTGGCCCCGCGGCCGGCGGGCGGCTACGTCGCGCGCACGGCGCAGGACGAGATCGTCGCCGGCGCGCTCGTCATCGCCGCCGGCGCCTGGTGCGGGCCGGTCGGCGCGCTGCTGGGCCTCGAGGTCCCCATCGTGCCCGTCCGCGGCCAGATGTGGGCGACGGCGCCGGCGCCGCCGAGCCTCTTCCAGACGATCTCCTCGGCGGAGTCGCAGCACGCGTGGCACGTCGATCCGGGTGGGGAGCCGCCGTTCCTCACGATCCGCAAGGGCGCGCGGGTGACGCGCCACCTGTACGGCCGGCAGCGGCGCGACGGCGAGATCATCTTCGGCGGCGATCGCGAGCAGGTCGGCTGGAACACCACGCCCGATCCGGCCGGGATCGAGGTGAATCGCGGTCACGCGACCGAGGTCTTGCCGTTGCTGGCCGGGCTCGGGATCGCGCGGACCTGGGCCGGGCTCATGCCGTTTCCCCTCGACGGCAAGCCGCTGATCGGGCGCGTGCCCGGCCGCGAGCATCTGTGGATCGTGAGCGGCCTGGCCTCGTCGGGCTTCGGCCGCGGCCCCATGGCGGGCAAGCTCCTCGCCGACTACCTCCACTCCGGCGTGCCGGCGCCCGTGCTGGCCGAGGCCGATCCGGCCGGGCGGATCAGGGAGCGCTGAGTCCCGGCGGGTCCGAGAGCAGCCGGACGAGCGCGGACACGCCGGCCTCCACGACGCCGAACGAGCCGCCGAGGTCCAGCGCCCGGATGTCCGTGGGCGCCCGGAATGCGCGCTCGAGCGCCGCGCGATCGTCGACGAGGCGCGCGGCGAAGGCGGGATCGACCGTCGTCCGGCGCGCCTCGGCGCGCTGCAGCTCGCGCACGACCGCCTGCACCTGATCGGGGTCCAGCATCGACAGCGGCGCGCGGCAGTGGCCGCACGCCGACTCGCGCGCCAGGTCGACCGGCGCCCCGCACGCCGAGCAGTTCACGCTCGGCGTGTACCGGCGCAGCTCGGCCAGGCGCTCCGGCGACAGCGGGCGTACGAAGTTCTTCTCGCGCAAGAAGTCGAAGAAGGTCGTGAGCCGCCCGTGCTCACCCGGGCAGCGCCAGTACGAGAACGTCGTGGTCCGCTGGCGATCCACGGTCGCCTGCAGACCCTGGCGACAGCGCGGGCAATGCATCCCCTCGCGCTGCAGCGGATGTCGCTGCTCGCGGTGCTCGTCGAGCGCCGTGAAGAGCCGGAGCACCGCGCCGGGCGTCAGCGCGATGCTCTCCCGGCCATCGAACCAGATGAGTCCGCAGCCGTGGCAGAGGTCGAGCTCGACCGAGCGGCCGTAGTGAGCGTCGAGGCGCCGCGTCGGCATCGGCTGATCGCAGCCGGGGCAGGTGAGCGGCGGAGCGGCCGGGTCGCCGCTCACCGCAGGCGGGTGCGGATGCGCTCGACGGCCTCGGCCGTCTGCTCGCGCGAGCCGAACGCGGTGAGCCGGAAGTAGCCCTCGCCGCTCGGCCCGAATCCCGAGCCCGGCGCGCCGACGACGTGGGCCTCGGCCAGGAGCTTGTCGAAGAAGTCCCACGACGACAGGCCGGCCGGCGTCCGGGCCCAGATGTAGGGCGCGCTGCGGCCGCCGTAGACCGTCAGCCCGGCCGCGGTCAGGCCGTCGCGAATGATCCGGGCGTTCTCCATGTAGAAGTCGGTGAGCGCCCGCACCTGCTTCTGCCCCTGGGGTGTGTAGACCGCGGCCGCCGCCCGCTGGATGACGTAGGGCGGGCCATTGGACTTGGTCGACGTCCGGCGCAGCCAGAGCTCGTTGAGGCCGAGCCGCTGCCCGGACACCGTCCGTCCCTGGATCTCCTTGGGGACGATCGTGTACGCCAGCCGCATGCCGGTGAAGCCGGCGCTCTTGGAGAAGCTGCGGGATTCGATGGCCACCTGCCGCGCGCCCTCGACCTCGTAGATCGAGCGCGGGATCTCCGGGTCCCGGACGTAGGATTCGTAGGCCGCGTCGTAGAGGATGACGGCGTCGTGCTCGCGCGCGTAGTCGACCCAGTGCTTGAGCGCCGGGCGCGTCATCACCGCCCCGGTCGGGTTGTTCGGATAGCACAGATAGATGAGGTCGACGTGGCGGTCGGGCAGCGCCGGCTGGAAGTCGTTCTCGGCCGTGCACGAGAGGTAGACGAAGCCGCCGTAGCGGCCGCTGGCGTCGGCCGGGCCCGCGCGGCCGGCCATCACGTTGCTGTCGGCGTAGACGGGGTAGGCGGGGTCCATCAACGCGACCACGCAGTCGGCGGCGAAGATCTCCTGGATGTTGGCGCTGTCGCTCTTGCCGCCGTCGCTGACGAAGACCTCGTCGGCGCCGAGCGTCACCCCGCGGCCGCCGAAGTCGTGCGCGGCGATCTCCGCCCGGAGCCACTCGTAGCCGACGTAGGGGCCGTAGCCCTTGAGCGTCCTGGCGTGGGCCTGCTCGCGCGCGGCGGCCTCCAGCGCCTCCACCACCGCCGGCGGCAGCGGCTGGGTGACGTCGCCGATTCCCAGCGAGATGATCCGGGCATCGGGGTGGGCCCGGCCGAACGCCTCCGTGCGGCGCTTGATCTCCGCGAAGAGATAGCCGGCCTTCAGATTCAGGTAGTGCTCGTTGATCCTCGGCACGCGGGCCTCCGTCCCGGGAGTGCGCGAATTCTACCAGAACCGCCGCGCCGACCTCCGGACGCTCCCGTCACGGTGCCGTCGACGTGCTCGCGGGATGCTCAGCGGCCGCGGCAGCTCGAGAAGGCCGCCGCCGCGCAGCAGGCAACACCCAGGACGACCCACGCCATCGGCCACGGCAGGGCGGGGGGCTCCGCGCGCACGTGCACCTCGATCGCGCCGGCGGGGACCGTCACGGTCGCGAGCGCGCCGTAGCCCGGGAACACCGGCACCGGCCGCCGCCGGCCGTCGCCGAACACCGTGGTCGCGCGCAGATCCTCGGTGAAATTCATGGCGAAGGTGAGCGGGCACGCCGCCGCGGTCGCGGTCCGGGCGACGACCTGACGACCGCGCGGGGCCGCCTCGACGTGAGCGACGCGGGCATCACGGCACCCCCGCTCCAGCGCGGGCGGGAGCGGGGCGCCGGCGACCCGCGAATCGGACCCGTCGAGCCACAGCACCTCGGCCGCGCGCTGGTGCAGGGCGTCGCCCGCCGCGCGCAGCTCGCGCACGAGCGACGCCAGGTCGCTCGTGCGCGCCAGCGAGGCGCTGAACCACGCCGCGCCCGCCGCCGGGCCCAGCGGGTTCAGCGCCAGGCGGCCACGCGACGGCAGCGACACCTCCCAGGTGACGTCGTAGAGCTGGCGCAGGACCGGAAACGCCCGGTCGCCGGCCGGCAGCGCGAAGAAGACGGCCGTGGACTCGTAGCGCTCGCCGCGCAGGGCGAACAGCAGCGCGGAGAAGCGCCGCGTCGGGACCCCGTAGCCTTCGAGGCCGGACAGCCCGGCGGCGAACGCGGTGTTCGTCGCGAAGGCCGGCATGGCCAGGTCCAGCCGCACGCGCGTGAGCGGTGAGGCGAGCTCGGGTTTCGCCCGGCGCACGGTGTCGCCGAGCCGGCCGGCCTCGGCCAGGAGCCCCCCGGCATCCGGGAACGGCAGGAGGCGCTCGCGGAACGCGGCTACACTGCCCACACCGAGCACGAGCACGACGATCACCGCCGAGACCGCCGGCCCCTGCCGCCAGCGCAGCCACACGACGCCGCCGGCGGCCAGCGCCCACACGGCCACCTCCCGCGCCGGCGACGGCATGAGCCAGAGCGCGACCGCCAGCGGGAGCGCCAGCCCGACGGCGTACGGTCGCCACCACGCCACCGACGGCTTCGTCCGGCCCTTCCCGCGCCGGCGAGACGCCCGGAGTGCGGCCGGCGCCGCGCTTGCCTCCCGCTCGATCGTGGCGAGGTGAACGAGTGCTGCGATCGCGACGATGGCCACGGCCCACAGCCACGGCAACACCGCGCGCTCGGGCACGCGGAAGCTCTTGAGCGGGGGGAGCACGGCCAGCAGCGCGCGCGACAGGGGCGCCCAGTCCATGCTCACGAGGAGGACCGCGGCCAGGCTGCAGCCGAGCCCGAGGGCGAGCGCGCGGGCCCGGCCCCACGGCCCCGCCGCCAGGAGCAGGAGCAGCGGCCCGACCGGATAGTTGATCTCGTGGTGGAGCGTGGCGTCCCGGGTCGCCGGCAGCGCGGTGACCGTCCACGGAAGCGACGTGAGCCAGTCGCGGGCCGTCGCGGTGATGAAATCGTAGGTGACCGTCGCCTCGCCAAGGGCGCGGGGCGCGTCGGAGCTGCGGGCGTGCGCGAGCATGCCCCAGAACGCTGGCCAGGCGATCAGGAACCCGCCGGCGACGACGAGCCCGGGCGCGACCAGGCGGGACCACGCGCCGCCGAGACTGATCCACGCCCCGGCCAGCACCGGCGCGCCGAAGATGGCGCCGGACACGACGATCTGCTGCCCGGAGTGCAGCAGGCCGAGCACGAACGCCACCGTGGTGAGCGTCACGAGCGTGACCGTCGCGGTCCGGCCGGCGGCGGCCGCGACCAGCGTCAAGGCCGCCGCGAACGGCAGCAGCCCCATGACGAGGTTGAGGTGACCATAGGCGAACCGCCACCCGAGCGCCGGCGCGAACGCGCAGAGCCAGACGACACCGAGCCGCTCGAGCCACGCCAGCCCGCGCGCGCCGTCGCTCCACACCGCGGCGACGTCGCCGACGGCGCGGCACGCCAGGAATCCGAGCAGCGCCTGCACGGCGAGCGCCGCCACGATGGCGATCGCCACCGGCGACAGGCCCAGCCCGGCCAGCAGCGGGACGAGCGGGAACGGACCGAGGACGCCCTGCCCTTTGAATCCACCCAGCAGGTCGGGCCGGAAGACGAGCGCCGACCAGCCGCCGCCCTCCGCCACCTCACGGATCATCAGCAGGTCGTGGGCGAGGGCGTCGTGGCCGGCGAGGCTGCGCGGCCACGACCAGCCGAGCAGCAGCCACCACGTCAGCGGGACGACGAGCATGACCATCACCAGCGTCGTGACGTCGTCGCCCTCTCGGCGCAGGCGGCTCATGCGTCGAGGCACACTACGCCGCCGCCGCGGGCGGCGTCAATCGTCGCGTCGAGCGCGGATCAGAGCGGAGCGACGTCCGGCGTGTCCAATGCGTAGGCGTGGTCGGCCCCATCAGCTATCCTGAGATCGACGTGAGCGATCAACCCCAGGTCCTGGGAACCCGCGGCGCCGAGTCGGATGCCGCCAGTCCCACGAGCGAGCCGTGCGTGATGCTCATCTTCGGCGCCTCCGGCGACCTGACCAAGCGCCTGCTGGTGCCGGCGCTCTACAACCTCGCCTGCGACGGCCTGCTGTCGCGACCGGTTCGCGCTGCTCGGGCGCGGCGATGGACCCGCTCACCACCGAGTCGTTCCGCGCGCGGCTGAGCGAGGACATCAAGAAGTTCCACACGCGCAACGCGTTCGACCAGGCGGTCTGGGACGAGCTCGTCGCCGCTTCCACTACATGCCGGCCGGCTTCGACGACCTCAGCGCGTTCCAGACGCTCAAGGCCGAGGTCGCCCGGCTCGACGCGCAAGTACCAGGCCGGCGGCAACGTGCTCTTCTACTTCGCCACCGCGCCGCGCTTCTTCGGCCTGATCTGCGAGCAGCTGCACAAGGCCGGCTTCAAGGACGGCCCGGGCTGGAAGCGGATCATCGTCGAGAAGCCGTTCGGCACCGACCTGGCCTCGGCGCTCCAGCTCAACCAGGACGTGCTCGCCCACTGGCACGAGGACCAGATCTACCGGGTCGATCACTACCTCGGCAAGGAGACGGTGCAGAACCTGCTGGCGTTCCGCTTCACCAACGGCATGTTCGAGCCGCTCTGGAACAAGAACTACATCGACAACATCCAGTTCAACGTCGTCCGAGGCCGTCGACGTCGAGGGCCGCGGCGGCTACTACGACAGCTCCGGCGTGCTGCGCGACATGATGCAGAACCACATGTTCCAGATGCTCGCCTACCTCTGCATGGAGGTCGCCGGGCTCGTTCGACGCCCGACGCCATCCGCAACGAGAAGGCCAAGCTGCTCGAGGCCGTGCGCGTCTACACGCCCGAGGAGGTCGCGCGCTACGTCGTGCGCGGGCCAGTACGGGCCCCAGGTCGGCGAGCGGCGGCGAGGTCGTCAAGCCCGGCTACCGCGCAGGAGAAGGACGTCGACCCGCAGTCGAAGACGGAGACGTTCGCGGCGGCGCGGTTCCACATCGACAACTGGCGCTGGGAGGGCGTGCCGATCTACCTGCGCTCGGGCAAGGCGCTGTGGAAGCGCGGCACCGAGATCGTCGTGGAGTTCAAGAAGGCGCCCCAGGTGCTCTTCCGCAACACGCCGGTGCAGGAGCTCGGCGCCAACCGGCTCATCTTCCACATCCAGCCGTACCAGGGCATCGAGATGCAGTTCCAGGCCAAGATCCCCGGCCCGACGCTGCAGCTGCAGCCGGTCAACATGCGGTTCGGCTACGGCGACGCGTTCAAGGCGTCGCGCTACACCGGCTACGAGGTGATGATCTACTCGTGCATCGCACGGCGACGCGACGCTGTTCTCGCGCGGCGATCTCGTCGAGGCCGCCTGGCGGGTCGCGCAGCCGCTGCTCGACGACTGGAAGGCCACGCCGGCCGACTTCCCCAACTACGCGCGCGGCAGCTGGGGGCCGAAGGCAGCGTCCGACCTCATCGAGCGCGACGGCCGCCGCTGGTTCGAGGTCTGATCACGACGACGTGCTGAAGCAAGGTGCCGCTCTTCAAGGACGGCGACCCGCTGTTCCTGTCCCAGGTCATCCTGGCGCTGCGGCCCGAGGTGGCGGCGGCCGGCGAGATGCTCATCACGCAAGGGCGACATGGGCGCGCGAGATGTACCTCGTCGTCCGCGGCGAGGTCGAGGTGCTCGACGACACCGGCGCGCGTGCTCGAAGACGCTTCAGGGACGGCGACTTCTTCGGCGAGATCGCGCCTGCTGATCCACACGCCGCGCACCGCCACCGTCCGGGCCAAGACGGCCTGCGACCTGCATGGCGCTGGACAAGGCCAGCCTTCGACCGCATCCTGCACGACTACCCGCAGTTCGCCGACAGCGTGCTCCAGGTCGCCAACGAGCGCTACAACCTCAACCTCCAGACCGGAACCCTCCTCAGCAGCCCCGCCCCCCGCTGACCGCGGACCCTGCCAGAGCAGAACGGCGCGTGCCGGCCCGCCGGATGGCCCTGTTGTGCCGGCCGGCCCCGCGGTATCAGGACTCCAAGGACCCTGGATCGGCCGCCGGCCGATCCCGGTGAGGAGGAGCCGATGGCTTCGCTACTCGAGCTCGTGCAGGAAACGGTCACGCCCGACATCATGCGCACGGTGAGCGGCCTCGTCGGCGAGACGCCGGCGGCGACCGACTCGGCGCTTCGCCGCGCCGCGCCGGCGGTGCTGGCGGGCGTCCTCAACAACGCGTCGACCACCGCCGGCGCCGAGCGGGTGCGCTCGCTGGTCACCGAGGGTGGCTGGGGCGCGGACGTGCTCGGTAACCTCGGCAGCCGGCTCACCGGCGGCAGCGGCACCGGCAACTTGCTGAGCTCCGGCGCGCGGCTCGTCTCCAGTCTCTTCGGCAACAAGACCGATGGCCTCACGGATCTCATCGCCAGCGGCAGCGGCGTGCAGCGCGGCTCGGCGTCGACGATCCTCGCCCTGGCGGCGCCGATCGTGATGAGCGTGGTCGGCAAGCAGATCACCTCGCGCGGGCTCAGCGCCTCCGGCCTCTCCACGATGCTCGCGGGCGAGCGGACCTCGCTCCTCGGCGCGCTTCCGGCCGGCATCACCGGCCTCCTCGGCATGAAGGACCCCATGCGACCCGCCGCCGGGGTTCCGGACACGACGAGGACGGAGGTGCGCCCCGCCGCGGAGCCGATCGTGCAAGAGCGCTTCGAGCACGAGCCGGTCGTGGACCGGGCCGCGGCCTCTCCGCTCTCGCGCTGGTGGCCGGCGCTCCTGGTGGGGCTGGCCGCGGTGGCGATGCTGTTTCTCCTGACGCGGGGGCGCCAGGCCGACGTGGCCTCGACGCGGACCGAGGCCCCCTCCGCATCCCCGGGTCAGATGGCCAACGTCACGCTCCCCGGCGGGACACGGGTCAGCGTCAACCAGGGTGGCTCCGTCCATCAGCTCAGCACGTTCCTCGGCGATCGCTCGGCAACCGGGCTCCCGAAGCGCTTCGTCTTCGACGACCTTCACTTCGAGAGCGGCTCCACGCGGCTCACCCCCGAGGGTCAGCGGACCGTGGATTCGCTGCTCATGGTCCTGAAGGCCTATCCGCCCGTGCAGATCGTCCTCGAGGGGCACACCGACGCCACTGGCGACGCGGCCGCGAACAAGACGCTGTCCCAGCAGCGCGCCGAGGCGGTCAAGCAGGTCCTGGCGACCGGCGGCGTGGCGGCCGAGCGCGTGAAGACCGAGGGCTACGGGCAGGAGCGGCCGGTGGCCGACAACAACACCGACGCCGGTCGCGCGCGCAACCGGCGGTTGGAGTTGGTGGTCGTGCAGCGGTAGCCACGGCTGCCCCAGGAGGAGACGATATGGCGTTCCCTGAAGAACGATTGCGGATGGGCGCGGCGGAACGGACGGTGGCCAGTCTCCAGGCCCTGCCGGGTGCGCGGGTGTCCTGGGGCGGCGTCTGGAGCGGATTCCTCATCGGGCTCGGCACGCTGTTGCTGCTGAGCATGCTCGGCCTCGCGGTGGGCATCAGCGCCGTCGACGTGGGCCCGGGACCAGGGGCGGGTCGGGGCCTCGGCGTCGGGGCCGCCATCTGGGCCGGGCTCAGTCTCCTGATCTCGCTCTTCGTCGGCGGCATGGTCGCAACGCGCACGAGTCTGATCGTCGACCGCGGCACGGCCACGCTGCAGGGCGCGCTCGTGTGGGTGCTGGCCACGCTGGGCCTGATCTACCTGGCCGCCAGCGGCGTGTCGCTCGGCGCGGGGGCGCTCTTCGGCGTGCTGGGCGGTGTCACCAGCGGCCTCGGCGCGGTGGTGGGCACGGGCGCGGCGGGGCTGGCCGGGCTCGCGAGCGGGGACGTCGAGCAGGTGCTGGCGCGCCTGGACGATCCACGAACCGCCGAGACGGTCGCGGCGGTGACCGGCATGTCGGTGGACGAAGCGCGGACCACGCTGGCTGACCTCCGCGCGCGGGTCGCGGCGGCGCGCAGTGATCCGACCCGGGCGATCGCCGAGGCTCGGGAGGGCCTGCGAACGATCGTCGCGCGCACGGGCGAGCGGGCCACGCAGGCCGCCGCGGCCGCCAAGGGCTACGCGACGACGACGAGCTGGATCGCGCTGGGCACGATGGTCCTCTCGCTCCTCGCCGCTATCGCCGGCGCGGCGCTGGGCCGCGCTCGCCCCGCGGCGTGGGTGCCGGCGCGGTGACCCCCGAGGTCGGCGCTATTTCCTGAGCAGCCCCGACTTCTGCATCTCGGCCGCCGCCTTGGCGCTGAGCTCCTTGACGAAGGTGTCGACCTTGGTCGGGTTGGTCGTGACGCTCTTCCCCGACCAGAGCAGCTTGTCCTGGGGGAGGGAGTAGACGCGCGTCTCCACCGAGACGAGGGTGTCCGTTCGCGTGTAGCCGGGATCGTAGACCGCCGGCCACATCCCGCCCCAGTAGCCGCCGAACGTGGGCGGCACGTAGGTCGTCTCCTGCTCACGCCCGACGACGCGCATGGTCACCGCCCCCTCGACGCCGGCCTGCTGGAGCGTCCGCCGCGCGGCCTCGGGATCCGCCGGCTCCTGGCCGGGCAGCAGCGCATAACCGGGGATGCCCTGGGCGCCCCGCGCCGTCAGCTCGCGCGCGAGGGCGTCCTCCGCTGCCCGCCGCGTCGTGTCGGTGCCGCCGAAGAAGAACGCGACGACCTTCTGACCGGACAGCGCGATGGGCGAGGCCGAGGGCTCCGTCCAGGTGGATTCGTAGCGCGTGCTCCCGCACCCCGACACGACGAGACTCACGAGCGCCAGGACGAGGACGACGGACCGCCCCATGGCTTCCTCCCGCGTCATGCGCCTCGGCACGACGACTGCGGAGCAGTGTCCGGCGCCGGGGCGCCCCGTCGCAGAGCCGAAGAGGGAATCGCCCCCGGAATTGCGGCCCTACCTCACGCGCGTGAGCTGGGCCGGCCCCTGGGGCCCCCAGCGAAATTGCGAGTCGCCCGATCCGTGCAGCCGGTCGCGGTCGATCAGCCGGAGCGTCAAGCGCTGGTCGCCGGCCCCGGCGCGCGCGCGCAGCGTCAGCACGAGGGCGCCGGCCGTTTGCCCGAGCAGTCCGTCCACGTGCGTGGAGACGCGCTCACCGCGAATGGTGGAGGTCAGCACGCCGGTCACGCTCGGATAGCGCTCGCCGAGCAGCGGCCACGGCCCCAGCATGACGGAGGATTCGCCGGGGCCGATCGTCTGCTCGGTGAGGAGGAGCGCGCACGGCTCGCCACCCCAGGTGCCGGTCCACGAGCCGCGCAGGTCGGGCGCGGACACCGCCGGCGGCGCGATGGGCTGAGCGCTGGCGCACCCGGCGAGGAAGAGCGCCAGCACCAGGGCGACATGTCGCATGCGCTCACTCTATCGCGTCCGCCGCCGGCGACCGTGTACCCTGGGGCGACGCGGGATGTTCCTCCGTACGAGGGCCGTTGGAGGCTATGGACTGGAGGATGGATCATGAGCGTCGCGGCGAGCCGCTCACACGGCGGACGGTCCTGGGGCTGATGGCCGCCGCGGCCGCGGCGGGGCCGGCCAGCCTCGGTGCGGCGTCGCCGATCTTGCAGCGTCCCATCCCCTCCAGCGGGGAGAGCATTCCTGCCGTCGGGCTCGGCACGTGGCGCACGTTCGACGTCGGCGGCGCCGCCGCCGAGCGAACGCCGCTCAAGGAGGTCCTGCAGCGCTTCGTCGAGCTGGGCGGCCGCGTGGTCGACTCGTCGCCGATGTACGGTGCGGCCGAGTCGGTGCTGGGCGACCTCGCCGCCGAGCTGGCGGTCACCCAACAGCTGCTCCTCGCCACCAAGGTGTGGACGAGCGGGCGCGAGGCCGGGGTGACGCAGATGGAGCAGTCGATGCGGCGCCTGCGCACCCGGCCCCTGGACCTGATGCAGATCCACAACCTGCTCGACTGGCGCACGCACCTGCGCACCCTCCGGGAGTGGAAGCAGGCCGGCCGCATCCGTTACCTCGGCGTCACGCACTACACGGCGAGCGCCTACGACGAGCTGGAGCGCGTGCTTCGCGGCGAGCCGCTGGACTTCGTCCAGGTCAACTACTCGGTGGGCGAGCGCGAGGCCGAGCGCCGCATCCTGCCGCTGGCCCGCGAGCGCGGTATCGCCGTGCTCGTCAACCGGCCGTTCTCCGAGGGCGGCCTCTTGCAGCGCGTGCGGGGGCAGGCGCTGCCGGGGTGGGCGTCGGAGATCGGCTGCGAGAGCTGGGCCCAGCTCTTGCTCAAGTGGATCCTCGCGCACCCCGCGGTGACGTGCGTGATCCCCGCCACGAGCCGGCCGCAGCATCTCGTCGACAACATGAAGGCGGGGCTCGGCGTTCTTCCAGACGCGGTGACGCGGGAGCGAATCGCCGCGGCGGTGGCCGCCGCGCGCTGAGGCTCAGCGCGCCGGCCATCCTCGGTGCGGGTCTGGCCTCCCAGCACCCCGCCCGCGCATCGCGCTGGACACCCGGCACCCAGTCTTGCCAGAATCGGCTCGTGAGCGTTGCCGCGCGCCCCGGTTCGCGTCCCGCCCGGGCTTCCCGCCTCCTGGTGGCAGCGCTCGCCGTCCTGTCGGCCGCCTGCGCCTCCGCGGGCACCCAGGCCACCACCCGACCGACCGGCCCCGGAACCGTCGAGGGATTCATGGTGGTGGACTGCCAGCTGCCGGGACAGATCCGCCAGCTCGGCGGCCAGGTGACGTACGTGACCGCCCGGCGGGCGATCAAGACCGCGGCTCGCGACTGCGAGATCCGGGGCGGCGAGTACGTGGCGTTCGACCGCGCCAACTACGCGACGGCTCTCAAGGTCTGGCTGCCGCTGGCCGAGCAGGGTGACCAGGCCGCCCAGACCTACGTGGGCGAGATCTTCGAGAAGGGCCTCGGCGTCCAACCCGACTACACCACCGCCGCGACCTGGTATCGCCGCGCCGCCGACCGCGGGTACTCGCGCGCCGCGCTCAATCTCGGCAACCTCTACGAGCGCGGTCTCGGCGTCCCCCGCGACCCCGCCCAGGCGCTGAACTGGTACCGCCGCGCCGCCGGCTCCAAGGAGATCAGCTTCGAGATCACGCCCACCGCCGCCACGGCTGAGGTCGCCCAGCTACGCGCCGAGGTCGGCGCCTTGCGCAGCGAGCTCGACGCCAAGGGCAAGGACCTGGCGCGCGTGCAGGGCGAGCTGGACGGGGCACGCCGCAAGCTCGAAGGACGGCGCGGCGAGGCGGACGCCGAGCGGCGCACGGTGGAGCAGCTGCGCCGGGAGCTGGACGAGACGCGCCGTCGCGAGACGAACGCCGGCGTCCGGGCGACCCGGGTCGCCGAGCTGGAGCGCTCGATCGCCGAGCGCGAGACGGTCCTGGCCGCCAAGACCCGGGAGACGGAGGGCCTGCGGGCGTCGGTGGCACGCCTGGAGGGCGAGACCCGCGACCAGCGCGAGCGCCTGGAGCGCCTGCGGCAGCAGACGGCAACGACGGGCGCCGGACCGGTCATCCAGATCCTGCAGCCCGAGCTGCGCACGCTGCGCGACGGCAAGGGCGTGCGGGCCAGCGTGGCCAGCGACCGGCCGGTCGTCGTCGGCCGGGTCACCAGCGAGACGGAGCTGGTCACCTTCACCATCAACGACCGCGCCGAGAAGCTCCTCGCCAACAACGTCTTCCGGACCGAGATCGCTCTGCCGCGCGCCGAGGAGCCGGTCCGCATCGTAGCCATCGACACGCACGGCCGGCGCAGCACCGTCGAGTTCGTCCTGGCCCGGGTTCAGCAGCGAGCGGCGACGCCGGCGGGCGCGCCCCAGGTCGGGCTGCCGCGGTCAGGAGCCGCCACCTCGTTCGGCAACTACCATGCGCTCGTCATCGGCAACAACGACTACAAGCTGCTGCGACCGCTCAAGACCGCGGTGGCCGACGCGCGCGAGGTGGCCCGCCTGCTCGAGCAGGACTACGGCTTCCAGGTGCGGCTGCTCGTCAACGCCACCCGCTACGACATGCTGGCCGCGCTCAACACGATGCGCGAGACGCTCACCGACAAGGACAACCTGCTGATCTACTACGCGGGACACGGCGAGCTGGACGATCGCAACCAGCGCGGGCACTGGCTGCCCATCGACGCCGAGCCGAACAGCACGGCCAACTGGATCTCCAACGTTGCCATCACCGACGTGCTCAATTCGATGACGGTCCAGCAGCTGCTGGTCGTCGCCGATTCGTGCTACGCCGGCACGCTGACGCGCTCGTCGCTCGGCCGGCTGGAGGGCGGGCTCAGCGAGAGCGAGCGGCTGAAGCTGCTGTCGGTCATGGCCAACCAGCGCTCGCGCATGGTGATGACCTCCGGTGGCGTCGAGCCGGTGCTCGACAGCGCCGGCGGCGGACACTCGGCCTTCGCCCAGGCCTTCCTGGCCGTCCTGCGCTCGAACGTGGGCGTGCTGCCGGGGCAGGAGCTGTTCGGCCACCTGCGGCTGCGGGTGGCGTCGGTCGCCGACCGGGTCCAGATGCGGCAGGTCCCGGAGTACGCGCCCATCAAGTACGCCGGGCACGAGTCGGGCGATTTCGTGTTCGTCCGCAAGAACTGACCCTACCCGTAGTCCCCACCCGGCTGCCCGGCCGGATTGTTTTGGCTGCGGCCCGATGCTCTGTGATAATCCCTCACCACGATTGACGATTCTCACTCGGGAGGATGGACGCGCGATGAAGCTGCGTTGGGCCGCGTGTGGGCTGGCGGTGGCGGGGATCCTCTCGATGACGGTCCCGGTCGAGGCGCAAGGTCTCAACGACGTTCTCATCGGGCTCCTGAGCAACAACTGCGCTGCGCTCGGCGGGCGGCCGTTCGGGCCCGAGCTCACTGTGATCTGCCAGGCGTCCCCGGGCGGCGCCGCCTCGACGACGGGCGCGACGGCGGGCGCCGACGGGCGGGGCGGCAGCGAGGAGCAGCGTCAGATCTTCCGTCGCCTGCGCCAGCGGCAAGCCGCTGCCAGTGCCGACGCCGGTGGGGCCCAGGGCTTCAGCCTCTTCGCGTCCGCGGACTATCAGAAGTTCGACAAGGACACGACGCGGTTCGAGACCGGGTTCGAGCGCGACACCGTGGGTGGTACGGTCGGCGCCGACTACCTGTTCCGCAGTGGGCTGGTGCTCGGCGCCGCCTTCAGCTACGGCCACGAGTTCGGCAACTACGAGGGCGCGGGCGGGGGCTTCGACCATGACGCCTACGGGATCCTGGTCTACGGCAGCGTCGTGCCGATCACCAACCTCTTCGTCGACGCCGTGGCCGGCTACACGCGGAAGGACTACAGCTTCGACCGCCGCGCCAGCATCTCCCTCCCCGCGGCCGCCCCTCCCATCAACATCGCCGGCTCCACCAGCGGCGACACCGACGGCAACGAGTTCAAGGTCGGAGTCAACACCGGCTACGACTTCCTGCTCGGCCGCTTCACCGTCGGGCCGCGGGCCGGAGTTCTCTACCGCGAGACGACGATCGAGGGTTTCCGGGAATCGGGCCGCACGGGGCTCGAGTTGGCCTACGACAACCAGAACATCCAGTCCCTGGTCACCACGGTCGGCGTCTACGGCTCGGTGGCGATCAGCACCGGGTTCGGCGTCATCGTGCCGCAGGCCACCGCGGAGTACGTCCACGAGTTCCTCGACGACCAGCGCAGCGTCGGCTTCCGCCTCGTGCAGGATCCGCTGCAGGCCCGGTTCCTCTTCCAGACGGATCCGCCCGACCGCGATTACTTCAATCTCGGCGTCGGGGTAGCGATGGTGCTGGCGAACGGTCTGCAGCCGTACCTGAACTTCCGCGAGCTGGTCGGCTACAACGACCGCAGCAGCCACACGGTCACCCTGGGGCTGCGCCTGACGTTTTGAGTGGAGGGCCCCGATCTGGCCCCCCACGCCCCCCAATCGCGGGGTCAGTCCTGCGGCACTCGCACTTCCCGCTCGAGCTCGGCCAGGATCGCCCGCCAGAGCTTCGTCCAGCAGCAGCGATGATCGTGGTCGGGCACCACGACGAGCGCGGCGCTGCCTGTCATCCCCCGCCGCGTCACCGCGACCGGCACCGTCTGATCGCGCCCACCGACGTAGTGACGCTGGTAGACGCCTGGCGCCAGCGGCGGCTGGCGCGCGGGATTGAGGGATCCGGCCAGCCGTGAAGCTCGCTGCGCGTCGGCCCACGCGTCGACGTCCAGGTTCGCCGCGACGGTGATGACCCCGGCGGTCTCGGGCACGCGCGCGGCAAGGAGGACGGCGAGCGCGCCCCCACCGCTGTAGCCGAGCCACACCACCCGGTCGGCACCGCGGGCCGCGAGGATCCGGCGAGCCGCGGCCGCGACGCTGGCCACCACCTCCTCCGAGTAGCGGGCCGACGTCCACAGCGCGGGAGCGCACCGGGCGTCACCGTGCAGTCCGTGATAGCAGGGGCGGCCCAGGTAGATGGCCGGAGCCGAATCGAGCGCGAGCAGGTCCAGCACGAGCGGCTCGCGCGGCGTGGGATCGACGGCAGGATGACCGCCGAGCCACGGCGTACCGTCGCCGTCGAGGTAGACGTGCAGGGTCCGGCCAGCGGCGCCCTCGCGTGACAGGACCAGGTGGTGAAAACCCTCGCCGCTCACGATCTCGGCGCGCAGGCCGCGATCGGCCGCGAGTCCGAGGAACCGCTCGGCCGCCGAGCGGCATCCGCCGGCGAGGGCGAGCAAAACGAGGACGCCGAGCGTCGCGGCACGCGCCTGCGCAGGCATACGCGTGTCGGTATCACATCCGCCCCCGGGCTGGCCAGTTCTTGATCACGAGCCCGGGGGGAGCGGACAGATCGTCGCCGCGGCTGACCGGATGCGGCACCGCCATGGGTCGTCTCGTACCGAACAATCGTCATTGAAACGGCACGTTGGACCGGAGGCCGGGTTCGGCATCGCCCTTGCGATATCCGGGTCCGTGATTCCAGCGCTTCGGTCGTGGACATCGCTCGCTTGCGCCCTCGTCCTGGTCGCCGGTCTGGGCGTCCTGCTGCCCTGGGATGCCGAGGCGGCCATCGCGTTCCGCAGCGCCGCCTCGCGAGACCAGAACGGCCAGGCGGCCTCCATCACCATCAACCGGCCCACCGGCACCGCGCAGGGCGACGTGCTGATCGCCGTCATCGCCGTCCGACCCCAGACCGTGACGATCACCGCACCGGCGGGGTTCACCCTCGTGAATCGCCAGAACAACGCGAGCGGGAGCGCGAACTCGGTGGCGATGTACTGGAAGCTGGCGGCGAGCGGCGAGCCCGCCAGCTACACGTGGTCGTTCTCGGCCAACACCGGCAATGCGGGCGGCATCATGGCCTTCTCCGGGGTCGACAACGCCACCCCGATCAACGTGAGTGCCGGCTCGACCACGACGACGTCGACGACGAACTTCGCCGCGCCGAGCGTGACCACCACCATGGCGAACACCATGACCGTGACGGGCCACGAGTACGCCTCCTCCGATCGGTGGACGGCGCAGTCTGGACTGACCGAGGCGTTCGACGTGGCGAGCCTCCCGGTGGCGGACGCCCTCGGCATCGCGGTCCTCGGCAGCTACAAGGCCGATCCGACGGCCGGGGCGACCGGAACCCTGCGGGCGAGGGCGGCGAGCAACGCGGACACCGGGGCGGCCATCACCCTGGCGCTGAGGCCGGTCGTGTGCGGCCCCGTCGCCAACGACCCCATCTACTTCTCGGCGACCGCGCAGAGCGGCCAGGTGATCCTCTACTGGTCCAGCCCCGCCCCCGTGGTGATCCTCAGGAAGACGACACCCTTCACCAGCGAGACGCCGGGGCTGGGCGTCAGCTACGCGGTGAACGACACGATCGGGACGGCGACGGTCGTCTACAGCGGATCGGCGCAAACGACCACGCTGGCGGGGCTGGCGAACGGCACGACCTACCACTACAAGGCGTTCGCCCAGGACGCGACGACGTGCTTCTCGAGCGGCACCGCGCTGGCGGCGACGCCGGCCGCGGGACCCGCCCCGGCCTGGAGCTACACGATGGCGGGCGGCTCGATGCTGAACGGCGGCATCGCCGGCGTCGGCACCGTCTACACCTCGTCGAACGCCAACAACCTCGTGTCGGTGAACACCGCGGACGGCACCCAGACGTGGGCGCCGCTCGCCACCAATGCGGCGATCCAGGGCACGCTGACGTGGATGCCGGTCGACACCGGCGTCCAGGCCGTCCAGAGCGGCACGGCGACGCTGACCACGCAGAGCGTGCTGAACGTGCCGATCGCCACGGTCGACCTCTCCCGGGCCGTCCTGTTCATGAGCGTCTCCGCCAACAACGTCGACCCGAACAACGGGCACGTGCGCGGGCAGCTCACGAGCGCCACGAATATCCAGTTCAATCGCTCGGGCACGGCCACCACCCTCACGATCAAGTGGCACGTTGCCAGCTTCGGCCGCAGCGTCTCCGTCCAGCGCGGCACCGCGACCACGACGGCCAATCCGCTGAACATCCCGATCACGGCCGTGGACCGGACGAAGACCTTCGTGCTCGTCTCCTGGCAGAAGCCCGGCGCCACCTACGGGGCTGACGACGTCGTGCGCGCGCGGCTGACGTCGGACACCAACCTCGAGGTGAGCTTCGGGACCGGCACCCTGGACGGCGTCGCCGACTGGCAGGTGGTGACTATGGCCTCGGCGTCGGTCCAGAGCGGCGACGTCAACTTCACCACCGGGACGAGCAGCGTCACCGCCCCGGTCACCGCGGTCGACCCGACGAAGACGTTCCTGCTCGCCTCGTGGACGAGCGGCGGCGACAGCATCGGGGCGAACTTCATCCGGGGGCGGATCACCTCGCCGACCCAGCTGACCTTCGACCGCGGCCTGACCGGCACCACGATCGGCCTCACCTGGTACCTGGTGACCCTCACCGACGGGTCGACCGTACAGTCGGGCAACGCCAGCTTCGGCACCGGGACGACCAGCGCCTCCGTCGCCCTGCCGTCGGCGGCGAACCTCTCGCGGGCCGTGGCGTTCCTGTCCGGCAACCAGCGCGGCGGCAGCACCCCGGATCCGGGCACGCCCAACAACGACAACCCCGGGGTGGGCTGGTTCCGCGCCGACCTCACGGGCTCCACCACGCTGCAGGTCAGCCGTGCCACCACCGGCGCCGGCGGCGGGTTCACCGCCGAGGCGGCCTGGTTCGTCGTCGAGTTCGCCACGTCGCCCGGCGCCTCGGTGTTCGGCGGCGACCAGAGCGGCCGGGTCTACTACGCGGACACCGAGGTCGGCCTCACGGAGTGGACCACGACCCTGACCGGAGGGGACGCCGTGCAGGCGGCCACCACGGCCCAGATCCGCGCCTACTCGAACCCCGCATTCCAGGCGGCCTCCGCCGACGACCTGGTGTTCGCGGCGACGCGCAACGTGAGCACGACCACCAACAAGGTGTTCGCGCTGCGCGCCAGCGACGGCGCCGTGCGGTGGACGTTCAACGGCACCGGCACCTACCAGATGGACTACGTCGTCGGCACGCCGTGGCTGGACTACACGCGCAATCGCCTGTACGTCGCGAGCCGGGCCGGGACCAGCGGGAACCAGCCGAGCCTGTGGGTGATCAACGCGCTGGACGGGACTCTCGTGCAGTCGTTCGCACTCGGCCACCTGCAGTCCTCCCCGACGCTGAGCTTCGACGAGACGACGCTCTACGTGGGCAACACGAACGGGCGGCTCTACGCGGTCGACACGAACACCCTGGTGCTGAAGTGGACCACGTTCGCCAACCTCGGGTCCGCGCTGATCGGCTACGTGTGGGAGGACATCTCCATCACCGGGCGCCTGTACTTCACCACCGCCAACGGCCGGGTCTGGTGCTTGCAAGATCCGGGAACGGGGCCGCCGCCGAACCCCGCCAGCCCCGTGTGGCAGCGCACGGTCACGGGCGCCTCGACGCCGCTGCTGCTCGACAAGGTCTACGTCGGCTCCACCGACGGCAAGGTGCACCAGATCGACCCGACCACCGGCGCCGACGAGAAGCAGTTCACGGTCGGCGACGGCACCGCCACGGTGGGGACGCCGAGCACGGAGGATACGACCCAGCTCTTCGTCGGGACCACGGCCGGGACGCTGTACAAGATCCCGCTGCCGTTGCCCTAGCGACCATGAGCGCCCGTGCCCGTCGAACCGGAGCGATCCTCGCGGCCGTGCTGTCCGCGCTCGTCGCGGTCACCGCACCGGTGGCGGCCTCCAGCGCCCCGCCGGCGCCGATCGTGGTCGGTATCGTGCTCCGCGAGGTCGGCCCCGCCTTCGCGGTGATCCAGGACCCGGCGACCTCGAAGACCAGCTTCTACGGGGTCGGGGCCCGCGTCGGCAGCGCCCTCGTCAAGGAGATCCTCGCCGATCGCGTCATCCTCGTCACCGGCGACCAGCAGATGCAGCTGCGCCTCGCGACCCTGGTGACGTCCGCAACGGCGCCCACCTCGACCGGCGCCGCGACGGCGCGTGGCCAAGCGTCCGGGTCCCGCCGGGCGGCCCCCGGCATCGCGCCCGGTGTCGACCCGCCGCCGAGCCCCTACGGCAACATCGCGACCGTCACGGCCGCCGCCGGCTCGTCGACGGCCAGCAGCCCCGCGGGAGACGGCGGAGGCGGCGGCCTGGGAGGCGGGGCCAGCCAGACGGGCGGCGGGGCCGGCAGCTCGGGGACCCAGAATGGCCTGGGCGCTGCGCTCACGGTGACCGGCCGCCTGCACAACGGGAGCAGCCTGCAAGCCGACGAGTTCTCCACGACGTCGCTCCGCGACCTGCTGATCTCGATGAGCTACTCGAGCGTCACCGGCACCCACCGGCAGCGGCTCGAGCTGTACGCCCCCGACGGCTCGCTGTACCAGAGGCTTTCGGGCGCGGTGTCGCCAAGCACCCAGACGCTGGTTCCCGTCGGCGGCACCTGGATCACCGAGCACTCGCTGTTCGGCGCCTGGCGCGTGGACGTCTTCGTCGACCGCGAGACCACGCCGATCGTGAGCCAGGCCTTCACGCTGATTCCCTGATTAGACCCGGGCGGTGCGGGCGCGGCCGATGCGCACCTGGAGGTTCTGCACGACGCCGTCCTCCACGGTGATCTCGACCTCGTGTCGCTCGACGTCCCAGTAGCTGACGGCCGCCAGCCAGCTCCATGCCCAGCGACGGTGCGGCACGTCGCGGCGACCGCGGTAGACGAGCGTCTTCCGACGCGGCAGGGCCAGGTCCTCGCGCTCCTCCACCTCCGGGCCGCACAGCCGCCGCACCTCCTCGTGCGTCGTCTCGCCGGGCACGATCGCGGCGAGGCGGTCGCGGGGGATGACCGTGCCGGTGTCAAGCCCCGAGGCCGACGCGCGCTGCCGCCCGAACTGCAGCCACCCGCCGAGCCGTCGGTACAGCTGCTCGGCGAAGCCGCGCATGAGCGCGCCGGCGGCGTTGCCGAGGGCGAAGAAGAGCGCGGGGATGAGGACCGGTCCCCACGACTGCAGGCGCGAGAAGTAGCCGAACTCCACGCGCAGCACCTGCGGGGTGAGGCCGTCCGCGGGCGTCAGAAAGAGCGAGACGAGATCCGTCGTCGGCAGCGACGGGCTCGGCTCGCGGCGCGCGGCCGGCGGGAACATCTGATCGACGGCCAGGCGGTCGGCCTGGGCGAAGCTCACCACCAGCCGCGCGGGACTGGTCACCGGCAGCACGTTGTCCCGCTGCCAGTAGTACATCGAGAACATCGCCGGCGAGCCGACGTCGTTGAACCCCAGCGCGAGCGTGCTGCGCGATCCGGAGACCGTGCGCCCCAGCCACGTCGACGGCTTCGGCTTCACCAGGGCCTTCGCGGTGAGGTGCACGCTCATCAACCAGGCCTGGTTGACGAGTCGCGGGCTCCACGGGATGCGGATGTACGTCGCCGCCGGGCTGAGGCCCATCGGGCCGCCGGTGCGGACGACGGAGACGAACGGCGCGCCCGTCGCCAGCACCTCGGTGTCGGCCGGCGACTCGTAGTGCCGCTGCGCCTGCAGCCGCAGCCGTCCGCGGGCAATCACCTTCACCTGGGCCGCGACGACCGGGGGCAGCTCGATGCCGCCGCGGGGATCCGTGGCCACGACCTCGCCCGGCCAGAGCAGATAGAGGTCCTGCTCGAGGTCCAGCGCACTCCGATCGGGCGGGATCATGAGGCTGAACATGACCTCGACGGGGACGTCTGCGGCATCCGACGCGAGGTTCGCCACGATGAACAACGGCGTCACGGCCAGGCCGGGATGGGGGCGCGAGGCGAGGAAGACCTGGGCCCCGGCGCCGGACGGCGCCGCGGCGAGACCCGCGACGAGCACCACGGCGACGATCAGGACTCGCGCACGGGTCACCCGCGTATGATAGCGGAGATGCGTATGCTCCTCGCCCGGTTCGCCTTTGCCCTGCTCGTCACCGGCGCCACCTACAACCCCACGCCCTACTCGTACTACGCGTGGGCGAAGAGCACCGGGTGGGAGTGGCGCCCGCCGATCGTGTTCGTCGGGGTCGTGCTGCTGATCGGCTGGGTCGTGTGCCTGCGCATCACCCTGCGCTCGATCGGCGGCATCGCCCTGCTCCTGGCCAACGCGTTCCTGGCCGCCCTCTTCTGGCTCGTCGCCGACTGGGGCTGGCTGCCCATCGAGAACGTCGCCGCCATCTCGTGGCTCGGCCTGTTCAGCGTCGCCGCCATCCTGGCCGCTGGCATGTCGTGGTCGCATCTGCGCCGCAGCCGGTCCGCCCCCGGGAAGGGGTAGCGACCCCGCGCCTCAGAAACCGGGGAATGACCTTCTCCGCGAACAGATCGAGCGTCTTCAGGCAGCGGTCGCGCTCGAGGATCCCCTGGCCGAAGAGCAGGAACATCTCGTTGAAGGGGACGTGGGCCGCCGCCTTCTCGATCACATCCAGAGGCAGTCCTCGGCCCAGGCCTCCGCCTCGCTCTTCGTGTCGGCCAGCACGAGGTAGCCGCCCCACGCCGCCTGGCCTCCGCGCGGGATCTGGCGGCCGTGCGCAGCGCTGCTCACGGAGTAGGGCGCGGCCGGGCCTGGCCGAGCTTCGCGGCCAGGTCGCGCATGGGCTCCAGCACGTGCGTCAACTGGGCGAGGAACTGGCCCACGCTGTCGACGATGTCGGCGTGCCCCTGTTCGAGCTGCCGGTGGCCCTCGGTGGCGCGAGCGACTTCCGCCCGCAGCGCGGTGTTCTCCTCCTGGAGCTCCTTGCTGCGCCGGGTCGCCTCGTGTAGCTGGCTCTTGAGCGCGTCCCGCTCGTCGAGGACGGCGGGAAGAACGTGCTGGAGCACATGCTGGCCTTCCTGAACCCATGCGAGCACACGCGCTTCGTCGACGAGCACAGGCTCCATCGTTGGCTCCTTGTCCCGTGTGGGGATCTCGGCGGATGGTATGTGGTCACTGTCGTCCGGCCGGAGGCGCGAGATGGGGATGAGGACGGCAGGATGATACGCAGTGTCCTCCCAGTAGTCCCTTGGGCGGCGCCGATCCGGCTGCCGCCGGCGTTCGGGCACGTACACCGGGCTCGGCTTGCCCCGACGGCCCTGCTCCCGTCGATCGAGCAGGACGTAGACGGCGCGGTCGTCGAGGAACCGACGGCGAATCGTCAGGAACAGGTCCAGGCGCGTCCGGGTGACGACGAAGAGGAATCGAGGCGGCACGGCGTCGCCCGCGTCGGGGCCGGGGTCGGCCGCGGCGATCGGCGGCGCCGGTATCTCGAGGATCGGCCGCGGCTCGACCGCGGGCGGGGTGCTGGTCCCGTGGGAAAGCATCAGCCGCCACAGATCTAGCCAGTCCATGAGGGTCGGAGGGCGAGCGTAGCGCTGGAACGCGGTACGGTCAACGTCGGAGGGCGGTGGAGGAGGGCGGTGGCACCGTCATCGCACGGACGTGCTCGTCGGTGTGGTCGATCAGGCCTCGGGCCACGATCTGCTCGCATCCTTGGCCGGTCCGGGCACGGACGTCGGGGAATCCCCGACCCCCGTCGCACCCAAGCCGGCGGGTGACCTCGTCTCGTCACCCATAGGGGTGCTCTTCTCTTGACGTTCTGGCTTGCTTGGTGTCCCCTACTGTCTGGCACGAGAGCGCTGAACTGCGGAGGGCTCATGGGACGCCTCCCGATCTGCATCGCGGTCGCGCTGGGACTGGTTGGCGCGCTGTTCGGGCTCGCACACGCCACCGTTGACACCGTGACGCTCGGTCTGCCCGAACGCCTCCTGTCAGAGACTCCCATCAAGCCGGAAACGTTCGATCGGCTCGTCCAGCACCATCTCAAGCAGCTGCCGTGCTGGCGACGCAAGGGGTGCGTGACCTGGCCGCGAATCAGCGTCGCGCTCGGAACCGACTACGAGATCCTGGATTGGTTCGGGAAGGGGCTCCTCGACGTCGCCGTCGTACCCAATGTCAGCGCCCGGATGCTGCGCGACGACCGACTCGACTTCGTCGATCTCGAGCTCGACCCGAAACTCAGTTCTGTCTCGGCGGGCCGGCCCGATGAGCCGGCGCACATGGGGCGCTTTGCCCGGGCCACCTGGTGCGGCGCCCGGGCTCAGGCGAAAACCCGCTGGGACGCCGCCTACCGCTGGGTGGCGACGGCGGCGCCCGGGGGGCTGACGCCGCCGCCGCCGTGCGAGGGCCCCGCGGAGGCGGCCGCGACGCCCGAGCTCGAGCTGCCGTCGCATTTTCGTGGCTTCGCCGAGGCCGTGGCCGCCGCCGCCGCCTGGCTGGCGCCAAGGCTTGGTCCATGGTCGTGCGTCGGCTCGGTTCGCACCATGCTCGAGGACGGCTTCTGGAGAGAGTTCTTCGCCCGAACGCGCTTCACGCTCTCCGGTAAGCCCACGCTGCGGGCCGGGGCCGAGACGATCCCCCTGAGCACTCTGTACTCCGCCGACCGGTTGATCGTCACCAGAGTCGCCACCCGTCGACTGCAGGTCAGAAGCTCGGCGGGTCGTCCGGAGGTTCCATTGCCGCCCGCGGTCAAGGAGCTCTGGGAACGCACGTGCCCCGACGCCGCCGGCGAGCCGGTTCGCCACCTGCCGGCGGCCTTTCGTCCCATCGTCGTGACCGCGCCAGCATTCGGCGTTCGGACGTTCGGGTTCTCTCCCCGGGAGAGCATCGAGCTGCTTCGAGCCCACGGGGCTCGCCGCCTGCGGATCACGCAGGCGGCGGACGCTCAGCCGGACCGGATCGAGCTGGCGCTGGTGCTGCCCGGGGGCGGCGTGAAGGCAGCCTACCAGACGATCCTGCTCGAGCAGCTCTATCAGGCGCGGCTGCTGCGCAATCGCGGCCCAAAGAGCCCCGCCCCTGCCCGTGACGGCGCGCTCGACGTCGACTATGTCATCGGCACGAGCGGAGGGGCACTGCTCGGATACTTCGCCGCTCGACTCAGTGGCGCCGGCCCGTGGGGGCTCGACAGCATGCTGTGGCAATGGTGCCGCAACGAGGCCTGTCGAGACATGCAGAGCACAGACATCTTCGGGTACGTGGACATGCCGCGCTATTTCAGCGCGGTGGCCATCGTCTTCGTGTTCGCGATGATCGTGGCCATGTTCCTGCCCCTGTCGGCGTCCAGCTCGGAGGCGCCGCGGCGCCGCTGGCGGCTCCGCCTGTTGTTCTCGATCGTGCCGCTCCTGCTGGCGCTGCCGTTTCTGATCCGGTACGTCAACGGCGATGCCCAACGGGAACACATCCCGGAGCTCGAGGGCTTCGTCTACGTGCTGTGCGTCCTCGTCGCGATGTTCGCCGATCAGTGTCTGATCCTCGTCGACGATCAGCCCGAGCGCCATTCCCGCTGGCGCACGGCGGGCACCGGCCTGGCGGTGGTCGGCCTCGTCGCCGCCGTCGTTCCGGCTCTCCTGCGCAGGACCGAGCACCTCCGGGGGTGGCTGGACCACCCCCTGGCCGTGCCGATCGAGATCTTCGGTCACCAGCCGACGATCCACGCGGGGGCACTGCTGGCCTGTGCCGGCGGCCTGCTGCTCGTCGTCGGGGTGGTGATGTGGACGACCCAGCACCGTGGCTACCGCGTGATGGACGTGCGCGGGTTTGCCCGCGGCTGCACCGTCGGCCTCGTCCATCTCGTGGTGGCGTCGGTCCTCGTCTACTTGACCGTCGTCCTGCGACCAGGCTGGGGGGTCACCCTGCTCGAGCTGACGACCACCTACTGGATCGCGCTCGTGGGCTCCAGTGCGGCCGTGGCGGGGCTCTTGCTCTTCGCCCGGTGGGTCGCGCCGACCGCTCCCATCGCGGGATTCATCGCGCGCGGCATCGACTACCTGGCCGCCAGTCATCCCAACGGGGGACAGACGGGCCGGCGCTTCGTCCGACTGACCCTTCACGCGGTCCTCGCCGTCGTCTGGTGGAATCTGATCCTGGCTCCGGCCATGTACGGCAATCGGCTGGCCTTGCAGTTTCTGACGGTCACCGACGAGCGCTTTCTCAAGCGTCATCCCGATGCCGACACGCTGAAAGCCCCGCTGATCGTGACGGCCAACATCCTGGAAGCCGACGGTGCCCGGTACTTCGCCTTCCTGCCGACGTCGGAGTCGTGTCTGCGGATCGCACGACGTTCCGGCTACGGCGCCATCTGGCGAGCATTCCTGCCCGCATCAGCCGCGGGTGCAACGCCGGGTGCCGCGCCGCCGCCCGATTGCTATGCGCCCGAGGGCGTACGCTGGGACCGGGCCTACCTCCGTGACGTCGTCTTCGCGTCGGGATCGCCGTATCCGGTCTTCCCGGCGCACGCCGTCGTCGAGCGCAAGAAGGTCCGGCTGGTGGACGGCGGGTACGCGAATAACGTGCCCCTCGACGCCGCCCAGGCCCTCGGGGCCGACGCTGTCCTCATCGTCGAGTCCGCGAACCCGCTCGGGCACGAGCCGGCGCCGTGGTCGCTGGGCGCGTGGCTCGGGACGCTGCGGGTCCACGGCGACCTCGTCGACAACGCGCCGCGGCTGTTCACCTTCCTCTGGGAGCGCTCGCAGGAATTCGACAAGATCAGCCGGCGCGAGCTCCTGGTGGTCTCGCTGGCGCCCCCGAGCGAGCACGCCGACTGGCCGACCCTCGTCCAGTTCACGTCCGAGGTCATCACCCGGATGAAGGAGGCCGCGCGCAACGACTGGAACAGCCATCGTCGCATCGGCATGGTCCAGAGCTGGGGGCGCCCGCAATTCACCTACAGCGTGGCGGCCGCGGCCGCCCGCCCTGCCGAGCTGCCGTGACCATCAGCCGGCGTCGTGCGCGTCCAGCCAGCCCAGGAGATCGGCGAGCACCCTCTCCCGGCCGATCTCGTTCAGGACCTCGTGGAAGTAGCCGTCATAGGTGATGAGCCGCTTGTCGGCGCTGCCGAGACGCCGG
This sequence comes from uncultured Candidatus Rokubacteria bacterium, assembly GCA_963743355.1. Classification (GTDB taxonomy): domain Bacteria; phylum Methylomirabilota; class Methylomirabilia; order Rokubacteriales; family CSP1-6; genus AR5. Next base: position 953,632 of record CAVUPM010000001.1, read on the forward strand.
AAGACGTCGTACGTCGGCACGGCGTTCACCACCTGGTCGCTCCCGCTGACGAGGAAGAGCGCCGGCAGCCGGATCTCGCCCGCCCGCTCCAGCAGCCGTCGTTGGGCGAGGCCGATGTGGCGCCACAGGCCCAGCGTGATGTGGTGCAGGACGTGCGGATCCTCGGCGTACGCCCGCACGACGTCGGGATCGTGGCTCAGCCACCGGCTATCGATGCTCGCCCGGACGCGGAGTGTCGGCAGGAGCTGGCCCAGCACGTCGATCGCCACACGCCGCAGCCCGGATAGTGTGAACGTCGGGGCGACGAACGGGCTACTCACGACCAGCCCCGCAAAGGCGCCCGGGCGATCGATTACGTGGTTCAGCGCGATGAGCCCGCCCAGGCTGTGCCCGAGCAGGACGAGGCGGGGATGGCCCCGGTGCGACCGCTCCGCCAGGGTGCGAACGCGCGCCGCGATGCGGTCCAGGTCGTCGTGAAAATCGTCAAACCGCCCGACGTGCCCGCGCACACCCCCCGACACGCCGTGACCCCGTACGTCGACCAGGTGGCACGCGTAACCGGCCGCCGTCAGCGCAGCGGCGACGTGCGCGTAGCGGCCCTTGTGCTCGCCGAACCCGTGGACGACCAGCACGTGGGCTCGGGCGCCCACGGGGACCTGGTCCTCGGCCGCGAGAATGAGGCCATCATGCGTCGGGATCAGCGCCGTTGAGGCTTCGCTCATGACCGGCTCGATGATAAGGCCGCTCGACCGCGGGAGCGCCGGCTGTTCGCCCACTCCTCGGACGTCGACCAGGACCTTGGCGTCGCCGCTCACGGCGTTGACGCGCGTGGCATGAGCAGCGGCGCTCCCACCACGCGGGGTGGCCGGAAGGCGCACGCGATCGCCACGGCCCCGAGGCCGATCGCCGACGAGCCGATGAACATCCACGCGTAGCTCCCGAGGGCGTCGAACAGCCAGCCGCCGGCCCACGGCCCGAGCGCCATCCCGACGGTGGCCGCCAGGGACACCGCGCCGAAGGCGGCGCCCATGACCCGCTCGCCGAAATACTCGCGCACGAGGATGGCGTAGAGCGGCATCACCCCGCCGTACGCGAAGCCGAACACGAGCGCGAGCGCGTAGAAGCTCGCGACTCCACCGGTGAACAGGTAGAGGCTGATCGCGACGGCCTGGAGCGCGAGGCCGGCCACGAGCGTCCGCCTGGCGCCGACGCGGTCGGCGAAGATCCCGCAGCCGATCTTGCCGGTCAACGACGCCAGGCCGGCCGCGCTCAGCACGGTGGCGGCGGCCATCACCGGCACCCCGCGATCGATCGCGTGGGTGACCATGTGGAAGATCGGCCCCGAGTGCGCCGCGCAGCACGCGAAATGCGTGAGCGCGATGGCGGCAAACTGCGGCGTGCGCACGACCTGTCCGATCGTGAGCTCGGGGCCGCCGGCCGAGGCCGCCGGAGCGGCGGCCGCCGGCGGCGTCGGCGGATTGCGCACGAGGAAGGCGGCCGGAATGATCACGAGCCATACGAGGTCGCCGATCGCGAGCATGGCCGTGCGCCAGTCGTAGGTGGTGATCATCCAGCGCGCGAGCGGCGCCATCACCGTCGAGCCAACGCTCAGTCCCGCCGAGACCAGCGCGACGGCCAGGCTGCGATGCCGCGTGAACCAGCGCGTGGTCGTCGAGATCAGCGGCGCGTAGAAGCTCCCCGACGCCACGCCGACGACCGCGCCGTACAGGAGCTGGAACTGCAGGAGGGTGCTCGCCTGGCTGGCCAGGACCATCCCGAGGCCGAGGAGAACACCCCCGCACAGGACGACGGTGCGCGTGCCCAGGCGATCGGAGAGCGTGCCCCAGGCGAATGCGCCGACGCCCATGCAGAGGAAGTTGAGCAGCGCGGCCGTCGCGATGCCCGTGCGGGACCAGCCCATCGCCGCGGCCATGGGCTGAAGAAAGACGCTGAGGGAGAGCATCGCGCCGAACCCGACGCAGGTCACGACGATGCCCACGCCGACGACGACCCAGCCGTAGAAGATCTTCATTGCCGTCCCCTCAGTCGTCGATGGCCTGGTCGGCCGAGGTCCAGAAGTCGCACTCCTCGACCAGGATCAGCGTCGCCACGGTCGTGCTTCGAGCTCGCGTGGAGCCCCTCGGCATCGAGCAGCACGCCGGCCTTGATCGGCATCATGAATCGCATCGTCGTGCGCTCCTTCTACTGTAGAGACGAACGGCGGCGGCGGGATCGACACCGAGAACGATTGTACTTCCGACGGCTGTTTCCGGGCGGCGGCGGTGCCGCTCTCAGCGCGCGGGCTGGAGCGTTGCCGGATGAGACGCGCCGCCATGGGGCGCCAGCCGCCAGCGGCCGTAGGCGACGAAGGCCGAGAGGAGCCCCACCAGCAGCGGGATCAACGCCGGCGCGACGGGCCCGCTCGCCAGCGAGATCACCGTCGCACCGGCCATGATGATCACCAGCCCGGCGGCGGCCAGCGGTGTCAGACCCGGCCGAATGCGCAGGAGGCCGGGAAGGATCAGGCCGATCGCGCCGAGGACCTCGACCACGCCGATGAACCGGATGAACAGGCCCGGCAGCGGCACCGGTCCCGCCAGCTGCTCGAGCGGCAGGACCAGCTTCACCCCACCGGCGAACAGGAAGAGAGCCGCCAGCAGCCCCTGAACGATCCACAGCGCATACGTCATCATCGATCTCCTTCGCTCCTAGCCGCCCGCCATGGCGCCCACGACCAGGAACGGCTCGGCCCCGGTCGCGACCGCGTCGGGCAGCGGGGCGTCGGGCGGTTCGTGGGACAGATCCTGCTCGCAGGCGAAGAACCTCAAGAACGCGCGGCGCTGGTGGGTCACCTGGTCGCGGATCGTGCCGCGCAGCATCGGATAGCGAGTCTCGAGCGCGTCGAGGACCGAGCGCTGCGTGGCCTGACCGTCGACGTCGAGCTTCACCTCGCCGTCGACGTGCGCGAGCGTCCGCAGATGCGCGGGGAGCACGACCCGGATCATGGCAACGTCTGGACCTCGACGGACACCACGGCCGGAAGGTCACGGACGATGGGCGTCCCAGCTGTCCCCGGCGTCGGCCGAAGCGTAGACCTGCCCGCCGGTGGTGCCGACGTACACGCCGCACGGATCGAGCGCGTCGACGGCCATCGCGTCGCGCAGCACGTTGACGTAGCAGTCGCGTTGCGGCAGGCCTTTCGTGAGCGCCTCCCACTCGTTGCCGCCGGTCCGGCTGCGGTACACGCGCAGCTTGCCGTCGGGCGGATAGTGCTCCGAGTCGCTCTTGATCGGCACGACGTAGATGGTCTCCGGCTCGTGCGCGTGCACGTCGATCGGGAACCCGAAGTCGCGTCGGCAGGTTGCCGCTGACCTCGCGCCACGACTCGCCGGCGTCGTCGCTGCGCATGACGTCCCAGTGCTTCTGCATGAACAGCACGCCCGGACGCGACCGGTGCATCGCGATGCGGTGAACGCAGTGGCCGACCTCGGCCTTCGGGTCGGGGATGCCTTCGGACTGGAGGCCGCGGTTGATCGGCCGCCACGTCGTGCCGGCGTCGTCGCTCCGGAACGCGCCCGCCGCCGAGATGGCGACGAAGATCCGCCCGGGATGGCTCGGGTCCAGCAGGATCGTGTGCAGGCACATCCCGCCCGCCCCCGGCTGCCAGAAGCGTCCGGATTCGTGGCCGCGCAGTCCGGGCAGCTCCTGCCAGGTCTGGCCGCCGTCGGTCGAGCGGAACAAGGCGGCGTCCTCGACCCCGGCGTAGACCGTGTCCGGATCGGTCAGCGACGGCTCGAGATGCCAGACTCGCGCGAACTCCCAGGGGTGCGGCGTGCCGTCGTACCACAGGTGCGTGCCGGTCACGCCGTCGTACACGAACTTGTTGCCCACCGGCTCCCACGTCTTGCCGCCGTCGTTGGAGCGCTGGATCACCTGCCCGAACCAGCCGCTGGACTGCGACGCGTACAGCCGATTCGGGTCAGCGGGCGATCCCTTGAGGTGGTAGATCTCCCAGCCCCCGAAGTGGGGACCGCTGACGTCCCACCGGTCGCGCATTCCGTCCGACGTCAGGACGAACGCCCCCTTGCGCGTACCGACCAGGACCCGTACCCCGCTCATCCTGCACTCCTTTCCGCTCCGTCGCCGTACCGATCGTGGTGGCGGACCCACGCCATCGTGAAGGGCAGGGCGTCTTCGTCGCGGCCCTTCGGCACCAGGTCGAGGTAGTTGTACGCGCCCACCAACAGGTCGAGCCCGCGCGCGTAGGCGGAATACGTGTGGAAGATCTCGCCCAGCTCGTCCCGGTAGAAGACGCTGATGCCGGGGGCTTCCTCGCTCGGGAACTCGCGCCGGCCGAAGTTATAGTACACCGCGCCCTTCGCCATCGCGTCCTTCGTGAACGAGACGTCATAGTCGAAGTTGAACGCGCGCCGCTCGGCGCTCAGCTGATCGCGCAGCCGCGTGAATTCCTTTTCCCGGGCCAGATGCGCCTTGCGCGCCTCGAGCCATTCCTCTCGCGACACGATCGTGTGGTATGTCATCGCTCACCCTTTGAGCTTGGGATCCGCTTCGACCACGGATTTCATCTGGGCCAGCCCCTTCTCGAACTGGCCGCCGATCATCGTGTCCATGTTCATGACCAGGCCGACGGCCTTGGCGATGAAATTGTTCGTGCCGGCCATGCTCCACGTCACGACGGTGTCATTGCCCGCCGGCCTGAAGGTGAACTCCGCCATGCTGGTGCCGGCAAACGGCTTCAGGAACTCGAGCCTGATCCTGATCAGATCGCTCGGGCGGCTCTCGGTCAGCGTCATGCGGCCCTCGCCCACCTCGCCGTTGCCGGCCCACGCGTAGATCGCCCCGGTTCCCGCGGGCGCGCCCTCGTACGTGTGCTTCATCGTCGGGTCGAGCCTCGCCCACGGGTTCCAGGCCTCCCACTTGTGGAAATCGTTCACCTGGGCGAATACCGCCGGCGCCGGGGCGGCGATGGTGGTGGTCCGGGTGACGCGAAACTCGGCGGGTTGCATGGCCACGACACCGGCGAGAACGACCACGATCACCGCAAGCGCTATGAAGATCCTCTTGAGCATGGTGCCCTTTCCGCTAGGTCGGCGCGCCGTCCCTCACCGGCCGGACTTCGACGGTGCTCGTGCGGGCCAACGGCACTCGGACGGCGATGGCGATGGCCTCGTCGAGATTCTTGACGTCGATGAGCATGTAGCCGCCGAGCTGCTCGCGGGTCTCCGCGAACGGACCGTCGGTCACGAGCCGCTTGCCGTCGCGCACCCGGACGCTGGTCGCCGTCGGCGTCGGGTGCAGCGGCGCGCCGCCCAGGTACTGCCCGCGCGCCGTGAGCTCCTCCGAAAGCGCCAGGGTCTCGGCATAGATCTGCTGGCGCTCGGTCACGCTGAGCGTGCTCCAGGCCTGCTCGTCGCGGTAAATCAGCAGCATGTATTTCACGGGTCCCTCCATCTGTAAGTCGAACGGCGGGCGCCCGGATCGACACCCGGCGTAAATTATTTACCATCGATGCATGCCCAGGACGCCACCGCGGCCGTCGACGCGGTCTATCGCTCCGATTGGGGCCGGATCGTCGCCACCCTGATCCGGCTCGGTCGGCGACTTCGACGTGGCCGAAGAGGCGGCGCAGGAAGCCTTTGCGGCCGCCGTGGACCAGTGGCGGGCCTCCGGCGTCCCCGAGTTCCCGCGCGCCTGGATCATCCAGACGGCCCGGCACAAGGCCATCGACCGCATCCGCCGCCGGACGCGCTTCGCGGAGAAGCTCGACGTCGTACGCCGCGGCCGGAGCTGAGCCGGACCGTCGAGGAGCCGGACTACGACCCGAGCGAGATCCCCGACGATCGCCTGCGCCTGATCTTCACCTGCTGCCACCCGGCGCTGGCGCTCGAGGCGCAGGTCGCGCTGACGCTGCGCACGCTGGGCGGCCTCGAGACCGACGAGATCGCGCGCGCGTTTCTCGTGCCGGCAGCGACGATGGCGCAGCGGCTGGTGCGCGCGAAGCGCAAGATTCGCGACGCGCGGCATTCCGTACACCGTGCCCGACACGAACGACATGCCCGCGCGGCTCGACGCCGTGCTGACGGTGATCTATCTCATCTTCAACGAAGGCTACGCGGCCACGCGCGGCGAGCCGCTCGTGCGGACCGACCTCTGCGCCGAGGCCATCCGTCTCGGGCGCCTGGTGCGGACGCTGATGGCGCCGCAGCCGCCGGCGGAAGCGACGGCGCTCCTCGCGCTCATGCTGCTGCACGATTCGCGGCGCGAGGCGCGTCTCGACGCGGCCGGCGATCTCGTCGTGCTCGAGGAGCAGGATCGCCGCCGCTGGAATCACGCGCAGATCGCCGAGGCGCTGCCGCTGGTCGAGGAGGCGCTTCGCGGCGGCCCCGGCCCGTTCGCGCTGCAGGCGGCGATCGCGGCCCTGCATTGCCAGGCGGCGCGCGCCGAGGAGACGGACTGGCCGCAGATCGTCCGCCTCTACGACCTTCTCGAGCGCCTGCAGCCCTCGCCCATCGTGTCGCTGAACCGCGCGGTGGCGGTCGCGATGGTGGACGGCCCTCGCGCCGGCGCTCGCGCTCATCGACGCGCTCGCCGCCACCGGCGATCTCGACGGCTATCACCTGCTGCATGCCGCGCGCGCCGACCTGCTGCGCCGCCTCGGCTCCTCGACGGAAGCGGCGGAGAGCTACGCGCGAGCGCTCGCGCTGGTCACCAACGACAGCGAGCGCCGATTTCTCGAGCGGCGGCTGCGCGAAGTCCGGCCGCCGGGACCGCGCGAGACCTGACGACTCCTGGCCCTCCGTACAGCTACTTGTTCCGCCGATAGTTCGCCGTCATGAACAGGTGCCACTTCCCGTCATCGCCCAGCATGTGCGATGTCAGCACCCGGTGGTCGTCGCTCTTGAACTCGATCACGTCCTTGTATTTCGCCATCTTCCCCTCGGCGGCCATGCTGGGCCCCTCGGCGTCGAGCGTCAGCACTCTCTGGGCCGCATCGAGGGCGCCGTCGTACACCCAGAGGTGGGTCATCATCGACGCCGATGAAGGTGCCCACGAACCGCTTCTTCTGCGGGTCGTAGCCGAGCGTCATCAGCGTCGTCGCGGCCCCACCGCCGGGCATCTCGCCCTGGCCCTCGGCCAGCGATCCAGAGGCCCCCGAGCGATCGCACGCTCTCGGTCCCCATGCACTTCTCCGGGGGCTTGCCCGGCTCCATCGTCGCTTCGGCCTCGGAGGTCCATTCGCCGACGAGCTTCTGCAGCCACTGGTGTTCCTTCTCCGGCGCGGTATTCATCATCGACTCCTGTTGTGTGTTGCCGGTCTCCATCGCTCCACTGCCTTTCGTCTTCCACGTGTAGTCGAACGACGGGAGGCGGTTTCGACACTTCCGAGCACATTATCCCCGGCGCATGGCCCGGGACCCTGAAGCGTTCGGCGTCCAATCGCCGCCGCAATGCCATTGGCCGCCTCGCTACATCACGATCAGGACAACCGATCCGGCCAGGAGCACGCCCATGGCGACATTGAACGTCCGCCGGGCGCGCTCGGTGCGTAGAGAGCGCTGCGCGGTGGCGCCGAAGGCGAGCCACACGAAGCAACAGGGCAGGGACGCCAGGATGAACAGGGCGCCGAACGCCACCGCCTGCCCCGGCGCGCTGCCGGACCCGGCGTTGAGGTAGGTGCCGGCGGCACTGGCGCAGACCAGCCAGGACTTCGGGTTGATCCACTGGATCGCCGCCGCGCCGATGAAGCCGACCGGCTGTCTCCCGGCTACCGCGTCGCTGCGATCCTCGGTCGCGATCCTCCAGGCCAGCCACAGGAGAAAGGCGGCGCCAGTCCAGTTGAGTGCCCGCAACACGGTGGGATTCGCGAGAACGACGCTGCCCAGTCCGAACGCCACGACGAACATCATCACTCCCATGCCGCTGGCGACCCCGAACAGGCAAGGGAGTCCGCGCAGCACGCCGACCTGGGCGCCCGTCGCCGTCAACAGGAGGTTGCTCGGCCCCGGCGTGCCCGCGGCGACCACCGCGAAGAGCAGGAACGCGACCGCCTGTTCCGATGTCATGATGTCCACGAGGCCGCTCGCGCGATCCCCGGGCGTCCCTGCGCCTTGCCCTTCGTGCGCGAACCGGTGACGGCGAACGAGACGCCGGCGTCCGCGATCGAGGCGGCGTTCCGGCTCGGCCCGGAACCGCTGGCGATCGACGGCCTGATCCTCGCTCTGGCCGAGGCACTCCTCGACGCCGACCCGTCCTGCGGCGGCGTGGCCCCGCCGCTCCGTCTCGACGGCCGCGCCCTCGGCGGACCCGAGCGCTGGCCGACGTGGCGCTGGCCGCCGGCTTCGCCGACCAGGCGCATCTCTCGCGGATATTCAGGGCCACCTTCGGCGTCAGCCCGGCGCGCTACCGCGCGCTCGCAGCAAACCGCAGGCCGTAGTCCGATCCGCCCGGGAATCTCCGCTGCCGAATCGTTGGGCGCATGCCCACGGAAATAGCAGGCCGGGCCGCGCTCAGCCAGACGGAACACCCGTGAACACCACGACGGCGACGCATGGCGTCATCCCTGCATCCAAAGGGCGGGGGAATCAACATGTCCACCAGAACGGCAGCGCCCGGCCACTACCTCATCGCCAGCGACTTCGATCAGACGCTGAGCTTCAACGATTCCGGGCTGGTCCTCAGCGAGCTGATCGGCGTGCCAAACTTTCGCGAGAAGGTGTGCCGGTCTCTCGGACGATCCACCTGGTGCAGCAGGGCGCCGAGCTCGCATATCTCCTTCGCCACGATCCCGAGTTCCGGTGCGTACGCCGCGAGCATCTGATCGAGACCGGCAAGCAAGTGCGCTTGAAGAAGGACATCAAGCGCTTCGTCGAGTCGCTCGAGGCTGGCGCCGACGAGTATCACTTCTCGTTCTACGTCATCTCGGCCGCGCCCAGGGCGGTGGTCGAGTCCGCCCTCGAGGGCATCGTTCCCCCGGACCACATCTACGGCGCGGAGTGCGAGTACGACCCGACCTCCGGCGAGATCTGCGCAGTCACGAAGGTCCCGGCCGGCTACGGCAAGGTCGCCATCCTGGAGGCGCTCGCGAGCCAGCTGCAGGTCGGCCCCGACCGGACGGTCTACGTCGGTGACGGCAGCTCCGATATCCACGTCATGCTGCACGTCAACAGCGGCAATGGCTTCACGATCGCGGTGTCGGAGGCCAAGCACATTGCGCGAATCGCGCGACGGACCGTCATCAGCGACAACGCCCTCAGCGTCCTGGTGCCCGTCCTCGAGGACGTGGTTGGCTGGGACGCCGCGCGGATCCGCCAGCTCTTCGCCTCCCAGGGGCTGGCTCTGCAAGAGTGGAACAAGGCCCGCACGGACTGGGTCACCCTCGCGACCGTCTTCCGACGCTGGCGTGAGATGAGCCTCACCCTCATCGGATGGCTCGCGACGGCCGTGTTCGCGAGCTCCTATTTCTTCCGCCGACCGCTGACCCTCAGGCGCATCCAGGCCGCGGCCGCGCTGCTCTGGGTGATGTACGGGATGGCCATCGACGCGGTTCCGGTGGTCGTCGCCAACCTCATCGTGGCCGGGGCGGCGCTCTCTTCTTCCTTCGCCCCGCGTCGGACAGAAGGCGGCGGCGCGGGAACCAACGTGGAACCATCCGGCCGCACCCGACACCCCTGCCCCTGCTACACTGCAGCCGATGTCCGACGACGCCCCCAAGAGCGCGTTCGAACTGGCAATGCAGCGCCTCCGGCAGAAGGACAAGGAGGCCAACGTCGATGAGCGCCCGCTCACCGACGCCCAGAAGGCTGCCATCGCCGAAGTCCGTCAGGTCTTCACGGCAAAGACCGCCGAGCGGGAGATTCTCCACCGGGCCGCGCTCCGCACGGCTGCGACCCGTGAGGAGGTCGAGCTGCTGAACGAGCATCTGCGGCGCGATCTGGAGAGGCTGTCGAGCGACCGCGACCGCAAGATCGGCGAGATCAGGGGCGAGGCGTCGCCGTAAGGACTCGCACGGATGGAGGACACATGCCTTCACTACTAACCAGACCAGGACATCTGCTTCGGCAGCTTGTCCCGGGAGCTATCAAGGGCTTGATACCGCCCAGGCTCAAGGCGTATGCGCGTCTCTATCTTGGGATCGAGCCGTGGCCGGACATGGCGATCCGCCATCCGATGTTCAGGACGCCTGAGTACCTGGCGGCGCGGCGCTCGGCCAGCGCCTTCGACCAATTCCGGAAGTCCCATAAGCCGCCGCTCGAGCGTGGCCACCAGGCGTCGTACCTCATCACACGCTGGTTCGCGGATGCCGGAGTGAAGACTGTCTTCCACGCCGGATACACACATGGTCGGTATCTATTCTATTTCCTTCGCAGTGGCATCGATTGCATGGGCACCGAGCTGCCCCTCGAAGACGCGCGGACGACGATGCTGCCGGACGAGGTCTTCGAAGGGCGCTTTACGCGACGTCTCCTGCGGACAGACTTCTTCGACCTTTCGGCCACGCAGATCGCCGACGCATGGAGCCCACAGCCCCTGCCGATTGATGTGCTGTTCACCGAGTCAACGTTCGAAACCCTGATCCCGTGGCGGACCCAGGGGTTCACAGTATTGAAGTTCGCGAACGATCCGAAGCTCCGCGAGCGGATGCTCAACGAGCGCCTCGCCGAGAAGGTCAGCGAGCTGAGAAAGACCTTTCGTAACATCATCTTCATCGAGCCCGAGCCCGATGCCGGTGGCGCCCGCGAGGTTTTTCGTCGCTGCGCCGATCGATTGCCGGGGCTCAACTACACCGTTTGGACTTTTGAGCCACCGTTTGATCGCCTGTTCCGGTTGACTCCCCATGAGACGGCCCGGCAAGCGATCTACGCTTACACGGAAGATCCTGAGATTCTCACACCGCTTCAGCGTTTTGCGCGCGAGGTGAACATATGAGCCTGTCGATTCAGCCAGAATGTCCCGCTATCGCCTCGTGAGCTCCTCCAGGAGAGCCCCCGCCTCTCGAAGGTCGGCGGTGTCGAAGCCTTCGGTGAACGAAGTGTAGACATCGGCAAGGGTTCGGCGTGCCTCATCGCGCTCTCCCTCGGCGGCGAGGAGGCGCGCGAGGCTCAGGGCTGCGCGCAGCTCCCAGGACCGTGCTTTCTGCCGCCGAGCGACCTCGATAGCCCGGCGGAAGCAATCCCGGGCACCGGCAAGGTCCTCCGGAGGCCCGGCGAGGCGCAGCTCTCCCTCGAGCCGAAGCAGCTCAGCCTCCCAAACAAGCTCACCCGTAGTGCGGGCCCTCTCCAGCGCCTCGCCGATGACGCGCAGTCCCTCGCGAGGCTCGCCGAGCTTCAGGCAGGCACGGGCCAAGAGGGAGAGAAAGTACGGCACGAACAGGTGCGCTCCGGTCGATCCGTAGGCCGCGAGCCCACGTCTGATCTGGGCGATCGCCACCTCTCCCTCGCCGAGCTCGGCACGGACGGCCCCATCGATGATCGTCCCCGCCGCGAGCCACTGTGAAGCCTCATGCTCGGTCGAGAGGGTGATCAAGGCGCGAGCGTGCTCCCCGATCTCGTGGACTTCTCGCCGCAGATCGCGAAACACACACGCCCACACGAGCGCGACAATGATGCTCAGGGGATGATCGAGGTCCCTGGCCAGCCTGAGCGAGGCGACGCTCTCCTCGAGGCCCCGGGCCGGGTAGCCGAGGATCCAGGAAGCCCAGCTGGCGACCTTCCGGCAGCATACGCCGGGGTCGTGGCCGCCATAGACGAACGCGTGGCTCTGGTGCCGTGCCCTGTCGTAGAGCGCCATCCCCTGATCCAGGTGGCGACGCGCGGCGTCCGCGCTCCCGAGCCACACGAGCACCGGCCAGAGCGCGTGGTGGCCCTCGAGCAGGAGTGCCGGGTCGTCGAGACGCTCGGCGAGTGCCAGGAGCTCTCGTCCCAGCTCGAGCGCACTGCCCGCGCTCGCTCGGTGCGATGCCACCAGCCATATCCCCCACAGCGCCTGGAACTGCTGGACCGGCGCGCCGACCTCATCAGCGAGCAGCCGGGCTCGCGCATAGTTCTGCTCGACCTCCGGCGTGGCGTAGCCTCGCGTCGCCTGGAGTGCCGGCCCGAGGGCAAGTCGCAGCGACAGCTCCTCACGGTCTCGCGCACCTCCCGGGGCGAGCTTGCCGAGAAGCTCGAGCGCCCGCGTGAAGTAGGCCAGCGCATCGGTGTGGGCCGAGTTCGCGAATGCCTTCGCGCCGGCCTGGCGGAGGTAACCCACCGCCTTCTCTCCGAGCTCACCACGGGCAGCGTGGTGCGCGAGCCGTTCCACCTGCTCGGCCAGCCGGTCCGCGTACAGCCTCTCCATGACATCCGCGATCCGGGCGTGCAGCGCCCGCTGGCGCTCCCGGAGAAGGCGACCGTAGGCGACCTCGCGGATCCGATCGTGGGTGAAGTCGAACCGCTCGCCGACATTTTGCAAGATTTGGCGCCGCACCAGCTCCTCCAGTGACTCCGCGGCTTCGTTCTCCTCGAGGCCTGCCGCGCGGCGGAGGAGTGCAAAGTCGAACTCCCGTCCGATAACGGCGGCGACGGTCGTCAGATCCCGGCCACGCTCACTCAGCGATTCCAGGTGCCGGGCGATGAGGTCGCGAACTCGCTCCGGGACGGCGAGCTTCGTCGATGAGTCGGCCACGTCCCCTTCCGGAAGCGCGCGCACGGTCTCGACCACCGCGAACGGGTTGCCCTCGCTGATGATCCAGACCTGCTCCGCGAGTCCGGTCATCACGGCCTCGTCGCCCTCCGCCCCTGAGAGCGTTCTGACGAGCGTGAGCGTCTCTTCCTTGGAGAGCGGCGCCAGGCGCACCTCCGTGAGGCGTTTGTCGCGGGCAAGATCTTCGAGCGTCCGGCGCAGGATTGGCGCGCCGGCCAGATCCTCCTCGCGGGCGGTGCCCATCACGAGGATGGGCCAGGTCTGAAGTCGACGCCCGACGAACGACAGGAGGCGGAGACTCATCTCATCGCCCCAGTGGAGATCCTCGAGGATCAGCATCACCGGCTGGTGCAGGACCAGATGCCGGACGAGCTGCGTCACGCTCTCGAAGAGCTGGCGATAGTCCACCGGACCCTGATCGGGTCCGCGCCCAGGAGCGCCCAGCTCAGGCAGGAGGCGGGCCAGCTCCTTCCGCCAGACAGGATCGAGGCCCTCGAGGACCTCCCTTTCTCCAGCGAGGTGGCCGGCGCGAAACGCGTCGACCCACGAGGCGAACGGCAGGATCTGCTCGGCCTCGTAGCAGCGCCCTACGAGCACGCGGCCCCCGCGCGCAGCTGTCTCGGCGGCGACCTCGGCCAGCAGGCGACTCTTGCCGACGCCCGCCTCGCCGATCACTGCCACGACCTGGCCGTGTCCCGCCCACGCCCGGTTCAGAACCTCCCGGAGCCGGTTGATCTCCGCCTCGCGCCCGACGAGCGGCAGCTCGCGCGGCAGGGTCTCGTGGGGCAGGCGCGGCACGTCGGCTGGCACCACCTGCGCCGGCGCCGGGCTCTCCACGTTTGCGGTCGCGTGCGGTGGCCGCTGACGAAGGATCTCTTGATACAGCTGCTTCGTCGTCGTCTCCGGCTCGACGCCGAGCTCACGCTGCAGGGCGCCGATACACATCTGGTACTGCCGAAGCGCAGACGCCCGCCGGCCCAGCTCGAAATAGAGACGCATGACCGCACGATGGACAGGCTCCTGCAGCGGGTCGAGGGCGAGGAGCCGGAGCGCCGTCTGTAACGCCGCCTCCGTCGCGCCCGTTGCGCGCTGGTGACCGAGGAGCTTCGCCAGCGCTTCGAGAGCCAGCTCGTGCAGTCGCTCGCGCTCCGCGAGGATCCACTCCTCGAACGGCGCCTCCTGGAGGGCGAGGCCTTCGAGTAGCTCGCCGCGATAGAGGGCGGCCGCACGTTCGAGGGCGGCCGGCGTGCCGTCGGCGACCTGCCGCTCGAACTCGACCACGTCCACGTCGACGGAGGTCGGGTTCAGGGCAACGATCTGACCGTCGATCAGTAAGGCCGGCGGCTCCACATCCACGGCCTTCCGCAGCGTGAAGAGTGACTGCCGAAGGCCGCTCCTCGCCTGCGGCTCCCGCATGCCACCCCAGAGCAGGGAGGCCAGTTTCGCCCGCGGATGCGATCGGCCGGGAGGGAGCGCAAGGAACGCGAGGAGTGCCTGACTCTTCCGGGTCGGCAACGTCAAGGGCGCCGCCGCGCCGAGTCGACCCTGGAACCCGCCCAGGAGAGTCAGATTGAGACGCGCCATAGCCCGACTGTGTGGCGAACGATAGCACGACCCCCGCGAGGCAGCCATGCGGCCTTTGATGCGATTTTTGACGCCGACCTCTACGGATCGCGAACGCCCACCCCCGTACAAGGGGATGCGTGGGAACCGATCCCCTGCGGCTCCGTCACTCGCGCAAACGCGACCTCGTTACGATCAGGAGGCGGCCATGGCTCTGATTCGTCGGCTCACTCTTCTCTCGCTCGGTGTGGCGTTGCTTCTCTCCACCACGCGCTTCGACAGCGTTTCGGCCGAGCCCGTTGTCGATGAGACCCTGGTGTGGAACCAGGTGATGCTCGATGCGATCGTCCCGAGCACCCTCGGCAATCCGCAGACCATGCGCATGGCGGCGACCCTGAACACCGCGATGTTCGACGCCCACAACGGCGTCCGCCGGAAATACACGCCCCTCTTCGTGACCCAGACCGCGCCGCCAGGAGCCCATCGCCGCGCGGCGGTGGTGCAGGCTGCCTATGTCACCTTGAAGGCGTTCTATCCCGCGCAGCGGGCCCGGTTCGACATCCAGCGCGCTCTGTCTCTCGCCGAGTTCAATGGCGACGACCGAGCGGAGGTCCAGCGCGGCATCGACTGGGGCGAGAGCGTCGCGAACCAAGTCCTGGCGTGGCGGGCGACCGACGGCTTCAGCAACCCCGTGCCGCCGTTCAACGGCGCCGGGGCAGGGGTCGGCCAGTGGGAGTCCGCGACCGGTGCCAGCATGTCACCGGGCAACATCTCCTTCATCGCGCCCTTCGTGCTGACCAGCAACACCCAGTTCCAGTCGGCCTTTCCGCGGCCGTGGACGACCCTCGACAGCGCGGCCTACGCCGCCAGCTTCAACGAGCTGGCGACGCTGGGCGTGAAGACCGGCTCCCGGCGGACGTTGGACAAAACGCATATCGCGTTCTTCTTCAACGGCTATGTCACCAGCGACTATGTCGAGGCGGCGATTCAGATCGCCAAGGCTCGCAAGATCTCGCGCGGCAAGAGCTCCCGCATCTTCGCGCTCCTCGCCATCGCGCTGCACGACACGTCGGTGACCGTGTTCCGCGCCAAGCGCGACTTCGGCATGAATCCCTCAGATGTCACCTGGCGGCCGATCCTCGCCATCCCGAAGGCGGAACTCGACGGCAACTCTGACACCGCCGCGATCCCCGGCTGGGTTCCGCTCATCACGACACCGAATCACCCCGAGTACCCGGCCTCGCACCCGGGATCGCACGGCTCCGGTAGCCGCGTGCTCCAGCACTTCTTCGGCGACGCAAACGTGTTCGAGCTTCACCCCGCGTTCAACACCGTCTTCCCCGGACCTCCGGAGGGTGGAGTCCAGCCGCGGCCCTATACGCGCATCTCGGACATGGCGCAGGAAGGCATCGATGCCCGCACCTACGGCGGCATGCATTTCCGCGGCGCGAGCAATGCCACGGCGGTGGTGGGCGCCCAAATCGCCGACTACATCCTGGCGAACGCCGCACGACCTGTGGACGGCGACGACTCCGATTCTGACCAGGGTCGGTGAACCCAGGCGGCGCAAAGCATGCTTCCGGGGCCGCGCTCCGGGCCCGAGCGCCCGGGCCACATCGCTCAAAGGGACTGACGGCGCGCCGGGGAAGTCTCAGCGCGGCCATTGCCGTGGTCGGTTAGCGCAAATCAGCGCAAGCTTCATGCTTCGGCAGCGCGTTCAAGACGTCGATTCTCTTCCCGCTCAAGGATTCGGCCGACCGCGATCAGGTCGGGTACGGAACGCCACTGCGCGCGGCGATTGACCTTCTGACCCATCCGCCCCACCATCCCTAGGATGGACCGACGCCGCTTCCTGCTGACCTCGCTGGCTAGGTCTGTCTCGGGTATTTGTTCTGGTCGTGGGGCTGGCCTGTGGCGTGGCCGCCGCCGCCGACAGAACGAAGGTGGATCAGGCGACCAGGCGTGTCGAGCAAGGCGCCAAGCAGATTGGGCAGGGTGACGTCGGCCCGGGCTTCAAGGAGATGTTCACGAGGACCTTCGGCAGCTAGCAGGCTTCACGTGTTTGCGAATGACCGGCGCCCGGCCCTGCCGGCGCCGGTGGATCAGGTGATTGAGTGAAGCAGAAGCCCGTCAAGTCCCCGCAGCGGCAGGCCAAGACGGAACGGGCTCAGAGCGGAGACACTCCGGCGCTCTCCCTCTTGCCGATGGAGATCCAGACAGGCGATCGGTTCACGGACCACGAACTCGAGTGGGAGGTGGTGACCCATCCGGCAGCACTCCACGGCGGTAAGAGTTTGCGCGCGAAGATACAACGCCCGGGACTGCCGGAGACCGAACGAAACATCACGTGGCCGGCCCATGTGAGAGTCGACATACGGCGGTCACGAGGCGTGGCTGGAGGTGAAGCCCGTGCTGCGGCGCGCCCTGGAGATGCGCCGGCAGATCGCACGCGGTGGAAATGAACGCCGACGGCCGGCGGCTCCGCGCTCGTCGCACGCCGACTTTCATCCGTAGGAGGCTCACACTGTGAGCACTGACGCTGGCGACCCGCCGGTCGACCTGACTGGTCAGGTTGCGCTCGTGACGGGAGGAGGCGGAGGCCTCGGCCGCGCCTTTGCGCTGACGCTCGCCAAAGCGGGCGCCCGTGTGGCCGTGATGGCACGCACGGCAGAGCATCTGGCAGAGACCGTGGACATGGTCGGTCGCGCCGGCGGGCGCGCGCTGGCGGTGCCCGGCGATGTGGCCGATCCCGACGCGGTGGCCAATGTGGTGGCCATCGCTGAGTCTCAGCTCGGTCCGGTCGACATTCTGGTGAACAACGCCGGTGCGGTGGGACCTCTCGGCAACGACTGGGACGTGGATCCCGCAGATTGGTGGCGCACCTTTGAAATCAACGTGCGGGGACCCTTCCTGTGTGCGCGAGCCGTCTTCCCTGGCATGGTCACGCGCAGACGAGGCCGGATCGTCAATGTCTCCAGCGGCGCCGGATTCAATCGGCTCCCACAAATGAGCGCCTACTGCGCCACGAAGGCCGCATTGACGCAGTGGACGAAATGCCTGGCAGCCGACATACAGGCGCAGGGGGTTGTGGTGTTCGCGTTCCACCCCGGGGTGGTCCGCACGTCGATGCTGGCGCATCTGACCGCATCACCAGAGGTACCCAAGGAGGTCGGGGACAGGTTCCGCGGGCTCCTGAGCCAGGGGCGGGACACGTCGATCGACCGCTGCGCCCAGATGCTGCTCTTCTTGGTCTCAGGGCGGGCGGACGCCCTGTCAGGTCGCTTCATCCGGGCGCAGGACAATGAGGAGGCACTCGTGCGCCGCGCGGAGGAGATTCAGCGGGATGACCTACACGTCGTTACCTTGCGCACGTAGTACGTGACCGACCGGCTGCTCGGTCCTAGTTCGCTCGCCATGACGATGCCTGAGCATCCCATCGTGTGCGCTGCGGCGCTGAAGGGCGTCGCCCAGTTCGGCGGGCAAGGGGTTTCGGGGGCCCCGGTGTTCCGGAAGCCCCCGCACTCCGTCCAGACTCGAGCGATCCGCTCACTTCGCCAGCGGATCGGGCCGCACCTGAATGTGCACGGCGCGCGGCCTCGAGCCCTTGCCGCCTTCCATCAGCCACGGCGTGCGGTCGCCGTTCGTGCTCCACAGTCCGCGGCCCTTCCAGCCGGCGTTCGGGTCATCGATGCGTCCGTCCAGCCCCTTGGCGAAGAAGCCCATCGGGTATGGCACGCGCATCAGGATCATCCGCCCGTCCTTGAGCGCCGCAAAGCCGTCCTGGAGGTTGGCCGTCGAGATCGGAACGTTCTCGCCCAGCCCCGCCGTGTTGTGGTGGTCGACCCAGGTGTAGTAGCTCGCCTCGGCGCTGGTGTTTTCGAAGCCCTCGAACCCCGGGCCCGGATACTTGTGGTACGCGAACCCTTCGGGGCAGTGGTTGCCGGTCGCCGTGGGTCCGTTGAGCGGCCCCTTGCACCGGCTACGGTCGAAGCTGATCAGGGTGCCGTTCGAGCCCGACCCCCACAGCACGCCGTTCTTGTCGATGTCGCCGCCGCGCACCCCGATGGCTCCCTTCGGAACGGAGTAGAACTCCGAGAGCTTGGTCCTGGGGTCGAAGCGCATGAAGCCTGGCGGGCCGACGAACATGTTGAAGGTGTACCAGACCGAGCCGTCGCTGGGATGCGGCATCACGGCATAGGGACCCGAGCCCGCGATCCGCATGTCCTTGCCCGGCTGCGCGGGCTGGCCCGGCTCGGTCCACTCGTCGACCTTGCCGTTGCCGTTGGTGTCGAGCACCCATGGCGCCCAGCCCTGCGCCCTGGGCGACGTCGCCGGTCTCGTCCCACACCCGGGTGTTGACCCAGCCGGCCACCGGGCCGGTGCCCGAGAACCACAGCGTGTCGTCGGCGTCATAGCCGAACTGCGGGTGGTGGGTGCCGAAGCACGTGTCGAGGAAGCTGTACTTCATGGTCTTCGGATCGAGCATCGACACCTGCCGCCCCGAGCGCTCGACCGGGAACACCTCGGCCGAGGGATGGTTCGAGCCCTTCTTGCAGAAGGCCGGATTCTCGATGCCGCGCACGGCCGCGGCAAACCACACCCGGCCCTTCTTGTCGAACATGCCGTTGTGGTTGTTGGCCCGCTGGCTCCAGATCTTCTCGTCGCCCCAGTAGGCCGATGGCTGCATCGGCTTCGCGGCGGCCGAGGCATGGAAGGGTGGTCCGAACGATTCGGGTGCATTCGGATCCGCGACCGGCATCTTGAAGAACGTCGCCTTGTGCGTCTTCGGATCGAGGATCGGCATGTCGTCGCTCGAGTACTCGGGCGAGCCGTAGAGCGGACCGTAGGCATTGACGGTCGGAGAGCGCCGGTCCGAGGAGATCAGGTCGTGGGTGAACTGCTTCTCCGTGCCCCACTCCCACGAGGTGACGACGACGTTGCGCTCGACACCCTGCGGCCGCGGCGGCTTGTGCTTGGGCAGCTCGCCCTTGGCGATCCGGTCGGTCCAGTCGCCGAAATACTTGAACGGCACGCCGCCGAGCTGTACCGCGAGCCGGTTCATCATGAATTCGCCGGTCTGGCCGGAGCCGATGCGGCGCGCCCACGCTTCCGCACCCGACTTGAATTGACCAAGCTGGGCCGGGATCGTCCGCGTCGATTCCTGACCGAGCTGATGGCAGCCGATGCAGTCGGTGTTGTTCATCCGCTGGCGCCAGATCTCCTGGGTGATGTTCTTCGGGATATCGGTCGTGCCGCCGAAGTCCTTCGCCGGCGGAATCTTCATCATCGTGTACCAGTAGATCGCCGGATAGTAGTGCGCCGCCGCCCGCGCGTCCGGCGCCGGCACCGCGGCGAGATTCAGCTGCTGGCCGGGCTTGGCGCGCACCTTGGGCGAATCCACCAGCCCGTAGCCGCGCACCCAGACGCTGTAGTTCGCGGTCGGCAGGTCGGGAATGACGTAGCGCCCCCGGTCGTCGGTGACGACCATCTTGGCGTACTTGGTCGGAAGCTCGGTCGTCTCCGCGATCACCCACACCCCGGCTTCCGGCCCGCTCGGGCCGCGCACGACGCCGCCGATGTCGTCGGCATCGATGGCGACCTCCGCAGCCTGCTGAGCGGGGAGCCGGCCTGGAGCGGCGGTCAGGAGCGCGGCAATGGCGAGGCCCACCGCGCTCAGGTACAACCCTCTTATCCGGTACATGGTGATCCCCCTTTCGGCTTTCTTTCCCGGCCATTGGGCATAGCGGCGCAAGGGTATTCCCAGACGAAGCAATCCGGACAAAGGTCGGCGTCAGACGGTGATTCGAAGCGACAGCGGGGACACTGCATCTCGCGTCTCCAGCCGGTCACTTGAGGACGGTGAGGCAAGCGTAGACTGGCCCCCCCGGCCGGTCAACACGCGTCGTGGGCTGCGGCCAGACCGGATTCGCTGACGCGACGAAAAACTCCAACGGGCGCTTCCGATGCTCTGGAAGCGCCCGATGTGTGTTGGTGGGCCGTCAAGGACTCGAACCTTGGACCCGCTGATTAAGAGTCAGCTGCTCTACCAACTGAGCTAACGGCCCAACACCGTGCCGCATCCAGTGGTGCGCCCGAGAGGATTCGAACCTCTGGCCTTTGGCTTCGGAGGCCAACGCTCTATCCACCTGAGCTACGGGCGCCCGTCACGAACCTCCGTCTCGGGATGGGGTGACCGATGGGAATCGAACCCACAACCCCCGGCTCCACAGGCCAGTGCTCTAACCAATTGAGCTACGGTCACCGCGCGCCAACGTAAGAATTGATCTTACCCAAGGACCCGGCAGCCGTCTAGCCTACCCTTCGTCCATCTCCCGCGGCGAGGGGCCGCCGTCGATCACGATCGTCTCGCCGGTCATCCACGACGAGGCCTCCGAGGCCAGGAAGATGCACGGCCAGGCGATCTCCTCCACCTTGCCCCAGCGCCCCATGCCGACCCGCGCCGCCACCTTGTCGTACGTCTTCTTGCCGTCGGGGCCGGCCTGCTTGAGCACGTCCAGGTAGCCCTCCGTCTCGACCGGGCCCGGCGCGATGCAGTTCACGCGCACGCCGGAGCGGCCCCAGGCGGTGCCCAGCTCGCGGGTCAGCGTGATGACCGCCGCCTTGGCGGCGCCGTAGTGCGACATCATCGTCGAGCCGTAGACGCCGGCGACCGAGGAGATGTTCACGATCACCCCACCCGTCTTCTGCTGCATCATCTGCTTGCCGGCCCACTTGCAGCCGAGGAACACGCCGTTCAGGTTGATCTGGATCACGGTGTTCCAGCCGTTGACGGTGATGTCCTCGGGCTTGGCCCGGAACGAGGCGCCGGCGTTGTTGACCATGACATCGAGCCGGCCCCACTCGGAGACCGCGCGCTCCACCATCCCCTTGACCTGGTCTTCCTGCCGGACGTCCACCGCCACGGCGAAGGTCCGGCACCCGAGGTCTCGGATGGCCTTGGCGACGGGCTCCAGGTGCTCGAGCTTGCGGCTGCACAGAGCGACGTCGGCGCCGGCGCGCGCGAACTCGATCGCGATCGACTTGCCGATGCCGGTCCCACCGCCGGTGACGATGGCGGTCTTGCCTTCCAGCGAGAATGGGTTCTTGGCCATGGCGGGGACCATACCCCAGCCCAGCGTCTACGGCAACGCGATCTGGGCCTGGCGCGGGGGGACGGCGCGCTCGATCCGCCGCCACATCGTCATCGGTGACAGCGGCGCGCCGTGGTCCTCGGCGCACCCGGAGAGCTTGTCGAGCAGCGCGCGCGCCTGCTCGACGCGCTTGCGTGGGGCCTTGGCGGTGCGGCGCACCTCGTCGTCCCCGGTCTGCTTGGCCTCGATCCAGGCCTGCTCGAGATGGGCCATCAGGAGCACGACGCGGTCGATCTCGCCGTCCAGGTAGACGCGCCACTCCTGCGGCGTCGCGAAGCGGGGGCACTCGCGGGCCAGCACGTGCTCGAAGTGGTCGGCGATCGGCGTGACCTCGCGCAGGTGGTGCTCCATGCGCGCGCGAACCTCCTCGACGGGACGGTGGGGCTCGCGACCGAGCGCAGGGCTGGTGAGCGCGCCGAGGAGCAGGACGACGGCGAGCGTCGCGCGCATCGCCTCCAGTATAGCCAGGGTCGCTGCGGAATCAGCGCCGGGCGGCGGCGTCCCGCTCGCTCACGTGCCAGAGGACGATGGCGTAGTGGGGCCCCGGCACGTCCGGCCCCTCGAGCAAGGCGTACGTCGAGATGTGGTCGATGGGCCGACCGGTGGGCGGCAGGGTCGCCAGGCCGGAGTCGATCAGCTCCCGCCAGGCGACCTTGTAGACGCTGGCCACGACGCGGCCGCCGTGGTCGTACGCCAGGTCCGGGCCGCCGGGGAGGCCGGGCTCCACGCGCTCCACGCCAGGCAGCCGCTCGGTCAGCGGATGGCGGAGGCGGAAGTCCGGCAAGGCCGAGACTGCGACCGACGGCTGGGTGACGACGAGGTCGTTGACGACCTGCTCGACGCCATCCACTCGCCAGGCCACGATTTCGGCGTCGGACTTCTCCTCGGCCGTGTCCACCGTCCCGCTGAGGTAGACCGTGCCGCCGAAGGTGTCCACCTTGACGCCCGGCTCGCCGGCGCGCTCGCTCGCGAGCCGGCGCTTGACCCCGCTCTTCATGAGCTTGTCGTCCACGTACCCGCCCAGGCTCCGACCGGCCAGCGCGCAGCCGGAGGGCAGCAGCATCAGCAGCGCCAGGGCGAGGGCGCGCCGGGCGAGCACCGCGGGCTAGGCCGCCGCCGCCGGACGCACCGCCGACTCCTCGCGGAGCCGGTGCTCGACGGCTTGCCAGTCGACGTTGCGGAAGAACGCCTCGACGTACTTGGCCTTCTCCGTGGCCTTGTAGTCGCGCATGAACGCGTGCTCCCACACGTCCATGACGAGCAGCGGCTTGAACCCGGCCGGCACCCCATCCTGGTGCAGCGTGATCCAGTGGTTGGTGAGACGATCGGTGGCCGGATCCTGGAAGAGAATGACCCAGCCGATGCCGCGCATATCGCCCATCGCCTGGAAGTCCGTCTTCCACATCGCGACGGACCCGTAGGTGTCGGCGAGCGCCTGGCCCAGCCCCGAGCCGGCCGGCGGCATGGGCTCGCCCGCGCGACGCAGGTTCGAGAAGTAATACTCGTGCAGGATCATGCCGTTGTACTCGAAGCCCAGTCGGCGGGTGAGCTCGGCGAACGCCGGATCCTTGCCGGACGCCTTGCCCTTGCCGAGCAGCTCGAACAGCTCCTGGTTGAGCGTGTTCACCTGCTGGACGTACCCGGAGTAGAGCTTCAGGTGCTCGGCGATCTGGTCGTCCGAGATGCCGTCGAGACCACGGAGGTGGTCGAACGACTGCTCTTTGTAGGCTTTGACCTTGGCGCGCGCCATTCCGCCCTCCTTTGGGGTTGTGCAGGCCGTCAGCCCTGGAGCGTGCAATTGGCTTGCCTGTTATCATGTGCGCCAACTCGTCGGTTCACGGAGGCTTGGCCATGCTGAAGCGCTGGTGGTCGACACTGCTGATTGTCCTCGTCGCCGGTGGCCTATTGGCCCCGGCGGGCTTCGCCCAGGCCCCGATCAAGATCGGCGTCATCCAGCCGCTCTCGGGGGCGGTTGCCGCCTCCGGCAACTACGTGCGCATGGGTGCGGAGATCGGCCGCGACTGGATCAACGCGCGCGGCGGCATCAACGGACGCAAGGTCGAGCTGGTCATCGAGGACAACAAGTCCGACCCCAAGGAGGCCGCCAGCGCCGCCGAGAAGCTGATCGTGCGCGACAAGGTGCCGGCGATCATGGGCGCCTGGGGCTCGTCGATGACCCTGGCCGCGATGCCCAAGCTCGAGGAGTACGGCGTGCCGATGGTGGTCGAGACGTCCAGCGCCGCCTCCGTCACCAAGCGCGGCAACCCGTGGGTCTTCCGCATCAGCCCGCCCAGCGAGATGGAAGCGCTCGGGCTCGAGCGGTACGTCGACAAGCTCGGCGTCAAGCGCGCCGACTTCCTGGCCGTCAACACCGACTGGGGCCGCGGCGCCGTCGGCGCGTTCGGCGACATGCTGAAGAAGAAGGGCGCCACGGTGGGCGCCGCCGAGTTCATGGACCAGGCGGCCACCGACATGAACGCGCAGATCACCAAGATCAAGTCCACCGGCGGCGACACGCTGTTTCTCACCACCGCCGTGGAGCAGATCACCCTGGTGCTGAAGCAGTCGCAGGAGCAGCGGCTGGGGCGCAAGATCGTGACGACGGGCGGCTCGTCGTCGCCGAGCCAGCTCATCAAGCAGGCCGGCGCCGCCGCCGAGGGCAGCTATCACATCGTCTTCTTCATGCCGTGGTTCCCGGAGGCGATGCCCGACGGCAAGCTGGCCAAGGCATTCGTGGACGAGTGGGCCAAGCGCGGCCATCCGTTCGAGGGCCTCACCGAGGGCTTCCGTGGCCACGACGGCATCGCCACCATCGCCGAGGCGGTGAAGATCGCCGGCAAGGACGAGGCCAAGGCCATCCAGGCCGCGCTGTGGAAGGTCTCGTTCACCGGCCTCAACGGCCCGATCAAGTTCGACAAGGACGGGCCGGCCGGCAAGGAGAGCGGGCAGAGCAAGCCGTCGATCTTCGTCGTCCAGATCAAGGACGGCAAGGTGGCGCTGCCGGACTTCCTCGCCAAGAAGTAGTTGGACGCGCTCCTGCAGCACCTGGTGAACGGCCTGGTGCTGGGCGGCACCTATGCGCTGCTCGGCATCGGCCTCACCCTCATCTTCGGGCTGATGAACCTCGTCAATTTCGCCCACGGCGAGTTCTACACGCTCGGCGCCTACGCCACGTTCGCCGCGCTCGCCCTGGGCGGGATGAACTTCTTCGTGGCCATCGCCGTCGCCATCGGGGTGGGCGCCGTTGTGGGCGCGCTGTGCGAGCGGGTGCTGCTGCGGCCGCTGCGCGACGAGTCGATCGACACGACGATGCTGGTGATGATCGGGCTCTGGATCGCGCTGCAGAACGGCGAGCTGCTGGCGTGGGGCGGCGCGGCCAAATCGATCCCGCACCCGTTTCCCACCGCGCCGCTCACGCTGGGACCGGTGGGGATCGCGCCGCTGCGCCTCTTCGTGGTGGCCACGGCGGTGGCGCTGATCGTCGCCGCCTGGCTGCTGATCCAGCGCACCCGCCTGGGCCGCGCCATGCGCGCGACGTTCCAGGACCGCGAGACCGCCGCGCTGATGGGCGTGAAGATCGGCCGCATCCACACCGCCACCTTCGCGTTCGGCTCGGCGCTGGCGGCGGCGGCCGGGGCGCTGCTGGGGCCGATCTTCCTCGCCTACCCCTCGATGGGCGACCTGGCCTCGCTCAAGGCGTTCTCGGTGGTGATCCTCGGCGGCCTCGGCAACCTGCCCGGCGCCACGCTGGGCGGCCTGCTGCTCGGCATCGCCGAGGAGCTGGGCGCCGGCTACGTGTCGTCCGGCTACCGCGACGCCGTCGGGTTCGTGATCATCATTCTCGTGCTGCTCTTCCGGCCCTCGGGACTCTTCGCGCGCACCGAACGCATCGGGTGAAGCGCGCGATCGGA
The DNA here is from genome assembly GCA_963743355.1 of uncultured Candidatus Rokubacteria bacterium. GTDB lineage: Bacteria > Methylomirabilota > Methylomirabilia > Rokubacteriales > CSP1-6 > AR5. The sequence goes on from CAVUPM010000001.1 coordinate 978,956, forward strand.
GCGCTCGCGGCGGTCGCGCTCCTCACGCTGCCGCTCTGGCTGGCCAACGCGTACCACCTGCACATCACCATCATGGCCGGGATCTTCACGATCCTGGCCCTCAGCCTGAACCTGCTGCTCGGCTACACCGGCCAGCTCTCGCTCGGCCACGCGGCGTTCTTCGGCATCGGCGCCTACACCTCCGCCCTGCTGGCGCTGAGGCTGGAGTGGCCGTTCTGGCTCGGACTGCCGAGCGCCGCCGTGCTGGCGGGGCTGGCCGGCTGGGCGATCGGCCGCCTCGCCCTCGAGGTACGCGGCGCCTACTTCGTCCTCGTCACCATCAGCTTCGCCGGCGTGATCTCGCTGGTGAGCATCAACTGGATGGAGCTGACCAACGGCCCCCTCGGCCTGCCGGGCGTGCCGGCCCCGGAGCTGCCCGGCCTCAGCTTCCGCACCAAGTCCGCGTACTACTACCTGGTGCTGGCCGCCGCGGCGGGCTCGTATCTGCTGTGCCACCGGCTCGTCCACTCGCGCCTCGGGCGCGCGTTCCTCGCGTTGCGCGAGAACGAGTCGCTGGCGGAGTCGGTCGGCGTGGACCCGACGCGCACGCTCGTGCTGGCGGCCGTCGTCAGCGCGGCGATGGCCGGCGTGGCGGGCAGCCTGTACGCCCACTACGTGCGCTTCGTCAGCCCCGAGGTCTTCCTGTTCTCGTACACGGTCACGATGGTCATCATGGTCGTGGCCGGCGGCAAGGGCACGCTGGCCGGGCCGGTCGTCGGCGCCGTCCTGTTCACCGTCCTGCCCGAGGTGCTGCGCGAGGCCATGGCCTGGCAGTGGCAGATGCTCGCCTACGGCGTGCTGCTGGTCGTCCTGGTGTTCTTCCTGCCGCGCGGCATCGTAGCGCACTTCGGAGGGGGCCTCGACGGCCCCCTCCGAAGCCTCCCCCCAGAAGAAGGATTGCGCCGGCAAAGCCGGCGCTCGAATCGTCATTCTTCGGCGACGCCGCTCGTGGTCGAAGATCTCGCGGTCGAGTTTGGCGGGGTCGTGGCATTGACCGGGGTGTCGTTCACCGTACGGGCGGGGACGATCACGAGCTTGATTGGGCCCAACGGCGCGGGCAAGACGACGGCGTTCAACGCGATCACGGGCTACCTGCGGCCGCGGCGGGGACGGGTGGCGTTCGGCGACGAGGCGCTGACGGGACGGCGGCCCTGCGACATCGCGCGCCGCGGCGTGGTGCGGACGTTCCAGAAGACGAGCGTGTTCCCCACGCTCGGCGTCCTCGACAACGTCCTGATCGGCCTGCACCTGCGCGGGCGCGCCGGCCTGGCGTCCATCCTCGCCGGCGGGCGCGCCGTGCGGGCGGACGAGGCGCGCCTGCGCGCCGAGGCGGCGGCGATCATCGCCTTCGTCGGGCTCGAGCGCCGGCACGCGGACGCCGCCAGCAGCCTGCCCTACGGTGAGCAGCGGCTGGTGGAGCTCGCGGTGGCGCTGGCCGCCCAGCCGCGCGTGCTCCTGCTGGACGAGCCCGCTGCCGGCATGAGCGGCGGCGAGAAGGAGCGCCTCATCGAGCTGATCCGGCTCGTGCGCGAGCAGGGCGTGACGGTGTTCCTGGTCGAGCACGACATGCGCCTCGTGATGGGCGTCTCGGACACGGTGATCGTCCTCAACCACGGCCGCGTGATCGCCGAGGGGCCGCCCGCGACGATCCAGGCGCACCCCGACGTCGTCCGCGCGTACCTGGGCTCCGCCCGTGCTTGAGATCCAGGGCCTGCGCGCAGCCTACGGACCGGTCGAGGCGCTGCGCGGCGTGGACCTCGAGGTCCGGGCCGGCGAGCTCGTGTGCCTCCTCGGCGCCAACGGCGCCGGCAAGTCGTCCACGCTGCGCGCGATCTCGGGCCTGGTACGCCCCACCGGCGGGCACATCGTCTTCGACGGCCGGCCGATCACCGGGCTCGAGCCCGCGGCGATCCTCGAGGCGGGGATCGCCCACTGCCCCGAGGGGCGGCGCGTGTTTCCCTATCTCACCGTCGAGGAAAACCTCGCGATGGGCGCTTACGTGCGGCGCGATCGTGACGGGATCGCGACGGACCTCGAGCGCGTGTGCGCGCACTTCCCGATCCTCGGCGAGCGCCGGCGCCAGGCCGCCGGCACGCTGTCGGGCGGCGAACAGCAGATGCTGGCCATCGGCCGGGCGCTCATGGCGCGCCCTCGCCTGATCCTGTTCGACGAGCCCTCGCTCGGCCTGGCTCCGACCGTGGTGGAGACGACCTTCGGCATCATCGCCGACATCCGGCGGCAGGGGACGACGGTGCTGATGGTCGAGCAGAACGCCTACCTCGCGCTGCAGATGGCCGACCGCGGCTACGTGATGGAGACCGGACAGATCGTGCTGGCCGGCGCCGCCCGCGATCTCATGGCGAACGATCACGTCCGTCGCGCCTACCTCGGCGGCTGAGCCACGCCTCTCGCGCTCACGCCGCTTCCCGGTATCGCTGGCGTCGCTATTGCACTGCCACCTCGACGCAGGAGTGCGGGCGTGCAGCATCACCGGAGTCGGCGAATGGCCACGGCGTCCCGCGCGTCACACAATGCAGAGGAGGCCGGTCCAATGGTGAAGTCTCGTCTACTCAGCGGTGTCGTGGGTCTCTCGCTGCTGGCCCTGGCGGCGACGGGGTGCGGAACCCTGGGCGGTGCCGCGGTCGGCGCGGGCGCGGGTGCCGCCGTCGGCGCCGGCACCGGGTATGGCGCCGGCAAGGGCGCGCTGATCGGCACGGGCGTGGGCGCCGCCGCCGGCGCGATCTACGACATCACGAAGAAGAACTAAGGAGCGAACGCATGAATCGCTGGCTGACGTTGTCGAGCGGATTCGTCGCGATCACGCTGCTCTCGGCCGGACTCGCGTTCGGTCAGCAGCCGAAGGCGGACTGCAAGGCCGCCACACCGGAGAAGGTGGAGGGTCAGGTCGTTCGCGTCGATCAGAAGACGGACAAGGTCACGATCCGCGACAGCCGCGGCGCGACCCACGAGTTCCAGGCGAACAAGGAAACGACGAAGGATCTCAAGGCGGGGGACCGGATCGAAGCCAAGCTGCGCGAAGCCCCGAAGTGCTGAGCTGACGCCTGGCCGGCGCGGGCCCGAGCCTTACCTCGTGCCCGCGCCGGTCAGGGCGCACCCAAAGTTCCACGCCCCCGGCGTGCGACCCCGGCGCTTGACTTGCCGGGACGGCTGATCATAGCGTACCCACCAGACCCTCATGTCCATCCGGACCAAGGTTGCCCTGGTCATTGCCGTCTCCGTCCTCGTGCCGCTCGTCATCTCGACCATCTTCTGGGTCTGGACGCTGGGACAGACCGTCAACGAGGAGCTCGCGTGGGGCTCGCTGTTCCGCAGCTACGAGACGCTCGAGGCCGCGCTGGCCAAGACGACGCTGCAGTCGGCGACGCGGCGCAGCCAGGCGAGAGCGAAGGCGATGGGGGCCGCGGCCAAGCGGCTGTCGCGCGATCTCAGTGACTTCGGCGCCAAGCTCCAGACCGGGGGGTGCCTCGGCGCGGCCGCCCCGGCCGGGGGTGCCTGCCGGGACGCGGCGGACGATTTCCTCGAGCGCCACGCCGGCGACGTCGAGGGTGTGCGGATCGGGTCGGCCGGCAGCCGCCTCGACTTCCTGGAGGCAGGGCTGCCCGCCGAGCGAGCCGCGGGAGTGGGCGCGGCGCTCGATACCCTCGAGGCCGGCCGCGAGGCCACGCTGCTGCCGCTGGCCACGCCCGTCGGCGTCGTCCTCGTCGCCGGCCGGGCCATGGGCGCACAGCGCCAACAGTACGTGGTGGTGTGGGGAACGTTCGCCCGGCTGCGCGGCGGCCTGGAGGAGACCATGTCCGGGCGCAGCGCACGGCTCGGGTTGATCGGGCCCGAGGGCCGCCTCCTCTATCCGCTCGAGTTCCGCCCGCGCCGAGGCCAGCCGTTCGCCGTCGGCCAGCTGCAGGTGCAGCACGGCCGCGACAGCTACGATCTATCGGGATGGCGCCAGGCCGGCGAGCCAAACCCGGTCACGCTCGAGGGCCGTCACTTCGTCATGAAGTACGCGGACGTACCCGGCGCGAATCTCGGCACCGTCACCCTGAGCTACCTGGAGGCCGGGACCCAGCTCGGCTTCATCACGGCCGTGCGGCAGTACCTGGTGCTCGGCCTGGCCATGGTCGCCGTCGCGTTACTCGCCAGCTTCGCGCTCGCCAACCGGATGACCGGCCGGCTGCGCAACCTCCGCCAGGCCGCCGACGCCATCGGCGCCGGGCGGCTCGACACCGAGATCCGGGTCGGCGGCCGCGACGAGATCGGGCGGCTGGCCGAGCGCTTCCGCGTCATGGCGGGCCAGCTGCGCGAGCACATCAGCACGCTCGAGCAGCGGGTCGACGAGCGCACGCGCGACCTGCGCCTGAAGGCCGAGGAGCTGGCCCGCGCCAACGACGACCTGGTGCGGCTGACCAAGCTCAAGTCGGACTTCCTGGCCCGCATGTCGCACGAGCTGCGCACGCCGCTGAACTCGATCATCGGCTTCAGCGAGCTGTTGCTGGCCGAGGGCTGCGGCCCGATGAACGAGGAGCAGCGCGACGCGCTGGAGCGGGTCAGGCGCAACGGCACCAACCTGCTCAATCTCATCAACGACATCCTCGACATCTCCAAGATCGAGGCCGACCGCCTCACCCTGAAGTTCGGCCCGGTCTCGCTGCGGGCGGTCGTCGACAACGCGATGAGCAGCCTGATGCTGCGCGCCAACGACAAGAAGATCGCGCTCACGGCCGCCGTCGACCCCGACCTGCCCACGCTCTACACCGACGAGATCCGCTTGCTGCAGATCCTCAACAACCTGCTCTCCAACGCCGTCAAGTTCACCGAGCAGGGCGGGGTGACGCTGACCGCGCGGGGCGGCGAGGGCGACCGGGTGGTCATCGCGGTGCAGGACACCGGCATCGGCATGAGCGCCGAGGACCTGCCCAGGCTCTTCACCGAGTTCTACCAGGCCGACACCTCGCACACCCGCCGCTACGAGGGCACCGGGCTGGGCCTGGCCATCACCAAGCGGCTGGCCGAGGCGCTGGGCGGGGGCGTGAGCGTGCAGAGCGAGGTCGGCCTCGGCTCGACGTTCAGCGTCACGCTGCCGGTGGTGGCGCCCGGCGCGCAGGCCGAGCAGCCGGTGCCGGCCGCGGCGAGGGCGGCGGGCGCGCGGGTGGACACCGACGGCCAGCGCACCATCCTGATCATCGACGACGACCCCGAGACCCACCTGCTGACGGCCGAGAACCTCAAGCCCGTGCGCGCACGATTCCTGAGCGCGGTCACCGGGGCCGAGGGGATCGCGACGGCGCGGCGCGAGCGGCCCGACCTGATCCTGCTCGACGTGCGGCTGCCCGACCGGCAGGGCTGGGAGGTGCTGCACGACCTCAAGGCCGACCCCAGCACCGCCGACATCCCGGTGATCGTCGTCAGCGTGGTGGACCGCGAGTCGCTCGGCTACTCGCTCGGCGCCGCCGACTACCTCGTGAAGCCGGTGAACTGGGACCTGCTGTTCAAGGTGCTGACACGGCTGGGCATCGTGCCCGACGCGGGGGACATCCTGGTGGTGGACGACAACGAGGAGACGCTCGGGCTCATGCGCCGCACGCTGGAGGGCAAGGGCTTCAAGGTCGTGGAGGCGCGCGACGGGCGCCAGGCCCTGGCCGCCGCCCGCGAGCAGCGCCCCGGCCTGATCCTGCTCGACCTCATGATGCCGGTGATGGACGGCTTCGACACGCTGCAGCACCTGCGCGAGGATCCGCGCACCGCCACCGTCCCCGTCGTCGTTCTCACGGCCAAGGACCTCACCGACGAGGACCGTGACCGCCTGGGCGGCAAGGTCCAGGCCCTCTTCCAGAAGCAGCGCGTGCCGCTCGACGCCCTCGTCAGCGAGGTCCGGTCGATCGTCTGGCAGCGGTCGAGCCTGTGAGCGAGGCCGTGATCCTGCTCGTCGAGGACCACCCGGACAACCGCGTCCTCGCCCGCAAGCTCCTGGAGCGGGCCGGCTTTCGGGTGGTGGAGGCCATCGACGGCCGCCAGGCCCTCCAACAAGCCGCCGCCTGCAAGCCCGACCTCGTCCTGCTCGACATGTCTTTGCCGGAAGTGGACGGGTGGACTGTTGCCCGGACGATCCGGCAGTCCCCCGATCTCCGGCACCTGCTGATCGTCGCCCTCACCGCCCACGCCATGGACGGCGATCGCGAGCGCGTGCTGGAGGCCGGCTGCGACGAGTTCCTCACCAAGCCGATCGAGATCCCCAAGTTCATCCCCACCATCCGGAGGCTCCTTGAGCATCGCCGCGCGTGACGAGAAGTTCGCGGCGACGATCCTCGTCGTCGACGACACCCCGGACGTCCGCGCCCTGCTGCGGCCGCTGCTCCAGCGGGCCGGCTACACGGTGGCCGAGGCGGAGAACGGCGACGACGCGCTGGTGAAGGTGGCCGAGATGATGGGCACCGGCCGGCTGCCGGACCTGATCGTGCTGGACGTGATGATGCCCGGCAAGGACGGCTTCGCGGTCGCCCAGCAGCTGCGCAGCTGGAAGGAGACCCGGGACGTCCCCATCCTCATGCTGACCGCGCTCACCGACGTCGAGCACAAGGTGCGCGGCATCGACGCCGGCGCCGACGACTTCCTGTCCAAGCCGGTCAACAACGCCGAGCTGCAGAGCCGGATCCGCTCGCTGCTCCGGGCGAAGTTCTACCGCCAGCAGATCGTGGAGAAGAACGCGCTGCTGGAGAAGATCCTCACCCGCTGGCAGAGCCCGGAGGTGATCCAGCAGATCCTGGCCGACACCTCGCGCCTGCGCCTGGGCGGGGTGCGGAGCCGGGTCACCGTGCTGTTCGCCGACCTGTCGGGCTTCACGCCCTTCTCGGAAACGCGCCCGCCGGAGGCGGTGATGGAGGTGCTGAACCAGGCCTTCACCCGGCTGACCGAGGTCGTGTTCAGGCACCACGGCACGCTCGACAAGTTCATCGGCGATTGCGTGATGGCCTTCTACGGCGCCCCGCTCGCCGAGGGCAACGACGCGCTCAACGCGGTGCGCTCGGCGCTGGAGATGCGGGCGGTCTTCAACGAGCTGAAGGCCCAGTGGGACGACGGGCGGGCCTCGCTGGGGTTGGCCATCGGCATCAACACCGGCGAGGCCATCGTCGGCAACGTCGGCTCCGATCGCCGCATGGAGTACACGGTGATCGGCGACACCGTGAACGTGGCTGCCCGCCTGCAAGACAAGGCGGTGGCCGGCCAGATCCTGATCGGGGAGGCCACCTTCGCGCAGATCCACGCCGAGATCGGCGACCTGCTCGTGCACCGCGAGCTCAAGGACATGGCGCTCAAGGGGCGAGAGAAGTCGCTGGCGGTCCACGAGGTCATCCGGATCATGACGTCCGTCTGAAGGGGCGCGGCGCCGTTCAACGTCGAGGGTAGACGAGAATTCGTAGCGCTTCTCGCGTCCTCGAATCGCTGGGCTCCCAGCCCGCGAAGACGCGCACGTACGCGCCCACCTCGAGATCCTTCAGCGTGCCCGGCGCTGGCTTCTCGACACCCTTCTGGACCTGGGTCGAAGACGTGATCCTGAAGCGCCATTTCACGTTTTCGTCACCACCGACGGACAGCAGGCCTGCTGGTAGATTTACCTCCAGGATCTCGCCGTAGTAGAAGATACGGTCATCAGCCCCACCCGCAATCGCTCCGCCCAGGAGCAGCAACGCAACGATGGCCGAGGTCTTGATCAACGAGAACAAGAGGTCGGTGCGCTGCTTGGGCCCATCACCGGCCGTCGACCCAGAATGGTCCAATGGCCAGGCGGTCGATCCGGTTCTCGGCCAGCGTGCGGACGGCCTCCGCCGGCCGGCATACGATCGGCTCCTCGTGGGCGTTGAAGCTGGTATTCAGCACGAGCGGGATGCCGCTCAAATCCCGGTAGCACTCGATGAGGCGATGATAGAGCGGGTTCTTGTCGCGGAGGACGAGCTGCGGCCGAGCGGTTCCGTCCACGTGGACGACCGCCGGGATGCGCGGGCGCCATTGCGGGAAAACCTCGAGGGTGGTCGTCATGAACTCTGCGGTGTGCTCGACCGGCTCTAGATCCTGGAAGATCGTGCGAGCACATTCGGCCAGCACGCTGGGAGCGAATGGCATGAATTCTGTGCGATTCAATCGCTCGTTCAGGCGCTTGTGGATCCCGGCGTCGACCGCGCTGGCCACGATACTGCGGTTGCCAAGCGCTCGGGGGCCGAACTCCATCCGACCTTGAAACCAGCCAACGACCAACCCGTCATGAACCGCCCGAGCCGCTGTCTCGGCGAGTTGCTCCGCCGCCAGGCGCCGATAGCGCAGACCGGCGGAGTCGAGCGCCTGACGGATTTCCGCGTCGTCATACTCCGGTCCCCAGCACACGGTATCGAGCGCCCGGCGCGCCCGGGTAAACGCCCCCCGATCGAGATCCGCCAGGGCCAGCAGGGCGGCGCCGATGCTATTACCAGTGTCGCTCATGCCGGGGAAGACGAACAAGCGCTCGACGCCGGGCAGGGCGGCGAGCTGCTGATTGAGTCGAACATTGGCGAACACCCCGCCATTCAGCGCGACATGTCGCGCCCCGATGTCGGCTATGGCGTTCTGCACGAGCGGAATGACCGCCTCCTCCAGGGTCCGCTGCGCCGCGGCCGCGACGTTCTCACGGGAGTGACCGCGGATCACCTCACCGAGGTACGCCATCCGTTCGGCATCGGCACGCGGCCTTCCGGCGAAGTCCGATGTCAGGGTCCGGCCGGAGGGCGCACAGCGCAGACGCCCGACGAAACGCCTCCTGCAGGGGCTTGGGATCGCCCCAGGCGGCCAGACCCAGCACTTTGCCCTCGTGGCGCAGCGGCTGGAATCCCAGCAAGCCGGTGATGCCTTCGTAGAACCAGCCCGCCGAGGTCCCGGGGACGTCCGAGACCGCGGTCCGAGTCAGCGCGCCATCACGGAACCCCGCCGATGTGTGGTGCATCCCCAGGTGTCCGACCCCGTCAACCGTCACGACTGCGGCATCTTCAAAACCCGAGCAGCATGCCGCCGCCATCGCGTGACTGGCGTGGTGATCGAAGCAGCGCAGGACGGTATCCGAGCGAAAGCCCTCCCGCAGCAGGAAGCGCCGGGCCCGCAGATACGGCTCCGGGTTGGGGTCTCGTCCCGCCCGTTGCAGCGCACGCTGCACGTGGCCGACGGCGACGTCGCGCAACGGCCGCCCGCGCACGCGGTCTCGAAGGCGCCGTAGCTGCCGGCCGAATTCACGAACTGGCTGCGGATGCCGGATGCAGTCCTCGGGGAAGCGGTCCGGCACGATCGCGATGCAGTTCACCTGGGTGCGATCGATGCCGGCGATCCGGAAGACTTGCTCGATGGCTTGACGCGGAAGCTTGCCACCGTCGCCTTTGATGCGAGTCAGGCGCTCCTCGGCGATGGCGGCAATCACGATGCCATCGTGCAGGAGGGCCGCCGAAGCGTCATGCGATGGCGAGATGCCGAGAGTCCACATTGCGGTGGCTGCGGCAGCGTAGCACGGCCGGCGGTCATACCGGATTTACGTTTTCGCCAGTTCACCCGAGGGGCTAGTGCCAGGTCGCCGTAGCGGTCGCCCAACCGGCGGAGAAGGGCGGTGGAGGCCTCGCCCGCGGCAGTAGATCGAGCTCGCCATGGGCAGCAACGAAGTACCCATGCTGAGCGGACCATGACCCAGAGCGGTGGCGATGAAGCGGCGCAAGTAGGTAGAAGTACGGACGCGGCTGGTTGGCGTGGTAGTTGAACCGGCAACCAGTCCTACGCAGTCTACGGAGGCCGGACATGGAACCCGACGAGCGGCCGCGGCCTGGGCGTCGTGCGCGCTCTGGACGTGGAGCGCGTGGAGTCGCGCTCGTTCTTGTCGTGGATGACTCCCCGCATGTCCGCGAGATGTACTCGGAGTACTTCCGCCATCGCGGCTTCGGCGTCCTGGCGGCGTCTGATGGTCTTGCCGCCATCCAGCTCGCGCTGGGCGCAAGACCCGATGTCATCGTCATGGACATCGCGATGCCCAACATGAGCGGCACCACCGCGATCAAGCGGCTCAGCAGTCAGCCCCGGACGCGCAACATCCCCGTCGTCGTCCTCACCGGCTACCCGTACGAGGCCATCGAGCAAGGCGTTCTGGAAGCTGGCGCCGCCAGGCTGCTGATGAAGCCGTGCCTACCAGAAGACCTCGAAGCCCACGTCCGGTCGCTTCTGGAGCGGCCACGCGAGTCGAGCTGAGACAACACGCCGCCCAGTCAGCGCGCTGACACGGGGCCGAAAGGCAGGGTGGCTTGGACGGATGGCCCTGCCGGCGGAGACGGCGGCGGTGACCTCATGGGTCCAGTATGAAACGGTTCCGTCGGTTCATCGTGAGCGCCCTCCTTGGCGGCTTGCTCGTCGTCGTTCCGATTTATCTCAGCCTTTTGCTGATGCTCAAGGCAATGCAGTCGTTGGCGGGTCTTGTGCGGCCCCTCGCCAGGTTGCTCCCCGAATGGTTCCCCGCTGAAGATCTCCTCTCCCTTCTCCTCGTGTTGACGATTTGTTTCCTCATCGGTGTTGCTGTCCGCACCCCGGCAGGGCGAGCGACCCGCGAGCGAGTCGACAAGGCTCTTTTTGAAAGACTCCCAGGCTACGCACTCTTTCGGAGTCTGACCCAACAACTGGCGGGGACGGGTCAGGAGAAGGTGTGGAAGCCAGCGCTGGTCGAGATCGAGGACGCACTCGTCCCCGCATTCATCATTGAAGAGTTCGAGGACGGGCGCTTCACGGTTTTCGTGCCCTCGGTGCCCACGCCTCTCGCGGGGGCCGTCTACATCCTCAGCCGGGACCGCGTGCATCCCCTGGACGTCCCCTTCACACAGGCGATCAAGTCCGTCTCCCGGTGGGGATCAGGCTCCAAGGAACTTGTCGCAGCAATGAAACCGAGAGCGCTCTGAAATTACGCCGGGCCGCGTGGAGCTGAGGCGCATGACGAACTGACGCCCAGAGGCGTTGCCAGCCTGACCCGGCGCGGCGTCCGGCGCTCCGTATCGTATTGATCTTCCTTGCCGGGCGGCGTGGCATCCCGGCTGCTTCCCGATGGTCCGGTGAAAACCGCCCGGCCCTCGCTCCGGATCTGGATCGTCCTCGCGGTGGCCGCCGCGTCGTTCCTGGCCCAGCGCGAGCTCTCGCGCATGGACCCGATCTTCTTCCGCCTGTCCGTCCCCGGCGCCAAGGGGCTGGGGCTGTACCTCGCCGGCCGGTACGACGCGGCGGCGAAGGCGTACCGCGAGCACTGGCGCGCCGCGATCGCCAGCGGCGTCACCACCGGCGATCGCGGCACCGACCTGATTCTCGGCGGCGATCTCACGGAAGCGGAGCGGCTGGCGCAGCAGGAGATCCGGCGGGCGCCCCGGTCCACGTCCCCAATGCTCCTGCTGGCCGAGGTCGCGCTGGAGCGTGGCGTGCCCGCGACGGCCGCCCGGCTGGCGGCCGAAGCCCTCGAGAGCGTGCCGAACGACGTCGATGCCGCGATCATGCTGTCCGTCGCGCGCGCCCGCGACGGCGCCGCACCGGAGGCGATCGCCGCGCTCAATCGCGCGCTGCGGTCGGGCCGCGTCGGCAATCGCCTCGTGACCTTCTACCAGGTGCTCGCCCTTACCGGAACACTGGCCGCGCGGCCGGATCCCGGCCGTCCGCTCTGTCTCATCGCCCACTACCACCGCTACCTGCGCGTCTTCGATCACGCGCAGGCCCGGCCGGCCGCCGGTTACGCGCGCAGGGCCATCGCAGCTGGCGATCAGCCGGCCGACGCCTACGTGACGCTCGGGATCCTGCACGACAAGGCGGGCCGCGCGGACGATGCCCTGGCGGCATTCGAGGCGGCACGTCAGGCCGATCCGCATCACGCCGAGGCGCATCGGTGGGCGGCCGTGACGTACGGCCAGCGCGGCGATCTCCTGAACGAGTACCGCGCCATCACCATGGCGCTCGAGGTGTCGGGCGACCCGTTTTACGCCGACTACTTCTTCGAGGTCTCGGTGAACCGGATCGGCGATCCCGCCCGCGCGGCCGCCTTGCTGGAGCCGCTGGTGGCGCGCGCGGGGAACGACGTGCACCTGCACGAGCGGCTCGGCCGGATCTGGGCGCTCCTCGGCGACGAGCGCCGCGCGCTCGATCACTACCGCCAGGCCGCCCTCCTCGCGCCCGGGGATCCCGAGCTTCAGAACGCCATCGGCTGGGCGCTGGACCGGCTGCGCCGGCCCGACGACGCCGTGGCGGCGCTGCTCCAGGCCGCGGAGCTGGCCCCGCGCTGGCCCGAGCCGCACCGTCGCCTGGCCGGGATCTACTACAGGAGCAACCGGTATCCGCAGGCCATCGCCGAGGCCGAAGCGGCGCGGCGACTGGGCGATGAGGACACGCACCTGCACGTGCTGCTGTGCAACCTCTATCACTACGAGGTCGACCTCTCGCGGGCGGACGCCTGCGTGCGGGATCTGCTGCGGCGGGATCCGGGCAATGTCTCCGGCCTGGCGCTGCTGCCGAAGATCCGGCACGAGGCGGGGCTTCGCTGATGCCGATGCTGCGCACCGCCATCCTGTTCCTGTGGAGCGCCTGGGGCGGCCACGCCGCGCTCGCCGCCGCGGCGCTGCTGGCGCTGCAGGTCCACGCGATCTATCGCGTGCCGGCCGCGGCCTTCGTGACGCTGCTGCCGTGGATCGGCGTCGTCATCACCGTCGCCACGATCCTCATGCTGACGGCGAACCTGTTGCCGAAATCGCGCCGTGGCCGTGCGGGCGGCGTGCTGGACCGGGTCGACCGCCGGATCGTCTGGCTCGTGGGCATCACCGATCGTGACGACGGCGGCCGCCGCCTTCGTCCGGAGTCCGTCCATGACCGCCGCCCTTCTCGGGATCGCGCTGGCCGCGGCGATCATGAGCGTGACGGCCATCGCCGGTCGCCTCTTCGCGGAAGGCAGCATGGCGTTCACCGTGCGCTGGGCGTATCGGGGGACGCTCCTCGGCATCGGAGCCTTCCTGCTGTGGACCGTCGTGGTCCTCGTCAACGGCGCGCTCGACCGGTCGGCCGGCGTCGAGCAGCCCTCGGAGGTCGTGCGACTCGTCACCGCCTCCATCGATCCCGGCGTCGGCAACCTGATTCCCTACGCCCAGGTGGACCTGAGATCGTGGCGGCCGCCCGGCGGCGTCGAGCGCCTGATGCTGTCCGCCCGCGAGCGACCGCGGACCTGGGTGGGACAGCCGGTGAGCGTGACCGTGCGCGCCGGGTTCCTCGACATTCCCTGGGTGCAGGCGGTGACCCTCGACGAGGCGCGGCATCTGCGCCAGGTGCTGGCGGCGACCCCCACCGCCTTCCACGCCATGCAGCGGCTGATCGCGATTTACGTCGAGCGGCGCCAGTGGGACGAGGCGCTGGAGCTGACGCGCCGCTACGCCGTCCTCTATCCCGACGACGCCGGCGTCGTCGAGTACGTCGCCGGCTATCTCGGCGTCGCCGGGCGATACAGCGACCAGATCGAGCTCATCGAGGGACTGGTCGCGCGGCACCCGGACTACAAGTCGCTCTCCATGCTGGGCTTCGCGCTCGATCGCAGTGAGGACCACCAGCGGGCCATCGAGGTTCTGAAGCGGGCGGTCGAGCTGCGTCCGGACGTCTTCCTGGCGCTGCACTATCTCGGCGAAGCCTACCAGGCGCTGGAACGCCGGGAGGAGGCCATCGCCGCCTACGAAGCCGAGCTGCGCATCAGGCCGCAGAGCCTGGAAGTGCGGCGCCGGGTCCGCGCCCTCCAGAACGCCGCCGCCCGCTAGCCGAGCAGCCAGTCGAGGATCTTCGGGCACCTCCGACCGCTACATCAACTCCTTGATGAGGGCCTGAGCGATTTCCGGAGTGACGCCCAGCGGACGGTGCGCGAGCGGTCCACCCTCGCTCAGGACCGGTTCGAGCTGGTCCAGCGTCGGCAGATCCTCGCGCTTCCAGAAGAGGCCGATCGGGATGACATCGCCCCACTGGCGGCCCTGCTCCATGGCGGCCTGGAAGTTGGTCGGGTCGTGGCCCAGCTCTTCCAGCTTGCGGGTCCGCTGCTTGAAGAACTCGTACGTGTTGTCGTGGTTGTACGTCACGCAGGGGCTGAAGGTGTCGATCAGGGCAAAGCCCTTGTGCTCGAGGCCTCCCCTGATCAGCTCGACCAGGTGCTTCTGCTGACCGGTGAATCCCCGGGCTACGTAGGTCGCGCCGGCGGCAATGGCCAGGGGGATCGGGTTGACGGGATTTTCAACGCTGCCAAACGGGGTGCTCTTGGTCTGCATCCCTTTGACGCTGGTGGGGGAGATCTGCCCCGTCGTCAGTCCATAGACCTGGTTGTTCATGACGATGTAGGTCAGATCGACGTTGCGGCGCATGGCGTGGACGAAGTGATTGCCACCGATGCCGTACCCGTCGCCGTCGCCGCCGGTGGCGACGATCCTGAGCTCGTGATTGGCCAGCTGGGCTCCCGTGGCCACGGCCAGGGAGCGGCCGTGCAGGGTGTGCATGCCGTAGGTGTTGAGGTAGCCGGGCAGGTTCGACGAGCAGCCGATGCCGCTGATGGTCAGGACCTCGTGGGGCTGGAGCCCCAGCTCGGCGATCGCCTGTTTCAGGGCCGCGAGCACGCCGAAGTCGCCGCACCCCGGGCACCAGTCCGGATCCACCTTGCCCTTGAGATCCTTGACCGTCACCTTGGCGCGCTCGGTCCTGGGCTGGGCCTGACCCCGTACGGTCGCTGCTGTGTCAACGATCGCCATGACCACCTCCCTCACACTTGGATCTCGTGCACTGGCACGTAGAGCTTGGTCGAGCCCGCCAGGATGGTTTTGACGCCTTCCACGATGTGGTGCGGCATGAACGGCTCCCCGTCGTATTTCCGGATGTGTGCATCGGCGGCGAAGCCGGTCTCCGATCTCAGATAGCGCGCGAACTGCCCGCTGTAGTTGTTCTCGACGATGATGACCTTGGCGCACGCGGACAGGATCGACAGGATCGCGTCGGCATGGAGCGGGACCAGCCACTTGATCTGGAGGTTGTCGGCCGTGATGCCGGCGTCGGCGAGTTGTCCGATGGCCTCGCGAATGACCCCCTCGGTCGAACCCCAGCCCAGGAGCGTGACTCGAGCGTCCGCGGACCCGAACAGCGCGGGTGGCGGCAGGAGCGGCAGGACCCCGTCCATCTTGCGCATCCGCTTCTCGTGCATGGCCTGGCGCTTGTGCGGGTCCGTGAACTCGTCGCTGATGAGCACGCCGTCCTCGTCGTGCTCATCGGTGGCCACGACGTGCAGGTGTCCGGGGGTTCCCGGCACCGCCCGCGGCGAGATGCCGCTCTCGGTGATGAGGTAGCGCTTGAAGCCGCCGTTCACCGGCGGCGCGTCACCGTTGAGGCCGATGACGTCGCCGCGGTCGATGGGCACGTTGAAGTCCAGCGCCGCGGGATCGATGCTGGACCGGCCTTCGGACAGCAGCAGGTCGGAGAGGATGATGCCTGGACACTGGAACCTGTCGACCAGGTTGAAGAGCTGCGGGACGATCTCGAAGCAATCGACGATGTTCGTCGGGGCGACGATGATCCGGGGGTAGTCTCCCTGGCCGGCGCCCAGCACTTGCCAGAGATCGCCCTGTTCGGTCTTGGTGGGCACACCCGTGGCCGGTCCTGCCCGCTGGACGTTGATGCAGACGAGGGGGATCTCCATCATGGCCGCCGCACCGAGGGCTTCGCTCATGAGCGCAAAGCCGCCACCGGAGGTCGCGCACATGACGCGGCAGCCCGTATGCGCCGCCCCGATCGCCATGTTGATCACGCCGATCTCGTCCTCGACCTGCCGAACCATGATGCCGAGCTGACGCGCGTGCCGCGCCATCCAGTGCAGCACCCCTGACGCCGGGCTCATGGGATAGGCGCAGTAGAAGCGCACGCCCGCGGCCGCGCCGCCCATCGCGAGGGCCTGGTTGCCCTCGAAGAACGCCAGTGGCTTGGCCGCGGCCGGAAGCGAGAACGGCAACGCCGTGAAATGCGCCCCGGCGTGGTCGTAGCCCGCGCGGGCGACACCCACGTTTTCGGCGACGGCCGCCTCGCCTTTCCGTCTGAACTGGAGCGCCAGGATCTCCTCGAGGGTCTCGAACTCGACCTGGATCAAGCGCAGCACGGCGGCCAGCGCGATGGTGTTCTGAACGAGATCTCCCCGGATCGTGGGCGCCAGTGCTTTGACAGAAAAGGGACAGAGCTGCACGCCTTCGGGAACGGCGCCTGGCTTGATCGTGTCGCTGTTGAACAGCACTGCCGAGCCCGCCCCCATGAGCCTCAGGTGCCGATTCATCGTGTCCTGATTCAGCGGCATGAGCACGTCGAGCTTATCGCCGTGACTCAGGACCGGCTGGTCACTCGTACGGAGGGTCAGGAAGATGTGACCGCCACGAATGATGGACTGGTAGGCGTTGTACGCGTTGACGTGGAGCCCACGGCGGACGAAGATCCGCGCCAGGATGTCGCCGGGAGTGGCGATACCCTGGCCCGCCGCGCCGCCAATGCCGATCGCAAGGTCGATTCCCTTCACGGCTCGTCTCCTGTCAGAGCGCTTCGGCGACCGCCCGCTAGAGCGATCCGGCGCTGGAACCAGGCAATCTTGCGCCGTTCGATGGCTTCGGTCAAGAAGCGCTCAGACCTGCCGGAGAGGGCCTTCGCCGCCTCGAAGACCATCTTCACCGACGGCAGCGTGCGGTCCCCGAGCGCCGGCGAGAACAGGTCCATCGCCCCGATGCGCTTGTTCCGCGCTGATGCTCGAAGCGCCGCGTTCCTCCCCCCGCGTTCGGCCCCCTCACGGCGCACGGGATGCCGCCGCGATCGGGCTAGGCTCCGCGATCCTCTCGCAGCGGTTCGACCAGCTCCACCAGCCGGGGCAGGCTATCGAGGCGATCGACGATCTCCTCGATCCGCGCAACACCGGCTGGACTGAGGACCAGGCTCGCCAGTTCTCGGAATTTTGACCGGACCTCGCCTTCTCCATACGGATCCTGGTAGTCGCCGCGGGCGCTCTCGCGCAGCCGGGTTACCTGGCGGCCATCTTTGAAGGTAACAGTCACCCGCGCCGGCTTGAGTCGCGGCACGTGCGCATTGAGATCGGGATCCTCGCAAACCGTGACGCGCCGGCGAAAGGCAGCGATCGCGGGATCCCGGACGACCTCTTCAGTGAAGGCGTGATACCCCGTGTTGCCTCGCAGCACCAGCGCGGCCGCAGCGTGGGGCAACGAATACTTGGCCGCGAAATAGTTGGCCGGGTTGGACTCGCGCATGTTCGCGGCGAACCGATAGGTCGCCACCTCGATGCGCTCGATACTCTCGGGATGTGGCCGAAGTTCGGTGAGGATGTCTTCCAGCGCATCCAGCGCCGCATAGATCGGGTTGCAGCAGGCACGTAGCCGGAAATAGTTGCGGCCGATCTCCCAGCGCTGACCCAGCTCCTCCGTCACGGCCTCGGGCCGGAAACCGTCGCCGACCAACTGGCCGAAGGCCTCCTCTATGGCGTTCGGCTGAGCGGCGACGCCGGCCAGCGCCAGCTCCGGCGCTAGGGCACCGGCGAACCCGCTCATCCCTCCGGCCACGTTCAGCGCGGTGGCCCCCGCCACGGCGTTGGTGTAGCCAGGCGTCAGGACGAGGATAGAGCCGATCCGGAGCGCGAGACTCATCTGCTCGCTGGTCAGTCGGCGTAGGCGCGCCCCCGCAGCCACCGCGCCCAGGAGCGGCGCCTGGCCGTTCTGATGCGCGAGGGGCCGTGCCGTCAGCCCAGCTCCGAGCCGGGCGGCAACTTCGTAGCCGAAGATCAGCGCTGCCAGCGTCTCCCGACCCGACCGTTCTAGCCATTCCGCGCAAGCCAACGTCGTGGGCAAGACCTGTACGGCCCCCTGGCACGAGACGTAACGATGTCCCTCGCACAATTCGATGGACCGACCCGCCAGTCCATTGAGCAGGGCCGCCGTGCGCGGGTCCGTCGTCGGCCAGCCCGCCGCGTAGACGGTCGCTCCCCGCCCGCCGGTCGCGGTCAGTCGCGCCCGCACGCCGGCCACCTCTCGTTGCACCGAACCCGCCAGAATCACGCCCACCGTGTCGAGCAGCACGAGCTTGGCGTGCTCCCGAATAGCCTCCGGGATCGCCTCCCACGGCGTGCCGGCAACGAAGTGCGCCAGTTCCTCTATTGCCTTACCCATCACGGTCTCCATTATCGGCGGGCGGCGCCATGTCCTAGTAGCCCCCCGGGCGGATAGCCTCTCGCCGAGGAGGCGGACAAGAAGGAGCGCTGCGCCCAGGACCTGCTCGAGCTCCGGAACCCGACGCTACGCCGCGGCTAGCGAGGCCGGTCTCCGACGGCTGCTATCCTATGACGGTGCGCGACAGCTCACTCGATCTGGGAACGGCACCCGCCGCAGCCGTATCGTCACGAGCGGCCTCTGAAGCCATCGGCACCACCTTCTCGGTCATCCTGTCGCTGAGCTTCTGCCACTTGCTCAACGACATGATGCAATCGCTGGTGCCCGCGCTCTATCCCATCCTCAAGAGCTCCTACGGCCTGACCTTCAGCCAGGTCGGCCTGATCACCCTGGCCTTCCAGTGCACGGCCTCCATGCTGCAACCCTTGGTCGGCATGTACACCGACCGCCACCCCCAACCGTATTCCCTGACCGCCGGCATCAGCCTCACCCTGGTCGGCCTCCTCTTGATGTCTCGAGCGTCCACGTATCCGGCCATCCTGCTCGCCGCCATGTTGATCGGAATGGGCTCGTCGGTCTTCCATCCGGAAGCCTCCCGGGTGGCCCGCATGGCGGCCGGCGGACGCTACGGGCTCGCCCAGTCCCTCTTCCAGGTCGGCGGGAACATCGGCTCGGCCTCAGGCCCATTGCTCGCCGCGTTCGTCGTCGTGCCACGCGGACAGTCGAGCATTGCGTGGTTCTCGGGGGCGGCGCTGATCGCGATCTTCGTGCTGCTGCTGATCGGTGGCTGGTACGCTCGTCACCGCACACCCGTGAGACGGGAGTCGCGCATCCCGGCAGCCGCGGTGGTGGCCGCCACGGCGCCACGCCAGCACGCGTTGCCACGTCGGAAGGTCATCCAGGCGGTCGCTATCCTCGTGGCCCTGCTCTTCTCCAAGAACGTGTACAGCGCCAGCCTGGGCTCGTACTACACCTTCTATCTGATCGACAAGTTCCACCTGCCAGTTGAAACGGCGCAGTTCTATCTGTTCGCGTTCCTCGCCGGCATCGTGGCCGGCACCCTGGCCGGCGGAGCCGTCGGTGATCGCGTGGGACGTATTCCGGTCATCTGGTTCTCGATCCTGGGGGCCTTGCCCTTCGCACTGCTCCTGCCTCACGCCAACTTGTTCTGGACTGGCATTCTGGCCGTGCTCATCGCGCTGATCATGGCTTCAGCCTTCTCAGCCATCCTGGTCTATGCGCAAGAGCTGCTGCCTGGCCGCGTGGGTCTGGCGGCGGGGATGTTTTACGGCTTCTCGTTCGGCCTCGGGGGTCTGGGCGCCGCCGCTCTCGGCAAGCTCGCTGACCTCACCAGCATCGCTACCGTCTACCGTCTATGCCCCTTTCTCCTGCTTCTGGGGCTCCTGACCGCCCTCTTGCCTCGCTGGCCCGGCGCCTCGCGATGACCACCTTCGGCATCGGCGCGCCGGTCAGGCGGCGTGAGGACTATCGTCTCCTGACGGGTCAGGGCCGCTACGCCGACGACCTCAATGCGCCGGATCAGGCCTACGCGGCGTTCGTGCGCTCGCCCCACGCCCATGCCGACGTGGTGGCGATCGATGCGGCGCCGGCGCTCAAGGTGGCCGGCGTGCTCGGCGTGTTCACGGGGCGCGATCTCATGGCCCATGGCGTCGGACCGATCCCGACGCTGATCACCGAGCGGGGCGGCGGCATCCGGAGCCGCGACGGTTCGCCGTTCGCGGAGCCGCCGTGGTATCCCCTGGCGACGGACCGCGTGCGTCACGTCGGCGAGCCCGTCGCCATCGTCGTCGCGACGACGCCGGCGGCGGCGCAGGACGGCGCCGCCGCGGTGGCGGTGGACTACGCGGTGCGCGCCCTCGTCGTCGACGCGGTCGCCGCCCTCGCCGAGGGCGCGCCGGACCTGCACGCCGGCGTCACCCGCAACCGCTGTTACGACTGGGAATGCGGGGACGCCGCGGCCACCGCGCGCGCCATCGACATCGCAGCCCACGTCACGCGCCTGACGCTCCTCGACAACCGCCTCGTCACCTGCTTCCTGGAGCCCCGCGCGGCCCTCGCCGAGTGGGACGTCGCCGCCGAGCGCTACACGCTGCACGCCTCACTGCAGAGCGTCCACGCCATGGCCCTCAATCTCGCCCGCATCCTCCGCGTCCCCACTGCGCGCGTGCGCTGCGTGACGGCCGACGTCGGTGGCGGCTTCGGCTCGAAGATCCAGCCCTATCCGGAATACGCCGCCCTCGCGTGGGCGGCACGCCACCTCCGTCGTCCCGTCAAGTGGGTCTCGAGCCGCACCGAGGGCTTCCTCACTGACGCTCAGTCGCGCGACCACGTGCTCACGGGGGAGCTGGCCCTCGACGCCACGGGCCACTTCACCGCCCTCCGCGTGCATTCGACGCAGAACCTCGGCGCCTACGTCGCCACGGGGATGCCGATCTCGATCATCCTGAACATGGAGCGCATGGTCTCCGGGCTCTACGCCATCCCCGCGATTCATCTGAGGCTCGAGGGCGCCTTCACCAACACCGTGCCGATCAACGTGTATCGCGGCGTCGGCCGCCTCGAGTGCGTCTACACTGTCGAGCGGCTGATCGAGCGCGCCGCGCGCGAGACCGACCGCGATGGGGCCGCCCTCCGGCGCCTCAACATGGTCCGGACGTTCCCCTATCGGACGGCCACCGGCGCCATCTACGACTCCGGTGACTACGTCGCCCGCCTCGACGAGGCTCTCGAGCTCGCCGACGTCGCCCGGTTCCCGGAGCGGCGCGAACAGGCCGTCCGGCGCGGCAAGCTGCGCGGCATCGGCATCGGGCCGTACCTCGAGGGCACCGGCGGTGTGCCGCGCGAGTACGCCGAGGTGCGGGTGCTGCCCACCGGACTCGTGGAGGTCCCGATCGGCAGCCAGTCGCAGGGCCAGGGGCACGAGACCGTTTTCGCCCAGGTGGTCGCCGAACGCCTCGGCGTGCCCTTCGAGAAGGTGCGCATCGTCCAGGGCGACACCGATCGGGTGGCGGACGGCGTCGGCACGTTCGCCTCGCGCTCGATGGTCCGGGGCGGCAGCGCGGCCGTCGAGGCGTCGGATCTGGTCGTCGCCGCCGGCACACGGATGGCGGCGCAACTGCTCGAGGCCGCGACGGTCGACGTCGAGTATCGCGAGGGCGTGTTCGCGGTCGTCGGCACCGACCGGTCGATCGGGATCTTCGACGTTGCGCGAGCCGCCGCCGCCGGGAAGCTCCCAGGCGCCCTCGGGACCACGCTCGCGGCCGCGACGATGCACGAGAACCGGGCGTTCGCGTTCGCGAACGGGTGCGAGATCTGCGAGCTCGAGGTCGATCCCGAGACCGGCGCCGTCACGATCGCCGCGTGGACCGTGGTCGACGACTCCGGCCGCTCGGTCAACCCGCTGATCGTGCACGGCCAGATGCACGGCGCCGCGGTCCAAGGCATCGGCCAAGCGCTGACCGAACAGTGTGTCTACGACCCGAAGAGCGGTCAGCTGCTGTCGGGGTCGTTTCTGGACTACGCCATCCCGCGCGCCGACGATCTGCCGGCGATCTTCGTCACCAGCCGCGACGTGCCGAGTCCGACGAACCCGCTCGGGGTCAAGGGCGCCGGCGAGGGCGCCACCGTCGGCGCACCGGGCGCCGTCATCCACGCCATCCTGGATGCGCTCGCGCCGCTCGGCGTGACGCACATCGACATGCCGGCCACCCCGGCCCGCGTGTGGCAGGCGATCCAGCGCGCGCGCCGACAAGACGCGCGCGAATCGAGCGAGTTCCCCGGTGACTGAAAGGGAGTAGCGGCGCTGGCGTCAGCTGACCCCTCGCCGTCGATACGTGCGGGGGCTCGATCGAGTCGAGCCGAGAATCGTTCAGGGCCCGGCTATCGCTTCGACGCCGAGGGATGTGACGTGGTGCGCCTGGCAGGAGTCGAACCTGCGACCCTCGGATTAGAAGTTCTCAGGCCAAATCCCCTGATCGATCCTTCTTTTCAGGGCTATAGCTCTTGCGGGGAGCGCAGGCATCACTGCACGCCGTTGCGACCAAGTGCGGCGCGGAGCGGCCGGCGAGTGACATGATTGGTGACAGCGACATCGGCTCCGGCTCGTGCTAACACGGGTTCGAATCCCCAACGGGATTTGAGCCCGTGTTTCGCGGGGGTCACGTCTTCGCCCAGCTAACGCAACGATTTCGTGTCGGGGTCAGCTCGAGGGCGGCTGGTCCCGTGAGTCAATCCCCCAGATCCCTACAGACCTTCCGCCGGCCGTCTTCGGGCGCGTGGACAAACCGCGGCGTCGTCTTCACGGTCGACCGGACTCGTGCGTTGCCCCCGGACGCTACGGCTGCGCGAGGGTCAGCTTGACGCCCTCGGCGGCGAGCTTCAAGTTGACACCCTTCGCGGTGATGGTCAGGTTGATCACCACACCGTTCTGGTTCTTCATCGTCGTGGCTCCGACCCCGCGGTGCCCTCGGCTCCGGCCGCCGCGTAGGTTCCATTGAAGTCCTCGAGCTTGGCGAGGTTGAACACTTTGCCGGTGGCTTCGACCTTCGAGACGCCGACCTGCCCGGCGGACACCCCACTCACCTTCACCGGGTAGTTGCGTCCCTTGTAGGTCAGGGTCCCCTTGCCCCAGCTGTGCCCGACGCCCGCCGCGACCGCCCCCTCGGAGAGCTTGAGGGTCGCGTCAGCTGGCTTGTCCTGAGCCAGCGCGAAGCCCACCGCCACGAACACGCTCACGATCGCCAGAGTCACGATTCGTCGAAGCGCCATCACGTCCTCCTGGGCCCAGAGACACTCCGAGGCTCCTCGGTCCATCGCCAGAGAGGTTGCCCCCCATGGATGGGAACGGCATAGAGACTGTCGCGCCGCCCACAGCCGCCGTTCGTATGGCTTCGTGGGGGTCAGCCCAGCCTATCTCGGGGTCGAATTCTAGTTCGGTCCAACGTCAGCAGTAAGGTGACGGGAAGGACGAGGCGGGCGGGGAGAGCCGCACGCCTGCGGTGAGGAACGGAGGGTCGGATGACCGGGGAAGGCCTCCTAGCCATCTACGTTCAGGTTGGTGTCACGATCTCCGGCTTCTCCGGCATAGTCGTATCTCTCAGGAACCGCGGGCCGGGCGAGTGGTCCCACCACGACCTCCAGCACTTGTATGCCCTGCTCGGGATGAGTGGCGGGTGCGCGCTAGTCAGCGCCTTACCCCTGATCCTGGCCTCCACCGGGCTTGCCGAGCCGATCGTGTGGTCCGCCAGCAGCGGCTGCTCGGCGGTCCTGCAACTCGGGCTCATGGTGGCCCGGGCGCGGAGCGTCGTCCGCGACGCGGACACGCTCGCCCGGGCGCGGTGGGTGCTCGCCGGGGCATACGCCGGCGGGGTTGTTTGCGTAGCGGCGCAGCTGGTGAACTGCGTCTGGCTGGGTGTCGCCTGGCCGCACCTGGCCACGATTACGTGGTACCTCGCCGTGTCCTTCATCGTCTTCGTGCGGCTCGTCCAACCCGAGGCTCGCCCCTGACCTCGGCTCCCCAGACTCGCTGGAGTATTTCGACCGCCGGAGGACTGAGCATGGCACGCCGATTCCACGGGGCGGGCATTCACCTGATGCCCCCTGTTCGAGCCAGGCGAGGGAGTAGAGGGTGTCGGCGTTGGGGCTGAACACGTCGGTGAACGTGGCGTCGGGAAACGCCCGCACGTTGGCGAACTGGTTGATGGGTGTCTTGGTCCCTTCCGGCTTCGGGACCGCCGTCGAGATGGTCTTCGTGACGTTCATCAGGACCAGTGGGTAGCCGAAGATGTCGGCGTCCTCGGCGACCTTGGCGGCTTGGTCTTCGGTAAGCGGTGCAGGCGCTTTGTCGTCGGCCGCGAGCAACGCCGCGGCGGCCACAGTCATTCGTGTTCGCATGGATGGTCCTCCCTGGTGTTGTCGCCAATCGCTTGGCAGCGCCTGCCCGCTTGCCGCCGAAGCCAGAATTCGGCGCCGAAATAGGATGGTCTGAGTGGAGCATTGAGCAGCGCGGGGAAAGCATCTTGAGAACCATGGTCGGACCTTACCGCACCGCGGCCCGGGGCACTTGATGCTAGGGGCGGCCGGCCGAACGGGGCCGGGCCGGATGGCCCTTCCGTCCGCGCCTGCCAGGCGCGATGTTGTGGACGATGACGAAGTGTTGGCGGACGCGCTTCGGCGGAATCCTGGTGTGCGCGCTGCTCGCGCTGGCTGGGTGTACTTCCGTGCACGTGGCCCAAGTGGCGCCTCTGCAAGGCCCGGTCGCCTGCCAGGCGGTGGTCCCCGAGCGGGACGTACTGGTCGGCGTGTCCCTCTCCGGTGGCGGCAGCCGAGCGGCCCTCTTCGGGGCCGCCGGCCTGGAGGCGCTGGCCGGGCTGCGGACGGCTGCCGGCACATCGGCTCTTGAGCACGTCACGGTTCTGTCGAGCGTCTCTGGCGGTAGCCTCGCCGCCAGCTACTACGCGCTCAAGAAACCCCCGCGCGAGGTGTCGGTGCTGACGCCGGCCGGCGCCCTCACCGACCCCTACCGCGAGTTCTTCGAGCGCTACCGCACCGCGCTCAGCCAGGACTTCGAGCGCCGGTTGCTTCGTCGCCACCTGGCCTCGTTCCGGTGGTTCAACTCATACCTGGCCGCCCACACCCTGGCCAAGATCCTCGGGGAGCAGCTGGTCGGCGACGCGACGATGCGCGATGTGGGCCGGCGCGAGGCGAGGGGCGACAGCCCTGGCTTGATCATCAACAGCACGCTCTACAACAACGGGCGGCGCATGCTGGTCACCACGCTGCCGGCGGAGGCCTTCCGCTACGACTTCCTGAAGGAGTTCGAGGCGTCCCTGGTGCTCCGCGGCCGACCGGCCGAACTCGACCCCCTCGTGCGGCAGCACTGGGAGCAGCTGCTCCCGTTGACACCGGTCGACATCGGCGCAGACCCGTGCCAGATACGGCTGGCCGCGGCGGTGACCAGCTCGGCGTCCTTTCCCCCGCTGATCGGTCCCGTGTCGCTGCAGGTCGGTGGCCAAGCCACCTACTGGCACGTCGGCGACGGCGGCCTCTACGAGAATCAGGGCGCGGAGTCGCTTATCTTCCTGCTCGCCCGGCAGCTACAGGAGGGCCGCGCCCGGCGGGTGCTCCTGCTTGGCTTCGACAGCTCGTTCCCCTTCGCGGTCGGCGACCGGCGGCTGAGCCAGCGCGCCGAGCCGTTCTCGATGTTGAACTTCGACTTCTCGCGAGTGCCCAGCATCATGGAGGAGCGGGCGACCTCATACCGCACGCTGTTCTTTCGAAGTCTCCAGGCGGAGGGGGTGTTCCCGGGTCGCGAGATGATTCGCGTCGTTCCGCTCCGTCACATCGAGGCCCGCTGGCGCGACGACTTGAGCGATCTGCCCCCGGCCTGCCACCGGGTCAGACCCCCACTGCAGTCGGTCGCCGCCGTGCAGGCGCGCCTTGCCGAGATCCCGACCCGCCTGCGGGTCGCGTCGGAGTGCGACCGGCAGCTGCTGGCGACGGCGGCGGCGAAGGTCGTAGCGCAGCAGCGCCAGTCGATCCTCGAGTTCCTCGACGCCTCCGTTCCACGGGCGAGTCAGCCGTAGGTCGGGTGGTCCCGCATCCTTGTCGGCATCATCGACTGCGGTTTCTTCGTGTCGTTCACGACCTGGGCGAAGAAGTAGGAGACAAGAAACGAAGAAGGGGTTGTTCGCTATCACGACCGTCCTGAGCGTGACCCTCTTGGTGTCGTCCAGCGGAGCCCAAGCTCCCGTCGTCTACCCCGCCCAGGGCCAGAGTCCCGAGCAACAGAACAAGGACAAAGGCGAATGTCACGTGTGGGCCGTGCAGCAGTCCGGCTTCGATCCGGCCAACGTCCAGCCGTCGGCCTCGCCGCCGCAGCAGCCGCCGAAAGGGGGGGCGGTCCAGGGTGCCGGCAAGGGGCGGCCGTGGGCGCTGTCGGCGGGGCGATCGCCGGTGACGCAGGTAAGGGCGCGGCGGCCGGCGGCGCCATGGGCGGAGTGGCGGGTGGCATGAAGCAGCACCAGCAGGGCAAGCAGCAACAAGGGCAGGTTCAACAACAGCAGCAGGCGACGGGCCAGGCGCGGTCGAACTACAACAAAGCCGTCGCGGCATGCCTGGAGGGGCGCGGCTACACCGTGAAGTAGCCCTCGATTGGCCGCCCGCCCTAGTCGGAAGGAGACACGTGATGAAGCTCTTCGGCTGTCTCGTCTCGTCTCTGGTCGCGATCGTCGTGGTCAGCGGATGCGCCTCGACTAAGGTCACTCACCGCGAGTACCTCGTGACCGAGAAGATCCCGCGACCTGACCACATCCTGATCTACGACTTCGCCGCCACGCCAGCCGACGTTCCGGCCGACTCCTCACTTGCGGCCGCGGCCACGTCGAGCACGCCACAGACTCCCGAGCAGATCGAGACCGGGCGCCGGGTAGGCGTCGCGATCGCCACCCGGGTCGCCGAGGAGATCCGCCGCATGGGGTTGCCTGCCGAGCGCGCCTCGACGCAGTCGGCGCCGCAGGTCAACGACCTCGTGTTCCGGGGCTATCTACTCTCGGTCAGCGAGGGCAGCGCGGCCAAGCGCGTCGCCGTCGGATTCGGCGCCGGCGCTTCGGAGCTGAGCGTGGCTGTCGAGGCCTTTCAGATGACGGCGCAGGGGCTGCGTAGGCTGGGATCGGGTACCGGGACGTCCGGTGGCAGCAAGACGCCGGGTGCCGCGGTCCCGGCGGGCGTGGCCGTTGCCACTGCGAATCCGATTGGCCTCGTTGTGGCCACGGGCATAAAGGGGTACGGCGAGGCCAGCGGCAGCAGCAGAATCGAGGGCAGGGTCGAGAAGACCGCGAAGCTGATCGCCGAGCAACTCGAGCCCAGGTTCCGAGAGCAAGGGTGGATCAAGTGAGATCCGTCGAGAACACGGCGGCGGATCTTCTGCCTGATCCTAGAGCGCCGGTCTTCAGATCTTGGACGCTGAGGCCGATACAACGCGCAAAGCAAGTACCGGCGAAAAGGCCACCTCTTGGACTTCTTTTGGCCGGCGACGGTCTTACGGAGGCCAGACTATGCGAATTGCAACGGCACAACTCACTGAAGACCAGGCCGCCAAGGTCGCCGAGGACGCCTACGTCTTCGGCTTCCCGCTGGTGCTGATGGATGTCACCAAGGCCGTCACGACCGCGGTCCGCAAGCCGCAAGGGTTCAGGGCACCGATCAACCAGTTCGCCCACTGGCTGGCGTTTCCCGACTCCACGTACACCGATGTTGTCAACCCCAACGTCGACACCCTCTACTCCCTCGCCTGGCTCGACCTGGCCAAGGAGCCGATCGTTATGAGGCGCCAGTCGGCGCGTTCTGGTCGGTGACCGTATCCAACTCGAAGCAGGCCCTCGTGGATAATCCGATCAACCGCTACGCGATCGGCGATCGAGACCCGCTCAAGTTCGATGACGACGGCTTGTTGACGCTCTACGTCCAACACGACCCGCCCGGCAAGGACAAGGAGTCGAACTGGCTGCCGGCCGCGAGGGACGATTTCAACCTGGTGATGCGCCTGTACTGGCCGAAGCAGGAGATCCTCGACGGCACCTGGAACCTGCCGCCGGTGGAGCGGGTCAAGTAGGACCGGTCGGAATACTCACTCACAGCGAACAGCGCGGCGTCGAACGCGCTCGTTGCGAAGGCAACATCAATCAGGCCTCCGATGTGCAGTCCTCCATTCGCTACCACAACCCGGGCACGGGGCCGTTGAAAGCGAGCAAGAGGATGCCTAAGTTTGATATCACCAAACTGAATGTGGCAGTCGACGAGTTGCTCGAAACTACGGAGAATCCCAGGCATCGGTTTATGCTTCAAGCGTTTGGCCATCACCGCTACCTGGAGGTTGCCGGGCGCTACGAGGAGATCTTGACGCCGGACATGACGATCACGGATCCCGTCTACCGCTTCCACTATACCGGCCTCGAATTTGAGTTGAGGGGGCAGGATCAGGTGAAGAGCTTGTATCGCATGTGGGCGGAAACGAACCAGATCTTCTTCCCCGAACACGAGGAGGTGGCAGTGGCAGACCATTTCATTGCATCCGTCGCCACTGCGCACCAGCAAGTGTTGGGAAAGGGACAGAGGCAGGCGAAGGTTTTGTCCTATCTCCCAGCCGTTGCTTCCAGCAAGTTGGTGAAACAGTCTCTCCGCAAGAGACAGCACCACGCTGACAGTAGCGATATGTTCCTTTACAAGACGACTGGAATCCTGATCTGTCCTTATGATGACAGGGGCCGGCTCACCGGCGAGGAGGTTTGGGAGCCGGAATCGTCCAAGGCCGAGCTGACTAAGCTCGATCCCGCGGATGTGCTCACGACGCAGGAAGCCGCCAAGCTACTCGCGCCGCTGATCAAGCCTCTGCCCTCTTATGACCAAGCAGTGCTGCAACGTAAGCCGTGCCTCGATAAAGCGAGGCGCTCGTGATGGGCCCTAGCGACCGTGGCCAACGCGCCCATCAACGGCGTCTTCCACAACCAGCTCCGGTACGGAATGATGCGTGAGAACGTGCTGGCGCTCCAGGTAGTGCTCGCCGACGGTTCGGTCATCCGCACCGGTACCCGCGCGCGACAGTCGTGGCCGGTACGACCTGACGCGCCTCTTCGTGGGCCCGGAGGGTGCGCTCGGGATCATCCGGAGGCCATGTCCGGGAGATCGATGTCAGCCAGGAATGGATAGTCGGATGAAGTGCGAGCCCACGCGAGTGTCGATACTTGCGCGGCGATCTCTGAGGCTGGTGCTGGTCGCGAGCCTACTCTTGGCGGCAAGTGTCACGGGGTTGTCTGGCTGCGCGATGATCAGCAAGCTGACTGGCGGAAAAGCCGAGGCCGAGGCCACGAAGCTGCAGGAGCTGCAGCTCAAGGTCATGCGTTTCGCCGACGAATATGCGGGAGGAATCAGCGAACCGATTACACGCTTTCAGACGGAGACGCAGGATGCCGCGGAGCGGCTGGCCGCCCAGAATTGGAGACTGTCTCAGACGGCGTCGGCCTATACGATTGCCACGGGCCCCAACCCCGTGACCAACGCGCTCGACATGGTGGTGCTTGCCACGTTGAGTCGAATGGTCATCGAGGACTCGTGGATTCAAGACAAATACGGCGAGCGCGCCGCGCCACTCAGCGATGCGCACCGCAAGCTGGAACCTGGCGCCTGGGCGCTCGCGTCCGAAGTCCTGACCGAAGGGCAGATTCAGGAGTTGCGCCAGGTGATCCAGGAATGGCGCCGAAAGAATCCCCATGTGCGCGCCGTGGCGTACGTTTACTTCAAGGACTTCGCCCGCGCGGTCGGTCGCCCGAGACCTGGCGAGTCAATATCGAGCGGTAGCCTGTTCTCGCTGATCGGCATCGACCCGTTGAGCAACCTGGATCCGGCCGTTCAGGAAATCGCCCAGACGCGCCATCTCGCCGAGCGCACGATCTACTACCTGCAACGTGCACCCAGACTGCTCGACATGCAGGTCGAACGCCTCACGTATCAGATCGCTAGCATGCCTGAGACCCGAGACGCGCTGCAGGATGTGGATCGTGTCAGTCTGGCGGCGGAGGCGGTCGGCAACGTCGTTGGGCAACTTCCGGACCTGGTGGCTCGTGAGCGTGAAGCCGTGATCAGCCAATTCATGCGGGAAATGGCGGCGCGGCAGCAGCAGATGTTGGCGCTGGTCAGCGAGATCAGAGGCACACTCGAAGCTGGAACCGCGACATCCGATTCGCTGCAGGGCACTGTACGCGGCATCGATTCGCTGTTCGGTCGGTTCGACAAGAGCGAGGAGGAGTCCACTGCGCCTGCCATGCTTGCCAAGCCGTTCGACATCGCCGACTACGCCAACGCCGCGCGCGAATTTGCCGCGACGGCGAGGCAGCTCGAAGTACTGATGGTTCAGCTCAACGCGGGCGCGCCCCAGATCGGCGACCTGGCCCACCGCACGGTCGCCGACATGCGCGCACTCGTGGATTTCGCCTTTTCGCGGCTGATCATTTTGGTCGTGGTTCTGGTCGCAGCCGTGTGGATCGCCGCTCTCGCCTACCGGTTGGTCGTTCGACGCATCGGCATTCGGCGGACGCGGGATGAGGAATCAGGCAGCCTGACCGGCACGACTTGACTTGGGTGTCGCCTTTCAAGGCTTGCACGTCACGGTCCTCCACCTCCAGCCACGAGCGCGTGACGACCAGCGTCCGAGCCGGCAGCGCGGCCGCCGCGGCCGCTTGGTGGTGTTCCGGTGTGACGGGCCTTCGGCACGGGTGGACGCGGGTGCTCATGTCAGAATACTCGACATCGCTGGACGCGCCGAATCACCTGGACGTGGAACGTATGGGAGGAGAGTGCCCGCAAATTTGACTCCTCGCAGCGCCGGCCTGTTGATCACAGCCGCGGTAGATCGCTGATCGTGATCTGCGGTCGCCAAACGCGTGCCTGGTCACTGATCGAACCGCGGCCTGTCCGTGAGCCGCACGAGGGCATAGTCCAGCGGTGACAGTGAGAGATGTGTGCACTTCGGAAGTGCCCGAAATATTGGTGCGCCTGGCAGGAGTCGAACCTGCGACCCTCGGATTAGAAGACGAGGGCCGGCACCGAGCCGGCCCTCCGTCTTTCTGCCTGGTTCCGCGTAACCGCGCGCTCTTGCTCGAGTTCTCGTTGCTCGCCTTGAGGACTGACAAGGACTCCCGGCGCACTCGAGGACTGAAATCGGGCGCTCTGACGGGGTCCTTCAGCGCAAATCAGCGCAAGCGGAACCGCAAACCGCTGGAGTCTCTCGAGCGCGTGGACATGAGCCGGGGCGTCATCCGCCTGGAGCTGACGAAGAGCGGCCGGCGCCGGAAGGTGCCGCTCAACGACGACTCGGACCGTGCGCTGGTGCGCCTCTAGGCCCGAAGGCCGATGGCCGGGTCTTCAAGACCCGCTACATCCAGACCGCGTACAACAACGCCGTCGAGGCGGCCAAGCTCGACGACGTGAACTTCCACACGCTCCGACACACCTTCGCGTCCTGGGCGGTCATGCGGAGCGTGACGGTGAAGGAGCTGCAGGAGCTGCTGGGCCACGCCTCGCTCACCATGACGATGCGGTACGCCCACCTCGCCCCGGAACACCTCCGCACGGCGGTCAGTCGCCTGGAGGGACTCACCAACTCTCAGCCCGCCTCGGCTTCAGCGCAAGAGCCTGTCGAAACCGTGGGAGCGTCGCAGAAGTAGCAGTAGTAGTTGGCTCCCCTTCGTCAACACGTATCGAACCCTGTGCTTGGCGCTCTCTCCCGAGATGAGGCGACTATTCGTCAACGATTCCGGTGATAACGACTGAACAGCGCGCGCTGGGCTCCGGGGAAAACGGCGAGGATCTCCTGCATCGTCATGTCTTTGGTGATGTGGTCGGCACCCACGGGAGCTCCTTTCATCGCCTTTGCGAACGCTCGCATCACGGCGAGACGGCCTCGCTGGCCTTTCGCGGCGCCATGACGACGAATTCGAGGCGGCGATGGGCCTCGCGAAGCGCCGCCTCGACGCGCTCGGGCGACTCGGCGCGGGCGAAGATGAACCCGGGATAGCTCGCGCCCTCCGGGAGCGGGACAAGGTCCTGCCCCGGATGGGCGGTGATGGCGACCTCGTCGATCCCCGCGACGGCCAGGGCCTCCGTCTGGCCGCGGACCTCCTTCAGCACCCCAGCGCGCGGGATCGGGATCATCATCACCCCGACGGCACGGCGCTCGCGCTCGAGCGAGGGGATCTCCATGCCGAGCGCCTGACGGAGGATCAGCTCCTCCAGCGACAGGCCGGTGCCGAAGCGGAGCGTGCGAGAGCACAGCCCCCCGATGGACCGCGCGGCTATCTCGATCACCGAGGGCCCGTGACGATTGACCCTCAGCTCGGCGTGCACAGGCCCATCCCGGAGGCCCAGCGTTTGGGCCGCCCGCTGAGTGCAGGAGGCGACCTCTTCCTGGACAGTAGACGGAAGGCGCGACGGCGTGACGTAGATGGTCTCCTCGAAGAACGGGCCATCGAGGGGATCGGGTTTATCAAAGAGGGCGAGTACGTGGAGGTCGCCCTTCACCAGCAGTCCCTCCAGGGCCACCTCCCGCCCGGGGATGAAGCCCTCGACGAGAACCTGCCGGGCGGCCTCGCCGTCAGCGGCAGCCTCCGGCGTCCGGAGGATTCTCTCGAGCCGCCGGATCGCGCCGACGAACTGGACTTCGTCATCGGCCCGGATGACCCCACGGCTGGCCGAGAGCATAAGGGGTTTGACCACGCACGGGAACACTGTCCGCCGCGCCTCAACCACCGGGTCGTCGTCGAAGGAGCGCAGGGCGTACGGCGGCACGGGGACGCCGTCTCCGCGGAGCAGCGTTCGCATCCGGTACTTGTCCCGCGCGGCCGCGGTCGACCTCACGGGGTTGTGCGGGAGGGACAGCGCGTTCGACAGTACCGCTGCCAGCACTGCCGTCGCGTCGTCCACGCCCACGACGGCATCGATCGGACGCGTCGCGACGAACTCGACGACCTGGCGCGCCGCGTGGTCGGGATGAAGGAAGTCGAGCGACAGGAAACGGCCTGGCTGCGCCTGCTGGAAGACGTGGGCCCGCTCTGAGGCCACGACGACCTCCACGGCGAGCTTCCGGGCCGCGCCGAGGAAGGCCGCCGTGCGGTACGTCGTGGTCGGCAGGAGCAGGAGAAGCCGCGGCATGCTACTTCTTCGAAGCTGCGGAGTACGGGTTCTGCCCGGCGGCGTGGTCGGTCACGTCGAGGATCTCGAGGACCTCAGGAAGCTCTTCCCGGATCATCGTCTCGATGCCCTGCTTCAGCGTGACGTCGACCATGCCGCACCCCTGACAGCCACCGCCCATTTGCAGGTAGACCATCTTGCCTTTGACGTCGACGAGCGACACCACCCCGCCGTGGCCGGCGACGGCGGGGTTGATCGCCGTGTCGAGCAGGTCTTGGATCTTCGCTCTGATCCGGGAGTCCTCTCCCTGCTCCCCATCACTCCGCACGCTCTCATCGGACACGGCGTTGCGGCCTCCTTGTTGCTCAAGCGTTTCCGGTGCCGCCGGACCCGCCACCGCTTCACCTGACGTCTGCTCAGTTCCCCCGAACCACCGCCTGAAGAGTCCCATCGTCGCTCCTCCGCTCTCTGCATCTTGGTGGAACTACACGCCCGCTGTCTCCTGCTGCAGAGGGCCGAACTGGCCCTCGGTGGGCTCGGCTCAGCAGAACCACGGCTCGGTGAGCCGCGGTGGCCGGCGCCTGCCGCCCATGGGTGCCCTCCTTCCGCTTCCCCCGCGTGGCCGGCCGGCCATGGTCTCGGCCAGCTCGCGCACCCGGAAGAACGTGATCGCCGGGTCCTCTTCCACTGCACCGCGTCCACGTGATCGATGAGCCCCTCGGCCTCGACGAACTCGAGGACGTCGAGGTAGTCCTCCAACGTCGTCCACGGGGTGAAGGCGACCCATGTGGGCCGGAACGCGATGCCGGCCGCCCGGACGATCTCCGCGAGGACATCCTTTCTCGAGCCCTGGCAGTCCATGCCGGCTGGGGAGCGCTCGACGGCGATGTCCAGCACCTCCGGCGTGAACCCCTCGCGCTCCAGGAACCCGAGCGGCGGGGCGAGGCCGAGCGGCTGGTGGCCAAGCTCGTAGCTGGAGACCAGCAGGATGGCGCCCGGGTCCTGCAGCGTCTCGGCGAGCGGTTCGTGGACGCGCTGCTTCACACTTCGATCTCGATGTCGGCGCCGGTGACCCGCACCGGGTAGCTCCTGACCTCTCGTCCCGCCGGCGGCCCCATGACAGCCCCGGTCTTGATGTCGAACCTCGCCCCGTGCCAGGGGCAGGTCACTTCGGCTCCCTCGACCGTCCCTTCGGACAGCGGCCCTCCTCGATGGGTGCACGTATCGCTCAGCGCGTGGAACGCTTCTCCCACCCGAAAGAGGGAGATCTTCTGGCCTTCCACTTCGACCAGCTTGGCCTGCTGGTCTTCCAACTCATCGGTCGTGGCCACCTTCATGAATTTGGGCATCGCCCCTTCCTCCTCTGGGTCGGTTCAGTCTTCGACCGCTCCTTCCTTCAGCCGCTTCCCTCAGGGTTCGCCAGCCTCAGTTCTTCGTCGTGCAAGGCTTGACCCCGGGGTTGTCGACGAAGAACTGCTTGTTCAGCGCGATGAAGTGTTTCGACTGTTCCGGCGTCTCGTCCTCGACGAAGATCGCCTTCACCGGGCACACCGGCTCGCAGGCCCCGCAGTCGATACACTCGTCGGGGTGGATGAAGAGCTGGTTCGGCCCCTCGTAGATGCAGTCCACCGGGCAGACCTCGACGCAGGCCTTGTCCTTGACGTCGATGCACGGCTCGACGATCACGTACGTCATGGTGATCTCCCCCCTCTTCCGCTCCGCGTCTCTTTTCAGGCGTCGATGACTCGGTTCCTCGAGTTTACGAGCCGACCGCGAGCGAGCCGGCTCAGGGCCCCGGCCTCCAGCTGACCCCGAACCGGCGGCGAATGACCTGCGCCTCCTTTGGTTGCAAGGCCGCCATGGCGCGCTACACCCCCGCCGCCAGTTCCTTGGTCTGGGCTTCGTCCAGCGGCGAGAGAGCCTAGATGGGATGAAGCGGCTGGCCTCTCGCTCGACGTGGTAGCGTACGCTGCCCCACAAGAGCACACGCGGCCAACGCCGCAGAGAGGAGAGGCCAGCCGTGGACCATATTGGCATAGTTCCACCGAGGGCGCGCCTCCGCGACGCCGACGGCGTAGGATGACGAGAGTGAACAATTATCCGCTGCTCATCGAGTTCGTGCCCGGTACCCGCATCAGCCGCGAACCGGAGGTCGTGTCGAAGCTGCCGATCGTGCAGAACGGTCCCCCTGGAACGTCTGTCGTCTTCGGAGACGGAGCGACGGTGCCCCTGCCAACCGATCAGATCGTCTTCGCCGAGGATGGCGGTGGCGCCGCCCGTGTGGGTTTCGGCGGAATGAGCTTCGATGGAATGGAGGGCGGCCAGTTGGTCTTCCTCCGGGTTCGCGACCTCCAGCCCGAGGAGCTACTGTCCCCCCAGCGTGGTCGAAGGATGACGCTAGAGCCGCGCATGATCGCCTCCATTGCGGTTGACGGGCGAGTCGTGTGGCCGCAGTGACTGGCCGTGTGATCGTCTCGTGCGGTCTTCCGGCGGCGCGTTCCAGACTACGAACGCGCGCGTCGAGAAACCGAAGGGAATCGAGCCCAGAGGGGAGCCCGCAATAGTCACGATGACAGACACGGCCGCGAGGAAGGTTCCCGACATGCGCCTGGAGGAAGGCAAGCCCGAGTGGGGGCTCCGCATCCGCGTAGTGGGCGGCGGCGGCTCCGGCATGTCCTACGAGCTGGGCTGGGAGGACCAGGCAGCCCCCGACGACAACGTGTTCGAGTCGCAGGAGGGCATCAAGGTCTACATTGACAAGAACAGCGCGCCCTATCTCGCGGGCATCGAAATCGACTTCGTGGACAACAATATGATGGGCGCGGGTTTCGCGATCACGAATCCGAACGTGACGTCGAGCTGCGGCGGCGGCCAGTCTCACCAATTCTAGCGACGTCTTGTCGTGCGCACAGTGGCTGGAGGGGTTCCGATGAGCACGTTGTCCACCGAACGGTGTGTCGCCTGCCGCCGCGACTCGCCCCGTGTGACCGAGGCGGAGATCGCGGAGCTCGGGCGCGAGGTCTCCGACTGGCAACTGCAGGAGCGCGACGGCATCGCCCGGCTCGACCGGGTCTTCCACTTTCCGACCTTCGCCGACGCGCTGGCCTTCGCCAATCGGGTCGGCGCCCTCGCCGAGGCGGAGGGTCACCATCCCGCCCTCCTCACCGAGTGGGGGCGTGTCACGGTGACCTGGTGGACCCACAAGATCCGCGGGCTCCACCGGAATGACTTCATCATGGCCGCCAGGACCGATGTGCTGGCCACTGCGAGCGCACACATCACGCGGGACGAGGCCCGCGCGAAGGGGGCGCCGTGAGCGGGTCGGCCGCGCGAGAGCCCGACCTGACCAACGCCCAGCGGTTGGTCGAGGAGCTCAGGCGCGAGTTGGACCCCGTAGAGCAAGAGATCCGTCGCCATCCGTACCTTGCGGCGCTCGAAGCGGGGCACGTGCGTCGTGAGGACCTCGCCCGCTTCGCGGGGGAGCAGCACCACACTATCCGCAGCGACCTCCGAAGCGTCGCGCTTCTGGTGAACCGCTTCGGAGCGACGCCGAGCGGGCCGTTCTTCCAGACGGTGCTCGGCGGCGAGACGGCGGCGCTGGCGGCGCTCGGGGCCTTCGCGGCCGCCGTAGGAATGGACGACGCGCGGCTTCAAGCCTACGAGCCGGCGCCCGGTGCCCACGCCTACACGGCCTTCATGGCCTGGCTCGCCCTCTACGGTTCGGAGGCCGAGGTGGCCGCCGGCCTCCTGGTGAACTTCGCGGCGTGGGGCACCAACTGCGGCCGGATGAGCCGCGCCCTTCGCGACCGCTACGGGCTCACCGACCAGGCCACCGCCTTCTTCGACCTCTTCGCCGCTCCTCCGGGTGAGTTCGAGAGCCAGGCGATGACCGTCGTCGCCGGCGGCCTCGCCCGAGGCGCCGAGCCTCGCCTCGTCAAGCGCGCGGCCCGGCTCCTCCAGGGCTTCGAGAAGCTCTACTGGGACACGCTCCACGCTCTCGCGCGCGCGTAGGGCGGCACGCGCCAGCGCGTATACTTGAGCCCGGCTGTGCGCGGCGTCGCCCGAGCGTAGCCGGGGGTACCAGTGTTTGCTCCGAATCAGCGCGTCAAGGTCAACCTCGCGAACCTGACGATCCAGGGTGTGCAGTTCAGTCAGAACGTCCAGGAGGCCCTCGGCACCGTGCTCGAGCAGACCTCCACCGACCCCTCGACGTATCGTATCGAGCTCCTGTTCAGCTTCAAGGGCGTCAAGCGGGTGGAGGTGCCGGAGGAGCGCATCCGGCCGACGTAGAAGCGCTCGACCTTGAGCACGGGGCGGGGTGTGAGAGGGGGTTGTCCGATGACCACGAGCGGCGACGAGCTCGATCGCGACCGCACCGCGGCTCTCCGAATGATCGCTCCCCACCGCGCGATCGAAACCCGCAGCATCGAAGCCTACTGGG
Source organism: uncultured Candidatus Rokubacteria bacterium (assembly GCA_963743355.1). Lineage (GTDB taxonomy): Bacteria > Methylomirabilota > Methylomirabilia > Rokubacteriales > CSP1-6 > AR5. The sequence goes on from CAVUPM010000001.1 coordinate 1,016,381, forward strand.
GCCGGTGGGACTGCTCCGACGAGCGAAGGGCGGCGGCACCCGCCTCTCTCCGGGATGAGGCCGAGGCGCTGTGGGACGGCAAGGCTGTGCTCGTGTTGCCGGACGGTTCGCGATGGGTTCACGTGAATGCCCTGGTCCGTCATGACCCTCGAGGTGGCAACCGATACATTCAACGGCTGCTGCAGCTCCTCCGCGCTCACATGGTGCTGCGCGAACATATCGCCACCGGCGACGGCCTGACTGACTTCTCCCTCGACGCGGCGTCGCTCGATCTTCGACATGTCTTCTGCCACGCGTGCACGAGGTGCCTCAACCTCGAACACGATGCGGCCTGATCATGAGATTGCTGCGACGTTTCGTCTTCCTGGGCCTTCTCGTCGTGTGCCCTCCGGGGTCGGCGTGGGCTACCCCCTCAGAGCCCTTCAGCTTCGAGAACGCAGACATCCTGACCGTCGTCAAACACGTTGGCAGGCTCACGGGAATCACGTTTATCTTTGACCCGGAACAAGTCACCGGGAAGATCACATTGCTGTCTCCGAATCGCGTTTCGCCGGCGGAGGCGCTTGAGCTCCTGAAGTCTGCTCTCGCCTTGCGCGGCTACGGGCTTCTCAGCGGAGGCGGAGGAGGCATGTGGATCGTTCCTGCCGAACGACTCGCCCCTGAGGCCGTGACCGTCAAGGTGGTCACCCTCAACTATGCTCGGGCTGACGAACTGGCGTACACCCTCTCGTGGGTCGCCCCGCCCTGGGTCCGGATCATCGCCCATCGCCCCACCAACAGCCTCATCATCTCCGGGCCTCCGGCAGCAGTTGAGGAGCTGATCGGCATCATCAAGTAGCGAAGATCCTTCTTCTCTCGATGCCGGGTTCTCGACCGCTCGCGTCCTAGGCGCGCGCTCCGGCCCGGTCGCGGCGGACGGCGACCGGCGTCGGGAACTCGTCGGGGTCGATCGGGATCTCGACCACCGCCGGCTTGCCGCAGCCGAGCGCGGCCTTGACGGCGTCGCCCACCTGGTCGGGCGTCTCGGCGTAGTAGCCCTCGGTGCCGCACAGCCGCGCGAACGCGTCGTAGCGCGGATTGCCGATGTCGCAGCCGATGTAGCGTCCGCCGTAGAACGCCCGCTGGTACGACGCCCCCTGGACGACACGCCTCGAGGCCCGCGCCGCGCTCTTCAACTACATCGAGATCTTCTACAATGGCCAGCGGCGGCATTCGCGCTCGGGTATCTCAGTCCCCGGGCTTTCGAGCAACAACGGACAACGGAAGCATCAGCAGCCTAACCCAGGTGTCTACCGAACCGGGGCAAGTCCACTTGCGTACGGCAGTCGCCCGGCTCGACACCGCCCTCCCCGCCTACGATTCAGCGCAAGCTTCAGCGCATGAGGTTGCCCACGAGGTAGTGCTGCTTCAGAAGTAGCCGTTGTTGTTGGTGCGCCTGGCAGGAATCGAACCTGCGACCCTCGGATTAGAAGTTCTCGGGCTGAGTCACCGGATCGACCCATGTTTTCACGGCGTTCCCGCCTACCGGTATCCCGGCGCCGCTTGCGCTCCTGTGCGGCCCGGTGCGCCGTGGTGCAGCCCGTGAGTGACATCCTCAGTGACAATGCCCTCACGAACAGTTGTCGACACGGGTTCGAATCCCCAACGGGATACCCACGTCGTTGGACCTAGGGGCATTCCAGCTCGCGGGCGAGGCGATCGCCTGAGCCCCGCCGCTGGCGTCGGAATTGAAGCGCTGGGAACTCTACGAGCGAATGATCGCCGTCAGGGCTTGGGCCGCTCAGCCGGCGGAGGTGATGGAGACGCTGGCGCTGCTGGCACCCAGGCCCAGTGCCACGGCTGATTCACGCCGTCGCCGTAGAGCACGTACTTCCCGTTCGGGTACACCACTTCTCGCTGGACGGCGGGCGCTTGATAGCTCGCTGAGGGTTGCACCACCACTGAGCCATAACCCGAATAGCCGTACGGGGAGTACCCGGACGGTCCGTACGGGGAGTACCCGGACGGATAGTACCAGTATGGATACGAGTAGTACGGATAGGCGCACCCCGTCGCGAGCGTCACGATCGTGGCCGGGTAGAGGAGGAGCCGCACAGTCAAATGGAAACGCCACATGACGCCTCAGCATAGCGTCTTCGGCGTGCCACGCAACCCTACCCACACCCTAACTGAAGGAGGCGCGGACGCGATGATCCCAGCGCAGGCCTGTCGAGCTGCAGGACGGCGGACAGCATGGAAGGCGTGCCCTGCAACTATCTGATGTATGGTGCGCCTGGCAGGAGTCGAACCTGCGACCCTCGGATTAGAAGTCCGACGCTCTATCCAACTGAGCTACAGGCGCATCAGGCACTTACGATACACGAGCCGGGGCGCCGGCAGGCCTTGTGTCATGCTGGGGCCGGCCATGACGACCCCGGTGCGCTGCGCGCTGATCGGTGCCGCCGGACAGCTCGGGTTCGACCTCGCGCGGACCTTCGACCTGCCGGGGGAGCTCATTCGCCTCACCCGCGGCGACGTCGATCTCCTCGACGCGCCCGCGACCGCACGGCTCCTGCGCGACCTGCGCCCGACCCACGTCGTGAACACCGCCGCCTACAACCTGGTCGACCGCGCGGAGGATGATCCCTCGGCCGCGTTTGCGCTGAACGCCGACGCGGTGGGGGCGCTGGCCGACGTCTGCGAGTCGATCGGGGCCACGCTCGTGCATTTCTCGACCGACTACGTCTTCGACGGGCACCGCTCGACGCCGTACGGCGAGGGCGACGCGCCCGGCCCGCTCAGCCGATACGGCGAGTCCAAGCTGGCCGGAGAGCGCATGGTCCTGACGCGCTGCCGCCGGGCCTTCGTCGTCCGCGTGTGCGGGCTCTTCGGCGTCGCCCGCAGTGCCGGCAAGGGCGGGACGAACTTCGTCGAGACGATGCTGCGGCTGGCGCGCGAGGGCCGGCCCATCCGCGTGGTGCGCGACCAGGTCCTCACCCCGTCCTACACGCGGGACCTCGCGCCGAAGGTCTGGCGCGTGATGGCGCGCGGATCCCACGGCCTCTATCACCTCACCAACGCCGGCGAGACGAGCTGGTACGACTTCGCGCGGGAGGTCTTCCGCCTGAGCGGGCTCACGCCGGACCTCACCGGAGTGATGGCGGCCGAGTACGGCGCACGGGCCCGACGGCCGGCGTACTCGGTGCTGAGCCACGGCCGGCTGGCCGCGCTGGGAGAGGACGACCTGCGCCCGTGGCAGGAGGCGCTGGCCGCCTACCTGCGCGAGCGCGTCGGTGTCAGCGCCGCACCGGCTCCGGCCGGCTCCTGACGCCGGCCACCCGGAGGATCGTCGCCACCAGCCACGGCGCGTGGCGCTGCAGGAACACCGCAAGCTTGCCGTGGCCGGTGATGACCGCCTCGCGCCGCCGGCGGGCGATCGCCCGCACGATCTGTCGGGCCGCGCGCGCCGCCGGCACGACCAGCCAGGCCGGCACGGGCTCGCGCACCTCGGTGTGGAAGACACCGGTGTTGTCGACGCGACGGATCTCCGACTCCACGAATCCCGGGCTCACGAGCGTGACCGAGACACCGGTCGCCGCCAGCTCGTGACCGAGGGCGTCGGCCAGCCCGCGGACGGCGAACTTGCTCATCGAGTAGGGCGACGAGCCCGGGGTGGCGATGTAGCCGGCGACGCTGCCGAGGATGACGAGCCGGCCGCGCGAGGCTTTGAGCGGGCCCAGCCCTGCCTGGACCGTACGCAGCACGCCGAAGACGTTCGTCTCGAACTGCCGGCGATAGTCGTCGAGGGTCAGGCTCTCGACCGGCCCCACCACGCCGAAGCCCGCGTTGGCGATCACCACGTCGAGCCGGCCGAAGGCCGTCTGGGTGGCGGCCACCGCACGCTCGAGGTCTCCGTCGACGGTCACGTCGGCGGGCAGCACGAGGGCGCGGCGGCCGGAGTCTTCGATCTCGCGGGCCAGCGCCGCCAGCCGGTCGGTGCGGCGGGCCAGCAGGGCCACGTCCGCGCCCTGGCGCGCGAATTCCCGGGCGAGCGCGGCGCCGATCCCGGACGAGGCGCCGGTGATCAGCACCGCCTGCCCGGCGAATCGCGTCACGGGTTCTGCAGAACGATCGCTTCCTCAGCGAAGGCGGCCGCGACCTTCGCCTTGCGCACGGCGTCGCCGTGGTCGCGCTTGGTCTTGGCGTTCTCGTGGTGCGTCTTGGCCTCGGCGACCTGCTTCTTGGCTTCCTCGATCAGCGGCTTGGTGTCGGCCGTGGCCTTGCCGCCCTCCGCCTTCTTGATCAGGTCCTCGGCCTGCTTGATGACGACGGGGCAGGTGAACGCCCACGCCGCCGGGGCGACCGCCACGAGCAGGGCCAGTGTGAGAATGATCGCGATACGTGTCATGCGCCGCCGCCTCCGAGACCGCGGGTTGTAGGTGAAGCGCTGAGCGAGTCTAGCACCACAGGGTAGGTGATGGTCGGGGTGGCCGGATTTGAACCGGCGGCCCCCTGCTCCCAAAGCAGGTGCGCTACCGGGCTGCGCCACACCCCGATGGCCGCGCGTTGCCGCGAGCCAGGGCGAAGTATATCACCCGGTCAGCAGGGCCCTGGCCGCCCGGGCGGCGACGCCACGATGGCTGACGCGATGCTTGGCCTCGATCGAGGCCTCGCCGAAGGTGCAGTCGAACGGCGGGTAGAAGAACAGCGGGTCGTAGCCGAAACCTCCAGTACCGTGGAGCGCCTCGGTGATCCGTCCCTCCACGATGCCCTCGACGAGGCGCTCCCGGCCGTCGGGGTCCACGACGGCGATCACGCAGCGATAGCGCGCGGTGCGGCGCTCCGCCGGCACGCCGCGCAGGCGCTCGAGCAGCAGCGCGTTGCGGCCGTCGTCGTCGAGCTCGGGTCCGCCCCAGCGCGCCGAGTGCAGCCCGGGGCCGCCGTCGAGCGCGTCGACCTCGATGCCGGAGTCGTCGCCGAGCGCCGTGGCGCCGGTGGCCTGCATGGCGGCTCGCGCCTTGATCAGGGCGTTCTCGTGATAGGTGGCGCCGGTCTCCTCGGGCAGGCTCGCGCCGGGCAGGTCGGCGAGCAACGTCAGCTCGTAGGGCACGTCGCCGAGCAGGTCGAGAAGCTCGCGGCCCTTGGCGCGATTCAGCGTGGCGACGACCAGACGTGGCCGGGAAGCGATCGCGATCTCAGGGAAGCGTGAACGACTTCTCGGCGCGGGCGTCGATGGCCCGCCGCTGCAGGGCGACGAGCTGGCGGATGCCCTGCTCGGCCAGGCCGAGCAGCTCGTCGAGCCGGCGGCGGCCGAACGGCACCTGCTCGGCGGTGCCCTGCACCTCGACGAACTCGCCGCCGCCGGTCATGACGACGTTCATGTCGACCTCGGCCGTCGAGTCCTCGGGATAGTTCAGGTCGAGCAGCGGCTGGCCGCCGACGATCCCCACGCTGATCGCCCCCACGCAGTCGCGCAGCACGGCGGCCGGCTTGACCCCGGGGATCCGGCCGACGGCGTCGGCCAGGGCGACCCAGCCGCCGGTGATGGCCGCGGTGCGGGTGCCGCCGTCGGCCTGGATCACGTCGCAGTCGATCCACACGGTGCGCTCGCCCATCTTGCGCCGATCGGTCACCGCGCGGAGCGCGCGACCGACCAGGCGCTGGATCTCCTGCGAGCGGCCGCTCGGCCCGCGGTTCTCGCGATTCATGCGCGTGTTCGTCGAGCGGGGCAGCATCCCGTACTCGGCGGTGACCCAGCCGAGCCCCTGGCCCTTGAGGAACTGGGGCACCTTGTCCTCGAGGGTCGCCGTGCAGATCACCTTGGTGGCGCCGAACTCGACCAGCACGGAGCCCTCGGGATGCAGCAAGTAGTCGCGCGTCACCGTGATGGGCCGGAGCTGGTCGGGCGCGCGGCCGTCGGAGCGGGCCATCGGGCGGCTCAGCGCGTGCTCGACGTGGTGGACGGCTTCGGCGCGGCCGCGGGGGCGGAGGCGGCCCGCGCGCGCTGATCCCAGGCGCGCTTGTAGTCGGCGAGCCCGCTGAAGATCGCCCGGGCGATCTCGTCGCGGTACTTCGGGTCCTTGAGCCGGCGCTCCTCCTTGGGATTGGTGACGAAGCCGATCTCGACCAGGATGGCCGGCATGGCGGCGCCGCCCAGGACGTAGAAGCCGGCCTGCTTGACGCCGCGGTTGGGGATGCGCAGCGACTGCGACATCGAGTCCAGCACGGTCTCGGCCAGCCGCGAGGACTCGGTCTGGAACTCCGCCTGGGCGAGGTCCCAGAGCATCGTCCTCACGATCTCGGAGCGGCCCGCCCGCCCGGACGCGGATTTCTCGAGCTGCACGACGCTGTTCTCGGCCGAGGCGAGCTGGCGGGCCGCATTGTCGGTCGCCTCGGAGGACAGGAAGTAGACCTCCACGCCCTCGGAGGCCACCACGCGATGGGCGTTGGCGTGGATGGACACGAACAGGTCGGCGCGCTCCCGGTTGGCGAAGCTGGTTCGGTCCTTCAGCGTGACGAAGTGATCGGCGTCGCGGGAGAGCAGCACCTTCACGTTCAACCGGTCCTCCAGCAGCCGCGCCACCCGCCTGGTGACCTCGAGGACCAGCTCTTTCTCCATGAGACCGCCGGGCCCGATGGCGCCCGAGTCGTGGCCGCCGTGGCCCGCGTCCAGGACGATCGTGCGCAGCGGCGTGGCGGCCTGCCGGGCGCGCGTCGCCGGCTCCGAGGGGCGGCCGAAGTCCAGGACGAGCCGCGGCGGATCCTCCAGGGTCGAGGTGCGCAGCTCACCGGCCGCGCCCTCGAAGATCACCCGCAGCAGCCCGTCGGCGCCGGCCCGCTCCAGGCGCGCCTCGTCCACCAGGCCGTCACTGATCGACTCGACCTGCGGCGCGACGCTCAGCCCTTGCAGGCGGATCCGCATCTCTCTGCCATTCGCCGACTCCACGCGGTGGGTCACCGGGGCGGAGGTCTCGATCACGATCCGGGTGAACGACGGATAGGACCGCGAGCGCAGATCCTCCAGCGTGACCGGCCCCGCCGGCGGTGGCGCGGGGGCCTGGGCGCCGACCGGCGTGACGACCGGGGCGGTAGAGGCAGGACTCAGCTTGTGCCCGACCTGCGCCATGAACGTCTCGGGAACGAGCCAGACGCCCTTGCGAACGACGACCGGGGCGTCGAGGACGAGCGGCGAGCCGTCCAGCAGGATGCGCGCCCAGTTGCGGGTGAGCGTGACCACGCGGCCACTGATGCGCAGGCGCGCCTGGGTGCCGTCGGCCGGCGCGTCGAGCCGGGACTTCAGGCTCTCGGCGACGCGACTCAGCTCGACGTAGCTCCGGCCCTCGTGGGTGACGGTCGGCAGCCCTGCGCCGGCCGGGCCGGCGCAGAGCGCGAACAGAAAGACACCCACAGCGAGGCGCGCTCGCGTCATCGGTACCGGGATTGTAGCAACCGCCGGTGCCCTCGGGAAATTTCGAGACGCGCGGCAGGGTCACGCCGCGTAGCGCGGCTCAGGCGCTCCGTCGCCGGCGACGCGCCGGCGGCAGTCCTGCTTCACCATCCGGCTGGAGACCCTGGTGCGCGACGTAGTACTTCTTGGGACGCCGGGCGGCGTCCCGCCGGCGCTGGCGGTCGCTTCTCAGCTCGCGCCCGAGGGCCTCGACCGCGGCGTCGAACGCCTGGCGGGCCGTCGGCGCGATGTGGCTGGCGTGGATCGCCGGGCGCCGCGGCAGATCGACCGTCACGGCGCACCGGATATCCGCCCCGCCCTTGGGCCCGTTCTCGTCGCTGAAGGCGACGCGGGCCACCGTCGGGCGTCCCAGTCCGCGGCCGATCACGGCGGCGATCTTCTCCTCGATCAGCGGGCGCAACGGATCATCGAGGGCAATGCTTTCCATCACGAGGGTCATGGCGCTCCTCCATGGCCGGGCGCCAGGCCCGACCCCGGGAGCGACGGAGCGAATTCGGTGCCACCGGGCGCCGTGGGGGCTGCTGGTGCCGCGATTGCACGGTCCCCCGGACATTGCAGAGGAGGGCGGTATATGGCCGAGGTTCCGGACGGGCTCGTTCAGTCGCTCGAGGACATTGCCACGCGCCTGCGGATCGAGTCGATCCGGGCCACGACCGCGGCCGGCAGTGGCCACCCGACCAGCGCAGCCTCGGCCGCCGACCTGGTCGCGGCCGCGTTCTTCGCCGCCATGCGCCTGGACCCCGATGAGCCGCGCTCACCGGCCGGCGACCGCTTCGTGCTCAGCAAGGGTCACGCCGCCCCGCTGCTGTACGCCGTGTGGGCCGAGCTCGGCGTCGTCAAGCGCGAGGAGCTGACCCGGCTCCGAAGCCTCGCCAGCGATCTCGAAGGCCATCCCACTCCGCGGTTGCCATTCGTCGACGTCGCGACCGGCTCGCTCGGCCAGGGGCTCAGCGTCGGCGTCGGTCTGGCGCTCGGCGCCCGCACGCTCGGCAGCGACGCGCGCGTCTTCGTGCTGCTCGGCGATGGCGAGACGGCGGAGGGCTCGGTGTGGGAAGCGGCGCAGATGGCCGGGCACGAGCGACTGGCCAACCTCATCGCGATCGTCGACGTCAACGGCCTGGGGCAATCCGGCCCCACGATGCTCGATCACGACCTGCGCGCGTATCAGCGACGCTTCGCCGCGTTCGGCTGGCGCGCGGTCACCATCGACGGCCACGACCTGCGCCAGATCGTGCCGGCGGTGAGGCGCGCGCGGCAGGGCCGCGGCGCGCCGACCGCCATCGTCGCGCGGACAACGAAGGGTCAGGGCATCGAGGGCGTCGCGGGGAAAGAGGGCTGGCACGGCAAGCCGCTGTCTCCCGAGGCGGCCGAACGAGCGATCGCGGCGCTCCAGGCGCGGCTGCATCACATCCCGCCCCCGCCGGTGCGCAGGCCGGCGCGGCGCGCGCTGCCCCGGCTGGCGCCCCAGCCCACGCCGGCGGCGCCGGCGTACGGCGAGGTGGCCACCCGCGAGGCGTACGGCGACGCGCTCGTGCGGCTCGGCGCGGCCGACCCCCGCGTCCTGGTTCTCGACGGCGACGTGAAGAACTCGACCTACGCCGAGCGCTTCCGCGACGCCTATCCCGACCGGTTCATCGAGGCCTACATCGCCGAGCAGAACATGGTGGGCGCGGCCGCCGGCCTGGCCGCCCAGCGCTTCGTGCCCTTCGCCTCGACCTTCGCCTGCTTCCTCACGCGCGCGGCCGACCAGCTCCGCATGGCGGCCATCTCGCGGTCCAACGTCACGCTGTGCGGATCCCACGCCGGCGTCAGCATCGGCGAGGACGGGCCCAGCCAGATGGGCCTGGAGGACCTGGCGCTGTTCCGGGCGCTGCCGGAGAGCGTGGTGCTCTACCCGGCCGACGGCGCCGCCACCGACGCCTGCGTGCAGCTGGCCGGCGTCCATCGCGGCCTGGTCTACATCCGGACGACGCGCATGAAGACGCCCCCGCTGTACTCGGCCGACGAGGCGTTCGCCATCGGCGGGCTCAAGGTGCTTCGCGCCGGCGCCCACGACGCACTGACCATCGTCGCCGCCGGCATCACGCTGCACGAGGCGCTGGCCGCCCACGACGAGCTGGCCGCCGCCGGCCTCCCCGTTCGCGTGATCGACCTCTACTCGGTCAAGCCGGTGGACGCGGAGGCGTTGCGGGCGGCGGCGCAGGCGACCAGCCACCGGATGCTCGTGGTCGAGGACCACTACGCCGAGGGTGGCCTGGGCGACGCGGTGCGGGGCGCGGTGGCCGAGGCGGGCGTGCGTGTTCGCCACCTGGCGGTGCGCGAGATCCCGCACAGCGGCCCGCCCCGCACGCTGCTCGAGCGCTACGGCATCGGGCGGGGCGCCATCGTGACGGCCGCACGCGAGCTGGCCGACGCCGAGGCCGGCGCCCCGACCGCCGCCATGAACTCACCGACCCGCGGATCCGCATAGACGCCGAAGGCGTCGGCCAGCGTGCCGCGCAGCCCGCCGCGCGTCTCGAGCGCGTAGAGGATCGACATGTCGTCGGGATCGGAGACGCCCTCGAACCGATAGAGCTCGGCAACGGCGATCTGATCGGGCAGGAACATCTTCCCGCTGTTCACGCCGCGCAGCCGCCCCGTGCTCGGCATGAAGTGCTCCGTGTAGCCTCGATCGGCCAGGTCGTCCATCACGCCGGCCATGGTCGGGACCTCGGTCGGGGCTTGCATCGCTCTCCCTCTCTCTTCGAGCGCTGCAAGCCGCGAGCCGCCCACTCGACTCCTAGGCTCTGAGCACCTCGAAGACGTGCGCGCGCCAGGCGGGGACGTCGAGGTACAGGCCGCGCTGCGCGAGCTCCGCGCAGGGGCGCTCGTAGGTGGCCAGCGGATGCATCAGGTCGTGTAGCCGGACCGATTCGCCGGGCGGGGGATCGCCCAGCGGCAGGTAGCACTGGCCGCGCTGTGGCCCATAGTTCACCGCGACGACGAGCTGCCCCTCGACGCTCTCCCAGCGATAGGCGATGAACTGCCGGCACGTCGCGTTGCCGTCCCAGGCCGAGTGCGCCCGCAGGAGCTGCCAGTGGCCGTCGCGCACTTCCGGCCGCTGCATGCAGGCCAGGAGGCGGCGATAGAACGACTCGAGCTCGCGATCCACGGGCTCGGGCGCCCGGCGTCGCAGGTGGTTGGAGGTGCGCAGCCGTCGGCCGGTCGCCTGGCCGTCGTGGACGAGGCGCAGGCCCGGCAGGAGCAGGCCGAGAACGGCCGCGGCCGGGTGCACCTGGGGCGGAAACGTGGCGGCCGCGCGCGGCTCGTCGTGGTTCTCGAGAAAGCGCATCGATCGCCGCTGGTACTCGGCGTCCGCGCCGAGGTGGCCGAGCACGTCGGTGGCGTCCTGCTCGCGCAGGCGATCGTAGAGGCGCTTGTCGTACGTGTACTCGAAGCCCTCCTGCTGCAGGCGCCATTCGAGATCCCAGTAGGCCTCGGCCACGAAGACGAACTCCGGATGGCGCGCCCGGACGGCGCCGATCGCCTCGGACCAGAACGAGGCGTCGACGGGGGCGCTGCCGTCGCCGGGCCGCGCGCGCTCGCCCCAGGTGCGCTGCACGACGTCGGGGAGCACGAGCATCGCCATGTCGCAGCGCACGCCGTCGCACTGCTCGGCGATGCTCTCCAGCACGTCGCGCATCGCCGCCCGCAGTCCCGCGTGCCGGTAGTTGAGCTGCAACGTGTCCGGCCACCCGGGAAAATACGGGTCCCGGCCGTGGGCGAGCACGCGCACGCCCTCGCGGGTCTCCACGCGCGCGTAGTTCGCCGGTTCCCGGGCCTGGTCCTCGTCCGTTCCCTGCACGTAGAACTCGGGATGCTTGCGCACCCACGGATGATCGAGCGCGGTGTGGTTGGGCACGAAGTCGAGGATGAGGCCGACGCCGCGCCCGCCGAGCCGCTCCCGCAGCCGGGCCAGCTCGCGGGCGCCGCCGAAGTCGCGGCTCACGGCGTACTGCCGGACGGCAAACGGCGAGCCGCACACGTCGGCGTCGGTGAAATCGGGTAGCAGCTCCCGGTACTCCCGCTGCCACGACGGCTCGCCCAGCGACACCTGGCGGCCGGCCTCGCCGGTCTGCCAGACGCCCAGCGGCCACACCCAGTCGAAGCCACCGGCCGCGATCCGGTCGAGCTCGCTGTCGGGGACGTCGTCGAGCGTGGCCGGCCGGCCGAGCGCGGTGCCGATCTCGTGCAGCCACGCCCGGGTGTTGATCTGATAGAGCGCCGGGTGCTTGGGACGGCTCTTGCCCACGGGTCACCTCTGCCGGGTGCGTTCGACCTGGAGCGTCTGGAACAGGGCTTCGGCATCCATCCAGCCGAACAGGTGGATCAGCGGCGCCACCAGTCCGGTCCAGCCGGTCTGGTGGCTGGCGCCCAGCCCGGCGCCACTGTCGCCGTGGAAGTACTCGTAGAACAGGATCAGGTCACGCCAGTGACGGTCGGTCTGGAATTTCCCGGCGCCCCCGTGCACGGGCCGCGCGCCCTGCTCGTCGCGCAGGAAGATGCGCGTCAGCCGCCGGCTGATCTCCTCGGCGACCTGGAACAGGGTCATGCGCACGCCGGAGCCCGTCGGGCACTCGACCGTGAAGGTGTCGCCGTAGAACGCGTACAGGTTCATCAGCCCCCGGACCAGGAGCACGTTCATGGGGAACCAGACCGGCCCCCGCCAGTTCGAGTTGCCGCCGAACATCCCGCTCGTCGACTCCGCCGGCTCGTAGTCGACGTGATCCCCGTTGCCGCTCATCGTGAAGAGGTAGGGGCTGTCTTGATGGTAGCGCGACACCGCGCGGATCCCGAACGGGCCCAGGAACTCCTCCTCGTCGAGCATGTACCCCAGCACGCTCCGCAGCTTGTCGTCGTTGAGCAGCGCCAGCAGGCGGCGGTCGTTCTGGCCGGGACGGAAGGGCGCCGCGATCCGCGCCGTCAGCGCGGGGTGGCGGCCCGTGAACTCGCGGATGCGCTGCAGCAGCAGCGGCAACCGCTCGCGCGCCTCCGTCGGGAACACCGTGGACGCGCAGATGGCGAGCAGGCCGACCACCGAGCGCACCTTGAGCCGCACGGGCTTGCCGTCGGGGAGCCGCAGGAGGTCGTAGAAGAAGCCGTCCTCGGCGTCCCACAGGTCGTCGTCGCCACCGCGGTCCATGGCGCCGGCGATCCACAGGAAGTGCTCGTAGAACTTCGCGGCCATGTTCTGGTAGACGGGATCGTGCAGCGACAGCTCGACGGCGAGCTGGAGCATCGTCTGGCAGTAGAAGGCCATCCAGGCGGTGCCGTCGGCCTGCTCGAGCTGACCGCCGGTCGGCAGCGGAGCGCTCCGGTCGAAGACGCCGATGTTGTCGAGGCCGAGGAACCCGCCCTCGAACACGTTGCGGCCCTGGGCATCCTTGCGATTCACCCACCAGGTGAAGTTCATCAGCAGCTTCTGGAAGACGGTCTCGAGGAAGTGGAGATCGCCCTCGCCGCGCAGGGCCTTGTCCTGCTTGTAGATGTACCAGGTCGCCCACGCGTGCACGGGCGGGTTGGTGTCGCCGAAGTTCCACTCGTAGGCGGGCATCTGGCCGTTGGGGTGCAGATAGCGCTGGTCGAGCATGAGCAGGAGCTGGTCCTTGGCGAAATCCGAGTCGACCAGGTTCAGCACGAGCGTGTGGAAGGCCAGGTCCCACGCCGCGTACCAGGGGTACTCCCACTTGTCGGGCATCGAGATGATGTCGGCGTTCAGCATGTGCGCCCACTGGCCGTTGCGCACGGCGATCCGGCGGGCGACGTGCGGGTCGATGTGGTGCTCCTCCAGCCAGCGGGTGACGTCGTAGTTGTAGAACTGCTTGCTCCACAGCGTCCCCGCCAGCGCCTGGCGCATCACCAGGGCGGCGTCGGCGCCGACGGCCGGCGGGGTGAGCTCGGCGTAGAATTCGTCGGCCTCCCGCCGGCGCGCCTCGACGGCGACGTCGAACCCGCGGCCGAGGACACCCCGTCCAGCGGTGGAGGGCGCCTCGGGCGTCAGGCGCAACCGGATCTGCACGTTCTCGCCGGCGTCGACCGCGACGCAGTAGTGGGCGGCGGCCTTGGTGCCCACGCGCGCCGGGTTGATGGCGGCGGCCTGGCCGTGGACGACGTAGTCGTGCATCGCATCCTTCACCCAGGGCGTCGCGTTGGGTGTGCCGAACAGCCGCGCCGTGTTCGTCTCGTTCTCGGTGAACAGCAGCTCGGGATCCCGCTCGCAATAGAGATACCGATCGCCGAGCTCGATGTGCGAGGCCGCGATGACGCTGGCGCCGCCGGGCCCGTCGGGCGCGCTCATTCGCGGCCGGGTGGCATCGTCGCCCCAGGACCAGGTGTTGCGGAACCAGAGCGTCGGCAGCACGTGCAGGGAGGCGAGCGCCGGCCCCCGGTTGGCGATGCCGATGCGGATCAGGATGTCCTCGGGCGCGGCCTTGGCGTACTCCACCAGAACGTCGAAATAGCGATTGCCGTCGAACACGCCGGTGTCCAGCAGCTCGTACTCACCCTCGCGCTTGCCGCGGGCGCGGTTGGCGGCGACGAGCGCGCCGTAGGGATACGCGGCCTGCGGATACTTGTAGAGGTACTTCATGTAGGAGTGGGTCGGCGTGCTGTCGAGGTAGAAGTAGTACTCCTTCACGTCCTCGCCGTGGTTGCCTTCGCTGTTGGTGAGCCCGAACAGGCGCTCCTTGAGGATCGGATCGACGCCATTCCAGAGGGCCAGGGCGAAGCAGAGGCGTTGCCGGTCGTCCGAGATGCCGCCCAGCCCGTCCTCGCCCCAGCGATAGGCGCGCGCGCGCGCCTGGTCGTGGCTGAAGTAGTTCCAGGTGTTGTTGCCGTCGCCGTAGTCCTCGCGCACGGTGCCCCACTGCCGCTCGGAGAGATAGGGCCCCCACTTCTTCCACGGGGTGTCGGGGTCGCGAGCCGCCTCGAGCCGACGCTCTTCTTCCGTCATGGCGTCCATGCTCAGGTGACGCCGTCCGGCGGACAAGTGCCGAACGGGGCTCCCGGCGCGCGCCGGTCGGCCCTACCTGGCGACCCGGGGAGGCTACTGGGCCGTCCAGCCTCCGTCGATCACCAGCTCGCTGCCGGTGACGAATCCGGACTCGTCGGAGGCGAGGTACAGCACGGCGTACGCGACCTCGTCGGCCTCGCCGTAGCGGCCGAGCGGGATGCGCGACAGCATGCGCTGGTAGACGATGGGGTCGGCGCGCCGCTGCTCGGTCATCGGCGTGAGGATCGGCCCGGGGTGCACCGAGTTGCAGCGGATGCCCTCGCGGGCGTACTGCAGCGCCGTGGTCTTGGTCAGCAGCCGGACGGCGCCCTTGGACGCCGTGTACTGCGGGCTGCTGTCGTCCATGCCGACCAGGCCGAGCTGCGAGGCGATGTTCACGATCGAGCCGCCGCCGGCGCGACGCAGGGCCGGGATGGCGGCCTTCGTGCCCAGGAACACGCCCTTGGCGTTGACGTCCATCACGCGGTCCCACGCCTGCACGGTCGTGTCCTCGACGCGACTGGCCCCACCGATGCCGGCGTTGTTCACCAGGACGTTCAGCTTCCCGAAGCGGCTCACCGCGAGCGCGACGGCCTGCGCCCAGTCGGTCTCGCTGGTGACGTCGAGCCGCACGAACGCCGCCGCCCCGCCCGTGGCGCCGATCTCGGACTCGACCGCCTTCCCCTCCGCCTCGAGGACGTCGGCGACGACGACCTGCGCGCCCTCGCGCGCGAACAGGCGCGCCTCGGCGGCGCCCATTCCGCGCGCGCCACCACTGATCAGCGCGACCTTGCCGGCGAGTCTCATGCGATCACGTCCCCGGGAGTCTCCACGCGGACCGAAGCCTATCGCAGAGACGACCGGCGAGCCAGCCCATCGTCACGCGGCGGGCGTCAGGCGAACCGCGGAACAGTGCGACGACGCCAGGAGCCTCGACGGACACCCCGCGCGGGGTGATGCCGGCGTCCGGCCGGCGGACGTGCCGTTCAGGTCGGGTGTTTCCGAACGAAACGCGCGTTCCGTCCCGAAACGCTCCAGGTCGTCGACGCGATCTCTGACCGCCTGCTCCAGGGCGAGGTAGTCGTGTGCGGCCATCCAGCTCATCCTTTCTCACCTCCCCGCGGCGCTTGCACGTCCTGGTTGGTGCCGCGGTCCACCTGCACGTCGGCCCCGCGCGGCGCCTGGGTATCGTCGCGCGGCGGATAGGTGTCGGCGTAGGCGCCCGTGGCCATCAGCAACGTGGCAGCGAGAGCGATCGCGAATGCGTTCTTGCGAGTCATGGTGCGTCTTCTCCCTCGGTCGTCGCCCTATCCTTGTTTAGACGTCCCGGCGGGTTTGACGGCTTCACAGATCTGACCCGCTCACCGCCGGCCGGTCCCCAGCCAGAGCAGCCGCCGTGCCAGACGCAATCACGCGAAAACGTTGGCCACACCAGCGCGGCCGGGTGCGCCGGCCGGTTTCACGACGGAACGACCGCTTCACCGTGAAACAGCGGCGGGGTGGGCTGGGCGCGATGGGGGAGACGCCGCCGTGGCACGTCGCTTGCCCATCTGCCTACAATCTCGATGGACGAGGAACTACGGATGTCACTACCGCTGACCCTGACGTTCGTCTCGACGCTGGCCTTCGCGATCCAGCTCCTGATCTTCGCGTATCTCTACTCGTCGCATCGCGTGCGCTTCTTCCACTACCTGCTCTGGGCGTGGGGTGCCTACACGCTGTCCAAGGGACTCAAGCTGCTCGACGTCCTCGTGGCGGACCGGATCGCGGCGCCCTTCGCCATGGAGATCGCGACCGTGGCCGCGGTGGGCTTCACCCTGGCCGCCTCGCTGGCGCATCGCTGGGACTATCGCCTCGGCACGCGCGACGTCATGGTGGGGCTGGGGCTCGCGGTGATCGTCGCCGCGGTGAGTGGCGCCGGCGGCGGCGAGGCCGCCCATGTCGTCGGGATGGGGCTCGGCGTGGTGCAGGTGGCGGCGGGCGTGCTGTTCTGGCCGGCGCGCACGCGCGACGCCGGATTCCGCGGCGAGCGCTTGCTGGCGGGCCTGCTCACGCTCTGGGGCATCCATCGCGTGGCCGCGCAGTTCGTGAGCCTGGCGCCGGGCACGCCCGCCTACCTCGCGGTGCACGCGACGTTCATCACGCTCTACTTCCTCTCCACGTTCGCCGTCATCATCATGGTGCTCGAGCGGGCGCGGAGCGAGAGCGAGCGCCTGCACGCGCGCCTGCGCGAGGCCGAGCGCCTGGCGACTGCCGGTGAGCTGGCCGCCGGCATGGCCCACGAGATCCGCAATCCGCTGTCGGCCATCCTCAACGCGACCGCGCTCCTCGCCGACGAGGCCCGGCTCACCGCCGACGAGCGCGCGGGAACGCTGGCCGCGATGCGGACCGAGGCCAGGCGGCTCAACCGCATCCTCTCCGACTTCCTGAAGTTCGCCCGGCCCCAGGAGGCGCGAGTCGCGCCCGGGGACGTCCGCGACGTGCTGGAGCACGTGAGCGGATTGATTCGCGACGACCGGCTGCGTGCCGCCCGCGTGGACGTGAAGGTGGCCGTCGATCCCGGTCTGCCGCGCTTTCCCTTCGACCGCGATCAGCTCATCCAGGTGGTGTGGAACCTGGCCCTCAACGGCGTGGAGGCCATGAACGGGCGCGGCCGGCTGTCGCTCGAGGGCGCCCGGCAGAACGGCGCCGTCGCGGTCGCCGTCACCGACACCGGCCCCGGGATCCCGGCCGAGCGCCGCCCGCGCGTGTTCGAGCCGTTCTACTCGGGCAAGCCCAACGGCACCGGCCTCGGGCTCACCATCGCCGAGCGCATCGTGGCCGCCCACGGCGGCCGCATCGAGATCGACTCCGAGCCGGGCCGGGGGACGCGCGTGACGCTGCTCTTCCCGCTCGCCGGCGCCTGAGATGGCCCACCTGCTCATCGTGGACGACGAGCCATCGGCGCGCAGCACGCTGGCCCTGCTCCTGCGCAAGCGGGGCCACCGCGTGCTGGAGGCCGACGGCCTCACGGCGGCGACCAAGCGCCTGGGGGAAGACGCGTTCGACCTCGTCGTCACCGACCTGCGCATGCCCGACGGGGACGGCCTCGAGGTGCTGCTCGCGGTCAAGGCGCACGCTCCCCGGACCGAGGTCATTCTCCTCACGGCGTACGCCGGCTGGAAGTCGGCCAAGGAGGCGATTCGCCTCGGCGCGCTCGACTACTTCGAGAAGGGCGAGGACCCCGACGAGCTGTACCACCGCATCGACAAGGCGCTGGCCGAGGGCGCGCTCCGCCGCGAGAACGAGAACCTCCGCGAGCAGCTGCGCGAGCGCTACGGCCTGCCCGGTCTCATCGCGCAGTCGCCGGCGATGCACGGCGTGCTCGACCTGGTCGAGCGCGTGGCCCCGACCGGCGCGACGCTGCTGCTCCGGGGCGAGTCCGGCACCGGCAAGGAGGTCATCGCCAAGGCCGTCCACCACGCCAGCCCCCGGGCGGCGCGCCCATTCGTCGCCGTCAACTGCGGCGCGGTGCCCGAGCCCCTGCTGGAGTCCGAGCTGTTCGGCTTCACGCGGGGGGCGTTCACCGGCGCGGTGGCCAGCAAGCTCGGGCTCTTCGAGGAGGCCCACGGCGGCACGCTGTTCCTGGACGAGATCGCCGAGATGCCGGCCGCGCTCCAGGTGAAGCTGCTGCGCGTGCTGCAGAGCGGCGAGATCCGCCGCCTGGGCGCGACGCAGGCCACCACCATCGACGTCCGGGTGATCGCGGCCACCAACCGCAACCTGGCCGCGATGATCGCCGACGGCAGCTTCCGCGAGGACCTCTTCTATCGCCTCAACGTGATCGAGGTCGTCCTGCCGCCGCTGCGGGAGCGCCGGGAGGACATTCCCGCGCTCGCCGAGCACTTCAGGGCGCGCGCGGCCGGCAAGCTCGGCCGCGACGTCCGCCTGACGGCCGAGACCATCGAGCGCCTGCTGCGCTATCCCTGGCCGGGCAATGTGCGCGAGCTGGAGAACGCGATCGAGCGCGCGGCCATCCTCGCCCGCGCCGACGCCGTCACCCCCGAGGACCTGCCGCCCCACGTCGCGGCCGGGCTCAACCTCGGGCCCTCGCCGGCGCTGCCGCAACAGACCACGCTGGCCGAGACGGAGCGCGGTCACATCCTGACGACGCTCGAGCGATTCGGCCGCAACCACTCCGCCGCTGCCGAGGCGCTCGGGATCGGCCGCACCACGCTGTGGCGGAAGCTGAAGGAGTACGGGCTCGAGCGGTAGCTACGGCCCCGGGGATCGCCGCCGCGCGTGGACGTCGTTGCCGAAGACGCCCCTGGCGCCCGCCAGCAGGGCGAACGCGCGTGTGTAGGACGCGGCCTCCGCCCCGGTGTACGGCTCCCGGTTCCGGTAGTCGTGCTTCGCCACGAACGATTCCAGCTCCCGGCGGAGCCTCGTCCACTTCTCGCGGGTCCGGGCCACCAGCGCCCGCGCCTGGGGCCGATCCCCGCCCACCTCCAGGGCGGCGAAGAGGTGCGGCACGCAGAGCCCATCGGAGCGCGCGTACGCCGCGAGAAGGTCGCCCTCACCGATGAAGCTCACCAGCGCCTCGAGGTATCGGCCCTCCGTCTCGGCGGCGGTGATGCAGACGGGGCAGGCCGGTCGTGCCCGGTACGGCCGACCCTCGGTGGTTCGAGGTGGCCGGTGAAACAGGCTGGAGAACCAGCCACGACGTCGTGAGGCTCCCGCCCCGGCATCCAGGCGCTCGATCCGCTTGAGCGCCAGCCGGACGAGGTCCTCGTAGATGATCGCGGAGCCGAACTTCGCGTGCTCGATCTCGAGCAGCATCCAGGTGTGCCAGTTGCAGAAGCCCCACGACGCGCGGAGCGTGTCCCGGGTGTCCGGATCGGTCACCTGCTCGTAGAGGAGTGCGCCGAGGTGGCCTCGGCTCTCGCGGATCACGCACCAGCAGACGGGGCAGCCGGGCTCCGCGCAGGCCTCGACGAGCCGGAAGTACCCGGCGAACTTCTCCTCGCTCATCCCGAAGGCTCCTGGTTGGCTACCACCACCGACCACGCCCGCGGTCCGACTCCAGACGGTCCCAGGAGAAGACGCGGACGCGATGGCTCGGCGCCGGAGGCATCGGCACCTCGAAGTACAGCCGGCTCGGCCAGCCGAGCGTCCCGGGGACCCACGCCACCTGTTGCGCGACGATCTCGTTGGAGGCATCGAGCGCGTCCACCAGCACCCGGATCCGGTGGAACGTGTACGGCGAGCCGGTCTGCAGGTAGCCCCAGACGACGACCGAGCCGTCGGCGCGCGGCTCCGCCTGGAACTCGATGGTGGCGTGCTGCTCCCAGCCGAGCACCAGGGGCTGGAGCGGGCCGGTAGGCGCGGTCGCGACACAGGCCGCGCAGAGCGTCAGGACCACCAGAAGCGCCGGGATCCGGATCACAGGTCGTCTCTATGCCCGGGCGGCGCCGGGAGATGGTGAATGAAAATGGTGGACGCGAGCGCTACCACTTCGAACCGTCGCCCAGTTACCGCTTGTCTTCCCTTCAAGTACCAGCAAATACGCGAAAGGGCAAGCCTTCTGCATCGTCTTGGCATGTCGGCCAGTGATCGCCCAGCGCCTCGGCGTCACCGACAAGACGGTGACGAAGGCGCTCCGGCGGTCCGGGCACGGGAGCGACAGCCACCGCATCTGCCCGGGCTTGAGCAGCGGCACGGAGTCGGGGGCCCGTCGCACGTGGTCGCGACTGAAACACGGGTTCGAGGCCGCCGGGGCGCCACCAGCTAATTCGTCAGGATTACGTACCGGATAGCTTGCGGCTCAAACGTCGCCTGATTGCTCGTCCCAACCATTGAACGTCGGCGGTACGGCGTTCCGGTTCCTCGCTCTGCAACGTCCGAGACCGTCGTGTCCGCGCTGAGCGGAGACCTGGACTGCGACCACGCCACGCGCCTGCAGGAGTGCCTCGCAAGCGAAGGCGACAGTCGCTGATCTGGGGACTGACGCGCCGACCGTTCACCTTCTTGCACGCGCCCTCGGCCTGATCGCCATCGGTACCAGGTCGCCCCACTACCTGAGCGGCGGCATCGTCCGGATCTCGGTCGCGATCTCCTGGCCGAGGGTGACCAGGGCGCGGGTCATGGCGGCGACGAGCGGCTCGAAGCCCTTGCCACTCGCCGCCTCAGTGATCGTGGATCGTCTGAACGCCAGTTCGTCGCGGTCCTTGCCCAGTATTCTCCAGCGCGTATCGAGGATGACGTCCCCGCCCTGGCGCCCGTCGAAACGCCCCACCGTGACGACGACCTGGTACTGCAGGGTCCGGGCGACCCCGCCACGCCACGGAAACGTGACGACCCGCTGGGTCGGGACACGAGCCGAGATCTCCTCGGCCAAGATCCGCGTGATGCCGTCCTCGAGCGGCTCGGCCCAGCGGTGGAACATCGAGAGCTCCACCTGATCGGCGCCGGTGCGGCTCACGATCTGGCCCCGATCAAGGTAGCCCGGCATGAACACGGGCCCCACCCCGATGCTCATGGTGCGCTTCTCGGGCACGCCACTCCCGGGCGACGCGCTGGGGCTGGACGCGGTGATCCCCGCCACGGGCTGACCGAGCGTGTAGAACTGCGTCGTATCGGTGACGGCACAGGCCCCCCCGCCGACGGAAGCGGCCAGGAGGAGCAGCCAGCGCACCCTCGTTCGGCGGTTCATTGCTTGGCGCCTCCACGCGGCCGACGCAGGCCGTAGAGGGGGGCATCGGGTACACGCTCCAGGTAGTCGGCGAGGGACCGCAGGGATTTGGCGGCCCCCCGCAGCTCGCGCATTGTCTCGAACAGCTCGAAGCCGAGGGGCGACTCCTGCTCGAGCGTACGGTCCACGCTGCCGAGCGTGAGCTGCGCGCCTTCCAGGGTGGCGCGGGCCGTGTCCGACGTGCTGCGGATCGACGCCAAGAGCGGGTCGGCCTCGGCATCGAGGCGGGCCGCCAGGCGGCCCAGGTCGGCGATGACGGGCCGGACGTCGCCGATCGCCGCCTGGGCCGCCTCGAGGGTGGCCTCGGCCGCGGTGGCCACGGGGTCGACGCGAGCCAGGGTCCCCTTGAGCTGCGCCATCAGCGGGTCGATCTGGCCGTCGACCCTGCTGACGAGCCTCCGCGCGTCGACGATCGCGGCGTTGGTGTTCCGGAGGAGGTCCTGCGTCTCCTTGGAGTCGACGAGCTTCCTGGCCCCCTCGAGGAACGCCCCCGTCGTCTGCGCAATCTGCTCGAGCGGGATGTTGTCGATCTTCTCGACCAACCGCTCGAGCTTGGCGGTCCAGACGTCGATGCTCGAGGGAACGGTGGGGAGCTCCGGCACCTTCGGATCGAGGCCGCGGAGGACGATCGGCGTCCCCGGCAGGGTATCCAGCGCCACGTAGAGCACACCGGTGACGAAGCTCTGCATGCGGAGCTGGGCCCGAAGACCGTCCTCGTGCACGGCTTGCTCGACCGCCCGCCTCGGTCCGCCCTCGGCCATACCCCTCAGCCCCTCCGGCTCGAAGACGACGTACACCGCGACGATGCCGTGCGTCCCCCACCGGATCTGGATGTCCGTCACCTCGCCGACCTTGACGCCGCGGGCGAGTACGGGCGCGCCCTTGTTCAGCCCGGTCACGGCCGCATCGAAGAAGAGCACGTAGTCGAGCTTGCTCCGGAACAGGCCGGTGCCGCCCCAGACCAGGAGCGCGACCAGCAACAGGGCGACGGCGCCCACGACGAAAGCGCCGATGACGGTGGGGTTAGCGCGGGTGCTCATCGGAGAGGTCCTCCTGCGTCCGCCTGTCCACGCGTGAGGAAGGCGCGTACTTTCGGCTCTGGACTTTCGTCGCGCAGCGTCTTCGGATTGCCCAGGGCGGTCATCGTGCGCGTCTCGGCGTCGAGGAACACGGCCATGTCGGCGATGGTGAAGATGCTGGCCAGCTCGTGCGTCACCACGACCATCGTCGCTCCCAGGCTCGCCCGGAGCTCGAGGATCAGGTCGTCGAGACGCCGGGAGCTGATGGGGTCGAGCCCGGCCGAGGGCTCGTCGAAGAAGAGGATGTCCGGATCGAGCGCCATCGCCCGGGCCACGCCGGCCCGCTTGAGCATCCCGCCGCTGATCTCCGCCGGGTAGAACGCCTCGAAGCCCGCCAGGCCGACCAGGGCCAGCTTGAGCGCGACGAGCTCACCGATCTGCGTCCGCGAAAGCGCGGTGAAGGTCTCGAGTGGCAGGGCCACGTTCTCGGCGAGCGTCATCGAGCTCAGGAGCGCCCCGGCCTGGTAGGACACGCCGAGTCGGCGACGGAGGCGGTCGCGCGCGTCGTCCGGGGCGTGCCAGAAGCTCTGACCGTCGTAGAGGACGTCGCCCCTGGCCGGGGCGCGGAGGCCGACCATGTGGTTGAGGAGCGTGCTTTTCCCGCTGCCGCTCTCACCCATGATGACGAAGATCTCGCCTCGGCCGACCGTGAACGAGATGTCGTGCTGGATGACGAAGCTCCCGTAGGCCATCGTCAGATCGGCCACGGTGATGCGGGGCGGGAGGGGCGTGGCACCGGACACCATGGGCCTTAGAGGCCGAGGACGTTCAGGATCACGGCGAAGATGCCGTCGATGAAGATGATGAGGACGATGGAGGTGACCACGGCCGAGGTGGTGGCGAGGCCGACGGCCGCGGCGCTCCGCCCTGACTGCATGCCCCGCAGGCACCCGACGAGCGCAACCACGACCCCGAACACCACGCTCTTGCTGAGACCGATGAAGAAGCTGCTCAGGGTCACCGCACTCCGGGTCTGCTCGAAGTACTCGGTGGCGCCCAGTCCCAGCATGGCCATCCCCACGACCGCCCCCCCCAGGATCCCGACGAGGTCCGCGTAGATGGTGAGGAGCGGCATCATCAGGATGAGCGCCAGCAGCCGGGGCAGGACGAGGAACTCCATCGGCGAGATCCCCATGGTGGACAGCGCGTCGACCTCCTGGTTGGTGTTCATCGTCCCCAGCTGGGCGGCGAAGGCGGCACCGGTCCGGCCCGCCATGACGACGGCGGTCATCATGCAGCCGATCTCCCGCGTCATCGCGATGGCCACCATGTTCGCCACGAAGATCGAGGCGCCGAACTGCTGCAGCTGCACGGCCCCGACGAACGCGAGGATGAGCCCGATGAGGAAGCTGGTGAGGCTCACGATGCCGAGCGCCCGCGGCCCGCAGTCCTGGACGACGACGAGCAGGTCGCCCATCCGGAACCGCGCCCGGCCGCGGACCAGTGTGCCGAGGGCGAGGATGCCTTCACCGAGGAAAGCGAGGCCCGCGCGGGCCTCGCGCCAGCCGGCCGGCGCTCGTGCGCCGACCCGGGCCAGCCAGGGGAGCTTCGAGGGGGCCCGCCCGGTCTGCCGCTCGGGCACAGCCTCCGCAAGATGCAGGAGGCGCTGGGCCCCGCTCGGCAGGCCCGCGCGATCGCTCTCGATACCGCGGCCTCTCGCCTCCTCGACCACCTTGATGGCGAACGTGACGAGGCCCGAGTCCCATTCGGTGACATGACTCGTGTCGAAGACGAGCCGCTCGACGGGCGGCCCCCCTTCGATCTCACGCCAGAGGTCGTTCGGGTCGGGCAGCCGATCTTCCTTCCGCCACGCGCCGGCGAGCTCGACGCATGCGATGTCCGGGCTCGGACGCTCGACGCGGAGCGTCCACGGACGCTCGGCGGTGGTCATGCTCGAACCTCTCGTCATGCTGTTACGTCCCGTCCCCGCTCTTAGTCGCACAGGCTAGCTGCGTGCCAAGGCGCACCGCAGGCGGGCCGATGAGACCTTCGTCCCATTCGGATTGGACGCCGGGCGGGGCGAAGGGCCTGCGCAGTGGCTCAGCGCCAGCTCGTGCACCGCTGTCCGCCGTCATGCTCGCTCCTCCCCTGTTCGGCACGTGCTCGGCTCGGTTCCGTGTCGCCCGCCAGCAGGCCAGGCCGGGTTCCGACAATTGCGCGTCTTTCAGACGATGCGAGCGGGCGTTCGGGCACGCTCGCGGGGAACATCAAGCAAGAAACCGAGCGGCGAAAGCCGGGCCAGGCGCCAGATCGGCACAGCTTCTTCCAGGAGACCCATCCCGAACGGTTGTTCCTCGAGTGCAGCCACTACTGCGAGCTGGTGAGCAAGGCCTCGCAGATGCCGCGGCTAAGACCTCCGAGCATGGCCCGCCAGCGCCGAAGTCGGTCAGTCAACACGTCGCCATATCCTCCTCCTATGCGCTCCTATGCCTTCGGCGCCGGAGTCGTTGCGGGCTCTCCCAGGACGGTCTCGATCCGCGCCAGCCGTCTTGCCCGTTCACCGGTGACTTCGCCGGCCGCCGACACGACGGTGCGGATCACCGCCAGCGCATCTCTTCGGGATTTGGCGTCCGATAGCATGTTCGGAATCGCGGCCAGTGCGCCCTCCGGGTCAAGGATCAGCGCGAAGAACTGTTCGCGCAGCATTCGCTTGAACTCCTCCAGCGTCAGGTCGCCGTGCTCGGCGCGGATCTGGCGTAGCTGGTTGAAGGCGCGCTCGTCCACGTCCGGGCCCCCCATGCCGATGTAGACTCCGCTGCGGATCACCGCCTCCCGCCGCCCGCCTTCGGCAATCTGCGCCTTGATCTCACCGATCCGCTCTCGGATGAACGCGATCCGCTCTGGTTCGATTCCAGGCTGCCGTCGCGGGCTCTCATCCGACGCGCCTATCCCCACCGCGGCTTGCAGCACCGGCATGCTGTAGATCGCCAGGAACATCTGCTCCACGGTGCGATCGCGGTGATCCCGCCAGGCGTCGAGCGCCGCGATGATGCGCTCCGACACCGCGGTCTGCACCTGGAGCAAGGGGTTGTCGGGCGAAACGGGCCGGCGCTGCTGGCGGACCCGCTCGGCGAGCTGGCCGATGTGCGGCATCAACGGGTTGCGATCGGAAAACAGCTCGAACGGCAGTTCGGAGGGATGGATTGTATGCAGCCATTCCGCCGTCTGCTCGCTGGCCGATGCCCGAACGAACGGTTGCCAGAGGGTGCGATACAGGCCGAGATTGATCTCCGAGATGCGCCGTACGGTCGCGAACCGCCGTTCGTTCTCACGGTCGGGCCGGACGATGGCCCGGATGTCATTCAGCGTGCGCCGCTCGAACCGGACGATCCACTCACCGGTGACGAGCTCCGGATGGATCGCATCCGCGGTCTTGCGCGTCATCACCGCCTCGTACAGTCCGGGCGGCAGCACGTCGATCAGATCGATGTTGGAGGCGAATTCGCCGTACTCCTTGCGGGCCACGTCGCCCGAGACGAAGATGCCGAGATGGCCGGCGCTCTCGTGGATGGCGTACACGATCGTCTGGCCCTGGGCGAGGAGGTCCTCGTCCTTCTGGTAAAGATCGCAGATCCAGCCGAGCGCCTGCGGCGGCGGGGTGACGTTGTCGCCTTTGGAGCAGAAGCAGACGATGGGCGAGTTGATGTTGCGCAGGTCGATCCGTACCCCATCGCGGGTGACGATCTCGGCCGTGGCGAGCCGATTGCCGATGAACAGCCGATCGACGATCCACTGTATCTCCTCGGCATTCAGGTTGACGTGGCCGCCCCACCATCTCTCGAATTCCAGGAACCGCTGGGCCTCGCTATCGACGTTGGCCCACACCTTGTAGTTCTTGGTCCACAGCGTGTTGGCGGGGTTGAGATTCTCGAAATTCGCCACCAAATGTGCGCCGTCGAACTTGCCGGCGCCGAGGTCGCTACTCAGCGCGGTCAGCCAGCTTCCCCCGAGGAGCCCGCCGCTATACCGCATCGGGCTCTGGCCCTCGACGCCGGCCCAGTAGGACAGTGGCGAGCCCGCCAGGATGATCGGCCCGAACAGTTCCGGCCGGGTCGCGGCCAGCATCATCACCGCCCAGCCGGCCTGGCAGTTGCCGATCACGCACGGCTTCCCGTCGGCGCCGGGATGGAGCGCGATCACTTTCTCCACGAACACCGCCTCGGCACACATGATGTCTTCGATGGTCTGTCCCGGCATCGGGTCCGGGGTGAACCCGACGAAGTAGCACGGATGGCCGGCGCGCATCGCGACGCCCAGCTCGCTGTCCGCCTTGAAGCCGGCGATGCCCGGTCCGTGGCCGGCGCGCGGATCGACCACCACGAACGGGCGTTTCTTCGGGTCGAGCACGACCCCCTGCGGCGGCTTGATCCGCACCAGCCCGTAATTGACGGGCCGCTCGAACGTCCGCCCGTCCAGGACCAGCTCGGCGTCGAAGCTGAGCACGTGCGGCACCGGCTTCGCCTTCTCGGCGTAGTACTGCTCACTGCGTTGCCGGAGCACATCCCAGAACAGGACCGTGCGCTGCCAGGCGTCCACCCAGTAGTCCCAGGCCTCCTGCCAGGCGAAGAACCCGGCCGCCGACGGAGCCGGGCCTGACAGCTCGGCGGCCTTCCGCTCGGATGGATCACCGAGCTTCCAGGGGGCGATGAGATTCCGAGTCCACGTTTCGTAGAGGTCGCTCCAGACGTCGGCGATCGTGTGGCGGTCGGTCAGCGGCTGCGACTTCATAGGACCTCCGGTCCAGGACGCCTGCACGGGCGCATCACGGGAGCTCACGTGAGGCTTCGGTTTCAATGCTCACCGCTCGGTGAGCCGTGATCGTTCGCGTCATCTATGTCGAGCCGACAGATCCGGTCATCGAGCTGCCCCGCCAGGCTCGTCAGCGGTCGGGGTGGCACCCGAAGCAGTGCCTCCACCTCGTGCGCGGCCAACTGAAGTCCGAACTCGAGACAGGTACGGGACGGGTTCCGAAAGAAATCTCGCCGAAAACCGGCGTCCGTCAGCAAGCGACCGAGCGTGCGTTCCACGTCTCGCTGGCTCATGGGTTTCCCTCAGGCAAGGATTGCACCAAGCGTCTCTCCGCCGTCTGAGGGCCGCTCGGGTGCACCTTCGCACGTCAATGTGTGAATCCACACCCGAACGTGGAGGTCCGAACAACACCGGAAACGACTGGCGCGAACCTGCGAGGTCCGCGGCGGTGTTCGCGTTTGGCCTACCCCGTGCACTGTGCCACCGCGGAGGACGTGCTCGTCATGAGTCATCGCCGGCCCTTTCTGATGGGCGTCATGCTCGGTGCGATCGTCACCGGCTGTGGCGACGCACCGCGTGCCGGCGCTCCACCGCCCCCACCGGTGGTCAAGGTCGAGGCGGTGGTCCAGCGCGACGTCCCGATCTCAGCCGAATGGGTCGGATCGCTGGTGGGCTACATCACCGCGCAGATCCGCCCCCGGGTCGGCGGTCACCTCATGAGCCAGAACTACACGGAAGGGGCCGTGGTGAAGGCCGGCAACCTGATGTTCCAGGTGGATCCGCGGCCTTACCAGACGGCGCTCGAGCAGGTGGAGGCCAGGCTGCTCCAGGCGGAGTCGCAGCTGAGCCAGGCGAAGGCGCAGGTCAGCGCGAGTCAGGCCCAGGTCGAGCAGGCGATCGCGAAGGTGGCCTCGGACGAGGCGCAACGGCAGAAATCCGAGGCCGATCAGCGTCGGACCGAGCTGGACGTGAATCGCTACACGCCGCTGGCCCAGCGGGGGTCGGTCAGCCAGCAAGAGCTCGACAACGCCGTCCAGAACAACCTCGCCAACATCGCCACGGTGGCGGCCGCGCGCGCCACGGTGCAGAATTCCCAGGCCGGCGTGTCGCAGGCGCGGGCCGCGGTCGAGCGCGCACAGGCCGATGTGAAGACGCAGGAGGCCAACATCGCGGCCGCACGGGCCGCGGTCGCCGACGCCAAGTTGAACCTCGGGTATGCGCGAGTCCTCGCGCCGATCACCGGGGTGGCGGGCTTCCGGGTCGCGAACATCGGTGACTACGTCGGCCCCAACGATCCACATCCGCTGACGACTGTCTCCCAGGTCGACCCGATCTATGCGGAAGTTCCGCTCAGCGAGCAGCGGGCGCTCGCGGTGTTCCGGCTGCGGGAAGCCGATCCACAAGCCCTCCGTGACCTGCAACTGGAGCTCATCCTGGCGGACGGCACCGTGTACCCGAACCGAGGACGGCCTGTCGCGCTCGATCGACAGGTGGACCTCACCACGGGCACGGTGCTGGCCCGCGCCGTGTTCCCGAATCCTGGCAACCTCCTCCGTCCCGGCCAGTACGCGAAGGTGCGGGCCGTCGTCGAGGTGAAGAGGAACGCGCTGCTGATCCCGCAGCGCGCCGTGCAGGACGTGCAGGGCACCCATCAGGTCGCCGTGGTCGGGCCCGACGACACGGTCGACGTCCGGACGGTCAAGACCGACGCGCGGGTCGGGTCGCTGTGGATCGTCGCCGAGGGGTTGAAGCCCGGCGACCGCGTCGTCGTGGAAGGAGCCGACCGGCTGCGATCCGGTCAGAAGGTGCGCCTGGAGGCGAGCGCGGCCTCGCCGCCTGCCTCGAGGTAGACGACCATGGCCAGATTCTTCATCAACCGCCCCATCGTCGCCATCGTGATCTCGATCCTCATGGTCATCGTCGGCGTCGTCGCGATGGTGCAGCTGCCCATCGCGCAGTATCCCAACATCGCCCCGCCCGAGATCCTCCTGTCGGCCACGTACCCGGGGGCCGACGCGCAGACGCTGGAGCAGTCGGTGGCGACGCCGATCGAGCAGCAGATGACCGGCGTGGACAACATGCTCTACATGTACTCGACCAGCCAGACCGCCGGCGGCAAGATGGACCTGCGCGTGAACTTCGACGTCAACACCGACCCCAGCTACGACCAGGTGCTCACCAACCTGCGCTACACCCAGGCCCAGTCGCAGCTGCCGCAGGACGTCATCAACCAGGGCGTCACGGTCATCAAGTCGGTGTCGAGCCCCCTGGGGATCTTCGTGCTGTACTCGCCGAAAGGCACCTACGACCCGTTGTTTCTCAGCAACTACGCCTACGTGAACCTCAACGACCCGTTGACGCGCGTCTCCGGCGTCGGCCAGGTGCAGATCTTCGGCGCGGGCAAGTACGCCATCCGGCTCTGGGTCAATCCCGACACCCTGGGGAAGCTGGACATCACCGCGAACGAGATCATGAGGGCGCTCCAGGCCCAGAACACGGTGAACCCGGCCGGCCAGGTCGGCGGCGAGCCGGCGCCGAAGGGCCAGGAGTTCACCTACGCCGTGCGCGCGCAGGGCCGGCTGGCCAGCGTCCAGGAGTTCGAGAACGTCGTCGTGCGGGCCAAGCCGGACGGCTCCCTGGTCCGGGTGAAGGACGTGGCCCGCGTGGAGCTCGGCGCGCAGACCTATACGACGCAGGGCCGCCTCAACGGGCGTCCCGGCGTGCTGGTCATGATCTACCAGCTGCCCGGCTCGAACGCCATCGAGACCATGAAGGCCGCGACCAAGCTGATGGAGGAGGCGAAGGCGCGGTTTCCTCAAGATCTCGAGTACGTGACGGCGCTCGACACGACGCTCGCGGTGACCGAAGGCATCAAGGAGATCGTCAAGACGCTGGTCGAGGCGATCATCCTCGTCGTCATCGTGGTCTTCATCTTCCTGCAGGGCTTCCGGGCCACGCTCATTCCGCTGCTGGCGGTGCCGGTGTCGCTGGTCGGGACGTTCATGCTGTTCCCGGCCTTCGGCTTCTCCATCAACACGCTGTCGCTCTTCGGCCTCGTGCTGGCCATCGGCCTCGTGGTCGACGACGCCATCGTCGTCGTCGAGGCGGTCGAGCACCACATCGAGCACGGGATGTCGCCGCGCGACGCCGCCTTCAAGGCGATGGAGGAAGTCTCGGGCCCCGTCGTGGGGATCGCGCTGGTCCTGTCGGCGGTCTTCATTCCGACGGCCTTCATCCCGGGCATCACCGGCCGCATGTACCAGCAGTTCGCGGTGACGATTGCCGTGTCGGTCCTCATCTCGGCCTTCAACGCGCTGACGCTGAGCCCGGCCCTCTGCGCGCTGCTCCTCCGGCCGAAGCGCGAGATGCGCGGCCCGCTGGGCGTCTTCTTCCGTGGCTTCAACCGCTGGTTCGGGCGGGCGACGAACGGCTACGTGGCGGCCTGCGGCCACCTGGTTCGCAAGTCCGCCCTCTCCATGCTGCTGCTCCTCGTCGTGACCGGCGTCGCGGGCCTCGTCGGCTCCCGGCTGCCGGGCGGCTTCGTGCCGGAGGAGGACCAGGGCTATCTGTACCTGAACGTCCAGCTGCCCGCGGCAGCCTCGCTGCAGCGCACGGCGGCGGTCAACGACAAGATCGACGCGATCCTCAAGGAGACGCCGGGCGTCAAGTACGCGACCGGCGTGGCCGGCTTCAGCCTGTTGAGCGTCGCCTTCACCACCTATAACTCGTTCTACTTCGTCACCCTGGAGGACTGGAAGGAGCGAGACAAGCACGGGCTCACCGCCGACGTGGTCATGCGCGACCTGAACCGGCGGCTCGCGGGCGTCGCCGAGGCGCAGGCGTTCGCCTTCTCGCCGCCGGTCATCCCGGGCATCGGCACCTCCGGTGGCATCACGTTCATGCTGGAGGACCGGGCGGGGCGGGACCCCGCATTCCTGGCGCAGAACACGGAGAAGTTCCTCGCCGCCGCGCGTCAACGGCCGGAGTTCGCGCTGCTCTTCACCACGCTGCTGCCGAGCGTGCCGCAGCTCTACGCCGAGGTCGACCGGGACAAGGTCCTGAAGCAGGGCATCGATCTCGCGTCGGTGTACCAGACGCTCCAGGTGTTCATGGGCAGCGCCTTCGTGAACTATTTCAACCAGTTCGGCCGCGTGTGGCAGGTGTACGTGCAGGCCGAGGGCGACTTCCGCACCAAGCCCGACACCGTCGCTCAGTTCTACGTGCGCAACGCCAACAACCAGGCGGTGCCGCTCTCCTCGCTCGTGAGCATGAAGCCCGTCAACGGCCCGGAGTTCACGGTCCGCTTCAACGGGTACCGGGCGGCGCAGATCAACGGCGTGCTGGCCCCCGGGTTCAGCACCCAGCAGGGCATGCAGGCGCTGCAGGACGTGTTCGCGCAGACGATGCCGGCCGACATGGGGTTCGATTACTCGGGCATGTCGTTTCAGGAGAAGGTGGCGGCGGAAGGCGTGCCGGCGTCGGCGGTCTTCGGCCTCTCGCTGCTCATCGTCCTTCTGCTCCTCGCCGCGCTCTACGAGAGCTGGACGCTGCCGTTCGGCGTGCTGCTCGGCACGCCGATCGCCGTGCTCGGCGCCCTGGTGGCCCTCTGGCTCGCTCGATACCAGCTCGACGTGTTCTCGCAGATCGGCCTCATCATGGTCATCGGCCTCGCTGCGAAGAACGCCATCCTGATCGTGGAGTTCGCGAAGGCGGAGCACGAGCGCGGAGCGTCGCTGATGGACGCCGCGCTCGCCGGCGCCCGCCTCCGGCTGCGTCCCATCCTGATGACCGCGTTCGCCTTCATCCTCGGCGTGCTGCCACTCGTGTTGTCCACCGGCGCCGGCGCCAACTCCAGAAACATCCTGGGCACGACCGTGGTGGGCGGGATGCTGGCGGCGACGATGATCGCCATCTTCATCATCCCGGTCACCTTCTACGTGGCCGAACGCCTGCGCCGCCAGCCGCGACCCGTGGCCCCGCCGCGCGCGGAGCCCGTGCCCATCGCCGGCGGGGCGGACGGGGAGGCGCCATGACGCGCTCGACGAGGTTCGTGTCCGGAGTCGTCGTCGCCGCGCTGCTGAGCGGCTGCGCCATCGGTCCCGACTACAAGCGGCCGACGGTGGCCAGTCCGGAGACGTTCCGGGGACAGGCCGTGGCCGAGGCCGCCTCCTTCGCCGACGCCCCGTGGTGGGAGATGTTCCAGGATCCGGTCCTGAAGGACCTGATCGAGCGCGCCCTCCGCAGCAACTACGACGTCGCCATCGCGGCGGCGCGTGTGCAGGAGGCGCGCTCGAACCTCAAAGTCGCGCGGGCAGACCGCTTTCCCTCCGTCGACTACAACGCCGCGGCGGGACGCGCCCGGCTGCCGCTCGGCGGCCTGAACCTGCCCGACGGCACCGACCACAGGACGGACGACTTCTTTTCCGGCTACCTGAGCATGTCCTGGGAGCTCGATATCTGGGGACGCGTCCGCCGCTCGAACGAGGCGGCGCGGGCCACCCTGCTGGCCACCGAGGACATTCGCCGCGGCGTGTGGCTCACGCTGGTCAGCGACCTGGCCCAGGCCTACTTCGAGCTGCTCGCGCTCGACGTGCGGCTGCGGATCGCCCGTGACAGCACGCAGGCGTACCAGGGCACCTACGACATCTTCCTGGATCGCTTCAACGTCGGCACCGCCTCCAGGCTGGAGACCTCGCGCGCGCTCGGTGCCCTCGGCTCCGCCCAGGCCACCGTGCCGCAGCTCCAGAGCGACATCGTGGCCAAGGAGAACCAGATCAGCATCCTGCTGGGCAAGGCGCCCGGCCCGATTCCTCGGGGCCAGCCGATGTTCGTGCAGCCCGTGGTGCCGGTGGTGCCGGTGGGCTTGCCCTCGACCCTGCTCGAGCGACGCCCCGACCTGCGCCAGGCGGAGCAGCAGCTCGTGGCCGCCAATGCTCGAATCGGCGTCGCCAAGGCGGAGTTCTTCCCCCGCCTCAGCCTGACCGCGCTGTTCGGCGCCGCCAGCCCCGAGCTGTCCGCGCTCACCGGCGGTGGGGCGACGATCTGGGCCGTGGCCGGCATGCTGAGCGGGCCGATCTTCAACGCCGGCCGCACCACGGGCCAGTACCGGGCGTCCATCGCCCAGTGGGAGCAGGCGCGCTTGCAGTACGAGCGATCCGTGCTCACGGCGCTCCGCGAGGTCTCGGACGCGCTCACCGCGCTGGACAAGCTGAATGACGCCGAGACGGGACAGACGACCGCGGCGAACGCGTTGGAGGAGGCGGTGGAGCACGCCACGAACCGGTACCGCCAGGGGCTGGCCGGCTACTTCGAGGTGCTGGAAGCGCTGCAGCAACTCTATCCCGCCCAGACCACGCTTGCCCAGATCCGCCGCACCCGGCTGACCAGCTATGTCCAGCTCTACAAGGCGCTCGGTGGCGGCTGGAACTTGCGCGACGCGGAGTGGACAGGCGAGCGCGCCGCCACCAGAACTCCATGACTCGCGAGCGCTCGGTGATCGTTCCCGCAGCTGCGCGTCGTACGCAGGAGGATTGTGGGGTACAATGCCGCCCAGGATACGGGCATGGATTCTGCTACGGCAGACACCGGGCCGGAGCAGCCAGAGTCGCAGCTCCTCGTCTGTCTCGAGGCCATCGCGAGGGCGCTCAACGGGGAGGTTCAGCCGAAGACCTTCCTCGGCGATTTTTCCGCCGCGCTGCATCCCCTCGTACCCCATGATCGCCTCGGGATCGGGTACCTCGGCGACGACCACGGTACGTACTCCGTGTTCGCCGAACATGGTGCCCGAGGATTCTTGCCGGCGACGGATCGCTACACGACGGACCTCGAACGTCCAGCGCATTTTCCCGTCGCCGACTTACCGGTGGCCGAGGTGTTCGACGGCAACGTACTCTGCGCCTCGGACCTCCTCACGGATCCGCGCTTCGTCCGCCATCGAGATCAGCTGCAGACGGTGTCATTACGGTCGGCGATCGTGGTGCCGGTCCTCATGGCAGGCCGCGTCATCGCCGAGCTGGGCGCCTTCAGTCGCGCCGCGAACATGTACGGTCCGGTCCACGTCGAGCGGATGCGCACGGTGGGCCGCCTCATCGGCCCCTTCATCGAGACGGTCGCCCAGCTCTATCGAGGGCGGCGGCGACAGCATCGCATCGGACTGCTGAAGGGCATCACGCAGATGCTCGGGACGTCGCTCGACGTTCGCCAGGTGCTGGAGCCCGTCGGAAATGCCATCCGGCTTGCCGTCGACTTCGATGCGATGGGCGTGGTCCTCTTCAAGCCCAATGGCCGGGAGTACGAGTTCTTCGGAACGGTGGGTGAACCGCCGCCGCCCGGTCTGGAGAAGATCCCTGTCTCCGAGTTCTCCATCGCCGCCGCGCTGAAGGCCGGCCGACCCGTGCTCCTCGAGGAGGCTTCGAAGCGATTCGATCCGGCGTTGGCGGGCGATCGCGGCATGCTCACCACAGGTCTGGAGACCTGCCTCTGGATTCCGCTGCACTTCGGCGACGAGGTCGGTGGGGCGCTGTTCTTCGGCAAGCACGAGTCCCGCTGGTACGACGGTGTGGACGTCGAGGTCGCCACCGAGGTGGCGAGCCGGATGGTGCTCGGTATCCAGCATCAGCGGCTGGCCGAGGAACAGCGCCGGCTCGCGGCCCTGGAGCGCCGCGCGAAGACGCTCGAGCAGAGCCTGAAGAGTGCCCGCAGCGAGCTACACCAGCGCTACGGCTTCGAGCAGATCCTCGGCCGCTCCCCGCTGCTGCGCGAGGCGCTCACCCGGGCCGCCCAGGTGGCGCGCACGGAGACGACCGCGCTCATCACCGGGGAGAGCGGGACGGGGAAGGAGCTGGTGGCCCGGGCGATTCACTATGGCAGCCCCCGTGCCGACGGCCCGTTCGTCGCCGTCAACTGCGCCGCGCTGCCCGACACGCTCCTGGAGTCCGAGCTCTTTGGCCACGAACGCGGCGCGTTCACCGGGGCGGACCGACAGAAGCCCGGACGCTTCGAGCTGGCGGCGCACGGAACGCTCTTCCTCGACGAGATCGGCGAGCTGTCCCCCGCGGTACAGGTCAAGCTCCTCCGTGTGCTGCAGGAGCGGGAATTCCAGCGGGTCGGCGGGACAGCCACGCTCAAGGCCGATGTCCGCCTGATCGCCGCGACGAACCTCGATTTGACGGCGGAGATGGCCGCCGGCCGGTTCCGGAGCGACCTCTTCTACCGGCTGGGCGTCTTCAACGTGCACCTGCCCCCACTACGGGAACGAGGCGACGACGGCCTCCTCCTCGCCGACTCCTTCATCCGCAGCCTCGCGGCCAAGATGGGCAAAGGTGATGTGACGCTGAGTCGGGACGCCTGCGAGGTACTGCGGCGGCACACGTGGCCGGGAAACATCCGCGAGCTGCAGAACGCCATCGAGCGGGCGCTCATTACCTGCGAAGGGACGCTCGTCACCGCCGCCCACCTCGCCATTCCCCTACCGTCGGAAGCGATCCGCCCGCCTGGGTCACCCGAACCGGTGCGGCCCGCGGCCTCCATGGCGCTGGATGAGCTCGAGCGCAGGGCCATCATCGACGCGCTCCAGCGGACCCATGGGCACAAGGCGCGCGCCGCCCAGCTCCTGGGCCTTACGCGGTTTCAACTCTACAGCCGCCTGAAGCGGTACCACATCGAGGTGTCTCCCGAATAGCTCGGGTCGCGGACGGCGTCTCGCGCCATCCTCTCCCGTTCGCCCGTGCACCAGCGCACACCGACGTGCGGCGGTGCACGGCGATGTGCGCAAATCAACATCCGATCGTCTCCGTCGAGCCTCTCCATCGAACATTCCGGCATCTCCGACCCTGCGGTGGTTTGGCAGCCGCCATGCACTCTCCGAGGTCGTCTCCATCGGAGGACTCGGTGATGACCAGGGTGCTTGTCGTGTTGGCAACGATCGCGATGACAGTCGGGACGGCGACCGCGGCGGGGGCGCAGACGGCGCTCGCCAGCGACGAGAGCCCGTTTCGGTTCCAATTTGAACAGCGCGAGGGCCCTCGCGGCTTGGCAGTCGAGGGCTACATCTACAACGCACTTCCATGGCGCATCACCAACGTTCGGTTGCAGGTTGACAGTATCGACGTGAGCGGGACGCTCGCCGCGTCCGCCTCGGGATGGGTCCTCGGAGACGTCGCCGCCGGTGGGCGCGGCTATTTCTACGTCCCTGTCTCGGCCCAAGCGCCCACGTATCGCCCGAGCGTTCAGACATTCGACAAGGTGATGCTCGAAGTGCCGGCGCCCCAGGCGCCTTGAGTGAGGACGGGCGAATGGACAGCACGGCGAGCGCAGTCATGACGGCGTTGATTGAGGCCGGCAACATCGACACCGTCTATCGAGACGTCTACCTAGACCGAGCACGAACGGTCCTGGCCCCTGTGCTATCACTCGAGGACTTCCATCGACTCGAGCAGGAGCGTGCCGCCCTCGCCGAGCTGCCGCTCACGATCGCCCGCGCGCTCGACAACGCACACTGGTCGCTGGTAAAGCAGCTGAGTGAGCGCGCGCAGACGCTGAAGCGCGCGATCGACGACAAGGGCGGCCTGCTCCAGACCGCGCGGAGCATCTACGACGTCCGGGACGTTCGGCTCGACCCGTTCTCGCCCGGTCTCGAGCCGTTCACCCGAATCGCCAGGCGCGAGCTGCCCACGCTCCGGAAGCGAACGTTGGAACTGCTCGAGACGCTCCAGCGGGCGGACGTTGCGTGGAACGACTTCTACGGTGCACGGCGACGCGCATTCCAGCCACGGCCGCAGACGGCTGCCGAGATCGAGACGGATTCGACCTCGTCGCCGGCGGACGCAGTGGAGTCGGCCCGACAGGCTTTGAAAGCCGGTGACATGAAGCGATTGGCGGGGTTGGCCGACGCGCTCATCGCCACGGGGACGCCGAGCGCATCGGTCGTCTCGCACGCCGCGAACGTTCGAGCCGCTCGGATAGAGGACGAGCCGAGTCACGAGCTTCAGCCAGTCGCCCATTCCAGCGAGACGCTGGCCCGGGCACGGCACCTGGGCCTGACGTCGCGTCACCTGGAACCCCGGATGGAACTCGCCTCGCTTCGCCGCTACGCATGGACGCCGTCGTCGGACGAGCACGGACACAGCGCCGCCGCTCCGGTGCCGCTGCCGTCCGGATCTCCCGAGGGTCTTCAGGAAGGGGTGGCGATGTTCGCGATCCACCCGCTCGTGACCTCGGGCGGCGCCCGGTATCTGCCGAGCCTCGTCGCCGAGGACGTCCTCGTCGAGGACTTCCCCGATCCCGCCGACGGTCAGACACCGGCGGCGTCGGAGCTCGTGAAGAGCCTCGGACTCCCGGGTCGCCGAGGCTTGCCGCGCATCGCGATCGAGCAGGCGCTGCTCATGCACGGTGCCCGCATTCTCGAAAAGGAGCTCGGCCTCGATCCGCGCGTCTTCCGCCTGGTCTGCATCCCGCCGGATGTCTACGTTCGGCTCGGTGAGGCCGAAGGCTGGGGGCGACAGCCATTCTGGACGCACCTCGATGGGTACCTGATCAGAACGGTCACGGGCCAGGTGCGGCTCCAGGCGCTCGCCGGCGGCGACGTGCGCTACGGCGGCCTCTACGAGCTGCTCGCGGTCGGCCGCGACTACGACTCCGACCGCCTGCTCGCACGGTTCGCAGTCGTGCAGCGCGCGCGCATGGTCGCATGGTGAGGACATGAGCCTGCTCGATCTGATCGCGTCCCCGGTGGCCGGGAAAGCGGACATTCTGCTCGTGCCGGACCTCGAGGCGGGCAACATGCTCGTCAAGCAGCTGGGCTATCTCGCCGAGGCCCAGGGCGCGGGCATCGTGCTGGGCGCCCGCATTCCGATCATCCTGACCAGCCGCGCCGACACCGTCCTGGCGCGCATGGCGTCGTGCGCCGTCGCGCTCATCGCCGCGCGGCGGCGTGAGCGAGCAGCGGCGTGACGGACCTCATCCTCGTGCTCAACGCGGGATCGTCGAGCATCAAGTTCTCGATGTTCGCCGTGGATGCGCGTGGGCAGCATCTCGCCCCGCGCTATCGCGGTGCCATCGACGGCATTGGATCCGATCCTCGATTCGTCGTGGCCGATACGGAGGGCCGGTGCGTGGTCGACCAAGCGCTCGCCGGTCGGCGTGTCGATGCCGGCGACCATCAAGGCGTACTGCCGGTGCTTCACGAGTGGATCGCCGGACACACGGATCACTTGCGCGTCGTGGCGGTCGGTCATCGAGTCGTGCATGGCGGCGAGCAGTTCGCGGCACCCGTGCTGCTCGACGACGCGATCCTCGATCAGCTGGAAAAGCTCGCGCCGCTGGCGCCGCTTCACCAGCCACACAACCTCGCCCCGATCCGGGTCATCAGCCGAATCGCGCCGGACGTCGCGCAGGTCGCGTGCTTCGATACCGCATTCCATCGTACGCAGCCGCCCGTGTCGCAGCTGTATGCCTTGCCCCGCGATCTGTCGGCGACCGGAATCAAGCGGTACGGGTTCCACGGACTCTCGTACGAGTACATCGCGGGCGTGCTGCCCGGCATCATCGGTGATGCCGCCAGAGGCCGCGTCGTGGCCGCGCACCTCGGCAATGGCTGCAGCATGTGCGCCATGCGGGATGGGAAGAGTGTCGCCACGACGATGGGGTTCACGGCGGTGGAAGGGCTGCCGATGGGGACACGCTCGGGGGCCCTCGATCCCGGTGTGATCCTCTATCTGCTCACCGAGCGGGGAATGAGCGTCGGCGACGTGACCGATGTTCTCTACCGTCGGTCCGGACTCCTCGGCGTCTCGGGCATCAGCAACGACATGCGCAAGCTGCTCGCGAGCACGGCTCGCGAGGCGGCCGAGGCCATTGAGCTCTTCGTGTACCGGGTCAATCGTGAGCTCGGCTCACTCGTGGCCGCGCTGGGCGGCATCGATGCCCTCGTGTTCACCGCCGGCATCGGCGAACACGCCGCTCCGGTGAGGGCACGCGTTTGTGAGCAGGCCGGGTGGCTCGGCATTCGCCTTGATCCGGCAGCCAATCTCCGCGGTGCGCCGAGAATCAGCAGCGCCGACAGTCGGGTGTCGGTTTGGGTCATCCCGACCAACGAAGAGTTGATGATCGCGAGACACACGCTGGCGTGCGCGCGACGGCCATGAATCTGACGCTTCCCGGCCTCAAGAAGATCCTGCTTGCCCCGCGGCCGCACACCGACGGCGCGGACTTGGCGGCGACCCGGGCGCGGGCCCTGTTCGAGGCTCCGGGAACCGCCGGAGCGAGGGGCGGAAACCTCGTGGAGTTCCTTGCCCAGGTGAGCCTCTTCGAGGACCTGGGGCGACGGGACCTCGCGCGGCTGGCCCGCATCGTCCACGAGCGCGACTACGGTGACGGCGAGTACGTCTGCGAGGAAGGCCGCCCCGGCGCCGCGCTGTTCATCGTGCGGCGAGGCATGGTCGAGGTGGTGAAACGCGGCCCCGGCG
This sequence comes from uncultured Candidatus Rokubacteria bacterium, assembly GCA_963743355.1. Classification (GTDB taxonomy): domain Bacteria; phylum Methylomirabilota; class Methylomirabilia; order Rokubacteriales; family CSP1-6; genus AR5. The sequence goes on from CAVUPM010000001.1 coordinate 1,055,880, forward strand.
ATCGTGACGTGCCCATCGCCCTGCTCGAGCCGCCCGCCTCTTTCGAGGAAGCGGCCGCCACGGGGACAGGAACGCCTCGCTGGTTCTCGGTGCGCGCGCGTGGCCCGGTCTCGTTGGTGGCGCTCGGCAAGTCCGACCTCGACGCGTTGAGCATCGATTTCCCCGTCATGGCGAACAAGGTCTTGACCAGGCTGGCCGGCCTCTTGGCCGCTCGGCTCGGGGCGCTCGTCGATGCCGCGTTCCTCGGAGAGTCCGACGAGCACGCCGGGAGCAAGCAGTGAGACGCGCCCGTCGCCCGATGCGTGCGGCCGTCGTCCCGACGTACGTCGCTGCCGCAGCCGCCGTCGCTCTGGCGGCCTACCTGGTCTGGGCACTGAGGAGCTTGATCGTCCCGGTGTTCGTGGGCGGGCTCCTCGCGTACATCTGCCGTCCGCTCGTCGGCCGCCTCGAACGATGGCGGATACCGCGAGGCGTGGCGACCGGCCTGCTCCTTCTCGTGTTCGGAGTCGTCGCGCTCGTCGGCCTCAACAGCGTGCGCGCGGCCGTCCCGAGCGAGGCGGCGCTGCTGGAGCTGCGCGTTCGGGCGCTGTACGCGCTGCACCAGCGGTACCAGGCGCTCATGGGCCTCGATCCGTCGTGGAGCCGCGGCAATCGCCTCTATGGGCTGACGCACCGCGATCTGGACCCCTTGATCGATCGCGTGAGCGACGCGCTGGCCCTCACCCCCGACGAGCGCGCTCAGTTCGTCGCCTCGCGCGAGCACGGTACCGATGCAGCCGCCGCACGATCGAGTCGGCTGCTCGACTACGAGCGGGCCAACGCGCACGCGCTCCAGATGCGCGCCCGTCGCGCCGGCCGCGGCGGGCCGGCGGCCACGCCGTCCGGCGGATCGCCGCCGGGTCCCGCGGCCGCCTCCGGGGCGGAGAGCGGCGCCGCCCCGCTCGGCGACATCCTGTCGAGCTGGGCAATCGCACCGCTGATCTTCCTGTTCCTGTTGTCGGATACCGGACGCATCAAGCGCGGCCTGCTGGCCGCGGTGCCGAACCGGCTCTTCGAGCCTGCCCTCGCCGTGCTCCACGATGTCGACCGGGCGCTCGGGAACTACGTGCGCGGCATCTTTCTCGAGTGCTGCGTGCTCGGCGTGACCGTGGTCGTGTTCACCGCCCTCGTCGGCGTCCCGCTGAGGTGGGCGATCGCGATCGGCATCTTCACCGGTGCGAGCAACGTGATCCCGTACATGGGCTTCGCCGCGGCGATGCTCGGCGGGCTCGGGTATGCGCTGCTGGCCGAGGACATCCATCCGCTGATCCCGCTGGTGACCACCGACACGCTCGCCATCTGGATAGTCGCGGCCGTGGTGCTCGCCGAGCTGCTCAAGAACGTCGTCTACGAGCCGATCGTCCTCGGTGCTACGGTGCACCTCCATCCGCTCGCGGTCGTTATCGGCGTCGTCGGAGGCGCCATGCTGTTTGGCCCAGCCGGGATGTTTCTGGCGATTCCTACTATCACGATCGTGAAAGTGCTCGTCGCGAGCAGTGCCAGACATCTCAAAGCGTATGGGCTCGTCTACGAGGTCATGTGATCGCCGGCATGCTCACGATTCTGCCACGAGGAGCGCGACCCCGATGACGGTCGCCGGGCTGGAGCGAGCGCTGCGCGGTCGACGCAAGACCGATCCAGGATCGCAGCCATGACTGTCCCGTCAGGCCGGAGCTTCCCGCTCGGCGCCACCGTCGTGGAGGGCGGCGTCAACTTCTGCGTCTTCTCGGGCAAGGCCAGCGCCGTCGAGCTTCTCCTCTTCGACGGCGCAGGCGACGCCGAGCCGGCGCGCGTCACCCGCCTCGATGCGCCGACACACCGGACGTACCACTACTGGCACGCCTTCGTGCCCGGACTCGGCGCCGGACAGGTCTACGCGTACCGTGCCGTCGGCCCCGTCGACCCGGCGCGAGGGCTTCGCTTCGAACCGGCCAAGGTGCTGCTCGATCCCTACGGGCGCGCCGTCGTCGTGCCGGACGGGTACGACCGTTTGGCGGCGCGCCGCCCGGGCGAAAACACGAAGATCGCCATGCGCAGTGTCGTCGTGGATCCCGACGCCTATGACTGGGAGGGCGACGCGCCGCTCCGTCGGCCGTTCACGACCACGGTGATCTACGAGATGCACGTCGCCGGCTTCACGCGGCATCCGAGCTCCGGCGTCGTGCCCGACAAGCGCGGGACGTACGCCGGCATGATCGAGAAGATTCCGTATCTCCAGGATCTCGGGATCACCGCGGTCGAGCTTCTGCCGGTATTCCAGTTCGATTCGCAGGACTGCCCGCCGGGCCTGATCAACTACTGGGGCTATTCGCCGGTTTCCTTCTTCGCGCCTCACGACGGCTACAGCTCGCGTCGCGACCCGCTCGGTCCCGTCGACGAGTTCCGCGACCTCGTGAAGGCGCTCCATCGCGCTGGCATCGAGGTGATCCTGGACGTCGTGTACAACCACACGGCCGAAGGTGATCACCACGGACCGACGCTCGGCTTCCGCGGCCTCGACAACGAGACGTACTACCTCCTCCAGCCCGACCGCGCACGCTACGCAGACTACACCGGCACCGGCAACACGCTGAACGCGAACGAGGCGGTGGTGCGCCGCCTCATCGTCGACAGCCTGCGGTATTGGGTCCGTCACATGCACGTCGATGGCTTCCGGTTCGACCTGGCCTCGGTGCTGTCGCGTGACGAGTCCGGCAGCCCGCTCCACCGTCCTCCCGTCCTGTGGGATATCCAGTCGGATCCGGTCCTGGCCGGGACCAAGCTCATCGCCGAGGCCTGGGATGCCGCCGGACTCTACCAGGTCGGCAGCTTCGGCGGCGACGCCTGGCAGGAGTGGAACGGGAAGTTCCGCGATGACGTGCGCCGGTTCGTGAAGTCCGACAACGATACCGTGCTCGCCTTCGGTCATCGGTGCTTCGGCAGCCCCGATCTCTACGGGCACGAGGACCGGGGGCCGGAACAGAGCATCAACTTCATCACGTCGCACGACGGGTTCACGCTCAACGACCTGGTCAGCTACAACACCAAGCACAACGAGTCGAACGGACAGGACGGCCGTGACGGATCCGACGCGAACCTCAGCTGGAACTGCGGGGTCGAAGGACGGAGCGCCGATCCCGAGATCGAGCGGCTGCGCCGTCGCCAGGTGAAGAACTTTCTGGCCATCACCCTGCTCTCGCTGGGCACGCCGATGCTGCTGATGGGCGACGAGGTCCGGCGGACGCAGCATGGCAACAACAATGCCTACTGCCAGGACAACGAGGTCAGCTGGTTCGACTGGACGCTCCTCGACCGACACCGCGATCTCCACCGCTTCGTGAAGACCCTGGTCGCCCAGCGCGTGATGCTCGGAAAAGAGCTCGGCATCGAAGGCGTGAGCCTGAACGAACTGTTGCAGCAGGCGGACATCCACGCGCACGGCGTCCGGTTGAACGAGCCCGATCTGAGCCCCGACTCGCACAGCCTCGCCGTCACGGTGCGGAACAAGCGGCGCGCGGTGACGTTTCACGTGATGTTCAATGCCTACTGGGAACCGCTGACCTTCGAACTGCCGAACCCGGGGCCGGCCGTCGGCACGTGCTGGCGCCGATGGATCGATACCTACCGCGATGCGCCGGATGACGTGTGCGACACCCCACCCGCCTCCCCGGTCGAGGGCGTGAGCTACACGGTGCAAGCGCGCTCGCTCGTCGTGCTGTTCGCCCTCGACACAGATGAAACGCTGGGAGCGCCCCGCACCGTGAGCTCGCCCCGCGGCGAAGTATCGCCATGAGTACGCGTGAGGCCGGCTCGAGCATCGCCCGCTGGACTCGGCAGAAGAGGTGGTCATGAGCGTGTTCGCGATCAGGCACGGCGAGACCGAGTGGAGCTTGAATGGCCGGCACACCGGCACGACCGACATCCCGTTGACCGACAACGGGCGCCGGCTCGCGGAGCTCTTGCGGCCAGCGTTGAGCGGCCGCACGTTCTCGCTCGTGCTCGTCAGCCCGCTGCAGCGGGCGCGCGAAACGTGTGAGCTGGCCGGCGTGGCCGCCCGCGCGATCTTCGAGCCGGACACCGTCGAATGGAACTACGGGAACTACGAAGGCCTGACGCCCAGGGAAATCGACCGACAGGCGCCGGGCTGGCTCATCTTCCGGGATGGATGCCCGGGCGGCGAGACGCCGGAGCAAGTCGGTGCGCGCACCGATCGAGTGATCGCGCGCGCGCGTGCGGTCGAGGGCGACGTCGCGCTGTTCGCGCACGGCCACGTGTTGCGCGTGCTCGTGGCGCGCTGGCTCGGGTTGCCCGCGCGCGCCGGACAGCACTTCCTGCTCGATACGGGCTCGTTGAACGTGCTCGACTATTACCGCGGAATCCCCGCCCTGAAGACCTGGAATGCGCCGCTCGTCGGCTACGTGTCGCCGATCGTTGAACGAGGATCGGAAGCCAGGACAGCGACACCGAGTCGCGTGAAGAGGACGACGCAATGAGCAGCCGCAGGACGACAGCCGGAGCGCGGACACCGACCGTGGCGGACACCCAGAAGCTTCTCGAGCAGTACGGGTGCGGTCCGATCCAGTTCACGGGAACGGCCGATGCGCTCTACGAGCGCCATCTCTTGTTCGACAACGTCGTCGATCCGCCCGCCGTCGCCGCGCGCGAGCGCTACGAAGCCGTAGCCCGTTCGGTGCGGGACGTCCTGTCACAGCGCTGGGTGCGTACGGAGAAGACGTACGAGCGGCTGAATCCCAAGCGCGTCTACTACCTCTCCATGGAGTTCCTGATCGGGCGCTCGCTGGCGAACAACGTCATGAACCTGCTGCTCGATCGCGAGGTGCAGCGCGTGGTCGCGGACAAAGGCCTCGATTGGCTGGGCGTGCTGGAGCAGGAGCCCGACGCCGGTCTGGGCAACGGCGGCCTGGGCCGCCTGGCGGCGTGCTTCCTCGATTCCATGGCCACGATGCAGTTGCCCGCCATGGGCTACGGGCTCCGGTACGAATACGGCATCTTCAAGCAGGCCATCAACGACGGCTGGCAGCGCGAGCAGCCGGACAACTGGCTGCGCCAGCCGGACCCGTGGGAAGTCGCCCGCCCCTACGAGAAGGTCGAGATCAAGATGAACTGCGCCGTCGAGGTGCGCGCCGGGACGTTGCAACCGGTCATCGGCCGAACGTCGAACCTGATCGGGCTGCCCTTCGATCGCCCGGTGGTGGGCTACGGCGGCAAGACGATCAACACGCTCCGCCTCTGGGCGGCTGCGGCGCCCGAGTCCTTCGACTTCCAGGCGTTCAGCCACGGTGAGTTCGTGAGCGCGCTGGCCGAGCGGCTCGCCGCCGAATCGCTGACGCGGGTCCTCTATCCCGACGACTCCACGTCCATGGGACAGGCACTGCGGTTCGTGCAGGAGTACTTTCTCGTCGCGTGCTCACTGGCGGATCTCGTGCGGCGCTTCCGGCGCACCAATGCCGACTGGAACGCGCTGCCTGGCAAGGTGGCCATCCAGCTCAACGACACGCACCCGGCGCTGGCCGTCCCCGAGCTGATGCGAATTCTGCTCGACGAGGCGCACCTCGGCTGGGACGAGGCCTGGGATCTCACCCGACGGACGCTCGCCTACACGAATCACACGCTCTTGCCCGAGGCGCTGGAGAAGTGGCCACTGCCGTGGTTCGAGATGCTGCTCCCGCGCCATCTCGAGATCATCCTGGAGATCAACCGGCGCCTGCTCGACGAGGTCCGGTCCCGGTTCCCCGCCGACGGCGGACGGGTGGAGCGCGTGAGCCTGGTGGAGGAGGGTGGCGAGCGAAAGGCTCGCATGGCGAACCTCGCCATCGTCGGCTCGCACAGCACCAACGGTGTGGCCGCCATTCACTCCAACCTGCTTCGCACGACGACGGTCAGGGACCTCGCCGAGATGTTCCCCGAGCGCTTCAACAACAAGACCAACGGCGTGACGCCGCGGCGCTGGCTCCTGCTGGCGAACCCCGCGCTCGCTGGCGCCATCACGAATGCCATCGGGGACGGCTGGATCACCGACCTCGATCAGCTCCGCCGGCTGGCCCCGCTCGCCAGCGACGCCGGCTTCCTCGAGGACTTCCGCGCGGCCAAGCGCGTTGCAAAAGTGCGGTTCGCGGACTGGCTCCGCTCGTCGGCCGGGCTGACGGTGGATCCGGACACCATCTTCGACAGCCAGGTCAAGCGGATCCACGAATACAAGCGGCAGCTGCTCAACGGGCTCCGGATCGTGGTGCTCTACAACCGCCTGCGGGAGAACCCGGGGCTGCCGATGACGCCGCGGACGTTTCTCTTCGCCGGCAAGGCGGCGCCGGCCTACCGGCTGGCCAAGGTCATCATCAAGTTCCTCAACAACCTGGCCGGCACGATCGACGCCGACCCCGCCGTGCGCGGCCGACTCAAGGTCCTGTTCCTCCCAGAGTACTGCGTGTCGCTCGCCGAGCGCCTGATCCCCGCGACCGACGTCTCCAATCAGATCTCGACCGCCGGCTACGAGGCGAGCGGCACCAGCAACATGAAATTCATGATGAACGGCGCGCTCACGATTGGTACCCGCGACGGCGCGACCATCGAGATGGCCCAGGAGGCGGGCGAGGAGAACTTCTTCCTGTTCGGTCTCACGGCCGATCAGGTCGCCGGCAGCCGGGGTTGGTACAACCCGCAGTGGCACTACGACCACGAGGCCGAGACGCGCGCCGCCCTCGACCTGATCTTTTCCGACCACCTCAGCCGCAACGAGCCCGGGGCCTTCGCCCCGTTGCGCAGCGCGTTACTGACGGCGGGCGACTATTACATGCACCTGGCGGACCTCACCGCCTATCTCGAGGCTGACCGGCGACTGGTGCAGCTCTATGCAGACCCGAAGGGATGGGCGCAGAAGGCCATCCTCAACGTGGCGGCCTCGGGCAAGTTTTCCAGCGATCGCACCATCGCGGAGTACGCGGCCGAGATCTGGGATGCCAAGCCCTGTCCGGTGCGGTAGCGAGCGAATCCGATGGAGCGGACGACGATGGCGCCGGTGACGACGTCTCCCCTGGCGGGCCAGCCGGCCCCGAAGGCAATGCTGGTCGATCCGGCTCGGCTCGAGCAGGAGTACTACGCGCGGAAGCCTGACATCGGGGACCCGAATCAGCTCGTCGTCTTCGGCACCAGCGGCCACCGCGGCTCACCACTGACCGGCGCGTTCACCGACGCGCATATCGCGGCGATCACCCAGGCGATCTGCGATTACCGGCGTGCCCAGGGGATCGACGGCCCACTCTACATGGGCAAGGACACCCACGCAGTCTCCGAGCCGGGGCAGCGCACCGCGCTCGAGGTCCTCGTCGCCAACGGGGTGGAAACCATCATCCAGCGCGATCACGGCGTGACCCCGACCCCGGTCATCTCGCGTGCGATTCTCGTGTACAACCGAAGTCGAACCCGGCATCGCGCGGACGGCATCGTCGTCACGCCGTCGCACAACCCGCCCGAGGACGGCGGCTTCAAGTACAACCCGCCTCACGGCGGCCCCGCCGACACCGATGTGACGGCGTGGATCGAAGAGCGGGCCAACGCGCTCTTGCGTGACGGCAACGTCGGGGTGAGGCGCCTGCCATACGCGAAGGCCATCGCCTCCGCCAGCGCCCACCAGAACGACTTCGTCCTGCCCTATGTCCGGGATCTGGAGAACGTCGTCGACATGGCGGCCATCCGGGGCGCTGGCCTCAGGCTCGGCGCGGATCCGCTCGGGGGCGCCGCCCAGCCGTACTGGGAGCCGATCAACTCGGTCTACAAGCTCGACATCGCCGTGGTGAACCCCGTGATCGATCCGACCTTCTCGTTCATGACCGTCGATCACGACGGCAAGATCCGCATGGACCCGTCGAGCCCCTATGCCATGGCACGGCTCGTCGAGCTGAGAGATCGATTCCGGGTCGCCTTCGGCAACGACTGCGACGCCGACCGCCATGGCATCGTGACGCGCTCTGTTGGGCTGCTGAATCCCAACCACTACCTGGCCGTGGCCATTCGGTACCTCTTGATGCACCGGCCGCGGTGGCCGGCCCATGCCGCGGTCGGCAAGACGCTGGTCAGCAGCAGCATGATCGATCGGGTCGTGGAACGCCTCGGCCGCCGGCTGGTCGAGGTCCCCGTGGGCTTCAAGTGGTTCGTCCCCGGGCTCCTCGATGGATCGTCGTGCTTCGGCGGCGAGGAGAGCGCGGGGGCGAGCTTCCTCCGCCACGATGGCGCCGTCTGGGCCACCGACAAGGACGGTCTCATCATGGCTCTCCTCGCCGCGGAGATCACCGCGCGCACGGACAAGGACCCGGGCGAGCACTATCGTGAGCTGACCGCGGAGTTCGGCACGCCGCACTACACCCGCATCGACGCGCCGGCGTCGCCGGCGCAGAAGGCCAGGCTGGCGAAACTGTCGCCGGAGACGGTCCACGCATCGAGTCTCGCCGGTGAGCCGATCATCGCCAAGCTGACTCGCGCCCCGGGCAACGGCGCCCCGATCGGCGGACTGAAGGTCGTGGCCCGGCGCGGCTGGTTCGCGGCACGCCCCTCGGGCACCGAGAACATCTACAAGATCTACGCCGAAAGCTTTGTCGACCAGGCGCACCTGGACACCATCGTGGCCGAGGCTCGCGCCATCGTGGACCGTGCCATGGGATTCGCCGCATGAGCACGCGGGGCGCGAGCGTTCCTCCGTTTCCGCCGGGGTACCGCGCGTCGGGTGTGCTGCTGCCTGTCACGTCGCTGCCGTCCCCTTACGGCATCGGCGATCTCGGGCCCGCCGCGTTCGCATGGGTGGACCGCCTCCACGAGGCCGGGCAGCGCTGGTGGCAGGCGCTGCCGCTGGGACCGACGGGGTATGGCGACTCGCCGTATCAGTCGCTGTCGTCGTTCGCCGGCAACGAGCTGCTCATCAGCCCGGACGGCTTGATCGACGACGGGCTGTTGCGGGCGGCCGATTGCGCGGGCCAGGCGTTCTCGCCGACCGCCGTCGAATACGAGAAGGTCGTCCCGTTCAAAGTCCGAATGCTCGAGACAGCCTGGAGCCGCTTCAGCGCCGGCGCCCGTCCGGATCTCCGACCAGCGTATGAACGGTTCTGTCAGGCCCACGGGCTCTGGCTGGACGACTACGCTCTGTTCCGGGCGCTGAAGGCCCGGTACAACGGCGCCTGCTATCTGGACTGGCCTGCCGGGCTGGTCCGACGCACCCCGGCTGCGCTCGCGCGGGCGCGGCAAGAGGTGGCGAACGAGATCGAGCTCGTTCGGTTCGCTCAATTCCTGCTCTCCCGCCAGGCGCAACGTCTCGAGCAACACGCGCATGACAGGGGCGTGCGGTTGATCGGCGATCTGCCGTTCTTCGTCTCGCCCGACTCGAGCGACGTCTGGGCCAACCCCGAGCTGTTCGTGCTCGGCAAGGACCACCGCCCGACGGTGGTGGCGGGCGTCCCTCCCGACTACTTCAGCGCGGACGGACAGCTCTGGAGCAACCCCGTCTACGACTGGGACGCGCTTCGTCAGAGCGGATATCGCTGGTGCCTCGAACGCCTTCGTGCGCTGCTGGCCCAGGTGAACGTCATCCGGCTGGATCATTTCCGGGCGTTCGCGGCGGCCTGGCATGTGCCGGCCGACGCCTCGACGGCGCGCGTGGGCCAATGGGTCAGTGGCCCGGGCGCCGAGTTCTTCCGGGCCGTCGAGAAGGAGCTCGGCACCCTGCCCTTCATCGCCGAGGACCTCGGGCTCATCACGCCGGACGTGACCGCGCTGCGTGAAGAGTTCCGCCTGCCCGGCATGCGGGTCCTCCAGTTCGCCTTCGACGGCAAGGCCGACAACCCGCACCTTCCCGACAACTACGTTGCGAACACCATCGCCTACACGGGCACTCACGACAATGCCACCACGCGCGGCTGGTACGAGGCGCTGTCAGCCCCGGAACAGCAGACCGTGTGGAAGTGGCTCGGGCGTTCCCCCGGCGCCGCGGCCGAGGTGGCGCCGGCGCTGTTGCGCCTGGCGTGGGAATCCGTGGCCGCGCTCGCGATCGCGCCGCTGCAGGACCTGCTCAATCTCGGCAACGAAGCCCGGATGAACGTGCCGGGCCGCGGGGAAGGCAACTGGCGCTGGCGCTGCACGGAGGAAATGCTCTCCACACGCGCCTTCGAATGGCTGAGCGACCTGACGAACACGTCGGGTCGCTCGCGAGGAGAGTGTTGACACGAACCTGTACGATCTGAGCGAGGAGTTCCTCCGCTGGGAGTTCGCAACCGCGGTGGCCGGTTCCATCCTCGGCATCCATCGGTTCGATCAGCCGGACGTCGAGGCGAGCAAGAGCGTGACGAGGCGGCTGACCGCCGAGTACGAGCGGACCGGAGCGTGCAAAACGGCAACGCGCTCGTGACGGCGCCAGTGTTGCGGCACTGCTCGTGCTCGGGAGGCTGGCCGCAGCGCACGACCGGGCTCGTCCAGGATCCCCGCCTCGCCGGCTCGCCGCCCGCCACGGCGTGCACCGTGCGACGGCGGCCACCCCGTTCGCGGTCCTGTTCGGCCTGCCGCGGCCGCGCGCCGGTGCGCAGGCCCTACGGTGCCCCGACGTGATCCTGTGACGACGTGTGCGCGTTCGATCGGCACGGTGCGGATTCGCACTCCCCACCGCGCGGAATCGCGAGTTGCCTCCACACTTCATCGGTAACCCTTCGACTTTCTGCCCCCCTGTTCGGCATGGCTGATGCACGGGCAGCCGCTCGCGAAATGACGTCAGTCCTGAACGTCACCAATGGGGGAGGACGCACGCGATGAAGCGACTGGTCCGGTTGTGGCGTCGACCGCGCAGAGCGCGCCGGATGCGGGTGTTCATCCTCGATCGGCCGCGCCGGATCGATCGGGTAATCGACTTCTTCGGCGATCGGCGTCCCGCCGCCACTGCCGTCATATCCCGGCTGCCGACGATGCCGAGTGCGAGGGTGTGCCGTGGATGACCGCGCGGCAAGTGCGTGGGCGGTCGTGCTCGCGGGCGGTGAGGGGATGCGGCTCCGCTCCGTGACGCGCGCGATCGTGGGAGACGATCGCCCGAAACAGTACGTGCCGCTGATCAGCGGCGACTCGCTGCTCCGCCAGACCCTGACGAGAGCGGCCGGGCTCAGCCCGAGGGAGCGGACGGTCGTGGTGAGCCAGCAGCATCACGCCGGCTGGCTCGCGGCGGAGCTCAGCGCTCACCGCGGGCTCACGCTGCTGCTGCAGCCGGAGAACCGGGATACCGCGGCGGGGGTGCTGCTGCCGGTCTACTGGATCGCCGCGCGGGACCCCGAGGCCACCGTGGTCGTCTATCCCTCCGATCACTTCGTGCTCGAGGGGGCGGCGTTCCTGGCCCACGTGGCCGAGGTGGTGGCCTTCGTCGACCGCCAGCGCGACGGGATCATCCTCCTCGGCGCGCGCGCCACGGAGCCCGACACCGAGTACGGCTGGATCGAGCCAGGGGACGCCGTCGGTGCCACGGCGTCCGGCCCGATCTGCCGCGTGGCCCGCTTTCGCGAGAAGCCGACGCCGCAGGCGGCCGCCATGTGCCTGGCCCGGGAATGGCTCTGGAACACCTTCGTCATGGTGGCGAAGGCGAGCACGCTCGTGTCCGTCGCCGACGTGCTCCTGCCCGGGCTTCACCGTCGTCTCACGGCCGTGACGCCGTTTCTTGGCACGCGGCGCGAGGGGTGGGCGCTCGAGCAGGCCTACGCGTCCCTCCCTCGCCACAACTTCTCCGAGACAATCTTGGAGTCCGGGCTGCCGTTTCTCTCGGTGTCGGCGCTGCCGCCGCTGACCTGGTCCGATCTCGGGACGCCGCAGCGGCTGTTGAAGCTCCTCCGGGCCCTGGGGATCGCTCCGCCCTGGATGCGCGGGCGCCGGCCGGCGCTGCGGGCGGCCCAGCGAGCCGGGTGAAGGGATGGGGAACGTGCCACGTGAACCGCTTCAACGCGCTCTACGACGCGCTCGGCCACGGCGTGATCTCCGAGCCGTGGCTCGCCTCGCTCGAGGAGCGCGACAACATCTTCCCTGACATCGATTACCGCCTCTATGTCCGCTGACCGTCTGGCCCGGGGTGCCTCGACCACACGCCTCGCGCGCTGCGCGGCTTCGACCGGCGCCCTGCGAAATCGCACCCCGAGCGTGCGGAATCGCGCCGACGGCCGTCGCGCGGTCACCGTGCCCTCGCGCGCAAGCCGCTGATCTGTGGGCCCTCGCCGATGCTCCCGCGATGTGGCGCGCTCCTTGCTCTGACACGCGATGGAGGGTGAGCACGATGGCTATCCGCCTCGGCATCAACGGTTTCGGCCGGATCGGTCGGCTCGTCTTGCAGGCGCTCTGCGATCGAGGCCTCCTCGGCAAGGAGATCGACGTCGGCGGCGTCTCGGACGTCGTCACCGACGCGGACTACTTCGCGTACCAGATGAAGTACGACTCGGTCCACGGGCGCTTCACGCACCCGCTCGCGACCCGGAAGAGCAGTGCCTCCGTGGAAGGCAACGACGTCCTCGTCGTTGGCGGCGACGAGGTGCGGTGCATCATGGCGGCGAAGGACCCGAGCCAGCTGCCCTGGAAGGCGCTGGGCGCCGACTATGTGATCGAGTCGACGGGCCTCTTCACCGACGCCGCCAAGGCCAAGGGGCACCTCGCGGCGGGGGCCCGGAAGGTCATCCTCTCGGCGCCCGGCAAAGGGGACGTCAAGACGCTCGTGATGGGCGTCAACGAGGACGAGTACGACCCTGCGCGCCACCACGTCGTCTCGAACGCCTCCTGTACGACCAACTGCCTCGCGCCGCTCGTGCACGTGCTGCTGAAGGAGGGCATCGGGATCGAGACCGGCCTCATGACGACGATCCACAGCTACACCGCGACCCAGAAGGTCGTCGACGGTCCGTCCAAGAAGGACTGGCGCGGCGGGCGCGCCGCCGCCATCAACATCATCCCCTCGACCACCGGCGCCGCGAAGGCGGTCGGCGAGGTGCTGCCCGCCACCAAGGGCAAGCTGACCGGCATGGCGTTCCGGGTGCCCACGCCGAACGTCTCGGTCGTGGACCTCGTCTTCCGTTCGATCCGGGAGACGTCGATCGAGGAGATCGACGGCCTGATGAAGAAGGCCAGCGAGAGCTACCTGCACGGCATCCTCGGCTACTGCCACGAGGAGCTGGTCTCCACCGACTTCATCCACGACGCGCGCTCGTCGATCTACGACTCGCGCGCCACGCGCGAGAACAACCTCAAGGGCGAGAAGCGGTTCTTCAAGGTCGTCGCCTGGTACGACAACGAGTGGGGCTACGCGAACCGCATCGTGGATCTCGTGCGCTTCATGGCCGAGAAGGACCGCGCGACGTAGGGACACCGAGCATGGCCAAGCTCTTCATCGAGGACCTGCGGCTCGAGGGCACGCACGTGCTCATGCGCGTCGATTTCAACGTGCCGGTCAAGGACGGACGCATCGAGGACGACACCCGCGTGCGCGCCGCGCTGCCCTCCATCCGCTACGTCCTCGCCCGGGGCGCGAGCCTGGTGCTGATGAGCCACCTGGGCCGGCCCGACGGGCAGAAGATCGCGAAGTACTCGCTGGCGCCGGTGGCCGAGCGGCTCGCGCAGCTGCTCGGCACGCGCGTCAGGGTCCTGCCCGACTGCGTCGGTCCGGACGTCGCGGCGGCGTGCGCCGCGCTCAGGCCGGGAGAGGTCGCCCTCCTCGAGAACCTCCGGTTCCACGTCGAGGAGGAGGGCAAGGGGAAGCGGGAGGACGGCACCTCCGTCAAGGCCGATCCCGCCGCCGTCGCGGCGTTTCGCGCGTCGTTGACGGCGCTGGGCGACGTCTACGTCAACGACGCCTTCGGCACCGCGCACCGCGCCCACAGCTCCATCGTCGGGGTCAACCTGCCGCAGCGGGCGGCCGGTTACCTGATGAAGAAGGAGCTGGACTTCCTGGGGCGGGCCGTCGACGAGCCGAAGCGCCCGTTCGTCGCCATCATCGGGGGGGCGAAGGTCTCCGGCAAGATCGACGTGATCCAGTCGCTGCTCCCGAAGGTCGACACGCTGCTCGTCGGCGGCGGCATGGCCTTCACCTTCTTCAAGGCGCAGGGCAAGGAGGTCGGGGCCTCGCTGGTGGAGAACGACCGGGTCGACATGGCCCGGGCGCTGCTGGCCAAGGCGGGCGACAAGCTCCTGCTGCCGGTCGACGCCATCGTGACGGACGCCCTCGATCTCGAAGCGCGCACCGTCGGCGCCCTCGGGACGGTGGCCTGGGACAGGATGAGGCCGAAGGACATCGGCATCGACATCGGCGAGGCGACCCAGGCGATGTTCACCGGGGTCGTCACCCGCGCCCGAACGGTCGTCTGGAACGGCCCGATGGGGGTCGTCGAGATTCCCGTCGCGGCGACGGGCACGCTCGCCATCGCCCGGGCGCTGGCGGTGGTCACCGCCAGGGGCGCCGTCACCGTCGTGGCGGGCGGCGACTCCGTCGCGGCTCTGGAGAAGAGCGGTATCACGGACAAGGTGACGCACGTCTCGACGGGCGGCGGCGCGTCGCTCGAGTTCCTGGGCGGCAAGGAACTGCCCGGGATCGCGCACCTCAACGAGGCTGTGAACGGGCACTGAGCACCAAGGAGGAACGCATGCGTCGTGTGGTGATCGCGCTGCTGGTCGGAAGTCTGCTGTCGGTCGTGGCGCTTGCCGCAGCACAGAGCAGGACACCGACCCCCGTCGCCACGCTCGAGCTGTCGGAGGGTTCGGTGGCGGCCGGGATCGGATTCAGCTGGGGGTCGGGGACGTTGACCTACCAGGGAAAGAAATACCCGGTGCGGGTGCAGGGGCTCTCCGTCGGCGAGGTCGGCATCACGCGGGCAACCGCGAGAGGCACGGTGTTCGATCTGAAAGGGCTCGAGGACTTCTCCGGCAACTACGCGGCGGCCGGCGCGGGCGCGACCGTGGGCGGCGGCGGCGAGGCGATGATCATGCGGAACCAGAACGGCGTGGTCATCGAGCTGACCAGCACCACCCAGGGCGCCAGCCTGAAGGCGGCGGCCTCGGGACTGCGGCTCAGGGTCCTGCCGTAACGCTCTACTGCTGGTTCGCCGTTCCGGGCCAACGACGCTGACCGCCCGGCGAGGATGGAGCCGCTGATGGACGAGCGATTGAAGATGGTCGACACGTCGCGCAGCTCCTCGGCGGCGCCGAGTTCGAGCCCCTCGAAGAGAACCCGATGCTCGGGTTCCGCGGCGCCTCGCGGTACTACGACGCGCGTTACGCCGACGGCTTCGCGCTCGAGTGCCAGGCGCTGGCGCGGGCGCGGCTCGAGTTGGGTCTCACCAACATCAAGGTCATGATCCCGTTCTGCCGGACGGTGGAGGAAGCGCGCCGGGTGATCGAGACGATGAGCCGCTACGGCCTGCGGCAGGGGCAGGACGGGCTCGAGGCGTACGGGATGTGCGAGCTGCCGGCGACATGGCCGAATGGCTCGTCGAATGCGGCATCGATTCGATCTCGCTCAACCCCGACACGGCGATCAAGACCGCGCTCATCATCGCCGAGAAGGAAGCGCGGCAGCAGCGCGCCGCCGCCGAGATGGCGGGTCGGCACGGGATCCGGTACTGACCCTCGCGCACGCTCTCATCGCCCGGCGGCCGCGGCCCCGCGGGTCAGGCGCTGCCGGCCCGCGGCGTACGCCTCCTCGGCCGAGTCGTAGGCCGCCCATTCGGACGCCCAGCCGCTGTCGATGACCTCGCCCCGTGGATCGCAGATCTCCCACGTCCACATACACGGCTCGGGCAGCAAGCGCACCCTGACCACGGCACCGTCCGGCGCGCGGTCCCGAGCGCGCGGGCCGAGGATCAGGATCTTCATGCGAGTCGTTTCCGGAGGAACAGCCGGGCACGATGCGCGCGGCCCTTCACCAGCGCGGCGGTGAGGCCGAGCGCCTCCGCGACCTCGACATGGGATCGCCCCTCGACCTCGCGGAGAACGACGAGCGCCCGCGAGGCGGCGGGCAGCTCCTCCATCGCGGCCGCCAGCGCACAGCGCCGCTCGGCCCGGAGGGCGGGATCGGCGGCGGCGGCCGACCAGTGGAGCACGGGACCGGGCATGACGTCGTCGAGGAACGCCTCGTCCCGGGTGGCGCGCCGGCGGCGCCGGTTCTGGTAGGCCGCGTTCACCACGATCCGGTAGAGCCACGAGCCGAATGCCGAGTCGCCGCGGAAGGCGTGGATCTTCCGCACCACGGTCCAGAACGCGTCCTGGACGACGTCCTCGGCGTCCTCGTGGTTACCGGTGATCCCGCTGGCGAGGCGAAGGGCACGCCGCCGGTACCGCGTCACCAGCTCATCGGGCGCCGTCGGATCTCCGCGGCGGAGCGCGTCCAGCAGATCGTGGTCGCGGTCGATGCGCCGGCCGCCGTGCATCACGTCAACGTCCATGTCGGCGGAGTCTGAGCAAGTCTCGCGCCGGATCGTCGGGACGGAGGCGGGCCCGGAAAGTCCGTGGCTTACGGCCGACGTGCGGAACGCGGCCGCGCGCGGGCGGGCGATTCCGCACGTCGCAGGACCGATTCCGCACGCCACACCGAACGTCTCTCCCCCGTACTCCAAAGAGCAAGGAGGACGCCCATGAAGACGCTCGGCACGCTCGTCGTCGCGCTCGCGCTGGCCCTGTCCGCCCAGACGGCGCACGCCCACATCGTCCAGTTCGTCACCGCCGTGCCCATGACCGCCGTCGCCGGCGTGCAGGACGAGGCGGCGGTGAGCGCCATCATCCTGACCGCCGTCAAGGACGCCCTGCGGCAGGCGGTCGCCTTCACGCCGACGCTGGTGGTCGTCGAGGACGCGCGCGTGGTCGGCGGTCGCCTCTATCTCAGCGTCCTCGCCGCGGACAGCGAGGGGGAGACCCTGATGCAGGAGCTGGACAACGCGCGGGCCGCCGTGGAGCGCGGTGACGTCATGTGACGCGCCCCAGCGTCACGGCATCCGGCCGGTCAGCTCGAGCACCTCGCCCGCCCGCAGGATGCGCACGCGGAACCGCGACCCCGGCGTCAGGTGATTCAACGCCTGGCGGATCCGATCGGCGTTGGCGGCGCTGGCCGGAATCCCCTCGACGGCCAGGATGATGTCGCCCCCGAGCGGCACCTCCTGCCCCGAGATCGTCACGATCTGAGTGGCGCCGTGGAGGCCGGCCCGGTCGGCCGGCGAGCCCTTGGCGATGGTCTTCACGATGAAGCCCGCGGCGCGGTCGGGCAGGTTCAGCAGGTCGGCCAGGTCGTCGTTGAGGCTCAACCCCTCCAGCCCCGACCAGAACGACCGCGTCTCCAGCAGCAGGGTGCGGGCGGTGTTCAGCGTGACCACGAAGCCCAGCCCCTCGCTTCCCCCGCTCCTGGAGATGTTGTGACTCACGATGCCGATCACCTCGCCGGCCATGTTGAACATCGGCCCGCCCGAGTTGCCGGTGTTGATGACAGCGTCGGTCTGGAAGAACTCGGCCATCGGCATCGTGCGGTGCACGGTGTTGGGCGCCCATCGCGCGCTGATGTAGCCGGCGCTCAGCGAGTGGCCGAGGCCGTACGGGGCGCCGACGATGACGACCTGGTCCCCGACCTGGACCGTGTCGGAATCGGCCATGGCGGCGACGCGGGAGCCGGGCGGCACCCGGTCGAGCTTCAGCAGCGAGAGGTCAGCGGCCGGCTCCGAGGCCACCACCTTCGCCGTGACCGTCTCGCCGCCCAGGAACTCGACCGTGATCTCGTCCAGGGCGTGGACCACGTGGGAGGCCGTCATGACCTGCCCGTCGGCCGAGACCAGCACGCCGGAGCCCGTCGCGCTGTACCGGGTCTGACCGGACATTGTGACGTCCCGCCCTCGACCCCGGACGACGACGATGGAGGGCGCGACCTTCTGGAAGACCTCGCGCACGGTCTGAGCCCAGGCCGGCACGCTCATCAGCATCGGCCCGGCGCTCCCGACGATGGCGAGCATGACCAGCCCGACCGCACGCCGCGCCGCTGCACCGTGTGCTCCCGTCATCGCCGTCTCTCCTTCCCGGGGGCCGTTCCCCCACGTCCAACAGGCCGGAACTGTAACCGGGCACGTCGGTGACGATGGGGCGAGGCCGCCCCAGGTGGCCACGCCCCCGCCCCACCGAAGAACCGGGTCTCGTCCGGCAAGTCCGCGAACTCGTGAACTGCTACGCCCGGCATGACGCATGCAGGGTCGCCCGATGAGTCGTGCGGCCGTGCCGAGACGGGCGACGATGGCTGGCGGAGAATGTCCCGGCGCATTCGGCCGACAGCACCAGAGGACACCACCGCGCGCCGGCGCGTCTGTAGCAGGCGCCGAGAACAGGTACCACATGACCGGCACCGAGCGCATCAGCGACGCGACCGACGTCTCGGACCTCCTGGAGTGCGTGGCGGCCTTCGCGCGGTCGCGCACCGAGACGTTCGACCCGACCCGCTTTCTCTCCGAGTTCTCGGCCCGCGCCCAGCGCCTGGTCCCCCATGATTACCTCGCGATCCAGCGCTGTGAAGCCGACGGCCGCACATGCTCGCTCTTCGCGGAGTACGCCGTGCGGGGCGCGGCGCTCTGCCACGGCGCTCACTACACCATGGCGTTCGAGCGCGGCGATGGAGTCCCGGCCGAGGTCTTGGCGCTCGGACCGGTCTTCGCGGGACACACGCAGGTCGTCGCCGACATGATGACGGACGCTCGGTTCGCCGAGGCTCCCGCGTTGCGAGCGAGTATCGTCGAGGCGGGGTTACGGGCGCGGCTCGCCGTGCCGCTCTCTACCGGCGGACGGGTGCGGGGCGCCTTCGTCGTCATGAGCGGCACCACCGGCGTCTACTCCGACGCCCACGTATCGTCGTGCCGGCGGCTCGCCGACCTCGTTGCGCCCTTCGTCGAGACCCTGGTCGAGCTGCACCGTGAGCGCCGCCTTCGCGAGCGCTTGAAGGCAGCGGCCGCGCTGCCAGCGATTCTGGGCACCAGTCTCAAGCTCGGCGATGTGCTCGAGCGGCTCGGCGAGGCGGTGCGGCCCCTCATCGATTTCGAGGTGATGGGGCTCGCCTTGCGAACCGGCTCCGAACAGCGCTTCGAGCGCGTCGGCCTCGTCGGCGGGGACGGGCGCGTGAACCCGGAGTCGGGGACCCTCGAGGAGTTCTCCAAACTGGAGCGTGTCGCCCGCGGCGAGGTCGTCCTCATCAGGGACGCCCCGCGTGAGCTCGATCCCGCACGCCCCGGCGACCGGCTGATGATCGAGAACGGCGACCGGTCGGCGCTCGACGTACCGATCTTCTTCGGCGAGCGCGTGGGCGGCGTCCTGTTCTTCGTGACGTCGCGTGCGTACTGGTACGACGAAGCCGACGCCGAAGTCGCGAGCGTGATCGCCGTGGCGCTCGCGCTCGAGATCCAGCACCAGCGGCTGGCCGAGCACCAGCAGCGGCTGGGCGCCGCCGAGGCGAACGCCCGGAGGCTCGAGCGGGAGGTGGCGTCGCTGCGGACCGCGCTCGACGAGCGCTTCGGGTTCGACGCCATCATCGGCCGGGCGCCCCGGTTCCTGGCGGCGGTCGACGACGCCCGCAAGGTCGCCGCCACCGGGACGACGGTGCTCCTCACCGGCGAGAGCGGGACCGGGAAGGAGGTGCTGGCCCGGGCGATCCATCAGGGGAGCGCGCGCGCCGACGGGCCGTTCGTCGCGGTGAACTGCGCGGCGCTCCCGGAGACCCTCGTCGAGACGGAGCTGTTCGGCCACGAGCGCGGCGCCTTCACCGGCGCGGACCGGCTGCGGCGCGGGCGCTTCGAGCTGGCCGCCGGCGGCACGCTGTTCCTCGACGAGGTCGCCGAGCTGCCGCCGTCCGCGCAGGGCAAGCTGCTCCGCGTGCTGCAGGAACGTCGGTACGAGCGGGTGGGGGGCACGACGACGCTCGAGGCCGACGTCCGTCTCATTGCCGCCACCAACCGCGACCTCGAGCAGGCGGTGGCCGAGGGCCGCTTCCGCGACGACCTCTACTTTCGCCTCGCCGTATTCCCCATCCGCCTGCCCGCGCTGCGCGAGCGGGGGGAAGACGTCCTGCTGCTCGCCGAGCATTTCGTACGCACCCTCGGCGCCAGGATGGGACGGCAGGAGCTGGGCCTGAGCGGCGAGGCCCGCGACCTCCTGCTCGCGCACGCCTGGCCCGGCAACATCCGCGAGCTGCAGAACGCCCTCGAGCGGGCGCTCATCCTGGCCGAGGGCGAGCTGATCTCGGCCGAGCACCTCGGCGTCGTCCCGCGACCGCCGCGCGACGTGACGGTGCCCGCCGGCGCCGCCCCGCCGGCCGAGGCTCCGACCGCCATGCTGACCATCGCGGAGCAGCAGAAGCACATGATCGTCGAGGCGCTCCGGCGCACCAAGGGCAACAAGGCGCGTGCCGCCGCCGCGCTCGGTCTCAGCCGCACGCAGCTGCTCCGGCGCATCCGCCGCTTCAACCTCGACGTCTAGGGGACGACGCGCGGCGGGCGCTGCGCGGGCTGGACGCGCGGATGGCGCCCACGCTCACGGCCTTCCACGAGGCGAGGCGACGCGCGACGCATGCGAGAGATGCGGTCGGCTGGCGTTCACGTCAACGGCCTGCTCGACGGCGACTCCCCCGCCGCCTACCAGCTGGCCGACGTCCTGGATCAGCTCGGGCGGACCGCACGGGTGCTGCGGGCCCTCGGCGAGGACCTCGAGCGCCAGCCCGACCTCCTGCTGTTCGGCCGCGGCCGGCCGAGAACCGAGTGAGCGCGCGCGCCGTCGGCATCCGCCTGCTCGCCGTCACCACCATCGTGGCGGGCCTCGCCGGCTGCGCATCCGCGCCGCCCGACGTCGTACCTCCTCTCCGCGCCACCGGCCGCGGCGGCGCCCGGCGCGCACCATGGTCCCGTGGTCGCGGTGGGCCCGGTGGCCCTCCCGGCGTACCTCGACCGGTCGGGCATCGTCGTGCGCCGGGCCGGCGACGAGATCGTCATCTCGACGGGTCACCGGTGGGGCGAGCCGCTGGGGGACGGCTTGGCAGTGGACGCCGCAGTTCCGCAGGTGCTCGCCCTGCACGCCGTGACGCTCCAGGAGCCGGTCACCGCGCCGACGCACGCGGGCTCGCGGCGGCCCAGGGCCGACTCCTCACCGCGCTGAGCGGAGGCACCCGCGTTGATTCGCGACCCACCAGCCCGTGTGCGGTTCCGCACGGTGACGTGCGGAATCGCCCGAGCGGCCGTCGGGATTCGCTCGGCTGCAGAGCGCGGACGCGGGGCGATGCGATAACTCCGTGAGTTTGCGACCTTCCGCGGCGGCGCAACGTCTGGCGCGGTCCTTGCGGTGCAGCAAGGCGTGGTCGCGACGGACGGACGCGAGGCAGCTGACCCCCACGTCGGGCCGCACGCAAGGAGCAATGGAACGATGAATCAGGACACCGTGAGCACCGCGAGGACTTTGATCGCCGACGGCAAGGGCATCCTGGCCGCCGACGAGACGCCGGGCACGTTGACCAAGCGGTTCGACGCGCTCGGGATTCGCTCCACCGAGCAGAGCCGGCGCGCGTATCGGGAAATGCTCTTCACGGCCCCCGACGCCGCCACCTCGATCAGTAGCGTCATCATGCAGGACGAGACGATCAGACAGAAGAGCTCGACGGGGACCCCGCTCGCGCAGCTGCTCACGAGCCGGGGCATCGTGCCGGGGATCAAGGTCGATACCGGCGCGAAACCGCTGGCGCTCGCACCGGGCGAGACCGTCAGCGAGGGGCTCGACGGGCTCCGCGATCGTCTCGCGGAATACCGGGGCATGGGCTCACGCTTCGCGAAATGGCGGGCCGTGATCCACATCGCCGACGGGCGGCCGACCGGCGCCTGCGTGAGCGCGAACGCCCATGCGCTGGCGCGCTATGCCGCGCTCTGTCAGGAAGCGAGCCTCGTCCCGATCGTCGAGCCGGAAGTGTTGATGGACGGATCGCATTCGATCGAGCGCTGCGAAGAGGTCACCACCATGGTGCTGCACGCCGTGTTCCGGGCCCTCTCCGAGCAGCGAGTCTCGCTGGAATCGATGCTGCTCAAGCCCAACATGGTCGTCCCGGGCAAGGCCTGCTCGCGTCCCGCGTCCGTGCAGGACGTCGCGACGGCGACGCTGCGCTGCCTGCTCCGGACCGTGCCGGCGGCGGTGCCCGGCATCGTGTTCCTCTCGGGCGGTCAGAGCGACCGGCTGGCCACGGCCCATCTGAACGCGATCAATCGGCTGCCCGGGCCCAGGCCCTGGAAGCTGAGCTTCTCCTACGGGCGCGCCCTTCAGGACGCCGCGCTGGAGACGTGGCACGGGCGCGACGAGAACGTGAAGGCCGCCCAGGAGGCGCTGTCGCATCGGGCCCGGTGCAACGGAGCCGCCAGTCTCGGCCGATACACGGACGAGATGGAGGCGAGCCCGGCGAGCCCGGCGCAACGCCATGAGGTGCACGACGACTGAGAGGGACTGATCCGCCGGGCCCGTCGCCCGGCGATCGCCGCAGGTAAAGACGCCGTTCGAATCGTCAGGAGGTCATCATGGGAAGCCCGCTCGCGGACAAGGAACTCGCGCTCACGGATGCGTACTGGCGCGCCGCCAACTACCTGTCGGTCGGCCAGATCTATCTCTATGACAACCCGCTGCTCAAGAAGCCGCTGACCAAGGAGCACATCAAGCCGCGCCTCCTCGGGCACTGGGGGACGACGCCCGGCCTGAACTTCATCTACGTCCACCTGAACCGGGTGATCAAGAAACACGACCTGAACATGCTGTACATCGCCGGGCCGGGGCACGGCGGGCCCGGTCTGGTCGCCAACGCCTATCTGGAAGGAACCTACAGCGAGGTCTACCCGAACATCTCCCCGGACGAGGAAGGCCTGAAGCGCCTCTTCACCCAGTTCTCGTTTCCCGGCGGGATTCCGAGCCACGTCGCCCCCGAGACCCCGGGCTCGATGCACGAGGGCGGCGAGCTGGGGTACGCGGTCTCGCACGCATACGGGGCCGCGTTCGACAACCCCGATCTCATCGTGGCCTGCGTGGTCGGCGACGGCGAGGCGGAGACGGGGCCGCTGGCCACGAGCTGGCATTCCAACAAGTTCCTCAACCCGGCGACGGACGGCGTGGTCCTGCCGATCCTCCATCTCAACGGCTACAAGATCGCCAATCCCACCGTCCTGGCCCGGATCAGCCACGAGGAGCTGGACCAGCTGTTCCGCGGCTACGGCTACACCCCCTATTTCGTCGAGGGCGACGAGCCCGCGGCCATGCATCAGCTGATGGCGGAGACGCTCGACGCGATCACCGAGGACATCCGGCGGATCAAGGACGACGCGCGCCGCAACGGCGGCGGCGCCCGGCCGCGCTGGCCCATGATCATCCTGCGCACCCCGAAGGGCTGGACCTGTCCCCCCGAGATCGACGGCAAGCGCACGGAGGACTACTGGCGCGCCCACCAGGTGCCGATGGGAGAGATGCACGACAACCCGGGCCACGTGCGGATCCTCGAGCAGTGGATGAAGAGCTACAAGCCCGAGGAGCTCTTCGGCGACACCGGCCGGCTGCGGCCCGAGCTGGTGGCGCTCCCGCCGCGGGGCACTCGCCGCATGAGCGCCAACCCGCACACCAACGGCGGTCTGCTCCTCCGCGACCTGCGCCTGCCGGATTTCCGCGACTACGCCGTCACCGTGCCGGCCCCCGGCGCCGTCACCGCCGAGTCGACTCGTGTCATGGGGAAGTTCCTCCGGGACGTGATGAAGCTCAACGGGGAGGCCCGGAACTTCCGGCTCTTCAGCCCGGACGAGAACAACTCGAACCGCTGGCAGGACGTGCTCGAGGTCACCAATCGCGCCTGGATGGCGGAGACCCACCCGTGGGACGACCACCTGGCCCCCGACGGCCGAGTGATGGAGATGCTCAGCGAGCACCAGTGCCAGGGCTGGCTCGAGGGTTATCTGCTGACCGGTCGCCACGGCTTCTTCTCGTGCTACGAGGCCTTCATTCACATCATCGACGCGATGTTCAACCAGCACGCCAAGTGGCTGAAGGTCTGCAACCACATCCCCTGGCGTCGCCCCATCGCCTCGCTGAACTATCTCCTGTCCTCCCACGTCTGGCGCCAGGACCACAACGGCTTCAGCCACCAGGACCCCGGCTTCATCGACCACGTCGTCAACAAGAAAGCCGAGGTCGTCCGAGTCTATTTGCCGCCGGACGCCAACTGCCTGCTCTCCGTCACCGACCACTGCCTGCGCAGCCGCAACTACGTCAACGTGATCGTCGCCGGCAAGCAGCCGGCACCGCAGTGGCTCACGATGGACGAGGCGATCAAGCACTGCACCGCCGGGCTCGGAATCTGGGAGTGGGCGAGCAACGACCGGGGCGCCGAGCCCGACGTCGTGATGGCGTGCTGCGGGGACGTCCCGACGCTCGAGACCCTGGCCGCCGTCGACCTCCTCCGCCGGCACGCGCCCGACTTGAAGGTGCGCGTCGTCAACGTCGTGAACCTCATGAAGCTGCAGCCGCCCAGCGAGCACCCGCACGGCCTCTCCGACCAGGACTTCGACGCTCTGTTCACGACGGACAAGCCGATCGTGTTCGCCTTCCACGGCTACCCGTGGCTCATCCACCGGCTGACCTACCGGCGCAACGGCCACAAGAACCTCCATGTCCGCGGCTACAAGGAAGAGGGCACCACGACCACACCGTTCGACACGTGCGTGCTGAACGACCTCGACCGCTTCCACCTGGTGAGCGACGTGATCGACCGCGTGCCGAAGCTGGGGGCGCGCGCCGCGTACGCCAAGCAGACGATCCGCGACAAGCTCATGGAGCACAAGGCGTACATCGCGCGATTCGGCGACGACATGCCCGAGATCACGGGCTGGAAGTGGGGACAGCAGACCGGGGCGGCCAGTGGCCGTTCGACCGAGGCCGACAACGGCTGAGGGGACAGACATGCCGATCAGGAGGCGCCACGTGTTGACGGGAGCCGCGTCGATCGCCCTGCTCGTCGTCGCCCTTGTCGTCCCGGCGACGGGACAACAGGTGCCTGCGCCTCCCTTCTATCACCTCTTGCCAGCGGACTATCGGTATTCGCTCATCCGGGTCTGCTCGACACGATGGGGAATCTGCGTCATTCCCGTGACGGTCCAACCCGGAACGCCGTGCCAGTGCCTGGCGCCGAATGGAGCGTGGGTGCCCGGCGTCTGCACGCACTGAGGTTCGCGGGCGTGGGCGCCGCAAGCATGAAGAAACGGGGCGACGAATGATGACGACGATGGACGAGCGGTGCGTCACCACCATCCGGACGCTGGCGATGGATGCCGTTCAGCGCGCCAACTCCGGTCACCCGGGAACGCCGATGGCGCTGGCGCCGGTGGCCTACTGTCTCTGGCAACGCTTCCTGCGCTTCGATCCGAGCCATCCGATCTGGCCCAATCGCGACCGGTTCGTGTTGTCGGCCGGCCATGCGTCCATGCTGCTCTACGCCCTGCTCCACCTGACCGGGGTGAGAGCGGTCAACCCGAAGTACGAGACCCTCGGACAGCTGTCGGTGACGCTGGAGGACATCAAGCGCTTCCGACAGCTCGACAGCAAGTGTCCCGGGCACCCGGAGTATCGCTGGACCTCGGGCGTCGAGACGACCTCCGGGCCACTGGGACAGGGCGTGGCGACGAGCGTCGGGATCGCCATCGCCGAGCGCTGGCTGGCGAGCTACTTCAACCGGCCGGGGTTCGCGTTGTTCGACTACGACGTCTACGCGCTCTGCGGTGACGGCTGCATGATGGAAGGGATCTCCGGCGAGGCCGCCTCGCTGGCCGGGCACCTCAAGCTCGCGAACCTGTGCTGGATCTACGACAACAACCACATCACCATCGAGGGCAACACCGCGTTGGCCTGCAGCGACGACGTGGCCACACGCTTCATCGGGTACGGCTGGAACGTCACACGGGTTGGCGACGCCAACGATCTCGACATGCTCGGGCGGGCCTTCGAGACGTTCAAGCAGACGACCGATCGCCCCACGCTCGTGATCGTCGATAGCCACATCGCCTACGGTGCGCCGCACAAGCAGGACACGAGCGCGGCGCACGGGGAACCGCTGGGCGCGGAGGAAATCCGGCTCGCCAAGCGCAATTATGGCTGGCCCGAGGACGCGGAATTCCTCGTGCCTGAGGGGGTCCGCGAGCACTTCGAGGCCGGCATCGGCGCGCGGGGGCGCGCCCTCCATGACGCCTGGTGGACCATGTTCGAGGCGTACAAGCGCGAGTATCCCGAGCTCGCCGACCAGGGCTATCGCATGCTGCGGCGCGAGCTGCCGGACGGTTGGGACAAGGGATTACCGGCGTTCGTCGCGGATCCGAAAGGCCTCGCGACCCGCGACGCATCGGGCCAGACGTTGAACGTCCTGGCCCGGAACGTGCCGTCGCTGCTCGGCGGATCCGCGGATCTCGGGCCCTCGTGCAAGACGCGTCTCACCTTCGACGGCGCCGGAGATTTCAGCGCGGAGTATCGAGCCGGCAGGAATCTGCACTTCGGGATCCGGGAGCACGCGATGGGCGCCGTCCTCAACGGCCTGTCGCTGTCGAAGATCCGACCGTTCGGGTCGGGATTCTTGATCTTCAGCGACTACGGCCGCGCGGCGATCCGCCTGAGCGCCTTGATGGAGCTTCCGGTGATCTACGTCTTCACCCACGACTCGATCGGCGTCGGGGAAGACGGGCCGACCCACCAGCCGGTGGAGCAGCTGGCATCCCTGCGCGCGATCCCAGGCTTGATCACGCTTCGACCGGCGGATGCCAACGAAGCGGTCGAAGCCTGGCGCGTGATCATGCAGCTCCGCCACGAGCCGGTGGCGCTGATCCTGACGCGGCAAGCGGTGCCGATCCTGGACCGGACGCGATACGCCTCCGCGGATGGCCTGCAGCGCGGCGCGTACGTGCTCGCCGATGCCGACGACGGCACGCCCGACGTCCTGCTGCTCGCCACCGGCAGTGAAGTCGCCCTCTGTATCGAGGCGTACGAAAAGCTCAAGGCCGAGGGCATCCGAGCCCGGGTGGTGAGCATGCCGTCCTGGGAGCTGTTCGAGCAGCACTGTCGCGAGCATCCCGACTACCGCGAACAGGTGCTGCCGGACTCGGTGGGCGCGCGCGTCTCGGTGGAACAGGGCGCCACGCTGGGCTGGGCGCGGTACGTCGGCCGGCACGGCCACAGCATCGGCATGGAGACCTTCGGGGCGTCGGCGCCGCTGAAAGAGCTGCAGAAGAAGTTCGGGTTCGTCCCCGAGAACGTCATCGACGCCGCCCGTGCGCAGATCGCCAGGGCGAGGAGGTGAGCCATGCACGTGGCCATCGGCTCGGACCATGCCGGCTTCGAGTTGAAAGAGGCGGTGAAGACGTTCCTGGCCGCCGAGCATCACGAAGTCGTCGACGTCGGGACCCACAACCAGGATCCGGTCGACTATCCCGACTACGCGGAAGCCGTCGGCGCGGCCGTGCGGGAGTCGAGAGCCGAGCGCGGCATCCTCCTCTGCGGCAGCGGCGTCGGCGCCTCGATGGTCGCGAACAGGATCCCGGGCATCCGCGCCGGCCTGTGCCATGACACCTACTCGGCGCACCAGGGCGTCGAGCACGACGACATGAACGTGCTCGTGCTCGGCGGCCGCGTCATCGGCATCGAGCTCGCCCCCGAGCTCATTCGCGCATTCCTGAACGCCCGCTTCACGGGCGAGCCGCGTCACGTGCGCCGCCTCGCCAAGCTGACCGCGCTCGAGAACCGCCTGCGCGCGCTCGAGGTCTTCGGCCAGTCCGTGTGGCTTGACTACATCCGTCGCAGCCTGATCGAAAGCGGCGAGCTGCGCCGCCTGATCGCCGAAGACGGCGTACGTGGCGTCACCTCCAACCCCGCGATCTTCGAAAAGGCCGTCGCCGGGAGCTCCGACTACCGGGAGATGCTGGAGGCGCCAGAGGCGCGGGCGCTGGACGCGAAGACGCTGTACGAGAAGCTCGCCGTCCGCGACATCCAGGACGCGTGCGACGCGCTTCGGGGCGTGTACGAGGAGACCGCCCGGCGTGACGGCTACGTCAGCCTGGAGGTGTCCCCGTTCCTGGCGCACGACACGAGGACCACGTTGAACGAAGCCCAGCGGCTCTGGTCCGCGGTCGGCCGGGAAAACCTGATGATCAAGGTTCCCGCCACCGCCGAGGGCGTGCCCGCCATCGAGCAGCTCATCAGCGAGGGCATCAACGTCAACGTGACGCTGCTCTTCGCCCTCGAGGCGTACGAGCGGGTCGCGGACGCCTACATCGCCGGGCTCGAGAAGCTGGTCGCCCGCGGTGGTGACGCGACGCGGGTGGCCAGCGTGGCCAGTTTCTTCATCAGCCGGATCGACACCGCCGTCGATGCGCTGATCGCCAGACGCGTGCAGGCATCGACGAACGCGAGAGAGCGCACTGTGCTGAAAAGCGTGACCGGCCGGGTGGCCATCGCCAGCGCCAAGCTCGCCTACCAGCGCTACCAGGAGCTGTTCAGCAGCGGGCGCTGGCAGGCGCTGGCCGCCCGGGGAGCCCGGACCCAGCGCCTGCTGTGGGCCAGCACGGGCGTGAAGAACCCGAGCTATCGCGACGTCGTCTACGTCGAAGAGCTCATCGGGCCCGAGACGGTCAACACGATTCCGCCGGCAACACTGGAAGCGTTTCGGGATCACGGACGGCCGCGTGCCAGCCTCACCGAAGATGTCGACGCCGCCCGCGACGCGATGGATGGGCTCGCGCAAGCCGGAATCTCCATCAACGATGTGACCGACAGGCTCCTCGCCGAGGGAGTGCAGCTCTTCGAGGATGCCTTCGCGAAGCTCTTGAATGCCGTGGAGACGCAGAGCAAGGAAGCGGGAGCGGGAAAGATCAATCGCCTGACCTACACGCTCTCCGAGCCCCTGGCCGCCGCCGTGAAGGATTCGCTGGCCGAATGGCGCGCCCAGGGCAAGGTGAGACGGCTCTGGGGCCGGGATGCGTCCCTGTGGACCGGCAAGGACGAGGCGCACTGGCTCGGCTGGCTCGGCGTCACGAACGACCAGCTGGCCCACATCGAGCGGTTGACCTACCTTGCCCATGTGGTCAGGAGCGCAGGCTTCTCCGACGCCCTCCTCCTGGGGATGGGAGGATCGAGCCTCGGGCCTGAAGTGGTGAAGAGGACCTTCGGGAAGATCCCGGGCTTCCCCGAGCTTCACGTGCTCGATTCCACCGACCCCGCCCAGGTGCGAACGTTCGAGAACAAGATCGATCTCAAGAGCACGCTCTTCATCGTGTCCAGCAAATCGGGCTCCACGCTCGAGCCGAACATCTTGACGCAGTACTTCTTCGACCGCCTGACGCAGCTCGTCGGCGTCCAGGGAGCCGGCCGGCGCTTCGTCGCCATCACCGACCCGGGCTCGAAGCTGCAGCACCTCGCCGAGAGCGACGGCTTTCGACACGTCTTCTTCGGCTGGCCGGATATCGGTGGACGCTACTCGGTGCTGTCGGATTTCGGCCTGGTCCCGGCCGCCATCATCGGCGTGGACGTGGCGAAGCTCCTGGACCGGACCGAGGCGATGGTCTCCGCGTGCATGCCATCGGTGCCGGTCGGAGAGAACCCCGGTGTCGTGCTCGGCGCCATCCTCGGCGTCGCGGCGCGCAATTTCGGGCGCGACAAGGTGACCATCATCGCGTCGCCAGGCCTCGAGGCCCTCGGCGCCTGGCTGGAGCAGCTGCTGGCGGAGTCGACGGGCAAGGACGGCGCGGGCCTGATCCCCATCGACCGCGAAGCCCTCGGTCGGCCTGAGGTCTACGCCGACGACCGCCTCTTCGTCTATCTCCGATTGCGGTCGGCACCCGATGCGGCCCGGGACACGGCCGTCGCCGAGCTGGAACGCGCCGGTCACCCGGTCGTGCGCATCGGCGTCGATGACCCGTACGACCTCGGCGAAGAATTCTTTCGCTGGGAGATGGCGACCGCCGTGGCCGGTTCCATCCTGGGCATCCACCCGTTCGATCAGCCGGACGTGGAAGCCAGCAAGAGCGTGACGAGGAGACTGACCGCCGAGTACGAGCGAACCGGGGCGTTGCCCGCGGAGACACCGCTCTTCACCGGGGACGGGATCAGGCTCTTCACCGACGAGAAGAATGCGAACGCATTGAGGGGTTTGTTGGATGGCGAGCCCACGCCGGCGGGCTATCTCACCGCGCACCTCAGCCGGCTGGGCGCCGGCGATTACTTCGCGCTGCTCGCGTTCATCGAGATGAACGAGGCGCACGAGCGGGCGTTGCAGGCCATGCGCCTGGCGGTTCGCGACGCCAGGCGCGTCGCGACGTGCGTGGAATTCGGGCCGCGTTTCTTGCACTCGACGGGCCAGGCCTACAAGGGGGGACCGAACACCGGTGTCTTCCTGCAGATCACGTGCGATGACGCCGTCGACCTGCCCGTGCCGGGACAGAAGTACACGTTCGGCGTGGTGAAGGCGGCCCAGGCCCGCGGCGATTTCCAGATCCTGGTGGAGCGGGAGCGCCGTGCCCTCCGCGTTCACCTGGGCTCGGATGTCGCCGGGGGGCTCGCGACGTTGCACCGTGTCCTCACGGCCGCCCTGAAGGACCGAAGCCGCCGGCCGATGACGGTGGATCGATGACCGCGTGGAATGGGCGTCTCGCGAGCTCAGCTCCCGAGGCCGCCGAGGCCGTCGCCCTGTTCGTGTACCGCGTCGGCCGCGAGCCAGGCTCGCTCGCCGCGGCGGCGTGGCTCGGCGTCCGCCTCGACCCGGCCGCCAACCTGGGCCACGGGCCGAGGATCAGCACCGCGGACAGTCCCGTCTCGGCGTGGGTGATCCCGACCGACGAGGAGCCGATGATCGCCCGGCACACCCTGGCCTGCATCCGGCGCGGAGGACCGCGGTGACGCAGACGTCACAGTCGACGCGGCCGGACGTGATCAGCCTGGCCGACGAGGAACGCGTCAACGACGTCGTGCTCGGCGCCGTCCTCGGTCTGTGGGACGTGGTCAACAACCTGACCCGGCTGCGATCGTCTCGGCGAGACCGGTACCGGGTCACGATCTTCGGCTCGGCGCGCGCCACGCCGGGGAGCTTCGGCTACGAGGAGACCAAGCGCGCGGCCGCGATGCTGGCCGCCATGGGCTGCGACATCGTGACCGGCGGCGGGCCGGGCCTCATGCAGGCCGCCAACGAAGGAGCGTCGACCGCCCCCGAGCGGGCGCGGTCCATCGGCATCCGCGTCGAGCTGCCTTTCGAGCACGACGTCAACGCCTTCGTCGCGCAGGCGTTCCGACATCGCACGTTCTTCACGCGCCTGCACCAGTTCGCGATCGCCTCCGACGCCTTCATCGTGGCCCCGGGCGGCATCGGCACCGTCCTGGAGATGGTGATGATCTGGCAGCTGCTCCAGGTGCGGCACCTACAGGAGACGCCGCTGATCCTCGTCGGACCAACGTGGCCGACCCTGATCGAGTGGGCCCGGCAGGCGATGCTCGCCTTCGACCCGCCCCTGGCCGATGCCG
The DNA here is from genome assembly GCA_963743355.1 of uncultured Candidatus Rokubacteria bacterium. Lineage (GTDB taxonomy): Bacteria > Methylomirabilota > Methylomirabilia > Rokubacteriales > CSP1-6 > AR5. The sequence goes on from CAVUPM010000001.1 coordinate 1,087,464, forward strand.
AGGATCTGGCGATCCCGCGCTGCGTGGCGAGCGCCGACGAGGCCCTCGCGATCATCCAGGCCCATCACGCCACGTGGCTCCGCGCTCAGCCGCCCGGAGGTCCTCGATGAAGAGAGCACGAAAGGGTTCCCACGGGCGGCCGAGCCTCCGAGGTGGGCGGCCGCCGCGCCCGACGACTCCGACCTCCAGGCGTTCAGTCACGGCGACTTCATCGGGGCGCGGACCGCGTCGCGTCCCCTAGGAAACGCGTGAGCGACATCGGCGTCATCGTTACGGTCTCCCCGCGCGACTACGACGCGGTTCTGTTCGATCTCGACGGCGTCCTGACCCGGACGGCGAGCGTGCATGCCGCGGCTTGGAAGAAGCTCTTCGACGCCTTCCTCGAACGTCGTGCCGCCGAGATGGGCAAGCCGTTCGTCGCCTTCGACATCGACGCCGACTACCGTCGCTACGTCGACGGGAGGCCGCGCTACGACGGCGTGGCCGCGTTCCTCGCAGCGCGTTCAATCGAGCTGCCGGCGGGCACCCCGGAAGACGGACCCGGCCTGCACACCGTGCACGCGCTCGGCAACCTCAAGGACCAGTATTTCATGGAGCACCTCCAGCGGCACGGCGTCGACCGCTATGAGGACGCGATCTCGCTCGTGCAGACGCTGCGCGCGCAGGACGTCAGGGCCGCCGTCGTCTCCTCGAGCAACAACTGCGCGGCGGTCCTCGAAGCAGCCGGCATCACGCAGCTCTTCGACGCGCGCGTGGACGGGAGGGACATCAGCCGGCTCGAGCTTCAGGGGAAGCCGGCCCCCGATGCGTTCCTGGAAGCTGCTCGACGCGTCGGGGTGGAGGTGTCGCGGGCGGTCGTCGTGGAGGATGCCACGGCCGGGGTCGCGGCGGCGCGCGCGGGCCGATTCGGTTGCGTTATCGGCGTCGATCGCGGCGGCCACTCGCGAGCGCTGCGCGATGCGGGAGCCGACGTCGTGGTCACCGATCTCGGGCAGATCCAGGTCGCTGCGGACCCGCCATCCGAGTGGTCCCTGGTGTACGAGGCGTTCGACGCGGCCCGCGAAGGGACCCGCGAGTCGCTCTGCGCCCTCGGAAATGGCTATTTCACCACCCGCGGGGCAGCAGCCTGGGCGCATGCGGACGGCGTCCACTATCCGGGGACGTACCTCGGGGGCGGCTACAACCGGCTCGCTACCGGGATCGCCGGCCGCGTGGTCGAGAACGAGGATCTGGTCAACCTGCCGAATTGGCTCGCGCTCGAGCTTCGCGTCGCCGACGAGGACTGGTTCGATCCGAAAGCAGTCGAGATCCTTGCATATCGCCAGGAGCTGGATCTCCGGCGCGGCGTGCTGCTGCGGACGATCCGCTTTGAGCACGGCCACGGCCGGAGGAGCACGCTCACGGAGCGGCGCTTCGTCTCCATGGCTGACATGCACCTCGGCGCCCTCGAACTGGCGCTGACGGCGGAGAACTGGTCAGCAGACGTCACCGTGCGATCCGGAGTCGATGGACGCGTCGTCAACGCGGGCGCGCAGCTCTATCGAGCGTTCAACAACCGGCACCTGGAGCCGCTCTCCAGCGAGGTCGTCGGACCGGATGGCGTGCATCTCCGGGTGCGCACCTCGCAGTCACATCTGCACGTCGCGCAGGCAGCCCGCACGCGTGCCTTCCGCGGCGCCGAGCTCATCACGGCGCCCCGACGAGTGGTCGAGCAACCGGGCTACATCGGCCAGGAGTTCCGCGTCCAGCTCGACCAAGGCGAGACGCTCGTGCTGGAGAAGCTCGCCACCCTGTACACCTCACGGGATCATGCCATCGCCGAGTGCGGCCTGGCGGCACAAAAGGCGATCGCACGTGCGGGACGCTTCAATGCCGCGATGGCCGAGCACGTCATGGTGTGGAAGCAACTGTGGCGCCGCTTCGACGTGCACGTGCAGCCGCCCGCGGGGACCAGCTTCCCGCTCAATGTCCCGATGTTGCTCCGCTTGAACATGTTTCATGCTCTGCAGGCGGTGTCGCACAACTCGATCGGCCTCGATGTGGGCGTGCCGGCGCGCGGGTGGACCGGGGAGGCATACCAGGGACACATCTTCTGGGACGAGATCTTCATCTTCCCCTTCTTGAACTACCGGATCCCGGAGATCACACGGTCGCTTCTCATGTATCGCTATCGGCGCCTCGGCGAGGCGCGCGCGGCGGCCAGAGATGCGGGCTTTCAGGGCGCCATGTTTCCGTGGCAGAGCGGAAGCGACGGGGAGGAGGAAACGCAAGAGCGCAATTTGAACCTGCGCTCGCAACGCTGGGTGCCCGACAACTCCTACCTGCAGCGCCACGTCGGCAGCGGCATCGCTTACAACGTGTGGCAGTACTTCCAGGTGACACACGACTTCGAGTTCCTCCAATTCATCGGTGCCGAGCTGATCCTCGAGATCGCCCGCTTCTGGTCGAGCATCGCGACGTTCAACGCCGAGCGAGGACGCTACGAGATCCAGGGGGTGATCGGCCCCGACGAGTTTCACGAGGGCTATCCCGGTTCACCGACCTCCGGCCTGAGCAACAATGCCTACACGAACGTGATGGCGGTCTGGGTGCTCTGCCGGGCGAAGGACGTGCTCGAGGTCCTTCCGGACGTTCGCCGTGCGGAGCTCGCGGAGCGCCTCGAGCTGTCCCCCGAAGAGACGGCGCGGTGGGACGACATCAGCCGGAGGATGTTCGTGCCGTTCCACGGCGACGGGATCATCAGCCAGTTCGAAGGGTACGAGCAGCTCGCGGAGCTCGACTGGGAGGGCTACCGGAGGCGGTACGGGAACATTCAGCGCCTCGACCTCATCCTGGAGGCGGAGAACGACAGCGCCAACCGGTACAAGGCCTCTAAACAGGCGGACGTGCTGATGCTGTTCTACCTGTTCTCGGCCGACGAGCTGGGCGCACTGTTCGAGCGCCTCGGCTATCCGTGGGAGCAGGACACCATTCTGCGAAATGTCGCCTACTACGACCAGCGCTCCTCACACGGCTCTACGCTGTCTCGCGTGGTGCACGCGTGGGTACTTGCGCGTTCGGATCGGGTGCGCTCGATGGGCTACTTCACCGACGCGCTGCAGAGCGACGTGAGCGACATCCAGCAGGGAACCGCGGCCGAAGGGATCCACCTGGGCGCAATGGCAGGCACGGTCGATCTCGTGCAGCGCGCGTTGACCGGCATCGAGGTCTCGGGTGACGTGCTGCGGCTCAATCCACGGTTGCCGGAGGAGGTGGAGCGGCTCGACATGCGGATTCGCTATCGCGGGCATTCGCTCGATCTACGGGTCACGCGTGACGCCCTGACCGTGCGCGGCCACGATCGCGGCGCTGGACCGATCCAGCTCGCCGTGAGGGGCGAGAGGTGCGAGTTCGCCGGCGACGGCACGCGCGCGTTCCGGCTCGAGGGTCTGACGCGGTGATTCGGGAGGTGAAGAAGCCGTATTCCGCAGACGAAGGCCGGGTCCTCTGGGTCGACTTCGGCAGCCAGACAATGGCGCTGGCCCCGGCCGACGGCTTCCCGGTCATCGTGATCGACCTTCACCGGATTCGCCAGAGCGACTACCATGGATTCCGCGGAGCCGAGTACGTGCGGGTCGTGGGGTTCATTCTTCGGCCGAATCCTCGCATCCAGGCGTTCGAGATCGACCTCGTCAGCCCCTGGCTTCCGCAGAGCCCTTGACCCGGAGCCGACGACACGCCCGGCGCCGGAGTGTGTCTCGCTACGACCGCCCCCGCGCTCCGCGATGTGTGCAGGCCAGGAGCCGTCGGCTGGACGCTGGATCTGTTCTTCGGAAGAGAGATCGAGCCGCTGATCACGCTGCGCGACCTAGAATTGCTGAGCCATCGGCCAGCCCAACTTCGGAATAAGCGAGAACGGACGCCGAAGCTCGGGCCGTCTCGACCTCGGCAACGGCTTCCGTGTGTCGCCGCGGTTCACGCCAGCCACGGCCCTCGCCGCGGTCAGCGCGCGCTGGTCATCCTCTTCACGAATCGGGGGACGGGCCGCTGCGCAGCATACCGGCTACACGATCGCCCTCACCGTTCAGAATGTGGACGTCGCGCTGCGGGAGCGGGATCTCGATCTTGGCCGCGGACAGCGCGGCGTGCACGGCGATGGCGAGATCGCTGAGAAACGACTCGGCGTCGTCGATCCTGGTCCAGACGCGCAGCTCGAACTTCAGCGCACTGTCGCCGAAGCCGGTGCACAGCGCGAGGGGCGGTGGATCCGCGAGCGCCTTGGGATGCGCCGTGGCGACGCTGCGGAGGATCTCGAGGACGTGTTGCGGGTCGGCCGAGTACGCGACGCCAACGTCGAGCGTCACGCGGCGCAGCGTGTCCGACAACGTCCAGTTGGTGACGCGCTCGGATGTCAGGGCGGCGTTCGGGACGATGATCTCGGCGCCGTCCCACGTCCGGATGGTGGTCGCCCGAATGCCGATCTCACGGATCCGGCCCTCGAGCGTGCCCAGCTGAACCGCGTCGCCCACGTGGAGGCGCCGCTCCAGCAGGAGGATGAGCCCGGACACGAAATTCGCCACCACGCTCTGCAAGCCGATGCCGATGCCGACGCCGAGCGCGCCCGCCACGATCGTGAGCCGGTTGAGGTCGATCCCGAGCGCGGCGACCGCGAGCACGACCCCGATGACGACGATGACGTAGTGCCCGATCGTCGCGAGGGCGTACGCCGCCCCGCGCGGCAGGCGCACGCGCGGGTAAACTTCCTCGTCGAGGACGAAGCGAACAAACGACGAGACGGCGAACACCGCCCACACGGTGAGCGCGAACGCCGCGACGTCGCCCAGCGACAGGCTCACCGCCCCGCGGACGTAGCGCGCGCCGAGCACCATCGTGCCCGCGGACGAAATCGACCCGATCACCCCGAGGCCGTCCAGCGTGAAGTACGCCCACGCGCCGACGGACAGCCCGCGCAACGCCAGCGTGAGCCGTCGCTGCACCAACGGCCGGTGCCGTTGCACGATCAGCAGGTCACGGAGCGGAAGCGCCCGCAGCGCATAGGCAATGAGTCCCTCGCCGACTCGCACGCCCGCGTACAGCACGAGCGCGGCGTAGGCGCTGCCGAGCACCGCATTACCGAGCAGCCGCGCCAGGCGCATGTATCCGCACACGCCCGTGAAGACCGCGGCGATCAGTAGCAACCCCTGCACCCAGAGGACCGCCACGATCGCGCGCTGCCATCCGGGGGCAAGCTCCTGGCCACTCGCCCTCAGGAGGCGCTCGGACCGCACGGCGAGCGCCAGGAACACAATGCCGCACACCATTTCGATCAGGAACACCCACTGCTCCAGGACCGGAACGACGGAGCACACGTCTCGCACGCGATCGACGAGGAAGAAGGCCGCGAGCGCGTAGACCGCCGGCACGATCGCCGGCGAGGCGAGTCGGCGCACGATCAGCACCACGGGCAGGAGCACGAGGATCGACACGGCGCTGATGACGACACGCGGACTCTGGGGGTAGATCCAGCCGGTCGGGATCAGCGTGACTACGAGCGCGGATGACAACGGCAGCTCGAACACCTGCGCGGCCGCCGCTTCGCTCGGCTGCTTATGGGTGCTGCCCCGCGCCCCGCCACGCGCGAGATGCATCAGCCCGAACGTCAGCGCGAATAGCACGATCTGGAGCGGGAGACGCCCCATCTCGCCGCCGACATAGTCCCGCGTCCGCTCGATCATGTCGCGGACGGCTTCGCGCAGCCGCTGGCCCACGTCGTCCGACATCAGCGTGCGGCCTGCGGGGGCCCACATCGGCAGCGCGTCGGGCGCCAGGAGGGACCCTACCCGCGCGTTCTCGGTCTTCGCGATTCTGGCGAGGGCCTCGTCGCAGCGGGCGATCTCCTTCACCGTGCGGTCTTGCAGGGCCAGGACATGTGCGAGCCCGTCGTCGGCGTTCCTTCGAGCCCCCGCGATGACGGCCATCGTCGCGTCGATCTGCTCCTGCACCGTCGATGGGGCCGCCGCCTCGCCGGCGCTCGCGCGCGTGGCCGCCCACGCCGCGCGCATGGTCTCGATCTGTTCGACGCGCTGCTGCGCCAGCGTCGCGCGCCTGGTGAGCTTGCCGTTGAGCGCGACCAGCCTCGAACGCATGGCCTGCCACGAATCGGCCAGACTGCCGAGGGCGTTCCCCGAGGGTGATGACGCCAGCGTCTCCGTCGTGCTCACGTGGCGCTTGTCGATCCAGTCGGCGGCCCCCGTCAGCTCGAGCTCGGCGTCGCGGAACTCCGAAGCCTCCGGCGCTTGTGCCGAACGGAGCAGCGTGGTGGCTTGCTCGGCGCGCTGGGCGATCTCGGGGATCGGGATCGGCGTGATCGTGCTCGCCCGACCCTGCGCGGTTTCGGCCGCCGTGGCTGCCGGGCGGGCGGCCGGCTGCGCGGACGCCGCGAGAGCGGATCCCAGCAGGGCGAGCGCAGCGAGCGCGTGCGCCATCGAGACGAGCGCGCCAGCGCGCACGCCCCGCGGCCTGCCGACCGCCATTACCACCCTCCGATCACTTTGCCTACACCTGCCATCATCAGCCCAATGACCATGACAATCGCCGCGATGATGGTGTCATTGCGGCTGAAATCGCCAGCACGCACGGCGTCGCACTCGGTCTCCATGTCGCCTCCCTTCAGCGTCAATCAACACCTGATCGCAGTGCACCCTTGCTCCGCACCGAGCCCCCTGGCCACCTCGATCTGGTAGCGCTTCAGGCGGCCGTAGAGCTGAAACCGGGTGAGCCCCAGGAGCGCGGCGGCCCGTTCCTTGTGACCGTGCGTGCGCTGGAGGACCTCGAGGATCATGCGCTTCTCCTGCGCGGCAATCGTCGCCATGGCCGTCCCGTCTTCCGTCGGGGCGGCCGTGACGGCCGGCATCGTCGCGTCGCGCAGCGGCCGCCCGACGATGCCAAGGTGCTCCGCCACAATCAGAGCGCCCTCGGCAACAATGAGTGCCCGCTCGATGGCGTTCTGCAGCTCGCGGACGTTGCCGGGCCACGAATGCGCCAGCAAGCGCTCGCGCGCCTCGCCGCTGAAGCGCGGGTCCGGTCTCTCCATCCTGGCGCCCAGATCGTGGACGAGGTGATCGGCAAGGAGCAGGACGTCCTCGCCCCGCTCGCGGAGCGTCGGCAGATGAATCCGGAACACCGCGATCCGATAGTACAGGTCTTCGCGAAACCCGCCGTCGGCGACCGCTCGCTCCAGGTCGCGGTTGGTGGCGGCAATGAGCCGGACGTCCGCCTCGAGCGTCGCCGTGCCGCCGACCCTCTCGTACTGCCGTTCCTGCAGGACGCGAAGCAGCTTCGCCTGCACGGCCGGCGTCAACTCGCCGATCTCGTCGAGGAAGAGCGTGCCGCCGGCCGCGAGCTCGAACCGCCCGCGCTTGAGCCGGTCGGCGCCGGTGAAGGCGCCGCGCTCATGGCCGAACAGCTCCGACTCGACGAGCGTCTCCGGCAGCGCCGCGCAGTTCAGCGCGACGAACGGGCGGTCGGCCCGCGCGCTGCCCTGATGGATCGCCCGGGCCAGGACTTCCTTCCCGGTGCCGCTTTCACCGGTGAGGAGCACGGTCGTCGCGGTGGCCGCAACCTTTCGCGCGGCGTCGATCGCCGCCATGAACTTCGGGGAACGCCCAATGATCGCGTCGAAGCCGAACCGTTCGTCGAGCGGCGTTCGGAGCGAGGCCGCGTCCGGCCCGAGCTTCTCGATCTTTGCCTCGGCAGCGCTGAGCAAGTCCCACCGGGGACGGCCCGGTGCGGCCGCGCCCACCGTCGAGCCGCGGGGCTTGAACATCGTGGCTCCCCCGGCCCCCATCCTCGAATTGTCGGAGCTCAAGCAGCCGTCAAGCGCGCGACTCATGCCTTGCGCCATAGCCCCCTCCCGTCGCCGGCGTTATCGGCCGCCAGCGCATGTGATTCCTCCGGTAGACATCCATCAATGTGGGTCGACGTTCGACGGCGAGGACGGATCGAACCGCGACGCTCCATCTGCATCAGCGCGCCTCCAGGGCCTCATCCACGCAGGCGAGCAGCGCATCGGACGTGACCGGCTTCGGCAGGTAGCAGAGGATCCCGGCTCTGACCGCTCGAGCCCGACCCGTCTCGTCCGGATACGCGGTGATGAGGATCGTGGGAATCGCGTGACCGCCGGCGACCAGCTTCTGATGCAGCTCGATGCCGGTCGTCCCCGGCATTCGCATGTCGGTGATGAGACACGCGAAGCTGGCGAGGCGCTTCGACTCCAGCAACCCCTGTGCGGACGAGAATACCATGGACGTGTAGCCCGCGGACTCGAGCAGGTCCTTCAGCGTTTCGCGGATCAACGCGTCGTCGTCCACGATCGCGATCACTTGCCGTTGCGCCATACCATGTGTCCCTCGTCTGGATACGACGCTACTGCGCTCGAACGGGCGACGGTAGCGGGGCCTTGGTTGCGAAAGCCGACCGCACCACGACGTCGCGCGATACCTTCGTATTGCCGCGCGCGACGTTGGTCTCGATCGAGTGCAACAAGCCGGTTGGGTGCCGCCCCTACCCTCACCCTCACCGGGCATCTGTTGTCACTGTTCATCGCGAGCTCCTTCAGTGGGCACGTGCGAACGACCGTGCCCGCCGCCACCGCTTCAGCGCGAAGGCGGCGGAGGCAATCACGCCCGTCACGAGCATGAACGCCGCGACCTTCGCTGACGCCGGCCCGATTGCGATCGTGACGTGGTACAACGCGTAGCCGGCGCCGGTCCACGTCCCCGCCCACGCGAGCGCGCTGATCGTCGCGACGAGCATGTAGCGGCCCGGCGCGACGCGCGCCGCCCCGGCGATCGCCGCCGCGAGTGGATTGACTTCCGGGAGGAAGCGGCAGCAGAGCATGAAGCCGAGCCGGTACGCCAAGACGTGTCGCTCGGCGGCCTTCACACGCTCGGCCGCGCGTCCCGAAAGGCGTTCCAGGAGACGGAGCACATGCGGACTGGCCCAGCGGCCGATGCCGTACCACACCAGATCGGCGACCAGCGAGGCTCCGACGATCACCGCGACGAGTGTGGCGAGGCTGGCGTGACCGGCGCCCGCCAGCGCGCCCGCCGCGACCAGCGAGGGGACCACGGGAATCGGCACGCCGCCCTGGTTGACGGCGACCCAGGCGAACAGCCACATCGCGTGCTCGGCCGTCACCGCATGTGCTCCGCGCAGTGCATCATGCGAACACGCTATGCCGCTCGAGCGTGCGACGGTAGCCGAGCCTTCGTCGCGAAGACTGACCGCAAGAGGACATCGGCCGATACGTCTGTACCGGCGCGTGCGACATTCGTCGCGAGGAAGGACTACTTCGGTGGACCCGACTCTTTGCCGCCGGCGATGCCGAGCCGGTCGGCAATGCGAACGAGCTCCGGCAGCGTTTCAGCCTGCATCTTCCGCATGATCTGACCGCGAAGCGCCTTGACCCTGGCCTCACTGAGATTGAGATCGCCAGCGACCTGCTTGTTCAGGCGGCCGCTCACCACCTGCCGCATGACGTCCTGCTCGCGTGGCGAGAGTGCGGCGAAACGCCGGCGGAGCTCCACGAGCACGCGCGCATCGGCACGGCTGGCTCGGTCGCGCGCGATCGCCGCCTGGATGGCGTCGATCAGATCCTGATCACGGAACGGCTTGGTGAGGAACTCCACGGCGCCCGACTTCATCGCTCGCACGGACATCGGGATGTCGCCATGGCCGGTGATGAAGATGATGGGAAGCTCCATGTCGGTGCCCGCGAGAGCTTTCTGGAAGTCGAGACCGCTTTGCTCGGGAAGTCGGACGTCGAGGACGAGGCAGCCCGGCATGTCAGGCCGTCGACTCTTCAGAAACTCCCCCGGCGAGGCGAAGAGCCGCACCTCGAGGCCAACCGACTGCAGCAGATCCTCGATCGCATCGCGAACCAGGGCGTCGTCGTCGACGACGAAGACGATCGGCTTCTCGGATGGTCCAGGCATGGGCAGCGTCGTTATGCGACGCCCGTGTCCTCGGACACAAGGGGCAACCAGAACTGGAAGATGGCGCCGTGAGGGGAATTCGGCATCGCGCTGATCCCGCCGCCATGCGCTTCGATGATCGACCTGCTGATCGAGAGCCCCATGCCGAGTCCACTCTGCTTCGTCGTGTAGAACGCCTCGAACACTCGGGCCTGCGAATCCGGAGTGAGCCCTACGCCCGAGTCGCGGACCTCGAGGTGCACAGCCTTGCCATGCTCGAAGCGTGACGTGACCCACGTGTGGCGGGAACGGCCCTCGATCTCACGCGTCGCTTCGATCGCATTGAGGATCAGGTTCAGCACGACCTGCTGCAGCTGAACGCGATCTCCCGGAACGAGTGGCAGGTCCTCCGCGAGGCGTGTTTTGAGCGCCACCCCGGACCGCTGTAGCTCATGCCGAACTATCGCGATCACCTCACGGACAAGATCGTTGAGGTCGATGGGCGCGGCGCGCAGGGGCTGGCGCTTGACCAGCGTGCGGACACGGTCGATCACCGCGCTCGCACGGGCACCCGCCTTCATGATGCGCTCGAGCGCCTGCTGCGCCCGTTGCAGGTTCGGTGGCTGGGCGGCCAGCCAGCGCGAGCAGGACGAGGCGCTGCTGACGATGCCGAGCAACGGCTGGTTGACCTCGTGCGCGATCGAGGCGGTCAGCTCCCCCATCATGCTGACCCGGTTGATGTGAGCGAGTTCCGTCTCGAGCTCACGCAGCCTCTCGCGCTCTTCCTCGGCACGCTTGCGGTCTGCGATGTCGGTGAGAAGACCATACCATCTGACGATCCTTCCGTGCACATCGCGAAAAGGCACGGCCCGAGCCAATAGCGAGCGATATTCGCCATTTACACGACGAAAGCGCGCCTCGGCTTCGAATGGCTCGCCCGTAACAAGGGATGCGCGCCACTTATCGGCATAAGCCTGGCGATCTTCCGGGTGAACAGCGTCCGTCCAGGCTGAAGCAGCCGAGTCGTCCGCGGACAAGCCTGTGAATTCCGCCCACCGCCTGTTTACAAACGGATTGGAGCCGTCCGGACGAGCGGTCCAGGCCATCGCCGGAATCGTCTCGATCATGTCGCGAAGCTCACGAGACTTCCGCTGCAGTTGCCGGACGCGACCCTGGTAGGCTAGCCAAAGCATCGTCAGCAAGACAGCCGCGCAAAGACTGCGGAAATACCACGTGGCATACCACGGAGGAAGAATGCCAATCTGTAGCGCAACGCCGCTTTCATTCCAGTCTCCACGGGTTGCGCGAGCCTGGACTCGCAACGTGTAATTGCCTGCCGGCAGCGTCGTATAGGTCACCGTACGGCGAGTGCTGTCCGTCTCGTTCCATTTCGCTTCGAGCCCTTCAAGCCGGTACCGGTACCGAGTCCGCGCTGGATCGACGTAATTCAAGGCCGAGAAGTCGAATGAAAAGATGCTGCGCGCCTCTAACTTGAGCGAAGTGGCGGACCAGATGGGCTGCTTGAGAGGCTCTTTTCCTGCTTGCACCGGCTCGCCGAACAAGCGAAAGTCGGTCAAGACAACGGGCGCGACGAACTTCTGCTCGATCACCTGGTCGGGGAAGAAGGCCACCAGTCCGCTATGAGACCCAAAAAACATCTCACCGCTGGGGCTCCTGGTGGCAACTACTGGCGCGCTGAAGAGATCCGTCAACAGACCGTCCGAAGTATGGTAGTTCGTGGAGTTCTGCGCGCGTGGATCGAATCTTGAAAGCCCATCCAGCGTGCTGACCCAGAGATAGCCGTTCTCGTCCTCTAACATTCCCAAAACGGTATCGGTGGGAAGCCCGGAGCGCGAATCGTACGATGTGAACGTTCCGTCGCGCGGATTGAACTTGGCCAGCCCTCGGAAAGTCGCGGCCCACACGGTCCCTGAGCGGTCGACGTGAACAGCGTTCACGCGATTATGGCCGAGACTGTGCGGATCGCGGAGCCTGTGTTCAAAGGTCGTAAACGTGCCCGTACCTGGATCGAAACGGTGCAGGCCATGCGAGGAGGTTGCCAGCCACAACACACCGCCCGGTTCTTCTGCGATCGAGCGATACTGGGTCAGGCTCTTTGGCTGGGGGCTATACCTCCGGAACTCCTCGGTCGCCGGATCGAAGCGGTTCAGGCCAAAATCCGTTGCGACCCACAACGTTCCGCCCCGATCGATCCACAAAGCTCCGATATTGTCGTAGCTCAGCGTCCGCGGATCGGATGCCACGTGAGCATAGATCTTGTACCTGCCGGAACGAGGATCGAAGCGCACCAGACCGTTGCCGCTAGTCCCGAACCACAGATTGCCACGGCGGTCCTTCGCAATTGCACGCACACCCCGCCTGAAGACCGGTTCGTCATAACGGGTGACCTGATCCGTTCTCCGGTCAACCCGGTTCAACCCACGGTCCGTCCCGATCCACAGTGTGTTGCGGTCTTCCACGTACGCCGCAGTCACGGAGCCCTCGTCAAGACTGTGCGGATTTCCCCGCTGGTGGCGGTAAGACCGGAAACCCGGACTCTGGGGTTGGAAGCGATAAACATCCCCGGCCTTGGTCGTCGACCAAAAGCTGTTCTCACGATCTCGGAACAGCCCAACGACAAGGTCCCCGCCCAATCCGTTGGGATCGTCCGGATTGCTTTGATACCAGATCGCTTGCTTGCGGTCCCGTGTCAGCTTCACCAGGCCCAATTTGTTGGTGCCGAGCCAGAGTGCCCCGTCTTGATCCTCCTGAATGGACACAACTCCGGACGAAGGATTCGGCGCCAATCCCGCGCCCTGGAACGAATACACCGTAATGTCGCCGCTCGCCGGATCAATACGGGCCAAATCACCGCCGGACCGCAAACCCACCCAAATCATTCCAGTGCTGTCCTGAAACGGCTTTGCCGGGAAACCCGTGCAGCGGAACTTCCTTCCAGAACTTGTCTCAAGCCGGATATGCCGCGTGACCTTTCCGGAGCGCCGATCGAGAGTAAAGAGGCCCGCACTACTGGTGATCCAAAGCGTGCCGTCTCCCGAGGGCAACGTCGCGATGACACGCTTTTCGCCAATCGAGGCATCGTACCGCGGCCGGTAACAAGTCGTTTTCGACGTGACCGGATCCAGAGCTGTTATGCCGTCGTCTGTTGCGAGCCACATAAGCCCATCCTGATCCTCGTTGATATCATGGGCGATCGCCACGGTTCCGCATGCCTCATCGGGCGATCTGTATAGCTTGAAGCTCCCCGTCGCAGGATCGTACAGGCCGAGCGAGTCGTCAGCACCGATCCATATCCGTCCCGAGCGGTCTTTCATCAGGGACTCGGCAATGATGAAACCGATGCTCTTCGGGTTCTGGCTATCCGGAACCCGCATGAGACCGTAGCCGTCGTAGCGCCGCAATCCATCTGCCGCACTGAGCCAGAGAAACCCCTGGTTGTCCTGAACCATCCCTTTCACCAGGACACGCGTGGATGGCCAGGGTAGGCGAGAAAACTGGATCTGCGCACCTGTGACTAGTGGAACGTCAACGACGTGAATGTCCTGCGCTTGGGCGAAGGCAGAAGTGGCAACCGCAGCAACGACGGCTAACAGCGCAACTGACCTACTCCCCCACCTGCTCATGACATGTCACTTCCCACTTCTGTTGGTTTGGCGCTTCACGAGCGAGCGGATCCGGCCGATGATCTCGCCGCGCGCCGGCCGTCGGCGGCGATGCTCTCGAGCGCGCGCCGGGCCTTGGCGGTCTCGGGCGGCTCGGCCGTAAGCCAGCGCATGCACGCCGCCGCGTTTGTGACCACCGCGCCGAGCGGTTGGTTCACCTCGTGGGCGATCGCGACGGTGAGTTCTCCGAGCGTGCGGAAGCGGGCTTCGCTCGCCCGCAGTGCCTCCTCGGCGGCTCTGTGATCTCTAGTGTCCGTCACCGCTCCACCCGCCCCTCCCGCCCCCGGCTCGCGTCCGACCTCACTTACTGCGCGCGGCCGATCGGCGTGTCAAGGGGATTCTAGGCAGCCCGCGCGCGTGGAGCACCGCACAGCGGCGTGCGGTCTCGCACGATGATGTGCAGAAATCAGCGCGCGAGCGTCTCCACTGGCACTCCAGTTCCCGATGCTCTCGCCGAGCAACGTGGCAGCCTCAATGCAGCGCGCGCAGTATCGATTCCGATCGGAGGACTCGGGACCAGGATCCCCGGAGCGGAGAGGTCAGCAATGCGAGACGTGACCAAAGTGGTCATCGTCGGCGGCGGCTTCGCCGGCCTTTATGCCACGATGTACCTCGACAAGACCGTTGCGCGCAGAAGCGAAGCCGAGGTGGTGCTGATCAGCCGCGAGAGTTTCACTCTCTTTACGCCGATGCTGCACGAAGTCGCGGCGGGTGATCTACAGCCGAGCGACATTGTCAATCCACTCCGGCGCACTCTTCGTCACGTCAAAGTCGTCGAAGCCGAGGTCGAGGCAATCGACCTGCACGCGAGAACGGTTTCATGCGTGGCGGGAATTCGCGATGTCCGGCGTGAGTTCGAGTTCGACCATTTGCTCCTCACGCTCGGCTCGGAAACACACTTTTTCGATATGGCGGGCGTGCGTGACTGGGCGGCAACCATGAAAACGGTCAGCGACGCCGCCCTGCTCCACAATGCGATGGTTGCCCTGTTGGCGACGGCGGCGCTGCAAGCGGACGCATCGGCCCACCGCCAGTTGCTGACGTTCGTCATTGCTGGTGGCGGCTTTGCCGGCGTGGAAACAACGGGCGCCGTCAACGATGTTCATCCGTGAGACGGCACGCTATTATCCGTCGATCGCCGAAGCAGAGATTCGCGTTGTCCTCATCCACCCCGACAGCTTTCTGCTGCCTGAATTGGGCGAGGAGCTCGGGCTCTACGCAGAACGTCAGCTGCGGGCGCGGAAAGTGTATGTGGTCAAGGGTGTGCGCGTCGCAAGCTACGACGGCTCGATCGTCACATTGAGTGACGGTACGTCCATTCCGGCCTCGACTCTCGTCTGGACAGCGGGCGTAAAGCCCAGTGCCGTGATCAGATCGTTGCCTTGCGAAAAAGAACGGGGTCGCGTTCGCGTCAACGAATACCTTGCTGTTCCCGGTGTCAGCGGGCTGTGGGCGGCTGGCGATTGCGCTGCAGTACCGGATGTCACAACGGGCACGTTTTACCCGCCCACGGCACAACACGGCCTGCGGGAAGGCGTGGCGGCCGCGAAGAACATCGAGGCCGCGATTGCTGGTCGTGCGCTCGAGCCGTTTCGATACAGAGCGATGGGACTGTTGGCCAGCATCGGACACCACACCGGCGTAGCGATGGTGTTCGGGGTCAAGTTTTCTGGATTCATCGCGTGGTGGCGGAGCGTGGCACCCATTGCTATTGATCCGTGCACATCCTTGTGCGCCACCGCACGCCGGTGTGCGGCGGTTCTCGAAGAGGAGGGGACGGGATCGGCGCTTGTGCTTCGCCGGGTCCTGGGGCGGGTCCGGTTAGTCCCGGTCGTCCCCGAGGTCGGTAGGTCTTACTACCAAGCCGAGACCGCCCTCCAGGCCCTCGACCTCATCGCGGCCCCGGAGAGCGGTTCGAATTGGTTGTGTTGGTGGAGGCGGTGGGAATTGAACCCACGTCCGGAAACCCTCAGCCGCAGGCGTCTACGTCGATAGCCGGTTTATCTTGCTGCTCTCTCGCCCTTCGGTCCTCCATCCGGCAGGAGGGCCGCGGGGCCAGCCTCATTTTTCTCGCCCATCCCCTGAGGCCAAGTTCTGGGCCAGCCACCAGAATATGATGCCGGTTCCCAGGCCCTGATGGCTCGACCTGGCCGACACTAGCGGTTGTTAGGCCGCCAGAGCTAGCTGGTTATTGGCAGCTAGAAGTTCTCACTTATTAACGAGGGGTGAGAAACCTCGAGACGCAGCCTGGACCTCAAAATCCCCGTCGAAACCTGTCGCCCCCTTGCATTGATTGTAGCGCGTCCGCGGGCCCCGTGCAGCAGACCGAGCGTGGGTCAGTCGCGGCCGGAGCGTCCCGCCTTCACGGCCTTGTCCATCTCGCGCCGCGACTCGCGCTCTCGCAGGGTCGCACGCTTGTCGTGCAGCTTCTTGCCGCGGGCCAGGCCGATCTCAATCTTGGCTCGGCCCCCCTTGAAGTACAGCTTGAGCGGAACGACCGTCAGCCCCTTCTCGGCGATTTTCCCGACCAGCCGTCTGATCTCCCGGCTGTGCAGGAGCAGCTTCCGGTCGCGCTCGGGGTCGTGGTTGGCGTCGGTGCCGTGGCTGTAGGGGCTGATGTGGCAGCCGAGCAGCCAGGGCTCGCCGTTGCGGACGGTCGCGTAGGAGTCCTTGAAGTTCACCTGCCCCGTCCGCAGGGACTTCACCTCCGTCCCCCGCAGCACGAGCCCGGCCTCGAGGGTCTCGAGGATCTCGTACTCGTGCCGCGCGCGGCGGTTGGTCGCGATGACTCGGTCTTCGCTCATCCTGTTCTCTTGACTTGCCCGGGGCGGCCGGTATCATGGGGCCTCGCCCGTGCCGAAGTGGCGGAATTGGCAGACGCGCTAGATTCAGGGTCTAGTGCCCGCAAGGGTGTCGGGGTTCGAGTCCCCGCTTCGGCACCAGCTACGACAGCAGTTTAGGCCGTGCCCTTCACACACTCTACAGCAGACCCAGGCTCATGCGCTCCGGCTTGCGCTGAGGGCCGGCCAAACGGCGCCCGTCGAGGCGAGCTCGGACCGCGAGGGAGCTGGCTGACGGGGAGGACGTCATGAGACCAGCCCTCACACGCACCGGGATGGTCGTCGCCCTGGTCAGTACGCTCGTCCTCGGCCTGGGGAGCGTGGCCTGCCCGCCGGCGGTCGCGCAACCCAAGGTGGGCGACACGGCGCCGGACTTCACGCTGCCGGCCACCACGGGCGCGCCGATCAGTCTCAACCAGTTCCGCGGCAAGCGCGCCGTCCTGCTCGAGTTCTACGGAGCCGATTTCTCCCCCGTGTGAGCGGCGAACCTGTCGGCCAGGAAGGCCGACTACGGGAAGTTCGAGGCCCTCGACATCCAGATCCTGGGGATCAGCTCCAACAATCCCTTTTCTCAGAAGACGTTCGCCGACTCGCTCAAGCTGCCCTACCCGTTGCTGAGCGACTTCCCGCATCTCAACACGATCAAGAGCTACGCGGGCCTCAACACGCAGTGGTCGAGCACGACGGCCCAGCGCGCCTTCTTCCTGATCGACAAGGAGGGCGTCATCCGCGGCCAGTGGCTCGGCACGGCCACGGACGTGTTCCCGACGGAGCCCATCTTGGAAATGGCTCGTAAGCTCCGGGGGAAGTGACGGGGGACACGCTCATGACCGCCGGGCGGCGCTGGTTCGCATGGTCAGGCATCGTGGCGCTCGCGGTGCTCGCGGTGCCGGAACTCGGCGGCTCTGCGTCGCTCACGGCCGCCCAGTTCGCGAGCCTGGACCTCGGAACCTATCCTCCCTGGACGGCGCCCCCGGAATTCAGCCTGAGAACGACCGAGGGCCGGACCGTGTCGCTGGCGGCGCTTCGCGGGAAGGTCGTGATCCTCAACTTCTGGGCGACCTGGTGCCGCGAGTGCCGGGCGGAGATGCCTGCGTTCGAGGCGCTCCACCGCAGGTATGGCGCGCGAGGGCTGGTGGTCGTCGGCGTCAACATGCGCGAAGGCGCACCGGCCGCGCAGAGCTATGCGCGGGAGCTGGGTCTGACGTTCCCGCTGCTCCTCGATCCGGACGGCACGGTGACAGCTCGCTTCGGCGTGATCGGGCTGCCGACGACGTTCCTCATCGACCGGGACGGGCGAGCCGTCGCGCTGGCGGTGGGCGCCCGCGAGTGGGCGGGTGCGACGGCACTGGATATCGCCGAGACGCTGCTGGCCGACCCGGCCGGCGAGGCCGGCCCGCCCAGGACGAGACCCTGAACCTGCGTGCCTCGAAGCCGAGCCTGGAGCCGAGCCGCCGGCCACGAAGGACTCTGCTCGTTCTCGTCCTCGTGCTGGTCGGTGGGGGGCTCGTGCCGGGCTCGGCGATCGCTCAGCAGCGCGCCGCACCGATCCTCATCGGCGCCCTCACGGAGTCCTGGGGACCGACACCCGCCATCGTGGGCTTGCGGGATGGCCTCGTGGCCATGGGCCATCGCGAGGACCAGGACTTCGTGATCGGCATCAGGTTCACCGAGGGTGACTCGGCCGCGCTGCCGACCGCGGCGAAGCAGCTCGTCGAGCGTGGCGCCACCATCCTGGTCACGGGCGGCGGGGGCGCCAACGAGGCGAGGGCCATCCAGATGGCCACCGACCGCATCCCGATCGTGTTCATGAGCGGAAGCGATCCGGTCCGAGCCGGACTCGTGCGGAGCTTCGCCCGGCCGGGCGGCAACATCACCGGAGTCGCCGATCTCGACCTCGAGCTCGCCCCCAAGCGGCTGGAGATCTTCCGCGAGCTCATTCCCGGGCTGAAGCGCGTCCTGTTCCCCTACGATGCCGGAGATCCGTCGATCGTCTCCCAGCTCGACGGGTATCGGGCGGCGTCACGCCGCCTGGGTCTGACGCTCGTCGAGCGGCCGGTGCACACCCAGGCCGAGGCGCAGGCGGTGCTCAGCCGCGTACGGAAGAGCGAGGTGGATGGCATCCTCTCACCCCGCTTTCTCTCTCTGAACATCCCGGGATTCCTCGTCGAGGCGGGGCTGCGCCAGGCGATCCCGACGATGCTCCACGCGTCGTTCCACGTCGAGCAGGGCGGGCTCGCCAGCTACGCGGCGAACCTGTACCAGCTGGGTCGGCACGCAGCCCGCCTGGTGGACCGGATCATCAAGGGCACCAAGCCCGCCGACATCCCGGTCGAGCAAGTGACGCAGTTCGAGCTGGTCATCAACAAGAAGACTGCGAAGGCGCTGGGGCTCACGATCCCCCCGGCACTCCTGCTTCGCGCGGACCGATTCATCGAATGATCGCCCGGTGGCGCCGGGCGCTTCGCGGTGCATGGGCCCGGCGGACCCGAGATCGGGGTGCGGGGCGCCTCTTGCTTTAAAACGCCAGCCTTCCGAGTCCCGTTCGCTACCCTGCTGCAAGCGGACTGCGAACGGAGGGCGAGGATGAGACGACTGGGCTGGGGCCTGCTGATGGCGTTGGTGCTGCTCTGGCCCGGCGGCCCGGTCGCCGCCGGCGACAAAGGCCTCACCAACAGCGAGACGTTCAGCGGCTTCCAGTTCAACTTCAACAACCCCGGGGCGCGCGCGCTCGGCATGGGAGGGGCCTTCGTGGCCGTCGCCGACGACGCGACGGCCGTCGTCGCCAACCCGGCCGGCCTGGTCATCCTGCAGCGGCCCGAGCTATCCGGCGAGGTGAAGTTCACGCGGTTCAAGAACACGATCAACGCCTACACCAACACGCCGGCCGAGGGCACCACCAACTCGCTGCACTCCCGGGACTTCGACGACAGCGTCGTCACGCCCTCGTTCTTCAGCTTCGTGTACCCGACCGAGCGGCTCGTGGTCGCCGCCTTCGTGCGCGAGCTGATCAACTACGAGAGCACCTTTCAGACCGAGGGCATCTTCTTCACCGACCCCGTCGGCGGCGGCGTCGTGCGCCTGCTGCCCGTGAAGTCGGAGCTCGAGATCCGCGCGCTCAACTTCGGGATCGGCGCCGCCGTCAATCTGGAAAAGGAGCACCCGCTGCTGCCCAACATCGGGGCCAGCCTCGAGTTCTCGATCGGCCGCATCCGCTCGCGGCTGGAGCGGTTCGACACCCAGGGCGCCACCGGGCCGCCCGACTTCAGCAACCCGCTCTCGACGGAGACGGTGGACGGCACCGACCTCGGCATCGGCTTCAACGTGGGGGCGCTGTGGCATCCGATGAAGGAGATGGGCGTCGGCGTGGTCTACCGCCGCGGCCCCCGCTACGACACGCAGCAGACGATCAACGTGATCGGAGGCAGCAGCACGGTGCTCGACTTCGGCTTCAAGGTGCCGGACGTCGCCGCCGCCGGCATCTCCTACCGCTTCTTCGAGCGGCTCACGGTAGCGTTCGAGGCGAGCTACATCCAGTACTCGCAGCTCGTGAAAAACTTCCAGGTGCCGCTGGCCGACTCCAACGCCACCAAGTACAAGGTCGACGACGCGCTCGAGCTGCACCTGGGCGCCGAGTATATCTTCTTCATCAAGGACGTGCCGCTGGCGGCGCGCGCCGGGTTCTACACGAACCCCGACCACAAGATCCGCTACACGGGCGGGCAGCACGACGCCAGCGAGGCGGCCGAGCGACTGCTCTACGCCGGCGGCAAGGACCGCTACCACGGCACGGCCGGGCTCGGTATCGTGCCGTTCGCCGGTTTTCAGATCGACTTCGCGGGCAATTACTCCAAGGATATCAGGGAGTTCTCGGTCTCGACGGTGTTCCGGTTCTAGCGCGGGATCGGCCGCCGTTTCGGCTAGTATGAGTTTTATGGTTCGTCGCGAGCGTGCGACGCGGAGGTGGCTCGCTCTCCTCGGCGTCGCGCTGCTCCTCTGGCCCGCCGCTCCCGTCTCCGCCCAGGCCTGGCGTGACACTTACATCAAGGGACTCGAACACGCCGACGCCAAGCGCTGGGCAGACGCGGTGCAGGCCTTCGACGCCGCCATCCAGGGCAACCCCAAGGAGAACAAGAGCGCGCGCCTGTACGGCATGCGCTACGGCTACTTCCCCCATCGCGACAAGGGCGTCGCGCTCTACCAGATGGGGAAGTTCGACGAGGCGATCCTCGCCCTCGAGGAGTCCATCCGCCAGGGGTCGACGTCGGAAGCCACCCGCACCCTCGACGTCGCGCGCAAGCGCCAGCCGGCCGTGGCCATGTCGCAGGTGTTCCGGGGCACCTGGTGGGACTTCTACGAGCGCGGCCTGAAGTACGCCGAGGCGGGCGCCTGGAAGGCCGCGATCCAGGATTTCCGCGCCGCCCGCCAGCAGCGCGACAAGGAAGACCGCAGTGCGCGCACCTACGGGGTCGCGTTCATCGCGTACTTCCCGGTCCGCGAGCTGGGCATCGCGCTCTACCAGGAGGGCCAGTACAAGGCGGCCGTCGAGGCGCTCGAGCGCTCGCTGGCCGGCTTTCCGACGGCCAAGGCCGCCTACTACTACAACCTGGCGCGCGCCGCCCTGCTGCGCCAGGCCGCCGCCGACACCCGCCCGCCGCGCATCACGATCGACGCGCCGGCCGACGGCCTGCTCACGAACGCGCTGGCGATGGAGGTGCGCGGCACCGCCGAGTCGAAGAACCAGGTGGCCACGGTCGAGGTCAACGGCGAGGCGCAGATCATCGACGCGGCGGCCGGCAGCCAGCCGTTCACCCAGGTCGCGCGGCTGGCGCCGGGCCTCAACGTCATCCAGGTCCGCGCCCAGGACCTCATCGGGCAGGAGACGCGCGCCACCGTCAACGTGCTGGTCGACCGCGAGGGGCCGGTGATCGCGATCGACCGGGCGGCGCGGACCGGCGGCCTGATCCGGCTCGAGGGCACGGTGTTCGACAACGTGCGGCTGGGGCCGCTGTCCATCAACGGCCGGGCGACGACGCTCAGCGCCGGCACCGAGAGCAAGTTCGCCAGCGACGTGCCGGTCTCGGCGCCGGCGTTCCAGATCGAGGCGGCCGACGCCGTGGGCAACGTGACCCGCGTGCGGATCCCGATTCCCGCCGAGCTGCGCCAGTCGCGCCGGGAACCGGAGATCGTGCCGGTCGCCTGGCGCCGGCAGCTCGTGCCGTCGTTCTTGCGAGCGGCGGCGCTGGCGGTCGAGCTGGAGCCGCTGCCGGCCGAGGTCCAGCAGGAGTCGATCTCGATCTCGTGGATCGTCACCTCCGGCTCGCCGGTGACGAGCGTGAAGATCAACGAGGAGGCGAAGACCGTCCGCCCGACCGAGGCGGGCAAGCCGCTGATCTTCAGCCACATCCTGCCGCTCGTGGACGGCCCCAACCAGGTCACGATCACCGCGACCGATCGCGCCGGCGCCACCGTGACGAAGACCGTGAAGGTCGTCCGCAAGGTGGAGGAGGTCGAGCAGATCGGCGCCCGCCTGGCCGTGGCCGTCATGCCGTTCGCGTACAAGGGCGCGGCCAGCGACGCCTACGGCGGCGCCTTCGAGGCGATGGTGGACGCGCTGGTGAACCAGGGCCGCTTCAAGGTGGTGAGCCGCGACCAGCTCGAGAACATCCTGCGCGAGCTGAAGCTGTCCGGGACCGCGCTCGTGGACCAGGGCAACGCGCTGAAGGCCGGCAAGCTGGCCGCCGCCGAGGCCATCATGGTCGCGACCGTGAACGAGTCGGGCAAGGCGGTGGAGATCTACGCCCAGCTCATCAACACCGAGACGAGCACGGTGCTGGCCTCCCGTGACGTGTTCGATCCCGAGAAGGCGCCGGGCACCGCGCGGACCAAGATGCGCGAGCTGGCGGCCAAGCTCAAGCAGGAGTACCCACTGGTGGGCGGCTCGGTCGTCGCCGTCAGCAACCAGCGGGTGGCGGTCGCCATCGGCAGCGCCAGAAAGGCGCGCTCCGACATGAAGATCATCGTCTACGTCGAGGGCGAGCCGCTCGTCGATCCCCAGACGAAGCTGGTGCTCGATCGCAACATCGAGCCTCTCGGCGAGGGGTTGCTCAAGGACGTGCGGCCCCAGGTGTCGTTCGCGGCCATGGACGGCAAGGATCTCGGCAAGGTCGAGCGCATGATCGCGCAGAAGAAGCAGCTCAAGGTGATCACGAAATAGGTGGTCGCGCGTGAGGGATGACGAGAGTGGCTGACCAGGACCCGACGCCGAGCCCCGGCATGAAGAGCGACGTGTGGGACTACGTCCGCCGCCGCAACGAGCTGGACCGTGAGATCCAGGAGAAGTTCTCGCGCCCCGTCACGATCATGTTCACCGACATCAAGGGCTCGACGACCTTCTTCGACATGCGCGGCGATCTCGAGGGCGTCACCATGCTGCAGCGCCACAACGAGCTGGTGGTGCCGCCGATCGAGGAACACGGCGGGCGCATCCTGCAACGCCTCGGCGACGGCCTGCTGGCTACCTTCCCCACCGCGACCCCGGGCGTGAAGGCCGGGATCGAGATCCAGAAGCGCCTGCACGCGTACAACAGCCGAGTGGCCGAGCGCGAGCAGATCCACGTGCGCGTCGGCCTGAACTCCGGCATGGGCCTGGTCGAGGAGTCGAACGTGTTCGGCGACGCCGTGAACACCGCCGCCCGCGTGCAGACGCTGGCCGACCCCGGCCAGATCCTCGTGTCCGACTCGACCTACCAGGAAGCCAGCAAGGATCTCGGCACCGACATCTTCCTGCCGGTCGGTCCCTCCGCGCTGAAGGGCAAGCTCGAGAAGGTCGTGGTGCTCGAAGTCGTCTGGTCGCCGGAGCAGGCGCGCCTGCGGGCGGCCGTCCAGGGCACCACCGACAACGACCGCCGGGTCCTGCATCTCGAAGTCTCGCGCGTGGGGGCGCGGCTGAAGGTGGCCAGTCGGGAGACGGTCGCCGGCGCGGCATCGCCGGGGGGCGGGGGCGAAGAGGCCGCCTACGACGAGGCGGCGGTGGGCCAGGCGGTGCAGCGGATGGAGGCGATCCTGGGCGGCGCCGATCGCGACGGACGCATCCCCAAGCAGAACCTCGAGGATCTCGCCGGCCTCGGTCACCTGCTGTGGGAGCAGCTCCTGCCGCCGACCGTGCGCACGCGGGTGGGCCAGAGCGCGGCGGCCGAGCTGGTGCTGACGCTCGACGACCAGCTCACGCGCATCCCCTGGGAGCTGTTGAACGACGGGCGCGAGTTCCTCGGCCTGCGCTTCGCCCTGGGACGCGTGGTCAGCACCGCCAGGCAGCTCGCGGCGTCCAAGCCGCGCGAGGGCCGGGGGCCGCTCAAGATCGCGATGGTCGCCGACCCGCAAGGCGCGCTGCCGGAGGCGCTCCGGGAGGGTACGCAGCTCGGAACCCACCTGGGCGATCGCCCCGAGTACCAGGTCGTCGTCAACGATCGCGGCGTGAGCCGCGCCGAGTTCCTCGCGCAGTTCGGCGCCAGCGACGTCCTGCACGTCGCCGGGCCGGTGGAGTATGACGCCGCGAGCGCGGCGGCGGGCGGTTTCGCGCTCAGCGACGGCCGCGTGACGGCCACCGAGCTCAGCCGGCTGCCGAGCGGCGCCACCGTACCGCGACTGGTGTTCGTCACCGCCTGCGAGGCCGACGGTGGAGCCGGGCGCAATCGCCACGGCGAGCCGGCGGTGTTCGGCCTGGCGACCGCGATCCAGACGGCCGGCGTGAAGCACGTCGTGGCCTCGCTGCGGGCGGTGGCGGGCTCGGCCGGCTTCCAGCTCGCCCAGGAGTTCTACCGCCAGCTCGCCACCGGCCAGTCGATCGGCATCGCCCTGCGCGAGGCTCGGCGGGACGCCGCCCGTCGTCACGGCAAGACCCAGCTCACGTGGGCCGCCTGCGTCCTCTACGGCGACCCGACGTCCCGGTACATCACCGCCCCGGTGACGTCGGTGCCGGCGCGCCCCGCGGTGCTCCCCCGCAAGCGGCTCATGGCGCTCCTGGGCGGCGCCGCCGCGGCCGTCGCCGTGGCGAGCGGGCTCTACTTCACGCTGGGCGGCGCCGGCGGCACCGCGCGCCTGGAGGCGGCGTACAAGCACCTCGAGGGCGGCCGGCTCCAGGACGCCGCCCGCGAGTTCGAGGCGGCCATGAGCGCGCGGCCGGCCGAGGCCTACGAGGGCCTGGCCCTGGTGGCGCTCCGGCAGAACGACTCCGCCAGCGCCCAGAAGTTCTGCGCGGAGGCGCAGAAGAAGGACGCGCGGCGGCCCGGCTGCGTTCTGGTGCAGGGCGACACCGTCGCGCTCCAGGGCGATCTGCCGAAGGCGGCGGCGAGCTACGAGGCGGTCGTCTCCTACGCCGGCGTCGCCGGCATCCCGAAGTCGATCGCCTACACCCGGCTCGGCCGGCTGGCCGCCGAGCAGGGGCAGCCCGACCAGGCGCAGGCGGCCTATGCAAAGGCGCAGGAGACCGACCCCCGCAACTGGGAAGCCGCGAGCAACATGGGCGCGCTCCTGCGTCGCCAGGGCAAGTACGCGGAGGCGGCGACCACGCTGGAGAAGGCGGCCGCCATCAATCCCAACGACTCCATGGTGCAGACGCTGCTCAAGGACGTGCGCGACGCCCAAGGCACCAGCAAGGACGCCGACAAGCAGAAGCGCGTGGACGCGCTGGTCGACGAGCTGGCCGCGCGCTTCAAGCGCGGGGATGTGGCCCGCCCCGCCGCCGGCCGCGACGACTGGACGTCGCCGCCGCTGACGATCTCCCTGCTGGGGCTCGAGAGCCGGGGCCGGATGTCCTTCCGCGAGGGCGAGTACGACTTCATGCTGCTGCGTATCGGCCAGGCCATCGAGAGCCAGACGCGCGCCCGGCTGGTGGAGCGCGCCGTCATGGACAAGCTCCTGGCCGAGCTGAAGCTCTCCTCCAGCGCGCTGGTCGATCAGCGGACCGCGCTGCAGCTCGGGCGCGTGCTCTCCGCACGGCTCATCACCGTCGGCACGGTGGCGGCCGCCGGCAGCGAGTGGACCCTCACGCTGCGGGTCATCGAGACCGAGACGTCCACCGTGGTCGCCTCGGTCGCCCAGGGCTTCCCGGTGGCCCAGTCGACGGCCCAGGTGGCCGACGTCGTGGCCAAGGACCTCGCGGCCAAGCTCCGCAAGACGTTCCCCCTGCGCGCCCGCGTGGTGGGCGGCGGTGGCGGCGAGGTCGTCCTCAACGTGGGCACCGCCGAGGGCGCCGCGGTCGGCCAGAAGCTGCTGATCTTCCGCGAGAGCGCCGGCGGCCAGCGCGAGACGGTTGGCGAGGCGGAGATCTCGGAGGTGACCGACAAGCAGTCGCGCGCGAAGCTGTCGGGCGATGCCAGGCCGGTGCCGGCCGGGCTGAAGGCGATCGAGCGGATCTAGCCCGGCGCCGCCGCCGGGCGGCTAATTGGGGTCCTGGAAGAACCAGCAGCCCGTGCTGCTCTCGCCGTTGTCCCCGAGGAAGAACACGCAGACCTGAGCCGACATCACCGGCTGTGTGAAGCACGTCGTCGGGAACTTGAAGGTCGCCTGGGTCGTCGTCGGGCTGAGGAACTGTTGCGGCACGCTGCAGAACGCCCCGCCCCCGAACGGCGTGAGCATGACGATCGGCGACAGCCTGACTTCCTTGACCGAGAACGTGGGCAGCGTCCAGCTGATCGTCTGGTTCTGGCCCAGCCTGGCGTCGGCGAGCTCCGTTCCGGTCGGCACCAGGTTCGGCGTACTCGGGTTCGGGATGAGGATGAAGTCATCGGGCACCCGGGCTTCCGGGTTCCTGAGCGTGGCGGTCACATTCTGCGTCGGGATGAGCGTATCGACGGGCCTGACGCTGATCAGGAACTCGGTTCCCTGGTTGAGGGCGGGCCCGCTGAGCGGTTCGCGCCGGCTGAAGATGTCGGTCAGCGTAAAGTCTTCGTCGAACTGCGTCGTCCCGGTCCAGTCGACGCACGTGGGACTCGCGAAGGGTCCCTCCGCTCCGTTGTTGACGACGCTGACGAAGCGGCTCGGGCCTTGCTGCTCCTGGACGAAGCATGGCGTCCTGTCCACCGAGTTGAAGGGCACGTCGACGAAGATGTGCAGCAGGCGCTCCTGGGAGCCCTGCGGTGGCCGGCCCTCTCCGTAGGTGTTCTCCAGCCGGGTCTCGGCCATGACGCTGAACGGCTTCCCGTAGTGGAGCTGGAACTCGTTGCCGGCCAGGTCCGAATAGTCGAACGCGAGCATTTTGACCTCCGCCCACACCGGCCGCACGCCCGGGAAGGTGTAGGTCGTCGTCGCCGGAGGCAGGCTCGGCGACTCCGGCTCGTCGTCTCCACCGTTCGCGACATGGGCGTGCACGCGGACGCCCGCGATGAAGGTCGGGATCGTGGGCAGCCGGACGCCGAAGCGGTCGCGGTACTCCCAGTCCACCTGGGTCAGGAAGCCGTTGCCGTCGACGGTCACGGTCGGAAAGATCACGACGAACGAGCTATTGCTCAGCGGCGGGAGCGAGAACGTGCGGGCGACGCCCTTGTAGAGCACCGACCACGTGCCGCCGGGCGCGCTGCCGGGCCGCGGCGGCGAGACGTAGGTGAAGCTCCGGTCGTCGTGGTCGTTATGGCTCATGTCCATGTCGGCCGGCGCGCCGGTGATGCCGGTGCCGGCGGGACCCGTGAAGCGCACGGCCGCGGGATCGGGGAAGCTGTCGTCGAAGAGCACGTGGAACATCGCCGCGTAGTCGCCCATCGTGACGAACGAGGGAACGTCGGGCGTGTTCTGGAAGCCGAAACTGCCCGACGGACGTCCGCGTGCCCAGCCGGAGCACGAAGGAGGTCTGCCCGATCGCGGTCAGCGGACCGGTGAAGACGCAGTCGCCGCCCGTCGACGTCTGGATCGTGCCCGTCGCGTTGCCGCTGAGGGTGGCGACGGTCAGCGTCCCGGTGAGCGAGCCGGGCGGTGAGCCCACGCCGGTCGCGCTGAAGGCGCCGCTGACGACGATCGACGTGAGCGATGCGGCGATGTTGTTGCTGACGTCGGCGGTGCCGGTGAAGGTCAGCAGGAACCGGACCGGCTGCTCGTTGAAGCTTCCGGTCAGGTCGGCCACGCCGGTCGCCGTGTTCTGCTGCTGGCTGGTGATCGTGAAGCTGCCCGTCAGGTCCACGGAGCCGGCCACGTCGCAGGCCGCCGCCGGCCCGCTGAGCAAGCTGGAGCCGCCCCCGGCGTCGCCCAGGCTGAAGCTCGCGCTCGCCGACTGGAACTTCGTCAGGTTCTTCGAGACGCGCAGGAACGAGGGGGCGCTGGCCTTGCCGTTGTTGCTCTCGTCGCCCTCGCCGACGCTGCCCTGGAAGTCAGCGACCGCCGAGACGAAGTAGTCACCGGGCGGCAGGTCCTCGGCGATCGTGATCTGGGTTGGCAGACTCATGCTGGCCCCGGGCGCCAGCCCCGGCACGTCGCGCAGCGCCAGCAACTGGCCGGCGCCGGCCGAGTTGTCGCTCTGGGCAATGAAGACGCCGACCCGGAAGGCGGGCGCCGCCACGGTCCCCAGGTTGCGGACCGTGGTGGGCGCCGACACGACCTTGCCGGTGAGCGCCGACGAGGGTGCGCTGACCGCGGTGACGAGAAGGTCGGGCCGAAAGTCCATGATCGTCAGCGTGGCCGAGTCGGCCGCACCCAGAGCAGCGTCGACTGGATTGCTCAGCTCCAGGCCCACCACCCGGTTGCCGTTTCGGGTGAGCGCGTTGGCGGTCAGGATCGGCACGTTCAGGGTCTTGAGCGTCTCGCCGGCGGCAAACGTCAGCGTCCGGCCCGTCTCCGTATAGTCCAGCCCCGGGACCGCGGTCGCCGTCACCGTGGTCGCGTTGACGGTGATCGTGCCCGTGGGCACGCCGAATCGGACGACCGAGATGACCGCCTGCGGCGTCGTCTCGCCGACTGTGAACTCGGCCTTGCCGAATCCCACACTCTGCTGGGCGTCGATGACGAAGATCGTCGCCATGCTCGCGGCGCCGAGGGTGGCGCCCCCGGTCGGCGGGCTCAGGCTGAGGATGATGGTCTCGGTGCCCTCGACCAGGGCGTCGGCAGCCGCCGCGATGTCGAGGTTCTGGGTGCTCACACCGGCGTTGAAGGTCAGGGTCCCGGACAGCGGCGAGTAGTCGTCGGTGCCGGTGGCCGACCCGCCGGTCGCCGACCACCCGACGGTGACGCCGCCCGTGAGGCTCGCGCCGGTCCGCGTGACGCTCAGGCGCACGGTCCCGCCCTCGACGACGCTGGAGGCGGCTGCCGCGAACTGCACGACGCCGGCGGAGTCGCCGTCCTGGATCGTCAACGTCGCGCTGCTGCGCGCACCGAGCGAGGCGCCGGTGCCGAGCGTGAGCTGCAAGGCGGCGATCTTACTCCCCGTGGCCGCCGGGTCGTCGGCGGTCGCCACGCTGAACGTCTGCTTGGCCACGTTCGGTCCGAACGTCAGGGTCCCGGCGCTGGTCGTGTAGTCCACGCCGGCCAGCGCCGTGCTGTCGGCGGTCGTGAAGCCGGCCGTCACCTGTCCCGCCAGCGAGCCCGTCCTCACGACGGTGATCGTCGCCGTCCCGCCCTCGGTCACGTTGAAGTTCGTGTCGCCGAACTGCAGGCGTGGCTCGTCGTCGACGATCGTGAGGGTCGTGGCGGGGACGGCCGGGACAGCGGTGATCGTGGGCGCGTTGGCGCCGGTGGCGATACCGCTCGAGCGCGGATTGCTGAGCGTCACGACGACCGTGCGGTCGGCCTCGGCGATCCCGTTGCTGACGATGGGCACGGGGAGCATGAGCGAGAGCTGGCCCGCCGCGAACGTCAGCACGCCCATCGGAAGGTTGACAGCGGCGGTGTCGCCGCTGGCCGCGTAGTCCACCAGCACCCCGCCGGCGAGCGCGGTGCCCGTGCGCGTGACCGTGAGGTTGATCTTGCCGCCGGCGACGTTCTCCGCGGCCGTCGCGGTGGCGCTGGCGAAGCGGATCGCGCCCCCGTTGTCGTTGTCGGTGAGCGTCAGGACCGTCGTCGCCTGGGCGCCCACGGTGGCGCCGGCCGGCGGCGAGCCGCTCAGCGCCAGCGCCAGGTTCACCGTTTCCGCGTCCTCGGCCAGCGTGTCGTTCACGATCGTCAGCGGGACTCGCAGGCTGGTCACGCCGGGCCCGAACGTGAGCGTCCCGCCGGCCGGGGTGAAGTCCTGCGCCGCCGTGGCCGTACCGCCGCCCTGGACGCTCCAGCCGACCAGGACCGTCCCGCCGCTGCCGCCGGTCCGCGTGATCATCACCGGTGACATCCCGCCCTCGGCAACGGCGTAGGTCGCCGCGCCGAACTGGAGCGTGCCGGGCGCGTCGTTGTCCGCGATCGTGAGCGTCGCCGTGCTGGGTGAGCTGACCGGCGCGCCGCCGAGGACGGCGGTCAGCGTGAGGTTGACGGTGCGATCGCCATCGACGGCCGCGGTGTTGATCGTCGGCACCGTGAACGTCCGCGATGCGACGTTCGCGCTGAAGGTCAGGGTGCCGGCGGCGGCCTTGTAGTCGGTGTTCACGCTGGCGGTGCCGTCGCTCGTCGAGTAGTCCACCTTCAGCACACCGGTGAGCGGCCCGCCGCGCAGGACCGTGATGCTGGCCACGGCTCCCTCCGTCACGCTGTAGGTGGACGCGCTGAAGCGGGTCGACTGCGTGGCGTCGACGATCGTCAGCACGCCGCTCGTCAGCGCGCCGAGGGTGGCGCCGCCGCCGGGATTCGACAGCGTGATCCCCACCGTCTCGTTGCCCTCCGCGTCGGCGTCGGGGAGGACCGGGATCGGCACGTTCTTGAAGGTCTCGCCCGCCCCGAACACGAGGGTCGTGACCGTCGCGACGTAGTCGGGCCCGGACGTGGCGGTCCCGTTGCTGGTCGCGAACTGGACGCTCGCGCCGCCGGCGAGGTTCGTGCCCGTGCGCGTGACCTTGATGGTCGCCGTCGTGGACACCGCGGCCGGCTCGGTCACCGAGAAGGTCGCCGCCTGGAGCTGGATGACCCCGCCCTGGTCGTCGTCGGTGATCGTCACCACGGCGGTGGACGGCGAGCCGAGCGTGGCGCCGCCCTGGGGATCGCTGAGCTGGAACAGGAACGTCTCGTTGCCTTCCACCAGCGCGTCGCCGGTGATGGGGACGAGGATCGTCTTGGTCGTCTCGCCCGGCCCGAAGGTCAGGGTGCCGGTGGCCTCCTCGTAGTCCACGCTCACCTGCGCCTTGGTCGGGCCGGGGTCGCCCGGCTGATCGGCCGTCGCGTACTTCACGGTGACGCCGCCGGCGGTGCCGCCGCTGCGTGTGACCGTGATCGTGGCCGCCGCCAGCGACTCCTTCACGGAGTACGTGGCCGCCCCGAGCTTGACCGTCCCCGCCACGTCGACGTCGTTGATCGTCAGCACCGCGGCGCTGCGCGCTCCGAGCTGCATGTCGGGGTCCGGCAGGGGCGTGCTCAGGAGCAACAGCACGGTCTTTGGCCCGGCCACCACCTTGTCCGGCAGGACCTTCACGGCGAAGGTCTTGCTCGTCGCGCCGCTGGCGAACGTGAGGACACCGGAGGTCGGCGTGTAGTGCGTCCCCCCGACGGCGGTGCCGTCGCTCGTCGAGTAGCCGACCGTCGCACTGCCGGTGGTCGGACCGCTCCGGGCGACGGTGATCGTCGCGGTCGCCTGGCTCTCGTTCACCGTGTAGTTCGAGGCGCTGAACTGCAGGCCGCGCTGGGCGTCCCTGATCGTCAGCAGCGCCGTCTTCTGGGCGCCGAGCGTCGCCCCGCCCAGCGGGTCGGTCAGGGTCAGCAGCACCGTCTCGTCGCCCTCCACCAGCGCGTCGGCGGCAATCGGGATGCTGAACGTGGCCGACGTGTTGCCGGCGCCGAAGCTCAGCGTGCCGGAGGCCGCGGTGTAGTCCGGGCCCGCCGTGGCGGTGCCGTCGGCGGTCGTGAAGCTGACGAGGACGCCGCCGGCGGTGCCGCCCGCACGGCTCACCGTGATCACGGCGGTGGCCGTGACCGCTGCCGGCTCGGTCACCGAGTAGGCCGCCGCGCTGAACTGCAGCGCGCCCGCCACGTCGTTGTCGGTGATCGTGACCAAGGCGGAGTCCGGCGTTCCGATCACCGTTCCGGGCGGGGTCGCGCCGGTCAGCTCGAACGTGAACGTACGGCTGCCGTCCACGACGGTGGTGTTCGTGATCGGCACGTGGACGGTCTTGGTCGTCTCGCCCGCGTTGAACGTGACGCTGCCGCTGGTCGCCGTGTAGTCGCGTCCGGCTTCGGCGGTGCCGTCGCTGGTCGCGAACTGCACCACGACCCCGGAGGCGGCGCCGAGCGAGCGCTGGAGCGTGATCCCGACGGTCTTGCCGGCCTCGGCCACGGTATACGTCGCTGCGCCGAGCTTGACGGTGCCCCCCTTGTCCTCGTCGACGATGTTCAGCGTCGCCGCCGTCGTCGTGCCGAGCAGGGCGCCGGTGCCGCCGGCGGCGGTGAGAACGAGGTTGACGCTGCGGTTGCCGTCGACCAGCGTGTTCGGGTTCGTCTTGACCGTGAAGATCGCGCTGCCGGCGTTTGGCGCGAACGAGAGGGTGCCGGCCGCGGGCTGGTAGTCGGCGCCCGGGGCAGTGCCGCCGCTGGCGAGGTAGGTGACCGTCGAGGGGCGGGTGCGGTTGCCGCTGCGCAGCACCGTGACCGTCGCGGTCCCGCCCTCGGTCACGCTATAGGCGCTCTGCGCGATGTCGAGGAGCGCGACCTCGCGCACCAGTGTCACGATTCCGTAGTGGGTCTGCGCCGGTGGCCCGGCGATCTGGGCCGTGACGACGCCGGTGATGAGGTCCTTGGCGGCGCGCATCGTACCGGTGATCGTGTAGCGGTCGACCGTCACGCCGGGGCCCGCCGCCAGGGTGCCGCTCACGCTGCCGTTCGCGCTGACCAGAAGCGAGCCCGTGGTGAGCGTCGTCGTGGCGCTGGCCATGTCTTGCAGGCTGCCGCCCGTGAGGAGGCCGGTGGCGCCGAACGTCGTCTGGCCGACCTGCCACGTCCCGGCCGACAGCTTGCTCTCGACCCGCTGCAGGTACACGCGCCAGGGGCCGGCGAGATCGGCCGGGGCGAAGGTCGTGCTCGGGGCGCCGGGCTGGAGCTTGGACATCACAACCATGCCGGGAGCACCGACGGCGGCGGCGTTGGTGAGACCGAGGATCAGGTCGCGCGGCGGCGTCCCCGATGCGTCGGTCGTGATCTGGCTGTCGAAGGTCGCGTTCGTCCCCGTGACGGCGCCGCCGCCACTGAGGGTCGATCAGCCAAAGCTTTGGGGATCCCCGTTCCGCTGCGCTCGCGGAGTGCCGTCGGCCAGCGCGAGGTCGGCTTCCGTGCACCCGTTCAATTCATGGAAGGTGATGTCGCCCTTCACCCAGGTCGCGTCACCGGGTGTGTTGGGAGTCAGCAGATTGCTGGGCGTGATCTCGTGGTAGGTCCAATCCCCGGCAAGGTCGTCGTTGAGCCCGAACGTCTGGCCGGCGGCGAGCTTGACGAAGGTGAACAGTCCGGGGTTGCCGAACACGGTCGAGGCCCCGACGATCGTGTGCTTGTTGAGGAGGATCCGGGCCTCGCGCACGTCGAGCGCTCCCGGTGCGTTCACGCCGTCATCGAGCGTCACCGCTCCATCCAGCAGGCCCGTCGCCGAGAGCGTGAACGTTCCGGCGACGTCGTACACGATGAACAGATCGTCGGTGAGAATGCCCGCGGTGACGAGCCCGGCCTCGTCGAAGGTCAGCGTGCCGTTGTACGAGCGGACGGCCGCCCCGGTGACGTTCGTCGCCGGCGTCGCGAGCTGGAACACCGACCACGTGCCCGCGAGATCCGCGGTAGACAGCGTCTGCGCCTGAGCCGGCGCCCGCGCCGACATCATCGCCACGACGCCGACCGCGAGCGCCGCGATCCATTGACGGTGGCACCGCCTCACCATGCCATCACCGGACGATGTCGATGCTGCCGGTGAACGTGCAGGTCGGGAGGCCAGATTGCTGCCCGCTGATGGACCCACCGGTGAAGTTCAGGGCCGGCGCCGCCCCGTTGATGCTGCCGCTACCGCTGGACGCGAAGTCGTTGGCGATCGTCGCCGTGTAGGTGAACGACGACAGGATCCTGCCGGCGGTGCCACCGACATCGACGGCCTGCACGTTGCCCGTCACGTTGTAGCGCTGAACGAAGCCGCTGCCGCCGACATTGTCGGTGAGCACCACCGTCCCGGCGAAGTTCGACGGGTTCGCCAGCGTCTGGTTGGTAACGCTGAAGGGCCCATCGAGGGTCAGAGTGGCAATGCCGCAGTCAGGTGTCAGCGAGATGTTGACCGCCGCGTTCTGCAGCTTGGTCATGTCCGGCAGCACGGGGATCTTCTTGGTGAGCCACGTCATCGCGTTGTTGCCGGTCGACGGATCCATGGTCACGCCGGCGGCGTCCGCGATCGCCGACATGTAGTAGTTGCCGGCCAGGCGAACGTCCGGGAGTGTTCCTTCCGGCACGATGACAGGACCGCTGACGGTCGTCTGCGCGTTCGGCGCCAGCATCGGCACCGCGCGTGTGAAGATCACGTCACCCGTCCCCGGGTCCTGCGCCCCAGGGCTACCGTCGTCACGGTTGGCGAATACCTGCACGACGAACGGCGCCGAGGGGCCCAGGCCGGTGTTCTTCACCACGACCGAGCCCGCCGGCGCCCCCGTGATCTTGCCGCGAATCGACGCCGACGGCGGCGCCAGCGAAATGATCTGGAGGTTCGGGAGCTGGACGTTGATCGCCGCGGCGGTCGCTCGCACGTTGTTCGTCTCGTTCGCCTCCGGCACTACCGGCGAGCTGCCGTCGGCCTGGGCGAGGACGAAGTAGCTGCCGACCGACGTGTTGGCCGGCACCGTGAGCCGCGTGATCCTGGTCACCGACGCGCCGGGGGCGAGCGTGGCGGTCGCCGTCACGCCCATTGGAACGGGGCTCCCGAGATCCAGCGTGTTGCTCGTGTTCAGGAAGAATCGGACGACCGACCCGCTGGCGGCCTGGCCGCCCTGGTTCTTCACCGTGGTCGTCACCGGGAACGTGAAGTTCGGTGACGCCAGGGTGGTGGTTGTCGTGAGCGCGGTCACCACGAGATCGGGGCCGACGAGGATCGGCGCGGCCGTCGCCTTGACGTTGTTCGCCTGGCCCGGCGAGTCTGCCTCCAGCACGGTGTTCGTCGCGTTCGCCTGCGCGATGATCCAGTACAGGCCGGGAGCGGTCCCGCCCGGGATCGTCACCGTCCTCGGCATCGTCGCCATCGCCCCGCCCGCCAGCGCCACCACCGTCGCGTCGACGAGGGCGGTGTCGCTCCCCACGTCGAGAATCGCGTCGGTCGACAGATACAGCCGCGACGTGGAGCTCGGCGCCCCGCCCGCCGCCGGCGCCAGATTCTTCACCACGTGGCTCACGCTCACGTTCGCCCCGGGCGCGGTGACCGCCGGTGCCGTCACCGCCGTCACCGACAGGTCGGGCCGCACCACCTGAATGCCGACCGTCGCCCGCGTGTTGTTGGTCTCGTCGGCCTCGACCACCTCACCCGGCGTCCCCGCGCTATCGGCGCGGACGATCAGGAAATACGTGGCGGTCGACAGGTTGCTCGGAATCGGCACCGAGAAGACGCCCGTGAACGTCGCCCCCGGCAGCAGACCCGGCGACACCCGCCCCGTCGTCAGCAGAGCGTCTCCGCCGAACGTGTTGTCCGTCGACAGGTACACGCCGACGTCGAACGGCCCCGACGCCTGCGCGCCCTGGTTCTTCACCGTCCTGGTGAGGTTGACCGTCTTCCCGGGCGCCGTGGCAACGGGCGCTACGGTGGCGGCGGTCGTGATCAGGTCCGGCCCCACGAAGATCGGCTTGGCCGTGCCCGTCACGTTGTTGGCCAGCGTCGGCGAATCCGCCTCCTGCACGACTCCGGTGAAGTTCGCCTGCGCGAAGACCCAGTACTTCCCGGCCGCGGTTCCCCCGGGGATCGTCACCGTCTTCGGTACCGTGGCCAGCGCGCCGCCGGCCAGCGCGCCCACCGTCGCGTCCCCCAGCTCCACGTCGCCCACATCCAGCGTTCCGTCGGCCGACAGGTACAGCCGGGACGTTGAGCTCGGTGCCGCACCCGCGGGAAGGGCGAGGTTCTTCACCACGTGGCTCACGCTCACGTTCATCCCCGGCGCCGCAAACGCCGGCGCCGTCACCGACAGCACCGTCAGGTTCGGACGCACCACCTGGATGCCCGCCGTCGCCAGGAGATTGTTCCCCTCGTTGGCCTCCGATACCTCAGCGTTGGGGTCGGCCCGGACGATGACGAAGTACGTCGCCGGCGAGAAGTTGCTCGGGATCGTCACCGGGGTCATCGCCGTCGAGAGGGCGCCGGCCGCGAGGCCCATGCTCACCCGGCGCGTCGTCAGGAGCAGGTCACCGCCGAACACGTTGTCGGTCGACAAGTAGAAGCCGACATCGAACGCACCGGTCGGCGCCCCACCCAGGTTCTTGATCGTGTTCGTGATGCTCACGTTCATGCCCGGCGCCGTCGCCAGCGGGGCCGCCGTCGCCGCCGTCACCAGCAGATCCGCCCCCACCAGAACCGGCGTTGCGGTCGCCCGTATGTTGTTGGCCTGGGTCGGCGAGTCCGACTCCTGTACCACGTTCGTCGCGTTCGCTTGCGCGATGATCCAGTACTGGCCGGGTGCCGTTACGCCGGGGATCGTTACCGTCTTCGCCACCGTCGCCAGCGCCAGGCCCGCCAGCGCCCCGACCGGCGCGTCACCCAGGACCGTGTCGCTGCCCACCTCCAGCGTCGCGTCCGTCGACAGGTACAGCCGCGACGTCGAGCCCGGCGCCTTGCCCGCCGCCGGCGCCAGGTTCTTCACCACGTGACTCACGCTCACGTTCATTCCGGGCGCCATCACCGCCGGTGCGGTCACCGAGAGCACCGTGAGATCCGCCTTCACCACCTGGATCGCCGCCGTCGCCCGCTCGTTGTTCCCCTCGTTGGCCTCGACCACCTCGCCCGGCGTCCCCGCGGTGTCCGCACGGACGATGACGAAGTACGTGGCCGCCGAGAAGTTGCTCGGGATCGTCACGGGGGTGGTGGCGGTGGATACCAAGCCCGCCCCCAGCCCGGTCACCCGGCGCGTCGCCAGGAGCGTGTCGCCGCCGAACACGTTGTCGCTCGACAGGTAGAAGCCCACATCGAACGCCCCGGCCGCCGCCCCGCCCTGGTTCTTGACCGTGTTCGTGATGCTCACGTTCATGCCCGGCGCCGTCGCCAGCGGGGCCGCCGTCGCCGCCGTCACCAGCAGATCGGGCCCAACGAGAATCGGCGCCGTCGTACCCTTGACGTTGTTGGCGAGCGTGGGACTGTCGGCCTCCTGCACGACCCCGTTGAAGTTCGCCTGCGCGAAGATCCAGTACTGGCCGGGTGCCGTCACGCCCGGGATCGTCACCGTCCTTGGCACCGTCGCCAGCGCCAGGCCCGCCAGCGCCCCGACCGGCGCGTCACCCAGGACCGTGTCGCTGCCCACCTCCAGCGTCGCGTCCGTCGACAGGTACAGCCGCGACGTCGAGCCCGGCGCCTTGCCCGCCGCCGGCGCCAGGTTCTTCACCACGTGACTCACGCTCACGTTCATTCCGGGCGCCATCACCGCCGGTGCGGTCACCGAGAGCACCGTGAGATCCGCCTTCACCACCTGGATCGCCGCCGTCGCCCGCTCGTTGTTCCCCTCGTTGGCCTCGACCACCTCGCCCGGCGTCCCCGCGGTGTCCGCACGGACGATGACGAAGTACGTGGCCGCCGAGAAGTTGCTCGGGATCGTCACGGGGGTGGTGGCGGTGGATATCAAGCCCGCCCCCAGCCCGGTCACCCGGCGCGTCGCCAGGAGCGTGTCGCCGCCGAACACGTTGTCGCTCGACAGGTAGAAGCCCACATCGAACGCCCCGGCCGCCGCCCCGCCCTGGTTCTTGACCGTGTTCGTGATGCTCACGTTCATGCCCGGCGCCGTCGCCAGCGGGGCCGCCGTCGCCGCCGTCACCAGCAGATCCGGACCCACCAGGATCGGGGTCGAGGTACCGAGGGTGTTGTTGCTCGTGCCCGGCTCCGTGAAGGTCCCGCCGTCGTTGGCCGCGGCGAAGATCCAGTACTGCCCGGCCGACGTGTTGCCCGGGATCGTCACGCTCTTGGTCACCGACATGGAGGCGCCGGCCGTGAGGGCCGGGACCGCCACCGTGCCAAGCGACACGTCGCTGCCGAACAGGGCATCGCTGGAGAGATACAGCCGCGAGGTCGAGGCCGGCGCGTGGCCGGGCGCTGCGGCCAGGTTCTTCACCGTATGCGTCACGCTCACGTTCAGGCCCGGGGCGATCGCCCCCGGCGTGGCGGCGATCGTCGTCACCGTCAGGTCGGGCAGCGCGATCTGGACCGGCCCGAAGGCCTTCGTGTTGTCCGCTTCGCTGGTCTCGTCGGCCTGCCCGTCCGCGTCGGCGATGGCGCCGATGAAGTAGACGCCCGGCGTCGTGGCCAGCGGGATCGGCATGGTCAGGGTCGCCCCCGGGCTCGTCACGCTGCCGTTGAGCGACGGGACCGCGATGGTGCCGAGGAGCGTGTCGCCCGTGGTTATGGTGTTGTCGCTGGACAGGTAGATCTTGACGTTCGAGGCGTCCGCCTGGCCGATGCCGATGTTCCGGACGCTCGTGGTGACGCTGATGTTGGCGCCCGGGATGCCCGCCGTGGGCGCGGTGAGCGTCTGGACGACCAGGTTCGGCGGGGCCAGGAAGGCCGCGGCCGCGAGGAGGTCGATGCGGGGCGCGGAGAAGCCGCCGGCGCAGACGACGGGACATGGGGTGCGCGTGTCGGTGATAGTGCGTCCCGTGTTCTTGAGCAGGGTGATCAGTGAATCGACGCTCGCGGTCGGCTCGATCTCGCGAAGGACCGCGAATGCGCCCGCCACGTGGGGGGCGGCCATCGAGGTGCCGCTGAGGACGCCGAGGTTGTCAGGGCCCGGAGGGACCGGCGCGCTGATGCTGGAGCCCGGGGCGAACAGGATGTTGGGGAAGATCGTCGGCGACGCCATGTTCGAGAAGCTGGAGACCACATCGCTCTTCGTCGACGAGGCAACCGGGATCGCGGAGGAGATGCACGCTGGGGCGCTCAGCGCATCGGTGAACCCTCCGTTGGGGCCGAGCCCATTGTTGCCCGCCGAGATCACCGTCGCGACGCCACGATCCCCGATCGGATCGGTCGGGTGCGGCGCCCGCAGCTGATCGATGGCCAACACATAGTCCGGCACGATGGGGTCAGAGTCGCAGGGCCCAAGGAACTCCCCGCCCCCGATGCTTATGTTCACCGCGGCGATCCGATGGCCTGGAAAGATCAGCCGCTGGGCGTGGACGTAGTTCAAGGCTTCGAGCTGGTCCGAGATGAAGCTCAGGACACAGGGCGCCGCGCTGGGGCAGCTCGGATGGAAGGCGCCGAACTGGGAGAAGACCTGGATGGCGATGATCTTCGCGCCCTTGGCGACTCCCGAGGATGTCGCCCCGGCGCCGGCCGCCGTCCCCGCGACGTGGGTGCCGTGGTTGCAGCCGGTCAGGGTGCACGGCAGCCCCGAGCCGGCGGCGCCCGAAAACTCGACACCGCCCGGGCAGGCGCTGGAGATATTCACGCCGTTGCTGGAGAAGCACGCCTCCGCGATGACCTTGCCGCCCCCCGCTGCGAAGTACGCGTGGTCCTTCTGCACGCCGGTGTCGAGGATGGCGACGATCTGGCCGGTGCCGTCGAAGCCGGCATTCCAGACGTCATTGGCATTGATCAGCGGAATGCTCTGCGCCAGGCTGGGGGCGAAGGCGTGGTCCTCGTACACCGCGGCGACGACGCCTCGAAGGCTCGCGAGCATCTGGAGCGCCTCGGGACTGGCCTCGATCGCCATCAGAGGCAGCTGGCCCCCGAACTGGCGCACGACCCGATGACGGACGCCCTGGAGCTGGCTGCGCACCGTCGCCTGGACGCCCGAGAGCATCTGGCGCTGACTGGTGACGTGCGCCGCCGAGCCCAGATGCCCCTCCGGAACGAACGGCGCGTTCAGCCGCACGATGACCCGCACGGTCCCCCGGGCCGCCGCCTGCGCGTGCAGTTCCTCGGCGACCGTCGCCGGCTCGCTCCGAACACCCCGGCTGGCGAGCGAGACCATGAGCAGGGAAACCAGCACCGCCATCGACAGGAGCCGAAGCCTCATTGCGCGTTTACCTCGTGGGAGGAAGAGGGATCGACTCGGCGATCCGCAGCACGTGCGGGGAAGCCCCCAGTAAGCGAAGCGTGTCGTCGGAAGCTTCGAGCGCCATCTGGGGAAGGCCGGCGAGCTCCCGGACGACCCGATGGCGCGTGGATGCGATCTCGGCGATGACGGACTTCTTCACGGCAGCGACGGTGGCGGGGGAGGCGCCCTCGGGCACGCGCAGGGTGACGATGACCAGGACGGTGCCCTGGGTTTGCGCCTTCCCACGCAGCTCGGGCGTGACTCCGGTCGCCTGCGCGGCGCCGGCGCAACCGGTCATGGTGAGCACGAGGACCCCTGCGCCGAGAAGCCGGCGCGAGCCTCGCCGAGCGATGCGGTCACAGAGTCGGCGCAAACGTCAGCGGAGGCGACCGAGCACGTCCACCGGAGAGGTAACCGCTCGCGCCGGGTGGAAGGCGAGAGCACGAATGCTGGCGGCGATGACCGCCCGAACCGCTACGGCGCGACGTTGTCGATTCACGATCGGGCGTTTCTCAGTATTAGCAGAGTCACGGCGACCGTTGCAACGACTGCAACACCTCGGCCAGAAAATCAGCTCGGCACGTTACCTCATAGGTCGTTGGAACTAAAGAACTCGCGACGAGCACCGCGCCCGGCCCACGGGCCGCGTCGGTCACTTTGGAGCCAGCGAGCATTCGCGGCTGGGTGTGAACTGACCGAGTTGAACGCCGGCACCACGATCGCGCGCCCGGCCGCTGTCGGAATTTCCGCCAATGGCAGGCTGGAGGCCGTCACGTTGAAGCTCTTGACGAGGATGTTGTTCGCTTCGTCAGCCTCCGCGACCTGGAGGTCCGCGTCGGCTCGAGCCAGGAGGAACTTGCCGCCGGCCGACGTGTTGCCGGGCAACGTGATCCGCGTCGTCGTGGTGACGGACGCGCCCGGGGCGAGCATGGCCGTGCTGGTCACCCCCAGAGGGATCTCGGTGCCGTCGAGGGCGCCGGACAACGACAGGAAGAATCTGACCCCGGAGGTGTTGGCCGTCTGGCCGCCCAGGTTCTTCACGGTCGTCACCACCGAGAACGGGACGTTGCGCAGGGCCGCCGGCGGCACCGTCAGGGCCGTCACCGTCAGGTCAGGGCCCACGACGACCGGAACGAGCGTCCGTTGCAGGTTGTTGATCTGCTCCGGGATCCCCCCTTCCTCGACCGGGTTCACCGCGTTGGCCTGGGCGTAGATCCAGTACCTCCCCGGCAGCGTGCCCGGTGGAAGCGGCAGGGATCTCGTCACCGAGACCGTGGCCCCGCCCGCGATCGGCGGTACCGCCACGTCACCCAGCACCGGCTTGCTCGTCACCCCGATCGGTGACGGGATATCGGACAGGTACAGGCGTGACGTCGTCGCCGACGTCCCTCCCGGCGATGACGAGACGTTCTTGATCGTCTGCGTCACGCTGACGTTGGCGCCGAGCGCAACCGCCGCCGGGGTCGCCGTCACGCTCTGCATCGACAGATCCCCGCGCACGACCCGGATCACCACGGTCGCCCGCGCGTTGTTCGTCTCGTCGGCCTCGGCCACCTCCTGCGGCGCGCTCCCGGTGGCGTCCGCCCGGGCGATCACGAAGTACGTCCCCGCCGAGATGTTGCTCGGAATTGTCACCGGCGTCGCCGCGGTCGATACCGCCGCCGGCGCCAGACCCGTCACCCGGCGCGTCGCCAGCAGCGTGTCGACTCCGACCTCGAGGGTGTTGTTCGTCGACAGGTAGAGCCCCACGTCGAACGCCCCGGCCGCCACCCCGCCCTGGTTCCTCACCGTGGTCGTGACGCCGACCTTCATCCCCGGCGCGGTCACCAGCGGCGCCGGCGTCGCCGCCGTCACGAGGAGGTCGGCCCCGACCGTGAGCGGCGCGGCCGCCGCCTTGACGTTGTTCGCCTGCGTCGGCGCGTCCGCTTCCCGCACGGTGTTCGTCGCGTTTGCCCGCGCGATCACCCAGTACAGCCCCGGCGTCGTGGCCGGAGGTATCTGGACCGTCCTGGTGACCGTCACCATCCCGCCGCCGGCCACCACGCCGACGGGCGCGTCGGCCAGCACCACGTCGCCCGGGACGTCCAGCGTCGGGTCGGTCGACAGGTACAGCCGGGACGTCGAGGTCGACGCCGCGCCCGGCGCCAGCGCCAGATTCTTCACGACGTGACTGACACTCACGGTCAGCCCCGGCGCCGTTGCCGCCGGCGTCGCCAGCGACAGGACCGTGAGGTCCGGTCGCACCACCTGCACGGCCCCCGTCGGGAGCACGTTGTTCGCGTCGTTCGCTTCGGGCGCCTCGCCGTTGAGATCGGCTCGGACGACCACGAAGTACGTCCCCGCCGAGACGTTGCTCGGGATCATCACCGGCGTCGCCGCGGTCGAGACGGCGCCGGCCGCGAGGCCCGTCGTCACCCGGCGCGTCGTCAGCAGCGTGTCGCCGCCGAAGACATTGTCGGTCGACAGATAGAACCCCACGTCGAACGCCCCGGCCGCCGCCCCGCCCTGGTTCCTGATCGTGTTCGTCACCGACACGTTGAGGCCGGGCGCCACCACGACCGGAGTCGCCGTCGTCGCCGACACCACGAGGTCCGCACCGACAACGATCGCGGTCGCCGTCGCCTTGACGTTGTTGGCCTGCGCCGGCGAGTCCGTCTCCTGCACCGCGCCGTCGACGTTCGCCCGCGCGATGATCCAGTATGGCCCCGGGGCCGTCCCGCCCGGGATCGTCACCGTCCTCGTCACCGTTGCCTGCCCGCCGCCCGCCAGCGCGCCGACCGTTGCATCGCCCAGCACCGCGTCGCCAGGGACGTCGAGCGCCGGGTCGGTCGACAGGTACAGCCGGGACGTCGAGCTCGGGGCCCCGCCCGCCGCCGGCGCCAGGTTCCTCACGAGGTGACTGACGCTCACGCTCCTGCCGGCTGCGGCCACCGCCGGGCCCGTGACGGAGATCACGGAGAGGTCCGGCCGCACGACCTGGATGGCCGCCGTCGCCAGCACGTTGTTCCCCTCGCTGGCCTCCGACACCTCACCGTTGAGATCCGCTCGCACGATCACGAAGTACGTGCCCGCCGAGACGTTGCTCGGGATCGTCACCGGGGTCGTCGACGTGGAGAGAGCGCCGGCCGCTGGCCCGGTCGTCACCCGGCGCGTCGTCAGGAGGACGTCGCCGCCGAGGACATTGTCGGTCGACAGATAGAATCCCACGTCGAACGCCGGGGACGTGGCGCCGCCCTGGTTCTTCACCGTGTTCGCCACGCTCACCGTCTTCCCGGGCGCCGTCGCGAGCGGTGACGCCGTCGCCACGGTCACGAGGAGGTCCGGGCCCACCAGGATCGGGGTGGCCGTCGCCTTCACGTTGTTCGGTTGCGCGGGAGAATCCGTCTCTTGCACCGCGTTGGTCGCGTTCGCCTGCGCGATGATCCAGTACGACCCCGGCGCCGTGCCGCCCGGGATTGTCACCGCCTTCGACACCGTCGCCATCCCGCCGCCGCCCAGCGCGCTCACCACCGCGTCAGCCAGCGCGATGTCGCTCCCCACGTCCAACGTGGCGTCCGTCGACAAGTACAGCCGGGACGTCGAGCTCGACGCCCCGCCCGGTGCCAGCGCCAGGTTCTTCACGACGTGACCGACGCTCACGTTCATGCCCGGCGCCGTCGCCGCCGGGGCCGTCACCGACAACACCGTGAGGTCTGGCCGCACGATCCGGACTGCCGCGGTCGCCAGCGCGTTGTTCGCCTCGCTGGCCTCGAGCGCCTCACCGCCGGCGTCCGCGCGCACGACCAGGAAATACGTCCCCGCCGAAGCGTTGCTCGGAATCACGACCGGCGTCACCACCGGCCCGGACGTCGCCCCGGCGGCCAGCCCCGTCACCCGCCGCGTCGCGAGCAGCCGATCCATGCCCGCGTCGTAGGTGCCATTGTCGGAGAGATAGACGCCGACGTCGAAGCCGCCGGCCGCCTGGCCTCCCTGGTTCTTCACCGTGTTGCTGACGTTCACGGTCAGCCCCGGTGCCGTCGCCGCCGGTGTCGCGCTGGCCGCCGTCACGATCAGGTCAGGTCCCACGACGGCGATCGGCATCGCGGTCGCCTTGACGTTGTTGGCCTGCTGCGGGGAGTCCGCCTCCTTCACCGTATGGGTCGCGTTCGCCTGGGCGATGACGAAGTAGGGTCCGGGCTGGGTTCCGACGGGGATCGTGATCAGCTTCGTCACCGTCGCCATTGCCCCGCCGGCGAGCGGCGCCACCTCCACGCTGGCGAGCTCCATGTCGCCCGCGTCCAGCGTCACGTCGCCCGACAGGTAGAGCTTCGAGGTCGTCCCGGCTGCCACCCCGGCCGCTGCCGCCAGATTCTTGACCACGTGGGTGACGCTCAGGTTCATGCCCGCCGTCGCGCCTCCCGGCGCCGTCACCGACGACACGGACAGGACGGCGAGGTCGGGCCTGACGACCTGGATCGCCGACGTCACGCGCCCGTTGTTCGTCTCGTCCACCTCGAGCACTTCGCCATTCGCGTCCGCGCGCACGATCAGGAAGTACGTTCCCGCCGACGCGTTCGCCGGGATCACGACCGGCGTCACGACCGGCCCCGACGTCGCCGCGGCGCCGAGGCCGCCGGTCACCCGCCGCGTGGCCAGCAGCACGTCCATTCCGGCGTCGAAGCCCGGGTCCGTGGACAGGTAGATCCCAACGTCGAAGCTCGTCGTCGTCGCGCCGCCCTGGTTCCTCACCGTGTTCGCGACGTTCACCGGCATACCCGGCGCCGTCGCGGCCACCGACGCGGTGGCCGCGGTCACCACGATGTCCGCCCCGATCGC
Organism: uncultured Candidatus Rokubacteria bacterium; assembly: GCA_963743355.1. Lineage (GTDB taxonomy): Bacteria > Methylomirabilota > Methylomirabilia > Rokubacteriales > CSP1-6 > AR5. The sequence goes on from CAVUPM010000001.1 coordinate 1,132,046, forward strand.
GATCGGCTGCGCCGTGGAGGCGGCATTGTTGGCCGTGGTGACTTCCGGAATGACGTTGCCGTCGTTCGCGCGTGCGAAGACCCGGTACAGGCCCGGCGTGGTGCCGCCCGGGATCAGCACGGTCTTCGTCACGGTCGCCTGGGCACCGGCATCGAGCGCGGCCACCGGTGTGGCGCCGAGGTCGACGTCGTCGGAGTCGCCCAGCGTGCTGTTGGCGGACAGGATCAGGCGGGACGTCGAGGCCGGGGCGTTGGCGGGGGCCGCCGCGGCGTTGCGCACCACGTGCGTCACGCTCACGTTCATCCCCGGCGACGTCGGCCCGGGCGTGACCGTCACCGACGTCACGGCCAGGTCCGGGCGGCTGATGGCGATCGCCGCCGCGGTGGCCCGCGCGTTGTTGCCTTCGTCGGATTCGTCGACCGCCTGGAGATCGTCCGCGACCGCGATCAAGAAGTACGTCCCCGCCGGCGTGTTCGCCGGAATGGTGACGCTCGTGGGCCCGGCCGAGGTCGCGTCCCTGGCCAGCGCGGGAATGGCTCGCGTCTCCCCGAGCCGGACGTCACCGCCGAACACGGCGTCGGCGGACAGGTAGAACGCGAGCGTCGACCCGGGCGCGGTGACAGCCGCCGTCGCCTGATTCTTCACGGTCGTGTTGATCGCGATCGGCAGCCCGGCCCCCACCGTCGCCGGCGCCGTCAGCGTCGCGACCACGAGGTCCGGCCGGGCGACCACGATCGCGGTCGAGGCGGCGTTGTTACTCTCGCCGCCAACCTCGTTCACTTCGTGGCCGATGTCGGCGATGGCGCCCAGGAAGTAGCTACCGGGCGCGACGTCGGCAGGGATCAGCACACTGCTGGCGTCCGCCGATGTCGCGTTCGTCGCCAGACCGCTCGTGACCCGCCGGGTGGTGAGCTGTCGGTCCAGCGTGGTCACGCTGGAGGAGTTCGAGAGGTAGAGGCCGACGGTGAACGCGCCCGCCGCCAGGCCGTTGTTCCTCACCGTGTTGTCGAGGACCACCGTCGTGCCCGGGGACGCCGCCGCGGGTCCCGCGATCGCGCTGATCACGAGGTCGGGATCGCTGACGAAGCGAGCCGTGCAGGTCCGGTCCGTGCTCATCACGACCGGGCTTGCACACCCCGCCTCGACAAAGCCCGCGAACGACGACGCGGGGGCGGGCGTCGCCGTCAGTGTGACGACGCCGTTCGGCGCGAAGCCGGCGGCGCATTCGGTGCCGCAGTCGATGCCGTCGGTGACGCTCGTGATCGTCCCGTCGCCATTGCCAGATTTCTGGATCGTCAACGTCCGCCCCGGGTAGATGAAGCTGACGCCGGCCTCGTCGTCGGCGTGCAGGATCGCGCCCCGGCCGTCAAAGTGGGCGAAGGGCTCCATCGTTGCGCCGTCGATCCCGCTGACCGGATCGAGCGCGGTGACGTCTGAGTGCCCGAGGCCGAGCACGTGCCCCAGCTCGTGGGTCATGACCTCCGTGAAGTTGTCGACGTCCTGGTAAAAAATGCCGAAGCAGCCCTCCCACCCGTTGGCGACGACGAGATCACCCTGGAGGGCCCGGTTGAACACCCGGCCGTTGACCGTCGTCGTCTGATTGTTGGCCAGGCTGATGCCGGCGATGGCGAGGGCGCCGCTGCACCCGATCGGGTCGGCGATCTGCCCGAGCGGATCGCGGAACGAGATCGCGCTGACGCCGTCGCCGCCCTGGAAGCCGCCGGCCGTCGTCGGCGGCCCTTCGGCGAACCGGAAGGACGAGGTCGGCACCCGGCTCCAGGCTTTCATGGCGGCGCGGATCTGGTCGAAGCCGAGCGTGGGCGCCGTGGGCTCGCCCGTCGAGTTGATGCGCATCGTGACCGGAAGGTTGAGGTCCGCCTCGACCCAGCGGATCAGCGTCCGCGCGGGATTGACCGGGCCCGGCGGGTTCGGATCGCCGATGAAGCGGAACTCCTGCTTGTTCTCGCTCGTCCCGGTCGTCGGCACGACGGCCGAGGCGAAGGGCAGCAGCGGCCGGGGCCTCGCGGTGAGCGGGCGCGCGTCGCCCGCCCGACTGACGATGTGCCGCTTGAAGTCCTCGAGCGGCCGGGCGACGTCTCCGGCCGGGACGGCCACCGCGGTGGCGCTGGGCAGCGCCGTCACGCGCCGTGGTACGCCGCGGACCGCGGCCCGGTCGCCGGTCGCCGGATCGGTCACGATCGAGAACTTGCCGAGATAGAAATGGTAGGTCCGCAACGTCCCGTCCGCCCGCTGATCCATGAACAGGAGGATCCGCTCGCCCACCACGAACTCGGGATTCGCGAACACCCAGTAGGTCCGGTCGCCGACGCTGCCGCCAATCTCACGGATGGTGACCTCGCGCCCCGAGATGTCGCCCTTGTACACCTCGTCGAGGCCGACGGTGACGTACGTGTGGATCCGACCGAAAACGTCCCGGTGACTCTCGATGCGTGTGATCCGCCCGAGCACGATGGCGTCCGCGCCCAGGATCAGATCATCGTCGTCCATCGGGATCACGATGCCGGCCCCGGCGGACACCGCCAGGAGCAGGACCGAGAGGAGGAGGAGCGCGGCGACCGCGGGGCGTAGCCCTGAGCGCATGCTCTAGCCCTGACCCCCGAGCGCGCGGCGAACCTGGGCGCGGACGTGGTCCAGCTCGAGGCGATCGGCGCCCGGTGCGCCGGTGGCGCGAACGGCGTAGTCGCGGCCGGCGGCCGCGTCACGCTCGATCGAGAACTTGCCGTGAACGAGATCCCCCAACCGGAGCGATCCGTCGGGCCGGCGCGCGAGGAAGACGAGCACCCGCTCGCCTGGCCAGAATTCGGCGGCGCCACCGACGATGCTGGTCTCGGCGCCGACGGTTCCACCGAGCTGCGTGAACGTCACCGGCGACGACCCGGCGCCCTTCAGCCACTCGGCGCGGGTCAGCTCGACGCGGGTGTCGATGTTGGTGCGGGCCGCGTCCCACTCGCCGACGGCGGTGCGCACCTCGCCGAGTACGACGACGTCCGCGCGCCGCGCGAGCTGCTCGATCGACGGTGGTCCCGGAAACGTCTGCGCGGCCCGGGCGACTGGCGCGGCGGTGACGAGCCCCAGGAGCGCCACCGCGACGACCGGAATCGGAACGCGAGTGATGCGGCCCCCGAGTGTGTGTGGCCACCGGTGACGCCCCGAGCCAGGCCGGGTGGGGGGCCTGCGCCCGCTTCGGTCGAACGTGCTCTACCGCGGCCGGACTACTGCTCCTCGTCGAGAATCCACAGGGTGGCGGTGCCCTGGCTGCCGAGCACGAGACCATTCGTCGGATTGGACAGCGTCAGATTCACCGACTGGCTGCCCTCGGTCGCCGCGTCGGCCACCGTCCCCACCGTGAACGTCCTCACCGTCTCGCCGGCCTGGAACGTGAGCGTGCCCGACGTGCCGGCATAGTCGGCCGGCGTCGCCGTACCGTCGCTGGTGGCGAAGTCGACCGTGACCGGCCCCGCCGTACCGATCCGGGTGACCGTGATCGTGGCCGGGCGGCCTTCGACCGCCGCGTAGCTGAGCTGGCTGAACTGCACGGCGCCGGCCGGATCGTTGTCGGTGATGGTCACGGTGGCCACGGTCGGCGTGCCCAGGATGGCGCCCCCGGTCGGGGGCGAGAGTGTCACGGTGAACGTCTCCGCGGTCTCGTTCGTCGTGTCGATGTTGACGATCGGCACGACGATAGTGCGGCTCACCATGCCGGGCGCGAAGGTCAGGACGCCGCTCGTGCCGGTGAAATCGACGCCGCCGGTCGCGGTCACGCCGGCCAGCGCGTACTGAACGATGTTCTGCGTGGTCGCCGGCCCGAGACGCTGCACGGTCAGCGTGATCGACGCGGCCGACTCGGCGACCGTGTAGGCGGCCGTGGCGAACTGCAGGCGCGGCGTCTCGTCGTCGACGATCGTCACGACCGCCGCCGCCTGCGCCCCGAGCGCCGCCCCGCCCGTCACGTTCGACAGCGTGACGGTGAAGGTCTCCGGCCCTTCCAGCTCCACGTCGGCCTTCGTGGGCACCGAAAGGCTCTGGCTGATCACCCCGTTGAGGAACGTGAGGACACCGGTCTTCGTCGTGTAGTCGATCCCGTTCCCGGAAGCCGCGGCTCCCCCGCCCCCGCCGTCACTCGTGTCGTACTGGACGGTCACGGCGCCGGCGCTTCCGCCGGTCCGGGTCACCGTCAGTACCGCCGCCCCGCCTTCCGTCACCGCGTACGCGGCGCGCGAGAACTGGAGCGCGCCGAACGCGTCGTTGTCGTTGATCGTCACCGTTGCCGTGCTCGGCGCGCCGAGACTGATCGACTGGGCCGGGGTCGGGTTCGACAGGATCACCGTGAGGGTCTCGGGGTCTTCCACCAGGATGTCGCTGGTGGTCGCCACGGTGATGGTCCGGCTGGTCACGCCGGGCCCGAAGGTCAGGGTGCCGGTCCTGGTCGTGTAGTCGCTCCCGGCGGTTGCCACGCCGGGGGTCGAGCCCGAGCTCGTCGCGTAGGCGACCGTGGCGGTGCCGATGGTCCCGCCGGTCCGGGTCACCGTGAGCGTGATCACACCACCTTCGGTCACGGCGTAGCTCGAGCTCGCGAACTGGATGGTGGCGTCGTCCTCGACGATCGTCAGCACCGCCGCCCGCGGCACGCCCAGACTGAGCCCACCGCTCGGGTTCGACAGCAGCAGGTTCACGGAACGGCTTCCGTCGATCGTGGCGTTGGGGTGAATCGTGATGGGCACGGTCACGCTGGCCTGCGTCCCGGTGAACGTCACCGGCTGGTCGCTCAACGCGACGAAGTCGGTGCCGGGCACCGCGGTGCCGCCACTGACGGTGCTGAGGAGCACCTGGCCGGGCGCGGTGCTGCCCGTGCGCGTGATCGTGACGTTGGCCACGCCGCCGGCGACGTTCTCGGCGACGGTGTACACGGCAGCGCCGAACTGCACGGTCCCGCCCGTCTCGTTGTCGGTGATCGTCAGCGTCGCCTGGCGGTAGGTCCCGAGCGCGGCGCCGCCGGTCGGATTCGACAAGATCAGCCCGACCGTTTCGTTGCCCTCGCGCTCCGCGTCCTCCATGATCTCGAGCGTGATCGTCTGGCTCGTCTCCCCGGCGGCGAAGACCAGCGTCGTCCGCGAGATGGCGAGGTAGTCGAGGCTGGCGGCGCTTCCGTTGACCGTCTCGAAGTCGACCGTCACGCCCTCGGCGGTGCCGGTGCGGGTCACCCTGATCTGGACGAGCCCGGCGCTCTCGGCCACGGTATACGTCGGCGCGCTGAAGCTGATGAGCCCCGGAACGTCGTTGTCGGTGATCGTGAGCACGGCGGTGCTCGGCGTCCCCAGGGTGGCGCCGCTGGTCGGATTCGACAGGGCCAGGTTCACGGTCTTGTTGGGCTCGTCGAGCTTGTCGTTCACGAGGGGAACCGTGAACGTCTTGCTCGCCTCGTTGGCGTTGAACGTCAGCGTGCCCGCGGTCGTGAGGTAGTCGGTGCCGGCGGTGGCGGTGCCGCCGGCCACCGTGGCGTAGTTCACGGTCACCGCACTCGCCGTCCCCGGCGTGCGCACGACCGTGAGCGTCGCCAGCCCCGCCTCGGAGACGGTGTAGGCGGCGGCGCTGAACCGGATGGCGCCCGGCGGGTCGTTGTCCACGATCGTGATCGTCGAGGCGCTGAGGGGGCCGAGCTGCGCGCCCCCGGTGGGATTCGTCAGCAGCAGCCCGAGGGACTCCGCGGGCTCGAACAGCGTGTCGACGCGCAGCGGCACCGTGAAGGTCCGGCTCACGATCCCCGGCCCGAACGTCAGCGTGCCGCCCACGCTCGTGTAGTCGGCGCCGGGCGTCGCCGACCCGGCGGCGCTCGCGTAGTGCACCGTGACCGTCCCGGCCGGCGGCCCGATGCGGACGACCGTGGCCGTCGCCGACGCGGCCGCCTCGTTCACGACGTACACCGGCGCGCTGAACTGGAGGGTCTGCTCGTCGTCCAGGATGGTGAGCACGGCCGTGCGGACCGCGCCCAGCGTCGCCCCGCCGGTCGGATTGTCCAGGCGTGAGATCGATTGTCTCGTTGCCCTCGGCCAGGCCGTCGTTGGCGATCGAGATCGCGATGTCCTTGAACGGCCTCGCGCTCGGCGAACGTCAGCACCCCGCTCGCGTTCGTGTAGTCCGCGCTCGTCGCCGTGCGGTCGGTGGTCGTGAACCGGACCGTGATGCCGCTGGCGAGGTTCGCGCCCGTGCGCGTGACCCGCACCGTCGCCGGCCCGGCGTTCTCCTTCACGCTGTAGACCGCCGCGCTGAACTGGATCGTGCCGGGGGTGTCGTTGTCGGCGATGGTGACCGTGGTCGTGTCGGGCGTCACGATGCGTCCCCGTGCTGGGGTTCACGAGCCGCAGCACGATCGTCTCGCTGCCCTCGAACAGCGTGTCCTGAACCGTCGGAATCGTGATGGTCTGGGTGGTGACCCCCACCCCGAAGCTCACCGTTCCGTTCGCGAGGGTGTAGTCCCGGCTACCGCCGGTCGCGGTGGCGGTGCTCGTGCTCAGCACCTCGTAGCCGACCGTCACTGCGGTACCGACGCCATTGGTCCGTACGACGGTCACCGTGCCTGACCCGCCCTCGGCCACCGTGTACGCCGCCGCGCCGAACCTGAACGTGGGGGCGTCGTTGTCCTGGATCGTCAACGTCGCCGTGCTCGGCGTGCCGATCGTGAGCCCGACGCTCGGGCTGAAGAGCTGGAGGTTCACCGTCTGGCTCGGCTCGATGAGCGTGTCATTGACGATGGCGACGCTGAACGTGCGGCTGGTCTCGTTCGCGCCGAACGTCAGCGTCCCGGTGTTGAGGGTGTAGTCCACGCCGCCGCCGACGGCAGTGCCCGGGCTCGACGCCACGCGGTACTGGACCGTCACGCCGCTGGCGGCGCCGCCGCTACGGGTGACCACGATCGGGGCCGTCACCGTCCCCTCCGTCACCTGGTAGGCCGCCTGGCCGAACTGCACGATGCCGGGAACGTCGTTGTTGGTGATGGTGAGCGTCGCGGTGCTCGGGGCGCCGATCGACGCCCCGACGCCCACGCCGGTGATCTGGAGCCGTACCGTCTCACTCGCCTCGGCCAGCGAGTCGTTGACGATCGCGACCGTGAACGTGGCGGTCGTCGCCCCCCCCGCGAACGTCACGACCCGGTTCGCCAGCGCCCCGTAGTCGGCGCCGGCCGTGGCGGTGCTTCCGGCCGCGACCGTGGATACCCGCGCGGTGGCGCCGGCGCCGAGGCCACCGGCTCGCGTGAGAGTGATCGTCGTGGCGCCGACGCCCTCGTCGACCGTGTAGGTCGCCGGGTTGAAGGCGACCGTGCCGGGCTGATCGTCGTTCAGGATCGTGAAGACCGCGGTGGGCTGGGTGCCGAGCAAGGCCCCGGTCGGGCTCGTGAGCGTCAGGTTGACCGTCTCGTTCGGCTCGATCGTGAAGTCGCCCAGCAGGGTGAGCACGACGTCCTTCGTCGTCTGGCCGGGGCCGAAGATCACGGGCTGGTTGGTGATGGGCATGTAGTCGGCGGCGCCGCTCGTCCCGGCGATGGCGGTGCCGTTCCGGGTCGAGACGAGCACGGTGGCCGAGCTGCCGGCGATCAGGGCGGCGGGTCCGGTGCGAGTCACGGCAATCGTGGCCGTCCGCGCCGTATCGCCCTCGCTCGCGCTGTAGGTCGCGCTGGCGAACTGGACGGTCGGCAGAACGCCCGGGAAGGTCGCCAGGGCATCGAAGACCTTGACGCGCTTGAATCCCCCGATCGTCTGGCCCGTCGCCTGCAGCGCCGCGACGACCTCGTCGACTGTCGCGGTCGGCACCGCCTGCCTGAAGATGGCGAAGACACCCGTGACGTGAGGGGCCGCCGCCGACGTTCCGTTGAAGTCCTGGAATCCGCCGCCGGGACCGGAGCTATTGATGGTGACGCCGGGGGCGAGCAGGGTGAGGCCGGGCGCGCGGTTCGAGAACGGGGCGATGGCCTCCCCGGGTGGATCGGTCGTCGCCCCGACGCTGACGGCCGCGCCGAGGCAGGCGGGGGCGGTGACGGCGCCGCTGCGGCCCGCGTTGCCCGCCGCCGCCACGGTGGCGACACCGGCCGCCCTGAGATCGGCGATGAGCTGTCCCTCGAGGGGGAAGGCGCCGTTGCACGGGATCGCGAGCGCCTCGCTGCCGAGGCTGAGGTTGATGGCGGCGATGCTCGGCAAGGAAGGCAGCAGGGTGTCGAGGACGTACTGCGCGGCGGCAATCTGATCGGAGGGGTAGCTGCCGACGCACGGTGTGACCTCCGGCCCCCCGCAGAACCCCTCGTCGTCGAACCTCGAGAAGACCTGGATCGAGATGAGCTCGGCCCCCGGCGCGACGCCGTTGATGCCGGCGCCCCGGCCGGCGGCGATGCCGGCCACGAGCGTGCCGTGGTCGCAGCCGTCGATGGTGGCCGAGTCGCACGCGGCTCCCGAGCCCACGGCCGTCGACGACGTACCGCCTTCGGCCGGTGAGCCGCCCGGGCACAGGCTGGTCGAGAGGTCCGCCGCGAAGTTGCTCGAGAAACACGCTTCGGAGACGATCCTCGGGGCACCGGACCCGTCCTCGAAGAACGGATGGTCCGTCTGGATACCGCTGTCCATGATCACGAGCGTCGTGCCCCGGCCGTCGTAGCCGAGCGCGACCGCCTGGTTCGCCTGGATCCGGGGGACGCTCTCCACGAGCAGGGGGTGGCGCGGCCGGTCCTCGACGACGTGGGTCACCACACCCCGCAGCGCCTCCAGCATGCGCAGACCGTCGGGCCCGACCTCGATCGCCATCGTGGGAACCGCTCCGCGGAAGTCCCGGACGACCCGGTGGGTGACGCCGCGCAGGCTTCCCCGGACGAGCTGCTGGGCCGTCGAGATGCTCTGTCGCTGCGCAATCACGTGAGCGCGGCTCGGCAGCTGGACTTCCGAGACGTACGGCGCGGCGAGCTGCACGAGAACCCGAACGACGCCGCGCTGCGACGCGGTCTGGTGGATGTCGGCGGCGACCAGGAGTTGCTCCTGGCTCCGGCTTCCCGCCGCGCCGGAGAGCGTGAGCAGCGCGACGACGGCGAGCGTGGCGACGACGCGCCGGCGCATCGAGGTCACCGCTGAGGCCGGCGTGGCTGGTCCTCGGTCACGCGCTCGACCCGCGGCGACGCCGCCAGCGCGCGAAGGGTTTCGGCCGAGGCCTCGATCGCCAGCGCCGGGAGCCCGACGAGGCTTCGCGCGACGCGATAGCGCGTGCCGGCGATCTCGGCCAGGAGCGCTTGCTTGGCCGATTCGATGGCGTCGGCGCCGGCGCCCTCACCGACCTTGAGCTGGACGATCAGGCGTACCGACCCTTGGGTGGTCGCCTTCTCAATGAGCTCGGGGGACACCGTCACGGCGGATCGAGCAGCTGAAGCGGCACACGCGAAGAAGAGGGTCAGCGACGCCAGTGCAGCAAGGCACGCTCTGCGGCGCATGGAATGTGACCTCGTCGGTGGTGGTGTGGGTGCCGCCGGCCGTGCGGCTGCCACAGAACGCCGTCAAAGATACGTCGGCCCGGCGTGACGGGGCGCACGGACCGACCCAGCCAGTCTAGGGGCGGCCGCGCGGGGTGGCCAACGGGATAATCAGCCTTTTACATTCCGCTACGGGTCGGGCGATCGTCGCCGTCGAAATCCCACCGATAGTGGTCCATGTTGACCAGATCGGCATCGGCACGGTTGCCGCGCAGCCGGCCGGAGGTGATATCGAGCTCGGGCCATCGGCCGGAGCGTGGTTCAGCGGATCTCGGCGATCGTGACCGCGCGATCGAGCCGGGCGGAGCGGGCGGCGGCCTCGACGACCTCCAGTGCGAGCACCCCGGCCTCCGCGGGCACCGGGTTGGCTCCGCGGCCCCGGCACGCCTCCAGGAACGCCGCCAGCTCCAGCCGCAGCGGCTCCTCGCCGCGCGCCGTCAGCTCTTCCTTGCCGGTGTCGAGCGCGTCCCACGTCCCGTGGCGGAGGCGGTGCTGACCGGCGTGCAGGGTGACCGTGGAGGCGCCGTAGTCGGCCACCAGCGCGCCGCGCTCGCCGACGATCACGCACTCGCGATGCGTGCCCGGCACGAAATAGTTCGCCTCGACGACGACCGGCACCTCGCCGTAGGTCACCGTGGTCAGCGACATGTCGTCGAGGCCGCGCCCGAGATAGTCGCGCTGGATCGAGGTTACCGCCGTTGCCTCGCGGCCGAGCAGGTACGCGAAGAGATCGAAGTAGTGGATGGCGTCGGTGTGCGTCACGCCGACGTCGGTGCGCGGCCGCTTGAAGCCGGCGAAGCGGCCGGTGGCGTAGCGCACGGCGCCGATCCGGTCGCCGGCCAGGGCGGCCCGCAGGCTCGCCGTCACCGGGTGGAAGCGGAAGATGTGACCGACCTGCACGACGCGATCCGCCGCCCGCGCGGCCGCCGCCACCGCGCGGCCGTCGGCCGCCGACGCGGTGAGCGGCTTCTCGATGAAGCAGTGCCGGCCCGCGGCCAAGCACGCCTCGGCGACGGCCCGGTGACTGTCGGCCGGCGTGACGACGTCGACGGCGTCGACGTGCGGCAGCGCTTCGTGGAAGTCGAGGACGGCGCGCGCGGCCGCCACCCCCTGCCCCACCGCCCACTCGCGGCGGGCGGCGCTGACGTCGGCCACCCACACGGTGGCGCCCAGCTGCCTGAGCACCCGGAGATGGTTTTCGCCCCAGCGGCCGAGGCCGACGAGCAGGACGTTCACCTACGTGTCGATCAGCTCGCCGCCCACGTTCTCCGCGACCTCGTAGCGGAGCATCCGGTCCTTCATCCAGCGGACCACCAGCAGGTCGGCGGTGGCGACGAAGACCCGGTTGAGGACGCCGTACTTGGACTGGCCGTAGCGTCGGGGCCGATTGCGGACCGGCAGCTCGATGACGCGGTAGCCGCGCATCTTCAGCAGCGTGGGGATGAAGCGGTGGAAGCCGCGATAGAGCACGAGCTCGCGCAGGCACTCGCGCCGGAACGCGCGGAAGGTGCAGCCGCTGTCCTGGATCGACTCGTCGCTGATCCAGTTGCGCGCGCGATTGGCCACCCGGGAGGACACCCGCCGCACGACGGAGTCGCCCTCGCCCCGGTTGACGCGCCAGCCGGTGACGGCGTCCCAGCGGTCGAGGTGCGCGAGCAGCGCCGGGATCTCGTGCGGATCGTTCTGGAGATCCGCGTCCATCGTGACAACCCAGCGTCCACGGGCCGCCTTGAAGCCGGCGTCGGTCGCCGCCGTCTCGCCGGCATTGGCCTTGAACCGCACCAGGCGGACCCGCGGATCGGCCTCGCGAAACCCACGGATCAGCTCGGCGCTGCGGTCGCGACTGCCGTCGTCGACGAACACCACCTCGAAGGCCAGGCCCAGCGGCTCCAGCACGGAGCGGAGCTCGGACCAGAGGTGCGGCAGATTCGCTTCCTCGTTGTAGACCGGAACGACGACCGAGAGGTCAGCCACCGGCGGTCCTCGGGCCGCGCGGGCTGGTGCCCTGCCATTCGCCCACCAGCGTCTGCGGCAGCTGGAGCCGGTCGAGCACACGCGCGACGGTGTGGTTGACGATGTCGTCCAGCACCTTGGGCCGGTTGTAGAAGGCCGGCATCGGCGGCAACACCACGGCGCCCATCTCGGCCAGGGACGTCAGCACGCGCAGATGGCCGAGGTGCAGCGGCGTCTCCCGCACGAGCATGATCAGCGGCCGGCCCTCCTTGAGCGTCACGTCGGCGGCGCGGGCCATGAGCGTGTCGGCGTAACAGGCCGCCACGGCGGCCGCGGTCTTGATCGAGCACGGCGCGATCACCATCCCGGCGGTCCGGAACGATCCGGAGGCGAGCGTGGCGCCGATGTCCTTCACGTCGTAGCGATGATGGGCCAGCGCCTCCACGTCGGCGACGCCGTAGTCGGTCTCCTCCACCAGCGTGCGCTTGCCGGCGGCGGAGATGACGAGGTGCAGCTCGATGTCGGTGGTCGTTCTCAGGATCTCGAGCAGGCGGATGCCGTAGATCGAGCCGCTGGCGCCGGTGATGCCGACCACGAGGCGCGTCACAGCCGGAGCCGGCGCCGGTAGACTTCCTCGCGCGTCTTCTGGTAGAGCACCTCCCACTCATGACTGCCCTCGGGCATCGGGCGCGAATAGGAGGAGAGGGTCTTGCGGACCTCGCTGTCGATCGACTCCTCGAGCTTCGACTCCTCGGTGAGGGCGCGCATGATCTCGGGCCGCATGTCGTCGGGCGCCTTCACGCGGACACCCTCGGCCGCGCCCAGCTCCTTCATGATGAGGTCGGCTAGGTAGAAGATGCGCTCGCGGCTCATGCGCATCAGAGGATGAATCCCCGCTCGCGCGCGAGCTTCTCCCTGACCTTGCCGAGCAGCTGGCGGTAGTCGGCGGCGGAGTCCTTGATCATCTTCGCGTGCTCGAGCAGGAGCTTGCGCGCGTCGGCGTCGAGCCGCTCCTCGGCGGCGATGTTCTCGACCACGACGTGACGGATGGCCGCCCGCAGCGGCGCCTCGTCCCGCACCTCGACGATCTTGCGCGTGGTGAGGCGTTTTACGACGGCGTCGGCCATCCGTTGCGCGATCTCTTCGCGACGAGACATACGCAGGCAAGACTACACGCGCGCGACGCAGAGTGTCAAGGAACGGCGGGCAGAACGAGCGTCATTCGCGTGCCGTGCGGCGTGACGTTGTCGGCGCGGATCGTGCCGCCGTGCGCATCGATCAGCGATTTCACGACGGCGAGCCCCAGCCCGGCGCCGCCGGCGGTGCGCGCGCCGGCCGCCGTGCGATAGTACGGCTCGAAGATGCGGGCGCGATCCGCCTCGGCGATGCCGGGCCCCTCGTCCTCCACCGTGATCTCCACGGCCGGCGGCGCCCCCCGGGCCCGGGCCGCGACGCGCACGCGGCTGCCGGCCGGCGAGTACTTCACGGCGTTCGACACGAGGTTCTTTACCACGCGGTCGAGCGCGTCCGGGTCGGCGTCGAGCGGCGGCAGCGGCTCGTCGCAGTCGACCTCGAACTCGTGCGTGGTCCGCGCGCGCCGCAACACCTCGACCGCGTCCCCGATGAGCGTGGCGGCGTCCACCCGGGTCAGCCGCAGCGACGGCGCCAGGCCGCGCTCCAGGCGCGAGAGGTCGAGGAAATCGCTCACGATGCGGCCGAGGCGCTCGGTCTCGGCGCTCATGATCGTGCCGATTCGGGTGAGCTCCGACGGCGTGAAGCGCCGCATCACGAGCAGCTCGCTGAAGCCCTGCAGCGCCGTGAGCGGCGTGCGCAGCTCGTGGGAGGCGATGGCCACGAACTCCGACTTCATCCGGTCCATCTCGACGACGTGCCGGGTGGCGGCGGTCACCTTCTCGGCCAGCTCGTCGGCGAACCGGCGCTGGCGCGCCGCCAGCCGGGCGTTCTCCAGGGCGAGGCCGACGTGGACGGCGAGCAGCGGCAGCCAGCGGCGCTCGTCAGCCGGGATGTCGCCGGTGCGCTCGACGGCCAGCGCCCCGACCACGCCGCCTCGTCCGCCCAGCGGCGCCACGAAGCAGCGGCGGCGTGGCCCGGGGCCGCCGCCGTGCGGTACGAACAGCGGCGCGCCGCTGGCCAGCACGCGAGCCACCGCCGAGCCCCGCGCGACGGTGGCCCCGCCGGCCAGCGCCAGCCGGGTGCCGTCGTGCACCACGAGGCCGACGGTGGCGTCGAGCCGCGCCTGCAGACAGGCGCGCAGCCGGGCCAGCGCCAGGTCGAGCGGCGTGTCGCCGTCGACGGCGCGCTGGACGGTGGCGAGCGTCTCGTAGCGTGCGCGCTGACGCTCGGCCACCCCGGCCAGCGCCGCGCTCAGCACGCCGACGCCCAGCAGCAGCACGAAGGTGAACAGGCCCTCGACCACCGCCGGCGTGGCACCCTCCCGCTCGAGCGCCGGCAGGACGAACGGCGAGTAGAGGAGCACGGCGGCCAGCGCCGCCAGCACGCCGCCGCGGCCGTAGCGGAGCGCGGCCACCACGACCGGCAGGTGGTATGCGTGACGCCAGAGCGAGGCGGCCTCGGCGCCCGAATGCGCGATCGCCAGGGTGATCGTGGCCAGCGCGAGCGCGAGGGCGAGCGCCACGTGGCCTCAGCGGGGCGCCAGCAGCCGGTAGGCGCCGAAGAAGAAGGCCGAGGCGGCCAGCGACGGGCCCAGGGTGCCGGTGCGGGCCAGGAGCCAGCAGTTGCCGGCGCCGAGCACCGCCATGTAGAAGGTGGCGCCGGCGACGATGCCGAGGGAGTGCGGCAGCAGCGGGTCGGCCAGATATCGCACGACGGCGGCCACCGTCGAGAGCGCGGCCGCCGTGGCGAACGACCAGCGGCGGTAGGCGCGCTCGAAGAGCGCGCCGCGGAAGAACAGCTCGGCGGCGAGTACGTTGGCGCCGAGGTCGTACGCCCACCAGTCGGTGAGCTCGGCCAGCGGCCCCGTGCGCACACGGTAGCCGAACGTCAGCGACGTGTTCACCAGGAGGTGGGCGCCGAGCAGCAGGCCGAAGAGGCCACCGCCGACGACGGCGGGCCCGGGTCGCCACGCGCGCGCGCCGAGCCAGGCCGGGCGGCGCCACGCCAGCCACGCCGGCACCGCGACGTAGGCCAGCACGCCAAGCGGGTGCAGCCGCGCGCACGCGGCGGCAGCGCCGAGCACCAGCGCCGCCTCCAGCGGCGCCCAGCGGTCGCGCCACGCGCCCGCGGCCGTCCACGCCAGCGCCGTGCCGAGCAGCGCCCCGTGGGCCACGGCGAGCCCGACGACGCGCGCGGCCGGCTCCGGTAGCGCCGCCAGCGCGACCGCCCAGGCGGCGGCCAGGCTGGCCAGCGCCGTGAGCGGCGTGCCGTGGAGCAGGGCGGATTGCTCCCGCGCGAGCGGCTCCTCGAGCGCGCGCATCGGTCAGGCGGGATCGGTGACGCGCACGAGGCCGAGGAGCACGGCGACGACATCGGCGTCGAGGGTGCGTCCGGCCTCGTCGGTCAGGTAGGCGAGCGCGGCGGCGCGCGCGAGCGCCGGCCGGTAGGGACGATCGGAGGTGAGCGCGTCGAACACGTCGGCGACCGCGACGATGCGCGCCCCGAGCGGAATGGCGGCCCCGACCAGGCCGTCGGGGTAGCCGGTGCCGTCCCAGCGCTCGTGGTGATGCCGGATGACCAGCGCGCCCCCGGCAAAGAAGTCGAACGGCGCCACGATCTGCGCGCCGACGAGCGGATGGTTGCGCATGAGCGCCCACTCGTCGTGGTCGAGCGCGCCGCGCTTGCGCAGCACCGTCTCCGGCACGCCGATCTTGCCGATGTCGTGCAGCAGCCCGGCCTGGGTGACCGTGTCGATCTCGACGGCCGGGAGCCCCATCGCGGAGGCGAGCCGCCGGCCCCACGCGCCGACGCGCTCGGAGTGGCCGCGCGTGTACGGGTCCTTCGCCTCCAGGGCGTTCGCGAGGCCGAGCAGCGACTGGCAGATCGCGCGTTGCAACTGGTGGTAGAGCCGGCGGACGTCCTCGGCGTAGCGCAGGCTCTGCAGCTCGGCGGCCGCTATTCGGGAAGCCATACGGCCCTCGGCAGCAGCCCTTCCACCAGCGATAGCAGCCGCACCGGCGAGAACGGCTTGGTCAGGTAGTGGGAGGCGCCGGCCGACAGGCCGCGCGCGATATCGTCCTGCTGGGCGGCGGCCGTCAGCAGGACGATGCGGGCGCCCGCCAGGCTCGGCTCGCGGCGAAGCCGGCGGCACACCTCCAGCCCGCTGAGATCCGGGAGGTTGACGTCGAGGAAGATCAGCTCCGGCTCGAGCTCAGCCGCGAGCTGGAGCGCGGTGGTACCGTCGGAGGCCTCCACCACGCGGACCCGCTCGTCCTCGAGCGTGACGCGCACAAGCTCGACCACGTGGGCTTCGTCGTCGGCGATGAGCACGGTAATCATGCGCCGGGATGCAGCAAGGCGCACGCCACGGAGAGAGGGTCGATGGATCGCGCGGTTGCGCGCCGATCCGGCGGCGACCTGCCTCGCGGAGCGGGCAGCCCGCCCGCTCCGCTGGGCAGACGGTTACTTGACCTCGACAGTGCCCTTCATGCTGGGGTGCAAGCCGCACACGTACTCGAACGTGCCGGCCGTGTTGAAGCCCATCGTGTGGCCCTGGCCCTTGAGGAGGATCGGCGAGCGCTCCTTCGTGCTGACGATCGTGATCTGGTGGGGCGAGTCGTCCTCGTTCACCCAGCTCACCGGCTGTCCGAGTGTCCCCGTGAGCTTGGTGGGGCCGAAGGCGAAGCCGGCGATCTTCACGTCCGGCTTGGGCGCGGTGGCCGAGCCGACCGCCCCCCGGAGCGCCGCCAGGGAGATGACGTAGTCCATCTTCTCGTGCGGCTTGTGACACTCGAAACAGGCCTTGTAGTTCGCCTTCTCATTCAGGACGCCGGCCGGGTTGAACGCGGCGTACTCCCATTCCCCGTTGCGCCACTCGGCGGGATATTCGGCGCCCCACCCCGCCCGCTTCTCCATGACGGTGAGGGCGATGAGGTCGCCCTTGACGAACCGGCCCTTCGGATCCTTGACGGGCGCGCCGGCGGCGTCCACCTGGGCCTTGTACTGGACCAGGGTGAGGACGGTGCCACCGGGTAGCGCCTTGCCCGCCTTCATGGCGTCGACGGCGGCCTGGGTGCTGGCGTAGAGCTCGCGGTACTGCTTGGTGTCGTGGCGGTCGACGACGCTGTAGAGGACGTGATCCTTCCAATTCGCCGGGAACTTGACCTTGTCGGGGCCGGCGGCGCTGGGCACCACCAGGGCCGCCACCGTGACGGCGACGATCGGGACGAGGGTCAGCAATCGGAGCGGGAACCTCATGCGTGCCTCCTTGCCGGATGGGGTCGCGCGGTGGCGGACTGGATACCCCCCGTCAACGCGCCGCTACAGAGTACGGTTCCCGGCGGTCGCCGGATGTCAACAGGACGTCAACTCTTACTGGGTGCGACCGGCCGCCTGCAGGCGCGTCAACGCCCGGGCCAGCGCGCACATTGCCCGGGCGTAGTCGATCTCCTCCTGGTTGCGGCCCGCCAGGCGGGCCTCGGCCCGGTCGCGGGCCCGCTCGGCGCGGCCGCGATCGATGTCGCCCGGCGCCTCGGCGACGTCGGCGAGGATGATGACCTTGTCGTTGCGGACCTCGGCGAAGCCGCCCGAGACCGCCACGTGGTACTCGTCACGCCCGATGCGGTACGTGAGCTCGCCGATGCCGAGCGTGGCGAGCAGCGGGGCGTGGCCGGGGAGCACCCCGAAGTAGCCACGGCTCCCCGGCACGACCACCTCGTCGACCTCGGCCGTCACCACCAGCCGGATGGGTGTGGCCAGCTCGAGCGTGAGCCGGTCGGCCACTAGGCGACCTCGCGCAGCTTCTTGGCCTTGTCCACCGCCTCGCCGATGTCGCCGACCAGGTAGAACGCCTGCTCGGGCAGCTCGTCGTGCTTGCCCTCGATGATCTCCTTGAACGACTTCACCGTGTCCGTGATCTTCACGTAGCGACCAGGGGCGCCGGTGAACTGTTCGGCCACGAAGAACGGTTGGGACAGGAAGCGCTGGATCTTGCGCGCGCGGCCCACCACCACCTTGTCGTCGTCCGACAGCTCTTCCATGCCCAGGATCGCGATGATGTCCTGGAGGTCGCGATAGCGCTGCAGGATCGACTGCACCGCGCGCGCGGTCTGATAGTGCTCGTCGCCGATGATGTTGGGGTCGAGGATCCGCGAGGTCGACGCCAGCGGGTCGACGGCCGGGTAGATGCCCAGCTCGGCGATCTGGCGCGAGAGCACGGTCGTCGCGTCGAGGTGCGCGAACGCCGTGGCCGGCGCCGGGTCGGTGATGTCGTCGGCGGGGACGTAGATGGCCTGCACCGAGGTGATCGAGCCCTTCTTGGTGGAGGTGATCCGTTCCTGGAGCTGGCCCATCTCGGTTCCCAGCGTCGGCTGGTAGCCGACGGCCGAGGGCATCCGGCCGAGGAGGGCGGAGACTTCGGAGCCGGCCTGCGTGAATCTGAAGATGTTGTCGATGAAGAGCAGCACGTCCTGGCCTTCGTCGTCGCGGAAGTATTCCGCCGCGGTGAGCGCGGTGAGCGCCACCCGCAGCCGCGAACCGGGCGGCTCCGTCATCTGGCCGAAGATGAGCGCTGTTTTTTCGAGGACGCCCGATTCCTTCATCTCGTGGTACAGGTCATTGCCCTCGCGCGTGCGTTCGCCGACGCCGGCAAAGACCGAGATGCCGCCGTGTTGCTTCGCGATGTTGTTGATCAGCTCCTGAATCAGGACGGTCTTGCCCACGCCGGCGCCGCCGAACAGTCCGGTCTTGCCGCCCTTCGTGTACGGCTCGAGCAGGTCGACGACCTTGATGCCGGTCTCGAACAGCTCGACCTTCGTCGACTGGTCCTCGAAGCTCGGGGCCGGCCGGTGGATGGGGTACGTCTTCGTGGTCTTGATCGCGGGGCCCTTGTCGACCGGCTCGCCGATGATGTTGAGGATGCGGCCGAGCGTCTCCTTGCCGACCGGGATCGTGATCGGCGCGCCGGTGTCCTCGACCACCATGCCCCGGGTGAGGCCGTCGGTCGCCGCCATCGCGATGGTGCGCACCTGGGCTTCCCCGAGGTGCTGGGCCACCTCCAGCGTCAGCCTGGACGAGTAGGCAAAGACGTCCTTCTGCTCGACGCCGTGCACGATCAGGGCGTTGTAGATGGAAGGCAGCCGGCCCGGCTCGAACTCGACGTCGACGACCGGCCCGATGACTTGAACGATCTTTCCGTTGCTCATGCCTTCGCTCCTTGCGTGAGGGCCTCGGCGCCGCCGACGATGTCGAGCAGTTCCTTGGTGATCTTCTCCTGGCGGGCCTTGTTGTACTGGACCGTCAGGATGTCGATCATCTCCTTGGCGTTCTTGGTGGCGGCTTCCATCGCGGTCATGCGGGCGCCGTACTCGCCGGCCAGCGACTCCATCAGGGCGCGGTAGACCTGCATCCGCACATGGCGCGGCAGCAGGTCGCCCAGGATGGCCTCGGGCCCCGGCTCGTAGATGTAGTCGACCGGCGCCGCGGCCTCCCCCTCCGTCTCGGCACCGCGCGGGATCGGCAGCAGCAGCTGGCGGACCGGGCGCTGGACCGCGACGGAGCGGAACTCGTTGTAGAGGAGGTGGACCTCGTCGACTTCGGCGTCGAGGTACTGCTGCATGAAGTAGTCGGCCAGCTCGGCGGCGTGCGCGTAGGCCAGCCGGTCCCAGAATCCGATCATGTCGCGCTTGATGGTGTACGGCCGGCGGCGGAAGAAGTCGCGGGCCTTGCGCCCCACCACGACCAGCGTCACCTCGGTCGCGTTCGATTCGCGCACGAACTCCACCGCCCGCCGGAGGATGTTGGAGTTGAACGCGCCGGCCAGGCCGCGATCGGCGGTGACGATGACGATCTGCCGCCGCGGGCCTTCGCGTTGCTCGAGCAGCGGATGGGCAGCACCGTCGGCGCCGCTCACGAGGTTGCCGAGCAGCTCGGCCATCTTGCTGGCGTAGGGCCGCGCGGACAGGATGCGCTCCTGCGCCCGCCGCAGCTTGGCGGCCGCCACCAGCTTCATGGCCCGCGTGATCTTCTGGGTCGACTGGACCGAGCGGATCCGCCGGCGGATGTCGCGGAGCGTCGCCATTCAGCTTGATTGGGGGCCCCGAAGTGGCCCCCAAACCCCCCATTCGCTCGTCACGCCCCAGCTTTGCCGGGGCGCTCCTCGATCACGCGCAACGTTGCACCGGTGCGGCCCCCACTGCCCGGGCACCTTGTCAGATCGCATCTAGGCGGCCTTGATCCCCTTGGCCGCCATGAACTCGGCCTTGGCCTCGTTCACCGCGGCCGTGAGCTGCGTGCGCACCGCGTCGGAAATCTCCTTCTTGTCACGGATCTCGGGGAGGATCTGCGGCTGCCGGCGCTCCAGCCAGCCGTAGAAGAACTCCTCGAACGGCTGGACCGCGTCCACCGGCACGTCGTCGAGCAGGCCCTGGGTGCCGGCGAAGATGATGACCACCTGCTTTTCGACCGGCAGCGGCGAGTACTGTCCCTGCTTGAGCAGCTCGACCATGCGCTGGCCGCGGGCCAGCTGCATCTGGGTGGCGCGGTCGAGGTCGGAGCCGAATTGGGCGAAGGCCGCCAGCTCGCGGTACTGGGCGAGGTCCAGCCGCAGCTTGCCGGCCACCTGCCGCATGGCCTTGATCTGGGCCGAGCCGCCGACGCGAGACACCGAGAGACCGACGTTCACCGCGGGCCGGATGCCGCCGTAGAACAGATCCGCCTCGAGATAGATCTGGCCGTCGGTGATCGAGATGACGTTGGTCGGGATGTAGGCCGACACGTCGCCGAGCTGGGTCTCGATGATCGGCAGCGCGGTGAGCGAGCCGCGCCCCAGCTGGTCGTTGAGCTTGGCCGCGCGCTCGAGCAACCGCGAGTGCAGGTAGAAGACGTCACCCGGGTACGCCTCGCGACCGGGCGGCCGCCGCAGCAGCAGCGAGAGCTGCCGGTAGGCGGTGGCGTGCTTGCTGAGATCGTCGTAGACGCACAGCGCGTGGCGCTTGCTGTCGCGGAAGTACTCCCCCATCGTCACGCCGGCGTACGGCGCGATGTACTGCAGCGGCGCCGGCTCCGAGGCCGAGGCCACGACCACGGTGGTGAAGGCCATGGCGCCGGCGTCCTCCAGCACCTTCACGACCTGGGCGACGGTCGACCGCTTCTGCCCGATCGCGACGTAGAAGCAGAAGACGTCCTGCCCCCTCTGATTGATGATCGTGTCCACGCCGATGGCGGTCTTGCCGGTGCCGCGGTCGCCGATGATCAGCTCGCGTTGCCCGCGCCCGATCGGGATCATGGAGTCGATGGCCTTGAGACCGGTCTGCAGGGGTTCCTTGACCGAGGTGCGATCGACGACGCCGGGGGCGTAGCGCTCGATCGGCCGGAACTCCTTGGTCGCGATCGGCCCCTTGCCGTCGACCGGCAGGCCGAGCGCGTCGACGACGCGGCCGATCAGCGCCTCGCCGACCGGCACCTGAGCGATGCGGCCGGTGCGCTTGACCGTGTCGCCTTCCTTGATGACGCGATCGTCGCCGAGCAGCACGGCGCCGACCTGCTCCTGCTCCAGGTTGAGCACCATGCCGACGACGTCGTTGGGAAACTGCAGGAGCTCGCCGGCCATCGCCTTCTCGAGCCCGTACACGCGCGCGATGCCGTCGCCGACCTCGATGACGCGGCCGACCTCCTGGAGGTCGATCTCCGCCTCGTAGCCCGCGAGCTGACGCTTGATGATTTCGCTGATCTCTCCGGCCTTGATCATGTCGTCCCCTACCCGCGCGCGAGACGCTGCCGCAGGCGCGCCAGTTGACCATCGAGGCTGCCGTCCACGATGAGGCTGCCGATCTCGGCGACGAAGCCGCCGAGCAGATTCTTGTCCATCACCTCTTCGATCACCACGCGCCGGCCCTGGAGCGCGCCGCTCAGCCGGGCGGCCAGGGCCGTTCGGTCGCTCTCGGTCAGCGCCACCGCCGTGCGCACGCGCGCGCGAACCCGCCCCTGGGCGGCGTCGAGCATGTCGCGATAGGCCGTGGCGATCGCGCGCAGGTGATCGGCCCGCCCGTGGGCGGCGACCAGTGCGAGGACGTCGCGCCCGAGCTTGGACAGCTCCAGGCGCTCGCCGATCTCTTCGGCCACCTTCCGCTTGTTGGCCGGCGTGATCCACGGCCGCCCCAGCACCGCGGCCAGCTCGCCGTCCTCCCCGACCACCGTGGCCACGCGGTCGAGCTCGGTCTCGACCTGGTCGGCCTGGTTGCGCTCGCGCGCCAGCTCGAAGATCGCCTTGGCGTACGACTTCGCGACGGCGGGCGACGTCTTCACGAGGTCTTCATGCCCGCGATGGCGTCCGTCACGATGCGGCGATGGTCGTCCTCGCGCAGCGTCCGGCGCACGAGCTTCTCGGCGACGGCGACGGCGAGGTCGCTCACCTCGCGGCGCAGCTCGTCGCGCGCCCGGCGGATCTCGGCATCGAGCTGGGCCTTGGTGTCGTCCACCAGCTTGCGCGCCTGGGCCTGCGCGCTCTCGATGTGCCGGCGCGATTCCTCGGCCGCTTCCTTGACGGCTTGCTCGCGGATCGCGGCGGCTTCGGCGTAGGCAGCGCGCAGCTTCGCCTCGTTCTCCTCCTGTTGCCGCGTCGCCTCGGCCCGCGCGGCCTGGGCCTGGTCCAGTGAGTCCCTGATGGCGGTGGTGCGCTCGTGCATCTTCGCCAGGAAGGGCTTGTACAGCAGGCGCTGCAGGATGAAGAGCAAAATGAAGAAGTTGACGAACTGCACGATGAGCGACTTGTCGAGGCTGATCAGGCCGCCGCCGCCGTGGTCCCCGCCGCTCTCGGCCGCGACCGCGACGGCCGGCAGCACGAGCAGCAGCGAGACGGTCGCGCACGCAAGCCAGTCGCGCCAGTCGGAGCCACGCTGAGGCATGAGGCAGATTCCCCCGGTCTCGTGATGCCGCTGAAGGTTTGTGAAAACTATCACGCGATTCTGTCGCGTGTCAATGCTCACCGGCCACGCTCGATCACGCCGCCGCCCACGACCTCGTCGTCGCGGTACCAGACGCACGACTGGCCCGGCGTGATCGCTCGCTGCGGCGCGTCGAAGACCACCTCGGCCCGGCCGGGTTCGAGCACCCGCACCGTGGCCGGGGCCGGCTCGTGATTGTGCCGGATCTTCGCGGTCACCCGCAATGACTCCGCTGGGATATCGCCGGCGATGAAATGGGCGCGGCTCACCTCGAGCCGGTCGCGCTCGAGGTCGGCGGCCTCGCCGACCATCACGCGGTCGGTCTCGGCATCGAGGTCGATGACGTACTGCGGCCGGCTGCCCGCCAGGCCCAGCCCCTTGCGCTGCCCGATCGTGAAGCCGGCCACGCCGCCGTGTCGGCCGAGCGACCGGCCCTCGCGATCGACGATGGCGCCGGGCCGGAAGGCCGCGGGCTCGCGCGCCTTGAGGAATTCCCGGTAGTCGCCGTCGGGCACGAAGCAGATCTCCTGGCTCTCCGGCTTGTCGGCGGTCGCCAGCCCCAGTCGCCGCGCGTGCTCGCGGACCTCGTCCTTGGTCAGCTCGCCGACCGGGAAGCACGCCGCGGCGAGCTGGGCCTGGGTGAGCGGCCACAGGAAGTCGGACTGGTCCTTGCGCCGGTCGCGGGCACGGTGCAGCACCCAGCGGTCGCGGCCAGGGTCATGGGCGACGCGCGCGTAGTGGCCCGTCGCCACGGCGGCGGCGTCCCACGCCTGCGCGCGCGCGAGCAGCGAGCCGAACTTCAAATCCGTGTTACAGGCGACGCACGGCACCGGGGTTCGGCCGCTCTGATAGTTCTCGGTGAAGGGGCTGATGACCACGCGATCGAACTCGTCGGTCATGTTGAGCAGGTAGTAGGGGATCCCGAGCGCGCCGGCGACGCGCCGGGCGTCGTCGGCCGCTTCGCTGCCGCAGCACGAGCCGAAGCGCGACGCGGCCTCTGCGGACTCCCGCCAGGGCCACACGCGCATGGTGACGCCGACGACGTCGTGGCCAGCCTCCGCGAGGAGCGCGGCCGCGACGGACGAGTCGACGCCTCCACTCATGCCGACGACGATGCGCATGCGTTCAGTTTCGCGCGCCGAGCAATCCGGCGACCCGCTCGAGCTCCTCGGCGTTCGCGTAGCTGACCTCGATCCGTCCTTGCCGGTCGCTGCCGACGATGCGAACACGCGTCATGAGCGCGCGCTGCAGCGCGTCCTCGAGGGCGGTCATCTCCGCGGAGCGACGCCGCTGCTTCGGCCGGGGCGGCCGGCCGGCGGTCGCGGTGCGCACCGTGTCCTCGGTCGCGCGCACCGACCACTCATGGGTGAGGATCTCGTCGCGCAGCCTGAGCTGCTCGCCCGGCGTCGTGAGGGCCAGCAGCGCGCGGGCGTGGCCCATCGTGAGACGCCCGGAACGCAGGTCTTCCTGGATCGGCGGTGGGAGCCGAAGCAGGCGCAGGGCATTGGCGATGGAGCTCCGCTCCTTGCCAACGCGCTGCGCCAGCTCTTCCTGGGTCCAACCGAACCGGGCGAGAAGCTTGTCGTACGCCTCGGCCTCTTCCATCGGGTTGAGGTCCTCGCGCAGCAGGTTCTCGACGAGCGCGAGCTCGAGGCTCTCGGCGTCGGTGACCTCGCGGACGATCGCGGGGACGCGGGGGAGTCCCGCCTGGCGGGCGGCGCGCCACCTGCGCTCCCCGGCGACGAGCTGATAGCCTGAGCCCTGGCGCCTGACGATCACGGGCTGGATCACACCCGACACCCTGATTGACGCCGCCAGCTCGTCTAATGCTCCGGAATTAAACACTTTTCTTGGCTGGTTCGGGTTCGGTTCGATCTCCTCGACGGGAACCTCTAACAGGGTGTCCGCTTCGGTCGGAGTCGAAGACAGGAGCGCACCAAGACCACGTCCAAGTCCGCGTTTATTCATGCTTTATAACCTCACGGGTGAGCTCGAGGTACGCGATGGAACCGTTTGAGCGAAGGTCATGCAGCATCACCGGCCGGCCGTGGCTGGGAGCCTCGCTGAGCCTCACGTTCCGAGGAATGATGGTTTCGAAGATCTCGCCGGGGAAGTATCGGTGGACCTCGTCCCGGATCTGGGCGGCCATGCTGATACGGCCGTCGAACATCGTCAGGACGATTCCGCCGACGCTGAGTCTAGGGTTCAGCCGCTCGCGGACAAGCTTGACGGTCTTCAGGAGCTGGGTGAGGCCCTCGAGCGCATAGAATTCGCACTGCAATGGGACGAGCACCGTATCGGCTGCGACCAGGGCATTGATGGTGAGGAGTCCGAGCGATGGGGGGCAGTCGATGATGACCCAGCCGCTCAGACCCGAGGCCTTCAGTGCAGTCCTGAGCCGACTTTCCCGGTGTTCGAGCCCGACCAGCTCGATTTCGGCGCCGACCAGGTCGATGTCGGACGGGAGGATTCTGAGGCTGGGAATCGCCGTTGGCTTGACGGCCTTGTCCAGGGGCTCAGTACCGAGCAAGACATCGTAAACCGTCGGGTGTAAGCCGGCCTTCTCGATCCCCAGGCCGGTCGTCGCGTTGCCCTGCGGGTCTAGGTCGATGAGTAGGGTGGGTCGCTCCGCGAGCGCGAGCCCGGCCGCCAGGTTCACGGATGTCGTCGTCTTACCGACGCCACCCTTCTGATTGACGACTGCTATGGCTTTAGGCACGTTCGGAGTGTTCCACGGCGAACATACTACCCGTCACTTGTTGTTATCTTGGCCTGTTTCTGCTCTAGCGGACTCTACCTCGGTGTTCCACGATTCACAAGACGTGAGTCAGATACACCCACCTCGGAGGGCCCTCAATGTCGTTGCTGGTTGGTGGGCAAGCATCTGAGACGTGTTCCACGATTCACAGCAACGGGAACGCCGCGCGCCCCTCACGTCCTGTACACGGCAAATCGGCGCGTTCGTCCCGGTATGACCCCTGGAACCTCGACCCACTCGCCTCGGCGAAGAGGAGAAGGGTCTGGCGGACCTGACAGGACGACCATTCCGCCGGGCCTGACCAGTCTCTCGGCATCCGGCAGAAGTCTCTGGGCATCGCCTGCACACCGCATCACTACAGCCCCAAACGCTCCGGCCAACTCGCTTGGCAGATTCTCGGACCGGCCGCCTACCACTCGAATGCGGTCCAGCGCGAGCTCCCTCACGACGGTGGAGAGGAATGACACCCGGCGCTCACGCGACTCGATCAGCCCGACGTACAGACCCGATCGCACGATCTTGATGGGGATTCCTGGGAATCCAGCTCCGGAGCCGAGGTCGGCAACCGCGTCAATATCGACCGGAAGGACGCGCAGAAACAGCAGGCTATCGAGAAAGAGGTTTTCGACGATCCATTCCGGCTCAACCGAACCGACCAGCCGATGGATCTTCTGCCATCTCTGAAGTAGCCCCAAATACTTGCTGAATGCTCCCAGCTCTTTGTTATCGAGAGGTCGACCCAGGATCGTGTGGGCGCCGGTGGCGAGAGAGTCGAGCGCGGCATTCACGGGCGTGACGCGGCGTCGCGAGCGGGCGGGGAATCAGGCGCGGCTGACGTCACGCGCCTCACGGGGAGCGCGCGCCTTCGGTCGATCCATGTACCACTGCTGGAGGATCTGCAGCACGTTGGAGACGGTCCAGTACAGCACGAGGCCGGATGGCAGGTTGAGAAACATGAAGGTAAAGACGAACGGCATGATGAGCATCATCTTGGCCTGGCGCGGATCGCCAGCCACCGGCGTCATCTTCTGCTGCACGAACATCGTCACGCCCATGAGGACCGGCAGCACGTACGTCGGATCCTGGCTGGCCAGGTCGCAGATCCAGAGGTGCACTCCGAAGATTTTCCCGAAGCAGAAGAACGTCGCGTTCTGTAGCTCCACGGACACCGACAGCGCCAGGTAGAGCGCGTAGAAGATCGGAACCTGCGCGAGCATGGGCAGGCACCCGCCCATCGGGTTCACCTTGTGCGCGCGGTAGAGGTCCATCGTCTCGCGCTGCAGACGCTGGGGATCGCTCTTGTGCTTGTTTCGGAGGGCGTTGATCTGCGGCTGCAGCGCCTGCATCGCCTTCATCGAGCGCATGCTCTTGACCGTCAGGGGAAAGAAGAGAATCTTCGATACGACGGTCAGCAGGATGATGGCAACGCCATAGTTGCCGACGTGGCGATAGACCCAGTTCATCAGGAGCAGGATGGGGACGCCCAGCCACTCCATCGGCAGCCCGCCCCAACTACGCGGGATCGGGAATCCACCGAAGTTGATCGCGCCCTCGAGGCCCGCCGCTTTGAGCCGGTCATACTCCTTGGGGCCGACGAAGATCGTGACGAGCCCTTCCCACGCCTGGCCGGGCGCGATCGTCGGCGTGGCCTGCACGGCAATCGTCGCTCGACCGACCGGCGCCTGGCCCTTCGCCTCGCATGCTTTGTCCTCGCCGCGCGCAGCCAGCTTGAACCCCTCGCCGTGCGGAATGAGCGCGGCCATGTACCAGACGCTGCCGGCCCCGATCCACGCCCCGTCGGTCGTGAGGGCAGGGACCTCGCAGAGGTTCTCTGCGCGGGCGATACCGGCCCCCGTCGACCACACGATCTCGGTCGGGTGCTGGCCCTGGAACCGTTCCCTCGTCTTCTCGTCGCGCCAGTCCTGTCTCGTCGACCAGGGTAGCGCCACCGTCACCGAACGCGGCGCCGCGCCCGTGTTCTCAACACGCACTCGCGCATCGATGGCGTACGCATCCGCTCGGAAAGTCAGCGTTTCTCTGACCCGTAGGCCATCGACGGCACCCGTCAGAACGAGATCCTGACGCGGCTGCTCGGGTCCCACTCGCACCGTATCCGCTGAGGGTTGCATTGGTAGGACCTGTCCATTTGCGCCTCCGGTCGGTGCTATCACGAGCCCTGCGGGCCCGAGGTCCCCAACGGCCACCATCGGCTTCTCGCCCCGGTACCTCAGAACGAACTCCTGGAACTTACCGCCCTCGCTGCTGATGACAGCCTCGTAAAGTGGCGTCGCCACTTTCGTAATTCTCTGGGGTGGCCGCCCTTCAGCGGGCGCGACGGGAATCGGCAAGGGAGCGGATCTCGGTGCTGGGGCCGGCGTGGCTGGCGGCGTCGGAGCCTGCGCAGGGTCCTTGGCAGCTTGCTCCGACGGCTTCTGGGCGGGCGGCGCCTCCTGGGTCGGCACAAGGAAGGCCTGGTACAGAATAAGGACCGCCGCCATCAATACGACGGCCACGAACGCGCGCTGCTCCATGGTCACGGTATCGGCCGCTCCCGGGCCGGTGGGGGGTCATAGCCCCCGGGATGAAAGGGATGACAGCAAACGAGACGGCGCAACGCCAACCACGTGCCGCGCGCCAAGCCGTGCTCGAGCAGTGCCACGCGTGTGTACTCCGAGCACGTCGGCGCGAACCGGCACGCCCGCGGCAGCCACGGCGACACGATCGACTGGTACGCCACGACCACGGCCGCCGCGAGGCGGGACGCGCTCATCGCGCGGCGCGGGCTCCGGGGATCGCCGCCAGCGCCCCGCGTAGCTGCGTGGCCAGCGCCGCCAACGGCTCGGTCAGCGCCGCCGGGCGACCGACGATCACCAGCGCGGCCTGCGCCGGGGCGGCATCCCTGCTCGCGCGATACGCCTCGCGCAGACGGCGCCGCGCACGATTCCGTTGCACGGCGTTTTTCAGCTGTCGGCTCACGGCGAATCCTGCGCGCGTCGGCTCAGACGCCGCGCGCCACAGCACGATGAGGGCGGGCCGGTCGATACGTTTACCTTTTTGGAAAAGCGCCTGAAAGTCGGCGCTGCTGGTCAACCGCTCGCGTCGGGGGAAGCGACCCGCTAGACGGTGAGCCGTTTGCGACCCTTGGCGCGACGCCGCTTGAGCACCTTCCGCCCGCCCTTCGTCTTCATGCGCTCGCGGAAGCCGTGCGTCTTCGCCCGCCGGCGTCGATTGGGTTGGAACGTCCGCTTCATGAACGCGCTCCCCTTTCCGATCGTCGAACCGTCACAGTGTAGACACGCGGTGAAGCGCAGTCAACCGACGAAGCCCTTGCGGCGTCTTCCAGGCGTGTGCTACGGTTCCGAATCCGTCGTCCGGTGAATTCGTGAGAGGGATGTGCCGGCGGCCTGGCGCGGATATCCAACGATCCTGGCGTTACTGAGTTATCCCCATCTGTGGATAACCCTGTGTGTAAGTGAGGGCCCGGCCAGTGCTGGATAGCCTTTGGGCTCGCCTCCTCGATTCTGCATCCCGCAAGCTCACCCCGGCCGTCGTCGATTCCTGGGTCCGACCGTGCCGCTTGCTCGCCGTCGAGGGTGACCACCTTCGGATCGGCGCCCCGAACCGCTTCTCGCGCGACTGGCTCACGCAGCACCACCTCGACGTCCTGCAGCAAGCCGCCGCCGACGTCATCGGCGGCCAGCCACGCGTCTCGATCGTGGTCGATGACTCGATCGCGCCCGCCGCCGACGACGCTCCTCCTCCGGCGCCGGTCGCCCGGCCCTCGGGCAGCGGCACGACGGACGGCCTCAACCCCCGGTACACGTTCGACGCCTTCGTGGTGGGCTCCTCCAACCAGTTCGCCCAGGCGGCGTCCCAGGCCGTGGCCGAGCTGCCCTCGAAGGCCTACAACCCGCTCTTCATCTATGGCGGGGTCGGTCTCGGCAAGACGCACCTGCTCCACGCCGTCGGCCACGAGACGGTCCGCCTGTTCCAGGGCATGACGGTCGTGTACCTGTCCTCGGAGCGCTTCACGAACGAGCTCATCAACGCCATCCGCTACGACCGGACGGCGGAGTTCCGCGCGCGCTACCGCATGGTCGATCTGCTCCTGATCGACGACATCCAGTTCATCTCGGGCAAGGAGCGAACGCAGGAAGAGTTCTTCCACACGTTCAACGACCTCTACGAGTCGCGCAAGCAGATCATCGTCTCCAGCGACTGCTCGCCCAAGGACATCCCGGAAATCGAGGAGCGCCTGCGATCCCGCTTCGAGTGGGGACTGATCGCCGACATCCAGCCGCCGGACTTCGAGACGCGCGTGGCGATCCTCAAGAAGAAGGCCGCCCTCGAGCGCGTCCGCCTGGCCGACGACGTCGCCTACCTGATCGCCAGCCGGGTCAAGTCCAACATCCGCGAGCTCGAGGGGTCGCTCACGCGGATGATCGCCTTCTGCGCCCTCACCGGACGGGAGATGAGCGTCGACCTCGCCCAGGAGGTCCTCTCCGACCTGTGGGGCGAGGAAGAGAAGATCATCACGATCGAGCAGATCCAGCGGAAGGTGAGCGACTTCTTCGGCGTGAAGCTCTCGGACCTGAAGGCCAAGAACCGGACGAGGGCGGTAGCGTTCCCCCGGCAGATCGCCATGTACCTGGCCCGCCAGCTCACGCACGCCTCGCTCGCCGAGGTCGGCCGTTCGTTCGGCGGCAAGGACCACACCACCGTCCTGCATGCGGTGGACAAGATCCAGACATTGCTGCAGGACGATCCCAAGTTACGCAAGACCATCGACGGACTTATCCAGGGGATCACACTGTGATCCACCGTTCTCCCGGTGCTCTCCACACGCTTATCCCCGGACCGACGGCGGCGCGACGCCTGTCCCGGCCGGGCTTTGTGCGTCGATCACCCCGTCCACACCACTTGACGGCTACGACTACGACGAAGTTGTATCTTCTCTTCTAAACAACAACGGAGATTCTCATGGAAGTCATTCTGGATCGTGACGCGTTCCTCAAGGGCCTCCAGATGGTGCAGAACATCGTCGAGCCCCGGCAGACCCTGCCGATCCTCGCCAATGTGCTGCTCGAGACCGAGGAAGGGACCGTGCGCCTGACGGCCACGGACCTGGAGGTCGGCGCGCGCGTGTCGGTTCCCGCCCGCGTCGTTGGCAAGGGCGCGATCACCGTGTCGGCGCGCAAGCTCGCCGAGATCGTCAAGGAGCTGCCGGCCGCCGCCGTCGCGATGAAGGTGGGTGACAACGCCGGGGTGAGCCTTCGCTGCGCCGGGGTGACGTACAGGCTGGTCGGAATGCCGCCGGACGACTTTCCGCCCGTGGTGCCGGCGTCGCCGGGGGCCTGGCTCACGCTCGAGGCCAAGGCCCTGCGTGACATGCTCACGCAGACGAGCTTCGCCATCTCGCACGACGAGACGCGCTACGCGCTCAACGGCGTGCTGTTCGCGCTCCAGGGCAAGGAGATGCGGCTGGTGGCGACCGATGGGCATCGCCTGGCGCTCTCGGTTCGCACGCTGGGCGAGGTCGGGCGCGCGGTCACCGGCATCGTGCCGCGCAAGGCGATCGCCGAGATCATGCGGGTGCTCGGTGCCGGCGAAGAGGTCCAGCTCGGCATCACCGAGAATCAGTTCGTCCTCCAGATGCCGAACTTCGTCATGACGGCCCGGCTGATCGAGGGGCAGTTCCCCAACTACGAAGCGGTCGTTCCCAAGGGGCATCCCGGCAAGCTCGTCATCAGCCGCGGCATGCTGGCCGCGGCCCTGCGGCGGGTGTCGGTCATGGCCGAGGAGCGCAACAAGCCGGTCAAGCTCGTGCTGGCCCCGGCGGTCCTCAAGATCAGCGCGTCGAGCCAGGATTTGGGCGAGGCCGAGGAGACGCTGGACGTCGACTACGCGGGCGAGGAGCTCGCGATCGGGTTCAATTCGAAGTACCTGCTCGACGCCATTGGTCCCATCGAACACGAGCAAATCGTGCTCGAGTTCAAGGACGGTTTGAGCCCCGGAGTGGTGCGAAGCCCGGCCGACGATTCGTACTGCTGTGTTATAATGCCTATGCGAATTTAGTGAAGGTTTTTGCTCGATAAATGGGAGTCTTAGAGGGTGCAGATAGGATGTGTTCAGTTACTGGAATTTCGTAATTATCGAACCCTCTCCTATCGACCTGAAGGCCGGGTCAACATCGTTACCGGCCGCAACGGGCAAGGTAAGACCAATCTCCTAGAAGCTCTGGCGGTTCTGCTGACTGGCCGTTCATTCCGGACCACGCGTCTCGCTGAGCTACCCACCCTGGGGGCCGAGGTGTCGGTGCTGAGTGGTGAGCTGCAGAGGTCCGAGGGAACCCGGACCCTGCGCCGGGCGATCCAGCGCCAGGAGAACGGTACCTGGCAAGCGAGCGGCGAAGGCTGCCCATGGGCTCGGGTCATCGTCTTTGGGTGGCAGGATCTGGCGATCCTGCACGGGGCCCCGGTGGCCCGCAGGATGTTCATCGATGGATTTGCCGCGCGGCTCTATGCCAGCCATCTCCCGGCCCTGCTGCGCTACCGGCGGCTCATCGGCCAGCGCAACCGACTTCTGCAATCGCGCGCAACGGCCGAGCGGCTCGCGCCGTGGGACGACCAGGTGGCGACGGTGGGGATGGAGCTGATCGATCGCCGCCGCCGGGCCGTGGCCATCCTCCAGACGGAGCTCGCGAGGGTGTATCCAGCAGTGAGTGGCGAGCGGCCGAAGGTCCAGGTCGGTTATCGATGCGTCGTCGGTGAGGCGACCGAGCCGGCTGCACTCGTGACGGCGCTCGAGCGAATGCGCCCCGTGGAGCTGCGCCGAGGCCAGACGCTGGTGGGCCCGCACCGAGACGACCTGACGATCGAGCTGGACAGCATCGACGCGCGCGCGTTCGGCTCCCGCGGCCAGCAACGCCTGCTGGCGCTGGCCCTGCGGATCGCCGAGATCCTGCCGGTCAGCGAAGCGGCCGGCACCGCGCCCGTGCTGCTGCTCGACGATGCACTCTCGGAGCTGGATCCCGGCGTGCGCGACAACGTCTTGCGAGAGATCCAGGGCGCCGAGCAGGTATTCCTGACCTCGCCGGAGCCGCTCGCCGTGAGCGGCGCCGCGCGCTGGGTCGTTGACGGAGGAGGAATCGCCGCCGCATGAGCGCTGAGACCTATACCGCGAGCGACATCAAGGTCCTCGAGGGCCTGGAGGCAGTCCGCAAGCGCCCCGCCATGTACATCGGCGACACCAGCGCCTACGGTCTGCATCACCTCGTCTACGAGGCCGTGGACAACGCGGTCGACGAGGCGCTCGCCGGCTCTTGCGACTCGATCAAGGTCATCCTGCACTCCGACGGCTCCGCCTCGATCGGCGACAACGGTCGCGGCATCCCCGTCGACACCCACAAGGAAACGGGCAAGTCAGCCGCCGAGGTCGTCCTGACCGTCCTGCACGCCGGCGGCAAGTTCGAGCACTCGGCCTACAAGGTCTCGGGCGGCCTGCACGGCGTGGGCATCTCCGTCGTCAACGCGCTCAGCGAATGGCTCGAGGTCGAGATCCGCCGGGGCGGCAAGGTGTGGACGCAGCGCTACGAGAAGGGCGGCGTGCCGACCGGCCCGCTCACGGCGGGCGAAGCCACGAAGAAGCACGGGACGATCATCAAGTTCAAGCCGGACGCGACGATCTTCGAGGAGACGGCGTTCTCGTTCGACACGCTGTCGAACCGGCTGCGCGAGCTCGCGTTCCTGAACAAGGGCCTGAAGATCGTCATCGAGGACGAACGCGACGGCCGCGACCACACGTTCCTCTACAAGGGCGGCATCATCGAGTTCATCAAGCACCTGAATCAGAACAAGACGCCCATCCACCCCAAGGTCCTCTACTTCGAGGGCAGGAAGGGTGACATCGAGGTCGAGGTAGCCCTGCAGTACAACGACGGCTATCAGGAGAGCGTGTTCTCCTTCGCCAACAACATCAACACGCGCGAGGGTGGCACGCACCTGACCGGCTTCCGGGCGGCGCTGACCAGCACGCTGTCGAGCTACGCGCAGAACAACGGCTTTCTCAAGAACTTCAAGGGCGGCGTCACCGGCGACGACGTGCGGGAAGGGCTGTGCGCGGTCGTCTCGGTGCGGATGCCCGATCCCCAGTTCGAGGGACAGACGAAGGCCAAGCTCGGCAACACGGACATCAAGGGCCTCGTCCAGCAGATCGTCAACGAGAAGCTGGCCGAGTCGTTCGAGGAGGATCCGACGACCGCCCGCAAGATCGTCGACAAGTGCGTGCGGGCGGCCCAGGCCCGGGAGGCGGCGCGCAAGGCCCGCGAGCTCACGCGCAAGGGCGGCCGCGACGACGAGGGGCTGGCGGCCAAGCTGGCCGACTGCTCGGAGCGCGATCCGCAGTACCGGGAGCTGTTCCTGGTCGAGGGCGATTCGGCCGGAGGCTCGGCCAAGCAGGGGCGCGACCGGAAGACCCAGGCGGTCCTGCCCCTGCGGGGCAAGATCATCAACTCGGAGAAGGCGCGCTACGACAAGGTCCTGTCCCACAATGAAATCCGGTTGCTCATCTCGGCGATGGGCACCGGCATCGGCACCGAGGAGTTCGATCTCACGAAGCTGCGGTACCACAAGATCATCCTCATGACGGATGCCGACGTCGACGGCGCGCATATCCGCACGCTGCTGCTGACGTTCTTCTTCCGCCACATGAACGCGGTGATCGAAGCCGGCCATCTGTTCATCGCGCAGCCGCCGCTCTTCAAGGTGAAGAAGGGCAAGGTCGAGAAGTACCTGATGAACGAGCGCGAATTCGAGGAGTTCTTCCTCTCGGCGTGGGTCGCCGGCGCCCGCGTCAAGGTCCCCGGCACGAAGGCGCCGGTGACGGGCGACGCGCTCCTGGAAATGCTCCGGGCGGTCTCCGAATACCGCGGCCTCTTCGGCAAGTTCACCAAGCGGGGCGTCCCGCGCGACGTCCTCAGCGAGCTGCTGCAGAGGAAGTTCCGCGGCAACAAGCGCGGCGTCGGCCACGCCGACATCGCGGAGGCCATCGTGGCAGCGGCCGCCGCCGTCAACGGCCACAGCATCGAGGTGCGCCCGGGCGACACCGGCGATGCGCAGACCATCGTCGTCGCCGGACCGCCGACGGTCTCGTTCAGCACGGAGCTCTTCAAGTCGCCGGACTACGTCTCGCTCCTCGATCTGTGGGACAGGCTGGCGGCGGCCGCGAAGGGGCCGACGGTCATCCTCGACGAGCACGACAACGAGATCCCCGTGAAGAGCGTCGACGAGCTCTGGCACATCGCCCTCGACAAGTCCCGGCACGGCGCGACCTTCCAGCGATACAAGGGGCTCGGGGAGATGAACCCCGAGCAGCTCTGGGAAACCACCATGAACCCGGAGACGCGGACCTTCCTGAAGGTCACCATGGAAGACGCCGTGGGCGCCGACGAGATGTTCACCGTGCTCATGGGCGACGCCGTCGAGCCGCGCCGGTTGTTCATCGAACAGCACGCCCTCGACGCGGCGAACCTGGATATCTAAACGGAGCGCGTGCACGCCTTGAAGCGTGGGTGGCCTGAGATAGATGCCCGATAGGCAAATCAACGCCCCGATCGAAGAGGAGATGCGGAAGTCGTACCTGGACTACGCGATGTCCGTCATCGTCGGACGCGCGCTGCCCGACATCCGCGACGGCCTCAAGCCCGTCCACCGCCGGGTGCTCTACACCATGCAGCTCCTCGGCCTGGCCTGGAACCGCGGGTACAAGAAGTCGGCTCGCGTCGTCGGCGACTGCATGGGTAAGTTCCATCCCCACGGCGACTCGGCGATCTACGACACGCTCGTGCGGATGGTCCAGGAGTTCTCGCTGCGGTACCCGCTCGTCGACGGGCAGGGGAACTTCGGCTCCATCGACGGCGACCCGGCCGCGGCCATGCGGTACACGGAAGCGCGCATGGCCCGGATCGCCCACGAGATGCTCGCCGACATCGACAAGGACACCGTCGGCTTCACGCCGAACTACGACGACAATGAGACGGAGCCGATCGTCCTGCCGACGCGGATCCCGAATCTCCTCGTCAACGGCTCGGCCGGCATCGCGGTCGGCATGGCGACCAACATCCCGCCCCACAACCTCACCGAGGTCGTCGACGGCCTGGTCGCGCTCATCGAGCGGCCCGACACGACGGTCGAGCAGCTCGCGAAGATCATCACCGGCCCCGATTTCCCGACCGCCGGCTACATCTACGGCACCGGCGGCATCCGCGAGGCCTACACCACGGGGCGCGGCACGATCACGCTGA
Source organism: uncultured Candidatus Rokubacteria bacterium (assembly GCA_963743355.1). Lineage (GTDB taxonomy): Bacteria > Methylomirabilota > Methylomirabilia > Rokubacteriales > CSP1-6 > AR5. The sequence continues at coordinate 1,167,652 of CAVUPM010000001.1, forward strand.
GGGCGAAGGCGCATGCCGAGAAGCTGCGGGGCGGCCGTGAGGCGATCATCATCACCGAGCTGCCGTACCAGGTGAACAAGGCGAGCCTCATCGAGAAGATCTCCGAGCTCAGCCGCGAGAAGAAGCTCGAGGGCATCGCCGAGATCCGCGACGAGTCCAACCGCGAGGGCATCCGGGTCGTGATGGAGCTGGGCCGGGGGGAGATCCCGCAGATCATCCTCAACCAGCTCTACAAGCACACCCAGATGCAGACGACGTTCGGGATCATCATGCTGGCGCTGGTCGACCGGCGGCCTCAGGTGGTCAACCTCAAGGAGATGCTCGAGGCGTTCATCAAGTTCCGCCGCGAGGTGGTCACGCGGCGCACGCGCTACGACCTGGCCCGCGCCGAGGAGCGCGCCCACATCCTGGCCGGCCTCCGGAAGGCCGTCGAGCAGCTCGACCTCGTGATCCGGATCATCCGGCAGGCCGCCAACGCCGACGCCGCGCGCGACGCCCTGATGACCCAGCTCGACCTCACCGAGATCCAGGCCAAGGCCATCCTCGACATGCAGCTCCGCCGGCTGGCGGCGCTGGAGCGGCAGAAGATCATCGAGGAGCACGAGGAGACGCTGAAGCTCATCGAGGAGCTGAAGAGCATCCTCGCCTCCGACGGCAAGCTCATGGGGATCATCACGCAGGAGCTGGCGGCCATCAAGGAGGCGTACGGCGACGCCCGTCGCACCGAGATCCTCACCGAGACGACCGACCTGACGATCGAGGACCTGCTGGCCGACGAGGAGATGGTGGTCACCATCACGCGCTCGGGCTACATCAAGCGCACCCACGTCGAGGCGTATCGCAGCCAGCGGCGCGGCGGCAAGGGCGTGACCGGGATGGAGACCAAGGAAGAGGACATCGTCGAGGACCTGTTCGTCGCCTCGACCCACTCCTTCCTCTTGTTCTTCACGAACCTCGGCAAGGCCCACTGGCTGAAGGTGCACGAGATTCCCGAGGGCGGCCGGGCGGCCCGGGGCAAGGCCATGGTCAATCTCCTGTCGCTCGGCGACGGCGAGCACGTGGCCACCTGCGTGCCGGTGCGGGATTTCACCGCCGGCGGGTACGTGTTCTTCGTCACGCGCCAGGGCAAGGTGAAGAAGACGGAGCTGGAAGCGTACTCCCACCCCCGGGCCGGCGGCATCCAGGCCGTCGGGCTGGAGGACGGCGATCAGCTCATGACCGCGCGTCGCACCGACGGGCGCCGCGAAATGATGATCGCCACCAAGCTCGGCATGGCCATCCGCTTCGCGGAGGAAGAGGTGCGCCCGATGGGCCGTGGCGCCGCCGGCGTGCGCGGGATCGAGGTCGAGGACGACGACCAGGTGATCGCGGCCGCCGTCGTCCAGGAGGGCGCGCAGATCCTCACCATCACGGAGCGCGGCTTCGGCAAGCGGACGCCGCTCGAGGAGTACCGCCTGCAGGGCCGGGCCGGGAAGGGGATCATCGACATCAAGACGGCGGGCCGCAACGGGACCGTGGTCGGTATGCTGCAGGTCCGGAGCGGGGACGACATCCTGCTCGTCACCACCAAGGGCAAGGTGATCCGTATCCACGCCGACGAGGTCTCCTCGCAGGGCCGCAACACGATGGGCGTGCGCATCATCGATCTCGACGCCGACGATCGCGTCGGCTCGATCGCCCGCGTCGAAGCCGAGAGCCCCGCCCCGGCCGAAACCACGTAGTCCCGCCGTGCTGGATCTCCGCCTCATCCGCGAGCAGCCCGAGGCGGTCGCGCGTGCGCTCGCGGACAAGGGCGGCGGCGAGCTGATCCAGGACATCCTCGCCCGCGACGTCGAGCGCCGCCGCCTGATCAAGGAGGCGGACGACCTCAAGGCCCTCCGCAACCGGACCTCCGCCGAGCTCGCGAAGTACAAGGGCGATGTGCCGGAGGAACTGCGTGCGGAAATGCGCAGGGTTGGCGACCGCGTGAAGGCGCTCGACGTCGAGCTGAAGGCCGTCGACGAGGCGATCGACGCGCTGCTCGTGCAGGTCCCCAACGTCCCGCACCCCTCGGCGCCGCCCGGCAAGAGCGACGCCGACAACGTCGAGGTGCGCCGCTGGGGCACGCCGCGCGAGTTCGCGTTCACGCCGAAGCCCCACGAGGAGGTCGGCGAGGCGCTCGGCCTGCTCGACATGGAGCGCGCCGTCAAGATCGCCAAGTCGCGATTCGCCGTGATGTGGGGCCCGCTGGCGCGGCTGGAGCGTGCCCTCGGGCAGTTCATGCTGGACGTTCAGACGCAGGAGCACGGCTACACCGAGGTGTGGGTGCCAAACCTCGTGAGCGGCGAGACGATGCTCAAGACCGGCCAGCTCCCGAAGTTCGAGGAGGGGCTCTTCAAGACCGTCGAGGCCGACGAGGGTCGCACGCTCTATCTCATCCCCACCTCCGAGGTCTCGCTGACGGCGCTCCACGGCGGCGAGGTGCTGCCCGAGCGGACGCTACCGCGCCGCTACACCGCCTTCACCCCGTGCTACCGGCGCGAGGCCGGCACCTACGGCCGCGACATGAAGGGCATCTTCCGCAATCACCAGTTCGACAAGGTCGAGCTCGTGAAGCTCACGACCGCCGAGCGGTCCTGGGACGAGCTCGAATCGCTGGTGGACGACGGCGAGGACATCCTGCGCCGGCTCGAGCTGCCGTACCGGGTCGTCGAGCGGTGCGTGGGCGACCTGGGTTTCAGCACGGCCAAGGGCTACGACATCGAGGTGTGGCTCCCGGGCCAGGGCCGGTACCGCGAGATCTCGTCGTGCTCGAACTACGCCGACTTCGGCGGCCGGCGCGGCGACATCCGCTACAAGCCCGAGGGGGGTGGCAGGCCAGAGTTCTGCCACACCCTCAATGGCTCCGGCCTCGCGGTCGGTCGCACGGTCATTGCGGTTGTCGAGAACTACCAGGAGGCCGACGGCACGGTGACCATCCCAGCCGCCTTGAGGTCCTACCTTCCGGGCCTCGATCGGCTGACGCCCCGAGCCTGACCGCTCGGGCGCGCTTGGAATGCTTACAGGGCGCCGGCCGAACGTGGTACGGTCGCCGCGGAGTTCAAATTGTTGCATGCGAAGGAGCAAGGTATGGCTAAGCACACCGAACCGACCGCTCACGAGCCACTCACCCGTCGCGAAGCGCTGAAGCTTGCCGCCGCCGTCGCCGCCTTCGGCGCCGCACTCGGCGTCCGCCCCGCCAGCTCGATCGCCCAGGGCAAGACCGAAGGCAAGGGCGAGATGAAGACCGAGGGTAAGGGCGAGATGAAGGGCGAGGGCAAGGGCACGGCCAAGGCCCAGGGCAAGTCGTCCGGCAAGGCCACCGGGAAGGCCCCCAGTAAGGCCGCCGGCAAGGCCGAGGGCAAGGCCGAGATGAAGGCCGAAGGCAAAGCCGAGGGCAAGGCCAGCGGCAAGTAAGACCGCGCCGGCTCGGGCGAGCCGCCAGGAGGCGCAACCGTTCCTTACGGCGATGCCATAGCGCGGGTCGACTTCAGCCTACGGCGCGACAGCCCGTTCTCGTACGCCTGTAACGCCTGTAACCGGTGTTGCCACAACAAGGCGATCCGGGTGGGGCCGTACGAGGGGTTGCGGCTGTCGCGCCGGCTCGGCATCAGCACGACCGAGTTCCTCTCCCGCCACACCGAAGCCGGCGGCACCGTTCTGCAAACTCGCGACGACGACCGCGGCTGCGTGTTCCTCGGCCCACGCGGCTGCGCCGTGCACCCGGATCGTCCGCTCGCCTGTCGCATCTACCCGCTCGCTCGCTGGGTCTCCCCCGACCGCGACGAGAGCTTCGGCCATCTCACGCCGCACCCGCAGACCGCCGGCGTCTACGGCACCCACGGCACCGTCGACGACTACCTGACGTCGCAGGGGCTGGCGCCCTACTTCGCGATGGCCGATCGCTACGGCGAGCTGTACGACCGGATGGTGGCGGTGATGGAGCGCTTCGACCCGGAGGAGGACGTCGACCGCCGGAGCGAACGCCGGGCGGAGATCGACGAGCTGGACGCCGGCACGCTGGCGACGGCGTGGTTCGACGTCGACGCGACCGTCGGCGCGTACTGCCGCGACCGCTCGCTGCCCGTCCCCACCGGCGTCGACGCGCTCGTCGACCTCCACCTCGCAGCGGTCGGCGCCTGGCTGGATTCGCTCGAGGCCCACCTCGAACCGTAGTTCGGCCCGTCTGACGCCATCACACTCCATCACGCTCGCGGTCGGGTGACCGCACCGCCAAGGCGCTCGGCCTTCGCCGTCGCTCCTGCTGCACGCGGATCAGGTCATCGAGTGAGCCGACTGTTGCTTGTTGAAGTGCCGCTCGGCACGAGGAGGGACGAATGGGGCGTGTGCTGGCAGACTATGTGACCGCAGTAGGATGGGGAGTCGTCGGTGCGATATCGATGGCTGCTGGCCTGGCGATTCTCTTGAAGGTGTTCGACTGGCTGACGCCCATCAACGAGTGGGCGGAGATCCAGAAGGGGAACCTGTCCGTCGCGATCATCATGGCCGCTGTGATCCTTGCCCTGGGCATTGCGGTCGGATTCGCCATCATGCCTGTCCCAGCTGTCCGCCCGTAAACGCACAGAACCGCTCGTTCAGGACCATCCTGCTGCGTCGGAAGTGTGCGAATCTAAGGGCACGGAGGGCTAGCCTCAACTGGTAAGGCAGTGGACTTGAAATCCACCGGGCCGCGAGGCCCTTGGGGGTTCGAATCCCTCGCCCTCCGCCAACTTACACACGCTCTGTTTCGATCGTCCCCTGAGTGTCCCCCTTGACGTCAGCTGCAATGAGGGGCCGCCCCATTTGGGCCGGTTCCCTCTCACAGCAATCACTTGCAATCCGCTATCGCAGGTTCGATATTCCCTCAATCCAATCTCGGCCGCAGGGGAGCAGAGCATGAAGAAGACGGCGACAAAGAGTCAGGCTTCGCGGAAGAGGACTGCGAGGGCGACGGGGAAGTCCCTCAAGGACCTGCAGGTCAAGAAACAGGTCAAGGGCGGGGTGGCGAAGCCGGCGCCGTGGTACGCCAAGTAAGAGGCCATCCGGCCGGATGACGCGATCCAGGGACGGTCGGCAGCGGCCGCCCCCGGACCGCCTCCGACGGGCCCGATCCGTTCTCGTGCACTGGCAGGACGACGAAGTGGTCCTCGCCAACTACAGGACTCGGGTGTCAGTGGTCGGCCGTCTCGCGCTGGCCCGCGTCCTCGATCTGTTCAGTTCATGGCTCCGGCCTGAAGAGGTGGTCGCCTCTCTTCCGGAGTATGGCGCCCGTCAGGTGCTCACCGCGGTGCGCAAGCTGCTCGAAGCCACCCTCCTCGTCCGCGAGGGCTCCGAGGAGGCTCGACAGGACGAGCTGCTGCAGCAGATCTGGTCGTCGTGGCTGCCGTACGGCGCGTTTCACTTCGCGACCAAGGACGTGGAATTCGCCTCTCCGGCCAGGTTGAGGAAGCTGATCCTGCAGCGGGTGACAGACTCGCCTCAGCCGCCGCTCACCAAGAGCTATGCGCGCGTCCCCCGTGTCTCACTGCCGCCGCCGTGTGCCGCCGACGGGGAGTTTGCCCGTGTTCTGATCGCGCGTAAGACACACCGGGAGTTCTCACGAAAGCGACTCGGGCTCGGCGCGCTGTCCTCGCTCCTCCACTACACCTTCGCGGTCACGGGATACGTGGACACCGTCCGTTTCGGCCCGCTGATTCGCAAGACGAGCCCGTCCGGCGGCGCCAGGCATCCCATCGAAGCGTACGTCGTGGCCGTGCGCGTCGACGGACTCGCCCCGGGCATCTATCACTACGACACCGTGCGGCACAGACTGGATCAGCTGCACCTCGGCGACATGCGTCGCCAGGCGGTGGCCTATTGCGCCGGCCAGGAGCACGTCAGGGGCGCGTCGGCACTCATCGTGATGACCGCCGTCCTTCCGCGCGAGATCTGGAAGTACCGTATTGCCCGAGCCTATCGGGTCGTCCTTCTCGACGCGGGCCACGTCTGCCAGACCCTGTGTCTGACGGCCACCTGGCTGGGCCTGGGCCCTTTCACAACGGCCGCGCTCAAGGATTCGCTCATCGAGCGAGATCTCTGTATCGACGGCCTCTCTGAGGTGGCGCTCTACGTCGCCGGCGTGGGTATGCCACGCGTGGGGAGCTGAGCACGAATGTCGTTCTCGCCCGGGTGCGGCAAGGATCGACGGAGGATGGAACGCCTGAAGCCGTTCCAAGACCTGAAATAGTAGCCAAGGTGTCCGTCCGGTGCGTCCCCATCCCACTGCCCACGCACTCCCCTTCGCCTAGCCTGTCGTCGATCGCTGCGTAGGGAGGCAACGAGAGGCTAATGTGACATGCTGCGTATTGTTGCCCACCACGGGCCGATCACCGGGCCGCGCGGGTTGGAGGTTCCTCTGGTGCGCGGGACCGTCAGTGGCCGGACGGTGATCGACCGGCGACCGGTGCATGTCCACGAACCTCGAGGGCGAGGGTGCCGAGTTCCCCGAGGGGAGCGAGTTCGCGCGCCGCCTCGGGCACCGGACAACGCTCAGCGTGCCCCCCCGAGTGAGTTGCCATTGGCGCACTCCAGTTGCGTCGCGCTGAGGTCCATCCCTTCAACGACAAGCAGATCGCGCTGCTCCAGACCTTCGCCGATCAGGCCGTCATCGCGATCGAGAACACGCGCCTGTTCACCGAGCTCGAGGCGCGCAACCGGGACCTGACCGCGACGAGCGAGATCCTGCGCGTGATCAGCGGCTCGCCAACCGATCGTCAGCCCGTCTTCGATACGATCGTCCGGAGCGCGGTTCGCCTGTGCGACGCGACCTTCGGCGGTGTGGCCCTCAGGGACGGAGACCGGCTTATCCTACCGGCGGCGCACGGACTGGAGGCGGCCGATCAGGAAACGTTCCTAGCGTTGTTCCCCATCCCTCTGGGCCCTGACACTGTCTCGGGGCGCGCCATCCTGGGGGGCCGTGTCGTGCACGTCCGAGACCAGGCGGCGGAGCCAGCGTACGCCGGGAACCCAGGGCAGCAGGTTGTCACGTGGAGCATCGTAGCCGTGCCGATGTTCCGAGAGGACAGCTCAATCGGCGCGATCACCGTTTGGCGGCGGGAGGTTCGGGCGTTCACGGACGCGCAGATCGAACTCCTCAAGAGGTTCGCCGATCAGGCCGTTATCGCCATCGGTCCCGGGCCGGATGTCTTACCCAGCCGAGTTCTTGAACGAAACCCCCGGCGAAGTCTGCTCGGCGGAAAGCCGCCGCACGCGGGTGCGCAAACCGGTTCATGCCGGGATGGTGGAGCTGGTGAGGGAGCAGGTCAAGCGTGTCACGTCCAGCACGTTCCGCCCCGAGCGGATCTTGAGTCATAACCCCTGGATATCCGCGCACGGCTTCCGTCGGTTCCTATTTCTTCCTTTTCTTCTTGTCCGCCTCAAGTTCCTTTGTCTTCTTCTGATTCTCCGCCTCCTGCCTCTGCTCATCTGCACGTCGCGCCTTGTCCTGTTCGATTTGCTCGCTGGTGGATCCACCGCCGCCTACGTTCTCGGGCATCTGATCCGGCATGTCTTCACTCCTTCGGTTGCAGCGCGCTAACGACTCCTCGTGTCACCCAGACGACCCTACTTCTAGTGCGCCAGGGGAAGCCCTCCTTCGCGATCCAAGTCTTCTCCTGGGAGACCAGCCACAACTCGAGCTGATAGGCGACCCCCTTGTCGGCAGCGAGGGAGATCAAAATCTCATCGGTCACCGTTTCACTCGACTCGATCCATTTGTGGTGTTCGAGGATCGGCTCGGCGCCCAAGTTGGTGCGCCCCATGTCACTGTACGACCAAATGCGGATGCCGCTGCCTTCCTGGCGGATACCGCACTTTGTCAACCCGATATTCTTTACGGTGACTTTTGCTGCGAGGTGCCGCACGCCGTCCTGTTCCGTCAAAGCGCCGGAGATGGCCGACTCCAAACGCGGCCGAAATGTTCTTCCCATGAAGAACTTCACATAGGCGAACAGGCCACCAATAATGAGCGCTACGACTTTCGTGAGTTTGTCGGCAACTCCAATTGTCTTGTCCCAATACTCGAGCCGGGACTGCGGCGGCACCTGGTTCGCTTGTACACCGGGTGATATTGGGGAGGGAGTTGAGGCCGATGCAGCGGCGGGGGGCCCCGGGTTCGGAATCGCTGACACGCCACCGTGAGCTAACGATGTGGTGGGGATTGCGAGTGCCGCAGCGACGACCAGTGACCGTAGCAACAGGGCTACTTGGAGTTTGTCTCGGCTAACACGTTGCACGTGCGCCGGTCCGTACCGGGGCGGAGAGTTCTCCACGGCCCAACACATAGCGCAGCTCGCGGTGGGGTGCTAGCACGGACTTTGTGGGTGCACCGGCCGGCGATTGATACTGCCGGAGGCTGTGTCAGAATTGTGCTAGAAGCATCGGCCACTATCGGTCGCCAACGGGCACAAGGTAGGGGAAACAGACGTCCAGCGACCTGGAATTGCTGCCCAATGGTGTGGATGGCGGCACGATGAGGGAGCCCGGCTTGGACTGGGGGGCAGCCTTGGGCCGGGCGAGATCCTTCAGCCGGCATCCTCCTGCTTCGCGAGGCAGCGTTCGGGCGGTCACGGCCGGACGTCTTAGCCCAACCGAGCTGTCGGATAAGCCCCCTGGGTACAGCTTGCTCGGGGAAAGGGCGCCGCAGGCGGACGCGCCGGCCACCCAGCGACCTGATCGACTCGGAATCAAAGCCCACGGCGGCGCCCACGCGCCTCGTGTCGAATCAGGCCACGTCCGCTTGCTCCTGGCTCCACGTCTCGGCTCGACCCGAGCGAAGGGTCACTGTGACGTCGACTATTCCCGCGGAGACGCCTGTGGCAGCCTGCGCAGTCCGGGGTCGAATCTCCATTTTTTCGATGTCGCTGATCGCGATCCCTCGCGTACGAAGTTCCTGCTGGAACGCCGGCCAGTTCTCAGGGCGAAAGCTGTAGGTCACAGATTGAGCCCCTCTCTATTCGATCACCTGATCCGCCCGCAGCAGCAGCGACGGTGGGATCGTGAGGGCCAGGGCCTTGGCGGTCTTGAGGTTGATAGGCCCTGAACTGGGTTGTCGGGATTCCACGGTCTGGCTCACGGTGCTATTTCTCGCTCAGGATGATGGGCAGGCCGCTCTTGTCGCCGAGCACGATGATCTTGGCGTTGGGGCTCTTGGACAGCTCGTGGGCGACCTCGATAGCCTTCCACTTGAGGAGCTGGTCGCTGATGCCGCGGGCGACGATATTCTGGAAGTCGGCGATGCCCTGAGCCTCAACACGCTTGCGCTCGGCCTCCTGCCGCTCGCGGTCGAGGACGAAGCGCATGCGCTGGGCCTGCTGCTCGGACTGGAGCTTCTCCTCGATGGCGGTGGTGAGGAGCGCGGGGAGCTGGACGGCCCGCAGGAGCACCTGCTCGGCCTCGATCCCGCGCGGAGCGAGCAGGCGCTCGATGTGCCTGAGCATGTTCTGGGCCACCACCTCGCGCGAGGCCGAGTAGAGGAACTTCGCCTCGTACTCGGCGGTGACGTCGCGGATGACTGATCGGAGCTGGGGGTCGATGACAACGGCCTCGAAGTGACGGCCGACCGTCATGTAGATACGCGCGGCCTCGTCGGAACGGAGACGGAAGAGGAGGGAGACGTCCAGGCTGACGATGAGCCCCTCCGACGTCGGCACCGCCGCCGTCTCCTTCATCTCCCGCGTCTGGGTGCTGAATTTGATGACACTCGTGCCGGGCACCAGGAGGTGGATTCCGGGCGGGAGGGCGCGATCGGACACGGCGCCGAAGAAGTCCTTCACGCCGACGTGACCGGCGGGGACGACGGTCAGCGACAGATAAAGCAGCAGGAGCACGACCGGTGCAATGATCAAGAACCGCATCGACCCGCGCCCGATTCGGAGTCTGTCCATATACATGGGCGTCCTCTTGTCCTCGTCAGACGGCAACGCCAGTTCGGGCCATCGCCTCGATCATAGAAGAGCGGCGCCGCGTTCCCGGGCCGCGAGCTCTTCGTACTCCAGATCTCGGAGACCCTGGCGGAATGCCTTGAGAAAGACTGCGTAGTCGGAGGCGGACAAGGTGCCGAGGAAGCCGGCCCTCCACACCTTCCCCGCCTGCTGCGCCTCGCCGGCGAGTGGTGCGGCGAGGACACCAGCCACTGAGGTCAGCAGGAAGCGGCGGCCGTTCATGCCGGGATGGTGGGGTGGATGCCGGGTCAGGTCAAGCGTGTCAAGTCAGCCGGCTCAGTGCCGCCGCAATCCCCACCATCCAGAGACGCGTTTCGGTGCGAGGCGGCTACGCGCGTCGAGGGCCGGGGCGCCGTGCCGGTCGATACCGGCACGGCCTCGGTCCCGGCCGGCCTCGATCAGGCGGCCTTGACCTCGATCATCCTTGGCGTCGCGGCGCGCGGCGCGGGGACCCTCACCTCGAGCATGCCGTTCGTGTACTTCGCCTCCACCTGGGCGGCGTCGACACCCTCAGGAAGGGCGAAATCCCGCTGGAACGCGCCGTACGCGACTTCGCGGACGAAATAGTCCTTTCCCGCGGTGTCGTGATCGGCCTTGCGCTCGCCCTTGACGGTGAGGACGTTGTCCATCAAGGACACCCCAACATCCTTCGGATCCACGCCCGGTAGGGCGAGCTGGATGACGTAGGTGCCGTCCTCGATCCGTCCCTCAGCGGCGGGAAGCCATGACGAACGCTGAGCGGTCTCATCCGTGGCGCCGCCAACGAACCTCTCGAACAGGTTCTCAACGGCCGGGTGGAAGTGGAACTGCCGAGTCGGGGACCAGCGAAGCATGGTGTTCATGGGGCTCTCCTCTGCGTGTCCTGCACGGAATCACTTAGATGATCTAAGTCGTACACACTAATATCATCTGTAGTTCCTTGGAGTCAATATGTTACTCCTCGTGGGTCCGGCGAGCCTCAGGGAACGCCCTGGGTACTCGTCCTTCTCCTCCTCCTGTTGGTTCGCAACCCCCCGGTAAGGTAGACAGGGGAGATGGACGAGTTCGTCATCGAGGGCGGGGCGGTGCTCACCGGCACGGTGACGCCGAGCGGGAACAAGAACGCGGCGTTTCCGTTGATCGCGGCCGCGCTGCTCACGGACCAGCCGGTGCTCCTGCGCAACCTGCCCGACATCGAAGACGTGCGGACGATGCTGCAGATCGTCGAGGGCCTCGGCGTGCGCGTCACGCGGCAGGATGCGCACACGATCACGATCCAGGCGGGGGAGATCTCGACCGACACGCCCGATCCGCGCCTGCTCCGCCGAATCAGGGGTGCGCTGGTGTTGATCGGCCCGCTGCTGGCCCGGCGGGGCAGCGTGCGGGTCGGCCGGTTCGGCGGCGACCAGATCGGCCGCCGGCGGATCGACACGCACGTCACCGGCTTGCAGGAGCTGGGGGTCAAGGCCGAGCACGGCACCGATCTCGTGCTCAGCACGGCGGGGCTGTCCGGCCAGGATCTGCTCCTGGAAGAGGCGAGCGTCACCGCGACCGAGAACATCGTGCTGGCCGCAGCGCAGGCGCGCGGGACGACCATCATTCGCAATGCCGCCAGCGAGCCGCACGTCCAGCAGCTGTGCGAGCTGCTGAACGCGATGGGGGGCCGGATCAGCGGGATCGCCTCGAACACGCTGACCATCGAGGGCGTCACCGCGCTGCGCGGGGCCGAGTTCACCCTGGGGCCGGACTTCATGGAGGTCGGCAGCCTCATCGCGCTCGGCGCGATCGCGGGCGAGAACGTGGTCATCAAGAACGCAGCACCCGAGCACATGCGGATGACGCTCAAGGTCTTCGCGCGGCTCGGGGTGCGGGTGGACGTGGTCGGCGGCGATCTCGTGGTGCCCGGGGGCGACGAGCTGCGGATCGCCCAGGACATCGGCGGGGCGATTCCCAGCATCGACGACGGCCCGTGGCCGGCGTTTCCCGCCGACCTGATGAGCGCAGCCCTGGTCGCGGCGACCCAGGCGCACGGCACCGTGCTCTTCCACGAGAAGATGTACGAGAGCCGGCTGTTCTTCGTGGATCGCCTGATCGGTATGGGCGCGCGCATCGTGCTCTGTGATCCGCACCGGGCGCTGGTGAGCGGCCCCAGCCGGCTGCGAGGCGAAGCGGACGGGATCGCCAGCCCTGACATCCGGGCCGGCGTCGCGCTGCTCATGGCGGCGCTGTGCGCCGAGGGCAAGACGATCGTCCGCAGCGTCCACCAGATCGACCGCGGCTACGAGCGATTCGAGGAGAAGCTGGCCGCCCTGGGCGCGCGCATCCGGCGCGTGAGCGCGGCTTAGCCGACGCGATTCCTCAGCGTCCTGAAGGTGATCGAGTAGCGCAGCGGCAGGGAGCTCGGCGCCCCGCCGGCCCGGGGCGCCTGTCCTATACTGGCCCGGTGAGCAGTCGCTGCTGGACGCTGAGCCCATCCGACTTCGCCTTCCTCTGGGACGAGTGCCCGCGCTGCTTCTACCTCAAGGTCGTGCTCGGCTTCCCCCGTCCGACGGCGTTCGCGCCGAAGATCTTCACCCAGATCGACGAGCAGATGAAGGCCGGCTGCGCGGGGCGCCGAACGGAGACGCTGGCGCCGGACATGCCGGCCGGCGTGTTCGAGCTCGGTGAGCGCTCGGTGGAGTCGCAGCCGCTCGACGTACACTTGCCCGATGCCGTCCATCGCTGCCTCATCCGCGGCACGTGCGACACGCGCGTCCGCCTCGATGACGGCGGCTACGCGGTCGTCGACTTCAGAACGAGCGAGCGGAGGGCCGAGCATGTCCCGCTCTACGCGCGCCAGCTCCACGCCTACGCCTATGCGCTCGAGCACCCGGCCCCGGGCGCGGTCGCCCTGGGTCCGATCACCCGACTCGGCATGCTGGTGTTCGAGCCGGAGACGTTCGCCCGCGACGGCGGAGGACTGGGCGCGCTGACCGGCGGGCTCACCTGGATCGAGATCCCGCGCGACGACGGACTGCTCTTCGGGTTCCTGGCCGAGGTGCTGTCGGTGCTCGAGCGGCCGGAGCCGCCGGGCGGCGCGCCGCTGTGCGACTGGTGCGTCTACCGCGACGCCAGCCGCCGCACCGGGCTGTGAATCGTGAGGGGCCGGTCCAGCGGTGTATACTACGGGGGCTTTGCCGTTGGAGAGGTGGCCGAGTCGGCCGAAGGCAGCCGCCTGCTAAGCGGTTACAGGGCCAAAAGCTCTGTCCAGGGTTCGAATCCCTGCCTCTCCGCCACGGGCCCTTAGCTCAGGTGGACAGAGCGTCGGGCTACGAACCCGAAGGCCAGAGGTTCGAATCCTCTAGGGCCCACCACCTCTCCCGGTATGGTTGTTTTTCTGGGACCGGAGTGACGACTTCTTCCACGCTCGATGACACGTTCATGCGGGCCGCGCTGGACGAGGCGCGCCGGGGGGCGGCGGCCGACGAGGTACCGGTGGGCGCGGTCGTGGTGCTCGCAGACGGGATCGTGGGACGCGCGCACAACGCCCCGATCGCGCTCGTCGATCCGACCGCGCACGCCGAGATCTTGGCCCTGCGCGAAGCCGCGGCCAAGGTTGGCAACTACCGGTTGACCGGGGCGACGCTCTACGCCACCGTGGAGCCGTGCGCGATGTGCTGCGGCGCGCTCGTGAACGCGCGGATCGCTCGCGTCGTATACGGTGCGCGCGATCCCAAGGCGGGCGCCGTCGAGTCGCTGTTCCGCCTGCTCGACGATGCGCGGCTCAATCACCGCGTGGACGCGGCGGGCGGCGTGCTGGCCGATGAGAGCGCGGCGCTGCTGCACGAGTTCTTTGACAGGCGACGACGTTGACGATTCGCGGAGGGGTGGCCGAGCCCGGTTGAAGGCGTCCGACTCGAAATCGGATAGGGGCCCAGAAGGTCCCTCGGGGGTTCAAATCCTCTCCCCTCCGCCATTCTTCGCAGCGCGTGGAGGGGTGACCGAGCGGCCGAAGGTGCGGCACTGGAAATGCCGTGCATGGGTAATCCCTGTGCCGTGGGTTCAAATCCCACCCCCTCCGCCATTTCATTTCGGCGTGGCCGTGCTAGACGGGGAGTTAGCGGTGCCCTGTAGCCCGCAATCCGCTTCAGCGGGGTCGAATTCCCTCTCGAGGGCGGCTCGTGTTGAATGAGCCTCGTAGGACGGCGTTGAAGGTTGGGCCCCACGCAACGAAAATCGTCGAATCCCGCCAGGCCCGGAAGGGAGCAACGGTAAGGCGACCCTTTCGTGTGCCGTGGGAGTACCTGACCGGAGTCGGCTCTGCGGGGAGATCGCAGTACGGGTCGATCGACGGAGGGTGCACGGTCACTTTGATCCAATGAGCTATCAGGTCCTCGCCCGGAAGTACCGGCCGTCGACGTTCGAAGCCGTGGTGGGTCAGGACGCGATCGTCCGCACGCTTGGCAACGCGCTGGCGTCCGGGCGCATCGCGCACGCCTATCTCTTCGCGGGGCCGCGGGGGATCGGCAAGACCACCACCGCGCGTCTGCTGGCCCGGGCGCTGTTGTGTCCGGAGCGGAAGGGGGCGGCGCCGTGTGGCGAGTGCGCGGTGTGCCGCGACGCCGCGGCCAGCGTGGACATCGTCGAGATCGACGGGGCCTCCAACCGGGGCATCGAGGAGATCCGCACGCTGCGCGAGAACGTGAAGTACTCGCCGGCGCGCGGCCGCTACAAGGTCTACATCATCGACGAGGTCCACCAGCTCACCGAGGCCGCCTTCAACGCGCTCCTGAAGACGCTGGAGGAGCCGCCCGCCCACGTGGTGTTCGTGCTGGCCACGACCGACCCCCGCGAGATCCCGGCCACCGTGCTGTCGCGCGTGCAGCGCTTCGACTTCCGGCCGATCGCGCCCGACCTGCTGGCCACGACGCTGGAGGAGATTCTCCGGAAGGAGAAGGTCGAGTTCGAGGCGGCGGCGCTGCCGGCCATCGTGCGCGCCGCCGAGGGCTCGCTGCGCGATGCCCTGTCCTTGCTGGACACCGCCATCGCCTACGGCAACGGCCGGCTCGACGCCGAGACGACGGCCACACTGCTCGGCACGACGGCGCCGGCGGAGGTGCGGGCCTTCGCGCACGCCCTGGTCGCCCACGACACGACGCCGGCGCTGGAGGCGATCGACCGCGCGGCCCGCGAGGGCGAGGACCTCGGCGCGTTCACGCGCGACGTGATCGAGCTGCTGCGGCGCGCGCTCGTGCTCAAGGCGGCACCGGCCACGAACCTGTCCGACCTCCCCCACGCCGAGGCCAACGAGCTGCGGGCGCTGGGCGAGGCCGCCTCGCTCGACGATCTCCTGTACGTGCTGCGCGCCTTTCTCGACGCCGACGCCGTGATGCGCGAGTCGCCCCACCCGCGCGTCGAGCTGGAGATCGCCACCGTGCGGGCGACGCGCCGGCCCCAGCCGCGCGCGCTGGAAGACGTGCTCAAGCGTGTGGAGGAAGCCGAGGCGCGGCTGCGTCAGCAGGGGGTGGCGGCGCCGGGCCCCGGTCGCGTGCAGGAGAGCCTGCTGGTCGGCCTCGACGCTCCGAGCCGAGCGGCGCCGGAGCCACGCCGCGTCCCGTCGCCGTCCGAGCGTTCGGCGTCGGCCGTTCAGTCCGCGCCGCCCGCCCACGCCGCCGCCCCCCGGACGGAGTCCTCGGCTCCCGCATCGGCCGCCGCGCCGCCCGCCAGCGAGGACATGGCGACCGGCTGGCAGCGCGTCGTGGAGGACGTCATGCGGCGCAAGCCGACGCTCGGCGCCGTGCTCGCGCAGACCCGCCCGGCCGGACTGCGCGACCGCGAGCTGACCGTCGTGTTGACCGGAAATCACTTCCATCGTGAGATGCTGGCGGACAGCGCCAACCGAGACCTCGTCGCCCAGGCGGTGCGCCGCCACGTCGCCGGCGCCGAGCGATTCGGGGTCGTGGCCGAGGACGAGGGGGGTGGTGGCGTGGCCGCCGAGCACCCCGCGGTGCAGGCGGCGATGAACGAGTTTCAGGGCGAGGTGGTGGCGGTGCGGCCGCGCCTGCCGGAAGGAGATGGCCAGTGAAGGGCTTCGGCAACATGATGAAGGAAGCGCAGAAGCTGCAGCAGCAGATGGCGGCGCTCCAGGAAGAGGTCGGCAAGCGCAAGGTCGAGGCGACGGCCGGCGGCGGCATGGTGACCGTCGAGGCCAACGGCAAGCAGGAGATCGTCGCCATCAAGATCGATCCCGAGGTCGTGAGCAAGGACGACGTGCAGATGCTCGAGGACCTCGTGCTCGCCGCCTGCAACGAGGCGCTGCGCAAGTCGCGCGAGCTCGTGCAGCAGGAGCTGGGCAAGCTCACCGGCGGGCTGAAGATCCCCGGGCTCGGGATGTAGGAGGGCCGTGGCCTACTACCCCGAGCCGGTCGCCCGCCTCATCGAAGCCCTGCAGGGGCTCCCCGGCATCGGGCCGAAGACGGCCCAGCGGCTCACCTTCTTCCTCCTCAAGCGACCCGTTGACGAAGTGCGCGAGCTGGCCGACTCGCTCGTGGCCGTCAAGGAGCGCATCGTGTCCTGCTCGACGTGCTTCAACGTCACCGAGCAGGATCCCTGCCGCATCTGTTCGGACCCCGCCCGCGACCCCCGGCTGCTCTGCATCGTCGAGGAGCCGAACGATCTGCTGGCGATGGAGCGGACGGGCGAGTACAAGGGGCTCTACCACGTGCTGCTCGGCGCGCTCTCGCCGCTGGAGGGCATCGGCCCCGACGATCTCAAGGTGCGCGAGCTGCTGGTGCGGCTGGAGGCCGGTGGCGGCGGCGAGGTCATCCTCGCCACCAATCCCAACGTCGAGGGCGAGGCGACCGCGCTGTACCTCGCCAAGCTGCTCCGCCCGTTCGGGGTGCGCATCACGCGCATCGCCCGCGGGCTGCCGGTCGGCGGCGATCTGGAGTACGCCGACCAGGTCACGCTCACCAAGGCGCTCGAGGGCCGGCGCGAGATCGGCTAGGCGCGCGGCCGGCGCCAGGCCGCCGCGCGACACGCTCTGGGGATTCGCACGGGCCCAGGGCCCGTGGCGGAGCGCGATCAGTAGGGTTCGAGCGAGACGGAGCCCCGACCCCAGCCCTGGCTCGAGCGCCGGGCGTGGTCCTACGTGAGCCGCTCGGGCGCGGGCGAGCGTGGCGGGCAGGCGCGGCGCGCCGTCGTGGGAGCAGATCACCACGCTGACGCCCGGAGCGACGCCCATGGAGGCAGTATAGGCGCCGCCGCTCAGGGGTAGGCGCGCACGGGACAGCGGACTATAATGGCGTGTCGTCAGCGCTGCTGGTCACTCCCCGGTAGCTCAGTTGGTAGAGCGCCTGACTGTTAATCAGGAAGTCGCTGGTTCGAGACCAGCCCGGGGAGCCAATTACTCCTCCCGCCAGAGAACGCGAATTGACCTGAAGAGGCCGTTCGGCCGATACTCTGCCCCGTCTAGCGACGCGTTGTGCACCGGCCGGAGCTGAGAGGACGGGGCTGACATCCATCTCCTGGTTGACACCGCGTCCCGTGCGCGACGCCGGCAATCACCCGCCACCGCGCGCCCCCTCGGATCGCGTCTGAGTTTGAATCGGTTTCACCGGTCCGCCGAGAGTGGCCGCGCGCGGCCACCCATCCGCGGCAGGCATGGCTGATCTCCCGGAACGAGGCGCGAGCGACCGCTCGTCGTCGTGGGCGTCTGCACGGGTGGGGGTCGTGGTCCCGGGATGGGCGAAGCGCCCGGCCAAGGTCATCGTGGCGGCGGCCGTGCTGAGCGGCCTGCTGTTCCTGCTGCATTTCGTGACGGTCGTCAAGCCCAGAGCGTTGGCCCGGCCGCCCTTCAGCGTCGACCGGCTCGGCTCCCAGGTCGAGAGTCGCGCGACAACGATCGCCGGCCACGCTCCGGCCTACACCCAGGTCGTCGTCATCGCCGGCGATCGAAGGCTGGGTCAGGGCACCGCCGGCCCCGACGGGCGCTACAGTGTCGCGGTCACCCTACCACTGTTCGCAGCGACGCTACGAGTTGAGGGCACGGGGCCGGCAGGCCTCGGCCAGCGAGCTGCGACGTTCCGCGATCTGGTCCTGGTCCCACCGTGGCGGCCAGGGCTGGTCGAGCCCTCGATCGATCTGGCGATCTACCTCGAGGACGCGCCGTTGCTGTGGATCGCGGGTCAAGCCGGCCATCGACATCCACTGGACCTGACCGTCGACGACCGGCCCGGGCCGGCCTGGCTCTTCGCCGACGGTGGAATTTTCGACCACTTCATCCGCCTCGACATCCCGCCTGCCCGAGTGAGCGTCACCACCCGGGGCACGCAGGGCTCGCGTGCCGCTGCGGTCCGCGACGTGACCCGGATGAAGCTCGCCGACGTGCCGCTGGCCCGACGTGTCACCGTGGAGGTGTTGCCGGAGTGGAAGCTGAAACTTCAGGTCAGCCTGCCGGCCGCCCACCCACTGCTGGCGGCCGCTCGACAGGGATATCTCGACGGCCATACCGCGGTCGCCGCGACCTTCGGCTGGGTCTCCGCTCTGAAGAATCCGTCGATGCGTGTGACGGGCACGACCGCCCAGGGCATCCTCACGATCGACAGTGGGGGCTGGTCCCCCGAGTTCTCCCTGCGGAGCGGATACGGATTGGGCGCCGTCCCGTTCCTTAGCGCGAGGGACGAGCTGACGGTTACGTTGCCCTCTACGGGTCGTAGCTGGTTCGATGCGCGCCCCCCGGTGGAGCTCACCACCGAAAAGGCGGTCTGGCGCGGTCCGTTGCCGGTGGCTGACGCGCCGGGGCCGATCATCAAGGTCGGCGTCGAGGGGGCCGGCCGGGACCAGCACAACGCGGAAGAGGCCGACCGCCAAGCCGAGGGGGCGCCGGAGCGGGAGACGCCCCAACGGCTGCGCGAGTTTCTCGTCGGGTTCGAGGCGCGTCACATCGCGCCGTACGTCGCCTGGCCGCTCTGGGCCCTCAAGAGCCTCATCCCGTTCGCGGGTTTGCTGTGGCTCTCCCGCCGGGCACCCTTCGACGGCGCCGCCGCGTGGCGGCCGTTCGTGGCCGCACTCTTGGTGCTGTCGGTGTGGCGTAGCTGGCCGTTTCTCAGCTGGCTCGCCGACGCAGGCCTGTCCCAGTGGCTGTGGCGGGCCGCCTCCTACGCGGTCCTCGGTCTCAAGGATGTCGAGTACACTGGCAATCCACGGTTCGACGCGTTCTGGCTGCTGTTCCTGACGTTCGTCGCACTGGCGCCGGCCTACTTCCGCGCGGTCGAATTCGGCGGGTTGAGCTGGGACCACGCGCAGCCTCGCCGTTCCCGCGTACGCTGGTTCCGGGCGGCCTGGACGGGGGTACGACTCGCACTCGGTGGCACCGCGCTGCTCGTGCTGGTGGTCATGGTGCGCCCGGACTGGCTGGGTCTCCGCTCGAATCCCTTGTCGGCGGTCGTCGATCATCTCGTCCCGGTCCTCGGCCAGCCGGGGCTTCCGGCGGTGCTCGTCGCCGTGGTGTCTTCGATGTTCCTGCTGGCGTGCGGGCTGCGACCCTGGCTCGTCGGCCTCGGCCTCGTGATGATCACTCTACGGCTCGCGGTCCCGCCTCAGGTCCTCGAGACGTCGGCGCCGCCGCTGGCCGTCGTCCATCGAGTGCCCTACTGGACCATTGGAGCGGCGCTCGGCGTGCTCGCGCTTCCGTTGATGGCCCGGCTCGTTGGTGCGCTGACGCCGTCATCGACGGTGAGGGGACGGTGGCGATGGCTGCTCGCTGCGTTCCTCACCGCCGGCGCCATGTTGCTCGAGTGGGTGCCGGTGCCGCTGTGGCTAGTGATCGGCGGCGCCGTTCTTCTCGCCGCCGGTTGCCTGGCTTACGCTCGTGAGTCTGGCAGGCTTCGACGAGATCGGGCGAGCCATCGCCGCCATACGGCGCCAGCCACAGCTGCTCTCTCGGCCTGGCGCTGGCCGGCATGCTCCTCCTGGTCTGGCCCATGAGCGGTCCTGACCACGAGCTGCGAGGCAGTCAGCTCGCGCAGCTCGGTCTGGATTTCCGATGGCTGCTCGTCTACGTGCTGGCGCTGGGTCTCTTCCTGTTCATGCGTCACCACGCAAGGCACAGCACGTCGGTCATGCTCGATGCCTCCTGGCGCCCGGTGGGCATCTACTTGTTCTCGGTGCTGCTCGTCAACAGCTCGATATCGTGGCTGCTGGTGCCGGTCCCGCTCATCGTGGGCCTGCTGGTCGCAACGCTGTGGCTGTTTCAGCCGCTCGCCGAGACCGCACGGCTCGCCGGCCCCGGGGGCGGGCCGGTGGCAGACTGCAGGCGGCTGATCCAGGGATTCCTCGACGCGGGCGCCGCCAGCGCGCGGTTCGGGGCCATCCAGAAGGTCTTGAACAAGAAGCTCGACGCGGCCGAGCTGACCCCCGACGAGTACGAGACCCGCATCGGCGTGTATCGAACGTATCTGGCCGGGGCGATGGCGGGGGAGGCGGTCCCAGGGGGGGTCAAGTCGACCGACGCCGTGTTCGCGTTCGGACACGGGTCGCTCCAGGAAAACGTGCGGGCCGCGCTCGGTATCGGTGTCCTGCTGGCCATCCCGCCCGTCATCCTGGCGCTGTATCAATACGCGCCGAATGCCGGAGTCAGATACCCGTATCCGGTTGCGGATGTTCTGCGGTTCCTGATGGGCGCGAGCGCGACGCTGGCTCCTTTATGCGTTCTTCTTCGGCTACTACTACGCGCATATACGTGGCACCACGGGGTTGACCAAGGGCGCCAACCTCTGTATCGCGATCGTCTTGCCGTTCCTTGCCTATCGCCTGCTGAGCACGGAGGCGCTAAAGGACATGTGGCAATTCCTGCTGTGGGCGGCCCAGGTGTTCCTGTTCTGCACGCTGATGGGGCTCATCGCGTTCGACTACCGGCTGCTGCGCGCGAACGGCTTCCGGGCGCGCGACCTTCTCGCGATTCACAACCTGCCGGTGCTCTATGCGTACTCCTCGACCGTCGCGGCGGCGGTGGGCTCGGCCGTGGTCGCGATCATCACGAACCGCGTCACGGACCTGGCGAAATTCTTCTTCGACGTCATCGCCGGCGGTGCCGCCGGGACGAAGCCGTAGCAGCCGAGCGGCGCTACTTCTTGTCGAAGATCCGCTCAAATAACTCCCCGCTACGTGCGAACCGAATGGGAAGGCTCACGCCATGAGTCAGGATTCACCGGGCGCAGGCGCGCAAGCGGGTTGATGGCCTCGGCAGGTCTCCTCACCGTCAGGCGTACGGGACAGACCCCGTTGACGGGTCCCTCCCTGTGAGGGTCCTTTTCGCACGCGTCGATGTGTTGGGGAGAATCCGGTCGCACATGGCGTCGGCCAGCGTGGCGTCGGCATGGTAATCGTGCCACTGGGCCGGCAGCTGGCTCGTGAAATGGTGGAGCGGTCGCCGTAGCGGTTCTCGGTGATCTCGAGGTTAGCCAGCGACCAGATCACGGAGATCATTGACGGATAGTTGCCTCCTCTCGGAGAGGGCGCCAAGCACAGGGTTCGATACGAGGCGCGAGGCGAAGGTGTGCCGGGTGTCGTGGAGCCGGAAATCTTCGAGCTCGGCGACGAGAACACGCCGGAATGACTCCACGATGATCACGTCAGCAGAGCGTCAGCCCCTTTTCCATCTCCATCGAATCGCACGCCTGTGCGCGAGAGGGCGCGAAACGGGAGCGCCTCATGGTCAGCATGGCCCAGCGCAAGGCCGAGCGCGTGATCGGCTCGCAGCTCCGGGTCTGGTGGTACCGTATGCTCGGGTCGTTGCGCGACCCCGGTGTCGGCGAGACCCTGCTCCACGAGCTGGCCGAGCTGACGGACGGGGGCGCGCTGGAGGGTCCGTGCTGGCCGGGGCTCGTGGGTCTCGTCGCGTTCCTGCTCATCCCGGCCGTGGCGCTGCGGCGCCGAGGAGGGCACATGATGCCTGACGGCGGACGGTCCGCACGGTGGGTGCTCCCGCTCCTGCTGCTCGCTGGCCTGGGGGTGGCGGGCGCCGACGCCGCCGTGAAGCCGCGCGCGGTGCTGCTCGTGGCCTTCGACGCCTCCGCGCTCGAGCGGCACGAGCAATGGGTGGGGCAGGGTATCGCCGAGGTGATCGGGCTCGGCCTCGACCAGCACCCCGCGTTCGTGCAGATCGAGGATGCCCGTGTGCGGGCGCTCAGCCGCCCCGAGGCGTGGACGGAGACGGTGGTGGGGCAGGCCGCTCGCACACTGCGGGCGGACGCGGCCCTGTTCGGCCGCGTCACGCGCAGCGGCACCGACCTCGTCATCCAGCCCCGCTTGCTGGAGGTCAAGGCATCGGCTGGCAAGCCGGTCTCGCTGGAGCCCCTGACGGTGCCCGAGGGCGAGCTGCTGGTGCGCCTGGTGCCGCTGGCGGCGGCCTACGCCCGTACGCTCAAGGTGCCGCTCAGCGACCCCGAGATCAAGCGCATGGAGAAAGCCTCGTTCCCCACGCGCTCGCTGAAGGCCTTCGAACTGTACGCGCGCGCGGTGACGACGACCGCCCTGCGCCCGGGTCAGGAAGGTAACGAGCAGGCCGTGGAGCTGCTGGCTCGCGCCATCGCGGCCGATCCCAACTTCGTGGTCGCCCAGTACACGCTGGGGACCGTGCACCAGGCGCTCGGCAACCGCTGGAAGGCCAACGCCCAGTTCCGCGCCTCCAGCCAGCTCGACGCCACGTACCCCGAGCCCTACAAGGCGCTCGGGGACATGCACATGGCCGCCCCGCGACGACAGTACGACGCGGCCGCCGAGGCCTACAGCCAGGCCATCGAGCATCGGCCCTTCTACGCCGACGCCCACATCGGCCTCGGCGACGCCAAGGCCGCCAAGGGCGACGTGGACGGCGCCATCGGGGCCTACACCAAGGCGTTGTCCTACAACCCCGTCAACCCGCGCGCGCATATGAGCCTGGGGAAGATCTACTACGCGGAGAAGGGGCTCTACTACGAGTCCGTCACCGCCTACAAGAAGGCGATCGACCTCGACGCCAACTCGGTCGAAGCGCGCATGGGGCTGGGCGAGGTGTACGAGGACAAGGGGCTCTACAAGGAGGCGATCGAGGAGTACCGGCGCGTGATCGAGCTGGACGGCAAGCACACGGGCGCGATGTACAACCTCGCCCTGGTCTACGAGAAGACCGACCCCCGGGAGGCCGTCGCCCAGTGGGAGCGCTACATCGCGCTGGCCTCGCAGCTGCCGTCGGAGAAGGACTGGGTCGACGTCGCGCGGCAACACCTCAAGAAGCTCAAGAGCCAGGTCAAGGACTAGGCGCGCCAGGGAGGACGTCCAGTTCAGTGAGCGCCGACTCAGCCTCCTGAACCCCGCTGACGCGCACTGCGCGAACGCCGGCCGCGAGCGCCGCTTGCACGTTCAGCGGTTGATCGTCGAGAAACAGGATCGCCGAGGGCTTGCACCGCAGCGTCTGGGCAACGTGAGCGAAGACTTCGCGGTCCGGCTTGAGCTTGCCCATCACGTGCGACGGGAAATGATGGTCGAAGAGCGCCCCCAACCCGAGATCGCTGGTGAGTCGGGGCCAGTGCAGGACGTTTGTGTTGGAGAGGGTGGCACGGAGGTACGACGGCGGAATCCGACCGACGAGGTCGGCGGCTCCGCGACCGGCCTCGAACTCTCGGACGACGGACGAGCCGAGCCACATCGGCCAGAGCTGCTCCGGCGTCAGCCGACCACCGAGCCACCGAAGAAGTGTGGCAGGGCCGGTGAACTCGACGAGGACTCCGCCGAGATCGAAGAGCACGACCCGGACCGGGGTGGCCGGAGTCACGACGGCAGCATCTCCCGCACGGTCTGGAGGAAGCCCTTCACGCTGATCGGCTTCGCCTGGTAGCCGTCGAAGCCGGCGGCCAGGATCTGGCGGCGATCCTGCGTCATCGCGGAGGCCGTCACGGCGATGACCGGGATCGCGCAAGTGGCGGGATCGGCGCGCAGCCGCTTCAGCGCCTCGATCCCGTTCATGCCCGGGAGCTGGATGTCCATGAGGATCAAGGCCGGCCGCTGCTCCGCGGCCACGCGCAGACCGTCCTCCGCGTTCACCGCTTCGACGACCCGGTAGCCGGTCGCCTGGAGCACGTCGCGGACGAGCATCCGGTTGTTGTCGTTGTCCTCGACGAGGAGGATCAGCTCACCCGGCATCGGGGCTCGCGGGAAGCGTGAAGGTGAACGTGAACGTCGATCCGCGACCCACCTCGCTCTGCACCCACAGGCGGCCGCCGTGCAGCTCGACGAACTTTCTCGCCAGCGCGAGGCCGAGACCGGTGCCCTCGTGCTTGCGCGCCGGCGTGGCCCACCTGCTGGAACTCCTCGAAGATCGCGCTCCTGGTCCTCGGGCGCGATGCCGATCCCGGTGTCGCGTGACGGCGACCTCGACGGTGCCGTCCGCGGGCGCGCGCCGCACGTCGATCCGGCCGCCGTCCGGCGTGAACTTCACGGCGTTGGACAGCAGGTTGAGGAGCATCTGCTTGACCTTGCGCTCGTCGGCGACGATGACCTCGAGCGTCTCGATCGACCGTCAGCTCGAGCGCGATGCCTGTGGCGCATGGCCCGTTCGCGCATCATCGTGAGCGCGTTCTCGAGGGCCATGCGGCAGACCGAAGCGTCCCGAGCTCGAGCTCCATCCGTCCCGCCTCGACCTTGGAGAGGTCGAGGATATCGTTGATCAGCGAGAGCAGGTGCGTCCCGAGCGCAGGATGTCGCTGGACGTACTCGGCCTGCTTCTCGTTCAGCTCGCCGAACATCCGCTCGTCCAGCACCTCGGAGAAGCCGATGATCGCGTTGAGCGGCGTGCGCAGCTCGTGCGACATGTTGGCCAGGAACTCGGACTTGTGGCGGCTGGCCAGCTTCCAGCTCGCGGTAGAGCCGCCCGAGCTCGTCGTTCATGCGGTTCAGGTTCGCGGCGAGCGTCCCCAGCTCGTCGCGGTTGGGGATGTCGCACGCGCTCGGAGAAGTCTCCGGACGCGATCTGCGCAGGTGCGCGCCCATGCGCGTGACCGGACCGACTGAGCGACGACGCGATGGCGTAGCCCGAGCACGAGAGCCAGCGCGATGGCTCCGACAGCAAAACCGATGACCGCCCAGCGCGACGTCACATAGCGCGTCGTGGCTCTGTCGCATCGTCGCCACCATGTCCGCTTCGGCCTGGTTGACGAGCTCGTTCGTCAGGCGCTCCAGCCGGTCGGCGAGCGGCTGCGCTTGCGCGAGCTGCAGCTCCCGCCCTTCGCGACCCGCCCGCTGCGGACCAGCTCGACGACTTCGCGTGACGACCCGGATGAACTCACCGTAGTCGGCCCGCACCCGGCCGAGCAGCTCGACCTCGTCCTCGCGCGACGAACTGCAGGCGATCGAGGTCGTAGCCGAACTGGTTGAGCTGGCGCAGGTCGCGTCGAGCGCTCCGGTCCTCGGGGACGAGCAGCGGCGGCGGCCACGCGGTAGAGCTGGCCTGTCGTGTCGTGTTGCAGCTGGCGGTAGGCGGCGATCTTGCGCTGCAGCTTCACGAGGTCTTCCGACCGACGATTCACCTCGCCGAGGACCTCGAGGCCGACCGCGCCGAGCGCGATCAGCAGGCCGACGATGATGAGGAACGCGACCAGGAGCTTGGTGTGCACCGCGGCCGGGATCCGCGCCACGAGGCGCGGGAGCGCGCGCATCACCGGCCGTCCTCCTGGAGGAGCGAGCGGAGGTCGCGCAGCATCTCGTCCGGATCGAACCGGACCCCCATGTACTGGACGCGCAGCGCACCCGCGCGGTCCACGAGCGAGGTGAGGAACGTGTGGTCGACGTCGCCGCGGTCCGTCTTCCGCGCGAACACGCCATAGCGCTGGGCGACGTCCTTGATCTCCGCCGGCGTCCCGGTGAGGAACGCCCAGCCCGCCCCGCGCGCGCCGTGCGTCTGCGCGTAGCTCCGCAAGACGTCTGGGGTGTCGCGCTCGGGATCGACGGTGATGGCGATGAATGCGACCTTCGCGCCGAAATCCTTGCCCATGCGCTTGCCGAGGCCGGCGAGCTTCGCCGTGAGCAGCGGACACGTGTCGGTGCACGTCGCATAGATGAAGGTCACGGCGACGACCTTGTCGCGCAGGTCGGCCAGGGCGAGCCGTCCGCCGGCGGCAGTCGTGAGCGCGAATGCAGGCGCCTCCCCGATCGTGGGCAGCCGCGCGTCACGGCCCGGCTGGTGCGCGAGCGCCGGCATCGCCACGAAGAGGACGAGGGCGCCGGCGAGTGCCGCGATCGTCGCGGGGACGAAGCGTGTCAGCCCTTCAACTCTTTCTTCAGCTCGTTGAGGAATCGCCAGTCGGTCCCCTCCGCGATGAGGCGCTGCGGCGTCGACTTGATCATCCCCGCCTCGCGGAGGCGGAGGGCATAGAAGCGGACTGAGTCTTCCGGATCGTAGACGCGCCACTTGTTGTACGGAACATCCTTCATGGTCTGGAGCGCATAGTCGTAGCGCGGCGTGAAGCCGCCGTCGACGAGAGCCCGAGCGGCCCGCTCCGGCTCGAGGGCGCAGATGTCGGCCCCTTTCAAGATCGCCCGCAGCGCCCGCTTGGTGGCGACCGGGTGCTTGCGAACGAAGTCGCGGTTACCCGTGGCGAGACAGCAGAAGTAGTGTGACCACGGCCGGTCGACCGCGCTGTTGACGATCACGTGCCCGACCTTCCGGGCGCGGAGCTCCTGAGGGTCCGGCGGGAAGCCGAGGTAGGCGTCGACCTTTCCCTCCGCGAGCCGCTTCTTGCCCTCGGCGGCAGGAAGCTCGACGAAGGTCACGTCCTTGCGCGGATCCAGCCCCACGTGGGCCACCATGCTGGAGAGGTAGACGTGCTGAGTCAGCCCCAATTCAGTGACGGCGACCGTCTTGCCCTTCAGATCCCGGATCGTGCGAACCCGGTCTGTGCCGAACAGCTCGAAGCACCCAACGTGCACACCACCCAAGACCGTGAGGGGGGCGCCGGCGTCCAGCTCGATGACCAGCGGCCCGACGAAGTGCATGGAGACATCGACCTCCCCTGAGGCCAGAGCCTTGGTCAGGCTCGCAGTGGTCACCTTCACGTACTTGACGTCGGTGAATCCCTCGGCCTTCAGGAGCTCCCTGACGATGAACTGAGGGGCCACGCAGATGCTCGGCTGCTGGGCGAGCCTCAGTCTCGTCGTCTCCGGCGGCGGCTCCCCGGAGGCGTGCCCGGGTGGCCATCCCGAGCAGCCCTGCCGTCCCCGCGACACCGCGCAGGAGGTCACGCCTGGTGATCATCCCTTCAACTCCTTCTTCAGCTCCTTGAGGAACCGCCAGTCCGTGCCCTGCGCGATGATCTTCTGCGGACTCGACTTGATCATGCCGGCCTCGTGAAGTCGCAGCGCGTAGAAGCGGACGGTGTCCTCGGG
Source organism: uncultured Candidatus Rokubacteria bacterium (assembly GCA_963743355.1). Lineage (GTDB taxonomy): Bacteria > Methylomirabilota > Methylomirabilia > Rokubacteriales > CSP1-6 > AR5. The sequence goes on from CAVUPM010000001.1 coordinate 1,195,026, forward strand.
ATCGTAGTCGCGCGACCGGGCCCACGGCACGTCGCGCAGGGTCTGGAGCGCATAGTCGTATCGCTTCACGTACCCCTTGTCGACGAGGAGTCGCGCCACCCGCTCGGGCTCGCTCGCACAGAGGTCCGTCGCCTTGAGGAAGGCCCGCAGGACGCGCTTCGTGGCGACGGGATGCTTGCGGACGAACTCGCGGTTGCCGACCATCGTGCAGCAGAAGTACTGCGACCAGGGCTTGTCCATCGCGCTGTTCACGACGACATGGCCGATCCCGTTCGCGCGCAGCTCCTGGGGGTCGGGTGGGAAGGCCATGTAGGCATCCACCTTCCCCTCCGCCAGGAGGCGTTTGCCCTCCTCCGGGGAATGGACGGCCCACGCGATGTCCTTCCGGGGGTCGAGCCCGACGTGGGCGGCCATCGCCGCGATGAAGACGTGCCCGACGCTCTGCGGCGCCCAGATCGCGACGGTCTTGCCCTTCAGATCCCGGACCGCGCGGATGCGCTGGGTCCCGAACAGCTCGAAGCAGCCTACGTGGATTCCCGCCAGGAGGACGATGGGATCCTGCGCGTCGATGCGCAGAAGAAGCGGCCCACTGAACGCCGTGCTGAAGTGGATCTCGCCCGTGGCCAGGTCACGCCATTGCGCGGCCCCGGCATCAGCCGACTTGACGTACTTCACACTCGTGAACCCCTCGCCTCGCAGAAGGTCCTCGGCTACGAACTGCGGGGCCGCGCAGAGGCTCGGGCTGTGGCCGATCCGGAGCGTCGTCGTCTCCGGCGGCGACTCGGCTTCGGCCGAGGGCACGCCGAGCAGCCGCGTCATGCCCACGGCCGCCGCCCCGTGCACGAACGCGCGCCGCCCGATCATCCCTTCAACTCCTTCTTCAGCTCGTTGAGGAAGCGCCAGTCGGTGCCCTGCGCGATGAGGCGCTGCGGGGCCGATTTGATCATGCCCGCCTCGCGGAGGCGGAGGGCATAGAAGCGGACTGCGTCCTCCGGATCGTAGACGCGCCACTTCTTGTACGGAACATCCTTCATGGTCTGGAGCGCATAGTCGTAGCGCGGCGTGAAGCCGCCGTCGACGAGGGCCCGAGCGGCCCGCTCAGGCTCGAGGGCGCAGATGTCGGCCGCCTTCAAGATCGCCCGCAGCGCCCGCTTGGTCGCGATCGGATGTTTGCGGACGAACTCCCGATGACCCGTGGCGAAACAGCAAAAGTACTGCGACCACGGCCGGTCGACCGTGCTGCTGACGACCACGTGTCCGATCTTCCGGACGCGGAGCTCCTGGGGGTCCGGCGGGAAGCCGAGGTAGGCGTCGACTGTCCCCTCTGCGAGCCGCCGTTTGCCCTCGGCGGCGGGATGCTCGGCGAACGTGACGTCCTTGTTTGGATCCAGCCCCACGTGGGCCAACATGCTGGCGAGGAAGACGTGCTGGGTCAACCCGAGCCCGGTGATCGCGACCGTCTTACCCTTCAGATCCCGGATCGCGCGCACCCGGTCCGTCCCGAACAGCTCGTAACATCCAACGTGCACACCGCCCAAGAGCGTGATGGGATCGCCGGCGTCCAGCTGGATGACCAGGTCCCCGACGAAGTACAGGGAGATATCGACCTCCCCTGATGCCAGAGCCTTCGATACATCCGTGACGGGCAGCTTGACGTACGTGATGTCGCTGAACCCCTCGGCCTTCAGGAGTTCCCCGACGATGTACTGGGGGGCCACGCAGATGCTCGGGAAGTGCGCGATCCTCAGTCTCGTCGTCTCCGGCGGCGGCTCCCCGGAGGCGTGTCCAGGTGGCCATCCGAGCAATCCTACCGTCCCCGCGACACTAAGCAGGAGATCGCGCCGGGTGATCATCCCTCGAGCTCCTTTTCCCGCTCGTTGAAGAAGCGCCGGTCGGTACCCTGTGAGAGGACTTCTGCACGCTCACGGGCTTACCGCGTGATCAGAGCCGCCGGGAACCTCCTTGAGGTCATCCATTATGGCATGACACATCGCCACTCCCCGGCGCCGGTCCCGCACGCGCACCTACGGCTATGTCCTGCGAGCGGAGCTACGGAGCTTCACGAATCGCGAGCCCCCATCCGGGCGCCGTTCCGAGCGCGGCGGCGCCGGCATCCAGAATTCCGCCGGGCCCGAACATCAGCGGCGGCTCGACGACGTCGCGCTCCAGCAGGTGCGTGCCGAAGGCGCCTTCCTGCGCGACGAGAGCGTCGCCCGCGGCGCTCGCCACCGTCAGGGCCGCGCGCGTCAGCAGGCTCGTTTCCCCGACGTGCGCGCCGACGACGACGCGCAGCCCCTGGCGGCGCGCCTGCCGCAGGAACTCGAGGGAGCGTAGCAGTCCCCCCATTTTCGACACGCGCAGATTGACGAGCCATCGGTCGACCGGGCCGGGCAGGCCGGCAAGCTGGCCTGGCCGGGCCATGCTCTCGTCGAGAATGACGCGGCTGTCGAGGGCGAGCGCGATGCGCGCCATGCCCGCATAGTCCCCCGCACGCAGCGGCTCCTCGAGCGCGAGGAATCCGAACTCCAGCGCCGTGAGGTCGTCGATCGCCGCGCCGGCGTCACTCCAGAGATTGTTGGCGTCGGCGCGCACCGAGGGCGGCGCAATGCCGGCGGCCTGCAGCGAGCGGGTCTTGGCCAGATCGCGCGTCCGATCGCCCGCCAGCTTGAGCTTGAAATCGCGGAATCCGGCCTGGCGGTAGCGGGCGAGCTGGCCGTCGAACTCCTGTGGCGCAGCATCGCCGAGCACCGCGGTATACCGAAAGCGTCCGCCGAGGGGCGGCAAGCCCAGAAGAGATTCCACGGGCTGGCCCGCGGCCTTGCCGAACAGGTCGAGCAGCGCCAGCTCGACCGCGGTCCAGGCCGCGGGATTCGCGTCGATCTCGGGCTCGTGGGCCCGGATCCAGGCGTCGAGGCTCTCGACGTCGCGGATGCTGGCCAGCCAGTCGACCGAGTGCGCGGCGACGAAGGCCTGCGCGCTGTGCAACGATTCGCCGGTCACGTATTCCCGCGGGCAGCCCTCCCCGAAGCCGATTCGTCCATCTCGTCCCGTCGCGCGCACCCAGATCGTCTGCGTCGAGGCTCGGGCCGCCGCGGCATGCTTGAAGGAGAGCTTGAAGGGGATCGCGAGCGACGTGGCCACGATCGACTCGATCATGGCCGGGTCACTCCGCTCGAACGTGGGCGTCCAGGTCGAAACCGAACGACGTGCGGTAGGCGAGCGCGGGGCATTTGAACTGGCCTTCGCGCTGGCCTTGCGCGACGCAATGCTTCTTGTAGGCCTCGCCGGTCTCGGGACGCAGCCAGGCGGCGTACGGCGCGGCGAGCCGCTCGCTCTCGCGCTTGCCGTCGTATTCGACGTTCAGCTTCCGGAGGCGCGCATCGACGTCCTCGGCCAGCCGCGCCGCGCCGGCGCCCGGCGGCGAATCCGGCTCGACGTACAGCCGGTAGCCACGCGCCTCTTCATCGGCCAGCATCATCACGAAGCGGGCGTTCAAGCCGAGCTCCATCATGGCCCCGCTCACCGCGGTCAGGACCTGCGATTCGTACAGCTTCTCGCCGGTGATGCTGGTCACGCCCTTGCCCTTCTGCATGAACTTGAGCAGGGGCACGGCACGGAAGAATCCGGTGACCCGCACCACGTCGTTGATGAAGTAGCGATACAGGCCCGAGGGTGTCGTGACGACGATGTAGTAGTCGAGGCCCTTGCGCAGCCGGTCCAGGGTCAGGTATTCCGGCGCGCCGCGATCCCATCGGTCGCGCTCGACGAACTCGAAGAAGTGCGTCTCGAGCGTCGGCAGGCCGGTGCCGGCGCGGCGGCCGAGCGTGACCGTGCCACGAAACTCGCTTGCCACGTAGCCCAGCTCGAACACGCGCGTACGCGCCGCGAGCTCCTCGCGCAGCGCCCTGACGGTGACGCCGGCGCTGCCGCAGGTCCAGGTCACGACCATGCGCAGGTCCGGCCAGAGGTCCGCCACGCGGGCCGGCCGGCCGCCGTGTTGCAGCTGCGCCAGCTCGCGGGCGCGCGCCGGGTCCGCGTCCAGGCGATGAGCGAGCGCGGCCAGCGTCGCCGGCGGGAAGGTGGTCCTGGAGGAAGAAGCCGCCCGAGCGGACGTCGGCGATGAGCTCGGCCTGGTACTCGCGGTAGAGCTTGATCAGGCGCGAGGGGCGTGGTCGAATTCGCCGAGCCGAAATAGGTCACGTCGGGGTGCGCGATCGCGAGGCGCAGGATGAGCAGATACTTGACTCGCGCATCCGCGACCGCCAGCGCCTCCGCGGGCAGCACGAATTTCTCCCGCACCAGCCGCCGGCGTGCCGGCGGCGACGATCCCGGAAGCGGCGCCGTACGACTTGCCGTTCGGCAGCCGGCCTTCCTCGGCCGGGCTGACGATCGCCAGAATGCTGCCGCGGAAGGCTTCGGGGCAGGCGCGGTACTGAAACGCGAGCGACCGGCGCTGGATGGCGCGCAGCGCACGGAGGTGCGAGGGCGTGAGCGGAATGTCCTTGGGCCGGCCGGTAGATCCGCTGGTGCGCATGTATTGGAGCGAGCGCTCTCGCGTCAGGGTGTCCTCGCCGCGCTCGATCTCCGCGTCGATGAAGACGCGCAAGGCCTCGAACTCCATCACCGGAACGGCGCGCGCATAGTCCGCGTAGCCCGCGATCGCGGAGAAGCCGTGCCGCCGGCCGAATGTCGTGCCGCGGTTGTCGCGCAGCATCCGGGAGAGAAGCGCGTGCTGGATGCGCATCGGGTCCCGGGCGGCGCGCGCGACCCGCCAGCGCTCCACGAAACCCATGAGCCGCAGGTAGAGCGGAATGACGAGATCGGCGAAGCGCCTGACAACACGCCGGCGCCGTGAGGGCGCCGCCGCCCGGAACGGCGTCAGCATCTGCGCCCAGAAGCCCTTGGGATAGGTCGCGTCCATGATCCCGATGTCGTCCACCGGCCCGGCCGTGGGCAAGTACCAGGTGCCGAAGAGAAGATCCCAGACGATCGTGGTGTTGCCGAAGTTGCAGCAGGCTGTCTTCGGATCGCGCGCGTGATGCCAGCGATGCGTCTCGGCGCTGCCGACCACGTAGTTCAGCCAGCCGTAGCGCAGGCGCAGGTTGCTGTGCTGAAAGAAGCCGTTCACGGCGTAGAGCAGGAAATAGCCGCCGATCACCTCGGGAGCGACTCCGAGCAGCAGGAACGGCACGCTGTCGCAGGCGAAATGCAGGACCTTCTCGAACGGGTGAAACCGGCCGACGTTGAGGGTGTACAGGATGTCGGGCGAGTGGTGGACCTCGTGCAGACGCCAGAGAGGCGTGTAGGTGTGGCAGGCGCGGTGCACCCAGTAGCGCATGAAGTCGACCGCGAGCAGCATCGCCACCATCTGGATCCCGAGCGGCCAGTCGTGCGGCCACCAGGAGCTTGGAGCGTGCTCGTGCATCCAGTCCGCGATCGCGAACACCGCCAGGGCCGCGAGAATGCGCGCCAGCAGGATCTGCACGAACGCCATGAAGGCGGCGTCCGCCGCGACGTCGGAGCGGCGCGGACGCCATTCGATCCGTTCCGGAAGCCACAGCTCGAGAGCCACGATGGCGAGCGCGGCGGCCAGGATGGGCAGATAGGTGGCCAGCACGAGCGTCATGCCCGCGGCGAGCATGGCGGCAAAGGCCGCGATAGCACCCGCGAAGAGCAGCGGATACCAGAGGTACGGCAGTGCGCGGCTCATGGCTCCTCCCCTCTTGTGGGCGCCGTCCTGCGGAGATGATAGAGCGAAACCGCCAGGACGAAGCCCGCGAGCACGAGATGAAAGAACGCCGGGATCCAGGTCTTGAACCACGCGGGCACATCAGGTACGGCGAGCCCGACGGCGATCCTGCCCACCCTGGAAGGCCTCGAACGGCGGCAGAAACGCTTGCGGCATCCAGCGCTGGACGGCCTGACCCAGCACGCGGGCGGCAAACAAGACCGAGAGCAACCAGCATGCACCTGCGTAGACGGTCGGCGTCACACCGTCACGGCGCCCAGCGCTATTTCTTCTCGGCGTACCGGTACACGTTCAGGCCGATCTTGATATCGTCGCGGCCGGGGCAATCGGCGTTGCCTTCGGTCGTGGCGATCAGGATCGTCTTGCCGGACTTCGATGGCCCGACGTCCTGGGCCAGGTCCACCTCGATCAGGAGCTTGTTGTCGATCACCTGCATCGTCATGTTCTTCATCCTGGCTCCTCCGGTTGTTCGCTACCGACGACCGGGCCGCGCCTCACGAGGCCGTGGCAGTTCAGGCCGTCGTGGTCGTCGCGAAACCCGTCTTCGCGTACTTCAGGTCACGGTAGTCGCCGGACATCACCGCGGCGTACTTGGCCTGGCCGGCTGGCGCCACGCACTCGATCATCACGTCCCAGTTCGGATGGTTGAAGAACGCGATGGACAGGCGGGGTGCGTTGCGCCCCTCGGCCAGCGGTGGATTGACCACGCGGTGCATGTTCGACAGCCAGCGGTCGTTGGTCCAGCGCATGAGCAGGTCACCGATGTTCACCACGAACTGGTCGGGTGCCGTGCGCACGTCGATCCAGCGCGCGCTCCGCGTCAGCACTTGCAGGCCGCCGGGCACGTCCTCGCCGTTCAGGATCGTCAGCCCGCCGTAGTCCGTGTGGGCGCCCGCCCGGAGCTGGCCGGCCAGGGGCGCCTGGACCTGGCGCGGATAGTAGTTGAGGCGCATGGTGCCGATCGAGCGGCTCACCTTGTCGTCGAAAAACGTCTCCTCGATGCCGAGGCCGAGCGCGGTGAGGCGCATGAGGAAGCCGACGAGCTCGTGCATCGCGCGGTAGTAGGTGATGGCGGCGGTTCGGAATGTCGCGGGGTCGCCCGGCCAGATGTTCGGCAGGAAGAACTGCCGGCCCTTCGCGCCGGTGTAGTAGGCGTCATCGCCCACGTCCACCGGCCCCACGTGATAGAACTCCTTGAGGTCGGGCGGGGCGACGGCGTCGTTGGCGGCCGACAGGGCCTCGCCGCCGAGCGCGTGGTACCCGCGCGGCGCCCGCTCGTCGGCCGGGCTCGCCCGGCGCTTCACGCCGAGTGGTAGCGCGAAGAAGCGATGGGCGGCGTCCCGGAGCTCGCGACACACGCGCTCGGAGACGCCGTGACCGGTGACCGCGAAGAAGCCGATCTCGACGCACGCCTGGTCGATGAGACCGGCGACGCGTCGGCGCTCGGCCGGCGCGCCCGGGCGTGCGGGCGCCAGATCGATGACCGGGACGTGCTCCATCAGGACTATGGGGCCGAGGCGATCACCACGTCGTCCTGCGCCTTTGCGTTGTAGTTGGCGTCGTACCACCAGTGCAGGTACGCGTCGTAGGTGATCGGGGGGAACTTCGCCGGGCTGTCCGGCCCCAGGCAGGTCGGCAGGCAGGCGATCTCCGTGTCGAGGTGAGGCCCCATGAAGAACGGGATCGCGTAGCGGGGCCGGCCGACCGGGGGCAGCGCCCGATGCGGTGTGGACTTGAACCGGCCGTTGGTCCAGCGCGTCATCATGTCGCCGGAGTTCACCGCGTAGGAGTCGGGCACGTAAGGCACGTCGAGCCAGTCGCCCGACGGCAGCCGAAGCTGCAAGCCGGGCACCTCGGTCTGCGCCAGGAACGTCAAGAAGTTCGCGTCCGTGTGGGGGGCGATGCCGAACTGGTTCGGCTCGGCCTCGACGGGTGGGTAGTGGGAGAGCCGGAACGAGAACTGGCTCTCGGCGAATGCCGCGTCGAAGGTGTCGGGTGGTAGATCGAGCGCCACCGCGCAGGCCGGCATCAGCCGGCGTCCCAACCGATCCACCGCGTCGGTATAGGCCAGCACGGTGTCCCGAAAGCCGGGGAGGTGATCCGGCCAGCGGTTCGGCCCCGCGAAGCGCCGCCCCGACGTCACGAGAGGATCGTCCGGGGCCCGCTCACGTTTCGTGAAGAAGGCCTCGTTGAGATCGGGCTTGTCGTTGGCGTTCACGTCGGACGTCCACACGGCGTAGCGGCCCATCGCCATGTAGCCGTTGTTGTGCTCGTTCATCCGCAGCGCCAGCTTGGCCGTGGCCGGCTGGGCGTGAAAGCGACGCGCCTCGGCAAAGGTCCGGGCGATCAGGTCGCGCTCGACTCCATGATCGACGATGAGGAAGAAGCCGACGGTCTCGAGCGCGGCCCCGAGCTCGTCGGCGACGGCCTCCAGCGCCCCCGGGGCGCCGGCCATGTACGGGCCGAGGTCGATCACGGGTACGACAGCCATGGCCGCTACTACCTCGCGAACATCCGCTTGATCTCGGTCTCGGCCCAGACCATGGCCTCCTTGGGCTTGGCGGCGTTGGTGACGACCCGGGCGAACATGTTGGGGATGATGTAGCTGTTCGTGATGAGCTGGATGCGCTCGTCCGGCGGCGCCGGCCAGCCGTACAGGTGCGAGTACTGCACGACGCTCTTCAGCGGCTTGTACTTCGGATCGATGTCCCACACCGGATGGTTCTCCATGTCACGCCACACGGGGTGGTTGTAGCTGTCGCCGGCCATGACCCATTCCTGGTACTGCGCCGGCTCGAAGAACCAGCGCAGGAACTCCTTGGCCACATCGACGTTCTTGCTGAACTTCCAGATCCCGAGGCTGCGGGGGACACCCACCGTGTGCCGGCCGCCCGGCCCCGCCGGCGAGGCGTGAAAGCCCGTCAGGTCGGCGACCGGCAGCTTGTTCTGCTTGGCGACGACGTAATGGCTGATCGGGTTGTGGATCCACGACCCCTTCCCCGAGTTCAAGAAGAGGTTGTTTCCGGCGTTGTCCCACGAGAGCACGGCCGGATCCATGGCGTCGTTGTAGAGGGTGCGGACGTACTCGAGCGCGGCCTCGGTCTCCCGCGAGTTGATCGTGATCGTCTTGCCGTCCTCGGCGACGTCCTTGGCGCCGAACGACCACAGGATCGAGTAGAGGGTGGTGACCGAGTCCGTGGTCTGGCTGATGGCGAAGCCGACCGGGTGGCCGAGCTTCTTCAGCTTCCGCCCCGCCCGCAGCAGGTCGTCCCACGTGTCGGGCGCCTTCTCGCCCACCTTCTCGAACAGGTCGATCCGGTGGCTCCCCGGGAACGAGGCGTAGAGGTACGGAACACCCAGCCACTGCCCTTTGACCTGGGCATGCTCCTTCAGGAACGGAAACCAGTCGCCGTGCTTGCCCGCCAGGTCGGCGCAGATGTCGGAGACGTCGGCCAGTCCGGGGTGGAACAGCCAGGGGTAGTGCATCTCGAGGCTCATGATGTCGTGCCCGGCGCGAGCCATGATCTCGGCCGAGAGCTTGGCGGGCATCTGCACGCTCTGGATCTTGTTGCTGCGGACGATGACGCCGGTCGCCTTCGAGAACCGCTTCCCCAGCTCGTCCAGCTTGACGTCCGAGGAGGGAGCATAGTTCACGGCGGTCAGGAGGCCGAGCTCCCGGGCGGCCCAGCCGGCGGGCGCCCCGCCCAGGATGCTGGCCGTCCCGATCAATGCCTGTCCGCTGCTTCGAAGGAATCCACGCCGGGTCACTTGGGCCATCGCGCACCTCCCAGTGGCGCCGAGGGTAGCCGCCGCCGCGTGGATGGTCAACACGCGGCACGTCAGAAGACGGGGAGGGGCTAGCGGGCCGCTTCGCGCTCGCGCGCGGCCGGCCGGGAGCCGGCCACTTCGGCGCGAACGATGGCCCAGCCGAGCGCGCGGATCTGATGGTCGACGTTACGCCAGCGCTGGTTGGGGATGCGGCCGACCGTGGGCGGTGCGGTGCCGCGCCGGTCCTGGATGACGGTGACCGACCGGTTGTCGGTCAGCTCACGCTGAAGCATCTGGAACAGCTTGGGCTGCTGGCGTGACACGATCAACAGGTGACGGGGGCCTTCCGGGCCGGTCGAGATGCCGCGGGTCTCCTCGACGAGGGCATGGACGGCGCGCACGATCGCCTTCTCCGAGGAGTTGCCGATGAAGCGCGAGAGCGGCGACCACGTCTCGCTGCCGCACGCGGGGCACTGGGTCGGTCCGATCTCGAAGCACACCTCGCAGTCGACGCACAGGGCCAGTCGCTGCAGGGGGATGTGGAGCCGGGGCATGGTCAGTTGGGCACGGGATCGCATGACGGGTGGCGGTTATCGCAAAGCGGGTGCCAGAGCGATTCTCAATAATTCGTGCATGACGGAACGCGGGGAGTGACGCGAAGTGACACAAGAAGGGTCAGACTGGCCACCGGGCCCCTAGGTTGTGTCACGTTGCAGCCTGGGGCCGCCCGTCGACTCGAAGGCGTCGCGGGTATCTTCGAGCTGCTCGGCGGGGTACTCCTCGTCCCGGGGCTTGCCGCTGCTCTACGCCTGCGTGTTCGCGTTTCTCGCCGCCGCCGGTGCGGGCCCGGTCAGCGTCGATTCGCGCGAGCGCCCGTGATGGCGCCGGCGATGAGCCGCGCGCCCTCGTAGCACTTCTCCGGCGACTCGTAGCTGAACGCCAGGCGGATGAACTCCTCGCCACCGCCGCTGGCGAAGAACGCCGGACCCGGCGTGTACTGCACACGCGCCTGGACCGCCAGCTCGGAGAGGCGCTTGGTGTCGGTGCCGGTCGGCAGGCGCATCCACAGGAAGAACCCGCCCTCGGGTCGGCTGACGACGAAGTCGGTGCCGGCGAGCCCCTCGTCCAGACCGCGCAACATGGCGTCGCGCTTGGCGCGGTACACCCCGATCAGGCGCTCGACGTGGGGGACCAGGTTCTCGCGCAGGTAATACGTGGCGACCCGCGACATGAACGGGTTCACCCCGCCGCCGAACAGGAAGCCCTGGAAGGCGGGGATGAGCTCGGTCGGCGCGCAGAGCCAGCCGATCCGCACGCCGGCGCCGAGAATCTTCGACAGCGTGCCGGCCCGGACGACGCGGCTGCCCCGGTCGAGCGCGAAGAGCGGCGGCAGCGTCTCACCCTCGAAGCGCAGCTCGCCGTAGGCGTCGTCCTCGAGGATCATCGTCCCGAACTCGTGGGCCAGCTCGATGAGCTCGTAGCGGCGCCGCAGCGACTGGCTGGGCCCGGCCGGGTTCTGGAAGTTGACGATCGTGTAGATCAGCTTGCACGGCCGCCCCTCGCTCCGCAGGGCGACGAGCCGCTCGCGCACCGCCGAGGTCACGATGCCCTCGTCGTCCACCGGCACCGTCAGGATCTGGGGGCCGTGGCGCCGGATGGTGTTCAACGAGCCCGAGAAGGTCGGGGCTTCGGCGATGACCACGTCGCCGGGGTCGAGGAAGGCGCTGAAGGCCAGGGCCAGCGCCTGGCCGGAGCCGTTGGCGACGATGATGTTCTCGGGCGTGGCCTTGAATCCCTCGAACCGCTCGTATTTGTGGCAGATCAGCTCGCGTAGCGCCCGGTAGCCCTGCGGCTCGCCGTAGGTCATGGCGGCCGCACCCTCGGCCTGCATCATGTCGGCGGTCGCCTCGACCATTCCCTCGTAGGGGAACGAGACCGGGTCAGGATAGCCGCCACCGAACTCGTAGAGCGCGCTCATCGAGGGCCGCGGCGTCGCGACGGACACACCCCACCCGATGCGGGCGCGGCGGGACAGGAGAGACTCGACGGGATCGCTGGCTCGTGTGGTCATGGTGACTAGGATACCTCGGGGGGATGGTGCAGGTGGTAGTCGGTCATGGCCTGCCAGGCTCGGGCCGCAGCGAGGACCGCGTTCTCCTCCCAGGCGCGGCCCATGAACTGCAGACTGGTGGGCAAGCCACTCTCGGTGATGCCGTTGGGGACCGCGATCGCGGGCAGGCCGGCGGCGTTGCCGATGGCGCCCATGACGTCGACGACGTTGCCGCGGGCGGCGCTGCGGAACTCGCGGTCGAGCGGCGAGGCCACGGCCGGGCGGCCGGGGGCGACGAGCGCGTCGAAGTTCGACAGGACGCGGTCGGCCTCGCGGACGACGAAGGTCCGCAGCCGCAGGGCCTTGATGTAGTCCTTGGCGAGGATGGCGTCGCGCGCGTAGGCGGTGAAGCGGTCCTCGGGCGCCGTGAGCCCGGCGATGGCGCCGCTCTCGATCATGTCCTCGAACGCGCTGGCCGCCTCGGCCATCAGGATGGTGCGCGTGATCGCCTCGTACGGCAGATCCGCGAGCGTGACCTCGTCCACCGAGCCCATCTTGCGCAGGACGTCGAGCGAGCGGTCGAAGGCCTCCCGGACCGCCGCCTCCGCCGTCGCCGCCACGTCGCGGATCACGCCGAAGCGGAAGCGCCGGCCGACCCCCTCGCCCACGTCGTAGCGAAAGGATCGCTGGGCGGCGGTCGGATCGTGGGGATCGGGGCCGGCGATCGCGTCGAGCACCAGGCCGCAGTCGTCGGCCGTCAGCGCCAGCGGCCCCAGCTTGTCGAGCGTCCAGCACAACGCCATGGCGCCGTGGCGGCTGACGCGGCCGTATGTCGGGCGCAGCCCGCTGACGCCGCAGTTGGCGGCGGGCGAGAGAATCGAGCCCCACGTCTCCGAGCCGATGGCGAAGGGCACGAGCCCGGCCGCCACCGCCGAACCCGAGCCGCTCGACGAGCCGCCGCTCCAGGCGTCGGGGCCCCACGGCGAGATGCCGGGGCCGGTGAACGAGGCGTTGGGCTGGCGGTATCCCATGCCGCCCGCCAGCTCGACCATCGCCAGCTTCGCGACCAGGACGGCCCCCGCCTGCCCGAGCCGGTGGACGACGGTTGCGTCGGCGTCGAACGTTTGGCCGCGCAGCGGGGCCGCGCCCCACGTCGTCGGGATGCCCCCGGCGGTGGCGAGCAGGTCCTTGGCGCCGTACGGGATGCCGTGCAGGGGGCCGCGCCAGCCGCCGGCGGCGATCTCGCCCTCCGCCCGGCGCGCCTCCACCAGGGCGCGCTGCCGGGTGACCGTGACCACCGCGTTGTAGCGCCCGCCGAACCGCTCCAGGCGCTCGAGAAACGCCTCGGCCAGCTCCACCGGTGAGACCTGGCGGGTGCGGACGGCCTCGCTCAGCTCGCGAACGGGTCGGAAGACCGGGGTCATTCGTCGGCGCGGAAGGGGGCGAAGCGCGGCAGCGGCTCGTCCGCGTTGGTGAGCCGGACGGTGCGCAGAGCGGCGACCATGTCGACGATCGCCTCCACCGAGCGGCGAAGCCCGTCGAGCTGCGCGGGGGTGAGCCGGTCGCCGTAGCGCTGGCGCACCAGCGCGAACCGGAGATCGACCTCGCTCGCGTCGCTGGCCGGCTCGCTCATGGCGCCGCATCCTACACCGTCGCGCGGGCGGAGGCTACGGCCGCGGCTTCGGGAAGCCAGGTGGTGACATCCGTGATACGCTCCGTACGCAGCGCTCATCCGAACGAAGTGACCGAACCCAAGAAGAAGAGCACGAGAAAGCAGCGAACTCGAGGACGGCGACGGCCGACCCCCGTTCGTGCCGCCGCGTCGCGCGCCAAGGTCCAGCCCGAGCCCGCACCGGCGCCGGTCGCCATCGCGCCCCTGGTCGACCAGGCGGGGGAGCTACCGGCCAACATCCCACTCGGCAACCCCGAAGTCGCCTTCGCGGCGCGGGCGGCGGCGCGACCCCCCGAGCCCGAGCGGCCGCTGCCGGCGACCCGACGCGCCATCTTCTTCGACGTCGAGAACACGAGCCGCGTGCAGCACATCGCCCGGGTCATCGACTACCTCGTGGTCGACCGCCTGGGGCGCCGCACCGATTTCGTCGCGGTGGGCAACTGGCGAGTCATCGGCCACGACACCGCCCGCCTGCTGGCGGGCCACGGCGCCCAGCTTCTGCACAGCGCGCCCTCGGTCGGCGTGAAGGACTGGAGCGACCTGCGAATCGCGGTCGGGGCGGGCGTGTGGCTCGGCACGGCGCGGCCCGGCGACATCCTCGAGATCATCTCCGACGACCGCGCCTTCGACGCGGTGGGCGACGTGGCGACGGGGCTCGGCATCGCGTTCCGCCGGCTCTCCTATCGCGGACTCATCGGGCTACCGCGTGACGTCGAACCGGCGCCCGTGGTCGCGGCGGCCGAGCCACTGGGCGAGTCGCCCGGGGCTGGTCGGCGTCGTCGTGGCCGTCGGGGGGGCCGTGGGCGTCGCGAGGCGCCGCGCCAGGCGCCGGTGGTGCACGCGGCTCCCCAGCCGACGGCCCGCCCGGTAGCGGTCGCGGCGGAGGCGCACACGGCGCCGCACGACGAGCTGCTGGGCGTGGCGCGCGATCTCATCCGCGCGGCGTCCAACGGCGCCGTCACCCTCGACACGCTGGCCAATGCGCTCAAGTCACGCGGCTTCAGCCGGCCGCCCGGCTCGCCGCGGCTCATCACGCGCTTGCGTCGGCTCCGCGAGCTCTCGGTGAGCCGCTCGGGTCACATCACGCTGGTGGATCCCGATGCGGCCGAGCCGACGAGTGTCGACTCCCAGCCCCCGGCCCCGGCGGTGACACGACCCGGCGACGTTCCCGCCCGCGCGGCCGAGGCTCAGGTCCCCGCCGCTGAGGATCAGGAAGACGACGACAGCAACTTGCCTGACGGCAATCGCCGGGACGAGCGTCCGCTCGAGGCGCGGCGGGCCGAGGTCGAGGCGGCTCAGCGTTCACGCGGGCCCGAGGCGCCGGCCCTCCAGGGCCCGCAAGACGACGCGAACCGCCGGCGGCGCTCGCGTCGCGGCGGCCGCCGCCACCGGCGCCACGGCGCCCCCGCCGCCTCGTAGTTAGCTCAGCCGAACCGCCAGCCGTCCAGAGTGGTGGCGTCGTCGGGAACGATCCGTAGCGGCAGATCCTGGGGCGCGACGATGCCATGGTCGAGCAACGGCGCCAGCGCTGCGCGGCTGGGCGATCCGCTCGGGAGCGGGAAGCTCGGCATGAGCCCCAGCCGGTGGCTGATGGTCCGCGTGGCCGAGGGCAGATGCAGGATTCCGTCGGGGGTGACGAGGTCGAAGCCGGCGCGCGTGAGCGGGCCGGGAACGACCGGGACTTGCGTCCAGAGGCGGGAGCGGACCACCGCGGGCACCGCATCGACGCGACCGGACACGACGTCCCAGGCGGCGAGGCCGGCTCGCCACGTGGCGGGCGTGGCCCGGCGGCCGCGTGCGTCGAGTGACCGCCACGTGAGCGACAGCGCCAGCGAGCGCCCCCGACAGATCACGTCGTGCGGCGTCCACGGTGGCAGATGCAACAGCGTGCCCGGTACCAGGTCGAGCGTGCGCCAGCCCCGCTCGTGGCGCGGCGACCGTGGATCGAGGTCTTCCGGCGTGCCCGGGGGCACGGGCGGTCCGAGCGTCACCGTGCGCCGGCCCTCGAGCTGAAGCCAGAAGGCGTCCACCGGCCCATCGTGGTGCAGTCCCATCCCTGGGCGGCTCCGGCCCTCGACCGCGAACAGGAAGGAGCACTCCTCGCGCAGCGGCCCCAGCAGCGCCACCCGGAGGGCGACCATGAGCCGCATGAGCCGCGGGAGCACCTGGTGCACCTGCGGCAGGAACACCGTCGCGCCGGCGGCTAGCGCCGCGCGGAGGCGGCGGGGATCGCCGGTGCGATCGTAGCGACGCTCGGCGGCGATCTGAAACGGCACGCCCGCCTCGGCCATGGACACCGCCGTCGCGAAGGCGGGCGCGATCGTTCGCCAGGTACGATCGCGCGGACGGAGCACGCTCGGCATGCGAGAGAGCCGGCGGCGGCGGAAGTGCGCGAGGGCCGCCGGCCCGGCGAACCACGTCGCCAGTGGGGAGACGAAGCCGCCACGGCTCACGCGACTACGTCCGGACCTGGTTGCGGCCGGCCTGCTTGGCGCGATAGAGCGCCTCGTCGGCCAGCTGCACGATGTCGTCGGGCTTCGCGCCGAGCCCGTTGGAGCCCGCGACGCCGATGCTCACCGTGACCGCGAGCCGCTGCCGCGGGCCGACGGCCGGCGGCGACTCCGGCCGCCGGCGCGGCCGGCTGGGCGAGCGCAGCGTGAAGGGCGAGGTCTCGATCGTCTGCCGCAACGCCTCCAGGTGGTCGCGCACCTGCTCGACCTCCTTGCCCGGGAAGAGCACTGCGAACTCCTCGCCGCCGTAGCGGAAGGCCCGCCCGCCCCCGCCGATGCCGGCCACTCGCGCGCCCACCATGCGGAGGATCTGATCGCCGACGTCGTGGCCGTGCTCGTCGTTGAAGCGCTTGAAGTGGTCGACGTCGACCATCGCCACCGTGTAGGTGCCGCGCAGCCGCGCCAGCGCTTCGTTGAGCGCGCGCCGGGCCGGCAGGCCGGTCAGCTCGTCGTCGTAGGCCATGCCGTGCCACGTCTCGATCAGCGAGAGGACGAGGATGAGACCGCCCGTGGCGAGATAGAGGCTCGAGTCGAGACCGCCGCCGCCCGCGCTGAACGCCAGGAAGGTGGCGACCAGGGTCCACACCGCGCCGCTCTCGAGCGCCGTCACCTGGAGCACCGCACGCCAGCCGATCACGACAAGCGCCAGCCCGAAGGCGACGAGCGCCGGTGGCGGCAGCGCGCCCAGCCCGGGGCGGCCCGGCGGAGCGTCGAGCCACCCCATCAGGGGCAGGAACAGCGGCTGGCAGATCAGAGCGAGCAGGACGATCTCGCCCGCCAGCAGCCCGAGCGCGATGCGCCCCGGTCGCGCCAGCACCCCGCGCTCGGGCAGCCACGCCAGCACGGCCAGATCGAGCGGCACCAGGAGCGTCAGGGCGCCGAAGATGGCCCGGCCGACCTCCCCGCCGCCGCCGACCGGAGCCCACGCCAGGAGCGAGCGCTCGGTCAGGAGCAGGAGCGCGAGGGCCAGCACGAGGCGGCTGCGGTCGAAGCGCCAGCCGAGCAGGATCCCACCGGCGAGCACCGTGATCGGGAAGGCGGGGACGATCGGCGCCGCGGCGCTGCGCAGTCCGGCGGGATGAAGCGCGACAGTGGTGGCGATCAACAGGAGGGCTCCCGGTAGCAGACGGGAGAAGACCTTGCTCACCGGCGACAGCATGCCCCAGTCGCCCGGGTCGGCGCCAGCGGGATCGTGGCGCTAATTTAGCTGCGGTGAGGGCCGGGGCGGATATGGAGGTGGCAGCAGCCCTCACGTCCCGGCTGCCAGGTGTCCGCGGAGAACTCGAAGCCGGCCGCCTCGAACGTGCCGTTGTCGATGCGGCCCGCGATCTGACAAAGACGCGCGACCTCGGCGTCGGCGAGTCCCGCCTCGCGCCAGGCGTCCTTCAGGGGGCAGCGCTGCAGCGTGATGTCGAGGCCGCCGGCGTCGCAGCGCGTGACCTCGGGCGCGAACATCCGGCCCTCGTCGGGGACGAATCCCACGAACGCCTCGCGTAGCCCGGCCAGATCGTCGGGCGCATACCGCGCGAAGCTCTGGCCGATCTCCGTGCCACGCGCGTAGATCGCTCGCCCCATCACCTCCACGGCTCGCGCCTCGCCCATCTCCCGCCGCAAGGTGTCGAACATGTGGTGATACAGCAGCGCCCGGTTCCTGAACGCTCCGTACAGGTCTCGTCGCAGCCGCTCTTCATTCGTCACGAACGCACTCCGTTGACACCGCCGCCGGCGCGTCGGCGGGCGAGGTGCGGGGCCGGCCGCCGGCGTCGTGGCCGTCCTCTGCACCCCGCGTCACCGCGCCGGCGCTAGGTCTTCTCGACGACGTACATGTGCGGCAGCATGTCGAAATAGATATTGCCGTCGACCACTGTCTCGCCGAGCTTGTTCTTCTCCAACCCACGCAACTGCGGCTTGGCCGCGGCCCACCGGGTCACCCACGCGACCGGGACGTAGCCGGCGTCAAGCTGCATGATCTCCTCGGCCTTGGCGTAGTGGACCAGCCGTTTCTTGGTGTCCCGCGTGTCGCGGCCCGCCTCGAGCTCTTTGTCGAACGCGTCGTTGACCCAGGCCTGGCGCCGGCCCTCCGTCTTCTTGCCGTAGAACGTGTCGAAATACTCGTTGTGCGGGTCCGGGTAGTCCATGAACCAGCGGATCCACACGAACTGGTAGTTGTTCTGCCACAGACCGGCGCGGAAGACGCGCTGCTCCATCACTTCCAGCTCCGTCTTCATGTTGAGATGCTCGAGGAGGACCGCCTGCACCGCCTCGGCGAGCGGCTTCGACCCATAAGCCTCCTCGCGCATCGTCAGCGTGATCTTGGGCCAGTTGCGGCCGCCCTCGTACGGCGTGCCCTTGAGCATCGCCATCGCCGCCTTGGGATCGAACCGCTGGATGTCGCGGATCTTCTTGTCGTCCACCGCCCCCGGGAAACCGGGCGGGATCATGGAATGCGCGGGGATGGCGAAGCCGTCGGCGACCCGCACGACGTTTTCCCGGTCGATGGCGTGCCCCACCGCGCGTCGCACCTTCACGTTGTCGAACGGCGGCTTCGTCACCTGGGGGAGGAGGTACCACGTGCCCAGGGAACGGGTAGCGAAACACCTGCTTGCCGGTTCGAGGGTCGTCGCGCAGCCGCTTGAGGTCGCCCGTCTGCAGAGACGTGATATCGAGCTCGTTGTTCTCGTACGGCAAGGCGCCGGATTGCCCGGGGATGATCGGGATCGTGACCTTGTCCAGCGTCACGTCCTTGGCGCCGAAGAAGTGCTTGTTCTTCCGGAGCACCATGACCTTGTTGTGGTCCCAGGCCTCGAGCGTGAAGGGCCCGTTGCAGACGAGGTTGGCGGCCTCCGTCCACTTGTCGCCGTGCTTCTCGACCGCGCCCCGGTGGGCGGGCAGGGCGGCGAGGTAGGCCGCGAGCACCGGGAAGTAGCCGCGCGGCCCCTCGAGTGTCACCTCCAGCGTCCAGTCGCCCTTGGCCACCACGCCGACCTGGGAGGCATCGGGCACTTTGCTCTTGTTGAACGGCTCGGCGCCCTTGATGTCGTAGAAGAAGCTCGAGTAGGGGTTCTTGCTCGCCGGGTCCATCTGGCGCTTCCACGACCACTCGAAGTCCTTGGCCGTACACGGCGTGCCGTCCGACCACTTGGAGTCCTTGCGGATGGTGAAGGTCCACACCGAGCCGTCCGCGTTGGACGCGACCTTCTCGGCGACGTAGGGGACGGGCTGGAAGTTGACGTCGAACTTCATGAGGCCGGCCCAGAGCGCGGGTACGCCGCCGCAGTACAGGTCCTTGTTGTAGTCGTGGCTGGAGGGGTCGTTCTGCCACCAGCCGCCGCCGCCGATCCGTATGTGCTGCTCGCGGGCGAGCTTCTCGCCCGGGGCGAGCTTCGGCGCCGCCGAGACCGTCCGGGCGTTGAAGCCGGCCGCGCCCAGGGCGGCGAGCCCGGCCGCCACTTTGAGGAAGTCGCGCCGGCCCACGCCGGCGGCACTGAGCCGCTCGGCCAGCAGATCCATCTGCGCATCGGAGATCGGGGGTCGCTTCATGGTGGCCTCCTGAGTTGGGATTCCTACTTCATCTTGGGATCGAGCGCGTCACGCACGCCGTCCCCGAAGAACGTGAACGAGAGCATCGTGATCGCAATGGCGATGGCCGGGAACACGCACAGGTGCCAGTAGGAACGGATGAACTGCTGCCCCTCGCCGACCATCTGTCCCCACGAGGGTGTGGGCGGGTTGATGCCGACGCCGATGAACGACAGTGCGGCCTCGGTGAAGATCGCCTCCGGGATGCCGAAGGTGACGGCGACGACGATCGGCGTGAGCGCGTTGGGCAGGATGTGGCGGCTGAGCAGGCGGCCGAAGCCCGCGCCCAGCACCGCGCGCGGCATCGACGTACTCCTTTTCCTTGATCGCCAGCACCTGGGCGCGCGTCTGGCGCGCGATGCCGACCCAGCCGGTGAGCCCGATGGCGATGAAGATGTTCGTCAGGCCCGCGCCCAGCATCGACATCACCAGGATGACGAACAACAAGCGCGGGAACGCGTACATCACGTCGATGAAGCGGGTGATGAACAGGTCGGCGCGGCCGCCCAGGTAGCCGGACAGCGCGCCGAGCGGGCACGCCGATCAGGACTACGATGACCTGGGCGCCGAGCCCGACCAGCATCGACACCCGTGCTCCGTAGATCATGCGGGACAGCAGATCGCGGCCGAGCGCGTCGGTGCCGAGCGGATAGTCGCGCGAGGGCGACTCGTTCAACCGCCCGAAGTTCGTCTTCGTATACGGCAGCGGCGCCAGCACGTCCGCGAAGATCGCGACGAGACACAGCAGAGCGATCACGACCCCGCCCGCCATCGCGAGCCGGTTGCGCCGCAGCCGCCGTACGCCATCCCGCCAGAGACTCGACCCCCGGGCATTGGAGATCTCCGCTTCCGAGCGCGGGCTTTGCCCGCGCAATCCCTCCTGGGGGGAGGCATCGGAGGGGGCCGTCGAGGCCCCCTCCGAGCTAGTACCGGATGCGGGGGTCGAGAGCGCCATAGGCGAGGTCGACGGCGAGGTTCATGATGGCCAGGAATACGCCGTACGTGAGCACGACGGCCATGATCATCGGGTAGTCGCGGCCGGTCATGGACAGCACGAAGAAGCGACCCATGCCCGGCACCCGAAAGATAGACTCGACGAAGAACGATCCGGTTCCCACCGCGGCGAACATCGGCCCCAGCAGCGTGACCACCGGGATCAGGGCGTTCTTGAGCGCGTGCTTGAAGATGACCGGCGCCTCGGCCAGCCCCTTGGCCCGCGCGGTCAGCGTGAAGTCGGCCCGGATGACCTCCAGCATGCTGGCCCGCGTGAAGCGCGCGATGATGCCCATCGGGGCCAGCGCCAGCGTCACCGTCGGGCAGCACCCAGTCACGCGGCGAGTCCCAGCCGCCGGTCGGGAACAGCGGAATGATGAACGAGAACAGGATGATCGAGAAACACCGCCAGGACGAAGTTCGGCACGGCCACGCCGACGGTGGCGAGCGACACCGAGACGTAGTCCCACCCGCGGTTCTGGTAGACGGCGGCCAGGATGCCGAGTGTCAGGCCGCCGGCGACGGCCAGGACCAGGGCCATCGAGCCGAGGAACAGCGAGATCGGGAAGGTCTCGCGGAGGATCTCGGCCACGGTGCGCGTCTTGTACACGAACGAGTAGCCGAAGTCGCCCCGGACGGCCTTGGCGATGAAGATGCCGAACTGCTGCCACAGCGGCTTGTCGAGTCCGTAGTGCGCGGCCAGGACCTTCTGGGCCTCGGGAGACAGGGGATTGGCGCCCTCCGCGACCGGGTCCATGGGACTCCCGGGCGTCGCGTGCATGATCAGAAACGTCACCAGGGCCATGGCCAGGAGCGTCGGGATCAGCCATAGCACCCGGGAGACGACGTATTGGACCAACCAGGCCCCTCCGATCGCCGCGGCACCGGCCGGCGGTGCGGGCGAGTGGGCCTACTATTTGGCATGCGGTGGGGGGAGTCAAGGCATTAACGGGCGAATGTTGACTCGGGGCCGGTGCTCGCCGCAGACTCGTCTGAGGGGCCGCGCCGGCAGCGGGACCGAGGGGGAAGGCCGCAGGGAATGAACGCTGAGGAGCGGCGGCTCAAGGAGGCCCAGGAGCGCAGCGCCCACTGGCGCCGATGGGGCCCCTATCTCAGCGAGCGGCAGTGGGGCACGGTTCGGGAAGACTACAGCCCCCACGGCACGGCCTGGGAGTATTTCCCACACGACCACGCTCGCTCGCGGGCCTACCGCTGGGGCGAGGACGGCCTGGCCGGCATTTCCGACAACCACCAGCGGCTCTGCTTCGCCCTGGCCCTGTGGAACGAGCGGGACGTCATCCTCAAGGAGCGGCTGTTCGGGCTGACCGGTAACGAGGGCAACCACGGCGAGGACGTCAAGGAGTACTACTTCTACCTCGACTCCACCCCGACCCACTCCTACATGAAGTGGCTGTACAAGTACCCGCAGGCGGCCTTCCCCTACGAGCAAATCTGCGAGGAGAACCGCCACCGGGACCGCCGCCAGCCCGAGTACGAGCTGCTCGACACCGGCGCGTTCGATGGGGACCGCTACTTCGACGTGACCGCCGAGTACGCCAAGGCGTCGAGCGACGACATCCTGATCCGGATCACCATCACCAACCGTGGCCCCGAGTCAGCACCCCTGCACCTGCTCCCGACCCTGTGGTTTCGCAACACCTGGTCCTGGGATCCCGGAGTACCGCGCCCCCGGATGCGGGAGAGCGCCTCCCGCCCGGGCTGGGCCGCGATCGAGGCCGAGCACCTGTCGCTCGGCCGCCGCTGGCTCAGCGTGGAAGGCGCCGCCGAGCTGCTGTTCACCGAGAACGACACGAACAAGCAGGGGCTGTGGGGCGTGCCCAACTCCTCGGCGTACGTGAAGGACGCCTTCGACGACTATGTCGTCGGCGGCCGTCACGACGCGGTCAACCCGGCGCGGGTCGGCACCAAGGCCGCCGCGCACTATCGGCTCCGGCTCGGACCCGGCGAGACGACCACGGTGTCGCTGCGCCTGTCCGACGCGCCGCCCAGCAAGGATCCGTTCGGCAAGGCGTTCGACGCCGTGCTGGCCGAGCGGATCCGCGAGGCCGACGAGTTCTACCAGCGCTTCGAGTCGTCGGCGGGCTCCGAGGACGCGCGGCGGGTGATGCGGCAGGCCTTCGCCGGCCTGCTGTGGAGCAAGCAGTTCTATCAGCTCGACGTCAAGCGCTGGCTGGCCGGCGACCGCACCGAGCCAACGCCGCCCGCCTCGCGCCTGCAGGGCCGCAACCGCGAGTGGGGGCACCTCTACAACGAAGACGTCATCTCGATGCCGGACAAGTGGGAGTACCCGTGGTACGCCGCCTGGGATCTGGCGTTCCACACGATCCCGCTGGCGATGATCGACCCCGAGTTCGCCAAGTCCCAGCTGATCCTGTTCCTGCGCGAGTGGTACATGCACCCCAACGGCCAGATCCCCGCCTACGAGTGGGCCTTCGGCGACGTCAACCCGCCGGTACACGCGTGGGCGGTGTGGCGGGTCTACAAGATCGACCGCCGCGTGTCGGGCGTCGCGGACCGGCTGTTCCTCGAGCGGGCGTTCCAGAAGCTGCTACTGAATTTCACGTGGTGGGTCAACCGCAAGGACACCCGCGGCAACAACGTCTTCGAGGGGGGCTTCCTGGGCCTCGACAACATCGGCGTGTTCGACCGCTCGGCCCCGCTGCCGGGTGGCGGCCACCTCGAGCAGTCGGACGGCACGTCGTGGATGGCCATGTACTGCCTGAACATGCTGGCCATCGCGCTGGAGCTCTCCGCCGAGAACCCCGCCTACGAGGACGTCGCCTCCAAGTTCTTCGAGCACTTCGTCTTCATCTCGATGGCGATGAACGAGCGCGGCAACGGCATGACGCTGTGGGACGAGGCGGACGGCTTCTACTACGACATCCTCCACATGCCCGGCGACATCCGCCAGCTCAAGGTGCGCTCGATGGTCGGGCTCATCCCGCTCTTCGCGGTGGAGACGCTGGAGCCGGAGATCATCGACCGGTTGCCGGGGTTCCGGCGGCGCATGCAGTGGTTCATCGACAACCGTCCGGAGTTCCGCGGCCACGTCACCACCACGGTCGGGCCCGGCGGCGGCGTGCGCCGGCTGCTGTCGATCGTGCGCCGGCCCCAGCTGCTGCGCGTGCTCGGCTACATGCTGGACCGCGACGAGTTCCTCTCGCCGTACGGCATCCGCGCCCTGTCGCGCTGGCACGCGCGACCACCCCTACGTCCTCTCGGTCGACGGCACCGACCATCGGGTGGACTACGAGCCGGCCGAGTCGAGCACGGGGCTGTTCGGCGGCAACTCCAACTGGCGGGGGCCGGTCTGGTTTCCGGTGAACTACCTGCTCATCGAGTCGCTGCAGAAGTTCCACCACTTCTACGGCGACGACCTCAAGGTCGAGTGCCCGACCGGCTCCAGCCGCCTGCTCAACCTGTGGGAGGTCGCGGGCGAGCTGTCGCGCGGGCTGACCCGGCTGTTCCTGCGCGGCCGCAACGGGCGCCGCCCGATCTACGGCGCCTGCGAGCGCTTCCAGCAGGACCCCCACTGGAGGGACCTCATTCTCTTCCACGAGTACTTCCACGGCGACGAAGGCAGCGGAATCGGCGCCAGCCACCAGACGGGCTGGACGGGTCTGGTCGCCAAGCTCATCGAGCAGAGCGGCGAGTGATCACGCTCGACGCCCACCTCGAAGCCGGGCGGGGCTCCGGCGCCGCCGACCTCGCCGCCCTGGTGCGCGCGGTGGCGGCGGCCGGCGTGACGATCGCCGACGAGCTGGCCCGGGCGGCGCTGATCGGACAGCTGGGGACCACCGGCGACACCAACGTGCAGGGCGAGAAGGTCAAGAAGCTGGACGTCTGGGCCAACGACGTGGTCGTCGCGGCGCTGGATGCGACCGGGCGTGCGTGTACCCTGGTGTCGGAGGAGATGGAGGAGGTCCGCCACAGCCGCGAGCACTGCGCGACCGCCGGCTTCGTCGTGTGCTTCGACCCGGTGGACGGCTCCTCGAACCTCGACGTCAACGGCATCGTCGGCACGATCTTCTCCGTCTTGAGGAAGCGCGGTACGGGCGCCGAGCACGCGCGCGCCGACGTGCTGCAACCGGGCACGGCCCAGGTGGCGGCCGGCTACATCATGTACGGGCCGTCCACCCTGCTCGTGATGACGACGGGCGAGGGGGTGCACGGCTTCACGCTCGATCGGGCGCGCGGGGCGTACGTCCGCACGCACGCCAACGTTCGCATTCCCGCGCGGGGGCGCGTCTACAGCATCAACGACGGCAACTGCGTCCGCTGGCCCGAGGGCGTGCGGCGGTTCGTGGAGTACGTGCGGGCGGTCGACGTGGCCACCGGCCGGCCCTACACCGCGCGGTACGCGGGGTCGCTGGTCACCGACGTGCACCGCACCCTGCTGGAGGGGGGCATCTACCTCTATCCGGAGGACGCGGCCGGCACCGGCAAGCAGCTCACCGGCAAGCTGCGCCTCATGTACGAGGGCTCGCCGATGGGCATGCTCATCGAGCAAGCGGGAGGGGCGGCCTCCACCGGCCGCGCCCGGATCCTGGACCTGGTCCCGACCGCGCCGCACCAGCGCGTGCCGCTGCTGATCGGGAGCCCGGAAGACGTGCGGCTGGCCGAAGAGTTCTACGCCGCGAGGCGTGCGTAGTTCGACGAAGGAGGAGACGAATTGGCGACGACGGAACGGATTCGCGAGATCCTCAGTTGGTACGGCAGCGACAGCCCGGGGACGCTCACCAACCTGGCCCGCATGTTGTCGGCCGGCACGCTCGGCGGCAGCGGACGGATGGTGATCCTGCCGGTCGACCAGGGCTTCGAGCACGGCCCGGCGCGCAGCTTCGCGCCCAACCCGGCCGGCTACGATCCGCGCTATCACTTCGAGCTGGCGATCGAGTCGGGCTGCAACGCCTACGCGGCCCCGCTCGGCTTCCTGGAGGCCGGCGCCCGCGACTTCGCCGGGCAGATCCCGCTCATCCTCAAGCTGAACAACCACGACGTGCTGCTGGAAGAGAAGGACCCCGTGCAGGCCATTACCGGCTCGGTGCGTGACGCGCTCCGGCTGGGCTGCGTCGGCGATCGGCTACACGATCTATCCCGGCTCGACCCACCGCCTCGACATGTACACCAAGCTCCGCGAGCTCGCCGAGGAGGCGAAGGCCAGCGGGCTGGTGGTGGTGGTGTGGTCGTACCCGCGCGGCTCCGCGCTCTCCAAGGAAGGGCGAGACCGGCATCGACGTGACCGCCTACGCCGCCCACATCGCGGCCCAGCTCGGCGCCCACGTCGTGAAGGTGAAGCTGCCCTCGGCGCACCTGGAGCAGGCGGCGGCCAAGAAGGTCTACGAGAGCACCGGCGTGGCGGTGGGGACGCTGGCCGAGCGCGTGCGCCACGTCGTGCAGTCGACCTTCAACGGCCGCCGCGTGGTCATCTTCTCGGGCGGGCCGGCCACCGGTGACGACCAGGTGTTCGACGAGGTCCGTGCCATCCGTGACGGCGGCGGTTTCGGCTCGATCATCGGGCGCAACTCGTTCCAGCGGAAGAAGCCCGACGCGCTGAAGTTCCTCGGCACGGTCATGGGCATCTACGCCGGCACCCAGAAGTGACGGTTCTCGCGGGGGATATCGGCGGCACCAAGACCGCGCTCGGGCTCTTCGACAAGACCGCGCGCGGTCTGGTGCTCCTCCGCGACGACACGCTGTCCAGCCATGGATTCCCCTCGCTCGAGGCTGCCATCGAGCGATTCCTCGCCGCCGGCCCGCGGCCGCCGCTCGACGCCGTCTGTCTGGGCGTGGCCGGCCCCGTCGTGGACGGTCGCTGCGTGGCGACCAACCTGCCGTGGGTCATCGACGAGCGGGTGCTCGCGTCCTCGATTCCCGCCGCGCGTGTGAAGCTGCTCAACGACCTGGAGATCGCCGCGCACGGCGTGCTGAGCCTGCCCGACGAGGAGCTGCGCACGCTGCAAGCGGGGGTCCCGCGCCGCGGGCACCTGGTGCTGATCGCGGCCGGCACCGGGCTGGGCGAGGCGCTGATCGTGCAGGACGGCGATCGGCGCGTGGTCATCGCCAGCGAGGGCGGCCACGCCGACTTCGCCCCCCGCGGCGACCTCGAGGAGGATCTGCTGCGCTTCCTGCGCAAGGAGTTCGGGCGGGTGTCGCTGGAACGGATCCTGTCCGGCCCCGGCCTCTTCAACGTGTACCGCTTCCTGCGCGACACCCGCTGGGCCAAGGAATCGGCGGAGGTCGGCGACCGGATGCGGGCCGGCGACCCGAGCGCCGTCGTCACCGAGATGGCGCTGACCGGGCGCGACGCGATGTGCGGCAAGGCCCTCGACATCTTCGTGTCGGTCTACGGCGCCGAGGCGGGCAACCTCGCGCTCAAGGCGATGGCGGTAGGAGGCGTCTTCGTGGGCGGGGGGATCGCGCCCCGCATCATGCCCCGGCTGACCAGCGGGGCGTTCGTGACCGCGTTCCGCGACAAGGGCCGCCTCGCCGCGCTCATGGAGGCCATGCCGATCCGCGTCGCGCTCAATCCCCGGGCGCCTCTGCTCGGCGCCGCCCAGGTGGCGGGGCTGTTGTAGCTGCGCGAGCTGTCCTATGCGTCCGCGGGCGGGGCGTAGGAGTCGTGGGTGATCGGTAGGGTGACGGTGAACGTCGTGCCGGCGCCCAGCGTGCTCTTCACGTCGATCGTCCCGCCGTGGCTCTGCACGATACCGAGGCTGACGGAGAGGCCGAGGCCGGTGCCGCTCACCTCCGGCTTCGTCGTGAAGAACGGATCGAAGATGCGGCCGAGGACCTCGGTCGGGATGCCGGGCCCGGTGTCCTCGAAGGCGATGCGCGCGGTGCCGTCGTCGATGCCGGTGCGGATCGTCAGCGAGCCGCCGTCCTTCATCGCGTAGACGGCGTTGTTGATGATGTTGAGGAACACCTGCTTGATGCGGGGGACGTCCAGCTCCACCATCGGCAGGTCGGGCGCGTACGCCTCGGTCACCGTGACGCCGCTCAGGGCCCCCTGGCGGCGGACCATCCCCACCACCTGCTCGAGCACCAGGTTGACGTCCGACGGCTCGGGCAGGAAGTCGCGCTGGCGGCTGAACTGCAGGAGGTCGCGCACGATGTCGCGGGCCCGCGAGGCCTCCTCCTGGATGAGCCCCAGCTCCTCGCGCGTGGGGTCGTCGGCCGGCAGCCGCTCGGCGATGAACGAGGCGAAGCCCAGCACGGTCGTGAGCGGGTTGTTGATCTCGTGAGCGATGTTGGCGGCCAGCTCGCCGATGGCGGCCAGCTTCGTGGACTGCACGAGCTGCGCCTGCGTCCGCTTGAGCTCGGCCATCTGCTGCTTCACGCCCTCGTAGAGTCGGGAGTTCTCGATGGCCAGCGCGCCCTGCAGCGCGATGCCCTCGCTGAGGCGCAGCTCGTCCGGCGTGAAGTGGTGGATCGCCCCCGACCACAGCACCGTGAAGCCGCCGATCAGCTCGTCCTTCCAGCGGATGGGCTGCACGAGGATCGAGCGGTGGGGGAAGAGCCGGGCCAGGGGCGTCTGGAAGCGTGGGTCGGCCTGGCTGTCCTCCGAGCAGAGCACGCGGCCGAGCGGCTCCTGCCCCTGGAAGAAGGCGTCGTCGAACGGTACCGAGGCGGCCGCCGCCGACTGCAGCACCGCCTTGGGGATGTGGTAGCCGACCAGCGGCACGAAGCGGTCCTCGGCCTGCGCGCGCAGCCAGGCGGCACCGATGTCGGCCCCGAGCGCGCGCACCATCTCGCGGGTGGCCCGCCGGAGGATCTCGGTGACGTCCAGCGTGGAGCCGATGGCCTGGCTGACCGACACCAGCGTCTCGTTGTGGCGCAAGCGCCGCTGCGTCTCCTCGTACAGGCGCGCGTTGCGAATGGCCACCGCCGCCGAGGTCGCCAGCGCCTGCGCCAGTGTGACCGCCTCCGTCGAGAACTCGCGCCGCTGGCGCGAGAGGCCGACCAGCACGCCGACCGGCGCGTCGTCCAGTAGCAGCGGCACCGCCACCAGCGACATGAGCCCCTCGGCCTTCGCCCACTGGCGCTCCTTGAGGCGGGGGTCCACCGGCAGATCGGCGATCACCAGTGGCGTCAGGTGCTCCATCACCCAACCGACGATGCCCTCACCCGGCTCGAAGTGCCCGCGCCGGTCGCCGGGCTGCTCGGCGAGGCCCGCCTGTGCGTGCAGGCGGTACTCCCCGGGCCCCTCGTGGAGCCAGATGCGGACCACGTCGAGGTCGATGCGCGAGCGCACGAGCTCGGTGAAGCGCTGCAACACGTCGGTGAGCCGGAGCGACGAGGCCAGCAGGTGGCCGGCCTCGACCAGGCTCTGCTGCTCGGCCGCCTGGCGGGCCACGCCGCCATAGAGGCGGGCGTTCTCGACCGCGATGGCGACCTGGTTGGCGACGATGTTCAGGAGCTGCTCCTCGTCGGCCTTGGCGCCGGGCGGCAGCACGTGGCGCGCCGTCATCACGCCGAGCGGCCGGCCCCGCACCGCGAGCGGCAGCGTCCAGTCCACCTCGGTCCAGTCCTCGCCGGAGGCGAGGCCGGTCCCGGCCAGCACGCTGCGCGGCCGCTCGGTGCTCTCGCCGGTGACCGCCACCCTGACGTCGGCTTCCGGCAGCTCGACGGAGAGGCTGCGGGTGCCGAGCGCCCGGGACAGCGCGGGCAGGAGCTGCTCGAGCATCGCGCGGGCGCCGACCTCGGAGGTGATGTCCTGCACCGCGCGGTGCAGGTCGGCCAGCTGGGTGGCGCGGCGGACGAAGTGCTGGTTGAGCCGCTTGAGCTCCTCCACCTGGTTGACGAGCCGGTGGACCAGCCGCTGGTTGAGCTCGCGGAGATAGGCGCCCTCCTCGCGCTCCTCGACGTGCTCCCGCTTGCCGTGCAGGAACTCCTCCACCTGGCGCGGGAAGGTGTCGACGTCGATCGGCTTCTGGATGTAGCCGTCGCAGCCGGCCACCAGCGTGCGCTGGCGGTCGCCCTCCATCGCGTAGGCCGTCAGCGCGACGACCGGCGTGTTGGCGAGGGCCGGGAACGACTTGAGCACGGCCACGACCTCGTAGCCGTCGATGCCGGGCAGGTTGACGTCGAGCAGGATCAGGGCCGGCTCCTCGCGCACGGCCACCTCGACGCCGGACAGCCCATCCTCGGCGTCGACGATCGTGTAGCCGTCGGCCTCCATGATGGCCCGCACCAGCATGCGGTTCTCGCGGTTGTCCTCGACGTAGAGGATCTTGGCCTTCTTCCCGTCGCGGCGGATGATCGGAGCGGGCATGGGTGATCCTTTACGCCTGCGCCGCCGTCAGCGGCAGGGTGAAGTGGAACGTCGAGCCCTGGCTCTCGCGGCTCTCCGCCCAGATGCGGCCGCGATGCAGCTCGATGAACTTCTTGCTGATGGCCAGGCCGAGGCCGGTGCCGTCGGCCTGCTGGGCCAGCGGGTTGTCGAGACGCTGGAACGGCTCGAACAGACGCTGGAGATCGCCGGGCGAGATGCCGATGCCGGTGTCGGCGACGGACACGTGCAGTGCCTCCGGCTCGTGCCGGACCTGGACCAACACGTGACCGGTGTGGGTGAACTTGATGGCGTTGGAGAGCAGGTTGAGCAGCACCTGCTTGACCCGCGTGCGGTCGGCGTGCACCGGCGGCAGCTCCACCGGCACGTCCTTCTCGATCTTCACGCGCTTGTCGCGCACCAGCGGCATCGAGGACTCGATGCATTCCTCGACCACGTCGTGGAGGTCGATCGTCTCCGGCCGCATCTCGAACTTGCCGGCCTCGATGCGCGAGAAGTCGAGGATGCTGCTGATCAGCTCCAGGAGGTGGCGGCTGGAGTTGTGGACCGAGCGGACGTAGGCGTCCTGCCGCTCGGTGAGGTCGCCGTCCAGGCGATTGAGGAGCACCTTGGAGAAGCCGATGATCGAGTTCAGCGGCGTGCGCAGCTCGTGCGACATGTTGGCCAGGAACTGCGACTTCAGACGGCTGGCCTCCAGGAGCCGGGCGTTGGAGGTGGCCAGGCCCTCGTACAGCCGCGCGTTCTCCAGGGAGATGGCCGCCTGGGTGGTCAGCAGCAGGAGCATGTCCAGCTCCTGGTCGTCGTAGATCTCGCCCGACAGCTTCTCGCCCAGGAGCAGGATGCCGTTGAGCTTGTTCTCGACCTTGAGCGGCACGATGAGCGCGGCCTTGATCGCGTCAAGCTCGCCCTCGGCGGTCTCGAAGTAGCGGGCGATGAGGGGGTTGAGCTTGACCTCTTCCTTGACCAGCAGCCCCTCGGTGGTGCTCAGCCACTGGGCGATCGGGCTGTCGGCGCGGATCGACTCCAGCGCCGAGCCCTCCTCCACCGTGGTGTCCTCGCGATAGTTCAGGAAGGCCCCGGTGGCGGGGTCGTGGATCATCAGCGTGGCGCCGGTGGCCGGGATGCCCCGCACGAGGCCGTGCACGAGCGTGTCGACCAGCTCGTTGAAGTTCAGGATCGAGCTCATCCGCTTGCTCAACTGCAGCAGGGTCTCGTAGCACCCCTGCCGCTTGCTGAACACCATGCGCTGGATGCGGTCGTCGAGCGCCTGGCCGATCGGCGACATGAGGACGGTGACCACGGCGCCGAGCGGCACGATCAGCCAGAGCGCGCTGGCCTCCTTGAGCTGGAAGTAGTCCTCCACGAATTTGGTCAAACCGGCCAGGACGAGGGTGAGGACCGTGCCGACCAGCGCGTAGACGGCCGTCTTCTTCACCGCCACCGCGACCGCGAACAGGCGGTAGCGGACGATCGAGGTGCCCAGCATGAGGGCGAAGATCATGTTGGCCGGAATGCCGACCGGATAGACGTAGTCGGCGGCCGGCACCCACCGGCTGAGGAGGAAGCGCGCGAAGTCGACCCAGCCCCCGGCCAGGCTCACCAGGGTGCCGAGCATGATCAGCGTGCCGCGGTTGCGGCGGAAGCTGGAGTCGATGCCCCGGTGGGCGCGCACGAGCAGGACGACGCCGTAGATCATGAAGCCGTTGAAGACGAACAGGTACGGCAAGTAGAGCGGGCCGGTGGCGGGCGCCCAGCCCCAGTGGGTCGCCTTCACGCCGCTCATGAACAGTGATGAGCCGGACAGGTTGATCAGCTCGTAGACGAAGGCCAGCAGGTAGGCCAGCACCAGGGAGGGCCGGTGCCGGGTGGTGCTGTCCAGGAAGATCAGGACGAAGTGGTAGTAGAACGCCGGCAGCGCGATGACGCCGATGTGGATGATGATCTCGACGAAGTAGGCCGTCCACTCGTCGGGGCTCGTGCGCAGCAGGAAGACGCCGAAGTTCCACAGCGCCATCCCGGACGCGAAGTAGGCGAAGACGCGGTTGAGCCGGCTCCCCGGATTGCGCATCAGCGACAACCCGGCCAGGGAGACGTTGAGGAAGAACGCTACGAGCGGGAGAAGACTATGAGGGCTCACGGCCGTTCCCCTCGGGCGGTTCGAGAGGAAGGGAGACCTTGTCCTTCTTGCGCTGGGCTTCGATCTCCTCCTTGAGGATGCCGAAGATCACCAGGTCCCAGTACCGCTGGCCGTCGAAGCCGGCCTGGCGGAGCACGCCCTCCTGGCGAAAGCCGTTGCGTCGCAGCGAGTTCATGCTGAGCGTGTTGTACTCGTACACTTTCGCTTCGATCCGCCGCAGGCCGAGGACATCCACCCCATAGTAAGCAATAAGTTTACCCGCTTCGACGCCGAAACCCCGCCTCATTGCGCGCGGGTCGGTGATGATCGTCTCCAGAAACGCGTACCCCTCCATCAGGTGGATGTTGAAGAGCCGGACCACCCCCACCGGTTTGGTCCAGCCACGGTGGGCCTCGACGACCAGCACGACCTGGGTGGGGTCGGTGAGCACCGCCTCGAAGAACGCCGGCGACTTGTCCCAGACGTGCTTGTACGACTGGAGGAACTCGCTCCCGACCATCCGCTCCAGGAACAGGTCGTCCACCCACACCGAGAGGTGCTCGAGATCCGCGGGGACGAGCGTGCGGAGATACACGCGCGTCCCCCGAGAGATGACGCTGCCGCGCTCGCCCGGCGGGGGCGACGATGGGGAGGGGGCGTCAGGCCCCGGCAGGGCCACCGAGATCACATTCCGGGACCGTTCCAGAGCGCGAAGGCGGCGATCGTCCGCGTATCCTTGAGCGCCCGGCACACCACATCATCGGCTCGCAGCACCAGCGTGCCACTGGGCTGCGCCTCGAGGACCCGACGGGCCTCGAGCAGGTCCGCGATGCCGGCGGCATCCAGTGCCGTCACCGCTTGCAGATCGATCAGCATGCGCGTCTGGCCGTCGCGAACCGCCGTGCGCACCTGCGCGCGAAGCGCGGTGCGGTGACGGCGGTGAGCGGGCCGGCGAACCGGAGCCGCGCCAGACCGTAGGGGCTCTGGGCGGCGTCCGGCGTCACCTCGTTGTCGTGCACCGCAATCTCCACCACCCTCGGCACGCTCTCCTCTAGAACTGCACGTCGAAGCGGACGAGCGGCGCACCGAGAGACAGCTCGTTCGGCTGGATGTTCAGGCAGCGTCCCTGGGGCGTGGTCGCGGCCTCGACGTTGTCGAGGTAGGCGAGGTCGCACGCCGCCGTAGAGGTCGGCGGCCAAGGGGTTCGGGTCCGGGGTGGCCGGGCAGAACAGCTGCCGGAGCGTGACCGTCATCTTGATGCCGGGACCTCGATCTCCGTCGTTGACGTTGCCCGCGAACGGCAGCCGGAAGACGCCGGTGAAGGCCGCCGGCTTGCGGCTTCCGTGAGCCGTCACCTTGCCGGTGACGGTTCCGAACGGGATCTGGAACAGGATCGCCGGCGAGAAGTCCATCTGCCCGTGGAACTGGCCCTTGAGCACCACCGCCTCCGGACCATCCACCGGGTTGTCACCCTGAACGACCGTCTGGAACTGACCCTGGAGGGTGCCGAGGCCGGTGGTAAGGCTGATGTTGTCGCTGCCGATCACGTTCACGAAGCAGTGATCGCCGCTCTGGAACTCGGGCACGGGGCACAGCGGCGTCCCCGGCTCGGCGAAGCCCGCGATGGCGGCGGTGGCGATGCGCCGGGCCACGACGGGAAAGCGGTGCCGCTTGTCGTGATCGCGACCACGCTGGACCAGCTTCATGTTCTCCGTCAGCTCGTAGAGGGTTGCCCCTCCCGCATTGGCTACAGTCGGCGCCGCAGTCACCGCGACACCGATCAATCCCAGCATTGCGACCATCCGCTTCGTCGTCGGTTTCATCTCGGTCTCCTGTCTCCGCACACGCTGCCGGCTCGCTCGTGCGAGGCTCGATGGCCCACTAGGGCCGGCAACGCACGTTGAGCAAGGGTGGTACCAAACCCGACCCCGATTTCTAACCTACTGAAAAATATACTAATACATCCCTTGGCCGGGCGTCCGATGCTTGATTTCTCCGGATGATTCCTTAACGGTTGGTCGCGACGTCCTGACACGGCCGGCCAGAAATTGATCAGGGCTGCGGAGACTCTACCGGGCCCGAGCGCGTCCACGCCAGAAGGCTGATGCCGGCCAGGAACGTGTCGCGCCGCTCGAGAACCTCGAAGCCGGCGGTCCGCAGGGCGTTGTCGAATTCCGCGCGGCTCAGATAGCGAGGATCGACGCCCCGGAACAGGTCGAACAGCGCAGTCGGCACCAGCCAGCGGAGAGCGCGGAGCGCCTCCCACCAGCCGCGCTGCCGCCGCACGCCGGCGAACGTCCGCCACACGCGCGCCGGCCGCTCGTAGGTGAGGAACACCGCGTGCCCCCCCGGCTTGAGGGCGCGCCGGCACGCCGCCAGCAACCCGGCGGGGTCGGGGTGCCAGTAGAGCGTGTGCATGCTGACGAGGACGTCGAAGGAGCCGGTGACCGGCAGGGGATCGCGCGCCAGGTCGGCGTGGTGGAAGCAGAGCGACAGCCCGCTGTCGCGATGATGCCGCCGGGCCACGGCCACCAGGTGCGCGACCGCGTCGAGGGCCACCACCGTCCATCCGCGCCGGGCCACCCGCGCCGCCACGGTCCCGATGCCGCACGACACGTCGAGCACACGCGTCGCGGCCGGCGCGCCGGGCTGCGCCCCGCGGGCGACCAGCGCCACGACCTCGTCGATCAGCGCCTCGTAGGGCGGAAAGCCGCGGACGACCGCGTCGTAGGTGAGGCCATAGCCGACGGCGATCACCCGCTCAACGGCCGGCTGGATCGCCATCCGCGCTCCGGTGGCCCCGCGCAGCGGCGGCGCCAGCAGGCCGGTGGAGGTCGGCGTGGCGACGGGACCGGGCGGCTTGCGCCCCACGGGCTACCCTTCGTTCCCCGCCGTGGCCCACACCAGGAGGCTGGCGCCGTTGAGGAACGTCCGGCGCGTCTCGAGCACCCTGAACCCGGCCGCCCGCAGATTGGCAGTGAACGTCGCCTCGCTCCAGTAGTGGGGGCCGATCCGCCGCCGCGTCGCCTCGAAGAGCCCATGCGGCAGCAGCCAGAGCAGCAGGCACCGCATCGCCGCGCCCAGCCCCTCGCGCGCACGGAGCTCCTGGAACGTCTGGCGCGGCTGCACGGCGCCGGTGTGGTTGACGAAGATCGCGTGGCCGCCCGGCTTCAGCACCCGCCGGGCCTGCATGAGCAGTGCCTGGGGATCGGCGTGGGCGTAGAGGGAGTGGATGTTCACGATCTGGTCGAAAGACGCGGCGCGGAGCGTGGTGAGAGTCGCGAGGTTGCCCTGGCTGAACGCCAGGTTGGCCAGGCGCCTGGCCCGGCGCTTCTCGCGCGCCAGGTCGACGAGCGCGCCGTAGGGCTCCAGCCCGAGCACGGAGAAGCCGGCCTCGGCGAGGACGAACGTGAAATTCCCGGGACCGCAGTCGACGTCGAGCACCTGGAACGCGCGGCGGTCGGGCGAGGTCGCCTTCGCCGCCGTTTCCACCAGCTCCAGCACTTCCCCCTGGAGCCGCTGGTAGGGGCCGAACTGCTCGAAGATGTAGTCGTAGACGAGGCCGTAGCCGATCGACAGCATCCGGTCGACCGTCCACTGGAAGCCGCCCCGCAGCGATCCCATCACCACCTCCACGGCCGGACCGTCTGCCTGCGCGCGGGCCCGTGCAGGCATCATAGCCTTCCGTCAGGCGTGATCCGCCAGGACCTTCTCGACGGTCCCGCGCAACTCGTCGGACGTGAACGGCTTGAGCAGGATCGCGTTGAACCCCATCCGATTGGCTTCATCGATGATCTCGGGGGTGCCGTGGCCCGTCACCAGCACGACGGCCATGCCGGGATGCAGGGCCTGGGCCTGCTGAAAGACCTCGAAGCCGGTCATCCCGGGCATCTTGTAGTCGAGCACCATCAGGTCGAAGGGTTCCTTGCGCATCAGCTCGACGGCGGTCTCGCCGCGGTTGGCGCCCTTGACGGCGTAGCCGAGCGCCTGCAAGACGTTGACGCAGAGGACCACGACCGGCCCCGCGTCGTCGACGATCAGGATCTTCTTCTTGGCCGGGGTCAATTCGCCTGGGCCAACGCGGGCGCGCCGGGCGCAGCGCCGCTCGTGAGACTCTCGTAGTGGCGGTTGATCTCTTCCAGTCGCTCGCGTGGGACCCGGAGGAACGCCTCGACCACGGCCGGATCGAAGTGGGAGTCGCTGCCGCGGGTGATCTCCGCGCGCGCCTCCTCGAGCGCCAGCGCCGTGCGGTACGGGCGGTTCGAGGTGATCGCGTCGAAGACGTCGGCGACCGTGACCACCCGCGCCACGATCGGGATGTCCTCGCCGCCCAGGCCGTCGGGATAGCCGGTGCCGTCCCAGCGCTCGTGGTGATGGCGCACCGCGCAGGTCTCGCGGGCCAGGAAGCGCAGGGGCTCGAGGATCTTGGCGCCGACCACCGGGTGGCTCTTGATGATGGTGAACTCCTCGGCCGTGAGGCGCTCCGGCTTCCTCAAGATCGTGTCCATGATCGACAGCTTGCCGAGATCGTGCAACATGGCGCCGCGGCGGACGACCTCCACCATCTCCGGCGTCATGGCCAGTGTCTGGGCGATCTCGACGGCGTAGAGCGCCACCCGGGCCGAGTGGCCCTTGAGGTAGCGGTCCTTGGACTCGATCGCGTTGACGAAGGCGGTGATCGTGTCGACGAGGTTGCGCTCGACGTTCTCGCGCAGGATCAGCTTCTGCAGCGCCACCGCGGTGGTCCGGGCGTAGCCGAGCAGCATGTCGCGCTCGTCGGGCAGGAAGCCGCCGGTGGCGGATTCGCGGGCCAGGCACACGATACCCATCGTGCGCCCCACGCCCGGGATGGCGGCAGCGATCGCCTCGAGCGGCTCGCCGGGGGTGGCGACGGTGAGGGCTTCCCGCCCGGCGGCGACGAGCATCTCCTCGAACGACCGCTGCAACGAGGTCAGCAGCCGGGTCACCAGCGGGCCCGCGCCCTGCTGACTGCAGGTGAACGCCCCCTGCTCGTCGCGCAGCAGCACGAGCGCGGCGTCGCTCTTGATGCTCTGGCCGACCAGGCCGAGCACCTCGTCCATGAAGGCCGGGGTCTCCAGCCCCTTCAGGGCCAGGTCGCCGATGCGGAACATGACCTCCACCCCGGACTGCCGGCGCGACAGCTCCTCGGTGAGGCCGGCCGGCAGCGGCACTTGACCGTCCCACTTCTGGCGGTCGGTGCGAATGCGGGCCAGCAGCTCCTGGATCTCGCGGATGGAGAACGGCTTGGGCAGGTAGTCGTAGGCGCCATGGCGAAGGCCGAACACTGCCGAGTTGACCGAGGGGTTGCCGGTGATCAGCACGACCGGCGTGCCCGGCTGCTTGCCCTTCACCGCGCGGAGCAGATCCAGACCCGACAGCCCCGGCATCTTGATGTCGGAGACGACCAGGTCGAACGCGTCCTCCGTGATCAGCGTCAGCGCCTGCTCAGCGGCCGCGGCCTGCGTCACCGTGCACCCGTTGGCCGAGAAGGCAGAAACGAGGAACCGCAGGAGCGATGCGTTGTCGTCGACGACGAGGACACGCAGGACCTCGGGAGCGACGATGATCGGCGGCGCCACGGGCATGATCGGCTGTCCCCCTACTTGGTGGTCGACATCTGGCTGAGGAACTCCATCCACTGCCGCGTCAGCACGCCGTCGTTCGGGAACTTCAGCCCCTCGAAGCCCTGCGGCATCGCGGGCGCCGCCGGCTTGGCCGTCTCGGCGGCCGGGCGCTCCGGCGCGGCCGCGGCCGGCGTCGGGCTGGCGGTCGCCGACTCGAGGGTCAGGGCCGGCTCGACCGGAGCCGTCTCGGCCGCCAACGCGACGATCTCTTCGGGCGCCGGCGTCGTCACCAGCGTCGGCGCTTCGATCGTCTCCAGGGCCGCCTCCAACTCGAGCGGCGCCACGACCGGCTCGATCGCCACCGGCGCCGGCACGGCCGACTCGAGGACGAACGGTATCTCGACAGCCGGCTTCGTGTCGGCGGCCGTGTGGGCGAGCGCTTCCTGGGTCGCGGTCATCGCGCCGAGCAGCGAGTCGGCCAGTTCCTTGAAGGATACGCGCTCGGGCTCCCGGGCGGCCGTCGGCACATGGGCCGGAGCCATCGAGGGGATCGCGTCCACCACGGCCGGGCCGATCTTCAGCTCCGGTAGCTCAGCCACCTTGACCGGCTCCGGCACGATCATGGGCTCCGGTACGATCACGGGCTCCGGCGTCACCACGAGATCCGGCGTCACCACGGCCTCGGGCAGCAGCGACGCGACCGGCTCGGGCTCCGGCTCGACGATCGTCTCGACGACGGGATCCACCACCAGCGGCTCGGGCTCACGCAGCACCACGGACTCGGCCGGGCGCGGCCGCTCGACCCAGGGGGCGGGGACGGCGGCCTGCCGGCTCACCATGCTCACGACCGCGCGCGGACCGCTCACCGGGGTGTCGGCGCTCGGCTGGCCCAGCTTCGGCAGCTTCACGCCGGTCGCGCGCCCGACGGAACCGTTCCACGCGCCCACCTTCTCGCTGGACGACGTCAGCTCCGACTCGGCCGGGCGCGAGATCGCGGGGGTGATACTGCGGCGGAGGCGAAGGAGCGACTCGAAGTACACGGCCGGGACGCCGTCGAACTCCAGGTGACGGAACTCGATGCAGTCGACCTCGGGGAAGCCGAGCTGCTTGATCTTGCGATGGAACGCGTCAGGCATGCGCTCGACGACGAAGAGCAGCCGCGGCGGCCGGTCCTCGGAGAGCTGGCAGCTCGGATAGAGCCGCAGGATCGCATCCGGGTATTCCAGGCACCACGAGTAGGCTTCGACGGCCTTCAGCAGCATGTCCTCGTTCGCGCTGAAGCCGACGTTGCCCAGCACGAGCGCGCCGACGGAGTCGACGCCGATGACGTCGATCGTCGCGTGCCCGAGCAGCAGGCGCGCGTCGAGGACGGTGAGCCCTGGCTCGATGGCGTCGAAGTTCTCGACGACCAGTGCCTGCAGCTTCTCAACATCCTCGACCCGCATTTTCCTGACGGCTGCTCTCATCGCTTGTCGCTCCTCGGCTCGGGTACGGCCGGGGGGATCCCGGCTCGGTTCGGCTCTCCTTCCGAGCAAAGGGGGTACCAAGGCTGAATGTGCGCTACAACCATACGATCCCCAAAGCTTTTCGGATTCGGGTAGCCGCGTCCGACCTGGATGGCCGGGTGATTTCTATCCAGCCACCGGGAGTCCCGGCGGCGAGTACGGCCAGAAACGGACCAGCCTCAGGGTGTAGCTTCGGTGAGCTTCTTCCGGAGGGTCTGGCGGGTGATACCGAGGATCTTCGCGGCCTCGCTCTTGTTGCCATTCACCTGGCGCAGGATCTTGAGAATGTAGGCGCGCTCGATGGCCTCCAGCGTGCGGGGCTGGCTCGAGACCTCCTCCGGCAGGGGGCCGTCGGTGGCGGCCGCGAACGGCACCGGGAGCTGGTCGGCCTCGATCGTGTCGCCGGTGCTCAGGATGACGAGGCGCTCGATGAGGTTCTTGAGCTCGCGCACGTTGCCCGGCCAGCCGTAGGCGAGCAGCAGCGTCTCCGTCTCGGTCGCCAGGCGCTTGACCGTCTTGTGAAACGTGCTGTTGGCCTCGGACAGGAAGTGGCGGGCCAGCGGCAGGATGTCCTCCCGGCGCTCGCGCACCGGCGGAATCGTGAGGGGGATGACGTTCAGCCGGTAGAAGAGGTCCTCCCGAAACTTGCCCTCCTTCACCATCGTCTCGAGCGAGCGATTCGTGGCCGTGATCACCCGGACGTCCACCTTCAGATCCCGGGTGCCGCCGACCCGCTTGAAGGTCCGCTCCTGAAGGCAGCGCAGGAGCTTGGCCTGGCTGGCCAGCGGGATCTCACCGACTTCGTCGAGGAAGAGCGTGCCCCCATCGGCCAGCTCCATCAGGCCCTTCTTGGTGCTCTTGGCGTCGGTGAACGCGCCCTTCTCGTGCCCGAAGATCTCGCTCTCGAAGAGCGTCTCGGTGATCGCGGCGCAGTTGACCTCCATGAAGGGCGAGTTTCGCCGCGCGCTCTCGTAGTGAAGCCCGCGGGCGACCAGCTCCTTGCCGGTGCCGCTCTCGCCCTGTACGAGGATGGTGTGAGCCTCGCTCTGGGCGAGCTGGGTGATCACCTCGCGCAGCCTCCGGGTCGAGGCGGACTCGCCGATGATCTGGTTCGTGCGGTATTTCCCCTCCTGCAGCCCCTGCAGCCGCGTGATCTCCCGGCGCGCCTTGACCTCATCCAGCGCCCGCGTGACCGAGATGCGCAGCTTCTCGAGGTGCTGGAACGGCTTCTCGAGGTAGTCGGTGGCGCCGCTCTTCATGGCCATCACCACGCTCTCGATGTGACCGAAGGCGGTGATCATGATGACCGCGGTCTGCGGGTGGCGCGCGCGCAGGTCGCGCATCACCTGGATGCCGTCGAGGTCGGGCAGGCGCAGGTCGACCAGCGCCAGGTCGGGCTCCACCTGGTCGGCGAGCTCGAGGCCTTCCTTGCCAGTGCCGGCGGTGTGCACCTCGATGTTGTCCTGGCCGAGAACGCGGGAAACGAGAGACCGGATGTTCCGCTCATCGTCGATCACGAGGACTGAATTCATGGCTGCGACGATTGTAGCGAACCGTTAAGAAAACAACCAAGTGGTAATGAAAGAGCCGGGCGGATAGAGGGCGATCCTGAGCCAGGATCGAAATCGTCAGCAGCGACAGGTATTTATAAGTGCGGTTCGGTGTGGCACGCCTCTCGCTTCCCGGCCAGCCACGATGAGTGACCCAGCGACCGGCCCCGACCGACACGACGCGCGCGGTGTGACCGAGCGTCTCAAGCAGCTCATCGCGATCGGCATCGCGCTGACGAGCGAGCGGGAGCTGTCCAGGCTCCTCGAGCGGATCGTGGCCGAGGCCCGGCACTTCACCAACGCCGAGACGGGAACGCTGTTCCTCCGCGACGGCGACGTGTTGCGCTTTGCCGTCACCCAGAACGACGCGCGCCTGGACCGCACGGGCGAGCGTGAGCTGCGACGCCACTTCGCCGCCGAGCCCCTCAAGCTCACGCGGCCGAGCCTGGCCGGCTACGTTGCGCTCAACGGCCAGCTCATCAACCTGCCCCACGCGTACCACGTGACGCCGGGCAAGCCGTCCGCGCCCAACGGGTGGCCCGACGCCCTGGTGCCGGACAAGACCGGGTCGGTGCTGGTGGTGCCGCTGCGGGAGCCGAAGGGCGACGTGATCGGCGTGCTGCAGCTCATCAACGCGCGCACCGAGGGCGGCCAAGTCATGCCGTTCGCGGCCGAGCTCGAAGGACTGGTCCAGGCGCTCGCCTCCCAGGCGGCGGTGGCCATCCGCAACGCGCGGCTCGAGGAGCTGTCGTTCAAGGACCCGTTGACCGGCGTCTACAACCGCCGCTACTTCGCGCTGCGACTCGAGGAGGAGGCCAAGCGCCACGCCCGCTTCGGCGAGCCCCTGTCGCTGGTCCTGCTCGACCTCGACCGGTTCAAGAGCATCAACGACGAGCTGGGGCATCGCGCCGGCGACGACACGCTGCGCGAGGCCGCCCAGCTCATCGTCGCCAGCTCACGGAGCTTCTCGATCGTCACCCGGTACGGCGGTGACGAGTTCGCGGTGCTGCTCGTCAACACCCCCAAGTCGGGCGCCGTCAAGTACGCCCAGCGCATCAAGGACGTGGTCGAGCGTCACCGGTTCGTGCACGGGCCGCTCACGGTGAGCGTGGGGATCGCGGCGCTGCCCGAGGACGTGACGCAGAGCGACGACCTCGTGCCAGCGGCGGATCGCGCGCTCTACGCCGCGAAGCGTGCCGGTCGTAACCTCATCGAAGTCGCGTAGCCTCTGCCAAAGCGGGCGCGACGGCGAGGGGGCGGGGTCCGGCGACCACAGGGCCGCGGTGGTTGTTGCTTCGCGTCTTCCATACGACCCCGCCCCCCTCGCCTTCGCGCCCTCCCCCCGTGGTCCCGGGACTTCATCTGGCATTTCGGGACGTATACTTCGGGCATGAGCGCGGAGGGGCGCGGGACAGGAGGTCGTCGGGTCGCACGAGCAGCGGGCGGGGCGGGGGCATCGGCGCCGGTGCGGCCGCCCGGGGACGCCGCCGCGCTCACCGCCCTTGCCCGCAAGTCCGGATGACCTCGCTCGAGGTCCTCGACCGCATTCAGCGCCGCGTGCTGTGGCTCTCCACCTGGATGGTCCACCAGGCCAACGCGCGCCCGAGTGTCGACGGTCTCAAGGTCGGCGGCCACCAGGCCTCCTCGGCCTCGGTGGTGAGCCTGCTGACCGCGCTCTACTTCCAGGCACTGCGTCCCGGCGACGTCGTCGCGACCAAGGCGCACGCCGCTCCGGCCTTCTACGCGATCCAGTACCTGCGCGGCCGGCTGAGCGCGGCCGAGCTGCAGGGCCTGCGGGTGTTCGGGGGACTGCAGGCGTATCCGAGCCGGCGCAAGAACCCCCGCGTCGTCGACCTCTCGACCGGCTCGATGGGTCTCGGCGCGGTGGCCGCCACGTTCGGCGGCCTCGCCTCACGCTACCTCGGGGATCATGGCGGCCAGGCGCGGCCCGAGCGGTTCGTGGTGATGGTCGGCGACGCCGAGCTGGACGAGGGCAACGTCTGGGAGGCGCTCGGTGAGGAGATCGTCGGCCGGCTCGGCAACGTGCTGTGGATCGTGGACGTCAACCGCCAGAGCCTCGATCGCGTCGTGCCCGACACCCGACCGCGGCAGCTCGCCGCGATGTTCCGCGCCGGCGGTTGGCGTGTCGACGAGCTGCGCTGGGGAACGCGCCTGCAGGCGTGCTTCGCGCGGCCCGGCGGCGAGCGCCTCCGCGCGCGGCTGGAGTCGGCCTCCAACGCGGAGTACCAGCGGCTCGTGCGCCTGCCGGCCGGCGCGCTCCGCAAGGCGCTGGTCACCGCCGCCGGCGGCGGCATCGACGGCGGGCTCGATCGACTGCTCGCGGACATCGCCGACGAGGCGTTGCCCGCGCTCGTCGCCGACGTCGGCGGCCACGACCTGACGCTCATTCTCGAGGCCTACGAGGCGGCCGGCCACGAGCGCGAGCGGCCGTCGGTGATTCTCGCCCACACGATCAAGGGCTGGGGCCTGCCGTTCGCCGGCGACCCGCTGAATCACACGATGGTGACGAGCGCGGCACAGATCGAGGCGCTCCGCGCGGCGCTGGGCGTCGCGCCGGGCGACGAATGGGCGGGCTTCGCGCCCGGCACGCCCGAGGCCGAGCACGTCCGCGCGCTGCCGCCGCTGTTCACAGCCCCCCCGGCCCGGCCGGCGCCGGCGGTGCCGTCGTCGCTCGACGAGACGTACGCGGACCAGATGTCGACGCAGGAGGCATTCGGCCGGGCGCTGGCGGCGCTGGGCCGGCTGCCGGTCGGCGATACGATCGTCACGGTGTCGGCCGACGTGGCGGTGACCACGCACCTGGCCGGCTGGATGAATCGCAAGGGCATCTACTATCCCGTCGCCCGGCCCGACGCCTTCGCCGACGTGTCGCAGGCGCTGCGCTGGCGGGAGGGGCCCGACGGCCAGCACGTCGAGCTCGGCATCGCCGAGCACGACCTGTTCCTGCTGCTGGCCGCCCTGGGGCTGACCACGGAGCTCTCGGGCGCCACCCTGCTGCCGATCGGCACGCTGTACGATCCGTTCGTCACGCGCGGGCTCGACGCGCTCTACCACGCGCTCTATTGCGGGGCACGCTTCGTCGTGGCCGCCACGCCGTCCGGCATCAGCCTGGCGCCCGAGGGCGGCGCCCACCAGTCGGTGATCACGCCGGGGATCGGCGTCGCGCTGCCCGATCTCGCGTACTACGAGCCCGCGTTCGCCCGCGAGGTGGAGTGGATCCTGCTCGCCGGGCTCCGCGCGGT
Source organism: uncultured Candidatus Rokubacteria bacterium (assembly GCA_963743355.1). Lineage (GTDB taxonomy): Bacteria > Methylomirabilota > Methylomirabilia > Rokubacteriales > CSP1-6 > AR5. Next base: position 1,238,679 of record CAVUPM010000001.1, read on the forward strand.
GGCCGAGCGCCGCGAGAGCCTCTACCTGCGCCTGAGCACCGCGCCGGTGGATCAGCGCCTGGCGCCGCCGCCCGGGGCCGACTACCGTGCGGCCGTGCTGGCTGGCGGCTACCGGCTGATCGACGCGCGCCCGGCACCCGGGTGGAGCGCCGAGACGGCGGTGAGCCTGTTCGCCACCGGCGTCACCGTGCCCTCAGCGGTGGCGGCCGCCGCCCGGCTCGCCGAGCGCGGCGCGCACGCCAGCGTGTTCGTCGCCACGAGCCCCGACCGCCTGTATCGCGGCCTCCGCGCGCCGCGCCCCTACCTCGAGACGCTGGTCGGCGCCGACGAGGAGGACGTGCCGGTGGTGTCGGTGCTCGATGGCCACTCGCACGCGCTCGCCTTCCTGGGCGGCGCCCTCGGCGTCCCCCAGCTCGCCCTCGGCGTCGACGACTTCGGCCAGTCCGGGACCCGCCCCGACCTCTACCGCCACTACGGCATCGACGCCGACGCCATCGCCGCCGCCGCGAGCACGCTCCTGGGTCTGTCGTAACCGTCGCAAGTCCGCCCGGAGGCGTATACTTCGAAGATCCATGGCGACCCTGACCGCCGACCGTAAGTCCACGCTCCGCCGGGCGCTCCTGGCCATCGTCGGCACCGGCGGCGTGCTGTCCGAGCCCGACGAGCTGCTGGTCTACGAGTCGGACGGGCTGACGCTGTTCCGCGCGCTGGCCGACTTCGTCGTGTTCCCGACGACGGCCGAGCACGTGGCGGCCATCGTTCGGCTGGCCAACCGCGAGAACCTGCCGTTCGTGGCCCGCGGCGCCGGCACCGGACTGTCGGGCGGGTGCCTGCCGGCCGAGGGCGGGATCGTGATCTCGATGATGCGGCTGAACCGCGTTCTCGAGGTGGACTACGACAACCAGATCGCCGTCGTCGAGCCCGGGCTCGTCAATCTGCACCTGTCGTGGGCCGTCGGGCCGCGCGGCTTCTACTACGCGCCCGACCCGTCGAGCCAGCAGGCGTGCACCATCGGCGGCAACATCGCCAACAACTCGGGCGGCCCCCACACGCTGAAGTACGGCGTCACGGTGAACCACGTCCTCGGTCTCGAGGTCGTGATGCCGGACGGCGAGCTCGTGTGGCTCGGCGGGCGCACGCGCGAGTCGCTGGGCTACGATCTGCCCGGGCTCTTCGTCGGCTCCGAAGGCACCTTCGGCATCGCCACCAAGATCGTCGTCCGGATCTTGAAGAAGCCCCAGGCGGTGAAGACGGTGCTGGCCGTCTTCGACCAGGTCGAGCAGGCCTCCGCGGCCGTCTCCGCCATCATCGCGCGCGGGCTCGTGCCGGCCGCCGTCGAGATGATCGATCAGCTCACGATCCAGGCCGTGGAGGACGCGTTCGGCTGCGGCTATCCGCGCGACGCGGCCGCCGCCCTGCTGATCGAGATCGACGGCCTGCGGGCCGGGATGGACGCCCAGGCCGAGCGGATTGTGGCGGCCTGCCGCGAGTCGGGCGCGCGCGAGGTGCGCGCGGCGGCCGACGAGCAGGAGCGCCAGCTCCTCTGGAAGGGTCGCAAGTCGGCGTTCGGCGCCTACGGCCGCGTGTCGCCCGCCTACATGGTGATGGACGGCGTCATCCCGCGCACCAAGCTCCCGTACGTGCTGGGGCGCGTGAACGAGATCGTCGCCGCCCACGGCTTGCGCGTCGGCAACGTGTTCCACGCCGGCGACGGCAACCTGCACCCGAACATCCTGTACGATCCGCGCAAGCCGGGCGAAGAGGCACGCGTCGTGGAAGCGGGGGCGCAGATCATGAAGGTCTGCGCCGAGGTGGGGGGGTCCATCTCCGGCGAGCACGGCATCGGGCTCGAAAAATCCGACTTCATGCCGTTCATCTTCTCCGCGGCCGACCTCGCCTTCATGCAACGGGTCAAAGCTGCGTTCAATCCCACGGGTCTCTGCAACCCCGGCAAGGTGTTCCCCACGAAGAAGTCCTGCGTCGAGGCCGGGCCGATGGCCTATCGGCCGCACGCGATCGAAGAGCAGGGCCTCGCTCAGCGTTTCTGAGCGCGGGCGGATCCGGCCGGTGCCAGTCCTGCTCGACACCCTTCGCGCCACCGTCGGCGCGCCCCACGTTCTCACCGGCGTCGAGCTCTCTCCGTTCGTGGTCGAGGGCCGCACGCCCGAGGCCGCCGTGTTCCCCGGCACGGTCGAGGAGGTGGCCGCCGTCGTCGCCCAGGCGTCGGCGGCCGGTGCGGCGATCATGCCGTGGGGCGGGGGGACGGCCATCGCCGTCGGGGAGCCGCCCCCGCGCGCGGGGATCGTGCTCGGGCTGCGCCGCCTGGCCCGCGTGCTCGAGCACGAGCCGGGCGACCTGACCGTGACCGCCCAGGCCGGGCTGACGCTGAGCAGCCTGCAAGACGCGCTGCGGGCGCGCGGGCAGTGGCTGTCGCTCGATCCGCCGGATGCCGAGCGCGCAACGGTGGGCGGCCTCATCGCCGCCAACGCCGCCGGCCCGCGGCGCCATCTCTACGGCACCGTCCGCGACCTGCTGATCGGCGTCACGATCGTCACCGCCGACGGCGGCATCGTGCGCGGCGGCGGCAAGGTCGTGAAGAACGTGGCGGGCTACGATCTGCCGAAGCTCTTCATCGGCTCCTGGGGCACGCTGGGCGTCGTCGTGGACGCGACCTTCAAGCTCCGCCCGCTGCCCGACGACGAGCGGCTGCTCGCCGCGCGCTTCGATCGCCTCAAGGACTGCGGCGCGGCGGTGCGCGCGCTGCTGGCCGGCGACCTCATCCCCAACGCGGTGGAGATGCTCGATGCCACCGCCGCCGCGGCGCTCGGGCTCGGCGCCGAGGCCGCGCTCGTCGTCGGCTTCGACGGGTTGCCCGAGCAAGTGGACTGGCAGACCGCCGAGCTGACGGCGCTGCTCGGCCCGCTGGGCGGTCGCGACGTCACCACGCTGCCCCCGGCCACGTGGCCGCGCCTGGCGACGATCGGCCGCGACGCGCTCGCATCGCCGGCGGCGCTGATGACCTTCTCCGTGCTGCCCACCCTCGTGGTCGACGCGATGGAGCAGGGCGCGCAGGCCGCGCGCCAGCGCGGACTGAGCAGTGCGTGGACCGCCCACGCTGGCGTGGGCGCCGTCACCGGCGCGCTCCTGGCCGATCGCGAGGCGGCGGCGGTCGCGACCGTGCTGACCGAGTGGCGAGCGATCGCCGTCGCCGGCGGCGGCCACGCGACGCTCACCTGGGCGCCGCTGGCCGTGAAGGCGCAGGTGCCCGTGTGGGGCGACGCCGGCTCCGCCGGGCGGATCATGCAGCGGATCAAGGCCCAGCTCGATCCCAACAACGTCCTCAACCCCGGCCGCTTCGTGGCGGGGATCTGAGCATGGCGCACGCCGCGCCGGGGGGGACGCCGCCGCAACCGCTCACGCTGCACGGCCTCAGCGTCGAGGGCGTGAACCAGTGCGTGCATTGCGGGCTCTGCCTGGCGTCCTGTCCGACGTTCTCCGAGCTTGGCACCGAGATGGACTCGCCGCGCGGCCGCATCTTTCTGATCAAGTCGCTCGCGGAGGGGCGCATCGACCTCAGCGATCCGACGGTCGAGCACCTCTCGCTCTGTCTGGACTGCCGCGCGTGCGAAACCGCGTGTCCGTCCGGCGTCCCCTACGGCCGCCTGATCGAGGCCGCCAAGGCGGAGATCGAGCGCCAGCGCCCGGGCGGCGTCGGCCGCCGCGCGTTCCGCTGGCTGAACTTCGGTCTGCTGCTGGGATACCGGCGCGTGCTCGCCGCCGCCGCCGCCGGGCTGCGCCTGTACCAGGCGAGCGGACTGCAGGCGCTCGTGCGGCGCACCGGCCTGGTGCGCCTGCTCCCCGGCACGCTGTCCGCGTGGGAGGCGCTGCTGCCGCCGATGCCGTCGGCCGCCGATCGGAGGCGGCTGCCCGCGCTGACCCCGGCTGCGGGCCGGCGGCGCGCGCGCGTCGCGATGCTGACGGGCTGCGTGCAGTCGGTCGTCTTCGGCGCCCACAACCGGGCGACGGCGCGCGTCCTGGCGCGCAACGGCTGCGACGTGCTGGCGCCGTCGGCGCAGGGATGCTGCGGCGCGCTCAACGCCCACGGCGGCGACCACGCGCGCGCGATCGCGATGGCCAAGCGTACGATCGAGACCTTCGAGGCGGCCGGCGCCGAGGCGATCATCGTCAACACGTCGGGCTGCGGGGCCCACATGAAGGCGTACGGGGCCCTGCTGGCCGACGAGCCGGCCTGGGCCGAGCGGGCGGCGCGCTTCGCGCGCACCGTGCAGGATCTGGCCGAGTTCGTCGCGCGCGAGCCGCTGCGCGGGCCGTTGCACGCCGTGCCGATGACGGTCACGTACCACGATCCCTGCCACGTCGTGCACGGCCAGAAGATCCGGCGGCAGCCCCGGGAGCTGCTGGCCCAGATTCCGGGACTGCGCGTCGTGGATCTGCCGGAGTCCGACTGGTGCTGCGGCTCGGCCGGGATCTACAACCTCACCCAGCCCGAGATGGCCGACCGGCTGCTCCGTCGCAAGATTCGCAACGTGGAATCGACGGGCGCGCAGGCGGTGGTGACGGCCAACCCCGGCTGCATTCTCCAGATCCAGGCCGGCCTGCGGAGCCGCGGCCTCGACCTGCCGGTGCTGCACCTCGTCGAGATTCTCGACAAGGCGTACGCGCCGGAAACGAGCGCGCGGTGAGTCGGCCGGTGGGGTCGACGCCGGCGGAGCACAAGGCCACCGCCCCGACGTCGGTCGGGTGCTTCGTGCTCACCGTGTCGGACACACGGACGCCCGAGAACGACACCGGCGGGGCGGTGATCCGCGAGCTGCTGAGCGGCGCCGGTCACGCCGTGGTCGGCGCCACGATCGTGCGCGACGAACCCGCCGACGTCGCGCGCGTCGTCCGCGAGGCGTGCGCCGACCCTCGCGTGCAGGTCGTGATCCTGACCGGCGGCACCGGGATCACCTCGCGCGACTCGACCTTCGAAGCGGTCGAGGCGTTGCTCGACCAGCGCCTGCCCGGCTTCGGCGAGCTGTTCCGCGTGCTGTCGTACGAGCAGGTCGGCGCGGCCGCCATGCTGTCGCGGGCCCAGATGGGCATCCACGCCCGGCGCATCGTCGTGTCGCTCCCCGGCTCGCCCAACGCGTGCCGCCTGGCGCTCGAGAAGCTGCTGCTGCCCGAGCTCGGCCACCTCGTCCGCGAGGTGGGCCGCTAGTCCAGGAGCCTGCCCGCACTCGCCCCGCGCTATACTTGGTGCGCCCTGCCGCACCAAGGAGGTCCGTATGTCGCGGTCGCGCCGTCCCCGGCTGATCTCGCTGATGCTCGCGGTCGCGCTCCTGGTCCCGGCGGCCCCGGCGCCCGCGGCCCAGGAAACGAAGTACTGGCGCGAGGATATCGCGGTCTCGCCCGCCCCGGAGCTGTCGCGCTTCAACCAGCTCCTGGCCGATCTCGCCGATCAGCTCAAGCCCGCGCTGGTCCACGTCCGCGTGCGGCGCGCGCCCGGCAAGGACAAGGACGAGGAGGGCCCGGGCGAGCCGCGCCGCAGCAGCGGCTCCGGCTTCGTCATCGACCCCGGCGGCCTGATCGTGACGAACGCCCACGTCGTGGAGGACGCCGATTTCCTGCAGGTGCGGCTGTCCGACGGCCGCCGCTTCACCGGCAAGGTCGTGGGGCAGGACACGCGCGTCGACCTGGCCCTGGTGAAGATCGACGGCGCCACCAACCTGCCGACCCTGCCGATCGGCGACTCCAATCGCGTGCGCGTCGGCGAGTTCGTCCTGGCGCTCGGCCATCCCTTCGGGCTCGAGCAGTCGGTGTCGTTCGGGATCGTCAGTCGCAAGGGCGCGCCGCTCACCGTGGCCGCGCCCGGCTTCGACTTCATCCAGACCGACGCCGCCATCAATCCCGGCAACTCCGGCGGCCCTCTGGTCAACATGGCCGGTCAGGTCGTCGGCGTGAACAGCATGGCCGCCCGGAACGGATCCATTGGCTTTGCGATCCCGTCCAACCTCGTCAAGCTCCTGGTCCCGCAGCTCGCGACCAAGGGCAAGGTCGAATGGGGCTGGCTCGGCGTGTCGATCGACGAGGTCGGCGACGACGACCTCGGCCGACTGAAGCTGCGTGAGGCCAAGGGCGTGCTGGTGCGCCGCGTGATGCCCGGCGAGCCGGCCGATCAGGGTGGCGTCAAGGCCGACGACGTGATCATCGCGCTCGACGGCACGGCGCTCGACGCGCCGCGCGACCTGCAGCGCGTGGTGTCGACCACGCCGGTGGGCAAGCGCGTGCGGGTCGTCGTCCTGCGCGCGGGCGAGCAGAAGGAGATGGAGATCACGATCGGGCGCTACCAGGAGCCGTCCCCGCGGCCCGCGCGGTAGGGCGGCGCCCTCACGCCCGCGCGCGCGGGGTCGCCAGCGCGGTCACCGTCGCCCGTGCCCAGGGCTCGGCCAGCGTGGGCGACGGCTCGTAGCGGATCGTTTCGGTGATACGCGTTCCGCCCTCCCAGTCGGCCGCGGTGTCCTCCACCACCTGCTCGACCTCGAGCAGGAAGTAGCCCAGGCCGAACGGCTCGCCCCCATCGACCGGTAACGGCCCGTCCAGCATTCGGGTCTTGACGTACACGACCGTCTCGGGCTCGACGACGATCAGCGTGCCGACCCCCCGCTCGACCAGGTTGCGCGCGCTCCCACTTCCGGCCTGGATGACGAGGCCCAGGGTGCGCGTGTCATAGGCCCGCAGCTCGACGTACGAGAGCAGCATCGGGTGAGGCCGGCCCTGGGCGTCCAGGGTCACGAACGGCACGCCGACACCCAGGCGTCCCGCGAGATCGTGCTGACTCAGTCGCTCGACGAGCGCCGTGGAGAGCGAGGGCGCGACGGCACGGGCCATGCCAGAAGCGTAGCAGCAGCGTCACGGGGCCGACAGTCCGACGATGGCCCGAGATGGCCCGGCGTCAGTCACCGCGCGGACTTGGCTTCGCTCGGGGCTGTGGTCCTGGCCTTGCACGAAACAGCCCGCGATCCGTTTCGGGTCGGCCACTCACGGTGGGGGAAGCCCGGTAGGGTTGCCCCGACCCCTCCCACGGAGGGCGGTCACGATGGACAACCTGCGCTGGTGGCTGCTGCTCATTGCAGCAGTCATGTTTTCGATGTCTGGCTGCGCCTCTTCGCGGGACTGGACGACCTGGCGGGACCATCCCACCCACTTCGCCTCGAACGAGCACATGACGTTCTCGGCGCGGCAGGGTAACGGCGACGACCCTGCCATCACCGACGCCGACAAGGCGCTGGCGGGCACGGAGGGCTGGTGGGGCGATCTGGTGCCGCCGGAGCCGCCCGTCGACCTGACCGGGCGCTGGGTCGGGACCTGGAAGGGCCTGGGGCTGTTCGACTCGCTGCGCCAGGCCTCGGCCGAGGCCACGCTGGTGCAGCAGGGGGCGCTCGGCGTCGCGCACCTGCAGCTGGAGAACACGATCGCGGCCGACGTGCCGTGGATCATTCGGCTGGAGGGCTCGCGGGGCGTCCGGCTGGTCTACCGCGTGTCGGGCAGCGACGCGATGATGCGGCATCCGGCCAGCCCGGCCGAGATGACCGCGGCCTTCACGCTCGTGGACAACCGGCTCATCGGCACGCTGCCGAACGCCGCGGGTCCGGTCGTCATCACGCTCGTTCGCCAGGACAAGTAACGATTGGCGGACTGGGGGCCGATGTCGGGGTCCCCGGTCCCCTAATAGCCGCGGGCGCGGTCGACCACCTGCAGGAGCGGCTGCCCGGCCAGGAAGCGCTGAAGGTTCTCCACCCAGAGTCCCGCCACGATCGTGTCTCGCGTCGGATGAAGCCCGCCCACGTGCGGGAGGACGACGATGCCGGGCGTCGACCAGAAGGGATGCTCGGACGGCAGCGGCTCCGTCGTGAACACGTCCAGCACGGCGCCGGCGATGCGGCGCTCCCGCACCGCGCCGACCAGATCGGCGTCGACGACGAGATCTCCCCGGCCGAAGTTCAGCACGAAGGCGCTCGGCTTCAGGCGGGCCAGCGCGGCCTTGTCGATGAGGCCGCGCGTCTCCGCGGTGGAGGGCAGGAGGAGCAGGACGTAGTCGGACTCGGTGAGCACGCGCGCGGTCTCGACGGGCGGGTACACGCGCTCGACGTGGGGGACGGCGGTCGGCTCGCGCTTGGTCCCGATCACGCGCATGTCGAGCCCGGCGGCCAGCCGCGCGACCTCCACCCCGATCGCGCCGAGCCCGAGGATCCCCAGCGTGGCGCCGGCCAGCGTGGGATTGATGCGGCGGCGCCACCGGCCGGCGGCCTGATCCAGCACGATGCCGGCCAGGTCCTTGGCGCACAGGAAGAGCGCGGCCAGGATGTGCTCGGACATCTGCACGCGATGAGTCCCCCGCGCGCAGGTGAGCACCGCGCCGGCCGGCGTGTCGGGGACGAGCCACTGCTCGCAGCCGCCCGTGAGCGACTGGATCCAGCGCACGCGCGGCGCCCGGGTGGCGAGCCGGGCCGGTGGCCGCCAGGCGAGCAGGGCGTCGGCCTGGGCCAGCAGCGCTTCGGGTGGATCGGCTTTGGCGGGGGCGGTCACGATGTCGACCGCGGGCGCGAGCCCCGCCGCCTCGGCCGCGCGCAGGTAGGCGCCAGCCTCGTCGAGCCACAGCAGGACGGATGGTTTGCTGATGGGAGGTTCCTCGCGGCCCCGATGCTACAATCGCGAAGCTCCATGAGGAAGGGGATCATTCTCGCCGGAGGCGCCGGCACCCGCCTCTATCCGCTCACGCTGGCGGTCAGCAAGCAGCTCGTCCCCGTCTACAACAAGCCGATGGTCTACTACGCCCTGTCCACGCTCATGCTGGCGGGGATCCGCGACATCCTGCTCATCACCACGCCCCAGGACCGCGCGGCCTTCGAGCGCCTGTTCCGCGGCGGCGAGGACCTCGGGCTGCGCATCCAGTACGCGGCGCAGCCCCGGCCGGAGGGCATCGCCCAGGCGTTCCTGATCGGGCGCGACTTCATCGGTCGCGACCCGGTGGCGCTGGCGCTGGGCGACAACCTGTTCTACGGCGAGGGCCTCACCGAGTCGCTGCGCCGCGCCGCCGCGCGGACCGAGGGCGGGACGATCTTCGCCTACTGGGTGCGCGACCCCGAGCGCTACGGCGTCGTCGATTTCGACGGCGCCGGCCGAGCCGTGTCCATCGAGGAGAAGCCGGCGCACCCGCGCTCGTCGTGGGCGGTGACGGGCCTGTACTTCTACGACGCCGGCGTCGTCGACGTCGCCGCGGCGCTCCGGCCCTCCGCCCGCGGCGAGCTGGAGATCACCGACGTCAACGCCACCTACCTGCGGCAGGGCCGGCTTCACGTCGAGAAGCTGGGCCGCGGCGTGGCGTGGCTGGACACCGGCACCCACGAGGCGCTGCTGCAAGCGAGCACGTTCATCCAGACGCTGGAGACGCGCCAGGGCCTGATGGTGGCCTGCCTCGAGGAGATCGCCTATCGCATGGGGTGGATCACCGCCGCCGACGTCGAGCGCATCGCCAAGCCGATGCGCGACAACGCGTACGGCCAGTACCTGCTGCGCGTCGTGGCGGGCGAGCCGTGACCGCGTGCTATCCTGACGCGATCTGATGGACATCTCCCGCGACGCCAAGCGCGCGTTCCAGCTGCAGGCGTACGGGCCGGCGGCGACCATCGACGGCGTCGCGCTGGTGCCCCTGGCGCGCCACGCCGACGACGGCGGCAGCCTGACCGAGCTGGCGCGGCTCACCGACGGCCGCGCCGAGGGTGTGGACGGCTTCACCGTGCGCCAGGTCAACTTCAGCGAGCTGGCGCCCGGCGCGATCAAGGCGTTCCACCTCCACGTGCGCCAGACCGACGTGTGGTACGTGCCGCCCGGCGACCGCATGCTGATCGTGCTCATCGACGTGCGGCAGGGCTCGCGGAGCGAGGGGACGCGGATGCGGCTGATGCTCGGCGACGGCGCCTCCCGGCTGCTGCGCATCCCGCCCGGGGTCGCCCACGGCGTGCGCAACCTCGGGTCGGCGCCCGGCCGCATCGTGTACCTCACCGATCTGCCCTTTTCGGCCGAGCCGTCCTCGTGCGACGAGGGCCGGCTGCCGTGGGACTTCGCGGGCGCCGACGTGTGGGAGGTCACCCGTGGCTAGGAGCACGTCGGGGTGTCGAGGGGCGCCACGGCTCCGCCGGGGCGTCCGCAGCCGCCGGGGGGGTCAGGGGGGCCATGTCGGGGTCCCCCACGTCACTAGGAGTCTGTCGGAATATCGAGGGGCGCCACGGCTACGCCGGGGCGTCCCGAGTGGTTGGGGGTTTGGGGGCCATGTCGGGGCCCCCATGTTCAACTAGATGAAGTTGTTGGTGACCGGGGGCTGCGGGTTCATCGGCTCCAACTTCATCCGCTGGGTCCTGACCGAGCACCCCGACGACAGCGTTCTCAACCTCGACAAGCTGACCTACGCCGGCAATCCGGCCAACCTGGCCGACGTCGAGCGCGATCCCCGCTACGCGTTCGTGCAGGGCGACATCGGCGACGCCGCACTCGTGCGCGACGTGGCGCGCGGCGTGGACGCCGTGGTGAATTTTGCCGCCCCCAGCCACGTCGACCGCTCGATCCTCGACCCCGACGAATTCTTGCGGACCAACGTGCTGGGCGTCCACGTGCTGCTGGACGCGGTGCGGGAGCTGCGCCTCCCGCGCCTGCTGCACGTCAGCACCGACGAGGTCTACGGCTCGATCGCCGCCGGCGCCGCCCGCGAGGACGCGCCGCTGCAGCCGTCCAATCCGTACGCGGCGGCCAAGGCCGGTGGCGACCTGCTGGCGCTGGCCGGCTGGCGCACGCACGGCGTGCCGGTCGTCATCACGCGCTCGTCGAACAACTTCGGCCCCTACCAGTACCCCGAGAAGCTCGTGCCGCTGTTCGTGACCAACGCGCTGGAGGATCGCCCGCTGCCGATCTACGGCGACGGCCGCCAGGTCCGCGACTGGCTCTACGTGCTCGACAATTGCGCGGCGATCGACCTGGTGCTGCGGCGGGGCCGCGACGGCGAGGTCTACAACATCGGCGGCGGCCACGAGGTCGCCAACCTCACGATCACCCACGAGATCCTGCGCCTGCTCGGCAAGCCCGAGAGCCTGATCCAGACGGTGATCGACCGCCCCGGCCACGACCGGCGCTACGCGCTGGACTCCACCAAGCTGTCGCAGCTCGGCTGGGCGCCGCGCCATCCGTTCGCCTCGGCGCTGGAGACCACCGTGCGCTGGTACCGGGAGCACGAGACGTGGTGGCAGCCGCTGAAGTCCGGCGAGTTCCGCGCGTACTACGAGCGCCAGTACGGCCGGCGGTGAGCCGGCCCCCGGAGATTCCATGACCGGCCGGATCGGGGCGATGCTCGTCGCCGCGCTGCTGGTCCCCGTCTCCCTGGCGCTCGCGCGTCCGGCCTCGCGGGACGCGCGGCCCCACCCCAGTCAGCTGTCGATGCTGCCGTCCTACGTCCAGCGGGTCGAGCCCGCCATCGTGGGGCTGCACGTGCGCGCGGCCGAGGACCGGCCCTCGTCGGCGCGCCTCGGCACCCGGCGGTTCGGCAGCGCCGTGGTCTTCGACCCGCGCGGCTACGCGGTGACCGTCAGCTACGTCGTGCTGGACGCCGTCCGCATCGAGGCCCGGCTGCGTGACGGGCGCGCGGTGCCGGCGAAGCTGGTCGGGCTCGACCTCGACACCGGCCTCGCGGTCGTCCGCCTGGAAGGTGCGGGCCCGTGGCCGGCCGCCGAGCTGCACCCCTCGGGCGATCTGCGCGTGGGCGCGGTCACCGGCACCGTCGGTGTCGACGAGGACGGCGACCTCGTGCACGTCACGACCACGCTGGAGTCGGTGCGGCGCTTCTCGGCATTCTGGGAATACATGCTCGACCGCGCCCTGATGCTGGCGCCCTCGATGTCGTCGTGGGGCGGCAGCGCCGCCGTCGACGAGCGCGGGCGCGTGGTCGGCATCGTCTCGCTGCGCCTGGGCGAGGCGCCCCACGTGAGCCTGGCCATCCCGGCCGAGAAGTTCCTCGGGGTCAGGGACGAGCTGGTGGCGACGGGGCGCGTGGTGAGCCGCCGGCCCCGGCCGTGGATCGGCCTCTACACGGCGGCCCATCCCGGCCGCGTCGTCGTCGACGGCTTCAACGAATCCGGGCCCGCACGCAGCGCCGGCTTCCGCCGCGGCGACCAGATCGTCGGCGTCAACGGCGTGAACGTGACCTCGCAGGAAGAGTTCTACGAGCAGATGTGGCGGCGCCAGGCCGGCGACACCATCGAGGTCGCGGTGCGCCGCGACGACCAGGTGCAGGTCATCAGCGTGCGCTCGATCGACCGCCACCGCCTGTACCCACCGCCGCGCTGATACACTCGGCGTCATGAAGGGCGCGATCGACACCTACCAGGGGCGCGGCCTCATCGCCGATCCGATCCACCAGTACATCCTCTACACCCGCCCGGGCGGGATCCCCGGCGAGGCGACCGAGCAGGACCTGATCGACACGCCGTGGGTGCAGCGCCTGCGCCGCGTGCCGCAACTGCAGTCGGCGCGCTGGGTGTTCCCGGCCGCCGAGCACAGCCGCTTCCAGCACTCGCTGGGCGCCATGCACCTGGCCGGCCGCTTCGCCCAGCAGCTCTATCCGTCGCTGCGGGCGATCTTCCCCGATGCGCCGTCGGCGGCGCTGATCGAGGAGCTCCTGCGGATGGCCGGCCTGCTCCACGACGTCGGCCACGGCCCGTTCGGCCACTTCTTCGACGACAACTTCCTGGTCGACTTCGAGCTGACCCACGAATTGCTGGGCCAGCGCATCATCCGCGAGGAGCTGGCCGACGTCCTGCGCGGCCTGCGGCGCAGCCCCACCGGGGCGTTCAACGACGACGAGCGGATCGATCCGGAGTGGATCTGCTACTTGATGGGGAAGTCGTACACGCACCCCCTGGAGTCGCACCCGAAGTGGCTGCCGTTCCTGAAGCCGCTGCTGTCGGGCGTCTTCACGGCCGACAACATGGATTACGTCCTGCGCGACGCGTACATGTGCGGGGTGGCGGTGGGCCCGATCGACATCGAGCGGATCATCTACTACTCGTTCTTCTCCGAGAAGGGCCTGACGCTCGACCGCAGCGGGCTGCAGGCGTTCACGATGTTCCTCAACGCGCGGTTTTACATGTACACCAACGTCTACTACCACCGCACGACGCGCGGCATCGACCTCCACCTCAAGGAGATCTTCCGCGAGACGATGCGGATCGCCTTCCCCTACGACCTGCGCAAGGAGCTCCATCCCTACCTGCACCTGACCGAATGGACGCTGCTGGAGGACGTCGGGCGATGGCACGACGCCGACGACGCCGAGCGCCGGGCGCTGGGCGTGGAGTGGCGCCACGTGCTCGACCGGCGGCTCAAGTGGCGGATGGCCGGCGAGGAGGTGCTCGACCAGTTCGAGGCGCGCAAGGGCCAGGGCTTCCTGAACCCGGAGGAGGTCGAGAAGCGGGTGACGAGCTTCCTGCCCTCGCACCTGCGCGACTTCCCGTTCAAGATCGACATGGCGCTGCAGGACCCGCGCCCGCTCAACCCGCTCAAGATGGGCGACCGGCAGATCTACGTCTTCGACTCGGCCGCCGGCTCGGTGTCGGAGGAGCCGCTCAGCGAGATCTTGAAGTACCTGCCCGGCAAGGTGGCGCAGTGCCGAATCTTCGCCGTGACCCACGAGCACGACGCCGCCCTCGCCACCGCGCTCAAGCGCGCGCTGAACGAGGAGCCGCCGTCGATCGTCACCAACGTCTGATGGCCGGCGCCCCGCTGACGCCCGCCGAGGTCGCGCCGCTGCTGCCGGCCGCGGTGGCGCTGCTGCGCGCGGAGCTGGCGGCGGTGCCGGAGCGCGTGCTGGCCTGGCACCCGGCGCCGGGCGAGTGGTGCGTGAAGGAGGTGCTCGGCCACCTGATCGAGGCCGAGCGTCGCGGCTTCGCCGGACGCATCCGCCTCATCCTGAGCGCCGACACCCCGACGCTCGAGCGGTGGGATCCCCCCGAGGTTGCTCGGGCCCGCGGCGACTGCGGGAAGCCGGCCGCCGCGCTGCTCGACGAGCTGGCGGTGATGCGCGAGGACGGCGCGAGCCTCGTGGGCCGGCTGATCGCCGCCGACCTCGACCGCGCCGGGCGGCATCCCACCGTCGGCCTTCTGCGGGTGCGCGACCTGCTGCAGGAGTGGGTGCATCACGACCGCAACCACGTCCGCCAGGCGCTGGCCAACGTGCAGGCGTACGTGTGGCCGGCGATGGGCAACGCGCAGAAATTCTCGCAGCCCTGACGGTCGCCCGAATCAGTCCGGCTGACGGCTATGCCCGTAGTGGGTTGGGTCCGGCACGCCGGCCTCGACGAACCCCTTGCGGCGGAGCGTGCAGGCGTCGCACCGGCCGCACGCCTCGCCGGCCGGCCCCGGCTCGTAGCAGGACAGCGTCAGCGCGTAGTCGACGCCGGCTGTCGTGCCCGTCCGTACGATCTCCGCCTTCGTCATGCGGATCAGCGGCGTGCGGATGCGCACCCGCTGGCGGCCTTCCACTCCCGCGCGCGTGGCCAGCGTCGCCAGACGCTCGAACGCCTCGATGAACTCCGGCCGGCAATCGGGGTAACCGACACTGTCTAGCACGTTGACGCCGATCACGATGTCGCGGGCCTCCAGCACCTCTGCCCACGCCAGCGCAAAGGACAGAAAGATCGTGTTGCGCGCCGGAACGTAGGTGACGGGGATGCCGTCCGCCATCGCGTCCGGCGTGCGGTCCTTGGGGACCTCGATGTCCGCGGTGAGCGCCGAGCCGCCGAACGCGCGGAGGTCGATCGTCAGGACCTCGTGGCGCGCGACGGCGAGCGCGGCGGCCACCCGCCGGGCCGCGCCGATCTCAGCGGCGTGGCGCTGGCCGTAGGCGAACGTCAGCGCGTAGAGCGCGAAGCCGTCGCGGGCGGTCAGCGCGGCCGCCGTCGCCGAGTCCACGCCGCCGCTGAGCAGCACCACTGCCTTCGGCCGGGCGTCCACCACGCCATAGTATGATCAACCGGCCATGTCGTGGCGCTTCGTCGCGTGCACCGCGCTCTTCGTCACCTGCCTGCTGACCGCCAACACGATCGCGGCCAAGCTCGTCGTGGTCGGCGGCCTGGTGCTGACCGCCGGCATCGTCATCTTCCCGATCTCCTACGTGATCGGCGACGTGCTGACCGAGGTGTGGGGCTACGCGGCGGCCCGGCGGGTGATCTGGCTGGGCTTCGCGTGCAACGCGCTGATGGTCGCCGCGGTCTGGCTCGGCGGCGAACTGCCGGCGGCGCCGTTCTGGAAGGGCCAGGCGGCGTACGAGGAGATCCTGGGTCACGCGCCGCGGATCTTGCTGGCGTCGTTCGTCGCCTACCTGGTCGGCGAATTCGCCAACGCCTTCGTCCTGGCCAAGCTGAAGATCGCCACCGGCGGACGCTGGCTGTGGGTCCGCACGATCGGCTCCACCGTCGTGGGGCAGGCGCTCGACAGCGCGGTGTTCGTGACGCTCGCCTTCGCGGGCAGCGTGCCGGCGGCCGCGCTGGCCGGGATCGTCGGCGCCCAGTGGGCGATCAAGGTGGTCTACGAGGCGGCGGCGACGCCGCTCACCTACGCGGCCGTGGCGTGGTTGAAATCCCGCGAGCAGGTGGATACGTTCGACTACCACACCGACTTCAACCCGCTGAACCTCAGGGGATAGGGCCATGGAGAAGTTTCGGGGCGTCGACTACTACGGCATCGAGGGGCTGCTCTCCGACGAGGAGCGGATGATCCGGGACGCCGTCCGCGACTGGGTGGAAGCGGAGTTCCTGCCGGTCGTGGCCGAGCACCATCGGGCGGGGACGTTCCCGGTCGCGCTCATCCCCAAGCTGGGCGAGCTGGGCGTGTTCGGCGCCACGCTCAAGGGCTACGGGTGCGCCGGCCTGAACAACGTCGCCTACGGCCTGATCATGCAGGAGCTGGAGCGCGGCGACTCCGGCCTGCGCTCGGCGGCGTCGGTGCAGAGCGGTCTCGTCATGTACCCGATCTACGCCTACGGCTCCGACGCCCAGAAGGACGCCTGGCTGCCGGGGCTGGCCACCGGCGAGCAGGTCGGCTGCTTCGGCCTCACCGAGCCCGACCACGGCTCCGATCCCGGCTCGATGAAGACCCGCGCCCGGCGCGTCGGCGACGGCTACGTGCTCAACGGCACCAAGCTGTGGATCACCAACGGCTCCATCGCCGACGTGGCGGTGGTGTGGGCCAAGGAGGACGACGGCGAGATCTACGGCTACCTGGTGGAGCGGGGGACGCCCGGCTTCGCGACGCTCGACATCCACGGCAAGTTCTCGATGCGCGCCTCGATCACCTCCGAGCTGGCCTTCCAGGACTGCAAGATCCCGCTCGACAACAAGCTCCCGAAGGTCAAGGGGCTGCGCGGCCCGCTCGGGTGCCTCAACCAGGCGCGCTACGGCATCGCGTGGGGCGCGGTCGGCGCCGCCATGGGCTGCTACGACTGGGCGCTGCAGTACGCCCAGCAGCGCATCCAGTTCGGCAAGCCCATCGCGTCGTTCCAGCTCGTGCAGCAGAAGCTCGTGTGGATGATCACCGAGATCACCAAGGCCCAGCTCCTCGTCCTCCAGCTCGGCCGGCTGAAGGACAGCGGGACGCTGCGCCCCCAGCAGGTCTCGATGGCCAAGATGAACAACGTGCAGATGGCGCTCGACACCGCCCGCCTGGCCCGCGACATCCTGGGCGCCGCCGGCATCGTGGACGAGCATCCGATCATTCGCCACATGATGAATCTGGAGACGGTGAACACCTACGAGGGGACCCACGACATCCACACGCTGATCGTCGGCCGCGACATCACCGGCTGCGACGCCTTCGGGATCGGCTAGCTCAACTCCGGGGAACTTCGCCGCTGCGGATCGCGATCTCGCGCACGACGCTGTTGATGCGGCTGACCGCCTCGCCGATGCGCTGGGCCGCCTCGCTCGTCGCGGTCGAGCGCTCCTTCATCTGCAGGAGCTGGGCGCTGGCCAGGATGACCGCCAGCGGGTTGTTGATGCGGTCGCCCAGGTACTCGCCCAGCTCCTTCAGCAGCGCCAGCTCGGCCGACTGCACGTTGCGCTGAGCCTCGGCCATCGTCTGCCGTTCGGCGTCCAGGCGCGCCACGACGTCGTCGAGCGCCTTGGCGCTGGCCGCGACCAGCTCGCGCAGGTCCTCGGCCCCGCCGTGGGCGAGGGAGTCCAGCACGACCTGGTGGTAGCGCCGGGCGAACTCCACGTCGCCGAGGAGCTGCCCCAGCGTCTCGTCGTACTCGGCCCGGACGTGGCGGGCCACCAGGACCTCCAGCTCCTTGGCCACCTGGTTCGGCGCGATCTCCTTGGCGTCGAGGTAGGCGGTGGCGCCGAGGTCGCGGCCGAAGTCGTGTGAGGCGTCGCCGATGAAGATGCTGCTGTAGAAGATGAAGGGCAGCCGCCGCCATCGCTGGTCCTGGCGGATCGCGCGGCAGAGCTGAAAGCCGTCCATCTTGGGCATCTTCACGTCGGACACGATGGCGTCGATCGGCTCGCGCTCCAGGATCTCCAGGGCGAGGATGCCATCGCCGGCCGTCAGCACCTCGTGGCCGGCCCGTCCGAACAACGCGGTCAGCATGCGTCGATGCGGAGAGGAGTCGTCGACGACGAGAATTCGCATGGCCCGTCTATCATTACCCAGGAGCGCGGGGATTCCTCGCCAATAATGAGGCGCCGGCCCCGGCGCCCGCCGCCGGGCGGCCGCGCCGAGGGGCCCCGGCCCAGCCCCCTCGGGCCAGGCCGGGCGACCGTCACTTGATGGCGTACGGGTTGATCGGCGTGCCGACGCCGCGCGTGACCGGCAGCGGCGGGGCGACCAGCAGGAACGCGTAGCGGCCGTCGGCGGCGCAGTCGGCGGCGAGGTCCTCCAGGAAGAAGATCTCGCCGAGCGTGAGCCCCATGTTGGGGATCGCCAGGACGTGGAACGGGTTGCGGAAGCCGGGGATCTCCGAGGGCCGCACCTCGACCGCGTAGTTGTCGCTGGCGATCGCGGCGATCTCCCGGGCGTGCAGCCACGGCGCCGCGTGGGCGGAGACGCCGGGGAAATCGTCCAGGTCGAAATGCCGCCAGTCCTTCTTGTCGAGGTAGCGGCTCATGTGGCCGGTGCGGACGAGCAGGATGTCGCCGCGCTTCACCTCGACCTTCGCGGCGGCGGCGGTGGCCTCGAGGTCGGCCACCGTGATGGCGTAGCCGGGCTCGAGTGCCCGCACGCCCTTGTGGCGCGCCACGTCGAGGAGCACGCCGCGGCCCACGATCTTGTTCGTCGTCTTGTCGATGCTGTTCTTGGCCGCGCCGCTGCTCGTCACGAGGTTGGCGTCGTAGCCGTTCCACATCTTCCCCTCGTAGAAGATGTGGGCGAGGCTGTCCCACTGGGTCACCGACTGCAGCGGCATGACGATCCAGTCGTCGGAGCCGCCGTAGCCCTGCATCGTCCGCACCTCGTCCGGCGTCCGCGGCTGGTCGCCGCCGTCGCGGAACATGGCGTGGATGGGGTTGAAGCGCTGGCGGGTGCCGCTCTGCGGGCCCTCCCGCTGCAGCGGGATGCCGAGCGCGAAGACCTTGCCGGTGGTGGCCAGCCGCGCGGCGGCGGCAATCGCGTCCGGCGTGATGTAGTTCAGGGTGCCGATCTCGTCGTCCGGCCCCCACTTGCCCCAGTTGCGCACCTGCATGACGAGCTTCCGGAGGATGTCTTCGCTCATGGCCCGCCATCATACGGTACTCTCGCGGACAGGGAACGCCCGAGCATCACCCCGCGTTGTGTCGGGGTACCGGTCGTTCCACCCTGCGAGAGGACTGGAGGCGCCATGACGATCACGTGGCGACGACGCACCATCCTGGCCGCAACCCTGATGCTCCTGCTCGGGACAGGGCTGACCGATCACGCGCAGGCCGACGCCGGCGGCGGCAGCGACGACCGCACGAACCAGGCGCGCGGCAAGCCTGTCGATCCGGAGTACACCGCGGCGGAGAAGGCAATCAAGGCGGACAAGTTCGCCGAGGCGATTCCGCTGCTCCAGCGGGTCGTCGGCCGCGACGCCGGCAACGCCGACGCCTTCAACTGGCTGGCCTACGCCACCCGGCGCAAGGGCGATCCCGCCGCCTCGCTCCCCCTCTACGAGAAAGCGCTGGCGCTCGACCCCAAGCATCGCGGCGCGCACGAGTACATCGGCGAGGCCTACCTGATGCTCGGCAACGTCGCCAAGGCCAAGGAGCACCTGGCCCGGCTCAACTCCCTGTGCTTCTTGCCATGCTCGGAGTACAGCGATCTGAAGAAGGCGGTCGAGCAGTACGAGAAGACGGGCAAGGTGTCGGCCACGCACTGAGCCACCGCTTGTCCTGCGGCTCCTCGTCCCGTACGCTCCTCGGTGCCGGCCGCACCGTTCGCGCGGCCGGGACGAGGAGGCCCCGGTGAAGTTCGGCATCTTCTACGAGCTGCAGCTGCCCCGGCCGTGGGGCGAGCGGAGCGAGTACCAGCTCCTGCAGGACGCGCTCGCGCAGATCGAGCTGGCCGATCGCCTCGGCTTCGACTACGCGTGGTCCGTCGAGCATCACTTTCTCGAGGAGTACTCGCACTGTTCGGCGCCCGAGGTGTTCCTGGGCGCGGCGACCCAGCGCACGAAGCGCATCCGCCTTGGCCACGGGATCATCCAGCTCCCGACCAACCATCCCATCCGCGTCGCCGAGCGCGTGTCCACGCTGGATCTGCTGTCCGACGGCCGCGTGGAGCTGGGGCTGGGCGAAGGGCAGGGGCCGGTAGAGCTGCACCCGTTCGGTCGGCGCGTGCGCGACAAGCGCGAGGTATGGGAGGAGTCGGTGCGGGCGCTCGTCCCCGCCTTCACGCAGGCCAAGCACGAGTGGCACGGCCAGTACTTCGACTTCCCCGCGCGCAATGTCGTGCCCAAACCAATGCAGAAGCCGCACCCGCCGCTCTGGGTGGCGTGCTCCAATATCCAGACGATCGCCAACGCGGGCCGGTGGGGCATGGGCGCGCTCGGCTTCCAGTTCGTCTCAGCAGCCGCCGCGCGCGCCTGGGTGAACCGCTACTACCTCGAGCTCACGCGGAACCTCGCCAAGCTGGCCGACTATCCGACCAACCCGAACATCGCCATGGTCAGCGGCTTCATGTGCGCCCCCACCGACGAGGAGGCGCTGGCCAAGGCCTCGGGCTGGACCTTCTTCGTCTTCTGCCTGAGCCACTACGGACGCAACGGCATTCCCAACCCCGGCGAGGGCAACATGTGGGAGGCCTACCAGGAGTGGCGCGAGACCGACCAGGCCCAGGAGACGCTGCGCAGCGGGCTCATCGGCTCGCCGGAGACGATCCGCCGCCGCCTGCGTGACTTCGAGTCGACCGGCGTGGACCAGGTGATCCTGCTCGCCCAGGCCGGCCGCACCGCCCACGCGGACATCTGCCGGAGCCTCGAGCTGTTCGCGCGCGAGGTGATGCCGGAGTTCCACGCCCGCGAGGCCGAGCACGCGCGCTGGAAGGCCGACGTCCTCGCCGGCCGGCTCGCGCTCGACGGGGATGACGCCGACACCTACAAGCTCTACGCCCACCAGAACGAGGACATAGTGCGCCTCACCCCCGAGGAGCTGAAGGCCAAGATGGCGGCGAAGGAGCGCGCGGCCGGGACCGGCGTGTAGCCGTGCCGGCCATCTTCGTGCACGGCGTCCCCGACACCGAGCGGGTCTGGCACGCGGTCCTCTCGCGCCTCGGCCGGCCCGACGTGGTGACGCTGAGCCTGCCGGGCTTCGGATGCCCGGAGCCCGCGGACTTCGCGGCCACGAAGGATGCCTACGCGGTCTGGCTGGTCGAGCAGATCGCGACGCGCGGAGAGCCTGTCGATCTGGTCGGTCACGACTGGGGCGCGATCCTCGTGCTCCGCGCGGCCTGCCTGCGGCCGGATCTCGTGCGGAGCTGGGTGGCCGGCGCGGCCCCGCTCGACGCGGAGTACGTCTGGCACAAGACAGCCCAGCTCTGGCAGACGCCGGAGGTCGGCGAGCAGGTGATGACGAAGTTCACGGCGACCACGCTGGAGAAAGGCCTGTCGGCGGAGGGCGTGCCGCCGGCCGATGCCCGCGTGACGGCCGCGCACGTGGACGACACGATGAAGCGCTGCATCCTTCGGCTCTATCGCTCCGCGATCAAGGTCGGCGAGGAGTGGGGGGCCGATCTCGGACGGCTCACCGCGCCGGGCCTCGTCCTGTGGGGCGAGCGGGATCCCTACGCCGCGCCGACCTGGGGCAAGCGCCTCGCCCGGAGGACGAACGCGCGCTTCGTCGCGTTTCCGGGATGCGCGCACTGGTGGCCGCTCGAGCGGCCGGCCGAGGTGGCGGTACAGCTCACGACACACTGGGAGGGGCTCGGCCGATGATCGGCGAATCGCATCCGCGGCTGGGCGGCGGGCCGCTCGTGACCGGCACCGGCCGGTTCGTCGACGACGTGCGCGTGCCCGGCATGCTGCACGCCGCAGTGGTGAGATCGCCGCACCCCCACGCGCGCCTGGTGTCCGTCGACGCCAAGGGCGCGCGCGAGGTGCCCGGCGTCCACGCGGTCCTCACGGCCGCCGACGTCCCCGCCGCGGCCATCATCCCCAACCGTGTCCCGGCGCCGGCCGGCACCGACCGGTACCTGCAGCCGGCGATCGCGCGGACCGTCGTGCGCTACGTGGGCGAGCCGGTCGCCCTGGTCGTCGCCGACGATCCGTACATCGCCCGCGATGCCGCCGAGCGGATCGACGTGGTCTACGAGCCGCTGCCCGTGTGCCCGTCGGTGGCCGACGCGCTGGCGCCCGGCGCACCGCGGCTCTTCGCCGGGACCGACACCAACAACGTCGCCACCATCACCATGCGGGTGGGCGACGTCGACGCTGCCCTGGCCGGCGCCGCGGTCGTGATCCGCGAGCGCTTCTACTACCCGAGGCAGACGGCGGCCGCGCTGGAGACGCGCGGGCTGGTAGCCGTTCCGCCCGATCCGCGCGGTGGCGAGCTGCATTTGATCGGTTCCACCAAGTGCATCCACATCAACCGCACGATCCTGGCGCCGATCTTCGGCCTCCCGCCGGGCGCGCTGCGCCTCACCGAGGTGGACGTCGGCGGCGGCTTCGGCGTGCGCGGCGAGCTCTATCCCGAGGACATCCTGGTGCCGCTGGCCGCCCTGAAGCTCGGCCGGCCGGTGAAGTGGATCGAGAGCCGTCGCGAGAACCTCATGGCGGCGAACCACGCCCGCGAGGTCAGCTACGAGATCGAGATCGGCTTCGGCGCCGACGGCCGCATCCTGGCCATCCGCACGGTGATCCACGCCGACATCGGCGCCTACGTGCGGACGGCCGCCCTCGTGCCCGCGGAGTTCGGTGCCGCGCTGCTGCCCGGCCCCTACCGCGTCCCGAACTACGCGTGCGACCTGTGGTCGGTGGTGACGAACAAGACGCCGGCCGGCACGTTGCGCTCGCCGGGACGCCCGGAGTGCAACTTCGTCCGCGAGCGGCTGATGGACCGCGGCGCCGCCAGGCTCGGGCTCGATCCCGCCGAGATCCGCCGCCGCAATCTCATCCGCTCCGACGAGATGCCGTACGACTGCGGCACCAGGTCGTTCGGCGTGAGCACCGTCTACGACTCCGGCGATTTCCCGGCACTCTTCGACGAGCTGCTGCGGCGGCTCGACTACGACAAGACTCGCGCCGAGCAGGCGGCGCTGAACGCCCGGCCGGGGCTCCGGCGCGGCGTCGGCCTGGCGGTGTACGTCGAGAAGACCGGGCTGGGGCCGTTCGAGACGACGCAGGTGGAGGCGCGCGCCGACGGCACGCTGGTCGTGGACACCGGCGCCTCGTCCATGGGGCCGGGGCTCGAGACGGTGCTGGCCCAGATCCTCGGCGAGGCGCTCGGCCTGCCGGCGCGGCACTTCCACGTCCGCCACGCCGACACCGCCGCCGTCGAGAGCGGGGTGGGGACGTACGGGTCGCGCGGCACCGTCACCGCCGGCAACGCCGCCGCGCTGGCCGCCGCCAAGCTCATCGCCGAGGCGCGCTCGCGCGCCGCCGCGCGCCTGGGCGTGCCCGAGGCCGACGTGCACTACGCGAACGGCACGCTCGAGGCCGGCGGCCGCCGCGTCACGCTGGCCGAGCTGGCCGCCGAGCGTCGCCTGGCCGCCGGCGCCTCGTTCGAGGTGCCGAAAGTCACCTACGCGGGCTGCGCGTGCGCCGTGGTGCTCGACGTCGATCCGGAGACTGGCGTCCTCGCGCTGCGCCGCATCGTCGTGGGCGCCGACGTCGGCCGCGCCGTGAACCCGGCGCTGGTCGACGCCCAGCTCGTCGGCGGCGTCGCCTTCGGCATCGGCAACACGCTGCACGAGAGCCTCGCCTACGACGCCGGCGGCCAGCTCCTCTCCGGCTCGCTGATGGATTACGCGCTGCCCTACGCGGCGGACGTCCCCGAGGTCGTCGGCTTCTACCAGGAGGTGCGCGCGAAGACCAACCCGCTCGGCCTGCGCGGCCTGGGCGAGTGCGGCAACCCCGGCCTCGGCGGCGCCATCGCCAACGCGGTCGCCGACGCGCTGGCGCGGCCGGAGCTGGCGCTCACGTCGCTGCCGCTCACACCTGCGCGCATCGTTGCGGCGATCGAGCGCCCGTCCCGATGATGCGCGCCGCGGATCGTCTCGACGTCCTCGTCCTCGTCGACAACGCAACCGACAGCCTGTCCACCACGCCGAAGAACGTCGTCCCCGAGTGGTCGGGCCTCGTGGCCGCTGGGCGGCTGCCGGTGCTCGCCGGCGAGGCGATCTGCCGCGCGCACCACGGCCTGTCGCTGCTCCTCACCGCCCACGTCGGCGACGAGCGGCACACCCTGCTCTTCGACGCCGGTCCCGAGGATGCCACCCTCGTGCGCAACGCCGCGATCCTCGGGGTGGACTGGGGCGCGGTCGAGGCCATCGTGCTCTCGCACGGTCACTGGGACCACGGCGGCGGGCTGCTGGCCGCGGTCGAGTCCGTGTCCAAACGCCGCCCGGGAGTGAGCTGTTTCGTGCACCCGGGGATGTTCGCGCAGCGGGCCTTGCAGCGGCCGGACGGGACGGTGCTCCCACAGGAGCCGGTGCCGGATCCCGCGCGCCTGGCGGCGGCCGGGGCGAACGTGCAAAACACGCGGGAGGCGCAGGTGGCGGGCGGCGACCTCTTCTACGTCAGCGGTGAGATCCCGCGGGTGACCCGGTACGAGACCGGGCTGCCGGGGCACGTGCGGCGCGCCGCCGACGGACGGACGTGGGAGCCGGATCCGCTCATCATGGACGAGCGCTTCGTGTCGGTGCAGGTGAAGGGCCGGGGCCAGTTCGTGTTCTCGGCGTGCTCGCACGCCGGCATCGTGAACGTCCTGACCCACGCCCGCGCGACCTTCCCGTCGGTGCCGCTCTACGGCACGATGGGCGGCCTGCACCTCTCGGGGTCGACCGAGGCGATCATCCCCGACACCGTGGCCGACCTGAAGCGGTTCGGCCTCGGGATGCTGGCCCCCGGCCACTGCACGGGCTGGCGGGCCATGAGCGTCCTCGCCCGGGAGTTCGGCGACGAGCTGGCGCCCTCGGCGGTGGGTAAGCGGTATCTGATTGGCCGATAGTGCCTCCGTCGGGGTTTCCCCGACTACCTACTGCGGTCAAGCCTTGCTAGAACAAGTCCGACGAACGTCTCCCGGTGATCTCCGCCTTCGCGAAATACGCCGACGCTAGCCGCAGGATCTCGCTCGCCCGCCGCTCGAGCACCATCCGCACCGCTCGCTCCCTCACCTTCCGAGGAAACCCGGCTCGGTTTCGCCATGACCCCATCCTCTCAAGGACTGGAGCCTCCGGGAATCCCGGCGCGGTTCAGGGTCAGCCGAGGTGCGTCCCTTCGCCTGGGGCCGGCGCAGCGTCCTGACCTCGCGACGCAGGGCGCCCGGATCGCAAGGTCGACCTCGCGCGCGTCGACAACCTGCCGACGGTGTCGACGATGGCTCGTTCAACGCCATCGACCTTGTCGGCCGCGCGACTGCGGAGGTCGGGGATCTGGCCGTCTCGAAGCCGTTTCAGATCGCCACGCCAGTACGTCGCGGCCAGGGCGCCAGCAACGGCACCGAACAAGAAGCCAAGCATCGCATCCTCCTTTGCCGGCTACGCGGCCAGGGCGAGCGTGAACGATTCGCATCCCGCGGACACAGCGTTTCGCGCACGCAAGCTTCGTGCCCGTGACCGGGATGGGGGAGTGTGCGCAATGACCCGCGAGCGTGAGGCGGGGGGCCGCCCCGCCTGGCTGAGACAGTTGGCCGGGGCGCGCGGCAGGGGGTAGGATAGGGCCCCGCGGTTGTCGGCGGCCGCCAGGAGGGACGACATGGGCGAGATCCTCGGCCTGGGCCTCACGCACTACCCGCCGCTCATCGGGCTGGACGAGAACATGGCCAACATCCTGCGCACCGTGCTCAAGGATCCCGGCCTGCCCGAGCGCTATCGCGATCCTGCCAGCTGGCCCGAGCCGATGCGCCGGGAGTACGGCGCCGACGGCGGCACGGCCTCGGCGGCGGCCCACCGCGCGGACCTCGTCCGCCACTTCCGCCACGCCCGCACGCTCCTGGACGAGTTCCGCCCGGACGTGGTCGTGGTCTGGGGCGACGACCAGCACGAGAACTTCACCGAGGACGTCATCCCGCCGTTCTGCGTGCTGGCCTACGACCAGGTCGAGGCGCGGCACCGCCCGCGCGACACCGGCGCGCCCAACGTCTGGGGCGAGGGGCCGGACACGGTCTTCCGCATCACGGGCCATCGCGAGGCCGGCAAGTACCTGGCCCGGCGGCTGCTGGAGCAGGGCGTCGACATGGCGTACGCCTACAAGCCGCTGCACCACCAGGGGCTCGCGCACGCGTTCCTGAACACGGTGCTCTACCTCGACTACGACCGGATCGGCTTTCCCTATCCGGTCGTCGCCTTCCAGGTGAACTGCTACGGCCGGCGCGTGATCGCCCAGCGAGGCTTCCGCTCCAGCCTGGCCAATCCGCTCGCCGAGGCCGATCTCGACCCGCCCTCGCCGTCGCCGAAGCGCTGCATGGAAGTCGGCGCCGCCGCCGCGCGGGCGATGCGCGAGAGCCCGTGGCGCGTGGCCCTGATCGCGTCGTCGAGCTGGTCGCACGCCTTCCTGACCGACAAGCACCACCAGCTCTATCCCGACATCGAGGCGGACCGGAAGCTCTACGAGGCGCTGCGGGTCGGCGACTACGACACCTGGCGCGAGCGCCCGCTGGCCGCCATCGAGGACTCGGGCCAGCAGGAGATGCTCAACTGGTACATGCTGGCCGGCGCCATGGAGGCGCTCGGCCGCAAGCCCGATCAGTGCGAGTTCCTCGAGACGTGGTCGTTCAACTCCAACAAGTGTTTCGCGGTGTTCAAGCCATGAAGACTCCGAACGGCAACGGCGCCATCCCCAGGCTCAGCGGCGACATCCGGACGCTCATCCCCAAGCTCGGCCTGCGCAACTACTGGTACCCGGCCGTCGCCGACAGGAAGGTCGGCTCGCGCAAGCCCATGAAGGTGTCGATGCTCGGCGAGGAGATCTGCCTCTTCCGCGGCGCCACCGGCGGGGTCGTGGCCATCCAGGACGTCTGCCCGCACCGCGGCGCCCGCCTGAGCGAGGGCGACTGCCACTACAGGGGGACGGTCGCCTGTCCGTACCACGGCTGGGTGTTCGACGAGTCCGGCAAGAACGTGGCCGTGCTCTCCGAGGGCCCGGACTCCGGCGTCTGCGGCAAGCCGGGCACCGAGGTGCGGGCCTATCCCACGCGCACGCTCAAGGGCGTGGTCTTCGTCTGGGTCGGCGACGAGGAGCCGGCCCCGATCGAGCAGGACGTGCCCGAGGAGTTCTTCGACGACGACGCGCTCGTGCAGGTCGGCCAGGTCGACTGGCGCTGCAACTGGGAGGTCGCGCTCGAGAACTCGATGGACTCGCACGTGAACTACGTGCACCGCAACGCCGTCGTCGTGGCGCGGGCGGGCTTCATCGCGCGCGGCGCCCAGGGCGAGCACCCGCTCTTCGTCGGCAACGGGTTCGGCGGCGACGTGGCCGAGAGCAACTACATGCGCCGCAGCCCCCGGCAGGACTTCTACGCCAACGGCTGGAAGTGGCCGAAGACCAACCGCCGCCGGGTCTTCACGTGGCTCACCAAGCCGCTGGCCGAGCGGGCCCGGCGTAACATCCCGCCCCCGAAGTCGGCGCAATGGTGCGGCGGCCATCACCTGCCCGGCATGTTCCGCGCCGAGTTCGGGTGGGATCTCTACACGCGCATGTGCGTGCCCGTCGAGGAGCACCTGACGCGCGTCTGGTACTACCACTGCACGCGCCCCCGGAACGCGATGCGGCGGCTCTGGGACCGGCTCATGTACGCGACGGTCCGCCGGTGGATCATCGAGTACAACTTCTCCCGCCAGGACGAGGCGGTGATGCTCAACCAGCGCTACGACACCCCGGAGAAGCTCTCCGGCACCGACGCCGAGGTCATCCAGTGGCGCAAGCTGGTCGTCACCAAGCACTACGGTGGCCGCGAGGCGCCCTTCGAGTACCGCAACCCGGACGATCTGCCGCCGGACGCGGTACCCGTCGAGCGCGTCTCCGTGCGCTATCTCCAAGAACAGGCACGGCAGCAGGCCGAGCGCTAGCCTGCTCGGCGTTTCTGCCCGGCGAGCCAGCGGTCCATCTTCGATTCCAGAATACTGAGCGGCATCGCGCCGTCGCGCAGCAGCTCGTCGTGGAAGGCGCGAAGGTCGAACGCCGCGCCGAGCGTCGCCTCCGCCTTGCGGCGCAAATCGAGGATCTTGAGCTGGCCGATCTTGTAGCCGAGCGCCTGGCCGGGCCAGACCATGTAGCGCTCGACCTCGCGAACGGTGTCGACCGTCGGGCCGCCCAGGTAGTCGATCGCCCGCTCGCCGCGTCCACCCTCGCGCGTGCAGGCCGACGTCGACCACGAGCCGGGCGGCGCGGAACCAGTCGGCGCGGAGCATGCCGAGTCGGTCGCGCCGGTTGCCGTACACGCCGAGCTCGGCGCCGAGCCCCTCGGCGTAGAGGGCCCAGCCCTCGCCGAACGCGACGTACCACGCGAACCGCCTGAACCCCGGCAGGGCCGGCGTTCTCGCGCTGCAGCGCCATCTGGAAGTGATGCCCGGGGACCGCCTCGTGCAGGAAGAGGCTGCGGTGCACGATGGACGTCCCGCCGTCACGGAGATCGGCGGTGTTCAGGTAGAAGACGCCGGGCCGCGCGCCGTCGAGCGACGGGGCCTCGTAGCTCGACGGCATGGAGCGCTCCCGGAAGGCCTCGATCGGGCGGATCTCGAAGCCGGCCCGGGGCAGGCGGCCGAACGCCGTGGGCAACGCCGCCTCGACCGAGGTTCGCAGGGCGGCGTATCCCGCGAGGAGCTCGCCAACGGTCCGGTACCGCGGGACATCGGGATCGCCGCCGGCGGCGATCTCCGCGCGTACCCGCGCCATCTCGGCCCGGAGCCGCGACACCTCGCGGACGCCGAGCTCGTAGATCTCGTCGGTCGTCATCGTGGTCGTCGTCGCTGCGCGGACCGCGAACGCGTACATGTCGCGCCCGCCGGGCAGGTCGCCGAGCCCCGCGGACGTTCGACAGCGCGGCAGGTACTCGTCCTGCACGAAGGCCCGCAGCCTCCGGTAGGCGGGCACGATCTTCTGCTCGATCGCCGCCAGGTACCGCTCGGTCAGGACCCGGCGGCGTCTCGTCGTCGACGCTCGCCGGGAAGTTCTTGATGGGCTCGTAGAACAGGCTCGTGCGCGGATCGTCGACGATGTGGGCGTCGAGCTGCGGGACGACCTTCAGCATGGCGTCGCGCGGGTGCGTGATGCCGCGCTCCACGCCGAGGCGCATGTTGGCGATCGCCGTGTCCACCCACGTCACGAAGCCGTCGATGCGGCCGAGGAAGTCCTGGTAGTTCCGCACGGTCTTGAAGGGGTGGCTGCCCCGGCCGGCGCCCACGATGGGGAAGCGGCTCGGCCACGTCCCGCCGGCCTGGTTGATCGGCACCAGGTGCCAGGGGAAGCGGAGACTCGTCGACACAGGTGTCGAGGCGATGCTCGAAGATGTCGTGGGTGAGGCGCTCGGCGTCGGTGAGTCCGGCGCGGTCGACGCGGCGCAGGTCGGCGCGATAGCGGATGCACAGGGCCTTCATGCCGCTCCGGTAGTCCTCGCCGATGTCGTTGGCCAGCACCCGGTCGTACTGGCTGCAGGCCCCGCTCGCTGGCGGTGAACGGATAGTAGGGCGTGACGTCGCGGTCGTAGTCGCGGACGAGATCGGCCAGGCGTAGGGGCGGATCGGAGGCCGGCCGCACGCAGGCGTGAGACAGCAGGAGGAGCGAGGCGAGCGTCGCGAGAGCGAGCCGGCGTCTGGTGGATGGCACGATTGACCGCCTCCGCGGGCGCCGATTATAGTCGGTCCCTCCTGGTCACGATGAGTGCTCGCGCGGCCGTGGCAGCGCCGCGCAGAAGGGTCGGCGGAGGAGTGCTCGCGTGAAGCTCGCGGGAAAGGTCGCGATCGTGACCGGCACCAGCCCCAACATCGGCGGTGGCATCGCCGGCGGCCTGGCCGACGAGGGTGCCCGGGTCGCCTGCGTCGACGTGCTCGCCGACAACGCCCATCAGTGCGCCGAGTGGATCACGAGCCGCGGCGGCAGCGCCCTCGGCCTGACGTGCGACGTCACCGACGAGGCGCAGGTGCAGGCGATGGTGGCGCGCGTCGCGCGACGTCTGGGGCGGCATCGACATTCTCGTCAACAACGCGGGCATCCTCGGCGGCCTCAGCGTGCTCGAGATGCCGCTCGAGCGCTGGAACCGCCAGCTCGCCGTCAATCTCACCGGGACGTTTCTGTGCACCAAGCACGTGGCCCGGCTCATGGTCGAGCGGGGGACGCGCGGCAACATCATCGTGATCGTGTCCACGGCCGGCCACCAGGGCCAGGCCGGGAACATCGGCTACTGCACGAGCAAGAGCGGCCTGCTCAACTTCACGCGGGCGGCCGCCATGGATCTCTCGAAGCACGGCATCCGGGTCAACAGCCTCACGCCGACGGCCACCGACGTGGAGGAAGGGACGGAGCGGGCGGTGGCCTGGGGCCGCGCCCGGCCGGAGCGGCGGTGCCGGCCTGCTCGACTTCCAGAGGATGGTGCCGACCGGCCGGCTGCCGAGCCCGCGCCACTACGCGAAGGCGGCGGTGTTCCTCGCCTCGGACGACGCCGAGATGATCACGGGCTTCGATCTGCGCGTGGACGCCGGGGCGATCGCCAAGTACTGGCCGTGGATCCCCAACGCGTGAGCGGGATCTGACGGCCGTCAGGGAGAGGACACGATGACCAATACCGTGGGATTCATCGGGCTCGGGGCCATGGGCGGCCCGATGGCGCTCAATCTCGTCAAGCACGGGTTCCTGCTGGTCGTGCACGACGTCGATCGCGGCCAAGGCCGAGCGGCTGCGGGCGCAGGGCGCCGCCGTGGCGGCGTCCGCCGCGGACGTGGCGCCGGCGCCGTCAGCCGGACGATCTGCATGGTGGAGACGACCGCGCAGGCCGAGGCCGTCATCGCCGGCGAGCACGGCATCATCCAGCGCGCGCGGCCCGGGCACATCGTGGCCTGCATGAGCACGATCGACCCGCTCGCGGCGCGCCGGCTCGGCGAGCACGCTCGCGGCGCGCGGCATCGCGATGGTCGACGCGCCGGTGAGCGGCGGCACCGAGCGGGCGGCCTCCGGCGAGCTGTCGATCATCGCCGGCGGCCCCGCCGACACGGTGAAGGCCTGCGACGACCTCTTCCGCGCGATGGGCAAGAACGTCTTCCACGTGGGCGCGCTCGGCCAGGGGCTGGCCATGAAGCTCGTCAACAACATGCTGGTCCAGGTCAACACCGTCGCGGTCGCCGAGGCGCTGGTGCTGGGCGTGAAGGCCGGGCTCGATCCGCACGACGATCTACGACGTGGTGCGCGTGAGCACCGGCACCAGCTTCGCGTTCGAGACGCGGGTGCCGCGAATCCTCAAGCGGGACTTCGCGCCGGGCGGCACCGTGGACATCTCGTTCAAGGACCAGGAGCTGGAGACCGCAGTTCGCCAAGCAGCTCGGCGTGCCGGTGCTCCTGGCCAACGTGAGCCAGCAGGTCTACCAGATGGCGCGGGCGGCCGGCCTCAACAAGGAGGACGGCTCCGCGGTCGTCAAGGTGCTCGAGCAGCTGGCCGGCGTGACGGTCAAGCGGGGAGGGCTGAGCGCGATGGCGACCTACGTGCTGGTCCACGGCGCGTACCAGGGCGGCTGGATCTGGAAGCCGGTGGTCGAGCGCCTGCGCGCGCGCCGGCCACGAGGTCTACGCGCCGACGCTCGACGGCTGCGCCGAGCGCACGCGACCAGCTCCGTCCCGGGCATCACCGTCGGGACCCACGCGCAGGAGGTCGCCGGCCTGCTCTTCTACGAGGACCTGCGCGACATCGTGCTCGTCGGCACGAGCTCGGGCGGCATGGTCATCTGCAGGGCCGCCGAGCTGGCGGCCGACCGCATCGCCCGGCTCGTCTTCGTGGACGCGCTGGCCCTGCTGCCCGGCGAGCGCATCGCCGACATCGTCAAGCGCCCGGCGCCGATGTCGACCGAGCTGACCACCGGCGCCGACGCGCGAGGACGCCGAGGGCCGCATGTTCTCGGACCTGGACCCGGCCACACGCGCGTGGGCGCTCGCGCGCTACACGCTGCACCCGATCGCGGCGATGAACGCGCCCGATGGAGCTGACCGACTTCTGGGACCGCGCGTGGACCGGCCATCGGTCATCCGCTGCCGGCGCGCCGCCAACCCGCCCGAGGCGCACCAGCGCCGCACCGCCGAGCGGCTCGAAGGCGCCCTACGCGGAGATGGACACCGGGCCACTACCCGATGCTGAGCCAGCCCGAGGAGCTGACGCGGCTGCTGCAGTAGACTGACCATTGCCTCGATCGGAGGCGAGGGGGACGCGGCGATGAGCATTCAGATGACGTCGGTCAGGGCCGCCCGCGAGCAGTACACGGCCAGCCTCGCCGCGGCCGGGCTCGACGCGCCGTGGCTGGAGCCCGGCCCGCTGATCAGGCCCAAGGCCTCCGCGATGCAGGCCGGCCTCTGGCGCTGGCGGGACATCGAGCCCCTGATCCACCGCAGCCCCGAGTTCATGGTGCCCGGCCGCGGTGCCGAGCGCCGCATCCTGCGCCTGGACAACCCCGGCGTCCCCGAGCGCACCGCCGGCCACACGATCTCGATCGCCGTGCAGTACCTGTTGCCGGGCGAGGTGGCGCCCGCTCACCGGCACACGCCCAACGCCGTCCGCTTCATGCTCCACGGCGAGGGGGCCTACACCACGATCGAGGGCGACAAGTTCGTCATGCGCCGCGGCGACCTCGTCATCACGCCGAGCATGACGTGGCACGACCACGGCAACGAGGGCACCGGGCCGGTCATCTGGACCGATGGCCTCGACTCGCCGGTGGTGCGCTATCTCGAGAACCTCGCGATGGATCCCTACGAGGGCGAGACCCAACCGATCCGTATCGGTCCCCCGGCGCGCCACCTGCACTATCGCTGGGAGACGGCGTACGCCGAGCTGCAGCGCCGGGCGGCGGGCGAAGCCGATCCGTTCGACGACGTCATCATGGAGTATCTCGATCCGGCCACGGGGCGCTCGGTGGTGCCGGCCCTCGGCTGCTATCTGCAGATGTTGCGGCCGGGCGTGCGCACGCGCGCCCACCGGGAGACGTCGAGCGCGGTCTACCACGTGGTCGAGGGCGCCGGGTTCACCGACGTCGACGGCACGCGCCTGGAGTGGGGCCAGGGCGACTTCTTCGCGGTGCCGCCGCGCGTGCTGCATGCCCACGGCAATACGGGCGCGGCGCCGGCCATCCTGTACTCGGTGCAGGACGTGCCGCTGCTGCGCACGCTGGGCTTCTACCGGGCCGAAGCCTAGGTAGACGAGCGGTGGCCGGTTCGAAGTCAGGGGCCCTGCAGCTCCGCGTAGACCTCTGTCATCTCCCGGGCAACCGCCAGATCATACGCGGTCTTCCCCGCGAACCCGGGGGCGCCGAGACCGCGGACGCCGAGGTCGGCGCCGGCCCGAGCGAGGACGCCCGCCACGGCCGCGTGCCCCGCCACGATCGCGAGCATCAGCGCGGTCAGGTTGTACTTGGCGGCCACGTTCAGATCAGCGCCGGCCTCGGCGAGGACCTCGACCAGTTCGCGATGTCCCCGGTGGGCCGCCAGCATCAGCGCGGTCTGCCCGTGGCGATCCCGGGCATTGACGTCGGCCCCGGAGCGAAGCATCGAGAGAACCGTCTCGAGATCGCCGCCCTTGACCGCGCGCTCCCACGCCGCCTTCACCGGGACGCCCGACCGCTAGCGAGTCCGGTTGTACTCGTAGTCCTCGCGCTCGCCGCTCCCGGCGCGCAGCTCGGGCCGGAGTGGGGGACGCGTGCTGTTCAGCTTCGCGTGAACGTCCAGCGCGGCCTTGTCGGCCCAGCGCTCCAGCAGCGTCAGGCGGTCGGGGTTCGCGACACCCTGGAAGATCTCGAACTGCTCACAGCCCGGCTCCTGCATCGCCTCCGCGCAGCGAGCCTTGTACGCCTGCGCCAGCTCGGCGCCCTTGCCCAGTGCCGCGGTGATCGTGACCACGAGTCGGATCGACATGGCGTCTCCTTGGGAGGTCTGTCAGGCGTCTCGGTGAACCGTCTGGGGTGAGAAAGCGGGCAGACAGATCGCGACGTACTCGGCCCCGTCCGGGTGCGGCGTGCTGTAGCGAACCCATTCGCCGGGCGCGGTGATCACCGCCTGCCCGGCGGCGACATCGAGATGGCCGCCTTCGAACGCCACCCGCACGCCGCCCTTGAGCACGACCGTGATCTCCTGGAAGTCCGGGCGCTGTCCCGGCTCCTCCCAGCCGGATGGGGAGCGCATGCGGGCAACGCTGACGGCGATGGAGCCGGTGCTCGGCCGGCCGACGAACTCCTCGATCAGCTTGGGCTCGGTGCCGGCCGCCTCGATCACGACCGGCGCTTCGATCAGTCGGGGCATGGCGGTGACCTCGCGGCCGACTTTACCTCAGAGCGACAGGCCCGGCTTCCTTCCCGTCGACCTTCAGCTCGGATAGACCCATCTCAGTGAGCGATGAAGTCCCGTATCACTGCCATGGCGCGCTCGGGTGCATCAACGAGCACTGTGTGCCCACAGCCCGGAAAGCGCTCGAAACGAACCAAATGCTCGGGCAGAGCCGCGGCGAGATCCACCTGACACTCGATCGGCGTCATCGGGTCTTCCTCCCCGCCCAACACGAGAGTCGGACATTGAACCTGAGGAAGGGCCGGGAAGAAGTTGAACGTGTGACCCTCGCCACCGGGCCGGGTGAACCAACGCGTGACCTCGGGATGCCGGACGGCGCGCCGGATCGCGTCAGGATCGCGTGGCGTCCGACTGTAGAGAGGGAAGGCCAAACGGACCCAGGCCTCGAGCGTCGCCTCATCCGTGTGCCCGTCGAGGAACCGACGGCGGGCCAGGGCGCCGACCTCCGATCCGCCGAAGCGCTCGAACAGCGCAACGCGACGCTCTCGATACGTCCCGCCGGCGGCCTCGGTGTTCCCGAGAATCAGCTTGGCGGGGTGGGCTGGATGGCGCGTGGCATACGCCAGGGCAACCATCCCACCAAACGACATGCCCAGGACGATCGGGCGCACGATGCCGAGTACCTCGCAGAAGGCGTGCACGTCGTCGCCCCACTGCGCCAGGCTCCAGCTCTCCTGCGGGCCGGAATCGCTACGGCCGTTCCCGCGCTGGTCCACGAACACGACCTGGGCGACATCGGCTAGGGACGAGAGC
Source organism: uncultured Candidatus Rokubacteria bacterium (assembly GCA_963743355.1). Classification (GTDB taxonomy): domain Bacteria; phylum Methylomirabilota; class Methylomirabilia; order Rokubacteriales; family CSP1-6; genus AR5. Next base: position 1,273,669 of record CAVUPM010000001.1, read on the forward strand.
GACGGTTTATAGAGCGAGTGGTCAAAGCCGGGACCGCCGTGGAGGAGAATGATCGTCGGTTTCTCCCGCATGACGGGACCGTCGGGCACCAGGCTGGAGCCCTCAACATCGAAGAACAGCCGCACACCATTGACGAGCACCCGCATGCGATTACCTCAAGGCCCTCCCGCCGCCGAGCGCCCGATCAATGGACGCAACATGCGCCTCCTCCTCGTGGTGGGTACGAGCGCACGGCCAGCATTTACCTACCGGAGACGACGGCCTTTTCCCCGTATGCGACCGCTTGCTTCTGGCTATCGCGGGCCAGGACCACGATCTCGTATCGGTGCGTGCCGGATGGCGGGCAGGGTCCGAAGTACCCGACCCCGGCTCCCTCTCGAATAACCGGCCCGGGCGCTGTCAGTGTCTGACTCCAGTGATGGAAGCTGGGCACGTCGAGGTCGGTCATCTTGACCTCGTAGCTCGCGACTCCAGCGGGAACGTTGCTCAGCCGGATCTCGGGCGACACGCCCTGGCACTTGTGTTTCTGGTCGAACGCGAACTCGACGCCCATCCTGGGCAACTTGCTGGTGTCGACGGTTGCACAGCCGGTCACCGCGGCAACCACCGCGACCGCCAACAGTGTCCTCTTCATCGGCCGTCTCCCTCGGTATGGTCGTGAAGTTCAAAAGCGGAGGTAAATGCTGACGCGTAGCAGGCCGCCGGGTGCGTCATCTCCGCCGTCGTGACTCGGCACTATAGCCGGCCGGCGTGGCATCGGCAAGCGAGAGACCCCCGACCCACGCCGTGTGACGGATCGGGCGATGGCGCGTATGCGGCCCAGGGGAACCCGTCCTCGTCGGCAGGCTCGTAGAGGTACTGTCCCGAGAGAAAGAGGGTCCGGCCGTCGTCGAGCAAGAGGTAGTAGCTCGGGCCCTCGTCCTCGTGCTCCTCGACGGCCACGGCGTCGGTGATCGCGTAGGTCGTGCAGTCGACGTAGCCAGCGGCCAGCTCTCGGGCGATGAGGGCGCCGTGCTCCCGCAACCTGCGTCGCTCGCGCCGCTGGACCGACGCGTACGTGGCGGCGGCCGCGAGCGCTGCGACCGCCATGGCGGCCGGCAGGATCGCTCACCGGCGGCAGCCACGGTGACGCCAGGAGCACGAGCAGGAACGCGAGCACGAAGACACACAACGCGGAGACGACACCGGTCCCCCATGAGAAGAGCTTGGCGGGAGGCTCGCCCAGCCGGGCGCGCTCCTCCTCGGTGAGGGGTCGGGTCGTGGAGACGGGCGGCATCCGCGCTCTCGCCGTCTACTGACTGGGGGTCCCGGGTGTACGTGTCGCTGCCGCCAGGAGGCTCACACCCAGAGCAACCGCAGCCGGCAACGCCTGGACGAACAGGATCGATCTCTTTGCCGTCAAGCCGCCGAACACCCCGGCCACGACGACACAGCCGAGGAAGAAGATCTGCAGGTCACGTCGATCCGCCCACAACGCCCAGACCAGCCCGGCCGCGAGGAAGCCGTTGTAGAGCCCCTGATTCGCCGCCAGTGCCGCCGTCCGGGCGGAGAGCTCGGGTGTGAGGCCGAACACCTTGCGCCCGATCGGATGGTCCCAGAGGAACATCTCGAGGACGAGGAATCCGAGGTGACTCAACGCGACGAGACCGATCAAGACATTCGCGATGACTCTCACGTTACCTCCTCACTGGTTGGACAGTCCTGCCGGCCCATCGCGTACGCTTCCCAGGCGGCGGCGAGCCTCGGGGACCGCTGGCGGAGCCGGTCATGGGTGAGGGCGCCGCCGCGCATCACGTAGTCGTAGGCGAACGGCACCGGATCCAGGTGGAGCTTCTTCCGCATGCGCTCGTACCAGACGAAGCTGTGCGCCGCGACCTTCAGGAATCGCTCGACCGCCGGCCTCCTCGCGCGCTCGAACTCGGCCAGCGCGCGGGCGACGTCACGGTGGGCCGCGAAGGCCTGGGCCAGGATGATGGCATCCTCGAGGGCCATGCGGGTGCCCGAGCCGATCGAGAAGTGCACGGTGCGCAGTGCGTCGCCGATGAGCACGACGTTGTCGTGGCTCCAGCGGTGACTGGTCACCACCTTGAAGCTGAGCCACGAGGACTTGTTCGTCAGCAACCGGTGGCCTCCGAGATCTTCTCGGAAGACGTCCTCGCAGTAGAGCCGGCTGTCGTCCTCCGACTTCTCGCCCAGCCCAGCGGTGGCCCACGTCTCGGCGTCGCACTCCACCAGGAACGTGCTCGCGTCGTCGCTGTAGCGGTAGTGGTGCGCCACGAATGGGCCGTCCGATGTCGGCCGGAACGTGAGCGTCAGGCAGTCGAAGAGCTGGTGCGTGCCGTACCAGAGGTACTTGTTGGAGAGGACCTCGACCGTCGGCCCAAACTCCGTGCGGTGCGTCTCTCGAACGACGCTGTTGACGCCGTCGGCGCCGACGACGAGGTCACAGCCTCGAAAGGCCCCCAGGTCCGTCAGGCGGGCCTCGAACTCCAGGCGGACGCCGTGACGGCGACAGTGCTCCTGGAGTATGCGCAGCAGATCGAGCCGGGCGATCCCGGAGAAGGCGAGCCCGTCGATGCGGACCTGCTGGCCCCGGTGGACGATCGCCTGATCGTCCCAGGTCTGCAGCCTGGCCGTGATGTCGCGGTAGGAGGCAGGGTCGCCGGCCGACAGGTATGAGAGCGCGCGATCGGAGAACACCACGCCCCAGCCGTAGGTCGCGCCGGCCGGATTCTGCTCGACGACGGTGATCTCGTGGGCGGGATCCTGGTGCTTCATCAGCAGGGCGAAATAGAGTCCGGCCGGGCCGCCCCCCAGGATACCGATCTTCACCCGCTTCCTCCCTCGGGTCGCAGCGGATAGGTGATGCTCATCTCAGGCGATGGCGCCCGCACTCCGCAGCGCGTCGAGCGCGGCGACGATCGTGGCCGAGCAGCCTGCCCAGGACCTCGTCGGTGTGCTGCCCCACCGTCGGCACCGGCCCCACGCGCGCCGGCGTCTTCGACAGCTTCACCGTCGCGCCCGGCAGGTACATCTCGCCCGCCACCGCGTCCTCCATCTTCACCAGCATCGCGCGCTCCCAGAGGTGCGGATCCTTCGCGACCTCGGGGATCGTCCGCACTGGCGCCACCGGGATGCCGGCCTCGTGCAGGGCCGCGCACACCTCGTTCATCGTGTGGCCGGCGCACCACGCCTCGATCTTCGTGCGCCGATCGCCGCCGGGTGAGCTGCCGGCCAGGGGCGTGTCGTCAGCGGGCCCGCCGACGATCTTCATCAGCCGCGCGGCCATGTCGCGCCCGGCGGCCGCGATGACGACCCAGCCGTCCTTCGTGCGATAGGGCGGGCGGCCGCCCTCGCCGCCCTCGGCGCCGGTGGCCAGGTAGTAGGACGTCGGGATCTCGACCATCGTGAGCGCGGAGTCCAGCAGGCACACGTCGACGAGCTGGCCCTCGCCGGTGCGCTCGCGGTGGCGGAGCGCGGCCAGCGCGCCGATCGTGGCGTGCAGGGCGGTGTAGCGATCGACCACGGACGAGGCGGTGCCGACCGGATGCCCCTCGGTCTGGCCGGTGAGCGCCATGAGGCCGCCCATCGCCTGGCCGAGCGAATCGAAGGCCGGGCGGTCGCGGTACGGACCGTACTGGCCGAAGCCCGACACCGACACGAGGATGACGCCGGGGTGAAGCGCGCGCAGGCGCTCGTAGTCGAAGCCCATCGCGGCCATCACGCCCGGACGAAAGTTCTCCAGCACGATGTCGGCGTTCGGCACCAGCGCGGCGAAGACCTCCTTGCCCTGCGCACTGCGCAGGTCGAGGCAGATGCTCTTCTTGCCGCGGTTGTAGACGGAGAAGTAGACGCTCTGGCCGCGCACCATCGGCGGATGGCGGCGCGTCTCCTCGCCGCCGGGTGGCTCGATCTTGATGACCTCGGCGCCGAGGTCCGAGAGCAGCATGCCGCCGCGCGGACCCGCCTGGAAACGCGCCAGCTCCAGGACGCGGACGCCGTCGAGACAGCCGGGGGTCATTTCGTCTCCCTCACCACGACACCCGCCGCTTCCTCCTGCAGCATCCACGGCGAGGTCGAGTCCTTGTCGCCCCAGCCGCGGGCGAGGGCTTCCATCATGATCTGCTCGGCGACGGCGGCCATGGGCATCGGCACGTCGTACTCGCGCGCCAGCTCCGTCGCCAGGCCGATGTCCTTGCGGGCCAGCTTGAGAGCGAAGCGGACGGTGTCGAAGTTGCCCTTGAAGATCACGTTGGGGATCATCTGCGAGAGCATCAGGCCCTGGCCGAAGGACGCGCCGCGGATCGCCTCCAGCAGCGCCTCCGGCTTGACGCCGGCCTTCACGCCGAGCGTGAAGCCCTCGGCCACCAGGCTGCGGGCGGCGATCGAGATCATGTTGTGCACGAGCTTGGCGATCGTCCCCGAGCCGATCGAGCCCATGTAGCCCACCTTGTCGCCGACGGCCTTCAGCACGTCCTTGACCTCGTTGTAGATGGCCTCGTCGCCGCCGATCATCACCTGTAGCGTTCCGCGCTGGGCGCCCCAGACGCCGCCCGAGACCGGCGCATCGAGCACGTGCACGCCCTTGTCCTTGAAGGCGGCGTGCAGCTTGCGCATCACGGTGGGCGAGCCGGTCGAGAGATCCGCGTAGATGGTTCCCGCCACGGCGCCGTGGATGATCCCGTTGGCTCCCAGCGCGACCGCCTCGACCTCCTTCGGCCCGGGCAGGGAGGTCAGGATCAGCTCGCTCTCGCGGGCGACGGCCTGCGGGCTGTCCGCCCACTTGGCGCCGCCCTGCAGGTGCGGCGCGGCGGCCTCGCGCCGGACGTCGTTGACGATGAGGGTGTGGCCGGCCTTGATGAGGTTGAGGGCCATCGGCCCGCCCATGTTCCCGAGCCCGATGAATCCGATGCGCATGATCGTCACCTCCTGAGGTTGCGTGCGCCGTATTATGCGCACCTGCTATCCTCTGGGCCACCGGACGATCAGGCTCTAACCCATGACTGAGGGAACGGCGATGGCCAATGCAGAGACCTCCCACGTCTTCGTCGGTGCGGCGCAGTTGACGGGTGGAACGCTCGGCGGGCTCTTCCGGCAGCGGGTGGGCGACGACCGCTGGGAGCGGCTGACCAAGGGGCTGCCCGATCCCCCGATGATCCAGGCCATCACCGTGCACCCGGGCAACTCCCAGGTGATCTTCGTCGGCACCCAGGACGGCCCCTACCGGAGCGACGACGGCGGCGACACCTTCAAGCGGCCCGACTTCCCGCGCGATCTGCAGGTGTGGTCGATCACGGTGCATCCGACGAGGCCGCGCGTGATCTACGCGGGCACGTCGCCCGTCGGCGTCTTCCGCAGCGAGGACGGCGGCGACACCTGGCGGCGCCTGCCGAACGCCGTGCAGCCGGAGAAGCTGAAGATGTCCTTCGCGTGCCGGGTGATGCGCATCGGCATCGAGCCCGGCCAGCCTGATCAGATCCACGCCGCACTCGAGGTCGGCGGCACCATGCGCAGCCTCGACGGCGGCGAGACGTGGTCCGACGGCAGCACCGACCTGGTGGCCCTCGCCGCCGACAACATCAATCTCAAGAGCATGCTCCAGAGCGACAGCGAGGCCGAAGGCATGCTCGACGCCCACGCGCTGGCGGTCAGCAGTGCCGCCCCCGGCAAGGTGTTCCTCGCGGTACGCATGGGCTTGTTCGAGAGCGACGACCGGGGCAAGAGCTGGCGCGACATGGAGATCGGCCGCTTCTCGCCGCTGACGTACGGCCGCGACATCCGCGTGTCGCCCCAGGACCCACGCACGCTCTACGCGGCACTCAGCCCGGCCGCCCGCAGCAAGGATGGCTCGCTCTATCGCAGCACCGACCTCGGCGCCACCTGGTCGCGCATCGACCACGGCGTCAAGGCCGACGCCACCATGATGGCGCTGGCCCTGCATCCGCGTGATCCGCAGCAGATCTACGGCGTGTCGCGCTGCGCCCAGGTGTTCGGCACCCAGGACGGCGGCAAGACGTGGCGCGAGTCGCGGCTTCCGGAAGGCGTGCAGGACGTCTACGCGCTGGCCTGCGCGTAAAGGCATGGACTTCGCGCGGCCTCAGCATCTGGTCGAGACCGAGTGGCTGGCGAAGCATCTCGACGATCCCGGCGTCCGGGTCCTCGAGTGCACGGTGTTTCTCCACCCGGCCGACGTTCCCGGCGGCGTCCGGGTCGAGTCGGGCCGCGCGAAGTGGGCCGAGGGGCACATCCCCAACGCCGGCTTCGTCGATCTCCAGGACGAGCTGTCGGACCGGACCTCGACGCTGCGCTTCATGATGCCGCCGGCCGCGCAGTTCGCGGAGGCGATGGGACGCGCGGGCGTCGGCGCCGGCGTCCGCGTCATCCTCTACGACCGCGCGGTCAACATGTGGGCCGCGCGTGTCTGGTGGATGCTGCGCGCGTTCGGCTTCGACGAGGCCGCCGTGCTGAACGGCGGCTTCAAGAAATGGACCGTGGAAGGCCGCCCGGTCGCCACCGACGCGGGCACCTCGGCGGCCCGCACCTTCACGCTGCGCCCACGACCGGCGCTGATGACCGACAAGGCCGGTGTGCTCGCCGCACTGGGCGAGTCGAACGCGTGCGTGCTGAATGCGCTCACCGAGGAGCAGCACCGCGGGACGGGCGGTAACACCTACGGGCGCTCCGGCCGCATCGCCGGCAGCGTCAACGTGGCCGCACGCGACCTGGTGGATCCCAAGACCCACGCCTACCTGCCCGCTGACGTATTGCGCGCGAAGTTCCAGGCCGCCGGCGCCCTCGACGCCAGGCGCGTCGTGACGTATTGCGGCGGCGGCATCGCGGCCTCCAGCGATGCGTTCGTCCTCACCCTCCTCGGCCGCGACGAGGTCACCATCTACGATGCCTCGCTCTCGGAGTGGGCGGCCGACCCCGCGCTCCCGATGGAGCGCGGCTGAGACCGACGCCCATGCCAACGAGTGTCGTGACCGCGGACCGCTTCGCCAAGGGACGGACGTTCGACGAGTACGTGAAGTTCGCCGGCAGCCCGGAGAACCTCGCTCGCGAGGCCTTCGCCAGCTACCACTCCGACGCCGGGTCGGTCGCCGGCCCCCGCAAGGACAACAGCGCGGTGTTTCGTGACCGCTACGCCCGGGCGCGCCTGGCCGACTACCAGGCCGCCGCCGTCAAGTGGCTCGCCGCCCAGCCCGACGGGCCGGCCAACGTCCTCGTGATCTCGGAGGACTGGTCGTCCGATTGCCGACGCGACGTGCCGATGCTGGCGCGGCTGGCCGAGGCGGGCGGGCTGGCGCTACGCATCTTCAACCGGGACGGCCAGCGGATCCTGTGGCAGCGGCGGCCCGATCCCGCCGCGGCCCCCGACGCCAACCACGACCTCATGCTCGAGTTCATGAACGCCAAGGACGGCGGCGAGTGGGCGTCACTGCCCGCGGTGGGGGTCTACACGAAGGACTTCCGCGAGCTGTGCCGCTACCTCGAGTACCCGGCCATGTACCGCAAGGACCGGATCCGCAGCCACCAGCAGGCGGCCCGGCCCGGCGAGACGAAGGCTCAGGCCCACGAGCGCGGCATGCGCGAGTTCGCGGCCCTGCAGGCCTCGCCCTTCTTCGATCTGTGGGCCTCGGCGGCGATCGACGAGATCCTCAGCGCGTTGCACGAGAAGGTGGCGGTCGGGTCCGCGTAGGTCAGTACCGCCAGTCCGGAACGCCCCACGACTCGGCCAGCGACCGCCGGCAGGCGTGGGCCAGGTCGAGCGAGCAGCGCCGCAGGTGAGGACAGCCGCTGCAGTTGCCGTTGAGACAGTCACCCATCTGCCGCATCGCGCCCTCGACCTCGCGGTTCTCGACCATCGACAGCTCGCCCCAGTACAGCTCCCAGAACCGGTTGAGCGCCTTGGTGTACTCGGCCGACTCCGGCGCCAGGATGGCGATCTTGGCCGCGGCCCGCGTGGCGTCCGTGTAGAGGTCGAGCTGGCGCGTGAGGTAGGTCTTGCGCGCCTCGAGGTTCCGGGTCTCGACGTCCTTGCGGACCGTCGCCAGGTAGTTCATCACGCCGAGCGCGAGGCCGCCGAGCGTGACGATCGCGCCGATCCACTTCAGCGTCTTCTCGATGTCCACCGTCTACTCCCCCCGCAGCGTGGGATCGAGCAGGTCGCGCAGCCAGTCGCCGGTGCGGCTCACGACCAGCGAGGTCAGCATCAGCAGCAGGCCGGGGGCGGTCGAGATCCACCACGCGCTGTCCAGGTACTCGCGCCCCTCCTGGACCATCCCGCCCCAGGACGGCGTCGGCGGCTGCACGCCCAGGCCCAGGAACGACAGCGTCGCCTCCAGCACGATGGCGCGGGCCAGCTCGAGCGTGGCGATGACGACCAGCGAGGAGAGGATGTTCGGCACGATGTGGCGGGCGATCACCCGCGGCATCGAGCCGCCGAGGGCGTGGATGGCCTCCACGAACTCGCGCGAGCGCAGGACCAGCACCTGCGAGCGCAGGACGCGCGCGTAGCTCATCCAGCCCGAGAGCCCGATGACCACGACGAGCGTGGGGAACGACGGGCCCAGCACCGCGATGATGCCGATGGCCAGCAGGATGAACGGGAAGGCGAGCTGGGCGTCGGCGACCGTCATGATCACGGTGTCGACCCAGCCGCCCCGGATAGCCGGCGACGAGCCCGAGCAGCGCGCCGACGAGGCCGCCCACGGCGACCGCCGCGAAGCCGACCAGCAGCGAGACGCGCGCGCCGTAGATCATGCGCGAGAGCACGTCGCGGCCCAGGTGATCGGTGCCGAGCAGGTGCGCCTTGCCGTCGGCCGCCTCCAGCGTCGGCGCCACCAGGCGCGCCCGCAGGGACTGCCGCGTCGGGTCCTGGGGCGCGATCCACGGGGCGGCGGCAGCGACGAGGATCAGGGCCAGGACGAACAGACTGCCGGCCAGGACCAGCCGCCGCGTGCGCCGGCGCCGCCCGGCCCCCGCGGGCGTCGGCGACCGGCGCGGCGGGGACCTCAGCGGGCGACGGATGCGGGGATCGAGGAGGCCATAGATCACGTCGATGACGAGGTTGAGGACGATGAAGAGCACGGCCGAGAGAAACACCGACGCACTGCACGACCGGATAGTCGCGGTTGTAGATCGACTGGATCGCCAGCCGCCCGATGCCTGGCCAGGCGAACACCGTCTCGGTGACGACGGCGCCGCCGAGCAGGGTGCCGAACTGCAGCCCGGTGATGGTCAGGATGGGGAGCGCCGCGTTCCTGAACGTGTGCTTGGCGACGACGAGGATCTCGGAGAGGCCCTTGGCGCGCGCGGTGCGCATGTAGTCCGGCCGCAGCACCTCGAGCACGGCCGAGCGGGTGAGGCGCGCGATCGAGGCCATCGCGAAGGCGCCGAGCGTCAGCGCCGGCAGCACCAGGTGCTCCCAGCCGCCGCGGCCCGAGGTGGGCAGCCAGCCGGCCTTCAGCGAGAGCAGCAGGATGAACAGGATGCCGAGGAAGAACGTGGGCGCCGACTGACCGACGAGGGCGAGGCCCATCGCCGCCGTGGTCGAGCAGCCGAGTTGCGCTTGACGGCGGAGAGCAGGCCGACCGGCACGGCGACGACGACGGCCAGCACGAACGCGGTGAGGCCCAGCTCGAGCGTGGCGGGCAGGTCGCCCATCACCACCGCGCATCGCCGACTCCCGGAAGTGGAGCGAGCGGCCGAAGTCGCCGCGCAGGACGTTGCCGAGGAAGACGGCGTACTGCACGGGCAGCGGCCGGTCGAGGCCCAGCTCGCGCGCGACGCGGAAGATACTCGCTGCGCGGGGCGTCGGGCGGCAGCAGCAGCGGCACCGGGTCGCCGGAGAGCCGCATGACGACGAAGACGACGGTGGAGACGAGCCAGAGCGCGACGAGGGCGCGAGCAGGCGGCGAACCGAGGAAGCGCGACGAGGACGCGCATGGAGGCAGGCCGGGGCCGCGGGGCCCCGGCCCGGTGCGTCTCCAGGCCCGGCGGAACTTGAAGTTGAAGCGCCGGATCTCGAGCGCTGGTTCGGGTTCGGCGTCCACTCCACGTGCTTCTGCAGCCCGTAGTCCTCGTAGGGCTGGATGATCGGGATCCACGGGAAGTGCTCGAGGAAGATCTTGGTCATCTCCTTGTACGCCTCGCCGCGGAACTTCTCGTCCACCGAGAAGCGCGCCGCCTCGCCCAGCTCGTCGAACTCCGCGTGGCGCCAGTAGTCCTGCGGCCCGCCCGGCGCGAGCAGCCGCCACATCATGCCGTCGGGATCGCCGAGCGTCGAGGTCGGATCGGACCACCACAGCGCCCTTGAAGGTCTTGTCGCGGTTCTTCTGCGCGCGCACGGAGTACTCGACGACCTCGACCTTGGCGTTGATGCCGACGTCGCGCCACATGGCCACGATGGCCTCCGCCATGGGCTTGTCGTTGGCGATGTAGCCCGAGGTGGTCTCGATGACGATCTCCTCGCTCTTGTACCCGGCCTTCTTGAGCCGCTCGCGCGCCTCCTTGGGGTTGTAGGCGAGCGGGGGCAGCGAGGCGTCGAAGTGGTTGTCGCCCTTGGCGATGGGGCCGCTCGGCACGATGCCGCGGCCGCGCCACAGCTCCTTGACGATGAGATTCGCGGTCGATGGCCAGCGACAGCGCCTGCTTGACGAGCGGGTTGTCCAGCGGCTTCACCTTGCTGTTGACGGCGAGCACGTAGAGGCCGGCGTAGAGCGCGCCCGCCACCCGCGGTGGAGGCGTTGGCGTTCACCCGCTCGCCCTGGTCGGGCGGTAGCTGCGTGACGATGTCCACCTCGCCCTTGAGCGAGCGCGGCCACGCGCGGCGCCATCTCCGGCACGGCGCGCATGACCATGCGGTCGAAGTCGGGCTTGCCGCCCCAGTAGTCGCCGTTGGCCTCGAGCACGACCCGGTCGTCCTTGGTCCACGACACGAACCGCACCGGGCCCGTGCCCACCGGCTTGCTGCGTTGAAGCCGTCGGCGCCGACCGCCTCGATGTACTTCTTGGGGACCATCTGGCCGCCGTAGAAGGCCAGGCGCGCGGGGAGCAGCGGGTCGGGCTTCTTGGTGTGGATGATGAGCGGTCGTCGGCGTCGGGCGCCTCGATGCGGTCGATCGTGGTGAAGACGGTGTTCACCCGGGTCTTGTGCGCGGGGTCGTACGTCCGCTCGATGCTCCACTTGGCGTCGGCGGCGGTGAACGGATCGCCGTTGTGCCACTTCACGCCCGGGCGGATCTTGAAGACCCACGTCGTCTGGCCCTGGAGCTTCCACTCGGTGGCCAGGCCCGGGTGCAGCTTGCCGTCCGGGTGCCGGGCCGTCAGGTTGTCGAAGATGTTGAAGGAGATCGCGGATGTCGTTCGACGAGGTGCTGATGTGCGGGTCGAACGTCGCGATGTCGCCGCCCTGGGCCACCACCAGCTCGCGCTTCTGCGTGGTCTGGGCCTGGGCCGGGCCGGCCCAGCGCGGGGGCCGCGGCGGCGGCCGCGCCCAGCGTGGCCGCGCCCTTCAGGAGTTCGCGTCGTGTGAGTCTGACTCATACGCACCTCCTTCGGCGATTGGGGACGCATGGCCCGCGCCGGCGGTCCTGGCGACAGCGCGGAACGTGCGCCTATTCTCGACGCTGCGCGCGGTCCTGTCAAGCGTCGTGCTCGGCACTATGAGCCAGTGCTAGAATTCCGCGACACCGGATGACACAGGACAGCCGACGTCGTCGTGATCGGCGGCGGGGCCAACGGGACCAGCACCGCCTTCCACCTGACCCTGCTGGGCGTCCGCAACGTCGATGCTGCTCGAGCGGCGGCAGCTGGCCGCGGGCGCCACCGGCAAGTCGGGCTCGCTGGTGCGGATGCACTACACCAACGAGGCCGAGTCGCGCCTGGCCCACGAGAGCCTCAAGGTCTTCCGCAACTTCGGCGAGATCGTCGGGCGGCGACTGCGGCTTCGAGCGCGTCGGCTTCGTGCAGCTCGTCGGTCACCGCGCTACGCGGCGGCGCTCCGGCGCAACGTCGACGCGACAGCAGCGCCTCGGCATCAACACCCGCGTCATCACGCCGGACGAGGTGCGCGAGATCCTGCCCGGGCTGCGCGTCGACGACGTCGGCGCGGCCGCCTGGGAGGCCGACTCCGGCTTCGCCGATCCCGACGGCCACGGCCTTCGCGTTCGCCGAGGCGGCCCGGCAGTCGCGGCGCCACGATCGAGACGGACGTGCGAGGTCCTCCGCGTGTCGTGACCGAGCGGCGCCCAGGTGACCGGCGTGGAGACGACCGCCGGACGCATCGAGGCGCCGGTGGTGGTGATCGTCGCCCGGCGCCTGGTCCATCGACGCTGCTCGCGCCGCTCGGCCTCGACTACGGCCTCGCGCCCGCACCGCATCCAGGTCTCGATCTTCCGCTGGCCGGCCGGCTTCACGCAGCGCCATCCGGTCGTGATCGACGCGATCCACAAGGCGTGGATGCGGCCCGAGGGGCGCGCCTCGACGCTCATCGGCGTCGAGCTGGGCGTGGCTCACGGCGACCCCGAGAAGTTCGACGAGGGCGTGGACGCAGACTACGTGGCGCGGTGCCGCGCAGACGCTCGCGGCCCGCTGGCCTCGCCTTCGCGGAGGCGACGATGCGCGGCGGCTGGGCGGGCATGATCATGATGAGCCCCGACGGCCGGCCGATCATCGACCGCCTCCCGGCGCCGCAGGGGCTCTGGGGCATGCTGGGCGACTCGGGCACCTCGTTCAAGACGTCGCCGGCCATCGGCCGGTGCCTGGCCGAGTGGATCGTCGCACGGGACCAGCCTCGCACCGCGCGACCTCCGGCCGTTCCGCGCCTCGCGCTTCGCCGAGGGCAAGCCGTGGCAGGACGCGGACCACTACGGGCGCGAGCGCCTGACGATCTCGCGGTAGGCGCCCATGACCACGTCGCTCCGGTCCCTGCTCGCGCTGGTGATGGTGGTGGTGGTCGTGGCGGCCGGCGGCCTCGCCGCCGCCCAGTCGTGCGCGCACCGCGGCGATCTCGACGCGCTCTACTGCGACGAGGACCGCGACCTCATCGCCGATCCGCCGAAGGACAAGGGCAAGCTCATCAGCCCCGAGACGCTGATCTTCACCTACGTGCCGGTCGAGGACCCCGCCGTCTACGAGACGGCGTGGAGCGACTTCGTCAAGCACCTGGAGAAGGTCACCGGCAAGAAGGCGAAGTTCTTTGGCCTCCAGAACTATGCGGCACAGATCGAGGCGATGCGCTCGGGCCGGCTGCACATCGCCGCCTATTCGACCGGCTCGGTCGTCTACGCCGTGAACCTGGCCGGGGCCGTGCCGTTCTCGATCATGAGAACCCCGCAGGGGCTCAGCGCCTACCACGTGTGGCTCATCGCCGGCGCGAAGAACGACAAGATCAAGACGGTGGCCGACCTCAAGGGCAAGCGCGTGGCCCACGTCTCCCAGACCTCGAACTCCGGCCACCAGGCGCCGGTGTACTTCTTCTCGAAGCTGGGCGTGGTGCCGGGCAAGGACTACCAGATCGCCTACTCGGGCAAGCACGACTCCAGCGCGCTCGGCGTGATCAACGGCGACTACGACGCCGCCGTGGTGGCCGACACCGTCATGCAGCGCATGGCCGCCCGCAACGTCCTCAAGGAGAGCGACTACAAGGTCGTGTGGGCGTCGCCACCGTTCCCGACGGCCGGCTTCGTGCACGCCCACAACCTCGAGCCGAAGCTGGTCGAGAAGATCAAGGAGGCATTTCACTCCTTCAAGTTCGAGGGCACCAGCGTGGGCAAGGAGTTCAAGCCGCGCGTCGGCTTCATGCCGCTCGCCTACGCCCGCGACTGGGAGCCGGTGCTGGCCGTGCTCAAGGCCAACGGCGTGACGTTCACCAGGGACTCCGACGAGTACAAGCGCCTGCAGAAGCCCTCGCGCGACTAATTGCTGGCCGTCACCGACCTCGCCAAGACCTATCCGACCGGCGACCAGGCGCTCCGCGGGGTCTCCCTCACCGTCGAGGGGCACGACGCGGTCTTCATCATCGGCTCCTCCGGGGCCGGCAAGTCCACCCTGCTGCGCTGCCTCAACCGGCTGGTCGAGCCCGACCGTGGCTCCGTGCAGCTGGACGGCGAGGAGATCACCACGCTGGCCGGCCCCGCCCTGCGCCAGGCCCGGCGGCGCATGGCGATGATCTTCCAGGAGTTCAACCTGGTCGAGCGCCTGACCGTGATGGAGAACGTGCTCTCCGGCCGGCTCGGCTCCGTCTCGCTCTGGCGGGCCTGGCGACGGCGGTTTCCGTCCGAGGACGTCGAGGCCGCCTACCGCACGCTCGCCCGCGTCGGCCTGGAGGGGTTCGAGAACAAGCGCGCCGACGCGCTCTCCGGCGGCCAGCGGCAGCGCGTCGGCATCGCCCGCGCGCTCGTGCAGCGCCCGCGCATCCTGCTCGTGGACGAGCCGACCTCCAGCCTCGACCCGCGCACGTCCGAGGCCGTCATGCGCCTCATCGTGGAGCTGGCGGCCGAGGACGGCATCCCCGCGCTCGTGAACATCCACGACGTGCCGCTGGCCCGGCTGTTCGCGCGGCGGGTGATCGGCATGCGCGCCGGGGAGATCGTCTACGACGGCGCCGTCGCCGGGCTCACCGCCGCGACGCTCGAGCGGATCTACGGCGCCGCGCCGGCGACGCCCGAGCCGGGTCGATGAACGCCCCGGCGCGCGCGTGGCGCCCGCCGTCGATCTGGCCCCGGCCGTGGCTCGGCTCCGTGGTGTGGCTCGCGTTCGCCGCCTTCCTCGCCTGGAACGTCGTCAGCCTGGAGGTGAATCCCGAGCGGGTAGCCCGCGGTCTGTCCCGGATCGGAACGGTGGTGGCCCGGGCCGTTCCGCCGGACTTCAGCCGGAGCGGGCTGCTGCTGTCGGGCATCGTCGAGTCGATCGAGATGGCGACGCTGTCGACGCTCCTCGGCGTGCTGCTCGGCATCCCGGTGGCCGTGCTGGCCGCCCGCAACGTGGTGCCGGTCACCGTCTACGCGGGGGGCCGCGGCGTCATCACCCTGGGCCGTACCTTCCATGAGCTGATCGTGGCGATCCTGTTCGTGAAGGCGGTCGGCTTCGGGCCGCTGGCCGGCGTGCTGACGCTGACGATCAACTCGGTCGGCTTCTTCGGCAAGCTGCTGGCCGAGCAGATCGAGACGATCGACCGGGGCCAGATCGAGGCGGTGCGGGCGACGGGCGCCGGCCGTGGCGCCGTGCTGCTCTACGCCGTGCTGCCGCAGGTGCTGCCGCGGATCATCGGGCTGACGATCTACCAGTGGGACATCCACCTGCGCCAGTCCACGATCATCGGCATCGTCGGCGCCGGCGGCATCGGCGCCACCCTCTACAACGCCTTCTCGCGCTACGACTACGACTTCGTCCTGGCCATCCTGCTGGTGATCGTGGGCATCGTGCTGGCGGGGGAAGCGGTGAGCGCGCTGGCGCGCCGCGGGGTGCAATAGGCCGTGCCGGCCACGTGGCGGCGGTACACGCCCCTGCAGCGCGCCGGCCGCCTCGGGGCCCAGCTCGCCCTGGCGGCGCTCACCGCCTGGATGCTGGCGCGCCTGGGCATCCGCTGGGACTACGTCGCCGACGCGCCGAGCCAGATCGGCGATCTGGTCGGCCGGATGTTCCCGCCGGAGTGGTCGTTCGCCGGTGCGCTCGTCGGTCCCACGCTGCAGACGATCAACATCGCGACCGTCGGCACCGCGCTGGCCGTCGCGCTCTCGCTGCCGGTCGCCTTCCTGGCCGCGCTCAACACCACGTTCAACCGCACGACCTACGCGGCGGCCCGGCTGGTGATGGTCGTCAGCCGCTCGGTGGACACGCTCATCTGGGCGCTCATCTTCATCATCGTCGTCGGCCCCGGCTCGCTGGCCGGCGTGCTGGCGGTGGCGGTGCGCTCGATCGGCTTCGTCTCCAAGCTCCTGGCCGAGGGCATCGAGGAGATCGACCGCGGGCAGGTCGAGGCCGTCGTCGCCACCGGCGCCGATCGCTGGCGCGTGCTGGCCTACGCCATCGTGCCGCAGGTACGGCCGGTCTTCGCCGGCGTGTGCGTCTACCGCTGGGACATCAACATCCGCGAGTCGACCGTGCTCGGCCTCGTCGGCGCCGGCGGCATCGGCTTCGCGCTGAACGAGTCGATCCTGGGGCTGGAGTGGAGCCGGGTGGGGTTGATCCTGACGGTGATCCTCGCGATCGTCGTCGTCTCGGAGGCGTTCTCCGCCGTCGTGAGGAAGCGCCTGACCTAGCGCGGACTATTCATGAACGATGTCGCGTGGCGCTTCGCCACGCCCGGCGCGAGCGCGTCGGCAACGGCTCGCCATCGGAAGGCACGCCGGGGAGAGAGGCCACACCCGGCGCCGCCCGCCCGTGATGCGTATACGTTCATGCATAGTCCAGGTTAGGCGCGTGGCGGCGACTCCACGTACAGCTCGATCTCGTGGCCGTCGGGGTCGCGGATGCAGAAGCCGCGTTCGTACTCTCCGAACGGCGTGAGCCCATGCGCTTCCACCCAGCGGCGGGCGGCGGCGAGATCGTCGAGTGAGTCGCCGACGGTGAACGCGACATGATAGAGGCCCGGCACGCCCTTGGGCTGCGGGCCGGGGCCCTCCGCCCGGGCCAGCTCGCAGGAGAGATCGTGGTGCTGAACGCCGGCCGAGAAGAACACGATGCGCCCACCCTTGCCGGTGCCGGTCTCGGCGAGGCCGAGGACGTCGCGATAGAAGCGTCGGGTGGCGTCGAGGTCGCGGACGAAGAGGGAGACGTGACCGAGCTTGCGAACGGTGAGGCGTCCCGGCGCGCCGGAAACCCGCGCGGGTTCGTCCATGCCGGGCGGTAGTGTACCATTGGCTGGTCATGGCTGATTCCAAGCCGGCGGCCTACGAGGCGACGGCCGTCGCGCCGTTCGCCGTCGCCGTCGAGCGCGCCAGGCCGCACACCAAGCTCATCGGGCTCCTGGCGCTCGGTCACTTCGTGATCGACGTCTCCCAGGGCTCGCTGCCGGCGGTGCTGCCGTTCCTCAAGCAGATCCATGCGCTGTCCTACGCGCAGGTCGCGATGATCGTGCTGGCGGCGAACCTGACCTCCTCGATCATCCAGCCGCTGTTCGGGTACCTCTCCGATCAGATCGCGCGGCGCTGGATCCTGCCGGTGTCGGTGTTCATCGCCGGCGCCGGCGTCGCGCTCCTCGGGCTGGCGCCGGGGTACGAAGGCGTGCTGGCGCTCGTGGTGGTGATGGGCCTCGGCGTGGCGGCGTGGCATCCCGAGGGGTACAAGACGGCCACGGTGGTGGGTGGCGATCGCAAGGCGACCGCGCTGTCCTGGTTCTCGCTGGGCGGCAACATCGGGATCGCGGTGGGGCCGCCGCTGATGACCTTCCTGGTCATCGGCTTCGGCGCCGCCGGGACGCTCGGCATGCTGGTCCCGGCGGCGCTCGTCGGACTGCTGCTCCTGGCGGCGCTGCCGCTCTTCACGCGCGAGATGACCACGCCGCGCATGGTCCGGGCCCGGAGCGAAGCCGCGAACATGCCGGGCGCCATGGCCCTGCTGATCCTGGTCGTGTCCGTCCGCGCGTGGACGTCGCTGGGGTTCACGACGTTCGTGCCGTTCTACTACGTCGACACGCTGAAGGCCGACCCCCGCGTGGTCGGCGTGCTGCTCTTCGTGTTCCTCGGCTCGGGCGCGCTCGGCACCATGATCGCGGGGCCGATGGCCGACCGCGTGGGACCGCGCGCGTTCATGACGTGGGTGCTGCTGGCGGCGCTGCCGTTCGGCGTGCTGTTCCTGCTCTCCAGCGGCGCCCTGGCCTTCGTCATGCTCGGCCTCTTCGGCGGCGTGCTCACCTCCAGCTTCTCGGTATCGGTCGTGCTGGGCCAGGCCTACATGCCGCGCAACGCCGGCCTGGCGTCGGGGCTGATCGTCGGCTTCGCCATCGGGCTCGGCGGCGCCGGCGTGGCGGCGCTCGGCTGGGTGGCCGACCGCTGGGGCGTGCCGACGGCGCTGTGGATCAGCGCGCTGATGCCGCTGGTGGCCTTCGCCCTGACGCGCATGCTGCCGGCGCCGCGCGACGCTGCCGCGTGAACGAGCGGCTCCCCTTCCAGGACGGTGAGCAGGTCCTGCTCAGCGACCAGCGCGGGAAGCGTCACCTGATCTTCCTGCGCAAGTCGGAGACGTTCCACTCCGACCGCGGCTGGATCACTCACGACGCCGTGATCGGACAACCGGAGGGCTCGTGGGTGCGCTCGTCGATGGGGCTGCGCTACCTGGCCCTGCGGCCCACGCTCGCCGAGTTCGTGCTGGAGATGCCGCGCGGCGCCCAGGTCATCTATCCCAAGGACCTGGCGATGATCCTGTTCTGGGCCGACGTCTATCCCGGCTGCCGCGTGCTCGAGGCCGGCACCGGCTCCGGCGCCCTCACGCTGGCGCTGCTGCGCGCGGTCGGGCCCGACGGGCGCGTGATCACCTTCGAGCAGCGTGAGGAATTCGCGCGGCGCGCGGTCGCCAACATCCACATGCGGGTGGGTGAGGTCACCAATCTGACCGTGCGGCTGATCCCCGTCGAGGAGGGCCTGGCCGACGAGGAGCCGGTGGATCGCGTCGTCCTCGACCTGCCGGAGCCGTGGAAGCTCACGGAGGCGGTGGCCCGCGTGCTCCGTCCCGGCGGCATCTTCCTGAGCTACGTGCCCACGATCATCCAGTCCCACCAGACCGCCGAGGCGCTCAACCGCGAGCGCACGTGGGCGCTGGTGGAGACGTTCGAGACGCTGGTGCGGCCCTGGAACATCGACGGCATGTCGGTCCGGCCGTTCCACCGCATGGTCGCCCACACCGGGTTCATCACGGTGGCCCGGCGGGTCGTGCCCGAAGAGGGCGCGCGCGGACCGCGACCGCCGATGCCTGAGCGGGACGAGTAAGAATCGGGACCAAGGAGTTTCGATGATCACGCTCATGCGCCGCTATCGCAGGGGACTCCAAGTCGGTCTGCTGGTGGTGATCGCCGCGTTCGTGGCCTCGCTGTTCGTGTTCGGCTCGAGCGGGTTCGACAAGGGCCCCGAGCGCGCGGACGCGGTGGCGACCGTCAACGGCGAGACGATCTCGCGCCGGCAATACCAGGACCGCTTCCAGGGCTACCTCGAGATGTACTCGCGGGGGAACCAGGGCCGCCTCACCGCGGAGCTGGCCGAGCAGCTCGGCCTGCCCTCGCGCGTCGTCGACGAGCTGGTGACCGAGGCGGCCGTGGTGCAGCGCGCGCAGAAGGAGGGGCTGGGCCTCAGCGACGAGGAGTTCAACGCCTCCGTGCACGCGATGCGCGAGTTCCAGGACAACGGGCGCTTCTCGATGGACCGCTACCGCCGCTTCCTGCAAGCGCGGGGCGCCGAGGCCGAGCGCGAGCTGCGCCGCCACCTGACCCTGCGCAAGGTGCAGCGCCTGATCGTGGGGGGCGTGCGCGTGACCGACGCCGAGGTCGAGCAGGCGTGGGGGCTGCGCCGCGAGGAGGTACGCACGGCCTGGGCGTTGGTCGAGCTGGCCCCGCTGGTGACCGCCGCCACCGCCGGCGACGAGGAGCTGGCCGAGTACCTCAAGACGCACCCCGACGAGTTCAAGCAGCCCGAGCGGCGCAAGGTGCAGTACGTGACCCTGGTGGCCAAGGACTTCACGCCGAAGCTGAGCGACGCCGAGGTCGAGAAGTACTACACCGAGCACATCAAGGATTTCGAGACGCCGCGGCAGCTCCAGGCCAGTCACGCGCTGGTGCGGGTGGGGGAGACCGGCGGCAGCGAGGCCGAGGACCGCGCCCGCGAGAAGATCGCCGCCGTGATCAAGCGCGCGAAGGCCGGCGAGGACTTCGGCAAGCTCGCCCGCGAGGTCTCGGAGGATCCCGGCTCCAAGGACACGGGCGGCGACCTGGGCTGGGTGAGCCCCGGCATGATGGTGCCCCAGTTCGACCAGGCGCTGTTCGCCCTCAAGAAGGGCGAGATCAGCGCCGAGCCCGTGCGCACCCCGTTCGGCTTCCACGCGATCAAGGTGACCGACGCCCGCGAGGCCTCGCGCAAGCCGATGAAGGAGGTCGGGCCGCAGATCCGCGACCGCCTCGCCGCCGAGGCGGCCGACCGCGCCGCCAAGGCGAAGGCCGACGAGGTCCGGCCCGCCCTGCAGTCGGCCAAGGACTTCACGGCCGAGGCGCGCAAGCTGGGGCTGACGCCCGTGGAGACGACGATGACGAAGATCGGCCGGCCGCCCGGCATGCCCGGCACCGACACGCTGGAGGATGCGGCGTTCGGCCTCGCCATCGGCGGCGTCACGCCGCCGGTCAACACGCCGGCCGGCTGGGTCGTGCTCAAGGTGACGGACACGATCGCGCCCGGCGTCCCGCCGCTGGCCGAGATCCGTGACCGCGTGACGGCGGCCGTGAAGCGGAGCAAGGCCGAGACCGTTGCCGCCAACCGCGTCAAGCAGCTCGCCGACGAGGCCAAGGGCGGTGATCTGCAGGCCGCCGCCCGCAAGGCCGGCGCCACCTTCGGCGACGCCGCGCGCTTCTCGCGCGCGAAGCCGGCCGAGAAGCTGCCCGGCGACGTGCAGGTGGCCGCCCTGCAGACGCCGGCCGGTGCGATGAGCACCCCGGTGAAGACACCCCAGGGCTACTACGTGGTGAAGGTTCTCGAGCGCGCCCCGGCGGGTCCGGTGGACCCGGCCGAGCGCGAGAAGCTGCAACGCGAGCTGACCAACCAGAAGCAGAGCGCCACGTGGGAGCGCTGGGTCCTGGCCGCGCGGGCGGATTCCAAGATCGAGGTCATCGGCCAGCAGCGCGCGCCGGGGCGCGGCTGATGCGCTCGTCGTTCTACGAGGGCGATCGACGGTTCCGCATCGGTACCGCCCCCATGCCCACGCCGGGGCCCGGGGAGGCACTGCTGCGCGTGCGACGCGTCGGCATCTGCGGCACCGATCTGCACATCTTCCAGGGGCACCTCGACCACCGCATCCCGCGCGGCGGCGTCATCGGCCACGAGACGCTGGCGGAGATCGCCGAGGCGCCGGGGGCGTCGGGCTTTCACGCGGGCGAGCGCGTCGTGGTGGAGCCGCTGCGGATGTGCGGCGACTGTCGGGCCTGCCGCATGGGCGCCGCCTACCTCTGCTATCGCCTCCGGGTGCTCGGTGTCGAGGACCCCGGCGGGATGCAGGAGTACTGGACGGTGCCGACCGATCGGATCCTGCGCGTACCCGTCACGCTCAGCGACGACGAGGCGGCGGTGATCGAGCCGCTGGCGGTGGCGACCCACGACGTCCGCCGGGCCGAGGTGAAGGCGGGCGACGCCGTCCTGGTCATCGGCGGCGGGCCGATCGGCGCGCTGATCGCGATGGTGGCCCGCCACCGCGGCGCCCGCGTGCTGGTGAGCGAGATCAACCCGTTCCGCATCGAGATCCTCCGCAAGCTCCGCATCGACGTCGCCGAGCCGGATCACGATCTGACGTCCGTCGTGGAGGCGTGGACCGGCGGCGACGGCGCCGACGTGGTGTTCGAGGTCACCGGCAATCCCGCCGCCGTGCGCGTGATGACCGCGCTCGTCCGCGTGTGGGGCACGATCAGCATGGTCGCCATCCACGGCGAGCCGCTGCCCGTCGACCTCTACCGATTCTTCGCCCGCGAGCTCACCATGCACGGCAGCCGTCTCTACGCGCGCGAGGACTGGGTGGAGGCGATCGCCCTGGCCACCAGCGGCGCCGTCTCGCTCGCCCCGCTCGTCACCCACTGCCTGCCGCTCCCGTCACTCCAGCACGGCATGGAGGAGGCGTTGCGCGGCGGCCCCGTCATGAAGGTGCTGATCGACCTCCTCTAGCGGATGGCCGGTGACGCCGAGGGCGCGCCGGGCGGGGTGATCATCACGTCGAGCGTCACGTGGTCGCCCTTCTTGATCTGGCGCAGGGCCTCGGTCGGCACCTTGATCTCGAAGGAATCGCGGTCGGTCTTGATCTTCACTTCGCCATCCGAGTCGACCGCGGTGACCGTTCCGCGGATGGTCTGCCGGACGCCGATGGGCACCGCCGTCGCGGGCGCGGGCACCTGAGTGATCACGGCCGGACCCTGGGCCACGACCGGAGGCGCCGGAGCCACCGCGACGTACTGGCCGTTGCGGAGGATGACGACCTCCCCGGACTGGATCAGGACGCGCTGCCCCGGAGCCAGCGCGGTGAGGTGGGCCGGCTGGTTGTCGACGACCAGCAGCGTGTTCGGCGTCACGCGGTACATCCGTCCGTCCTCGAGCACGACCACGTTCCATTGCGGGTCGACGCGGACCACCGTTCCCGTCTCCACCTGCGCCGATGCGACGGCCACCGTCGCCAGCAGGAGCGCGGCCGCCACGATTCCGACTATTGCGCGCATGTGTGTTCCTCCCCCTTCGCGCGATCTGAAGCGTCGCGTGAATTCAAGGGATATGCAGCAAGAGGCCCGCCATCGTACTCGCGGGCACGTCGCTTGCTGACGCTTGAGCCGTTCGTGGCTCGTGTTAACGTACCCGCATGGCGATGCCGCGGACCCCGATGACCCGAGCCGGCTACGACAAGCTCAAGGGGGAGCTCGAGCGGCTCAAGCGCGTGGAGCGCCCGGCCATCATCAAGGCGATCGCGGAGGCGCGCGCCCACGGCGATCTCTCCGAGAATGCCGAGTACCACGCGGCCCGCGAGAAACAGAGCTTCACCGAGGGACGTATCAACGACCTCGACGGCAAGGTGGGCGCCGCCGAGGTGATCGACGTGCCGACGGGCGGCGACCGCGTGACGTTCGCCTCCACCGTACGCCTCGAGGACGAGGCCGGCAAGGAGGTGCGCTACTGGATCGTCGGCTCCGACGAGGCCGATCCGACCAAGGGCCGCATCTCGGTGCTGGCGCCGC
The DNA here is from genome assembly GCA_963743355.1 of uncultured Candidatus Rokubacteria bacterium. Classification (GTDB taxonomy): domain Bacteria; phylum Methylomirabilota; class Methylomirabilia; order Rokubacteriales; family CSP1-6; genus AR5. The sequence goes on from CAVUPM010000001.1 coordinate 1,296,575, forward strand.
TGGCCCGTACGCTCATCGGCAAGCGCGTCGGCGACACCGTCACCGCCCAGCTCCCCAACGGCAAGAAGACGTTCGACATCCTCGAGGTGAACTTCCCCTGGAGCGAGTGAGCCACTGATGCCACACGCGAGCGCCGCTGACGGCGTCAAGCTGTACTACGAAGAGGTCGGGCAGGGCACGCCGATCGTCTTCGTCCACGAGTTCGCCGACGACATCAAGGGCTGGGCGGCGCAGGTGAAGTTCTTCGCCCGGCGCTATCGCACGATCGCGTTCAACGCGCGCGGCTACCCGCCCTCCGACGTGCCGGAGGATCCCGAGCGCTACTCGCAGGCCCAGGCCGCCGAGGACATCAAGGCGATCCTCGATCACCTGAAGCTCGCGAAGGCGCACGTCGTCGGCCTCTCGATGGGCGGTTACGCGACGCTGCACTTCGGCCTCATGTTCCCCGAGCGCGCGCTGTCGCTCACCGTGGGCGGCGCCGGCTACGGCAGCGTCAGCGCCGACCGCGCGACCTTCCACAGGGACACCGATCACGTCGTGGCCCAGTTCGAGCAGGGCGGCATGGCCCGGGTCGCCGAGTTCTATACGCGGGGGCCGACGCGGGTGCAGTTCATCGCCAAGGACCCGGTCGGCTGGCAGGAGTTCTACGACCGGTTCGCGGCCGGCTCCGCCCGCGGCCACGCCAACACCATGCGCGGCGTGCAACGCCGGCGGCCGTCGATCTTCGAGCTCGAGACGAAGCTGGAACGCCTCGAGGTGCCGACCTTGATCATGACCGGTGACGAGGACGAGCCGTGCCTGGAGCCGGCGATCTTCATGAAGCGCAAGATCCGCGGCGCGGGCCTGGTCGTGATCCCGAACTCCGGCCACGCGATCAACCTGGAAGAGCCCGACCTCTTCAACCGCGCCGTGCTCGACTTCCTCACCGCCGTCGACGCCGGCCGCTGGCCCCGGCGCGACCCCGCCTCGAAGTCGGGCTCGGCCATCCTGCCCGCGACCCCGCCCGCCGGCCGCTGAGCGCGGCCGTGGGCCTCGAGCCGATCGAGGTCGCCGGCGATCCGCCCGTGCGCGGCGTGCTGCATCCCGCCGCCGGCCCCGACGGCCTCGTCCTCACCCACGGCGCCGGCGGCAACAAGGACGCGCCGCTCCTGGTGGCCGTCGCGGAAGCCTTCGCCGCCCGCGGCGTCACCGTCCTGCGCTGCGATCTGCCCTTTCGCCAGGCGCGCCCGCGCGGCGCTCCGTCACCCGCCGGCGCCGCCCGTGACCGCGAGGGCCTGCGCGCCGCGCTCGCCGTCCTGCGCACCCGCGTCACCCGCCGCCTCTTCCTCGGCGGTCACTCCTACGGCGGCCGCCAAGCCTCGATGCTGCTCGCCGCTGACTCTGCGCTGGCGAGCGCGCTCCTGCTGCAGTCCTATCCCCTCCACCCTCCGGGTAAGCCGCACAACCTCCGCACCGAGCACCTGCCGCGCCTCCAAACACCAACCCTGTTCGTCCACGGCACCACCGACCCCTTCGGCACCCTCGAGGAACTCGAGAACGCGCGCGCGCTGATTTCCGCAAGGACGGCGCTGCTGTCAGTCACCGGAGGCCACGACCTGGGCTGGGGCAGCGGGCAGCGCGCCGCCGCACTGCCCGATCGAATCATCGCCGCGTTTCTAGACTTGGCGAGTTCGCGCTAGATCAACCACGTTCGAGCGGCAAAGCTCCCCTTCGAGCTACCGAAGCGCGTCACGCAGTTCGCGGGTTAGCGCATCGACCGTCCCCCGGGTGCCGCCGGCGAGCTTCAGCTTCCACTCGCCCTCGGTCTCGAAGCGCCGATCGCGCAGGCGCTCACCCCAGGGCTTGATCGCCTCGCGGATGGCGTTGAGGTCGTAGGCGTCGCGCCGCAGCTCCCGGGCCCGGGCCATGATGTCGGGGGCGGTGCGGATGAAGGCGCGCAGCGCCGCGCCGGTCTTGATCGAGTACTTGCGGCCCGCCCACGCCTGCGGGAACGTCGTGGACAGCGCCTTGATGTAGTTCAGGAAGAAGCGCTTGGCGTGCGAGCGCACCTCCTGGATCTTGGCGCCACCGCCGACCTTCTCGACCGTCTCCAGGAAGTCCACGATCTCCTCGGCCAGCGGGGCCTGGCTCACGCGGCCGCGCCCGGTGCCGAGCATCTTGATCTCGCCGTGCAGTGGCGAGGTGTCGTCCTCGTTCAGCGAGCGGATGACGTCGTGGGCGAGCGCCTGGTTGGGATCGGGGTAGAGCTTGCGGCCGGCCAGGCTGATGATGTGCGAGGGATTCAGCCGCGTGTGCTTGGCGTTGATCGTCACGAACAGCTCGACGGTCTGCCGGGCGTCCAGCGAGTCGAACAGGATCGCCGGCACCTCGATGCCGCCGGCCTCGCCGGCCTGGCTCAGCGCGTGAAGTGCCAGCAGCCGGTGCTGGCCGTCGAGCACGCGAAGCACGCCGTGCTCCTCGGGGATCTGCAGCAGGCCGAGATCGTGGTGGCCGGCGACCGGCGTGAAGGTGAAGCGCTTCTCGGAGGTGATGATGACCGCGCCCGGGATGGCGGGCAGCGTCGCGGCGTCCTTGCACTCGCGGTAGTACGCCGCCAGCTCGTCGATCTTGCGGCGGATCACCGGACGCTGGTAGGCGGTCTCGCTCTCGCTGATCCGCCGCTCCAGCATGTCCCAGTTCACGCGCGCCCGCGCCGCGTTGCGCTTGGCCTTGGGCGCCTCGGCCTGGGGACCGCCGGTGTAGCCCAGCACCTCGAACTTCACGAGGCGGTCGATGTCCTTCGCGGTGAGGCCGGCCTGGTAGAACTCGACGCCGAACTGCTTTACGCGGCGCGCAGGCACGCTGATCATGGGCTGATAATGTTAATTGATCGGCAAACCCCTGTCAACAGAGGCGTTTTCGGCCTCTAACATACCTTAAAGTAGCGAAATGCCAGCGCTCAGCGCCTGTCAACGAATCGCGACATCGAGGGGCGCCACGGCTGTGCCGGGGCGTCCCGAGCGACAAGGGGGGTTTGGGGGGCGCCCGGAGCCCCCGGTGTTTTTCAGACCAATCCGAACGTCTGGGTGGCGAGCCCGGCGATGTGGCGACCGATCGAGAGCGACGCGGTGGCGGCCGGAGACGGCGCGTTCACCACGTGGATGGAGTCGGGGCCGGTCGCGATGCTGAAGTCGTCCAGCATCGAGCCGTCGGCGCGCACCGCCTGGGCCCGCACCCCGGCGCCGCCGGGCGTGATGTCGTCGCCGGTGAGGTCGGGGACGAGCCGTTGCAGGGCCTCGACGAACTTCTTCTTCGACAGCGAGCGGTACATCTCGTAGGCGCCCACGCGCCAGTACTTGCGGGCCATCGACCAGAAGCCCGCGTAGCCCAGCGTGCCGGCGAACTCACGCGGGCGGAAGCTCGCGAAGCGATAGCCCTCGCGCGCGAAGGCGAGCACCGCGTTGGGGCCGGCCTCCACCTCGCCGTGGATCGTGCGCGTGAAATGCACGCCCAGGAACGGGAACTCCGGGTCGGGCACCGGGTAGATCAGGCCGTGCACGAGGCTCTCGCGCTCCGGCCGCAGGAAGTAGTACTCCCCCCGGAAGGGGATGATCTGGGCCTCGGTCCGGGCGCCGGCCAGCCGCGCCACCACGTCCGAGTAGAGCCCCGCGCAGTTGATCAGCTTGCCGGCGGTGATCGTGTGCTGCGGCGTGCTGACGGCGAGGCCGCCGCCGCGCACGTGGGTGATGGCGGAGACCGGGAAGTTGTACTCGATCGTCACGCCGCTGGCGACCAGCTCGCGTCCGATCGTCGCCGCCACCTCGCCGTAGTCGACGATGGCCGTGTTGGGGGAGTGGATGCCGGCCACCGCGCGCACGTGCGGCTCGATCTCCTTCACGCGGCCGGCGTCGATCATCGCCAGCCCCGGCACGCCGTTGGCGGTACCGCGCTCGTAGAGCGTCTTCAGCCGCGGCACCTCTTCCTCGGTGGTCGCCACGATGACCTTGCCGCAGCGGTCGTACTTGATCGCGTGCGACTCGCAGAACTCCACCATGAGACGCGCGCCTTCCACGCACAGGCGCGCCTTGAAGGAGCCGGGCTTGTAGTAGATCCCCGAGTGGATGACGCCGCTGTTGTGGCCGGTCTGGTGGCGCCCGAGCTCGGACTCCTTCTCGCAGAGCACGAGCTTCAGCGACGGCGTCTTCTCCAGCAGCGCGCGGGCGGTGGCCAGCCCGACGATGCCTCCCCCGATGATGGCGATGTCGTAGGTCATGGCGGACGTATTATAGTCGCCGGTGAACGCAATGGCCCGCGCTACCTGTCCGATGTGCCGTCAGCCGCACCACCGCCTCGGCGGCGCCCCGGTGCTCGCGGCTCTGGCGACCGGGCCGCGCCGGATCGCCCGCGCCGTCCGGGCCCGCGCCGCCCGCCTCCGCCGACGCCCCCGGCCCCGCGAGTGGTCGGTCGTCGAGATCCTCGCCCATCTTCTGGACGCCGAGATCGCGCTGGGCTTTCGCGTTCGTTCCGCCGCCGCCGAGCCCGGCGGCCCGCTCGTTGCCTGGGATCAGGACAAGTGGACGGCGGGCCCCGCCATCGCCTGCCGCGCGAAGGTGCGCCGTGCCGTCCACGCCGCCCAGCGCGGCCGCCGGCCGCCGCCGAGTACGGCCGCTCCGCATCGACCAGATCCTCGGCCACTGGGCCGAGCACGACCTGCTGCACCTCGAGCAGATCCGGTCGACGCTGGCCAGCCTCGCGCGTCGCTGACGATACGGCGTCAGGGCTCGAGCTCCGCGGCCATGCCGATGACATCGCCCAGCGGCAGCCGAGCGCTCAGGCCGCCGCGGCCGAGCGGGAACAGGGTGCTCGACCACTGGATGCGACGTAGCCGCGGGCCCGCCGCGGCCACGGTGAGCGCGCGGAGGACGACGAGCGAGAAGTCCCGCGCCTGACCGAGCAGTGGGCGGCGGGCATCCGGCCCCCAGCGTCGCGAGCAGCCGCCGAGACTCCAGCGGTTCAGCGCGACGACCAGCACGCCCCGCCGCGAGACCCGCACCGCCTCGGCCAGCGCCACCGCGGGATCGTCGACGAACTCGAGCGTGAGGGCGAACAGGCCCAGATCCACCGCCCGGCTCCGGATCGGCAGGTGATGGGCGTCGCCCTGCACCAGGCGCAGGCGCGGATCGTGCCGGCGAGCCTCGGCCAGCATCGCGGGCGCGCGGTCCAGGCCCACGACGCGCGGCAGCCGGTCGGCCAGCCAGCGCGTGAAGTGCCCGGTCCCGCAGCCCACCTCGAGCGCGCTCTGCGCTCCCGTGAACGGCGCCAGCAGACGCGCCAGCAGCGCGCGCTCCGCGAGATCGGCCCGCCGGCCTCGCGGGGTCGCGTACCACGCCTCGTAGCCCGCCGCGCTGGCGCTCGAAGTGCTGCCAGGCGAGCGGGTGGCTCGGTCATGTCGGGACCGGGCAGGCGTTGGACACGGTGATCGTCATGACCACGTGGCCGAGCGCGCCGGCCCGGCTGAACGCGTCCTCGAGCCCCCGGAAGACGGCGGCCGTCTCGCCCGTCACCAGCGTGCTCATCGGGCCCCACCTCGGGCCGGAGCCCGGCCGCCTGGAGTGCCGCGCTCACCGCGGTGACGGCGGGCGTCAGCCGGTCCTGCCGCAGCGGATAGATCGCGACCTGCGCGCTGACGATCATCGAGCTCCTCCAGTTCTGTCGCCTCGCGGCGGCGGGCGCCGCCCGCGCCGGACCGAGCCCGCCCAGGCGGCCAGGAACGCGAGCCCGGCCATCACGACGATCGCCGGCCCCGACGGCACGTCCACCCAGGCGGACACCACCAGGCCGGCCAGGACGCTGCCGATGCCGAAGAGCGGCGCCAGGACGAACATCTGGGCGAGCGATCGGGCGAGGAGCTTGGCCGTGGCGGCGGGAATGACGAGCAGCGCGTTCACCAGCACGATGCCGACGACGCTGATGCTGGCGATGACGACGAGCGCCAGCAGGACGTGCTGCAGCGTGAGGAGCGCGGCGACCCGGAGCCCGGCGGCATGGGCGCCCTCCGGATCGAACGCGGCGAAGACGAGCGCCGGCCCGCGACGGACCAGGACGACGGCGACGAGCGCGCTGACGGCGGCGATGACCGCCAGCCCCTGCCAGCTCACCGTGAGGATGCTGCCGAAGAGGTAGGAGAGCAGCTCGGGCTGAAAGCCCGGCGTCAGGCTCAGCACGAGGACGCCGACGGCCATGAAGAAGGGCAGGACGAAGCCGAGGATGGTGTCGAGCGACAGCCGGGTCATGCGCTCGAACCGGTGCAGCGACAGCCCGATGCCGACCGCCACGGCGGCGGCCAGGAGCAGGGGCGGCAGGCCGGCGACGACGCCGAGCGCGATGCCGGCCAGCGAGGCGTGGGCGACGGCGTCGCCGAAGAACGCCGCCCGGCGCAGGATCACCAGGACTCCGAGCAGCCCCGCGGCGAGCCCGACGAGCAGCCCCGCCGCCAGCGCCCGCTGCATGAACGGGTAGGCGAGCGCCTCGGTCACGCCCCGCCTCCCGGTCGATGGCGGTAGAGCGCGGTGACCGGGCCGTAGAGCTGCTTGAGGGCGTCGGCGGTGAGCACCTCGGCGGGAGGACCGGTGCACTGCAGGCGCCGGTTGAGACAGAGCACCTGGTGCGCGTAGCGGAAGACGAGGTCGAGCTCGTGCGAGCAGACGAGCGCGGTCAGCCCGTGGTGCGACACGAGACGCTCCAGGATCTCGTAGAGCGTGTGCTCGCCGCCGACGTCGATGCCGGCCTCCGGCTCGTCGAGCAGCAGCAGGCGGGGGCTCGTCACCATCGCGCGCGCGATGAGCGCACGCTTGAGCTGCCCGCCCGACAGCACGCCCAGGCGCTTGTCGAGCAGGTCGGCGATCCCGAGCGCGTCCGCGAAGTGGCCGACGGCGGCCTCGGCCGCTGTCCCGCGCGCGCCCAGCAGCGGCATGCGGATGGCTTCCTGGACCGTCAGCGGCAGGGTCATGTCCAGGGCGAGGCGCTGGGGGACGTAGCCGATCTGCCGGCGCGCCTCAGCCGCCGGCATCCCGAAGACCCGCACGTCGCCGCTGAACGGGACCAGACCGAGAATGGCCCGGAGCACGGTGCTCTTGCCGCAGCCGTTCGGCCCGATCAGGATGGCGATCTGGCCCTCGGTGAGCGCGAACGACACCTCTTCCACGGCCGGCCGCTCCTGTCCGGGGAACCACACGGTGACGTCCTTGACCTCGAGCGCGTGCCGATTCTACGGCGTCCGGCGCGCGCCGCAGCCGCGACGGCGCGAGAATGCCCGCGCCATTGCCCTCGGCATCGGGTTCTCGGCCGCCCTCCAAGGCGCACAGCCTGGCTGGCTTCCGGGTGGGCTACGCGATGCTGCCCGCAGCACTGGCCGATGACCTCAACGCGCACAACGACGCCTACCCGCTGGCCCGGCCCAGTCAGGCCGCCGCGGTGGCCACGCTGCGGCACGAGATGAAAATCCGTGAGCGGATCGGGACGCTCCGCGCCTGGACGGACGCACTGGCGGCGGAGCTGCGGGCCCTCGACGGTGCATGAGCTCCTCGTCGGTCGGGCCGACGTACGGGTCGCGCGCGGGGCGCGTCGCTCAGGCGGCCACCTGCAGCGTCTGCCGTGCGGCCAGCAGCTCGGGCGCGTCCGGGGCCAGGTCGACTTCTTCCGCGCGGAGCACCAGCTGGCGGCAGGCCTGCCGCTGCAGCGCGGCGTCGCCCCGTCGCTCGTAGGCCCAGGCCAGCGCCGCGAGCGACTGGACGTGGTGAGGGTTGGCCAGCAGGCGCTGCTGCGCCAGCTCGATGACCTCGCTCCACGTGCCCCAGCCGGCGATGCAGCTCCATGAACACGTCGCGGAAGATGTCCTTCTGCTCCCGGCTGCCGCCGCCCATGGTGTGGATCTGCTCCACGGCCGGCGCCATCAGCCGCACGGCCGTGCGTCAGTCGCCCTCGATGAGCGCGAGCTCGCCTTCCAGGAGCGCGGCGCCGAGCGTCGACCAGTGGCCGCTCGGCCGGCCCTCGGGCAGGCGGCGGAGCCGCTCGACCTGTCGCCGGGCCTTGTCCCACTGCCCGGCGCGCGCGAAGGCCAGGCCGATCCAGTGGTGCATCCAGACGGTCTGGAAGTCCGCGTGCTCGAGGACGCGGTCGGCCTGGCGGGCCAGGTCCTGCCAGAGCGCCGGCTCGGTCGGCGCGTGACGCAGCATCTCCAGGCGCCACTGCAGCTCGATGCGCTCGTACAGCGGCAGGGCCGGCGCGATGGAGCCCCAGTACTCGCGGGTCATGCGCACGTGCCCCAGGAGCGCGTGGGCCTCGGCCAGGTGCCAGAGCAGGTGCGGGTAGCGCTCGAGCGAGGCCGCCCGCTCGAAGGTCTCGAGCGCGTGGCCGTAGTCGCCCCGGGCCTGATAGGCGTGGCCCACCGCGTGGTACGTGTACAGGTTGGTCGGGTCCTGGGCCAGAGAGCGCGAGCTCATCGCCAGGCCCTCGTCGTTGTAGCCGGACTGCTCCAGGAAGAAGCCCAGCATGGTCTGGTACTGGGGCTCGCCGGGATCGGCCTCCAGGCTCCGGCGCGCGATGTCGATGCCGCCCCGGTAGTCGCCCTGGGTGATGCAGTTCAGGCCGGCCAGGCGCACGGCGATGCGGTCCGTCGGGTAGCGGGCGGCCAGCCCGCGCAGGCCATCGTGGGCGGCGATCGCGTCGCCGCGCTGCAGCGCGGCGACCGCCTGCACGTGCTCCTGCTCGCGCTCGTCGTGCGCCGCGTCCCCCCGCGCCAGGGCCTGCTCGGCCGCCGCCGTGGCCACGTCGAAGCGCCCCATCCGCCAGGCGACGTAGGCCCGCGTGCAGTGCGCCAGGGCGAAGGACGGATCGCGCTGCCCGGCCGTGTCCAGGGCTTCCAGGGCCCCGCTGCGCCAGCGCAGGAACAGGTCGACGCCGCGCTCGTAGGCCGCCAGCGCGTCGGCTGACGCGGTCGACACCGCGAGTCCCTTGAGATCAGCGTGCGTCATCGAGTCCCCCTCTCGCGCGTGTCGCGATGCCCGCCTCGTGAGGCCAATCATACGTCAGCGGACGGGACACGTCAGGGCCCGAGGTCAGGCTCCCAGGGTGGGGATCGACACGCGCGATCAGCGCCCGTCCGGAACGAAGACCGAATAGAGACCCCGAAGGTCTCCGACCGCGAAGTCGTAGGCGCGGTCGTCCGGATAGCGCTGCTGGACGAACTCCGGACGCCGGTCTTTCGGCCCGTGGCACGCCAGGCAGGCAGCCTCGACGCGGATCTGCCGGAGATATCGCATACCCGGGCGGCCGGCCAGTTCGGTCCGCACCCAGAGCCCGAAGAGGGTTCCATCCTCGGCGAAGAGGCGAAACAGCCGTTGGCCGTCGATGTCGAGCCGGTGACGGGGGTTCCGGTACCGCTCGGCCATCTGGACGAAGACCCAGCCGTTCTCCTGCGCAATCCGCTGGCCCTGCTGGCCCACTGGACGGCAGACCTGCTGAAACGTGCTCTCGTCGGCCGGGAGGCCCTTCGCGCCGAACGTGCCGGCGAGGGCCGAGCGCAAGGCGTCGAGCCGCTCCACCTCTCGGACCGCGCGCGCCAGCGCCCCCGGATCCGGTCCGACTGGCTGCGCCAGAGCACCGCTCGCGACCATGACGACGATCGTCGTGAGGATCATCTTCACCGGCATGTACCTTCTCGCGCCGACGCAAGACGGCGGAGATGCCGCGGGTTACCGTGCGCCGGGTCAGTGCCGCGCCAAAAACCCCAGGACCGCCTCGTTGAACGCGTCCGGCTGCTCGAGGTTCGACAGATGGGCGGCGTCCTTCAGGATCACGAGATCGGAGCCCGCAATGCCCTGGTGGATCGTGCGGGCCATCTCGACGGTGGTAGCCGGATCGTTCGCGCCGACGACGACCAGGGTCGGGATCGAGATCTCGCCAAGGCGATGGGTCAGGCTGAGCTTGGCGATCGCCTGGCAGCAGGCAACGTAGCCGCCGATCGGCGTCGTGCGGACCATGGCGCGCACGGCGTCGGCCACCGCCGGCCGGTTCTTCACGGTGTCCGGGGTGAGGAAGCGCGCCACCGTCGTCTCCACCAGGGGCGCCATGCTCCCCCCGGCGTTGACGGCGTCGATGCGCTGCTGCCACAGCGCGGGATCGCCGAGCGGATCCTTGCTGGTGGTGTCGCAGAGGACGAGGGTGCGCAGCACGCTCGGCCTCCGCAGGGCCATCGTCATGCCGGTCATGCCGCCCATCGACAGCCCGACGAAGTGCGTCTGCGTGATCTGCAGGGCGTCGAGCAGGGCCAGCACGTCGTCGGCCAGCAGCTCGAAGCTGTACGGCCCCGGCGCCACGTCCGTCTCGCCGTGCCCACGCTTGTCGTAGCGCAGCACGCGGTACTGCTTCGTGAACGCCTCCATCTGCGCGTCCCACATCCGGTGCGTCGTCGCCAGCGAGTTGCTCATCGTGACCCACGGCGCATTGTCCGGCCCGTCGATGCGGTAGTTGATCTGGATCCCGTTGACGGTGACCTTCATGGCCGCTCCTTATGTGCTGAGATATCGCTGAGGGCGCGGGCCGGGCCGGCTGGGGTGGGTCCGCCGACCCGTTTCCCTTCCAAACCCGACCGCGCGCACCCCAGCCGGATGGAACTCAGCCGCCGACAATCCAACTCGGCCGCCAACCCCTGGTCGGCGGACCCACCCCAGCCGGCCCGGCCCGCGCCCGCGCGCGGTATCGCGAGGCGCGGGTTTACTGGAGCGGCGAGAACGGCGTCGGCTTCCAGATCTTGTTGACGACGCGCTCGAGCAGCGGCCCGTTGGCCTCCGAGGCCTTGCGCGCGGCCTGCCACTCGGGATCGGCCTGGAACGCCGCCCAGGCCTTGGTCCGATGCGCGAGGTCATCGAAGGCGCAGATGTAGACGAGCTCGTTGTTCTCGCCGATCACGGTGTCCCAGAAGCCGATCACCTTGATGCCGTGCTTGACGAAGAGCTTCATCGTCACGTCGTTGAACCGTTTCTGGATGTCGGGCATGCGGCCGGGCATGGCATAGTAAGCGCGATATTCGTAGATCATGGGGGGATGATATACCATCGGGACCCCGCGGCGTCGGGCGACGTCGCGCGCGAGGGGAGGCCGCCGATGGCGGGCAAATACTTCGAAGAGCTGCAGGTCGGTCAGACGTTCCGCCACGAGATCGGACGCACGATCACCGAGGCCGACAACGTCTTCTTCTCCACGCTCACGATGAATCCCCAGCCCCTGCACATCGACTTTCACGCCGCGGCCAAGGCCGAGTTCGGCAAGCCGCTGGTCAACAGCCTGCTCACCCTCGGCATCGCGGTCGGCGTCTCGGTGGGCGAGACGACGCTCGGCACCACGGTCGGTAACCTCGGCTTCGACAAGGTCGAGTTCCCCAAGCCCGTCTTCCACGGCGACACGATCTATGCGGAGACCGAGGTCGTCGACAAGCGCGAGTCGAAGTCGCGCCCGCAGTGGGGGATCGTGACCTTCGAGCACCGCGCCCGCAACCAGCACGGCGACCTCGTCATGCGCGCGCGCCGCAACGCCATGATGCGCAGGAAGTCGGCCTGAGCATGCCGCTGGCGAAGCGCCGACGCTCGCTGCACTTCGTGCCCGGCGGCAACGAGAGGATGATGGCCAAGGCGCTCACGCTGCCGGCCGACGGGCTCATCCTCGACCTCGAGGACGCGGTGGCGCCGGAGCGCAAGGTCGAGACGCGGCCGATCGTCACCCGCTGGCTGAAGGAGCTGGACTTCGGCGGCCGCGAGCGCTGGGTGCGCATGAACCCGATCGCCACCGGCCTCGGCGTCGCCGACCTCGAAGCCACGATCGCCGGCCGCCCCGAGGGCTACGTCGTGCCCAAGCCGCGCCACGCCGGCGACGTCCGCGAGATCAGCCAGATCCTCGATCGGCTCGAGCACCGCCATGGCCTGCCCAACGGCTCCACGCGCCTGGTGCTGATCGCGACCGAGACCCCTCAAGGGCTGCTGAACATCCGCGAGGTGGCGGCGGCCAGCCCCCGCATCGTCACCGTGTCGTGGGGCATCGAGGACCTGTCGGCTGCGATGGGGCTGCCGCGCGTGCGGGACGCCGAGGGGCGCTACCTCGACATCCCGCGCTACGCGCGCACCATGTGCTCGATCGTCGCCTCCGCGGCCGGCCTCGACGCGATGGACACCGTCTACACCGACATCGCCGACCTGGCCGGCCTGCGGCGCGAGTGCGAGGAGGGGGTGGCCATGGGCTTCAGCGGCAAGATCTCGATCCACCCCTCGCAGATCGAGGTCATCAACGAGGTCTTCACGCCGGCCAAGGCGGACGTCGACGAGGCCCGCGAGCTGGTGGCCGCCTTCGAGGAGCACCGGGGTCGCGGCGTCTACGCCTTCCGCTTCAAGGGGCAGATGGTGGACGCGCCCCACCTCACGCGCGCGCTCAAGCTCATCGCCCGGGCGGAGTGACCGTGCGCGCGATGATCATGCGGCAGCCGGCGCCCGTCGCCGACCGGCCGCTTCGCATGGAGGACATCCCGGATCCCACGCCCGGCCCCGGCCAGATCCTCGTCGAGGTGCGCGCGTGCGGGATCTGCCGCACCGACCTGCACGTGGTGGAGGGCGACCTGCCGATGCTCCGCGCGCCGCTGGTGCCCGGTCACCAGGTGGTCGGCCGCGTGGCCGCCCGCGGCCCCGACGCCACCCGCTTCCGCGAGGGGGACCGCGTGGGCATCGCGTGGCTGCGGCGGACGTGCGGCCGGTGCCTCTACTGTGCGACCGACCGCGAGAATCTCTGCGAGCGCGCCGAGTTCACTGGCTGGCACGCCGACGGGGGCTACGCGGAGCTGGCGGTGGTCGACGAGGACTACGCCTACGCGATCCCCTCGGTCTTCGACGACGTCCAGGCCGCGCCGCTGCTCTGCGCCGGGATCATCGGCTATCGCGCGCTGAAGCTGGCGGCGGTGCGGCCGGGCGGGCGGCTGGGCATGTACGGCTTCGGCTCCTCGGCCCACGTGACGATCCAGCTCGCCCGCGGCCGCAACATGGAGGTCTACGTCTGCACGCGCGAGCCGGGTCACCGCGAGCTGGCCCTCGCCCTCGGCGCCTCCTGGGTGGGGGACGTGCACGACCCGATGCCGCACCGCACCGAGGGCACGATCCTTTTCGCGCCGGCCGGCGAGCTGGTGCCGGTGGCGCTGCGCAATCTGGCGCGGGGCGGCACGCTGGCGCTGGCCGGGATCTATATGACCCCGATCCCGCGTTTGGAGTACGAGGCCGATCTCTTCTATGAGCGGGGCATCCGGTCGGTGACCGCCAACACGCGGGCCGACGGTGCTGCGTTCCTGGCCGAGGCGGCCCGGGGGCCGGTCCGGCTGACCACCACCGAGTTCCCCCTGGAGGTCGCCAACCAGGCTCTGGAGCTGCTGAAGGAGGGGGCCCTCTCGGGCTCCGGGGTTCTCTTGACCGAGGGTTTCCGGGTATGATCTGCCAACCCTTCAGCGAGGCGGGGAGTCCATGACCGATCAACAGAACCTCATCGCGCGCGCGGCCAGGGTGCTCCCGGGCGGCGTGCTGGGCAGCCACCGCGCAGCACCCGGCCTCGAGTTCGTGGTGAAGGACGCCCGCGGTCCCTATCTCTGGGACGCCGACGGCCGGCGCTACATCGACTGCCTGCTCGGCTCGGGCCCCATGCTCCTGGGTCACGCGCACCCCGCCGTCGTCGAGGCCGTGCAGCGGCAGCTCGCCCACGGCACGACGTTCATGCTCCTCAACGAGCCGATCATCGAGCTGGCCGAGGAGATCGTGCGGGCGGTGCCGGGTGCGGAGCAGGTGCGGTTCATGTCGAGCGGGTCCGAGGCGACGTTCTTCGCGCTGCGCGTGGCCCGCGCGTTCCGCCAGCGCGACAAGATCATGAAGTTCGAGGGCGGCTTCCACGGCACCCACGACTACGCGCTCATGAGCGTGAGCCCCCGCTCGCCGAAGGCGTTCCCGGCGGCCATGGCGGACTCGGCCGGCATCCCCCACGCGATCGGCGAGGAAGTGCTGATCGCGCCCTACAACGACCTCGCCACGACCGAGGCCCTCATCGCGACCCACCACAACGAGCTGGCCGCCGTGATCGTCGAGCCCTACCAGCGCGTGATCGTGCCGCAGCCGGGGTTCCTCACCGGACTGCGGGCGGTGACGCAGCGCTACGGCGTGCCGCTGGTCTTCGACGAGATCGTCACCGGCTTCCGGCTCGCCTACGGCGGCGCCCAGGAGTACTACGGCGTGGTGCCCGACGTGGCCGCCTTCGGCAAGGTGCTGGCGGGCGGCTTCCCGCTGGCGGCCGTGGCCGGGCGGGCGGACATCATGCACCACTTCGACGCCGCCCTGGAGGGCTCGCCGGACTACGTCTGGCAGGCGGGCACGCTGAACGGCAACCCGGTGGCCGCCGTCGCCGGCCTGGCCACGCTGGCCGAGCTGCGCAAGCCCGACGCGTACACGAAGCTGTTCGCGACCGGCAAGCGTCTGAAGGACGGGCTGGCCGCCGCCGCCCGCACGCACGGGATGCCGGCCCAGGTGAGCGGCGAGCCGCCGGTGTTCGACATCATCTTCACCGACCAGCCCGTCGTCGACTACCGGGCCACCATGACCGCCGACCGCCGGCGCATCGCGCTCTTCAACGAGGAGTGCCTGCGGCGCGGCGTGGTGAAGGCCGTGAACAAGATCTACGTCTCGCTCGCGCACAGCGACGCCGACGTGGACGAGCTGCTGGGGGTGTTCGATCAGGCGCTGGCGGCCGTGGCCGCGCGCACCATCTGACGAGGAGGATGCTCATGGACCTCAGCCGTCGCGATCTGCTGGCTCTCGGAGGCCTCACCGTGGCCGGGACGGCCCTGGCGCCGCGTGGCGCCGGCGCCGCCGGCGCCGCCACCCCGAAGCCGGGTGGCGCCTTCCGGTTCCGGGGCTACACGCCACCGCATTTCGATCCCCACCTGACCGCGTCGTACACGACGATGATCAACCTCAGCTTCACGCACAGCCGACTGCTCAAGCACAAGGCCGGGCCGAACGTGAAGCCGGGGGTCTTCGAGTACGAGGGCGACCTGGCCGAGCGGTGGAGTCAGCAGGACGACACCACCTACGTGTTCAAGCTGCGGCCGGGCGTCAAGTGGCACAACAAGGCGCCGCTGAACGGCCGCGAGCTGAACGCCGAGGACGTGAAGTACACCTTCGACCGCTTCATGACCATCAAGGGCAACGCCAACCGCCACATGATGGCCTCGCTGGCCAAGGTGGACGCGGTCGACAAGTACACGCTCAAGTTCACCCTGTCCTCGCCGAACGCCTGGTTCTACGACTTCCTGTCCAACCCGATGGCGCTCTGCATCGTCGCTCCCGAGGCCGTCGAGAAGTTCACCGACCTCAAGAAGGCCGAGGCGGTCATCGGGACCGGCCCCTGGGTCCTGCAGCAGCACGATCCCAAGGCCCGGACGGTGTTCGTGCGCAACCCCGACTATTTCGTCAAGGGCGCGCCCTACATCGAGCGGGTGGAGGCGATCGACTTCCCGGATCCGGCGGCCCGCTTCGCCGCGTTCGTCACCGGCCAGATCGACGCCGGCCCGGAGTTCCCGGGCATGATGCTGCGCCACCAGGACGTCAAGACGGCCAGGGAAAAGCGCCCGAACCTCCGGCTGGTGACGTTCCCGTCGAACGTCATGACGCACGTCGGGATGCGGTGCGACATGCCGCCCTTCAACGACATCCGGGTCCGCAAGGCGATGTCCCTGGCCCTCGACCGGAAGGCCATCGCGGAGGCGACAGTTCCGCTGGGGGTGGTCAAGAACCCGCCGGTACCCGCCGGGCTGCCGGCGTGGGCGCTGTCCGTCGAGCACCTCGGCGAGGGCGCAAAGTACTACGAGCACGACCTGAAGGAGGCCCGGCGACTCCTGAAGGAAGCCGGCCACGGCAACGGCCTCGCCACCACGCTGACCTACAACGACTACCAGTCGCAGGAGCTGATCGACTCCGTGCAGATGGCGGTGAAGTTCTGGAAGGACGTCGGCGTCGAGGTCAACGTCATCCAGAAGCCCTACGCCGCCTACTTCGCCTCGGCCTACGTGGGGAAGTACGAGGGACTGATGATGGGGCCGCAGTTCCCGGCCCTCGATCCGTACAACTTCATGGCCCAGTACCTGCCGGAGGAGTCGAAGAACCAGAGCCACGTCAACGATCCGGTCCTCACCGACCTCGTCCAGAGCTCGATGCGGACGCTCGACGAGAAGAAGCGGCGGCAGATCGTGCACGACTTCCAGCGCCACGCCGCCAAGCAGGTCTACTACCTGCGCATCCACTCGCCGATCTACCAGGCGGCGCTCGATCCGGCGCTCACGAACTTCGGCCCGAACCTCGGCTACGACTACGGCGGCCGGCTCATGGCCGCCTGGTGGAACCGCTAGGGTGAGGCGGGGGCCGGGCCTGCGGGCCCGGCCCCCGACCGGTCGTGCTGCGCAAGTACGCGCTCAAGCGGCTCGTGGTCGCCGTGCCCTCGCTCGTCATCGCGAGCGTCATCGTCTTTTCCCTGTCCCGTCTGATCCCCGGCGACGTCGTGACGCTCATGATGGAGGAGAACCAGTACGCCCAGGACCTGGAGGAGATGCGGGCCAAGCTGGGGCTGGACCGCCCGATCCACGTCCAGTACCTCGAGTGGGTCGGCCGCGCGCTGAAGGGCGACCTCGGCCTGTCGCTCTACTCCAGCCGACCGATCACCACCGAGCTGGCCTACCGGCTGCCGGTCAGTCTCGAGCTGGGTGCGGTCGCCCTCGTGGTCGCCGTGCTGCTCGGCGTGCCGATCGGGGTGATCTCGGCCGTGCGGCAGGACACCGTCCGGGACTACGTCGCCCGCAGCAGCGCCATTCTCGGCCTGTCGATCCCCGGCTTCTGGCTGGGGACGCTCGTCGTGGTGCTGCCGGCCATCTACTTCGGGTGGAGCCCGTCCATCCAGTACAAGGCCTTCGCCGTCGATCCCTGGGGCCACGTCGCCCAGTTCCTGATCCCCGGCTTCCTGCTCGGCGTCGCGTCGGCGGCCTCGGTGATGCGGCTGACGCGGACCCAGCTGCTCGAGGTGCTCCGCCAGGACTACGTGCGCACGGCGTGGGCCAAGGGGCTGCGTGAGCAGAAGGTCGTGCTCAAGCACAGCCTGAAGAACGCGCTCATCCCGGTCGTGACGATCCTGGGTATCCAGGTCGCGCAGATCCTGAGCGGTACCGTGATCTTCGAGTCCATCTTCGGGCTGCCTGGCATGGGCCGCTACCTCTTCGACTCGATCACCGAGCGCGACTACCCGGCCATCCAGGGTATCAACCTGGTGGTGGTGACCACCGTGGTCAGCGTGAACCTCCTCGTCGATCTCGTCTATGCGTGGCTCGATCCACGGATCCGGTACTGAGGACGGCGATGGCGCGACCGCTCGAGGTGGAGCTGGCGCAGGAGTGGCGGGGCACCCGCGACCGCCCCCGCTCGTTGCGCCAGGCGCTGCTCGGCCTCGGCCGCTTCTGCCGGCGCAAGCCGCTGGGCGCGGTCGGCGCGGTCATCGTCCTGACCCTGCTGATCATGGCGGGCTTCGCGGAGTGGATCGCGCCGTACGCCTACGACCAGCAGATCCCCGACGCGCGCCTCAAGCCGCCGGGGCGCGAGTTCCTGTTCGGCACCGACAACGTCAGTCGCGACATCTTCAGCCGCATCGTCTACGGCGCGCGCGTGTCGGTCACCGTCGGCTTCCTCACCGTGTTCCTCGGCAATCTCGTGGCAACCGCGATCGGGATCACCAGCGGGTATTTCCGCGGCCGCTACGACATCATCGTCCAGCGGCTGGTGGACGCCTGGCAGGCGTTTCCTTACCTGATCATCATCCTCTCGTTGCTGGCCGTGCTCGGGCCGGGCATGCTGAACGTGATCCTTGCCCTCTCCATCCTGGTCGCGGCCGGCGCCTCCCGGGTCATCCGTGGCGCGACGCTCTCGGTGGTCGAGCACCCCTACATCGAAGCCGCCCGGGCCATGGGCGCCGGCCACGTGCGGGTAATTCTGAAACATGTCCTGCCGAACGTCACGGCGACGATCCTCGTGGTCGCCACGATCGGGCTCGGCGGCGTCATCCTTGCCGAGTCCGCGCTCTCGTTCCTCGGGTTTGGCATCCCCCCGCCCCATCCCTCGTGGGGTTCCATGCTGTCGGGCTCGGGCCGCACGTACATGTACAGCGCTCCCTGGATCGCGATCTGGCCCGGGGTGGCGATCTCGCTTGTTGTCTTCGGCTTCAACATGCTCGGCGACGCGCTTCGCGACGTGCTCGACCCGCGGTTGCGCGGGTCGTGAACTCCGGCACGTGCGGTTGCGCGCGCGCTTGACCCGGTGTCCCGGCGGGCGTACAGAGAAGGCGACGGGACCGTTGGATCCCGGCCCGTCGGACGCACACTGCACGTGTTGGGGGGTGCGAATGGAGATTACGCCACCGGACCGGATAGCAGCGCCGTCGCGTGCCAGCTAGCAGCACGACCGGCGCCGTGAGTCGTTAAAAAGCTCCGGCTTTTGCTGGAGCGCGCGGCCGAAACGCCGCGCACACATGCGGAGGGGCCGCCGTGGGCGAAACACCGGCGTTTCGCTCGCGGCCCCCGACTCACCGCCCGCTCAGTTGGATCCTTCCAGCCGTATGCGCGTCAGCGCGGCCTGGAGAAGACCCAGGTACCAGTCCTGCGTTTCGATGACGACCGCGACCACCATGCCGCGCAGGACCGTGAACTGATGCACCACGGCCTCGGGGCCAGCACTGTCGGGGTCACTCGACTCCGGCGACATACCGGCGTGACTAGCAACGTCAATGCCACGGCGGGTCAGGCGCGTCCGGGCTCACGGATTGGTGGGGGCGTCAGGCGGCGCGAAGCGCCACGCAGCGACGGCAGGTGCGGGTGTCCAGCTCGGGGCGGCTCGTCAGCCGGCTCTGGCACTTCTGGCAGCGGGCGTCGCGTAACACCACGTGGTGTGAGCGGCACGCGCCGGTCGATTCTTTCTCCGCGTGCCGAGTGCAGCCGTCCCAAACGCACTTTCCGAAAGTCGCCATGGACTCTCCTTCCGCTTTCGTTCGTGACTGGGAGCAACTTGGGGCGCGAGTGTTTGCAAGCGATATGCCGCTGGGCGCGTTGAAATGCGACGCTGACTTCACTCCGCCGGCGGCGGCGTGGAGAGAAATTTCTTACCCTTTTCTGTCATGAGCGCCGCGCTCTGGGTCGCAACTTCGAGGTTGCCGGTGCATGTCCTGACCGCGGCGATCCCCCCGGCGTGCCGCCGCACGGTCGATCGGCCGGCGGCCGCGCGGGTCGATGGCGACGAGGCGCTCGTCGAGACGCCGGAGTGGCCGGCCGCCGGTGCCACGCATTTCGTGCCCTCGTTGGCCGTGCACAGCGCCATCCCGTTCAGCGCGCGCCTGGAGCTGTCGGTGCGTTCGGGCGGCGCGTGGTCGCCGTGGGTGGCGGGCGTGAGTCTGGGGCCGGCGTCGTTCGCGCCAGCACCGCCGGCCGAGTCTCTCGACGTCGACGTCGATGTGTTCCGTGCCCGAGCACCCGTCGAGGCGGCACGGCTGCGTCTGCGCCTGCGTGCCCCCGAGCCGGCGGCGGTCCTGGCCGCGCCGTGGATGCTCGCGCTCTCCGCGTCTCCGTCTCCAGGCTCCTCGACTCGCACTGCCACTGCTGCGGACAGACGGGCTGTGCGGCTGGAGGTGCCGGCGCGGAGCCAGATGGAGGAGGGCGCGGCGATCGCGCCGAGGATTTGCTCGCCGACCTGTGTGGCGATGGTGCTCGACTTCTGGCGACGCCCCGCGAGGCTCGACGCGCTCGCCGCGGAGATCTTTCACCCCGGCGTCGATCTCTACGGCGTCTGGCCGGCCGCCATCATGGCCGCTGGGCGTCGCGGCCTGGGCGGATACCTGCTGCGGTTCCCTGACTGGGCTGCCGCCGAGTGGTGTCTGGCTCGTGGCCTCCCGATCATCGCCTCGGTCCGCTATAGTGCCGGCGAGCTGACCGGCGCCGCCGCCGTCGAGACACCGGGTCACCTGGTGGTGCTCACCGGCTGGGACGGCGACGAGGTGCTCGTGAACGACCCCGCTGCCCCGACCACCGCCTCGGTGGCGCGTCGCTATAGCCGTGCCGAGTTCGTGCGCGCCTGGCTCGACCGCACCGGCGTCGGCTACGTCCTCTTCCCTGTTTAGGTGGGGGGCCCCGACATGGCCCCCCACACCCCCCCAACGTTCGGAGCGACCCGGCGGAGCCGGGCCGCTCCTCTAGTGCGCGCTCGCGCTGGGGCCCCGACATGGCCCCTACACCCGACTGCTTAGTGGGCGCCCAAGCCGCCGAGTCGCTCCGAGCAGTGGGGGCCTCGGGCCCAAGCGAGGTCGAGGAGCGCCACGGCATTGCCGGGGCGCGACGAGCGTGTGGGGGTTTGGGGGCCATGTCGGGGCCCCCCAACATTACAGGTGGGTGATGCGCTCCTGCGGCGGGGGCGCCTCGCGGCGGAGGCGGCGCTCGAGGATGTGGCGGGCGACGGCGCGGCCGCCCAGCCCGAAGGCCAGCGCGAGGGCGAACACCACCCCGCCGAGGGTGATTCCGAACGCCACCAGCACCATCTCCTTGCCGATGCCGAGATGAGTCAGGGCGGTGGCGGCGGCGAAGAGCAGCACCCCCCAGTGCACGCCACGGGCGAGGAGGCGCGCCTCCGGCACCCGCGCGTTGACGGCCGCGATCAGGACGCCCTGGCTCAGAAAGTTCGCGACGAGCCAGCCCACGAGCAGGATCAGCGCGGCCGCCAGCAGGGGCGGCAGGAACGCGCGGAGCAAGGCGGTGGCTCCCGGCGGGCCCCCCGGTAGCGCCAACCCGTCGATCCCGACGCTGGCGAACAGGATGAAAATCGCCCAGAAGCACACGAGGCCGAGGACGTCGGAGGGCAGCCGCAGGATGCCGGAGCGGCGCAGGGACGGGGCGACCCCCCAGCGCTCGAGCAAGCGATCGATCCCGAGCGCTCGCCCCACCCGGGAGACGACGACACGGGCCAGCCAGGCCAGCAGGAAGCCGACGACCAGCATGGTGAGGAGCACCAGGAGACCGGGGATGACGGCCAGGAGCCGCTCACGGACCTGGAGGAGTCCGGACCAAACGTCGCTCGGCCAGTGGTCGCCCATGGCAGGTTCCCTTTCTGACCTTACACCCGGTACAATGCGGCGCAATGCGTAGGACCATAGTCCAGATCATCACGCTCGCCGCGGTGCTGGCGGTCGCCGGCTGTGCCAGCGACGACCGTCAGTGGATGAAGCTCAGCGGGAAGTACACCACCGAGGATTTCCGGCGGGACCACGCCGTCTGCCTGAAGAGTGGCAAGCTCGACGACACCTGCATGCGCGACCGCGGGTGGGTGGCCGTCAATCCCTCCGGTAAGCAGGAGACGCCCAAGGACCCCCTCGCGCGCGACATCGGCGGGGGCCGCCGGGGTTACTGAGCCGCAAGCTCCCGTCCGCGCTGCGTCGCGCCCCGTCGCCTCACCGCCACGACAGCGCCATTCCGACCTCGGGACGGTCGACCTCGATGTAGCGCTGGGCCAGACCAGCTGCCAGCGTCCGCACGCGCTCGGCCGCCTCGGCGTCGCCGGTGAGCAGTGCCAGGCGCTCGGCGATGCGGATGCACTGCTCGACCATCACGCGATCGCCCAGCGTACCGAATGCCTCCGCGGCGTCGAGCACCCCGTTGAGGGAGCCCTGCCGGCGCGCGCGGAACAGCGCCGTCCAGTAGCTCTCGCGCGCGCGCGACTCGGCCGCCTTCCGGAACCCCGGAATAGCGGTGATGCGGAGCGCCGCCCCGGCGACGTGGACCAGGCCGCGCCAGCCGGGCTGGTCGAGGGCGGCGGCGTAGGCGTGGCGCCAGGCCAGCAGGGCCGCGCTCGCGTTGTTGGTCGTGATCGCGGTGTCCATCGTCTCAAGGTGCGGCGTCCACGGCGCGAGCGTGAGGGTCGGATCGATCATCATGGGTGTCCTCCTGACAGTGTCGAATCGCGGTTCTCGGCCTCGAGGGGCGGGCTCATCCATCGATCGGCAATACTGCGTACCCGGGCGTGCTTGTCGGGATCGCGGCCGGCCTCCCGCTCGGCAAGGCGCAGGGCCTGGAGCAGCACGTCCCGGTCGCCCAGATCGCCGAACGCGGTGGCGGCGTCGAGGAGCCCCTCGAGCGAGCCGTGACGGTGGGCACGGAACAGCGCGGTGAGATACGCCTGACGCGACGGTGCGCGACCCTCGGCGCCGAGCCGGCGCGCCGCGTCGCCTACGGCCAGCATGCCTTCCCATCGCACGCTGCGAAACGCGGCGGCGTGCGCCTCGCGCCACGCGGTCAGCGCGGCGGCGCTGTCGCCGCGGGCGAGGGCCTGGTCCATCCGTCCCAGCGGTGCCGCCCATGCGTACGGTGCCACGGTGCTCGGCGCGTCGGCCGTGAGCACCTCCACAAACGCCAGGGCCAGGATCAGCAGCACCAGGAGCAGGCCGGCGAGCGCGAGGAGCGGCGTGTACCAGCGGGTCGACCACGACTCCCTAATCACCACGACATCACCTCCGAGACGGTGAACACGGAAGGTGGGGAGGAGCAATCGGGATACCAAAGAGGATCCGTTTAGAATCAGTCTGTTATCAGCTGGTCAACCGGTCAACCGCGCCATCGATGGTCAGGACTTGAACAGCATGCTGCTCAGCGGCGCGGAGCGAGGGTAAGATCCGAGTATGAAGGGGTTGGCGGACCTCGTCGGAGACAGCCCAGGCATTCGAGCCGTGCGCGAGACAGTGGCGCGATTGCTCGCCCGGCAACAGGATGTACGCCGTCTGCCGTCCATCCTGATCCAGGGGGAGACCGGCACCGGCAAGGGGTTGCTGGCCCGCATGATCCACCGGGCCGGGCCCCGCCCCGACGGCCCGTTCATCGACGTCAACTGCGCGGCGATCCCCGACACGCTGCTCGAGGCGGAGATGTTCGGCTTCGAGCGCGGCGCGTTCACCGATGCCCGGCGGTCCAAGCCCGGCCTCTTCCAGGCTGCCCACCGCGGCACGATCTTCCTCGACGAGGTGGGGCTGCTGCCCGAAGCGCTCCAGGCCAAGCTGCTCAAAGTGCTGGAGGAGCGGACGGTCCGGCGTCTCGGCGCCACCCGCGACGAGGCCATCGACGTCTGGGTCGTCACCGCGACCAATGAGGACTTGAAGGTCAGCATTCGCGAGCGTCGCTTTCGCGAGGACCTCTACCATCGGCTGGCCGTGCTCACCGTGACGCTGCCGTCCTTGCGCGAGCGCGGCGGCGACATCCTCACGCTGGCCGAGCACTTCCTCACGCGGGTGTGCGGCGAGTACGGGTTGCCGCGCAGGAGCCTGGCGGCCGACGCTCGCGCGACGCTGAACGCCTACCGCTGGCCCGGCAACGTTCGCGAGCTGTCCAACGTCATCGAGCGCGCGGTGCTGATGTCCGCGGCAGGCGACATCACCGCCGAGGCGCTCGCGCTGGGCGAGGCGCCGATGACCACGCCGCCGCCCGGTCCCTCGACCGGCGCGGCGGTGTCGCTCGACGACGCGATGCGCGAGCACCTGATCGAGGTGCTGACCCAGACGGGCTGGAACATCTCGCGCACCGCGGCCCTCCTCCGCATCTCGCGCAACACACTGCGCGCGCGGATGGACAAGTACGGGCTGCGCGAACGGGAGCCCGCGCCGAAAGCCGCGCCGAGCCTGCCGGCGCCGCGGTCCAGGATGCCACCCACCGAGGCCCGGATCCCGACCGCGGCCCCCCTCCCGGCGGCGGCGCCCGCGCCCGTCGCGCTCGCGCGGCGCTGGGAGCGGCGCCCGGTGGCGTTTCTGTGTGCAGCCCTCGTGCCCCCGGCCGGGCCCGAGGCCTCGCTGGAAACCGCGCGCGCGCTCGAACTGGTCGTGGACAAGGCACGCACGTTCGGCGGCAAGGTCGAGGGCATCGGACCGATCGGCGTGGTGGCGGCCTTCGGCCTGGACGCGGTCGGTGATGCCGCCGATCGCGCGGCCCACGCCGCCATGGCTGTCGTCAAAGCCGTCGAGCGTGTGCGTCGTGACGAGCAGAGTGAGGTCGGTGTCCGGCTGGGTCTGCATGCGATCCCGGTGCTGGTCGGGGTGGCCGGGAACGCCGCCGACCTGGACATGGACGAGCGCCGCGACCTGTGGCCCGTGCTGGACGAGCTGGTGGAGCGCGCCCCATTGCAGAGCATCGTGGTGACCGGCTCGGCCGCGCCGTTTCTCCGCCGCCGGTTCGAGCTCGCGGCGGGTCCCGGCCTCATCGCCGGCCGGGAGCGAACACACACACTCGTCGGCCGCCAGAGCGCGGGTCTCGGGCGGGGCACCCACGTGGCCGAGTTCGTCGGCCGCCGCCACGAGCTCGAGCTGCTCGAGAGCCGGCTGGCGGCGGCCCGGCGAGGACAAGGTCAGATCATCGGCGTCGCCGGTGATGCCGGCATCGGCAAGTCACGCCTGCTCGGCGAATTTCGTCGCCGGATCGCCGGCGAGGCGGTGACGTGGCTCGACGGACAATGCCAGTCGTACGGCGCCGGCATTCCCTACCTGCTCCTGATCGACCTGCTGCGGACTCAGTGCGGCATCGGCGACATCGATGAGCCCGACGTCATCACCGACAAGCTGGCGCGCGCGCTCCGTGAAGTCGCCATGGATCCGGCCACGGTGGCGCCCTATCTGCTGCACCTGTTGGGGGTCAAGGGGGGCGACGAGACGCTGGGCATGCTGAGTGCGGAGGCGATTCAGGCCCGCACGTTCGAGGCCCTCCGACAGCTGCACGTGCGGCGCGGCCGGCTCTCACCGCTGGTCGTCGTCATCGAAGATCTTCACTGGATGGACGGGACGTCCGAAGACTACGTGACGACGCTCGCCGACGCGGTGCTGGCGGCGCCGATCATGCTGGTCGCCACGTATCGGCCGGGCTATCGGCCGCCCTGGATAGAGCGGGCCTCGGCCACCCAGCTGGCGCTGCAACCGCTGGCCCCCGAGGAGAGCCTGAGCCTCGCCCACGCCGTGCTCGGTCCCTCCGACACGGCGGATCAGATGGCCCCGCTCGTCGTCGCGCGGTCGGAGGGCAACCCGTTCTTCATCGAGGAGATGGCTCGCGTGGCCAGCGAGCAGGGCGGGCTGGCGGGGTTCCCGGTGCCCCAGACACTCCAGGACGTGGTGCTGTCCCGAATCGATCGCCTGCCCGCGGACGTCAAAGGCCTGCTTCAGGCCGCGGCCGTCATCGGCCCCGACGTCCCGCTGCTGCTCCTGGAGCGGCTGTGGCCGACGCCCTCGGGGCTCGACGGTCTGCTCCAGCACCTGGTCCGGCAGCAGTTCCTCTACGAACGCAGTGCCGGGGAAGAGCGCACGTATGTCTTCAATCACGCGCTCACCCAGGAGGTCGCCTACGAAAGCCTGTCGGCGTCCGCCCGCGAGACGTTGCACGCCTCCGCGGGGCGCGCGCTCGAAGTGCTGCGCGCGGATCGGCTCGAGGAGGCCTTCGACCAGCTCGCGCATCACTACGCCCGGACGGCGGATCACGCCAAGGCGATTCACTATCTGGGGCTCACGGCAGAGCGAGCGGTGCGTCGTCACGCGCATCGCGAGGCGGCCGCGAGCCTTCGTCAGGCTCGCGAGCGCGCCGAGCGGCTGCCGCCAGGACGCGCGCGTCACGCGCGGGTCCTGGAGCTGCTCGTCCGGGAAGTCACCTCGTTGCACCTGCTCGGCGGGCTGGACGAAGCGGTCCGGCTGCTCCTGGCATTCGAGGAGCGCGTCGAACAGCTCGGTGATCCGGGGCTGGCCGGGCCCTACTACTTCTGGCTCGCCCGCAGCTACAGTCGGCTGGGGGATCACCAGCAGGCGGCGCCCAACATCCGGAAGGCCATCGATGCGGCGCGGGCGGGCAAGGACAATGCGACGTTGGGCCGGGCCTATTTCCTGCTCGGGTACCAGGAGTACTCGTCCGGACGGCCTCACCAGGCCGTGGAGCACGCGCGGGTCGCGGTGAGCCTGCTCGAGCAGACGCGCGAGGCCTGGTGGCTCGCCATGGCACACTGGATCGAGGGTATCAGCGGGACCTTGATGGGCGACTTCGCCAGCGCCCGGGCGGCGACTGCCCGTGCCCACGCGATCGGCGCCGCCATGGAGGATCCCCATCTGCAGAACTATGCGGCGTGGACGACCGGGTGGATCGACGCCACCCGCGGCGAGTGGGAGGCCGCGATCGAAGCTTGCCAGCGGGCGCTTCAGTATTCGCCCGATCCGATCAATACGGCGTTCGCAACCGGACAGCTCGGGCACGCCTACCTCGAGCGTGGTGACGCCCCTCGCGCCATTGCGCTGCTCGATCAGGCGGTCGCCCAGCTTGGCGAGATCGGCGTGCGGACCACGCAGGGCCGCTTCCTGGCCTGGCTGAGCGAGGCGTGCCTGGCCGACGGCGCGCTGGATCGCGCGGAAGCGCTGGCGCTCCGCAGCCTGGAGATGAACCGCGAGGCGGCCTTCCCGTACGGCGTCGCGCTGGCCGAGCGCGCACTCGGCGCCGCGCTCGGCGCGCGCGGTCGCTTCACCGAGGCCGAGGCGCACCTCACCCAGGCCTTGCGGACGTTCGAGTCGATGCAGGCCGCCTTCGAGGCGGCGCGCACGCGTCTGTCGCTCGGGGAGCTGGCCACGGCGGCCGGCCAGCTCGACGCGGGCACGCGGCACGCCGCCGAAGCCGAGCGCGCCTTCGATACGCTCGGTGCTCCGGCGTACGGCGCGCGCGCGCGGCGCCTCCGCGCACGCGCGGCCGGCTCACCTAGCGCCGAAAGGTCTTGACTTTACTTCCGGCTGCGTGCGAAACAGCCAGCGTCACGATCCATCCACCAGGAGGATGCTCTCATGGCGCGAAAGAAGTCGAGGGCCAAGCCGAAACCCATCTCGCTCAAGCTGACGGCCGCACAGCGCAAGGCACTGCCGGCGCGTGGTGAGTTCGAGCTGCGCGCGCGGGTGTCCGGTGGACGGTTGGTCATCAACAAAGGAAGAAAGGCCGGCACCCGGCGACGGTTCGCGCCGACGAATTCGCCCTTCGCCTGAGCCGCCGCCCCCGCGCCGATGACGGCGGTCGTTGATCTGACCCTGGGCGCCCTGCGACGCGGCCGGGAGGATCCGTTCCCCGTGTATGCGCGAAGTCTGCGTGCCGCCTGTCGGGGGGTTCCTCCGGTTTTCGGCGCCGCCTGGTATGGTGACCGGTACCGCACGCTGGCGACCGATCCTCACTGGCTCGCCGAATCCCTGCTGGTCAACGCCGCCAAGGAGGGCCGGGGCTCGCGTGAGTTGTGGGTGCTGGCCGGTCGGGCTTCCGATCCGATGATCGCCGAGGCCGTACGCGGGCACGCCCTCGACGAAAGCCGGCACGCCCTCATGTACCTGGCGATCCTGGATCTGGCGTTTCCCGGGGCGCTCGGGGAGAGGCGGCGGCCGACCTTCCGGGCGCTCTCGCCACGCTACAGCGCCCGGGAGCAGCCGCCGGCGCGGCGACCCGCCCGCGCCCGCGAGATGCTCGACGCGTTGATCCAGATGAACCTCGGCGAGATCAAGACGCGCATCAATCAACTGCTCATGATGCCGGTCGTCGCCGCCTACTGTCCGCCGGAGAACCGGGGGCGACTCGCGCGGATCCTCCGGGCCCTGCTGCGAGACGAGACACGGCACGTGCGGTACACCGCCCGTCTGATCGAACGCGCCGGCGCCGCCGGGGAGCGTGCGTTCGTGTCCGTGACGATGCGGCGCCGCCTGGCACTCCTGAACCGCATCACCGTGTCGGAAGTGGGACGACCGGAGCGCGTGGGGGTGGCTCGTGGCCGCACATGACACCCACCTCATCGTGCTGACCCGGCCCGATGCCGCGGTGGCGCGCGTCGAGCGTACGATCGCCGACGCCGGCGTGCGGTCGCGGCCCGTGTTTGCCGAGACGCCCGAACGGCTCCGACGCGATGCCCCGGCCACGCGGAGCCACGCGCGCTCGCACTACTACCGCGTTCAGGGCAGCCCGAAATCCCTCGACGCGCTGCTGCGGCGTCTGCGCAGGCTCGACCTGGTCGCCGCCGCGTTCGGTACCTCCGCCATCGGCCTGCCGGCGGTACCGCCGCACATGAAGGCGCGCCAGGCGTTGCCGCCGACCGTCACCCCCGACTTCACGCGCTTCCAGCGCTACCTCGAGCGTTCGCCGGTCGGTGTCGATGCACGTTACGCGTGGTCGATCGCCGGCGGCCGGGGCGCCGGCGTGAGGATTGTCGACATCGAGGGCGGGTGGCGATTCAGCCAGGAGGATCTTCTCCAGCGCCATGGCGGGGTGGTGGGCGGCCACACGCTTCGGGACGAGGGATGGGTCAGTCACGGCACGGCGGTGGCCGGCGTTCTCGGCGGTGATCGGACCGACTTCGGCGTCACCGGGATCTGTCCGGACGCCACCGTGTTCGGATTCTCTGCCTTCGACAGCCGGGCGCGTCACGACACCGCGGACGCCATCCGGCTGGCCGCGGCCCGGCTGAGCCCGGGGGACATCATCCTCATCCAGCTCCACAAGGGCGGTCCCCGCGAGCGCACGGACCCGAAGCTGCCGGGGGCGCCCGGTGCCATTCCCATCGAATGGTGGCCGCACAACTTCGACGTCATCCAAGACGCGACGGCGCGCGGCATCATCGTCGTCGAGGCCGCGGGGAACGGCCACGAGGATCTCGATGACCCGATCTACAACCGTCCGCCCAAGAAGAGCTTCTCTCGCGAGGAGTGGCGGAACCCCTTCAATGCCTCGCACCGCCACGATTCGGGCGCCATCATCGTCGGTGCCGGGGCTCCACCACCCGGCATCAATCGCTGGGATCCCGATCCGCTTCGACGCGATGGAGACTACGGGCCCGCCGCCTCCCGGCTCGACTTCTCGAACCACGGGCGGCGTGTCGACGTCCAGGCCTGGGGCAAGGCCGTCATGACGTGCGGGTACGGGACCCTCCAGGGCGGACGCCACACCAAGAACCGCTGGTACACGGGCCGGTTCGGTGGCACCTCCAGCGCCGCCGCGATCGTCGCCGGTGTGCTGGCCTGCCTGCAGGGCATCCGTCTCAAGCGCAAGCAGCGGCCGCTGACGCCGCGCGCGGCCCGTCGGCTCCTCCGTACGACCGGCCTGCGGCAGAGCTACACACCCGATGCTCCCGCCGCCGAACGCATCGGCCGGATGCCGGACCTGCGGCAGCTCATCGCGGCCATGGACGACGTGGCCGGCTAGCGTCAGCCCTCGGCGAGGGCGGCCGGCTACGCCTTCCCGTCCAGTGACCGTTTGAGCTGATCGAGGTGGTTGTCGTCGTGCCAGGCCATGAGCGTGAGGAAGCCGTCAATCGTGATCCGGCCGCGCACGGGATGAGTGCCGCCCTTGTCCCACTGCGCGGGCGTGAGCTTGCCGAACAGCTCCAGCGTCTCCTGGCGGCGCTTGCGGAACGCCGTCACCGCCTCCGACGCGTCGTTGCGGAGGTACTGCCGCTCCTCGGCCATGCGGTCGGCGCCGGGACCCGTCAGCTTCGGGTCGGTGTCCATCGCGAGGATCTGCTCGAAGCGCGTGTTGAACATCTCCTCGGTGTCGCGCAGGTGACAGACGACTTCCTTGGCCGCCCAGTTCTTGGCGTCCGGGCGGCGAGAGAGCACGGTGTCGCTCTGCCCCTTGATGGCGGCGGCCAGCTCGTCGGCGGTCCGGGTGAGGCGCTGCATGCGAGCGTCGCGCGGCTGCGTGGCGTACTCTTCCATCGTCGGCATCAGGGTCGTCCCTCCAGGGCTCGGGTGAGCTGCTCCAGGTGGTTGTCATCATGCCAGGCCATCAGGGCCACGAACATGTCGATGCTCAGACGCCCGCGGGCGGGGTGCTCGCCGCCCCGCTGCCAGTCGGACGGGGACATCGTCATTAGTGTCTCCAGCGACTCGCCGCGGCGCCGGCGGAAGTGCGCGAGCGCGGTGGCGGCGTCGTGGCGGAGGTATTGCCGGTCCTCGGCCCACCGATCGGCCGGCCCCGACGCGGGCAGGATGGGCTCGGGCATCGCGAGGATCGCCGCGAACCGCTCGCCGAACATCTCCTCGGTGTCGCGCAGGTGGCCGATCACCTCCACCGGCGCCCACGCGCCGGGCGCCGGCCGGCGCGCCAGCGCGCGCGCGCTCCGGCCCTCGATCGCGCTCCCCACCTGGCCGGGCGTCGAGGCCAGGCGGGCCATGCGCTCGTCGGGCGTCCGCCGGAACCACACATCCACGCTGGGCCCCGGCGGGCGCCGGTCGACGACGAGCTGGTGGAAGAGGCTCGACTCCCGCTTGTAGAAGCCCTCGGTGTGGTACGAGTCGCGCAGCCGCAGCCGCGCGTAGTCGACGTGATGCCCGACCTCGTGCAGCAGCGTGCGCAGATACGTGCGGAAGGCGACGACGCGCCGCTGCTTGGCCGTGCGCATCCACAGCTGGATCTTCGGCGGCTTGCCGCGCTCGACGGTGTAGAGGCCGTGCAGCTCGCCCCACCTGGCGTGCGGACGTGCGGCCAGCACCTCGACCTGCACCGGCGCCATGTCGAGCGCGTCGGTGAGGCCGCGGATGAGGCGCTCGGTCGCCCGCTGCACCTGCGCGCGGTCCTCGGTCGCCAGCGCGGTGGTGAGCGCCGTCACCGCCGGCTGCAGCGCGGCCGGCTGCGGCAGCCGCACCTCGGTGATCTCATCGCTCTTGCGGTACACCGCCTGCTGCGCCCGCGTCAGTCGCGCGTAATACGAAAACGGCATGGCTCCGAGTCCGACGTTCGCCCCGCGCGTTGTCGACGCGGACGCGGTGTGTACGAGGTGGGGCCCGTGGACCCGTTCCCGCAACCCATCACCGTGCGCCCCGCAGCCGGATGGAGCCCAGCCGCGGGCGCGCGAGGCGGACTCCAGCCCCGTGGTACCACGGACCCCACCTCGTACACACCGCGTCCGCGTCGCCGCGGGCGGTGGACGATCTCAGGGCTACCGCCCCTGCCAGCGCGGCTTGCGCTTCTCGAGGAATGCCTTGGCGCCCTCGAGACGGTCCTCCGTCGTGCGCAGCAGCGTGGCCAGGTCGTTCTCCAGGCGCACACCGTCGGCGAGCGGCAGCTCGAGGCCCTTGGTCACCGCTTCCTTCGCGTAGCGCAGTGCCACCGGCGCCTTGGCGGCCAGCGTCGCCGCCAGCTCCTGGGCCGCCTTCAGCGCCTCCCCGGCGGGGACCACGCGCTCGACGATGCCGATGCGCAGCGCCTCGGCGGCGTCGATGCGGGCGGCGGTGAGGATCAGCTCGAGGCCCTTGCCGCGGCCGACGAGACGGGGCAGCCGCTGGGTGCCGCCGCCGCCGGGGATGATGGCCAGATCGACCTCGGTGAGGCCGAGCCGGGAGTCGGCTGCCGCGATGCGGATGTCGCAGGCCAGGGCGAGCTCCAGCCCGCCGCCGAAGCAATGACCGCCGATGCCGGCGATGATCGGCTGCCAGCACCGCTCCATCGCCTGCCGGAAGTCGAGGCGGCGGCGGTGCTCGCGGAACACCGTGGGCACCTGGGGGGCGGTGAATTCCCGGATGTCGGCACCGGCCGAGAAGGCCTTGCCGCCGGCGCCGGTGACGACGATCACGCGCACACCCTCGTCGGTCGCCAGCCCCTCGAAGCAGCGCTGCAGCTCGCGTCGCATCGTCTCGTTCATCGCGTTGTGCACGTTCGGCCGGTTCAGGGTGATGGTCGCGATCCCATCGGCGGTCTGGTAGACAATCGCCTCGTAGGTCATGGGCTATCGCACGACTTTCTTGGTTCGCAGCTCGTTGATGGTGGCGGCGCCGTAGCCGGCCTCGTTCAGCACCTCGTCGGTGTGCTGACCGAGGGTCGGCGGCGGGCCGGGGTCGCGCGTGGGCGTGTCGGCGAAGACGAGCGGCTGGCCCATCACGCGCAGGCGGCCGACCTCGGGATGCTCGTATTCGTGGACCATGTCGTGGTGCCGGACGGCCGGATCGTCCATGAACTCCTGCACGGTCTTGACCGGCCCGGCCGGGATGTCGTGGGCGGCCAGGATCTCCAGCCACTGCGCGCGCGTCTTCTCGCCGAAGCGCTTCTCGATGATCGGCAGCAGCGCCTCGTTGTTCTGCAGGCGCAGCACCCAGGAGCCGAAGCGCGGATCGTCGGCGAACTCCTCCATGCCGAGCGCCGTGCACAGCTTCACCCAGAACGACTGGTTGCCGCAGGCCAGGAAAAACCACTCGCCGTCGCCGGCCTGGTAGAGGCGATAGGTCGGGTTCTCGCGGATCAGCGAGGGCTTGCCCGGGTAGTCGATCGCGATGCCGGACTGCAGGGCCATCACGCCCCGCAGCAGCGAGGTCTCGATGCGCTGGCCGCGCCCCGTGCGCTCGCGCACGAAGAGCGCGGCCAGGATCGCCTGGGTGGCGAGGGCGGCCGTGTAGTAGTCGGTCGGCGCCGTCCGCAGATATCTCGGCGGGCCTCCGAAGCCCTGCAACGTCATCAGCCCGCCGAGGGCCTGGAGGATCGGATCGAAGCCGGGACGGTCGGCGTAGGGGCCGGTCGAGCCGAACGCGGTGACCGAGCAGTAGATGAGCCGCGGGTTGAGCGGGCTCAGGTGCGCGTGGCCCACGCCGAGCCGGTCGGCCACGCCCGGCCGCCAGTTCTCCATCACGACGTCGCCCCCGCGGGCCAGCCGCGCGACGATCTCGCGCCCCTCGGGTGTCTTGAGGTTGAGGGCGAGCGAGCGCTTGCCGCGGTTCCACCCGAAGAACCCGGGCAGCTCCCGGAACGAGTCGCCCTCCAGCGACTCCACCTTCACCACGCTGGCGCCGAGGTCGGCGAGCATCATCGCCGCGTAGGAGCCGGCGATGTAGCTCGTCAGGTCGACGACGCGGATACCCTCGAGGGGCGGCGGGCCGGGCGTCACTGGCGCGGCCCTAGGTGGCGACGTGGGCGAGGATCAGCTCGCGATGGTAGTCCGCGTCACCGTACTGGGCCTCGAGCGCCTTGGCCCGCTTGAAGTACATGTGCAGGTCGAACTCCCAGGTGAAGCCGATCCCGCCGTGCACCTGGATGGCGTCGCCGCAGACCTTGCGGCAGGCGTCGCCGACGTAGGCCTTGGCGATCGACGCCGCCGTCTCGGCGTCCTCGGCCCCGGCGTCGAGCGCCCACGCCGCGTAGTACACCGCCGAGTGCGAGTTCTCCACCTCCAGCAGCATGTCGGCGCACTTGTGGCGGATGGCCTGGAACGAGCCGATCGGCTGGCCGAACTGCTCGCGGACCTTGGCGTAGCCGACCGCCATGTCCAGGCAGCGGCGGGCGGCGCCGAGCATCTCGGCGGCGGCCCCGACACCGGCGCGGCGCAGCAGGCGCTGCAGCACCGGAGCCGCCGAGCCGGGCGCGCCCAGCACGTCCTCGTTGCGCACGGGCACCCGGTCGAGGGTGAGGTTCACCCAGCGGGTCCCGGGGTCCATGCACTGCACCGGCGCCGACGTCAGGCCCGCGGACGCGGGATCGACGAGAAACAGCGACACGCCCTCCGGCGTACGGGCCGGCACCAGCAGCACGTCGGCGACGTGCGACCAGGCGACGTAGCGCTTGAGGCCGCTGAGAACCCAGCCGGTCGGCGCCTTCTCCGCGCGCGTGGCGATCCCGTCGGGGCTCCAGTCGAGATCGGTATCGAGCAGGGTGATCGTCGCGCGCGCGTCACCGGTGGCGATGGCGGCCAGCCAGCGCTTCTTCTGCGCGTCGCTGCCGGCCTCGGCGATGGCGGCGGCGGCCAGCATCGTCGGCCAGTAGGGGCCGGGGTAGGCGGCGCGCCCCAGCTCCTCGAGCAGCAGCGCGGTCTCGACCATGCCGAGCTCGCTGCCGCCGTGCGCCTCGGGCAGCGACAGCCCCAGCCAGCCGAGCTGGGCCATCTCCTTCCACATCGACTCGCTCTCGCCGCGCGCGTCGTCCCACAGCCGGCGCACGGTGGCCGGCTTGCAGTGCTCGTCGAGAAACGCGCGGGACGAGTTCTTCAGCAGCGTCTGGTCGGGGGTGAATGAGAAGTCCATGACGTCAGGCCTTCAGCCGGTCGGCCCGCACTTCCTTGGGCAGGCCGAGCACGCGCTCACCGATGATGTTCTTCTGGATCTCCGACGAGCCTGAATAGATGGTGCCGGCCCGCGACCACAGGAACGCAGTCGCCCAGGTCCCCGCCTCACCGGAAGCAGTATCGATTTCCTCAAACTCGTCGCGCGCGGTCATGACCTGGCCCCACGGCCCCAGGATCTCCAGGGCCGTCTCGTAGTAGCGCTTCTCGAACTCCGTGTAGGAGAGCTTGGTGATCGACGACGCCGGCCCCGGCGAGTCGCCCTTGTTCAGCGCGGAGAGCACGCGCAGCCCGGCGTAGCGCTGTACCTCCAGCTCGGCGTAGAGCTTGCCCATCTTGGCCCGCACGACCGGGTCCTCGAGGAGCGGCCGCCCGCGGCGCTTGAGCTGCTTGACGGCCTTGACGAGCTGGTTGAACGCGATCGCGTAGCGGGTGACCCGCCCCAGCGAGTTGCCGCCGCGCTCGTAGCCGAGCGTGGTCTGGGCGATCGCCCACCCCTCGTTGAGGTTGCCGATAAGGTCGGACTTGTCCGCGCGCGCGTTGGTCATGAAGACTTCGGAGAAGAGCGAGTGCCCGGTGAGCTGCTTGAGCGGCCGCACCTCCACGCCGGGCTGCCGCATGTTGAGCAGCACGCACGAGATGCCCTTGTGCTTGGCGGCCTTGGAATCCGTGCGAGCGAGCAGGATGCCCCAGTCGGCGATGGGGCCGCTGGAGGTCCAGATCTTCTGGCCGTTCACCACGAAATGATCCCCGGCGTCCTCGGCGCGCGTCTTGAGGCCGGCCAGGTCGGAGCCGGCGTTGGGCTCCGAGTAGAGCTGGCACCAGATCTCCGCGGCCGTCAGGATCTTCTTGAGATAGCGCTCCTTCTGGGCGGGCGTGCCGTGCACGATGATCGTCGGCCCGATGAACCCGATGCCGAGGCCGTTGATGGCCGGCGGCGCCTGGATGCGCGCCATCTCGTCCTGCGCGATCGCCTGCTGCATCGCGGTGGCGCCCCAGCCGCCATACTCCTGGGGCCACAGCATGCCGACGTACCCCGCCTCGTAGAGCTTGCGATGCCAGGCCTTCCGCTCGGCCAGCGTCGTGAGGTCTTCCGTCGGCACGTTGGCCTCGAGCCAGCGCCGCGTCTTCTCTCGAAACGCTCGGTCTTCAGGCGAATAGTTCAGGTCCATGCGAGCCTCCTGGGGGTGCCCGTTTGTAGCACGCGGGCCGCGGCCGGGCAACGGCGGGCTGCGAGATTGTGAAGAAATCGTTTCCACTACCGGAAGGGCTGGCATCACTGGAGTGAGTGGGCCAGGATCATGCGGTTCGCCACTCGGGCCCTGGCTTCTCCTGAGCGAGCGGATGCAAGACGTCGATCGCCCAGCCGACGTCCAGGCGCTCCCCCAGCCAACCCGGGGTCGCGGTGTGCGCGTGCAGGCGAAGCCCCTCCGCATCGTGCCGCGCTCGGAGGACCTCGACGGGGTCGGTGGTCACGTCGGGCGGAGGCGGACCTCGGGCAGCAGCTGGCCGACGGGCGGCGGAAGCGAAGCTCGCCGTCGGACTGGCGATCGAGCTGGTAACCCTCCTCGTGGACGGCGCGATGGTGCCGGCGACAGAGCAGCGCGAGGTTCGACAGCGTGGTGGGCCCGCCGTGAGCCCAGTGGCGGTTGTGGTGGCCCTGACCGAAGCGGACGCCGCAGCCCGGGAAGCGGCAGCCGCGATCGCGATGGTGCAGCGCCCGCCGTAGCGCCGAGGGAATCGTGCGCGTCCGGGCGCCGACCTCCACCACGCGCCCGTCGGTGTCGTGTCGCATCACCACCGCCTGGCGTCGCACGCCAGGCGCTGCGACGTTCCCGCGGGAACGCGCTCGCCGTCCTCGAGGACCGACTGCCCGGGCGCATCGGAGTCCGCCAGGACCTCGGCGTCGACGTGGACCACGACCTGATAGCGCTCGCCCGGGGCGCCGGGATCGATCCCGTGATGGAGGGCCGTCTCCGCGAGCAGGGCCAGCGCGTCGGCTTGCTGCTGGACCATCGTCGGCGGATCGGCCTCCGACTCCGGATCGCGCGCTTGCTGGTACAGGGTCTCGCGGGCGGCGGCCAGGGCCTGGACCAGCAACGCGCCGACCTCCGGGGTCAGCCGTCCGCGGACGATCACCGTACCGTCGCTGTCCGGATACACGTGCAGGGTGCGGCTCGCATGCTGGCGGGCGGCCTCCCGGGCCTCGGCCTGCCGATCCACCTGCCGCCAGCCGCGCACGATGCGCTCGACGTGCTCGGCCGTGCCGGCGCGGCCCACGGCCTGCAGCCGCTCCTCCGTCTCGGGCGCGCGCCACCCGCACGTGCTCGCGGGCCGCGGTCGGGGAGAACCCCACGCGCCAGGACAGCCAGGCGGCGCAGGAGCGGAAGCCGGTGTTCCAGCCGGCGCGGGCGTCGAACTCGCGGATGAGATCGAGAAGGCGCGCGGTGGCGGCGTCGAGGTGGGCGGAGAGCTCGGCGATCTCGTCGCCCAGGCGGTCGAGGTCTGACGAGGACATCTGCAAGGCGAGTCCCCTTTCTGCTTTGGGCGACTCTACACCCGCGTTTCGGAGCCACCTGGAAGGCTCGACATGCGGCGATCGTGGCAGAATCCAAGCTTTTCGCGACGACGCTCCTGATGGCGGCGCCTGCGACTCCTGCGCGCCGCTGGCTGGCATTCAGGAGGCGCTGCCGACACGCGGCCACTGCGTACGCAGAACGCCGTCAAGCCAGCGCGTATTTCCTTCACGACCTCGGAGGCGTGGGCCGCCCACGCCGCGAGGAGGCAACGACGCAGATGGCCGCTTTTCAGCGGCCCGCCGCCAGGCGGTAGATGGCGGTGTGCAGGATGTGGGCGACGGGCCGCGGGCGCTCGCCGGTGCCGGCCACGATGACCAGGTCCAGCTCGACGAACTCGCGGCCCTTCTTCTCGAACACCGACCGCACGCGGCCCCGGGTGGCCAGCGTCTCGCCCACGCGGGCGCCGCCGAGATGCCGGATGACGCTGCCTGCGTGGATCCACGGCCCCAGCCGCACGTTCTGCCGGAGCGCGCGATTGGCCTGATCGAGGAAGAACGCCGGGTGCACCCAGCCGCCACGGCCGCGGTAGAGCGGAAGTGGATCGCTCACCCGCTCCAGCCACTCGGTGGCGGCCGCCTCGTCGTAGCGGTTCACCGGCGTGCCGAGCGTGTCGATCGCGAGAAGGTGCTCGCGCGTCACCTCGGGCCGCGGCTCGGGGAGCGGGGCCTGGCGGTACATCGCGAGGTTGACCGGCGTCGGCGCGCCGGCCGGCAGCGTGGCCGACAGCGTCGCCGCCTCCGGCTCGGCCGCGGTGGCGCCGGTCACCGTTGCGCCGGCGCTCTTCGCATCGCGAGCCGTCACGACGCCGGCCGCGTGCAGCTCCTCGCCGTCCAGCACCGGCTTGCTGAAGCGCACGCTGGCGGTGCCGCGCTCGAGCCACGCGGCGCCGAACGCCGCCACCAGCGGCTCGGTGAGATAGGCGTAGACGGTGACGCCGGGCACGAGAGCGCCGCGGAAGCCGTGGCGCCGCGCGACGTCGTCGTCGTGGATCTTGTTCTCGCTGTTGGAGGACGTGTTGCGCGCCTTGACGCGGTAGTCGGGCAGGGATTCGTGGCTCACGCGCGCGAGTGTACGCACCCGGTGCGGATGGGTCAATCGTGTCGGGAATCGCCAACCCGAGACGCGGCCGCCGGCACCTATGAGGGTCGCGTATAATTTGACGTGATGAAGGGCGTGATCGTCGCGCTGGTCGTGATTGCGGTCGTCGTCTTCGCCCTGGGGGCGTGGGCGGTCGGCGTCTACAACGGGCTGGTCGGGCTGGATCAGGGCGTCAACGAGACGTGGGCGCAGGTGCAGAATGTCTACCAGCGGCGGGCCGACCTCATCCCCAATCTCGTCGAGACGGTGAAGGGCTTCGCCGCCCAGGAGCGCAGCGTCCTCACGGAGGTCACCGAGGCGCGCGCGCGGGCCAGCGGCGTGCAGCTCACGCCGGAAGCGCTGAACGACCCCAAGGCCATGGAGCGCTTCCAGGCCGCCCAGAACCAGCTCTCCGGCGCGCTCAGCCGGCTGCTGGTGACGGTGGAGCGCTATCCCGAGCTCAAGAGCAACCAGAACTTCCTGCAGCTCCAGAGCCAGCTCGAGGGCACCGAGAACCGCATCGCCGTCGAGCGCCGGCGCTTCAACGAGGCCGTGCGCGACTACAATACGCGCGTGGCCCGGTTTCCCGGGACAGTGGTGGCCCGCGTGGCCGGCTTCACCCCCAAGCAGTTCTTCGAGGCGACCCCTGACGCCGCCACGCCGCCGAAGGTGAAGTTCTAGCCTGCTGCCGGTTGTCCTCCTCCTTCTCGCGCTAACCATCCCCCCCACGCCGACCCAGCGCGTGAACGACTACGCGCGCCTGCTGCCGGCCGACGCCCAGCAGCGCCTGGAGACGCGCCTGGCCGAGCGCGAGCGGGCCACCGGCGCCCAGATGGTCGTCGCCATCTTCCCGTCGCTCGAGGGCGAGAACGACGCGGACTTCGGCATCCGCCTCGCCGAGCGCTGGCGCGTGGGGCAGAAGGGCCTCGACAACGGCGTCATCCTCCTCGTGTTCGTGCAGGACAGGAAGGTGCGGGCGGAGATCGGCTACGGCCTGGAGCCGGTGCTGACCGACGCCGTCGCCAGCCAGATCATCCGCGAGGCGATCGCGCCACGGTTCCGCGAGCAGAAGTACGCCGCCGGGCTGGAGGCCGCGGTGGACGCCGTCTACGCTCGCATCGAGACCCGCGGGGTGCCGCCGGCGCCGCGACACGGCTTCGGCGTGTCGCCGTGGACGCTCGGGGTGCTGGCGATCTTCGGCGTCATCGGCTTCATCCTGGCGCGTGAGGCGATGAGCACCGGCGGCCGGGCACGGCGCAGCGCGTACACCGCGGGCGGCCGCCGCGGCTGGGACTCGCCCTCGGTCATCGTCCCCCCGCTGTGGGGCGGCTGGGGCGGCGGCCGCGGTGGAGGCGGCGGGGGCGGCTTCTCCGCCGGCGGCGGTAGCTTCGGCGGTGGGGGAGCGAGCGGGTCGTGGTGAAGCATCCGCACTGGACGCATGCGCTGTTCTCGGACGCCGACCTCGAGGCGATCGCCGCCGCGGTCGCCGCCGCCGAGGGCGAGACCTCCGGCGAGATCCGCGTGCACCTCGAGCGGCGCCTCCCGGGTAGCGGCCCCGGGGGCGATGCGCTCGCGCGCGCGACCGAGATCTTCACACGGCTCGGCATGCACACCACCGACGAGCACAACGGTGTCCTCATCTACCTGGCCGTCGACGACCACAAGCTGGCCATCGCCGGCGACGCCGGCGTGCACGCCCGGGTGGGTGACGAGTACTGGCAGCGCATCCGCGACGCCATGGTCGAGCGACTCCGTCGAGGCGAGGCGCGCGACGCCGTCGTGCACGCGGTGAGCGAGGTGGGCCAGGTCCTCCGCCGGTTCTTCCCGCGCCGGCCCGACGACCGCAACGAGCTGAGCGACCGGGTCAGCCTGAGCTGACGGCAGGTACGGCCGCTGAGCGCCTCGTCGCAGTAGAAGTCGTGGCTCATGTCGGGGGCGTCCCCGGCAGCGCGTCGATCTTTCGTTGCAAGAACCAGCAGAACCATCCCCGGTACTTCGCCTGCAGCTCCGGCTTCATCCAGTCCTTCCCGGTGATGGTGCGCCGGCAGCGCGGACTGGCGCACCGGCACGCCAGCTCGTAGTCGCCGTCGTCGGTCGTGGCCCAGTCGATCGTGAGCTCTTCGTTGCGCGCGATGTCCCGCATCGCCACCAGGACGATCTGACCCTGGATCGCGAGGTTGGGGTCGCAGGAGTGGTTGGTGAAGAGCATGCTGCCGTCCCGATGGTCCGGTCGGACCGGGGCGATGACGAGATCGTCCGAGAGGTGGATCTCGGCCGGCCCCAGCGTGGGCTCGAGCGCCGCCCAGTCCGCCCGGGGCAGCACGTGGCCGCCCTTCACGGCAACGATCTCCCCCTTCGTGATGGCCTGGGCGGCGAACAGGCCCCGGCCGTGAATCGGGCTCGCGCGGACCTCCGTCTTGGGCGAGCGGTACGTCAGGTTCGTCATCGCGGTGTATAGTCCCATACCATGCACCGCGACGAGATCCCGACCCCGGCATTGCTCCTCGACCTCGACCGTTTCGAGCGCAACCTCACACGCATGGCCACGCACGTGCGCGGGGCTGGCAAGAACCTGCGCCCACACGCCAAGACGCACCGGTGTCCGGAGATCGCGAAACGCCAGGTGGCGGCCGGCGCGCTCGGCGTGGCGTGCGCCAAGCTGGGCGAGGCCGAGGTGATGGCGCGCGCCGGCGTGCGCGGCCTGCTCATCACCACCGAGGTGGTGCCGCCGAGCGCGGTCCGCCGGCTCACGCGCCTGGCCGGCGAGGCGCCCGACACGATGGTCGTGATCGATCACCCCGACAACGTCCGCGTGCTGGCGCGGGCGGCGGCCGAGGCCGGCGTCACGCTGAACGTCCTGGTCGACGTGCACGTGGGCGCCCGCCGCACCGGGGCCGAGCCCGGCGAGCCGGCGCTGGCGATCGGGCG
Source organism: uncultured Candidatus Rokubacteria bacterium (assembly GCA_963743355.1). Lineage (GTDB taxonomy): Bacteria > Methylomirabilota > Methylomirabilia > Rokubacteriales > CSP1-6 > AR5. The sequence continues at coordinate 1,337,340 of CAVUPM010000001.1, forward strand.
GCTCGCCGGCGATCAGCGCAACCTGCGCCTGCGCGGGCTGCAGGGCTACGCCGGCCACTGCGCGCACGTCATGGGCTGGGCCGCGCGGCGCGACACCTCGCACAAGGCGATGGCGCCGCTGATGGACACGCGCGCGCGCTTCGAGGCGGCCGGGCTGCCGGTGGAGATCGTGGCCGGTGGCTCCACCGGCACCTACGACATCGACCTCGAGCTGGCCGGCCTCACCGAGCTGCAGGCCGGCTCGTACTGCGTGATGGACCTCGACTACCGCCGCATCGGCGGCCGCGCCGGCGACGCGATGACGGACTTCGAGATGGCGATCACGGTCGTCGCCACGGTGGTGAGCGTCGCCGCCGACCGGGTCATGGTCGACGCCGGCCTCAAGGCCTTCTCCACCGACAAGCCGTTTCCGCCGGAGGCGGTGGAACGCTCCGGCTTCGAGTACGGCTTCGCCGGCGACGAGCACGGCCGCCTCACGCTGACCGATCCCGCGCGCGCGCCGAAGCTGGGTGAGCGGATCGAGTTCTTCCCGCCGCACTGCGATCCCACCTTCAACCTCTACGACCGCGTGCACGTCGTGCGGGGGACGACGGTGGAGGCCGTCTGGGACATCGCGGCCCGTGGCCGCTCGGACTAGCCCGCCGGAATCCCGCGCCACCGGCCCGTCATCCCAAGCCCTGGGAGGACAGGGCCATGCTGGCGGAGCTTCTCGCAACCCTGGTGGTCGGCAGTCTGCTCCTCGGGCCGTTGTTCTGGCGTGTGCACCAGGACCGGCGTGGCGAGCGCGCGCAAATCATCCGGGCCGAGACGAACGCGGCCCTGTTCCGCTCGCTCGGTGGCGACTCGCTGGTCGCCGTGGACGTCCAGCTGCCCTCGCTGTGGCATCCGGGACGCGTCGTGCTGAGCGCGCCGGCCGACTGGACGTGGCTGCTCGAGCCCGCCTGGGCCAGCGTCGCCGCCCACGTGCCGGCCGGCTACGAGCTGGTGGTGAAGCCGGTGGCGCTCCCGTCGCTGCCCGCCGAGGATCTCGCCCTGCCCCGGGCTGCGTGACCCGGTCCGAGTCGCGCCGATGATCCGGCGCGCGCTCGGCCGGAGCGGGCTCGATGTGAGCGTGCTGGGGTTCGGCGGCTCCGAGATCGGATTCGACCGCGTCGAGCCGGCGACGGTGCGGCGGCTGCTCGACGACGCCTTCGCGGCCGGCCTCAACGTCATCGACACGGCCGAGTGCTACGGCGACTCCGAGGCCCTGATCGGCGAGGCCGTCGCCGGTCGCCGCCGCGACGTCCATCTGTTCACCAAGTGCGGCCACTTCGAGGGCACCGGCCGCGACGACTGGCGGCCGGCCTCGCTCGAGCGCAGCATCGCCCGCAGCCTGGAGCGCCTGCGCACCGACCACGTCGATCTCCTCCAGCTTCATACCTGCTCGGAGGACGAGCTGCGCCGCGGTGACGTGATCGAGGTTCTGGAGGGGGCGCGTGAGCGCGGCCAGACGCGCTTTCTCGGCTACAGCGGCGACGGCGCCGCGGCCCGCTACGCGGTGGAGTGCGGGAGCTTCGACGCCCTGCAGACGTCGGTCAACGTCGCCGATCAGGAGGCGATCGAGCTGACGCTGTCGCTGGCGCACGCGCGGGGCGTGGGCGTCATCGCCAAGCGGCCGATCGCCAACGCGGCCTGGCGCACGGGCCGGCGGCCGGACAACGCCTACCACCACGGCTACTGGGATCGGCTGCAGCGTCTCGACTACGACTTCCTGCGCCGCTCGCCGGCCGAGGCGGTCGGCGTGGCGCTGCGCTTCACCGCCGCCATCCCCGGCGTGCACACGCTCGTCGTCGGCACCACGCGCCCCGGCCGCTGGCGCGAGAACGCCGCCTGGCTCGCCGACGGCGCGCTGCCGCTGGCGGAGTACGAGCGCATCCGCGCGCGCTGGCGCGCGGTGGCCGACGCCTCCTGGGTCGGCCAGCGATGACGCGTCCCGCCCGCGACCGGGTCATCATCGGCATGCTCGTGGTCTTCTCCGTCTTCAACGTGACGCTGGACCTGGCGCTGATCCGGCGGGGCGCCGAGCTGCCCCGCCTGGTCGGCCGCGACTGGGCCGCCGACCTGTGGTCGATCTACGCCGAGGCCGATCGCTTCTGGGTCGCGGCGCCGTGGTCGCTGGCCCAGGAAGGGTTCAACGTCTGGGTGACCACGCTGCTGAACCTGGTGCTGATCGTCGGCATCGTCCGGGCGGCGCCGTGGCGCCACGCGCTGCAGCTCACGCTGGGCGCGTATCTTTCCTATTCGTGCGTGCAGTACTTCCTGGTCGGTCACCTGAGCGGCTACGAGGGCATGCGGGCCCCCACGCCGCTGGCGTTCGCGATGTTCTACGGCCTCACCATGCCGTGGCTCGTCGGCCACGCCTACATGGCGTGGGACTCGTGGGTGGCGATCGCGCAGCGCTTCGGGAAGGCGACGGCGGGGCGGTGAGCGCGGGCAGCGTCGCGATCGCCGCGCTCGCGGTCGTCGGCTTCGTCGGCACGCTGTTCGCCGCCTCCCGCCTCGTGCCCGGCCCGGTGCACGCCGGGCTCGCCGGCCCCGAGGCCGGCCGCCGTTACACGCTGAACGGCCTGCGCCTGTTCCTGCTCACGGCGGTCGGGGTGACGGGGACGGTGGCGCTCGGGCTCTGGTCGCCGGCGGTCATCGTGGACCGCTTTGCCGAGCTGCTCGTCGCGGCCAACCTCGTCGCCGCCGCCGCCGCCGGCGTGCTCTACGTGGTCGGCCGCCGCGCGCAGGGCCGGGGGATGCTCGACGGCGGCCTGCGCGTCGCGGCGCGCGAGTACTTCTACGGAGTCGAGCGCAATCCGGCCTGGGCCGGCGTCGACCTCAAGATGTTCTCCTATCGGCCCTCGCTGATCGGCCTCGCGCTCGTCAACGTCGCGTTCGCGTTCGCCCAGTGGGAGCGGCACGGCCGGCTGGCCGGCCCGCTGATCCTGTTCGAGCTCTTCACGCTGCTCTACATCGCCAACTACTTCCACTTCGAGCACGGGATGCTGTCGACCTGGGACGTCCTCGAGGAGCGCTTCGGCTGGGCGCTCGTGTGGGGCGATTTCGTCCTGGTGCCGTTCTTCTACAGCCTGCCCGGCTGGTACCTCGTGGATCGCGTGACGCCGATGTCGACGCCGGCGGTGGCCGGGCTGAGCGCGATGTACGCGCTCGGCTTCTGGCTCTTCCGCGGCGCCAATCAGCAGAAGCACCGCTTCAAGCTCGATCCGACCGCGCGCATCTGGCGCCGGCCGCCGGAGACGATCGGCGGCCGGCTGCTCGTGTCGGGCTTCTGGGGCGTGGGACGAAAGCTGAACTACACGGGGGAGCTGCTCCTCTACTACGCGTGGACGCTGCCGTGCGGGTTCGCCTCGCCGGTACCCTACCTGCCCGCGCTCTGGCTCACGGCCTTCTTCCCCCACCGGGCCCGCCGCGACGACCGCCGCTGCCGCGAGAAGTACGGCGCCCTGTGGACGGCCTACTGTGCCCGTGTCCGCTGGCGCATGCTGCCGTTCGTGTTCTGAGCGCGGCCATGGTGACGAAGGGACGATTCGAGGAGGGTCTGACGCTGGAGCAGTATGTCGAGCAGATGACCGTCAACAAGGGGCGGTTCATCAGGGCGCTCGACCAGGTCAGCATCGGGCCGGACGACACGCGGGTGCTCGCGCGGCTCGGCAGTCCCCGCAAGGTGCTCGTCATTACCGAGGACTGGTGCGGGACGTCCCTGGCCTACGTGCCCCTCGTGGCCAAGCTGGTCCAGGGAAGTGCCAGCATCGAGATGCGAATCTTTTTGCGCGACACGGATACCGATCTGATGGACCAGTACCTCAAGCACGGCCGCTATCGATCCATTCCCGTGTTCGCATTTTTCGACGAGCACATGAACGAACTGGCGCGTTTCATCGAGCAACGTCCGGCCTAGGCGAGGCCCGACCGGGCCCCTCGATATTCCAACTGCCGATGGACAGCGCTCGGTTCGTGCGGTAGACAAGAAGCGCGATGGCTCTCTCCGCACCGCCGTGGGACGTCTGCATCGTCGGCGCCGGCCCGTCCGGTTCGACGTGCGCCTACTACCTCGCGCGCCGCGGCCGCCGCGTGCTGCTCCTGGAGCGCGAGCGCTTTCCCCGGGACAAGCTCTGCGGCGACGCGATCACCGGCCGGGCCCAGATGCACCTGGAGCGGATGGGCGTGCTGGCCGACGTGCTCGCGGCCGGCGAGGGCCACTGGGCCGAGATCGGCGGCTTCGTCAGCCCGCGCGGCGTGACCTTCATCGGCAGCTCCGTCGAGGAGGGCCGCCGGCCGCTCATGATCGCCATCAAGCGCCGGGCGCTCGACGTGCGGGTCGCGCGCGCCGCGTCGGCGGCCGGCGCCAACCTGGTGGAGGGCTCGCCGGTCACCGGCGTGGAGTTCTCCGCGGCGGAGGGCCTGTGGACCGTGCACTGCGCCACGTCGCCGGCCACGACCTACCGGGCCCGCACCCTGGTGACGGCCGACGGCGCGCTCGCCCGGACGGCGCGGTCGCTCGGCGTGGTGACGACGGCCCCCGACGGCGTGTGCAGCCGCTCCTACATCGACGCCGCCACGACGGACTTCGCCTCGGACGGCGTCATGTTCTACCCGCCGGAGCTGCTGCCCGGCTACTGCGTCATTCTCCGCGAGGCCGGTGGTGAGCTGAACCTCTGCTGCTACGTCATCCCCGGGGGGCCGGCCGGGCTGCGCGATCTCAAGCCGCTGCACGATCGGATCGTGCGCGGCGATCCGTACGTCAGCCGCGCGCTCGGCCCGAATCCGCGCATGGCGCCGATGCGCGCCGCGCCGCTTCGCCTGGGGGGCGTGCCGCTGAGTTACGGCCGGCACGTGCTGGTCATCGGCGACGCCGCCGGCCACATCGACCCGCTCACCGGCGAGGGCATCCAGTACGCGATGGACGGCGGCGAGATCGCGGCCGAGACCCTCGATCAGGCGCTGACGGCCAACGATCTCGGCGCCGCGTTCCTGAAGCGGTATCAGGACCGCTGGATGACGTCGTTCGGCCGGGACTTCCGCTGGTCGTGGGCCATGGCGAAGGCCACGGTGCGCTTCCCGTCCTTCCTCGACGGCTGCGCGGCGCTGATGCGCCGCCGCGGCCCCGACTTCCTCGTCGAGTGGGGCGAGGCGATGACCGGGGCCAAGCCGAAGCGTGCCTTCATGCGCCCGCGGGTCGTCCTGCCCATCATGGGCGAGACCGTGCGCCAGTGGTGGCGGGGCCCGGCCGCTATGGCGCCTGCGGGGGAGCGCCTGTGAGCCGTCCCCGGTCGTAGAGCTCGGCCAGCAACGCCCGGGCGCGCGGCACCTCGCTCACCGTCCATCGCGGCACGTCCGTCGGTTCTGGCTCCTCCACGATGCGCTGCAGCTCGCGCTGGGCGTCGCGCCAGCGGCGGGTGGCGATGTAGAGCCGGGCCAGCTCCAGCCGGCCGCCGGTCTGGTGGGGATCGACCTCCAGCGCGCGCCGGAACAGCGCCTCGGCCTTCGCGCGATCGCCGCCCATGAACCCCGGCATCTCGGCGGCGAGGCTGGCGGCCAGGATCAGTCCATCCACGTTCGTCGGATTCAGCCGCAGCACCGTCTCCGACTCTTCGCGGATCGTGCCGACCAGGGTGATCGCGCGCATCACGCCGCGAATCTCGGCCAGGCGGCCGCTGTTGATGGCCAGCAGGAGACGCGCGCGATCGCTGCGCGGGGCCGCCGCGATCGCCCGCCGGGCGACCTCGCCACCCCGCTCGTAGGCGGCGACGCGCTCGGCGTCGCCGCGCGCCCGGAACTCGCCGGTGAGGAACCACACACGCGAGAGCTCCACGAGCGTGTCCGGCGCCGGATCGGCCGCGCCGGCGGCTTCGAGCAGCGCCCGCGCCCGGTCGATGCGCGCGGGATCCTCGTGCCAGGCGGCGAGCAGCGCCCGGGCGGCGGGGATGGCGTCCTGGGCGGCGGCCGGGGCCGAGGCCGCGACTGCTGCCAGCAGCGTGAGCAGAAGCGCGGCGCGCGCGAGCATCGTTTCGTCACTCTAGCCCGGATCGGTCCGTGGCGTAAGCGCCCAGCCCGGGGCCGCACACAACGTCCAGGTTGCTCTCGGGGTGAGCGCGGGGCATTCTTGGAACCCGATGCGTGTCCTGGTGACCGGCGGTAGTGGACATCTCGGCGCCAACCTGGTCCGGCGCCTGGTCGACGAAGGGCAGCAGGTCCGTGTCCTCGAGCGGCGCGGCGGCACCGGCGAAGCGCTGGCCGGCGTCGGCGTGGAGGTGGTCTGGGGCGATCTCCGCGACGCGGCGGCCGTCCGGGCGGCCGTCCGCGGCTGCCAGCGCGTCTACCACTGCGCGGCCAAGGTCTCCAGCGCCGAGGGTCAGCAGCGCGAGATCTACGCCAGCAACGTGCTCGGCACCCGGCACCTGCTGCGGGCCGCGCTCGCCGAGGGCGTCGAGCGCGTCGTCGTCACCGGCTCCTTCAGCGCGGTCGGCCACGACCCCGCGCGGCCGAGCGACGAGACGGTGCCCGTCGATCCGTTCGGGCGGCTGCTGCCCTACCAGCGGAGCAAGGTGGCGGTCGAGCACGAGTGCCTCAAGGCGGTCGTCGACGGGCTCGACGTCGTCATCGCCACCTCCTGCGCCATCCTGGGCCCGCACGACTACAAGCCTTCGCGCATGGGCCAGCTCCTGCTCGACTTCGCACGGGGCGAGACTGCGCGCGTACGTCCCCGGCGGCTTCGAGTTCGTCGCCACCCGCGACATCGTGCAGGGGCACCGCCTGGCCATGGACAAGGGCCGCCCCGGGCAGAAGTACATCTTCTCCACCGCGTTCAAGACGGTCGACGAGCTGATGACGATCTACGAGGGCGTCACCGGCCGGCGGCGCCCGTGGCTGCGCCTGCCGGGGCCGGTCATGAGTGGCCTCGCCGAGGCGGTGAACTTCTTCGTGATGCGGTTCACCCCCGACGTGGAGCCGCGCTTCACGCCCGGCGCGGTGCGCATCCTCCGCATGCACCGCCGCGCCGACGTCGCCAAGGCGCGCACGGAGCTCGGCTACCAGCCGTCCTCGATCGAGGAGGCCGTGCGCGAGGCCCACGAGGACTTCGTGCGGCGCGGGAAGCTGAGCCGGGCATGAGCGGGCCGGTCGGGCGCCGTCCCCCGTCGCTGCCGGGCGGGCTGCCGCTGCTGGGCCACGCGCTCACGCTGCGCCGCGACCCGGTCGGCCTGCTCCGGCGCGGCCACGCGCGGCTCGGCGAGATCTTCTCGTTCCGGCTGCCGGGCACGCGGGTGGCGGCGCTGCTCGGCCCGCGCGCGCAGGCGGCGTTCTTCAACGCGCCCCCGGACCAGCTCAGCGCCCGCGAGGTCTACCAGTTCACCGTGCCCATCTTCGGCCCCGGCGTCGTGTACGACGTACCGCCGCCGGTGCTCGACGAGCAGATGGGCTTCCTGTTCCCGGCGCTGCGCGACGAGCGGCTGCGGACCTACGCGCGCGTGATGCAGGCGGAGACCGAGGCCTACACCGACGCCTGGGGCGAGGCCGGCGAGGTCGACCTGGCGGTCGCCATGAACGAGCTGACGGTGTTCATCGCCACCCGCTGCCTGATCGGCGAGGAGATGCGGCGGCGGGTGTCGCGCGAGTTCGCGCATCTCTATCACGACCTCGAGGGCGGTATCAATTTGCTGGCGTTCTTCAACCCGCATCTTCCGCTGCCGGCGTTCCGGCGCCGCGACCGGGCCCGGGCGGGGATCCAGGGCCTCATCGCCGCCGTCATCGCGGAGCGGCGCGCGCGGGGCGTCGAGGGCGAGGACTTCCTGCAGACGCTCATGGGCGCGCGCTACGCCGACGGCCGCGCGCTGACCGACGCCGAGATCACCGGCCTGCTCCTCGGCATCATCTTCGCCGGCCAGCACACGAGTGCGGTGATGGGCGCGTGGACGGGATTGCTCCTGCTCGAGCACCCCGAGCACCGGCCGGCCGTGCTGGCCGAGCAGCAGGAGGTCTTCGGCGAGGGGCGGCCGGTGGATCTCGAGTCGCTGCGGCGGCTGGTCGTCCTCGAGCGCTGCATCAAGGAGGCGGAGCGGATGCACCCGCCGCTGATCATGCTCATGCGGCGCGTGGTACGGGACTTCGCGGTCGGCGACTACGTGGTGCCGGCCGGGGACATGGCGATGGTCTCGCCGGCCGCCGGCCACCGCCTGGCCGACGTGTTCCGCGAGCCCGACCGCTACGACCCCGATCGCTTCGGCCCCGAGCGCCAGGAGGACCGGCGCGTGAAGCACGCGCTGATCGGCTTCGGCGGCGGCCATCACCGCTGCATCGGCACCACCTTCGCGCAGCAGCAGATCAAGGTCATCTGGTCCGTGCTCTTCCAGCGCTTCGAGCTGACGCCGGCGCGGCCCGTCCACCAGCCCGACTACACCACGTTCGTGGTGGGCCCGCGGCCGCCGTGCGTCGTGCGCTACCGGCGCCGCCGCCGGGCGGGGGTGAGCGCGCCCGCGCTGGTGGGCAGCACGCCATGACGCCGCCGGCGTTCACGGACGCGCTCAACCCGCGCCAGAAGGTGCGCGCGGCCGGGCTCGATCCCGATCACTGGTACGTGGCGGAGTACGAGCGGGCGCTGCGGCCCGGCGCCACGCGCCTCACCCGCTTCTGGGGTACGCCGATCGCGCTGTCGCGCGACGCCGGCGGACGCCTGCACGCCGAGGGCGCTCCCGTGCGCGCGCGCTACGGCTTCGTCTGGATCTTCCCGGGCGACCCGGCCCGGGCGCCGCGGGTGCCGCTGCCCGAGGTGCCCGAGCTGGAGGGGCCGGATCCGTGGGCGTACGTGCCCATCGACTTCACCTGGCGTGCCCACCACTCGATGGTGATCGACAACCTGTGCGACCTCAGCCACGCGCACCTGCACCGGCGCTTCACCTCGTTTCACCCCGGCCGGCTGCTGCAGTGCGAGGCCCAGGACGATCGGGTGCTGATGCGCTACGAGGCGCGGATCGGGCCGCTCGTCCGCCACCGGGTGCCGCCCTCGCCGATGACCATCAGCTACGAGTACCCGTATCACTGGGCCGCCTTCGAGTGGTCGGGCATCCGCGGCCGCATCAAGTACTGGACGTTCCTGCTGCCGCTGGACGAGCGCACCACGCGCGTGTTCTTCGTGATGATGTACGACACGCTGCGCGTGGCCGCGCTGCCGGTGCCGCTCTCGCCCCGCACCGTGCGGTGGCTCCTGCGCGCGGCCCAGCCGACCGTGCGCGCGCTGCTCGACCAGGACGGCGTGGCGCTCGAGGCCGAGCAGGCCGGTTACGAGGCGCACTGGGCCGCGCCGCTGGTCGAGCTGAACCCGGCGGTGTCGCAGCTCCACCGGCTGACCATCCGCAAGTGGGAGGCCCACCTGGAGCGGACGGCCGTCGCCGTGGAGGCGACCGCGTGAGCGCGCCGCCGACCTTCGCCGAGGCCCGCGGCCGTCGCGAGAAGGCGCGCGCGGCCGGTCTGCATCCCGACTACTGGTACGCCGTGGAGTACGACCGGGCGGTGCGGCCCGGCGCCCTCACGGAAGTCACGTTCTGGGGGACGTCGATCGCGCTCTGGCGCGACACCGAGGGCGAGCTGCACGCGGTGGAGAACCGGTGCGCGCATCGCCAGCTCAAGCTCTCCCTGGGCAGCGTGGAGGGCTGCCGGCTGGCGTGCGCGTACCACGGCTGGGGCTACGACGCGGCCGGTACGCTGGCCCACATCCCCCACGAGCTGTTCGGCCGGCCGATGCCCGAGGTGCGCCTGCGGACCTATCCCCTGCGCGTGCGCTATGGCCTGATCTGGCTCTTCCCCGGCGATCCGGCGCTCGCGCCGGCGCGGCACCTCCCCGACATCCCGGAGCTGGAGGGAGCGGACCCGTGGCCGTGCGTGCCGCTCGACTTCACCTGGCAGGCGCACCACTCGATGATCGTCGACAACGTCAGCGACTTCACGCACGCCTGGCTGCACCGCAAGTACCGGCCGTTCGAGGATGCGCGGCTGCGCCGGTGCGAGCTGGTCGACGAGCGCGTGCACCTGTCGTACGACACCCAGGTGGGCCGCGGCCGGATCTCGGGACGCTTCGTCGACCGCAGCCGCGTGAACACGTCGGCGATGGACCTCTGCTACGAGTACCCCTACCAGTGGTCGAACACCGACGACAAGATCAAGCACTGGTGCTTCTTGCTGCCCATCGACGCGCGCACCACGCGCACCTTCTTCCTCTTCTACTTCGAGTCGCTCAAGATCCCGCTCACGCCGGTGCGGATCCCGCGCCGCCTCATGAGCCTGGTGCTGCGCATCTCCAACCGCGTCCTCATCGGACCGCTGCTCTCGCAGGACGGCTTCGCCGTCGAGGCCGAGCAGCGCGGCTGGGAGGCGCACCACGATCGGCCGGTGCCCGACCTCAACCCGGCGGTGGCGCTCTTCCAGCAGCTCACCGTCCGCAAGTGGGAGGAGCACCTGGCCAGCGCCGGCCGCGAGGCCCGCGAGCGCCCCGCCCCCGCGCTCTCCTGATGGCGGCGGAGGTCGCCGCCGCTCGCGACCGCGCGCTCGCCCACCTGGTCTCGCTGCAGTCGCCGCGCGGCGACTGGGAGGGCGAGATGGTGTGGTGCCCGATGATCACCGCGCAGGTGGTCCTCGCCCGCCACGTCGTCGGCCGCCCGGCGGACGCGGCCACCCGCGAGGGCATCGTCGGCTACTTCCGCTGGACGGCGACGGCCGAGGGCGCGTGGGGTCTGCATCCGGAGTCGCCCGGCTACGTCTTCGTCACCGCGCTCGTCTACGTCGCGCTGCGACTGCTCGGCGTGGCCCCCGACGATCCGCTGGCCGCCGGCCCGCGCAAGTGGCTGCACGCCCAGCCGGGCGGCGTGGCGGCGGTGCCGAGCTGGGGCAAGTTCTGGCTGGCGCTGCTCGGCCTGTACGGCTGGGCCGGCGTCACGCCGGTGCTGCCGGAGCTGTACGCGCTGCCGGCGCGACTGCCGTTCCACCCGGCGCGCTGGTACTGCCACACGCGCTACATCTACCTGGCGATGGCGTACCTCTACGGTCGCCGCGCGACCGCCGACCTCGGACCGCTGGGCGAGGCGCTGCGCGAGGAGCTGTACGCCGCGCCCTACGCGACGCTCGACTTCGAGGCGCATCGCCACGACGTGACGCCGAGGGACCTGCACGTGCGCCCGGGCCGCGGGCTGCGACTGGCCGCCGCCGCGCTGGCGGAGGTCGATCGCGCGATGCCGGGGCCGCTGCGTCGCCGGGCGCTCGCGCACTGCCTGGCGCGCATCCGCTTCGAGCAGCGGGAGAGCCGCGAGCAGGGACTGTCGCCGGTGAACGCGGTGCTGAACTGCCTGGCGCTGTGGGCGAACGACCCCGCCGATCCGGCGCTGACCGCCGGCCTCGCCGGGCTCGAGCGGTGGCGCTGGGAGGACGCCCGCGGCGTCCGCTACGCCGGGGCCCGCTCGAACGCCTGGGATACCGCGTTCGCGCTGCGGGCGCTCTTCACCCCGGACGACTCGCGCCACGCGGCGGCCATCCGCCGCGGGGCGGCGTTCCTGCGTGGCACCCAGCTCACCGGGGAGCTGCCGCGCTGGTGGGACGAGCACCGCGAGCCGATCGCGGGCGGCTGGTGCTTCTCCGACGGCGCTCATCGCTGGCCGGTGAGCGACTGCACGGCCGAGGCGGTGAGCGCGCTGCTGCAGACCGAGCACCTGCTGCCGCGCGCGGAGCGGGTGTCGACGGCGCGGCTGGGCCAGGCGGCGGCGTTCATCCTCGCCCGCCAGAACGGCGACGGCGGCTTCGGCACCTACGAGCCGCGCCGTGGTGGCCGCTGGCTGGAGCGGCTCAACGCCTCCGAGATGTTCGGCGACTGCATGACCGAGCGCTCCTACGTCGAGTGCACCGCCTCCTGCGTGGGCGCGCTGGCGCGCCTGCGCGCGCGCGGCGCAGCCCGGGCCGCGCCGGTGACGCCGGCCATCGCCGCTGGCGTGCGATTCCTGCGCGCCAGCCAGCGTCCCGACGGCGCGATCCCGGCGTCCTGGGGCATTCACTTCACCTACGGCGCGTTCCACTTCGCGGCCGGGCTGCGCGCCGCCGGCGTGGCGCCCGACGATCCCGCGCTCGTGCGGGCCGCCGAATTCCTGCTCGCGCGCCAGCGGTCCGACGGGGGCTGGGGCGAGCACTGGTCGAGCGGCGTGAGCGATCGCGTGGTGGAGGCCGAGAGCGGGCCGGTGCAGACGGCGTGGGCGCTGCTGGCCCTGCTCGACGTCGTCGGCGCCGGGCACCCGGCGGTCGAGCGGGGGATCGCGTGGCTGAGCGCGCGGCAGGAGCCCGGCGGCGGCTGGCCGCCGGGCCCCGTCAACGGCGTGTTCTTCGGGACCGCGATGCTCGACTACCGGCTGTACCCCGCGTACTTCCCGGCGTGGGCGCTCGCCCGCTACGGCGCGTCGGCCTGACGTGCCGTAGCGGGCGCCCCCGCGGAGGACGTCAGGCCTTCAGCTGATCCCGGATGGGCAAGCGCCGGATTCGCTTGCCGGTCGCCGCGAAGATGGCGTTGCACAGGGCGGGCGGGATCGGCGGGACACCGGCAGTGACCGACGATCTCGGCCGGGCGTAGCGGAGCGAGCAGGCCGGCGTTAGAATTCGGCCATGCTGCCGGAGCGCCGGGCCCGGCCAAGCGTCGCCAACACCCCTCGACGGACCGATCCCCCGATGACGCGAAACGACCTCGCACGTAGCCAAGACGCCACGAAGAAGGGGCCTGATGACTGAGCCACCGCGCGGGCACGGGCTGCGACATCGGGCGATCGTCCTCGCGCTCGGAGACTTCTTCTTTCGCTGGCGCAGCTATCTGCCGCTGATCCTGTTACCGATGGTGGCGTTCGCCATCGCACGCTTCCAGCACCCCTTCGGTTCGCACGCGGCCGACCTTTCCTGGGAGGGCAGCTCGCTGGTACTGGCCCTCGTGGGTCAGGCCCTCCGTGTGTGGACCACTGGCGTGGCGGCGCCCGGTACCTCGGGACGGAACACCCGGCGACAGAAGGCAGCGACGTTGAGCATCACCGGCCCTTACTCCATGGTGCGGCATCCTCTGTACCTGGCCAACACCCTGATCGCGCTGGGCCTCGCGATGTTCCCGCATACGTGGGTTGCGGCCCCGGCGGTGGCCCTTGCGGCGGCGGGTTACTACGGGTGCATCGCCATGCGTGAAGAGACCTATCTGCGGGCGCGCTTCGGTGTCCGATTCGAGCGGTGGGCGGAGCGCGTCCCGGGGTTCATCCCGAATCCCGGGCTGTACGTCTCGGCAGCCCGGAGGTTCACCCCCCGGGCGGTCCTTCGACGGGAATTCTACGGGGTCGCGCTCATTCTCATCGCGCCGCTGGTTCTCGATGTTGCCGAGGACTTCATCGCGGAGGGTGTGCTCACCTTCGACCCGGTCTGGGTCTCGACCGCCCTCATCGGTGCGGGGATCTTCGTGGTGCTTCGCACGATCAAGAAGCGCGGCGGATGATCACCAACACCTCGCCGCGCGCTTCGGCCGGGCATACACCGACTATTGCGCGCGCGTCCCCCGGTTCGTGCGACCGCTACGGTGGTCGCTGCTGGAAGTGCGTGCCGTCCGGCCGGACCATCGCCATGCCGACGAGGAGGGGGGGGCCCGGGGCCGACTACGTGTGCCCGAGGCGCGGGCGGTAGGCCTGGGCCAGGATGCGCATCGTGGCGAGCGAGAGGCGGAAGACGGTCCGCAGGCGCGCGACGGGCGAGCCCGGCCGGTCCTTGCGGCGCAGGTAGACGAGGCCCACCAGCGCGTAGGCGATCACGCGCGCGTACTGCACGGCCATGACCGACATACGACCCTCGTGCGTCGAGAGCAGCGCCATCGAGGCCGCGCGGCCGCGACGGCTGCGCTGCCAGAACCGCAGAATGCCCTCGCGCAGCAACCGCATCTCGTCCGACTGCCCGGCGAAGGCGCGGTAGAGCGCCTCGGCCAGGGCCACCCGGGTGCGCTGCGGTCCGCCCCGGGCGCGCGCGTACGCGGCCAGCGCGCGGGGGACGTCGCCGCCGGCCTCGCGCAGCGCCTGGCGCAGGCGGAGCGCGTCGCGCGTGCAGACGCTGAGCCCGGTGGCGGTCAGCGGGTGGCAGCAGCCGGCGGCGTCGCCGACGAGCACCAGCCGACCGACCGCCACGGTGGCGGGGACGATCGAGTAGTTGGCGCACACCAGCCCCGGCTGCGTGTGCAGCGCCGTCCGCACGCGCTCGCGGAACTCCGGGGGGAGCGCGGCCAGGAAGGCCGGATCCTGGCGAACCGCCTCCACGCCGTGCGGGTTGCCGGGCACGTCGAACATCACCCGCGTGGCGCCCTGCCCGATGGCGTAGGCGAGGACAGGCGCGGGTCCGCCGAGGAACACGTTGCCGTAGCCGGGGCTCGGGACGTCGCCCGTGACCTGCACGCCGACCATCTGCGAGAGGCGGACGCGCGTGTGGCCGATCGAGGCCAGGCGGCGCAGCATCGACGTACCACCGTCGGCCGCGACGACGAGGCAGGCGCGCACGCTCACCGTGCCCGTCGGCCGGGTCACGGTGACCGTGGCCGCCGCGGAACCGGTCAGGTCGAGCGCGGTGACGCGCGCGTCCGGCCAGAGCGTGACGTGCGGCAGCCGGGCGGCGACGTCCAGCAGCGTGGCGCTCAGCACGGCGTGGTCGACCGCGAAGCCCAGCCGCTGCACGCCAGGGATCTCGCCGTAGGGCAGCAGGTGCGGCGCGGCCGTGGCCTCGGGCGAGACCGCGAACCCCAGCACGGGCGCCACGCCAACCTTCTCCAGCGGCGCCAGCAGCCCCAGCTCGGCGAGGTCGCTGGCGCCGGGCGGGTGGATCAGCTCGCCGGCGAGGCGCTTGGTGTTGTCCAGGCCGGGCTCGACCAGCAGGACGCGGTGACCGAACTCCTGCAGGGCGACCGCGACCGCCACGCCCGCCACGCCGCCGCCGGCGACGACCGCGTCCCAGGCGTCGTGCCGCTCGCTCATGTCACCGGCGCTCCGGGGAGTCGGGCACGACGGCCAGCGGCTGCCCCTCGACCAGCATGGTGGTGGTGTGGCGCAGGCGCAGCGCGAGCACGCGCGCGAGGTTGCGGAAGAGCTTGGCGCCGGTGAAGGGGAACCGCCGGCGGATGCGCTCGAAGGCGTCGAGGTCCAGGCGCAGGACCTCGGCGGGAGTCTCGGCCACGACGGAGGCGCTGCGGGGCTCCTGGCTGACCAGCGCCATCTCGCCGAAGACCGCGCCGGGCTCGAGCCGGGCCAGGACCTTCTCGGTCCCGTCGGCCAGGCGGTCGGACACCCGCACGCGGCCGCTGACCACCATGTACATCTCCGTGCCCCTCTCGCCTTTTCGCACCACGTACTCCCCACTCGCCACCGCGTCCAGGCGTCCCAGCACGACGACCTTGCGCGCCTCCCAGCGCGTCAGTCCCTGCAGGAGCGGCGCCGTGCGGACCACGGCGGGGTCCATCCGGGTCTGAATCAGGTCCCACAGGGTCACCAGCCGGGTCGAGTACATGAGGATCGGGGTGAGCATCAGCTCCCCGACCATCGCCATCAGCATGACGCCGGCCGCCAGCAACCCAAAGTGTACCGTGGGCACAAAATTCGAGGCCGACAGGGCCAAGAATCCGGCCGCCAGCGCCAGGGAGACGTAGATGATGGGTCGGCCCTGCGCGCGCATCGTGTTGAACATCGCGATCCGTTGATCGTGGTGGAGGTTGAGCTGGCGGTTGTACGTCACCATGTGGTGCACGGTGTCGTCGACCGCGACGCCGATGGCGATGGTGGCGATGAGGGCGTTGCCGGTGTTGAGCGGGATGCCGAGCAGCCCCATGAGGCCGTAGTTGAAGAGGATCGGCACCACGTTGGGCACGAGTGACAGCGCCCCCGCCTTGACCGACATGAACAGCAGCGCGTGGATGACGCCGATGATCAGGAACGTCAGCGTGAGGCTCGTCATCTCGTTGATGGCCATGAAGTCGGAGGCGTTGTTGAACAGGATCGCCTCGCCGGTCGGCTTCACGGTGACGTTGGCGGGGACGTTGGTGGCCACCCAGGCGTCGATGCGCTCGAGCAGGGTCGAGAGGTCGCCGGAGCCGGTCAGGTTGTGACGGACCACGATGTTCGCGGCCGAGGCGTTGAAGTCGAGGAACTTCGCCAGTTCCTTGCCCTCCAGCATGATCAGGTACTGGGCGACCTCGTCGCTCGTCGCCGGGATCGTTTCGAACGCGGGGTCGCCCGCGTGCATCTCCCGGTTCATCCTCCGGATGTAATCGGCCACCGACACGCTCCGGTCGATCAGGCCGCTGGCGGCCAGGTGGTCCTGGAGCCCGGCCACCAGGTTGAGGAAGGCCGGGTCCTTGGCGCCGTCCTCACGGCCGGTGTCGACGACGATGTAGAAGCCGAGCCCGCCGGCCAGCGAGCGGTGCAGATCCTCGATCCGCGAGCGCAGCGGCGAGCGCTCCGGGAAGAAGCTGATGAGGTCGGTGTTGACGCGCAGGTTGTACCAGCCGACCAGCGAGGCGGCCGTGAGCAGGCCGGCGACGATCAGGATCGGCACCCGGTACCGGAGGTTGAACTCGCCCAGCCGCTGCATGAAGCGGGGGATCGCGCCGTGGGTCGACTCGTCCGCGAAGGCGGCCTGACGGAACCGGCGCGGCACCCGCCAGAACCGCAGCAGCGGCGGCAGCAGCGCCATGGTGACGAAGAAGTTGGCCGTGAGCCCGAGCGACGCCGCCCACCCGAACTGGATCAGCATCGTGATGTCGGTCGTCACCAGGCTGCCGAAGCCCACCACGGTGGTGCCGGTGGTGATGAGGATCGGCAGCGCCGACTCCCGCAGCATGCCCCGGAGCGCGGGCAGCTTGGCCTCGCCGTGGGCGAGGGCGGCGTGGTAGGCGGAGATCATGTGCACGTCTTCGGTGAAGCCGATGACCAGCAGCAGCGACGGGAGGATCCCGGTCAGGATCGTGAGCGGCAGGTCGAAGATCGCCATGAGGCCGAGGCTCCACACGATGCTGACGACGGCCGTCGTGAGCGGCACCACGACGCCCTGCAGCATGCGGAACGACAGCAGCAGCGTGATCAGCAGCACGACGATCGACAGCGGCACCACCGTCGTCTGGTCGTCCTTGATGAAGTCGGTGTACGTGGCCTTCGTGTAGGGCGCGCCGACCTGGTAGACGGTGAGCCCCGGCCGGCTCTCGCGGGCGATGAGCGCTTCCACCTGGTCGACGAAGCGATGGTTGAACCCCAGGTCGTCGGGGCGGGGATCGGCGTAGACGCTGATGCCGGTGGCGCGGGCGTCCCCGGCGACGAGGTTGCCGACCAGGACCCGGTTGCCGAGCGCGTCGGCGCGGATGCGCTCCACCTCGGCCGCCGTGCGCGGCACCGTCTCGATCAGCGGCTCGGTGTTGATGGCGTCGCCCTCGCCCTTGATGTTCTTGACGGTGGTGAGGCTCTCCACCCGGCTGGCCCCGGGCAGCGCGGACAGCCCGTCGGACAGACGCTTGACGACCCCCAGCACGTCGGGCGCGAAGACGTCGTCGGCCTTCACGAGGACCACGGTGAGGTTGTCGCTGCCGAACCGCGCCTTGGCCCGCTCGTAGACGGCCCGGGCGGGATCGTGCTGCACCATCAGGCCTTCGGCCGACTCGTCGATGCGGAGGCGGGGGATCTGCGAGCCGAGCAGGAGCGTGACCACCAGCACCGCCGCGCACGAGGTGACCGGGTGGTCGAGAATCCAGAGCAGCGCGCGCGTCACCGGATCAGCTCGGTCTCCGTGAAGAAGTCGTCCTTCAGGCCCTTGTTGACGACCCGGGTCTCGACGGTGATCACGGTGCGGGTGCCGTTCTGGACGTCGTGCATCTCGACCTCGTTGGCGCGCCACACCGCCCCGGTCACGTTGACCTGCTTGCGGTGGTGCTCGACCTTCTCCAGCTTGGCCTGCTTGTCGTAGTACTCGCGCTTCACGGTCACCAGCGTGTCCTTGCGGACCCAGATCCTCCGGCGGCTGTAGCCGCTGTCGGCGGCCTGCCGCTCGGTGGCGGGCGTGGCATCGATGACGAAGCAGTCGGCGCCGTCGATCGCCTCCGAGCCGACCAGCGCGTACCGGTTGACGGCCACGTTCTCGGGCCGGAGGTCCTCGTACGCGAAGTCGGTGCCCATGAAGCGGTTCTTCTTGCCGCTGGCCGCGATGCGCTTGGGCCGCTTCACCGCCGGCAGGTACAGCCACTGGTCGTCGTTGCCGTCCTTGCCCTCCCAGGTGAGCAGGCCGGTGTTCTCGACGTCGCGCGGGGCCAGGAAGCGGACCAGGATCTTGTCGAGGTCGCCGCCGCCGCTCAGCAGGTAACGGACCAGCTTGCGCTCCTTCGAGGCGCCGCTCTTGCTGACGAGCTTGAGGGTCTGGCGCTCCTCCTCGTCCTTCACGCGGTGCACCTCGCGCTGCTTCTTCATGACGTCGAGGGCCGAGGGGTCGGCGGCCGGCGCCGGACCGGCGAGAGCGACGACGGCGAGCAGCAGGATGCCGATGGGGAGCGTGAAGTGACGCGTCATGGCGCCTCCGTCAGAAGAGATAGCGTAAGACGACGAAGAAGCGATCGTTGTCCCGCCAGCGACCCCAGAAAGTCTCGGGCGTTCCGGTCAGGAAGTCCAGCCCCGCCTCGACGTGGAGCGCGTCGGTGATGCGATGGTTGCCCTTGAACTGGATGTAGTAGCTGGGCGTCACCGCGAGATCGGCGATGCCGCTGAGCTTCAGCGAGGTGTC
Source organism: uncultured Candidatus Rokubacteria bacterium (assembly GCA_963743355.1). Classification (GTDB taxonomy): domain Bacteria; phylum Methylomirabilota; class Methylomirabilia; order Rokubacteriales; family CSP1-6; genus AR5. The sequence goes on from CAVUPM010000001.1 coordinate 1,356,165, forward strand.
CTCGGTGAGCTTGGCCTGGATGCGGCCGACGACCGCGTCGCGGAAGCCGCTGTCGGAGAGCAGGCCGCCGACCAGCGGGGAGGTGTCCTTCTCGAGGATGCCGGAGTGCCGGACCCTCCTCAAGATCGTCTCGCGCCCGTACTCCACGATGAACAGCATCTGATCGAGCCAGCGCCAGCCGACGTCGTGGGTGTAGTTGATGCCGGCGATACCCTGGAAGCGGTGATCGCGGCCGTTGGACTCGATCAGGCGGAACGCGCCCTCGCCGTGGACCTCGAACCGGCCGACGGTGGTGGAGAAGTCGAGGCCGGGCACCTTCACGCGCGAGTACACCGGCGTGATGCGCGGCACGAAGACGCCGGGGGCCACCTGCAGCGCCGACTGGCGGAACGACTGCGTGTGATCGAAGCCGTCGTAGTAACTGACCGACAGGTCCCAGCCGGCCACCGTCGTGCGCAGGCGGGCGGCGTACTGGGTGGCGCCGATGTCCTGATCGGGTTGCACCGGGTCGTCGGCCACCGCCACGAAGCCCGCCGGCACCGGCGGCGTCCACCGGCTGCGCGGCAGCGGCACCCGGCTGGGCGTGAAGTACGGCACGACCACGAACACGAGGCTGGCCGGCCCGACCGTCAGCCGGGCGCTGGCCGACCACACGCCCATCTTCTCGTTGTCGAGGATGTCCAGGTAGTCGTAGGGGTTGATATTGTCGGTCGGGTTGAATGCGTCCGCGGTGCCCCACGCGTAGATCTGCTTGCCGAGCGTCACCTCCAGCGGCCCCTGCCGGCCCCTGAGCGTCGCCTCCTTCAGGCTGAGGTAGCTGCGCCGCTGGCTCGTCTCCGGGATCTGGAAGTGCAGCCCGCGCGTGTAGCCGAAGTCGTCGTCGCGGAACTCGCCGATGAGCTGGATGGCGCCCCAGGCGCCGAGGCGGCGGGCCCACTCGAGCTGCAGGATGCCCTCGTTGATGACGAGGTGGTCGTCGTTGGGCGTCGTCTCGAAGTGGGTGTAGTTCTTGAAGATCGCCTGGCCCTTGAGGCCGAGCGAGGCCAGCGTGACATCATCCTCGGCCGCCGCCGCCGGCGCGGCGGCCAGGAGCGCCGCAAGCACGAGGCCGGTGCGGCGCCTCACGCGGCGGGGCGGTACGCGATCAGGTAGCGGTGCTCGCCCTCGAGGACCGTCTCGCCGCGCTGGTTGGTGAGGGTGACCCGTAGCGTGAGCAGCCCGGCCGAGCGCTTGCGCTCCAGCGCGACGACCTCGTGGCCGGGCTTGAGCGTATCACCGATGAAGACGGGCGCGCGGAAGCGGGTGGTCTGCTCCACGAAGGCGACGATGGAGCGCTCGATGACCGGCGCCAGCGTGGAGGCGCCGACGGCGGTCAGCGACGTGAGCAGCAGGCCGTGGGCCAGCCGCCGGCCGAAGCGCGTCCGCCTGGCGTACTCGTCGTCGTAGTGGATGGGATGGGCGTCACCGGTCATGCCGGCGAAGAACATGAAGTGCGCGTCGGTGAGGGTCCTGGACGGGCTGCCGAACCGGTCGCCGACGCTGAAGTCCTCGAACCAGCGCTGGCTCACGCCGCCCACAGGGCCCAGAAGCGCTCGCCCACCTCGGCGGCCGAGGTCGCCCCGAACAGCCGGGGGCGGACCGCGGCCGAGCCCGGCAGCCCCGACGAGTACCACGCCAGATGCTTCTTGAGCTGCACCAGCGCGACGCGCTCCGGCAGGTGCGTCTCGACGAGGTCGACGTGGCGTCGGATGATGGCCGCCCGCGCCTCGCGGTCGACGGGCGCCCCGCCGAAGATCCACGGCGTCCCCAGGGCACCGCGGCCGATCATCACCGCCGCGCAGCCGGTGGCCGCGACCATCGCGCGCGCGTCCTCCACGCTCCGGACGTCGCCGTTGCCGGTCACGGGCAGCCGCACAGCCGCCACCACCGAGGCGATCACGTCCCACGGCGCCTGGCCGGTGAACTGCTGCGAGCGCGTGCGCGGGTGCACGGTGATGGCGTCCACGCCCTCGCTCTCGGCCAGTCGGGCGATCTCCACCGCGTTGACCGTGTGCTCGTCCCAGCCGCCGCGGATCTTGATCGTGAACGGCACCCGGCTCACCGCCTTGCGCAGCGTGCGGAAGATCACGGCGGCGGCGAGGGGATCGCGCATCAGCGCCGAGCCGTGGCCCTTGGAGACGATCTTGCGCACCGGGCAGCCCATGTTGAGGTCGATACCGTCGGCCCCGGTCGCCTCCAGCCGCCGCGCCGCCTCGGCCAGCATGTCGGGGTCGGCGCCCAGGAGCTGCATGGCCAGCGGCCGCTCCTCGGGAAGGTAGCGCGTCAGCAGCTCCGTCTTGCCGTTGGCGCGCACGTAGGCGTAGGCGTCGATCTCCTCGCTGGTCAGCGGCCCGGCGCCGCACTCGCGACAGACGAGCCGGAACGGCGCGTTGGTGACGCCGGCCATCGGCGCCAGGCGGAGGTCGAGAGTACTCACGCCACTATTGTACGTCGGGGACTTCGCGGGGCGGGCCGGTCAGCCGGCTCGCCGGAAGACGAACAGGTCGACCAGCTCGTCGACCGGGCCATCGGCGCCGGCGGCCCGGCAGTAGCGCTCGAGCGCCGCGAGGCCCCGGGCGAAGGCGTCGTCCGGCATGAGCTGGAGCGACGAGAAGCCACGGCGAGCGATCTTCCGGCAGTAGTCGGCGCGGGTGGCCGCCAGCGGAGTGGGGATGACCCGATGCTCGCGGCAGGCGAAGCCCTGGGCGGCAAACGCCTCGACGACGGCCGCGCGGGAGGGCATGCGCGCCCGATTCGTCGCCAGCGCCTCGGGGAAGAATCGCAGGTACTCGACGGCGGCTTCGATGCCCTCGAGAGTGGTGGTGCGGACGATCGCGTGGCCGCCCGCCCGCACGATCCGGCCGAGCTCGGGCAGCGCCAGGGCCGGGCGGAGGTGGTGATAGACCATCGAGAGGAACGCGAGGTCGAACGAGCCATCGGCCAGGGGGATCGCCTCGGCGTGGCCGGCCACGAAGAGTCCGTCGGCGCCCTCGCGCTCGGCGAGCATCCGCAGGGATGGATCGACACCCACGACCGGCGCGCCGAAGAGACGCCGTAGCAGCGGGACGAACCGGGCGGTGCCGCAGCCCACGTCCACCACCCGCGTGACGGCCAGCCCCGGCGGCAGGATCGCGGCCAGAGCGGTCTCCCAGATCGCCAGCGCGTCGTCGGAGAGGGCCCGCGCCTGTCGGTAGACGTCGGGGAGCGGTGTCTGGTCGTAGTCCACCATCGGCACTCGGATCTTCCCCGGCCTCGCCCCGAGATCGGCCGGTCAGTCCACCAGGGCGATGGCGCGGACCGGCGAGCCGTCGGCGCCCTCGATCTTGAGCGGGAGCGCCATGAACCGGCAGCGCGGGACGCCGATCTGGTCGAGGTTGGCCAGGTACTCGATGACCGTGATGCCGGCCGGGAAGAAGATGTGGTGGGTCGTGTGGTCCTCGCGCTTCTGGGCCGTGCCGGGCGAGAAGATCGAGGTGCGGACCGAGTAGTCGGGCGGGTAGTCGTAGCCGACCGCCTTCGCCCGTCGCTTCACCAGCCACTCGCAGGCGCTGGCCCCCGTCCACGGCGCATCCTTCCAGAAGCGCTCGGCGCCGACGTCGACCCGGCAAGGCCAGTCGGTGCGCAGCAGCACGATGTCGCCGGCCTCGACGTGCCCGGCGTGCCGGTCCAGCTCGGCCGCCGAGACCTCGGCGTTGTCGCCGAGGTGCGAGAGGTCCACCACCGCGGCCGGGCCCATCCACTGGTCGACCGGCATCGACGCGATGTCGCGATCGCCTGGCAGGAAGTGTACCGGCGCATCCACGTGGGTGTAGGCGTGGCAGGCGATGGTGAGGACCGTGGACTGGAAGTGGTCGCCGCGCGCGTGCGATTTCACCACGCGCGGCTCCACCGCCCAGCGGAAGTGGGGCTTGATCGAAAAGCTCAGATCGACGATGCGCATGGGTCAGTCCTTGCGAGTGAGGATCAGCTCAGAGTGTCTGCTTGTAGGCCCGGCCGCCCTTCATGATCACCCGGAGATTGTCCTGGTTCTGGAACGCGCGCAGGTTTCGGAGAGGGTTGCCCTCGAGCACGATGAGGTCGGCATACTTGCCCGGCTCCACGCTGCCGATCTTGTCCGTCATGCGGAAGAGCTCGGCGTTCACCTTCGTGGCCGAGAGCAGCACCTCCATGGGCTTCATCACCTGGGCCTTCAGCTCGAACTCCACCGCGCGCTGGGTGGCCATGTCGCCGAGCAGGTCCGAGCCCGAGCCGATCTTGCAGCCGGCCTTGTAGGCGTAGGTCAGCCCCTGGATCGACTGCTGGCGGGCCAGGTCGATCTTGGCGATCTGGTGGTCGCCGATGCCGTAGCGCTTGCCCTCGCGGTAGATCGCCTCGTAGGTCACCATCGTCGGCACCAGGAACGCGTCCGCGTCCTTGATGGCCTGGGCGGCCGTCTCGCGAATCAGGTTGCCGTGCTCGATCGAGCGCACGCCGGCCTCGATCGCCCGGCGCACGGCCGTGTCGGAGTAGGCGTGGCTGAGGACGTACTTGCCGACGGCCTGCGCTTCCTCGACCGCCGCCCGCATCTCGGCCACCGTGAACTGGGTCGTGTCCAGCTCGTCGGAGGGCGACATGGCGCCACCCGAGGCCATGATCTTGATCTGGTCGACGTCGCGGCGGATGTTCTCGCGCGCGGCCCGACGCACCTCGTCGGGGCCGTCGGCGATGAACCCGACCATGCCCACGCAGCAGTCGATGGGGTCGGTCCACTCCGAGCGCCGGCGCTTGTCGCCGTGGCCGCCGGTCTGCGAGATGTAGTTGCCGGACACGAGCAGGCGCGGCCCCGGAAAGTGGCCCTCCTCCAGCACCAGCCGGAAGCCGTAGTCGGCGCCGCCGGCGTCGCGCACGGTCGTGAACCCTTGCAGCAGGCACTCGTGCGCGCGCTGCATCGCCCGCGCCGCGATGTAGGACGGCGGATAGTGCCGGTGCTGGTCGGTGATGTTCTCGGTCACCGCGCAGATGTGCACGTGGGCGTCGGTGAGCCCGGGCATCAGCGTCTTGCCCTGGAGGTCCAGCGTCGTCACCCGGCCGGGCAGGGGGCCGACCTTGCCGCTGGTCGCGACCTCCTTGATGCGGTCGTCCTCGACGAGGACCGCGGCCCCCTCGACGGGCTCGGCGCCCGTGCAATCGATCAGGAACGCGTTGGTGAAGACGGTGATGGCCATGGTCGCTACCGGGCGACGATCTTGGCGTCGTACATCCACACCTTCTCGTCGGCGCGCGGCGTCCACTCGATCGTCTGGGCCACGCCGTAGATGTCGTGCTGCTGCCAGAGGAACACCCAGGGCGCCTCGTCGTGGACGACCTTCTGGAGATCGGCGTAAGCCTCGGCCCGCGCCTTGGGATCGAGGAGGGTCTGGGCCCGCGCGATCTTGTCGTTGATCGCCTTGTTGTTGCCGTACGACGAGTAGGTCTGGTCGGCGAGGAAGAGCGGCTGCATCGTCCCCTGGCCGTGCAGCGCCGGACCCCAGCCGAGGAAGAACAGCTCGCCGGTGTTGCGGTTCTTGATCTTGTCCAGGTGAGTCCCCCACTCGTTGACGACCACGTTCGTCTTGATCCCCAGCCGCTGAAGTTGTGCCCCGATGGCCAGCGACACGTCCTTGTCGAGCGGGTAGCGTCCCGACGGCGTGTCGAGCGTCAGCGCCAGCTTGGTGGGGTCGACGCCCGCCTCCTTGAAGAGCGCGGTGGCGCGGGCCGGATCGTGCTTGTAGCACTCCACCGGCGCGTAGTCGACGTTGGCGGGCGCCATCGGGCCGCACATGCGGGTGGCGCGGCCCTTGAGCACCTGCTTGATCAGCTCCTCGACGTCCACCGCGTGGTTCATGGCCCGCCGCACGCGCACGTCCTGCATGGGGCCGGGCTTGAGGTTCACCAGGGCGAGGTAGTTGATGCGCGAGGACACCGTCGCCCGCAGGCGCGCGCGCCCGCTCTTCTCGATCGTCTCCACCGCGTGGGGCGGCACGTCCTTCATGACGTCGATCTCGCCGGAGAGCAGGGCGGCCATGCGCGCGCTGAACTCGGGGATGAAGCGGAAGGTCACGCGGCTGGCGTCGGCTGGACCCTGCCAGTAGTCGGGGTTGCGGTCGAGGACGAGGCGCTCGTCACGCCGCCACTCGACGAACTTGAAGGGGCCGGTGCCGATCGGCTTCTCGGCCAGCTTGGCCGGGCCGAGCTCCTTCAGCGCCTTGGCCGGCATCATGAGCGAGTTGGTCAGCGACGCGCTGTCGACCAGGTTCGGCCACGGCTGCTTGGTGACGAAGCGCACCGTGTAGTCGTCGACGACCTGGACTTCCTTCACCAGGCCCCAGTAGGCGGCCGCGGCGAAGTGCGTCTTGTTGGCCGGATCGAGCGCGTAGTCGATCGTCGCCTTCACCGAGGCGGCCGTGAACGGCTCACCGTTGTGGAACTTCACGTTCCGGCGCAGCTTGAACTCCCAGGTGGTGTCGTTGAGGATCTTCCACTCGGTGGCGAGCATCGGCTTGGCCTTGAAGGTCTTGGCGTCGCGGTCGAGCAGCCGGTCGTAGATGTGCTCGAGCATGTTGTTGGTCGTCCAGTCCACGATCGTCACGCCCAGCATCGTGCGCGGCTCGGCGCCGAGGCCGACGACGATCTCCTTCGTCTTCGCGCGATCCTGGGCGCTGGCCGGGGCGACGAGCCCGGCGAGGACGACGACGGCGAGAACGACCATGGCGAGACGACGCTTCGTGCCCATGCGGCTTCTCCCTGCTGTTGGATTGGTTGGGGCCCGTAGTGTAGCGCGGGCGTGCGGGGGCGTGGGGGGCATCTCGAGGCCAGGTCCAGGGCGGCGGTCAGAGGCGCAGCTTGGGGTCGAGCGTGTCGCGCAGCCAGTCGCCGAGCAGGTTCACGCCCAGCGCGGTGAGGGCGAGGGCGGCGCCGGGGAAGGCGGCCAGCCACCAGGCGACGTAGAGGAAGTCGCGGCTCTCGCTCAGCATGCTGCCCCAGGCCGGCGTCGGCGGCTGCACGCCGAAGCCGAGGAAGCTGATGGCAGCCTCGGCCACGATGAACTGGGAGAACTGCAAGCTGGCGACGACGATGATGGACGGCGCGACGTTGGGCAGCACGTGCCGGAACAACAGCCGCCCCCGGCCCACGCCCAGCGCGGCGGCGGCGTGGACGAAGTCGCGCTGCTTGACCGACAGGACCTCGCCGCGCACGACGCGCGCATACACGACCCAGCCGGCCGCGGAGAGGCTGAGGATGATGTTGCGCAGGCCGAGGCCGACGATCGCGTTGATGGTGAGCGCGAGCAGGATGAACGGGAACGAGAGCTGCACGTCGGCCAGACGCATGAGCACCGCCGACGGCCAGCGCTCGACGAAGCCGGCCACGAGGCCGAGCAGGCCGCCGGCGATCGCGGTCACCACCACGGTGCAGACGCCGATGAAGAGCGCCAGGCGGGCGCCGTGGAGCACGCGGGCCAGCAGGTCGCGCCCGAGCTGATCGGTGCCGAGCAGGTGGCCGGCCGTCCCCGGCGGCTTGAGGCTCGCCGCGAAGTCCGCGCGCAGCGGATCGTGCGGCGCCAGCCACGGCGCCGCCACGGCGGCGAGGAGGGTGGCCAGCGTCAGTGCGAGCCCCACGTATTTCTTCACGCGCTGATCCGGACGCGCGGGTCGAGCCAGCCATAGGCGAGGTCGACCACCAGGTTCATCAGCGTGTAGACGATCGAGGTGAACGAGACGGCGGCCATCACCACCGGGAAGTCGCGGTTCAGGAGCGCCTGCACGGTGAGGCGACCCAGCCCCGGCCAGGCGAAGATCGTCTCGGTGATGACGGCCCCGCCGAGGAGCTGGCCGGCCTCCAGCCCGGCGAGCGTCACGATCGGGATCGCGGCGTTGCGCAGCGTGTGCTTGCCGATCACGCGGCCCTCGCCCAGGCCCTTGGCCCGCGCCGTCTTGATGAACTCCTCGTTGAGCACATCGAGCGTCGCCGAGCGCGTGAGCCGCGCCACCCGCGCCGCGAAGAACGCGGCCAGCACGACCGACGGCATCACGAGGTGGGCGAGCGTACCGGTGCCGCCGGTCGGCAGCCAGCGCAGCTGCACCGCGAAGACGTAGATCAGCATGAGCCCCAGCCAGAAGCCCGGGGTGGCCTGGCCCAGCACCGTGGCCATGGTGCCGAGGTGATCGACCAGCGTGTCGCGGCGCACGGCCGTGAGCACGCCGAGCGGCACCGCCACCAGCAGCGTCAGCGCGATCGCGCTGCCGGCCAGCAGCAGCGTGGCGGGCAGCCGCTCGAGGACGAGGCCGAGCGCGTCTTTCCGGTAGCGCAGCGACTCGCCGAAGTCGCCCCGGAGCGCGCCGCCCATGAAGCGGCCGTACTGCACGAGGAGCGGGTCGTTGAAGCCCAGCCGCTGGCGGAACTCGTCGACGTCCTTGCTCTGAATGTCCATCGGCAGGAAGAGCAGGACGGGGTCGCCGCCCAGCCGCACCATGCCGAACACCGCGGTGAGCGACAGGAGGACGACCAGCGCGCATTGGGCCAGCCGGGCCAGGACGTAGCGGCGCAACGGCTACGACGCGCGGGCGCGGCGCCGGCGGTTGTAGCGGATGTTCAGCAGGTCCACGCCGAGCGAGAACGCCATCGCGAAGTAGATGTAGCCCTTGGGGACGTGCTGGCCGAGGCCGTCGGCGACGAGGATGACCCCGATGAGGATGAGGAAGGCCAGGGCCAGGATCTTGAGGCTGGGATGCGTCTCGAGGAAGCCGTTCACCGGCTCCATGGCCAAGAGCATCACGCCCATGGCGATGACGATGGCGGCCACCATGATCGGCAGGTCGTTCACCATGCCGACCGCGGTGATCACCGAGTCCAGCGAGAACACGACGTCGAGCACCATGATCTGCAGGATCACCGACACGAAGCCCCGCCGCCCCTTGCCGCCGTGGTTGTGGCCGTGCTCGCCGGCCTCGACCTTGTCGTAGATCTCCCACGTCGCCTTGGCGATGAGGAAGAGTCCGCCGAGCAGAAGGATCAGGTCGCGGCCGGAAACCCCGCCGGCGAACGGGAGGCTGACCAGCGGACGGGTGAGGCCCATCATCCAGGAGATCGTGAACAGCAGCAGCAGGCGGGTGCCGAGGGCCAGGCCCAGCCCGATCTTGCGGGCCAGCGGCTGCTGGGCGGCCGGGAGCCGACCACTGATGATCGAGATGAAGACGAGGTTGTCGACGCCCAGGACGACCTCGAGCGCTGTCAGGGTCAGCAGCGCGACGAGGCCATCGGCGGTGAGGAAGACACTCATGAGGGCCTGCGTATTATCGCAGGCCCCCGGCCACTACTCAGCACCCGCTGTAGTAGCCCTCGACCCAGAGCGGATGGTAGTAGCCGGAGCTGTACTGGCTCGGCGCGTAGTGGCCGTCGATCCAGTAGCCGTTTTGCGACCACTGCCCGGCCACCCACGTGCTGTACGTGTAGGTCTGCGGCACCCACTGGTACGTCCAGTAGCCGGGCTGCCAGCACCGGCTCGGGGTAACGAACACCGTCTGCGGGACGACGATGATGGGCCGGTGGTGGCCGGGACGATGACGATTGTCGCCATGCCCATGTCCCCGCCGGTCGTCGTCGAAGCGCTCGATACCCGGGTTGCCGCCCCGGAGGACGGAGGGCGTCCGCGCCGGCGGCGGCCCCTTGGGAGGCAGGGCCGATCCCCCGTGAATGCGCACGTCGCCCGCCTCGGCCGTGCCGGACCCCAGCATCGGGGAGGTCAGGGCTCCGAGCGCGAGCGCCAGGACCGCCACGAGTCGCATGCCTGATCTCCTCACCGCTGGCTTCTCCACGTGCACTTGGACGCCTCCCCCGAGGGGCCTATTCAGCGGGCGGAGATGCGGCGCTCCACGCCCGCCCACAGCAGCTCCGCCCAGCGCGCGTAGCCCAGGTCCGAGGGGTGGTAGCCGTCGGCAGCCACCAGCTCCGGGCGCCGGGGGATCTCGACCCGGCTCGGCTGATAGAGGTCGACGACCTCGACGCCGTACGACCGGGCGGCCCGGGCCAGCGCCTCGTTGAACCGTACCGTCAGCTCGCCCACCGCCGGCGCCGCCTCGCGCCGGCGGAACCGCGGCGTGACCGCGAGGTCGGGCAGGAGGTTGGCGACGACGACCGCGCTCGTCTCCCGCGTGAGCCGCCGGAAGATCGTGTCCACGGCGCGCTCGTAGTCCTGCACCGGCACGCGCCCCGTGATGTCGTTGGGGCCGATCGACAGCGTCACCAGGTGCGGCCGCAGCAGGACCGCGCGCTCGAGCTGGCCGTCGACCACGTCGGCCGACGTGGCGCCGCCGAGCCCCAGGTTGACGACGTTCGCGCGGGGATAGACGGCCCGCAGGCGGGCGTGCAGCCGCGAGACGTAGGTGGCACTCGGACTGGTGGCGCCGATGCCCTCCACCGTGCTGTCGCCGAGCGCGACGTAGAGCATGGGCGCGCCGTGGTCCCGCGGCAGCGTGCGCGCTCGATCGCCGCGGCCGCCGGCGCACGCGGTCACCAGGACGACGGCCGCGAGCACGGCGGCCGCTTTGCAAGTCTGCACTACCAGCGGGCGGCCTCTTCCAGCGTGCGGCGATACCAGGGCGCGTCGGGGAAGGTGATCGGCCGGACGGCGGGCAGCGTGACGCCGGCCTGCCGGTACGCCTGCAGATAGGCGCGGGCGGTGGCGGCGTCGCCGACGCCGCCCAGGGCCGCCGCCATCGACTCGGGCACGGCGCCGTCGTGGTCGAACGCGCGCAGGGCGTCGCCGAGGCCGCTGGCCTCCATCATCGCCCGGTAGAACGGGAGCATCGCGTAGCGGGTCAGCTCGTTGCGGAAGGCCGCCCGCGCCGCCGCCGCATCGTCGGTGACGGCCAGCGGCACCGCGGCCGCGATGTCGAAGCCCTCGAGGGTCTTGCCGGCCCGGCGCCGGCCGCGCTCGATCGCCGGCCGCGCCACGTCGCGCACGTAGTCCGGCGTGCACAGCCACAGGATCGCGCCGTCGGCGATCTCGCCGGCCAGCTCGCACATCCGGGGACCGAGCGCGGCCAGGTAGATCGGCGAGGCGGGCGGCCGCGTGGGCAGCGCCAGGCTCCAGTGCACGCGGTAGTGCTTGCCCTCGAAGGCGGCGCCGGCGCCGAGGGCGCCGCGAAGGACCGCGACGTACTCGCGCATGATCGCGAGCGGCTCCACGACCGGCACGCCGAGCATGGTCTCCATCGAGGCCCGGTGGCTCACGCCGATGCCCAGCCGGAAGCGCCCGCCCGTCAGCTCCGACAGCGTGAGCGCGGCCTGGGCCATCGTCACCGGATGGCGCGGGTAGATGGGGACGACGCCGTTGCCGAGGCCGATGCGCGAGGTGGCCGCGCCGTAGGCGGCGAGCACCAGAAAGGAATCGCGGCCGAGACCGTGGGTGACCCACACACTCTCGTAGCCGAGCGCCTCCGCCCGCCTCGCCAGATCGACGCCCACCGCGAGATCACCACCGGGGGAAAGGTACGTCGCCAGTCTCATATGGATCGGGGCCCCTCTATTTGCGCACGCTCACTTCCATGCAGTCGTCGCCGAAGTCGTGCTCGCGCGATTGCCAGGGGCCGCTGGGGTCACGCACGTACTCGAGGTAGGGCGCGACGTCGCGGCGGAAGACGCCGGTGTTGTCGGCGACGACGACCGCGCCGGAGCCGAGCTTGGGCTCGAGCTGTCGCAGGTAGTCGAGATAGTCGTCCTTGCGGGCGTCGATCAGCACGAAGTCGAAGCGGCCGGGCAGCAAGGGGATCGCGCGCAGCGCGTCGCCGACCACCACCTTCACGCGGCGGCCGAGCCCCGCCTCCTCGGCGTTGGCCTTCACGAACTTCGCCAGGTAGTCGTTGGCCTCGATGCACGTCAGGCGGCCGCTCGGCGGCAGCGCGCCGGCGATCAGGATCGCGGAATAGCCGAGGAGCGAGCCGATCTCGAGCGCGCGCGTGGGCCGGTGGCGCTCGATCAGCCGCCGGATCACCCGCCCCTTGGCGCGCCCGACGTTGGGGATGTGCCAGAGCGCGGTGGCCCGGTCCATCGTCGCCAGCATTCGCTGCGCCTTCTTGGTCACGAGGCTTTGAGTCGCCCCGCGACTCCGTCTGGTACCGGGTATTTCCGCGTCGACGGCCCCGCCTTGACGATCTGGCCCGGCAGCGGGCGGCCGACGATCTGCTCGACTCGGCGCGAGACGTCGACGAGGCGATCGAGGTCGATGCCGGTGGCGACGTCCATGGCGTGCAGGCAGTGCACGAGATCCTCGGTGCAGACGTTGCCGGAAGCGCCGGGCGCGAACGGGCAGCCGCCGAGGCCGCCGATGGAGGCGTCGAAGTTCGTCACGCCGAGCTGCATCGCGGCCAGAATGTTGGGAATGGCCATCGCCCGGGTGTCGTGGGTGTGCAGCGTCCACTCGATGCCGGGGAAGCGCGGGATCAGGCGCTGCAGCACCGTCGCCACCTGCCGCGGGTTGGCCATGCCCGTCGTGTCGGCCAGGCCGATGCCGCGGGCGCCGAGATCCACGAGCCGTGCCACCACGCGCTCCAGGTGGTCCACCGGCACGTCGCCCTCGAACGGACAGCCGAACGACGTGGAGATGCCGCACTGCACCGGCACTCCCGCCCGGGCCGCGATCTGGGCGACGGCGCGCAGCTTCTCGATCGACTCGGCGATCGTCATGTTCACGTTGGCGAGGTTGTGGCTCTCGCTGGCCGACAGCACCGTGTGGATGACGTCGACGCCGGCATCGACCGCGCGGGCGGCACCCTTGTCGTTGGGCACCAGGGCGGCATAGCGGGTGCCCGGGCGCCGGTGGATGGCGGCCATGACGGCCTCCGCGTCGCGCAGCTGGGGGATCGCCTTGGGGTGGACGAACGAGGTCACCTCGATGCGGGGCACGCCGGCCTCGGTCAGCCGGTTCACGACCTCGACCTTCTGCTCGGTCGGGATGAAGTCCGGCTCGATCTGGAATCCGTCGCGGGTCCCCACCTCGCAAATCGTCACGCGCTCGGGTACTTGCATTGGTGCCTCCCGCGGGGTCACTCTAGCATGGCCCACGAACCCCTGACCGTCGTCCGGGCATCCCAAGGGCGGAGGAGAACGGCATGAGCGTGAACATCGGCATCTCCGACGACAACCGCCAGAAGGTCGTGGCCATCCTCAATACTCTGCTGGCCGACGAGTTCCTGCTGTACACCAAGACCCGCAACTACCACTGGAACGTGACCGGTCCCCAGTTCAACGATCTGCACAAGTTCTTCGAATCCCTCTACGAGGCCCTGGACGAGGTCATCGACGAGGTGGCCGAGCGGACCCGCGCGCTGGACGGCCGGGCCTTCGGCACGCTGGAGGAGTTCCGGGCCAAGGCCCGGCTGGGCGAGAAGCCCGGCGCGGTGCCGGCGGCGCGCGACATGCTCGCCTCGCTGCTGGGCGACCACGAGGCCCTCATCCGCACGCTGCGCGAGGACGTCGAGACCGTGAACGATCGCCTGCGTGACGTCGGGACCGCCGACTTCCTCACCGGGCTGCTCGAGAAGCACGAGAAAACGGCCTGGATGCTGAGGTCGTTCCTGGCGTAGCCGCCGGCCCCGGCGCCCGCCCGGCGCCGGGGCCGCACGAGTTCCTCTTATGCGGTGTCCCAACTGTTCGACCGAGCTGCCCGACAACGCGAAGTTCTGTTCCGAGTGTGGGCGCGACCTCCGCCCGCGGCCGGGCTTCGCCTCCCCGGCCGCCTACACGCCGCGTCACCTGGCCGAGCGCATCCTCACGTCGCGGGCGGCGCTGGAGGGCGAGCACAAGCAGGTGACCGTCCTCTTCTGCGACATCGCGAACTCCACGCCGCTGGCCGAGCGCGTCGGGCCCGAGCGCATGCACGCACTTCTCAACGGCTTCTTCGAGCTGGCCCTGGCCGAGGTGCATCGCAACGAGGGCACGATCAACCAGTTCCTGGGCGACGGCTTCATGGCCCTGTTCGGCGCTCCCCTCGCCCACGAGGACGACGCGCGCCGGGCCGTGACCGCCGCCGTGGCCATCCGGCGCGCGCTGCGCGACCGCAGCTCCTACACCGGCCTCGGGCCCGGGGCCGAGCTGGCGGTCCGCATCGGCATGAACACCGGCCTGGTCATGGTCGGCTCCATCGGCGACAACCTCCGCATGGATTACACCGCGGTCGGCGATACCACCAACGTGGCCGCCCGGCTGCAACAGGCGGCCGCCCCCGGGGAAATCGTCATCGCGGAGGCGACCGCGCGGCTCGTGCGCACCGACGTGCGGCTGGCCGCGGCCGGCGCGCTCAGCGTCAAGGGCAAGAGCGATCCGGTGATCGCCTACAAGGTGCTCGGCCTGGCGCCCCGCCGCACGGCGTTCGAGCACGCCGCCGAGCGTGCGTTCGGCCGCTTCGTCGGCCGCGACGCCGAGCTGCGGCGGCTGGGCTCGTGGCTGGCCGAGGCCCAGGCGGGCACCGGCCGCCTGGTGCGCGTGGTCGGCGAGGCCGGAAGCGGCAAGTCGCGGCTGCTCTACGAGCTGCGTCGCACGCTGGGCGGCACCGAGATGACCACGCTGGAGGCGCGCTGCCGCGCCTACGGTGCCGCCATTGCCTACCTGCCGATCCTCGATCTCGTGCGCGGGCAGTGCGGGATCGAAGAGCTCGACCCGCCGGAGTCGATGGCGGCCAAGGTCCGGGCCACGCTGACGGGGCTCGGCATCGCCGCCGAGGAGCGAGCGCCCTTCCTGCTGCGGCTCCTCGGCGTCAAGGACGACAGCGGCGCCCTCGACGATCTCACGGTCGAGGGCGTGCGCGCGCGCACGGTCGACGCCCTCCAGCGCATGCTGCTGGAGGGCAGCCGCCGGCGGCCGCTGCTCGTCGTCATCGAGGACCTCCACTGGATCGACGACGCCTCCGAGGAGTACCTCGGCACGCTCGTCGCGGGCCTCGGCGCCGCCCCGATCCTGATGGTCGCGACCCACCGCCCGGACTGGCAGCCGCGCTGGACGACGCCCGCGTGCGCCGAGGAGATCGTGCTGCCGCCGCTGGGCGAGGCGGACAGCCTGGCGCTGGTGGAGGCCGTGGTGGCGCGCACGCGCCTGCCCGAGTCGCTCGCGCGGGTCATTCTCGATCGTGCGTCCGGCAATCCGCTGTTCCTCGAGGAGCTGGCCCGCGCCGTCGCCGAGCAGGGCGACCTCGCCGCCACCCGGAGCGTGCCCGACACGCTGCGGGCCCTGCTGAGCGCGCGCATGGACCGGCTGCCCGCCGCGCCCAAGCGCCTGCTGCAGACCGCCGCCGTGCTGGGCCGCGAGTTCCCGCGCCGGCTGCTGGAGAACGTCTGGGATGGTCCGGGCTCGGTGGCGGCGCACCTCGCCGAGCTGGCCCGGCTCGACTTCCTCCACGAGCTGAGCG
Organism: uncultured Candidatus Rokubacteria bacterium; assembly: GCA_963743355.1. Classification (GTDB taxonomy): domain Bacteria; phylum Methylomirabilota; class Methylomirabilia; order Rokubacteriales; family CSP1-6; genus AR5. The sequence continues at coordinate 1,371,622 of CAVUPM010000001.1, forward strand.
CCGGCGGGGATCCGGCCTACGCGTTCAACCACGCGCTGACGCAGGAGGTCGCCTACGAGAGCCTGCTCGCCTCGCACCGGGACACGCTGCACGAGACGGCCGCCCGATCGCTGGAGTCGGCGGGCGAGGGCCGCGTGGAGCGCGAGTGGGAACGGCTCGCCTACCACTGGACGCGGACGCCCCGGGCCGACAAGGCCGTGGAGGCGCTGCGCCGCGTGGCCGCGCGGGCGACGGCGGCCTACGCCAACGCCGAGGCGGTCGCCGCCCTGCGCGAGGCCGAGACGCACGCGGGGAGCCTGGCCGCCGACCGCGAGCGCGTGACGCTGGAGCTGGCGCTCGAGCGCTCGCAGGCGCTGTTCCTGCTCGGCCAGGCGCAGGAGAGCCTCGAGGATCTGCGCGGCCGGGCCGACCTCGTCGAGCGCGTGGCCGATCCCTCGCTCACCGCCCAGTACCACTTCCGGCTGGCCTCGGCCCTCGGCGTGCTCGGCGACAGTGCCCGCGCGATCGACCACGCGGAGCGCGCCCTCGCCGAGGCCCGGCAGGCCGGCGACGGCGGGACCGAGGGGAAGGCGGAGTACATCCTCGCGCGCGAGTCGTTCTGGTCGGGCGACCTGCGCCGCGGCGTCGACCATGGCCGGCGCGCCGTCGTGCTGCTCGAGCGCGCCGGCGAGCGCTGGTGGCTGGCCCTGGCCCACTGGGCCCGCGGGCTCAGTTACCTGCTGCTGGGGCGCTTCGACGAGGCGCTCGACTCCGCCACGTGGGCCCGGACGATCGCCGACAAGCTGCGCGATCCGCGGCTGGCCAGCCAGGCGGCCTGGACCAGCGGCTGGATCCACGCCACCCGCGGCGACTGGGCGACCGGCATCGAGGCGGGCCGGCGCGCGCTCGAGCTGGCGCCTGACGCCATGAGCCGCGCGGTGGCCGAGGGCTTCCTGGGCACCTGTTACGTCGAGAAGGGCGACACCGCCGCGGCGCTCCCGCTGCTGGAGCAGGCCACCGAGACGCTGGGCCGCCTGCGCTTCCGTCAGCTCGAGGGCTTCTTCACGATCCTGCAGGGACTGGCCCACGCGCTGCGCCACGACCCCGAGCGCGCCGCCGCGCTGGCGGCGCGCGGCCTGGAGATCGTTCGCGGCATCAACTTCGGGCCGGCCATCGTGGAGGCACGCGTGGTGGAAGCCCTGGTCGCGCGCGCCCGACACGATCTCCCGGCGGCGACCCGCGCGCTCGACGAGGCGCTCGAGCTGGCCGACCGGATCGGCGCGCGCTTCCTCGCCGCCCAGATGCGGCTGGGGCTGGCCGAGGTCGCGCAGGCGGGCGGCGATCGCGAGACGGTTGCGCGCCACCTCGTCCCGGCGCACGCGGAGTTCCAGGCGGTGGGGGCGCCCGTGTGGGCGGCCCGCGCGGCGGCCCTGGCCGACGCGGCCAGCGTGGCGCTGGCCACGCCCTAGCGGCCCTGCGGCTCCTCCCGGGACGGCAGGTTCTCGACGACGCGCTCGTTGATCCGCCACGCCGTCAGGAACCGCTTCCACGCCGGCATCGGATACTCCCCGAGCTTGCGCCGGTACTGGTTGTTCACGCAGTTGTGCCAGCGCAGGACCACCAGGTCGAACTGCGCGTCCGGCGAGCCGGCCCGGGCGATGTCGCCGATGATCGGGCCGCACTCGCGTCCCGGGTCCACGTCCTCGTAGCGCCGCCGCAGCACCGCGACGTCCCCGGCCCGGAAGAACTCCAGCTTCGTCTCCTCCAGCCACAGGCTGAAGGTCAGCGAGCGTTGCAGCCACGTCACCACCGGCTCCAGCTCGGCCGGCGCGCGGAGGCCCCGCAGGTGGCTCAGCGCCGCGCCGCCACGCTCGAGGTTGACGCGGGCGTTCCAGAGAAAACTCGGCGACTGCGGCGAGCGGGTACGGCAATCGAGATAGGCGGGGTCGTCGACGACGCAGCGCTCGAGCCGTGGCGCCACCGCGAGGCTGTTCCACCCGGCCAGGTGGGGCGACAGGATGACGAGCGCGCGCACCTCGGACTCCGGCGTGCGCTTGTCGTCGAAGGCGAGGTGGTACTCGCCGAGGAGCGTGGGGAAGACGAGCCGCTGCGTCTCCGCGAGGGCCGTGACCGGCAGGGCCAGGACGGCCAGCAGGACGATCAGGACCGGCCGCATCAGGCGGGCCGGCGCGCGAACATCCCGAGCCCCCGCATGGTCATGACCACGTCGCCGTGCTGGTTGAAGACCTCGGAGACGGACCGGACGATGCCCCGGTCGGGCTTGCTGCGCGAGGGTGTCGCCTCGACCACCGTGAACCGCACGCGCAGCGTATCGCCCGGCCGGACCGGCTTGAGCCAGCGGATCTCATCGACTCCCGGCGAGCCGAGCGAGGCGGTGTCGGCGAGGAACGTGTCCCACATGAGACGCATGTAGATGGCACAGGTGTGCCAGCCGCTCGCCAGCAGCCCGCCGTAGATCGTGCGCCGGGCCGCCGCGTCGTCGATGTGGAAGGGCTGAGGATCGAACTGCTGGGCAAAGGCGACGATCTCGTCCCGGGTCACCGCGCGGGGTGGGGACTCACGGACATCCCCCGGCGGAAAGTCCTCGAAATAGAGCATTCGGCCTCAGTACGACCGCGGCATCCCCAGCACGTGCTCGCCGACGTAGGCGAGCACGAGGTTGTTGTTGACGGGGGCCGTCTTGTATAGACGGCACTCGCGGAACTTTCGTTCCACATCATACTCCTCGGCATAGCCGTAACCGCCGTGGCAGTCGATGCAGGCGTTGCCCGCCTCCCAGGCCGCCTCCGCGGCCAGATACTTGGCCATGTTGGCCTCGGCGCCGCACGGCTCCCCGGCGTCGAAGAGCGCGGCCGCCTTGTCGCGCATGAGCGCGGCGGCCTCGACGGCGGTGTAGGCCTTGGCGATCGGAAACTGCACGCCCTGGTTGGTGCCGATCGGCTTGCCGAAGATCACCCGCTGCGCGGAGTAGGCCACCGCCTTGTCGGTGAACCAGCGCCCGTCGCCGATCGACTCGGACGCCACGAGGATCCGTTCGGCGTTCATGCCGGACAGGATGTAGTGGAAGCCCTTGCCTTCTTCACCCACGAGGCTCTCGGCGGGGATCTCCACGTCGTCGAAGAACAGCGCGTTGGTCGAGTGGTTCATCATCATGCGCAGCGGCCGGATCTCCAGCCCCTTCAGCCCGCGGATGTCGATGAGGAAGACGCTGAGCCCGTCGGTCCGGCGCGTGACCTGCTCGACCGAGGTCGTGCGCGCCAGCAGCAGCATCAGGTCGGACTGCTGCGCGCGCGAGATGAACATCTTGCGGCCGTTGACGACGTACCGGTCGCCCTTCCGCACGGCGCTCGTCTTCAGCTTCGTCGTATCGGAGCCGGCGTCGGGCTCGGTCACGCCGAAGGCCTGCAGCCGCAGGTCGCCGGTGGCGATCTTCGGCAGGTAGGCCTGCTTCTGCTGGTCGCTGCCGTGCCGGAGCACCGTCCCCATGATGTACATCTGGGCGTGGCAGGCGGAGGCGCTGCCGCCGTTGGCGTGAATCGTCTCGAGGATCAGGCCGCCCTCGCGCATGCCGAGCCCGGCCCCGCCGTACTCCGGGGGGATGAGACAGCCGAGGTAGCCGGTCTGGGTCAGCTCGTTGACGAATTTCTCCGGGTACTCGCGCCGGCTGTCGAGATCGCGCCAGTACTCGCCGGGATAGCGCTTGCAGATCTCGGTCACGCCGGCCTTGAGCGCGCGCTGGTCGTCGGTGAGGGCGAGGTCGATCGAAGCCATGGTGGTCCTCTGTGTCAGCGGCCCTTGAACTCGGGCCGCCGCTTCTCGTTGAATGCGCGCACACCCTCGAGCCGGTCCTCGGTCACGACCGTGGCGTTGTACGCCTCGATGGCGAGGATCAGCGCGGTCTCGAGGTCGGTCTCGCTTCCGTAGGCGATCGCCTTCTTGGCCTGGCGCACGGCGATGGGGCCGTTGCGCGCGATGGTGGTGGCGATCTCGGTCGCGGTTGTCTTGGCCTGCCCGGCCGGCACCAGGTGATTGACCAGGCCGGCGGCCTTCGCTTCAGCGGCCTTCAGGCGCCGGCCCGTGAAGATCAGCTCCTTCGCGAGCGGGGCGCCGACGATCCGGGGCAGGAGCTGGCTGCCGCCGATGCCGGGGAAGATGCCCAGCGTCGTCTCCGGCAGGCCGAACACCGCGGTCTCGCTGGCGACGATGAAGTCGGACAGGAGCGCCAGCTCGCAACCGCCGGCCAGCGCGAACCCCTCCACGGCGGCGATCACCGGCACCGGGCAGCGCAGCACGCGCAGGGCCGCCTGCTCGAAGATCACGTGCTGGGCGCGCCACGCCTCGTCGGACATCCCGTTTCGCTCCTTGAGATCGCCGCCCGCGCAGAAGGCGCGCTCGCCGGCGCCGGTGAACACCACCGCCCGCGCGTCGGCGTCGGAGGCCAGCGCGGTGAAGCAGGCGAGAAGATCCTGGCCCAGGGCGGTGTTCATGGCGTTGTGCTGGTCGGGGCGATTGAGCGTGACGGTGATCACGTGGCGGTCGTCCGAGCGGGTGAGGAGGAGGTGGTGATACACGGGATTATTGTAGCGAGGGCCGCTTACACGGGTAAGGACGTGGGTGGCCTGTTCTAGAAGGTTGCCGGCTCCGCTCCGCGGTCAACCGTTCCGAAGCCGTGGTCACTGCACGAGGCCCTGGGTCTTGAGGTTTCTGACGTCGTCCAACGTGTAGCCGAGCCAGGTGAGGACGTCGGCGGTGTGCTCGCCGAGCTGCGGGGGGACGCGACGGACGCCGGGGCGGCGGCCGTCCCACTGGATCGGCAGACCGAGCGAGCGATAGTCGGGGAGTCGGGGATGCGGCGCGCCGACCAGCATCCCGCTCGCCTGCGTCTGCGGCTCTTGCAGCACCTGGTCCAGCGTCAGGATCGGCGCGCTCGGCACGCCGGCGCCGCGCAGCCGCTCGAGCAGGTCACTCGTCTTGAAGGCGCGCGTACGCGTGGACACGGCCTCGACGACCTCGGCTCGATGGCGCACGCGCGAGGGGTTGTCCACGAAGCGCGAATCGTGGAGGAGCTCCGGCGCGTCGAGCGCGCCCGCCAGTCGCTTGAAGAGCCCGTCCGAGGCCGCCCCGATCATCGCGTAGCCGTCGGCAGTCGGGAACGCCTGGTAGGGGGCGATCATCTGGGTCCCCGAGCCTTGCGGCTGGGGCACCTCTCCGCTACCGAGGTAACCCATGGCGTGATACGAGACCCACATCAGCGTCGTGTCGAAGAGCGCGGTCGTCACCTCGACACCCCGCCCGGTGCTCTCACGCTGGCGCAGCCCTCCCATGATGCCGAGCGCGCCCCACATGCCGGTGCCCATGTCCACGATCGACGTGCCGACCCGCGCCGGCTCCTGTCCCGGGTGCCCGTTCACCGACATCAGCCCCGCGTACGCTTGCATCAGCGGATCGTAGCCGGGCAGATGCGCCATCGGGCCGTGCGCTCCGTAGGCGGTGATCGAGCAGTACACGAGCCGCGGGTTCAGCGCGCTGGCCGAGGCATAGTCGAGGCCGAGCTCGGCGATGGCGCCGGCCCGCAGGCTCTGCACGAAGACGTCGGCGCGGGCCACCAGGCGGCGCAGGACCTCGAGACCGCCCTCGCGCTTGAGGTCCAGCGCCAGGCTGCGCTTGTTGCGATTGAACGCCATGAACGAGGCGCTCTCCTCGCCCCAGAACGGCGGCGCCCACGCGCGCGCGTCGTCGCCGCGGCCGGGCCGCTCGACCTTGACGACCTCCGCGCCCATGTCGCCGAGGATCTGCGTGCAGAACGGCCCGGCGACGTTCTGAGTGAGATCGACGACGACGAGCCCGTCGAGTGGGAGCGCCACGGGCTGGAGTCTACCACCGGCGCCCGAGGGCGGCCTTGACGGGGCGCCGCTGATCGGTGAGGCTCTCCGGACATGGCGACGACCCCAGGTCTGGGGATCGATCGGAACCTGCTGCCACGCCTGGCCAGGTCGATGACGGCCTCGCTGGGCGTGGGTGAGGTCCTGGCCGCCGCCAGTCGTACGGCCGTCGAGCTGGTCCCGGACAGCCTCGTCCTCGTCTGGGTGCTGCACGGCGATCGGCTCGTCCTCCGCGGCGCCGCCGGTGTCCTCGACGGTGTCCACGCGGGCCTGAGGACCGATCTCGGCTTCGGCGAGGGCTTGCCCGGCCACGTGGCCCGCAGCCGGCAGCCGCTGGTGGTCGAGGACCCCGCCGACGACCCGCGCACGACCCAGCCCGAGTTCCTGGTCGCCGAGCGCGTGCGCTGGTTCGTCGGGCTCCCGCTCTCGGCGCGCTATGCCCTCGAGGGGGTGCTGGGCATCTTCAGCCGCGCGGCCGAGCCGCCCGGGCCGGAGACGGTCGACGCGCTCGGCGCGCTGGCCGCCCAGGCCGCGCTCGCCGTCGAGAGCGCGCGTCTGGCCGCCCACGGCGAGCGCCGCCGGCGCGAAGCCGAGGCCCTGGCCGCCGTGGGCCAGGCGCTAGCCTACTCGCTCAATCCGCAGGTCGTCTCCCAGCTCATCGCCGACAGCGTCATCGCGCTGCTGGGCGCCAGCGACGGCGCGGTGTACCGGCTGGAGCCCGCCACCGGGGACCTCGTCGCGGTGGCGTTCGCCGGGTTGCACGTCGACGGGATGCCGTTGCTCCTGCCCCGCGGCGTGGGGCTGGCCGGCCGGGCCGTGCTGGAGGGCCGCTCGATCTCGACGCGCGACGCGCTCGAGGATCCCCGCGTCGTGTTTCCACCCGAGCTGCGCGCGCGGTTCCATCGCCTCGCCCTCGGCGCCGTCATGGCGACGCCGCTGCTGGTGAACGGCCAGGCCATCGGTGCCCTCGGGGTGGCGGCCGGACGCGGCGCCACCTTCGACGGCGAGGCCCGGCGGCTGCTGGAAGCGTTCGCCGATCAGGCGGCCATCGCCTTGAACAACGCCCGGCTCTTCGCCGCCGAGCGGAGCGCGCGCGCGGACGCCGAAGCCGCCGAGCAGCGCTTCCGCGGTCTGGTGGAGAGCATCGACGGCGTGGTGATCGAGTTCGACGTGGGCACGCGCCGCGTGCTGTTCGTGAGCCGACAGGCCGAGGCGCTGCTCGGCTATCCGCTCGAGGGGTGGACCGCCGAGCCGGACTTCTGGCGCGAACACCTGCACCCCGAGGACCGCGCGCGGGTGCTGGCCTTCACGCGGGCCGAGGCGGCCGCCGGGCGCCGCCATGTGCAGGAGTATCGGATGCTGACCGCCGCCGGCCGGGAGGTGTGGATCCGCGACAGCGCCAGCCTCGTGCGTGAGATGGCCCAGCCGCCGCGGCTGCGCTGCCTGTACGTAGACGTCACCGAGCGCAAGCGCACCGAGGGGCTGATGGCCGGCGAGAAGCGGGTGCTGGAGACGATCGCCGCCGGCGAGTCCCTCCCGCGCGTCCTCGACGTGCTCTGCCGGGCGGTCGAGTCGCAGGGCGACGGGATGTTGTGCTCGATCCTCCTCGTCGAGGGCGACCGGCTGGCCGGGGGCGCCGCCCCGAGCCTGCCGCGCCAGTACGTGGAGGCCATCGACGGCCTGGCGATCGGGCCCCACGCCGGCTCGTGCGGGACGGCCGCCTTCCGCCGTCAGCCGGTCATCGTGGAGGACGTCGCCACCGACCCGCTCTGGGAGCAACATCGCGGGCTCGCGCTGGCCCACGGCCTGCGCGCGTGCTGGTCGGTCCCCGTGCTGGACACCGGCGGCATCCCGCTGGCCACGTTCGCGATCTACTACCCGACGCCGCGCCGTCCCGGCGCGGACGACCGGCGGCTGATCGACCGCGTGGCCCGGCTGGCCGGCATCGCCATCGAGCGCGTGCGCGCCGAGACGGCGTTGCGCGAGAGCGAGCGGCGCTATCGCACGCTGGTGACCAACATTCCCGACGTGGCGTGGCTGGTCGACCGGGCCGGCAACACGCTCTTCATCAGCCCCAACGTCGAGAAGATCGGCGGCTACACCGCCGAGGAGCTGTACCGCGCGGGATCGGCCGGGTGGTTCGGCCGCATCCATCCCGACGATCTGCCGATGGTCCACCAGCACTTCGACGCGCTGTTCCAGGGCGGAGCGGGGGCGTTCGACGTCGAGTATCGCCTGCGGCACCGCGACGGCCGCTGGATCTGGCTGCACGACCGGGCGGTGACGACCTACGAGGACCACGACACGACCTACGTGTACGGGCTCTACTCGAACATCACCGACCGCAAGCAGGCGGAGGAGATCCGCGCGCTCCTGCTGAACCAGGTGATCACGGTGCAGGAGGAGGAGCGGCGCCGCATCGCGCGCGAGCTGCACGACGAGACGGCGCAATCGCTGGCCTCGCTGCTGCTCGGCCTCAGCGCGTTGCAGGAGGCCCGCACGCTCAAGGCGACGCGGGACCGGGCCCGCGATCTCCACGGGGTCGCCACCCACGCGCTGGCCGAGGTGCGGCGGCTGGCGTGGGGGCTGCGACCGAGCGTGCTCGACGACCTCGGCCTGGCGACCGCGCTGGAGCGTTACGCCGAGGAGTTCGGCCGCACCCGGGGGATCACCGTCGCGCTGCAGACGGCCGGTCTCGAGGAGGCCCGCATGCCGGCGGCGGTGGAGACGGCGCTGTATCGCATCATGCAGGAGGCGCTCTCGAATGTCGCCCGCCACGCCGGCGCCCGCCGCGTGGGGGTGCAGCTGCAGCGGCACGGCGCCACGGTGGCCCTGGTCGTCGAGGACGACGGCCAGGGCTTCGACCCCGCGCAGCCGCCGGCGCCGTCGACCGCCGCCCGCGGCCTCGGCATCCACTCGATGCGGGAGCGCGCGGCCGTGCACAAGGGGGCGCTGGCGATCGACTCGGCCCCGGGACGCGGCACGCGGGTGGCCGTCGAGATCCCGTTGACCATGGAGCACGCGTGAGGAAGATCCGCCTCCTGCTCGCCGACGACCACGCGATTCTGCGCGCGGGCCTGCGCATGCTGCTCGACGCCCAGCCCGACATGGTCGTCGTCGGCGAGGCCGCCGACGGCGAGGAGGCGGTGCGGCAGGCCCTGGCCACCCGCCCCGACGTCGCCGTCGTCGACCTCACCATGCCGGGACTCAGCGGCGTGGAGACGCTGCAGCGTCTGCGCCGCGAGCTGCCGCTCACCCGGCTGCTCGTGCTCACGATGCACGAGGATCCCGGCTACGCGCGGATGGCGTTCGCCGCCGGCGCCGCCGGCCACGTCGTCAAGGACAGCGAGAGCGCCGAGCTGCTGGCGGCCATCCGGGCGGTCCACCGCGGCCGCATGTTCGCGCGGGTCGGCGCCGAGCTCCAGCCGGCCGCGGTCGAGGCCGAACGGCCCTTCCACCCGCCGTCGCTGAGTCCGCGCGAGCATCAGGTGCTGGAGCTGCTCGCACGTGGGCACACCAATCGGGAGGTCGCCGACATTCTCACCCTCAGCACGAAGACCGTGGAGACCCACCGCGCGCGCCTGAGTGACAAGCTCGGGGTGAGCAGCCGCGCGGACATGGTCCGCATCGCGATCGGCCTCGGGCTCTTCGGGCGATAGCCCCCGCGCCCCGGCCCCCGGTGTCGAGGGTTTGCGCGCCGGGGCCGAGGAGCGCCCTGGGTTTCCCGGGGCGTGACGAGCGTTGGGGGCTTGGGGGCCAGGTCGAGGCCCCCCATCTACTTCAGCAGCTCGCGCACGAAGGTGCGCGCGGCCGGGGTGCTCCAGTCGCGGCGGCCGATGGCGCGCCCGACGAGCCGGCCCGCCCGGTCCACGAGATAGATGGTCGGCGGCCCCCACACCCCGTACACGCGCCCGGTGACGTCGCCGCTCTCGTCGAGCAGCACCGGCGCCGTGTAGCCGCGCTCCCTCACGACACGGCGCACACGGTCGGGCGACTCGCGGAAGTTGATGAGCAGGACCTCGAGTCCCTGGCCGCGGAACTCACGAGAGAGCGCGTCGACGGAAGGCAACTCCTCCCGGCAATCCGGTCACCAGGTGGCCCAGTAGAAGAGCAGGACGACCTTGCCGCGTAGCCCCGTCAGCTTCACCACGCGCCCGTCGAGGTCGGGGAGCGAAAAGTCCGGCGCCGGCTTCGGCGCCTCGTAGCGCTGGATGTCCATGGCCGCGAAGTCCGGCGCGGCGGCCGCCGCCCGCGGCAACAGCAGCGTCACGATCAGGGCGGCGGCCGCGCGCCAGCTCACGAGGCGCCCGACTCCTTCAGGGCCTTGAGCACGTCCTCGGGGTTGAGCAGGTCGAGCGCGTTGGGCTGGATCTTCTGGTACCGCACGACGCCCTGCCGGTCGACCACGAAGTAGGCACGCTTGGCGTAGCGGAAGATCGGGCTCTGCTCGTTCGTCTCCAGCGCACCCCAGGCCGGCAGCATCGTCCGGCGGAAGTCGGAGAGGAGCAGGTGCTTGGTCCCGTTCTGCTTGGCGAATGCATCGAGGGTGGCGGCGTGGTCGGCACTGATGCCCACGACCTGGGCTCCCGCGGCTTCGAACTGCGGCAGGGCCGCGTCGAAGTCACGGATCTCCTTCGCTCAGGTGTTGGTGAAGGCCTGGATGAAGGTGTAGAGGACGACGGGGCCCTTGGCCGTCAGCTCGCTGAGCTTGACCGGCTTGTTACCGGGCCCGACCAGCGTGAAGTCGGGGGCCTTCTGTCCGACCTCGAGCGCGGGCGCCCCGACGGCGAACACGCCGGCCGCGAGCGCCACGACCAGGGCAACGACTGCGAGACGTGCGATGCGCATGACGAGTCTCCTCCGTGAATCGGGTTGAGGGACGCTGGTACGGAGCCGACGCCAGGGCAACCCGCGGCTGGTGGCCGCGGTTCCCGGCAGCGGTCACCGCCCGGTGAGCTCCTTTCGAACGAGGGCGGCGCCGGCGGCCAGCCCCGTGAGCTTCTGATTGCACATGTAGCGCGGCGACCAGCCGAAGCCGCAGTCCGGGTTGAGCGTGAGCTTGTCGGCCGGACAGACCTGCAGCACCCGCCGGATGCGGTTGCCAACGCTCTCGGCCGTCTCCTCCTGAAAGCCCTTGACGTCGACGACGCCGGCGCCCAGCTCGCGCCCGCCGCCGTACTTCTGCCACAGATCGACCTCGTTCATCTCGCGGCTGGCGAACTCCAGCACGAACTGGTCGGCGCGGGCGGCGAGCACGCCGGGGAAGTACGGCGCGTAGGACCGGGGGAAGCGCGAGCGGCCGAACCGGTTGCCGAAGCAGATGTGAAAGCCCAGGCGGGCCTTCACGCCGTCCGTGGCCAGGTTGAAGAGCCGCGCCATCTCCTCGCCCGAGACATTGCCGCGGGCCGGCTCGTCGAGCTGGATCCAGTCCGCCCCGGCTGCGACGAGCGCCTTCAGCTCGGCGTTGATGACCTCGGCGAAACGCTCGGCCACGTCGACCACGCCTTTGTAAGTCTTGCCCGGGTGAATCCTCGAGCCGAACGTCAGCGGCCCCGCGCAGGTCGCCTTGGTCGCGCGCGTCGTGTGGGACTCGAGGTATTCGAATTCCTTCACGATGCCGAGGCCGCCGGGCGGCGTCTCGATGCGGCTCACCGCCTCGTAGCGCGTCTGCTGGTCGTAGCCCCAGGGGCCGACCTTGCGCCGCACCGGCAGCGGCTGGATGCCCTTGATGATCGCGTAGTACGAGTCGACGTAGCCGTCGAGGCGTCGGACCTCGCCGTCGGTGATGACGTCGATGCCCGAGCGCTCCATGTCGCGGATGGCGGTGTCGGCGGCGTCGTCGAACATCTCGTCGAGGTCGGCGGGGCCGGCGTCACCGGCCTCGTGGGCGCGCACCAGCGTGAACCACCAGCTGGGCTTGCCGTGCGAGCCGATCACGGACGTCGGCAGGACGGGCAGGCTGCTCATGACGGTCTCCTCACCTGAAAAAGCGGCATATTCTATCGCGCGGGGCCCCGCCCCGGGGGTGCTAGAATTCTCGGACTGTACGGCGTACGGAGAGGGACTCGTGTACGTACGATTCTGGGGAACCCGGGGCTCGATAGCGTCGCCCGGTGACAGCACGGCCCGCTACGGCGGCAACACGTCCTGCGTGGAAGTGCGCGCCGGCGACGGCACGGTGATCGTGCTGGACTGCGGCACCGGGGCCCGCGAGCTGGGGCTGCACCTGGTCCGGACGCTGCCGTCGCCCATGCGACTGCACCTGTTCATCGGGCACACGCACTGGGACCACATCCAGGGCTTCCCGTTCTTCGTCCCCGCCTTCCTGCCCGGCTCCGAGCTGAACGTGTACGCGCCCCTGGGGTTCCAGCAGAGCCTCGAGGAAGCGATGGCCGGGCAGATGGAGTACTCGTACTTTCCGGTCAAGCTCCGCGATCTGCGCAGCCGCATCCACTTCACCGAGCTGGAGGAGGGCTTCTTCCGCGTCGGTGACGTGCTGGTGGAGACGCAGTACCTCAACCACACCGCGCCCACCATCGCCTACCGGATGTCCAGCGGGGGCGCCACCGTGGCCTACGTCACCGACCACGAGCCGTTCTGGAAGTCGGATGACGGCATCCTGCACCACCCCGGGGACCAGCGGCACATCGCGTTCATGCGGGGCGCCGACCTCGTCATCCACGACGCGCAGTATACCCACGAGGAGTACGCGAACCGCCTGGGCTGGGGCCACTCCACGATCGAGTACGCGACCGACGTCGCGCTCGCCGCCGGCGTCAAGCGCCTGGCCCTGTTCCACCACGATCCCGCTCACGACGACCTCGCCATGGACCGGCTGGAGGCCGACGCCAAGGCGCGCGTGCAGGACTGCCGCGGCGTGCTGGACGTGTTCGCCGCGCGCGAGGGGCTCGAGCTGCAGATCAGCGGGGGCAACCGCGCGACACCGGTGGCGGAGATCTCGGCGCTGCGGCGACGGCTCATCGCCGGCGCCCGGGTGCTGGTGGTGACGCCCGACGAGACGCAGGTGGCCAGTATCGAGGAGGCGCTCGCCGAGGACGGCATGGTCGCGCTGCCGGTGCCCGACATGCACGCCGCGCTCACGCGCGGGACCGAGCACCTGCCCGACCTGGTCATCATCGACAGCAACCTGGCACCCGAGGACGGCGCCGACCTCATCCCCGCCTTCCGCAGCCGCATGGGCCGCGCGAATTTTCCGGTGATCCTGCTGGCCGAGCGGCCCGAGGACACCACCCTGCAGCGGCCGGAGGTCGGCGCCACCGACTATCTGGCCAAGCCCTACAGCCCGCCGATGCTGCGCGCGCGCGTGCGCGCCTGGCTGGCGCGCACCCTCGTCGCCTACACCGAGAGCGCGCCGTCCGACATCGCCGACGAGCCGGTGACGCTGGAGGACGCCCGCGACGACCGCGGCGCCACCCAGACGCTGCTGGCCAGCATGCTCGCCTCGGTGCCCTTGTTCCGTGGCCTCACCCCGGCCCAGCTGAACGCGCTGGTGGCGCAGGCCACCGAGCAGGTCTATCCCTCCGGCCACGTCATCACGCGCCAGGGCGAGCCGCCCCAGTCGCTGTGGGTGCTGCTGTCGGGCCGCGTGCGCGTCGTGGAGGCCACCACCGACGGGCAGGCCGAGATGCTGCTGGGCGAGATCGGCAAGGCCGAGGTGTTCGGCGAGCTCGGGATCCTGCGCGACCAGCCGCGCTCGGCGACGGTCGTCGCGGTCGAGCGCACGCACTGCCTGGTGCTGCGCCACACCGACTTCGTGGCGGCGCTCAACGAATCGGTGCCGCTGGCCAACGGGCTGCTCCGCGTGGTGGCCTCGCGCCTCTACGACGCCGACCGCAAGCTGGCCCGCTACGCCCCCGACCCGCTGACCGGCCTCAACAGCCGCCGCGCGCTGCACGAGCAGTACCGGCGCATCGCCGCCGGCGCCCGCCGCCGCAAGAGCGGCCTGTTGCTGCTGGCGCTCGACGTGCTGCACCTGAAGGCGATCAACGACGGCTTCGGGTACACGCTGGGCGACGAGGTGCTGCGCACGGTGGCCGATGCGCTGACCGAGGCCACCCGCACGACCGACATCGTGGCCCGCTACGGCGGCGACGAGTTCGCCGTGCTGCTGCTCGACGCCATGCCGAAGGACGTCGACATCATCCTGGCCCGCGTGCGCGACAAGCTCGGGGCGCTGGCCACGCAGCGACGGCTGCCGGTGGCGATCGAGTGCACGCCGGGGATCGCCTGGAGCCACAATCCATCGGAGACCGTCGAGGAGTTCCTGCGCGAGGCGGACCGCGACATGCTCGAGCGCAAGGCCCGCGAGCGCGAGCGCCGCGAGAGCGCGTAGTCGCGGCGGCCCCGCGCGATCACCGCCGCGAGGTGACGTAGTCCGGCGGCGCCTTGTCCCAGGGGTAGCCGTTGACGGCCATGTCGTAGCCCACCTGGAACAAGGCGCGCATGTACTCGGTCTCGAAGTCCTTCTTGTGCGGCGCGTTGAAGCTGGCGGGGATGTACGCCAGGTTGAAATCGAGGCCGTCGCGCTGCGCCGTCAGGTAGATCCGGTAGAGGTCACCCACGCCCTGCGTGTGGATCAGCGAGGCGATGGCCCGCCCGGCGATGGTCAAGGTCCGGCGCTCGACCTGCGCCCATTCCGGATCCAACCGACTGTTGCGGATGACGTAGAGCGTTCGCCGACGCTCGGCATGGTGCTCGGCGGCCAGCCGCTCGAAATCCAGGCCGACGGGATAGACGAAGACCTGGGCCATGGCGCCGCCGTCGACGTGCATCTCCTGATATCGCCGGCCACCCGCTTCGATGTCGATCATCACCGGCGGAAACGCGCCGGGAATCGCCGCCGAGGCGATCATCAGCGAGTGGAAGAGATCCATGGCGTCGGGAGCGATCCACAGCTCGCGCCCCTTCGCGTACTCGACCGCGATCGCGTCCAGGAAGGCGCGGTCCACGTGCCTGCGAAGCATGGCGCGCAGGGGCTGCGTGTCGGCCATGGCGTCGCTGGTCAATCCGGCCAGGTAGCCGCGCAGCTTGAGGACGTCCTTGGACGAGATGTTGGTGTAGAGCGCCTTCAGCTTGGCATCGTACGCGGAGCCCAGGAAGGCAAACGGGGCGATCAGCGCGCCCGTGCTGATGCCGGTCACCAGCTTGAACTGGGGCCGGCTGCCGGCCGCCGTCCAGCCGTTGAGAACTCCGGCGCCGAACGCCCCCTGGTCACCGCCGCCGGACAACGCGAGGAACGTGGTGGCGGGCAACGGTCCGCGGTACCCCTGCGCCGCCAGGTGCTCGCGCTCGCGCGTCCAGGACAGCGTGAATTCGGACGCCAGCGCCGCCTGATCCTCGACGCTCCCCACGCGGTACCGTACGAGGCCCGGCAGGTCGGGAAGCGGGATGCGGGCTTCATCCTCGAGGGCAATCGGTACGGCGTCACTGCGGGTCAGGGTCGAACAGCCGGACAGCGCGAGCAGGGACACGATCAGTCCCCACGAGATCGTGCTAGACATGACAACCTCCATCACGACCCTAGCGATCGTAGGGTAGCACGCCGACCACGCTGATTCCGTCGTGGGAGCAGGCCGCTGCTGGCCGATGCCGGCGTGCGGCGGCCGATTCAGCGCTGCGTGCGCTCGGTGAAGGCCCGGATGCGGGCGCGGGCAGCTTCGCTGGTCCTGAGCGCGGCGCCGTAGGCTTCCGGCTCGCGGCCTCCCCGGCCATTGCGGATGGCGGCGACGATCTGTTTCGTCGCGGCGAGGCCTTCGCGGGGCGAGCTGGCGATCTCTGCCGCCCACTTCAGCGCGCTCGCGTCCAGCGTCGGCGGCGCCACGACACGGTTGACCAGGCCCATCCGGAGCGCCTCGCTGGCGTGGACCGTGCGGCCGGACAGCAGGAGGTCACGGCCGTGGTTGCCGCCGGCGATGTCGAGGAAGCGGGCGATGCCGTAGCCGGGGTTGAAGCCGAGCGTGACTTCGGGGAGGCCGAGGCGCGCGCGGTCGGAGGCAATGCGGAGGTCCTGGGCGACGGCCAGCATGAGCCCGCCGCCGAGGGCGTGGCCGTCGATCACGGCCAGCGTCACCTGCGGCAGCGTCGAGAAGCGATCCACCAGCACGGCGTGGCGGGCGGCGAGCGCCTGGGCCTCGTCGCCGGTGACCGTCGCCATCTCCTTGATGTCGTTGCCAGCGCAGAACGCGCGGCCGTGGCCGCAGACGAGCAGGACGCGGACGTCGTCCATCGCGGCCACGCGCTCCAGCGCCGATTCCAGAGCCGTCGTCAGATCGCGATTGAGCGCGTTGAGCGCCTGGGGTCGATTGAGCGTGAGTCGGAGGACACCATCCCCGGCGGGCGTCAAGACGACCGGATTGTTTGTCGCGGGGTTGTTTGTAGCGGGGTCGGCTTGCACGGCTAAGAGCGTGGGTGGGCTGTCTTGGGAGGTTTCCGGGCCCGTCCCCGCAACAGTGCGATCAGGCCCGCGCCAGTCGCGACCGCCGCCGTGGTGCCGGCGGCGCGCCAGAAGTTGGTGCGGAAGAACGGCACCTGGAAGAACGGGGAGTGGCGGTCCGACGGCTTCAGGTGGCCGTCGAGCAGCCCCTCGACGATCGCCATGGCCTCGCCGATCAGCACTTCGGTGGTGGCCTTGGCGAACGCCGGATCGCCGAGCGCGGGGTGGCCGACGTAACCCTGGCCGCCGTTCTTCAGCGGATAGTTCGGCACGACACGTGAGGCCATCGAGTAGCGTGCGGGTGGCAGCGTGCGGTAGGACTCGTCGACCAGCTCCGGCCGCAGCAGGAGCATGAGCGACGTCTCCCACCAGCCGCCGTGGGCGTCCTCGGCGAAGGCCCCGCGCTCGGCCGCGGTCAGGGCCCGGCCCAGCTCGGCTTCGATCCGGTCCACGAAGCGCCCGCGCAGGAACTCCCAGGCCAGGTGGCCGGTGAAGGAGGCCATCATCACGCCGTGGCGCCGGGCGACGATCGCGGCCGCCTCGTCCAGCGCGGTGAGGTGACCGGGACCGGCGTGCCCGTTGGCGATCAGGATGAAGCGGAAGCCGGCGCGGGCGAGCGAGTCGCCGTAGTCGACGACGGCGTCGCGCACCACGCGCTGCCGCACGGTGATGGTGCCGACCGTGTCGAAGGTGAACGAGCCCAGGTGCAGCGTGGGCAGCAGCACCACCGACCATCCGGGCCGGCCGGCCACGAGACGCTCGGCGATGGTCTCGGCGAAGTGGCGGGCGGCGAAGGCGTCGACGCCCACCGGCAGGTGCGGGCCGTGCTCCTCGAGCGGGCTGACGGTCAGCACGATCACCGTCCGCGCGCGGTCGAGCTTGTCGAGGGCCGGCGTGGACATCTCTTCCAGTCGATACACGCTCAAAAGCTGCTTCCTTTCGTGGCGGTGAGGTAGTCCTGCTTCGCGCGCTCCAGCTCGGCGACGATCGCCTCGCGCTCGGCGACCAGCCGCCGGGCCGCCTGGCTCTGGGTGACGGCCAGCCGGGCGAAGCGCAGCCGCCTGCGCAGCCACCCGGCCCCGATCAGGTAACGATACGCGATCAACCCCGAGAGCGGGAGCGACAGCGCGAAGACCGCCGCCCAGGCCGCCCCCGCCGCCCGCGCGACCAGCCAGGTCTCCAGGCTCCAGAACAGGGGGAAGGCCACGATGCTGGCCAGCAGGCGGATCGTCGCGTAGTCGGTCTCCTTGCGCGCCATCCGGTGGGCCAGCCAGCGCGGCACGTAGTACGGCAGCGCGTTGACGACGGCGCCGTAGCCGAAGAACGGCAGCCCAACGATCGCGTCCCACGAGTACACCAGCTTGGTGCGCGCCGGCAGCCGCTGGCGGCGCGCGCGCACGACCTCGTCGCGCACGTGGTACTGCGCGAGGAGCGAGCGGTAGGCCTGGATGCGCTGCCAGAGCGATTCCACCCGGGCCGGGTCGGTCGCCTTGAAGTGCTGCAGGGCGTCGGCGATCGAGCGGGACAGTCGCACCGGATCGACCTCGCGGCGCCGCAGCCCGCGCGAGTCCATGACCTGCTGGGCCAGCTCGTCGCGGTACAGCTCCTCCACCGCGCGGACGAGGCGTTGATCGTCGATGCGCTCGACGTTGACGACCTGAAGCTCCATCGCCCACTGCAGATCACGGGTCAGCGCGTCCACCGCCTTCACGGGATCCTCGCGATAGGCCTTCAGGTAGGCGGCGGGCTGGATCGGCTCGCCGAACGCGACGAGGACGCGGCCCCGGAACGACTTGCGTGCCTCGAAGGAGAGGCCGACCGGGATCATCCGGAGCTCGCCCGGATGGTCGGCCTCGTAACCGAGCGCGATGCGCGCGGCCCCGGTCTTGATGCGCTGCACGCGCACCTCGGCGTGCGTGGTGCCCTCGGGATAGATCGCCACCAGCCGGCCCCGCGCGAAGGTCGCGAAGCAGGCGGAGAAGGTATCGAGGTTCTTGTCCATCTTGTCGGGGTCGTCCTGCTTGCGGTAGACGGGGATGGCGCCGCAGGCGAGGAGGAAGCGCGCCATGAGGGGATTGCGGAACATCGCGGCGGTGGCCAGGTAGTGGACCTTGCGGCGCACCGCGCGGCCGACCAGCAGTGAGTCGATGAAGTTGTTGGGATGGTTCACGCACAACAAGATGGGTCCGGCGGCGGGCACGCGCTCGGGGTGGCGCACATCCACCGACCTGAAGAGGAACCACAGCCAGAATCGCGCGATCACCCGGACCCCGCGGTAGAGGCGATCCATCCGGTCGGGCACCGCGGGTGTGTCGCTCATGCGCTATGATGGCGCCCGTGCTGGAGCGCCTGCCCGAGTGGGTCAACGCCGACGCCGGCCTCGTCCGCCGCGGCCGCTATCTCTCCACGATCTTCCTGGTCGAGGTCGGCGACACGGCGTGGCTCGTGACCGTGCACGAGGGGCGGGTGGCGCGCGTCGAGCGCGGCCCGTTCCTGATGCGCGAGTGGGCGTTCGCGATTCGCGCCTCGGCGGAGGCCTGGCGCCGCTACTGGGAGCCGGTGCCGGCGCCCGGCTTCCACGACCTCTTCGCGCTCACCAAGGGCGGTCACGCGCGCGTCGAGGGCGACCTGCAGCCGCTGATGGCCAATCTCCGCTACGTGAAGGACGTGCTCACGCTGCCGCGCGGGAGGGCCTGAGTGGCCGAGTACGAGCCGATCGTCGGTCGCTATCTGCGGCTGGATCTCGACGGCCGCCGCCACCGGCTCTACGTCGAGGAGGGGGGACGGGGCATCCCGCTCGTCTGCCTGCACACGGCCGGCGCCGACGGGCGCCAGTGGCGTCACCTGCTGACCGACCCCGAGATCACGCGCCACTTCCGCGTGCTGGCCTTCGACATGCCGTGGCACGGCAAGTCGCTGCCGCCGGTCGGCTGGCAGGACGAGGAGTACCGGCTCACCACGCAGGGCTACATCGATCTCGTGATGACCTTCATCCGCACGCTCGGCCTCGAGCGGCCCGTCGTGCTCGGCTGCTCGATCGGCGGCAAGATCGTGCTCGAGCTGGCGCGCCTGCACGCGCCGGCGTTCCGCGCGCTGATCGGGCTGGAGTCCGCCGACTATCAAGCGCCGTGGTACGACGACACCGGCTGGCTGCACCGCCCCGACGTCCACGGCGGCGAGGTGAGCGGCGCCATGATGTCGGGGCTCATCGCGCCACAGAGCCCGGGCGAGACGCGCTGGGACACACTGTGGATGTACATGCAGGGCGGTCCCGGCGTCTTCAAGGGCGATCTGTTCTTCTACCGAGCCGACGGTGACTTCCGGGACCGCGTGAGCCAGATCGACACCGCGCAATGTCCGCTGTACCTGCTGACCGGGGAGTACGACTTCTCCTGCACGCCGGCGGACACCGAGCGCACCGCCGCCAAGATCAAGGGCGCTCGGGTAACGGTCATGAGGGAGATCGGCCATTTCCCGATGAGCGAGAACCCCGCCCAGTTCCGTCGCTACATCCTGCCGGTCCTCGAGGAGATTCGCGCGAAGGGCTGAGCGCATCAACCGGCGTGGCGCTTGATCAGCGCGTCGAAGTCGTCGGCCGGCAGTCGGCGGGCCCACTCCGCGCCCTCGCAGTCGTCGCCGTACGTACCACGCATCCAGTCGATCGCCTCGCGCTTCGTGTGGAACAACCGCCAGACGTGGCCGGCGCCGCCGCCCGGCCGGCGGAGGTGGAACACCGGATCGTCGGGGGCGGTGGGCTCGTGTGTCGTACGCCGGCCGCCGGCGTCGAGCGTGATCCACGCCACCGCCACGCCGTGGGCGGAGAGCACACGCGTGCGGAGGGCCTCCTCGCGGGGCAGCGATTCCAGATCGCAGAGCCGGGGGCCGTAGAAGATTGCGACCGCCTCGGCCGGGATCGCCATCTGGGCCTTCATCGGCGGCTCGCCGGCGGCATCGAGCAGCGCCTTGGACTCCTCGCCGACCCAGAACGTACCGCCGCCAACCACGAGGTCCGCCCAGGCCTCCACGACGGAGCCCTTCGGCACCTGCGCCCGGCGCCGGACCATCTCGCCGCCGTCGCTCATGAAGTAGAGGCGATCCATCAGTCGAGCCTGAGGCGCCCGGCGCCGTCGTACCGCGCCCCGCCCTCGACCGTCATGGCACGCGGACGAAGCCTTCCATCAGCCGGCGCGCCGTCCGGTAGACCGTCACCGTCTCCGCACGCGGCTCGCCGCCCGAGGTGTCGACGCGGGCGGCGATCGGGAGCACCCCCGAGGGATGGCCCAGACGGACGTCGCCGGTCGGGCTGGCCACGCACTCCTGCACGACCGAGCCGGGGATGCGGGCCGCCACGGCCAGGCACATCGCCACGGTGAGCGGGAACGCGCGGTGACAGTTGCCCATGGAGATCGCGCGCCCGAGCACGTCGAAGTCGCTGGCGCCGTAGCGCGCGCCGTCGAGCGCGGTGTAGTCCGCCGGCTCCGCGACGAACGCGATCTTCGGCACCGCGGCGCTCTCGGCCATACCCATGCGCGCGCCCGCCTCCACTCGCAGCTTCTCAAGCCGGGCGCAGCGATCGTGGTCGGCGTCCACGGCCTGCGGCGTCTCGGTGCCGGTGAGCCCGAGATCGCGCGCGCGGACGAAGACGACGGGGTTGGTCGCGTCCACGCACGAGACCTCGACGCCGGCGATGACGTCGCGCGGGCGCCCGGTCGGCAGCAGCCGCCCGGTGCCGGCGCCGCCCGGATCGACGAAGTCGAGCGCGATGCGGGCGCCGCGGCCGGCCACGCCGGCCAGCTCGAAGTCACCGGTCACCGCGGCCTCGCCGCTGGCAACCGGCACGTGGGCGACGATGAGCTTCTTCGTGTTGGTGTTGTGGATGCGCACCAGCGTCTCGCCGTCGAGGGCGGGCACCAGGCCCTCGTCGAGCGCGAACGGCCCGACCGCGGACGAGCAGTTGCCGCAGTTGCCGGCGTAGTCGACGAACGCCTTCTTCACCTCGATCTGGGCGAACGTGTAGTCGACGTCGGCGCCCGGCAGCGTCGGCGGGCCGATGATGACCGCCTTCGACAGCGACGAGATTCCGCCGCCGAGGCCGTCGAGCTGGCGCCCGTTGGGGTCGGGGCTGCCGAGGGCGGAGAGCAGGATCGCGTCGCGCGCCGGCCCGGCCGGCGGCAGGTCGCGAGCGTGGAACACCAGGCACCGGCTGGTGCCGCCCCGCATGTAGACCGCCGGGACTCTGCGCTGTGTCATGCCTTGGCCCTCGTATGGGCGAGGATGCCGCCCGCCAGGAGAATGTCGCGCTCGCGCGGCGTGAGCACGCAGGAGGTCGTGAAGCGGGCGCCGGTCCGCGTGTTCTCGACCGTCACGCTGCCGCCGGCGGTCAGCGCTGCCCGCAGCCCGTCAAGCTTCAGCCGGTCGTCCCGCTCGATGCCGTCCCCCGCCGCCGGATCGTCGAACGTGAGCGGTACGAGGCCCCAGTTGATGAGGTTCGCGCGGTGGATGCGCGCGAACGACCTGGCCAGGACCGCTCGCACGCCCAGGTACATCGGCGCCACCGCCGCCGCCTCGCGCGACGAGCCCTGGCCGTACGTCTCGCCGGCCACCAGGATGCCGCGGCCGGCGGCACGCGCTCGATCGGCGAAGTGGGGGTCGATGTACTTGAAGCAGTGCTCGGCGATGGCCGGGACATTGGAGCGAAAGACGAGCACGGCGGCGCCGGCCGGGGAGATATCGTCGGTCGAGATCTTGTCGCCGAGCTTGAGCAGCACCGGGGCCTCCAGCGACTCGGCGACCGGCTCGCCCAGCGGCACCGGCTTGATGTTCGGGCCCCGCACCACGTCGCCTGCTCCATCGGGCGCGACGAAGCCGGCCACCGACGACGCGAATTTGGCCGGGAGCTGCACGCCCGGTTCCGCGCCCAGCGTGCGGGGGTCGGTGATGACGCCCGTCAGCGCGGAGGCCGCCGCCACGACCGACGAGCAGAGATAGACCTCGTCGCCCTTCACGCCGCTACGCCCCGGGAAATTCCGGTTGAACGCGCGCAGGCTCTTGCTGCCGGCGGCGGGGACGTGGCCGATGCCCGCGCACGAGCCGCAGGTCGGCTCCGAGACCGTGGCGCCGGACGCCAGCAGATCGGCCAGCAACCCCTCCCGGGCCATCGTCTCGAGGATCCGGTGGCTGCCCGGAAACACCACGAACGAGATCGACGGGTGCACCTGCCGCTCGCGCACGACACCGACGACCGAGGCCATGTCGTGCCAGGAACCGTTCGTGCACGAGCCGACCATCACCTGATCGATCGGCGTCCCCACGACCTCGTCGACCGGAACCACCCGGTCGGGCGAGCCGGGCAGCGCGACGAGGGGCACGATCGCGCTCAGGTCCAGCTCGATCTGGTCGTCGTAGGTCGCGTCGTCGTCGGGCGCCGCCGGGTGCCACTCCTCGCCGCGACCGAGCCGCGTCAGGAACGAGCGCGTCACCTCGTCGGAGGCGAAGACGCTCGTCGTCAGCCCCAGCTCGGCGCCCATGTTGGCGATCGTCATGCGCTGCGCGGCCAGCAGGCTGGGGAGGCCCGGCCCCGCGTACTCGAAGATCTTCCCCATCCCGCCGCGCACGGTGAGCCGCCGCAGCAATTCCAGGATGACGTCCTTGGCGGTGACCCACGGCTGCAGCGCCCCCGTGAGCCACACGCGCACGACCGCCGGCATCCGGAACGAGTACGGCCCGCCGCCCATCGCGACCGCGACGTCGAGGCCGCCGGCGCCGATGGCCAGCATGCCGGCCGCACCGCACAGCGGCGTGTGGCTGTCGGTGCCGAGCAGCGTCTGCCCGGGCACCGAGAACGACTCCATGTGCACCTGGTGGCAGATGCCGTTGCCCAGCTTGGAGAACGTCGCGCCGTACTTGCGCGACACCGTCTGCAGATAGCGGTGGTCGTCGGTGTTGCGCGAGTCGACCTGGTAGACCTGGTGATCGATGTAGGTCACCGCCCGCCCCGGCACCACGCGCGGAAAGCCGAGCGCCTCGAACTGCAGCCACGCCTGGGTGCCGTTGGTGTCGGTGAGCAGCACCTGATCGACCCCGATGCCGACCTCCTCGCCGGCGACCGCACGGCCGGCGACGAGGTGACTTTCAATCAGCTTTCGGGTCAGGCTCTGGCGCATGGCTAGCGCTGCTCGAGTGGCTTGTAGTCGCGCCGCTTGGGACCGACGTAGTCGGCACGCGGACGGATCAGGCGGTTGTCGTCGTGCTGCTCGACGATGTTCGCGCTCCAGCCGGCGATGCGCCCGGCCGCGATGACGGGTGTGAAGAGATCAACCGGGATCCCGAGCGAGTAGAACAGCGGCGCCGAGTAGAAGTCGACGTTGGGGATGAGCCCCTTCTCCTTGGCGATCCGTTCGTGGAGCTTCACGGCCATCTCGTACCACTTGAACTGCCCCGACTGCCGGCACGCCTCCTCGGCCATGCCGCGCAGGATCGCCGCGCGCGGATCGCCGGCCTTGTAGACGCGGTGGCCCATGCCCATGAAGCGGCGCTTGGCGGCCAGCGAGCGCTCGGCGAAGGCGTCCACGCTGGCCACCTCGCCGATCTCCATCAGCGTGTGCATCACCGCCTCGCCGGCGCCGCCGTGCAGCGGCCCCTTGAGGGCGCCGACCCCGCCGGCCACCGCCGAGTGCAGGTCGGACTGCGTGGACACGATCGTCCGCGTGGTGAACGTCGAGGCGTTCAGCTCGTGCTCGGCGTAGAGGGTGAGGCTGGCGTCGAAGGCCTTGGTCGCCGCCGGATTCGGCCGCTCGCCGGTCAGCATGTAGAGGAAGTTGGCGGCGTGCGAGAGCCCGGCGCCCGGCGGCACCGGCTCCTTGCCCTGGCGCACGCGGTGGTGGGCGCAGATGGCCGTCGCGAACTGGCTCGTGAGCCGGACCGCCTTGCGGACGTTGGCGGCGTGCGAGTTGTCGGTCGTGTCGGGATCGGACATCCCGAGGATCGCCACCGACGCCTGCAGCACGCGCATGGGGTCGGTGTCCTTCGGCATGAGCCGGTACGCCTGGATCAGCTCCGCCGGGATCGCGCGGGCCGCCGTGAGCTGCACGACGAAGCCGTCGAGCTGCGCCGCCTTCGGCAGCTCGCCGTGCAGCAGCAGGTAGGTGACCTGCTCGAAGGTGGCGAGCCGGGCCAGGTCGGCGATGTCGTAGCCGCGGTAGGCCAGGCGCCCGTTGGCGCCGTCCAGGTCGCAGAGCTGGGTCTCGGCGGCGACGACGCCCTCGAGCCCGCGGATGAGTCCGCTTCCCTCGGTCATGGCTGTGCCCTCTCGAAGTGGAGTTGCAGGCGGAGACGGCGGGCCTCGTCCAGGTGCTCGCGCGCGGCCCGGGCGGCGCCCTCCCCGTCGCGGGCCTGGAGCGCCGCCAGCAGGGCGCGCTGCTCGGCGAGCGCCTTCTCGGCGCGCCCGGGATGGTCGAGCGTCGTACCCTCGACGCGCAGGATGGTGTCGCGATGCTGGCGCATGAGCGCGGCCAGCCGCCGGTTGCGGCTCGCTTCGCCGACGAGGTCGCCGAAGCGCGCGCTCAGCGCGGCCAGCCGGCGCGGATCGCTCTCGCGCGCCGCCTCGGCCTGGTCCAGCACTGCTCGCATGGCCGCCAGCTCGCTGTCGGAGGCGCCGCGCGCCGCCAGCGCCGCGGCCGCCGGCTCGAGCGCCAGCCGGATCTCGTAGACCTCCTCGAGGTCGCGGCCGTCGAGCGCGGGCACGGCCACCCCCTTGCCGTTGGCGTGGCCGATGAGGCCTTCGCGCGTGAGACGCTGCAAGGCCTCGCGGACGGGCGTGCGGCTGACGGCCAGGCGAGTGGCCAGGCGGCCTTCGCGAAGGGGCTCCGCCTCGCTCACGGCGCCCTCCCGGATGGCCGCCCGGAGGGTGTGATAGACGGAGTCGGCGAGGGTGGTGGCGCGACCGTGAAGTCGCCAGAGGGCCCGGAGGGGATCGACCGCCGCTTTCGCCATGAGCATACGACGGTATACCGTCGTTGCCCGCTCCGCAACCGCGCTACTTCTTCTTGCCCTGGCGCTCCCGGCACTCCGCCTGGGGGCTGTACGTCTCCGGACCGTAGCAGGTGCCGGAGGCCGGCAGCCGCTGGCAGTCGCGGCGCGCCGACTCCCGCGCGGGGCCCTTGAGGCTGCGCTCGACCTGGGCCACGCACTCCTGTTGCGGGTTGCAGGTGCGCGCTTTCTGGGCCGAGGCCGGCAGGCTGGAGCAGTCCGGGGACTGGGCAGCCGCGGGCAGCGAGGCGGCCAGGAGGAGCGACGCGAACAGGATCGACACGACGCGTCTCATGGTCATGCTCCTCACTGGTCTGACGCCGTCCGGCCGGCGGCTATTCGGGCCGTCCGGAGCCGAACGCGGGCAGCACGCGCTCGGCAAGGGCTCGCCATCGCTCAGCTCTTCGGGGCCTGGATGTAGAACGTGCCGGTGGCCATGGCAACCAGGCGGTCCCCGTCGCCGAAGACCTTCGCCTCGAGCACGCCGATCCGCTTGGTGCGCTGGATCACGGCGGCGTCGACGGCGACGGTGCCGCCCGTCACCGGCACCAGGTAGCTCATCTTGATCTCCAGCGTCGCGCACTGCTCGCCGGGATCGAGCCGGTCGAAGAGCGCGGTACCCATCGCCGAGTCGGCGAGGCTATAGATGACGCCGCCGTGCAGGGTGCCGTTGGGGTTGAGATGCTTGGCCTCGACCTCCAGCTCGAAGCGCGCGCGGCCGTCACCGACAGACGTCGCCCGCATGCCCAGCAGCTCGGCGAACGGCCAGCGCACCGAGTCGCGCCTACTTGAAGTGCGGGTCGATGCGCGCGTCGATCAGGTAGGGGCCGCCGCTGGCCAGCGCGCGGCCCATGGCCGGGCCGACCTCCGAGACCTTCTCGATCCGCTCGCCGGGCACGCCGAACGACTTCGCCAGCCCGACGTGATCGATGAGCGGCTTGTCGAGGTCCATGCCCACGTACACGTCGTCCTCCGCCGAGAAGCCCTTCAGCCCAAGGGTGCGCTGCTTGAGGATGCGGTAGGAGGCGTTGTTGAAGATCACGAACACGACCGGCACCGAGTCGTGGGCCGCGGTCCACAGCCCCTGGCAGGTGTACATGGCGCTGCCGTCACCGATCAGCGCGACGACCGGCCGCTGCGGCAGCGCCAGCTTCACGCCGATCGCCGCCGGCAGCCCCCAGCCGATGCCGCCGCCGCGCAGGCCGAAGTAGCTCTTGGCGTCCTCGCACTTGAAGAACGTCCGCACGCCCGCCGCCGAGGAGATCGTCTCGTCGACGATGGTGGCGCCGGCTGGGGTGGCCTGGGCCACCGCGTGCACGAGCGCCAGCGGCGCCATCGGCGCCAGGTTGGCCGCCTGCCGCGCCTTCTGCTCGAGCTCGGCCCGCTCGGCCCCGTTGGCGGCCACGGAGGCCTCGCGGCGCCTGGCCGCCTGCGGGTGACCGTTCTTGCTGCTGTGGCGGCGGACCGCCTCGCACAGCTCGGGCAGCGTGGCCTTGGGATCGCCCTGGATGCCGACCGCCGCGGCGTAGTTCTTGCCGATCTCCCACGGGTCGACGTCGATGTGGATGATGTCCAGCCCGTGCGGCATCGGCTCCACGTCCGAGGGCAGCGAGAGCGTGAACAGATCGGCGCCGATCGAGCACAGCAGGTCGTGGCGCATCAGGAAGGCGCGGATCGGCGGGGCCAGCCGCGGGAACGTCCCGCCGTTGAGCGGGTGCGAGAACGGGAAGTTGCAGGTCGAGGCCACGCCCTCGCTGATGACCGAGGCGCCCAGCAGCTCGGCCAGCTCCGCCAGCTCGGCGAGCGCGTCCGACTGGGCGACGGCGTCGCCGGCGACCAGCAGCGGGCGCTCGGCGCGGACCAGGCGTCGGGCGGCCTCGTCGATCGCGGCGCGGTCACCGACCAGGCGCGGCGCCACCCGGGTGGAGGCGCCGAGGTCGATGTCGCGCTCGGCGTTCAGCACGTCCACCGGCAGCGAGAGGAACACGGGGCCGGTGGGCTGGGCCATCGCGGTCTTCACGGCGCGGCGCACGATGCGGGGCAGGTCCTCCAGGCGATGCGCCTCGGTCGACCACTTCACGTAGGGCCGGGCCACCGGCGGCAGATCCGACCAGAGGATCGGCTCGGTCACCGTGAAGCACTGGTCGTGCTGACCGGCCGTCACCAGCAGCGGCGAGCCCGCCTTGTAGGCGTCGTAGAGCATGCCCATCGCGTTGCCCAGCCCGGGCGAGACGTGGACGTTCACGGCGCCGAGGCCGCCGCTGGCCTGCGCGTAGCCGTCGGTCATCGCGATGGCCGGCGCTTCCTGTAGCGCCAGCACGTAGCGGATGCCGGGCTCGCGCGCGAGGCCGTCCATGAGCGGCAGCTCGGTGGTGCCGGGGTTGCCGAACATGACCGAGACGCCTTCGTGCCGGAGGATCTGGAGGAACGCTTGCTTGCCGGAGATGAATGGCATGGTGGCCGCGATGATAAACCCCGCGGACCCTTGATTCCAGGGGTGCCCGGGTGCGACCCTGTTCGACATGCCTGCCGTCGAAGCGCCCCTGATCGTGCGCGCCGCGCGGCGCGAGCGCACGCCGGTCACGCCCGTGTGGCTCATGCGCCAGGCCGGCCGCTACCTGCCCGAGTACCGCGCGCTGCGCGAGCGCTACGGCTTCCTCGAGCTGTGCAAGACGCCGGCGGCCGCGGCGGAGGTCACGCTGCAGCCGGTGCGGCGCTTCGCGGTGGACGCGGCGATCCTCTTCGCCGACATCTTGCTGCTCCTCGAGCCGCTCGACGTCGGCCTGGAGTTCGCGCGGGGCGAGGGGCCGGTGATCCACCGTCCGGTGCGCTCGGAGGCCGACGTGGCGCGGCTCAAGCCGATCGACGTGGCGTCGAGCGTCGGCGCGGTGTTCGAGACGGTGCGCCTCGTGCGCCGCGAGCTGCCGCCGTCGGTTGCGCTGATCGGCTTCGCCGGCGCCCCGTTCACCGTCGCCTCGTACGTCGTGGAGGGCGGCGCCTCGCGCGACTACCTGCACACCAAGCGGCTGATGTACGAAGCGCCGGCCGCCTGGCACCGGCTGATGGAGGTGCTCGCCGACGCGACCGCGACCTATCTCAACGGGCAGATCGATGCGGGCGCCCAGCTCGTGCAGCTCTTCGACTCCTGGGTTGGCGCCCTGGCGCCCGACGACTACCGCACGTACGTGTTGCCGCACACGCGCGCAGTCATCCGCGCGCTGCGCCCCGGCACGCCGGTGATTCACTTCGGCACCGGCACCGCGACGCTGCTGCCGCTCATGCGCGAGGCCGGCGGTGACGTGATCGGCCTGGACTGGCGGGTCGACCTCGATCGCGGCTGGGCGGCCGTCGGTCACGACGTGGGCGTCCAGGGCAACCTCGACCCCGCACTGTTGCTGGCGAAGCCGGCGGTGCTCCGCGAGCGCGTGCAGGCGATCCTCGCCCGCGCCGGCGGCCGCCCGGGTCACATCTTCAACCTCGGCCACGGCGTCCACCAGAGCACGCCGGTCGAGCACGTGCAGGCACTGGTCGAGATGGTCCACGAGCTGAGCGCACGATGATCGACGCCGTCCTGCTCATCGCCTTTGGCGGACCGACGGCGCCCGCGGAGATCCGGCCCTTCCTCGAGATCGTCACGCGCGGGCGTCGCATCCCGCCCGAGCGGCTGGAGGAGGTCGCGCACCACTACGCGCAGATGCCGGGTGGCCGCTCGCCGCTGAACGAGCTGACCGAGTCCCAGGCCGCCGGCCTGCGGGGGGCGCTGGCAGCCAGCGGCCGGACGCTGCCCGTCTTCGTCGGGATGCGCAGCTGGCATCCGTTCCTGCACGAGACGCTGGCCGCGATGGCCATCCGCGGCCAGCGGCGCGCGCTCGGCATCATCCTGTCGTCGTTCCGCACCGAGGCCTCGTGGGAGCGCTACGTCGCCGACGTCGCCGCCGCCCGCGCGCGCACGCCGGAGGCGCCGGAGATCGTGTTCGCGCCCCCGTGGTTCGAGCACCCGCGTTTCATCGCGGCGGCGGCCGACGGCGTCGGCCGGGCGCTGGCCGAGGTGCCGGCCGCCGAGCGTGCCGACACGCCGCTGGTGTTCACCGCCCACAGCATCCCGATGGCGATGGCCGAGGCGTCGCCGTACGTGGCCGACTTCACGGCCACCGCCCGCGCGGTCGCCGGCCGGCTCGGGCACGCGCGCTGGTCGCTGGCCTACCAGAGCCGCAGCGGCAACCCGCGCGACCCGTGGCTGGAGCCCGACGTGGGCGACGTCATCCGCGCGCGCGCCAAGGCCGGCGCCCGCCACGTCGTGCTGGCGCCGGTGGGCTTCGTCTGCGACCACGTCGAGGTGCTCTACGATCTCGACGTCGAGGCGAAGTGGATCGCCGCCGAGCACGGCGTCACGCTGCACCGCGCCCCTGCCGTAAACGCGCATCCGGAGTTCGTCGCAATGCTCGCCGACCTCGTGAAGTGCGCGCAAAGTGGTACGGAGCCGGAACGTGCCTAGATCAGGCCACCCACGCCCCGAGCCGGGCTCGCGGACCCCGCTACAACCATGAAGCTGGTCGTGGTGGGCGGCGGCATTGCGGGGCTGAGCGCCGCCCATCGGGCGGTGGAGGTGGCGCGCGAGCGAGGGATCGCGCTCGACCTGACGCTGATCGAGGCGCGCGAGCGGCTGGGTGGCTCGATCGCCAGCGAGCGGGTGGACGGCTTCCTGGTCGAGGCGGGGCCGGACTCGTTCCTGTCGGAGAAGCCGTGGGCGCTGGCGCTGTGTCGTCGCCTCGGCGTCGAGAACCGGCTCGTGCGGACCGACGACCGCTTCCGCAAGGTCTTCGTCTGGCACCGCGGCCGGCTGCACCCGCTGCCCGACGGCTTTCAGCTCCTGGCCCCGACCGCGATGCTGCCGTTCGCCACCTCGTCGCTGTTCTCGCTGCCGGGCAAGCTGCGCATGGCGCTCGATCTGGTGCTGCCGCGCGGCGGTGGCGACGACGAGAGCCTCGGCGCCTTCGTCCGCCGGCGACTGGGCGCCGAGGCGCTCGAGCGGGTGGCGCAGCCGCTCGTGGCCGGCATCTACACCGCCGATCCCGACGACCTCAGCCTCACGGCGACGATGCCGCGCTTCATCGAGCTGGAGCGCACGGAGCGCTCGGTCATCCTCGGGCTGCGCCGCGCGCTGCGCCGGGCGCCGCTGCCCGGCACCAGCGGCGCCCGCTGGTCGCTGTTCGTCACCTTCGCCGGCGGCATGGAGGAGCTGGTGACGACCCTGGCGGCGCGGCTGCCGGCCGGGGCCGTCGTGCTCGAGCAACGAGTCAGCGCGCTGGAGCGCACCGGAGAGCGCTGGCAAGTGGCGACCCGCGAGGGCGGCCGATTCGAGGCCGAGCAGGTCATCGTGGCCACCGAGGCCCACGCGACCGCACGGCTGACGCGCTATCTGAATCCCGCGCTGGCCACGCTGCTGGAGGAGATCCCGTACGCCTCGGCGGCGACCGTGTCGCTGGGCTATCGCCGCGCCGACGTGCCGCACGCGCTGGACGGCTTCGGCTTCGTGGTGCCCCGCACCGAGGGCAAGGCACTGCTGGCGGGCACCTTCTCGAGCGTGAAGTATCCGGGCCGGGCCCCCGAGGGCCACGTGCTGATCCGCGGCTTCCTGGGCGGGATGCTCAGCGGCGCGATGCTGGCCGAGGACGACGACGCGCTGGTGGCACGAGCGCGCGACGAGCTAGGCGGCGCGCTCGGCGTCACCGCCGCTCCGGTGCTCACGCGCCTGCACCGCTGGCCGGCCTCGATGCCGCAGTACCGTGTCGGCCACCTCGCGCGCGTGGAGATGATCGAGCGGGTGAGCGGCGCGCTGCCCGGCCTGTCGCTGGCGGGCGCCGCCTATCGCGGCGTCGGCCTCGCCGACTGCGTCCGCTCCGGCGAGGCCGCCGCCGAGCAGGCGCTGGGAGTCGCCTGATGTCTGAAACATCAGACAGTTGACATCGAGACATCATGCCGCCATCCTCGGGTCATGCGAACGACCCTGACGCTCGACGATGACGTTGCGGCGCTGCTCAAGCGTGTGCTGGCTCGGCGGAAAGATGGCCTGAAGGTGGTCGTGAACGAGGCCCTACGACACGGACTGCGTCGGATCGGTGCTCCCCCCGAGCGCAGGACGACGTACCGAACTCCCTCGGTCGATACGGGCCGGTGCCTCCTCCCGAACGTCGACGACGTCGCCGAGGTGCTCGCGGTCGCCGAGGGCGACTGGCACAAGTGATCCTCGTTGACGCCAACGTGCTCGTGTACGCGCACAGCCGTTCGTTCGCCCAGCACGAGCCAGCCCGAGCGTGGCTCGACGAGAGGCTGAACGGCAGCGCCCCGATCGGGCTGCCGTGGCCGAGTCTCCTCGCGTTCGTGCGGGTCATGTGCAACCCGCGGGTTCTCGACCATCCCCGGTCGCCATCGGAGGCGTGGGGTCAGGTGGAGGCGTGGCTGGACTGCCCTCCGGCGTGGATCCCGCTCCCGACCGAGCGCCACCGAGAGACGCTTGGAGCGTTGCTCCGCGTGGCGGTGCCTCGCGGCAACCTGGTCCCCGACGCGCATCTCGCCGCGCTCGCCGTCGAGCACGGGCTCACGCTGTGTTCGACGGACGGAGACTTTGCGCGATTTCCGGGGCTGCGCTGGGAGAACCCCCTGGCGTAGGGCTCGCTACTGCGGTAGCGCGGCGGCCGTCTCCTTGCCGGCCACGACCGGCACGATCTCGAACTCGATCAGGTGCGACCAGCTGGCCACCCAGCGCTGCAGGAGCGTGACGTCGTCACACTCCATGAGCTGAAAGCAGCGCCCGACATCCGCCGACACCCAGCTGCCGACGAACGAGAGACCGTCCGGCATCTGTCGCCCCTTCGCCCGGAACTCCCGATACACCGCCAGTGCGTCCTGATTGCGAAACTTCTCGAGCACCATGAAGAGCATGGACTTTCCTCGCGAGACAACGGGTGAATGCCGGGGGCATGGGGGCCATGTCGGGGCCTCCCATCTCAAACAAGCCCGATGGCGCCGGCCTTGGCCAGCTCGTCGATCTTCGCCGCGTCGTAGCCAAGGACGTCGCCCAGCACCTGCCGCGTGTGCTCGCCGATGCGATACGGCGCGCCGGCCGCGGGGCCGGTCGGCTGCCCGTCCACCTGGAACGGCGTGCTGGTGACGCGGACCTTGCCGCGCGCGGGGTGTGGCACCTCGGGAAACGCGCGGCGCGCGGCGAGGTGCGGGTGGGTGGCGACCTCGGTCGGGGTGAGGACCGGCGAGGCGGGCAACCGGGCGGCCCGCAACGCCTCCAGCGCCCGCTCGCGGGTGCCGAAGCCGTCCAGCCACTTCACGATGAGGTCGCGCAGCGGCGGCCAGTTCAGGCGGCGCGCCATCGGCGTGGCGAAGCGCGGATCCTCGGCCAGGTCGGGGCGTTTCATCGCCTCGCACAGCCGCGCCCACAGCTGCGGTGCGCCGACGGTCTGCATCGCGAAGTCCCCACCGTCCAGCGTGTGGACCACCATGCCCGCGCGCGGTCCGGGATAGACGTCGCCGCCGTTGATGACCGCGCCGTAGGTGATGTCCTCGGCGGCGATCATGGCCTCCAGCATCGAGACGTCGAGGTAGGCGCCGTGCCCGGTGCGGCCGCGCCGGACCAGCGCGGCCAGGATCGCGCCGAACGCGTGGGTGCCGGCCAGCACGTCGGCGGCCTGCAGATAGCCGACCCGCGGCCCGGGATCGGTCTGGCGCTCCAGATGCATGATGCCGGACACCGCGTTGATGATGTGATGGAACGCCGGCGTGTCGCGCAGCGGTCCCGTCTGGCCGAAGCCGGAGATCGAGCAGTACACGATGTCGGGCTTCACCTGAGTGAAGGCGGCGTAGTCGCAGCCGAGCCGGCTCACGACGCCGGGGAGGAAGTTCTCGACGGCCACGTCGGCCACGCGCGCGAGATCCAGCGCCACCTCGCGACCGCGCGGATTCGACAGATCGAGCGAGACGCCGAGCTTGCCGGCGTTGATGCGCACGAAGTAGCTGGCCTGGTCGGCGCGGCCGTCCTCGAGCTGGATGTATCCCCGGCGCGTGTCGTCGCCCTCGCCCGGCCGCTCCACCTTCAGCACACGCGCGCCGAGGTCGGCGAGCAGCCGCGTGCAGTACGGGCCCGCCAGCACGCGAGTGAAGTCGAGCACGGTGATGCCGTCGAGCAGCGGACCGGGCATGAACGATTCCTCCTCGTGGATGCGGGCGGCTCCGAGCATACTCGACGTCGCGCCGACCCCGCCGCGCGAATGCGCGACCCGACGAGAGGAGCGGCCCGGCTCCGCCGGGTCGCTCCGAACGAATGGGGGGTGGGGGGGCCATATCGGGGCCCCCCACTTTCTCAAACGTGATTGCGCAGCATCAGCTCCTTCGGATGCGGGCTCAGATAGACCTGGTCGGCGAGGTAGGCGAGGCTCAGGCGGCGGACGTGGTGTTTGAGGAGGGTGAGCGGGACGACGAGCGGCACGAGGCCGCGGCGGTACTCGGCGATCACCTCGCCCAGCTCGACGCGCTCGTCGTCGGCGAGGTGGCGCTTGAAGAATCCGGCCAGGTGCTGGAGCACGTTGACGTGACGGGCACGAGTGGCGCGGATCGCGAGCGCCTGCATGAACCGACGGCCGTACGTCGCCAGCGCCTCGGCGGCGAGGCGGGGTCCGGCGCCGGCCACGAGGCGCCCCAGCTCCGCGTAGTGGCGCGGGCTGTGGGCGAGGATCGCGAACTTGTGCGCGGCGTGGAACGTGACGAGGTCGCGAACCCGGGGCCGCGCCTCGGTGAACGCCTGCCACCGGGCGGCGGCGAACACGCGCTCGATGAAGTTTTCACGAATGCCGGCGTCGGTCAGCCGGCCTTCCTCTTCCATCGGGAGCATCGGTAGCGCGTCGACCAGCGCGGCGGCGAACAGGCCGCGGCCGACGCGGCCCGGAGAGCCGTCCTCCCCATACACCCGCACGCGGACCAGGCCGCACGAGGGTGAGGCCCGCTTGAGGACGTAGCCGTGCAGCCCGAGCGCGCTCAGCTCCTCGACCCGACCGGCGGCCCACCGCTGCATGCGGGCGGTGAGGTCGTTACCGGTGCTCTCGACGACGAGACGCGACGCGGCGGCGTCGTTGCCGACCAGGCGGATCGGCGGCCGCGGCGTGCCGAGGCCGATCTCGACCTCCGGGCACACGGACACCCACTCGACGAACGGGCCGAGCGTGTCGACGAGGAAGGCGTCGCGCTTGTGGCCACCGTCGTAGCGCACCTCGTCGCCGAGCAGGCAGGCCGACACTCCGAGGCGGATCTTTTCGGGCTCCCACTTCACCATGACCCAGAGTGGTAGTGTAGCGCCCATGCCGAACGTCGACGCCGGCCTGCTCGAACGTCTCACCCGGGACATCTTCGCGGCGCGCGGCGTGCCTGCCGACGACGCCGCCTGGATCGCCACCATGCTGATCCGAGCCAACCTGCGCGGCCACGATTCCCACGGCGTGATCCGCATCCCGCAGTACGTCGCCTCGCTCAAGGGCGGCACGCTGAACCCCAAGCCGCAGATGAAGCTCGTCGTCGACACGCCGACCATCGCGATCCTCGACGGCGACGGCGGCTTCGGCCAGGTGGTCGCCCGGCGGGGCGTCGGCATGGCCATCGAGCGGGCCCGCGCGCAGGGACTGGCCGCGGTGGCGCTGCGCGGGGCCAACCACGTCGGCCGCCTCGCCGACTACGCCGAGATGGCGGCGCGGGAGGGGTTGATCGGCCTGCTGTGGGCCAACGCGCGCGGGGGCCTCAACGTGGCGCCGTGGGGCGGCGCCGCCCGCCGCCTCGGCACCAACCCGCACGCGATCGCGGTGCCGGGTCCCGATGGCGTGGTGGCGATGTCGCACGACTTCGCCAGCAGCGTGTGGGCGGAGGGCAAGCTGCGCGTGAAGTTCAACCGCGGCGAGATGGTGCCGCCCGGCATCATGCTCAACGGCCGCGGCGAGCCCTCGAACGACCCGCGCGAGTACTACACCGAGCCGGCCGGCTCGCTGCTCACCGCCGGCGCCCACAAGGGCTTCGGCCTCTCGGTCGCGATCGAGATCCTGGGCGGCATCCTGTCCGGTGCCGGTGCCGCCAGCGGCGAGCCCTCGGTGTTCCGCAACGGCACGCTGATCGTGTGCATCGACCCCGTCCGCTTCCTGCCCCTGGCCGACTTCCACGCGCAGGTCACCGCGCTGATGGGCTGGGTGCGCTCCGCCCCACTGGCCGCCGGTGCCGGGGAGATCGTGATCCCCGGCGAGCCGGAGGCGCGGATGGAGCGCGAGCGGCGCGCCGCCGGCGTGCCGATCGAGGACGCGACGTGGCGACAGATCCAGGACGTCGCGGCCGAGGTCGGCGTCCATGCTTGAGGCGGTCGGGATGAAGGAGATCAACGCCATCTTCGCGGTCACCGACGGCCTCGGCGTCCACCGCGAGATGCTCGTGATCCCGCTGGGGCCGGCGACACCGGGGCGCGTGCGCCGGCTGCCGAGCGGCAAGCTCGAGATCGTCGTCGAGGCCTCCCGGCCCCTCGACGAGTGGCTGAAGGACCTGCCCGCGCTGATCGCCGCCACCCAGCAGTGACCGCGCCCGCGCTCAAGCGCGACCTCGGCCTGCTGTCGCTGGCCGCGATCGTGTTCTTCAACGTCAGCGGTGGCCCCTACGGCATCGAGGACGCCGTGTCCTCCTTCGGTCCCGGCCTGACGCTGCTCCTCCTGGCTCTCACGCCGGTGCTGTGGAGCCTGCCCATCTCGCTCGCGATGGCCGAGCTGGCGGCGGCGATGCCCGACGAGGGCGGCTACGTCACCTGGGTGCGGCGCGCGTTCGGACCCTTCTGGGGCTTCCAGGTCGGCTGGTGGTCGTGGATCGACAGCTTCGTCGACGTGGCGGTCTACCCCGCGCTGTTCGTCGAGTATCTGAAGTTCTGGTATCCCGAGATGGCGCCGCTCGAGCGCTGGCTGCTGGCCGTCCTGTTCATCGTGGTCCTCACCGGCCTGAACGTCCTCGGCGTCCGGCCGACCGGCCAGGTGGCGGTGGCGCTGTCGGTCGTGGCCCTGGTGCCGATCGCGCTGCTCGTGGCGATCGGGTTCGCGTCGGCGGTGCAGGTGCCGTGGCGGCCGCTCGTCGCCGAGGGACAGACGGTGGGCGCGGGGCTGGGGGTCGGGCTGGCGGTGGTCATGTGGAACTACTCGGGCTGGGATACGCCGTCCATGTGTCTGGGCGAGGCGAAGGCGCCCGAGCACGCGTTCCGGCGCGCGCTCTTCGTCGCGCTGCCGGTGATCGCCGCGGCCTATCTGTTGCCGGTCGCCGCGGTGCTCGCCACCGGCGCCACCGACTGGTCGGCGTGGGAGACCGGCGCGCTGCCGGCGCTCGCGCGCGCGGTCGGCGGCGACTGGCTCGGCCACGCCGTCGCCCTCGGCGCGGTGGTGAGCGCAGCTGGCCTGTTCCTCACGCTGCTGCTCACGAATTCCCGGCTACCCTACGTCCTCGCCCGCGACGGCCTGATGCCGGCCGGGCTCGCCGCGATCCATCCACGCTTCGGCACGCCGCGGGTCGCGGTCGTCGTCTCGGCCGTGCTCTACGCGGCCTTCGCCGCGTTTTCGTTCAAGGACCTGATCGTCCTCAACGTCTGGCTCTACTCGCTCGCCTTGCTGATCGAGCTCGCCGCCTTCGTGCGCCTGCGCGACCGCGAGCCGGGGATGGCGCGGCCCTGGCGCGTGCCCGGCGGGCGGGGAACGGCGCTGGTCGTGGCCGGGGTGCCGGCGGCGCTGGCGCTGCTCGCGATGGCGACCGCCGGGTGGCTCAACACGCTGGCCGGCGTCGCGGCCGCGCTGACCGGACCGGCGGTGTATCTCGGGATGCGGGTGGCTCGTCGAGGTTCTCCTCGATGACCTGCGCGAGACAGTCGAGCGCCGGCAGCGAGTAGACGTAGGTCTTCCAGGCGACGGCGATCTGATCGATCCGCTCGCCCGCCGCCGGCCGTGGGTAGATCGTCACGCCGACGTTGGGCCCAGTGCCGTTGCACCCCCCGGCGCACGCCTCGCGCACCTGGACGCGATCGCCCAGGCCACGGCGCAGGACGAGCGCCTTGAACGTCCCGAGGATGGTGGGCGCGTCGAGACGGCGGGCCCGCTCGCCGCGCTCGATCGGGAGCACGACCACGCCTGATTCGCGGAGACACACCGTGACCACGAGGCGCCGGGCCATGTCAGCTGGTCAAGCGCGCGGCCGCGAGGCGGGCGGCGGCCGAGGCCGCATCGGCCTGGGGTGGCTGCCACCGACAGCGCACGCGACGGGCGAGCGCGCGGCGCAGGCCGGCCCGATACCAGTCGTTGCCCAGCAGGCCGCCACTCCAGGAGATCGCGACGGGCGTGGCGAGCCCGAGGCGCCTGATCACCGAGGCCGCCTGCGTGGCCAGGTGCTCCTGTCCGGCGGCGGCGATGGCCCGCGCCCGGCGGTCACCCCGGCGGGCGCGGGCCAGGACGGCCGGCGCGCCGGCCGCGATACGGGCGACCGCGTCGGGCCGGCGACTGAGCGCGCGAGCGACGCCGGCGGCCGCCGGGCGCAGCCGCAGCCACTCGCGGCCCAGCCAGAACGCCGAGCCCTCGTCGCCCAGCAGGGGGCCCAGGCCGCCGGCGCGCGCCAGGCGCCCGCGGCCGTCGCGACCGAGCACGATCGAGCCGGTCCCAGCGAGGATCAGCACGCCGGGGCCATCGCCGAGCGCGCCGAGCAGGGCGGCTTCGACGTCGGAGATCACCTCGACGCGGTCGGCGAGCGGACGCAGCCGGCGGCGCAGCGCGGCGCGCTCGGCCGCGGTCCACACTGCGCGGGCAGCGACGACGAGCGAGGCGACCGTGCGCTGCGTGCCGAGCAAACTAGGCAAAACCTTGGCGAGTTCCGGCAGCCCACTGACGCGCCGCACGCGGCGCGTGGCACGGCCGTCACGCAGGATGACGGCGCGGATCCACGTGCCCCCGAGATCGACTCCCACCGCGAGCGACGAATGTCGCTGTCGAGCCTGAGACATGGCTGACGGTGCTGTCCATTATGCGTAGCCGCGGCCGGTTTGCGAGCGGTAGGAAATCACCCCGTTAGACGGCGGTCCGTCGTGGCACACCGCGTGCTTTATCACCCCACCCGGCAGGAGGCGCGGGACAAATGGGCAAGGCCTTCATGGCGTGGTTGCTCGTCGCCAGTGCAGTCGCGGCCCCGATCGCGAGTCCGCGGGAGGTCGTCCAGGCCGCCGTCAGCCGCGTCGTCGCCGCCATCCAGCGCGCGGAGGGCGAGGTCGACTCCGTGCAGGCGCAGCGACAAGCCCGGCAGCAACGCCGGGTCGAGGTCCGCCGCGTCGCCGCCGAGCTGTTCGACTTCGACGAGATCGCCCGGCGCGCGCTCTCCCGGCACTGGATCGGGCGCAGCCCCGAGGAACAGGTCGAGTTCACGCGTCTCTTCACCGATCTGCTGGCGCGGACCTACCTCGGCCGCATCGAGGGCTACTCCGGCGAGAAGATCGTGTACCTGGGCGAGGTGGTGGACGGCCCGTTCGCGACCGTGCGCTCCAAGGTGATCACGCGGCGTCGCGTCGAGACTCCACTGGACTACCAGCTGCATCTGCGCGAGGGCCGCTGGAAGGTGTACGACGTGCTCATCGACCACGTGAGCTTCGTGGCGACCTATCGCAGCGAGTTCGCGCGCATCATCCAGAAGGAGTCCTACGCCGCGCTCGTCGAGCGCCTCCACAAGCAGAACGTCGAGGCCGCCGCCCTCGTCCGCACCCGCTAGCCTCCGACCCCCAGCTGATCGAGGGGTTTGGGGGCCATGTCGGGGCCCCTGCACTCGCGCACGCCAGAGGAGCACTCCGGCTTCGCCGGGGGGCGACGAACGTGTGGGGGTTTGGGGGCCAGTGTCGGGGCCCCTGCACTCGCGCACCCCAGAGCACCGGCTTCGCGGGGGGCGACGAACGTGTGGGGGTTTGGGGGCCATGTCGGGGCCCCTCCGCGCACCCCAGAGGAGCACTCCGGCTTCGCCGGGGGGCGACGAACGTGTGGGGGTTTGGGGGCCATGTCGGGGCCCCCATCTCGCATAAGATAGCCGGGTGTTCGGTGCCGCTTCGTCGCTGACCTGGCCTGACTACGCGGTTCTCGCCCTCGCCCTCGCGGTGCTGGTGGCCATCGGCGTGGTGCTCGGCCGCGAGCAGCGGGACACGGTCGACTTCTTTCTCGCCCGCCGCCAGATGCCGTGGTGGGCCGTCGGCCTGAGCTTCCTGGCCACCGAGATCAGCGCGGTCACGATCATCTCGGTGCCGGCCACCGCCTACAGCGAGAACTGGCAGTACGCGCAGTTCTTCGTCGGCTCCAGCCTGGCCAAGCTGGTCGTCGCGTTCCTGTTCATTCCGGCCTTCTATCGTCACGAGGTCACGACGATCTACGAGTTCCTGGCCCACCGGTTCGGGCGCGCGACCCAGGTGGCGGGGTCGGTCTTCTTCTTCATCACGCGGCTGGCCGGGTCCGGCGTCCGCCTGATGGCGGCCGGGCTCGCCGTGTCGATCCTGATGGGGTGGCCGCTGGTGCCCACGCTCGCCGTGTTCACCCTGGTGTCGATCGTGTACATCGCCACCGGCGGCGTGAAGGCGGTCGTGTGGACCAACGTCTTCCAGGCGCTCGCCTTCCTGCTCGCGGGCGGCGTGACGCTCGGCTACCTCCTGTCGCAGATCGACGGCGGGATGGAGGCCGTCGCGCGCGTGGCCGGCGCGGCCGGCCGGCTCGACGTCGTCAACTGGGGCCCCGCGCCCGGCGCCCCCGACTTCTGGCGGCGGATGCTGACCGAGCCCAACATCGTGTGGGTCGCCGTGCTCAACGGCCTCGTCGGATCCATGGCCGCGTTCGGCACCGACCACGACCTCATGCAGCGCCTGCTCACCGTCGAGACCCGTCGCCGGAGCCAGCTCACGCTGGCGCTGACGCCGCTGGGGACGCTGCTCACGCTGGCCATCTATCTCGGACTCGGCGCCTCGCTCTACACGTTCTACGCGCAGCACCCGGGGCTGCCGGTCTCCCGGCCGGACGAGATCCTGCCGCACTACGTCCAGCAGGTGATGCCCCCGGTGCTGCGCGGCCTGATGCTGAGCGCGATCGTGCTGGCCTCGATCGACTCGCCGCTGGGGTCGCTGTCGGCCTCGTTCGTGACCGACATCTATCGCCCGCTGCTCGTGCGGGGACGGCCGGAGCAGCACTACCTGCGCGTGTCGCGAGTCTGCGTGGTCGTCTTCGGCGTGCTGCTCGGCCTGATCGCCTACGCGTTCTCGTCGTACGACGGCATCCTGTGGCTGGCGTTCAAGATCGCCGGGGTGACGTTCGGCTCGCTGCTCGGCGTGTTCCTGCTGGGGCTGCTGACCCAGCGCCGCATCGCGGACGGCGCCAACGTGGCGGCGATGATCGTGATGGCCCTCGTCAATCTCGCCCTGCTCGTGCTGTCCGAGTACAGGATCCTGGTCTTCGCGTGGTCGTGGCTGGTGATCGTGGGCACCGCGGGGACGATGGCGCTCGCGCTGCTCTTCACCGGCCGTTCAGCCCCCGACCACGCCCCGGGCGATGCCGTCGTCGACTAGATCCTCGTAGCGGTGGCGGCGGGTGATGAAGCCGCCGTCGAGGAGGATCTGCTGCAGGTACTCGTAACCCGGCGCGCGGAGGATGGGGTCGGCCGCCCAGGTGGACTGGGCCAGGTACCGCGCGACGGCGGCCTGCCGGAGATCGGGCGCCACGTCAGGGAAGGCCGGGGCGATCAGCGCCGCCACCTCCGCCGCGGAGGCGCGCGCCAGCCATTGCTGGGCACGGTAGAGCGCGCGGGTGAAGCGCGCGAGCATGTCCCGCCGGTCCGCCAGGGCGGCCGTCGTCGTCATGTACGACGAGAACGGCAGGGCCCCGGTGGCGTCGCCCATCGAGGCCGCCAGGTGCGCGACGCCCTCGGCGAGCAGTATCTCGGTGAACGGCTGGCCCGTCTCCAGGAAGTCACCGTGGCCGGCCCGGAACGCGGCGACCGCCTCGGCGACGGGGAGCGTGCGCTCGATCCGCACCTGGGCCGGGTCGACGCCGTGGCGGCGCAGGACCGTGAGCATGCACTGCCACGGCGTCGGCGCTTCCGCGAAGGACAGGACGGTTCGGCCGGCGAGCTGCGACCACGCGAAGGCCGGTCGGGGCTCGCGGCGAAGCAGGAAGAAGCCGTTGCGGCTGTTCACCTCGGCGAAGTGCACCAGCCGCGGGCCGCCGCGGTCCGCGAGGTCGAGGCTGCGCATCACGCCGCCCAGGCTCACCTGGGCGGTGCCGTCGATCAGCGCGGTGGTGGTCGTGGCGGCGGCGCTGGAGGTCCGGATCTCGACGTCCAGCCCCTCGGCGGCGAAGTGGCCGCCGTGGAGCGTGACGAACTGGGGCGCGTAGAAGATCGAGCGGAACGGCTCGTAGACGACGAGTCGCGATGCGCTCACGAGTGGGTGAGCCGCGCGACCACCGCGTCGAGCTGGCACTTGCGGAACCCGTACGCGGTGAGGCCGCGCACGCCGGGCGCCAGCAGCGCCGCGTCGTAGGGATCGCGCAGGAGCACGACGGCGAGCCGGCGGGCCCGCGTCTGCAGGGCGTCCAGCAGGGCGCGGTTGGACGGGTACAGATGGGCGTCGAACAGAAACAGGATGGTGGCGTCGGCCGCGGCGGCCCGTTCGGCGGCGGCGGCGATCTCCTCGGGCTTCGGCTCGATCCCGACGACGCTGACCTCCGGCGTGATGCCGGCCACGCCGAAGGTGCGGCGCACCCAGCCGCGCTCGTCGGCCACCTCGGGCTCGATGGTGATGCGCGGGGCCAGGTCGGAGAACCGCGGGAACACCACGTGCACCTGCCCGTTGAGCGCGCGGCCCAGGTCCGGCGCGCCGCGGCCCACCTCGGTCACCGCTCGCGCGGCGATGGCCTGGGCCAGCGGCCGGCCGTCGAGCTCGGGCGCCGGCGCGCCCCCCTCGCGGCGCGCGGAGCGGGCCAGGCGCAGGCGGCGCACGCGCTCGGCCGCGGCCTCGCACTCGTCGAGCGGGAGTCGATGCTCACGATACGCGTCGACGAGCGCGGCGGCGGCGGCGCGCTGGGCCGGCGCGGTGTGGCAGACGAGCAGCAGATCGTGGCCGGCCGCGGCCGCCCGCACGGTGGCCTCGCCGATCGGGCACGCCTCGCTGACCGCGCCCATCTCGAGGTCGTCGGAGATGATGACGCCGCCGAAGCCCAGCTCGCCGCGCAGCCAGTCGCCGACGATGCGGCGCGAGAACGTGGCGGGCACCCCGCTGGGATCGAGCTTCGGGTACACCGGGTGCGAGGTCATCAGCGCACTCGATCCCCGCGGCGATCGCCTCCACGAAGGGCGGCAGGTGGGTGGCCCGCATCTCCTCGAGCGAGGAGTCGATCGTCGGCAGGCGCAGGTGCGCGTCGAGCGGCGAGTGGCCCTTGCCGGGGAAGTGCTTGGCGCAGGCCGACAGCCCGCCCTCGGCCATGCCGCGGATGCGTGCCACGCCGTAGCGGCTCACGATCTTGGGGTCCTTGCCGTAGGAGCGGATCCCGATGTTGGGGCTGTAGCGCTCGGTCAGCACGTCCAGGCACGGGCCGAGGTTGAGATCGATGCCGAGCCGGCGCAACTCGCGCGCCTCGAACAGGCCCTGCTTGAACGCGAACGCCTCCTCGCCGGCGGTGCCGAGCGCGAGGTTGTCGGGGAAGATCGTGGTGCCGTGCCCGAGCATCACGATGCGGCCGCCCTCGTGATCGGTCGCGACCAGCAGTCGCCGTCCGAGCGCGGCTTCCAGCGCGTCCAGCATCGTGGCGAGCGCGGCCGGTCCCTCGAAGTTGCGCCGGTAGAGGATCAGCCCGGCGGCGCGAGTCTCGCGGAAGACTTCGACGTCGGCGTCGGTGAGCGTGGGGCCGATCAGGCCGATCATGAGGCGCTCGCCGACCAGGTCTGCGATGTCGGTCACGCCCCTGATTCTAGCGGACACGTCGCTCCCGACCAGCGGATGCGGAGCGTCGTAAGACATGCAGCGGTGCCATTCTGTCGTGAACTCCTGCGAATTTTGTCCAGCCATCGACGCGCCCCGGTCCAGCCCGGCTCCGTCCCGGGATGTAAACCCTCGTCCACGCGTCACTCCCGCATCCGCAGGGCTCTGGCACGTCCGGTGCTCTCCGAGGGCCTCGCCGGGATCTTCCCCGGTCGGGTTTCCAAGGGGGTAGTGGTCATGGGTAATCCCTCCGCGCTAGCGGGTTTTCTTCTGCTGCTGGGAGTGGCGTCCTCGTCGCCCGTCAGCGGCCAGACGCCGGGGTTGGTCAACGGGGCGTACGAGCGGCTGTCGCCCGGCAACCAGAAGATCGCGCGCGCGCTGTTCGACGCGCAGGCGGCCGTGGCCATGCCCGCGCCGGACAGCGGCGCCGGCCCGGACAAGAAGCTCACGCTCGACGAGATCGCCGCGCAGAAGCAGGGCGGACAGGCCTGGGGCCAGGTCTTTCATGGGATGAAGACCCGGGGTCTTCTCCACGAATCGAACCTGGGGCAAGTGGTGAGCCGCTACGAGCACCAGGGCAGCGCCTCGGTGTCGTCGGCCCCCCAGAAGAGCAAGACGAC
Organism: uncultured Candidatus Rokubacteria bacterium; assembly: GCA_963743355.1. Classification (GTDB taxonomy): domain Bacteria; phylum Methylomirabilota; class Methylomirabilia; order Rokubacteriales; family CSP1-6; genus AR5. The sequence continues at coordinate 1,415,647 of CAVUPM010000001.1, forward strand.
CAACCGATGAACAATCCCTGGAAGGCGACCGCCATCGCGATGGCGCTGGTCATCGTGACCGCCCTCATCACCGGCGTGGTCATCGCCAACTGGACGGGCCGGAGCGAGCTCGAGCGGAAGGCGGAGACGCCGACCACCGAGCCCTTGAAGGCAGCGGCGGTGCGCATGGCGGTGGCGCCGCAGAGCAGCGCGCTGGCGACGCCCGCGCGCTCGACCGTCGAAGCGTGCAACCGGCAGGCGACCGCGCACGCAGGCTCCCAGGACAAGACGACCGAGGTGGTGAAGGACGCCGCGATCGGCGCCGTGCTCGGCGCCGCAGTGGGGGCCGCCGGTGGGGCCATCGCCGACGGCGGGAAGGGGGCCGGCAAGGGGGCGGCGATCGGTGGCCTGGTCGGCGCCGGCGGCGGCACGCTCTTCGGCCTCAACGAGAACCGGAAGCACGACGAGAAGTACCGCGACGCCTACGCACGCTGCATGCGCTCGCGCGGCTACTCCAGCTAGCGCGAAAACGCCTCCCCTCGCTGGTACGATGAGGTTGAGCCCCTCCAGGGGCCGGGAGGCTATCCATGAAAATCTTCGTCCTCGTGCTCAGCATCGTGGCTCTGCTGGCGCCCGCGGTCCCGGCAGCGGCGGCCGACGACTCCAAGGTCAAGGCCGCGACCGGCCAGGTCGAGAGCGGCGCCAAGAAGATCGGTGACGGCCAGGTCGGCACCGGCGTCGAGGAGACGGCCAAGGGCATCGGCAACACCGTCGTCGAGGGCGCCAAGTACACCGGCGAGAAGCTCAAGGAATCGGGCAAGGCCGCCGAGCCCGAGGCCAAGAGCACCTGGAGCAACCTCAAGGACACCGCCAACTCGTTCGGGTCGACCGTGAAGAACTTCTTCACGCGCTTGTTTGCGGAGTGACTGAAGGTGGGGGGCCACGAAATGGCCCCCCACACCCCTCCGGGTGGGTCGGAGCGTCCCGGCGGAGCCGTGACGCTCCTCGATAGCGCGTTCGGCTCGCCGTGACAGCGCGTTCGGCTCCCCGCTCCCAGCGACAGCGCGCTACGCCCCTGGCAACAGCGGGTGCCGCCGCCCGCGACAGCGCGTTGCGCCCCCGTCAGCGGTAGAGCATGGCGGCGGCGCGACGGCGCCGCCACTTCGCCAGGTCGGGTTGCCAGCCGCGCTCGATTGACTCCAGCGACTGGCCCCGCTCGATCGCGCGCCGGATCTGGTCGGTGCCGAGCAGGATGTCGATCGGCAAGCGGCGGTGCTCGAACTCGTAAGGGGGGCGCCGCCAGCGGAAGGCGCGCGGCGCCAGGCGGCGGGCGACCGCGATCACGGCCAGGCCGGTGAGGAAGGGTTTGAAGCGCGCGTGGTCCGTCACGTGGAGCTGGACGCCCCCGCACCCCTGGCCCGCCCATTTCTGGAACGTCGGGCGGAAGCGCGCGGGACGGAAGACGGCGCCGGGCAGGCCCTCCGCCATCAGCGCCTCGGCGTACCGGTGGGCGTCGAGCCAGGGCGCGCCCACCCACTCGAAGGGCCGCGTCGTGCCCCGGCCCTCCGACATGTTGGTACCCTCGATCAGGCACCCGCCGGGATAGACGCGCGCGGTGTCGGGCGTGGGCATGTTGGGCGAGGGCGCCACCCAGGGCAGGCCCGTGTCCTCCCAGAGCATCGCCCGCCGCCAACCGTGCATTCCCACGACGTCGACCGCGCCGCCGAGCCCGTGCGCGTGCTGCAGGTAGCGCGCGACCTCGCCGATGGTGAGGCCGGGCCGCGCCGCCAGCGGGTACAGCCCGACGAACGACGCGAACGCCGGATCGGGGACGTTGCCCTCGACCGCCTCGCCGCCCAGTGGGTTCGGCCGGTCGAGCACGAGAACGCGGACACCCGCCTTCGCGCACGCCCGCATGGCCAGCGCCATCGTCCACTGGTACGTGTAGTACCGGGAGCCGACGTCCTGCAGGTCGATCACGAGCAGATCGAGCCCCCGCAGCATCGCCACCGTCGGCTCCCGCCGGTTGCCGTAGAGACTGACGACGCGCATCCCCGTGAGCGGGTCGCGCGCGGCGGCGATGTGCACGAGATCCTGGGCGGCGCCCCACAGGCCGTGCTCGGGCGCGAACAGCGCGGCCAGGCGCGCGCCGCGCACGTCGCGCAGCAGGTCGACGGCGTGGTCGAGCCGGGCGTCGACCGAGGCCGGATGGGCGAGGACGCCGAAGCGACGGCCGCGCAGCAACCGGAGACGGTGATGGACGAGGACGTCGAGGCCGGACTGAACGCGGGGCACCGCGCCAGAGTGTAGCGCAGCCGGTGTTACCATGCGCGCCATGGCCGCGCGCGTTCGCTTCGAGCGCCTCGCCACCGAGCGCGTCAACCCTCGCACCGTCCGGCTCGATCAGCTCGACGCGCGGGCGATCGCCGCCCTGATGAATCGCGAGGATCGCATCGCCGTGGTGGCGGTGGGGCGGGCGGGGCCGGCGATCGCCGCCGCCGTGGACGTGATCGTCACCGCGCTGGGTGGCGGCGGCCGGCTCTTCTTCGTCGGCGCCGGCACCAGCGGCCGCCTCGGAGTGCTGGAAGCGGCCGAGTGCCCGCCCACGTTCGGGACCCGGCCCGGCCTCGTGCAGGCCATCATGGCCGGCGGCCGCGGCTCCGTCTTCCGCTCGCGCGAGGGCGCCGAGGACGACGCCCGGGCAGCCGCCCGGGCCGTGCGGGCGCGCGTCCGCCGCGGCGACGTCGTCGTGGGCGTGTCGGCCAGCGGCGTGACCCCGTTCGTGCGCGGCGCGCTCGCCGCCGCCCGCTCGCTGCGGGCGGCCACCGTCCTCGTGCAGTGCAACGCCAGCCGCCGCCGGGTCGACGCCGACGTCACCGTCAGGGCGGTGCCGGGTCCCGAGGTCCTGGCCGGGTCGACACGACTCAAGGCGGGGACCGCCACCAAGCTGGTCCTCAACACGCTCACGACGGCGAGCATGACCCGGCTGGGCAAGGTCTACGGCAACCGGATGATCGACCTGCAGCCGCGCTCGGCCAAGCTGCGGGCGCGCGCCGAGCGGCTGGTGGCGGAGATCGCCCGCGTGAGGCCGACCCGCGCGCGTCGCGCGTTGAGAGACGCGCGCGGCCGCGTGCGGCTGGCGATCGTGATGGCGCGCAGGAACCTGCCGGCCGGTGCCGCTGCCCGCGCCTTGCGAGCGGCCAACGGGTCCCTGCGCTTGGTGCTGGAACCGCGACCCTCGCGCTGACGTTCCCACCCGCCGCGATCCCGGGCACGCGGGCACGTGGATTGCTGTTCCAGAGGGCGTGCTGATTGCCCGTTGTGCCTGGCATCCTCGGAATTACGGCCACACCAAGCTGCTTCGCGTGGCGAGCTGGTGGGGACTGCGCTTCGAGTTCACTGACGGAATCTGCCGAAAGTGTGCAGCGCGCGTGCAGTCGGAGAGGCGGCGGCCCAGCTCCAGCCGGCCGCCGGTCGCCTCGAAGCGCACCCGCGCCTCGGAGATCATCGTCGTTGCGCTGGCGGTGCTGACCGGCCTCATGCTGATCGCGCGACCCGCCAACGAGGGATCGGGGCGGTTCGTCGAGGTCACCAACCTGCTGCCCCGCGAGGTCACGATCGTGCGGGGCTCAGCCGAGGATCCGCCGCCACCGTCGGTTCGCGTTTGGCGCCCCCGGCCCGCCTCGCGCGCCAGCACCGGCGACCTGCGCGAGCCGCGGATGCGCGACCGGATGCAGTCGCCGTAGTCAGGGTCTACGCAAGTATCGAGGGGCGCCCCGGCTCCGCTGGGGCGTCCCGAGCCGCCAGGGGGGATTGGGGGCCCGTTCCAGGCCCCCCATCAGGTCAGGTGTGTGAGGGGCCGGCGGTGTCCTCGTGGCGGACGGGGGTGCGACCGCGCAGGAAGTCGAAGTCGCACCCCTCGTTGGCCTGCAGCACGTGGTCCAGGAAGAGGCGGCCGTAGCCGCGCGTGAAGTGAGGCGGCCGTGGCGTCCACGCCGCCTTCCGCCGCGCCAGCTCCGCCTCGTCCACCCGTAGCGTCAGGGTGCGTCCGGGTACATCGAGCGCGATCTCGTCGCCGTCGCGCACGAGCGCGAGCGGCCCGCCGACCGCCGACTCCGGGGCCACGTGCAGCACCACCGTCCCGTAGGACGTGCCGCTCATGCGCGTGTCGGAGATCCGCACCATGTCTTTCACGCCCTTCTTCAAGAGGCGCGCGGGCACCGGGGCGGCGCCCCACTCCGGCATCCCGGGGGCGCCGCGCGGCCCCACGTGCTTGAGGACGAGGACGGAGGTCTCGTCGACGGCAAGCGCGGGATCGTCGATGCGGCGGTGCAGGTCGGCGTGGTCCTCGAACACCACCGCGCGCCCGCGATGGCTGAACAGATGCGGCGAGGCCGCCGACACCTTGATGACGGCGCCGCCGGGACACAGGTTGCCGGTCAGGATTGCCAGCCCGCCCTCCGCCGCCAGCGGCATCCCGAGCGGTCGGATGACGTCCTCGTTCCAGCAGCGAACGTCGCGCACGTTGTCGGCCAGGGCGTGGCCGTTCACGGTGGGTGCCGCGCCGTGGAGCAGGGGCAGCAGCTCCTTGAGCACGACGGGCAGGCCGCCGGCGTAGAAGAAGTCCTCCATGAGGTACTTGCCGGACGGCCGCACGTTGAGCAGGAACGGCGTGGTGCGCGACAGCTCGTCGAAGCGGGCCAGCGAGAGCGGCACGCCGGCCCGGCCGGCCAGGGCGAGGAGGTGGATCACCGCGTTGGTCGAGCCGCCGATCGCCATGAGCGCGCGGATGGCGTTGTCGAACGCCGGAGCGGTGAGGATCTCGCTCGGCTTGGGGCCGCCGGCCTTCGCCAGCTCGACGGTGCGCCGTCCCGCCAGCTCGGCCATCGCCAGGCGGCGGGAGTCGGGGGCGGGGATGGCGGCGTTGCCGGGCAGCGTCATGCCCAGCGCCTCGGCCATCGAGGCCATGGTGGAGGCGGTGCCCATGACCATGCAGTGGCCCGCCGACCGCGACATGCACGACTCCGCCTCGCAGAACTCCTCGTCGGTGATCTGGCCCGCGCGCTTGTCGGCCCACAGCCGCCAGCCGTCGGTGCCCGAGCCGAGCTCCTCGGCGCGCCACTTGCCGCTGAGCATGGGCCCGCCGGTCACCATGACGGCCGGCACGTCGGCGGAGGCCGCACCCATCAGCATGGCCGGCGTCGTCTTGTCACAGCCGGAGAGGAGCACGACCGCGTCGAGCGGGTAGGCGCGGATGCACTCCTCCACGTCCATCGACATGAGGTTGCGGAACATCATGGTGGTGGGCTTCATCAGCACCTCGCCGAGCGAGATCGTGGGAAACTCCAGCGGGAAGCCGCCGGCCGACCACACGCCGCGCTTCACCGCCTCGGCTACCTGGCGCAGGTGGGCGTTGCAATTGGTCAGCTCCGACCACGAGTTCGCGATGCCGATCACCGGACGGCCGTCGAAGACGACGTCGCTGAAGCCCTCGGACTTCAGCCACGAGCGATGCACGAAGCCGTCGAGGTCCTGACGGCCGAACCAGTTGCGACTCCTGAGTGGGTGTGTTGTCATGGGGCCCTCCAGAAAGCCCAGAGTATAAGGAGATTTCATGCGGCTCGCGGGTAAAGTCGCCGTCGTCACGGGCGGAGGCAGCGGGATCGGGCGCGGCATCGTGCTGGCGCTGGCGCGCGCGGGCGCCGACATCGCGATCCCCGACATCCAGGTGCTCAACGCGGAGAGGGTCGCCGACGAGGTGAAGGCGCTCGGCCGCAAGGTCATCGCCATGAAGACCGACGTCACCAGCTCCGCCGACGTCAAGGCGATGGTCGACCGCACGCGCGACGTGCTCGGCAAGCTCGACATCCTCGTGAACAACGCCGGCATGGCGGCACCGCCCGGCATGCCGTTCACGAACAATACGGAGGAGGATTGGGACCGCGCCTTCGCCGTCAACACCAAATCCGTCTTTCTGACGTGCAAGGCCGTGGCGCCGTACTTCATCGAGCGCAAGGCCGGGCGCATCGTCAACATCGCCTCCATCGCCGGGCCGCTGAGCGCGCCCACGATGCCGGCGTACAGCGTGGCCAAGCAGGGCGTCATCACCTTCACGCGGGTCGTGGCCAAGGAGCTGGCGGTTCACGGGATCACCGTGAACGCGATCTGCCCGGGCGTGCTCTACACCGAGTTCTGGCAGAAGCTGGCCCAGCACATCGCCGACACCAACCCCGCCTTCAAGGGCATGACGGCGCGGCAGGTGTTCGACAAGCGCGTCAGCGACATCGTTCCCATGAAGTGTGAGCAGACGCCGGAGGATATCGGCAACGCCGCGGTGTTCCTTGCCTCGGAAGAGGCGCGCTACATCACCGGGCAGGCGCTGATGGTCGACGGCGGCTGCGTGATGTACTGAGGCAAGCATGAACTTCGATTTCAGCGAGCAGGAAGAGGCCTTTCGCAAGGAGGTCAGGGCGTGGCTCGAGCAGAACCTGCCCGACGACCTGCGCGGGCGGTCGTTCGCGGCGTCGCGCGCCGACGTGGGCGAGGTGCGGCGGCTGCGGGCGTGGCAGAAGCAGATGGCCGAGGCGGGCTACGTCGGCATGGACTGGCCGCGGGAGTTCGGCGGGCGCGGCGCGCCGATCACCGAGATGGTGATCCTCTACCAGGAGATGGCCCGGGCGGAGTCGCCACAGATCGTGAACCGCGGCGGGGTGTCGATGCTGGGGCCGACGCTGATGAAGCTGGGAACGCCCGCGCAGCAACAGCGCTTCCTGAGGAACATCCTCAGCGCCGAGGAGCTCTGGTGTCAGGGATTCTCCGAGCCCAATGCGGGCTCCGACCTGGCCAATCTCCAGACGCGCGCCGTGCTCGACGGCGATCACTTCGTGGTCAACGGCCAGAAGGTGTGGACCAGCATGGGCCACGTGGCCGACTGGTGCTTCCTGCTCGTGCGCACCGATCCCGCCGCCGCCAAGCACAAGGGCATCTCGTTCCTGCTGGTGGACATGAAGACGCCCGGCATCACGGTGCGGCCGTTGCGGCAGATCACCGGCGAGGCCGAGTTCAACGAGACCTTCTTCGACAACGTGCGGGTGCCGAGGGAGAACCTGGTCGGCAAGGTGAACGAGGGCTGGGGCGTGGCCATCACCACCCTCGCCTACGAGCGCGACCTGCTGACCTTCATCCGCCACATCTCGCTGCGCAACGCGCTGCACCGGCTGGTCAAGCTCACCCAGAGCCGGGGGCGCAACACCGACCCGGTGGTGCGCCAGAAGATCGCCGAGTTGTGGATCGGCGAGCAGGCGCTGCAGCTCAACGGCTACCGTAGCCTCACCAAGATCCTGCGCGGCGGCCAGCCCGGCCCCGAGGGCTCGACGTCCAAGCTCTTCTGGAGCCAGCTGGACCAGGAGCTGGCGCTGACGGCCACGCAGATCATCGGGCCCTACTCGCAGATCGCCGCGGGCTCCCCGTGGGCGCCCGACGAGGGCCAGTGGCAGTTCTACGAGCTGCTGGCCCGGGGCAGCGGCATCCGGGCCGGGACCACCGAGATCTTGCGGAATATCCTGGGCGAGCGCGTGCTGGGCCTGCCCAAGGACTGACGACTCCATTTCAAGCGAGGACAACCATGGCTGACCTGCTCTACGAGGTGAAGGACAAGGTCGCGACGATCACGCTCAACCGGCCCGACAAGCTCAACGCGTTCACCGGGGACATGATCGAGGCGTGGGCGCGCTCGCTCGGCGAGGCCCAGGCCGACGACAACGTGAACGTCGTCGTCGTGACCGGCGCCGGCCGCGCCTTCTGCTCGGGCGGCGACGTCGGCCGCATGCGCCAGGCCGAGCCGTCGGCCCTCGACGGGAAGAACTCGCTCTGGGAGGGCGTGCATCGCGTGCCCAAGCAGCTCGAGGCGATGGACAAGCCGGTCATCGCCATGGTCAACGGGCTCGCCGTCGGCGCCGGCATGGGGATGTGCGTGATGTGCGACATCCGCGTCGCCGCCGAGAGCGCGAAGTTCTCGACGGGCTACGTGCGGGTCGGGCTCGTGCCCGGCGACGGCGACACCTACTTCCTCCCGCGTCTGGTGGGCGCCGCCAAGGCGCTCGAGCTCCTGTGGACAGCCGACTTCATCGAGGCGCCCGAGGCGCACCGGCTCGGCATCGTGCAGCGCGTGGTGCCCGACGTGCAGCTCCAGGAGGCGACCTACGCGCTGGCCCGGCAGATCGCCGACGGCCCCCAGATCCCCGTGCGCATGATCAAGCGGCTCGTCTACCAGAGCCAGAAGCTGGATCTACGGACGCACCTCGACCTCGTGAGCTCGCACATGTCGATCGTGCGTCAGACCGCCGACCACGCCGAAGGCGTCGCCGCCTTCAAGGAGAAGCGCGCCGCGAAGTTCCGCGGGAAGTGACCCGGAGGGGGGCTTTGCCCCCTCCGGCGCTCGAAGGCCGGTTATCCGATCGGTGCGACGCCGACCTTGTGGCGCTGGGCGAGCATCTGGTAGCCCTCGGGGTTTCTGCGGACCCATTGTTCGGCGGGGGTGCCGGCGAGGGGGCCGCGGACTTTGGCGGGCGCGCCCATCGCGAGCATGCCGTCGGGAACTTCGGTGCCCGGCGTGACCAGGGCACCGGCCGCCACCATTGCCCGCACGCCGATGCGGGCGCCGTCGAGCACGGTGGCGCCGTTGCCGATCAAGCATTCCTCGGCGAGCCAGGCGGCGTGCACGGTGCAGTTGTGGCCGATCGTGGCGCCCGGACCGACCTCCACACCCTGGGTGCCGTTGACGTGCAGCACCGCGCAGTCCTGCACGTTGGCGCCGCGACGGATCACGATGGGCTGGAAGTCGGCGCGCACGACGGCGTTGTACCAGATCGACGCGCGCTCCTCGATCGTCACGTCGCCGACGATGACGGCGGTCGGCGCGACGAACGCCGACGGATGCACGCGCGGAGACTTTCCCTCGAAGCTGAACAGTGGCATGGGGTGCGCCCTCGCAGTATCCTCGAAGTGGCCCCATCTTACGCGAGGCGAGCCTGGAATCGAGGAGCCCGAATGCAGCATCCGAGGATCGCCGCCGTGGCCACGGCCACACCCACGCAACGGTTTACCCAGGACGAGCTGCTGCAGCTGGCCGGGTACGGCGACGAGCGCCGGCGCGGATTCTTCGAGGCCAGCGACATCACCGGCCGCCACCTCTACATCGATCGCGAGCACTTCCGTCCGAACGAGTCCGTCGACGAGCTGAGCGCCCGCTTTCGTCGCGGCGCCCTCGAGCTCGGCGAGCGTGCCGCCCGCGCCGCCCTGGACCGCGCGGGCTGGCGGGCCGAGGACCTCGACTTCCTCGCCACCACGACGTGCACGGGCCGGCTCACGCCGAGCCTCGACGCGCACCTGGTGTCTCGCCTCGGCTGTCGCCCGGGCGTGCAGCGCGTTCACGTCGGCGATACCGGCTGCGCCTCGGCCGTGGTCGCGCTCCAGCAGGCGTGGAACCACCTGCGCGCGTTCCCCGACCACAAGACGCTCGTCCTCGCCGTCGAGATCTGCTCGGCCGCCTACTTCCTGGACGAGCGCCTGGAGAGCGCGGTGGCCCACGCGATCTTCGCCGACGGCGCCGGGGCGCTCGCGCTCTCCGGTGACGGCGCCGGTCCGGCGATCCTCGAGCACCGCACGCTCTTCCGCTCCGAGCACCTGGACGCGATGGGCTTCGAGTACCCGGGCGGTCGTCCGCGCGTGATTCTCTCCAAGGACGTGCGGCGCATCGGCAGCGGGATGATGGCCGAGATGGCGCGCGCGCTCATGGACGCCCAGGGGCTCAAGCGCGAGGACGTGCACGACTGGGTCCTCCACTCGGCCGGCCGGCGGGTGCTCGACCGCGTCCGCGCGCTGCTGGATCTCGACGAGAGCGCGCTGACCCACGCGCGGGCGGTGCTGCGCGAGTACGGCAACATGTCGTCGGCGACCATCCTGTTCGTGCTCGAGCGCGCGCTGCGCCGCGAGGGCGTGCCGGGCGAGTGGGGCGTGATGGTCGGCCTGGGCCCCGGCTTCGCCGCCGAGGGGGCTCTTCTCCGGTGGTGATCAAGCGCGAGGAAGAGGCCCGCGAGCGGCTCGACGGGCCGCTGCCGCCCGCCGCGCTGCGCGCGACGCTCGACGACCTCCACCGGCTCAACGCGTGGTTCGGCGGCTACGCGCTCACGCTCTCGCGCGTGCGTCGCACGGAAGCCCGGTTGCCGCGCGGCCGGCGTCTCGTCGTGGTGGACGTCGGTGGCGGCCGCGGCGATCTCGCCGTCAATATCGTGCGCTGGGCGCGGCGCCGCCGGCGACCGGTGCGCGTGCTGGTGGTCGACGCCGACGCCGCCACGCTCGCGCTCGCGCGCCGGCGCACCGCCGCCTACCCGGAGATCGTCCTCGTGCAGGCCGACGCCACCGCGCTGCCGCTACGCGACGGCGCGGCCGACGTGGCGGTGGCCTCGCTCACCCTGCACCACCTGGACCAGGACGCGGCGGTCGGCTGCCTGGCCGCGCTGGCGTCGGCGTCGTCGCTGGCGGTGGTGAACGATCTCCTGCGCACGCGCCGCTCGCTGGCGCTCGTGTGGGTCGCCACCCGCCTGCTGCGCCTGCACCCGGTGTCGCGCCACGACGGGCCGCTCTCCGTCCGCCGCGCGTACTCCGCCGACGAGCTGGTCGTGCTCGCCGAGAAGGCCGGCGTGCGCGCGCGCATCCGGAGCTATCCGTGGCTGGCACGCCTCGTGGCCGAGATCGCGTAGCCGTAGCCGTAGCCGAAGGCGAGGCAAGCCTGTGACTCCAGACGTCTCGGTCGTCGGGGCGGGACCGGCCGGCGCCGCCGCCGCCCTTCTCCTGGCCGAGCACGGCCTGGACGTCGTCGTGCTCGACCGCGCCGAGCTGCCCCGTCCCCGGATCATCTGCGGTGAGTACCTGAGCCCGGAGGCCGGGCGTCTGCTCGATCGCCTCGGCGTGCTCAAGTCGGTGGACGCGGCGGGTGCTGCGCCGCTGGCCGGCATGCGCATCACCGCGCCCGACGGCACCACGGTCGTGGGGCGCTATCGCGAGGTGGGGGGCTGGCGGCCGTATCGTCAGCACGCGATGGGCGTCGCGCGCGCGACGCTCGACGGGGCGCTGGTGGAGCGGCTGCGCGGCGCGCCGGTCGATCTGCGGGAGCAGACGCGCGTGGTGGACGTGCTCGTGGAGGGCGGCCGCGTGGTGGGCGTGCGCGCCGAGGACCGCGACCGGCGTCCGCTCGAGGTGCGCGCACGCGTGGTGGTCGGCGCCGACGGCCGGGCCTCCGTCGTCGCCCAGCGCCTGGGCTGCCGGCGCCCGCACCGGCTGCGCCGGATGGCGCTGGTCACCTACGTCAGCGGCCTGGACGACTGCCGCGAGCTGGGCGAGATCTTCGTGGACCCGCCCGACTACGCCATCCTCAATCCGGTCGCGCCCGACCGCGTGAACCTGGGCCTGGTGGTGCCGCTCGCCCACGCCGCACCGTGGAGCGCCCGGCTCGACGACTTCCTGGACGCGCGCGTGCGCCAGCTACCGCACCTGGCCCGCCGCCTGGCCGGCGGCACCCGGGTGGCGCCCATCCACGCCCTGGGTCCGCTCGCCCACCACGTGGATCCGCCGGGCGTCGGCGGGGTGCTGCTGATCGGCGACGCGGCGGGCTTCTACGATCCGTTCACCGGGGAGGGCGTCTTCACCGCGCTGCGCTCGGCCGAGCTGGCCGCGGACACGATCGCCCGGGCGCTGCGGGCCGGTGACGTGTCGGTGGGCGCTCTGGCGGCGTACGAGCGTGCCCGGCGCCAGGCGTTCGGCGGCAAGGAGCGTGTGACGCGCGCGCTGCAGCTCCTCATCGGCCACCGGCGGCTGGCCAACCTCGCCTGCCGCATGTTAGCCCGGCGCCCGCACGTCCTCGACGCCCTGCTGGGCGTCTTCGGCGACTACGTCCCGCCGCGCGCCCTGCCCTCGCTCCTCAGCGCGAGAGGCTCCTAGCGCTGGCCGAACAGCTCGGACAGCGGCGCCGCCCGGAACCCCGTCGGCGGTGTGAAATCGCGCTCGGGGATCTCGCGCTGCTCCACCCGCGTCACCAGCGCGCGGCCGGGCCCGCCGCCCTCGCCGTGATAGACGGCCTTCAGCGGCCACCCCTGGCCGAAGAGCTGGCGGTATTCCGCGCTCGCCTCCACGCGCTCGCCGCCCATGCCGGCCGTGCAACTCATCATCCGGCCGAAAGTGTCGGGGGCGCGCTTCAGCTCCAGCTCCCGGAGAAACGCGGCGTCGGTGGTGAGCCACAGCTCCTCGTAGAGCTTGCCGTTGACGAGCACGCGGTACTTGCGGGTCGGCAGCGTGGCGATCGTCTCGGTCTCCGCGGTCCGCTCGACGGTCACCCGGGGCGGGGGACCGGCCGCGCCGGCGGCGCCACCGCGGCCCATCTGCTTCATCATCTTTTCCACCTGCTCGCGCTGGGCCGGCGGCATGTCCTTCAGCTGCTCGGCCATCTGCTTTTCCACAGAGGCCATCGAGCCGCGGATCACCTGGCAGTACTCCTCCACGGTGCCGTCCCAGTAGAGGCGACGGCCGGAGTCGGCGACCCAGATGCGGGCGCGGCTGAGGTCGAGCACCATCGAGTGGCCGTCGTTCTGCTTGGGCGCCATCTTCAGACGGCCCCGGGAGAGCAGCGTCTGATCGCCCTTGTCGTCGACGATGAGCCAGCCGGCCTCCGCGGCCGCGGTGCCCAGGAGCCCGACCGCGAGCACGAGCGTGCGAGCGACGGTGAGGAGCCGTGAATTCGTCATGACCGACGCTAGCAATTCGGGGCCGGCAGGGTCAACGCACACGCCGGGCTTGTGCACGTCGTGAGGCCCGGTGTAGGTGTAGTGGGCTGTCACCACGACCGACACCAGGGGGAGCGATGGCCACGCGATCCGACAACCTGCCCCGGCGGTTCGCCCGTATCTACACGGCCGCGATCACGGACGTCATGGACGAGATGGGGCTGCTGCGGCAGACGCTGCCCCACGCCATCCAGCCGCTCACGCCCGACATGCGGCTGGCCGGCTACGCCTTCACCGCCCGCGGCCGGGCCCATCGGGGCAAGCCCCGCGAGCGCGACGCCACACTCCGGCGCTTCCTGGGGATGCTGGGCGCCGTGCCGGCCGACTCGGTCCTGGTGCTGGCCGCCAACGACAACGAGGCTGCCCACTTCGGCGAGCTGTCGGCCGAGTGGTTCCGCGCCCGTCGCGTGCGCGGCGCCGTCATCGACGGCAGCACCCGCGACGCCGCCTACATCGCGCGTGTGCGCTTTCCGACGTTCGTGCGCTACCGCACCCCGCAGGACTCGGTGCCGCGCTGGCGCGTGAGCGACTGGGGCCAGCCGCTCACGATCGGCGGCGTGCGCGTGAGCCTGGGCGACCTCGTGGTCGGCGACCTCGACGGCGTGGTCGTCGTGCCCCGGCGCGTCGCCGCCGAGGTGCTGAAGCGCTGCGAGGCGCTGGTGGGGACGGAGAACAAGGTGCGGACGGCGGTGAAGCGGGGGATGACGCCGCTGGCGGCGTACGAGAAGTTCGGCGCGTTCTAGGGCGGGTCGCGGGGCTCGACCGACCTCAATCGTCGGCGCCGTCGCCCGTCTCGACGCACACGGCGCAGCTGCGCGCGTCACTGCAGACCGGGCAGAAGCCGGTTTCCTTGCGCCACCGCCGGGCCTCCCCATCGCGGATGGCCGAGGCCAGCGCGGCGCCCAGCTCGTCGGTGAGCCGCGCCTGGTCGTCGGCCAGCTCGCGTAACCCCTTCTGAGACGAGCCGTGATGCAGCATGATCGCGAAGGCGTTGCGGATGAGCGCCTGGTACTCGTCCACGTAGGCCAGCAGCTTCAGGAACTCCGGCTTGTCGTCGGCCAGCCGCGCCTGCAGCTCGGGTGTGAGCCGCCGGCGCGGGACCAGGATACGGTCGCGGTCGGCGCTCAGCCGCAGGACTACGCCTCGCTGCCAGAGATCCGCCAGGAACCTGCTCGCGCTCATCGTGTCCACCCCTCTTGGCCGGCTCGCGTCGCTGCGAGCGCCACTGCGGGGGTCGTGCCAGCCGGTGGAGGGCTGAGAATCCAGGTGCTTGGACGACACCGAGATTCGGGAGCCCGTGATTCGTAAACGTTCCCTACAGTCGGAACACCCCGAACGCTGCTCGACGCTCCTTGACAGTCCACGCCGGGCTGACCTAGCGTCCTCGCAAGAAACGCGAGGCCCGACCGTCCTAGTAGGGAAGGTTGGTGGTGGGAATGACGAGATCCTGGACCCGCCTCGCGTTGACGCTTGCCCTCTGGCTCCTCGTGTCTGCGTGCCAGACTGCCATGTCTGTCGAAGAGGCCAAGAAGGTCGTTGCGGGCGCCAGCGACTCTCTGTTCGTCCCCCCGCGGACGGCGGCTGACATCGCCAGCCTTCTCGACCAGCAGGCCCGGACCGAGCCCGAGGGCGTGCTCCGCGAGCAAGCCGACGCGGCGCCGCCGCGCGGGGTCGACGTCGCCGCTCTGGCCGAGTTTCACTATCGGAGAGGGTTGGCCGCGGGCCAACTGGGACGAGCCCAGCAGGAGATCGAGGACCTGACCAGAGCGCTGGAGTACGGACGGCGGGCGTTCTCCCCACTCTACGTGATCCTACACAGCCTCGCCCAGGCCGAGGAGCGCGGCGGCGACTTCGCGCGCCACGTTCGCCATCTCCGCGAAGCGATCGATGCAGTCATGCCGTTCCGCCTCGAGCGCGACTGGCAGCGGATCAAGCTCTACTTCGATCTCGCCCTCGGTCACGCCTGGCTCGGTGAGCTGAACGAGGCCGAGGCCGCGCTCACCGCGGGCGCCGACCTCTTCTACAAGGACCTGACGAAGGGCATCTCGCGAGGCTGGCTCTCGACGCACAAGGCCCTCTACGCTCAGGCGCGCGCGGTGCTGCTCGACGTCACCGGCAATCCCGCCGAGGCCGAGGCGCTCGCCCGCAGCGCGCTCGCCCTGCTGACGCCCGGACGCTCGTATTCCGAGAGCACGGCGCCCGACACGCAGCACGCGATTCTCGCCCGGACGCTCATCCACCAGGGACGGCTGCTCGAGGCCGAGAACGAGGCGCGGAGCGCCGTCACCGGCGCGCTCGCCAAGCGCGGTCGGTACTCGCCGCACACCGCCTGGATGCTACGCAGCCTCGTCTGGGCGCTCCGCGAGCAGGGGCGTTACGACGAGTCCCAACGGCTGGCGCGCGCCGTGGTGGACATCTACCGCAAGACCCGCACCCCGCCCGTCTCGCTGCGCTACGCCGTCGCCCGCACGGATCTGGCGATGGCGCTCGAGCTCCAGGGCCGCCACGAGGAGGCGCTGACTGAGTACGAGGCGGTCCGCAGCGATTTCCGGAACGACCCCGCGGGCCTCGAAGACCTCTTCGACGGCCACCTCGCCGGTGCCTCCGTCGTCAGCAGCTACGCGGAGGTCCTGCTGCAAACCGGACACGTCGATCGCGCGCTCGAGCTACTCGGCTCCGCGCTGGCGCGGAGTGAAGAGCTCGTGGGTGCTCCTCGTTCCATCGCCGAGATCCGAGCCACCCTGGCCCGCGCCTACGCGACCAAGGGCGAGTCCCTGCGTGCCGTCCGCGAGTTTCGCGCGGTGACGCCGCTGCTGCTGGCCCGGGCGCCGGACGTCGACGACGAGGCCACGCGATCGCGGGCAGCCGATCAACGCCTGGTCGGTGTCCTGAGTGCGTACATTCGCCTCCTCGCCGACATCAGAGGGACCGCGGTCGAGCGCGAGGCCGGTATCGACGCCGCCGCCGAAGCCTTCCGTCTCGCCGACGTCGCGCGCGGACGCTCGGTACAGCGCGCGCTCAGCGCCAGCGCGGCGCGGGCCGCCGCGCGGGACCCGGCCCTGGTCGAGGTGGTGCGCCGGCAGCAGGATGGCCGGCAGCAGATCGCCGCGCTCTACGGCCTTGTGGCCAACGCCCTTGGCCAGCCGGGGGAACAGGACTCCCGGAGCGTCGCCGACCTGCGAGCCCGGATCGCGACGCTCCGGGCCGCGCTCGGGACACTCACGACCCGGATCGAACAAGAGTTTCCCACCTACGCCGAGCTCATCTCCCCCAGGCCGGTCACGGTGGACCAAGTGCGCGCGATGCTCCGTCCGGACGAGGCCCTGATCGCCACGCTGGTGGCACAGGACCGGACGTTCGTCTGGGCGGTGCCCAAGCAGGGGCCCGTGGTCTTCGCTGTCGCGCCCATGGGTGCCCAGAAGATCGCAGAGGCCGTCGCCCGGCTCCGCACGGCGCTGGAGCCCCACGCCACGACGCTGGCCAACGTCCCTCACTTCGACGTGGCCCTCGCGCATCGGCTGTTCAACGCCCTGCTCGAGCCGGTGCGTCCCGGATGGGCCGACGCCCGGAGCCTCCTCGTCGTGGCCCACGGCCCGCTCGGCCAGCTTCCGGTGGCGTTGTTGCCGACCCGGGCGGTCACGTTGCCACGTGAACCTGCCGCGCCATTCGCGAACTACCGCACGGTGCCGTGGCTGGTACGGAGCCACGCGGTAACGGTGCTGCCCTCGGTCTCCTCGCTCGTCGCGCTACGCCCCGATGAGCCTGCCGACGCGAACCGCCGCGCGTTCGTGGGCTTCGGCGACCCGTACTTCAGCCGCGAGCAGGCGAGCCTCGCCGAGGCCGAGAAGCCGAGGCTGGCCGATCGCATTGCGCTCGTCACGAGGGCGGTGCCCCTCACGTTCCGGAACTCGCCGAGGGGCTTCGACGCGGCGCAACTCGCCAGGCTCCCGCGGCTGTCCGACACCGCGGAGGAGATCCGGGAGCTGGCGCAGACCATGAGTGCCGACCCTGAGCGCGACGTCTTCCTCGGCTCCCGCGCCAACGAGAATCGTGTGAAGTCGCTCGACCTGGCGAACTACCGCGTCGTCGCCTTCGCCACCCACGGCCTGGTGCCCGGCGACCTCGCCGGGCTCACGCAACCCGCGCTGGCGCTGTCGGCGCCCGAGGTCGCCGGCGTGGAGGGTGACGGCCTGCTCACGCTGGACGAGATCCTCGCCCTGCGCCTGAACGCGGACTGGATCGTGCTGTCGGCCTGCAACACCGCGAGCGGCCAGGGCGCGGGCTCGGAGGCGGTCTCCGGTCTGGGCCGCGCCTTCTTCTACGCGGGCGCTCGCGCGCTGCTGGTGAGCAACTGGCCGGTGGAGACGACCTCGGCGCGCGCGCTCACGACGGATCTGTTCCGGCGGCAGCAGGGCAACCCGGGCCTGAGCCGGGCCGAGGCGCTGCGGCAGACGATGAATTGGCTAATCGATCGTGGAGAGTTCGTCGACGGCGAAACCGGCGAGCCGGTGTTCAGCTACGCGCACCCGATCTTCTGGGCGCCGTTCACGCTCGTGGGGGATGGAGGAGGTGAGAGCAGCCGATGAAGCATGAAAATCCGACCTGGACCGCGGACATGAATGGCATACGAGCACACCGCTGGAGCGTCTCGTCGCTGATCGGCTTCGTTCTGTTGACCGCCCTCCCCGCCGCCTCGGCGACGCCCACGATCTACGCCCTGGCGATCGACCCGTTGACGCCGACCACGCTCTACGCGGCCGAATCCCTCCGGATTCTGAAGAGTACCGATGGTGGGGCGACGTGGAGCGTCACCTCCACCTACGGGACGTTCACCGACCAGGGCCTGGCGGTCCACCCGCTCACGCCGACGACCGTCTATGTGCCTGGCGGCAAGACGACCGATGGCGGCGTGACCTGGAACCCAACCGGCCCATCCGCTCCCGTTTCGGTGGTCGTCGTAGATCCCCGGACGCCCACCACCGTCTACGCAATGCCCTACGTATGCGGCATGGATGACGCCGGGTGGTGCTACGACACCGAGATGCTCAAGAGCACCGACGGCGGGACGAGCTGGTCCGGGACCGGCCTCGTCGCCTATCGATTGGCGATCGACCCGGTGAGTCCGACCACGCTGTACGCGGTGGGCAGCACGAACCCCTACGATCCCGCCCTGCAGGGCCCAGGGCTGTTCAAGAGTGTGGATGGTGGCGTGACCTGGAGCCTGATCCACGAGGAGCTCGTTGGCCCGGCGATCGACCCGGTGACGCCTACCACGGTCTATGCGGCGGATGGCAGCGGTCGCGTGTACAAGAGCATCGATGGTGGATCGACCTGGGGCGCCATCGGCTCGACCGGCGTTTCACTCAAGGCCTTCGCGATCGACCCCGTGAACCCGACGACGCTTTACGGGCTGGGAGCTGCTTCCGGCGTCATCAAGAGCACCGATGGCGGCGCGACCTGGAGCGCCACGGGCCTGGTCTTCGGCCCCCCCAACTACTTTGTCCACCCCTTCGCGATCGACCCTTTGACGCCGGCTACCCTCTATGCCGCCACAGATGCCGGCGCCTTCAAGAGCACCGACGGCGGCGCGAGCTGGCACCCCACAGGGCAGGGGGTCACCGAGACGCCGAGGCCCACGATAGCATCGGTCACGCCCAGCAGCGGCCCCGTTGGCACCGTGGTAACCGTCGCGGGAACGAAGCTCGACGCCGTCACCGACGTGCGGTTCTTCGGGGGAGCCACCGCGACGATCACGTCGATGTCCGGGTCGTCGCTGACCGTCAGGGTGCCTGCAGGCGCGGCCACTGGGCCGGTCACTCTCAATTCGACTCTCGGGGCCGTGAGTACGGCCACGGCATTCACGATGACGCCAGCCATTACAGGCGTCACCCCGAATCCTGCGTTCGGGGGCACTCAGGTCACGATCACCGGCACAAATCTCGTGGCTGCAACGGGAATTCCGATCGTGCGCTCCGGTTCGGTGACCGCCTCGCTCTGGCCCGGCAGCACCGCCAGCCAGCTGCGAGTCACGCTCCCGCTCACCGCGGCGACTGGTCGTGTCAGCGTGACGACGGTGGACGGGGCCGCGACCAGCGCGACCGATCTCGTCGTCGTGCGCCGGCCCACCGTCACGTCGTTCACGCCGGCGGCGGGCCCGCCAGGCACGCTCGTCAGCGTGAGCGGGACCAACCTCACCGCGGTCACCGACGTCCTGTTCGCCGGCGTGAGCGCTGGGCTCACGCCAGTGTCGGCGACGTTGCTCCGGGCGACCGTGCCCGACGGTGCAGCGCGCGGCCCGATCACGCTCGTGACGGCGGCCGGGACCGTCGCGAGCCTCACGGCCTTCACCGTCATGCCACCCAGCGATCTCAGCGTGACGGCGGTGGTGGGCCCGGCCGGGGCGGCGATCGGCCGGTCGATCACCGTGGGCACCACCGTTCGCAACGCCGGCGGCTCGGCAGCGTCGTCGTCAGTATTGCGGCTGTACATGTCGGCAGACGTGACCCTCGACGCCGGCGACCGGGAGCTCACGACCCGGGCCGTCCCCGGCCTCGCCGCCAGCGCGACGCTGGCGCTGACGACGCCGGCGACGATCCCGGCGGATCTGACGCCGGGGAGCTATCGGATCCTCGCGCTGGTGGACGCGGCGAACAGCGTCCGCGAGGGCAACGAGGCGAACAACGTCGGCATGTCCGGACCGGTGAGCATCACGCTCTATCGCCCGAACCTGGCGGTGACCGCCCTCACGCCGCCGGCGCGGGGCGCGATCGGGCAGCCGATCACCGTACCCAACACCGTCCGCAACACGGGGCCGGCACCGGCCGGGCCGTTTGCGGTCCGGTTCCATCTCTCGACGGACGCTGCGCTGGACTCGGGCGACCCGGTGATCGGGCTCCGGACGCTGACCGGTCTGGCGTCGGGGGGCTCGAGCGCGACGCCCACGGTCCTCCGGCTTCCAGCGGCCATTTCCCCCGGCCAGTACCACGTCATCGCGGTGGCCGACGCGCTGGAGCAGCAGGCGGAACTCGACGAGACGAACAAGACCAGCGTATCGGGGCCGTTCACGGTGGTCGCGTACCAGCCCGAGCTGGCGATCACGGCGATGACGGTGCCGGCGCGCGGGGCGATCGGCCAGGCGATTGCGGTGGCGAACACGGTGCGCAACGGGGGTCTGGCCCCGGCCGGACCGTTCACCGTTCGGTTCCACCTCTCTAGCGACGGCGTGCTCGATCCCGGCGACCCCGCGGTAGGGCTGCGGTCAGTGGGCGGACTGGCGGCGGGGAGCGCGAGCGCGACATCGACGTCGTTGAAGATCCCGGCCACGGTGGGGGTTGGGGAGTACTACATCGTCGCCGTCGTGGACGCCGCGGGGCAGCAGGCCGAGCTGGACGAGACGAACAACACCACGGCTTCGGCGCCGTTCAGCGTGGTGCCCTATCGCGCCACGGATGGCGGCGACCCTGGCGAGTGTGGGGCGGCGCGGGCGCTGGGGTGGGTGCGACCAGCGGGCATGTCCGCCCGACCCGGGCGGTGATGGCGATGACTAACGGAGCGACACGCCTATGAGTGCCCGCGAGACCTAATCATCGCGTTTGCCGCGGTGGCGTGTCTTGGCCCCTTCCTGTGCTTCGCCGTCCGTCGTGGCGGCAATCAAGGCTAGACGTGTGGCGCCGGCGGTCCTGAGACGCGACCGAGGCGTCAGGATCACGCGCGCGACTCAGGGTGGCAGCAGCTCGTGCACGTGCTCGACGGAGACGGCGTAGTAAACGCCTTGGACAGCCGAACTCGAGCCGACCACGATACCGACGATCGCACCGGCGTCGTTGAGCAGCGGGCCGCCCGAGCTGCCGGGATCCACCGGCGCCTCCGTCTGGATCGCCGTGGCGTTGCGCGCGATGCCGTCTCCATACTTCCAGCGGTAGTCCGTCCGGATCTGGGCCACCTTGCCCTCTCCGAACGACCACAGGTCCGTCCCGGGATGGCCGATCGTGAACACGTTCTGACCCACGGTCGGAACAGCCGCGGCCGTGGGCACGACCGTCGCCGTCGGTGGAAGGCCGTCGACCAGCCGGATGTGCGCCAGATCGCGATGGGGGTTCCGCTGCAGGACCTTGCCGATGAGGAAGCTGCCCTTCGCCAGCCGCGCCCCCTGGGCCGGCTTGAACCACACCGCGACCCAATCGTGGCCCTGCGCCCGGTGGGCCGCCTGGATGACGTGGTCGTTCGTGACGATGTCTCCCTGGCTGGAGACCAGCACGCCCGTGCCCAGGGAATTGGTAGAGGCGATCAGCACGACCCCGTTGACCCGGTTGCGATAGATCGTGGACGCTCGTGGCGGCGCCCGGAAGACGAGCGGGTGGGACGAGAAGAACCGCTCCAGCGCCTCATGGGGTAGCGTGCGCTCGAGCTCGCCGCGAGGCGGTTCCAGGTCGTCAGCGGATGCCCGGACGATGGCCAGCCCCAGCAGGCCGATGCCGAGAGCAACTCCCAGGCGCATGACCACAGCCCGCACTTATCACCTGGCCTTTCGCAGTGCGGTCGCAACGCCCTGGTACACCGGCGGCCCCGCCGCCTGAGCGGCCGGGGTGAAGATGCCGTCGATCTCGACGGCGTCGCCCTTCTGGACCGTCGGCCGACCCCAGGTGAAGAGCACGTAGCTGGCGCCCGCGGCGTCCTTGAGATCGACGATGTGGGCCTCGACGCCGTTCGAGGTCGCATCGCGCACCGAGCTGACGACACCCGACACCGTGCGCTGCAACTGCGCGTGAGCCGGGTTGAGCCGATCGCCCTGGCCCCTGACCTCGACCCCTGCCGGCCCGGATGCGGCGTGCCGATGGATCCGGTCGGAGGCCACCCAGGTGAGCAGCACCGCCGCCGCGGCCCCCGCGACGGCCCACGCCGGGACGCGAAAGACGAGAACCCGCCGGAGACGGGCGAGGACCCGCCTGCCGAGGGAAGTCGCCGGCGGCACGACGCCGAGCAGCGTATCGAGCGTTCGCGCCAGGCGTGGGGACACCTCACCGGGAGCGGCAAGGGCCTGGAGGTCGTCGCGGACGGCGACGAATCGGTCGAGGCAGAATAGGCAGTCGTTCAGGTGGGTCTCGACGCGCTCCCGTGATTGCGGCTCCAGGCGGCCCGTCGCGAGCCGTCCCAGAATTTCGACGCGTAGGCAGTCGGGCCCGGCTGGCTGACCGCCTCGTTGGTCGAGATCCTCCAGCAGCCGCTGCGTCAGGCGATCCAAGCGGTCCAACGTCCTCCCCCTTGTCTAGACCCGAGTTCAGCGTGAATTCTTGCGGGGATCACAGACATCCCCTCTCTCTGAGGGCCGATCGCAGCCGATCCAGCAGCCGGGCGATCTGCGAGGAGACGGTCCCGGGCGGCCGGCCCGTCTGCTCGACGATCTCGCGCTCCTTCATGCCGCGCGCCTTCATGAGGTAGAGCTCGCGATCATCCCGTTTGAGCCGGGCGATCTCTTGCCGGAGGAACTCCAGGCACTCCTCATCAGCGATGTCGTGGGAGACGTCCACGCTATCCGGCTGCGCGATGCCGCCGTCGGGGTCGGCCGGGTCGGCGGCGCTCGAAGGCCACTTGCGGCCCGCCTGGAAGAGGTCGAGGGCCCGATTGCGTACGACGGCTTTGAGGAACGCGAGGAACTGCGGAACCGTCTCGCCCCGGAACTGCACGAGGCCGCCGCCGTAGAGCGAGGTCAGCGCGTCGGAAAGGACGTCCTCCGAGTCGGCAGGAGAAAGACGGAAGGAACGGAGCGCCCGGCGCCCGATCGCCTGGAAGTGAGGAAGCAGTGCTCTCCAGGCGTCCGCGTCCCCGTCCCGACACCGTTTGACCAGGTCGAGGAGATCCGCGCTGATCTTTTGTTCCTCCGTTGGCGCGGCAGTCTAGCACGCGACGCTCCGTGGGCGAACGACCCGGGGCAAGAAAGCGGTGTCCGCCGAGTCTGTCTCCAGTGCAATCAGTGTGGGCATGCGCCGTGGATCGGCCTGCCCGCGAAACGGGCCCGCATTGGACAAGGAGAGCCCCTATGTGGCTGTACGCGACCGTGGCGATGGTGGTTCTGGCGGCAACCGCGGCGAATGCCGGGTCGAAGGCGCCGCGCGACTTCACGATCAGGACGCTCTCGAGCCATCCGGACCTGGTGACCGCCGGCGACGCGCTCGTGCGTGTCGAGGTCCCGGCGGACGTTCCGATCGAGCAGGTCTCCGTGACGCTCAATGGGGTCGAGATCACCGCGGGATTCCACCTCGATGTCAGCGACCGCGCGCTGACCGCACTCGTCACCGGCCTCGAGCCGGGTATGAACCGGTTGGTCGTCCACTCGAAGGGCCCCGGTCACGAGCGAGCCAGGGCGAAGCTGACGCTCACCAACTATCCCAAGGAAGGCCCCGTCTTCTCCGGCCCCCATCAGGAACCGTTCGCCTGTGAAGCGCACCCGCTGCCCGTGCTTGGCACGGTGATTCCCAAGGCGGCCGAGCCGCTCTGTTCCATCGACACACGGATCGACTATTTCTACCGGACCCTGGCCGGCGCGTTCAGAGCTTGGCCGGCCGGCGTCACGAGCTATCCCGCTGACTGGCAAGGACCACCAACTCACTCGGCGTCGACGTGGCCTACATCGTGCGTATGGAAACCGGATCCGCTAACCGCGGGATCTATCACACCTACGTGCTCCATGACCCGCTCTCGGAGCCCGAACCGAGTTTTCGTACGGCGCCGAAGGGCTGGAATGGGCGCCTCGTCTACAGCTTCGGCACGGGCTGCGCCGGCGGATGGTACCGCCAGGGGGTGACCACCGCGCTGGTCGCCGAGACGTCGCCGGTGACGATCCTGCCGGCGGCGCACGTCCTGTTTTCGAATGGCTATGCCGTCGCGTCGTCGACCCTCAACAACAACAGCAACAACTGCAACGACGTCGTGGCGGCCGAGACGATGATGATGGTCAAGGAGCGATTCATCGAGGCCTACGGCCAGCCGACCTACACGATGGGGTTCGGCCTGTCCGGGGGGGCCCAGCAGCTGCACATGATCGCCGACAACTATCCCGGGCTCCTCGACGGCATCGTTCCGGGTGGCAGCTTCCCCGACGCGATCTTCGGGGGTCGGACGATGCTCACCGATCTGTGGCTGCTCGACAGCTACTTCACCACGCGCGCCGCGACGGCCTGGACCATCGAGCAGCAGCGGGCGGTGACCGGCCTCGGCACCTACGCGACCGTCACCGCACCGAATGTCCTGCCGAACGCCCGTATCATCGACCCCCGCGTGTTCTGTCCGCCCACCCTCGCCGCCGAGGATCGGTACGACCCGGTCACGAATCCGCAGGGGGTGCGGTGTGACGTCTTCAGCGCGTACCGCAGCGTCTTTGGAGTAGATCCTGAGACCGGCTTCGTGCGCCGCCCGATCGACAACGTGGGGGTGCAGTACGGCCTCGCCGCACTGAACGCGGGAGCAATCTCGGTCGACCAGTTTCTGGATCTGAACGCGAGCGTTGGCGGATTCGATGTCGACGGCAACCTCGTCGCGGCGCGCACGGCGGCTGACCTCACGGCGGTACGGATGGCCTACCGCACGGGCCGGCTCGCGCACGGCGGTGGCGGCCTCGCGTCGATCCCCATCATCGACTACCGGGCCTATACCGACGACTTGCGGAACGCGGCCGGTGTCCTGATCGGCGATGTTCACCTGCGCTACTTCTCGTTCGCCATGCGGGAACGGCTGCGGAAGGCGAATGGCCGTACCGACAATCACGTGATGCTCGTCGAGGACCGGGGCGCCATGCTGTACAACCTCGCGAACAGCACACTCTTGCAGTCGGCGTTCAGGCAGCTCGACCTGTGGCTCGACAACCTCGCGGGGGATACCTCGGACGACCCGCGGATAGACAAGGTCGTCCGAGCCAAGCCGGCGACGCTCCTGGAAGGATGCGTCACGCGCGACGCGAGTCGCACGTTCGTGGCCGAGACGCAGGCCGACGATCCGTCGAGCGTCTGCGGAGGCCTCTACCCGGTCAACTCGTTCCCGCGTGGCGTCGCCGGGGAGAGCATCGCCAGCGACGTCATCAAGTGCCGGCTCAAGCCCGTCGACGTCAACGACTACGCGGTGACCGTCACCGGCGCCGAGCGGACCCGGCTCGAGGCCCTCTTCCCCCACGGCGTCTGTGACTGGTCGAAGCGCGGCGTGGCCCAGCGCCCGCCCCGGGACACCTGGCTGTCCTTCGGCCCGGCCGGAGCTATTGACGTCGACGAAGACAGGCACGGCGGTGCCGGGGTGGATCGCGACTAGCTGGAGGAACGGACATGAATGGCATACGAGCACACCGCTGGAGCGTCTCGTCGCTGATCGGCTTCGTTCTGTTGACCGCCCTCCCCGCCGCCTCGGCGACGCCCACGATCTACGCCCTGGCGATCGACCCGTTGACGCCGACCACGCTCTACGCGGCCGAATCCCTCCGGATTCTGAAGAGTACCGATGGTGGGGCGACGTGGAGCGTCACCTCCACCTACGGGACGTTCACCGACCAGGGCCTGGCGGTCCACCCGCTCACGCCGACGACCGTCTATGTGCCTGGCGGCAAGACGACCGATGGCGGCGTGACCTGGAACCCAACCGGCCCATCCGCTCCCGTTTCGGTGGTCGTCGTAGATCCTCGGACGCCCACCACCGTCTACGCAATGCCCTACGTATGCGGCATGGATGACGCCGGGTGGTGCTACGACACCGAGATGCTCAAGAGCACCGACGGCGGGACGAGCTGGTCCGGGACCGGCCTCGTCGCCTATCGATTGGCGATCGACCCGGTGAGTCCGACCACGCTGTACGCGGTGGGCAGCACGAACCCCTACGATCCCGCCCTGCAGGGCCCAGGGCTGTTCAAGAGTGTGGATGGTGGCGTGACCTGGAGCCTGATCCACGAGGAGCTCGTTGGCCCGGCGATCGACCCGGTGACGCCTACCACGGTCTATGCGGCGGATGGCAGCGGTCGCGTGTACAAGAGCATCGATGGTGGATCGACCTGGGGCGCCATCGGCTCGACCGGCGTTTCACTCAAGGCCTTCGCGATCGACCCCGTGAACCCGACGACGCTTTACGGGCTGGGAGCTGCTTCCGGCGTCATCAAGAGCACCGATGGCGGCGCGACCTGGAGCGCCACGGGCCTGGTCTTCGGCCCCCCCAACTACTTTGTCCACCCCTTCGCGATCGACCCTTTGACGCCGGCTACCCTCTATGCCGCCACAGATGCCGGCGCCTTCAAGAGCATCGACGGCGGCGTGAGCTGGAATCTCACGGGCCAGGGCAGTGACGTCGAAGCGCCCGACACCACCATTGGCTCGGCCATCGACGGCAATGGCGGCGCGGTTGCCGTCGGCGCGGCAACGTTGTCACGATCCATCACATTTACCTTTGCCGGCACCGACTCGATGGCGCTCGCGGGATTCGAGTGCCGAATGGACACGGCGAACTTCACATCGTGTACGAGCCCTGCAACCTATACGAGTCTCACGCCCGGCCAGCACGACTTCGAGGTGCGGGCCATCGATGCGTCGGGCAATCCTGATGGCACACCAGCGCGGCACACCCTGACCGTCGATTCCCGTCCCGAGACGACCATCACGTCGGCCGTCGACAGCCACGGAAATCCGATCCCGAATGGTGGGACTACCCGCTCCACCGCGGTCACGTTCCGCTTCACGGGCACCGACAACACCGCTGTCGCGGGCTTTCAGTGCAGTCTCGACGGATCCGCATTCGCTTCGTGCGTAAGCCCACTGTCCTACACGAACCAGACGCGGAGGCTCCATTCATTTCGCGTCCGCGCGATCGATAGCAGCGGGTTCTATGACGACACTCCAGCCGCTTTCAGCTGGCTGAAGCGCTAACAACACTGCTTTGCGGACGGATCTGTGGCGCCCGGGACGATTCTGTGGCGCGTTATCAGTCGAAACCATGGCTGGAAGCATCGCATCTCGCGACGTCTGGGAGGAGAATCAACATGAGACTCGTCACGTACATCGTTGTCCTTGCGCTGACGATGGTCGCGCTGCCACCCGAGGGTGCTGCAGAACCGGGGCCGTACAGCGTCGGGTCGACGTTCCTGCTCGAGCTCGACCCGTCGAGGCAGCATCAGAACGGCTCCGCGCGGCCGGTTCCGATCGTGGTGTTCTATCCGATTGATCCGGAAAACGCAGTGGGTGCGCCGACGGCCCGCTACCCACGCAACCCGTTCGTGAACCAGACAACACAGGTGTTCCTCTCTACGAACTTCGAGGCCCGCGGTCTCGATGCCGCATACGGCCTGGTCACACCCTCGGCCGGCGGTCCCTTTCCGCTGCTCGTGATGTCCAACGGCGCCCGCCAGCCATACTGGTACAACCTCGGCGTTGCGCTCCGCGTGGCGAGCCACGGGTTCGTCGTTACGCTCATGGGCCACTACGGCGAGGCTGCGTACGCCACTCCGGCCGCTTCCGATCCGCTGATGCATGTGGCGCAGCGCGGAGTCGACCGAATCTTGGACGTGAAGTTCCTCATCGACCGGGTGCTGCTACGGAACACGACTCCGGGCGACCTTCTCAACGGCCTCATCCAGGCCGATCGGATTGCCGTCGGCGGCCATTCGTTCGGCGGCCTCACGGCGGTCCAGGTCACCGGCGGCGACGATCTTGTCTGCGACACCTACAACCAGGCGAATCCGCCTCCGGCCAGCTGCGTTCCGTTTCTCGACGTCGACATCCGCATCAGGGCGACGATGCTTCTCGATCCCTCGACTCAGAACATGAGGTACCACGAGCTGGCACGGGTCAACACAACGAACATCCTCATCGGCGAAGATTACGCCTCGGGCCAGAGGGGCATCGAGAGAGGCGATCTCCCCCCGGACCTCCCGCTCGTCTTGCATGCACGCGCGCATCATGCCTTCAGTGGCAAGCCGAACTATCGCGTCGACGTCCTCGACACCATCCATACCGCCTCGTTCACCAACGCCTGTCAGGCGATGCTGGTTCGTGGGGACATCGGTCTCCTCACGCCGGCCGAGGTCGAGGCTCAGCTCGCTCGTCTCCGGTGCAATGACCCCGTCTACACGCCCTACCAGGCGGCCAACGAGCTCGTCTGGCGCTACGCGGTCGCATTCTTGACCACGGAGCTTGCCGGCGACCATACGTACAAGAAGGTGCTGACCCCGGGCTGGGCCGTCGCGCGCGAGCCCTTCGCGATGTTCTTCAAGAACGAGAGGGAGAACGGGCAGACACCGCCACCGGACGACGACTTTCCTGACGAATCGTGGTTCCACTTCTCGCAACCCAGCGTGAAGAATCACCCGGACATGTATGAGGAGCCGCTCGTGCTGGACGCGGAATGAACCACTGACGAGCGAGCCTGTGAGCGTCGGCGCGCCGGCTCCCCGGCGGCCCGTCTCAGCGGCGGTAGCGGGACGGACGGGGAGCGGTGTCTGACCGGGCGACCGGCTCGTCGCCATCAACGCGGGCGACGCCGTCATCAGAGTCTAGCAGCTTGGGCGCAGCGGCACCACCGGGGCCGCCGGTGGGCGACCACCAGTACTTCGAGGTTTTTGTCTCGGCGTGTCCGTCACCCCGCTCGAGTGGTGGGACGGCAAGTGGATCCGCGATCGCGTGAAGAAGCCGCTGAAGGAGCCGGCTTATGCCGGAGTCGGCGCGTTGCATGACATGGACGAGAGGTGTGCGTAGAGCGTCTGCGGGCCGCGGCCGTGGTGGAGGATCGCGGCGCTGTCGTAGAGCCTGAGCGGCTCGGCGCCTGCCCGGCGTTGGCGACGGGCAGCGGTGAGACTTCGAATGTGTCGCGGGGGAAGAACTGCAATGATCTTCCACCTCGTCTGGCTCACGATCGCGTGTCTGCTCTTCCTGGGGATCTCTGTCCATGCGGAGAGCCGATGGACACCACCATTCGTTGGCCTGTTCATCGGCGTCATGTCCGGATGGGTGCGTTACTACTGGAGATCCGACGATGAGCTTGACCGCTGAGCAGGCAGGCGTGCCTCTCGACACGTCCTGCCGACTCCCTGGGGCGGCGGGCTGGCTTCCTTCAGCGGCTTGTTCACGCGATCGCGGATCCACTTGCCGTCCCACCACTCGAGCGGGGTGACCGACACGCCGGAGACGAGGACCTCGAAGTGCAGGTGGTCGCCGACCGCCAGCCCGGTGGTGCCGCTGCGGCCCAGCTCCTGGCCCTTAGTGACCGCGTCGCCCGCCTTGACGGCGATGGACGACAGGTGGGCGTAGAGCGTCTGCAGGCCGAGGCCGTGGTCGAGGATCACGGTGTTGCCGTAGATGGTGAGCGGACCGACGAAGGCGACCTGGCCGGCGTTGGCCGCGGGCACCGGCGACAGCTTGGTGGACGCGAGGTCGAAGCCGACGTGGACCTGGGTGTCGACCGTGCGGCCCCCGTCGACGTAGGTGCGGGGCTCCGCGAAATTCGAGAACACCTTGAGCTCGCAGGATCTGGCCGGCTCGAACAGCCCTGGTGGCCTCACCAGGCTGTTCGACCGTTCACCCGAAGAGCCGTTCGGCGAGCTCCTCCCGGGTCAGGCCGAAGTGCTGCGCCACGTCGCTCAGGACACCGGCGAGCGTCCCAACCCGCAGCGCCGCGTGGCGTGGGACGGTGATGTGATGCTCGCCGTTGTCGAGGGTGTCGGAGACGTCACGCGGCAGCCTCAAGCCTTGATGACTTCCTCGCGGACGAAATGGAGTCGAATGACCTTGGGCGCCTTGCCCTCGTCGAAGTGACAGTGGACCGCGTCCCGGACCTTCTCGTGCAGGTCCGCCAGATCGCTGGCCTCGGTGAAGATCGACTCTCCCAAGGCGCGCGCTGTGAAACCTCCCTCGGGGGCTTCCTCGACAAGGAAGATCACTTCCGGCAAAGGGGAGCCTTCGACGGGTGAGCTCATTTGATCGTTACGATAACACGCTCTCGAGCCCCGGGCCGGCGGCGCTGGCCGGCGCCGCCAGCCTCGGCGGTCGCGTGACGAACCCGGCGTCAACGAGCGCGCTTGCGGCCATACCGCGTCGTCCTGAGATAGGCCTTCTTGCGTCTGCTCAGGTCCACCGGCAGCCCGTCCACCGAGCCGACGAGATCGGCAATGGTGTCGGTCGGTGCGGCTGGCACGCGTGAGTGAGCCGCCAGGCTCAACCGCTCCCGAACGACGTCGGACTTGGACCGATGGCGTTCGCGAGACTCGGCCTCGAGGTCCTTCACGAGCGCGGCGGGCAGGCGCACGGTGAGCGTCTTCATAGCGTCGGATTGTAAGACAGTTCTGCCATGGCTGCCTGCGGCCGAGCTAGCGGCGACGACGCGTCGGCCGGGGCGCCGCGTCCGCGCGCGGGGCCGGCTCGTCCGGCACCTCACCGACCCCCGCGATCTCCGGAAGCCCGGCCTGCTTCAGCGGCCGATTGACGCGGTCGCGGATCCACTTGCCGTCCCACCACTCGAGCGGCGTGACCGACACGCCGGAGACGAGGACCTCGAAGTGCAGGTGGTCGCCGACGGCGAGGCCCGGTGGTGCCGCTGCGGCCCAGCTCCTGGCCCTTGGTGACCGCGTCGCCCGCCTTGACGGCGATGGACGACAGGTGGGCGTAGAGCGTCTGCAGCCCGAGGCCGTGGTCGACGATCACGGTGTTGCCGTAGATCGTGAGCGGGCCGGCGAAGGCGACCTGTCCGGCGTTGGCGGCGGGCACCGGCGACAGCTTGGTCGAGGCCAGATCGAAGCCGACGTGGACCTGGGTGTCGACCGTGCGGCCCCCGTAGACGTAGGTGCGGGTCTCGGCGAAGTTCGAGAACACCTTGGTGTTGCGCGGCTGGACGAACGCGCCCTCCCACAGCGGCTTGTCCGCCGTCCGGGCGCCGAGCTTGAGCTTCTCCTCCTCGGCCTGGCGGCGCTGATCGCGGTTGATGATCAGGAAGCCCTCGATCAGCGGCTGGCTCGGCGCCCGCTGCGGCAGCAGCTCCGGCACCTTGGCCTGCAGGAAGGCCTCGGTGATCGTGATGGTGTCGCGCGGGAAGGGACGCGGCTTCAGCTCGGCCGGCACCGCCCGGGTGGCGACGTTGCCGGCCTCGTCGCGCGCCGTCACCGCCAGCGGGGTGCCGGCGGCGAAGTCGTGGGGCAGCGCGATCAGCGCGACGCGGGCGCCCTTGTCGGCCGGGCCGTAGGGGAAGCTCGGGAAGACCCTGGAACCGACGCTGACGTCGATGCGCGCGGCCTCGCCGGCGCGGAACGCGATCATCACCGCGCCACCCGGCGACACATAGCGGGTGGACGAGAGGATCTCCACGCGCGGCGGCGTGAGGTCGATCGTCACCGGCTGCGACACCAGCGCGACCTCCTTGCCGCGGAACGGGCGCCAGAAGTCGTCGCTGCCCCACACCTCCAGCGTGGCGCCGCCTTCCTTGAGCCCGACGGCGGCGCTCTCCACCGTGACCGGCAGCTGCACGCGCGGCGCCCGGGCCTCCGACTTCGCCAGCGTGATCGGCTTGCCGCCCTGGACGACGCGGACCTCGGCCTGGCGCAGGTTGCCGCGCGCGGCCTCGAGCGTCACCGTGAACGAGGTGTTGTGGCCGAGGAAGCGCGGGGCCTGTGTGCTGGCGCTCACGCCGGGGACGGACTGGCGCCAGCCGAGAAAGGACACCCCTCCGACCACGGCGAGGAACATCACGAGCAGCAGGAACACCCACGCCTTCGTCCGGGACCGCTGAGGCACGACGTGAATCATAGCAGAGGGCCCGCCCGCGCCCGGAGCGTTGCTTGACACCCCCGGGAGCGGTCGCTAGATTGACGCGGTGTCCACCGTCTGGCTGGTTCCCGCCTTTCCGCTGGCCGGGGCCCTCCTCAACATCTTCTTCGGCCGGCTGACCGGTCGCCGCGCGCACTGGATCGCGGTGCCGGCGCTGGCCGGCTCGTTCCTGGCCTCGTGCGCGGTGGCCTCGCGGGCGTGGTCGAGCGGGGCGTTCACGACGACGCTCTTCACCTGGATCGTGGCCGGCGACTTCGACACCGGCGTCACCGCCTACGTCGACTCCCTCACCGCGGTCATGCTGCTGGTCGTCACCGGCGTGGGCTTCCTGATCCATCTCTACTCGACCGGCTACATGCACGACGATCCCGGCTACGCGCGCTTCTTCGCGTACCTGAACCTGTTCGTGTTCTCGATGACGATGCTCGTGCTGGCCGGCAACTTCCTCCTCCTCTACGTCTTCTGGGAGGCGGTCGGGCTCTGCTCGTATCTGCTGATCGGCTTCTGGTACACGCGCCCGGCCGCGGCCCAGGCCGGCAAGAAGGCGTTCATCGTCAACCGCGTGGGCGACTTCGGCTTCGGGCTGGGGATCATGTGGCTGTGGACCGCGCTCGGCACGCTCGAGTTCGCGGCGGTGTTCAAGGGCGCCGAGACGCTGGCGCCGGCCACCGCGACGGGCATCGCGCTGCTCCTCTTCATGGGCGCGTGCGGCAAGTCGGCCCAGCTCCCTCTGCACACGTGGCTGCCCGATGCGATGGAGGGGCCCACGCCGGTCTCGGCGCTCATCCACGCCGCCACCATGGTGACGGCCGGCGTCTACATGGTGGCCCGCAGCCACGCGGTGTTCGAGCGCTCCGGTTCGGCGCTGGAGGTCGTGGCCTGGGTCGGCACCATCACCGCGGTCTTCGCGGCGACCATCGGCCTCGTGCAGACCGACATCAAGCGGGTGCTCGCCTACTCGACGGTCAGCCAGCTCGGGTACATGTTCGCGGCGGTCGGGCTCGGCGCCTACGTGGCCGGCATCTTCCACCTCGTCACCCACGCGTTCTTCAAGGCGCTGCTCTTCCTCGGTGCCGGCAGCGTCATCCACGGGCTGCGCGGCGAGCAGGATCTCCGCAAGATGGGCGGGATCGCCTACAAGCTGCCGATCACCGCGGCCACGATGTGGGTCGGCGGCCTCGGCCTGGCCGGCGTTCCGCCGCTGGCGGGGTTCTTCTCGAAGGACGAGATCCTGACCGCGGCGATGGGCAAGGGGCAGATCCTGATGTTCCTGCTGCTGCTGGCCGGCGCGTTCATGACGGCCTTCTACACCTTCCGGCTGCTGTTCCTGGCCTTCAGCGGCTCGCCGCGCATGAGCAAGGACGTGCTGCACCACGCCCACGAGTCCCCGTGGGTGATGACCGCCCCGCTCGTCGTGCTGGCCCTGCTCACGGTGGTGGCCGGCTTCGTGCTGGGGCTGCCGCTCGACGTCACGCGCTTCGCCCACCGGCTGGCGTCGGTCTTCGCGCTGCACGAGGGCGAGCATTCGAAGCTGGTGCCGCTGCTGTCGGTCGTGGTCGTGGTGGCCGGCTTCGTGTTCGCGCTCTACCGGTACAAGCTCACGCCCGTGAAGCCCGAGCGGGTCGGGCAGCCGAGCACGCCGCTGCGCGCGCTGCTGCTCAACGCCTACTACGTGGACGCGCTCTACGACCGGGCGATCGTGCGGCCGCTCTTCGCGCTCTCGGAGGGCCTGGCCCGGGTGTTCGACCTCGGCGTGATCGACGGCATCGTCAACGGCGTGGGCCGGGCGGTGACGGCGGGGGCGGCGGGACTGCGCCAGCTGCAGACCGGCTACGCCGTCAACTACGCGCTGACGATGCTGGCCGGCGCCGTCGTCCTCGTGACCTTCCTGCTCGTTCGATGACCGTGGGCCTGCTCAGCGTCGTGACCTTCCTGCCGGCCGTCGGCGCCGTCGCCCTCGCCCTGGTGCCGCGCCGTCTGGACACGGTGCATCGCGCCGGCGCCCTCGGCGTCGCCCTGGCGACCTTCGCGGTCTCGATCCCGCTGTGGACCCGCTTCGACGGCGACAGCGCCGACGTCCAGTTCGAGGAGCTGCTCCGCTGGATGCCGACCCTGGGCGTGAACTATCACGTGGGCGTCGACGGCATCAGCCTGCTGCTCGTCCTGCTCACGACGTTCCTGACGCCGCTCGCGCTGGCCTCGGCCTGGCACGCCATCGAGGACCGCACGAAGGAGTTCGTCATCACGATGCTGCTCCTGGAGACGGGGATGCTCGGGGTGTTCGTGAGCCTCGACCTCTTCCTCTTCTTCGTCTTCTGGGAGGCGATGCTGATCCCGATGTACCTGATCATCGGGGTGTGGGGCGGCGCCAACCGCATCTACGCCGCGGTGAAGTTCGTGCTCTACACGATGGTCGGCTCCGCGCTGATGCTGGTCGCCATCCTGGCCTTCTACTACCAGCACGGCGTCGCCACCGGGGTCTACACCTTCGACGTGCCGACGCTGGCGCGCTGGGTGCTGCCGCCCGGGCTCGCCCAGAACCTCATGTTCCTGGCCTTCGCCCTGGCCTTCGCGATCAAGGTGCCGCTCTTCCCGTTCCACACGTGGCTGCCCGACGCCCACGTGGAGGCGCCGACGGCCGGCTCGGTCATCCTGGCCGGCGTCCTGCTGAAGATGGGCACCTACGGCTTCCTGCGCTTCTGCCTGCCGTTCTTCCCCGACGCCACGTTCCAGTTCGCGCCGCTGTTCTTCGCGCTGGCCGTGATCGGCATCGTGTACGGCGCCTGGGTGTCGACGGTGCAGCCCGACCTCAAGAAGCTCGTCGCCTACTCGAGCGTGAGCCACCTGGGCTTCGTCGTGCTCGGCCTGTTCACGCTGAACCAGCAGGGCCTCGTAGGCGGCCTCATCCAGATGGTCAACCACGGTCTCAGCACGGGCGCACTCTTCCTGATGGTCGGCATGATCTACGAGCGCCGCCACACGCGGCTCATCGCCGAGTTCGGCGGCCTGTGGAAGGTCATCCCCGCGTTCTCGGTGGTGTTCCTGGTCGTCGTGCTGTCCTCGCTCGGGTTGCCCGGCCTCAACGGCTTCGTCGGCGAGTTCCTGGTGCTGGTGGGCGCCTTCCAGGTGAGCGGGTGGCTGGCGGCGGTGGCCACGACGGGGATCATCTTCGCCGCCGTCTACCTCCTGTGGATGTACCAGCGCGTGGTGTTCGGCGAGGTCACCCGCGAGGAGAACCGGCGGCTCACCGATCTCTCCCCACGGGAGTGGGCGGTGCTGGTGCCGGTCCTCCTCCTCATCGTGTGGATCGGCGTGTACCCGTCGGCGTTCACCGGCAAGACCGAGGCGACCATCGCGGCCCTCCTCGCCCAGGTCGAGAGCAAGGCCAGCGTGGCGATGGCGAGATGACCGCCGCGTTCCCGGTTCCGCCCGTCACGCTCTGGGTTCTCACGCCGGTGCTGATCGTGCTCGGCGCCGGCGCGCTGGTGCTGCTGCTCGACCTGCTGCCCCCGCGCGACAGCAAGACCCACCTGGGCGGCGTCGCGCTGGCCGGGATCGTGGGCGCGCTGGTGGCGGCGGTGTGGCTGTGGCTGCGGGGCGGTGAGGGGCGGGCGTTCCGCGACATGGTGCTGCTCGACGGCTACGCGCTCTTCTTCGATCTCCTCATCTGCTACGCGGCCGCGCTGGTCGTGATGCTGTCCATGGACTACCTGGCCCGGACCGGCTCGGAGTCGGGCGAGTACTACGCGCTGGTGCTCTTCTCCACCGCCGGCATGATGCTGATGGCCTCGGCCGGCGATCTCATCGTGGTCTTCCTGTCGCTCGAGCTGATGTCGCTCTCGCTGTACGTGCTGGCCGGCCTGTTCAAGACGCGGCTGACCTCGGGCGAGGCGTCGATGAAGTACTTCCTGCTCGGCGCCTTCGCGACGTCCTTTCTCCTGTATGGCATCGCGCTGATCTACGGCGCCACCGGCTCCACCAACCTCGATCGCATCGCGGCCTCGGCCGCCGCCAAGGGCGGCGATCCGCTGGTCCTCGTCGGCCTCGGCCTGCTGCTGGTCGGCTTCGGCTTCAAGATCTCCTCGGTGCCGTTTCACATGTGGGTCCCCGACGTCTACGAGGGCGCGCCGACCACCATCACCGCGCTCATCGCCACCGGCTCCAAGGCCGCCGCCTTCGCCGCGCTGATCCGGGTGCTGGTGGTGGCGCTGCGCGGCGCCCAGGCCGACTGGTCGGCCCTGCTGTGGGGCGTGGCCGCGCTGACCATGACCCTCGGCAACGTGGTGGCGCTGGCCCAGTCGAATCTGAAGCGGATGCTGGCCTACTCGTCGATCGCCCACGTCGGCTACATGCTGATGGGGCTGGTGGCCGGCGGCACCCAGGGCGCCGGCGCCGTCCTCTTCTACCTGCTCGCGTATACGTTCACGACGGTCGGGGCCTTCGGCGTCATCGCTCTCTGCGTGCGGGCGGGCGAGGAGGCGGTGGAGGTCGGCGACTACGCCGGGCTGGCGCGCCGTCACCCGATCCTGGCCGCGACGCTGGCGCTCTTCCTGCTCTCGCTGATCGGTATCCCTCCGCTGGCCGGCTTCGTCTCGAAGTTCTACCTCTTCGGCTCGGCGGTCCGCGCCGGCTACATCTGGCTCACCGTGATCGCGGTGCTGAACTCCGCGGTCGCCGCCTACTACTACCTGCGCGTGATCGTCTTCATGTACATGCGCGAGCCGGAGGGCGAGAGCATGGCGGTGACGCCGTCCTTCGCCGGGGGCCTCGCGCTCGCCATCGCGCTCGTGGGCATCGTGCTGCTCGGCCTCATCCCGGCGCCGTTCGCCGACCTCGCCCAGGCTGCGGTCGCGCCGCTCCTCCGGTAGTGCGCGCGGCGACCGCGGTGGCGCGCGCGGCGGCCGGGCGGCGCGCCGGACCATCGTCGTGGTCACCTCACTCACTTCGTTCGCTTCATTCGTATGAGGATCGTGTTGCCACATCGGGGCTGGCTGTTCGATCTGGACGGCACGGTTTATCTGGGCGAGGCGTTGATCCCGGGGGCGGGGGAGACGATTGCGGCGCTGCGGGCGGACGGGCGGCGGGTTGCGTTTCTCTCCAACAAGCCGCTCTACACCCGCGCTGACTATGCCGAGAAGCTGACGCGCCTGGGCATTCCTACCACGACCAACGAGGTCGTGAACTCCTCGATCGTGCTGGCGCGTCACCTTCGGAAGCTGGATCCGGGGGCGCCGGTGTTCGTGATCGGGGAGCCGCCGCTCATCGGCGAGCTGCGCGATCACGGGTTCGAGGTTCGCGACGACGCCGACGTGCGGTGGGTGGTCATCGCGTTCGACCGCACGTTCGACTACGCCAAGCTCAACACGGCGCTGCAGGCCGTGCGCCGGCACGACGCCCGGCTGATCGCGACCAACCCCGACCGCACGTGCCCGGTGGAGGGCGGCGAGATCCCCGACTGCGCCGGGATGATCGCGGCGGTGGAGGCGGTCACGAGCAAGCGCGTCGAGGCCGTCGTCGGCAAGCCGTCGCCGATCATCCTGGAGGTGGCGCTGGAGACGCTCGGCGTCGGCGCGAGCGACTGCGTGATCGTCGGCGACCGCATCGAGACCGACATCACGATGGGCAAGTCGCTGGGGCTGGCGACGGTCCTGGTGCTCAGCGGGGTGACACGCTCCGGCGATCCGAGGATCGGCGACCTGGGGCCCGATCTCGTCCTGCCGTCGATTCACGCGCTGCTGCGCTGACCGCCGCCCTGTGCCCGGCTGCCGGCCGCTCGCCCGAGCCGGGATCGGCCGATCGGGACATCAGCCATCGCTTGTACGTTCGGGCATACCGAAAGAGGCCGCCATGCGCACGACGTTCAATCTCGACGCCGACCTGCTCAGCGAAGCGCAGCGCCTTACCGGGATCACCGACCCGACCGCGCTGATCCACGAGGGATTGCGCGCGCTGGTCGAGCGCGAGCGCCGGCGGCGACTCGCGCGGCTGGGGACAAGCGAGCCGTCACTCCGGGTGCCGCCGCGGCGCCGCGCCAAGGGCGCGCGGCCCCGGTGACCAGCGTGCCCCGGCCGAACCTCGGCCTACGCGTAGACGAGGCGGCCCCGGGGAGATCGCTTCCCGGTGACCGGGCGCGCGCTCGGCAGTGTCCCACTTGGCAACGCGCGGGGCCCGGACTATCGTGGTCCCCATGAGAACACTGACGCCGGATTGGACGCAGGAGCTCGGTCGCCGCCAGGAGAGCCTCGTCACGCTGCGCCGCGACTTCCACCGCCATCCCGAGCTGTCCTTCGAGGAGCGTCGGACCGCCGAGATCATCGCCGAGCGGCTGCACGCCGCGAAGCTGGAGGTGCGGACCGGGCTGGGCCGCACCGGCGTGGTGGGCGTGCTGCGCGGGGACCGGCCGGGGCGGACGATCGCCTGGCGGGCCGACATCGACGCGCTGCCGCTGACCGAGACCTTCGATGCGCCCTTCACCTCGTCGAAGGCCGGCGTCATGCACGCGTGCGGCCACGACGGCCACACGGCGATCGCGATCACGCTGGCCGAGATGCTGGCCGCGCGCCGGCGCGAGCTGCCGGGGACGGCGGTGTTCCTGTTCCAGCCGGCCGAGGAGGTCTTCGGCGGGGCGGAGCCGATGATCGCGGCCGGCGTGCTCGACGATCCGCGCGTGGCCGAGGTCTACGGGCTTCACCTCACGACGCAGACGGCGGTGGGGCAGGTGGGCATCGTGGCGGGGCCGTCGATGGCGTCCGCGGACTTCTTCAACATCGACATCGCGGGGCGGGGCGGCCACGGCGCCTACCCGCACCTGTCGATCGATCCGATCACCGCCGCCGCCAACATCCTGCTCGGCATGCAGAACCTCGTCTCGCGCGAGGTCTCCGCGCACGAGACGGCGGTCCTCACGGTCGGCCAGATCGTCGGCGGCACCAAGCACAACATCATCCCGGCCAGCGCGGTCATGCGCGGCTCGCTCCGCACGTTCAACGAGGCCGTGCGCGGGCAGATCAAGGGCCGGCTGGCCGACTTCGCCGCCGGCATCGCGCGCGCGTACCGGACGGAGGCGCGGTTGACCTTCGAGGGCGACGGCTGCCCGGCGGTGGTCAATCACGCGAAGGAGACGGCGTTCGTGCGCGAGTGCGCGACGGCGGAGCTGGGCGCCGGCGCGCTGAACGACGGGCCGCCGGTCATGGCCAGCGACGACATGAGCCTGTTCTTGAGAGCACGGCCGGGCTGCTACTTCCGCGTGGGGATCGCGCCACGCGACGGCGGGCCCTACCCGCACCACGCGCCGGAGTTCCAGATGAACGAGGACGGGCTGCCGGTCGGCCTTCGCCTGGGCCTGACGGTGATGCTCAACGCGCTTGCCGGCTGAGCACGCGCGCCCCTGGGCGCTGACCGACGGCGACTACGACGTCGTCATCCTCGGCGGCGGCATGGCCGGGGCCGGCGCCGCCCGCGACCTGGCCCTCCGCGGCCTGTCGGTCGCGCTGATCGAGAAGGGCGACTTCGCCTCCGCCACCACCGCGCGCTCCTCGAAGCTGATCCACGGCGGCCTCCGCTACCTGGAGCTGTTCGACTTCGGCCTGGTGCGCGAGTCGCTCACCGAGCGCGAGCGGCTGGGGCGGCTGGCGCCGCACCTGGTGCGGCCGCTGCCGTTCCTGGTGCCGATCTACCGCGACTCCTCGCGCGGGCTCATCAAGGTCCGCATCGGCCTCACGCTCTACGACTGGCTGACGCCGGGCCGCACGCGCGAGCGCTATCGCGTGCTGAAGGCCGTGGACGCGCTGAGCCTGGAGCCGGGCATCCGCGCCCGACGATCTCCGCGGCGCCGGCTACTACTTCGACGATCTCCTGCTCTACCCGGAGCGGCTGTGCCTGGAGAACGTGCTGTCCGCCTGTCGCCACGGCGCCCGCGCCTTCAACTACGCCCAGGTCGAGGAGATCCGGCGCGATACCGGCGGTGCGCCCAACGGCGTCCGCGTGCGCGACCTCCTCGGCGGAACGGTGGTGACGCTGGGCGCGCGGGTCATCGTCAACGCGACCGGGCCGTGGGTGGACGAGCTCCGCGCGCGGGCCGGCGTGCGCGACCGCGGAGCCCACATCCTGCGCCGCACCAAGGGCATTCACTGCCTGCTGCCGCGGATGACCGAGCGGGCGATCTATCACTCGACCAGCGACGACCGCATGATCTTCGTGATCCCGTGGCGCGACTTCTCGCTGGTCGGCACCACCGACACCGACTTCGACGGCGACCTCGACCGTGTCCACGCGACGCGCGACGAGGTCGACTACCTGCTCGGCGAGGTCCGCCACGCGGTGCCCGATCCGCGCATCGTTGCGAGCGAGGTGATCTACACCTACGCGGGCGTCCGCCCGCTGTCGTTCGAGGAGGGCCGGCGGGCGTCGGATGTCTCGCGGGCGCACAAGGTCGTGGAGGAAGCGGGCGGCCGGTTCCTCTCCATCACCGGGACGAAGCTCACGTGCTTCCGCAGCCTCGCCGAAGAGCTGGGGGATCGCGTGACGCGCATGCTCGGACGGTCGGCGCCCGCGCGGACGGGACGCCTCACGCTCGACGGCGTCGACGAGGAGGCCGGGCGGGTGGAGGCCCACGCGTGGCTCGACGTCTCCGCCGACATCGCCGCCAGCGGCCTGCCGCGCGAGACGCTCGAGACGCTGGTGACGCTCTACGGCCGCAACTACCGGCGGGTGATGGAGCTGGCCGGCAAGGTGCCGGGTGGCGCCGAGCCGCTGTGCCCGTCCAACCCCGACGTCGTCGCCCAGCTCCACCACGCCGTGCACGAGGAGCTGACCGTGTCGCTGCAGGACGTCCTGCTGCGCCGCACGGGCATCGGCACCAGCCGCTGCCAGGGGCGTGATTGCGCGGAGTCGATCGCCCATCGCCTGGCGCCGCTGCTGGGCTGGAGCCCGCGCCGGATCGACGCCGAGGTGGAGGCCTACCAGGCCCACGTCGCCCGGTCCCAGCGCTTCCGGGCGTGACCGGGGCGCGGCCGCGACGGACACTCGCCGCCGTCGCCGCCGTCGTCCTGCTCGCCGTGGGCCTCGCCCGCGCCGCCGCCGAGGAGGTTCGCACCGTCCCCTCACGGCCGGGCGTCACGCAGTCGTTTCTCCTCGTCCATCCGGCCGAGCGCCCGGTCGCCACGGTCGTGCTCTTCTCGGGCGGCAACGGGCGGCTGGGCCTCGGCTCCGGCCGCCTGGGGCCCGGCGCCAACTTCCTGGTCCGCACCCGAGGCCGCTTCGCCGAGCACGGTCTGCTGGTGGCGGTCGTCGACGCGCCGTCGGACCGGCCGAACGGGCTCGACGGCTTCCGCGCCAGCGCCGCCCATGCCGACGACGTGCGTGCGGTGCTCGCGGCGCTCCGGGAGGAGGCGGCGGTGCCCGTCTGGCTGGTCGGTACCAGCATGGGCACCGTGTCCGCCGCCAACGCGGCGGCGCGGTTGACGGCCGGCGGGCCCGACGGCGTCGTGCTCACCTCCACGGTGACGCGCCAGGGTCGCGAGCGCCCGGAGTCGATCGGCGACGTTCGGCTGAAGGACATCCGCGTGCCGACCCTGGTCGTGCACCACCGCCAGGACGCGTGCCGGGCGACGCCCTACGCCGACACGGTGGGCCTGCTGCGCGATCTCTCCGCGACGCCGCGACGCGAGCTGCTGACCTTCGAGGGCGGCGCCACGCCCCAGTCGGGACCGTGCGAGCCCCGCGCCGCCCACGGCTTCTTCGGTCTCGACACCGAGGTGGTGGCGGCCATCGCCCGGTGGATCACGGGTGGGCCGCGGTCGTAAACGAGCCGTAAAGTGGCTGTGTTATAGTCCGGCACGATCGCCACCCCGTCCCATCCGAGATCAGGAGGACACCATGACGGTGTTCATGTCGCGTTCGTTCTCGCTGGTCGCGCTCGTCTGCGCCCTGGCCGTGCTGGCGCTGCCGCTGCCGCTCGCCGCCCAGGCGAAGACCGAGATCCACTTCTGGCACGCCATGACGGGCGCGCTCGGCGAGGCCCTGGAGACGCAGGCCAAGCAGTTCAACGACAGCCAGGGCGAGTACGAGATCAAGCCGCTGCGCAAGGGCAGCTATCGCGGAGACGCTGACGGCGGCCATCGCGGCCTATCGCCAGAAGAACCCGCCGCACATCGTGCAGGTCTTCGAGGTCGGCACCCAGACCATGATGCTGTCGGGCGCCGTCTATCCGGTGCACGAGCTGATGCAGCAGAACGAGATCAGGATCGACTGGAACGACTTCATCAAGCCGGTCGTGGGCTACTACACGAAGGACGGCAAGCTCTACTCGATGCCGTACAACTCGTCGACGCCGATCTTCTACTACAACAAGGACGCCTTCAAGAAGGCCGGGCTCGACCCGGAGAAGCCGCCGAAGACGTGGCAGGACGTGGAGGCGTACTCGAAGAAGATCCTGGCCGCCGGCGCGGCCAAGTGCGGGTTCTCGACCGGCTGGCCCTCGTGGACG
Organism: uncultured Candidatus Rokubacteria bacterium; assembly: GCA_963743355.1. GTDB lineage: Bacteria > Methylomirabilota > Methylomirabilia > Rokubacteriales > CSP1-6 > AR5. The sequence goes on from CAVUPM010000001.1 coordinate 1,457,718, forward strand.
ATGGTCGAGAACATGCACGCCACCCACGACCAGCCCTTCGCGACGAAGAACAATGGCTTCGGGGGCGTCGAGGGCGTGGAGCTCCTGATCAACCGCGAGTTCGGCCAGAAGCACGTCGGCGGCGCTCGCCGCCTGGCAGAAGGACAACGTATCTACTCCTACGGCGGCCGCGCCGGCGCGGCCGATCCCAAGTTCGTGAGCGGCGACTGCGCCATGTACATCCAGTCCTCCGCGCTCATCTCCGGCTTCACGCAAGGCCGTGAAGCTCGACTGGGGCACCGCCGAGCTACCGCACTGGGGCGCGCCGTACAAGAAGGCGACGTCGATCATCGGGGGCGCGACGCTGTGGGTGCTCAAGGGCAAGCCGCAAGCCGAGTACCGCGGCGTGGCCCGATTCCTGGAGTTCCTGGCCAAGCCCGAGAACCAGATGTGGTGGCACGTCAACACCGGCTACCTGGCCATCTCCAACACCGCCGTGCCGCAACCTCGAGCAGGGCTACCACTTCGTGAAGAACCCCAAGCAGTACACCGCGTTCGCCCAGCTCACGGGGCTGCCGCCCATGCCGCCGGCCGCGCATGAAGGACAAGAAGGCGGCGGCGCCGAAGCCGGAGCGGGTGGCGACGCCGAACAGCTCGGGGCTGCGGCTCGGGAACTTCGTGCAGATTCGCGACGTGATCGAGGGCGAGCTGGAGAACGTCTTCGCCGGCAAGAAGCCGGCCAAGCAGGGGCTGGACGACGCGGTGGCCAAGTCGAACGCGCTGCTCAAGGAGTTCGCGGCGACGAACAAGTAGGGGGCGTCCGGGAGGCCCGGCGTGAAGCGGACGGTCTTCCCCAACCGCTGGTTGCCGTACCTGCTGGTCCTGCCGCAGGTGGCGGTGACGATCGTCTTCTTCTTCTGGCCGGCGGTCAACTCGCTCTACCTCGCGCCTCTTCAAGTCGCCGCCGTTCGGCGGGCGCGACATCTTCGTCGGCCTCGACAACTTCACGGCGCTGCTGACCGACCGCGAGTACTACGAGAGCGTGGTGAACTCGTTCGTGTTCGCCGGCGGCGTGACCGTCGCTCAGCGTGGTGGCGGGGCTGGTGGTGGCGACGCTGGCCAATCAGAAGATCCGCGGGCTGGCGCTTCTACCGCACGGCGCTGCTGTGGCCGTACGGCATCGCGCCGGCGGTGGCCGGCATCATCTTCCTGTTCATCTTCCATCCCTCCTACGGCGTCCTGCCGTACTTCCTGTCGTTCGTGACGGCCTACGAGTTCAACTGGCTGCTCAAGGGCTGGGTGGCCATGGCCCTGGTCATCGGCGCCACCGCCTGGACCCACGTCGGCTACAACATCGCGTTCTTCCTGGCCGGGCTGCAGGCCATCCCCACGTCGGTGATGGAGGCGGCCAGCGTGGACGGCGCCAGCCCGATCCGCAAGTTCACCGCGATCATCGTGCCGCTCATCTCGCCGGTGACCTTCTACCTGGTCGTCGTCAACATGGTGTCCGTCGTTCTTCGGCTCCTTCGGCGTCATCCACGCCGTCACCCACGGCGGCCCCGGCAACGCCACCGAGATCATGGTCTACAAGCTGTGGAAGGACGGGTTCATCGGCCTCAACCTCGGCTCCTCGGCCGCTCAGTCGGTGCTGCTGATGGCGGTCGTGATCGGGATGACGATGCTGCAGTTCCGCGTTCGCCGAGAAGAAGGTCACGTACTGATGGACCAGGCGCGAGCCACGACCGCCGGCGCCGATACCCTCGCGCTCCCCCGGGTGGCGACGGCCGAGCGCGTCGCCGAGCGGCAACGGCGGCCGTTCCCGTGGGGGACCCTGGTGGTGCACGCGTTGCTGATCGCGTGCGTCGCTGTCATCGCGTTCCCGCTCTACTACGCGTTCGTCATCTCGACCCAGGAAGTCAGCGAGGTCGTCCAGAAGCCGCCGCGCCTGCTGCCCTCCACGCACATGCTCGAGAACTACGCGGAGGCCTGGCGCCGCTCGCACATGGGCCGGCTGCTCGTGAACTCCACGATCGTGGCGGTGGGGGTGGCGGTGGGCAAGATCGCCATCTCGATGCTGTCGGCGTTCGCGATCGTCTACTTCCGCTTCCGCGGCAGCTCGCTGGTGTTCTGGATGATCTTCATCACGCTGATGCTGCCGATCCCCGTGCGGATCCTGCCGACCTACGAGGTGATCGGCAACCTCGGCTGGCTGAACACGCTACTCGGGGCTCACGGTGCCGCTCATGGCGTCGGCGACCGCCACGTTCCTGTTCCGCCAGTTCTATCTGACGGTGCCCAACGAGCTGGCCGAGGCCGCCCAGATCGACGGGGCCGGCCCGCTGCGCTTCCTGTGGTCGTTCCTGCTGCCGCTGTCGTGGGCCAACATCGCCGCGCTGTTCGTGGTGCTGTTCATCTACGGCTGGAACGAGTACTTCTGGCCGCTGCTGATCACCAACACCGAGGAGATGCGCACGGTCGTCATCGGGCTGGAGCGGCTGATCCCGCGCTCGGGCACCGAGCTGCCGACCTGGAATCTGATCATGGCCGGCGCGATGATGGCGCTGCTGCCCCCGGTGGCGGTGATCATCTTCATGCAGCGCTGGTTCGTGAAGGGTCTCATCGAGAGCGAGAAGTAGGATGGCCCCCCACTACGTCGTCCACCGCGGCGGTGCGGCGCTGTGGCCGGAGAACAGCCTCACTGCCTTCCGCAACGCGCTGGCGCTCGGGGCCCGGATCCTGGAGCTGGACGTCCACCTGACCGCCGACGGCGAGGTGGCGGTGATCCACGACCCCACGCTCGAGCGGACCAGTGACGGCCGCGGGTCGATCGCCCGCTGCACCGCCGCCGACCTGCGGCGCGCGCGGCTGCGCGACGCCGGCGGCGCGCTGACCGACGACTGCGTTCCCATCCTGGACGAGGTGCTGGCGCTGGCGATGCCGACCGGAGTCACGCTGCTGGTCGAGGTCAAGACACCGGGGCCGGCCGTGCGCTACGAGCGCCGGGTCGGGCGCGTCGTGGCCGCGCCGGGCCCGCGCTACGAGGGGCTCGAGAAGCGGGTGCTCGGGCTGCTGGACGCGGCCGGGCTCGCCCAGCGGTCGTTCATCATGGCCTTCAATCCCGCCGTGCTGACCGAGATCCGCGCCCTGGCGCCCGCCCAGCCGACCGCACTGCTCGTGGACCGCGAGCACGTCGCGGAGTCGGGCGCGCGCTCGACGGAGACCGTCGCGTGGGCGATGGAGGCCCAGGCCAACTTCCTCGGCCTGCACCACACGCTCTGCGACGCCGAGGTGGTGGAGGCGGCGCGCGCGGCCGGCATCGCCGTCGGCGTCTTCACGGTCAACGACGAGGAGGCGATGCGGCGCCTGGCCGGCTTCGGCGTGGACGTCATCATCAGCGATCGCGCCGACCTGGTGGCGCGGCTGCAGGCCGAGGCGTGAGGCGTGCGCTTGCGGTCGACCTGGTCGCCCTCGCGGTGGCGGTGAGCGCGGTGGCCGGGCCGCCGGTCCAGATCGCCGCGCATCGCGGCGGCGCCCTGCTCTGGCCGGAAAACAGCCTGCTCGCGTTTCGCAACGCGCTGGCGCTCGGCGCCGACCTCCTGGAGCTGGACATCCATCTCACGAGCGACGGCGAGGTGGTGGTGATCCACGACCCCACGCTCGAGCGGACCAGCACGGGCACCGGCGCGGTGGCGGCGACCCGGCTCGCCGACCTGGCCGGCGTGCGGCTGCGCGCGCGCGAGGGCGCGGTGACCGAGGAGCCGGTGCCCACGCTGGCCCAGGTCCTCGACCTGCTGCGCCCGACCCGGGCCGAGCTGCTGCTGGAGATCAAGGTCGACCCCGCACGGCGGCCGTACGCGGGGATCGAGGAGAAGACGCTGGCGCTGCTCGACGCGCGGGGGCTGCGCGAGCGGACCGTGGTGATGGCGTTCGAGCCCGACACGCTGCGCCGGGTGCGCGCGCTCGACGCCGGCATCCGGACCGCCATGCTGGTGAGCCGCTCGCGGGTGGAGCGTGAGCGCGCCGCCGCGACCACGGTCGTGCGCTGGGCCACCGAGGTCGGCGCCACGTCGCTCGGCGTGGATCATCGCGTCGTGGACGCCGCGCTGGTGGCGGCCGCGCGCCAGGCCGGGCTCCGGGTGGCGGCGTGGACCGTGAATACCGAGCCCGACATCCGCCGCGTCCTCGATCTCGGCGTGGACGTCGTCATCTCCGACCAGCCGGACCTGGCCCTCCGCCTGGCCGGTCGCACACCGCGGACGCCATGACGGCCCGCCGCTACGTCCTCGCCCTCGACCAGGGCACCACGGGCTCGACGGCGCTCGTCGTGGACGCCGAGGGCGCCGTTCGGGCGCGGGGCTACGCCGAGCTGACCGCAGCACTATCCACGGCCGGGCTGGGTCGAGCACGACCCCGAGGAGATCTGGACCACCGTCGGCACGGCGGCGCGCTGCGCGCTGGCCGAGGCGCGGGTGGCGCCGGCGCGAGATCGCCGCGGTCGGCATCACCAACCAGCGCGAGACGACGATCGTCTGGGATCGCGCAGGCGGCGCGCCGATCCACCCCGCGATCGTCTGGCAGTGCCGGCGCACGGCCGCGACGTGCGACGCGCTCAAGGCCACGGGTGCCGAGCCGCTCGTGCGGGAGCGCACCGGCCTCGTGCTCGACGCCTACTTCTCCGGGACGAAGATCGGCTGGCTGCTCGACCACGTCCCCGGCGCCCGCCGCCGGGCCGAGCGCGGCGAGCTGGCGTTCGGCACCGTCGACACCTGGCTCGTGTGGAAGCTCACCGGCGGCCGCGTGCACGCCACCGACGCCACCAACGCCTCGCGCACGCTCTGCCTGGGCTCTGAAGTCCGTGGAGTGGGACGCGGAGATGCTGGGGCTGCTCGGCGTGCCGCGTGCGGTGCTGCCGGCCGTCGTGGACTCCTCCGGCCCGTGCGCGGAGACGAGCGACGTCGGCTGGCTGCCGGCCGGCGTGCCGATCGCCGGCATCGCGGGCGATCAGCAGGCCGCCCTGTTCGGCCAGGCCTGCTTCGAGGTCGGCAGCGCCAAGAACACCTACGGCACCGGCTGCTTCGTCCTGCTGAACACCGGCGCCGACCCGGTCGTCTCCGGCCACGGGCTGCTGACCACCGTCGCCTGGCGCATCGGCGGACGCGCGACCTACGCACTCGAGGGCAGCGTGTTCATCGCCGGCGCCGCCGTGCAGTGGCTGCGCGACGGGCTCGGGGTCATCGCGCGCGCCGACGAGACCCGCGCGCTCGCCGAGTCGGTCGACGACACCGGCGGCGTCTACTTCGTCCCGGCCTTCGTCGGGCTCGGCGCCCCGTACTGGGACCAGTACGCGCGCGGCACGATCGTCGGGCTCACGCGCGGCACCACGCGCGCCCACCTGGTCCGGGCGACGCTGGAGGCGATCGCCTACCAGAGCCGCGACGTGCTGGAGGCGATGGCGGCCGACGCCAAGCTGGCGCTGGGCGCGCTCAAGGTCGACGGCGGCGCCGTCGCCAACGACTTCCTCTGCCAGTTCCAGGCCGACGTCCTCGCCGCCGCCGTCGTGCGCCCCCTGGTCATCGAGACGACCGCGCTCGGCGCCGCCTTCCTGGCCGGCCTCGGAAGCGGCCTGTGGCGCTCGCTCGACGCCCTGGCCGCCCGCCAGGCGGTCGAGCGCACGTTCGCGCCCTGCATGGATCCCGTCACGCGCGCCGCTCGTTACGACGGCTGGCGCCGCGCCGTCGAACGCTCACGCCACTGGGAACAAGGAGAGCACCGCATGAGACATCCGATCGCGCTGGTCCTGCTCGTCGCCCTCGTCGCCGGCCTGGCGGCCGGCGCCGGCGCCCAGGCGCCCATCGAGGGCGAGCTGACGCTGATCACGCCGGTGTCGAAGTTCATCCACGACGCCGCCCTGAAGGCCTTCGCCGACTACGCCAGGGAGAAGTGGAACGTCACCGTCAAGACCAACGCGATCCCGGCCGGCACGCCGGTGGCCTACGGGCGCATCGTGGAGTGGAAGGGCCGGCCCGACGCCGACATCTTCTGGGGCGGCGAGTCCGCGCTCTTCGAGAAGCTGGCCGAGCAGAAGCTGCTGCAGAAGGTCGAGATCAGCAAGGAGCTGTGGGACTCGATCCCGGCGACGATCGGCAAGCCCCAGCCGATCCCGCTCAAGGACAAGGACGGCTTCTGGATCGGCACCGCGCTGGAGCCGTACGGGCTCGTCTACCACCCGGTGAGGATCAAGCGGCTCGGCATCCCCGAGCCCAAGGACTGGGAGGACCTGCTCAATCCCAAGCTGAAGGGCGAGGTGGTGCAGTGCGCGCCGACGCGCTCGTCGTCGTCGAACGCGACGTACGAGGTGATCCTGTCGATGCACGGCGAGGAGAAGGGCTGGGAGTGGCTGAAGAAGCTGGCGGCCAACACCGGCCACTTCACCGCGCGCAGCCGTGACGTGCCGACCGTGGTCGCCAAGGGCGAGTTCGCGGCCGGCTTCGCGGTGCCGTCCTACATGGCGTTCGAGGAGAAGCTGGCCGGCTTCGACATCAAGTTCGTGGCGCCCAAGAACGCCTTCGTGACGCCGGAGCCGATGGCCATCCTGGCCGGCTCGCGCAACCCCAGGGCGGCGCGTGCGTTCATCGAGTTCCTGCTCTCCGAGCGGGGCCAGCGGGTGTTCATGGAGCGCGGGCTGTTCCCGATCACGCCGAAGTACAAGGTGCAGGGCGCGCCGGGCTCGACGGCCGAGCTGGCCGTGCAGTTCACGGGCGGCGTGCGCTCCTACTTCGACGGCGACATCGCCAACGTCTACGACGAGGGCGTGGCCGCCAAGCGCTCCGAGGGGCTCAAGACGAAATTCCGCTCGGACATCGAGGCGGTCTGGAAGAAACCGAACTAGGGTGAGGATCGCCGTCCACGGGGTCGTCAAGCGCTTCGGGTCCACGACCGCCGTGAACGGCGCCACGCTCGACATCGCCGACGGCGAGCTGTTCACGCTGCTCGGCCCCTCGGGCTGCGGCAAGACCACGCTGCTGCGCCTCGTCGCGGGCTTCTACCTCCCCGACGAGGGCGAGATCCGCTTCGGCGACCGGCGCGTGGACATGCTGCCGCCGTACGCGCGGAACATCGGCATGGTGTTCCAGAACTACGCGCTGTGGCCGCACATGACGGTGCGGGGGAACGTCACCTACGGCCTGCGCCTGCGCAAGCTCCCCGCCGACGAGATCGCCCGGCGGCTCGAGCACGGCCTGCGCCAGGTCAATCTGGTCGGGCTGGAGGCCCGCTACCCGGGTCAGCTCTCGGGGGGCCAGCAGCAGCGGGTGGCGCTGGCCCGCGCCCTCGTGCTGAACCCCGACATCCTGCTGCTCGACGAGCCGCTGTCCAACCTCGACGCCAAGATTCGCGTCCAGGTGCGCGGCGAGATCCGGCGGCTGCAGCAGGCGCTGCGCATCACGACCATCTACGTCACCCACGACCAGGAAGAGGCGCTGTCGCTCTCGGATCGGGTCGCCGTGATGCGGGACGGCCGCATCCAGCAGGTGGCCGACCCCAAGGCGCTCTACGAGCGCCCGGCCAACCGCTTCGTCGCCGACTTCGTTGGCACCAACAACCTCATCCCTGGCGTCTGCAAGGAGCGCGGGGCGGGCGGCATCCTCGTGGAGACGCCGCTGGGACTGGTCCACGGGCGGTCCGACGACCGGATCGCCGCCGGCACCCGCTGCGTGATGGCCGTGCGCCCCGAGAACGTGACGCTGGGGGCGGCCGGCGACAACGTCTTCGAGGGCCGGGTGGTCGTCGCCTCCTATCTCGGCAATACCCTGCGCTACGACGTGGAGACGCCGGCCGGGCTCGTGCTGAAGGTGGACGTGCGCGACGCCTGGCACCACCGGCCGCTCGCCGTCGGCCAGCCGGTGCACGTGGGGTTCCCCGCCTCCGTCGCCCTCACGCTGGCGGACGAGTAGCGCGTGGCGACCCTCGCGCCCCCGGTCCCGGCGGCCCGGCCCGCTCGCGCGGTGCTTCCCACGCTCGGCTACGCGGCGATCTGGCTGTTCCTCATCGTGTTCCTCGTGTACCCGCTGCTGCGGATCTTCTACGACGCCTTCACCGACGAGGCGGGGCGCCTCACGCTGGCGAACTTCGCGGAGTTCGCTCGGCGACGCCTACTACGTGCGCTCGTTCTGGAACTCGATGCTGCTCGGCCTCGGCACGGTTGCCTGTACGACGGTGCTCGGCTTCGCGGTGGCGTTCCTGCTGGTCCGCTTCGACTTCCGCGGCCGGGACCTGTTCGGGTACCTCACGCTGATCCCGATCATCTCGCCGCCGCTGGTCGGCGTGCTGGGGTTCACCTTCATCATGGGCCGCGCCGGCACCGTCAACGTCCTCCTGCACGACTGGTTCGACGTCACCCGCCCGATCAACTTCGTCTACGGCGTCCACGGCGTGCTGCTGGTCGAGACGCTGCACCTGTTCCCGATGATCACGCTCAACGTGCTCGACGCCCTCGCCAAGATCGACCCGTCGCTGGAGGAGGCGGCCGAGAGCGTGGGCGCCCGCGGCTGGCACAAGCTGCGCACCATCACGCTGCCACTCACGACGCCGGGCTACGTGGCCGGCGCGCTGCTGGTCTTCATCTGGACCTTCTCGGACTTCGCGACGCCGCTGGTGCTCGGCGTGCACGACCTGCTGGCCGCCCAGGCCTACCTCAACATCGTGCAGTTCGTCGATCGCCGCCTGTTCCGCATGGGCATCGTGATCTCGGCGCTGATGGTCCTCCTGGCCGTCGTGTTCTTGCTGGCGGCCCGCCGCTACGTCGCGATCAAGGACTACTCCTCGCTCTCGTACTCCCGCGTCGCCCGCCGCCGGCTGTCGCCGCTCGCCCAGACCGGCGCCGTCACCTTCCTGTCGCTGCTGATGCTCGCCTCGTTCATCCCGTACCTCGGCGTGGGCCTGGCCTCGGTCGGCAAGGGCTGGTCGCTGACGCCGTTTCCCGTGCAGTACACGCTGCAGTACTACGAGCGCGTGATCGTGGAGACGCCGAAGTACATCGTGAACAGCTTGCTCTACTCCTCGCTGGCCGTGCTGGGGTGCATCGTGGTCGGCGTGCCCATCGCGTGGATCCTGGCCCGCACGCGCCTGCCCGGTCGCGACACGCTCGACGGGCTCAACACGCTGATCCTGGCGCTGCCCGGCACCGCCATCGGGCATCGCCTACATCCGCGCGTTCCACGTGCGCGCTGCCCTGGCTCGACGTCAAGCTCACCAGCCTGTGGATCGTGCTGCCGCTCGTGCTGTGCGTCCGCCGGCTGCCCTACACGGTGCGCGGCGCCTACGCCTCGCTGCTGCTCGTGCACCGCTCGATGGAGGAGGCGGCCGCCAGCGTCGGCGCGACGGGGCTGCGCAGCTTCCGCGACGTCACGCTGCCGCTGATCTGGCGCGGCGTGCTGGTCGGCTCACTCTTCTCGTTCATGACGTCGCTGCAGGAGGCCTCGGCGGTGCTGTTCCTCTCGCTCGGCGGCTGGGAGACGATCCCGGTCGGCATCTTCGCCTTCTACATCGCCGGCAGCGCCAACGAGGCGGCCGCGCTCGGCGTGATCCTCATCGTGGTCGCCGCCCTGACGGTGCTGGTGATCAACCGCCTCGCCGGCGCCCGCATGGGCGGGATGTTCGGGTAGCGGTTGTACTCTGCCCTCGAATCGGCGCCCGGCTTGTTCTTAGTCGCAAGAATCGAGCGGTTGCGCATGCTTGTCGGGGCCAGGGGGCTGTGCTAGTGTTTCCGTTCACATGGCGCCGCCCGGCGAGCCGAATGCCTGGAAAGCGCTCGGGGAGCTGTCGACCATCGGTATCACGCTGGTCGTGGCCACGGTCATCGGCCTGGCCGGCGGCTACTACCTGGATCGATGGCTCGGGACCTCGCCGTGGTTGACGCTGATCGGCTTGCTGGTCGGGATCGCGGCGGGGTTCGTGAACCTCTTTCGATCGGTCAAGCGAGCGGAGCGGAACATCGATGACAGCGAGTGACCTGACGACGGGCGTGACGAAGCGGGCCGCGCTCGCCGTGCTCGTGGCGGCGGTGGCGGGCGGCTGGCTCGGCGGCGCCCCCGGCGCGCTCGGCGTGGTGGCCGGCGGCGCCCTCGGGCTCGTGAGCTTCCGGTTGCTGGCCGCTCGCCTGCGCGCGGTCGCCGCGGCGGGACCGGCGCTGAGCGCGCCGTGGCCGCTGCTGGCGGGGCTGCGCTTCGCGGTCGTGGCCGGCGTGGCCGCGCTGCTGTTCGTCAACGGCTGGGCGCACCCCGTCGCGTGGCTGGTCGGCTACAGCGCGCTCCCGCTCGCCGTAGTGCTGCAGGGCCTGCGCCTGGCCCGTGAGGAGAGCCGAGCGTGAGCGTCATCGAGCACCCGCCGATCTTCCGGCTGCCCGGGATCCCCGACCACGTGACCTACACGTGGGTGGTGATGGCGATCCTGGCCGTCGCCGCCTTCGTCGCCTCTCGCAACGTGGCGCTGGTGCCGCGGGGCCTGCAGAACTTCTTCGAGGTCGTGCTCGAGCAGTTCCAGCAGCTGATCGACGACGTCATGGGGCCCGAGGGCCGGCCCTTCCTGCCGCTGATCGCCACGCTGGGGCTCTTCATCCTCGTGGCGAACCTGCTGGGACTGGTGCCGGGCATGAACGGACCGACGACCAACCTGAACACGACGGCCGCGTGCGCGCTCGTCGTCTTCTTCTCCTACCACTGGATCGGGATCCGCGCGCAGGGGCCCGTCACCTACCTGAAGCATTTCATGGGCCCGGTGTGGTGGCTGGCGCCGCTGATGTTTCCCATCGAGATCATCAGCCACCTGGCGCGGCCGCTGTCGCTCACGCTGCGGTTGTTCGGCAACATGTTCGGCGGTCACATCCTGCTGGCCATCATTTTCTTCCTGATGGGGCTGGATGGCCTCATCGGCTGGGCGCTGTCGGGCAGCCCCATGGGCGCCATCGTGGGCGGGATCGGCGGCGTTGTGATGATCGTCTTCACGGTCGGGTTCCTGTACCCGCTCAAGATCCTGGTGTCGTTTCTCCAGGCGTTCGTCTTCGTGATGCTGACGATGCTCTACATCGCGGGAGCCATCGAGGAGGCCGAGCACCACGGGGGCGAGCCCCATCCGGCGCATCACTAGCAGACCACACGTACAGAGGAGGGCGGTCGTGCGACGTTCACTCATCCTGGCAGGTCTCGCAGTTCTCGCAGTTCCGGGCCTGGCGCTCGCTCAGGCGCCGGCGGCCGCCGCGTCGTCGGGCGGCTGGGTGGGGCCGTACTCGGTCCTGGTGGCCGGCTTCGCCATGGCGTTCGCGGCGGGCCTGTGCGCGCTCGGGCAGGGTAAGGCGGTGGCCTCGGCGGTCGACGCCATGGCGCGCCAGCCCGGCGCCGCGGCCCGCATCCAGACCGCGATGATCATCGGTCTGGCGCTGATCGAGTCGCTGGCGATCTACGTCCTGGTCGTGGCGATGATCCTGCTGTTCGTGCAACCGATCAAGTAGCGGCGCACCGGGTTTCGGCGGCGCGGGCGCCGGCTCGCGCCGCCGTCGCACATGGCGCGCTCGAATCACCGCCTGACGAAGATCCCCGAGATGACGATTCGTCGTCTCTCGGTCTATACGCGCTGCCTGCTCCAGCTCGAGGAGGACGGCGTGAAGACGATCTCCTCGCAGGAGCTGGCCGAGCGCTTCAGCCTGAACTCGGCCCAGGTGCGCAAGGACCTCGCCTACTTCGGCGAGTTCGGCGTCCGCGGCATCGGCTACTACGTCTCCGGGCTCAAGGCCGAGCTGCAGCGCATCCTCGGCCTCGACCGCGAGTGGGCGGTGGCCCTGGTCGGCTTCGGCAACCTCGGCTCCGCGCTCTTCCACTACAAGGGATTCGCCCGCCAGGGCTTCCGCATCGCGGTGGTGATCGACGACGATCCCGGCAAGATCGGTCGCCAGATCGACTCGGTCCCGATCGTGCCGAGCCGCGACATGGCGCGGGAGATCAAGGCCCGCGGTGTGCAGATCGCCATCGTGGCGGTGCCGCCGGAGGCGGCCCAGACCGTCACCGAGCAGCTCGTGGCTGCCGGGATCAAGGCCGTGCTCAACTTCGCGCCCACGCGGCTGCGGGTCGGGCGCGAGGTCCGTCTCAAGAACGTCGACCTCTCGATCGAGCTGGAGACGCTCTCCTTCTACCTGGCCAAGGGCGCTCGGTAGCGCTCGGTGCCGGGGCGGCCGGTGGACCCCGTGATACGGTGAAGGCTCGGCGATGTTGAAGGAATGGCAGGCGTTTCAAGGCTTGGCGAAGGCCTTCGCCGAGGGAGACGCCTGCCTGCGCGTCGCCGGGCTCGCCGGCTCCGCCCGTCCGCTGGTCGTCGCCGAGCTCCTGCACGCTCATCCCCGGCCGGCCGTCGTCGTGGTGCGGTCGATGGCCGATGCGCACCGGTGGACGCAGGACCTCCGGTTCTTCGGCGCGCCGGTGCTGGAGTTCCCCGAGCGCGAGCCGCGCCTCTGGCGCGGCGGCCACCATCGCGAGGCCGACGCCGAGCGCGCGGTGATCGCGCGCCGCCTGGCCGCCGGCGACCCGGTGATCGTCGTCGCCACCCCGGCCGGCCTCGACACGGCGCTGCCGGCGCCGGCCGAGTTCTCGGCCCGGACCCTGCGCATCGGCCTCGGCGACCGGCTCGAGCGCGAGCTGCTGCTGGAGGCGTTCGAGACGGCCGGCTACGAGCGCGCGGAGACCGTCGTGGAGGTCGGGCAGTGGGGCGTGCGCGGCGGCATCGTCGACGTCTTCGTCCCCAGCCACCCGAGCCCGGTGCGGCTGGAGTTCTTCGGCGACGACGTGGAGTCCATCCGCCGCTTCGATCCCACCACGCAGCGCTCGACCGACGCGCTCGACGAGCTGCTGATCCTGCCGCTGGGCGCTCCGGCCGAGGAATCCGGCGCCGCCCATCTCCTCGACTACGTGCCGGCGACGGCCCCGGTGATCCTCGACGCGCCGGCGCTGCTCGACGAGACCTCCGAGGAGGCGCCGGGCCGCCGGCCGCTCGGCGAGGTGCTGGGCGAGCGGCCGCGCGTGGAGCTCGACCTGGTGGCCGGGACCGGGGCCGAGCACGCGCTCGACACCCAGGAGGTCCCGCGCTTCACGGGGCACTTCGCGCAGCTCACCGAGGCGCTCGGGCGGTGGCGCGCCGAGGGCTTCACGGTGCGGCTCGTCGTGGCCGACGAGCACCAGGCCGAGCACCTGCGCCAGATCCTGCGCGACCACGACGCCGAGGTGCCGATTGCCGGGGCCATCGACACGCCCGGGTCGCCGGCGATCCTCGTGGGCGAGTGCTCGGCGGGGATCGCCATCGCGGCGGTGGGGCTCGTGCTCCTCACCGAGGCCGAGATCTTCGGCGCCCGCCGCCGTGCGCTGCGCCGGCCGAAGTACCAGCGCGGCGCGGCGCTCACCGCGTTCACCGACCTCGCGGTCGGCGACCTCGTGGTCCACGAGGACCACGGCATCGGCCGCTACCTCGGGCTGCGCACGATGTCGGTCGGGGACCGCGAGGGCGACTTCCTGCTCCTCGAGTACGCCGAGGGCGGCCGGCTCTACGTGCCGGTCGAGCGGCTCGACCTCGTCTCGAAGTACCTCGGCGGCGACGAGGCGGCGGCCAGGCTCGACCGCATGGGCGGCGCCTCCTGGCAGCGCGTGAAGGAGTCGGTGCGGGCGGCCCTGCGCGAGATGGCCGAAGGGCTGCTGAAGCTGTACGCGCAGCGCGCGGTGGCCGAGGGACACCCGTTCACCGGCGACTCGCCGTGGCAGCGCGAATTCGAGGCGTCGTTCCGGTTCGAGGAGACGCCCGATCAGCTGCGGGCCATCGAGGAGGTCAAGCGCGACATGCAGACCAGCCGGCCGATGGACCGGCTGGTCGCCGGCGACGTCGGCTACGGCAAGACGGAGGTCGCGCTGCGCGCGGCGTTCAAGGCGGTGGCCGACGGCTACCAGGTGGCGGTGCTGGTGCCCACGACCGTGCTGGCCCAGCAGCACTGGTCGACCTTCACCGACCGCTTCGGCCCGTTCCCGGCCAGGGTCGAGCTGCTGTCGCGCTTCCGCTCGGCCAAGGAGCAGAAGGCGGTGGTGGAGGGGCTGCGCCAGGGCTCGGTCGACGTCGTCATCGGCACCCACCGGCTGCTGTCCAAGGACGTCGCGTTCAAGAACCTCGGGTTGATGATCATCGACGAGGAGCACCGCTTCGGCGTCGCCCACAAGGAGCGCATGAAGCAGCTGCGCGCCTCGGTGGACGTCCTCGCGCTGACCGCCACCCCGATCCCGCGCACGCTGTACATGTCGCTCTCCGGCGTGCGGGACATGTCGGTCATCGAGACCCCGCCGCTCGACCGCCTGCCGATCGAGACCGTCGTGCGGCGGTTCAGCAAGGCCGTCATCAAGGAGGCGCTGGAGCGCGAGCTGGAGCGCGGCGGGCAGGTATTCTTCGTCCACAACCGGGTGCAGTCGCTGCCCTCCATGGCGAGGTTCATCCAGGAGCTGGTGCCGGATGCGCGCGTCATCATGGGCCACGGCCAGTTGAGCGAGCGCGAGCTGGAGGCGACGATGGTCCGGTTCGTCAGCGGTCAGGCCGACGTCCTGGTCTCGACCGCCATCGTGGAGTCGGGCCTCGACATCCCCTCGTCGAACACGATCATCATCAATCGCGCCGACCGCTTCGGTCTCGCCCAGCTCTACCAGCTCCGGGGGCGGGTCGGCCGTGAACGGCTGCAGGCGTTCTGTTATCTTCTGGTGCCGGCCGACGGCCGGGTGGACGAGCAGGCCCAGCGCCGGCTGCGGGCGCTCCAGGAGTTGACCGAGCTGGGGTCGGGGTTCAAGCTGGCGCTGCGCGATCTGGAGATCCGGGGGGCCGGCAACCTCCTGGGCGCCGAGCAGCACGGGCACATCGCGGCGGTCGGCTACGATCTTTACTCGAAGCTTCTCGCGGAGGCTGTGCAAGAATTGAGGGGCGATACGACCGGGGTCGCCGTCGAGCCGGTCATCAGTGTTCCATTCGAAGGGTTCTTGCCCGAGGAGTACGTTCCTGAGGTCAATCAGCGACTGGCGTTCTACAAGCGGCTGGCCGGAGCGGCCGGCGACGACGAGCTCGCCGATCTTCGCGCCGAGCTCCAGGACCGCTTCGGGCCACTGCCCGAGCCCGCCGAGCAGCTCCTCGACATCGTCAGGATCCGTATCGCCGCCCGCCCGCTCGGCGTGGAGCGTGTCGAGGCCGGCGAGGGCAAGGCCGTGATCACCTTCTCGCCGTCGACGTCCATCGAGCCCGGCCGGCTGGTGGCCGCCATCCAGGCCAGCCGCGGCCGGCTCCGGATGCGACGCGAGTTCACGCTGGAGGCCACCATCGCGGTCGGCGGCTGGGCCGCGACGCGGGACTCGCTGCTCGGCGTGCTCGGAGGCCTGGCCGCCCGATGAAGGGCCGGCTGCTGGCCGCCGCGCTCGCCGGCGTGTTTCTCGGTGGCTGTGCGCTGCCGACGATGCCCACCATGCCGGGCTGGATCCCCTGGGTCGGCACGAAGAAGGAGCCGCCCCCGGCGGTCGCCGCCCCGGCCACGTCGAAGCCCGACGCGCTCGACACGCTGAAGCCCGGCGACGTCCGCCAGCGGCCGGTCGACGACACCGACGAGACGGTGACCGACCGGATCATCGCCGTCGTCAACAACGACGCGATCACGCTGGGCGAGCTGCAGGAGTCGATCGTCTCCTACCGCGCCGAGAACGCGAACCAGCGCTCGGGTCCGAGCGACGAGGAGCTCCGGCGCGACTTCCTCGCCCGGCTCATCGAGAACCGGCTGCAGCTGCAGGAGGCCGACCGCGAGAAGGTGGTCGTGGAGGAGGTCGAGCTGAACGAGGAGTTTCTGGACCGGATCAAGCGGTACGGCGTGAAGACGGAGGAGGAATTCGAGAAGCTCGTCCGCGGCCAGGGCGTGACGGTCGACTCGATCAAGAAGCGGCTGCGCGACGGCCTCAAGGTCCAGAAGCTCGTGCGCCGGAAGGTGCACCTGCGCGTGTCGGTCACCGAGGCGGAGATCACCAAGTACCTGGAGGAGAACCGCGCCAAGCTGGAGACCGGTCTCTCGTTCCAGGCCCGGCACATCCTGGTCACGCCCGAGGTCGACAGCGACACCGGCTGGGAATCGGCCCGGATCAAGGCCGAGATGCTCCGGACGCAGCTGGAGGACGGCGCCGATTTCATCGAGCTGGCCAAGCAGCACTCCCGGGACGCCACCGCCAAAGACGGAGGCGACCTCGGCACCCTCAAGCGCGGCGAGCTGGCGCCCGAGATCGAGTCCGAGCTCCTGACCCTGGACCAGGGCCAGATCTCCCGCCCGGTCCGGTCCCCCCTGGGTTTCCACGTCTTCCGGCTGGAGTCGAAGGATTCGTTGGAGGGGGCCAGCATCCGTCAGCAGATTCGCGACATCCTATTCCGTCAGCAGTTTGATACTCGTCTCGATGTCTGGCTCAAGGAAATCAAGCAGCGCGCCATCATCGAGGTCCGGATCTGAAATTCGTTGACAAACACCGCCCCAGATGGGAGGATGTGCCCTGACGCTGCCGCTCCAACCTCGTAGAAAACCTACGCAAACGGCAACACAACACTCGATGCGGCCGCCACGTGCCGCGCCCGGAGCCCCCGAATGACTGCCCGCCGAGAACGAGGACAACCCAACGCCACCGAAAACACGCCCGCGACGCCCGTCAACGGCATGAACCTCTCCGAGCTCAAGGAGAAGCCCATTGCCGATCTCAACGGGCTCGCCCGCGACCTGAACGTCCAGAACTACGGCGGCCTGCGCAAGCAGGAGCTGATCTTCAAGATCCTCCAGGCCCAGGCCGAGAAGGACGGGGCGATCTACGCGGAAGGCGTGCTGGAAGTGCTCCCGGACGGGTTCGGGTTCCTGCGGGCGCCCGACTACAACTATCTGCCGGGGCCGGACGACATCTACGTCTCCCCCTCCCAGATCCGCCGCTTCGACCTCCGCACCGGCGACACGATCTCGGGCCAGGTCCGGCCCCCCAAGGACACCGAGCGGTACTTCGCCCTCCTCAAGGTCGAGGCGATCAACTTCGAGACGCCCGATCTGGCCCGCGAGAAGATCTTCTTCGACAACCTCACGCCGCTGTACCCGATGGAGCGCCTGCGCCTGGAGCACGAGACCGAGAACCTGACGACCCGGGTGATGGACCTGCTCTGTCCGATCGGCAAGGGGCAGCGCGGCATGATCGTGGCGGCGCCCCGGACCGGTAAGACGATGATGCTGCAGTCGATCGCCCACGCGATCGCCACCAACCACCCCGAGGTCTACCTCATCGTCCTGCTCATCGACGAGCGCCCGGAAGAGGTCACCGACATGCAGCGCTCGGTGAAGGGCGAGGTGGTGTCGTCCACGTTCGACGAGCCCCCGCAGCGCCACATCCAGGTGGCCGACATGGTCATCGAGAAGGCCAAGCGGCTGGTCGAGCACAAGCGTGACGTCGTCATCCTGCTCGACTCGCTGACCCGCTTCGCGCGGGCCCACAACGCGGTCATCCCGTCCTCGGGCAAGGTGCTCTCGGGCGGTCTCGACGCCAACGCGCTGCAGCGGCCGCGGCGGTTCTTCGCGACGGCGCGCAACATCGAAGAGGGCGGCTCGCTGACGATCATGGCCACCGCCATCGTGGACACCGGCAGCCGCATGGACGACGTGATCTTCGAGGAGTTCAAGGGCACCGGCAACATGGAGGTGCACCTCGACCGTCGCCTGATGGACAAGCGCATCTTCCCGACCATCAACATCGAGCAGTCCGGCACCCGGAAAGAGGAGCTGCTGCTCGAAAAGGACGAGCTGCAGAAGGTCTGGCTGCTGCGCAAGGCCTTGTCCCAGCTCAACCCGGTCGAGTCCATGGAGCTCCTGCTCGACAAGCTCAAGCAGACCCGGAGCAACAAGGAGTTCCTGGCCGCCATGCACTCGATGGGCTAGGTCCGTGATATCCTTGGGGCTCTCGAGGAGGATCGATTCGTGAAGGTGGGCATTCATCCGGACTACGTGGACACGACGATCACCTGCGCGTGCGGGGAGATCATCAAGACTCGTTCGACCAAGCCGGAGATCCGGGTCGAGGTCTGCTCCAAGTGTCATCCCTTCTACACGGGGAAGCAGAAGCTCATGGACACGGCCGGTCGTGTGGAGCGCTTCCAGCGGAAGTACAAGCGGCAGCCCACGCCGGCCCAGTAGGCCGCCGGTCCCGGCCGCGCCCGGCTTCCCCCACCGGGCTGCTCCTCTCCCTACTCGCTCGCCGCGGGCGGGGGTGCGCGCACGGGAGGCGCTGATCCGCGATGCTGTTTGACAAGCTCCGTCAGATCGAAGAGCGGTCCCAGGAGATCGCCCGACGGCTGGCGGACCCCGCCATCTTCTCGCAGCAAGCCGAGTACGCCCGTCTGCGCAAGGAGCACGCCGACAGCCAGGAGGTCGTCGAGCGCTTCGGCGAGTACCGCGACGTCTTGAAGAAGATCAGCGAGGCCAAGCACATCCTCGCCGACGGCGGCGACCGCGAGCTCCACGAGCTGGCCCAGGCCGAGGTCGACGAGCTGTCCGCCCGCCAGACGACGCTGGAGGCCGACCTCAAGCGCCTGCTGCTGCCGCGCGACCCCAACGACGACAAGAACGTCTTCGTCGAGATCCGCGCCGGCGCCGGCGGCGACGAAGCGGCGCTGTTCGCCGCCGACCTGGCTCGCATGTACACGAAGTACGCCGAGCGCCAGCGCTGGAAGGTCGAGCTGATGGACTCCAGCGTGACCGGCGTGGGCGGCCTCAAGGACGTCATCCTCTTCGTGCAGGGGCGCGGCGCCTGGAGCCGGTTGAAGTTCGAGCGCGGCGTGCATCGCGTGCAGCGGGTGCCGGTGACCGAATCGGCTGGACGCATCCACACCTCCACGGTGACGGTGGCGGTGCTGCCGGAGGCCGAGGACGTCGAGATCAAGGTCGACGAGAAGGACATCCGCGTCGACGTCTACCGCTCGTCCGGGCCCGGCGGCCAGGGCGTGAACACGACGGACTCGGCGGTCCGTATCACCCACATTCCGACCGGCCTCGTCGTGACCTGCCAGGACGAGCGCTCGCAGATCAAGAACCGTGCGAAGGCGATGCGCGTGCTGAAGGCGCGCTTGCTCGAGCGCGCCCAGGACGAGCAGCAGGCGGCCATCGCCGCCGACCGCCGCTCGCAGGTCGGCACCGGGGAGCGCAGCGAGCGCATCCGCACCTACAACTTCGCCCAGAACCGTGTGACCGATCACCGGATCGGGCTCACGCTGCACCGGTTGCCCGAGGTCCTCGAGGGCGACATCGACGAGCTGATCGAGGCCCTGGCCACCGCGGACCAGACCGAGCGGCTCCAGAAGGTCGCGAGCTGATGCCCGTCCAGGCGGACCCGGAGGCGCTCGTCGACTCGCGGCCCACCGTGCGGGCCGCCCTCGACCTGGGGGCGGCGGCGCTGCGAGAGGCCGGCATCGACGGCGGGCGCGTCGACGCCGAGTGGCTGCTGGCCGAGGCGCTGGGCATCCCGCGGGGCCGGCTCGGCCTGCAGGCCCAGCGGGCGCTCGAGCCGCCGGCCGCCGGCCGCTACGTCCGGGCGCTGCGCCGCCGGATCGCGCGCGAGCCGCTGCAGCACATCGTGGGTACCCAGGCGTTCCGTGACCTCACGCTGCGGGTCAGCCGCGCCGCGCTCGTGCCGCGGCCGGAGACCGAGCTCCTGGCCGGCTGGGCGCTCGCGCTGCTGCCCCGGACGCCGGCGCCGCTGGCGATCGACGTGGGGACCGGCTCGGGCTGCATCGCCTGCGCGCTGGCCTGCGAGCGCCCCGACGCTCGGGTCATCGCGCTCGAGGCCTCGCCGCGCGCGGTCGCGCTCGCGCGCGACAATGTCGCCGCGCTCGGCCTGGCGGAGCGCGTGAGCGTGGAGGTCTCCGACCTCTTCTCCGCGCTGGGCCCCGTGCGCGCGGACCTCATCGTCTCCAACCCGCCGTATCTTCCCAGCGGGCTCATTGCCTCCCTGGCCCCCGAGGTCAGCCACTACGATCCGCGCCTCGCTCTCGACGGCGGGCCGGACGGTCTCGACGTGGTGCGCCGCATCGTCGACGCGGCGCCGTCGTGGCTCGCCGCCGGGGGCCGGCTCGTCCTGGAGACCGCGGGCGGCGAGCAGGTCACCGACGTCGTCGCCCTGATGGGCGCCCGCGGGTTCACGCGCGTCGAGACACGCCCGGACCTGGCCGGGGTCGTGCGTTTCGTAGCCGGAGGGATGTCGTAATGCCAGCACGTCTGCGCATCGAAGGTGGCGTGCCGCTCAAGGGCGAGGTGGCGGTGAGCGCGGCCAAGAACGCGACGCTGCCGGCGATGGCCGCCGCGCTGCTCACGCCGGCACCGGTGACCCTCACGAATGTCCCCGATCTCGGCGACATTCGCACCATGCTGAAGCTGCTCCAGACGCTCGGCGCCGGCGTCACCCGCCAGGGCCGGGAGGCGACCCTCACGGTCGAGCGCGTCACCAGCGACCTGGCCCCGTACGAGCTGGTCTCGACGATGCGCGCCTCGGTGCTCGTGCTGGGCCCGCTGGTTGCCCGGCACGGCTCGGCCCGGGTGGCGCTGCCCGGCGGCTGCGCGATCGGCGTCCGCCCGATCGACCAGCACCTGAAGGGGCTGGCCGCGCTCGGCGCCGAGATCGCGATCGAGAACGGCTACGTCGTGGCGCGCGCGAGCCGCCTGCGGGGTGCGCGCATCGCGACCGACCTCGTCACCGTGACCGGCACCGAGAATCTCATGATGGCGGCCGCCCTCGCCGAGGGCACGACCGTCATCGAGAACGCCGCGCGCGAGCCCGAGGTCGGCGACCTGGCGACGCTGCTGACCGCGATGGGCGCGCGCCTGCACGGGGTAGGGACCGACCGCATCGAGATCGAGGGCGTGCCCGAGCTGCACGGTGCCGTCCATCGCGTCGTCCCCGACCGCATCGAGGCCGGGACCCTGCTGGTGGCCGGCGCGATCACGCGGGGCGACGTGCGCGTGACCGACATGGTCCCCGCGCACGTGGCGGCGGTGCTGACCAAGCTCGAGGAGTGCGGGGTCGCGCTCGAGGTCGGGCCGAGCTGGGTGCGGGCGCGCGCCGGCGACCGGCCGCGGCCGACGGACATCGTGACGAGCCCGTTCCCGGGGTTCCCGACCGACATGCAGGCGCAGCTGATGACGCTGCTGGGGCTGGCCGACGGGCAGTCGAAGCTGACCGAGACGATCTTCGAGAACCGCTACATGCATGTCGCCGAGCTGGCGCGCATGGGCGCCCGGATCACGACCGAGGGCTCGGTGGCGATCATCCGCGGCGTCGCGGCCTACCAGGGCGCCCCCGTGATGGCCTCGGACCTGCGCGCCTCGGCGGCGCTGGTGCTGGCGGGCGTGGCCGGGCGCGGGTGCACCGAGGTCGCGCGCATCTATCACCTCGACCGGGGTTACGAGCGGCTCGAGAACAAGCTCGGCGCGCTCGGCGCGCGGATCGAGCGGCTGACGTGACCAACCGGCTCACGCTGGCGCTGCCCAAGGGCCGCCTGCTCGACAGCGCGCTGGAGACGCTGCGCGAGGTCGGCGTGGACGGCGTCGACCAGGACTCGCGCCGGCTCATCTTCGACGACGCGCGCCAGGCGCTGCGGCTGCTCTTCCTCAAGCCGGCCGACATCCCCGCCTACGTGACCTACGGCGCCGCCCACCTCGGGATCGTGGGCAAGGACATCCTGCTGGAGCAGGAGCCCGACGTCTACGAGCCGCTCGACCTCGGCTTCGGCGTCTGCCGCCTCGTGGTGGCCGAGCCGCGCGAGCTGTGGGAGCGCGACGACCCGGCCAAGTGGTCGTGGGTGCGCGTGGCGACCAAGTACCCGCGCCTGACCGAGCAGTACTTCTCCGCGCGCGGTGTCCAGGTGGAGATCGTGCGGCTCGACGGCTCCATCGAGCTGGCGCCGCTGGTCGGTCTCGCCGAGCGGATCGTCGACCTCGTGCAGTCCGGCGAGACCCTGCGCGCCAACGGCCTCGTCGAGGTCGCGGAGATCACGCGCTCGACCGCGCGCCTCATCGTCAACCGCGCCGCCATGAAGACCGAGTACTCCGCCATCAGCGACCTGATCGCCAAGCTCCGGAATCGGAGCCACGCCGCTCCTGGAAGAGGCCACCCACGGTCCGAGCCGGCCTCGCGGTCCCCGCTCCCATGAAGATCCTCGACGCGCGCGCGCTGGGGATCGAGGGTGTCGCCCGGGCCGTCGACCGTCCGCCATCCGCCGTACCGGCCGACGTGGCGCGGTCGGTCGAGACGATCGTGGCCGACGTCCGCGCGCGCGGGGACGCCGCGCTGCTCGACTACACAGCGCGCTTCGACAGCTTCCGACCGGCGGCGGCCGCCGGCCTCGCCATCGCGGCGGCCGAGCTCGAGGCGGCCGAGCGGGACGTGGAGCCGGCGGTGCGCGCCGCGCTGGCATACGCGGCCGAGCGGATCGAGCGCTATCACGCCGCGGCCTTGCCAAAATCGTGGCGGATCACCGACGAGCACGGCTCGGTGCTGGGGCAGGAGGTGCGCCCGCTCGACCGCGTCGGCATCTACATTCCCGGCGGCCGCGCCGCCTACCCGTCGACGGTCCTCATGACCGCGGTGCCGGCGCGGGTGGCCGGCGTCCGCGAGATCGTGCTGGTCACGCCGCCGGGACCGGAGGGGAGGGTGCCGCCGGCCGTGCTGGCGGCGGCGCGGGTGGCCGGCGTGACCGAGGGCTGGCGCGTCGGCGGCGCCCAGGCGATCGCCGCGCTGGCGTATGGCACCGACACGATCCGCCGGGTGGACAAGATCGTCGGTCCCGGCAACGTCTACGTCGCGCTCGCCAAGACGCGGGTCTTCGGCGACGTCGGCATCGACATGGTGGCGGGGCCGAGCGAGGTCGTGGTCATCGCCGACCGCGCCGCCGAGCCGGCCTGGATCGCCGCCGACCTTCTGGCCCAGGCCGAGCACGACCCGATGGCGCGCGCGCTGCTGATCACCGACGCACCCGAGCTGCTGCCGCGTGTCGAGGCGGCGCTGGCCACGCAGCTCGAGCGCCTGCCGCGGCGGGCGATCGCCGGTGAGGCGCTGGCGGCCAACGGCGCGTTCATCCTCGTCGCCGATCTCGAGGCCGCCGTCGACGTCGCCAACCGGCTGGCCCCCGAGCACCTCGAACTGATGGTGGCGGTACCGGCGGCGCTGCTGCCGCGCGTGCGCCACGCCGGCGCGATCTTCCTCGGCGCCCACACGCCGGAGGTGGTGGGCGACTACGTGGCCGGCCCCAACCACGTGCTCCCGACGGCGGGCACCGCGCGCTTCGCCTCACCGCTGGGAACGGAGGACTTCGTGAAGCGTTCGAGTGTCATCGAGTACTCGCCGTCCGGGCTGGCGGCGGCGCGGCCGCACCTCGGCGCGCTGGCCCGGATCGAGGGGCTGGCTGGCCACGGGCAGGCGGCCGAGCTCAGAGCCTCGGAGCCCCGCGCACCTCAGGGCGGGCCACCTGCGGAGCGACCCGGGCACGCGGCACCCGCGACATCGGAGCCCCGCGCACCTCAGGGCGGGCCACCTGCGGAGCGACCCGGGCACGCGGCACCCGCGACATCGGAGCCCCGCGCACCTCAGGGCGGGCCACCTGCGGAGCGACCCGGGCACGCGGCACCCGCGACATCGGAGCCCCGCGCACCTCAGGGCGGGCCACCTGCGGAGCGACCCGGGCACGCGGCACCCGCTACAAAGGAGGCTCGCGGATGAGCGGCAACGGGCGGCAGGCACGCGTCGAGCGCAAGACGAAGGAAACCGAGATCGCGCTCCAGCTCAACCTCGACGGCACCGGAAGCTCCAAGGTGCAGACGCCGATCCCGTTCTTCAGCCACATGCTGGAGGCGTGGTCCAAGCACGGCCTCATGGATCTCGCGGTCGAGGCCAGCGGCGACGTCGAGGTCGACATCCACCACACGGTGGAGGACGTCGGCATCGTGCTCGGGCAGGCGCTGCGCCAGGCCCTCGGCGACAAGCGGGGCATCGTGCGCTACGGGACCGCCTTCGTGCCGATGGACGAGGCGCTGGTGCAGGCGTCGGTCGACCTCTCCGGCCGCCCGTTCCTGGTCTTCAACGTGCCGGTGGCGCGCACGCGCGTGTCGAACTTCGACCTCGACATGCTCCAGGAATTCTTCCGCGCGTTCGCGTTCAATGCCGAGATCACGCTGCACGTCACGATGCACTACGGCCACAACCTGCACCACATCACCGAGGCCGTCTTCAAGGCGGTCGGCCGATCGCTGGCCGAGGCCACGCGGATCAATCCCCGCATCGCCGGCGTCCTGCCGTCGACCAAGGGTGCGCTGTGATCGCCGTGGTCGACTACGGTCGGGGGAACCTCGGCTCGGTCGAGCGACTCTTCCGCGACGTCGGCCTTCCCGCCGTGGTCACGCAGGATCCCCGCGCCGTCGACGGGGCCGACGCGGTCGTGTTCCCCGGTGATGGCGCCTTCCACGACTCGATGGCCAGTCTCGCGCAGCTCGGCCTGCTCGACCCGGTCCGCCGCGCGCTCGACGGTCGGCGCCCGTTCCTCGGCATCTGCATCGGCTATCAGCTGCTGTTCTCGACGAGCGAGGAATTTGGCGAGGGGCGTGGACTCGACGTCATCCCCGGCGTGGTGCGCCGGTTTCCGCCGGGCCTGGACGTACCGCACATGGGGTGGAACCGCGTGTGGCACGGCGACGCGCTGCGGCTCTTCGACGGGATCGAAGACGGGGCCAGGTTCTACTTCGTGCACTCGTATTTTGTTGTTGTAGCGGGGGCCGCCAGCACGGGTAAGGACGTGGGTGGCCTGGCCGGAGAGCGGCGTGGCTCCGACACGCCCGCCAACGGTCTCGTACAGGCCTGGTGCGACTATGGCGTCCGGTTCGCCGCTGCCATCGAGACCGGGCGGATCTTCGCGACGCAGTTTCATCCCGAGAAGAGCCAGCAGGCCGGGATTCGGCTGCTGAAGAACTTCGCGGCGATCGTGAAGGAGAGCCGGTGATCGTCATCCCCGCGGTCGACCTGCGCGGGGGTCGCTGCGTGCGGCTGCGCGAGGGGCGGGCGGATGCCGAGACCGTGTTCTCCGACGATCCGGTCGCGATGGCGGAGCGCTGGGTCGCGGCCGGCGCCGAGCGCTTGCACGTGGTCGATCTCGACGGCGCGTTCGCCGGGGCCCCGCGGCAGACCGCGCTGATCGCCAAGATCGTCGAGGCCGTCCGCCCGGTGCCGATCGAGGCCGGTGGCGGGCTGCGCGACCTCGCCGCGCTGGAGACTGTGCTCGACGCGGGAGTGGCGTGGGCGGTGGTCGGCACGCGAGCCGCGGTGGACGCGGCGTTCCTGGCCGAGGCCGGACGCCGATTCGGCGAGCGGATCATCGTCGCGGCCGATGCGCGCGGCGACCGGGTGGCCATCCGAGGCTGGACCGAGACCGTCGAGTTGACGGTGGTCGATCTCGGGCGGCGGGCGCGCGACACGGGCGCGGTCGCCTTGCTCTACACCGACGTGAGTCGCGACGGCACCGGGCTCGGCCCGAACGTCGAGGCGACGGCGGCGCTCGCGATGGCGGTCGGCCTCCCGGTGCTCGCCTCGGGCGGCGTGGGCGCCGTCGACGATCTCGTGAAGCTCGCCAAGGTCCCCGGCGTGCTCGGCACGGTCGTCGGGCGCGCGCTCTACACGGGCGCGATCTCCTTGCCGGACGCGCTGGCGGCGGTCAGGACGGCCTGATGCTCGCCCGGCGCGTCATTCCCTGTCTCGACGTGAAGGACGGTCGCGTCGTCAAGGGCGTGCAGTTCGGGGACCTGCGCGATGCCGGCGACCCCGTCGAGGCGGCGCTCGCCTACGACGCCCAGGGTGCCGACGAGCTGGTGTTCCTCGACATCACGGCCTCGCACGAGGATCGCTCGATCATGCTCGACGTGGTCCGGCGCACGGCCGACGTGCTCTACATCCCGTTCACCGTGGGCGGCGGGCTGCGGACGGTGGACGACGTGCGCGTGCTGCTCAGGGCCGGCGCCGAGAAGGTCTCGTTCAACACCGCGGCGCTTGCCCGGCCCGCCGTGATCCGCGAGGCCGCCGAGCGCTTCGGCAGCCAGTGCATCGTCGTCGCCATCGACGCCCGACGTACGGAGCCAGCGGAGCCGGCCCCGGGGCCGGCAACCTCCTCGAACGGGCCACCCACGCCCTTACCCGGGCAAGCGGCCCCCGCTCCAACAATCCTCGCTACAAACTGGACGGTGTTCACGCACGGCGGGCGACGCCCGACCGGGCGCGATGCCGTGGAGTGGGCGCAGGAGGCGGCCGCCCTGGGCGCCGGTGAGATCCTGCTCACGAGCATGGATCGTGACGGCACGAAGGACGGCTACGACCTGCAGCTCACCCGCGCCGTCGCCGACGCCGTCACCGTCCCCGTCATCGCGTCGGGGGGGGCCGGCACCCTCGAGCACTTCCGCGAGGCCTTCGTCGACGGCGACGCCAGCGGCGCGCTGGCCGCGTCCCTCTTCCACTTCGGCACCTACACGATCGGCGAGGTCAAGGACTACCTGGCCGAGCACGGCGTCGAGGTGCGACGGTGACGCCCGAGAAGCTGACGTACGACGCCCAGGGCCTGATCCCGGCCGTCGTGCAGGAGGCCGAGACCGGCGAGGTCCTGATGGTCGCGTGGATGGATCGCGAGGCGGTGGCCGCCACGCTGGAGACCGGGCTCACCCACTTCTGGTCGCGCTCGCGCCAGGCGCCGTGGCGCAAGGGCGAGACGTCCGGACACCGCCAGCACGTGCGCGGCGTGTACGCCGACTGCGACGCCGACACGCTGCTCGTGCAGGTGCACCAGGACGGCGTGGCCTGCCACACCGGCAGCCGGACGTGCTTCTTCACGGCTCTGCAGGGACCGGGCGCGGCCGCCAACATGCTCGACCGCATCGAGCAGATCGTCGCCGCGCGCAAGACGGCGGCGCCGGCCGGCTCCTACGTGGCCGGCCTGCTGGCCAAGGGCGAAGCGGCGGTGTGCCGGAAGATCGGCGAGGAGGCCGTGGAGGTCGTCACCGCCGCCCTCGGGGGCGAGGGCGACCGTCGCGTGATCGAGGAGGTCGCCGACCTCTGGTTTCACACGCTGGTGCTGCTCGGCCAGCGGGCGATCCCGTTGCGCGACGTGCTCGAGGAGTTGGCGCGCCGGCACGCAACGCCGGCGGCGCCCGGCGGCTGACGCGCGCGTGAACGCGGCGGCCCGCCGCGCGGCGGCGCTCGCCGCCGCCCTGACGCTCGCGCTCGGCGCGTGCGCGGGGCGCCGGATCGTCGACGGCGTCTATCGCGCGCCCAGCGGGTACCGGGTGACGGTGCCGGGCGCGGCGTGGGAGGTCGCGCCGGACAGCCGGGCCGACCTGGAGCTGCGGCACCGGACGGCCCCGGTCGGGATGCTGGCGAACGCCGTGTGCGACCCGGCGGTGGCCCGGCGGGGCTGGGACGTGCTGGCCCAGCACCTGCTGATCGGCATGCGCGATCGCGAGGTGGTGGAGGCGGGCGAGGCGCCGGTGAACGGGCGGGTGGCGTCGCACCGGGTGCTGGAAGGACGGATGCGGCAAACCGACGACCGCGTGCGGATCGAGAGCTACACGCTGAAGGGTGACCGCTGCGTGTACGACCTGCTCTACGTGGCGCCGCCGGCGGCCTTCGACGCCTGGCGGGGCGACTTCCAGCGCTTCGTCGAGAGCTTCGCCGGCGAGTGAGGGATGGAAGCCTACCTGCGGCGCACGGCCATGTGGTACGGCGGGGTGGGGCTGCTGACCGCCCAGGTGTTTCGCAGCCTGGCCCTGCCGCCGAAGTACTTCCGCCTGGTCGTCCTCGAGATCGAGATCATGGGCGTCCGCTCACTCGGCGTCGCCCTCACGGCCTCGGTGTTCACCGGCATGGTCTTCGCTCTGCAGAGCGCCGTGAACATGGCCCGGTTCGGCGCCGAGAACTACGTGGGACCGATCGCCGCGCTGGCGATCCTGCGCGAGCTGGGGCCGGTGCTCACCGCCATCCTGGTGGGCGGCAAGGTCGCCTCCGGCATCACCGCCGAGCTGGGCTCGATGCGGGTCACCGAGCAGATCGATGCGCTGCGCACCCTCGGCGTGAACTTCATCAAGCGCTTGATCGTGCCGCGGGTGCTGGCGGCACTGCTGGTGTTTCCGCTGCTGACGGTCCTGGCCGACGTCCTCGGCGTCCTCGGCGGCATGGTGATCATGTTCTTCGAGCGCGGCACCGACATGTGGGCGTACTGGAACACCACGGCGTACTGGGTCGTGCCGCGCGACTTCCTGATGGGAGTGGCCAAGTCGTTCTTCTTCGGGGGCATCGTCACCCTGATCGGGTGCTACAACGGGCTCAGCACGACGGGAGGCACGGAGGGGCTAGGGCGGGCGACGACGGCGACCGTCGTGCACTGCACCATGGGGGTCATCATCTCCGACTTCTTCCTGACCAAGCTGATGCTGATGCTCTTCTGGTGATGCGGCCGATGACCCGGGAGGGTGCGCGGGCGGGATCGGCGCCGGCCGATGGCCAGCCGGTGGTCGAGCTGGTCGACGTCCGCAAGCGGTTCGAGGGCAACGAGGTCTTGAAGGAAGTGTCGCTCACGGTCCAGCGGGGCGAGACGATGGTGATCATGGGCGGCAGCGGCTCCGGCAAGACCGTGACACTCCGGCTGATCGCTGGGCTCATCCGGCCCACCAGCGGCGTCGTGCGCGTCTTCGGCCGGCGCATCGACGCCCTCGGCGAGGAGGAGCTGCTGCCGATCCGACGGCGTATGGGTTACGTCTTCCAGGGGGCGGCGCTCTTCGACTCGCTGACGGTCTACGAGAACGTCGCCTATCCGCTCCGCGAGCACACGAGCCTGGGCGAGGTCGAGATCCGCGAGCGCGTACTGCGCTTTCTGTCGCTGGTCGCCCTCGGCCCCGACGTGCTGAACCTGCTGCCGTCGGAGCTGTCGGGCGGCATGCGCAAGCGGGTCGGCATCGCCCGCGCGCTCGCCCAGGAGCCGGAGATGCTGCTGTTCGACGAGCCGACGGCCGGTCTGGACCCGACCAACGCGAAGATGGTGGGCGAGCTCATCGTGCGGCTGCGGGGCGGCGTGTGCGACACCGCCGTCGTCGTCACGCACGACCTGGAGCTGACCAGGACGGTGGCCGACCGGGTGGCGATCCTGATCGACGGGCGATTCGCGGCCCTGGGGCTCCGCGACGCGGTCCTGGCCTCCGACGAACCGGCGGTCCAGGCCTTCCTGGCCGGCGAGGCGAGAGTGACGACATGAACGAAGAGCGCACGGAGCGGGGGCGGATGCTGCGGGTCGGCGTGTTCGTGCTCATCGGCCTGGCCGCGTTCCTCGGGATGATCTACGCGCTGGGCGCGCGCGCCCGCCTGTTCGAGCCGCGCTTCACGATCTCCGCCCAGTTCACGGAGGTCGGCGGTCTCGTCGAGGGCGCCACCGTGCGGCTGGCCGGCGTGCAGATCGGACGGGTGAGCGGCGTCAACCTGCCGTCGCAGCCGGGCGGCAAGGTGCGGGTCGACATGACCATCGCCAAGCAGTTCGGGGACCGCGTGCGCAAGGACTCGGTGGCCCGCATCGAGACCCAGGGCCTGCTCGGCGACAAGATCATCGAGATCAGCGTGGGCACGAGCAAGGCGGCGCCGGTGCGGCCCGACGACGTCATCGCCTCCACCGATCCGTTCGACGTCGGCCGCGTGATGAACGAGAGCGCCCAGGTGGTGAAGAGCATCGGCGTCCTGGCCGACAGCCTGCGCGAGACGGCGCACACGCTGAACCAGTCGCGCCTGATCGAGGAGGCCACCGCCACCGTGCAGTCCGCGCGCAAGATCACCGACCAGGTCGGCAAGATCGTCACCGAGGTCGAGCGCGGGAAGGGCTGGGCCCACGTGCTGATCTACGAGGAGCCGGTGGCCCTGCGCCGGGTCAACGAGCTCGTGGCCACCACCCAGGCGCTGCTCGACCGCGTCCAGCGCGGCGAGGGCGCCGCCGGCGTGCTCACCTCGGAGCAGTCCACGGCCGCGGCCAGACGGTTCGTCGCGGCGATGGACCGGCTGAGCCGCGTCGTCGAGCAGCCCTCGGCCGACGACGGCGTGCTACCGGCGCTGCTCTTCGACCCGAAATACCGGCCCGTGCTGGACGACCTGCGCGTCGTCGCCCACAATCTGCGCGACGTCTCCACCCGCCTGGCTGGGGGCCGGGGCACGCTCGGCAGCCTCCTCAAGGACGAGCCGACCGACGGGGGGATCCGGCAGGCGTCGCAGGACTTCCAGGCGGCCGTGGCGAACCTCCGGGAGATCACCGACAAGATCAAGGACGGCGAGGGGACGGTCGGCGCGCTCATCGCCGATCCGACCATCTACGAGCGGCTCGTTACGATCCTCGACGGCGCCCAGCGCAGCTTCCTGCTCCGCGGGCTCCTGCGCGGTCTCGGCCGCGACGGCAAAGCCGACGGCCGGGACGGCAAGCCCAAGGAGTGAGGATGCCGCGCGCCACCAGCGTGTACCGCTGCCAGCAGTGCGGGTTCGCCAGCCCCAAGCCCGGCACCTGCCCGGACTGCAAGCGCGCGACGGGGGAGCTGGTGCCGCTGGTGGAGGAGCGGGCGGCGCCGGCGCCGAGCGGCCGGCGCCCGGCCGCCGCGGCCGGCACCCGCCCGGTGCCGCTGGCCGAGGTCGCGATGGAGCACGGCGACCGCACGCTCACCGGCATCGCCGAGCTGGACCGGGTGCTCGGGGGCGGCGTCGTCCGCGGCTCGCTCGTGCTGATCGGCGGCGACCCGGGCATCGGCAAGAGCACGCTGCTGCTGCAGGCGGCGCGCGCCCTGGCGCGGGTGACGCCGCCGGTGCTCTACGTGTCGGCCGAGGAGTCGGCGGCGCAGGTGAAGATGCGCGCAGACCGCCTCGGCGTGACGGGCGATGGCCTGCTGCTGTGGGCGGAGAACGACCTCTCCGCGGTGCAGGCCGAGCTCGACACGAGCAAGCCTCGGGCGCTGGTCGTGGACTCGATCCAGACCGTCTTCCTTCCCGATCTGGAATCCGCCCCGGGCAGCGTGGCCCAGGTCCGCGAGTGCGGCGCCCGCCTGATGACGCTCGCCAAGGGGCGCGGCATCGCCACCTTCCTGGTGGGTCACGTCACCAAGGACGGATCGCTGGCCGGCCCCCGCGTGCTCGAGCACCTGGTCGACACCGTGCTCTACTTCGAGGGTGAGCAGCACCACGCCTATCGCGTGCTGCGGGCGGTGAAGAACCGCTTCGGCTCCACCAACGAGATCGGCGTCTTCGAGATGGCGGCCGGGGGCCTCATCGAGGTGCCGAACCCGTCCGGCTTCTTCCTGGCCGAGCGGCCCGCCGACGCCCCCGGCTCGGTCATCGTATCCGCCCTCGAGGGTACGCGGCCGCTGCTGCTGGAGCTGCAGGCGCTGGTGGCCCGCGCCTCGTTCGGCACGCCGCGCCGCACCGTGCTCGGCGCCGACTACAACCGCGTCTGCGTGCTGCTCGCCGTGCTCGAGAAACGCGCGGGGCTGCCGATCGGCAACCAGGACGTCTTCGTCAACGTGGCGGGCGGCGGCCGAGTCGTCGAGCCGGCCGCCGACCTGGGCATCGTGATCGCGGCGGCCTCGAGCTACCTGGAGCGGCCGGTGCCGGGTGACGTGCTGATCCTCGGCGAGGTCGGGCTCACCGGCGAGGTGCGGGCGGTGAGCGGCGTGGAGGTGCGGCTGCGGGCGGCCGCCCAGCTCGGATTCAAGTCGGCGATCGTGCCGCGCAGCAACGTGGACGGCGCCCTGCCGCTGCCGGTCAAGGGCGTGGCCACCGTGAGCGACGCGCTCGGCGCGCTGCTGGGCTGATGGTGCTCGTCGTCGGCCGCCTGCTCGTGATCGTCGCCGGCGCCGCGGCGGGGTGCGCGCTCGCGCCCTCCCTGGGACACGGCTCGCTGGCCGGCGCCCTCCTCGGCGGCGGCGCCGCCGTGGTCGCCGTGGTGCTGGAGATCGCCGCCGGTGCGGCGCCGCTCCGGCCCCTGCTGTGGACGACGGGGGGTGCCATCGCCGGCCTGCTGACCGGACTCGCACTGGGCGTGGCGCTGGCCCCGCTGGTCGGAAGCGCCGCGCCGGCGGTGCGGAGCGCCGTCGCCCTGCTCGGCGCCTGGGTCGGGGGCGCGGTAGCCGCGCGCCGGGCGGCCGAGCTGTCGGCGCCGTTGCGGCCGGCGGCCGAGGGCGCTGCGCGGGTGCTCGACACCTCGGTGCTGATCGATGGCCGCATCGCGGACATCGCGGAGGCCGGATTCCTGGACGGCACGGTGATCGTGCCGCAGTTCGTCGTGCGCGAGCTGCAGCGGCTGTCCGACACCGGCGATACGCTTCGCCGCAACCGTGGGCGGCGCGGCTTCGACGTGCTGGACCGGCTACGGCGGAGCGCCGCCGTTCGACTGGATCTCGTCGACACCGACTTCCCGGACATCGCGGAGGTCGACGCCAAGCTGGTGGCCCTGGCCCGCGTCCGCGGCGCCCGGCTGCTGACCAACGACACCGGGCTCGGGCGGGTCGCCGCCGTGGCCGGCGTCGCCGTCGGCAATCTCAACGCGCTGGCGACGGCCCTCAAGCCGGCGGCGCTGCCAGGCGAGAGCATGCCGGTGCAGGTCGTGCGCGAGGGCAAGGAGGCTGGGCAGGGCGTCGCCTACCTCGACGACGGCACGATGGTGGTGGTCGAGGGAGGCAAGCGCTTCATCGGGCAGCCGCTGGACGTGGTGGTGACCAGCGCGCTGCAGACCTCGGCGGGCCGGATGATCTTCGCGCGGCCGCGCGGCGACGAGCCGGGAGGGGGCGATGCCTAGCATCGCCGTGCTCGTCCCCGCGGGCGGCATCGGCACCCGCCTGGGCCACCGCACGCCCAAGCAGTTCCTGAGTCTCGGTGGCGCCACCATCCTGGCACGGACGCTGACCCACTTCCGACGGCACCCCGGCGTGCGCGCGATCGTCGTCGCCGCGCCGGCCGAGCATCTGGCCCGCACGCGGCGGCTCGTCGCGCGATCCGGCCCCCGGCCGGTCGAGGTCGTGGCCGGCGGGGCCACCCGGCAGGAGTCGGTCTGGCAGGCGCTGCAAGCACTGCCGGGCGAGGTCGACATCGTGGTGGTGCACGACGCCGTGCGCCCCTTCATCGACCGGCGGCTCATCGACGCGGTGGTCGCGGCGGCAGCCGCGCACGGGGCGGCCATCTGCGCGCTGCCCATCGCCGAGACGATCAAGCGCGTGCGGGACGGCGTCGTGGAGACGACGCTGGACCGCTCGGGCTTGTGGGCGGTGCAGACCCCGCAGGCGTTCCGGAGCGCGCTCCTGCGGGAGGCGCACGACAAGGCGCGGCGCGACGGCGTGGTCGCCACCGACGACGCGATGCTGGTGGAGTGGCTCGGCCAGCCCGTGCGGGTGGTGCCGGGGCTGGCCGGCAACGTCAAGATCACCACGCCCCAGGATCTTCGGCGGGCCCGGGGCCGGCGATGAACCGCGTGGGCTTCGGCTTCGACCTGCACCCCCTGGTGGCTGGCCGTCCTCTGATCCTCGGCGGGGTGACCGTCCCGTCGGAGGTGGGTCTCGACGGCCACTCCGACGCCGACGTGCTGGCGCACGCAGCGGGCGAGGCTCTGCTCGGCGCCCTGGCGCTGGGCGATCTCGGCCGCCACTTTCCCGACACCGACCCACGCTGGCGCGGCGTCTCGAGCCTGCTCCTGCTGGGCCAGGTGATCGAGCTGGTGCGCGGCCGTGGCGCGACGCTGATCAACGTCGACGCGACGGTGCTGGCCCAGGCGCCCAAGCTGGCCCCCCACCTCCCCGAGATGGCCAAGCGCCTCGCCGACGTCCTCGGCATCCCGGTGGAGCGCGTCAGCGTCAAAGCAAAGAGCCCGGAAGGCCTCGGCCTGCTCGGGCGACGCGAGGGAATTGCCGCCATGGCGGTGGTGAGTGTGGACGTGCCCGAATGAACTGTCGCTCCGAGCGCCGGCTCCGCCGGCGCAATCCTTGGGGGGAGGTTCGGAAGGGGGGCGTAGCCCCCCTCCGAGGCCAATGAAGATCTACAACACGATGACGCGAACGAAGGAGGAGCTCGTTCCCATGACTCCGGGCGAGATCAAGATGTACTCGTGCGGGGTGACGGTCTACGACCTCTCCCACGTCGGCCACGCGCGGATGCTGATGGTCTTCGACGTGATCTGCAGCTACCTGCGCTTCGCC
The DNA here is from genome assembly GCA_963743355.1 of uncultured Candidatus Rokubacteria bacterium. GTDB lineage: Bacteria > Methylomirabilota > Methylomirabilia > Rokubacteriales > CSP1-6 > AR5. Next base: position 1,492,024 of record CAVUPM010000001.1, read on the forward strand.
GGCTACCGCGTCACGTTCGTGCGCAACTTCACTGACATCGACGACAAGATCATCCGGCGCGCCGGCCAGGAGGGCGTGGCGGCCCGCGTGGTGTCCGAGCGCAACATCGCCGCCTTTCACGAGGACATGGCCGCCCTCGGCGTGCTGGCGCCCGACGTCGAGCCGAAGGCGACCGAGCACCTGCCGGAGATGATCGGTCTGATCGAGCGCCTCATCGCCGGGGGCTACGCCTACGTGGTGGACGGCGACGTGTACTTCGAGGTCCGCCGCTTCCCGGCCTACGGCAAGCTCTCCGGCAAGAACCTCGACGAGCTGCAGGCCGGCGCCCGGGTGGAGGTGGACGAGCGCAAGCGCGACCCCCGCGACTTCGCGCTGTGGAAATCGGCCAAGCCGGGCGAGCCGGCCTGGGACAGCCCGTGGGGCTCCGGTCGGCCCGGCTGGCACATCGAGTGCTCGGCCATGGCGGTGCGCTACCTCGGCGAGTCGTTCGACATCCACGGCGGCGGCGAGGACCTGATCTTCCCCCACCACGAGTGCGAGATCGCCCAGACCGAGGCGGACACCGGCAAGCCGTTCGCGCGCTACTGGGTGCACAACGGCATGGTGAACATGGGCCGGGAGAAGATGTCCAAGTCGCTGGGCAACACCCTGACGATCCGCGACCTGGTCGCCCGACACGATCCGGCCGCGCTCCGGCTGTTCTTGCTCGGCACGCACTATCGAAGCCCGCTCGAGTGGTCGGAGGAGCGCGTGGAGGACAGCGCGCGGGCGCTGGAACGACTGTGGCGGCCGATCGACGACGCGGCCAAGCACGCCGCCGCCGGGCCGACGACGGGCCAGCCGCTGCCGGCCGAGCTCGCGGCCTTCCGCCAGCGGTTCGTCGATGCGATGGACGACGACTTCAACACGCCGGAGGCGCTGGGCGCCCTCTTCGACTTCAGCCGGGCGCTGCGATCGACGGAGATCAGTCCGCCCGCGCTGGTACGAGGCGCCGAGGAGCTGACGACGCTGGCCGGCGCGCTCGGCCTGCAGGGCCCCCGGCGGGGCGGGCTGGACGAGGCCCAGATCGACCGGCTCATCGAAGTGCGGACGGCGGCCCGTCGCGACCGGAACTTCAAGCGTGCCGACGAGATCCGAGCCGAGATCGAGCAGCTCGGAGCCATCCTCGAGGACAAGCCCGCGGGGACGGTGTGGAGGTGGAAGGGCCGGTGAGCGAGGACCGCGTCTGCGGCCGCAACCCCGTGCTGGCGCTGCTGCGCAGCGGCAGCCGGCGGTCCGATGAGATCGCCGTGCTGGCGGGCGCGCGGGGACCGCTCTCCGAGATCGTCGCGCTGGCGCGTCGGGCCGGGATCAAGGTCTCCTATCGGACGCGGGACCAGCTCACGGCCATCGCCGGCACCCCGGATCACCAGGGAGTCGTGGCCCGGGTGGCGGCCGCCGACTACGCCGACCTGGAGGACCTCCTGGTTTTACCGGCCCGTCGTCACCAGGTGCCCTTCTTCCTCGCCCTGGACCAGGTCCAGGATCCGCGGAATCTCGGGGCCCTGCTGCGGACCGCCGACGCGTTCGGGGTCCACGGGGTGATCGTGCCCAAGCACCACGCCGTAGGGCTCACCGAGGCCGCGGCGCGAACCGCGATGGGGGCGCTCGAGTACGTGGCCGTCGCCCGCGAGACGAACCTGGTCAACACCCTCGAAAAACTAAAAAAGTCTGGTATTTGGATCTATGGCGCCGCCGCGGAGGGAGGGTTGCCCCCATGGTCTGCGGACCTGAAAGGGCCGCTCTGCCTGGTGCTGGGGAGCGAGGGCGAAGGGCTCCGGCCCCTGGTGGCCCGGGCGTGTGACGTCCTGGTTTCCGTGCCGATGCGAGGGGGGGTCGGATCGCTCAATGTCGCCGCCGCGGGGGCTGCCCTCTGCTACGAAGTGGCCCGTCAGCGCGCTCAAGACCCCGAAACTCCTTGACGTATCAGCAACACGAACTAGAATGGAACTTTGCCTGTGCTGGCGTAGCTCAGGGGCAGAGCAACTGCCTTGTAAGCAGTGGGTCGGGGGTTCAAATCCTCCCGCCAGCGCCAGCTTGAGGACGTTCTTTGCTCGAGAGGTCTCTCATCGCCATGCCGGCGCGTTCGGGGAGGTACCCAAGTGGCCAAAGGGGGCAGACTGTAAATCTGCTGGCGTACGCCTTCGGGGGTTCAAATCCTCCCCTCCCCACCATTGTATTGGCGATGGTCGACGACGTTTGCGGGAATAGCTCAGCGGTAGAGCGCCAGCCTTCCAAGCTGGGGGTCGCGGGTTCGAATCCCGTTTCCCGCTCCAGAGATCGGCACGAGGGAATCCTTCGGGCCCATGTAGCTCAGTTGGCAGAGCGCGTCCTTGGTAAGGACGAGGTCTCCGGTTCAAACCCGGACATGGGCTCCAGTCTTTCGGCGGCAGTGATCGCCGCGGTGAACGGGAGGTAACGAGGGATGGCGAAGGCCAAGTACGAGCGGACGAAGCCGCACGTGAACGTGGGGACGATAGGGCACATCGACCACGGCAAGACGACGTTGACGGCGGCGATCACGAAGGTGCTGCACACGAAGAACAAGACGATCGCGGTGCGGGAGTACGGGTCGATCGACAACGCGCCGGAAGAGCGGGAGCGGGGGATCACGATTGCGGTGGCGCACGTGGAGTACGAGACGGCGGCGCGGCACTACGCGCACATCGACTGTCCGGGGCACGCGGACTACATCAAGAACATGATCACGGGGGCGGCGCAGATGGACGGCGCCATTCTGGTGGTGGCGGCCAACGACGGGCCGATGCCGCAGACGCGGGAGCACGTGTTGCTGGCGCGGCAGGTGAACGTGCCGTTTCTGGTGGTGTTCATGAACAAGGTGGACATGGTGGATGACCCGGAGATTCTGGACCTGGTGGAGCTGGAGGTCCGGGAGCTGCTGAAGAAGTACAACTATCCGGGGGACGACGTGCCGGTGATTCGGGGGTCGGCGCTGCAGGCGAACGAGAAGCCGGACGATGCGAAGGCGGCGGAGGCGATCTGGAAGCTGATGGAGGCGGTGGACAGCTACATACCGACGCCGCCGCGGCCGGTGGAGAAGCCGTTTTTGATGCCGATCGAGGACATATTTTCGATCACGGGGCGGGGGACGGTGGTGACGGGGCGGGTGGAGCGGGGGATCGTGAAGGTGGGCGAGGAGATCGAGATCGTGGGGATCCGGGACACGCGCAAGTCGGTGGTGACGGGCGTGGAGATGTTCCGCAAGCTGCTGGACGAGGGGCAGGCGGGGGACAATATTGGGGCGCTGCTGCGGGGGATCGACAAGGAAGAAGTCGAACGCGGCCAAGTCCTCGCGAAGCCCGGCTCGATCAAGCCGCACAAGAAGTTCAAGGCCGAGGTGTACGTGCTGACGAAGGAAGAGGGCGGGCGGCACACGCCGTACTTCAACGGGTACCGGCCGCAGTTTTACTTTCGGACGACGGACGTGACGGGGGTGTGCACGTTGCCGGCGGGGGTGGAGATGGTGATGCCGGGGGACAACGTGACGATGGCGATCGAGCTGATCATGCCGATTGCGATGGAGAAGGAGCTGCGGTTTGCGATCCGGGAGGGCGGGCGGACGGTGGGCGCCGGCGTCGTCACGGAGATCGCGGAGTAAGTCATGCGCGACATCATCTCCATGGCCTGCGGCACCTGTCAGCGCCGCAACTACAGCACGACCAAGAACCGCCGGACGCATCCGGACCGCATGGAGCTGAAGAAGTACTGCAAATGGTGCCGAAAGCACACCCCCCACAAGGAGACGAAGTAGCCGATGGGCCGCTTCGAGCGCCGGCTTTGCCGGCGCAATCCTGGGGGGAGGTTGGGAAGGGGGGCGAAGCCCCCCTCACAAGGCAGATAGGGGTGTAGCTCTAACGGCTAGAGCACCGGACTCCAAATCCGGGGGATGGGGGTTCGAATCCCTCCACCCCTGCCATTGACACAGGGATCGCAGAGGTCGAGGGAAGAGATCGAGGGCATGCAGGGAGTGATCGGGCGCGTCAAGGAGTTCGTGCAGGATGTCCTGGCGGAGTTCCGCAAGGTCACGTGGCCGACCCGCCAGGAGCTCGTGAACTCGACCGTGGTGGTGATCGTCGTCACCGTCGTGCTCGCGTTCTTCTTGGGCGCGGTCGACATCGCGCTGGCGCGGGTGGTCGAGTGGATCCTGGGCGGCGGGCGGAAAGGAATCTGAGATGAGCGGCGAAGCGACGACGACGAACAAGCAGTGGTACGTCGTCCACACGTACTCGGGCTTCGAGAACAAGGTCGCCGAGGCCATCCAGTCGCGCGCCAAGATCTTCGGCATGGGCGAGAAGATCATCCGGGTCCTGGTGCCGACCGAGAAGGTGGTCGAGGTCCGCAACAAGCAGAAGCGGGAGACCGAGCAGAAGTTCTTCCCCGGCTACGTGATGGTCGAGATGGAGCTGACCGACGAGACCTGGCACCTCGTGCGGTCGACGCCGAAGGTCACCGGCTTCGTCGGCTCCGGGAACAAGCCGGTGGCGCTGCCGCCCGACCAGGTCGAAGAGATCGTGCGCAACATGGAGGCGGGCGCCGAGAAGCCCAAGCCGAAGTCGGTCTTCCAGCGGGGCGACAAGGTGCGCGTCATCGACGGGCCGTTCGTGAACTTCCAGGGTGTCGTCGAGGACATGAATCCCGAGCGCGGGCGGATGAAGGTGGTCGTGCCCGTCTTCGGCCGGCCGACGTCGGTCGAGCTCGAGTACTACCAGGTGGAGCGACTGTGAAAAAAGTCCAGGCGATGGTCAAGCTGCAGATCCCGGCCGGCAAGGCCAATCCCTCGCCGCCGGTGGGCCCCGCGCTCGGCCAGCACGGCGTCAACATCATGGAGTTCTGCAAGGGCTTCAACGCGCAGACGAACACGCAGGAAGGACTGATCCTGCCCGTGGTCGTCACGATCTATGCGGACCGGTCCTTCACGTTCATCGTGAAGACGCCGCCGGCGGCGGTGCTGCTCAAGCGGGCGGCGGGGATCGCCAAGGCCTCGGCGGTGCCCCACAAGGACAAGATCGGCAAGGTCACGCGGACCCAGGTCCGGGAGATCGCCCAGACCAAGCTGGTCGACCTCAACACGGACAACGTCGATGCCGCGATGCGGATCATCGAGGGCACCGCTCGCAGCATGGGCATCGAGGTCGTCTAGGTGGCTGGCAGATTTTCGAGGAGAGCCTCGGCTCAGCCGAGGCGTGACGAGCGTTCGGGGGCTTGGGGGCCATATCGGGGCCCCCATGTGCAGACGAGCTAGGAGATCGCTATGGCAACGATGGTGAGCAAGCGTTACGACACGGCCGCGGGTAAGATCGCGGTCGACCGGCAGTACTCGCTCGAGGAGGCGATCGGCATCCTCAAGGCGATGCCGGCCGCCAAGTTCGACGAGTCGGTCGACCTCTCGTTCCGCCTCGGCGTCGACCCCAAGCACGCCGATCAGATGGTGCGGGGCGCGGTCGTCCTGCCCCACGGCATCGGCAAGACGGTGCGGGTCGCCGTCTTCGCCAAGGGCGAGCGCGAGCGGGAAGCCCGGGAGGCCGGCGCCGACGTGGTGGGCGCCGAGGATCTCGTCGAGCGCGTGCAGGGCGGCTGGATGGACTTCGACACCGCCATCGCGACCCCCGACCTCATGGGCCAGGTGGGTCGCCTCGGCAAGGTGCTCGGGCCCCGCGGCCTCATGCCGAACCCCAAGCTCGGCACGGTGACGTTCGACGTCTCCCGCGCGGTGCGCGAGGCCAAGGCCGGCAAGATCGAGTTCCGCGTGGACAAGGCCGGCAACGTCCACACGCCGGTCGGCAAGCGGTCGTTCAACGAGCAGCAGCTCCACGACAACGCCATGGCGCTGATCGAGGCGATCGTGCGGGCCAAGCCGGCCGCCGCCAAGGGCACGTATCTCCGGTCGCTGACGGTGTCGAGCACGATGAGCCCCGGGGTGCCGCTCGACGCCCAGGCGGTCGCGAACCTGTTCAAGAAAGCGACGAGCTGAGGAGCACGGCGTGCCTACGCAAGAGAAGGTCGAGACGGTCGAGGGTCTGAAAACGCGGTTGAACGGCGTCAAGACGGTGCTCCTCGCCGAGTACCGCGGGCTGACCGTGCAGCAGCTCTCCGATCTCCGCAAGCAGCTCAAGGCGGTGTCGGCCGAGTACAAGATCGTGAAGAACCGGCTGGCCCGGCTGGCCATCGCCTCGTCGGATCTGGCCGGCCTGAGCGCCTCGCTCACCGGCCCGACCGGGATGGTGCTGGCCACGGGCGATCCGGTCAGCGTCGCCAAGACGCTGCAGACGTTCGCGCGGACGAACCAGGCGCTCGTCCTCAAGGTCGGCGTCGTGGACGGCCAGGTGCTGGAGCCGGCCGGGCTCAAGGCGCTGGCCGACCTGCCGTCGCGGGAGGCGCTGCGCGCTCAGATCGTCGGTGTCCTCACCGGACCGCTCACCCAGCTCGTGGGCCTGCTGCAGGCGCCGCCGCGCGAGCTCGTTTACGTCCTGGAGCAGCGGGGGAAATCCGCCCCCGCCGCCGAGTAACGACAACACACAGGGGGATTCAGTCACATGGCCAATGTCGAACAGATCGCCGAGGAACTCGACAAGCTGACGCTGCTGGAAGCCGCGCAGCTTTCCAAGATGCTCCAGGAGAAGTGGGGCGTGTCGGCGGCCGCGCCGATGGCGGTGGCCGCGATGCCGGGCGCCGCGGCGGCCGGCGGTGGGGGGGCGGCGGCGGCCGAGGAGAAGACGGAGTTCGACGTCATGCTCATGGCGGCCGGCGAGAAGAAGATCCAGGTCATCAAGGTCGTGCGCGAGCTCACGGGTCTCGGGCTGAAGGAGGCCAAGGATCTCGTGGACGGCGCGCCGAAGGCGGTCAAGGAGAAGGTCACCAAGGCCGAGTCCGAGGACATGAAGAAGAAGCTCGAGGAGCAGGGGGCCACCGTCCAGGTCAAGTAGCCGTGCCCGCGGGCAGGCCAACGGTCGGACGAAACCTCTAATCCTCAGGAGAAGCCATGGCAGGCACGATTCAGTGCGGGCGTCGCAGTCGTCGGGACTTCGGGAAGATCCCCTCCATCGTGGAGATCCCGAACCTCATCGAGGTGCAGAAGCGGTCCTACGAGACGTTTCTGCAGAAGGACATCTCCGCCGAGCGCCGGGAAGAGATCGGGCTCCAGGCGGTGTTCAAGTCGGTGTTCCCCATCGCCGACTACAACGACAACGCGCTGCTCGAGTTCGACTCGTACCATTTCGGCGATCCGAAATACACGGTGGAGGAGTGTCACGACCGGGGCATGACGTTCGCCATCCCCCTGAAGGTCACGCTCCGGCTGGTCGTGTTCGATCACGACAAGGAAGCGAAGACACGCACCATCCGTGAGCAGCGCGGGCAGGAGGTCTACCTGGGCGAGCTGCCGCTGATGACGGACAAGGGCACGTTCATCATCAACGGCACCGAGCGCGTGGTGGTCAGCCAGCTGCAGCGCTCGGCCGGTGTGTTCTTCGACGATGACAAGGGTAAGACCCTGGCGTCCGGCAAGCCGCTCTACTCGGCGCGGGTGATTCCGTACCGCGGGTCGTGGGTGGAGTTCGACTTCGACGCCAACGACCTGCTGCACGTGCGCGTCGACCGGCGACGGAAGATGCACGCCACCGCCTATCTCCGGGCGTTCTGGTTCCTGGAGAAGAACGTCGTCCTCTCCGACGAGGAGATCCTGGCCCAGTTCTACGACGCCGAGGAGGTGCTCAGCTTCGAGGACGGCAACGCCTGGGTGCGCGTGCACCCGGAGGCGTTGGTGGGGGCCAAGGTGGCCGACGACGTCAAGCCCCCCCGCCATCGCGAGCCCATCGTCACGGCCGGCAAGGTGCTCAACGCCAAGCTGGTCGAGAAGCTGATCGAGGCCAACGTCGAGAAGGTCCCGGTCCGGGCCGAGGCGCTGGTGGGCCGGCGCACGGCGACCCGCATCGTCGACACCGAGAGCGGCGAGGTCCTGGTGGGCACCAACACCGAGCTGACGTCGACGGCGCTCACGCAGGTGATGAGCCGGCGGGTGGCGCCGTTCAAGCTCCTGGTGCTCAGCCCCGGCAAGATCGACGCCTCGATGTACGAGACGCTGGCCCGCGATCACGTCAAGAACCCCGACGAGGCGCTGGTCGAGATCTACCGCAAGCTGCGGCCCGGCGATCCACCCACCGTGGAGTCGGCGCGGGCGCTGTTCCGCGGCATGTTCATGGACGCCCGCCGCTACGATCTGGCCCGCGTCGGCCGCTTCATGATCAACATGAAGCTGCAGATCGACGCCCCGCTCGGCAACAAGACGCTGCGGAGCGAGGACATCGTGTCGGTCATCCGGCGCCTGCTGATGGTCAAGCTGGGCAGCAAGCCGACCGACGACATCGACCACCTCGGCAACCGCCGGGTGCGTTCGGTGGGTGAGCTCCTGGAGAACCAGTTCCGGGTCGGTCTCACCCGGATGGAGCGGGCGGTGAAGGAACGGATGTCGATCTCCGACATCACCAATCTCATGCCGCATGACTTGATCAATGCGAAGCCCGTCTCCGCGGTGGTCAAGGAGTTCTTCGGGTCGTCGCAGCTCTCGCAGTTCATGGACCAGACGAACCCGCTGGCCGAGCTGACGCACAAACGGCGGCTGTCGGCCCTGGGACCGCGGGGTCTGTCGCGGGAACGCGCCGGATTCGAAGTGCGCGACGTGCACCCAACCCACTATGGACGGATCTGTCCGATCGAGACGCCGGAAGGCCCGAACATCGGCCTCATCTCGTCGCTGTCGACGTACGCGCGCACCAACGAGTTCGGCTTCATCGAGACGCCGTATCGCAAGGTGGCCGCCGGCCGGGTCACCGACGAGATCATCTTCCTGACGGCGCTGGAAGAAGAGCTGTTCGTCATCGCCCAGGCCAACGCCGAGATCGACCGTACCGGCAAGTTCATGCAGGAGCGGGTGTCGGCTCGGCGGGCGGGTGAGTACCGGATGGTCGCGCCGGAAGAGCTCCACTACATGGACGTCTCGCCCAAGCAGCTGGTGTCGGTGGCGGCCGCGCTGATTCCATTCCTCGAGAACGACGACGCCAACCGCGCGTTGATGGGCTCCAACATGCAGCGGCAGGCGGTGCCGCTGCTGCAGCCGGAGGCGCCGCTGGTCGGCACCGGCATGGAGCACGTGGTTGCGCGCGATTCGGGCTCGGTGGTGGTGGCCAAGCGCCCGGGCGTGGTCGAGTACGTGTCGGCCGACCGGGTGGTCGTGCGGGCCGAGAGCCGGTCGAAGAAGGCCGATCCCGTCCAGGACCTGCCGCTCGACATCTTCAACCTGACCAAGTACCGCCGGTCCAATCAAAATACCTGCATCAACCAGAAGCCGATCGTACGCAAGGGCCAGAAGGTGTCGCCCGGCGACGTCATCGCCGACGGGCCGGCCACGGACCAGGGCGAGCTGGCGCTCGGCCGCAACGTGCTGGTCGCCTTCATGCCGTGGGGCGGGTACAACTTCGAGGACGCGATCCTCGTCTCCGAGCGGCTGGTCAAGGACGACCGCTTCACCTCGATCCACATCGAGGAGTTCGAGGTCCAGGCCCGTGACACCAAGCTGGGCAAGGAAGAAGTCACGAGGGACATCCCGAACGTCTCGGAGGAGGCGCTGAAGGACCTCGATGACTCCGGCATCGTGCGGATCGGAGCCAAAGTCAAGGCGGGAGACATTCTGGTCGGCAAGATCACGCCGAAGGGTGAGACTCAGCTCACGCCGGAAGAGAAGCTGCTCCGCGCGATCTTCGGCGAGAAGGCCGGCGATGTTCGAGACACCTCGCTCACGGTACCGCCCGGCATCGAGGGCACCGTCGTCGACGTGAAGGTCTTCTCGCGGCGGGGCGTCGACAAGGACGAGCGCGCCAAGTCGATCGAGGAGGAGGAGATCGGGCGCCTGGAGAAGGATTATCAAGATGAGATCGCCATGGTCGAAATGGAGCGCGATCAAAAACTCAAGAACCTTCTCGTAGGGAAGACGTCCCTCAACGAGCTGTTCGATCCCACCAACAAGATGCGGCGGGTCACCAAGAAGAACGACCGCATCGAGCGGGAGGAGCTCGACACCTTCTCCTGGAACGAGCTGAAGAAGGTGAAGGTCAAGGAGGACGAAGGCCTCGGCCAAATGGTCAAGCGGATCGAGGAGCTCGCCGAAGAGCAGATCTCGATCTACGACTCGATGCTGGAGGAGCGCATCGGACGCCTGCGCCGCGGCGACGACCTGCCGCCCGGCGTCATCAAGATGGTCAAGGTCTACGTCGCCGTGAAGCGCAAGCTGTCGGTCGGCGACAAGATGGCCGGCCGTCACGGCAACAAGGGTGTCGTGTCCAAGATCCTTCCGGAAGAGGACATGCCGTTCCTGCCTGACGGTTCGCCGGTCGAGATCGTCCTCAATCCGCTGGGCGTTCCCTCGCGGATGAACGTCGGACAAATCCTGGAGACGCACCTGGGCTGGGCGGCCCGCGCCCTCGGCCTGTGGGTGGCCAGCCCGGTGTTCGACGGCGCCACCGAGCAGGAGATCAAGGAGCACCTCAAGCAGGCCAACATGCCGACGTCGGGCAAGACCCAGCTCTACGACGGCCGCACCGGCAAGCCGTTTCACCAGGAAGTCACCGTCGGCCAGATCTATATCTTGAAACTGGCCCATCTCGTGGACGACAAGATGCACGCCCGCTCGATCGGGCCCTACTCGCTGGTCACCCAGCAACCGCTCGGTGGCAAGGCCCAGTTCGGCGGCCAGCGGTTCGGCGAGATGGAGGTGTGGGCCCTGGAGGCGTACGGCGCCGCCCACACGCTACAGGAGATGCTGACCGTGAAGTCGGACGATGTCGAGGGACGCAACCGTATCTACGAGGCGATCGTGAAGGGCGAGAACTTCCTCGAGCCGGGCACGCCGGAGTCGTTCAACGTGCTCGTGAAGGAGCTGCAGAGCCTGGCCCTGGACGTCGAGCTGGTCACGAAAGATGGAAAGAAGGCGTCGTGAGGGAATTGAGTGGAACGACGGAGCCAACGGCAACGGTTGGACGGCCGGGTCGATCCGAAGCGGGTCGATCGGGCGTGTCGGAGCCACGCGCTTCTAGAGCAGGCCACCCGCGGTACAAGCCGGCCTCACGGCCCCCGCTACAAAGGAGAGTGTGAATGCTGACGGATCGGCCTTTCGGCAGCCTGATCAGAGAGGACAAGCCTACCAAGGACCTGTGGGGCATCCTCGATCGGCATGCGAAGCCCATCACGTTTGACGCGATTCGAATCAAGCTGGCGGCGCCGCAGAAGATCCGCGACTGGTCGCACGGCGAGGTAAAGAAGCCGGAGACGATCAACTACCGGACCTTCAAGCCGGAGCGCGACGGCCTGTTCTGCGCGCGTATCTTCGGGCCCACCAAGGACTACGAGTGCGCGTGCGGAAAATACAAGCGCATGAAGTTCGCCGGCGTCATCTGCGACAAGTGCGGGGTCGAGGTGACGCGGGCGCGGGTGCGGCGCGAGCGCATGGGCCACATCGAGTTGGCCTCGCCGGTGTCGCACGTCTGGTTCTTCAAGGGGCTGCCCAGCCGCATCGGCCAGCTCCTCGACATGTCACTGCGCGAGCTGGAGAAGATCCTCTACTTCGAGGAGTACGTCTGCCTGGAGTCGCGGATCAACGGCATCAAGAAGAAGGACCTGGTCGGAGTCGAGAAGGTTCGCAAGCTGCACGAGGAGCATGGCCCCGACGCCCTCAAGGTCGGCATGGGCGCCGAGGCCATCCGCGAGCTGCTGCGCGACATGGACCTCGACTCTCTGGCCCGCGATCTCCGTGCTCAGATGCTGGGCGAGACCTCGATCCAGAAGCGCAAGAAGATCGTCAAGCGCCTCAAGGTCATCGAGGCGTTCCTGAAATCGGGTAACCAGCCGGAGTGGATGATCCTCGAAGTGATCCCGGTCATCCCGCCGGAGCTGCGCCCGCTGGTGCCTCTCGATGGTGGTCGGTTCGCGACGTCGGACCTCAACGACCTGTATCGTCGCGTGATCAACCGCAACAATCGCCTCAAGCGTCTGATGGATTTGAAGGCGCCCGAGATCATCATCCGCAACGAGAAGCGGATGCTGCAGGAGGCGGTCGACGCCCTGTTCGACAACGGCCGCCGCGGCCGGATCATCACCGGGCCGAACAACCGCCCGCTGAAATCGCTGTCCGACACGCTCAAGGGCAAGCAGGGTCGGTTCCGTCAGAACCTGCTCGGCAAGCGCGTCGACTATTCGGGGCGTTCCGTCATCGTCGTGGGGCCCTATCTGAAGCTCCACCAGTGCGGTCTCCCGAAGAAGATGGCCCTGGAGCTGTTCAAGCCCTTCATCCTCCGGAAGCTCGAGGAGCGAGGGATCGCCTCGTCCATCAAAGCCGCCAAGAAGTTCGTCGAGAAGGAGCGGCCGGAAGTCTGGGACATCCTCGACGACGTCATCAAGGAACACCCGGTGCTGCTGAACCGGGCGCCGACGCTGCACCGGCTCGGCATTCAGGCCTTCGAGCCCATCCTGGTCGAGGGCAAGGCCATCGAGATCCATCCCCTGGTCTGCACCGCGTTCAACGCCGACTTCGACGGCGACCAGATGGCGGTCCACATCCCGCTGTCGATGGAGGCCCAGCTCGAGGCCCAGGTGCTGATGCTGTCGGCCAACAACATCCTGTCGCCGTCCAACGGGGCGCCGATCGCGGTGCCGACGCAGGACATGGTGCTCGGCATCTACTACCTGACCAAGGAACGGCTGTCCACGCCGGAGCACCCGGTGCGGGGCGAGGGCCGGCTGTTCGCCGACCCCGAAGAGGTCCGGATCGCCTACGACAACGAGGACGTCGACCTCCAGGCCCGCATCCGCCTGCGCTGGAAGGGCGAGATCGTCGACACCACGGTGGGCCGCACGCTCTTCAACGAGACCGTGCCGGAGCCGCTGCGCTTCGTGAACCAGGAGCTGAAGAAGAAGGAGGTCACCGCCCTCGTCGGTCGCTGCATGAACCAGCTCGGCAACGAGGTCACGGTGAAGTTCCTCGACGAGCTGAAGGACCTCGGCTTCCGCTACGCCACGCTGTCGGGCCTCTCGATCGGCATCGACGACATGCACATCCCGTCGTCGAAGGAGCAGTTGATCAACAACGCCCGGGCCCAGGTCAACGAGGTCGAGACCCAGTACCAGGACGGCGTCATCACCAACGGCGAGCGCTACAACAAGGTCGTCGACGTCTGGGCCCACGTCACCGAGCAGATCGCCGACCAGATGTTCAAGGAGCTCGAGGACGGCGAGCAGGGCGGTGAGTTCAATCCCATCTTCATGATGGCCGACTCGGGCGCCCGGGGCTCCAAGCAGCAGATCCGCCAGCTGGCCGGTATGCGCGGCCTCATGGCCAAGCCGTCGGGTGAGATCATCGAGACGCCGATCACGTCCAACTTCCGCGAGGGCCTCACGGTCCTCGAGTACTTCACCTCGACCCACGGTGCCCGCAAGGGTCTCGCCGACACCGCGCTGAAGACGGCCGACTCCGGCTACCTGACGCGCCGGCTCGTCGACGTGGCCCAGGACGTCATCGTCAGCGAGTACGACTGCGGCACCGTGAAGTACATCGAAGCGACGCCGCTGGTCGAAGGCGGCGATATCATCCAGTCACTCCGGGATCGCATCCTCGGCCGCACCACCGCCGAGGACGTGCGGGATCCGCTGTCGCAGGAGATCATCGTCCAGGGCAGCACCGAGATCATCGAGGAGCTGGCCCAGAAGATCGAGGACTCCGGCCTCGAGCGGGTGCGTATCCGGTCGACCCTGACCTGCGACACCAAGCGGGGCATCTGCGTGCTGTGCTACGGCCGCAACCTCGGCTCCGGCCGTCTGGCCGAGCTGGGCGAGGCGGTCGGCATCATCGCCGCCCAGTCCATCGGCGAGCCGGGCACCCAGCTCACGATGCGGACGTTCCACATCGGCGGCACCGCCAGCCGGGTCGTGGAGGCCTCCAAGCACGAGGCCAAGAGCGCCGGCGTCGTGAAGTTCCATAACCTCCGGACCGTCGTGAACCGCGACGGCGACCTGGTGGCCACCAACCGCAACGGCGAGATCGCGGTGGCCGACGAGCGCGGCCGGGAGCGCGAGCGCTACCCGGTGGTGTACGGCGCCAAGATCAAGGTCAAGCCCGAGACGAAGATCAAGACCCGGACGGTGCTGGTCGAGTGGGATCCGTTCACCAACCCCATCCTGACCGAGTTCACCGGGAAGGTGCAGTACCAGGACATCATCGAGAGCGTGACCGTGCGCGAGGAGTTCGACGAGGTCACCGGCCTCGCGCGCAAGGTCATCATCGAGGACGCCGACGGCCGGCTGCAGCCCGGCGTCATCATCTACGGAGCGCACTCCGAGGGCGCCGGTCCCGCGACCGGTTCCGAGCGGCACCGGTACCCGCTGCCGGTGGGCGCCAACCTCTCGGTGGCCGATGGGGCCGACGTGTTCGCGGCCGACATCATCGCCAAGATCCCGCGGGAGACGACGAAGACCAAGGACATCACCGGCGGTCTGCCGCGGGTGGCCGAGCTGTTCGAGGCGCGGAAGCCCAAGGAACAAGCGGTCATCACCGAGATCGATGGGCGCGTGGAGATGGGCGGCTTCGTCAAGGGCATGCGGAAGATCGTGATCCGGGCGGACAATGCCGAGGCCAAGGAGTACCTGATCCCGCGCGGCAAGCACATCAGCGTGCACGAGGGCGATCGGGTCAAGGCCGGCGAGGCGCTCATGGACGGCTCACCCAATCCACATGACTACCTGGCGGTTCTTGGAGACCGGGAACTCCAGCGATACCTCGTCAACGAGGTGCAGGAGGTCTACCGACTCCAAGGCGTGACGATCAACGACAAGCACATCGAGATCATCGTGCGCCAGATGCTGCGGCGCGTGCGCATCGAGGAGGTCGGCGACACCGATTTCGTCGTCGGGGAGCTGGTCGACAAGTTCGTGTTCCAGGAGGAGAACGATCGGGTGCTGAGCCAGGGCAAGCGCCCGGCCACCGCCAAGCCGGTGCTCCTCGGCATCACCAAGGCCTCGCTGTCGACCGACAGCTTCATCTCGGCGGCCTCCTTCCAGGAGACCACCCGGGTGCTGACGGAGGCGGCGATCTCCGGCAAGACCGACGAGCTGCGTGGTCTCAAGGAGAACGTCATCGTCGGCCGGCTCATCCCGGCCGGCACCGGGCTCAACAACTACACGCGGGTCGAGGTCCTGACCCCGGGCGGCGAGGCCGTGAAGCCGCTCGACAGCATGCTGAGCTTTGACCCGCCCACGCCGGCCGAGCCCACCGACGGCGAAGGCTCGGTCGCGGCCGCCGGTTGAGCGCGGGATGAAGAAACGGGATACGAGGAGCGCCACGGCTCCGCCGGGGCGCCCCGAGCGGTGGGGGGTTGGGGGCCAGGTCGTGGCCCCCAAGTCGATGGACGAGCGCCACGGCTCCGCCGGGGCGCCCCGAGCGGTGGGGGGTTGGGGGCCAGGTCGTGGCCCCCAACACATTGACAACGCAGGGTCACTCGGTTATAACGTGAGAGTTTTGTCGCCGTTCCCGGCGATGGAGATCTATGCCGACCATTAACCAGCTCGTGCGCCAGGGTCGTGAAGCGGTGCGTAAGAAGTCGAAAACGCCCGCCATGCAGGGATGCCCGCAGAAGCGGGGCGTCTGCATCCGCGTCTACACCACGACCCCCAAGAAGCCGAACTCGGCCCTCCGCAAGGTGGCTCGCGTGCGGCTTACCAACGGGCAGGAGGTCACGTCGTACATCCCGGGGGTCGGCCACAACTTACAAGAGCATTCGATCGTGATGATCCGCGGCGGCCGCGTGAAGGACCTGCCGGGCATCCGCTATCACATCATCCGCGGCTCGCTCGATACCGCCGGGGTGACCGGCCGCAAGCAGAGCCGCTCGAAGTACGGCGCCAAGGCGCCGAAGGGCGGAGGGTAGGCCATGCGTCGGGCGGGGGCCGCGAAGCGGGAAGTGTTGCCGGACCCGAAGTACGGGAGCCGCCTGGTCGCGAAGTTCGTCAACATCATGATGATCCGCGGCAAGAAGTCGACGGCGGAGCGCATCATGTATGACGCGATGACGTCCGTCGAGGACCGGTCGAAGCAGGAAGCACTGAAGATGTTCAAGACCGCGATCGACAACGTCAAGCCGGCCGTCGAGGTGAAGTCGCGCCGGGTCGGCGGCTCGACGTATCAGGTCCCGGTCGAGGTGCGCCCCGACCGGCGGACGTCGCTGGCCATGCGCTGGATGATCGGCGCCGCCCGGCGGCGGTCCGAGCGCAGCATGGCCGACAAGCTGGCGGCCGAGATGCTGGACGCGGCCAACAACCGGGGCATGGCGGTCAAGAAACGAGAAGACACCCACAAGATGGCGGAGGCCAACAAGGCCTTCGCACATTACCGCTGGTAGCGTAGATCACTCCACGAGGGGGGCCGTAGGCTGACCCCCCTCGTCGCATGTCGAACCGCAGTGCGAGCCGTCGGGCGACCCTGCGAATAGAGAAAGAGGGCGGACGTGGAGCGGCAGTACTCCCTGGAAAAGACGCGCAACATCGGCATCATGGCCCACATCGATGCGGGCAAGACGACGACGACCGAGCGCGTCCTGTACTACACCGGACGGTCCTACAAGATCGGCGAGGTCCACGAGGGCACCGCCACCATGGACTGGATGGTGCAGGAACAGGAGCGGGGTATCACCATCACCTCGGCCGCCACCACCTGCTTCTGGCGGGACTGCCGGATCAACATCATCGACACGCCGGGGCACGTCGACTTCACCGTCGAGGTGGAGCGCTCGCTGCGCGTGCTCGACGGGGCCGTCGCGATCCTCGACGCGGTCTCGGGAGTGGAACCCCAGACGGAGACCGTGTGGCGGCAGGCCGACAAATACCGCGTGCCGCGCCTCGTGTACGTCAACAAGATGGACCGGGTCGGCGCCGATTTTTACCGGTGCCTGGACATGCTGCGCAGCCGCCTGGGCGCCCATCCCGTCGCCATCCAGCTCCCGATGGGCCGCGAGGACCAGTACCGGGGCCTCATCGACCTCATCGACGAGGTCGCGCTGGTGTGGGACGAGGGTGACGAGACGCTGGGCAAGGAGTTCAAGAAGGTCGAGATCCCGGCCGATCTGCGCGACCAGGTGAAGGAATACCGCGAGAAGATGATCGAGGGGCTCGCCGAGGTGGACGAGCACCTCATGGAGAAGTACGTCCACGGCGAGGCGATCACCCCCGACGAGGTGAAGGCGGCGGTCCGCAAGGGCACGATGGCGCTCCGGGTGTTCCCGGTCATCTGCGGCGCGTCCTTCAAGAACAAGGGCGTGCAGGCCCTGCTGGACTCGGTCATCGACTACCTGCCCTCGCCGCTCGACATTCCGCCGGTGACGGGCCTCAACCCCGAGACCGGGGAGACGGAAGAGCGCAAGGCCGCGGACGCGGAACCGTTCTCCGCGCTGGCGTTCAAGATCATGAACGACCAGCACGTGGGCCAGCTCGTCTTCCTGCGCGTCTACTCGGGCACGCTGGAGGCCGGCTCCGGCGTCTACAACTCCACCAAGGACAAGAAAGAGCGGGTCGGCCGCCTCCTCCGGATGCACGCCAACAAGAAGGAGGAGGTCCCGGCGATCGAGGCCGGTGACATCGCCGCCGCCATCGGCCTCAAGCTGACGACGACCGGCGACACGCTGTGCGACCCCGACAAGCCGATCGTGCTGGAGGCGATGACGTTCCCCGAGCCGGTGATCGCGGTGGCCATCGAGCCGAAGACGCGCGCCGACGAGGAGAAGCTCGGCGTGGCCCTGTCGCGCCTGGCCCTGGAAGACCCGACGTTCCGGGTGACCACGGAAGAGGAGACGTCGCAGACCCTCATCCACGGCATGGGCGAGCTCCATCTCGAGATCATCGTCGACCGCCTCCTGCGCGAGTTCCGGGTCGAGGCCAACGTCGGCAAGCCGCAGGTGGCCTACCGCGAGACGATCCGCCGCAAGGGCGAGGCCCAGGGCAAGTTCGTGCGGCAGACCGGCGGCCGCGGCCAGTACGGCGACGTGTACATCGAGGTCGAGCCGAACGAGGCCGGCGGAGGCTTCGTGTTCGAGAACAAGATCATCGGCGGCTCGGTGCCGCGCGAGTACGTGCCGGCGGTCGAGAAGGGCATCAAGGAAGCGATGGAGACCGGCATCATGGCCGGCTACCCGATGGTGGACATCAAGGTCTTCCTGACCGATGGCTCCTACCACGACGTCGACTCCTCCGAGATGGCCTTCAAGATCGCCGGGTCGATGGGCTTCAAGGAGGCCTGCCGGAAGGCCAAGCCCGCCCTCCTGGAGCCGGTGATGGACGTCGAGGTGGTGACGCCCGAGGAGTACATGGGCGCGATCGTCGGCGACCTCAACAGCCGCCGCGGCCGCATCGTCTCGATGGAGGCCCGCGGCACCTCCCAGGTGATCCGCGCCAACGTCCCGCTGGCGACCATGTTCGGCTACGCGACCGAGATGCGGTCGATGACCCAAGGGCGGGCGACGTACACGATGCAATTCGCCCGCTACGAGGAGGTCCCGACGGCGATCTCCGAAGAAATCATGGCCAAGGTCGCGGGCAAGCCCGTCGCCCGCGCCGGAACCCGCTGAGAACAGAGCGTAGTCGGAGGAAGGTAGACGATGGCGAAGGCCAAGTACGAGCGGACGAAGCCGCACGTGAACGTGGGGACGATAGGGCACATCGACCACGGCAAGACGACGTTGACGGCGGCGATCACGAAGGTGCTGCACACGAAGAACAAGACGATCGCGGTGCGGGAGTACGGGTCGATCGACAACGCGCCGGAAGAGCGGGAGCGGGGGATCACGATTGCGGTGGCGCACGTGGAGTACGAGACGGCGGCGCGGCACTACGCGCACATCGACTGTCCGGGGCACGCGGACTACATCAAGAACATGATCACGGGGGCGGCGCAGATGGACGGCGCCATTCTGGTGGTGGCGGCCAACGACGGGCCGATGCCGCAGACGCGGGAGCACGTGTTGCTGGCGCGGCAGGTGAACGTGCCGTTTCTGGTGGTGTTCATGAACAAGGTGGACATGGTGGATGACCCGGAGATTCTGGACCTGGTGGAGCTGGAGGTCCGGGAGCTGCTGAAGAAGTACAACTATCCGGGGGACGACGTGCCGGTGATTCGGGGGTCGGCGCTGCAGGCGAACGAGAAGCCGGACGATGCGAAGGCGGCGGAGGCGATCTGGAAGCTGATGGAGGCGGTGGACAGCTACATACCGACGCCGCCGCGGCCGGTGGAGAAGCCGTTTTTGATGCCGATCGAGGACATATTTTCGATCACGGGGCGGGGGACGGTGGTGACGGGGCGGGTGGAGCGGGGGATCGTGAAGGTGGGCGAGGAGATCGAGATCGTGGGGATCCGGGACACGCGCAAGTCGGTGGTGACGGGCGTGGAGATGTTCCGCAAGCTGCTGGACGAGGGGCAGGCGGGGGACAATATTGGGGCGCTGCTGCGGGGGATCGACAAGGAAGAAGTCGAACGCGGCCAAGTCCTCGCGAAGCCCGGCTCGATCAAGCCGCACAAGAAGTTCAAGGCCGAGGTGTACGTGCTGACGAAGGAAGAGGGCGGGCGGCACACGCCGTACTTCAACGGGTACCGGCCGCAGTTTTACTTTCGGACGACGGACGTGACGGGGGTGTGCACGTTGCCGGCGGGGGTGGAGATGGTGATGCCGGGGGACAACGTGACGATGGCGATCGAGCTGATCATGCCGATTGCGATGGAGAAGGAGCTGCGGTTTGCGATCCGGGAGGGCGGGCGGACGGTGGGCGCCGGCGTCGTCACGGAGATCGCGGAGTAGGTCATGGTGACTCTAACCACCGACCAGAAGATTCGCATCCGGCTCAAGGCGTACGATCATCACCTCCTGGATCGGTCGGTCAAGGAGATCGTGGAGACCGTTCGTCGCACCGGGGCCCGCGTGGCCGGGCCCGTGCTGCTGCCGACGGTCATCAACCGGTGGACGGTGCTCCGCTCGCCGCACGTCGACAAGACCTCGCGCGAGCAGTTCGAGATGCGCACGCACAAGCGCCTGCTGGACATCGTCGACCCCACGCCCCAGACCGTCGACTCGCTCATGAAGCTCGATCTGCCGGCCGGCGTAGACGTCGAAATCAAACTCTGAGCCTTCGCAGCGCATTGAGGATCGTGTAACCCATGGCACGCAAAGAAGGACTGATCGGCCGCAAGGTCGGCATGACGCAGGTGTTCGGGGACGACGGCAATCACCTCCCCGTGACGGTCGTCCAGGCCGGGCCCTGCACCGTCGTCGGCATCCGGACCAGGGAGAGCCACGGCTACGACGCGCTCCAGCTCGGCTTCGAGGCCGGCCGCAAGAAGATGTCCAAGCCGGCGGCGGGCGTCTTCCAGAAGCTGAACCTGGAGCCGATGCGGATCGTCCGGGAGATCCGGCTCGAGAAGCCCGAGATGCTCCAGGGCTATGAGGTCGGCAAGGCCGTGACCGCCGACCTCTTCGCGGCCGGCGAGTTCGTCGACGTCATCGGCGTCACCAAGGGCAAAGGCTTCCAGGGCGGCGTGAAGCGCTTTGGCTGGTCCGGCGGCGACTCGACGCACGGATCGATGTTCCACCGGGCCCCCGGCTCGATCGGCGCTTCGTCGGATCCCTCGCGGGTGTGGCCCGGCCACCGCCTGCCGGGGCGCATGGGCGGCGTGCAACGCACCGTGCTCAACGTGTCCGTCGTCCGGGTGATGCCGGAGCAGAATCTCGTGCTACTGCGCGGCGCGGTGCCGGGTGCCAACGGGTCGCTGGTCATGCTCCGCAAGTCGATCAAGACCACGAAGCAACAGCAGCAGAAAGCGGCGGACAAGAAATAATGCCGACGGTACAGGTCCTGGACGGCAAGGGGAAGCAGGCCGGCACGCTCGAGCTGCGGCCCGACGTGTTCGGCGTCGAGATCAAGGGCCCGCTGCTGCACCAGGCGGTCGTCCGCGAGCTCGCCGACCGCCGTGTCGGCACCCACGACACCAAGGGGCGCAGCGAGGTCTCGGGCGGCGGCCGGAAGCCGTGGAAGCAGAAGGGCACCGGCCGCGCCCGGCAGGGCAGCATCCGCGCCACCCAGTGGAAGGGCGGCGGCAAGCCGTTCGGCCCCACGCCGCGCAGCTACGACAAGGCGATGCCGCGGCAGATGCGGCGCGAGGCACTGCGAGAAGCCGTGGCGTCGACCATCGCGGGAGAGACGCTACGGGTCGTGGAGAGCGTGAGTGCCGACGGCAAGACCAAGACGCTGGTCACCGGCCTCGGCCAGCTCGGGCTGCGGCCGGTCTCCACGCTCGTCGTCGTGGCGACGCTGGGCGACACGCTGCTCCGGGCCGCCCGCAACGTACCGTGGCTGACGGTCGAGACACCGGACCACGTATCCGTGTACCAGGTGCTGCACGCGCGGCAAGTTGTGTTCGAGCGCGCGGCCCTCACGTTGCTGGAGGAGGCGCTCGGGTCATGAGGGATGCACGGCACGTGCTGATCCGCCCGTTGATGACGGAGAAATCGATGCAGCAGAAGGAGACGCTGAACACGGTGGCCTTCCGCGTCCGGCCCGACGCCAACAAGGTCGAGATCCGGGCCGCGGTCGAGAGCGTGTTCAACGTGAAGGTGACGGCCGTCCGGACCGCGTCCTACGAGGGCAAGCTGAAGCGGATGGGCCGCTTCCAGGGCCGGCGCTCGGACTGGAAGAAGGCGATCGTGACGCTGGCGCCCGGCCACAAGATCGACCTCGTCGAGGGGGCCTGAGCGCCATGGGTATCCGCACCGTCAAGCCGACGTCGCCGTCGCGGCGCTATCTCACGTACGTCACGTACGAGGAGATCACCAAGACCGAGCCCGAGAAGAGCCTGCTCGCCCCCAAGCGGCGGACGAACGGCCGCAACGGGCACGGCCGTATCACGGTCCGCCACCGGGGCGGCGGGGCCAAGCGGATGCTGCGGCAGGTGGACTTCCGCCGCGACAAGCTGGGTATCCCCGCCCGGGTGGCCGCCATCGAGTACGACCCGAACCGGTCGGCCCACCTGGCGCTGCTGCACTATCGCGACGGCGAGAAGCGGTACATCATCGCGACCCACGGCCTGAAGGTCGGCGACACCCTGATGTCGGGGCCGCAGGCCGACATCGTGCCGGGGAACGCCCTGCCGATCCGGAACATCCCGGTCGGCACGCTCGTGCACAACGTCGAGCTGCAGCCGGGCCGCGGCGCCCAGCTGTGCCGCAGCGCGGGTACCCAGGCCCAGTTGCTGGCCAAGGAGGGCGACCGGGCGACGCTGCGGCTGCCGTCGGGCGAGGTGCGACTGGTCGGCCTGGAGTGCATGGCCACGATCGGCCAGGTCGGCAACCTGGACCACGAGAACGTCTCCATCGGCAAGGCGGGGCGGGTGCGCTGGCGGGGGTTCCGCCCGACCGTGCGCGGCACCGTGATGAATCCGGTGGATCACCCGATGGGCGGTGGCGAGGGCAAGGGCAAGGGTAACCACCCGATGACGCCGTGGGGCAAGCCGACCAAGGGTTACAAGACGCGGCGCGGTGCGAGGCCGAGCGACGCCTTCATCGTCACGCGCCGGAAGAAATAGGAGCTCGGGATGGGACGCTCGCTCAAGAAGGGTCCGTACATCGACGAGAAGCTCTACGAGCGCGTCGAGGAGTTGAACCGCACGCGCCAGAAGAGGGTCCTGAAGACCTGGTCACGGCGCACCACGATCCCGCCGGAGTTCGTGGGCCACACGCTGGCCGTGCACAACGGCAAGAAGTTCATTCCGGTCTACGTGACCGAAAACATGGTCGGCCACAAGCTCGGGGAGTTCGCGCTCACCCGGACGTTCAAGGCACACGGTCAGGCCGAGAAGGCCTCCGCCACGCCGACTGGGAAGTCGTAGGCCGGTATGATCACGAGCGCTCGGGCGCGGTTCGTCCGCGTGTCGGCCCGCAAGGCGCGGCTGGTCCTCGACCAGATCCGCGGTAAGTCGGTGGGCGACGCGCTGGCGACGCTCACGTTCACGCCGCGGGCGGCCGCCCGCCTGATCGAGAAGGTGCTCCGCTCGGCGGTGGCCAACGCGGAGCACAATCACCAGGTGCGCAACCTGGACGACCTGCGGGTCGTGCAGGCGGTGGCCGACGGCGGCCCCTCGCTCAAGCGCGTGCAGCCGCGCGCCATGGGCCGCGCGTTCTTCATCAAGCACCGCATGAGCCACCTGACGATCGCGGTGAGCGACGAGGTGCACAGCACCCGGGGCGTCCTCACGCGCCCGCGGCACATGCGGATCCGCCGGCTCCCGGCCAACGTCCCGGCGGCCGCGACGGCGCCGGTGGCCGCGGCGCCCGCGGCCAGGGCGCGGCCGGGCCGGACGTCGTCGGGCGCGTCGCGGGGCAAGGGCCGAACGAAGCCAAAGGGGAAGAAATAGGCGATGGGCCAGAAGACACATCCGATCGGCTTCCGCCTCGGCTCCACGCGGACGTGGTCGTCGCGCTGGTTCGCGACGAAGAACTACGCCGACCTGCTGCACGAGGACGTCAAGATCCGCCGGCACATCAAGGACCAGCTCTACCACGCGGGCATCGCGAAGATCGACATCGAGCGCTCGGCCAACCGGGCGCGTATCACGATCTTCACGGCGCGGCCGGGCATCATCATCGGCCGCAAGGGCTCCGAGGTGGAGAAGCTCAAGAACGAGCTGCAGATGCGGACGGGCAAGGAGATCTACCTCAACATCGAGGAGGTCATCCACCCCGAGCTCGACGCCCAGCTCGTCTCCGAGAACGTCGCCCTGCAGCTGCAGAAGCGGGTGGCGTTCCGGCGAGCCATGAAGAAGGCCGTGACCTCCGCGCTCCGGCTCGGCGCCGACGGCATCCGGATCGCCTGCGCGGGCCGGCTGGGCGGCGGCGAGATCGCGCGCCGCGAGTGGTATCGGGACGGCCGGGTGCCGCTCCACACGATCCGGGCCGACATCGACTATGGCCTCGCGACCGCCCACACGACTTACGGGACCATCGGCGTGAAGGTCTGGATCTTCAAGGGCGAGGTGCTTCCTGCCGCGCCGGCCGAGGCCTGAGAGACGACGTCATGCTGATGCCCAAGCGCGTCAAGTACCGCAAGGCCCAGCGCGGGAACATGCGCGGCAAGGCCCAGCGGGGCTCGTCGCTCGCCTTCGGCGAGTACGGCCTCAAGGCGCTGGAGCCGGGCTGGGTCACCAACCGCCAGATCGAGGCGGCCCGGGTGGCGCTCACCCGCAGCCTCAAGCGCGGCGGCAAGGTCTGGATCCGCGTGTTCCCCGACAAGCCGGTCACCAAGAAGCCGGCCGAGACGCGGATGGGCAAGGGCAAGGGCAACCCGGAGGAGTGGGTGGCCGTCGTCAAGCCGGGCCGCATCCTCTACGAGATGGAGGGCGTGACCGTCGACGTCGCCAAGGAGGCGTTCCGGGTTGCGGGCAACAAGATGGGCATCGCGACCAGGTTCATCACGCGGACACGGACCCTATGAAGGCGGCCAGGTGGCGCGACCTCTCGGACGACGAGGTGACGCAGAAGGTGCGTGAGCTGTCCGAGGAGGTCTTCAATCTCCGGTTCCAGCTGACGATGGGCGTGGCCAAGAACCCGTCGCGGATCGGCGAGGTCCGCCGCGACCTGGCCCGGGCCTACACGATCATCCGCGAGCGCGGCGGCACCCCGGCGGCGGTGGCGGCGGCCGTGGCGCCGGCGCCCGCTCCGGTGGCGGCGCCGGCCAAGGCGGCGGCGAGGAAGCCACGCGCCAAGGTGGCGGCCAAGGCCAAGAAGCCGGCCGCGGCGAAGTCGACCAAGAAGACGAAGAAGAAAGCGAAGGGATAGGCTCGTGGGCGAGCGGAAGACGCGAGAGGGCGTCGTGGTGAGCGACGCCATGCAGAAGACGCGGGTGGTGCGGATCGAGCGGGTCTACCGCCACCCCCGCTACCAGCGGGTGATCCGGATGTCCAAGAAGCTGAAAGCGCACGACGAGGAGAACGCCAGCCACGTCGGCGACCGGGTCCTGATCGAGGAGACACGGCCGCTGTCGAAGGAAAAGCGCTGGCGCATCCGCCAGGTGCTGACCCGCGTGGCCCGGGCATGATCCAGCCGCGCTCCATGCTCGACGTCGCCGACAACTCGGGTGCCAAGAAGGTCCAGTGCATCCGGGTCATGGGTGGCGCCAACAAGCGCTACGCCTCCCTCGGCGACACCGTCATCGTGGCGGTCAAGGAGGCGTCGCCCGACGGCACCGTGAAGAAGGGTGAGGTGGCGCGGGCGGTCGTGGTGCGGACGGTCAAGGAAGTCCGGCGCCGCGACGGCTCCTACATCCGCTTCGACCGTAACGCCGTCGTCCTGATCAAGCCCGACGAGAATCCGGTCGGCACCCGCATCTTCGGGCCGGTCGCTCGCGAGCTGCGGGAGCGGCAATTCACCAAGATCATCTCGCTGGCACCCGAGGTCCTCTGATATGCAGGCGATTCACGTTCGACGGGGCGATACGGTCGGCGTCATCGCGGGCCGCGAGCGCGGCAAGCGCGGCAAGGTGCTGCACGTGCTGACCGACAAGGGACGGGTCGTGGTCGAGCACGTCAACATGATCAAGAAGCACCAGCGGCCGACCCAGAAGCTGCGACAGGGCGGCATCATCGAGCGCGAGGGCCCGCTGGCGCTCTCCAACGTGCTGCCGATCTGCGGCCGCTGCGACAAGCCGGCCCGGACCGGCATCAAGGTGCTCGGCGACGGCCGCAAGGTCCGCACCTGCAAGCGGTGCGGCGAGCCGATAGACAAGGGTTAGAGACATGGCCAAGCCAGGCGGAAGTCCCGCACCGAAGGCGCCGGCCGGCAAGGGGCCGGCGCGGCCGCAACAGCAGCCCCGCCGGGGTGACAAGGGCGCCCCCGAGGCGCCCACGGTGAAGACGCGGCCCAAGGGCACCGGCGAGGTGCCGCCGCGGCTGAAGGAGCACTTCGCTCGCACGGTGACGGGGGCGCTCATGAAGGAGCGCGGCTACGACAACGTGTGGCAGGTGCCCGCGGCTCGAGAAGGTCGTGCTCAACATGGGCGTCGGCGAGGGCCGCGACAACGCCAAGATCCTCGACTTCGCGACCGCCGATCTCCAGCTGATCACCGGCCAGAAGCCGATCGTCACCCGCGCCAAGAAGTCGATCGCCAACTTCAAGCTGCGCGAGGGCGTGCCGATCGGGGCCAAGGTGACGCTGCGGGGTGCCAGGATGTACGAGTTCCTCGACCGGCTCATGAACATCGCCCTGCCCCGGGTGCGCGACTTCAAGGGCGTGCCGCCCAAGGGCTTCGACGGCCGGGGTAACTACGCGCTGGGGCTGCGGGAGCAGCTGATCTTCCCCGAGATCGTCTACGACAAGATCGACAAGGTGCGCGGGATGGACATCAACATCGTGACGACGGCGCGGACGGACGAGGAAGCCAAGGCACTCCTCGCGCAGCTCGGCATGCCGTTCAGGGAGTCCTAGATCATGGCCAAGACTGCGCTGATCATGAAATCGCTGGCGACCCCGAAGTTCTCGACCCGGGCCTACAGTCGCTGCCGGCTGTGCGGGCGACCCCGCGGCTATCTCCGGAAGTTCCGGATGTGCCGTCTGTGCTTCCGTGAGCTCGCCCTCAAGGGCGAGGTGCCGGGCATCGTGAAGGCGAGCTGGTAATGCGCAGCGATCCGATCGCCGATCTGCTCACCCGCATCCGCAACGCCAGCAACGCCGAGCACGAGAAGGTCGACATTCCGTCCTCCCGGCTGAAGGTGCGCATCGCCGAGCTGCTGAAGGACGAGGGGTTCATCAAGAACTTCCGCGTGCTCGAGGACGGCCGGCAGGGCATGCTGCGCGTGTATCTGAAATATGGCACCAGCAACGAGAAGATGATCTCGGGGCTCGTGCGCATATCCACGCCGGGCCGCCGCGTCTACGTGACCCACGACAAGATCCCGTCGATCCTGGCCGGCATGGGCGTGGCGCTGCTGTCGACCTCGCGCGGCGTGTTCACGGACCGCGAGGCCCGCAAACAGAAGGTCGGCGGCGAAGTCCTCGCCTACGTGTGGTAGGAGCTTCCATATGTCTCGCATCGGCAAGAAACCGATTCCGATCCCCCCGGGCGTCAAGGTCCAGCTCGACGGCCTGACCGTCCGCGCCGAGGGCCCCAAGGGCAAGCTGAGCCAGCTGGTGCCCGCCGGGCTGACGCCCAGGGTCGCCGACGGCACCCTCGTCATCGAGCGCAGCGGCGAGGACCGCCGCGCGCGCGCGCTGCACGGCCTGGCCCGCGCGCTGGTGGCCAACATGGTGACCGGCGTCAAGGACGGCTTCGAGCGCAAGCTGGAGATCGTCGGCATCGGCTACCGGGCCCAGATGCAGGGCAAGAGCATCCAGCTGGCCCTCGGCTACTCGCACCCGGTGCTGTTCCCGCTGCCCGACGGCGTGACGGCCGAGATCGACAGGCAGACGGCCATCACCTTGCGAGGTCGCCGACAAGGCGGTGCTCGGCGAGACCGCCGCCAAGCTGCGGTCGCTGCGGAAGCCCGACCCCTACAAGGGCAAGGGCATTCGCTACGCGGGCGAAACGGTGCGCCGCAAGGTCGGCAAGAAGGCGGGCGCGAAATGATCATCAAGGACAAGCGGGGGCCGCGCGACAAGCGGCATCACCGCCTGCGGCGCTGGGTTCGAGGCACGGCGGCCCGGCCTCGTCTGGCGGTGTTCCGCAGCCTCAACCACATCTACGCCCAGATCGTCGACGACGAGACCGGACGCACACTGGTCGCCGCCGACAGTCGCAGCAAGGAGTTCCGGAGCGGCCAGCCACGAGGTGGCAACGTGGCCGCCGCCAAGGCGGTGGGCGAGCTGCTGGCCCAGCGGGCCAAGGCCGCGGGCCTCGAGCGCATCGTGTTCGATCGCGGCGGGTACAAGTACCATGGGCGCGTCAAGGCGCTCGCGGATGGCGCGCGGGCCGGCGGCCTCGTGTTCTAGCCGGGCCGATGAAAATGGCCCATCTGCGTCGTTCGATCGGAGGGGGCCTCGGCGGCCCCCTCCGACGCCTCCCCCCGGGAGGCGCGGGCAAAGCCCGCGCTCGAAATGGTGGGGCAGCGCTTGGCGACCGGGGCCATTTTCATCGGCCCTACGCGCGAGGCAACGGGACCGGGACGAGGCGCGAGGTGACGGGACTGATGGTTCGATGATGGACGGGAACAGGAGAAACTGAGTGGCGGAAGCGAAGATCGATCCCAGCGTGCTGGAATTGAATGATCGGGTCGTCTCCATCAACCGGGTGGCCAAGGTCGTGAAGGGCGGACGGCGGTTCTCGTTCACCGCGTTGGTCGTGGTGGGCGACGGCCGTGGTCACGTCGGTGTCGGGCTTGGCAAGGCCCACGAGGTGCCGGAGGCGATCCGCAAGGCGGTCGAGCACGCGAAGAAGGACCTCATCTTCGTCCCGCTCAAGGACACGACGATCCCCTGCGAGATCACCGGTCACTTCGGTGCCGGCCGGGTCTTCCTCAAGCCGGCCGTGCAGGGCACGGGGGTCATCGCGGGCGGCGCGGTGCGTCCCGTGCTGGAGGCGGCCGGCGTGCAGGACATCCTGACCAAGACGCTGGGGTCGAACAATCCCGCACAACGTCCTCAAGGCCACCATCGACGCGCTCCGGCGGATCAAGCGACTGCAAGATCTGCACGCGGCGCGGCGGCGCGGCGGCGACGGCAATCTGGCAGAGGAGACGGTCGGTGCCAAGCAAGAAGCTTAAGCTCACGCTGGTCAAGAGCATCATCGGTCTCAGCCCCAAGCAGGAGGGCACCGTCAAGGCCCTCGGCCTGCGGCGGATGTGGCAGCAGGTGAGCCACGACGACACCCCGATGATCCGCGGCATGATCGCCAAGGTGCCGCACGTCCTGCAGGTGACCCATGAGGCTTGATGAGCTACGCCCGGCCCCGGGGGCCGTCGCCCGTCGCAAGCGCGTGGGCCGCGGGCCCGGCTCCGGCCACGGCAAGACGTCGACCAAGGGGAGCAAGGGTCAAAAGGCCCGCTCGGGTGGCGGCAAGACCAACGGATTCGAGGGCGGCCAGATGCCGCTCTACCGCCGCATCCCCAAGCGCGGCTTCACGCCGTTCGGCGGCAGGACCGGCTACGCCGTCGTGAACCTCAAGGCGCTGGAGGCGTTCGCGGCCGGCGGCGTGGTCGATCCCGACGGCCTCGCCAAGGCGGGCCTCATCAAGCGGTCGCAGCGCGCGCGCGTGAAGATCCTCGGTGACGGCGAGGTGCCGCACGCGCTGACCGTGCGCGTGCACGCGGTCAGCGAGTCGGCGCGGACGAAGATCGAGGGCCAGGGCGGCCGCGTCGAGGTATTGCCCGAGAAGGAGAAGGCGGCGGCTTCGTGATCGAGAGCCTGCAGTCGTTCCAGAACATCTTCAAGATCCCCGAGCTGAAGCGGCGGGTGATCTTCACCACGATCCTGCTCGTCGCCTACCGGATCGGCGCCCACGTCCCGACCCCCGGAATCGACGGCCCCGCCCTGGCCCAGTTCTTCGATCAAGTGCAGGGGACGCTGCTCGGCATGGTCGACCTCTTCTCGGGCGGCAACCTCCGGCGACTGTCGATCTTCGCGCTCGGGATCATGCCGTACATCTCGGCCTCGATCATCCTGCAGTTGTTGACGGTGGTCATCCCCGCGCTCGAGCGGCTGGCCAAGGAGGGCGAGGCCGGGCGCAAGAAGATCACCCAGTACACTCGTTACGGCACCATGGCGCTGTCGCTGGTGCAGTCGCTTGGCATCGCCTATGGCCTCGAGGGCATGCGCAGCCCGGAGGGCCTGGCGATCGTGCCGCATCCGGGCTGGGGCTTCCGGCTGCTGACGGTGATCACGCTCACCGCCGGCACCGCGCTCATCATGTGGCTCGGCGAGCAGATCTCCGAGAAGGGCATCGGCAACGGCATCTCGCTGATCATCTTTGCGGGCATCGTGGTGCGGCTGCCCTCGGCGATCCAGGCTTCCTATACCCTCATCAAGACCGGTGAGATGAAGCTCTTCGTCTTCGGCGCCATCGTGTTCTTGATGGTGGCGGTGACGGCGGCGGTGGTCCTCATGCAGGAGGGCCAGCGCAAGATCCCCGTGCAGTACGCCAAGCGCGTGGTGGGCCGGCGGGTCTACGGCGGCCAATCGACGCATATCCCGCTCCGGATCAACACGGCCGGCGTCATTCCGGTCATCTTCGCCTCGTCGCTCATCCTGTTCCCGGCCACGCTCACCCGGTTCATGCCGTACGCGTGGATGCAGGCGAGTGGCCGACGCGCTGAGCCCGGGCCAGGTGCACCTACACCGTGCTGTACATGGGCCTGATCGTCTTCTTCGCCTACTTCTACACGGCGATCGTGTTCAACCCGGTCGACCTGGCCGACAACATGAAGAAGTACGGCGGGTTCATCCCGGGCGTGCGACCGGGCAAGAAGACGGCCGAGTACATCGATCATGTGCTGACCCGGATCACGCTGCCGGGCGCCCTGTTCCTGGCGATCATCTCGGTGCTGCCCGACATGCTCATCCGCTGGTTCAACGTGCCGTTCTATTTCGGCGGCACCAGCCTGCTCATCGTCGTGGGCGTGGCGCTCGATACCGTGCGGCAGATGGAATCGCACCTGCTCATGCGCAACTACGAGGGCTTCCTCAAGCGCTCCAAGTCGCGCTCGGGCGCCTTCGCCCGGAGAAGCTGAGGGTGCGACTGATCTTCCTCGGCCCCCCCGGCGCCGGCAAGGGCACCCAGGCCCGCGACCTGGCGCGCGAGTGGGGCGTGCCGCAGGTCGCCACCGGCGAGATGCTGCGGGACGCGGTGGCGGCCGGCACGCCGCTGGGCCGCGAGGCCAAGCGCATCATGGATACGCGGCGCGCTCGTCCCCGACGACGTGATGGTCGGGCTCATCGCCGAGCGGCTGCGCCAGCCCGACGCCGGCCGCGGGCTTCATCCTCGACGGCTTCCCGCGCACCATCGCGCAGGCCGAGGCGCTCGATCGCCTGCTGAAGGACTTCGGCCAGAAGCTCGACGGCGTGCTCTTCTTCGAGGTCGCCGAGCCGGAGCTGGTCCGCCGGTTGACCGGGCGCCGGCTCTGTCGCCAGTGCCAGACCGCGTTCCACGTGGTGTCGGCGCCGCCGACGCGCGAGGGTGTCTGCGATCGGTGCGGGGGGGAGCTCTACCAGCGCGAGGACGACAGCGAGGCGACCGTGCGGCATCGCCTGCAGGTGTACGACCGTCAGACGGCCCCGCTGCTCGACTATTACCGCAGCCGCCATCTGCTCGCCACGATCCAGGGCGAGGGGGCGATCGGTACCATCCGCGACGGTATCCGGCGCGCCGCGGAGGCCCGATGATCGAATTGAAGTCGGCGCGCGAGATCGGGCTCATGCGACGAGCCGGGCACATCCTGGCCGACGTCGTCGACCGCCTGCGCGTCGGGCGTGAAGGCCGGCATGTCCACGCTGGAGATCGACGAGGACGTCGAGAGCTTCATCCAGTCCCAGGGCGCCCGGCCCGCGTTCAAGGGCTATCGGGGATTCCCGGCCACGGTCTGTATTTCGATCAACGAAGAGGTCGTGCACGGGATTCCCTCCGCCCAGCGTCGCGTGAGCGAGGGCGACATCGTCGGCCTGGACCTGGGGTGTATCGTGGATGGGTACTACGCTGACTGTGCGTTCACGCTCGCCGTCGGCGACGTGCCGCCGCGGGTCCAGGAGTTGCTCGAGGTGACGCGCGAGAGCCTCGACCTGGGCATCGTCGAGTGCCGTCCGGGTCGCCGGTTGTCCGACGTCTCGCACGCCATCCAGTCGCACGTCGAGAGGCACGGCTTCTCGGTCGTCCGCGCCTTCGTCGGCCACGGCATCGGCCGGGCCCTGCACGAGGAGCCCCAGGTGCCGAACTTCGGCGACCCGGGTCGTGGGCCGCAGCTGCGGCCGGGCATGGTCCTGGCCATCGAGCCGATGGTGACGATGGGAAGCTGGGAGGTCAAGATCCTGGACGACGGCTGGACGGCGGTGACCAGGGACGGTAGCCTGGCCGCCCACTTCGAGCACACGATCGCGGTGACGGAGTCAGGGCCGGAAGTGCTGACCAGCAAGAGCGGCGGCTCGTAAGCCGGGCCGCCTGAGAGCGGGAATGCCAAAAGAAGACGCGATCGAGGTCGAGGGCACCGTGGTGGAGCCGCTACCGAACGCGATGTTCCGCGTCGAGCTGGAGAGCGGCCACCGCGTCCTGGCGCACGTCAGCGGCAAGATGCGGATGAACTTCATCCGGATCCTGCCAGGCGACCGGGTGAAGGTGGAGCTGTCGCCCTACGACCTCACGCGTGGCCGGATCACGTACCGGTTCAAGTAGGGAGCGAACGAGCGATGAAGGTGAGACCGTCGATCAAGACGCGGTGTGAGCACTGCAAGATCGTCAAGCGCCAGGGCGTGGTGCGGATCATCTGCAAGAACCCGCGACACAAGCAGCGGCAAGGGTAGAGCGGAGACGAGCTATGGCGAGAGTGGCGGGAGTCGATCTGCCGCGAGAGAAGCGCGGCGAAGTGGCGATTACGTACATCTACGGGATTGGGCGGGCGACCGCCAACCGGATCCTGGCCAAGGCCAGTGTCGATCCGGGCAAGCGCGTGAAGGCCTGGAACGACGACGAGACCGCCCGTGTGCGGGAGATCATCGAGCGCGAGCTGAAGGTCGAGGGTGACCTGCGCCGCGACATCTCCATGAACGTCAAGCGGCTCATGGACATCGGCGGCGTATCGCGGCATCCGGCACCGCCGGGGATTGCCGGTCCGCGGCCAGCGCACCCACACCAACGCGCGGACGCGCAAGGGGCCGCGCAAGGGCGTGATGGTGAAGAAGAAGCCCACAGCGGCGGCACCCGCCCCGGCGGCCGCAGCGCCGAAGAAAGCATAGGAGCCTGAGGCATGGCAGAGCCGGCGAAGCCCGCTCCCCGGAAGAAGGGTGGCAAGAAGCGTGAGCGCCGTGAGGTGCGCACCGGCGTGGCCCACGTGCAGGCCACGTTCAACAACACGATCGTGACGCTCACCGACAAGATGGGCAACGTGGTGTCGTGGTCGAGCGCGGGTAGCGCGGGGTTCAAGGGCTCGCGCAAGAGCACGCCGTTCGCCGCCCAGACGGCCGCCGAGATCGCCGCCCGCAAGGCGATGGAGTTCGGCCTCAAGCAGATCGAGGTCTTCGTGCGGGGGCCGGGCGCCGGCCGCGAGGCGGCCATCCGCTCGCTGCAGGCGGTCGGGCTCGAGATCACCGCGATCCGCGACGTCACCCCCATCCCCCACGACGGCTGCCGCCCGCCCAAGCGGCGGCGGGTGTAGGGGAGGCCGACTATGGCCCGATATCGTGACGCCAAGTGCCGGCTGTGCCGCCGCGAGGGCATGAAGCTCTTTCTCAAGGGTGCCCGTTGCTTCACCGACAAGTGCGCGATCGAGCGGCGCAACTATCCGCCCGGCATGCACGGCCTGCAGCGCGGTAAGCTGACGCCGTACGGCGTGCAGCTGCGCGAGAAGCAGAAGGCCAAGCGGATCTACGGCGTGCTGGAGACCCAGTTCCGCAAGTACTTCCAGTGGGCCGAGAGCCAGAGGGGCGTCACGGGCGAGAACTTGCTCCGGCTGCTGGAGCTGCGTCTGGACAACGTCGTCTACCGCATGGGCTTCGCCGCCTCCCGGCGCGAGTCCCGGCAGATGGTCGCCCACGGCCACTTCCAGGTGAACGGACGCAAGGCCAGCGTGCCCTCGTTCCTGACCAAGGTCGGCGACGTGGTGGCGCTGCGGCCGACCTCCAAGCTGGGCCCGCGCGCGGACGACAACGCCAACGCCGGCCGCGGCCAGATCCCGCAGTGGCTGGACGTCGATCTCAACGGCAAGAAGGCTGTCGTGCGGGGCCTGCCGCTCCGCGAGGACATCCAGATCCCCGTGTCCGAGCAACTGATCGTCGAGCTGTACAGCAAGTAAGGAGGCCGGGGAAGCATGCCACGCATTCCGTTCCAGAAGCCGAAGAAGGTCGAGTGGGAGATCCTCAGCGACCGCTACGGCCGGCTGGTGGCCGAGCCGTTCGAGAAGGGCTACGCGCTGACCGTCGGCAACTCGCTCCGGCGCACGCTGCTGTCCATCGTGCCGGGGGCGGCGGTGGCCTGGGTGAAGATCGAGGGCGTCAAGCCCAACGATACCAAGATCACCGGCGTCACCGAGGGCCTCACCGACGTGTTGCTGAACCTCAAGAAGCTCGCGATCCAGGTGCCGTCGGACGAGCCGCGGGTGCTGCGCGTCGAGGTGACGGGTCCCAAGGACGTCAAGGGCGAGGACGTGCCCGAGACGGGTGCCGAGATCCTGAATCCCGAGGCGCACCTGTTCACGCTGGAGGCGGGCGCCCGGCTGACCCTGGAGCTCGGCGTGGGCGTGGGTCGTCGCTACCAGGCGGCCGACCAGCCGGGCGGCGGGACGCCGGCCGGCGCCATTGCGCTCGACGCCGCCTACTCGCCGATCACGCGGGTGGCCTACAACGTCGAGATGTCCCGGCTGGGTAAGATCACCGACTACGAGAAGCTGGTGCTCGAGGTGTGGACGAACGGGGCGATCAGCCCCGACGACGCGCTGACCCGCGCCTCCACGTACCTGCGCGATCACTTCTCGCCGCTGGCGCCGGCCGGTGGCGACGAGGACGAGGAGGCGGAGGCGGGTGCCGGCGAGGCCTACCTGCGCGACGCCCTCGGCAAGACGCTGGAGGAGCTGGCGCTCCCGGCCCGGGCCATCAACGCGCTCAAGAGCGCCGAGCTGCACCTGGTCGCCGATCTCGTGCAGAAGACCGAGGCCGACCTGGGCGAGGTCAAGAACCTCGGCGACAAGTCGATCGACGAGATCAAGATCGCCCTGGCCGCCCTCGGTCTCTCCCTCGGCATGCGCATCGACCCCAACGTGCTGGGAGCGCTGGGGCGTGGCGTTGCGAAGTGAGCCGCGAATCCTAAATCTGGTGAAGTAAGTCGCGAATCTGTGAAGTAAGTCGCGCACCACCCGTAAATCGACATCGAAGATGAGGATCCGATGAGGCACCGCAAGGACGGTTACAAGCTCGGCCGGCTCACCCAGCACCGCTGGGCGATGTTCCGCAATCTGCTGACCGGATTGTTCCGCCACGAGCGCATCGAGACCACCGAGGCCAAGGCCAAGGCGATGCGCGGTCTGGCCGACCACGTCATCACGCTGGCCAAGCGCGAGAATCTTCACGCCCGCCGGCAGGTGCTGACCCTGGTGCCGGACACCGAGGTCGTGGGCCGCATTTTCGACACGATCGCCGCCCGTTTCTCCGATCGCAACGGTGGCTACACGCGGATCATCAAGACCCGCGTCCGCCACGGCGACGCCGCCCCCATGGTGCTGCTCGAGCTGGTCGACCGCGCCGACACCCCCAAGGACGGCGACGGTAAGGGCGACAAGAAGAGGGCCCCGAAGGGCGAGAAGGGCCAGGCGGGAGCTGGCGGCAAGCGGAAGAAGCGCGAGAAGGCGGCGGCCGCCGCCGGCTAGCGCGCGGCGCTACGCGGGCTCGCGCTCGCGGTCGATGGCGGGGCTGGCGACCACCGTGGCGGTCGTGACGATCGTCGCCAGCGCCGCGAACACGGCCCACGGCACCGCGTAGGAGTCCGAGCGCACGAGGAGCAGGCCGAACACGGCCGGCCCCACCAGCAGCCCGACCACGATCGCCGCGAACGCGACCCCGCTCAGCAGACCGGCCGCCCGGTGCCCGCCCACCTCCGCGCTGACGATGAAGAAGATCCCGACCCACCCGTAGGCGCCCACCCCGCTCGCGAAGGCCAGCACGCCCGCCAGCAGCGGCGTCGTGACGAACCACGCGGCGTAGGCCGCGAAGATGATCGCGCCGATGGCCCCGGTGAGCGCCAGCCACAGCGAGCGCCGTCCGGCGAGCCAGCGGTCGCTGGCGGCGCCGAGGGCCAGGCGCGACACGGCGCCCCCGGCCTGCGAGCAGGCCACCAGCAGCCCGGCGCCGATGGCGTCGAAGCCGAGCGCCTGGACGGCGTAGAGCGGCAGGTAGCTCAGCACGGCCGCCTGCACCATCCCGAGGGCGAGCCCGCTGGCGAAGAAGACGACCAGCGCCGGTCGCCCGAGCCACCACCAGCTGCTCGAGCCGGTCACTGCGTCGTCGTCGGGGCCGGGCGGCGGGGCGCCGCTCCCGAGCGGGGCGAGCGCGCGCCAGGTCAGCGCCACCGGCAGCGCCACCACAGCGCCGCAGGTGACGATGGCGGCGCGCCAGCCCAGGGCGGCGGCGATGGCTGGCAGGACCAGCGCGGCGACGAAGCCCCCCAGCGTGAGGCCCATCTGCTTGATACCCATCGCGATGCCGCGCTCGCGGGCCGGGAAGAGGTCGATGATGGCCCGACCGAGCGCCGGATTGACGACGCTCCACCCGATGCCGGCCACGAACAGGGAGAAGAGGAACGTGTGAAAGCTCGAGGACCACGCCCCCCCGACGAGGCCGGCGGCGCCGAGCGCCAGGCCGCCCAGGAAGCTCTTCCGCACGCCGAGCCGGTCGGCCAGGCGCCCGCCCGGCAGGGAGAAGAAGAGGCCGCCGACGTAGATCGACGGGACGATGAACGCGACCTGCAGACGCGTCAGCGCGAAGCCGTCCACGAGGCTGGGCGACAGCGGCGAGATGCCGAGCATCCCGAAGGCGCCGGCGCCGTAGGACGTGGTGAGGACGGCGAGCAGGAACCAGCGCGCCGCCACTAGGGGACGGGGACGATGACCCGCTCCTCCGCGGTGAACGTCTTGATCCGGCCGATGAAGAGCGCGCCGTCGGCGTGCAGGGCCTTCGCCTCGGCCGAGGCCAGGGCGCGGGCCATGCTCTCGCGATCGTCGTACCAGAGCTCGGCGATGCCGTCGACCTCGACGTCCAGCGCCGGGATGTCCGGACGCCGACGCTCCTCCACGATGTGGGACTGCACGTAGCGCCGCAGACCCGGCACCGCGTGGGCGAGCGGCGCGTGCACGTCGACCCAGTGCCTGACGAATTGCTCGTGCGTCATCCCGGCCTTGCGGGTCAGCAGCGAAATGCTCTTGATCACGACCTGTGTCCCTCCAGGGATGGCTCGTCGGTCACGGGGCGATCGGGAACGTGCGGCGGACCGGGAGCCGGGGCCAGGGCGCGGCGACGTGGCCCCCGACTCCCGGCCCGCGCGCACCGGTTACGTGAGATTCTGGCGGAAGTGCGCGAGCGTGCGACGCCAGGCGTCGTCGGCCGCCGCCTTGTTGTAGACGTCGGGGCGCTCGTCGTTGAAGAATCCGTGGTCGACGTTCGGATAGACGTTGATCTCCGACTGCTTGCCGGCCTTCTTGATGGCGGCGTCGGTGTCCTTGGCCACCTGCGGCGTCACGAAGCCGTCCTTCTCGGCGAAGAGGCCGAGCACCGGCCCCGACAGCTTTGAATAGTCCGGCTTGACGTTGGGATGAATCCCGTAGAAGTTCACGACCGCGCCCACGCTGGGATTCAGCGTCCCCGCGAACAATGCGAGCTGACCGCCCATGCAGAAACCGACCGCGCCGAGCTTGGCCGTGGTCGAGTGCTGGGCCAGGTACGTCGCCGCGCCGCGCAGGTCCTTCTCGGCCTGGCCGATGTTGAGCGCCATGAACAGCTTGCCGGCGCCGTCGGGCTCGCTGGCGGTCTGGCCGTGGTACATGTCGGGCGCCAGCGCCGAGAAGCCCTCGGCGGCGAGGCGGTCGCAGACGTTCTTGATGTGCTGCACGAGACCCCACCACTCCTGGATGACCAGGACGCCCGGGCCCTTGCCCGAGGCGGGCATGGCCAGGTAGCCCTTGGTCGAGGCACCGTTCGAGGGGAAATCGACCATCTTGCTGGGCATCGTCGTCCTCCTTCGCTGAAGGGTGCGGCTAGGCGGCGCCGGCGGTCGGGGCCGGCGCCGTCGGGGGAGCGATCTTCACGGCCTTCACCCGGCGGGCGTCGGCCTCGAGCACGGTGATTGTATAGCCGGGGATCTGGAATTCCTCGCCGGTCCGGGGGATCCGGTGCAGCGTCGCCAGCACGAGCCCGGCCACCGTCTCGTACTCCTGCTTGGGCAGGTTCCAGTCGAGCGCCTCGTTCAGCTCGTCGATGTGCGTCCGGGCCGCCACCCAGTAGCTGCCGTCGGGGAGCCGCTCGACGGAGGCCGGCGTGCGGTCGTGCTCGTCCTGGATCTCGCCGACGATCTGCTCGACGATGTCCTCCAGCGTCACGATCCCGGTGGCGCCGCCGTACTCGTCGACGACGACGGCGAGCTGGTTGCGGCCCTTCTGCATCTCGCGCAGCAGGTCGTCGATGCGCTTGGTCTCGGGGACGAAGGTCGGCTGGCGCATCAGCTCGGTCACGCCGCGCACCTGGCCTCCGCGCCGCAGCAGGTCCATGGCGGTGACGATGCCGACCACGTTGGTCTCGCGCTGGCTGTAGATCGGGATCCGCGAGAACCCGCGTTGCCGCACCGCCGCGATGGCCTCGGCGGCGGTGGCGGTGTCGGGCAGCATCACCACGTCGACCAGCGGGACCATCACCTCCCGCACGGTGGTGTCGCCGAGGTCGAAGATCTTGTCGATCATCTCGGCCTCCTGCGTGCTGACCGAGACCTCACCGGGCTCGAGCTGGAGCAGCGCCTTCAGCTCT
The DNA here is from genome assembly GCA_963743355.1 of uncultured Candidatus Rokubacteria bacterium. Lineage (GTDB taxonomy): Bacteria > Methylomirabilota > Methylomirabilia > Rokubacteriales > CSP1-6 > AR5. The sequence goes on from CAVUPM010000001.1 coordinate 1,530,834, forward strand.
TCCCGGGAGACGAACTGGCGCGTGTCCACGCGGGGGCCCCCGCAGGCGCGCAGGACGGCGGTGACCACGGCGTTGGCCAGGGCCACGAACGGCGTGAGGGCCATCGAGGCCCAGGTCAGCGGCCGGTAGACCTTCAGGATGAGGCTGGTCGCCCACTCACGCGCCACCGCCTTCGGGATGATCTCGCCGAAGACCAGCATGATCGGCGTCAGCGCGGCGGTGCTCACCACCCACGCCAGGCCGCCGAGGGTGGGCAGCAGCGCGAAGGTCAGCGCGGAGCCGGCCACGATGTGAGCGATGGTGACGCCCATCATCGCCGTCGAGAGCACGCGCTCCGGATGACGGAAGTCCTCGAGGTAGCGGGCGGCGGTCGTGCTCCCCTCGGCGGCGAGGTGACGCAGGCGCAGCCGGTTGGCCGCGATGAACGCCATCTCGGCGGCCGAGAAGAACATGGTGACCAGCAGGCAGAGCGCGGCCAGCCAGAGCAGTCCCGTCACGCTGCCGCCTCCGCGGACACCGGCTTGCGCAGGGCGATGAGCACCTCGACCACGCGGGTGCGTTCGACCTTCTCGACGGTGACGACCAGCTCCGGCGTCTCCCGCCGCTCGCCCTTGCGCGGCACGCGTCCGAAGAGGTCGAGCACCCAGCCCCCGACCGTGTCGTAGGCCTCGTTGGAGAGGCTGAGCCCGGTGGCGGTGTTGAGGTCCTCGACCGGGAGCTTGCCCGAGACGCGGAACGTGGACTCGTCGAGTCGCTGGATCAGGCGCTCCGGCTCGTCGTACTCGTCGGCGATCTCCCCGACCAGCTCCTCCAGCAGGTCCTCCAGCGCCACCAGCCCGGCCGTGCCCCCGTACTCGTCGACCACGATGGCCATGTGGAGCTTCTTGGCCTGGAACTCCTGCAGCAGCGCGTCGGCGCGCTTGGACTCCGGCACGAAGTACGGCGGGTGCAGGTGCGCGCGCAGGTCGAAGTCGAGCGGCAGGCCGGTGGCGACGTAGGGCAGCAGGTCCTTGGTGTAGAGAATGCCGACGACGACGTCGAGCGAGCCCTCGTAGACCGGCACCCGCGAGTGGAGGTTCTCGCGCAGCGCGGGCAGGATCTTCTCCCGGGGCGTGTCGATGGGCAGGCAGAACATGTCGGTGCGCGGCACCATCACCGAACGCACCAGCGTGTCCTCCAGCTCGAAGACCTTGTGGATCATCTCGCGCTCCGCGCGCTCGACGACCCCCTCGCTGGCGCCGACGTCGACCAGCGTGCGCAGCTCCTCCTCGCTCAGCTCCGGCTGGCCGTGGCGGTCGCGGCCGACGAGCTGCACGGTCAGGCGGGTGAGGCTGGCCAACACGGCGCGTACCGGCGCCAGCGCCGCGCCCAGCCAGGCCACCGGCCGTCCCACCACCGCCAGGAAGCGCTCGGGATACTTCACCGCCAGCGTCATCGGCAGCACTTCACCGAAGGTCGTGAGCATCACGATCATGCCGAGCATTTCCACCACGGGCCCGAGCGTCGGGCCCACGAGCTGGTGGGCGAGGTGCGCGGCCAGGCCGGCGCCGCCGATGTTGATCAGCGTGATGCCGACCAGCAGCGTGACCAGGAGATCGTGCGGGCGCTCGATCAGCACGGGCGGGCCGCCGCTGCCGCCGCTGCGGTCGGTCATTCGAGCCAGGCGCGCGCGCCCCAGGGAGAAGTAGGCAGCCTCGGCGCCCGTCAGCAGCGCCGAGCAGACGACCAGCGCCACCAGGGCGAGGAGCTGCAGGACCACGCTGTCGATCACGCGCCCGCTCCGCTCGCCGCCGCCCGGGCGGCGAAGTGCTCGTACCCGCGGGCCACGGGCACCTCGCGGCCACCCGACGACCACCGCACGGCTGGGGCCGCGGTGACCTCGCCGATCGGCGTCAGCCGGGTGCCGCACGCCTCCGCCAGTCCCCCCTGCAGCCGCGCGAGCGCCCCCGGCTCGCAGGTGAGCAGCAGCTCGTAGTCCTCGCCGCCGCCCGTGGCCCAGGCCCTCGGATCGGCCCCCAGCGCGGCGGCGACCGCGCGCGTGGCCCCGTCGATCGGCAGCCGGTCGACGTCGACGCCGGCGCCCACGCCGCTCTCGCCGAGCAGGCGGGGCAGATCGAGCCCCAGCCCGTCGGAGAGATCCATCATCGCGGTCACGCCGCCGGCTGCCGCCAGCCACTCGCCCTCGCGCACCCGCGGCTGCGGCCGCAGGTGGGCGCCCGTGACCTCGGCGAGCTGGGCCGCGTCGACCCCGGCCGGCGCCGTCCCGCGCTCGAGCACCGCGAGCCCGGCGGCCGCGCGTCCCAGCGCGCCGGTGACGGCGATGGCGTCGCCCGCGCGGGCGGTCGAGCGCAACCGCGGCGCGATGGCCTCGCCGAGGAGGGTCACGTTGATCATCCAGCCGGCCGGCGAGGCCGAGGTGTCGCCGCCGACGATGGCGACGGCGTGCGCCCTCGCCAGGGCCAGCGCGCCCTCGTAGAACGCGGCGATCTCCTCGGCACCGGTGCCCTCGGGACAGGCCAGCGCGACCAGCGCCCAGCGCGGCCGCCCGCCCATCGCGGCGATGTCCGAGAGATTCACGGCCAGCGACTTCCAGCCGATGTCCGCGGGCTCGGCCCAGCGGCGCCGGAAGTGGACGTCCTCCAGGAGCAGGTCGGTCGTGGCCAACAGCGAGACCCCGGGCTGGGTTTCGAGCACCGCGCAGTCGTCACCGATGCCGACCCGAACGCCGGCGCCGCCCGCGGACGCCGTCAGCGCGCGGATCGTGCGGACGAGCGCCTCTTCACCGCCTCGGTCGCCGCTCATGGGGCGACCGTGGCGGGCACGGGCGCGCCCAGGAAGTTCGCCAGCAGGCGCTTGCCTTCCACCGTGAGGATCGACTCGGGATGGAACTGCACGCCCTCGACCGGATAGCGGCGGTGGCGCAGCCCCATCACCTGGCCGTCCTCGGCCGTCGCCGTGATCTCGAGGTCGGTGGGCACGGTGTCGGGGAGCACCACGAGCGAATGATACCGGGTGGCGACGAACGGATTCGACAGGCCGGCAAACACGCCGCGGCCATCGTGGCGGATGTCGGAGGTCTTGCCGTGCATCTGCGTGCGGGCTCGCGCCACCGTGGCGCCGAACGCCTGTCCGATCGCCTGGTGTCCGAGGCACACGCCGAGGATCGGCGTGGTGGGACCGAAACGGCGGATCACCTCGACCGAGACACCGGCCTGGTCCGGATTGCCGGGCCCCGGCGAGATCACGATGCGCTCGGGGCCGAGCCGCGCCACGGCGTCGACGTCCAGCGCGTCGTTGCGCGCGACCTCCAGCGTCGCCCCCAGCTCGCCCAGGTACTGCACGAGGTTGTAGGTGAACGAGTCGTAGTTGTCGATCACGAGGATCATGACCGACCCGAGGTCGCGGCCATCCGAAGCGCCAGGACGAGGCCGCGGGCTTTGGAGCACGTCTCCAGCCACTCCGTCTTCGGATCCGAGTCCGCCACGATGCCGGCACCGACCTGGATCGACGCCCGGTGTCCGTGACACACGATCGTGCGGATCGTGATGCAGGAGTCGAGATTGCCGGAGTACGAGACGTAGCCGACGGCGCCGGCGTAGGGGCCACGCTGGGTCGGCTCGATCTCGTCGATGATCTCCATGGCGCGGATCTTCGGCGCGCCCGACACCGTGCCGGCGGGGAAGCACGCGCGCAGCACGTCGAAGGCGTCGCAGCCCCGCTTCAGCGTGCCGACCACGTGGCTGACCAGGTGCATGACGTGCGAGTACCGCTCCGTTTCCATGAACTCGGTGACCCTGACCGAGCCCAGCTCGGAGATCCGCCCCACGTCGTTGCGGCCGAGATCGACCAGCATCACGTGCTCGGCGCGTTCCTTGGGGTCGGTCTTCATCATCTGCTCGATCGCCTGGTCCTGCGCCTCGGTGGCGCCGCGCGGGTGAGTGCCGGCGATCGGCCGCTCCTCCACCCGGTCGCCCTCGACCCGCACCAGGACCTCGGGCGAGGAGCCGACGATCGTCGTGGGGCCCAGGCGCAGGTAGAAGAGGTACGGCGAGGGGTTGATCGTGCGCAGCGCCCGGTAGACCGTGAACGGGTCCGTCTCCAGCGGGTAGTCGAGGCGGCGCGCCAGCACGACCTGGTAGGCGTCGCCGGCCGCGATGTACTCCTTGGCGCGCCGGACGGCGTCGCTGAACGCCGGCTCGTCCAGCGTGGAGGTGAATCCGTCCTCGCCCAGGGCGAGCAGAGGCCCCGGAGCGGGCAGGGTGAGCGCGGTAGCCGAGCGGGCCGGCCGCGCAAGCTTCGCCAGCGTCATGCCGATGCGTACCGCTGCTTGATCGTAGGCGCGGTCGAGTGCTGCCGGATCGCGCTGGTCGACGTTGGCGTTGGCGATCACCAGCAGGCGGTGGCGCAGGTTGTCGAACACCAGCAAGGTGTCGCTGAACATGAAGACGGCGTCCGGCAAGCCCAGGTCGTCCCGGGTCCGTCGTGGCAGCCGCTCCATGTGCCGGACCATGTCGTAGGCGAGATAGCCGACGGCTCCGCCCTGGAAGCGAGGCAGCCCGGGGACCGCGACCGGGCGAAAGTCAGCGAGCAGTCGGCGCAGCGCCTCCAGGGGATCGCCGTCGGGCAACCGTTCGGGCCGTCCGGCGCCGCGTCTGAGGGTGATCCGACCGTCCTTGGCGGTCAGGACCATGCGGGGGTCCGTCCCCAGGAAGGAGTACCGCGCCCATACCTCGCCGCCTTCGACCGACTCGAGCAGGAAAGAATACGGACCCGGCCGCAGCCGCAAGTAGGCGGACAGCGGGGTATCCAGGTCCGCCGCAAGCTCGGCGAACACAGGCACGAGATTCCCCTGACCCGCGAGGTCGCGAAACTCCTCTCGGGTGGGGGAGAGGGATGGGATTCCTATGCCGGCGGAACTGATGCGAAGCTCAGCGACGACGCGCTACACGGCCAGCGCGTCCAGCTTCTCCTTCAGCTTGGCCTTGGGTACGGCGCCGATCACCTGATCGACCACCTTCCCGGCCTTGAGAAACAGGATCGTCGGGATCGAACGGATACCGTAGCGGCCGGCCAGTGCGTGGTTCTCGTCGACGTTGACCTTGGCCAGGGTTACGCGGCCCGCCGACTCACGCGCGAGGTCCTCGAGAACGGGTGCGATGGCCCGGCAGGGGCCGCACCACTCGGCCCAGAAATCCACCATGAGCACTCCCTGATGGCCAGTCAGGGTCTCGTCGAAATTCGCTTCCGTCAGGTGGACCGTCCCCGAGTCACTCATTCAGCGCTCCCCTAAAGTAAAAAGTCAACGTCAACGCTAACATGGCGGGCGGGCCGGCGCAACTTCCCGGACCGGCCCGGGCCTCATGGTTACCCTGCCAGCTTGGCACCCCGTCATGCTAGAGTCGATTCTACTCATGGAAGCCGCCAAAATCCTGGTCGTCGACGACGAGAAGTCGATCCTACTCCTGCTCAAGGAGGCCCTCACCCAGTGGGGGTACGAGGTCACCTGCGCCGCCTCCGCGGTCGAGGCCCTGGACCTGCTCAAGAACGGCCTCTTCGACGCCCTCATCAGCGACGTCCGGATGCCGGACATGAGCGGCCTGGATCTCTTGCGGGAGGTCCGCAAGCAGGACGAGTCGATCGAGGTCGTCATGATGACGGGGTACCCGACCATCGCCTCGGCCGTCCAGGCGCTCAAGGAGGGGGCCTACGACTACCTCTCCAAGCCCCTGATCCTGGACGAGCTGCGCCACCTCATGGCACGGATGATGGAGCGGCGCTTCCTCCGGGGCGAGGTTCACACGCTGAGGGCCCGGCTCGGTGAAGAGCTGGCCGTCAGTGACTTGGTGGGCTCCTCGGGGCCGATGCAGAGCGTCAAGGACGTCATCGCCAAGGTGGCCGTGACCGACTCGCCGGTGCTCATCGAGGGCGAGAGCGGCACGGGCAAGGAGCTGGTGGCGGCGGCCATCCACCGCCTGTCGTCCCGGGCCAAGCGCGCGTTCATCCCCGTGAACTGCAGCGCGATTCCCCAGGACCTGCTCGAGTCCGAGTTCTTCGGCCACGTCCGGGGCGCGTTCTCGGGCGCCGTGGCGGACGCGCTGGGCCTGTTCCGCGGTGCCGATGAGGGCACGATCTTTCTGGACGAGATCGCCGAGCTGTCGCCGGCTCTGCAGGTGAAGCTCCTCCGGGTCCTCCAGGAAATGCAGGTCCGTCCCGTCGGCTCGACGAAGGCTTTCCCCGTCGACGTCCGCGTCATCGCCGCGACCAACCGCGACCTGGAGCGGGCGATGACCGACGGGAGCTTCCGGCAGGACCTCTTCTATCGGCTCAACGTCGTGCGCATCACGCTGCCGCCGCTGCGCGAGCGGCGTGACGACATCTCGGCGCTCGTGACCCACTTTCTGCGCCGTTTCAACCGCCGCTTCCACCGCGAGGTGCGCGGGGTGGCCCCGGAGGCCCTGGCGGCCCTCACCGCCTATAGCTTCCCCGGCAACGTCCGCGAGCTCGAGAACCTGATCGAGCGGGCCTACGCGATGGGCGCGCGCGAGCAGATCTTGCTGGGCGACCTGCCCACGCTGGGGCGGGCCCCCATTATCGCGCCAACCGCCACTGCGACCCAGGGGAGCCAGGCGGTGCCCACGCTGGCCGACGTCGAGCGCGAGCTGATCCTCAAGGCGCTGGCCGTCTTCAAGGACGACAAGGAGGCGGCTGCGCGGGCCCTGGGCATCTCGAGGCGGACGATCTATCGCCGTCTCAAGGAGTACGGAGTCCTCTAGTCACGGTCGCGCAATTCCTGCGGGGGATGGACCGCGCTCGCGCTCCACAACTGCCGTAGGCCGTCAGCCCTCCGTGCCGTTGCGGCACGGAATCCCGATCGTCATCGAGTAAAAACCACGTATTTACTGGTGTTTACCGCTTGGCACGGGCGACGCAATCACCGCCGCCCATGCTTGATACTGAGATCCCTCAGACGCAGCTGAGCTCGAAGCTGGAAGTGGCGATCGGCGTGAGTGTTGACCCTAACCCGGACGCGGCGATCGCGGAAGCGGCCGGTCTCGCCGGCCGTCGGCTCGGCAGCGCCAATCCCGACTTCGCGCTGGTGGTGACGGCGGGTTCGGTGGCGCGCGATGCCGTGGGCACGCTGCGCGAGGTTCTCGGACAGATTTCCGTGGCGGGAGGTGCCGCCACTGCGCTTCTCACGGATCACGGCCTCTCGAAGGAAGGCGCGCTCGTCGTCTGCGTGGCCAACGCGGACGGCGCCGCCAGCGGGGTGGCCGCCACTGCCGGTCGCAATCTGTGCGAGGCCGGACAGGCGGCGGCGCGTCTCGTGTTGGCGGGCTGGCCCTTCCGCGCTCGATATCCGCGCGGGCTGGCGTTCGCCTTCGCGCGTCCGGACGGCGGTGACGCCGCCCAGACGTTCCTCGCCGCCTGGCGGGACTTCATGGGGCCTAAGATGCGGACCGTCTGCACGGTGCTTGGCGGCGCCGCAGCGTACGGGCGCGGGGCTCCGCAGCCCCTGGCCAGCGTCGCGTGCGTCGAGGCGCCCTACGCCTCCGGTATCGGCTACACCGATGCGTCACCGACCGACGGCGTGACCCCGACCCGGGAGACGCTGGTCCACGGCGCCGCCGACGCCATGCTCACCGCGGTGAAGCGCCTCGAGGGGCGCCCGGCGCGGCTGGTGCTGGTGATGGAGAGCGCCGCGCGCCATCGCATGCTGGGCACGGCGGTGGCCGAGGAGTGGGCGGCGATGCGCGGTGTGCTCGAGGATCGCACCCCGTGCGTTGGTTGGATCGGCGAGCACGTGGCCGCCTACGGCCGCGGCGTGCAGCCGACCGGCGCCCCGGGCGCGCTGGTGGTCGTGACACTCGGAGACGCACCGCGCTGAGCTCGAGGGGGGCATCGCCCCCCTTCGACGGTCGTCGCGCGCCTGGCGGCGCGCTCCTCCCTGCTCCCCCCAGATTCGGATTGCGCGGGCAAAGCCCGCGCTCGGAGCGCGCGACTCCCCGAGAGGTTGTGCCTGCCCTGCGGTGAACGATCAGTCGTGGCCGTGAGCTTCCAGGTCGGATCAGCGGGTGACGTAGCCCGCCAGGAGGTCGCGGGCGATCAGCTCCGGGTCGCGGTCGGTGGGGGGGCCGTAGCCGCCGCCGCCGGGGAGGTGGATCTCGACCAGGGAGTCGGGGGAGATCACCTGTTCGGCTTTGGGGTTGGGGGGTTGGACGCCGTCGATCAGGACCTCGCCCTTGGCTCCGGCGTGACCGCCGCGGAAGCCGGCGGCCGGCTCGACGGTGCGATCGCACAGGACCGAGCAGACGAACGACTCGCGCGTGTGCATACGGAACGCGATCGTCTGGCCGAGCCCGCCCCGGTATTTCCCGGCGCCGCCCGAGTCGTCGCGGAGCGCCTTGCGTTCCACCAGCATCGGCGAGAGGTTCTCGATCACCTCGACCGGCGTGCCGAGCACACCCGAGGGGAAGGCCGTGGCGGACAGCCCGTCCTTCACGGCGCGCGCGCCGGTTCCGCCCGACGAGAAGAAAATGTGCGTGAACGGCCGGCCCTCGGCGTCCTTGCCGGAAACCTGCACGCCCCAGATGTTGGCGGAGCCCTCGGCCATGACGCGCTCGGGCAGCGCCTGGCCGAGCGCGCCGGCGATGACGTGCGGCAGGAAGTGGCCGATGACGTGGCGCGCGGCCACCGGCGCCGGGCGCGTCACGTTGAGGATCGACCCCTCCGGCGCGCTGATGCGGATCGGCCGGAACGCGCCCTCGTTGTTGGGCACGTCGGGGCTGATGATCACCTTCACGCCGTACGTCGTGTACGCCTCGGTGTAGTTCATCACCACGTTGACGCCGCGGCGGCTGGCCGGCGAGGAGCCGGCGTAGTCGATCAGGAGATCGTCGCCCTGCACCTGGCAGCGCACCCGGATCGTGATCGGCTCGCCGAAGCCGTCGGAGGTGATCGCGTGCTCGTACACGCCGGGGCGGAGCGCGCGGATCGCCTCCCGCATGGCGCGCTCGGTGCGGCCGATGATCTCGTCGGCCAGCGGCTCCAGGTGCTCCAGGCCGAACTCGTCCATGAACTCGAGCAGCCGCTCGCCGCCCACGGCGCCACCGGCGATCTGGGCGTGGAAGTCGCCGAGCACCATCTCGGGCAGCCGCGTATTCTCCCGGATCATCGCCACCAGCGTCTCGTTGGGGCGCCCCGCCTCGTAGAGCTTGAGGATCGGGATCTGCAGCCCTTCCTCGTACACCTCGCGCGCCTCGGCCGACAGCACGTGGCCGCCGATGTCGGCGGTGTGGCAGGTGGAGGCGAAGAACGCCACGCAGCGGTCGCTCCGGAAGATCGGCGAGCAGATGGTGACGTCGTTGAGATGGCCGGAGGTCTTCCAGGGATCGTTGGTGATCAGCACGTCGCCCGGGGCCAGGCGCTCGGGCGGGTAGACCGCCAGGAAGTGCTTCATCGCCAGCGCCATCGAGTTGATGTGACCGGGCGTGCCGGTCACGGCCTGGGCCACCATGTAGCCGCGGCTGTCGAAGACGCCGGCCGACAGGTCTCCGGCCTCGCGCACGATCGAGGTGAACGACGTGCGCTGCAGCGCCGCTGCCTGCTCGTTGACGACGCCGATCAGGCGGTTCCAGCAGATCTCGAGCGTGACCGGATCGAGGATCGTGCTCATGGCATCGTCACCACGATCGTCAGGCCGTCGTCGACGCGGCCGCGGGCGCCGGGGCCGATGACGGCGGTCGACTCGCGCTCCTCGACGATCGCGGGCCCGTCGAACGTGACGCCGGGCCCGAGCGCGTAGCGGTCGTAGACCGGCGTCTCCACCCAGCCCGAGGCCTCGGCGAACCACGCGCGACGTCTCGTCTTCAGCGCGGCGCCGGACGATCGCCCGGCGCCACCGGCGCCGCCGAACGCGAGCGGCGGTGGCGGTCCCGACACTGTTACCCGCCAGTTGAGCGCCTCGATGGGAACGCCCTGCGGCAGGCGATGGTAGAGCGCGCGGTAGGCCTCCTCGAACGACGCGGTGATCGCCGGCAGGCTGGCCGGTGACAGCAGTCGGGCCGGGATCGGCGCCTCGACCTCGTGGCCCTGGCCGACGTAGCGCATCTCGGCGATGCGCGACACCCGCGCCGCGTCGGGCGCGACGCCGGCCCGGATCAGCAGCGCGCGGCCCTCGTTCTCCATCTCGGCGAAGAGCCGATTGAGCACGTCCCAGTCGGCGTGGTCCAGGCGCGCGCGGCCCGTCCGCACGAAGTCGAACGCCAACGGGGCAGCCAGCAGCCCCCACGCCGACATCGCGCCGGCGCCGAAGGGCAGGAGGATCCGCGGCACCCTCAGGATTCGCGCGACCTGCCAGCAGTGCACGGGGCCGGCGCCGCCGAACGCAAAGAGCGGATAGGCGCGCAGGTCGCGGCCACGTTCGATCCCGTGGATCCGCGCCGCGGCCGCCATGCTCTCGTTGACCACGCGGTGGATGCCCCAGGCCGCCGCCGTCGGATCGAGACGCAATGGGCCCGCGACGTGCTCGCTCACCGCGTGCTCGGCCGCACCGCGGTCCAGGCGCATGCGGCCGCCGAGAAAGAACTCGGCGTCGAGGTAGCCGAGCAGCAGGTCGGCGTCGGTCACGGTCGGCTGGCGGCCGCCCAGATTGTAGCAGGCGGGGCCGGGGTCGGCGCCCGCGCTGTCGGGCCCGACCTTGAGCAGGCCCATGCGGTCCACCCGCGCGATGGAGCCGCCGCCGGCGCCGATCTCGATCATTTCGATGACGGGCACGCGGATGGGCAGCCCCGAGCCCTTCTTGAACCGGTCGGCGCGCGCGACCTCGAACTCACGGGCCACGAGCGGCGCCCCACCGTCGATCACGCACGCCTTCGCGGTCGTGCCGCCCATGTCGAACGACAGCATGCGTGAGTCCCCGCGCTCGCGCGCGGCCTGGGCCGCGGCCAGCGCGCCGGCGGCCGGGCCCGACTCCACCAGGCGGATCGGCAGCCGGCGCGCCAGCGGCGGCAGCGCGATGCCGCCGGAGGACTGCATGACGTAGAGCTGGCCGGGCACGCCGAGACCGCCCAGCCGCCGCTCGAGATCCTCGATGTAGCGGGCCATCAGCGGCACCACGTACACGTTGGCGGTGGTCGTCGACGTGCGTTCGTACTCGCGGATCTCCGGCACGACGTCGGAGGAGCAGGAGACGGCCAGGTGTGGCGCCGCCTCGCGCACCAGCTCGGCCAGCCGGCGCTCGTGGGCGGGATTCAGGTAGGCGTGCAGCAGGCAGATGGCCAGCGCCTCGACGCCGGCGTCGACGAGCTCGCCGATCACCCGCCGGGCCGCCACCTCGTCGAGCGGACGCAGCACCGAGCCGTCGGGTAACAGCCGCTCCGGCACCTCCCGCCGCAAGTGACGCGGCACCAGCGGGGCCGGGGGGTCGATCAGCAGATCGTACATGTCGTAGCGACCCTCGCGCTGGATCTCGAGCACGTCGCGGAACCCCGCGGTGGTCAGCAGGGCGGTGCGCGCGCCCTTGCGCTCGATGAGCGCGTTCGTGGCCAGCGTCGTGCCGTGCACGACGGCGCGGACGCGGGCGGGGTCGACGCCGGCCTCGTCGAGGAGCGACTGCACGCCCTGCTCGACGCCGAGGGCGGGGTCCTTGGCCGTGGTGAGGACCTTGCCGACGCGGAGCGCGCCGGTACCCTCGTCGATCACGACGAGATCGGTGAACGTGCCACCGATGTCCACACCGACGCGCGCCGACATGGCGGAGAGTCTACACCGTCAGGACGGGTCGGGCGTCAGCGCGTCGCGGCGCGCGGCTGGTGACTGCTCGACAGCGCCGCCGCCACGCCGAGGCCGATGTACATCACGCCGGAGATCCAGCGCTCGCTGGCCAGGAAGCGCGGGCGGGCCCGTAGCCACTGCGCGACCGTCCCCGCCGTGAGCGCGTAGCCTCCGTCGGTGACCAACCCGAGCGCGACGAAGAGCATCCCGAGCATCAGGACCTGGGTGCCGGCGTGGCCGCACGACACGTCGACGAACTGTGGGAGGAAGGCCAGGAAGAAGAGAGCAGTCTTGGGGTTGAGCACGTTGACCACCACCCCGTCGAGGAATGCGCGGCGCAGCCGGGGCGGGTGGGCCGTGGCCGCCGCCGACGTGGCCGGGCGCTCGAGGAGCCGGCGGATGCCCAGGTAGACGAGATAGCCGGCGCCCAGGAGCTTGACCGCGCTGAACGCCGTGGTGGATGCCGCCAGCACGGCCGAGAGCCCGGCGGCCGCGGCGGCGACGTGCACGAGCGTGCCCACGTGCACGCCCAGCATCGAGACGAGCCCGGCCCGCCGCCCCTGGTCGATGGTGCGCGCCACGATGTAGAGGACCGCCGGACCCGGCGTGAGCAGCAGCAGCAGGGCCGCCAGAAGGAAGATGCCCAGACTGGCCGCATCGGGAAGGGGGATCATCGGCGCCTCGTCAGCGTCGGGCCACGATCACGTTCTGCGGACAGCGGCGGGGATCGTCGATGTAGTCGAGGATGGTGAAGTACTTCGTCCAGTGTCGAAGGACGTACGCCTGCGGAATGCACGTTTCCCCCCATCCCACCATGCCCGGAAGCGGCTCGTAGCAGTACTCCCCGTCGTCGTAGGCGGAGAGCCAGCGGCGCGTGTCACCGAACATGCCGGCGATCGCCTCCGGGTAGGGAGACAACGGCCGGCGAACTCGGTCGAGCGCGGACTGTTCGATGAAGTCGCGTGGACGGGTGGTGGCCATGAGCAATCCACCGGGCCGCAGGATTCGCTGAATCTCCTCGAGCCAGCGGACGTGCATGTCTTCGGAAAAGTGCGAGAACACCGAGAAGCTGTAGACGAGATCGAACGTCTCGGCGGGAAACGTCGTGGGCCCGGAGGAGGTGACCACCTCGAACCGACTCCAGCGATCGTGGCGCCGGCAGAGCTCGATCGCCTCCGGGCTCGCGTCGATGCCCCACAGCCGGTTCGCGTCGATGTCCCTCAAGAAGAACCGGATGATGCGCCCCCATCCACAGCCGAAGTCGAGGACGGCGCGACACGCCGGCACCGCGCGGCCGTGGTCAGCGGCGAGGGTCCGGAACAGCCGGTAGGCGCCAAACGCATGCCAGAGCGTGAGCTCGCCCGCGGCCCCCGTGAAGCGCATCTGGGTGGCGTCGTCGGGGAACCCGGGCAGGGTGTCCTCGAGCCGCCTCCGGTTGAAATAGCTCTCTCGGATAGCCCAGTACCAAAACTCGTCGTCGACGCCGGCAAACAGCCGATCAGGTGCCGCGTCCGGCCGCGGCATCCGATCACGAAGCCGCGCCAGCTGCCTCGAATGTGTTCCGTGTCGAAGCCACAGGCGGAGGGCGTCGATCCGACACCGCAGGCGAGCATGGAGGATCCAGGCGACCCGTCGCGCCAGGGTCCTGCTCATGAGGGCCCGGATCGTTCTCAGGATCACCCTGGCGATAGGCGATTATGACTCCGCCCGTGCCGGCTTCATGCCAGAAATGTGGTGATCAGGCCCGGGGGTGGTTTTGCTTTGAGCGCGCTGACGGGACGCTTAGAATCGTTGGCGGACGACCTCCCGGTGAGTGACACCGCCCAGCCGTCTCCTGCGTGGTTGCGCTGGCTGGCCCCGGCGATTCCGGTTTCGGTAGCGTTCGCCCTGGCGCTCACGCGGATCGAGGACCCCGACGCCTTCACCCATCTGGCCCTCGGCCGCGAGCTCGTCCACCAGCGTGCATTTCCCGCGCACGAACCCTTCTCGTTCGCCGCCCCTGGCGCCTCCTACTACAACCCGGAATGGCTGTTCGACGTCGTGCTCTGGCTCGCCTATTTCGCGGCTGGCACGGCGGGCGTCATCCTCCTCAAGGCCGCCATCGTCGCGCTGGCCGTGTGGATCCTGTGGCTCGACTCGCGCGCGGGGGGCGAGCGCGCCGCCGCCGCCCCGACCGGCCTCCTCATCCGTGCCGCGATCCTCACGGTGGTCGTGGTGATGATCCGGCATCGCTTCGTGGAGCGGCCTGACCTCGCGCTGATGGTGTTCCTGGGGTTCACGATCTACGCGCTGAACGCCTACCTGGAAATGGGCCGGCGCTGGATCTTCGTGCTGCCCCTCGTCCAGGTGGTGTGGGTGAACATGCATCCCAGCGTCGTGGTTGGCCTCGTGCCGTTCGCGGCTGTGCTCGGTGGCGGTGTCACGCTGCGCGTGGGTACCGCGCTCGTGCGACGGTGGTGGGCCCCGACGCAGGCGGTGATTCCATCGTGGCGCCAGCTCGGCGTCGTCACCGCCGTCCTCGCCGGCGTGCTCATCGCGTCCGTCCTCAACCCCTACCGGTTTGACCCGCTCACGTTGCCGTTCAAGCTGGCCGACCAGCCGTGGTTTCGCCAGGAGGTCATGGAGCTGCAGCCGCCGCAGCCGACGACGTGGCCGGGGCCGTTCGTCATGACCGCGCTCCTGCTCCTGGGCCTGGTGGGCACCATCCGACGCCTGCCGCTGATCCCCGGGCTGACGGCGCTGCCGTTCGTCCGCCTGGGGCTCTCGGCGGTCCGGTTCGTCTTCCTTCTCGAGATCGTCGCCGCGCCGATCCTGGCGCGCACCCTGACGGGCATCACGGCGGGCGTCCGCGGCCCGCTCGTCCGGCGACTCGTGCTGGGCGGGGCGGCCGCCGCCGCGGGCGTCGCCGTGATCGCAGTCGGCGTGACCGGGGCCGGCATCGGGCCGCTGGCCGACGCCCGAAAGGCCCCGGGGTTCGGGGTCAACGAGCGCTGGGTTCCCGAGGGCGCTCTGCGCTACCTGGACGCGCGCGGTGTCGAGGGCCGCCTGTTCAACGCGTTCCACTTTGGCGGCTACATCGAGTGGCGGGACTTCCCGCGACGGGTGCCGATCATCGACGGCCGCGGCTTCGCCGCGCCGAGCCTCATCGAGGAGATCCACTTCGCGCGCGCCTACCCCCAGCACCTCGCGCGGCTGCAGGCGCGCTTCGGCCTCGAGGCGGCCGTGATGGACTACCCGACCTACTCGGGGGACGCGATCGAGGACGTCCTCGGCCCCGACGCCGACCCCGCGCTGGCGTCGCCCGACTGGGCGCTGGTCTACTGGGACGACGTCGCGCTCGTCTACCTGCGCCGCCGGGGTCCGCATGCTGCCGTGATCGACCGGGACGAGTACCGGCACGTCAAACCGGCCAGCGGCGCGGCCGGCATCGCCCGGCTGCTGGGCGATCCCACGCGCGCGGAGGCGGTGCGCGCGGAGCTGAGTCGCAACGTCGCCGAGACACGCTCCTCGCTGGGCCTGCTGCTGCTGGGCCAGGCCACCGCCGATCCCGACCAGGCCATCGCGACCCTGGCGCGCGTGCAGAACCCGGCGCGGCGCTTCGAGGCCGACCAGGCCACCGCGTTCGCCTACTGGCGCCGGAAGGATCTTGCGCGGGCCACCGAGTATTACGACCGCGCGCTGGCGCGCCAGCCCGCCGCTTCGATTCTCTATCACGCCGGTCGAGTGCGCGCCGAGGCCGGGGACGACCGCGGCGCCGTGGGCTATCTCACGCGCGCCCAGCGTCTCGAGCCCGGCCTGGCGTCGGTGTACCCGGCGCTGATCGCCGCGCACCGTCGGCTCGGCGACGAAGGCTCGGCGGTTGCACTGGGTCCGGCGTTTCTCCGGGCCGCCACGCGGGCCCGGGTGGAGCAGCACGAGCGCGCCGCCCGCCGGCTGCTCGCCGAGAATCGGACCGGCGAGGCCGGTGAAGAGCTGGCCGCGGCGCTGAAGCTCGATCCGCGCAACGTCACGGCGCTCACGACGTTGGGCGTCGTGCGGATGGTCGAGGGGCGCTTCGACGAGGCCGCTGCCGCCGAGGAGGCCGCGCTGGCGATCGATCCCCGCCACGCTCGCGCCTACTGGGGGCTCGCTCAGATCGCCCGCGCCCGTGGCGACGAGCCGGCCGTTCGCCGCCACCTGGAGGCCTTCGCGAAGCTCCTCCCCCGCAGCTACGATGCCTGGCAGGTGCGGGAGACGCTCGCCCGCCGCGCCCCCGGGGGGTGACGGACGCCGGTCAGGGCCGGCGCTCCTCCAGCTGCGTGGAGAGCAAGGCCAGCTCCTGAGCGAGGTTCTTCACCTGGACGGTGAGGCGCGAGATGATCACCGAGTAGTGCACGGCGATCGCGAACAGGAACAGCACGGCGCAGACCAGCAGCGTGTTGAGCGGGGTGACGGCGCCGACGATGTGGGTGATGGCGACCAGCAGCCGGTACCAGACCGCGAGCAGGACCATGACCCCGGCCGTGAGCAGCCACAGCCAGGAGTACTCCTCGCGCAATCGCCGGCGCCGGACCAGCTCGAGGACGAAGAGGAAGGCCAGAACCGAGGTCACCAGCGCGAACAGGGTCTGATGCAGGGTCAGCTCCAGCATGTCAGGCTCCCTTGCGGGCGGCGGGTTCGCGCCTCAGCGGCGCCAGCGCCACCGACAGCAGCATCTTGAACACGTAGTAGATCGGGCGCAGGCCCGCGTGCATCGAGCGGCCGCCGGCCCGCGGGTACATCCGCACGGGCACCTCGCGCAGCCGGAAGCCCGCCCGCCGCAGCGTGATGAGCACGTCGGCGTCGGCGTAGTCGGTCGGGTACCACTCGGTGGCGACGAAGCGCACGACGTCGCCGCCAAACGCCCGGAAGCCCGAGGTGACGTCGGAGAACCGTACGCCCGTCAGCAGCCAGGCCAGCCAGCGGAAGAGGCCCATGCCGGCGCGGCGGAGCACGCCCGGGCGGTACGCCCCACCCCCCAGGAAGCGCGAGCCGATCGCCACGTCAGCCTCGCCGCGCTGGATCACGGCCAGCAGCGCGGGGATGTCGGCCGGCTCATGCTGGCCGTCGGCGTCGAGGTGCACGACGCAGTCGTATCCCTCGCGGACGGCCAGCTTGTAGCCGGTCTGGGCGGCGACACCGGCGCCGAGGTTGAAGGGCAGGCGGACGACGCGGGCGCCGGCGGCGCGAGCGACATCCGCGGTGTCGTCGTCGGAGCCGTCGTCGACGACCAGCATCGTGGCGTCGGGGACGGCCGCCCGCACCCCAGCCAGCACGCGGCCGACGCGCGCGGCCTCGTTGAAGGCGGGCACGAGGACGAGTGGCTTCATCGACCCGCCGTCCACGGCCGCCGTGTGCCGGGCGACCATCTCGCGCCACGGCACCGCGTGCGCATTCACGTGGGCGCCCGCCTCGGGCCCGGTGTTGGCCAGCAGGTCGAGCGCGGTGACGTAGGGCTCGAAAACGCCGTGCTGCTGCGGGTAGGGGGACAGATCGTAGTCCATGTACTCGACCGCGATCCCCGCCGACTCGAACGCCTCGTGATCGAGATAGGCGAGCCCGCCGTGCCCGGTCAGGTAGCGGGTGGCGCCGAGGGCCTGGCAGACGGCCAGCACGCGCGCCGTGCCGGCGCCGCCGATGCCGAGCGCGGACGAGCGGAGCGTTTCCCGTCGGATGCCGATCAGCTCGGCCATCAGGCGGGTGGTGGCGATGGTCAGCTCGGCCAGCCGCGCCCAGATGCCGCCGGCCAGCATGGCCAGCACCGGCTCGACGCTGGCCGCGAACGGCGCCGGCCGCAGCGTGTGGCGGATGACCGCGCCGTGACGCGTCCGCCAGCGGCCGTCCTCGGCGATGTCCACCTCGTCGATGCGCTGGCCGAAGCGCCCGCTCTTGCGGACCGGCACGGTCAGCCAGGATCGCCCCTGGGCCGTCTTGAGCTGCACGCGCGCGAAGAAGCTGCGGCTCGTGTTCGAGGTGAACTGCACGTCGTCGTAGAAGACGAAGACGTCGGCTGCCTTCATGAGCGCGAAGTGGCCCCGCCACGGCAGGTAGCAGGGCTGGTTGATGGCGACGGCGGTCACGCCAGGAAGACCGCCATGATCAGCACGTCCACGAAGTCCTGCCCGCGGGGTAGCTGGCGTCGCAGCACGCCCTCCGTCTCGAAACCGGCCCGCTGGTAGAGCGCGATGGCGCGCGGGTTGTCGCCGGCTACCTCCAGCAGCACCTTGCGCAGTCGCAACGCCGCCGCCCGGCGCAGCACCAGGCGCAGCGTCTCGTGCGCGATGCCCTGCCCCCAGCAGTCCTTCTCGCCGATCACCACGCCGAAGTAGGCGGTGCCACCTCGGCGGTCGATGCGCGTGAGGTTCGTCAGGCCCACCAGACGCCTCGACGCCTGCAGCTCGACGGCAAACGTGAGACGGCTGGGATCGCTCCCCACGGACACCGCGCGCAGCCAGCGCTGAGCCTCCCGGGTCCGGAACGGCGCGTCGCCCCAGAGCGCGCCGCGGCGCAGCTCCTCGTCGTGCCGCCAGGCGATCACGCGGGGCAGGTCGGTGCGGCGGAAGGGCCGCAGCCGCACCTGCTCGCCGGCGGCGGCGCGCCCATGCGGCACGCTCACGGCAGGAAGAACCGGAGCCCGGGACGCTCGAGCAGTCCGGCCTGGGCGAGGATGTCGCGAGCGCGCCCGCGGTTCAGGCCGACGAGGATGTCGGTGACGGCCGGGGGAATCTGCCGCGGATGCACGATGGGCCGGCCCAGGTGCGTCTTGCCGGCCTTGAACGGGTTCTGATCGAGGAAGCAGCTGATGGCCGATCGCGCCGGCGCCGACCTGCAGCGCGAGGTAGCTGCCGAACACGCCGGCCCCGTAGACCGCCAGCGCCCCCTTGCCGTCGGGGCGCTCGTCCAGGAACGTGCCGAGCCGCGTGCCACACTCGACCCAGCGCGCGACCTCCGCGCGGATCGTGCCGGCATAGACGGCCGCCGTGTCGCCACCGCGCCGGGCCGGGCGCCCGGCGAAGCCGGGCTCGGGGACGGCCATCAGCGTGATCTGGCCGAGCTGATGGTGCTCGGAGGCGACGATCGGCCGCAGCCCGCAACGCTGCAGCAGCGTGCTGAGGCTCGGGGCCGAGAAGTGCGAGAGGTGGTCGGCCAGGAACGCGTCGATCGTGTTGGTGACGACGTTGGGGACGGTGAGGTACAGGAACCCGGTCGGCGCCAGCAGCGATGCGAGCCGGCCCAGCGTCACCGCGGGATCGATCAGGTGCTCGGCGACGAAGAACATCGTCACGAGGTCGAAGGGCCCGGCCGGCGTGGCCGGCCGCTCGAGTGGCGTCACCCGGAACCCGCCGGGGCCGGTGAGCGGCTCCACGAAGGCCCGGTAGCGTTCGGAGACGTCGCAACCAAACAGCTCCCAGCCCGGGTGCTGGCGCTGGAAGCGCGCCAGGAACGCGCCCTTGCCGCAGCCGAAGTCGAGCACGCGCCCCTTGGATGGCAGGTTCGCGAGCCGGCCGAGGTTGTCGAGCTGGATCTGCGAGCGGTAGATCGGCCGCCCGTCGGCGTCCAGGTCGTAGAGATCGTCGGCGTCCGCGCACTCGAGCAGCGAGTCGTACTCCCGATCGTAGTAGTCCGCGACGTCGGCCAGCCCGCCCTCGTCGCTCATGACGTGGGCGCAGCCCGGGCAGAGATAGATCTTGAGCCGCCCCCGCCGGAGCTTCGACTCGGAGGTCAGGGTCTCGTCGAGCGCCGAGGCGTGCAGCAGCTCGGGCTGGGGACGCGCGCAGGCGCGGCAGACGACCAGCATCGCGCTCAGTCGTCGGACGATCCGGCGACCAGCTCCGGATGGTACCGGCGAAAGTCCACGCCCTCGTTCATGCCGCCCGCCCAGTCGTGACGGATCGCCGTCGGGTTGAGGAAGTCGAAGTAGCGGGCCTGCAACGTCCAGCGCGTGGCGGCGCTGTGGTTGGGTTGCGAGCGGTGCAGCAGGAACGTGTGGAACACGAGCGCGTCGCCGGCGGCGGCGGGCACCGACACGGTCGGGTGGCGGGCGAGCAGCCCATCCAGCCCGTCGATCTCCAGCGCCTCGTTGGCGTTGCGGCGGGCGTTCAGCGCATCGCGCACGCGCACCGGTAGCGCGCCCAGGCGGTGAGAGCCCGGCGCCATGAGCAGGCAGCCGTTCCGCTCGCTGACGTCCACCAGCGGCAGCCACAACGTGACGGCGTTGTCGCTGGTGAGGTTGTACGGGTACTCCTGGTGCCACGGGGACAGGTACGTGTCCTCGTCGGGATGGTCCATGCGCACCCCGGTGCCACCCGGGTAGATGCCGGGCAGCCGGGTGCTCATGAGCTGGCGCATCACCGCCCACACGCGCGGCGCCGTGATGAGCCCGTACACGCTCGGCAGCTTACGCACGGCCTGGTAGATCCGGCCCACGCGCTCGCGGTCGGCGCTGAGGAGCAGATCCAGCCCGCGATCGAACCGCGTCGAGCGCGGAGCCAGCCGGGTCGAGGCCACGCTCGCGCAGCACCAGGCCGAGGATCGTGGCGACCTCGTCCCGGAAGCGCGCCAGGAGGTCGGGAGCGGCAAAGCCGCGCAGCAGCAGGCAGCCGTGGGTTGCGTACGCGGTCAGCGCGGCGTCGGGTAGCGGCCGCTCGGCATCCCAGTCGGCGGTCACCGTGAAACGGCCGATCGCGGCGCCGGCGTCCATCAGGCGGCACCCAGATGCTCGCGGATCGCGCCGGCGACCCGCTCGACGGTGGCGTCGCGGCATGTGCGTGTGCAGCGGCAGCGTCATGATCTCGCGCGTCACGCGCTCGGTCACGCTCAGGTCGCCGCGCCGGCACGTCTTGAAGTACGTGAAGTCCTGGGCCGGCAGGAAGTGGATGCCGGTCGCGATGCCGCGCCCGCGCAGGTGCTCGATGAGCCGCTCGCGCCGCGCGGCCGGCACGCGCACGGTGTAGATGAACGGCGAGACGTCCTCGAAGTCGGTCGCCGGGCAGCGCACGCCGGCGATGCCGGCCAGCCGGCGGTTGTAGAGCCGGCACGCCTGCCGGCGGCTGGCGATGAACTCGTCCACGCGCGTGAGCTGCGAGAGCCCGACGGCTGCGTTGATGTTGGTCAGGTGATACCGGAAGCCCTGGGAGACGACGTCGTACTCCCACGCGCGGCTGTTCTTGTACCGCGCGAGTGTCTCGCGGTCGATGCCGAGGAAGCGCCAGTGGCGCAGCCGCTCCAGCGCGGCGGCGTCGCCCACCACCACGGCGCCGCCGTCGATCGAGGTGATCACCTTGACCGGGTCGAAGCTGAAGCACGTCACGTCGCCGAAGCTGCCGATCGGCCCGGCCGTCGACGCGCGTGCCGAAGGCGTGGGTGGCGTCCTCCACGATGCGCAGGCGATGGTGCTCGGCCAGCGCGAATAGCTCCTTGACGCGGCCGGCGACGCCGCCGAAGTGCAGCGGCACGATCGCCTTCGTGCGCGGGCCGATCAGGGCGGCGGCCTTGTCGGGATCGAGCCCCAGCGTCGACGTCGTCCACGTCGCACAGCACCGGCGCGGCGCCGGTCGCGACGATCGCCTGGTGGTCGGCGACGAAGTTGAAGGCGGACGTGATCACCTCGTCGCCGGGGCCGACCCCGGCGGCCAGCAGGCCGAGGTGGAGCGCGGAGGTGCCGGTGTTGGTGGCCAGCACGAAGCGGCCGTCGAGGCCGAGGAACCGCGCGATGCCTTCCTCGAAAGCCTGGGTGACCGCGCCCATCCCCAGCCAGCCGGCGTGCAGGGCGTCGACGACGGCCTTGATCGTGTCGACGCCGATCACGGGCTGGAAGACCGGGATCGCGGGCTGACCGTGTCAGTCACCGGTGCACCGGAGGTAGCCGTCGGGCGCGCACGTGAGCAGCAGCTTGCCGGCGATGCGCGCGTCGATCTCGAAGCGATCGGTGGTCTTCAGGAACTGCCACACCGCAGTCTTGGGGTTGTTGCCCTTGCCCCAGCGCCGGCCGGCGAAGAGCTCGTCCGGCAGGTCCTCGATGAGCGTGTCGAAGACGATCGAGGTAGCTGCCGCGGGTGACCAGCGGCGCGTAGAGCTCCAGCTCGCGCAGCACGTGGGCGTGGGTGTGATCGGAGTCGAGCGTCACGAGCACGCGCCGGTGGCCCCGCGCCAGCTGCGCGCACCGCGGCGACCACGCTCGGCGTCGGTCGAGGAGCCCTCGATCAGCCGGATCCGCTTGGCGAGCGGGTGGGCCTCGATCTCACGCCGGTTGTGGGCGCGGATGTCGACATCCACGCCGACGACGAGGCCGTCGCCGCCGAGCAGCTCGAGCAGCGAGGCCGAGTGGATCAGCGAGCCGCCGTGGGCGATGCCGGTCTCCACGACGAGGTCGGGCCGCACCTGCCAGACGATCTCCTGCACGGCGAGCAGGTCTTGCGGGAGCTGGATGACCGGCCGCCCGAGCCAGGCTGAAGTTGTACGTGTACCTGTGGCGCGTGATCTCCGCCAGCCAGGCGCGGGACAGCGCCTGGATGCCGCCGTCAGCCATGAGCCGGTCGACGTTGGTCTTCACCTCGGCGGAGAACCGCTCGATCTCGTCCATGTCTTCGGCGGCTAGGACCGCCTTTTCACGTTACCGCGGCGGGCCGTGGAATCCGCCAACCATTTTTACCAACGTTTCCCATCGCTTCGAGGTAGCAGTTGGGCTCAGCCCGGGGCCGTGGCGGCGTAGACCTCGAGCAGCTCGGGACCTGGGCCGCCCAGTCGTACCGCTCCCGAACGAGCGCCCGGGCGGTGGCGCCCAGCGCGGCACAGGCCCGGGCGTCGGCGTGCAGGGCCCGGATGGCCGCGACCATCTCCCGGGCGGTGTCGACCAGCCGCAGGTGGTGCCCGTCCTCGACGTCGAGTCCCTCGGCGGCCTTGGCAGTACACACGACGGGAAGGCCGGCGGCGAAGTACTCCAGAAGCTTCAGCCGAGTCCCGCTGCCGTGGCTGATCGGCGCGATGGCAACCCGGGTCGAGGCCAGGAGGTCCGCCGTCGAGGCGACGCGGCCCAGGAAGCGCACGTTGGGCGGAATCCGGCGCGGTCGATACGGAGCGTCTCCCACGATGTGGAACTGCAGGTCCCGCAGCGCCGGCGCGAGGTCGCGGCAGATCGCCTCGACCGCGAAGTAGTTCGGCGGATAGCGCGTGGTGCCCACGAACACGACGGGGCCGCCCCCGGCGAGCGCCGCGGCCGGGCGTGGCACGAAGCGACGGACCTCGACGCAGTTCGGCACCACGCTCGATTTCGCGGCGATGCCCGGCAGAGGCGTCTCGGCCCGCTCGCGATCCAGCGCCGAACAGAACAGGACGTGCGCGGCCGCGCCTGCCCAGCAGGCGATCTCCATCCGGGCCTGGCGCCGGCGGGTCACGCGGTAGTAGACGCGGTCGCGCAACGAGGCCTGCGGAAACGCGGTCATGTCCTGGTAGACGTTGTGCGCGTTGAGCACGAACGGTCCCAGGCCCGCGCGGCGGGCCGCCTCGAAGAGCAGCGGGGACTCCAGCTGAATCAGCGTGCGCTCGCGGTCGAGCCGGGCCGGGAAGCGGAATCCCAGCGTGGGCGCCAGGAGCATCGCGGCGAGGTGCCGGGCGCGGCGAAGCCCGTCGGCCGGCCGGGCGATGTGTACGACCGCGAGACCGGCCGGGGGCTGGAGCGGAGCCGGGGACGTCGAGAAGCGCAGACGGTGACGGCGCCCAGGTGCGGCCGCACCGAGGACGCCATACCGAAGGTGCGCGCCGCCGTGCCGTTGGCCGGCGGGATCACGGTGTCGGGTGCGAGACAGACGAGCTCACGTTCGGCAAGCGTCATCACCGGGTGGCCGACCCTCGCCCGGCCCGACCGGCTCGGAGCGCCAGGCGTTCGAGCCCGCGGCCGAGGCGATGCGCGAGGTGACCGTAGCGTGGATAGCGGTACTGGCAATACATCACGTGATGGACGACGTTCAGGCGCAGCAAGCGGTAGAGCACCGCCGGCGAGCGCGGGGTTCGCGCGTCGGACAACAGCGCGCGTGTGAACGGGGCGAGCGGCAGCAGCCGGGGGAGGGCGGTCGGGAGCGTCGTGTCGAGCAGCGCGTGTACTTCGTCGCGATGATTCGCCTCGCGCACGAGCCCCACCCCCTCGAGCTGCCGTGGGTGCCGGCCATGAGCGACCGCGCGGAAATGACCCAGTCGAACGCGTGGTACCCGAACGGCGGCATCGTCGCCTGTAGGATTGGGCGCCGGTGCAGACCGTACAGGCGGGAGTTGTCCATCGGGTCGTCGAGAAAGCGGCAGAGATTGTCGGCCGGGGTGCCGAGCAACGCGAACGTCCCGCCCGCCGCCCGCCGCACACCGTCGGCCTCCAGAAAATCGACGCGCGGTACGCAGCAGACGACCTCAGGGCGGGCGTCGAGCACGTCGACGCAGGCCGCCAGCAGCGAGGGCAGAGCGTAGTCGTCGCCGGACAGCCACATGAAGTACTCCGCCCGGGCCGCCTGGAGCACGACGCGGAAGTTGTCGTAGGCCGAGGTCGTTCGTGGCTGCCGGATCAGACGGATGCGCGAATCCACGGACGCGTAGCGCCGGCAGATCTCCCCGGTGCCGTCGGTCGACGCGTTGTCGGAGACGACGAGCTCGAAGTCCGTGAGCGTCTGGCCGAGCACCGATTCGATCGCGCGGGCGACGGTGCGCTCCAGGTTGAAGACGGGCAGGCCGATCGAGACCCGCGGCACGGCGCTCACGCCAGTCTCGCCCGTGCCGCCGCCAGCAGGCGTCGGCGCACCGTCGCCGTCGCCGCCCCGGCGGCCAGCGTCGTCAGCAGCGCGGTGGCCCCCATCCAGGCGATCCGGGCGGCCGATGATAGCACCTCCGGCATCACCACCCGAGCCGTTGCCGTCAGGACGGCGACGGCCAGCATGGCCGCCCCCACGTGGCCATACCAGCGCGCCAGCTCGCCGGTGAGCACGCGCCGGTGCATCCGCGTCATGAGGACGAGCAGGATGCTGAGGTTGAGGCCGATCCAGCCGAGCGCGGCGCCCACGCCGCCTCCGGCGAGCGCCAGCGCCACGGTCACGGGCACCATGACGACGACGGAGACGGCGTTGATCCGCGCGGCGAGCGCCGACCATCCGAACGCGAGCTGGACGACGTGGGGCACCTGGATCAGCGCGTTCAGCACGGTGCCGACCGCCCGCAGCCCGAGCACGGGCGCGGCATGATGGACGAGCTCCGGAGCCCCCGTCCACAGGTCGAGGATCTGGTCGGGGAAGAAGACGAGCAGCCCGGCCAGCGGTAGCACGAGGACAGCGACGAGCTGGGAGAAGAAGTGATACTCCTCGGCGATGTCCTTGCCGCCCGCGCGGTGGGCGAGCTGGCTGAATCGAGGATACACCGCGGTGGTGACGGGCTGCACGAGCTGCCCCAGCGCCGCCGCCACGCCGACCGCAACCGTGTAGTACCCGAACTGGGCGAGGGGCAGGATCGCGCTCAGGATCACCTGGTCCAACGACATGAGCGCCAAGCCGAACACCATCGTCGCGCCGACGCCGCCCGCGAACTTGAGCGCCGGCCGGATCGTCTGGAATCGGATGCGGCCGCCGCGGGCGGCGGCCGGCAAGGACCGGCTGAGCGCCACGCTCGCCACCGCCGCCTCGAGGAAGAGGACGAGGAGCTGGGCGACGAGAAAGACCGTGATGCTGCGTTCCACAAGTAGCAGCGCGGCGACGCTGACGAGCGCGCGGGTCGCGATCCCTCCGACCTGGATGAGGTTGGCCAGACGCTGTCGTTGCAGACCGTTGAGCCCGGCCAGCGAGAAGCCGCGCGCGACCAGCGCCGGCAGGGCGGCGCCCATGAGCGCCAGGGCGCCACGCACCTCCGCCACCGAGAGCGTCGAGAACGTGAGCCAGCGGGTGGCGATGGCCGGCGCCACTACGGCGAACAGTCCGCCGGCGACGAGGCCTAGTCCCCAGCACGTGGCGCGGAGCGTCGCGGCCACGTCGGCGAAGCGCGCCGCCTCCGAGGGTGTGACGCGCGCGGCCTCCCGGTTCAGCGTGGCGCTGAGGCCGAGGTCGAGTGCGAGCCCCAGGACCATCACCGTCGTGAAGAGCCCGACCAGCCCGTAGGTCTCGGCCCCGAGGAGACGGAGATAGACCGGCACCACGGCGAGGAACACCGCCGTACCGAGACCGGAGCCGACGACGTTGGCGAGGATGTTGCGCGAGACGGTCGTCACGCCGGCTTGCGTCCGAGCACGACCGCGGCATCGTCGATGGCGTGGGCGTCGTCGTCGATGTACTCGATCTTCGCGTCGAAGCCCGCCGTGCGCAGCCGGTCGAGGATGTCCCGGCCGTACGTGCGAAACGCGAGCACCTTCCGCGTCCTCGCAGCCGGTCGTCGTGGTACTCGGGCTCGACCAGGTGAACGATGGCACCGTCGTGCAGGCGGGCCCGTTCGAGCGTGGCGGTGGCGTCTCCGGAGCGGTACCGTGAAGACCAGGAAGCCCCCGGGGCGCAGGACGCGGTGAATTTCGGCGAAGGCGCGGCGATCGTCGGGGACGTGCTCGAAGACCTCCGTGCTGGTGACGAGGTCGAACGTGGCGTCGCCGTAGGTGAGGCCCTGAACGTCCTGGCACTGGACGCCGTCGCGGAACCGCCCCGCCTCCATGCCGTCGAACAGCTCGGACACGGTGACGCGGGAGAAGGTCCGCCGCAGGTGGTGGCAGAGCGCCCCGCGCGAGGACAGCTCGTAGACGTGCGTACCCCGACCGAGCCGGAGCCGCTGCAGGACGCGGCCGACGGCGCGGTGGCGGAACGTCGACAGGCATCGCACGCACCGCCGTCCCGCCGGACCCGGGTGAAGGCGGAGGATGGGGAAGCCACAGAGATTACAGGTCGGCACGCGGCATCCGGGCGGCGTCGATGATTCGCGGCGTCGGCACCGGCACGATGAAGGCCCCGCCCTTGCGCAGATAGTCGGCCTGCTGGGCGACGATCTCGTCGGCCAGGTTCCAGGGCAGCAGCAGCGTGAAGTCCGGCATCTCGCGCGCGAGATCCTCGGGCGGCCGGATCGGCACCCGCACGCCCGGGATCAGGCGGCCCTGCTTGTGCGGGCTGCGGTCCACGGTGAACTCGAGCAGGTCGGTCCCGATGCCGCACGCGTTGAGCAGCACGGTGGCCTTGGCCGGCGCTCCGTAGGCGGCCAGCCGCCGGCCCTCGCCGCGAAGCTTCCGAAGCATTTGCAGGAGATCGTGGCACAGCGTGGCAACCTCGCGGTTGAAGCTGCGGTAGCGCGCGGCACTGGTCAGGCCGGCGGCCGCCTCGTCGCGGCGCAGCCGCTCCACGGCGGACGCGACGGGGCGGGCGCCGGCGTGCTGGACGAAGATGCGCAGCGATTCGCCGTGCACCGGCTGGAGATCCACGTCGAAGATCTCGAGGCGCGCCCGCGCCGCCAGTCCGGCCACGGCCGCCAGCGAGTAGTAGAAGACGTGCTCGTGGTAGATCGTGTCGAACGCGGTCCGCTCGAGCGTGTCGCCGAGGTACGGGAACTCGAAGACGGCGGCGCCGTCCAGCGTCAGGCAGGCCGCGACGGCGTCGAAGAATCCGTTGATGGCCGGCACGTGGGCGAGCACGTTGTTACCGACGATCACCTCCGCCCGGCCGAAGCTGCCGACGATCTCCTCCACGGCCTCGGGGCCGAAGAAGCGGGTCAGCGTGGGAATGCCACGCGCCGTGGCCACGGCCGCCACGTTGCGGGCGGGCTCCACGCCGAGCACCGGCACACCGCGGGCCTGGAAGAACTGCAGCAGGTACCCGTCGTTGCTGGCGATCTCCAGCACGCGCCGCGTGGACGAGAGCGCGAAGCGCTCGATCAGCGTGTCGGCCATGGCCCGCGCGTGGGCGAGGGAGTGATCGGAGAAGGACGTGAAGTAGAGGTACTCGCCGAACAGGGCCTCGGGCGGCGCGGTCTCGGTCAGCTGGACGAGGTGGCAGCCGGCGCAGTAGGCGACGGCGAGCGGGAAGCGCGGCTCCGGCCGCGCGGTGTCCTCGGGCCGCACGAGCGCATTGGCCAGCGGCTGCGCGCCGAGATCGAGGAACGGGTCGGCGAGGGCGGCGGCGCAGCCGAGGCAGGCGCGCCCGCTCACGACTCCTGCGCGGCCTGCCATCGCCGCTGGTAGCGCCGGACCTGCTCCACGCTGAGGTCGTACATGGCCCGCTCGGAGGCCGCCCCGGCAGCGGCGCGATACCAGCCAACGGTGAGCTCCACCGCTTCCTTGATCGTGAGCCCCGGCTGCCAGCCCAGGCGCGTGCGCGCCCTGCTCCAGTCCAGGCGCAGGAGGCCGGCCTCGGGCGGCGCGTCGCCCTCCGGCTTCGACTCCCAGCGCGCGCCGTCCCACTGGCCGACGATCAGATCGGCGAGCGTGGCCACGGAGACGGCGTCGGCGGCGTGCGGGCCGAAGTTCCAGGCGCCCGCGAACGCCGCGCTGCCCGCCAGGCGCTCGGCAAGGCGCAGGTAGCCGCCGAGCGGCTCCAGGACGTGCTCCCAGGGACGGATCGCCGCCGCGTTCCGCACGCGGATCGGCTCGCCCCGCCCGAGCGCGCGCATCGCGTCCGGCACCAGCCGGTCGGGCGCCCAGTCGCCGCCGCCGATGACGTTGCCGGCGCGCACGGTCGCCACCCGCGGTCCGGCGGCCGCGAAGAACGAGCGACGGTAGGCGGCGGTGATCAGCTCGGCGGCGGCCTTGCTGGCGCTGTACGGATCGTGGCCCCCGAGCGGATCGTCCTCGCGGTAGCCCTCGAGGCGTTCGACGTTCTCGTAGCACTTGTCGCTGGTGACCACGACGACGGCCTCGACGGAGGGGGTGTGGCGGACCGCCTCCAGCAGTGTCGCCGTGCCCAGCACGTTGACCGAGATCGTCTCCAGCGGCGCCTTGTAGGACAGGCGCACGATCGGCTGGGCGGCCAGGTGGAACACGACGCGCGGCTGCGCCGCCGCCAGGGCCGCCTGCAGGGCGGCGGCGTCGCGCACGTCGGCGAAGCGCGTGGTCAGGCGCTCGGCGAGGCCGCAGCGGGCGTAGTACGACGGCGTGGTGGGCGGGGTCAGGCCGTAGCCGGTGACGCGGGCGCCGAGATCCAGCAGCCACGTCGCCAGCCACCCGCCCTTGAAGCCGGTGTGCCCGGTGACGAAGACGGACCGGTCACGCCAGAACTCACGCGCGACCATCGGTCACCGCCACACGGCCCAGGCGGCCTTGTCCTGCCGCCACATCTCGTTCAGGAGGTCCATCTCGCGGGGTGTGTCCATGCACTGCCAGAAGCCGTGGTGCTGATAGACGGCGAGCTGCTTCATGCCGGTGAGCTTCATCAAGAGCGACTGCTCCAGGTTCTCCTCGTCACCAGAGATGAGATCGAGCACCCCGCGTTCGAACACGAAGAAGCCGCCGTTGATCCAGCCCCCGTGGACCTGCGGTTTCTCCTGAAACACCTGGACCATGTTGTTGTCGATCACGACCTCGCCGAAGCGCGAGGAGGGACGCACGGCGGTGAGGGTGGCCAGCTTGCCGTGATGGCGATGGAAGGCCACCAGCTGGTCGAGATCGACGTCGGCGACGCCGTCGCCGTACGTCACCATGAATTGCGGGCCGTCGAGATAGCGCGCGACCCGGCCGAGCCGGCCCGCCGTGAGCGTCGCCTCGCCGGTCTCGGCCAGCGTCACCCGCCAGCCCGCCTCGCCGTGCGGCGTGTGCACCTGGATCTCGGGCGAGCCGAGCGTGACGGTCACGTCGCGGTGGCGGACCTCGTAGTTCAGGAAGTAGTCGCGGATGACGTCGCCCCGGTAGCCCAGGCAGATCACGAAGTCGCGGTGGCCGTAGTGGGCGTAGGTCTTCATGATGTGCCAGAGGATGGGACGGGCGCCGATCGCCACCATGGGCTTGGGACGGAACTCCGTCTCCTCCCGCAGCCGAGTGCCCAGCCCTCCGGCGAGAAGCACGACTTTCATGAGGGGTCCTTCGACTATAGTAAGTGTGGCGCGCGATCTGTCGGATGAACATTCTCTGGGTCAGCCCGTTCCTGCCGAAGCCCGACGCGCCGCATGCGGGCGGTCGGGCGCTCGCCCAGTGGGTTCAGTGGACCGCCGAGCGCCATCGTGTCACCCTCCTGTGCCGGATCGAGCCGGCCGAGCGTGCCGACGCCGAGGCGTGGCGGCCGCGCCTGGCCAGCCTGCACCTGCAGGAGTTCGAGCGGCCGACCGGCGCGCTGGCCACGGGCCGCATCGCCACCTCGTACCTGCGCCTGGGGCGCGCGGCCAACCGGCTGCTCGGGGCCGGGGGCTTCGACCTCCTCCACGTCGAATATCTGGAGACCGGCCTCGGGATCGACGCGACCCTGCCGGTGCCGAAGCTGGCGGTGGCGATCGACGAGCTGGCCCGGCCCGCGCGCCATCGCCTGCGCTTGGCCCGCGACCCCGGCGCCCGCCTTGGCGCCTGGCTGTACCTGCAGGCCATCGGTCGCGTGCAGCGGCGCGTCTGCCGCAAGTTCGATCGCATCCTGACGCTGTCGGAGCACGACCGCCGCACGCTGCTGGCAACCGATCCGCGCCTGTCGGTGGGCGTGCTGCCGTTCCCGATGGGCATTGACCCCGCGCGGGCTGCGGTCGCCACGCGGGACGACGCCGGCCTGCTCTTCGTCGGGGCCATGCATCGCGACGCGAATGTAGACGCCGTCCGCCACTTCTGCCGGGAGATCCTGCCGAGGATCCGCGTCGACACGCCCGCAGTGACGTTCACGATTGCCGGCGGCGAGCCGCCATCCGAGGTGCAGCGGCTGGAGGCCGAGAAGGCCGTGCGGGTCACCGGCTTCGTCGCTGCGCTGGAGCCGTACTACGGCCGAGCGACCGTGTTCGTGGCGCCGTTGCGGATCGCGGGCGGCATCGCCGGCAAGACGCTCGACGCCCTCGCGGCCGGCTGTGCGGTCGTGACGACGACGATCGGCAACGACGGTCTCGGCGCCACGCCCGGCGTGCACCTGCTGGTAGCCGACACGCCCACGGACTTCGCGGCGGCGGTGGTGCGGCTGCTCCACGACCCCGGGCGGCGGCGCCGGATGGGCGACGCCGCCCGGCAGTTTGCCGCCGAGCGCTTCGGTCCTGCCGTGAGTGCGGCCGCCCTCGAGCGCGAGCACGCCGCGGTGGCCGGAGCACCCGCTCCGCGCCAGTGAACGAATGGCAGGGCCGAGGAGCACCCCGGCTTGGCCGGGGCGTGACGAGCGGTGGGGTGTGGGGGCCATCGCGGCCCCCCACCTACCAAAAAACCAGGCGCCTGACCACGCTCCAGTAGGTCGCGAACGCCGGATCGAGCACCCAGCGCACGGCCGCGGACGCGACCGGCCCGAACGCGAACCGGGAGGAGAGGAACGGCGCGAGTTCACAATCGCGCCGCCGCCGCAGCGCCTGCACCGCGCGGCGCTTGGCGGCGAGGTAGCGCCACGACGCGGGGCGCATGAAGAAGCCGTACACGGCCAGTCGCTCGAGGAGCCATCCGTTGCGGGCGGCGTAGAGCATGCCCACCGGCTCGAACGCCAGCAGGGCGGGCGCCAGCACCGCCAGCGTCGCCGCCCGATAGTGCGTGAGCACGTTGATCAGGCGGTTGCGCTCGACGTAGTGCCACTTCCGCTTCCACGCCAGACGCGCGAAGTCGTAGTCGTGGTGCACGACGGCGTCCGGCGCCAGCAGCGCGTCCCAGCCGGCCAGGCGCAGGCGCCAGCCGAGATCGGAGTCCTCGTGGTACATGAACAGCGCCGGGTCGAACGTCCCGACCTCGCGCAGGGCGCGGGCCCGGTAGAGCACGCCGGCGCCGCTCGCGTAGGCGATCGGCCGGACGTCGAGCGGGCGGTCGGGCTCGCCGTCGCCGCCCACGAATCCCACGCCGAGGTAGTGCAGCTCGTTGCCGCGCGAGTGGATGACGACACGGCCGTCGGGCTCGCGTCGCAGGAGCTTGGGCTGCACGGCGCCGGCGGTGGGATGGGCCTCCGCGACGTCCACCAGCGCGCGCAGAACGTCGGGCCCGAGGTGCGTGTCCTGGGTGACGATCACCACGTAGTCCGCACCGGCGGCCAGCGCTTCGTTCATGCCGAGCGCGTTGCCGCCCGCGTAGCCGGTATTGTCCCCCGGCACCAGCACCTGCACGCCGGGCGCCTGCTCACCGAACCAGCGGGCCGCGGCCCGGTCCGGCCCGTTCTCGACGACGATCAACCGCCAGCGCTCGGGCGGATAGCGCTGGGCGCGCAGGCTCGCCCACAGCCGCTCGAGGTGGGTGGTGCCGTAGAAGGTGACGAGGACGACGGCGACCGCGGGCGCGGTCACGCCGGGCGGCTCACGGCGTGGCGGCGGCGCCCAGCTCGGCGGCTTCCAGCTCGCTCACGATCCTGACGCCATCGCCGGCGCGCAGGCGACCCTCGGCCAGCACGCGCGCGTACACGCGGCTCCAGCCGGGATGACGCTTCTGCGAGACACGACCGAACTCGCGGCCGGCGAATATCGGCGCGATCTTGAAGCAGGGGCTCGTGTACCGCGTCACCTGCAGCAGCACGCGCTCGCCGAGGAGCAGGTAGGCCTCCGGCACCACCTGCGCCCAGTCGACGCCCTCGGTGGTGATGTTCTCGCCGATCGCGCCGGGCGTGATCGCGTGGCCCTCGGCCGCCAGGGCCCGGATCGCCTCCACCGAGAACAGGCACACGGCGCGCTCGGGGCCCCCGTGGTGCTCCTCGTCGCGATGGGCGTCGTCCTCGAGGCCGAGCCGGGTCACGCGCGCCTCCGCGACCGCGCGCTTGGGGACGCCGCCGGTGGAGACGCTCAGCTGAACGATCCGGCCGGTGGTGGCCATGCTCAGGCGCCCTCGCGGCGGATCATGCGCTGGATCGTCGCCTCCAGCACGATCTCGTCGCGCTGGTTCAGCACGCGGTGCTTGTAGGTGACGATGCCGCGATCGGTCTTCTTCGTCTCGCGCTTGTCGGCCACCTCGACCTCGACCCGGATCGTATCGCCCTCCAGCACCGGAGCCACGATGCGCAGCTCGCCGCCGAGCCAGGCCATGCCGGTGCCGTGGATGAGCCCCGTCTGCATGACGAGGCCCTCGCTCAGCGAGAACGTCAGCGCCCCCGGGGCGGCCCGACGGCCGAAGACCGACTCCCGCTTGACGTACTCCATGTCCAGGAACAGCGGCTCGGTGAAGCCGCACTGGTTGACGAAGTTCACGATGTCGGTCTCCGACACCGTCCGGGCCAGCGTGCGATAGACGTCGCCGACCCCGTGCTTCTCGAAGGTGACTCCGTGGGTGTGCATTCGTGCCATTCCTCTCTTGATAGGGGGGAGCGATCGCCGCTCCCCCCTAGGCCCCCCAGCGGGGACCCGCGAGGTTGTTCCGGTCCCGTTCGACCCCGACGTTGCTACTCTCCCAGATAGGCGCGACGGACCTCGGCGTTCTCGCTGAGCGCCGTGGCGGTGCCGGTCAGCACGACACTGCCGGTCTCCAGCACGTAGCCGCGGTGGGCGATGCTCAGGGCCATCGAGGCGTTCTGCTCGACCAGCAGGATCGTCGTGCCCTGGCGGTTGACCTCGCCGATCGTCTCGAAGATCTGCTCGACCAGCACGGGCGCCAGGCCCATGGACGGCTCGTCGAGCAGGAGCAGCCGCGGGCGCGCCATCAGCGCGCGGCCGATGGCCAGCATCTGCTGCTCGCCGCCCGAGAGCGTGCCGGCGACCTGGGTGAGGCGCTCCTGCAGCCGCGGGAACAGCGTGAACACGCGCTGCAGGTCGGCGTCGATGCCGCCGTCGGATCGCAGGAACGCGCCCATCAGCAGATTCTCGCGCACGGTCAGGCGATTGAAGATGCGCCGGCCTTCGGGGACGTGTCCGATGCCGAGGCCGACGATGTCGTGGGGCGGGGTGCCGACCAGTGGCGTGTCCTCCAGCTGGATCGAGCCCTGCCGCGGCACCAGCAGCCCCGAGATCGTCTTCAGCGTGGTCGTCTTGCCGGCGCCGTTGTTGCCGAGCAGGGCGACGATCTCCCCGCGCTGGACCTCCAGCGAGACGCCCTTCAGCGCGTGGATCTCGCCGTAGAACACCTGCAGACCGTCAAGGCGCAGCACGTGGACTCCGCGCCGTGCTGCGCCGCCCGAGATAGGCCTCGATCACCCGCGCGTCCCCCTGCACCTCGCGCGGCAGCCCCTCGGCGATCTTCTCGCCGTGATCGAGCACCGTCACGCGGTCGGACACTTCCATGACGACACGCATGTTGTGCTCGATCAGCAGGATGGCGAGGTCGAGCTCGGCGACGAGATGGCGCAGCAGCCGCATGAGGTCGCCGGCCTCGCCCTGCGTCATGCCGGCCGTGGGCTCGTCGAGCAGGAGGAGCGAGGGCTCGGAGGCCAGCGCGCGGGCTAGCTCCAGCCGGCGCTGGTCGCCGTACGGCAGGTTGCGGGCCACCTCGTTGGCCTTGGCCCGCAGTCCGACCCGGTCCAGCAACTCGCTGCCGCGCCGCCAGAGCCCACGCTCGACCTGGTGGAAACGCGGGCGATGGCTGAGCGCGTCCCAGATGCCGAGTCGCACGCGGGCGTGCATGCCGACCAGCACGTTTTCGATCGCCGTCATGTTGGCGAACAGCCGGATGTTCTGGAACGTGCGGCACACGCCCAGCGCGGTGATCTGGTCGGGTCGGAGGCCGACCAGCGAATGACCCCGGAACGTCACCTCGCCGTCGTCGGGCTCGTAGAGGCCGGTGAAGACGTTGAACAGCGTGGTCTTGCCGGCGCCGTTGGGGCCGATGATGGAGGAGATCCCGCGCTCGAGCGCGTAGTCGACCCGGTTGATGGCGACCAGGCCGCCGAACCGCTTGGTGATCCCGCGGGCGTCGAACAGCGCGGTCACGGCTTCACGCCCGCCACCGCCACCTGCTCTTTCTGCGCCTGGGCCAGCTCCCGCTGCCGCCGGCGGGCCGGGAAGATGCCCTGCGGCCGGAAGATCATCATGAGGACGAGGATGATGCCGAAGACCATCCGCTCGTACTTGGCCGGCTCGAGCTGGGTCGGGAGATTGGCCAGGCTGTAGCCCAGCACGGTGACGCCGGCGTTCTTCAGTTCGTTGAGCCACAGGGAGAAGCCCTTGAGCACCTGGAGATTCAGCACGGTGACGACGGTGGCGCCGACCACCGCGCCCGGGATCGAGCCCATCCCGCCCAGGATGACCATGGCGAGGACGCCGATCGATTCGAGGAACGTGAACGACTCCGGATTGATGAAGATCTGCTTGGCCGAGAACACCACGCCCATGACGCCGGCGAACGACGCGCCGCAGGCGAAGGCCAGGAGCTTGGCCCGCACCAGTGGCACTCCCATCGCCTGGGCCGCCACCTCGTCCTCCCGGATCGCCTCCCACGCCCGCCCGATGTGCGAGTCCTCCAGTCGCCGGTTGACGATGATCACGACCACGACGATCAGCAATACCAGGAAGTAGAACGCCTCGGAGTAGGGGATGCCGAACGGCAGCGGGGGGCGGCCGATCGGCGTGATGCCCTTGGGGCCGTTCGTGAGGTTGATAGGCTTGTCGAGGTTGTTGGCCAGCACCCGGATCACCTCGCCGAAGCCGAGCGTGACGATGGCGAGGTAGTCACCGCGCAGGCGCAGTACCGGCAGCCCGAGCAGCACCCCGGTGAGCGCAGCCACCCCCAGGCCGACGAACAGGAACACGTAGAACCAGCCCGGCGCCAGCGGGAAGCCGCCGCCGAAGATCAGGTTGGCGTGGGGCGAGCCGACGATCGCCCACGAGTACGCGCCGACGGCGAAGAACGCCACGTAGCCGAGGTCGAGCAAGCCCGCCAGGCCCACGACGATGTTCAGCCCGAGCGCCAGCGCCGCGAAGATTCCGACCTGGGTGGCGACCTCCAGGTAGTACCCGTTGAAGTAGCCGATCAGCGGCATGAGGACGACCAGCGCCAGGCCGAGGAGACTCCAGCGCAGCCAGCCGGGGATGCGGGGGGCGGCGTACACGAACAGCATCGAGCCCTGGAAGGCGAGGAAGACGAGGATGGACCGCGGGAAGACGGCGACCAGGGCGACCGACAGGGCGACCGCCGCCACCCCGGCCACCGCGTGGATCATGCGCGGCCCCGCACGACCTCGCCCAGCAGGCCCTTGGGGCGGAAGATCAGGATCAGGATGAGGACCGAGAAGGCAAAGATGTCCTTGTACTCGGCGCCGAACGCCCCGCCCGTGAGCAGCGACATGTAGGACGCCGCGAAGGCCTCCAGCAGGCCGAGGACGAGCCCGCCCAGCATCGCGCCCGGGATATTGCCGATGCCGCCCAGCACCGCCGCCGTGAACGCCTTCAACCCCGGGATGAAGCCCGTGTAGGGATTGATGAGGCTGTACTGGATGCCGAACAACACGCCGGCGGCGCCGCCCATGGCCCCGCCGATGAGGAACGTGAGGGAGATGATCCGGTTGACGTTGATGCCCATGAGGCTGGCCGCCGCCTGGTCCTCGGCCACCGCGCGGATGGCGGTGCCGATCTTCGTGCGGTTCACCAGCGCGTGCAGGCCCCACAGCATCGCCAGCGCGGCCACGATGACCACCAGTGACCGCACCGAGACGTCCATCGTGCTGGTCAGCTCGAAGCGGTGGTTCATCACGTCCATGGTGGGATAGACCAGGTTGAACGCGTTGCGCCAGATGGACTCGAACAGCCGGATGGCGTCTTGAAGAAAGAACGACACGCCGATGGCCGAGATCAGGGGGATCAAGCGCGGCGCGCTCCGGAGCGGCCGGTAGGCGACCCGCTCGACGGTGACGGCCAGCAGGCCGCTGGCCAGCATGCCCGCCAGGATCACGAGGATCAGCACGAGGACCCACGGCAGCCGGGCCAGCCAGCCGGCCGACTGCAGGGACAACAAGATCTCGACGCCGACGAACGCGCCGAAGATGAAGATCTCGGAGTGCGCGAAGTTGATGAACTCCAGCACCCCGTACACCATCGTGTAGCCCAGCGCGATCAGCGCATACATGAACCCCAGCAGTAGCCCGTCGAGCACGACCTGGGGGAAGATGGCGATGAGGAGTTCGTAGTCCATCGGAGGCTTGTGAGCGAGGTGGGGGGCACGGTCCGCCGCGACCTTGCCGCGGGGAGCGCCAGACCCTGCCCCCCACCTCGCTCACGCCCGGCGAGCGAGTGCTACTTCTTCGCGGCCGGGGCCGCGATCGTGAGCTGCTTGACGATCTTGTTGTCGCCCCACTTCTCGGGGTTCTCGCTGGCGACCTGGAGCACGAAGTAGAGCGCCTTCTGCCGGTCACCCTTGCCGTCGAACTCGATCTCGCCGGTGATGCCCTTGTGCTTCACCTTGCGGACCGCGACCGAGACGTCCTCCCGGCTCGGGACCTTGCCACCCTTGGCGGCGGCCTCGATGGCCTTCAGTGCGATCGCCGTGGCGTCGTAGGCCTCGGCCGCGTACGGCTCGGGGTTCTTGCTGAACTTCTTCTTGAAGTTGTCCACGAACCCCTTGGCGCCGGCCAGCGCCGAGGCGGGGCCCGCCGCCGAGGTGTAGTACATGCCCACGACGGCCTTGCCGGCGATCTTGGTCAGGTCGGAAGAGTCCATGCCGTCGGGGCCCATGAACTTGGCCTTGATGCCCTTCTCGCTGGCCTGCTTGAAGAAGGGCGCGCCCTGGTCGTAGATGCCACCGAAGTAGATGAGGCTGGGATTCTTGGCCTTGATCGGCGTCAGGATCGCGTCGAAGTTCGACTTCTCCTCGGTGCCGTCGAAGCCGGCCACGGTGAGGCCCTTCTTCTTGGCGTCGTCGCGGAAGAACTCGGCCACGCCCTGCCCGTAGGTGGTCTTGTCGTGGACGATGTAGACGCTCTTGGCCTTCACGGTGCCGGCGGCGAACTCCGAGCCCACCACGCCCTGCACGTCGTCACGGCCGCACACGCGGTTGATGTTCGGGTAGCCGCGGTCGGTGACAGTCGGGTTGGTGTTGGCCGGGGAGATCATCGCGAGGTTGACTTCCTTGTAGACCTCCGACGACGGGATCGCGACGCCCGAGTTCAGGTGACCGATGACCGCCAGGATGTCCTTGTCCGCGATGATGTTCTTGGAGTTGGCCACACCGACGTCGGGCTTGGCCTGGTCGTCGAACGGCACCAGCTCCACCTTGAAGCCGGCCTTCTCCAGATTGCCCTTGAACTTGTCGATGGCGAGCTGGGCGCCGAGCTTGATGCCCTCGCCGAGTGCCGCCTGGCCACCCGAGAGCGGGCTCTGGGTGGCGATCTTGATGGTGCCCTTGCCCTGGGCCTGAAGCGGGGAGGCCCCCGGCAGCAGGGCGACGGCCAGCGCCAGGCAGAGGACCAGGACGCCGCGGAGGTACTTCGAGTTCATGGGAGCCTCCTTGAAAGTTGTCGAATCAGGAATTTACGCGTCGCCAATTTATAGCGGCTGCCGGGGGGGCGGTCAAGCCCCGCGCCGCCTGGATCAGCGCGACGAAGCGCTCGGCCGCCGCCCGGGGGTCGTCGGCGGCGCCGACCGCCGAGATGACGGCGACGCCGTCGGCGCCGGCGCGGACGACCTCCTGCACGTTGTCGTGCGTGATCCCGCCGATGCCTATCAACGGAACACGGATCTCGCCGCGGAGTTTCCTTACCAGGTCGGGTCCCACCAGTTCGAAATCGGCCTTGCTCCGCGTGGCGAACATCGAGCCCACCGCGATATAGTCAGCGCCGTCGGCCTGGGCCGCCCGCGCCTGGGCTACGCTGTGGGTGGAGATCCCGAGGATCATGCCGGGGCGCAGCAGCGGCCGGGCCACGCGGGCCGGCAGGTCGTCCTGCCCCAGGTGCACGCCGTCGGCACCGACCGCCAGGGCCAGGTCCACTCGGTCGTTGACGATGAAGGTCACGCCGTCCGCGGCGCAGCGCGCCCGCAGGCGCTCGGCCAGCGGCAGCAGCCGGCCGGAAGGCCACTCCTTGTCGCGCAGCTGCACCATCCGGCAGCCGCCGGCCACGGCGGCGGCGAGCAGGTTGCCGAGGTCCCGGCCCCGGGCGGCGCCCCGGTCGAGGATCACGTAGAGCGACGGGTCCATCAGGCGGCGGTGAGCCGGGCGCCGTCGACGCTGGTGAAGCCGCCCGCCACGAAGGCCGGATCGGCCAACACCCGGAGGTGGAAGGGGATCGTCGTCTTCACGCCCTCGATGATCGTCTCGGCCAGCGCGCGCCGCATCCGCGCGATGGCCTCGGCCCGGTCGCGGCCGTGGACGATGATCTTGGCCAGCAGCGAATCGTAGAACGGCGGCACCACGTACGGCGCCATCAGATGGCTGTCGACGCGGACCCCGAAGCCGCCGGGCGGCAGCCAGGCCGTTACCCGGCCCGCGCTCGGCGCGAACGTCGTCGGGTCCTCGGCGTTCACCCGGCACTCCAGCGCGTGGCCGGTCCCCTTCACGTCGTCCTGGCGGTAGCCGAGGGGCTCGCCGGCCGCGATGCGGATCTGCTCGCGGACCAGGTCGATGCCGGTGATCATCTCGGTGACCGGGTGCTCGACCTGGATGCGCGTATTCATCTCGATGAAGTAGAAGTGGCCGCTGCGGGCGTCGACCAGGAACTCCACGGTGCCGGCGCTCACGTAGTTCACCGAGGCCGCGGCGGCCAGGGCGGCCTTGTGCAGCCCCGCCCGCGTCTCCGCCGGCAGCACGGGGGCCGGCGACTCCTCGATCAGTTTCTGGTGCCGCCGCTGCACGGAGCAGTCGCGCTCGCCCAGGTGCAGGCGCATGCCGTTCTTGTCGCCGAGCACCTGCACCTCGACGTGGCGCGCCTCCTCGATGAACTTCTCGCAGTAGATCTCCGAGGAGCCGAAGGCGGCGCCGGCCTCGGCCTGGCAGGTGGCGAACGCCTGGGCCACCTCGGCCCGCCCGCGGACGATGCGCATGCCGCGGCCGCCGCCGCCGGCGGCGGCCTTGAAGATCACCGGATAGCCGGCGGCGTCGGCGACCTCCGCCGCCTCGCCGTCGTCCTTGAGCGGCAGCTCGCTGCCAGGCACCACCGGCACGCCGGCCTGCCGCGCGATCACGCGGGCCTGGGCCTTGTCGCCCATGAGGCGAATCGCCTCCGGCGACGGCCCGATGAAGGTCAGGCCGCAGGCGCGGCAGATGTCGGCGAAGGCCGGGTTCTCGGCCAGGAAGCCGTACCCGGGGTGGATCGCCTCGCTGTCGGTCACGACGGCGGCCGAGATGATCGACGCGAGGTTGAGATAGCTCGAACGCGGGTCGTCGGGGCCCACGCAGATCGACTCGTCGGCCAGGCGCACGGGCAGGGACTGCGCGTCGGCCGTGGAGTGGGCGATGACCGTGCGGATGCCGAGCTCGCGGCAGCTGCGGATGATCCGCAGCGCGATCTCGCCGCGGTTGGCGATCAGGATCTTGTGGAACATGCCGGCGTCCGACTACCCGCCCAGCACCCGGCGCCACTGGTGCTCGAGCTCGGCCAGTGACAGCCCGTACACCGCCGGCACCGCGGCCGCGATCGGCTCGCCGCGGGCCAGGCGCGTCATGAGCTGTCGCGCGGCAGGCATGCCGCCGCGATCGAGCAGGTCCTGGACCACCCACAGCGCCACGTCGTAACCGGCCCGGGCGCGGCCCGGGTCGGCGTCGCCCAGCAGTGCCTCGACGCCGGTCAGCGTGGGCCGCCCTGGCACCCGCAGCATCGGATCGGGCATGGCCCCCTCGAGGGCCTGGGCGAGGCCCTCGTGCAGCCAGCGCGGCGCCCGCCCGCGCGCGAGGTCGTGGATGGCGGCGTGCGCGTACTCGTGCACGAGGATCCGCTCCAGCTCGCGGCGCGGCGGCAGCGCCCCGCCCGCCGGCAAGCGGATCTTGCCGTCGAAGAGACCAGTGACCCAGGCGTGCACGCGCGCCACCTCCTGGAACTGGGCGGCGTCGTACAGGATGACCGTCACGCGCTCGCGCGGTGCTGCGCCGAGCTGCGCGATCACGCGCTCGCGGGCGGCGGTGAGCCCGGCCAGGAGCGCGCGCCGGGAGTCGGCGTCGACGGCCGCGCGCCACTTCACGACGAAGTGCGGCGTGACCTCGCGCTGGAAGCCGGCCTCGGCCCGGGCCTCGCGCTCCACCTTGTCCAGCAGGCGCCGCGCGGCCTCATTGGCGGGCTCTGTGCCGAGCGCCGCGCGCAGGTGCTCGAGGGCGCGGCCGGCGTCGTCGCGGCGATCATAGAGATGGGCGAGCAGTACGCGCACCTCAGCGTCGGCCTCGGTGCGTGCCGCCGCCTCCAGGGGCGCCAGCGCCTCCTCAGTCCGGCCCGCGTG
Source organism: uncultured Candidatus Rokubacteria bacterium (assembly GCA_963743355.1). Lineage (GTDB taxonomy): Bacteria > Methylomirabilota > Methylomirabilia > Rokubacteriales > CSP1-6 > AR5. The sequence continues at coordinate 1,571,964 of CAVUPM010000001.1, forward strand.
CACCGCGGCCAGGCCGAGTCCGCGCAGCAGGGCGGGCGCGTCGGGGCTCTGGTGCAGCCCCTGGCGGAAGAGCAGCATCGCCTCCTCGGGGCGGCCCTCGCGCAGCGTGCTCCATCCCCAGCCCTCGAAGCATCGCGCGACGTCCTCGCGGCGGGCCGTGCTGGCCGGATCGCTCTCCCAGGCCCGGCTGAACCGCTCGCACGCGTGCGGGAACTGCCCGGCCGCGTAGAGACGGATCGCCTCGTGGGTGAGCGCCGTCAGCCGCGCGGCGGGCGTCACGGGCAGTCGCGGCACGTCCACCGGGAGGGGCGGGCGCGCACTCCACCAGCCGCCCACCGCCACCGCGACGAGGACGGCGGCCGGGGCCACGAGAGCGGACAGGCCGCGACGCCGGATCATGCGGCGAGCTTCAGGACTGGGGGTCGATGAGGAACAGGGGCTGGCCGTACTCGACCGCCTGCCCGTTCTCGACCAGGATACGGGCCACGCGCCCACCGACCTTGGACTCGATCTCGTTCATCAGCTTCATCGCCTCGATGATGCAAAGCACCTGTCCCTCCTTCACGACGTCGCCCTCCTGCACGTAGGGATCGGCGGTGGGCGAGGACGCACGGTAGAAGGTGCCGACCATCGGCGCTTCCATGGGAACCAGCGTTGGTGACACGACGTCGGCGACGAGCGGACGCTCGTCGGGGCCGGCCGGCAGTGGGGCCGCGGTCGGCGGGGCGGCCTGCACGGCCGGCGCGGCGCGCTGCACGCGGACCCGCACGTCGGACGACTCGACCTCGACCTCGGACAGGCCGAGCTCGCCCAGCAGGATCGCCAGTCGGCGCGTGAGCTCGACCGTGCGCTCGTCGCCCGTCGGAGCGGCGGCGGGCGGCCCCGAGCGACGACGCGCCTTGGCCATCAGCCCGCCACCGCGACGCGCCCGAGGTAGTCGCCCGTCCGCGTGTCGACCTTCACGACGTCGCCCTCGTTGAGGAACAGCGGCACCTGGACGACGACGCCGGTCTCGAGCGTGGCCGGCTTGGTGCCGCCCTGGGCGGTATCGCCGCGCACGCCCGGATCGGTGCGGCTGATCGCCAGCTCGACGAAGTTCGGCACCTCGACGCCGGTCGGTGAGCCGTCGATGTACAGCACGTCGACCTCGACGTTCTCCTTGAGGTAGTCGCGGGCGTCGCCGACCTCCTCGGCCGACATCGACACCTGCTCGTAGGTCTCGGTGTCCATGAAGTTGTAGCGGTCGTCCTTGTACAGGAACTGCATGTGCTTCTCGTCGTACTCGACCAGCTCCACCTTCTCGCCGGAGCGGAACGTGTTGTCGATCACCTTGCCCTGCCGCATGTGCTTGAGCTTGGTGCGCACGAACGCGCCGCCCTTGCCCGGCTTGACGTGCTGGAAATCGACGATGGCGTACGGTTGCCCGTCGAACACGATGCGCAGCCCCTTCTTGAACTCCGCGGTCGACACCTGCATGAGCTCTTCACCCTCTCCGTCGTGAGCGGGCGCGCAGGGCGGCCTCCAGCCGCTCGCGGGCCTCGGCGTTGTCGGGCGACCGCCGGACGATGCGCGTGAGGACGAGCGCGGCCTCGTCGGCCAAGCCCTGCTCCAGGCACACCGTGCCGAAGGAGAGCGTGGCGAACGTGTCGTCACTCAACACCCGCGCCAGACCGGCGGCGTCCCCGGGGATGGCCGCGCCGGCGCGCAGCAGCGAGAGCAGCGCGTTCGACTCGCGATCGCCCGGATCCAGACCGACGGCCTTCTCGAGGTGGGCCACGGCGGCGTCGATGCGGCCCGCGCGGCGGTGCACCTCGGCGGCCAGACGATGACATTGTACGTCCTTCGGGCTCGTCTGCAGAATCGCGTCGACCTCGGCCAGTGCCGGCTCGAGCTGCCCCTCGGCGAGCAGCGTCTTGGCCAGGATGAGCCGCGCGGTCGTGTAGTGCGGCCACCGGCGCAGCCCGTCACGGCAGAGCACGACGGCGTCGGCGGTACGGCCCGCCTTGCGGTAGAGATCGGCGAGCTGTGCGAAGGCCAGCGACTCGGGATCGCGCGCCAGCCGCTCCTCGTGGCGACGGATCGCCTCCGCCAGCACACGGTCGTCGGTCACGCCGTCTCCAGTCGCCACATGGCCCGGACTATACGGAGCCGTCGTTTTCGTTGTCAACGCCGCTCGACGTGCCTGGCGTCCGCTCGTCGGCGCACCGCCTCGACGCCTCAGGCGACGAGTTCGTCGAGCGCCGCCCGGACGTCGGCCGGCCGGACGTCGTAGACCACGCGGAAGTCGCCCAGGCGTGGCGACAGCACGAAGGGAACCCGGCCATCGCGAGCCTTCTTGTCGCGCGTGATCGCGGCCAGGACGGCCTCGGCGTCCACGGACGCGGCGCGGACGGGGAGCCCGACGGCCGCGAGGAGGGCCTCTTGCCGTGAGGCAGTTGCCGCATCGGTGAGGCCGAGGCGGCAGGCCAGCCTCGCCTCCGCGACGATGCCGAGCGATACGGCCTCGCCGTGAGTCCAGCGGCCGTAACCGGTGGACGCCTCCAGGGCGTGGCCGATGGTGTGGCCGTAGTTCAGCGCGAAGCGGAGCTCGCCCTTCTCCTCCGGATCGCGCTCGATGACGGAGGCCTTCAAGCGACAGGACCCGCCGATGATCCGTTCGAGGACGTCGAGGCGGCGGGCGAGCAGGGCCGTGGCGTCACGCTCGACTTCTTCGAAGTAGGCCCGCTCCAGCACGATCCCATGCTTGACGATCTCGGCCAGCCCCGACCGGAAGTCGCGCTCGGGGAGCGTCCGCACGACGGCGGGATCGACGATGACGAGCCGCGGCTGGTGGAACGCGCCGATCAAGTTCTTGGCCTTGGGGTGGTCGATGGCGGTTTTGCCGCCGACTGAGGCGTCGACCTGGGCCAGGACCGTTGTCGGCAGCGTCACGAAGTGCGTGCCGCGCATGTAGGTGGCGGCGATGAAGCCGGCGAGATCGCCGACCGCTCCGCCCCCGAGGCCGAGCACGGTGGACGAGCGGTCGAGACCGGCCGATAGCAGGCGGTCCCAGCAGTGCTCGGCCACCGCCAGGGTCTTGGCGGCCTCGCCCTCGGGCACTTCGATCACCGTCACCGCGAAGCCGGCCTTCTCCAGGCTGCCGGCCACGGCGGCGCCGTGCAGCCTCATGATGACCGCATCGGTGACGAGCGCGGCCCGACGACCCACACCGAGCTCGCGCAGGCGTTCGCCGACGGTGTCGAGCGCGCCGGACTCGACGACGATCGCGTAGGAACGGGAGCCGAGGTTGACGGAGACGATCATCGGACGCAGGGTTCGGCGCGGCGAGGGCCGGCGCCGGGGTGCTTCCGCCACCTCACCGCGGGTGAGCCGAGGTGGGGCGGCGGAAGCCGGCACTCATGGCTTGGGCGCGGTCGGGCTCGGGAGTGACGCGGTCGTCGCATCCCGCCGGATGATCGACGGGGTGATGAAGACGACCAGCTCGGTCGACTCGTTGCTTTCGCCGCGCTGCTTGAACAGCCAGCCGAGAATCGGGATGTCGCCGAAGAGCGGGACGCGCCGAACCGCTTCAATGTTCTCCTGCGTCGTCACACCGCCGATCACGAGCCGCTCGCCCTCCTTGATGAGGACCTGCGTCTCGGCCTTGCGCTTGTTGATGGCGGGTGGCTGGCCGCCACTGGCGCCCAGGTCGACGATGTCGCCGCGCGAGTTGTTCTCGACCAGCACCGTCATCTTGATCCGGTTGTGGTCGCCCTCGCGCACGACGGTGGGCGTCACCTCCAGCTTGAGCACCGCCTCCTTGAACTGGATCTGCGTGCCCGCCGAGCTGACCGTGGCATACGGGATTTCCTCGCCGAGCGAGATCGACGCCTTGCTGTTCTCCACGGTGACGATCTCGGGACGGGCCAGCGTGCGGGTCTTGCCCTCGCTCTTCAGAGCCTCGAGCGCGAGGTTGAGGTTCAGGCGGCTGCCCACGATGCCGAACGCGATGCCGGCGGTACCCGCCGACACGATACCGGGGAGGATCGAGCCGATCGGCAGGTTCACGAGATTGCCGCCCTGGGGCAGGCCCGTCGTCGAGCTGACCGGCAGGATCGTGCCGGTGGGCGAGCCGACGTTCAGGTTCGGATTGGGCAGCGTCCCGAGTCCGCTGGCGGGGATGCCGCTGCCGCCGAGCGTGTTACCGGCCTGGCTGGTGAAGCCGCGACCCACGAGCGTGGCCTGGCTGCCGGTCGCCACGCCGCCGCCGCCCCACTGGACGCCGAGTGCGAAGAGGTCATTGCGCGCCAGGATCTCCATGCGGGCCTCGATCTTGACCTGGGGCAGCGGGATGTCCAGCTTCTCGCGGATCAGCACCTTGATCCGCTCGAGGTCGGCCGCGTAGTGGCGGATGAACAGCGAGTTCGTCGGCTTGTGGGCCCTGATCGTGATGCCCTTGGCGAGCACGTCGGCCGACGCGGACGGGAGCGGCGGCCCGACCGGCTGGCCGGGGCCGAACAGCTGCGAGAACGGCGGAGCCGGGATCACGCCGGGGCCGGACGTCGGCGCCGCGGGCGCGGAGCCACCCTGCAGGCCCAGGATGCCCTCGAGCGTCTTGGCGATCTCCTCCGGCTCCGCGTAGGAGAGCCGGATCGTCTCTTCCCGGAGGGGTCCCCGCGCGGCCTGGTCGACGGCGGCCTGCTCGGCGGCGAGCTGACGGGCCTGCGCCTCCTGCTCCTTCAGCTTGGCCTCGGCCAGCTTCGTGCGGATCTCGGTCTCGGCCTTGACCTTGGCCTCCTCGAGCTTGGCCCGCGATTCGCGCTCCTTGGCGAGCTGATCCTGGCTCACGATCCGCATGACACCTTCGCGCTCCACCTTCACGAGGCCCTTGGCCTCCATCACGGTGTCGAGGGCGATGTCCCACGGCACGTTGCGCAGCGTGATGGACATCTTGCCCTTCACGTCCTCGCTGATGACGATGTTGCGTGTGCTCTCGGCGGCGAGGATGCGTAGAAGGTTCACGACGTCGGCGTCCTTGAAGTCCAGCGAGATCAGCCGCGGGCCGCTCGGGGCCGGGGGCGGCGGTGGCGGCGCCGGGACGGCGGGGGCCGGCGCGGTCGGCGCCGGCCCGGCCGGAGCCTGCGCGACGCGAACGGGCTCGGCCGTCTTCGTCTCGGTCGGCTTGGCGTCGGCCGGGCGTGACGCGGGCGACGCCGCCGCTGACGCGGCCGGCGCCTTGGAGGCCGCCGACGCCTTGGGGGTCGGCTTGGCGGCCGGAGGCGTTGGCGCCGACGGCTCGGCCAGGCGCGCGCTGCTCGCGGTCGGGATCACGATCGCCAGCCCGTCGCTCTCCTCGCGGATCGCATAGCCGACCTTGCGGGTGAGCTCGACCACGATCCGGGCGACGCCACGCCGATACTGGCTTCCCCGGATCTGCTTGAGTGGCTCGGCCTCGACGGCCAGCGGGGTCTTGCGCCAGCCGTAGCTGGTGTCGTCGAAGTCGAGGACGAGGCGGTACGGACGGTCCAGCAGCTCGGCCTGGTATTTCACCTCACCCGTCGTCTTCACGACGATCGTCACCGCGTCCGGCTGCGTGCTGACGCTGACGTCGCGCAGCTCGGTGCCGCGGGGTGCCTGCGCCTCCACGACCGCGCCGGTCGGGAGCAGCAGCAGGAGAAGCGCGACCGCGATTGACCGCCGCACGATACCCACCCGTCGCATAGTCATCTAGTTGGCCGCCAGTTTTAGGACCACGCGGTTGGACTGAGTTCCAGGCTTCGCCGAGATTGCGAAGACGACGGTATCGGCGCCGATCTCGACCAGACGACCGTCGCCGAGCGTGTCGCCCGGCTTGAGGATGTACCCGATGCCGTCCTGGGCCTCCACGAGCGCGAGCGTGGTCCTCGCGCTTCGAACGATCCCGGTCAGCTTCGTCGTCGCCACCTCGAGTCCCTTCGGGCCGCCGGTGAGGTCCAGCGGCAGGAACGGATCACGCCGGTCCTTCGATTCGTACGAGACGCCGCCGGCCTGGGGCACGACAGGCGCCGCGACGAGCGACCCCGGCTTGCTCGCCGGAACGGGCACGGGCGGCGTGGGGGCCGGCGCCGGCGCCGCCGCAACCGGCTTGGGGGCCGGAGCCGCGGGTGGTGGCGGCGTCGAGCCGCCGCACGCCGCGAGCGCCGCGCACAGTCCGCCGAGCCCGAGGAGGAAGCCGGCACGCATCACGAGCGGTCTCCCATCGACCCGGGCAACGCCGCCGCCGGCTTGGGTGCCACCGGTGCGGCGCCGGGCCGGGCCGGCGCGGGCGCGCTGCTGGACCGATACATGTAGGTTGCGAGGGTCATGTCCGCCTTCATGGAGTGCTTCGCCTTCGACAGGCCCGACATCTTGAAGTCGTTCACGGTCACCACGCGCGGCAGCCCGGCGACCCGCTCGAAGAACTTGGCGAGCTGGTGGTAGCTGCCCTCGGCGGAGAGAATGATCGGAATCTCGTTCACGACGTCCTTGGCCCGGGCCTCGCGCGGCTGGAACAGCGACACCCCCAGGCCGGCCTGCTCGGCGGCCGACGACAGCGCCCGGTACAGCGTCGGTGTCTCCTTCTCGGACGGCAGCCGGTCCTGGAGCAGGACGAGGCGCTTCTCGAGCTCGGCGATCTCCCGCCGGAAGCGCTCGATCTCCGCCACCTGGGCGCGAGCCTGGTTGACCTCGGTGGTGACCTGGGACTTGCGCAGCACCAACGCGTCGATGCGCAGCTGGATCGGCGAGATCAGGAAGAAGTAGCTGAGCGCGATGAGCGCCACCAGGCCGAGCACCCCGAGGACGACCTTGGGGAGCTTGGGTCCATCGACGAAGCTCTGGAGGGGGGCCGGCAGCGCCATGTCAGATCTCGAACTTGCACGTGACCTCGAAGGTCACGAGGCTCGGGGTCTTGTCGATGGCCTGTCGCGAGATCACGATGTCGACGTCCTTGAACCTCCCGGAGGACTTGAGGTTCGACATGAAATCGGAGACCGCGGTCGTCGAGAAGGCGGTGCCGTTCAGCTTCAAGACCGACTCCCTCTGTTCGAGGTTGGTGATCCACACGTCTCGCGGGACCGTGTCGATGAACGAGTCGAGCAGGACGATCGACCGGCCCTGGCCCTTGGTCAGCTCCTCCAAGACGGTGATCCGCCGCTTCACTTCGGCGAGCTGCGTCTTGACGCCCGCGCCCTGGCCCAGTGTCGTCTTCAGCGAGGCCAACTCGCGGTTGAGTCGGTCGACATCGGCCGCGAGCGCCGACTCCTCGGACATCAGGCCGTACCAGTAGAAGCCGATTCCGGCCACGGCGACGATGTAGAGGATGCCGAACAGGATCCCGAGGTTGAACGCGGGGACCGACAGGCTCATCGACGGCATGCGCCGCCGAGCTTCGACCGGAGCGAGGTTGATCCGGATCATTTCGGTTCCTTGTCGCCGGGCCGGCGTAGGGCCAACCCGACCGCAACGGCCAGCGCCGGGGCCAGCGCGCTGACATCCCCCGCATAGGCCGGCGCCACCTGGATGCGCTCCAGGGGGCGGGCCAGCTCGACCGGAATGCCCCAGTTCGACGACAGATACTCGCTCAGCCCCGGGAGCTGGGCGCAGCCACCAGCCAGGACGATCTTGCCGATGCGCTCGGACTCGGCGGTCGACGCGAAGTAGTCGAACGTCCGCTGGACTTCCAGGGAGAGGTCGCGAGACACGGCCTCCAGCGGCGGCACCAGGGTCTCCCACTTCACGCCGACATCCTTGCCCAGCTTGGCGGCCTCGGCCTGCTCGAAGGAGATGTTGAGGCGCTGCGCGATGGCCTGGGTGTAGTTGTTGCCCCCGAAGGGGATGTCGCGCGCGAAAATCGTGGCGCCGGCCCGGAGCACGTTGGTCTTCATGATCGAGGCGCCGATGTCGATGAGGGCGACCGCTTCGTCACTCTCGCCGGGGAAATTCGCCTCGAACTGGTTGCCCAGCGCGAAGCCGTCGACGTCGACGATGGACGGGCTGAAGCCCGCCTGCTCGACGACGGTCATGTAGTCGGTCACCTTGGCCTTCTTCACGGCGACGAGGATGAGGTCGAGCTGGCCGCCGTGCTTGCCCACTGTGTGGTGGTCGATGAAGACCTCGTCGATCGCGAACGGAATGTGATGCTCGGCTTCGAGCCGCACCACATCGTCGATCTCGGCGGCCGGCACCTCGGGAATCTGGATCTTCTTGATGATCAGCTCGCGGCCGCAGATCGAGATCGTCGCGTCGGTGGCTTTGACGCCGGCGCGACCGACGGCTTCTTTGATCGCGTCGGCCACGGTGGCGGGATCGTTGATCGCGCCGTCGGTAATCGTTTCGTTCGGCAGCGACACCATGCCGAAGCCGGTCAGCGCGCGCGTGTTGCCGCTGTCGCGAATCTGAACGACCTTCACGGCGCTCGAACCGATGTCCAGCCCGAAGCTCTCGCTCTGTTTGCGGAAGATCTTGTTTAACAAGTCATTTTGCTCGCTGGGGTAGTAGTATAGGTGCGCTCGCGTTCAGGACAAACGTTTTCCCACATACAACGCTTGGCGGTCCGGACCCCCTTTCGACGCCACCGCTCGCCGAGCAGCGCCGCCGCGTGCTCGATCGTCGCGCGCGTCATTTCTGAGCGACCAGCCATGCGAGCCGTACGGGTTTGGGGCTCGAAGACACGCCGCGGGTGGTCAGCGGCGTGTAGGCGACGGTCACCTCGACGAGTCGCATTCCCGCCGTGGTCACCCCCGCGCAGGGCGCCGTCGCGCAGCTGGTGATCCGGACGGTCCGCCGGTACTGCGGGTACCCGCCGACGCCGCCAGCCTCGTCGGGAAACGTCACGGCGGTGGCGCCCCGGCACGCGGCGCCGGTTGGAGTGGGTGCCGCGTCGCCGGTCGAAACGCCCAGGCAGTCGACGGCAGGGTCCGCGATCCACGTGGCGGCGCGTGTACGCTCGATCATCTGCTCGGCCAGGAACGTCGCCGTCGAGAGCTGGAGGCCTTCCTGGACGCCGTAGCTCGATACGGGGACGACGCTGCCAAGCCCCCCAGCGCCACGCCGATGATTGCGACGGCGATCAGGATCTCGACGAGCGTCAGCCCACGCTCGTCGAACGGCTGCGCGGGCCCGCGGTCTCGGGTCACTGAATCCGCACGCGACCGGTGCTGGCCATGATCACGTTCACGGTTGCCCCGCCGGAGGGATTCGTGACCGTCAGCGTTCCATTGGCCGCGCACGGGGCGGGCGTGATGGACCCCGCCCCGAGGTGGTTGAAGCAGAGGTGAGCGATCCCGCCGACGCGGAGGTGGTTGGCCAGCCGGATGTTGCCGGCGGCGTCGGTCTCCGCGCCGGTCCAAGCGGCGCCGCCGCAGTGCCCCACGCGGTACTGCGCGCGCGTGCCGTCGTTGGTCACGCAGACGGTCGTGTTCATCCGGATGGCCAGCTGCCGCGCGCCGTTGAGGACCGTCACCATCTCCTCGGCGCCCGCCCGCAGCGTGGCCGTTCGGGCGTACGTCCAGAGGCTCGGGAGGCTGATCGCCGCGACGATGGAGAGAATGGTGACCACCACGAGGATCTCCGTCATCGTAAAGCCACGCGTGGCGCCTACGATGCGACGAACCCGTTCAGGTACCATCGCAGCACCCCTTCGCCCCAGAACAGGCCGGCCGCGCCACCGGCTGCAAGGAAAGGACCAAAGGGTATCGGGTCCTTCCTGCCGCGCACCCCAGTCGCGATGAGGGTCACCGCCAGGACGCCGCCGATCACGACGGCGACAAAGATCGCCAGCAACACCACTTTCCAGCCGAGGAAGGCACCCAGCATCGCGCCGAGCTTCATGTCGCCCGCACCCATTCCACCCCCGCTGGCCAGGATGATCACCAGAAAAACGCCGCCGCCGACGACGATGCCAATGAGCGACTCGAGCCAGGGTACTCGGCCAGTGGCCAGATTGGCAAGGGCTCCTGCCAAAATGCCCGGCAGCGAGATGACGTCCGGGATGATCTGGTGCTCCAGATCGATGGCGGTCAGGGCAACCAGCACAGCCAGCAGGGCAGCCGCCACCACGGCCTCGGGCGTGGGTCCGAACCGGTACGCGGCGCCGCCGAACAGAGCCGCGGTGACCCCCTCGACGAGGGGGTAGCGCCACGGAATGGGCGTGGCACAGGCGCGGCACCGACCGCGTAGGGCGAGGAACGAGAGGATCGGGATGTTGTCGTACCAGGCGATGGCGGCGCCGCATCCTGGGCACGCCGAGCCGGGGCGCCAGAGGCTCCGCCGCTCGGGGACGCGGGCGATGACGACGTTGAGGAAGCTGCCGATCACGAGGCCGGCGACGACGAAGGCCGCGATCATACCGCGCTGGACTCCTTACCGAAAATGATACCGGCGGCCGGGGATACCGGCCGCCGGGAGTGTAGCGTGCAGCTCGGGATGCCCGTTAGGGGCAGGTGACGCCGGCGTTGGAGTTGGCGCCCGTGTTGTCGCCCGTGGCGCACACCATGAACGTCCCGGTCGGGTCGAGACGTAGCGGTAGTTGGTGGCGTTGGTTCCCGTCCAGCCAGCGGGCGGGAGCGGATTGGAGTTCATGTACGGACCACCAGCCTGGTTCTGAGCGTTGTTGAGCACCACAAACAGCGGGGCCGGGATATTGCCGTCGACGACCGCGGTCGTCGTTGAGGCGGCGCAGTCGGCACCCGCCGCCGCGGCCGGGAGACCGCCGCAATGCGCGGCGAAGATGCTGACCGCGGACGCAAGGCCGCGCGTATCGGCCTGCGCCTTGGCGATGCGGGCGCGCTGCTGAACGTTGGCATACAGCGGGACGGCGATGGCGGCCAGGATGCCGATGATCGCCACGACGATGAGGAGCTCGATCAGCGTGAAGCCGCGCTGACCGCCCAACCGCTTGTGCATGAGTCGAAACATGAAACCCTCCCCGAGATTCTCTGAGTGACTTGACTGCGTTGTGTCTGGGGGGTCGTTCTGCATCCCGGGTGCCATACCCACTTTACGGCGACCGCTTGCGATTCCGGGCAATTGCGGTACGCCCCCTCGGCGCTGCGCTGACGGGGGATGGCACTCGCCTGACGGAAATTGTCAGGGTGGCCCACGTCACTTCGGCTGTTCGTCGCGGCGCTGATGGAACTTCTGAAGCTTGTACCGGAACTGCCGGAAGCTCACCCGCAGCAACTCGGCGGCGTGGGTCTGGACACCCCCCACGCGCTCGAGCGCGAGCTGCATGTACCGGTGCTCGATGCGGTCGAGCATCGCCTCCAGGTCGATCCCCTCGGCGGGCAGCTCCAGAGGCACGTCGTGGCGGTCCTGGGGGCGGCGGAGGTTGGCCGGCAGCGCGCTGGGCTCCAGCAGCTCGCTCGATCCCAGCACGATGGCGCGCTCGATGACGTTCTCCAGCTCGCGGATGTTGCCCGGCCAGTGGTACTGCTCGAGCACGGCCAGGGCCTCGGGCGTCACGCCGCGCACGGGCCGGCCGACCTCCCGCGACAGGTTCGTGATGAAGTGAGCGACCAGCAGGGGGATGTCCTCGCGACGGTCGCGCAGCGGTGGGAGGTGGAGCGGGATGACGTTGAGGCGATAGAAGAGATCCTCGCGCAGCACGCCGTCGGCGACGGCGCGGCCGAGATCACGGTTGGAGGCCGCGATGAGGCGGACATCGATCTTGACGTCGCGGGTGTCGCCCACCCGACGGATCTGTCGCTCCTGGATCGCGCGCAGCAGCTTGACCTGCACGGTATGGGCGATCTCGGTGATCTCGTCGAGGAACAGCGTGCCGCCGTCGGCCGCGGCGAAGAGCCCCTCGGTGTTCGCCACCGCGCCGGTGAACGCGCCCTTGACGTGACCGAACAGCTCGGACTCCATCAGGGCCTCGGGCACCGCCCCGCAGTTCACCGACACGAACGGTCCGCCGCGCCGGCTCGACTCCCAGTGGAGCGCCTGCGCGCGACCAGCTCCTTGCCGGTTCCGCTCTCGCCCGTGATCATCACGGTGGAGCCGCTGTCGGCCGTCTTGCGGATCGTCTCGAACACGTCGAGGATCTTGGGGCTACGGCCGACGAAGTTCTCGAAGCCGCGCTCACGGTGCAGCTGCCGCTTGAGCGCGAGGTTCTCCTCCTGCAGGCGGCGCCGCTCGAGCGCGTTGGCGACGGTGACCTTCAGCTCGTCGAGCTTGAAGGGCTTGGTGACGTAGTCGTAGGCGCCCAGCTTCATGGCTTCCACCGCCGTCTCGGTGGAGGCGATAGGCCGTGACCACCAGGACCACCGTGCGCGGCGCGTGCTCCTTGGCCGCCTTCAGGACCGCCATCCCATCGACCTTGCGCATGCGGAGGTCGGTGACGACGAGGTCGAAGCTCTCGGCCTTCAGCGCCTCGATGGCCGTCTCGCCCCCGTCCGCCACCGACACCTCGTAGCCGGCCTGGCGCAGCATGATCGCGAGAAGGTCTCGCATGCTCTGCTCGTCGTCGACGACCAGCACCCGGATATCAGGCATTCGCCACCGGGAGGGTGAGGGTGAACGTGCTGCCGGCACCAGGCCGGCTTTGCACGTCGATCTCGCCGCCGTGGTCCTGCACGATCCGGTGCACGAGGGCGAGGCCGAGGCCACTGCCCCCCGCTTTGGTGGAGAAGAACGGCTCGAAGATCTGGCCCAGGTCGGCCGCCGCGATGCCCTCGCCGGTGTCGGTCACGCGCACGACGAGGCGCCTGGCGAGGACCGCGAGCGTCACCCGCAGCTCGCCGCCCTCCGGCATCGCCTGGACCCCGTTGAGACACAGGTTCCAGACGGCCTGCCGGAACTGCTGCCGGTCGACGCTCCACGTGAGCGCGGGCGGAAACTCGCGCACGGTCTTCAGTGTCCCGGGGACGACCTGGTGGTCCAGGAGCACGAGCACCTCGTCCACCGTCTCGGCGACGTTGACCGGGGTGCGGCTGAGTGGCGCCGGCCGCGCGTACTCCAGGAACTCGCGGATGATGTCGTTGAGGCGGCTGGTCTCGTTGAGGACGATCTGGCCGAGGCGCTCGCGCGTGTCGTCGGCGGCGCCGGCGGCCATGACCTCGACGGCCCCGGAGAGCGCGGCCAGCGGGTTGCGGATCTCGTGGGCGATGTTGGCGGCCATCCGGCCCAGCGAGGCCAGGCGATCGGCGGCCCGCATGCGCGTTTCCATGGCCCGGATCGCCGACAGATCCTCGCAGGCGGCGATGAGACCGATCCCGCGCCCGTCACCCGCTCGCAGCGCCGAGAACGTCATGCGGACTGGAATCTCCTCGCCGTCGGCGCGACGGAGCGTCACCTCCCGCCACGCCGAGCCGCGCACGGAGGACGCGATCTCGGACTCGATCACGGCCAGCGGCACGCCGCCGCCCACAACGCTCCACGGCTTCCCTCGGGCGGCGTCGAGCGTGACGCCGGTGATCTGCTCGGCGGCCCTGTTGACGGCGGTCACCCGGTGCCCGCGGTCCAGCGCGATGAGACCGGTGCCGACCGAGTCGAAGATCAGGTCCGTGAACGCTTCGAGGTCGCGCAGGTCCGCCTGCTTGGTTTCCAGCTCCTCCTGCGTCGAGCGGAAACGCTCGGCCAGGCCGCCGGCCACGATGGCCACCACCAGGAAGGTGCCGGCGTTCATGAAGATCGTGATGATCTCCAGCGCGGTGCTCTCGGACGGCTCCTCCAGGAGGACCGTCATCGGGAAGACGGTGCGCCCGAAGACGAGCCCGGTGTAGAGCACGCTGCTGGCGCCGGCGATCGTGAGCCCGCCGGCCCGAGACAGGAGCACGCAGGCGGCCGTCACCGAGAGGACGTAGAGGAACGCGAAGATCGAACGGGCGCCACCGGTCGCCGCCACCACCGCCGTCACCAGCGCGGTGTCGAGCAGGCAGACCAGCCACGCCACCCGATGAGGCTGGGCGGCCGGCGCGAACGCGATCAGCGCGCCGGAGCTGCCGACGACGACCAGCAACGCGAGGGCGAGGATGCCGCGATTGGTGCCGGGGATCAGCTCCTCGGGCAGGGCCGGCCCCACCGCCAGCAACAGTGCGGCGACGGCCAGCCGCGCGAGGCCGAAGCCGCGCAGCAGGCTATGCGAGTCGGCGAGCTTCATTCATCCCACGTCACCGGGCCGCTACTTGATGAGCGTGACCATCTTGAAGATCGGCAAGTACATGGCGATGACGATGCCGCCGACCGACACGCCCAGGAACACGATCATCATCGGCTCCAGCAGCGAGGTGAGCGCGGCCACCGCCGCATCGACCTCGTCGTCGTAGAAATCGGCGATCTTATTCAACATGGCGTCGAGCGCGCCGGTGTTCTCGCCGACCGAGATCATGTGCACGACCATGGCCGGGAATACCGGCGTGGTCTTGAGCGGATCGGCCAGGGTGCCGCCGGCGGTGACGTGCTGGCGGGCGTGCAGGACCGATTTCTCGACGACGCGGTTGCCGGAGGCGCGGGCCGTGATCAACAGGCCCTCCAGGATGGGGACGCCCGAAGCGATCAGCGTGCCGAGTGTGCGGGTGAAGCGGGCGACCGCGATCTTGCGGATGAGCATGCCGACGACGGGCACCTTGAGCATGAAGGTGTCGATCGCCATGCTGCCCTGGTCGGTGGCGTAGTACCGCCTGATCGCGTAGATGGTGCCGGCGGCCGCCGCCAGCATCAGGATGATGTACCGGCGCGTCATGTCGGACATCCAGATGACGATCTTGGTCGGCAGCGGCAGCTCGGCCCCCATGCCCTTGAACATGTTGGCGAACGTCGGCAGCACGAAGACCATCATGAAGATGATGACGAGGCAGGCCACGCTGATGATCGTGATGGGGTACACCATCGCGCTCTTGACTTGCCCCTTCAGCTTGGCGGCCTTCTCGATGTAGGACGAGAGACGCTGCAGGCAGACGTCGAGCACACCGCCGGACTCGCCGACGGCCAGCATGTTGACGAAGAGGTTGTCGAACGTCTTGGGATACTTGCCGTACGACTCGGCGAGGGTGGCGCCACCCTGGACGTCGTTGGCGATTTTCGCGGTGACGTCGCGCAACACCTTCGACTCGCTCTGCTCCGACAGGATCTGCAGGCACTGGGCGATGGGGAGGCCGGCGTCCACCATCGTGGAGAACTGGCGCGTGTAGATGGCAAGGTCCTTGGACTTGACGGAGCCGCCGAGCTTGCTGGCGCCGGCCGCGGCGGCGGCCTTGGCCTTCCGCTCCTCCACCGCCGTGGCGACCACGCCCTTGGCGCGGAGCGCCGCGACGGCCGCGGGGCGGCTGTCCGCCTCGATCTCGCCGTTGACGGCTGCGGCTCCCGAACGTCCCCTGTACGCGAAGACCGCCATAGCCCCTCCTACGTCGACAGCGTGACGCGCAAGACTTCCTCCACCGTGGTGGTGCCCTCCAGGACTTTCGTGAGACCGGCCTGACGCAGAGTCTTCATCCCCTGGCCCTGGGCCATTTCGCGGATCTCCGCGGTCTGCCCACCCTTGAGGATGACGGTGCGCAGCTCCTCGGTGACCGGCATCACCTCGTAGAGCGCGACCCGACCCTTCATGCCCGTGAAGTTGCAGGTCTGACAGCCCTTGCCCTTGAAGAACGTGACCTTGCCGCGGCCCTCGGGGACGTGGCCGTACGGCACCAGGTCGTCCTCGTGGCCCTCGATCGGCTCCTTACAGTCCTTGCAGATCCGCCGTCCCAGCCGCTGGGCCAGGATGAGCAGCAGCGCCGAGGACAGCAGGAACGGCTGCACGCCCATGTCCACGAGGCGCGCGACCGTGGAGGGACAGTCGTTGGTGTGCAGCGTGGTGAAGACGAGGTGACCGGTGAGCGCAGCCCGGATGCTGATCTGGGCGGTCTCGAGGTCACGCGTCTCACCGACCAGGATCACGTCAGGGTCCTGCCGCAGGAAGGAGCGAAGCACGGCGCCGAATGTGCGGCCGACGCCCTCGTTGACTTGAATCTGATTCACGCCCTTCAGGTTGTATTCAACCGGGTCCTCGGCCGTCATTATATTGTGCTCGGGCGAGTTGATCGTAGAGATCGCCGAGTACAGCGTCGTCGTCTTGCCGGAGCCGGTCGGTCCCGTGATGAGCACCATGCCGTACGGCTGGTGGATGGCGTGGCCGAACTTCTCGTAGCTCCAGGGGTCGAAGCCGAGCTTGGTCATGTCGAGCTGCAGCGCTTCCTTGTCGAGGATTCGCAGCACGGCCTTCTCGCCGAAGATCGTGGGCAGGATCGACACCCGGAAGTCGATCTCGCGGCTGCCGTAGCGCAGCTTGATGCGACCGTCCTGGGGCAGGCGGCGCTCCGAGATGTCGAGGTTGGACATGATCTTCAGGCGGGAGATGATCGCGGGCTCCAGCCGCTTGGGCGGCGACAGCATCTCGTGCAGCACGCCGTCGACGCGGAACCGGATGCGGAACGTCTTCTCGTAGGGCTCCCAGTGCAGGTCGGAGGCGCCCTTGCGGATGGCGTCGACGAGCACCATGTTGACGAGCTTGACGACCGGCGCCTCGTCGGCCGACTCCTTCAGCACGAAGACGTCGACCTGCTTGCCCGCCTGCTCGTCCTCGACCACCTCGACGTTGCTGGCGTCGCCGGTGATCTCCGACATCATGTCGGTCATCGAGGAGACCGGCTGCGCCGCTTCGTAGTTCGAGTCCAGGGCGCGCCGGATGGCCGCCTGCGGGGCCACCACCGGCAGGATCTGGAGATTGGTCATGAATGCGATGTCGTCCAGGGCGAACACGTTGGTCGGGTCGGACATCGCGAGCGTCAACGTGCCGCCGATGCGCTTGACCGGCAGCACCTCGTACTTCTTGGCGATGTGGGGCGGGACGAGACGCAGCGTCTCCGCGTCGATGTCGAGGTTCTGCAGCGTGATGGAGGGGATGCCGTACTGACGCGAGAGGAAGCCGATCAGCTGCTCTTCGGTGATGGAGCCTTGGCGGATCAGGACGGAGCCGAGCTTGTCGGCCTTGCCCTTCTGGTCGCCGAGCGCCTGGCGCAGCTGTGCGTCGGTAATGAGCCCCTCGGCGACGAGGAGATCGCCCAGACGCCGCACCATTTGCTGCCCGAGCTTCACCTGAGCCATTAAGAACTTTTACTGTAGCGCACCCATCCTTTTCAACGTATCGGTAAAGGCACGGAACGTCTCGTCCTGGGAGAGGACGAAGACTACCCGTTTCAGCGATGTTTTCGGCGACTTGAGGTGCGTCAGGACGACGTTCAGCATCGTCTCCGCGGCCGCCGCCGGCGCCACCTGGCCGGCGCCGGTCCCCAGCGCCGGCAGGGCCAGCGAGGTGAGCCGCTGCTTGTCGGCCAGGGCGAGCACGGATCGGGTGGTCCGGGCGATCGTTTCGGGGTCGGTCTTTCCATCCGGCCCCATCGCGGCGGCGTGGATCACGTGAGTCGCCACGAGGTTGCCGCCGGGGGTCAGCACGGCGTCGCCCACCTCGATCGGCCCCTGGCGGATCGCCTCCTCCTCGATGAGGACGCCGCCTTTCCGCTTGATGGTGGCCGCCACGCCGGTGCCCATCACCAGCGTGGTGTTGGCGGCATTGACGATCGCGTCGACGTCCAAGGCCGTGATGTCGCCGCGCTCGACGGCGACGGACGCCGACCCCACCTTGACCTTCATCGCGATGGCTCCTGAGCTTTCACCGCTTCCCACGACCGTTCGAGCTCCTCGGACGACACGCTGGCGACCGACTTCCCGCGGGCGATCAGTTCGCTCTCCATGGTGGTGAAGCGGCGTCGAAACTTCTCGATGGCCCGCTGCAGCGCATCCTCGGCGTCGATGGCCGAGAGGCGGGCGACGTTGACGAGCGAGAACAGCACATCCCCCAGCTCCTCCTGAAATCGTTCACGCGGACCCTCGGCCAGCGCGGCCGCCGCCTCCTGCACCTCTTCTTCGACCTTCGTCCATGCTGCGCGCGCGTCGGGCCAGTCGAAGTTCACGCGGGCAGCCTTGCTCTGCACGCGCTGGGCCCGGATCAGCGCGGGCAGCGCTCGGGGCACGCCGTCGATCACCGACCGCGGCCGGCCGTGCACCTCGGCTTCCCGCTGCTTGATGGCCTCCCACTGGGCAAGGGCCTGGTGCGGCGTTTCCACGCTCGTGTCGCCGAAGACGTGCGGATGACGGCTCACCATCTTGTCGATGAGACGCGTGAGGACGTCGGCCATCGCGAACTCGCCGTGCTCGGCGGCGATCTCGGCGTGGAACACGACCTGGAGCAGCAGGTCACCGAGCTCTTCGCGCAGTGGCTCGACCTCGCCGGACTCGATGGCTTCGAGGACCTCGTACGCTTCCTCGATCAGGTACGGCTTCAACGAGGTCGGGGTCTGCTCCCGATCCCAGGGACAGCCCGAGGGACCGCGCAGGCGGTGCATGATGTCCAGGAGCCGCTCAAAGAGAGCACCGGAGGACTGGGTCATGTGTGCGTTCCTGGGGGTCGAGCGATTATACATCAAGGGTTTGCGCGGACGCTAGGCTCCCTGCCGCATCCCCCTAACGTCAACGCGACGAAGCGGTCTGGATGACCACCCGATCGGGCTCGATGCCGACGTGCTCGACGTGCTCGGGCAGGGTCCACTGCAGCAATCCGACGGTGGCCGGATCCAGCAACAACCGTACGGCCGGGGCCGGCAGCCGCTGGCGCCCCACCGCGAACTCGTCCACGTCCAGCCGGAGCTGACGGCGCGGGCCCTCCTCGAGTCGCACCCGGGCACCCACCCGGAGCCAGACCGGTCGCGTTTGCCAACGCGCCGGCAGCAGATCGGCGACCCCGCCCAGCGAGGTCTCGTCGAACAGCTGGCGCAGGGGGCTCTGGGCATGGAGGACGAAGCGGTCCCCGCCGATCAATTGCACGCTCGGCGAGGCGAGCCTGACACCGCGCGTCTGCACCAGGTGGCGGGCCAGGAGCGCGTTGATCTCGGCCTCCGTCAACACGACCGCCTCGCCCCGCCGCGACGGCCGCGCCAGGTCGAAGAGCTTGCGCTGAGCCCGCGCTCCATCCTGTGCCGTGGTTGCCGGCGGGCTGACGTCTGGGTGGGCGAGCATGCGGACCGTCGCGCCCACGGTGCCTCCGACGAGCAGGGCAATCAGGGCCAGGGCGACCCCCGCGCCAAGACATCCCGAACAGCCTAGCCTCATCACCGGTCACCCTAACACGAGGAGGGAGGCCCCGCCCGCATAATTGACAGTAATAGACTCAGATGATATATGACATATGTACTCAATAGCTGCCGGACCTGCGAGGCAGGCGGCAAATCCGGGACAAGGTGAACGCGTCCCTACTCAGCGCAAAGGGAGAACAGCAGATATGGCGAAGGTGATCGGCATCGACCTCGGGACGACGAACTCGGTCGTCGGCGTGATGGAGGGTGGCAACCCCACCGTGATCCCGAACCAGGAGGGGAGCCGGCTCACGCCGTCGGTGGTCGCCTTCACCAAGGACGGCGAGATCCTCGTGGGGCAAGTGGCCAAGCGGCAGGCCATCACGAACCCGGAGAACACGGTGTTCTCGATCAAGCGCTTCATGGGCCGTCGACACGACGAGGTCGTCCAGGAGATCAAGCTCGTTCCCTACAAGGTCGCCAAGGCCTCGAACGGCGACGCGCGGATCGAGGTGCGGGGCAAGCAGTACGCGCCGCCCGAGATCTCCGCGATGATCCTGCGCAAGCTGAAGGAGGCCGCCGAGGCCTATCTGGGCGAGAAGGTGACCCAGGCGGTCATCACCGTGCCGGCGTACTTCAACGACGCTCAGCGCCAGGCCACCAAGGACGCGGGCAAGATCGCCGGCCTGGATGTCCTGCGGATCATCAACGAGCCGACGGCCGCGGCCCTGGCCTACGGGCTCGACAAGAAGAAGGACGAGACGATCGCCGTGTACGACCTCGGCGGTGGCACCTTCGACATCTCCACCCTGGAGATCGGCGAGGGTGTGTTCGAGGTGAAGGCGACCAACGGCGACACTCACCTCGGCGGTGACGACTTCGACCAGCGGATCATGGACTGGATCGCCACCGAGTTCGGCAAGGAGCACGGCATCGACCTCCGCAAGGACCGGATGGCCCTGCAGCGGCTGAAGGAAGCCGCCGAGAAGGCCAAGGTCGAGCTGAGCTCGACGGTGCAGACCGAGGTCAACCTGCCCTTCATCACCGCCGATGCCAGCGGCCCCAAGCACCTGGTGATGACGCTCACGCGGGCCAAGCTGGAATCGCTGGTGGCCGACCTCGTCGAGCGCACGCTGGGCCCCTGCCGGCAGGCGATGCAGGACGCCGGCTTGACCGCGAAGGAGATCGACGAGGTGGTGCTGGTCGGCGGCCAGACGCGCATGCCCAAGGTGCAGGAGGCCGTCAAGCAGCTGTTCGGCAAGGAGCCCCACAAGGGCGTCAACCCCGACGAGGTCGTCGCGGTGGGCGCGGCGGTGCAGGCGGCCGTGCTGACCGGCGAGGTGAAGGACGTGGTCCTGCTCGACGTCACACCGCTGTCGCTCGGCATCGAGACGCTGGGCGGCGTCATGACGACGCTGATCGCGCGCAACACGACGATCCCGACCAAGAAGAGCGAGACGTTCACCACGGCGGCCGACACCCAGGAGCAGGTCGAGGTGCACGTGATGCAGGGCGAGCGGCCGATGGCCCGCGACAACCGCACGCTGGGCAAGTTCCACCTGGTGGGAATCCCGCCGGCGCCGCGCGGCGTGCCCCAGATCGAGGTCACCTTCGACATCGACGCCAACAGCATCCTGAACGTATCGGCGCGCGACAAGGCGACCGGCAAGGAGCAGAACATCACGATCACGGCGTCGTCGACGCTGACGAAGGCCGACATCGACCGGATGGTGAAGGAGGCCGAGGCCAACGCGGTCGACGACACCAAGCGCAAGCAGGAGATCGAGACGCGCAACCAGGCCGACTCCCTCGTGTACTCGACGGAGCGGACGCTGGCCGAGCACGGCGCCAAGCTGGGGGAGGCCGATCGCAAGGCCATCGACGACGCGCTGGCCGAGACCCGCGAGGCGCTCAAGGGCGAGGACGTCGAGCGGATCACGCGGGCGCAGGACGCGCTCACGAAGGCCACGCACAAGCTGGCCGAGGTGATGTACCGCGAGGCGTCGCCGCCGGGGAGCGCGGGGACGCCGGGTGGCAGCCAGGGCTCGAGTCAGGCGGCTGGTCCCAAGGAGGGCGAGGTCGTGGACGCCGAGTTCGAGGATCTGGGCGAGAAGAAGTAGGCGGGTATGCGGCGGGACTACTACGCGGTGCTCGGCATCGCGGCAACGGCGCCGCCGCGCGAGATCCGGCAGGCGTATCGCCGGCTCGCGCGGCAGTACTCGCCGGACGTGAACTTCTGGGATGCCACGGCGGAGACGCTCTTCGAGGAGATCGCCGAGGCGTATCGGGTGCTGAGCGACCCGCAGGCGCGGTCGATGTACGACCGCTTCGGGGCCGGCCTCGCCAGCGAAGCGCTGGGCGCCGGCCGCCACGGCGACGACATTCACGTCAGCGTCGAGCTCGAGTTCGCCGGTGCGGCCCGGGGCGCCACGCTCCGGCTCGGCGTGCAACGCTTCTCGCCGTGCCCGGCCTGCGGCGCGACGGGTCGGGCCGCCCCCGGGCCGTGCTCGGCCTGCCAGGGCCGTGGCGT
Organism: uncultured Candidatus Rokubacteria bacterium; assembly: GCA_963743355.1. GTDB lineage: Bacteria > Methylomirabilota > Methylomirabilia > Rokubacteriales > CSP1-6 > AR5. The sequence goes on from CAVUPM010000001.1 coordinate 1,593,600, forward strand.
GCGGCGCGTGGTCGATCCGGTGTCGGTCGTCATTCCCCCCGGCGTGGACTCCGGCACCCAGGTGCGGATCCTCGGCGAGGGCAGCGCGGGTCCCTTCGGCGGTCCCCGCGGCGATCTCGTCGTGAGCACGCGCGTGCACGAGCACCCGTTCTTCGTGCGCAAGGGCGATGGCGCGTACTGCGATCTGCCGATCGGCCTCTGGGAAGCACTCCGGGGCGCGCGCATCCGGGTCCCGACGCCGCTCGGCGAGGGCGTGCTGGTGATCCCGCCGGGGACGCCGGGTGGCAGCGTGTTCCGCCTGCGCGGGCAGGGGCTGCCGCGGCTGGCCGACGGCGTGCCCGGAGATCTCTACGTGACGGTACGGATCGAGGTCCCGACCGGGCTTGACGCGCGGACCGACGAGCTCGTGCGCGAGCTCGAGCGGCTGCTGCCCGGTCCGTCGCGAACGGACCTCGCCCGCTATCGGGGAGGGGCGTCGTGACCGATCGTTCGAAGCCGGTATACATGATCGGGGTCGTCGCCGAGATGCTGAAGGTGCATCCCCAGACGCTCCGGTTCTACGAGAAGAAGGGGCTGGTGCGGCCGGGGCGGACCGAGGGGCAGACGCGGATGTACTCCGAGGAAGACCTCGAAGATATCGCACGCTTGCTCCGTCTCACCCGTGACCTGGGCGTGAATCTGGCCGGCGTCGAAATCATCCTAAAGATGAGGCGCCGAATGACCGACATGCAGAGGCAGATCGAGGACCTGCTCGGGTACGTCCGCGAAGGCGGAGGCGACGTCCCCAGCGGCGCTGCGCGCGAGCCGCGCGAGGCGCTGGTGCGGGCCGCGGCCAACCAGCTCAAGTCCGTCGATCTGTTCTGAGAAGGTGAAGCCATCCATGAGTGACGTGAAGGATTATCGCGCCGGGCTCGTGCCCGACGTCCTGGCCATCCTCCCGCTGCGCGGTACGGTGCTGCTGCCGCAGGCCGTCCTGCCGCTGGGCGCGGGGCGCACCTCATCCGTCCGCCTCATCGAAGAGGCCGTGCAGAGCGGTCGGCTGGTGGGCGCGGTGATGCAGCGCGATCCGTCGCAGGAGGCGCCCGGTCTCGATGGCCTTCATCCCGTCGGCACGGTAACGGTGATCCACAAGGCGGTCAAGCAGGCCGACGGCAGCCTGCGCCTGATCGTGCAGGGCCTGGGCCGCTTCCGGCTGCTCGAGGTGATCGAGCGCGAGCCGTTCCTGCGTGCCCGCGTCGAGCCGATCGAGGAGCCGACGCCGGCCACCGACCTCGAACTGGAGGCGCTGGTGCGCAGCGTGCGGACCTTGTTCGAGAGGGTCGTCACGCTGACGCCGGGGCTGCCCGACGAGCTGATCAACGTCGTGGGCAACACGGAGGCGCCGGGCGCGCTGGCCGATCTGATCGCCGCCACGCTGCCGACGCTCGCCAACGACCTCAAGCAGCAGCTGCTGGAGACGATCGACGTCCGGGCCCGCCTGCAGGCACTGGCGGGGGTGCTGGCCAAGGAGGCCGACGTCCTCGAGCTCGGCTCCAAGATCCAGTCGGAGGTCCAGTCGGAGGTCAACAAGACCCAGCGGGAGTACTACCTGCGCGAGCAGCTCAAGGCCATCCAGAAGGAGCTGGGCGACACCGACGATCGCACGCAGGAGATCGAGTCGCTCCGCCAGAAGATCGAAGCGGCGGGGATGAGCGAGGAGGCGCACAAGGAAGCGACGCGCGAGCTCGATCGTCTCGCCAAGATGCCCCCCGCCGCGGCCGAGTACACGGTGGCGCGCACCTACATCGACTGGCTCGTCGCCATGCCGTGGAGCCGGGAGACCACCGACGCGGTGGACCTCCCGCGCGCGCACGAGATCCTCGACGAGGATCACGAGGGCGTGGACAAGATCAAGGACCGGATCCTCGAGTACCTGGCGGTGAAGAAGATCCGTCCGGGCGGCAAGGACCCGATCCTCTGCTTCGTCGGCCCTCCCGGGGTCGGCAAGACGTCGCTGGGCAAGTCGATCGCTCGCGCGCTCGGCCGCAAGTTCCACCGCATCTCGCTCGGCGGCATGCGCGACGAGGCCGAGATCCGCGGCCACCGGCGCACGTACATCGGCGCCCTGCCGGGCCAGATCGTGCAGGGCCTGCGGCGGACGGGCAGCAAGAACCCGGTCCTTATGCTCGACGAGATCGACAAGCTGGGCATGGACTTCCGGGGCGATCCGGCATCGGCCTTGCTCGAGGTGCTCGATCCCGAGCAGAACAACGCGTTCCGCGACCACTACCTGGACGTGGCGTTCGACCTGTCGCGGGTGCTGTTCATCACCACGGCCAACGTCATGGACACGGTGCCGGCGCCGCTGCGCGACCGCATGGAGATCATCCACCTCGCCGGTTACACCGAGGAGGAGAAGGTCGCGATCGCCCGCCGCCACCTCGTGCCGCGGCAGGCGCGCGAGCATGGGCTGGTGCCCGAGCAGGACATCGAGTTCACGCCGGAATCGCTGCGGCTGCTGGCGCGGGGCTACACGCGCGAGGCGGGCGTCCGCAGCCTCGAGCGCGAGATCGCCAGTGTCTGCCGCAAAGTGGCCCGCCGTCGGGCCGAGGGCCAGACCGACCCGACGCGGATCACGCCCGACACGGTGACCTCGTTCCTGGGCGCGCCGCGCTTCGAGTTCGAGGAGCTACAGCAGCGCACGGGTATGCCGGGCGTGGTGACGGGGTTGGCGTGGACGCCGGCCGGAGGCGACATCCTCTTCGTCGAGGCGACGCGCATGCCGGGCAAGCGCACGCTGTCGCTGACCGGCCAGCTCGGCGACGTGATGAAGGAGTCCGCCCAGGCGGCGCTGGCGTGGGTGCGCTCGCACTCGCGGGAGCTCGGCATTCCGACCGACTTCTGGGAGCACTCGGACATTCACGTCCACGTGCCGGCCGGCGCCATCCCCAAGGACGGTCCGTCGGCGGGGGTCACGATGGCCACCGCGCTCGTGTCGTTGCTCACCGGGCGGGCGGTGCACTCCTCGCTGGCCATGACGGGCGAGATCAGCCTGTCGGGGCGCGTGCTGCCCGTGGGCGGGATCAAGGAGAAGGTGCTGGCCGCGCACCGGGCCGGCGTGCGAACGCTGATCCTGCCGCGCCGCAACGAGAAGAGCCTGATGGAGGACGTGCCGCCGGCCGTGCGGGAGGTCATGACCGTGCACCTCGTGGACTCGATCCCCGAGGTCTTGGCGGCCGCCCTGGACGAGGTGCCGAGCCTCAGCGAGGTCGAGCTGACCGGCTAGACTCTCGCTAAGTTATCGACCGTACTGAAGAAAGGCCTCGGCGGCTCCAGCCGCCGAGGCCTTTCTCATTGCGCCGCACCGCCGCGCTTCGCTAACATAGCCCTACCGTGTTCACTGCCCGCATCGCGCTCCTCACTGTTCTGCTGGCCGGCGCACTCGGCGTGACCGCGGTGCGCGCGGAGATGTACAAGCTGACGGAGCCCGACGGCACGCGCCACTTCACCAACGCGCCGACCGATCCGCGATACCAGAAGATGGCCGTCACATCGGGGACGGCGGCCGGGTGGCTGCGGCTGCCCCGAGCGGAGAGCGGGACGGGACCGTACGTCAAGGAGATCCAGGACGCGTCGCAGCGGTACGGGGTGCCGGTGAAGCTGGTGTCGGCGGTCATCCGCGCCGAGTCCGGCTTCAACCCGCGCGCGGTGTCGCGCAAGGGCGCCCAGGGGCTCATGCAGCTCATGCCCACCACCGCCTCGATCCTGGGCGTGCGCAACTCGTTCGACCCGCGCGAGAACATCGACGGCGGCGTCCGCCACCTGCGGGGCCTCATGGATCGCTTCCCGCACAACCTGCCGCTGGCGATCGCCGCCTACAACGCGGGCGAGCGGGCGGTCGTGCAGCACCGCGGGATTCCGCCGTATCCGGAGACGCAGGACTATGTGACGAAGGTGCTGCAGTTCTACAGCGGGTCCGTCGACGGCGGCACCACACCGGCGACCCGGATCTATCAGACGGTTGCCCCGGACGGCACGGTCACCTACACGAACATCCCGCCGCGCGGTCGACCGTAGACATGGGGGCCCCGATATGGCCCCCAAACCCCCAAACGCTCGTCGCGCCCCGGCAAAAGCCGTGGCGCTCCTCGATCATGGGTTCCTGCAGGGGCCCGACATGGCGCCAAGACCCAACGCTCGTCGCGCCCCGGAGAAGCCGTGGCGCTCCTCGGCCTCCCGACCGACTCAGTCCCGACGCCAGGCGAGCTCCAGGAAGCGTTCGAGCAGACGCTCGCGCATGAACGACTCAACGGCCTCGCGCGTGCCTTCCTCGTGCATGCCCCACAGCGCGGCCCGCTTGCCCTCCGGCGCCATCTGGATGAAGACCTCTTGCTCGCGCGCCGACACCACCGGGAGATCCCCGTAGATCTGCTCGGTGAACTCGTTCACGGCGGGTCCGCCGATGGCGATGGCAGGGAAGAACTCGCCGAGCTCCTGACCCATGAGCCAGACGTCGGTGACGACGACGGCCGCCCGCTCCTCCGACCCGTTCGCCCGCGCGGTGATCTCGCGCTTGAGATCGTAGGCGAGCGGACGATCCTCCTCCTCGGGGAGAATGCCGTGACCGACCACGATCAGGACCGTGGAGCGCAGGTCGAAGTACCGCGGCATCAGCGCAGGAGCTTGCTCAGCTCGCGGAAGGCGTCGGAGTCGGCGCCGCCCAGCAGTTGGAAGACGACCGTTTCGGTGGCCGTCACGACGGCGCCGGCCTGCCGGGCCTGACCGAGACCGATCTCCAGGTTGGCCGGGCGGCGCGAGCACACCGCGTCGGCCACGATCGAGACGCGCAGGCCGCGGGTCAACAGGTCGAGCGCGGTGAGCAGGACACACACGTGCGCCTCGATCCCGGTCAGGATCACGTGGTCGGCGCCGAGGGCGCGGACTCGGTCCATGAAGCCGACGGCGCCGGCGCACGAGAACACCGTCTTCTCGAACGGCGGGGTGTCGCCCAGCAGTGTGCGCAACTCGGGTAGCGTCCGGCCGAGGCCCTTGGGGTACTGCTCGGTCACCAGCACCGGCACGTCGAGCCGGCGCGCGGCGCTGGCGAGGATCTTCACGTTCGCCACCATGTCGTCGCGCCGCTCGGCGTCCATGGCGTTGAAGAGCCGTTCTTGCACGTCGACGACGATCAGTACGGGGTTGGCCATGGCGCCTCCTGACGGGCGGGAATCGTGGCAGTGCGCCATTGTCTCACGGCTTTCGCGCGACGGGTGAGGGCGGTCACACCCGCCACGTGCGGTCGAGGCTGCGGTACTGCACGGCCTCCGCGCAGTGCTCGGCGCGGACGGTCTCCGCCCCGGCCAGATCGGCGATCGTCCGGGCGACGCGGAGCGCGCGATCGTGGCCGCGCGCCGACAATCCCAGCCGGGTCATGGCCGCGCCGAGCAGCCGCGCCGCCTCCGGCGCGACCGGGCAGAGCCGGCGGAGCTGGCGCGGGCTCAGCTGCGCGTTCAGCGCGAGGCCGGCGCCGCCGAGCCGCGCGCGCTGGCGCTCCCGCGCGGCCAGCACGCGCGCCCGGATCGCCGCCGAGCCGTCGCCCACCGCGGCCGCCTGGAACTCGCCCGCCTCCAGCGCCGGGAGCTCGACCTGGAGATCGATGCGGTCGAGCAGCGGCCGCGACAGGCGACCGAGGTAGCGGTTGCGCTCGGCCGGCGTGCACAGGCAGCGGTCCAGCGAGGCGCAGCCGCGCCGGCACGGGTTCGCGGCGGCCACGAGCTGGAAGCGAGCGGGGAAGTCGCCGACGCCGCGAGCGCGCGCGATGGTGACGCGCGCGTCCTCCAGCGGCTGCCGCAGCGACTCCAGCACGTGCTGCTGGAACTCGGGCAACTCGTCGAGGAACAGCACCCCGCCGTGGGCGAGGGTGACCTCGCCCGGATGCGGCACGCTGCCCCCGCCGATCAGCCCCGAGACCGAGATCGTATGGTGCGGCGCGCGGAAGGGCCGCTCGCGGACGAGACCGCCGCGGAGCGGCAGCAGCCCGGCCACCGACCAGATCGTCGAGACCTCGATGACTTCCTCGCCGGCCAGTGGCGGCAGGATCGCGGCCAGGCGCCGGGCGAGCATCGTCTTGCCGGCCCCGGGGGGGCCCACGAGCAGGACGTTGTGGCCGCCGGCGGCGGCGATCTCCAGGGCGCGCTTGGCGTGCGCTTGGCCCTTCACGTCGGCGAAGTCGAGCTCGTCGCCGGGCGCCACCGCCGGCTCGGCGGCGGTGGTCGGTGCCGGCGCCATCTCGCCGTTCAGCAGGGCGACGGCCTCGCGCAGCGTCGCGGCCGGCAGCACGTGCAGGCCCTGGACCGCGGCCGCCTCGCGGCAGTTGTCGCTCGGGACGAGCAGCGTGCCGACGCCGCGCCGCCAGCAGGTGAGCCCAACGGCCAGCGTGCCGCGCACGGGCTGGATCTGGCCGTCCAGCGCCAGCTCGCCGACGACCGCGAAGGGGCCGAGGCCGCCGGCGCGCAGCGAGCCGGTGGCGGCCAGGATGCCGAGCGCGATCGGCAGGTCGAACGAGGCGCCCTCCTTTCGGAGATCGGCCGGCGCGAGATTGACCGTGATGCGATCGGACGGGAAGGCAAAGCCTGCGTTGCGGATCGCCGTGCGCACGCGCTCGCGACTCTCCCGCACGGCGGAATCCGGTAGCCCCACGGTGGTGAACGCCGGGAGCCCCGCGCTGACGTCGACCTCGACGCGCACGAGGGCTGCTTCCACACCACGGAGCGCTGCCGAGAGGACGCGCGCCAGCACGAGCGGCATTGTTCCGGCGCCGCGCGCCCCGCGTCAATGTCCGGAGTCTGATACGCGGGTTACTTCGGAACGAACTGCGCGGGGATCTGGCGCCAGCGATAGACGTTCGGCGCGGCTTGCTCGATCGCCCAGCGCTCGGGGTAGTGGAAGCCCACCGTGGTCTCGCGCACGTAGTAGCCGGGCACGATGACCTGCTGGCGCACGACCCGCGGTGCGGGCGGGGGGGCTTCGCTCGGCGGCTCTTGCGGCTCCGGGGGCGTGTCGGCACTCTTGACCTCGCCCGGCACGGCCGGTGGCGCGGGCTCCGCGACCGGCGGCGGCGTCTCGGTCGGGCCCATCACCACGTAGTCGAGCATGACGGGCTGGGGCGGCACGTAGATGAAGCGAATCATCTGGCCTTGCGGCGTCGTGATCCCGCTCCACGGCATCGAGGGATGGGCGGGCGCCGTCGGCGACACCTGGGCGGTCGCGGTGGACGGCAGCGCGAGCAGGGCGAGGGCGAGGGCACGGATCACGGGAGGCACGCTGTGATTCTAAGGCCGGGACCCAGCCGCGCGGTAGCGGGCCCGCAGCCTCGTGGTCGCCGGGGAGGGCGGCCCCACGGGTAGCGCCCCGCCCGGAGGGCCAGCCAGGCGGCCCCGACGAAGTGGTAGAGTCTGTCGCCATGGCAGCACAGGCGCGGCCGCCGGAATCCCCGGATGGCCCCCGGGGGCTTCGTCCCGTCATCCTCGTGGTCGATGACGAGCCCGGCCTGCGCGAGTCCTTCCGCCTCATCCTCGACCAGGACTACGAGGTCATCGACGTCCCCGACGGCCCCTCCGCGCTGGACGTCGTGCGCTCGTCCCAGGTGGACCTGGTCCTGCTCGACATCCGGTTGCCGGGCATGGACGGCATCGAGGTCCTCGAGCGCATCAAGGCGATCGACGAGGGCATGGAGGTGGTGCTGGTCACCGCGGTGCGAACGGTGCGCACGGCGGTGGCCGCCATGAAGCTCGGCGCCTTCGACTACCTCACCAAGCCCTTCGAGGAGGACGAGCTGCTCTCGCTCGTGCAGCGCGCGCTCGAGCGGCGCTCGCTCGAGCGCGAGGTGGTCTACCTGCGCTCGGAGCTCGAGCGCCGGCAGGACGCCCAGCTCGTCGGCCAGCATCCCGAGATGCAGCGGCTCAACCGGCTGGTGGCCCAGGTCGCCCGCACGACGACGACGGTGCTGATCACCGGGGAGAGCGGCACCGGCAAGGAGCTGGTCGCGCGGGCCATCCATCGCCAGGGGCCGCGGCGCGACAAGCCCTTCGTGGCCGTGAACCCGGCGGCCATCGCCGAGACGCTGGTGGAATCCGACCTGTTCGGTCACGAGCGCGGCGCGTTCACCGGTGCCTACCAGCGCAAGCTCGGCAAGTTCGAGCTGGCCCAGGGCGGCACCCTGTTCCTCGACGAGATCGCCACGCTGCGCTCGGAGCTGCAGGTCAAGCTGCTGCGGGTGCTGCAGGAGCGCGAGATCGAGCGGGTGGGCGGCGGCCAGGCCATCAAGCTCGACGTGCGCATCATCGCCGCCACCAACGCCGACGTTCCCGGCGCCGTGGCCGCCGGCACCTTCCGCGAGGACCTGTACTACCGGCTCAACGTGGTGCACCTCGCGGTGCCGCCGCTGCGCGAGCGCGCCGCCGACATCGAGCTGCTGGTGGCCCACTTCATTCGCCGCTACAACCACGAGTTCGGCAAGCGCATCCAGGGTCTCACCCCGGAGGCGGCGGAAGCCCTGCGGGCCTACCGCTGGCCCGGCAACGTCCGCGAGCTGCAGAACGTCGTGGAGCGCTCGGTGGTCCTGATGGAGGGGCCGACCATCGACGTGGAGGACCTGCCGCTGGAGCTCTCGCTGGGCGCCTCCGTCACCGCGCGACCCGATGCGTTGCCGCTCAACGAGGCCAGCGATCGCTTCGAGCGCCAGATCGTGCTTCGCACGCTCGGCCACGTGGACGGCAACGTGAGCGAGGCGGCCCGCGTGCTCGGCATTCATCGAAACTCGCTCAAGGCGAAGCTCGCGCGCTGGAAGATCCGCGCGCGCGACGTGAGCGGCGGCGGCGCCCAATAGCAGGCCACCCCGCACCGTCGTTGGCCAACCTGTCGGAATGGCCCGCGGAATCAGCAGGTTGTATCGCACCCGCCGTTGCGCTCGTCGCCCAGTTACGGTGCATTCGCCCCGGCCGTCGCATCCATCGGCGATCACGACAATGACGAAGAATCGAGGGCTTGGACGCATGATGCGCGCACGCTCGGCATGGCGATCGGTTTGCTATGGGCTTCCCCTCGTCGGAACCCTCATGACGAGGGTCTCCAGACTCCTAAAAGGGGAGGCACATGAACAAGATCCTGGCCGCTGCCCTGCTGCTCGCGTCGTTCCTTCTGGCGTTGCCCGTCGTCGAGTCCGGCACCTCGGGGTCCACCCAGGTCTTCCAGGCGATTGGCACCGCCGACGGCGGGGCCGGAGGGTACTAGTCTGCGGCTCGACGCCCGGCCCCAGGCCGGGACCGTGCTCGGACCGGACCGGGACGAGGAAGGGGGGCGCAGGCCCCCCTGTCCTCGCCCTCTTGGTATTACTCGCCACTCCGATCCTCGTGGTCCCGGCGGCCGCCCAGGATCCCGCGGCCGGACGCGTGGCCGTCTATCGCCGGCCGCTCGGCAACGAGCCGGCCACGCTGGATCCCGCACGGATCAGTGACGTCTATGGCCGCTCCGTCGCCCAGCAGGTCTTCGACGGCCTCGTCGAGTTCGACCACACGTTGACGATCGTGCCGGCGCTCGCCCAGTACTGGAAGGCGTCGCGGGACGGGTTGACGTGGACGTTCACCCTGCGCAAGGGCGTCCGCTTCCACAACGGGCGCGAGGTCACGGCCGACGACGTCGTCTACTCACTCACCCGTTTGCTCGATCCCCGGCTGAAGTCGGCCGCCGCCGACCTGTTCGCGAACATCGCCGGCGCCCGGGACTTTCGTGAAGGGCGGGCACCGACGGTGCGCGGTCTCGTCCAGCTCGATGCCGCCACCATCCGCGTCATGCTTGACGAGGTCCAGGTGCCGTTCGTCCAACTGCTGGCGATCGGCCACGCGAAGATCGTCCCCCGCGACGCGGCCACCCGGGCCGGCGACGCGTTCGGCGCCGCCCCCGTGGGCACGGGCCCCTTCCGCTTCGAGCGCTGGGAGCGGGGCAAGGAGATCGCGCTGGCCGCCAACCGCGAGTACTGGCGCGGGCAGCCACGGCTGGGCCGGATCGTGTACCGCATCTTTCCCAGCGAGCCGTTCGCCGACATGTACGCCGAGTTCCTGAAGGGGAATCTGGAAGACTCGCCGGTCCCGATGCAGAACTACCCGAACCTGCTCGCCTCGACGCCGGGCACCCACGTGAAGCGACCCATGTTCAGCGTGCGGTTCCTCGGCTTCAACACCCGGGTGAAGCCGTTCGGTGATGCGCGGGTCCGCCAGGCGCTCCTCTATGCCATCGACCGCGCGGCCATCGTGCAGGAGGCGACGCGCGGACGCTTCCTTCTCGCCCGCGGGATCCTGCCGCCGGGGACCCTCGGCTACAACCCGCACCTGCAGGGCTACCCCCATGACCCCGCCCGCGCCCGCGCGCTGCTCACTCAGGCCGGCTATCCCGGCGGCCGGGGCCTGCCGCCACTCGCGATCTGGGCCGGGGCCAGGCTCGAGCGTGAGCACCAGATGGTGGTCCGCGCCCTCCAGGCCGTCGGGATCCAGGCCGAGTTCAAGTACGTCACCGACTGGCCGCAGTTCGTGCGGATGCTGACCGAGGGGCAGTTCCCGATGTTCCAGTACGCGTGGTTCGCCGACGTGCCGGATCCCGACGACTTCCTGTTCAAGCTGTTTCATTCCCGCAGCCCGCGCAACAACACGGGATACGCGAACCCGCAGTTCGACAGCCTCGTGCAGCGGGCCCGCACCGAGCCCGACGGCCAGCGGCGGGCCGATCTGTACCGGCGCGCCGAGCAGATGGTGATGGACGACGCTGTCGTCATCCCGTTCTTCCACTACACCTACGAGCGCGTCTTCCAGCCGTACGTGAAGAGCATCGAGGTGAGCGGGCTCGGCGATCCCTACATTCCCTTCCGCAAGATCTGGCTGGAGCCGGTGCCGTGAGTCCGGTGTCCGTGCGCGCGCGCTCGCTGCAGACCAAGCTGCTGTGGGGCACCGTCCTCGTCATCTGCCTGGTGATGGCGGCGGTGATCGTGGTGGTCGAGCAGCGCCAGCGGGCTGCTGTCATCGAGGAGGCCAGGCGCCGTGGCGAGGTGCTCACCCGTGACCTGGCGGCCGTGTCCCACGCCCCGCTGCTCCTCTACAACTTCATCGCGCTGGAGCAGAACGTGGCGCGCCTGGCCCTCGAAGACGATGTGCGGTACGCCATCGTCCTTGACGGCGAGGGGCGGGTGGCCGCCCACAGCGCCCGTCCCGACCGCGTCGGGCTCGTGCTGCCGGGCGATATCGACCGCCGGGCGGCCGCCACCCTCGACCCGCTCGTCCAGGAGACGCGGACCGAGAAGGGCGAGGTCATCGACGACTTCGCAGTGGCGGTCCTCGTGAGCCAGCAGAAGTGGGGCGCGGTCCGGGTCGGCCTGTCCCGGCACCGCATGGAGGCGCTGATCCGCCGCACCCGCTGGGAGCTCGGCGGGCTGACCGTGGTCACCCTGCTGCTCGGCGGCCTGGCGGCGGCGCTGGTGGCCCGACGGATCTCGCGGCCGATGCAGCAGCTGGCCGAGGGCGCCGCCGCCATCTCGCGCGGCGAGCTCGACTTGCAAATCGAGCCGGCCACCGACGACGAGATCGGACGTCTGGCCATCGCCTTCAATCACATGGCAGGGCAACTGCGCCAGCAGCGCACCGCGCTGGAGGGCGCCAATGCCGAGCTGCAGCAACGGCTCGACGAGCTGGCCGACCTCAAGAGCTACACCGACAACATCCTGGCCTCGCTGACCAACGGCATCGTGACGGTGGATCTCGACGGGCGTGTGGTCACGCTCAATCCGGCCGCCGAGATGATGACCGGGTTCTTCGCCGGCGAGGTGATCGGGCGGTACTGCACCGAGGTGTTCGCGCAGACGCCCGAGCTCGGCGAGATCTTGATGGAGACGATCGCCAGCCGCTCGGCCACGCCGGGCGTGGCGGCCACGCTGCACCGCCGCAACGGCCGGATGCTCCCGGTGGAGATCAGCGCCGCCCCGCTCAAGGGCGGCGAGAGCAAGGATCTCGGCGTCATCGCCGCCATCCGCGACCTCACGGTGGAGCGGGAGCTCGAGAGCCGGCTGCGCCGCTCCGACCGTCTCGCCGCGCTCGGCGAGCTTGCCGCCGGCCTCGCCCACGAGATCAAGAACCCGCTGACGTCGCTGCTGACCTTCAGCCGTCACCTGCCCCGGCGCTTCGAGGACGAGCAGTTCCGCGCGAGATTCCAGTCGGTGGTGCCGCGCGAGCTGGAGCGGATCAACGGCATCGTGGAGGGGCTGCTCGAGCTCGCGCGCCCGGCGCGGGTCAACTTCGCGGCGGTGCGGCTGCCGGCCCTGCTCGAGCGGGCGGCCGAGCTGTACGCCCACGAGATGGAGAGCCGCGGGGTTCAGGTCACGCGCGAGTACGCGCGCGACCTGCCCGTCGTCTGGGTCGATTCCGAGGCGGTGTACCAGGCCTTCGTGAACCTCGTGCGCAACGCCCTCGACGCGATGCCCTCGGGTGGGGAGCTGACCCTCCGCGCGGGGTGGAGCGACGACCACCACGTCGTGCGGTCCGGGCGGCGCGGTCCGGCCGGCGCCCGGCGCGTGCGGGTCGAGATCGAGGACACCGGCATCGGGATCCCGGCCGCCGATGCCGACCGCGTGTTCAACCCGTTCTTCAGCACCAAGACGGCCGGGACCGGCCTGGGCCTGGCGCTGACCCACAAGATCATCGAAGACCACGGCGGGACCATCGACTTCCGCAGTGCCGTCGGCGACGGCACCGTCTTCCGGATCGTGCTGCCCCTCTTCCCCGATCCCCCGGCGGAGCCGGGGCCGCGTGGCGACGACCTTAGCTGATGTCGTGCCCCCCGGTGAGTACGCGGCCGTGAAGCGGCAGGACGTGACGCTTCCCGAAGCGCTCGCCGAAGCCGAGCGCCTCAGCCACGAGCTCGAGCAGGAGCGCGTGCGCGGCCGGCGGCTCGAGGACGATCTGCGCGACGCGCGGCGGCTGGAGGCGGTGGGCCGCCTGGCCGGCGGTGTCGCCCACGACTTCAGCAACATCCTGGCCGTCATCACCGGGTACAGCGAGCTGATGCTCAAGCGCATGGACCCGACCGACCCGCTGCGGACGGGCGCGGAGTCGATCCGCAAGGCGGCCGTGTGGGGCCTCAACCTCACCCAGCACATGCTCGCCTCCAGCCGGGCGGCGGCACCGGCGCGGAGCTCGCTCGACCTCAACACCGTCGCGGCCGGCGTCGTCCGCACGCTGCAGCCGCTGCTCGGCGACCAGGTGGAGGTGACGCTGCAGCTCGAGCCGCGGCTGGGCCGGGTGGTCGCGAACGCCGGCCAGCTCGAGCAGACGTTGATGAACCTGGTGCTCAACGCACGCGACGCGATGCCCGGCGGCGGTTGCGTGACGATCGAGACCGGTCACGCGACGCTCGAGCAGAGCCCAGCCGGGCCCCTCCGCGCGGTCATGATCCGCGTGAGCGACACCGGTACCGGGATGGACGCCGCCACGCTGTCGCGCGCCTTCGAGCCGTACTTCACGACCAAGCCGCCCGGCAAGGGCAACGGCCTGGGCCTGGCCACGGTGTTCGCGTTCGTCACGCAGAGCGGCGGCCACATCGAGGCCACCAGCGAGGTGGGGCAGGGCTCGACGTTCACGATCTACCTGCCGCGCGAGGGCGCCGAGGCCGTGGGCGAGGCGACCAGCGCGCCAGCCGGCGCCGCCACCGTGATGGTCGTGGAGCCGGAGGCGGACGTCCGCGAGCTCATCGGAGAGATCCTCGACATCCACGGCTACCATGTGCTCAGCGCGGGCGACCCGGACGAGGCGCTGGCGGTCAGCAAGGCTCACGCGGGGTCGATCGCCCTGATCATCGCCGACCTGCTCTCGCCCGGCGTGGCCGGCGACGGGCTGGTGCAGCGCCTGGGGTCGAGCCGGAGCGGAGCCCGGGTGCTCTACCTGTCCGGCGACCTCGGCGACAGCGTCGAGGAGTATCGCGGGCTGCGGCCCGGCGTCGGCTTCCTGCACAAGCCCTTCACCGTGGACGCCCTCGTGCACAAGGTCCACGACATGCTGAGCGCGCCTATTGGTTGAGGCGGCGGCGGAGGAAGCCCAGGAAGCCCTGGGGTAGGAGGATCACCATCAGCGTGAAGATGATCCCCACCGGGATCAGGTAGTACTCGTAGAAGATCCTCGACAAGACTTCCTTCATCAGGAGAAAGAACGCCGCGCCCGCCACCGGTCCTACGAGTGTACCCATCCCGCCCATCACGTTGAAGATGACGGTCTCGCCCGAGATCAGGAACAGGACGAAGTCCGGCGCGGCGAACTTGTTCTGGATGGCGTACAGCGCCCCGGCAAGCCCCGCGAAAACGCCCGACAACATCACGGCCACGATCTTGTAGCGCTCCACGTGATAGCCGATGGCACGCGTGCGGGGCTCGTTCTCGCGGATGGACTGCAACACCATGCCGAACGGTGACTGCGTGATGCGCCGCAGGAGCAGGTAGGAGGCGACCACCATCCCGAGCACGAACCAGTGGAGCCCTGCGCGGGTGAACGCGAACGAGACGAGCCCTGGGATCGAGAAGGGCGGCTGCCGGAACGTCAGGCCGTTCTCTCCGCCGGTCACTTCCGTCCACGTGAAGATGATCACGTAGAAGATCTGCGAGAAGACGAACGTCGCGATCGAGAAGTAGATGTCGCGTAGTCGGGTGGCGAAGAAGGCCACGAACACCGCCACCACGGCGGCGGCGGCGAGCCCGGTCAGGAGCGCGAGCCAGAGGCTGGGCGGCCGCACGGTGAGCAGGGCCGTGGCGGCGCCGTACATGCCGAGACCGAAGAACGCTGAGTGGCCGAACGACACCATTCCCGTGTACCCGATCAGCAGGTCCGAGGACATCGCCAGGAGACCCCAGATGAGAATCTCAGTGGCGAAGCGCTGCCAGAACTCCGGCAGGACCAGCGGAGCCGCCGCCAGTGCTACGACCACCAGCGCGAAGCCGGTCCAGTACACGGTGCTCGCCCGGCCGTCGCGCGCGCGAGCTTCCAGCACACGGTCCGTGGCGGCGCCGGCGGACGGAGGCGTGCCTCTACTCATTGTCGCGAGGGACGCGGCGCCGCCGGAGCTTCATGGGTTTGTGGCGCCAGCATATGAACCGTGGGTGACCCTGAGCGAGATTGGCCGTGGCGTCATTGGAGCGGTTGGCGCCAGCATGGCGTGAGCCGTGGGTGGCCTGAGAGAGGTTGGCCGTGGCGTCATTTCGGCGTGGGCACGAACAGGCCGGTCGGCCGGAAGAGGAGCGTGAGGATCAACGCGACGAAGGACACGATCACCGCCTGGGCCGGGCTCACCCAGATCGACGCCAGGGACTCGAGCAGGGCGACGAAGATGGACGCTAGAATGGAGCCACCGAGGTTGCCCATCCCGCCGACCACGACCACCACGAATGCCTTCAGCGTGAAGTCGAAGCCCATGGCGTGGTTCACGCCCACCAGCGGACCGAAGAGCACACCGCTAGCAGCGGCCATGCCGGCGCCGATGGCGAACACGGCGGTGTGCACCCACGGCACCGGGATGCCCATGGCCGCGGCCATCACGCGGTCCTGGGTGGTGGCGCGGATCCAGATGCCCTGCTTGCCGTACTTCATGAACAGCCAGAGTCCGCCGATGATCGCCCCCGACAGCACGGCGATGACGAGCCGGTACCACGGGTACTCGATGTAGAAGAGCTGGAAGCGCGCGCTGACCGGCTCGACGATCCGGCGGGGAACGGGCCCGTACTGCCAGAGCGCGTAGTTCTGGAGGACGAGCGAGATCCCGAACGTCGCCAGGATGGTGGTGAGCGGGTCCCGTCCCACGAGCGGGCGCAGGGCCGTCACCTGGAGGGCGGCCCCCAGCACGGCCAGGGTGAGCACGGAGCCGAACAGAGCGAGCCAGAAGCTGCCCGTCGTGAGGAACACGGTGGTGCCGATATAGGCGCCCAGCATGAAGAGGTCGCCGTGCGCGAAGTTGACGATGTCCATGATGCCGAAGATCAGCGTGAGCCCCGACGCCACGAGCGCCAGGATCATGCCGTTGACGAGCCCGTTGACGATCTGCACGAGGATCTGCTCGTACGGCATGATCGCGTCAGACTCCCAGGTACTGGTGGATGGTGGTGTGATCGGCCCGGAGCTCGGCGGCGGGCGCGTGATGGCGGACGACGCCTTTCTCCATGATGTAGACGCGGTCGGACACGTCGAGCGTCAGGGGAACGTTCTGCTCGACCAGCAGAATGGCCACGCCCTCCTCGTGCAGGAGGGTGATGATCTCGCGGATCTGCGAGACCATGCGCGGCATCAGCCCCTCGGTCGGCTCGTCGAGCAGGATGATGCGCGGTTCCAGCATCATGACCCGGGCGATCGCCAGCATCTGCTGCTCGCCGCCGGACAGCGTGCCACCGGCCTGGTGCCGGCGCTCTCTCAGGACCGGGAAGCTGCGGTACACCTTGTCCAGGAGCAACTCCCGGCGGTCGGGCGTCACCTCGGGCCGGTCGAGCCCGGTCCGGAGGTTCTCGAACACGGTCAGCAGGCGGAAGATCCGACGATCCTCGGGCACGTAGCCGATCCCGAGACGCGCCAGCCGGTACGACGGCAGCGCGACGATGTCCCGGCCTTCGAAGACGATCCGGCCCTCGGACGCCGGGGCGATGCCCATGATGGTCTTCAGCGTCGTCGACTTGCCGACCCCGTTGCGGCCGAGCAACCCGATCACCTCGCCGGCCCGAACGTCGAGCGACACGCCGTGGAGCACGTGCGACTTGCCGTAGAAGGTGTGGACGTTCTCGAGCGAGAGCATCAGGTCTTGAGGTAGACCTCCTGCACACGGGCGTTGGCCTGGATCTCGGCCGGGCTGCCCTCGGCCAGGACCTCGCCGTAGTGCAGGACCGTGATCGTGTGGGCCAACCCCATCACGACCTCCATGTCGTGCTCCACGATGAGGATGGTCAGGTCGGCGGCGATGCGGCGGATCAGCTCGACCGTGGCGTGGGTCTCGGTGACGCTCATCCCCGCGGTCGGCTCGTCGAGGCACAGGAGTTTGGGCTCGGTGGCCAGCGCGATCCCGATCTCGAGATTTCGCTGCTCGCCGTGGGAGAGGTTTGCGGCCAGCTCCTCCTCCTTGTCGTCGAGCCCCACCGCGGCCAGGACCGCCCGCGTCCGCTCGATCAGATCGGCGTAGGAGCGGTGGTGGCGCAGCAGGCTCCAGGAGTGGTGGCGGGACTGCGCGGCGATGCGGACGTTTTCGAGCACGGTGGCGCCGGCCAGGATGTTGGTGATCTGGTAGGAACGCGCGATGGCCTTCTGGGAGATCCGGTGGGGCGGCAGCCCGGTAATGTCCTCGCCGTCGAGCATGATGCGGCCCCCGGTCGGCTTGAGGACGCCGGTGATGCAGTTGAAGAACGTCGACTTGCCGGCCCCGTTGGGCCCGATGACGGCCCGGATCTCGCCGCGGGGAACGGCGATGGAGACCTGGTTGAGCGCCGCCAAGCCGCCGAAGCGCATGGCGAGAGCCTCGGTCCGCAAGATGGTCCCCTCGGCGGCCGGCCGGCCCCGGCCGGCGCCGGCCGGGGCCGTCACTCCTTGCGAGCGGGTCTCCGTCACGCCTTCGGGAACGTGCAGGCGGGCGGGACGACCGTCTTGTCCCGCGAGACGACGTCGAGCAGCCGGTGCTTGTTGTCCTTGATGTCGAAGATGAACTGCCGGAGGATCGCCTGGTGGTCTTCTTTGCGGAGCACCTTGTCGCCCTGCGGGAAGTCGTCGCCCTCCTTGACCTCCATGCCTTCGAGTGCCTCGATGAGCTTCATCGTGTCCTCGCGGCCGCGGAATCCAGACTTCTGCATCCCGAGCTTGAGGAAATTCATCGCCTCGAAGTTGGACTGGACGTAGCGGTCCGGGT
The DNA here is from genome assembly GCA_963743355.1 of uncultured Candidatus Rokubacteria bacterium. Classification (GTDB taxonomy): domain Bacteria; phylum Methylomirabilota; class Methylomirabilia; order Rokubacteriales; family CSP1-6; genus AR5. The sequence continues at coordinate 1,611,534 of CAVUPM010000001.1, forward strand.
CCGGGCCCGAGGGATCGATCTGCTTCAGCTTCACCCGCGCTTCGTCGAAGAACTTCTTGTGGTGCGGCGTGTCCAGCGGCTTGGTGAGCACGGGGACGTAGCGGTTGACGCCGGTGAAGCCCTCGATCTTCTGACCCAGCGTCGCCAGGTGCGTGGACTCGGCGACGGCCCCGTCGCCCGCGTACTTGGCCTTCCTGAAGAGGCCGAGGTCGTACGCCGCGTTGGTGAAGGTCACGGCGTTGGCGCCGAACATGATCGCGAAGACGCCCTCGTGGTTGCCCTTGATGTTCGCCACGAACGACGTGACGGCGTCGGCCGCGACGCCCAGCGGGATGCCGGTGGTCCCCACGACCTCGCCGCCCTGCTTCTTGATCTGCTCGATGTACGCGTCGCGGGTGGATTGGCCCCACGCGTAGTCCAGGAAGACGATGTGCCACTTCTTGGCGAGCTTGTTGACGAGATAGGGCGCGAAGGCCACCGCCTGTGACGGGGCGTAGTCGAACGGCCGGAACACGTAGCGGCTGCACTTCGACGTCGTGATCGTCGTGTCCAGGCACACGCCGATCATGAAGACCGTCTTGTGCTCCTCGAACACGGGCATGCACGCTATGCAGACGTTCGAGAGATACCCGCCCTCGCCGATGTCGACCTTGTCCTCGATCAGAAGCTTCTCGGCCTTTCGGCGCCCGACGTCCGGCTTGGACTCGTAGTCGGCCACCACCAGCTCCACGGGCCGACCGTTGATGCCGCCCGCTTTGTTGATCCGCTCGGCCGCCATCTGGGTGCCGACCAGCGCGGTCTTGCCACCGGCTGCTGCCACCCCGGTCAGCGGCTGCAGCACGCCGATCTTGTAGGGCTTGGCCTGTCCGAACGCCTCTCGCCACGGGGCCGGCACCAACATGGTGGCCCCCAGCGCGCCCGCCGCCGCGGCACCGATGCCGAGGAAACTGCGGCGGGTTGTCTTGCCGCTCCACCAGAGATCCTTCGCCCAGGGTTCGTCGTGCCACCGTTCGGCCATTGCTGACCTCCTATCGTTGCCCGCCAAGCGGGCACGGTCGGGGGAAAAATGTGCCTCTACTTACCACCAACGGGTCAGACCACGCAAGGGTTGCTGCGCCGGATGCGGCTCTTCGACCCAGCCCCGGACTGATCCTCGGCCCGAGCGGGGCGGTCGCGACGATTCACGGCCTCTTCTCGCTCGCCAGCAACCCCGATTCGACTAGCGCGCGGCGGATGGCGTCGCGCTCAACGGCCGGCACCGGCGTGAGCGGTGGCCGCACGTGGGCCGCCGGGATCCGGCCGAGCAGAACCAGCGCCTCCTTCATCCGGTTGTGCATGTCCACGAACGGCGGCGCGTAGAAGACCCGCACCAGCGGATCGAGGCGGTCGTTGATCCGCCGGGCGCCGTCGAGGTCGCCCTTGCCGCACGCCTCGAAGAGCTCGGCCTGCAGATCGGCCGCCACGCTGCCCATGCCCGAGATGGCGCCGTCGGCGCCCAGCAGGAAGGTGGCCATCAGCGACATCGTGAACGACGAGAGCAGCGCGACCGGACGGCCGGTCGCCCGCAGCGCGCGAAGGTTGCGCTCGTAGGCGACGATGTCGTTGGACCAGTCCTTGACGCCGGCCACCTGGGGGATCTCGGCCAGCCGCGCCAGCGTCTCCGGCGCGTAGCCGATGCCCGAGGCCGGCGGATACTCGAACGCGACGATGGGGATGCCGACCGCCGCGACGTCCTGGTAGTGCCGGATCACCATGTCGGGCTTCACCTGCGCGCCCCACATGAAGAGCGTCGGCGGAAAGAGCAGGATGCCGGCGGCGCCGGCCGTCTGCGCGTCGCGCGCCAGCTCGACCGCCTCGGCGGTGCCGTCGGAGTAGACGCCGGCGATCACCGGGCACTGGCCGGCGATTTCGTCGAGCGCGATGGCGAGCGAGCGCCGGCGCTCCTCGCGGCTGAGCGAGGACACCTCGCCGGCGTGGCCGTTGGCGACGATGCCGGTGACGCCGCGGGTGTCGGCGAGCCAGCGCAGGTGCCGCCGATAGGCCGGCTCGTCGATGGACAGATCGGCCTTGAACGGCAGGATGTTAGCCGGCATCACGCCCGAGAACCGCAGCGGCTCGCGCATGGGTTGCTCTCCTACCAGCTCGAGATGGTGTCCAGGACTTCTCTCGATTGTACGACGCGGCCGAACGCCCGGCCCACGATGTCCAGCGTCGCCCGCTGGATCTCCGGCCACAGCGTGGCCACGCCGTCGGCCACGACGCTGATCCGGTACTCGTGGTTGAAGGCGCCGACCACGGTCGACAGCACGCAGATGTCGGTCATGGTGCCGGTCACCACCAGCGAGGTCACGCCGCGGGCACGCAGGGCACCGTCCAGCTCGGTGCCGGCGAAGGCGTCGTACCAGCGCTTGCGGACGACCAGCTCGTCGGGGCGCGGCGCCAGGGCGCCGATCGTGCGGGCGCTGGCGTCGCCCTCGAGGCACGACGAGGACGGCACCCCGAACCCCCGGGGCGCCCCGGGTGTCGCCGGGCGGTGCTCGGGATGCAGATCGCCGACCAGGATCGGCACTGCCGGCGAATAGGTGAACTCCGTGAAGGCGACGGGCAGGCGTTTGGCGCGGAAGCCGTCCAGCAGCGCCCGGATCGCCGGCACGATCTCGCGCGCCGGCGGCACTTCCATGGCCTGGCCGGGGTCGACGAAGCCGCGCTGCATGTCCACGACGAGCAGCGCGGTGCGCCCCGGCTCCAGGCGCAGAATCCGTGCGAAGTCGGCTGCGCGGTCGGTCATCGGGCCTCCGGGCTCGCTGGCGGCGGCAGCAGGTCGATGTACGCGTGGCTCACGAGCTGATCTTCCTGGATTCCGAGCGTGGCCATCAGCCGATACGCTTCGGCCACTCCGCGCTCGCTCGGTTCGCCGTCGTCGAGCACGACCTCCAGCTCCACGAACCGGCCCAGCCCCTCGACCTCGTCGAGGTGCACGCGCGTGCGGCCCACCATGCGGACGGTGCGGCGCTTGCGCACGATCCCGATGATCCCATACGCCGCGGCCAGCACGGCCCGCAAGCGCTCGGGCTCCGCCGTCGGAACGAGGCGGTAGTCGGACGTCGTGGGTCCGGCCTGGTCGGCGCGCTCGTAGTAGATGAGCTCACCCGCGCTGGCCGAGAACGTGCGCAGCTTCAGGCGCCCGCCCGGGCAGCGAAAGAACGTGTCTTCCTGCGAGAGCGCCCCGCCCGATCCCGGCGCCTGCGTGGCGAGCGCGGCCATGACCCCGGTGAAGTCGGTGATGGCGGCCTTGATCTCGACGTTGCGCGCACACTTCATGAGACGCGCGCCATGAACCGGCGCGGCTTGTGGACGGCGATCGGGGACCCCTCGGCGATCAGGGCCGAGACCGGCGGTCGTGAGAGCGCCGCGCCGAACGCCGGACCGTAGAGCCCGACCACGTCGGCGGCGAGCGTCGGCTCCACCGCCTGCCACACCCGCCACACCGGGTGCGTGACCTCGTACTCGACCGTGGCCCCATCCCGCTGGCGCGTGTAGCCCCAGTAGTGCTCGGTGATGAACGCGGCCTCCGACCCCGACGCGGGCACCAGCGGCACGCCGGTGGCCGTGGCGGCGAGGCGATGCCAGGCGTCGTCGGCTTGCCATTCGTAGGTGAGCCGCCCGGGCGCATCGACCGGCGCGTCGGGCACGGTGCTTCGCATGGGGACTGCGCTGTAGGGCTCGTGGTAGGCCAGCCGGGCCAGGCTCGCGATGGCCGCGCGAGGCACGAACTCGCGCACGAACACCACCCCGCGGCGGGCCTCGCCGGTGGGCCGCTCATGGCGGACGTAGAAGCGAAGGTTCACCTCGTCGAAGTCCCGGTGAAGCGGAATCGGCAGCCCGAGGACCCGCGTACTCAAGAACCTGAAGCCGACGACGCTCACGAGTGCCTTGCCCCGCCACAGGTCGAGCGTGGTGCCGGCCGGCACCCGCGCAGCCAGGCTGGACGGATCGACCTCGTAGTTCAGCATCACGAGGTAGCGCCACTCGGCGGTGAGGAACGGCCGAGCACGCCCGCTCATGGCCGGCGCCGGCGGTGGAGTGCGCGTCTGGCCGCCTGAATGTCCGAGAAGCGATGGGTGTGCCCGTTGATCTCCTGCGTCTGCTCGGCGCCCTTGCCCAGGAGGATGACGACGTCGCCGCCCCGCGCCTCGGCCACCGCCAGGTCGATCGCCCGCGCGCGGTCCAGCTCGACGCGGACGGCCCGGCGCCGGGCGGCGGGGATGCCGCGCAGGATGGCCCGGGTAATGGCCCGCGCATCCTCGGTCCGCGGATTGTCACTGGTCAGAGTGATCGAGTTCGCTCCGCGCGCGGCCATGGCGCCCATCAGCGGGCGCTTGGCCTTGTAGCAGTCACCCCCGCAGCCGAAGACGGCGTGGATGCGACCGCGCGGAGAGAGATCGCGTGCCGCCGCCAGCGCGCAGTCGACACTTTCCGGCGTGTGCGCGTAGTCCACGACGACGGCCGGACGCTCGTCAGAGACGCCGGCCACGATCGTGAAGCGCCCCGGTGGCGGCACGAGCGCGGCGGCGGCGGCGACAACCCGGTGAGCCTCACCGCCGAGCGCGACGGCGCAGGTGATCGCGGCCAGGACATTGGCCACGTTGAAATCGCCGTGCAACCGGGTGCGGCAGGGCCGGGGACCGTCAGCCAGGCCGTAGACCGTGAACGACGTGCCGTCGGCATCGTGTGCGACGTCCCCGGCCCGTAGCCGAAGCGGCCCGGGCTCGCGCCGCGAGCCGAGTCCGAACGTGGCCAGGCCCACGCCTCGCGCAAGACTGGTCCGAAAGCCGCCAGCGTGGGCGTCGTCAGCGTTGAGGATGGCGACCGGCCCGGGGCTGGCCGGTCCGGGGCGCAGGTCGCGAAACAGCCGCTTCTTCACGGCGACGTAGTTGCGGACATTGCCGTGGTTGGAGATGTGGTCGGTCCCGATGTTGGTCAGGACGGCGGCGTCGAGGTCGAGCCCGCGGTGGACGTTCCAGGTCAGCGCGGAGGAGCACAGCTCGACCACGAGACACTCGACGCCGACCCGCCGGCAACGGGCCACGAACGCCGCGAAGTCCGCGAGGTGCTCGCACGCCGCCATTCGTCGTCCGCCGATGCGAGCGGACTCCGTGGTGGACACCGCGGTGCGGAGACCGCCGGCCTCCGTGAACTGGCCGATGAACTCCGTAGTCGAGGTCTTGCCCTTGGTGCCGGTGACGGCGACGGTGCGGACACCGGCGAGCTGTCGGCGCATGCGCGCGTAGGTGCGCGCCAGGGCCAGGGGGTCAGGCGTCACACGTCCAGCCGGCACGAGTGCCGCCTGACCTTACGGGGTCACTGCCGCATCTTGATGGACTTGAGCCCACCCTTCACGTCGCTGCCCTTGCTGGACTTCACCGAGAGATCCCGGACCTTTCCCGATTTCCCCTTCGCGCTCTTCTTCTTCATGCCCCCGCCTCCTCGTGGCGTTCGCGCCGCGCCCGGCATCGGATGCCGGTTTCCCCGTCCTGGGGGTGATCACCATAGCCGGGCCGGGCCCGGTTCGGCAAGGGGGCAGGGCCATCTCACTCGGGACAGACGAAGGTCACGAGATCGGCCGCGAAGCGCTCCGGCTCTTCCCAGTGAACCGCGTGCCCGGCCCCCTCGTAGACGACGAGCCGCGAACCCTCGATCGCCGCCAGGAGAGTGTCCTGATCTCGACGGGAACAGAGCGCGTCTCGATCACCCCAGACGATGAGGGTAGGCGCCTCGATATCGCCGAGCTGCCCGGCACAGTCGTCCTCGAGGAAGCCCGCGAACGTCGCCCGCCACACGTGCGCCGGCACCTTCAGACTCTCCCGCACGACCGCGTCGAGGAACCCGCGGGGGACGGGCTGGGCGAGGGTGCCCTCCTGGAACTCCCGCACGAAGCCCGGGTCGATCGGATCGCTCAGGCGCGATACGGCAGACTCCCAGAACTCCGTCACGTCGGCGTTGTCGCGGTAGCTGGGGAACGAGCCGGCCAGCACGAGCCCTCGCGTGCGCTCGGGGTGATCGATCGCGAAGCGCTGGGCGTTGGTCCCCCCATGGAATCGCCGACGATGACGGCAGCCCCCAGGCCGACGGCGTCGAGGAAGGCTGCCACGTCCGCGGCGTAGTCACGCGTGCGGTAACCCGTCGCGGGGCGATCTGCGTCGCCGTGGCCGCGTTGCGTGAGGGCGGTGGCGTTGATGGACTCGGGCAGGTAGGGCAGCACTCGCTCGAACGAGAGCCAGGAGTCGGTGACCCCGTGCAGCAGCAGCATCGGCACTCCGGATGGGTCTCCCTGCTGGACATAAGGGAGCCGGAGCCGGCCCGGAAGCTCCACAGACTTCGTGACGCGCACCATGCCGATTCCGCGGCTACGGGTTCAGGGCAGTATGGCGGCACCGGTCAGGTGCAGCGCCTGGTTCGGCGACGGACCCCGCGATACGCTACGCGCTTTCCGTGCCAGGCTCTGAGCGTTTCCAACACAGAAACTCTCGATTCTCTGAACAGGACATTGCCTGAATGACCGCGTTGTCGTCAAAGTTCGGAAGAAGTTGAAGTCGCTTCAGTAAGAGACTCATCCCGTCGGCCTCACTCGGAACAACACAACCTGACTCGCCCGCCCCCAAGACCCAAAGTACGTCATCGACCGCAGGACCAGCATCTGTAGTTTGGATGAAGACGATTTGCAATTCGGACCATCGCACCGTCTCCACTAAACCGTCGGGCCGACGGCAAACAACGGATTCCTCGTCGAATGAAACGGCGGCTCGTTGGGGCGTTGCCGGAACTCGTCGACGGAAGAGATCGAACAATCCCATAAGGCCTCCGGCGCGCGCGGCAAGAAGGTTCAGCGCAGGGCGGGGAGGATCTCCTTGGCGATGATCTCGACTTGCTCGGGGTGGTAGCGATACGGGATCAGGATGATGCGGTCGACGCCGGACGCGACATGGGCTCGGAGCTGCTCCACGCACTCCCGGGCGCTGCCGCGGATCGCGTGCTCGATGGTCGATTCGCTCCAGGCGGCCACGTCCCACTCGGTCTGCAGCCACTGGCGCATCGGCGCCTCGGTCTCGGCGCGCGACTTTCCGACCAGGATCGCGAGCTGATTGGTGCCGGTGAGCGCCTTCGGATCGCGGCCCGCGTCGCGGGCGAAGCCGACGATCTTCTCCCACGACTTGGTGTAGCTCTCCGGCGTGTAGAAGTACGTCAGCCAGCCGTCGCCCTTCGTCGCCACGCGCCTGAGCACGGCGTCGACGTAACCGCCGATCAGGATCGGCGGGCGCGGGCGCTGCGTGGTCCTGGGGCGCATGACCGCCTCGCGCAGGTTGAACTCGTCGGTCTGCAGCGTCACGCGATCTTCGGTCCACAACCGCGTGAGGATCTCCAAATTGCGCTCGAACAAGCGGCCGCGCTGCTTGAACGGGACCCCGACGGCGTCGAACTCGCGCGCGTACCAGCCGGCCGCCACGCCCAGAATCAGCCGGCCCTTGCTGATGACGTCCAGCGTGCCGATCGCCTTGGCCGCCACGGTCGGGTTGCGCAGTGGCAGGACGAGCACGCCGGTGCCGAGCTTGATCCTCGACGTCCGGGCCGCGATGGCGGTGAGCGTGCCGACCGCGTCGAGGATCGGGAACGACGGCTCGACGCCCAGGATGACGTGGTCCCAGGCCCACAGCGACTCGAAGCCGAGCTCCTCGGCGCGCGCGGAGTAGCGGTAGAGCTCGTCGATGTCGGGCGTCTCGGTGGGACCGACGAAGTTCTTGATGGCGAGACCGAAGTGGGTCACGGGGCTCCTTCAGCCGAGGAAGCGGCGCTCGGGGTCGAGCGCGCGGAGCATCGACAGCTCGTCGTCGCTGGGCGGTTCGGTGACGGTGACGCGCTCGGCCTCGCCGAGCGGAAATCCGGTGTTGTCGCAGATCTGCTGCGTCGTCACGCCGGGATGCGTCGCCTCGATGCGCATGCGTCGTGTCTCGGGCTCGAAGCCGAAAACCCCCAGCGTCGTCACCACGCGCGAGACGCCGCCGAAGATCAGGCCGGCCCGACGGCGCGCGTCGCCGCCGCCAAGCCAGGCCGGGCTGGTCACGAAGTCCACGCGGGGGACGAACCGGCGCTTCTCGTGTGCGGTGAGGATGATCACCTCGCGGCAGAGCGACGCGATGTCGTTGGCGCCGCCGGTGCCCGGCAGCCGCACCTTCGGCTTCCAGTAGTCGGCGCCGACCACGCTGGTGTTGATGTTCCCGAACTGGTCGATCTGGGCGCCGCCCATGAAGCCGTAGTCCAGGAAGCCGCGCTGGGCAAACAGGAAGGTGTCGGTGATGCCCGGCAGCATCTGGGCCCGGTGGGCGGCGCGCATCTCGTTGGTCGAGACCGGCAGCCGCCCGGGGCGGATCTGCGGGCCGATGATCCCGCCCTCGATCACCATCGTCAGCTGCGGGGCGTGACGCTGCTGGGCCAGCGCGGCGGCCAGCAGCGGGACGCCGACGCCGGCGAAGACGGTGGTGTCGTCCTTGAGCTGGCGCGAGCCCATGACGGCGAGCAACTCGGACGGGGTGACCGCGTCGCTCACAGTCCGGGGACCAGCTCCTTGGCGGCGTCCTGGGCACGCCGCAGCCGCGCACCCCCAAACAATTCCAGATAGTCCTCGAACGTCGCCGGGGCATGCACGTAGCGCGCGAGGTAGTCACTCACCGCCGTCGTCACGCCACGAGCGTCGATGTCCGCCGTGTACTCCGCGAAGTGCTCGAAGTCGGCGTGGTAGCGGCCCCACACCTCGTGCGGATACGCGCCGAACGGCTGCAGCACCAGCGCGTCCACCAGGAAACCGGGGATCACCGTGCGATCGGGCCGGCGCCGGATCTCGTCCTCCGTCACCAGCTCCTCGGTCGTGACGATCACCGTGGTCGCCGCGCGCGCCATGTCGGCGTCCATGTGCGGGTAGCCGTCGATCTGGCAGTTGCCGAAGCGATCGGCCCGGCTCACGTGCAGCATGGCCACGTCGGGGAAGAGGGCGGGGACTGCCGCCAGCGTCTCGCCGGTGTACGGATCCTGGATCGTCTTCATGCCGCCGACGGCCATGAGATCGGATCCGAGCATGGTCAGCGCCGGGAGGAAGGGGACACCCATCCCGGCGGCACGGAAACGAAGACCGAAGGCGAGATGACTCCACTCCTCGAGCGCGACCGTGCCGGTCTCGACGTAATGGCGCATGACCTTGGACACGCCCCAGGGCAGGCCGATCGACATCCAGGCGGTCACGACGCGGTGCACGGCGCCGGCGGCCATCATCAGCTCGCCCTCGGTGCACATGAGGTTGCGCGAGAGCGTGAGCCCGGTGCAGCGCTGGCGAAGGACCTCGCGTACCAGCGCCATCGGCGTGCGCGTGAACAGGCAGCCGCCGGCGACGACGTGGTCGCCATCCTTCACGCGGCCGGCGGCATCCTCGAGGCTGGTGAGCTTCTCGCCCGCGGACTTCGCCTTGGCCTCCAGCCGGCGGCGGGCGGCGACGAAGTCGTACTCGATCGGGTTCAGGTCAGGATCTCCCAGGCGGCCTGGTAGCGGTCGAGCTCGCGCTGCGTCTTGGGATCCATCGGATGCTCGCGGTCGGGCACGTCGACCTTCTTGTCCTCGCCGCAGAGCGCGGTCGTGAAATAGCGCTGGCCGGTATCGTTGGCCATCGTCACGATCGACGACAGCTCGGGGTGGCGCGCCGCCAGCTTGAGCGCGGCGGCCACGTTGCAGCCCGTCGAGATGCCGCAGAAGATGCCCTCCTCGGCGGCGAGGCGGCGCGCCATCATCAGGCTCTCGTCGGTCGTCGTCGTGATGACGCCGGTGAGCTGGGAGACGTCCAGGTTGTCGGGGATGAAGCCGTCGCCGATGCCCTCGATGCCGTGCGGCCCCCACTCCCGGCGCGCCAGCAGCGCGCACTCCTCCGGCTCGACGGCGTAGAGCCGCACGCGCGGCTCGCGCTCCCGCAGGAACCGGCCGACGCCGGACAGCGTGCCGCCGCTGCCCTGCGAGGCGATGAACGCGCCGATCACGCCGCCGGTCTGCTCCCAGACCTCGGGGCCGGTCGTGCGGTAGTGGGCCTCGATGTTGTCGGCATTGTCGAACTGCCCGGGCACCCAGTAGCCGGCGGGATCGCCGGCGCGGATCTCGGCCAGACGCTGGAGCGAGAGATCGACGTCGCTCTCGCCGCCCGGCGTGAACACGAGGTCGGCGCCGTAGGCGCGCATGATCTTCTTGCGCTCCTCGCTCATGCCTTCCGGCATGACGACGGTGCAGGAATAGCCCTTGACCGCGGCGACGAACGCGCAGGCGATGCCGGCGTTGCCGGTGGAGCACTCGAGCACCCGCATGCCGGGCTTGAGGTCGCTGCGCGCCTCGGCGCGCTCGAACATCCACAGGTAGATGCGGTCCTTGAGGCTGCCGCTGGGTCCGAACCACTCGAGCTTCAGGTAGACGGGCGGGGTCACGCCGGCGGTCACACGGTTGAGCTTCACGAGCGGGGTACGACCCACGGCGGCGGCGACCGAGGGCAGCGCGCTCCGGTAGGCGTCCCAGCGGATCGTCATGGACCCTGGATTGTACTCTCAGCGCGCCGGACGAGCGAGCAGACGAAGACGTCCTTCGAGCACCGGCACCACGCCGCCGCCGACGCGGATGTCGGTCGCGCCGCCGTCCCGCCCGCGCAGCCGGATGTGCACGAAGCTCGGCCGCCCCATCTTCGTGCCCTGCTCGCTGACGAGCTGGATCGGATCCTCCGGCGCGATCAGGCCGTGCCGGACCAGGTACGCGCCGAGCGGGCCGCTGGCCGAGCCGGTGGCCGGATCCTCGGGGATGCCGGAGGTGTGCGGCGCGAACATCCGCGAGTAGGCCCGGGCCGGCGGCTCGGCCGCGAAGACGAACACCCCGGGCAGCGGTGCCTCACCGAATGCGCGCCGCATGGCGGCGACGTCCAGCCCAGCACGATCGACGACCGCACGGCCGCGCAGCGCCACGTAGAGGAACAGCGAGCCGGTGGAGCCGGTGCAGATCGGCGCTCGCGGATCGAGGTCGGCCTCGTCGAGCCCCAGCGCGGCCGCGACGCCCGCGCGATCGCTCACCTCGGGGCCGAAGCTCGGCTCGCGGTGGCGCATCCAGACGAAGCTGGGACGCTTCGGATCGCCCTCCAGCTCCACGGCAACCGGCCCGATGCCTTCCTCCAGCGCCGCCTGGGTCCCGCCGCCCAGCCGCCCCTCAGTGGCCAGCACCCACGTCGTCCCGATCGTCGGATGGCCGGCGAACGGCACCTCGCGAGCGGGCGTGAAGATTCGAACGCGGGCCGCGCAGTCGGGCCGCGTCGGTGGTAGCACGAACGTCGTCTCCGACAGGTTCATCTCCCGCGCGATCGACTGCATCTCGCCATCGGCCAGCCCCCGGCCGTCGAGGAAGACGGCGAGCGGGTTGCCGCCGAACACCTGATCGGTGAACACGTCGACCTGGACAAACGCGTACTCGCGGGCCATGGCAGAGCAGGATGCGGCGCGCCCGCCGCCCCGTCAACTACATGGGGGGCCCAGAAATGGCCCCCCATGCCCCCCCGGCGGCTCCGAGCGCCCCGGCAAAGCCGTGACGCTCGTCGACCACGCGGTGCCCATGGCGTTCCATGACCACGGGTTGGCTTCGAGGCCCGGCGACGCCGGAACGCTCGTCGACCACGCGGTGCCCATGGCGTTCCTGACCACGGGTTGGCTTCGAGGCCCGGCGACGCCGGAACGCTCGTCGACCACGCGGTGCCCATGGCGTTCCTGACCACGGGTTGGCTTCGAGGCCCGGCGACGCCGGAACGCTCGTCGACCACGCGCTAGACAGCATCGAAGGCGGAGCGCACGTGCCGGACGTCGAGCGCTCCCCGCTCGTCCACCGTCACGGAGACGACGTCGAAGCGACAGCGGACGCAGTCGAGCCGGCGCCACTTCAGATAGTGCTGAGCTAGCCGCGTGAGCCGGCGCTGCTTGTGCCAGGACACGGCCGCGGCCGGCGCCGCGTCCCACCCGGCGCGGCGGCACTTGACCTCGACGAACACCACCACGCCCTCGTCCCGACACACGAGATCGATCTCGCCCTCGGCGAAGCGGACGTTGCGCTCGGTGATCGCGAGACCAGCGCGCTCCAGGGCCCTCGCCGCCGCCTCCTCGGCCGCGCGGCCGAGCGTCTGCCGTGAATCCGTCATGCCGCGAGCGTCGCCGCTCCAACCCGGCGGGGCAATGTCCAATCTTGTCTACACGGGGGGCCCCGATGTACCCCAGCCGCGACCGCACCATCCTCTCAGCGTGACGTTCGGGGGCCGGCTACAGGCGCGGCCCCTGATCGCCCTCCTCAGCCTTTTCTCGCCATTGACCCGAGCCCGTCTCCTATGCCCTTGAGGACGCTGTTCAAGCTACCCATGCCGCCCTTTGCGTCCTTCGCCTTGGCGTGGGAGACGGGGAGATCCTTGATCCCGCGCTTGCCAACCTGCTTGCCCTTGCCGCTGCTCTTCTTCGACTTCATGGCGCCCTCCTTGGGATGCGATGACGGAGCACCGTTCGCATAGTCGGTGCCAAGCGGGATTCTAGGCCATTTCGTGAGGCTGAGACGCGGGGCTCGACGTTGAGCCAGCCCTATGCGGCGGCGGCTTCCGGCGCTTGCCGGTGCGCGAATCGCCGCTTGTAGTACGTCACCCAGAGCACGATGAGCGGCGAGCCGAGGAGCGTCGGCCACAGCCAGCGCATCGTGGGCGGCAGGAACGCGAAGTTCACGACCGAGAACGCGGTCACGGCGGCCAGGTAGGAGGCGAGCATCCCCGCCATGTGGGCGAACCACCAGCGCCGGGGGTCGGCCGGCGGCCGCGCGAACCTCCAGAGCTGCAACCCGGCGAACGCCAGCCCGAGCACACCGAACACCACCGCGACCACGCCGAGCTGCACCCACACGGCTCCCGGCCGGACGATGCCGAGGACGACGAGGCCGGCGCCCGTGGCCGCGGCGGCCAGGGCGGCGCCCCAGTCCAGCGCCGTCGCGCGCTCGCCGCGATCCGGGTGCTTGTGCAGGAGGACCCGCCGGCCGGTGAACGCAAAGTAGTAGCTGAACACCGCGACCAGGGCCAGGAACGGGTTCGGCCGCCACAGCGCCACCACGACGGCCGTCACGGCGACGACGCCCATGGCCCAGTAGTACACGCTGCCCCAGCGCCGGTGGGCAGGGCCGCCCTTCGCCGTGATCATCGCGATCGGGGCGACGATCAGGGCCAGGGTCCCGGCCGCCACGTGGATCGCCAGCAGGAACGGAATCAGTCTCGCCATCGCCGGCCTCCTCCTCGCACCGCTCGATGAGAACGTTGTTAACATTGAATGTTTGCATTGTCAACATCAAGCCCGGTACTCTGAGCGGCGGACATGAAGACGGCTCGCGGACGGCGGCGCACCTACCACCACGGCAACCTCCGCAGCGCGCTGGTCGAGGCGGCGCTGGGGCTGGTGACGCGCGAGGGGGTCGAGGCGCTCACGCTGCGCGGGGCGGCCCGGCTGGCTGGCGTGTCGCCCGCCGCGCCCTACCGCCACTTCGCCGACAAGCGCGCGCTCCTGGCCGCCGTCGCCGAGGAGGGCTTCCGCCTGCTGACGAGCGCGCTGCGCGAGGCTGGCGTCGCGGAGGCCGACGCGCTCGGGCGGTTCCGGGCGCGCGGGGCGGCGTACGTCGCCTTTGCCACCGGGCACCCGTCACACTTCCGCGTGATGTTCGGCCGCGAGCTGGCCGACCGCAGCGGCTATCCCGGGCTCCGCGATGCCGCCCAGGCGGCGTTCGATGCGCTCGTCGAGGGCATGACCGACGCGCAGCGGGCGGGGGTCGTGGGCGAGGGCGATCCGCGCGAGCTGGGGCTGACGGCGTGGTCGGCGATGCACGGGCTGGCCACGCTGCTGCTCGACGGCCGGCTGCAGGCCATGTACGGCCGCAGCGTCGAGGAGCTGGTGGCGGTGGTCGGCAGGAATCTCTACCGCGGGCTCGGCGCGCGGTGACCCGCTACTCGACCTGCTCCACGAACAGACGGCCCTGCCGCCACTCGCTCACGAACGAGCGGCGGTGGAGCGGACACAGGCCGTGGCGGTCGATCGCCGCCAGGTGCTCGGCGGTCGCGTAGCCCTTGTGCCGGGCGAAGCCGTAGGCGGGGAACTCGAGGTCGATCTCGCGCATGAGCCGGTCGCGGGTGACCTTGGCGACGATCGACGCCGCCGCCACGCTGGCGCAGCGCGCGTCGCCGTCGACCAGGTTGCGCTGTGGGCACGGGCAGGCCCGTAGCGCCACGAAGTCGGTGATGATCAGCTCCGGCACCAACGTGAGCGCGGCCAGCGCCTGGCCCATCGCGAGCCGCGTCGCCTCCAGGATGTTGATCCGATCGATCGTGAGGTGATCGACGATGCCGACGCCGACCGCCACCGCCCGCTCGTGGATCAGCGCGAACAGCTCCTCGCGCCGCTCCGGCGGGAGCACCTTGCTGTCGGCGACGCCACGGACGCGGCGGTCGGGGGCGATGACGACGGCGGCGGCGACCACGGGCCCGGCGAGGGGCCCGCGGCCGGCTTCATCGACACCCGCGACGCGCGTCAGGCCTGTTCGCCAGGCCTGGGCTTCGAACCGGTACGGCGCCGCGGACGGCGACACGCCCGAGAAGTGCCGGGCTACTCGTGGGTGGCGGCGGTGGTGGCGGGAACGGCGACGACGCGCTTTTCCTTCAGGCGCGCGGCCTTGCCCGCGAGCGCGCGCAGGTAGTACAGCTTCGAGCGGCGCACCCGGCCCCGCCGCACGATCTCCACCCGGTCGATGCGCGGGGAGTGCACCGGGAAGGTGCGCTCGACGCCCACGCCGTAGGAGATGCGGCGCACGCTGAACGAGGCCCGCGCCCCCTCGCCACGGCGGCGGATGACGGTGCCCTCGAACACCTGCAGCCGCTCCTTCTCGCCCTCGATGACCTTCACGTGCACGCGCACCTGATCGCCGGGCTGAAACCCCTGGCGGTCCTTCTTCAGGTGCGCGGCCTCCACCACTCGAATCGCGTCCATGGTGCTCCTCTTCCTTTCCGTGCTCAGCGCCCGTCGTCGTCCGGCGGTGATTCTCCCAGCTCGAATCGCTCGATCCAGCGACGGTCGTCCGCGTCCAGCGTGGCCTGCGCCAGCAGATCCGGCCGCTGCCGCCACGTCAGCCACAGCGCCTGCGTCCGGCGCCAGCGCGCGATGCGGCCGTGGTCGCCCGACAACAAGATCGCGGGAACCCGGGCGCCGCGAAATTCCTCGGGCCGCGTGTACTGCGGCGGCTCCAGCAGCCCGCTCGCGAACGACTCGCGCTCGGCCGCGCCCTCGGCGCCGAGCGCGCCGGGCAGCAGCCGCGTCACCGCGTCGGTGACGACCAGCGCCGGCAGCTCGCCGCCGGTGAGCACGTAGTCGCCGATCGAGATCACGTCGTCGGCGAGGCCCGTCGTCACGCGCTCGTCCACGCCCTCGTACCGTCCGGCCAGCAGGATCAAGTGCGACGCCCGCGCCAGCTCGGCCGCGACCTCCTGGGTGAACCGCCGGCCACGCGGGTCCATCAAGATCACGCGTGCCGGCGGCGTCCGCAACGCGCCGACCGCTGCGAAGAGGGGGTCCGGCTTCAGCACCATGCCGCCGCCGCCGCCGAACTGATAGTCGTCGGTGACGTGGTGCTTACCCCCCGCGTAGTCTCGGAGATTGACCACCCGGATGTCAACGAGGCCGCGCGCCCGCGCGCGGCCCAGGATGGACTCCGAGACGACCGGCTCCACCATCCCCGGAAACAGCGTCACGATGTCGATGCGAATTGGGCGCTCCTCGATCTCCCTATAGCTCGAGCAGTCCTTCCGGCGGCCGGATCACGATCCGGCGCGCCTCGACGTCGACCTCCACCACGATCTCCGGCACCGCCGGGATCAGGTGCTCGCGCCCGGCGCCGCGTACCGCCCACAGATCGTGGGCCGGCGACGGCTCGATGCCGCTCAGCTCACCGACGGGGCGGCCGTCGTCCGTCACCACGCGGCAGCCGATGAGCTGCCAGGGATAGACGTACCCTGGCGGTAGCGGCAACGCCTGCTCACGCGGGAGCGCCACCAGCCGGCCGACCAGTGCCGTGGCCGCCTCGACCGACTCGCAGCCCGCCAGCAAGAGCAGCACGGCCTCGCCCTGCCGCCGCACCCCGGCGATGCGGCGGACGGCGCGGGCGTCGGTGGCCGGGTCCCACAGCACGCACTCGCGCAACCCCTCGAAGCGCTCGGGTCGATCGGTGTGCGGCATCACCCGCACCTCGCCACGCAGCCCGTGGGGCCGTGTCACCTCGCCGATGACGACGAGGTCCTCGGCCCCGGTCACGGGTGGCCTACTCGATGATCTCGAGGACGGCGCGCTTCTTCATCTTCGTCGCGTTCGCGTTGAGGATCGTGCGCAGCGCCCGCGCGGTGCGGCCCTGCTTGCCGATCACCTTGCCGAGGTCGGTCTGGGCCACCCGCAGCTCGATCACCGTGACCCGTTCGCCCTCCACTTCCGCCACCCGCACCTCGTCGGGATCGTCGACCAGCGCCTTGGCGATGTACTCCATCAACTCCCGCATGACGCCTACTACTCCTCACCCGCAACGACCCGGGGTGCTGCGGTCCTACACGGCCGTCTTCGCGACCACCGCGATCAACTTCTTCACGGTGTTCGAGGGCTGGGCCCCCTTGCTGATCCACGCGCTCGCCCGGTCCCGGTCGATCTTGACCGTCGGCGGCTGCGTCACCGGGTTGTAGTGCCCGATGATCTCGATGAACCGGCCATCGCGCGGGGCGCGCGAGTCCGCCACCACCACGCGGTAGCGCGGGCGCTTGCTCGATCCTTCACGTCGCAGTCGAATGGTCACCGACACGTCGTCACCCCCTCAGGGTCGGGAAGCCCGGCAGGCCCTTCAGCTTGCCGACCTTGCCCTCCATGCCTTTGAACTGCTTCATCATCTTGCGCAGCTGCGCGTACTGCTTGAGCAGCCGGTTCACGTCCTGCACGCTGGTGCCGCTGCCCCGAGCGATCCGCTGGCGGCGGCTGCCATTGATGACCTCGGGCCGGCTACGCTCGGACGGCGTCATCGACGAGATGATCGCGTCGAAGCGGCCGAGGTCGGCCTGCTCGCCGTCCAGCTCGGCCGGCGCTCCCTTGAGCATCTTGCCGAACGGCAGCATGCCCATGATCTGATCGAGCGGCCCCATCTTGCGCAGCTGCTTGAGCTGCTCGCGGAAATCGTCCAGCGAGAAGCTGTCCTCGCGCAGCTTGCGCACCAGCTCCTGGGCCTTCTCCTGATCGACGCTCTCCTGGGCCTTCTCGACGAGCGACAGGACGTCACCCATGCCGAGGATGCGGGAGGCGAGGCGGTCGGGATGGAAGGCCTCCAGCGCGTCGGTCTTCTCGCCCATGCCCACGAAGGCGATCGGCCGTCCGGTGACGTGCCGCACGGAGAGCGCGGCGCCGCCGCGGGAGTCGCCGTCCATCTTGGTGAGGATGACGGCGTCGATGCCGACGGCCTGGTTGAAGCGCTCGGCCACGGTGACCGCGTCCTGACCGGTCATGGCGTCGACGACGAGCAGTACGTGGTGCGGACCGACGTCGCGCTTGATGGCCTTCAGCTCGTCCAGCATCGGCTCGTCGATGTGCAGGCGGCCGGCGGTGTCCAGCAGCAGCGGCGTCAGGCCACGGGCGGCGGCCTCGTCGCGGGCCGCCCGGCAGATCTCGAGCGGCGTCTGGCCCGGCGCGCCCACGACGGGCACGCCGATCTGACCCCCGAGCGTGCGGAGCTGGTCCTGGGCGGCGGGGCGGTAGGTGTCGGCGGCGGCGAGGATCGGGTGCTGGCCCTGCTTGCCGTACATGCGGGCGAGCTTGGCGGCCGTCGTCGTCTTCCCGGAGCCTTGAAGGCCGATCAGCATGATCACGGTCGGTGGATGCGGGGCGGTCGACAGCCGGTGACCGCTGCCGCCGAGCAGCTCGATCAGCTCGTCGTGGACGACCTTCACGACCTGATGGGCCGGCGTCAGCGACTTGAGGACGTCCTGGCCGACCGCCTTCTCGCGCACGCGATCCATGAACGCGCGCACGACCTTGAAGTTGACGTCGGCCTCCAGCAGCGCCACGCGTACCTCGCGTAGCGCCTCCTGGATGTTGTCTTCGCTCAGCCGGCCGCGGCCGCCGAGCCGGTCGAAGATCGTCTGCAGTCTCGTGCTGAGAGAGTCGAACATGGAAAGATGGAGTCTACGCAACTACGCGGAAGATTTCAACTCCTCGTAACCGACGGGTCAGCGACGAAGGCGAACGCGCGCGCGGATCGGCTCCCACTGCAGCAACAGCAGCACGAAACCAAAGGGCAGGAGCAGCGTGGCCACGGCGAGCCAGAAGTCGACCGTGCGCCAGCACGTGCGCCAGTCCCACCGCCGGAATCCGAGTGCTCGAAGGAGTCTCAGGCTCGCCCCCGACGTTGCTCTTTGGCAAGGCAAGTGCCAGGGGCGCGGGACAGTAGAATCACCGACTTGGCCGCGGCCGCCCACGCGATTCCTGCATACTGCGGCCAATCGTGCGCGGCTACTCCGTTGAACGCGTCGACGATGCGATCACCTCGCCGATCCGCAGGCGGCGGCCCGGCCACTGGCGCTCCAGCACGCCGTCCACGCCGGCGATCACGAGATCCGGGCGCAGCCGCCGGCCATCGACACCGAGGGCCGCGATGGCGCCGTCGGTCGCCACCAGCAGGGGCAGAACGTCGAAGCGATCGGGGCCGTCGTGGCGCGCGAGCGTGGCGTCGGGACCGACCGCGGTCCGGGTCGTCGCCGCCGACTCGTCCGCTGTCCACGGGCGGCTGTCGATCAGCGGTTCTTCATCGGCGCCCAGCGCGGCGTGGAGCGCGAGCAACCGCGGATGTGTGCGCGCCGTCACGACACGGCCGCGCCCGTTTCGCACGTGGACGACCCGGTCGCCGGCGATGCCGTTCGTCGACACCTCGGCGCGGTCGAGACGCTCGCCGCCCAGCGATTTGACGGGGTAGCGCCAGACCTCCGCCACCCGCATTGCTGCCGTGAGTGTGGCGTCCCGTGTCCGAGTCCCGGGTGTGTTGGACACCGGCCCGGTCACGAGAGATTCAGGAGGTGTCTAGCCGGCGGCGGTCCGCATCTGCTTGATCACGGCGGCCGGATCCTTCGCCTCGAAGACCGCGGACCCGGCGACCAGGATCGAGGCGCCGTGCTCGGCAAGCGGACGGACGTGCTCGACCTTCACCCCGCCGTCGATGGAGACGTCCACCGCGCGGGCGCCCAGCTGGGTGCGGATCTGTCGGATCTTCGGGTACACGGCCGGGATGAGCTTCTGGCCACCGAAGCCGGGGTTCACCGACATGACCAGCACGAGATCGAGGTCGTCGAGCACGTAGTCGAGGGACGAGGGATGGGTGGACGGGTTCAGAGCAGCGCCGCACTTCACCGGGGCGCCGCGCCGGGCCGACAGCTCGCGGATGCCGACGAGCGTGCGCTGCAGGTGCGGGCAGGCCTCGACGTGTACCGTCAGCATGTCGGCGCCGCGCGCGGCGAACTCGGCCAGGTACTTCTCGGGCTCCACGATCATCAGGTGGAGATCCAGTGGCAGGCGGGTGCGCTTGCGGATCGCGTCGAGGATCGGGAAGCCCATCGTGATGTTCGGCACGAAGCGGCCGTCCATCACGTCGATGTGCAGCTGATCGGCCCCCGCCGCCTCCACCCTCGCGATCTCCTCGGCCAGGATGCCGAAGTCCGCCGAGAGGATCGAGGGCGCGATCTTGATCACGCTCCCGTTATACCCCAAACGCCTCAGGCCCGACGGAAGCGGATGGCCGTGAAGCCGTCGGTGCCGTGGCGGTGCGGCAGGCAGCGCACGAAGCCGGCGGCGTCGGGCGCGACGGGACACTCGACCGGCGGCTCCACCGCGAACGCGGGATGGCCGGCGAGGAAGTCGCGCGCGACCTCGTCGTTCTCCTCGGGCTCGAGCGAGCACGTCGCGTACACGAGACGTCCGCCCGGGCGCACGAGCGTGGCGGCGGCGGCCAGGATGCCGCGCTGACGCTCGCCGGCGGCGACGACGTCGGCCGGCTGCCGCCGCCACTTCACCTCGGGGTTGCGCCGCAGCACCCCGAGATTCGAGCACGGCGCGTCGACCAGCACGCCGTCGCAGCCGTCGGCCCAGCGCGGCGCCAGTGTCTCGACCGGCCCCTCCACCGTCTCGGCGATCGTCACCCCCAGCCGCGCCGCCGTCTCGTCGACACGGGCCAGGCGCCCCGGGTGCGGGTCGAAGGCGAGCACGCGTCCGCGGTCGTTCATCAGCTGGGCGAGGTGGGTCGTCTTCGTCCCCGGCGCGGCGCAGACGTCGGCGATCGTGGTGCCGGCGCCGGGCGCGAGCAGCCGCGACACGAGCATCGAGGCCTCGTCCTGGACGACGCAGGCGCCGTCGGCGAACGCCCGCCAGCGGCCGGGATCGCCGCCGCCCTCGACGACGAGCCCCTCCGGCGCCAGGTTCGTCGTGCGCGTCTGCACGCGCTCCTCCGCGCCCAGGCGCGCGGCCAGCTCCTCGCGGCTCGTGCGCAGCGTGTTGGTGCGGACGGTGAGCGGCGGCCGCGCGTTCAGCGCGCGCATGAGCGCCTCCGCCTCCTCGACGCCGTACCGGGCGACCCACCGCGCGGCCAGCCAGGTCGGGAACGAGCAGCGCGTGGCGAGCGCGTCCACCGGATCGCGCGGCGGCGCCGGCTCGCGCTCGGCGGCGCCGCGGCGGCCGAACGCGCGGAGCACGGCGTTGACGTACTCGGCCACCCCCGGCGCGCGGCGGGCCAGGGTGACGGCGTCGTTCACGGCTGCGAACGCGGGGACGCGCTCGAGGAAGGCGATCTGGTAGGCCGTCATGCGCAGCAGCACGCGCACGCGCGGGTCGAGGGTCGGCAGCCGCCGGCGCGAGTGCGGGGCCAGGATCCAGTCGAGGTAGCGCTGCCAGCGCAGTGTGCCGTAGACCAGCTCGGTGGCCAGCGCGGCGTCGCGCAGGGCCACTGGATGCCGCCGCAGCTCGGCGTCGAGCGCCAGATCGGCGAACGCCGCGTCGGTCTCCACGCGCTCCAGCACCTGCGCCGCCACGGTTCGGGCCGGCGCCGGCCGTCGGGCGGCGTCCTCGCGACGGTCCGGACGCTGGCCCGGCGCCGCGGTCATGGCGTGACGAGCCGCTGGCCCGCGGCGAGCCGCGCGCCGTGGAGGAATTCGTCCCAGGCCAGCGCCCGGCGGCTCTCCGGCTGGACCTCGAGCGGCAGCACAGCGCCGTCGCCGGTGGCCACGGCCAGCGTGCGCTCGTGGGGGACGAGCGTGCCCGGCGCCGCGGCGCCGGCGACCGCGCGCGCGCGCCAGAGCGTGAGGGTGCCGCCGGGCGCCGGGGTGGTGGCGCCCGGCCACGGGTTGCAGCCGCGGACGAGGTTCACGAGATCGCGGGCGGGGCGCCGCCAGTCCAGTACGCCGTCGGTCTTCTTCAGGCGGGGGGCCAGCGTCGCCGCCTCGTGGCGCTGGGGGATCGGCGTCAGCGCGTCGAGCCTGGCGAGCGTGTCGAGGATCACCTCGGCGCCCAGGACGGCCAGCCGCTCGAACAGCTCGCCCGCGGTCTCTTCGGCGCCGATGGGCGTCTGGGCGGTCAGCAGTACGGGGCCGGTGTCCATGCCGGCGTCCATCTGAAACGTCGTGATCCCGGTGACGGTCTCGCCGCGGATGATCGCCCACTGGATGGGCGCTGCTCCCCGGTACTGGGGCAGCACCGAGCCGTGGATGTTGATCGACCCTCGCGCCGGCGCGTCGAGCACGGCCTGCGGCAGGATCTGGCCGAACGCGACGACCACGGCGACGTCGGCGCCGAGCGCGCGCAGCCGCTCCGGCCACTCGGGATCGCGCAGCCGCGGCGGCTGGAGCACGGGCAGGCCGGCCGCCAGCGCGGCGGTCTTGAGCGGCGGGGGAGTCAGGCGCTGACCGCGGTGCGCGGGACGGTCGGGCTGGGTGACGACGGTGACGATCGTGTGGTGGCGGCGGACGGCCTCGAACGCGGGGAGCGCGAAGGACGGCGTGCCGTAAAACAGGACCTTCAGTGGACTACAGCGCGAACGCGCGGTGGGCGCTGTCCTCGGTGAAGCCTTCCTTCTTGATCCGACGCTTGATGCGATCGCGGATGACCGGCTCCAGCCGATCGATGAACAGCACGCCGTCGAGGTGATCGATCTCGTGCTGGAACACGCGGGACCGCAGGCCGCGGGCGGTGATGGCGACGGGCTGGCCGTCGAGATCCTGCGCCTCCAGCGTCACCCACTCGGAGCGCGTCACCTGCGCGAAGATCCCGGGCAGCGACAGGCAGCCCTCCTCGGCCGTGACCGTGCCGCCCTGCGCGGTGATGGCGGGATTGACCAGCACCTGCACGCCGCGTCCCTCTTCGTCGCCGACGACCAGGAGGCGCATCGAGATGCCGACCTGGGGCGCCGCCAGTCCGATGCCGACCTCATCGTACATCGTGTCGACCATGTCGTTGACGAGACGACGGATCTCCGGCGTCACCGCCCCGACCGGGTTGGCGCGACGGCGCAGCACGGGGTCGCCATAGCGACGCACGTTCAGGACCGCCATTCGACCGGGTCCACCTCCACGTCCATGATACCGCGGCTGCGCGGCCGCGGCCCCCGGAAGTCCTCCAGCGCCGCCGCCAGGACCGAGGGAAGCTCCGCGTCGCCCTTCACGACGATGCGCCGCGCGCGCTCGCGCCGCTCGGCCACCGGCGGGTACACGGTGAGCCGCGGCGAGGCGCGCATCGCCGCCGCCACCTCGTCGGCGAGCCGGCGCGTGTCGCCGCCGCTCAGCGACACCACCGCGAGACGGCGGAAGGGCGGATAGCCCAGCTCGGCCCGGAACTTCACCTCGTGACGGTAGAAGGCCGCCAGCTCCTGGCGGGCGATCGCCTCCAGCGCGTAGTGCGTGGGGTTCTGCGACTGGATCACGAGCGCGCCGTGCCCGCCCACGCGCTCGGCCGCCGCCCACAGCAGCGCGAACATCCGCTCGCCCGCCCGGAAGTCGGGGATGCGCAGGAGCTGGTCGGGCGAGACGAAACCGGCCAGCCCGAGCGACGCGGGGCCGAAGAGTCGCAGCGCGCCCCGCGTGCCGATGACGATCTCGGCGGCGGCCGCGGCCGCCCGCTGCGCGTCCCCCTTCGTCCCGCGCGAGGCCTCGGGATCCCAGCGCGCCACGCGCGCCTTCGGGAAGCGCCGCCTCACCGCGTGCTCGACGCGCTCGAGGCCCCAGCCGAAGGGCGACAGCCGGCGCCCGCGACAGTTCCCGCAGGTCTCCAGCACGGGGAGGGCCGTGCCGCACAGCCGACAGGTCAGGGTCGCCCCCGCGCGCGTGTAGGTCAGGGCCAGCGCGCACCCCGGGCAGCGCACGATCTCGCCGCACTCGTCGCAGGCCAGCGAGGAGGCGAGCCGACTCACCAGGAGCAGCACGCGCCGCCCGGCCCCCAGCGTCTCGCGCACGGCGCGGGCCAGCGGCGGCGTCAGCGGCTCGCGGCGCAGGATGCCTCGCGTGTCGGTGATCGACACCGCCGGCCACGGCCCCGGGCCCGGCGGCGTCATCGCCACCCCGCCGCGGTCGGTGGCGCGCCACCACAGCTCCACGCTCGGCGTGGCCGCCGTGAGCAGCACGGGCAGGCGCTCGCGCCGCGCGCGCTCCAGGATCACCTCGCGCGAGTGGATGCGGGGTGGACCCGGCGGCTTGTGGGCGGCCTCGTGCTCGTCGACCAGGGCCAGCATCGCCGCCGGCGGCAGCGGGGTCAGCAGGGCCGAGCGGGTGCCGATGGCCACGCGCGCGGCGCCGTCGCCGAAGCGCGCCCACGCCTGGGCCCGCGCCGCCTCGTCGGCGCCCGAGTCCAGCCGCACGACGGGGCCGCGCCTGGCGAGCCGCTGCGCCCAGCGGGCCGCCGCCTCGACGTCGGGCACGATCACCAGTGCGGTGGGCGCCTCGGCCACGCGCTCGAGCAGCCGCCGCTCGCGGCCGGCCCCCACGAGCAGCTCGATCGGCGCCGCGGCCGGGCCGGCCGCGGGCGCCGCGCGCTCGCGGCTGCCGGAGGCGGCGGCGTCGGGCGAAGCCGGCGGCGGCAGCAGGGCCGCGCACGTCGAGCCGACCGACGAGAGCGACTGGCGCGCGATCCACTCCACCAGCTCGAGCCGGGCCGGGCTCAGGACGGGCGCGCGATCGGCGACGGCGAGCACCGGCTTGAGCGCCGATTCATCGCCCTCGCGCAACGCGACCACGATACCGACACGCTTGGCACCCCGGAGCGGCGCCAGGACCCGTTGACCGCGCGCCACGGCGAGAGCGGCGGGAACGCGGTACGAGAAGGGATGGTCGACCGGAGCGTCGAACGCCACCTCGGCAATCATGGTATCGGGGCGCCAGGACGGCTCGAAACGTGGGTGGCCGGCGGTAGAGGGTTGCCGGCTCCGCTCATCTGCCACTGAGGTTCCGGCGGTTGTCCCGGTTGTCCCGCCCTGTTCATCGGGTGCGGCGCTGGTCGTACTCCCGCTTGGCGAGCTTCAAGTCTTCCCAGGCCATGCGCTTGTAGTCCTGGCCGGGATTGCGCAGCAGGAAGGCCGGATGGAATGTCGGGATCAGGATCGCGACGCCGTACGGATGGATCCGGCCGCGCAGCTTGCCGATCGGCTCCTTCGTGCGCAACAGCGCCTGGGTGGCCACGCTGCCGAGCGACAGGATCACCTTGGGCTGGATGACGGCCAGCTTGTCGGCCAGGAAGGGTGCGCACGCCGCCAGCTCGTCGGCCTCCGGATTGCGGTTGCCGGGAGGCCGGCACAACACCGCATTGGTGATGTAGACCTCGTCGCGCGTGAGCTTCACCGACTCCAGCATCTTCGTGAGGAGCTGGCCGGCGCGGCCCACGAACGGCAGCCCCTGGGCGTCCTCGTCGGCGCCGGGTCCCTCGCCGATGACGACCAGACCGGCCTGCGGGTTGCCGGAGCCGAAGACGATCGAGTGGCGTCCCTCGCAGAGCTTGCAGTCGCGGCACCCCTGCCGCCGCGCCTCTTGCGCGCGCAGCGCCTCGGCCGGCGAGAGCAGGAATTCCCCGCCGAGCGGCACCGACTCGACGCCGAGGTCGCGATGGAAGCGCAGCGTGGCGGCGAGGTCGCCCAGGGCGTCGGCCAGCGCGACGCGCGGATCGTCGCTCAGCGGACGGCCTTCGGCGCCGGGTGGGCCACGCGCAGCGCCAGGATCTCGTCGAGGATGGCGTCGGCCACCGCCGTCTTCGGCATGCGCGGCAGCGGCCGGCCGCCGCCCCAGCGGTCGATGAGCAGCACCTCGTTGTCCTCGGCGTCGAACCCGATGTCGCGACGGCTCACGTCGTTGGCGACGAGCAGGTCGATGCCCTTGGCCTCGAGCTTGGCCCGCGCGTTGGCGACGACGTCGTGGGTCTCGGCGGCGAAGCCGACGATGAAGCCGCCGTCGGCGCGAGCGGCGACCTCGGCCAGGATGTCGGGATTGGGCGTCAGCTCGAGCGTGAGGTCACGCTTGCCCTTGATCTTGTGGTCGGCGGGATGGCGCACCCGGTAGTCGGCGACGGCGGCGGCCTTGATGACGATGCTCGCGCGCGCCGCATGCTGGAGCACCGCCTCGCGCATCTCCTCGGCCGTCTGCACGGGGACGAAGACCGCGGCCGTCGGCGGCCCCAGCGCCGTCGGCCCCGAGACCAGCGTCACCTGGGCGCCGCGCCGCGCCGCCGCGGCGGCCAGCGCGTAGCCCATGCGGCCCGACGAGCGGTTGGAGATGTAGCGCACGGGGTCGATCGGCTCGCGCGTGGGTCCCGCGGTGACCAGGACACGCTCCCCGGCGAGATCGCGCGCCGGCGTCAGCGCCCCGAGCACCGCCTCGACGATCGCGTCCACCTCCGGCAACCGTCCGCGCGCACTGAGCCCGGAGGCCAGGGCCCCGGCGTCGGGCTCCAGCACGACGACCCCACGCGCCCGCAGCGTGGCGACGTTGGCGACGACCGCCGGATGCGTCCACATGCCGCCGTCCATGGCCGGGGCCATGACCACCGGGCAGCGGGCCGCCAGCAGCATCGTCGTCAGAAAGTCGTCGGCGATGCCGTGGGCCGCCTTCCCGAGCAGGTTGGCGGTGGCCGGTGCCACCACGACCGCGGCCGCCTGCTCGGCCAGCGTCACGTGCTCCACCGCCGCCTCGCTCTGCGGGTCGAAGAGATTGATGAGGACCGGCCGACCCGACAGTGTGCGGAAGGTGAGCGGGCCCACGAACTCGCGCGCGTGCTCGCTCAGGCACACGGTGACGCGGGCTCCACCGCGCGTCAGCTCGCGAAGCAGGTACACCGCCTTGTAGGCGGCGATGGAGCCGGTGACGCCGAGGATGAGCTCTCGGCCGTCGAGCGTCGAGCTCATCCCTTCGTCTCGCCCTCGTCCTTGACGCGGTACTCGACCTTGGCGGCCGCGATCTCTTCCAGGGCGGAGCTGGTCGGCTTCTTGTGCTTGGAGTCGACCCGGGTCGACGCGCCGCGATTGAGCTGGCGGGCGCGCTTGGCCGACAGGACGACGAGCAAATACCGGTTCGACACCTTGTTGAGCGCTTCTTCCAGCGAGGGGAATGCCATCAGTTCGGTACCTCCAGGTCGGGGAAGGTGAGGGCCAGGCGCGCCACGCGGCAGCGCTCGGCCTGGATGATCGACTCCAGCTGCTCCATCGCCTCTTTGACGTCACGGTTCACGATCAGGTAGTCGTAGCGCCGCCACAGCGTGACCTCGTCCCGGGCCCGCTCCAGCCGACGCGCGATCTCGGGCTCGCCGTCGGAACGGCGCTCGCGCAGCCGCTGCTCCAGCTCGCTCATCGACGGCGCCACGATGAAGATCAGCACGGCCTCCGGGTACCGCGCGCGGAGCTGGGCCGCGCCCTGGGTGTCGATGTCGAGCAGGACGTCGCGGCCGTCCCGTAGCGCCGTCTCCATCGGCGCCGCCGGCGTGCCGTACAGGTTCGTGTGGACGGCCGCCCATTCGGCCAGCTCGCCGCGGTCCAGCATCGCGCGAAAGGCGGGCTCGCTCACGAACTGGAAGTCGCTGCCGTCGATCTCGCCGGGCCGCGGCGCCCGGGTGGTCACCGACACCGAGTACGCGAGGTCGTGCAGGCGCTGGCGCATCTCGCGGCAGAGGGTCGTCTTGCCGGCCCCCGAGGGCGCCGAGACGACGAAGAGCGTGCCGCGACGCCTGATCACTCGGCCGGGCCCCGATCCGCGGCCAGCCGCTGGGCCAGCGTGGCCGGCTCGAGCGAGGAGAGGATCAGGTGATCGCTCTCGGTGACGATGACGGCGCGGGTGCGGCGGCCGTTGGTGGCGTCGATGAGCTTGGTGCTGCCCTTGGCGCCCTCGATCAAGCGCTTCACCGGCAGCGAGTCGAGCGCGACGATCGCCACGATCTGGCCGGCCACCACGACGTTGCCATGGCCCACGTTCATCAGGCGGAAGGCCGCGCCGTTCTTGCTACTCAAGATTCTGGACCTGTTCGCGCATCTTCTCGAGCACGCCCTTGCCCGCCAGCGCCGCCTGGCTCAGCTCCAGGTCGTCGGCCTTGCTGGCGACGGTGTTCACCTCGCGACCGAGCTCCTGCAGGAGGAAGTCGAGCGCGCGTCCGACCGGCCCGCCCTTGTCGAGCACGAGGGCCAGCTCGGCCAGGTGCGCCCGCAGGCGCGCCAGCTCCTCGGTGACGTCGGCCTTGTCGGCCCAGATGGCCGCCTCGGTCACGATCCGCCCCTCGTCCACGCCGGCCGTGCCCAGCAGCGCCCGCAGCCGCTCGCGCAGCCGCTGCTCGCGCCGCGCGACGGCGGCCGGCGCCCGAGCGGCCATCGTGTCGACGGTCGCCGCCAGCTCGGCGTGCAGGCTGCGCAGCTCCAGGCCCAGCCGCTCGCCCTCGGCGATGCGGCGCACGATCAGCTCGTCGAGCGCGCGGCCCAGCGCCTGCTCGAAGACGGGCCACGGCACCACGAGGTCGGCCGGTTCCGCGTCCTCCATGCGGACCACGCCGGGCCGCAGGAGCAGCCACTCGAGCGTGACGCCCCCCGTCACGCCGAGGTCGGCCACGTCGAGGGCGAGGGCGCGGGCCCGGGCGACGTACTCGCGGGCCAGAGCGGCGTCGGTCACGACCCGCTGGGACGCGTGCTCGGCGACGGCGGCGACCTGGACGCTGACGTCCACGCGCCCGCGCTCCAGGCGCGCGGCGATCGCGCGGCGGGCCTCGAGCTCGAGCGAGGCGAGCGCCCGCGGCACGCGCAGGGCGATGTCGAGGTGGCGGTGATTGACCGAGCGCGCTTCCACACTGACGACGAGTGTGTCGCCGCGGAGCTCCGCGCGCCCGAACCCGGTCATGCTCCGGACCATCGAGTGCTCCAGAATGGCTGAAATTCTCTGTAGTGTCAATATGTTATGATCCACGCTCAGGAGGTTCGCGCATGACCTGGTCACGCAGGGATTTTCTCGCCACCGCGGGACTTACGACCGGCGGGCTGGCGCTCGCCGGTCCCACCCGCTCCGCGGGGGCGCAGGGTCGTTCGATCACGGCCTCCCACAGCGTCTCGACCTTCGTCTATGGCCAGCACCTGGTGGCCAAGGAGAAGAAGTTCTACGAGGACGAGGGCGTCAGCCTCCCGAGCTACCTCGTGCCGGGCGGCGGGGCCAAGGTCGTGCAGGCCCTGGCGGCCGGCCAGGCGATGTTCGCGCTGGGCGACTCCAACCATCCGCTGAAGATCACCGAGAAGGGCAAGGAGGCCCTCAGGTCTTCGCGACCGACTCGCGCTGCTCGTACGCCAACGTCGTCGTCCGCAAGGACCTGTGGGACAAGGGCGTGAAGTCGGTCGAGGCGCTCGGCGACGCCAAGCTCGTCGGGCGCAAGGCCATCGTCGCCGCCACCGCCATCGGCTCGGGGACGCACGTGTACGGCGTGTACGTCCTCAAGGGCACCAGAGCCGCCGACGGCAAGGCCGTGAACGATCGCGTCGAGTGGGTCGGGGGCGGCGCGTCCACCACGGTGCTGGGCGGGCTGAAGGCGGCCAAGTTCGACGCGATCATGGCGGTGCCCGAGTGGCAGTGGGCGGCCGAGGAAGAGGGCTTCCGCAAGGTGATCTACGACGTGCAGGACGAGAAGGCGTGGGCGCGCGTCTTCGGCGGCTCCATCCCGGTGACGGTCGGCTACGTGCTGCGGGAGACGATCGAGAAGTCGCCCGACCTCGTGCAGGCCTACGTCAACGCGAACTACCGCGCCCAGCGGTGGATCCGCAAGGCCAAGGACGAGGAGGTCGTCGAGCTGCTGCACAAGCCGTACATGGACACCTTCTCGCGCGAGGTCGTGGCGCGCTCCGTGAAGTACTACAAGACGATCTTCGACTGGGACTTCGCCATCGAGGAGAAGGACTACGACAACGGCATGAAGGTGTGGGTGCCGCTGGCCCTCGACAAGCCGATCCCGTACGCGAAGGCCGTCGACATGTCGTTCGTGAAGAAGGCCCAGGCGAAATACAAGTCCTGACCGGAGTGAAACGCTCCCGCATCATCGTCCGTGACCTGACCAAGACGTTCCGGGACGACGGCCGCGAGGTGCCCGCCGTCCAGGACGTCTCGTTCGAGGTCGTCGATCAGGAGTTCGTGGCCATCGTGGGCCCGTCGGGCTGCGGCAAGTCGACCATCCTCAACATGATCGGTGGACTGATCGCGCCGACGGCCGGCGCGGTGGAGATCGACGGCGCCCGCGTGGTCGGCTCGGTGCCGGGTCAGGTCGACTACGTCTTCCAGAAGGACACGGTGTTTCCCTGGCGCACGGTGGCCCGCAACATCGCGGTCGGGCTCGAGTACCGCGGGGTGCCGCGGGCCGAGACGCAGCGCCGCGTGCGCGACGCCATCGCGCTGGCCGGGCTCGCCGGATTCGAGGACACGTTCCCGGGGCCCGCTCGGTGGACGCCGACCTCATCCACTCCGCGCGCTTCCTGGGCGGCTCCGACCGGCAGATCATGCGCACGGTGATCGTGCCCTCGGGGCCGGCGTGGACGTTCGCCTCGCTGACGCCGTCGATCTCGTTCGCGCTCATCGGCGTGGTCGTCGGCGAGTTCCGGGGCGGCGAGTCGGGCGGCGGCCTCGGCTACCTGATCATTCAGTCGCTGGCACGCTCAACGCCGCCGACATGATGGTGGCGTTGCTCTCGCTGGGCGTGATCGGCACCGTGATGGCGCTCGGCATCAAGCAGGTCGAGATGCGGCTGCTGCGCTGGCGGCCGGAGTATCGCGGGCGCGCGTGAAGCGGTGGGTGTGGCTGGCCGGGGGCCTGGCCGTGCTGTTCGGCGTGATCGCCGTCGGCGCCGCCCGGATGGCGGGGCGGCAGGGCTCGCGGCCGGCGACGCTGGTCTCGGTGGTCACGGCGTGGCTGGGCGCCTGGGTGCTGTGGGGCTTCGTGGGCGGGCTGGCCAATCACTACGGCTGGGCGACGTATGACGGCACGCTCTTCGCGCTGCTCGCGGTGGCCGGCGCCGCCTGGCAGTATCGCGCCCAGACGCGCCAGGGCCGCCAGCAGGGGCTGGCGGTCTTCGTGGCCGGCCAGCTCCTGTGGCTCGGGGTGGTCCTGTACCAGAACGGAGTGTTGATCCAGTGAAGACCCAGGACCGCGCGCAGGTCGCTTCCGTCCTCGACCATCGCGGCGAGTTCTTCCGCGTGCTCCAGCAGACCGCGCGCACGCAGTGCGCAGTCATGACGATCGCCCCGGGCGCCGACAGCGGGCCCGCCGAGGAGCACCGCGGCGACCAGATCGTCTACGTGATCGAGGGCGAGGCGGTGGTGCGGATCGACGGTCGCGAGCACCAGGCCGCCGCCGGCACGCTGGTCACGATCCCGGCCGGCCAGAACCACCACGTGCACAACCCCGGCTCGACGCCGCTCTTCTTCTTGACGGTCTACGCCCCGCCGGAGTACTGATCCCCGGCCGCTGCGTGCTCGCGCAGTGCCTTCGCAGCTCGCGAACGAAGGCGCGCTGCCTGGTGGCGGAGATGGGGTAGGGCAGATCGAACGGCACCCAGCCGCCGAGCCCCTTGATGTCGGCTCGACGCCGGCCATCCTCCTGCCGGTGGAAATGCAGGAACGGCGTCCGGCTCACGTAGAAGACGCCGCGACTCTTCTCGATCACGCCGGGCCACGTCCGGATCTCGGCGAAGAGGCCGACGAGGTCGTCGAGCAGCTCGGGCGGGCAGTGGGCCACGTGTCCTATCCCCGCGGCACGCGCCAGGTCTGTCGCACCGGGTGCATCTGCGGGGTCAGCACGTGCTCCCAGCGCGTGTGCATGACGCGCTCGATCCCCAGCTCGAAGAGGATCTCGGCGGCGTCCGCCTGGTGTCGGGCGTCCCGGAGCACGGCGTCCCGAAGGGCGGCGTCCTCGACGAGGCGGGCGCGGCCCGCCAGGTAGAACTCGTCGCTGCCCGGCTTTGCCTGGGGGAACGTCTGTAGAGCGTACCGGCCGTCTCGCCTCAGGTCGCCGAGCTTCGGCGAGTCCGGCGTGATCAACACGAAGAGACGCTCGTCGGAGAGCACCGGGCAGACCGGGTGCAGGCGGGGAGCGCCGTCCCCACGCACCGTGGCGAGGAAGGCGAGCCCCACGCCGAACTGAGTGAGCAGTGCCCGTCCCGTCTGAGCGAGCGCGGGAGCGACCGTGGCGAACTCGCTCCACTGGACCATCGCGCTATCCTGCTCCGTCGACGGTACCGGGCGCCGTCAGGTGCGGCTGCCGGGCTTGATGGCCGGACTGCCCGTCCGGCACAGTGGGCAGGCGTCCGGCGGGTAGGTCGCCGCGCTCACCGTGGCCAGGGCCACGCGCTTCACGGTGAAGGCGGCCGTGCCACCGCTGCGGTCGATCAGAGAGCCGACGCCGACCACGGTGCCGCCGTGCGCCTCGACGCACTGCACGACCTCCCGGGTCGAGCCGCCCGTCGTGATGACGTCCTCCACCACCAGGCACCGCTCGCCGGGGCTCAGCGTGAAGCCGCGTCGCAGCTGCATCACCCCGTTCTCGCGCTCGGTGAAGAGCGCGCGGACACCCAGCGCGCGCGCGACCTCGTGGGCGACCAGGATCCCGCCGATCGCCGGCGCCAGCACCGCCTGGACGCGCTCGCCGCGGAAGGGCGTGGCCAGTCCGTCACCCAGGACGGCGGCATCCTCGGGATGCTGGAGCACCAGCGCCGACTGGAGGTAGATGTCGGAGTGCAGGCCGGACGTCAGCCGGAAGTGGCCGCGGAGCAACGCCCCGCGCTTCTCGTAGCGCTCGAGTGTTTCGCGTTCGGTGAGCGCGGCCGGTGTCGTCATGACGACATGATATGTCAGTCCGTCCACGGCTGCGACAGCGTGGCGCGGCCGGCGCGGGCGATTTGGCGCAGAGATCCCATGACCCGGTCGCCGCCCGTGCCGTGAAGGCGCGGACGACCGTGGGCCGACAGTGTCAGCCACTGTCCTGTTCGCCTTCCGCACACGTTCACCCCGGGGCCGCTTGGCAATCGCGTTGCACCTCCCGGCGGGCTCGCGCAAACGCCGAAACCGGGCGCGCGGGGAGGAGCAATGGCGAAGGTCATGGTCGTCGACGACGCCTACTCCGAGTTGAAGCTCATGGAGTCGATCCTGCGCGGCGCCGGGCATCAGGTCGTCACGCTCATCGACGGCGACGCGCTGGAGGACAAGGTGGCCACCGAGCGTCCCGACGTGCTCCTGCTGGACATCGTCATGCCGAAGCGCAACGGCTACGAGCTGCTGCGCTCGCTCAAGCGCAACGCCGAGACCCGCACGACGCCGGTCGTGCTGGTGTCCTCCAAGAACCAGGAGAGCGACCGCGCCTGGGGCCGGCGCCAGGGCGCCGACGACTATCTCGGCAAACCCTTCACATCCGACCAGCTGCTCAGCATGGTGGGCCGGTTTGTCCACTGAGACGCCGACTCCGGCCGACCTCGCGCCCCTCGCCGAGGCACCGCCTGCCGGCCGCGCCTGCGTCGTGCTGCTGGGCGGCCGGCCGTTCGCGGTGGACGTGACCGACGCCCGGGAAGTCGTCGTGCTGGACACCACGACCTCGGTGCCCGGGGCGCCGGCATCGGTGCTCGGCGTCATGAACCTGCGCGGCAACGTCCTGCCGGTGGTGGAGGCCCGCGCGTTGCTAGGGCTCCCGGCCGACGCGCGCAGCGACCGCGCGCTCGTGCTCGGCGACGGGGAGTGGCGCGCCGCCGTCGTCATCGAGGGCGTGGTCGGCCTGGTAGCGCTCGACGACGTGCAGCCATGGCCGGCCGCCGCCGACGACCTGGCGGTGGGCGAGGTGACCGCCGAGACCGGCGGCCGCGCCACCCTGCTCGACGCCCGCGCCGTGCTGGCCGCGATTCGCCGCGCGTGGGACCCCGGTCCCGGAGGGTAACGATGCAACGACGAGCCGTCCTCCGCCTGCTGTCCGCTGCGCTGGTGCCCGGCACGCTCGGGCGCACCGCCGTGGCCGCCGCCCAGGCGACACCGGCGCGGCCGGCGCCCACGAAGTGGGTCCCGGCCGAGGCCCCGAGCGCCAGCGCGCCCGGCGTGACGGGCAAGGAGATCCGCATCGGGATGAGCGCGGCGTTCAAGGGCACGGCGGCCGGCCTCGGCACCGAGTTCTACCGCGGCGCCCAGGCGTACTACGACGAGGTGAACGCACGAGGGGGCGTGTACGGGCGCGTGCTGACGGTGGTCGGGCTCGACGACAACTACGAGCCGCTGCCGTGCGTGCGCAACACCATCCAGCTCCTCGAGAAGGACTCGGTGTTCTTCCTGTCGAACTACGTCGGCACCCCGACCCTGACCCGGGCCCTGCCGGTCATCAAGCGGTACGCCGACCAGCAAGTGGTGCTCGTCGGCAACTTCACGGGCGCGCAGCCGCAGCGCGAGGCGCCCTACGTCGAGCACGTCTTCAACGTCCGCGCCTCGTATCGCCAGGAGATGGCCGCGCTGGTCGACCGGTTCTGGCAGATCGGTGCTCG
Source organism: uncultured Candidatus Rokubacteria bacterium (assembly GCA_963743355.1). Classification (GTDB taxonomy): domain Bacteria; phylum Methylomirabilota; class Methylomirabilia; order Rokubacteriales; family CSP1-6; genus AR5. Next base: position 1,645,700 of record CAVUPM010000001.1, read on the forward strand.
CACCCTCGGCGTGTACTCGCAGGCCGACGCCTACGGCCGCAGCGGCACCGACGGCGTCACCCGCGCGCTGGCCGCGCGCGGCGCCCGGGTCGCGGTCGAGACGACCTACCAGCGCGGCGCCAGGTTCGACGACGACGTCACGCCCGCCGTCAACGCGCTCCGCCGGGCCGGCGTCGACGCCGTGCTGTGCACCGGGGCCTACCAGGGGTGCGGCGCGTTCGTCCGGACGGCCCGCGACCTGGGCTGGACGGTGCCGATCTCGAACGTCTCATTCGTCGGCTCCGACGCCATGCTGCGCCTGCTCGTCCAGCACGGCACGGCGACCGGCCGCGACTACACGCGCGCCCTGGTGAACTCGCAGGTGGTGCCGAGCTACGACGACGTCACGCTGCCCGGGGTCGCCGAGTACCGCAGCCTGATGGACCGCTACAACCCGGCGGTGCCGCCGGCGCTCCGCGACGACAAGTACGTCCCCCAGCGCTTCAGCTTCATCAGCCTGGAGGGCTACGTGAACGCCCGGGTGGTGGTGGAGGCCGTACGACGGGCGGGGCCGCACCCGACCCGCACCGGCTTCCGCCAGGCCCTGGAGTCGCTCAAGGGCTTTGACCTCGGCATCGGGGCGGCGCTCAGCTTCAGCCCGGAGCGCCACCAGGGTCTCGACAGCGTGTACTTCACCCGTGTCGACGGCGAGCGATGGGTGCCGATCACCGACTGGACGTCGGCCGTGCAGGCCTGAGGGGAACGGCCATGAAGAGCACCAAGCCACGGTTCGGCCTCCTGGCCAAGATCATCCTGTTCCTCGCGGCCGTGCTGGTCCCGCTGGCCGCGGTGACCTGGTTCGTCTCGGTGCAGACACTGCGCCACCGGATGACCGACGAGTTCACCTCCAAGGGCACCGCCATCGCCAACAGCCTCGCCTCGTCCGGCGTCGACCTCATCCTGACCCGCGACGCCTCGACGGTGCAGGCGCTGATCGACCAGTTCGCCGGGATCAGCGGCGTGGCCTACGTGATGGTCTACGACCCGGCCAAGACGCAGATCGCCCACACGTTCGTGCCGTTCGTGCCGCCCGACCTGGTGGACAGGAACCTGGTCCCCGGCGACGCCGCCAAGCAGGTGCGGGAGATCGAGTACGCCGACGCGGTGACGGGCGTGCCCCGCCGCATCATCGACATCGGCGTGCCGATGCTGGGCGGCACGCTCGGCACCGTCCGCGTGGGAATGGACCGGACCATCATCGACACCGCGGCCGCCCGCTCCGGCTGGTTCCTCTTCGCCGTCTTCGCCGGCGTGGCCGTGGTGGCGGGTGTGGCCGGCGTCGTCTTCGCCCGGCGTCTCACCCGGCCGATCGCCCAGATCGTGCGCGTGGCCGAGCGCGTGGGCCGTGGCGACCTCAGCGAGACGGTGAAGATCGGCGCGCGCGACGAGATCGGCCAGCTCGCCCACACCTTCAACGACACCATCGTGCGGCTGCGCGCGCAGGTCATGACCGAGACCGAGCGCGACGACGAAAAGCGCAAGCGCGAGGAGCTGCAGCGCAACATCCAGACGTTCCTGGATACCGTGATGGAGATCGCCCAGGGCGACCTCTCGCGCCGTGGCCGGGTGACCCCCGACGTGCTCGGCAACGTGGTGGACTCGATCAACGTGATGGTCGAGGAGATCGCCGCCCTGCTCGCCGACGTCCGCCACGCCGCCCTGCGCGTGGCCGCCAACGCCAACGACATGATCGGCGCCACCGACCAGATGACCGGCGGCGCCCAGGCCCAGGCCCGCGAGATCACGACGGTCAGCGGCACGGTGGGGGCCATGAGCCGCTCGGTGCGCGAGGTCGCCACGAGCGCCCAGGCCGCCGCCGGTGCTGCCCGGCACACGCTGGAGGCCGCCCACAAGGGCGACCAGGCGGTGCGCGACAGCCTGGCCGGCATGCAGCGGATCCGCGGCGAGGTGCAGGTCATCGCCAAGAAGATCAAGGGGCTCGGCGATCGCTCGCTCGAGATCTCGGCGATCGTCAACCTGATCGAGGAGCTCGCGTCCCACACGAACCTGCTCGCGCTGAACGCGGCCATCGAGGCCGCCGGCGCCGGCGAGGCGGGCCTGCGCTTCGGCGTCGTGGCCGACGAGATTCGCAAGCTGGCCGAGCGCGCCGCCAAGGCCACCAAGGACGTCGCCACGCTCATCCGCGCGGTGCAGACGGAGACGCAGGAGGCGGTGATGGCCATGGAGGAGGGCACGCGCGAGGTCGAGGCCGGGTACCAGGTCACGATCCGCGCGGGAGAGCACCTCAAGGAGATCGCCGGCATGTCGACCTCGTCCGCCGAGCTGGCCCAGGGGATCTCGCGCACCAGCGCGCAGCAGGCCGACGGCGTCGACGGCGTCGCCCGGGCCATGCACTCCATCGCCCAGGTCGCCGTCGACACCGAGCAGGCCGTGCTGCAGACGCGCAAGACCGTCGAGGACCTCGTGAAGCTGGCGGATGAGCTGACGCGGAGCCTGTCACGGTTCAAGTTGGCTGCGGCCTGACGGCGGATATGATCGAGTCGGCCGACCAGGCGTTTCTCCGCTCGATCTTCCTCATGGAGGCGTGGGACACCCTCGCCGCCATCGAGGCCGGGATCGGCCGCATGGCCGCTGGCGGCGAGCCGGCGTGGAACGAGGTGTTCCTCGTCACCCACCGGCTGAAGGGAGCCGCGGCGCTGCACGGCTTCCGGCAGGTGGCCGGGCTCGCCGCCGCCGTGGAGCGGGCGCTGCAGCCGCTGCCGGAGGCGACCCCGCCCGTCCGCCGGGCGGTGGCCGACGATCTGGCGTCGCTGCTCGGCGCGCTCAAGTCGGCCCTCGACGCGATCGAGCACCATCGCCCCGAGGAGACGGCCGTGCCGGCGCTGACCGCGCTGCCCCCGACCCCGGCGGTGTCCGCGACCACCGGCGACGACGATCCGGTCCGTCGCGCGCTGCTGCGGTTCTTCGCGGAGGGCGACGAGGTCCTCACGTACTTCGGCCCGGAGGCGGCCGAGCATCTCGAGGCGATGACCGGCGCGCTGCTGACCCTCGAGCGCGCAGGTGCGAGCGAGGCCGAGCTGGATGCGCTCTTCCGCGCCGTCCACACGCTCAAGGGCGCGGCCTACGTCGTCGGCTGTAACCCGGTCGGGGAGCTCGCCCACGGTCTCGAGGACCTGCTGGTGGCGGTGCGCGCGCACCGGGCGCCGCTGACGCCGGCGGTCCTCGACGCCGGTCTCGCCGCGATCGATACCTTCAAGCACATGCTGGACCCGGGGGCCGATCCAGGCCGGGACCTCACGACGGCCGTCGCGGACATCCGCGCGCGCATTGCCGCGCTGCTCGCCGAGTCCCCGAGCGACGTCCCGGCGCCGTTCATCGAGCCGGTGGAGGCCGGGGCGATGCCGGTGCTGGCCCGACTGCTGCCGCCGCCGCGGCCGGCTCGCCCGCGCCCGGCGTCGACGCCCCGCGCCCGGCAAACCATCCGGGTCGCGCTCGAGCGTCTCGACGGCCTCATGGACCTGGTCGGCGAGCTCGTGGTGGCCCGCAGCGGGCTGGAGCGCCGGCTCGGTGAGCTGGACCGGCTCGGCGACGCGCTCTTCTCGAGCCGCGCGCGCCTGGGCCAGGCGGTCGCCGACTTCGAGCGGTGTCATCTCGACGCGCGGCTTCCCACCCGCCGCGCCGTCGGCGAGACCGCCGAGGCGCGGCCACGCTCGGTGTCCGAGCTGTTCGCCGAGCTGGAGTTCGATCGCTACGACGACTTCACGCTGCTCGCCCGCAGCGTGGCCGAGATCGCCTCCGACATCGCCGAGGTTCAGGCGGAGATCGCCGGCCTCGGCGGCACAGTGCGCGAGGACCTGGGGCTCGTTCACCGGCTGACCGGCGAGGTGCGGGCCGGGCTCGGGCGCGCGCGGCTGGTGCCAATCGGCACCCTCTACACGCGGTTCGTCCGCCAGGGCCAGGAGGCGGCCCGCACGGCGGGCAAGAGCGTGCGCATCGAGACGAGCGGCGAGTCGGTCGAGCTGGACGCCGGCCTCATCGAGCAGATCGTAGATCCGCTGCTGCACCTGGTGCAGAACGCGGTCGTCCACGGTCTCGAGGCCCCGGACGAGCGGAGCGCCCGTGGCAAGGCGGCCGCCGGCACCGTGACGCTGAGCGCCAGCCATCAAGGCGCCTTCGTCGTGGTGGAGGTCGCCGACGACGGCCGCGGCATCGACGCCGGGCGTCTGCGCCGGCAGGCGGTGGCCCAGGGTTTCATGCGGCCCGAGATGGCCGAGGCGCTGACGGAGCGCGAGGCGCTGGAGCTGATCTTCCGGCCGGGCTTCAGCACCGTGGCCCAGGTCACCACCGCGGCCGGCCGCGGCGTCGGCATGGACATCGTGCGCACCAACGTCGGCCGGCTCAACGGCGAGATCGACGTCGACACCGTGCTCGGCGCCGGCACGCGATTCACCCTGCGGCTGCCGCTGACGGTGGTCGTGACCGAGGCGCTGCTCGTGCGGGCGGGCCCCGAGCTGCTGGCGGTGCCGCTGAACGCCGTGCACGTGATCGCCACACTCGGCCCGGAGGCGCGGCGGGCGGGGCCGGACGGTGAGTCGGCGTTCGTCGAGGGACGGTGGCTCCCGCTGGTGCGCCTCGACCACGCGCTCGGCCTGCCGGCGGCGCCGGTGGACGGGGCTCCGAGCCTGGTCCTGCGCGGCGGCGCCGGGCTCTTCGCCTGCGCGGTGACCCACGTGCTGCACAAGGAGGAGATCGTCGTGAAGCCGCTGGGCGCGTTCCTCGACGGCATCGGGCCCTACGCGGGCGCCACCGTGTCCGCCGACGGCCGGGTGACGCTGCTCCTCGATCCCGTGCGGCTCGGCGAGCTGGCGCTGCGCCCGGCGCCGGATCGCGTCGCATCCCTGCCGACATCGCCGCTCGTTCCAGATGCCACTCACGCCGAGGTCGGACGGGACGGGCCGCGCCATGGTCTCGCGGCCCTCCGGAAGGGGAACGTGTTGCTCGTGGACGATTCGATCAGTGTCAGGAAGTACGTCGGCCAGATGCTCGAGAAAGCCGGGTTCGACGTCACCACCGCCATCGACGGCACCGAGGCACTGGCCCGGCTGGGCGAGCGCGAGTTCGCCGTGATGGTGACCGACCTCGAGATGCCGCGCCTCAACGGCTACGAGCTCCTCGAGGATGTGCGGCGCCGGCCGGCCACGCGCGAGCTGCCCATCGTGATCCTGACCACGCGGTCGGGGGTCAAGCACCAGTCGCTCGCCCGCCGGCTCGGCGTCAGCCACTACGTGACGAAGCCGATCACCGAGGACGTGTTCGTGCGACTCATCGAATCGCTGGCGCTGCGCGGCGGCGCGGAGGCAAGGCCATGAAGGTGCTCGTGGTCGACCCCGACCTTCGGCGGGTGCCCGCGCTCCAGGACACGCTGATCGCCGGCGGCGCCGAGGTCACGGTCGCCTCCAGCGGCTCGTTCGCCCTCACCATGCTCGAGTGGAACCGTCACGACGTCGTCGTGAGCCGGGCCCGCATCGACGACATGGACGGCCACGAGCTGTGCGCGATCCTCAAGTCGGATCCCGGCACCCGCGACGTGCGGTTCGTGCTGGTGGCGGGCGGCGATGAGGTCACGGCCGCCGAGACGGCCGCGGCCGGCGTCGATCTCGTGCTGCCGCCCAGCATGACCAGCGGCGCCATCCTCCCGCTGGTCGTCCGTCTGGTGGAGGCCAATCGCGCGCCGGCGGTGGAAGCTCTGGCGCCAGCCGCGCCGGCGCCGCCCGCTCCGGCTCCCAAGCCTGCGGCGCCGGCCGTTGCGGTCATCGTGCCCACGGCCCCGCCGCCGGTGCTCGCTCCTCCGGTTGCGCCGGTGCCGCCGCCCGTGCCCCCGCCGGTCTCGCGCGAGGTCGAGCCGACTTCTCCGGTGCCGCGGATCCGGCCCGCCCCCGCGCCGCCGCCGACGGCCGAGCCGCCCAAGCGCTACGCGACGGCGGTCACGGCCGGTCCGGACGGGCCATGGGCGAAGACGGCGAAGACCGCGCCGCCGGCCGCGGCGCGCTCCCGGATCGCGCCGAGCCCGCCGGCTTCTCAGCAGCGGCCGGCGCCGGTGTTGCGCCCCGCCGCGGCGCCGCCCGCCCGGGCCGCCGCGCCGGCCCCGGCACGGAGCGTGGCCACGCCGGCTCCGGCGCGGCGCGTGGCCACGCCGGCCGTCCCGGACTTGTCCGCGATGCCGAGCGGCACGTTCCAGGGGTCGCTGGAAGTCATGGATCTGGCGGACCTGACGCAGGCGATCAGCACCGGCGGCAAGAGCGGACGGCTGATCCTGGCGCTGCCGCAGGGCGGTGGCTTGATGCTCTTCGAGAAGGGACGCGTCGTGCACGCCGAGTATCGCAACGCCGTCGGCGAGGAAGCGTTCGGTGCCCTCCTCGCCGCGTGCCATGCCGACGGGGCTGGACGCTTCTGTTTCTTGCCCTCGCCCGCCGGCGAGTCGACCGGGCTGCCGCGGACGATCGACAAGAGCGTCGACCAGCTGTTGCTCAGCAGCGCGACGGCGATCGACGAGAAGGGCTAGTCATGGCCAAGGTGCTGGTGGTGGACGACAGCCTCAGCGTGCGCAAGGTGGTGGAGCGCGCGCTGCTGGGACGCCAGATGGAGGTGGTGTGTGCGGCCACCGGCAGCGAGGCGCTCGAGCGGATCGAGCGCGACGAGCCGGACGTCGTGGTCTGCGACGTCGTGATGCCGGACAAGGACGGCTACGAGATCTGCGACTTCGTGAAGCGCCACCCCCGCCTCGGCCGGACGCCGGTGTTGCTGATGTCGGGTATCGTCAACGACGAGGTACGCGAGCGGGCGGCGCGCGTGAAGTCCGCCGACGTGCTCAGCAAGCCGTTCGCCGCCGACGAGCTGCTGCGCCGGCTCGACGCGCTGCTGACGGTCGACGCTCCCGCGGCCCCGGCGCCCGCGCCGGAGCCCACGGCGGCGCCGGTGGCGCCCGCGACACCGCTGGCGGCCGCGCGGCCCGGCCCCGGGCACCTCGAGACGAGCAACGGCCACGTCCCCCTCGTGCCGACCGCGCCGATCGTCGCCCCCGCGCCGGCGCCCATCGCTCCACCGACTCCGGCCGCGCCGGCGGTGCCCCCGGCGACGGGCAGCGGCGCCGTGCTCAAGCAGTTCGCCGCCATCGAGGGCGTGCTGTGGGCGGTGCTGGCGGACCGCGAGGGCTTCCTGCTCGACGCCTCGGGGGAGGACGTGGTCGATGCGGCCGTGGCCAGCGCGCTCAGCGCGTGCCTGACGGAGTCATCCGAGGGGCTCGGCCGTGAGCTCGGACGCGGCCCGCTGCACGGCATGATCCTCGAGTACGCGCAAGGCATGGTCGTGCTGTACAGCGTCGGGGCCTCGGCGATGCTGGCCATTGCCCTCAGCGAGCCGTCGGCGCTCGGCAAGGTCCGCTACTTCGCCAAGAAGTCCATCTCCGAACTGCTACAGGCGGTGTAAGAGAATGGCCAGGCATCGCACACGGGTCCGGGTCTCACGTTCATTGCGGGCAGTGGCGGTGGCGGTGGCGGCCGCCGGCGCGGTGACGGCGCTGTTCGAGGCCGACATGGGCCGCGGCATCTTGCTGTCCTCCTCGACGGTGGCGCTCGTCCCGCCCGCGCTCTACCTCGTGCTGGCGTTCGTCCTGCTGCGCGGCGTGCCGCTCGACCGGCGGCTGGGCTGGGCCGTGGCGGCGTGTGGCGTGAACGCCTGCCTGGCGCTCTTCAGCGGTGTCACGCTGTCGCTGACGCATCCGATGTCCTTCGAGGGCGCGATGCGGCGCGCGCTGTGGGCGTTCGCGCCGGGGCCGTTCATCCATCTCGTGGCCGCGCCGCTGGTGCTGCTGGGGTGGCGCAGCCGCGTCGTGCCGCTACGGGTCGCCGGGCGACCCGAGCACGCGCCGAGCCTTCCGGTGTCCCGCGTGCCAGCCCCGCCGCTGCCGACCTCGACGCCCGACTGGGACTCCGTCATGCGCGTGTCCGCGCCCCCGACGTGGGGCCCGAGCTCGATCCCGCTGGTGTTCGACCGTCCCCTTCGCGACTACGACGTCGAGCCGGAGCCCGACCCGGTCGTCCGCGCCGCGCCGAGGCCGATGGCGGCCGTGGCCGCGGCGACGGCACCCGCCGAGGTCGCGCTGGCACCGCTCGTCGCGGTCCCGGCACCCCCGATGGCCCCGCCACCTCCGCGGACGCCGCCGCCCGCGCTGGCGCCGCCGCCCGTGGTGACGCCGCCCCCTGCGATGACACCGTCACCCAGGGTCGCGGTCATGGCGGCACCCGAGCCGATCCCGGCCGAGGTGCCAGCGCTACCGGCGGTCGACGAGCCGGTCATCCGCGTGCCGTTCGAGCGGATCGCCGACCAGTTGCCGCCTGACGTCTTCGTGCTGCCGCCCGAGCGGCTCGCCGAGAGCGTGCGGGAGCCGCACGTCATCGTGATCCCGTGCCGCCTGGTGCTCCCCCAGCTCGGCGAGGGAGCGGTCGAGGTGCCGTGGACGCTGATCGACGATCAGTTTCCCGAGCTCGCGCTGGCGATGCCCAAGGCCGACGTGCGCCGCCGATTCCCAGGCTGGGTGCTCTCGCTCCCGATGGACGAGGTCGTCCGCCAGATCCCGGTCGAGGTATTCCGCGTGCAGGCGCCCGCCGCGGATCTGTTCGACATCGGGCAGTTCCCGGCGCCGTTCAAGCCCGAGGCTCCCGCACCCGAGGAAGCGCCGGCGCCTGAGATGACCGCCGAGGCTCAGGTCGAGCCGATCGCGGAGGCCGTCCCGGAGCCTGCGATTGCGCCGGCACCCGTGGCGATCGATCCCGCGCCCGAGCCGGCGCCGGCGCCGGTTCCGGAAGACGAGATCCCGGCCGTGGTTTTCGCGCTGCCCGTGGCCGCCGCGGCCTCTTCGGCGCCCAGCGTCGCCGCCGTCCCACCTCCGCCGGCGGTCGCACCCGCGTCGCCCGCGCCCGTCGCCACCGACGACGAGAGCGAAGCCCTCGGACGCACGCTGGCGCTCGGCCTGGCCCCGCTCGGCGCCTTCGAGTGGCACGCGCGCCGCGTCGGGGGGAGACCGCTCGTCAGCTTCGTGCCGCCCGCGCTTTCCCGTGAGCCGATCGACGTGCTGGCCGCCAGCGCCGCCCCGCTCGTCGACCGCCTGGCGTCCTGGGGAATCGAGCAGGTGACCATCCGAACGACGCGCCTGGTCTGTGTGCTCACACCCCTCGGTCCTCGCGGCTGTCTGGCGGCAACCGTTCGCCGCGGTGGTGCGGTGGCGATGCTGGAGATGCTGTCGACGCGGGCGGGAAGCGCCACCGGTGACGCGCCCCACACGGCGTCGCCGGCCATCGCGTTCCCGGCCGTGGCCACCGCCCCGGCCCGCATCGACAATGGTCACCGCGCGGTCGGGGAGGCGGCGCGCGTGCTCGCGGCGTTCGGGCCACTCGCCATGTCGGTGGCCGAGGCGGAGGGTGCGGCGCCGAGCGTCTACGTCTTCGGCGGCCAGGACCAGGCGGTGCTCGCCGGCGCGGCCCGCGTGGTGCACGAGACGCTGGTGGCCGGCCACGACCAGGAGGCGCTGGGGCGGCTGGAGTCCGTGGTGCTCCGGCGCGGGCGCGAGCGCGCCGTCCTGCGGCCGCTACGGATCCACGGCGGGACGCCGGCCGTGCTGGCCGCCGCCGGCGAGGTGGCACTCGCCGGGCGGGCGCATCGCGCGGTCGCCCAGGCGGCGGCGCTGCTGGAGGCGCGCTGACGTGTCGATCATCAACTACGCCGCCCGCGTCATCAACTTCAAGGTCGTCTACTACGGCCCCGGGATGGCCGGCAAGACGGCCAATCTGCAGTACATCCACCGCTGCCTTCCGGGCGACAACAAGGGCAAGATGATCTCGCTGGCCACCGGCGACGATCGCACGCTGTTCTTCGACTTCCTGCCGGTGTCCGCGGTCGGGGTGCGCGGCTTCACCACGCGCTTTCAGCTCTACACCGTGCCCGGCCAGACGCACTACAACATGACGCGCAAGCTCGTGCTGCGGGGCGTGGACGGCGTGGTGTTCGTGGCCGATTCCCAGTGGGACCGGTTGCGCGAGGACGTCGAGAGCTTCCGCAACCTCGACGACAACCTGCGCGAGTACGGCCTCGACCTCGCGACGATGCCCCACGTCATCCAGTACAACAAGCGCGATCTCGGCAGCGTCGCGCCGCTCGACTACCTGGAGTATCTCCTCAACCGTGGCGCCCGGCGTGTGCCGTTCTTCGAGGCCGTCGCCGTCGACGGGACCGGCGTCTTCGACACCCTCAACACGGTGTCGCGCATGGTGCTCGTCAAAGAGTTCGGCCAAGTACAGGAGGTCCGCTCGTGAGACTCCATGACATCGTGATCCACGAAAGCGATGCCGCCCGCATCGACGCCGTCCTTCGGCGGTTCTTGAGCGACTCGAATTGCTCGGCGGTGCTGCTCATCGACCGCAGCGGCCAGCCGCTGGCCGAGGCCGGCACCGCCCGCACGCTCGACGTCGGCTCCATCGGCGCCCTGGCGGCGGCGGCCTTCAGTGCCACCGCGGCCCTGGCCCAGCTGCTCGGCGAGAGCGAGTTCTCGGTCCTGTTCCACGAGGGCGTGAAGGAGAGCATGCACGTGTCGACGGTGGACGAGCAGACCATCTTGCTCGCCATCTTCGACGAGCGCACCACGATCGGCATGGTGCGCCTGTTCGCCCGGGAAGCCTGCGCCTCCATCGGCGCGGCCCTCGAGGAGACGCGCAAGCGGCCGAAGCTGGTCGGGGTCCTCGCCACCCCCCTGACCGCCGAGGAGACGCGGCGCGCGAGCGACCATCGTCCCGCCTGACGGCCGGCTGTCGATCGAGGAGCAGCGCGAGCTCCTGGCCACCGCCGCCGTGTTCGAGAGCGTGCTGGAGGCGGGTGGGCTCGACGAGCCGACGCTGGAGTCGCTGCGGGAGATCTACGAGCGGCTCGGCGACCAGCACCGGCTGACCGCGACCCTGGAGCGCCTGGCCGCCGTCACCGCGCCGCCCGCCGCGCCGCCGCCGCCAGCCCCGGCGCTGCCGCCGGCTCCTCGCGTGGCTCCCCCGGCCCTGCCGCCGGAGGCCGCCGCCGCGTCGGTCTACGAGGCGCCGCCGGCCCCGGGGCCCCTGCTTCCTCCCGCCCCGCCGCCCCCGGCCTCGCCGCCCGGTCCGCGGTCGACGCCGGCGAAGTTACCCTCGCGCGCCGTGGGCCCGAGCGTCCCGGTCCCCGCGGCCGCTCGCGCGGGGTCGGCGCCGGCGGCGGCGGTGGCACGGGGCGGGACCATCACCACCGACCACAGCCGGGGGGTGCGGCGACGTGAGCGCCTCGGCGACCTGCTGGTGGCCGAGGGGCTGATCTCGCCGGGCCAGCTGCACGACGCGCTCCGCGAGCACCGCCGCTCGAAGGAGCGACTGGGCAGCGTGCTGACCAAGCGCGGGTTCGTCAGCGAGGAGCGCCTCGTCGAGGTCCTCTCCAAGGAGCACGGGCTGCCGTCCGTCTCGATCGACGAGTACGCGATCACCGCCGAGATGCTGGCGCTGGTGCCGGTCCACATTGCCCGCAAGTACGACGTGCTGCCGCTCGGCCGGGTCGACAACAGCCTCACGCTGGCCATGGCCGACCCCACCAACGTGGTGGCCATGGACGAGATCGCGGCGATGACGCGACTCTCGGTGCTGCCCGTCGTCGCCGCCGGCAAGGCCATCCGGGCGGCGATCACCCGGTACTACGTGACGACGCCGGCGCCGATGGCCGACCTCCTGGCCGAGATTGCCAACGACCCCGGCACGCTGGAGATCATCGCCGACGAGGAGCTGACCACCGACGTCTTCGAGCTGAAGGAGTCGGCCGACGAGGCGCCGGTCGTCAAGCTCGTGAACCTGGTGCTGCTCGACGCCATCCGGCGGGGCGCCTCCGACCTGCACTGGGAGCCGTACGAGAAGGACCTGCGGGTCCGGTTCCGGATCGACGGCGTGCTGCACGAGATGCTGTCGCCGCCCAAGCGGCTGGAGCCCGCGATCATCTCCCGCCTGAAGATCATGTCCAACCTCGACATCGCCGAGCGGCGGCTGCCGCAGGACGGTCGCATCAAGCTCCGGCACGGCCGCCGCGAGATCGACTTCCGGGTGTCGATCCTGCCCACGATCTTCGGTGAGAAGGCCGTGCTCCGGATCCTCGACAAGCAAGCGCTGCAGCTCGACATGACCAAGCTCGGCTTCGACACCTGGAGCTTCGAGAAGTTCAACGAGGCGATCCATCAGCCGTATGGCATGGTGCTCATCACGGGACCGACCGGCTCCGGCAAGACGACGACGCTGTACTCGGCGATCTCCACGATCAACGCGCCCGGCCACAACATCATGACGGCCGAGGATCCCGTCGAGTACAACCTCAAGGGGGTCAACCAGGTCCAGATCAACGACGGCATCGGCCGTACGTTCGCCGGGGTGCTCCGCTCCTTCCTGCGGCAGGACCCCGACGTCATCCTGGTCGGGGAGACGCGTGACCTCGAGACCGCCCAGATCAGCATCCGGGCGGCGCTGACCGGGCACCTCGTCTTCACGACGCTGCACACCAACGACTGCCCGTCGACGGTGGCGCGACTCGTGGACATGGGGGTACCGCCGTTCCTGCTGTCCTCGTCACTGCAGCTCATCCTGGCCCAGCGGCTGGGTCGGCGGATCTGCAGGGATTGCAAGGAGCCGTTCGAGGTCAGCGAGGACGAGCTGGTCCCGTACGGCTACGTGCCGCAGGGCCTGGGCCGGCTGACGCTCTCTCGAGGGCGCGGCTGCCAGAGCTGCAACTTCTCGGGCATGAAGGGCCGGGTGGCGATCTACGAAGTGATGCCGATCACCGCCGAGCTGCGCCACCTGATCCTGAAGGATGCCTCCACGGCCGAGATCCGCGACGTGGCGGAGCGCCAGGGCATGAGGACCCTGCGCCAGGCCGGCCTCGCGAAGGTCCTGGAGGGCACGACCACGACGCAGGAGGTTCTGCGCGTGACGCTCTCGTGAGCGTCATGCTCCAGCGGCGGTGGTGGCCCGGCACGTCCCGGCGCGAGCCGACGCCGGCCGAGCTCTTCGGCCACGCCGACCGCTTGCGGCGCGCCGGCCGCTACGGCGAGGCGGCGCAGCTCGTGCTCCAGGGACTCAGCCTCGAGCCCGCCAGTATCACCGGGCACCTGCTCGCCGCCTATCTGCACGTGGCGCGGCGCACGATCGAGCCGGCCAAGCAGGAGTTCCGCTGGGTCCTCGACCGCGATCCCTCGCACCCGCGCGCGTTGCTCGGCCTGGCCCGACTCGCGCTGGAGGAGGGCGACGTCGACGGCGGTCGCGAGGCGCTGGTGCGGGCGCTGCGCGCCTATCCCGACTTTCCGGAGGCGCAGGCGCTGCTCGACGGCCTGGCGACGCGCCGACCGGCGCCGCCGCCGGGCCGCCCGCGCCTGGATCGGCTGCGTCTGCCCGCGGCGGCTCGCGCCATGTTCGTCCTGGCCGGCGACGGGGTCATGATCACCGCGCGACCCGCGGCGGCGAGCGCGGGCGGCCATCGTCTTGCTCGGGCCGCCGGCTTCGCCGCCGCCACGCTGCGGCGCGCGGGCTTCGGCCTGCTCCGGCGGGGCATCGTGGCGGACACGGAGGACATGCACTTCCTGCGGGCTGACGTCACGCTCACGCTGGCGTTGACGCTGCCGCGCACGACCCACATCACCCAGGGCTTGCTGGAGGTCAACCGTCTGTGGGCGGCCGCCCAGCACGAGCTCGCCGTCGCGAAGGACGAGGTCGTCGAGACGACCGCGCCGGCGGGCACCAGGAGAACGTCATGAGCCGACTGAGGCTGGGGCTCGAGATGGACGGCAGCTCGCGAGGGCGTCAGGTGCACGACGTCGTGCAGGCCCTGGCCCGCGCGGCGGCGGTGCGCGGCGCGCTGCTGGTAGCGGCCGACGGCTTCGTCATCGCGGCCGAGATGCCGGCGGGCATCGCGATCGAGCCGCTCGCCGCGCTGGCGGCGACGCTCGGCCGCGACCTCGAGGTGGGCGCCACCAAGCTGGGGCACGGCGCCTTCCAGACCGCGTTGTTCTCGGCCGACGACGGCACGCTGTTCCTCGCGGCCAGCCGTATCGGCTTCGTGGTGGCCCTGGCCGATCCCCAGGGCAACGTCCAGGCCATCCGGGCCGCCCTCGAAGAGGCCGTGATGGCCATCGACTCGTCGTGGGTGCCCGCCGAACCGGCCGCCACCACTACGTGAGGTCGTCGAGCGTCAGCCGGAAGCTGGGCACGAAGGTCGCGATGAAGTAGCGGACTTCCGGCAGATCGATCGCCTCGATCGTCTGCCGGAGCGCCGCCTCGGCCTGCACGAACTCCCGGTTGCCGGCCGCGATCTCCTCGAGGCACTTCATGTAGGCGCAGAGCTTGTCGGCGGCCTTGACGAGGGCCTGCTCGTCGGTGGCCGCGGAGCCCTGGTGGAACAGGCCGGCGTAGTCGGCGCGCAGCGCGTCGGGCACCATCCCGAGCAGCGTGTCGCGCGCGACCGACTCGATGCGGTGGTAGGACGTCTCGATCTCCGGGTTGAAGTACTTCACGGGGCGCGGCAGGTCGCCGGTCAGCACCTCGCCGGCGTCGTGATACATCGCGAGCACCGCGAGGCGCTCCGGGCTCACGGCGCCGCCGAAGAGGCGATTGCGCACGATCGCCAGTGCGTGCGCAATCATCGCGACCCGCAGGCTGTGCTCCTGGATGTTCTCGACGTGGGTGCTGTGCATCAGCCCCCAGCGACGGATGAAGCGCATCCGCGAGAGGTACGCGAAGAAGTGGCTCATGCGCCCGCACGCTAGTGTGCGGCGGGGTCGGAGTCAAGGCGGCGGCGAGGCCAGGGAGCGCCGGCCGGGTCAGGAGGGACACCGCCATGTGGCCGTTCCGAGGCACCCGGAAGGTCCCGCCGGAGCCGACGCCGGCGATGCACGAGGAGGCGAAGCGGAATCCCGGCGGCTGGGTCTACGTCGTCGACGGCACGTTCGGCCCCAACGACGTGGTGCCGGCGGACCGGATCATCGGGGCCTGGAAGGTCGACCGGCAGGGGAACCTCACCGGGAGGTTCGAGCTCAACCGCGACTACCGGGGCGCGGCAAGCTCCTAACTACTGCAGCCCGATCGTGCGCGCGACGGTCTCCAGGTGCAGCCCGGCGTCGCCGAAGTCGAGGCTCGCGGCCTGGATGCGCTTGTGGAGCAGGTGCATCGGGTGCTCCTCGCAGTAGCCGATGGCGCCGAAGATCTGGTGGCCGCGGCGCGCCACCGTCAGACACGCCTCGCCCGCGTACGCCTTGGCCGCCGCCACGTCACCGTCGGCCGGCACGCCCTCGCTGACCTTCCACGCGGCGACGTGGAGCAGCCCGCGCGAGGTGTCCACGTCGCGCACGAGGTCGGCGCAGGCGTGCTGGATGGCCTGGTGGCCGCCGATCGGCCGGCCCCCTTGCACGCGGGTCTTGGCGTGCTCGACGGCGAGGTCGAGCACGCGCTGGGCGGCGCCTACCATCTCGGCCGTTCGCGCCAGCGCGCCAGCGGTCAGCGCCGACGCCAGCGCGTCGGCGCCGCGCTCGAGCCGGTCCTCCGCGCGCACCTGCACGGCGTCGAACGTCACCTCGAAGAGCTTCTCGCCGCTGAGCGTGTCGAGCGGCAGCCGGGCGACGCCGGCACGGTCGGCGGGCAGCAGGAGGAGCTCGCCGCCGCGCAGGGCGACGACGAGGTCGCTGGCGACGTGCGCGTCCTTGACGAACAGCTTGGTGCCGGTCAGGCGGCCGGGCACCTCGCAGTGGAGCGCGAGGGCCCGCGGGTCGAACGAGCCGCCGGCCTCGACCAGCGCCAGCGTCGCGATCCGTTCGCCCGTGGCCAGCCCGGGCAGCAGGCGCTGTTGCTGTTCGCGGCTCCCGGCGGCGATCAGCAGCGAGGTGGCGGCCACGGCGCTCGTCACGAAGGGGCCGGGCAGCCCCACTCGGCCCATCTCCTCCACGAGCAGGATCACGTCGAGCACCGAGCCGTCACTGCCACCGAGGTCGCCGGGGACCAGCAGCCCCGGCCAGCCCAGCTCGGCCATCCGCCGCCAGAGCCCGTCGTCGAAGCCGCGCTGGTCGAGGGCCAGGCGCTGCGCGGTCTCGGGCGGGCAGTGCTTGCGCAGGAAGTCGCGGGCGGTGGCGATCAGGATCTGCTGAGAGGACGACGGCGTGAAGTCCATGCTCGAGTCTCAGGCGCGCTTGTCGGCGGGCAGGCCGAGACCGCGCACGGCGATCGTCGTGCGCAGGACCTCGGCGGTGCCGCCGGCGATCGTGTGGCCGAGGCTCGTGAGGTAGTCGTGCGAGATCCGGCCGTCGAGGCGGGCGCCGCGCGAGCCCTCGCGCAGCGGCCCCCACGGCCCCAGCAGGTCCATCCCGAGCCGCGCCAGCTTCTGGCCCAGCTCGTCGGCCATGATCTTGGCGACCGCGGTCTCGTAGCTGATCGGGGCGCCGTCGCGCAGCAGGCAGCCGGCCCGGTAGAAGATCGTGCGCAGCGCCGCGATGTCGGTCGCCATCCCGGCCAGGCGCCGGCGCGCGACGGGATCACGCGCCAGCGGGGCGCCGTTCACCAGCGTGGTGTTGGCGTACGCGACGAGCTGTCGGAGCACCCGCTCCAGCGCGGGCGCCTTGTAGTAGCGGCCCCAGAACCGGTCCGAGTCGAGGCCGTTGAGCAGGGCCTGAAACCCTTCGCCCTCGCCGCCGAGCATGACGTCGTGGTGGACGCGCACGTCGTCGAGGAAGACCTCGTAGTGGTAGACCTCGCCGGTGAGGCTGCGGATGGGGCGGATCTGCATGCCGGGCGTGCCGTTCGGCACCACGAACATGCTGAAGCCGCGGCTGCGCCGGGCCTCGCGGCTCGTGCGCGTGAACACCAGGCCGTGCGTCGCGATGCCGGCGTGGCTCGACCAGATCTTGTGGCCGCGGATGATCCAGTGGTCGCCGTCGCGCTTGGCCTCGGTCTTGAGCGCGAGCAGGTCGGAGCCGGCGTCGGGCTCGCTGTAGCCCTGCCAGAACGTCGCCTCGCCGCGCGCGATGGCCGGCAGCACCGTCTCCCGCAGGTGCGCGTTGCCCATCTCGATGATCGCGTCGGCGGTCTGCCAGCAGCCGGCCAGCGGACCGAACGGCGCGCCGGCCGCCGCCAGCTCCTCGAACAGGACCAGCTTGAAGAACATCGGCCGCTCGCCGCCGCCGTACGCGCGCGGCCACGTCATCCCGAGCCAGCCCTGCGCGCCGAGCGCCCTCATGAAGGCGTGCGAGTGGGCGCCGGAGCCGTAGCCGGCGTCCATGCCGTCGAGCGGGAAGTGCTCGGCCGGGTGCGCGGCCACGAAGCGACGGACCTCGTCGCGAAACGCCTGCTCCTCGGCGGTGAACGCGAACTCCATTGCTACCGCCGAGCCGCGACGACGCCGTCCTTGAGCACCAGGCGAATGCGGGTGGCGTCGGTCAGCACGCCGACGTTGGCGAGGGGATCGCCGGCGACGGCGATGAGGTCGGCGCGCTTGCCCTTCTCCAGCGTGCCGATCTCACGCTCGAGCCCCACGCACGCCGCCGCCCAGCCGGTGGCGGCCTGGATGGCCTGCATCGGGGTGAGGCCGGCGGCGACGAGGAGCGGCAACTCGCCGGCGTTGGGCGGGTGCCCGTGGCCGCCCGCGTCGGTGCCCGCCACGACGCGCACCCCCGCGGCCAGCGCGCGGCGAATGCTCTCGCGATGGTGCTCCTGCAGCGCCCGCGCGCGCTCCCGCACGTGGGGCGCCCTCGACTCGCGGTGGTACTCGTACACGAGCAGCGTGGGAGTCAGGACCGTGCCGCGCTCGGCCATCATCGGGATCAGCTCGGGATCCTCGTCGAGGTAGCAGCCGTGCTCGATCGAGTCCACGCCGGCCTCCAGGGCCAGGCGTAGACCGGACCCGCCGAGCGCGTGGCACATGACCTTGCGGCCCTGGGCGTGCGCCTCGTCGACCAGGGCGCGCATCTCGTCCAGATTGAAGGCGGGGTCGCTCGGACCGTGACCGGCCCGCGAGGAGGCGCCGCCGGTCGTCGCGCATTTGATCACGTCGGCGCCGGCCCGGATCATCGTGCGCACCACCCGCCGGACCTCCTCCACGCCGTTGGCGACGCCGGCGGGCAGGGCGGGATCATTCGGCACCAGGCATTCGTGGCCGGACGGGCTGACGCGGTCACCGATGCCGCCGACGGGCGAGATGATCGCCACGGCGGTGAGCAGGCGCGGCCCCTGGATCAGCCCCTCGTCGACCGCGGCCCGGAACCCGGCGTCGAGGCCGCCGGCGTCCCGCACGGTGGTGTAGCCCGCCGCCAGCGTCTGCTCGATCACCCGGCTCGTTCGAACGCTGCGCGTGCTGGCCGGCTCGCTCAGGCCCCAGCGCGCCGCCAGCTCGTAGCCGTGGAAGGCCAGGTGGTCGTGACAGTCGATGAGACCGGGCAGCAGCGTCAGCCCGGTGGCGTCGATGACAGCGGGCGACGCCGGCGGGGGCCCGCCGGCGCCGCTCGTGATGCTCTCGATGCGACCGTCCTGCACGACGAGCGTCACGTCACCAACCGGCGCGGCGCCGGTGCCGTCGATCAGCGTCGCGCCGCGCAGGACGGTCATGGTCCTAGCTGAGCGTGAAGTTGTAGAGGCGCGCGGCGTTCTCGCAGGTGATCTGGCGCCGCACGTCGGCCGGCAGGTGGCCCAGCTCGCGGTCGATGTACTCCCGCGAGTCCGGCCACACGCCGTCCGGATGGGGGAAGTCCGAGCCCCACATGACCTTGTCGATGCCCAGCTCGTCGAGGAGCTTCACGCCGATCGGATCCGTCTGGTACGTCGCCCAGCACTGGCGCTTCCAGTACTCCGTCGGCGCCATCGTCAGCGACAGGTCCTTGAACTGGTCCTCCCACTCGGCGTCCATCCGCCACAGCACGTAGGGGATCCAGCCGATGCCCGACTCGCCGAGGACGAGCTTGATGTTGCGGGTAGTGCTCGAGCACGCCGCTGAAGATCATCGAGGTGAGCACGTTGGCCATGTTGAGCTGGAACGCCGTGATGTTGGTCGCGAACGCCGCCCGGGCCACCGGCAGGTCGACCTTGGGCGCGTCGACGGCGTTCGCCCGCGTCGGATCGGAGCCGATCAGCATGATCTTCCGGATGTGGTCGGGCACGTAGCCGCCGACCGTGTGGAAGTGCAGCGGCAGCCCGGAGGCGTTGATGACCTCCCACAGCGGGTTCCAGTGCGGATCCCACAGGGGCTTGAGGTCCGCGGAGTTGGCGATGTCCAGTCCGCGCACGCCGCCTCGCTTGGCGACCCGCTCGACCTCCGCGATGGCGGCGTCGATCGGGTTGTTCGGGATCGACGCGAGCCCGGCGAAGCGGCCCGGCTGCGCGG
The DNA here is from genome assembly GCA_963743355.1 of uncultured Candidatus Rokubacteria bacterium. GTDB lineage: Bacteria > Methylomirabilota > Methylomirabilia > Rokubacteriales > CSP1-6 > AR5. The sequence continues at coordinate 1,665,149 of CAVUPM010000001.1, forward strand.
CGCAGAAGTCGGCCAGCCACTCGTTGTAGACCCGCATGACCTCGACGGCCGCCTCGGGATCGTTCAGGCGGCTGCTGGCGCCGAGCACGCCGTAGAGCACCTCGGCTTGCACACCGTCACGGTCCTGGTCCTTGACTCGCAGATGAGGGTCGGTCAGCCGGCGGATGCCGCGCCGGCCGTCGTCGTAGAGCCCGGTGGCGGCCATGCGATCGGCGCGATGGATCTTGCCCGGCACGTACTGGCGCCCGGCCGAGCCCATACCGTTGACGATGCCGAGATTGGCGCCGCGCTTCGTCGTCCACATGGGACCCTGCGGACCCTCGGCGACGTAGGGCATGCGGTCACGCAGCTCGGGCGAGGCGTTCGTCGTGAAGAGGTCGGTCGGCAGCCAGCAGAGATCCACGTGGCAATCGGCGGAGATGAGCTCGTAGCGCATCGTGTGCTCCTTCTCCCTGGTCGGGGACCCGAGTATAACGCTACTCGGCGAGGTCCAGCAGGAGGGCCGCGTGGTCGCTCAGGGCGAGGCCGGAGCCGGCCCGGTTCCGCACCCCCCAGTCGTACACGAGGCTCTTCAGCCGCGGCTGCAGCGCGCGATTCACGAACGCCTGGTCGAGCCGGAAGCCGTTGCGCCCGTTCGGCGAATACCAGGTGTACGCGCGCCGGAGGCCGTGCAGGGACCGGAACGCGTCGGCCCAGCCCAGCCGCTCGATCGCGTCCAGCCACGCGACCTCCCGGGGTCCGAACACCGGCGTCTCCTCGTCGACGTCGGGGCGGCCCGAGTTGGTATCGCCGAGCAGCACCGCTGGCCCGCGTCGCCAGCGGTGGATCATCGACAGGACTTCCGCGTAGAAGACGTCCTTACGCCCGGTCACGCGGTTGGGGACGTGCATGACGGCGGTCGTGAACGGGCTCGGCGCGACGATCTCGGCCAGCAGCCAGCGTCCGGGCTCGGCCGGCTCCGCGCGTCCGCGGACGCGCCGCAGCGGCCAGCGCGAGGCCAGCAGCAGCCCGTTCGCGCCGGGCGAGTCACCAGGGGTCGTCGTGCACTGGTGCACGAGCCCGTGCCCGGCCAGCGCGGTGGACAGCGCGAGACTCGGCGGCGTGCCGCGGAACTCGCAGAGCGCGGTGACGTCGGGTGCCCACGCCAGCAGCCGCGCGGCGATGCGCTGGGCGCGCAGGCCGCCGCCGGCACAGATGTTCCAGAACACGATGCGCATGGTGTGGGATTGTAGCGCGCGGACAGGGGCCCTTCCCCGTGTGGTAACGTGGGCGCACCGCGATGGCCTCCGAGACGCCCGTGAAGTCGGCACGAACCGCGTTCGGCTTCTTCACCGAGTTCAGCCAGGCCCCGGGCATGAGCGAGGCCGTCGCGTTCGAGCAGGCCATGGCCGAGATGACCGCCGCCGAGGCTTGCGGCTACGACGCCATCTGGCTCGCCGAGATCCACTTCCAGAAAGACCGCTCGGTGCTGGCCGCCCCGCTGGCCATCGCCGCCGCCCTGGCCGGGCGCACGAAGCGCGTCAAGCTCGGCATCGCCGTGCAAGTGCTCCCGCTCAGCCACCCGTTGCACATCGCCGAGGACGTCGCGACCATCGATCATCTCAGCGGCGGCCGCATCGACCTCGGTGTGGGCCGCAGCGGGCTGCCCGCGCACTACCAGGGGTTCAACATCCCCTACGCCGAGAGCCGCGATCGCTTCCTGGAGACCCTCGACATCCTCGTGAAGTCGTGGACGCAGGAGCGGTTCAGCCACGAGGGCGAGTACTTCCAGTTCCGCGACGTCTGCGTGGTGCCCAAGCCCTTGCAGCGGCCGCACCCGCCCATTCGTATCGCCGCCACCACGCAGGACACCTATCCGATGGTCGGCCGCATGGGCTATCCCGTCTTCCTGGCGGTGCGCACGTCCTCCATCTCCGAGCTGACGAGCTGGATCGGCAGCTACCACGAGGCGTGGAAGGCGGCGGGCCATCGGGGCCGGGGCGAGGTCGGGGTGATCGTGCCGGTGTACGTGGCCGAGACCGCGCGGCAGGCGCGCGAGGAGCCCGAGGCGAGCGCGATGCACTTCTACCGCTCCATCGGCCAGGCGCTGGCGAAGTCGACGACGACGACCATGCGCACGGAGACCGGCAACCGCCTGATCGACATCTCCTACGCCGAGGTCCTTCAAGACTTCGCCGTCTACGGCACGCCGGAGGCCGTCGCCGACCGCCTGCTCGAGCTGCGCGAGGCGCTGGGCTACTCGACGCTTTCGGTGTGGATGAACAGCGGTGGCCAGGTGCCGCACGAGCGGGTGCTCAACTCCATGCGCCTGTTCGCCGACCGCGTCATGCCGCGCCTGGGATGAAGCAGACGCCTGCCGCGGCGAGGTGAGCGCGTCCCGCCAGGAGTCTATCCGAGGATCGAGGGGCGCCACGGCTCCGCCGGGGCGCCCCGAGCGAGTGGGGGTTTGGGGGCCATCTCGGGGCCCCCAGCCCAACTAGACCGGCGGTCACGGTCGGCGGCCGCGCTCGCGCTGCGCCTGCTCGCGCTGCGCCTGTTCACGCCGCTCGCGCTCGTACCCGCCCCCGCCGTATCCGCCCCAGCTCCGTTCCTCGCCGTGGCGGAACTGTCCGTGGGAGAGGTCGTCGACGGCGCCCGCGTGGACGACGAGCCCGTTGCGCACCCCGGCGACGCCGGGGATTCGCGCGACGACCGCGCCGGCCGCCTCGCGTTCGGCCTCCGTCACGACGCGCCCGGTCAATTCCACCGAGCCGCCGCTGGCGGTCACCTCGATGGTGCGCGTGCGTGTGGTCGCGTTGGCGAGGAGCGCCGCCCGGGCCAGGGCGGCCAGACTGCGGTCGCGCAGCTCCTGGCGTGAGACGTCGGTCGAGGCGAGCCGCTCGTCCGCGAGCATTTCGCGCAGCACGGCGACGGCGCGGGCCACGCTCAGCCGCTCCGTGTTGAGCACGACGTCGTACAGCAGCGGCGCCTCCCAGTCGAGGTGGTAGAGGAACCGAACGCGGGCGGCCAGGTCATGGTCGCCGTGCCGCACGTAGTCCAGCGCCGCCTCCGCGGTCAGGCCCTGTTGCCCCTCGATCCGCTCGGCCCGCACGCGCTCGGGAGCGCTCGCGCGGACCCGCAGCGCGTGCCGGACGTCGCGGAGGATCACGGTCGAGGCCCGACCGACGAGCACGACGTTGTCCCGGGCGGCCATCTCGAGGAGGACGGCCTCGACGTAGGTCGCGTAGCGCTGCTGGCTCTCGCGGAACCGGTCCCACAGCGTCGGCTTCTCCTCGGTGGCGTGCCTCAGCTCCCTCACGCCCTCGCCGAAGGACTCGGCCGCCTTGGTGATGATCTCCCGGTCCGCGAACTCCCAGCCGAGTGCCGTCGCCAGCGCCCGTCCGATGTCCGTGCCCCCGCTTCCCACCGTCTCCGACATGGCCACGATGCTCATCGCCCACCTCCTCGTGAACGCACGAACGCCCCCGCGGCCAGCAGGGCGGGCGACGGAGGCGCTGACGACGACACGCGCAAACCCGTCCAGGCGCCATGTGGCGCGCTCCCTGCGCTCGGACGTTTCAGACTCGAGTGGACCCATCTAAGCCCGCCCGTGGCGCACCGTCAAGCGCGTGCCCCGCGGGCGTAAGATCCACCCTGTCGGGAGCCGCCCGTGGGGGGCGGCTCGGAGTCAGCCAGCCGGCATTCGCGCGAAGCGGGGGAGGGCCGGACCGTGAAGGTGACGTCGATCCTGAAGGTCAAGGGGCGGCAGGTGGCAACGGTGAGGCCCGACGCCACCATCGGCTTGATCGTGCGGACGCTGACGGCGAAGTCCATCGGCGCGGTCATCGTGAGCGAGGATGGCGTCAATCTCCTCGGCCTCGTCTCGGAGCGCGACATCGTCCAGGCGCTCGGCGTGTACGGCGCCCGGACTCTCGACCTGCACGCGTCCGATATCATGGTGCGCCGGCCCGTGACCTGCCAGCCCGATGACAGCGTCACGCGGCTGATGGCGGACATGACGCGCCACCGGGTTCGCCACCTCCCCGTCGTGGAGGACGGCCGGCTCCAGGGCATCGTCAGCATCGGCGACGTGGTGAAGCATCGCCTGGACGAACTGGAAACGGAAGCGAACATTCTCCGGGAGAGCTTCATCGCCCGCCACTGAGCGCGCCCGCGTCCTTCTCGCGGAGGTCCGTGTCGCGTCGACCAGTTCACGTCAGCGGGCGGCTCGGTCGACCTCCTCCAGGATCGCGCGAGCCGCGAGGCCGGGATCGGACGCGGCGGTGATCGGACGGCCCACCACGAGATAGTCAGCGCCCGCGCGGATGGCCGCCCCGGGCGTCGCCGTGCGCGCCTGATCGTCGTGGCGTTCCGCCGGCCGGATCCCCGGCGTCACGATCGCCCACCGGGGCCCCAGCCCCAGCCGGAGCGGCGCGATCTCCCGCGCGGAGGCCACGCAGCCGTCGAGGCCGGCGGCCCGCGCGCGTTCGGCCAGACGCAGCACGTGCGCCTCCACCGCGCCCGGCACGCCGACCTCGGTCTCGAGCGCGCGCCGGTCCAGGCTGGTGAGCACGGTCACCCCGAGCACCATCGGACGTGGCAACGCGAACTGCTTGGCCGCCGTCGTCGCCGCCTCGGCGCCCGCGCGCATCATCGCGAGCCCGCCGCTGGCGTGGACGTTGAGCATGAACACGCCGAGCCGGGTGGCCTCGCGGACGGCGCCGGCCACGGTGTTGGGGATGTCGTGGTACTTCAGGTCGAGGAAGACGCGGTAGCCGCGCTTGAGGGCGCGCTCGATGGCGGTGGGCCCGGCGGCGGTGAAGAGCTGCGAGCCGATCTTGCATCCACCGACGACGCCGGCGAGGCAGTCCAGCAGCGCCTCGGCGTCTTCGAGGCGCTCGACGTCGAGCGCGACGAAGAGCCGATCTGATGGAGCCAGCGGGGGCGGCGCCTCAGACATCGGCGTGGTACTCCTGCAGGCTGCGCACCTGGAGCTCGCCCTTGAGCAGCGCCTCGATGGCGCCGATGGCGGCCTGGGCGCCGTCCACCGTGAGGTAGTAGGGGATGTTCATGTTCACCGCGGCGCGGCGGATCAGGTAGGAGTCCTTCCGGGCACGCCCGTCCCCGGGGGTCTCGATGACCAGCGCGATCTCGCCCTGCTTCATCAGGTCGATGACGTTCGGGCGATCGGCGTCGAGCACTTTGTGGATCAGGTCGACCGTCATGCCCTGGCGCTCGAAGACGCGGGCGGTGCCGACCGTGGCCACCAACCCGAAGCCCATCTCGGTGAGCCGCCGGGCCAGCGAGGCCACCGCGCGCTTGTCGCGCTGCCGGACCGAGATGAAGATCTTGCCGGCGGCCGGCAGCGTGGAGCCGGCCGCGATCTGCGATTTCAGATAGCCCTTGCGGAAGTCGCGGTCGATGCCCATGACCTCGCCGGTCGACTTCATCTCGGGGCCGAGCACGGTGTCCACCTGCGGGAACTTGATGAAGGGGAACACCGATTCCTTGACCGCGACGTGCCGCCACTCGATCTCCTCGATCCCGGCGATCGCCTCGATGCTCTCCCCCAGCATCGCCCGCGTGGCGATCTTGGCCAGGGGGACGCCGATCGCCTTGGAGACGAACGGGACCGTGCGGGAGGCGCGCGGATTCACCTCCAGCACGTAGACGACGTCGTTCCGGATGGCGAACTGCACGTTGATGAGGCCGACCACGCCGAGGGCCTTGGCCATCGCCTTGGTCTGCGCGCGCAGGATCTGCACCTGGGTCTCGTCGAGCGAGTAGGGCGGCAGGGCGCAGGCGGCGTCGCCCGAGTGCACGCCGGCCTTCTCGATGTGCTCCATGACGCCGCCGACGACCACGATGTCCTTGTCGGCCACCGCGTCGACGTCGATCTCCAGCGCGTCCTCCAGGAACTTGTCCACGAGAATCGGGTGCTCGGGCGACACCCGGACCGCCTCGCGCATGTACTGGATGAGGTCCTGGTCGTCGTAGACGATCTGCATGGCCCGGCCGCCCAGCACGTAGCTGGGCCGGACCAGCACCGGATAGCCGATGCCGGCCGCGATCGTCTGCGCCTCGGTCAGGGAGCGCGCGGTGGCGCCGGCCGCCTGCTGCAGCCGCAGCTCGGTGATGAGCACGTTGAACCGCTCGCGATCCTCGGCCCGGTCGATGGCGTCGGGCGTGGTGCCGAGGATCGGCACCCCCGCCTCCTGCAGCGGCACCGCCAGCTTGAGCGGCGTCTGGCCGCCGAACTGCACGATGACGCCCAGCGGCCGCTCCTTCTCCACGATGTTGAGCACGTCCTCGAGCGTGAGCGGCTCGAAGTACAGGCGATCGGAGGTGTCGTAGTCGGTGGAGACCGTCTCCGGATTGCAGTTCACCATGATCGCCTCCACGCCCATCTCCTTGAGCGCGAAGGCGCCGTGGACGCAGCAGTAGTCGAACTCGATGCCCTGGCCGATGCGGTTGGGGCCGGAGCCCAGAATGATCACCTTGCGGCGGTCGGAGGGCGGGGCCTCGTCCTCCTCCTCGTAGGTCGAGTACAGATAGGGCGTGTGGGCCACGAACTCGGCGGCGCACGTGTCGACCGTCTTGAACGTGGCGGTGAGCCCCTGGCGCTTGCGCAGCGCCCGCACCGCCAGCTCGGTCGAGCCGGTCAGCACGGCGATGCGGCGGTCGGCGAAGCCGAGCTGCTTGGCCTTGCGCAGCGTCGCCGGCACCGTCAGCGCGTCCCGGACGATCTCGGCCTCGAAGGCGACGATCTCGCGGATGTTCTCGAGGAACCACGGGTCGATCTTCGACAGCGCCTGGATCTCCGCGGTCGACATCCCGGCCCGGTAGGCGTCGCCGATGGCGAACAGGCGGTCGGGGTTGGGCACCCGGATGAGCTGGCGCAGCTCGTCGTCCTCGATCTCGCGATCCAGCGTGAGCCCCCAGCGATCCTGCTCGAGCGATCGAACCGCCTTCTGCAACGACTCCTTGAAGGTACGGCCGATCGCCATGACCTCGCCCACCGACTTCATCTGCGTCGTCAGCGTGCGGTCCGCCTCCGGAAACTTCTCGAACGCCCAGCGCGGGATCTTGACGACGCAGTAGTCGAGCACCGGCTCGAACGACGCCGGCGTCTCGCGGGTGATGTCATTGCGAATCTCGTCGAGGCGATAGCCGACGGCGAGCTTGGCGGCGATCTTGGCGATGGGGAACCCGGTCGCCTTGGAGGCGAGCGCGGAGGAGCGGCTCACCCGCGGGTTCATCTCGATGATGACCAGCCGGCCGTCGTCGGGGTTCACGGCGAACTGGATGTTGGAGCCGCCGGTCTCGACGCCGATCTCGCGGATGATCGCGACGGCGGCGTCGCGCATCAGCTGATATTCCTTGTCGGTGAGCGTCTGAGCAGGTGCGACGGTGATCGAGTCCCCGGTATGCACACCCATGGGATCGAAGTTCTCGATCGAGCAGATGATCACGACGTTATCGGCCAGGTCGCGCATCACCTCCAGCTCGAACTCTTTCCAGCCGATGATCGACTCCTCGATCAGCACGCTGCCGACCGGCGACATCTGCAGGCCCCACCGGACCGCCCCCTCCAGCTCCTCGGGGTTGTAGGCGACGGAGGCGCCGGTGCCGCCCAGCGTGAACGAGGGCCGGATGAGTGCCGGGTAGCCCGTGTGGCGGACCACCGTCCTGGCCTCGTCGAAGGAGCGCGCGAAGCCGGAGCGGGGGAGGCTGAGCCCGATGCGCTCCATGGCCTGCTTGAACAGCTCGCGGTCCTCGGCCTTCTTGATGGCCGGGATCTTGGCGCCGATCAGCTCGACGCCGAAGCGGTCGAGCGTGCCGTTCTCGGCCAGCGCCACCGCCAGGTTCAGCGCCGTCTGCCCGCCCAGCGTCGGCAGCAGGGCGTCGGGGCGCTCGCGCTCGATGATCTTGGCGACGAACTCCGGCGTCAGCGGCTCCACGTAGGTGCGGGCGGCCATCTCGGGGTCGGTCATGATGGTGGCCGGGTTGCTGTTCACGAGGACGACGTCGAAGCCCTCCTCGCGCAGGGCCCGGCAGCCCTGGGTTCCCGAGTAGTCGAACTCGCAGGCCTGGCCGATGACGATCGGCCCCGAGCCGATGATGAGGATCTTCTTGATATCTGTCCGCTTGGGCATCAGTCCTCGATCAATCCGTAGACGACGGACGTCTCCGGCGCCGCTTCCTCGCGCTTGTAGAGCACGTCGTCGATGCGACCGCTGCCGACCCAGACGACCTGGCTGTCACCCCACAGCTGTTCGCCCAGCACGCTCATCCGCCGGTCGACACGCTCGCGGATGGCTTTGGCCTCCAGCGAGGCCTCGCTCTGCGCCGTGAACGACGCCCACTCGGCCTTCTGGCCGGCGCCGTCCGTCCTCCGATAGGAGATCAAATATTTCGGCATGGCGTGGATCAGCTTCCTTTCGGTGCCCGTCCGGCGGACACCATCAGGTCGGTGAACCTTCCAAACAGGTAGTTCGCGTCGTGTGGCCCCGGCGAGGCTTCCGGGTGGTACTGCACGCAGAAGACGGGCAGCTCGCGATGCCGGAGGCCCTCGCACGTCGTGTCATTGAGATTGAGGTGCGTTGGCTCCCAGCCGCCGCCGGCCACCGAGGCGGGGTCCACGGCGAAGTTGTGGTTCTGCGAAGTGATCTCGATACGGCCGGTGGCCAGGTCGCGCACCGGGTGATTGGCGCCGTGATGGCCGAACGGCAGCTTGTAGGTGCGCCCGCCCGCGGCCAGCCCGATGATCTGGTGGCCGAGGCAGATCCCGAACATAGTCACCTTGCCGATGAGCCCGCGCACCGACTCGACGAGATACGGCACCCCTTCTGGATCTCCCGGTCCATTGGAGAGAAACACCCCGTCTGGTTTGTGTTCCAGCACGCCGGCCGCCGGCGTGCTGGCCGGCACCACGACCACCTCACAGCCGGCGGTGCGGAGCTGGCGCAGGATGTTGAGCTTGATGCCGGCGTCGTAGGCGACGACCTTGAAGCGCGCCGGCGGCGGGGTCGTGTAGCCCCGGTCGAGCTTCCACTCGCCCTCCGACCACCCGTAGGGCTGGTCGACGGTGACGTCCTTCACGAGATCCTGCCCGACGATCTGCGGCAGCGCCGTCACCCGCTGGCGCAGGCGGTCGACGTCGAGATCGGCGGACGAGACGATGCCGTCCTGGGAGCCGTGGTCGCGCAGGTGACGCGTGAGCGCGCGGGTGTCGATGGCCTGCAGACCGACGATCCCGTGGTTCTCGAGGTACTGATCGAGGCTGATGCGCCCGCGCCACGACGACGGGTACGGCGAGGCTTCCTTGACGATGAGGCCGTTGACCCACGGCCGGCGCGACTCGACGTCCTCGTCGTTACATCCATAGTTGCCGATCAGCGGGTAGGTCATCGTCACGATCTGCCCTCTGTAAGAAGGGTCCGTCAGGATCTCCTGGTACCCCGACATCGCGGTGTTGAAGATGACCTCGCCCGTGGTCTCACCCTGGGCGCCCAGCGCCTCGCCGCGGAACACGCGGCCGTCGCGCAGGACCAGTACCGCCTCCCTCACTCCCATACGATGCCGCCTCCCACGATGGTCTTCCACGGTCGCCCCGTCACCGGCCAGCCGCCGAAGGGCGTGTTGCGGCTTCTGGACTGGAACCTCGATGGGTCCACCGTCCATTCGGCCGCGGGGTCAAGGATCGTCAGGTCCGCCGGCGCCCCCGGCGCCAGGTGGCCGCCCGGCAGCCCGAGCAGGCGGGCGGGGTCGCGGCTCAGCCGCGAGATCAGCGTGGCCAGCGGCAGCGCGCCCGACCTCACCAGCCGGTCCAGCATCAGGCCGACGGCGGTCTCGAGGCCGACGATGCCGAAGGCCGCGCGGTCGAACTCGCCCTCCTTCTCGCTGCCCGCGTGCGGCGCGTGGTCGGTGGCGATGCAGTCGATCGTCCCATCGACGAGCGCTTCCAGCAGGACCTCGGTGTCCCGCTTGGACCGCAGCGGCGGGTTCATCTTGGCGTTGGCGTCGAAGGTGCGCACCGCGTCCTCGGTCAGGAGCAGGTGATGCGGCGTCACCTCGGCGGTCACCCGTACGCCGCGCGCCTTGGCGTCCCGCACCAGCCGGACGGCGCCGGCCGTCGACAGGTGCGCGATGTGGACGTGGGCGCCGGTCAGCTCGGCTAACAAAATATCGCGCGCCACCATGATGTCCTCGGCGGCGGCCGGGGCGCCGGTGACCCCGAGCTCGGTGGACACGACGCCCTCGTGCATGGAGGCGCCCCGGGAGAGCTGATGGTCTTCCGCGTGGCTGATGAGCGGAGCGCCGAAGGGCAGCGTGTACTCCATGGCCCGCCGGTAGAGGGCCGCGTTCATCACGCACTTGCCGTCGTCGGAGAACGCCACGCAGCCGGCCTCGGCCAGCTCCGCCAGCTCGGCCAGCTCCTCGCCGCCGAGGCCGCGGGTGACGGCCCCGATCGGGTACACGCGCACCACGCCCTCGACCGCGGCCTTGGCACGGATGTAGTCGGTGATCGAGCGGTTGTCGTTCACCGGGTGGGTGTTGGCCATGCAGCACACGGCCGTGTAGCCGCCCGCCGCCGCCGCCCGCGTCCCGGTGGCGACCGTCTCCTTGTACTCGTAGCCGGGCTCGCGCAGGTGCACGTGGATGTCGATGAAGCCCGGGCACACGATCTTGCCGGTGGCGTCGAGCACCGTCGCCGCGGCGGCCGGCGGGAGGTCGCGGCCCACGCGCTCGACACGGCCGCCGGTGATCAACACGTCCTGCACGACGTCCATCGAGTTGGCGGGATCGACCACACGGCCGTTCTTGATCAGCAGGCTCATGCCTGCTCCCCGCCCTTGCTGCCGGCCAGCAGGAACAGCACGCCCATGCGGACGGCCACGCCCTTGGTCACCTGGTCGAGGATCACCGAGTAGGGGCCGTCGGCGAGCTCGGGCGACAGCTCGATGCCGCGGTTCACGGGGCCGGGGTGCATGATCAGCACGTCGGGCCGGGCCTGGGCCCGCAGCTTGTCGAGCGTGAGCCCCCAGTAGCGCGAGTACTCGCGCAGGGACGGGATCAGCCCGGCCGTCATCCGCTCGTGCTGCAGCCGCAGCATCATGATCACGTCCACGTCGCGGATCGCATCTTCCAGCCGGTAGGCGACCTTGACGCCCATCTCCTGGATGAAGGGCGGGATCACCGTGGGGGGGCCCGCCACCGTGACCGTCATGCCGAGCTTGCGCATGCCGTGGATGTTGGAGCGGGCCACCCGGCTGTGCGCGATGTCGCCCACGATGGCCACGCTGAGCCCCTCGAAGTGACCCTTGTGCTCGCGGATCGTCAGGAGATCCAGCAGCGCCTGGGTCGGGTGCTCGTGGGCACCGTCGCCGGCGTTCACGATCGAGCAGGAGAGGTTGCGGGCCAACAGCTCGGCGGCGCCGGCGGAAGAGTGTCGCACCACCACGACGTCGGGACTCATCGCGGCGATGTTCTTGGCGGTGTCGATGAAGCTCTCGCCTTTCGAAGCGCTGGAGCCGCTGGCCGAGAAGTTGATGACGTCGGCCGACAGCCACTTGCCGGCGATCTCGAACGACGTGCGGGTGCGGGTGGAGCTCTCGTAGAAGAGGTTCACGATCGTCTTGCCGCGCAGCGCCGGGACCTTCTTGATCTCGCGGCTCGCGATCTCCTGCAGCGAGGCCGCGGTGTCCACCAGCAGCAGGATCTCGGAGGCGTCCAGGTCGCGCATCGCCAGGAGATCTTTCCGGGTCCAGCCCATCTCAGACCTCCTCCGGTTCTTCGATCACGACTCGATCCTCACCATCGTGCTCGCGCAGCCGGACCGCGACGGTTTCCCGCTTGGACGTTGGCAGGTTCTTGCCGATGTAGTCCGGCCGGATCGGCAGCTCCCGATGACCGCGGTCGACGAGAATCGCGAGCTGAATCATGTTCGGCCGCCCCAGATCGATCAAGGCATCGAGCGCGGCCCGGATGGTCCGCCCGGTGTAGAGCACGTCGTCCACCAGGACGACGGTCTTGTTCTTGATGGAGAACGGGATGTCGGTGCCCCGGATCACCGGCGCCCCCCGCATGTCGAGATCGTCCCGGTAGAGGGTGATGTCGAGCGTGCCGACCGGCACCGTGGCGCCGTCGATGGCGGCCAGCTTGGCGGCCAGGCGCTGGGCGAGCGTCACGCCGCGGGTGCGCAGCCCGACGAAGGCGAGGTCTTTGGCGCCGCCGTTGCGCTCGAGGATCTCGTGCGAGATGCGGGTGAGGGCGCGGTCGAGGGCAGCCTCGTCGAGAACCTGCGCTTTTTCGCGCAGGCGGGGTGCTCCGGTCATGACCTCTCCTTGCGAGCCTCACGGGGCCCGCTTAAAGGAAGAGCAGCGTCGCGAAGTACTTTACCCGGCTGGTCGCGCCCCTGTCAACGGCTCGTCCCGCGCGGCCAGCAGGGCCATGAGCTGATCGAGATTCACGGGCTTGGTGACGTGCGCGTCGAAGCCGGCGGCGATGGCCTGCCGGACGTCCTCGGCCTGGCCGTAGCCGGTCAGCGCGATGAGCCGGGTCCCGCCCAGGGCGTCGTCGGCGCGCAGCCGCCGCGCGACTTCCATGCCGTCGATGTCCGGCAGGCCGATGTCGCACAGCACGACCTCGGGGCGCGCGCGCTGCGCGGCCGCCACGCCGTCGAGGCCGCACCCAGCCGTCTCCACCCGCGCGCCCTCGGCCTCGAGCATGAAGCCCAGGACCGCGCGCGTGTCGTCGTCGTCCTCCACCACGAGGATCGAGCGCTGCCCGAGCCGGCCGGCCGGGCGGGCGCCGTCGCGGAACGACGTGGGCTGCGACGGCGCCAGCGGCAGCTCCACGCGGAAGCAGGCGCCCCGGCCGCTGCCCTCCGAGACCACCCGGACGCGGCCGCCGTGCAACTCGGTGAGGCGGCGGACGAGGTCGAGGCCGATGCCGAGGCCGCCGGCCCGGGTCTGGGTGCCCTGCCGGAACGCCTCGAAGATGACCGGCAGGTCGTCGGGGGCGATGCCCTCGCCGGTGTCCTCGACCTCCAGCGTCGCCTGCTCGCCGGCGGCGGCCAGTCGCACCGCGATCCGGCCGCCCGTCGGCGTGAACTTGAGCGCGTTGGAGATCAGGTTGCCGGTGATCTGCTGCAGCCGCGCGCCGTCGCCCCACATGGGCAACGGGGTGCCCGGCACCTCAACCGTGAAGCGCAGGCGCTTGAGCGCGGCCGCCTCCTCGTAGGTCTCGGCGGCCGTGCGCACGGGATCCCGCAGGTCGAGCGTCTCGAACCGCAGCGTGAACTTGCCGTGCACGATGCGCGAGAGATCGAGCAGGTCGTCGACCAGGCGCACCTGCTGGCGGATGTTGCGGTGGATCGCCTCCAGCGCGCGCGCGGTCACGTCGTCCAGGCTGCGGTGACGGCGCAGCACCTCCGTCCAGCCCAGGATCGGCTGCAGCGGCGTGCGCAGTTCGTGGGAGAGGGCGGCGATGAACTGGTCCTTCAGTCGGCTGGCCGCCTCGGCCGTCTCCCGCGCCCCCTCGAGCTCGGCGCGATCCCGCTCCTGATCGGTCACGTCCTTCCAGGTGACCACCACCGCTTCCACGCTGCCGTCGGGCCGCCGGAGCGGATGGGTGCTGGCGCGCAGGTGGCGGCGGCCGTCGAGCGGGTGATCGACGATCACGGGCTGGCCGGTCACGGATTCGCCGCGCAGGCCCCGCGCCGATGGGTACGCGGACGGCGGCAGCGGCCGGCCCTCCAGGTCGAGCAGCGGGCGCTGCCGCACCCGCTCGTCCAGCGCCATGCCCTCGGCGAAGTCGAGGATGCGCCGGGCGGCCTCGTTCATGAACACGAGACGGCCGTCGGCGTCGACGACGAAGATGCCCTCGTCCACGAGGTGCATGATGGCCTGCAGCCGGGCCGACTGGCGGGCCACCTCGTGCTCGAGCCGCGCGGCCTCGGTGATGTCGTGGACGACGGCCAGGACGCGGTCATCGCCCTCGTCGGAGGGCAGCGGGACCGCGTTGACGAGGCAGGTGAGCGAGCGGCCGTCGATCTCGAGGTGCAGCTCGGCCCCGATGACCGCCTGGCGCTGGGCGAGCGCCCGCGCGATGGGGTGCAGCGCCGGTGGCAGCGGCGTGCCGTCGGGGGTGCGGGCGCGGACCCGCGCCAGGTGCTCGCCGATCGGACGCCCGAGGTCGCGGTCGGCGCCCAGGACGTGGATGGCGGCGACGTTGACCCGTTCTACGACGCCGCTGGCGTTGACGAGGAGCACGGGTTCCACGAGCGCGTCGAGGACGGCCCCGATGATGCCGTGGGAATCGAGCGGTCTGCGTGAATCGGCACTCACCGCATCTTCCTGTCGCCGAGGGATTCGTCCGAGGATAGCACGCCGGCCGACGGGGGTACGTTCAGCGCACGCCACAGATCCGCGGCGGGCAGCGGCAGCACGCTATCGCCACCGTTCGTTCACGGTGTGATGGGCCTCGAGCGTCACCCGGCCGCGCTTGACGACGAGCGTGCGCGGCGCCAGCGTCGCCACCGTGTCCTCGGGCCGCGCGCAATCCCAGACGACGAGGTCGGCGCGGCAGCCCGGGGCCAGGCCGTAGTCGGGCAGCCGCAGCAGTCGCGCGGGATGCACCGTGATGGCGGCCAGCAGCGCGCGCAGGTCGGCCGCCGTGCCCATGTGGGCCGCCACCGCCGCCACGAACGCCATGTGGCTGAGGTCGGCGGTGCCGACCGGCGTGAACGGGTTGCGGATGTTGTTCGAGGCCAGCGCCACCGGCACGCCGGCGGCGAGCAGTCGCCGCACCGGGGCGAGGCCCCGCCGCACGTTGTACTCGTCCTTGCGCCCCATCAGGTAGAGATCGGTCGCCGGCAGGCAGATGACGCCCACACCGGCGCCGGCGATCTCCGCGATGATCTCGTCCTGCCGGAAGGCGGGCACCGCCCCGAGCTCGGTCAGGTGGCCGACCGCGACGCGGCCCTGCCAGCCGGCCCGCACGGTGTGGGCGGCGATCTCCCGCACGTGCAGGTGGTCGGGCTCGTCGGCGAAGTCGACGTGGAAGTCGGCGTCCACGCCGAACGCGGTGGCCAGCGCGAACACGATGCGAATGTGCTCGAGTCCGTTGCTGTCGTTGTAGGGGCAGCCGCCCACGAGATCGGCGCCCATGGTCAGCGCCCGGCGCAGGAGCCCCTCGGTGCCCGGCGCCTTGACGATGCCCTCCTGGGCGAAGGCACAGAGCTGCAGGTCGAGCGCCGGCACGTACTCCTCGCGCAGCGGCAGCATCGCCTCCATCCCGGCCAGGCCGACGATCGGATCGACCTCGACGTGGGTGCGCATCGCGGTCGTCCCCGCCCGCACCGCGAGGTCGAGGACGCGGCGCGCCCGGTCGCGGATGTCGTCGACGGTGAAGGCGCGCTTGGCCTCGCCGGTGAGCCGGATCGCCTCCTCGAGCGTCCCCGCCGTCGAGGTCACGCGGTCGTCGAGCAGCGCCTTGTCGAGATGGATGTGCGACTCGACGAGCCCCGGGGTCACCACGCGGCCGCCGAGGTCGATCGTCTCGCGGGCCGCTCGCGCGGCGATGTCCACGCCGGCGATGCGGTCGCCGGCGATGGCGATGTTCACGAGCCCGTCCCGGTCGGGCAGGCACGCGCCGCGCAGCAGCAGGTCGGCCGTCTCGCTCAACGTCGGGGGCGCCGCGCGCCAACGGCCATGCGACACACTACGACGAATCCCCGACAACCCGAAGGGACGATGCACTAGGCTTAGGCTAGAGTAGGGCGCCATGACGCCCCTGCCGCTCGCCGGCTATCGCGTGCTCGAGCTGGCGCACCTCATCGCCGGACCGCCGTCTTCGTGACGGTCAACCGCAACAAGCGCAGCGTGGCCCTCGACCTGGCGCGGCCCGAGGGCCGCGCGGCCTTCGAGCGGCTGGTGGCGCGCGCCGACGTCGTGATCGAGGCCTATCGGGGTGGTGTCGCCGAGCGGCTCGGCATCGACTGGGCGCGCCTGGCCCCGCTCAACCCGCGTCTCGTCTACTGCTCGCTCTCCGCGTTCGGCCCCGAGGGGCCGTGGCGGGACAAGCCCGGGGTGGACATGCTCGTGCAGGCGATGGGCGGACTCATGGCCGTGATGGGCGAGCCCGATGGGCCGCCGATGCTGTGCGGCGCGCCCGTGCTCGACACGATCGGCGCGCTCATGGCCGGCCAGGGCATCCTCACCGCGCTGCTGCACCGCGAGCGCACCGGGCAGGGCCAGCGCGTGGACGTCTCGCTGCTGAATGGCACGCTGCTCGCGCACGCGGCACGGCTGGCGATCTTCCTGGCGACCGGCGAGGAACCGGGTCGCTGGGGCAGCGGGCATCCCTACATCGTGCCCTTCCAGGCATTCGAGGCCCGCGACAGCTGGGTCTACGTCGCGGTGTGGATCGACCGGTTGTGGACGCCGTTCTGCGAGGCGATCGAGCGGCCGGCGCTGGCCGGCGACCCGCGGTTCGCGACGCGCGCCGACCGGCTCCAGGGACGGGCGGAGCTGACCGCGCTGCTCGCGGGGATTTTCCGCGGCCGCACCGTGGCCGACTGGATGGCGCGGCTGGAGGCGCACGACGTGCTCTGCGCGCCGGTCAATCGCTACGCCGACCTCCCGCACGACCCGCAGGTGATCGCGACCGGGTTGATCGTCGAGCAGGAGCACCCGCGCGCCGGCCGCTTCCGAACACTCGACACGCCGATCCGCTTCGAGCGGACCCCCGGCGGGATCCGGACCCCGGCCCCCGCGCTGGGCGAGCACACCGATGCGGTCCTCGGGGAGGCCGGCCTGGGGGCGAGCGAGATCGCCAAGCTCCGCGAGTCCCGCGTCATCGCCTGAGCGCCGCCGGGTGCGCGGCGGTACCCGGGCGCATGCGCTATTGACACACGTGCGTCAGTCCGTCACGCGGCCGTCACGATCCGACACGGCGCAGGACCGGTCGAGGAGGCGCCGGGGACCGTCGGCCGCGTGCGGTACGACCGCGCCCACAACCTGTCGTCCATAGGGTGGGGCGGCGCGGCGTGGCAATCGGATTGCACAGCCCGGCCGCGTCGTGACAAAACGGATCCTGGTCGTCGACGACATGCAGTACCTGCGCGACGTCCAGGTCCTGCTGCTGAACGACGCCGGCTACGCGGCCACCGCGCTCGGCAGCGCCCGGGAGGCGCTCGACCGGCTCCCCGACCTGGCGCCGGACCTGATCCTGCTCGACGTCTCCATGCCGGGGATGGACGGGCGCCAGTTCCTGGCCCGGCTGCGGGCGACGCCCCAGTGGCAGCGGCTGCCCGTGATCCTCACCACCGGCCGCTCCGTCGAGGACGTGGCGCGCGAGAACCGCTGCGACATCCTGCCCAAGCCGTTCAGCGAGGTCGCGCTGCTCGACCTCGTGCAGCGCCTGATCGGCACCGCCTCGAACGGCGCCTCATAGCCGCGCCTCGGCCAGCGCCTCCAGCGCGGCCGTGAAGCACCCGAGCGGCGCCCGCGCCACCCCGGCGCCGACCTGTCCGGTGCCGGCCCGTCGGCCGGCGATGCCCGTGTTGATCAGCGGCGTCACGCCCGTCTCGACGACGCGGCGGACGTCGATGCCCACCGGCGTGCCGCGCTCGTCGAGCGCGGGGATGCGGAAGTGCGGGTGCTCGCCGGCGGAGATGTCGCGCATCGCCTCGGTGATGGCCAGCGCATCGGCCATTCCGCCGGCGCCGACGAAGCGCGCGACCGCCGGCGAGGCGGCCATCGCCACCCCCCCGAGGCCGATCGTCTCGACGATGGCGCTGTCGCCCATGTCGGGATTGGCGTCGTCGGGGCCGAAGCCGGGGAAGTAGAGGCCGACCGGAGTCTCGACCGGCGCCGTGAACCACCGCTCGCCGAGGGATGCCACGCGGATCCCGAACTCGGTGCCGTTGCGCGCCAGCGTCGTCACCAGCGTGGAGTCGGCGACGCCGGCGGCCGCGTCCGCCGTCGCCTTGCCGGCCGCCATCGCGACGTTCAGGAAGAACTGATCGTTGCCGGCGATGAACTCGGCCAGGCGCGCGACGGCGTGATGCCGGCCGCCGGCGCGCGCCACGTGCGGCATCAGCGCCCGGGCCAGCAGCGCGGAGGCGGCCAGGTTGCGCTGGTGCATCTCGTCGCCCATCCGGAGCGCCTGGGCCATCAGGGGCCGCAGCGGCAGGCCGCCGGCGGCGCGGATCGCCGCGCCGAGCAGGGGGCCTGCCTCCGTCGCCAGCCAGCGCAGGCGGGCGACGACGCTGTCGTCGTTGGCGCCGAAGCGCAGGACCTTGCCGAGGCCCTCGTTGATGGTGACGTGCGCGCGGTTGCCGTAGGCGCGGTTCTCGACGGCGAACACCGGCATCGAGCGCGTGATGATGCCGGTCATCGGCCCCACCGCCCGCCAGTGATGACAGGGCTCCAGTCGCACGCGGCGCGCCTCGACGAGACGCCGGGCGGCGTCGTCGTTGGCCGCCCAGCCCTCGTAGCGGATCGCGCACAGCACGGCGGCCTGCATCGGCTCGCACATGCGCGCCCACGCCAGCGGCGGCCCCGCGTGGAGCACGGTGTGCTCGGGCAGCTCGAGCGCCTCCCAGGCCGGACGGCAATCGACCAGGACGGGCTCGCCGCCCACCAGTCGGCCGAGCGCCTCGGCGTTCGCGGCGTCGATCGCCGCCGCGCGCGCCTGCAGCCGGTCCAGCAGCGCCACCAGCCGCGGGTCGCCGCCGGCGGGCGGCACCCACGCCAGGTGCACGACCGGGACCTCGAGACGCTCGAGCGCGCGCGCGAACAGCTCCAGCCCCACGCTGATCACGCGCGGCGGTGTCCGGAGCAAATCGGTCACGGGAGCGGCAGCCGTGAGGCCGGGTCGCGCCGGGGGGAGCCTGTCCGAGGAGGAAGCGGCTCCGACAGCCGGACGAGAAACATCAGGTGCGTGCGCACCCGCATCGTGTCCAGCACCTCGACGCTGGAGCGGACCTGATTGCGGTAGGAGCTCCATTCGCGGCCGATCATCACGACCATCGGCCGATCCGGCCGGTTCAGCCACGCGTCGAACGCGCCCACCGTCCGCACCGGCGTCAACGCGCGGCCCAGATAGAAATCGATCGAGAAGAACCGGCCGCCGGTGATGCCGACCGCGCCGCCCTGCGCGTACCGCTCGACGAGGGCGGCGAGGGCCGGATAGTCCTGGCTCCGATTGACCCACTGATTGTGAATCCGCACGCCGCCCGTGAGCAGCACCGCCATGGCGAGCGCCACGCCGGCGACGAGCGCGACGGGGCGTCGGGTCAGCAGCGCCCAGCACGCGTAGCCCGTGAGCGCCAGGCCGCCGGCGGCGATCAGCCCCGCCTTCCACCAGAAGTGCTCGACCAGGTCGCGCTCGACGGGGTCGAGCCACGGCAGCGCCAGGACCGCCAGCGCCACGAGGCCCCCGGCGGCGGTCAACCCCGCGACGAGCGTGACCGCGCGCGAAGGCTCGGGGTCGCGGCGGTCGCTCCACCACGCCAGCAGCAGCGCGGCGGCCGGGTAGGTCGGCAGCAGATACCGCGCGCGGTGATTCTGGGAGAGCGACACCACGACGAGGGGCACGAGCCAGGCGAGAAACGCGAAGCGATACGGGGCGTCGCGCCACTGGCGGCGCACGGCCAGCAGCGGCAGCGTGAGCAGGATGGTCCAGGGGGTGAAGCCCTGGGCGCCGTCGAGGAGCATGTTCAGCATCTTCAGCAGCGGCGGCCCGCCCACGTGCCAGGCGAGCCAGTCCTCCCACACCACGCTGCGCGCGAAGCTACGGCCGCCCGCGAAGAGGTAGGGCACCAGCCAGACGGCGGTCACGACGAGGAAGGCGAGCACGCCGACCTTCGAGGCGAGGTGGCGCAACCCGCGCATCCCCTCGCCGGTCAGGAGCCACACGACCACGACCAGCACGGGCAGCAGCCCCATCGGTCCCTTGGCGGCGACGCCGACGGCGACGGCGGCATAGAAAGCGACGAGCGCGCGCGTGTTCGGCGGGTCGGTCAGCGACGCCCAGAAGGCGCAGAGCGCGGCCAGCCCGCACGCGACGACCAGCATGTCGGGCAGCAGGATCTGGCTGTGCGCGAAGAACCCGTAGCTGGTGGCGGTGATGAGCCCGGCGGCCACGCCGGCCCGCGCCGAGAAGAGCTGCTGGCCGAGCAGCGTGGTGAAGAACACGGCGGCCACCGCGGCCAGGGCGATCGGCAGCTGCGCCGTCGTCTCGGTCACGCGCCCCTGCGCCAGCGACAGGACCTTGATCGCCCACGGGTAGAGCAGGGGCTTGTTGCGATAGCGCTGATCGCGGACGCGGGCGTCGAACCAGGTGCCGCGCGTGAGCATGTCCTGGGCGAGGACCGCGAAGCGCGCCTCGTCCCCGGTGACGATGAGCCGCTGGCCGAGCGGCGGCAGCACGAGGAGCGCGGTGAACGCGCTCACCAGCGCCGCGCGCCAGATCACGACCCGGCGCCGCCCGCTCGGGCGGCCACCCGCGCGGCGAGGCGCGTGGCCTGGGCGTTGGAGTCCATGACGAGAACTCCGGCCGCGCGGAGCGCCATCACCTGCCGCGAGCGCACCTGGGGATCGTGCTCGGTTCCGGTGACGCTGGCCACGACTGCCAGGCCGCGCCCGGCCGCCGTCGCCGTGCGCCGCGCCGCCGCGAGCGCGGGGAGCAGCTCGGCGGCCGGATCGGCGTGGGCGCCGTAGCCGAGGACGACGTCGAGCAGCAGCACCGCGACGGCCGGATCGCCGGCCTCGCGGGCGATCCACTCGCGCCGGACGGCGCCGTCGATCATCGGGTGCGGGCGCCCCAGCGTGAAGACGTCGTCGCCGAGGTCGACGACGCGGTGGCCGGCGCCATCGCCGCCCACGCCAGGCGCGACCCCGGCCAGCCGCGCGCTCAGCAGGGCGACGGCCTCCCACGCCAGCGTGCCGCCGGAGTACACGCCGCGCACGAAGCGCTGCCCGGGCGCGAGGGCGCCGGCCGCGGCGGCCACGAGCTGCTCGATCTCGGCCGCCGGCCGCGAGAACTCCACCGTCCGCGGCGTCTCGCCGCGCGCCAGCGCGACGGCGGCCAGCGCGGCGTCTTCGAGCGTTGTTGTAGCGGGTGACGTGAGCGCGCCTTGATGCGGGGGCGGCCTGTTCGAGGTGGCCGGGGCTCCGACGAACGTGACCACCGCCGGCTTGCCGAGCGTCGCCAGCGCCTGGGCCAGGCGCGCAACGACCGCGCCACCGGGTGGCTTGCTGAGGACCACCACGACCTCGGTGGCGGGATCGTTGCCCAGCGCGGTGAGCGCGGCCAGCGTCATGGCGCCGCCGACGGCGTCGGAGAGATCGCGGCCGCCCACGCCGATCGCGTGCGAGACGCCCTCGCCCTCGGCGGCCAGCCGGCAGCTCACCTCCTGCAGGCCGGTGCCGGAGGCGGCGACCAGACCGATGCGCCCGCGCGGGACCGCGTTGGCGAAGCCCAGCGGCACGCCGGCCACGATGGCGGTGCCGCAGTCGGGACCCATGAGGAACAGACCGCGCGCGCTCGCCACGCGCTTGAGCTCGACCTCGGTCTCGACGGGAACGTTGTCGCTGAACAGCATGACGTGCAGTCCGGCGTCGAGGGCGCGGCGGGCCTCCGCGCCCGCGTAGACGCCCGGCACCGAGATCAGCGCGAGGGTCGCGTCGGGGAGCGCGCGCTGGCCGCCGGCCAGCGTGCGCGGGCGTACGGCGCCGGCCGTCGCCGGCCGCCGCGCCAGCGCGGCCTCGGCGACGCCGCAGGCGGCCTCGGCCGCCGCCGCGTCGTCGGCGACGACGGCGATCACCAGATCGGTGGGGCCGGCCGTCTCACCGTCGCCCCCGAGCAGGCCGGCCTGGGCCAGCAGCGCGCGGTTCGGCGGGGTGCCCATCATCACCGCCGCCCGGCGCACGCCGGCCACCGCCTCCACGTCGTGGGCGAGCCGCATCAGCGTGACGGAATCGTGATAGACGCTGCGGCGCACGAAGTTCCAGACGGGCACCGGCCCGATACTACACCAAGGCGACGGACGGACCGCGCGCCCGGCGCGTCACGGAACCGGCTACCTGGGGGGCGTGATGCCGTAGGCGCGGATCTTCCGGTAGAGGTGGCTGCGCTCGATGCCGAGGCGCTCGGCGGTGCGCGTCATGTTCCAGTCCTGGGCGCGCAGCTCGGTCAGGATGTAGGCCCGCTCGAAGGCGTCGCGCGCCTCCTTGAGCGGCTTGCCCTCGCCGGGCGCCGCGGCGGCGGCCTCGGTCTTGGGTCGCAGTGGCGGCGGCAGGTCCTCGGCGCCGATCGCGTCGCCGGGGACCATGATGACGAGGCGCTCGACCATGTTGCGCAGCTCCCGCACGTTGCCGGGCCACTCGTAGGTCATGAAGTAGGTCAGCGCCGATGGCGCCACCGACTTGAGCCGCTTGCCGTTCTCGGCGCAGAACACGCGGATGAAGTGCTCGACGAGGGCGGGCACGTCCTCCTTGCGGGTGCGCAGCGGCGGCACCTCGATCGGGATCACGTTGAGGCGGTAGAAGAGGTCCTCGCGGAACGCGCCCTGCGCGATGAGCGAGACCACGTCGCGGTTGGAGGCCGCGATGACGCGCACGTCGACCCGCAGCTTCTCGCGCCCACCCACTCGCTCGAAGGCCTGCTCCTCGAGCGCGCGCAGCACCTTGGCCTGGGTCTTGAGGCTCATGTCGCCGATCTCGTCGAGGAAGAGCGTGCCGCGGTCGGCCGTCTCGAACTTGCCGCGGCGGCGGGCCACGGCGCTGGTGAACGCGCCCCGCTCGTGGCCGAACAGCTCCGACTCGATCAGCTCCTCGGGGATCGCCGCGCAGTTGACCTCGACGAACGGCTGCTCGCTCCGCGCCGACAGCGCGTGGATGGCCCGGGCCACCAGCTCCTTGCCGCTGCCATTCTCGCCGTGGATGAGCACGCGCCCGCTGCTGGGGGCGGCGGTGGCGATCTGCTCGCGCAGCGCGCGGATGGGCGCGCTCTCTCCGATGATCTCGGTGCGCTGGTCGAGCCGCGCCCGCAGGGTGGCGTTCTCGCGCTCCA
The DNA here is from genome assembly GCA_963743355.1 of uncultured Candidatus Rokubacteria bacterium. GTDB lineage: Bacteria > Methylomirabilota > Methylomirabilia > Rokubacteriales > CSP1-6 > AR5. The sequence goes on from CAVUPM010000001.1 coordinate 1,688,213, forward strand.
GCCGGCCGTGCTCGAGCGCGCGGCTGACCGTCACCAGCGTCTTCTCGAGGGACAGCGGCTTCTCGATGAAGTCCCAGGCGCCCAGACGGGTGGCCTTGATCGCGGTCTCGATCGTGCCGTGGCCGGAGATCACGACCACGGTGGCGTCGGGTCGCAGGCGCTTGAGCTCGGCCAGCGCCTCCAGGCCGTCCATGCGCGGCATCCAGATATCCAGGAAGACGAGGTCGGGTGTCTCGTCGGCGACCGCCTTGAGGGCGTCGGCGCCGCTGCCGGCCACGCTCACCCGGTAGCCCTCGTCCTCGAAGACGTCGCGCAGCGCCTTCTGGATCGCCGGCTCGTCGTCGACGATCAAAATATGCTCCCCGGGCATGTCAGTACATGGGGGGCCCCGAAATGGCCCCCCATACCCCCCGACGCTCGGAGCGCCCCGGCGCAGCCGTGGCGCTCCTCGATCCCCGCCCGACGCTCGGATGGCCCCGGCGCAGCCGGGGCGCTCCTCGATCCTTGGCCATGCTCTTACACCTCCACCGGGGCCGGCGTGCGGGCCACCGGGAGCTCGATGGTGAACCGGCTGCCACGGGGGTCGTTGTCCTCGAGGCTCACGGTGCCGCCGTGCTCGTTCGCGATCTCGCTGACGATCGGCAGACCGAGCCCCATGCCGGTGACCTTGGTCGAGAAGTGTGGCAGGAACAGCTTGTCGCGGTCGTCGAGCGGGATGCCGGGGCCGGTGTCGCTCACCATGATGCGGACGCGCCCGGTCTCGGGCAGGTACTGCGTCTCCACCAGCACCTCGCCGCCGCTGGCGCCGACCGCTTCCACCGCGTTGTCGACGAGGTTCAGCACTGCGCGCTTGATGTGATCGGGATCGACCTCGCACAGCGGCACGTCGTCGGGGTGGCGGGTGGTGAGCACCAGGCCGGGATGCGAGTCGCGGTAGAGGGCGGCCACGCCCTCCACGAGCGGCCGCACGTCGGTCGGCTTGGGCACGAACGCCGGCATGCGGGCGAAGCGCGAGAACTCATCGACCAGCCGCCGCAGCCCGTCGACCTCTTGCACGATCGTGTCCGTGCACTCGGCCACCAGGCGGTGCTCGTCGTCGTCGCCCCAGCCCAGTCGGCGGCGCAGGCGCTGGGCCGAGAGCTGGATCGGCGTCAGCGGGTTCTTGATCTCGTGGGCGATGCGCTGGGCGACCTCCCGCCAGGCGGCCATCCGCTGGGCCTTGAGCAGCTCGGTGAGATCGTCGAAGACGACCACGGCCCCCGCGTACTCGCCGTTTTCCCCCCGCAGGGCGGTGGCGGCGGCCAGGAGCGACAGCGCAACACCCCCGCGGCGCATGTGGAGCTGGAGCGCGACGCTGGTGGTCCGCGGCCGTCGCGCGCGCTGCACGAGGCTGACGATCTCCCGCAGCTCCGGCGTGGCGAACACCTCCTCCAGCAGGCGCCCGACGCTGGCCGCCTCGGCGATCCCGAACATGCGGGCGGCCGCCCGATTGATCGTCGTCACCCGGCCGAGGGGGTCGAACGACACCACGCCGGTGGTGATCGCCTCCAGCACGGTCTCGATGTAGCGCCGGCGGTCCTCCAGCTCGGTGTGCTTGTCCTGCAGGTCGAGGTAGGCCTCCTCGAGCTGGCGCTTGGACTGGCCGAGGTCGTCGGTCATCCGGTTGAACGACTCGACCAGCATGCCGATCTCGTCGTCGCCGCGGGTCTGGACCTTGTAGGCGAGGTTGCCGGCCGCCACCTCGCGCGTGCCCTCGGCCAGCTGCTCGATGGGGCCGGTGATGCCGCGGGCCAGGTGCAGCGCGAACCACGTGAACGAGAAGACGACGATCAGCGTCATCAGCAGGAAGAGCAGGATGTAGATGCCCTTGATCGGGTTCTTCAACAGCTTGAGCTGCTTGTACTCCAGGAAGGCCTGCGAGATGGCGCGCACCCGCTGCTCCAGGCGCTCGGTCACGTGGCTGCCGACGACGACCGCGCCCACCACCTGGCGGCTGCCGCCACGCGCCGACCAGATCGGCGTGACGGCCTCGATGAGATCGCCGCTGGGCAGCTCGCGGACGGTCGTGACCTCCTGGCCGCCGAGCCCGCGCCGCACCTGGGTCTCGTTCAGCTCGCGCGTGGGCAGGTCGCCCAGGATCGGGTCCTTGGCGTGGACCAGCTCGTGGCCGTCGCCGTTGACCACGGTGACGGTGCTGATCGACAGCAGATCCTGCTGCTCGACCAGGTACGCGGCCAGCGCCTCGCGGCGATCGTCGGCCAGCAACGCGTCGCGATCGATGACGCGCGCCATGTGCTGGCCATGGCGGAGGGCGGTGCGCTCGAGGTTGGCGTAGTAGGTCTGGGCGACGGCCAGCGCCTGGTCGAGGGGACGCTCCACCTGCGGCTTGAACCAGCCCTCGATCGACTTGTTGATGAAGTTGGAGGCGATGACGAAGATCAGCCCGGCCGGCGCCACCGACAGCAGCAGGAAGGCCAGCACCAGCTTGGCCCGGAAGCGGGCGCCCATCACGTTCTGGCGGCGCTCGAGCCAGAGCTTCACGAGATTGCGGAAGAGCAGCAAGATCAGCAGCAGCAGGACGATCAGGTTCAGATTGAACAGCGCGAAGATGACGATGTTGGAGGCGACCGGCAGCTCGGGCGCGAAGATGCCGAGATCGAACGCGGTGGCGCCGCCGATGAGGAGCAGGAAGGCGGCGATGATGACGAGGTTGCGCTTGCGACGATTCTGGTCGCTCAGCAGCGGCACGCTACTGCACCCGCTGCATCGTCCGGTAGTCGGACTGGCGTATCGCCTGCTCGGCGGTGCCGGCCACGCGGTTCACGATGGAGTGATCGCCGTTCAGCGCCGACTCGGCGTGCACGCGTACGTAGATGACCTCGGCCGGATCCACGGCGCCGGCCGGGGTGAGCTTGAGCCCGCGCACCTCGGACAGCACGCGCTGGGCGTCACGCAGATCGCGGGTGACGTGGGGCGCCCGTGTCTCGCCCTTGAGCGTGGTCACCTTGTACTCCTTGGTGACGACGTTGTAGGCGAGCTGGCGCTCCACCACCTTGGTCAGCAGCCGGCTGTCGCGCCAGTAGGAGTTGTACCGCCACAGTTCGACGGTGTAGCGGAGGTGGGTCGGCAGCCCGCTCTGGATCCCCTCCTGGAACGCGGGCCCGATCGCGCCCAGCACGGCCACGTTCACGGTCAGTTCGAGGTCGTTGAGGAACACCTCGAGGTCACTGATACGGAGGTCGGCGCTCGCCGGGGCCGCGACCACGAGGATCAGCGCCGCCAGCGCCGCCGCCCAGAGCGAACGCGCGCGAGTGCCCGGGAGCATAGGCGAACGCTACATTATAGCGCCCCGGTTCCCCGGGGCAGGAACTGCGGGAATGAGCTAGATCGTGGCCAGGCCGGGGGCGGGCACGAAGCTCTCGGGACGCTCGGCGGCGTCCAGGGCCGGGGCGGCTCGCAGGGCGGCGCCGGCCGGCCGGCGCTCGAGCCCTAGCGCGCGCTGGATCTCGACCACCAGCTCGAAGTTGAGCGCGTGGCCGGCGTTGCGCGCGATGACGTGCCCGAGGATGGGCCGGCCGAGCAGCGCCAGGTCGCCGATGAGGTCGAGCACCTTGTGCCGCACGAACTCGTCGCGATAGCGCAGGCCGTTGAGCGTACCGCGCTTGCCGACCACGATGGCGTTGTCGAGGGACCCGCCCAGCGCCAGCCCGTGCTTGCGCATGGCGCCCAGGTCCTTGAGGAAGCCGTAGGTGCGGGCCGGAGCGAACTCGTTCACGAACGACTCCTCGGTTGGCACGCACGACAGCACCTGGGTACCAATCGCGGGATGGTCGTTGTCCAGCGTGTAGCTGATGCGCAGCTCGGGGGCCGGGAGGATCTGCAGCCACCGGCCACCGCCGCCGACGTGGATCGGCTGCCGGATGGCGATCGGCCGGCGCCGGGCGCTCTGGGCGGTGCGGCCGGCCGCGTTCAGCAGCCCTACGAAGGGCTTGGCGCTGCCGTCCATCGCCGGTACCTCGGTGCCGTCGACCTCCACGGCCAGGTTATCGATGCCGAGGCCGGCCGCGGCCGCCATGAGGTGCTCGACGGTCTGGATACGGCTGCCGTTGCGGCCGATCGTCGTGGCGTAATGCGAGTCGACGACGCTCTCCGGCGCCGCCGGGATAGGTTGACCGTCACGGCCGATGCGGAAGACGATGCCGGAATCGGGCGGCGCTGGCGACACCGTGATCCTGACCCGCTTGCCGGAGTGGAGGCCGATGCCTTCGAGCGCGACCGACCGCCGGATCGTCTGCTGGCGCATCACCGGGGCGAGTGTAGAGCAACGGGAGTGCCATGGCTGTCGAAAACTCTAACAGGTTGAAACAATGACACATTCGACTCCCTCCCAAAGTCCCGTAAGTTCAGAGCGTCGCTACGATGACACGGCCGAATGGCCCTCGAGTCTCATTTATGAGACAGCACGGCCGGCTACACATCCACGATGACCCGGACCTCGTGAGTGCCATCCCGAACCCCCACGGCCACCTGGTGGTAGGTGGTCCCCTTCACGATGGTGCCGACCCGGTGACGAACGGGGTCGAGCGGCTCGCCGTGTAGCACCCCGTGGGCGAGCGTGTCCGTGCAGACGGTCATCTCCACGGACTGCGCGACGAACCCCTCGATCTCATGCACGTAGAGGCACTCGTCGATCCAGGCGACCAGCAGCGCTTCCGGCCCCTCGGCCTGGGCGCGGACCTCGCGCGTCTCCCGCGTGTGCACCTCGTCGGGCGCGACCAGCAGCGCGAACACGCCGAGGGTCGCCTGGGCGAACGCCTCGCCCCGGGTGACGCCCCAGCCGCGCACGCCCACGTCGGCCTCGACGTCGAAATGCTCCCAGCCGGCGGCGTTCATCCGAGGTCGCCGAAGCGCGATTGCAAGACGGCCACGATCGCGGGCCCGGCCGTTTCCGTGCGGAGGATACGCGGGCCGAGCGAGACGACGGTGAGTCCGTGCGCGCGGGCGGCCTCGACCTCGTCGCGCGCCAGTCCGCCCTCCGGCCCGATCACCACCCGCGCGGAGCGCGGTGCCAAGGCGGCCGCCAGGACGCCCCGCAGCGGCGCGCCGTCGCCCTCCCACAGACACAGCGCCAGGTCGCCCGGCTCACCGGCGCCCAGCCACTCGCCGAGTGGGCGCGGCGTCGCGACCTCGGGAATCACCGCCCGGCCGGACTGCTTGGCCGCCTCGCGGGCGACCCGCTGCCAGCGCCGCGCCCGCTCGCGCCAGCGCGAGGTCTCCAGGCGCACGATCGTCCGCTCGCACAGCGCCGGCAGGACGCGCGCCACGCCCAGCTCGGTGGCCGCGCGCACGATCGCCTCCATCTTGTCGCCCTTGGGCACGCCCTGGATCAGCGTGATCGCCAGCGGCGAGACCGCGACGCCCGCCGCTTCGGCGAGGATCGTGCCGATGGCGGTCTCGCCGAGACGCTCGAGCCGCACCGTGTAGTCGTGGCCGGCGCCGTCGGTGGCGACGACGGTGTCGCCGGGACGCAAGCGCAGCACGCGCGTGAGGTGGCGCGACTCGCCGGCGTCGAAGGTGACGCGGCCGCCGGCGACCTGCTCAGGCTGAAGCGTGAAGCGGCGCATGGCGGAGGGCGAGGCTCGTCCATCCTTCGAGGCTGAGGGTCGTCTCGTGGCGGAAGCCGTGGGCGGCCAGCGTCGCCTCGACGGCGTCGGCCTCGGCGTCCAGCAAGCCGCCGAGCACGAGCGCGCCGCCCGCGGCGACGAGCTGCCGGTACCGCGACGCCAGCGCGTGGTGGGCGGCAGCCAGCAGATTCGCGAGGACGAGTGGGGCGGGCTCGGCCCCGAGCGCGGCGGCGTCGGCGACGACCGCGCGCACGCAGGCCTCGACGCCGTTGCGGGCGGCATTGGCCTTGGTCGCGGCGATCGCGTCGGGGTCGGTGTCGCAGGCCAGCACGTCGGCGACCCCCAGGCGGGCGGCGGCGATCGCGAGAATGCCCGAGCCCGTTCCCAGATCGATCGCCCGCGCCGGGCGCCGGGCGCCGACGAGCGCTTCGAGCAGCTCCAGGCAGCCGGCCGTGGTGCCGTGATGGCCGGTGCCGAACGCGCGGCCGGGCTCGATGGCGAGGACCACGCGGTCGGAACCGGCGGGGATCTCCCACGGCGGCGCCACCAGCAGCGTGCGCCCCACGGCGACGGGACGGAAGTGCTCGCGCCAGGCCGCCGACCAGTCGGCGTCGGCGAGGGGCTCGATCCGGGCCCGGGGCCCGGCCGCCAGGCCGAGCGCGCGGAGTCCGTCGAGGTACGTGTCGATGCCGGCGACGAGCGCCTCGCCGTTGACCGTCGCGGGGAAGAACGCGCGCAGCCGGGCCGGCGCGTGGGGAGCCGTCTCCTCGACGACGCCGACGGCGCCCAGCTCCCACAGGAAGTTCGTCAGCGCCTCCGTGGCCTCCTCGCCCGCGTCCACCGTCAGCTCGACGTAGGCGGAGCGGCCGGCGACCGTGGTCACCCGAGGAGCTTCTTCATGCGCTCGAGGAAGGACGTGGCGAGCGGCCCGCGCTCCTTGGACGCCTCCTCGAAGGCCTCCAGCGCCTCGCGCTGCCTGGCGTTGAGCTTGTGCGGTACCTCGAGGAGCAGGCGGTAACAGGCGTCGCCGTGACCGCGCTCACGCAACCGCGGCATGCCGCGGCCGCGCAGGCGCAGCACCTGGCCCGGCTGACTGCCGGTCGGCACCTTCAGCTTGGCGGTGCCGCCGAGGACCGGGACTTCCATCTCGGTCCCCAGCGCCAGGTGCGGGAAGGATACCGGCAGGTCGCAGTAGAGGTCGCCGCCGTTGCGCGCGAACATCGCGTGCTCGCGCAGGCGTACCAGCACGTAGAGATCGCCCGAGGGGCCGCCGTTGAAGCCGCCCGAGCCCTCGCCGGTGAGACGAAGCTGCATGCCGTCCTCGATCCCGGCCGGGATCTTGACGGACAGCAGGCGCTCGGCGCGCTGGCGACCCTCGCCGCGGCAGGTCTTGCAGGGGCTGCGGTTGATCTGCCCCTCGCCCATGCACTTGGGGCAGGGGCGCGCGACCGTGAGGAACCCGTGGCTCATCCGTACCTCGCCGCGCCCGCCGCAGCCGTCACACGGGACCCTGCGGGTGCCGGGCTCGGAGCCGGTGCCGCCGCACGGCGCGCACGTCTCCAGGCGCGGGATCTGGATCTTCGTCTCGAGCCCCGCCGCCGCGTCCTCCAGGGTGATCTTCAGCTCGTACTGGAGATCTTCGCCGCGGGCCGCGCGCGTGCGGCGGCCGCGCCCGCCGCCGCCCAGGAAGTTCTCGAAGATGTCCTCGAAGAGCGAGCCGAACCCGGCGTCGAAGCCACCCGACGATCCGGTGCCGGGGGCGGTGCCGAAGCGATCGTAGTGGGCGCGCTTGTCGGGATCGGACAGGACCGCGTAGGCCTCGTTGATCTCCTTGAAGCGCTCCTCGGCCTGCTTGTCACCCTGGTTGCGGTCGGGGTGGTACTGCATCGCCAGCGAGCGGAACGCCTTCTTCAGCTCCGCGTCGCTGGCCTGCGGCGTGACGCCGAGGAGCTCGTAGTAGCCGGCCACCTACGCCGCGTCCTCGTCGGGGGCGGCGGCCACCGCGACGAGCGCGGGACGCAGCACGCGGCCGTGCAGCAGGTAGCCGGGCCCGGTCTCGCTGACGACGGTGTCGGGGGCAGCCTCGCCGCTGACCACGCGGGCGATCGCCTCGTGGCGCGCGGGATCGAAGCGCTGGCCGACCGCCGAGTAGCGGCTCAACCCCGCGCGCTCGAGCACGCGCAGCACCTCGCGCTGGATCAGCTCCACGCCCTCGACCACGTTGGCGGGGCCGCCGACGCCGCGGGCCGCGGCCAGCGCCCGGTCGAAGTTGTCGAGGACGGGCAGGAGATCGCGCAGGAGTGCCTCGTTGGCGAACTTGACGCGGTCGTCGGCGGTGCGCTCGAGCCGGCGCCGGACGTTCTCGGTCTCGGCCAGCGCGCGGAGCAGGCGGTCCTGCTTGTCGTTCAGCTCGCGCCGCAGGTCCTCGACCTCGGCCTGGGCGGTGGGCTGATCGGGCTCGGCAGTGTCGGGCGGCGTGCGGTCGTCCATATTCCTCGAATTATAACAGCGGCTCCGAGGGACGCCCGGCGCTCAGCCCGAGCGGCGCCACGGCTGTGCCGAGGCGGCCCGAGATTGGGGGGCGCCTGGAGCCCGCATAACCGACTCGCGAGATCGAGGGGCGCCACGGCTGCGCCGGGGCGGCCCGAGAGACAAGGGGGGATTGGGGGGCGCCCGGAGCCCCCCTGCTCGACTGGCGAGATCGAGGGAGGCCCCGGCTGCGCCGGGGCGGCCCGAGAGACAAGGGGGGATTGGGGGGCGCCCGGAGCCCCCCATGTCCTCAGGACGGCAGGTAGAGATCCTGGCGCACGCGCGCGAGCGCCTCGGTCACCTGCCGGGCGGTCTCGTCGACGGCGGAGATGACGTCCGGGTAGGGCAGGCGCCGGGGGCCGACGACGCCCAGGATGCCCAGCACCTGGTCCCGGTACATGTAGGTGGAGGTGATGAGCGTGCACTCGCGCATCTCGCTGACCGGGTTCTCGTCACCGATCGTCACCCGCACGCCCTCGTCGGCGGCCAGGGTGGTCATCATCTCGGCCAGCCGCTCCTTCTGCTCGAAGGTGCGCAGGAGCTGGCGGGTGGTCTCGATGTCGAAGAACTCCGGGTGGTCGAGCATGTTGATGGCCCCGCTCACGTAGAGCGTACGGCCGCGCAGCATGCCGACGATCTGCTCGGTCACCGCCCGCGCCCGCGTGTGCAGGGCGTCGAGCGGGTCGTCGGGTGCCTGCTCCATCTCCACGATCTCCTGCACGGTGCGATCGCGGAAGCGGCGGGTGAGCTCGCGGCCGAGGGCGCGCACCTCCTCGGCGCCGAGCGGCGGCTCCAGCGTGATCTCACGCACGGTCAGCCAGCCGGCGTCGGTCACCATGACCGCCAGCGCCCGATCGTTCTCCAGCGGGCGCAGGTCGACCCGCGCGATCGTCGTGTGCTTCAGCGGCGGGGCCAGCAGCAGGCCGGTCAGCTTGGTGAGCGCCGACAGGTGGGAGGAGGCCTGCTCCATGAAGCCGTCGATCCCGACCCGCCGCGCGGCCAGCGGCCGCGGGCCGGGGGGCAGGCCGGGCTGGGGTGGCGGGAACGAGTCGACGTAGAACCGGTACGCCTTGTCGGTCGGCACCCGGCCCGCGCTCGTGTGCGGCTGGGCCAGGTAGCCCATCTCCTCCAGGTCGGCCATGGCGTTGCGGATGGTCGCCGGTGAGAGATGCGGGAAGTGCCGCTTGCTGAGCGCGCGCGAGCCCACGGGCTCGGCCCCGTCGATGTACTCGCGGATGATGGCGATCAGGACGTCCCGGTGGCGTGCGTCCATCTGATTCGTTGTAGCGGCCGGGCGGAGCCAAGTCAAGGCAGCCCCGGCTACAATGCGGCGGTGCCGTCCGCGACGCCGACGCTGGATCCCTCTCTGGCCGAGCTCCTGGGGCGCGTATGGCCGCGGCTGCCGGGCGCTGCCGCCCGGGCGGAGGCGATGGGTTTCTCGTGGGCGGCCGTCTCCACCCCCTTCGTGCGCCGCGAGGGCGCGCGTGTCGTCGGCCACGCCGGCGTCATCGAGCTGCCGCTGGTCGCGGCGGGGCGGCCGGTCCGCGTCGGCTCCATCCACGCCGTCTGCACGGACCTCGAGCGGCGTCGCGGGGGCCTCGGCGGCGCGCTGATGCAGGAGGCGCTGGCGGCATGTGCCGGGCGCTACGAGACGGTGGTGTTGACGACCGAGATCCCGGGGTTCTACACGAGATTCGGCTTCCGCCCTGTGCGCGAGCACGCGTTCTCGCGAGCGCTGCCGCGGGCGGCGCGACGGCCGTCCGCGGGTGGGCGCGTGCTCGGGGAGGGGCTCGACGATCTCCGGCTGCTGCGGCGCCTGCTCGCCGGTCGCGCGCCCGTGTCCAACCGCCTGGGGTCGCTGGAGAGCGGCACCGTTTTCGTCGTCGCGCTCCTGCTGACGTGGGGCGATTTCTCGCGCGTCCACTATCACGCGGCGCTCGACGTGGCGACCGTGCACGAGGTGCGGGAGCGGACGCTGGTGCTCTACGACGTCGTCGGCGCCGCGATCCCGCCCCTCGCCGCGCTCGTCGCCGCCATCGGCGCCGACGCGGATCGGGTGGTGACCTTCTTCTCGCCCGATCGACTGGGTGCGGGGTTCGAGGCCGAGCCGTGGGACGCGGGCCGCGCGGCGGCCCACGGTGATGCCTGGTTCGCGGGGCTGATGGTGCGCGGCCCGCTGCCCGGCGGGGGTGGGGCATTCATGCTCCCGCCGCTGTCGCGGACGTGACCGCAGGGGGTCAGAAAGCGTAAAGGCGGGCTCCGGTCCGGGGCACTTTGAGGTGACCGTCGAAAGGAGACCCATGGACGTCGTGGCGCTCGTGGTACGGGCCCGGGCAGGCGACGTCGATGCCTTCACCGAGCTGGTTCGCTACCACCAATCGCTGGCCTACGGCTGCGCGCTGGCCATGCTCCGCGACTTCGACGTGGCCCGTGACGTCGTCCAGGAGGCCTTCATCGCGGCGTGGCGCGGCCTGCCCCAGCTCGCCGAGCCGGCCCTGTTCGCCGCCTGGCTGCGCGGCATCGTCCGCCGCCAGGCGCTCCACGCCCTGCGCGCCCGCCACTTCGAGCCGCTCGCGGACGCCGGCGAGCTGGCCTCGGAGCAGCCCTCGGCCGAGGAGCACGTGGACTCGGAGCGGCGCCGCCGGCTCGCCCTCGCCGCGCTGGCCGCGTTGCCCGAGCGCCTGCGGGAGCCGGCCGTGCTGCGCTGGCCCTACGAGTGCTCGCACGCGCAGATCGCGGCCTTCCTGGAGCTCCCGGTGACGACGGTCAACAACCGCCTGCACGCCGCCCGCGCGCGGCTCAAGAGGAGGATGCTCGTCATGGCCAAGGACGCCCTGCGCGACCACGCCCTGCCCGACGATCTGCCCGCCCGGATCGGCCGCATCGTGCGGACCGAGGGCCCGGTGGTGGAGGCCCACTTCGAGCCGGCCGGGCCGCCCGAGCTTTTCACCACCCTCATCGCCGCCGACGAGGCGGGCCGGGCCGTCACCGTCGAGGTGATCACTGCCGGCCGCGGCCCTCGGCTCGGCGCTCGACCACCTCGTGATCAGCAACCCGGCGCGCCGGTCGTGCTGCTCGAGACCGGGATCAAGGTCATCGATGTGCTCGTGCCCTTCGTGCGGGGCCGCACCGTCGGAATCTTCGGCGGGGAGCGCGTCGGAACGACCGTGGTCATGGAGGAGCTGGTGCGCCGGCTCGCCACCCAGACGCTGTCGCTCTTCACGTTCTTTCCCCCGGTCGGCGCCGCGGCCGTCCGCCACGAGCGCGAGCACGAGGGCTATACCTTCGGCATGGGCGGTGTGCAGACCTTCTTCTTCCGGGGCGACGGCCGGGTCCGGGAGAGCGCCTTCGACTCGGTCATCGTGCTCTCCGCGGCCGTCGCCGCCAGGAAGATATGGCCGGCCATCGACCCGCTCGCCTCGCGCTCGCGCTGGCTCGACCCCGCCGTCGTCGGGGACCGCCACGCCGCCATCGCGGCCCGCGTGCGACACTGCCTGGAGGTGGGCGACGCGCTCGAACATCGCGACAAGCTCGAGGCGTCGGAGCAGGTGACGCTCGGGCGGGCCCGCCGGCTCCGCCGGTTCTTCGGCCAGCCGTTCTTCGTCGCCGAGGCGTACACGCATCGGCTCGGCACGTTCGTGCCTCGGGCGGACGCGCTGGCGGCTTGCGAGGCCATCGTGGACGGTGCCTGGGACCACGCGCCGGAGAGCGCATTTCACTTCGTGGGAGGGATCGCCGAGATCCGGGCCCGCACGGCCGGGGAGGATCCGCCCTGACATGCCCGACTGGTTCGCGGATGAGTCGTTCTGGCAGGAGACCTACCGGTTCGAGTTTCCGGATCCGGTCCTCGACGCGGGCGTGGCCCAGGTCGAGAAAGCCCTCGCCCTCGGCGGGGTGCAGGGCGGTGACGCGCTCGACCTCGGCTGCGGCCCCGGTCGCCACGCGATCCCGCTGGCCCGGCGAGGCTTCCGCGTGACCGCCGTCGATCTCTCGGCGTTTCACCTGGCCCGGGCGCGGGAGCGGGCGGCCTCGGCGAACGTCTCGGTCGAGTTCGTGGCCGCCGACATGCGCGCCTTCGTGCGGCCGGACGCCTTTGACCTGACGCTCAGCATCTTCACCTCGTTTGGCTACTTCGAGGACGCCGAGGACGACCTCCGCGTCCTCCAGAACATCCGGGAGAGCCTGCGGCCGGGCGGCGTGCTGGTGATGGACGTGGCGAGCAAGGAGCGCATGGCGCGGGTGCTGCACCCGACGCTCTCGCAGCGGACGGCCGATGGCGCGTTGCTCGTGCAGCGCCACGAGATCGTCGAGGACTGGAGTCGCGTGCGGAACGAGTGGACCGTCGTGCGCGACGGTCGCGCCCGGACGTTCGAGTTCCGCCTGCGCGTCTATTCCGGGCAGGAGCTCAAGGCGCTGCTCGGCGCCGCCGGCTTCTTGACCGTCACGCTCTTCGGCAGCCTCGACGGCCGGCCGTACGGCCTGGAGGCCGAGCGGCTGGTCGTCGTGGCCAGGCGCTAGCGACTACACGTACGACTGGCCCATCGTCTCCGCGACCAGCGCCGGACGCTGCTGGCCCTCGATCTCGACCGTCATCTCCGAGGTGATGCGGACGCCGCCCTGGATCTCCTCCACCTTGGCAATGCGCTGGCGCAGCCGGATGCGGGCGCCGGCCTGGACGGGCGTGATGAAGCGGACCTTGTTGGAACCGTAGTTCACGCCCCGGCTGCGCTTCTTCACCCGCATCAGCGTGGCCGCCAGCCGCGGCACCATCGACAGCGTCAGGTAGCCGTGGGCGATCGTCTTGCCGTCCGGCATCTCCTTGCGCGCGCGCTCGACGTCGACGTGGATCCACTGGTGATCGCCGGTGGCCTCGGCGAACTTGTCGATCATCGCCTGGTCGACGGTCATCCAGTCCGTCGGGCCGAGCTCACGACCGACGTGCTCCAGCAAGTCCTTGGGTGTTTCGATCTCGAGCATCGCGCCTCCTTGCGGTGTGTTCGCCCAGCCAGCCCTACCACTCGGTGACGGGCGTCATGAAGTTCTCGCCGATCTTCAGTCGGGCCACGCGCCCGTCGGCGGCCAGCTCGAAGACCACGGGCTCGCCGTGACTGCCGAACCCGTTCTTCGTCTCGCCGTGGAAGGCGGACCCCGTCCCGGGGTTCAGCCACGTCACGCCCAGCATGGGGTCGGGCACCGAGGGATCGAGCATCGCCAGGCGTCCGTCGACGACGAGCACCTGCACGTCGCCCCACGGGCTGCGATAGCGGCCGGCGTAGCGCTCCCAGCCCGCCGGCGGGCTCACCGGCGCCGGTGGCGCGACGGCCTTCAGGATGGCCGGCGCCACCCACTGGAAGGCCTTCTCCGCGAACGGCAGCGGATTGCCGTCGTCGGCGTTGGTCAGCACGATCACGCCGATCCGATCGGCCGGACACAGGTGCACGATCGTGCGATAGCCCCGCAGCGATCCGCCGTGGCCGACGTAGGTCTTGCCCCTGGTGCGCATGATGCGGAAGCCCAGGCCCCAGCCGGCCTCCCAGTCGGGCTCCAGCCAGTGCACGCGCTGCATCTCGCGCAGCGTGCTGCCGCGAAGGATCTGGGCGCCACCCGCCGGCCCGTCCCGGAACTGCAGCATCGCGAACCGCGCCAGGTCACTCACGCAGGTCGTCATGTTGGCGGCGGGCGTGATGCCGCGGCCGTCGGTGAGCGGCGCGGCAGTGCGGCCTCCGGCCGGCAGCCGGCGCGAGTAGCCGGTGGCGAGCTCGGGGTGGTCGGCCGGCGGCGTCGTCACCCACGTGCGCAGCATGCCGAGCGGCTCCAGGATATGGTCGGCGACGTACTCGGGGTACGCCTGGCCGGAGACGGCGGCGACGACCTCACCGGCCAGCGTCAGGCCGAGGTTGGAGTACTTCCACTCGGTTTCGGTCGGCAGCGCCGCGTGCTGGGCGGCGAGACGCTCTCGAATCTGCTGGGCCGTCGGGAACGCGCCCTCGGTCCAGTACGAGAAGCCGGCCTCGCGCGGCAGCCCCGCGGTGTGGGTGAGCAGGTGGCGGATCGTGGTCTCCGGCGCCTCCGCGTGGGCGCGCTCGATGCGAAACCAGGGCAGGTGCTGGACGAGCGGATCGTCCAGCCGCAGCTTGCCGTCGTCGCGCAGCTGCAAGATCGCGGTGCTCGTGAACAGCTTGGTGATGGAGGCGATGCGATAGAGCGTGTCCGGCGTGGCCGGCCGCGCCGGGTCGAGCCCGGCCCGGCCGAAGCCGGCGGTCCACACCAGCTCCTGGTCGTGCAGGATGCCGATCGAGAGCCCGGGCAGGCCGCTGTAGGCCATCTGCGACTCGATCCACGCCGCCAGCAGGCCGATGGAGGAGCGGACGTTGCCGTCGTCGGCGAGGCTCACTCCGGCAGGCTCCGCCGCGCGGCCGCCAGCTCCTCCTTCACGGCCTCGGGCCCGCGGAAGACGCGATCGGCCTTCCGGTACCAGTACTGGGCGTTGTCGAGATCGCCCTCGAGCGTGTGCACGATACCGTGCAGCCACGCCGCGAGGGTGGACTTGTCCTCCTGGACGATCTCGTGGGCCTGCTGCCAGGCCCCGGTTTCCAGCAGCTCGACCGCGCGGGCAAGCTGACTCATACCTCTGCGTCCGGCATGCTCAGGCGCCGACGGTGGCCTTGATGCTGCCGAGGTGCTCGTCCATGTGACTACACAGCAGCCCGCCGGCCAGCTGTCCGGCGCTCATGGGCGGCATGCCGTTCAGCACGGTGCCGCTGCGGTCGAACTCGGCGTCGGCGATACCACGCAGAATGCCGGCGGTCGCCGCCGCGTTCGACTTGTGCAGCGCCAGCGTGTCCGCCTTCGTGACGTTGGCGAACTCCTGGGCGTGCTTGGCGTTGCCCGCGTGGATCAGGTCCATCTGGATGTTCGGGCCGGGCTTGCCGTCGGCCAGCATCTTGACGAGACCGGAGATCCCTTGATGGGAGCTCGCGATGTGATGCGCCACCACGCCGACCGACCACTTCTCCGCGGCGGTCACCTTCTTCCAGTCGGTGTCGGACACCCGCTCGAGCACGGCCGTGACTTCCTGTGCTTTCGCCTCGAACTGCTTGGCCAGTCCTTCGCCCTTCGCTCCCATGGCGTCCCCCCTTGCCCGGAACCTCGGTGGCCAGATGATACCCCGTCCGCGATGACTCGTCCGTCGCTTCGGCTATGATGGCCGCGAAGGGCCAAGAGATGCGCATTGCCACCTGGAACGTGAACTCGCTGCGGGCACGCCTGGACAAGGTCACGTGGTGGCTCGAGCGGGCCCGGCCCGACGTGCTCCTGATGCAGGAGACCAAGCTGGCAGACACCGACGCGCCGGCGGAGGTCTTCGGCGCCGCCGGTTACGAGCTCGCGCATCACGGCGAGGGCCGCTGGAACGGCGTGGCCATCGCCAGCCGGGTCGGCGTTGCCGAGGTCGTCACCAACTTCGGGGAGCCGCGGCGGCGGCCGGCCACGCCCGACGTGGCCGACGACGAGCCGCTGGCCGAGGCGCGGATGCTGTCGGCCGTGTGCGGCGGCGTGCGGGTCGTGAGCCTCTACGCGCCGAACGGGCGCGCGGTGGACTCGCCGTTCTACCAGGCCAAGCTCGCCTGGTACGCGCGGCTGGCGCGCTGGCTCGAGCAGGCCGCGCGGCCCACGGACGCGCTCGCGCTCGGCGGCGACTACAACGTCGCCCCGACCGACGAGGACGTGTGGGACCCCGCGGCCTGCCACGGTGGAACGCACGTGTCCGAGCCGGAGCGCGCGGCGTTCGGCCGGCTGCGCGCGTGGGGACTGACCGACGCCTATCGCCTGCACCACCGCGAGCCCGGCCGCTTCACCTGGTGGGACTACCGGGCCGGCAACTTCCACAAGAACTTCGGCATGCGGATCGATCACCTGCTCGTGTCGTCGAGCGTCGCCCAGCGCGTCGTGGCCTCCGAGATCGACCGCGAGGCCCGCAAGGGCAAGCCGATGCCCTCGGACCACACGCCCCTCGTGATCGACCTCGACCAGCCGGGCCAGGCGTTCGACCCCGGCTGGGCCGACGCCGAAGGCCGGATCGCCCGCCGCCTGCGCTAGTTGTCCCGACTCGGGACGCTAGCCTCGTGCGACCTCGACGCGGTTGTCGTGGCCGTGGCGCGCGATGATGTCGCCCCAGCGGGCGGCAATCTCGTCGAGCGCCTCGTCCCAGCCGATCCGCGCGAACCGGCCCTCGCCCTTGCCGCCGAGCCGGCGCATCGGCTGGAGCAGCCGGTCGGGCGCCCGCGTGTAGTCGAGATAGCGGTGGACCTTGGCGCAGAGCGCGCCGCGCGTGTACGGATGCCGGCGATCGCCGCGCAGCGCGACGGCCGTGCCGTCCTGCACGGTGACCACCCACGCGCAGGTGTCGGGACAGTCGAGTGGGCAGGCGCCCGCGACCTCCCGGGAGGGCGTGACGCTCACGTGAGCACCATCTGGGTCTGGATCGTGAGCGACAGCAGGCGGCCCGAGGCGTCGGTGACGCGCGTCTGCCAGACCATCGTGCGCTTCCCGCGATGCAACGGGGTGCACTCGGCGCGCACGACCCCGGAGCGACCGGCAGCCATGAAGTTGGTCTTCGACTCGAGCGTGGTCGTGCCGGTGGCGCCGGGTGGCAGGTTCAGCACGGTGGCGGTCGCGCCGACCGTGTCGGCGAAGGCCATCAGCGTGCCGCCGTGCAGGCTGCCCCCGATCGTGGTCAGGTCGTCGCGATAGGTCAGCTCGGCGACGACCCGGTCCGGACCGGCCTCCAAAAACCGGACGCCGAGCATGTCGCTCAGGGTGCCCCTCAAGCGTTCGGTGATGGCGGCAGGGTCCACGGTCATCTCGCGTCCTCCCAGGGTTGTACGGATCAGAGTGGCGGTGGGGGTGGTGCGGGTCAACTCCCTCGCAGGTAATGTCGCGGCCGCAGGGCCGGTGTAGAGTCCCCGGCATGAAGGGGGCGCCGGCGGCGGACAGCGGGTTCGGGCGGCTGCTCCGCCAGTGGCGCGCCCAGCGCGGGGTGAGCCAGCTCGACCTCTCGGTCGAGGCCGGTGTCTCCTCCCGCCACCTGAGCTTCGTGGAGACGGGTCGCGCCCAGCCCAGCCGCGAGATGGTGCTACTCCTGGCCCGCACGCTCGACGTGCCGCTGCGCGACCGCAACGACCTGCTGGTCGCGGCGGGCTACGCGCCGGTCTACCGCCGCACCGACCTCGAGGCGCCGGCGATGGCCCACGTGCGCCGGGCGCTCGACTTCATCCTGCGTCAGCAGGAGCCGTACCCGGCGCTCGTGCTCGACCGGCACTGGAACGTGGTGAAGGTCAACGAGGGGAGCGCGCGCGTGCAGGCGCATTTCCTGGACGCGACGGCGGTGGCCGCGCTGGGCCCGCCGAACGCCATGCGGCTCATGTTCCATCCCCGCGCCTTCCGGCCCTCCATCGTGAACTGGGAGGCGACGGCGGCCTCGCTCGTCCAGTGGCTGCACCGCGACGCCGCCAGCGGCTTCGGCGACGCCGAGACGCGCGCGCTCCTGGAGGAGCTGCTCGCCTATCCCGACGTGCCGCGCCAATGGCGTCGTCTCGACCTCGACGCCTCGACCACGCCGGTCCTGCCGATTGAGTTCAGCCGCGGCGACGTCACCCTGCGTTACTTCACGACGCTGACCAGCCTCGGCACACCGCACGACATCACGCTCCAGGAGCTGCGCATCGAGTCGTTCTTCCCCGCCGACGAGGCGACCGAGGCGGCGACGCGGCGGCTGGCCGCGGGTTAGAGGAGGTCGGCGAAGAGGGTGTCGGAGACGAGGAAGCCCGACTCGGTCAGGGCGATCCGCTCGGCGCGCTCGGCCAGGAGGCCGGCGTCCCGCCACCGCGCCAGCGTGCGGGCGAGCGCGGCGTCGGCCTCGACTCGCGCGTCGATCCAGGCCCGCGGCACGCCGTCGGCGAGCCGGAGGCCCAGAATGAGGCGCTCGCCGAGCTGCTGGCGCGGCGTGAGGCGCTCGGAGGTGTCGATCGGCAGCGCCCCCGCCTCCAGCGTCGCGCAGTAGCGCGCCACCGGCTTGACGTTGCCGTAGCGGACGTCGCCCACGAAGCCGCAGGCGCCGGGGCCGAGGGCGAGGTACTCGGCGGCGCGCCAGTAGACCTGGTTGTGCCGCGAGCGGAACCCGGGGCGCGCATAGTTCGAGATCTCGTAGTGCTCGAAGCCGCGCTCGGCCGCGGCCCGCGCCAGCGTCCAGTAGTGCTCGACCACCGTGCCCTCGGGCGGCAAGCCGGCGACGCCGGTCACGGCCCACAAGCTGCCCGCGTCGAGCGTGAGCCCGTACGCCGAGAGATGCTCCGGCTCCCACCCCAGCACGCCCTCGACGCTGCGCGTCCACGTCGCGGGACTCTGGTCCGGCAACCCGTACATCAGGTCGACGCTGACGTTGTCGCACCCCGCCTCTCGCGCCGCCTCGAAGGCCGCCCGGGCCCCGTGCGCGTCGTGCAACCGCCCCAGCCGCGGCAGGATCGCATCATCCAGCGCCTGCACTCCCAGGCTGATCCGGTTGACCCCCGCCGTCCGGTACGCCGCCAGCTTCCCGCGGCTCACGCTCTCCGGATTGCACTCCACCGTGATCTCCGCATCCGCCGCGACCGCGAAGCGCCCGCGCACCAGATCGAGGACCTGCGCCATGTCGTCGGGGTCGAGCAACGACGGCGTGCCCCCGCCGAAGAAGATCGTCTCGATCCCGACGCCCGACGCCCACGACGCCCCGGCGATCAAGTGCACCTCCCGCCGCAGCGCCTCGACATACCGCCGCATCTCCGCCGCCCCCTCCAGCGGCGCCGTATTGAACGAACAGTAGTAACAGCGCTTCGTGCAGAACGGGACGTGGACGTACAGCCCCAGTGACTGACTGCCTGGTGAAGTCTCGGCGAGCACGCCAAGGGTAGCGTCGGCGGGTCGGGGGCGGGCGGGGTCCGCCGACCCATTTCCCTCGCGAAGGACGACGCCGAGCGGCTCGATGGAATCGCGTCCCACGGTCTACGCCACCAACCTTGTGGTCGCCGGACCCCGCCCGCCCCCGGCCCGCCGACGCGGGTCTAGGGGATGTAGCGCCCGAGCCGCCACCAGCGCAGCCAGTGCCGGTCGCTGTCCCACGACCAGTAGATGAGGAACGCCTTACCCTTGACCTTGTCGCGCTTCACGAAGCCCCAGTAGCGCGAGTCCTGCGAATTGTCCCGGTTGTCGCCCATCACGAAGTACGACTCCGGCGGCACGACCAGCGGCTCGCACGCGTAGGCGTACCCGCAGAAGTTCGGCGATCCCGTGTGGCTCAGCGCGCTCGGATTGCGGCGCACGTAGGGCTCGTCCAGCGGGTGGCCGTTGATCAGCACCTGCTGGCCGCGCACCTGCACCGTCTCGCCCGGCGTGGCCACGATGCGCTTGATGAAATCGCGCTTCTCGTCCTGCGGATACTTGAAGACGATGATGTCGCCGCGTTCCGGCACGCGCAGGGCGGGCAGCCGGTAGTCGGTCAGCGGCACCTCCGGCCCGAACAGGAACTTGTTGACGAGGATGTAGTCGCCGACCAGCAGCGTCTCCATCATCGAGCCCGACGGGATGGTGAACGCCTGCACGATGAGGGTGCGGATCACCAGCGCGAGCAGGATGGCGATGGCGATCGCCTCGACGTACTCGCGGACGACCGACTTGCGCCGGCGCGTGCTCTGCAGGGGCGGGGCGGCGGGTTGCCCGTCGGTGACGGTCGCCGTCGGATCCTCGGGGTGCCCGACGGACACGTTCATCCGCTCGTAGTCGTACCGGGCGTCCGGCTGCGCGGGCGGCTTGGGCTCCTGGTCC
Source organism: uncultured Candidatus Rokubacteria bacterium (assembly GCA_963743355.1). Classification (GTDB taxonomy): domain Bacteria; phylum Methylomirabilota; class Methylomirabilia; order Rokubacteriales; family CSP1-6; genus AR5. The sequence continues at coordinate 1,708,222 of CAVUPM010000001.1, forward strand.
ACGACGTCAGCTCTTGAGGACCGACAGGAACGCTTCCTGCGGGACCTCGACGCGGCCGACCTGCTTCATGCGCTTCTTGCCTTCCTTCTGCCGCTCGAGCAGCTTGCGCTTGCGCGTGATGTCGCCGCCGTAGCACTTGGCGGTGACGTTCTTGCCCATGGCCTTGACCGTCTCCCGCGCGATGACGCGGCTGCCGATGGCGGCCTGGATGGCCACCTCGAACATCTGGCGGGGGATCACGCCGCGCAGCTTCTCGACCAGCGCCTTGCCGCGCTCGTAGGCCTTGTCACGGTGCGTGATGATGCTGAGCGCGTCGACGGGATCGCCGTTGAGGAGGATGTCGAGCTTGACCAGGTCGGACGGCTTGAAGTCGGCGAACTCGTAGTCGAACGAGGCGTAGCCCTTGGAGATCGACTTCAGCTTGTCGTAGAAGTCCACGACGATCTCGGCCAGCGGGAAGTCGAAACGGATGTGCACGCGCTTGCCCATGTACTCCAGCGAGCGGTGCTCGCCGCGCTTCTCCTGGGCCAGCTTGTAGATGGCCGTCATGAACTCCGTCGGCACGTAGACGGACGCGTGGACGTAGGGCTCTTCCATCTGCTCGATGCGATCCGGCGTGGGCATCTTGGAGGGGTTGTCGATGTCCAGCACGTCGCCGGCGGTGGTGAGGATACGGTACTGCACCGAGGGCGCCGTGATGATGAGCGAGAGGTTGAATTCGCGTTCCAGCCGCTCCTGGACGATCTCCATGTGCAGCATGCCGAGGAAGCCGCACCGGAAGCCGTAGCCGAGGGCCAGCGACGTCTCCGGCTCGTAGTTGAAGGCCGGATCGTTCAGGCGGAGCTTTTCGAGCGCGTCGCGCAGCCCTTCGTATTCGGTGTCCTCGATCGGGTAGAGGCCGGCGAACACCATCGGCTTGGCGTCGCGGTAGCCGGGGAACGCCTCCGCCGTGGGCCGGAGCGCGTCGGTGATCGTCTCGCCGACCTTGGCGTCCGACACCCGCTTGATCGAGGCCGTGATGTAGCCGACCTGCCCGGCCGACAGCTCCTCGACCGGCCGCATGTCGGGGCTGAACACGCCGACCTGCTGCACCTCGTACGCCCGTCCGTTCGACATCAACAGGATGCGCGCGCCGGGGCGGACGCGCCCGTCGGTGAGACGCACGTAGACGACGACGCCCTGGTAGGAGTCGTAGTACGAGTCGAAGACCAGCGCCTTCAGCGGCGCCTCGGCGTCGCCCTGGGGCGGCGGGATGCGCGCCACGATCGCTTCCAGCACCTCCGGCACGCCGGTGCCGTGCTTGGCCGAGATGGCCAGCGCCTCGGTCCCGTCGAGGTCGAGCACCTCGGTGATCGCCTCGCGGGTGGCCTCCACGTCGGCCGCCGGCAAGTCGATCTTGTTGATGACCGGCACGATCGTGAGATTGGCGTCGGAGGCCAGGTAGAAGTTCGCCAGCGTCTGCGCCTCGATGCCCTGGGCGGCGTCGATGATGAGCACGGCGCCCTCGCAGGCGGCCAGCGCGCGCGAGACCTCGTAGGAGAAGTCGACGTGGCCCGGCGTGTCGATCAGGTTCAGCGTGTACTCGTGGCCGTCGCGCGCGCGGTAGAGCAGGCGCACGGTGTGGGCCTTGATGGTGATGCCGCGCTCGCGCTCCAGGTCCATCGAGTCGAGAACCTGGTCGACGGCCTTCTTCGCGTCCATCGTGCCGGTCAGCGAGAGCAGGCGGTCGGCCAGCGTGGACTTGCCGTGATCGATGTGCGCGACAATGGAAAAATTACGGATGCGGGCGAGACTCATCGCGCGTTCAGTCTAGCACGCCGGCTACTTGGCCCGGCCGGCACGGCCGCTGCATCGCGCGCGGCGGGGGCGGGACGCGGAGAGGGTCCCCCGACCACCAGGGCGGCGGCGTAGGTCGCGTTGCGGAACTTCGAAACACTGCGCCTGTCTGTGTTGGGCGGGGGAGGGGTCTGGGGACCCTCTCCGCGTCCCGCCCCCGCCGCGCACGGCAGCGTCCGTGCCGGCCTATGCGTGTGGTCAGCGCGCTTTCGAACTCGTGATTCAACGTCTGCCCGCCTGCCGATGAGGGCGTCGCGCTTCGCGCGCGGGTCGGTCAGCGCGCGGGGTCAGGCAGGGAGCTGGGCGCGAGCGGGGATGGTGGTGTGGGGGGGGAGGGTGACGCCGGGGCCGATGTGGGCGTGGGGGCCGATGGTGACGTCGGCGGGGATGACGCAGTCGTGCAGGATGGCGCCGGCACCGACGGTCACGCGCTCCCACAGGACGGCGCCCTCGACCCGGGCGTCATGCGCGATGCGGGAGTCGTCCCCGATGATGGCCAGCGGGCCGACGTGCGCGCGCGCGCCCAGGTCGACGCGCTCGCCGATCACCGAGGGGGCGGCCAGGTGGACGTCGCGCGCCAGGCGGGCGGTGAGCGCCAGCCAGGAGCCGTCGCGCAGCTCGCCGGGCGGTGACAGCAAGGAGCGGGCGGCGCCGGTGAGGAGATCGATCTGGGCGTCGCGGTAGGCGGCGGGGCTGCCGATGTCGCGCCAGTAGGTCGAGGCGGCGCCGTTCCAGCCGAAGCAGGGGACGCCGTCGGCGATCAGGGCGGGGAAGAACTCGCGCTCGATCGACACGACGCGGCCGGCCGGGATGCGGGTGAGCAGGGCGGCGTCGATCAGGTAGATGCCGGCGTTGATGGTGTTCGTGCTGATCGGCTCGTCGGCGGCCGGCTTCTCGCGAAACCGGGTGAGCCGGCCGTCGCCGTCGACCTCCACCAGGCCGTAGGCGCGGGGGTCAGCGACCGGCATGAGGAAGATCGTCGTGCGGGAGCCGCGCGACTGGTGCAGGCGTCGCATACCGGTGAGGTCGGCGTCGGTGAGGACGTCGCCGTTGAGCACGAACACGGTGCCCCGGGCGAGGTCGGCGGCGTTGCGGACGCCGCCGCCGGTGCCGAGCGGCTCGGTCTCGACCACGTAGCGCAGCCGGACGCCGAGGTGCTCGCCCTCGCCCAGCGCCTGGCGGACGTCGTCGACCCGGTAGGAGCAGGCGAGGATGACGTCGGTGACGCCGTGCTGGCGCAGCAGCGCCAGCTGGTACGCGAGAAACGGCCGGCCGAGCAGCGGGACCACCGGCTTCGCCCGCTCCAGGGTCAGCGGCCGCAGCCGTGTGCCCTGGCCGCCGGCCAGGATGACCGCCTGGGTGGCCGACCCTACGTGGTCGGCGCCCAGGGTTCCGCCTCGTTGATGAGCATCACCGGAATGCCATCGCGAATCGGATAGGCCTTGCGGCAGGCCCGGCAGATGATGCGCGTCTCCTCGTACAGGAGGTCTCCCTTGCAGGCCGGACACACCAGGATGCTGCGCAGCTCCTCGTCGATCATGTGTTCACCTCCCTCGTCGCCCGGGCGGACTCAGCGGTCGATCTGCCGGCGGAACCATTCGAGCGTCAGCCTCAACCCCTCGTCGGTGTCCACGCGCGGCTCCCAGCCGAGGCGGGAACGCGCCCGTCCAATGTCCGGCTGCCGTACCTTCGGGTCATCCTCGGGCAGGGGCCGGAACACGATTTCGCTGTGGGAGCCGGCGAGCCGGCTGATCCGCTTGGCGAGCTCGAGCAGGGTCATCTCGTGTGGGTTGCCGATGTTCACCGGATCGCTGTTGCCCCGCTCCATGAGTTGCCACAGGCCTTCCACCAGGTCCGAGATGTACTGGAAGGAGCGTGTCTGCGACCCATCGCCGAACACGGTGATCGGCACCCCGGTCAGGGCCTGGGTCATGAAGGCCGGGATCGCCCGTCCATCGTTCAACCGCATGCGCGGCCCGAACGTATTGAAGATCCTGACGATCCGCGTATCGACGGCGTGGACGCGGTGGTAGGCCATCGTCATGGCCTCCGCGAAGCGCTTCGCCTCGTCGTAGACGCCGCGAGGTCCGACCGGATTCACGTTGCCCCAGTAGTCCTCGCGCTGCGGATGCACGAGCGGGTCACCATAGACCTCGGACGTCGAGGCGATGAGGAAGCGCGCACCCTTGGCCTTGGCAAGGCCCAGCGCATTGTGGGTGCCGAGCGCGCCGACCTTCAGCGTCTGGATGGGCAACTCGAGGTAGTCGAGCGGCGAGGCCGGACTGGCAAAGTGCAACACCCAGTCGACGACCCCATCGACGTGGATGTACTCGGTGACGTTGCGCTTCAGAAACATGAACCGCTCGGCGGTCCAGAAGGACTTGAGATTGTCGGGGGAGCCGGTGATGAAGTTGTCCATCCCGACGATGTCGCAACCGCGGGCGAGCAACGATTCGCACAGGTGGGATCCGATGAAACCGGCGGCTCCAGTCACGACCACCCGCATCATGCGCTCCGGTTCATCCCCGCTCGGGCAGGGTCAGGACTGCGTCGGCAGGACCGACTTGCGACCGATCGAGTGATATTCGAAGCCGAGCCGCCGCATCCGTTCCGGCTCCCAGAGATTGCGACCGTCGAACACCACCGGCCGCCGCATCGCCCCCCGCAGGCGCTCGAGGTTCAGGAACTTGAACTCGTTCCATTCGGTGACGAGCGCCACCGCGTCGGCGCCGGCGGCCGCCTCGTAGGGCGACTCGCAGTAGGTCACCGTGGCCGACAGCAGGCCGCGGGCGGCCGGCATCGCCACCGGATCGTAGGCGCGCACGGAGGCACCCAACTCCAGGAGCCGCTCGATGACCTCGACGGATTTCGCCTCGCGCATGTCGTCGGTGTTGGGCTTGAAGGCCAGCCCCAGCACGGCCACCGAGCGCCCGGCCAGGGGGTTCAGCGCCCGGGTCATGAGGTCCACGAAATGCCCGGCCCGCTCGCGGTTGATCTCGACCACGGCCCGCAGCAGCGAGAAGTCATACCCGAGGGTGGACGCCGTGTGCACCAGGGAGTCGGTGTCCTTGGGGAAGCACGAGCCGCCGTAGCCCAGCCCGGCCGCCAGGAACGCCGACCCGATGCGAGCGTCGAGCCCCATGCCCTTCATCACCTGGGTCACGTCGGCGCCGGCCGTCTCGCAGATGTTGGCGATGGCGTTGATGAACGAGATCTTGGTCGACAGGAACGCGTTGGAGGCGTACTTGATCATCTCGGCCGACGGCACGTCGGTGATGATCATGGGCCGCTCGAGGGGAGCGTACAGCTCCAGCAGGGACATGGCGACCTGCTGGGTGGGCGCGCCGATCACGATCCGGTCGGGCCGCAACGTGTCCTCGATGGCCGAGCCCTCGCGCAGGAACTCGGGATTGGAGACGACGTCGAAGGGCACCCGCTGGACCTGGTGCTTTTCGATGACCTCCCGTACGAACTCCCCGGTTCCGACCGGCACGGTGGACTTGTTGACGACCACCGTGTACCGCTCCATCGCCTCCCCGATCATCCCGGCGACATCCTCGACGGCGCTGAGATCCGTCTGCCCATCAGGCTTGGGGGGCGTGCCCACGGTGATGAATACGATGACGGATCGCCGCACGGCCGCGGTGAGGTCGGTGGTGAAAACGAGTCGCCCATCGGCGACGTTGCGGGCGACCATTTCTTCCAAGCCGGGCTCATAGATGGGCATCTTCCCGGCCTCGAGATCGGCGACCTTCGTGGCGTTGTTGTCGACGCAGAAGACGTCATTGCCCAGGTCGGCGAAGACCGCCCCGGTCACCAGGCCCACGTATCCCGTGCCAACGACGCAGATATTCATACAATTTGCGGGACCATGATAGCAGGTGGGGTTCGGGCGGAGCGAAAAAGACTGAGCGGATTGGAGAACTTACGCGCCCGGCCTATGCCACCGTCGGTCCATCGTCGTCGCCCTCGTCACCGAGGATCTGCGTGCGCGCGTCGCGCACCGCCGCCGTCAGCGATTCGAACCGCTGGCCGGAGATCGAGATCGTGTTGCTGTCCTCGTCGCGCGCCTTCCACATCCACTCACGGCGATTGCGGCCGACCGGGACGAACTGCACCTTGACCGTCGCTGAAGAGCCTTGCATTGCTGTGTGTCCTCCCTCCGGGTGTCAGCCGGTGCCGAGGACAGGTGCAAGGCGGGTGCCACGGAGCCGGCCTTGCTAGGCCACCTCGTCGACCTCGGCCGCGACCCAGCGGAAGAACACGATCGTGAACGCGGCGAGCGGAATCAACCCCGAGGGCACCCACATGATCACACCGCCGAGCCGCTGATCGGCCAGCGGCGTGAGGTCGAAGAGCCGTGGCGCCGACCCGTAGAACGGATAGAGCACGCGCTCGGCCGCGGTGATCAGCGCGGCCACGACCGTCATCGGCATGCCGAACACGAAAAGATAGAGGAGCTGAGCGGCGTAGGGGAGCGCCGGCGCCAGGCGCGAGGGAGACACGATCGGCCACCAGCCGAGGGTCGCCGTCAAGAGCAAGGCGAGGTGCTGGACGATGTGCCAGCCGTGGATCTCCAGCGCGGCGTTGTAGGGACCCGGCAGATGCCAGCCGATCAGCGCGACGGCGTACACCGCGAAGGCCGGCAGTGGCCGCGTCGCCACCCGGACCACGGCCGCCCCGGCCCGACGGGCCATCACCGGGCGCAGCAGGGCGTCGAGCATCCAGCCGGGCAGGCCGGTCAGCAGCAGCGGCGGCACCACCAGCGTGAGCACGAGGTGCTGGACCATGTGGGCGCTGAACAGGTACCAGTCGCTGAGGTCGTGGAGCGGGCCGTTCAGCGCCAGCAGGAGCGCCAGGAGCCCGCCGAGGAACCGCGCCGCCTGGCCGGGCCGCGGCCGGACGCCGCGCGCGTGCCAGGCCCACGCCCATGCCGCCGCCAGCAGGCCGCAGGCCAGGATGACCTCGGGGTGGATCGATCCCGCCGTCCACGAAAACGCCGGCGGCACGGCAGTCACGACGTCAGCGGCCGAAGACGAGGAAGGCCCCGGTGAGGGTCATGAGCGCGATGGCCAGGCCGGTGGCCACCAGCAGCGGGCCCACGAACACGCTCGTCAGCGAGCGGGGATCGTAGCGCAGGTGCATGAAGTACATCGCCACCAGCGCGAATTTCGCCGCCGACATCGCCAGCAGCAGCGGGACGATGATCGGCGTGAGCTGCCGGATGTAGATGACGCCCACCTCGAGCGCGGTGATCAGCGTGAGGATCAGCGCGACCCGCACGTAGGTCCGGACCGAGGCGTGCTCGTGGACGGCGGCCGCCGGGGGCGGGGCGTGGCTGCTCACGGGATCAAGTAGACCACCGTGAAGATGACGATCCAGACGACGTCCACGAAATGCCAGTAGAGCCCGACGACTTCGACCTTGACGGCATCCTGCGCCGTGAGCCGGCCGCGCCGCTCGAGAATCCACAGCGTCAGGAGCAGCGCGACGCCCAGCGTGACGTGACCCCCGTGGAACCCGGTCAGCACGAAGAACGTCGAGCCGAACAGGTTCTGCTGCAGGGTGAGCCCCTCGTGCACGAACTCGGTGAACTCCCAGGCCTGGAAGCCGAGGAAGACCAGTCCGAAGAACGCCGTCCCCAGCAGCCAGAGCCGGGCCTGGCGCCGGTCGCCGCGCTGCACGGCGGCCAGCGCCAGGACCATGAGCAGCGACGACATCAGCAGGTCGAAGGTCGAGAGCGTGGTCAGCGGGATGTTGAGGATCTCGTGCGGGTGGGGACCGATCACGCTGCGGCCCTTGTAGGCCAGATAGGTCGCGATCAGCGTGCCGAAGAGCAGGCACTCGGAGCCGATGAACACCCACATCGCAAGCTTGCGGTGGTCGACCTCCAGGTTGCCGGTCTGGTCGATGTGGGCCGGGTTGCGATGGTGCTCGAGGGCGAAGGCCCACGCGCCTCCCACGAGGATCACGGCGCCGACCACCACCACGGCGAGGTGGATCAGCGCCCCGGCGGCGGTGATGGCCACGCCGGCCGCCGTCACGATCGGCCACCAGGAGGGCGAGGGCATGTGGATGCCGTGCGGAGCCGAGACGGCGGGCAGCGGCGCCGGCTTGCGGCCACGGCTGTCGCCGTACTTCTCGCGCCAGAAGCTGTCGCGCCCGTACACGGGCGGGATGGTGTCGAAGTTGTGCACCGGCGGCGGCGACGACGTTCGCCACTCCAGCGTGCGCCCGTCCCAGGGATCGGCGGGCGCGACGGCGCCGTGGCGCAGCGACCGCACGGCCAGGATCATGAAGAGCAGGATCGACAGCGCGATGCCGAAGGCGCCGACGGTGGAGACGAGGTTCCAGAACCCCCAGCCGGTGGCGGCGCTGTACGTGTAAATTCGGCGGGGCATGCCCACGGCGCCCAGGTAGTGCTGGGGAAAGAACGCCAGGTTGAACCCGGCGAACATCAGCCAGAACTGCCGGCGGCCCCATCGCTCGTCGAGGAGGCGGCCGGTCATCTTGGGCCACCAGTAGTAGGCGCCGGCCTGCAACCCGAACAGGCTGCCGCCGATGAGCACGTAGTGGAAGTGCGCCACCACGAAGTAGGTGTCGGTCTGCTGCAGGTCGACCGGCGGCGAGGCGTGCATGATGCCGCTCAGCCCGCCGATGGTGAAGAGCCCGACCAGGCCCGCCGCATAGTGCAGCGCGACGGTCGGGCGCAGGCGCCCGCCCCACATCGTCGCCAGCCAGTTGAAGATCTTCACGCCGGTCGGGATCGCGATGAGCATCGTTGCGATCGAGAAGGCGGCGTCGGCGACCGGGCCCATGCCGGCCGCGAACATGTGATGGCTCCACACCCCGAACCCAAAAAAGCCGATGAGGATGCCGGAGTAGATCACGACCGGCGCCCCGAACAGCGGCTTGCGGGAGAAGGTCGGCAGGACCTCGGAGACGATGCCGAACGCCGGGAGGATCAGGATGTAGACCTCGGGGTGGCCGAAGATCCAGAACAGGTGCTGCCACAGGTGCAGGTCGCCGCCGGCCGTGACGTCGTAGAAGTGGGTCCCGAAGAACCGGTCGAACAGCAGGAAGATCAGGCCGACCGTGATCGGCGGGAACGCGAGCACGATCAGGAACTGCGTGGTGAGCGTCATCCACACGAACACCGGCATCCGCATGAGCGTCATCCCGGGCGCCCGCATGTTCAGGATGGTGACGATGAAGTTCACGCCCGCCAGGACCGACGAGGCGCCCAGGACCAGGAGCCCGAGCACCCAGAAATCGATGCTCAGCCCCGGCGAGTATTGCCGCAGCGTGAGGCTGGTGTAGCCGAACCAGCCGCCGTCGGGGGGGGCGCCCACGAGGAAGCTGGCGTTGAGGAAGAGGCCGCCGAACAGGAAGATCCAGAAGGACAGCGCGTTGAGCCGCGGGAAGGCGACGTCGCGGGCGCCGATCATGAGCGGGACCAGGTAGTTGAAGAAGGCCGCGCTGAACGGCATGATCGCCAGGAACACCATCGTGGTGCCGTGCATCGTGAACAGCGCGTTGAAGGTCTCGGCGCTCACCACCGTGCTGTCCGGCCGGGCCAGCTGCAGCCGGATGATCAGCGCCTCGATCCCGCCGATGAGAAAGAACGCGAAGGCGGAGACGCCGTACAGGATCCCGATCCGCTTGTGATCGACGGTCGTGATCCAGCTGTAGAGGCCGGTGGCGGCCGCCGCGCGCGTGGGCTCGTGCTCCCGGAAGAGCGACGCCTCGTGGGTGGCCATCACTTCAAGCTCATGAGGTAGACGGCCAGCGCCGTGGCCTCGGCGTCGGTCAAGTTGAGGTTGGGCATCTTGCTGCCCGGCTTCAGGCGGGGCGGGTCCTTCAGCCACGCCACCAGGTGCTCGGCGTCGGTGGGCCACAGCCCGGCGCCGAAGAGCGCGCGGCTGCCGAAGTGGGTCAGGTCGGGGCCGAGGCCGCCGGCCGACACGCCGCGGATGGTGTGGCAGCCGACGCACGCGCTGCGCGCGTAGATGCCCTTGCCCTCGGCGGCGGCGCCCGCCGGCTCGGGCGGCGTCGCCGTCTGGGCGGCCGCCCAGCGGTCGAACGCCGCCGGCTCCTCGACGATCACCCGCAGGGCCATGTTGGCGTGGGAGGCGCCGCAAAACTCCGCGCACTGTCCCCAGTACTCGCCGGTGCGCTCGGGCGTCAGCGTCATCTGGTTGAGGCGGCCGGGAACGACGTCACGCTTGCCGCCGAGCTGCGGCACCCAGAAGCTGTGGATCACGTCAGGGCCGTCGAGCGTGAACACGACCGGCCGGCCGACCGGCAGGTGCAGCTCGTTGGCGGTGACGACGTCCAGCCCTGGATAGCGGAACTCCCACCACCACTGCCAGCCGCGCACGGTCACCTCCAGCGCGTTGCGTGGCGCCGCCGCGCCCTGCGTGCGGAAGATGACCTGGATGGTCGGGATGGCGATGACGAGCAGGATCAGCGCGGGCGCGATGGTCCACGCCAGCTCCAGCGCGGTGTGGCCGCGGATCTGGCGCGGCAGCCCGTCGGCGCCCGGCGTCTCGCGGAAGCGCACCAGGATGACCGCGAGGACGACCGCGACGACGACCGCGATGATCGCGCACGCCCACGTGATGATCGAGTAGACCGACAGGATCGAGCGGTTCAGGTCGGAGCGGGCCACCAGGGTCGACATCGGCCCGTCGAACGCGCAGCCCCCCGCCAGCACGGCCACCGCGAGGAGCGCGGCGCGCGCGCAGGCCGACCCGCGGTCGCTTGGCCGGGGGGTCACGAGAATTGACGGTATCGCGCGCCCCCGGTCTAAGCAAGCTTACCCGCCTCGGGACGACTCCATCGGACGCGACGGGACGAGCGGCCGCGCGCCCGCGGAAGCGGAAGCACCGGCGGGCGAAGGGATCGGCAATATCGCTAGGACGCCAGGTCGAGGAGCGCGCGCAGCAGGACGTTGGCGCCACGCTCGATGGCCTCGGTGTCGCTCGTCTCGTCGACGCGGTGGCTCTTGCCGCCGCGCGAGGGGATGAAGAGCATGCCGGAGTCGGTGACGAGGGCCAGATTCTGGGCGTCGTGGCCGGCGGCCGAGTAGAGGGTGGTGCAGCCGAGGCCGAGCTGCTTGCACGCGGCGGCCACCGCGGCCTGCACGCGCGGCGCGCACGCCACCGGCGTCGTCGCCGAGGTGCGGCGGATCTCCACGCCGATGCCACGCCGCCGGCCGATCTCCTGGGCGAGCGCCTCGCACGCCTGGGCCAGCCGCTCCAGCATCTCGGCGTCGGGGCTGCGCATCTCGTGCACCAGCTCGGCCCGGCCGGGCACGATGTTGCTCACGCCCGGGTGCACGTAGACGACGCCGATGTTCGTCACGCTGCGCCCGCCGCCGTGCTCCACGACGTGGTCGCGCGCGCGCAGCGAGTAGTCGGCGGCGGCCAGGAAGGCGTCGCGCCGGCGCTCCATCGGCGTCGTGCCGGCATGATCGGCCTGCCCGGCGAAGATCAGCCGCGTGCGCCGCACGCCGACGATGGAGTCCACCGCCGCGATGGGCACGCCCGCCTCGTCCAGCCGCGGGCCCTGCTCGATGTGCAGCTCCAGGTAGGCGTGCACCGCGCCGGGCGGCGCCGCGGCCGCCGGCGCCTTGCTGGCGTCGTACCCGGCGCGCGCCATCGCGTCGATCAGACGCTCGCCGTCCACCGCGGCCATCGTGGGGATCGCGGCGGCGTCGAGACGACCGCAGAAGGCGCGCGAGCCGAACAGACTGCCGTAGCGCCCTTCCTCGTCGCTCCAGGCGGCGACCACGAGCGGCCGGCGCGGCGTGGCGCCGGCCTCGCGGATCGCGTGAAGGCACTCCAGACCGGCCAGCACGCCGAGGGCGCCGTCGAGGATGCCGCCCTCGGGCACCGTGTCGATGTGCGAGCCCGTGACCACGGCCGGCGTCGCCGCGCTGAAGCTCGAGGCGCCGAGCCCGCCGAAGACGTTGCCGGCGGGATCGACCCAGCCCTGCAGGCCGGCGGCCCGGATCTCACCCAGCAGCCAGGCGCGCGCCTCCTCGTGCGGCGGGCTCCAGCACGAGCGGGTCACACCACCCCCGGGCAGGGCGCCGAAGCGAGCCAGAGCGGCGATGCGCGCGTGCAGGCGAGAGGCGTTCACGGTGGTCATGGGCGAGGAGTATAGCCGTTACCTCGCCCACGACCGCACGATAGGCGGAAGCCCGTCTACCCGGTTCCCCAGCCGCCCGAGCCGTAGTCAGGGGGGGGCGGCGGGGCAGGGAGCGCCGGCGGGGGCGGCGGCGCCACCGGGCGCGCGGGAACCGGCACGGCGCTGCACGACTGATTCGTGCTTTGCTGCCCCGCCGCATTGACCGACCGGATGCACACGACCGCGCCAAAGGCCGCACCACTCGCGTGATACGGCATCCGCAACTGGAACGACCGGGCCGTGACCGTGCCCTGCCGAGCCGCGCTTCCGTCGTTGAACGCCGCGGTATAGCGGTAGGACGTCGCGCCGCTGACGGCGCCCCAGGCGATCGTGAACGTCACGCCGCTCGTATCCGCTGCAGTCCGCGTCACGCTCGGGGCTCCCGGCGCCGGCGGGGGGGAGCCGCCGTGACGGCGAAGGTCACGCTCCCCGACGTGCCGCCACCCGGTGCCGGCGTGAACACGCTCACCGGGACCGAGCGGGCCGTGGCGAGGTCGGCGGCGGTGATCGCGGCGCGCAGCTGATTGGCGCTGACGAACGTCGTGGTCCGGGAGGCGCCGTTCCAGCGCACCACGGACGACGCGATGAAGCCACTGCCGTTGACGGTGAGCGTGAGCGCCGCGCTCCCCGCGACGGCACTCGCCGGCGAGAGGCTGGAGACCACGGGGACGGGGCGGACAGCCGCCGTGACGGAGAAGGTCACGCTCCCCGACGCGCCGCCACCCGGTGCCGGCGTGAACACGCTCACCGGGACCGAGCGGGCCGTGGCGAGGTCAGCGGCGGTGATCGTGGCGCGCAGCTGACTGGCGCTGACGAACGTCGTGGTCCGGGAGGCGCCATTCCAGCGCACCACGGACGACGCGACAAAGCGACTGCCGTTGACGGTGAGCGTGAGCGCCGCGCTCCCCGCGGCGGCACTGGTCGGCGAGAGACTGCTGGCCACGGGGGCCGCAGGGAGCGTCGAGGAGGCCGGGCGCGCGGGAACGGGCACGGCGCCGCACGACTGATCCGCGCTTTGCTGCCCCGTCGCACCGACCGACCGGATGCAGACGAACCCTCCAGAGGCCGCGCCACTCACGTGGTACGGCATCCGCAATTGCAGCGAGGGAGCCGTCACCGAGCCCTGCTGACCGGCGGTCCCATCGCCGAACGCTGCCACGTAACCGTAGGACGCCGCGCCACTGGCGGTCCCCCACGCGACCGCGAACGTCACGCCGCCGGCATCGGCGCCGAGCTGCGTCACGCTCGGATTCCCCGGCGCGGCCGGAGGGCCGGTCGGCGAGGGAGGCGGTGTCGAGCTGGTGTTGAAGGTGGCGGTCACCGTGGTCGCGGTGTTCACCGTCACGGCGCAGGTCGCGGTGCCGCTGCACGCGCCGCTCCAGCTCGCGAAGGTCGAGCCGGAGGCGGCACTGGCGGTGAGCGTGATCCGCGTTCCCGCGGCCACCGTCTCCGTGCAGTCTGTGCCGCATGCGATTCCGGCCGGCGAGCTCGTCACCGTTCCGGCACCCGGGCCATTCTTCGTGACCGACAGCGTCGCGGTGGCGCCGGCCGTCGCGGAGCCGCTCACCCCGCGTGAGACAGAATCGCTGCCAGCGATGAAGGTGACGTTACCGGCGACGCTGCCGGCGGTGGTCGGCCGGAACCGGACGGTGACGGTCTGACTGGCACCGGGTGCCAGCGAGAAGGAACCCCCGGAGGCGATACTGAACGGGGCGCCGACGCTGGCCGTCCCCGAGATGCTCACGCTGCTGGTGTTCTGCACCGTGAAGGCGCGATCCACCGCGGTGCTGACCGTGATGCTGCCGAAGCTGGTGGTGGCGGACGGCGTGACGGTGAAGTCCGGCTGGGCGACACCGCTTGCCGAGGTCGAGCACGCGCTTTCATTGCCGTTGATGTCGACGGCGGTCACGCGGGCGAAGTAGGTGGTGCCGGCGCTGAGAGCCGTTACGCTCGTGGAGACTGTCTGCCCGGACCCCGGTGTCGTGCTCGCCGATGACACCGGGTGGAACGACCCACCTGGACAGGTCGGGGGCGCGGTGCCCAGGTATATACGGTAGCCAGCCAGATCCGTGAGGGGCGTTCCGTCGGCATTCGTGGTGGGGGCATTCCAGGTCACGGAGACCGAAGCGGCTTCGACGTTGACCCCGGCAGCGGCCACCGCGACGAGGATGAGGGCGGTCGCGAGACGCCGTGCGCCCGTAATGGTAGTCAACGGTATGGTCCAGGCCAACGGTTCTCTTCCCCCGCGCGATGTGCGCGATTCGCCCGATTCACGCCTCTGAGAGTCTGCTGCCGCTGGGACAATGGCGCGCACTCCAGGCACTGCCCGCGATCCCAATCGGCGACTACTTGCTCACGCGCGCTGGATGAATCGAGGGCGAGGCGGGCAAGACGGGTGCCACATCGTGGCGATGCGCTCTAAGCGGCGAGAAATCACACCATGCCCGCTGAAGCGGCGGCGTACAACGTCAGATCCCTGACGACTCCGTCACGTGCTGAACAGTCGAACAACCACGCGCAGCACCTAAAATGGCCACGGCGGAATGACGCCGAAGCGTCACGATAGGTGTGACCTTTAGTCAGTCGTCGAGCGGTCAGACCATGCGCGGTTCCCGCTACTCCGGTTCGTCGGAAGCTTCTGCCATATCTGGGCGGATTTTTGCCGAGGCGATGCTCGACCTTGATGGCCTTGACTGCTTGCAGGGCGGTCCCTAGAATGAACCACCGTTCAGCGTCATCCCCACCTGCAGGAGGGGCCCGTGGACTTCACTCTGACTGCCGACCAGCAAGCGTTTCGCGAGCGCGTCCGCTCGTGGCTCAAGGCCAACGTCTCGGCCGAGTGGAAGTCGCTCGGCTCGACCGAGGTGCCGCGCGCCGAGGCCTACGAGTTCCTGCGCGCCTGGCAGGGCAAGCTCTTCGAGGGCGGCTTCATCGGCGTCACCTGGCCCAGGGCGTACGGCGGCCAGGGGCTCACGTTCGTCGAGGAGATGATCCTCCACGAAGAGATGGCGCTTCAAAAAGCGCCGCCGATCCTCAACATCCTCGGCGTGGGGATGGCGGGCCCGACGATCATCGCGTACGGGACCGAGGAGCAGAAGAAGCGCTACCCGGCCAAGATCCTCTCCTGCGAGGAGATCTGGTGCCAGGGCTACTCGGAGCCGAATTCCGGGTCCGATCTGGCCGCGTTGCAGACGCGGGCGGTGAAGGACGGCGACCACTACGTCATCAACGGCCAGAAGGTGTGGACGTCGCTGGCCCACATGGCCGACTGGATGATGCTGCTGGCCCGCACCGACCCCACCGCGCCCAAGCACAAGGGCATCACCTACTTCCTGCTCGACATGCACGCGCCCGGCGTGACGGTGAAGCCGCTCAAGCAGCTCACCGGCGACGCCGAGTTCAACGAGGTCTTCTTCGACAACGTGCGGGTGCACGAGCGGCAGGTGCTGGGCGAGGTCGACAACGGCTGGGCGGTGGGCCTTACCACGCTCATGTACGAGCGGCTGGCGCTGGGCTTCGGTCTTCAAGTAAGGTTGCGCATCGCGCTGGAGTCGCTCATCGAGATGGGCCGGCGCGTGGAGAAGACGGGTCGCGCCGTCACCCGGGACCCGCTGCTGCGCCAGAAGCTCGCGCAGCTCTGGATCGACACCGAGGCGCTCAAGTACACGGGCGCCCGCGCGATCACCAGGCTGTTGAAGGGGGAGCTGCCGGGGCCGGAGGCCTCCGCCGGCAAGATGGGCTGGGTCGAGACGCACCAGAAGCTGCAAGAGCTGGCGATGGAGATCGAGGGACCGTACTCGCAGCTCATCAAGGGCTCCGACCGGGCGATCGACGGCGGCGTGTGGCAGTACGGCTTCCTGCGCTCGCGCGCCAACTCGATCGAGGGCGGCACCACGGAGATCCAGAAGAACATCATCGGCGAGCGCGTGCTGGGCCTGCCGAAGGGGTAGAGGGAGAGCGCCATGGACTTCGGATTCAACCAGGAGCAGGAGCTTCTCCGGGCCACCGCGCGCAAGTTCCTCGAGAACGAGTGCACCTCCGAGTTCGTCCGCACGCGCATGGCCGAGCCGGCCGGTGTCACCGACGACTTCTGGGCCAAGCTGGCCGAGCAGGGCTGGCTGGGCCTGATCTACCCGGAGGAGTACGGCGGCACCGGCCTGGGCTTCGTCGACCTGAGCGTCCTCATGGAGGAGATGGGGCGGGCGGTCATGCCGGGTCCGTTCTTCTCCACCGTGCTGCTCGGCGGGCTGACCATCCTCGAGTCCGGCTCGGCGGCCCAGAAGGCGGAGTGGCTCGGCAAGATCAGCGCGGGCGAGGCCAAGGCCACGCTGGCCTTCACCGAGCCCAACGCCCGCTGGGACGCCGCCGCCGTCACCGTGGCCGCGCGCGAGAGTGGCGGCGCCTTCACGCTGAGCGGCACCAAGCTGTTCGTGCTGGACGCCCACCTGGCCGACGTCCTCGTGGTCGTCGCCCGCACGCGCGAGGGCAAGCGGCCCGAGGAGGGGCTGAGCCTGTTCCTGGTCCCCCGGGCCACCAAGGGCGTCGACGTGAAGCTGCTGCCGACGATGGACCAGACGCGCAAGCTGTGCGAGGTGACGTTCGCCGACGTCACCGTCGGCGCCGACGCGCTGCTGGGGCCGAAGGACGCCGCGTGGGCGCCGCTGGCCCGCGTGCTCGACCGCGCCACCGTCGCGCTGTGCGCGGAGATGTGCGGCGGCGCCCAGCGCGTGCTGGACATGACCACGGAGTACGCGAAGATCCGGATCGCCTTCGGCAAGCCGATCGGCTCCTACCAGGGCGTCAAGCACAAGGCCGCCGACATGCTGGTGGAGATCGAGAACGCCAAGTCGCTGACGTACTACGCCGCGTGGGCGGTCGACGAGAACGTGCCGGAGGCGCCGCTGGCCGCCTCGATGGCCAAGGCCTACGTCTCCGACGCCTTCCGCAAGGCGGCCGGCGCCGGCATCCAGCTGCACGGCGGCATCGGCTTCACCTGGGAGCACGACCTGCACCTGTACTTCAAGCGCGCCAAGTCGTCGGAGTTCACGTTCGGCGATGCGACGTGGCACCGGGAGCGCGTGGCGCAGCTGATCAATCTGTAGCGGGTGAGTTGGATGGGCGTGTCGTACCGAGGACGACGTCCATGCCGGCCGCCGTGGCGTAAAGTATAGATCCCATGTCCGACCCAACGGCCGTCCCCGCCGTGCCCCGGCCCGCCGCGTCCGTCGTCATCGTGCGGGAGTCGCCATCGGGGGCGGCGGAGCCGCTCGAAGTGTGGATGATCCGCCGCCACCAGACGATGAAGTTCCTCGGCGGCTATTACGCGTTCCCGGGCGGCCGGGTCGATGCGGCCGACGGCGCCGCTGACGCGCTGGCCTGCTGCCACGGTGTGGACGTCGCGGCGGCGGAGGCGACGTTCCCCGGTCACGACGGCGGGCCCGCGCTCGCGTTCTGGGTGACGGCGGTGCGGGAGCTGCTGGAGGAGAGCGGCATCCTGTTCGCCTGCGACGCCGGCGGCCGGGCGGTCGACGGGCGCGATCGCGCCACCCGCGAGCTCATCACCAGCCTGCGCAAGGAGCTGATGGCGGGGACGCCGCTGCCCGTGCTGCTGGCACGCGAGCGGTGGCGGTGCGACCTGCGGGGGCTGCGTTACCTCTCGCACTTCATCACGCCCACCTCGAGCCCGATCCGCTTCACCGCGCGCTTCTTCCTGTGCCGCGTGCCCGCCGACCAGGCACCGGCGCTCTTCACCGAGGAGACCTCGGAGGCGTTCTGGATCCACCCCGGCGAGGGCTACCGGCGCTTCGTCGCCGGCGAGATGAAGATGGCGGAGCCGGCGGAATACGGCCTCGGCTACCTCGCCCAGTTCCGCTCACTCGACGAGCTGTGGGCCGCGCACGCCGACGGCCGGCACAAGTTCCACGGGGTTGTCGACCGCGTGCACGCCTTCTGGAAGGACTTCGACTGGAAGCAGAACCGGTTCCCCACTTCTTCGGCGTGAAGTTCGCGGTCGGCTACCCGTGATAGTCGCCGCCGTTGACGTGGATCAACTGGCCGATGAGGTGGCGAGCGTCGTCGGTGGCGAGGAAGACGACGACGTCCGCGATGTCCTCGGGCTCGGCGAGGCGGCCGGTCGGGTTGCTCCGGCCGAGCGCGGCTAGCGCCTCCTCGGTGTTGCCCAGGCGCGGCATCGCGGTGTTCGTGATCCCGGGCGCGACGGCGTTGACGCGGATGCCGTGCGGGGCGAGCTCGCGGGCCATGCCGCGGGTGAGCCCCACGATGCCGAGCTTGCTCGCCATGTAGGCGGTGGCGCGCATCGAGCCGCGGTACGGCGCGCCGGACGAGAGGTTGATGATCGCCCCCGGCCGGCCCGCCGCCACCATGCGGCGGGCCGCCTCCTGGGCGCAGACGAACGTGGCTTTGAGATTCGTGTCGAGCACGGCGTCCCAGGTCTCCTCGGTGAGGTCGAGGAACGGGGCGCGGGGGAAGATGCCGGCGTTGTTGACGAGGACGTCGATGGGGCCGAGGGCTCGTTCGGCATCGGCCACGAGGCGCCGCGCCTCTTCGGGCTTCGAGATGTTGGCGGCGATCGTCGTGGCCCGCCGGCCGAGGGCGGCGATCTCCGCCGCCGCGGACTCGGCGGCCGCCTTGTCGTCGAGGAAGTTGAGCGCCACGTCGGCCCCGGCCTCGGCGAACCGCACGGCAATGGCGCGCCCGATGCCGCGCTGGGCGCCCGTCACGAGGACGATCTTCCCGGCACACCGTTGCCCGCCGTTCATGGTGGGCAAGGTGTACCACACTCCACGTCGACGCCCGGCCCTGCTACCATGGGCTCCGCGCCGCGGCGGACGCCTGGCGCGGGAGCGGACCTCTGGACGATCTGTCGATGCGCGGCGGTCACCTCATCGACGGCACTGGCGCGCCCGGGCGCGCGGTGCGGCGGCCGTGACCGAGCCCCGCCCGCGCGACCTCACGCCGTTGATGCGGCCGCGCAGCATCGCCGTCATCGGCGCCTCCCAGCGGATGAGCCGGGCGACGCGGGTGGTCGGCAACCTGCAGCGCTTCGGCTATCGCGGCCGCATCTTCCCGATCAACCCCAAGTACGACACCGTCCTCGGCCTGCCCTGCTATCCCGACCTGGCCTCGACGCCGGAGCCCGCCGACTCGGTGGTGGTGGCGATTCCGGCCGAGCAGGTGCCGGCGGTGCTGACGGCCGCCATCGACAGCGGCGTGCGCGCCGCCATCGTGCTGTCGAGCGGGTTCGCCGAGGCAGGGCCGGCCGGCCAGGCCCGCCAGGCCGCGCTGGAGCGCCTCGCTACCGAGCGCGGCCTGCTCATCTGCGGGCCGAACTGCTACGGCGTCTTCAACATCGGGCTCGGCGCGGCGACGTTCAGCGCCGACATGGCCGAGCCGCGGCCGGGGCGGGTCGCGCTCGTCTCCCAGAGTGGGGGCTTCAGCCACGCCATCGCCGAGCATCTGATGCGCCAGCGCGCGGTCGGCCTGAGCTACATCGTCTCCTGCGGCAACCAGGCCGGGCTCGGCGTCGAGGACTACGTCGAGTTCCTCGTCGAGGACGAGGCCACCGCCGTCATCGGGGTGTTCGTCGAGGGGTTCAAGCGGCCCGACCGGCTGCGCGCGGTGGCGGCGCGGGCGCGCGCGCTCGGCAAGCCCCTCGTGGCGCTGAAGGTCGGACGCTCGGAGAACGCGCGGCAGGCCATGCTCGCCCACACCGGCTCGCTGGCGGGCGCGCCCGAAATCGTCGAGGCCGCGCTCAAGCAGAGCGGGATCGTGCAGGTCACGGGCCTCAACGAAATGATCGACACGCTCGCGCTCATGTCGATGGCCGGCGGGTTTCAGCGCCCGGCCGGGCGGCTGGCCGTCCTGAGCGGCCTCGGGGGGGAGTGCGGGAACCTGTCGGACGTGGCCGAGCGCGTCGGGATCGAGCTGCCCCCGCTGGCGGCGCCGACCGTGGACGCGTTGCGCGCCTTCATGCCCGACTTCGCCAACCCCCGCAACCCGCTCGACGGCACCGGCGCCATGTACGAGAACCCGACCCTCTTCCCGCGATTGATCGACGTGCTGCTGCACGACGAGAGCATCGACGTGGTGGCGTTCAACACCCGCGCCAACGTTCCCGCGCCGGGCGGCGGCGCCCCGGCCAGAGCCTACGCCCAGGTGCTCGTCGAGGCCGTGCGCCGCGGAACCGACCGGCTCGTGCTGTGCTTCAACTCCTTCCCCGGCGGCGATCTCGACCAGGAGGTCGTCGGCCCGCTGGCCGAGGTGGGCATCCCCTTCCTGGAGGGCTCCGAGACCGCGCTGCTCGCGCTGCGCAACTTGCGCGCGTACCGGCGCTTCCTCGACCGCCCGGCCGGCCCGCCCCCGCCCGCCGCCGCCGCCCGGCCGGCGCCGGGCGCCGGCGTGCTCTCCGGCGCCGAGGCCGCGCGCCTGCTGCGAGAGTTCGGGATCCCGCTGGCGGAGACCCGCGCCGCCAAGGACGCCGAGCAGGCCGTGCGCGCGGCGGAAGCGCTGGGCTACCCGGTGGCGCTGAAGATCGACTCGCCCGACATCCTGCACAAGACCGACGTGGGCGGCGTGCGCCTCGGCTGCGCCGACGCCCCGGCGGTACGCGAGAGCGTCGCCGCCATGCTCGCCGAGGTGCACCGGCGGGCGCCGGCCGCCCGCCTCGAGGGCGTGCTCGTGCAGCCCATGCTGGCGGGGGGCACCGAGATGATCCTCGGCGTCAAGCGCGATCCCCTCTTCGGCCCCGCCATCGTCTGTGGTTTCGGCGGTGTGTTCGTCGAGATCCTCCGCGACGTCGCGGTGCGCGTGCCACCCCTCGACCACGCCGAGGCCCGGGCCATGCTCGACGAGCTGCGCGGCGCCGGGCTGCTCCGGGGCGCGCGCGGCCGCCCGCCGGCCGACGTCGCCGCGCTGGCCGACGTCCTCGTGCGCGTGGCCCGCCTGGCCGAGGCGCACCGGACCTCGCTGCGGGCCCTCGACCTCAACCCGCTCGTCGTCCTCGACCAGGGGCGCGGCGTGGTCGCGGTGGACTGGCTGCTGGAGTTCGACTAAGAGTCGGGGTTCGAGGGCCGCCACGGCGCCGCCGGGGCGGCCCGAGCGTCGGGGGTATGGGGGCCATATCGGGGCCCCCATTCAAACAGACAGGAGATAGAGCGCGATGGTTTACGAGACGATCCTCTACGACCGGTCGGGGCCGGTGGCCACGATCACGCTGAACCGGCCCGACACCCTCAACGCGATCAGCCCCCAGATGACGGCCGAGCTGCACCGCGCCCTCGACGAGGCCGACGCCGACCGCGAGGTCCGCGCGATCATCCTGACCGGCGCTGGCCGCGGCTTCTCGGCCGGCTACGACATCGCGCGCCGCCCCGACGGCCGGGCCCCGCTGGACGGCACCGGCGTCGAGCACGCGGAGTTCATCCACGACTGGTGGACGCGCGACGCCGCCTCCGCCCAGCGGCTCATCCACCTCTGGCACCTGACCACGCCCGTCATCGCCGCCGTCCACGGCTGGGTGATGGGCGGCGGCTTCTGGTACTCGCTGGCGGCCGACATCACCATCGCCGCCGACAACGCCGTCTTCGCCCAGCCCGAGGTCCGCCACACCTCCAACACGACGATCCTGTTCGCCGCCCTCGCCGGCTGGAAGGCGGCGCACCGCTACGGGCTGACCGGCGACCATCTGGACGCCGCCGAGGCCCTGCGCCTGGGTCTCGTCAACGAGGTGGTGCCGCTGCGATCAGCTCCTGCCCAAGGCGCGCGCGCTCGCCGAGCGGATCGCCCGGGTGCCGGAGCCGTCGGTGCGGCTGAACAAGGCCATCACCTGCTATGGCCTGCTGGCGATGGGGCTGGGCGCGGGGATGCTCATGAACGTCCCGTTCTCGGCCATGGCCCACGCCTCCTACGACGCGCAGCGCGGCGAGCTGCTGGAGCTGATGCGGACCGGCGGACTGAAGGCGTTCCTGGAGGCCCGCGACGGCGAGTTCCGTCCGGAGCCGTTCGGCCCCAGGTCGGAACGCCCGCGATCGTGACCCCGCCGAGGAAGGCGCGCCGGGTCACTTGAGCCGCAGATCCTCGAAAGGCGCCGTGTAGTAGTGCAGCGGAATGCGGCCCAGCGTCGGCTCCTGCACGCGCGGCCCCACGCCGTTGTTGAAGTAGAGCGCGTAGATCGGCAGGTAGAGCACGCGCTCGTTGGCGAGCTGCTGGATGCGGTGCAAGAGCGTCTCGCGCTTGCGGCGGTCCGGCTCGCGGGCCTGCTGCTGGAACAGGTCGTCGAGGTCGGGGTGGCCGCCGGGCGAGTAGGTGCCGCCGGTGACGTAGTAGTTCTCGATCCGGGTGGCGGCGTTGCCGTAGCCGCCGGCGCCGCAGAACAATAGATTCTTGAGCTTCTTGTCCTTCCAGGCCGTCAGGTAGGCCACCCGCTCCATCGTGCGGAATCGGGCGCGGATGCCGACCGCCTGCAGATTGTTGAGGACGGCCTCCGCGGTCATCGAGAACTGCACGGTGCCGATCAGCTCGCCCGCGTCGAAGCCGTTCGGGTAGCCGGCCTCGGCGAGCAGCGCCTTGGCCCTCGCCGGGTTGTAGGCGTGCGGCTCGGTCGGTAGCGCGAACTCGACCCCGGAGGGGATGAGCGAGCCCATCGGCGGCGAGGCGCCGAGGCTGTCGGCCTCGGCGATGCTCTTGCGATCGATGGCGTGGCTGGCGGCCAGGCGCACGCGCACATCGCGCCACGGTGACCTGGCGTCGCCCTGGTCCAGCATGCAGATCGCCGTGACCCATTGCCCGCCCGAGGGCACCAGCTTGAGCGCCGGTGTGCGCTTGATCTCCTCGGCGATCGGGCCGGTCATGAGATAGGCGATGTCCGCCTCGCCCTTCTTGAGCATCGCCAGCCGGGTCGGCTCCTCCGGCACCACCTTCATCACGAGCCGCTTGACCGCCGGCGTCTTGCGCCAGTACTTGTCGTAGGCCTCCAGCACCACCTCGACGCCCGGCCGGTGGCTGACGAAGCGGTAGGGGCCCGCCCCGATCGGATGCTTCTTGAATCCCTCGTCGCCGACCTGCTCGACGTACTTCTTCGGCACGATCCAGGCTGCCCCGGTGGCGGGCGTCGCGTAGAAGGTCAGGAAGTCCGGCCATGGCTCGACCAGCACGAAGCGGATACGATTGGGCGCCGGGGTCTCGACCGCCTTCACCTTGCCCTTCAGGAGCTTGGCGGCCGCGCCCCGGTAACGCTCGAAGCTGAAGCGGGCGTCCTCGGCCGTCACCGGCTCACCGTTGTGGAAGGTGGCGCCACGGCGCAGGACGAACTCGTAGCGCAGCCCGTCGGGACTCTCCGTCCAGGACTCGGCCAGGCTCGGCGCCATGAGGCTCTGCGGCATCGGCTTGACGAGCGCGTCGTGCAGCGCCTCCTGCACCATGAAGGGCGTGGCGATGCCGGTGTTGTCGGCCGGATCGAACCAGGCGGGCGCCACCGTCACGTGCATGGCGTAGGTGAGCTCGCCCTGAGGCTGGGCGGCGACGGGGGCGGCGCCGAGCGAGCCACCGAGCACGAGGGCTGCGAGGACAGGGCCGAGTCGGCGTCGGGAGTTCATGGCTTCCTCCGTCGTGCAATCTCGGATGTAGCAGGAGCCGAGACTAGGCGGGGGGGCGGTGGGTGTCAAGGCAACCCGCAACCACGGCCCGGGGTTTCGTTGTCATGATTCGTCGTCCAGCCGAGCGAGCAGGGCGGCCACGTCGGGCGAGCCGGCCGGCGGCCGCCAGTCGACGTGCACGACCTCGACCCCGGCGGCTTCGACCTCGCGCGCGAAGACCTCGAGGCCGAGATTGATCACACGCAGCGGACGAGCGAGCAGCGTCTCGACACTCACCGCGCGCCCCCGAGCAGCCGCGCCGCCAGGTCGGGCACGAGCGCGAGCGCGGCGAAGCGGGCCGCCTCGGCGTTGGACGGCAGCACGACGGCGCCGGCACCTTCGAGCGCGGCGAGCTGGGAGGCAAGCCCCTGGGGGTCCTGCGCGGTCCCCACGACCGACGCCGCGACCACGAGCGCACGACTGTCCTTCGCGGCGCGTGCGCGCGCGTCACGAATGGCCGCGGCGAGCGGGCGGGCCGGATCGGCATGGGCGGCTCGGCCGAGGACGAGGTCGAGGAGCAGCACGCCGACGTCACGAGCGTCGCCGGCCTCGCGCACCATCGCCTCACGTTGCGACGGATCGATCATCGGATGCGGCCGGCCGCGAGTGTACTCGTCGTCGCCGAGGTCGACGACGCGATGCGGGACCGATCCCAGGAGCGGCTCGAGGATCAGGTGAGCCTCGTGGGCCAGCGTGCCGCCCGTGTAGAGCCCCAGCACGTTGCCGCGTGCCTGGAGGCCCGCGAGACGCGCACGGACCGTGGCGGGATCGCTGAAGAGTGTCGGCGTCCAGGTTTGCCCGCGCACGGCTGCCGCCGCCGCGGCCGCGGCGTCGTCCAGCGTCGTGACCCAGGTGCCGGGCGCGCCGGCGCGCGGGGTGGCCCCGAGACAGCAGACGACGACGGGCTTGCGCACAGCCGCGATCGCCTTCTCCAGCGCCGGCAGCACGCTGGGCGCCGGCGGCTTGGACACGACGACGACGGCCTTGGTCGACGGATCGGCGGCGAGGGCCTCGAGGGCGAGCTCGGTCATGGCGCCGCCGACCTCGGCGGAGAGATCCCGGCCGCCGACGCCCAGGCCGTGCGAGATCCCTTCACCGAGCGCGGCCAGGCCCGCGGCGACCGCTTGAAGACCGGTGCCGGAGGCGGCGACGCAGCCCACGCGGCCCCGCGGGACGACGTTCGCGAATCCGAGGCCGACGCCGCTCACGTACGCCGTGCCGCAATCGGGGCCCATGCAGAGCAGACGCTGCTGCACCGCGAAGCGCTTGAGCTCCACCTCGTCGGCGAGGGGGACGTTGTCGCTGAACAGGAACACGTGCAGGCCGCGCCGGAGGGCCGCCATCGCCTCCAGCTTCGCGTAGGCGCCGGGCACGGAGATCAGCGCGAGGTTCGCGTCCGGCATCTGGCGGAGCGCGCCTTCCAGCGTGCGGGCCAGGACGCGGCCCGTGGCCTCGCGCGCCTCGTGCCGCTCATCGAGCCGGCGGGCGCCGGCCGCCAGGGCGGTCTCCGCCGCCGCCTCGGTGTCGGCATCCACGACGAGGAGCAGGTCGCCGGCGGTCGCACTCCTCGTCTCGGGCATGGCGAGCCCGGCTGCCGCCAGCACCTCCTGGTTGGCCGGAGTGCCCATGAGGGCGGCCGCCTCCCGCACGCCGGGTAGCGCGCGCAGCTCGGCGGCCACCTGCATGAGGACCATCGAGTCCTGGTAGAACGATCGCCGGACGAGGGCGCGCGCGGGCACGTCAGCCGGGATACGCCTCGCCGAACGCCAGCAGCGCCGCCACGAACGGCTCGGCCGGCGGCGTCGCGATTCCCGCGCCGATCATCCGCGGCGCCTTCGCGTGCGCGATGGCGGTGTTGATCTTCGGCACGAGGCCGGTGCGGACCACCTTGCGGACGTCGATGCCCGTCGGCGTGCCGGCGCCGTTGAGCGGGGCGATCGGAAAGAGCGGATTGGCGCCGACGCAGATCTCGACGTCGTCGCCAGCACCCTCGGCACGGCGTACGGGTGGTCCGAGACCATCGTGAAGATGATCCCCCTCATGCTGACCGGGCTGGCGGTCGCGGTCCCGGGGCGCATCTGGCTGATCAACGTGGGCGGGGAGGGCCAGCTGTTCATCGGTGCCCTGGCCGCGACGGGGGCGGCGCTGCATCTGGCCTTCCTGCCCGGCTGGCTGCTGCTGGTCGTCATGGCGGTGGCCGGCGCGCTCGGCGGCGGCCTGTGGGCGGCGGCGTCCGGTGTCCTGCACGCCCGGGGCTGGGTGAGCGAGACCATCTCGACGCTGCTCATGAACTACGTGGCGGTCCTGCTCGTGAGCTTCGCGGTCTTCGGGCCGTGGAAGGATCCCGAGGGCGTCAACTACCCGCAGACCGCCGAGTTCGTCCCGGCGGCGATCCTGCCGACGCTCGGGACGACGCGCATCCATCTCGGGCTGGTCTTCGCCCTCGCCGCGCTCGTCCTGTGGGCACTCGTGATGCGCCGGACGCGCTGGGGACTCGAGGTGCGCGCGATCGGCGGCAACGCCGAGGCCGCCCGGCGCACCGGGATCCCGATCGGGCGCTATGTCGTGGTGCTGATGTTCATCGGCGGCGGGCTGGCCGGGCTCGCCGGCATGGCCGAGGTCTCCGCGATCCAGGGCCGGCTCCGCCCGAGTCTGTCGCCGGGCTACGGCTACTCGGGTTTCCTCATCGCCTGGATGGCCCGCGGCCACCCCGCCGGCATCGTGGCGGCAGCGTTTGGTCTCGCCGTCATCACGGCGGGCGGCGACATCTTGCAGATGACGCAGGCGCTGCCCGGCTCCGTGGTCAACATCCTGCTGGCGGTGATGCTCTTCGTCGTTCTCGGGCGCCAGGGCGCGCGCCGCTGATGGCCGCCCTCGTGCGCAGCCTGCTCTCGGGCGCCATCCTGTCGGGCACGCCGCTGCTCTATGCCACCCTGGCCGAGCTGATCAGCCAGCGGGCGGGCGTCGTGAACCTCGGCCTGGAGGGCGTGATGCTGGTCGGCGCGGTCAGCGGCTTCGTCGCCGCCTTCCACACGGGCAGCACGGCGGTCGCCGTCGTCGTGGCGGCGCTGGCCGGTGGGGTCTTCAACCTGGTGTTCGCCTACCTCGTCCTCGCCCGGCGCGCCAACCAGCTCGCGACGGGCCTCGCGCTGATGTTCTGCGGCATCGGTCTCAGCGCGCTGATGGGCGTCCGCTACGTCGGCAGCCCGATCGCGGGGCTGCCCGAGCTGAGGGTGCCGGTGCTCGCCGACGTTCCCGTGCTGGGTCCCGCGCTCTTCGACCACGACGCCCTCGTCTACGGCGCGGTGCCGCTCGCGGGGCTGATCTGGTGGGTGTTCCGCTCGACGCGGTGGGGGCTCACCGTGCGGGCGGTGGGCGAGAACCCGGTGGCGGCGTTCGCGGCCGGCCGCGATCCGCACGTGCTGCAGTACCAGGCGCTCTTCGTGGCGGGGCTGCTCGGTGGCATCGCCGGCGCGCACCTGTCCCTGGGCGTCGCCCGCACCTGGTCCGAGGGGATGACGGCCGGCCGCGGCTTCATCGCGGTGGCGCTGGTGATCTTCGCCCGCTGGCACCCGCTGCGCGCCGTCGGCGGCGCGCTGCTCTTCGGGGGCGCCATCTCGCTGCAGCTCTCGATGCAGGCCCGCGGTGTCCCGATCTCACCGTTCATTCTCGACATGCTGCCCTACCTGCTGAGCCTCGCGGTGCTCGCGGTGGGGCGAGGCGCGCACCGACATGCCGCGCCCGGCAGCCTCGGGCGCGTGTTCCAGGGAACACCCTGACCAGGGAGGGTCCACCACCATGAGCCGGAGCCTCGTCGCGATCCTGAGCACCATCGCCGTCATCGCCGTGACGGCGACGGGCGAGACCGCGGATCCCAAGCTGAAGGTCGGCGTCGTGCACCTCGGCTCCGTCAACGACGGCGGCTATAACCAGGCGCACGCCGACGGCATCGCCGTGATGAAGAAGAACCTGCCCGAGGTCGAGGTGATCCAGGTCGAGAACGTGGCGGAGGGCGCCGACGCCGAGCGCGTGATGGAGAACATGATCAGGCAGGGCGCGCGGCTGATCTTCGCGGCTTCCTTCGGCTATCTCGAGCCGGCGCTGCGGGTGGCGGCGAAGTACCCGGAGGTGAAGTTCGTCCATCCCGGCGGCTACAAGCGCCTGCCCAACGTGACGACGTACTGGGCCAGCACGCCGGAAGCCTTCTATCTGATGGGCATGGCGGCGGGCAAGACGACGAAGACCAACAAGATCGGCTATGTCGTCGCGCTGCCGATCTCGTTCTTCCTGGCCAACGTCAACGCCTTCGAGCTCGGCGCGAGGGCGGTCAACCCCAAGGTCGAGACTCGCGTCGTCTTCACCGGCACCTTCCTCGATCGCGGCAAGGAGGCGACGGCGGCGAACGCGCTGCTGGACCAGGGCGTGGACGTGCTGGGCGTCATCGTCGACTCACCCATCACGGTCGTGCAGGTCGCGGAGAAGCGCAACGCGTATGCCATGGGCTTCCACTCGCTCGCCGCCCAGAAGTTCGCGCCGAAAGGCTGGATCAGCGGCGTGGCCTTCACCTGGGGGAACCTCTACACGCGCTTCGTCCGTGACGTGCTGGCCGGCACCTTCAAGAGCGAGAACATCCTGGGCAGCCTGAAGGACGACTTCCTGACGCTGGCGCCGTTCGGCCCCGCCGTGCCCGCCGATGCCGTGGGCCTGGTGAACGCGCGGAAGGACGAGTTCGCGGCCGGCAAGGCGCATCCGTTCCAGGGGCCGCTCCGGGACAACAAGGGCGTCGAGCGCGTCAAGGCGGGCGAGGCGTTCCCGCTCACCGATCTCGGCAAGATGGACTGGCTCGTGGAGGGCGTGATCGGTCAGCCGCGCTGAACCCGGTCGCGGTCGCCGTGCTATACACGAGCCGTGGCTAACGCGGTCAGCGCGTTCCTGGACGACACCGATCGGCGCCGGCGCCGGCGATCGTCCCGCCATCGTCACCCCGACCGAAACCCTGACCTATCGCGCGCTGCTGGAGCGCGTGGGGCGGGTGGGCAATGCGCTGCGCGGCCTCGGCGTGGAGGTCGAGCAGCGCGTCGCCCTGCTGCTGCCCGACGGGATCGAGTGGGTGGCGGTGTTCCTCGGCGCCCTCCGCATCGGCGCGGTGGCGGTGCCGCTCAACACGCGGCTGCCCGCGGCGGAGTGGGCGACGATGCTGCGCGACAGCCGGGCCCGCGTGCTCGTCGGCGACGCCGCGCTGCTGGCCCAGCTGCGCCCGTCGCTGGTCGATCTGCCGTACCTGCGCGCGGTCCTGGCGACCGGCGAGGGCACGACGAGCTTCCGGGCTCTGCTGGCGGCGGCGGAGCCCGAGTGCGTGCCGGAGCCGGTGAGCGGCGACGAGATGGCCTTCTGGCTCTACACGTCGGGGACCACCGGCGGGCCCAAGGCCGCGGTGCACGTCCACCGGAACCTGCTCGCCTGTCGCCACTACGGCATCGACGTCCTGCAGGCGAGCGAGCAGGACCGGACCTTCGCGACCTCCAGGCTGTTCTTCGCCTACGCCCTCGGCAACGCGCTGCTGATCCCGCTCTACCTCGGCGCGCCCACGTACCTGGACCCCGCGTGGCCGGAGCCCGCCAGCGTGCTGCACGTGCTGCGGACCTTCGAGCCCACGCTGTTCTTCTCGGTGCCGACCTTCTACGCTCGCCTGCTGCGCGCCGACCTGCCGGCCGACGCGTTCCGCTCGGTGCGGGCGTGCGTCTCGGCGGGTGAGCGGTTGCCGCCCGAGCTGTACTTCGCCTGGCGCAAGCGCTTCGGCGTGGAGATGCTGGACGGTCTCGGCGCCACCGAGACGATCTTCATGGTGCTGGCCAACCGTCCCGGCCGGAGCCGGGCGGGTTCGGCCGGCCAGCCGGTGCCCGGCACCGAGGTGCGGCTGCTCGACGCCGAGGGACGCGCGGCGGCGGACGGCGAGCCGGGCGTGCTGCACGTGCGCACGCCGTCGTGTAGCACGACCTACTGGAACCGGCTCGACGTCTCTCGCCGCGCGTTCGCCGGCGAGTGGTTCCAGACCGGCGACGTCCTGACGCGCGACGCCGACGGGTTCTACTATCACGACGGGCGGGACGACGAGCGCTTCAAGGTGGCCGGGCAGTGGGTGACGCCCGGCGAGGTGGAGGCCGTGCTGCGCTCGCATCCCGACGTGCTGGAGGCCGGCGTGGTGGGCGCGATCGGCGACGGCGGCCTCCTCAAGACCGTGGCGTTCGTGGTGTCGCGCGGCGCCCGTCAGGCCGAGACGCTGGTCGAGGCGCTGGCCGCCCACGCGGCGGACAAGCTGCCGACGCACCAGCGGCCCGGCCAGATCCGCGTCGTGGACGAGCTGCCGCGAACGGTCACCGGCAAGCTGCAGCGCTACGTCCTGCGCGAGTGGGCCGAGCACGGGTGATGGGCGCCCGGCACACCACCGCGTTGCCGGTGCGCTGGGGTGACGTCGACGCCGCGGGCATCGTCTTCTACCCGCGCTTCTTCGAGTGGTACGACCTCGGCTGCGAGACGCTGTTCGCCGCGCTCGGCCTGCCGTGGCCCGAGCTCTTTCCCAAGCACGGCATCGTCGGCGTGCCGATCCTGGAATCGGGCTCGCGCTTCGCCTCACCGGTCCGCTACGGCGACACGCTCGAGATCCGCGCGGTGGTGGCGTGGGTGAAGGAGAAGACGTTTCGCATGGAGTACGAGATCTCGGTCGATGGCCGGCTGTGCGCCGCCGGCTTCGAGGTCCGCGCCTGGGTGAAGCGGCCGGCCTCGCCCCAGGAGCCGCTGCAGGCCATGCCGATTCCCGAGGACGTCGCCCGGCGCCTTCGGGGAGACGGCGCGTGAGGCGCGGGCTCGCGGTCATGCTGGCGATGCTGGCCGCCGGGTGCACGGCCGGGGAGGGTGCGAGGTCCGCGGAGACGGGGTCGGCTCGACCGGCGCTCGCGCTCGTCGGCGGGCGCGTGCAGCCGGCGCCCGGCGCCGCGGCGATCCCCGACGGCGTCGTCGTGGTGGAGCGTGGCGTCATCACGGCCGTGGGCGCGCGCGGCGAGGTCCGGGTGCCGTCCGGCGCGGTCGTGCTCGACTGCACGGGCGCCACCGTCAGCGCCGGGTTCTGGAACAGCCACGTGCACTTCACGCAGCCGGTCTGGAGTGGGGCCGACTCCGCGCCGGCGGAGCGGCTGGCGGCGGCGCTGCGCGCCATGCTCACCTCGTACGGCGTCGTCCGCGTGCTGGACACCGGCTCGTACCCGCCCAACACGCTGGCGCTCCGTCGCCGCATCGAGAGCGGAGAGATCCCCGGGCCGGCGATCCTGACGGCGGGCGGCGGCTTCGTGCCGGCCGGGGGGAGCCCGTTCTACGTGCTCCCCGCGCGGCTGCCCGAGCTGACGACGCCGCCGGACGCGGAACCGATGGTGGCGAGGATGCTCGGGGCCGGCGCCGACGCGGTGAAGCTCTTCACCGGCTCGTACGCCGAGCCGAACCGGATCGTCCTCATGCCGGTCGAGATCGTACGGGCGGCGGTGGAGGCCGCGCACCGGCGGGGCAAAGTGGTCGTCGCGCATCCCTCGAACAGTCCCGGCGCGCGAGCGGCGCTCGAGGGCGGCGTCGACATCCTGGCCCACACGTTTCCCTCGGAGGCCGACGGGCCGTGGGACCGCTCACTGCCGGCCCGCATGCGCGAGCGCGGCATGGCGCTGACGCCGACGCTCAAGCTGTGGCCGTACGAGCTGGGCCGGGCCGGCCTGCCGCCGGCGATCGTCGCGCGCGTCCTTGCCACCGGCGAGGCGCAGGTGAAGGCGTTCGCCGACCTCGGCGGGCAGATCCTGTTCGGCACCGACGTCGGCTACATGACCGACTACGATCCGACCGACGAGTACGTGTACCTGCGGCGCGCCGGGCTGTCGTACGCGCAGATGCTCGCCACGCTGACGACGGCTCCGGCCGAGCGCTTCGGCGTGGCCGCGCGGAGCGGGCGGCTGGCCGCCGGCCTCGACGCCGACGTCGCGGTGGTCGAGGGCGACCCCGAGCGCGACATCCGGGCGCTGGCGCGGGTGCGGTACACGCTGCGCGGCGGCCGGGTGATCTTCGAGAGCGTGCGACGCTGACCCCGGCGGAGGCCAGCGTGGAGATCGACGCGATCGCCTGGATCCCGCGCTAGAGTAAGGAGCCCCGGGTCGCCAGGAGCGGCCAGCCGTGGATCGACCCCGGGCGGAGGGGGCTCTGATGGCCGGTCTCAATCGCGTCTACCTCACCGCGCACACGCCGCGGTACTGCACCTACGACGCCGCCTTCGCCGGCAAGCTCGCCCACCCGGACTTCAAGGCGGTGCGCGACGGCCTGGTGGAGCAGGGCCGGGACGTCGCCGCCGCCGCGCCGGAGGTGATCCTCGTCAATTCCTGCCACCTGATCACCACCTTTCCGACGGTGATCGACGGCACCCCGCGTCATCGCGGGGTGCTGACCGCGCAGGAGGCGCCCGAGCTGATCCACGGCGTGGCCTATGACTTCCCGGGCGACTACGATCTGGCGGCCGCCCTGGTGGACCGCGGCAACTCCGCCGGCCTGCCGTGCACGCTGGCCAACGACGTGCACTACCCGCTCGACTACGGAACCGTCATGCCGCTGGTGTGTTACCTGGACAGGCCGCAGCGGATTCCGATGGTGCCGGTGTCCGTGTGCCTGTCGGCGGATCTGAACGAGGCGTTCGCGTGGGGCCGCCTCATCGCGCAGACCACGCGCGACCTCGGGCGGCGCGCCGCGTTCGCGGCCAGCGGCAGCGTGTCGCACAAGCTCGTGCGCGGCCCCGAGAAGTGGCCGACCCCGGCCGACCAGGAGCTCGATCACCGCTTCGCGCGGATGCTGGCCGACGGTGAGTACGATCGGCTGTGGGCCTGGCTGCCGGACTACACGCAGGCGGCGCAGCCGGAGATGGGCGGCCGGCATCTGGCGATGATGCTCGGCGCGCTGATCGAAGCGGGGACGCGCTACGCGGCGACGGTGCACGGCTACGGGCCGTCGTCGGGCAGCGGCAACTACGTGATCTCGCTCGCCGGCTGACGTTGCCCGGCCCGCCGCCGTGCTAGAATCTCGGGCGCTCACACCAAGAAGGAGGTCACCCGTGCGCACACTCAAGGTCACCGTCGCTCTTGCCCTCGTCGCTGCGCTGCTGGCCGTCCAGGCCCGCGCGGCGGAGCCGGTGAAGATCGGGTTCATCACGTCGCTGTCGGGTCCGGCCGGCATCATCGGCAAGCACATGAAGGACTCCGTCGAGCTGGCGCTCGATCACCTCGGCCGCAAGGTCGGCGGCCTCGAGACCGAGATCATCTACGGCGACGACCAGCGCAAGCCCGACGTCGGCAAGCAGCTCGCCGACGAGATGCTCAAGAAGCACCGGGTGAATTTCGTCAGCGGCGTCATCTGGTCCAACGTGATGCTGGCGGTGGCCCCCACGGTGACGGGCGCCGGCACCATCATGGTCGGCACCAACGCCGGGCCCCACGAGCTGGCCGGCAAGATGTGTCACGAGCTGTACTTCACCACGTCGTGGCAGAACGATCAGACGCCCGAGGCCATGGGCAAGTTCATGCAGGACCAGGGGCTCACCGACGTCTACGCCATGGCCCCGAACTACGCGGCCGGCAAGGACATGATCTCGGGGTTCAAGCGGTACTTCAAAGGCAAGGTCGTGGGCGAGGTCTACACCAAGCTCGGCCAGCAAGACTACCAGGCCGAGATCACCCAGCTGCGCGCCGCCAATCCCAAGGTGGTGTTCGTGTTCTACCCGGGCGACATGGGCATCCAGTTCCTCAAGCAATACGCCCAGGCCGGCCTGCGCGACCAGATCCCGCTCTATTCGGTCTACACGGTGGACGAGATCAGCATCCCGGCGGTGGGCGACGCCGCCCTCGGCAACTTCGAGACCCGCTACTGGAGCCCGGATCTGAAGAACGAGGCCAACGCGAAGTACATCGGCGACTTCAAGAAGAAGTTCGGCTACACGCCGACGTTCTACGGCGCCCAGAGCTACGACGGGATCATGCTGATCGACTCGGCGGTGCGGGCGGTCAAGGGCGATCTGTCGAACAAGAAGGGCATGGTCGCCGCCATGCGCAAGGCCGACTTCAAATCGACGCGCGGCCGGTTCACGTACAACCACAACCACCACCCGATCCAGAACTTCTACCTCCTGCGCTCGGTGAAGGGGACCGGCGGGGAGATCGAGATGCAGATCCAGAAGACGGTCTTCGAGAACCACAAGGACGCCTATCACCAGGAATGCCCGATGAAGTGGTAGCGCTCGCCCGTTGACCTGGCTCCTCGTCGTCGAGCAGATGCTGAACGGCCTGCAGCTCGGCGTGATGCTGTTTCTGGTGGCGGCCGGGCTGACGCTGGTGTTCGGCATCATGAACCTCGTGAATCTCGCCCATGGCTCGCTGTACATGGTCGGGGCGTACTTCGCGGTCGCGTTCCTCACGTGGACGGGCTCCTTCGCGGCGTCGGTCGTCCTCGCCCTGCTCGCCACGCTGGTGGTCGGGATGCTGGTCGAGGTGATCGCGCTGCGCACGTTGTACGAGCGGGACCACCTCGACCAGGTGCTCGCCACCTTCGGGCTGATCCTGTTCTTCAACGAGCTGGTCGCGATCGTGTGGGGCCGGGCGGCGCTCTTCGCCTCGGTGCCGCCCGCGCTGGGTGGGTTCGTGGAGCTCCTGCCGGGGCTGCGCTACCCGGTCTATCGCGCGGTCATCATCCTGGTCGGCCTGGCGGTGGCGCTGCTGCTCTCCGTGGTGGTCGGCCGCACCCGGCTCGGCATGCTCATCCGGGCCGGCGCCAGCAACCGCACGATGGTGGCCGCCCTCGGCGTGAACATCCGGCTGCTCTACACGGTCGTGTTCGGCTTCGGTGCCGCCCTGGCCGGGCTCGGCGGCCTCATGGCCGGGCCGATCTACACCGTGCAGCCGGGCATGGGCGAGGAGCTGCTGATCGAGGTGCTGGTGGTGATCGTCATCGGCGGCATCGGCTCGATCCGGGGGGCGCTGGTGGGGGCCGTCGTCGTCGGCATGGTCGACACGCTGGGCCGGGCGTTCCTCAAGCCGATGCTGGCCACGGTGGTCTCCCCGGCGGCCGCGGACAGCGCGGGACCCGCGCTGGCCTCGATGCTGATCTACATCCTCATGGCCGCGGTGCTCTATTTCCGCCCGCAGGGGCTGTTCCCGGCGGTCCGGAGCCGATGACGCGCCGGCGACGCGGCCTTGTGATCCTCGCCGCGCTGGCGGCGCTGGCGGCGGTGCCGCTGATCGCCGGCCTGGCGAACCAGCCCTTCTACCTCGATCTCTTCCGGCGCATCATGATCTTTGCCATCGCGGCCGTCAGCCTGGACATCATCCTCGGCTACGGCGGCATGGTGAGCCTCGGCCACGCCGCCTATCTCGGCATCGGCGCCTACGCGGTGGCCATCCCCGCGCTGCACGGCGTCCACAGCGCCTGGGTGCAGTGGCCGCTGGCGATGGCGCTGTCGGGTCTGGCGGCGCTGATCATCGGCGCCGTCTCCCTGCGCACCAGCGGCGTGTACTTCATCATGATCACGCTGGCCTTCGCGCAGATGCTGTACTACGTCGGCATCTCGATCGAGCCGTGGGGCGGCGACGACGGCATGCGCCTGGCCCGTCGCAGCCAGCTCGGCGGCCCGCTCGACCTCGCCGACCCCCACGTCTTCTACTACGTCGTGCTGGTGCTGCTCGCGCTGCTGCTCCTCGTCGGGGAGCGCGTGATCGAGGCGCGCTTCGGCGCGGTGATCCGCGCCGTGAAGTCCAACGAGCCGCGGTTGCAGGCCATCGGCGTCGCCTCGTTCCGCTACAAGCTCGCGGCGTTCGTGCTGGCCGGCGCCGTGTGCGGGCTGGCCGGTGCGCTGCTGGCCAACCAGACCGAGTACCTGACGCCGAGCTTCATGCACTGGACCCGCTCGGGCGACATCATGGTGATGGTCATCCTGGGCGGCATGGGGACGCTGGCCGGGCCGGTGCTGGGCGCGGCGGCCTTCCTGCTGCTCGAGAACGTGCTGGCGGCGTGGACGGTGCACTGGCAGGTGATCCTTGGCCCGCTCCTGGTGCTGGTCGTGCTCTACGCACGGGGTGGGCTGTGGAGCCTGCTGCCCGGCGGCGGCGCTCGCGATGGCTGAGCCGCTGCTGGCCGTGCGCGGGCTGCGCAAGCGCTTCGGCGGCCTCGTCGCCACCGACGGCGTCGACCTCGACGTGGCCGAGGGCGAGACGCTGGCGATCATCGGCCCCAACGGGGCCGGCAAGACCACGCTGATCGGCCAGCTCTCGGGGGACCTGCAGCCCGACGCCGGCACGATCCGGTTCGGCGGCGGCGACGTCACCGCGCTGCCGGCATCCGCGCGCTCGCACCGTGGGCTGGCACGCTCGTTTCAGATCACCAGCATCTTTCGGGAGTTCACCGCGCTCGACAACGTCGCGCTCGCCGTGCAGGCCCACGCCGGCCACA
This sequence comes from uncultured Candidatus Rokubacteria bacterium, assembly GCA_963743355.1. Taxonomy (GTDB): domain Bacteria; phylum Methylomirabilota; class Methylomirabilia; order Rokubacteriales; family CSP1-6; genus AR5. The sequence goes on from CAVUPM010000001.1 coordinate 1,744,416, forward strand.
GCTTCCGATTCTGGCGCGCCGCGCGCGCGGAGGCCGCGCTGCAGGAGCCCGCGCGCGCCATCCTGGAGCAGGTCGGGCTCGGCGCCCGCGCCGACGTCCTCGCCGGCACGCTCGCCCACGGCGAGCAGCGCCAGCTGGAGATCGCCATGGCGCTGGCCACGCGGCCGCGCCTGCTGCTGCTCGACGAGCCGGTAGCCGGCATGGGGCTCGAGGAGTCGCAGCGGATGGTGCGGCTCCTGCGGGCGCTGCGGGGCCGCCACACCATCGTCCTGGTCGAGCACGACATGGACGTCGTCTGGGCGCTGGCCGATCGCATCAGCGTGCTCGTCTACGGCCGCGTCATCGCCACCGGCGCGCCGGAGGCGATCCGGCTCAACGCCGAGGTCCGCCGCGCCTACCTGGGCGAGGAGCTGCCGGCCTGATGCTGCGGCTGGAGGGGCTGGAGGCGGCCTACGGCATGAGCCAGGTGCTGTTCGGCATCACGCTCGGCGTGGACGCCGGCCAGATGGTGACGCTGCTGGGGCGCAACGGGATGGGCAAGACGACGACCGTGCGGGCGGTGATGGGCATCGTGCCGCTGCGCACCGGTCGCGTGCACTTCGAGGGCCGCGCGCTGCACGGCCTGCCCTCGCACCGCGTGGCCCAGGCCGGCATCGGGCTGGTGCCGGAGGGGCGCCAGGTGTTTCCCAACCTCACCGTGCGCGAGAATCTCACAGCGACCGCCGCCAATCGCCGCCGGGTGCCGGCGCCGTGGACGGTCGAGCGCGTCTTCGAGCTGCTCCCGCAGCTCGCGGCCCGCGCCCGCAGCATGGGCGCCACGCTCTCCGGCGGCGAGCAGCAGATGCTGGCCATCGGCCGCGCGCTGACGACGAATCCCACGCTGCTCATCCTCGACGAGGCGACCGAGGGGCTGGCGCCGCTGATCCGCGCCGAGATCTGGGGCTGCCTGGAGCGCCTGAAGACGAGCGGGCTGTCGATCCTGCTGATCGACAAGCACGTCGAGGCCCTCATGCGCCTGGCCGATCACCACTACGTGCTCGAGAAGGGGCGGGTGGTGTGGAACGGCACCTCGGCCGAGCTCCGCGCCCGCGCCGACATCCAGCACCGCTATCTGGGGGTGTAGCTCGGAGGGGGCTTCGCCCCCTTCCGAACCTCCCCCAGGAAAGAGCTTGCGCCGGCGAAGCCGGCGCTCGAAAGTGGAGACGTCATGACCTGGATAGATCCTGACTTCCCGAAGACGGCGACGGTGAGTCCGCTGGTTGGGCGGGTGCTGGGGCTGAATCCCGGGATGATGACGGGGCCGGGAACCAATACCTATCTCATCGGTCGGAGCGATCCGATCTTGCTCGACACCGGCGCCGGCGTGCCGGACTACATGAGCGGGCTGCAGGGCTACCTCGACGGAGCGCGGCTGGAAGCAGCCGTCGCGCGTCGTCCTCACGCACCGGCACCGCGATCACCTGGGCGGGGTGGCCCACCTGCGCGAGCGGTACCGCGGTCTGCACGTCGGCAAGCTGATCCATCGCGACGCCGATCTGCCCGAGGGTGTCGAGACCCTGCGCGACGGCCAGAGGATCGAGGGCGACGGCGCCACGCTCGTCGCCATCCACACGCCCGGCCACGCCTCCGACCATCTCTGCTACTACCTGCCGGAGGAGAACGCCGTCTTCACCGGCGACGTCGTGCTGGCTGGCTCCACGACCGTCATCCCGGCCGAGGACGGCGATCTGCTGGACTACCTGAACTCGCTCAGGCGCCTGCAGGCGCTCGGCGTGCGCCGGATCTATCCCGCCCACGGCCCCGTGGTCGAGGACGGCCCCGCGCTCATCGCCGAGTACATCGAGCACCGGCTCCTGCGCGAGCGGCAGATCCTCGAGGCGCTGGGCGATGGGCCGAGCACGATCCCCGCGCTGGTCGAGCGGATCTACGCCGCGGTGGCGAAGAACCTCCACGCCATGGCCGGCCAGTCGGTCGCCTCCCACCTCAAGAAGCTGGCCCGCGAGGGCCGGGTGCGCGAGCATCCGGTGCCGGACGCCGCCTCGCGCTGGGAGCTGCGGTAGCGCGCTCGCCTCGCGGTCAGGTGGCGGCCGTCGTCGGCGAGGCGGGGGTCCGCAAGTCGGGCCCGGTGCTCCGGCCCGCACTTGCTCATCTGCCCATGCACTTGTACATTGATGTGTACAAGAGGGGACCATGACCGAGCTGACGATCTCAGAAGCGCGGAAAGCACTGCTCGACCTCCCCGAGAAACTCGCCCGGACACCGGAGCGCGCGGTGACGATCACTCGCCGCGGCCAGCCCGTGCTCGCGATTTTGCCGTGGGAGTTCTACGAGAGCATCGTTGAGACGCTCGACATCCTCGGGGACCCCGAGATGGTCAGGGCGCTCCGCGAGAGCCTCGAGGACCTCAAGCGCGAGCGCGTGGTCAGTAATGCGGAGGCCAAGAAGCGCCTCGGCGTATGAGCGCGGATCGCGCTTTCGCGATCACGTGGACTGAGACCGCCCTCAAGCTCGTCGAAGGTATCCCGGACCTCCGGATCAGACGACTCATCAGTCAACAGGCCGATCAACTCTCGAAATCGCCGGAGCAACAGGGCAAGCCGCTCATCGGCGAGCTTGCCGGGTTCCGCAGCGTCCGCGCCGTCGGCCAGCGCTATCGGATCGTCTATCGTATCGAACGCCAAGAAGTCACAGTGCTCGTGGTCGCCGTCGCGCGTCGGCGTTCCGGCCACAAGCGCGACATCTACGAACTGGCGAGGAAGCTCCTGCGTCAGGGACTCCTTCGCTGACGTTCGGGGGCCCTTGAGCTCTGAACGGCAGAAGAACCAACGTCCGATGAGGCGGAAACCCACGCGAGAAGATCCCCGCGGTTCAACCTCGTCCCATCACGGATCGACGCCCAGGATGTCCTCCGTCCGCGGCGGCCGGGCGCTTCCAGAGCATCGGAAGCGCCCGTTGGACTCCACGACCGTCATCCCGGCCGAGGACGGCGATCCGCTCGACTACCTGAACTCGCTCAAGCGCCTGCAGGCGCTCGGCGTGCGCCGGATCTATCCCGCCCACGGCCCCGTGGTCGAGGACGGCCCCGCGCTCATTGCCGAGTACATCCAGCACCGGCTCCTGCGCGAGCGGCAGATCCTCGAGGCGCTGGGCGACGGGCCGAGCACCATCCCCGCGCTGGTCGAGCGGATCTACGCCGCCGTGCCGAAGAACCTCCACGCCATGGCCGGCCAGTCGGTCGCCTCCCACCTCAAGAAGCTGGCCCGCGAGCAGCGGGTACGCGAACACCCCGAGCCGAACGCGCCCTCGCGCTGGGAGCTCGTGTGGGTCAGTCGAGGCTGCGCAGGTAGCCGAGCACCTCGGCCTCGAACGTCGCCACCGACTGGCCGAACGTGGCGGCGAACGCCCGCTCCCGGTCGAGCCGGCGGCAGGCGCGGAAGTAGTCGAGCACGCCGGCCAGGCCGAAGCGCTCCACGAGATGGTCGGCCAGCAGGAACGAGAGCTGGTAGGTCTCCAGCGAGCCGTCGCGCTGGTGGCGCAGCGTGAACTCGCGCGGGGAGCCGAGGGCGGCCAGGTCGAGGCGGCCGGCCGCGAACCCCGGATGCTGGCGCGCGCCCTTCAGCGCCCGCCCCCGGCGCTCGGTCAGCGTGTCCAGGCCCAGGCGCTCGAGCACCTCGAAGGCCACGCGCTCGGCCACGCCCTCGGCCAGCCACTGATCGGCCCGCCCATCGCCGCCCGCCAGCGCGAACTGCGCCACGTGGGTCAGCTCGTGGGCGATCAGCCGCCGCCACTCCCGGCGGCCCTTCGCGGCCCTGGAGTGCAGGAGCACCCGGCCCGGCCGGGCCAGCCCCGCGGCGAAGGACGCGATCTCCTCGACGCGGTCGGCGGCGACGTACGCCTCGTCGATCAGGCCGCGCCGGAATGCGCCCCGCGTGTCGTAGACGTGCACGCGCACGTCGGCCGGCAGCACGAGGCCGAGATCCCGCATGACCGTGACGACGTCGTCCACCGCGTCGCGGTGAGCGGCGGGAGCCACCACACCGACGACCTCGGCGATGCACTGCGTGGCGAGCAGCAGAACGACGGTGGTGAGAATCAGGAAGCATCGAAACATCGCGCTCAGCTGGGAGCAACGTGCTCGCCACGCCGGGCCGCTGCTCAAGTGCGCGATGACGTACGTGTTGTAGGAGAGTAAAACGGAGCGGGGTGGGAGACCGTCCCTGGAGCAGGGCGTTTCTCCCGGGCGAATCGGTCAGCGACGGCGGCGGTGTCGCGCGGCGTCGACGATCGCGGCGAACAGGTTGCGCGCCGCCTGATCGTGGCCCACCAGCTCCTCGGGGTGCCACTGCACGCCGAGGACGAAGCGCTCGTCGCCCGGCATCTCCACGCCCTCGATGACGCCGTCGGGTGCCCAGGCGACCTCGCGCAGGCCCTCACCGAGCCGCTTGATCGCCTGGTGGTGCATGCTGTTGACCTCTACCTCCAGCGCGCCGAGCACGCGGCCCAGGCGCGTACCCTCGCCCATCACCTTCACGGGGTGCGTGGCCTCGTGGCGCGGCGCCTTCTGGCTGTGGGCGAGCGCAGTCGGCCACTCGCTCGTGATGTCCTGCACCAGGGTGCCGCCGAGCGCGACGTTGAGGACCTGGATGCCGCGGCAGATCGCGAAGAGCGGCACGTCGTCGGCGACGGCGCGGTGGGTGAGGCCCAGCTCGAGATCGTCGCGGGCCGGCGAGACGTCGGCCACCGCGGGATGCGGCGCCTCACCGAAGCGCGAGGGCTCGATGTCGCCGCCGCCGGTGAGCATCAGGCCGTCCAGCCGCTCCCAGAGCGCCGCCTGGACCTCCGGCGTGAAGTGCGGCGTGAGCAGCAGCGGGATGCCGCCCGCGGCCTGCACGGCCCGGATGTAGGCGCCGTTGACGTAGGCCCGCTCGGGAATCTGATCGACGGTGACCGACGTTGTAATACCGATCAGGGGCGCAACCATAAGCGAAGACTAGCCTTTCAGGATATGATGGCGCAACCATGAGCCTCGACTCCGCTTCCTCCCAGCAGAGTGCCCCCACCCATCGCCCGACGTCCACGGTGCAGACCATCGGCACCCGCTGGGCCGTCGCCGCCGGCCACTCGCTGGCCGCCGAGGCCGGGGCGCGGATGTTGTCGGCCGGCGGCAACGCGATCGATGCCGGCGTGGCGGCAGGCTTCACGCTCGGCGTCGTCCATCCGGACATGGTCAGCGTGGCCGGCGTGGCGCCGATCCTGGTGCACGTGGCGCGGACTGGCGAGACGTTCGAGGTCTCCGGGGTGGGGCCGTACCCGCGCGCGTCGTCGCGCGAGTACTTCATGACGCGTCACGGCGGCCAGATCCCGCCGGGACTGCCGCGGACCGTCGTGCCGGCGGCGCCCGATGCCTGGTGCACCGCGCTGGAGCGCTGGGGGACGATGTCGTTCGCCGATGCCATCGCGCCGGCCCTGGAGCACGCCGAGCGCGGCTTCCCGGTGTCGGCGTTCTCCGCCTACCAGATGGGCGCGAACGCCGACAAGTACCGCCGGTGGCCGACCTCGACCGCGCTCTACCTGCGTGACGGCCGGGCCTACCGGATGGGTGAGCTGCTGGTGCAGCGCGAGCTGGCCGACACGCTGAAGCGCATGGTCACTGCCGAGAAGCGCGCGGGCGGCAGCCGCGCCGCCGGCGTGCGAGCGGCCCGCGACGAGTTCTACCGCGGGGAGACGGCCAAGCGCATCGCCGAGTTCCATCGGGCCAACGACGGCCCGCTCGCGCTGGCCGACCTCGCCGACTTCAGCGTGGAGGTGGCGCCCGCGCTGCGCACGCGGTTCGGGCGCCCTGGAGATCGCCGCCTGCGGCTTCTGGTGCCAGGGGCCGGTGCTGCTGCAGATCGTCAACATGCTGGACGGCATCGACCTGGCGAAGCTCGGCCACAACTCGCCCGCCTATCTGCACCGCATCGTGGAGACGATCAAGCTCGCCTTCGCCGACCGCGACGCCTACTACGGCGATCCCAAGTTCGTGAAGGTCCCGGCCGAGCGTCTGCTGTCCCGGGCCTTCGCCGAGGAGCGCCGCGCGCTGGTGGGTGAGCGGGCCTGGAAGGAAATGCCGCCGGCTGGCGATGCCGCCGCGCGGCGCGAGCTGCTGCCGGTGGCGGGCGGCTCGTCGGACGCGCTCGACACCAGCTACGTGGCGGTCGTCGACGCCGAGGGCAACGCGTTCTCGGCGACGCCGAGCGATCCGAACGTCGACTCTCCGGTCGTGGCGGGCGTCGGCTGTGTCGTCTCGCCGCGCGGCTCGCAGGGCTGGCTCGATCCCACCCACGCCAGCGTGGTGGCGCCGGGCAAGCGGCCGCGGCTGACGCCGGCCCCGGCCATGGCGCTGCAGGACGGCAAGGCGCTGATGCCGTTCGGCACGCCGGGCGGCGACGTCCAGCAGCAGGCGATGCTCCAGGTCCTGCTGAACGTGACCGTGTTCGGCATGCCGCTGCAGGAGGCGATCGAGGCGCCGCGGGTGGCCTCGCGCTCGTTCCCCGACTCGTTCTGGCCGCACACGTACTCGCCGGGCAAGCTCGAGGCCGAGCGGCGCCTGTCGAAGGACACGCGCGACGCGCTGGCCGGGATGGGCCACGACGATGGGCGAGTGGCCCGACTGGGAGTGGCGCGCCGGCTCCGTGTGCGCGGTCAAGGTCGGCGCCGACGGCACCCGCTGGGGCGGCGCCGACCCGCGCCGCGGCTCGCTGGCGATCGCGCGATAGCAGGTCCAGCCGACCCGTCCCGGCCCGCCGTATGACACAGCGCTCCACGGCGGTCGGCGCGGTGCTCCTCGCCGCGACGGTCGTCGGCCTGCCTTCCGCGCCCTCAGCCCAGAAACCCCGCGCCGAGCGCCCGACCTACGCCGTCGGCGACCGGTGGTTCCGCAGCGACGGGACGTGGGAAGTGACGCGGATCGAGGGCAATATCCACGTGTTCGCCGCCGGGCGCGGTCGCGAGGTGCACCTCAGCCGCGATCTCGGCGTGGCGAAGATCATGCTCGACGGGGTGGTGGCGGTCGAGGTCGATCCCGCTCTGGATGCCGCCTGGCCCCTCGAAGTCGGGAAGTGGGCGACGACGTACCCGACGGTGCGGTCCGCCTTCCGCTTCGGCAACGCTCGCAGCCAAGGGCGCCATACGTGGAGGGTCGAGCGCTACGAGGAGGTCAGCGTCCCCGCGGGCACGTTCAAGGCCTTCCGGATCGAGCACGCCGTCAGCGTGGGCGTGCAATGGAGTGCGGCGCTGTGGACGTTCACGCTCTGGTACGCGCCCGAGGCCCGGCGGTTCGTGAAGGGCGAGGGCAGTCTGCCCGGCATGGCCTTCGAAGCGGTCGCGCCGGATCCCGCGGTGATCGCGTCGCCGGCGCCGCCGGCGCCCACCGCGCCGGTGGCCGGGTCGCCGCCGTCCGACGACGAGGCGCCGAGGATCGCCATCAACTACCCACCGCCCGAGAGCAAGGTCGACCGCGAGCAGATCGTGGTGCTGGGCCTCGTCACCGACAACGTCACCGTGGATCGGGTGCAGGTCACCGTCAACGGGGTCGAGCTGCCGCTGCCGCGCGAGACCGGCGAGGCGAGGGGCCGGCCCATCCGCGTTCCGGCGGCGCTGCGGCCCGGTGAGAACGTGATCGAGATCACCGCCAGCGACCGGGCGGGCAACGTCGCGCAGGTCGTCCGCACCCTGACCCGCCTCATGCCCGCGCCCGTCGGCCCGCCACCCCCGACGGTGGCCAACCGGTGGGCGGTGATCATCGGGGTCGGCCAGTACGAGCACGAGTCGATCCCGAAGCTCAAGTACGCCACCCGCGACGCCGAGGCGGTGTATCACTTCCTCACGACGAAGGGTGGCTATCCCAAGGACAATGTCGTGCTGCTGACCGATAGCACGGCCCAGAAGCCGACGTTGCAGAACATTCGCCGCGCCCTCGGTGATTTCCTCTACCGGCGGCCGGCCCGCGAGGACATGGTGCTGATCTACTACGCCGGCCACGGCGCGCCGGAGATCGACGCGGCCGGGACCGAGAGCGACGGCATCGCGAAGTACCTGATCCCGCGCAACGCGGACCCCGAATCGCTCTACAGCACCGCGATGCCGATGGACGAGATCCAGCGCATCTTCGGGCGCATCCAGGCCGAGCGGGTCGTGCTCTTTCTCGACACCTGCTACAGCGGTACGGCCGGCGGCCGCACGTTCGCGCGCCAGACGGTGCGCTCCAGCCACCTCAACGACCACTTTCTCGAGCGGCTCACCCGCAGCAAGGGGCGGGTCATCATCACCGCCGCCGGCCCCAACGAGGTGGCGCTGGAGACGTCGGAGCTGGGACACGGGTTGTTCACCTACTACCTGCTCGAGGGCCTGAACGGGAGGGCCGACCGCGACGGCGACGGCGTGGTCACGGTCTCCGAGCTCTACGAGTACGTGGAGCAGCAGGTGGACCGCAAGGCGCGGGCCGCCGGCGGGCGGCAACGCCCTCTGATGAAGGGCGAGATCGAGGGAACGCTCCCACTGTCGCGCGTCGGGCGGTAGCCGGGACTAGGTCGTCGCCGGTGCCGGCTGCAGCGGGCGGGCGCGGATGGGTTCTTCGCGGATCATCAGCGCCATCCCGGCGGCCAGGAAGGCCATCAGCGCGGCCGAGACGAAGGCGGGCGCGTAGGAGCCGGTCCACTCGTAGACCCAGCCGGCCAGCGCGGCGGCGATGGCGGCGCCGACCTGGTGCGCGAAGAAGATCCAGCCGCTCAGCTCGCCGACCGAGAAGCGCCCGTAGATGTTGGCGGTGAGCGTGGTCGTCGGCGGCACCGTGGAGATGTAGTTCAGGCCGAACAGCGCCGCCCAGAAGTGCAGGGACGGCACGTTCCAGACGTAGAGCAGGAAGATGAGCGACAGGCCGCGCACGAAGTAGAAGATCGCCAGCGGCCAGCGCCGCCCGACCCGGTCACAGAGCCATCCCGAGCCGACGGTGCCCACGATGTTCATCGCGCCCATCACCCCCAGCGCGGCCGAGGCCTGCATGGCGGTGAAATTGTGCTCGAGCGCGTGGGGGATGAAGTGGGTGCCGATCATCCCCACGCTCGTGTAGCCGCACACGAAGAACGTGCCCATGAGGAGCCAGAAGGGCAGCGTCTGCGCGGCCTCGCTGACCGAGACGCGGCCGGCCTGCTGCTCCGCCCTGGCCTGGGCCGCCGTCAGCGCCACCCCGACCGCGCCGTACGGCCGCAGGCCGCGCTCCTCGGGCGTGTTCCGCACGAGCCAGGCCGCCAGTGGAAGCACCACCACGAGCAGGCCGATCCCCAGCCACATAGAGCTGGCGCGCCAGCCATGGCCGAGCACGAGCCAGCTGGCGAGCGGGATGACGATCAGCTGGCCGGCGGACATGCCGCCGGCGGCGAAGCCGATCGCCGTGCCCCGATGGGTCTGGAACCAGCGCGCGACGACGGCCGAGCCCGTGCTCAGCGCAGCACCGCCCGCGCCGACCGCCATGACCACGCCGGCGGCGAGGTAGAGCTGCCACAGGGTGTGCACGAACGCCATGGCGATGCCGCCGATGCCGAGCAGGGCGAGCGACAACACGATGACCCGCCGTGGACCCCACCGGTCCGCCAGCCGCCCGGCGAATGGCCCGCTCGCGCCCAGCAGCAGCAGCGAGATGGCCGCGGCCATCGAGAGCGCGCCGCGCGACCAGCCCATCTCGGTCTCGATCGGCTTGATGTAGACGGCGAACGTCGCGCGCAGTCCCGTCGAGGCGAGCAGGCAGATCGTCACGGCACCGAGCACGATCCAGGCGGGATGGAGCCGGCGGGTCGTCATGGCCCTTAGATGGTGGCACGGCCGGCGGGCGATTCACCGGGCCAATCGACGCTCGGAGTCGCCGGTTGGCCCGGTGCAACAGTGAGGCGGTGTTCTAGTCCACGACCTCCGCTGTCACTTCTTTCCGGAAGACGATCTGGTCACCCTCGGCGTCGACCGCCACGGTGTCGCCCTCCACGAACTCGCGCTCCAGCAGCTTGAGGGCCAGCGGGTCCTGGATCAGGCGCTGGATCGTCCGCTTGAGCGGCCGGGCGCCGAAGGTCGGGTCGTAGCCCTCGCGGCCGAGCAGGGCCTTGGCCGTCTCGCTGACCTCGAGGTGGATGCGCCGGTTCTCCAGGCGCCGCCGCAGCAGGGCCAGCTGGATGTCGACGATCCGCATGATCTCCTCGCGCCCGAGTGGCTGGAAGATCACGACCTCGTCGATGCGGTTCAGGAACTCCGGCCGCAGCGTGTCGCGCAGCTCCTGCATGAGCAGCGGGCGGAGCTTGTCGCTTCGCTCGTAGTCGCGGAACAGATGGCTGCCCATGTTCGAGGTCATGATGACGACCACGTTGCGGAAATCGACGGTCCGGCCCTGGCCGTCGGTCAAGCGCCCGTCATCGAGGAGCTGGAGCAGGACGTTGAACACGTCGGCGTGGGCCTTCTCGATCTCGTCGAACAACACGACCGAGTAGGGCCGTCGCCGAACGGCCTCGGTGAGCTGCCCACCTTCGTCATAGCCGACATACCCGGGCGGCGCGCCGATGAGCCGGGACACCGTGTGCTTCTCCATGTACTCCGACATGTCGATGCGGACCATGGCGCGCTCGTCGTCGAACATGAACTCGGCGAGCGCGCGCGCCAGCTCGGTCTTGCCGACACCGGTCGGGCCCAGGAACAGGAACGACCCGATCGGACGGTTGGGGTCGCTGAGACCGGCCCGCCCGCGCCGCACCGCGTTCGCCACCGCGCGGATCGCCTCGTCCTGCCCGATCACGCGCTGGCTCAGCCGCTCTTCCATGCGGACCAGCTTCTGCACTTCGCCCTCGAGCAGCCGGGTGACGGGGACGCCGGTCCACTTGGCGACCGTGGTCGCGATGTCCTCCTCGTCGACCTCCTCGCGCAGCATGCGGCCGCGCTGGTGCTGGTCGGCCAGGCCGCGCTCGAGCTCGGCCTGCTGCTTCTCGAGGCCGGGGATCACGCCGAAGCGCAGCTCGGCGGCGCGGTTGAGGTCGCCCTTGCGCTCGGCCTCGGCCATCGCCTGGCGGGCGCCCTCCAGCTCCTCCCTGACCTTGCCGATCTGCGTGATGCCGCCCTTCTCGGCCTGCCACTGCGCCTTCAGCACGGCCGAGCGCTCCTTGAGATCGGCCAGCTCGGCGTCGATCTTGTCGAGGCGCTCGCGGGCGACCGGATCGTCCTGGTCGCGCGCGACCGAGACGCGCTCGATCTGCAGCTGCATGACGCGCCGATCGAGCTCGTCGATCGCCTGCGGCATCGAGTCGATCTGCATGCGGATGCGGGCGGCCGCCTCGTCCACGAGATCGATGGCCTTGTCGGGCAGGAACCGGTCGCCGATGTAGCGGTGCGACAGCACGGCCGCCGCCACCAGGGCCGAGTCCTTGATCTTCACCTTGTGATGGACCTCGTACTTGTCCTTGAGGCCTCGGAGGATCGCGATCGAGTCTTCGACCGACGGCTCCCGGACCATGACGGGCTGGAACCGACGTTCGAGAGCGGGATCTTTCTCGACGTGCTTGCGGTACTCGTCGAGCGTGGTGGCCCCCACGCAGCGCAGCTCGCCGCGCGCCAGCGCCGGCTTCAGCATGTTGGCCGCGTCGACCGCGCCCTCGGCGGCGCCGGCGCCGACCAGGGTGTGCAGCTCGTCGATGAAGCAGATGATCCGCCCCTCGGCTTCGGTGATCTCCTTCAGCACCGCCTTGAGCCGGTCCTCGAACTCACCGCGGTACTTGGAGCCCGCCACCATGGCGCCGATGTCGAGCGCGACCAGCCGCTTGTCCTTCAACCCCTCGGGCACGTCGCCGGCCACGATGCGCTGGGCCAGCCCCTCGACGATGGCCGTCTTGCCGACGCCGGGCTCGCCGATCAGCACCGGGTTGTTCTTGGTCCGCCGCGACAGCACCTGGATCACGCGCCGGATCTCCTCGTCGCGTCCGATCACCGGGTCGAGCTTGCCCTTGCGGGCCGCCTCGGTGAGGTCGCGCGAGTACCGCTGCAGGGCCTGGTACTTGTCCTCGGGGTTGGCGTCGGTCACGCGCTGGGTGCCGCGGACGTCCACGAGCGCCTTGTAGATCGCGTCGGGTGTGACGCCGGCTGCGGCGAGCGCCCGGCCGGCGGCGCCCTCTCGGTCGTGGGCGATGCCGATCAGCAGGTGCTCGGTCGAGACGTATTCGTCCTTCAGCCGCTCGGCCTCGCGCTGGGCGCGCTCGAGCGTGGCGCGCAGGCGCTCGCCGAGATACTGCCCGCCGCCGCCGCGCACCTTGGGCAGGCGCGCCAGCTCGGCCTCGACCTGGCGCTGCACGGCGTCCGCGCGGGCGCCGAGCTTGGCGAGAATCGGCGCGACCACGCCCTCGCGCTGCTGGAGCAGGGCGGCGAGCACGTGCTCGGACTCGACCGCCTGGTGCTCGTGCTGGTCCGCCAGGGCCTGCGCGGCCTGCATCGCTTCCTGAGCCTTGACCGTCAGCTTGTCCAATCGCATGTCGCTTTACCCCTGGGCGTAGCCGCCGCGTGGCGAGTCGGTGCGGAACGCCATCAATTTTTCGTAGAGCTCCCGCTCCTGGGGCGTGAGATCGGCCGGCATGACGATGCGGACCGTCACGAGCTGATTGCCGTGGCCCCCGCCCTTGAGCTTCGGCATGCCGTAGCCGGGCAGCCGGAACGTCCGCCCGCTCGACGTCGCCGGCGGGATCTTCATCGACACCTTGCCGCGGAGCGTCGGGATCTCGAGCGTGACGCCGAGGGCGGCCTCGGGTGCGGTGATCGGCACCGAGAGCTGGATGTCGTCGCCGCGGCGCTCGAACTCGCGATGGGGGGTCACCGTCACGGCCAGGTAGAGATCGCCGCCGCCCGCGCCCTCGCCCGACACGCGCACCTTCTGACCCGTGCGCACGCCAGCCGGAATCTTCACGTCGACCTCGTGACGCCCGCGCTGCCAGCCGCTGCCGTGGCACGTCGCGCACGGCTTGCCGCCCACGTTGCCGGCGCCGTGACAGGTCGGGCACGGCTCCTCGACGTCGAACTCGAAGGACTTGCGGGTTCCGCTGTACGCCTCTTCGAGGGCGATCGTCACGTTGGCCTGGACGTCCTGACCGCGTACCGCTCGGTAGCCGCCCGTTCTGAACCCGCCGAGCCAGTCGTCGGCGTCGACGCGGCCGCCGGCGCCCGGCCGGCCGCCGCCACGCACGCCACCGAGGTCACCGAAGATGGTGCGGAAGAACTCGGAGAAGTCGCCGGGGTCGCCGTACTCCACGCGCGCCCCGCCCGGCTGTCCACCCGGCTGCTGCGCGTCGCGCTGCCAGTCCGGTCCCAGGGTGTCGTAGCGGCGCCGCTTCTCCGGATCCGACAGCACCTCGTATGCCTCGGTCACCTCGCGGAACCGCTCCCCGCTGTCCTTGCCCTTGGCGACGTCGGGGTGATGCTTCCGCGCCAGCTTCCGGTACGCAGACTTGATCGCCTTGTCGTCCGCGTTCCGGTCGACCCCCAGAATCCTGTAATAGTCCTTGAACTCAACCGCCATCACTCAAACCTACTAATATATGTATCAGACAAATTGAGTCTTTGCCACTAAGGCTAGAAGGCTGAAGTGGCTGGTCGGAGAGCCTAAACGGGTTTTAAGGCGAAACGTCAAATGATTCACCGCGTTCGAGCGGCGGCTTTGCCGCCGCAGTCCGGGCCTGGGGGGAGGCAGGCGCAAGCGGGCCGTCAGGCCCGCGGCGCCGTCGGAGGGGGGCGAAGCCCCCCTCCGAGGCCCTATCCGCGTCCGACCGTGAACGCCACGTACAGGGACATCGGCCCGCGCTGCAGGAGCACGGTGAGGCGGTCGCCGTCCTTGGCGTCTCGCGTGATCCGCTCGTAGTCGCCGGGGGTGCGGATCTTCTGGCGGTTGATCTCGCGGATCACGTCGCCGCGCTGGATGCCCGCCTCGGCCGCGGGGCTGCCCTCGTCGACGCGGGCCACGATGACGCCCTCGCTGGTCCGCAGATTGAGCTGCCGGGCGACGTCCGGCGTGATCCCACGCACGTCCAGGCCCAGCACCGTCGGCGCACCGCCGCGCGAGCCACCCCGCTGCTGCGCCTCGCGCTCGTCCGGGGCCTCGCCGATCTTCACCTCCAGGGTCCGTTCCGCGCCGTCACGCCACACCTTCACCTTGGTCGCGTGACCGGGCGAGGCCAGGCCCACGGCGCGCTGCAGGTCGGAGGGCGCCTCGGTTTTCTTGCCCTCGAACTCGAGCAGGATGTCACCCGGCTTGAGCCCGGCCTTGCCCGCCGGACTGTCGGGCACCACGTCCGAGACGAGGACGCCCTTGGCGTCCTTGGCTCCGAACGAGCTGGCGAGTTCCGGGGTCAGGGGCTGGATCGACACGCCCAGCCAGCCGCGCGTCACGCGCCCCTTCGCCTGCAGCTCGGTGTAGATCTTCCGCGCCATGTTGGACGGGATGGCGAAGCCGATGCCGGAGCCGCCGGCCACGATCGCCGTGTTGATGCCGACGACCTCCCCCTGCATGTTCACGAGCGGCCCGCCGGAGTTGCCGGGGTTGATGGCGGCGTCGGTCTGCAGGAAATCGTCGAACGGACCCTGACCGATCTGGCGGGCCTTGGCGCTGATGATCCCGGCCGTCACGGTGGCCTGCAGCCCGAACGGTGAGCCGACGGCGATCACCCAGTCACCCACCTGCAGCCGGTCGGAGTCGCCCACGCGCGCGAAGGCGAACTTGCCCTTTCCGTCGTCGAGCTTGAGGACGGCCAGGTCGGTCTTCTTGTCCAGGCCGATCACCTTGGCCTTGTGCTTGTTGCCGTCGAGCGTGATGACCTCGATCTCGCTGGCCTTCTCGACGACGTGGGCGTTGGTGAGCGCCAGGCCCGAGGGATCGACGATCACGCCCGAGCCCAGGCTGCGCTGGGGGATCCGTTCCGGCGCGTCGCCGAAGAACCGGCGGAAGAACTCCTCGCCGAAGAACTCCTCGATCTGCGACCGCCCGCCGGCACCGCGGGAGACGGTGTTGATGTTGATGACCGCCGGCTTGATCGCCTCGGCGACCTTGGCGAAGGTGCCGGTGGTCAGCGGCATCTGCACCGGCAGGACGGGCGCCTGCAGCATCGAGGCCGGAGCCTGTGACAGCGACGGAGCCTGCACCCACGGGCGGCGCGTGGCGGCGAAAGCGCCGGCCGTGATGCCGACGATCAGCGCCAGGACGACCGCTACGCCGAACGTCTTCCCCTTGACCTGCATCACGCGTCCTCCTCCGCTCGTTCCGCTCAACTCTCACCCGCCAGCAGGCGCTTGAGCCGGTCGCCTTGCAGGGTCTCGACCCGCTTGAGCTCGGCCGCGGCGTGGACGAGCACTGCTTTCTTGGCCGTGAGGAGGCCCCGGACGCGGTCCTGCGTGCGATCCAGGATCGCGCTGACCTCCTCGTCGATCGCGCGCGCGGTGGCGTCGCTGTACTCGCGCTCGCCGCTCACGCCGGAGCCCTTCAGGAAGAGCGGGGTGCGCTCGCCGTAGGTGGCCAGCCCGAGCCGCTCGGACATTCCGTACTTCGTCACCATCAGCCGCCCCAGCTCGGTGGCCCGCTCCAGGTCGTTGTGGGCGCCGGTGGACACCTCGCCGTACACCAGCTCCTCGGCCACCCGGCCGCCCAGCAGCACGGCGATGCGGTCCTCCAGCTCGCTGCGGGTCATGAGGAAGCGGTCCTCGGTGGGTAGCTGGTAGGTCATGCCCAGCGCCGCCACCCCGCGCGGGATGATCGTCACCTTGTGGACGGGGTCGGCGTGGGCCACCGACGAGGCCACCAGGGCGTGGCCCATCTCGTGGTGGGCGACGATATCGCGCTCCTTCTCCGAGAGCACCCGGCTCCTCTTTTCGAGTCCGGCCACGACTCGATCGATCGCTTCTTCGAAATCCGCCATTTCGACCGCGGTCTTTTCCTTTCGGGCGGCCAGCAGGGCGGCCTCGTTGACGATGTTGGCGAGGTCGGCGCCGGCGAAGCCGGGGGTGCGGGCGGCGATGACCGCCAGGTCGACGCCGGGCGCCAGCACGACCGCGCGGGCGTGCAATCTCAAGATGGCCTCGCGGCCCCGGACGTCGGGCTTGTCGACGACCACCTGGCGGTCGAAGCGCCCGGGCCGGAGCAGCGCCTGGTCGAGAACCTCCGGCCGGTTGGTGGCGGCGATCAGGATCACGCCCTTGGAGGAGTCGAAGCCGTCCATCTCGGCCAGGAGCTGGTTCAGCGTCTGCTCGCGCTCGTCGTGGCCGCCCATGAAGCCGGTGGCGCCGGCCCGCGACTTGCCGATCGCGTCCAGCTCGTCGATGAACACGATGCACGGGGCCTTGTCCTTGGCCTGCTCGAAGAGGTCGCGCACCCGGGAGGCGCCCACGCCCACGAACATCTCGACGAACTCCGAGCCGGACAGCGTGAAGAACGGCACGTCGGCCTCGCCGGCCACCGCCCGGGCCAGCAGGGTCTTGCCGGTGCCGGGGGGCCCGACCACCAGCACGCCCTTGGGGATGCGGCCCCCGAGGCGCTGGTATTTCTTGGGGTTCTTCAGGAAGTCGACGATCTCCACCAGCTCGGCCTTGGCCTCGTCGACCCCGGCCACGTCGTTGAAGGTCGTCTTCAGCTCCTTGCGGTCGTAGATCTTGTGCTTGCTGCGACCGAAGGAGAGCGCCTGGGTGGGGCCCCCGCCGACCCGCCGCATCAGGAACATCCAGATGGCGACCATGACCCCCAGCGGGATGACCCAGCCGAACAGCAGGTCCTTCCAGAAGGTGGTCTCGATGCGGCCGGCGAACTCGACCTTGTGCGCCTCCAGCTCCGCCACCAGCCGCTGCTCGTCGACGCCCGGGATGCGCGTGACGGTGAACACGCGCACCTCCTCCTCGGGCCCGAGCCACTGGCGGAGGCGGTCGCCGGGGACGGCCGGCGGCGCCGGCAGGGCGCCGGGCTTGGCCATGCCCCGCAGCTCCCGCTCGGTGAGGGCGACCCGCTCGATGCGATCCGCGCGCAGCAGTTCCAGGAACTTCGAGTACGGGATCTCGACACTGCGGGGCGCCAGCAGCCAGGACTGCAGGAGCGACAGCAGGAGCACCACGACCAGGGCGTAGGCGAGAGAGAACTGGATGCGCTGGGTGAGGCGCGGCTTCATCGAGATCCTCTGAAGGTGATGCTAGCGTCCGGGGTCGGGTGTGTCAAACTTGCCGGGCGTCTTTCTGCTTGACACATCGAGGCGTTGCCCCTAAAAATCACGCCCGGACGCTCATGTGATTTCGCGAACAAGCGTGTCTGCGCAGCGAGCCGTTGCACGCTCGCGCCGGGCTCGCATTCAGAGGCTGAATCGATGAACTCGGTGAGGGGCGTGGGCCGGAGCGCGTTCGCGGCCGGACTGCTGCTCGCCAGCGCTGTCCTGGTGCTCTCCGTGCTCCCGGCCGAGGCCCAGCAGGCCGCCGCCAAGGAGCCGGCGTACCGCGACTTCCCGCTGATCGGCTCACGGCTGGCCGTGTGGGCCATCGCCCAGCTGCACCTCAATTTCGCGGCGTTCATCCTCGGCGTCCCCATCTTCGCCGTCATCATCGAGATCATCGGCTGGCGCACCGGCGACCAGCGGTACGACTGGCTGTCGCACGAGTTCGTGAAGCTCACCTTCGCCGCCTTCTCGACCACGGCGCTGCTCGGCGCCCTGCTCCTGTTCCTGTTCGTCGGCTACTACCCGAAGTTTTGGACGTACCTGACGTCGATTTTCTTCCCGACCTACTGGGTCTACGCCCTGCTGTTCTTCGCCGAGACCTTCACGGTCTACCTCTGGTACTACGGCTGGAACTGGCTGCAGGGCTCCCGCAAGTGGATCCACGTGAGCCTCGGCGTCCTGTCCAACCTCCTCGGCACCGCGATCCTCGTGGTTGCCAACTCGTGGGCGACCTTCATGATGTCGCCGGCCGGGATCGACGACACCGGCGCGCTGAAGGGCGGGGTGTGGGCGGCCATCAACAATCCCACCTGGATGCCGATCAACATCCACCGGCTCATCGCCAATATCGTGTTCGGGGGCACGATCGCCGGCGCCTACGCCGCCTTTCGATTCCTCGCCGCCAAGACGGACGAGGAGCGGGCCCGGTACGACTGGATGGGTTACATCGGGAATTTCGTCGCCCTGTCGGCGTTCATCGTCCTGCCCTTCGCCGGCTACTACCTCGGCCGCGAGATTTACGCCTACAACCAGACGATGGGCATCACGATGATGGGCGGCTTCATGTCGTGGCTGTGGATCATCCAGGCCATCCTCATCGGCATCCTCTTCCTCGGCTCCAACTACTATCTGTGGCTCGGCATGGAGCGGATCCCCGGGGCCGAGCGGTACCGCAAGTACGTCCCGCCGATGCTGATCATCCTGACCATCGGCTTCCTGGTGTGGGCGACGCCGCGCTCGATGGTGGTCACCCTCGACGAGGCGCGCGCGATGGGCGGCACCCACCACCCGCTGCTCGGCTTCTTCGGCGTGATGTCGGCCAAGAACACGGTCGTGAACCTCATGATCCTCACGACCTTCCTCTCGTACATCCTCTACCGCCGCGCCAACAAGCTTCCGACCAAGCCGTGGGTGAAGACGGGCATGGCCGTGCAGTGGGCGGCCTTCGGGGCCGCCGCGCTCGTCGTCGTCTTCTACGGCGTCTATGGCTACTTCGTGGAGTCGATCGTGCGCATCGGCTTCTCGGTCTACCAGGTGCTCGCGGTCATCGGCGCCATCGTCGTCGTGATGGCGATCGACGTGCCGATGTTCAAGGGCGCGCGCTCCACCGGGGAGATCCGCTGGGGGACGATCGCGCCGCGCTCGCAGTACGTGCTCATTCTGCTGGCCGTGACCTTCACCTGGCTCATGGGCCTGATGGGCTTCGCCCGGTCGGGCATCCGCCAGCACTGGCACGTGTACGGCGTGCTGCGCGACACCTCGGCGGAGGCCGTCACTCCCGCGCTCGGTTACGCGGCCAACGTGATCACGATCGTGACGCTGGCGTTCTTCGCGCTGGTGATGTTCATCTTCTGGCTCGGCGGCCTCGGCGAGAAGGGCAGTCCCGAGGGCGCCCACGGACACGCGGCCCCGATCCTCGCCGGCGGCAGCGACCGGGACGCCTAGCATGCGCGTGCCCGTCGGCGTGAAGGTCGGCGTCTTCTCCCTCGTCGTCATGGGCGGCTACTCGTGGTTCGCCAACTCCATCCCTCAGATCGAGTCCAGGCCGCCCCAGGAGCTGTCGCTCGAGGGCGGGAATGTCACGCCAGCTCAACTCGTCAAGGCTGGTGAAGAAATCTACAAGACGAAGGGCACCTGCGAGATCTGCCACAAGATCGGCCAGAAGGGCACGCGCGCGCCCGATCTGGGCGGCGTCGGCGGTCGGGCCGCCAAGACCAAGCAGGGGATGAGCGCGAAGGCGTACCTGATCGAGTCGCTGATCCAGCCCGGGGCCTTCATCGTGGAGGGCTATCCGCCGATCATGCCGGTCGTCGACAAGCCGCCGATCGCGCTGAACCGCTCGGAGGTGTGGGCGCTGACCGCCTTTCTCGAGTCGCTGGGTGGCAACGTCGACGTGACGCTGAACGACATCCCGCCGAGCGTCGGCGCCGCCGCCGGCGGCGGCACGGCGGCCGCGGAGATCAAGCTGCCCGGTGACGCCAAGGCCGGCAAGGCCGTGTTCATGGGCAAGGGAGCCTGCCTGGCCTGTCACAAGGCCGGCGACATCCCCGGCTCGCCCGTCGGCCCCGACCTGTCGCAGATCGCCAAGATCCAGACGCCCGACTACATCATGAAGAAGATCCTGGACCCCAAGGGCATGGGCACCGTGTCCGGCTTCCCGCCGGGCGTGATGCCGCCGACCTTCGGGCAGACGCTCACCGCCAAGGAGTACACCGATCTCGTCTCGTTTCTCCTCACGCTGAAATGAGCCGATGAACGTCCTGCGCTCGCGCTTCTTCCAGGCGGTCGTCATCTTCGTGCTGTCGTTCGTCGTGCTGCGGTTCGGCATCCGCCCGCCGGCGCCGTGGAGCGTGCTCAGCCTGTACCTGTTCATCATCGGGCTGGCGCTGCTGATCTTCGTCTCCTCCGATCGCGACTCCTGGCACGACTTCGTGCGGCCGATGTGGCTCACGCTCACCGACCCGCGCTATCGCACGCTGCGCTCGGTGATCGTCGTGGCGGTGCCCCTGCTGCTCGGCTACTACGCCTACACGCAGGCCGCCGCCCGGCCGCAGGCGCCGCCCGAGCTGCGGGCGGTGCATCCGGCGCCTCCGGCCTCGATCCAGTTCCGCGGCAAGGAGATCAACATCTCCGGCTTCGACAATCCGCTGCGCAAGGACCAGGCGGCGTTCAAGAAGCACGTGACCGCCGGCGGCGAGATCTACATCCGCAACTGCATGTACTGCCACGGCGACAACCTGGACGGGAAGGGCCACTTCGCCCACGGCTTCAACCCGCCGCCGGCGAACTTCGTCGATCCGGGCACGATCGCGATGCTGCAGGAGGCCTACCTGTTCTGGCGCATCGCCAAGGGCGGGCCGGGCTTGCCGAAGGAGTCGACGCCGTGGAACTCGGTGATGCCGGCGTGGGAAGATCGGCTGACGGAGGAGCAGACGTGGCAGGTGATCATGTACCTCTACGACGCGACCGGGCAGCAGCCGCGCAGGTGGGAGGCTCACTAGTGGGTGGCGGGCGCCGATAATGGCCCATCTGCTTCGTTGGCGCTGCGCTCCTCGCTGCGGCGTACTCGGAGTACGCCTCGCTCCGGTGCTCGCGCCGCCTCGCATCTGGACCATTCTCGGCGCCCTACCTCGAGCGTGGTCGGTGCACCTGGTCATTTGCGCTATCGTTGCGGCCTCGCTGGCGCTCGCCGCGGATGTGACGACGGTATGGGCGCAGGGCGATGCGAAGGCGGGGAAGGCGGTGTACGAGCTGAAGTGTCTGCTGTGTCATGGGGAGAAGGGGGATGGGAAGGGGGCGGGGGCGGAGCAGCTGTTGCCGCGGCCGCGGGACTTTACCAGGGGGTTGTACAAGGTGAGGTCGACGGCGAACAAGACGCCGGCGGACCAGGACATCTTCCGGGTGATTACCGAGGGGATGCCCGGGACCTCGATGCCCGGGTGGGCGGTTCTCTCTGAGAAGGACCGGTGGAACCTGGTCGCGTACCTGAAGACCTTGGCGGCGGACGCCTTCAAGGAGGCGCCCAAGAAGCTCGAGCTGCCGAAGGACGTGGCGTCCTCGGCGGAGTCGATCAAGCGGGGCAAGGAGATGTTCGAGGCGATCGAGTGCCACAAGTGCCACGGCACCGAGGGACGCGCCGACGGTCCGTCGCGCTCCGAGCTGAAGGACGAGTGGGGTCATCCGATCCCGCCGGCCAACCTCGCCAAGCGCTGGACGTTCCGCGGCGGCGCCTCGCGCACGGAGGTCGCCACCCGCATCGCCAACGGGGTGCTGGGCACGCCGATGCCGGCCTTCCTCGACAGCGTGGAGAAGCCCGAGGACATCTGGCACCTGACGAACTACATCTTCTCGCTGGGGCCGGTCTCGCCGGACTACGCCACGCTGCTCACGGTCACCTCGGTGACCGGCGCGATCCCCGACGATCCCAACGCGGACTTCTGGAAGAAGCTGGCGGCCAGCAACGTCCCGCTGCTGGGCCAGGTCATCGTCGACCCGCGCAACTTCAACCCGGTGGTCGACCTCGTCTCCGTGCGAGCCGCCTACAACGACAAGGACGTGGCGTTCCACCTCACCTGGGACGATCCCACCGAGTCGAAGGGCGACGGCAAGCAGACGTTCCCCGACGTCATCTCGGTCCAGTTCCCACCGCAGATCACCGCGAGCACCGAGCGGCCCTACTTCCTGATGGGCGACGCCAACGAGGCGGTGTACCTGCTGCGGTGGGAGCAGGGCAAGGGCGTCGCCGAGGCGAGCGCGAACGGTCCGACGAAGATCGCGCCGATCGCCGGCGGCGAGGCCACCGGCCAGGCCGTGTTCGTCAACGGTCAGTACCGGCTCGTGATCAAGCGACCGCTGGCGGTGAAGGGCGAGGGGCGGCCGACGTTCCGGCCGGCCGTGTTCACCCCGGTCGCGTTCCAGGCCTCGGACGGCGGCTCCGGGGAGACGGCGCCGAAGATGTCCCTGACGTCGTGGTACTATCTGCGGCTGGAGGAGCCGCAGTCGAACCGGCGTTTCATCATTCCTCCCGTCGTGGCAATCCTCACGCTGGCGGCCATGATCCTCGTCGTCCGCACGGCCAACCGCGCACGGTGACCGCGCGGACGATCGACGCAAGACGATCGACAACACACTGAGCAGGAGGGGTACGGGCGATGCGTAGAACGTTGACGGCAGGTACGGCGATCGCGCTCGTCGCGGGCGCGGCGATGTGGTTCGTCGGCGCGGCCGGGGCGCAGGGCGGCGGCACCGTCGAGGTCGAGGTCAAGTACACCGGCGCGCCGGTGGTCGAGAAGCTGAAGATCAACAAGGACACCGAGCAGTGCGGCACCGAGGCCGTCATCGAGAAGGTCGTGGTGGGCGGCAACAAGGGGCTCGCCTACGCGGTCGCCTCGGCGCCCGGCGCCAAGGGCGTGACCAAGACGAAGGCGGTCATCGACCAGAAGGGCTGCAAGTTCGTCCCGCACGTCGTGGCCATGCAGCCGGGCGAGATCGAGATCAAGAACTCGGACGGCATCCTGCACAACATCCACACGTACTCGACGGCCAACCCGTCCATCAACAAGGCGCAGCCGAAGTTCAAGAAGACGATGACCGAGAAGCTCGAGAAGGCCGAGGTCGTCAAGATCACCTGCGACGTCCACAGCTGGATGCTCGGCTGGGTGGCGGTCACGCCGGGCGTGGCCGCGGTCACCGACAAGGACGGCGTCGCCAAGCTCGAGAACGTGCCGGCCGGCAAGCAGAAGATCGAGGTGTGGCACGAGACGCTCGGCAAGCAGGAGAAGGACGTCGACGTCAAGGCCGGGGCGACGACCAAGGTCAGCTTCGAGATGAAGGGCAAGTAGCACCCGCTGCGACCGGGAACCCGGAGGGGATCGAATGCTTGACTGGTGGCTGCCCGAGAACGTCTCGACCTACGGTCGGGACATCGACTGGTTGTTCCACCTCATCTACTGGATCACCGGGATCACCGCCATCCTGGTGTTCGCCACCATGGTGGCGTTCCTGGTGATGTACCGGGACCGGCCGGGTCGCCGCGCGCGCTACACGCACGGCAACACGACGCTGGAGATCGTGTGGACGGTGGTGCCGTCGCTCATTCTGGTCGTGCTCACCTTCCTCAGCGCGCCGGCGTGGTCGAAGATCAAGATCCAGGCGCCCCCGCCCAGCGACTTCGTGGTCCAGGTGACCGCCAAGCAGTTCAACTGGCAGGTCACCTATCCGGGCGCCGACGGCAAGTTCGGCACCGCCGACGACAAGACGCTCCTGGACGAGATGCACGTGCCGGCCAACAAGGTCGTCCACGTCCACCTCCGCTCGCAGGACGTCATCCACAGTTTCTACGTGCCCCAGTTCCGCATGAAGCAGGACGCGGTGCCGGGCCGCGAGATCACGCAGTGGTTCGAGGCCACCAAGCCCGGCAAGTACGAGCTGCCCTGCGCCGAGCTGTGCGGCTTCGGCCACTCCGGCATGAGGGGCTGGATCTACGTGCACGGCGCCGAGGACTACAAGAAGTGGGCGACCGAGAACCTCACCGCCGCCGAACCGAAGACGGACGCGGCGGTCGCCGCCACGATGGGAGGAAACGCCAAGCGATGAGCGCCACCACTGCCACCGCGCACGCGCACACCGCGCACGAGCATCACGAGCTGAGCTTCGTCCGCACCTACATCTTCTCGACCGATCACAAGATGATCGCCCGGCAGTTCCTGTTCATGGGGCTGATCATGATGGTGCTGGGCGGCCTCCTCGCGCTCATGGTGCGCTGGCAGCTCGCCTGGCCGGAGACGGCGGTGCCGGGCATGGGCGTGTTCCTGCCAGAGACCGGCGGCATCCTGGAGCCGTCCACCTACAACATGGCGTTCACCATGCACGCCACGATCATGATCTTCTTCGTGGTCATGCCGATCCTGGCCGGCGCCTTCGGCAACTTCCTGATTCCGCTGATGATCGGCGCCCGCGACATGGCCTTCCCGCTCCTCAACATGCTCTCGTTCTGGGTGACGGCCGTCGCCGGCGTCATCATGCTCTCGGGCTTCTTCGTCGAGGGTGGCCACGCGGCGGCCGGCTGGACCTCGTACACGCCGCTGTCGTCGGTGGCGGCGTACACCGGCGTGAACTGGGGGCAGAACCTCTGGTGCATCAGCCTGTTCACCATGGGCATCGGGTCCATGATGGGCTCGATCAACTACATCACGACCATCGTCAACATGCGGGCGCCCGGCATGCACCTGTTCCGGATGCCGCTGGTGGTCTGGTCGCTGTTCATCACCGCCGTCCTCCTGCTGCTGGCCCTGCCGGTGCTGACCTCGGGTGTGGCCATGCTGCTCTTCGACCGCACGCTGGGGACGAGCTGGTTCCGCCCCTCGGGCGGCGGCGAGCCGCTGCTGTGGCAACACCTGTTCTGGTACTTCGGCCATCCGGAGGTCTACATCCTGATCCTGCCCGCCATGGGCATCGCCTCCGAGATCCTGCCGGTGTTCGCCCGCAAGCCGATCTTCGGCTACCACGCCATGGCGTTCTCGATGATCGCCATCGCGTTCCTGTCCTGGATCGTCTACGGCCACCACATGTTCGTGAGCGGCATGAACCCGTCGCTCGGGATGGCCTTCATGGTCTCGACGATGATCATCGCGGTGCCGTCGGCGATCAAGACCTTCAACTGGCTCGGCACGCTGTGGGGCGGCCGCATCCAGTTCAAGGTGCCGATGCTGTGGGCGCTCGGGTTCGTCTCGATGTTCGTCATCGGCGGCCTCTCCGGCATCTTCATGGCCAGCACGCCGGTGGACATCTACATCCAGGACACCTACTTCATCGTCGCCCACATCCACTACGTCGTGTTTGGCGGCTCGATCATGGGCGCCTTCGGGGCCATCTACTACTGGTTCCCCAAGATGTTCGGGCGGTTGACGAACCCGGCCCTGGGGCACCTGCACTTCTGGGGCACGCTGGTCTTCTTCAACATGACGTTCTTCCCCATGCACATCATCGGGGTGGGCGGCCAGATGCGCCGGATCTACAACCCGATGCAGTACGAGTTCCTGCAGCACCAGCAGCACTGGAACGTGTTCATGACGTACGGGGCGCTCCTGCTGGGCGCGTTCCAGCTCTTCTTCGTCGTCAACTTCTTCTGGTCGCTGTTCGGCGGCCGCAAGGCTCCGCTGAATCCGTGGAACTCGACCACGCTGGAGTGGACGGCGCCCTCGCCGCCCCCGCACCTGAACTGGGGCCCGACGCTCCCCACCGTCTACCGGGGACCGTACGAGTACAGCGACCCCGAGGCGGCCGACGACTTCCTGCCGCAGACGCAGCCGCCGGCACGGGCGGGGGCGCGGGCTCGCGGTCACTGACAGGGATCCCAGGGTGAGGCTGGCGCACTGTCTGGCTGTGCTCACGGCGGCCGCGACCTGCGTGCTGATCGTGTTCGGCGGTCTGGTGACCAACACGGGCGCGGCGCTGGCCGTGCCCGACTGGCCGACGACGTTCGGGCACAACATGTTCCTCTTCCCGTGGTCGGGGATGGTGGGTGGCGTGTTCTACGAGCACAGCCACCGTCTCCTCGGCGCCCTCGTCGGACTCCTCACGCTGGGGCTGGCCGCCGTGCTGTGGCCGCGCGGCGGCCGCCTGCGGGCGCTCGGCATCGTGGCGGTCGTGGCGGTCATCGCCCAGGGAGTCATCGGCGGGCTGCGCGTCGTGCTGCTCACCGACGCGCTGGCCATGGTGCACGGCCCGCTGGCGCAGGCCTTCTTCGCGCTCGTGGTCGCGCTCGCCCTGGTGACCTCCGCGCGCATGGCGCGTCCGGCCCCGGCCGTGGACGGCGCCACCCGCCGGCTCGCGCTGGTGGCCGCGCTGCTCGTGTATCTGCAGATCGTGTTCGGCGCCCTGCTGACCCACGCCGGCCGCATCGACCTGCATCTGGTCGGCGCCGCGGCGGTGTTCGTCCTGGTGCCGATGGTCACCGCGCGCCTGCGCCGCACCGGTGACGCGGTGGCGGTGCCGGCCTCGCGCGTGCTGCTCGCCCTGCTCGGCCTCCAGCTCCTCCTGGGGATCGGCAGCTACCTGGCGCGCTTCTCGGCCGTCTGGATTCCCGGTGGTCAGCTCACGATGCTCGTGCTGCCCGTCGCCCACCGGCTGGCCGGCGGTCTGATCCTCGCGGCGGCCGTGGTGCTGGCCGTCCGCGTGCTGGCATCGGCCCGGCCGGCGCCGTCGACGGTGACCGTCCACGCGACCCTCGGAGTCGCGCGGTGACGCCGCCCACCGAAGTCGTCGTCGCCTCCCTGGAGCGCGAGCGCAGCCGCGTGGCGGCCGACCTCGTGGCGCTGACGAAGCCACGCGTGGTCGTGATGGTGCTCGTCACGACGGTGGTCGGCTACTACGTGGCGCTGACCGGCGCGCCCGACTACGGCCGCCTGATCGCGCTGGTGATCGGCACGCTGCTGGCAGCGGGCGGCACCCTGGCCCTCAACCAGTACTGGGAGCGCGACGTGGACGCGCACATGGAGCGCACGCGGTCGCGGCCGCTGCCCGACGGGCGGCTGGCCCCGCTGGAGGCGCTCCTGTTCGGCGCGGTGCTCACCGCGGCCGGCCTGGCCGTCCTGGCCCTCGGCGTGAGCTGGCTGGCGACCGCCGTCACCGCCGCCACGTTCGTGCTCTACATCTTCGCCTACACGCCGCTCAAGCTGCGGACCTCGCTGTGCACGATCGTGGGCGCGGTGCCCGGCGCGCTGCCGCCCGTCACCGGCTGGGCGGCCGCCCGCGAGGATCTCGGCGTCGGCGCCTGGGTGCTGTTCGGGATCCTGTTCCTGTGGCAGCTGCCCCACACGCTCGCCATCGGCCGGCTCTACCAGCGCGACTACGCGCGGGCCGGCGTGCGGATCCTGCCGGTCGTCGATGCCGAGGGCCGTGCCACCGAGCGGCAGATCCTGGGCGGCTGCCTGGCGCTGCTGGCCGTCAGCCTGCTCCCGACCCTGATCGGGCTGGCCGGCGGCGTGTACTTCCTGGGTGCGCTGCTGCTGGGCGCCTCGTTCGTGACGTTCGGGGCGCAGCAGGCGCTGGCGCCGTCCACCTCGCGCGCGCGCCGCGTCCTGCTGGCCTCGCTGCTCTACCTGCCGGCCCTGCTGGCGCTCCTGGCGTTCGACAAGGCATGAGCGTGATGGTGGACCTCGAAGATCGCAACCGCCTCGTGCGCCGCATCCTGCTCGGCCTCGTGGCGATCCTCGTGATCGCGTCGTTCCTGGTGGGGATCCGCTGGTGAGCCCGCTCACCCTCGAGGCCCCCCCGCGGGCTCCCCGGCGTCATGCCGACGATCGCATCCCGCCGCCGCTGCCGCCCCCGGAGGGCGAGGGCGACGACGGACGGGAGCCGGCGCCGCGCCGGCCGTGGCTGGACAACGCGCGCCTGGCGATGCTGTTCTTCCTGTCGGCCGAGACGATGTTCTTCGCCGGGCTGATCTCGGCGTTCTTCGTGCTGCGGCTCTCCGCGCCCGTGTGGCCCCCGCCCTTGCAGCCGCGGCTGCCGGTGCTCGTCACCGGCCTCAACACGCTCATCCTGCTCGCCTCCAGCGCCGCCATGATCGCCGCCCTGAGGGCGGTCCGGCGGGCCGACGGCCGGGCGCTGGTCGAGCGTCTGGCCGCCACGGCTGCCCTGGGCACGCTGTTTCTGGCCGTGCAGAGCTACGAGTGGGCGCGGCTCATCCACTACGGCCTCACCGTGACGTCGGGCGCGTACGGCGCGACCTTCTACACCCTGATCGGCATTCACGCCGCCCACGTGCTGGGGGCGCTGGTGTGGCTCGGCGTCACCCTGATGCTGGCCGCCCGCGGACGCTTCGTCGACGGACAGGTGAGCGGCCTGCGCGCCTGCGCGACGTACTGGCATTACGTCGTCGGCCTGTGGCCGATCCTCTACCTGACGGTGTACCTGGTATGACGCCCGGTCGGTGGCCGGCGGCGGGTGGGCTGGCGCTGGCCGGCGCTCTGGCGCCGCGGATCGCCGCAGCGTGCGCCGCCTGCGTGTCGTCGGCCTACGGCGACCGCTCCTTCAACTGGGCGTACGGCGGGTTGCTGATCGCTCCGTTCCTGGTGGCCATCGTCGTCGGCGCCGTCCTGAGCTGGAACGCCGGCTATCGGCTGCGGTGGCGGCGCTCGACGCCGAGACCGCGGCCGTCGACCGCCACTGGTCCGATCCCGGCAAACGAGGAGACAACATGAGTCAGGCTGCAGCGTCGCACGCAGCAGCGCACGCGGTTGAACCGGCCGAGTCCCCGCTCACACCGGAGAGCTGGGGCAAGCTGGGGATGTGGATCTTCCTGGCGGGTGATGCCGTCGGGTTCGGCACGCTGCTGGCCGCCTACGGCGGCATGCGGGCCACCAGCGCCGACTGGCCCAATCCGGGCGAGCAGCTCGGTATCACGCTCACCGCCGGCATGACGTTCCTCCTCATCTGCTCGAGCGTGACGATGGTCAAGGCGCTCGAGTGGCTGGGCAAGGGCGACCGGGCCAAGGCGAAGATGTTCCTGCTCGTCACCGCGCTGGGCGGCGCCCTCTTCGTCGGCTGCCAGGCCTACGAGTGGACGCACCTGATCCACCGCGGGCTGCACATCGACGGCAACCCGTGGGGGGCGGCGCTGTTCGGGACCACGTTCTTCATCATCACCGGCTTTCACGGCCTGCACGTCACCGGCGGTGTGATCTACCTGCTGGCCGTCACGGGCGTCGTGGCGCGCCGTCCCGATCCGGCCGCCAGCTACAACGTGGTCGAGATCGTCGGCCTCTACTGGCACTTCGTCGATCTCGTGTGGATCATGGTCTTCACCTTCATGTACCTCCTCTGAGGAGGGCGGGATCAATGGTGGCCGAGCACAAGCATCCGAACTACATGGCGATCTTCTGGCTCCTGGCGGTCCTCACCGTGGTGGAGATCGGGGTGGTCTTCCTGCCGTTCGGCAAGCTGATCAACGGCACCCTGCTGACGGCGTTGGCCGTCGGCAAGGCGATCCTGGTGGCGATGTACTTCATGCACCTGAAGTTCGAGACCCGCACGCTGGGTCTCATCGCGCTCACGCCGTTGGCGATCGCCACCCTGCTGGTCTTCGTGATCATGCCCGACAGCTTCTACGTCGATCACAAGACCGCCAACGTCAAGCCGGCCGCGAGCGCGCCGGCCAAGCACTAGCACCGGCCGCGGTGAACCGCGGATCGTGGGATGGCGGACGGAGTGCTGGCGTGCGTGCTGCGCGCCGAGCGGCGCGCCCTGGGCCTGCGCTGCCCCCGCTGCGGCCGGGCGCCGCTGTTCCGCGGCTGGTTCACGATGAACGTCGTCTGCGCGGTGTGCGACCTGAAGTTCGAGCGGGCGCAGGGCTACTGGGTGGGCGCCATCTACGTGAACTACGCGGTGACCGTGGTGATCGCCGTCGGCGGCTTCTTCGTGCTGGGGGCGCTGGCCGACCTGGGCACGGCCGGGCAGCTGGCCCTGTGGGTGCCGTTCGTGGTCGCGTTTCCGTTGTGGTTCTTCCGCTACAGCCGCAGCCTGTGGCTGGGGCTGGAGTACGGCCTGAACCCGGAGCCGTGAGGGCGCGGCGATGCTGAGGCTCCTGGCGGCCCTCGTCGTGACGGCCACGCTGGCCGCGCCGGCCGCGGCCTACGAGATCGTGGCCGTGCCCGACGGCGGCGTCCTGGCCGGCATCGTGAGGTTCACCGGCGCGCCCCCCAAGCTGGAGCCGCTGGCCGTGAACAAGAACCGCGACGTGTGCGGGGACTCGAAGGAGTCCGAGGTCCTGGTGCTGGGGGGCGAGCGCGGCGTGCGCGGCAGCGTGATCCTCCTCGAGGGCGTGGCCCGGGGCAAGAAGCCGGGGACGGAGCTCGTGCTGGACAACCACCGGTGCGTGTTCGTCTCCCACGTCTCCGCCGTCATGGCCGGCGAGCGGGCCCGCGTGAAGAACTCCGACGCCATCCTGCACAACACCCACGGGTTCCTCGGCAAGCCCACGGTCTTCAACCTGGCCCTGCCGAACCGGGACCAGATGATCGAGATCACCAAGCGACTCACCAGGCCCGGCGTCGTCCGGGTCGTCTGCGACGCCCATCCGCACATGACGGCGTGGATGATCGTGCACGACAGCCCCTACTACGCGGTGACCGACGAGCGCGGTGCCTTCCGGATCGACGGAATTCCGCCCGGCAGCTACAAGATCACGATGTGGCACGAGGGCTTCCGGCCCAAGGGCCTCGACAAGGATGGGCGGCCGCTCTACGACGAGCCGCGCACCATCACCCGAGACGTCACGATCGCGCCCCGGGCGACCGCCACGGTCGACTTCGAGCTCAAATAGGAGACGGTCAGCATGTACAAGCACATCTACGTCCCGGTCGACAACTCGGACTTCTCGAACCGCGCCATCGACCTCGCGGTCGAGCTGGGACGCGGCTTCGGGGCGAGGCTCACGGGTTGTCACGTGTACGCCGCCCGGCTGCACGACTACCGGTTCAAGCAGATGGAGTACACGCTACCCGAGGAGTACAAGGACGAGACCGAGCTCGAGCGCCAGCGCAAGATCCACGACTCGCTGATCGCCATGGGCCTGCAGCTCATCTCGGAGTCCTACCTCGACGTGATGAAGGCCAAGGCCGAGGCGGCCGGCCTGCCGTTCACGCCGAAGATGATGGACGGTAAGCACTACAAGGCGCTCATCGAGGATTGCCAGGCCTCCGACTACGACCTGGTCGTCATGGGTGCGCTCGGCATGGGCGCCGTGAAGGACAGTCAGCTCGGCTCGGTCACCGAGCGGTTCGTGCGCCGGGTCACGCGCGACACGCTGATCGTCCGCAACCACGACGCCCTCCGCGACGCCCAGGGCGCCATCGTGGTCGGCCTGGACGGCTCGCCCCAGTCGTTCCACGGCCTCAAGCTCGGCATCGCGCTCGGCCGGGCCGTCAACCGGCCGGTGCAGGCCGTCGCCGTGTACGACCCGTATCTTCACTACGCCATGTTCAATGGGATCGTGGGCGTATTGAATGAAAAGGCGTCGAAGATCTTCCGATTCAAGGAGCAGGAGCAGCTCCACGAGGAGATCATCGATACTGGATTGGCCAAGATCTACCAGTCGCACCTGGAGATCGCGCGCAAGCTGGCGGCTGATGACGGCGTCGACCTGTCGATCACCCTGCTCGACGGCAAGTGCTTCGAGAAGATCCTCACCTTCGCCCGCAAGGAGCAGCCGTGGCTGCTGATCCTGGGCCGAGTCGGCGTGCACTCCGACGAGAACGAGGTCGACCTCGGCTCCAACACCGAGAACCTGCTGCGGCTGGCGCCCTGCAACGTGCTGCTGACGGGCGGCAAGTTCTACCCGCCGCTCGACGTCAAGGCCGAAGAGATCATCTCCTGGACCGAGGAGGCCGAGGCGCGCATGGAGCGGGTGCCGCCTCAGGTCAAGGGGGTGGCGCGCACGGCGTTGCTCCGCTACGCGATCGAGCAGGGGCACACCGTCATCACCAACAAGGTCATCGACGAGGCCATGGCCATCTTCATGCCGACGCGCATGGCGGAGAAGATGCAGATCCTGGCCGAGGATCTCGCCGTCGCGCAGCTCCGCAAGGAGTCGCAGGCGGTGAGCGCGATCTGCTCGATCTGC
Organism: uncultured Candidatus Rokubacteria bacterium; assembly: GCA_963743355.1. GTDB lineage: Bacteria > Methylomirabilota > Methylomirabilia > Rokubacteriales > CSP1-6 > AR5. The sequence continues at coordinate 1,776,270 of CAVUPM010000001.1, forward strand.
GGCTACACGGTCAAGGGCCCGAACCCGGTGGTGACGTGCCCGGTGTGCAAGGCGGCGCCCGACAAGTTCCAGCACGTCTCCCGCGAGGTGGTGGAGGCCATCGCCACCCAGGAGGGCGGCATCGAGGAGGAAGAGTCGATGCCGGGCGTGCAGGTGAAGTGGTCGGCCGATGCCCGCGACGCGCTCCGCGAGGTCACCGACGCCTACCTGCGCCGCCGCGCCAAGGCCCGGATCGAGAAGTACGCACGGTCGCGGAAGATCCCGGTGATCACCTGCCAGCTCGCGCTGCCGATGATCGAGGAGACCGTCGGCCGCGACAAGCTCGGCGCCGGCTGGGACACGCTGCTGGCCAAGACCACGTTCGAGCCGGCCGCGATCCAGGCCCCGCCGCCGACCACCACCGAGGCGCCGGCCGCCGCGCCGAGCCCGTTCGCGTGGACCGCGGACGCGGTGGCGCGGCTCAACCGGGTGCCGGCGGGGTTCATGCGGGACATGACGCGCGAGGAAATCGAGCGTGTTGCCTCCGAGCGCGGCGTGACGACGATCGACATCGCTGTCTGCGAAGAAGGTCTGGGGCACGCGCGGCAGACGATGAACGAGGTCATCGCGGGGTACGTCTCGAACAAGAAGCCGCGTTAGGATGGTGGCGCGCGGGCTCCGGGGTGTCGGGGGTCCGCCGACCACGAGGTTGGGGGCCGAGTTGGACTGGGGGCGGCTGAGTTCCATCCGGCTGGGCTCCGCGCGGTCGTGGTTGGGAGGGAAACGGGTCGGCGGACCCCCGACACCCCGGAGCCCGCGCGCCACCAGGGTCGTGCGGCTTCTCTCCACACTGGTTCGATGACTTCGTCGATGTCGCCTGCATCTCCAACGTCTCCGTCTCCGGCGTCGCCGTATACGGCGTACTCGGTTTCGTGGAATCTCACCCAGCGGTGCAACCTCGAGTGTGCGCATTGCTACATGTCGGCGCATGCGGGGGCGGACACGCGGGGGGAGCTGAGCACGGAGGAGTGTCGGCGGGTCATCGACGAGATCGCTCGCGTGAACCCCAACGTGTTCTTGATCCTGACCGGAGGGGAGCCGTTGCTGCGGCGGGACATCTTCGAGGTCGCGGGGTACGCGTCGGCCAAGGGGTTCACGACCGTGCTGGGGACCAATGGTGTCCTGTTGCGCGAGCGGGAAGCCCAGCGCATGCGGGACAACGGGGTGCTGGGCGCGTCCATCAGCCTCGACTCCACCGACCGGGTGAAGCACGACGCGTTCCGTCGCCTGCCGGGGTCGTGGGACGGGGCTGTGCGAGCGACGCGCGTGCTGACGGACGCTGGGCTCGACTTCTCATTGCACATGTCGGTCACCGACTGGAACGTGGCCGAGGTGCCGGCCATGATCGATCTCGCCAAGACGCTCGGGGCCAAGGTCCTGAACTTCTTCTTCCTGGTGCGGACCGGGCGCGGGAAGGAGCTGACGGACATCGACGCGGCGGCCTACGAGCGGATCCTGACCTACCTGGCCAATGCGCAGGGTGTGGGGCAGGGGCCGCCGTCCTTCGTGCGGCGAATGCTCGGCATGGGCGGCGCCGAGCCGCGCGAGAAGTTCGAGGACCCGTGGTCCACGCCGGTGGGGCAGGCCGACGGCCTGCTCATCCGCGCCAAGTGCGCCCCGCACTTCCGGCGGATCCTCTGGGAGATGAACCCCTCGTCACCGCTCCTCCGCAACTACGCGCACGGCTCCTGTCCAGCCGGCAAGTACTACTGCCGGATCACGCCCACCGCCGACGTGACGCCGTGCCCCTACATGCCGGTGGCCGTCGGCAATCTGCGGGAGGCCGCCTTCGACGAGCTCTGGCGAACCGCGCCCGCCTTCGACGCCCTGCGCGATCCCAAGCTTGGCGGACGCTGCGGCGCCTGCGAGTTCTCCAAGGTGTGTGGTGGCTGCCGCTGCCGCGCCTACGCGACGTACGGGGACTATCTCGCCGAGGACCCCGCGTGCGGCTACCAGCCCGGAAGTCACGGCGGCACCGTGATCGACCTGCCGGCCACGCTGACCTTCGGGCTGCCGGTCGACTACCAGCTCACCTGGGAGCCGGCCGCCCGCGAACGCCTGCAGGCCATCCCCTCGTTCGCGCGCGGCATGGTCGTGAAGGCGGTGGAAGCGTACGCGCGCGGCCGCGGCGAGCACGTCATCACCGCCGCGATCCTCGCCGACGTGCGCGCGAAGTGGGGCGGCCGCTTCCGCCCGCAGGCATGAGTCCGGCAGGGGAGGGCGATCGATTCCGGGCGGCCGCCCGGGCCTACTTCGCGTACGCGGTCGTCTACTGGATCGGCGGCGTCTACCTGGTCTGGCAGGGCGTCGGCATTCCGGGGCCGGTCACGCCGTCCCGGCGCGCCGCCTACCTGGCCTTCTGGGCGCTTGCCGGCCTCGTGCCCATGTTCGTCATTCCCTACCTGCTGCGCCGCCCCCGCGCGTGGTTCGAGCGGTGGATCCTGAGCCGGCGGGACTTCGCGCGCATCCTGGCGCTGTTCATGGCCTGGCGCTCCATCGAGGTGCTCCGCGTCGCCCTGCGATCGGCCACGGCCACGGTGCCGGCGCCGTGGGGTGGCGACATCCCGTTCCGCCTCGGCGCCGCGCTGTTCTTCCTGGTCACCGCGGCCGCGCTGGCGCTGGTCGCCCGAGCGGCGTGGGCAAGTCAGGAGGAGCGCGCGTGAAGCGCTACCGCGACATTGCCGGTGACGGCGGCTCCAACATCGTCGGCCAGGTCGAGGCGCAGCAGGCGCGCCTGAGCGCCCGGCTGCGCGAGGTGCGGGCCATCGTCGCGATCGTGTCCGGCAAGGGCGGGGTCGGCAAGTCGTCTCTCACCGCCAACCTCGCGGGCGCCTTCGCGCTGGGCGGCGCCCGCGTGGGTGTCCTCGACGCTGACCTCAACGGTCCCTCCATGGCCACCATGCTCGGCGTGCGCGGCCGCACGCTGACGGTGAGCGCGGGCGGCGTCGAGCCGCCGGCCGGCGCGCTCGGCATCGGCGTGATGTCGATGGACCTGCTGCTCGCCGGCGACGCCACGCCGCTCACGTGGGACGCGCCGAGCCAGGCCGAGGCCCACACCTGGCGCGGCACCATGGAGGCGAACGCGTTGCGCGAGTTCCTGGCCGACACCGCGTGGGGCGCGCTCGACCTGCTGCTGATCGATCTGCCGCCGGGGACCGACCGGCTGGCGACGATCACCGGGATGGTGCCGGGACTGGCAGGTACCGTGATCGTCACGATCCCCTCCGACGTCTCCCGCCTGATCGTGCGCAAGTCCATCACGGTGGCGCAGGCGGCCGCGGCGCCGGTGCTCGGGCTGATCGAGAACATGGCCGGGATCTTCCCGGGGCCAGGCGCCGAGGGCCTCGCGCGCGAGAGCGGGGTGCCGTTCCTGGGCCGAGTGCCGTTCGATCCTGCCCTCGCCGTGGCGGCGGATCGGGGTGAGCCCTACGTGGCGGTCTCGCCTGACACCCCCGCCGCCCGCGCCCTGAGCACGATCGCCGACCGCCTGCGCGAAGCGCTGTCCGCCGCCCGCCCGTGAGGGTCCGGTCCGCCGAGTCCTCCGCCGCTATCTTGCCGGCAGGAACGCACCGGGTAGAAGCGCGCGCGAGTAGACGCCGTTCGAGCGCGGGCTTCGCCCGCGCAATCCGGTCGGGGGGAGGCAGGGCAAAGCGCGGGCCGTCAGGCCCGCGCTTGCCCGTCGCAAGGGGGGCGAAGCCCCCCTCCGAGGTTCAGGGACAGGAGACTCCAGGCGCCAACTGGTAGTTGCTGACCTTGTAGGTCGACACGAAGTCGTCTTGCCACGAGTTCACGCGCATCGGGCCGAGTGCCGTCTCGCCGTCCCAGGCCAGGATGCGGGCCCGCGCGGCGAGGTCCCGGGCCGGCAACCGGCCGCCGATGTAGTCGGCCACGCTGGGACGCTCCATGAACACGGCGATCGTCTCGTGCACCGGCCGCGCCTGCGCCGAGGCCGGCGTCTGCTTCAGCCACTCGAGGATCACCGTGAAGCCGTCGAGCCCGTTGTCGGCGAGCATCGCCGACGGCCGGGCCATCCGCTTGAGCATGGGCCCGACGTAACGCGAGAACATCCGCGACGCGCGCTCCTCGATGCTGAAGGCGGCGAACTCGGGCGACGGCTGCTGGTCGATGTACAGGTTGACGGAGAGGTACCGGTAGTCGCCCTCGAGGTGCTTGGGCTTGTAGAAGCCGATACCGTTGCGCTTCACCTCCACCCAGGGCATGCAGTGGTAGACCCTGGCGCTGAGGTCACGCAGCGCGCCGACGTAGGTCGTCGCCAGCCGCCGGCCCTTCTCGGAGGTGTGCTGCTCGGGCGGGAGCACGTTCGCATCGGAGGGTGCCGCCACCGCCGGCGAGCCGCCGGCCAGCGTGAATGCGACGAACGCGACCGCGGCCAGTCCGCGGCGGAACCTCGGGGGCACCCGGTGAGCGGTCTGTGAGGTGTCCATGTCCTGCCACGACTGCACGGCCAGTGCCATGCCTCACTCCTCCAGGATTGTCGATGGCTTCCCGATCTCGGTCGGAGGGGGGTCGACGCCCGGATGACACCCGGGCGCCGACGCTGTCACACCGCTGTCAGCCGCTGTCAGCGCTCCAGGATCTGGCCCTGGTCGACCGTGATCGCCTTACCCCACCAGCCCTGATCGCGGGCCATGGCGATGTCCGGCCGCGTCACACGCGGCTGGCTGCCCTCGGTGTTGCGTGTCGAGAAGAACAGATGGTCCCCGGACGCGAAGTGCGTGGGATGCTCGCGCCAGGTCGTCCATTCCTCGCCCGATGCGCACCCGCCAGCGGCGAGCAGCGCGGTCAAGCCCAGCAGGATCCTCCAGCGGTCGGTGCGCATGTAGTCGTCCTCCAGACGTTGGTCCCACGACTCGGTCAAGTGCCCACATGCTACCCGGGGCTGCCCGCCGTTTCAACCGTGGTAGACTTCAGCCAACCCATGGATCCGTTGACGATCCACGCGCTGCCACAGGGGTTGCGGCGGCCGGTCCTGATCACGGCCTTCAGCGGCTGGAACGACGCCGCCGAGGCGGCGACCACCGCCGCCCGGTACCTCGCCAGCACCTTCCAGGCCGAGAAGTTCGCGGAGATCGACCCCGAGGAGTTCTATCACTTCGGGCTGTCGCGGCCCCAGGTACGCTACAAGAACGACTCGGAGACCGAGCGCGAGATCGTGTGGCCGGCCACCGAGTTCTCGGTGGTCCGCGCCGCCGACCTGCCGCGCGACCTCATCATCGCGGTGGCCATCGAGCCGCATCTCAAGTGGCGTACGTACTGCGCCACGGTGCTGGAGCTGGCCCGCCGCTGCGAGGCCACGCTGGTCCTCACGCTGGGGGCCCTGCTGGCCGAGGTGCCGCACACGCGGCCGGTGCGCATCAGCGGCAGCGCCTCCGATCCCGAGCTGGCCACGCGGCTGGGTGTGCGGCCCTCGCGCTACGAGGGGCCGACCGGCATCGTCGGCGTCCTCAACATCGCCTGCCGCGAGCAGGGGCTGGCGACCGCCAGCGTCTGGGCCAACGTCCCCCACTACGTGTCCGGGATCGAGAATCCCAAGGCCGCGCTCGCCCTCGTCCAGCGCGCGCTGGCGCTGCTCAACATGCAGGCCGACCTCGCCGACCTGGAAGAGGCCTCACGCCAGTTCGACCAGAACCTCGCCGAGATCGTGGCCCAGAACGCCAAGATCAAGGCGTACGTGGCCAAGCTCGAGTCGCGCGACGCCAAGGAAGACCAGCCCGAAGCCATGCCCGGTAGCGACCTCCCGCCCGCCTCCGAGCTCGTCGCCGAGATCGAGCAGTTCCTGAAGCAGCAGCAGCGACCGGAGTGACCGCGCGCCGCCGCCTGGCGGCGCTGGTGAGCGCCGCGCTCCTGTTCGCGCTTTCTGCCTGGGCCGCCGAACGGCCGATCGTCACGTGGCACCCCCCGAAGCCCCAGCTCGGCGACGTCGCCTGGGTCCACGTCCAGGGCGCCGGCGACGGGACGGCGATCGAGGGCGCGCTCGGATCGCGGTCGCTGGCGTTTTTCCCGTACGCCGGCGGTCAGGCGGCCGTGGTCGGCATCGACCTGGAAACCAAGCCGGGAGCTGAGCCGTGGCGCCTGGCGCTCCTCGAGCCGGGACGCGAGCCGCGCACCCTCACCGGCAAGGTCACCATCCGGCCCCGCGAGTTCTCGGTGCAGCGGCTCACGCTGCCGACCGGCATGGTGGATCTCGACCCGGAGACGGAGCGCCGCGCCGTGTCGGAGGGTGAGCGGTTGCGCGCGCTCTATCGGACGATCACACCCGAGCGGCTCTGGCGCGGCCGCTTCGTCCGACCGGTGGCCGGCCAGGAGCCGGCCACCGGTTTCGGGGCCCGCCGGATCATCAACGGCAAGTCCCGCGCGCCGCACAGCGGGGCCGACTACGGGGCCGAGCGGGGCACGCCGGTGGTGGCGGTGAACAGCGGCCGCGTCGCGCTGGTGGCCGACTTCTTCTTCCCGGGCCGCCTGGTCGTGGTGGACCACGGTCTCGGGCTCTACACGCTCTACTTCCACCTCGACTCGGTCGCGGTCACCGACAGCGAAATGGTCGACCGGGGCCAGCGTCTCGGAACTGTGGGCGCGACGGGACGGGCGACCGGCCCGCACCTGCACTTCGGTGCCCAGGTTGGTGGCGCGCGGATCGACCCCGCCAGGCTGCTGGGCCTCGACGTTCGAGATTGATCTGAATGGGGGCCTCGAGATGGCCCCCAATCATCATGGGGGCCTCGACATGGCCCCCAAGCCCCCAAACGCTCGTCACGCCCCGGGAAACCCGGGGCGCTCCTCGACTACGGTGGCTACGCTGAGCGCTTTTCGGCGGGGGCCCCGAGGTGGGCTGCGATGCGCGCGCGACGGCGGGCGGCGGCGGCGGCCAGGGCCCGGTTCGATCCGACGCTCAGTGTCGACCCGGCCAGGATGGCGCGAACGGCGGCGCGCGAGATCTTCACGGGGGTTGCCGCCAGCGGATTGGGATGGGCGGCGAGCGTCTCCAGCGTGGCCTGGCCGATCAGCAGTGGCCACGCGCAGGCCAGCCGCATCCGCCACTCGAGCCGGGGAATGGCCAGCGTGTAGCGCCACGCCGCGTCGTAGTGCGCGAGGGCGATGCCCAGCAGCCGTGCCAGCAACGGGCGCGCCCGGGTGGCGCCGTCGGGAGTGAGCAGATCGGCCGGCGTGAGGTCGAGCGCGGCCAGCTCGCGCGCGGGGAGATAGCAGCGGCCCTGGGCGAGGTCGCTCGGAACGTCGCGCAGCACGTTGGTCATCTGCAGCGCCTTGCCGAACTGTACGCCGGCGGCCCGCATGACGCCCGGGTCCCAGCCGGCCAGCCGCGGGCGGTGGGCCAGGTGCAGGTCGGTCCAGAACTCCCCGACGCACCCGGCCACGAGGTAGGTGTAGCGATCCAGCTCGTCGAGCGTGTCCAGGGCGGCGAGCCCACCGGCGTCCTCGCCGGGGAACCGCGCGAGATCGAACAGCATCCCGTCCGTGATGGTCGTCAGCACCCCACGGACCCGAGCCTGATCGGCCGACGGCAGCGCCGCCACGGCGGCCAGCACGGCGCCCACGCGCTCGAGCAGCCGCCGCTCGGCGGCGTGGGCCTGATGCGGCGCGCAGGCGTGGGCCACGGCGGCGACCTCGGGCTGCCCGCCGGTGTACGCGCGGCGCAGCGTCTCCACGTGGCCGATGCGCTCGGAGCGGGCGATGAGCCGGGTGTCGGCCACCGTGTCGGCAGCTCGGGCCAGCAAGTACGCGAGACCGAGCGGTTCCCGGAGCGGGCGGGGAAGGATCGCGAGCGAGAGGTAGAAGCTACGGCTGACCTGGCGGAGCAGGGCGCCGAGGAGCTCGTCAGTCGTAGTCAAACGGCCGCTTGGGCGGATCCGGCGAGTCCTTGGCCTTCTTGAGGCCCTCCTGGAACTTGCGGTCGAGCAGCTTGCCCTTCTGCCCCTCGGCCTGCATCTGCTCGCGGAAGCGCGCTTCCCGCTCGGAGGCCTTGGCGCGCAGGACGTCGAACGCCGCGCCGAGATCCTCGACGCTACGCTTCGCCGGCGGCGCCTCGTGGGCGATCACCGCGCCCAGCTCGGAATCGATGGTGAGCTTGGCCTGACAGCACGGGCACGCGACGACGAATGTCGGGTTCGGCATGGCGTCACGCTAGCAAGGGGCCCTCGGGGGGTCAAGGGGCGGTAGAATCCTCGGGATGGCCGACCTCGCCAACGAGTTCTCCTGGTCGCGTAGCCGCGACGCGACCTTCCAGGACTGCCGGCGCAAGTACTTCTACCAGTACTACGGGTCCTGGGGCGGCTGGGAGGCGGACGCCGTCGCCGAGGTTCGCCGCCTGTACGTCCTCAAGCAGCTCGCCTCGCGCCAGATGTGGGCGGGCCGGGTGGTCCACGACGCCATCGAGATGGCGCTGCACATCCTTCGCGAGGGGCACGACGTGCCCGTCGAGCCGTTCATCCAGGACGTGGTCGAGCGCATGCGGGGCGAGTGGCGCAACTCGCGGGCGGGCCGCTACCGCGAGAGCCCCAAGAAGCCGGTGGCGCTCTTCGAGCACGAGTACGCCCTGGACCTCAAGCCTGAAGTCTGGCAGCACCTGAGCCGCAACGTGATGACGTGTCTGCGCAACTTCTTTCAGCTCCCGCTGCTGGCGGAGGTCCGCAAGACGGCGCCGGAGCACTGGTCGATCGAGCACTGGTCCAAGGTGTTCGACTTCGAGGGCACGCCGGTGTGGATCGCCCCCGACTTCGGCTACTGGAACGACGCGGGCCGCCTCACCCTGGTGGACTGGAAGACGGGCGCCTCCGACGCCGAGGCCACCGCGTTCCAGCTCGGCTGCTACGCCCTCTACGCGCGGGAGATGCTGGGCGTGGAACCGGCCCAGGTGGACCTGCTGGAGGCCAATCTCCGCGAGCCGACGGTGACCCCGCTGCGCTGGGACGACGCGCGGCTGGAGGCGATCCGTCAGCAGCTCCGGCTGTCGATCCGCTCGATGCGCGCCTATCTCGCCGACGCCGCCGCCAACGTGGCCCGCATGGACGACTTCGAGCGGACGGAGGAGCTGCGGATCTGTCGCTGGTGCAACTTCCGCGCGGTCTGCCGACCCGAGCTGTGAGCGCACCGCGCTCGACGGTCCTGCAGGTGCTGATCGTCGAGGACGAGCACGACCTCGGCAGCGTCTTCCACGACTGCGTCACCGCGTTCGGCCACCAGGCGGAGGTGGTCGCCAGCGCCGAGGCCGCGCTGGAGCGTCTGCGCGTGGTACCACCGAACGTCATCATCCTCGACGTGAACCTGCCCGGCATGAGCGGCCTGGAGTTCCTCGACCTGCCGGTCGTCCGCGACTCGCGCATCCCGGTCATCGTCGTCTCCGGCTTCGTGACCGAGGACCAGGCCCGCGAGTGCCTACGCCTCGGCGCCGTGGAATTCCTGGCCAAGCCGGTGCCGCTCGAGGTCCTCGGCACCGTGCTCGACCACCTGGCCGTCTTCGCCGACTCGCCCGACGAGGACCCGTGCGAGCGGCGGCTCGCCGCCCGCCTGCCCGTCACGCTCCCGCTGCGGGTCACGGCCGAGCAGGGCGGGGTGGCGACCGGCGCGGTGATCGAGGTCAGCGCCACCGGTCTCCGAGCGCGGCTGGATCGTCACCTGGCGTCGGGGACCGCCGTGCGGCTGGCGATCGCGCTGCCGGATGGCGGGCCGACGCTGGACGCGCTGGCGCTGGTCGTCCGCGCCGACGGCGAGCACATGGTCGCCTTCTGGTTCCTCGACCTCACGCCGACCGAAGTCGAGCGCCTGCTCGCCCGCGCGCAGTCCAGACCCGCCCGCTGAGCGCCTCCGGCGCAACTGCCAGGATGGCCTGAGTTCTGTTTCGGTCAGCCGATCAGCCCGAGCGGCGTTCGTGAGGGAGCCCAGCTCGGGAAGAGCGGGGTCGTTGCCGGGACGGCCAGGTGGTGCGTGGTGACCTCGTGGAACAAGGCGCGGAAGTCGGTGGTGACGGCGAGGTCGCGCGATTCGAAGAGCTGTTCGGGGGCCAGGCCGGGCCAGCGGCCGTAGAATCGACCGCCGCGGACGCCGCCGCCCATGACGAACATCGCCGTGGCGTGGCCGTGATCGGTGCCGCGGTTGCCGTTCTCGGCCACCGTGCGGCCGAACTCCGACATCGTGAGGACGACGACGTCGGCCAGGCGATCGCCGAGGTCCTGCGCGAACGCGGCCAGCCCGGCGCCGAAGTCGCGCAGGCGGTTGGCGAGCTGGCCTTGCTCGGCGCCCTGAGCCACGTGGGTGTCCCAGCCGTCCACGTCGGTGAAGGCGATTCGCAGGCCGATGTCGGCACGGATGAGCTGGGCGATCTGGCGGAGCGACTCGCCCAGGCGCCCGCGCGGGTACACGGCCCCGTTGGCCGGTGCCAGGCGGGCCGCGCCGGCGCTCTTCAGCATCTTCACCGCCTCGAACGTCTCGCGCCCGGTGCCGTGCAGCAGATCGCGCACGCCCTCCTGATACAGCGACTCGAAGCCCCTCGACGTCAGCGCGGGCTGGGTCGTCGCCCGCACCTCGAACCGGTCGAGCGAGCGCAGGGCCAGCGCCCCGGCGTCGCCCCGGAGGATGCGCGGCAGCTGCGCGCCGAGCGCGACGGAGCGAAAGGGGGTGGCGCGCTCGGCCGGCAGGACGCCGGCGGCGCGGCCCAGCCAGCCGTCGGGCGTGCTCTTCACGCCCGGCGTGCCGCTCTCCATGTAGTCCTGGGCGTCGAAGTGCGAGCGGGTGGTGTCGGGCGAGCCGCAGGCGGGGACGATCGCCAGCGCCTTCGACTCCCAGAGCGGCAGCAGCGGCGCCAGGGCCGGGTGCAGCGCGAAGAAGCCGTCGAGGTCGAGCGCGGTGGCGGTGTCGCCGCGCCGTGGCCGCGGCAGCGCGATGCTCGGGCGCCCGGCGTAGTAGCCCGGGTCACCGTGCGGCACCACCATGCTCAGGCCGTCCACGGCACCTCGCTGGAAGATCGCGACCAGCACCTTGCCGCGCGCCTGGGCGGCCTCGGCGATGCGGGCCAGGAACTTCGGCGGCATCGTCATCGCCGCCAGCGCGCAGGCGCCGCTCTTGAGCAGAACGCGCCGGGTGAAGGTCATCGCCGCTGGAACTCCGGCGAGCCGAGGACGAGGGCGGCGAGCTTGGCCACGTCGGTGTTGGCGGGTCCGCGGTCGTCGGCGGTGAGCCGGGTGATCTCGGGCAGGCCGAGCTGCGCGGTGAGCACGGCGCGTGTCTGCTCGCTGGCCCGCCCGTGGAGCAGGGCGGCCAGCAGGCGCTCCAGCACCGCCCTCGGCTGCCGGGGGTCGGCGGCGCCCACGAGCGCGTCGAGGTCCGCGCGCACGCCCGGCAGCCGGCCGTCGGCGAGCGAGAGCGCGAAGTTCATGCGGGACAGCAGCGCGCCCGGGTTCACCCAGGCTTCGGCCCGGTCCGGGTGGCCGGTGGGTGGCACCGCCTCGTAGAGCCCCTCGCCGATCTCGGCGGCGGCCCGGGCCAGCGCCAGCGCGCCGCGCGCGTCGGCGGTGGCGCCCACCGCGCGGGCCGCGCTCGCGACGAACTCCGACGGCTTCTTGATCTTGACCCCCGCGGTGGCGGGGGCCCGGAACTCCGGCGCGGCGAAGATCACGCGTAGCATCGCGCGAATGTCGCCGCCGGTGTCGCGGTAGGCGGTGGCGACGCGCTCGATCAGCGCCGGCGGAGCCTCGTCGGCCACGAAGCGGCGCACGAGCTTGCCGGCGATGAAGCGCGCGGTGGTGGGGTGCGCGGCCAGCAGATCGAGCACCTGCCCGCCGTCGCGCTCGCCCCCGGCGCGGATGGCGCGGCCCAGCACGCGCTTGTCGCCGCCGTCGTGCGTCCCCGGCCGGAACAGGAACCGCGCGTCCTCGCGCGGCCGCTCGATGGTCCAGCCGGTGAACGCGCGGGCCACCTCGGTGACGTCCTTCTGCGAGTACCCGCCGTCCACGCCGAGCGTGTGCAGCTCCATCAGCTCGCGGGCGTAGTTCTCGTTGAGGCCGGCCCGCCGACCCTGGTTGGGACCGCCGCGGATCGTGTAGCCCGGGCGCACGCTCAGCCAGTTGTCGAGGTAGTACAGCATGGCCGGGTGACGGGCGGTCGCGCGCAGCAGGTCCGGGAACCGCCCGAGCGCGTGGGGTCGGATGACGTCGCGCTCGTAGGCGGTGACGTACCAGCGCACCTCGCCCTTGTTCGCGAAGACGTTGAAGTGGTTGAACCAGAAATCGACCATGACCTCGTGAAGCTGGCGCTCGCTGCCGACGGCGCGCAGCATCCGCGCGGCCTGGAGCTCGGCCACGATCCGCGCCGGACGCTTGTCGGCCGGGTACTGCTCACGCACCTCGCGCGGGGTCATCTCGCCGCCGGCCAGCTTGCGCTGCGTCTCGACGTCGAGGCGCGGGTACTCGCGCTGCAGGTCGGCGATCGACATGGTGAGCGTCGGCAGCGCGCCGAGCGCCTGCTCGACGGCGGCGTCGTCGATGCGGGCGGGGTCGAGCTGGCGGTCGAGCCAGGGGCCGACGCCGAGGGCGCGCACGCGGGCGACGTCGCCGGGACGCGGGCCGTACGTCACTCGCTGCAGGAGGTGCAGGATCGCGACGTCGTCCGGGATGGGCTCGGCCGCGACCCTCGGCGACCCGGTGCCGGGCTCCCGCGCCGCCGCGCACCCGAGGAGCATGAGCGAGAGCAGCGTGAGGACGCCGCGCACGGCGGGGCGGCTCATCGGGGGGCGCGCTCGTCGCCGCGCTCGCGGAGCATGCGCTGGCGCTCGTCGGGCGACATCTGGCGCAGCCGCTGGCGCTCCTCGGGCGGCATCGCGCGCACGCGCTCGCGGATGCGCGCGCGCTCCTCGGGGCTCAGGCGCTGCCACCGCTCGAAGTTGTCGATCACGCGCCGGCGCTCCTCGGGCGGCAGCTTCTGGAACTGGTCGAAGCGATCCAGGATGCGCTGGCGCCGCTCGGGCGGGAGGAGCTGGAAGCGGTCGTACGACTGCTGCAGCTCCTGGCGGCGCGCCTCCGGCAGTTCGTTCCAGCGCTTGAAGTCCTCCAGGATGCGATGCCGCTCGTCGGCCGGGAGATCGCGGAAGCGCCGGAAGTTCTCGCGCGCGGCCCGGCGGTCCTCGGGCGACAGCGCGCGCCAGTGGCGGTAGTTGTCCAGCACGCGCCGGCGCTCTTCGGGCGGCAGCCCGCGCCAGCGCTCCAGGTTGCGTTCGACCACGGCGCGCTCCTCCGCCGACAGGCCCTCCAGGCCGGGCACCGCCGGGCTCTGCCCCCACGCGACCTCGAGGATGCCGCCGGCGAGGAGCGTCGCGGCGGCCAGGGCGGTGACCAACCAGCGCAGCATCAGCGGCTCCCCGGGTTGGCCGGCACCCGCCGCTGGGCCGGAACGGCCGGCCGGGCGTCGAGCAGCCCGAAAAGCTCGAGCAGACGCAGGCGCTCGACCACGCTCAGGCGGCGCAACAGGTCGCGCTCGATCGGCTCCGCCTGCGAGAGAAGATCGAGGTCGAGCAAGAGCTGCGCGTCCGGCACCTCGTCGCTGGCCGCCGATGCGCGACCCGCGATGAGCGCGGCGACCACGAAGACCAGCGCGAGTGCCCGCACCTCAGCTGCCTCCGCTCCCGAGCCGATCGAGGTGGCGGATGGCGTCGAGGTCCTCCAGGAGATCGAGCCGCTCGACGACGCGATATTGCCGCAGCATCGGGAGCCGTGCCCCCAGCATCGTCTCCTCCACGGTCGCCAGCTCGCCGGGCCGGCGGTCGAACCCGTGGACGGCCAGCAGGACGACCGCGGTCGCCACCCCGGCCGCGACCAGCGCGGGCAGGGGGCGCGCCCACCAGGCCCGATGCGCCGGGGTCTGCAGGCGCGCCCGCAGCTCGGCGCGGTAGCGGCCCCAGTCGGGCGGGGGTGGAGCGGGAGCCTCGGTCGCCAGGGCCGTGAGGACGCTCCGGCTTTCCTCGACGGCTTGCCGGCAGTCCGCGCAGCCGTCGAGATGCGCGGCCACGCGCGCACGCTCGGCCGGCGGCAGCGCATCGGTGACGAAGCCGGTGAGCTCGGTGTCGGGATGCCTGGCGTCAGTCACGACCCACCGTCTTGCGGAGGACGCTGATCGCGCGGTGCAGATGCACGCGCACCGTCGCCTCCGAGCAGCGCAGCACCGTGGCGATCTGCCCCGTCGGCAACTCCTCCTGGACGTGCAGCAGGATCGCCGCCCGCTGCTGCGGCGACAGCCGGTCCACCGCGGCCCACAGCGTGGACATCAGCTGCGTCCGTCCGATCGTGTCGTCGGGATCCGCGACCGGCGCCGGCTGGCGCTCGAGCACCGAGCGCTCCGGGTCGCCGGTGCCGTCGTCACGGACCAGCAGGCGGCGCCACCAGCTCCCACGGCGCTGGTGGTCCAGGCAGAGATTGACGAGGATCCGGTAGAACCAGGTCGAGAAGCGGGCATCGCCGCGGAAGCCGCCGGCCGTTCGATAGACTCGCAGGAACGCCTCCTGGGAGACGTCGCGCGCGTCCTCGGCGTCGCGCAGGAGCGACCAGGCCAGGCGGTACGCGCGACCCTGATATCGCGCGACGAGCATATCGAACGCGGCCCCGTCACGCTCCGCGACCCGCCGGCACAGCGTCTCATCCGAGATCTCCTGACTCAACGCGACCCCTGGCGCTCACGATCCCATTCTCCGTCCTCCTGCTCAAGCCGTCCGCCCAAAAATGGCCAGATCCTAGGCGGCGACTCGCCAACGACGGAGATGGCCGTTTTTCAGCGGCCGGCCCGGTCACGCCGCAGGTCGCGGCGGTCCTGACGGAGATCGCGGATGTCGTCACGGCGCTCGACGCGGTCTTCGCGCAGCTCCTGACGGTCGTCGCGGATCTCCCGACGGTCCTCCTTCACTTCGTCCGTGCGGCCGGCGCGGCGATCGCGGCTGAGCTCCCGACGGTCGCGATGCCGCTCGCGGCGATCCTGGCGGATGTCGCGGTTGTCCTCACGGATCTCCCGGCGGTCCTGGCGGATGTCGCGCCGGTCGCGGTGCAGGTCGTCGGCCACTGCCGGGGCCGTGGCCAGCGCCGCCAGCAAGCTACCCGTCATCACGATCGCCGTCAGTCTCATGTGGTGCCCCCCGTGTCGAACGCAGTCTCACCGCGTGTTCGATTTGACGGGGGCGCGGCGGCGATCGTTTACACGGCCGGGTGGCCCCCGGTCCCAGGCCCAGCGGACTGCAGGGGGCCGCGACGATAAATTGGCGGGTTGGCCGACGCTTCGCGCGTCAGCCGCCGGCGCGGCGAGTGATTTCTGGCCTGCCCGACGACGAAAACAGAGCAGGCCGGCGCGCGCTCAGAGGAGGGGCCCAGCGGAGCTGGGCCGCTCCGAACAGTGGGGGGCTTGCTCGGAAATGCGGGGGCATTTCGTCCTGCGGGGTGGGCCGTCTCGATCTGGGCCCGGAGAGTACACGCAAGACCGAGGAGCCGCCCCGGGTTTCCCGGGGCGTGACGAGCGTTGGGGGCTTGGGGGCCATGTCGAGGCCCCCATGATGATTGAGGGGCCATTTCGTGGCCCCCCATGCAACTAATCCAGCACGATCAGTCCGCGGTGGGATCGATTCAGCACGTGGGCGCCGGAACGGGTGACGAGCGCCGTCTCCGTCAGCGTGAACCCGGCCTCGCCGACCACGTAGTACGGCGCCTCCGCACACACCACCATGCCCATCTCGAGCTCCGCCCCGCCGGGGCCGAGCCACGGCGCCTCGACGGCCTCGAGCCCGATGGCGTGGCCCATGTGATGACGCTCGTAGCCCGGCAACCCGGCCTTGCGGACCGCGGCAACGGCCGAGTCGAACACCTGGCTCCCGGCGACACCGGGCCGGAACGCTTCGAGCGCCGACTCCAGCCCCGCGTGGAGCGCGTCGAAGACCGCCTGCTGGCGCTCGGACGGCTCGCCCATCACCGCCATGCGGGCGACGTTGGAGCGGTAGCCCTTGGCGACGCACCCGAGATCGAAGCGCACGAGGTCGCCGAGGCGGAGCGCACGGTCGGTCGGCCACGGCGCCGGGACCGCGGCGCCCGCGCCGAACGCGATGACCGTGCGATACGGCGTCGCGCCCTGTCGCGTGGCCTCGTGCGCGAACGCCGTGGCCGCTTCGTGCTCGGTCACGCCGGGCCGCAGCAGTCCCAGGACCGCGTCGATGCTCTGCTCGGTGATGTGCAACGCCTGCTGCAGACACTCGATCTCGTACGGGCTCTTGACCCGCCGCGCCGTGGCGAATGCGTCGGAGGCCGGCCCGAGCGTGGACCCGGCCAGTCGCTCGCGGAGCGCGGCCACCCGGGCGGCCGGGAGCGCGGCGTCGTCGAGTCCGATCCGTCCGGCCCGCACGCCCACGGCCGCCAGCGCCGTGGCGAGCGCATCGGCGGCGTGGGCGGCCGGCTCGGCCGCCACCGGCGAGGCGAGCCCGTAATCGAAGAAGAAGCGCCCGTGGCAGACGACGTGGTCGGCTTGTGCGTCGCCGTCGGTGACGGCCAGCGCCTCCATCGTCGGCACCACGAGCGCGGTGCCGCCCGGCCCGACGACCGCGTAGATCTCCGTCGCCGGATCGACGGCGCGCGCGAGGCTCCAGAATCCTGTGACGTAGGCGACGTTCGCGGGCGACGCGGCGACGAGGGCCGCGAATCCCCCCCGCTCGATCTCTGCGGTCAGTCGCTCGGCCTGATGCGGATACACGGTGGCCTCTAAATACCCACGAGCGTGCCGGTGACGTGAGCGGCCGAGTCGCTACCCAGGTAGGCGATCGCATCGGCCACCGCGGTGACCGGCGTCCACGTCTTGGGATCGACGTCGGGCATGGCCGCCCGGTTGCCCGGCGTGTCCATGGTGCTGGGCAGCACCGCGTTCACGGTCACGCCGCGCCCGCGCGTCTCCTGGGCGAGTGCCTGCACGAAGGCGATCACGCCGGCCTTGGCCACGGTGTAGGCGATGAAGCCGCCGGCCGGCGGCACGACGGCCCGCGAGGCGACGGCGACGATGCGCCCGGCGCCGGCGGCCAGCATGGCGGGCAGTACGGCCCGGCTGGCGACGTAGGTGGTCGTGAGATTCAGATTCAGCTGGCCGTCCCAGGTGGCCCGGTCGGTGTCGATGAGCCCGCCCATGGCAAAGCCGCCCACGGCGGTGACGAGGACGTCGATCCGGCCGTGACGCTGGAGCGTTCGTGCCGCCAGCGCGGCCATGGCGGCATCGTCGCCGACGTCGCAGCGCTCCAGCATCAGCCGGCTGCGGGCGGGAGCGTCGACGGAGGTCTGCAGCCGCTCGCGCTCGCTCTCCACGATCCAGGGCACGCACACGACCGCGCCCTCGGCCAGGAAGCGATGGGTGATGGCCTGGCCGAGCGCGCCGCTGCCGCCGGTCACCAGCGCGACGCGGGGCATCGGCTACTCCGCCCCCGCCGGCGCCATCATGATGGCCGACCGCTGGATCTCGTCGTAGCGCACCTTGGTCACGTCGAAGTCCTCGAGGTTGTCGCGCAGCTTCTTGAATGTCTGCTCGAACGACGGCAGCGTCTTGCGCGCCCGCGTCAGCGGCGTCGTGCGGGCCAGCAGGTAGTTCTTCACGTACGGGTGGTTGATGCCGCGCTTCTTCACCTTGGCCACCACCTGGCCGAGCGTCTCGTCGGCCGACCGCACCAGCTCGGCGCGCTCGCCGCGCTCCTCGAGCCCACGCCGCAGGCTCAGCTTGAGGAGCTTGTCGACGCGGCGCAGGATCGGCGCGAAGGCGCCACCGGCGAAGCGCTTGTTCTGCTCGTAGAGCAGCCCCAGCGTGATGAAGTGCGCCGACTCGAACTGGAAGGCCCAGTCCTCCTCGCTGGAGGACGGCTGCTGCTCGACGAGGCCGCGATACATCCGGATCACCTCGAGGGACTTTTCCTTGAGGTTGTGCGCCTTCTCGGTGTTGAGCGGCAGCACCTGGAACGCGACCTCCGGCTCGGCCACCAGGATCGCGGGGACGTAGTCCGCCTTGAGCTTGTCGAGCGCGGTCCGCCGGTGGTTGCCGTTGGGCGTCCAGTACACGCCGGGCTCGGGCGTGACCACCAGAATCGGGTCCACGAAGCGATCGATCTTCTTGACCGCCTCGGTGAGCCGCTTCACGTGGGTCGGCGAGACGTCGCGCTGGTACGGGCTGGCGGCGACCCGGGCCCGCGGCAGCAGGCAGAAGAGCTGCCAGTGCTCGCCGACCGGCTCCTGGTAGACGGCCAGCACCTGGCCGCCGTCAGCCGCCACCTGGTCGGCCAGGGCGCGGGCCACCTTCGAGGGCTCCTTCGGTGGGTAGACGGTGTAGTCGGCCATGGGCCCCAGGATACGTCAGACGGCCATCGTGGCGCGGCGCTGCCGGCGGAAGAGCTGGCGCACGGTGCCGTAGATGCCGGCCGGCAGGAAGATGATGAACAGGATCAGCAGCAGTCCGTAGATCGTCTCCGCCATCCCGATGAACTTCAGGCCGAACAGCACCCTCAGGTATTCGGACAGCGCGATGGTCAGCGCCGTGCCCACCGTGGGGCCGAGCAGCGAGTACATGCCGCCCAGGACGACCGCGAAGACGATGCGCAGGGAGACGCCGATGCCGGCCAGCGTGTCGGGATTCACGTAGGAGATGTACTGCGCGTAGGCGACGCCGCCGATCGCGGTCAGCACCGCCGACAGCACGGTGATGCCGACCTTGAAGCGCGTGACGTGGATGCCGACCGAGGCGGCCGCCGTCTCGTCCTCGCCGATGGCCTCCATGGCCGAGCGGGCCATCGAGCGGTCCACCCGCACCCACACGTACAGCCCGGCCAGCCACAGCGCGAGCGCGCCGTAGTAGAAGACGCGCCGGTCGGCGAACTGTACGGCCAGCAGACTGTCGTGGCCGGCGGTTTTCACCGTGAGACCGAGCGAGCCGCCCGTCCAGTCACGCTCGGCGATGATGAGCAGCCGGACCACTTCGCCGACGGCGAGCGTGACGAGGCCGAAGTAGTGGCCGACGACCTGGAAACGCGAGCACGGGTAGGCGACGATCACCGCGAAGACGGCGGTGATGGCCACGGCCACCACCGCGCCCAGCCACGGGGTGAGCCCGAAGAAGTTCCACAGCAGCGTCGTCGTGTAGGCGCCCAGGCCCAGGAAGGCGCCGTGGCCGAGCGACGTCAGGCCGAATCGCCCCATGAGCGACCAGGCCCCGCCGATGAAGGACCAGATGAAGATCTGCACGAGCACGTGCAGCGTGTACTCGCGCATGCCGCCCATCGGCACGAACGGCACCAGCGCCAGCCCCGCGAGCGGCAGGAGACCGAGCACGCGCCCGCTCATCAGTCGCGCCGGGTCATGATGCCACCGGGGCGGACGAAGATCATCACGATGAAGACCACGAATGCGAGGACGTAGCCCATCTCGGTCGACCAGATCACGCCGCTGATGGCGATGACCTCGCTCATGATGAACGAGGCCACGAACGCGCCGACCATGTTCCCGAGGCCGCCCAGCACGCAGATCATGAACGTGATAGGCCCGAAGGCGGCGCCGAAGAACGGGTGCACCGCGTACTGGATGATCAGCAGCGCGGCCGCCACCCCGGCCAAGGCGCCCCCCACCGCCGAGGTCACCAGGTAGACGCGCTGGGGATTGGCGCCCATGAGCGCCATCGCCTCGCGGTCCTGGGAGACGGCCCGGATGGCGGTGCCGATGTAGGTGCGGGTGAGGAACAGGTAGAGCCCGAGCATGACCAGGATCGAGAGCGCGAAGGCGACGAGCCGCGCCACCGAGATCGGCATGTCGAACAGCTCCAGCCGCGGCAGCGCCAGCCGGACCGAGCGGTGGTCGGTCGTCCAGAGAAAGGTGGCGAACGACTGTAAGAAGAAGAGGAGCCCGCCGGTGGCCAGGAGCTGGTTCACGGGCGGCGCTGGTGAGGATGGGCGTGATGATGAGCAGGTGGACGGCGAGGCCGAGCACCGCGCCGAGCGCCACGCTGGCCAGGCCGCCCACCCAGATCGGCCAGCCGTAGACCTGCACGACGAAATACACGGCGTACATGCAGATCATCACGAGGTCGACGTAGGCGATCCACACGATGTCGATCACGCCGAAGATGAGGTTCAGCCCCAGCGCCAGCAGGGCGAGCACGCCGCCCAGCAGCAGCCCGTTCACCGCCGCCTCGGCCAGGAAGAGCGGATCGATCACAGGCCCACGTAGGCTTTCCGGATGAAGTCCTGGTCGGACAGCGCCTCGGCGCGTCCCTCCATCTTGATGCGTCCCACCTCGAGCAGGTAGGCGCGGTCGACGAGCTTGAGCACCTGGCGGACGTTCTGCTCGACGACCAGGATCGTGTAGCCCTCCTGCCGCACGCGCCGGATGAGATCGAACAGCCGCAGCACCATGACCGGGGCCAGGCCCATCGAGGGCTCGTCGAGGAGGATCAGCCGCGGCCCCGACATGAGCGCGCGGCCGACCGCCAGCATCTGCTGCTCGCCGCCCGACAGGCTGCCCGCCCGCTGTTTCTGCCGCTCGGCCAGCACGGGGAAGAGCGCGTAGACCCGCGCGAGGCTCTCGGCGTACTTCCGACGCGCGGCCGGCAGGAACGCGCCCATCTTGAGATTGTCGGCCACCGACAGCGCCGGGAAGATGCGCCGCCCCTCGGGCACGTGCGCGATCCCCCGTCCGACGATCTCGTACGCCGGCCGCCCCCCGATCGGATGCCCCTCGAACCCCAGCTCCCCCGAGCGCGGCGCGATCAACCCCGAGATCACCCGCATCAACGTCGTCTTCCCCGCCCCATTGGGCCCGACAACTGCGACCGCCTCCCCCGCCTCCACGCGAAGCGAGACGTCCCACAACGCCGTGAAGTGCCCATACCCCGCCGTCACGTTCCTCAGCTCAAGCACGCGCCCCCCCCGAGATCCCGAAGACTGTGATGACGAGGGTAGCGGACGGCAGAGATCGCGGGCTCCGCGACCCTTGAGATAGTCAGCGGGGGTGGAGCGGGAGGGGCGAGGGGGCCGCCGACCCGTTCAGTGCGCGCAGGACTGTGCCGGGCGGGTCGTGTGGAATGTCGCAACGGCAGGCTGCGCGTCCCAGCCCGTGGTCGGCGGCCCCCTCGCCCCTCCCGCTCCACCCCCGCGGCGTCAAGCGGAAGGTTCACGCGAGCACGATCTTCTCGCCGAGGTACGCCTCGACCACGCGGGGGTCCTCGGCGATCTCCAGCGGCGCGCCCTCGGCGATCTTGTCGCCGTGGTCGAGGACGACCACGCGGTCGACGATCCGCATCAGCGTGGCCATGATGTGCTCGACCCACACGATGGTGACGCCCAGCTCGCGGCGCACGCGGCGCAGCATGTCGGCCGCGCTCGCCATCTCGGAGGGGTCGAGGCCGCCCAGGCTCTCGTCGGCCAGCAGCAGCGAGGGCGCGGTCGCCAGCGCGCGCGCCAGCTCGAGCTTCTTGAGTCCGCCGGCGCCGAGCAGCGTCGGCAGGGACTCGGCGTCGGTCGGCAGCCCCACCAGGTCGAGGATCTGCGCCGCCCGCCGCCGGGCCTCGGTCTCGCTGAGCCGCTCGGTGGCGCCGTAGTGCGCCGCGACGGCGACGTTCTCGAGGATCGTCAGCTTGCGGAACGGTCGCGGAATCTGGAACGTCCGCGCCAGCCCCCGATGACAGACCGCGTCCGGCGTGAGCCCGCTGATCTCCTGGCCCTTGAATCGAATCGACCCCGCCGTCGCCGCCAAGGCCCCCGAGATGCAATTGAACGCCGTCGTCTTCCCCGACCCATTGGGCCCAATCAGCCCAAGGATCTCCCCCTCACGGACCTCGAACGACACGCCGTTCAGCGCCGTGAACCCGCCGAACCGCTTCGTCAACCCCGAAACCTTCAACATCACCTCACTCATCTAGCATTGCCTCACCGATCACCTCACGCGTTCGATGAACCGCTTTCGAGCGCGGGCTTCGCCCGCGCTGCCCTGTCCTGGGGGAGGCAGGGAGGAGCGCGCCGTCAGGCGCGCGACGACCGTCGGAAGGGGGGCGAAGCCCCCCTCCGAGAGCGAGCGCTAGCGAGCGGCAAACGGCGAGGACGCGGCCAGCGGCAGGATCGGGTTCGCCGTCTGCACGGTCTTGGGGAAGACCAGCTCGAACTTGCCCTCGACGACCTGGAACACGGCCGGGAACGCGCGCTCGTTCTGCCCGGCCATCGGATTCCCGGCCGGCAGGAACTTCACGCCGTAGCCCTGCATGGTGCCGCCCTCGGGAATGTCGGTCTCGCGCGCCGCCTTGGCGAGCGCCTCGGGCCCGAAGCCGCCGTGCTTCTGGATCGCCCGCGGCAGGACGTCGTTGAGCAGGATCCACATGTTGTTGAAGCCCATCGACACGTGGGGCGCGATGGCCGGCCGGCGCGATGTTCGGCTCGAAGGCCTTGTAGCGCTTCACCATCTCGGCCGTCAGCTCGCCCACGCCGGGCTTCAGCTTCTTGGGATCCAGCAGCTGCGAGGCGATCGGATCCACCGTGTGGAAGCCCTCGATCTCGTTGCCGAAGCCTTCCTTGAGCTTGTCGAGCTGGCTGTGGCCGGCGCCGTGGCCGATGTAGGCGCGCACGCGCAGGCCCTGCTCCTTGGCCTGGCGCAGGAACAGCGCGATGTCCGGCGCGTAGCCGGTGTGGAAGAGGACGTCGGGCCGGGCCGCGCGCAGCTTGGTCACCAGCGACGAGAGGTCGGGGGCCTGGATCGAGAAGCCCTCCTTGAGGACGATCTGCATGCCCTGCTTCTTGGCCTCGGCTTCGTTGGCGGCGGCCACGCCCGCACCGTAGGGGCCGTCCTCGTAGATGATCGCCACCCGCAGGTCCTTGGGCGCTTTCTTGAAGCGCGTCCTGCGAGTACGCGGCGATGTACTGCACCGAGTAGGCGCCGAACAGACTCGCCGTTGGGCTGCGGGCGGAAGGTGTACTGGAGGTTGCGGTCCTTGAGGACGTTGTCGGCGATGGCGGTGGTGATCCACAGGAACTTCTTCTGACGGTCGACCTTCTCGGCGAGCGGCACCGCGTGGGCGCTCGAGTAGACGCCGGCCAGGATGTCGACCTTCTCGACGTTCAGCAGCCGCTCGGCCTCGTTGATCGCGACCTCGGCCTTCGACTGGCTGTCGCCGTCCACCTGGACGATCTTGTACTTGCCGAGCACGCCGCCGCGCTCGTTGATGAGGTCGATCATCATCTTGGCGCCGCGCCAGCAGTTGAGCGAGCCGGCGGCCGAGAACGGCCCCGAGTGATCGAAGAGGACACCGATCTTGATGGTCTGGCCCTGCGCGTCCGCCACCGGAGCCGGGGCGACGGTGAGCGCGAGGACCGCGACGAGAAGCAGCGCCGGGATCAGGCGTGCGCGTGTCATGGGATGAAACCTCCTGGGCAAAGTGAGGCGTACGTTAACACGCGGGGAACCATGTACAAAGGGGGGGACGAGGCGTCCCCCCTTTGACCCCCCGGCTCGCGCGGGGTGCTACACGGTCATGGCTCGCACGGTCCTCGCTCGCACGGTCATGGGTCGAACGGTCCCGGCTCGAATGGGCGGGCAGGATCCCGACGTGTCACGGCCTGCCGGTGTGGCGCGCGAAGACGAGCCACTCGCGGCCCTGGCGGCCGCGGACGGAGCGGAGCGGGGGTTGGGCGCGCTCGAAGCGGAATGCCGGCGTGAAGCGGCGGCGCAGCTCGGCGCGCGAGACCGGATAGGGCGGGCCGGCGTTCACCGCGCGCAGCGGGAAGAAGCAGGCCAGCAGCCACCCGCCCGGCCTGAGGATGGCGGCCACCGTCCGCACGTACTCCGCGCGGCGGGCGGGGTCGATGGCGCAGTAGCACGTGTACTCCCACACGCCGTCGAAGGCGTGGGCGGCGTCGCGCCCGAGCGTGAAGATGTCCCGCTGCTCGAACTCGACCGACACGCCGTCGCGCCGGGCCAGCGCGCGGGCCGCCGTCACCGCGGCCGTCGAGAAGTCGTAGCCCACCACCTCGTAGCCGCGGCTGGCCAGGAACCGGGCGTCATGGCCGCGCCCGCAGCCGAGCACGGCGACCCGCCCGCGCGGCGGCGGCGTCTGCGCCACGAAGTCGACGAGCGGCGTCGCCGGCTGTCCCAGCTCCCAGCCGTCGCCGCCGGTGGCGTACAGTCCGTCCCAGAAGTCCGGCGTGTTCACACGGGCCATGCGAATCCCTCGAAGTCGGCGATGGCGCGCTCGGCCCCGGCGGCCAGCAGCTCGCGCACGCTGTGAGCGGTGGTGAGCCCGATGACCCGCATGCCCGCGTTGCGGGCGGCGTGCACACCGACCACCGAGTCCTCGAACACGAGACATCCCTTCGGCGAGAGCCCCAGACCCTCGGCCGCGCGCAGGTAGACCTCGGGGTTGGGCTTGCCCCAGCGGACGTCGTCGGCGGTGACGATGACCTCGAAGTACCGGCGCACGCCGATCTCGGTCAGCAGCGCGTCGACGTCGTGGCGCGAGGCCGACGTCGCGACGGCGCGCGGCACGCTCTCGACGGCGAGCGTCTCGAGGAAGGCCGGCGCGCCGGCCACCGGCAGCATGCCGCGTGCCGCCAGCCGCGCATAGTGTTCGCGCTTGCGTCGGGCCAGCGCCGCCGCTTCCGCGGGCGGCACCGGGCGGTCGAGCAGCTGCACCACGGCCTCCTCGGCCGGCCGGCCGATGGTGCGCCGCCAGAAGTCGGGCGCCGGCTCCACGCCGAGGTCGGCGAGGAGCTGGCGCCAGGCGTCGCGGTGGTGGGCGCCGGAGTCGAGCAAGACGCCGTCCATGTCGAAGATGACGGCGCGGGCGGCGGCTGGCGTCACGAGCGCAGGCGGTAGAGCGGCGCCAGCGTTCGGAACGCCTCCAGGGCGGCGTTGCGGTACTCCGCCTCGGTCCAGCGCGCGGCCTCCTCGGCCGGCACTGCACGGCCCAGCACGAGCTGGCCGTCGCGCGTGCGGAGCAGCTCGTCGGCCAGCTCGGCGAGCTGCTCGGGCGCCAGGTCGGTCAGCGGCGCGCCCGGCTCCTCGTCGTGCTCGTTCTTGAACCACGCCAGGCCGCGCACCCGCCGCAGCACCGGACCCAGCCGGCCGGCGCTGCGCTTCCACGCCGTCGCCCAGCGCTTCTTGTCGGCGTGCTCGGGGCCGACCTCGAAAAGGAAGCGGACGCAGTGCCGGGACACCGCGACTTTGAAGTGGCAGTGCTTCTTGTAGCCGCGGGTGTCGGGACCGAACGCCACCCAGGTGTCGTCGGGCGGGTTGACGGTGCGCCGCGCGTGCTTGGCCACGTGGGTGAACGCGGGGCCACCGGTGGCCCGGCTCACACCCGGCACGAGGCTGTGACCCATCGCCTCCAGCTTGGGTCGGATGCGGCTGCGGATCTCGCCCATGCGGGGATGGAAGCCCCTCACGTCGAACACCTTGAAGTCGGCACTGTTGAACGCGGCAGCGGGCATGGCGTTGTCCTCGCCTGGGGTGGCTCAGAGGTCGTCGAGAGGAAAGATCGGTCGCCGCACGCGCGCGAAGGCGAAGCGCCCGAGGTGGGACGACGATAGTCCCGGGGCGTCGACCTCCAGGATCGCGCGGGCGATCGGCTCGAAGGCGGCCCGATAGTGGATGGACGACTTCACCACGAGGATCTTCTCCGCAGTCGGATCGATCCCCACGAAGCGGATCATCTCCGGGTCGAGCGTCTGGCGACGGTGGGAGATCAGGATGATCTTGATGTCGTTGACGTCGAGCACCGCCGTGGGTCCGAGCCGGCCTTCGACGCCGCGGGCCATCGGGCCCTTGTAGATGAACCGACCGTCGGACAGCGTGCGCACGCGTCCGGTGACGATGACCGGGGCGCCGTGGCTCGGATCGACCTTGCCGCCGACCGGCAGGGTGAGGGTGGCGCCGACACCGGCGGCCACACAGGCGGCCGCGGCCTCGGGATCCCAGATGCAGGCGACGGTGGCGCTGCGAGCCCCGATCCGGAGGAGCTCGCGGAGGATCTCGGTGGTGTCGCCGGCCGCCCCACCGCCGGTGTTGTCCGCGATGTCGGCCAGCACGACCGGCCGGCCGTCGAGCGCCCGCGCGCGCGCCACCGCGTCCTTCACCGGCAGCGCGGTGTGGAGGAACTCGCGGCGCAGCGCCCACGCCGCCGCTTCCAGCTCGTCGGCGAGCCGTTCCGCGAGGGCCTGATCGTCGTCGGTGGCGACGTAGACCGACAGGCCGGCGTCGTGGATGTCGGCGAGCGGGAAGCCGGCGAAGACGGAGATCGACAGCACACCCGGCCGCCGCTCCATCGCGTCGGCCATGTCGTAGAGCCGCCGCATCGGCCCGCGGGCGGTGAGCTGGCCGGCGATAGGTGGCAGCAGCGGCGGCTGGCGATACGCCACGGTCGGGCGGACGCGGCCGGCGACGACGTCGGCCAGGCGTCCGGCCGCCTCGCGCCCGCGGGCGTCCATGTCCACGTGGGGGTAGGTCTTGTAGCCGTGCAGCAGCGTGGCGGACTCGACCATCGCGCGGGTGACGTTGGCGTGGAAGTCGAGGGTGACCGCGATGGGCAGCGCGCCGACGGCCGCGCGCACCGCGCGGAGGAGGTCGCCCTCGCCGTCGTCGATGCCCTCGACGACCATGGCGCCGTGCAGGTCGAGCAGGACGCCCTCGAGCGGCCCGGCCGCCTGCAGATCGGCCAGTAGCCGCGCCTTGGCCTCCGTGTAGAACTCCTTGGTGACGCGCCCGGCCGGCGAGGCGCCGGCGGCCAGCGACGGCACCAGCGTGGCGCCGCGGGCGGCGGCGCCGTCGATCATGCCGCCCAGGCAGGTGCCGGTGCCGCGATAGGCCTCGAGGATCTCGCCGCCGTAGCGGAGATCGTGCGCCTCGAACTGACGGCGGTCGGTGGGAATCGGACTGAACGTGTTGGTCTCGTGCGAGACCATCGCCACGAAGAACCGCACGCTGCCTCCTGCGCGCGCCTGGGGATTTCCGGCGCCGACGGCGGTGGATAGTGTAAAGGGTCGAATCACCCGTTCAATGAGGAGAGGACCATGAGCGACGAGTCGTGCTTCCACACCCTGCGCGAGGGCGGCATCGTGCGCCAGTTGGCCGCCGGCGTCAACGCCAGAATCGTTCCCGGCGTCAACGCGATGCTGTCGGTGGCGCTCGGAGTCGCCGGCCGCCCGCACGCTCGATGCGCGCTGCGTGGTGCTCGACATCTTCGCGCCGCCGCGCGAGGAGTACCGGCAGGCGGGCAGCGGCTGGGGTCCGCGACGCTCGCCCGCTGACGTCGATACGGCGGCTACTCGATGATCTCGTCGGCCCGGGCGACGAGCGTCGGCGGGACGGTCACGCCCAGCCGGCGGGCCACCACCAGATTGAGGACCAGCCGGACGGCGACCGGGCGTTCGACCGGCAGCGTGCCCGGGTCGGCGCCCGCGAGCACGCGACTCACGAGCCGGGCGGTCTGGCGGGCGACGTCGGCGTCACTGGCGCCATACGTCACGAGCGCCTGGCGCAGGCCGCCGGTCCGGGCGTGCGCGATGACGGGTAACCGTCGATCAGTGGCGACGCGGACGATCGCCTCGTAGGCGGCGGACGTCGCGCCGCCCGGCACGACGAGCACGCCATCCACGGGCCCGGCGCTGTCCCACCCGCGGGTGGCGTCGGCCGCCGTCCGGACCTCTTTCGGGACCAGCACCAGACCCAGCGTCGCGGCGGCGCGCTGGGCGGCGGCGGCACCCTGCCGGGGCGAGACGTCCTCGGGATCGTAGACGGCCAGGATCCGCCGCGCTCGGGGTACGAGCTCGCGCAGCAACTCGAGGCGCTTGCCTGACAGCTCGGGGTACTCGAACGTCATCCCCGTCGTGCGCCGCCCCGGACGGGCCAGGCTATCCACGATACCGGCCTCCACCGGGTCGCCCGGCGTGATGAGCACGATAGGGACCTCGGTGGAGACTTCGCGCGCCGCGCGGGCGAGCGTCGTACCGACCACGAACAACACCTGGACGCGCCGGGCGAGGAGCGTTTCGACCGCACCGCGGGTCGCCGCCGGGTCGCTCCGCGCCACGGCACCCTCGACGATCTCCACCGTCTGCTCGGTATGACCCTGGTCGTGCAGGCCCAGGCGCAATCCCCTGACGAGAGCCGAGAACCGCGGTTCCTCGGCGGCCCCCAGGACGCCGACGCGACCCGGTGACTGAGCGTGGACCAGCCCGGCCGCCGCGAGGAGCAGGAGGAGCGTGAGCCGACGTGCCACGCGTCCACATATACACCGCGTCGCCACCGACTGGCGTCGCGTCATGGCATCGGGCCGCGGGAGCTGAGTGATACAATCTGCGTGTGAAATCGGTCTTTCTCGTCACCGGCGGCGCCGGCTTCATCGGCTCGCACCTGGTCGAACGTCTGCTCGGCGACCGCCCCGACGCCACCGCCCGCGTGCTCGACAATTTCTCGACCGGCAGCGAGCGGAACCTGTCGTTCGCGAGCGCCGCGGGCGGGCGCCTCGAGGTCGTGCATGGTGACGTGCGGGATCTCGCCACGGTCGAGCGCGTCGCCGCCGGCGCGTCCGTCATCTTCCACCAGGCCGCCATGCGCTCGGTGCCACGCTCGGTTGCCGATCCCCTCGGCGCCAACGACCACAACGTGAACGGCACGCTCAACGTGCTGGAGGCGGCCCGGCGGGCGGGGGTGAAGCGGGTCGTCTACGCCTCGTCGTCGTCGGTCTACGGCGACCGCCCCGAGTTGCCCAAGCGCGAGGACCAGCCGCCGGCACCGATCTCGCC
The DNA here is from genome assembly GCA_963743355.1 of uncultured Candidatus Rokubacteria bacterium. Lineage (GTDB taxonomy): Bacteria > Methylomirabilota > Methylomirabilia > Rokubacteriales > CSP1-6 > AR5. The sequence goes on from CAVUPM010000001.1 coordinate 1,805,098, forward strand.
CTACGCCGTCTCGAAGGCGGCCGGCGAGCAGTACGCGGCGGTCTGGCACCGCCTCTACGGCGTGGAGACGATCGGCCTGCGGTACTTCAACGTCTTCGGCCCGCGCCAGGACCCCGCCTCGGAGTACGCGGCGGTGATCCCGCGCTTCATCCTGTGGGCGTTGCGCGGCCAGCCGCTCGAGGTGCACGGCGACGGCCGCCAGTCGCGCGACTTCACCTATATCGACAACGTCGTCGACGCCAACTGCCGCGCCGCCGAGGCGCCCGAAGCCGCCGGCGTGTTCAACGTCGGCTGCGGCGACCGCGTGAGCCTGCTCGACATCGTGGCGCGGCTGGAGACGCTGATAGGGCATCCCCTCGAGCGCCGTCACTCGCCGAGCCGGGCCGGCGACGTACCCCATACGCTGGCCGACATCGAGCGGGCCAAGCGGCTGCTCGGCTACACCCCGATGGTCGGTTTCGACGAGGGTCTGCGCCGTACCTTCGACTACTTCAGGAGGTCGCTATGAGGCGCCGAACGATTCTCGCCGTGCTGGTCGCGGTGGGCCTGCTCGCGAGCGAGGCTCACGCCCAGGGCCCGGGGCGGCTGGTCGTCCAGAGCCAGACCGAGCCGCCCGGCCTCGACGTCACCGCCACCCCTGCCACCGCCACCTCCGGCATCGTCTTCTACAACGTGCAGGAATCGCTGGTGAAGGTGGATCGCCACGGCAAGCTCGCGCCCTCGCTCGCCGAGCGCTGGCACACGGCGGACAACCGCAACTACACCTTCTTCCTCAAGAAGGGCGTGCGGTTCCACAACGGCCGCGAGATGAAGGCGGCCGATGTGAAGTACGCCTTCGAGCGTGCGCTGAACCCGGAGAGCAAGCACCCGTACGCCAAGGACTACGAGGCGATCGGCGACATCATCGTCAAGGACGACTACACCGTCACGTTCGCGCTCAAGAGTGTCAACGCCAACTTCCTCCAGAACCTCGCGCGGGCGGGGGCGTCGATCTACCCGCGCGAGGCCGTGGAGACGATGAAGAGCCATCCGGTCGGGACCGGCCCCTTCCGGTTCGAGGAGTGGGTGCGCGGCGATCGGGTCGTCCTGGTCAAGAACGGCGACTACCACGTGAAGGGCCTGCCCAAGCTGGAGCGGGTGACGTTCCGCTTCGTCACCGACCCCAACGCGGTGCTGGCCGCGCTCAAGGCCGGCGACGTGGACGCCTCGCTCTTCGGACTGGGCCCCGAGCACGTGCAGGATCTCACCAAGGACGCCCGCTTCCAGGTGATCACCGGCGACACCACCAACGACGTCATCCTGACCATGAACAACTCGCGCAAGCCCTACAGCGACGTGCGGGTGCGGCGCGCGATGACCTACGGCGTCAACAAGGCCGATGTCCTCAAGGGCGCCATGTTCGGGATGGGCAAGATCCTCGGCACCAACGTGGACCCGCTCAACCCGTACTACGTCGACATGTCGAAGGCGATGCCGTACGACCCCGTGAGCGCCAAGAAGCTGCTGGCCGAGGCCGGTTATCCCAACGGCTTCGACACCGTGCTGAAGGTCTCGCCGCAGTACGACTACACGGTTCGCTCGGGCCAGATCGTCGCCGACAATCTCAAGAAGATCGGCATCAACGTGAAGATCGAGCAGATCGAGTGGGGCCAGTGGATCGCCAGGGTCTTCCGCGAGGCCGACTACGACCTGACGATCATCGGCCACGCCGAGGCGTGGGACATCAAGAACTACGCGAACGCCAAGTACTACTACCGCTACGACAGCCCGAAGTTCCAGGGGCTGTTCGCCAAGTCCGAGGTCACGGTCGACGACAAGGCCCGCCGCGAGGTCTACGTGGACATGCAGAAGCTCCTCGTGGAGGACGCGCCGGTGGTCTGGCTCTTCATGCACCCGCGACTGGCGGTGACGAAGAAGGGGTTGCAGGGGCTGTGGAAGGACCTGCCTGCTTCGGCCAACGACCTGTCCGAGGTATCGTGGGCGCCCGCCAAGTGACGCGTCCGTAGTTCGTGCGCCGCTACGTGGCCCGGAGGGTCGGGGCGCTCGCCGCGACCCTCCTGTTCGTCTCGTTGCTCGTCTTCCTCGTGATTCGTATCCTGCCGGGCGATCCCGCCGCGCTCATCATGGGCACCGAGGGCAGCCGAGAGGCGACCGAGCGCCTGCGGGAGGCCATGGGGCTGAATCGGCCGCTGCCGGTCCAGTACGTCGAGTGGCTGACCCGCGCGCTGCGCGGCGACCTCGGCCGCTCCATCCAGTACGACCTGCCGGTGGGCGAGTTGATCGTCACCCGGCTGCCCGTCACCATCCCGCTGGCGCTGCTGGCCGCGGCCTTCATGGTGGCGGTGGCGATCCCGCTGGGCCTCTACGCCGCCACCCACCACCGCCGCGGCGGCGACTACCTCGCCATGATCGTCTCCCAGCTCGGGATCTCGATCCCGCAGTTCTGGTCGGGGCTGCTGCTGATCCTCCTCTTCTCCGTCACCCTCGGCTGGGTGCGCTCGGGCGGCTTCGACGGGTGGTCGGCCGGGGTGTGGCCCGCGCTACGCGCGCTGCTCCTGCCGGCCGCCGCGCTGGGCTTCTTCCAGGCCGCGGTGCTGGTGCGCGCCACGCGCTCGGCCGTGCTCGACGTCCTGCGCGAGGACTACGTGCGCACGGCCCGGGCCAAGGGCGTCAGCGAGCGCCTGGTGGTGGGCAAGCACACGCTGCGCAACGCGCTGATCCCGATCATCACCGTGGCCGGCATCCAGCTCGGCCAGCTCATGGCCGGCGCCATCGTGCTGGAGTCGGTCTTCGCGCTGCCCGGGCTCGGCCGGCTGGCGCTCGGCGCCATCGGCGCCCGCGATCTGCCGGTGGTGCAGGGGGTGGCGCTCTTCGTCGCCTCCGGCATCGTCGTCATCAACTTCGCCGTGGATCTCGCCTACGGGTTCCTCGACCCGCGCATCCGGTACGAGTAGCGGTGGCCCGCCGCCGTCCCCTCCGGCACCTCACCTTCACGCTGGGCGCCGTCATCACCCTGGCGCTGATCGCCACCGCGGCGCTCAGCGTCGTCTACACGCCGGCCGATCCGCTGGCGATGTCCATCACCGGCCGCCTGCAGGGCCCGACCGGCGGCCACCCGTTCGGCACCGACCACTTCGGGCGCGACGTTCTCTCGCGGGTCATGACCGGCGCGCTCACCTCGATCGCGGTCGGCGTGATCGCGGTCGGTATCGGGGCCGGGGTGGGACTGCTGCTGGGCGTGCTGAGCGGCTACCTCGGCGGCTGGATCGACGAGGTGCTCATGCGCCTCGTCGACGCCGTCCAGGGGTTTCCGGCGATCCTCTCGGCGCTGCTGTTCACCGCCGTCTTCTCGCCGGGCATGCTGGTGAGCATGGTCGCCATCGGCATCGCCTTCGTTCCCTCCTTCGCCCGGCTCACCCGCGGCAGCTTCCTCGAATTGCGCGAGCGGGAGTTCGTGGTGGCGGCCCGGGCGCTCGGGGGCGGCGATGCGCGCCTGGTGCTCCGCCACATCCTGCCCAACTCGCTGCCGCCGCTCATCGTGCAGGCGACCACCGGCTTTCCGGTGGCGATCCTCGCCGAGGCGGCGCTGGCCTACCTGGGGCTCGGCACCCAGCCGCCCTATCCCTCGTGGGGGCTGATGCTGAAGGAGGCTCAGAACTTTCTGTCCCTGAACCCATGGTTCGCGGTCTTCCCGGGCGGCGCCATCGCGCTCACCGTCCTGGGACTGAACCTGCTCGGCGATGGGCTGCGCGACCTGCTGGACCCGAAAACCGCCTGAGCATCGATATTTGACAATCGTGTAAAGGTGCCTTTATCGTAACGAGTGGCCTCGGTGCGGCCACGCTGGCTCCACCCCTGGCGAATTCAGAGTACGCCTCGGAGAATGACACGGACATGAAGGTCTTCAACACCTCGTTCACGTTGTCGACCGAGGAGCGCTGCGAGGTCTCGGACGTCACCAAGCTCATCCGGGAGGTCATCCAGCAGTCCCCGGTGGCCAACGGCATCGCACTGATCAATACGTTGCACACCACCTGCGCGCTCTTCATCAACGAGTTCCAGAGCGCGTTGATCGACGACCTCAAGAACCTGATCGAGCGGCTCGTCCCCGAGCGGGGTGGGTACCGCCACGACGACCCCCGCTACTCGGACTGCGAGCGTGGCAACGCCTGCGCGCACCTGCGGGCGGCCCTCCTGGGCCGCAGCATCGCGGTCGGCCTCAACAACGGCGAGCTGTCGTTGGGCCGGTTCCAGTCGGTGATCTTCGCCGAGCTCGACGGGCCCCGAAAACGCGAGATCACCGTCCAGGTGATGGGAGAGTAGCCGGCCCGACCCCGACCGCCCCGCCGCGCCCTCGCGGGCGGCGCCGCCCGCGGCGGCACGAGAAGGTTGACCCCCACCCGCCCTCTGTGATGCAATCCGTGTTCAAGTGTTGAACATGCGGCCGACCCCCTGGGGCCCGATGACCCTGCCGTGAGCGATCGCCATCTCGATCGCGACCTGCGCCTGCTCACCGCCATCGAGGAGGGCACGCCCCTCACTCAGCGCGCCCTGGCCGCGCGGCTGGGCGTGGCCCTGGGGCTCGCCAACCTGTGCCTGAAACGGCTGGCCCGCAAGGGCTATATCAAGGTCGTCCACTTCAACGACCGGCCGGCCGCCCGCAAGCGGCTGCGCTACCTGCTGACGCCCAAGGGGCTGGCCGAGAAGAGCCGGCTCACCTACGAGCACATGATCTACTCGCTGCGCCTCTACCGCCGTACGCGGCAGACGCTGCGCGAGTCGCTCGGCCGCATGGCCGCCGATGGTCTCAAGCGCGTCGTTTTCTACGGAACCGGCGAGGCGGCCGAGCTGGCCTACCTCACGCTCCGCGAGCTGGGGCTCGAGCCGGTGGCCGTGTTCGGCCCCGAGCCGGGCGCCGGCTTCCTCGGCTTCCCGGTGCGCCCGATCGAGGAGCTGACGGCGGAGGAGTTCGACGCGGTGGTGGTGGCCACGTTCGACCGTCCCGAGGCCACGATCGAGCTGCTGGCCGCGCGCGGCGTGCCGCGTGACAAGTGCGTCACGCTACGCGAGGTGACGCCGGCCCCCAACGGGCATCGCCCGTGAGGCGCGCGGACGACCTCCGGCGGTTCGCCTGGCTGCTGCGGCGCTACCTGGCGCCGCGCTGGCCCGCCGTGGCGCTCCTGCTGGTCGGCAGTGCGCTCGGCACCGTGCTGGCGGCCGTGTTCCCGGTCCTCATGGCCCCGATCCTCGACCTGGCGCTGGGCGGCTCGGCGACGCCGCCCGGCCCGCGTCAGCCGCCTCACGCTGAGCAACCTGGGCGCCGCCTTCTTCTCGTGGATCGGCGTCAGCGCCGTCGACGATCGGTTCCGCGCGATCCTGTTTCTGTGCCTGGCCTACGTGGCCGTCGGCGTTCTCAAGGGCTGGCTCGACTTCGTCAACTACATGCTGGCGCTGTGGATCCGGATGCGCGCCGGCACGGCGCTGCAGGCCGATCTCTTCGGCCACCTGCTGTCGCTGTCGATGGGATTCTTCACGCGGCACCGCACCGGCGAGCTGGTGTCGCGCCTGTCCAACGACACGATGGCCGCCACCGTCGGGCCTGGAGATGATCGTCGGCACGCTGGTGAGCGCGCCGGTGCTCATCCTGTTCTACGGCTACCTGCTGGCCAGCACGAGCCCACGGCTGGTCGGCGCCGCGGTGGGGGCGGCGGTGCTGCACTACGTCGTCACTCGCGGCATCCGCGGCCCGGTCCGGCGCTTCACCACCGACCAATTCTCGGTGATCGCCGAGGTGGCCGCGCGGTTCCAGGAGACGCTGCTGAGCATCCGGACCGTGAAGTCGTTCGGGGCCGAGCGGTTCGAGCGGGCGCGCCTGGGTCGGGCGCTCGATGACGTCGTCCGCGTCAATGTCAAGCGCGGCGCCTACAAGCACATCGAGGAGCCGGCCCGCGCCATCGTCAATCACGTCGTCGAGGCCGGGCTGATTCTGCTCGCGGTCTACGAGCTGATGGCCGGCCGCCTGACCGCGCCGACCTTCTTTCTGTTCCTCTACGTCGGCCGGGCCGCGGTGGTGCAGATCGGTCTGCTGGCGGGCGCGTCGACGACGATGCAGAGCGTGCTGGCCGCGACCGGCCGCGTCGCCGAGCTGTTCGCGGTGAAGCCGGAGACCGCCGACGGGCGGGAGCCGGTCACCGAGCTGCGCGACCGCCTCGCCTTCCGCGACGTGTCGTTCAGCTATGGCGACGAGCCGGTGCTGGCCGGAGTGAGCTTCGAGATCGCGCGCGGCGAGATGGTGGCGCTGGTCGGCGCCAGCGGCGTGGGCAAGTCGACCATCGCCGATCTAGCGCTGCGCTTCTACGATCCGGTCACGGGCGTCATCACGCTCGACGGCCGCGACGTGCGCACGCTCCGCCAGGGCGACTACCGGCGCCTGTTCGGCGTCGTCGCCCAGGAGGCGCTGCTCTTCAACACCACGATTCGCGACAACATCCTCTACGGCCGCGAGGGTCTGACCGAGGAGGACGTGATTCGGGCGGCGCGCGTGGCCAACGCCCACGACTTCATCATGGAGCTGCCCGACGGGTACGGCACCCTCGTCGGCGACCGCGGCATCCGTCTCTCGGGCGGCCAGCGCCAACGCATCGCCATCGCCCGGGCGGTGGTGGGACGGCCGGCCATCCTCGTGCTCGACGAGGCCACCAGCGCGCTCGACAGCGAGTCGGAGCGCCTGGTGTGGGAGGCGATCGACCGCGCGATCCAGGGCACGACCGCGCTGGTGATCGCGCACCGGCTGTCCACCGTGCTGCGCGCCGACCGCATCGTGGTGCTGGGCCGGGGCGAGGTCGAGGCGGTCGGCCGCCACGCCGAGCTGCTCGAGCGGAGCGAGACCTACCGCAACCTCCACCGGCTGCAGTTCGGCGAGGGCAGCCTGGAGCGCGTCCGGTGAAGATCCTCCAGACCAACCAGACGCGGCAGGAATACTTCGACACCCAGATCGGGCGCTCGGAGCGCAAGTTCAGCTTCTGCAAGGTCGCGATCGACGACGTGGTCGCGTACCATGGCGTCATCGCGGCCGACCTGGAGCGGCGCGCGCCCGGCCGTCCGCTGGGACCGGTGCTGTGCCTCGGCACCCGCAACGGGCGCGAGATCGACCTGTTCCGGGTCGGGTTCTTCGGAGGCCGTGTCCGGCGGGCGCTGATCCGCGCATGCGAGCGGCCGCGCGATCCCTTCGGCTCGTACCTGCCGCCGGTGGAGGGCGGCCTCCGCTCGCGCGTCGAGGCGCTCGGGCCGCACAGCGCGATCGGGGTGGAGATCAATCCGCGGGCGCGCCGCTCCGACGTGTGGGTCGGCTCCTTCGACGAGATGCCAGCCGGCTGGGGCGGGACGTTCGGCGTCGCCTTCTCCAACGCGTTCGACCAGTCGCAGGACCCCGCCCGCACCGCACGGGAGTGGAGTCGGGTGCTCCGCCCCGGCGGCTATCTCGTGTTCTGCTATGCCGAGGGCACGGCCCCGACCACCACGGATCCCGTCGCGGACTTGCGCCTGTCCGATGTGCTGGGGATGTTCAAGGGCGAGATGCTGCTCTACCGGCAACGCGGTAGCCGGTGCGGCTATACGGAGGTCATCGTGCGGACTCCCGAAGGAGGTGCGGCATCGTGACGGCGACGCGGCTCGACTGGAGCGAGGCGGCGGTGCTGGTGACGGGTGGCACCGGGTCGTTCGGCAGGCGGTTCGTCGACGTCATGCTGGAGCGCTACCGGCCGCGCCGGCTGGTCGTCTTCAGCCGCGACGAGCTCAAGCAGTCGGAGATGATGGCGCGCTTCAAGCACCCGCTCGCTGCGCTTCTTCGTCGGCGACGTGCGCGACCGCGACCGGCTGCAGCGCGCGATGCACGGCATCGACGTCGTCGTCCACGCCGCCGCGCTCAAGCAGATCCCCTCCTGCGAGTACAACCCGTTCGAGGCCATCCAGACCAACGTCATCGGCGCCCAGAACGTCATCGACGCCGCCATCGACCAGGGCGTCAAGCGGGTGATGGCGCTCAGCACCGACAAGGCCGTCAACCCGATCAACCTCTACGGCGCCACCAAGCTGTGCGCCGAGAAGCTGTTCGTGCAGGGCAACGCCTACGGCTACGGCCGCGGCACGGTCTTCAGCGTCGTGCGCTACGGCAACGTGGTCGGCAGCCGCGGCAGCGTCATCCCGCTCTTCGCGGCCCAGCGGGCGACCGGCACGGTGACGGTCACCGACCCCGGCATGACGCGCTTCTGGCTCCGCCTGGAGGAGGGCGTGGGCTTCGTCATCCGCTGCACGGAGCTGATGCACGGCGGCGAGATCTTCGTGCCGAAGATCCCCAGCATGCGCATGCTCGATCTCGTCGAGGCGATGGCGCCGGGCTGCCGGGTGGAGGTCATCGGCATCCGCCCCGGCGAGAAGCTGCACGAGGCGCTCATCGCCGAGGAGGAGAGCCGCCAGGTCGTCGAGTTCGACGACATGTTCGTCCTGGAGCCGATCTATCCCTCGTGGGCCTTCGCCGGGCTGGAGGGCGGCAAGCGGCCGGCGCGGGGTTCCGCTACTCCAGCGAGACGAACCATCAGTGGCTGTCGCCCGCCGAGATGCAGGAGCTGGCCCGTGACTGAGCGCCTGGCCATCGAGGGCGGCCGGCCGGTGCGCGCGAGCCTGCTGCCGTACGGCCGCCAGCTCATCGAGCGACGACGACATCGCCGCCGTCACCGCGGTGCTGCGCGGCGCCGTTCCTGACGACGGGCCCGACGGTGGCCGAGTTCGAGGCGCGGTTCGCCGCGCGCGTCGGCGCCGGCCACGCCGTCGCGGTCAGCTCGGGGACGGCGGCGCTGCACGCCGCGATGTTCGCCGCCGGCGTCGGCCCCGGCGACGAGGTGGTGACGACGCCGCTGACGTTCGTGGGGACCGCCAACGCCGCGCTCTACCTCGGCGCGCGTCCGGTCTTCGCCGACATCCACGCCGACACGCTGAACCTCGACCCCGCGCGGATCGAGGCCGCGCTGACGCCGAGGACGCGCGTGCTGGCGCCGGTCGACTTCGCCGGCCAGCCGTGCGAGCTCGCCGCCCTCCGCGCGCTGGCGCGCGGCCCGCGGACTGCTCGTGGTCGAGGACGCCGCCCACGCCCTCGGCGCCGAAGTCGGCGGGCGGCCGGTGGGCGTCGCTGAGCGACCTGACGATCTTCAGCCTCCACCCCGTCAAGCACGTCACCACCGGCGAGGGCGGCGTGGTGACGACCGACGACGCCGAGCTGGCGCGGCGGCTGCGCCGGTTCCGCAACCACGGCATCGCGACGGACAGCGCCGAACGCCAGGCGCAGCGGCGCGCTGTGGTCGCCGATGATCGATCTCGGCTTCAACTACCGCTTGACCGACATCCAGTGCGCGCTCGGCCTCTCGCAGCTCCCCAAGCTCGAGCAGTTCCTGGCCAAGCGCGAGGCGATCGCCGAGCGGTACGTCGTCGCGCTGAAGGATCTGCCCGGGCTCGCGATCCCGCGCGTCGCGCCCGACGTCCGTCACGCCTGGCACATCTTCCCGGTGCTCGTCGAGCCGGCCCGGCTGCGCGTCGGCCGCGACGAGGTGTTCTCGGCGCTGCGCGCCGAGAACATCGGCGTGACGATGCACTACGTGCCGGCCTACTGGCATCCGTACTACGCGCGGCCTCGGCTACCCGCGCGGGCTGTGCCCGATCGCCGAGGACGCGGCCTCGCGCATCTTCTCGCTGCCGATCTTCCCGGCGATGAGCGACGCCGACGTCGAGGACGTGGTCGCCGCGCTGTGGAAGGTGCTGGGGCACTACACGCGATGACGTCCGCGCCCGTCGTCACCGTGCTCGCCGAGGCCGGTCGCGGCGTCGGTCTCGGTCATCTCCGCCGCTGCCAGGCGCTGACCGCCGCCCTGACCGCCTCCGGCGCCTCCGTCGAGCTGGTCGTGGCCGGCCAGGGATGGGAGCCGGCCGCGGCCGTCGGGCTCGACTGGCTCGGTGACACCGCGGCGCTGCGCGCCGCACTGAGGGCGCGGCGCCCCGACGCCGTCGTGGTGGACTCCTATCGCGCCGACGCGGCGCTGCTCCGCGACCTCGGCACTCAGGCGCCGTGTGTCGTCGCCGTGGACGACCTGGCCGACCGCGCGCTGCCGGTATCGATCGTGGTCAACGGCGGCTGGCCCGCGCCGCGCCTGACGTATCGCACCTTGCCGGAGACGGTCCGGCTGTTCGGTTCCCAGTACGCGCTGCTCGATCCCGTCTACGGCGAGCCGGCGCGGCGGCCGCCGAGCAGCGGCGTCAGACGGGTGCTGGTCACGCTCGGCGGTGACGCCGACACGGAGGCGTTGGGGCCGGCGATCGACGCGGTGAAGCGCGCGGTCCCCACGGCCGCCGTCGACGTCGCCGTGGGCGCGTGGACGGCAGGCGACCTCGCCGTCGACGGCGTGACCGTGCACCGCGGCCTGGCCTCGCTGCGGCCGCTCATCGTCGCCGCCGACCTCGTCGTCAGCGGCGGCGGCATGACGCTGTACGAGTGCCTGGCGGCCGGCGCCCCGGTGGTGGCGCTGACGATGGCGGACAACCAGCGGCCCAACGTCACCGAGATGGCCCGCGCGGGATTGATCGTGGCCGCGGAGCCGTCGCTGGAAGCCGCCGTCGCCCGCGTCGCCGGCGACCGGGGACTGCGACGCAAGCTGGCCACGCTCGGGCGCGAGGCGGTCGACGGACGCGGGGCGGGACGGGTGGCGGTGGCCATCATGCGCGCCTGCCGCACGGCCGGCCTGGCCAAGGGGGCGCGGTGAAGCTCGCGTTCCTCATCCAGCGTCGCAACTACTACCGGCTGCTCGGCCCGGTCGTGGAGCGCGCGCTGGAGCGCGGCTGGGACACCGAGTGCTGGGAGAACAGCCGGGAGCCGCTCAAGGGCCCTCGCACGCTCGAGCGTCGCGACGCCCGGCCGGCCTTCCGTCACGGCGGCCCCCGGCTGCGCGAGTACGCCGGTGACGCCGATCTGGGTCGCGTGCTGACCGAGGGGAGCCCCGACGTCGTCACCACGCTGCGACCGCCGGCGAGGGTGTCGCCCGCCGGACCGGTGCGCTGGCTCGGGCTGCAATACACGCTCGACATCGGCGGCATGGTGGATGCGGCCGGCCGCCCCCTCTTCGACGCGATGGGCGTCCACACGGAGCACTGGCGCTCGCGCGCCGCCGACGCCCTGCGCATTGTCGAGTACAACCGGGCCCGGTCGCTCGGCCGGCCGCCCGACACGGTGGACGACGCCGCGGTCGAGGCGACGATGCGCCGCCACGCCTCCGTGGTCGGCTTTCCGGAAATGGATCAGTTCCACGCCATCGACCCGGCCGCGGTGCGCCGGCGGCTCGGGCTCGGTCCCACCGTCCCCGTCGTCGTCTGCTGCCCGTTCCCGCTCCGGAGTAACCCCAGCACGTTCTGGGTGCGCCACGTCTACGGCGCCGGCCCGCTGCACCAGCGGCTGGCGGTGCGGCTGGGCGGGCGGCGCTACGCGCGCCACGTCGCCCACGGCTGGGACGATCGCGGCGTGACGAAGGCCATCCGGGCGTTCTGCGACGCCAACGGGGCGGTGCTGATCGTCAAGGCCCGTCCGAAGGATCCGGTGCCGGCGTACCTGGCGCGCGCCGCCGACCGCGTCCTCTATGAGCAGACCGACTACCCGGCCACCATCCTCGAGGTGATGAGCGTGGCGTCGCTCTGCCTGCACTTCTTCAGCACCGTGGCCTACGAGGCGGCCTACGCGGGCGTGCCCTCGGTCTGCGTGACCGCTGACGGCGACGACCTGGGCTTCCCCCCGATCTGGCGTGAGTGGTTCCTGTCGGCGGAACCGGGCAGCAGCTTCAACTTCGCCGGCGTGGCCTACCCGCTCAGCGTCGAGCAGATGGTGGCCGACTTCGCGCGGCGGCGACTGGCGGACTTTCCGCTCGAGCCGGCGGCGCGCGCGCAATATCTCGAGAAGTTCGTGGGCCCCGATGACGGCAAGGCGTCGGATCGGCTGCTCGACCTGGCGGCTTCGCTGGGCGAGCGCGGAAGCGCGCCGCGGTGAGGATCAAGGTCGGCGAGCGGTGGATCGGCACGGGCGAGCCTTGCTACGTCATCGCCGAGGCGGGCTCCAACCACAACGGCAACCTGGAGCAGGCCCTGGCTCTCATCGACGCGGCGGCGGAGTCCGGCGCCGACGCCGTGAAGTTCCAGGGATTCCGGGCGCGCACGCTCTACCCTCGCACGGCCGGGACGTCGGACTACTTGAAAGACAAGCGGCCGATCTACGACATCATCGAGGCGATGGAGCTCTCGCCGGCGTGGCTGCCGACCCTGGCCAACCACTGCACGGAGCGGAACGTCCACTTCCTGTGCACGCCGTTCGACGAGGAGTGGGTGGAGCTGCTCGATCCGTATGTGCCGGCCTTCAAGCTCGCCTCCTATGAGATGAGTCATCTGCCGCTGGCGCGCGCGGTGCTGAGCCGCGGCAAGCCGGTGTTCGCCTCCACCGGCGCCCACACGATCGACGAGGTGGGGCCTCTGATTGCGGTCGCCAGCGAGGTCGGCAACACGAGCCTCGTCGTGCTGCAGTGCACGGCGGCCTATCCCACGCCGCCGCACGCCGTCAACGCCCGCGCGATCGTGACGCTGCGGGAGGCCACCGGCCACCTCGTCGGTCTCTCCGACCATTCCCGCGATCCGGTCATCGCGCCCGTGGTCGCGGTGGCCCTGGGCGCGTGCGTGATCGAGAAGCACTTCACGCTGAGCAACCGGATGCCGGGGCCCGACCAGCGCTTCGCAGTCGAGCCGCACGAGCTGAAGCGGCTGGTGGAGTCGGTCCGCCAGGCGGAGGCGGTGCTCGGCACCGGCGTGAAGAAGGTGCTCGCCGTCGAAGAGGAGCTGAGGCAGTTCGCGCTCCGCTCGGTCTTCAGCGTGCGGGCTATGCGGACGGGCGAGACGTTCTCGGCCGACAACCTGCGAGTGTTGCGCAACGGCGCCAACGCGGCGGGACTGCCCCCCAGCGCGTACCCCCGGCTGCTGGGCCGCCGGGCCGCGACGGACATCCCGGCTGACGTCCCCCTGACCCTGGCGATGGTGGCGGCTGGACTGAGCTGGCGTCGGGCCGCGATGGACGACGCCCGCCTACTCTGGACGTGGGCCAACGACGCCGAGACGCGGCGCAACGCCTTCAGCAAGGCCCCCATCGCATACGAAACGCACGTGGTCTGGTTGCAGCGTCGCCTCGCCTCGGAGACCACGCGACTGCTGATCTTCGCCGACGCCATCGGGCCGGTGGGGCAAGTTCGCTTCGATGTGGCGCACGACGTTGCCGAGGTGAGCATCGTGGTCGCGCCCGACCGTCGCGGAGCCGGCCACGGTCGGGCGATGCTGAGCGAGGCGCTGAGCGCGCTCCGCGCGGAGCACGGATCCCGCGTTCGTCCGCGGGCGCGGGTGCTGGCGCACAACGGGCGCTCCTTGGCGATGTTCCGCGCGGGCGGCTTCGTGTCGATGGGGGTCGAGCGGCGGGACGGCGAGGACGTCGTCGTGCTGGAGCTCCCCGGCGACACCGTCTAGCCAATGCCGTGGACTACGACCTCGGCCCATTCGGCTCCGTACGCCGAGGCATTCGAGCTGATCCGGTCGGTGCGATTTTGAGCAGGAGGCGACATGGCGACCATTCGTGACGTCGGCACCACCTCCGTTCCGTTGCCGTCGATCCGGCGTCCCGCCGGCGGCGCGCCACCGGCGCGGTTCCACGAGCGCTTCACCAGCGGCGAGGTGCTGGCCGCGGCCTGGCCGCGCATCACCACCGAGGCCTCCACGCGACAGTTCGAGCCGCGCCGTGACGGGTTGCGCGTGCTCTTCATCAACGCGCCCATCCGCGAGTGGTCGTACCCGAACATCATGCCGATCGGCCACGGCTACGTCGGCGCCGTGGCCGCCATGGACGGCCATCGGGTGGACGTGCTCGACCTCAACGCCGAGCGGGGCGAGCCGGTGAAGGGCCCGATGGCCGACTACGTGCGCCGCGTGGAGGCGCGGGTCGTCCAGAAGCTGACCGCCGACCGACCCGACGTCATCGGACTGGGCGGCATCATCACCCAGTACACGTGGCTCCGGCGCATCGCCGGGATCTGCAAGCGCGTGCATCCCGACGTGCCGATCGTGCTGGGGGGTGGCATCGCGTCCTCGATGCCGGACTTCATGGTCCGCCGGCTGCCGGCGGACGTGGTCGTGCAGGAGGAGGGCGAGGTCACGTTCTCGGAGGTCCTGCACCGCCTGGAGATGGGCGCATCGCTGGAGGGCGTGGCCGGCACCGCCTACCGGCACGTGATCCGCCCGGGCGAGTGGGACGTGCGCAACAACGGCCTGCGGCCGTCCATCCAGTCGCGCGAGAGAGGCCTCGACGCGCTGCCGTGGCCGCTGCGCTCGCGCTGGCCCGAGGACGAGATCTACAAGCGCAACCCGGTCGGCCACCTCAACTGGAAGACCAAGTGGATCGACGGCGCCTCGGCCGCGCCGGGGCAGTATTCGCTGTCGATGATCGCCTCCCGCGGCTGCCCGTACGCCTCGAAGGCCTGTGATTATTGCTACGCGGCTTACCTCGGAAAAACGTATCGCCTGCGCAGCCCCCGCGAGGTCGTGGACGAGATGGAATACCTCAAGGTGCGCTACGGCGCCGTCTACATCCACTTTCTCGACGACCTGCTCATGACCGACTACCGGTGGGCGCTGGAGCTCTTCACGGAGCTGCGCGCGCGCAAAGAGGCGACCGGCTTCGCGGTGGAGTGGGGCGGCACCTGTCGCACGAACATCGTGGCCGACGACGTGATCCGCGCTCGCCGCGAGGGCCGTCCCCACATGCTGGAGCTCGGCTACGAGGTCGGCATGCGCCAGGCCGGCTACGGAGTGGAGTCGGCCAGCCCGACCATCCTCAAGAACATCGACAAGAGCGGGCAGACCATCGAGAAGATGGAGATCGCCATCCTCGAGACCCAGCGCGTCCTCGGTTACGCCGACTGCTCGTTCATGATCGGCTCGCCGGGCGAGACGGCCCACACCGTCCAGGAGACCGTCGACTTCTGCCGCAAGGTCGGCCTCAAGCCCGAGGTGTTCTTCTTCACCACCGCCTATCCGGGGACGACCTTCTGGGACCTGGCGCAGGACAAGGGGCTCATCCGCAAGGCGGTGACGGGCGAGAAGGGACCGGCCGACGAGGACATGATCGAGCAGTATTTCCTGCGCCTCGGCGAGCAGGGCGAGGAGGTGCGGACGAACTTCAGCGATCTGCCGGACGAGGAGATCATCGATCTGTCGTGGCGCGCGGTGACCGAGCTCGGCGGGCAGAACACGTTGCGGCATCCGCACACCGGCGAGCAGCAAGAGCGTAAGCGGGCGGTGCGCGGGGCCACGCGGGCGGACGTGTGACTCCTCGCGCGAAGTCCAGCGTCACCGGCGCTCACGAGGCTCGTTAGGGCATGCGATTCGTCGTGCTTGGTGCTGGCTCGATCGGGCGGAGGCACATGGCCAATGCGCTGGCGCTCGGCCACACGATTGCGGCGGTTCACGATCCCGACGCCACCAGGCTGGCGGAGACCGGGCGTGTCGCGGGCGGCGGAGCGATGCTCACGACGAGCGAGGATGAGGCACTGCGGGTGGATGCGGATGCGGTGCTGGTGTGCTCGCCGACCGCTGTCCACGTCGCCCAGGCGCGGGCGGCGGTGGCCCGCGGCCGCCACGTGCTGATCGAGAAGCCGCTGTCGCACACGCTCGACGGTGTCGACGCGCTGGTGGCGGAGGCGACCGCGGCGCGGCGCACGATCCTCGTGGGCTGCAACCTGCATTTCCTGCCGAGCCTGCGGCTGGTCAAGCGATTGCTGGGTGAGGGGCGCATTGGCACGCCGCTGTCGGCGCGGGCGCATTGTGGCTACTACCTGCCGCACTGGCGCCCTCAGACGGACTATCGGCGCGGCTATGCGGCGCGCCAGGCCACCGGCGGCGGGATCATCCTCGACTCGATCCACGAGTTCGACTACCTGCGCTGGCTCCTCGGCGAGCCGCGGGAGGTGTTCTGTTACGCGGGGAAGCTGAGCACGCTGGAGATCGACACCGAGGACAACGCGGACATCCTGCTGCGCTTCGACTACGGCGCGGTGGCCAACGTGCACCTCGACTACCTGCAGCGGACGTATCGGCGCTCGTGCGAGCTGATCGGCGAGGACGGCGTGATCGTGTGGGACTACATCAGCCAGCTCGTGCGCGTCTACGGCAAGGAAGACCGGCGCGCGGAAGCCTACGAGGAGTCGATCAACGCCGAGCGCAACCTCATGTACGTCGAGGAGCTGCGCCACCTGGTCGACTGCATCGAGCGCGGCGCCACCCCCGAGCTCGACGTCGCCGGCGGGCGCACGGTACTGGCCATGGCGCTGGCGGCCAAGCGGTCGGCGGCCGAGGGGCGCCCGGTGAGGCTCGGCGCGTGATCGCGGCGATCGTGCAGGCGCGCATGGGCTCCAGCCGGCTGCCGGGCAAGACGCTCGCCGACGTCGCCGGCCGTCCGATGCTGGCCCGCCTGGTCGAGCGCGCTCGGCGCATCGACGGCGTGCAAGCCGTGATCATCGCGACCACCGACCAGCCGGCCGACGACGCCATCGTGGCCTTCGCCGCGCAGGCCGGGTTGTCGGTCCACCGCGGGAGCGAGACCGACGTGCTCGACCGCGTCCACGGCGCCGCCGCGCGATTCGGCGTCTCGGTGATCGTCCGCGTCACGCCGGACTGCCCGATACTCGACCCGGTGATAGCCGGCCGCGTGCTGGCCCGTTTCCGCGCGGCCGGTGGCGCGCTCGACTACGTCAGCAACACGCAGCCGCCGACGTTCCCCGACGGCCAGGACACCGAGGTGTTTTCGTTCGCCGCCCTCGCCACCGCCTGGCGCGAGGCCCGGCTGGCCTCCGAGCGCGAGCACGTCACGCCGTTCATCTGGAAGCAGCCCCAGCGGTTCCGGGTGGCCAACGTCACCCACGCCGAGAATCTCTCGCACCTGCGCTGGACGGTGGATGAGCCGGCCGACCTCGAGTTCGTCCGGGCCATCTACCGTCGGCTGGGCGCCGAGCAGCCGTTCGGGATGCCGGAGGTGCTGGAGCTGCTGGCGCGCGAGCCGGCGCTCTTCGACCTCAAACGCTCGCTCACCCGCAACGAAGGCTACGCGAAGTCGCTCCGCGCCGATCGCGCGGCCGGCGACGCGCCGGGAGACGCCGCCATGGACATGCCGCGCCGGCTCACGCGCTCCGAGGAGCTGCTCGCGCGCGCCGAGCAGGTCATTCCGCTCGGCACGCAGACCTTCAGCAAGAGCCACACGCAGTTCGCCCGCGGCGTGTCGCCGCTTTCTATGCGACGCGCGCCCAGGGCAGCCACGTCTGGGACGTCGACGGCAACGAGTACATCGACTTTCCGATCGGCGCTCGGCGCCGTCTCGCTCGGCTACAACGATCCCGACGTCGACGCCGCCGTCGCGCGCGCAGCTCGACGACGGCATCATCTTCTCGCTGCCGCACCCGCTCGAGGTGCGAGGTCTCCGAGCTGCTGATCGAGCTGGTGCCGTGCGCCGAGATGGTGCGCTTCGGCAAGAACGGCTCCGACGCCACCGCCGGCGCCGTCCGCGTCGCCCGCGCCTTCACCGGCCGCGAGCGCGTCGCCGTCTGCGGCTACCACGGCTGGCAGGACTGGTACATCGGCAGCCACCACGCGCAACGCGGGCGTGCCCGGAGGCGGTGCGCGAGCTGACGCACCGTTCGCCTACAACGATCTCGCGTCGCTGGAGCGGCTGTTCGACGAGCACCCGGCGAGTTCGCCGCCGTCATCATGGAGCCGATGAACGTCGCGGAGCCGGCGCCCGGCTTCCTCGACAGGCGTCGCCGAGCTCGCGCGCCGCACGGCGCCGTGCTGATCTTCGACGAGGTCATCACGGGCTTCCGCTTCGCCCTCGGCGGCGCCCAGGAGCTCTTCGGCGTCACGCCCGACCTCGCGTGCCTCGGCAAGGCGCATCGCCAACGGCTTCCCGCTCTCCGCGGTGGTCGGCCGCGCCGACCTCATGGCAGCTCTTCGAGGAGATCTTCTTCTCCTTCACCTTCGGCGGCGAGGCGCTCTCGCTGGCGGCCGCGAAGGCGACGATCACCAAGCTGCGCGACGCCGACGTCATCGCCGCACCTGTGGCGGCAGGGCCGGCGGCTGCAGGACGGCTACAACGCGCTCGCGAAGGAGCTGAAGCTCGACGGCCTCACGCGCTGCCTCGGGCTGCCGCCGCGCACGGTGCTGACGTTCGCCGACCGGCAGGGCCGCGACTCGCTGGCGATGAAGAGCCTCTTCCAGCAGGAGGTCGTGCGCCGCGGCATCCTCAGCGCCGGCGGATTCAACATCTGCTACCGCCACAGCGACGAGGACGTCGAGCGCACGCTCGCCGCCTGCCGCGCTGCGCTCACGGTGCTGGCCCAGGCCGTCGATGCGGACGACGTCGAGGCGCGGCTGGCCGGGCCCGTCATCCAGCCGGTGTTCCGTCGTGCCTGAGTCTGCCCGGCGACGCACCTGGATGTCGTGGCGGGACCTGGCCTGCCGCCGCCGGCTGCAGGCGCTCGAACGCGTCGGCCTCAACCGCGGCTGGTTCCGCGAGCTCTCCGCCTACCACCGCGGCCTCACGATGCAGGAGTTCTGGGTCCGCTACACGCTCCTGCGCATGGAGGCCGCGCGGCTCTGGGATCGCAAGCCGCGCGAGGGCGAGGCCGACTATCGTTCGTTCTTCGCCGAGACCGACTTCTTCGTGCTCCGCCAGATGTACTACCACCGCAACAGCTGCTTCCACTGGGTGGGGGAGCTGCTGAAGAAGGCGGGCCCCGAGGGGGAGTTCTGCGAATACGGCTGCGGCGTCGCTCCTCTGACGGCATGGCTACGCCCGCGCTTCCCACGGTGGCGGTTCACGATCGTCGACCTCCCGGCGCCGGCGCTGGAGTTCGCCCGCTGGCGGTTCCGGAACGACGCCGAACGTGGAGGCGCTGGAGCCGGGCTTCGGCCGTGACCTGCCGCTGCGCCGCGGGTACGACGCCATCGCGTGTCTGGAGGTGCTCGAGCACGTCATCAACCCGCTCGAGGTCGTCGGTCACCTCGCCGAGCACCTGAAGCCGGGCGGGCGGCTCGTCCTGAACTTCACCTACGATCCCGGCGGCGCCAACCTGGTCGAGAGCGCCACCCAGCGAGAGGCCACCGTCGCCTACCTCGACCGCCATCTGATCGCCGAGGTTCCG
Organism: uncultured Candidatus Rokubacteria bacterium; assembly: GCA_963743355.1. Taxonomy (GTDB): domain Bacteria; phylum Methylomirabilota; class Methylomirabilia; order Rokubacteriales; family CSP1-6; genus AR5. The sequence continues at coordinate 1,824,402 of CAVUPM010000001.1, forward strand.
CTGGGGCCCGACGAATGGTACGCGCGGTACCGCAAGCCCTCGGCGTGAGCGCGGCGGTGGAGTTGCGGGAGCGGCTGCGCCGCTACTACACCGCCTACTACCGCGACACCCTCGGCATCCCGACCTGGGCCACGCTGGTCGAGCTGCGCGAGGAGGAGGAGGAGCGCCTCGAGGCGCCGCTGCTCGAGCGCCTGCGGCGGCGTGTCGGACCCGACGCCCTGCGCGGCCGCGTCCTCAACGTCGGCTGCGGCACCGGCGGGTTCAACGTGGTGGCCACCCGTTCGGGCGTCTGCGCCATCGGCGTGGACGGCGACGACGAGGCGATCGGCATCTGCGGGCTCAAGGCCCGGAAGGCCGGGGGCGTCTTCGTGCAGGCCCACGCCGAGGCACTGCCGTTCGCCGACGGCGTCTTCGACCTCGTCCATTGCTTCTCGGTGATCGAGCACGTCGTCTCGGTCGAGGCCACGGTCGGCGAGATGGTGCGCGTCACGCGGCCGGGCGGCGCCGTCTACGTCCACACGCCCAACGCCTGGTCGCTGTGGGAGGGCCACTACAAGGTCTTCTGGCCGCCGTTCTTGCCCCCGGCGCTCGCCCGGCTCTACCTGCGCCTGCGCGGCCGTCCCACCGCATACCTCGCGACACTGCGCCGGCTGACGCCGCGCCGGCTGCGCCGCGCATTCGCGCGGGCGGGGGTCCTCGACGCGGTGCTCTACGAGGACACGCCGGCGCGCGAGTCGCTCGGGCCCCTGCGCGGGCTGAGCGGGCTCTACTACCGGGTGACCGGTACCTCGCCGTTCATCGAGCTGGTGGCGCGCAAGCCGTGACGGCGATGCCGGCCGTCAAGACGATCCTGTTCGCGACCGAGTACTACCGGCCGTTCATGCTGAGCGGCGCGGAGTGGACGAAGGAGCTGTGGGCCGGCGCGCTGGCGCGGCGCGGCCATCGGGTCGTCGTCGTCACGCCGAACTACGGCGCGCCCTCCCACGAGGCGGCCGACGGTGTCGCCGTCCACCGCGTGCCGTTTCCCCTGCGGCTGCGGCCCGGCTCGGGGGAGGCCGGCTGGCTCGTCCATCGCAACCTGCTCTTCCACCTCTACTTCGGCTGGCAGGTGGCACGCATCGCCGGCCTCGAGCAGGCGGACCTGATCCACGTGCAGAACACGGGTGCGCTCGTCGGCGGCTGGTTGGCCGCGCGCTGGCGACGGCTGCCCCTGCTCGTGACCGTGCGCGACCTCGGCCCCCTCTGCCCGCTCGGCATGTGCACGCTCTTCGAATCGTGGACGACGTTCGACTGCACGACGTCGCAGTATCTCGGCAAGTGCGTGCCCTTCTTTCTCCGGCACTACGTGCCGGGGACACGCGGCCTCCGGCGCCTGGCGCTGCGCGCCCGACTGCTCCTCGGCTGGCTCGATCAGCAGCTTCGCTACCGGGCGCTCCGCGGCGTCGACGGCGTCATCGGGGTGAGCGCGGGTGTTCTGGCCCCGTTTCCCGAGCGACTGGTTCTGGCCTCGCAGCGGCGCGTCGTGTACTCGCACACACCGCCAGGGAAGCCGCCCGACGACTCCGAGGCCGCCCGGACGCGCGCCGCGCTCGGCATCGGGCCCGGAGCGCTGGTGCTGTACGCGGGCAAGCGGTCGCTCGGCAAGGGGACGCCAGTGCTGCTGGAGGCGCTCGATGCGATCCGGGCGGCGGTGCCCGGCGTGCGGTTCGCGTTCGCCGGCCGGGGCGACCTGCCGCTGCCGGACGTGCCTGACGTCCACGCGCTGGGACCGCTGCCCCAGCCGACGCTCTTCGCCCTCTACCGCGCGGCCGACGTGGTCGTCTCGCCGTCCATCTGGCCGGAGCCGCTGAGCCGCGTGATCCTGGAAGCCATGTGGGCGGGGCGTCCGGTGGTCGCCAGCGCGGTCGGTGGCAGCCCCGAGGCGGTGGAGGACGGCGCCACCGGCCTCCTGGTGCCGAAGGGCGACGCCCGTGCGCTCGCCGCCGCGGTGGCGGAGCTGCTGCGCGACCCCGAGCGCCGCGCGCGCATGGGCCGGGCCGCGGCGGCGCGTGCCGCCGCGATGTTCGACGAGGACCGCCTGGTGGCCTCGCTGCTCGACGCCTACGAGAGCCTGGCGACGAGGCCGGTGTGAAGGCGTGGCTCGACGCCTATCTCGGCGTGTCGTACCGGCGCCAGCACGTCGACGCCGACCTGGCGGCGGTCGCCCACCACTTCCACGGCCGGGTGCTTGACATCGGTGGCGGCCGCCGCCGCGGCCGCTTCCGGCCGCCGGCCGGCACCCGGTGGGTGGTCGCCGACCTCGGCGGCGACGGCGACGTGCGGGCCGACATCACCGCGCTGCCGTTCCGCACGGGCGCCTTCGACGCGATCAAGGCCACGGAGATCCTGGAGCACGTCCCTGACGCGGCGGCCGCGCTCAGGGAGTGCGCGCGCGTGCTCGACGCCGGCGGCCACCTAGTGCTGACCGCGCCGTTCCTGGAGCGCATCCACGGCGACCCCGGCGACTACACCCGCTTCACCGACACGATGTGGACGTGGCTGCTCGACGAGGCCGCGCTGAAGCCGGTGCGCATTGCGCCGCAGGGCGGGTACTTCACCCACCTGGCGGGCCTGCTGCGGTTCCTGGTCCAGCGCGCGCCGGCCGGGCTGCGCCATCTGGGATATGCGCTGTTTCCGTTGCTCGATCTGCTCGCCCGCCTGGATACTCTGCCGCGCGTACGCCGCTCGCCGTTCGCCGCTTTCGTCGGCGGCTACCTCGTCGTAGCGAGGCGGTGATCCCGCTGCGGATCTGCTCTGACGCAGTCCGGCAGCTCCCCGTGACCGCGGCCCGCGATGTACTATCGGGTCGCCCGGGTCACGTCGTTCATCGAGCCGGTGGCGCGGATGCCCCGTCTTCGAGAAGGAGATCGTCGTCGTGAGAGTCCTCGTGACAGGGGGCGCCGCCTTCATCGGGTCGCACGTGGCCGCGGCCTGCGCGCGAAGCGGGCATCACGCCGTCGCGCTCGACAACTTCTCCCGGGCGCGCCCGCTCAACGCCTCGTCGCGTTACGCCAAGTTCACCTGGAGCTTGCTCGCCAAGACCCCGAACGAGGCGCTCTCGCTGGCGGCGGCGAAGGCGACGATCTCGCATCTATGGCGCCTGGGCCGGCGGCTGCAGGACGACTACAACGCGTTCGCGAAGGAGCTGAAGCTCGACGGCCTCACGCGCTGCATCGGGCTGCCCCCGCGATGATCCAGCCGGTGTTCCGCCGTGCCTGAGAGCCGCACGAGCCAGGACGTGAGCGCCGCGCTCGACAGGTACTACACGCGCTACTACCGCGACATGCTCGGCATCCCCGGCTGGCGCGGCCTCGTGGACATCCGGCTCGACGACGGTGCCTACGAGCGCCAGCGACTGACTGCGCTACAGCGCGCCATGGGCGGCTCAATCAGGGGCGCGCGGCTACTCAACGTGGGCTGCGGCACCGGTGGGTTCAACGTGCTCGCCGAGGAGGCGGATGCGGAAGTGTGGGGCGTGGACGAGTCGGCCGACGCCGTGGCGATCACGCGGGCCCGCATGCGGCACGGCAAGAGGGCGATGCGCTCGATGGCGGAAGCGCTGCCATTCTCCGACGCCACCTTCGATATCATCTACTGCTACTCGGCGATCGAGCACGTCGAGGACGCCGCCCAGTCGCTGCGCGAGATGGTGCGGGTGATGCGACCCGACGCGCGCCTCTACCTGCACACCAACGACCGGAGGAGCTGCTTCGAGGGTCACTACAAGGTCTTCTGGATTCCCGGCCTGCCGTCGATGCTCGGCCGCGCGTACCTGGCGGCGCGCGGACGACCGACCGCGTATCTCGCGACGCTGCGCCCGCTGTGCGCGGCGACAATGCATGCGGCTGCTGGAGGAGGCGGGTGGTCGGCTCCTGCAGCAGTTCGACCTCGGCCTCGGTGGAGCCGGTCGGCAGCCACTGTGGCCGCTGGTGCGCGCGTACTACCGCGTTTGCGGCGTGACTCCCTACATCGAGTTCATCGCCGCCCGCCGGGAGGGGACCGTGAGATGACTGGCACGATCTCGTCTGCCGCGGGCGGAAGCAGGCCCTCGACGAACTCGGCCTGAGCTGCGGAGGGCTCAACGAGCTGTCCACCTACGATGCTTCTGACCGCCGAAATCCGGCTCCGGCCCATGGAGGTCTACGCGCAGTATGTCAAGCCGGCGCCGAGGAGGACATCGTCCTGAGGATCGGTCTCCGGATTCCGTGCTGCGGCGCCAAGCCCGGCTCAGTGTCGGCTTCGCCGATGGTCCGCCTGCCGGCTCGGGCAGTACCAATCGCGGTTGATCTCGGTCTGTTGTCGCGAGATCACGGCCGACGGGTGCGTGCGGCCGTCGCATTGCCGACGTACGGCGGGGCGGTGTGACGGTGAGGATCTGCTCTCCACACTGCGGGATGGCGCAGGAAACGACGTCGGGAGGGGAGACCTACGAACGCGAACTGCTGACACGGCTCGGCGACCTGGGTGTAGGCATCGAGATCATTCTCGCGCGGGGCAAGCGCCATCCCGACGGCGTCCCCAACTGGACCGTCCACCGCTTTGCCATCGCGCGGGGACTGCGCTGGTGGGTGGCGCCGCTTGTCGTGCCGCCCGCGATCCGGGGTGTTTGGCAGCGGGCACCGTTCGATGTCCTGCGCGCGCACTCGTTGCGGTACATTGGACCGTCGGCGCTCTGGGCCCGCCGGCATTATCGCCTCGGGGTGCCCGTCGTCGGCCATCACCATCATCTCGACGCAAGCCCGCTGAATCGCTTCATCGAACGACCGGTGATCGACGCCTGTGATCACATCATCACGGTGAGCCGGTTCTCACGCGGACAACTCGCTTCGGAGCTGGGCTGCCGCACCGATCACGTGTCGGTCGTCCACAACGGGATCGATGAGCGGTTCGGCACCCGGCGCCACGCGACGCCGCGCTCGCCGCGCAGCTCGGACTGGGCCCCGGGCCATATGCCCTCTTCCTCGGGGGTCTCAAACCGCGCAAGAACCTCGACTTCCTGCTCGACGTATGGCGTGAGGTGTCGCGCCGTACCCGGGGCAACTCTGTTGATTGCCGGCAGCGGTCCGCGCGAGCCGGCGCTTCGTCGGCGTGCCGCCGCCCTGGGAATGGCGCGGTCGGTGTTCTTCAGCGGTCGTGTCGCGGAAGTCGACAAGGTTCGTTTCTACAATTTGGCCGATGTCTTCGTCTCGGTCTCGTCGCTAGAGGGCTTCGGGTTCACCGTTGCCGAGGCGATGCATTGCGGGCTACCCGTGGTCGTGTCGGCGAGCGGAGCGCTGCCCGAGCTCGTCGGCGACAACCCAGGCGGCGCCATCTGCCGGCTGGAGGAGCCAAACGGGTTCGTCAATGCCCTCGTCGGGTTGCTGTCGTCGCCGGAACGTCGTCGTGAGGCCGGCGAGGCGAATCGTCGCCGCATCGACACCGCGTTCCGCTGGGGCCGCGCGGCGACGCAGGTGCATGAGATCTATAGTGAACTAGTCGCGCGGCGACGCGCCGCGCGCGAGCCCTCGGCGGCGATGACGGCGCCGACACGACGAACCGGGGACGGCGAGGGCGATCGTGCCGAGGAGTATTTCCGCCAGACCGACTACTGGCTCGCGTGGTCCCGGGTCCCCGATTTGACGGCTGACGTCCCGTATGCACTCAAGGCCTTCACCGCGGCCGACCGGTCGGTCCTCGACGTGCCGTGCGGGCGAGGCCGTCTTGCGCGTAGGGTCCAAGCGATGCGCCCCGACGCCGCCGTGGTCGTGACCGACGTCAACCTTCATATGGTCGCGCAGGCACGGCGCGACGTTTCGGGAGCGTCCGGTGTCGTCGCCTCGGTCTACGCGCTTCCGTTCCGCGCGCAGTCGTTCGATGTTGTGCTCTGCCACCAATCGTTCATGCATTTCAGCCGGCCGGTGGCGGCGCTCGCCGAGCTGATCCGGGTGGCCCGGTCGGGCGTCTATTTCAGTGTAACGACGGGCCGACAGCTCAATACGCTCCTGCGCCGCCTTTCCCTGCTCGGGACATCGGACGTGCCTCACTGGACGTACAACGTCGAGGACGTGCAGGACATGCTGCCGCGGGGTGATCTTGAGTGGACGGTCGAGGGAACCTTCCTCATCGGACGAAAGGCGCTCCGTCTCTCGGACAGAAACTTTATCCGACTCCACCGCTGGTTGGGGCAGTGGCTGCCCCAGTGGCTGCTGCGCAGATTTGGCCAGACCCTTTTTGTCTACGGGCGTCGCCGCCGCGCCGGATGAAGACCGACCTCACGTGGCGGCGGTGCTGTCGGTGATCCCCGACGCGCTCAGCCGGGTGATCCTCGAAGCGATGGCCGTCGGACGACCGGTGGTCGGCACGCCCGAGCTGATCGAGGATGGCGAGACCGGCCTGCTGGTGTCCGCGCGGCGATCCGATGGCGGGCGCCGTCGAACGGCTGCTGGCCGATCCCGCCTTGGCCGCCCGGCTGGGCATCGCCGCCCGTCATCGCGTGCAGGCCCGGTTCGCGCCGGACGCCAGCGTCGAGCGGTTGCCGGCCATCTAGCGGTGGTGCAGGCGGCGTGATCCTCGGCCTCTTACCCGCGCTCGGCGGCGGCCTCGGCGACCTGGCACGCTCCGGCCAGACGGCGCGCCTGCTCGACGGCTACATGGCCCGCTACCTGACGTCGTTCGACCGCGTCCGCTACTTCACGTACCTGGTCGAGTCGCTCGGTGACTTCACGGCCGATGCGGCGCTGCTCGCCCGTGTCGACGTGGTGGCGCCGCGCCAGAAGTCGAACCGGGGCCGCCGGGCGGCCACGCTGGCGTGGACGGACGCGGCGCACCTACGCTCGTGCGCGGTGCTGCGCGCATTCCAGGTGACCGGCACGGTGCCGGCGATCGCCGCCAACGTGCGCTTCGGCGTGCCGTACGTGACGACGTACGGCTTCTCGTACGCGCAGCTCTCGCAGCCGGGGCCCAGGCGACTGCTCAAGGCGGTTGTCGAGCACGTCGGGCTGCGCCGCGCCGCCGCCGTCATCGCGACGACCGAGGCGCTGCGGGCCCGCGCCGCGCGCGTCGCGCGCGAGGTGCACCTCATCCCCAACGGCGTCGACACCCACCGCTTCGCGCCACCGCCCGGGTGCCGGAAGCGCGGGCGGCCGGTCCGCATCCTCTACGTCGGGCGCTTCTCGCCCGAGAAGAACCTCGAGACGCTCGTCGCCGCGGCCGCCGTCCTCAGCCGCTGGCTGCCTGTTCACCTCGTCTTCGTCGGCGCCGGTCCGCTGCAGCTTCGGCTGCGTGAGCAGGCCCGCGTGGCGGGCGTCGACATCGAGTTCCCGGGCGTGGTCCCCCAGGAGCGGCTGCCGCCCCTGTACGCCGCGGCCGACGCCTTCGTGCTGGCGTCGTTCACCGAGGGCCACCCCAAGGTGCTGCTGGAGGCCATGGCCGCCGGCCTGCCGTGCGTGGCCTCGGACTGCGAGGGCAACCGGTCGCTGGTCACGGACGGCCGGACCGGCCTGCTGTTCGACCCGCGCCGTGCCGACGAGCTGGCCGACCGCCTGGAGCGCGTGTTGACCGACCGGGTCCTGGCCGAGGCGCTGGGGCGGGCCGGCCGGGAGATGGTGGTCAGCCGGTACGATCTCGGGGTCCTCGTGGACGCTGAGATCGCGCTCCTCCGGCGGGTGGCTGCTGTATAATCCTGAAACTCCCGAGTCATGATTACCCTCATCAACTACCCGGGAATCAAGACGTTTTCGGGGCTCCAGATGCACATCCCGAATCCCCCCCTCCTGGGCCTGGCGTACGTCGCCGCCGCTGGCGCCGACTGGCCGCGGGGGCCGCCCGATAATCCCGGTCCGCGCTCACCCGCGATGAGCCCGTCCCGGCCGGTCCTGGCCGCGCAGATCCGCGCGCTGGTCCAGCAGTACTTCGCCGAGCCCGAGCCCCGCACGGGCGAGGTGCGTTTGCCGCTGCACGTGCCGTCCTTCGGCGCCGACGAGGTGAAACGAGGCGATCGAGTGCCTGCTCACCACGCGCGTCACCATGGGCGACAAGGTGCGCCGCTTCGAGGAGATGTGGGCCGAGTACCTCGGCGTGGCCGAGGCGGTCATGGTGAACTCGGGCTCCTCGGCCAATCTGGTTGCGGCCGCCGCGCTGGTCAACCCCGCGTTCCCGCGGCCGCTCGTCCCCGGCGACGAGGTCATCGTGCCGGCGGTGGCGTGGTCGACCACGTACTATCCGCTGGTGAACGTGGGGCTGGTGCCGGTGCTGGTGGACGTCGATCTCGACACCTTCACGATCGACCCGGCCGCGGCCGCCCGCGCCGTCGGTCCCCGCACGCGCGCGATGCTGCCCGTGCACCTGCTGGGCAACGCGTGCGACATGCGCGCACTGGTGGCGCTCGCTGCGCGCCACGACCTCGTGATGGTCGAGGACACCTGCGAGGCCCACGGCGCCCGGTTCGAGGGCAAGATGGTCGGCACCTTCGGCGTCATGGGCACGTTCAGCTTCTATTTCTCGCACCACATCAGCACGATCGAGGGTGGGATGCTGGTCACCGACAACCCCGCCCTGGCCGACTTGGCCCGCGTGCTGCGCGCCCACGGCTGGACCCGCGGCGTCAAGAAGAAGCCGGCGATCGTCGCCGCGCCGATCGACGAGCGCTTCCTCATTCGTGAACCTCGGCTACAACTTCCGCCCCATGGAGCTACAGGGCGCCTTCGGCCTGCACCAGGTGGCCAAGCTCGAGCCCTTCATCAAGATCCGCCGCGACAACGTCGAGTACTGGAACGCCGCCCTGCGCCGCCACGCCGGCTGGCTGCGCAAGTGCCCCGGCGGCGACACCAACGGCTCACGCTCGGTCTGGTTCGGCGATCCGATCAGCGTGCGGCCCGAGGCGCCGTTCTCCCGCGACGCGCTGGTCCGCTTCCTGGAGGGGAAGGAAATCGAGACGCGGCCGATCATGGCCGGCAACCTCCGCGACCAGCCAGCGATCCGACTCTTCCCGCATCGCATCGCCGGGCCGCTCGACGACGCCGAGCTGATGATGCGCCAGTCGTTCTTCATCGGCAACCACCACGCCGTCGGCGAGCGCGATCGCGCATACGTCGTCGACTGCGTGGACGAGTTCATGGCGCGATGGGCCTGACCCTCGGCGCCGCCCACGTGCTGGTCACCGGCGGCGCCGGCTTTCTGGGCGCCGCCGTCGTCGCCCGGCTGCGGGCGGCGGGCTGTGCCGCCGTGGTGGTGCCCCGGCGGGCCCAGTACGATCTCACCCGCGAGACCGACGTCGAGCGATTGTTCGCCGAGCATCCGTTCGATCTCGTCCTGCACCTGGCCGCCGACGTGGGCGGCATCGGCTACAACCTCGCTAACCCCGGCCGCACCTTCTACGCGAACACCATGATGGGCGCGTTGGTGATGGAGCACGCGCGCCGGGCGGGCGTGAGCAAGCTGGTCGGCGTCGGCTCCGTCTGCGCGTATCCCGAGCAGGCGCGGGTGCCATTCCGCGAGGACGAGCTGTGGGACGGCTATCCCGAGCCTACCAACGGCGCCTACGGCTCCGCCAAGCGGATGCTGCTGGTGCAGGGGCAGGCCTATCGCGCGCAGTACGGCTTCCGCGCGATCCACCTGCTTATGATGAATCTCTACGGCCCCGGCGACCACTTCGACGCCGAGCGTGCGCACGTGATCCCGGCGCTGATCCGCCGCTTCCTCGACGCCGCGGCCGCCAGCGCGCCCGAGGTCGTGGTGTGGGGCGACGGCCTCGCCACCCGTGAGTTTCTATACGTGGACGACGCCGCCCGCGGCATCCTGCTCGCCGCCGAGCGCTACGACGACGCCGCGCCGGTAAACCTGGGCTCCGGCTTCGAGATCTCCATCCGCGACCTGGCCGGATTGCTCGCCGAGCTGACCGGATTCCGCGGGCGCCTCGTCTTCGACGCCGCCAAGCCGAGCGGCCAGCGACGGCGCTGCGCCGACGTCTCGCGCGCCCGGGACCTGTTCGGCTTCGAGGCCGAGGTCGGCTTCCGCGAGGGCCTGGCCCGAACGATCGAGTGGTACACGCGCACGCGGGTGGCGGCGTGATCCTTCCGGTCACCCTAATCGTGCTCACCCTCAACGAGATCGATGGCGTCACCGACGTCTTCCCGAAGCTGCCGATGCACTGCCTGGACGAGGTTCTGGTGGTCGACGGCGGCTCCACCGACGGCACGCTGGAGTTCTTTGCCTCGCGCGGGGTCCGGGTGATCCCCCAGGAGCGGCGCGGCCGCGGGGAAGCGTTCCGTCTGGCCACGGCGCACGCGCGCAACGACTTCCTCCTGTTCTTCAGTCCCGACGGCAACGAGGACCCCCAGGACATCCCGCTGCTGATCGAGGGCCTGGCGGCCGGCTACGACATGGTCATCGCCTCGCGCTTCATGTGGGGGGCGCGCTCCGAGGACGACGACAAGTTCCTGTTCGCCAGCCGGCGATGGGGCAACCTGATGTTTGCGTGGCTGGTGAACGTGCTCTGCCGCGGGCGTGCGCGCATCACCGACCCGATCAACGGCTACCGTGGCATCACCCGCGCGGCATTCGCCCGGCTGGCGCCCGACGTCCAGGGCTACGCGATCGAGTTCCAGATGTCCATCCGCGCGCTCCAGCTCGGCCTGCGCGTGCTCGAGATCCCGACGCAGGAGGCGCCCCGCATCGGCCGGGGCGTGTCGAAGCTCAACGCCATCCCGGTAGGCCTGGGGTTCGGGGCCCTCCTGATGCGGGAGTGGGTGCGCCCGCGCGTCCGTCGCTGATGCGTTGCCGCCGGGCCGGGGCCCTTCTCGGGGCGGCCTGAGTGCTCACGTACTACTTCGACCACTGCCCGCGGGGACTTCTGGACCGAGCACTGGGGAGGCCACACGGTGGACGAGCTGCTGGCGGTCGCCCGTGCCTCGCCGCTCACGCGCCTGATCACCGACGCCTGCCGCCGACCGGTCTCGTGCTCGAGGCGGGGTGCGGGCTCGGCCAGTACGTCATCCTCCTGCGCGAGCGCGGCTGGCGCGCGGCCGGCGTGGACTGGCAGCGTCGAGGCGCTCGCCGCCTGCCGTCGCGCGGCGCCGGTTCCGCTGGCCGCCAGCGACCTGCGCGCGCTGGCCCTGCGCGGCGGCGCGGTGGCAGCCTACGTCTCGCTCGGCGTCGTCGAGCACGACGCCGACGGCCCCGACGCGATCTTGGCCGAGGCGCACCGGGTGCTCGCGCCCGGCGGAGTCCTCGTCGTGTCGGTGCCGTACGTCAACGGTGTCCGCCGCGCGGCCGCTCCGTGGATCCGACGGCGCCACGCGGCGGTCCGTGACCACGGCGGGGTGTTCTACCAGTACGCGTTCACCCGTCCCGAGCTCCTCGCCGCGCTTCGGCACCAGGGGTTCGCGCCCTTGGCCATCCACCCCTACGATCCCGGCGCGTGCTGCGCGCCGCGCTGCGTCGGCCCGCGCCGTGGTCGCGCGCGTCCGGCGGCCGTGCCGCGGCCCGGCCGGTTCCGCGTGGCCGCCGCCCGGCCGCGTCGGGCTGGTCGCTCGCGGCTTCGCGCGGCGGCGCGCGCGCTGCTCTACTCGGCGCCCTCGCTGCGCCTGTTCGGCCACATGCTGCTCGGCGGTGGCGGTCCGGCGCTAGCCGGTTGCTATACTGCTCGCGATGAGCCGAGCCGTTCGATCGCTGGACGATCTAGGGGACCGGCGGGTGCTCACGGTGGACGGCCGACGCTACGAGACGCGCTACAGCGCGCGCGTGGTCCGGCTGCTCATCGAGCGCAAGGGCGCGCGACGGGCGCCGCTCTACTTTCCCTTCAAGGAGCAGCGCGCGCGCCACTTCCTGGATCCGCTCTTCGCCACCTGCGCGCGCGCGCGGCGGCACGGCCTCGCGGTGCTCGAGGTCGGCTGCTCGTTCGGCCACATGACCGAGTATCTCGCCGAGCAGCCGGAGGTGGCGGAGATCCACACGCTTCGACACCGACCCCGCGTTCGTCGAGATCGTGCGCGCCAAGGTGGAGGAGCAGGGGCTCGCCAAGGTGCAAGGAGGTGCGGCTCCTCGGCAACGACGAGACGCGGCGGCTGCCGTGGCCCGACGCCCGCTTCGACCTCGTCCTCGTGGTCGGGGTGGTGGAGCACCTGCCGGCGCGAACCGCCGCGCCCAGGTGGACGAGTACTACCGTGTCCTGGCTCCCGGCGGACACATCGCGATCCTGGACACCCCGAACCGGCTCTTTCCCCTCGAGACCCACTCGATCGGCCTGCCGCTCGTGCAGTGGCTGCCGCCGCGGCTGGCCCACGCGCTACGCGCGCGTGGCCCGGCCCCGGAAGTTCGCGCGGTGTCCTTCGAGACGTTCGTGGCCGACGGCACCGGCTGGCGCAACGCGACGCTGTCCGACTGCCTGCCCTCGGCGCGGGCCGGCGGGTCTCGAGGATCGTGACCGAGGAGGCGGGCTACGGCTGGCGGTTCTTCCGCGACACCGCGCGCTCGCGGGTGCGCCGCGCGCTGCTCCCGCTCTTCGGCGCCGTCGGGGCGCGCTCCGGGCGCGCGGACAGGCCGCCGTCGCTGTGCCTGCCCTATCTGAACCTGCTCCTGCGCAAGCAGTGATCCTGCGATCGAGATCGGCCGGCGCCACTATCTCGCTGTATCTGCTGCTGCCGCACCCGGGTCAAGATCGCGCCTGCTCCACCCGACTCCGGCGCGAAGCTCGACGCGCATCAACCGGGCCTTCAACGAGCGCCATCTACTCGGGGACGGGCGCGCAGCGACTACGACCAGATCCATCGCTACGCCGAGGACGAGCAGCACGAGTACCCGGCGCGGCCCTCGTGGACCGAGTCTGGCCGGCGGGCGGGCTACGGCCGCGCCCTCGAGGTGGGAGCGGGCAGCGGCTACTTCACGGCCCTCATCGCGCGCCACGCCCGCATCGTGGTCGCCGCTCGAGCCGGTGCCGACATGCAGGCGGTGCTGAGGCGCGCTACCGGACCGACGGCGTCGACAACGTCCAGGTGCTCGGCGCCCCCGCCGCCGAGCTGGCCGCCGCGGTGTCGGCGCGCCTCGGTCGATTCCGCGTTCATCATCCAGAGCCTCCATCACCTGCACCGGCGCGACGAGGTGTTCCGGGCGCTCGGGCGGGTGGTGCGGCCGGGCGGGCGGCTGCTCATGGTCGAGCCCCACCACAACCTGCGTCGGGTCGCGCGCCTGTTCCGGAAGTATCTCGACCACCTACCGCGCGCGGGAGTTCTGGTCGCGACGAGCGCAACTGGGCGACGCACGATTTCCTGACCCGCGGAGAGCTGCGGGGTCTCTGCCGGCAGCGGCGGCTTCGACGCGTCCGGATCTCCGGCTACTGGATTCCGTTCTCGCGCCGCTTGATTCCGGATGCCCGCCGGCGCTTCCCGTTCGAGCGCGTGGCGGGCCGGCTTCCCGGGCTGCGGCATTTCGCGGCGGTGCTGGCGGTGACGGCGCGCCGATCCGACTCTGCGGCCCGATGAGCGACCGCGCGCCCCGGCAGTGTCGGTCCTGCTGGCAGTCTGGAACGGCGAGCCGTGGGTGGCGAAGGCGGTGGCCAGCGTGCTCGGCCAGACCGACGGCGATCTCGAGCTGATCGTCATGGACGATGGTTCCTCCGACGCCACGCCCGACCGGCTCGCGGCCGTGACCGATCCGCGGCTGCGCGTCCAGCGCCAGGCCCGCGCGGGGCTCACGCGCGCGCTCAACCGCGCGCTCGGCCTCGCCCGCGGCGAGCTGGTGGCGCGGCTGGACGCCGACGACGTGGCGCTGCCGGAGCGGTTTGCCCGCCAGCGCGCGTTCCTGGCCGAACACCCGGGGGTCGGCCTGCTCGGTACCGCCGCGCTCGAGGTGGACCCAGCCGGCACGCCGGTGCGCGTCGTGCGGCCGCCGGCGGACGACGCCGCCATCCGGGGCGTGCTGATCCGCCCCGATCCGATCGTGCACTCCTTGGTGATGGTGCGCCGCCATCTGCTCGCGGGCGCCGGCGGCTACGACGAGTCGCTGGCCGTCGCCCAGGACTACGACCTGTGGATGCGCCTGGCCCGCCTCACCCGGCTGGCCAACCTCACCGAGGTCCTAATCGTCGCCGGCTGGGCGCGGGGCGGGTGCGCGTCGAGCGCGAGGAGGATCGCCTGCGGACCGAGGCGCTCGTGCGGTGGCGCGCGGTGGTGAGCGGCGCCTATCCGCCGTGGTGCGCGCTGTACGCGCTGCGGCCGGCGCTGGCGCTGGCGCTGCCGCGCCCGCTGCGGCGCGCGGTGCGCGCGGCGACAGGCGGATCTCGCGGGTGACCGGCGCGATCCCCGTGTTGCAGGTGCTCGTCTCCACCAGGGCGGGCGGCGGGCCCCAGCACGTGCTCGCCGTTGCGCAGGGCCTGCGGGCGTGGGGCTGGCGTTCGATTGTGGTCGGCCCTGCCGACGGGGACTGTTTGCGCGGTTCGGCGAGGCGGGCCTCGAGGCGGTGCCGCTGCGCACCGACCGCCTGGGACCGCTCACGCTGCTGCGACTCGTCCGGCTGATTCGCCGCCACCGGATCCGGCTCGTGCACTCGCACGGCAAGGGCGCCGGTGTGCACGGCCGCCTCGCCGCGCGCCTGGCCGGCGTGCCGGCCGTCCACACCTTTCACGGCATCCACTACGAGCGCTACGGGGCGCCGGCTCGCGCGGTCTACCTCGGGCTTGAGCGCCGGCTCGCGACGCTCACCCGCATCGTCGTCAACGTCTCGCGCGCCCAGGAGCGAGAGGGAGTGGCGCTGGGGTTGTTCGCGACGAGCCAGAGCCGGGTGATCCTCAACGGCGTGGACGTCGCGCGGCTGGTCGCCGGAGCGCTCGACCGCTGGGACGCGCGCGCCGCCCTCGGTTTGGACGCCGCCGCGACGGTGGTGGGCTGCGCGGCACGCTTCGACGAGGTGAAGAGCCTGGACCTGCTGATCGAGGCGATCGCCGCCACGCCCGCGCTCACGCTGGCGCTGATCGGGCAGCGGGGCTGAGGAGCCGCGCCTGCGCCGGTTCGCGGCGGACCTCGGGGTGGCCGCGCGGGTGCGGTTCGCGGGGGAGATCCCCGAGGCCGCCCGGCTGTTCGGGGCCTTCGACGTCTTCGCGGCGCCGTCCCGGAAGGAGGGACTGCCGTTGGCCGTTTTGGAGGCGATGGCGCTCGGCCTGCCGGTGGTCGCCACTGACATCCCGGCGCACCGCGAGGTGCTCGGCGAGGGCAGCGGCGGACGGTCGCCGGCACCTCCACCGCCTTCGCCGCCCGGCTGACCGAGCTGCTGTCCGGACCCGATCGGCGCGGACGCCTGGCGGCCGAGAACCGCACCCGGGCGCGCAGCGAATTCGACGCCCACGGCATGCTGGACGCGCTGGAGGCGGTCTACAGGGAGGCACTGGGGCTGTAGTACTATACGCGGGATGCGGATGCAGACTAGGGGCGTCTCCGGGTTCCTCGGCGCCGCCGGCTCGCGCTCCCCCGACTTTCCCATGCCGATCCCCCACGAGTATTGGCGACAGCGCATCCCCGCCCCCTCGCGCTGATCGATCCCGCCGCCGATCCGGTGCCGGCCCGCCGCCCCC
>CAVUPM010000002.1:0-3283468 GCA_963743355.1 uncultured Candidatus Rokubacteria bacterium
GAGCCGCCCGTCGGCGCTCAGGCTGCCCCAGAGCAGGAAGGCGAGGGGCAGGACGACGAGCACGGCCAAGGCGGCGCCCGCGGCGGCCAGGACGACGTGTTCGACCCGGATCGACCGTATCACGCGACGAGCGGGCTCGAGATCGCGGTCTTCAGAACGAGCTCACGGGCACGTTCGGGGCCTGCTCGAACTCTCGCCGCGTCCCCTCGACGTAGCGGTCACCCATCTCGGCGCCGAGATACCGGCGTGCGAAGGGGCGGAGATCACGCTCCAGATCCGCCCGCGCCCCGGCTCGGGGATGCTGATCACCGCCACGTGAACGTCGGCGAGAAATGCTTCGCGCTCCGGCTTCGTCATCGCGAGGGACATAGGCTCTCCTCGCTGAGCATATCAGCAGATCCGTCACGATCATCCCCTCATGCTGCCTTGCGAGCCACGAGACTCATATAGGCGATGTGCGCCTCAGCGCCGACGTCCAGCGGGTCTCCGGGTCCGGCGGCCAGCGTGCCCGTGGCGTAGTCGCCTTCGAATAGCGCGAGGCAGCCACCCGGCCGGAGGACGCGTACCGCCTCGTGTAGCATGACCTCCGGCTCTGGCACGTGACAGAGCGTGGTGTGGAACACGACCGCGTCGACCATGCTATCCACGAACGGCAGCGACCGGCCATCCGCTTGCTCGAAGACGGCAGTGGTCAGCCCTCCGGCCAATTGCTGAGCCCTCGCCACAAAGACGGGGGACGGGTCGACGCCGATCGTCTCGCCGACCCCCGGCCACGTCGCCAGCACGCGGGTCACCGCTCCCGTACCGCAGCCCACCTCCAGGACCCGTGCCCCCTGAGGGAGAGCCGCGTCGGTCAGATATGTGTGCAACATCGCCCGCTGCTGCGGGTCTGCGGGCGCGGATCTGCGGGGCAGCTTCCGTGACCTTGGTGTAGACGTCGGGCATGGTGACTACCTATGGTCGGTATCAGCCGCGGCCGAAGGCGGTCGGCTGCATGCCGTGGTTCGACAGTCCCGGTTCCACTTATGTCGTCTTCTGGCGATTCGTTGAGGGCTTGGCCGCGACCGCGTAGACGTGCATCGCCGCAGCGCGGCCATGCAGTCGCTGAAGGCCGAGGTCGTCGAGCGCGAAGCCTCCGAGATCCGCAAGCCGCTCCGTTGCGTCGCCCGAGACGAGGAACTGGTGCTCGAGGTCTCGCGTCGCCTGCTCGCCCCTCGGGGCCCTCTGCACGTACATCGCCTGTGCGAGGTCAGGGCTGAGCAGCATGGCGGCGACGGCGCGGACGAGGCGCCCGCCGGGTCTGCCTCCGACGACGAGCACGATCAGAGTGCCGTATACAATGAACTTCATCGCGAAGGTGACAAGGAACGGCACCCGTTCGAGCGCGTGACCGAGCCGCGTCGGCGGGAGGAGGATCTCGGCTCCGAGAATCGCGCCCATCAGGGAACGTCATCAGTGTTGAAACTCAGCTCCGGCCATTCGTAGTTGGTGTCAGCTGTCGAACGCCCGCGCTCAGCGGCCGGGGGCGAGCAGCGCGAGCTCCGGACTGCTGCAGCTCATTGTTGGGCGCTCACCTTGGTGCTGGCATATCCCAGAGGATCATCATTAGCAGGCCGGCCACGCCGCCAGCAAGGCATAGGAGGAAGTATCCCTTCAGCACCGACGGCCGGCCACTTGGGAGATTAAACAATCCCGGATGGGCGATAAGAAGCTCCGCCCCGCGACGGAAAAAGAGCCAGTAGACGCTGGCAACCCAAAGGGCCACGATGGTTCCGTACCAGATCAGGACAACTGGGCCATTCCGCGGGTTGAAGTAGTGCCACAGCGTTGGCACACCACCGAAGAGGATGCCGAGCCCCATGACGAGCCAGGGCAGGTTGCCGAAGAGGAGCCAGCCGCGAATGAGTTTCGTATAGCCTGGCGCGAGTGTGGGGTTCGCACTTATGTACTTCCGGGCGCGCCACCGCCAGATCGCCCCGTTGAGGCACGTGACGAAAATGAACAGCAACCACGCGTACCGGAAGAAAACTTGTTCGATTAGGTTCTCGGGTCTCATTTCAGATGCGCATAACGCCTCGCTCAGCGGCCTTCCTGTCGGCCGCGACGATGAAGGGCGCCAGGTACCACTGGGTAACGTCGACCGCCCAGGAGCCCACACGGTCATACACCCCCTTTGCGCCTTCCGGAAACTCCAGGTACTGCACATCGGTGAAACCCTCGGCCCGCAGCAGCCCCTCGGCCACGTACTGCGGGGCGAGACAGATCCCGGGGAACTTGAAGAACCGGAGCCGAGTCGTCTCCGGGGGCGGCTCCGCCGCCGCCTCCCCGGGGCGCAGCCCCAGAAAACTCCCGGTCCCGGCCATCGTCAGCCCTCCCACGAACTGCCGTCGGCTCCAGCTAGCGCATTGATCTCTCATGGAGACCCCCTTCCTCGACGAGCACCCACTCCCAAGCTCTCCAAGGTCCTTCGTCGCCGCGAAAACGCCGGGTCACCTCTCCGCCAGATCGCGAGCTCGTAGCACGCTACCTCTCGACCTCTCGTCGTGCGCTAACGCCCGCGGTCACCGGCCGGAGCGAGCAACGCGAGCCCCGGTCCGGTGGACTGCGAGGTTCGGCGATCGCCTCACGCGGCGCTTGGTCGCGGGCTTCGTCTCGGGCGGCAGTTTGTACAGCGTCTCAGGGGCAATGTCCGCGCCGTTCGGCCATGCGACGGTTCCCGCGACGGGATCGAGCATGACACGCGCGAAAACGCCGGGATCTCGAAGTGGCTCGAAGACGGGCCCTTCCAACAATGGAAGCAGGTTCACCTGCTTCCGCTTCCCATCCTTAAACTTGACCGTCAGCGAATGCGGTCCAACGACCTCAACTCCGACAACTCGCCATTTCATCGGTGTCGCTCCTCACTCCAGCGGATGGATCCTATGCAAAGGACGATTGGTGCGCGCCAGTTCCCAATCGTGTTCAAGCGCACTTCGATGTAGCTTGCCCCACGTCCTGACGAGCGCAAGGGCCCGCGGCGGCACGCGACCTTCCAGGACTCGGAGGCTCCGAATCGAGATCACTGCCTCCTGTCCGCCGTAGATCGCGTGGAAATGAGGAACACCGTGATCCCGGTAGTACATATAGATCACGATGCCGTAGAACTCCGAGATCCTGGGCATTCGTCCTCACGACTCGTGAGAGGGCTAATGTCCGGTCGCCCACCAAGATGGCGTCGCCGAACGCCGCGCTCAGCGGCCAGGGGCGAGCAAACGCGAGCCCGTGGTCCGCTGCAGCGGGAAGTTCGATGCCCTCTTGATCCTCGCCCAGCTCATCATCGGTGCCTACTCTATGACCTGATCCGCTCGCGCCAGCACGGACGGCGAGATCGAGAGGCCGAGAGCTTTCGCCGTCGTTTTGTTGATCACCAGCTCGAACCGCGTCGCTCGCTCCACCGGCAGGTCAGCAGGACTGGTGCCTTTGAGGATCTTGTCTACAAAAACGGCGCCGCGTCGCCACGAATCGGGACGGTGAGGCGAGTAGCTCATAAGGCCCCCGGCGGCCACGTGATGCTTCGGGCCGAAGAGCGAAGGCAGCTTGTACCTCAACGCGAGGTCCGCGAGCGGCTTTGCTCCGGCAATGAACAGGGGGGTTGCAAGGACCAGAACCCCATCGGCGCGCTCCCGGACCATGGTCGAGAACGCGCTCTCATACTCGCTGGCGCTGCGCACAGGGACCGATTGAATCCGGAGCCCCAGTGATGGGCCGGCCGCCTCAACGGCTGTCAGGCCCGGTCCATGCGACGGCGTGGCCGGGTCCCAGACGACGGCAACGCGCGCGAGCCGCGGAACCGCCTCCTTGAACAGCTCCAGGCCTTTGACGTTCGTCTCGGTCATCATAATAGTGAGCCCGGTGGCGTTGCCGCCTGGCCGCGCGAGGCTCTTCACGTGCCCGCTGAGGAGCGGGTCCGCGTGACTCAGGAAGATGATTGGAATCGTTGAGGTGGCTCGTTTCGCGGCCCCGGTATAGACGGAACTCGGTGCCATGATGATGTCGACCTTGAGCCGGACGAGCTCCTCAGCGAGCTCGCGCATCCGTTCGGGCTTCCCCTCTGCCCACCTGTACTCGATGGCGAGGTTTTGACCCTCGACGTAGCCCAGTTCACGAAGCCCCTGACGGAATGCCTCAATCTCATCCGGAAAGGTAGCCGGGCTCTCCCACAGGAAACCAATTCGGTAGACCTTCCCCCCAGGCTGAGCCTGGGCGGCGAGTGCCCCCGCGAGGAGCGCGAGGACAAGGGCGAGGCTGCCGAAACGCGTCCCCCACCCTAGGTCGCGCCTCGTGGCGTTCGTCACCATTCCTCCCTCAACCTGTGCGTCGAACTCTTGGTATCTGGAACCGTATAGCGCGGGAGCCCAAGCACTCTTGAAGGCTAGCATGCGCCTCGGCGACGTGGATAGTTCCCGGATGGTCGATCTGACGGCCACTTTGCAATCGACGGCGTCCGGTCGGGTTGGGATATACAGACCGAGGGTATCCACCGGACATTGCGAGGCGGCGCCGTGTATCGCGCGCAGGGTTACAGGTCCATCCGATCGGCCGGGCTCTGGACGCCGGCGGGGCCGCGGTTGAGCACATGCGTGTAGATCATGGTGGTGCCCACGTCACGGTGGCCGAGGAGCCGGCGAGACCTCGTAGTGACGACGGTCGGCCAGATCGGACCGCGGCTGGGCATCGCCCCCACGTGCGCGGCGCTCGGCCTGCCGCGCGCGACGTACTACCGTCGGCGTCGGCCCGCGCGAGCCACGCCACGGCGGCGGTCGCCTCGGGCCCTCGGCGAGGCGGAACGTGCGGCCGTGCTCGAGCAGTTGCACACACCGCGATTCGTGGACCTGGCGCCGGGCGAGGTCTACGCCACCCTGCTCGACGAGGGCCGGTATCTGCGTTCCGAGCGGACGATGTATCGCGTCCTGGCCGCGTAGAGACGGCTGCCGAGCGCCTCGCGGAAGTGGTCGAGCGAGAGCCGCCCGTCGGCGCTCAGGCTGCCCCAGAGCAGGAAGGCGAGCGGCAGGACGACGAGCACGACCAGGGCGGCGCCCGCGGCGGCCAGGACGACATGCTCGACCCGGATCGACCCTATCACGCGACGGGCGGGACCGGGATCGCGGTCGTCAGAACGAGCTCACGAACTCTCGCCGGGTCCCCTCGACGTAGCGGTCACCCATCTCGGAGCCCAGAACGCCTGCGCCCGATATGATAGGAGTACCAGACCGGCACCGTGAGCGGCCCTCGCCCCGGCTCGGGGATGCTGATCACCCCCACGTGGACGCCGGCAAGAAATGCTTCGCGTGGTGGCCCGCGTTACTTCCACTCCCATTCCTCCCGATCGAAGCGAGTGGCGGTCGGCTCATCGACCAGGGCGTCAGACGCCCGTTCGCGCATGGCCCGTGCAGCCTTCGCCCAGCCGGTATCGAGGAGAAGCTTCGGGACCGAACAGAGGCAGGCCACGCGAGCGCGACCTCACACTCACCGTCTTGCGGGGCGACGTGCAAAGTCGATCACCCAGTGCCTCGTCCAGGTGGCACCGCCGTCCAGCGAGCGGTGGCTCTCCCAGTGGGCCCTGCTGCCGGTAATCTCGGACCAGGTGAGTCGGGAGAGAATCCGCTGTCCGCTGTCATCGTCCCACTCCCCGAACAGATCGATCTTCCCGCCTTCGAAGCGACCACGCCACACCGGAAACCCGCCAGGCGAAGACGTGTCTGTCCAGGTGTGCTCCCAGCAGCGCGACTTGGGGTTAAAGGCGCGAAGCCCGAGGCCCTTGATAAGTTCGCCCTGATAGGGCCCTTCGAAGAACTCCATGGCTACGCAGCCATCCAGGACCTTGGAAGCCTTCAGCGTCCCCGGCCCCTCTCCCCAACTCCCGTCGGGGCGCGGGAAGCGACAAACGGCATCCCATTCTCCCTCGAGGAAATCGAACTCATGCGCTTCCGGCAAGAGGGTTGCGCTCCCTTGCGAGGTTGCATCCGGCATCGACTGTGCCCTCCATTCGCTGGCGCGCTTGCATTGCGTACCCGCCGTGCACCACGCGTCATTGCCGCCGAACGTTCAGGTCTTTACCGTCGTGCGCCGCGCATGGCGGATAGAGCCAGTGGAACTAAACGCCGCCCCGCAACGGCCATAGGGCAAGCAGCACCGACTCGTGCAGATGGCGGCGGCGGCGCGGAGTGAGCTCAGATACTGGGTGACCTCGGCGGCGCCCATCGCGCGCGGGTGACGCTTTCCGTGGAAGAGGATGAAGCGCTGCCGGACCCATCGCGTATCGGAGAGGAACGGCGGCGCTCAGCCTCGCGCCGGCACGACGTAGCCGTAGCGCAGGTTGCTGCGCGCCGGCCCCGCCTGCTCGTACTCCGCCTTCATCGTCGCCAGCCGGTCCGTCGCCAGCGCGGCGCGCCGCTCGTACTTGTAGAGGCGCGCGTTCGTCTCGCCGAGGATCGCGCTCTTGACCGATCCGTCGGCGGCGCCGAGCGGCTTGAGGCCGTACTTCTTCTGCATGTCCTCGGGGATCTCGAGCCGGCGCAGCGCCTCGATCTGCCACTGCGGCGAGCCGGTCCAGACGGCGTCGCTGCCCCACACGACGTGGTCGGCGCCGAGGCCCTTCACGAGCTGGCCCATCATGGCCGCGCACACGCGCGGGTCGGCCACCGTACTCTGGGCGAAGATCTGGCCGAGGTCACCGTACACGTTGGTGACGCCGTACTTGGCCGGGATCTCGGCGAGGTCGGTCACCCACTCGATGCGTCCCGTCTTGTCGAACTGCGCCCAGGCGTCCTCCACCTTGCCGCCGGCGGCGAACCGGTAGGCCGAGTGATAGATGATGAAGTTGAGCTGCGGCCAGTCCTTCGCTGCCTTGCCGACGTCGCGCACGTCGGAGTGGGCGAGCAGGCGCGGAAACCGCTGCTCGGCCGACGGCGGGAAGAGTCCCTTGTGGACGCAGACGTTCACGAGGCCGGCCTTGGCAAACTTCTCGTACGCCTTGTAGGTGACCTTCTCGTCGTCCATGCGCCACGGATACTTGCTCACGTCCTTGTTGGTGTTGTCGCCGACCGTGTAGCCCTTGAAGGAGTCGGGCTTGAGCTCGCTGATGGCGCGGTCGATGGCCTCCAGCCACCCCGGCTGCCCCGGCGTGAAGATGGCGTGGCTGAGCATCCGGCGCGAGCCCGCCTCGCGGTTCACCCGCTCGCGGGCCTGGGCCTTCATCTCGTTGGTGAGGAACCAGTCCTGGGGGACGTCCGACGGCGAGCCCGAGATCAGCGCCACCTTGGTGTCGCTGTCGAGGTAGATCTCCTTGAAGTAGTTCCCGAACTTCAGATCCTCGATGGTCTGCGGCTTGCCGGCCAGGGCCGGGTTCCAGCCGGCCTTGCCGACGGACTCGCGGGCGCGCACGAAGCCCATGAGGCGGGTGTCGTCCCTCAGGAAATGGGTGTGGCAGTCCATGACGAACTGCTTGGACAGCGCGCCCGCGCGCTCCTTGGCGACCTCGGGCGCTTGCGCCTCGGCCCGGCTGACGTCGAACAGCGAGCCGTACACCTCGTTCATCGCCAGGAACGCCGCGGCCATGCCGGAGGCCGTGCGGAAGAACTCCCGCCGGCTCACGCCGTGCCGTCGCGCCAGCGTGTCGCCGAGCGCCTTCGTGCGCGCCTCGACCTGCCGCTGGCGCGGCGTCTGCGGCGCTGGGAAGTACTCGTCGTTGGAGACGATCTGCGTGGGGATGGGACCGGGGAACGCGGCCCGCTCGGCCGGCTTCAGCGCGGCGATCTCGGCGTCGCTGAGCAACCGCATGGTGTCCTCCTACTGGAACCGGGGGCCCCGACATGGCCCCCGGACCCCCAGTCGCTCGGGGCGCCCCGGCGGAGCCGTGACGCCCCTCGATATTCCGACAGGCTCCCTACGCGATCTTGACGATACCGGGCTCGATCTGCTTGAAGCGCTCGGAGACCTGGGGGTCGTGGCCGGCGACGATCAGCTTCTGGGGCCCGGCCAGCGTGTGAATGGTCTCGAACGCCTGCACCATCTCGGGCAGGTTCGTGATGATCTGCACCGGCTGGCGCGTCTCCACGTTGTGGTAGAAGTGCGAGGCGTCGGAGGTGAGGACCACCGGCCCCCGTGCCGTGTTGACGGTGACGATCTGCAAGCCCGCGGTGTGGCCGCCGACGCGGTGTACACGCAGGCCGGGCAGCACCTCACGCTCGCCCTCGACGATCCGGATGCGGTTGGCGTAGTTCAGCGTCACCAGCCCGGCCAGCGAGTTGACGTTGGCCGAGCCGCGGAAGGCCGGCGTGCTGCCGAACGGCCCCGTCCAGAACGCGACCTCGTCCTTCTGGATCCAGAACTCGGCCTTGGGGAACAGGCTGTGGCCGGCCCAGTGGTCGTAGTGCAAGTGGCTGATGAGCGAGATCGGAATGTCGGACGGCTTCACGCCCACGCGCTCCACCACCGTGGCCGGGCTGACGTAGTCGCGGATGTGGCGTGCCTGCGCGTCGTCCTCGAGGAAGCCGGTGTCGACCAGCACCGGGTGCGGACCGCCGAGGATGAGCCACACGAAGTAGTGCAGCGTCAGCTTGTCGTGCGAGCCCTCGCGATAGAAGAACTGGCACTTGGTCGTGTCGCGCTCGCCGTACTTCAGGGCGTAGACCTCGTAGACCGGATCAGTGGCCATGGCCCGCCGCGGTGTGGAGGTCGGCGATCGGCACGATGCGCCCGTGCAGGGGCAGCAGCCGGTCGACGGCCAGGTTGAGGCGCTTGAGGTGGTCGGCGAAATTCACGGTGAACGGGCTCGGCGGCATCGGCGGGGCGGTGCCGGCCGGCGGTGGTGTGAAGACGTCGGCTTCGCTCAAGAGTTTCTCCTTCGGCAGGTAGACCATCGACAGCCCGTCGGCGTGGGCGTTGCCGGCGATGTGGTGGAGCTCCACCGTGCGGGTGCCGTCGGTGAGCACGCGCCGGTCGCGCACGCCCTCGACCGTCGCTTTGCGGCCGGACTTCGCCATGTGATCGGGCGCCAGCGTCATGCCGGGCCTCCTGGGGTGCGGTCGGATGCTAGCATACAGCCCTTCAACCGTCGAAAGGAGCCAGGCCGTGAGCACACCAAGAGCCGCAACATCCGCGCGTGACGAGGTCCGGACGGTCGCACCCAAGCTGATCGAGCTCACCGAGAAGGTCGTGTACGGCGACGTCTGGGAGCGCCCCCAGCTGTCCAAGCGAGACCGCAGCCTCATCACGGTCGCGGCGCTGATCGCCATGTACCGGGGCGATCAGCTCACCGGCCACATCGAGCGCGCGCTCGTCAACGGGGTGACGCGCGAGGAGATCGGTGAGGTCATCACCCACATGGCCCTCTACGCGGGCTGGCCGACGGCCATGAGCGCTGGCCGCATCGCCAAGAAGGTCTTCGAAGGGGCCAAGTCATGAAGGTCGGGTTCATCGGGCTCGGCACCATGGGACGCCACATGGCGTCCAATCTCCAGAAGGCGGGGCACGAGCTGGTCGTGCACGACGTCCGCCGCGAGGCGGCCGAGCCTCACGTGAAGGCCGGCGCCCGCTGGGCCGACTCGCCGCGGGCCGTGGCCGAGGCCGCCGACGTCGTGTTCACGTCGCTGCCGGAGCCGAAGGACGTCGAGGCGGTCGCGATGGACGAGAAGACCGGGCTGCTGTCCGGGCTCACCGCCGGCAAGGCCTTCTTCGATCTGTCGACGAATTCGCCCACGGTGGTGCGCAAGCTCCACGCGGTGTTCAAGGCGCGCGGGGTCGACATGTTCGATGCCCCGGTCAGCGGCGGTCCTCGCGGTGCGGAGTCGGGACGGCTGGCGCTGTGGATCGGCGGCGACGAAGAGGCCTTCAAGAAGTACAAGCCGGTGGTCGACGCCATCGGCGACCAGGCGTACTACGTCGGCCCGATCGGGGCCGGCTCGGTGGCCAAGCTCGTGCACAACTGCGCGGGCTACGTCGTCCAGACGGCACTGGCCGAGGTCTTCACGATGGGCGTGAAGGCCGGCGTCGATCCGCTCACCATCTGGAAGGCCGTGCGGCAGGGCGCCGGCGGCCGTCGCCGGACGTTCGACGGGCTGGCCGACCAGTTCCTGCCGGGGACGTTCGACCCGCCATGGTTCGCGCTGCGCCTGGCTCACAAGGACGTCTCGCTGGCCGTCGCGCTCGGGCGCGAGAACAAGGTGCCGATGCGCCTGGCCAACATGACGTTGGAGGAGATGACCGAGGCGATGAATCGCGGCTGGGCCGACCGCGACTCGCGGGTGGCGATGCTGCTGCAGGAGGAGCGCGCGGGTGTCGAGATCAAAGTGCCGCCGGCGGCGCTCAAGGAGGTCCTCGACAAGGACCGGAAGTGACGGATCACGTTCAGCTGAACCGCGAGGCCTGGGACCGGCTCAGCGTGCAGTACGCTGCGCGGGGCCGACACGCCTGGGCCAGGACCGAGCCGACCTGGGGCATCTGGCGTCGGCCCGAGCGCGAGGTGCGAGCGCTGCCCCCGGTGCCGGGCAAGGACGTCGTCGAGCTGGGCTGCGGCACCGCCTACTGGTCGGCGTGGCTCGCGCGGCAGGGTGCGCGCGTCGTCGGGCTCGACAACTCTTCAGGCCAGCTGGCGACGGCGCGCGCCCTGCAGCGCGAGCACCGCCTCGTCTTTCCGCTCATCCACGCCGACGCCGAGCGCGTGCCGCTCGCCGACGGTAGCTTCGACCTCGCGCTGTCGGAGTACGGCGCCAGCATCTGGTGCGATCCGTATCACTGGATCCCCGAGGCGACGCGGCTGCTGCGTCCCGGGGGTGAGCTGGTGTTCCTCAAGAATGGGACGCTCTTGACCCTGTGCATGCCGCATGAGGGCGCCGCCGATGCCCGGCTGCAGCGCGATTACTTCGACCTCCATCGGCTCCAATGGCCCGACGTGACCTCGGTCGAGTTCACACTGCCGGTCGGGCAGTGGATTCGTCTCTTCCGCGCCAACGGCCTCGAGGTCCTCGATCTCATCGAGCTGCAAGCGCCGGCCGACGGGTCCACGAGCAATCCCTACGTGACGGCGGCGTGGGCGCACCGCTGGCCGTCCGAAGAGATATGGCGGCTGCGCAAGAATTGACATCCCGGGCGGCGGCGGGTAAGAACCTGACCGTGACCCCGCCGGCCGCCGCCCGTCGTCTCGCGCGCTTCGTCGTCGATCTGGTGCTGGACGATGTGCCGCCCGTCGTGGTGACGGCGGCGTCGCGGCTGGCGCTCGACACGCTCGGGAACGCACTCGCCGCCGCCCGCGAGGACTTCGGGCGCGCGGTGCTCGGTGTGGCCGAGCGGCTCGGCGGCGGCGCCGAGAGCGTGCTGCTCGGCCGCCCGGTCCGCGTGGCGGCCGCCAACGCGGTGCTCGCCAACGCCACGCTCGCCCACGGCCTCGACTTCGACGACACCCGCGAGGACGCCATCGTCCACACGGGCTGCGTGGCCGTCACCACCGCGCTGGCGGTGGGTGAGGCGGTGGGCGCCGGTGGCCGCGCGGTGCTGGAGGCGTCGATCGCCGCCGTGGAGGTGATGTGCCGCGTGGGCCTCGCCGTCCCCGGGGCGCTGCACGCCCGCCACTTCCACCCGACCTCGATCACCGCCAGCTTCGCCGCCGCGGCGGCCGCGGCCAAGCTGTACAAGCTGTCCGAGGACCAGCTCGTCCACGCCTTCGGCATCTGCGGCAGCCAGGCCGCCGGCATCATCGAATACCTCGCCGACGGCTCGTGGACCAAGCGGCTGCATCCCGGCTGGGGCGCTCACGCCGGCGTCATCGCGACGCTGCTGGCCCGCGACGGCTTCACCGGCCCGACGACCGTGCTGGAAGGCGAGCACGGCCTCTACGCGGCGTTCGCCGGCGGCCACGACGCCGGCCGGCTCGACGCGCTGCTGGACAGCCTCGGCCGCACGTGGGAGCTGGCGGCGCTGACGCTCAAGCCCTATCCGTGCGGCTCCATCGCGCAACCATATATGGACTGCGCGATGCGGCTGCGCGAGCGGGCCCGGCCGGCGGAGATCGCGGCCGTCCGCTGCCGCACCGCCGCCGGTCCAGTGCCGCGGCTCTGGGAGCCGCTGGCGGGCAAGCACGCGCCGCCGAACGGCTACGCCGCGAAGTTCAGCCTGCCCTACTTGCTCGCGACGATCCTGGTCCGCGGGCGGGCGGGGCTGGCGGAGTTCGCCGACGACGCCGTGCGCGACGCCGAGGTGCTGGGGGTGGCGCGCCGCGTGACCTACGAGCTCGACGCCACGATCGACTACCCCCGGCAGTTCGTCGGCGACGTCGAGATCACCCTCACCGACGGCCGGGTGCTGCGTGAGCGCCAGGATCGCCCGCGCGGCGGCCCCGACGCGCCGCTGACGCGCGCCGAGGTGGAGGCGAAGTTCCGCGGCAACGCCGGCCTGGTCCTGCCGCCCGCCCAGGTGGACGCCGCCATCCGCGCCGTGGACGGGCTCGCCACCGGCGCGCCGCTCGCCGACCTGCTCGCATCTCTGACTCCCGAGAGGAAAGGCTCATGATGCTCACCACGTCGCTGGAGGTGAAGCCGGGCGAGCTGGTGGCGCTGCTGGGGCCGTCGGGCTGCGGCAAGACGACGACGCTTCGCCTGGTGGCCGGGTTCCTGGCGCCGGAGGCGGGGGAGATCTGGGTCGGCGACCGTTGCCTGTCCTCGCCCGCCACCGTGGTGCCGCCCGAGCGCCGGCGCATGGCGATGATCTTCCAGAGCTACGCGCTGTGGCCGCACATGACGGTGGCGCAGAACGTCGCCTACGGCCTGCGCTTCAAGGCCGGCCTGGCGCGGGCCGACCGCGACCGGCGCGTGACCGAGATGCTGCGGGTCGTGCAGCTCGGCGGCTACGAGGGGCGCTACCCGGGCGAGCTGTCGGGCGGCCAGCAGCAGCGGGTCGCGGTGGCGCGCGCGCTGATCGTGGAGCCGGAGATCCTGCTGCTCGACGAGCCGCTGTCCAACCTGGACGCCAACCTGCGCGAGGAGATGCGCTTCGAGATCCGGCGGCTGCACGAGGCGTTCGGCATCACCACGCTCTACGTGACCCACGACCAGGCCGAGGCCATGGTGATCTCCGACCGCATCGCCGTGCTGGAGCGTGGCCGCGTCGCCCAGGTCGGCACCGCCGACGAGGTGTTCCTGCAGCCGCGCACGCGATTCGTGGCGGAGTTCATCGGCAAGACGAACCTCGTGGAGGGCGTCGCCGCCGCTCCCGACACCGTCGCGGTCGGCCCGCTGCGCCTGCGCGTGGGCGGCGCCGGGCTGGTCACCGGCGCGCGCGTCGCGCTCTCGATCCGCCCCCACGACATCGCGCTGACCGACGGCGCCACCCCTGGCGTCAACGCGCTGCGGGGCACGGTGCAGCGCGCCAGCTTCCTGGGCGATAGCGTGGACTACCAGGTGAAGGTGGCCGACAGCGACGTCGTGCTGCGCGTGGCGGCCCCGGCCGCCCAGCGCCGGCGCGCCGGTGAGAGCGTCGGCCTGTCGATCGATCCTGCCGCCTGCGTCCCGCTGGCGGCGCCCGAGGAGCGTCCATGAGCGAGCAACGACGCCCGCTGGAAGGCATCCGCGTGCTGGAGCTGGCCCAGGTCGTGGCCGGCCCGTTCTGCGGAACGCTGATGGCCGAGTTCGGCGCCGAGGTCATCAAGACCGAGATCCCCGGCAAGGGCGACGACCTGCGCCGCCTGGGGCCGTCGGAAGACGGGACCTCCTACTGGTTCGCGGTCGACAACCGCAACAAGAAGGTCATGACGCTCGATCTGCACACGCCCCCCGGGCAGGACATCGTCCGCCGCCTGGTGCCCCACTGCGACGTCGTGCTGGAGAACTTCCGCCCCGGCGTGCTCGAGCGCTGGGGCCTGGGATGGGAGGCGCTCCACGCGATCAACCCGCGCCTCGTCATGGCGCGCATCACCGCCTTCGGGCAGACGGGACCGCTGCGCCAGGGCCCGGGCTACGCGGCGATCGGCTCGGCGTTCGGTGGCACCTGGTACCTCAACGGCCCTGCCGACCGGCCGCCGGCGCGACCGACGCCGGTCTATCCCGACTACATGACGGGGCTGTTCACCGCCTTCGGGGTGATGGCGGCGCTGCGCCACCGCGACCTCACGGGCGAGGGGCAGTGGATCGACGCCGCGCTCTACGAGTCGGCGTTCCGCGTGCTGGAGTACACGACGACGGCCTACGGCCGCCGCGGGCTGATCCGCGAGCGCGGTGGCCTGCAGCACTCGGGCTGGCCGGGCGGCGCGTTCCAGACGCAGGACGGGCACTGGATCGTCTTCACCGCGCCCGCCCAGCACCTGTTCGAGCGCCTCTGCGCGATGCTCGGACAACCCGACCTGCCGAAGGACCCGCGGTTCGCCACCGCCGAGGAGCGGCCCAGGAACATCCCGTACATCCTGGAGCTGGCCACCGCGTGGTTCGCCGCCCGCTCGTTCGCCCAGGCCGTCGAGGGGTTGAAGAGTCACGACATCCCGCATTCGCCGATCATGAGCATCGCCGACATCTTCGACGACCCGCACTTCCGCGAGCGCAACATGATCCTCGACGTCCCTGACGAGAAGCTCGGCGTGCTGCCGCAGCCCGGCGTCGTCCCCAAGCTTTCGCTCACGCCCGGCCGCGTGGACCACGCCGGCCCCGCGCTCGGCCGCCACACCGACGAGGTGCTCTCGGGCCTGCTCGGCATGTCGTCCGCCGAGATCGCCGCCCTCCGAAGGGACGGCGTCGTCTAGTGCTGCTCGTGGAGCGCGGGGACGCCGGGGGGCAGGCGGCGGGCCGTGTCCCGCGCCCGCGCGCATGGCTCGCCGGTCGCCGCTGCTCGTTCGAAGCGGGGCTCGCTGCGACCCCCCATCCCCCGGAGGGGGTGGCGCGAGAGCATCCGACCGTCGGCGGCTTGCTCGCCCCACTCCGAACGAGCGCGGCGACGACGGCTCGCCATGAAGCGCGGGCGCGGGACACGACCCGCCGCCTGGCCCCCGGCGTCACCACGTTCCAGGAGACTCATTGGCCGTGAAGTTCGGGATCTGCGTGATGGCGAACGTCGACGAGATCGGGTTCTTCAGTCATGCCGAGACGCTTGGCTACGACTCGGTGTGGGTCACCGACAGCCAGATGCTCTACTCGGATTGCTACGCGGTGCTGGCCCTGGCCGCGCGGCAGACGACGAAGCTGCGCCTGGGCCCGGGGACGGCGATCTGCGGTACTCGCATCCCGCCGGTGCACGTGGCGGCGATGGCGACGTTGAACCGGCTGGCGCCGGGCCGCGTGCATCTCGGCATCGGCACCGGCAACACGGCGACGCGCACGATGGGCCAGCGGCCGATGCGGGTCGCCGACTATCGCGAGTACCTCCGGGTGCTGCGGGCGCTGCTGCACGGCGAGACGGTGGACTACACGTTCAACGGCGTCACCCGGCCGGTGAAGATGCTGCTGCCCGATCGCAAGTACACGAGCCTGCAGCCGCGAATCCCGCTGTACGTCTCGGGCTTCGGGCCGCGCGCCATGGAGCTGGCCGGGGAGCTCGGCGACGGGCTGGTGTTCGCGATCCCGCCGCGGGGCACGCCGGTGGCCGAGGCGCTGGGTCACGTGCGGAAGGGGGCGGCACGGGTGGGCCGGACGCTGACCGACTTCCGGAACTGCGCGCTCACGAACATCGTCCTGCTCGAGCCCGGCGAGGCGGTCGACTCGCCACGCATCGTCGAGACGATCGGGCCCAACGTCATGGCCAGCGTCTACTACTTCTACGACGAGGTGCACGAGCGGGGCGTGGAGCCGCCCGGGTTCCTGCGCCGGATCTGGAAGCGCTACTGCACGCTGGTGGAGGAGACGCCGCTCGCGCATCGTCACTTCCGCACGCACGAGTACCACTACACGTACGTGCACCCGGGCGAGGCCGAGCTGATCGACGCCGACCTGATCCGCGCGACCTGCCTGGTCGGCACCGCGGAGGAGCTGGTCGAGCAGATCCGCGAGCTGGAGCAGCAGGGGCTTCAAGAGCTGATGTTCGCCACCGGTGTCGACGCGAAGTGGCGGTTCGCCGAGGAGTTCGCGCGCCGCGTGATGCCGCGCGTGTAAGGAGCCACGATGGCGCTGAGCTTCGGGCTGTTCTCCACCAACGCCTACGCCTGCAGCTACCCCGACGTCGTCGCCGGCGTCGCCCGGGCGGCCGAGGCCGCCGGCTTCGAGTCGCTCTGGGGCGGCGAGCACGTGGTGCTGCCCGACCCCCAGGCACCACCCTCGCCGATGGCGCCGCACGACCGCATCCTCGACCCCGTGATCGCGCTCACGTACTGCGCGGCGGTGACGACGCGCGTGCGGCTGGGCACCGGCATCATCATCCTGCCGCAGCGCAACCCGCTGGTGCTCGCCAAGGAGCTGGCGAGCCTCGACACGCTGTCGAACGGCCGGCTGATCTTCGGGATCGGCGTGGGCTATCTCGAGCCCGAGTTCCGCGCGCTCGGCGCGCCGTTCGCGCAGCGCGGCGCGGTCACCGACGAGTACCTGGCCGCGATGCAGGCGATCTGGAGCCAGGCCAAGCCCGTCTACCAGGGCCGGTTCGTGTCGTTCGCCGACGTGCAGGCGCATCCGCAGCCGGTGCAGCGCCCGCATCCGCCGATCGTCGTGGGTGGCCGCACGGCGGCCGCGTTCCGGCGGGCCGTGCAGCACGGCAACGGCTGGTACGGCTTCGCCCTCGATCCCGACGCAACGGCGCAGGCGCTGGCGGGCTTGCGCGAGGCGGCGCAGCAGTACGCGCGGCCCGCGCACCTCGGGCCGCTGGAGGTCAGCATCACGCCCGGGCGGGGCGCCGGCGTGGACCTTGCCACCGCCGAGCGGTTCGCGGCGCTGGGCGTCCACCGCCTGGTCGTGATGCCGTCTCCCAAGCTCGATGCCGCCGGGCTCGAACGCTTCGTGGAGGACGTCGGGACCCGTCTCATCGGGCGCCTGTAGGCGAGGCGACGACATCGATCGGCGTGCCGAAACATCCGCTACATCAACAAGATCGAACAAGCCCGCCGCCCAGATGGAGACGCCAATGACGTAGATCTCACGTCCGGACCGGGGCCTAGGCTAGGGTCGAGGGAGGTCGTCCGACCGTTCGAAGGAGGCCCCTCATGCGGCGACTGGCCCTGGCTCGTCGGCTCCTCGGTTGCGCGGTACTCATCGGTACGCTCGCCACCCCCGTGCTCGCCACGCCGCCGCCATCCAGCGAGGCGGAGATCGCGAGCCAGATGCGTGCCCTGAGCTGGCAGCGGGGCCCCCTGGACGGCAGCCTCGGCGGCATGGCCACGCTCAAGATCGCCGAAGGGCACGCGTTCCTCGACGGTCCCAACACCCGCCGGTTCCTCGAGCTCACCCGCAACCCGCCGCGTGACAACCGCTATGCCCTCGTGGCGGACGAGTGGTTCGCCATCTTCTTCTTCGAGGAAAGCGGCTACGTCCGCGATGACGAGAAGCTGGAGGGCGATGCGCTGCTCACGTCGCTGCAGGAGAGCGACAAGAGCGGCAACGCGGAGCGCAAGCGCCTCGGGATGCCCGCCATCTACACGGCGGGCTGGGCGGTGCCGCCGCACTACGATCCGGCCACCAGGCGGCTGGAGTGGGGCGTGCGGCTCCGCGGCGAGGATGGCCATCCCCTCGTCAACTATACGATCCGGCTCCTGGGGCGACGCGGCGTCATGCATGCCATCCTCGTCTCCACGCCCGACCGCCTCAGTCAGGACATCGCCGAGTTCAAGACCGTGCTGGCCGGGTACACGTTCGTCTCCGGCGAGCGGTATTCGGAGTTCAGGGCCGGCGATCGCATCGCGGAGTACGGACTGGCCGCGCTCGTGCTGGGCGGGGCGGCGGCGGTGGCCACCAAGAGTGGGTTCCTGAAGGCGTTCGGCAAGCTCATCGTCGTCGGCGTCGTCGGACTGGGCGCGGTGGTCCTGGCCGCCTTCCGCAAGCTGTTCCGCCGGGGCTGACGCTCGGGTGCTCGAGCCGACCCGCGTCGCCGACTACGCGATCTGGGGGGTGGCGCTGCTGCTCTACCTCTACGACGCCGCTCGACTCCTCGGCCCCCACGACATGCTGCTCGTCGAGGCCGGCCATGGGCGTCTCGCGCCCGCCCTGGCCGACAATCCCTTCGCGTCCGGGACCCGCGCGCTCGCGTTCGGGCCGTTGCACCTGCCGCACCGTGGCGTCTTCGTCGCGGCCTGGGGCCGGCCGTGGTGCGACGGCGCGAGACTGAGGACGACGCTCGAGTCCGTCGGGCGGCTCCGGGCCTCGCTCGGCGTGGTGCGCCTGCTCGCGGCGCTCGCCGGCGTCCTGTTGTTCGTCGTGGGTCCGGCGCTCACCATGGCGCTGGGTCCCGACGCCGCCGTCCTCTACACCGCGGCCGCCCTGTACCCCACCGTCGTGGCCGCGATCGTCGCGCTCTGGTGGTGGCGACGACCGCTTCGGCTCACGGCGGGCCGGTCCGCCGTGCTGAGCCTCGAGGTGCTGATCTGCCCGGCCTTCCTGCCGAACCTCGTCCGCAAGCTCACCGGACACCAGTCCCTCGAAGCGGACGGCGCCCAGGTCGTGGTCGCCACGGCCGCCGCCGAGGTGAGGGACGAGTTCCTCGCCCGGCTCGCGCGGCGGACGGAGGCGATGCTGGAGGAGGACGCGGCCGATCCGGCCACGCAGGCGCGGCTCCGCGCCTATCTGGCTACCCTCGAGGCTGCGCGATGACGGTGCTGATCGCGATCGTCGTGGTGAACGTCGTGGTGAGCCTGTTCGGATTCCGGGCGTTACGGCCGGAGCAGGGCCGGACGGCGGAGACGTTTCTCTTCATTCCCTCCCAGGTGGCGCGCGGTGAGAACGGTCTCGGGATGCTCCTCGCCCATTTCTCGCACGGCAGCGTGGTCCACCTGGCCTTCAACATGCTGGCTCTCTACTCGTTCGGCGATAGCGTGCTGGCGGTCCTCGGCCCGGGGCGGTTCCTCCTCGTCTACGCGCTGGCGGGGCTCGGCTCCGACCTCGTGGTCTTCGCCCTGCGCAAGGACGACCCGACCTATCGGTGTCTCGGGGCGAGCGGCAGCGTCTTCGGGATCATGACGGCGGCGGTGGTCCTGGATCCGACGACGTCGGTCATGATGTTCTTCGTGCCGATCCCGATTCCGGGCCCGGTGTTCCTGCTCGGCTACGCGATCATCTCCGTCGTGCTGATCGCGCAGAAGCGTCGCGGCGGGATCAGTCACGAGGGGCATCTGGGCGGCGCCATCCTGGGTCTGGCCGTGACGGTGCTCCTGGCGCCTCGCGGTCTCGACCCGCTCGTGCAGTGGCTTCTGCGGCGACTGTGAGGGCGGCGCCGCTCAGGCCGGCCCGAGGTCGAGGCCGGCCGGCCGCGGCAGCTCGGGGCGCTCGGCGAACAGGCGGGTCCAGGCGGCCCGGGCGACGCGCTCGGCCTCGGTGACGAGCGCCGGCTCGTCGAGCGTGAGGACGCGGTGGTCGCGCATGATCCAGCGGCCGTCGACCATCACGCTCTCGACGTCGCCGGCCTGGGCGTTGTGCACGAGATCGGACACGACACGCAGCGCCGGGGTGAGGTGCGGTCGCCGCAGATCGAAGACGATCAGGTCGGCGCGGTTGCCCGGGGCCAGCCAGCCGCCGTCCGGTACACCCAGCGCGCGGTAGCCGTTGCGGGTCGCCCACGTCAGCACGTCCTCGGGCGTCGGGCGGCGGCCGTCGTGGCGGCGCACGCGCTCCATGAAGAGCGCGGTCCGCATGACCTCCACCATGTCCTCGGCCATGTTGTCGGTGCCGAGCGTGATGAGGCAGCCGGCGCGCTCCAGCTCGTCGGCCCGCGGCGAGAGGCCGCGGCGGGCGGCGATGCACGAATTGAAGGCGACGGCGGCGCCGGCGGTGCCGAGCGCGCGCTCTTCCTCGGCCGTCATGCAGCGGCAGTGTGCGGCGATCAACCGGCTGGAGAGGAACCCCGCGCGGGCGAGATACGCGGTCGGCGGCACGCCGCGCTGCTCCTGGACGGCGGCCACCTCGCCCCAGATCTGGTTCAGGTGCACGGTGGCCAGGACGCCCAGCTCGTCCTGCAGCTTGCGGAGCCGGGCGAGCAGCGCCGGCGAGCACATGTCCGGCGCCCACGCGGCCACGCCCGTGCGCACCCGGCCGCCGGCGGCGCCGTTCCAGCGCTGGTGGAGCATCGCGATCCGCTCGAGCCCGCCGTCGCCGAGCGCGCGGTCGATCTCGAACGGCCCCGGCTGGCCGATCGACGCCTTCGCCCGGTCCCACGCGCGCTCGCACAGGAGCAGGCGCAGGCCGGTGTCGCCCAGCGCCCCGGCGTACGCGTCGATCCGGGCCCCTTCCTCCAGCGCCAGCGTGGTACCGCTGCGGATTGCCTCCAGCGCGCCGAGCCGTACCATCACCCGCTCCTCGTCGGCGCTCAGCACCGGCGTGGGCAGCGGGGCCAGGCCGCCGGTGAAGGGCGGCGTGTGCGAGGGGGAGAGGTCCTCGTAGATCCCGCGCGCGAGCACGCGGGAGAGGTGGGTGTGCGTGTTGGCCAGGCCGGGCAGCACCGCGCGGCCGCGGCCGTCCACGCGCTCGGCGGCGGGATAGCGCCCGAGCATCTCGGGCGTCGGGCCGATGGCCAGGATCCGGCCGCCGTCCACGACCAGCGCGGCGCCGTGGTGGATGGTGCCGGCGTCGTCGGCGGTGACGATGGTCGCGTCGTGGATGACCGTGGCGGGCACGCTCACGGCCGGGGCGGGCGGACCGCGGCCACCGGCGTCGGCAGCTCGTCGGGATCGACGGGGACCTCGATGATCGCCGGCTTGCCGCCGGCGAACGCGGCCCTCACCGCGTCGCCGACCTGGTCGGGGTGCTCGACGTAGTAGCCGGCGGCGCCGAACAGGCGCGCGTACGCGTCGTAGCGCGGGTTGCCGATGTCGCAGCCGATGTAGCGCCCCCCGAAGAACTGGCGCTGGTACGCCTTCTCGGAGCCCCAGCAGTTGTTGTTCATCACGAGCGTGACGACGTTGATGCCGTGCCGCACGGCCGTCTCGATCTCCTGGGCGTTCATGAGGAAGCCGCCGTCGCCGTGGATGGCGAGGACCGGCGCCTCCGGCCGGCCGAGCTTGGCGCCGAGCGCCTCGGGGAACGCGAAGCCGAGGCCGCCGAGATCGAGCGGCGTCAGGAAGCTGCGCGGCTGCGTGAACTGCAGGCGGTCGTAGCCATACGCGGGCGCGGCACCGGCGTCGAGCGCGACGATGGTGTCCGGCGGCAGCGCGCGGCGCAGCTCCGCGTACACGCGCTGCGGCTTGATCGGCGTGGCGGTCAGCCCCGCCTCGGCGGCCAGCCGCGCCTGCCGCTGCTCGCGAAACGCCTCCGCCTCCTTGCGCCACTCGGATGACCCCGGACGCGCGCCGTCGCGGGCGAGCGCGTCGAGCAGGGCCTGGCACGCCGCCCGCGCGTCGGCCTGGATGGCGACGGCCACCGGGTAGTAGCGGCCGATGTCGCGGCCGTCGATGTCGACCTGCACGATCGGCGTCTCCCGCGCGATGTAGCGGTGATCGAAGTGGGTGGTGAAGTGCGCCAGCCGGGAGCCGACGGCCAGGATGAGGTCGGCGCGGCGGCAGGCCGCCGCCGCCTCGGGGGCGCCGGCGCGCCCGAGCGGTCCGATGTAGAGCGGATGGGTGTTGGGCACGGCGTCGTTGCGCCCGTAGGCGGTGATCATCGGCAGCGCGCACTGCTCGCTCAGCCGGACCACGAGGTCATTGGCGCCGGCCCAGCTCACGCCGCCGCCGACCAGCAGCAGCGGGCGCTGGGCCTGGCGTAGCAGGCGCACCGCCTCGCGGATCGCCTCCGGGTGGGGGATCTGAGGATGGGTGGCGCGATAGCCCGCCGGCTCGAGCGTGGCCGACGGCGCCACCCGCTCGCTGAGGACGTCGCGCGGGATCTCGACGAACACGGGGCCGCGGCGGCCGCTCATCGCCGTCCGCAGCGCCAGGCGCAGCAGCTCGGGGATGCGCTCGGCCTGGTTGATCTGCAGCGCCAGCTTCGTCACCGGCTTGAACATCCCGAGCAGGTCGAACTCCTGGAAGGCGTCCTTGCCCTGGTGCGCGCGCTCGATGCCGCCGACCAGCGTGACGACCGGCGAGTGGGCCACGTAGGCGGCGGCGATGCCGGTGAGCAGGTTGGTCGCGCCGGGGCCGCTCGTGACGAGGCACACACCGGGTTGCCCGGTGACGCGCGCCAGCCCGTCGGCCATGAACGCGGCCGCCTGTTCATGGCGGACGTTGATGTACTCCACGCTGTGGTCGTCGTAGAGCGCGTCGAGGACGTCCAGGAACGTCGCGCCCACGATGCCGAAGATGTAGCGGACCTGCTCGGCGCGGAGCAGATCGACGACCAGGCGGCCGCCCGCGACCTCACTCATCAGAACCATCCCGCCTTGTCCACGACGTTGCGCAGGGGCTGGCCGGCCAGGAAGCGCCGCGCGTTGTCGAGCAGGATCTCGAACCGGCGCTCGTCGAGGTAGGGCCCATGGCCGGCCGTGTGGGGCGTGATCAGCACGTTGGGCAGCGTCCACAGCGGATGCTCGGCCGGCAGCGGCTCCTGCTCGAAGACGTCGAGCGCGGCGCCCGCGATCTCGCCGGCCCGGAGCGCGGCGACCAGATCGTCCAGGCGGGTCGTCAGGCCGCGCCCGATGTTGATGAAGTACGCCGTGCGCTTCATGCGCGAAAAGCGCGCGCGGTGCATGAAGCCCTCGGTGGCCGGCGTGTGCGGCACGGTGAGGATGACGAAGTCCGCCAGCGGCAGCAGCGAGTCGAGCGCGTCCGGCCCGTCCAGCTTCAGGACGCCCGGCGGCGCGTCGCGGCGGCGCGCGTCCACGCCCATCACGTGGATGCCGAAGGCGGCGGCCAGGCGCGCGGCCTCGGCGCCGATCCCGCCCACGCCGACGATGAGCGCGGTCGTCTCGGGCAGGTGGAGGACGCCGCCGGTCTCGAGCGGCTCCGGGCGCCACTCGCGCCGGAGCTGGCGCGGGATGTAGTGGTGCAGGCCGCGCGCGAAGGCCAGCACGAAGGCCATGATGTGGGCGCCGATGTGGTCGTTGTAGATCTCGCGGAAGTTGGTGACGACCGCCGGGTGGGCGATCAGCTCCGGCGTGTAGTACCCGGCCGGCGGGGCCGCCTGGGGCGCCTGCAACCAGCGCAGCTTCGACGCCGTGCGCAGCAGCGCCGGCGGCATCGTCCCGAACGCCGCCTCGGCGCGCGGCACGACCGGCGCCGCCTGGGCCGGGTCCTCGGCGACGACGACCTCCAGCTCGGGCAGGGCGGCGGCCACCCGCGCGGCCCAGGCGCGGGTCGTCGCCGACTGCGGTGGCAGCATCAACAGCGTGGGCATCAGCTCAGCGTGGCGCCGTGCGTGTTCACGTAGAGCGCGTAGAGCGACTGGCTGGCGG
The DNA here is from genome assembly GCA_963743355.1 of uncultured Candidatus Rokubacteria bacterium. Taxonomy (GTDB): domain Bacteria; phylum Methylomirabilota; class Methylomirabilia; order Rokubacteriales; family CSP1-6; genus AR5. The sequence goes on from CAVUPM010000002.1 coordinate 23,467, forward strand.
CCAGGAGCAGCCGGTTGCGCCGGGCGCCGCCGAAGCACAGGTTGGCGGCGCGCTCGGGCAGCAGGATGCGGCCGATCAGGGTGCCGGCCGGGTTGAAGATGGCCACACCGTCCTCGCCCTCGCCCCCGCCCCAGCCGCACCAGAGGTTGCCGTCGGTGTCGCAGCGGAAGCCGTCGGGAATCCCGGCGCCGCAGTTGATGAGCACGCGGCCGTTCGCCAGCGCGGTGCCGTCGGCGACCACGTCGAACACGCGGATCTCGCGCGGGCTGGCGCCGCTGACGACGACGTAGAGCTGCTTCTCGTCGGGCGAGAAGGCCAGCCCGTTCGGGCGCGGGACGTCGCCCGCGACGACCGTGGCCGTGCCGTTGCGATCGACCCGGTAGACGTTGGTGGGCAGCTCGACGGGCGCCATGTGGCCCTCGTAGTTGCTGAGGATGCCGTACGGCGGATCGGTGAACCAGACCGAGTCGTCCGACTTGACCACGACGTCGTTGGGCGAGTTCAGTGGCTTGCCGTCGAAGCGGTCCAGGATGACCGTGATGCTGCCGTCGTACTCGGTGCGGGTGACCCGCCGGGTGTCGTGCTCGCAGGTCACCAGCCGGCCCCGGCGGTCGCGCGTGTTGCCGTTGGCGTAGTTCGACGGCTTGCGGAAGACGGTCACCGCGCCCGTCTCCTCGTCCCAGCGCATGATCCGGTTGTTCGGGATGTCGCTCCACAAGAGCGCGCGGAGGTCGCCGAACCACACCGGGCCCTCGCTCCAGCGAAAGCCGGTGGCCAGACGCTCGACGGCGGCGTTGCCGACGCGGTACCGCGCGAAGCTGGGGTCGATGATGCGGACGGCGGGGTCGGGATACCGGACGGGGTGGTTGTCCACAGCCGGAAGTCTAGCACTCGCGGTGACGTCGAGCCGTCCGGCCGGTCACCCCCGCAGGCCGAGCACGTTGCGCGCCGGCACCGGCCTGCGCAGACCCTTGAGCGTGAGCTCGCCGACCTCCTGCATCTCGACCAGCTCGCCGACATCGGCCGCCACCCGGGGCGAGACGAGGATCTGCCAGGCGTGGGCCTCGCCGCACAGGTGGCTGGCCAGGTTGGTGACCGTCCCGATGGCGGCGTAGTCCGAGCGCCCTTCGAAGCCGATGGCGCCGATCGTCGCGTAGCCCTGCGCGATGCCCACGCCGAGGGCGAGGTCGTACCCGAGCCGGGCCCAGTTCCGGGCGAGCTCGCGCGCCTGCTCGCGCATCGCCACCGCCATGTGGACGGCGCGTGGCCCGGGGTCGGGAACGGGCACGGGATCGTTGAAGAAGATCATCATGCCGTCCCCCGTGAAGCGCTCCAGCGTCCCCCCGTGCGCGACGATGAGCGGCCCCATGACGCCGTGGTAATCGTGGAGGATCCGCATGACCTCCTCCGGCTCGGCCGTCTCCGCGAACGCCGTGAAGCCGCGCAGGTCGACGAACACGACCGTGATCTCGCGCCGGTGGGACCGCAGGGGGTCCTCGCGGCCGCCGGCCAGGATGAGCTCGGCGACCTGCGGCGAGAAGAAGCGCTTGAGACGGCCGACGCGCTGCAGCTCGTCGACCTGGGCCGCCACCCGCTGCTCCAGGGTGGCGTTCCACTGCGCCAGCTCCTCGGCCTGCGTGCGCACGGTGTCGTGCAGCGTCTTGATCCGCAGCATGGAGCGGACGCGGGCGACGAGCGCCTGCTGGTCGACCGGTTTGGTCAGGTACTCGTCGGCGCCGGCGTCGAGGCCGGCCACCGCGTCCTTGGCGTCCGCCATGGCCGTCACCATGATGATCGGCGTGAACGACAAGGCCGGGTCTGCCTTGAGCCGCCGGCACACCTCGAGCCCGTCGACCTTCGGCATCATGACGTCGAGCAAGATCAGGTCCGGCTGCTCGGCCGCCGCCATGGCCAGCGCCTGCGCGCCGTCGACCGCCGCCACGGTCTCGTAGCCCTCGGCGGCCAGACGCGTGGTGAGGATCTTCAGGTTCATCGGGTTGTCGTCGGCGATGAGGATACGTGGTGGCGTTCGCACGTGCGGCCCCTCGACGACGAACTATACTGTCGGCTCGGGCCCTGTACAAGCGTGGGTGGGCGGTGGTTCAGCGTGCTATCCTCCTGACACGCCGTCGTTTTATCGCGATGCGGGGAATCAGACGAATCCGTGCTGCCAGGAGCGAGGCCCCCGGCCGGGACGGGCTGGGGCGAGCTGTGGCGTTCCTCCTGGTGCGGACGCCGCTCGGACGCCTGGTGGGCTGGGTGGCGCGGGTGCGAGCCTCCGTCCACACCAAGCTGCTCGTCGCCTTCCTGGTCATCACCGCGCTGTTCATCGCGATGGCCGGCGTCAGCCTCGACACGATCGCCCGCACGGCCCAGCAGAGCCGGAAGATGCACGAGGCGCACGAGCGGGTCGAGTGGTCGCAGCAGATCGACCACGCGCTGGCGCGCCAGATGCACTTCACGGCGCTGGCGCTCGTGCTCCAGGACGAGGCCTCGGTGGCGCGCATCCTGCGCGAGAACAACCGGTTCAACGCCACGCTCGCGCGGCGCGAGGTGGTCGGGACCGACGAAGAGCGTGAGCTGATCCAGCAGATCCGGGGCCGCCAGGACGGCGTCATGAACGCGGTCGCCGACATCGCGAACGCGATCCGGGACGGCAAGCTCGACGCGGCGCGGGCCGCCCTGCTGGGCCGCCAGGAGCGGGCCTACCAGGAGATCGAGGCGCTGGTCGGCCGCCTGGTCGAGGTCGAGAACCGCCACATGCTGGAGCTCAAGCACGCGGTGGAGGCGTCGAACTTCCGGTCGATCGTGCTGACCGCGTGCTTCGCCGGGCTGGCGATCGTGCTGGCCCTGCTCTGCGGGTTCGTCATCTCGTGGTCCTGCCTGCTGCCGCTCCGGAAGGCCCAGGACTTCCTCGAAGCCGTCAGCGCCGGCGACTTCACGGCGACGATCACGGTGCCGAACCGTGACGAGTTCGGCGCGCAGGCCGACCGCCTGAACCGCATGGGCGGCGAGATCGGGCGGCTCATGGACGAGCAGCAGCGGGCGGCCGCCGCCCTGCGCGAGCTCAACACCAGCCTGGAGCAGGCGAGCCGGGCCAAGTCGGAGTTCCTGGCCAACATGAGCCACGAGCTGCGGACCCCGATGAACGCGATCCTCGGCTTCACGGAGATGCTGCGGGATGGCCTCTACGGCGAGGTGCCGGACGAGCTGAAGGAGCCGCTGGCGGACATCCACACCAACGGCCGGCACCTGCTCGGGCTGATCAACGACGTGCTCGACCTCTCCAAGATCGAGGCCGGCCGGATGGGCCTGAACCTGCAGGAGTACGCGGTGCCGGACGTCGTCGACTCGGTCCGGGTGTCGCTGCGATCGCTGGCGCACGAGCGGGGCCTCGAGTTCGTCACCCGGGTGCCGCCCGACCTGCCGATCGCCTACGGCGACGCCAAGCGCATCACGCAGTGCCTGATGAACCTGGCCGGCAACGCCCTGAAGTTCACGCGGCAGGGGCGGGTCGAGATCGCCGTCGAGCCGCAGGGCGACGAGCTGATCTATCGCGTGACCGACACCGGCATCGGCATCCCCAAGGACGAGCTGGGCAGGGTGTTCGACGAATTCCGCCAGGTCGACGCCGCGGTCACCCGGGAGTTCGGCGGCACCGGCCTCGGCCTCAGCATCACGAAGCGGTTCATCGAGATGCACGGCGGCCGCATCTGGGTCGACAGCGAGCCCGGGGAGGGCTCGACGTTCTGGTTCGCGGTGCCGGTCCGGGTGGAGGTGCCCGCATGAGAGATGCCACCGTGCTCTACGTGGAGGACAACGAGTACAACCGCAAGATCGTCCGCCAGCTGCTGACGCGGACGACCTATCGTTTGCGGGAGGCGGCCGACGGCGAGGCCGCGCTCGGGATGGTGCGGCAGGAGCGGCCGGACCTCATCCTGATGGACGTGCAGCTCCCCAAGATGTCCGGCCTGGACGTGACACGCGCGCTGCGGGGCGATCCGGCCACGGCCGACGTCCCCATCATCGTCGTGACCTCCTTCGCGCTGAGCGGCGACGAGCAGCGGGCGATGGCGGCCGGCGCCTCGGCGTACATCGCCAAGCCGTACAGTCCGCGCGAGCTGCTGGCGCTCATCCACACGTTCCTGCCCGAACAATGAGGACGACGAGGAGAACTCCGTCATGAGACAGTCCCGGCCCCGCCGGATCCAGGCCGTGCGCTCGGCCGCCGCCGCGCTGTGGCTCGCCCTGCCGCTCCTCGCGCCGGCGCCGGCGGTGGGCGGTCAGGAGGAGCAGTTCACGCCCGAATTCCGCGAGGTGCGGTCGAGCTTCGACCCCAAGCACACGCCGCGCATCACGGCGCCGGAGTCGGTGAAGCGCGGGCAGTGGTTCGACGTGACGGTCGGCGTCGAGCATCCGTCGCTCGCCGAGCACTTCGTGCGCTACATCGCCCTCTACAAGGACACCGCGGAGATCGCGCGCGTCTATCTCCACCCCGTCTTCTCGGCGCCCAAGGTGACGTTCACCATCGCACTCGACGAGGGCGGGACCCTGCGGGCGCTGTCCGAGCCGACGCATTCCGCCGCCTGGGCAGCCTCCAAGAAGATCACCGTCATTCCTTGATCGATCCGGGGGCCAGAGAGGGCGCTGCTCGACGCGCGTCGTCGAGAGGCGCCACGGCTCCGCCGGGGCGGCCCGAGCGATGGGAGTGTGGGGGCCATCTCGGGGCCCTGCTCTCGCGCACACCAGAGGAGCACCCCGGCTTCGCCGGGGGGCGACGAACGTGTGGGGGTTTGGGGGCCATCTCGGGGCCCTGCTCTCGCGCACACCAGAGGAGCACCCCGGCTTCGCCGGGGGGCGACGAACGTGTGGGGGTTTGGGGGCCATCTCGGGGCCCTGCTCTCGCGCACACCAGAGGAGCACCCCGGCTTCGCCGGGGGGCGACGAACGTGTGGGGGTTTGGGGGCCATCTCGGGGCCCTGCTCTCGCGCACACCAGAGGAGCACCCCGGCTTCGCCGGGGGGCGACGAACGTGTGGGGGTTTGGGGGCCATCTCGGGGCCCTGCTCTCGCGCACACCAGAGGAGCACCCCGGCTTCGCCGGGGGGCGACGAACGTGTGGGGGTTTGGGGGCCATCTCGGGGCCCTGCTCTCGCGCACACCAGAGGAGCACCCCGGCTTCGCCGGGGGGCGACGAACGTGTGGGGGTTTGGGGGCCATCTCGGGGCCCCCATGTCTAACGGGCCGGCAGCTCGATCGTGAGGGGGGCGGCGCCGGTGGCGGGGACGGTGATGGGCCGCGAGGAGTCGCCGAGGCGTTCGTGCCAGACGCGCACCGTGTACTGGCCCGGCGGGACGTGGTCCAGCTTGAAGCGGCCCTGCGCGTCGGTCAGCGCGTAAAACGGGTGCGGGGCCACCACCACCCAGCCGCGCATCCACGAGTGCAGGTCGCAGTCGATGCGCACCATCTCGGGCTTGGCGAACGTGATGGGGATCGTGCGACCCTTCGGCTGGGTCCGGTTGAAGGAGGCATTCTCCCGGGACACGCTGTGGAGGTTGTGGAGCAGGCGGTCGCTGTTGAGGAACTCGACGGTGCCGCCGGCAGGCACGACGACGACCCGCGGAACGAACACGCACTCCTTCTGGTCCACCGGCGTGACCGCGGGCGGTGGCGTCGAGGGCGCGCCGGGCGGCGGGTTCTCGAGCCACACGACCACGTTCCGGACCTCGCGCGCGGCGGAGATGAGCAGGTCGCCGGCGACCTGCTCGGTGCCGCAGACGTACTGATCGATGGTGATCGGGACCTTCTTCGACGCCGGCAGGTCGCCGGTGACGACGACGCGCCCCTGGATCTCGCCGGCCGGCGCCGGGCGCGCGTGCGCCAGCACGCACATGGTGGCCGCCAGGAGTACGCCGATCGAGCCCCGCCAGTTCATGCCCGCCACCATACCACGGGCCACGACGCGGACGCGCCGGGCCGCCGTCGGGCGCGTCCCGATCGTGCTATCGTGCAGGCGCTTGCCCGACGGGAGGACGACCATGCGCGTGAGGGTGCTGAGACGTCTCTTCGAGGCCGTCGAGGCCAAGGGCCCGGCCGCGATCGAGATCCGCCTCAAGGAGCCCTCGGCCAGCCTGCTGACGGTGCTCGCCCAGGTCGACAGCGGGGCCGTGATCATGCACTTCTGGAACGTCTGGCTCGACCGCCGCTGAGCCAAGGAGCCCATGCCCATGCGAGACCTCGTCCTGCGCTTCAACGACCTGTGTGACGCCCTGCCGTTCACGTCGAGCTGGTACCTGAAAGACCTGGCCACCGGGGCCCGGGCCGACCGTTTCGGCGCGGTGCCGGTGCCGTCGGCGAGCACGCGCAAGATCTCGATCATGATGGCGGCGCTGGCCGCGGTGCACGCCGGCAAGCTCGCCCTCGACCAGCGGGTCACGATCGACGCGAAGTACCAGGACAACGACTCCGGAACGTTCCAGCACCTCACGCCCGGGTTCTGGATCACGTTCCGCGACGCGCTGGTCATGATGATCATCGTCAGCGACAACACGTGCACGGGCACGGTCGTCGACCTCGTCGGGCTCGAATCGACCCAGCGCTGGTGCGACGGGGTCGGCCTGACCGGCACCACGCACCGGTTCGGCATCCCGCCCAAGCTCGGCCGTGACCACACGCTGGAGCAGGTCACGACGACGACACCGAACGACCAGGGGCTGCTCCTCGAGCTGATCTTGCAAGGGACGACCGATCCTGCCGTCGCGCGCAAGCTGGGCTCCACGCCAGAGCTGTGCAAGCTCGGCCTCGATATCCTGTCGTGGCAGAAGCTGAAGACGCGGCTGCCCTCGCAGCTGCCGCTCGGCACCAGGGTCGCCCACAAGACGGGCACCGGCTCGCGCGGCTTCATGGACGCCGGGATCGTCTTCAAGGGCGAGCGGCCGCTTTTCATCCTCACGGCGTACACCGACCACGTGCCGGAGGCCCTGCCCGACGGCACACCCGGCTTCGCGGCGGCCTATCAGCTCATGGGCCGGATGTCGCGCCTGGCCTACGACAAACTGGGCGGCTGAGCGGCTGACCCCGTGCGCCTGGGCGTCCTCGTCCCCGCGGGCAACCCGACGATCGAGCCCGAGCTCTATCGGATGGCCCCGCGAGGACTCACGATCCACTTCGCGCGCCTGGATACGCTGGCCGGCGAGCCGGGTGGCGCCGACGGGATGGAGCGCCGCACGCTCGGGTACCTCGACTCACTGCCGGCGGCGACGCGCTCGCTGGCCGCGGTCGAGCCGGACGCGGTGGTCCTCGCCCACACCGCCGTCAGCTACCTGACCGGCTTCGCCGGCGAGCCCGCCCTCCTGGCCCGGCTGCGTGAGCTAACCGGCGCCCGATCGTTCACCGCTGCGAGCGCCATCCAGACCGCGCTCCGCCACGTCGGTGCCCGCCGCCTCGCCCTCGCGACGCCATACCCGGCCACCATCAGCACCGCCGGTCGCGCCTACTGGGAAGCCGCCGGCTTCGAAATCGTCGCCCACCACCGCCTCGACACCCCCAACATCTACGACGAAACCGAAGCCCGCGCCTACCAGCTCGGCCGCGACGCCGACGCCCCTGCCGCCGACACCATCCTCATCAGCGGCACCGGCCTCCCAACCGCCGGCATCATCGACCGCCTGGAGAAAGATCTCGGCAAGCCCGTCCTGACCAGCCAGGCCGCGATGCTATGGCAAACACTTCAGCTGCTGCAGATCGGCGAATCGGTGCGAGGCTACGGCCGGTTGCTGTCCGGAGCTGCTGTTCCTCTCTAGCCGCGCTCAGGCGTGACGCGGGCGGGCGGTTGGGGCGGCGTCGCTGGACCCGTTCCCGTCACGCACTACCGTGCGCCCCCCAGCCGGATGGAGCCCAGCCAAGGCCGGTCCGAAGCGGCCCCCAGCCGCGCGGTGCCAGCGACGCCGCCCCAACCGCCCGCCCGCGTCACGCCGTTTCGCTACTGCCAGCGAATCAGCACCTTGACCTTGGGATACTCCGGCATCTTGCCCTCGACGTCGACGATGCGCATCCCGTCCGGTCCCTCGAGCAGCAGGTTGTTGTTGCTGTAGGCGACGTACTTCCCCCAGGCCTTCGGGATGGCCACGTCGTACTTCGGCGTGACGGTCTGCGCCTGGGCGACCCCGGGTTGCACCCGCTCGAGCACCCTCGGCATGAGCGGCCGGACGGCGATGACCACGAGTGCCACGGCGATCACGGTCAGGACGATCTTCGTGTAGCGATCCATCGAGCGCCTCCTTGGTCGTGAGGGTGAGTTCGCGTGAGGTCTGGTCAGAACCGAATACCGCCGCGTGCGTAGCCGCCGCCGAGGCCGATCGGTGTCCCGTCGGCGCGCCAGCACGAGGCGCCGGTGAGGGTGCCGTCCGCCTCGAAGGCGATCGCGCCCATGCCACCGGCGACGTGGGGCGCCGCCACCACGTGATGGCCGCGGGCGGCCAGCCCCGCGCGCACGTCATCGCCGATCGAGGCTTCCACCAGCAGCTCCTGGCCCTGCGTCCACACTCGCGGCGCCTCGACCGCCTCCTGCAGCGACATGCCGTGGTCGACGACGTTCACGATGGCCTGGAGCACGGAGGGAAAGATCCGCGTCCCGCCGGGCAGGCCGAGCGCCAGGGCCGGACGCCCGTCGCGCCTCAGGATCGTCGGGGCCATCGAGCTGGTCACCCGCTTGCCGGGCGCGATCGACAGCGGGGTGCCCGGGTGCGGGTCGAAGATCGCCATGGTGTTGTTGAGGAGCATGCCGGTGCCGGGCACCATCGCGCGCGAGCCGAAGACATTGTGGATCGTCTGGGTGGCCGCCACCACGTTGCCGTCGGCGTCGGCGACCGTCACGTGCGTGGTGTGCGGCGAGTCGGCGGCGACGCGCGGCGACCGGCGCGCCGGCCTTGGCCATGTCGATCTCGGCCCGCCGGAGAGCGGCGTAGTCCTTGGCGATCAGCCGCGCCACCGGCACCTCGACGAACGCGGGATCGCCGGTGGCGGCCGCGCGATCGGCGAAGGCGATCTTCAGCGCCTCGGCCAGCAGGTGGATGCCGTCGACGGTACCGAAGCCGAGACCCGCCACGTCGCAGCCCTCGAGCATGTTCAGGATCTGGATCAGGTGAACGCCGCCGGCGGTCGGCGGCGGGCACCCGGCGACGTCGAAGCCGCGATAGGTCCCGCACACGGGCGCGCGCTCGACGGTGCGATAGCGCAGCAGATCGCTGAGCGTGATGAGTCCACCCTCGCGCGCCATGTGCTCGGCGACGCGGTCGCCGAGCGCGCCACCGTAGAGAACCGGCGGTCCGCCGGCGGCGATCGTCCGCAGCGTGTCGGCGTAGTCGGCCTGCACGAGCAGCTCGCCGCGCCGCAGTGGCGTGCCGCCGGGCAGGAAGACGCGCGCGCTGGCCGGGAAGCGGGCGAGGTCGGCGGCGGCCTCGGTCAGGCACTCGGCGAAGTAGCCGGTCACGCGGAAGCCGCGGGCGGCGTGACGGATGGCCGGCGCGGTCACCGTGTCCAGATCGAGCGCGCCGAAGCGGGTCAGCATCTCGCACCAGGCGGCGAGCGTGCCCGGCACGCCGACCGCGCGCAGCCCCACGCTGTTGTCGCGGCCCGCGGCCTCCATGTAGTCCGGCCAGGCGTCGGACAGCGGGCGGTACATGTCCGGCCGGGCGGCGGCCGGCGCCGTCGTGTAGCCGTCGATGACCGTGTGGCGCCCACTGGCCAGCAGCAGGTGGGCGTGGCCGGCGCCGAAGATCCCCACCATCATCGGCTCGACGACGGTGAGGGTGAACAGCGCCGCCACCGTCGCGTCGACGGCGTTGCCGCCGGCCGCCAGCATCTCGGCGCCGGCCGCCGACGCCAGCGGGTGATTGGTCACCACCATGCCGCGGGCCGCGTGGACGGGGCGCTTCTCGGTCTGGAAGGGGTGCCGGCCCGGGCGCGCCAGCTCACTGCGCGAGCCACGAGTTCCAGAAGTACAGGCGCGCCGCGGTGCGGAAGGGCCCGCGCAGCTCGCGGCGGGCCACGTCGAGCGTGAAGTAGTCACCCAGCTTCACGCGGCCGACGTCCTCGTAGAAGATCGCCTGGAGCCGGTCCACGAGCGCCTTGCGCTTCTTCACGTCGCTCTCGCGACCCAGCTCGGCGAGGAGCTGTTCTTTCTCTTCGTGGCACCAGTTGCCCCACCAGTTGCACCGGAAGACGATGTGGTTGGCGGGATCGGCGGTGAACACGAGGCCGGTCGAGGCCACGTCCCACAGGTCGGGCTTGAGCGCGCGGCTGTTGAGGGTGGCCCAGTCGAGCACTTGTAAATCCACGTTGAAGCCGACCTGGTCGAGCTGCTGCCTGGCCACCTCGGCGTTCTTGTACATGAACTCGTACTCGCGCGTGGTCGCCCACCGCACCGGCTGGCGCGCATAGCCCGCCTCCTTCAGCAGCCGGCGCGCCTTGTCGGCGTCACGCTGGTTGTAGGCCTTGGCGCCCACCGTCGAGTGCCACGGCTGCTCGGGGAAGAACAGGCCGGGGTCCAGGCGATAGAACGTCTTGTGGCCGAAGCCGCCGATCATGACCGGCTCCATGTCGAGCGCGGCCTGGAAGGCCTGGCGCACCTTCTTGTCCGTCATGACGCCGGCCTTGTGGTTCAGCACCGCCACCGCCCAGCCGCGCGGCTTGACGATGCGCGGGTCGAGCTGGGGCAGGGTCTTGATCCGCTCGTAGGAGTCCTGCTTCACGAACATCGCGTGGTGATACTCGCCGGTCTCCACGCCGGCCAGCCGGACGGCGGTGTCGGGCACCGGGATGAAGAGGATCTCGTCGAAGTAGGCCACGCGCTTGCCGCCGAAGCCGCTGGCCGGCTCGCTCCGGGCCACGTAGTCCTTGAAGCGGGCCAGCTTGATGTGCCGGTCGGGCCGGTGCTCGACGAAGCGGTAGGGCCCGGTGCCCGTGTACTCCTTGAGCGGTCCGTCGCCGGCGGCCTCGATGACCTCCTTGGGATAGATGGCGCCGTGAGCCTCGGCCAGACCGAAGAGCAGCGAGGCGGAGGGCTGCTTCAGCGACAGGACGACGGTGTGCGGGTCCTTCGCCTCGATGCTCTCGACGTTGGTCCACAGGTTCTTGCCCAGCGAGGCGACCTGGCCCCAGCGCCGGAGCGAGGGCACGACGTCGGCCGCCGTCATCTCCTTGCCGTTGTGGAACTTGACGCCCCTGCGCAGGGTGATCGTGTGACGGCGGCCGCCGTCGGTGACGGCGTGGGTGTCGGCGAGCAGGGGGACGGGGTTGAACCTGGCGTCGTAGGTGAAGAGCGTCTCGTTGACGTGCCACATGATTTCGTAGGTGATGACCGCGGTCGCCATCGGGATGTCGAGCGTCGGCGGCTCGCCGATCGTCGCCACCTTGAGGACGCCGCCCATGCGGGGCGTGTCCTGGGCGGCGGCGCCCGGAGCGGGGACGAGCAGCGCCAGCGTGACGAGGACGAGCGCGAGCCTGATCATGAGCGACCCCCGATGAGTGTGTCGACCGTGGCGCGCGTCACCCCGACCTGCTCGCCGGCGGCGAGGATCTCCTCCCACGTCGTCGCGTCCACCTCGATGCCGGTAGCGCGAGCGCTCCGCGCGGGCGAGCCGTTCGGGATCGCCGGGCACGAGCACCGGCGCCTCGGGATCGGCCGGCGGCGAGGCCTTCACGTAGTCCACGAAGCCGTCGATCTCGCGGCGCAGCCAGTCCACGCCGGCGAAGCGCGCGGGGTCGACCAGCACCGCGAACATGTTGTTGATGACGCCGCCGGCGCGCGGGTTGCCGGGCTGGATGGTCGGCCCGCCCGACAGCGCACCGGCCAGCAGCTCGGTGACGACCGCGAGCGCGTAGCCCTTGTGACCGCCGAATGGCAGCAGCGCACCGTGCGGCTCGGTGTACATCACGTTGGGATCACGCGTGGGCTGGCCGGCGGGATCGATCAGGATCCCCGCGTCGACCTCGTGGCCCTCGTTCCGGGCGACGCGCACCTTGCCCATGGCGATGGCGCTGGTGGCCATGTCGAGCAGCAGCGGCGGCTGCCGGTCGGTGCCGGGGAGGGCGATGCAGACCGGGTTGGTGACGAAGCGCGCGTCGGTGCCGCGGAACGGCGCCACCACCGCGCGGTGGTCGGTGACGTTGACGAAGTGCAGGGAGACCAGGCCGGCGCCGCTGGCCAGCTCGCCGTAGGCGCCGACGCGCCCGATGTGGTGCGCGTTGGCCAGCGTCACCGCGACGACGCCGGTCTGCCGGCACCGGGCGATCGCCGCCGCCATGGCCTCCCCGGCCACCGGGCGGCCGTAGCCGCGGCCGCCGTCGAACATCAGGGCGGGGCCGTCGTCTTTCACGGTCTTGGCGCGCGTGTTGGGCACGACGAGGCCGGCCCTCACGTGCCGCACGTAGGTGGGGATCATGCCGACGCCGTGGCTGTCGTGCCCGGCCAGGTTGGCCTGGACGAGGTGATCGGCGACGAGATCGGCCTCGCCGGTGGCGCTGCCTCCGGCGTGCACGATGGCGCTGATGAGGCGTCGGAGCGCGTCGGCCGTGGCGCGCACGCGGCTACTCGACTTCCCGCAATCTCAGGATGTCGGGCCGGCCGTCCATGAACTCGCCCATCTTGCGGCCGAGCGTCTTGAAGTGCTCGGTCGCCCGGTGCGCCTCGACCGCCGCCTGGTCGACGTAGCGCTCCATGAACACGTAGGTGCCGGCCGCCTCGCCGTGATGCAGGGCGTAGAGCTTGCAGCCGGGCTCGCTCGCGTTGACCTTCGCCACCAGCTCCTTGGCGACGGCCTCGAACTGCGTTTCCATCCCGGGCTTGACCTTGAGCGTTGCGACGACCCCGAGCATGAGGATCTCCTTGTGTGGGGGCTCTCTCCGCACGACCGCCCCGCACCGTACCACAGTCCCCTATAATCCCGGCAAGCGGAGGAGGTCACCATGCACTACGGCATCGTCATGTTCTCCACCCACTACGCGATCCGTCCCGACGAGCTGGCGCGCGCCGTGGAGGCGCGTGGGTTCGAGTCGTTGTGGATTCCCGAGCACACGCACATCCCGGCCAGTCGCCGGAGCCCGTGGCCGGGCGGTCCCAACCTGCCCAAGGAGTACTGGCACTCCTACGATCCCTTCGTGGCCCTCACGATGGCGGCGGCGGCGACGACGACGCTGCGTCTGGGCACGGGGATCTGCCTGGTGATCGAGCGCGATCCGATCGTCACCGCGAAGGAAGTCGCCAGCCTCGACCACCTGTCGGGTGGACGGTTCCTCTTCGGCATCGGCGGCGGCTGGAACGCCGAGGAGATGGAAGACCACGGCACCGCCTTCAAGACCCGCTTCCGCCTGCTCCGCGAGCGGATGCTGGCGATGAAGGAGATCTGGACGAAGGACGAGCCGGAGTTCCACGGCGAGTTCGTGCGCTTCGACAAGATGTGGTCGTTCCCGAAGCCCGCCCAGCGCCCGCACCCACCGATCCTCATGGGCGGCGACGGCCCCACGACCTTCGACCGCGTCCTCGAGTACGCCGACGGCTGGATGCCCGTCGTCAGCCGCATGGGCGCCACCTTCGCCGACAAGATGGCCCTGTTGCAGCGCCGCGCCAAAGACGCCGGCCGCGGCCCGATCCCGGTGACCGCCTTCATGGTCAAGCCGGACCGCGCCGTCCTCGATCCCCTGGAAGCCGCCGGTGTCGACCGCGCGATCTTCGGAGTCCCCTCGGAGACCGCCGACAAGGTGCTGCCACTGCTGGACGCCTACGCGAAGCTGATCCGCTAGAAATTCGACGACGCCACGCTGCCGACGGGCGGCGGGCGGGTGATGGGGTCTGGAGCACCCGTTTCCCGCCGCCCGTTACCGTGCCGAGCCCAGCCGGATGGAGCCCAGCCGCCCCCGATCCGAGGCGGCCTCCACCCTCGTGGTGGCCCAGACCCCATCACCCGCCCGCCGCCCGTCGGCGGCCAGGCCGAGCGCTTACGAGTTCGGGCCGCGCTCCATCGAGACAGGCTGCCAGCGCCGCAGGCCGGACTTCTCCAGCGCGCCGGGGTTGACGCAGCTACGTGGCCAGCGCCCGGAGAGGGCGAGCGCGATCTCGGCGCCGACGCGCCGGCGCCGCGCCGGATCGAAGCGCGCGGAGGCCGAGGCGACGTGCGCCGTCAGGATCACGTTTTCCATCTTGAGGATCGGGTTGGTCGACTCCGGCGGCTCCTGCTCCAGCACGTCGAGCCCGGCCGCCGCGATCCAGCCTTCCTCCAGCGCCTTGACGAGCGCGCGCTCGTCGACGGTGGCGCCGCGGCCGGTGTTGACGAAGATCGCCTCGCGCTTCATGAGACGGAAGTGCTCCTCGCGCAGGAGGTGGTGGGCCTCCGGCGTGGAGGGCAGGTGGTTGGTGATGATGTCGGAGCGCTGGAGCACCTCGGTGAGGCTGGCCGGCTCCACGCCGTACTGGCTCATCACCAGCTCCTCGACGTACGGATCGTAGGCGAGCATCCGCACGCCGAACGGCCGGGCGCGCACCGCGACGGCACGGGCCACGTGGCCAAAGGCAACGAAGCCCAGGGTCTGGCCCATCAGCCGGGGGAAGTGCAGCAGCTGCGGCCGTCCTTCTTTCCACCGGCCCTCACGGACCATGCGGTCCTGCACGACGAGCCGCCGGAAGGTGGAGAGGATCAGCATCATGGCGTGGTCGGCGACTTCCTCGATGAACGTGTCTGGCACGTTGGTGACCGGGATGCCGCGCGTGGTGGCGGCGGCGACGTCGACCGAATCGACGCCGACGCTACCGAGCGCGATGATCTTGCAGCGCTCGAGCCCGTCGATGATACGCTTCGTGATCGGCCGGCCCTTGGCGTAGAGCGCGTCGGCGTCGCGCGCGGCGGCCACGAACTCGTCCTCGCTCTTGCCGGCGATCTCGACGATCTCGGCGCCCAGCGGGGTGAGCGCCTCCATCTCCGGCTCGTAACCGCTGCCCGGCGCGTTGTAGCTGACTCCGGCTGGGGTGACCACTTTGAACTTCGCCACGTCGATCCTCCTTTTGAAATGGGGGCCCCGACATGGCCCCCAACCCCCCGACGTTCGTCGCGCCCCGGCGGAGCCGGGGCGCGCCTCTATGCCCTACTCGGCCAGCCAGACCGTATCGAGCTGCTGGTTCAGGAAGTGGGCCGGGGTGATCGTCCAGCCCCGGACCTTGCTGTTGTGGGCCACGATGCGGTGGAACTGCAGCGTGTAGATGTAGCGCACCTCTTCGTCGAGCAGCCGCTTCTCGAACGCGCGCAGGTGCCGCTTGCGCTCCTCCGGATCGATCGCGCGTGCCTGCTTGACGAACAGGTCGTCGAGGATGGGGTCCTTGTAGCCGCCCCAGTTGCGATCGGAGACCCCGGCCGACTGGAACTTCTCGATGTCGATGTCGGGCTCCACGACGAAGCTGCACTGGAAATCCATGGCGACGTCGAAGTCGGCCCGCTTCAGCATCGGGTGATAGGCCGACGCCTCGATCGTCTCCTGCTTGACGTTCAGCCCGATCTGCCGCCACTGGTCCACCAGCCAGATGCCCAGGGGCTCGTAGGGGTGCGGGATGCCCCGGTTCTTGAACGTGAAGGAGAAGCCGTCGGGAATGCCGGCCTCCTTCAGGAGCCGCCGGGCCTCGGCGCGGCTGCCGTTGATGTCCCGGCCGTACCCGGCCAGCTTCTCGAGCTCGGCGGGCGGCGTGGCCCACGGCGTGCCGGGCACCTGGATGCCGGCCACCTCCTTGACGATCGTGATCTTCGACAGGCTCCGGGACGCCTCGTAGCGGTCCAGCGCCAGCGTCAGCGCCTTGCGCACGCGCTTGTCGTCCCACGGCTTGCGGTTCTGGTTCATCGCCACCAGCAGCACGCAATCCCACGGGCTCTCCTGCACGGTGACCTTCGGCCCCAGCGCGTTCACCAGCGTGTCGCGCTCGGCGGGGCTGAACCCGCGGAACTGGATCATGGCGCGCTCGCCGCGGACGGCGGCGACCTGGGCGGCGCTCGACGTGACGAAGATCGCGCGGTAGCCGTCGAGGTAGGGCTTGCCCTTGTTCCAGTAGTCGGGGTTCTTCTTGCCGACCCAGTGCGAGCCCTTCACGTGCTCCACGAACTTGAAGGGGCCGGTGCCCATGACGTTCTTGGCGTACCACTGCTGGTCCTTGGCGAGAAGGTCGGCCTTCATGATCCAGCTGTACGGCGAGGCCAGGGTGACGAGGAACGACGCCTCGGGCCACTTCAGCTGAAAGCGAATGGTGTGCGGATCAGGGGCCTCGATGGCCTCGACCGCGCGATATGATCCCTTGCGGTACGAGGTCACGCCGGGCGGCGGGTTGACGATCCGGTCGTAGCTGGCCTTGACGTCGCGCGAGGTCATCAGGCTGCCGTCGTGGAATTTCACGCCCGGGCGCAGCTTGAGCGTGTAGGTGAGGCCGTCGCGCGAGATCGTCCACGACTCGGCGACGTCGGACACCGGCTTGGTGCCGGTCTTGTCGAACGGGTCGATCCGCAGCAGCGTGTTGTAGTGCGGCGCGAGCGGGTGGACGACGCCGAAGGTGCCCTCGGCGTGGCCGTCGTAGGTCGGCGGCTCCGAGGGGACCACGAAGATCAGCTCACCGCCGGCGCGGGGCTTGTCCTGTGCCTCGGCGGCCGGGGCGCCGAGCCCGCCCGTCGCCGCCACCAGCACCGCCGCGAATACCAGGGTCAGACGTCGCATCGATCGTCGAGCCTCCTAGGCGAACATCGAGAAGTCTTCGGCCTTTTCGGTGATGAACTCGAGCAGGGCCGGCGTGCCCTCGCGGGTCTTGGTGACGGCGCGCCGGATCGCCGGGATGATGTCGTCGGGCTCGGTGACGCGCTCGCCGTGGCCGCCCAGAGCCTTGGCGAAATCGGCGTAGTTGCCGCTGATGTCGGTCGAGCGGTACTTCTCGGTCGCGGTCTTCATGACCTTCAGCTCGATCGCCATCGAGAAGTTGTTCAGGAGCACGGACAGGATCGGGATGCGCTCGCGCACCGCCGTCTCGAAGTCCATGCCGGTGAAGCCGATGGCGGCGTCGCCCCAGAAGTTGACGCACAGCTTGTCAGGCTGAGCGAGCTTGGCGCCCATGGCCAGGCCGAGGCCGTAGCCGAGCTGGGTGGTCTTGCCCCAGCCGATGTAGGTCAGCGGCTCGGTCGGCGCCCAGAACGGCGAGATCTGATCGCGCGGGCTGCCGGCGTCGTGGGTGATGATCGTGTTGGCCACGTCCACCGTCTGCATGAGATCCCAGAGCACGCGGTAGGGGGAGAGCGGGCGCCGTCTTCTGCGTGAGCCGTGGCATCCACTGGGCCAGCCACTCCTGCTTGAGCCCGGCGATCTCCTTGGTGACGGCGGCCAGGCGGCCGCGCGGCTTGCCCTTGAGCCGGTCCTTCACCTCGGCGATGAGCGCGTCGAGGGTGAGCCCGGCGTCGCCGGCCAGCGCCAGGTCGGCCACGATGTCCTTGTTGATGTCCAGCGGGTCGAGCGTGGCGTGGGCGATGCGCTTGCCCTTCGGCATGGCCACGCCGTAGTTCGTGGTGGCGAAGCTGCAGCCGATGCCGAAGATGAGGTCGGCGTTGTTCAGGAAGTGGTGGAGCTGCTTGCTGATCGAGCGCCCGCCCGAGCCCAGCGACAGCGGATGCGTCTCCGGGAACGCGCTCTTGCCCTGCAGGCTCGTCGTCACCGGCGCCTCCAGCAGCTCGGCCAGCTCGCGCAGCTGCGTCCACGCCCGCGCGTAATGCACGCCCTGGCCGGCGTAGATCACCAGCCGGTTGGCGGCGACGAGGGCGGCGGCCAGCTCGGTCACGCCCTGGGGGTCGGGCGCCATGCGCAGCCGCGGCGTCGGCGTGTACGCGAAGTCGTCGGGGATGTCCGCCCGCATGACGTCGACCGGGATCTCGACCAGCACCGGCCGCGGCCGGCCGTTCTTCACCTGGGTGAAGGCGCGCCGCATGGCGTCCGGGATCGACTCCGGCAGGATGACCTGCTCGCACCACTTGGTGACGTGCTGGAAGTTGAGGAGCGAGGAGAAGTTCGGCGTGATGTTGAGCAGCTTGCGCGGATAGCCGCCGGGCAGCACCACGATCGGTACCGAGTCGCCGAACGCCTGGGCCACGCCACCGAACGCGTTCTCGGTGCCGGGCCCGTGCTGCATGGCGAAGACGCCGATGCGCTGGCCGGACGAGATGCGGCTCACCGCGTCGGCCATGTGCAGGCCGATCCGCTCCTGGCGGACGATGATCGTGCGGATGTCTTCCTCGGCGGCGGCCTCGATGATCTGGTTGACCGGGTAGCCGATGAGGAACTCGACCCCCTCTTTCTTGAGGATCTTGGCGACGGCGTTGGCGACTTTCACGGGAACTCTCCTCTCCGAGGCTTTCGGTGGCCGGGCGTCCGCAGCGTACCATAGGCATGCCAGGAGGCGAGCGATGGCCAGGGCCAGACTCACTCGGCGTCAGCTTCTGAAGCTCGGTGTCACCGCCGCGGGCGCGATGCTCGTCCCGAGCGGGTTGCCATCGGGGCCGCTCCGCGCGGCCGCCGCGACCGGCGACGAGGATGTGGATCACGCCCGAGCGGCCCAACAGGCCTACCGCGAGAGTCTCTCGCGCCTGCGTCGTCGCGTTCCGGGAGCGGACGGGACCGAGGTCTGGGAGTCCGGTACCGGGACGCTATCGTCCCCACCGGCCGTCCTGCGCGCGTCGCGGAACGCCCGCCCCGGCCACGCCGACTTCGACGTCCTCATCATCGGTTCGGGGTACGGCGGCGCCGTGTGTGCGGCGCGCCTGGCCGCGCGGCGAGGCCCCGGGGTGAAGATCGGGCTCCTGGAGCGCGGCCGCGAGTGGATGCCGGGAACGTTTCCCGAGCGCCTGACGTCCTTCAATCCGCTCATGCCGTTCAGCCGGCGGACCTCCTGGCTGAAGGAGCAGCTCTCGGCCAATCCCCTGGGCCTCTTCGGGTTCCACGAGGGGGATGTCCAGGTCGTCGTCGGCAGCGGCCTGGGAGGCAGCTCGCTGACCAACTGTGCGGTCGCGCTCGAGGCCGAGGACGAGGTGTTCCGCCAGGCCGCCTGGCCGGACGAGCTCCGCTCCAAGGACGTCCTGCGCCCGTACTACGCGCTGGCCACGGGCGTGCTGAACCCGCGCGCCACGCCCGAGGAGCGCTTCACCCTCAAGCTCAGGACACACCTGGGAACCGCCTCGAATCTCAATGCGAAAGGCGTGTGGCAGGCCAAAGCGTACCGGACGCCGCTCGCCATCACCTTCACCGCGGGAACCAATGCGCAGGGCATGCGGCAACACGGCTGCGTGCAGTGCGGCGACTGCGGAACGGGCTGCAACGTCGGCGCCAAGAACTCGCTCGACATGAACTACCTGCCCCTGGCCTGGGCGGGCGGCGTGCAGATGTTCCCGCAGGTCGAAGTCTCCAGTATCCGGAGGATCGACGATGTCTATCACGTCGACTATGTCGTCCGGCCGGACGCGGCCCGTCCAGGCCGCGAGGAATCGGGATTCGCGACCGCGTCCGTCGTCATCCTGGCCGCCGGCACGATGGGCTCCAACGCCATCCTCCTCCGCTCGCGGGGTTACGGAGGAGGAATCGCCCCGTCCAGCTGGCTCGGCAAGGGCTTCTCCGGCAACGGCAATTACCTGGGGTTCGTCGACTATCAGTACACGGACCCCACCGTCTATACCGACACGGCGGGGGTCGGCGTCGCCAACGGGACGCCACGCTACCCGGTGGGGGCCTACATCGAGGGCGCCATCGATTTCCGCGGCGCCGAGCGCCCGCTCGAGCGTCGCGTGGTCATCGAGGACCTGGCGCACGCCAGTCCGCTCGCCGGCGGCGTGGCGCTGCTGATGCTGGCCGACCTGGACCGGGCCATGACCTTGCTCGGGTGCGGCCATGACCGGGCCGAGGGCGAGATCCGCCTGGAACGCGACCTGGTGAGCGTGCACTGGCCGGACTATGAGCGGCAGCCGAGCCATGCCGAGCTGGCCCGCCTGATGGCGCAGTACGCGGACGCCTACGGGGGCAGGTTCAGGCAATTCACGCCGGCGAAGAGCTACACCGCGCATCCGCTCGGCGGCTGTCGGATGGGGTCGTCGGCGGCCAGTGGCGTGGTAAACCATCGAGGCCAGGTCTTCGACACCTCGTCGGGAGACGAGAGCCAGGCCGTGCACCGCGGCCTCTACGTCGCCGACGCGTCGATCATTCCCACCGCGCTCGGCAACAATCCGTTGCTCACGATCACCGCGCTGGCCGAGCGAATCGCCGACCTCATCCTCGGCGATCCAAGCCACGCGTCCCTCTTTCCTCCAGGGCGATGATCGCGCTGCGCGCGCTGCTCGCGCTGGGATTCGTGACCGCCGGGCTCGTCACGATGGCGTCGCCAGCGTCGCCGCCGGATCTGTCCGACGATCAGCAGCGCCGCCTCGCCGCCGGCGAGGTGGTCGTGCGCGACAGCCTGCCGCCCGGGGCCAGCGCGTCCGCCCGCGGCGGAACCGCGCTGGCCCTCGTGCGGGCGTCACCCGAGCAGGTGTGGCGCGTTCTCGTCGACTACCCCGGCCACCCGCGCTACTACCCGCGGGTCGTCGCCGCCGAGGTGGTGCAGAGCGACGAGCGGCGCGCGGTCGTGCGCTACCAGGTGGGGATCGGTCCCTTCTCCTTCAGCTTCCACATGGACAAGTATCCCGATCCCCAGCGCCGCCGGATCGAGTGGCATCTCGCCGACGGCCACGGCCACGGTCTCTTCCGTGAGAATTCGGGCTACTGGCAAGTCGACGAGGCGGCGCGCGCCGCCCTGGTCACCTATGCGATCGCCGTGCGCACCGTCCTGCCGGTGTTCCTCACCGGCGGCGCCGAGCGCGAGAGCCTCGTCGAGACGATGACGGCCATGCGCAAGCTGGTCGAGGAGGGAAACGGCGCCGCCCGGCGGCCGTAGCCAGGGAGCTCCGCCTCAGCGGCCGTTCAGGAAGTCCAGGGCGACGGCGACGTGCATGGCGACGCCCGCGGGCAATGCCGACTCGTTCACGATCATGCGGTTGGAGTGGTTCGGCGGCGCCGGCCCCTCGGCCGGCCGCGTGCCGAGGAACGCGAAGGCGCCCGTCACTCGCTGCAGGACGTACGAGAAGTCCTCGCTGCCCATGATCGGCGTGGCCATGGGTTGCACGTGCCCGGGGCCGAGCAGCTCGGTCGCCACGCGCGCCACGCGCTCGGCGAAGGCGTCGTCGTTCACGGTGACCGGGTAGCCCCGGATCAGGTTCACCTCGACGGTGGCGCCGTGAGCCGCGCCGACGCCCGCGGCCACGCGCTTGACGCCCTCGAGCATGCCAGTGCGCGTCTTTTCCGACACCGTCCGGATCGTGCCGAGCAAGCTGGCGGTCTCCGGGATGATGTTGCGCGTGGTGCCGGCCTCGATCTTGGCCACGGTGAGCACGGCGGGGTCGAACGCGTTCACCCGGCGGGTCGTCAGCGTCTGGAACGCCTGGACGATCTCGCAGGCGATGGGGATCGGATCGATGCAGTCGTGCGGCGCGGAGGCGTGGCCGCCCTCGCCGCGCACGACGATCTGGAACGTGTCACCGGAGGCCAGCAGGGCGCCGCCCCGGGTGGCGATGACGCCGGCCGGATGGCGCGCACCCACGTGCAGCCCGAACGCGGCGTCCGGCTTGTAGGCGCCGTCGAGCAGCCCCTCCTCGATCATCACGCGGGCGCCGTGGTAGCCCTCCTCGCCGGGCTGGAACATGAACACGATGCGGCCGGCCAGGATCGCCCGCCGCGCGGCCAGCATGCGCGCGGCACTCAGCAGCATCGCCACGTGGGTGTCGTGACCGCACGCGTGCATGGCGCCCGCGACCTCGGAGGCGAAGGGCAGCCCCGTGTCCTCCTGCAGCGGCAGCGCGTCCATGTCGGCGCGCAGCAGCATCGTCGCGCCGGGTCGCGCACCCTCGAGCGTGGCGACGACCGAGGTCGTCCTGGTGCCGGTGCGGATCTCCAGCCCCAGCGGCGCCAGCGCGTCCAGCACGACCTGCTGCGTGCGCGGCAGCGTCAGCCCGATCTCGGGCTGCCGGTGGATGCGCCGGCGCAGCTCGATCGTCTCGTCGAGCAGCCCACGGGCTTCGTCGAGGAGGGAGGCTTGAATGGTCGCCATGAGCCCGAAGGGTACCACGGTCCGAATACGGTAGAATCACGCCCATGCGACTCGGCTACTTCGCGATGCCCCTGCATCCGCCCGGGGCGGATATCGCCCAGACCCTCGACGACGATCTGGAGCAGCTCGCGACCCTTGATCGCCTCGGCTACGAGGAGGCGTGGATCGGCGAGCACTTCACGGCGCAGTGGGAGAACATCCCGTGCCCGGACCTGTTCATCGCGCGGGCGCTCGGTGTGACGACGCAGATGAAGCTGGCCACCGGGGTGTCGTGCCTGCCCAATCACGATCCGCTGATGCTGGCCCAGCGCATCGCCCAGCTCGACCAGATGGCCCGCGGCCGCTTCTACTGGGGCGTGGGCTCGGGCGGGTTTCCGGGTGACTTCGAGCTGTTCGAGGTCGACGGCAAGAGCGGCCAGCAGCGCGGCATCACGCGCGAGATCCTCGACACCGTCATCGAGCTCTGGAACGACCCCAAGCCCGGCGTGTACGAGTCGAAGACGCGGCACTGGCGCTTCCGCATTCCCGAGCCGCAGGAGGACATCGGCCTGCGGCTGCACTTGAAGCCGTACCAGCGGCCGCACCCGCCGATCGGGGTGGCCGGCGTGTCGTCCAGCTCGGAGACCCTGGGGCTGGCGGGCGAGCGCGGCTACATCCCGATGAGCATCAACTTCGTTCCGCCCCGGATCTTGAAGACCCACTGGGACGCCGTCGCCGCCGGCGCGGCCCGGGTCGGGCGCTCGGCCGATCGCGCCACCTGGCGGATCGCGCGTGACGTGTACGTCGCCGACACCGACGCCCAGGCGCGGCGCGAGGCGCTGGCCGGCACGCTGGCACGCGACTATCGGGACTACTTCCTGAGGCTCCTCCCGAAGCTGCGCGGCTTCGAGATGCTCAAGCACGATCCGGCGATGCCGGACTCGGACGTGACGCTCGAGTACTTGATGGAGAACATCTGGATCGTCGGCAGCCCCGAGACCGTGGCCCGCAAGGTGGCGGCCCTCGGCGAGGCGGTCGGCGGGTTCGGCACGCTGCTGGTGATCGCCCACGAGTGGCAGCCGCGGGCGGCCTGGGAGCACTCGGTGACGCTGCTCAAGGAACAGGTACTGCCCCGACTGGAGGCCCGTCGATGAACATCTTCAAGGCCATGGCGGTGAAGGACCCCGAGCAGGTGAGTCGCGCCATCCCCGTGATCGACGTGACCCCGGCGTTCGCCGGTGAGCCGGGCGGGCTCGAGGGGGTCGCCGCCCAGGTGCGCGAGGCCAGCGAGCGCGTCGGCTTTTTCTACGTGGCCGGCCACGGGGTGCCCCAGTCGCTGATCGACGCCGCCTTCGAGGCCTCGCGCGAGTTCCACGCGCTGCCGCTCGAGGCCAAGCTGGCCCTCAAGCTCAATCAGAACAACATCGGCTATCTGCCCGTCAACGAAAGCATCCAGAAGGCCTCGACGGTGCACAAGGCGACCCGGCCCAACTTCAACGAGAGCTTCTTCATCAGCCACGATCGTGGAGCCGACCACCCGGACGTCGTTGCCGGTACCCCGCTGCGCGGCGCCAACCAGTGGCCGGCCGGCCACGAGCGGATGCGCGCGGCGATGGTTCGCTACTTCAAGACGATGGAGGCTTTCGGCGAGCGCATGCTGCCGTTGCTCGCCCGCGCGCTCGACATGCCAGCCGGCTTCTTCGCCCCGCACTTCGCCGGCGAGGCCCACGTCAACCTGCGCTTCCTGCACTACCCGCCGCAGGAGATCGACGACCCCGAGCAGTTCGGGCAGGGGCCCCACACCGACAACTCGTTCATCACCTTCCTGGCCCGCGAGGACACGCCAGGCCTCGCCGTCCGGCTGCCGAGCGGCGAGTGGCTGGCGCCCCCGCTGATCGAGGGCACCTTCCTGGTCAACCTCGGCAACGTCATGAAGCGCTGGTCCAACGACCGCTTCCTCTCCACGCCCCACGGCGTGGTCAACGACTCCGGCCGCGACCGCTACTCGATCGCCTTCTTCTACAGCCCCAGCATCGCCGCGACCATCGAGTGCCTGCCGAGCTGCACCACGCGCGAGGACTCGCCGCACTACGAGTCGGCCGTCTACGGCGATCTGGTCAAGGCCTTCTACAGCGCCAACTACTTCCACCAGAAGGACCACGCCGCCACCGCGTCATAGCCGCCGGGTTCGATGTCGTGGCCGGCGTCGTTCGGCCTGATGGCCCTCCAGGGTGGCTCGACGACGAGCGATGTCATCCTCGTCTACACAATCCTCATCCTGGTCAACGCGGTTCTCTATGGCGTTGTTGGTGTCGTCGTCGCGGCTCTCATCAAGCTCGGACGACACTCTGCCTGAGTCAGCGTCGAGCGCTTTAGGTCTTGACAGCGCATCGTGCGCGGCTGGCGGCAGGTGGACCGGCAGGCCGAGGCCCGGGAGGCCGCCCGGCAGCATGCGAGCCGAACCCTGCACGCGTATCCGGACAGCGACGGTACGGTGATCGTCCGCGGACGGCTGACCCCGGAGATCGGTGCCCTGCTCGTGCAGGCGCTCGCCGCCGCCCGCGAGACGCTGTATCAGCAGGCGCGCGCTCGGGAGTCGGAGGCCGACCCGCCGACGCTGGTCCAGCAGCAGGCGGATGCCCTCGCCCTGCTCGCGGAGACCGCCCTCCACCATGGCATCGATCCCGGCGCCCCGGGCGAGCGCGACCTGGTGGTGGTTCACGTCGATGCCGAAGTCCTGACGGACTCCGATGCGCCCGGTCAATCGGTCCTCGAGGACGGCGCGCGTTCCCGCGGGAACGTCCCAGCGCCTGGCGTGCGACGCCAGCCGAGTGGTCATGCGACACGACCCCGACGGGCGCGTGGTGGAGGTCGGCGCCCGGACGCGGACGATCCCGCCGGCGCCCGGCGATCCGTGCGGAGCCCTGCGAGCGCGGCACCAGGCGGCGGGGCTGGATCTGCACGCGCGGACGACGACCCCGGCCTGGCTGGGCGAGCGGCTGAACGTGCACTGGGCGATCGACGTCCTGCACCCCCGCGCGACGGGAGAGTGCGGTGGTACCGATACGGCGCGGGGCGGGTGAACGCGGGCGGATCGGGTTACAAAAGCGCCGGCCGTCCGATCGCGTCCGCGATGATGCGGACGAGGGCGTTGGGGCTGACCGGCTTGGTGACGTGCGCCGTGAACCCGGCCGCGAGGGCACGGTCGCGATTGTCCTCGCCCGCGTAGGCCGTGAGGGCGACCGCCGGGATCCGCCCGCCGTGCTCGCGCTCCTTTTCGCGGATGCGTGTGATCAGGTCATAGCCGTCGGCACCCGGCATCCCGATGTCGCTGACGAGGACGTCCACGAACGTGCCGGACAGTACGTCGAGCGCCGCGTCGACGGAGTCGGCGACGAACACCTCGGCGCCGCAGTCCGCCAGCACCGTCTGCACGAACCGGCGCGAGTCCTCGTGGTCGTCGACGACGAGGGCGCGGATCCGGTCCAGGCGCGGCAGGCCGGCGTCCTCGCGCGGCCGCCGGATCTCGGGGCCGGTCGCGACGGCGAGCGGACGGGCGTCTTCCGGGAGGAGGGGCAGGTGGACGGAGAACGTGGCGCCGTGGCCGCGCCCGGCGCTGGTGGCGGCCACGCGGCCGCCGTGCAGCGCGACCAGCCGGCGCACGATCGCGAGCCCGAGCCCCAGGCCGCCGTGACGCCGGGTGCTGCTGCTGTCGGCCTGCCGGAAGCTCTCGAAGATGTGGGGCAGCATGGCCGGCTCGATGCCCTGGCCGGTGTCGCTCACCGTCACGCGGGCGAGGCCCTCGTGGCGGTCGAGGCGCACGTCGATGTGGCCGCCCTCGGCGGTGAACTTGGCGGCGTTGCCCAGCAGGTTGACGACGATCTGCTGCAGGCGCATGGCGTCGCCGGCCACCCAGGCGGCCTCGGGATCGATCGTGCAGGTGACGGTGTGCCGGCGGCCTTCCGTCTCGCGTCGCACCGAGTCCAGCGCGTACTCGATGACGACGCGCAGGTCGACGGGGCGCTTGTCGATCTGCAGCTTGCCGGCCACGATGCGCGAGACGTCGAGCAGGTCGTTGATGAGCTGGGCCTGCACGCGCGTGTTGCGCTCGATGCTGGCCAGGGCGCCGGCGGCCTCGTCACCGCTCAGCCGGCCGGAGCGCAGCATCGACACCCAGCCGAGCATGGCGGTGAGGGGGGTGCGCAGCTCGTGGGAAAGCGTGGCCAGGAACTGGTCCTTCGCCCGGTTGGCGCCCTCGGCCTCGGCGTAGAGCCGGGCGTTGTCGACAGCGATGGCCGCGCGGTGCGCGAGGTCACGGGCCAGGGCCAGGTCGGCCGCGCCGTAGCGACGCTCGGAGCGGGTGGCGATGAACGACAGCGTCCCCACCGTGCGCCCGCGGGCAACCAGCGGCACCACCATCACGGACTTCGGGGCAAGCTGCTGCAGGAGCTGCAGCCCTTCGAGCCAGGCGGGGCCGATCTCCGGCACCAGCAGCGGCTCGCCGGCCTGCATCCGCTCGAGGAACGGCAGCAGCGCCGGCAGCTCCAGCGCCGGCGACAGCCGCTCCACCGCCTCGGCCACGCGCGTGCCGTCCGCGTCGGCGCCGGCGGCGTGCAGGCGGCGGCCGGCGATGGGCTCGGTGAGGTGGACAAGACACCAGTCGGCGAAGGCCGGCACCGCCAGCCCCACCAGGCTGTCGAGCGTCGCGGCCCGGTCGAGCGAGGACGACAGCAGGTCGCCGGCCTCGGCCAGGAATCGCGCGCGCTCCGCACTCGCCTCGGCGTCGGCGCGCGCCGCCTGCTCGGCGGCCAGCAGCCGATCGCGCTCCTCGGCCAGGCGCTTGCGGTCGGTGATGTCGATCATCAGGCCGCGCAGCTGGCTGACGGCGCCGTCGTCCTGCCGGACGGGTTGCACGATGTTGTTGATCCAGACGAGCCGGCCGTCGGCCGCGATCATGCGGTATTCGAGCCGGCACTCGAGACCGGCCGCCGTCTGCCCGCGCAGCTCGGCCAGTGCGGCCTCGCGGTCGTCGGGATGGATCAGGCGCGTCCAGGAGGAGGCGTCGCCCAGCCACTGCCGCTGCGGATGACCCAGCAGGCTCTCGGCGCGATGGTTGACGAAGGTCAGCCCGAGCGTGGCCGGATCGGCCTCCCACACGATCGCGTCGAGGCCGTCCACGAGCCCGGCGAAGCGGGCGTGCGCCTCCTGCGCGCGCCGGTACTGGAGGCTGTGATCGGCGGCGCTGGCCGCGCGGTCCGCC
This sequence comes from uncultured Candidatus Rokubacteria bacterium, assembly GCA_963743355.1. Taxonomy (GTDB): domain Bacteria; phylum Methylomirabilota; class Methylomirabilia; order Rokubacteriales; family CSP1-6; genus AR5. The sequence goes on from CAVUPM010000002.1 coordinate 50,894, forward strand.
AGCTCCTGGGCCGTTGCGAGGTCGTCCGGAGTGTAGGGCTCGCCGGCGGCGCCGCGCACCAGCGTCAGCGCCCCCACGACGTGGCCCCGACTGACGAGCGGCACGAGCATCGCCGAGCGCAGGCCGAGCCCATCGACCAGACGCTCCTGCTCCTCGCCCCGGACGAGCCGGCGCCGCTCCTCGGCGTCCACTTCGGCCACGAGCTCGGCGTGGCCGCTGGCGAGCGCCTCGCTCAGCGCCTCGGGCAGGTCGGAGCCCGTCAGGGAACGCGCCTGGAAGAGCTGCGCCAGGTGCTCGCGGGCGGGGTCGGCGTGAGCGACGGCCAGCCGTCGCAGCTCGCCGTCGTCGCCGACGAGGTCGATGACACACCAGTCCGCGAAGCTCCCGGCCGCCAGCCGGGCGAGCCCCGCCAGGGTCGTGGCGTAGTCGGCCGACAGCGTGAGCATCCGGCTCGCCTCGGCCAGCAGCCAGGACTGCTGCGCGGCCAGCTCGGCCTCGGTGCGCGCGGCCTGCTCACGCCGGAGCAGCTCGGCCCGCTCGCCCTCGCGCCGCTTGACCTCGGTGACGTCGCGCAGGACGAGCAAGCAGAGAGGACCGCCGGCGCCGTCGACCAGCGACACGGCGGCGTCGAGCGCGAACTCGGTGCCGTCGCGGCGGAAGCCGACCGGGCTGTCCGCGGGGCCGACCGCGATGGCGCGGAGCCGGCCGCGGGCGCCCTCGAGGTGGGCGTCGATCAGCCGCAGGAAGCGCTGGGAGAAGAACCGGTCGGCGGCGACGCCGATGGCCTCGCTGGCCGGGCAGCCGAACAGCGTCTCGGCGGCGCTATTGAAGAGGATCACACGGCGATGCTGGTCGATGCACATGATCGCCGCCGGGGCCGCCCCCAGCATGCCCGCCAGCCGGACCTCGGCGGTCCGCAGGCGGCTCTCGGTGTCGCGGCGCGCGGTGCCGGCGGCCGCCACCGCACGCGCCAGCTCGTCCAGCTCTCGGATGGGGAAGGGGCCGAGGGCGGGCGCCTCGCCGTGGCCGATCGCGCGGGCCGCGCTGGTGACGGCGGAGGCGACGTCGGCGATGCGGCGGGCGACGATGACCGTCAGGACGAGCGCGACGGCGAGCAGCGCGGCCGCGACGCCGAACCACCCTGTCCCCGACGAATCCGCCTGCAGGACGAGGCTGGTCGTGAGCGCGCCGAGCGGCAGGATCGCGGCGACGAGGAGCAGCAAATGCGTCCGGAGGGAAATCGCCGTGGTGGGCCGGCCGAGTCTCATGGGGGCGCACTGAGCAAAAGTTGCACCAATCGTGGCCGTCACCGAAGTGTCGTGCGGATCGGCAGACGGCGGCTCGCGCGGCGTCATGGCTGATCGCCATGTGACAGATGGACGTCGAACGAACGACCGCTCAGCCGCGAGGGATTCTTGTAATTCCTGGCAGGCGCCCGAGAAAGTTGCCGCTGACGCCGCCGTCGGCGACCAGGTCGTGGCCGTTGACGTAGCGCGCGTCGGGACCGAGCAGGAACGCGATCACGTCGGCCATGTCCTCCGGCGTGGCGACGCGCCCCAGGGGAACCAGGGCGTCGCGCTCGGCGGCCAGGGCCGCGTCGGCGTAGACGGCGGCGGTCATGCCGGTGCGCACCATGCCGGGCGATACGGCGTTCACGCGGATGCCGTCGCGCCCGAATTCCTGCGCCAGCACCCGGACCAGCATGATGACCGCCGCCTTGCTCGGACCGTAGGCGCCGAGGTTCGCGTGCGGGTTGCTGCCGGACATCGAGCCGGTCGCCACGATGGCGCCGCCGGAAGCCTTGAGCGCTGGGTACGCGGCCTTGGCCAGCAGCCACGTGGCCCGCGTGTTCACGGCGAAGAGAAAGTCCCAGTCCGCCACGGAGTACTGGGCCAGCGGGCCGGGCCGGTTCACGCCGGCGTTGCTGACGAGACCCTCGAGGCCGCCGAAGCGCTTGACGGCCTCGTCGACGACCTGCGCGGGGGCCTGCGCGGTGCCCATGTCGCCGTGCAGCGGCAACGCCTCGGCGCCGAGCGTGCGAAGCTCCTCGACCAGACGATCCAGCCCGGGCGACGGCCCGACGTCGACCGCCGCGACCTGCGCCCCCTTGCCCGCCGCCCGCGCGTCGCGCGCCAGTCGCAGACACGTCGCCCGCCCGATCCCGCTCGCCGCCCCCGTCACCAGGACTCGCATGGCTGCCTCCAGCGGCGAAGTGTACTCCACGTCATCGCTGCAGCGTGATCCTGCGCACCCAGTAGTAGCGGGCGAGCCGGCCGACGTCCTCGGCGCGCACGCGGTCGAGCAGGACCGTCGTGCCCTGCACGCCCCGCACGACCCCGTAGCCCTGGAACAGGCGGATGTGGAACTCCTCGGGCGCGAAGCCCAGCCGCACGGCGACGTTCAGCCGCGGCTCGCGCGCCAGCGCCGCCGCCACCTCCGGCGCCAGCCGGCGCGGCGCCGAGAGCGCGACGAAGGCCTCCCAGCCCGCGGCCAGCGCGGCGACCACCAGCAGGAACGCCACGGTGCGGTGCCGCAGCAGCCTCATGGCGCGCTGGAGACCATGCCCCAGCGCTCGATGGTGCGGCGCTCGAGCGGCTGCAGGAGCAGACGGTCGGTGGCCAGCCACAGCAGGCCGATCGTGATGATGCCGACCAGGATCGTGTCGCTCTGGTGGAAGTTGGACGCGTTGTAGATGAGGAAGCCGAGCCCGGTGGAGGTCGCGATCATCTCGGCGGCGATCAGCGCGCGCCAGCCGAAGCCGATGCTCAGGCGCAGGCCGGTCACGATGCTGGGCAGGGCGCCGGGGATCAGCACCTGGAGGATGACGTGACGGCGTGAGCCGCCCATGGTGCGCACCGCGTGCTCGAAGAGGCGCGGCACCGTGCGCACGCCGACCAGCGTGTTGAAGAACACCAGGAAGAAGATCGTGTTGAACATGATGAAGGTCACGCTGGCCCAGCCCAGGCCGAACCAGGTGATGGCCAGCGGCAGCCAGGCGATGCCCGACAGCGCGTTGAAGAAGCCGACGATCGGCTCGATCACCGGGGCCAGGCGCCGGTTGAGGCCGACCACCACGCCGAGCGCCACCGCCAGCGGCACGCTGAAGACGACGCCCAGCAGCACGCGGCCCAGGCTGGCGGCGACGTTGATCCACAGCGAGCCGTCCAGCGCCTGCTCCCAGGCCGCGCGCAGCACGTCGGACGGCGGCGGCAGGAAGAGCGCGGACACGAGGCCGGCGCGGGTGACGAGGGTCCAGGCCACGAGGAGCACGGCAAACGGCGCGGCGCCGCGGAGCACGCGCATCACTGTAGCGGGGCCCGGGGCGTCATCGCTGCACCAGGCCCCAGCGCGCGATGGTGGCTTCCTCGAGCGGGCGCAGCAGGAAGTAGTCGAGCAGCAGCCACAGCACGCCGATGATGCCCATGCCGAGCATGATCCGGGCGGTGAGGTGAAAGTTCTGCGCGTTGAAGATCATGAAGCCGAGGCCGTGGGCGCCGACCAGCATCTCGGCGGCGATGAGCGCGCGCCAGCCGTAGGCCAGGCCCAGGCGCAGGCCGGTGGCGATGCTCGGCAGCGCGCCCGGCAGCACCACGTCGCGCACGATGCGCCAGCGGCCGGCGCCCAGCGTCCGCAGCGCGTTCTCGTAGAGGCGGGGGACGCTGCGCACGCCGAGCAGCGCGTTGAAGATCACCGGGAAGAGCACGGTGTAGTTGACGGCGACCAGGATCGTCCGCTCGCCGAAGCCGAACCAGACCAGCATGAGGGGCAGCCACGCCACCCCCGAGACCGACTGGAAGAAGTTCAGGATGGGATAGAAGAAGTCGGCGACGCGGCGGCTCATGCCGAGCAGCACGCCGATCGGCACGCCGATCACCAGCGCGAACACCGCGGCGATCAGGATGCGCCGCAGGCTCTCGCCGACGTAGACCGGCAGGATGCCCTTGGCGACCAGGTCGACGAACGCGGCCAGCACCGCCGTGGGCGGCGGCAGGTAGTAGTCGGGCACGGGCAGCGTGGCCGCCGCCAGCGCCCACGCGGCGACGCCACCGCCGAGGACGACGAGCCACGTGGCCACGACCTCCCGGGAGCGGGTCACCGGTCCGGCTCCTCGACGCTCACCTCCTCGCGCACCAGCCGCAGCACGCGGTCCTTGATCGCGCTGAAGGCCGGGTCGGAGGTGAACAGCTTCCAGGTGCGCTGCGCGCGCGGGATCGCGACGGGCACCAGCGCCTTCACGCGACCGGGCCGGCGCGACACGATGCAGCAGCGATCGCCGAGGAACACCGCCTCCTCCACGTTGTGGGTGACGAACAGGATCGTCTTGCGCGTGGCCTGGGCGATGGCATTCAGCTCTTCCTGCAGGGTGATGCGGGTCTGGGCGTCGACGGCCGCGAACGGCTCGTCCATCAGCATGACGTCGGGGTTCGCCGCCAGCGTGCGGGCCACCGCCACCCGCTGGCGCATGCCGCCCGACAGCTCGTGCGGGTACTTCTTCTCGAACCCCTGCAACCCGATCAGGTCGACGAAGTGGCGCACGGTGGCCGCGCGCTCGGTCTTCGGCACGCCCTGGATCTCCAGGCCGTGGGCGATGTTCTTCTCGACCGTGCGCCACGGCAGGATGGCGAACTCCTGGAAGACGACGCCGCGGTCGCGGCCGGGTCCGGTCACCGGCCGGCCGTCGACGAGCACGCGGCCGCGGGTGGGGGTGACGAGACCGGCCAGGATGCCCAGCAGCGTGGTCTTGCCGCACCCGCTCGGCCCCACCACGGTGACGAACTCGCCGTCGGCGACGTCGAGCTCGAGTCCGTCGAGCGCGACCACGCGCTCGCGCGTGAACGGGTTGACGTACTCGTGGCCGAGGCCGACGCAGGGCGATCTTCGCCGTCAACGCGCCGACTTGAGGTCCGAGAACAGCTGCGGGTGGCTCTTGGTCACCTTGTCGATGAACCGGAGCTCGATGCCTTGCTGCCACGGCAGCGCCGCTCGCAGCTTCTTCTGGTCGAGCAAGAGGCGGACGTTTTCATCCCAGGCGGCGAGGGTGTGGGGCGTGATCCGCGGGTCGAAGGTCATGTGGCGGAGCGCCTGGCGGGCGACGGCGGCGTCGAGCCCGGGTGCCCAGCGGGTGGCGATCTCCGCCGCCTCGTCGAGGTTCTTGCGGGTGTACTGGGCGGCCTCGGCCACGCCGATCACGTAGCGCTCCACCACCTCGGGGCTCTTGTCGATGAGGTCGGTCACGATGGCCATGTTGATGTAGTAGGCGACGTGGCCGCCGCCCCGCGCCACCAGCACGGCGTCGGGTACCTTGGCCTCGATCAGCGAGCCGAACGGCTCCCACACCGTGACGGCGTCCACGCTGCCACCCTGCAGCGTCGACAGGGTGTTGCCGGGCGGCACGTTGAGGAACGTGACCTTGTCGCGCGGCACGCCCTTCCGCTTGAGCAGCACGGTGAGGTACTCGTCGCCGGTCCCGCCGACCGCCAGGCCGACCTTCTTGCCGGCGAGGTCCTCGATCTTCGTCACGCCGCTGCCCTTGCGCGTCCACACGCTGACCGGCTGGTCGGAGTAGCGGCTGGTGCGGTCGCCCATCATGCCCACCACGCCCTTGGCGGCCATGCCCCGCTCGACGGCGACGGGATAGTTGGAGAACGCCGAGCCGATGATCTGCACCTCGCCGGCCTGCAGGGCCTTGGACATCTCCTGGCCGGTGGCGAGCACCTTCAGCTTCAGGTCGATGCCGTGCTTGAGGAAGATGCCCTTCTCGACGCCGACGAAGCTCGGCACGTGGTTCATGTTGCCGCCCACGGCGGCGGCCAGCGGAGTCGGGGACTGCGCGCGCGCGGTCAGCGCCAGCGCGCTCAGGGCCAGCCCGAGCAGCGCGACGGCGATCAGGCATGCGAGTCGCTTCATGGCGATCCTCCTCGTGGTGCGGTCGCTCAGGTGATGCCCAGTTCCCGGAGCAGGCGCCGGACGCCGGAATGGATCAGCTCAGGACTTGGAGCCGCGGCCAGCGTGTTGGCCGTGGTCGTCTCGGCCGCCTGGGGCAGCCGCTCCGCCAGCGCCGGCGCGGCGGCGTGGAGCGCGCGGGCCAGGCGATAGACGACGTCGTCGCTGAGCCCGGGCCGCGCCATGATGAAGCTCCACGAGCCGACCGAGACGATCCGCTCGCGCTGGCCGGGGTACGAGCCGGCCGGGACGGTCAGCGTCTTGAGAAAGGTGTGCTTGGCCTGGATGCGGCGGATGCCCTCGCTGTCGGGTGCGAGAAGACGTCCGCCGGCGCTCGTCACCGTCGTGAACCCCGGCCAGCCGATGCCGCCGCCCCACAGCGCGGTGGCGCGGCCGTCGAGGACCATGGCGGGGCCGTCACCGGCCCGGTCGAGGTAGATCGCCTCGAAGTCGCGCGCCTGATCGAGGCCGAGCCCGTCGAGCACGTAGCGGGCGAGGATCACCAGTCCCGAGCCGCGGGCCCCGAACACGACCGGCTGGCCGCGGAGATCCTCGATGGCGCGTACGGGCGAGTCACCGCGGAGGACGAACATCCCCGGCGTCGAATACATGGCGGCGAAGATTTTCAGATCCGCCGGTGGACGGCCGATGCCGCGCAGCGCCTCGTAGGCGACCTCGCCCTGCACGAGGGCCAGGTCGAGCTGACCGGCCTCGAGCAGGGGGACGTTCTCGGTGCTGCCCTTGGTATTGCGCGTCGTGACGCCGAGCGAGGGATCGACGTCGTTCAGCGTCGCCGCCACAGCGTCACCGTAGACGGGAAAGCCACCGCCCGGAGTCGCGGTGCCGAGGACGACGGTCATTGTCGTTTGGCGGCGCGGGCGATCGCGGCGATCTGGTCGGCGAAGTTCACCTGGCTGTCGTCCTCGGGCTTGTAGCCGATCTTGCGCTTGGCGCTCGCCAGGCTCCAGAACCGGTGCGTGTTGCCGCTGATGCCGTAGACGATCAGGAACGGGATGCCGTTGTCGTCGGTGATGTCCGGGGTCTCCACCATGCGGATCGCTTGCTGGGTCTGATCCCGCGCGGAGAGATAGGCCCCGAGCGCCCGGTGCATCGTCGGGATGTCGCCCGGCGCGATGGTGTCGAGATCGTTGTCGCGCGGGCCGCCGATGCGCCACTGCACGACCTCCAGCGTGCGCCCGTCCACCTTGCCGGTGGCGAACACGAAGCCGAGCAGCTCGTAGGATGCCTTGGACCAGCCGTACCAGTTGTCCGAGCGCGGCGGCATCTCGGGCGTGACCATGTCCACCCGGCCGTCCCACACGAGACGCTCGTAGTAGTCGGAGGCGTGGTTGGAGCTGCACACCACGACCCGGCGCACGCCTTCCTCCAGCGCGACCCGGTAGACGTTGTAGGCGAGCGCGACGTTGGCGTGCTCGGCCTGGAATTTCGCGTCGCTGTTGTCCTGCCAGGTGTCGGCGGTCATGCCCGGCGCGCGCACGAAGCCGCAGTGGATGACGGCGTCGGCGCCGCGGAAATGCGCGCGGTAGGCGTTGCGGTCGGGCTGCGTGAGGTCGGCGACTACCAGGCGCGGCACCGACTTGCCGTCGCGTGTGGTCGCGCTGATATCGATGGGGACCACGTCCCAGCGCTCGTCGAGCGCCTTGAACATGCGCTGAGCGACGTACCCGGACGCCCCGGTGAGCACGACGCGCCGCTTCGCCATCACTTCGCCTCCACGATCCGATGATGTTGGGTGCCCAGCCCGCTGATGCCCAGCTCGACCACGTCGCCCGGCTGCAGGTAGCGCGGCGGCTTGAAGCCGTGGCCGACGCCGGCCGGCGTGCCGGTGGAGATCAGGTCGCCGGTGCGCAGCGACATGAACCGGCTGACGTAGGCGACCAGCGAGGCGACGGTGAAGATCATCTTGGCGGTGGTGCCCTGCTGGCGGCGCTCGCCGTTGACCGTCGTCCACAGCTCGAGCGCCTGGGGATCGCCGATCTCGTCGGCGGTCACCAGCCAGGGGCCGACCGGACCGAAGGTGTCCGCGCTCTTGCCCTTGGTGGTGGTGCCGCCGTGCTCCATCTGGAACGCCCGCTCGGAGACGTCGTTGACGATGCAGTAGCCGACGACGTGGCGCAGCGCCTGGCCCTCCTCGACGTGGCGCGCGTCGCGACCGATCACCGCCGCCAGCTCGACCTCGTAGTCGAGCTTGACGCCGCCGCGCGGCCGCACGGTGGGATCGTCGGGGCCGCACACCGCGCTGGGCGCCTTGATGAAGACGGTCGGCTCCTTGGGCAGCGCCATGCCGACCTCTTCGGCGTGGTCGGTGTAGTTGAGGCCGATGCAGACCATCTTGCCGATGCCGGCCAGCGGGCAGCCCAGTCGCGGGCGCCCGCGCACCACCGGCAGCCGCGCCGTCTTCACCCCGCGCAGGCGCTTGAGAGCGGCCGGTGCCAGCACGGCCGGCGTGATGTCCTTCACGACGCGGGAGAGGTCGCGCAGGACGCCGTCGGCGTCGACGAGACCGGGTTTCTCCTGACCGGGGCGGCCGTAACGCACGAGCTTCATGAGCGGCTCCCTTGGAGGGCGGCGGGGGTCACTCGCCGCGGAAGACGGGCTTGCGCTTCTCGAGCATCGCGCGGCGGCCCTCGCTGGCGTCGGCGCTCTTGCGAGCTTGCAGCGCGGCAGCGTCGAGGTCGTCGTGAGCGACCGCCGGGCGGGCGGCGACCGCGCGGAGGATGACGGCCTTCATGCCCGCCAGCGACAGCGGCGCGTTGTCGGCGATGCTCCGCGCCAGCGTGTAGGTGGCGGACTCCACCTCGGCGGCCGGCACCACCTGGTGCACCATGCCGATCTCGAAGGCCCGGCGGCCGTCGACGGGCCGCCCGGTGAACAGCAGGTGGCGGGTGTGGGCGGGGCCGATGACCTCGACCAGCTTCTGGCCGAGCGGGAAGGGGACGATCATCCCGATCCGCGACAGCGGCATGCCGATGCGGGCGGTCTCGGCCATCACCCGGAGGTCGCAGTGCAGCGCCAGCTCGCAGCCGCCGGCGATCGCGTCGCCCTGGACGAGGGCGATGGTCGGGTGGCGCGAGCGCTCGACCCGCTGGAGCACGGCGACCACGTCGCCCTCGGGGTCGCGGGCGCCGCCGCGCGACTCCATCTCCTTGAGGTCCATGCCCGCGCAGAACGCCGGGCCGGCGCCCCGGACGACGACGACGCGCACGTCGCGCCGGGTCTCGAGGTCATCGAAGGCCGCGCGCAACCCCGTCAGCATGGCGCCGTTCATGGCGTTGCGCTTCTCGGGGCGGTTCATGGTCAGGGTGGCGATGCCGTCAGCGACACTGGTGAGGATCTCGTCGGCCATGGCGGCGATGGTATCATCCCGGCCCATGGCGATGTTTCCAGGGTTCACCCTTCCCGACGAGCTGCGTATTCTGCGCGAGCAGATCCGCCGCTTCATCCGCGAGGAGATCATCCCGCTCGAGCAGCGGATCGATCCCGACGCGCCCGGCATCCCCGACGAGGACTTCGAGCGGCTGGGGGCCAAGACGAAGGCGGCCGGCCTGTGGGCGCTCGGAGCGCCCGAGAAGTACGGCGGCGGCGGGCTGGACACCTTCAGCATGTCGGTGGTCCTCGAGGAGATGTCGCAGCACCGCATGGGGCTCTACAGCCCGGGGTGCGGCGTCTTCGGCCGCTACCCGCCGCCGGCGATCTGGGCCGGGACCGAGGCGCAGATCCAGAAGTACGCGGTGCCGACGGTGCGCGAGGGCTGGCGGACTTTCTTTGCCATCACCGAGCCCTCGGGCGGCTCCGATCCGGCCGGCGCCATCCAGACGCGCGCCGAGCGGCGCGGCGACAAATGGGTGCTGAACGGGCGGAAGGTCTTCATCTCCAGCGCGCACAACGGGAAATGGGGCGTCGTGTTCGCCCGCACCAACAAGGAGAAGGGCCGGGCCGGCATCTCCTGCTTCATCCTCGAGCCCGGCACGCCCGGCTTCACCGCGACGCCGATCCGCACGATCCGCACCCAGTCCATCCCCAACGACGTGGTCTTCGAGGATTGCGAGCTGCCGGGCGACGCGCTCGTCGGCGCCGAGGGCCAGGGGCTCGACCTCGCCTTCGATCTGCTCGTGAAGAACCGCTTCCCGTACTCCGCCTGCAACCTGGGCGTGGCGGTGGCCGCGCATCGCATGGCGATCGCCCACGCCAAGCAGCGCTCGACGTTCGGCGCCCCGCTCAGCCAGCGCCAGGCCATTCAATGGATGCTGGCCGACGCCGAGGTGGAGCTGCGCGCGTGCCGCTGGCTCATCTGGGAGGGCGCCTGGAAGGCCGACCGCGGCGAGGACGCCCGGGTGGAGGCCTCGATCGCCAAGCTGTACTCGAGTGAAGTCCTCGGGCGCGTGATCGACGCGGCCGTGCAGATCCACGGCGGCTATGGGGTGTCCAAGGAGTTCCCGCTGGAGCGCTGGTATCGCGAGGCCCGCGTGCGCCGCATCGGCGAGGGGCCCTCGGAGGTGCATCGTATGGTCATCGCCCGCTCGCTGTTCCGCTGATGCTGCCCCTCGAGGGTGTGCGCGTCGTCGAGATCGCGCAGAACCTGGCCGGCCCGGTCGCCGCCGAGATCCTCGCCCACATGGGTGCCGACGTCATCAAGATCGAGCGGCCCGAGGGTGACGACGCCCGCCGCTGGGGCCCGCCGTTCCACAAGGGGACCTCGCCGGGCTACCTCGCCGTCAACGCCAACAAGCGTTCGATCACCGTTGATCTGAAGGACAAGGTGGCCGTCGAGCGGCTGCTGCCGTTGATCGGCGCGGCCGACGTCCTCGTGCAAAACCTCAAGCCCGGCTCGCTGGAGGCGCTGGGTCTCGGCGCCGACGTGCTGACGAAGCGCTACCCGAAGCTGATCTACTGCTCGGTCTGGGCGTTCGGCCGCACCGGCCCGCTGAAGCTCAAGCCCGGCTACGAGCCGATGGTGCAGGCGTTCTCCGGCCTCATGATGATGAACGGCGACGAGGGCGGCCCGCCCACGCGCATCGGCACCTCGATCCTCGACTACGGCACCGGCATGTGGGCGGCGATGGGCGTGCTGAGCGCGCTGGTCGGCCGCGCGGCGACCGGTCGCGGGTGCGTCGTGGACACCTCGCTCTTCGAGACCGGCTTGGCCTGGCTCAAGGGGCACTACGCGAGCTTCCGGGCCTCCGGCGTGGTGCCCGAGCGTCACCGCACCGGCAGCAACCGCGTCGTGCCGTTCCAGGCGTTCGAGACGAAGACGGGACCCGTCATCGTCGCCGCCGGCAACGACCGGCTCTTCGTCAAACTCGCCAGCGTGCTGGGCCATCCGGAGTGGGTGAAGGACCCGCGCTTCACGACCAACGCCACCCGCGTCGAGAACCGGGCCGTGCTGTGCGCGATGATCGACGAGATCATGGCGACCCGCAGCAAGGGCGAGTGGATCGACGTGCTGGAGGCCGAGGGCGTGCCGTGCTCGATCATCAACAGCCTGCCCGAGGCGGCGGCGCACCCGCAGGCGGCCGCGCTCGATATGATCCAGCCGATGCCCGGCGACGACTTCTCGCTGGTCGCGCTGCCGATCTCCTTCGACGGCGCCCGCCCCAAGATCCGCCGGGCGCCGCCGGGCATCGGCCAGCACGACGCCGAGATCGCGACGAGCGGGGGCCGCTGGCCCTAGACCCAGGCGTCACGTACCGGCGCGATCGCCTCGCGCGCCCTGGCGAGGCGCGCGAAGACCGCCAGGTGCGTGAGCAGGTAGATCGGCACCAGAAAGCCCGGGATCAGCACCCAGGGCAGGGTCCCCATCGCGCCGGAGCCGGGATGCTCGTGGATGAACCGGAACGGCGAGCCCGGGGCCGAGCCGACGCCGAGCGTGACGGCGCCGACCAGGTCGAGGAAGCCCAGAGTGTTCCAGAGAAGCGCGGCCGTCCACCAGCCGGCGATCCGGCGATGGACCACCCAGGCGAGCGGCAAGGCGAGCGCCGCGACCGCGATGTCGCCCCACCCGGCCCCGGCGGCGAAGGTCCGCGGCAGTCGGCCCTCGGCCTGGAGGAGGAGGAAGAAGGCACCAAGCAGCCGGCCGGCGTGGACCGCGATCAGGAGCGCGAGCGGAACGCCGAACGCGAGCGCGCGCAACGCGGAGCCGCGCGCCGCGCCCACCACCCCGAGCACCACCGGAGCGGCGACGGCCAGGCCGATCGCGGGGGTCCCGACGCTGGAGGTGCCGGAAAAGAGCCCCACCGACGCCAGGGTGGTCACGCCGGCGAACCACGCGCCCACAGCGACCGCCAGCCGCCAGGCGGTCACGCCTTCGAGCGGGCTCGCGCGGATGAGAGCGCCGGGGACGATGAGGGCGAGCGAGGTCAGGGCGATCGCAGCCACGATATCCATCACGGGCCTCCTCTACGAGCGGGCACGCCCGGGTCGAGCTTGTCTCGTAGATCCAGGCGGCCGGGCCGGAGATTCTGGAGGGGGCCGCGACACGGCGCCGGGGGGCGGGCCGGCCCGCCCCCCGCGCCGAGGTTCAGCGGATGGCGACCGGGGCGACGGTCGACCCGGAGAAGCCCTGGGCCTTGAGCGGCTGCATCACGAAGGCGAATTCGTAGACCTTCTTGGCCGCCATCTCGTCCAGCTTCATGTTTTCCAGCAGGTGGATGCCGTTGACCACCAGCATGATCTGGTGGATGGGCAGCGAGATCTGCGGATCGGGGTTCGGCGCCACCTCCACCGGCCAGTTGTCGCTGCCGACCAGCAGCGGGTCCTGCTTGGCCAGCCACTCGGCGGCCCGCACGCCGATGCCCGGGCAGGTCTTCCCGTAGCGCGCGTTGTCCTTGGCCCACAGCCGGCCCCAGCCGGTGTTGATGAGGACGGCGTCGCCCGGCTGCAGCTTGAGGTTCTGCTTCTGGAGCGCCTGCTCGAGGTCCTGCACGGTGATCTCGTAGGTGTCGGGCAGGGTGTCCACGCCCTTGAGCGCGGCGACGTCGATCAGCACGCCGCGGGTCATGATGGTGCCGACCGTCTCGATGCCGAGCTTCGTGAAGCCGCCGCGCGACTGGATGTCGTCGGTCTTGACGCAGTTGTAGTGGCTGTACTCGATCGACTGGTGGGCGAAGCCGTCGAACTGTGTGCCGACCTGGCCGATCTCGCCGATGACGAGCTCCTCGTTGCTGCCCCGGCGGTTCGAGGGCTGGTTCATGAACGTCCGCTTGGTGTGCACGTCGAAGCGCCGGGTGCCGACGAGCGGCATCGAGGTGTTCAGCACGTGGGCCATCTCGATGACCTCGCCGGCCTTGATGAGCTGCGTCGCCTTACGAACGGCTTCCGGCTTCTGGTGGTTCATGGACCCGCGCACGTCGCCGGCGCCCCACTTCGAGGGACAGCGCTGGCTCTCGGCGGGCGGCTTCCAGGTCTGGGCCTCGGACACCGCACTCGTCAGGCCGAGCGCCATGGTCACGGCGATACCGATCGTGAGGGCACGCATAGGAGCCTCCTCCTCGAGGTTGGGATGTGCGCTACTCGTCCGTCAGCCCGAGCGCCGCGCGCAGCGCGGAGCGCCTGAGCTGCGACTCCGACCACGAGCGGCCGCCGATCAAGCCGCCGTCGACGACGAGGGCGTGGCCGTTGACGAAGGTCGAGTCGTCGCTGGCCAGCCACAGCGCCGCCTGCGCGATGTCGTCGGGCAGCCCGGACCGCTTGATCGGCTGCAGATTCTCCAGCACGCCCTTCATGAGCGGCACGATCTCCTCGGCGCGCTCGGCCGAGAGCCCCAGCCCCTTGCCGAAGATCGGGGTGGCGATGCCGCCCGGGCAGATGCAGTTCACGCGGACGTTGTGCTCGCCGAGCTCCATGGCGACCGAGCGGGTGAGGTGGATGACGGCGGCCTTGGCGGTGCTGTAGACGTGCGGGCCGAGTCCCGTGCGCAGGCCGGCGATGCTGGCCGTGCTGATGATGGAGCCGCCGCCCTGCCGCTTCATCACCGGGGCGGCGTGCTTCATGCCGAGGAAGACCCCGCGCACCAGCACGCCCATCGTCTCGTCGAAGCCCGCGACCGGGACCTCGGAGACGCGGCCGCCGACGCCGCCGTAGCCGGCGTTGTTGAAGATGCAGTCGAGCCGGCCGAATCGCCGCACGGTCTCGCCGACGGCCGCCTCCACGTCGGCCTCCCGGCTGACGTCGGCGTGCACGTACGCGGCCCGGGCGCCCAGCTCCTCGGCCACCCGGCGCCCGCGCTCGTCCTGGATGTCAGCGATGACGACCGAGGCGCCCTCGGCCACGAACAACCGCACGGTGGCCTCGCCGATCCCGCTGGCGCCGCCCGTGATCAGCGCGACCTTCCTCGCCAGCCGGCTCATGACGTCGTCGGCGCCAGCGGCGCGCCGCCCCAGCGCTCGAGCATCGCGAACTCGGCGACGGCCTTACGCTTGAGCTTGCTAAGCGTCTTCACCGGGCGCCCCAGCGGCATGACGGCGGCCACCGCCACGTGCGCGGGAATGCCGAGCAACGCCTGGATGCGCGGCTCCTCGGCGATGGCCAGCGTCGTGATGGTGCCGGCGAACCCCTCGTGGCGGGCGGCCAGCAGGATGTTCCAGGCGAACGGATAGATCGAGGCGCCGCTGATCACCCCGACGCGCTTCAGATTCTGGTCGGTCGAGGCGACCACCTTGAGGTCGACGCAGATCAGGAGCACCACGGCCGCCTTCATGACCGTCTCGAGGAGGTGGGGCGGAGCCGGCGTGCGCTCGATGGTGGCGGCGTCCACCCGCGGCGGGTCGATCGTGTTCCACGGGTTCTCGCCGTTCTGCACCTGGGCGGTGTAGCGCTTGGCCGCGGGCTCGGTGAGCTGGGCCAGCGCCTTGCGGGTGGCGGGATCGCGGACGACGATGACCCGCCAGCCCTGGCGGTTGCCGCCGCTCGGCGCGAAGCGCGCGTGGTCGAGGATCCGGTAGAGCGTGGCGTCGGGCAGGGGATCGCTCGTGTAGGTACGTCCCGAGAACGTGGTCTGCATCACGTCGTAGAGCTCCATGGTCTCCTCCGGGGCCCTATCCTAGCCGGAAACGCAGTATCCTCCCGGCATGACGAACAAGCCCTCGGTCAGTCTGGTCGCGGTGGCGGGGCGTCGGAAGGCGACGCTGGAGCTCGCGCAGCGCCTGGAGCAGGAAGGCTTCGCCGGCATCTACTGCCCCAGCCCCGGCGACGGCCTCGCGCTCTGCGAGGCGCTCGCGCTGACCACTCGCGAGATCCTGTTCGGCACCAGCATCGCCAACATCTATACGCGCCACGCGTTCGATTACGCGCAGACCGCGGCGGTGATCCACGAGCTGTCGGGCGGCCGCTTCCGCTTCGGGATCGGCGTGAGCCACGGGCCGATGCACCAGCGGCTGGGTCTGAAGGTGGGGCGCCCGCTCGAGGAGACACGGAAATTCGTCGAGGACGTACACGCCGCCCAGCCCCAGGTCGGCGAGCTGCCGCCGATCGTGCTGGCCACGCTGCGCCGCCGCATGGTCGAGCTGGCCGGCGAGATCGCCCAGGGCGCCGTGTGGGCCAACGGCGCCCGCTCGCACATGGCGGAATCGTTGCGGCACCTGCCCGAGTCCGCCCGCGCCAAGCCCGACTTCTTCATCGGTGACATGATCCCGACCTGCATCGACGACGACCGCCTCGCCGCCGCCGCCGTCAACCGGCGCACGCTGACCTCCTACGTGAAGCTGCCGAACTACCAGAACTACTGGATCGAGGCCGGCTACGCGGAGGAGATCGAGGCGATCCGGGCGGCGATCGCGCGCAAGGAGGACGACAAGATCCCGTCGCTGATGTCCGATCGCTGGCTGCGCGACGTGACGCTGTTCGGCTCGACGGCGGAGGTGCGCGAGGGCGTCGAGGCGTGGGGGGCCACCGGCGTGCGGACGATCATCCTGGTGCCGTCCTCGACCCGCGGCGGCCAGATGAAGGCCTTCGAGGAGCTGATCGCCGCGTTTCGGTGAGCTATTCTCTCGGCCTCCACCGCGGCTGAGGATAAAGGACGTCGATCGCGTACCCTACGTCCAGGCGCTCGCCCAGCCAGCCTGGCGTCGCGGTGCGCGCGTGCAGGTCCAGCCCCGCCGCCTGGTGCCGCGCCCGCAGGGCCCCGGGCGGATCGTCGGTGACTTCGGGCGGCCGGGGTACGTCGGGCAGAACCTCACCATTCGCGCGTCGGAAGCGAAGCTCGCCATCCGCTTGGCGTTCGACCTGGAAGCCCTCCTCATGGACGGCGCGGTGATGCCGCGAACACAGCAGCGCCAGGTTCGAGAGCGTCGTGGGGCCGCCGTGAGCCCAGTGGCGGATGTGATGGCCCTGCCCGAACCGCACGCCGCAGCCCGGGAAGCGGCAGCCGCGGTCCCGATGGTGCATCGCTCTTCGTAGCGCCGGCGGAATCGTGCGCGTCCGCGCCCCGACCTCGACCACGCGCCCCTCGGCGTCGTGGCGCATCACCACCCGGCTGGCGTCGCACGCCAGGCGCTGGGACGTTCCAGCTGGAACGCGCACGCCGTCCTCGAGGGCCGACTGGCCGGGTGCATCGGCGTCCGCGAGGACGTCGGCGTCGACGTGGACGACGACCTGATAGCGCTCGCCGGGGGTACCGGGGTCGAGCTCGTGATGCAGCGCCGTCTCGGCGAGTAGCGCCAGGGCGTCGGCCTGCTGCTGCTCCATCGTGGGCGGGTCGGCGTCCGGCTCGTGCTCGCGACTCTGCTGGTACAGACTCTCGCGAGCCGCGGCCAGCGCTTTCATGAGCAGGGCGCCGGCCTCGGGCGTCAGCCGTCCCCGGATCCTCACCGTGCCGTCTGCGTCCGGATACACCTGCAGGGTGCGGCTGGCGTGTTGCCGGGCGGCTTCCCGGGCCTCGGCCTTGCCGTCCATCCAGCGCCAGCCGCGGACGATGCGCTCGACGTGCTCCGCCGTGCCGGCACGGCCCACCGCCAGCAGCCGCTCCTCGGTCTCCGGCGTCGCCACCCGCGTCAGCTCGCGAACCTTGGAGTAGGAGAGCTCGCCGAGGGCCAGCGCCTGGGCCAGCCGGGGCAGCGTGCCGAGAGCACGCGCCACCCGCACGTGCTCGCGCGCGGCGCCGGGAGCGAGGCCCACGCGCCAAGTCAGCCAGGCGGCGCAGGAGCGGAAGCCGTTGTTCCAACCGCCGCGCGCATCGAACTCGCGGATGAGGTCGAGCAGGCGGGCGGTGGCGGCGTCGAGGTGGGCGGAGAGCTCGGCGATCTCGTCGCCCAGGCGATCGAGGTCTGACGAGGACATCTGCATGACGAGTCCCCCCTTGTGGTGGCGCGACTCTACACCCGACTTTTCGAGCCGCCTGGGAGGCGCCACACGCGGCGATCGCTGCACGAGCCACATCGTTCGTGACGAGCCTATCTACGTCCGCATCGCCGGGCTCCTGTGGCCGCTGGCTGTCTATCTGCGGGCCACCGCCGACCGGCGGCGCCTGCGCACGCAGAAGCCTGTCAAGGGGAAACCGCGTGTAGCAGGCAGCCGCCAACCCCGGGCGGTCTCACGGGTGCAGTTTCGGCCTTCACGCGGCGTTATCGGGGATGGCGTGCTCGAGATACGCGATCAGTGCGCCCAGTCCTGCCTACCCCAGCACCATCCGTCGGAACGCCTCCGCGTGGCGCAGCCCACCCCGCTTGCCGTCGCGGATCGCCCACGACTTCAGGAGCTGATCCACCCACTCGCCCTTGCCCACCTGGGAGCGGTGGGCCTTGAGCGCGCGGCACTTGGCCGCCAGCGTCCGCGCGATGTCCACGAAGACGTCGGGGTCGAGCGAGCCCGAGATGAACACCTGCTTGACCTTGTGGGACGGTAGACCCTCGGCCAGCAGCTCCGGGAAGATCGCGCCGGTCTCCGACGACGGGAACACGGCGTCGAGGGCGGCACTGGCGACCGCGCGATGGTCGGGGTGGTTGAGGTACTCGTGGCCGTAGTACCGCACGGTGGGATCGCCGGTGACGACGATGTCGGGCCGGAAGCGCCGGATGACGCGCGTGAGGTCGCGGCGCATGGCGAGCGTCGGCTCCAGCGTGCCGTCGGGGTACCCGAGCAGGAAGAGCTCCGTCACGCCGAGGATCTTCGCCGCCGCCCGTGTTTCCTTCTCGCGGAGCGGGATCAGCCCCTCGTTGGAGGGCGTGTGCTCGTTGACGCCGGCGCCGCCGGTCGTGACCAGGCAGAAGCCGACGTCGCGCCCCTCGCGGGTCCAGCGGGCCACGCTGCCGGCGATGGTGAACTCGTTGTCGTCGGGGTGGGCGGAGATGCAGAGGATGCGCCGGAGCGACGCGCCCAGCTCGTGACCGGCCCCCGCGGCGCGTGCCATCAGCGGCGGCCGAGCGTCTCCGTCGTCTCGTCGAGCGCCTTGCCGAACTTACGCAGCAGCTCCTCGACCTCGCCCTCGGAGATGATCAGCGGCGGGCACAGGGCCACCGTGTCTTGCAGGTTGCGCACGATGAGGCCGTTGGCCTGGGCGCGGGTGACGAAGAGGCTGCCGGCCGCGCCGAGCGGATCGAACGTGCCGCGGCCCGGCTTGTCGGGCACCAGCTCGACGCCGGCCACGAGGCCGACGCCACGGATCTCGCCGACCAGCGGGTGGCCGGCCAGCTTGCGGACGCCGTCCTGGAGCATCGGCCCCACCCGCCGCACGTGGGCGAGCAGGTCGCGCTCCTCGTAGATGTCGAGCACTTCGAGGGCGACGGCGCAGGCGGCCGGGTGGCCGGTGTAGGTGTAGCCGTGGGCGAACACGCCGAGCTTCTCGCTCTGGCCCACGCAGGCGCGATAGATCTCCTCGGAGATGACGGTCGCCGACAGCGGCAGGTAGCCGGAGGTGATCGCCTTGGCCATCGTCATGATGTCGGGCTTCATCCCGAACGTCTCGGTGCCGAACATCTTGCCGGTACGGCCGAAGCCGCAGATGACCTCGTCGGCGATGAGCAGCACGTCGTGCTTGCGGAGCACGGCCTGGATCTTCTCGAAGTAGGTGGCGGGCGGCACGATCACGCCGCCGGCGCCCATCACCGGCTCGGCGATGAAGGCGGCCACCGTGTCCGGGTCCTCGCGCTGGATCTGGGCGTCGAGGTTCTCGGCCAGGCGCGTGGCGAACTGCTCCTCGGTCTCGCCGGGCTTGCCGTAGCGGTAGATGTACGGGCAGTCGGTGTGGCGCACCTGCGGGATGGGCAGATCGAAGTCGCGGTGGGAGGCGGCCAGCCCGGTGAGGCTGGCGGCGACCATCGTGGTGCCGTGATAAGCCCGCTGGCGCGAGATGATCTTCTTCTTGCGATGCCGGCCACGCGCGTTGTTGTAGTACCAGACCAGCTTGACCGCGCTCTCGTTGGCCTCCGAGCCGGAGTTGTTGAAGAAGACCTTGGACATCGGCACCGGCATCAGCTTCACGATCCGCTCGGCCAGCGTGATGGCCACGTCGTTGGCCTTGCCGCCGAACTGGTGGTAGTAGGGCAGGCGGCGGAGCTGCTGCGAGGCCGCCTCGGCCAGCCGCTCCTCGCCGAAGCCGAGCGCCGTGCACCACAGGCCGGCCAGCGCCTCCAGGTACTCGCGGCCCGACTCGTCGTAGACGTAGACGCCCTTGCCGCGGTTGATGACCAGCGGCCCCTCGCTCTCGTGGCGACCGAGGTTGGTGAAGGGGTGGAGCTGGTAGGCGACGTCGCGGCTGCGGCTGGTGGTCGTTGTCGTGTCCATGGTCGAGGAGGATAGCGCATTCGCCTTGACCCTGCCGGCGGCGGAGCCTAGTCTCCCGGCGGGTGGGTCAGGGCGACCCGGGGAGGCCGTGATGAGGCGCAGAGCGGTGTCGACGGCGGCGGCGGTGATGCGCGTGCTCGCGATCGCGCTGGCGGGCTGCGCGCCGGCGATGACCGACGGCGCCTCGGCGTCGGCGGCAGCGGCGCCGGTCTTCCAGGTCGACCCGTTCTGGCCCAGGCCCCTGCCGAACAACTGGCTCATGGGGCAGGCGGCCGGCGTCGCCGTCGATCGGCGCGATCACGTGTGGGTCGTGCAGCGACCCAAGAGCCTCACCGAGGACGAGCGCGGCGCCACCCTGAAGCCGCCGCGCTCGCTGTGCTGCGCGCCGGCCCCGCCGGTGCTGGAGTTCGACCAGAGCGGCGCGCTGGTGCAGGCGTGGGGGGGCCCCGCCGCCGCCCACCCGTGGCCCGACAACGAGCACGGCATCTACGTGGACGACAAGGACAACGTCTGGCTCGCCGGCAACGGCGCCAAGGACGGCATGATCCTCAAGTTCACGCGCGACGGGAAGTTCCTCATGAAGATCGGCGAGCCGGGCGTGATCGGCAACGACCAGGACACGCGCCGCCTCAACCGTCCGGCCAACCTGGTCGTAGACCCGGCCACCCGCGAGCTGTTCGTCGCCGACGGCTACGGCAACCACCGCGTGATCGTCTTCGACGCGGAGACCGGCAGCTACAAGCGCCACTGGGGCGCCAACGGCCGCCCGCCCGGCGACGCCACCGTGAAGGGCTTCGGCAATCCCGTGCACTGCATCCGGATCTCGCGCGACGGTCTCGTGTACGTCTGCGATCGCGCGAACAACCGCATCCAGGTCTTCCGCAAGGACGGCACCTTCGTGCGGGAGTTCGTGGTGGCGCCGGAGACCCGCGGGAACGGCTCGACGTGGGACATCGATCTCTCCCGGGATTCCGCCCAGACGCATCTCTACAACGCGGACGGCGAGAACAACCAGGTCTGGATGCTCCTGCGCGAGAGCGGTCGCGTCCTCGGCAGCTTCGGGCGCAGCGGGCGCTCGGCCGGGCAGTTCCACTGGATCCACAACATGGCGGTCGACTCGGCCGGCAACGTCTACACGACCGAGGTCGACTCCGGCAAGCGGGCCCAGAAGTTCGTGCTGAAGGCCCGCTGACCGCCATGACCGACGAGCAGAAACGGATCCGCGGATACCTCGTGGCGCAGGCGGCCCGGCTGGCGCCGCGTGAGATCGTCGAGAAGGTCGAGATCGCGATGCTGCAGCTGCGGGCGGCGGCGGAGGCGGTGGCGCCGGCGCGCTTCGACGAGGCTCCGGCGCCCGGGGAGTGGAGCGCCAACGAGGTGATGGCGCACGTGGTCGAGTCCGGCCGCCACTTCGGCGGGGCGATCGCGCGCCTGCTCGACGGCCAGCCGGCGGGGGCGCCGCGCGACGCGGCCGCCCGCGACACGTCGCCGCGTCCGCTGGACACCTGGTGGGCGCTGCTGCAGCAGGATCGGGCCGGGCTCTTCGAGCGGGTGCTGGGCGCCGACCCCGGCGCGCGACTCGGCGCGACGGTCGAGCATCCGTTCTTCGGTCCGCTGAACTGGCGCGAGACGCTGCTCTTCATGCGCCTGCACGACCTCGATCACACCGGCCAGCTGCAGAAGATCGCCGCCGCGGTGGCGCCGGCGCGCTCGGCCTGATGCGCGTCGCGATCGGTCTCCGGCTGGAGTCGAACGAGGACTGGGAGCAGGCCGCCACCTACGTCGTCGAGGCCGAGCGGCTGGGCGTCGACTTCGTCTGGTCGCACGAGTCGTGGGGGCTGGATGCTGCCACCCCGCTGGCCTTCATGGCCGCGCGTACCTCCCGCATCCGGCTGGGCTCGGGGATCATGCAGGCGGGCACGCGCACGCCGGCGCTGCTGGCCATGACCGCGATGAGCCTGGCCTCGATGTCCAGCGGCCGCTTCGTGATGGGCCTGGGCGTGAGCGGCCCCCAGGTCATCGAGGGCTGGCACGGCATCCGGTTCGATCGGCCCGTCACCCGGATGCGCGAGACGGCGGAGATCATCCGGCGGGCCGTGCGGGGCGAGCGCGTGGCCTACAAGGGCCAGGTGTACGAGCTGCCGCTGCCGGGCGGGGAGGGCAAGGCGCTACGGTCGTCCGCGAGCCCGCGCGAGGTCCCGATCTATCTCGCGACGTTGTCGCCGCGCAGCCTGGAGATGACCGGCGAGATCGCCGACGGCTGGCTCGGCACCTCGTTCATGCCCGAGCACGCACGCGTGTTCTTCGACCACATCGAGGCGGGGGCCAGGCGCGCCGGCCGCTCGCTGAGCGCGCTCGATCTGCAAGCGGGCGGTCACGTCGCGTTCGGCGACGACGTCGAGCGCCTGATCGCCGCCCGCAAGCCCGGCCTCGCGTTCACCCTCGGCGCCATGGGCTCCCGCCAGCACAACTTCTACAACGACGCCTTCAAGCGCGCCGGCTACACCGACGCCGCGACCGAGGTCCAGCGCCTGTGGCTGGAAGGCCGCCGCGACGAAGCCGCCGCCCGGGTCCCCGACGAGATCGTGCTGAAGGCCAACCTGCTCGGCACCGAGGCGATAGTCCGCGAGCGGCTCGACGTCTATCGTCACGCCGGCGTCACCACCCTGCGGGTCGACCCGGGGGGCACGGCGCTCGACACGCGCCTGGCCACGCTCGGCCGCTTGATGGACCTGATCAAGCGACTCTGACCGGGGGTCGCGCTCGCCGCCGACCTGAAGGAAAATTCTTTCCTATCTTGTTCGTGCGCTAGTTCCCAGGAATACTTCCTCGTCGTGATCGGTCCGACCACAAGGCCGGCCGGACGGCCGGAGACTGCAATGGGAACGGTGGGGTCTTTTCTCGACCCGGCGTCGGCACGGGACATGGGTCGCCGTGCCTGGATCTCGTGGCGCGCGCTGACAGGGGCGCTGATCGTCGCCGCACTTGCATTCGTCGTCACCGGGGTGACCGTGTACAGAGATCGAGTACGCACCCTCGATGACGGACGAATGGCGGGCGCCCGCCTGGTGCACGTGCTCGAAGAACAGGCGGCGCGCGCATTCCAGGGCGTCGACCTGACCCTCATCGGCGTCGCGGATGCCATCGCGGTCGCGCCGCGATTGGGCGTCCACGATCCCGCCTTCCAGGATGCGCTGACGCGGAAGCTCGAGCACCTGCCGTTCGTGCGCGCC
Organism: uncultured Candidatus Rokubacteria bacterium; assembly: GCA_963743355.1. GTDB lineage: Bacteria > Methylomirabilota > Methylomirabilia > Rokubacteriales > CSP1-6 > AR5. The sequence continues at coordinate 73,804 of CAVUPM010000002.1, forward strand.
CTCTTCGTGATCGGAGCGGATGGATTCATCACGCAGGACACCGACCATCCGAAGACACCCCGCGTCACCCTCGCCGATCGGGGATACTTCCGCTTCCACCAGGATGACCCGGCCGCCGGCCTCTATATCGGGCCGCCCCTCATCAGCCGCTCGGCCGGCGTCTGGTTCATCAGCATGAGCCGCGGGATCACCGGCCGGGACGGGCGCTTCGCGGGAATCGTGGTCGCGGCCGTGGAGCCGCGCTACTTCCAGCACTTCTACCAGAAGCTGAACCTCGGCGACGGCGACAGCATCGCGTTGTTCAAGCGCGATGGCACGCTCCTCTTCCAATCGCCGTACTCCGAGGACGTCATCGGCAGGTCGTTTGCCGACTTCGAGCTCGTGCGGCGGCGACTGGCGGAGAGCCACGAGGGCTCGCTCCGGGTGGTGAGCGGGTTCGATGGCGTGCCGCGGATCATCAGCTACCGGGCGGTCGAGGGGCTGCCGCTGGTGGTCGGGGTGGGTCTGGCCGAGGGCCCGCTGCTCGCCGGATGGCGCCGGGGTGCCCTCGCGGCATTCACCGGGATGTCGGCGGTGATGGCGCTCGGGGCCACCGTGTACGTGCTGCTCGCCCGTCAGGCACGGCAACGCCAGGAGCTCCATGAGCGCCTCGCCCACGCCCGGAGACTCGAGGACCTCGGCCGCATGACGGGGGGCATCGCCCACGACTTCAGCAACGTGCTCAACGTGATCGCCACGAATCTGGAGACGGTTCGAAAGCGCGCGGTCGGCGAGCGGTTGCCGGTGTCGGTCGACGCGGCGGTCCGCGCCGTCAAGCAGGGCACGGCGCTCGTGTCTCAGCTCCTGGCCTTTGCGCGCCGGCAAGAGCTCACCGTGCGTCCGCTGGATGCCAATCGACTGGTCAGGTCCCTGATGCCCTTGTTGTCCCAGGCCGCCGGGCCGCTCGTGATCGTCCGGACGGATCTTGCCGACGACCTGTGGCCGTGCCTCACCGACGAGGCCCAGTTCAACTCGGCGATCCTCAACCTGGTCGTCAATGCTCGGGACGCCATGCTCGACGGCCAGGGAGTCATTCGGATCGTGACCCGGAACTACCCGCTGGGGCGTCAGTCGTCGGGGCCGGGCCTCGCGCCAGGCGACTACGTTCGGGTGACGGTGACCGACAGCGGCAGTGGCATGCCGGCCTCGGTTCTACGCCGCGCGACCGAACCGCTCTTCACGACGAAGGGCGAGGGCATGGGAACGGGGTTGGGGCTCAGTCAGGTGTACGGCTTCGCCAGGCAGGTCGGCGGAGATCTCCTGATCGAGAGCACGGTGGGCGTGGGCACCTCCGTTCATCTCTTCTTTCGGGGGGCGCCGGCATCGGCGCTCGACGCCGCGCCCCCCGACGCCGAGCTCAGAGATGCGCGATCGCGTCGATCTCCAGACGAACTCCGCGCGGGAAGTCTTTGACGGCCACCGTCGAGCGTGCCGGCGGCACCGGGCCGGCGTGCTTCTTGTAGACGCCGTTCATCCCCGCGAAGTCGTCGTGGCTGGCCAGGAAGACCGTGGTCTTCACCAGCTTGTCCATCCGGCTGCCGGCCGCCTCCAGGATCATCCGGATGTTGGCGAGCACCTGCTCGGTCTGCTCCTCGATCGTCGTGCCCACGACCTCGCCGGCGGGGGACAGCGGGAGCTGACCGGAGACGAACACGAAATCCCCGAAGCGAATGGCCTGCGAGTAGGGCGCGCCCTGCAGCGGCGCCGGTGCCTTGTCGGTGCGGACGGCGGACTTGGTGGCCACGGTCGAGTCCCTCCTCAGGGTGCGGGATCGATCGGCGTCGGCAATCCGTGCCGCGCCTCGATCACCTCGGCGGCGTCCAGACACAGATCCTCGCGGTAGCGGGAGCCGATGACCTGCACGCCGAGCGGCACGGTGACGGCGCGGCCGACGGGCACCGCCACCGCCGGCAGCCCGAGCAGGTTGACGGCGACCAGCAGCCGCTGGGCGCGCGCGGCCGAGGCCGCGCGCGCGGCCGTCGTGGTATCGAAGCCCACCTCGAACGGCGGCTCGGTCGAGACCGGCCCCACCACCAGCGGATAGCGTTCGAGGAAGAGCATCCAGTCGCGCACGTGCTTGGTGCGCTCGCCCAGCGCCTTGATGTAGCCGGCGAGATCGACATCCGGCGTGCCGGCCAGCGTGAAGTCCAGCGAGCGGTTGATGTCCGCGCCGCCGTGCTTGCGGATGTACGGCTGCGTGACGTGGCGCATCTCGTTGATCACGATCGCCGACCAGCAGGCGGCGACGCCGGCGACGTCCGGCGGCTCGACCTCTTCGACGGCGTAGCCCGCGTCGGCCAGCGCCGCCCCCGCCGCCCGGACGGCCGCCGCCACCCCGGCCTCCACGCCGACGCGGCCCGGATCGACCGTCAGCGCGACGCGGATCGGGCGCGCGAGCGCCGGACCGTCGAGCGGCGCCGGCACCCACCAGGGATCGCGCGGGTCGCGCGCGGCCATCGCGGCCAGGCCCAGCCGCACGTCGGCGACGCGCCGGGCCAGCGGGCCCTGCACCGACATGAGCTGCATGCCGACCGGCCGCTCCTCGGTGACCGTCGCGTTGTAGGCGGCGATGCGGCCGAGCGTCGGCTTGATGCCGGCCACGCCGCAGCAGTAGGCCGGATACCGCACGGAGCCGCCGAGGTCGTTGCCGTGAGCGAGCGGGGCGATGCCGGCGGCCAGCGCGGCGGCGGCCCCGCCGCTGGAGCCGCCGGGCGTGCGGTCGCGGTGCCAGGGGTTGAAGGTGCGGCCGCGCAGGTCGTTGTCGGTGTGCCAGCGCAGGCTGAACGCCGGCGTGTTCGTGCGGCCGACGATCACGGCGCCGGCGCGCTTCCAGCTGGCGACCACGGGACTATCGGTCGTCGCGATGACGTCCTTGAAGGCGACGACGCCGTTGGCGGTGGCCGCGTCCTGCTGGTCGATGTTCTCCTTGATCGTGACCGGCACGCCGTGCAGGGGGCCGAGCGGCTCGCCGCGGCGGCGCGCGGCGTCGGCCCGGTCGGCGGCGGCCAGCGCCTGCTCGGCCAGCACCACCGTGACGGCGTTGAGCTTGGGGTTGACGGCCTCCAGGCGGTCGAGGACCGCCTGCGTCGTCTCGCGGCTGGAGACCTTGCCCATGCGAATGGCGGTGGCCAGCGCCACCGCGTCCCAGCGCCAGAGTTCGGTGTCCATCGCGTCTCTCCCGGGTGCGACCGGATGTCGGGTCGGCAGCATCGTACCACCGGCGGCGGGCATGACGCCGCGCGTTGACAAGCTCGCGGCGGGTGTGGTTATGTCGTGCTCCCGAGGAGGAACCTCCCATGAGTCTCATGCGTCGCCTGGCCTCGACCCTCGCCGTCCTCGCGCTCGTCGTGCTGCCGGTCGGCCCACCGGCCCACGCCCAGAGCACGCTGCGCGTCGTCATGCACTCGGACCTCAAGATCGTCGATCCCATCTGGACCACCGCGTACATCGTGCGCAACCACGGCTATCTCGTCTACGACACGCTGTTCGCGATGGACGCCAAGGGCGACATCAAGCCGCAGATGGTCGACAAGTACGAGGTGAGCAAGGACCAGCTCACCTACACGATGACGCTGCGCGACGGCCTGCTCTGGCACGACGGCAAGCCGGTGAGCGCCGAGGACTGCGTGGCCTCCATCAAGCGGTGGGCGGCCAAGGACTCGATGGGGCAGAAGATGATGGGTTTCGTGAAGGAGATGCAGGTCGTCAATCCCAAGACCTTCCGCATCGTTCTTACCGAACCCACCGGTCTCGTCCTGGGCGCGCTGGGCAAGCCGTCGTCGAACGTGCCGTTCATGATGCCCAAGCGCGTGGCCGACACCGATCCCAACACGCAGATCTCCGACTTCACCGGCTCCGGCCCCTTCATCTTCAGGAAGGAGGAGTGGAAGCCCGGCGACAAGTCCGTCTACGTCAAGTTCGACAAGTACAAGCCGCGCCCGGAGGCGCCGTCGGGGCTGGCGGGTGGCAAGGTGGTCAAGGTCGACCGCGTGGAGTGGAAGTGGATCCCCGACCACCAGACGGCCATCAACGCGCTGCTGGCCGGCGAGGTCGACATGCTGGAGTCGCCGCCCCACGACCTCTACCCCGTGCTGAAGGCCGACAGCAATGTGCGGCTGTTCAACAGCAACCCGCTCGGCAACCAGTACACCTTCCGGTTCAACGTGCTGCACAAGCCGTTCGACAACCCCAAGGTCCGGCAGGCCGTCCTCCAGGCCCTCAACCAGGAAGATTTCCTCAAGGGCGTGATCGGCGACGCGACGTACTACAAGACGTGCAAGTCGTTCTTCCCGTGCGGCTCGCCCATGGCGTCGACCAAGGCGCTGGAGGGGCAGCTCGACTCCAACTTCGAGAAGTCGAGGGCACTGCTCAAGGAAGCCGGCTACGACGGCACGCCGATCGTCCTCATGCACTCGACCGACCTCGCCGTGCTGAACAACCTGGCCCCGGTGGCCAAGTCGCTGCTGGAGAAGGGCGGCTTCAAGGTCGACATGGTGTCGATGGACTGGCAGACGCTGGTGGCCCGGCGCGCCAAGAAGGACCCGCCCACGGCCGGCGGCTGGCACGCCTTCCTCACCTCGTGGGTCGCGGCCGATATCCTGAACCCGGTGATGATGGGCTTCCTCAACGCCTCCTGCGACAAGGCCATGTTCGGCTGGCCCTGCGACAAGGACATCGAGGGGCTGCGCGACGGTTTCGCGCGCGAGACGAACCCGGCCAAGCAGCGGCAGATCGCCGAGCAGGTGCAGGTGCGGGCGGTGCAGTACCCGACCCATGTCCCGCTCGGGCAGTGGTACGGCGCGTTCGCCCTGCGCAAGAACGTGGAGGGCGTGCTCGAGGCGCCCGTCACCGTCTTCTGGAACGTCACCAAGAAGTAAGCGCGGTCTGAGCGGCGGCGCGCGCGCCTGCGCCGCGCGCCGCCGGAAGCTCACGCCCCGGATGCTGCCTTACATCGGCCGTCGGCTCCTCGGCACCATTCCCGTCATGGCGGTGGTGGCGGTCGTGGTCTTCCTGCTGCTGCGGCTCACCACCGGCGACCCCGCCGCGATCATCGCCGGCGACAACGCCACCAGCCAGGACGTGGCCGCCATCCGGACCAAGCTCGGGCTCGATCGTCCCATCCCCCAGCAGTTCGTCATCTGGATCGGCAACGTCGTGCGCGGCGACTTCGGCGAGTCGTTCTTCTTCAAGAAGCAGGTGAGCGAGCTGATCGTCGAGCGGCTGGAGCCGACGCTGGCCCTGGCCACCTCCACCCTCGTGCTGGCGGTGCTGCTGGCCGTGCCTCTCGGCGTCCTCGCGGCGTGGCGGCGCGGGACCTGGATCGATCGCGCGGTGATGGGCCTGTCGGTGCTCGGGTTCTCGGTGCCGGTGTTCGTCATCGGCTATCTCTTGATCTACCTGGTCGCGATCCAGCTCGCCTGGCTGCCGGTGCAGGGGTACCAGCGGCTGGCCGAGGGCTTCGGAGGCTTCGTGCAGCGGCTGATCCTGCCCAGCATCACGCTGGCGATCATCTACGTGGCGCTCATCGCGCGCATCACGCGGGCCAGCGTGCTGGAGGTGCTCGACGCCGACCACGTCCGCACCGCCCGCGCCAAGGGGCTGGGCGACGTCACCGTCCTGCTCCGCCACGTGCTCCGCAACGCGGCGGTCCCGATCGTGACCGTCATCGGTCTCGGCGTGGCGCTGCTGATCGGCGGCGTGGTGGTGACGGAGTCGGTGTACGCGATCCCCGGCCTCGGGCGGCTCACCGTGGACGCCGTGCTGGCCCGCGACTATCCCACCGTGCAGGCGGTGATCCTGCTTTTCTCGGTGGTGTACGTGCTGATCAACCTCGTCGTCGACCTCTCTTACACGTTCCTCGACCCGCGGATCCGGTACTGATGGCGGTCACGGCCGAGCCCATCCTCGCGCTGGCGCTCGAGCCCGGGGCCGGGCCGCCCGGGGCGGTCCGCCGGCTCGCGCGCAACCGCAGCGTCGTCATGGGCGGCGCAATTCTGGGAGCGGTGGTGCTGCTGGCCGTCCTGGCACCGGTGCTGGGGACGACCGATCCGGCGCGCGTGGAGCCGGTCCTGCGCAACAAGCGTCCCGGCGCCGAGGCCAGCGTGCGCAACGCCGACGGCAGCCAGAGCACGCGCACGCACTGGATGGGAACCGACAGCCTGGGACGCGACGTCTACAGCCGGGTGATCTACGGCGCGCGGGTGTCGCTGATGATCGGCCTGTCGGTCTCGCTGATCAGCACCGTCGTCGGGCTGGTGATCGGCGTCTTCGCCGGCTACGTGCGCTGGGCCGACGCCGTCGTGATGCGCGTCATGGACGGACTCATGTCCATTCCGGCCATCCTGCTGGCGATCGGGCTGGTCTCGCTGTCGCGGGCGGGCCTGCGCACGGTGATCATCGCGATCGTCATCCCCGAGGTCCCGCGCGTGGTGCGGCTGGTGCGCTCGGTCGTGCTCTCGATCCGCGAGGAGCCCTACGTCGAGGCGGCGGTCGCGCTCGGGGCCCGTACGCCGGCGCTGCTGGCGCGGCACGTGCTGCCCAACACGCTGGCCCCGCTGATCGTGCAGGCGACCTTCATCTGCGCCTCGGCCATCCTCGTCGAGGCCATCCTGTCGTTCCTCGGGGTCGGCATCCCGCCGGAGACGCCGACGTGGGGCAACATCATGGCCGAGGGGCGCGCGCTGTTCCGCATCCTGCCCCACAACATCCTGTTCCCGGGGATCTTCCTGGCCGCCACCGTGCTGGCGGTCAACATCCTGGGCGACGGGCTGCGCGACATGCTCGATCCGCGCATCCGCACGCGGCTGTGAGGCCGGCTCAGCGCTCCGGTTCCTGACGCACGTTCAGCAGCACGCGGCGCCAGAAGGCGCCCTGCTCGCCGCTGTAGAACTCCGCCACCTTCGCGGCCCGGTTCTCGGCCTCGAGCCGCCCGTGCGTCTGGACGAGCCATCGCGCGGTGCGCCGGGCCGACTCGCCCTCGGCCGCCGCCTTGCTCCTGATCTCCGGCGATGCCGTGACGGGTGGCGTCGAGGTGGATTCCAGGACTGCTCCGGCGGTGGCCGCCGGTGGCGACGGCGCCGCGGTCTCGGGGGGCCGCGCCGGTGGCGGCCGGGGCGGTCGCGACGGGCGGTGACGGTGACACGCGCGCGGGCTGAGGCGACTCGGGGCGTCCCGCGAGCCGCCTGAGCAGGATGACGTTGGAGAAGGCGAGGGCGACGGCGATCAGCGCGAGGACCGCGATGGCGGCCACCAGGATGCGCTGCCGGCGTTGCCGGGCGTGATGCCCCCGGCGCCGGTCGATGAACTCCAGCAGGCCGGCGTCGGCCAGCGGTTCCTCGGGGTCGGTCTGGTCTGCGATCGGCATGGGGTTACCCTCCCGGCGGCACCAGAGTGCGAGGGACATGCCAAACTCGTACCAGCGAGACGCGGGCCGATGTCGGGCCCGTATTACAATCGAGTGCTCATGAGCCAGCGGACGGCCGAGGTCGTCATCTGCGGCGCCGGTATTGCCGGCGTCGCCGCCGCCTACCATCTCGCGGTGCGACGCGGCGTCAGCGACGTCGTGCTCGTCGACGAGCGCCCGCCGCTGTCGTTGACGAGCGACAAGTCCGCCGAGTGCTATCGCAACTGGTGGCCGGGCCCGGGCGACGCCATGGTCGCCGCCATGAACCGCAGTATCGACCTGCTGGAAGAGCTGGCGCGCGAGAGTGGCAACGTTTTTCGGCTGAACCGCCGTGGCTATCTGTTCGCCACCGCCGATCCCGCCCGCGTGCCGCAGTTCGTGCGGGCGGCCGAGGAGGCGGCGACCCTGGGCGCGGGACCGGTCCGGCGCCACGAGCGCCGGGACAGCGACTATCGTCCCGCGCCCGCCGATGGCTTCGAGGCGCAGCCGACCGGCTGCGACGTCATCACCGATCGCCCCCTCATCCGCCGTCACTTCGGCTGGCTCGCGGACGACACGCTCGCGCTCCTGCACGCGCGACGGTGTGGATGGTTCAGCGGCCAGCAGCTCGGCATGTACCTGCTCGAGCGGGCGCGCGACAAGGGCGTGCGGCTGCTCGAGGGGCGGGTGGAGGGCGTGGAGACGGTGGGCGGGCGCGTGGCCGCGGTGAACGTGAGCGGCGCCGGCGGCACCCGGACGGTGGCGACGCCGCGCTTCGTGGTGGCCGCCGGCCCGTTGCTCCAGTCGGTCGGGCGGCTGGTCGGCGTCGAGCTGCCGGTGTTCTGCGAGCGCCACGCGAAGGTCGCGTTCAACGACACACTGGGCGCGATGCCGCGCGGGGCGCCCCTGACGATCTGGACCGACCCGGTGCGCCTGCCGTGGTCGGACGAGGAACGGGCCGAGCTCGCGGGCTCCGAGCACCGGCGGCTACTCGACGAGTTCCCGGCCGGCGTCCACGGTCGCCCGGAGGGTTCCGGCGAGAGCCAGGCGGTGCTGCTGGTGTGGACCTACGACGTCGAGCCGCTGGAGCCCACGTTCCCCGTGCGGTTCGACCCGACCTACCCCGAGATCGCGATCCGCGGCATGTCCCGCATGGTCCCCGCGATGGGCGCCTACCTGGCGCGGCTGCCCCGCACCTTCGTCGACGGCGGCTACTACACGAAGACGCGCGAGAACCGCTTCCTCGCCGGCCCCTTGCCGCTCGACGGCGCCTACGTCATCGGCGCCCTCTCCGGCTACGGCCTCATGTCCTCCAACGCGGCCGCCGACCTCCTCGCCGCCCACATCACCAACGCCCCGCTGCCGCCCTACGCCTCCGCGTTCACGCTCGACCGCTACGACGACCCCGCCTACCAGGCGCTCCTCGCCAACTGGGGCGACTCCGGCCAGTTGTAGTCCCCGTCGCGTGACGTTGCGCTCAGCGCCGCCGGCGTGGGCCGGGGTGGGGCATCGGACCCCCGGCGCGCCACGATGGCTCGCCTGTCGCCGTGACGCTCGCTTCGGCCGTGGCTCTCGCGGGCCCCCCATCCCCCGGAGGGGGCTGGGATCCGGCCAGTAGACCGGCGGCGACGCGCGAGAGCCACGGCCGAAGCGAGCGCGGCTCCGCCGGCTCGCCATCGGAAGTACGCGCCGGGGGTCCGATGCCCCACCCCGGCCCACGCCGGCGGCGCGCTGACGTAACGTCTCTTAGCGGGCGACGTACCCGTAGCGGACGTTGCTCCGCTCGCCGCCGGCGGCGACGTACTCGGACCGGATCGCCGCGATCGTGTCGTTGGTGATGGCGCCGAGCGCCGTCTTGGGGTTGAGGGCGTACAGCCTGGACGCGTTGCCCCCGAAGATGGCGGTCTTGACCCGGCCGTCCGCCGCGCCCAGCGCCGCGAACTTGTGCTGCTTGCGCATCTCCTCGGGGATCTCCAGGCGCCGCATGGCCTCGATCTGCCACTGGGGGGAGCCGTACCAGACGGAGTCCGAGCCCCACAGCACCCGGTCGGTGCCCATCCCGCGGACGAGCGTCCCGATGAAGGCGGCCGCGAAGCGCGGATTCGACACGGCGCAGGTCGCGAACGCGGTGCCGATCTCCGCGTAGACATTCTTCACGCCGTGCTTGGCCGGAATCTCGGCGAGGTCGGTCGCCCACTGGATGCGGCCGGTCTTGTCGAACTCGGCCAGCGCGGCGTCCGGCGACTCCTGGAAGGGGCGCAGCGCTCCGTGGTAGATGACGAAGTTGAGCTTCGGCCAGTCCTTGGCGGCCTTGCCGAGGTCGTTGACGGTGGCGTACTCCCAGACGCCCGGCCACGACTTCTCGTAGTCGGCGGGCAGCAGGCCCTTGTGAATGCAGATGGTGGTGATGCCGGCCTTCACGGCCTTCTCGTAGAACGGATAGACGAGCTTGTCGTCGTCCAGGCGCCAGTACGAGCCGGTCTTGGAGGGAAACAGCGGGTCGCCGATGGTGTAGCCCTTCCAGCTGTCGGGTTTCACCGTGGCGATGCACCGATCGACCTCTTCCATCCACCCGGCCTTCCTGGGCGTGAACACGGAGTGCGCGAGCAGGCGCCGGGAGCCGGAGATCCGGTTGATCGCGGCCCGGGCGGCGGCGATCTGATCGTTGCTCAGCAGGTCCCAGGTCGGATCGTCGAACGGCGCTCCCGACAGCAGCGCCACCTTGGTGTCGCTGTCGACGAACACCTCCTTGATGTAGTTCTCGAACTTGAAGCGGTAGAGGTCGTTCTCGCGGGTGATGGCCGGGTTCCAGTGCTGCTTGGCGTACTGGGCGAGGCCGAGCAGCCCTTCCTGCTTGAAGTCGTCGCGCACGAAGTGCGTCTGCACGTCGAAGATGAACTGGCCGGCCAGCTTGTTGGCGCGGGCCGCCGCCACGCCCGGCTGCTGGGCCTCGGCCGCCGCCACCTCGAAGAGCGGACCGAACACCTCGTTCATGGCCACGAACGCGGCGGCCATGCCGGCGGCGCTGGCCAGGAAGCCGCGGCGGCTGACGCCGTGGCGCGGACCGAGCTGCTCGGCCATCTCCTTGATGCGCGCCTCCACGCGCTGCTGCTCGCGGGTCTGCGGTAAGGGGTTGAACTCGCCGTTCGACACGATCTGGGTGGGGACCGGCGAGCGGAATGACGGTTTCGGCAGGGGCGGTCAGGGGGAGCTCAGCGGGACTCAGATAGTGGGGCATCGCTGACCTCCTGCGACGCGGCGGGGCGTCGGCGCGTCCAGCGTAGAAGACTACGAGCCACTCCTCAAGGGGGGGGCGGGGGCCGACAGCCTCTCACGATCAGCCTCGGTAGATCACCGCCGCTGCGAGGATGCGTCCCACGGCCTCGAGGTCGAACGGCTTCGCCACGTAGTCGAAGGCGCCCTGCGACAGCATGCGCTGGGCTCGCTCGAGGTCGGTGTTACCCGTCACGATGACCACGGGCAGGCGGGGATCGGCCTGACGCAGCCGCTCGAGCACGACGTCTCCAGGCATTCCCGGCATCGAGAGATCCAGGAGGACCACGTGCGGCTGGTACAGGGGCACGAGCGCGAGAGCGTCCAGGCCGGTCGGCGCGATGCGAACGGCGTAGCCAAGCTCAGATACCGCGTCGCGCAGGACGGCCGCGACTTCGAGCTCATCCTCCACCACCAACACGCGAGCGAGCGATGACGACATGGGAGCAGTCGCCAGGATCGTACCCGTGGTCGCCCCTCGATTGCTAGTCGGGGAAACCCCGACAGGCTTCTACACCAGCCGCTTGCGCAGCCGGGAGCTGAGCGCGTCCACCACCATGACCATCGCCACCGTCACCAGCAGCACGGTGGAGGCCGCCGGGTAGTCGATCATCCGCAGGTAGGTCTGCAGGTAGAAGCCGATGCCGCCGGCGCCGACGAAGCCGAGCACGGTGGCCGCGCGGATGTTCGTCTCCAGCCGGTAGAGGACGTAGGAGAGGAACAGCGGCAGCACCTGGGGCAGCACGCCGAAGCGCAGCACCTGCAGCCGGGTCGCGCCGGTGGCGGTGATGGCGTCCACGGGACCGGGGTCGATGCCCTCGATGGCCTCGGAGTAGAGCTTGGCCAGCGACGTCGTCGTGTAGGCGACGACGGCCAGGACGCCGGGAAAGGGGCCGAGCCCGACGGCGGCCACGAAGATCAGCGCGTAGACGAGCGTGTCGACGCTGCGGAAGACGTTCAGCACGACGCGCGCGGGATGGAACAGCCGACGCCGGCGCCACGTTGCGCGCGGACACGAAGCCGAGCGGCAGCGCGAGCACGGCGGCCACCGCCGTGCCGAGCAGCGCGATCTCCACGGTCTTGAGCGCGCCGCGCCAGCGCCGCCGGCAGCACGCGTCAGGTCCGGCGGCAGCATGCGGCGGAGGAAGTCGAGGATCCACGGCAGCCCGCGCACGAGGCGCACGGGATCGGCGCCGGTGTCCCACGCGACCCACGCCAGCACGACCAGCCGCCACGAAGAGCGCGGCGCGCCTCATCGCCGGCGTCGCCGTAGATGGCGTCGACCACCGCGGGCGTCACCGCCGCCGGCGGGCCGTCGAAGGCCACGCGCCCGGCGCGGAACCCGACGATCCGGGTGCGCGTAGGCCAGCGCGGTCTCGAGCTGGTGCTGGCTCACGACGAGCGTGAGCCCGCGCTCGACGTTGATGCGCCGCAGGATGTCCATGATGCTGCCGGTGAGCGCGGGATCGAGGCTGGCCGTCGGCTCGTCGGCGAGGATCACGGCCGGCGCCTGGGCGAGCGCGCGCGCGATGGCCACGCGCTGCTGCTCGCCGCCCGACAGCGTGTCGGCGCGGCGCTCGGCCAGGTGCGGCGAGGCCGACCTGGGCCAGGCACTCGAGGGCGAGCTCGCGGTCGCGGGCGGGGAAAGCGGCCGAGCAGGCTCGGCAGCGCGGGCACGTAGCCGAGCCGGCCGGCGAGGACGTTGTCGAGCACCGAGGCGCGCCGAACGAGGTTGAACTGCTGGAAGATCATGCCGATCCGCCGGCGCACCTCGCGCAGCGCGGCGCGGGTCGGCGCCGGTGACCGGCGGCCGGCCACGCGCACGGCTCCCGCGGTCGGCTCGACGAGCCGGTTGATCGAGCGCAGGAACGTCGTCTTGCCGGCCCCGCTGCGCCCGAGGATCACCACGAACTCGCCCGGCTGCGACGGCGAGGTCGACGCCGTCGAGGCGACCACCGCTGGCCGGCAGGCACCACGCGCAGGCCCGCCACCTCGATCATGGCGGCCTCCATGCGGCAGTCGGCGGACCAGGCGGCGACGGCTCAGCGCGGCCGGGCGCCGAGCAGGTCGATGGCGGCCCGCACGGGATCGTACTCGCGGTCCTCGGCGGGCTCGAAGCCGTCGATGTCGTAGAGGCGCTTGAGCAGCGCGGCGTAGGCGGGCGCCTGGATCTGCAGCAGCGCGGCGCGCACGCGCGCGACGACGGCGGGGTCGAGCGCCGTCGCGCGCGGCGATGCCCGCCTCGGGGATCGGCGGGGTCTCGGCCACGAAGACGAGCCGCTCGCGCTCGGCCGGGTCCTTCAGGTACTGCTCGCGCGCCATGTCGAACGAGGCGATGGCGTCCACGTGGCCGTTCAGCAGCGCGCGCATGCTGGCGTCGTGCGAGCCCGCGAACATGACCTCGCGGAAGAAGGTCTTGGGATCGCGGTTCTTCACGAGCCCGCGCTGGATCAGCATCACCATCGGGTAGATGTAGCCCGAGGACGACGCCGGATCGACGAAGGCGATGGTCTTGCCGCGCAGCTCCTCGAGCGTCTTGATGCCCGCTCTCCCGGCGGACGTAGATGCGCGAGGTGAACGTCGTCTTGCCGTGCCAGAGGTTCTTGGCCACGATCGCGCGCCTTCGCCTCGCGGTTGGCGAGCACGTAGCCCGCCGGGTGGACGAAGGCGAGGTCGGCCGTCCGGTTGCGCAGCGCCTCGATGACCGCCGCGTAGTCGCGACGCCACCGTCACCCGCACCGGCACGCCGACCAGCTTGCCCAGCACCTGCGCCGAACTCCTCGCCGGCGGCCAGCAGGTCGGTCGGCTTCTGCGACGGCGTGAGGACGAGGTGCAGCGACGACGGGGCCGCGGCCGCCGGGACGGCGCCGAGCACCAGCCCCGCCATGAGCCGGGCCGCGAACCGCCGCCGGGAGATCGGAGTCATCGAGCCCTGAGGATAGACGCGCTCGTCCAGCTTCGGCGTAGTGGTTAAATAGGTCGCCCATGTCGCGGGAGATCGTGATCGTCGACGACCATGAAGCTGTCCGGGACGCCCTGGTCGGCATGGTCGAGGAGGCCGGCTACCTGGCGGTCGGGTTCGCGAGCGGGGCGGGGGCCCTGGCCCGGATCGCCGAGCATCGGCCGGCGCTGGTGCTGCTCGACATGATGATGCCGGAGATCGACGGCGCCGACTTCCTGGCCCGCCTGAGCCGGCTCCGCGACGGCCGCACCGTGCCCGTGATCATCGTCTCCGCCATGGGGCACCTGCTGCAAGGCCTCCGCCAGTCCGACGTCAACGCCGCCGGGGTGGCCGAGGTGCTCCCCAAGCCGGTCAGCTACACCACGCTGATCGCCGCCGTGCGTCGAGTCATCGGCCCTCCTTGACCCGGGCGGTCCATTTGGGGACAATCGGTTGCCGTGACAACGACGCCGGCGGCTCGGAAGCGGAAGACGGTCGCGAAATCGTCGCGCAAGCGCGCGGCGCCATCGCTCGAGCACGCCAAGATCGTGCGTCTCGTCCCGCGTCGCCTGCTCGAGCGCGTCGTGCGCGCGCAGTCCGGCGAGGGTGGCGGCGGCTGCCACAAGTGCGGCAGCCTGTTCGTCGAGATCGAGCCGGCGTTCATCCATTGCCGGTACTGCGGTAGCCTGTCGCGGATCCACGGCGCCTCGCTCCTCGCCCAGGAAGAGTGGGAGCATGCGCTCGGGCATGCGGCTGGCCTCCTGACCGTTCTCGCCCACCAGCGCACCGGCACCGGAACGCGCCCGCTCGTCCTGCTGCACGGCCTTCTCGGCAGCGCGCGCAATCTCGCCACGCTCGCCCGCGGCCTGGCCGCACAGCGCCGCTGAGCTCGACGTCGTCGCCCTCGATCTCACCGGCCACGGCGCCTCGCCGCCGCTGCCCCCGACGTCCGACACCGCGACGCTCGCCACCGACGTCCTCGCCAGCGCGCGCGCGCTCGACCTGGCGGCAGCCGCTGGCGCTCGTCGGCCACTCGCTCGGCGGGCGCGTCGCCCTGCGGGCGGCGCAGCTCGAACCCGCGGCGGTGGGCGGAGTGACGCTGCTGGACATCGCGCCGGGGCCACTGCGGCGCCGGCGAGGGGCTCGAGCACGTGCTCGAGGTGGTGCTGCGCGCCCCGGACACGTTCGCGAGCCGCGGCCAGGCGCGGGCCGCGCTGGTGGCGGCGGGGCTGGCGCCCGCTCTCGCCGACTGGCTGTTGCTGAACCTCGGGCCCGCGGGCGAGACCTATCGCTGGCGCGTGGATCGCCGGGCGCTCGCCGACCTGCACGCGCGCATCGCGCGCGAGGATCTGTGGCCGGTCTGTCGAGGCGCCGCACGACTGGACGTTGCGCTGCGTGCGCGGCGCCGCGTCGCCCTACGTGAGTGATCGCGACGCGCGACGACTGGAAGCGGCGCGGTGTCCGGTGGTGACGATCGAGGGCGCCGGGCACTTCCTGCACGCCGAGCGGCCTGCGGGCGGTCCTCGATGCGGTGACGGCGGGCCTCGATTGAAGGTGCCGTAGGTCGTTGCCGACCTGACACGCGGACCGCCACTGGTTGTCGAGACGCCGCCGTCGTTGTCGTCCAGATCCCTGGAAATGTGTTCGTCGCCCGGCGGAACGCTTCTTGCTCTGCAAGAGACGCCATGTGGAAGCCGACGCGAGGGGTCGTGCTGGCGCTGCTCGTATCGTTCCTGGCCCTGGGCCTGGCGGTCTACGGCGCCCGCGTCTCCCCGGCCGATGCGCCGCCGCCGCGGACGGTCTCGCCCTCACTCGCCGCCGCGCGCTACTTCGTCCTGCTTCCGGATGGTCGGGTCGAGATCACCGACGCCTGGAGTCGCCGCGTGTTCAAGTGGGATGGTCACAAGTGGTCGCAGATCGAGTCACGCTCGCTGCCGCGCCCCGACTCGCGCTAGCTCCTGCCTGGCCGCTCTGGCCGACGTATAATCACGTCCCGATGCCCGAACGGCGACGGTGTCACTGGGCCCGCGATCCGCTCGACGTCGAGTATCACGACCGCGAGTGGGGCGTCCCGGTGCGCGACGATCGCGTGCTCTTCGAGTTCCTGATCCTCGAGGGCGCCCAGGCCGGCCTGTCGTGGTCGACGATCCTGCGCAAGCGGCCGGCCTATCGACGGGCCTTCGCGGCGTTCGATCCCCGGCGCGTCGCGCGCTTCGGCCCCGACGATGTGGGCCGGCTGCTCGCCGACGCCGGCATCGTCCGCAACCGCGCCAAGATCGACGCCTCCATCGGCAATGCCCGGGCGTTCCTCGCCGTGCAGGCCGAGCACGGCTCGTTCGCGGCGTATCTCTGGCCCTTCGTCGGTGGGCGACCGCTGCAGAACCGGTGGCGGGCTTCGAAGGCCGTCCCGGCGGAGACCGAGGCGTCGCGGGCGCTGAGTGACGATCTGAAGCGGCGCGGCTTCCGCTTCGTCGGCCCGACGATCTGTTACGCGTTCATGCAGGCCGTCGGCCTCGTCAACGACCACACGCTGGATTGCTTCCGCTATCGCCCCGTCGCGCGCCTGGCCGGCCAGCGCGCGAGATCGTCGAGCAGCGCGGCGGCGATCAGCCGGCCGCGCAGCGCCATCACGCGCCGTCCCGTTTCCGCCCGTCCCGCCGCCGGCCACCCGAAGTAACCCCGGCCGCCGGGGTGCATCCGCTCGAAGCGCCGGACGCCGCGCGCCAGCGCCGCCGCCCAGTCGATCCACGCCGGCGGCAAGCGCCGGGCCACCGCGCGCCGCACCAGAGCGGGTGCCACCGACAACATCATCGCCGTCTCCACCTCGCCCGCGTGCCACTCACGCTCCGGCCGTGGGCTGCGCATGAGCGCGCGCACGCGCGGGTCGAGCATGGGGTTGGGCCGTCCATCGACCGGCGCGAAGCCGGCGACGAGGACCTGCAGCCGTCGCACCGCGCGTCAGCGCGCGCCGGGCGGCTGCCGATCGCGCGGAGGTGGTCGGGGTCCGCCTGGTAGTTGGTGAGGACGAAGCGGCGGAAGCCGTGGGCGGCGAGGCCGCGGACGATCTCGACGATCAGGCGGGTCGTCGTCCCGACCGACAGCGACACGGTTCCGCTCCAGGTGACCGCCAGCGTGCTCGCGCCGTACGGCAGCGACGGGCGCCAGCACCGGGCGCCAGCCGCCCCGGCGCAGATGCGGCGCCACCCGCCGCGCCAGCTCCTCGGCCCCTAGCCAGTCCACCGACAGCGGCAGGTGCGGCCCGTGCTGCTCGACGGCGCCCAGCGGCAGCACGACGACGCTGCGCTCGATCGCGCGCGAGCCGCCGCGCCTCGCGGCCAGGTGAGATCGGCCAGGCGGACCATGCGCGCGAGCATACCAGTGATAGACTCCAGCCACTCACCGGGAGGCCAGACATGCGAATCGCGATCATCGGCTCGGGGGCGATCGGGTGCGTGGTGGGCGGGATGCTGACGAAGGCGGGACGCGACGTCACGCTGATCGACCAGTGGCCGGAGCACGTGGACACGATCAAGCGACAGGGGCTGCGCCTGTCCGGGCACCTGCGGCGATCACGTGATCCGCGTGAAGGCGCTCCACGTGCACGAGCTGCAGTCGGTCACCCAGCCCTTCGACGCCGTGTTCGTGGCCGTGAAGTCCTACGACACCGAGTGGGCGACCGCGCTGGCGCTGCCGTACCTGGCGCGCCCCGACGGCGTCGTCGTCGATTTCCAGAACGGCATCAACGACGAGCGGGTGGCCGCGGTCGCCGGCCGCGAGCGCACGCTGGGCTGCGTCATCACGATCGGCGCCGGCCTCTACGAGGCCGGG
Source organism: uncultured Candidatus Rokubacteria bacterium (assembly GCA_963743355.1). Taxonomy (GTDB): domain Bacteria; phylum Methylomirabilota; class Methylomirabilia; order Rokubacteriales; family CSP1-6; genus AR5. Next base: position 91,266 of record CAVUPM010000002.1, read on the forward strand.
CACGCCATGCGCACCGACAGCCAGGCGCTCGGCTTCAAGATCGGCGAGCTGGACGGGCGCGAGACCGAGCGCGCCCGGAAGCTGGCCGAGGTCATGAACGACGTGGCCGGCACCAAGGTGACGCCCAACCTCTTCGGCGAGCGGTGGTCGAAGCTGACGGTCAACTGCATGGCCAATCCGCTGGCCGGGCTCAGCGGCCTCGGCTCGGCCGAGATCCGCAGCGTTCCGGAGCCGGCGCGCATCGCCGTGCAGGTCGCGGCCGAGGCCATCCTGGTCGGCCGCAAATGCGGCTTCGAGGTCGAGCCGATCTACGGCATCCAGACGCAGCGCTTCGTCGATGCGGCCGCCGGGCGGGGCACCGACGAGCTGCTCGCCGAGATGGCGGCCGGCGCCAAGCACCTGGCCGGCGGCCGGCCCTCGATGCTCCAGGACGTCATGCGCGGCCGCCGCACCGAGATCGACTATCTCAACGGCTACGTCGTCGACCAGGGCCGGCGGGTGGGCGTCAAGACGCCGTTCAACGAGAAGGTCGTGGAGCTGGTCCACAGCCACGGCGTCGGCACGCTGAAGCCGGACCGGAAGAACCTGGAGCCGCTGGCGCGAATGCTGCCACGCTGACGGAGGCAATCATGCAGGTCGAGATCAAGCGCTGCTTCATCTGAATGGATATCCGGCGGGAGGCGGGACGCCTCGCCGATGAGCTGGGCTCGGCGCTGGGGGAGCGCCCGCGGGTGCGCATGGGCGGGCTCGGTGTGCTCGACGTGATCGTGGACGGCAAGGTGGTGTTCTCCAGGAAGGCGGAGAAACGGATGCCGCCGGCAGGCGAGATCGTGGCCCGCGTGAGGAACGCTTGATGGACACGTTCCGGTTCGGTGAGGTGAGCATCACGCGGGTGGTGGAGATCGGTCGCTCGTTCTATCCCACGACCAACATGCTCCCGGAGTCCACGCCGGAGGCGATCGCGCGCCATCACGGCTGGCTGAAGCCCGACTTCTTCGACGCAGACACCGGCGATCTCGGCTCCCGTATCCAGACCTGGGTGGTCCGGATGCCCGGGCGCACGATCCTCATCGACACCGGGGTCGGCAACGGCAAGGAGCGCCACGAGTCGCCGATCTGGAACAAGCGCCAGGGCACCTGGCTCGACGACCTGGCGGCGGCCGGCGTCGCGCCCGAGCAGGTCGACACGGTGGTCTGCACGCACCTGCACGTCGACCACGTCGGCTGGAACACGCGGCGGGAGGGCGAGCGCTGGGTGCCGACCTTTCCGAAGGCGCGCTACGTGATTCACGGCGAGGAGTGGCAGTTCTGGAAGTGGGAGAGCGAGCAGGGGCGCGAGCCCTCGGGCTGCATCGCCGACAGCGTGGTGCCGGTGGTCGAGGCCGGGCGGGTCGCGCTGGTGAACGAGGACCACGAGATCGCCCCCGGCCTGCGCTTCGAGCCCACGCCGGGTCACACGCCCGGCCACGTGGCCGTCCGGCTCACGACGGCGGCCGGCCAGGCGGTCTTCGCCGGCGATCTCATGCACCGCACGGTGCAGGTGGCCGAGCCGCAGTGGAACAGCCAGTTCTGCCACGACGGCGGCCAGGCTCGGAAGACCCGACAAGAATTCGTCGAGCGTCACGCCGACAGTGGCGTGCTGATTCTCCCCGCGCATTTCCCGCGCCCGGGCTACGTGGTGCGCGAGGGCGGCGGCCTCCGCTTCAGGCCCGCAGCCTAGCTCGCGACCGGTGGCCGGCGGCTGATCCAGGGCCGGGCGGCCTCGAGCTGGGCGGCGAGGCGGAAGATCGTGGCCTCGTCGCCGTAGCGGGCGACGCACTGCACCGCCACCGGCAGTCCCTCCGGGCTGGTGCCCAGCGGCAGCATCATCGCGGGCTGCCCGGTCAGGTTGAACCACACGGTGAACGGCGAGAACGTAAACACGCGCCGCCAATACTCATCGACGTCGTCCAGCATCATGTCGATCCAGCCCAGCTTCGGCGGCACCATCGCCAGCCCGGGCGTGAGCAGCACGTCCCAGTCGGCGTGGAAGGCGGCCATCTGGCGCCCCAGCCGGTGGGCGGTCTGGGTGGCGCGCACGTAGTCCGCGGCGGTGATGCGCTCGCCCTTCTGGCCGGTCGCGTACGTGACCTTCTCGACCTCGCCGGGCCGCGCCGGGCGCCCGGCCGTCGGATGGCTGTTGAGGTTGACCACCGTGTTGGCGGCGGCGAGCGTGAGGAACGTGGGGACGATGGCGGCGCCGTCGACCATCGGGTTCGCCTCCTCCACCTGGTGGCCGAGGTCGGCGCAGAGGCGCGCGGTCTCCCGCAGTACCCGCAGCGGCTCGGCCTCGACCGTCGCGCCGTTGGGCGCCGCCGCCGTCCACGCGATGCGGAGCCGGCCGGGCGCGGCGCCGACCTCCTGCGAGAAGGGCCTCGCCGCCGGCGCCGCCGCGTAGGGATCGCCAGGGCCGGCGCCGGCCGTCGCGTCCAGGAGCGCGGCGCTGTCGCGTACGCTCAGCGACACCGCGTGCTCCACGGAGCAGCCGGCCAGCCCTTCGCCCGCGTAGGGCGCCATCGTGTTGCGCCCGCGCGTGGGCTTGAGGCCGACCAGTCCGCAGCACGCGGCCGGTGCCCGGATCGAGCCGAAGCCGTCGGTCGCGTGGGCGATGGGCAGCATGCGGGCGCCGACCGCCGCCGCGGCGCCGCCGCTGGAACCGCCGGAGATGCGCGAGACGTCCCACGGATTGCGCGTCGGTCCGTGGAGCTGCGGCTCGCAGGTGAGGCTCAGGCCCAGCTCGCACGTGTTCGTGCGACCGAAGATCACCAGGCCCGCGCGCCGCAGGCGGACGACGTGCTCGCTGTCGGCCGCCGGCGGCGGCGCGTCGGCGAAGAAGCGCGAGCTGCGCGTCATGCGTACGCCGGCGATGGAAGCGGTGAGGTCCTTCATGAGAAACGGCACGCCGGTGAACGGGCCGGCGGGCAGGCCGTCGGCGATGGTCTTGCGGGCCAGGTCGTAGAGCGGCATCGTCACCGCGTTCACCGCGCCGTTGCGCGCCTCCACGCGCGCGATGGCGGCCTCCAGCAGCTCGGCCGGCGACACCTTCTTGCCGCGCACCAGCTCGGCGAGTCCCAGCGCGTCGTAGGCTTCGAACTCCGCGAATCCCTTCATGAGTGGCTCTCCAGCACGAGATAGGCGGGGATGGCGAGGGCGGCGAACAGCAGGCCGAGCCCGGTGTCGCCCGCGTCGTACCAGCCTTCCTCGTGCAACAGGTTGATCGTGCCGAGCGGCCGTCCGTCCCAGACGACCGGCAGGTTGAGCACCGAGCCGCAACCGAGCGAGGCGATCAGCGCGTGGTCGGGGAAGACCTCCCGGACCTCGGCGACGGTCCGCCCCAGATAGGGCTGCTGGCGCCGAAAGATCTGCTCGCTCCACGGAGTGGGGTTGATGGGCTTGCGGCCGCCGACGGGATACTCCCGCGGGTGCGTCGTGTAGATGCGCTCGGAGTGGCCCCGGCCCGCGCGATCGGGCGAGCCAGCGAGGCGCATCAGCGTGAACAGGCGATGACCGAGCACGGCGCCGAGCGCGGCGTCGAGCGCGCCGAAGAGCGCGTCGGGCTGCCCCGGCATGGTGGCCACGGCCGCGACCGCGGCCAGGTGGGGACGCGGATCGATCACGGGCGCCCGGCTCATCGCGCGAGAGACGCTATCATAGGTCGCCATGGAGACGCGCGTCCGGATGGCCGTGAACGGGCAGGCCGTCGACCGCGTCGTCGACGTGCGGCGCTCGCTCAGCGATTTCCTTCGCGAGGATCTCGGCCTCACCGGCACCCACGTGGGCTGCGAGCACGGCGTCTGCGGCGCCTGCACGGTGCTGGTCGACGGCGACAGCGCGCGCAGCTGCCTGCTGCTGGCCGTGCAGCTCGACGGCGCCGCGGTGACCACGATCGAGGGGCTGACGCCGGCCACCGGGCTCAGCCCGCTGCAGGAGGCGTTCCGGGCCTGTCACGGCCTGCAATGCGGCTTCTGCACGCCGGGGATGATCGTCGTCGCCCACGAGCTGCTCGCCCGCAACGCCGCCCCGACGACCGAGGAGATCCGCGAGGCGCTGGCCGCCAACCTGTGCATGTGCACGGGCTACGTCAACATCGTGCGCGCGGTGGCGCGCGCGTCGGGTCGATGAGCGGGCACGAGGCCGGCGGCTGGGTAGGGCGCCCGCTCCCGCTCAAGGAGGACGCGCGCCTGGTCGCCGGGCGCGGCCGCTTCCTCGACGATCTCACGCCCGGTCGCCTGCTCCACGTCGCGATGCTGCGCAGCCCGCACCCGCACGCCCGGATCGTCGCGATCGACACCACCGCGGCCGCCGCGCTGCCCGGCGTCGCCGCCGTCGTGACCGGCGCCGACGCGAAGGCGGCGTCGAAGCCGATCCGGCCGCTCATCCCCACCGCGGTGCCCGTGGACGACTACTGCCTGGCCGTCGATCACGCGCGGTTCGTCGGTGAGCCGATCGCGGCGGTGGCGGCGGCGGACCGGGCGACGGCCGAGGACGCCGTCGAGATCATCCGGGTCACCTACGAGCCGCTGCCGGTCGCGGTCGATGCAGAAGCGGCGGTGCGGGGCGAGGGGCCGCTGCTCTACCCGGCGCTCGGCAGCAACGTCGTGTGGCACGACACGCTGACCTACGGCGACGTGGACGCGGCCTTCGCGGGGGCCGACGGCGTGCTGGAGGAGCGCTTCGAGATCCAGCGCTACGCCTCCACGCCGCTCGAGACCTTCGGCTGCATCGCGGAGTACGACGCCGGCATCGACGCCTACGCGTTCGTCACCAACGACCAGCGCCCCGGCCTCACGCTGGCGATCCTGGCCGAGTCGCTCGGCGTGCCGCAGACGCGCCTTCGCCTGCAGTGCCCCGACATCGGCGGCGGCTTCGGCAACAAGCGCCGCCCAGCCTACCTGCTGATCTGCGCGCTGCTGGCCCGGCGCGCCGGCCGCCCGGTGAAGTTCCTCGAGGACCGGCGCGAGAATCTGACCGCGCTGATGCACGCGGCCGGCGGCGTGATGCACCTCGCGCTGGCCTACCGGGCCGACGGCACAGTGCTCGGGCTCTCGGTGCGCGACGTGACGGACGAGGGGAAGAACCTCATCTCGCCCGCGCAGCACAACCTGATCAAGCTCGGCAACATCGCCAACGGCTATCGGATCCCGGCCATCCGCTACGAGGCGTGGTCGGTGCTGACCAACAAGTGTCCGAGCGGCGCCAACCGCGGCATCGGCAAGCCGTTCATGTGCTTCGCGATCGAGCGCGCCATGGCGCTCCTGGCGCGCCGGCTGAAGCTCGATCCGGCCGAGCTGCGGCTGCGCAACTACGTGGGCACCGACGAGATGCCGTACACGACGCCGACCGGCTCGCAGTACGACAGCGGCGATTACCACGCGACCTTGCGGGCGGCGCTCGAGCGCTTCGGGTACGCGGACCGACGCCGCGAACAGGCGGCGGCGCGCCCGGCCGGCCGGCTGCTCGGCATCGGGATCGCGACCTCGGTGGAGCCGGCCGGCACCAACCTCGCCTCCTACGAGATCATCACCGGGCGCCGCGCGGCGTCGGGGTCGGCGGAGGCGGCGATGGTGCGGATCGAGCCGGACGGCCAGGTGCGGGTGGCGCTGGGCGACCCGCCGAGCGGGCAGGGGTACGAGACGGTGGTCGCGCAGATCGTCGCCGACGAGCTGGGGCTGAGCCCGGAGCAGGTCTCGGTCGCGCGCGGCTTCGACTCGTCGACGACGCCGTGGCTCTATCTCTCCGGGAACTACTCCAACAAGTTCGCGGTGACCGACACCGGCGCCGTCGTCGGCGCCGCCCGCCGCGTGCGGGACAAGCTGCTGCGGCTGGCGGCATTCCGGCTGGAGATCGCGGCGGCCGACCTCGAGCTGCGCGACGGCGCGGCGCGCGTGCGGGGCGCCGGCGACCGCAGCGTGAGCTTTCGCGAGCTGGCGCGTACCGCGTACGCGGACGTGCTCGGCCTGCCGCCGGGCGAGGAGCCGGGCCTGGAGGCGCGGCACGCGCATCAGAACCCCCTGGCCAAGCCCATCGACGCGGCTCGCCGGGTGCCGTCGCAGCTCGTCTTCGCCAACGCCGCCCACTGCTGCCTCGTGGAGATCGATCCGGCCACCGGCGGCGTGCGGATCGTGAAGTACGTGGTCGTGCACGACTGCGGGCGCGAGCTCAATCCGCTGATCGTCGAGGGCATGGTGCACGGCTCGACCGCGCACGGCATCGGCGCGGCGCTGCTGGAGGAGTTCCGCTACGACGCCGCCGGCCAGCTCCTGACCTCGACCTTCATGGACTACCTCAAGCCCACCGCGCTGGACGTGCCCGACATCGAGGTCGGGAGTCTCGAGCACCCCTCGCCGTTCACGCCGCTCGGCGCCAAGGGCGTGGGCGAGGGGGGCGCCATCCCGGGACCGGCCGCGGTGGCCAACGCGGTCGACGACGCGCTCGCGCACCTCGGCGTTGTCGTCCGGTCGCTGCCGATCACGCCCGACGCCGTGTGGCGCTGGATGGCCGGCGCTAGCGACCCTTCCAGTTCGCCTTGCGCTTCTCCAGGAACGCGCTGACGCCTTCCTGGAAATCCTCGGAGAGATAGCAGGAGAGAATCAGATCCTCGAGGCTCGTGGGCGTCACGCCGGCGATGTAGCGCCGCGTGGCCTCCTTCACCGCGGCCAGCGTGAGCGGCGCGTGCTCGGTGATGCGCGCGGCCAGCTCGCGGGCGCGCGCCTCCAGCTCGGCCGGCGGGTGCACCTGGTCCACCAGGCCCATGGTCTTGGCCTCGGCGGCGGTGATCAGCCGCGCGGTGATGACCATCTCGCGCGCGCGGATCGGACCCACGGTGGCGACGAGCAGGGCCAGGCTGGTGGGGGCGGCAAAGTTGCCGAGCGTGCGCGCGATGGGCGCGCCGAAGCGCGCGTGCTCGGCGGCCAGGCGGAGGTCGCAGGCCAGCGACATGAACATGCCGCCGCCCACCGCGTCGCCCTGGATCATCGCGATGGTGGGCTTGCGCAGGCCGGCGATCCGGTCGAGGACGCGACCGATCCGGGCCTCGTAGCCGAGCGCGTCCTCCCTGGTCTTGAACGTCTGGAACTGCCGGATGTCGGTGCCGCTCACGAACGCCTTGTCGCCGGCGCCGCGCAGGATCACGACGCGCACGCCATCGTCGGCGTCGAGGCGCTCGCAGAGGCCGTGCAGGCCCTCGTACATCCCGAAGGTCATGGCGTTACGGGCCTCGGGGCGGTCGATGGTGACGACGGCGACGCGGTCGGCCTGCTCGAGCGTCAGGTGGTCGGCGATGGTCTCGATCATGGCGCTCACGATAGCGCATCGGCGCGTCCGCCTGCTACCCTAAGGGCCATGTCCTGGCTCGCCCATGTCCGCGCGCGCGACGTCATCGTCGCCGCCGAGCCCGATGTGGTCCTGATGCACGGCGTGGCGGTGCTCCGCCGCCTCGGCGCGAGCATCACCCGCTACGACGCGGAAGCGGGGACCGCGGAGGCCCGGCTGCGGCGCTTCACGCGGCCGGCCCTCATCCGGCTGCACGCCGAGGCCGCCGGGGCCGCCGCTACTCGCCTGCGCGTGGAGAGCGACGCGCTGGTGTGGGCGCCGATGTTCCGGCGGTTTCGTGGCGATCTCCTGCTCCTGGAGGGGCCCTCGTGAGCCGGCGCGTCGTGCTCGTCACCGGGTTCGAGGCGTTCGGCGGCCACGGCGCCAACCCGTCGCTGGAAGTGGCCAAGGCGCTGGACGGTCGGGCCGTCGGCAACGCGGTGGTACGGAGCGCGGTCCTGCCAGTCCACCACGCCGATGCCGCGGCGCAGGTGAGCCGGCTGCTCGACGAGACGGATCCGCTCGCGGTCGTGCACCTGGGCCTGGCGGGCGGCCGGGCCCGGATCGCCCTCGAGCGCGTTGCCGTGAACGTGATGGACTACGACACGCCGGACAACGCGGGCTACCGTGTCCGGGGTGAGCCGTGCGTGGCGGGCGGACCTGCCGCGTACTTCGCCACGCTGCCGCTCGCCGCGATCGTCGCCGCCCTGCTCGCCGAGGGCATCCCGGCCTACGTGTCGAACACCGCCGGCACCTATCTCTGCAACCAGACGCTGTACGGCACGCTGCACCTGCTGGCCCAGCGCCGCCATCCCGCTCGCGGCGGCTTCATCCACCTGCCGCTGCTGCCGGCGATGGTAGCCGCCAGCGGTCTGGAGCAGCCGAGCATGGACGCCGGCCTCATGGTGCGCGCGGTCGAGACCGCGCTCGGCAGCGTCGCCCGCCCGACGTGAGCGAGCGCGCCCGGAACGTGCTGTTGCTCGGGGCGGACTATGGCCTCTTCCTGGTCGGCCTGGCCTTCGCCTCGCAGGCGACGATCCTGCCCGCGTTCGCCGCCTGGCTCGGCGCCCCCAACGTGGTCATCGGGGCCATCCCGGCGGTCATGACGCTCGGCTGGTTCCTGCCCTCGCTCTTCGCGGCCGGTCACACCGAGACGCTGCCCCGCCAGATGCCGTTCATCATGCGGTGGACGGGGTGGGAGCGCGCGCCGTACCTGGTGATGGCGCTGTTCGCCTTCTTCGTCGCCGAGCGCGCGCCCGGGCTCACGCTGGCGATCCTGCTCGTCATGCTGCTGCTGAGCACCGGCATCGGTGGGCTGCTGATGCCGTCCTGGATGGATCTCATCGGCCGGGCCGTCCCCACGGCGACGCGCGGCCGGTTCTTCGCGATGTCGAGCCTGGCCGCCGGCGTGCTGGGTTTCGGGGCCAGCTTCCTCGTCGCCGACGTGCTGGCCCGCGTGCCGGCCCCGCACAGCTACGGTATCTGCTTCCTCTTCGCCGCGGCATCGCTGGGGCTGTCGTGGATCGCGCTCGCGTTCGTCCGCGAGCCCCCGGGGCGGGCGACCCGGGCGCCGGTGCCGCTGCGCGCCTACCTGGCGCGCGTGCCGGGACTGCTCCGGCGCGATCGCAACCTGTCGTGGTTCCTGGCCGCCCGCACGTTCGCCATCGCCGGCACCATGGCCGGCGGGTTCTACACGGTCTATGCACTGCGCGCCTGGGAGGCGCCGCCGGCGCGCGCCGGGGTGTTCACCGCGCTGCTCGTCGTCGGTCACGCGCTCGGCACGCTGACGCTCGGCTGGGTCGCCGACCACGCCGGCCACCGCCTGGTGCTGCTGGCCGGTGCCAGCGCGACGGCCGCGGCCAGCGGGGTGGCGTTGCTGGCGACGAGTCTCGGGACGTTCGAGATCGTGTTCGTGCTGTCCGGCTTCCAGACCGCCGCGGTGAGCGTGTCGGCGCTGAACGTGCTGCTGGAGTTCGCGCCCACGCAGGACGCGCGGCCGACCTACATCGGGCTCGGCTCCACCGCGATGGCGCCGGTGGCGTTCGCGACGCCGCTGCTCGGCGGGGTCATGGCTGACGTCCTGGGCTTCCGCGCGGTGTTCGTGACCGCGCTCGTCGTCGGTCTCGTCGGCCTGGTCATGCTGGCCACGCGGGTGCACGACCCGCGACGCGTGGTCGCCCGCGCGGCGCAGGAGCCGGCGTGAGGGCGCTGCTCCTCGACCTCGACGACACGCTGCTCGACTACTCGGGCGGCGTCGACGGTTGCTGGGCGGGGGCGTGCGCCGACGCCGGCGCCGAGGTGGGCCACGCCGCCCTGGTCGCGGCGCTGGCCGAGACGCGACGCTCGTTCTGGAGCGATCCGGTGACCAATCGGCGCGAGCGCGTCGACATGCTGCGGGCGTGGACGAGCATCGCCGCCCAGGCGCTGGAGCGGTGCGGCGGCGATCCGCGCCTCGGGGCGGCGATCGCCGAGGCCTTCGCGGCCCGCCGGCGGGCGGTGATGAGACTGTTTCCCGATGCCGTCCGGTTCCTGACGGCGCTGCGGGATCGGGGGGTGCCGCTGGCGCTGGTGACCAACGGGGATGCCCGGGAGCAGCGCGCCAAGATCGAGCGCCACGACCTCGCGCGGTTCTTCGGCGCGATCGTGATCGAGGGTGAATTCGGGGCCGGCAAGCCCGACGCCGAGGTGTACCAGACCGCGCTGGCCACGCTCGGGGTGACCCCGGGGCCGGACGTGTGGATGGTGGGCGACCACCTCGAGTTCGACGTGGCCGGGCCGCAGCGGCTGGGACTGCGAGCCGCCTGGCTCGACCGGCCGGGGACGGGCGTGCCGGCCGGCGCCGCGGTGCGCCCCGACCGGATCATGCGCGACCTGGACGAGATGACCGTGACCCTGTCTGCTACGGTGAGACCGTGACGCTCGTGAGGCTCGCGATCTGGGTGGCGACCGCGTTCTTCGTCGGGATGCTGTTCTCACCTCTCGTGACCGAGATGATGGTGCGCCTCAGCGCCAGCAGCTCGAGCGGGATGCCGTAACCGCCGCGATCGCTCAGCCCCGTACGCCTACCGTCCCCAGCGATAGTCTCCGTCCGACCCGAACCGTCCTCGGCCGCCGCGCCGGTCCTGGGGGGTCGCGCTCTTGCGCCCGCTTCCGGGCTTCTTCGGGCGGCCAGCGTCACTCGCGGGGCCGGGGGGACCCGTGCGCCGATCGCCACGCCGGTTGGCGGAGCGTCCCGGCTCTGGGGCCGGGGGCGTCCACCCACCACCACCACCGCCCGTCCTTGGCCCTCCGCCTCCGCCAGGCCGGGGCGCGTAGCCTCCACCACCACCGCCGGGCCGGGGCGCGAAGCCGCCGCCGGCGGGCCGGTCCCCTCGCGGTGCGAAACCACCGGCCGGGCGCGGGCGAGGAGGGCCCCCGGCCCCGCGCGGCGTGGCCTTGTCGACACGGATCATCCGCCCGTCCAGGCTCGAGCCATTCAGCCCGCTGATCGCCCGTTCGGCCTCCTGGTCACTGCCCATCTCCACGAACCCGAATCCTCGCGACCGTCCGGTCTCCCGATCGGTCATCACCGCCGCCGACTGGACGGGCCCAAAGCGCGCGAACGCGTCGCGCAGCCCGTCGGTCGAGGTGGTAAACGCCAGCCCCCCCACGAACAGCCTCACCGACATGTGAACGCTCCTTTCATCTCAACTTTCGTCTCACGCGACCCAATGGCCCTCAGTATAACGGGACAGTATAACGGGACGTCCGCTCGACACACCACGCCCGGGCTCAACCGGGCAGCAAGAGCACGAGGCCGGTAAGGAAGGCCGCGACCACGGCCGACTCGATCAGCACCTCCCGCGCCTGGCGCCTGAGCTGGCCGGCGAGCCAGGAGTCGCTGACCGCCCCGAAGCCCCGCCCGATCTCGCACTGACTGCGCGCGGCGAGCATCACGCACGTGTGGTCGCGGGCCTGGAGCAGGCCGATGGCGGCCCCGAAGAACGGCACGAACAACGCCAGCCGGGCGCCGCGGTCGACGCCGCCCAGAACCAGCAGGGCGGCCCCCGCCACGCCGGCGACCAGGAGCACGACGCCCCCGGTCACCCGCCAGCGCCGGCCCGTCGGTCCGATGTTCCGCGCGATCGTCGCCATGCTCCGAGCCCCCGCTTAAGGTATCACCGTTGTGGTCGATAACATTGCAGCCGGCCGAACCTGACATGCTAGATTGGGGCCGTTGGTAATGCCCGCCGGGGCAACGAGGGCCGACATGGAACAGGGGCAGGTCCGTGAGCGGTTCGCACGCTGGATCGAGGACACGAAGGATCTCTTCGCTCTGCTGCCCGAGCTGCTCGACCACGACCAGCAGCTCACCGCGAAGACCGACCACGCCGAGCAGGAAACCGAGCGGCTGCGCCGCGAGCTGACCGAGCTGCGCAAGGAACTGGTGGAGTCCAAGACGCAGAGCGTGGACCTGCGGCGGGAGCACGGCGACCTGCAGAAGGAGCTCGAGGAGGCGCGCAAGCAGAACGAGGAGCTCCGCACCGACAAGGACGAGGCCGCCCAGGCGCTCGCCAGGATGCTGGAGACGGTGCAGGCCACCAACCAGATCGCGCAGAAGCTCGGCGTGACACGCAGCCCGTTCGCCCGACGCGACGCACCCGCGCCCGCCGCCGCCCCCCAGCCAACCCCGCACGAGTAACGCGCACCAGCCTTCCGGGGGCGTCTAGCCCTTGGTACGGAAGGGTGACTTGGTGTCCTTCCGGAGGAAGACGCTCAGCTCGTACCGCCGGTCGGCCGCCGGATCCGGATTGAACACCGCGACCCACAGCGCCCCGTGATCCTTGCCGAGACCGGGGACGTGAACACCGTCCTCGGTGATCCGCTTCGCGTCGGTCTTGGCGCCCGAGCGGCTGCCGGCCGACACGCTCACCACCCAGCCGCCGTCGGACGGCGCGCCGTCGGCGACGAGCTTGAACCCCGCGCCGCGTGCTTCCTTGACGTCGGCGGAGACCAGGATGAAGCGGGTGGTGAGGGGCCCCAGCGTCATCTTGAACTTGTGCTCGTTGTAGCGCTGACCCTCGCTGGCCAGGCGCTGGCCGGACAGCTCGGTGTCGCCGATGCGGGCCGAGGGCCGTTGCAGGATCCGCGTGTCCTCCTTGGACTCCAGGATGCGGAACTGGAACCAGACGCCGGGCTCGGGGAGTGCGGCCACCAGCACGTTCTTGACGAAGTCGGCGTACGTCTCACGCAGCCGCCCCTCGGTGATGAGGTAGTCGTAAAGCTGCTCGCCGACCCGTCGCGTGTGGCCGGGCTTGAGGCTGTTCAGCGCATTGCCCACGCAGCCTGGATTCTGCTTCTCGACGTGGTCCATGAGGATCGAGTAGCCGTAGGCGAGCAGCCCGTCCTCGTACTCGGGACTCCGCTGGATCGGTACCGAGAGCAGGAACGGATACTTGCCGAGCTCCTCGCGGACCGCGGCGGCGAAATCGAGACTGGACTTCCAGCCCGACCAGCGGGCCCACGCGGCCAGCCACCACTGCGCGGTCTCGTCGGGCCCTGACGCCTCGGGCACCGCCTCGGCCTCGGGCGCTGCGAGCGCGGCGACCTCGATGGGCGCCAGTGGTGGCTCGGGCATCGGCTCCGGGGGTGGTGGGCTCGGCTCTACCTCGAGCGGCGGCGGCGCCTCGTCGGCGGGCGCCTCTGCGAACTCGCCCTCGAACCCGAGCCGCCCTCGGGCCGCCGCCACGGCGAGCGCGCGGCCGAACACTCGGGACACGCGCTCTTCCACCTCCGCGTAACGGTCGTCGTCCAGCCCGTCGCGGGTCTCGACCATGGCGAGCAGGTCGGCGAAGGCGCGGACGCCCTCGACGACGTGGCGGGTGTTCTCCGACTCGATCTCGGTGAGGGCCAGAACCGTCGCGCGGGCCTCGCGCGCCTTGGCGTGGCAGCCGACGAGCGTGGGGAACTCGGCGTCGTCCTGGTGGCGGATCTCGAGCGCCCGGTCGAGGACCGCGACGGCGCCCTGCTGCACCTGCGCGAGCGCCTCTTGGCGCGCTCGCTCACGGAGCGCGGTACCGATCGCCGCCAGGAGGGGCTCGAGGTCGTGCAGGCTCTCCGGCGTCGCCGGCGGCGCCACGCCGGCCGCGTCGGCGACCGTCAGGGCTTGCGAGCGAAGCTGTTGGAACTGACCACGGGCCCCGGCCAGCGCTTCGGCGAGGCCGTTGGGGGGAGGCGCCCCGGCCCCTTGCAGCGCCTGGGCGGCCTCGCCGAGCCTGGCGCCGAGGTCCACGAAGCGCTGGGTCAGCGCCGCAAGCTCACGGGCAATTTCTTCGACGTTGGCATCCATCCGAGGGTCAAACGGCCGCGTCAATCTTAGATTTCCAGGGCAGGGCGTGTCAAACAGCAAACGCGACAAGCGGTTAGAAAGCGCCCGCCAGCGCCTCGGTGGGGGGTCGGGGAAACTCCCGACAAGGAATGATGTGTTTGGATGTCTTACACTCGGCGGCACGGTAGCCGCCCATAGCAACGGGTGCTGGAACGCGATCGGCCCCTCGGGCCGCGCCCTCCGTCATCCGCATGCGCCTCGTCGGCGCCGACGCCGGCGCGTCACTCAGCGGCGTGACTCCGCTGCCGGGTCGCAGCCACTACTTCGTCGGAGCGTCGAGCCGCTGGCGGCTCGACGTGCCGACGTTCGCCCGCGTGCACTACACCGAGGTGTACCCGGGCGTCAGCCTCGTCTTCTACGGCAACGAGCGCCAGCTCGAGTACGACTTGTCGTGGTGCCGGGGGCCGATCCCAGCGTCGTGGAGCTGGCCTTCGACGGCGCCGACCTCCTGCGGCTCGACGCCGACGGCGACCTCGTGATCGCGACCGCGGGCGGCGAGGTGCGGATGCGGCGCCCGGTCATCTATCAGGACACCGAGGCTGGTCGGCGGCCCATCGAAGGCGGATACGTGGTCGACGGCGTGGTGATCCGCATTCCGCTGCAGATCGAGCCTGGGGCCCAGCTGCCAAAGGCGTTCTCGGTCATCCTCACCAACCCGCGCGGCGGCGCCACGCTGGGGGCCCGAATCACCACCGAGGTGCGCATCACCGACACGCGGTAGGCGGGCCGTGCTGTACGATGGACGGCCGTGCGTGACCGCGTGGCCTTGCCGCTCATCGGCGTGCTGTCGCTCGTCGTCGTCGGGCTCGTCGGCGTGCTGTTGCTCGGTCACACGCCGGGCCAGGGCGGCCGGGCCGACGTGGCGGCGCTGCCGGTGCTGAACGCGGTCCTCAACGGCACCAGCGCCGGGCTGCTGACGGCGGGCTGGGTGTCCATCCGGAAGCATCGCATCGCCGCCCATCGAGCCTGCATGCTGGGGGCGTTCTGCGTCTCGGTGCTGTTCCTGGTCTCCTACGTGCTGTACCACGCGCTGGCCGGCTCGCGGCCATTCACGGGGCAGGGGTGGGTGCGCTGGCTCTACTTCCCCGTGCTCGTCTCGCACATCGTGCTCGCGGCCGCCATGGTGCCGTTCGTACTCACCACGCTCTACCGCGCGCTCACCGCCGACTTCGGGCGCCACGCCCGGCTGGCGCGGCTGACCCTGCCGGTGTGGTTGTACGTGGCAGTGACGGGGGTCGTCGTCTACTGGATGCTCTACCACCTCCCCGGAGGCCGCTGACCAGGCCACCGGGGCCGCGCTGGGCGGGCGCGAGGCCGAGTTCAAGGCGGCGGCCGGTGCGCTGGACGCCAACTCGGTGGCCATCGCCCAGGCCGTCGACGACCTCGTGAAGCATCACGTCGTCACGCTCAAGGAGGTCGTCGACGCAGGCGGCGAAGGACCCGGCGCGCGCGCAGTTCCCCGACCGCTTCCGCGGCTGATCCGACGACCGCTCGTCCGTCAGGCGTTCAGCTCGGCCCGGAAGATCGTGACCGCCATTCCGGCGAGCACGGTGCGCTCGCCGGCGAGCCGCACACGAACGGTGCCCCCGCGGCGCGAGGCCTGATAGCCGGCGAGCTCCGTCTTGCCGAGGCGCGGCCCCCAGAACGGACCGAGGCAGCAGTGGGCGGAGCCGGTGACCGGATCCTCGGGAATGCCGGCGGCCGGCGCAAAGAAGCGCGAGACGAAATCGAAGCGGGCGTCGTCCGCCGGCGCCGTCACGATCACGCCGCGCGTGGGCACGGTCGCCAGGCGTACCAGATCCGGAGCCAGCGCGCGGACGGTGGCGGCGCTGTCGACTTCCACCAGCCAGTCGAAGCGGTTGCGCCCCGTCCACTTCGCCGCTGTCCCCAGGGCGGCCGGCAACGCGGCCGGCGGCTCGGTCTCGGCGGCCGGCTCGGCGGGGAAGTCGAGCTCGATCCAGGCGCCGCGGTGGGTGGCGGTCAGCACGCCGCTGCGCGTGTGGAATCGCGCAGCGACGTCGGACGCCAGCCGGCGCTCCTGCCAGAGCGCGTGTGCGGCGGCCAGCGTCGCGTGGCCGCAGAGGTCCACCTCGAGCGTCGGCGTGAACCAGCGCAGCCCGAAGCCGTCGGCGTGCGCCACCACGAACGCCGTCTCGGGCAGGTTCATCTCGGCGGCCACCGCCTGCATCCAGGCGGCCTCGCGCGCTCCGTCGAGCAGGCAGACGGCGGCGGGGTTCCCGGCGAACGGCGTGTCGGTGAACGCGTCGACGTGGATCAGAGGCAGTCCCAGGGGTGTCGTCTCCTCGGAGAGAGGTAACATACGGACATGCGGGGCGTCGAGCAGATCCCCTGGCTGTACGACGCCATCTGCGCCGTCGCGGAATGGCGCGGACTTGGCCGCTGGCGGCAGTGGGTCGCGGGCGGCGCTCGCGGGCGCACGCTCGATCTCGGGTGCGGGACCGGCCGCAACCTGCCACTCCTCGCGGGCGCCCGGGCCGTCGGCCTCGATCCCTCGCTCGACGCGCTTCGCCGAGCCCGTCGCCGGGCCGCCGGCGCGCCGCTCGTGCAAGCGAGCGCGGAGGCGCTGCCGTTCCGGGACGGGGCCTTCGACACGGTCGTGAGCGGCCTCGTGCTGTGCAGCGTGGCCGATCCCTCGTGCGGCCTGGCCGAGGTGCAGCGCGTGCTCCGGCCCGATGGCACGCTGCGCGCGCTCGAGCACGTGCGCTCCACCGTCGCCTGGCGGGCGCGCGTGCAGGACGCGATCCAGCCCGCCTGGACGTGGTTCGCGGGCGGTTGCCATCCCAACCGGGACACCGAGCGCTCGGTCGAGGCCGCCGGCTTCACGATCGAGGCCGAGGACCGCCGCGCGCACGCCAACCTGCGCTGCTTCGTCGCCCGGCGCCCAGGCCTGGGTAGATAGTGGATGCGTGAGCGCCCGGTCTCCGCGCGCCGAGCCCGATCTCAGCCAGTACGGCGTGCTGGCCGAGTACAACCGCAAGCGGCGCTTCGGCGTCACGCCGGAGCCACCCGGGCGGCCGGCCCGCCGGCGCGGGCGGGGACTGGCGTTCGTCGTCCAGAAGCACCGGGCCAGCCACCTGCACTACGACCTCCGGCTCGAGCACGACGGCGCGATGCAGTCGTGGGCGGTGCCGAAGGGGCCGTCGCTCGATCCCGCCACCAAGCGGCTGGCCATGATGACCGAACCCCATCCGATGGACTACAACCACTTCGAGGGCGTGATCCCCGAGGGCGAGTATGGCGGCGGCACCGTGATGATCTGGGATCGCGGCACGTGGGAGCCGGAGACCACCGACGTCGGGGCCGCGCTGGCCAGGGGCGAGCTGAAGTTCGGCCTGCGTGGCCGCAAGCTGAGCGGCTCGTGGGTGCTGGTGCGCACGCGCAACCGTCAGTGGCTCCTGATCAAGCATCGCGATCGCTTCGCGTCCACCGCGGACGTGACCCACGCACGGCCCCTCTCGGTCGTCTCCCGGCGGACGATGGCCGGGATCGCCCGCGCCGCCGGCGCCACGCCGCGCCAGCTCGAGCAGGCCCTCGCCGCCGACCCGCCCCGCGCCACCCGGCCGTCGTGCGGTGACGTTCGTGAAGCCTCCAAGCATCATGGAACGTCCGAGCACGCCTAGCGGGAGCGCGACGATGCGCGTGCCTGCGCGGGTGGCGCCGATGCTGGCCACGCTCGTGGACGCGCCGTTCCATCGGCGGGGCTGGGTCTGGGAGGAGAAGTACGACGGCATCCGGCTGATCGCCCTCAAGGAGGGGCGTCGGGCGCGACTGCTGACCCGCAACGACAAGGACCGCACCGCCGACTTCCCGGAGGTCGCCGCCGCGCTCGCCGCGCTGCCGGCGCCGGCGCTCGTGCTCGACGGCGAGGTCGTCGTCTTCGACGCGGCCGGCGTCTCGCGCTTCCAGCTCCTGCAGCGGCGCGCCGCCGGCGCCTCGCCCCCGATCTACGTCGCCTTCGATTGTCTCCACGCCCGCGGACGCGACCTCACGCGCGAGCCGCTGGCCGCGCGGCGGGTGACACTGGAGGCCGAGGTGCGCGAGGGGCCGCGGCTGCAGATCGCCCGGCGGCTGGCCGACGATGGTCTGGGCGCGTTCGCCGAGGCGCGACGGCGCGGGCTGGAGGGCGTGATCGGCAAGGACCCCCGCTCGCCGTACCGGCCGGGCGTGCGCTCACCGGCGTGGTGCAAGGTGAAGGTCCGCGCCGAGGAGGAGTTCGTCATCGGTGGGTTCTCGGCGCCCCGCGGTGGTCGTCACCATCTGGGCGCGCTGCTGGTCGGCGCCTGGGACGACGCCGCCCTGCGTTACGCGGGCAAGGTCGGCACCGGCTTCACCGAGGCCACCCTCGCTGACCTGCACCGGCGCTTGTCCCCGCTGACCCGCAACCAGTCGCCCTTCATCGACGCGCCCCGTGCCCGCGACGTTACCTGGGTGGAGCCCCGCCTCGTCGCCCAGCTCGCCTTCACCGAACGCACCAGCGACGGCAAACTCCGCCACCCGGTGTTCCTCGGCCTCCGCGACGACAAGCCCGCCTCCGACGTGACGTGGGCCACCGAAGCCCCCTCCGAAGCTAGACCGCGTAGCGCGCGCGCACTCGCTCCAGCACCTGCCGGCGCGACTCGCCCGGCGGCGCGCCAGCGGTCTCGATCGTCGCGATCTCGTCGGCCAGATCCGGATCCTTGATCATCTGGCGCATCCAGGCCGAGTACTCGCCGGCGGTGAGATGGTGCGCCCAGGTGGCCTCGTCCACGCCCTCGGCCAGCTCCGCGAAGCGGACGAGGTTGACGGCGCGCAGGTTGAGGGCGTTGGCGGGGCCCCGGAAGAAGAACGAGCGCTCGGGCGGCAGCTCGCCCTCGGTGTACTTGCGGACGTGGCGCCGGTGGTGCACGCGGCGGCGGCTCACGCGGAAGCGCATCGCGCGCGGCGTGGGCTCGAGCCACGCCAGCGCCGCCTCGCCGCGCTCGAGCGCGGGACCGTCCAGGGAGAGCGCACCGCCACCCCCGGCGCGGGCGGCGAGGACCGTCCGCACGCCGGCCTGGAAGGCGGCCAGCTCGGTGGACGCGACGATGTTGGGGAGGGAGCGCACGGAGGGTGCCAGCTCGGCGGCGTCGAGGGTGATCATCGCCAGCCCTTCGGCGCCGGGGCGCACGAGGTCGGCGCCGGGGGAGCCCTCGGCCGGGAGCACGTGGTGCGCCTCGTCGATGATGAGCCAGTGCGGCAGGCCGGTGGCCGACCGCACGGTCGCCACCAGCGCCAGGACCTTGGTCGCGTAGGCGACCTTCTCGGCCAGCGCCATCGCGCTCAGGTCGAGCACGAGGCTCGTGCGCGACTGGCGGAGCAGCTGATCCATCTCGTCCGGCGTCGGCAGCGCTTGTTCACCCTTGCCGCCGAACACCACGACGCCCGGGAGCTCGGCCAGCGTGCGGTAGTCGCCCTCGGGGTCGATCACGAGCAGCGAGCGCCCGCTCTCGAGCACGCGCTCGGCCAGCACCCCGGTGAGCGTGCTCTTGCCGCTGCCCGACGGGCCGATGATGAGCAGGCGCGTGCCGTGCGCCGGCACCGCCACCGGCGCGCCGTCGCCGTTCTCGCCCAGCGGCAGATGGTGGCGCGTGAGCCGGGGCACGATGTCCACCAGGTCGTTGAGCAGGTGCTCCTCGATGAACTCCACCGTGCCCCGGGCCGCCATGCCGCGGGTGACGTAGTCCGCGCGCTCGCGCAGCGCCGGCACCGCGTCGGCCACCGCCACCGCGCACTCGCACATCGCGAGGAAGGCGTGATCGTTCTCGGCGTCGCCGATGCCGACCATGTTGCGCGGCGAGAGCTCGAGCGCGGCCAGCGCCGCGGTCAGCCCCGTGCCCTTGGTGACGCCGCCCGGCAGCAGCATGAGGGCGCCCTTGTTGAAGACGAGCGTGCGCTCCACGCCGGTCTCCTGGACGGCCGCCAGCGCGGCCTCCGCGAACGGCGCTTCGGTCGCGACGATCGCGGTGCCGAGCGTGACGGGGACGCCGTGACGCGCGAGCGCCTCGACCAGGGCCGGCTCGGGTGGGTCGCCCAGCGTGCGGACCTCGCGGCGCTCGGGGAAGTACACGAGCGCGCCGTTCTCGGCGACGACGGCGTCGAACATCCGCTCGAGATCGGGACAGACCGCTTGCAGATCGGGCAGCATGCGGCCGGTCACCAGGAGGAGCTTGCGGCCGGTGGCCCGTACGCGCTCGAGCGCGCGGACGGTGGCGTCACTGATGTGGTTGCCTTCGGCGATCGTCCCGTCGTAGTCGGTGGCGAAGACGTGGATGTTCACGGGGGCGGCGGTTCCTCGGCTTCACGGTACCACGGCGCTCAGGACGGACCGCGCCCCGAGCAGCTCGCGGTACACCGCGGTGGTCCGCGTCATGGCGGCGTCGAGCGAGTGGCGCTCGCGCACCAGCGCCTGACCGCGCCGCGCCATGGCGCGGGCGCGCGTCGCGATCGGCGAGACAGTCGAGCGATGGCCGCGGCCAGGTGCGGCCGGGTCGCCGGGCCGTACGAGGCGTCCCGTGTCGCCGTCGCGCACGAGCTCGCGGCTGCCGCCGACGTCGGTGGCGACGACCGGCGTGCCGACCGCGCAGCGCCTGCGGGATCACCTGCGAGGTGGCCTCCGAGCGCGGCGAGGGCAGCACGAGCACGTCGAGCGCCGCCATGACCTCGGGGATGTCGCGACGGAACCCGGTCATCCGGACGGCGGCGTCGAGCCCGAGCGCGCCGACGCGCCGCCGCACGTCGTCGAACCCGATGCCGTCGCCGACGATCAGGAAGCGCGCGGCCGGCTCGCGCGTCAGCACCGCGCGGGCGGCGTCGAGGAAGACGTCGTGGCCCTTGGAGCCGCGGATGTTGGCGACGAGGCCGACCAGCGGCGCGGCGTCGAGCCCCAGCTCGGCGCGGACGGCGGCGCCCGACACGGCCGGGATGGAAGCGGGCGGTGTCCACGCCCGGGAGGAATCGGGACGATCCGCGCGGCCGGCACCCCGGCCGCCGCCACCACGCGCGCGACCGCCTCGCCGCTGCTGATGATGCGATCGGCGAGGCGGTAGACCAGCGCCGCGGCGGCGGGGGATCGCGATCGTGACGTGACGGCTGCGCACGACCGGCCGCCGCCGCGAGCGCGCCGGCCAGCCCGCCCAGCCAGCTGTCGACGGAGCTGTGCGTGTGGACGAGTGCGACGTCGCGCTCCGTCGATGAGACGTCGCAGCGCGAGCAGGGCGGGGAGGTCCAGCGGCCGGCGCATGCGCACCGCGACGGCGGGCACGCCGAGTCGGCCGCTCTCTTCGAGCAGGCGGCTGCCCGGCTGTCCGGCGATGAGCGCCCGCCAGCCGTGGTCGAGGAGCCAACGCGCCTCGGCGACGATCCGGATTTCCTGACCGCCGAAGCCAAACGACGCCTCGGTGTGCAGGACAAGGCGAGGCACCTCGCTCACCCCGCCATTCTACCGGCCGGGTGAGCGATTGGACGATGGTCCTGTGGCTAGCCCGGGATGGTTACCAGCGCGGCCGGCCGCCGCCGCCGCCGCCACCACCGCGACCACCCCCACCGCCGCCGCTGCCGGGAGACTTGGCGCGCTCGACCTGGATGGTCCGGCCGTCGACCGACGTGCCGTTGAGCTTGCTGATCGCCTGCTCGGCATCCTCCGGCGTCGCCATTTCGACGAAGCCGAAGCCGCGCGAGCGACCAGTGTCGCGGTCGGTCACGACCGCCGCCGACTCGACACTACCGGTCGCGGCGAAGACCTCACGCAGACGCTCGTTGGAGGTGGAGAATGACAGCCCGCCGACGAAGAGTTTGACGGCCATGGGGAGCGCTCCTTTGGGAGGGTTACCCTGAACCGCGACCGCGCCAGACTGGCCGAAGTATACACTGGACCCCGGTGGAGTCGATCGAGCAATTCCTCGAGCAGTTCACCTACCTCGGGGTCTTCCTGGTGCTGTTCGTCGCCGGCCTCGGGCCCCGATTCCCGAGGAGGTGCCGGTCCTCGCCAGCGGCGTGCTCGCCCACGCGGGCGTGGTGCGCTGGTGGTTGATGCTCCCCGTCAGCGTGCTCGGCGTGCTCTCGGGGGACGTGGCGCTCTACTGGGTCGGCCACCACTGGGGCGAGCGCGTGCTGGGCTGGCGCGTGGTGCGCTGCGTCCTCAGTCGTGAGCGCGGGGAGGCGCTGAAGGACGCCTACCGCCGTCACGGCGTCAAGATCGTCTTCACGGCCCGGCACGTCATGGGGCTGCGGGCGGCCGCGTTCCTCACCGCCGGCATCGCGCACGTGCCGTTCGGCCGGTTCCTGGCGGCGGATACGGCGGCGGCCCTGATCGGCGTGCCGGTGACCTTCGGCCTGGCGTTCTTCTTCACCGCGCAGCTGCGGCAGATCATGGCCGGGGTCCATCGTGCCGAGCGCTGGGTGGTGATCCTGGCCCTGGTGGGGGTGGCCGGCTGGATCGCGGTGCGCGCCTACCGGCGGAGCCGTGCGCTCGAGCGCGAGATGCGGGCCGGGCGCGACGAGGCCGCGTGCTGAGCCGCGTGCTATAGTCGGCCAGGCGAGACCGTGGTGACAACCGGCGAGCGCAAGCCGTGGCATGCGATCTTCCGGCTCCTGGAGCGCGACGAGCGCGTCTTCGCCGTCCTCCTCGCCGTCGCCATGGTCGGGGGACTCGCCACCCTCGGCCTCGACCCGCTTCGCCCCCGCGAGCAGATCGACCTCTACGCGCTGGTCGTCTGGTTCGCCCTCTACAAGCTCGGCGTCTTCGCGCTGGTCACGGTCCACCCGCGGTCCACCCGATCGATCTTCCTGGGTGCCCTCGGTGTCGACCTGCTGCTCGTCTTCGTGCTGATCTTCCTCACCGGCGGCGGCGACAGCCTGTTCTATCTCCTGTTCTTCCCGCTGGTCGCGGTCAACGCGTACTACTTCGGCCCCTGGCTGGGGCTGGCCGCCGCGCTCATCGCCGGCGGCCTCTACGCGGCGGCCGCCGCGCTGGCCACGCCGTGGGTCGGCTGGACGCGCGGTCACGATCCTGGCGGTGCTGTTCGGGCTCCCCGCCGTCACCGTCGGCATCGTGGCGGAGCGCGAGCGGCGCGCGCGCGGCGAGGTGGAGCGGCTCAACGCGGAGGTGACCGGCACGCTGAACCGCTTGCAGGCCACCCAGCAGGAGCTGCTGGTGGCCGAGCGCATGGCGACGGTGGGGCGGCTCTCGCTCAAGGTCGCCCACGAGGTGCGCAATCCGATCGCCGCGATCGAGCTCAACGCGGAGATGCTGCAGGACATCGTGCGCGGCCACCCCGGCGCCGACATGGACGAGGCGACCGGGCTGGTGGCGGCGATCCGCGACCAGGTCACCACGCTCGACGCGCTGACCGAGGAGTACCTGGCCTTCGCGCGGTTCCCGAAGCCGCACTTCGAGGACGAGTCGATCAACCACCTGCTGGAGGAGCTGGCCGCGTTCGTGCGCCCGGTGGCCACGCGCCAGGGGCTGACGATCCACGTCGCCACCGATCCGGGCGTGCCGATGATGGAGATCGATCGCGCGCTGCTGCGCCAGGCGATCTACAACCTCGTGAAGAACGCCATGGAGGCGCTCTCCCGCGGCGGGGCCTTGACGATCGAGAGCCGACTGCGCCGGCGATGCCGTCGAGATCGCGGTCTCGGACACCGGCGGCGGCCTCACGCTGGAGGTCGGTCAGCACCTGTTCGAGCCGTTCTTCACGACCAAGCCGCAGGGGACGGGGCTGGGGCTGTCGATCACGCGCCAGATCATCGAGGAGCACGGCGGCGATCTCGTCTGGCAGAACCGCGAGGGCGCCGGCGCCACCTTCACCATCCGCCTGCCGGTCAAGAGGCCGGTGAGCCATGTCTGAACCCGCCACGCTGCTGGTGGCCGACGACGATCCCGGACTGCGCGAGAGCCTCGATCGCACGCTGACGCGCGAGGGCTATCGCATCGTGCTGGCCTCGGACGGGCGCGCCGCGCTGGAGCGCTTCCAGGCCGGCGGCATCGACCTCATCGTCACCGACCTCAAGATGCCGGGCCTCACCGGGCTCGAGCTGCTGCGCGCCGCCAAGGCCATCGCCCCCGACGTCGACGTCATCCTCTTGACCGCCTTCGGCACCGTGGAGGAAGCGGTGAAGGCGATGAAGGACGGCGCCTACGACTTCCTGACCAAGCCGTTCCGCCGCGAGCAGCTCATCAAGCTGATCGACAAGGCGCTGGAGCGTCGCGACCTCATCGAGAAGAACAAGGCGCTGCAGCAGCGCCTGGACGACCTGCTGGGGCAGGGCGCGATCATCGGCGCCAGCCCGGCCTTCCGGCGCATGATGACGCTCGTCGAGCAGGTCGCCGACAGCTCGGCCACCGTGCTCGTCCAGGGCGAGAGCGGCACCGGCAAGGAGGGCGCCGCGCGCACCATCCACGAGCGCTCGGGCCGCAAGAGGGGGCCGTTCGTCGCCGTCAACTGCGCGGCCCTGCCGGAGACGCTGCTGGAGTCGGAGCTGTTCGGCTACGAGAAGGGGGCGTTCACCGGCGCGGCCGGGCGCAAGGACGGCCGGTTCGAGCTGGCCGACGGCGGGACGCTGTTCCTGGACGAGGTGGCCGACCTCTCGCCGGTCACGCAGCCCAAGATCCTGCGCGTGCTGCAGGAGGGCGAGTTCGAGCGCCTCGGCGGCACCCGCACCGTGCGCGTCGACGTCCGCATCGTGGCCGCCACCAACCAGGACCTGGCGCAGATGGTGAAGGACAAGCGCTTCCGCGAGGATCTCTTCTACCGGCTCAACGTCATCACGATCAACGTGCCGCCGCTGCGCGACCGGCGCGAGGACATCCCGGTGCTCGCTCACCACTTCGTGCGCATCTACGCCGCCAAGAACAACCGCAAGCTGGAGGGACTGACCGACGAGACCGTGCGCCAGCTCGAGGCCTACTCGTGGCCCGGCAACGTGCGCGAGCTGGAGAACGTCGTCGAGCGCGCGGTCGTGCTGGCGCGCGGCGGCCGCATCGAGGTGGCCGACCTGCCGCCCGAGATCGCTGGTGCCACGCCGCTGCCGGAGGGGGTGCTGAGCATCCGGATCGGCACCCCGCTGGCCGAGGTCGAGGCCCGGCTGCTGGAGGAGACCCTGCGCGTGACCAAGGGCAACAAGACCCTCACGGCCCGCCTGCTCGGCATCGACGTGCGCACGGTGGCCCGCAAGCTCGAGCGCCAGGAAGGTGAGCCGGGCGGCGGTTCGCCCGACGGGGAGCCCGCCTGAGGTGAAGGCCCTGCTGGTCACGCGTGAGTATCCGCCGCACATCTACGGCGGCGCCGGCGTGGTGGTCGATCAGCTCAGCCGTGCCCTCGCCCGCCGCATGGGCGTGGAGGTGCGCTGCTTCGGGCCGCGCGACCCACGTCCCGACGGCATCGCGGTGCGCGGCTACACGCCATGGGAGCGCGTGAGCGGCAAGGACGTCCGCTTCGCGCCCGCGCTGGAGACGCTGTCGATCGGCCTGGCCATGGCCCGCGACCCGGTCGACGCCGACGTGGTCCACGCCCACACCTGGTACGCCGACATGGGCGCCCTGTGGATCAGCCAGCTCCACCGGATCCCGCTGGTCGTCACGCTGCACAGCATGGAGCCGCTGCGTCCGTGGAAGGCCGACCAGCTCGGCAGCGGCTACCTGGTGTCCTCGTGGATCGAGAAGACGGCGGTGGAGGCGGCCCACCGGGTGATCGCGGTCTCGGCGAAGATGCGCGAGGACATCCTCGCCCACTTCGACGCCGATCCGGCGCGCGTGGTCGTCATCCACAACGGCATCGACCCTGACCTCTTCAAGCGCACCGAGGCGCGGGACGCGCTCGCGCGGCTCGGCGTGCGGCCACCCTACGTGCTGTTCGTCGGGCGCATCACCGACCAGAAGGGGATCTTCCACCTGCTGGAGGCCTCGCGCCGGCTGCCGGCGGGCGTGCAGGTCGTGGTGTGCGCCTCCGCGCCCGACACGCCCGAGATCGAGGAGCGCCTGCGCCGCGCGGTGGCCGGGATGCCCACCGTGCGCTGGATCAACGAGATGGTGCCGGTCGACGTGGTGACCCAGCTCTACAGCCACGCCGCCGTCTTCGCCTGTCCGTCCGTCTACGAGCCGTTCGGTCTCATCAACCTGGAGGCGATGGCGTGCGAGACGGTGGTGGTGGCCTCGGCCGTCGGCGGCATCGTCGAGGTGGTCGAGGACGGCAAGACCGGGATCCTGGTGCCGCCCGCCCAGCCCGACGTGCTTGCCGAGGCCATCACGCAGGTCCTCGCCAATCCCGAGCGGGCCCGCGAGATGGGCCGGGCCGGCCGCCGGCGCGTCGAGGCGCACTTCGCGTGGACGTCGATCGCCGAGCGGACCGAGCAGGTGTACGCGGACGCGATCGACGAGTTCCGGCGCACGTCGGGCGACTGAGCGCGTGCTCGGCGACTGTCGCGGCTTCGTCTTCGATCTCGACGGCTGCGTCTGGCACGGCGCGACGCTCATCCCCGGCGCCGGCGAGACGTTGACCGCGCTCCACCGGGCGGGTCGCGGCGTCGCCTTCCTCACCAACAACTCGCGGGCGACCGGAGGCGATATGCGCGCCAAGCTCCACGGGCTCGGCCTCGACTGGGTCGAGCACGCACTGACGCCGCTGGAGATCCTCGGCCAGGTCGTCGCCGAGCGCTACGGCCCCTCGCGCGTGCTGGTCATCGGCGCGCCGGAGCTGGCCGCGGTGGTCGCCGCCGCCGGCCACGAGGTGGTGGCCGTCGCCGATTTCCGCAAGGCCACGGTGGTGGCGGTCGGCAACGACTTCGACCTCACGTACGAGCGGCTGGCCGCCGCCGCCCGCGCCGCCGCCGCCGGGGCGCCGCTGGTGACGCCGAACGTCGACGCGCGGCTGCCCATCGAGGACGGCGACTTCCTGCCCGGCTGCGGCGCCATCGTCGCCGCCGTGAGCGCGGCGGCCGGCGTGAGCCCGGTCGTCGTCGGCAAGCCGGAGCCGCCGCTGTTCCGCATCGCGCTGCGCCGTCTCGGTCTGCCCCCGGGGCAGGCCGCGATGGTCGGCGACAGCGTGGAGTCGGACATCGCCGGCGGCCGCGGGGTCGGCATGCGCACGGTGCTGTACGCCCCCGAGGGCGCGGCGGCCGGCGCCGCCGACGTCGTCGTCCGCTCGTGGGCCGAGCTGGCGCGCCTGGCCGGCGTCGCCTGGTGACTGTGTGAGCCTCCATCGAGACCTACCTCGCCCGGCTGTACCTCCACACCGACGCGCCGCGCGCGCCCGCCGGCGATTCGCGCCGAGAGTCCGACCCGTGCGCTTCCGACACCGCCACACCGGCTCCGATCGATCGCGTCGCGTCGGTGCGGCGCTCGTGGCTCGCGCGCCTGCTCGAACGCCGGCGCGGCTCGGTCCCAGTTCGAAGTTCGCTTGGCCCCCGACCACGCGTGCGGCCGTCAGCCCGGCTTGCGGGCGACGGCGGAGAGGGAGGAGCCGACGATCAGCCGGCCGCGTGAGCCGTGGTAGACGCCGGCGGCCAGCGCCTGGACCACCCGCTTGACGCCGTCCACCAGCCGCTCGCGGCCCGCCGACGACGCGTGGTAGGGATCGCCGTACGAGGCCTGGCTGTTCCAGATGCGCACGTCGGTGAAGCCGGCCCACCGCAGGAGCGTGCTCAGGGTCGAGGGTCCCCACACGAGCGGCTGGAAGAAGTGCGCGTCGGCGACCAGCCGCGCCAGCGGCGGCGGCCACACGACGAGGCGACTCAGCCGCCAGGCGGCGGCCTGGAAGGTCGCGTTGGGCGTGCGCACGAACACGCGGCCGCCGGGGGCCACCACGCGATGGATGTCACGCATCTGCTCGACGGGACGCAGGAAGAAATCCACCACGTTCCAGAGCGTGACGGCATCGAAGTGGTCGTCGGGCAGGTCGCCCGGCGTGCCGTGCACCGCCAGACCGCGCCGGCGGGCCAGTGCCGCGCCCCCCGACGAGATCTCGATCCCGTCGGCGGTCCAGCCCTGCTCGCGCGCCAGGGCCAGGAACTCGCCACTGCCGCACCCGACGTCGAGGAGCCGGCCTCGTCCGCAGGGCCGGACGTCGGCCAGGAACCCGCGGAACAGCGCGCGCCGCCGCTCGTCGATGTGGTCGCTCAGGGCGTCGTGGCGGTAGACGTCATCGTAGTGACGGCGCACGTCTTCAGCCGGCAAGGGATCCCTGTAGAGCAGACCACAGCTCGTGCAGCGCACGAGCCGGCCCCGGTCCGCGGTGACGGCAAGCGGCGCGCTGTGCCGCGTCCCGCAGAGGGGGCAGGGGGTGTCGATCATGACGCCCGGGGCACCGGAGTCGGCTCCTCCGCGACCTGGCCACCGCCGAGCAGCCCCAGGCCCCAGCGGCGGAGCGCCCGCTGGCCGATGTGAAGCGCGCCCAGCTCCAGCCGACGGGCCACGCGGTATCGCACCGCCGCGAATACGTGGTCATAGTATCCGGCACAGAGCGTGAGCCGGGCGCCCAGCTCGCACTTGAACCGGTAGATGCCATAGTTCGGATGGGTAGCGGTGGGTGGCACGTCGGTGCAGCTGCTGCCCAGATCGAGCTCGCGGCAGCCGGCCGCGCGCGCCCAGCGCATCAGCTCCCAGTGCAGCAGGTCGCCGACCGGCGCCTGGCGGGCCGCCGCCGTGCTCGCCGCGTAGAGCGTGTGCGCGACGGGCCCGAACCGCAGGCCGACGAGCATGCTGACCAGCTCGCCCCGGACGAAGCCACGGACGATCGCCAGGCTGTCGTCGAGCGCGAACTCGCGATGCAGCGCCACCAGGGTCGGCCACGGCGGAACCGGATAGCCCTCGCGCCGGCCGTGGACGCCGTGCAGCTCGTGGAAGGTTCGGAGCGCCGCCAGGCTCGTCACGATGTCCACGGAGACGCCCTTGCGGCCGCCGGTGGAGATGTGCTGCCGGCGCTTGCGGGCCATGCGGGCCAGGAGATCGCGCTCGGATCCGGTGAGGTCCAGGCGCATCACGTTGCGGGGCGCGTTCCAGAGCGACCAGAGGTCGGGCAGCCGCGCGAAGCCCCGCGCTTCGAGGGGCGCCAGCGTGTCGGCGTCCTCGATGGCGACGCCGGGGCTGGCGCGCAGGAAGATCGCGCCCGTCTCGGCCTGGAGGCGGCGCAGGAGGAGCGGCAGGGCACTCCAGCCGGTCTCGCCCTCGGCCACGAGCGGGCCGCGCGGGGCGTACAGCACGGCGCCGAGGCCGGGCACGCGGCGGCCGAGGACCTGAGCGGCGGCCGTCCACTCGTCGTCGCTGCCGACGGCGACGCGCAGGGCGGTCCACCCGTGACTGGTGCGCAGCGCGCCCCACTGCCAGCTCTGCCGGAAGTCGGGGCGTGGCATGCCGAGCACGATGGCGTTCCACTCGTCGCGCCGCCTGACCACACGCGCTTCGCCGACGGCGGCGCCCGTGCCGCGAACGCTCATCGCTCGACTCCGAAGCCCTGCGCCTGCCAGGCGGCGAACCCGCCCTCGAGGACGAAGACGTTGGCGTGGCCGGCGGAGCGCAGATAGCGATAGGCGGTCGTCGCTTCCTCGAGGCTGTCGGCGCCGTAGAGGACGACGAGCGCATCGGACGGCACCTCGCGCCGGCGCGCGGTGAGGCTCGACAGCGGGATGGAGCGGGCGCCGGGCAGCCGGCCGGTCCGATACACCTCGGTCGGGCGGACGTCGACGGCGAGCACCGGGCGGCCGGCGGTCGTGAGGCGCTGCAGCGACTCGGCGTCGATCGTCAGCAGCGGCGGTTGCCAGGGATGGCCCGCCGCCGCCGGCTCGCCGAGCGTGAGGAGCGCGAGGAGCGCGACGAGCGCGACGAGCGGCCCGAGCGCTCGCAGTCGTGTCAGGCTCATGGGTTCTGCACGGTCACCGCGACACTGGCGGTGCCGGTCGCGGCGGCCGCGTCGCGGACGGTGACGACGAGGGTGCGCGCTCCGTTCGGGGTGTTCGTCGTCACCCACGGTAGCGCCACGTGGCTGTCCGCCGAGTTCTCGGTCCACACGATGGTTCCGCCTACCGTCATCGTGTACGCCTTTTCGCCGGCCGCCGCATCCTGCACCCAGATGTTGACCCATACCGTGCCACTCACCGTCGAGCCGGCCGCGGGCGAGGTGAGGAAGACCTGCACCGCGCCGGCCGCGGTGTTCGAGACGGTGACCGCGCGTGTCGCGGTGGTGGAGGCGCCGGCCGCGTCGGTGACCGTGAGGCTCAGCGTGTGGCCGCCGTTGGCCACGGTCGTCGTGTTCCAGGCGTACGAGGTCGACGCGGCGCTGGTCGTGCTCGAGAACACCTCGGTGCCGTCCACGGCGAGGCGGTACGTGTACGGCGGGCTCCCGCCGCTGGCCGCGAGCCCCACGCTGACGGTGCCGCCAACGGTCGCGCCGGCGGCCGGGCTGGAGAACGCCGCGCCGAGCGGCGGCGACGTCCCGTTCTGGACCGTCACCACGACGCTGCCGCTTCCGGTATTCCCGCCGGCGTCGCGCACGGCGACGACGAGCGTCTGCTGACCGTTGGGCGTGCTCGTCGTCGTCCACGGCAGCGTGACGTGCGTGGCGCTGGAGTTCTCGGTCCACAGCGTCGCGCCCCCCACGGTCATGGTGTACGCCTTCGCCCCGGCCGCCGCTCCCTCGACCCAGACGTTGACCCACACGGTTCCGCTCACCGTCGAGCCCGCGACCGGCGTGGTCAGGAAGATGCGCAGCGTCCCGGTCGTGTTCGACACGGTGACGGCGCGCGTGGCGGTGGCGGAGGCGCCGGTGGAGTCGGTGACGGTGAGCCCGAGGCTGTGGCCGCCGTTGCTCGCCGTCGTCGTGTTCCAGGTGAAGGTGGCTGCCGTCGTGCCGGTGGTCGTCGTGAAGACCTGGGCGCCGTCGATCGTCAGGCGATAGGTATACGGCGCGCTCCCGCCGCCGGCGGCCAGGCCAACGCTGACGGTGCCGGTGACGGTGGCGCCGGCGGCGGGGCTCGTGAACGAGGCGCCGAGGGCGGCGCCGTTCGCCACGGCGACGGCGCGCGTGGCGGTGGCGGACACGCCGGCGGCGTCGGTGACGGTGAGCCCGAGGTTGTGATTGCCATTGGTCGCCGTCATCGTGTTCCAGGTGTAGGCGGCGGCGGTCGCGCTGGTGGTCGTGGCAAAGACCGGGGTGCCGTCGAGCGTGAGCCGGTAGGTGTAGGGCGCGGTGCCGCCGCTGGCCGCCAGCCCCACGGTGACGGTGCCGGTGACGGTGGCGCCGGCCGCCGGGCTCGTGAACGAGGCCGTTGGCCCGCCGCTCGCGTTCTGCACGGTGAACGCGCGCGTGTCCTGACCGCCGTTGTTCGCGGCGTCGCGCACCTGCGCCACCAGCGTGCGGGGCCCGTTGGGCGTTCGCGTGGTGTCCCAGGGCAGCGTGACGTGGCGGCCGGCACTGGTCGCGGACGCGACGGCCACCCCGCCCACCGAGAGGGTGAAGACGTTGGCCGTGCCACTCACGCCCTCGACCCACACGTCGACCCACCTGGTGCCGGTGACGGTGGTGTTGGCGGTGGGGCTGGTGATGAACACCCGCAGCGTGTTCTGCACCGTCACGTACTCGCTGCCGGTGCCGCTGCGGCCGGTGGCGTCGGTGACGCTGGCGCTGAGCGTGTGCGATCCGTTGGGCAGCCCCAGCGTGTTCCACGGCCAGTCGATCGTGGTGGCGTTGGTGAGGACCACGTCCTGGGCGGCGCCGTCGACCATGATCGAGAAGCGGTTGCTGGTGCCGCTGGTGCCGGTGGCGGCGATGCGGACCGTCGCCTGGCCACGGACGCTCTGGCCCGGCGACAGGGTCGGGAAGCTGACGCTGATCTCGTTGCCGGGCGCCGCGTTGTTGACGGTGACCGTGTGCGCCGCGGTGGCGGTGGCCCCGGTGGCGTCGCGCACGGTGAGGCCCAGGGTGTGGGCGCCGTCGGGATAGGCCCGCGTGTCCCAGGCGAAGCTGGCCGAGGCGGCGGCCGTCGTGGTCGTGAAGACCTGGGTGCCGTCGATCGTCAGCGTGAAGGTGTTGGTGCTGCCGCCGGCGTTGGTGACCGTCATGGTGACCGGCTGGGTGCCCGCCACCGTGGCGCCGGCGGCCGGCGCCGTGAAGCCGGCCGTGAGCGTGGCCGGCAGCACCGTGATCCGGCGCCGCGGGGGGCTCGGATCGGTGGTGCCGGCGTTGTCGGTGACGACCAGCATGGCGTCGTAGATCCCCGGGGCCGGGAACGTCACCGCGCCCGGTGTCGCCGACGCGCTGGACCGGGGCGTGCCGCCGGGGAAGCTCCAGGCGAAACCGGTGACGCTGCCGTTGGCGTCGGTGCCCGACCCGGCGAAGGTCACCGACTGGCCGGCGCGGATGGTGACGTCACCGGCGGGCGCCGTGATGGTGCCGCGCGGCGGCTGGTTGCCCGGTGTCGCCGTCACCTGCACCCAGGCGGCGACCGACGGCACGCCGGCGCGGTTGACGAGGAAGAGCATGTAGTAGCCGGGCGGGGCGACGTTGGCGTCGGGCGGCGAGGTGAGGGTGATCGTCGTCCCCGTTCCGGGCGTGAAGGCGAGGTTCACCAGGCGCTGCTCGAAGTTGAACGCGTGCGTGCTCGAGCCGGGCCGCATCAGGGCTACCGAGGCGATGTCGGCGGGGTTCGGCGTCGTCACCTGGAACGCCGCGTTGTAGCCGACGGCGGCGGGCGCGGCCGTGATGGCCGGTCTCGGCGCGAGCGCGCCGCTCGCCGTGAACAGGTACGGCGGCCGGTACGCCTCCAGGGTGTTGTCCCACGTGCCCTGCTGCGGGTTGGAGCCGGCCACCCAGACCGTCGCGTCGGGCATCAGCAGGGCCACCGAGTGGTACATCCGCGGACGCGCCATGGTGCCCGCGCGGATCCACGTCTCGGTGTCGGGGTCGAAGAGATCAGCGCCCAGGCTCGCGGTGCTGGCGGTGTTGTTCTGCACGGAGCCGCCGAGTGCCAGCACCGTGCCGGTCGGCAGCAGCACGGCGTTCATCTGGATCCGCGGCGCCGACATCGGGGGCAGCGCGCGCCAGGCCGGCGCCGGCTGGGAGAAGTCGATGATCTCCGCGCTGTCGGTGGCCGGGTTGTCGCCGCCCACGATCATGATCCGCGCGCGGTAGCCCTCGCTCGGGCGCAGCGGCAGCAGGACCGAGGAGCCGTAGGTGCGCTCGTTGGGATAGGCCATCGCGGCCACGTCCGCTGTCCACGTCTGCGTCGCCGGGCTGAAGACGTGAGAGGTCACCTGCGCGCCCGCCTGGAACACGCGGCCGTCGGGCAGCAGGTGCAGCCACGGGTAGAGCGGCGGGGTGAACGGCGCCAGGCGCTCGGGGCTCCAGCCGCCCGGCACCGTGTAGAGCTCGACGGCGTTGTTGGTGCCCCCGGACTCCAGCCAGCCCGAGAACGTCATCGTGCGGCCGTCGGCGAGGGCAAGGTTGGACGGGTACCAGCGTCCCCGCGCCATGTCCTGGAGCTGGCTGAACTGCTGGGTGATCGGATCGAAGACCGTGGTCGTGCGAATGCCCCGAAACGGGTTGTACTGCAGGTTGCCGCCGGTGGTCAGGATGCGCCCGTCGGGGAGGAACGACATCGCGTTGCAGAACAGGTCCCAGGGGATGTCCTGGACCGCGAAGGTGCCCGCGGCCGGATCCCAGACGGCGGCGCGAGACGTGGTGACGGTTGGATCGTTCTCGGAGCCGGAGACCACGAGCACACGCCCGGTGCGCAGCAGGGCGACGTGGATCGGGTTGATCGGTGCCGTCTGCGGCAGCAGCCGCCACTCGCCGGTGATGTTCACCTGCGCCTCCGTGCCGGCGGCGTGGGTGAGGAGGAGGAGAAGCGCCGAGAGAACGAACACCACGCGGGCGTGAGCGGCGTGGGGCGCACGACGGTGCATGCTCTGGCAGCGTCCATCTTCCGTGCCAAGCTCGAGGTCGCGACGCTCCGTCGTCGAAGTTGCCGCGAACATAGACACGCCGCTTGCCGAGGTCGCAACGGTTCACCCACTTCCGCGCGCGGCTTGCAGCCGATGGGGGGCGATCGTGGGAAGACAAACCTTTCCAGTGGTCGTGGTACGTGACGTGCACACGCATGGCTCCATGACTGGTGTCCGTTGTCATTCCGACGTACAACCGCGCGCACCTGGTCGTGGACGCGGTCGCCAGCGTGCTGGCCCAGAGCCACGCCGATTTGGAGCTCATCGTGGTCGACGACGGATCGACCGACGACACCGCCGCTCGGATCGCGGCGATCAGTGATCGACGGTTGCGCTACGTGCGAGGCCGTCACGGGGGCGTGTCGGCGGCGCGCAACCTCGGTGTGCTGAGGGCCGCCGGCGACCTGGTGGCGTTCCTGGACTCCGATGACCTCTGGCAGCGCGACAAGCTCGCCTGCGAGGTGGCGGTCCTGGCGCGCCACCCGGAGGTCGACGTCGTGTTCAGCGATCTCGAGAAGCGTCACGGCGACCGCGTGTACGCCTCGTTCATGCGCGAGACGGCGGTCTTCTCCCGGCGCCTGTGCGGGGTCTCCTATCCCGACGGCCTCGTCCTGGAGCCCCGCGAGATGCAGCTCTGCCTGCTCGAGGAGGTGCCGATCAAGCCGAGCGCGCTCGTCGTCCGCCGGCAGGCCTTCGACCGCGTCGGGGGATTCGACGAGGCGTGGACGTCCTCGGAGGACTGGGAGCTCCTGCTGCGCCTGGCCCGCGACCACCAGTTCGCGTACCTGGACCGGCCGCTGGCCGTGCTGTTCATCTCGCCCGATTCGCTCCACATCATGGATCAGTCGCGCGGCGACGACGCGATGATCCGGCTGCTCACGCGCGAGCGGGGACGACTGGCGGGTGATCGCGAGGCGCTGGCGGCGGTGCGGCGCGGCCTCGTGACCCGCGTCAAGCACTGCGGCTGGCACCACATCGATCACGGCCGCCGAGCCCGGGCCTGCGGCGTCTACCTCCGCGGCTTCGCGCTCACCGGCGACGCCGGCCTGCTCGTCCGCGCGCTGGCCGCGTGGATCCCCCGCGCCTTCCAGGCGCCGCCCACGGAGCGTGACCACAAACACGTCCTCGCGCGCTCCTAGGTCTAGATCAAGCGCTCGCGCAGATGGCGGCGGGCGCGGGCGACCAGGCCCGGTTTGAGTCGGCGGATCTCGGCCAGCCGTGCGCGGGTGGGGGGCGACAGCACGTGGCGGGTCGCCAGAACCGCGCGGGCGCCGCGCACGGCGTCGGTGACGCCGCGACCATAGGCGGCGAGCTGGCCAGCGCGGGCCGAGGCGAAGCCCATGAGCGCCAGGTCGCGTCCGATCGAGGCCACGGCCTCCGGTCCAGGGTAGTTGCGCAGGGCAACCCAGATCGCGTTGCGGGTGAACGTGTAGTAGATGCGGCTCGACGGCCGGACGGTGGTGTCGACGAGGTGTCGGACGCGCACCTCGGGTGTGTAGACGAGTTCGTGACCTGCCTCGAGCAGGCGGAGGCCAAGGTCCCAGCCCTCGTGGCCGATGAAGAAGGGAGCCCAGTAACCTCCCGCCGCCAGGAACGGCTCGCGCCGGCAGGCAGAGGCTCCCTCCAGCACGTGGTCGGTCACGAATTCGCGCTCGCCCCAGAGGTCTGGATCGCGCGGATGACACCAATCGCGCCGCACGAGCCGGCCGTCGGCGTCGACGATCATCAGGTTCACCACCGCCGCCCGTCGGATGGCGCTCGAACACGGCCAGCGTGCGAGCGACGTCGTCCGGCGTGGTGAACCGCACGTCGTTGTCGAGCGTGAAGACGACGTCCCCCTTGGCGGCGGCCACGCCCACGTTGCGGGCGGCGGCCGCGATGTTCTCGGGCAGGCGCACGAGCCGGACGTCCGGGAACTCGTCGCGCACCATCTCGGCGCTGCCGTCGGTGGACGCGTTGTCGACGGCGAGGATCTCGACGGGATAGCGCTGGGTGCGCGCGGCCTCGAGCGCCTGCCGGAGCGCAGCGCGGCGCTGGTAGTTCAGGATCGCGATCGAGACGCTGGCGCTCAGTTGGGCACCTGCCGGCGGATCCAGGGACCGACGGTATTGGCCACCGGCATCGGCAGCCGCTTCCAGGCGCGGATGAGCAGGTCGAAACGGCTGGCGTCACGATCGACGGGCGGGGCGACGCCCGGCCGGGCGTCGAGGAAGATCCACGGCAGCGGGTGAGGACTGGCGCCCCACTGGCGCTTGAACTCGAACGTCCCCGCGCTTCGGAACGACCGGCCGAGGTCGAGCACGTGGTAGCCGGCCCGGCAGCCGAGTCGAATGACCTCCCAGTAGAGGACGAAGTTCGGGCAGAGCGTGAAGGCCTCGCGCAGCGAGGACACCCACGGGACCATGATCGTGTCGCGGAAGAAGAGGCACACCGCCGCACCCACCGTGCGGCCATCCTTGTCGCGGACGAGCAGGACCCGCGCGGTCCCGGGCAGGGCGGCCAGCATCGCCTGGAAGAACCGGCGGCTGTGGACCGGTGAGCCGAGGTCGCGCATGTTCACCGCGTACACCCGGTAGAAATCGTCGAGCGCGTCGTCACCGACCCACGTCGCCGTGAGGCCGAGCTTGTCACCCTTGCGGATGCGGTTGCGGCGCTCGGAGGGCAGCGCCTTCCACATGGCGTCCTCGGTCGTGAGCTCGAGCAGCATCGTCACCCGGTCGCTGGTGGTCGGGTATGGCAGCGGCTCGGGATGGAACTGGCGCAGGCCCAGGCCGTGGGCGCCGCGCTGTCGGGTGAGACGCACCGCCTCGTCGACCAGGACCGCCTCGACGCCTCGGTGCGGGTCCGCCAGCACGCCGCCGTAGTCGAGGAACGGCATCGACACGAGGCGCCGGCCGAACAGGCGGCTGGCGATGCGCACCAGCGGCAGCACCCCGGCGATCTCGCCGCCGTCGTCGGCGATGAGATACACGCACTCGTGACCGTACGCCTCGTGCGCGATGGCCCCCCAGGCCGACAGGTGGCCGACCGTGCCGCG
Organism: uncultured Candidatus Rokubacteria bacterium; assembly: GCA_963743355.1. Taxonomy (GTDB): domain Bacteria; phylum Methylomirabilota; class Methylomirabilia; order Rokubacteriales; family CSP1-6; genus AR5. Next base: position 127,989 of record CAVUPM010000002.1, read on the forward strand.
CGGGTGTGACTCGACGAAGCGATCCCAGGATTTGTCGACCTCGGTGGAGCGGCTGATGGTTATCACGCGCTCGACACAGCGCAAGTCGAGTGCCAGTGGCGCCCCGAGCTGACAACCCCGCGGAATCCGCGCGGACCTGCTGGGATCAGTCAGCCCCCGGCTGCAGCGAGTTGAGTGCTTAGTGAAACGGTTTGCGCAGGGGGGCTGCGACGGTCGCGCTGGGCGTTGTGCGACCCCCTTGCTTGTTGTGATGGGAGGGGGCGCTTGCGCCCCCTCCCAAACCCTCCCCGTTCGCGTGAGCCCACACCACCCGCTGCTGGGGGCAATCCGCCAGTCTCGTTCTCTATGCCCTGAGGTCTTCTCCCCGACGTCTGACACCAAGTGTCAGGCGGTGACACGGGGGGAGTGTCAGCTCTGTGTCATACGGCGGGATCGTAGAAATGCCAATACGTTGCGTGATGCGTACCTAGGCCTGACGGGGGTCCTGGCGCACCCTTTGCCGTCGGGGCACGCGTGGGCAAAACGATGCCTACACGTTTGTAAAACTTCTACGTACGGGGGTACGCATGCAGCAGTGGATTTACGCAGTTGTCGGTACGGTGCTCGTTGCGCTCGGCAGCGTCTTGCCGGCGTTTGCCCAGAGCACGACGCTCGTCGGCGGCGGGTTGACCGCGTTGCCGTCGGTGAGTCTCGGAGCCAACCGGTTGGCGAACGGCGGGTTCGAGACGCTCAGCGGCGGAGCCCCGGCCTCGTGGTCGGCCGGCTCGGGGCTGGGCATGGACCAGCTCGTGAAGCGCTCGGGCACCTACAGCTACCGCGCCACGGGGAACTTCGCGACGGCGACCCAGGCGCTCCAGCTTCGCAAGGGCATCTACAAGCTCTCGGGATACGTCCGGACGCAGGGAATCGGCAGCGGCACGACCAACGGCGTGCGGCTGCAATTCGACTTCCGGCCGCACACCAACGACTGGAGGACGACGGACATCATCTCCGGTACCCGCGACTGGACGCTCTTCGAGCTACCGAACATCGTCGTCCCCCAGGACGCCACGGTGACGATCAAGCTGGAGAACTTCAACAACGCGGGCGGCACCGCCTGGTTCGACGACGTCCAGCTGCAGGAGCAGACGGCGAAGGCGGTCGAGGTCTTCATGCTCTATCCGAACTTCCGCGGCATGCTGTTCGACGACCAGCCGCAGACGATGAAGTTCGACGTGACCGTGACGCCGCCCGGCGGCGACTTCGGCCGCTACCGGGTGACCGGCACGCTGAAGGACGAGGCCAGCGGGCAGGTGCTGGTGACGCAGAACTTCCCGGCCTCGGCGAACCTGGTGGCCCAGCTCGCGGGGGGCCAGATGCAGGCCGGCCGCCCCTACCTGGCGACCTTCTCGCTCGTGGACCTGTCCAACAACGCGACCGTCTCGACCTACCCGGCCCACCGCGTCTCCAAGGCGCCGGGCTCGGCCCGGGCGTCGATGAACGTGTCGTTCGACGCCAAGAACCGCGTGCTCGTGCGGGGCGTGCCCCGCTTCGTGCTCGGCGTCTACGACTCGGGTTCGAGCTACAGCGCGCAGGACTCCTTCTGGGAGAGCCAGCTGTGGTCCCCGACCGGCGAGCGCCGCATGAACGACATGAAGATCAACTTCTACCTGAACTACTGGTACGGCGAGGCGCCGGCCGACGCCATGAAATCCCTGATGGCCAATCTGCAGAGGCACGGGGTCATGTACCTGCAGACCGGTAACTGCTTCGACAAGCACGTGGCCGGCAGCAACTTCCTGATCAACAGCTCCGACGCCTACGTGCGCGACATCGGCGCGCACCCGGGCAGCGCCGGCTACTACACGATCGACGAATGCCTGTCGTCCCTCATCCCGGGCGCCTTCGCCCAGTACGACCGGCTGCGGCGGCTCGACCCGGACGGGATCACGTTCTCGACGAACTTCGGCAACCCCGACCTCGTGCAGTGGCGTGACAGCGCCGACATCATCTCGACCGATCCGTACCCGCTCTTCGGCGCCCAGCCGTCCGGCGGCTATAATCACCGGGTGGTCGGCGACTGGACGGCCCGCACGCGCGAGGCCGTCAAGGACTCGCGGCCGATCATGACCGTGCTGCAGTTCTTCAAGTTCACCTCGCAAGGGCGCTGGCCGACTGTGCAGGAGATGCGCAACCACGCCTGGATGGCCATCGTCGAGGGCGCCCGCGGCCTCTGGTGGTGGAGCCTCGGCGACAACGCGCTGAAGAACGTCTGCTCCGGCTGGTGCGCGGAGAAGACGGGCTACATGAACAACCTCAAGGCGGTCATCAACGAGATCGCCGCGCTGGAGCCGGCCCTGCTGGCTGACGACGCGCCCGGCGCGCTCCGGAGCAATTCCAACCCGAGCGCGATCCGCACCAAGGTCAAGCTCGTCAACGGCCGCGGCTACCTCTTCGCCTACAACACGACCAACGCCCAGGCCCCCGCGACCTTCACCTGGAACACCGCACCGGGGACGGTCACGGTCAACGCCGAGAACCGGACCCTCGGCGCCTCGGGTAACTCGTTCAACGACTCGTTCGGCCCGTACCAGGCCCACGTCTACGTGATCGGGACCGCCGGCAGCGGGGGTACCAACCCCGGGCCTAGCCCCGACCCCGGGCCCGACCCCGATCCCGGGCCCGACCCCGATCCGACCCCCACGCCCGGCGCGCCGAGCGTGACCTTCGCCAACCCCGTCTCCGGGGCCACCGTCAGCGGCTCGACGACCGTGACCCTGACGGGCAGCGGGGGCAGCGGCAGCGGCTACACCTATCGGCTCTCGGTGGGCGGCACCAACATCTACACGGGGACGAACCCCACCCTCACCTGGAACACCACGAACGTCGCCAATGGCAGCCACACGCTCACGGCGACCGTGACGGACTCCGCCAACGCGGGTGGCAGCGCAACGCGCAGCATCACCGTGGCGAACGGGTCGACGACCCCGCCCCCGCCGCCGCCTCCGTCCGGGGGGCTGACGGTGGCGCTCACCCAGCCGCGCGGCGGCACGACGCTGAGCGGCACCAACTGGGCGGTGGTGTGGGTGAACGGCACCAGCGGGACGTCGAACGTCTACACGCTCAGCGTGGGCGGACAGACGGTCGGGACGACGACGACCTCGTCGACGGGACCGGTGTCGATCCCGTGGAACACGGCCAGCGTGGCCGATGGCGCCCGGACGCTGACGGCCTCGGTGCGTGACGCCGCCGGCCGTACGGGCGGCGCGAGCGCGGCCGTCACGCTGCGCAACGGCACCACGGGCACGCCGCTGGCGGTCGGGTTCTCGAGCCCGGCGGCCGGGGCATCGGTGAACGGCACGGTGAACGTGGGGCTCACGGCCAGCGGCGGCAGCGGCTACACCTATCGCCTGTCGCTGGACGGCGCCACGGTCGCGATCACGCAGTCGTACGCCTGGAACACGGCGGGTGTGGCCAACGGCAGCCACACGCTGACGGCCACGGTGACGGATGCCGCCGGCCGGACGGCGTCGTCGAGCCGGACGGTGACGGTGGCGAACGGCGCGCCGGCACCGACGCCCCCGCCCCCGCCGACCACCGGCGCGCTCAAGGTGGTCATCACCCAGCCCGCCGGAGGCGCCAGCGTCCGCGGCACCGCCTGGGTCGTGATGTGGGTCGAGGGCACCAGCGGGAGCGCCAACGCGTTCACGCTGCGAGTCGGTAACACCACGATCGGCAGCCAGACCAGCGGGGCACGGGGGCCGATCTCGATTCCGTGGACGACCTTGGCAGTCGCCAACGGCACCCACACGCTGACCGCCACCGTGCGGGACGCCTCCGGCAAGACCGGCACCACGAGCGTGAACGTCACGGTGCGGAACTGAGGTGGGTACCGTGAGCACGCTCGATCTCGGTCGCCGCGCCCGGTCCGCGCGCGTCGGGGCTCGACCCCCGGGGGTCCGGGTGACGCTGGAGACCGGGGACCCGGTCAACGACGCCGCTCTCGGCGTGGTGTCCATCAGGGCCCGGGTCACCGGGGGTCGGCCGCCCGTGCGCCTCTACCTCTACGTCAACGGTGACCTCGCCGAGACGTGGACCGAGGCAGAGGGGGCCTTCGATCTCTCGCTCGACGAGTACGGTCCCGGCCGGCACGCGGTGACGGCCCGGGGCGTGGACGTCCTCGGCCGATGGGCCGGGGCGTCCATGGTGGTCGCCTGCCACGGGGTGGAGACCGCCAGCAACGAGTAGGCGCCGTCCGGGGAGGGGGGACACCCCCTCCCCGGCGGTGAGTAAGCGCGTCGTGAGATGGGCGAGCGGATTGCAGCGTCGGTCGCCCCGAAGTCGTTGTTTCGCATGGAATTAGCCCGCATGGCAGCCCGGTACAGGTCTTGCGATCCCTTCCACGGAGACCGAAGGGAGTCGCAATGCTCGACAACGTCCGCGCCGATCTGGAGCACGCCCGGGTCGTCAATGGCCTGCCGCCGGGGTGGGTCAGCCTCTGGGTGAAGACGCCGCTCCATCCCGGAGTCGTCGCCGTCCTGACCTATCGCTTCGCGTCCTGGGTGCGCCGTGTCCACGTGCCTGTCCTGCGCCAGGCGCTGCTCGTCCTCGCCGTGATCCAGCGTCGGATCGTCGAGCTGGTGACGGGCGTGGAGATCTCTCCGCGGGCGGAGATCGGGCCGGGGCTCGTCGTGCACACCACGCACGGCGTGTTCATCGCCGAGACCCGGATCGGCCGCAACTGCGTGGTCCAGCATGGCGTGGCGATCACCCACGGCGTCCGCGCGGTCGGCGACAACGTCTACTTCGGCCCCGGCGCCAAGGTCATCGGCCGGGCGGCCATCGGCAACAACGTGCGCGTCGTGGCCAACAGCGTCGTCATGACCGACGTGGCCGACAACCTCACCGTGATCGGCGTGCCGGCCCGGATCCGCTGGCGCAACCGCGCCTCGCTGGCCTCGGCGGCCGCGCTCGCCGGCCTCGCTCCTGCCGGCCGGGCGCAACGGCGCCGCCGCCGAATTCATCTCGACGCTGCCGTTGCTCTAGGGAGGGGACATGGCCTATCTGCTCCAACAGCTGCTCGCCCGCAGCGCGGACCGATACCCCGACAAGCCCGCCGTCCAGGCGCGTGGCCGCAGCCTCACCTACGCAGAGCTGCAGACGCGCTCCAATCAGCTCGCCCATGTGCTCCGTGAGCACGGCGTGCGCCGCGGCGAGCGCGTCGGGCTGTTCTTCCCCAAAGCGGTCGAGTCGCTGGTCGCCATGCTCGGCGTGTTGAAGGCGGGCGCGGTCTACGTGCCCCTCGACCCCCACGCGCCGGTGCGGCGCGTGGCGGGCATCGCCGACAACTGCGGCCTGCGCGCGCTGGTGACCACGGCCGAGCGACTGCAGGCCCTGGGGCCGGGCTCCGTCGGCTGCGCGGTGCTGGTCAGCGGCGAGGCGGTGGGCGAGGGCCAGGTGCCGTGGACGGCCCTCGACGCGTTCCCCGCGTCGCCGCCGCCGGACGTCGGCGTGGAGGGGGACCTTGCCTACATTCTCTACACCTCGGGGTCCACCGGGCAGCCCAAGGGTGTGATGCTCACCCACCGCAACGCGCTGACGTTCGTCGACTGGTGCGCGGCGACGTTCGACATCCGTCCCGAGGACCGGTTGTCGAACCACGCGCCGCTGCACTTCGACCTGTCGGTGTTCGACGTCTACAACGCGCTCGAGGCCGGCGCCACCGTGTCGATGATCCACGAGGAGATCGCCGTGTTCCCGCAGCGGCTGGCCGCGCTGATCGAGACGCAGGGGCTCACCGTGTGGTACTCGGTCCCCTCGGCGCTGGTCTACCTGATGCTTCACGGGGACCTCGCCGCCCACGACCTCGACCGGCTGCGCCTCGTGCTCTTCGCCGGCGAGGTGTTTCCGATGAAGTACCTGCGCCAGCTGGCCGACCTGCTGCCGCGCGCCGAGCTCTACAACCTCTACGGCCCCACCGAGACCAACGTGTGCACCTACCACCGTGTCGACCGCTGGCGACTGGCCGGGCAGGAGCGGCTGCCGATCGGGCGCGCCTGCGCCAACACGGAGACGCTCGCGCTCGACGCCGACGGGCGCCCGATCGGTGCCGGCGAGACCGGCGAGCTGTACGTCCGCGGGCCCTCCGTCACGCCGGGGTACTGGGGCGATCCCGACAAGACGGCGCGGGCGCTCGTCCCCAATCCGCTGCTGCCGTATCTGGACGAGCGGCTCTATCGCACCGGCGATCTCGTCACGCCGGACGAGCATGGCGAGTACCTGTTCCTGGGCCGCCGTGACAACCAGGTGAAGAGCCGCGGCTATCGGATCGAGCTGGGCGACGTCGAGGCCGCCCTCTACGCCCATCCCTCGGTCGTGGAGGCCGCGGTGCTGGCGATGCCCGACGAAGAGATCGGCAGCCGGCTGCGCGCCGTCGTCGCGCTGCGGGCCGGTGAGACGTCGACCGCGGGCGCGCTGCAGACGCACTGCGCCAGCCTCGTCCCGCGCTACATGGTGCCGGAGACGATCGACCTTCGGCCCAGCTTGCCGAAAACCTCGACCGGAAAAACGGACCGCGCGCGCCTGGCGGCCGAGCTGGAGGCCTGAGCGTGCTCGACATGGACCGCGACGCCCGTCCGATCCGCGCCTTCATCGTCGAGCGGCTGGCGCCCGCCACCGGGCGCACCCAGCTCGGCGACGACGAGGATCTCATCGACAGCGGCGTCGTCGACTCACTGGGCATCTTCCAGCTCGTCGCGTTCCTGGAGGAGCGCCTCGGGGTCGCGATCGCGGATTCCGAGATCACCCCGGACAACTTCGGGACCATCGCGCGGATCGAGCGCCTCGTCGCCGACCGCGGCCGCTGAGCCATGTGGCTGCTGCTCGCGATGATCGTGATCATGCCGTACGAGGCCAGCCCCTACTTCTACCTGGGCGACAATCTCCTCGGCATCTTCCCCGACTTCACCGTCATCAAGGCCCTGGGCCTGCTCGGCTTCGCGTGGGCGGGGCTGCGGCTGGCCGGCGGCGACGCGGCCGCGCGCCTGCTCGGGAGCCGGCCGGCGCGGCTGTTCCTCGCGTTCCTCGGCGTGATCGCCGTGGTCGCGCTCGCCCACGGCACCGGCTTTCAGTACGCCATCTCGCGCTACGTCGGCTTCCTGGTGTTCCTGCCCTTCGTGATCGTGGCCGTCCGCAACCAGCGTGACCTGGGCCGCGTGCTGGCCGCCATGGTGCTGAGCTACGTCCTGGTGTTCCCGTACGGCGTGCGCCAGATGATCCGGTTCGGCGACCGGCTGGGCGTCGGGCTCTACGAGGCGAACTATCTGGCCACGATCCTGGTCCTGCTGATCCCGCTGGCCTTCGTGTTCGCCGCCCAGGAGCGCCTGCCGATGCGGCGCGCGCTCTGGACGGGCTGCGGGCTCCTGCTCGTCTTGATGGTGTTCCTGACCTCGTCGCGGGGCGGCTTCGTGGGCTTGCTCGCGGCCGGCATGGTGTTCGTGTACCGGCGGCGCGGTCTCGGAGGCGCCGTGGCGGTGATGCTGCTGCTGCTCGGCAGTGTCCTGCTCCTGCCGACCGATCTCGGCACCCGCGCGCTGGCCACGATCTTCCAGGACAGCGGCGAGGTGCCGGCGGGTCTCGAGCAGTCCAACCGCGCCCACGTGGCGCTGTTCTGGGCGGCGGTGCGCATGATCGGCGACAGCCCGCTCATCGGCGTGGGCCCGCTCAACTTCAAGGCGCTCAGCACGCTCTACACCGGTCTGCACCAGGGCAACATCGCCCACAACTCATTCTTGGAAGTCGCCGCCGAGTTCGGCCTGCCGGCCCTGGGCGTGTTCGTCCTGCTCCTCGCCGCGACGTTCCGTACGCTCGGGCGCGCGACGCGGATCACCGGCAGCCCCGAGGCGCTCGAGCTGGCGGGCTGGGCCGAGGGCTTGCGGAGCGGACTGGTCGGATTCCTCGTGGCCGGCTTCTTCATCAGCGCCCAGTACGAGAAGGCCCTCTGGCTCGCGGTGTTCCTGACGATCGTGCTGGGGGCCCTGGTCGAGCGCCGCGTGTGGCTGGACGCGTGGGCGGCGGAGCCGGAGACGGACGGCGAGCTCGTGGTCGTGCCGGAACCCGCGCGGTGAGGCGGCGGGCGCTCGCGCTGGTGGTCGCGGCCGGCCTCGCGCTGGCGGTACAGCCGCCGGCCGGGCAGGGGGGGCCGGCGGACCCGGCCCCGGCCGGCGGCCTCACCGCGCTGCCGGAGGCGCAGGGCCAGGGACCGAACCTCGTCGACAACGCGAGCTTCGAGACCCTCCGCGAGGGCGCGCTGGGAGGCTGGGGACTCCGGCCCGACGGCGAGCTGTGGTCGGTCGTCCGCGAGGGCCGGGACGGGGGCCCCGCGCTACGGCTCGACGCCGGCCGCCGCGGCCAGAGCGTGCCGTCCACCGAGCAAACGGTGACGCTGGAGCCGGGACTGTACACCGTCGAGGGCTGGGTGAAGACGCGCGACGTCGCGACCGGCGACAAGCGCAGCGGCGTGCGCCTCTGCCTGGACGCGCGCCCGTCCGGCAACTGGTGGCAGTGCTCCGAGGTCGCCCGCGGCACCACCGACTGGACGCGCCTGCGCGTGGCGGGGATCGCCGTGCGCGAGCGGGGGAGCTACAAGGTCTGGCTCGGCGCCTACGGCGCGCCCGACGGTACCGCCTGGTTCGAGAGCGTGAGCCTCACGGCCGCGCGCAAGCCCCCGCTCGACGTGTACCTGCTCTATCCCAACTTCCGCGGCATGCTCTTCGACGACCGGCCGCAGACGGTGCGCGTGGCCGTCGGCGCGGCCGCGCGCGCCGGCCGCGTGCGGCTCTCGCTGGTGGACGAGGCCTCCGGGCAGGCGCGCGCGAGCCGCGAGTACGATGCGACGCCGTCGCTGACCGCCGAGCTGGACGCCGCCGGCCTCGCCCCCGGCCGCTACCTGCTCCGTGTCGAGCTGCTCGAGGCCGGCGGCACCGTGACCGCGCGTCACGCCGACTACCGCATCGTCAAGCTGCCGGCCCGCGCGCGCGAGAAGATGACGGTCTGGTACGACGAACGCAACGTGACGTACTTCGGCGGCAAGCCGGCCTTCGTGCTGGGTCTCTACACGACCTCCGGCTACTCCACGACCCGTAGCACCTACGCCGCCGGCGCCGATGGCTGGGGCAACGACCGGATCGCGCAGGCGCCGATCAACCTGCTCATCAACTACCACCTCGGCCGGGCCCCGATCCCCGCCCTCGGCGTCTATCTCGACGACCTGCACGCGCGCGGCATCCGCTATCTGCAGACGGTGAACTTCTATCACCGCCAGGACGGCCAGTACCGCGAGATCGAGTATCCGGCCGCGCGGCAGGGCGAGGACGAGCTGAACCGGTGGGTCGCCCGCACGCTGGGCGCGCACCCCGGCCTCGCCGGCTTCTACGTGATGGACGAGCAGTCGGCCGAGATGGTGCCGACCGTCTTCCGCCAGTACCGCGCGCTGGCCGCCGCCGCGCCCGGCAGCGTGACCTACGGCGTGCTCGGCGACGGCAAGGAGAGCCAGGCCCCGCTCTGGCGCGACGCGCTCGACGTCATGGGCCTCGATCCGTACCCGGTCCTCAAGCCGTCCGGGCAGAACGACCTCGCGATGGTCGGCGAGTGGACGCGGCTGGGGCAGGACGCGGTGAAGCGCAGCCGGCCGGTCTGGATGGTCCTGCAGTACTTCCCGTTGACGGCGGCCGGCGGCTGGCCGAGCGAGTCGGACCTGCGCGCGATGAGCTGGATGGCCATCATCGACGGCGCCCGCGGCCTGCTCTACTGGTCGTTCGGAGAGAAGGGGCTGGCCTGGGTGAAGGACCCTCGCGTGCGCGAGCAGAAGTGGGCCGAGCTGCTGCGCGTGACGAAGGAGATCAAGGCGCTCGAGCCGGTCCTGCTCGCGCCGGACACCGCCGTCGTGAGTCGCGACTCGAGCGGCGGCGCCATCCGCTCGCTCGGCAAGACCGGACCCGACGGCGCCCGCTATCTCTTCGCCTACAACACGCGCAACGCCCCGACGCGCGTGACCTGGACGCTGGCCGCGCCCGCGGCCGAGACGTTCGACCTCGCCACCGGCCGGCCGGGGCCCACGGTCGAGGGCGGCGCCATCACCGCCGAGCTCGGGCCCTACGAGGTTCGCCGGCTGCGCATCCGCTGATCGACTCGTCGACTACCCATCTTCATCGCCGCGACGCGCCTACGGGTCGACGTCGATTTTCCGGCCAAACTCGCAATGGGCGTTACTCTTGGGCGTGGTACTACCACCCCGGCCCGCAGCGGTTTATCAACGAGGATCCGATCGGGCTCGCTGGCGGCGATCCCAACCTCTCCGCCTACGTCTTCAACTGGGGGGAATGTAGCGTCCTGTTGGGGCAATGCTTTATGGTCGGCCCCACGCCGCCACCCGCTTGACTCCCGGCCCGGGGTCGGCCTAGTCTCGGACCATGGCGCTGACGTTCCAGAAGATTCATCCGTGCTTCGCCGCCGAGGTCAGTCCGGTCGATCTGCGCCGGGTCCACGATGCCGACACGCTCGCCCAGATCCGGGCGGGGATGGACGAGTACGCCGTCCTCGTGTTCCGCGAGCAGCCGTTCGCCGACGAGGAGCAGATCGCCTTTGCGCGGCGCCTCGACGGTGAGCTGCACACGAAGACGGGCTCGCGCGTCCTGGTGAAGAGCCGCCTGGGCAACGAGGCGGTTGGCGACATCTCGAACCTGGACGAGGACGGCGGGATCATGCAGTCCGACGATCGCCGCCGCATGTACTCGCTCGGCAACCGGCTGTGGCACACGGACGCCTCGTTCCAGGATCCGCCGGGGCGCTACTCGATGCTCTCGGCGAAGATCGTCCCGGCGGTCGGCGCCGACACCGAGTTCGCCGACATGCGCGCCGCCTACGATGCGCTCGACGCGGAGGTGAAGTCGCGCCTGGAGGGGCTGCGCGTCCACCACTCGATCGCGCACTCCCGGCAGACGCTCGGCTTCGAGTTCTCCGCCGACGAGACGGAGGCGCTCAAGGGCGCGATCCATCCGCTCATCCGCACGCTGCCGCGCTCGAATCGCCGGTCGCTCTACGTCGCCGCGCACGCCTCCCGCATCATCGACTGGCCGGTGCCGGAGGGACGGCTGCTCCTGCGGGAGCTGATCGAGCACGCCACCCAGCGCGAGTTCGTCTACCGCCATGGCTGGCACGTCGGCGACCTGGTGATCTGGGACAACCGCGCGACGATGCACCGGGCGACGCCCTTCGACGACTCGAAGCACCGCCGCGAGCTGCGTCGGGTGACGACGCTGGATCTATGAGGATGGGGGGCCCCGAGATGGCCCCCCATGCCCCCCCGGGCGGCTGGTAGCGCCCCGGGGCGCTCCTCGCGCCTGTTCGTCTCGGCGAAATATCATGCTGCGCGCCAAGCCCGACGTCGAAGCGCTCACACCGTACGTCGCCCCGCTCGAGGGGCGGCGGCCGCTCCTGCGCCTGGACTTCAATGAGAGCACCGTCGGTCCATCGCCCAAGGTGGTGGAGGCCATCCGCGGGCTGCCGCCGTCCGCGTACGCGACGTACCCGGAGTACGCGGGCCTCACGGAGGCTTTCGCGGCGACGCTGGGTATCGCCGCCGGGCACGTCGAGGCCTTCAACGGGGTCGATGCGGCGATCCGCGCGATCTTCGACGCCTACGGCGAGCGAGGCGCGACGTTCCTGACGACGGTGCCGACGTTCGCGTACTATGAGCCGTGCGCGCAGCAGCAGGGGATGGTCATCGACGCGGTGCCCTACCACGACAACCTCGGGTATCCGCTGGCCCTCGTCACCCGACGGCTGCAGAGTGCGCCGCGGCTGTTCTTCGTCTGCAACCCGAACAACCCGACCGGCACGCTGCTGCCGCCGGACCGCATCGTCGAGCTGGCGCGGGCCGCGCCGGACACGCTGGTCGTCGTCGACGAGCTCTACGTGGCCTTCACGGGGCACTCCGTGCTGCCGGCGGCGCTCGAGCTGCCCAATGTGGTCGCGCTGCACTCGCTCTCGAAGGCGGCGGGCATCGCCGCCCTGCGCCTGGGTTTCGCCATCGGCCACCCGAGCGTGCTCGACCGGCTCCGCCGCGTGACGGGACCGTACGACATCAACATGTTCGCCGTGGTGGCGGGCCAGGCCGCGCTGTCCGACCCCGACCACATGCGCCGCTACGTCGCGGAGGTCCACGCCGCCCGGGCCTGGACCCTCGAGCGGCTGCGGGGCCTGCGCGTGCGGCACTTCGCGGAGGGAGGCAACTACCTGCTGGTGTGGCCGGAGCGCGACTGCGAGCGCGTCGTCCAGGCGCTGCGCGAGCGGGGGATCCTGGTGCGGAGCATGGCCGGCAAGCCCGTCATCGACGGCAGCTTCCGGCTGACCGTCGGCACCCGCGCCAACATGCAGCGCTTCATGCTGGCCTTCGAGGATGCGATCCGATGAAGATCACCCGGGTCGAGACGGTCGTCGTCAACCTGCCCATGGTCATCGACGGCGCGACGCCGATGCTCGGCGGCCGGGCCCGGACCAGCATCGACATGCTGCTCGTCCGCGTCGAGACCGACGCCGGGATCACCGGCTGGGGCGAGGCCTTCGGCCACCGCATCTTCCCCGCCACGCGCGCCGCCATCGACACGCTGCTGGGGCCGATGTGCGTCGGCCGCGATCCGGGCGAGATCACCGCGCTCACCGACGACCTGCAGCGCGTGCTGCACGGGGTCGGCCGCAACGGGCCGACCACGTACGCGCTCTCGGGCATCGACATCGCGCTGTGGGACATCGCCGGGAAGGTCGCCGGCCTGCCGCTCTACCGCCTGCTCGGCGGCAGCCCGCGCGGCCGACCTGCCGGCCTACGCCAGCCTGCTTCGCTACGGCACCGCCGCGGCGGTCGCCCACTACACCGAGCAGGCGCTGGCGCGCGGTTACCGCCACGTCAAGCTGCACGAGATCACCGTGCCGGAGGTGAAGGCCGCGCGCGATGTCGCCGGGCCGGGCATCCCGATCATGGTCGACACCAACTGCCCGTGGACGGTGGCAGAGGCGATCGCCATGGCGCGGCGGCTGGCGCCGCTCGACCTGCACTGGCTGGAGGAGCCGGTGTGGCCCCCGGAGAACCTGGCCGGGCTGGCCGAGGTGCGTGCGCGCGGGGGCATCCCCACGGCGGCGGGCGAGAACTACGGCACGGCGTGGGAGTTCCGTCGCGCCTTCGAGGCGGGCGCGATCACGTACGCCCAGCCGAGCGTGACGAAGATAGGTGGCGTGACCGAGCTCAGGCGGGTGATGACCCTGGCCGAGGCGTTCGGAGTGGAGGTCGTGCCGCACTCGGCGTACTTCGGGCCGGGCCTGCTGGCCTCGATCCACTGCATCGCGGCGATGGCGCGCGAATCCCTGGTCGAGCGCTTCTACTGCGACTTCGCCGACAACCCGCTCGGTGAGGCCATCCACCCGCGCCAGGGTCGCATCGCCGTGCCCCAGGGGCCTGGGCTCGGCGTCGACCCAGACCCCAAGCTTCTCGAGAAGTTACGGTCTACTTACTGATAAGAACCTTCTTCACCCAGCCGGAGCCCTTGCTGGTCTCCACGTTGACGAAGCCGTCCTGCTCCTTGCCCATGAAGATCAGCTCGTCGCCCTTGCTCAGCATCACGGTCGACGGCGCGTCGTCCGCGGGCTTGCTCAAGCAGCTTCACGTTGGCGATCTTGGGACGCAGGACGTCGCCCTCGTTGTAGACGGCGCCGGCCTTGGCGACGGTCCCCGCCTCGGTGGCCAGCGTGCCGACCTTGCGCTGCAGGCTCGGATTACCGCGGACCGAGCGGACCACGCCGTTGAAGTTGTCGGCGAAGCTGGCCGCGATGATCTTGCCCTCGTTCGTGTTGCTGTAGCCGCCGAGCGCCGCCGCGCCGCCGCCGCCGATTCCGGCGCCGGCGAGCAGTGCCGCCGAGCCGGAAGTCTGCCTTCTTGGCGCTGCCCTCGGCTGCCGCCACCTGGATGCCCGAGCGCGCGTCGGCGACCAGCATGCTGGTCTGCGCCTCCTTGAACTTGAGCCCGCCGGCCACGCCGCCGGCCAGCGCGCCGGCGCCGCGCCCGAACAGGCCCCCCACGACCCCGCCGACCCCGCCGCCCACCCCGCCCGCGTTGCCCTCGGAGAACACGATCGCCGGCGTGAGGATGTAGTCGGCCGTCGCCATCTGGCCGCCACCCATGTTGGAGTCCTGGCGGAGCTCGCCGGTCTTGGCCAGCGCGCGCTCCTGCATCATGTTCTGCATGCCCACGCCGCGCTCGACCACGAGGAAGCAGTTCGACTGCTGGATCATGAGGCGGATGAGCCCGACCGGCGACCCCAGCCGGTACCGCGAGAGCCCGGCCAGGACGTGGCTCTGCGGCTCGACCACCGCCACCGTGCCCATCGGCTTGTCGCAGTGCTCGAGGTCGGACGCCGCGTCCGAGGACCCGCCGGGACCGGCCGAGCCTTGCACCGCGCTGCCGCCCTCACCCTTCTTCATGTCCGTGATGCCCTGACCGTGAGCCGGCGCCCCCAGGGCCACCATCGCACCGAGCACGCACGCTGCAACAGCGCCTTGCCACCTGTCGTTCATCGTCAACCCCCCGGATGTGGGCCCGACCAGGCCAGCGTCGTGCCAGCAAAACACTCTGGTCACCCGGGCCGGGGAGGTCAAGGGGAAAACTCTCCCTATCGAGGGCGCCCCGGATCATGCGGTTGGCTTTTCGGGCCAGGGCTTCTCCCGCGCGAGCGGATGCAAGACGTCGATCGCCCAGCCGACGTCCAGGCGCTCCCCCAGCCACCCCGGGGTCGCGGTATGCGCGTGCAGGCGAATCCCCGCCGCAACATGCCGCGCCTGGAGAGCGCTCACGGCATCGCCGCGGACTTCTGGCGGCAGTGGCACCTCGGGCAGGAGCTGACCGTCCGGGCGGCGGAAGTGAAGCGTCCCATCCTCCTGACGAGCGACCTGGTAGCGCTCCTCGTGGACGGCGCGGTGGTGGCGGCGACACAGCAGGGCGAGGTTCGAGAGCGTGGTGGGGCCGCCGTGAGCCCAGTGACGGATGTGATGGCCCTGGCCGAAGCGCACCCCGCAGCCCGGAAAGCGGCAACCGCGGTCGCGATGGTGCAGCGCTCGTCGGAGCGCCGGCGGAATCGTGCGCGTCCGGGCGCCGACCTCCACCACGCGCCCGTCGGGGTCGTGTCGCATGACCACTCGGCTGGCGTCGCAGGCCAGGCGCTGGGACGTTCCCGCGGGAACGCGCGCGCCGTCCTCGAGGACGGACTGGCCGGGCGCATCGGCGTCCGCCAGGACCTCGGCGTCGACGTGGACCACCACCTGGTAGCGCTCGCCCGGGGCGCCGGGATCGATCCCGTGATGCAGGGCCGTCTCCGCGAGCAGGGCCAGCGCATCCGCCTGCTGCTGGACCATCGTCGGCGGGTCGGCTTCCGGCTCCTGATCGCGCGCCTGCTGATACAGCGTCTCGCGCGCGGCGGCCAGCGCCTGCACAAGCAGCGCGCCGACCTCCGGGGTCAGCCGGCCGCGGACGATCACCGTGCCGTCGCTGTCTGGATACACGTGCAGGGTGCGGCTCGCATGCTGCCGCGCCGCCTCCCGGGCCTCGACCTGACGGTCCACCTGCCGCCAGCCGCGCACGATGCGCTCGACGTGCTCGGCGGTGCCGGCGCGGCCCACCGCCAGCAAGCGCTCCTCCGTCTCGGGGGTCGCGACGCGGGTCAGGGCGCGGACCTTGGCGTAGGAGAGCTCGCCGCAGGTGAGCGCCTGGGCCAGCCGCGGCAGCGTGCCGAGCGCGCGCGCCACCCGCACGTGCTCGCGGGCCGCGCCGGGAGCGAGGCCCACCCGCCAGCTCAGCCAGGCGGCGCAGGAGGGGAAGCCGTTGTTCCAGCCGCCGCGCGCGTCGAACTCGCGGATGAGATCGAGGAGGCGGGCGGTGGCGGCGTCGAGGTGGGCGGAAAGCTCGGCGATCTCGTCGCCCAGGCGGTCCAGCTCCGCTATCTCCATGGCGAGGCCCCCTATTGGTGGGGCGACTCTACACCCTGTTTTGGGAGCTCCTGGGAGGCTCGACAGAGTGCGATCGCAGCGAGATCGCTGTTTTTCGCGACGACCCCGGCAGAATCACTTCTCTGGGCTCCTGTGGGCCGCTGGACCGGCATCCACGAAGCGCCGCCGCCGTGCCGCCGCTGTGCACGCCGACAGCCGTCAAGCGGAAAACGCACGCGCATTGCGACCTCGTCGGGACCTCGTCCCGGCTCGTGCCCTGCGCCACCCGGGCCTCGATGGCCACTCGCGCGCCAGCGGCGTCGATGGCCCGGGGCGACTACGTGATGTGCGGGTGGGGACGTTCGGCGGCGGGGCTGAGAAACGTGGAGCCGGCGTAGTTGGTACGGAGGGCGCGGACGCCGGCGATGGCCGAGCGCAAAGGAGCCAGAGTGCGCTCGAACACGGCGTTGATCGCAGCGCCCGTGAAGACGCCGAGCACGTACCAGCCAAAGGCCAGGAGGGTGGCGAGCGTCTTCGGCACGTGCTTGTCGTACAGGAAGCCCCAGGCGGCGATCTGCGCCTCCTCGGGGCGGGTGGCGGGACGGGGGGCGCGGTTGTGCACGATGTGGGCGTCGGTGACGATGGCCAGGCGGCCGCCGCGGCGGCCGAGTGTCCAGCAGAGGTCGATGTCCTCGCCGACGGAGGCGCCGCGATAGCGGGCGTCGTGGCGCACTCCGACGAGCGCACTCCGGCGGAACGACATCATCGCCCCGGTGAACATCCGCACCGGCACGCGCGTCGGCTCGACGTAGCGCCGCCAGAACCAGTACACCGGCTGGCGCTCGTCGCGGAAGGGCCCGCGGCAGAAGAGCCCGTGGTGCAGCCGCCGCAGGCGGCTCGGTGTGGGGTAGTTCGTGATCACGGGAGCGAGGCCCGCGTACTCGGGCGCGGCCTCGTAGTGGGCGAGCAGGCGGTCGACGACGCACGGGTCGGCCACGACATCGTCGTCGCAGCACAGCACGATGTCGCCGCTCGCGCGGTCCAGGCCCGCGTTGCGCGCGGCGGCGGCGCCGTTGATCGTCGGGTCGAGCACGTAGTCCAGCCGCGGCCGGCGCGCGGGGGGCAGCTCGGCCACCAGCGCCGTCACCAGCTGCCGGCCGGCGTCGCCGTCGCTCTGGTCCACCACGATCAGCTCGTCGACGGCCGCCGTCTGGGCGAGCAGCGCCCTCACGGCGACGCCGAGCAGGGCGGGCCGGTTCTTCGTCGGCACGATCGCGGACACGGTGGCGTATCGCACGACGCGCCTCAGAGGGGGGTGGCGCCGGGGGCGCGCATGGCCAGCAGCCGGCGTGTCGACGTGGTGAGCAGGCCCCACTCGCGTGGCCCGAGCAGACCGACCGGGACGCAGGCGAGGACGAAGGCGGCCAACCCGCCCGTGGCGGCGACGCCGAGGCGGACCAGGTCGTGCGCATCGCCGGCCAGCTCCCAGGTGACGAACCACGCCAGGAGCCCGGCCAGCCCGATCTTGGCGACGTCGAGGGCCGGAAAGCGGACGTGGTGCGCACGGGCCATGCCGGCGAACGCCCAGGCGGTGGCCGTGACCTGGGCGACGGTGTTGGCGGCGACCGCCCCCGTGGTGCCCCAGCGCGGGATCAGCGCCGCGGCCAGCGCGACGTTCACCACCGCCGCGACCGCCGTCGCCACGAGCGCGCACCGCCGATCGCCGACGCCGCGCAGCGCCGCCCACGCCACCTGGCGCAGCGCCGAGAGCAGGGCCACGGCGGCCAGGACGCCGACGAGCGGCGCGGCCGGCAGGTAGGCGTCGCCGTAGAGCCAGACGACGAGCGAGGGGGCCAGCGCCGCCACCAGCGCCGCCAGCGGCGCCCCCGCCAGCGCGACGTAGCGCAGCACGCTCTGGTAGAGGCGGCCGAACTCCTCGGGGTCGCCGCGGCCATGCAGGGCGGAGAAGGCCGGCAGCAGCGCGCCGACGGCGATGCCGGGGATGATCATGATGCGCGTGGCCAGCCCGAACGCCAGGCTGTAGTAGGCGATGTCCTCCGAGGAGGCGTAGAGGCCCAGGAAGAAGACCTCCGAACGGTCCCACACGATGGCGTCCAGCACGGCCACGATCGACAGCGGCAGCAGGTACGCCCGCACGTCGGCCGTCATCGGCGCCGGCGCCGCGGTGACGGATCCCGCGTAGATCGCCCGCACGCGCCGCCGCTGGATCAGGCAGGAGACGACCAGCGTCACGCCCATCCCGGCCAGGAGCATGACGAGGTCGGCGCCGTGCCAGATCGCCAGCCCGGCCACCAGCAGCTGCAGCCCCATCTTGATCGTGCTCGTCCGAGCGGTGACGTCGTAGCGCTGGGCCCCCTGGAGCGCGTGGGTGTAGATGCCCTCGATGGTGATGAAGAACAGCGTGGCCACGATCACGAGCAGCGGCGCCTTGAGGTCGGACGCGGCGAAGGCGAGGACGAGCGGTGCCGCTACCAGCGTCACCAGCGCGGTCGTCACCAGCTGCCGCCGCATGAAGAGCCGCACGACGCCCCACGCGCTTGCGACGTCGCCGCGCGCGAATGCCTCGGCGGTGTAGCGCACGGTGGCGAAGGCATAGCCCAGCGTCGCCACGGCCGTGAGCGTCCGCTCGGCCCAGATCACGTAGGAGAGCTGGCCCATGAGGGCGGGGCCGAGGCCACGGGCGAGGATGACCGACATCACGAGGCCCGAGACCAGGCCCACGGCGGTGACCACGCCGTACCAGGCGGTGTTGCGGACCAGCGCGAGGCGGACGTTCATGCGGCCCGCTCGGTGACGCGGGCGCCGGCCGGCGCCCACACGGCCTGCGCGCCGCCCCGCACGACGCGGTAGAAGCCCGCCACGCCGGCGGCCGCCACCAGGCAGAAGTAGTAGGGGATCGCCAGCCGGCCGAGGCGGCGGCCAGCGCGCTCGGCTGCCCAGCCCGCCAGGGCGAGCGCGTAGAACGCGCCCTGGCCGAGCAGGGGGAGAGCGTAGAGCGGACCGCGGTCGAGCAGCACCACGTTGGCCCCCAGCAGCGCGACCAGCGACGGCGCGGTCGTCCAGCGCAGCGCGCGGTGCGAGAGCAGCATCCAGACCGCGCTCCACCGGCGCGCGGCGATCAACGCCGGCAGCCAGCGGCGGAGCAGGTGCATGCCCTGGGCGACGATGCGGACGTGCCGGCGGAACTCCTGGCCGCCGTCGTGGGAGGGTGGCTCGATGGTGTAGGCGTCCGGCTCGAAGCGGGAGGTGAAACCGTCGAGCGCGGCCTGGATCGGGTGCAGGAGGTCGTTGACCTCCGCCGGTTGCAGCTCCCGGTAGAGGCTGCGGCGCAGGGCGTAGATCGCGCCGTCGGCGCTGGCCTGAAAGCCGAGCGCGCTCTCACCGGAGCGGAGGCGTGCCTCGTAGCGGACGTAGCCGCTGGACACGGCGCGCGCGTCGCCCGTGGCGGCGGCGTAGAGGCCGTGGCCGGTCACCAGACCCACGCGCGGATCCGCGAAGGGCGCGGCCAGCCGCGCCAGCGCGTCGCGGGCGAGCATCGCGTTGGCGTCGGTGAACACCACGAGCTCGCCGCGCGCCGCCGCCACGCCTCGGTTGAGCGCCGGCGACTTGCCCGCGCGGGGCTCCTGGCGGAGGAGACGGACGCGGCCGTCGGGGTGGCGCGCCACGATGGCGTCGGTGGCGTCGGTCGAGCCGTCGGAGACCACGATGATCTCCAGCCGCTGGGCGGGATAGCGCTGGGCCAGCGTGGTGTCGATCTTCTCGCGGATGCAGCCGGCCTCGTTGAAGGCGGCCACGATCACGGAGAGCGAGGGTGGCCGCGCCGGCTCGTCCGGGCGCGGCGCGCGCCGGCGGGCGAGCACCCGCAGGAGGAGCGGATAGCCGATCCAGGTGTAGGCGAGGAGCGCCCCGGCGAGCCAGAACGCGATGACCGCCGTCATCGAACGACACTCCGGTAGACGCGCGCCGTCGCCTCCACCTGACGATCGAGGTCGAAGCGCGCCAGCGCCCAGTCGCGGCCGGCCTGGCCCAGGCGCCGGGCGCCGTCGGGATCGCGGAGCAGATCGAGCAAGGCGCGCGCGAGCGCGGGCGGATCGGCGGGCGGGACGAGACGTCCGGTGTGGCCCTCGCGGACGACCTCCGGCGTGCCGTCGACCGCGGTGGCCACCACCGGGCGCGCCATGGCCGCGGCCTCGATGGCGGTGAGCGGCATGCCCTCGTAGAGCGAGGGCAGGCAGAGCACGTCGATGGCGTCGAGCATGCGTGGCACGTCGGCGCGAAAGCCGGCGAAGATCACCGAGCCGGCGACGCCGCGGGCCCGGGCCTGGTCCTCGAGCGCGCCCCGGAGGCCGCCGTCGCCCACCAGCAGGAGCCGGGCGTCGGGCAGCTCGCGGGTCACCGCGGGCCACGCGTCGAGCAGGTAGGCGTGGCCCTTCTGCGGCTCGAGGCGTCCGACGACCCCGACGAGCGGCACCGCGCGGTCGAGGCCCAGCTCCTTGCGGGCCTCCTCGCGCGCGAGCCCCGGGACGAAGACGGACAGGTCGCGGCCGTTGGGGACGACGGTGATCGTGTCGGGGCGATAGCCCTTGCCGTGGATCAGGAACGCACGGGCCGCGTCCGACACCGCGATCACGCGGTCGAGCAGGCGTGCGATCAGCCGGTCGGGCAGGAACTGCAGGGGCCCGAGCCCCCGGCGCCAGCCCTCGCGGCCGTGGTAGGTCTCCACCACGCGCGCCCCGTGCCAGCGCGCGAGCGGGGCGGCGACCGCGGTCGAGCGAAACAGGTGCGGGTTCACGACGTCGGCCCGGAACCGGGCGATGAAGCGTCCCAGGCGCCCGACCTCCCGCCGCTGCCGCAGGCTCTCGGCGGCGACGGCCTCGGCGTCGACACGGACGTCGGCGAGGTCGGGACCGAAGGCGTCGAGCAGCGCCCGCGGTGCGGCCAGCGCCGTGCGGAACTCACCGGGGTCCAGGCGGCGCAGCAGGGCCAGCACCACCTCCTCGACGCCGCCGCGCACGGGCGAGGTGAGGACGAACAGCAGGCGGATCGGGGTCACGCCACGCGCTCCCCGGCGGCGAGCCCCAGGTCGTCCAGCATGACGCCGCGCACACCGGTGATGTGGTCCACGGCCTTGTCGACCGGCGCCGTGGCGAGCAGCACCGCGTCGGCCGTCGGCTCGCTCGGGTGGTAGCCGTGCATGCCGGCGAAGCGCACCGTGCCCATGTCGCTCGGGCTCAGCAGCATGCCCGGCTTCATGAGGAAGAGCATCTGGTAGTAGCGATCGTCGTCGAACCACACGCCCAGCCGCTGCAGCTCGGCCAGCGTCATCAGCGTGCCGCATGGATGGTCGGCCAGCAGCGCGGTCAGCGCGGCGCGGGCCCGGTCGCTCCACACCCAGAAGCGCGCCATGGTCGAGTCGTAGGCGGGCAGGTAGTCGTCGGGCACGCGCAGCCCCAGCGCCTGCACGTCGCGGCGCAGGTCGTAGGTCCAGCGGATCGGCGTCATGCCGTGGTCGGAGAAGACGAACAGCCGTGCGTCGCGGCCCGCCCGCGTCGCCGCCTCCCACACGCGCCGCAATCCCGCCTCGTACCAGGCGAGCATGGACGTCACCGAGTCGGGCTCGTGCACGTGGAAGTGCAGGTGGTGGTCGAGGCCGGACAGGTACAGGAAGAGCACGCGGGCGTCGGTGCGGGCGGCGCGCTCGGGCGCCAGCGCGAGGATCTCGGCGTCGGTGTGGCCGTGGTAGTTGTAGCACTCGTACGGGATGCCGGCCTCGCTCATGTCGTCGAAGATCGAGCGGCGGTCGAGGCCACCCGGCTGGTAGATGTCACGCTTCTCGGTGAGGTCGAACTCGGGCAGGTGCGCGACCGGGTAGTCGTAGAGCGAGAAGTACCCGCGATAGCCCGACACCCGGCGGGCGACCATCTTGAGTACGCGGCGGCTCACCCGGTTCTCCACGAGCGGCCGCGGCAGCCTGCCCAGCGGGCGCGTCCACCGGAAGGGCGAGCGCGCCGGATCCCGGTAGAAGAGATTCCAGTGGCCGTGCTGGCTCGGCGTCATCCCCGACAGGAGCGTGGGAATGGCGCCGGACGAGTAGCCCAGGATCGTCCCCAGCCAGCGGCGCTCGGCCAGCAGGTCGTCCAGGAACGGGCGGTCGCGGAGCACGTCCCAGCCGAGCGCGTCCACGAGGACGAAGATCGACAGCGGTGTGGACATTGAGTCTTCCCCCGGGTCAGTCGTTGCGAATGCACCACCGCCAGAACGCGGTGATCGCCGCCCGCTCGTCGGCCGCGCTGGCCGGCGGCGGGCCACCGAGTGGCAGCAGCCGGGCGGCCGCGCCGGAGGCCGGCCCGTCCTCGCCCAGCGCGAGGTAGGCGGTGGCGCCGGCCGCGTAGGTGAGCGCGCGCGGCGTCGAGCGCGCGGCGAGGCGCGCCGCCCGGCGCGCGCTGAGCGGCAGCGGCGCCGGCATGGGATGCAGCGCCAGCTTCGCCCACTGCCGGCCCCGGCGCCGCCACGGCTGGGCGAGGGCCCAGCGCTTGAGCAGCGCGGGCAGCGGCGCGTCGCCGCCCAGCACACGCCCGAGCTCCCACCGCAGCACGGCCGCCAGCGCCGGCACGGTGCGCCGGATCTCCGCCCGCACCCACGCGCGCTGCCCGCCGGGCGGGTCGGCCGGGAGCACGTCGTCGAGGTCGGGCGCGAGCTTCGCGCGCGCCGCCCGCGCGAGGTCGTCGGTGAAGGTGGGCGGCAGCCGCGCGCCCAGCGCGGGCGTGTCGGCCAGCAGTGCGGCGAACGCGCGCGGCCGCTCGGCGTACGAGGACACGTGACGGCCGGCGAACGCCAGCGCCGAGCCCGCGAGGTCGAGCCGGAGCTTGAGGCGCTGGTAGGCGACGTCGAGGAGCGCCTCGCCGCTCAGCGTGCCCACCCGATCCCAGGCGTCGAGCTGCTCGATCGCGCGGTTGAAGACCAGGTGGACGGCGTCCGCGCGCGGGATGCCGTCGGCGCCGAACGGCGGGATGCGCGCCAGCAAATCCGGCGGGCCCCACAGGACGCGGCCGTGCGTGCGGAGGTCGTAGACGAAGATCGACGGCCGCGCGCGCCGCCTCAGGTACGCCTCCTCGGCGGGGCCGAATTCCACCTCCACGCGCACGCCCTGCTCGGCGAGCATCTGGCTGACCTGGCGGCCCCAGCCGGCGAGCGTCGGGCGGAGCGCGCGGTAGTCGCGGCCGCGGGGCAGGATCACCAGGAACTCGATGTCGCCGAGCACCCGCAGGTGGCCGTTGACCGGCACCACCGTGCCCTCTCCGCGCGCGAAGCTGCCGGTCAACACCACGCCGAGCAGTCGCGAGCCGAGCCGCTCGCGCAGGACGTGCACGCAGCGCTCGATCGCGGCGGCCATGGCGGCGTCGGCTCTCGCCTCGCGGCAGAGCGCGGCCCCGTTCACGAGGCGATCCGGGCCCGGTCGCCGCCGCGCCGGGCGAAGCGGTCGAGGATCACGGCGACGGCGATCTCGGCGATGGGCTCGATCCGCCCGGTCGTGCTCAGCACGAGGTCGGCCATGGCCCGGGTCGGCTCCACGTACGTGCGGTGCGCCTCGCGCACGGTCGCCGCGAACTGGGCGAGCACGGCGTCGCTCGTGCGGGCCCGCTCGTCGATGTCGCGAGCGAGCCGGCGCTCCAGGCGCACCCCTTCCGGCGCGTCGAGGTAGATCCGCAGATCGAGCGCGGCGCGCACTGCGGGCTCCCACAGCAGAAGGAGGCCCTCGACCACGACGATGGGCCGCGGCGACACCACCGCCGCGTACCCCGTGCGCCGGTGCGTTGCGAAGCAATAGGCGGGTGGCCGGACCGGACGCCAGGCGCGCAGCGCGGCGAGGTGCTCGAGGAACAGCGCCTGGTCGAAGGCGTCGGGGACGTCGTAGTTGACCGTGGCCCGCGTCTCCGGCGGTGGGGCGCCGCCGTCGCGATAGTACGCGTCGTGCGTGAGCAGCGTCGCGCGCGCGGGCCCCAGGGTGGCGATGAGGACACGGGCCAGGCTGCTCTTGCCGCTGCCGCTGCCGCCGGTGACGCCGACGAGGAGCGGGGGCGCGCCGCCGGGGTGGGCGCGGGCCGTCATGCGGCCATGGCGGCCGGCCACGCGTCCACCGCCCGGGCCCACAGCGACTCGTAGCAGCGCGCCACCGCGCTCCAGGTGTAGCGACGCTCCACCATCTGACGGGCGTTGGCGGCCAGCGTTCCCGCCACCACCGGCTCGCGCATCATCAGCCCGGTCGCCTCGGCCGTCTCGGCGTCGCCGTCGGCGGCGAGGACGTGGAGGCCCGGCAGGACGTGATCGAGCCCGGACAGGCAGCGCTGCGCCGTCACCACCGGCGTGCCGAGCGCCATCGATTCCAGGATCGCCGCGTCGACGCCCGGCGCGGCCTCGCCCGGGATGAGCGCGACGGCCGCGCTCCACAGCGTGGGACGCAGATCGGGCGTGGCGCCGGCCACCCGCACCCCCGGCCGCGCGGCCAGCGCCCGCAGCGCGGCGGGGGGACCGGCGCCGGCGACGAGCAGCTCGGCCCGCGGCCACACCCGTCGCACGCGGGGGAGCACGTCCGTCGCCAGGCGCCGAGCCGCGTCCCGGTGCTCGGGCCACGCGAGGTTGCCGGCGAAGACGAGGCGCCCGCGCTCGCCGCCGCGCCGCATGCCGTAGAGCCGCTCGTCGATCCCGGGCGGAATGACCTCGATCCGGTCGAACGGCACGCGCTCGGCCAGCGTGCGGCGATCCGCCTCGGAGGCCACGACGCAGGCCGCGGCCCCGGGGAGCCAGCGCCGTTCCCACTCGGCCTCGAGCCGCTCGTCGAGCTGGGCGCGCATCCACTCCCGCGGCCCCCGCGCCAGCCGCCGCGCCGCGCGCGCGCGGCGCACGCCCGAGTCACGACAGCCGAGCACGACGGGCACCGGCAGCTCGGTAGCGAGCGGGGCCAGCAGGGCGCCCTCGAGGTGCACGAGGTCGGGCGCCCACTCTCCGACCACCCGCTGGACGGCGGCCGCGAGCGCGGTCAGGCCCTCGGCCGGCACACTGCGCAGTGGATGGCGAAGCCGGCCGGCCGCCACGCGGATCGTGCGGACGCCGAGCGCGGCCGCCCAGCCGCGCTGGGCCGGCGTCTCCCCCGGCGCGTCGGGCGCGACGACCGCCAGCGTGTGGCGCGCGGCGAGGTGCGCCAGCAGAGAGGCCGGGGCCAGCCGCGTGCGATCGTGGGTCGGCAGATAAGGCGGCGTCGGGGTCACCATCAGCACGCGCATGGCGACGGCTATGACGCGCGGGCGATTGCGGTCGCGGGGGCGGTGCGGACCGGAGCCAGCGCGTCCTCGATCGTGGTGAACCGAAACGCGGCGAGCAACGCACCCAGCTTGCCCTCGGCGCCGGCCAGGCCCACGTAGTGACGGAACCGGTCGAGCCACGGCATCGGCGGCCGGGGCTGGCCGGCGTCGAGCTCCCACGGATGCACGTAGAGCACGACTGGCTGCCGCTCGCGGCGGTTGACGCTGGTGATCCCGTCCCGCAGCAGCGCCGTTGGGAAGAGCCGGAAGAAGCCGCCGCCGAGCGGCACGTTGGTGCCGAGCGCGCGCGCGGTGCCGACCGGAACCTCCCACAGGTCGTGGCCGGGCAGGCCGTAGGCGAACCGGGGCGCCTCGGGGAACCCGTAGCGATCGTGGCCGATCGGATGGATGCTCGAGTCGTAGGTGTGGCCCTCCTCGGCAAGGATGGCGAATGCCCACGGCGTGTCCGCCCGGATGGAGTAGTTCGGCGCCCGATAGCCGCGCACGGCGCGCCCGGTCGCCGCCTCGAGCGCGTGGCGGGCGCGGCGCACGTCCTTGCGGAAGCCGTCGGCACCCAGGTGATAGACCGGGGTGTGGTCCCAGCCGTGCGAGGCCAGCTCGTGCCCGCGAGCGAGGATGCTGCGGGCCAGGCCGGGGGAAGCGCTGCGCGACGGCGCCCAGCGTGAAGAACGTGGCGCGGGCGCCGTGGGCGTCCAGCACGTCGAGCAGGCGGTCGGTCTGCGCGACCACCCGGCTGGGCATCCGGGCCAGCGCGTGGGCGCCGAGCGCCGTCGCGAACTCGACGCCGTGGTAGTACTCCTCGACGTCGACCGTCAGCACGTTGACCACGGCAGCGGTCTCAACCACGCGCGACTCCCAGCGGCCGCGGCACCAGCCGGCGCCAGCCCGCCTCCCCGTGATCCTTGAAGGCGGGGACGCCGGTGCGGTCGTCGTCGTTGAAGACGAGGCCGAGCGTGCGCTGGCGGCCCAGCACGGCCATGGTGTCCTGCAGCTGCTCGCGCGGTGTGCGGTTGGCGCGCACGACGACGATGAAGCCGTCCACCAGGTCGCGCAGGATGCCGACGTCGGGGAACGGCAGCGCCGAGGGGGTGTCGACCAGCACGTAGTCGTAGCGCCGGCGCAGCTCGGCGATCAGCGCGGCCAGCCGCGGCGACTTGAGCAGCTCGTACGGCATCGACGACGCCGTACCGGCCGGCAGTACCGAGAACGCGATCGAGGGCGGGCGTTGCACCACGTCGTCGACGGTCATGGTGGCGTCGACCAGGTAGCTGGAGAGTCCGCGCCCGGCCGGCAGGCCGAGATAGCCGGCGACCGAGGGATGCCGCAGGTCCGCCTCGACCAGTGCCACCCGGGCGTCGGAAGCCTGGGCCAGCGCGCCGGCCAGGTTCAGCGCCGTCATCGTTCGACCCTCGCCGCGTCCCGGGCTCGCCACCGCCACCACGCCGGTGCCCCGCTCATGGTGCAGCGTCTCGATGGCGAGCCGCACGGCCCGGTACTGCTCGGCGGCGAAGCTGGTGGGCTCCAGCAGGCTGACGAGGTGATCGTCGATCTCGCCGGCCTCGGTGTCGGCGGCCGGCTCCATCTGCCAGGCGAAGCCGTGCTTGCTCAGCGCCTCGCGCGCGACCGGGGCGCCGTAGACCGTCGGCTTGGCGGCCGGCGGCTTCGTGAACGGCGGGACCGTCGGCGCCGGCTCCGGCCGGGGCGCCGGGGCCGGTGGCGCCTCGGCGGGCCGCACGCCGGCGGGGCGGGCCACCGGCTCGGCGACCACGGTCACGACCGGGGCGGGCGGGGATGTCGTCACGGGCTCGGCAGCGATCTCGCGCTCGTGCTCGACCTTCTCCAGCGCCTTGAAGAACTTGCTCACGTGGTGCCTCCTATGGGAGTGCGTAGCCGAACCAGGCGGTGGTGTTGACGGCGAGAACCAGGAGCAAGAGGAGCAGGACCACGAGCGCGGCGACCCCACCACGCGCGGCCCACACGACCCCGCGAGCGGGCACGAGTCGGATCTGGCGGTTGCGCTTCCACTCCCGCCGCTCACCCTCTTCGAGGTACTCGATCGCCTCGTCGACCACGCCGGCGTCGATGCGGCGCTTGCTGTCGGCGAAGCCGGAGAGCAGGCAGTGGTCGCAGACGATGTTGACGACGCGCGGCGTGCCCTGGCTGTACTCGGTGATCCGCTGGATGGCCGCGTCGGTGAAGATACCGGCGTCGGAGGCGCCGGCGATGCGCAGCCGGTGGCGGATGTACAGGCGCGTCTCCTCGGGGGACAGCGGCCCGATGTGGCAGCGCAGGCCGATGCGCTGCTTGAGCTGCCGGAGCTCGGGGGTGTTGAGCTTGTCGCGCAGCTCGGGCTGGCCGACGAGCAGGATCTGCATGAGCTTCTGGTTGGTCGTCTCGAAGTTCGACAGCAGGCGCACCGCTTCCAGCGTGGCGAGGGAGAGATTCTGCGCCTCGTCGATGACCAGGACCGGGCTCAGCCCCTGCCGGTGCTGATCGATCAGGAACTCGTTCAGCTCGAAGAGTCGCTGGGCGTGGGTGGTGGCGGTCGACTTCACGCCCCAGTCCTGCAGCATGTACTCCAGCAGCCCCTCGATCTCGAGCGCGGAGTTGTGGATGTAGGCGACGTGGGTGTCGCGGTCGACCCGCGCCAGCAGCGTGCGCAGGAGTGTCGTCTTGCCGGTACCGATCTCGCCGGTGAGCACGATGAAGCCCTTGCGCTCGCGCACGCCGTAGAGGAGCTGGGCAAGCGCCTCGCGATGCCGCGTCGACTGGAAGAGGAACTTGGGGTCCGGCGTCGGACTGAACGGCGTCTCCCGCAGGCCGTAGAACTGGAGGTACATGGGTTACCTCTTCGCCGTCGGGTCGGGCGTCAGCACGCTGACGAGCGACTGGTTGTTGTTGGCCACGACGAACGAGGTCCCGACGACGAGCATCAGCCCCGCGGTGACCGCGACCACCGCCAGGCGGCGCTGCCGGAGCGCACCGAGGCGATCCGCCTCGGTGACGATGCGCGGGATCGTGGACAGGACGGGCACCCCGGCGGTGGCCCGCACCTCCTCGGCCCGGCGGTACGAGGTGTCGACCTGCTCGGCCAGGATGACGGCGACGCCGGCGGCGCCGAGCGCCAGGGCGATGCCGACCAGCAGCAGGCGGATGCGGTTGGGGCCGGCCGGCCGCTCGGGCAGCGTGGCCGGCTCGATCACCCGGAAGGTCTCGCCCTTCTGGCGCTGCTCGAGATCGGCGGCGACGTCGGCCTCCCCGCGCTTGGCCAGCAGCGAGCGGAAGTGGTCGCGCGTGGTCTCGTAGTCCCGCGTGATCAGGTTCAGCTCCTGCTCGCGCTTGGGCGTCATCTCGAGCCGGCGCTGGTAGACGGCGAGCTGGCGGTTGAGGTTGCCGATCTCGTCGGTGGACGCCTTGGCCTCGACGGAGGCCTGGTCGAGCTGCTGCATCAGGCTGAGCACGTAGGGGTTCTGCATGGCGAGTCGCAGGTCGCGCGTCTGCCGGGACGTCGCCGGGGCGGCGGTCTTCGGCGCCGCCGCGGCCGCCGTGATCTTCTTGTCCTCCTCGGCCACCCGACCCTCGAGGATGCGGATCTGTTCCTTCATCTGGATCACGTCGGGGTACTTGTCGCTGTAGGTCGTCTGCAGCGCGCCCAGCTCGTTGCGGAGGATCGACAGGCGGGCGGCCGCGGTCTCGCCGGGCGCGACGGTCAGGCCGGAGCCGGGGGTGCCGCCAGTCATCGCGCTGGCCAGGTCGAGGTCGTTGAGGCTCTGCGTGATCATCTGCCGGCGCTCGCTGGCGCGACGGTTGTTCTCGTGCGCGAGCTGCAGCTGCTGCTGCAGGCGCTCCAGCGTCCTCACGTTCACCTCGCGCTGCTCGGGCAGCTCGCCGAGGTGTTGCTCCTTGTAGGCCGTGATCCGCTGCTCCTGGGCGGCCAGGCGGGTGCGCAGCTCGCTCAGCTGGGTGTCGAAGAACTGGGTGGCGCCCACCGCCTGCTCTTCGCGCCGCCGCCGGTTCTCCTCGGTGAACAGCGAGGCCAGCGTGTTCGTGACCCGGGCGGCGACGGCGGGGTCGGTGGCGGTGTAGCCCATCGTGAACACCAGCGAGCGCCACTCGCGGCCCCGCCGCTCGCGCTCGTCCTGCACGTCCACGCGGATGTCCTTGCGCATGCGCTCCACGACGTCGGCGGTCGAGCGCGAGCGCCGCATGGCGGGATAGAGGTCGTTGTCCTGGATGATCTTCGTCAGTCGGGGAGCGTCGAGGGTCTCGTGGGTCAGCGTCAGCAGGCGGGCCTCGGGGTCCGTGCTGACCGTGGAGCGCACGAGCGCCTCGGGGATCTCCTGACGGGTGATCAGGACCGTGGCCTTGGCCGTCCACAGGCTCGGCAGGAACATCGCCATCGAGGCGGCCGCGGCCAGAACGAACAGGCAGGGCAGCAGGGCCAGGACGTGGCGGCGCCGGACGACCTCCAGCACGGTCGCCAGGCCCAACCCGCGCGCGGACTCGTCATGAAGGCTCGGAGGGGTTGCCATGGACGTTCCTCGATCTCAGGGAACGACGACGACGTCGCCCGAGCGCAGCGTCACGTTTTCCTCGCCGGCGGCGCCGACGGCACGGTTGTAGTTGAAGCGCAGCCGCTGGGGCTGGCCGCGGTTGTCCTTGCGGAAGATGATGATCTTGCTCGGCGAGGCGAAGTCACGGAAGCCGCCGGCCAGTGCCAGGGCCTCCAGCACGGTCGTCGGCGCCTTGAGCTGCAGCACGCCCGGCTTCTGGACCTCGCCGAGCACCGACACCCGATAGCTGAGCACCTCCAGCACCGTCACCGACACCTCGGGGTTCGGCATGAACTCGGCGAGGGCGGTGGCGATCTTGTCGCGCAGCTGCATGGGCGTGAGGCCGGAGGCGTGGATGTCGTGCAGCAGCGGCATCGAGATCTTGCCGTCGGGCCGCACGGGCAGCTGGCGGGAGAGCGACTCGTTCTTCCACACGGAGATCTGCAGCATGTCCTCGGGACCGATGATGTAGTCGGAGCCGAGGATCAGCGGCGCGGCGGGCACGACGGCGGCGGCGCGGGTGGACGCCTGCTGGGCGCCGGCGCCGCTGACCAGGCCGCCACCCGCCACGAGCGCCACGGAGACGACGAACCACTTGAGTGTCATGACTCGATCCTCCTACGGGTACCCGAGGCGCTAGCTCGCGGCCGGGTCCTGCTTGAGACCCATGTCCTTGATCTTGTAGAGGAGAGCGCGGTAGCTGATCTTGAGCATCTTGGCCGTCTTGACGCGATTCCAGCGGCACTGCTCGAGCGCGCGACCGATGACCTCGCGCTCGGCTTCCAGCACCGCCCGCCGCGAGATCTCCTTGAGCGAGAGCCCCTTGGTGGCGGCGAACGGCTCGGCCGCCGCCGCCGCCGGGGTCACCGCGGGGGCGACCAGCGTGCGGGCCAGCGTCCAGTCCTGAAGCACGATCATTCGCTTGATGAAGTTCTCCAGCTCGCGGATGTTGCCCGGCCAGTGATAGGCGAGGAACGCCTGGATCACCTCCGGGCTCAGCTCGCGCTCGGTCACGTTGAACACGCGCGAGTAGCGCTGCACGAAGTACTCGACGAGGCCCGGGATCTCCTGGTACCGCTCGCGCAGCGGCGGCACCAGGACGTTGATGACGTTGAGGCGGTAGAAGAGGTCCTCCCGGAAGCGGCCGGCGGCCACCTCGCGGGCGAGGTCGCGGTTCGTGGCGCAGATCGTCCGCACGTCGACCCGGATGTTGTGGCGGCCGCCCACGCGCGAGAACTCGCCGTCCTGCAGGACGTGCAGCAGCTTGGCCTGCAGCGCCGGGTGCAGCTCGCCGATCTCGTCCAGGAAGATGGTGCCGCCGTCGGCCAGCTCGAAGCGGCCGGGCTTGCGCTGGTGGGCGCCGGTGAAGGCGCCGCGCTCGTGGCCGAAGAGCTCGCTCTCCAGCAGCTCGCGCGGCATCGCCGCGCAGTTCACCTTGATGAAGGCGGCCCGCCGCCGCAGTGAGTGCGCGTGGATGGCGCGGGCGACCAGCTCCTTGCCGACGCCGGTCTCGCCGCACACCAGCACGGTGACGTCGGCCCGGGCCGCCTGCTCGATCACCTGCTGGATCTCGCGCATCTGCGGGCTCACCAGCAGCGCCAGCTCACGCTGCAGCCGCTCGCCGTTCTCGTCGATGGGCGCCGCCGTCGCCGCCTCCCGGCGCGGGCGGGCGACCACGGCCCGGATGGCGTTCTCGAGGTCCTCGGCCGTGTACGGCCGACGGATGAAGTCGTCGGCGCCGGCCTGGATGGCCTCGACGATCTGGGCGCTGTGGCCGGGATCCGCGATCATGATGATCGGCCCCGACTCCGACAGCTCGGGCGCCCGCCGCACCAGCTCGATGCCCGACATGCCGGGCAGGCGGATGGCCACGAGTGAGAAGACCACGCGGGTGCGGCCCAGCAGCTCCAGCGCGTCTTCGGCGCTGCCGGCGGCCAGCGGGCTGTAGCCCCAGTGGGCGAGCTGGGCGAGGACACGGCGGCGCTGATCGGGATCGCTCTCGACGACCAGCACGTGGCGGCCGGTCGCGGTGGACGCGGAAGACGAGGCGGCGTCGGAGCTCGTGACCTTCATCGCGGATCTTTCACTCGCATGACATCCCCCGTCCGCAAGAGGCGTGCCGAACCACGTCCGCCGCGCGTTTCTCGTCCAGGCGCCGATCCGGGCGGAAGGGTGGGCTGCCCACTGTGGGCGTGGGCGTGCCAGATTGCAGTAAACGTTTGTCGTGGCTCATCCGGGACGCGTGCCGCTGAGGACGAACTTGACGGTGTCGACGAGGATCTGCAGATCGAAGGCCGGCGACATGTGCTTGATGTAGTAGAGGTCGTAGCAGAGCTTGCGCGTCACCTCTTCGGTGGACATCGAATACCCCGCCTTCACCTGCGCCCAGCCAGTCAGTCCCGGCCGCACTTCGTGCCGGAAGTTGTAGAAGGGGATCACCGCCTCGAAGGTGGCGACGTTGGCGGCCATCTCTGGCCGCGGCCCCACCAGGTTCATGTCGCCGTTCAAGATATTCAGGCACTGCGGCAGCTCGTCGAGCCGGTACCGGCGGAGCACGGCGCCGAGCCGCGTGACGCGACTGGCGTTGTCGCGACCCCACACCGAGTCGGCGCCGGGATCGCTCTCGTGCATGGTGCGGAACTTCACCAGGCGGAACCGGCGCCCCTGCAGCCCCACGCGCTCCTGGACGAAGAAGACGGGCCCGCGCGACTCCAGCCGGATGGCGAGCGCGATGGCGCCGATGAGCGGCGCGGTCACCACGAGGGTGATGAAGGCGATCGCCACCGACAGCGCCCGCATCGTGGCCAGCGGCAGCCGGCGGGCCCCGAAGCCGTCGCCGAAGATCAGCGTGCTGGGCGAGAGCGACTCGATGGCGAGCCGGCCGGTGAAGCGCTCGTAGGCCCGCGTCCCCTCCTCGACGGTGATGCCGCGGATGCGGCAGGCGAGCAGGTCGGAGACCGGCAGATTCCCGCGCCGGTCGGGCATGGCGATGATGATCCGATCGGGGCGATGGCGGCGGACGACGTCGCCGACGGCGCCGTAGTCGCCGAGCCGCGGCGCCGTCAGGTCGGCGCCGGGCGGGCCCAGCGCCCCGACCAGACGGAGCGCCAGGTCGGGACGGGTGCGGATCTGACGCGACAGCTCGGCGGCCAGCGGGCCGCCGCCGAGCAACAGCACGCGCTGGGAGAAGGGCGCCCGCTTGGCCAGCGCGTACACCAACACCCGCACGGCCAGGACGGAGACGAGCGTGAGGAGCAGCGCGTAGGAGGCGATGTTCCCGCGGAGAATCATGGCGGGAAACATCAAGTAGACGGCGGCCAGGGCCAGCGCGCTCAGGCCCAGCGCGCGGCAGAGGCGGCGGAACAGCTGGCCGACGTCGTGGGGGACCTCGAAGTTGTAGAGGTCGTTGTAGTAGAAGGCGACGATGCAGACGAGCGCGACGACGGCCACGCGCGCGGCCACGCCCCAGGCGACGGCGGGTTGCTCGCCGGGCGGCAGGATCGCCAGCGTGGCGCCGCACACGCCGACCGCCGAGATGCCGTCGAGCCAGGCAAACCGTTGCGCTGTGGACATGGTCTCGACCGGCGCCGATCACCGGCCATCCCTCGGGGGGGCAAGGGGAGTGCCAAGCCGTGAACGCGCACGCCGAAACCTGCGTCAGATTGCGTTCTTCGCGCAACCCGGCCTCACACGCCAGCCGTCGTCGCACCATGGGATTCGGGAATCTCAGTAGCCCGCTGCAACCCGCGTATGCAAACCCCTGCAACCTCCCACCGCGAAAAATGAAACCTCAGGGGAAATGGAACCTCAGGGAAGGTAGAGGAGCGCCACGGCTACGCCGGGGCGCTGCGAACGATGGGGGGGCTTGGGGGCCATGTCGGGGCCCCATGTAACCAGTCCTAATCGAACCGGATGGGGTACCCGAACTGCACGCCGAAGAACACGCGGTTCTGATCGGCGTCGTTGGCGATGAAGGTGCCGGCGGTCGTCTGCGCGGTGCTGTCGGAGCGCTGGTGGAAGAACTGATAGCCGCCGAGCAGCGACATCCACGAGGTCAGCCGGTAGGTCACCTGCAGGGCCGCGGTGAACGACTGCACGTCGATGCGCTTGCTGTTCGGGCTCTCCACGATCGAGTAGCGCGGCAGGAACTGGACCACGAGGCCCCGGGCCAGTGTGGTGACGTCGAGGAAGCCGGAGATGAGCTGGTTGTCGGTCGTGCCGCCGAGGCCGCCGGCCGTCCCGATCTCACGGTCGTAGGCGAGTCCAATCGCGCCGAACGGCAGCCGCTGCCGGTAGCTCGCCGACACCGCCGGCGTCACCCGGCTGTCGCCGTCGTCCTTGAGCTCGAACGAGGGGCCGCCGCGCAGCGTCAGCGAGATGGTCGCGGTCGGCTGCCAGCTGACACCGACGCGTGGCGTGTGCGTGGTGGTCTTCTCCTCCCGGTCGATGTCGAAGTAGCCGAACTCGTACCCGACGTCGCCGGCGAGCTGTCGCGAGAACCGGCGCTCGACCGTGGGGCCGATCCGATACACGTTCGAATCGACCAGGGCGCTGTCGTCGAACCGCTCGGTCGTCCACGAGGCGTCGCCGCGGAGCAGCCACAGCGGCGCGAATTGCCACGCCACGCCGCCAGTCAGGACGTTGCTGAGCGCGCGGTCGCGGCCGGTCGCGACGCCCTCGCTCGATATCAGATTCGTGTCGGTGCTGAAGATGAACGTGTCCGTCAGCGAGAGCGTGAGGAACGGATCGACGCGCCAGAGGGAATCGAGGTAGAAGTTCTGGCGATCGAAGGCGTGGCTCTCGTCGGTCTCCTGGGTGAAGATCTCGGAGGTGAAGTTGTAGCCGGCGGCCAGCCGGTAGGTCGGCCGCTCGACCGAGATGGCCAGGCCGGGCGTGAAGCCGATGATGAAGTCCGAGACCTTGTTGCGGTTGTCGATGAAGATGTTGTCGTTGTACTCCCCGGTGATCGTGATCGAGGGCGTGAGCGTGAACGGCGCGCGCCGGGGCTGCTGCAACTCTTGCGGGTCGAGCAGGAGGCCGGGCAGGCCGGGCTGCTGAAAGAGCGGGAACTGTGCGGCGGCCGGCGTCGTCAGAGCGACCACGCTGAGCACGCACACGACCACGGCGCGATGCAGCCGGCTCACGACCCAACCTCTATCATAGCTAGTTGGCGTCGGGGTAGACCTTTTTGGTGTGAAGGCGCTCGATGGCGCGATGGTAGTGCGTGAGCGCGGACGGTTTCTGGATGACGTCGACCGCGCCGAGTTGCTTGACGCGCTCGACCTCGTCGGCGGTGGCGTGACCGGTGATGACGACGACCGCCAGCGCCGGCTTCAGCCGCTTCACTTCGGCCATCACGTCGAGCCCGTTCATGCCCGGCATGGAGACGTCCAGGAACATGGCGTCCAGGGCCAGCGTGTGCAGCCGCTCGAGCGCTTCCTGACCCGAGTGCACGACGGTCGTGTGGTGCCCCTGGCGGGCCAGCGAGCGCGCCAGGACCTCGGCGACCTGTGGCTCGTCATCGACGATCATGATTTCCATTTTGTTTCCTCCCCGTTTGCATGATTTACAAACAGCCGTCTATTTTCTACAAAGAATGGGGCGCCTCGCCATCGCCACGTCCCGAAAGTACTTGTAATCGCTAGAAGGACAGAGTGGGTAAATGCGTGGCATACCCCCTGCAAACCCCTGCACCCGGAACACGGGAAATCACTGGACATCTGACCCACAGGGGGAATCAACCGACATGAGTGACGCGCTCCTGGGCCTCTGCAACAGCGGCAAGATGCAGCCGATCCGTGACCTGGTCGCGAAGGTCGCCGCCACCAACACGACGGTCTTGCTGCGCGGAGAGAGTGGCGTGGGTAAAGAGGTCGTGGCGCGGGCGATCCACAAGGCCTCGCCGCGCGCCACCAGGCAATTCCTCAAGGTGAACTGCGCCGCCCTGCCGGGCGAGTTGCTCGAATCGGAGCTGTTCGGACACGAGAAGGGCGCGTTCACCGGCGCCTACCGGCAGAAGCCGGGGAAGTTCGAGGCCGCCGACCAGGGCACACTGCTCCTCGACGAGATCGGCGAGATGCCGCTGCGACTGCAGGCCAAGCTGCTGCACGTGCTCCAGGACGGCGAGTTCTCCCGCGTCGGCGGCGAGAAGATCATCGACACCGACGTTCGGCTCATCGCCGCCACCAATCGCGACCTCGAGGCGTCGATGCGCTCGCATCAGTTCCGGGAGGACCTCTACTACCGCCTGAACGTGATCGAGATCCGCATCCCGCCGCTGCGCGAGCGCCGCGAGGAGATCCCGGTCCTCGCCGACCATTTCCTGCGCAAGTTCAACGTGCAGTACAGCCGCACGGTGGACGTGCCGGCCGAGACGCTGCGCGCCTTCGTCGACTATCAGTGGCCGGGCAACATCCGCGAGCTCGAGAACGCGATCAAGCGCATCGTCGTGCTCGGGAGCGCGCGGCCCGTGCACGTCGAGATCATCGGCAACCTCAACGGCGCCCGCCCGGCCGTCCGGCCCGGTGTGGTCGCGCTCGAGACGCGGCCGAACCCCGACGCGCCGATCAGCCTGAAGGACATCGCGCGGCAGGCCGCCCGCGACGCCGAGCGCGTGGCCATCAAGGAAGTGCTCGATCGGGTGCATTGGAATCGGGCGAAGGCGGCCCGCCTCCTTCAGATCAGCTACAAGGCGCTGCTCTACAAGATCGTGCAGTGCGGCCTCGTCGTTCACGACACCGACAAGGAGGACAGGCCGAAGGAGGTCATGGCCTCTTGACGGCACGGACGAGCCGCTCGCGCGCGGTGAGCACCAGCAGCAGCACGGCGTAACGCAGGACCCGCAGCATCATCGGCGCCTCCCTCGGTCACGGGGCAGGGGAGCAAGGCCCGTGCCTCGGCAGCGAGCGCCGCCAAGAGCGCGCCCACGTTGACCGGTCGCCGCCGGGGGCAACCCCGGCGGCGACGCGGTACGGTAAGCCCCTTCTCAATTCACGAAAGGTTTCGCCCCCCGGCACCGCCTGATTCCTCGCGTGTTACCCTAGCGCCATGTTCGACATCGGGTTGCAGGAGATGCTGGTCATCGGCGTGCTGGCGCTCCTCGTGTTCGGCCCGTCGAAGCTCCCCGAGCTGGGCCGCATGGTCGGCCGCGCGATGCGCGAGTTCC
The DNA here is from genome assembly GCA_963743355.1 of uncultured Candidatus Rokubacteria bacterium. Lineage (GTDB taxonomy): Bacteria > Methylomirabilota > Methylomirabilia > Rokubacteriales > CSP1-6 > AR5. The sequence goes on from CAVUPM010000002.1 coordinate 165,053, forward strand.
GCCGCGCCAGCGATGAGTTCCGTTCCACCGTCGAGACCAACCTGCACATCAACGATCCGGACCCGCCGCCACCGGAGCCCGTCGCGACGACGGTGAGCGAGGCCTCCACGCTCACGCCGCTGCCCTCGGAGCTCGAGCCGATCAGCCTCGAAACGGCCGCCGTCCCGGCCGCGGAGTCCGAGCACGGGGAGCCGTTCGTCGCGCAACGCGCGTCACGGATCTTCCATCGTCGCGAGTGCACCTGGGTGCCGCGCATTCCGGAGATCGATCGCATCTACCTCAAGCGCGTTGCCGAGGCCCGCGAGCAGGGCTACGGGACGTGCCCGGTCTGTGAGCCCTGGGAGCCCGTGTAGATGGGGGGCCTCGAAGGGCCCCCCAATCATCATGGGGGCCTCGACATGGCCCCCAAGCCCCCCAACGCTCGTCACGCCCCGGGAAACCCGGGGCGCTCCTCGGTCTTGCGTGTGCTCTCCGGGCCCAGATCGAGACGGCCTATCCGCGCCGACCCTCGATGATCCGGAGATTTCGTCGCCCGTTCTTCGTGCTTCCTTAGCCCCATCCCCCAACTCAGCACCGCGCCCAGTGGGTTGCATACTATTCTCTTGACTGCTCAACACTGGTTGAGTAAGGTCAGGTCCTCGGGGAGGAGATCGATGCGAGAGCTCACTGAGCGTCAGCGGGAGGTGCTGAACTTCATGCGAGCCTTCACGGCGCGGCATGGTGTGCCGCCGACGGTGCGGGAGATCGGCGAGAAGTTCCGCGTCACCCCTCGCGCCGCGTTCGATCACCTCCGTGCCCTCGAGCGCAAGGGCATGCTGCAGCGGCGCGCGGGCCCCGGCCGCACGGCACGCGCGCTCACCCTCAGCGAGGCGGCCGGAGGCCGGACGGCGGGCATAAGCGTGCCCATCCTGGGCCGCATCGCCGCCGGCCAACCGCTGCTCGCCGAGGAAAACCGCGAGGGCGAGTTGCCGATCGCTGCCGGTGCGCTGCCCGGCGCGCCCGAGGATCTCTTCGCGCTTCGTGTCCGGGGCGAGAGCATGATCAGCGCTCACATCTGCGATGGCGACCTGGTGCTGGTTCGCCGTCAAGACAGCGCCCAGCCCAACGACATCGTCGTGGCGCTGGTGGAGTCCGAGTCGGGCGACGAGGCCACCGTCAAGCGCTTTCAGCGCGACGGCGAGCGCGTCGTCCTCAAGCCCGAGCATCCGACGATGGCGCCGATCGTGATCGATCCGAGCGAGCGCCAGGTCCGCATCCTGGGCAAAGTCGTCGGGGTACTGCGGGGATTCTGAGACCGTTCGAAGCCGATGCTGGAGGCCGGGATGAACGCGTACGCCGTCTCGTATCCGTCACTGCAACGCCGCCTGATTGCCAGGCGCCGCTCACGCGCCCTTTTTTTGCCGCGCACTACTCAACACGTGGGCAGGACATCGCTCCCACGCGAGATCGCCCGAGCGAGCCTCGGCCTCACCGCCATCGCCGCCTGGGCCGCCCTCGTCTTCCTGCTGGCCGCCTAACTTCCGTCGGGGCGCGCCGCCACGCCCCCGACACGCCAGCGTAAGAATCATGCGCGAGGCGCTCGCCGCGCCCGAGGCGCACACCTCGATGCGGTTTCGACGTCGCCAGGCAGGCGCCCACCTTGTGGTCGGCGGACCCCTACGTCCACCTCCGCCCGGCCCGGTGCATCACCGCCGCGTGCGTTCGAAGACGCGAGCGTCGATGAAGAGATCGAGGAGCGCGCCGTCGAGTGCCCCCGAGCGCTGCTCGTCGCGCAGCGTATCGAGCGCTTCCTCGACCCGTATCGCCTTCTTGTACGGCCGGTCCGTCGCCGTCAGCGCGTCATAGATGTCCGCGATCGTCATCATGCGCGACTGCACGGGAATGCTCTCGCCGCTGGCGCCGAACGGATAGCCGGAGCCGTCGAGCTTCTCGTGATGCGCGCCGGCGATGTCCGGGATCCGCCGGAACTCGCGCGTCCACGGGATCTGGGCGAGGAACTGAAACGTGTGGATGACGTGCTGCTGGATCTCGCGCCGCTCGGCGTCGGTGAGGCTGCCCCGGGTGATGGCCAGCACGCTCGCCTCGTCCGGCGTCAGCAGCGTCCGCCGGCGGCCGTGGGCGTCCTCCCACGCGCGCGCGGTGATGCGCAGCAACTGGCCCGTGAGGTCCTGCGAGTGCACGCTCGGCTCGTTCATCGTCAGGATGACGTCGAGCGCCTCGGTCAGCTCGGCGATGGCCGCGGCCAGCTCGGCGTCGAGCTTGGCCGCCTGCTCGGCATAGCCCTGGCCGCGCCGCAGGGCGAGATCGAGCTTGCGGTGGGTGACGCCCAGCTCGAGATCGCGCATCAGCAGATCGACGCGCTGGCGGATGCGGTCCAGGTCGCCCGGGTAGAGCTTCTTGGACTTCACCAGCACGTGCTCGCGCACGCCGACCTTGCCAAAGTCGTGAAGCAGGGCCGCGTAGCGCAGCTCGCGCAGCTCGTCGGAGGTGAGGCGCAGGTCGCGGTACGGTCCGGTCCGGGCGCGGTTCACGATCTCGGCCAGGCCCACCGTGAGGTCGGCGACGCGGAACGAGTGGCCGGACGTGGTCGGATCGCGCGACTCGATCGCCGTGACGGAGGCCTTCACGAATCCTTCGAACAGCTCGCTGATGCTCTCGTAGAGCCGGCGATTGGCCAGCGCCACCGCCGCCTGCGAGGCGAGCGAGCCGGCCAGGCGCACGTGACGCTCGTCGTAGGGCCGCACGTGGCGCTCGACCTCCGCGGTGGAGCGCAGCGGGCCGTCGAACTCGGGCCGGCAGTTGATGAGCTGCAGTGCGCCCAGCGTCTCGCCCTGGGGCGTCTGCATCGGCACCACCAGCATCGACATCGTGCGGTAGCCGGCCTGCTCGTCGAACCACCGGTTGATCTGGAAGCGTGAGCCCGGCGGCGGGCGGTAGGCGTCGGCGAGGTTCACGACCTCGGCCGTCAGCGCCACGTAGCCGGCCACGCTGGCCTCGTCGAGCGGCAGCGTGACCGCCTGGAAGGGGATCTCCACGCTCGCGTTCTGGGCCAGCACGAAACGCAGGCGTCGGGCGCCGTCGGGCGGCTCCTCGACCAGGTAGAGCGAGCCGGCGTCGCTGCGGGTGATCTCGCGTGCCTTGGTCAGGATCGTCTCCAGCAGGACGTCGAGGTCGCGCTCGGCGGAGAGCCGGATGCCGATTGCGTTGAGCTCACCCAGCTCGCGCTCGAGCCGGGCGCGGTCGGCGGCGGCGTCGAGGTCGGCGAAGGCGTTGGCCACGGCGCGGGCGATCAGCGGGCGGGCGGCGCCGGCCGGCACCAGGCCGTACCAGGAGGCCGGCCACGGCCCGGGCGCCGTGGCGTCGACGACACCGATCAGCCGGGTGCGCGAGGCGAGTGCCGGCGCGCCCGGATCGGACGTGAGGGCCACGCCCTCCGCCGCGGTCGCCGGTACCCAGGCTTGCACGTCGAACTCGTCGGTGAGCAATGCGGCAGCCGCCGCAGCGGCCGGCGAGGCGGCGTCGTAGAGGACGCGACGCATGAACCGAGCCTAGTGCCCCGGGGCACGGGGAGTCAAACCGTGGAGGTGGGGGGTCCCGACATGGCCCCCCCAACCCCCCGGGCGGCTCGGACCGCCCCGGCGCAGCCGTGGCGGTCCTCGATTGGCTCTCAGGTTGGGGGGGCGCTATGGGCCCCACCACCCCCGGATCCCCCGGCACGGCTGAGACTGTCCAGGCGCAGCCGTCGGTCGTCGTTTGTCCGGCGGGCTCTTAGAATGGGGCTGTGACCGCGTTCGTCGATTTCGCGGCGCTCGGGCGACGGTTGGAGGCGACGCCGGGTCGTCTCGACAAGCGCCGGCTCGTGGCCGAGTTCATTCGTGCCGTCGAGCCGGACGAGGTGGGGTTGGCGGTGGCGTTCCTGACCGGGCACCCGTTTCCCACCTCCGATCCGCGGGTCCTGGGGGTCCGTGGTCTGCCGCGCGAGGTCCCGACGGCGGCCGGCTCGACCCTGACGCTGGGTGATGTCGGCGCCGCGTTCGCGGCCGTCGCCGAGGCGGCCGGGGCGGGCTCCCGCCGCGCGCGGGAGGCGCGCTTGACCGAGCTGGCGTCGCGGGCCACGGCCGAGGAGCGTGAGTTCCTGGGGCGCATCATCGGCGGTGAGCTGCGCACCGGGGTCTCGGACGGTCTCGTGCTGGAGGCGATCGGCGCCGCCGCGGAGGTCGGTGTGGACGTCGTGCGTCGCGCCGCGCTGTTCCTCGGCGACCTCGCGGCCGTGGCCACGCTGGCCCGGGCCGGGGGCGGGGCGGCGCTGGCCGGTGTGGCGCCGCGGCCGTTCGTGCCGCTGCTGCCGATGCTCGCCGAGATCGCGGCGGACTTCGACGAGGCGCTGCGCGCCCACGGCGGCCGCACGGCGCTGGAGTTCAAGTACGACGGCGCCCGCGTGCAGGTGCATCGCGACGGCGAGCGCGTGGGCATCTGGACGCGCCGGCTGTCCGACGTCACGCGCAGCCTGCCCGACGTCGTGGCGGTCGCGCGCGAGCTGTCCGGCGGACCGTTCATCCTCGACGGCGAGGTCGTCGCGCTGGACGCCGGGGGCCGCCCGCTGCCGTTCCAGGAGCTGATGCGACGCTTCCGGCGCGTGCACGGCGTCGAGGCCCTCGCGCGTGAGATGCCGGTGGCCCTGCACTTCTTCGACTGCCTCCTCGTCGACGGCCGCTCGCTCATCGACGCCCCCCAGGCCGAGCGCTGGGAGGCGCTGAGCCGCGTGACGGGCGGGCGCTATCTCGCCGAGCAAGCGCTCGTGGACGACGTGGGCGTGGCCCACGCTTTCCAGGCTCGGGCGCTGGCGGCCGGGCACGAGGGCGTGATGGCCAAGGATCCGCGCTCGACCTACGAGCCGGGTGGGCGTGGCAAGCGGTGGTTCAAGCTGAAGGCCGCGGAGACCGTCGACTGCGTGATCGTCGCCGCGGACCGCGGCTCGGGCCGCCGCGTCGGCTGGCTCTCGAACTATCATCTGGCCGTGCGCGACGGCGAGGGGTTCGCCGAGGTCGGCAAGACGTTCAAGGGGCTGACCGACGCCGAGTTCGCCGCGATGACCGAGCGGTTGCGCGCGCTGGCGACCGGCGATGACGGCTACACCGTGCGGGTGCGGCCGGAGGTCATCGTCGAGGTGGAGTACAACGAGATCCAGCGCAGCCCGACCTATCCCTCCGGCCTCGCCCTGCGCTTCGCCCGGATCGCGCGCCTGCGCGAGGACAAGGCGCCCGGGCAGGCGACCACGCTGCACGAGCTGCGGACCCTCTACGAACGCCAGTTCGCGACGAAGGGCCGGGCAGGGTAAAATCGCGGCTCGTGACCTCGACCTCACGCGTCTCGACCGGCGTTCCCCAGCTCGACGCGATGCTCGGCGGTGGCCTGCTGCCCGGCACCCTGGCCGTCGTCTACGGCGCCACCGGTATCGGCAAGACCCACCTCGGCCTCACCTTCGCCGATCGCGGACGCACGGCCGACGGCGCCCGCGGCGTGATCTTCGACATGAATGGCCGCGGCGACTCCCAGCAGCACGCCGAGTACGCCGAGCGGCTCTTCGACTGGAAGCTCGGCGAGTGGACGCACACGGTGCCGCCGATGAGCGAGCCGTACCCGCCGGCGGAGCAGATGGCCGCGCACTATTCCAACGCCTTCAAGTGGGTGGGGCGCGTGCGCGACTTCCAGGTGCCCACACCCGACGGCAGCTGGGAGTTCGACTGGAACTGGAAGGCGACCTACAACCAGTCGCTGTACACGGTGCGGCCGTTCCTGTACTTCCACTTCGCCGCCGGCACCCGGCGGGTGGTGGTGGACGGCGTGGAGCCGATGGACTCGCCCGCCGACTCCATCCAGTTCCACCTCTTCGACGACCTCTACCGCAAGACCATCCACCGCGACGCCGAGACGCTGGGGATGGAGATCTGCCTGCCGGTGTGGAGGTACCGCGAGTTCATCGACGCCCACGCCTACGATCACGCGCGGGTCACCACGCTGCTGCTCGTCACCACCGAGGAGACGCGGCTGGAGGACCTGCTCGCCCGCAAGGTCGCCGCCGGTGACCTCGGCGCCACCGCCAACACCATCGTCGTGCTCGGCAGCGAGCGCGCGGGCGCGCGTCTGGCCCGCAAGCTGTGCGTCGTCAAGCACCGCGGCAGCGCGATGTCCGACGAGATCGTCGAGTACCGCGTGGGGCCGCGCGGCCTCGAGCTGAGCTGAGCGGACGCCGTCGGTGGCCGCGCCCGCGCTGCCGGGGCCGGCGTTTCCCTGCATCGACGCCCACGTCCACCTGCATCCCGCGTCGCTGGCCCGGGCGATCGAGCGCTGGTTCGCCGACCACGGCTGGGTCAACGCGCACTCGTTCGATCCGGCCGCGGTGGCCGACACGCTGCGCGCCCGCGGTGTCCGCCGGTTCTGCTTCTTCTCTTATGCCCACAAGCCGGGAATGGCGCGCGAGCTGAACCGCTGGCTGGGCGGGCAGGCGGCCCAGGTGCCGGAGGCGATCGCGCTCGGCACGCTGCATCCCCACGATCCCGACCTCGACGAGGTCGCGCGCGAGGCGACCGGCGACCTCGGGCTGCGCGGCTTCAAGTTCCACCACTCGGTGCAGCGCTTCCACGTCGACGACGAGCGCCTGTTCGGCGTCTACGAGCGCGCGGAGGCGGCCGGGCACGTGTTCGTGCTCCACGCGGGCACCATGCCGTACCGCGATCCCTTCACCGGGGTGGAGCGCTTCGCGCGCCTGATGGAGCGCTTCCCGCGGCTGCGCGTCTGCGTCGCCCACATGGGCGCCTTCCAGAGCCCCGAGTTCCTCGCCTTGCTGCCGCGGTACCCTCACCTGTACGTGGACACCACCATGGCCATGAGCCCGCACGCCACGCCGTTCACGGGCGCCGACCCGGGCGCGGTGTCCGACGCCGACCTCGTGCGATATCAGGATCGCGTGCTGTTCGGCTCGGACTTCCCGCTGACCCCCTACGACTACGACGAGGAGCGCCGCTGGGCGTGGGAGCGCGGGCTCGACGACCGTGTGCGCCGCAAGATCTTCCACGACAATGCCCGCGATTTCTTCGGCTGGGACTGAGCTCCGTCTCGATCGCCTGACGCCCGCTGCGGCGGCGCTGCTGCGGGCGGTGCGGGCGGCGGCGGGGCCGGGGCGGGGCGTGGTGCTCGTGGGGGGCGCCGTGCGCGATGCGTTGCTCGGGCGCGCCGACGCCGACCTCGACCTGGCGCTGCCCCACGGCGCGCTCGCGCTGGCCGAGCGCCTCGCGGAGCGCGTGGGCGCGACGGCGGTCGTGCTCGACGCCGAGCGCGGCGCCGCGCGCGTGGCCGGCGCCGGCGTGCAGATCGACCTCAACGACTTTCGCGCGCCGACCCTGGAGGGCGACCTGGCGGCGCGCGACTTCACGGTGAACGCGCTTGCGGTACCGCTCGATCCGCTCCTGGCCGTCGGCCGGGCGCCGATCGTGGATCCGACCGGCGGACTGGCGGACCTGCGCGGACGCCGGCTCCGGCCGGCGGGACCGGGCGTCCTCGCCGACGATCCGCTGCGAGCGCTGCGCGCGGTGCGCATGGAGGCCACGCTCGGGCTGCGGCTGACGCCGGCCGCCGCGCGGCTGGTGCGCGCCGCCGCGCCGGCGCTGGTCCGCGTGACGCCCGAGCGGGTGCGCGACGAGCTGGTGACGCTGCTCCACCTGCCGGCCACCGGCCGCGCCCTGCGCCGGGCCGACGCGCTGGGGCTGCTGGCGGTGTTCCTGCCCGAGATCGGCCCGATGCGGACGGCGCCCCAGCCGGCGCCCCATCGCTTCAACGTCCTCGAGCACTCGCTGCGGGCGGTGGAGGCGTGCGATCGACTGCTCCCGCGGCTGGTGACGCTGAGCCCGTTCGGCGAGGAGCTGGCCGCCCACGTGGCGGAGGGAGTGGGCGGCGCGCTCGACCGGGCGGCCGTGCTGAAGCTGGCCGCGCTGCTGCATGACGTCGCCAAGCCCGAGACCCGACGCGTGGTGGGCGGGCGCGTGCGGTTCTTCGAGCACGACCTGATCGGCGCCGGCCGCGCGCGCGACATCGGCGAGCGCTGGCGCCTGCCCGCGCGCGCGGTGACGCTGCTGGAGCGCCTGGTGCGTCACCACCTGCGCCCGATGCATCTGGCCCAGGCCGGGGAGGTGACGCGCCGGGCGCGCTACCGGTTCTATCGCGACCTCGGCGCCGATACGCGGGATCTGCTGTTGCTGGCGCTGGTCGATGGCGCCGCCGTCACCGGCGCCTCCCCGCTCGCCGTCTGGCGCCGGGCCGGCCTCGTGCGCGATCTGCTGGGGGGCTGGCGCGAGGCTGACAGCGCGGCGGCAGCACCGCCGCTGCTCCGCGGTCAGGACGTGATGGCGCGCTACGATCTGCCGCCGGGCCCCGCCATCGGCCATCTCCTGGCCCGCGCGCGCGAGGCCCAGGACCTGGGCGTGGTGCGCACCCGGGACGAGGCGCTGGCATATCTTGACTCCTCCGACGGTGACCCATAAAGTAGCGTCACTCAACGCGAAGCATCCCCTCTGCCGGAGGAGGTCCAACACCATGAGTTACTGGCGCATTGCTGTCGTCGTCGTCCTCTCGGTCCTGATGCTCCCGCTGGCGGCGGCCGCCGCGCCGGCGGGCAAGGTCGTCATCGCGCAGGGCGTCGATCCCACGACGCTCGATATGATGAATCAGCAGGAGCAGCCGGCAGGCAACGTCGGGGCCCAGATGTACGAGGCGCTGCTCGAGCGCGACCCGAACCTCAAGCTGGTGCCGGTGCTCGCGGCCGAGATGCCCAAGCTGGTGGCGCCCACCACCTGGGAGTTCAAGCTGCGCCGCGGCGTCAAGTTCCACAACGGCGAGGATTTCAACGCCGACGCCGTGAAGTTCAGCATCGAGCGGCTGGTCAACCCGGCCAACAAGCTGCGCGGGTCCTCCTCGTTCGCGCCGATCGACCGGGTGGAGATCGTGGATCCGTACACCGTCAAGATCCACACGAAGAAGCCGTGGCCGACCTTCCTCGCCCACATCGCGCTGCGGCAGGCCTCGATGATCCCGCCCAAGGAGTACGCCGGCAAGGCCACGGCTGACGTGTCCCGGAACCCGATCGGGACCGGACCCTACAAGTTCGTGCGGTGGTCGAAGGACGAGGAGATCGTGATGGAGGCCTTCCCCGGCTACTGGGGCGGCGCCGCCAGGATCAAGACCGTGGTGTTCAAGCCGATCCCCGACGACGCGGTGCGGGTGGCCGCGCTGCAGAACGGCGAGATCGACGTGGCGGTCAACATCCCGCCTCACCTGGCCGGCATCATCGAGAAGCATCCCAAGATCTTCCTCAGCACGGCGCCCTCCATCCGGACGATCCAGCTGATGATCTACACGCACCAGATGGACAAGGACAACAAGCCGACCGGCCCCTACGCCGGGCCCACGGTCGACAAGCGCGTGCGCCAGGCGCTCGCCTACGCCGTCGACGCCGACGAGATCATCAAGAGCGTGATGGACGGCAAGGCCGTGCGGGTGGCGACCATGCTCCCCAGCATGCACTTCGGCTTCGACGCCACGCTCAAGCCGATCAAGCAGGACGTGGCCCGGAGCAAGAAGCTGCTGGCCGACGCCGGCTTCCCCAACGGCGTCGACATCGTCCTCAACGGTCCCCAGGGCCGGTACGTGCGTGACAAGGAGGTGGCGGAGGCGGTCACCGGCCAGCTCAACAAGGCCGGCATCCGCACGACGCTGCGCACCTTCGAGTTCGTCAACTACCTGAACAGCATGGTCTACGTGCACAAGGCCGGCCCGGTGTGGCTCATCGGCTGGGGCCATCCGACGATGGACGCCGAGGCGATCTACGTCCCGCTGTTCAAGGCACCCAACATCTTCGTCAACTGGCTCAACGACGACTTCAACGGGATGGTCGAAGAGGCGCAGACGATGATGGACGAGAAGAAGCGCCTGGCCCAGTACCAGCGGATCAACAAGCTGTGGATCGAGGAAGTGCCGGCCATTCCGCTCTACCAGCAGATCGATCTCTACGGCGCCAACCGGCGGCTCAACTGGAAGGCGCGCAGCGACGAGCTGATCCGCACCTACGACATGTCCCTGAAGGACGGAAAGTAACGCGAAAGGCGACCATGTAGAATGTAACCGTCGAGCGGCCGTAATTCAGTGGCAGAATGCCAGCTTCCCAAGCTGGACGTCGCCGGTTCGAATCCGGTCGGCCGCTCCATAATGTCGGCAAGGGGTTACAGGAGATCGAGCCTGTAGCCCCTTTGCATTTCTGCCCTGCGTTCTGCCGTTTTTCTGCCGTAGTGGGGCGCAGCGCAATCCCATCGCCAGCGCGAGGTTCTGTCTGCCGTCCCTCAAGATGCCCTTGCTGTCGTGGGTCGTGACCGGCGCCCTCGTGCTGGCTGTCGGTATGGCGGGGCATATAAGGTTTGGCGCCCGCACGGGAGGCGCCCTGGTGATTCTCGGCGCGCTCCTGGTGGTCGGGGCGCTGTTCTTTGCGGACTCGGTCGGGGGCAGCCGCGACGGGCGACGCCGCCCTTCCACTCCAAAAGGACCGTGTGGTGCAGACCCTTCGGGAGTCCGGCGACGCCCCGGCAGAGACCGTTCCGCAGGTTCAACATGGTCCGACTAACACTTGAAGAGGGGTCGCCCGTCGCCATCCTCGGCACGAAATCCGACGCGACCTCGAACGTCCGGGTGTTTCCGACGTGCAGGTCGAGCGCCTGGACGCGATAGAAATCGTCGACGAGTCCGACCGGGACTAACCGTTACAGTGTAACGTTCTATCGGTCTAGTTCTCGCGCCAGCGGTAGAAGGAACTGAGCGGCGGAAGTGGCAGGTGACCACTCACGACGAGGAGACGGCCAATGTATAGGCGGGTACTGATTCCCCTGGACGGCTCGCGTCTGGCGGAGGGCATCCTGCCCTTCATCCTCCAGATCGCGGGCCCGCTCGATCTGGAGGTGGTGCTGGTCCGTGTGATGCAGCCAATCATGCCGCAGGCCATCGAGGGCACGACCCACTTCACGGTTGACGACGTTGCGGCGAGGCTGCACGAGGCCCGGGAGTACCTGGCCCCGGTGGCCGCCGATCTGCGACGCCAGAATGTGCGGGTGACGAGCGACGCCCGGCACGGGGCGCCCGTGACGGAGATCGTGGCGGCGGCGCGGGAGACCGGGGCTGACATCATCGCCATGACGACGCACGGCCGGAGCGGGTTCAGCCGACTCGTGTTCGGCTCGGTCGCGGAAGCGGTGCTGCGGCAGGCCGAGATCCCCGTGCTCATGATGCGGCTCACGGAGCGCCAGGTATCAGCCGCCGAGACCGCGTGATAGCGCGGCGGCGAGTGGAATCCATTGCCGGGCACGATCTGGCTGATCGGCTAACGGAGGTTGTTCATGGCGAAGGAAATCCTTGCCACGTTCGGAGTCGACGTCGACGCCGTTTCAGGCTGGCTCGGATCCTACGGCGGGTCCGACTCCCCCTCTGACATACAACGCGGCGTGTGGGCGGGGGAGATCGGCACCCCACGGCTTCTGAAGCTGTTCGAGAGGTACAAGCTGCGGACCAGCTGGTTCATCCCGGGCCAGGCGCCCACGGCTACGCGCACGAGAACCCCGTCTCGATGACGCCGCGGCAGGAGGAGGACGTTCTCGAGCGGTCGGTGGCGCTCATCGAGAAGCTGACGGGCCGGCGCCAGCGCGGATACGTTGCTCCGTGGTGGGAGATGTCGAACGTCACCGCCGAGCTTCTCCTGAAGCACGGGTTCAGCTACGACCACAGCCAGAGCTACCGGGACTTCGTCCCGTTCTACGCACGCGTTGGAGATCGGTGGGGCAAGATCGATTACTCGGCGCCGGCGGCGGAGTGGATGCATCCGCTCGAGCACGGTCGGGAGATCGACCTCGTCGACATTGGCGCGAACTGGTACATCGACGATCTGCCGCCCATGATGTTCATGAAAGCGTCGCCCAATAGCCACGGCCCTTCACGATTCATCCGGATGTGAGCGGCCGTCCTCACGTGCTGCTCATGCTGGAGCGGCTGATCGAGTACCTCGGCGGCCATGAGGGTGTGCGCTGGGTCACCATGGAGGAGATTGCTGAGGACTTCCGCCGGCGCTATCCCTTCGCTGGCGCCGTGCGCCCTGACGAACGCTGAACCTGCAACGGAGCACCGTCCGCCGGCCCCGCCGCTGTTGAGCGCCGAAGAGGACCCGCCTCCGCGTGGCCGCCCTGCTGGCACATGGCTTGTATCGGTCACCCTCAATACCGGGAGACCGAGCCCACGTCCGCTCAGGAGGGCGTCATGAGCGAGCAGTCCCAGGACCCGACGGAGCCCGACCTCACGGCCGGCATCCCGGAGGGGGCTCTCGCCGAGAGGGCGCCACTTCTTGGGCGCGTCGACGGACAGGCCGTCATCGTAGTGCGACACGGCGACGAGCTTTTTGCGATCGGCGCGACGTGTACGCACTACGGTGGGCCCCTTGCCGAGGGGCTCGTCGTCGATGACACCGTGCGCTGCCCCTGGCACCACGCCTGCTTCAGCCTCCGCACCGGGGAGGCCCTCCGCGCGCCGGCGCTCAATCCCGTTCAGAGCTACGAGGTCGCGCGGCGCGGCGGTTCCGTATTCGTCACGCCGAGGCGGGCCCCAGAGGCCAGCGTACGACGCCGCGCGTTGACAGGGGCGGTCCCCTCATCGGTCGCGATCGTTGGCACAGGCGGCGCCGGCAACAGTACTGCCGAGGAATTGCGCCATCTCGGGTTCGGGGGCGGCATTACCCTCATCGATCGGGACGCGCAGGCGCCGTACGATCGACCGAATCTCTCCAAGGACTACCTGGCGGGAACCGCGCCCGAGGAGTGGCTGCCTCTCCATCCCCGCGCGCACTACGACGACCTCGCGATCGAGCTGTTGGTCGGTCGTAGCGTGACGAGTTTAGATCCCGCCACCAGGCGCCTGCAGCTCGACGACGGCCGGGAGCGTCAGTTCGACGCGATCGTGCTGGCGACGGGCGCTGCGCCCGCGCGCCTCGCGATCCCGGGAGCGAACGGACCGCCCATCCACGACCTCCGCACGCTCGCGGATAGCCGGGCGATCATCGAGGCGACCAGAAGCGGACGCCGAGCGGTGGTGCTGGGGGCGAGCTTCATCGGTCTCGAGGTCGCGGCGTCGCTGCGCAGCCGCAACGTCGAGGTGCACGTAGTCGCGCCAAGCCGTCGCCCACTGGAGCGGGTGCTGGGCCCGGAGTTCGGCGACTTCGTTCGGGCCCTCCACGAGCAGCACGGCGTCATCTTCCATCTGGGCCAGACGGTGAGCGGCGTCGAGCCGGGCAGCGTCGTCCTCCGTGATGGTCAGCGACTCGCCGCGGACTTCGTCGTCGCCGGCGTCGGCGTGCGCCCCGAGACCGGGCTTGCCGAGAAGGCGGGGCTGCAGGTCGACAATGGGGTCGTCGTCGATGCGCTCCTCCGGACGGCGGCCAGGGGTGTGTTCGCGGTCGGCGATGTCGCACGCTGGCCGGATCCCCGGACCGGAGACCTCGTGCGGATCGAACACTGGGTCGTGGCGCAGCGGCAGGGCCAGGCCGTCGCCCGGACGATCGTCGGGGAGCGGGCGCCGTTCACCGACGTGCCGTTCTTCTGGGCCCAGCAGTACGACGTGACGATCAGCTATGTCGGTCACGCGGAACACTGGGACGCGGTCGACCTGGACGGCAGCCTGGAGCGGCGCGACTGCTCCGCGCGCTATCGAAGCGGGGGGCGGGTGCTCGCGGTGGCGAGTGTCTTCCGCGATCGCGAGAGTCTCGAGGCGGAGCTGGCCATGGAGCGTGAGGTCAGCGCGTGAGCCGGGAAACCAGACGCTTCGCGGGCGCCTGGACGACGGCTTCCCCACGCGGGTGGACGACTGGGCCAAGGCGGCGTAGCCGTGTCGCGGTCCGGCCCCGTTCGGCGGCGTGATTGTTGCACTTCCCAGAGAGGCGAACCTATACGAGGAGCGCCACTCATGTTCAAGCGGGGCTGGTCAGCGGCACGGATAGTCGGCACGGTCTCGATGATCCTCATGCTCGTCGCCGGCGTGGTCCACATGAGTCACGCCCAGCGGACCTCCGGCGACGCGCCGCCCGGCGAGAAAGCCGAGAGCTACATGCCGGTCGTGATCGAGCGGAGCTTCGAGGCGACGCTGAAGGACGATGTCGCCCAGAGGGACAAGTTCGCGAAACGCCAGCGCAGCCTGCTCGAGGAGCGCTACGATCTCGGCAACCGGGCGTCGAACGTCGCGATGTCGGCGGGTCGCAAGCCGGTCCAGCAGGGCGCGCGCGTCAAGCTGCCGGCCGGGGTGACCTGGCAACAGCTGGCGGCGATGACGCCGGACCAGATCAAGCAGAAGAACGTATTCCCCAAGGGCTTCCGGCCGCTCCCGCACACCAAGCACGCCGTCGGTGGCATGGTGTTCCCCCAGAACCAGATCGACGAGATTCGCAAGGCGGAAGCCCGCGACCTCGAGCGCTTCGACGTCGCCTTCGATCTGCCCGACCACCTGATGCCGGAGTTCCCGCCGCCGATCTTCCTCACGACGCGGCCCGACCTGGGCGACGTGTCCCAGGGGCAGGTGCTGACCATCAAGAACTACTACGACCTCGTGAAGGGCAAGCTCACGCCGGTGCAGATCGAGGGACTGCGGCTGCTCCTCACGCCCTTTCCCCAGCAGCAGTTCAATCAGACGGAGGACCGGAAGGTGAGGGCGGCGAGCCTGGGCGTCTCCTGTCTCGATTGCCACACGAACGGCCACACGAACGCGACCTTTCACCTCAACCCGGACACGCGCCCGCAGGCCGCGCGGTTCCGCATCGACACCGTGAGCCTGCGCGGTATGTTCAACCAGCTGATCCACGGCTCGAAGCGGTCCCTGCGATCCGTGGAGGACTTCACCGAGTTCGAGCAGCGGACGGCGTACTTCGACGGCGACCAGGTCACCGCCGCCAAGAAGGGCGTTCACCTCCCTGACCGGGCCAGTCAGGTCGCCATGATGGCCCAGATGCAGAACATGCTCGACTTTCCCCCGGCGCCGAAGCTGGACGCGTTTGGCCGTCTCATCCCGGAGAAGGCCACGGAACAGGAACGCAAGGGCCAGGAGATCTTCTTCGGCAAGGGCCGCTGCGCCGAATGCCACGCGCCGCCCTTCTACCTGGACAACCGGATGCACGACCTGCGCCTGGAGCGCTTCTATGCCCCCGAGACGATCAACGATCAGCGCAATATCGCCGACGGCCCCATCAAGACGTTCACGCTGCGCGGGATCAAGGACTCTCCACCCTACCACCACGACGGCCGGCTGCTCACCCTGGAGGACACGGTCGAGTTCTTCAACCTGGTGCTCCAGATCAAGCTGACGGAGGACGACAAGCAGGCACTGGTCGCCTTCCTTCGCGTCCTGTAGCCGCCGGCGGCGTCGCACGCGGCGCCGCCGGCCTCACGCGCCGGCGACGAATGCCCCCACGATCGCGCCGTACGCGAGATGGGCCAGGAGGGAGACGATCGGCGTCGCGGCACCGTAGTTGAGCAGCATGAATCCGGGCGGTTCGAGCAGCGGAGAAGAGTCCGCGGCGCTGACGGAGGTGCCCATCCGCGGATGCACGGCAGGGAGCAGGACGTTGACGAGCGCGGTCCCGGTGAAGAGCGCGTGGACGAGGCCGAACGCCATCCCGAGCGCCCAGCCCGCCCGGCCGAGCGTCGCGAACGCGGCGTAGTAGAGGAGCGCAAACAGCAGGCCCGCGACGAAGTGGAGCGCGTAGCCCAGCACCCGGGCGCGCGTGCGGTCCTCGGTGTACGCGGTCCCCAGGAGAAACGGGATGTCCATGCGGGTGAGGCGGAGCTGACTGGCTGCCGCCAGCGTGATCGTCAGCACCAGCGTGCCCGCGAAGCCGCCCACCAGTGCGCTCCAGATGCTCATGCTCCGGTCGGGTCCATCGCCGCCGCGGCGCTCACCAGCGCCAGGTGGACAAGTCCTTGCGGGAAGTTCCCGAGGAACTCGCCCGTGTCCGGATCGATCTCCTCGGCGTAGAGTCCGACGTCGTTCGCCAGCCCGACCAGCTCGTCCATGAGCCGGACGGCCTCGTCCCGTCGGCCCGAGAGGGCGAGCGCCTCGACCAACCAGAAGGAGCAGCAGAGGAAGGCACCCTCGCCGCCCGCGAGGCCGTCGTCACCGGTATACCGGTAGACCAGCGGGCCACGCGCCAGCTCTCGCCGAACGGCATCGACGGTGCCCCGGAGGCGGGGCGACCCGGGCTCGTCGTAACGCATGATGGCCATCAGGAGCAGGCTGGCGTCCAGATCCTCACTCCCGGCGTAGCCGACGTAGCTGTCCTTGCGCGCGGACCAGCACCGTTCGTCGACGAACCGGCGGATCTCCGCGGCCTCCCGCCGCCAGCGCGGCGCGTGCGCCGCCGGCACCTGCCCTGTCTCCGCCAGACGCAGCGCCCGGTCGAGGGCCACCCAGCACATGGCCTTGGACTGGGTGTGGTGCCGGGGATCGGCGCGAACCTCCCAGATGCCCGCGTCCGGCTCGCGCCACCGCTCGCAGACGAAGTCGGCCACGCGGGCCAGGTCGCGCCCGATGTCGCGGCCGAGGGGGTACCCCTTGCGCGCGTAGACGAACGCCGTGTCGAGCAGCTCGCCATAGGCGTCGAGCTGGAGCTGGCCGGCGGCGCCGTTGCCAACGCGCACCGGGGCGGAGCCGCGATAGCCGGCCAGCGGCAGCGCCCGCTCCGGAGCGCGAGCGCCGCCATCCAGTCGGTAGAAGACCCGAAGCCGGGGCAGCGTCAGCTGCGTGGCGTGCATGAACCACCAGAAGAACGAGGTGGCCTCGCTGGAGCAGCCCACCTGCAGCAGCGCTTCGAGCGTGAACGAGGAGTCGCGGATCCAGCAGTATCGGTAGTCCCAGTTCCGTCCGCCGCCGATGCGCTCGGGCAGCGACGTCGTCGGCGCCGCCGCGATGGCTCCGGACGGCGCGAACACGAGCAGCTTGAGCGCGAGCACGCTGCGCACCACGGCCTCGCGCCAGGCGCCAGTGTAGGCCAGCGGCGCCGACCACCGCTGCCAGAACTCGGCCGTGGAGTCGAGCCGGGCCTCGGCGGCGCCCCGCGAGGGAAATACGAGAGGCTCGCCGTGAGCGGCGGCCAGCGCGAAGGTGGCGCGCGCGCCCTCGGCGACCTCAAAGCTGGCGCCCATGCCGTCGGCATCGCACATCGGCCGGCCGGCATCCCACGCACACACGGCGAGCGCGTCGGCACCGGACACGGCGACGGGAAAGGGCGTGCGGGCCTCCACGCGCGTCCGTGCCACTCCGTAGCCAAACCGGGGTTCGACACGCCAGCGCATCGGCACCCGACCGCTCCGCCCGTCGACCCGTCGCACCAGCTCCCGGAACGGCGCGAGCACAGTGCTCGGCAGGGTCATCGCATCGGTGAGGCACACCGTTCCGGTGGAGGTCACGAACGTCGTTTCGAGCACGTTCGTTCCCGGGCGATAGCGGCGGCTGGCCTGGAACGGACCGTCGGGCCGCAGCACGAACCGTCCTCCGCGCGCGGGGTCCAGGATGGCGGCGAACACGCTGGGCGAGTCGAGGTTGGGCAGACACAGCCAGTCGATGGAGCCGTCGCTGGCGACGAGGGCGACCGTCCGGCCATCGCCGATCACGGCGTAGTCACGGATCGGCGAGTAGTGAGGCGCCATCGGCGATCTGGCTCGTCGCTTCCATCATATCCCGCCTTCGATCGCCGGCCCGGCGGTCGAGCCCCGACGCTGGCACGTGAGGTGCTAGAGTCAGGCCGATGATGCGACAGGCAGGTCGCCCGAGCCGCCCGATGGTCCAGACCCGGCGCGCCTACGAGGCGGCCGCCCGCGACGACGGCTACCGAGTCCTGGTCGACCGGCTCTGGCCACGCGGCGTCAACAAGGAAGCCCTCGCGCTCGACGTGTGGGCGAAGGAGCTGGCGCCGAGCGGCGAGCTTCGCCGCTGGTTCGGTCACGACCCCGCCCGGTGGAAGGGGTTCGTCGCGCGGTACCGCGACGAGCTGCGGGCGCCGGCCGCCCGCGACCGGCTGGACGATCTCGCGCGGCGCGCGGCGAACCGTCGCGTCACGCTCGTGTACGGCGCCCGGGACGAGCGCCACAACGACGCGTTGGTGGTCGCCGGTGAGATCGCGCGACGCCTGCGGACGCGCACCGCCCGATCCGCGCGGCGCGGCGCGGCCTGAGAGGGCCCGGAGCGAGTGACACGGTCCGCACGACCGTGAGGTCGAACGCGCTCCGGAGCGAGGGGCCGTCGCCGTATCGCTGGGTCGTGGTCGGCGTCTCCGCCACCGTCAACTCGCTCGCCTGGTCGGTGCGCTCCACGTTCGCCGCGTTCTACGTCGCGCTCCTCGGCGAGTTTGCCTGGAGACGTGGCGAGGCGGCGCTCGGCTACTCGCTGAGCTGGCTGTTGCTTCTCGTCTTCTCGCCCCTGGCCGGGTGGCTCTACGATCGCTGGGGCGCCAGGCTTCTGGTCCCGGCTGGAGGGCTGCTCCTCGGTATGGCCCTCGTGCTGACCGGTCAGGTGACGACGCTCTGGCAGTACTACCTCGCCTTCGGCATCCTCGGCGGCGCGGGCATCGCCTGCATCCAGGTCCCGGCCGCCGCCATCGTCAGCCGCTGGTTCGTGCGCTCGCGTGGCGCGGCGATGGGCGTCATCAGCGCGGGCGCCTCGGCCAGCGCGATCATCTTCTACCCGCTGAACACGTACCTGATCGTCGTCTTCGGCTGGCGCACGGCACTGGCGATCTTCGGTCTCCTCGTGGCGGTCGTCACCATCCCGCTCGCCGCCTTTCTCTATCGTGACCCGCCCGCGGATGTCGATGGCCCGCGCGAGGTGACGGTCGCTCGGACGCCGGGGGCCGCTCGCGACTGGACGCTGGGCATGGCGCTCCGCAGCGTTCCGTTCTGGGCGGTGTTCGCGATGTGGGGGTTCGGAGTGATCGGCTACCAGATCGTGACGACGCACCAGGTCGCTCACGCTCTCGAGCGCGGCTTCAGCGCCGTCACGCTCGGGTGGATCTTCGGGCTGGGCGGCGCGTGCACGGTCGCGGGGAACGTGCTCGGCGGCTCGCTGTCCGATCGCTGGGGCAGGGAGTGGGTCTTCGCGCTGGGCTCGGCCATCGGGATCGTGGGCATCGGCTGTCTCGGCGGGCTCGACGGCCCCGCCGACCTCCTGCTCCTGCTCGGCTACGTGGTGTCGGGGGTGGGCTTCGGCATGCGCATTTCCCTGCTGGCGGCGATCCCGACCGACCTCTTTGCGGGACGGCACCTGGGCGTCATTCTCGGGGCCGCCCAGGGCGGCGGCGGACTCGGAGGCTTCATCGGGCCGTTCCTGGGAGGCTGGCTCTTCGACGTCACCGGCAGCTATCAGATCGCGTTCGCCGTCGCCGCGCTCGCCATCGCTGCGTCCGCCGTGGCCGCCTGGGTCGCGGCCCCCCGCCGAGCTCGAGCGGCGAGCCACGTCACCAGCCGGATCGGTCCCTGATGCCGGCGAGTGCGCCGCCGCTCACGCCCGCGCTGATCCGCCGGACGCTGACGTATCGCTGGGTGTGCCTCGGGTTGCTTTTTCTCAGCGGGCTGCTGGCCTTCTTCGCCCGCCTCGCCCCGGCGGTGGCCATCCCCGACTTGCGGGACGCGTTCGTCCTGAACGCGGCTGAGCTCGGGCTCCTCACCGCGCTGTACTTGTGGCCCTTCGCGCTGATGCAACCCCTGGCCGGTGTCCTCACCGACGCCCTCGGCCCACGCCGTACAATCACCGCCTTCCTGGTCGTGGCCGGGGTTGGACAGGTGCTGTTTGCCTGTGCGCCCACCTTCCCGGTGGCGCTGATCGGACGAGCCCTGACCGGCCTCGGGGCGTCAGTCCTCTACGTCGGCGCCGCCAAGATCATGGCGCAGTGGTTCCGCGGTCGCGAGTTTGGAACCCTCACGGGAGCCTGGACGTCGGTCGCCAACCTGGGTGGACTGACGGCTGCCGCCCCGCTGATGGCGCTGATCACGCTGGCGGGTTGGCGATTCAGCCTGGGTGGTGTGGGACTGGTCATGCTGGCGACGGCGTTGCTGGTCTACGTCTTCGTCCGCAACAGCCCGTCCGAGCGGGGGCTGCCCTCGATGGCCGACATCGATGGCCTGCCGTCGCGTCAGGGAGCGAGCCAGTCGATGCCGCTCGGGCAGGGCGTGCTCGTCGTCCTGCGCGAGCGAAATACCTGGCTGCTCGGGGGCTACGCCTTCCTGCTCTTCGGCACGATGACGATGATGCAGGGGCTGTGGGCCGTGCCCTATCTCATGGACGCCTATGGGCAGACGCAGCAGCAAGCCGCGAACGCGCTGAGCCTCTGGTCCGTGGGCCTCATCGTCGGTTGCACGCTCTGGGGCTACCTGGCCGACAAGGTCGTGGGCTCTCGCAAGCGCGTGGTGCTGGTGGGAGCTGTCGTGTATGCCCTCCTCTGGGCGCTGCTCGCCATCTGGCCGGTCGGATTGCCGGCCGGCCTGCTGTGGGTGGCGATGTTCTGGGGGGGCTTCTTCGCGTCGACCTGGATCCCGTCGTATGCCCAGCTCAAGGACTCGGTCCCAGCCCAGGTGGTCGCCACCGCCATGGGGATCCTCAATCTCTTCTTCTGGCTCGGTGGCGCCGTCTACCAGCAGGCCAGCGCACTGATCGTGGCGAGTTTCCCGAGAGTGAATGGACACGCGCCGGCGGCGGCCTATCAGGCGGTCTTCTGGTTCTGCCTGGGTTCGGTGGGACTCAGCATCGTCCTCGTCGCCCTGAGCAAGGAACCACGGCCCGCGCCGTCCACGATCCCTACGTCCTAGCTTCCAGCGCGGCCACCCGCTTCCGGAGCGCCTGCTCCTGCTCCCACCGCGTGGTGACGTCCCGAACGATGGCCACGGCTCCGAGCACCTGTCCGTCACGGTCCGTGGGGAGGATGATCGAGAACTCGATGGAGATCCGCGTCCCGTCGCTCCGGCTGGCGGGAACCGCCAGCATCTCGCGCCCGTATCGCGTGGCGCCGGTCCGCATGACCGTGCGATAGCCTTCCCAGTGTCGTGCACGCCAGCGCTCGGGGACGATCAGGTCGAGCGTCTGGCCGAGCGCGTCCTCCCGGCGGTAGCCGAAGATCGTCTCGGCGCCGTGGTTCCACAGGCGGATGATGCCCTCGCGGTCCGAGTAGACGACGGCTTCCGGCATGGCTTCGACGATCCACCGGAACAGCTCTTCCGGGAGCCCGTGGGCGGACATGGAACCCCTCCCCCTCGTGATGATCTGGGGTACAGTGGGGCAACTTCGATGCCAGGCAGTTCCTCGCACTGCAACTGGAGGCCTGAGATGCGATACCGAACACGATACGCGGCGGCATGCGTCCTCGTCGTCCTCGTGGCGCTCGTGCTGGCGTCCGGACCGCTCGGTGCCCAGTCGGGGAAGATCGAGGTGCTCTGGATGGGCCAGGCCGCCACGCGCATCACCAGCGTCAGCGGCAAGGTGATCGTCATCGATCCGTTCCTCACCCAGAATCCAAAGACGCCGCCCCAGTACAAGAACCTCGACGCGCTCGGCAAGGTCGATCTCATCCTGGTGACGCACGCGCATGGTGACCACCTCGGCGACGCGCCCGACATCGCGAAGAAGCACAAGGCGCCGGTGGTCGCGCCGGCCGGGCTCGCCAACTCGCTGGTGGCCCTCGGTATCCTGCCGAGCGAGCTGGCGCCGCGGATGAACAAGGGCGGCGTGATCACGCCGCTCGGTCCCGACATCGCGATCACGATGACGCGGGCCGAGCACTCCTCGGAGATGGTGTGGAAGAACCCGGCGACCGGCAAGGACGAGGTCCACGTCGGCGGCGAGCCGGTCGGCTTCATCATCCAGCTCGAGAACGGGTTCAAGATCTACCACATGGGGGACACCGGCCTCTTCGGCGACATGCGGCTGATCGGCGACTACTACAAGCCCGACCTGCTGCTGGTGCCGATCGGCGGTCACTTCGTGATGAGCCCGCAGGATGCGGCCATGGCCACCCGCGAGTGGCTGAAGCCGAAGTTCGCGATCCCGATTCACTACGGCACGTTCCCGGTCCTCAAGGGCACGCCGCAGGAGTACATGCAGGCGCTCGGCGGCGCGCCGGTGAAGGTGTTCCCGATCAACCCGGGCGACAAGCTGACGTTCTAGAGGCCGAATGACCTCGCGATCCTGGATCGGCCGGTCGGTGCCGCGCGTCGAGGACGGCCGGCTCCTGACCGGCCGGGGCACCTTCATCGACGACCACCCGCCGGTGGGCAACCTCTGCCACGCGGCGATCGTGCGCTCGCCCCACGCCCACGCCCGCATCCTCGGCTACGATCTGACCGCGGCGCTGGCCATGGAGGGCGTGGTCGGCGCGATCACCGGCGCCGACGTCGCCACGGCGTGCAAGCCGTTCGGAGTCGGCGTCACCACGCCCGTGCACTACTATCCGTCCGCCATCGATCGGGTGCGCTTCGCGGGCGAGCCGGTGGCGGTGGTGGTCGCCCGCGACCGCTATCTGGCCGAGGATGCGGCCGAGGCGGTCGGCGTCGACTACGAGGTGCTGCCAGCGGTGGTGGATGTCGAGCGGGCGCTCGAGCCCGACGCGCCGATCCTGCACGATCAGGTCGGCTCGAACCTCGCCGGTCACCGCCGCCTCGTCTACGGCGACCCCGACGGGGCCTTCGCCGGCGCCGACGTCGTCGTGCGCGAGCGCTTCAAGTTTCCCAAGTACAGCTCGACGCCGATCGAGACCTATGGCGTGATCGCGCGCTGGGAGCCGATCGACGGCGTGCTGACGATCTGGTCCAACTTCATGGGACCGTTCATCATGCACCCGCTCGTCGCGCGGGTGCTGCAGCTAGCCGAGAACCGGCTGCGCTTCATCGTGCCGCCCGACATCGGCGGCTCGTTCGGGATCAAGAGCAGCATCTATCCGTACCTGGCCCTCATGGGGCTGGCGGCCATGAAGCTCGGGGTCCCGGTGAAATGGATCGAGGACCGGCGGGAGCACCTGCTGGCGTCGTCGAGCGGCACCGATCGCATTGCCTGGCGCGAGGTGGCGGCTCGGAAGGACGGCACGATCCTCGGCATGCGCTTCAAGTGGTTGGACAACGTGGGCGGCTACATTCGCAGCCCGGAACCGGGATGTAGTTTTCGTCCGACCGGAAATTTCGTCGGCCCCTACCGATTTCAGAACCTCGAGGTCGACGCCTCGGTGGTGATGACCAACAAGAGCCTCACCGGGCCCAACCGAGGCTACGCGTGCGGCCATCTCTACTTCGAGACCGAGCGGATGATGGACCTCCTGGCCGAGCGGCTGGACATGGATCCCGTCGAGATCAGGCGACGCAACCTCATCGACGCGGACAGTTTTCCCTACCGGACGCCGACCGGGGGGCTCTACGACAGCGGCGATTACCAATCCACCTTCGACCGGGCGCTGGCCGTCGCGAAGTACGACGAGCTCAAGCGGGAGCAGGCGCGGGCACGGGCGGCCGGGCGGTACTTCGGGATCGGCCTGGCGCTGGCGGTCGACCCCTCCGTCTCCAACATGGGCTACGTCGCCACCGCGCTCGACCCGCAGTTTCGCGCCAAGCCGGAGTACCTGCCGAAGTCCGGCGCCGTCGACGCGGCCACCGTGAAGATCGACCCGCTCGGCCGCGTGATCGCCATCCTGGGCACGACGCCGCAGGGGCAGGGGCATCAGACGATCGTGTCGCAGATCGTCGCCGACGAGCTGGGGCTGGCGCCGCGCGACGTGACGGTGGTGGACGAGATGGACACGTTCACCCGCGTGTGGTCGATCTCGTCCGGCACCTACTCCAGCCGCTTCGGCTCGGTCGGCACCAGCGCCGTCGCGCTGGCCGCGCGCAAGCTGAAGGCCAAGCTGGTGGCGTACGCGGCCCATCTGATGGACGTGCCGGTCGAGGAGGTCGAGTTTCGCGACGGCGGCGTGCACCGCCGGGTCGGCACGGGCGCCGCCTACTCGATCAAGGACCTGGCCGGGCGCGCGCACTGGAACACCGAGTCGCTGCCGGAGGACATGGAGCCAGGGCTGCAGGCCACGGCCGTGTTCGGGTTCACGGTGGCGAAGTCGGTGGACGCCGAGGATCGCGTCAACTCGTCCAACACCTACGGCTTCATCGCCGAGGTGATGGCGGTGGAGGTCGATCCCGACACCGCCGCGATCACGATCGTGAAATACGTGACCGTCCACGACGCCGGCACGATCATCAATCCGATGATCGTCGAGGGGCAGATCTACGGCGGCGCCCTCCACGGCCTGGGCGGCGCGCTCTACGAGGAGCTGGCCTACGACGACGCCGGCCAGCTCCTGACCGGTACGTTCATGGACTACCTGGTGCCGACCGCCACCGAGGCTCCGGAGATCGAGATCGCGCACGTCGTGTCGCCCTCGCCGCTGACGACGCTAGGCTCCAAGGGGCTCGGCGAGTCCTCCTCGATGACGGTCCCCGCCGTCATCGCCAACGCCGTCAGCGACGCGCTCAAGCCCCTCGGGATCAGCATCACCGAGCTGCCGATGACCCCGACCCGCCTGCACGCGCTCATCCAGGCCGCCCGGCAAGCGAAGTAAGCCATGCCGACGCCCCGTGACTCCACCGCCAATTCGATCAATCGGCAAGATCAACGGAGCCAGGTACCTTCTAGAACAGGCCACCCACGGCCTAAGCCGGCCTCGCGGCACCCGCTACAATGAAGCCCCCGCGCTTCGACTATCACGCCCCGCGCAGTATCGACGAGGCGGTCGCTCTTCTGGCGCGCTACGGCGGTGACGCCAAGGTCCTGGCCGGGGGCCAGAGCCTGATGCCGATGCTGAACTTCCGGCTGGCGCGGCCGGCCGCGCTGGTCGATCTCAACCGGATCCCCGCGCTCGCCTACGTGCGTGAGGACGACGGCACCGTCGCGTTCGGCGCGATGACGCGGCAGCGGACGATCGAGTTCTCGCCCCTGGTGGCGCAGCGTGTGCCGCTGCTGCGCGAGGCGACGCGCTGGGTCGGCCACCTGCCGATCCGCTCGCGCGGCACCATCGGGGGCTCGATCGCGCACGCCGATCCCTCGGCCGAGTACCCGGCGGTGCTGACCGCGCTGGAGGGCGAGGTCGTGGCGCAGGGCCCGCGGGGGCGCCGCTCGCTGAAGCCGCGCGAGCTGTTCGAGACGTACTTGACGACGCGCCTGGCGCCGGACGAGCTGCTCGTCGAGGTCCGGCTGCCCGCGGCGCCGGCGGGCGCCGGCTACGCCTTCGAGGAGTTCGCGCGCCGGCACGGCGACTTCGCGATCGTCGGCGTCGCCGCCATGGTCGTCCGCGAGGGCACCCGCTGCACGACCGCCCGCCTGGCCACTGCCGGCGCCGGCCCGGTGCCGGTGCGCCTGGGCGCCGCCGAGGAGATCCTCGAGCGCGACGGCCTGGGTGACGCGGCGATCGAGGCGGCCGCCGCCCGAGCCGCCGAGCTCGTCGAGCCCGACGCCGACGTTCACGCTTCGGCAGAGTATCGTCGCCACCTCACCCGCGTGCTGACCGCGCGCGCCGTGAGGCGCGCGAGCGAACGGGCGCGATGATCGCCCCCGTCGTCGTTCGCCTCACCGTCAACGGCACCGCCCACGAGTCACGCTGTCCCCCGCGCAAGCTGCTCGTCGATGTCCTGCGCGAGGACCTGGGCCTGACCGGCACCCACGTCGGGTGCGAGCACGGCATCTGCGGCGCCTGCACGATCCTCGTCAACGGCGAGGCCGCCCGCTCCTGTCTCATGCTGGCCGTCCAGGCCGACGGGGCCGAGCTCACGACGATCGAGGGCCTGATGCAGGACGGCGCGCTGCATCCGCTGCAGGAGGCCTTCCACCAGCACCACGGACTGCAGTGCGGCTTCTGCACGCCGGGCATGCTGCTGACCGCGCTCGACCTGCTCCGTGTGAAACCCGATCCGACCGAGGCCGAGGTGCGCGAGGGCCTCTCCGCCGTCCTCTGTCGCTGCACCGGCTACCACGGCATCGTCAAGGCCGTCCAGGCCGCCGCCCCCGTCCTGCGCGGCGCGCGCTAGCCCGTGCTCCTTCAGCAGCTCGTCAACGGCGTGATGCTCGGCGCCGTGTACGCGCTCATCGCCATCGGCTACACGCTCATCTTCGGCGTGCTCGGCATGCTGCACCTTGCCCACGGCGAGGTGTTCATGGTCGGGGCCTTCGTGGGGCTCGTGGTCGCCACCGCCTACTCGGGCAACGTGATGCTAGCGCTGGCGGCGGCGATGCTCGCCACCGGCATCCTGGGCGTGCTCGTCGAGCGCATCGCCTTCCGCCCGCTGCGCGGCGCCCACCACCTCGCTCCGCTGGCCACGACGATCGGCGCCGGCATCGCGCTGCAGGAGACCGCCCGCTGGTACTTCGGCCCCGAGCAGAAGGGCTTTCCCGCCACCATCGCGCTGACGCTGTGGGAGCTGGGGCCGCTGCGTGTCTCCTCCGTGCAGGTGTTCATCCTGGCCGCGGCGCTGGTCCTCATGGGCGCGGTCTCCGTGTTCCTGGCCCGCACGCGCGCCGGGCGGGCGGTGCGGGCCACCGCCGAGGATCCCACCGTGGCCGGCCTGCTCGGCGTCAACGTGAGCGCGGTCATCATGCTGGTGTTCTTCGTCGCCTCCGCGCTGGCCGGCGCCGCCGGCGTCCTGGTCGGCCTCGCCTACAACTCCGTGCACCCGTTCATCGGCGTGCAGATGGGCATCAAGGGGCTCGTCGTGATGCTCCTGGGAGGACTGGGGAATGTGCCGGGAGCCATGGTAGGCGGCCTGGTGCTGGGCATCCTGGAGGTGCTCGGCGTCGCCTACTTCGCATCGTCGTATCGTGACGCCCTGGCGTTCGGCGCCGTCATGCTCATGTTGCTGGTGCGGCCCGAGGGGCTGCTCGGCCTCCGCCTGCCGCGGAGGGACTGACGTGATCGGCCCGTACCTGGAGGACGTGCTGATCCAGCTCGGGATCAACCTGATCCTGGCGCTGTCGCTCTACTTCCCGCTGTCGGCCGGCCAGCTCTCGCTGGGTCAAGGGGGCTTCATGGCGATCGGCGCCTACGTCGCCTCGTGGCTGACGGCGGCGCTGGCCTGGCCGTGGCCCATCGCGTTCGTGATGGCGGCGGCCACCGCCGGCGTCGTCGGCGGGCTGGTGGGGCTGCCGGCGCTGCGCGTGCGCGGCATCTACCTGGTCTTGATGACGATGGCCTTCGGCGAGATTGTTCGTGTATTCTTCCTCAACTTCGCTCCCACGGGCGCCGCCCAGGGTTTTCGCGGCATGCCGTTCGTGACGTCGCTGCCGCTGGTGGCGGCGCTGGCGGTCGCGACGGCCGTGCTGGCCGCCCGCACGGCCGGCTCGCGCATGGGCCGGGCGTTCGCCGCCATCAACCGTGACGAGCTGGCCGCCGAGGTGATCGGCGTCGACGTCACCCGCGCCAAGCTGGCCTCGTTCACGGTGGGCGCCGTGATCGCGGGGCTGGCCGGCGCCCTGTGGGCGCACTACGTACAATTCATCGAGCCGGAAGAGTTCGGCTTCGCCCGGTCCGTCATGCCGTTCACCTTCGTCGTGGTGGGCGGGATCCAGACGTTCTGGGGGGCCATCGTGGGAGCGGCCGTGCTCACGCTGCTGCCCGAGTGGCTGCGGTTCCTGAAGGAGTGGCGGCTCGCCCTGTACGGGCTGGCGATGCTCGCCGTCATGATCGTCCGGCCGCAGGGGCTGATCGACCATCGCCTGCTCGGGGCGATGCGCCGGTGGCTGCCCGGCCATGCGAAGGAGGTCGCGTGATGAGATACCGCTGGCTGTCCGTGATCGTCGCCGCCGTGCTGGTGACGGGCGCGCTGGCCGGGAGCGCCCCGGCCAAGGTGGGGGGCAAGTCCGTCAAGCTGGGCGCCATCTACTCGATCACCGGCAAGGGAGCGGAGTGGGGCGAGCACAGCAAGATCGCCACCGAGATCGCCGTGGAGGAGATCAACAAGGCGGGCGGCATCGGCGGCGTGCCGGTCGAGGTCCTCATCCAGGACACCGGCACCGAGGTGGCGCCGGCCATCTCGCTGGCCCGCAAGCTGATCCTCGAGGACAAGGTGCTGGCCATCCTGGGGCCGTGCTTCTCCTCGGAGTTCGAGGCACTGGCCCCGTTGCTCGACCGGCTCAAGGCGATGATCGTCTCGCAGTGCTCGGCCAAGCCGGGCATCTCGGCGCTCTCGCGGTGGGCCTTCCGCAACACGCTCACCAGCGACAAGCAGCTGGCGCCGGCCGTGACCGTCTGGCAGAAGCGCTACGGCATCAAGACCGCCGCCATCGTCTACGACTCCGCCGACGCCGTCGCCTCCGCCGAGGGCAGCGCGGTCCTGCCGGCCCTGCTCAAGAAGGCGGGCATCGAGGTCAAGGAATCGCTGACCTACCAGACGAAGGACATCGACTTCAGCGCGCAGATCACCCGGGTCAAGGCGCTCAACCCCGACGGCATCGCGCTCGGCGCCTGCTACCAGCAGGCTGCCAACATCGTGCGCGAGGCGCGCAAGCAAGGGCTCAAGCAGCCGTTCCTGGCCAGCGCCTGCGTGGGCTCGCCGGAGTTCGCCAGGCTCGTCGGCAAAGACGGCGAGGGCTCCATCATCGGCTCGGCCGGCTGGCCCGACGACCCCAAGCCCAAGACCGCGGCCTTCCTGAAGAAGTTCATGGAGAAGTCGGGCGGCAAGAAGCCCAACTACGGCGGCATGCGCTCCTACGACAACGCCTACATCATGAAGTCGGTGATCGAGAGCGGCGGGGTGACCAACGAGCCCAAGGACCTCGACGCCGATCGTGACCGCATCCGGGTGGGCTGGACGAAGGTGAAGGACTTCGACGGTATCACCGGGCTCACGACGATCAACGCCGAGCGCGACGGCGCCGGCCAGTCGACGCTGCTCACGGTCAAGGACGGCCAGCTGGTCAAGGTCGACTACTAGGCGCCGCCGGCCCGAGGTGCTGCTCGAGCTGCGCGACGTCAGCAAATCGTTCGGCGGTCTCCGCGTGCTGGCCGGCGTCGACCTCTCGGTCGAGGCCGGCGCCGTCCACGCCCTCATCGGCCCCAACGGCTCGGGCAAGACCACGCTGCTCAACTGTGTGAGCGGCATCCTCCCCGCTGACGGCGGCCAGATTCTCCTGCGCGCGGCGCGCATCGACGGCCTGCGCCCGCACCGGCGGACCGCGCTCGGCCTGGGCCGCACCTTCCAGAACATCCGCCTGTTCGCCGGCATGAGCGTCCTCGACAACGTCCTGGTCGGTCGCCACTGCCGCACGCGCGCCGGCCTGGTCCGCGCGTGGACCCGCGCGCCCTTCCGGAGCCTGAGCGAGGACCGGGAGTCGCGCGAGCGCGCGCGGGCCTTGCTGGCCCTGGTCGGGCTCGCCGCCCGCGCGCACGACCCGGCCGAGGAGTTGCCGCTGGCCGATCAGCGACGGCTGGAGATCGCCCGGGCGCTGGCCGGGGAACCGACGCTGCTCCTGCTCGACGAGCCGGCGGCCGGCATGAACGCGACCGAGAAGCAGGGGGTGAACCGGCTCATTCGCGACATCGTCGCCACCGGCTGCACGGTCGTGCTCGTCGAGCACGACATCGGGCTCGTGATGGACGTCTCCAGCCGGGTGACGGTGCTGAACTTCGGCCAGACGATCGCCGACGGGACGCCGGCCGAGGTGCAGCGCGATCCCCTGGTGATCGAGGCCTACCTGGGCCAGGAGCCCTGAGCCATGGACGTGCTCGAGGTCCAGGACCTCTTCGTCTCCTACCGCGCGGTCCGCGCGATCAACGGTGTGTCGTTCACCGTTCGCCCCGGCGAGGTGGTCGCCCTCCTCGGCGCCAACGGAAGCGGCAAGTCGACGCTGTTGAGAGCGGTGGCCGGGGTGCTCGCGCCCGATAGTGGCCGCGTACGGTTCGCGGGGACAGACATCACGGGCTGGGCCTCGCACCGCGTGGCGCGCCGCGGGCTGCGGCTGGTGCCGGAGGGGCGGGGGCTACTGACCCGCATGACGGTCTGGGAAAATCTCCTGATGGGGCAGTACGCCACGACCGCCGGCACCCGCGGCGACCTCGACGCCGCGCTCGAGCGCTTCCCGGTGCTCCGCCAGCGGAGCGGCCAGATCGCCTCCACGCTGTCCGGCGGCGAGCAGCAGATGCTGGCCATCGCCCGCGCGCTCGTCGCGCGTCCCACGCTGCTGATGCTGGACGAGCCATCGCTCGGCCTGGCGCCACGCCTGGTCCGCCAGATCTTCGCCGTCGTGGCCGAGCTCAAGCGGGAAGGCGTGACGATCGTGCTGGTCGAGCAGAACGCGCGCCAGGCTCTCGGCGTCGCCGATCGCGCCTACATCCTCGAGACGGGCCAGGTCGTCCTGGCGGGGCCGGCTGCCGAGCTGGCGGCCGGCGAGGCCGTGCAGCGCGCGTACCTGGGCGGGCCCGCTCGGGGTTAGCGCGCGCGCCAACCGAGACGGCCGAGGGCGTCGTCGAGCGCGTCGAGGGTGACGGGCTTGGAGAGGACGAAGTCGACCGGGGCCTGCAGACCGAGCGTGGTCTCCGGCAGCTCGCCCCAGCCGGTGATGACCCCGACCGGCAGTGCGGGCCATCGGGCCCTCATGGCGGCGGCCAGCTCCCACCCCGACATCACCGGCATCACGAGGTCGGTGACGACGAGATCGACGCCGGCGTCCTCCTCGAGGAGGCTCAGCGCGTCCGGCCCGCCGCTCGCGGTCAGCACGGTGTGGCCCTGGGCGGTGAGCATCTCCGCGAGCGCCCGCCGGACCTCCTCCTCGTCGTCCACGAGCAGGATGCGGAGAGGGCGCTGGGGCAGGAGTGAGGCCGGCGCGGCCGGCGGGGTCGGGGCGGCTGGCCGCGGGAGCGTGACGCGCACCGTGGTGCCGTGTCCCGGCTCGCTGTGGAGCGTGAGCTCCCCGCCGTGGCGGCGGGTGATCCCGAACGCGACGCTGAGGCCGAGACCCGTCGCCTTCACGCCCTTGGTCGTGAAGAACGGCTCGTGGGCTCGCAGCCGCACCTCCTCCGACATGCCCACCCCGGTGTCCACGACCGTCAGCGTGACGGTGTTCTCGCCGACGCTCGTCTCCACCGCGATGCGGCCGCCGCGGGGTAGCGCGTCGACCGCGTTGAGCACGAGGTTGGTGAGCATCTCGCGCAGGGCGGTGGCGTCGCCGGGGATCTCCGGCACCGGCGTCAGCTGTGACTCCACGGCGATCTCGGTCCCCGGGGCTCGGGCCGGATCCTGCCAGCGGTTGCGCGATATTTCGAGCACGGTCCTCACGATGTGGTTGAGGTCGACGGTACGGGGCTCGAGCGTGCGGCGCATGCCGGCGAACTGCTGCAGGCGCCGCACGACCTCGGCGCCGTCCTTGGCGGCCCGCTCGACGATCTCCAGCGGCCGGACCAGGCGGTCTTCGTGCACGCTGCGGCGCAGGAGCTGGATACGACCGACCACGATCGTCAGCAGGTTGTTGAGATGGTGCGCCGCCCCGCCCGCCAGCTCGCCGAGCGCCCGCAGCGTCTCGCCCTGGACCATCCGCCGCTGCATGATGCGCAGGTCGCTCAGCGCCCGCTGGGCATCCGCGTAGAGGCGCGCGTTGTCGAGGGCGATGGCGGCGTGGTCGGCGAAGGAGCCCAGGTAGGCCAGCTCTTCCACCGAGTAGCGCCGCGGCGACGTCGTTGTGAGCGCCAGCACGCCGAGGACGGTGTCGCGGATCTTCACCGGCAGGCCGAGATAGGTGTCGTTCCCGAAGAGCGGCTGGCCGCTCCGGGCCACCTCCGTCGAGTACGGCTCGCCGCCCGGCTCCGCGGCCTCGGACGGCATCGGGCCGCCGATCAGCGCGGCCACGCGCAGCGTCCCCGAGGCGCGGTCCAGCATGAGCAGCTTGACGTCGGGCGCGCCCGCGATGGCGGAGGCTTCCTGCACGATGCTCTCGAGGATCGTCCTGGTGTCGAGCCCGCCCAGCATCGTGCGGACGGCCCGGAGCAGGGCGGCCAGCTCCCCGGCCCGGCGCACCGAGGCGCCGTGCAGCCGCGCCTGCTCCATCGCCACCGCGGCCTGCTGGGCGAGGCCCGTCAGCAGCCGTACCTGTCGCGCGTCGTGCGCGCGCGGCGCCCGCCAGAAGACGGTGATCGCGCCCAGCACCGTTTCCTTGCTGATGAGCGGCACGGCCAGCGCTGCGCGGAGCCCGTCGCGGCGCATGATCTCGCGCAGCGCCATCCCCGGTCGGCCCGTCTCGGCGTCGTAGAGCGCCAGCGGCTCGCGCTCGAGATCGGCGACGAAGAACGGCGTCCGGGTCTGCGCCGCGACACCGCCTGCTCCCTGGCCGAGCGCGAGCGAGATCTTGGGCCAGCTGTCGTCGAGGCCGCGCTGGGCGCGGATGTACAGCCGCTGGTCGGTGGGATCCAGCTCCAGCACCGCGCACTGCTGGGCGCCGCTGAGCCGCACGGCGGCGTCGACGACCGCGTCGAGCACGGTGGGCAGGTCGAGCGTCGAGGTGAGCGTGGTCCCGACCTCGTGGAGCACGGCGAGCTCGCTGGCCTGCGCGTGCGCCTCCTGGTAGAGCCGTGCGTTCTCGGCGACCAGCGCGATCTGGCCGGCGATGGCGCTGGCGAGGTCGACGGCGGCGCGCTCCCAGCGGCGTCGCTCGCGGGCGGTGAAGCGTAGCACGCCGATCGCGTCACCCTTGCGAACGATGGGGACCAGCAGGCTGTCGTCGACTTCGACCGGCCGCTTGCTGCGCGAGGCCTCCGCCTCGCCCAGCGGCGCGTCGGCGGGCACGACGCCGCCCGGCCACAGCGCGATCGTGCAGCGCTCGGTGTCGAGCGCCCGGGCGGCGCGCTGGGAGAGGTCCTCGAGCGCCGCGGGAAGGTCGAGCGTGGCGCCCAGCGCCTCGGCCGTCGCCAACAAGATCTCGGTACGCTCGGCCCGCCCGACCTGCTCAGCATACAGGCGCGCGTTCAGGATGGCGGGCGCGGCGGGAACGCAGAGCGCCTCGGCGAGAGCCAGATCGGCGCCGGTGAACGGCCGCCGACCCCGGCGGAAGAGCCCCAGCATGCCGAGCGGGGCGGCGTCGCCGACCAGCGGCACGCCGAGGAACGAGCGGAATTCCTCGGCCTCGATCCACCGGCGCGCCGCCGGTATGGCGGCGGCGGGAAGCCCGCGGAGCACGCTGGCGCCCGGCCGATCCACGATCCATCCCAGCACGTCGCGTCCGGGGGGCTGGGCGAGGCGGGCCACGATCTCGGGACGCTTGAAGCCGACGTCCCCGCGCAGGGCCAGCTCGGTATCGCGGCGCTCGAGGAGCCAGACGCCGGCCGCGTCGGCGGCGAGATTGGCCCGGGTCAGCTCGGTGAGTCGGCCCATGAGGCGGCCGAGGTCGAGGGTCCCGCCGAGGGCACGGGTGGCCTCGACCAGGAGCGCTGCACCCGGCAGGGCGGAGGAGCGGGCGGGGCGCCTGGGCCCGCCGGAGGCCAACGCTAGGCGGGCCCGAAGCCGACGGCGGTCTGGCCCCCGCGCGTCAGCGGCCGGAACCGCACCGGTAACCCCACCGCGAGACGTTCGAGGGGAAGATCGACCACGCGGCCGAGGATCGACACGCCCTCCTTCATCTGCACGGCGGCGATGGCGTACGGCACGTCGGCGGCGTGAGCGCGGGGCGCGACGCGAATGATCGTGTAGCTGGTGATCGTGCCCTCGCCGGAGAGGCCGACCGGCTCCCAGCGGCGCTGCGCGCACGCCGGACAGAACTCCTTCGGCGGCACCGCGAGCTCGCCGCAGTGGCCGCATCGCACCGCCGTCAGCTGGCCCTCGCGCGCCTTCTCGAAGAAGTGGCGCAGCGTGATTACCGGCTCAGTCACGGCCGAAGAGCGACACGAGGACGGTCGCGGTGTTGCCGCCCAGCGTGTGGGTGAGACCGACCTTGGCGCCGTCGACCTGCCGCCGGTCCGCTGCGCCGCGCAGCTGGGTGACGATCTCGGCGATCTGCGCGGCGCCGGTGGCGCCGATGGGATGCCCCTTGGCCTTGAGGCCGCCGGAGGGATTGACCGGGATCTTGCCGCCGAGGCTCGTCCACCCCTTCTCCGCCGCGACGCCGCCAGCCCCGGGCTCGAACAAGCCGAGCCCTTCGGTCGCGACGATCTCCGCGATCGTGAAGCAGTCGTGCAGCTCGACGACGTCGACGTCGGTCGGGCCGAGCCCCGCCTGTCGATACGCCGCCGCTGCCGCCCGCTCGGTGGCGGGCACCCGCGAGAGGTCCCGTTTGTCGCCGATCAGCATCCAGTCGGAGGCGGCCGCCGAGGCCAGCACCCAGATCGGGCGGCGCGCCTTGCGCGCGACCTCCTCGGACACCAGCACCACCGCCGCCCCGCCGTCGGTGAACGGACAGCAGTCGTAGAGCTTGAGCGGATCGGCGACCATCGGCGACGTGAGGACCTGCTCCAGCGTGATCTCCTTCTGGAACTGGGCCTTGGGGTTCAGCACGCCGTGCTTGTGGTTCTTCACCGCGACCGAGGCCATCTGCGCCTCGGTCGTGCCGTACCGGGCCATGTGGGCGCGGGCCACCAGCGCGAACACGCCGGGGAAGGTGAGGCCGAGCGTCTGCTCCCAGCGTGCGTCGGAGGCGTAGGCGAAGTACTCGGTGGATTCCTCGGTCGTCACGTTGAGCACACGCTCGGCGCCGCCGACGAGGACGACCTCCGAGGTGCCGGACGCGATGTCCATCACCGCGTGACGGAACGCTGCGTGCGACGAGGCGCACGCCGTCTCGAACCGGGTCGTCGGCACGGTAGGGATGCCGAGCACCGAGGCGGCCTGCGGTCCGGTATGCAGCTGTTTCTCGGTCTCGCCGCCCACCACGTTGCCGTAGTAGAGCGCCTGCACGGCGCTGGCCGGCAGCTCCGCGTCGACCAGCGCGTCGGCGGCGGCCTCGGCGAACAGCTCTGCCGACGTCCGATCGTGCTTGCCGAACTTCGTCACTCCCACGCCGATCACCGCGATTCGCCGCATGCGCCCTCCCCCCCGCGTGGTGGCTGCCTGACGACCCGCCCAATCATAGCAGAGTGACGCAGTGCGGCGTCGGGATCGGTCGTCCAATTCCTTTGGTCCGTCGCGCCCCTGCCGGTTTCAATGGTGACCACAGGAGGAGCGCGCGCAGATGCTGAGTGAGGAGGCGCTGATCGTCGTCGCGGCGTTCGGGGCCTGCGGCCTGCTGGTGCTCGGCGTGCTCGAGCTGGTGTGGCCCACGCGGCCGCGGCATCCCGTGCGCGTGCGCCGCCCCGTCCCCGCGCGTCGTCCCGTCCC
The DNA here is from genome assembly GCA_963743355.1 of uncultured Candidatus Rokubacteria bacterium. Classification (GTDB taxonomy): domain Bacteria; phylum Methylomirabilota; class Methylomirabilia; order Rokubacteriales; family CSP1-6; genus AR5. The sequence continues at coordinate 200,470 of CAVUPM010000002.1, forward strand.
GGTGCGCGCCCCGGGCCTGCACCGCCCCCGCCCGCTCGATCGGCACGCGCTCGAGCCGGTCGGCCGCCCCTCCGTCCGTCGCCCGCCGGTCCCGCGTCCGGCGGCGGCCTCCGGTCTGCTCGCCCCGCCGGCCGACCCACCTGCGCTTCTCGAGCCCGTCGGCGCGTCGCGTGTCGGCTCGATCGTGGACGAGTGCTTTGCGCTGCAGCAGGCCGGGCAATACGCGGCGGTCGTCGAGCGCGCGACCGCCGCGCTGCACGGGGCGGACGACTCGCTTCGGCCGGCGGACGCACACGGCACGGCGGCGCTGTGGAGTGTGGTGGCGCTGGCGCGCCAGGGCCTCGCCCAGGACGCCGACGCGCGGACGGCCCTGGAGGCGGCCGTCGCCGCGGCGCCCGCGGCCGACCGGCCGACGTACCAGCGCCAGCTCGGCGCGCTGGCCGACAGCGTCGCCCGGCGCCTGCTGGCCGAGGTCGAGCAGCACGCCCGGGGTGATTCGGAGGAGTGCCTGGAGGCGATCCGCGCGGCGACGGAGTGGCTCGAGTACGGCGCGGCCGCGCTGCCGGCCGACACCGCGCTGGCCGAGCTGAGGCTGGGCGCCCAGGACACGCTGTGGACCGCCCACGAGCGCGTGGTCATGGCGTTCTTGCAGCGGCAGGATTTTCGGGCCGCCCGCCGGCTGCTGCGCGACGCGCTGGCCGACCCGCGCTTCCCGACCGCCCGCGTCGAACCGTTCCGCGACCTGTTCACCGGCACCTTCGACGGTGAGATCGGTCAGCTCACGGCCCAGGCCATCCGCAGCGTGCAGGATGCCCGCGAGGCGGACGCGCTGCGCGCGCTGCGGCGCGCCGAGACGCTCCTGGGGACGCTCAATGACGAGGCGCTGTCGCCGAAGCGGCGGGAAGAGGTGGACCGGCGGCTGTGGTGGGTCTACAGCAAGCTCGGCGAGCGTCGGCTGCAGTCCGGCGAGTACGAGGCGGCGCTGGAGCCGCTGGTCCACGCGCTCGGCCACGACGTCGGCGCCGAGCGGCACGAGGAGACGCGATCCCTGCTGGAGCGCGCGCTCGATGGCTGCGCCGACCGCGAGGCGGCGATCGTGCACTGTGACAAGCTGTGGGCGCGGCTGCACGGCGCCACCGAGACGCTGGCGGGCGAGGACCTCGCCGCTGGCACAACGCAGCAGCTCTTCGAGACCCAGGAGCGGTGAGGCTCGGCTAGGGTCCTCGACGGCACACCCCTTGCGGCCTCGAGGGACTGCCATGACGCCGCGTCACCTCTCGCTCGAAGCGCACGGTGGTGCCGACCTCACCGGCGGCTCGATCATCTTCATCGGGAACGCGACACTGCTCATCCGCTACGCCGGCTTCACGGTGCTCACCGATCCGAACTTCCTGCACCGTGGCGAGCACGTCCGACTGGGCTACGGCGTGCGCTCGCGGCGCCTGACCAATCCCGCTCTGGAGATCGACGGGCTGCCGCCGCTCGATCTCGTGGTGTTGTCGCATCTGCACGAGGACCACTGGGACCGGGTAGCGGAAGCCCGGCTGGCGCGCGCGCTGCCGGTGGCCACCACGCCGCACGCCGCCGAGGCGCTCCACGACAAGGGGTTCGTCGGCGCGCAGGCGCTGCCCACGTGGGAGACGCTCGACTGCGCCAAGGGCGCCGCCCGGCTGCGCGTCACCGCGATGCCCGCACGCCACGGACCCCGCCTGATCGCCAGCCTGCTGCCGCCCGTGATGGGCAGTCTCCTGGAATTCGAGACGATCGACGGGCGTCACCTCCTGCGACTCTACGTGACGGGCGACACGCTCGTGCACGACCGGATCCGGGAGATCCGCGCACGCTACGCCGATATCGACATCGCGCTGCTGCATCTCGGTGGCACGCGGGTGCTTGGCCTGCCGATCACGATGGGCGGAGCGCAGGGGGTGGAGATGATGCGGATCGTCCAGCCCCGTCTGGCCATCCCGATCCACTACGACGACTACACGGTCTTCAGATCGCCGCTGTCGGATTTTCAGGAGGCGGCGTCCGACGCGGGGCTCTCGGACCGTGTGCACTACCTGCTCCGCGGCGACACCTTCACGTTCCAGGCGCCCCGCGGGCGCCTGAAACGCTCGGCCTGACCCCCGGAGCGCACCCGCAAGACCGAGGAGCGCCCCGGGTTTCCCGGGGCGTGACGAGCGTTGGGGGCTTGGGGGCCATGTCGAGGCCCCCAGAGCGCACCCGCAAGACCGAGGAGCGCCCCGGGTTTCCCGGGGCGTGACGAGCGTTGGGGGCTTGGGGGCCATGTCGAGGCCCCCATCCTAGACGGTGATCGAGCGGACGAAATCGCGGTTGAGCGTGAGGCCGAGCCCGGGACGCTCGGGCGCCAGCACGTGGCCATCCACCAGGTCGAACGGCTCCTCCACCAGATCGTGCAGCAGCGGATTCTCGCCGCGCGAGAACTCCAGGGTGTTCACGCACGGCGTGGCCACGGCGAGATGGAGGCCGGACGCGAAGAGGATGGCGCCGCCCCAGAGGTGGGGCGCCACGGTGAGGCCGTGGGCCGCCGCCAGCGCGCAGATGCGCAGCGTCTCGGTGATGCCGCCCGCGATCGCGACGTCGGGCTGCAGCACGTCCACCGCGCGCGCCTCGAGCAGGTCGCGGAATGCGAAGCGCGTCTGCTCGGTCTCGCCGGCGGCGATCGGGATGTCGGTTGCCGCCCGCACCTCGGCCTGACCGGCGACGTTGTCGGGCGAGACCGGCTCCTCGAGCCAGGCGAGATCGCAGTCGGCGACCTTGCGGGCGAAGCGCTGGGCCTCGCGCACCGACCACGTGCCGTGGGCGTCGACCATCAGCCCCACCTCGGGCCCGAGGCTCTCGCGGGCCTCGCGCACCCGGGCGGCCGAGTCGTCCACGCTTCTGTCTTGCAGGCCGACCCGCATCTTGACCGCGCGGTGGCCCCGCTCGACGTACTGCCGGAGCTGCGGGCCGACGCCGCCGACCGGGGCCCAGCCGCCCGATGCGTACGCGGGGATCCGCTCGCGCAGCCGCCCGCCGAGGAGCCGCCACACCGGCTGGCCGAGCGCCTTGCCGAGCAGGTCCCACAGCGCGATGTCGATGCCGGAGAGCGCGGAGACCGTGATCCCGCGGCGGCCGACGATCGGGAACGTGCGGCCGTGCGCGGGCACGTAGTGCGCGCGGGTGCCATTGTAGATCGTCTCCCAGAGCGCGGTGATGTCGCGGGGATCGCGCCCGATCAACGTCGGCGCGAGCTCGGCGTGGATCAGGGTGACGAGGGCCGCGTAGTTGCCGAGGTTGCCGACGCCGACCTTGGCTTCCCCGAGGCCGGTGAGACCGGCGTCGGTGTCGATCTCGACCAGGCAGGTATTGAACGAGTCGTTGACGCCGAAATCGCTGGTGTGGCGGCGCTCGGCCGGAATCATCGCGCGCAGCCAGGCCGCGCGCACGGCCGTGATCTTCATTGGCGTCAGGGCTCGGTGCTGCGCCGCCGGATCTCCTCGAGCAGGAGCTCCGGCACGCGCAGGAAGGCCTCCACGACCGCCGGATCGAAGTGCGCCCCGGCGCAGCGCTTCAGCTCCGCCTTGGCGGCGTCGAAGGGAATGGCCTTGGAGTAGGGGCGGTCGAACGTCATCGCGTCGAAGGCGTCCACGACCGAGAAGATGCGAGCGCCGACCGGGATGTCCTCGCCACCGATGCCGCGCGGATAGCCGCTGGCGTCCCATTTCTCATGATGCGCGTACACGATGGGTACCGCACCCCGCAGGAAGGGGATCTTCTCGATCAGGCGGCGACCGATCTCCGGGTGGGTGCGCATCACACCCCACTCGTCGGGGGTCAAGGGACCCGGCTTCAACAAGATCGAGTCGGGGATGCCGATCTTGCCGATGTCGTGCAGCAGGACGCCGTGGGCGAGGTCGCGCAGCTCGCCCTCCGCGATGCCGTACTCGCGGGCGGTGGCCAGGGCATAGCCGTGGACGCGGCGCGAGTGCGCCTCGGTGCCGACGTCGCGGGTGTCGAGGGCGGAGCCGAGCGCCTCCAGCGTGGCCCGATACGTCGACTCGAGCTCGCGGTAGGCGGCGGCCAGGTGGTGGGTCGCCTGCTCCACGCGGCTCTCCAGCATGGCGTGGTACTGGCGCCGTTCGAGCAGGAGCTGGCGTCTCTCCAGCGCCCGATCGGCGGCGATCAGCAGCTCGTCGACGTTGACGGGCTTCATGATGAAGTCATAGGCGCCGAGCTTGAGGCTCTCGATGGCCGTCTTCACGTCGGCGGCGCCGGTGAGCACGATGACGGCGGCGTCGGGATCGGCCTCACGCACCTGCTGGAGCAGCTCGATGCCGGTCATGACCGGCATCTTCAGATCGGTGACCGTGAGGGGCGGCCGGGCCGCGCGGAACATCGCAGCTCCCTCGCGACCGTCCTGGGCCAGGCGGCAGTTGTACCCGGCCGTCAAGAAGATCTGGTGGAGAACGTCACGAACCTGTCGATCATCGTCGACGATCAGGATGTCCCGATTTGACTCCACGTCATGGCACTCGTTGCGGCGAGGGGGTCGCCGCCACCTGGTTCTTGCCGGCCCTCTTGGCCGCATACAACGCCTCGTCCGCCGCCCGGAACAGGTCCTCGGCCGTCCCCGCCTCGTCGTCGGGCAGGCTGGCGACGCCGAAGCTCGCCGTGACCACCTTGCCGTGCGAGAAGGGATATTTGGCGACGACCTCGCGGATGCGATCCGCGTAGAGCCGCGCGCCCGCCTTGGACGTCTCCACCAGCAGCACGGCGAACTCGTCGCCGCCGTACCGCGAGACCACGTTGATGCCACGGGAGTGCTTCATCAGGATCTGCGAGATTTCGCGCAGCGTCTCGTCGCCCACCGTGTGGCCAAACTCGTCGTTGACCGCCTTGAAGCCGTCGAGGTCGAGCAGCACGACCGACACCGGATGGTTGAAGCGGCGGTAGCGCGACAGCTCTTCCTCGAGCCGCAGGTTGAAGAAGCGACGGTTGTAGAGCGCGGTCAGCTCGTCCTTGAACGAGGTCTCCTTCAACCGGGCGTTCGTGGACTCCAGCTCCTTGTAGGCCGCGTCCAGCCGGGTCGCGAACGTGTTGATCTCGGTGGCTTGCTGCTCGATCGTGACCAGCATCTTGCTGAACGAGGTCATCAGCGTGCCGACCTCGTCCTGGCGGCGCTCGAAGCCGGACAGCGCGCCGTCGCTGCCCATCAGGGCGCCCATGCGGGCCACGATGCGACCGAGATCCCAGATCACCCAGGCGCCGGCCAGCATGCCGAGCACCGTGAACACGACGAGCATCTGCAGGATGCCGAACTTCAGCGTCTCGCCGGGGCCGAGGGTGGGTAGGACCAGGACCAGCACGACGAAGGCGAGGACCAGGATCGGTACGACCGACGACAGGATCAGCGCCACCAGCACCTTGCTCTTGATCCGCTGGCCAGCGCGTGCCACGTCGCCCTGGTTCTCGCTCGGCATAAAGGTCATTATTCTAGTTGCCGCTCGGACGTGTCAATGTAAGAATTTTCGCAGGGTTATGGGCTATATGGCTGACCGGAAGCTCGATTGCGTGGGACTTTTCTGCCCCATGCCCATCCTCAAGACTCGCGACGCGATGAAGACGATGACGGTGGGGCAGGTGCTCGAGATGACCTCCGACGACCCGGCTTCCGAGGCCGACATGAAGAGCTGGACCACGCGGACGGGCCACGAGCTGCTGGAGATGGATAGGAATGGCACGGTCTTCCGGTTCATCGTCCGAAAGACTCGCTAAGGTGGCGGTGCCGTCCGCGGCGCGCGTCTACCTGGATTACGGCGGCTTCTCGCCGGTCGACCCGCGGGTCGTCGCCTTCATGCGCCCGTTCCTGGAGGGCGGCGTCGGCAATCCGGCGGCGCTGCACTCCCACGGCCTGGAGGCGCGGGCCTCGCTCGACGGGGCCCGGGCCAAGGTCGCCCGCCTGGTCGGCGGCGCTGCCGGCGGCGTCATCTTCACCGCCAGCGCGACGGAGGCCAACAACCTCGCCATCAAGGGGGTCGCCCAGCGCGCCCGCGGCCGCCACCTCGTGACCTCGGCCATCGAGCACGTGTCGGTCGTCAACTCCTGCCGCGATCTCGAAAAGCACGGCTGGAGCGTGACCAGGCTGCCGGTGGACCGCGAGGGGCTCGTCGATCCCGAGGCCGCCGCCCGCGCGCTGCGCGACGACACCGCGCTCCTGTCGGTCATGGCCGCCAACGGCGAGATCGGCGCGTTGCAGCCGGTGCGCGAGCTCGGCCGCCTGGCCCGCGCGCGGGGCGTGCCCTTCCACGTCGACGGCGTCGGCGCCGTGGGCCGGCTGCCGCTCAGCGTGGACGAGTGCGCGATCGATCTGCTGGCGCTGTCGTCCAACGATCTCTGTGGGCCGCCGGGCGGTGGTGCCCTGTGGGTGCGATCGGGGGTGCCGCTGGCGCCGATCGTGCTGGGCGGCGGGCAGGAGGGCGGGTACCGCTCGGGGACCGAGAACCTGCCGGCCATCGTCGGCATGGGCGTCGCCGCGGACCTCGCCCGCAACGACCGGGCGGCCGAGGTGGCGCGGCTGGCGCCGCTGCGCGACCGGCTGCTGGACGGCCTGCTGGAGCGCGTCGAGCACGCACGGATCACCGGTCCCCGCGGTCCGCGCCGGCTGCCGCATCACGCCAGCGTCGTCGTCCCCGGCGTCAAGGCCGACGCGGTGCTCCTCGAGCTCGACATGCGGGGCGTGGCGGCGTCCTCGGGCTCGGCCTGCAACCTCACCACCGGCGAGCCCTCCCACGTGCTGCGGGCGATCGGGTGCTCGCGCGACGAGCACGAGGGCTCGCTCTGCTTCACGCTGGGTCGCTGGACGACCGCCGCCGAGATCGACGCGGTGCTGGACATCCTGCCGGGGGTCGTGTCCCGGCTCCGCCGGCTCGCCGCCCGGTGAGACTCTTCCTGTTCGACATCGACGGCACGCTGGTGACGGCGCGCGGCGCCGGCCGGGCCGCCTTCGGCCGCGCGTTGACGACGGTCTACGGCACCACCGGTCCGATCGAGGACTACGACTTCCGGGGCAAGACCGACCAGCGGATCGTGTGGGAGCTGATGCGCGGTGCCGGGCTCGAGGACGGGCGCATCGCCGCCGGCGTGGCCGCCTCGTTCGAGGCCTACGTGACCGAGCTGGAGACGCTCATCGGCGACGGCGCCCGTGTGTCGATCATGCCCGGCGTCGGCGAGCTCGTCCGCGCGCTGGCCGCGCGCGACGACGCGCTCGTGGGGCTATTGACCGGGAACATCGAGGCGGGCGCCCGCGTGAAGCTGCGGCCCACCGGGCTCCTGGACTTCTTTCGCGTGGGCGCCTTCGGCTCCGACGACATGGATCGCCGCCGGCTGCCGGCCATCGCCTGCGAGCGCGCGCATCGCCTGATCGGCCACCGCTTCGCCTTCGAGGCGGTCACGATCATCGGCGACACGCCGCTGGACGTCGACTGCGCGCGGGCATGCGGCGCGGTGGCCGTCGCGGTGGCCACCGGCTTCCACCCGGCCGAGGAGCTCCAGGCGTGCGGGCCCGATCTCTTCTTCGCCGACTTCTCCGATGTGCCTGCCACGCTGGCCGCGCTCACCGCGCCGCGCTGATGCGCCTCGTCGTCCTCTACCTGCACCTCGTCGCCGCCGTCATCTGGATCGGCGGCCTCGCCTACCAGACCCACGTGCTGTTGCCGCCCGCGCGGCGCGGCGAGGTGGCTCCGTTCGCCGCCGCCGCGCGCCGCGCCCGCCCGGCGACGTGGACCGCGATAGCCGTCGTGGTCCTCACCGGCTTCTACAACGTCACCCAGCTCGGCGACCTCGAGGTCGTCATGGAAAGCGGCGCCGGCCTGATGCTCGCCGCCAAGTTCACGCTCGTGATTCTCGCCGTCGCGCTCTCGAGCCAGCGCGACTTCGCCCAGGTGACGCTGCTCAACGCCGCCCTCGCCTCCGGCGGCGACCCGGCACGTCCGCTACGCTCGATCACGCGGCTGGACCGCATCGTCCTGCTGCTGGGGCTGGTCGTGATCTATCTCGGTCTCGCCGTCTCCCGCGCCTAGGATTCTCGGCGCCGCCGCTCGCCACCGGCCGACGACTTCCTCAACGGTCGCGCGTACGGAAGAACGGGCGTCACCGCGATGGAGCCCCTGCGCGAGTAGCTCGTCGTAGGCCGTGTACCGATGGCGAACATGAGCCCTGACCGCGAGTTCGATGGCCTCTGGATCGAGGCGGCTGGCGTAGCGCTCGTCGAGTTCCTCCCGACGCGCCGCCGCCCGCTCCCGGGCTCGCTCGCGGACCGCAGCATCGGCCAGGCACTCTCGCTCAGCCCGCTCGAGAGCCGATTCGTCAACCAAGATTCCCTGACGCTCGTACCGCTTCGAGACCGACTGAACCGGCGACGATCGCCCGAAGGGTCATCCCTTCCCGAGGTCGCTCCCGCACTCTCGAGCCGCCCCGCTGGCGCCGTGGCACTCTCGTCATTCGATGATCGGTCTGCCCCCGCGAGCACCGATGGGGAGATCGTGAGCCCGCCGCAGCCTCGGCTGCGCGAAGCTGCAGGTCACCAACGGAGGAGTCCTAGCGGATCGCTATCTTGGTCAGACCCGGAATGGCTTCCTTGAGAAGCGCGGCGCCCGGCCGAGGGCGGCCGCTGGAGCCGGTGGTCAGCGTGAAAGGCGTCAACCTTGCGCTCGTGGTGCCGCCAGACCCCACTCGCCCACAGGGCGAGCGCAGCAAGGCGTGCAACGGATGCTAGGCGAGGGGCGCCAGCCCGAGCCCCGATGCGATCTCGTTGACCAGCCCTAGGAGCGTGCGCGAGACCGGGATCCCGTCACGCACGCGCCGCCGCTCGCTCTCGGCCTCCGGCTCGCCGGCGACGAAGACGCGCGTCTGCCCGTCGGTGGCCGGCGAGCTCTTGACGGAGTCGAACATGTCGTCCATGTCGCGCTTGAACTCGTCGAGCGGGCGGAAGCGCGCGGGGTCGATGGCCACGAAGCAGTGGCCGACGTCCTGGACCTTGCGCTGCGCGTGGTCACCGCGCTGGAAGAGATCGCCGTAGACGGCGCCGGGGAGCACGCCCGAGAGGATGTCGACCATCATGCCGAGGCCGTAGCCCTTGTGGCCGCCGAGCTCGCGAGTGCCGCCCAGGGGCGACAGGAGGCGGTGCTTCATCGCCACGTCGGCGTCGGTGGTGGGGTCGCCCTGGTCGTCGAGCGCCCAGCCGGCGGGGATCGGCTTGCCCCAGCGGCTGGCGATCCGCAGCTTGCCCACCGCCACCGTGGTCGTGGCCATGTCGAGCACGAAGGGCGCGTGGCGGCCGGCCGGCGCCGAGAACGAGATCGGGTTGGTGGAGAGCTTGGGCGCGCGGCCGAACGTCGGCACCATGGCCACGTAGGGGGAGTTGGTGGTCGCGATGCCGATGAAGTCCTGCTCGAGGGCCATCATCGAGTAGTTGGCGGCGGCGCCGAAGTGGCCGGAGTTCCGCACGGTGACGATACCGATGCCGAACGCCCGCGCCTTGTCGATCGCCAGCCGCATCGCCTGCGTGGACACGTAGTGGCCGAGCCCCTTGGCCCCGTCGTAGAGCGCGGTCGCCGCGAAGTCGCGGACCACCGCGGGGTCGGCGTCCATGACGATGAAGCCCTGCTGCCACAGCTCGTGATACCGCGGCAGCATGTCGATCCCGTGCGAATCCACGCCCCGCAAGTCCGTCTTCACCATCAGCCGCGACGTGATCGCCGCCCGCTCCGCTGGCATCTTCATCGCCACCAGCGCCGCATCGATGAACTCCTGCAACCGCGTATGACTCACGCTGATCGACTCCACCATCGAGCGTCTCCTAGATCCCCGAAATCTTGATGCCGGAGTTCTTCAGCTTGTAGCGGCGGTTGACGGTCGCGAGCACGGCCGTGATGCCTTCCAGCGGGCCGGCGTTGGTCAGCGGCCCCACGTCGAGCACGCGCAGGCCCATCGAGCGCCCGAGCTGGGTGACGACCTCCTTGGCGGCGGGGTCCTGGCCGCAGATGAGCAGATCGCAGTCGATCGGATGCTCGGCGTCGGCCAGCTCGTGCGCGGCGATGTGATGGAAGGCCCCCACGACCCGCGCCTGGGGCAGCAGCGAGGCGACCTCCTCGGCGCTGGAGCCGATCGCCGGCGGCGTGAACAGCCGCGGGCCGCCGAACGTCAGCGACACCACCGTGCTGACGACCACCTTGCCCTTGCACGCCTCGCGCACGTCCGGCAGTGTGGCGGCCAGGCCGTTGGCCGGCAGCGCGACCACCACCACCTCGCCGAGCTCGGCCGCTTCCTTGTTGGAATGGCCGACGATGGGAATGGCGTGGGCCACGTCGCGCAGCTCGGCGGCCTTGGCCTTGGCCCGCTCGGCGTCGCGGGAGCCGATGATGATGGAGTGGCCGAGCTTCGCCCAGCGTACGGCCAGGCCGGCGCCCTCCTTGCCGGTACCACCGAGAATCGCGATGTTCACGAGCGTCTCCTATCGGAAGAGGTCACGGGCGGGATCGCGCAGCAGCGCCTTGGAGCCTTCCTCGCTCGGCGCCAGCGGCAGACCGCGCACGATGGCGGCGGGGATGCGGTCGAGCTTGCCCATCACCGGCTCGGCCGCCGCGGCCAGCTCGTCGGCGATCGCCAGGATGGTCGCCTGCAGCGGGCGCCCGGCCGGATCGCGCTCGCCGAGATAGCTGCGCAACGGCGCGAAGCCGGCGACCCCGATCGCGATGTTCACCAGCCCCTCGCGCCACGGACGCCCGAAGGTGTCGGCGACGATCACGTGGATCTCCGCGCGCGTGGACGCGCGGACGGCGTCGCGGAACGCGCGGGCCGAGCGGTCGGGGTCCACGGGCAGCAGCGCGACCATGTCGGCGTCCACGTTGGACTGGTCCACCCCGGCGTTGGCGCACACCCAGCCGTGGCGGGTCTCGGTGACCAGCACGCCGCGGTCCATGCGGACCACACGGCGCGACTCGCGCAGGATCACCTCGATCAGCCGCGGGTCGCGGCCCAGCTCGGTGGCGAAGGTCGTGGCCATCGTCGAGGGCGTCACCTCGTTGAGGTTCAGCAGGCGGCCCTCGGACTTGGAGACGATCTTCTGGCTCAGCACGAGCACGTCGCCGCTCGCTACCGGCGTGCGCTGGCGGGCCGCGGCCTCCACCACGATGCGGGCCACGTCGTCGCCCGGCTGCACCTCGCCGATGCCCTCGATGCCGATCACCTCGTAGCGCGGCGGCATGGTCAGCGGGGGGCGGCGGCCGCGCGCGCGAGCACGCGCCAGCCGGCGACGAGGCGGGCGCTCTCGGTGTCGGCGCCGGCCGCGAGCAGCGCGGCCAGGTCGTCAGGGTCGTCGACGTCGAGGCCGAGGCCGGGCAGGGAGACGATCCGGGGATCCAGGCGCAGCGCCCGCGCGGCCGCCAGGTGGTTGTCGAACGACGGCTCGCCGAACGTCAGGCGCATCGCCGCCGGTGGCGCCAGCAGGACGCCGTTGGTGCCGAGCCCCGAGCGCGACGGCGCGAACACGACGGCGGGCGGCGCCGCCAGCGCGTCGAGGAGCGCCCGGATCTCGGCGGCGGTGACGCACGGCACGTCCCCCGGGATCGTCAGGAACGCGCTCGCACCGGCTCGCACGGCGGCGGCCTGCGCGGTGGCGACGGCGGCCGTGTGGCCACGATTCTCGGTCTCGGCCAGCGGCTCGGCCCCGAGGGCCCGCGCGATGGCGGCCACCTCGGGCTCGCGCGTCACGACCCAGACCTGGTCGAGGCCGGCGCTGCCGAGGGCCCGGAGGACGTCGGCCAGCATCGCGCGGGCCAGCGCGGCCCGCTCGGGCGCGTCGAGCACGCGCACCAGCCGCTGCTTGGCATTCACCAGGTCCTTCACGGGGACGGCGGCGACGATCATGCGATCCCGGGCCTCATGTGCGACACCCTCGCGGGTGACCTGTTCGCGGGGCGCCGCAGGCAGTCTACCGCCATCGCGGGGTTCCGTCAGGGCCGAAGCTCATGCCGCCTCCAGTACCCGCCGAGCCAGGGCCACCTCGCGCGCGTGGTCGGTCATCATGATATCGGCCACGACCGCCCGCGCGCCCGCCCGCTCCAGCGCCGGCGCGGTGTCCCGGTCGCGCCCGTCGATGAGCAGCGCGCGCAGCCACGGCGCATAGGCGGCGGCCACGCCGAGCGGGGAGACGTCGAGCCCGCGCGCGTGCATGAGGCGACCGGCCGGGCCGCTCACCGGCGCCCCGCCGACGATCGGGCTGACGCCGACGACGCTCCGCGCCCCGGCCAGCGCGGCCGTGATCCCCGGTACCGCGAGGATCGGCCCGACCGAGGTCACCGGGTTCGACGGGCACACGACCACGAGGTCGGCCTCGGCGATCGCCGCCAGCACGCCCGGCGCCGGTCGGGCGGCCGGCGCCCCGACGTAGTCGACGGCGACGACGTCGCCCGCCGCCTTGTCGCGCACGAAGTACTCCTGAAATGTCAGGCGCGCCTCGGTCGTCTGCACCATGGTGCGTACGGGCTGGTCGCTCATCGGCAGGATGCGGGCGGCGACGCCGAGCTGGCCGGCCAGGCGCGCCGTCACCATCGAGAGCGGCGCGCCCGCGCGCAGGGACGCCGTGCGGGACAGGTGGGTGGCGAGGTCGCGGTCACCGAGGCCGAACCAGCTCGGCGCGCCCAGCACGGCCATCGCCTCCAGGCAGCGGAACGTCTCCTCCGCCCGACCCCAGCCGCGCCCGACGTCGAGCAGGCCGGCCAGCGCGTAGGTGACGGTGTCGAGATCGGGCGAGACGTGCAGGCCCCACACCTCGGTGTCGTCGCCGGTGTTGCCGATGATCGTGAGCTCGTGGGCGGCGAGGCAGGCGGCGAGACCGCGCAGCAGCTTGGCGGCGCCGGTTCCCCCGGCGAGCGCCGTCACCCGCATGGCGCTCGGCTCAGGCTTCGGCGGCTTCGCGCAGCGTCCACAGCGCGCTGCCGCCGCGCCACGCGTAGAGGCCGGCGCCCGGCCGTCCGGCCAGCGCGGGGGGCAGCGCCACCTCGGGGACGGGGATGAAGCCGAAGCGGATCCAGACGCGGTCGAGGCCCTGCGGCCGCGCGTAGAGCGTGACGGCGCCGAGCGCGGTGGCGTGGTCGAGTGCGGCCGCGAGGAGCTGACCGGCGACTTCGAGGGGGTCGTCGGGCCCGTCGCCGGTCACGACGACGGGCCCGTGCAGCATCGCGGCGGTGCCGTGCCGCTCCGCGGCGACCGCACCCACCAGGCGCTCGCCGGCGGCGCTGGCCATCGACGCGCCCCACGCGAACGCCACGTGTTCGGGCCACGGGATCGCCGCGAAGTCGAACAGCGCCCGGGCGCGGTCGGCATCCGCCAGCGGCCGGTACCCGACGCCCTGCCACACGCGCGGGAGCGTCGCCGATGCGAGGGAGGGAGTGGCCGCGGCGTGCTCGCCGGGCGCGGAAGCGTCATCCGGCGACGAGGGCGGCCGTGGGGCGGCGGGCCGACGGCCCCCCGCCCGGCCGCCGGACCTACTTCTTCCCAAGCACCGTGTCCTTCAGGCTCTTGGCGAGGCGGAACTTGCACACGCGCTTGGCGGGGATCTTGATGGGTTCACCCGTCTGCGGATTGCGACCGATGCGCGCCTTGCGATTCGCCAGCACGAGTTTGCCGAAGCCCGGCAGCACGAACGCGCCGCTCTTCTTCGCCTCGCGAGACGCCAGCACCAGCGTCTCGTCGAGCACGCTCTCGATCTGCTTCTTCGAGAGGTTGGTCTTCTCGGCGATGTGCGCCAGCGTCGCGGACTTCGTCATCTTATTCGCCACAGGAAGCCTCCTATTCGACAGGTGAGTTGAGAACGAGACGCATTAATACCACAGCCCACCGGGCACGGCTACCGCTGCGTGAAGCGAAATTCGCCGGAGGCGATCAGGCGGCGGTAGGAGCCGAAGCGCGTCTCGGCGTCGTCGATCCTGTCGAGCGCCGTCGTCGGGTCCTCGCCCGCTTCGTACGTGCGCACGACGTTGTAGAGCGTGTCGCGCTGGGCGGGGATGCGGCCGGCGTCGCGAATCCACCGGACCAGCTCGGCCGGCCCCACGAGCTGCCCGTACTGGGCGCCGGCCGACGTGGAGATGGACTCGTTGATGAGCGTGCCGCCGAGGTCGTTGGCGCCGGCGTCGAGCAGCGCCTGGGCGAGCTTTGGTCCTTCCTTCACCCATGATGCCTGGATGTTGCGGAGGACGGGGCCGAGCATCACGCGCGCGAGCGCGTGCATGCGGATCACCTCGAGCGCCGGTGGCGCCGGGCCGCACGCCGGGCACGAGCGCCTTGGAGTACATCGGCGCCTCGCTGTGGATGAGCGACAGCGGCACGAACTCGGTGAAGCCGCCGGTGTCCTTCTGGATGGCGCGCAGCAGCGCCATGTGCCGGACCCAGTGCGCGGGCGTCTCCACGTGGCCGTACATGATGGTCGAGGTGGTGCGGATGCCGAGCGCGTGGGCGGTCGTGATGACCTCCACCCACTGGTCCACGGTGATGCGGCCGCGGGCGATCTGGTCGCGAATCGGCTGGTCGAGGATCTCGGCCGACGTGCCGGGCAGCGTGCCGAGCCCGGCGTCCTTCAGCTCGACGAGGTAGTCCTTGATGGACAGCCCGAGCGCACCGTGCCGTAGAGGACCTCCTCCGGCGAGAAGGCGTGCAGGTGAAGCCCGGGCAGGGCGGATCTCAGAGCGCGGGTCAGGTCGATGTAGAAGCGGCCGTCCAGCTTGGGCGGCAGCCCGGCCTGGATGCACACCTCGGAGGCGCCCAGATCCCACGCCTCGCGCGCGCGCCGCACGACTTCCTCGATCGGCAACAGGTAGCCCTCCTCCTCGCGGTGGTCGCGGGAGAAGGCGCAGAAGCCGCAGTGCTTGATGCAGACGTTGGTGAAGTTGATGTTGCGGTTGACGACGAAGGTGACGATGTCGCCGACGTGCCGGTGGCGCAGCTCGTCGGCGACGAGCGTGAGCGCCTGCAGATCGCGCCCGGTCGTGACGGCGAGCACCTCGGCGTCGGCCACCGAGACCTCGGCGCCGTCCAGGACGCGACCCAGGATCGCGCGGACGTCGCGCGAGACCCGGTCGAGGGTGTGGGGCAGGCTACCAGCCTCGCCAGTGCTCATGCGTCTTCCTCACGAGACCGTCGGAGTCGATCAGCGCCGCCACCCGGGACCGCAGCCGCTCGTCGAGGAACTCGGCGCGCGTCGCGTACTCCGGGTAGATCGCCAACCGCTCGCGGAAGTCGAAGCCCTGCTGCTCGGTGGCCTCGCGCAGCGCGCGCAGGCCGGGCCAGGGCTTCTCGGGGTTGATGTGGTCGGGTGTGAGCGGCGACACGCCGCCCCAGTCGTTGAGCCCGGCCGCCAGCAGGCGAGGATACACGCCCGGCGTCAGGTTCGGCGGCGCCTGGATGTTCACGTCGGGTCCGAGCACGAGCCGGGCGACGGCGACCGTGCGCAGCAGGTCGTCGAGAGTGGGCTCGGGGGCGTCGCGCATGGGGATCCGTGGCTTCGTGCGGAAGTTCTGGACGATCACTTCCTGGATGTGACCCCAGCGTTCGTGGAGATCGCGGATGGCGACGAGCGCGTCCACGCGCTCGCGCGGCGATTCACCGATGCCGATCAGGATGCCGGTCGTGAACGGAATACCGAGCTTGCCGGCCAGTCCGATCGTGCGCAGGCGGCGCGCCGGAACCTTGTCGGGCGCGTTGTCGTGGGCGAGGCCGCGGCCGAGCAGCCGGTCGGCGGCGGTCTCCAGCATGATCCCCATGCTGACGTTGACCTCGCGCAGCGCCGCCAGGTCGCGCTCGCCCATCAAGCCCGGGTTGGCGTGCGGCAGCAGCGAGGACTGCTCGAGCGTCAGCGCGCACATCGCGCGCAGGTAGGAGAGGGTCGTGCGGTGGCCGTGGCGGCGCAGGAACTCGCGGTGCTCGGGGAAGCGCGCCTCCGGCCGGTCGCCGAGGGAGAACAGCGCCTCCTTCGCGCCCAGCCGCGCGCCGGCCTGGACCAGCGCCACCACCTCGTCCGGCGTCAGCGTGTGCGCGCCGGGCTCACCGGGGTCGCGGCGGAAGGTGCAGTACCCGCAGTAGTCGCGGCACAGGGTCGTCAGCGGCACGAATACCTTGGCCGAGAAGGTGACGGTGCGCCCCCGCCCCCGATCGCGCACCTCGCCCGCGCGCGCCAGCAGCTCCGGCAGCGCGTCGGCGGGACCCTCGATCAGCGTGCGCGCGTCGGTGTGCGTGATCATCGAGCCCGCTTTTTCTGTTGTCGCGGGGGCCGCGAGGCCGGCTTGCGACGTGGGTGGCCTGATCGAGAAGGTTGCCGGCGGCGTGTCCCTTGCCGATTTTTCTTACGTGCCTGTGTCTGGTCGGCGCGGCGATCCGCGGGCTGCAGTTTTGGCCTGACATCGTGCGCGAACCGCTCGAGATTCTCGAGCACCAGCCGTAGATCCTGGTTGGTGAAGTCCCACACGAAATGGCTCACGCCGGCGGTGGCGTAGGCGCGGATGTCGGCGATCACCTGCTCGGCGGTGCCCTGGAAGAGCGGGCGTTCGCCGGACGGCGGCTTGAGGCGCTTGGGCCGCACTTCCATGGGCACGCGGACGCTCAGCGTGATCGCGCGAGGATCGCGCCCGGCCTCGCGCGCCCAGGTCTGGATCTGCTGCGCCCGCTTGGCATACGCGTCGGGGAACAGCAGGCCGGGCGGCCGCAGCGCGATCGGATGCCAGCCGTCGCCGAGCGTGGCCGCGCGGCGGACGGCGGCGTCGGTGTGGCCGCCGATCCATATGGGGATGCCGCCAGCCTGGACCGGCTTCGGCAGCGCGTGGACATCGCGCACACTCACGTAGCGGCCCGTGAAGCTCACCGGGTCGGTCGTCCACGTCGCCCGCATGAAGCGCAGGTACTCGTCGGTCACCGCGCCGCGCTCCTCGAACGGCGGCGCGCCCACCGCCTCGAACTCCTCCCGCAACCAGCCGACCCCGGCGCCGAGGATCACCCGGCCGCCCGAGAGCTGATCGATGGTGGCCAGGATCTTGGCCGTCACCAGCGGATGGCGGTAGGGCACCACGAGCACGCTGGTGCCGAGCCGCGCTCGCCTGGTGGCGCGTGACAGAGCGCCGAGCATCGCCAGCGGCTCGAGGTAGTCCTGGGCGGCGCCGCCCGGGAGCTGGCCCGTCGCCGAGTACGGGTACACGGAGCGCGCCATCGAGGCTGGCAGCACGACGTGATCGGTGACGAAGATCGAGGCGTAGCCGAGCGCGTCCGCCTTCGCGGCGATCGTGAGCACCTGATCGGGCTTGGCCAGTGGGCCGCGGCCGGGAAGCGAGATGCCGAACTCCACGAATCCCTCCGGACGACGAACGGCTCGTGATGCCGGCGCTCATAGTAGGCCACGCATGCAAGCATTGCAAACGGCCGCGCATTCAGCTTCGCCCGGCCGGGCGGTCACGCGTATGCTAGGGCGACATGCACACGCGGGTGAGCGCCACCGCTGTGGGGACGCCGCTGCGTTGGGTGATGTGGGCGATCCCGGCGTTCCTCTTCCTGATCGGGTTCTTCCACCGGGCCGCGCCCGGCGTGATCGCGCACGACCTCATGCACGCCTTCGATGCCACCGGCGCCACCATCGGCTTGCTGGCCGCGACCTACTTCTATTCATACGCGGCGCTGATGGTCCCGGCCGGACTGTTCATCGACGCCTTCGGGCCGCGCCGTGTCCTGACCGCGGGCGGGGCGGTGATGGGGGTCGGCGCGCTCGTCATGGGCGCCGCCACCGCGGCGCCGGTGCTGTTTGCCGGACGGTTGCTGGTGGGGGCGGGGGCCAGCGCGACGTTCGTCGGCACGCTGAAGATCGCCGCCGCGTGGTTCTCGCCGGCACGATTCGGATTCCTCGCCGCCGTGAGCGCCACCGTGGGCGTGCTCGGCGCGCTCGTCTCGACCCTGCCCCTGGCCGCGCTCGTCGAGCGCGTGGGATGGCGCGGCGCGTTCTGGGGCGTGGGGCTCATCACGCTGGCGGCCACGGCAGTGTGCCTGCTCGTCCTGCGCGATCGCCCCCCGGGCGTGGCGGCGGCGGTCCCGGCCCCGGGCTTCGCCGCGGTCGTCGCCGGCATAGCGCAGGTACTGCGCAACCCGCACACGTGGCCGCCGTTCCTGGCCTTCTTCTGCATGTACACCGTGGCCGGCAACCAGATCCTCTGGATGGTGCCGTACCTGCGCGACACCTATGGTCTCGGGCTGACCGAGGCGGCGTTCTACGCGATGGCGACCTCGCTGGCGCTGCTGGTGGCGGGGCCGCTGACCGGGTTCGCCTCCGACCGTGTCGTCGGCCGACGCAAGGCAGTGTGCCTCGCCCTCAGCGGCGCGCAGCTCGGGTTGTGGGTCGTGTTCGTCGGTACGCTCGGCACGCTGTCGCTGGCCGCGGTGTACGCGCTCCTGTTCGTCATGGGGCTGGCCGGCGGCGCCTTCGTGCTCGTGTGGCCGATCGGGCGCGAGGTGAACCCGCCGCACCTGGACGGGGTGGCGGTGGCCGTCGTGAACTTCGGCGGTTTCCTGGGGGCGGCGCTCACCCAGGGACCGATCGGCGCCCTGCTCGACGCCCGGTGGGCCGGCGCGCTCGTCGACGGCGCCCGCCGCTATCCGGTGGAGGCGTACCAGGACGGCTTCGGCGTCTGCGCGGTCTTCGCGGCGGCCGCCGTGCTGCTGTGCCTGCTCATGCGAGAGACGCATGGCCGCAATATCTATGACCAGCTTCGCGGCGGGGCGCTGCGGGAGCCGGCGTGACGCCCGAGACGTTCGCCGCCCGGATCACCGAATGGGGCCGTGACACGATGATCGGCAGCCACGGCACCCGCTTCGTGTCGGCGGGCCAGGGGCGGGCGGTGGCCCACCTGGACTTCAAGCCCGAGCTGACACAGCTCACCGGTCTGTTCCATGCCGGTGCTATCATCGCGCTGGCCGACGAGACGGCGACGGCGGCCGCCATGTGGGAGACGAACCCAACGGGCGAGTTCCGTCCGGACCTGTTCCCGCTGACCCTGCAAATGTCGGTAAACTTGATCAGAAACACGAATCGGGGCACTCTCGTGGCTGAGGCGGAGGTCGTCCACCGTGGACGGACCACGCTGGTCGTCGACGTGCGCGTCTCCGACGACCGGCAGCGCCTCATCGCGAAGTTCGTCGCAACGCTTCTGGCGCCGGCACTCCCGGCGGTGACCGCTCCCGCGGACCGAACAGGTCGGTAGGGGCAGGCGGGACAGCATGCGGCTGGCTTCAAAGATCTTCCTGGGATTCTCACTGGTCATCGTGGTGCTCGCCGCGGTCGGCGTCTTCGGCCTCCGCGCGGTGGGGCGCCTGGTGTCGGTGAACCGGGAGATCGCCAGCGAGGCGCTGCCGGCGCTGCGACTGGCCAGCAGCGTGCGCGACTCGCTGCTGACGATGGCCCGGCTCGAGGCCCGCTTCGCCATCCTGCGCGACCGCCGGTACGCCGACCTCTGGCGCGAGAGCGCCGCCCACGCCCGCGCCGACCTCATCCGGCTGACCGATCTCGTCCACAGCGGCCCCGAGGCCACCCGGCTGACCTCGGCCCGCGAGGCCTTCGAGCGCTACTATGCCGCCGTCGTCGACGAGCAGGTGGAGGTGCTGGCCGCACCGGGGCCGGCACCGGTGGTGATCGACTCGCCGACGCGCCGTCTCGGCGAGCAGGCCGAGACCGAGATGGAGGCCCTGCAGCAGGCCACGCACGCGCGCGTGCTGCGCGCCCAGGCGGAGGTGGCGCGGCTGGAGCAGCGGACCTGGAACGGCGTCGGCGTCGCGCTGGCGACGGCGCTCGTGCTGGCGCTGCTGACCACCGCGGTGATCGCGCTGCGCATCACCCGCTCGCTGCGCCGGCTGTCGGCGGCCACCACCGCGGTGGCGGCCGGGTCGTTCCGGGAGCCGATCCCGGTGGGCGGGCGCGACGAAGTCGGCGTGCTGGCGCGCTCGTTCAACGCCATGGCCGACCGGCTGCGCCAGCACGACGAGCTGAAGGAGGAGTTCTTCGCCACGCTCTCCCACGAGCTGCGCTCGCCGATCACCTCGGTGCGCGAGGCCGCCCACCTGCTCGCCGACGGCGTCCCCGGCCCGCTCACGCCCAAGCAGGCGCGCATGGTGGATATCATCCGGCGCTCGACCGATCGCCTGCTGCGGCTGGTGAACCAGATCCTCGACGTCTCCCGGCTGCGGGCCGGCGTCCTGCCGCTCGAGCGCGTCCCGCTCGATCTCGACTGGCTGGTCGGACGCGCGATCGACGAGCTGCGCCCCCAGGCCGACGAGGCGCGCGTGACGCTGGGACGGGAGCGCGTCGGCTCGCGGTTCACGGTGATCGGCGACGAGGACCGCCTGGTGCAGGTGGTCGTCAATCTGCTGGCCAACGCCGTCCGGTTCACGCCGGTGGGCGGCCGCGTCACCGTCCGCCTCGTCGACGCCGGGCCCGAGTGCGAGATCCAGGTGGAGGACACCGGCGTCGGTATTCCGCCCGCAGAGCTGCCGCACGTGTTCGAGTCCTATCGCCAGGCCCATCCCGGCAAGGGCGGGACCGGGCTCGGCCTGGCCATCGTGCGGGGCCTCGTACAGGCGCATGGCGGCCACGTGACCGCCGAGTCGCAGGAGGGCAAGGGCAGCCGCTTCACGGTGCTCCTGCCGCGGGACCGCGCGGCGTGACGCGGTCGCCGCGCGCCGTCGTGGTCGCCGCCCTCGTCGTGGCGCTGGGCGGGTGCTCCACGTGGTCGTCGGCTCCGACGCGCGGCGTCGCGATGCTGGAGCGGGCCGACCGCCTGACCCGCGAAGGGGCGTGGGAGGAGGCGGTGAGCGCCTACGGCGACTACCTGACGCACCATCCCACGGGCGAGGCGGCGGCGCGCGCCGCGGCGAGCCGCGACTCGCTACGGGCGCTGCTGTCCGTCCGCGCCGAGTCGGCGAAGCTGCGCGAGGAGCTGTCGCGCCTGCGGGAGGAGTTGGCCCGCCGCGACGGCGACCTCGTGCGCGTTCGCCAGGAAGCGGACCGCCTGAAGGCGGATCTCGAGAAGCTGAAACAGGTCGACTTGAAATTGGAGCGACGGAAGTGAAGCGCAAGGTGCTCGTGGTCGACGACGACACGGCCATCGTGGAGGTGCTCGAGATGCGCCTCATGACGATGGGCTTCGACGTCACCGCCACCGCGGATCCCCAGGCGGCCGTCGCCGCCGTCGAGGGCGGACGGTTCGACGTGGCGCTGCTCGACCTCCGCATGGAGCCGACCGACGGCATCACCCTGATGGAGGCGGTGCACGCGCGCCAGCCCCGGCTGCCGGTGCTGATCATGACCGCGCACGGCACGATCGAGACGGCGGTGACCGCGGTGCAGCGGGGCGCCTTCGACTACCTGACCAAGCCCTTCCTGCGCGACGAGCTGCGGGCCAAGATCGCCCGGGCGCTGGCGAGCCGCCGCTGGGCGCGCGACCGCGAGCGGCTGCTCGCGGTCGGCCAGACGCTGGCGTCGTCCGGCATCATGGCGCGCGTGCTCGACGCGGTCGCCCAGGGCGCGGTCGAGACGACGGAGGCCGAGCGGTGCGTCGTGTTCCAGCAGGACCACGGCCGCCTGGTGCCGATGGCCAGCGCGGGATCGGCGCCGCCGTCGTGGGCGTCGCTGGAGTCGGCGGCCGCCGGGGCCATGGCCAAGGGGCTGCCGGTGACCTTCCCGGGCAGCGAGGGCGCCGTCATCGTCGCCGCGCCGCTCGTCGTCCAGCGCGGGCCGGCCGGCGCGGTCGTGATCGAGACGGCGCCCGGCATCGAGCCCACCGACGACGACCTCGAGCTGCTCGCGCTGTTCTCGTCGCAGGCCGCCGTCGCCGTGCGCAACACGCACGAGCTGGAGCGCTTGCGCAGTGGCGCGCTGGCGGCGCTCGGTCGCATGGCGACCGAGGTCGCCCACGAGCTCAAGAACCCGCTGGCCGGGCTGCGCCTCTACGCGCGCCACCTGGAGGCACGGCTGGGCAAGAACGGCGACGCCGACGGCGCTGGCCTCGCCCAGAAGATCACCTCCACCGTCGACCATTTGGCCACGGTCGTGCAGGAGATCACCGCGTTCGGGCGGCCGCCCGAGCTGCATCGTCTGCCCACCGCCGTGCACGCGCTGCTCGACGAGTGCCTGGCGTTCGCCCAGGCCAAGTGCGAGACACCCGGCGTCGAGGTGGTCCGCGCCTACGACGCCGCGTGCCCGGACGCACTGCTCGACGCGCGCGAGCTGCGCAAGGCGTTCCTGAACCTGGTCCTCAACGGCCTGGAGGCGCTGACTGCCGGCGGCCGGCTCACCGTGACCACCGCCTACGCCGTCGAGACGCGGATGGTGATGGTCACCATCGAGGACACGGGGGCCGGGATGAGCGAGGAGACCCTGTCACGGATGTTCGATCTCTTCTTCACCACCAAGCCGCAGGGCACCGGTCTCGGGATGGCCCTCGCCCGGTCGGTGATCGACCTGCACTCCGGTGCGCTCTCGATCACCAGCGCGCCGGGTAAGGGGACCCGAGTGACGGTGCGGCTACCGATCGAGCCGGCCAACGCCCACGGAGCGCGCGCATGAGACATACGGTTCTGGTCGTCGACGACGAAGCCTCGATCGCCGACGGCCTGCGACTGACCCTCGAGGCGGAGGGATACTCGGTGCGGATCGCCGGCTCGGTCCGCACGGGCCTGGCCGCGGTCACGCAGGCCGACGCCCACGTCGCCATCGTCGACCTGATGCTGCCCGACGGCGACGGCCTGGCGCTCACCCGCGAGCTCAAGAGCCGCGATCCCGCCCTCGAGGTCATCGTCATCACCGCCTACGGATCCGTGCGCAAGGCCATGGAGGCCACCAAGGGCGCCGGCGCGTTCCACGTGGTCGAGAAGCCCTTCGAGCCCGAGGAGGTGCTGGGCCTCGTCAAGACCGCGCTCGAGCACCGCAAGCTCCTGGTCGAGAACACCGAGCTGCGCCGCCGACTGGTAGAGCAGACCGCCGACAGCGAGATCCTCGGCTCGGCGCCGGGGATCCAGCGCGTCATGGAGACCATCGCGTCGGTGGCCGACACCGACGCCAACGTCCTGATCATCGGCGAGAGCGGCACCGGCAAGGAGCTCATCGCCAACGCGCTGCACGAGCGCAGCGTGCGCCGCGACGGGCCCTGGATCAAGATCAACTGCGCGGCGCTGCCCAAGGATCTGATCGAGTCCGAGCTGTTCGGCCACACCAAGGGCTCGTTCACCGGCGCCACCACCGAGAAGGTCGGTCTGCTGGAGGAGGCCCACAAGGGCTCGCTGCTGCTGGACGAGATCACCGAGATGCCGATCGACCTGCAGGCGAAGCTGCTGCGTGTGCTGGAAGACCGGGTGGTGCGACGCCTGGGCGGTGCCAAATCGATCCCGGTCGATTTCCGCCTGCTCTCCTCGACCAACCGCAGCCCCGAGCAGGCGGTGAAGGAGGGGCAGCTCCGGCAGGACCTCTACTTCCGGATCAACACCGTGACCATCGGCGTGCCGCCGTTGCGCGAGCGACGGGACGATCTCCCGATGCTGATCCGCGCGTTCCTGGAACGCTACCGGGCCAAGCACCAGCGGGCGATCGACGCGATCGAGCCCGAGGCCTATCGCCGGCTGCTCGGCTATGCGTGGCCCGGGAACGTGCGCGAGCTTCAGCACGCGCTCGAGCGGGCCGTGCTGGTGGCGCGGGGGCGCGAGGTCACGCTGAACGACCTGCCGGAGTCGTTGCAGCACGGGGGCGGGGAGGGCGGCCTGGCGGGCGCCATCGCGCCCTCCGAGGTGCCGGCCGGCTCGCTGGAGGAGATCGAGCGCGCCTCGATCCTCAAGGCGCTGGACGCGACGCGCTGGAACAAGCAGGCCGCCGCCGCGCTGCTCGGCCTGCGCCGGCCCACGCTGTACTCCAAGATGCGCAAGCACAATATCCCGCAGCGACGACCTTGAAGGGGGGCGTTGCCCTCCTTCAACGGTCGTCGCGCGCCTGACGGCGCGCTCCACACTTCAGTCGGAGGGGGCCTCGACGGCCCCCTCGGATACCTCCCCCGAGGCCAGGATTGCGCCGGCGGAGCCGGCGCGCGAAAACGAAAACATCGACAGGTGGGAGGTGCGCCCGAAACACGTGCAATGACCCGGAGGTTGCTCATTTCGTAGGCAGCCGCCGGTAGCGGCGCGGTCGGAAGTCGAGCTATAACCTTCTGATTTTCTTGGTCCCGGCGGCGCTCAGGCTACGGCATGAGCGTTGCTGTGCACGGTCTATCCGGGAGGGCCGTGCGTATATGAAGAAGGTCGAGGCGATCATCAAGCCGTTCAAGCTGGACGACGTCAAGGAGGCCTTGACCGGGATCGGCATCATCGGGATGACGGTGTCCGAGGTGCGCGGTTTCGGACGGCAGAAGGGGCACACCGAGCTGTACCGCGGCGGTGAATACACGGTCGACTTCCTTCCGAAGATCAAGATCGAGGTGGTCGTGCCGGATCACTTCGTCGACAAGGTCGCCGAGGTGGTGGCGGGGGCGGCGAAAACCGGCAACATCGGCGACGGCAAGATCTTCGTGTCGCCGGTGGAAACGGCCATTCGGATTCGGACGGGCGAGCGCGACCAGAGCGCGCTCTAGTCCAGGAGGACACCGTGAAACGGCTCACACTCGTGCTGGCAGCGTTGCTGGTTGTCGCCACCCTCGGCGTCGCGCTCGCGCAGACGCCGGCCCCGGCTCCCGCGGCGCCATCGCCGGCCGCCACCGACAAGCCGGCTGCGGCCGCGCCGGCCGCGCCCGCCCCGGCGCCCGCGTCGAAGATCGACAAGGGCGACACCGCGTGGGTCCTGACCTCCTCCGCGCTGGTGCTGATGATGACGGCGCCCGGCCTCGCCCTCTTCTACGGCGGCATGGTGCGGCAGAAGAACGCGCTCGCCACGCTGATGCAGAGCTTCATCATCATGGCCGTCATCTCCATCCAGTGGGTGCTGTGGGGATACAGCCTGGCGTTCGGCCCCGACGTAGGCGGCATCATCGGCGGCCTCGACTGGATCGGATTGCGCGGCGTCGGCGCCGAGCCGTTCGACACGTACTCCAAGACGATCCCCCACCAGGCGTTCATGCTGTTCCAGATGATGTTCGCGATCATCACGCCGGCCCTGATCACGGGCGCCTTCGCCGAGCGCAAGAAATTCTCCGCCTTCCTGCTCTTCACCGTCCTGTGGGCGACGTTCATCTACGATCCGCTCGCGCACTGGGTGTGGGGTGACGGCGGCTGGCTCAAGAAGCTCGGCGCGCTCGACTTCGCCGGTGGGACCGTCGTGCACATCTCGTCCGGCGTCTCCGCGCTGGTGTGCGCCATCATGCTCGGCAAGCGCAAGGGGTATGGCCACCAGCCGATGCAGCCCCACAACCTGCCGCTGACGGTGGTCGGCGCCGCCATGCTGTGGGTCGGGTGGTTCGGGTTCAACGCCGGCAGCGCGCTCGAGGCCAACGGTCTGGCCGCCTCCGCGTTCCTGGCGACCAACACCGCCGCCGCCGCCGCCGCCCTGGGGTGGATGTTCACCGAGTGGATGATGCGCGGCAAGCCGACGGTGCTGGGTGCCGCCTCCGGCGCGGTGGCCGGCCTCGTGGCCATCACACCGGCGGCCGGCTTCGTGGGGCCGGTGTCGTCGATCATCATCGGCGCGCTGGGCGGCGCCCTCTGCTACACGGCGTGCAACCTCAAGTCGAAGCTCGGCTACGACGACTCGCTGGACGTCGTCGGCGTCCACGGCGTGGGAGGCACCTGGGGCGCGATCGCCACGGGCCTGTTCGCCACCAAGGCGGTGAACGAGGCGGGCGCCGACGGCCTCTTCTTCGGCAACCCCGGTCAGCTGTGGACGCAGATCGTCGCGGTGCTGGCGACCTTCGCGCTGGCCATCGTCGGGACCTTCGTGATCCTCAAGGTGGTGGACGCGATCGTCGGGTTGCGGGTCAGCGACGAGGACGAGGTCGTCGGCCTGGACCTCTCGCAGCACTCGGAGACGGCGTACGCGCTGGGCGGCGGCTCCTACAGCGAGTTTGCGTCGGGCAGCGGCGCCTTCACGGAGGCGACGCGGGCGGCCGAGGCCAAGGCGAGGCCCGCGCACTGACGGCCAGGCTTGCGTTCGACGGGGTGCTTCACTAAGGTATTCGGGCCGGTGGCCCCGGGCGGGGCCGCCGGCCGCACTATTCACACCTCACGAGGGAGAAGGAGTTCCGCATGACCGCCAAGGACGTCCTCAAGCTGGCCAAGGAGAAAGGCGTCAAGATCGTCGATCTCCGCTTCATCGACCTGCCGGGCCTCTGGCAACACTTCTCGATCCCGGTCTCCGAGCTCAGCGAGGGCATCTTCGAGGACGGGCTCGGGTTCGACGGCTCCTCGATCCGCGGGTTCCAGACGATCGACGAGTCCGACATGCTGCTGATCCCGGACCCGAGCTCGGCCCAGATGGATCCGTTCACCGCGGTGCCCACGATGGTCCTGATCTGCAACGTGAAAGATCCAGTTACTGGCAAGTGGTATACGAGAGACCCTCGATATATCGCGCAGAAAGCCGAAGCGTACGTCAAGAAGAGCGGCGTCGCCGACACGATCTTCATAGGTCCGGAGCTGGAGTTCTTCTTCTTCGATTCCATCCGCTTCGATCAGAACTACCACTCGGGTTACTACTTCATCGACTCGGTGGCGGGCGCCTGGAACAGCGGCAAGGAGGGCACCCCCGATCAGCCGAACCTCGGCTACAAGCCGCGCTACAAGCAGGGGTACTTCCCGGTGCCGCCGATGGACCAGTTCCAGGACATTCGATCAGACATGGTCCTGGCCCTGGAGAGCGTCGGCGTCCGAGTCGAAGTCCACCATCACGAAGTCGCGACCGGTGGGCAGACCGAGATCGACATGCGCTACGACACGCTGACGAAGATGGCCGACAAAGTACTCTGGTACAAGTACTGCGCGAAGAACACCGCGCGGAAGTGGGGCAAGACCGCGACGTTCATGCCCAAGCCGCTGTTCCAGGACAACGGCTCCGGCATGCACACCCACCAGTCGCTGTGGAAGGGTGGCAAGAACCTCTTTTACGAGCGGGGCGGCTACGCCGACATCAGCAAGATGTGCCTCTACTACATCGGCGGCATCCTCAAGCACGCGCCGGCGCTGCTCGCCCTGATCGCGCCGTCGACGAACTCCTACAAGCGGCTGGTGCCTGGGTATGAAGCGCCGATCAACCTCGTGTACAGCCAGCGCAACCGGTCGGCGGCCATCCGCATCCCGGTGTACTCGAAGTCGGAGGGCGCCAAGCGGATCGAGTTCCGCACGCCCGATCCGACCTGCAACCCGTACCTGTCGTTCGCGGCGTGCGTGATGGCCGGTCTCGACGGCATCGCCAACAAGATCGATCCCGGCAAGCCGGTGGACAAGGACCTCTACGAGCTGCCGCCGGCCGAGCAGAAGAAGATCAAGCAGCTCCCCGGCGACCTGTCGATCGTGCTCGACAACCTCGAGAAGAGCCACGACTGGCTGCTGAAGGGCGACGTGTTCACACCCGACGTCATCGAGACGTGGATCGAGTACAAGCGGAAGAACGAGGTCGACGCGGTGCGGCTCCGCCCGCATCCGTGGGAGTTCGCGCTGTACTACGATATTTGACAAGCATCGGGGGGAGCGGCGCCGCTCCACCGCATCTTCGACATGGGGGGAGCGGCGCCGCTCCCCCGATCCCCCCAGCGGCAGTCAGATCGACCGCGCTCCACCTTCCTGGCGCCCGTGGCATTGCGTGCTCTGGAAATCGGCAAGTCGGCGGACGTGCCGAAGCGCTGGGCATTGTCGAGTCGAGGTGGAGCGTTCAACAGGCTGATTTCGTGACAGATGGGTGTGGCATTGCGCTTGCGGTGCCAGAGCGCATGGCGAACGTGATGACGAGGACGAGTTCGAGGTGGCGCGTGGTGGTCGTGGATGATCATCTGCCGTCGCGGGCCGACGTGCGGGCGGCGGTGGACGCGGCGGGCGGGGAGGTCGTGGGCGAGGCGCCGCGGGGCGGCGATGCGCTGGCGATGATCAATCACGCCCGGCCCGACGTGGCGATCTTCGCCGCCGGCTTGCCCGACGGTGACGGGGTGGCGGCGGCCTCCGCCGTGACCAGCGCCACCGGCTGCCCGGTCGTGCTCTTCACGAGTCACACCCGTGACGAGCTGGTCGCCCGTGCTCAGGCCGGCGGCGTCATGGCGTACCTGCTCAAGCCGCTGCGGCCGGCGGAGCTGGCACCCACGCTCGACCTGGTGGTGGCCCGCTTCGCGGAGACCCGCCAGCTCCGGCAGGCGCTCGAGGAGCGCAAGGTCATCGAGCGCGCCAAGGGCCGGATCATGGACCGACTCAATCTCACCGAGGAGGATGCCTTCCGCCGCCTGCGCCGGGCCGCCATGAACAGTCGGCGCCCCATGGTCGAGATCGCCCGCGCACTGCTCGTCTCCGAGTCAGTCACCGAGGATCTGCCTCGGATTTAGGCAGGCCTGGTCGCGCCGACACCGGCGCCACCAGCGATTTCCAGTACTTCCCGCTCGGTACACCCCTTGCTATGCACCGCCTTCAAGCGGGACAACGACGTCTCCGTGGCGGCAGGGCGGCCGCGTGCTGTGAACCCGGTGCGGGACAAAGGAGACGTCATGGGCGCGTACTCACGCAGAGACTTCCTCAAGGGCAGCCTGGCTGCCGGCGCCGGGGTGGCGGCGCTCGGTGGTCTGCCGGGCATCATCACGGCGCAGAGCAAGGAGCCGATCAAGATCGGTGTCCTCCACTCGCTCTCCGGCACGATGGCGATCAGCGAGGTCTCGCTGCGCGACGTCGTCCTCATGGCCGTGGAGGAGATCAACGCCAAGGGCGGGGTGCTGGGCCGCAAGCTGCAGCCCGTCGTCGTGGACCCCGCGTCGAACTGGGACCTCTTCGCGGAGAAGGCCAAGCAGCTGCTGCTGCAGGACAAGGTGGCCGTCACCTTCGGGTGCTGGACCTCGGTGAGCCGCAAGTCGGTGCTGCCGGTGTTCGAGAACAACAACGGGCTGCTCTTCTACCCGGTCCAGTACGAGGGCGAGGAGTGCAGCAAGAACGTGTTCTATACGGGAGCAACACCCAATCAGCAGTTGATTCCGGCGGCGGAATACATGATGTCCAAAGAAGGAGGAAGCTACAAGAAGTTCTACCTGCTCGGCACCGACTATGTATTTCCGCGCACGGCGAACAAGATACTGCGCGCGTTCCTACTGGCCAAGGGCGTGCCGAAGGAGAACATCGAGGAGGAGTACACGCCGTTCAACCATCAGGACTATCAGACGATCGTCGGCAAGATCAAGCGCTTCGCCTCCGGCGGCAGCGCGACCGTGCTCTCGACGATCAACGGCGACTCCAACGTGCCCTTCTACAAGGAGTTCGGCAACCAGGGGCTGCGCAGCGAGAACGCGCCGATCATGGCCTTCAGCGTGGCCGAGGACGAGCTGCGCGGTATGGACACCTCCGCCCTCGTCGGTCACCTGGCCGCCTGGAACTACTACCAGTCGGTGGACGCGCCGCAGAACAAGAAGTTCGTGAACGCGTTCAAGGAGTACGCCCAGAAGAGCAAGCTGCCCGGCGGCGCCAAGCGCGTGACCGACGACCCGATGGAGGCCGCCTACTTCGGGGTGTACATCTGGAAGCAGGCCGTCGAGAAGGCGAAGGCGATCGAGGTCGACGCCGTCCGCAAGGCCGTCTACGGCCAGGAGTTCCTCGCCCCCGGCGGCAAGATCAAGATGGACGAGACCAACCACCACACCTACAAGCCGGTGCTCATCGGCGAGATCCTGAAGGACGGCCAGTTCAAGGTCGTCTCGCGCTCCAAGGGCCTCGTGAAGGCCGAGCCGTGGAGCGCGTACACCAGCCCCGACAAGGGCTGCGACTGGGTGAAGGAGAAGGGAACGTACCAGAAGAAGGCATGATGCGCGTCCTGGCGCTCGCACTGCTCGTGGCGTGGCTCACGGCTCCGGCCGTGGGTCACGCCGCCGCGCCCGCCGCCAACGTCGAGCGCGCGCTGGCCGACCTGGCCGGCGCCGACGCCGAGCGGCGGGACGCGGCCGTGGCCGTCATCGGCAAGACCGGTGACCCGAGGTGGCTCGCGTTCCTCGGCGCGCTGCGCGACGGCATGGTGTACGGTCGGTCCAAGCCGGACTCGCGGACCTCGCTACAAATAGTCGTCGGCGGCACCAAGTCGACGCAGGGCGACCGGGACCTCATCGAGATCAAGGCCGCGTACGACGGCGCCCCGCTCGGCACGGTGCCGCTCACCGACCTGGTCGAGGTCGCGGCCGACCGGCGGCTCCGCATCGCGATCAAGCCGTTCCTCGACGCCGACGAGACGCGCGGGCAGTTCGCCGATCCCGACCCCGACGTGCGGCGCGGCGCCGCCGTCAAGCTCGGCAACCAGGCCGACGCGGCGACCGCGCCGATCGTCGAAGCCGCGCTGGCGAAGGAGGGGGATCCGTGGGTGCGGCACGCGCTGGTCGAGGCACTCGCCCTCATCCGGCTCGCCCACGGCGACGCGGCCACCCGCACGGCGGCCGCCACCGCGCTGGGTGGGCTGCACTCGCTCGGCGCGGTGCCGGCGTTGAAGCGCCTGGAGGCGGATACCGCGGCGTCCCCGGCCGAGCGCGAGGCGGCCGCGGCCGCCGTCAAGAAGATCGAGCGGTGGACGCTGCTGACGACCTCGCTGGAGACCGCGTTCCAGGGCGCCTCGCTCGCCTCGATCCTGCTCCTCATGGCGCTGGGGCTGGCGATCGTGTTCGGGCTGATGGGCGTCATCAACATGGCCCACGGCGAGCTCATGGCGCTCGGCGCCTACACGACGTTCGTCGTCCAGAACTGGTTCCGGGAGGCGTGGCCGCAGGCCGTCGACGCCTATTTCCTGGTGGCGCTGCCGTTGTCGTTTCTGGTGGCGGCGGCCGCCGGGGTCGTCCTCGAGCGTGGGGTCATCCGCTTCCTCTATGGACGGCCGCTGGAGACGCTGCTGCTCACGTGGGGCGCCTCACTCATCATCCAGCAGAGCCTGCGCCTCTGGTTCGGCGCCGCCAACGTCGACGTCAGCGCGCCGCGCTGGCTGTCGGGCGGCGTGCCGGTGATGGTCGGGCTCACGCTGCCCTACAACCGGGTGTTCATCATCGGCCTCGCCACCGTCAGCGTCGCCACCATGTACTGGCTGCTCTTCAGGAGCTCGGCCGGGCTGCGCATCCGCGCGGTCACCCAGAACCGCGCGATGAGCGCCTGCCTGGGCGTGCGCGCCTCGCTGGTCGACGCCACCACGTTCGCGCTCGGCGCCGGGCTGGCCGGGCTGGCCGGCTGCGCGCTCACCCAGATCGGCAACGTGGGGCCGTCGCTGGGCCAGAACTACATCGTCGACTCCTTCATGGTCGTCGTCACCGGCGGCGTGGGGAAGCTGGCCGGCACGATCCTGGCCGCGGCGGGGATCGGCGGCCTCAACAAGGGCATCGAGCCGGCCCTGGGCGCCGTCTTCGCCAAGGTCGCCATCCTGATCGCGGTCATCCTGTTCTTGCAGCGCCGACCGGCCGGCCTGTTCGCCACCCGCGGGCGGAATGCTGAAGCCTGATCGCCTGCTGCTGGTGGTGGCGGCGCTGGTCCTCGTCGTGGGAATGCCGCTCGGCAACATGCTGCCGCCCGGCTCGCCCCTGCACGTCTCGAACTTCACGCTGAACCTCTTCGGCAAGTTTCTGACCTACGCGATCCTGGCGCTCGGCCTCGATCTCCTGTGGGGCTACGCCGGCGTGCTGAGCCTGGGCCACGGCGTGTTCTTCGGTCTCGGGGCGTACGCGATGGGCATGCACCTCATGCTGGAGATCGGTGCCAAGAGCGTCTACCAGAGCGCGCTGCCGGACTTCATGGTGTGGAACCAGGTGAAGGAGCTGCCCTTCTTCTGGCGGCCGTTCTACAGCGCGTCCTTCACGGTGGTGGCGATCATCGTGGTCCCCGCGCTGTTCGCCCTGGTCTTCGGCTTCCTGGCGTTCCGCAGCCGCATCCGCGGCGTCTACCTGTCGATCATCACCCAGGCGCTCGCACTGTCGGCGTGGCTGGTGTTCAACCGTAACGAGATGAACCTGGGCGGCACCAACGGCCTCGCCGACTTCAAGACCTTCTTCGGCGTGCCGCTCAACCAGCCGTCCACGCAGCGCCTGCTCTACGTGATCACGGCCGTCGTGCTGGTCGCGGCCTGGGCGCTGTGCCGGTGGATCACGCGCTCACGGGCGGGGAAGGTGCTGGTCGCCATCCGCGACAGCGAGACGCGGGTGCTCTTCTCCGGCTACTCGCCGGCCGACTACAAGCTCTTCGTCTTCGTGGTCTCGGCGGTGCTGGCCGGCGTCGCCGGCGCGCTCTACGTGCCGCAGGTCGGCATCATCACGCCGGCCAAGATCGGCGTGCTGCCGTCGATCGAGATGGTGGTGTGGGTCGCCGCCGGCGGGCGCGGCACGCTGGTCGGCGCCGTGGTGGGCGCCATCGGCGTGAACTGGATCCAGTCCTGGCTCACCACCAGCTACCCCGACCTCTGGCTCCTGTTCCTTGGGGCGCTCTTCATGGGCGTCGTGCTGTTCTTCCCCGACGGCGTCGTCGGCGGCCTCCAGCGTCTGTGTGGGCGCTTCCGAGGTTTTTTGGTGGGCCGCACCAACGTGAATGCCGGCGCCCGTCTGGGCCTGGCGCAAGTTCAATCAGTCGGTGAGAACAACGTCAGCGGGCCCGCACCTCGAACAGGCCACCCACGTCCGGAGCCGGCCTCACGGCCCCCGCTACAATAGTGGCCATCGTCTACCTGGAGGACGTGACCGTCTCCTACGAGGGCTTCAAGGCCCTCGACCGGCTCAACTTCTTCATGGACCGGCGCGAGCTGCGCGTGGTCATCGGACCCAACGGCGCCGGCAAGACGACGCTGCTCGACGTCATCTCGGGGCGCGTGAAGCCCGTGCACGGCCGCGTGATCTTCGGGCGCAGTACCGACCTCACGACCATGGCCGAGAACCAGATCGCCGCCCTCGGCATCGGGCGCAAGTTCCAGACGCCGTCGGTGTTCGTGAATCTCACGGTGTGGGAGAACGTCGAGCTGTCGCTGCGCCGGCCGAGCAAGGGCGTGATGAGCACGTTGCTGAGGCGCGACGCCGCCGAGGCGCGCGACCGCATCGCCGCCACGCTGACCACGGTCGGGCTCGGTGGCCAGGCCGGCGCCCAGGCCGGCGTACTGTCGCACGGCGAGAAGCAGTGGCTGGAGATCGGCATGGTCATCGCCCAGGATCCCGAGCTGCTGCTGGTCGACGAGCCGGTGGCCGGCCTCACCGACGAGGAGACGGCGCGCACCGGCGACCTGCTTCTGTCCATCGCGGCCGAGCGGTCGGTGCTGGTCATCGAGCACGACATGGAGTTCGTGCGCCAGATCGCGCGCACGGTCACGGTGCTCCACCAGGGCACCGTCCTCTGCGAAGGCCCGGTCGACCAGGTCCAGCGCGACCCCCGGGTGCTCGAGGTGTACCTCGGGCGTGGCAGTGCGAGCCGAGACGCCGTCGAGGCGGCGAGGTGAGCCTGTGAACGAAGATCGTGCGAGCCGAGACGCCGTCGAGGCGGCGAGGTGAGCCTGTGAATCGAGATCGGGAAACGGCCGATGCTGTCCGTTGAGAAGCTCGAGGCCGGCTACGGCGGCTCGCAGATCCTGTGGGGCGTCGACCTGAACGTGTCGTCAGGGCAGGTCGTGTGTCTCATGGGGCGTAACGGCGTGGGCAAGACGACCCTGCTGAAGACGATCATGGGCCTGCTGTCCCCCCGTGGCGGCCGCGTGATGCTGGACGGCGTGGACGTGACGCGGTGGGCGCCGGACCGGCGGGCCCGGGCCGGGATCGGCTACGTGCCCCAGGGCCGCGAGATCTTCCCGCACCTGACCGTCGAAGAGAATCTGCGCATGTCGCTGCTCGGCTGTGGCCGCGCGCGTGATCTCGACGAGGCGCTGGCGCTGTTCCCGACGCTGAAGCGGCTCCTCGCCCGCAAGGGCGGGGTCCTCTCCGGCGGCGAGCAGCAGATGCTGGCGATCGGCCGCGCCTTGCTCACCAGGCCGAAGCTCCTGATGTTCGACGAGCCGACCGAGGGCATCCAGCCTTCGATCGTCCTGGAGATCGAAGACGCCATCCGGAGGATCCGGACCGAGCTCGGCCTGGCGGTGCTGCTGGTCGAGCAGTACCTGGACTTCGCCGAGCGGCTCGCCGACGCCTACGTGATCATGGCCAAGGGCGCCGTCGTGGCCGGCGGGCCGACCGCCCAGCTGCGCCTGGAGACCGTGCGCCACCATCTTGCGGTATAACGTGGCCTAGCCATGCACCTCACGCCTCGCGAGCAGGAGAAGCTGCTCATCTTCACCGCGGCTGAGCTGGCGCGCCGTCGCCGCGCCCGCGGCCTCAAGCTCAACCACCCCGAGGCGCTGGCCATCATCACCGCCGAGATCCTCGAGGGCATCCGCGACGGCCGCACCGTGTCCGACCTGATGGCCTCCGGGCTCGACATCCTCCGACGCGAGGACGTCATGGAGGGCGTGCCGGAGATGATCGACGAGGTGCAGGTGGAAGGCACCTTCCCCGACGGCACCAAGCTCGTCACCGTCCATCGCCCCATCCGCTGACGTCATGGGAGCCCTCGTCGAGGCCCTGACGCCGCCGGCGGTGCGCGCCGCCGAGCCGGCGCTGATCGCCCTGCTGCGGGACGCCGTCGGCTCGGGGGCGTCGCTGGGTTTCCTGCCGCCGCTGGCACGCACCACCGCGGAAGCGTACTGGCGCACGGTCGCCGCCGACGTCGAAGAAGGCTCCCGCGTGCTGCTGGCCGCCCGCGCTGCCGACGGGGCCGTCGTGGGCAGCGCCCAGCTCGAGCTGGCGATGCGGGAGAACGGCCGGCACCGGGCCGAGGTCGCGAAGGTGATGGTGCTCGGCGCCGCCCGCCGGCAGGGGCTCGGCCGCGCGCTCATGCAGGCCTGCGAGGAGCACGCCCGCCGGCTCGGCCGCACAACGCTGGTGCTCGACACCCGGGCCGGCGATCCGTCGGAGCGGCTGTACGCGTCGGTCGGCTGGCAGCGCGTGGGCGAGATCCCGCGCTACGCCCAGAGCGCCGGCGGCGCGCTCCACGCGACCGCGTTCTACTACAAGCTGCTCCTCACAGCCGAGGGAGGAACCGCGTGATTCCAGGAGAATATTTGCTGGGGGACGGTGATATCGTGGCGAACGCCGGACGCCGCACCGTCGAGCTGACCGTTGCCAACACCGGCGACCGGCCCATCCAGGTCGGCTCGCACTTTCACTTCTTCGAGGCCAACCGCGCGCTGCGGTTCGATCGGGCCCCGGCGTTCGGCATGCGGCTGAATATCCCGGCGGGCACGGCCGTGCGCTTCGAGCCCGGGGATGAGAAGCGCGTGACGCTGGTGGAGCTGGCCGGCGCGCGCCGGGTCTTCGGCCTCAACGGGTTGACCCAGGGCGGCACCCGCGACGCCGCCCTGGGCCGCCTGGCCGAGTGGGAGAGGCAATGAAGGCCTCGCCGAGCCCGCTACAATGACCCTGCGGATCCCGCGACGGCAGTACGCTGACCTCTACGGTCCCACCACCGGCGACCGCGTCCGCCTGGCCGACACCGACCTTCTGATCCGCATCGAGCGCGACCTCACGGTGCCCGGCGAGGAGGCGAAGTTCGGCGGCGGCAAGGTGATCCGCGACGGCATGGGGCAGTCGGCGCGCGCGACCCGGGCCGACCAGACCCTCGACACGGTGATCACCAACGCCGTCATCGTCGACCACTGGGGGATCGTCAAGGCCGACATCGGCATCCGCGACGGGCGCATCGTCGCGGTTGGAAAATCCGGCAACCCGGACCTGATGGCGGGAGTGACTGCGGGAATGACGGTCGGTGCGGCGACTGAAGTCATCGCGGCCGAAGGCCGCATCGTCACGGCCGGCGGGCTCGACACCCACATCCACTTCATCTGCCCGCAGATCGTGACCGAGGCGATCAGCGCCGGGCTCACGACGCTGCTGGGCGGGGGCACCGGGCCGGCGACGGGCACCGCCGCCACCACGTGCACGCCCGGCGAGTGGAACATCCACCGGATGCTCGAGGCCTCCGAGGAGTTTCCGGTCAACCTCGGGTTCCTCGGCAAGGGCAACGCCTCGGCCCCCGACCCCCTGCGCGAGCAGATCGCGGCCGGGGTCATCGGCCTCAAGCTGCACGAGGACTGGGGGACGACGCCGTCCGCCATCGACTGCGCGCTGTCGGTGGCCGAGGAGTACGACGTGCAGGTGGCGATCCACACCGACACGCTGAACGAGGCGGGGTTCGTCGAGGACTCGATCCGCGCCTTCAAGGGCCGGACGATCCACACCTACCACACCGAGGGGGCGGGCGGCGGCCACGCGCCCGACATCATCCGGGTGGTCGGGGAGCCCAACTGCCTGCCGTCGTCCACGAACCCGACGATGCCGTTCACCGTGAACACGATGGACGAGCACCTCGACATGCTGATGGTCTGTCATCACCTCAACGCCGCGATCCCCGAGGACCTGGCGTTTGCGGAGTCGCGCATCCGTGCCGAGACGATCGCGGCCGAGGACGTCCTGCACGACCTCGGTGCCATCAGCATGATGTCCTCCGACTCGCAGGCCATGGGGCGGATCGGCGAGGTGATCATCCGCACCTGGCAGACCGCCGACAAGATGAAGAAGCAGCGCGGCGCCCTGCCCGGCGAGATCGCCGGCGACGACAACCGGCGCGTGAAGCGCTACGTGGCGAAGTACACGATCAACCCGGCCATCGCCCACGGGCTGGCCGAGCACGTGGGCTCGATCGAGCGCGGCAAGCTCGCCGACCTGGTCGTGTGGAAGCCGGCGTTCTTCGGCGTGAAGCCGGAGCTGGTGGTGAAGGGCGGCCTCATCGCGTGGGCGGCCATGGGCGATCCGAACGCGTCGATCCCGACGCCGCAGCCGGTGCTCTATCGTCCGATGTTCGGCGCGCTGGGTCGGGCGCGCGGCTCCACGTCGCT
Organism: uncultured Candidatus Rokubacteria bacterium; assembly: GCA_963743355.1. Lineage (GTDB taxonomy): Bacteria > Methylomirabilota > Methylomirabilia > Rokubacteriales > CSP1-6 > AR5. Next base: position 237,620 of record CAVUPM010000002.1, read on the forward strand.
GGTCTTCGTGTCGGCGGCCGCGCTGGCGGCCGACGTGCCGGCCCGGCTCGGCCTCACGAAGCGGGCGGTGGCAGTGTCGCGCTGCCGGGGGATCGGCAAGCGAGACATGATTCACAACGACGCGTTGCCGCGGATCGAGGTGGATCCGGAGACGTATGAAGTGCGCGCGGATGGCGAGCGGTTGACGTGCGAGCCCGCGAGCGTCCTCCCCATGGCCCAGCGGTACTTCCTATTTTGAACGGGCGATGAAAACGGCCATCTGCGTCGTTGGCGCTGCGCTCCTCGCTGCGGCGTAGCTCGGGCTACGTCTCGCTCCGTGCTCGTCGCCGCCTAGCATCTGGACCGTTTTGATCGCCCTGATCTATTCAACATTCTTCTCACGGTTTGGTGGTAAGGGGTGGGGCGCGCAGCCCGGCGGCGTATGGGGCATACGCCTCGCGCAGATCGAGGGGGGCGGAGTGATTGCCGGGTTGACGATCGTCACGGAGATTCGTGCAGCATGTGCTGCGAGAGGCTGTGCGGGGCGGGTGAGGGACGAGCTGGTGTTGACGGCGGAGGAGAGGCGGTGGGGGCGGCGGCGGGTGGTGACGCGGGGGGGGCGGGAGCTGGTGTTGGCGTTGCCGACGGGGAGTGTGCTGGCGCCGGGGCAGGTGCTGCACGTCGAGGCGGACTGGTATGTCGTCGTCGAAGCGGCGCCGGAGGCGGTGTTGGCGATGCGACCGCGGTCGCGCGAGGAGGGCTTGCGCATCGCCTTCGAGGTCGGGAACCGACACTTCACGCTGGCGGTGGATGGCGAGCGCTTGCTGGTGCCGGACGATCCGGCCATGGACCAGGTGCTCCAGCGTCTCGGCATTCCGTTCGAGCGGACCCACGCGGTTTTCGTGCCGCTCGGCCAGGGGCACCGGCATGACTGAGGCGTGGCTGGCGGTGCTGCAGTTCGCCGATGGGCTGTTTCCGGCCGGCGGCTTCGCCCATTCGCTGGGGCTCGAGACCTACGTGCAGGACGGTGTCGTGCGTGATCGCGCCGGACTGGAGGCCTGCATCGCGGCGCACCTCGAGGGATCGGCCGGCCCGGCCGACGCGGTGGCGGTGGCGGCGGCGGCGCGCTTCGCCGCCGAGGGCGACATGACCGGATGGATCGCGCTGGACGAGCGGCTGGAGGCGATGAAGGTGGTGCCGGAGACGCGCGAGGCCAGCCGCCAGATGGGGCGGCAGACGTTGCGCGTGGCCGCCGCGCTGGGCGCCGATGGCGTCCTGGCCGAGCTGGCGCGCGCGGTCGACGAGGGGCTCGCGCCCGGCCACCACGCGGCGGTGTTCGGCGCCGCGCTCGGCCGCGCCGGCGTCGAGCCGGAGGTGGCTGCGGCGGCGTACCTGCACTCGACGGCGGCGCTACTGGTCGGCGCCGGCCTGCGGCTGATCGCGCTCGGCCAGCTCGACGGGCAGCGCGTTCTGGCGGCGATGCGTCCTCGCATCGCGCGGCTGGCGGCGGCCGCGGCGACGGCGACGCCGGCCGACATGTGGTCGTTCAACCCCGGACTCGAGCTGGCCGGCATCCGCCACGCCACGCTCGACACGAGACTCTTTCGCTCATGAGCACCCCGCTGCCACGCCCGCTCAAGATCGGCATCGGCGGCCCCGTCGGCTCCGGCAAGACCGCGCTCACCGAGGCGCTCTGCCTGCGGCTGCGCGACGTGCTCGACATGGCCGTGATCACCAACGACATCTACACGCGGGAGGACGCGGAGTTCCTCGTGCGGCGCGGCGCCCTGCCGCCCGCGCGCGTGGTCGGCGTGGAGACGGGCGGCTGCCCGCACACGGCGATCCGGGAAGACGCATCGGTGAACCTGGAAGCGGTACGCGCGCTCAATCAGAAGTTTCCGGGCCTCGACCTCCTGCTCATCGAGAGTGGAGGGGACAACCTGGCGGCGACGTTCAGTCCCGAGCTGGTCGACGCGACGATCTACGTGATCGACGTGGCGGAGGGCGAGAAGATCCCGCGCAAGGGTGGCCCGGGCATCACGCGCTCCGATCTGCTCGTCATCAACAAGATCGACCTGGCGCCCCACGTGGGCGCTGACCTGGGCGTGATGGATCGCGACGCCCGCCGCCAGCGCGCCGGCCGGCCGTTCGTGTTCACCAACCTCAAGAGCGGCGAGGGGGTGGACGCGATCATCGACTGGCTCCGCCACGAGCTGCTCCTCACGCCCGCGTGAGCACCGCCTCACGCGTCGGCCGTGACGGCGCGCTGCGCCTGCGCTTCGAGCGGCGCGGCGCCGCCACCGTCCTGAGCGGCTGCCGTTCCACGCTGCCGCTGCAGGTGCTGGCGCCGGTCGCGCTCGCTGACGCCGCCGCCGTCGTCTCGATGCTGAATCCGACCGGCGGCGTGCTGGGCGGTGATCGGCTCACGATCGACGTCGAGGTCGGCCCCGGCGCCCACGCCTGCCTCACCACGCCGTCGGCGACCCGGGTGTATCGCGCGGCCGGCGACCCGGCCGTTCAGCGCGTGCGCGTGGCTCTCGCGCCCGGCGCGGTCGTCGAATGGGTACCGGATCACACCATCCCCTCGGCGGGGGCGGCGCTGCGGCAGTCGCTCGTGGTCGAGGCGGGCGCGGGCGCCACGCTGCTCGCGATCGACGCGTTCGCCGCGGGCCGCGTGGCCCGGGGCGAGGCGTGGCGATTCGCGCTGCTCGACAGCGCGCTGACGGTCCGGGACGCCGCGGGCCTGGTGCTCTACGATCGGTTCGTCCTTTCGGGCGGTGAGCGGTGGTGTGGGCTCGGGTTTGCCGAGGGGCGGCCGTACTTCGCGACGGTCGTCGTCGTGAGCGACGCGGGACTCGACGATGTCGTCACCGATCTGCCGCACGTGCTGGCCGCCACGGACGGCCTGACGGCCGCCGCGGCCAGGCTGCCGCGGCGGGGCGTCCTGGTTCGCTGCCTGGCGGCTACGGCCCCGGCGCTGACGGACGGGCTGGAGGCCATCTGGGCGCTGGCCCGTCGGCGCGTCCTGGACTTGCCGCCGCTCGCACTGCGCACGCTGTAGCGCGGTGCTGGCGCAGTCGTAACGTTTCCGTTACACTCCGGACCAGATGTTCTCGCTGATCCCGCGTGAGGTCCGGTTCTTCGACCTGTTCGAGCGGCAGTCGCAGCACATCATCAACGCCGCCCAGCTCTTGCACGACCTGGTCCACAACTTCAGCGACGCCCGGGCCAAGGCCCACGCGATCAAGGAAGTGGAGCACCAGGGCGACCAGATCACCCACGAGATCGTGAAGAAGCTCAACACCACGTTCATCACGCCGCTCGACCGCGAGGACATCCACGACCTCGCCACCCGCCTGGACGACGTGCTCGACTACATCGAGGCGGCCGCCGAGCGGCTGGTGGTCTACCGCATCAAGGAGCCGACCTCGGCCTCCCGGGCCATGGCCGAGGTGATCGTGCAACAGACCCACGCCATGGACCGGGCCATCAAGTGCCTGCGCACGATGGATCCCGGCTTCCACGACCAGGCGGTCGAGGTCAATCGCCTCGAGAACAGCGCCGACAACCTGCTGCGCGACAGCCTGGCGGCCCTGTTCGACGAGCAGGCCGATCCCATCGAGGTGATCAAGTGGAAAGAGATCTACGAGACGATGGAGATCGTGACCGACCGCTGTGAGGACGTCGCCAACGTGATCGAGGGGATCATCCTGAAGATGGCCTGATCGCGCCGTGCTCTCCATCGTCGTCCTCATTGTCCTCGTCGCGCTGATCTTCGACTTCATCAACGGCTTCCACGATGCCGCCAACTCGATCGCGACCGTCGTCTCCACCCGTGTGCTCACCCCGCTGCAGGCGGTGGTGTGGGCGGCCTTCTTCAACTTCGTGGCGGCGTTCGGATTCGGCGTGCAGGTGGCCACGACCGTGGGCAGGGGCGTCGTGGACCCCGGCATCGTCGACCAGTGGGTGATCCTGGCCGGCCTCGTCGGCGCCATCGCCTGGGACCTCGTCACGTGGTGGTGGGGGCTGCCGACCTCGTCGTCGCACGCCCTCATCGGCGGCTTCGCCGGCGCCGCGGTGGCCAAGGCGGGCCTGGCCTCCCTGGTGGCGCCCGGCCTCATCAAGATCGGCGTCTTCATGGTGGTGGCGCCGCTGGCCGGCTTCGTGGTCGGCTTCCTGATGATGCTCCTGACGTTCTGGGTCTTCCGCAATGCCACTCCCGGGCGCGTCGACCGCATCTTCCGCCGCGGGCAGCTCGTGTCGGCGGCCGCCTACAGCCTCGGCCACGGGACGAACGACGCCCAGAAGACCATGGGCATCATCGCCGTCCTGCTGTTCTCGACCGGCCACCTCGGCTCCGAGTTCTATGTGCCGTTCTGGGTGGTGATGGCCGCCCACGCCTCGCTCGCGCTCGGCACCATGGCGGGCGGGTGGCGGATCGTGAAGACCATGGGGATGCGCATCACCAAGCTGCGTCCGGTGGGCGGCTTCTGCGCCGAGACCGCCGGGGCGGTGACCCTGATCGGCACGGCGGTGGCCGGTATCCCGGTCTCGACCACGCATACGATCAGCGGCGCCATCATGGGCGTCGGCGCCCTGCAGCGCTTGTCGGCCGTGCGGTGGGGCGTGGCCGGCCGTATCGTATGGGCGTGGATCCTGACCATACCAGCCTCCGCGCTCGTCGCCGCCGCCACGTGGTACCTGCTGCGGCTGCTCGGCGTTTGACCGGCCGCTGACGCCGTGGCCCCCGACGTCCTGGTCGTCGAGGACGAGCCGGACATCCGCAACCTCATCGTCCATCACCTCACGCGCGACGGCTTCCGCTGCCGCACCGCCGCCACCGGCGCCGAAGCGCTGACCCGGGTGCGGACCGCCGCGCCCGACCTCGTCGTGCTCGACCTGATGCTGCCGGAGATGGGCGGGCTCGAGGTCTGCCGCCGGCTGCGCGGGGATCCGGCGACGGCCGCGGTGCCGATCATCATGCTGACCGCCAAGGCCGACGAGGTGGACCGCATCGTGGGACTGGAGATGGGCGCCGACGACTACGTCGCCAAGCCGTTCTCACCGAAGGAGCTGGTGGCGCGGGTGCGGGCGGTGCTGCGCCGCGCCCGCCCCGACGAGACGGTCCGGCCGCTCGGCGTCGGCGGCGTGAGCCTCGACACCGCCCGTCACGTCGTGACGGTCGCCGGCCGCCCGGTGGAGCTGACGCCCAAGGAGTTCGACCTCCTCCACTCGCTGCTGGAGGCCGCCGGGCGCGTGCTGTCGCGCGAGCACCTCCTCAACCGCGTCTGGGGCTACTCGCGGGCGGACGAGATCGAATCGCGGACCGTGGACGTCCACATCCGCCGCCTGCGCGCCAAGCTGGGCGCCGAGGAGCGACGGATCGTGACCGTCAAGGGCGTGGGGTACCGGTTCGAGACCGAGTAGACGCCCCTTGACCCGGGCCGCGCCGCGCGGCGGATGTACACTGACGTCGTGATGGACCTCCGCATGCCTAGCCTCGTTCGACGGCTGGCCCGCGGCGCGGCCGGGTGCGTTCTTGGCGGCGCCATGCTGGTGCCGCTCGGGCCCACGACCACCTCGCAGGCGGTCAACCAGATGAACGCCACGTCGATGCGGGGAACGCCGTCGGTGGCCTCGCGGCCCGTCGTACGGGACTCGATGATCTGGGTGCCGGCCCGCGTCGTTCCCCTGCCGGGTGAGGGCACGGTCATGGTCCCCGGTCACTGGGAGCGCCGGCTCCACGACGGGCGCGAGGTGCACGTGCCCCCGCTCACGGTGCGCAACCCGGAGACCGGCGCGACGACCACGCTGCCGGCCGGCGTCCGTCCTCCCGTCGACGAGCGCTTCGGTCCCTAGCGACCCGCCGACGATGGCGCGCGCGTTCCCGCGGGAACGTCGCAGCGCCTGGGAGCGCCTGGGCCCGATCGGTACGCGCTATGATGGCCCCCATGCTGCACCGTCTCACCCGATTCGTGCGCGGCCGGATCGTCGTCAAGTTGACGCTCACGCTGGTCGGCTTCGTGGCGGTCAGCATGCTCGTGGCCGGGCTCTACCTCGGCCGGGCGCTGGATCGCTTCGCGGTCGCCTCGCTGGAGGGGAGGTTGGTCACCGCTGGCCGGCTGCTCCACGACGAGGCACGGGGCCTGCTGGCGCGCGGCGCCGGCGCCGCCGCGCTCGGCGCATTCGTGCGCCGAGCCGCGCGTCCCACCGAGTCGCGGGTGACGATCATCGGGCCCGACGGCGTGGTGGTGGGCGATTCCGAGGTGGCGCCGGCCGAGCTCGGCCGCCTGGACAACCACCGCGACCGCCCGGAGGTGCGCGCGGCGCTCGGCGGCCGGGTGGGCCGTGATCTCAGGGCCAGCGCCTCGACTCTCGCGCCGCTGCTGTACGTGGCGCTGCCCGTGCACGACCCCGACCGGGTGATCGGCGTGGTGCGGCTGGCGCTGCCGCTGTCGGCCGTCACGTCGTCCTACGCCGAGATCAATCGCGTGATGCTGGCCGGCGGCCTGGTGGCGCTGGCGGTGGCGTTCGGCATCGGGATCTTCGTCGCCGGGCGGGTGACGCGTCCGGTGGTCGAGATGCAGGCCATCGCCCGGCAGATGAGCGAGGGGCAGTTCGCGGTCCGGGCGCCGGTGCGCTCGGAGGACGAGCTGGGCGCGCTCGGCCGGGCGCTCAACGTCATGGTGCTGCGCCTGCGCGAGCAGATCGCAGAACCTCGAGGCAGGAGCGGGCGAAGGCCACGGCGATCCTCGACGGCATGGTGGAGGGCGTGGTGGCCGTCGACGGCCAGGAGAGCATCCTGCTCATGAACGAGCGGGCCCGCGCGATGTTCGGCGTGGGCGCCGGGCGTGGGGAGGGCAAGCCGTTCCTCGAGGTGATTCGCAACGCCGACCTGCACGAGATCTTCCGCTCCGGGCGCACGGCCGGCGGCGTCTTCCGGACCGAGCTGCGGCTGATCCACCCGGTGGACCGCACGCTGCGCGTCACCGCGGTGCCGCTGCGGCTGGGCGGCGAGGAGCCGGGGCTGGTGCTGGTGATCGACGACGTGACCGAGCTGCGCCGGCTCGAGCACGTGCGCACCGAGTTCATCGCCAACGTCTCCCACGAGCTGCGCACGCCATTGACCGCGATCCAGGGCTACCTGGAGACGCTGCTGGGCGGCGCGCTGGAGGAGCGCGAGCACGCGCACCGCTTCGTGGAGATCGCCTTCCGTCACACCGAGCGGCTGGGCCGGCTGCTCAACGACCTCACCGATCTCTCCAACATCGAGCTGGGCAAGGTCTCGCTGCGACTGGCGCCGACGCCGCTGCGGCCGCTGGTCGATTCCGTGCTGGAGCTGGTCGCCGCCAAGGCCCGCGACGGCGAGGTGGCCCTCACCGCCGACGTGAGCGAGGCCATCACCGTCCAGGCCGACCACGACCGGCTGGTCCAGATCCTCATCAACCTCGTCGACAACGCGGTGAAGTACACGCCGGCCGGTGGCGCGGTGACGGTGCGGGCTCGCCCGACCGCGGAGGGGCGGATCGAGGTGAGCGTGAGCGACACCGGCGTCGGTATCCCGCGCGCCGACCTGCCGCGGATCACCGAGCGCTTCTACCGGGTCGACAAGGCGCGCTCGCGCGAGCTGGGCGGCACCGGGCTCGGCCTGGCCATCGTCAAGCACCTCGTGCTGGCGCACGCCGGCGACCTGGCGATCGACAGCGAGGAGGGACGCGGCACGACGGTGCGGGTGCTCCTGCCCGAGGGCGGCGGCTCCGGCGAGGCGCAGATGTCGTTGCCCATGCCGTCGGGCAGCGTCTGATGCCGCTGATCAGCCGCTAGCCGCGACCTTCCACTCGAAGAAGTCCTTCGCCCACACGAACGTCCCGACCCCGGCGGCGACGGCCGCTGCGCGATCCTTGGAGGAGTCGCCGACGTGCGTCGAGCCGGCCAGGTCCAGCTCCCAGGCGCGCGCGAGGTCGAGAAACATTCCGGGTCGCGGCTTGCGGCACTCGCAGTCGTGCTCATCGCCATGCGGGCACAGGCGCCAGTCGGTGAACGGCCGGCCGAGCTGCTCGTCGGCCCACCGGAAGCGACGGAGCACCTCGGCCTCGCTGATCTCGCCGCGCGAGATCCGCGCCTGGTTGGACACGATGAAGCACGCGTCGAAGCGGGGCCGCTCACGAGCCAGGCACACCGCGACGTTGGGCGCGAGACGGGGGTGGCCGTTCGTATCGACCACGGTGCGATTGTCGCGGGTGACGGCGAGGGTGCCGCCCCAATCGAGGAACAGAGCGCGCTTGCGGCCGGGCACGCGCGCACCGTAGCACGGGCGCCCGGAGCGTTGCGAAAACTTCATGGGCGCGTCACCGTCCCGACCCGCGCGCTGACCGTGCCGTCACCCAATCTTCACCGCGCGCCGGGCATTGCGGTCATACGCGTCGGTCATGCTGGCCTTACGTGGAGACCAGCCTCCCTCGCGTGCGGCCGATGCTCGGAGCGGACGCGCTCGGGCCGAGACCCGGGCCCGGCCGGCGGCTCCCCATCGCCGCGGGCCAGGCTGATCTGCCCTCCGCACGATCGAGCTCGAGATGCCGCGCCACCTTCGGATTCAGCTCCGCGCGATGGTCCGCTTCCTTCGTCGCTCCCGTCAGCGCATGGACATGGGGACGTGCGGTGAACCCGACGTCGATCGAGAGGAGGCCACGATGAACACCCTGCATCCGACCTTCCGCTGGCTCGAGCGTGGTCGCGGCGAGCCGGTGGTGCTGCTCCACGGGCTCATGGGCACCATGGAGCACTGGGACGGCACGCTGGAGGCGCTGGACCCGATGTGCCGGGCCATGGCGCCCGAGGTGCCGATCCTCGACGCGGCCCGGGCCGAGGCGTCGATCGAGGGGCTGGCCCACTACATCGGCGGCTTCCTGGAGGCGCTCGACCTCCCGCCCGCCGTCGTCGGCGGCAACTCGCTGGGCGGCCACCTCGCGCTGGAGCTGGCGCTCCGGTACCCGGCGCGCGTGACCGGGCTGATCCTCACCGGCTCGTCGGGACTTTTCGAGCGGAGCTTCACCCGCGGCGTGCCGCACGTGCCCACCACGGACTTCGTGCGGGCGAAGATGGAGGAGATCTTCTACGACGCCACGCTGGTCACGCCGAGCTGGGTGGAGTCGGTCCGCCGCGTGCTCACGACCCGGACCTCCGCCTTGCGCGTCCTGCACGTGGCGCGCTCGGCCAAGCGCTCGAACCTCGAGGCGCGGCTGGGCGAGATCCGGGTGCCGACGCTCCTGGTGTGGGGCAAGGACGATCGCATCACACCGCCCGAGGTCGCCGAGCGCTTCCGGGCGCTCCTGCCCAACGCCCAGCTCGAGTTCATCGCCAACTGCGGCCACGCTCCGATGCTCGAGCAGCCGCTGATCTTCAACGCCCTCGTGGAGGACTGGCTCGACGAGACGCGCGCGCAGCGGCGCCCGGCCGTCTCGAGCCAGTCGTGATGATCGCCCGTGTCGGTGGGACGCTGCTGGACTGGGCGGCCGCTCGCCGGCGGCGCACCCTGGAACGGGTGAGCCGCGACGCGATCCGGGTGCAGGAGGCGACGCTGCGGGCGCACGTGCGAACGGCGCGCGATACCGAGTTCGGGCTCGCCCACGGCTTCGCCTCCATACGGTCGGTGGCCGACTACCAGACCCGGGTGCCGCTGCACGACTACCTCGCGGTGCGGGCGTCGTGGCAGGCCGCGCTGGCCGGAACCCCCCACGTGACCTGGCCCGGGCGCCCGCGGCTCTGGGTGAAGACCTCCGGGACGACGGCGGGCGACAAGGTGATCCCGGTGACGCCGCCGGCGTATCGCGCGCATCGCCGGGGTGGGTGGGACGCGCTGCTGATGGCCGCCGAGCTCGTCGGCGGCGGGGCCTTGCTGGGTGGCCCGATGCTGATGCTGGGCGGCAGCACGGCGCTGCAGCCGGCGGGGGACGGTGCGCTCGTCGGCGATCTCTCGGGCGTGATGGCGCGCACGCTGCCGCCGGGGATCCGGCGTCGTTACTCGCCCGGTCCGGCCATCGCGCGCATCCCCGACTGGGAGACGCGCATCGCGGCGGTGGCCGCCCTCGTCGAGCGCCAGGACCTGCGGCTCGTCTCCGGCATGCCCTCGTGGATGCTGATCCTGCTCGAGCACGTCGCGCGCCGCCGGGGCGCCGACGCCCGGCCGGGGGATCTCGGTGGGCTGTGGCCGAACCTCCGCGCGTTCGTCCATGGCGGCGTGTCGTTCGCGCCCTACCGCGGCGTGTTCGAGCAGCGGCTCGGGCGCCGGCTGGAGTGCGTCGAGGTCTACCCGGCCTCGGAGGGCTTCGTCGCGGTCCAGACCGAAGCCAGCGGCGGGCTCACGCTCATGCTGGACTACGGCATCTTCTACGAGTTCGTGCCGGTCGAGGACCTCGAGCTCGCCCACCCGCGCCGGCATACGATCGCCGACGTCGAGCTGGACCGGCCCTACGCCGTGGTGCTGACGACGCCGGCGGGGATCTGGTCGTACATCCTCGGCGACACCGTGCGCTTCACCGCACGCGATCCGCTCCGGCTGGTCATCACCGGCCGCACCCGGCACTTCGTGAACGCGTTCGGTGAGAACGTCATTGTCGAGGAGGTCGAGCAGGCACTGCTGGCGGCGTGCCGGGCCACCGGGGCCGACGTCGCCGAGTTTACCGTGGCCCCGCGCTTCCCGGAGCCCGGCGAGCCGCGCGGGGGCCATGACTGGCTGGTGGAGTTTCGGGCGGCGCCCTTCGATCGGGCGGCGTTCGTGGCGGCGATCGACGCCGCGCTCCAGGAACTGAACACCGACTATCGGACGAAGCGGGCGGGGGACCTCGGCATGCGACCGCCCCGGCTGCTCGGGCTGCCACCCGGAACGTTCCACGGCTGGATGCGGATCGCGGGGAAGCTCGGCGACCAGCACAAGGTCCCCCGGGTCACCAACAGCCGCGTGGTCGCGGAGGCGCTGCTGGCGAGCGTCGCGCGCTACACCGGCTTCTCGAGTCCGAACGTCTCGCGCAGCAGCAGGCCGTGACGGACGCCGCGCTCGCACACCGTCAGCGTCCGGAAGCCGGCGACGGCCATGAGCTCCTCCAGCACGGCGGCTCCGGCCACGATGATGTCGGCGCGCTTGGCCTTCAGCCCGTGCAGGCGCCGGCGCTGTCGCAGCGGTAGCGCCTGCAGCCGCCCGCCCAGCGCCCTCAACGCGGACCGCTCGAGGACGAATCCGTGCACCGACGCCGGCGGGCGCGCGCGACCGGCCAGGGTCATGCGGGCCAGCGTGCGCGGCGTGCCTCCGAGGCCGACCAGCCGGATGGGCACCGGCAGGGGCGGCAGGACCGCCACCAGATGGTCGAGCACGGCGTGGCGAAGCGCGTGCAGCTCGCTCGCCGTCGGCGGGTCGTGGCGCAGGAAGGCCCGCGTGGCGCGAACGGCGCCGAGCGGCAGGCAGGCCAGCGGCGTGATCTCGCCGTCGCGGATCAGCGTGAGCTGCAGGCTGCCCCCGCCGAGATCGACCACCAGCGCGTCGTGCAGCGGCAGGCTGGCCAGTGCCGCCACCGCCCCCAGCCGCGCCTCCTGCTCCCAGCCGAGGACTTCGACCTCGATGCCGGCGGCCGCGCGGAGGCCCTCGATGAGGCGGTAGGCGTTGCCGGCCTCCCGCACCGCCGACGTCGCGATGGCGATCACGCGCAGGGGCCGCCCGTCGTACACGCGCCCCAGAAAGCGCCGGGTCGCGGCCACGGTGGCGGCCATCGCCACGCTGGCCAGGGCGCCGCGCCGGCCGGCGGCCAGCCGCGTCTCCGCGCGGGCCTCCTGCACGACGCGGAACGAGCGGCCGGGAATGACGTGGGCGAGCGCGAAGCGCACCGCATTGGAGCCGAGATCGACGAGCGCGACGCGTTCGACCATGGCGTCAGTATCCGGAGCGCGGCCGCGCCGGGTCAAATGACGGTGTCGTTGCGCCGGCGTGTCGGCACCGCAACGTCGCGTCGCCGTCCCATCACCGTGGCGAGTCGGAAGCTTCACGGCATCGTAGCCGCCGCTCGGTTCAGTCTGCGCGTGTCCGATCACCCGCCAGGAGGCGTCGATCATGCGAACCGTCGTCGCGGCTGTGCTGCGAAGCATCCTGACCCTCGGCATCCTGACCGCCCTCGCGAGCTCGGTGGCCTCCGCGGAGCCACGGCGCGGGGCCGACCGCGCGCCGCTCGTCATCGGCCATCGCGGCGCCAGCGGCTACCTGCCCGAGCACACGCTCGAGGGCTACGCGCTGGCCATCGCGCTCGGCGCCGACTTCATCGAGCCCGACCTGGTGATGACCAGGGACGGGCACCTGGTCGCCCGCCACGAGCCGAACCTGACCAACACGACCGACGTCAGAACGCGGCCGGAATTCGCCGCCCGGCGCCGCACCGCCGTGGTCGATGGCTTCGAGGAGGAGGGCTGGTTCGCCTCCGACTTCACGCTGGCCGAGCTCAAGCGCCTGCGCGCCATCCAGGCCTTTGCCGACCGGCCCCAGCAGTTCAACGGGCACTTCACGATCCCGGCGCTCGAAGAGATCATCGCGCTGGCCAAGCGCAAGACGCGGGAGACGGGCCGGGTCATCGGCATCTACCCCGAGACCAAGCACCCGACCTATCACCGTGAGCTCGGGCTGCCGCTGGAGCCGCGCCTGGTGCAGGTCCTCCGCACGGCCGGGTGGGACCGGCGGGACGCGCCCGTCTTCATCCAGTCGTTCGAGCAGTCGAACCTCCGGGACCTGCGCACGATGACGAAGGTCCGCCTGGTCCAGCTCGTCGACGCCAACGACGTCAACCCCGACGGGACGCTCGACTACACCCCGCCCTTCGACCGGCCGTACGACTGGACCGTCTCCGGCGATCCCAAGCTCCTCGCCCGGACGTTCGCCTTCTTCGCGACCGACGAGGGCTTGCGCGAGGTCCGGCGGTACGCGGACGGCATCGGGCCCTGGAAGCGATACATCGTCAGCATCGCCGCGCTGGATCTCGACGGTGACGGCGACGTCGGCGACGAGAACGGCGACGGCCTCGTCGACGAGGCGGATCGCGCCCTGCTGCCGCCCTCGAACCTGGTCGCGCGCGCGCACCGCCACGGCCTGCTCGTGCACCCCTACACGTTTCGCAACGAGGCGAAGCGGCTGGCCGCCGGCTACGCCGGCAATCCGGTCGAGGAGTACCTGCAGTTCTACCGGCTGGGCGTGGACGGCGTCTTCTCAGACTTCGCCGACACCGCCGTGGCGGCCCGCGTGCTCTTCCAGCTCGAGCGGGACCCCGGCTTCGCGCGCTGCCTGACCGGCGACGACTTCCCCGACTGCCACTGAGCCTGCCGGCCACCATAGAGAACGGAGACGCTCATGAGCCTCGTGCCCACGCTCCGGAAGCTCAGCGCCCTCGCCCTGCTCGCCTCGCTCGTCGGGGCGGACGTCGCGGCGGCTGCCCCGAAGGTCATCGTCATCTCGCTCGACGGCGCCACCCCGCGCCTGGTGGAGGAGTATACGGACGCCCGCGCCCTGGACCCGAGGCGCGGGCTCGGCCGGCTCGCCGCGCGTGGCCTGTCCGCTCGGCAGAACGTGACGGTGAATCCCTCGCTCACCGCACCCGCGCACATCGCGATCGCCACGGGCTCCACCGCCGCCCACAACGACATCCCGGCCAACACGTTCCATCTCGTCGCCAGCCCGCTCACGTCGACCATCAGCGGCTTCGGGGCGCCCATCGGCGGCTATCTCATCGACGGTCCCCACGGCCCCGCCGAGAGTCCGGCGGTCACCGCCGAGCCCCTCTGGCTCGCGCTCCGGGCGGCCGGCAAGACCGTCGTCACCGCGACCTTTCCGGGCGGCGACGGCGTCGACGTCCGGGTGCCGGGCGATCCGAACGGGACGATCGTGCAGCCCGCCGCGGAGCGGACGGTGGACTTCACCGTGCCGTTCGGCGCGTTCGGCGGCATCGGGGCCCAGGGGTTCACCCTCGCCGCCGCGGACTTCTCGCCGGCGCCGGCCGCGACCGTCACCCAGCTGGCGGCCGCGAGCCGCCCGTCGTTCAGCCCGCTGGTGCAGAAGACGACGCCGCTCGAGTCCTTCACCGTCGGCGGCACCGCCTTCACGGTCCACGTCGCCGCGCTCGACAGCACCGATGACGGGACCGTGAACTACGACACCCTGGTGTTCTTCGACGCCACCAGCGGGATCAAGCCGGGGCCGTTCGCCCCGCCGTCGACGGGCCCCGCCTATGTGAAGGCCGCCGACCAGCGCTCGGCGCTGTTCTACCTGGAGGGCAGCAGCACCCGGGCCGGCACCGCCTTCTACGTCACCCATCTCGCCCCCGACCTGTCCACGGTACGGCTGGCGCGAATGTCGGCCAACTTCATCCCTCGCAACGCTGCCGTGCTCGCCGACGTGGACGACATCAACACGGCGGTGGGGTTCTGGGCGCCGCAGCCCGACTTCCGTATCCCCGAGCGGCTGAGCCCGGGGTTCGCGACGTTTCCCGACCTGGAGCTGGAGGCCATCTACGAGGACCTGGTGACGAGCTTCGTCGACTACCAGACCCGGGTGGCGCTGCGCGCGCTCGCGAAGGAGCCGGACGCCGACCTGGTGATGATCTACATCGAGCAGCCGGACGGCTCCGGTCACCAGTTCCTGCTGACCGATCGGCGGCAGCCGACCGGCATCTCCGACCCGAGCTCGATCGGGACCGGCCAGGACCCGGCGAAGATCGCCCGCTACCGCGGCTATCTCCAACGGGCCTATCGCGTGGCCAACGACGCCGTCCAGCGGATCATCGACGCCGTCGGTACCGACGGCCACGGCCGGCCGCGCAGCAACGTCTTCGCGGTGTCCGATCACGGCTTCGCGCCGTTCCACACCGCCGTGAACCTCAACGCCTACCTCGCCAGCCGCGGCTTCAACAGCTCTGTCGTGCGGGCCATCACCTCGGGGCCCGCGGCCAACGTCTACATCAACCTGGCCGGCCGCGAGCGCAACGGCATCGTGACGCCGGCGGAGTACATCGTGCTCCAGCGGCAGATCGCGGAGGCGCTCGCCGAGCTGCAGGAGACGAATCCGCACTACACGAAGGGCGGGCGGCCGGCGCCGGTCTTCGACAAGGTCCACGAGCGGCCGGTCCCCGATGACCCCGGCGATCCGTCCTTCGGACGGGCCACCACTGCGGTCATCGGGCAGGACTCCGGCGACGTCTTCGCCCTGCTCAGCCTCGGCTACAACTTCGACGGTATCCAGGGCGCCGGCATCGTGCGCAAGGACGATCCGCCAGCCGCCACGCCCATCCTGTCGCTGCCGAACTTCTACGGCGCGCACGGCTACGATCCCGCCCACCCGGAGATGAGCGCGATCTTCTACGTCGCGGGCCCCGATATCCGTTCGGGTCGCCTCGCGCGCGTCCGGAACATCGACGTGGCGCCCACGATCGCGCGGTTGCTCGGCGTCGAGCCGGCCCCGACGGTGGATGGCCGTGCCCTGCCGGTGCGGATCGGGCGCAAAGTGAAGCGGGCGCTCATCGACGACCTGCGCGCACTGCTGCCGACCGGCGATCGCAAGCGGGACGCGGCGATCACGAAGGCGATCGATCGGCTTCGTGACGGTCTCTCCGATCGCTTCTGGCGGGACGACGCGACGCTCGGCGCCCGCGGGGCGCAGACCTTCGACCACGACCGCGCGGTGCTGCACGAGCTGGCCCAGGCCGGCGCCCTCGCGGCCCCGCTGGCGAAGGCGCTGGTGGCCATCGACGAGGAGATGGCGACCTCCGCCCTCGACGAGGCGCTGGGCGAGCGCGGCGACCGCAAGGACCTCGCGCGCGCCCAGGAGGCGCTGAAGGAGGCGGCGGCCGCCGTCGAGGCGGGGGAGCTGGAGCGTGCGGTCGACCGCTATCGCCGGGTCTGGGAGCTGGCGAGGCGGTAGACGCCGGGAGGGGACGGCGGCGTGCGGTCGCCGTCCCCTCCGGCGCTCACTTCGCGGCCAGGTACTCGTCGATGACCTTGGCGTCCGACGACTTGATCGTCATCCCGTTCGGACCTCCGCCGACGCGCGTGACCTGTCGAGCCGGCTCACCATGCTGCTTGAACTCCGCCAGCTCCTTGGAGCCGTCGCGGAGCACCCAGAGCCGGCCGTCCTTGACCTCGGTGTAGAACCCCGGCTTGTTCAGGGACGATGTCGTGGCGCAGGCGGTGAGGGTCAGGGCGAGGCCCACGGCGACGACGGCGTGGCGTACGGTGATCCGCATGGCAGCCTCCTTTTGTGGTCGGGGACAGGATCTCTTCGCGCGACGCGCAGCCGGCCGGGGGGACGCCGGTCCGATCGCGGCGAGGCCAACGATGCCGCAGTGGGGTTGCGGATGGATCACGCGGCGGTGACGTTTTCGTTGCGCGCCTCGAGTGTCCGCCCAGCGCGCGTCGCCGAATCGTCATGCCCCCGACCGACCTCACGTAATGGCTCTCCTGGCAGACTGGCGTGGAGGCGACCGCCATGGACCGTCTCGGCCGCGCCGACCTGCACGTGCACAGTCACTGGAGCGACGGGCGCCAGAGCCCGGAGGCGCTGGTCGTCGCGTCCGCGGGGCGGGTGGACGTCCTGGCGGTCACCGACCACGACGAGATCGCCGGCGCGCTGCTCGCTCGGCGCTTCGCTTGTGCCCGGCCTGAGCTCGGGCTCGAGGTGGTCGTCGGCGAGGAGGTAAGCACCCTGAACGGCCACCTCCTCGCGCTCTTCATCGACGCGCGGGTCCCGCCGGGCCTGACCGCCGAGCGCACCGTGGAGCTCATCCACCAGCAGGGCGGCCTTGCCGTCGCGCCGCACCCGCTCCACCCGCTCCGGTACGCGCGGCGCGGCCATCGTCCACTGGCCGAGCTTCTCGACGACCTGCCGATCGACGCGGTGGAAGTCGTCAACAACTCGGGCCCACTGGCGTGCTTCTACGACGCCCGCGCGCTGATTGCCAACGATCGGTGGCGTCGACCGGTGTGCGGCGGCAGCGACGCCCACGACGCGCGCTATCTCGGCAGCGGTCTCACGCGGTTCGAGGGACGCGACGCGGACGCCCTGCGCCGCGCGCTGGTGGCCGGGCGGACCCACGCCCACCTGAACTGGTCGTGGACGCTCGGCCGGCTGCCCGGCCACCTCCGGCTCAAGTGCGGGGACGCCGTGCGCTTCGCCGGCCTCGCGCTCGGCCGGCGCCGCTCGCCAGCCCTGACCGACGGCCCGCCCCTCGATGTCCCAACCGGCTCCTAGCTGCGCGCCGGTGGTCAGCTGCCGATCACGCCGCCGTCGCGCTTGCGGATCACGAGCGTGGCGGAGCGCGGGCGGCCGACGGCGGCGCCATCGGGCCAGGCGCTGATCGCGGTGGGCTTGGCCGGATCGCTGCGCTCGCTGGCCGTCTCACCCGGGTGCTGCACGTTCACGAACATCGTCCGACCGTCCGGCGTGGTGATCACGCCGGTGATCTCGGACCCCTTGGGGCCGGTCAGGAAGCGCCGAACCTCACCGGTGACCGGATCCGCGGCCAGCATCATGTTGTTGCCCAGCCGGGCGTAGTCGCCGCGGTTGAGGACGCTGGTCGAGACGTCGGTCTGGATCCACAGCACGCCGCGTGCGTCGATCCAGAGTCCGTCGGGGGAGCCGAACGAGTCGCCCTTGATGGTGCCGCGCCGGTCCGCCTCCGGGTGGTCGCGGTCACCCGCCAGCACGAAGACGTCCCAGTCGAAGGCGACGGCCGCGGCATCGCCGCCGCGCTCGCGCCACCGCACGATGTGGCCGAAGACGTTCGCGGCGCGTGGGTTCGCCCGGTCCGGGGTGGGGCTGCCGTCCGCGCCGCGCGGCGTGTTGTTCGTCAGCGCGCAGTACGCCTCGCCCGTCTGCGGGTGCACGGCAATCCACTCCGGCCGGTCCATGCGGGTCGCGCCGACGCGGTCGGCGGCGGCGCGGGTGTCGATCAGGATGTCCGCCTGGGCGGGGAAGCCGGCGGCCGCGTCGAGGCCGTTCTGGCCGTGGGTCAGCTCGGTCCAGGCGCCGGCGCCGGAGCTGTCGAAGCGGCCCACGTAGAGCGTCCCCTCCTCGAGGAGGCGCGCGTTCACCGCGCGGTCGCCGGGGGTGAACCGGTGGCGGGAGACGAACTTGTAGACGTACTCGAACCGCTCGTCGTCGCCCATGTACACGACTACGCGGTTGTCGCGGGCCAGCGTCACCGCCGCGCCCTCGTGCTTGAAGCGCCCCAGCGCCGTGTGCTTCACCGCTGCGCGCGCGGGATCGTAGGGATCGATCTCGACCACCCAGCCGAAGCGGTTCGGCTCGTTGGGGTGGGCGGCCGCGTCGAAGCGGGGATCGTGTTCGTGCCAGCGGTAGCGGAAGCCCGTCCTCGTGATGCCGTAGCGCCGCTGCGCGGCTGGAATCGACTCCCCGCCGTTGACGAAGTACCCGTTGAAGTTCTCCTCGCAGGTCAGGTACGTGCCCCACGGCGTGGCACCGTGGGCGCAGTTGTTGAGCGTGCCCAGGACCGTCCGGCCGTCGGGGTCGGCGGCGGTGCGCAGACGCGGGTGGCCGGCGGCGGGTCCGTCGACGCCGATCGGAGTGCGGGCGGTGATGCGACGCGCGTAGGGCGATGGGCGGACGACGGTCCACCGGCCGCCGCCCAGCGCGACCTCGATCACCGAGACGCCGTGGGCTGCCTGCGACTTGGCGACCTTGTCCGCCGTCCACGGCTCCATGCCGCCGACCTGGAGCAGGCCGTCGTCGGTGTACTCGTGGTTCACCGCCAGCACCCCGCGCGTCGACGTCGTGGAGCCGGCCGGCAGGGGAAAGTAGTGGATGCCGTCGTGGTGCATTCCCGCCTGCCGCTCCTGGTCGGCGACGGTGTTGCTCGCGTCCGGCTTGAACGCCGGGCCGTCGGAGATCGGGTCGCCCCAGGCGTAGAGCACCTCGCTGGTGTACCCGGGGGGCACCGCCACGGTGTCCGCGGTGGACACCGGCACCGCTGTGAAGCCCAGCGGCGAAGCCTCCGCCGCGGCCGGCCGGCCGAGCATTGCCAGCGCCGCCGCTGCCACGCCACCCTGCAGCAGGCGGCGCCGCGACAGACGCGCGGCCACGACGTCCCCGAAGGCCGGGGTGGATGACGGGTTGACGCCGACGTCTTCGAGGTCGGAGTTCATGAGGTCCCCCTTTCGTCGGGGTGACCCTAGCGACCGGCCGTTGCGAGGCGATGACCTTGAGGTGAAGCTTGAGCGACGTCACGCTGACGAGGAGGACCGGGGCTGACCCTGGTGGCGTGCCGCGCGTCGCGCAAGCTTCACGCCCGCGTCATCGACTCGCAACGCGCGCCCGCTACGGTGACGCGCGACATGAGATCGACCGTCTCGCCCGTCATCAGCGTGGACCGCGTCGCCAAGAACTTTCGCAGCAAGCGCGCGCTCGATCACGTCTCCGCCACCATCCATCCCGGCCAGTTCGTGGCCATCATCGGCCGCTCCGGCGCCGGCAAGACGACTCTGCTGCGCTGCCTGACCCGGGCCGTCACCGTCGGCTCGGGGGCCATCCATTTCGGCGACGTCGATCTCGCGACTCTGGACGGCCGCGCGCTCCGGGACCACCGGGCCGGGGTGGGGATGATCTACCAGCAGTTCAACCTCGTGAAGCGGCTGCGGGTGCTCGACAACGTGCTGGTGGGGCGGTTGCCCCACCTGACCGGCTGGCGGCGGTGGGCGGCGGTGGGGCGCTGGTTCGACCCAGCCGAGCGCGAGATCGCGCTGCGGTGCCTCGCCCACGTCGGGATGGTCGAGAAGGTCTGGCAGCGCGCCGACACGCTGTCCGGCGGCGAGCAGCAGCGGGTGGCGATCGCCAAGATCCTGGCCCAGGGACCGGGCGTGATCCTGGCCGACGAGCCGGTGGCGAGCCTCGACGTGCTCAACGGCCGGATGGTCATGGACACGCTGCGGCGCATCGCCTCCGAATCCGGGCTGACGGTCATCGCCACGCTCCACCACGTCGACTACGCGCGCGGCTACGCCGACCGTGTCCTCGGCCTGCGGGCGGGCGGCCTGGTGTTCAACGGGCCGCCGGCCGAGCTCACCGACGCGATGCTGGTGGACATCTTCGGCGAGTATCCGGCGCCGCTCGTGGCGGCGGATCCGGCGATGCCCGGCGTCGCCTTCGCATGACCGTCGCCACCGGCGCGCTCGCCGGACTCGGCACCGGAGCGGTTCCCCCGGCGCCGCCCCACGCCTCGCCGGTGCGCCGCAACCTTCTGATGCTGCTCGGGGCCGCCATTGTCTTCGCGGTCGCCGGCCGGATCATCGAGCTGCGGCCTCTGGAGCTGATCCGGGACGTCGGCAACATCGGCCAGTTCCTCAAGGGCTACCTGAACCCGTCGTTCGCCAACGTCGGCGAGTACGCTTGGCAGTGCGTCGTCACCGTGTGCATCGCCCTGTGGGGGACGCTGCTGGCCGCGTGCATCGCGGTGCCGCTGGGCCTGCTCGGCGCCCGCAACCTGGCTCCGCACCCCGTCATCTACATGGCGGCCCGGCGGGTGATGGACGTGCTGCGCGCGGTCAACGAGTTCGTGTTCGCGCTGATGTTCGTCACCGCCGTCGGCCTGGGACCGTTCGCCGGGATGCTGGCTCTCGGCCTCCACACCGGCGGCGTGCTCGGCAAGCTCCTGAGCGAGACGATCGAGGCCATCGACCCCGGCCAGCTCGAGGGCGTGGCGGCGGTGGGAGCGGGCCGGGCGCACGTGATCGCCTTCGGCGTGGTGCCGCAGGTGATGCCCAACTTCCTCTCGTACATCCTGCTCCGCTTCGAGTCGGACATCCGCTCGGCCTCGGTCATCGGCATGGTCGGCGGCGGCGGCATCGGGTTCTATCTGTGGGACACGATCCGGTCGTTCAACGACCGCGAGGCGGCGACGGTGATCCTGCTCATCGTCGCCATGGTGATGTGCGTCGACGTCGTGTCCTCGCGGATCCGGCGGGCGGCGATCTAGTCTCGACAACGCTCGGTCACAGAGAGGAGTCGTCCATGCGAATGCTCAAGCTGCTCGGCCTCGCGACGCTCGTGGTGCTCGCGCTCGCCGCCGGCGTCCCGGCCCAGGACGCGTCGTGGCCGAAGGAGGTCACCTTCGCGCTGCTCTCGACCGAGAACGCGGCCGAGGTCACCCGCCGCTGGGGCCCGATCATCGCCCAGCTGGAGAAGGACCTGCGGGTCCGCATCAAGCACGTGACCGCCACCGACTACCGGGGCACCATCGAGGCGCTGAAGTTCAGGAAGGCCGAGATCGGGCACCTCGGGCCGAAGGCCTACGTCGAGGCTTCCAACAACAACTACGCGAACGTGGAGCCCGTCGCCCAGCTGCAGCTCGCGAACGGGTCCCTCGGCTACCGCTCCTGCCTCATCGTCCACGCCGACTCCGACCTGTTCAGTCCCGAGGACCTGGCGGGCAAGACCTTCGCGTTCAACGACCCGAACTCGACCTCCGGTTACCTGGTGCCGTCGTCGTTCTTCATGACCGAGATGGGCATCGACCCGCAGAAGCACTTCTCGAAGGTGATGTTCTCGGGCTCGCACGAGGCGTCGATCCTGGCCGTCACCAACCGCAAGGTCGAGGTCGCCTCCACGAACCTGCCCGACCTGCAGCAGCTCACCCGCGAGAACAAGGTGCCGCGGGGGGCGCTGCGGGTGATCTGGGTGTCCAAGCTCATTCCCAACGACCCGGTCGTCGTGCGCAAGGACCTGCCGCCGAGCCTGAAGTCGGCCATCCAGGAGTCGCTGGTGTCGATGCGGAGCCGCCACCCCGAGGCGTTCAAGGAGATCGGCGCCTGGGTCGGCAACTTCGTGTCGGCCGACGACGCCAAGTACCAGGTGATCCGCGACCTGAACGAGACGGCCAAGCGGCTGAAGGCGGCGAAGTGACAGTGCTCGCGCGCCTGGCCGGGGCCTTCGCGCGGCTCACCGAGGCGGCCGTAGTTCCGATGTGCGTCAAGTGCCGGGTGCCGATGGCGCTGCGGCGCGAGGACGCGGTGGGGACCTTCGTGGTGGAGCAGGTGTACGCGTGTGACCGGTGCGGCTGGCACGTGACCCGCGTCCAGCCGTGGGCGATTCCTGATTGAAGGGGGACATGCCGCCCGACGCGCTCGCCGCCCGGCGCCGCTGGATGTCGGTGTTCGCGCTCGCCTCGACCGAGGAGCTGCAGGCGCGCTGGGCGACGCTCGCCGAGCCGCCGCGGTACCTGCGGCTGCGTGGCCCCGAGATTGGGCTGGTGATGGTGCGCGGGCGGGCCGGCGGCACCGGCGCCCGCTTCAACCTGGGCGAGATGACGGTGACCCGCTGCACGGTGCAGCTCGACGACGGCACGCTGGGCCACGCCTGGATCGGCGGGCGGGACCGGCGTCACGCCGAGCTGGCGGCCGTCTTCGACGCGCTGCTCCAGGACCCGACACGCGCTGCGGCGCTGAGCGCGCGAGTCGTCGAGCCGCTCGCCGAGGCGCGGGAGGAGCGCCGCCAGGCGGCCGCCGCCCGCGCGGCCGCCTCGCGAGTGGAGTTCTTCACGCTGGTCCGGGGCGAGGACTGATGGTGGTCCATCCGGGCTTCGCCGACCCCGTCCTCGACAGCCAGCGCGTCTTCCGGGCCGTGCTCGACGCGATGGCGCACCCGGGACGGGTGGTGACGACGGCCCCGCTGGCGGCGCCGCCGCCGCTGGACGCGGCCACGGCCGCGGTGTGCCTCACGGTGCTGGATTTCGAGACGCCGATCTGGCTCGACCCGGCCGCCGCCACGGCCGACGTCGTCGCCTTCCTGCGCTTCCACTGCGGAGCACCACTGGTGGAGGTGCCCGCCACCGCCCGCTTTGCCGTGATCGCCGACGCGGCGCGCATGCCGCCAATCGATGCCTTCGAGCCGGGCACCGATGAGCGGCCGGACCTCTCGGCCACGCTCGTCGTGCAGGTGGGGGGGCTGGCCGGCGGTCGGGGCGCCCGGCTGACCGGACCGGGGATCGAGGGCGAGGCGCGGCTCGAGGTGAGCGACGCGCCCCGCCTGTGGCCGGCGCTGCGCACGAACGCGGCGCGCTTCCCCCGCGGGGTCGACGTCGTCCTGTGTTCCGGCGCCCAGCTGGCCGCGCTGCCGCGCACGACCCACGTGGAGGGCTGACGATGTACGTGGCGGTCAAGGGCGGCGAGCAGGCGATCGCTCACGCGCACCGACTCCTCGCCGAGGATCGGCGCGGCGACCCCACGGTCCCCGAGCTGACGCTGGCGCAGATCACCGGTCAGCTCACGCTGGCCGTCGATCGCGTGATGACCGAGGGCTCGTGCTACGACCCGTGGCTGGCCGCGCTCGCCATCAAGCAGGCGCGGGGCGATCTGCTCGAGGCGATCTTCCTGCTGCGCGCGTACCGGACGACCCTGCCGCGGTTCGGGGTCAGCCGGCCGCTGGACACCGGCGCCATGGCGCTGCGCCGCCGGATCTCGGCGGCCTTCAAGGACGTCCCCGGCGGCCAGATCCTCGGCCCCACGTTCGACTACACGCACCGCCTGCTCGACTTCGACCTGGCCGAGGTCGACGCGCGACGAGCGCCCGAGCCGGTGAGCGCCGCCCCCGACGACGCGACCACGGGGCCGGTGCCGCGCGTGGTCGATCTGCTCGACCGCGACGGGTTGATCGAGACGGAGGATCCCGACGCCGAGCACCAGCCGGTCGCCGACGTCACCCGGGAGCCGCTGGCGTTTCCGGCCGGGCGCGACGCGCGGCTGCAGAACCTGGCCCGGGGCGACGAGGGATTCCTGCTCGCTCTCGGCTACTCGACCCAGCGCGGCTACGGGCGCAACCACCCGTTCGCGGGCGAGATCCGCCAGGGCGAGGTCGGCGTCGAGCTTCAGCCCGAGGAGCTCGGCTTCGCGATCACCATCGCCGAGATCACGGTGACCGAATGCCAGATGGTGAACCAGTTCAAGGGCTCGGCGACGGCGCCGCCGCAGTTCACGCGCGGCTACGGCCTGGCCTTCGGCCACGCCGAGCGCAAGGCGATGGCGATGGCGCTGGTCGACCGGGCGCTACGCTGCCGCGAGCTGGCCGAGCCGCCGGCCTCGCCCGCCCAGGACGAGGAGTTCGTCCTCTACCACAGCGACAACGTCGAGGCCTCCGGCTTCGTGCAGCACCTCAAGCTCCCGCACCACGTCGACTTCCAGTCCGAGCTGGTGCTGCTCCGCACGCTACGGGCCGAGGCGGGGGCCGGAGCGTGAGCGGCTACAACTTCGCCTTCCTCGACGAGCAGACCAAGCGCATGATTCGCCGGGCCATCCTCAAGGCGGTGGCGATTCCCGGCTACCAGGTGCCGTTCGGCAGCCGCGAGATGCCGCTCTCCTACGGCTGGGGCACCGGCGGCGTGCAGGTGACGGCCAGCGTGATCGGACCCGACGACGTCCTCAAGGTGATCGACCAGGGCGCCGACGACACCACCAACGCGGTCAGCATCCGCCAGTTCTTCGTGCGGACGACCGGCGTGCGCACGACGACCCAGACCGACGAGGCCTCGCTCATCCAGACGCGCCATCGCATCCCGGAGACTCCGCTGGCGGCCGGCCAGATCGTCGTGTTCCAGGTGCCCATCCCGGAGCCGCTGCGCTGGCTGGAGCCGCGGGAGACCGAGACGCGCACGATGCACGCGCTGGAGGAGTACGGGGCGATGTGGGTCCGGCTCTACGAGGACATCACCCGCCACGGCCACGTCGAGACGGCCTACGACTACCCGGTCGTCGTCAACGGCCGCTACCTCATGCGGCCGTCGCCGATTCCGAAGTTCGACAATCCCAAGCTCGACCGCTGCCCGGCGCTGCTGCTCTTCGGCGCCGGCCGCGAGAAGCGGATCTACGCGGTGCCGCCCCACACGAGCGTGCGCAGCCTCGACTTCGAGGACCACCCGTTCACGGTCGAGGCGTGGGATCGGCCGTGCGCGCTCTGCGGCGCCACCGGCGTGTTCCTGGACGAGATCATCGTGGACGACAAGGGCGGGCGGATGTTCGTGTGCTCCGATACCGACTACTGCGCGCGCCGCCGCCAGGCCTGCGGCGCCGAGACCGCGTGAGCCTCGAGGCGGACCGCCCGCTGCTCCGCGTGCGCGGCCTGACGCGCTGGTACGGACCCCAGATCGGCTGCCTCGACGTCGGCTTCGATCTCTGGCCGGGCGAGGTGCTGGGCGTGGTCGGCGAGTCGGGCTCCGGCAAGACCACGGTCCTCGGCTGTCTCGGCGGCCGGCTCGTGCCAACGGCGGGGACGGTGGAATTCACGACCCGCGAGGGCGTCGGCGTCGACGTGCTGCGCCTGTCGGAGGCGGACCGGCGCCGGCTGGCGCGGACGGACTGGGGCGTCGTCCACCAGAACCCGCGCGACGGGCTGCGCATGGGCGTCACGGCCGGGGCCAACGTGGGCGAGCGGCTCATGGCGCTGGGCGCCCGGCACTACGGGGCCATCCGCGAGGCCGCCCTCGACTGGCTCGGCCAGGTCGAGATCGACACCGACCGCATCGACGACCTGCCGGAGACCTTCTCGGGCGGGATGCAGCAGCGCCTGCAGATCGCCCGCAACCTCGTGACGCGGCCGCGCCTCGTTTTCATGGACGAGCCGACCGGCGGCCTCGACGTCTCCGTCCAGGCGCGACTGCTCGACCTGCTCCGCACACTGGTGGCCGACCTCGGGCTCTCGGCGATCGTCGTCACCCACGACCTCGCGGTGACGCGTATGCTCGCGCATCGCCTGCTCGTCATGCGGCGGGGCCAGGTCGTGGAGTCGGGGCTCACCGACCAGGTGCTGGACGATCCCCAGCATTCCTACACGCAGCTCCTCGTCTCCTCGGTGCTCCAGCCGTGAGCGCGGCCATCGCCGTCCAGGATCTGCGCAAGACCTTCACGCTTCACACCCAGGGCGGCCAGGAGCTGTCGGTGCTGCGCGGCGTCGGCCTGGTGGTCGCGGCCGGCGAGTGCGTGGCGCTGGCCGATCCGTCGGGGGCGGGGAAGAGCACGCTGCTGCGCTGCATCTACGGCAACTACCGGCCTCAAGCCGGCCAGATCCTGGTCCGGCACGGGGAGCAGGTCGTCGACATGGTCGGCGCCGAGGCGCGGGTGGTCCTCGAGGTCCGGCGCCGGTCACTCGGGTACGTCAGCCAGTTCCTGCGCGTCATCCCCCGGGTGCCCGCGCTCGAGGTGGTGGCCGAGCCGTTGCGCGCGCTCGGGACGCCCCGCGGCGAGGCGATCGCCCGGGCGGCGGCGGTGCTCGAGCGCCTGCGGATTCCCGAGCGGCTCTGGACACTGTCGCCGGTGACGTTCTCGGGCGGCGAGCAACAGCGCATCAACGTCGCGCGCGCCCTCGCCGCCGGCCATCCCATCCTCCTGCTCGACGAGCCGACGGCTTCCCTCGACGCCGAGAGCCGCGCCCTGGTCGTGGATGTGCTCGTCGAGGCGCGTCGCCAGGGCACCGCGATGCTGGGGACCTTCCACGACGCCGAGGTGCGCGCGGCCGTCAGCACGCGCCTGGCGACGCTCCATGGAGCCGCGGCGTGAGCGAGCTGCGCCTGGTCAACGCGCGCATCGTCACCCGCGACGACGTCGTCGTCGGCTCGCTCGGTGCGGAGGGCGGTCGCATCGCGGAGGTGATGCCCGGCTCCTCGATGGTGCGAGGGGCCGTCGACTGCGAGGGCGACTGGCTCGTCCCGGGGCTGGTGGAGCTCCACACCGACGTGCTGGAGCGCCACGCCTTTCCGCGCCCGGGCGTGCGCTGGCCCGAGCAAGCCGCGGTCGTCGCCTACGATGCCCAGCTGGCGACCGCGGGCATCACGACGTCGTTCGACAGCCTGGCAATCGGCTACGTGTTCGACACCGGCCAGCGTCCGCGCGATCCCCGGGCACTGGCCGAGGCCATCCGCGGAGCCCAGGCCATGGGCCTCCTGCGCTCCGAGCATTTTCTCCATATTCGCTGTGAGGTTGGTACCGAACAGGTGCTTGCCGACTTCGAGCCATTCGTCGACGACCCGCTGGTCAGGCTCGTCTCGCTCATGGACCACACACCCGGCCAGCGGCAGTTCGTCAGCATCGACAAGTACCGCGAGTTCTACCAGGGCAAGTACGGTCTCAGCGACGCGCAGATGGCGGCGCTGATCGCCTCCCGGCTGAGCGATCAGGCCAGGTACAGCGCGCCGCATCGGGAGGCGATCACGCGGCTCTGCCAGGCGCGCGGGCTCGCGCTGGTGAGCCACGACGACGCGACCGTCGCCCACGTCGAGGAGGCGGCCAAGATCGGCACGGCGATCGCCGAGTTTCCGACGACGCTGGAGGCCGCCCACGCCGCCCGCGCGTACGGTCTGGCGATCCTGGCCGGCGCGCCGAATCTGGTATGTGGGCGCTCGCACTCGGGCAACGTCGCCGCCGCCGATCTCGCCCGGCACGACCGCCTCGATATCCTGTCGTCGGACTACGTGCCGGCGGCGTTGCTGCACGCGGCGGTCCTGCTGCACCTCCAGCTCGGATGGTCGGTGCCGGCGGCGGTGGCGACGGTGACCGCCACGCCGGCCGAGCGCGTCGGCCTCGACGACCGGGGCGAGATCGCCCCCGGCCGTCGCGCCGATCTCGTCCGCGTCCGCGTCGTGGACGACTTGCCGGTCGTCCGAGCGGTCTGGCGCCTGGGCCAGCGCGTCGTCTGACCCCCCGCGCCGTCCGCATGGCGCACCGCGCCATGAAAACGTGACGGACTGGCCATCGCCCGGTAACAACCCCCGCGTAGCCTGGCCGCATGCGTCATACGACCGGACCCTTCAGGCGAGCGTTGGTCGCCCTCGATGGAAGCGCGCGCGCCGAGCGCGTGGTGCCGTGGCTGCGGCGCCTCATCGTCCCCGGCGGCGAGATCCACTTGCTGACCGTTCTGCCCCCGGCCCGGGCGGTGGCCACCGACGGCGGCATGGTGTACGCCGACCAGGTCGAATCGACGGGACGTCTCGCGGTGCTGGCCGCGCTCGGGTTCCTCGCCGGTCGGCTGCGGAGCGACGGCGTGCGGAGCACCGGTCACGTCATCTTCGGCGAGCCCGTGCGGGCGGTTCTGGACATGGCGCGACAGACCGGCGTCGACGTGATCGCCCTGACCACGGGCGAGCGGCGCCCATGGTGGCGGTGGCTCGGCGAAGGCGTGACCGAGCGCGTGTTGCGACGCTCGCGCGTGCCGGTGCTGGTCGCGCGCGAACACGGGCAGCGCGGCGCGTGAGTGAAGGAGAGACGAGCATGACCGTGAAGACCGTGATGAAGAGCCCGCCGACGATCGTCGTCGAGGACACGCCGCTGGCGGACGTGACGGCGCTGGTCGGCGTCGATCCCGCGCGCTGCGCCCTGGTGGTACGCGCCCGGCGACTGGTGGGGATCGTGACCGATGCCGACGTCCGGCGTGCGGGGCCGTCGACCGTCCGGCGTCTCGCCGATCACGAGCTGCCCGCGGGCGTCCGGGCGCTGCGGGCCGCCGACGCGATGCGGCCGGCGGAGGGCGTCGTGACACCGGACACTCCGGTGCCGGTGGCGGCACGCCTGATGCGCGACCGCCGGACGCGAGCCCTCGCGGTCGTCGAGGACGACGAGCCGGTGGGGGTGCTCACGGCCTCGACGCTGTTGCCGGTCGTCCTCGGCGAGCTGGACGCCGGCGGCCGGCGTGGGGTGGAGCGGGTGCTCGTGGTCGTGGAGGTCGACGACGATCGGTCGCTGGTCGAGGCCGCGGTGCGCATGGCCCCCGGCGGCGTGGACGTCGTGCACGTGTTGCCGGCGCTCGCCCGGCTGGGTCACATGACGATGATCCCGGCCTGGGCTCGCGCCGAGGTCGCCACCATCCGCCACCGCGCCGTCGACGAGTGGCTGGCCGGGCTGCTGGCGCGCGTCCCCGGAGCGCCGGCCTGGGGCTACGTCCTGCACGGCGATGCGACCGAGACCATCGCCCGTGTGGCGCGTGACGGCGTGACCGACCTGATCGTCGTGCGGCGCGGTGATCGGCGCGTGGAGTCGCTGATGCGCATCGCGCCGTGTCCGGTGCTGGCGCTGTGACACCGCGGGTCGCCGACGCGCTCACCGCCGCGGCGGCCGTGGTCGGGCCCGCCGCCAGCCTGACCGAGGTCGCCGAGGTGATGGCGGCCTGCGGGGTCGAGCACCTGGCGGTCGTCGGCGAGGGCCGGCTCGTCGGCGTGGTGTCGGCGGCCGATCTCGATGCCGCCCGTCCGTCGCCCGCGACCACGCTCACGGTGCCGGAGATCCGGGCCGCGCTCGGTGTGATTGCCGTCGCGACGGTGATGCGGGAGGTGCCGGCCGTGACGTTCCGGACGCCCCTCGCCGAAGCGGCCCGGCTCATGCGCGACGGCGACCTGGCGGCGCTCCCGGTCGTCCGCGACGAGGCGGTCGTGGGCGTCCTGACCGACCTGGACCTCCTCACCCGGCTCTGCGAGCCGGGGCCGGAGACCCGGCCGTGAGCGTGGGTCCCACATTTCACAGTTCCGTCATCATCCGGTAACGCGCGCCGCGCGATCATTCCGGCATGCGGAGAGTCGCGTGATCGAGCTCCTCGGCGTCGGCGTGCCGCGCGAGACCGGCGGCTGGCTGCTCCACCGCGTGTGCGCGACGCTGGAATCGGGCGAGGTCACCCTGGTCCTCTCCTCGGATCCCGAGGAGCGGGGTGCCCTGCTCGACACGCTCACGGGACGTCGAGTCCCGGACGAGGGGCGGGTGTGGGTGAGTCGGGCACCGCTCATGCCGGGGTCGAGGAGCCGTATCCGCCGGCTGTGCGGGGAGGTGGACCCCGGCGCCGTGCTCGTCGAGCGGCGGTCGCTGTTCTGGAACGCGGTGGCGCCGATCTCGGGATCGGGCGCGCTCGGCCGGCTCCTGCGGTTGCCCCGGCGGCGGGAGCGCGAGGCGGTGCTGGCCGCGCTCGACCGCGTCGGTCTGCGGGCGAGGGCCGACGAACCCGTCGGCCGGCTGTCCTCGTTCGATCGGCTGAGGTTTCTGATCGCCCGCACGCTCGCGCGGGGGCCCCGGCACCTGGTCGTCCGTGATCCCGACACGGCCGTGGCGCCCGGCGACCTCGCCGCTCTGCTGGCGGTGCTGCGGCTCGTCGCCCGGAGTGATCGCCTCGGCGTCGTGGTGAGCCTCGAGGGCGCTGAGGCCGGGCGGCACTTCGCCGATCGCCTGCTCGTTCTGCGCGAGGGCTTGCTGGTGTTTCACGGTCGGGCCGAGAGCCTGGACGAAGAGCGCGACGCCTGGGTCGCGGGGGCGCTCCGCCGGTGAGCGGGCCTGGCGGGCTCGACCTCGTGAGTCTCTTCGCCGAGGCGGGGCGGCGGGCATACGGGGAGTCGGTCACCCAGCTCGCGCACGCGCTGCAATGCGCCGCCCTCGCGCACCATGATCGCGCCGATGACGAGGTCGTCGTCGCCGCCCTCCTGCACGACATCGGTCACCTCGTCGAGGCCGAGGAAGACCGGCGCGAGCATCATCACGGCAGCGGCGGCGCCGCGCTCGTGCGGCCGTTCGTCCCACCGCGGATCGCCTGGCTCATCGAGCATCACGTGATCGCCAAGCGCTACCTCTGCACCGTGGACGCCCGCTACGTGGACCAGCTCTCGCCCGCCTCGCGGCGGTCCTACGCGGCGCAGGGCGCGCGACTCGAGCCGGAGGAGCAGCTCGGCCTGGAGACGCGGCCGTGGTTCGTGGACGCCGTGCGGCTGCGGCGCTGGGACGATGCCGCGAAGGTCCCGGGCGCGGCCTGCCCGCCGCTGATGGCCTACGCGACCCTGCTGGAGCGGCGCTTCGGGCCCCAGGCGTGGGCGGCCGGGGCGGGCATCGACCGCTGACATGAGCGCCGACGAACGCGTGGGTACCGCGATCCGCGAGCGCCTCGCCGCTGATCTCGCGGTGCGGGGCGGCCGGCGCGCCCTCGAGTACTTTCACCGGGCCCAGGTCTCCTGGAAGCCGGACGGCTCGATGGTCACGGATGCCGACCTCGCCATCCAGGAGGAGCTGGCCACCGAGATCGCCCGGGCCTTTCCCGACGACGCCGTCGTCGGGGAGGAGGGCCGGCCGGAGGAGAGCCACACCGGCGCGCTGTACTCGTGGGTGCTCGACCCCGTTGACGGCACGAACAACTTCGGCCGGGGGCTGCCCGGGTTCTCCGTGTCCATCGGCGTCCTGCGCAACCGCCAGCCGTTCGCGGGAGCCGTCTACGATCCGGTGTCGCGCTGGCTCTTCACGGCCTGCGTCGGCCGCGGAGCGTGGCTGAACGACCGGCCGCTGCGCACCCGTCCCGCCCTGATGAGCCGCAGCTCGCTCTTCTCGATCCGCACGCCGCTGGAGGAGGGCATCCCGCCGTTCGTCGAGGACTGGCTGCGTCGCTACCGCTTGCGCCGGTTCGGCTCGACCGCGCTCCACCTCTGCTACGTCGCCCTCGGCGCGCTCGACCTCGTCCACGACCATCGCGCGTCGCTGTGGGACGTCGCCGGCGCCGCCCCGGTCCTGCTCGAGGCCGGCGGTGCCTTGACCGGTGTCGACGGCGCCTCGCTGTTTCCGGCGACGACGGCCCAGCTGGCCGGCGCGCCGATCGCGTTCCTTGCCGGCAACCCGGGGAGTCACGCCCAGGCGCTGCTCGACGTCGCCGCCGCCGCCCCGCTCGTCCGCTAAGGATGGGGGGCCTCGAACGGGCCCCCCAAACCCCCCGCAGCGGCTCGGGGCGCCACGGCTCCGCCGGGGCGCCCCTCGATACTCGGACGGACTCCTCGCTGTCCACCGCAATCCACCGGTTACTCCACCGACTGTCCCCAGCAACACAATATTTGCGGTCCTGTAATGCCGGAGCAACACTATATTGTGTACGTTGGGGATGAGGCGGAGGGCTCGGCTGGAATGCGCCTTGCACGCCGCCGAGTTAGTCACGGTGGGCGGCAGTGGACAACCCGAATGAGGAGGCGCCTGCGTGAAGCGGATCGACACACACACGCACCCGAAGATCTCCAAGCACTTCGCCTTCGATCCCGCCGCCGTGACCCGCATGGTCGCGATGGCCCGGCGGGTCGGCCTCGACGGGCTCTGCCTCACCGAGCACTTTCACGCGACCGCGTACTGGGACGTCCCGCGCCATCTCGAGGCGACGTACCCGTGCGTCCGCGGCGTGTTCTGGGCCGGCGACATGGCTCTGGTCCCCGGTGCCGAGGTCAACATCCGCGAGGGCGCGCACGTCATCGTGCTGGGCGAGATCGCGGAGCTGCGGCGACTCGATGCCGCGTTTCCGGAGCGACTCTCCGAGCACTACGAGCCGACGCTGCGTGAGTTCCTCGACGTCACCGACGACTTTGACATCGCGCGCATCGGCGCCCACATGTTCCGCCGCGCCAAGGAGCTCGGCAAGTTCCCGGCCAGCGACCTGCGCCGCCTGCACGCACTGGAGATCAACGGCAAGGACTTCGGCACCGAGGTGATGCTGCTCACGCAGGCGCGGGCGCTCGGCCTGCCGATCGTGGGCGGCAGCGACGCGCACCACTGGCTGCAGATGGGCGTTCGCCACACTCTGCTGCACACCGATGACATTTCGATGCACAGCCTGATCAAGACTATCAGAGAGGGCTTGACAGGCTTCGCGACCACCCCCTACACTCCGCTGCGCGTCAAGGCTGCTAAGTCACTGAAAACTATTACGAAAGTATTACGTAAATGTTACGACGGGGTAGTGCCGCAGGCTCGATCGCTGGCCGTGTCGACGACCGGCCGCCGCTAGGCTCTCCCCAACCTGGGCCCCACCGCGCGGCCGCGCGGGGCCCCAATCGCCTCGAAGGCCCCGACGCACCACCGACGGCCGCGCGGATGACCCCCACGATTCCGGCGAAGTTCCGCGGGCGCGCGCGCCGCGACGCGGCCGCGTTCTACCTGTCCCAGCTCGCCCGGGGGGTGCTGGGGGGCGAGATGGCGGTGGGCACCGGCGAGCGGCCGACGGCGCTGGCGACCTCCGAGTTCGTCATTCTCGAGATCGAGGTCAAGCAGAAGAAGCGCGCGAATCACGTGGCGATCAAGCTCCGGTGGCCCAGGCGGCCGCTGATCCGAGTGGGTACCGTCGGGAGGCGGTCCAATGGGAGATAAACAGGCATTCGAGTTCGAGGGCAGCGCCTCGCCCTCCGAGGCCGCCGACGCGCTCGACCGCATCGCCGAGGGCATCCGCGCGCGGTCGCTGTCGCTGTCGATGGGGGAGGACGAGATCACGGTCTTCCCGGCCGGCGACCTCTCGATGGAGATCGAGGCGAGCGAGAAGAAGGGGAAGGCCAAGATCGAGATCGTCATCGCCTGGAAGCACGCCAAGGGCGATGGCGACGCCGACTAGGCGGGAGGAGCAGCCATGGGCAAGGATCACTTCGAGTTCGCCCGCGTGACCTCGGCGGAGGAGGTCGCGGAGTACCTGAGCTCGCTCGCGGTGGGCCTCAAGCGGGGCGAGCTGAGCCTCGAGTCCGGGGAGCGGGCGTTGCGCTTGAGCCCGACCGCCACCCTCAAGCTCGAGATCAAGGT
Source organism: uncultured Candidatus Rokubacteria bacterium (assembly GCA_963743355.1). Classification (GTDB taxonomy): domain Bacteria; phylum Methylomirabilota; class Methylomirabilia; order Rokubacteriales; family CSP1-6; genus AR5. Next base: position 271,166 of record CAVUPM010000002.1, read on the forward strand.
GAAGCAGAAGGACTCGAAGGGCAAGATCGAGCTCGAGATCGGCTGGAAGCGCTCCGACGGCACCCGGACGACCGAGCTGCGCGTCGCGACCGGGCCGCAGTCCGGCCACTAGCTCACCCCGGTCCCGCCGGTTCTCCCGGCGGCACGAGGTCCATGACGGTCATTCTGCTCGAAGACCTGGGCGGCGATCTCGCCATGATGGCGCGGCTCGTCCAGTCGCAGCTGATGTCGGCGATGACGGCCTTCTTTCGCAAGGACGTCGCGCTGGCCCAGAAGGTCACCGGCAAGGACGACCAGGTCGACAACCTCCTCGGCTTCATCGAGGAGAAGTGCTTCGAGCGCATCGCCGGCGAGCCGGGCGGCAGCCCGCGCTCGCGCCGGCTGCGGGGCGTCTTCCGCGTCGCCCTCGACCTCGAGAAGCTCGGCGACTACGCCGTCAACGTCGCCGAGCAAGCCGTGCACCTCTCCCGGCTGCCGGCCCGCCCGATTCCGTTCGACCTTGCCGGCCCGGCCCGCGTCGCCCTCGGCGCTCTCGACGAGGTCATCACGGCGTTCCGGACGGCCAGCGCCGAGAAGGCCAAGGACGCCTGCCGGTGCGAGACTGAGCTCGACCGGCAGTATCGCGAGGCGCTGGCCGAGACGTTCCGCCGGCTCCAGCAGCCCGATCAGCATCCCGCGTTCCTCGTCACCAACCTGTTCGTGGCGAAGTTCCTCGAGCGGATCGGCGACTCCATCCTCGACATCGGAGAGACGACGCTGTTCATCCTCACCGGCGAGCGGCTCAAGCTCCACCAGTACCTGCACCTCGAGCAGCTCGTGGGCGCGGTGGCCCCGACGGCGGGCCCGGCGGCCACCCTCGACGTGCGCCAGATCTGGGGCGGGATCAGCGGCGCCCGGGTGGGGCGGCTGGACGTCGGGCATGGGCGGCGGCTGATCTGGAAAGAGGGGGATCGGCTGAAGATCGAGGCCGAGGTGCGCCAGATGCAGGAGTGGAACCGCGTCGTCCCCGGCCTCGTCCCCGCCGTCGAGGGACGCGTGGAGGGGGAGGACCGCGAGTCGTTCGTGGGGCGCTTCCTGGACGGCACGCTCCTGCGCGACGTCTACCTCACGCGCGCCTGGGATGACAAGCTCCGCGCCACCTGGCGGCTGCTGCAGACCGTTCGCGAGGTGTGGCTGGCGACTCTGCAGAAGGAGACGCCGCCGATCGACTACGTGGCGCAGATCCGCGAGCGATTGCCCGACCTCTACGCGATGCACCCCCGCCTGGCCGCCCTCCGGGGCGGGCGCACCCGGGTGTTCGGCATCAGCCATCGCTCGCTCGACGATCTGCTGCACGCCGTCGCCGGCCTGGAGCCGCGGCTGGCGCCGCCGGTAGCGGTGCGATTGCACGGCGACTTCAACACGAACAACATCGTCTTCGACGCCGCCCTCAACGAGGTCCACTACATCGACGTGCATCGCAGCGGCGCCGGCGACTACGCCCAGGACATCGGCGTGCTGCTGGTGTCCAACCTGCGCCAGCCGATCCAGGACCCGAGAATCCAGGCCGAGCTGGCGCGTCTCAACCGCGTCATCGAGGACTTCGCCGCCGAGTTCGCCCGGCTGGTCGGCGACGCGCACTTCGAGGCCCGGCTGATGCTGTCGCAGGCGCGGTCGTTCATCACCTCCACCCGCCTGATCACCGATCCGGAGTTCGCGCGCGAGATCTACCTGCAGGGCGTTCGGCTGCTGGAGCGCACCGCGGCCGTGGCGGCGGCCTGAGCCCCGCGATGCGCATCGCGGTGGTGGGGCACCCCGGCGCGTGGTCCACGGAGCGCCTGGCCGCCGCGCTGCGGCAGGCGGGGGCGACCAGCGTCGTGGTCGATCTCGCCGCGTGCGCGATGCGGCTTCCCGAGCTCACCGTGTACCACGCCGGCCTTCCGCTGGCGGTCGACGCGGCGGTCGTCAAGAAGATCGGCGACACCGTGGGGGGCTGGGCGGTGCGCGAGCGGCTCCAGATCCTGCGCCACCTCGAGGGCGGCGGCGTGCCCGTCTGGAGCGGCCCGGACCGGATCGAGGCGGCCGTCGATCGCGCGCGCATGACCGTGGAGCTGGTGCGCGGCGGTCTGCCGGTACCGGAGACCGTCATCACCGAGGACGTGGCCGAGGCGGCGGCGGCGGTCGAGCGATTCGGCAGCGCGATCCTCAAGCCGCTGTTCACCTCCAAGGGCCGCGGCATGCAGCGTCTCGATCCCTCGCTCGATCTGCCCAGGCTGCTGGCGGCGCACGCCGGCCAGAATCCGGGCCCGTTTTACCTCCAGCGCTTCGTCAAGCATCCCGGTCGCGACCTGGGCGTGGCGGTGCTGGACGGGGAGTACGTGGGCGCGTACTGGCGCATCGCCGGCCACGACCAGTGGATGACCACGATCCTGGCCGGCGGTCGCTACGAGCGCGCCGATCCGCCCGCCGAGGTGATCGACCTGGCCCGGCGCGCGGCCGCCCACTTCGGGCTCCTGTTCACGGGGGTGGACCTGATCGAGTCGGAGGAGGGCTACCGGATCCTCGAGGTGAGCGCCTTCGGCGGCTTCCGCGGCCTGCTCGACGGGTGCGGTGTCGACGCCGCGCCGCTGATGGCGGCGGCCGTGCTGCGGCGGGTGCGCGAGCGGTGAGCACGGCTCCCGCGCTCGTCGACGACGTGCTGGCGCCGCACGTCCTGGGACTGTGCGTGGCCGGCGTTCCGCTGGAGGTCGTGACCAACGAGGCCGACGTCTGGGCCGCGCTCGGCCGCTACTACGCGCCCTGGCTCGCGCCGGTGACGGCGCCGGTGGCACGCGTCCGGCTGATCCAGGGCACGTGCGAAGCCCGCGGGCCTTTCACGGACTTGGTGCGCGCGGACGGCAAGCGGGTCAAGGAGGCGGTCCAGGACGCGGGGGGCGGCCGGCTGATCCTGAAACGGGCGACGGGCGTCGTCATGGGCCTGGGGCCCGGCCACGCGTTCGCGGCGGGCGATCTGCGCGCGAACCTCAACCAGGCCATCAACCTCGTCAACGCCTGCTACGCCAAGATCGTGCTCGGCCGCGGTTACGTGCTCCTCCACGCCGCCGGCGTCTCCCGCGACGGCCAGGCGGTCGTGCTGGCCGGCGTGCCGGGCGCCGGCAAGTCGAGCGCCGCCTTGCATCTCGTCGACACGGGCTTTCGGTTTCTTTCCAACGATCGCGTCCTGGCCCGCCCGGAGGGTGGCCGCGTGGACGCGCTCGGGTATCCCAAGCAGCCGCGGGTCAATCCAGGGACACTGCTTGGCCATCCCCGGCTGTCGGCGCTGCTCGCGCCAGACGAGCGCGCCGCGCTGGAGGCGATGGACGCCGCCGCGCTGTGGGACCTCGAGCGCAAGCGGGACGTGGACCTCGACGCGATCTACGGCCCGGGCACCGTCGTGCTGGACGCGCAGATGCGCGCGCTCGTGCTGCTGCGGTGGCGACGCGACGGCCAGGGCTTCCGCGTGGAGCGGCTCGCGCCCACCGCCGCGATGCAGCGCCTCGACGTCTTCCGCAAGGATCTCGGCGCCTTCGACCTCGACCGGACGTCCGGGGCGCCGGTGACCGCGGCCGAGCTCGAGGCCTATCGCGCGCTCGTCTCGGCCGTGCCCGTGCTCGAGGTCACCGGGCGCGTCGACTTTCGCGCGCTCGTCGGCGCCGTCGCCGCCCTCCTGGCCGATTGACCGAGTGGGGGCCCCGAGATGGCCCCCACACCCCCCGCGCTCGTCGCGCCCCGGCGCAGCCGTGGCGCTCCTCGATTCGCCGATTCGTCCACGGGCTGTGAGGCGCGGCCCGGCGTCGCGGCCGTCGCCGAACATTTACGGCGACGTCATCATCCCGTAACCCCCTGAACCGACACTCAGCGGCGATGAAGACCGCATCCCCCACACGATCGCTCGGGCGGGTCCTGGTCGTGGAAGACGAGCGGGACGTCGCCGAGCTGATCCGCTACAACCTCGGCAAGGAAGGGTACGACGTCGTTATCACCGCCAGCGGTACCGACGCCGTCAAGCAGGCGCGCGAGGCCCGGCCCGACATCGTGCTGCTCGACATCATGGTGCCCCACCTCAACGGCTGGGAGGTGTGCCGCCGCCTCAAGCAGGACGCCGACACGCGCGCCATCCCCGTGATCATGGTGACCGGGCGCGCCGAGGAGGGCGACAAGGTCCTCGGCTTCGAGATGGGCGCCGACGACTACGTCACCAAGCCGTTCTCGCCGCGGGAGCTGGTGGCGCGCGTGCGCGCGGTCGTCCGGCGCGGGCGCGGCGACAACGGCGAGCGCAAGACCCACCTGCGCGTGGGCGACCTCGAGATCGATCGCCACCGGTTCGAGGTCCGGCTCAAGGGCAAGGCCGTCGAGCTGACGCCCAAGGAGTTCGAGCTGCTGGCCATCCTGGCCGGAGCCCCGGGGCGCGTGTTCGGCCGCGAGGAGCTGCTCGACGCGGTCTGGGGCCGGGACGGCTTCGTCGAGCCGCGGACGGTGGACGTGCATGTCGCCCGCCTGCGCGCGAAGTTCACGGCCGCCCGGCTGCCGCCCCCCGGCATCGAGACCGTCCGGGGTGTGGGCTACCGGTTCCGGGAGGCGCCTCGTTCGTAACACATACGTAACACCACCGTTATGTCCCCGCAACGCCAGGGCGCGATGATCCAGACCACACACAAGGAGACGAGAAGATGAGAAATTATGGAAGCGTAGCAGCGGCGGTCGCCCTGCTCCTGTTTGGCGGCGGCGTGTCCGCCCAGGTCCAGCTCGACCCGGCCCTGACGCCCTACAAGGCGACCAGCGGCGTCAGCGGCAACATCTCGAGCGTCGGCTCCGACACCCTCAACAACCTCATGACGTTCTGGGCCGAGCAGTTCGCCAAGTATTACCCGAACGCCAAGGTGCAGATCGAGGGCAAGGGCTCCTCCACGGCGCCGCCGGCGCTCATCGGCGGCACCGCCCAGCTCGGGCCGATGTCGCGGGAGATGAAGGGCAGCGAGATCGATCAGTTCGAGAAGAAGTACGGTTACAAGCCGATCGGGCTCCGGACGTCCGTCGACGCGCTCGCCGTGTTCGTGAACAAGGACAACCCGATCAAGTGCATGAGCCTCAGCCAGGTCGACGCGGCGTTCTCGAAGTCGCGCCGCCGCGGGGCCAAGGACGACGTCGTGACCTGGGGCCAGCTCGGCCTCACCGGGGAGTGGGCCAGCAGGCCCGTCAGCCTCTACGGCCGTAACTCGGCCTCCGGCACCTATGGCTTCTTCAAGGAGCACTCGCTCAAGAACGGTGACTTCAAGGACTCCGTGAAGGAACAGCCCGGGTCGGCCTCGGTGGTGCAGGGTGTGACGGTCGACCGCTTCGCCATGGGCTACAGCGGGATCGGGTACGCGACCGCTGGCGTCCGCGCGGTGCCGCTGACCGAGAAGGACGGCGGCAAGTGCGTGGAGGCGACCGCCGACAACTCCTACTCCGGCAGCTACCCGCTGGCCCGCTTCCTGTTCGTCTACGTGAACAAGGCGCCCAACAAGCCGCTGGACCCGCTAGTCCGCGAGTTCGCGCGGCTGATGCTCTCGCGCGAGGGCCAGGAGGCGGTCGTCAAGGACGGCTACTTCCCGATCCCCGCCCAGGTCGCGAAGGAAGAGCTGAACAAGGTCCTGTAGGTGGCCATCAACGCCGACGCGCTGCCCGGTCGCCCGCTGGCCGTCTCGCGGGCCCGGACGGCGCGTCGGATCCTCCTGGATCGCTGGGCCTCTCGCCTGGTCGTGCTCGGCGGGCTCGTCATCATCGCCTCGATCCTCGCCATCCTCGTCGTCATCCTGGCCGAGGTCTGGCCGCTGTTCCGGCCGCCGTCGTCCGAGCGGGTAGGGCAGGAGCTCGCGGGGGCCGTCCCGGCGGCCGGCGACGCGCTCGGCGTCGAGGAGTATCGCGAGATCGCCTACGCCATCACCCCCGCCGGCGTCCTGCAGTACACCCCGCTGCGCGCCGCCGGCGCCTACCCGCCGATCCCCGTGCCCGGCCTCGACGGCGCTCGCGTGACCGCGGTCGCGGAGACGGGGCGCGGCCAGCACGCCCTCGGCACCTCCGACGGCCGCGTCGTGCCGCTCGCGGTGAGGTTCCAGGTGGACTTCAAGGACGGCAGGCGCGTGCTCACGCCGCAGCAGGAGTTTGGGGCGGTGGCCGTGCTCGATCCCGAGCGCCGGCGGGCGATCCTGAGGCTGACCGGCGCCGTCACCGGCGCGGGGCCGCTCGTCGTCGGCCAGGTCGGCGCGCGCGACCTCGTCGTGCAGACGGTCGTCGAGAAGAAGGCGTTGATCGGGGCGCCGCGCCGCGAGGAGTCGGTGCAGGCGCTCGCGGTCGAGGCCGAGGGCGAGGTGACGGCGCTGCGGCTCGACGGGCGGGGCGAGGACCTCTTCCTCGGCACCTCGGGTGGCGACGTCGTCCGCTACGACCTCCGCGACAAGGGCGCGCCCCGGCTGGCCGAGACCGTGGCCGTGGCGCCGTCGGGCACGCCGGTCACTTTGCTACAGTTTCTGAACGGCGACCGGACGCTGGTGGTAGGCGACGGCACCGGCGCGGTCACGACCTGGCAGGTCGTGCCGCCGCCGACCGGGGGCGAGGCCCGCCTGACCCGGATTGCCGAGTTCGCGGCGCACAAGACCCGGGTCGTGGCGGCCAGCCCCTCGCGTCGCGACAAGGGGTTCGTGACCGCCGACGCGGCGGGCAGCCTGCACCTCAACTACGGCACCTCGGGGGCGACCCTGCTCGAGCTGCAGGCCGGCGCGGGGCTACGCGCGGTCGTCTTCGCCCCCAAGGCCGACGGCGTGGTGACGGCCGACGAGGGCGGCCGCCTCTCGCACTGGGCGCTGCGCAATCCGCACCCGGAGGTCACGCTGGGCACCCTGTTCGGGCGTGTGTGGTACGAGGGGTACTCGCAGCCCGAGTACGTCTGGCAGTCTACCGGTGGCACCGACGACTTCGAGGCCAAGCTCAGCCTCACGCCGCTCGTGTACGGCACGCTGAAGGGGACGTTCTACGCCCTCATCTTCGCGGTGCCGCTGGCGCTGCTGGCCGCGCTCTACGTGAGCGAGTTCATGCACCCCTCGGTGAAGGCGTACGTGAAGCCGGTGGTCGAGATCATGGCGGCGCTGCCGAGCGTGGTGCTGGGCTTCCTGGCTGGGCTCTGGCTGGCCCCGATGGTGGAGCGCGTGGTGCCCGGTCTGTTTCTGCTGCCGTTCGTCGAGACGGTCTGCATCCTCGCCGCGCTGCTGCTCTGGCGCTCGATGCCTCTGCAGCTTCGCGCCCGGGTCAGACCCGGGTCCGAGGTGTTCCTGCTGGTCCCGGTGGTGATCGCGGGCGCCTGGCTGGCCTTCGGGCTGGGCGGCCTGATCGAGAGCCGCCTGCTGGCCGGCGACTACCGCGGCTGGCTGCTCGGCACGCTGGGGCTGACCTACGACCAGCGCAACTCCCTCGTCGTCGGCGTGGCGATGGGCTTCGCGATCATCCCCATCATCTTCACCATCGCCGAGGACTCGCTGGCCAACGTGCCCCAGCACCTGCGGGCTGGCTCGCTCGCGCTCGGCGCCAACCGCTGGCAGACCGCCCTGCGGATCGTGCTGCCGACCGCCAGCCCGGGTATCTTCTCGGCGATCATGATCGGCTTCGGCCGGGCGGTGGGCGAGACGATGATCGTGCTGATGGCGACGGGCAACACGCCCGTGATGGACGCCAACATCTTCAGCGGCCTGCGCGCGCTGAGTGCCAACATCGCGGTCGAGCTGCCCGAGGCGCCCGAGGGGGGGACGCTGTTCCGGGTCCTGTTCCTGGCCGCGTTCCTGCTCTTCTGCCTGACCTTCGTGGTGAACACGCTCGCCGAGCTGGTACGCCTGCACCTGCGCCGGAAGTACCGGTATCTGTGATGGCCGTGCGAGCCGAAGGCGAGGCGCGCCTGTGAGTCTCGCGAGCGTCCGCAAGCTCTGGCGCAGCGGCGAGCCGTTCATCTGGCTCACCGGCGGTGCCCTCGCCCTGGCGCTGATCATGGTGGCCGGCCTGATCGTCATCATCCTGTCCAACGCCTTGGGCTTCTTCTGGCCCGCCGAGGTGGTCCGCGTCACGCTGACGGACGGCAAGACGCTGACCGGTCCGGTGGTGGAGCGTGAGCGCATCCCCGGCGCCCCCGGGCAGTACCGCATCAAGGTGAAGGTGGCCAATCGCGACCTGTACGGCGCCGACTTCGTCTGGGCCGACGAGCCCCAGATCGCGACCCGCGAGCGGCCTGCCGACGTGGCGGTGGTCGAGCGCACGGAGTGGGGGCTCCTCATCGGCACCATCACCGCGCTGCGCGAGCGCGAGCGCGTGATCGCCACCGGCCCCGCCGCCTGGGAAGAGGCGCGGCGGCGCCTGCCCGAGGCGGAGCGCCTGCGCGCCGAGATCCGCCGGGTCGAGCGCTCCGAGATCGGCGCCATCAACCACGCCCAGGAGCAGGTCCGCCTGCAGCTGCGCGGGCTCGAGCTGGACGGCGTCACCTCCGGCGCCACGGTGGACACGCTCCGCGCCCGGATGGGCGCGCTGCAGGAGCGGTACAAGGAGCAGGAGGCTCGCCTCGTCGAGCTGCGGGGCCGGCAGACGGCCAGCCTCGTCGTGACCGCGGAGGGCGGCAAGGAGAAGGTCCTGCCGCTGTCCCAGGTGCTCGACGTGCACTTCCCCAACCGGATGGGTGTCGGAGCCAAGAGCGCCCACTACGTCGCCAAGGTCTGGGAGTTCATCGCCGACGATCCGCGCGAGTCGAACACCGAGGGCGGCGTCTTCCCGGCGATCTACGGCACCGTCATGATGGTCTTCATCATGTCCCTGCTGGTAACCCCGCTCGGCGTGCTGGCGGCCTTCTATCTGCGCGAGTACGCCAGGCAGGGGGCGTTCGTGAGCGCCGTGCGGATCGCCGTCAACAACCTGGCCGGCGTGCCCTCCATCGTGTTCGGGGTCTTCGGCGTCGGGTTCTTCATCTACTTCGTGGGCGGGACCATCGACCGGCTCTTCTTCGCCGAGAACCTGCCGACGCCCACCTTCGGCACCGGCGGCATCCTCTGGGCCTCGCTCACGCTCGCCCTGCTGACGATCCCGGTGGTGATCGTGGCGACCGAGGAGGGCCTGGCGGCGATTCCCCGTAACACGCGGGAGGCCTCCCTCGCGCTGGGCGCCACCAAGCTGGAGACGACGCTGCGGGTGGTGCTGCCGGCCGTGATGCCGTCGATCCTGACCGGCCTGATCCTGGCCATGGCCCGGGCGGCCGGCGAGGTGGCGCCGCTGATGATCACCGGCGTGGTGAAGCTGGCGCCGTCGCTGCCGATCGACGGCACCTGGCCGTTCCTGCACCTGGACCGGAAGTTCATGCACCTGGGCTTCCACATCTACGACGTCGGGTTCCAGTCGCCCAACGTGGACGCCGCGCGCCCGATGGTGTTCACGACGACGCTGCTCCTGCTCATGATCGTGATATTGCTGAACCTGTTCGCGATTTCCATGCGCAACCGGCTCCGCCGCAGGTACGCGACGGCGGCCGTCTAGGGGGAACGTCATGGCTGGACCCGTGCAGGTGGCCGCGAGCCTGAATCCTCACGCCACCACCGCCATTCTGGAAACGCCGATGGTGGAGATCGAGCACCTGGCGCTGTGGTACGGCGACAAGCAGGCGCTCAGGGACGTGTCGATGTCGGTGCCCAAGCACCGGGTGACCGCCTACATCGGCCCCTCGGGCTGCGGCAAGTCCACGCTGCTGCGGTGCCTCAACCGGATGAACGACCTCGTCGACGGGGTCACGATCAAGGGTGTCATCCGGATCGGCGGGGCCGACGTCTACGATCCCGGCCTCGACGTGACGGAGCTGCGCAAGCGGGTGGGCATGGTCTTTCAGAAGTCCAACCCGTTCCCCAAGTCGATCTACGAGAACGTGGCCTACGGGCCGCGCATCCTGGGGGTGAGCCAGCGGGCCGATCTCGACGGCATCGTCGAGCGCAGCCTGCGGGCCGCCGCGCTCTGGGACGAGGTGCAGGACCGGCTGGGCGAGTCGGCCCTGGGGCTCTCGGGGGGCCAGCAGCAGCGGCTCTGCATCGCGCGCGCCATCGCGGTGGAGCCCGACGTGCTGCTGATGGACGAGCCGTGCTCGGCGCTCGACCCCATCGCCACCGCCAAGATCGAGGAGCTGATGCTCGAGCTGAAGAACAGCTACACGATCGTGATCGTCACCCACAACATGCAGCAGGCGGCCCGGGTGTCGGACTACACGGGCTTCATGTTGCTGGGCGAGCTGGTGGAGTTCGGCATCACCCGGGAGCTGTTCACCAATCCGCGGGACAGGCGGACCGAGGACTACATCACCGGCCGATTCGGCTAGCGGGGGCCAGCATGCAGCGGCATTTTCACGAGGAGCTCGAGGCGCTCAAGCAGACGCTGCTGGCCATGGGCGGGCTGGTCGAGGATCAGATCCGGCGGGTCATGACCGCGCTGCTCGAGCGCGACAGCGACCTGGCTCAGGAGGTCATCGACCGCGACCGCCAGGTGAACGCCTACGACGTCGAGGTCGACGAGAAGTGCGTGGAGCTGCTGGCCCTGCACCAGCCGGCCGCCGGCGACCTGCGCTTCATCACCACCGCTATGAAGATCGTCACCGACCTCGAGCGCATCGGCGACCAGGCGGTGAACATCGGCCAGCGCGCGCTCGAGCTGAATCAGGAGCCCCAGCTCAAGCCCTACATCGATCTGCCGCGCATGGCCGAGAGCTCCCAGCGCATGGTGAAGGAGAGCCTGGACGCCTTCGTCGCTCGCGACACCGCGCTGGCTCGCCGGGTGTGCGCGGCGGACGCCGAGGTCGACGCGCTCAAGGAGCAGATCTTCCGCGAGCTGCTGACCTTCATGATGAGCGACGCCCGCACCATCCCGCGGGCGATCCGGCTCATCCTCATCTCGCGCTTCCTCGAGCGGGTGGCCGACCACGCCACCAACATCGCCGAGATGGTCATCTACATGGTCGACAGCAAGATGGTGCGGCACACCCTGGCGTGATCCTCTATCGTAGGAGGCCGTGCGCTCGGCCTACGTCATCCTCCTCGGCGCCAACCTCGTCTACTCGACGTCCTACGTCGCCACTCGCGTCGTCCTCGACGACCTGCCCCCGGCCTTGCTGGCCCTGGTGCGGCTGGTGGTCGGCGCCGCCGTCCTCGTTCCCATCGCGCGCGCCCTCGAGCCGGCGGAGACGTACGGACGGCGGGACGCCTGGCGCATCGGGTGGATGGGGGCCGTCGGCTTCGCCGGCGCCTTCGCGCTCACCAACTGGGGCCTCGCCCGCTCGACCGCGACCAACGCGGCGCTGCTGATCATCGTGGAGCCGGTGTCGATCATGGCGCTGAGCCCGCTGCTGCTCGGTGAGCGCCTGACCCGGCGCCAGACGGCCGGCGCCGGGCTGGCCGTGCTCGGCGCCGTCGTCGTCGTCCTCAACGGCGTGCCGGGGCTCACGCACGCGCTGGCGCCGCACTGGCGCGGCGATCTCCTGCTGGTGCTGGCCGGGCTCGCCTACGGCGCCTACACGCTGATCGGGCGCGGCGTGCTGGCGCGCCATGGCCCGCTCGGGGTCACCGCGCGCTCCATCGTGTGGGGCGTGGTGGTGATGGTTCCGTTCGCGCTCGTCGAGTGGCTGGGCGGCGCCCGCCCCGTGCTGTCGGCGGGCGCGGTGGCCGGCGGGCTCTATCTGGCCGTGGTGATCACCGCGTTCGGTTATCTGCTGTGGAACTGGGCGCTGGCCCGCGTCGGCGCGCCGCAGGCCGCGATCTCCGTCACCGTGCAGCCGATCGGCGGTGCCGTCCTGGGCATCGCGCTCTTGCGCGAGCCGCTGACCGCGTTCACGGTGGCCGGGGGTGTCCTCGTCGTGCTGGGGCTTTGGTTGACGGTCACCGGCCGCGAGTGACGGTATACTCGAATCGTGGCTGAATCACGTCGCTATCAACTGCAGAACGAGGCCGCGAACCGCCTGATCGCCGAGCTGGTCGACGTCGCCGGCGTCACGCCCGAGCGGCGCGGCTACGTCCAGCACCTGCTGATCACCGTGCTCAAGCTGCACGAGGACGGCGCGCTGCCCGGTGATCTGAAGGTCACCAACGCCGCGCTCAAGGAGCTGCGCTACGCCTACAAGGTGTTCGCGCCGTACCGGGCGGTGCGCAAGGTGACGGTGTTCGGCTCCGCCCGCACCGCCATCAGCGAGGCCGCGGCCGTGACCGCGCGCGACTTCGGACAGCGCATGGTGCAGGAGGGTTGGATGGTCGTCACCGGCGCCGGCGCCGGCATCATGGGCGCGGCCCAGGAGGGCGCCGGCGGCGAGCAGAGCTTCGGCCTCAACATCCGGCTGCCGTTCGAGCAGGAGGCGAATCCGTGGATCGCCTCCGACCCCAAGCTGATCACGTTCAAGTACTTCTTCACGCGCAAGCTGTTCCTGGTGAAGGAGGCGAGCGCGGTCGTGCTGTTTCCGGGCGGGTTCGGGACGATGGACGAGTGCTTCGAGCTGCTCACGCTGATGCAGACGGGCAAGTCGACGATCGTGCCGGTCGTCCTGGTGGAGACGGGGGACAAGCCCTACTGGCGCATCTGGGACCGCTTCGTGCAGGGCACCCTGGTGGACCGGCGGCTCATCGACGGCGGCGACACCGCGTTCTACCGGATCGTCGACAGCGCCGAGGAGGCCGTGCGCCAGATCACCGGCTTCTATCGGATCTTCCAGTCCTCGCGCATCGTCGGCGACAACCTCGTCTTCCGGCTCACGCGCGCGCTGACCGACGCGGAGATCCGCGAGATCCAGCGCCAGTTCGAGGACATCCTGAAGGGGCCGCTCGATCAGTCGCCGGGCCCGGTGCCGCAGGAGCTGAACGAGTGCCCGGATCTGCCCCGCCTGATCATCCCGTTCAACCGCTCGATCTACTCGCGCCTGCGCCGCCTGATCGACCACATCAATAGTATTGGGGGCCCCGAGATGGCCCCCAAACCCCCCGACGCTCGGTAGCGCCCCGGCGGAGCCGGGGCGCTCCTCGACCACGGCCCCCGAGATGGCGGGCTGAACCTGAACGTCCACTTCCACACGCTGGTCCTCGACGGCGTGTTTACGGACGACGTGGGCGACGCGCTGCGGTTTCGGGCCTTGCAACCGCCGACGGACGAGGAGGTCGGCGGCGTCCTGGCAACGATCTACATGCGAGTGTGTCGTCTCCTCCGCCGTCGGGGCTTCGAAGCGAGCGCGGACGATCTCTCACGCCCAGACCCGGTCGCGGAGGAATCGCCGATGCTCGCCGGCATCAGCAGCGCCTCGATCCAGGGCCGGATCGCCCTCGGACCCCGCGCGGGTAGGCGCGTGTGGCGGGTGGGAGAGGAGCCGGACGCACCGTGGGTGTTGTCGAGCAGCCCGCGACACGCACACATCGCCGGCTTCGATCTCCACGCGAATGCCGCCGTGCCGGCTGGCGACCGCGGACGCCTGGAGCAGCTCTGTCGCTATCTGTTGCGCCCGCCCGTTGCGCAAGAGCGGGTGCGGCGGATGGGCGATGACCGTATTCTGCTCACGCTGAAGGCGGCGTGGGCGGATGGCACGCGCCATCTGATGGGCCCGTCGGGGAGCGCAACTACCTCGTGCTCTTCGAGTGGGTTCCCCGTCGCGGAGCCCGAGGCGCGATCGCTCACCCGGGCGGCACATCGAGCAAAGGTCGAAGGATCAGAAATTGAGCTCATGGCCGCGTGTCCGTGACGGTGAGCCCGAGGGTCCCGATTAGACTGTAGGTTGCGGGCCCCGTCCGCATATAGACCTGGGCCTGCACCGCGCCCACCGTCAGGCTGCTGGAGAACGGGACCGTGAGCGTGGTGGTGCCGGTGAGCGTGGTGGCCAGGACCTGCGCGAGCATCGTGGAGCCGCGCATGAAGTTCACCACCGGTAGCCCGAAGCCGAGGTTCGCCAGATTGTTGCCCGTGATGGTGAAGCTGGCCGGCGGGCTCGCGAGGTCGACCACGTCGGGGCTGATCGCGCTCGCACCGGGGCCGGGTCGCGTGTCGGTGACGGTGAGCGCGAGGGTCCCGATCAGACTGTAGGTTGCGGGCCCCGTCCGCATATAGACCTGGGCCTGCACCGGGCCCACCGTCAGGCTGCTGGAGAACGGGACCGTGAGCGTGGTGGTGCCGGTGAGCGTGGTGGCCACGACCTGCGCGAGCATCGTGGAGCCGCGCATGAAGTTCACCACCGGCAGCCCGAAGCCGAGATTCGCCAAAGCAGTGCCCGTGATGGTGAAGCTGGCCGGCGGGCTCGCGAGGTCGACCACGTCGGGGCTGATCGCGCTCGCACCAGGGCCCGGTCGCGTGTCGGTGACGGTAAGCGCGAGGGTCCCGATCAGACTGTAGGTTGCGGGCCCCGTCCGCATATAGACCTGGGCCTGCACCGCGCCCACCGTCAGGCTGCTGGAGAACGGGACCGTGAGCGTGGTGGTGCCGGTGAGCGTGGTGGCCAGGACCTGCGCGAGCATCGTGGAGCCGCGCATGAAGTTCACCACCGGTAGCCCGAAGCCGAGGTTCGCCAGATTGTTGCCCGTGATGGTGAAGCTGGCCGGCGGGCTCGCGAGATCGACCACGTCGGGGCTGATCGCGCTCACGCTGGGGACGCCAGGGCCCGGCCGCGTGTCGGTGACGGTGAGCCCGAGGGTCCCGATCAGACTGTAGGTTGCGGGCCCCGTCCGCATATAGACCTGGGCCTGCACCGCGCCCACCGTCAGGCTGCTGGAGAACGGGACCGTGAGCGTGGTGGTGCCGGTGAGCGTGGTGGCCAGGACCTGCGCGAGCATCGTGGAGCCGCGCATGAAGTTCACGACCGGTAGCCCGAAGCCGAGGTTCGCCAGATTGTTGCCCGTGATGGTGAAGCTGGCCGGCGGGCTCGCGAGGTCGACCACGTCGGGGCTGATCGCGCTCGCACCGGGGCCGGGTCGCGTGTCGGTGACGGTGAGCGCGAGGGTCCCGATCAGACTGTAGGTTGCGGGCCCCGTCCGCATATAGACCTGGGCCTGCACCGCGCCCACCGTCAGGCTGCTGGAGAACGGGACCGTGAGCGTGGTGGTGCCGGTGAGCGTGGTGGCCACGACCTGCGCGAGCATCGTGGAGCCGCGCATGAAGTTCACCACCGGCAGCCCGAAGCCGAGATTCGCCAAAGCAGTGCCCGTGATGGTGAAGCTGGCCGGCGGGCTCGCGAGATCGACCGCGTCGGGGCTGATCGCGCTCACGCTGGGGACGCCAGGGCCCGGCCGCGTGTCGGTGACGGTAAGCGCGAGGGTCCCGATCAGACTGTAGGTGGTGGTCCCCGTCCGCATATAGACCTGGGCCTGCACCGGGCCCACCGTCAGGCTGCTGGAGAACGGGACCGTGAGCGTGGTGGTGCCGGTGAGCGTGGTGGCCACGACCTGCGCGAGCATCGTGGAGCCGCGCATGAAGTTCACCACCGGCAGCCCGAAGCCGAGATTCGCCAAAGCAGTGCCCGTGATGGTGAAGCTGGCCGGCGGGCTCGCGAGGTCGACCACGTCGGGGCTGATCGCGCTCGCACCGGGGGCGGGTCGCGTGTCCGTGATGGTGAGCCCGAGGGTCCCGACCAGACTGTAGGTGGTGGTCCCCGTCCGCATATAGACCTCGGCCTGCACCGGGCCCACCGTCAGGCTGCTGGAGAACGGGACCGTGAGCGTGGTGGTGCCGGTGAGCGTGGTGGCCACGACCTGCGCGAGCATCGTGGAGCCGCGCATGAAGTTCACCACCGGCAGCCCGAAGCCGAGGTTCGCGAGATGGTTGCCCGTGATGGTGAAGCTGGCCGGCGGGCTCGCGAGATCGACCGCGTCGGGGCTGATCGCGTTCACGCTGGGGACGGTGCCGTTGACGACAGGCGAAACGTCACCGCCATTCGAAGTGAAGGTCACATTTGCCGCGACGATATCCACTACCGTCGGGCTGAATCGCACCACTACCGTCTGACTCTTTCCAAGGGTCAGGCTGAAGGCGCCGCCAGAGACGATGCTGAAGGGCGGAGCAGCGGAGGCGGTACCGGTGAGAGTCCCGCCTCCTGAGTTGCGGACGACAAAGGTTCTGTCAGCCGAGCTCCCCAGATTCACCGCGCCGAAATCCTGTGAAAGCGGAGTGACTGACAGGACTGGAGGACCCTCATTCTCCCCGAGCAGGACGCGCAGCGCCAGGTCGACCTGGATCCTGGGTCGTGTGGTACCCGTTCCCGCTCGAGGGTCCGTGATCGGCAGTCCCGTGCTGGTGAGCGCCTCGAGGATCTCGTCGACGGTCGCCGTCGGCGCCGCCTGCTTCAGGATGGCCCAGGCGCCCGCCACGTGCGGGGCCGCCATCGATGTGCCGCTCGCCACCGCGATACTTTCGCCGGGGTACAAAGAGATGATTTCGTCGCCGGGAGCGAACAGCGACAGGAAAGGTGCCACGTTCGAATAGTCCGCCACGCGGTCGTCCTTCGTCGTGGCACCGACGCTCACGGCGCTGGACACGCACGCCGGAGCGCTGAGCTGGTTGGTCGACCCGTCGTTGCCGGATGCGATGACCGTCGCGATGCCCGCGGCGCGCAGATTGTCGATGAACGGCTTGTACGGCTCGTCGTCACAGGCCGCGCTGAAGAGCCCACCGCCGAGACTCATGTTGACCGAGGCGAAGTCGTGCGTGGTCCGCAGCTCGTACACGCGCTCGAGGGCAGCGAGGATGTCCGACGTGAACGCTCCGAGGCACGGCGGGGCGCCACCGCAGTCGAAAAAGCTGTTGATCCTCGAGAAGACCTGGACCGCCATGATGCTTGCGCCGCGCCCGACGCCAGAGATCGGCAGGTCGAACGGCGTCCCGTCGCCGGCGACGATGCCTGCCACGTGCGTGCCGTGCCAGCAGCCCTCGGGCTCGAGCGAGCAGTAGATACCGGCGCCAGGCCCGAGCTGCTCGTCAGCGCCGTTCGGGCAGAGTGTCGTGCTCTGCGACCCCTGCGTGGTGGAATAGCAGGCCTCTTCCACGACTTTACCAGCGAGGAATGGATGCGCGGAGTCGACACCGCTGTCGATTACCGCCACCGTTCTGCCGGAGCCATCGAAGCCGAGGGCCCAGGCCTGATCGGCGCCGATCAGCGGGACGCTATCCCACAAGACCCGCTTGTGGATTCTGTCCGCCATCACGCGCTTGACCGGGACGTTCGCCGCTTCGAGCTCTTTGAGCGCCGACGGACCGACGCTGAGCGCCATCAGTGGCGACGTCAGATAGCGACGCAGAACGCGATATTGGTGCTGCGCCAGCCGGCTCAGAACACGCGAGCCGGTATCGGTGATCTCCTGTCGGTATGCGGCGCGCGCCTGGACCGCGAGCGCGGTTCCCGCGACGCGGCCGGAGGGAAGCGCGAGCTCGACGAGCACGCGCACCTCGCCTTCAGCGAGCGCACGATCGTGCAGTGCGCTCGGCACCACGCGTGGCTTTTGATCAGACGGCGCCGCGAGGGCGTGCGCGGGCAGGATGACGCCCAGCAACAGCAAATTTGCGGAAATTGACGAACGTAGCCATCTCGACATGGCCCATCATCGTGCGCAACGAGCATGCCATCCGTAACCCCTTGAACAGAAGGGCTTCCCGATGCTCTACCCGTGACGCTTTGGCAGCCACGGTGACAGTGGGCGTCACCGGTGAGAGTCAGCGGTGCGGCGAGCGACCTTTCCTAGAGCGGAGTGATTCGATCCACGCGAACGCGCACGACGATGTCGCTCATCGTTTCGAGGCGGGCCAACGCTGGAGCATCGATCTCGAGCGCCAGCAGCGGAGCGGTCGAAAAGCGACGCACGAGGCGCGCGCCGGAGCCGGCCAAGCGGCGCAGCGTCTCGTCCTGGGTGCTCCCGATCGCTGACGGTTCGGCGGTGGCCACACGAAGATCGACGAGGACCCGGGCCGTGCCTGTACGGATCGTGGCGCGGACGTCAGGGTCGATCACTGGATCATCCGCACCGCTCGCGCTCCACACGCCGGTCAGCGCAACCAGGAGCATGGCGACCCGCGGCGCCCACGTCGTTCCGACGCGTCCGCGCGGTCGCACGATGTCCTTCCGGGCGGCGCTGAGTCGATTCATGGCTTCATCTTACTCGCGCCGTCACGCGGGCGTCGGGCGGAGCGCCGTGACGACGGGCCTCGGCGACCTCGCCTTCTCGAGCACCGGAGGCGCGCGCGGACGTGTCCCGGTCAAGAAATCCATTCGGCCTGCCGTGACTGAGTTTGGACGACGCGGCATGCTGGCGGTTAGAGTTGGGCCAGAGCCCTCATCCCTCACGACCCGGAGCGGTGATGATCCTCGTCCTCGTTGTCTGGGCCTTCGTCCGCGCCCTCCTCGGCAACTCAGCCGCCGTCTCACTGGAGATGTCGCCCTCCGTCAATGGGCGAGGGGCTGCTCTACTCCGGCCGCCAACCGGCCAACAGCTGTGAGAGCACTACCCACCAGAGCCGGTCCCCGCGGCGGAGCCGGGGGCGGCCGCCTGACCGCCGCAGCGCCGCCAGTTGATTGGCGAGCCCGCGGTTGACCCACCCACAGCACACGGTGGAGATCTTCTGATCGATGCCGGACCAGTACTCCCAAAGGATCGCGCAGCTCGACGCCAACATGGTGGCCTTGGACATGACGACGGGCAAGGTGGTGTGTGGAAGACGCCTCTCGAGAAGTGGGAGAACGGCTACACCATCACCAGCGCGCCCCTCTACTACGACGGCATCGTCTACAGCGGCATCGCGGGCGGAGAATTCGGCGTGAGAGGCCGACTGACGGCTCTGGACGCCAAGAGCGGCGCGATCCTGTGGCGGTCGTACACGCTCCCGGGGCCCGGCGAGTTCGGCAGCGACACGTGGCCGCCCGGCACCGACCATTCGATGCGGGGCGGGGCGACCATCTGGAACACGCCGGCTCTCGACCCCGACCTCGGGCTCGTCTGTACGTAGGCCCGGGATGAACCTGAGTTCCGGGCGCACCCGCTGGCGCACCGATAAAGCCGTTTATGTCGCCTTCGCTCGGCGCATCGCGGCGCGCGCGACCGTGCTTGCCACAGCCTACGCGGCCCATCCCGAGCGACTCCCGCGGGCCCGCCGGCCCCAGCGGCGCTGCCCACCGAGGTCTGGATCAATCCCCCCACGCGCAGCGCGCTCGCGGAGGTAGCGCTTGCTCACTAAACTCAAGAGCCGACTGTACTCATTCTTGTTGACAGGCGCCGCGGAGCGCAATAGGCCTGGCCTTTGCCACAGAAGCCGCCCGGTCTCGTCGCGCGCCGGCTGAGCCGGGGCACGCTTCGTCACGGGTGTGTCGAGGGCGCCCGATCTGGCGCTCATGCCCGGTTCCCGTCGCGCGTGGGCTGAGCCGGCGTGTGGGTCGTCGGGGCTATTCGGGCTCGGGGCGATCGTCGGTGAGCTGGCACTCGGTGCAGGCCCAGGTGCGCATCACGACCTTGGTCTGGTCGTCCCGCCGCAGCGTCCACGGAATGAACGCGGCCTTCCCACACCGCGGACACCGCTCCGGCCGGGCGCCCGGCGGCAACTGCGACGGAAGCCACGGAACCTTCGCTGTCATGGGCCGATGATACACCGCTCCGAGCGCTGGCTTTGCCCGCGCCATCCTGTTCGAGGGGGCGGCGCAGGACAATGCGTCGGGCTGGCGGGGCGACGGGTACAATACCGGCATGCGCCGCTTCCGGGTCGCGCTCGCGCAGATCAATCCCACCGTGGGCGATCTGGAGGGCAACGTCGCCCGGATCCGCGCCCGGCTGGAGGAGGCGCGGACGCTGGGCGCCCAGCTCGTGGCCTTCCCGGAGCTGGCGATCACCGGCTACCCCCCCGAAGACCTGCTCTTCAAGTCGGCGTTCATCGAGGCCAACCTGCGCGCGCTGGCCGACGTGACCGCCAGCGCGACCGGCCTCACGGCCATCGTCGGCTTCGTCGACAAGCGCGACGACATCTTCAACGCGGCGGCCGTGGTGCACGACGGCACGCTGGCCGGGGTCTATCACAAGCAGTACCTGCCAAACTACGGCGTGTTCGACGAGAACCGCTACTTCCAGGCGGGGACCGAGGCGCCGGTGTTCTCGCTGGGCGAGACGTCGTTCGCGGTCAACATCTGCGAGGACATCTGGTATCCGACGGGGCCAACGACGCGGCAGGCGCGCGCCGGCGCCGAGCTGGTCGTCACGATCAATGCCTCGCCGTATCATGCCGGCAAGGCCCACCAGCGGGAGCGGATGATCGCCACCCGCGCCGCCGACGACGTCGTCTGCCTGGCCTTCGTCAACATGGTCGGCGGTCAGGACGAGCTGGTCTTCGACGGCGGCAGCCTCATCGTCAACGAGCGCGGCGAGCCGCTGGCCCGCGGCCGCCAGTTCGCCGAGGACTTCGTGGTGGCCGACCTCGACCTCGATACGGTCTTTCACGCGCGCCTGCACGACTCGCGTCGGCGCAAGGAGAAGCAGGGAGCGGTCGGGGCCTCGCGCGTCGTGCTGCCGCCGCTGGCGGGGGCGCCGGCCCCGCCGTTGCCGCCGCGCGAGGTGGTGGCGCTGGCGC
Organism: uncultured Candidatus Rokubacteria bacterium; assembly: GCA_963743355.1. Lineage (GTDB taxonomy): Bacteria > Methylomirabilota > Methylomirabilia > Rokubacteriales > CSP1-6 > AR5. The sequence goes on from CAVUPM010000002.1 coordinate 291,779, forward strand.
CGGTGGACGAGGTCTACGAGGCGCTGGTGCTCGGCACGCGCGACTACGTCCGCAAGAACGGCTTCACGCACGTGGTGATCGGGCTCTCGGGCGGGATCGACTCCTCGCTGGTGGCCGCCATCGCGGTGGAGGCGCTCGGGCGGGAGAACGTCAGCGGCGTCACGATGCCGTCGCCGTACTCCTCGTCCGGCACCCGCAACGACGCCCGGCGGCTGGCCCGGAACCTCGGCATCGACTTCCAGACCCTGCCGATCACGCCGGTCTTCAAGGCCTTCAAGCGGACGCTGGCCGCGCCGTTCAAGGGGCTCAAGGAGGACGTGGCCGAGGAGAACATCCAGGCCCGCGTCCGCGGCACCCTGCTGATGGCGCTCAGCAACAAGTTCGGCTGGCTGGTGCTGACCACCGGCAACAAGAGCGAGATCGCCGTCGGCTACTCCACGCTGTACGGCGACATGGCCGGCGGCTTCGCGGTGATCAAGGACGTGCCGAAGACGCTCGTCTACGAGGTGTCGCGTCACGTCAACGCGCGGGCCGGCCGCGACGTCATCCCGCGGTCGGTCTTCGACCGCGCGCCCTCGGCCGAGCTGCGCCCGGACCAGACGGACCAGGACACGCTGCCGCCCTATGCCGAGCTCGACGCGATCCTCCAGGCCTACGTCGAGGAGGACCGCGGGGTGAGCGACCTGGTGGCCCGCGGCTTCGCCGAGGAGACCGTGCGCCGCGTGATCCGCATGGTCGACGTCAACGAGTACAAGCGCCGTCAGGGGCCGATCGGCGTGAAGATCACCCCGCGCGCGTTCGGCCGCGACTGGCGCTTGCCCATCGTCAACCGCTTCCGCGAACGCTGACGCGTGGGCGCGCGCCGCCACGCCTCGATCGCCGGGTCGGCCCGTCTCGCGGTGCCGATCCTGCTCCTCTGCGGTCAGGTCCTGCTCGCCGGGTGCGCCGCCTTGACCGGCGGTGGGGGGGCGGATCGACCGCGCGCGAAGTCGCGGGGCCCCGAGATCATCGTGCACGCCGGCACTCGCACCCACTACTTCGAGAACCGGGCGCCGCACTGTCTGGCGTACAAGCTTCCCGGCGACTGGGACTTTGGCCCGCAGGAGGCGGCGCTGCGCTCCCCCGGCGGTGATCGCGTCGTGAGCGTGGCGCTGTACAGCAACCCGACCGGCGGCGACGGCGTCGCCCAGACGCTGGCCTACATCATCGCGGACACCGAGCAGGACTGGAGCGGGCCAGTGTCGAGCACGATCGGGCCGTTCGAGGCCTCGCGCCCCGGCGCAGTGCTCCTTCGCTTCGACGAGATCGTCATCACGCCGAGCACCGCGGGCCGCACGATCGGGACGGCGCCGGTGGCGGTCGGGCAGACCGTCCGCCTGCCGTTGCGGATCGTCGCGCCGTTCGTCAAGGGGTTCACCCTGGTCGCCACCGTGTTCGACGTGAGTGACGGCCGGGAGATCCTCGACACGCTCGAGGTCACCGACGAGCCGCTGTGCTGGCGAGACGTGATCCGCAAGCGCTTTCCGGGCGTGCTGTCGTGAGCGGGTAGGGTGGTCCAGGCCCCGAGCGCCACCGAGCGGATCTTCAACCGGGCGTTCGGCCTGCTGGTGGGGCTCGGGCTCGGCCTGAGCCACAACTACCTGCTCCAGGTGCGCGGGCGGACAACGGGCCGGGTGTATTCCACGCCCGTCAACGTGCTCGAGCTCGGCGGCAAGCGGTGGCTCGTGGCGGGCCGAGGTCGCACGCAATGGGTGCGCAACGCCGAAGTCGCCGGCGAGGTCATCCTCAAGAAGGGACGGGGGCGTGAGCGGTTCCGGCTCCGGCCGGTGCCCGACGCCGAGAAGCCGGAGATCCTGGCCGCCTATCTCTCACGCTTCCGGCTGACGGTGCAACGCTACTTCCCGGTGCAGGCGGGCGCGGCGGCGGGCGCGTTCACCGAGGTCGCCGCTCGCTACCCGGTCTTCGAGCTGCGGCCGCCGTCCTAGCCCTGATCAGTCCTTATTCGGGATGATTGCTGAACGTCTGCGCACCCGGCGCCACCCGCCCGGCTCACGCGACATCGTGCACGAATAGTCCTGGACTAGCCGGCCACGCCTTCCATCTGGAGGGCGTAGAGGCGGCGGTAGACGCCGTCGCGCGCCAGCAGCTCGTCGTGCCGCCCGACTTCCGCGATGCGCCCCTCGTGCACGACCACGATACGGTCGGCGTTGCGGACGGTGGCCAGGCGGTGGGCGATCACCAGCACCGTGCGGCCGCGCATGAGGTCGGTCAGCGCCTGCTGCACCATGAACTCGCTCTCCGCGTCGAGATCGGAGGTCGCCTCGTCCAGGATCAGGATGGGCGGGTTCTTCAAGAACGCGCGGGCGATGGCCAGGCGCTGGCGCTGGCCACCGCTGAGCCGCACGCCGCGCTCGCCCACCAGCGTGGCGTAGCCCTCGGGGCAGGCGAGGATGAACTCCTCGGCGTGGGCCTGGCGGGCGGCCCGCGCGACGTCGTCGATGCTGGCGCCGGGGCGGCCGTAGGCGATGTTGTAGTGGACCGAGTCGCTGAACAGGAACGTCTCCTGCGTGACTACGGCGATTTGCGCCCGCAACGACGATTGAGTGACGTCCCGAACATCGTGGCCGTCCACGGTGATGCGGCCCGCGCTCACGTCGTGGAAGCGGGGCACGAGGTCGATCAGCGTCGACTTGCCGGCGCCGCTCATTCCCACGAAGGCCACCACCTCGCCCCGGCGGACGTCCAGCGTGATGTCGCGCAGCGTGAGCTCGGGGGAGCCGGGGTAACGGAACGACACGCCCTCGAAGCGCAGCGCAGCGGCAAAGCCGGGGAGGGTCAGCGCGCCCCGGCGGTCGTCGATGGCCGGCGGCATGTCGAGGATCTCGAAGACGCGCTCGACCGACGAGGTCGACTGCTGGATCGTGTTCATGATCCGGGAGAGGTGGCGCACGGGGCCGTAGACGAGCGCCAGGGCGGCGATGAACGAGAAGAAGTCGCCCGGCGTCATGTGGCCGGCGATCACCTGGTGGCCGCCGTACCACAGCGCGCCCATGATGCCGAAGGCCGCCAGGATTTCCATGAGCGGCTCGGTGATCTCGTCGGTGCGGTGGTCCTTGAGCGCCAGGTCGAGCAGCCGCCCGTTCACCCGGTCGAAGCGCTCGGCCTCGTGACCCTCGCGGCCGAACGCCTTCACGATCTTCATGCCCGAGAACGCCTCGTGCAGGAGCACGTTCAGCTCGGCCACCTTCTCCTGGGAGCGCTTGTTGATCCGGTACAGGCGGCGGCCGATGGACCGCACGGCCAGCCCCACGAACGGGAACACGAGCAGCGCGATGAGCGCCAGCCGCCACTCGCGCACCATCATCACCGACAGCAGGGCGACGATCATCGCTGTCTGGCGGAACGCCATCACCAGCACGGTCGAGGACACGCGGGCCAGCCGGTTGACGTCGGTGACCACGCGCGACATCAGCTCGGCCGAGTGCAGGTCGGCGAAGAACGACAGCGGCATCCCCTGGATGTGCGTGTAGAGGCGGCGGCGCAGCGTGGCGACGACGCGCTCGCCGACCGCCGCCATCAGATACGACTGGCCGTAGCGGGCGGCGCCCTTGGCCAGGTAAGCGCCCAGCAGGAGCAGGGGAATGAGCGTCAGCATGGCCTGATCGCGGCGGATGAAGATGTCGTCGAGCGCCGGCTTCACCAGCCAGGCGATGGCGCCCTCCATCGCGGCCACCACGAGCGCCAGGGCGGCGCCGAGGATCAGGACAGGCAGGTAGGGCCGCATGAGGGGCAGCAGCCGGCGATAGACGGCGACCGCGTGCCTCATGGCCGGGCGCTCTCGGCCAGCCGTCGATAGAGCGCCTCGGTGGCGTCGAGCTTCGCGTGCAGGGAGAAGCTCGCCTCCACGCGCTTGCGGCCGGCTCGGGCCATCGTCTGCGCCGCCGTGGGATCGGCGAGCAGCTTCAGAATGGCGGCGGCCAGGGCGGCCGGCTCGCGCGGCGGCACCAGCAGTCCCGTCTCGCCGTCCGCCACCAGCTCCGGCATGCCCTCCAGCCGGGTCGCGACCACCGGCCGCTCGCAGGCCAGCGCCTCGCGGATCGACCCGGTGATGCCGAGCCCTGCGTAGGACGCGTCGACGACGACGTCGGAGGCGTTGAGGATCGCCGGCACGTCGTCGCGGTGGCCGAGGGCCAGCACGCGGTCGGCGAGGCCCGCCTGGCGCGCGCGCTCGGCGATCTCGGCGATGCGCGGCGGCGGCGCGCCGACGAAGAGCAGGCGGGCGCGGTGGCAGGCGCCGGCCACGATCCGCATCGCCTCCAGCACGTCGCCCCAGCCCCGCCACGAGCGCACGCCGATCTGGGTGACGAGCGCGTGGTCGGCCGACAGACCGAGCTCGCGGCGCACCGGGCTGCCGTCGACGCCGGCGTGGAAGCGCTCGAGGTCGGTGCCGGAGTAGATCACCGCGACCTTGCCGGCGGGGACGCCGGAGGCGACCAGCCCGTCCTTGATGGACTGGCAGACGGCGACGATCGCGTGCACCCGCCGGCTCGTGTAGCCCACGCGGCGCACGCGGCCGATCCTGAAGCTCACGCCGCGGTTGAGGACGAGCACTGCGCGCGCGCCCATGAGCCCGGCCAGCAGGGTCAGCGTGCGGGCGCGGCCCTTGTGGGCGTGGGCGATCTGGATGCGCTGCTGGCGGATCAGCCGGGCCAGCCGCCACGCCGCCCGCGGGTCCCAGGGGCGGCGCATGGGGATCGCGGCGTGGGCGAGCCCCGCCTCCCGGCAGCGCGCCGCCCACGTCTCGCTCGGCGGCGTGACCACGGTGACCTGGTGGCCGCGCGCGGCCAGGCCGCGGGCGAGGTCCCGCAGCTGCACCGCCGCGCCCGTGAAGAAGTCCCCCTTCGGGTAGATCTCGAGGATTCGAAGGGGGCTACCCGGCATCAGGCTCCGAAGAACTCTCTGACCGCCGTCGCCACCGCGTCGATCTCGGCCTCGGTGTGGCCGGCGGAGATCGGCAGCGTCAGAATCTCGTCCACGAGCCGTTCCGTCTCCGGCAACGGCGACCCGGCAAAGCGCTCCACGGCCGGCTGCCGATGCGTCGCGACCGGATAGTGGATGCCGGTCTGGATGCCGCGCGCCTTGAGGAACGCGGCCAGCTCGGCCCGGCGCGGCGTCCGGACGACGTAGAGGTGGTAGACGTGGCGCGCGCCCGGCCGCTCGGCGGGCAGGCCGAGCGGAAGCCTGGCCAGCGCCGCGGTGTAGCGGGCGGCCAGCGCCCGGCGGTGATCGTTCATCGCGTCGAGCCGGCGCAGCAGCACGCGGCCGATGGCGGCCTGGATGTCGTTGAAGCGCAGGTTGAAGCCGATCTCGGAGTGGACGTCCTTGTTGAGGCGCCCGTGGTCGCGCAGCCGCCGGCAGCGGGCGGCGATCTCGTCGTCGTCGGTGACGACGGCGCCGCCGTCGCCCATGACGGTGAGGTTCTTGGACGGGTAGAACGAGAAGACGGCCGCGCGGCCGAAGCCGCCGACGTTCTTGCCCTTCCAGGCGGCGCCGTGGGCCTGCGCGCAGTCCTCGAGCATCCACACGCCCAGCCGCGAGGTCAGCTCGCGGACCGCGTCGAGGTCGACCGGCTGCCCGTAGAGGTGGACCGGCATCACGCCGACCGTCCGCGGCGTCGCCTTGGTGGCGGCATCGGCCGCATCCATCGTGTAGTACGCGTCGGCGTCCACGAAGACCGGCGTCGCCTCCGCGAAGCAGATGGCCTCGATGGTCGGGAACGCGGTGTGGGAGGGCACGAGGATCTCGTCCCCGGCCTTCACGCCGAGCGCGCGCAGTGTCAGCCACAACCCGGCCGTCGCCGAGTTGCTGAGCACGCAGTGGCGGACGCCGACGTAGCGGGCCAGCTCGGCCTCGAACTCGCGGCACTGGGGGCCGAGGATGTACTGGCGCGAGTCGATGGCCGCCAGCACCGCTTGCTTGATCTCGTCGTCCACCGGGGGTCGGGACAAGGGAATCGAGGCCACCCTCACGCTCCTGGGCTGGGATTGGCGAGTCGGTCGTACTGGCCGCGGAAGTAGAGCAGCGGCTCTCCGTTGTCCACGCGGGCCCGCTCGACGCGGCCGACGAAGATGGTGTGGTCGCCCTCCACGTGCACGCTCACCGTGGTGCACTCGAGCTGGGCGATGGCCCCCTCGATCAGCGGCAGCTTGAGGTCGCTGATCGCGTGCGGCACGCCGTCGAACTTGTCCAGGCGCGAGGAGGCGAACTTCCGCGAGATCGCCTGCTGCTCGGCGCTGAGGATGTTGACCGCGAAGCAGCCCCGCTCCTTGATCGCCGGGTAGCTCTGCGACTTGTGGTCCACGCAGATCAAGACCAGCGGCGGATCGAGCGAGACGGACGAGAACGCGCTGGCGGTGAGGCCGGTCGGGCGCGCGTCGGCGTCGCAGGTGGTGAGGATGGTGACACCGGAAGCGAAGTGACCGAGAACCTTGCGAAAGTCGTCGGCGGCAATCACCGTCTTTATGTAGCAGGAAGGTTCCGCGAAATCAAGATTCGTCACGACGACAACGGCGAGGACGGGCCCTGGCAGACCCGCCCTCGCCTGGGGGAGGGCATCGAGCGAGCTTGGAGGGAGCAAGCGGCATTCCACACGCGGCGTTCAACGATTTCGCTCACTCGCGCCCGGCTCGGCGCGCCGCGGTGGGGCGCGCGTGGCTGAGAATGGGCAACGGTGTTCCCAATTGCACCGGGGGGACCGTGCTGTATAGTCCGAGGATATGGCGACCGAGCAGCAGGTCCTGGACGCGCTGCGGGGGATTCGCGATCCCGAGAGCCAGAAGGACATCGTGGCGCTGGGCATCGTGCGCGACCTGGCGGTCGCCGCCAGCGGCGTGAGCTTCACGCTGGCCTTCGCCGGCCAGGCGCCCGCGACCAAGGCCACCGTGCACAGCATGGCCACGCGGCTCGTCGGCCAGCTCCCCGGCGTGGCGAACGTTCAGATCAAGATGGGCGGCGGCCCGGCTCCCGCGGCGGCCCCGCATGCCCACGCCCACGCGCCCGGGCAGGGGCATGGCCACGCCCAACCCCAGCCACCGGCCGCACCGCCGCGTCCCGACTTCATCCCGGAGGTGCGCCACACCATCGCGGTGTCCTCGGGCAAGGGCGGGGTGGGCAAGTCGACCGTGGCCGTGAACCTGGCGCTGGCGCTGCGGCAGGCCGGCGCCACCGTCGGCATCATCGACAGCCGACGTCTACGGTCCCGACGTGCCGCTCATGCTCGGCACCAAGGGCAAGCCGGGGATGTTCGACAACCGGATCATCCCGGTCGAGGCCCACGGCATCAAGGTCATGTCGATCGGCCTGCTCGTGAACGAGAAGGAGCCGCTGGTCTGGCGCGGCCCGATGATCCACTCGTTCATCCAGCAGATGCTCAAGGACGTGATGTGGGGTGCGCTCGACTACCTGGTCTTCGACATGCCGCCCGGCACCGGCGACGCCCAGCTCTCGCTCTCGCAGGTGCTGCCGCTGAGCGGCGTGGTGATGGTCACGACGCCGCAGGACGTGGCGCTGCTCGACGTGCGCAAGGCCATCGGCATGTTCCAGCGCCTGAACGTGCCGATCCTCGGCGTCGTGGAGAACATGAGCCACGTTCGCCTGCCCGCACTGCGGACAGCACACGGCCATCTTCGGCGAGACCGGCGGCCAGCGGGTCGCCGACGAGTACGGCGTGCCGCTGCTGGCCCGGCTGCCGCTCGACCCGGAGACGCGCGTGGGCGGCGACGAGGGCACGCCGATCACCGTGCGCAAGCCCGACTCCGCGCAGGCGCTGGCCTTCCGCGACCTGGCGGCCGTCGTCGCGAAGCGCATCGACGAACTGGGCGGGCTGGGCTCCCTGCCGAAGATCAGCTGACACGCCCGCGCATGGCGGCACCGGTCGTCATCGTGCCGATCTTCCCGCTCCCCGACGTCACGTTCTTTCCCCACACGCTGCTGCCGCTGCACGTGTTCGAGGCGCGCTACCGCGCGATGGTGATCGACGTCCTCGCGCGCGACCGGCGGCTGGCGGTGGTGAAGCTGCAGCCGGGCTACGAGGCGAGCTACGCGGGCAAGCCGGCCGTGCACCCGGTGGCCGGACTCGGCGAGATCGTCTCCTGCGAGCGCCTGGCCACCGGGCGTTACAACATCATGCTGAAGGGGGAGTGCCGGCTGCGGTTCGAGCAGCGAGCTGCCGAGCGACACGCTCTACCGGGTGGTGCGCGCCCGGCGGCTGGTCGACACCGGGCCGGCCGGCGACGCCGCGCCGGCGCTGGCGCGGATTCGTGCCGCCTGCCGCTCGCTGCTCGAGCGCGCTCGAGCGCCCCGTCGATCTTCTCGACACCGCGCTCGCCGACGGCCAGGCCCCCGGCGTCATCGCCGACCGCGTGGCCGCCGCCGTCCTGCCCGACGCCGATCTGCGCCAGACGCCTGCTGGAGACCCTCGACGCCGGCGCCCGGGTCACGCGCGTCGCCGACGCCGTCGAGTCGCTCGTCCGCGAGCTGAAGGGCGGTCGCGAGTGACGGCCGCGCCCCGGCTGGTCGTGGCGCTGTTGCTGGTCCTCCTGGCCGTGACGGCGGCCGACGCGCGGCCGTGGAGCTGGCTCGGCGTGCGGATCCGCGATCTCACCGAGCACGGAGATGGACGAGCTCGCCGGCCGCCACGGCATCCGGGAGGGCTTCGGCGTCGTGATCGTGGAGGTGATGGACGACACGCCGGCCGCAGCGCGCCGGGCATGCGCACCGGCGACATCGTCGTGGCGCTTCGAGGGCCGCCCGGTGATGGACACGCGCCTGCTGCAGCGGCTGATCGCCCGGGCCCCGGTGGACGCGCGAGATCCGCCTCACGGTCCTGCGCCGCGAGGGCCGCCGGCCGCTGCCGGTCCGCCTGATGGCGATGCCGCGGGCGGTCGCCGGGGAACGCATGGCGGCCGAGTTCGGTTTCGTCCTGCGAGAGCCGGAGGCCCCGGTCGGTCAGGAGGTCGCGTCCGTCGCCGAGCACTCCCGTCGGTCACGTTCGTGATCCGGGGCAGCGTCGCCGAGAAGGCCGGGCTCGAGGTCGGCGACGTCATCCTGCAGGTCAACGACGAGGCCGTGCTGACCCGGGACGCCGCCCGCGAGGCCCTGGGGGAGGTCGCCACGGATCGGCCGCTGCAGTCTGACCGTGCGGCGCGGGGCGGCGGCAGTGTCACGCTCTCACGCTGGGACCGCCGCACCTGACGCCCTGGAGACCCTGAGACCCCGCGAAGGTTGACAATCATCGTGCTAGCGTCGCGTAACGGTCGCGCCCGGGCATCTGGCTGTTCGAGCCCCGACGTGGCCGTGCACGCCACTCAACCTCGAAGAGGAGGTGTTCGCGTGAGCGAAACCAGCAGGCATCCCCTGAAGCGTCTCGCCGCAGGTTCCTGACGCGGCGCCGCCGTCGCGGCGACGGGCGCGGCCGCCCTCGGCTTCCCCAGCGTCGTCAAGGCGCAGGGACCGATCACGATGCGCTGGCAGAGCACCTGGCCGGCCAAGGACATCTTCCACGAGTACGCGAACGACTTCGCCAAGAAGGTCAACGACATGACCGGCGGCGACCTCAAGATCGAGGTGCTGCCGGCCGGCGCCGTGGTGCCGGCCTTCGGCCTGCTCGACGCCGTGTCGAAGGGCACGCTCGACGGCGGCCACGGCGTGCTCGTCGTACCACTACGGCAAGCAGACCGCGCTGGCGCTCTGGGGCTCGGGCCCGGCCTACGGCATGGACGCCAACATGCTGCTGTCCTGGCACAAGTACGGCGGCGGCAAGCAGCTCCTCGAACAAGCTCTACACGTCGATCAACGCCAACGTCGTGTCGTTCCCGTACGGCCCGATGCCGACCCAGCCGCTGGGCTGGTTCAAGAAGCCGATCACCAAGCCCGACGACTTCAAGGGCCTCAAGTTCCGCACCGTCGGCATCTCGATCGACGTGTTCACCGGCCTGGGCGCGGCCGTCAACGCGCTGCCGGGCGGCGAGATCGTGCCGGCCATGGACCGCGGCCTGCTCGACGCGGCGGAGTTCAACAACGCCACCTCCGACCGCATCCTCGGCTTCGCCGACGTCTCCAAGGTCTGCATGCTGCAGAGCTTCCACCAGAACGCCGAGCAGTTCGAGATCACCTTCAACAAGACGAAGTTCGACGCGCTGCCGGACAAGATGAAGGTCATCATCGAGAACGCGGTCGAGGCGCGCCTCGGCCGACATGTCGTGGAAGGCGGTCGACCGCTACTCGAAGGACTACGTCGAGCTGCAGACCAAGGACAAGGTGCGGTTCTACAAGACGCCGGACTCGCTCCTGCAGAAGCAGCTCGAGGTCTACGACGCCGCCGCCGACAAGAAGGCCGGCGACAACCCGCTCTTCAAGGAGATCGCCGAGTCGCAGAAGGCGTTCGCGGCGCGGGCGGTGAAGTGGGACCTCGACACCAACGTCAGCCGCCGCATGGCCTACAACCACTACTTCGGCAAGCCGGCCGCCAAGAAGAGCTGACGCGGCGGTGATCACGTCCGCGGCCAGCCACCCGGCGTTCGCCGGGTGGCTGGCCGGTCATCGGTGGCCATGAGCGCCCAGTCGTTCATCCGCGCCATCGACCAGGTCAGCTACTGGTCGGGCAAGGCCTTCGCCTGGCTGATCGTGGCCCTGACCTTCGTGGTCTCCATCGAGGTCTTCAAGCGGTACATCCTCAACGCGCCGACGGCGTGGATCTTCGACTTCAACAACATGCTGTACGGCACGCTGTTCATGATGTGCGGCGCCTACACGCTGGCCGCCGGCCGGCCACGTGCGCGCCGACTTCGTCTACAGCTACCTGAAGCCGCGCACCCAGGCCGCGCTGGACCTGGCCCTCTACCTCCTGTTCTTCATCCCCGGCATCCTCGGCCTGATCTACGCGGGCGCCGACTACGCGGCCCTCTCCTGGCGGATCGGCGAGCACTCGACCGTGACCGCCGAGGGGCCGCCCGTCTATCACTTCAAGACGGTGATCCCGGTGGCGGGCGTGCTGGTGATGCTCCAGGGGCTGGCCGAGATCGTGCGCTGCGTGGTGTGCCTGCGCACGGGCGCGTGGCCGGCGCGGCTCGAGGACGTCGAGGAGATCGACGTCGTCGACACCCAGCTCGGGCACAGCGAGTACGTGGACGAGGAGTCGCGCCGGGCGGCCATGGAAGGCGCCCACGCCATCGACGAGGCCGCCCGCCACCGCAGCGTGGTCGAGCCCAAGGACCCGTGAGCGATCCCTCCCTCGGCCTCACCATGCTCGGCCTCATCGTGGTCGCCATCATGATGGGCTTCCCCACCGCCTTCACGCTGATGGGCCTGGGCATGATCTTCGGCTACCTCGCCTTCTGGGATCCCGGCCCAGCACTGGTACGAGAACCGGGTCTTCGACCTGATCGTGCAGCGGACGTACGGCGTGATGACGAACGACACCCTGCTGTCGGTCCCGCTGTTCGTGTTCATGGGCTACATCATGGAGCGGGCGGCGCTGGTGGACCGCATGTTCCACAGCGTGCAGCTCGCCTTCCGGCGGGTGCCGGCCTCGCTGGCGGTGACCACGCTGCTGGTGTGCGCGTTCTGGGGCATCGCCTCCGGCATCGTCGGCGCCGTCGTCGTGCTCATGGGCGTCATCGCCATGCGGCCGATGCTGAACGCCGGCTACGACGTGCGGCTGGCCGCCGGCGCGATCACCGCCGGGCGGCACGCTCGGCATCCTCATCCCGCCCTCGGTGATGCTGATCGTCTACGCGGCGGTGGCCGGCCAGTCGATCGTGAAGCTCTACGCGGCGGCCATGCTGCCGGGCTTCTTCCTGACCTTCCTCTACCTCGTCTACATCCTCGGCTGGGCGATCATCAATCCCAAGATCGCGCCCAAGCTGCCGCCCGACCAGTACCGCGTCGCGGTGCCCGAGTACCTCAGGCGCCTGGAGCGCGGTCGCGTCCGGCAGCGTCGTGCCCGGCCTGCTCGCCGCGGCCGTCCGGCCTGCGCCGGCTCGGCGACGCCGGCCGAGGCGCCTATGGGCTGCTCGCCAAGAATCTCCTGGCGCTCGCCGTGCCGGTCCTGCTGACCGTCGGCGTGCTTCGGCGCGACCTGGTGGTACGTCGTCATCTACAACGCCCCCGAGGCGGTCGCGACGGCGGCGCCGCGCCCGGCCCCGCTCGCGACGGCCCCGGCCGGCGGCGCCCACGGCCCGCGGCGCCGGCGGCCACCGAGGAGAAGCCGCAGGAGCTGGGCGCGGCGCGGCCGAGGAGCCGCAAGAGCTCGGAGTCGGCGCCGAGTCGGGGCGGCGCCGGCGCGGAGGCCACGGGTCCGCCCGAGGAGATGACGTCGCTCCGCGAGGCCCCGACCGGGCCCGGGCCGGTCGCGGGTCCCCGCCCACTTCTACGCGTGGTTCTGGGGACTGGCGGCGCTCGCCGCGCTCCTGCTCGCTCGTCTACTTCTGGCGCATGGACGGCGAGCAGCTCGAGATCCTGAAGGAGCTGATCGTCTCGGTGGTGCCGCTCGGCGTGCTGACCGCGGTGGTGCTCGCGGTGATCCTGTTCGGCATCACGACCGCCACCGAGTCGGCGGCCATCGGCGCGCTCGGCGCGCTGTACCTCGCGGTGATGGCGCGGTACGCGCGCCAGGTCTGGTGGTGGAGCCTGGTCGGCGCGCTCGTCGGGTTCGGCGCTCGGCTGGTGGAAGGAGGAGCCCTGGTCGTCGCTGTTCGTGTCGGCCTCGCTCGGCGGCGCGTTCCTGGGCACGGTCGTGCCGGGACTCTGGTACCTGCGCACGCTCGCACGGAGCTGCGCGAGAACCTGAAGCAGTCGACGTTCCTCACCGCCAAGACCACGGCGATGGTGTGCTGGCTCTTCGTCGGCTCGGCGCTCTTCTCGGCGGTGTTCGCGCTGCACGGCGGCCAGGGCGCTGATCGAGCGGTGGGTGCTCGAGCATGAACCTGTCGCCGCTCGGGTTCATGATCATCGCCCAGCTCATCATCTTCCTGCTGGGCTGGCCGCTCGAGTGGACGGAGATCATCGTGATCTTCTGCCCGATCTTCATCCCGCTGCTGAGCCACTTCCAGATCGACCCGATCCTGTTCGGCACGATGGTGGCGGTCAACCTCCAGGCGGCGTTCCTGTCGCCGCCGGTGGCGATGTCGGCCTTCTACCTCAAGGGCGTGTCGCCCAAGCACGTCACGCTCAACCAGATCTTCGCCGGGCATGATGCCGTACATGCTCATCGTCCTCATCTGTCTCGCGTTCATGTACATCTGGCCGGGCATGACGCTCTGGCTGCCGGAGTTCCTCTACGGGAAGCTAGGCTCGGAGGGGGCTCCGCCCCCTTCCGACGGTCGTCGCCCGCCTGACGGCGGGCTCCTCGCTGCCTCCCCCCGGATCAGGATTGCGCGGGCAAAGCCCGCGCTCGAACGCGGTTGATCAAGGGTCTTCGATGATGGAGTGCGAGAGATGGATCTGACGAATCTGCATGCGGTGTCGGCGTCGGATGGGGCGCGGCTGATCCGGGATGGGGTGATCAGCTCGCAGCAGCTGGTGGAGGCGTGTCTGGCGCGGATCCGGGCGGTGGACGGGGACGTGGAGGCGTGGGCGTTTCTCGATCCGGAGCACGCGCTCGCGCAGGCGCGGGCGGCGGATGAGTGGCGGCTGTCGGGGACGGGCGATCGGGGCCGCTGCACGGGGTGCCGGTGGGGGTCAAGGACATCATCGACACGGCGGACATGCCGACCGAGAACGGGTCGGTGCTGCACGCCGGGCGGACGCCGTCGCGCGACGCGAGCGTGGTGGCGAGGCTGCGCGCGGCCGGCGCGGTGATCATGGGCAAGACGGTGACGACGGAGTTCGCGACGCGGGCGCCCGGCAAGACGCGCAATCCGCACAACCCGGCGCACACGCCGGGCGGCTCGTCGAGCGGCTCGGCGGCGGCGGTGGCGGCCGGCATGGTGCCGCTCGCGCTCGGCAGCCAGACCGGCGGGTCGACGATCCGGCCGGCGTCGTACTGCGGCGTCTACGGCCTCAAGCCGACGCACGGGCTGATCCCGCGTCCGGCATGTTCCAGCTCTCGCGCACGCTCGATCACGTCGGGTTGTTCGCGCGCGGCGATCGAGGACCTCGCCCTGCTCCTGGAGCAGCTCGTCGGCCACGACGAGCGCGATCCCGACACGCGGCCGCGCGCGCGCGTGCCCTATCGCGAGGTGGCGGCCGAGGAGCCGCCGCTGCCGCCGATGTTCGCCTTCGTGAAGACGGCCCTGCTGGGACGACGTCGACCCGGACGCCCGCGAGGCCTTCGCCGAGCTGGCCGCGCACCTCGGGCGACCGCGTGGAGGAGGTCGAGCTGGCGACGCCGGCCGCCGAGACGGCCGAGTGGCACCGCACCATCATGGACGCCGAGCTGGCGCTGAACCTCGAGCGGGAATGGCGCACCGGGCGGGACCGGCTGTCGGCCTCGCTGCGCGCGCGGATCGAGCACGGCCACGAGGTGCGCGCCCTCGACTACCTGCGGGCGCTGACGCGCATCCCCCAGCTCAACGCGAGCTTCACCGAGCTGTTCGAGCAGCGCTACGACGCGATCCTGACCCCGGCCGCCACCGGCACCGCGCCGGCCGGCCTCGAGTCGACCGGCGATCCGGCGTTCTGCGCGCTGTGGACGCTATGCGGCATGCCGGCGATCAGCCTGCCGCTCATGCAGGGGCGCCAACGGCCTGCCGCTGGGCGTCCAGCTCGTCGGGCCCCGCCACGGCGACGCCCGACTGCTGCGCACCGCGCGCTGGCTCGTGACCCAGGCCTCAGCCGCAGGCTAGCTCGGATGCTTCATGAACGTCACCGCGCGCCGGACGGGTGGCGCGGGGTGCGGGACATCCGACCCCCGCCGCGCCACGATGGCTCGCCTGTCGCCGTGACGCCCGCTTCGCGCGTGGCTCGCGCGGGCCCCCCATCCCCCGGAGGGGGCTGGGGCGCGACCAGTAGACCGTCGGCGGCGCGCGGGAGCCACGCCCGAAGCGAGCGCGGCTCCGACGGCTCGCCATCGGAATCGCGCGGCGGGGGTCGGATGTCCCGCACCCCGCGCCACCCGTCCGGCTCACGCGACATCGCTCATGAGTAGTCCGGGCCAGGGACGGCCTGCATTGAAAGGAACGTTGCGGGCCCGGCTCCACGCGCTGTTTCCCGGGACGTCGGGCCGGACGTTCAAGCAGTGGCTGGAGCGCGGGCGCGTGCGCGTGAACGGCACCGTGGCCCGCCGCGGCGACACGGCCGTCCGCCCGAGCGATCGCGTCGAGCTGGGCGCGCCACCGCCGGCGCCGATCCCGGCGCCGCTGCGACTCATCCACGAGGACGCCGAGCTCCTCGTCATCGACAAGCCCCCGGGGCTGCTGACGATCGCCGACCTCAGCGAGCGCGAGCGGACCGCGTATCGGCTGTTGCGCGACTGGATGGAGGGCCGCGACGCCGGCCGGATCTTCATCGTCCACCGGCTCGACCGCGAGACGTCGGGGCTGCTCGTCGTCGCCCGGACGAACAAGGCCAAGGAGGTGCTGCAGGAGCAGTTCCGATTGCGTCGGCCCGAGCGCCGGTACGTGGCCCGCGTGGAGGGCGCCGTCCGTGAGGACAGCGGAACGCTGGCCTCGCGGCTGGCGGAGGACCGCTCGCTTCGGGTACGGCCCACGCGTGACACCCGTCAGGGGCGCGAGGCCATCACGCGCTATCGCGTGCTGGAGCGCGAGGCCGACACGACACTGCTCGAGCTGACCCTGGAGACGGGGCGGCGCGGTCAGATCCGCGCCCAGCTCGCCGCGCTCGGGCACCCGATCGTCGGTGACCGCGCCTACGGCAGCCGGTGGAATCCGCTCCGGCGCGTGTGCCTGCACGCCACGCGGCTGGGCTTCACGCATCCCGACGGCCGCCGGGTCGTGTTCGAGAGCCCGGCGCCATCGGGATTTCGCCCGCCGCGGTTCAGGAGGCCCGGGCGTTCCGGCGCCTGAGGTGCGTGTCGAGGAAGCCGAGCATCTTCTCCCAGGCGTCGGCGGCCGGCTTGGGCCGATGGCGCTCGCCGTTCAGGAAGTTCAGGAAGGCGTGGCCCGCGCCCTCGTAGTGGTGGAACTCGTGGGCCTTGCCGTGCGCGGTCAGCTCGGCGTCGATCTTCTTCACGTCGTCGGGGGAGGGATTGGCGTCCTCGACACCGAAGAAGCCGATCACCGGGCAGGCGATCCGGCCGGTGAGCTCGAACGGAGTGGGACCCTCGCCCCACGACTTCATGATGTTGCCGCCGTAGAACACGCCGGCGGCCTGCCAGGCGGTCGGGCGCGCGCCGGCCAGCAGGTAGGTGATCCGACCGCCCATGCAGAAGCCGAGCACCGCGAGGTCCCCAATCGGGGCCTCGGGCGCCTGCTTCAAGTGAGCCATCGCCGCGTCCGCGTCGGCGAGGATCTCGCGGTCGCGCAGGCGGCCGACCCGGGCCATCATGTCGGCGCCGTCCTGGGGCTGGCGGTGATAGAGGTCGGGCGCGATGGCGGCGTAGCCGTGACGGGCGAGGTCCTCCACCTGGTTCTCGATGAAGCGGTCCAGCCCGGGACCGTGCATGATGACGACGACGCCGGGCACGGCACCGCCGCCGGCCGGCACGTCGAGGTATGCGCGCATCGGTTGTCCGTCGACCTGGATCGTGTCCCAGCGTGCCATCGTCATATCCTCCCTCGGCGTGGTTGCGCGGTCGGTGGGCCCGAGCATACCCTGGCGTGGATGCACGGCGCACCGGGGAGGGCGCGACGCTCATGAACCTCACACTGCAGCAGGCGACGACGATCGTGGAGAGAGCGCTGCGTACCGGTCGCGAGACGAACTGCGCGCCGCTGGCCGTGGCCGTGCTCGACGCCGGCGGACATCTCAAGGCCTTCGCCCGCGAGGACGGCGCGGGCATCGTGCGGCCGCAGATCGCGGTCGGCAAGGCGTGGGGGGCGCTCGGGATGGGCCTCGGCTCTCGCACGCTCGCCCGCCGCGTGGCGGACGGGCAGCCGCAGCAGCAGGCCTTCTTCGCCGCGCTCAACGCGATGTCGGATGGCCGCGTCGTGCCCGCCGCCGGCGGCGTGCTCATCCGCGACAGCGGCGGCGCCGTGCTCGGCGCCGTCGGCATCTCGGGCGACGTGTCCGACAAGGACGAGGCGTGCGCGCTGGCCGGCATCGCGGCGGCGGCGCTCGTGGCCGATCCGGGCGCGTGATAGACTCCGACCCGTCGGAGTCAACCGTTTCACCGTCAACCGTTTCGGCGTCGAGAGGAGGAGGCCATGCCTCTCTACGAGTATTTCTGCGACCGGTGCCACAAGGAAATCGCCGTGACCCAGTCCATGAGCGAGCACGCCAAGGGCGCGACCTGTCCCGAGTGCGGCAGCCGCGACATGCGGCCCCTCGTGGGCCCGTTCTTCTCCAAGACCTCGAAGAAATCATGAGGGAGGGCGGCGATCGGGACGATCAAGGTCAGAGCTTATCGAGCTGAGGATCAGGAGGCCGTCGTCACCCTGTGGTGGGATTCCTGGCATTCGATTCGGCCCGGGTTGCGCCATCCCCACCCGCTCGCTGACTGGCGCGAGCGTTGGGCAACCGAGATCGCAACCCGGCAGGCGATCGTGGTCGCCGAGGACGACGGCGCCGTGGTCGGCTTTGCGGCCGCCGACGTCTCTGCGCGTGTGCTGCACATCCCGGACGTGTTCAAGTTCGCCGGCGTGGTCAGCGCCCGGCGGTACCGGGCCACCGCGCCGGAGGACCGGTTCCAGTACGTGACCGTCTACGAGTTCGAGAGCGAGGAGACGCTCCAGCGCTTCCTCGCCTCCGACCACTTCGCCTTCCTGCGGAAGGAATACGACCGCAATTTCGGGGGCGTGTCCGAGCGGCAGCGCGCGAGCTACGTGCAGGTCTGGCCATAGCGGCCGGCGGCCGGTCGTCTGTTAAGATCGACCGGTCATGATCGTCCTCGGTATCTCCGAGACCCACTGCGCGACGGCGGCCATCCTGCGCGACGGCGCCATCGTGGCGTGCGCCTCCGAGGAGCGGTTCACCCGGCTCAAGAACGACGCCGGCTACCCGCGGCTGGCCGTCGACGCCCTGCTGCGCGAGCTGGGGCTGGGCGCGCAGCAGATCGACCTGGTGGCGCTGGCCGGTCGCCGCGCGTACGCGCGCGACTGGATGAACCGCGTGCTGCACGACGGTGACTACGCGCGTGAGTACTACGGCGTCCGGCTGCAGGAGCCGCGGGCCGGGTTCGGCAAGCGCGCCCGCAAGCTCGGGGCCCGCCTGGGGCTCATCGAGCCGGCCCAGGGCAAGTTCACGCTGCCGGAAAGCGAGCGGCTGGGGCTCGTGACCGGTCATCTCGGGCTCGGCGCCGAGCGGATCGTGACGCTCGACCACCACAGCTGCCACGCCGCCTCCGCGTACTTCGGCGCGCCGTTCACGGGCGCGCCGGCGCTGGTGCTCACCAACGACAACTCCGGCGATGGGCTGTGCGCCACCGCCTCCAGCGGGCGCGGCACGACGCTGGAGCGCCACGAGGCGGCGCCGAGCGCGCCCGGCTCGCTCGGGTCCTTCTACTCCTTCGTCACCCTGCTGCTCGGCATGAGGTTCGGCGAGCACGAGTACAAGGTCATGGGCCTGGCGCCCTATGCCCCCGCCAAGGCCGTCGAGCGTGCCGTCGCGGCGCTCGGCGGTGCCTTCGGCCTCGTCGAGGAGACGCCCGCGCGGTTCGCCTGGCGGCGCCGCGGCGCGCGCTACCGCCTGTTGCTGGAGGACACGCTGGGGCTGCGCTTCGACGCGGTGGCCGGCGGGGCCCAGCAGATCGTGGAGGACCTGCTGGTGCGGTGGGCCCGGCTCATGCGCACCCGCTACGGCGGGGATCGCCTGGCGCTGGGCGGCGGCGTCTTCATGAACGTCAAGGCGAACATGCTGCTGGCCAACGAGGAGTGGGTGCGCGACCTCTTCGTCTTCCCGTCGTGCGGCGACGAGTCCAACGCGATCGGCGCCGCCTACCTCGGCTACCTCGACGCCTGCGCGCGGGCTGGCGTCGACGCCAAGCCGGCGCCGCTGGGGCCGGCCTATCTCGGCCCGTCGATCGACGACGCCGAGGTCGAGGAGCTGATTCGCCGCCGCGACCTGGCCGCGCGGCATCGGGTGAGCGAGCCCGAGCGGGTCGAGGAGCGCATCGCCGACCTGCTCGTGTCCGACGGCGTCGTGGCCCGGTGCGCCGGCCGCATGGAGTTCGGCGCTCGGTCGCTCGGCAATCGCTCGATCCTGGCCAACCCGGGCGACCACCGCGTGGTGGGGCTGATCAACCGCATGATCAAGAACCGCGATTTCTGGATGCCGTTCGCGCCCAGCGTGCTGCGCGAGCGCGAGACCGACTACCTCGTGAACCCCAAGGGGCTCGCCTCGCCGTACATGATGCTGGCCTTCCCCACCAACCCCAAGCGGCGCGACGAGATCGTCGCAGCCATCCACCCCCACGATTTCACCGCCCGCGCTCACATCGTGGACGAGGGGTGGAACCCCGGCTACCATCGCGTGATCCGGGAGTTCGAGCGCCGGACCGGGACGGGCGCCGTCCTGAATACCTCGTTCAATCTGCACGGCGAGCCGCTGGTCGGTTCGCCGGCCGACGCCGTGGACACCTTCGAGCGCTCGGGCCTGCCGCACCTGGCGCTCGGCCGGTTCCTGATCTCCAAGAAGTAGCTCGTCTATCTCCGAGGAGGGACGGGAACATGCTCAACGAGTTCAGGACGTTCATCGTTCGAGGTAACATGATCGACCTCGCCGTCGGCATCGTGATCGGCGCCGCGTTCACCACGGTGGTCACCTCGTTCGTGACCGACCTGCTGATGCCGCCCATCGGGCTGCTGCTGGGGAAGGTCGACTTCGGCAACCTCTTCGTGAATCTGTCGGGCGGCGGCCACCCGACCATCGCCGCCGCCAAGGCCGCCGGCGCGCCCACGCTCAACTACGGGTTGTTCATCAACAGTGTGATCAACTTGCTGATCGTGGGGTTCGCGGTGTTCCTGGTCGTGAAGCAGGTGAATCGTTTCCGCGGTCCGGAGCCGGCGGCGGCCCTCACGACCAAGGACTGCCCGGCCTGCGCGATGTCGATCCCGCTCAAGGCGCGCCGCTGCCCGCACTGCACCTCGGAGGTGGCGGCCAAGTAACGCGCCGAACGCGATGGCGCAGCTCTACGACGCGATCGGGCAGGGCTACCATGCGTACCGCCGCCCCGATCCACGGCTGGCCGCCGCCATCACCCAGGCGCTGGGCGACGCCGACACCGTCGTGAACGTGGGCGCTGGTGCCGGCTCCTACGAGCCCACGGATCGCCGGGTGGTCGCCGTCGAGCCGTCAGCCGCCATGATCGCCCAGCGCCGCCCCCCAAGCGCGTCCGCCGTGCAGGCCTCGGCGATACACCTGCCGTTCCGCGACGGCGCCTTCGCCGCGGCCCTCGCCGTCCTCACCGTGCACCACTGGCCCGACCGGCCTCGCGGCCTCGCCGAACTCGCCCGCGTCGCCCGCGATCGCGTCGTGCTGCTGACGTGGGACCCGGCCTCGACCGGCTTCTGGCTGGTCGACGACTACTTCCCCGAGATCGTCGAGATCGACCGTCCGATCTTCCCGACGCTCGCGGACCTCGAGCGTGTGCTCGGGCCGCTCGACACGCTGTCGCTCCCGGTGCCGCACGACTGTACCGACGGCTTCCTGGGTGCCTACTGGCGCCGCCCCGAGGCCTATCTCGATCCCGGCGTGCGTGGCGCCATCTCGACCTTCACCAAGATCCACGTCGAGCCCGGCGTCGCCCGTCTCCGCCGCGACCTCGCCGACGGCACCTGGCTCCACCGCCACGCCGACCTCCTCGACCAGACCGAACTCGACCTCGGCTACCGCCTCGTCATCTCGAAAAAAAACAGCTAGCCCTCCGAGTCGGCCCTTCGTCAGCCGGATAGCGAAGGGGGACGGGCGGGCACGGTGTGGGGGTCTGTGCGACCACGATGCCCGCGGTCGTATTGGACCGGCCTTGGTTGGGCTCCATCCGACCGGGGGGCGCGCGGCTCGGCGGGGCGGGAAACGAGTCTCACATACCCCCACACCGTGCCCGCCCGTCCCCCGTTCATTCACGTAGCGCCAAGGTCTGATTCGGAGGACTAGTAGCCGCGCGCGCGATCGACGACGTGCTGGAGGGGGCGGCCGCGGACGTAGCGGGCGAGGTTGTCGTTGAAGACGGGGGCGATCTCGTCGGTCGTGCTGGGGCCGGCGACGTGCGGTGTGATCACGACGTTGTCGAGGCGCCAGAGGGGATGGTCGGCCGGCAGCGGCTCGGTGGGAAAGACGTCGAGCACGGCGCCGGCGATGCGCTGCGTCTGCAGCGCGCTCAGCAGCGCGGTCTCGTCGACGACGGCGCCGCGGCCGATGTTCAGTAGCCAGGCGCCGGGCCGCATCGCCGCCAACGCCTTGTCGTCGATCATCCCCCGCGTCTTCGCGGTCAGCGGCACGACGACGACCACGAAGTCGGCCGCGGCGAGCGCGCGGGCCAGGTGGCCCGGCCGGTACACGCGCTCGACGGCCGGGACTCGTTCGCCCGAGCGGCTGACGCCGATCACGTGCATGCCGACCGCGCGGGCGACGCGGGCGATCTCGCGGCCGATGTCGCCGACGCCGACCAGCGTCAGGGTCTTGCCGCGCAGGCGGCCGGGCAGGACGTCGCCGAGCCAGCGCTGCTCGCGCTGGGCCGCGCGGTAGGTCTCCATCCGCTGGGTGACCCACGAGCACCAGCCGAGCACGTACTCGCTCATCCACGGGCCAAAGATGCCGGGCGCGCGGGTGACGGTGACCCGTGACGGCAGCTCCGGCACCAGGGCCCAGTCCACGCCGGCGCCCATCGCCTGCAACCACCGGAGCCGGGGCGCCTTGCCATAGAGCGTCGGGGCGAGCTTCCAGGCGTAGGCGATGTCCGCCTCGCCGATCGCCGCGGCCGCGTCGGCCTCGGTCGCGCACACGCGGACGGTGACCTCGTGACCGGTGGGGATGCGGATGCGGCGCGCGTAGTCGTCGGCCTCGTCGGGGTGGTAGACGAGCACCACCGAGGGCGAGGGCATCAGGCGCCGAACGACCGGAGCAGCGCGTCCTCGGCGCTGAAGTCGATCTCGCGCCGGTCGAGCCCCTCGCGCTGATACCACTCCAGGGTCTGGGCGAGGCCGGCGGCCAGCGAGTATTGCGGGCTCACGCCCAGCTCGGCGCGCACGCGCGCGGTCGTGTACACGGCGTGGCAGTCGTAGACGAGGTTCTGGCCGAACGCGACGGGCTTGCCGCCGGCCGGCGTCGGCGCGAAGACGAGCGTGAGCGAACGCTTCATCACCGCCGCGACCAGCTCGACGAAGCCGACCTGGGTGATGGCCTCTTCCCCGGTGACGTTGTAGCCCCGGCCGAACGCCGCCGGCACGCCGAGCATGGCGGCCATGGCGTCGGCCAGGTCCGCGACGTGGCCGAACTGCCGGAGCCAGCCGCCGCCGTCGGGGACCAGCACGGGGCGGTCGCGCCCCAGGCGGTCGAAGAAGAAGGTCTCGTTGTTCCGCGTGTTGAGCGGGCCGTACACGTGGGTGGGCCGCACGATGGTCACCGGCAGCCCTTGCTCGCGATGCCGCCGCAGCAGCACGTCCTCGCCGGCGATCTTGTTCTTCGCGTACTCGCCCCAGTAGAGGTTGCGCGGCGTGTCCTCGTCGAAGGGGATCGGGCGCGCGTGGTCGTAGACGCGCCCGGTCGACACGAACAGCACGTGGCCGACGGCGGCCGGCGCGTCCAGCAGCGCCTCCACGTCCTCGCCGAGGGTCGGCGCGTAGGTCACGTCGACCAGGCCGTCGAACCGCTCGCCGGCCAGCGCCTTGCGCAGCGCCGCGTGGTCCTTGCGGTCGGCGACGAGGGTCCGCACGCCGGCCGGCAGCCGGGCGGGCTGACGCCCGCGGTTGAGCACGACCACCTGGTGGCCGTCGCGCAGCAGCGCCTGGACCAGGTGCAGGCTGATGAACTCGGTGCCGCCGGCGACGAGGACGCGCACGTCAGCCGATCGCGATCGCGACGCAGGTCGTCGTGCGGGTGACTCCGTCGATGATGCCGATCTCGTCGGTGACGAGGCGCCCGATCGCGTCCAGGGTGGGGCCCTCGATCTGCGCGATGAAGTCGTAGGGGCCGGTCACCGCGTCGAGGTGGGCCAGGTTCGAGCCCTGGCCGGCGATGCGGCTCAGCTCCTTCTTGACCGACTTGGTCTTGCCCGGGGCCGTCTCGATCAGCACGAACGCCTTCATCCCGCGCCGGGGTGTCTTCGTCGCCATGACAGCCTCCATTGGCTCAGGGCCGGGGCGCGCCGAGCAGGTGCGCCAGCGTCGAGCGGAACCAGGCCGGCCGCTCGACCGCGCGCGCGCCTTCCAGGTCGACGCGGGTGCCCCGCTCCTCGGTGTGGTTGGTGGGATCGAAGCGGGCGATCAGGCGAAACGGCGTGGCGCCGAGGTGCAGCGTCAAGGACTCGCCCGCGCTCTCGTCGCCCAGCCGCGCGACGATCACGAACAGTCCCGCCGCATCGGTCTGGCCCAGATAGGAAAAGCTGGTCTTGTCACGGATCAACTCCACGCGCTGGCCCGGCCGCGGCCTGCCGGCGGTTTCTTTCACGTAGCCGAGCACGGTGTAGCGATAGAAGATCTCGTGCTCGGCCAGCGCCGCGCTCGCCGCGACGGTGACCAGCAGCGGTAGGAGCACCAGTGCGCGTGTCAGTCCGATCAGGAGCTCGCCTCGCGGCCAGAGTCTAGCAGATGCCCCTGCAGCAACGTGCGATGGCACTGGGCCGGATCGGGACATCCGCACAGCAGCGTGACGCGTCCTCGCCGCGCGAGCCGTCGCACCTCCGCCAGCGCCGTCCGCGCTTGGGGCCGCTCCAGCCCCGCCAGGTATCGCGGCACGTACTGTGCCCAGGTGATCTTCCCGTCGAGGTAGCTGCGCAGCAGCGGAATGACCGGCGCCAGCTCGCGCAGCCACACGTCGACCTTCTCCCGCCGGATCCCCCGCGGCCAGTACCGCATGATCAGCACCCGCGTCCCATCCTCCGCCGCCGGCGCCTCGTAGATCCGCTTCGCCGCGATCCGCGCGCTCGCCGCGAGTCGCCCTTGTGTCCCGGCACGCCGATTCGCCGTTGCCCGCGTGTTGGTCGTGCGGCGGCTGTTGGTCGCGACGCCTCCGGAGGTCCGCTTTCGAGCGCCGGCTTTGCCGGCGCCCCTCCCGGGGGGAGGCAGGCGCAAGCCGGCCATCAGGCCGGCGGCGCCGTCGGAAGGGGGGCAGAGCCCCCCTCCGAGGCCGTCGCCGTGAGCCCGGCGTCGATCACGAGGACTTGCCCGGTCACCCAGCGCGCCTCGTCGCTGGCCAGGTAGAGGGCACCCCAGCCGATATCCCAGGCGGTGCCCTCGGTGCCCAGGGGCGTGGCCCGGCGCCGCCGCTCGCGCGCCTGCGGTCCCAGGTCCTCGACCATCGGCGTCCACACCGTCCCGGGGGCGATCGCGTTGACGCGGATGCCCCGGGGGCCGAGCTGCACGGCGACACTCTTCACGAAGCCGATGACGCCGGCCTTGGCCGCGGCATAGGCGGTGCGGCCGTAGCCGCGCAGTCCGGCGACTGACGAGATGCAGATGATCGAGCCGGCGCCCCGGCGCTCCATGGCGGGCACCGCCGCCTGGGTGGCCAGCAGCATGGACTTGAGATCCACCGCCATGACGCGGTCCCACTCCTCTTCGGTGGTCTCCATGACGCCGTGGCGCGACTCGATGCCGACGTTGTTGTGCAGCACGTCGAGGCCGCCCCAGCGGCCCACGGCCGCCTCGACCATGCCGCGGCAGTCGGCAGCCCGCGTCACGTCGGCGGCGAACGCCTCGGCCTCGCCCTGCTCGGCTCGGATCAGGCCGACGGTCTCCTCGGCCCGCTCCTTCAGCTGGTCCACGCAGAGCACGCGGGCGCCCTCGCGGGCGAACAGGATCGACGCGGCCTTGCCGTTGCCGACGCCGGGCCCCCGCGATCCCGCGCCGGTGATGATGGCGACCTTCCCCGCGAGCCGTCCACTCATGGGCGCATTTCACTACAGCGCGCCCCGGAAGTCACCAGCACGGTGTCACCGCGGTGATCGCGGCCCCGGGTGACCGTCCCAGCTCAGCCGTGAGCCGTCGGCGCTGAAGCCGGCCTCGACGAAGGCCCGGAAGGCGTCGGTCTCACGTACGGGACGGCCGTCCCAGCCCCGCACCTCCAGCCGGCGCACGGGCCGGAGCGTGAGCGGGCGATCGAGCATCGCTTGCAGCGCCCGCACCGTGCCCGGCAGATCCACCGGCTCGAACCCCGCCAGGGGCGTGAGCTCGCGCCCGTAGTTCTCGGCCAGCAGCACGGGGCGCCCGGCGCGCAGGATCAGCCAGGCGTGCGCTAGGCGGGCGACGCTGAGCCGGGCCCCGTCGAGCCGGGAGAGCGGCCACACGCGGCCCCAGAGATTGGCGGGATCGACGAGATTGACCAGCACGTGCGGCTCGGCGCGCCGCGCCGGGGGCGCCGTCAGCTCGGCCAGTGCCTCCTCCAGCGCGTACTGCTCGCCCGAGAGCCCCTCGACGAAGTAGCCACGCACCACCTCGCCGCCGTACTCCATGCGCAGCAGGACGTGACGCAGCGTCGCCCAGTCGCCGCGCGCCAGCTCGCGCCCCACCACGCCATGGCGGGCCAGCAGCAGGTGGGCGCGCGCCTCGTCGCGCTCCTCCGGCGACAGCGGCTCCTCCTCGGCCAGCGCGCTCCAGCGCCCGATCGGCGGCAGATGGACGAGCGGACCGCGGGCCTGCCCGCGCCGCGGCCGGCGCCGTCGCGACGCCGGCCGTTCCTTGCCCGCGCGCGGCAGTGTCGTGGCCGCCACGATCGCGCTGAAGGTGTCGGGCGCCGCCAGGCCCGTGCGGAACAGCTCCCACAGCGCGGCCAGCGCCTGCGTCGGGTCGAGCCCCGTGGCCCGCGCGAGATCGCGCGCGAACGAGGCGCCGCGCAGCTGCAGGTGCAGCAGCACATTCTTGGTGCTCGGGTCGAGCTCCGCGCGCTCGCCGCCCTCGCGCAGCCAGCCGACGTTGTCGCGCAGGGCTGCGCCGACCCGTCCGCTGCGCCCGCGCTCGGTTACCGGCGCCTCGAAGACCGTCCACACGATCTCGCCGGAGAGCCCGAGCCGGTCGAGCCAGTCGCGCTGGTAGTCCTCGACCCGGGCCGGCAGGAGGTCCTGCTCCCAGACGCGGACCGGGAAGTCCTCGCCCTGGAGCAGCTCCAGCGAGGCCAGGACGCCAGGGGGTCCGACGAGCCGGTGCTCGGGGTGCAGATGGTGACGGCGGAGCAGGAACGCCGAGAACTGCTCGGCCGTGGCCACCGGCCGCGGGATGCGCCGGGCGTGGATCTGGCGACGCTGGATCTCGTCCAGCACCGCCACGTGGACGTAGTGCGAGCCCGGGGTCTCGGCCATGAAGCTCCCGTGGCGCACCACGCCCTTCAGGACCAGGCGGTCCAGCGCGGGGGCGACGTCGGCGGCGGTGAGGCCATAGCGGGCGGCCAGCGCGTCGGCGGTCATCGGCCCTCGCGTGCGCAGCACCCGGAGGGCCAGGCGCTCCAGGCCGGCGTCGGTCGCCAGCCCCGCGTAGAGCGTGGCGTCGGGAGCCGGGATCCACGCGCGCCGGCCGCCGCCGAACTCGACCTCGGTGATCCGCTGCTCGGCCACCAGGGCGGCGATCAGCCCGTCGGCGCCGGCGACGACGCGCTCGGCGATCTCCTCGCGGGTGAGGTCGCCCAGGTCGTCGAGGGTGGCCGCCAGCTCGTTGGCGTCGCGCGCGCGGCGCTCGGGCGTCGTCTTCTGCAGCTCGGCCTCGACGGCCGCGATGATCTCGGGCCGCAGCGGGCCCGGCGCCGGGCTCCACGCCTTGCGCATCTGGATCGTGTCGCTGCGCCGCTCCTCGGCGTGGCCGGCGTCCAGGTACGCCCAGTCCCAGGCCAGCAGCAGCGGATAGACGAACGGCGAGGGCAGGGGCGTGTCCACGTGCCGTGTCCACATCTCCCGATCGTGCAAGCGCTCGAGCAGGCGCTTGAGCCGGGGCACGTCGTAGGCGTCGTGGAAGCACTCGCGCAGCGTTTCCGCGACCACCGGGAAATCGGGCTGGCCGCGCACGGACTCCAGCAGCGCGTCGGCCTTGAGCCGCTGCAGGTAGGCCGGCGTGCGCTGCCCCCGGGTCATCCGCGGGATGAACAGCGCCCGCACGGCCGCGTGGCGGAACCGCGTGCCGAACATCGGCGAGCCGATGAGCGCCTCGCCGACCAGGGTGTCGACCTCCTCGGGCGCGACCAGCGTCACGAGCCGCTCGGGCGCCGGCGGCACCTGGCCCGGCGCGAACGACAGCAAGATCCCGTCGTCCACGTGGCTGGCCTCCACCAGCAGGCCGAACCGCCGGCGGATCTGCTCGCGCAGGGCCATGCCCCAGGCGCCGTTGATCCGCATGCCGAAGACCGAGTGGATCATGGCGTGACGGCCGCCCATCTCGTCGGAGAACGACTCGACGACGATCCCCTGGTCGTCGGGCACGCCCTGCAGCACCTCGCCGGCCTTGACCAGCCAGGAGTGCATCGCGCGTGCGGCGCGGGCGTCGCATCCGGTCTCGGTGGCCGCCCACGCCTCGAAGTCCGGCGCGTCCAGCCGGTCGGCGGCGTCACGGCGCAGCCGCCCGACCGCCAGGCCGAGATCCCACGACCGCGACGGGTGCTCGCCCTTCCAGAACGGGATCGTCGGCGACATGCCCTGGGCGTCCTCGACCAGCACCCGGTCGGCGCGCACCTTGGCGATCCGCCAGGCGTGCGAGCCGAGCAGGAACACGTCCCCGGGGAGGCTCTCGGTGACGAATTCCTCGTCCAGCGTGCCGACCTTGAGGTCCGTCTCGGCGACGTAGACGTCGTAGAGGCCGGCGTCGGGAATGGTGCCCCCGGCGGTGAGGGCCAGGAAGCGGCTGCCGCGCCGCGCGTGCAGCCGGTCGTTCACCCGGTCCCAGAGGATGCGGGGCGCGATGCCCCTCACCTCGAGCGGCAGCGGCTCGGCCACGGCCCGGACGACCTCGAGGAATGTCTCACGCGACAGGGTCCGGTAGGGCGCCGCGTTGACGAAGCGCGCGTGCAGGGTGTCCACCCCCATCGACTCGGCGGCGACCGCGGCGACGATCTGCTGGGCGAGGACGTCGAGCGGCGCCTCCGGCATTGCGATCCGGTCGAGCTGGCCCTCGCGGATGGTCCGCACGACGGCGGCCGCCTCCATGAGCTCCTCGCCCTTGGTGACGACGATGCGGCCCTTCGACGTGCGGGAGAGCAGGTGACCGGCGCGGCCCACCCGCTGCAGCGCGGAGGCCACGTTACGCGGCGACTGCACCTGCACGACCAGGTCGATGGCGCCCACGTCGATGCCGAGCTCCAGCGAGGACGTCGCGACCAGCGCGCGCAGCTCCCCGGCCTTCAGGCGGTTCTCGGCCTCCAGTCGCGCCCGGCGCGAAAGCGAGCCGTGGTGGGCGGCCACCTGACCGTCGGGGATGCGGTCGTTGAGGTCGCGGGCCAGGCGCTCGG
The DNA here is from genome assembly GCA_963743355.1 of uncultured Candidatus Rokubacteria bacterium. Classification (GTDB taxonomy): domain Bacteria; phylum Methylomirabilota; class Methylomirabilia; order Rokubacteriales; family CSP1-6; genus AR5. Next base: position 320,471 of record CAVUPM010000002.1, read on the forward strand.
CGGAGCGCCGGCTCTGGGCGAACACCAGCGTCGTGCGGTGGGCCGAGACGAGCTCGGCGATCTGCTGCAGCGCCGCGTCCCAGACGGTATCGCTGGTGGCGGTCAGGAAGTCGTCCACCGGGGCGACGACCTGCACGTCGAGATCGCGTGAGAACCCGACGTCGATCAGCACGGGCTCGCGCGCGGTGGCGCCCGTGAGGAAGGCGAGGGCGTCCTCCACCGGGCGCACGGTGGCCGACAGGCCGATCCGCTGGGGCCGGCCGCCAGTCCCGCCGGCCTCCACCAGCGCCTGCAGGCGCTCCAGCGACAGGGCCAGGTGGGCGCCGCGCTTGCTGGCCATCAGCGCGTGGACCTCGTCCACGATCACGAAACGGGCCTGGGCCAGCGCGGGGCGGAAGCCCTGGGTCGTGAGCAGGATGTAGAGCGACTCCGGCGTCGTGATGAGCACGTGCGGCGGCCGTCGCGTCATCGCCTGGCGGGCGGCGGCCAGCGTGTCGCCGGTGCGCACGGCGACGCGAACCTCCGGCAGGTCGAGACCCTCGGCCGCGGCGGCCGCGCGGATCCCGGCCAGCGGCTCGCGCAGGTTCTTCTCGATGTCGTTGTTCAGCGCGCGCAGCGGCGAGACGTAGATCACGTAGACGCGGTTCTCCAGCCGGCCTTCCATCCCGAGCCGGTGGAGGTGATCGAGCGCCCACAGGAACGCCGCCAGCGTCTTGCCGGACCCCGTGGGCGCGACGATGAGGGTGTCCCGGCCGGAGGCGATCGCCTCCCAGCCTTCGCGCTGGGGGCGGGTCGCTTCGGAGAAGGTGTCGGTGAACCAGCGACGGACGAAGGGGAGGAACGCCGGCATCCCGACCATTGTACCCGTCGTGTGGAGTACGCTGTCCCGGTGCGTCCCCCGGACGCGGCTGTCATCGTGGTCGGCGGCGGCCCCGCGGGCTCGCTGGCCGCGCTGGCCCTGGCCCGGCGCGGCATCGACGTGCTGGTCCTCGACAAGAAGCGCTTCCCGCGCGACAAGCCCTGCGGCGGCGGTATCCGCTACGGCGTCTACCGGCGCTTCCCCGACCTGGCCGCGCACCTGCGCGCGACGGTGGCGATTCACGAGATCCGGCGCGTGCTGATGGAGTCGCCGGGCGGCCACTCGGTCGTGGCCACCGGCGAGGAGCCGTTCTACCTCACGCTCCGCCGCACCGAGCTGGACGCCGCGCTCCTCGCGCGCGCCCGTGCCGAGGGGGCGCGGGTCCTGGAGGGCGCGCGCGCGACGGCAGTCGAGCGCGGGGCGTCGGGGGTCGTCGTGCGCTGCGTGGACGGCCGCGCGCTCACGGCCCGGCTGGTCATCGGCGCCGACGGTGTGAACAGCGTGGTGGCGCGCGCGGCCGGCCTGACGACGGGGTTCGCCGACGCGGTGCTGGCCATCGACACGATGGAGGAGACGCCGCTGGCCGAGCTGGCCATGACCGAGCCCGACACCATGTACGTGGCCTACGGCTACAAGGGCTGGCCCGGCTACGGCTACGTGTTTCCCAAGCGCGATTGCGTGGATTTCGGCGTCGGCTTCCTGCTGCCGTTCTTCAAGCGCGCGCTGAGTGGTCCACCCTACGCGCACCACGCGCGCTTCCTGGAGGAGGTCGTGGCGCGCGGTATCGTGCGCGGCCGCTCCAATCCCGCCAACTTCAAGGCCTACCGGTTGCCGCTGGGCGGCCCGCTGGCGCGGACCTACGCCGAGCAGATCCTGGTCTGCGGCGACGCCGGCGGTTTCGTGAACGCCTACACCGGCGAGGGCATCTACCATGCGATGGTGACCGGTCGCCACGCGGGGGAGGTGGCGGCCGATGCCGTCACCCAGGGCGACGGCTCGGCCGCGCGGCTGGCGGAATACGAGGCGCGCTGGCGGGCCGAGATCGGCGACGAGCTGGCCGACTCGGTGCGCATCCAGCGGCGGCTCTTCGCCAACCCCGCGCTGGCCGACGCGGTCATCCGGGCCGCCGCGCTCGACGCCCGGCTGTGTCGACTGTTCGCGCTGGTGGCGCTGGGCGAAGCGAGCCTGCGGCGGCACCGCCTGGAGATGGCGTGGCGATTCTTCATGGCGAAGGTGAAGGGGCGATGGCGACGGACGGCTCGTTCGACTACGTGATCGTCGGCGCCGGCTCGGCCGGGTGCGTGCTGGCGGCGCGGCTCAGCGAGGTGTCGAGCACCCGCGTGCTCCTGCTGGAGGCGGGTGGGGCGGAGAGCCCGCGCGAGCTGGCGATCCCCGCGGCGTTCTCGAAGATGTTCAAGTCGGCGTGCGACTGGGCGTACGAGACCGAGCCCGAGCCCGCCCTCGACGGCCGCCGGCTCTACTGGCCGCGCGGCAAGGTCCTCGGCGGCTCCAGCGCCCTCAACGCGATGGTCTACATGCGCGGCCACCGAGCCGACTACGACCGGTGGGCCGAGCTCGGCAACGCGGGCTGGTCGTTCACGGACGTGCTCCCGTATTTCCGGCGGGCCGAGGACCAGCGGCGGGGCGCCTCCGCGTATCACGGCACGGGTGGTCCGCTGCGCGTCTCGGATCTGCGGACGGTGAACCCGCTCTCGCGCGCCTTCGTCGCCGCCGGCCTCGAGCTGGGCTTTCCGGCCAACGCCGACTTCAACGGCCCCGACCAGCTCGGCTTCGGGCTCTACCAGGTCACGCAGCGGCACGGGCGCCGCGAGAGCGCGGCGACGGCATACTTGAGGCCGGTTCGGCGCCGGCCGAATCTCGAGATCCGCACGGGCGCGCACGCCACGCGCGTGCTGCTGGAGCGGGGGCGGGCGGCCGGCGTCGAGTACGTCGGCGGCGGCCAGCGCGGTCGAGCCCGGGCCACGCGCGAGGTGCTGCTGTGCGGAGGCACCGTGAACTCACCGCAGCTCCTGATGCTCTCCGGGATCGGCCCCGCCGACCACCTGCGGAGCCTCGGCATCGACGTGGCCTGCGAGCTGCCGGGCGTCGGCGAGAACTTGCAGGACCATCTGGCCATCATGGTCGCCTACGAGTGCCGGCGGCCCGTGACGCTCGCCAACGCCGAGCGCGTCGCCAGCCTGCTCTCCTATCTGCTCCTCCGCCGGGGCCCGCTCACGTCCAACGTGGCCGAGGCGGGGGCGTTCGTCACGACCCAGCCCGGGGCGCGGCTGCCCGACATCCAGTTCCACTTCGGCCCGGCATGGTTCGTCGAGCACGGTTTCGGCAATCCCGCCGGCCACGGGTTCACGTTCGGCCCGACGCTGCTGCGCCCGCAGAGTCGGGGTCGCGTCCGGTTGCGCAGCGCCGATCCGCTGATGCCGCCGGCGATCCACGCGAACTACCTGACGCAGTCCGCTGACGTGGCGCCGCTCGTGGCCGGCATCCGGCTCTCGCGCCGGCTGGCCGCCACCCGGGCGTTCGGCGACTTCTGCGGTGGCGAGACGGCACCGGGCCCCACGGTGAGCGACGACCAGGGGCTCGCCGCCTACCTCCGGGCGCGGGTCGAGACGCTCTACCACCCGGTCGGCACGTGCCGCATGGGCGCCGACGCAGGGGCAGTGGTGGACGCGCGGCTGCGCGTACATGGAGTGGAAGGTCTGCGGGTCGTGGACGCCTCCGTGATGCCGACCATCGTCGGCGGCAACACCAACGCGCCGACGATCATGATCGCCGAGAAGGCCGCCGAGCTGATCGCGCGCTAGCCCGGATTCTTCATGAACGATGTCGCGCGAGCCGGGCGGGTGGCGCCGGGGGCGGCCCCTCCCCCCGGCGCGCCACGATGGCTTGCCTGCCGCCGGCGGCTCGCGCAGGGCGTGGCTCGCGCGAGCCCCCCATCCCCCAGGGGGGTTGGCGTGTGGGCAGTCGAATCGTCGGCGGCGCGCCGAGCCACGCCCGGCCCGAGCGCGGGGCGACGGCTCGCCATCGGCCGGCGCGCCGGGAGGAGGGGCCGCACCCAACGCCACCCGCCCGTGGTGCGTTTACATTCATGAATAGTCCGTCTAACGGCGCCAGCCGTACGGGGAGCGGATGGCGCGGTCGCCGTCCTGGAATTTCCGCGCTCCGTCCCGAGGATCGGCCTGCGCGTCGACGTTCTTCGGCGGAGCCGGGCGGCCGTCCTGGGTGGCGGTGTAATCGGCATGATAGTTCGCGTGATGGTCGTTGTCGCTCGGGCCGCTGGGCTGCGGTCGGGTGGCCTGCGGCCGGTAGTTCTGGTAGGTCGGCTTGGTGGCGTCGGCGGTGATCCCGTCGCCGGGCGCGCCCAGGACTCCGAGCGCGACCGCACCGGCTGCAACGACTATCCCGATGTAGGACGTTGTTTTCATCATGTTCTCCCCTGGGCTTCCACCCGTGGCGTCGGACGGCGCAGCCCATGAGACATGCAGGATACGGACCGCCGGGCGGTGGGGCCGGTCCGGTACAATCGACAGGGTGAAGATCGTCTCGATCGGCGGCGGGCCGGCCGGCCTGTACTTCGCGATCTTGATGAAGAAGGCCGACCCGGCCCACGAGGTGGTCGTCCTCGAGCGCAACCGCCCGGACGACACCTTCGGCTTCGGCGTCGTGTTCTCCGACGCGACGCTCGACAACTTCGAGGAGGCCGACCCCGCGACCCACGCCGCCATCGCCCGCGCCTTCGCCCACTGGGACGACATCGACATCCACTACCAGGGCCAGGTCCTGACGTCGACCGGCCACGGCTTCTCCGGGCTGTCGCGCCAGCGGCTGCTCGACATCCTCCAGGCGCGGGCGGCCGAGCTGGGCGTCGTGCTGCAGGTTCTCGACCGAGGTCGACCGGCCGGCGGCCTGGGCAGGGGCCGATCTCGTGCTGGCCGCCGACGGCGTGAACTCCTGGGTCCGGCAGCGCTACGCCCGGCACTTCCAGCCGCGGATCGACTGGCGCCGCAACCGCTTCGTCTGGCTCGGCACGACGCTCCCGTTCTCGGCCTTCACGTTCATGTTCAAGGAGGACGAGCACGGGCTCTGGCGCGTCCACGCGTACCGCTACGACGCGCGCCACTCGACCTTCATCGTCGAGTGCCACCGAGGACACGTGGCGGCGCGCCGGGCTCGACGAGGCCCGCGAGGACGACACGGTCGCGTTCGCGCAGGCCCTGTTCGCGCGCGAGCTCGACGGCCACCCGCTGCTTGAAGAACCGCTCGCTCTGGCGCGAGCTTCCCGGTCATCAGCAACGCGCGCTGGCACCACGACAACATCGTCCTCATCGGCGACGCCGCCCACACCGCGCACTTCTCGATCGGCTCCGGCACCAAGCTGGCCATGGAGGACGCCATCGCGCTGGCCGCAGCCTGCACGCGCACGGCGAGGTCGCCCGGGCGCTGCGCCGCGTACGAGGCCGAGCGCCGGCCCCAGGTCGAGGCGCTGCAGCGCGCGGCCCAGCGGAGCCTGGAGTGGTTCGAGCAGGCCGAGCGCTATCACGGCCGCCTGGAGCCGGCCCAGTTCGCCTTCAGCCTGCTCACCCGCAGCCTGCGGGTGACCCACGACAACCTCCGCACGCGCGACGCGAAGTTCGTCGCCACCGTGGACCGCTGGTTCGCCGAGAAGGCCTCGCAGCAGAGCGGCGTGGCGGTGCCGGCGGCGCCGCCGCCGCCCCCGATGTTCACGCCGTTCCGGCTGCGCGAGCTGGTGCTGCCCAACCGGGTCGTCGTCTCGCCGATGTGCCAGTACTCCGCCGAGGACGGCACGCCCGGCGACTGGCACCTCGTGCACCTGGGCAGCCGCGCCGATCGGCGGCGCCGGGCTGGTGATGACCGAGATGACCGACGTGAGCCGCGAGGGCCGCATCAGCCCGGGCTGCACCGGCATGTACAAGCCCGAGCACGTCGACGGCGTGGAAGCGCATCGTGGACTTCGTGCACGCCTGCAGCCCGGCCCGGATCGGCATCCAGCTCGCCCACGCCGGCCGCAAGGGCTCCACGCGCCGGCTGTGGGAGGGAATCGACGAGCCGCTGCCGGACGGCAACTGGCCGCTCATCTCGGCGTCGCCGATCCCGTACTTCCCGCACAGCCAGGTGCCGCGCGCGATGGACCGGGCCGACATGGACGCCGTGCGCGACGACTTCGTGCGCGCCGCCCGCATGGCCGACGAGGCCGGCTTCGACCTGCTCGAGCTGCACTTGGCGCACGGCTACCTGCTGGCGTCGTTCGTCTCGCCGCTCACCAACCGCCGGGAGGACGCGTACGGCGGATCCGCTCGCCAACCGGCTGCGCTTTCCGCTCGAGGTCTTCGACGCCGTGCGCGCGGCGTGGCCGGCCGCCAAGCCGATGTCGGTGCGCCTCTCGGCGACCGACTGGAAGGAGGGCGGGCTGGCGCCGGCCGAGGCGGTCGAGGTGGCGCGCGCGCTGCGGGTCCACGGCTGCGACATCGTCGACGTCTCGGCCGGCAACACGGTGCCGGACCAGGCGCCCGACTACGGCCGCCTGTTCCAGACGCCGTTCAGCGACCGATCCGTCACGAGGCGGGCATCCCGACGATGACCGTCGGCGCCGTCGCCTCCTACGCCGACGTCAACTCCATCCTCGCCGCCGGCCGCGCCGACCTCTGCGTGCTGGCCCGCGCCCACCTCTACGATCCGTACTGGACGCGCCACGCCGCCCGCGAGCAGGGCGTTGAACTGCCGTGGCCGGATCAGTACGTCTCGGTGACCAGCTTCACGCCCCGGGCGAAGTAGCCGCGGCGCTCACCCATTCCGCGAGCGGATCAGCCAGGACTGCAGGCGCGCGACGAGATGGGTGGGCTTGAACGGCTTGGTGAGGTAGTCGGTGACGCCGGCGTTGAAGCCGGCCGCGGTGTCCTTGGCGTCGGCACGGCCGGTGATCAGGACGACCGGCACCTCGGCGAGCTTGGGATCCTGCTCCTGGCGCAGCGCCCGGCACACCGACAGCCCGTCCTGTCCGGGCATCATCCAGTCGAGCACGACGATGTCCGGCCGCTCGTCGCGGGCGAGCTGCAGCGCCGTATCACCGTCGCTCGCCGTCAGCACGCGGTAGCCCTCGGGCTCGAGCGTGTCCACGATCACCGCCATCACGTCGGGATCGTCGTCGGCGACCAGGACCGTCGTCTTGTGGAGCAGCGCCGCGCGCTCGGCGGTGGACGCGGCCACCGGTGTCGCCGCCGTGGGGTGCACGCCCGGGCGCACGACCACCAGGTACTGGCCCTCGGCGGCCGCGAACACCTCGGGGCCGCCCTTGGCGGGCAGCCGCCGCCGGCAGGATGCGAGCACCAGATCGATGGCGCGATCGGTGCGGGAGGGATCGTGGTGGAACAGGGCCAGCCGCCGGGCGCGCGCCGCCACCGCGAAGTCCACGGCCCACTCGGCCGGCGTGTGGCCCCACGACAGCCGGGCCGGGTACTCCTCCAGCGTGTACGTCGCGTCGTGGATCACGAGGTCGGCACCCGACAGGAACTCGATGTGCCGCGCGTCCTCGCGGTGCACGCGGGCGGCGTCGCCGGTGGCGTCCGGGTGATGGCGCGAGTGGGGCTCGTGGTCGGTGGCGTAGACGACGGCCACGCCGTTGGCCTCGATGCGGTAGCCGAGCGCCGGCGCGGGATGGTTCAGGTAGCGGGTGGTGACGCGGACGGCGTCGAGGTCGAACGCGCCCTCGGTGAGCTCGTGATAGCGGATGGTCGCGGCCAGCTCGCCGAGCGGCACCGGGAAGTACGTGCGGTGCATCTGGGCGCCCAGGATCTCCTCGAGCGTGCGGCCCATCTGTCGCGGCGCGTACACGTCCCACTCGCTGCCGGCGACGAACAGGGGCGCGAAGAACGGAAAGCCCTGGATGTGGTCCCAGTGCGTGTGGGTGATCAACAGGTGTCCGCGCATCGGGCCGGGGTTGGCGGCGACGAGCTGTTGTCCCAGCTCGTGAGCGCCGGTGCCGCAGTCCAGCACGATCAGCGTGCCGTCCGCCCGCACCTCGACACAGGAGGTGTTGCCGCCGTAGCGGACGGTGGCCGGGCCCGGCTTGGGGATCGAGCCACGGGTACCCCAGAACCGAATCCGCATGCCATCCCTCCGCTGGCCGGTCGGCTACCGTGACCGGGGCCTATGGTATGACACGGGAGGCGGGCGACGTGAAGTCTTTGCAGGCGCGACAGAGCTCCTCCGGCGTGAGGCGGGGCTAGAGCGCGAGGAGCTCGTGTCGAAGGCCCTCGTCATCGCGCAGGCGATTGGCCGGACCGCTGAAGCGGATCGACCCTTTCTCGAGCACGTAGACTCGCTCGGCCAGCGCGAGCGAGAACTGCACGTTCTGCTCGGCCAGCAGGATCGTCAGGCCCTCGCGCTTGAGACGCGCGATCTGCTCGAGCAGATGATCGACCACGAGCGGCGCCAGACCCTCCGAGGGCTCGTCGAGCAGGAGCAGCTCGGGGTTGCCCATGAGCGTGCGGGCGATGGTCAGCATCTGCTGCTCGCCGCCCGACAGATAGCCGCCGTTACGCGACGACAGCTCGCGCAGCTTGGGGAACAAGTCGAAGACGCGCTCCGCCGTCCACTGGAGCGGGGGCGGCTTGCTCGGCTCGGGGCGTGGGTGGCCTGAGATAGAAGGTTCGCGGCTCCGTTCCTGCGGTCTGCCGTCGGGGCGCTTCCGACTGCGGGCAGCCACGTCGAGGTTCTCCCAGACGGTGAGGTCGGCAAAAATCCTACGGTCTTCGGGGACGAAGCCGATGCCGGCGCGGGCCACGCGGTAGGGCTCCCAGCCGGTGATGTCGATGCCCTTCCACGTCACCCGGCCGGCCTGGGGCGGCGTGAGGCCGATGATCGAGCGCATCGTGGTGGACTTGCCGACGCCGTTGCGGCCGAGCAGGCACACGCACTCGCCCGCGCGGACCTCGACGGACACGCCGAACAGCACGCGCGAGAGGCCGTAGGCGGTGTGGATCTCGCTCACGTCCAGCAGCGGCGCGGCCACGCTCATTGCCGCTCTCCCAGGTAGACCCGGCGCACCTCGGGATCGGCGCGCACCTGGGCCGGCGAGCCCTCGGCGATGACGCGGCCCTGGTGGAGCACGGTGATCCGCTGGGCGATGGAGAACACCACCTCCATGTCGTGCTCGGTGAAGAGCAGCGTCAGTCCGCGCTCGCGCGCGATGCGCTCGACCAGGCGGATGGTCTCGCGGGTCTCGCTCGCCGACATGCCGGCCGTCGGCTCGTCGAGGAGCAGCAGCGACGGCTCGCTCGCCAGCGCGATCCCCAGCTCGAGCTGCTTCTGGGCGCCGTGGGAGAGGAAGCCGCTGGTCTCGTCCGCCCGCTCGAGGAGGCCGAGCGAGGCCAGCAGCGCCTGCGTCTCCTCGCGGTAGAGGCGCTCCACGCGGCTCCAGAGGTCGCGGCCGCGGCCACGGTGCGACAGGAAGGCGGCCTGCACGTTCTCGTACACCGTCAGCTTCGGGAAGATGTTCGTGCGCTGGAACGAGCGGCCCATGCCCAGCCGGCAGACGTCGTGGGGGGCGAGCCCGGTGATGTCGCGACCGTCGAGCACCACAGCGCCGGCGTCGAGCTTGAGGTGGCCGGTCACCAGGTTGAAGAACGTCGTCTTGCCGGCGCCGTTGGGCCCGATGATCGCGGCGATCTGGCCCCGCTCCACACGCAGGCTCACGCCGCCCACGGCCATGAAGCCGTCGAAGCTCTTGCGCACGTCGCGCACCTCAAGCACGCCGTGGTCTCCAGAGGCGCCGGGCGGCCGCCTGGGCGGCGCCGGCCAGCCCGCCGGGGAACACGAAGAGCAGGACGACCAGGATCGTGCCGAGCACGAACGGCCAGTACTCCGTGTAGGCGGTGATCTGCTGGTTGAGCAGGATCAGGACGAGGGCGCCGATGGCGGGGCCGTAAAAGGTCCCCATCCCACCCAGCAGCGTCATGATCAACACCTCGGAGGACTTGGTCCAGTACGCGAAGTCGGGGAAGACGCCGCGGTTGAAGATGCCGAAGAGCCCCCCGGCCATCCCGGCGAAGGCGCCGGCCAGGACGAAGGCCGCCAGCTCGTAGCGGCGGACGTTCACGCCGATGAACTCCGCTCGCTCGGCGTTTTCCCGGATCGTCGTCAGCATGCGCCCGAACGGCGAGCCGACGATCCGTCGCAGCAGCCAGAGGCACAGCGCCACCATGATCAGCGTCAGGAAGTAGAAGTACTCGGCCGTGCGCCAGCCGCCCACCAGCGGGAGCCCCGAGATCCAGTCGAAGCTCGGGTAGGGGATCTCCGGCATGCCCTGCTCGCCGCCGGTCACCTCGTTCCACTTGAAGCAGATCGCCCACACGATCTGCGCGAAGGCCAGCGTGAGCATCGCGAAGTAGATGCGCGTGAGCCGCACGCAGAAGAAGCCGAACACGAGCGCCAGGCCGCCGGCCACCAGCCCGGCGGCGGGGAAGGCGAGCAGGAACGGGACGCTCAGCTTCTTCATCAGCAGGCCGGTCGTGTAGGCGCCGATGCCGAAATAGGCGGCGTGGCCGAACGACACGAGGCCGGTGACCCCGACGAGCAGGTTCAGGCTGGTGGCGAACAGGGCCCAGATGACGATGTCGTTGGCCAGGAACGTGTAGAAGCGGGAGCCGACCGCCGGCACGAAGAACGCCAGGACGAGAACGAGGAACGCCCAGGGCAGCCGGGCGAGACGGGCCGTCATTTGAGCGGTCGCCCGAGCAGGCCCCAGGGCCGGATGATGAGCACGCCGGCCATGAGGGCGAAGACGGCGAAGATCGAGAAGCGGGGGAAGAAGAGGATGCCGAAGGACAGCACCTGCCCGTAGATGATGGCGCCCAGGAACGTGCCCCAGAACGAGCCGAGGCCGCCGATGACGACGACCACGAACGCCTCCACGATGACCTCGGTGTCCATGCCGGGCGTGGTCGCGCGCATCGGGCTGATCAGGGCGCCGCCGAGCCCGCCCAGGAACGAGGCCATCACGAACACCCAGGTATAGAGGGCGTCGACGTTGACGCCGAGCGCACCCAGCGTCTCGCGGTCGAGCGCCGCCGCCCGGATGAAGCGCCCCACGCGCGTGCGCTGCAGCACGAACCAGACGGTCAGCGCGATGGCGGGCCCCAGCAGCAGGATGAGCAGGTTGTAGTGGGGGATGGTGGCCCCGAACAGCGAGAAGGCGCCCGTCAGCTCGGGCGGCCGGCTCACCGACTTCTGCTGGGTGCCCCAGATCATCTTCGCCGCGTCGCTGAGGATCAGCACGAGCGCGTAGGTGAACAGGAGCTGGTAGAGCTCCTCCTTGCCGTACAGGTGACGGAAGAGCAGCCGCTCGACCACGCCGCCGAGCAGGGCGATGGTGGTGGCGGCGGCGAGCGCCGCGATCCAGAACCCGCCGCCGCTCACGCCGGTCCACTGGACGAACTGGAAGGCCGAGTAGGCGCCCAGCATGTAGAAGGTGCCGTGGGCGAAGTTCAGCACGCGCAGCACGCCGAAGATCAGCGAGAGCCCCGAGGCGATGAGGAAGAGGAACATCGCAGCCGTGAGGCCGCTGAGCGACTGGGCGAAGACGAACGACGGATCAGGCACGGAGCGGCGACTGCGAGCAATGGCCGGGCGCCGTCCCGAGCCGAGCGCGCATCTCGGAACGGTGCCGTGACACCACGCGATCCGGGGGGGCGATCGGGGGGACGCCTCGTCCCCCCCGATGTGGATATCCAAGGGCAGTGTGGAACCTCGCCCGTCTAATCCATGAACTTGGTCGGATCGACGTACGTGACCGGTTTCATGATCGCGAAGGGGTACTTGGGATCCATCACGGTCTTGCCGTAGAGCTGGCCGCGGTTGGCCTGGTGGTCCTTTGCACGAATGGTCTGCGGCCCGATCGGCGTCTCGATGGTGAGCCCCAGCAGCGCCTTGGCGACCTTGTCGGAGTCGGTGCTGTTGGCCTTCTTGATCGCCTCGACCAGGAACTGCATGCCGGTGTAGCCCTGGATGGCCCACGACGACGGGTACTCGTCCTTCAGGTACTTGGATAGCCGCGCCACGTAGTCCTTGTGGGCCGCCGTCTCGCCCCAGTAGAACGCGTCGTAGGAATTGCCCCAGATCCCGACCGGGTAGTCCTTGCCCATCGACTTCGTCGTCTCCGGGGTGGCGGCCTCGCCGACGCCGATGAAGTTGTACTTGATGGCGTCGAAGACGCCGAGCGCCTTGGCCTGCTTGGAGTACGTCACGAAGAAGCCGCCCCAGATCGACGAGAAGATGGCGTCGGGCTTCTTGGCCATCTGGGCGTTGATGAACGGGTTGTAGTCCTGCTCGCCGAGCTTGGGCCACTGCTGGTCGACGATCTGCACGCTCGGCTTGATCTTCTTGAGGTGCTCCACGAACGACCGCGTCACGTCCTGGCCGTAGGCGTAGTCGAAGCTCATCGTGGCGACCCGGGTCACCGGCCACTTGGCCACGATCTCGGCGGCGCTGCGGCCTTCCATCGTGGTGTTGGCGGCGATGCGGAACACGTAGGGGTGCAGCTTGTCGGGAGCGGTGAGCTGATCGGTCTTCGGGATCGGTGCGATGAAGACGATCTTGTTCTCCTTGGCCACCACCGAGACGGCCGGGCCCTCGGCGGAGGTCAGGGTACCGACCAGGAACTCGACGTTGTCCTTGAGGATCAGCTCGCGCGCTTGCCGCACGGCTTCATTGGCGTCGGCCTTGGAGTCGCGGACCAGCAGCTCGAGCTTGCGGCCCAGCACGCCGCCCTTGGCGTTGATCTCCTCGACGTACATCATGGCGCCCTTGGAGGCCGGGTCGCCGAAGAGGGCGGGCGGACCCGAGAGCGGGATGGGCATGCCGACCTTGATCGGCTTCTGGGCGCCGGCGGTCATCGGCACGGCCAGGGTCAGGGCCGCGAGCAGGATCAGCAGTGTGCGACGATGCATGACGACCTCCTTGTCGGTCGGCGCCTCAGAACGCCGGCCGGCCGGGGACGCGGCGGCGCACCCGGTACAGCGACGTCGAAGCGGTGATGAACAGCGAACGATAGTCCTCGTCTCCCCACGCGAAGTTCGCCGTGTACTCAGGAACTGCGAGGACCTCGAGCAGGTTCGCGTCGGGATCGAACACGTGGATGCCGCCCGGCCCGCAACAGTAGACGTTGCCGGCCGAGTCGAGCTTCATGCCGTCCGGCGCCCCCGGCGCCTCGCCCTTCGTCTCCGCCCACAGCCGGCCGTTGCCGAGGGTCCCGTCGGGCCGGAGGTCGAAGACGCGGATGTGCTTGCGGGCGGTGTCGTTGACGAACAGCCGCGCTTCGTCGAGCGAGAAGCAGAGGCCATTGGGGCGCTCGAAGTCATCCACGAGCAGCACCGGCGACCTGGGGTCGGCGCCGACCCGGTAGACGCCCTGGAAGCTCAGCTCCTGCGGCCGCTCGACGCCGTAGAACTTCGCGCGGCCGTAGGGCGGGTCACTGAAATAGATGCCGCCGTCCGATCGGCCCACGAGGTCGTTGGGACTGTTGAGCTGCTTGCCCTGGTAGTGGGTGGCGAGCGGGACGATGCGCCCGTCGGCCTCGGTACGCGTGATCCGGCTGCTCGCGTGCTCGCAGGCGATCAACCGGCCCTGGCGGTCGTACGTCAGGCCGTTGGACATGTTGCAGGGCTTCCGGAAGGTCGTGACCCCCTCGGTAGCCGACCAGCGGCGCAGGTGATCGCCGGGCATGTCGCTGAAGAGCAGGAACTTCCCGGTCGGATGCCACACCGGGCCCTCGGTGAAGAGGAAGCCGGTGCCGAGCTTCTCGAACGAATCGCTCACTTCTTGCCGGGATTGCCCGCCACGTACCAGTCGGGCGGCGTCACCTCGTTGAAGACCACCCACACCGCCTCGCGCGGCAGCTTGCAGACGTCGGTGATGGTGTCGGTCACGCGCTTGGCGATCTCGTCCTTGCGGTCCTTGCCGTGGCCCTCGTAGATCGTGATGTTGACGAACGGCATGGCGATCCCCTCCGTTGGGTCGTCGAAAAGCGCGCCCACACTATCACGCGGGCGCCGACGCGCCAACTCGAGGTGGGCAGGCCCCCGACATGGCCGTCTATGAGCATGCCCCCGGGGTGCCCTCCACCGCGACCATCCAGCGGCGACCCTCTGCTATCATGCGGCCGCCTTCGGGACCTCGCCCGCGTGCATGCGCGGAAAGGAGATAGCTCCATGAAGCGCGCCGCGGTGCTCGGCACGATGATGCTGGTGCTGGCGTCGGCCTCTGAGGCTTGGGCCGCCCGGCCGCTCGACACCGAGGATGCCGGGACCCTGGATCCGGGGAACTTCGAGCTCGAGCTGGCCGGCGACTACGTTCGCAATTCCCACGACACGGCCTGGATCCTGAAGGGCACGCTCAGCGCCGGCCTCCTGCCACGGCTCGAAGCCCGGCTCGAGCTCCCGGTGGTCCTCGTCGACCCGGACGACTCCCGGTCGTCGTTCGCCGGTGTCGCCGATGCGCTCGTCGGCGCCAAGTATCGCTTCGTCGACGAGCAGCCGACCGTGCCCGCGCTGATGGCCGCCGTCGCCCTCCGCTTGCCCACCGGCGACCCCGATCGTGGCCGCGGGCGAGAGGAATCCGAGGTGACGCCACTCGGAGTCGAAGGCGTCGATGTCACGGTGGTCGGCATCGTGGGTAAAGCCTTCGGGCCCGTCATTCTCACCGGCAACGTCGCCTACACCTTCGTCACTGGGGACCTGGACCTAGACTTCTTGACGCTCGCCACCTCGGCGGAGTACCGCGTGACCGATGCCCTGTCGCTGGTCGCCGAGGTTCTGGGCTTTCTCTTCACGCACGACGCCGACCTCAACGTCGGTCGCGTCCGCGCTGGTGCGAGCTACGCAGCCCGCAACAATGTCAAGCTCGACGCCGCGGTCGGTCGGGGTTTCGGCCGCGACAGCCCGCGCCTGCTCCTGACGGTCGGCGTCACCATCGCGTTCTGATTACATGGGGGCCCCGACATGGCCCCCAAACCCCCACACGTTCGGCGCCCCCCGGCGAAGCCGGGGTGCTCCTCTGGTGTGCGCAAGAGCAGGGGCCCCGACATGGCCCCCCAAACCCCCACACGTTCGGCGCCCCCCGGCGAAGCCGGGGTGCTCCTCTGGTGTGCGCAAGAGCGGGGCCCCGACATGGCCCCGAAACCCCCACACGTTCAGCGCCCCCCGGCGAAGCCGGGGGGCGCCTCTGGTGCCCCCAACGCTCGTCACGCCCCGGGAAACCCGGGGCGCTCCTCGGTCTTGGGTGTGCTCTCCGGCGCCTAGAATCTCCGCGTGATCCACTGGCCGCCCTGCATGACCGACAGGCGGGTGCGGTCTTGCAGCACCGCGATGTCGCGCAGCGGATCGCCGTCCACGACGACGAGGTCGGCCAGCTTGCCGGGAACCAGGGTGCCGATCCGATCCTGCATGCGCATCAGCTCCGCCCCGTTGCGGGTGGCGCAGGCGATCGCCTGAAGCGGCGTGAAGCCGATGACGTCGACGAACACCTGGATGTCCTTGGCGTACTCGCCGTGCGGGTTCCAGGCAAATCCAAAATCGCCGCCCGGGCACATCCGGATGCCCAGCTCCCGTGCTCGCCGGTACGTGTCCGAGGCCTGCTTGATCTCGTCGCGCAGCCCGCTGGGCCCGACGATCGCCTCGGTGATGCCGAAGCGCGGCCCGTTCTCGATGATCGAGTACAGGTAGCGCAGGCCCGGCACCAGCGTGAGGCCCTGGTCGCGGATGCGCTTCAGCGTGTCGTCGCTGGCGTAGGTCGCGTGCTCGATCGAGTCCACGCCGGCCCGCGCGGCCACCTCGCTGGAGCGCTCGCCGCGCACGTGGGCCGCCACCATGCGGCCGCGCATGTGGGCCTCCTCGACCAGCGCCTGGACCTCGGGTAGCGTGTACGTGCAGTCGGCGATCGGGGTGTGGGGCAGCAACGCGTCGCCGCCGACGTAGCACTTCACGACGTCGGCGCCGTCCTTGATGACCCGCCGCACCGCGGCGCGGATCTGCTCGGGTCCGTCGGCGATCAGCGCGAGGCCGTCCATGCCGAGCTTGAGATAGGACGGGTTCCAGTCGGCCATGCCGCCGGTGGCGCAGATGTCGCGGCCGGCCGCCAGCAGCCGCGGGCCCGGGAAGAGGCCCTCGCCGATGGCGCGCTTGAGGGCCACGTCGACCGCGTGCACCGAGCCGGCCGAGCGGGCGGCGGTGTAGCCGCAGTGCAGCACCAGCTCGGCGTTCTTCGCCGACACCAGCGTCGAGTACTCCGGCGGGCAGTTGAGATCGAGATCGGCGATCTGCTTGACGTCGTTGTAGGACAGGTGCAGGTGGGCCTCGACCAGGCCGGGGATCACCGTGCGTCCGCCGGCGTCGACCGTGACGGTGGCGGCCGGATCCGGCGCGTCGGCCGCCGCCAGCGGTCCGGCGTGCACGATCGTGTCGCCCTCGATCAGGATCGCGGCACCGTCCTGGACGGCGCGGCCGGTCCCGTCGATGAGTCGCGCGTTGCGAAGCAGGATGCGCATCGTGGCACCTCCGCCGCGGGGTGGCCGAATTGTAGCAGACGGCGCCGGCGCGGATCCTGGACTGGAGCCACGGCGATGCGACCAACTACCGGTCTCCGCCTTGCATCCGGGAGGACACATGACAGCGCTGAGGCCCTGGCTCACGATGCTTACCGCGGTGCTCCTGCTCGTGCTGCCGGCTCTCGCCCAGGAGGCGCCGCGCTCACCCACGCCCCGACCCGTGAAGCTCCCGGCCCGCGTCATCGACGTCGCGCGCGGCCTCGAGCATCCCTGGGGACTCGCGTTCCTGCCCGATGGCCGCCTGCTCGTCACCGAACGGCCCGGACGCTTGCGGGTCGTCGCGCAGGGCGGAGGCCTCTCGGATCCGCTGGCCGGCGTGCCCCCGGTCGTGGCCGGCGGGCAGGGCGGGCTGCTCGACGTGGCGCTGAGCCCGAGCTTCGCCCAGGACCGACTCGTGTACGTGTCGTTCTCGGAGCCGGGGGCCGGCGGGCAGAGCACCGCGGTGGCGCGCGGGCGGCTGGGTGAACGCGGGCTCGAAGGCACCGAAGTGGTGTGGCGCCAGCTTCCGAAGGTCAGCAGCACCTTTCACTGGGGCTCGCGGCTCGTGTTTCGTTCCGACGGCACGCTCTTCGTGACCGTCGGCGACCGGTTGTCCCATCGCGAGGCCGCTCAGGATCTCTCGGTGACGCTCGGCAAGATCGTGCGCATCAATCCCGATGGCTCGGCCCCGCGTGACAACCCGTTCGTCGGGCGTGAGGGAGTTCGCCCCGAGATCTGGTCGTACGGGCACCGCAACGTGCAGGCGGCCGGGCTGGACACACGGGGCGAGCTGTGGACGGTGGAGCACGGCGCGCGTGGCGGCGATGAGCTCAACACCCCGCAGCCCGGCCGGAACTACGGCTGGCCGGTCATCACGTACGGCGTCGACTACTCGGGGGCGCGCATCGGCGTCGGTACCGCACGGCCGGGCATGGAGCAGCCCGTCTACTACTGGGATCCGGTGATCGCGCCGTCCGGCGCCCTGTTCTACCGCGGCGACCGCTTTCCCCAGTGGCGCGGGGATCTGTTCGTCGGCTCGCTGCAGCCGGGTGGGCTGGTGCGGTTGCGGCTGGCGAACAACCGGGTCGCCTCCGAGGAGCGCTACACGCTGGAGCCCAACGAGCGCATCCGCGACGTGCGCCAGGGCCCCGACGGCCTGATCTACCTGCTGACCGACAACCCGCGCGGCCGGATCATCCGGCTGGAGCCCGAGCCCGCCCGCTGATACGCGTCAACCGAGGAGCGCCATGTCGGGGCCCCCCCCCGGAGTCAGGCGAGGCCCATCTGGGCCTGGATGGCGCGGGCCAGCGGGCTGAAGGGCGACTCCAGCTCGGCGACGATCGAGAAGTGATCGTGGCCCGCCAGGTCCATCACCTCGATCGGCACGCCCCGCGCCCGCCACGCCGACGCGAGGTCATCGGTCTGACGGTGGTACTCGGCGCCTTCGGTGCCGCCGAGGGCCAGGATCAGCGGTGTCGGAGGCGACGGCGCCAGGTGCACGGGGCTGTTGCGACGCGCGACCTCGGGCGTGAGGCGCAGGACGTCGTTGAGATAGCAGAGCCGGATCGGCTCCAGGTCGTACAGGCCGCTGATCGCGCAGCCGGCCTTCACGACGTCGCCGGGCGCGCCGAATGCCGCCCAGTCCGTCGCGAGCAGCATGGCCACCAGGTGGCCGCCGGCCGAGTGGCCGGACACGGAGATGCGATCGGGATCGCCGCCCCACTCGCGCGCGTGACGATGAACCCAGGCGAGGGCGGCGCGGCACTGCCGCACCAGCTCGTCGAGGTCGATCGAGGGCACGAGGCCATAGTTGACCACGACGGTCACGGCTCCGGCCGGCCGGAGGCCGCGGGCGACGAAGCTGAAGTCGGTCTTGTCCATCCGTTGCCAGTACCCGCCGTGGACGAAGACGTGGACCGGCGCGAGCCCCGGCCGGGCGGCGGGGAACACGTCGAGGCGCTCTCCGTGGTGGTCGCCATACGGCACGTCGAAGCGTAGCGGCAGCTCGGCGCGGGCTCGCGCGCTCTCGGCTCCGGCGCGCGCCATCCAGTCCATGGCGTTCGTGACCTTGACGCGGTTGTTGTACTCGGCGTCGAGCGCCTTCTGGTCGTAGCCGCGGAAGACCGGCGTCGCCATCAGATCAGCCTCCTGAGGAACTGGGCCTTGTCCATCCGCCGGCGCACGCTGTCGACGTGCCGGCGATACGCCGCGCCGCTCGCCCCCGGGTGCCACGCGGCCGGGCTGGGCAGGCTCGCCGCCAGCAGCGCCGCCTCGTCGTCGCCGAGGTCGCCGGCGGCCTTGCCGAAGTAGCGGCGGCTGGCGCTCTCCACGCCCCACACGCCCGGCCCGAATTCTACGACGTTGAGGTAGATCTCGAGCAGGCGGCGCTTGCCGAGCGCGCGCTCGAGCTGCCAGGTCAGGATCGCCTCGCGCGTCTTGCGCAGCGGATCGCGCGAGGGCGAGAGCCAGAGGTTCTTGGCGAGCTGCTGGGTGATGGTGGAGGCGCCGCGCGGCAGCTCGCGCTCCTCCAGGGCCTGGGTGAGTGCCTTGCGGATCTCGCCGCCGTCGAAGCCGCGGTGCGAGAAGAAGTTGATGTCCTCGGCGACGAGCACGGCCACCTTCACGCTCGGCGAGATCGCCCCGTACCCGACCCACCGCCGGTCCGCGCGGTCGCTGCGCCCGGCCTCCCGCTGCGCCGCGCGCCAGCGCTCGATGAACGCGGTCGTGGCCGGCGGCCGCCGGGCCAGCGCGCCCACGTCGGGCCACGTCCACGCCTCCCAGGCGAGCCAGCCGACGATCGCCAGAACGACCAGGGCCAGCGCTTTGCGCAGGCGCCGCCGTGGTCTGCGGACGGGCATGCGTCGGCGAGACTCAGAGCTTGTCAACGAATCGCGGGGTCGAGGTGCGCCACGGGTTTCCCGGGGCGCGCCGAGCGGATTGGGGGGCGTGGGGGGCCATGTCGGGGCCCCCCACTCAGGCGGGCGGACGCCAGGACGGCGGCGACAGTCGTCGCTTGCCGTCGGTGGCCAGAGGCACGTTGGGCTCGTCCACCGCCACACGGTCCCAGAGCTTGCAGGTCACCTGCTTGTGGTGCTGGTCGAGGCCCTCGCAGTAGTTGGTGAACTCGCAGCGGCGCACGAGATGTCCGTAGCCGAGGCGGATCTTGCGGAACCAGTCGGGGTCCGCGAGCGACTGGCGGGCGGCGGCGACGAAGTCGGCCTCGCCACCGCCCAGGATCGCCTCCGCCTGCTCGAAGGAGGAGATGCCGCCGCTGGTGACGATCGGCGTGGTGTGGCCGGCCGCGCGCACGGCCGCGCGGATGGCGGCGGCCAGCGGCACGTTGCGGCCGAACGGCCCCCGCGCGTCGGAGATGACGGTCGGCATGCATTCGTAGCCGGAGCGGCCGGTGTAGGGATAGACGGCCTCGCCGACCTTCGGCTGGCGGGCGTCCTCGAAGCGCCCGCCCTTGGACACCGACAGGTAGTCGGCGCCGGCCTCGACGAGGCGCACGCCGAACCACACGGCATCCTCCAGCCGGTTGCCGCCCTCGACCACGTCGTCGCCGAGATAGCGGACGCCGACCACGTAGTCGGCGCCGACCCGCTGCCGGACGGCGCCGAGCACCTCCAGCGGCAAGCGCACGCGGTGCTCGCGGGGCCCGCCGTAGCCGTCATCGCGCGTGTTCAGGCGCGAGAGGAACGAGGCCATCGTGTAGGCGTGGGCGTAGTGCAGCTCGACGCCGTCGAAGCCGGCGGCGCGGGCGCGGCGGGCCGCCCCGGCGAAGAGCCCGGGCAGGGTGCGCGGCAGCTCGCGCACCCACGGCAGGTGCGTGTCCCCCACGCGCTCGCGATAGCCGTAGTCGAGCGCCTCGCGCTGGCCCGGCGTCAGCGCCGCGTCGACGAGTCGCCGGTCGCTCGTGAGCGCGTCCAGCAGGTGGCGGCGAAGCGCCGGCTCGGCCGCGGTCAGCCAGCGCTCGTCGCCGGCGGCATCGGCCAGCCGCCGGCGAAGCGAGGCGTCCACGTCGAGGAAGCGCCCGAAGAACTTCTCCGGCTCGGGCCGGCGGCGGACCGCGAGGAAGTCGATGAGCTGGATGAAGAGGCGCGTCCGTCCGCCGCTGCCGGCGCGCACGGTGTCGACGAGCTGCCGGAGGCCGGGGATGAAGCGGTCGTCGCCGATGCGGAGCAGGGGACCGCTGGCCACGTCGCGGATGCCGGTGGCCTCCACGACCAGCACGCCCGGCTGGCCCTCGGCGAAGCGCGCGTACCACTGCAGCACCTCGGGCGTCACGAGGCCGTCGTCGGTGGCCCGCCACGGCACCATCGCCGGCACCCAGGTGCGCTCGGCGAGCGTCAGCGGCCCCAGGCGCGCCGGCGAGAACCAGCGCGAGCGCGTCACGTCTTCGGCCGTCGGCCACCGCGTCGGCGGCAACGCGTGACGAGTGCGGAAACGCTCGGTGACCTCCGGGCTCATGCCAGGGCGGCGACGCCCTCGATCTCGATGACGCAGCCGTCGGCCGCGTCGAACAGGTCGCGGGCGCCGACGAGCGTCATGGCCGGGAAGTGCTTGCCGAAGGACTCGCGGTAGACGGCGCCGATCTCCCGCAGGTGCTGCTTGTAGTCGGCGGTGTCGAGCACGTAGATCGTCAGCTTCACGATGTCGGTCATGTCGCCGCCGGCCGCGCTCATCACGGTGTGGATGTTGCGGCATACCTGGCGGAACTGGGCGACGATATCGCCCTTGCCGACGACGGCGTTGTTCTCGTCGCGCGCGACCTGCCCCGCGATGAACACGAGCCGACCGCGCTTGACCTCGTATCCGTACGAGAAGCCGGCCGGCTTGGGAAGCGTCCGCGGCTGTACCGCCGAGATGTGATCTTTCATGGATCCCTCCGCGCCGGCGCCGTCCCGTCGAGGACGACGGCGTCGCCGTTGATGGTGTCGTCTCGAACGAGGCGCAGGACCGCGTCGGCGACCTCCTCAGGGTCGACCAGGCGGCCCCCCGGGTTCAGCCGCGCCATCGTCGCCACCGCCTCCTCGAACGCGCGCCCGGTCTGGGCCGCGACCTTCCGGGCGCCGTTCCAGACGATGTCCGTCGCGGCGAAGCCCGGGCAGATCGCGTTCACGGTGACGCCCTTGCCGGCCACCTCCGCGGCCAGGGCCCGGGTCAGCCCGACCAGCGCGTGCTTGGAGGTCGTGTAGGCGCTCACGTAGGCCGCGCCGTGGAGTCCGGCCAGCGAGGCGACGTTGATCACGCGACCCCGGTGGCGCTCGAGCATCCCGGGCAGCACGGCGCGGGTCATGAGGTAGGGCCCGGTGACGTTGACCCGCAGGTGGCGCTCCCACAGCGGGAGGTCGGTGCGCGCGAACGACGCCGACTCCGCGATCCCCGCGTTGTTCACGAGCACGTCGATCGGCCCCAGCTCCGCGACCGTCCGCGCCACCGCGGCCTCGACCGACACCGGATCCGTCACGTCCAGCACCACCGCAACCGCCTTACCGCCGCCGGCGCGCACGTCGGCGGCGGTGGCCTCCACCTGGTCTTGCGTTCGCGCCGCCACCGCCACCTTCAATCCCGCCCGCCCTAGCGTCACCGCCACTGCTCGGCCGATGCCTCGCCCGCCGCCCGTGACGAACGCCACGCGCATCACGCCGCCATCTTATCAGTCACACCCTGCCAAGGCGCGAGCGCACCGAGCCCTGTCGAGGATCGCATCATTGTCGATCAACCTGGTAGCCCTCCTCGTGAACGGCGCGATGGTGTCGGCGACACAGCAGGGCGAGGTTCGAGAGCGTCGTCGGCCCCCCGTGGGCCCAGTGCCGGATGTGATGGCCCTGGCCGAAGCACGCCCGGCGTGGCGATGTTCCCGCGGGAACGCGCGCGCCGTCCTCCAGGACCGACTGGCCGGGCGCATCGGCGTTCGCCAGGACCTCGGCGTCGACGTGGACGACAACTTGATAGCGCTCGCCGTCGCCCTCCGGCTCCTGGTCGCGCGCTTGCTGGTACAGGGCTCGCGGGCGGCGGCCAGGGCTTGGACGAGCAACGCGCCGACCTCGGGCGTCAGCCGGCCGCGGACGATCACCGTCCCGCCGCTGTCCGGATACACGTGCAGGGTGCGGCTCGCGCCTACGGGCTCTCGATGCAGAAGAGGAAGAAGAGCGGTCGCGTACCGGTCTCGTTGGGATCGGCCAGGCACCGGGCGCGGGGGGCCTGAGAGCCACGGGGTGGGGGTGACGAGGCGCCGGAAGCGCAGCCGGCGACGGCGATCAGAACGAGCAGCATCAGGGCACGTTGGGTCCAGGTCATCGCGTCATCTTATCGCCCGGCGTCGCGTGGTGGGAAGGTGTATAAACCGGACGCGATGGCGCGGGGATTCGTCAGGATGACGGCGAGCGGGGCGGTCGAGCAATTGCGGCCGGGCATGACGGTGATGCTGCCGCCGGGGTGCGGCGAGCCGCGGACGCTGGTGAGCGAGATTTGCCGGCAGGCTGAACGACTGCGGGACCTCACGCTGATGGGTGGGATCCACCTCGGCGACTATCCATGGGCGCGGCCCGAGTGCGCCCCGCTCCGCTACGCGACCTGGCACATGTCGCCGCGCCTGGAGGACGCGCGCCGGCGCGGCCGCGTCGAGTTCATGCCCATCCGCTACTTCGACGTCGTGACCGAGTTCTCGCCCGGCGGCCGCTGGGCACCCGACTGTGTGCTCGTGCACACGGCGCCCCCGGATGCGCGCGGCTACCTGAGCCTCGGCGTCGCCGTCGGCGTCGCACTGCCGGCCGCGCGCCGCGCCCCGCTCGTCATCGCCCAGGTGAACCCCAACATGCCGCGCGCGCGGGGCAACGGCTGGCTGCACACGAGCCAGGTCGACATCCGGGTGGACGTGGACGAGCCACTGACCGAGTATCCGCCGCCCGTCGTCGGCGCCGTGGAGCGCGTGATCGGCGGCCACGTGGCCGCCCTCGTGCCCGACGGAGCGGTCGTGCAGGTCGGCGTCGGCGCCATCCCCCAGGCGGTGCTGGAGGGTCTCACCGGCCACCGCGACCTGGCCCTGCACTCGCTGCTCGTCGATCAGGGCGTGACGCTGGTCGAGCGCGGCGTCGTCACCGGCGCCCGCAAGCGCGTGCACCGCGGGCGAATGGACCTGGCCGAGGCGATGGGCACGCGGCGGACGTTCGACTTCCTGGGCGCCAGCGACGCCGTCAACATGGAGTCCTCGGCGTTCACGCACGATCCCGACGTCGTGGCCCGCCTGGACCGCTTCGTCGCGATCAACTCCGCGCTGGAGATCGACCTCACCGGGCAGGTCACCGCCGAGAGCCTGGGCCCGCGGCAGGTGGCCGGCATCGGCGGGCAGTTCGACTTCGTGCTGGGCGCCTCGCGCGCGGCCGGGGGCGCGGCGATCATCGCGCTGCCGTCGACGGGCCGCGACGGCGCCGTGTCACGGATCGTCCCGCGGCTCACCGCCGGGGCGGCGGTGACGACGCCGCGGTACCTGGCCGACTGGATCGTCACCGAGCACGGGGCCACGCGGCTGCGGGGGTTGTCGGACACGGCGAGGGCCACGGCGTTGCTCGCCGTGGCCCATCCGCGCTTCCAGGGGGAGCTCGAGCGTGCCCTTACGACGTCTTAGCGGCGTCGATCTTCGCGAAGATCTCCTCGTCGTTCGGGAACCGGTACGTGTCCTGGTTGGTGTAGGCCGTCTGGCCGTCGATGAAGACTTCGAAGATCCCGCCCACGCCTTCCTTCAGACGGGCGGTGAGGCCGTACTTGCTCTGGATGGAGGCCTGCAGACTGGAGGCCTGGGGGAGGTAGTTTCACTCCCCGCAGTACAGGATCTCGATGTCCATGGCTCGTCCCTCCCCCCGGACGGAATGTTACGACATTGTATATGACGCGTCGGATGGCCACCGCGATTCCATGCTCGCCCTGATCGACACCGACCCCGGGATCGACGACGCCCTGGCCCTCCTCTACGCCT
Source organism: uncultured Candidatus Rokubacteria bacterium (assembly GCA_963743355.1). Classification (GTDB taxonomy): domain Bacteria; phylum Methylomirabilota; class Methylomirabilia; order Rokubacteriales; family CSP1-6; genus AR5. Next base: position 344,921 of record CAVUPM010000002.1, read on the forward strand.
GGGCCTCGGCGGACCTGCGGCTGGCCGCCATCACCACTGTGGCCGGCAACGTGCCGGTCGGCGACGCCACGCGCAACCTGCTCCGCCTCGTGGCGCTCTGCGGCATCCAGCCGCCGCCGATCGCCGAGGGGGCGGCCGCGCCGCTCGCCCGCCGGCTGGTGACGGCGACGGGCTATCACGGGGACGACGGCCTGGGCGACCTGCCCGACTGGCCCGGGCCGGCCGGGACGCTGGTGCCGCAGACCGCGGCCGAGCTGATCGTCGCGGTGGCCCGCCGGGCGGCCGAGCCGCTCACGCTGATCGCGCTGGGCCCGCTGACCAACGTGGCGCTGGCGCTGGAGCGCGAGGCGACCGCGCTCCGCCGGCTGGCCCGCCTGGTGGTCATGGGTGGCGCGGTCGACGTGCCGGGCAACGTGACCGCGGGGGCGGAGTTCAACATCCACGTGGATCCCGACGCCGCCGCCCGCGTGTTCGCCGCCGGTCTGCCGCTCGACCTCGTCCCTCTGGACGCCACCCGCCAGGCCGTCGTCTCGCGTGCGGAGCTGGAGCGTGCGCTGCGGCGCCGGCCGGGTCCGCTCGCCGAGCGCATCGCCGCCTTCACGCGGCAGGGCTTCACGGTGGACAGGTCGCGTGGCACGCCCGGGATGGTGCTGCACGATCCGCTGGCCGTGGCCGCGGCGCTCGATCCCACGCTGGTCGGCTGGGAGGAGACGCGCCTGGAGATCGGCCCCGACGGCGAGACGCGTCGCGCCGCCGGCCCGGTCAACTGCCGCTTCGCCCGCACCGTCGACGTGCCGCGCTTTCTCGCCGCGTTCCTGGATCGCCTGTGGCCCGCGTCCTAGTCGTCGGCTCCGCCAACGTGGACTTCACGGTGGCGCTGCCGCGGCTGCCGCGCGCCGGGGAGACGGTCAGCGAGGGCAGGCTGCTCGTCGCGCGCGGTGGCAAGGGCGCCAACCAGGCCGTGGCCGCGCGCCGGCTCGGCGCCGAGGTCCGCCTGATCGGGTGTGTCGGCGACGACGCCTCCGGGTACCAGGTACGGCAGGCGCTGGCCGAGGAGGGGATCGGGGTGGAGGGCCTCGCCACGACGGCGGAGGCCGCGACCGGGACCGCGCTCATCGTCGTGGACGCACAGGGACGCAACCAGATCGCGGTGGCGCCGGGCGCCAACCGCATGCTGACCGTCGCCGACGTCGACCGGTGCCGGGCGGACTTCGCGTGGGCGGAGGTGGTCGTGTGCTCGCTGGAGGTGCCGCTGGCCACGGCCCGCCGCGCGCTCGAGTGCGCGCGCCACCACGGCGCGCGGACGGTGCTGAACCCGGCACCGCTGCCCGACCAGGGACTCGACTTCCTCGACCTCGCCGACTACGTGACACCCAACGAGGGTGAGGCCGCGCGGCTGACGGGCCGGGCGCCGGACGACCTCGCTGGCGCCGGGGATGTCGCCGCGGCGGTGCGCGCGCTGGGCGCGACGCATGCCGTCATCACGCTGGGGGAGCGCGGCGTGCTCGCCGACGGGCCGGCGGGCCGACTGCACGCGCCCGCCTTCGAGGTCGCGGCGGTAGACACGACCGGCGCCGGTGACGCGTTCAACGGCGCGCTCGCGGTGGCGCTGGCCGAGCGCCGCCCGCTCGTCGAGGCGCTGCGGTTCGCCAACGCGACCGCGGCGCTGGCGTGCACGCGCCGTGGCGCGCAGCCCGCGATGCCGACGCGCGCGGAGGTCGAGCGTCTGCTGGCGCGCTGAGGGTCCCGCTACGGCGCCAGCCGGGCGCGCAGCGCGTCGATCCGGGCGAGCGCGGCCTCCACCGTGGCCGGCGCGAGGCGGCCGTGCTCGAGGGCGTGGCGGATGGCGGCGAGGGCGACGCGGGCGGCCGAGCGGCCGTCGGGCAGTCGGTCGTCGGCGATCAGCAGCAGATCGACGCCGGCGTCCACGGCGAGGACGGTGGCCTCGTCGAGGCCGTAGTGCTGCTCGATGGCGCCCATGCGGAGGTCGTCGCTGACGACGACGCCATCCCAGCCCAGCTCGCCGCGAAGCAGCCCGGTGATCGTCGGCCGTGACAGCGTCGCCGGGTACCGGCGGTCGAGCCGGCGGTTGAACACGTGGGCGGTCATGACGCCGTCCACGACGCGCTCGGCCATCAGCGTCCGGTAGGGCGCCAGCTCCAGCTCGGGCCGCGCCGTGTCGGTGACGTCGACGAATCCCAGGTGCGAATCCGCGAAGCTCGAGCCGTGACCGGGGAAGTGCTTGAGCGCCGTCAGCATCCCAGCCGCGCGCATGCCGGCCAGGTACGCGCGGGCGTGCGCGGTGACGCGCGCGGGATCGCCGCTGAAGCTGCGACCGGTCCCGAGGATGACCGGGTTGGCGGGGTTGTAGCCGACGTCGACCACCGGCGCCAGGTTCCAGTTGATGCCGGCCTCGCGCAACCGGCCGCCGATCCGCAGCGCCTCCAGCTCGGTGAGCGCCAGGTCGCCGGCGTCGCCGAGATCCTGGTGCGAGAGCGTGGTCGTGTAGCCAGCCGCCACGCCCAGGCGCATGACCCGCCCGCCCTCGGCGTCGACGCCGATGAACAGCGGCCGCCCCCCGCACGCCCGGGCCCGTGCGGCCATCCAGCGCGAGAGCCGTCCGACCTGCTCGGCACCGACGACGTTGCGCCCGAACAACAGCGCGCCGGCCGCCCGCGTCTCGCACAACAACCGCTCCAGCTCCGCGTTGCCCTCGCCTCCGGTCCCGTGAAACCCGACCAGGAGCAGCTCGCCCAGCCGTGGCACCAGCGACGCCACCCGGCCCGGCTCCGGCGGCGTGAAGGTGCGACACCCGGCGAGGACCAACAGAATGACGAAGAGCGCAACGACGGACCCCGCGCGAGCGGCAGTACGGATGCCGTCACGCAACGCGAACCGGGGAGGTGTCGGAGGAGGCGTCTCGCCCCCTCCGACCTTCACGATCACGACCGAAGCGTGGCAGCCGCGCGGCGTGGCGACTACCGCGTGGCAGCCGCGACAAGTCGTCGGACGCGCTCGGGATCGACCGGATTGGCGACGTCGCCGCCCCGCTTGAGCGCGGTGCCGACGATCAGGCCGTCGGCGATCGAGAGCAGCTCGGCCGCGGTGGCCGGGGTGGCGCCGCTGCCGACCAGGATCGGCACGTCGGGCACCGCGCCCCGCACGCGCTTGAGATCCGCGAGGGGCGTGGCCGCGCCGGTCGCCGGCCCCGAGACGACGAGGCCGTCGGCGAGGCCGCGGTGCCGGAGATCGCGCGCGTGTTGCTCGAGGTCGACGGGCGCCAGCGGGGTGGCGTGCTTGCCGCCGACGTCGGCGAAGATCTGGATGGCGGCGCCGAGCAGGCGGCGGTCGCGCAGCGTGCCGTGGGCGTCCGACTGCACGAGGCCCTGGTCGGCGACGACGGCGCCGGCGTGGACATTGACGCGGATGAAGCGCGCGCCGACCGCGCAGGCGACGGCCAGCGCCGAGCGGGCGTCGTTCTTGAGGACGTTGATGCCGAGCGTCGCGCCGGGCAGCGCGGTGCGCACCTCGCGCGCGACGACCGCGAGGGCGGCGACCGTGGCCGGCTCGACGCGCCCGGGAGTGAACGGGGCGTCGCCGTGGTTCTCGATGAGCACGGCGTCCATGCCGCCCTCGATCAGCGCTCGCGCGTCGGCAACGGCGGCGGCGATGACGCGTTCCATGGAGCCATCCCAGCGCGGGCTACCGGGCAGCGGAGCGACGTGGACCATCCCGATGAGGCGCATGCGACGGGCGATTGTAGCACGCGCAAGCGTTGGACAGGCCGGTGAGAGGGCGGCTATAGTGACGCAGATCGCGCCAGCTTCTCGCTGGTGATCGGGGTCGAGTGCCGGTCGCGATGGTCTCGGGCGCGCTCTCCGAGGCGACGGGCCACTTTTGATCGGCCGAGATAGTGCGGTGACGATCCGCTGGGTCGTCACCGCCGTGACGGAGGACACCGTGGGATACCAGACACTGCTCGTCGAACGGGCCGGGGCGATCGCGACCATCACGCTCAACCGGCCGGAGGCGCGCAACGCCATCGACATGACGATGCGGCAGGAGCTGGTGGCGGCGCTGGACGAGGTCGAGGGGGACGAGGCCGCGCGCGTGCTGATCCTCACCGGCGGCGGCGGCCACTTCTGCGCGGGGGGCGACGTGAAGAGCATGCGAGCCCGGCGCTCCACGGCCGCCGAGGGGCGGGCGCGGGTGGAGCTGCTGAACCGCATGGTGCTGCGGCTCGTCGATTTTCCGCGGCCGACGCTGGCGATGGTCGACGGGTACGCCGTCGGCGCCGGCACCAACCTGGCGCTGTGCTGCGACCTCGTGGTGGCGTCCGACCGCGCCAAGTTCGGCGAGCTGTTCAACAAGATCGGGTTGGTGCCCGACGGCGGCGGCACCTGGCTCCTCTCGCGGCTCGTGGGGCTGGCGCGGGCCAAGGAGCTGATCTTCACGGGCGAGGTGTTCGACGCCGCCGAGGCCGCGCGAATCGGGCTGGTCAACCGCGTGGTGCCCGCGGACGAGCTCCAGAGGGTCGCGCGCGCGCTCGCGGAGCAGATCGCCGCCGGACCACCCAACGTGCTGCGGCTGGCCAAGCACATGGTCAACCGCGCGGCGACGTCCGACCTGGCTGCCGCGCTCGATCTCGAGGCCTACTCGCAGGGCCTGTCCATCGCCTCCGACGACCACCAGGAGGGTCTCGCGGCGTTCTTCGACAAGCGCCCCCCGAAGTTCAGCGGGCGCTGACGCCCGGCGGCTAGCTCGAGGGCTTCGGCGGGGGCGTCGCGTCCGACGCCGGAGGCTGGGGCGTCTCGGTTGCCGACGGCGTGCTCGGCAGCGGAACGACACGGGGCCGGATCGGCAGCCCCGAGCGCGGAAGCTGTCGCGCCGGCGCCGGCGGTGACGGGATCACGGGCGGCGCCGAGGCCGTCGGAGGCGCAACGGTCGCTGGCGCCGCGACCGGCGCCGGCGCGGGCGCGAAGGACCTGGGCGGCGCCACCGGAGGGGCGGGTGCCGGTGCGACGGGCGGCCCGGCCGGTGTCGCCGGTGCTGACGTCGGGGCGTCGGCCCCTGAAGGCGCTGGCAGCGGCACCGGGCCCGGGGTCGGCGGCGGCGCCGAGGTGGGTCCGCGCGGCGCGCTCTGGATCGCCTTGTTCAGCTCCGGGGTCGTGCGCCGCATCTCCTCCGTGATCCGCGCCGCGTCGAGGGCCGTGCCGATGACCCGCGGCGTGATCAGCAGCAGCAGCTCCGTCTTCTCGAGCCTCTTTTCCTTGAACCCGAACAGGAACCCGATGATCGGGATGTTCTTGAGGAGCGGAATCCCCCGGTCGTCGATCGTGATGCGGTCCTGGATGAGCCCGCCCAGCACCAGGGTCTGGTTGTTGAGCAGCACCACCGAGGTCTCGGCCTCGCGCTTGACGAACGAGGGCGAGTTCGTGGGCGGCCGGTTCTCGCCGACGGAGTTGACCTCCTGCTTGACGTCGAGGGCCACGGTGCCGCGCTCGCCGATGCGCGGCGTCACCGTGAGCACGACACCGGCGTCGCGATACTCGACCGTCTGGTTGACGCCACCCGTGGTGATCTGGGTGCTGGTGCCGCCGCCCGGCTGCGTGCCCGGCTGGCTGACGGTGCTCGTCTGCTGGCCCGTGATGATCGGCACCGAGGTCGACACGTTGATGACGGCCTTCTTGTTCTCCGAGGTGAGCACGTGCGGGTTCGACACGATGTTCACGCGGTTCTCCGAGGCGAGCGCGTTGAGGATCGTGAAGAACTTGTCGCTCGCGAAGGCGAACGCGGTCAGGCCGCCGCCGGCCAGCGGCGCCAGGCGGGCGACGGCCGGGGCGAGCGAGAAGGAGTCCGGGGCCGTGGGGGCGATGGCCTGCTGGCCCAGGCGGAACGACCCCTCCTTGAGCGCCCAGTCGAGGCCCAGCCGCGTGTCGTCGGTCAGCGCGATCTCGGCCACGAGCACCTCGATCAACACCTGGCGCGGCATCTTGTCGAGCTGCTTGATCGTCGCCTCGATGTCCGACCACTGCCGCGGCGTGGTGGTGACGATGATCGCGTTGGTCGTCTCGTCGGCGATGAAGCGCACCTGCCCCTCGGCCAGCGGCGCCTCGGCGGTGCCGAGCGGGCCCCCGGGCGCTACCGACGGCGGTGGCGGTGGGGGGGGCAGCGGCTCGCCGGCCCGCCGGCCGCCCTGCGTGGACGGCGTGGTCGGCGTCGTCGTCTGCACCGTCTCCCGCCCGGTGTAGATGGCGTTCAGCGTGGCGGCCAGGTCCTTGGCCTTGGCGTTCTCGGCGTAGTAGATGAAGACGCGCCGGCCGCCGGTGACGTTGATGTCGATCCTCTCGATGACCCGCCGGATCGTCTCCATCTCGCCCTTGCGGGCGTTGACGATCAGCGAGTTCGAGCGCCGCTCGGCGACGATCAGGGGCGGCCGGTCGGCGCCGCCCGTCTGGCCGGGCGCCGCCGCCGCCGGAGCCCCGGGCAGGGGCGTCGGCCCGCCACCCACCCCGGCGCCCCGCAGCCGGCCCGACTGGAAGAGCTGGTTCAGGATGTTGGCCATCTCCGCCGCGTCGGCGTACTGCAGCGGGATGATCTGCAGCTCGTCGATCGCGACCTCGACGTCGACGAGCCGGATGATGTCGAGCAGCCGGGCGATGTTGGACGCCGAGTCCGTGATGATGAGCACGCCCGTCTCGCGGTTGGCGATGAGGGTGCCCCGCGAGGAGATGAGCGGCCGCAGCAGCGTGCCGAGATCGTTCACCGGCGCGAAGCGGATCGGGACGATCTGGGTGATCACCTCGTCGGTGGCGCGGCTCGGATCGGCCGTGGCGCCCACGATGGTCGGCACCGCTCGCTCGCGCGCGCCCTCGACCGGCACGATCTTGTAGAGGTTCCCGGAGCGGACGGCGGTGACGCCGTGCACCTCGAGGATCGCCAGCAGCACGCCGAAGACGTCCTCCTGCGGGATCCGTCCCGACGTCTGCACGGTGACCTTCTTGCCGGACACGCCCGGTCCCAGCACGTAGTTGAAGCCCACGATCTCGCTGGCGGCGTGGATGACCGTCTCGATGTCGGCGTTGTCGAAGTTGAGCACGATGAAGCGGCCCCGCTGAGCGGCGGGTACCGGCGGCACCGTGGGGGGCGCGGCGGGCGGCGGCGGGGGCGGCGCGGCGACGCGCGGCGGCTCGGCCGGCGCCGGCTGGGCGCGCGGCCCGACCGAGACGGTGGTGGACGGCGGCTCGACCACGGGGGCGGCGGCGGTCGGGGCGGGGATCGGCGGGAGCGGTGGGACCTCGGTGCGCGCCGGCTTCGGGGGCGTGGCGCATCCACCCGCCAGGGCGAGAAGAACAACAGCGACGATACAGCCTTTTACATCACCGCTGCGTGGCATCGGAGGGCGACCCCTGTGGGAGTCGACGCAAGAGATTCGGGGGCAGCGGACGGCGTCCGGGAATGATGGGTGGCGACGTAGGCTGGCCGGGTTGCTGCAGCGCCCCCGGCGGCTGCGTCATGATCGGTCCTGGCGCGACCATGCCGGGCAGGCCCGCCGGCGGAATGACGCCCGGGAGAGCCGGGACGCCGGCGACGGGCTGAGCGCCGGGCGCGCCGGGCAGACCCGCGGTGGCCGGCGGGGACGCGGTCCGCGGCTTGCCGGGGTCGCGCAGCCGGACGTCCAGGTTGCCGTCGGAGCGATTGATCACGATACTGTCGGCGCTGATGGTTTGCACGGTGCCACCCGCCACGGCATCGCCCACACGATACCCCGCCACCCGCTTCGTGCTCGGATCTTCCAGGTACGCGATCGGCGCGCCGTCGCGCAGCACGATCCCGAACAGGTTCGGCTTCACCGCGGGCGCCGACGTCGAGGCGGTGGCCGTGGGCGGACTTTCCGTCCGCGTGGGGCTGAACAGGTTGCGGGCGGCGACGCTGGTGTAGGCGCCGGCCTGGTTGCGCGGCGCTTCCTCGCGTGCCGTCGGGGGCGCGGGGGGGCGGCTCCGCCCCGGCAGCGGCATGGCCAGCGGGGTCATGAGCTGCCGGGCGACGAACACCACGCTGCCGGCGGCGATGAGGATCAGAAGTCCGTTGATGATCAGTAGTTTCTTGGGCATCACGTCTTCGACTTCCCAGGCAGAATGAACCCGGATACGGTCAGCGTTGCGAGCAGATCCCTGGGTTGGCTGACGTTCACTACTCTCACGCGCAAGTCTTGAACGGTCAACAATTTCTGTGAGCCCTCCAGCCGGGTCAGCAGGTCCACGAGCTGTCGGATCTCCCCCGAGACGGCGATTTCGACGGGAATTTCCAGCAGTTCCCCGCGCTCGACGGGCGGCAGGATGCGCTCGCTGCGGATCTCGGTGCTGGCCTGGGCCGCCATCTCCTTCGTGAGCTTTTGCAGCTCGGAGGCGGCCACGGCCGGCGCCGCCTCGGCCAGGAAGCGCTCGGACAAGCGCTCGATGTCGGCGTTGGTCGTCTCCAGATCCTTGGTGATGCCGTCCTGGCGCGCGAGCAGGTCGAGGCGGCGTGACAGCACCTGCGAGCGGCTCGGCACCAGCTCGGCCGTGAGCCGGCTGCGCTCGCTGAGCGGCTCCACGACGAACAACCAGCCGAGCACGATGGCCAGGCCGACGACGCCCACCACGACGATGGTCCGTTCGCGGCGGGACAGGCTGCCGATCACTGGCGTGCTCCGTCGGGCCGCGCCGGGGTCGGTGGCGGGGCCGGCAGCACGGGCGCCACCTGACCCGGGGGCGGCGGTGCCGCGGGCGCGGGCTGTGGCTGACGGCCCGCCCGCGCAGCGGGATCGACGACGGGCGCGGTCGGCGGCGGCGCGACCGCGCCCGTCGCCGCGGCCTGGGCGCCGCCGGCTTCCCAGACCGCCCGGATCCGGAACTGCTCCTTCTCGCGGCCGCGGGTGACGGGCGACGCGAACTCGACGCGCTCGAGCCGGGGCGAGTTCTCCAGCAGCGGGATCAACGCGCTCGCCGCCGCCGCCTGGCCGGTCAGCTCCACGCCCTTCTGATCGAGCGACAGCGTGGTGAGCCACGTGTCGGTCGGCATCAGATCGGTCAGCTCGCGCAGCACCGGCAGCGGGCGCAGAGCGCCCGACTCGATGCCGGTGATGATGCCGAGCAGCTTGCGCTTGCGCTCGAGGTCGCGCACGACGCGCTCGACGGCGCGGACCTGGGGATCGAGCCGGGTGATCTCGCTGTTGATGCGGGTGAGGTGGCGCTGCTCGCGCAGCCCCGGGACGAGCAGGGCGCTGACCAGCAGCAACGCCGTCACCGCGGCGAGGCCGAGCGTGATGCCCTGCGCCCGGGTGACCCGGCGCGGGCGGAGCGCCGGCGGCAGCAGGTCGAGCGCGCGACCTCGGCGTGCGGAGACGACCGCCAGCGCCAGCTCCTGACCGCCGCGATCCTCGGCGGACAGGGCGGCCAGCCGGTTGGCGACGTGCGGCGAGTAGGCCGGCTCGCTGACCGGCACGCCGAGCGCCGCCAGCGCCGACAGCTCGGGCAGGAGATCGCCCGAGACCCAGATCGCGTCGCAGTCCCGCCAGCGCACGGCAGCCAGCGAGCGCCGGACTTCATCGGCGAGCGCGGCGTCGTCGGGGGCGAGCGCCGACCGGCTCAGCACGAGCGAGGGACCGAACAGGCACAGAACGTCGGCAGTGGCGCCGACCCGGTGCACCCACACCACGCGTTGTCCGCGGGCGGGCCGCGCCAGCGCCAGCAGGTCGTGCGCCGCCACCGTGAGCGAGGCGGGCCGCAGCCGGGACTCCTCGGCGATGCGGAGCGCGGATTCCACGGCGCGCGGCTCGGCGGCGACGACGAGCACCCGCTGCAACGCGTCCTCGCGCCGGCCGCCCTCGGCCTCGGCGGGCAGGGGCACGTAGTCGAAGGCGGTGTCGTCGGCGGCGAAGGGCAGGTGGCCGTCGAGATTGAGCCGAACCATCTCGCGCATGTCGCCGCCGACGACGGGCAGCTCCATCGGCCGCACGAACACCGAGGTCCGCGACAGCGCCAGCGCCACCGTGCGCGGACTCATCTGGCGGGCGGCCAGCTCCTCGCGCAGCATCGCGACCGGATTCTCGGAGGCGATGGTGAAGGTCTCGACGCGCTTGCCGCTCAGGGCCGCCACCGCCAGCCGATCGTGCAAGAGCACCACGGCCAAGCGCGTCTGGGTCAACGTGAACTTCACTGGGCCCAACCTCATGTGTTGAGATTAAACGGTAAACCCGCGCGGACTGAAGGAAATCCGCGCGTCAGCGGACACCCGACCACTCCAGCACGGCGACCCCGTCGCCGTTCGTGTCCGTCCGCTTCTGCACGATGGCCGTGAGCCGGGCCCGGACGTGCCCGTCCACGAGCCCCTCGGCCTCGATCCTGAAGGTCTGGCTGCTGAACGTCAGCCCGCGGCCGGAGAAGCGGTGGTTCGAGCCATAGGGCGCCAGCCGGCGCTGTTGCTCGATCTCGTTCAGCTCGGCGTCCGAGAGATTGAGCGCCCGGAGGACCTCGCGGCGGGCCGTGTTGATGTTGATCGGGCCCGGGCTCTTCACCGTGACCAGCGCGGCGACGCCGGGACGGCCGTCCTCGCCCTCCAGCATCTTGGTCGTCACGCCCTTGACCTGGATCAGCTCGGCGAGCGAGTCCAGGTTGCCGTTCTTGGACCGGTAGGGGACCGGGCGCTTGAGATACGTGTCGTCGCTCTCGGCTCCGTTGAGCCGGTGCTCCTCGTTGGGATCGCGCCAGTCTTGAAGACTGTCGACGATGGCGTCGCGCTCCTGCTTCTCGAGGCCCAGGGTCTCCAGCAGCCGTGCCACGCGGTCCGGCGGCGAGGTGTTCAGGTTGAGCCGCGCCTGCTCGTCGCTGATGCAGTAGCTGAACTGTCCGGCCCCGAGCGGCACGTTGCGATGCGGCAGCCGCTTGAGGGCCAGCGTGTCCCGGTAGAAGATCAGCGGGCACCCGCCGTCGGCCTCGGCGTCCTTGGCGTCCCTGGTGTCGCCAAGCCCGACCCTGGTGTAGTCGAGCGCGAGCTCGCGAATGGCCTGCTCCAGCCCGGCCTCGGCCAGGTGGGTGGCGATCAGCGTCTCCTTGTACACGCGGGCGGCGGTGGCCTCCAGGCGCATCGAGTAGGCGAACTCCGCACCGATGACCGCCACGAACCCGAGCACCAGCAGCACCGCGATCAGCGCGAAGCCGCGCTCGGTGCCGACGACCCGGCGGAGACGGCGGCGGCTCATTGCGGGGGCGCCGTCCGCAGCGACACCGTCAGCGGCGGAAGCTCCTGGATGCGGCCGTTCAGCGTGGTCGCCACGGTGATCTTGACCGCACGCGGCGTCGCCTTGGCCTCGGCGCCGTCCCAGCTGTCCTGCCACCCGCTCTCGTCCAGGTAGGCGAAGCGCAGCGCGGTGACGCTTGGATCGCGGTAGACGACGGTGGCCTCGCCGAACGGCTCGCGGTTGGGCAGCGCGCGCTGGCGGATCACCAGCCCCGGCTCGCCGCCGTCGTCGAAGGCGAAGACCACCGCGGTGAAGGCGATCGGGATCGCGCCGGGGAACGGGGTGGCCTGCGTCACGAACTCCACCCGCTGCTCGGTGCCGGAAAAGAGCACGACCGGTTCCGGCGCCAGGCTGCGCGAGGCCCGGTACGGATAGGTGGCGGACATCGTGCGGGCCAGGGTGAGCGCCACGCTGCGCACGTGCTGGTGCGCCTCGGCCCGGTCCTCGCCCTGCCGCCACGACGCCACCGCCACCCGCAGGCCCCCGAAGGCGACCGCCAGCAGCGCGCCCACGATGGCGAGCGCCATCAGCAGCTCGATCAGGGTGAAGCCGCGCTCGCCCCGCGCCGTCCGGCTCATGGTCGCTTGGCCTCCTGCTGCTCGTCGGCCTCGGAGATGGTGCGCAGCGTGGTCACGCCGACGGCCCGGCGCTGCTCGCCCCACGCCACCTGCACGTTGATCTCGTAGACGTGCCACTTCGCCGGGCGGCCCGGGCCCTCGAGCTCCGGTGCCGCCACCGGCTTGGTGACGCGCTCCCACGCGAACGGTCCCTCGGTGCCCTCCTCGCGGCCCTCCTTCGGCACGACGACCTCGCGGGCCTTCTGGTCGGCGATGAGGATCGCGCGCTGGTGGTCGCCGGAGAGCTTGAGCAGCCGCAGGCCCTGGGCAAAGCCCTGCACCGCGACGACGACCGTGAGGCTGAGGATCGCGAAGGCGACCAGCACCTCGATGAGCGTGAAGCCGCCCTGGCGGCTCACTGCCGGACGCTCCGCACGCGACCGGTGAGCGCGTCCACGGTCACGCGATAGACGATCCCGCCCGAGGCGAGTCGGAAGTCGCCCCCGCTGGAGCCGCCCTGGGGCTCGAAGCGCACCGTGAGCGCCGGCGGCGGATCGGCGTCGACGGTGAGGCGCTCGGACAGCGGGCGCGTCTCGCGCACCTCGCCCTCCGGCCCCCCGGCGAGCCGGCTCACGCGGTGGGCGGCGGGGTCGACCACGACGGCCTGCGGCGTGCGGGTGACGATCGCCCGCTCGCGGGCGTGGCGCAGCATGGCCGAAAAGCCGGCCACCTCGGCTCGCACGCGGAGCGACTCGGTGGAGCGCCCGATGGCGGGCACCGTCAGTCCCACCGCCAGGGCGATGACGACGAGCGTGATGATGAGCTCGAGGAGCGTGAAGCCGCGCTGGTTGCTTATCGCTTTTCCACGTCCCATGACACGATGTCGCTGTTCTCGCCCTCGCCGCCGGTGGCGCCGTCGGCGCCCTCCGACCAGAGGTCGTATTCGCCGTGCTGCCCCGGGGACCGGTACTTGTACGGGTTGCCCCACGCATCCTTGGGCACTGATTTTTTGAGGTAGGGACCGTTCCAGTTCTGCACGCCCGGATTCTTCTGCAGCGCGTCCACACCCTGTGAGGTGTTGGGGTAGGAACCGACGTCAAGCCGGTATTGATCCAGTCCGGCGCCGAGCAGCTCGATCTGCGCCTTGGTCGTCGCCTGCTTGGTCTGGCCCAAGCGCCCGAACAACCGGGGACCGACGAGGCCGACGAGCAATCCGAGGACGATGACGACGACGAGCAGCTCGATCAGCGTGAAGCCGTGCTGGTTCGCGAGGAGACGCCGCCCGCGCTTCATAGCGGCACGTCGTTGATGGAGAAGATGGCCAGCAGCATTGCCACGACGATGAACGCCACGAGTACCCCCATGCCCACGATGATGGCGGGCTCGAGCAGGCCGAGCACGCGCTTGAGCTCGCTCCGGACGTCGGTCTCGAAGGTCTCGGCGACCTTGAGGAGCATCTCCTCCAGGCGCCCGGTCTCCTCGCCGACGCGCACCATGTGCACCGCCAGCGACGGAAACGCCGTGTGCTCCTGCATCCCCGCCGCGAGGGTGCCGCCCCGCTTGACGCCTTCGGCCACGCGGCCGACGGCGTTTCCCACGGCCTGGTTGGACATCATGTCGCCCACCACGGCCATCGCGCCCAGCACCGGCACGCCGCTCTTGAGCATCGTGCCGAGTGTACGCGCGAAGCGCGCGGTCTCCACCTTCAGCGCCAGCGTCCCCGCGATCGGCAGCCGCAGCACGGCCTGGTCCCAGCTCGCCCGGCCCTGCGGCGTGCCGGTCCACATGCGCCAGGCCAGCACGCCGGCCATGGCCAGCGTCGCGCCCACCCACCAGTAGCTCGTCATGGCCTCGCTCACGCTCATGAGGATCTGCGTCGGCAGTGGGATGGTCTGGCCGAGATCCTTGAAGATGACGGCGAAGCGCGGGATCACGAACGTCATCAGGAACACGATGGCGGCGGCGCCCACGGTGGTGATGACCAGCGGGTAGGCGAGCGCGGAGACGACCGCCTCGTTGAACGCCGCCCGCGCCTCCAGGAACTCGGCCAGCCGGCGCAGCGACACCTCCAGCACGCCGCCCTTCTCCCCGGCCCGCACCATGTTGATGTACAGGCGCGAGAACGGCCGCGGGTGGTGCTTGGCCAGCGCCTCGCTGAGCGAGGAGCCGCCCCGCACGCTGTGCAGCAGGTCGGTGACGATCGTCTTCACGCGTGGCGTGACCGCCAGCTCCTCCAGGATGGAGAGTGCCCGGTCCAGCGGCAGCCCCGCCTCGAACAGCGTGGCCAGCATCTGGGTGAGGGCGAGCAGATCGCGGTGGCGGACGCGGGAGCCGCCGCCCAGTGAGAACAGGGGCGCGCGCTCGCCCTGGGCCGAGACCTTGATCGGGAAGTAGGCTTCCTTGCGGAGACGATCGATGACGGCGCGGGCGTCGGCCGCTTCCATGACGCCGTCGATGGTCTGCCCTCGCCGGTCCGCGGCCCGGTAGGTGAAGACGGGCATTGCGTCAGGCGTCGTCCTGCGTGACCCGAAGGATCTCCTCGACGGTGGTGACGCCCTCGCAGGCCCGCTTGAAGCCGTCCATCCGCAGTGTCACCATGCCGCGCTGGATCGCGTGCTGGCGGATGTCGCGGGTGGAGGCGCGACGGAGCATGAGGCTGCGGACGTCCTCGTCGATGACGAACAGCTCGTAAATTCCGCTGCGGCCGCGGTAGCCGGTGCCGCGGCACTCGTCGCAGCCCTTGCCCCGGAAGAGGACGGTGCCGGGCGGCGCCTGGATGCCGAGCGCGTCGAGGTCGGCCCGCGACGGCGCGTCGGGCACGCGGCAGGCGGGGCAGATGCGCCGCACCAGCCGCTGCGCCAGCACCCCCTCCAGTACCGAGGCCACCAGGTAGCTCTCCACGCCCATGTCTTGCAGGCGGGTGATGGCGCCCGGCGCGTCGTTGGTGTGCAGCGTGGAGAAGACGAGGTGGCCGGTGAGCGAGGCCTGGATGGCGATCTCCGCCGTTTCGAGATCGCGGATCTCACCGACGAGGATGACGTCGGGGTCCTGGCGGACGATGTGGCGCAGCCCCTGCGCGAAGCTGAGGCCGATCTTCGCCTTCACCGGGATCTGGTTCACGCCCTTGAGCTGGTACTCCACCGGGTCCTCGACCGTGATGATCTTCACCCCGGGGACGTTGATCTTGTCCAGCGCGGCGTAGAGCGTCGTCGTCTTGCCGGAGCCGGTGGGACCGGTGACGAGCAGGATGCCGTGCGGGCGCTTGATGAGTGACTGGAAGCGCGCCAGCGTCTCGGTCGGGAACCCGAGCTTCTCGAGCGGATGGAACACGCTGGCCCGCTGCAGGAGCCGCATGACGATCGACTCGCCGTGCACGGTGGGCATGGTCGACACGCGGATGTCGACACGCTGGCCGTGCAGGGTCACCCGGATGCGGCCGTCCTGGGGCAGTCGGCGCTCGGCGATGTTCAGCTCGGCCATGATCTTGATGCGCGAGGTCACGGCCGCCTGCAGCCGGCGGGGCGGCGACTCCTGCTCGTAGAGGATGCCGTCGATCCGGTAGCGGATGCGCAGCGTGTCCTCGAAGGGCTCGATGTGGATGTCGGAGGCCTCGTGGCTGATCGCGTTCTCGACGAGCAGGTTGACGAGCCGCACGACCGGCGCCTCGAACGCCATGTCGCGCAGGTGGTTGACGTCCTCGTCGCCGTCGGGGCCGGCGTCGTCCTCCATGCCCTCGACGATGCGCTGCAGCGGGGTGGCGGCGCCGTCGTAGATGCGGTCGATGGCCTCGGTGATGGCCGCGGCCGGGCTGATGACGATCTTCACGCTGAGCCCGGTCACCTGCCGCAGCTCGTCGGTGATGAGCGTGTTCAGCGGATCGGCCGACGCCACCGTGAGGACGCTGCCCTCGAGGCTGATCGGGCACACGCGGCACTGGCGCAGGTACTTGGCCGAGACGTTCTTGAGCACCGGCACCGACGACGGGAACTCCTCGCGCCACAGGTACGGCAGATCTTGCTGGAGCGCGAGCGCGCGCAGCACGTCGTCGTCGGTGACGGCACCGAGGGCGACGAGAGCCTCGCCGATCAGCTCGCCGCTCGTCTGCGCGCGCGCGAGGGCGCGCTGCACGACGTCGGGAGTGGTGAGGCCCTCCTGCACGAGGATTTCTCCGAGAAGGCGGGAGGACGCTGCGATGGCCATGTTATGCTTGCTCCGCGCCATGTTAGCATACCTGGCTTTCGCGGCCGTCGCGGCAGCTGCCGACGTGGCGGGCGCGGTCATCGTCACCACCGCCCACAAGCGGCGGTACGCGCCCCTCCGGTACTTCGTGGCGGCCGGGGCGGGCTTCATGCTGGCCGCCGCCTTCGTGCGGATGCTCCCGGAAGCCACCCACGTACCCCACGCGTACCTGTTCGTCCTCCTCGGCTACTTCGGCGTGCACCTCTTCGAGCACACCTTCGCGCCGCATTTCCACTTCGGCGAGGAGACGCACCCGGAGGCGCTGGTGCGGCCGGCCGCCGGCTGGCTGGCGGTGGTGGGGCTGGGCGTGCACACGGTGTTCGACGGCGTGGCCATCGCGGCCGGCTTCATGGTGAGCCCGACGCTGGGCGGCTTGCTGTTCCTGGCGGTCGTGATCCACAAGGTCCCCGAGGGCTTCACGATCGCCTCCATCATGCTGGCCGGCGGTTACTCGCGGGCGACCGCAGTGGGGGCGGGCGGGGCGCTCGGCGTGCTCACCCTGACCGGCGCCCTGCTCACCGGCGTCATTGCCGAGCACCACGTGGGCTACGCGCTGGCGCTCTCGGCCGGCGTGACGATCTACGTCGCCGCCTCCGATCTGATCCCGGAGGTCAACCGCGAGGGCGGGCCCGCGCTGGCGTGGACGGTCTTCGCCGGGCTGCTGTTCTTCGTTCTGGCCGACTGGCTGCTGTCCTCTTTCGTCGCACATTGAACATGGGGGGCCCCGAGATGGCCCCCAATCATCATGGGGGCCTCGACATGGCCCCCAAGCCCCCAACGCTCGTCACGCCCCGGGAAACCCGGGGCGCTCCTCGGTCTTGTGTGTGCTCTCCGGGCCCAGATCGAGACGGCCCACCCCGCAGGACGAAATGCCCCCGCATTTCCGAGCAACCCCCCGACGCTCGGAGCGTCCCGGCAAAGCCGTGACGCTCGCTTGTTTCACATGGGGGCCCCGAGATGGCCCCCAACCCCCCCGACGCTCGGAGCGTCCCGGCAAAGCCGTGACGCTCGCTTGTTTCACATGGGGGCCCCGAGATGGCCCCCAACCCCCCCGACGCTCGGAGCGTCCCGGCAAAGCCGTGACGCTCCTCGTTAACCCGCGGTAGTATCCTGGGCGATGCTCGCCCGCTCGGTACTCGTCCTGCATGGTCCCAACTTGAACCTGCTCGGCACGCGGGAGCCCGGCGTCTACGGGCGCGTCACGTTGCCCGAGGTGGATCGGCTGATCCGCGAGCACGGCAGGCGGCGCGGCGTCCGGGTCGAGTGCCGGCAGTCGAACGTGGAAGGGGAGCTGATCGGCTGGCTCCAGGGTGCCGAGCGCGAGGGGTTTTCCGGCGTGGTGCTGAACCCGGGCGCGTTCACCCACTATTCCATCGCGCTGCGGGATGCCGTTTCGGCCATCCCGCTCCCGGTCGTCGAGGTCCATGTGTCCAATATCCACGGCCGCGAGGAGTTCCGCCGGCACTCGGTCATCGCGGCCGTCGCCCGCGGGCAGATCGCGGGATTCGGCCCGCAGAGCTACCTCCTGGGTCTCGAGGCGCTGCTGGCTCTCGGCGACGCCCGGCCCCGCGTGCGCGTGAATCAGCGCCGTCGTCGCCGCGTCTAACCGGTGACGGGCGGGGTCGGAAGGTGACGGTCTGTGGACAACGACGACGCCGCCCTCATCGAGCGATGTCGCGCAGGGGACGTGGCGGCTTTCGAGCCGCTCGTGGAGAAGTATCGTCAGCGCGTCTGGCGCCTGGCCTACAACATCCTGCGTGACCGCGAGGAGGCGTGGGACGTGGCCCAGGAGGCGTTCATCCGGGCGTACCAGGCGCTGCCGTCCTTTCGCGGGCAGTCGGCGTTCTACACCTGGCTGTACCGCATCGTCATGAACGTCGCAGCCGACCGGGCGCGGTCGCGCGGTGCTCGGGGCCGCGCGTTCGGGACCGAGCGGGTGCCGGAGGAAGACTGGGATCGTGTGCTGCCCGATCAGAATCCGGGGGAGGACGCTCCCGACGCCGCCGCCGCCCGCCGCGAGCAGCGCCGCAAGATCGACCAGGCACTCGAGACGCTGCCGGAGCACCACCGGAGGATCGTCGTGCTGAGCGACCTGGAGGGGCTGACCTACCGCGAGATCGCCGAGACGCTCGAGATTCCGATGGGGACCGTCATGTCGCGCCTGCACAACGCCCGCAAGCGGCTCCGCGACGCGCTGAAGCCGCTGCTGCTTCTGCTGATCGTCGTCGGCGCCCTGCTCACGCCGCTGGCGCCTTTGCCGGCGTACGCCGCCGATCCGATCGTGCGCTTCGGCGCCCGCGTGCTGCTCGGCACGGACGCCCCGCTGCCGGTCGGGATGCACGCGGCCCCGGCGGAGGGGGACGAGCGTTTGGCGGCGTTCATTCCCAAGCTCAGACAGCTGTTCCGGTACCGGGAGTATGCGTCGCTGGAGCGGTATCGCGCGGAGGTGCCGGTGGGGACGTTGCAGACGTGGCCGGTGCCGGGGGACCGGAGGCTGGAGCTGCTGCCGGAGTCGGTGGCGGGGGATACGGTGAGGATGCGGGTGAAGCTGGTGCGGGGGAGCATGACGGAGCTGACCACCGACATTCGAGCGGCGCGCGGGAACCCGGCGGTGATCGGGGGGCCGAAGCACGGGGAGGGCGTTCTTATCATCATCGTGTGGGCCAACGCCAACCCTCGCACCACGCCCGAGCGCCGATAAGGGCGCATCTGCTTCGTTGACTCGTCGCGCGCTCCCTGCGACGTGGCCGGACCACGTCTCAGTCGCGCACTCCTCGTCGCCTCGCATCTGCACCCTTCTCGGCGCTCGGGCTCCCTTGGCGTGAGGAAGGAACACGGAGGGGGCCTCGACCGGCCCCCTCCGGACCTCCCCTGGGTGCCGGCTTTGCCGGCACCGGATGCGGCTTCGGAATCAGGAGGTTTGGCGGGCTTTCCTGTATGTCCGGATCAAGTTGTTCGTGGAGCTGTCGTGGGTCAGCTTTGGATCCGTGGGGCTGGCCAGCTCGGGGATGATGCGGGTCGCCAGGGCTTTGCCGAGCTCGACGCCCCATTGGTCGTAGGAGTTGATGTGCCAGATGGTGCCCTGGACGAAGACTTTGTGTTCGTAGAGGGCGATGAGGGAGCCGAGCGTCGCCGGCGTCAGCCGGGCGGCGAGGATCGTGTTGGTGGGGCGGTTGCCTTCGAAGGTGCGGTGGGCGACCTGGAAGCCGGGGACGCCTTCCGCGGCGACCTCGTGGGCGGTCTTGCCGAAGGCGAGGGCCTCGGTCTGGGCGAAGAAGTTGGCCATGAGCTGGTCGTGCTGCTCGCGCAGGGGCGTGGTGGTCTGGTGGAAGCCGATGAAGTCGCTGGGGATGAGCTTGGTGCCCTGATGGATGAGCTGGTAGTAGGCGTGCTGACCGTTGGTGCCGGGCGTGCCCCAGACGATCGGGCCGGTCTGGTAGGTCACGCGGTGACCGTCGAGATCGACCGACTTGCCGTTGGACTCCATGTCGAGCTGCTGCAGGTAGGCTGACAGGCGGCCGAGGTAGTGGCTGTACGGCAGCACGGCGTGGGTCTGGGCGCCGAAGAAGTCGCCGTACCAGATGCCGAGCACGCCGAGGAGCACCGGCAGGTTCCGGGCGAGCGGCGTCGTGCGGAAGTGCTCGTCCATCGCGCGGAAGCCGCCGAGCATGGCGCGGAAGTGGTCGGCGCCGATGGCGACCATGAGCGACAGGCCGATGGCCGAATCGTACGAGTAGCGCCCGCCGACCCAGTCCCAGAACTCGAACATGTTGGCGGTGTCGATGCCGAACTTCGAGACCTCGGCGGCGTTGGTCGAGACGGCCACGAAGTGCTTGGCCACCGCCTGCTCGTTCTTCAGCGTCGCCAGCGCCCACTGACGCGCGACCTTCGCGTTGGTGAGCGTCTCCAGCGTCGTGAACGTCTTGGAGGCGACGACGAACAGCGTCTCGGCCGGGTCCAGGTCCACGGTGGCCTCGCTGAAGTCGGCCGGATCGACGTTGGACACGAAGCGGACGGTGAGGTCGCGGTCGCCGTAGGGCCGGAGCGCGTCGTAGGCCATGGCCGGCCCGAGGTCGGAGCCGCCGATGCCGATGTTGACGACGTTGCGGATGCGCTGGCCGGTGTGGCCCGTCCAGGCTCCGCTACGCACGCGGTTGGAGAAGTCGGCCATGCGATCGAGCACGGCGTGGACGTTCGGCACCACGTTCTCGCCATCCACGACGATCGACCCGCCCCGCGGTGCGCGCAGGGCGACGTGCAGCACCGCGCGCTTCTCCGTGATGTTGATCTTCTCCCCGCGGAACATGGCGTCGCGCCGACCCGCCACGTCGGAGGCCTCCGCGAGCTGGAGCAGCAGCCGCAGCGTCTCGTCGGTGACGCGGTTCTTCGAGTAGTCGAGGGTGAGCCCGGCGCCCTCGGCGACGAGCCGCTCGCCCCGCGCGGGGTCCTGGGCGAAGAGCGTCCGCAGGTGGACGTCCTTCATCTGTTGATAGTGCGCCTCGATCGCCTGCCAGGCGGGACGGCGGGTCAGCGGGTCGGTTCCTGTGGGCACGGGGCCTCCTCTCAGAGCCTGTGAACGAGTCGCGTTGTCGAGCGGCGCCACGGCTACGCCGGGGTGCCCCGAGCCCAGGGGCTTGGGGGGCGCCCGGAGCCCCCCCTGTTCTCAGCAGCTCCGCACCAGCGTGCGGGCGCGACCGCCGTCCCAGACCATGACGGCGTGGGCCATGCCCACGAAGAGCCCGGTGCCGACCACGCCCGGGATCGCACGCAGGGTCGCGTCGAGCGCGGCGGGGTCGGCGATCGAGCCCACCGCGCAGTCGAGGATCAGGTTGCCGTTGTCGGTGACGAACGGGGCGCCGTCCTTCGCGCGCACCGCCGGCGTGTAGCCCAGCTCGGTGCAGCGGCGGCGGCAGAAGGGCATGGCGAAGGGGACGACCTCGACCGGCAGGCGGCCGCGGCTGCCGAGCGTCGACACGAGCTTGTCGCCGCCGACGAGCACGATGAACCGGCGCGCGGCGGCGGCGACGATCTTCTCGCGCACCAGCGCGCCGCCGTACCCCTTGATGAGGTCCAGGCGCGGGTCGACCTCGTCGGCGCCGTCCACGGCGACGTCGAGCGCGAGCGGCTCGTCGACAAGGGGAATGCCGAGCGTGCGAGCGAGGGTGGCGCTGGCCTCCGAGGTGGGCACGCCGGTCACCGTGAGTCCGCCCTTCACGGCCGTGCCCAGCGCGCGGATGAACGCGGTGGCGGCCTGGCCGGTGCCCAGCCCCACCACGTGGCCCGACTTCACCTCCGCGAGGGCCTCGGCACCGAGTGCCGCCGCCTCCTGGTCGGTCATCGTGTCCTCCCGTGACGGACCTTTATAATAGACCGCCATGAGCCAGGGTGAAGAACGCTACTTCCAGGAACGTGCGCGCATCGAGCAGGGGCACACGAAGTATCGCGACAAGCTGCGCGCCGAGGGCAAGCTGTTCGTGCGCGACCGGCTGAAGCTTCTGCTGGATCCCGGCAGCGAGCTGCAGGAGGACTGGCTCTTCGCGCGCAACCAGGAGGCCGAGACGCCCGCCGACGGCGTCGTCACCGGCGTGGGGCGCGTGGGCGGCCGCACCGTCTGCATCATGGCCAACGACTACACGGTGAAGGCTGGCTCCTGGGGCGAGAAGACCGTCCAGAAGATCGTGCGCATCCAGGAGAAGGCCGCGCGGCTGCAGGTGCCCATGCTCTACCTGGTCGACGCCGCTGGTGGCCGCATCTCCGAGCAGATCAAGATCTTTCCCGGCCGCTTCCACGCCGGCCGCATCTTCTACAACGAGGTCCAGCTCTCCGGCGTCGTGCCGCAGGTCTGCATCCTGTTCGGTCCGTCGCCGGCCGGCTCCGCCTACCTGCCGGCGCTGACCGACCTGGTCATCATGGTCGACGGCAAGGCCTCGCTCTACGTCGGTAGCCCCCGCATGGTGGAGATGGCGATCGGCGAGAAGACGACGCTGGAGGAATTGGGCGGCGCCCGCATGCACACGGAGGTCTCCGGCTGCGGCGACGTGCTGGCCGCCTCCGACGAGGAGGCCATCGAGCTGGCCAAGCGCTACCTCTCCTACATGCCGGCCTCGTACAAGGAGACGCCGGCGGCGCTCGGCACCGCCGGCGAGCCGGCGCCGGGCCGCTCGATCGACGAGATCGTGCCCTACGACCAGCGCAAGTGGTTCGACATGTACGAGCTGATCGACCGGCTCGTCGACGCGGAATCGTGGTTCGAGATCAAGAAACGCTTCGCGGGAGAGATCATCGTGGGGCTCGCCCGCCTGGGCGGCCGCGCGGTCGGCGTCGTCGCCAACCAGCCCAAGGTGAAGGGCGGCGTGCTCATGGTGGATTCCTCCGACAAGGCGGCGCGGTTCATCTGGCTCTGCAACGCGTTCAACATCCCGCTCGTCTACCTGTCCGACATCGCCGGCTTCATGGTGGGTACCAAGGTCGAGCGGCAGGGCATCATCCGCCACGGCGCCAAGATGGTCTTCGCCACGTCGCAGGCCACGGTGCCGAAGATCTGCGTCATCGTGCGCAAGTGCTACGGCGCCGGGCTCTATGCGATGTGCGGGCCGGCCTTCGAGCCCGACGCCACGCTCGCGCTGCCCCAGGGCCAGATCGCGATCATGGGCCCGGAGCCGGCCGTCAACGCCGTCTACTACAACAAGATCATGGAGCTTCCGGAGGCCGAGCGCGCGGCGTACGTGAAGGCCAAGCGCGACGAGTACGCTAAGGACGTGGACGTCTACAAGCTCGCCTCCGAGATGCTGATCGACGACATCGTCGCCGGCTCGGCCCTGCGCGGCGAGCTGATCAAGCGGCTGACCTACGCGGAGAGCAAGGCCCAGGCGTTCCCTCCGCGCCGCAACGGCGTGTTTCCGGTCTAGGAGCTGGTCAGCCGAGGACGTCGTCGACGGCGAGGGTGACGTCGGGGAAGGCGAGCGGCGTCAGCGCCTCACCGCGACGCAGCGTGCGCACGTCGCCATACCCGGCCGCGCTCGGCTCCCGGTGCCCGTCGGCGATGGCTCGCGTAGTAGTCGGCGCGCGGGGCGAGCAACGCGAGATCCGGCTGTGGCCGGGACCGGAGCTTCGCGAAGCGGACCGGCCCCTGCACCCTGACGATCGTGCGATCACCCACGCGGCGCGTCATCAGCATGTTGAGCCTGTCCACGACGCTGGCGTGCGGGTCGCCGATGGGCGTCATCTCGATGATCTCGCCCTCGATCAGCTCGATGCGATCGTCGGGCGCGAAGACGCCGGCGTGCACCATGTGCTCGAACTCCTCCACGGTGACGCGTCGCGCGCGCGGGAGGACAGCCACCGGTTCACCTCCTCGTGAAGATAGTAGCGCCGCGACGGGCCGTCAGCGCCTCGAGTTGGAGACGCTCGGCGTGACGTGTCTTGCCGTCACGCTTGTGACATCGGCGTCACGGCCGCGACGTGCGGCCGTGACCGCACGTGCCAACTAGGTGTGACGCCTTACTGGTGCCCGTACGAGGCCCTGGTGCGGGCCTTGCACTTCGCTCCGCCACCATGCGTCGACGTCGGAGTCGGCCGTCGTGAAACCCCGCACGCGCACCCTGCTCGCCGTCGCGGGGATCGTCGTGGTCGGACTGGTCGCGCTCGACCAGGTCGCCCGGATGGACCGGCGCTTCTTCGGCAACTCGGTGCAGACCGCGCGAGCGCTGGCTCACTACCTCGCTGGCGACTACGCGGGCGCGGCGCGTTTCTATCGAGAGCACCTGCGTCGCCGGAGCCTGGGGGTGCCGGCCGTGGAGGCAGGATCGTGGATGGCGCTGGCGGCCGGCGATCTCGAGCGGGCCGAGGCAGGAGCGCGGACGGAGTCGAGCCTCGCGCCCACGGACCCCGAACCGCTGCTCACCCTGGCCGAGATCGCTCTGGCGCGCCGTGAGTCGTCGACGGCGCTGACGCTGGCCGGCCGCGTCCTGGCCCTGCGGCGTGACGACTACGATGCGCTCCTCATCACCGCCGTGGCGCACGCGCGGCAGGGCGCGCATCACACGGCCATCGATGCGCTCAAGCGGGCGCTGCGCTACGACCGCGTCGAGCGGCGCGGCACCGTGTTCCTGACGGTGCTCGAAGCCACGGGCGAGCTGGACGATCGGGCGGTGGCGGAGCGTCCGAGCTGCCTGCTCGCGCACCTGCATCGCTATCTCCGAATCTACGACCCGTCGCACGCGCGGTCGGCGGCGCGCTACGCTCGGCGGGCGATCGAGCGCGGGGATCGCGTCGACGACGCCCACGCCACGCTGGCGCTCATCCGCATCAAGGAAGGCCGTCCTACGCGCGCCTTCGCGGCGTTCCAGCAGGCCTTGGCAGTCAATCCTCGCAACACGGCTGCGCTGCTGGGTGCGGCACGATACCGGGGCAACCGTGGCGAGGTGACGGAGGAGTACCGCCTGATCCAGGCGGCCGTCGAGGCCGATCCGGACGATCGATTCGTCATCGGGATCCTCCACGACTTCCTCGTGCGGAAGCTCGGAGACTACCGGCAGGCTCAGGTCCTGGCCGAGGCGGCGGTCGCCCGCAACGAGCGCGACGCCGAGGCCTGGTGGCGACTGGGCCACGTCCAGACGACCCTGGGGCATCATCGACAGGCGCTGCACAGTTACCAGAGGGTGGCGGCGCAGGAGCCGCCCACGCCCGAGCTCGAGGAGATCATCGGCGACACGCTGGCCGAGCTGAGCCGCGACGAGGAAGGATTCGCGGCGTATCGGCGGTCGGTCGCGCTCAACCCGCGCCGCCCGCAACCGCACGTCGGTCTGGGCCTGCTCTACGGTCGAGCCCGGCGCTGGACCGAGGCGATCCGGGAGTTCGAGATGGTGGCGCGGCTGGGTGGTGGCCTGAACGTTGGCCTGTGCGAGATGTATCTCGAGACGGGCCGACGCGGTGACGCCTCGCGCTGCGTTTTCGCCGTGCTCCTGGCCGAACCGGACAACGCACAGGCGCTGGAGCTGCGGGGGCGACTGCAGAACACGCAGCGGAGCGCGAGCACCGGACGATGAGGGTGCTGCTGCGGCTGCTGCGGGTCACGGTGGTCCATCTGGCGCTCCTCGGCCTCGGCGCCTGGTCGGTGTGGGCGCAGCTTCTCTATCGGACCCCGAGCCGGTACGTGACCGTGGTGCTGGCGAGCATCGCGGCGGCGTCCACGGGCCTCACGCTCGCGTTCTGGCTGCACGCGATGTTCCGCGGCATCGGGGCGGCGGGCCGGCAGCTCACTCCGGTAGCCGTCGCCCAGAAGACCTGCGCGCTCGCGGTCCTCGGCTTCTGCTTCTACGGCCTGTTCCTGTTCGGCAACGGCAAGTTCGACGTGGCCGACGCCGCCTACTATCCCACCGAGATCGTGCGCATCGGGATGGACGAGACCGAGTTCGGGATCCGGGTGCCGTTCGTGTGGGCCGACGTCCGCTCGTGGCGACGGCCGGGCGACGTCGAGCGGATCCTGCTGCGGCCTGACGAGCGCGAGCGCCTGTGGGGCGGGCAGGCGGTGGTGGTCGCGGAGCGGCCGGGTTTCTATGGCGTTGCCTGGGTCTGGCGGCTCGAGCCGGACCTCGAGAAACGCAGCCGAGAGGTGCTGGCGCTGTTCCCCGACGCTGCCCAGATCTGGAAGGATCTCGCCGAGTTCCACGCCCGCCTCGATCGTTTCACCGAGGCCGCCACGACCGCGCGCGAGTACGCGCGCCGCTTTCCAGACGACCGCCACTTCCCGGTACGCATCGCCGTGCTGCTGACGACGCGTGATCGCTTCGCGGACGTCATCACCGTGCTGAGCGAGGTGGCGCCGCGGCGCGAAGACGCCGAGGTCTACATGCTGCTCGGCTACTCCCTGGGCATGCAAGGGCGGCAACCCGAGGGCCTGCCCCTGTTGGAGCGCGCGCGGGAGATGCAGCCCAACAACTGGTGGCCGCACTACGCGCTCGGCTGGGTGTACGTCAGCACCGGCGACGACGCCCGCGGGCTGGCGTCGTTTCAGAAGGCGATCGCGCTCCGGCCCGGCCTGGACGGCGTCCAGGAACAGATCGAACGTCTCCGTCCGCTCGCGGCACGCGCGCCCCGCTAGCCCCGCGGCCCGTCAGTGTTCTGACGGCGCCGTCACCTCGGCGACGCGGCGCCGGGGGCGGACCCACCGACGAGGCCCAACCCCTTGCCGGGACGGCCGGAACGATTGGTGTGGGCCTTGCACAATCGACGCCCATCATGAAGCCGCGCACGCGCACCCTCGTGCTCACCGGGGCGGCCGTCGTCCTGCTGCTCGTGGCGTTCGATCAGCTCGCGCGCATGAGCCTGCGGTTCTTCGGCACGTCGACGGTGGCGGCTGGCGCGCTCGCGCACTACCTGGCCGGCGACTACGGCCGCGCGGCGCGCCTCTATCGTGACGACCTCACGCGCTCGGCCGCCCGGACGCCGGCCGAGTCGCCGTCGTCGTGGCTCGTCATGGCGCGAGGCGACCTCGACCAGGCGGGGAACCGGGCGCGCGCGGAATCGCGGATCGCGCCGGCCGATCCCGAACCGCTGCTGACGCTGGCGGAGATCGCGCTGGCGCGCCGTGATTCGGCGACGGCCATGGAGCTGGCCGGGCGTGTGCTGAGCCTCCGGCGCGACGACTACGACGCCCTGCTCGTGACGGCCGTCGCGCAGGCGCGCCAGGAGGCGTTCCCCGCGGCGATCGATACGCTGAAGCGGGCGCTGCGGTCCGAGCGGGCCGAGCGCCGCCGCACCGTGTTCCTGGCCGTGCTCGAAGTCACCGGCGAGCTCGACGACCGAGCGTTCGACGCGCGGCCGAACTGCCTGCTCGCGCACCTGCACCGCTACCTCCGGATCTACGACCCGTCACACGCCGAGTCGGCGATCCGCTACGCGCAGCGGGCCATCGACCTCGGTGACCGCGTCGACGACGGCTACGTCACGCTCGCGGCGATCGACGCCAGGCACGGCCGGCCCACGCGCGGGTTCGCGAGGCTGCAGCAGGCCCTGACGGTGAACCCGCGCAACACGGCCGCGCTGCTGGAGGCCGCCCGGTACCGCGCGAACCGACGCGAGGTGGCCGAGGAGTATCGCCTCACGCGCGCGGCCTACGACGCCGACCCGAACGATCCCTTCGTCGTCGCCGCCCTCCACCGGCTCCTCGTGCAGAAGCTGGGGGACTACCGCCAGGCCCTCACGCTGGCCGAGGGGGCCGTCGCTCGCCATCCCCGTGACGCCGAGGCGTGGCTGCGTCAGGGGCAGGTCCAGGCCCACCTCGGCGAGCATCGGGCGGCGCTGCAGAGCTACCAGCAGGCCGCGGCGCTGGCGCCGCGCACGGCCGAGCTCGCGGAGCGTACCGGCCACGTGCTGTTGCAGCTCGGTCGGGACGAGGAGGCGTTCGCCGCCTATCAGCGGGCGGTCGCCCTCGATCCGCTGCGGCCCGGCCCTCACCATGGGATGGGCGCGCTGCACGGCCGGGCCCGGCGCTGGAACGACGCCATCAGGGAAGCCGAGATGGGATACACGCTCGGCGGTCGCGACATCGCTCAGCTCGTCGGTCTCTGCGGCCTCTACGTGGAGACGGCGCGGAAGGCCGAGACGAACACGTGTCTCGCCGAAGTGCTCACGCGCGATCCCGACAACGCCCAGGCGCTCGCGATGCAGGAGCACGTGGGTGGGACGCAGCGCCGCGCGAGCACCAGCCGATGAAGCGCCTCCTGCAGGTCGCTCGCGTCACCCTCGTGGACCTGGCGCTCGGCGGCCTGGCCGTCTGGGCGGTCTGGGCGCAGCTCGCGTACCGGGCGCCGAGCCGCTACGTCACCGTGCTCCTGGCCGGCATCGCGGCCTCCTGCGCCGGCCTCATGCTCGCCTTCTGGCTGCAGGCGGTCATTCGCGGCGGGGGCGGGAGAGACAAGCTGCTCTCGCCGATCGGCATCGGGTATCGCCTGTGCGCGCTCGTCATTCTCGGCTCGTGCTTCTACGGCCTGTTCCTGCTGAGCAACGGCACGTTCGACCTGTCCGACCCCTCGCACCATCGCACCGAGATCGTGCGGATCGGCCTGGACGAGACCGAGATCGGTATCCGGGTGCCGTTCGTGTGGGCTGACGTCCGCTCGTGGCGCCGGCCCGGCGAGCTGGAGCGGATCCTCGTGCGACCGGAGGAGCGCGAGCGGCTGTGGGGCGGGCAGGCGGTCGTGGTCACGGTGCGGTCGGGCTTTCACGGCGTGCCGTGGATCTCACGGATCGAGGGCGACGTCGAGAAGCAGAGTCGCGAGATCCTCGCGGTGGCCCCGGACGCCGCCCAGATCCGGAAGGACCTGGCCGAGTTCTACGTGCGGCTTGGTCGCTTCACCGAGGCCGCCATCACGACGCGGGAGTACGCGCGGCGCTTCCCAGAGGATCGCGACTTTTCGGTGCGCATCGCCAGGATGCTGACGACGCGCGCGCGCCCCGCCGACGTCGTGACGGTCCTGGCCGACATCGCGCCGCGACGCGAGGACGCCGACGTGTACATGCTGCTCGGCCACGCGCTGGCCCAACAGGGGCGCCGGCCCGAGGGCGTCGCCCACCTGGAGCGCGCGCGGGCCATGCAGCCGAAGAACTGGTGGCCGCACTACGCGCTCGGCTGGGCCTACGCCGGGGCCGGCGAGCACGCGCGGGCCGTGGCGGCCTTCCAGAAGGCCCTCGAGCTCCGGCCCGGCCTGGCCGACGCCGAGCGCGAGCTACAACGCCTCCGTCCCCTCGCCGCGCGCGCGGCTCGATGAAGGTGGGGGCCCCGAGATGCCCCCCGGGCGGCTTCCGGCGGGTTTGATAGTGTTCTCAGCTCGGTGGATCAATTTGGCGCGGGCGGCAGAGATACTCCACGACCGGTGGGTACACCCATTTGCGGGGGGTCCTCGTCAGGCTCAGGCCCACCCTCGCGAGGCCGACGCGGACCGCCCGTTCCACGGCGGCGCGTGCCCGCGCCGTGTACGGAGCCGGTGGCGTGGGCACCGGGGTCAACTGGAAGTAGCGGCGCAGGTGGTCCGACAGACCATCCAGTTCGCGGTTGGCGGGGTTGGCTTCCTGGTTCCACGAGTAGAACAGCCGGCTGGTCCGGGCGAGGAAGGCCAGATACTCGTTGACCTGCTCGGCGCGCATCTCCTGCATTGATTCCACGTTGAGCGCCAGATCGAACTGCCAGGATGTGAGCCGGTCGAAGCGGAAGTTCGGCAGCAAGATGAAGTCGTACGCTTGTGGCTCGGCCAGCGCGGTTGCCGCATCCTGCGCGCTATAGAGATACATGCGCGCGTGGGGGCAGTGCAGCGTCAGATAGTTCGCGGCGAACAAGAGCGTTTCCGGCAGATCGAGCAGCACGCGGGTGCCGCGACCCACGATGCGGTGCAGATGGTAGGCGAGCCCCCCATAGCCACTGCCGATCTCCAGGGTGAGGGGGTGCGGCTGGCTCGCGAGTCGCTCCAGGACGCCATGACGATGGAGCGTGCCAACCACGTGCTGAAAGCGAACGATGTCATGGCTGATGAGCCGCCCGTCGTAGGCGAAGCCAATCCCGCCCACGGGCTCGCTGAGTCGGAGGCTGTCGGGCAGATCAGCGACTTGCCTGGCCCACACGCCGCAGAGGGGTGCCGGCTCACCCCACAGATAGGGCTGGTAGCTGTCACCCGTGAAATGGTAGGTGTGCAGCCGCAGCTTCGTCCACGCTTCCGGGGGCAACTCGAGACTGTAGCTGAAGAACGCGCAGCCATCCGTCCAGCACTCGCTCGGTGTGGCCGTGGTCCCGGGCGTCCGTTCCTGCAACATCGCCCCGATGCGCTCCCGGATGGTCAGCAGAGCGCGGCGCTGCGCATCGGTCAGCCGCAGCGTGTGCATCTGGCGGATGGCGTCCCACGTGGCCGCGTCGTATTTCGGTAGCGGGTTCACGCTATCTCGCGTGGTGGAGTGCTTCCCCACGCCCCTTTGAACACTAGCGGTGGAGCTGCTGCTTCAGTCGCTCGTATCGGCGCGCGAGCTGGGCCGACTGTTCCGGTGAGAGATACCTCGCCGCCGTGTGGCGATACAGCCACTCGAGGCCACCGCGGAGCCGCTTGCGTCCCCGCTCGGCGTTCAGGCCGATGAGACGGACGCCATCGGGCCCGATGGTCCGCGCGGCGATGTCGTCGAACTCCGGCCCGCCGTACGTTCCGTACACGTGGACGCCGCGGGACATGCAGCGCCCACACATGTCGTGCGCGTACTTCCGGCTCTGCAGTTCCTCGAGCGGCGTGGCGAGATACGTCCCGATCGTGAACTTACGCGAGTCGTAGGTCCCGCAGCAGAGCTGGACGTTCCCTCGGAAATCCAGCGTCATCTGGGCGTCGCGCAGACTGCAGGCGGCGTCGCGATGCTTCTCGGCCGCGGCGATCGCCTCTCGCAGTGGCAGGGCGAGATTCCCGATGAGTTGATGGTCCTCTTCGGTCAGCGTCGCCTCGGTCGGGTCGTCGTTGACGTAGGCGAGGATCTTCTCCAGCGGCAACATGAAGGCCCACACCGGCTGGAAGCCGATACCCAGGCGCTGGGCGAACTCGCGCATCGGCCGTTCGTCGCCGAGGTTGTGCCGGTACCGATGGTAGAGGACGTGGATGTTGGTGGTCGATTTCTGGCGCTTCTTGGCGTCGGCCAGCTCGACCATGTGCTGCTTCACCCGCTCGATGTTGCCGCCCCGGTGCGTGTAGCCGTAGACCTCTTGCGTGAAGCCGGACAGCGAGATCCGGAAGCCAAAGGGGTTCTCGGCGAGGATCGCGTCGATGTTCCGCATCTGGTTCAGGTTCGAGCTCAGGTGACAGGGAATGCCGCTGGACTCCACGATGCGGATGAGCTCGGGCAGCTTCGGATGCAGGATCGGCTCGGTCCAGTTGAACAGGCCGACCCCGGTCACCTCGCACTCGGACTTGGCCTTGGCAGTGATGGCGGCCAATAGCTTCGGCTCCATGAACCCGGTGGGAGGCTTGAACTCCTTCGTGTTGCCGACCGGGCAGGACGGGCAGCGCAGGTTGCACGACCCGAGGACGTCGATGTTGAAGAAGAACCGGGGCACCCACCAATCATAGGGGTGATCCCGCCGTCAGCCGCCGAATTTTCTCCGCGTCTCCGCGAGCTGGCGGGCGATCGTCGCCGGCATCCGAGAGCCGAACGATCCGTAGAACTCGTCGAGATCCTGCAGCGCCGTCAGCCATTCACCGGCGTCGCAGCGGAGCGCCTCGCGGAGCTGGGCGGGGCTGAGGCTGAGACCGCTGAGATCGAGCGCGCCCTCGGCGGGGACGTAGCCGACCGGCGTTTCCTGGGCCTGGCCGCCGCCGCGAATGCGCTCGACCATCCACTTCAGCACGCGGACGTTCTCGCCGTAGCCGGGCCAGAGGAACTTGCCGTCGGCGTTCTTGCGGAACCAGTTCACGCGGAAGAGGCGCGGGGGCTTAGCCAGGCGCGGCTGCATCGACAGCCAGTGGCTGAAGTAGTCGGCCATGTTGTAGCCGCAGAAGGGGATCATGGCCATCGGGTCGCGCCGCACGACGCCGACCTTGCCGGTGATGGCGGCGGTCGTCTCCGTGCTCATCGCCGAGCCGAGGAAGACGCCGTGGTTCCAGTCGAAGGCCTCGAACACGAGCGGGATGACCTGGGTGCGACGCGAGCCGAAGATCAGCCCGGAGATCGGCACGCCCTCGGGATCTTCCCAGTGGGGCGAGACCGATGGGCACTGGTGCACGGGGACGGTGAAGCGCGAGTTCGGATGGGCGGCGGGTCCGGAGGCCGGGTCCCACGGCCGGCCCTGCCAGTCCTCCAGGTTGCGCGGCGCCTCGGGCGTGAGGCCCTCCCACCACGGCTCGCGGTCGGGCGTCAGCGCCACGTTGGTGAAGATCGTGTTCGAGCGGACCATCGCGGTGGCGTTGGGATTAGTCTTGGGGCTGGTGTTGGGCGCCACGCCGAAAAAGCCGCGCTCGGGATTGATCGCGCGCAGCTGGCCGCTCGCGTCCACGTGCATCCACGCGATGTCGTCGCCCAGCGTCCACACGCGCCAGCCCGGCAGCTGCGAGACCGCCATCGCCAGGTTGGTCTTGCCCGACGCGCTCGGCATGGCCGCGGCCAGGTAGGTCACGCGGCCCTCGGGATCCTCGACGCCGATGATCAGCATGTGCTCGGCGAGCCAGCCCTCCGCGCGCGCCTGCGAGGAGGCGAGGCGGAGCGCGTGGCACTTCTTGCCGAGCAGCGCGTTGCCGCCGTATCCGGAGCCCACGCTCCAGATCAGCTTCTCCTCGGGGAAGTGCATGATCAGGCGGCGCTCAGGGGAGAGATCGCCGAGCGAGTGCAGGCCGGCGATGAAGTCGTCGTCGCTGCGCATGGCTTGCAGCGCCACCTGGCCCACGCGCGTCATGAGGTGCATGCTGGCCGCGACGTACGCGCTGTCCGTCACCATGATGCCCACGCGGCTCATCCACGAGCCGGCCGGGCCCATGAGGTAGGGGATCACGTACATCGTGCGGCCGCGCATCGCCCCCCGCAGGTAGCCACCCGCCTTGCTCTTGGCCTCCGCCGGCGCCATCCAGTTGTTGGTGGGGCCGGCGTCCTCCCGCTCGCGCGTGGAGATGAAGGTGAGCTGCTCGGTGCGGGCGACGTCGGACGGGTGGCTGCGGTGCAGATAGCAGCTCGGATAGCTCCGGGGGTTGAGCGGCAGCAGCGTGCCGTCCCCCAGCATCCCCTCGATCAGGCCGTCGTATTCGGGCTTCGATCCGTCGCACCAGACGGTTCGGACGGGCTGGGTCAGCCCGGCGACTTCCTGGACCCACCGCTCAGCTACGCTGGTGACGCTCATGGCGCAAACCTCGCCGGCGTGAATGGAATCGCGGCCGTTGAAACCATTCTCGCCAGCGCGACCGCGCGTGTCAATTTCGATGCTAGATTCGCGGCAATGTCGGGCCTGGTACTCGCCATCCGTTACCTGACCATCCTGCCCGTGCCGGGCGGCGGGCACGCACCGCCGGGCGGCCTCGGTCGCGCGTCGGCGTGGTTCCCGGTGGCCGGGGTGGGACTCGGGGCGCTGCTGGTGCTCGTGGATCACCTTGCGACGCGCGTATTTCCGCCCGGGGTGTCGGCCGTGTTGACAGTCGTCGCCTGGAAGGCGCTGACCGGTGGCCTGCATCTCGATGGGCTCGCCGACTGCCTGGACGGGCTGGCCGGCCGCGACCGTGAGCATCGTCTGGCCATCATGCGCGACAGCCGCATCGGGACGTTCGGCGCGGTGGGGCTCGTCCTCTTTCTCGTGCTCGAGGTCGTGGCGGTGGCCGAGGTGGCGCCGGCGGTGCGCTGGCGCGTGCTCCTGGCGGCTCCGGCGATCGGCCGCGCGATGCCGCCGCTCCTGGCCCGACTGTTCGGCCCCGCGCGCGGCGATGGCCAGGGGGCCGCGTTCGTGGCGGGAGTGGCAGTGCTGGGCGCGGGGCTGGCCGTGGCGGTGGCGCTGCTGATCGCGTTCGTCGCGCTGGGCGCGGCCGGCATCGCGGCGACGGCGCTCGCGGTGCTGGTGGCCTGGGCCGGCGCCGCGTTCCTCGCCCGCCGGCTCGGCGGCCTCACGGGCGACGTGCTCGGGGCCGCGGTCGAGGGCGCCGAGCTGGTGGTGGTGCTCACGGTGCTCGCGTGGCTGGGCGTGCAAGCCTGATCTACCTGCTGCGCCACGGCGAGGTGCAGGGCGCCGAGACGCGGCGCTTCATCGGCCACCTCGACGTGCCGCTCTCGGCCACCGGCGAGCGCCAGTGCCAGACCCAGGCGGCGCGCCTGCGCCGCGTCCGGCTCGCCGCGGTCTTCTCGAGCGATCTCCTCCGCTCGCGGCGCAGCGCCGAGATCATCGGCGCGCCGCACGGTCTGGCCCCGACCGCC
This sequence comes from uncultured Candidatus Rokubacteria bacterium, assembly GCA_963743355.1. Classification (GTDB taxonomy): domain Bacteria; phylum Methylomirabilota; class Methylomirabilia; order Rokubacteriales; family CSP1-6; genus AR5. The sequence continues at coordinate 378,905 of CAVUPM010000002.1, forward strand.
GTGCCGGCGCTGCGCGAGATGGCGATGGGGCGGTGGGACGGCCTCACGGCCGCCGAGATCCGCGCGCGCGAGCCGGAGGCGTTCGCCGAGTGGATGGCGCGCGTGGGCGAGTTCCCGTTCCCCGAGGGTGAGAGCGTGCCTGACCTCGTGGCCCGGGCGGTGCCCGCGTTCGAGGCCATCGCGACGGCCCACGCGGGGCGGGCGGTCGCGATCGTGGCCCACGGCGGCACCAATCGCGCGCTGCTCTGTCACGTCCTGGGGCTGTCGCTCGGACGGCTGCTCGCGTTCGGGCAGGACTACGGCGCGCTGACGGTGCTCGAGGCCGGTCGGCGAGGCTGGGCGCTGCGCCGGCTGAACGAGAAGCCGATGCTATAATTCCGCCGCCGTGACGATGCCCGGCCCCCCACGAGCTTCTCCGGATGTACGCGGGCATGCTGCGTGCGCGGCTGTTCGAGGAGCGGGTGCGCGAGCTGTCCGGCGCCGCCTGCGGCCTTCGCCCGACGCGCGTCGCGGGCCCCAGCATCCCGATCCCGTTCAGCCCGCCGCTGCAGGCGTTCGCGACACCAAGGCCGACGACGTGGTCGGCGCCGTCCGCCCGATGCTCGAGTAGCGATGTCCCGAAAGGAGCCTGTCATGCGTGAATCGATCGCCGGTCGCGTGCTCACCGTGCTCGCCGCCCTCGTCCTGCTGGGGGCGACCGCGTCGCCTCTGACCGCCCAGGAGCAGCCGAAGACGGGCGGGGTCTTCAAGGCCGCGATGATCGGCGAGCCGCCGACGCTGGACCTGCACACGACGACCGCGGTGATCGTCCAGCACATCACCTGGCACATGTACGAGGGGCTCTTCACCTACGACAAGAACTACAACCCGGTGCCGCTGCTGGTCGAGAGCCACACGGTGACCGACAAGGGCCGCACGTACACGTTCAAGCTGCGGCGGGGCGTGAAGTTTCACAACGGCAAGGAGATGACCTCGGCCGACGTCGTCGCCTCGCTCAAGCGCTGGGGCAAGCTGGCCACGCCGGGCAAGGCGGTGTGGCGCATCGTCGAGGGTGTGGAGGCGAAGGACCCGCTCACCGTCGTCCTGCTCCTCAAGGAGCCGTCGGCGGCGCTGCTCATGGGGCTGGCGCGCCCCAACAACGGCGCCGTCGTCTATCCCAAGGACATCATCGACGCCGCCGGCGACAACGCGGTGAAGGAGTACATCGGCACCGGGCCCTACCGCTTCGTCGAGCACAAGCCGGACCGCCACATCAAGCTCGTCCGCTTCAAGGAGTACGCGGCGCGCTCCGACGCGGCCGACGGCTTCGGCGGCAAGCGGGTGGCCTACCTGGACGAGATCCTCTTCATCCCCGTCGGGGACGTGGCGGTCCGGCTAGCCGGCGTGGAGACGGGGGAGTATCACTACGGCCAGCAGATCCAGCAGGACCAGTACGACCGGGTCAAGGGGCTGCCGGGCGTGACGCCGAGCATCATCAAGCCGGCCAACTGGTCGACCGCCGTGCTGAACCACAAGCAGGGGCTCATGACCGACAAGCGCATCCGACAGGCGTTCCAGGGCGCGCTCGACATGGAGCCCATCATGGCGGCCGGCTTCGGCAACAAGGCGTTCTACCGGATCGACCCGAGCCTGATGTTCGCCGAGCAGCCGCAGTGGTACTCGAAGGCCGGCGCCGAGCTGTACAACCAGCGCAACCCCGGCAAAGCCCGGAAGCTGCTGGCCGAAGCCCGGTACGCCGGGCAGCCGGTGCGCTGGATCACCACGAAGGAATACCAGTGGATGTACAAGAACGCGCTGGTGGCCACCCAGCAGCTGGAGGCGGCCGGGTTCAAGATGGATCTGCAGGTGGTGGACTGGGCGACGCTCGTGCAGCGCCGCAACAAGCCCGAGGTGTGGGACGTGTTCTCGACCGGCATCACGTTCAATCCCGAGCCGGCCTTCAGCACCGGGACTGCCTGCAACTGGCCGGGCTGGTGGTGCCACGAGGATAAGGAGCAGTGGATGGAGGCGATGGCCCGCGAGGGCGATCCCAAGAAGCGCAAGGCGATGTGGGACAAGGTCCAGCAGCTGTTCTACGAGGACGTCGGCCGCGTGAAGTTCGGTGACTCCTTCTCGCTCGAGATCATCCGCACGAACGTGCACGGCTGGCAGTCCAAGGGCGAGCTGCCGCTCTGGAACGTCTGGCTCAAGTGAGCGGGCGGCGGGCGGCGCGGCGATGAAGACCTACATCGCCCGCCGCCTGCTCGCGCTCGTCCCGGTGGCTTTGGTCGTGGCGACGGTCGCGTTCGTGCTGATCCACCTGGCCCCCGGCGATCCCGCCTCGGTCATCGCCGGGCCCGATGCCTCGGCCGCCGACGTGCAGCGCATCGAGCGCCAGCTCGGGCTCGACAGCCCGCTGCCGGTGCAGCTCGTGCGCTGGTTCGGGCGCCTGGTCCAGGGCGACCTCGGCCAGTCGATCTTCCTGCGCAAGCCGGTCACCGAGGCGATCCTCGACCGCGTGGAGCCCACGCTGCTGCTGACGCTCTTCGCCATCGTCATCTCCATCCTGATCGGCGTCCCGGCCGGCGTGCTGTCGGCGCGCTACCACAACACGGCCACCGACCAGGTCCTGATGGTGGTCGCGCTGCTGGGGGTGTCGATCCCCAACTTCCTGCTGGGGCTGCTGTTCATCCTGTTCTTCTCGGTGTGGCTGGGCTGGTTCCCGGTGGCCGGCTACTCGCCGCTGGAGTACGGCTGGCTCAAGACGCTGCGCTCGCTGGTGCTGCCGGCCTTCGCGCTGGGGCTCGTGCAGTCGGCGCTGATCGCCCGCATCGCTCGCTCGTCGATGCTCGACGTGCTGCGCGAGCAGTTCATCACCGCCGGCCGCGCCAAGGGGCTCGGCGAGCGGGCGGTGATCTACAAGCACGCGCTCAAGAACGCGATGATCCCCACCGTGACGATCATCGGCATCTCGTTCGCCATCCTGATCTCGGGCGCGGTCGTGGTGGAGACGGTGTTCAACATCCCCGGGCTGGGCCGGCTCATCATCTCGGCCGTCCTGCGGCGGGACTACCCGGTGATCCAGGGCGTGGTGCTGTGCATCGCCGGCATGTACATGCTGATCAACCTCGCCGTCGATCTCTCGTACATGCTCTTCGACCCGCGGGTGAGGTACCAGTGACCACGCCGGGCGGGGTCGGGGGGGCGGCATGAGCGTCATCGCGCTGCCACACGCCGAACCCGCGCGCCGGCGGGCCGGGCCGCACTGGACGGTGCTGCTGGCCCGGCGCAAGACGACGCTGGCCGGCGCGATCCTCATGGCCCTGATGCTCGGGCTGGGGACCCTGGCGCCTTTCATCGCCGGCGATCCGGCCCACATGGACGTGGCCGGCCGCCTCGCCGCGCCCGGTCGCGCGCACTGGTTCGGCACCGACGACGTGGGGCGCGACGTGTGGAGCCGCGTGGTGTACGGCGCCCGCCTGTCGCTGCTGGTCGGCGTCGCGGTGGTCACACTCTCGTTCATGGTCGGCGTCGTGTGCGGGGTGGTGGCCGGCTACTATCGCCGGCTCGACAACGTCGTCATGCGGGTGATGGACGGGCTCATGGCGTTCCCGGCCATCGTGCTGGCCATTGCGCTGATGGCGGCGCTGGGCCCGAGCGTCGTCAACGTCATCGTCGCCATCGCGGTCGTGTACTCGCCGCGGGTGGCGCGCGTCGTGCGCGGCTCGGTGCTGGTCATCCGCGAGACGGCCTACGTGGAAGCGGCGCGCGCGCTCGGCGCCTCCGACGTCATCCTGATCACGCGGCACGTGCTGCCCAACTGCATGTCGCCGGTCATCGTGCAGGGCTCGTTCGTGTTCGCGGCGGCCGTGCTCACCGAGGCCGCACTCTCGTTCCTCGGCGTCGGCGTGCCGCCCTACGTGCCCTCGTGGGGGGTGATCCTGGCCGAGGGGCGCCTGTACATCCAGCAGGCGCCCTGGCTCGTGCTCTACCCCGGTGTCGCCATCATGCTCACGATCTTCGGCCTCAACCTGTTCGGCGACGGCCTGCGCGACCTGCTCGACCCCAAGATCCGGGGTCTGGCCACCGAGCGTCAGCGCGCCGCCTAGGAGACCCGCATGCCGCCCCATCGTCGCGCCTATCGTCCGACCGTCATGGGCACCCGGGGCGCCGTCGCCTCCGCGCACCCGCTGGCCTCGATGGCGGGAATCCAGACGCTGCTGGCCGGCGGCAACGCCGTGGACGCGGCGGTGGCCGTCGGCTCCACGCTCAACGTGGTGGAGCCGTTCATGTCGGGCATCGGCGGCATCGGGCTCATGCTGATCTCGAGGCCGAACGGCGAGCGCCACGTGCTCGACTTCATCGGCGCCGCGCCGCGAGCGGCCGACGTCACCCGGTGCACCGAGGACGAGCAGGGCGCCGGCCCCAAGGCGTGCGCCACGCCGGGCAACCTCGGCGGCTGGCTGACCGCCCACGCGCGCTTCGGGCGCCTGCCGCGGGCCACGGTGCTCGAGCCCGCCATCGGCCACGCCGAGCGGGGGGTGCCGCTGACGTTCAAGAACGTCGACTTCTTCACGGGCGCCCGCGCCACGCTCGGACGCTCGCGCGAGGCCGAGCGGCTCTACTGGCCCAACGGCGGCCCCCGCGCCGGCGCCGTCGCGACCTACAAGGACCTGGCGGCGACGCTGCGCCAGGTGGCCGAGGGCGGCCTCGAGGCCTTCTATCGCGGCCCGATCGCCAGGGCGATCGCCCGCGCGGTGCAGGAGGCCGGTGGGTGGCTGGCCGAGGACGACCTGGCCAGCTTCGAGGCGGTGTGGCGGCAGCCGGCCACGATCAGCTATCGCGGGGCGGAAGTCTGCTCGATGCCGCCGCCGTTCTCGGCCTTCCAGATGCTGGAGACGCTGAGCATCATGGAGGGCTTCGACCTGCGCGGGTGGGGCCACAACTCGGTCGACTACCTGCACCACCTGATCGAGGCCATCAAGCTCGCCTCGGCCGACCGCCTGGCCTACGCCTACGGCGACGACACGCCGATCGCCGGCCTGCTCGCCAAGGCCTACGCAGCCTCACAGCGCGCGCGTATCGATCCGGCGCGGGCCGCCGTCAGCGAGGGCGAGCGCTACGCCGCGCAGAGGCTGGCGGGGCAGATCGGCGAGGGCCACCCGGCCAAATTCGAGAACGAGCAGACGACGCACTTCGCCTGCGCCGACGCCGACGGCATGGTGGTCTCGGTCACCCAGACGCTGGGCGCCCCGTTCGGCTCGGGCTTCGCGGTGCCGGGCACCGGCATCGTCCTCAACAACATCCTCAAGTGGGCGGACCGCGACCCGGCCTCGCCCAACGTGCTCCGGCCGGGACGCAAGTCGGGCACCATGATGTCGCCGACCCAGGTCTTCCGCGACGGAGCGTTCCGGCTGTCGATCGGCACGCCGGGCTCGTACGGGATCTTACAGACGCAGCCCCAGATGCTGCTCAACGTGCTCGAGTTCGACATGAACGTGCAGGAGGCGATCGAGGCGCCCCGCGTGCGCGTCTACCGAGACCGCCTCGTCGACGCCGAGGCGCGAATCGACGAGGCCACGGGCGCCGGCCTCACCGCCCGCGGCCATCAGGTGAACGTCCTCGACGACTGGTCCTGGGTCGTCGGCGGCGGGCAAGGCATCGCCCGCGACCCCGATTCCGGCGCCCTCATGGCCGGCGCCGATCCCCGCCGCGACGGCTACGCCCTCGCGATTTGACTGGGGGAGGCACCTCCACCACCGGAAGCGACGTGCGCGTCCGGGCGCCGACCTCCAGCAGGCGTCCGTCGGGGTCGTGCCGCATCACCACCCGGCTGGCGTCGCACGCCAGGCGCGGGGACGTTCCCGCGGGAACGCGCGCGCCGTCCTCGGGGACGGACTGGCCGGGATCGTCGGGGTCCGCCAGGACTTCGGCATCGACGTGAACCCCACCTGATAGCGCTTGCCTGGGCGCCCGCCGACCCTGCGCCCGCGGCCGTCGAACTCGCGGATGAGGTCGAGCAGGCGCGCGGTGGCGGCGTCGAGGTGGGCGGAGAGCTCGGCGATCTCGGGCGTGCGGAGTTCCAGCCTCTTTTCGTGATGAGCCCACGATGCCAGCATCGTCGGGTTCCTGGAGCCCGCTGGGCCGGTATCTTCCAGGCGCTGTCGACACGCGGCCGCTACGCACGCAGAAAGCTGTCAAGGAAACGCACGCGGCATGAGAGCGCTCAGGCTGGAGGCGGAGGCTGCCGGCGCACCGATGAGGCATGGCGTGCGTGGGCCAACGAAGCAGATGGGCCCTTCTCGTCGGCGCTAGCTTCTCCGCGTCATGGCGGCGACGATGCGACAGAGCTCCCAGGGATCCACCGGCTTGCGGATGTGCGCCTGGAAGCCGGCGGGCAGCGTGCGGTCTGGGCCGTGCGTCGCGCCGTGGGCGGTGATCGCGATGACCGGGAGTCCGCCGCCGCGCTCGGACGGCAGGGCGCGCAGGGAGCTGACGAACCAGTAGCCGTCGTGCTGGGGCATCGCGATGTCACAGACGATGATGTCGGGCAGGACGCGCTGCAGCGTCTCCAGTCCCTCGCCGGCGCTGGCGGCGATGCTCACGAGCGCGCCACAGTAGCGCAGCACGGTGCGGATCAGGTCCCGCGCCTCGGGATCGTCATCGATGATCAGCACGTGGACGCCGGCCAGGGCGTCGCTCGGCAGCGGATCGTGGCGCCCCATCGGAGTTATCGCGCCGGGCTGACTGCGAGGCATACCATCACCGCACCGTCATCAGGCTCGACACGAGCCGGCATAGCTCCCAGGGGTCCAGCGGCGTGCGGAGATAGGCCTGGTATCCGCGCGAGCGCGTGAGGTCTTCGTCCACGTCACGGGCGATCTCGATGGCGGGGACCACGCCACCGTCTTCGGGCTTGAGGCTACGCACCTGGCGGATGAAGGCGAAGTCGTCGTCGTCTGGCAGGGCGACGATCAGCACGTCGGGCTTCACCTGCCGCATGACGCTCAGCGCGTCGTTGGCCGAGGCCATCGCCGTCACCAGCGCGCCGCAGTACGACAGGATCTCGCTCAGAGTCTCGCGGCCGCGCGGATTGCCGTCCACGATGAGCACCCAGACACCGCGGAGCGAGTCGACCGAGAAGAATCCGCCGCATGGCATGGCGGTCACGACCACGCAATTCCGGTGCCGCTGACCGCCGGCCGCGCCGCCTGGACGAGCCGCGCGAGCAGCGCGACGAGCTGCATCGGATCGACGGGCTTGACGACGTGGGCCTGGAAGCCGGCCTCGAGGGCGGCGTGGCGGTCCTCCGAGCGGGCCCAGCCGGTCAGGGCCACGGCGATCGCCGCCGCGGCGCCGGGCCCGTCGAGCGCTCGGAGCTGCCGGATCAGGCCGTAGCCGTCCGTGTCGGGCAGACCGATATCGCTGAGCACGACGTCGGGGACGTCCCGCCTGAAGGCCGCGACGGCGTCCTCCGCGCTGGCCGCCTCGGACACCTCGGCGCCGTGCTGACGAAGCACCATGCCCAGCAGATCCCGGGCGTCGGCGTCGTCGTCGACCAGGAGAATCCGGACGTGCGCGAGCGCCGTCGCGGGGGCCGGCTCGGCCGGCGCCGACTCGACGGCACGGGCCAGCGCGCTCGCCGTCGGCTGCAGGAGCGGCAGGTCGACGGTGAACGTGGCGCCCCGCCCCTCGCCCTCGCTGCGCGCGTGCACCAGGCCGCCGTGGAGCTCGGTCAGGTGGCGGACGATCGACAGGCCGAGGCCGAGGCCGCCGGTGCGCCGCGTGGTGCCGGTCTCCGCCTGGCGGAAGCGGTCGAAGACGCGAGGCAGGAAGCCGGCGTCGATGCCGATGCCGTCGTCGGTGACCTCGATGATGGCGCGGCCGTCTCGGGCCGTCAGCTCGACGCCGATGTGCCCGCCCTCGGGCGTGAAGCGGATGGCGTTGGTCAGCAGGTTCCACACGACCTGCTGCAGGCGATCGGCATCGGCCAGCGTCGAGGGCACCGGCCGATCGTGGCGCGCGGCGAGCGCGAGCCCCTTGGCGTCGGCGGTGTGGCGCACGGCGTCGACCGCGGCGTCGACCACGCCGGCGAGATCGGTCGGGGCGATCCGCAGCTGGATCTTGCCGGTCACGATGCGGGCGACGTCGAGCAGGTCGGCGATGAGCTGCTCCTGGATCTCGGCGCTGCGCTCGACGGCGGCCAGCCCGCGCTCGACCGTTTCGGCGTCGAGCTCGCCGGAGCGCAGCAGGCGACTCCAGCCCAGGATCGCGTTGAGCGGCGTGCGGAGCTCGTGCGACACGGCGGCCAGGAACTCGTCCTTCGCGCGGTTGGCCAGCTCGGCTTCCACGCGCACCTCGCGCTCGCGCGCGAGCAGGCCCTCGCGCTCCGCCTCGATCCGCTTGCGCCCGAGGAATTGCTCGAGCTGCGCGGCGATCAGCCGCAGCGTCCGGATCGCCGCCGCCTCGTCGCCGGCCTCGGGCTCGCGGCGCAGGCACAGCATGACGCTGGTCTCGTCATCCCCGAGCGCGATCGGGATGCCGCAGGCGACGCGCAGGCCGGCCGCCTCGGCGGCGGCGGCCCGCTGGAACATCGGCGCCTTGCCGAGGTCGGCGAGCCAGACCGGCTCGCCCCGGGCCCAGACGTGGCCGGGCAGCCCGGCGCCCCGCGCGAAGCCCGACTCGTGGCCGAGCAGCCTCAGCGCCTCGGCATCCACCCCGGGCCGTTCCACCGAGGCGACCAGGCGGAGGACGCCGGCGTCGGGCGGGCGGCGCCAGATCTCGCCCACGTCCCAGCCGAGCTCCTCGCACACCGCCGCCAGCGCGCGGCGCTGGCCCTCCAGCGTCTCGGTCTTGGCCGTGAGGATCTGCGCCACGCGGTACTGCGCGGCCAGCCGCCGCTCGGCCGTGTTGGCCTCGGTCACGTCGCGGGTGAAGCAGCGCGTCTGGACGATGCGCTCGCCGTCGAGCTGGACGTGGGAGGTGATGAACGCGTGCTTGACCGAGCCGTCGGCGCAGCGCAGGCGGACGCCGTAGTTGCGCAGCGTCTCGCCGCGGCGCAACCGATCGGCGAGGTCGGCGCCGGCGGCGGCGTCGACGTGGAACTCGGTGATCGGGTGGCCGACGTAGTCCTCGGCACGGTAGCCCAGCATCGCCAGCTCGGCGCCGTTGGCGTCGAGGATGGCGCCCTCGGGCCCGACGAGATGGATGGGAACGGGCGCGGTGTGGAAGAAATCCGAGAACGTCTCCGCGGGATCCTCGGTCGACACGCTGTCCGAGCATAGGCACGACTCACGGCCATCGCAAGCGCGATCACGCTCGTGCTGAGAAAATATTTTCCTACGAGCGGCAAACGTTCTTTCGGACGGGCCGACGGGACTACGGACGTCGGAACAGGAGGGTGCCCACGAAAGACTCCGCGCTCGAGTTGGTGTCGTTGGAGTCGATGGCGATCGAGAGCGCCGCGGGCGCGTCGGGCTCCGCGCCGTAGATCCGCCGGAAGTCCTCGCCGACGTTGCGGCGCTCGGTCAACCACTTGCCGAGGTCGGCCAGGCCCGAGCGGACGATCACGTAGGTCACCGTCCCCGTCTTCTCGCTCTTGCAGATCGTGCCGGCCGGCTGGGTCGTGTCCCACACGTAGCCGATGATCTGCGAGCGGACCGCCTCCGGGAAGCGGGGCCATACCACGAAGACCTGGGCCGCCTGGTCGTCAGTGGCCTTGCGGCACGAGTTGCCGTCCCTGGGCAGCGCCGCCACCTTCCACGTCCACTCGAGGATCGGCGTCTCCTTGAGGTTCACCTTGCCCTTGATCTCCCGGGAGATCGTCGAGCCCTCGTTGGCGCTGCGCAGGTGCAGCGCCTTCTGACCGTCGGTCGTGTCGAGGGTGAAGTCGTATTTCGGGCTGCCCCAGCTCTGCCCCTTCCAGCCCGCGGGGATGCCCTTGCCGCCGACGGGCTGCGCGGACCAGTCCTCGACGACGACCTGGGCGGCCGCGCTGGCGGTCATCGCGAGCAACAGCAGGAGCAGCGCAGCCAGACGAGCGAGCATGGAGTGGCTCCTCACGAGCATGGTGAGCCTTATGATACCGTCTGGCCGTGGCGGAACCGCTCGATTCCGTGCGCGTCGACAAGTGGTTGTGGGCCGCCCGCGTGTTCAAGACACGCAGCCTGGCGGCCCACGCCTGCGACGGCGGCAAGGTCGATATCAACGCGCAGGCCGCCAGGCCGGCCAAGGCGTTGCGCCCGGGCGACACCGTCCACGTGACGCTGCCGCAGGGCCGCCGTAGGATCTTGAAGGTCACGGCGCTGGACGAGCGGCGCGGACCGCCGTCCGTGGCGCGGACCCTGTTCGAGGACCTCACCCCGCCGGAGCCTCGCCAGCCGCGGTGGGCGTCGCCGCCCCGGCGCGAGCCCGGCGCCGGCCGCCCGACCAAGCGCGAGCGCCGCGACATCGACCGGCTCCGGAGCGGGTAGCGACACACATAGAGGGAACCCATGAATACCTACGACTGGAACGCGATCGTCGACGGCCTGAACCGCTACCTGCACCTGCGCTCGATCCCCATCGGCATGAAGCTGTTCGAGACGGTGGAGGAGATGGAGGCGATCCCCAAGATCCGCCGTCCACGGGCCAAGCACACCACCGACCAGATCGTGGCCCAGGCTCGCCAGCTCGGCTGGACGGTCGGGATCACGATGGCCGACCTCATCGGCGCCCAGTGCGGCGCGGTGATCGGGCTGCATCCGCAAGACGAGGAGTGGCTGTCGGGCAAGCGGATGGCCGGCGTGTGGTTCCAGACGCTCGAGGACGCCGCCGCGCACCAGCGCGCCATGGACGTCGTGCCGCACGGCCGCTTCCGCGCCATGGCGGTGTCGCCGCTGACCGCCGGCCGGCTGAATCCGCCCGACATCTGCCTGATCTACGGCACGCCGGGGCAGATGATCTTCTTCATCAACGGGCTGCAGTGGACGGGCTACAAGAAGCTGTCGTTCACGTCGGTCGGCGAGTCGGCGTGCGCGGATTCGTGGGGCAAGGCCCTGCGCACCGATGAGCCCGCGCTGACGATCCCGTGCTACGCCGAGCGGCGCTACGGCGGCGTGGCCGACGACGAGCTCTTGATGGCCATCCCGCCGCGCTACCTGCCGAAGGTGATCGACGGGCTGGCGGCCCTGTTCAAGAACGGGCTGCGCTATCCGGTGCCGCCGTACGGGATCCAGTCCGACGCCGGCGCCGGCCTGGCCGTCTCGTACTCGGACAAGGAGAAGAAGAGCTAGCCCCGAGCCAGTCCGGGCTAGGGCGCCGCCAGCCGCACGTACAGCCGCTTGTTGATCCGCCCCTTGTTCTCGGTGCGGACGATCGAGAAGCGCCCCACCTCGGCCGTCGTGCGCATGTGCGTGCCGCCACACGCCTGGGCGTCGAAGCCCTCGATCGCCACGACCCGGACGCGGCCGCCGGAGACGGGCGGCTTCGCCTCCAGCGTGCGGAGCAGGTCCGCGCGCGCGTGGAACTCGGCTTCCGGGATCGTGTACGACGTGAGCGCGCGGTTCGCGGCGAGAACCGTGTTGACCTTGGCCTCCAGCTCCGCGCACATCGCCGGTGACAGGCCCTCCAGCTTGAAGTCGATCCGCGAGTAGTCCACGCCGATCTGCACGCCGGTGATCCAGCCCCCGTAGTCGCGCAGCGCCACCGTGTTGAGGACGTGCAGGACCGTGTGGTAGCGCGTGAGCGCCAGCCGCCGCTCGCGGTCGACGCTCAGCCGCGCCGGCCGGCCGCCGATGCCGGCAGGCAGCGGGGCTCGGCTGACGTGCCAGACGACGTTGTCGGCGTCCGCACGGACGGAGACGATCTCGAGCACCTCGCCGCTCGCCAGTGTGACGGAACCCCGGTCGGGCGGCTGGCCGCCCCCGCCGGGATAGAAGCAGGTCCGGTCGCACGCGAACGCCTCGCCCGCCACCGCCACGACGGTGGCCTCGGCCTCGAAGGCGTGATCGTCGTCCAGATAGAGCCGCGTCGTGGCCAGCATGACGGGGGCCATCCTACAACCGGCGCGCGGCTGTGTTGCGGCACGTCGGGGCTTCTGTTACGGTTTGCGCGCTGTACGCGCCCGGGCGCCCGCAGGGGCCCCCAGGGAAGGCGGTGCGACACCGCCGCGACCCCGTCACTGTAATCGGGGACGAAACCCGCGGATGCCACTGGCCGTGAGGCCGGGAAGGCGCGGGGAGTAGGACGATCCGAGAGCCAGGAAACCTGCCCGCGCGCGCACTCATCACCGGTCTTCGCGGGAGGATCCGGGCACAGTGGGTTCGTCACTCTTCATCGTCGGCGGCGCCCGCAGCGGCAAGAGCCGGTTCGCGCTCGCCGGATTGCCGGCGCGCGGACGCATTACCTTCGTCGCCACCGCCGAGGCGAGCGACGGGGATATGGCCGCCCGCATCACGCGCCACCAGGCCGAGCGCTCGCGCCACTGGACGACCCTCGAGGCCCCGCGCGACCTCGTCCCCCGCCTGAGCGAGGCCCAGCGTGGCGCCGACACCGTGGTCGTGGACTGCCTCACGCTCTGGGTCGCCAATCTGATGGCGCGCGGCGACGGCGACGAGGTGATCCTCGAGGAGGCCGGCGCGCTCGCTGTGCTGGTCGGTGCGCCCGCCGCGGAGCTGCGGATCGTCTCCAACGAGGTGGGGCTCGGCGTGCACCCGCCCACCGCCGAGGGCCGGCGCTTCGGCGACGTCCTCGGCTTCGTCAACCAGCGCGTCGCGGCCGCGGCCCATCGGGTCGTGCTGCTCGTCGCCGGCCTGCCGCTCGTCCTCAAGGACACACCGCCCGGGAGACCCTTCGGTGGACCGACTCACGAAGCTCCGTGAGGCGGTCGGCGGCCCCCAGCGGGCCGCCGCCGCGACCGCGCAGCGCCACCTCGACGCGCTGACCAAGCCGCCGGGCAGCCTCGGCCGCCTGGAAGAGCTGGCCGTGCGCCTGGCCGCGCTCACCGGGCGGGCGCCGCGCGTGACGGCGCCGGTGATCTTCACGTTCGCCGCCGACCACGGCGTCGTCGCCGAGGGCGTGAGCGCGTATCCGCAGTCGGTGACCGCGCAGATGGTCGAGAACTTCCTGCGCGGCGGCGCGGCCGTCAACGTGCTGGCCCGCCAGGCCGGTGCGCGCGTGGTCGTGGCCGACTTCGGCGTCGCCACACCGCTCGGCGCGCCGGCCGGGCTCGTCGTGTGTCGCATCGGCGCCGGCACTGCCAACCTGGCCCAGGGGGCGGCGATGACGCGCGCCGAGGCGGTGGAGGCCATCGAAGCCGGCGCCGCGCTCGCCGAGGAGGCGATCGCGACGGGCGCCGACTTGCTCGGCACCGGCGAGATGGGCATCGGCAACACGACCGCCGCCAGCGCGATCACCGCCGCGGTCACCGGCGCGCCGGCCGAAGCCGTCACCGGCCGGGGCACCGGCGTGGACGACACTGGTCGCCAGCGCAAGGTGGCTGTCGTCGAGCGCGCGCTGCGCGTGAATGCGCCCGACGCCGGTGATGGCCTCGACGTCCTCGCCAGGCTCGGCGGCTTCGAGATCGCCGGGCTCGTCGGCGTGATCCTGGCCGGCGCGGCGCACCGCGTGCCGGTCGCGCTGGACGGTTTCATCGCCGGCGCCGCCGCGCTCGTCGCCGTGACGCTGGCGCCGGACGCCCGCCACGCGCTCTTCGCCTCGCACCGCTCCGCCGAGCCCGGCCACGCCCTGGCGCTCCGTCACCTCGGGCTCGAACCCTACCTGGCGCTCGACATGCGGCTGGGCGAGGGGACCGGTGCCGCGCTCTTCATCCCGCTGGCGCGCGCGGCCGCGGCGATCTACGCCGAGATGGCGACGTTCAAATCGGCCGGCGTCGACGGACCGGTATGAGCGCGCGCGTCCTCGTGGTCGCGCTCGTGATGGTCACGGCGTCGCTCGCGGTGCTGGCGGCCTCGCCGGCGGGCGCGCTCACCCTGCGCGACATGCTCGGCCGCGAGGTCACGCTGCCGGCGCCGCCGGCGCGCATCGTCTCGCTGGTACCGAGCGTTACCGAGATCATCTTCTCGCTCGGGGCCCAGGAGCGGCTGGTCGGGCGCACCGACTTCTGCGACTACCCGGCGGCGGTGAAGACCAAGCCCAGCGTGGGCGGCATGGTCAATCCAAGTCTGGAGTTGCTGGTGGCGCTCAAGCCCGACCTGGTGGTCGCCACCGACGAGGGCAATCTCGAGGAGACGGTTCGGCAGCTCGAGCGCCTGCGCATCCCGACGTATCTGGTGCACGCCAACCGCATCGCCGAGACGGTCGATCTCATCACGCGGCTCGGTGAGCTGACCGGGCGGCAGGCCGAGGTGCCGCGCCTGACCGGCGAGATGCTGCGGCGGATCGAGGCCGTGCGGCGGGCGGTGGCGCCGTACCCCCGGCCGCGCGTGCTCTACGTGCTGTGGCCCGATCCGCTGATCGTGCCGGGACGGGCGTCGATGCTGACCGAGCTGATCGACGTGGCGGGCGGCGCCTCGATCACCGCGGGCGACGGCGACGCCTATCCGCGCTTCAGCCTGGAGGCGGCCGTGGCGCGGGCGCCGGAGGTGATCATCCTGGCCGATCACTCGACGGGGACGTCGACGGCCGGCCGGTCGTCGCCGGAGAAGTGGCAGCGGCTGGCGAGCGTGCCGGCCATCCGGGCCGGGCGGCTGCACTCGGCGGATCTCTCGCTCCTGCACCGGTACGGCCCGCGGGTCCCCGCGGGGCTCGAGATGCTCGCGCGCATCATCCATCCCGAGGCGTTCCGGTGAGCACGGGGCGCCGACTCGCGCTCGCGCTCGGCGTCCTGACGCTGGCGCTGCTCTGCGTCGCCGCGCTCTCGCTCTTCGTGGGCAGCGCCGGGCTCTCACCACGCGCGGTGGCGCGGGCGCTGGCCGGCCAGGCCGGCTCCGAGTCGGTGGAGTCCGTGGTGACGCTGCAGCTACGGCTGCCGCGCGTGGTGGCGGCGGCGCTGGCCGGGGGCGCGCTGGCGGTGGCCGGCGTCGCCTTCCAGGGGCTCACGCGCAATCCGCTGGCCGAGCCCGCGGTGCTCGGCGTGTCGAGCGGTGCCGCCTTCGGCGTCGTCCTCGCCCAGATCTTCGGCCTGGGGCTCTCGGCGCTGCAGGCGCTCGGCGTGGCGGTCTTCGCGTTCGCCGGGGCGCTGCTGGCGGCGGGGGCGGTGTACCTGATCGCCGCGGTGCCGGGCGGGCTGTCGATCCAGACCCTGCTGCTGGCCGGCGTGATCGTCGGCATCTTCTTCACCGCGGCGATCACCGTGCTCATCTCGATCGTGGACTTCAACCGCCTCGGCGGCGTCGTCCACTGGCTGCTCGGCAACCTGGCGCCGATCCCGCCCGCCTCGCTGGCCCTGTTCGCGCTGCTCGCGCTGGGCGGCTTCTGGCTGATCCTCCGCAGCGCCCGCGAGCTGAACCTGCTCGCCCTCGGCGAGGAGGCCGCCCTGCAGCTCGGGGTGAACGCCGCGCGGCTCAAGCGGCGCGTGTTCGTGGCCGCCGCGTTGCTGACCGGCACCGTCGTGGCGTTCACGGGCCCGATCGGCTTCGTCGGCCTCGTCGTGCCGCACGTGCTGCGCGGCGTGCTCGGCCAGGACAACCGCTTGCTGGTGCCGACGGCGCTCGTGGCCGGCGGGATCTTCCTGCTCGCCGCCGACACCGTGGCCCGCAGCGTCGTCGCCCCCGCCGAGCTCTCGGTCGGCGTCATCACCTCCTTCTGCGGCGCCCCGTTCTTCGTCTACCTGCTGCGCACCCGCTACCGGGCCAGCCTGTGACACCCCTCGTGGAATTTGCCGACGTCGCGTTCACGTATCCGCAGCCGGAGCGCCGGCGCGACGGCGGCTTCAGCCTGGCCGGGGTGTCGTTCGCGATCGCGCAGGGCGAGGTGTTCGGCGTGATCGGTCCCAACAGCGCGGGCAAGACCACGCTCCTCAGGCTGCTCACGCGGGTGGTCGCCGCCGACCGCGGCGAGGTGCGGCTCGACGGCCACCCGATCGGCCGCCTCGCCCACGCCGAGCGGGCGCGGCAGATCGCCGTGGTGCCGCAGGACACGCCGCGGCCGTTCCCGTTCTCGGTCGAGCAGCTCGTGCTGATGGGCCGCTATCCGCACGCGCCTGGCCGTTTCTTCGAGAGCGAGGCGGACCGGACGCTGGCGGTTGCCGCCATGGAGGCGACCGGCGTGCGCCACCTGGCCGCGCTGCCGCTCGAGCAGCTCTCGGGCGGCGAGCGGCAGCGGGCCATGCTCGCCCGCGCGCTGGCCCAGCAGCCGCGGCTGCTCGTCCTCGACGAGCCGACCTCGCACCTCGACCTGCGCTACCAGGCCGAGACGGCGGCGCTGCTTCATCACGTTAACGCCGAACGCGGCATGACGGTGCTGCTGGTCTCGCACGACCTCAACCTCGCGGCCGAGGTGTGCGATCGCCTGTTGCTGCTCGGCGGGGGCCGCGTCGCCCACGTGGGCCCGCCTGCCGAGGTGCTGCAGCGGGACATCCTGGAAGCGGTGTTCGGCTGCGCCGTCGTCGTCGACGTGAACCCCAAGAGCGGGCGCCCGGTGGTCCAGGTGGCCTGGCCGGCCCCCCGCGAATCGAGGTGACGAGGAGACGCTGACGAACGGGTCCCGGGAGCAAGGGAAGCCGGTAGGGCGCCCGAGGGCGCCGAAGCCGGCACGGTCGCGCCACTGTGAGTGGGGAGCGCCGTCCAGGTCCCGCGCCGTAGCGCGGGAGTCACTGTGGGGCCGCAAGGCCTCATGGGAAGGCATGGACGGTCGCGAGGATCCACGAGTCAGGAGACCTGCCCCGGGGCCATGGCATCCACCCTTTCGCGAAAGAAGGAGCGGAGCAGATGGCCCGGACGATCGTGGTCGCATTGCTGCTGGCGGGACTCGCCGTGCCGGCGGTCGCGCAGGAGACGAAGACGCTGGAGCCGGTGGTCGTGACGGGAACGCGGATCGAGACGCCCGCCGAGCAGGTGGGCGCGTCGGTGACGATCGTCGAGGGCGAGGTGTTCGACACCCGCCACTATCCGACGGTGGACGAGGCGCTCCGCAACGTGCCCGGCGTGGAGATCCGCCGGTCGGGCGCGTTCGGCAAGACGACGAGCATCAGTGTCCGGGGGGCCACTCCCAACCAGGTGCAGGTGCTCGTGGACGGCGTCCGCTTCAAGAGCCCGACCCTCGGCCTGGGCGAGCTGGCGGACGTGGCGCCCGACATGATCGAGCGCATCGAGGTCATCCGCGGCCCTCAGTCCACGATCTACGGCGCCGATGCCATCGGCGGGGTCGTGCACATCATCACCAAGCGTGGGAGCGGGCCGCCGACCGCGTACGCCTCGCAGGAGGTCGGCAACAACGACACGTATCGCACGCGCACGGGCCTGAGCGGCTCCTGGCGCGAGTTCGACTACGCGCTGGGCTTCTACCACCTGGAGTCCAGTGGCCGCTTCATCAACGACGGCGTGGATCAGAACGCGGCCAGCGCGCGCTTCGGCGTCGCGCTGCCGTGGGGGAACACCCGGCTGGGCGTGGCGGTGCGCTACAACAAGACCGATACCGGCCTGCCGATCGAGTTCGTGGGCAACCCGAGCCCGAACGTCCCGAAGCTCTTCGATCCCAACACGCGCCAGGAGAGCGAAACCTACACGGCCACCGTCGACCTCCGCACGCGGCCGGTGACCTGGTGGGAGGGCGTGCTGCGCCTCTCGCGCTACGAGAACAACCAGGCGTTCATCGACCCGGCGGACCCGTTCGGGTGCCTCCCGGTGACGTTCGGCCCGCCCTGCGACTTCCCGGGCCGGTTCAAGGTGAGCCGCAACGAGGTCGAGGGGCTGAGCCACTTCCACATCGGCAAGTGGTCGACCTCCACGTTCGGCGTCGAGTGGCGCGAGGAGGACGCCAACGTGCAGGGCACGAGCGCGTTCAGCCCGCACACCGAGACCGTGTCCGGGTTCTTCCAGCAGACCTTCCGGTTCTTCGACCGGCTGTTCATGTCGGCCGGCGTGCGGGTGGACGACAATAGCGTGTTCGGCATCGCCACCACCGAGCGCGGCTCGCTGGCCTACCTCGTGAAAGAGTGGGGCACGCGCCTGCACGGCAGCGCCGGCAGCGGCTTCCGGGCCCCGACCTTCAACGACCTGTTCTTCCCCGGCTTCTCCAACCCCACACTGCTGCCGGAAGAGTCGTTCTCCTGGGACGCCGGCGTCGACCAGCGGCTCTGGAGCAACCGGATCCGGCTGGGGCTGACCTACTTCTACAGCAAGTTCACGAACCAGATCTTCTGCTGCCTGCCGCTGCCGGGGCCCCCGTTCGCGACGACGGCGAACATCGGCCGATCGCGCAGCGCCGGCATCGAGTTCACCTCCGAGGTCGTCATCCTCGACAACCTCGTCGCGGCGGTGACCTACACCTACACCGATACCGAGAACCTCCTGACCGACCGGCCGCTGCCGCGCGAGCCACGCCACCGCTGGGCCGGGCTGATCACCTGGGAGCCGATTCCCCGGCTGTCGGTCTTCACCGAGCTCAACATCGTGACGCGGCAGTTCGAGACGCTGGGCAACGTCTACAGCTCCGGCTACGTCCGAGTCGACGTGGGCGGGACCTGGCGGCTGCTGGAGCGCTACGGGGTCCTGAAAGCGCTGGACCTGACCGCGCGCATCCAGAACGCCACCGACGAGGGCTACGTCGAGGTCCAGGGCTTCCCGGCCCTCGGAATCCAGGCCCTCGTGGGATTGCGCGCCACCTTCCAGTAATGGCGACGATCGAGGGCGTCGAGATCGAGATCGACCCGGAGGCCGTCGTGGTGACGGCCCGGCACCCGCTGGCGGTGGTGTCCTCGGCGGTGGTGGGCGGTGGATTCGGGCACGCCCGGGCCATCGTCAACCTCCACGTGGACAAGCACTGCCCGTCGGAGGACGCCGGTCTCCGTCTCGACGCCTTCGCCGCGCGGCGCGCCCTGCCGGCGCCGAGCGTGGGCCTGCTCACCGCGGCCTGGACCGAGCGGGCCCAGGTCGCGGCGGAGAGCGCGCGGGGTCTCAGTGCGCTGGTCGTGACGACGGTCGGGCTCGGCAACGTCGTCGCCGCCGGCTGGAGTCCGGCCGCGGCCACCGCGCCCGGCACCATCAACACGATCGTCGTCCTCGACGCCGCCGTGGAACCTGCTGCGCTCGTGAACCTGGCCCTCACGGTGACCGAGGTGAAGACGCTGGTGCTCATCGCCGCCGGGCTGCGTTGCGAGGACGGTGGCAGCGCCAGCGGCACGTCCACGGACGCCGTGGTGGTGGCCGCGACCGGGCGCGGCCCGGCCGTCCGCTTCGGAGGCCCGATCAGTGACGCCGGCTGGGTCGTGGCCCGCGCCGCGCGGAGCGCGCTGGTCGAGGGCGTCCGGCGGTGGATGCTCGATCGCCAATGAGCCGGCGGTTCTCGGCGTGGCTGCTGGTATCGCTCGTCATCCACGCGGGCCTGGTCGCCGGCGTGCTGGCGCTGGTCGGTGTCGTCACGCCCCCGATGCTCTTCGTCGATCTCGTCCACGGCGTCTTTGCCGACCTCGAGTCGTCGCCGGGCGAGCGCGCGAGCGGCGGCGGTGCGTCCGCGAAGGCGCCGGCCGGCTCGTCGGCACGGCCGGCCTCGGGATCCGCCGTGCCTTCTCGCGCGGCGAAGGCCGTGCCCTCCGTCGAGCCGCGGCGCGAGCCGGCGCCACGCGCGCCGGAGGCGGCGGCGCCGCCGGAGCCCGTCATGCCGCAAGCCGAGCTCGCTCGTCCGCAACCGGAACCGGTTCAGCCGGTTCCTCAGCCGGTGCAGTCGGCCCCCGAGCCCGTTCTGACGACGGTCGAACCGGCGCGGCCGGCGCCACCGGCGCCGCCGTCGGGCACGGTCGAGTCCGCCCCGCCCTCGGCGCTCCCCGGCGGTCCCGCGTCGAGCGGCACCGGGACCGGCTCAGCGACGGTCGCTCGGCCGGGCGGCGGTGGGAGGAGTGAATCACCTGGGGCGGTCGGGGGCTCGGTCAGCGGCGAGCGCGGATCCGGCGCTGGCGGCGGCGCGGGCTTCGGCGTGCGCGAGGGCAGCGCCCTGGCCCTGGTCGTCCCCGGCGACGGCAGCGGGGAGGGCGCCGAGTATGGCGTCTACCTGGCGCTGGTGCGCAGCCGCATCCACGAGCTGCTCCGGTACCCCTCGGTCGCCCGTCACCGCGGCCTGAGCGGCACCGTGCTGATCGAGGTGGAGATCGCGCCGACCGGCGAGATCGGACGCGTGTCGGTGGCGGCGTCGTCCTCGCACGGCGTGCTGGACGAGGCGGCGGTCGACGCGGTGCGCGGGCTCCGCCGGGTGCCGTTCCCGCCGAATCTTCGCCCGCGGGCGCTGCGGACCCGCTTGCCGGTCGTGTTCGACCTCCGCCCCCGCTGACGCGCGTTGCCGCTTTCGGGTACGATGCGCGCCATGAGCGAGCCCACCAGCGCCGTCGTACGCGAGCCGGACGGCAGCACCACGCACTACGCCGACGTCCCCGTGAGCGGCGACACCGTCGAGCGGCTGATGACCGAGCTGTTCCGCGACCACTGGGGCGAGATCTTCGCCGGACCGATCATCGAGGGCGCCGCCTACGAGATCCGCTTCCCGTCGGCGCCGAAGGTCTCGATGCTCGACGGCTACCTCACCGTCGACGTCGGTGCCTGGCACTTCCACCTCTGCGTCAACGACCACCGAGGCGCGGCGAGCCCGGAGCAGGCACGCGTGCGGCGGGTGGCCCGCGCCGCGTTCTTCCGGACCGACGGCGGCACCTGCGTGCCCGGCGCCTGGGGGCTCAGGCTCTGGAACGGGCGCGGCGAGCAGATGGTCACCGTCTTCTTCCCCAATCCGTGGCTCGACGATGCCGGCGACCGCGTGCGCGAGCCGCGCTGGGACCGCACCGGGCTCTGGGAGGCCCTCCGCCGCCGCTACGCCGTCGCCGGATGATCCGACTCGCGCTCGCCGTCGCGCTGCTGCTGGTGCCGCTCGGCGCGTGCGCCGAGGACGAGGCCGGCCTCGCGGCGGTGGGCCCGTCGCGTCCCGGTGGCTACCTGCGGCAGGCGCTCGTGGCGGCCGGCGCCTCCCGCGACGACCGCGGCGGTCGTGAGGCGGTCCTCCTCGATTTCGGCGCCATCTGGCGCGTCGGCCCGTGACGCGCGCGGCCTTCCTGATGGTGCAGGGCACGTCGTCGGGCGTGGGCAAGAGCCTCCTCGCCGGCGTGCCGATCGACGATCCCGATGGCGCCAGCGACGCCCGCGGCAACGTCACCGGTACCTACCTGCACGGGATCTTCGCCAGCGGCGCCATCCGCCGATCGCTCCTGGCCTGGCTCGCGGCGCGCGCGGGGCGCCCGACCCATCCGCGGTGGGGCGAGGCCGGGTCGCGCCCCCGGAGGTGGGACCGGCTCGCGGACATCGTGGCCGGCGCCGTCGACCTCAAGACGCTCGGCACGCTGGTCGGCCGCGCGCTCTGAGCGCGGTGTCGCCCGCGCTGCACGCCGCCCTCGTCCTCGTCTTCGCCGTCGGCCTCGACCTCGCGTTCGGCGATCCGCCCAACCGCTGGCACCCGGTCGCGTGGACCGGCCGCGTGCTGGCGGCGGGTCGGCACTGGCTGTGTCACGGCGGGCCGCCGAGGCTCTTCCTGAGCGGTGCGGTGCTGACGCTGGGTGTGACGGCCGTCGCCGCCGGCGCCGCGGCGCTCGTTGCGCTGGCGGCATCCGCGCTCGGGCCGCTGGGGCTGATGCTCGAAGCCGCCGCCCTCAAGTCCACGGTCTCACTGCGCGGCCTGAGCGGCGCCGCGCGCTCGGTGGCGGCGGCGCTGGAGCGCGGCGACCTGGAGCAGGCGCGGACGAGCCTCGGCTGGCACCTGGTCAGCCGTCCCACGGCGATGCTGGACGCCGGGCAGGTGGCGTCGGGCGCGATCGAGTCGGTGGCCGAGAACCTCACCGACGCCCTCGTCGCGCCGATCGCGTTCTTCGTGGTGTTCGGGCTGCCGGGCGCGCTGGCGTATCGCGCGCTCAACACGGCCGACACCATGCTCGGCTATCGCGAGGGCCCGCTGGAATACTTCGGCAAGGCGGCCGCGCGCCTGGACGACCTGGCGAATCTGGTGCCGGCGCGTCTGGCGGCGCTGGCGCTCGTGCTGGCGTCCGGCACCTCGTCGGCGGCCGCGTGGTCGGCGATGGCGCGGGACCACGCGCGCACGGCGAGTCCGAACGCCGGCTGGACGATGGCGGCGATGGCGGGGGCGCTCGGTGTGACGCTGCAGAAGCCGGCGACCTATCGGCTCGGCCGAGGCCGCACGCCCGTCGCCGCCGACATCGAGCGCAGCATCGCCCTCGTGACCCGGGCCGCCGGTCTCACGGCGCTCGGCATGCTGGCCCTCCGGATGGCCCTGGAAAACTATCGCGATTCCGGTATCTTGACTATGTTGGCCTCACAGTGACAGCGAGGGGACCGCAGGGCCGGCATCGTCACCGCCGCTCGAACGCAATCTCGCGGCCGCTGCGGGATGACGCGACGCCGCCGCGCGCGCGCGCGTACGTTGCCTGACGACGAGCGCCGCCGCTGCCGTGTGCGCGCGCGCGTTCGTCCGTGCGCCGCGCGGGCGCGCGTGCCGCGCGCGCCTCGCGCGTCGACGTGCGCGCGGCACGCGCGCCGCGCGGCGCGCGCGGGTTTTTCTTTCGGCCCGTCGCGCGAGCGCGCCGTATAGTGAGCGGTAACCGCCGCCGACGTGCGGCGTTTTTTGTCCGATGAGCCTGACCGAACGACTCACGCACGCCGTGACGACCGCGCTCAGCGCCGCGGGATTGCCCGCCGTCCAGGACTGCGCCTGGGAGGTGCCGCGCCAGGCCGAGCACGGCGACTACGCCACCAACGTCGCGATGACCCTGGCGCGTCCCGCCCGGCGTCCGCCGAGGCAGATCGCCGAGGCGATCGTGACGCACTTCCCGGCGATGCCCGAGGTGGACCGCCTCGAGATCGCCGGCCCCGGCTTCCTCAACGTGTTCCTGTCGCCCGCGTGGTGCGCGCAGGCGCTGCGCGACATCCTCGGCGCCGGGGCGGCCTACGGACACGGCGACGATCTCGCGGGGCAGCGTGTGCGGCTCGAGTTCGTCTCCGCGAACCCGACCGGCCCGCTCGTCATCGTGAACGCGCGAGCAGCCGCCGTGGGCGACGCGCTCGCCCGCTTGCTGCGCGCCCGCGGCGCGCGCGTCGCGACCGAGTTCTACGTCAACGACGCCGGTAACCAGTTCGAGGCGCTGGCGCGCTCGTTCGAGGCCCGCGTCCGCCAGGCGGTCGGCGAGTCCGCCGCGCTGCCCGAGAACGGCTACCCGGGCGAGTACCTGATCGACCTCGCCGGCGAATACGTGACCGAGCACAAGCTGGTGACGCCGGTCGATCTGCAGGCGCACCTGGCTCGCCTGGCGGCCGAGGGGCCGCCGACCGAGCAGCTCGGGCGGTGGGCGGTGGCGCGCATGCTCGAAGGCCAGCGTCGCGTGCTGGCCGACTACGGCGTGGAGTTCGACGTGTGGTCGTCCGAGCAGCGCGACGTCCGGGAGAGGGGGTTGCCGGCCCGGATGCTCGACGAGCTCGCCCGGCGCGGGCTCACGTACGAGGCCGACGGCGCGCTGTGGTTCCGCTCGACCCAGGTCGGCGAGGCGGCCACGGACGACAAGGACCGCGTGCTGCGGCGCCGGACCGGCGAGGCGACCTACTTTGGAGTAGACGTCGCCTACCACCACTACGTGAAGTTCGCCGCCGCCGACCGCCTGATCAACCTGCTCGGGCCCGACCACCACGGCTACGTGGGACGCATGCGCGCCGCCATGCAAGCCCTGGGGCATCCGCCCGAGGCGTTCGAGGTCCTGATCGTCCAGCTCGTCACGCTGCTGCGCGACGGCCAGCCGGTGCGCATGTCCAAGCGGCGGGGCGAGTTCGTGCTGATGGAGGAGCTGCTGGAGGAGGTCGGTCGCGACGCCGCTCGCTTCACCTTCCTCACCCGCCGCCACGACAGCCCGCTGGAATTCGATCTGGCCGTGGCCACTCGCCAGTCGAGCGACAACCCCGTCTACTACGTGCAGTACGCGCACGCCCGGATCCGCTCGATCGCGCGGCAGGCGGCCGAGCAGGGGATCGCGATCCCGGCCTGGGCGGCGATCGACACCGCGGTGCTGAGCGAGCCGGAGGAGCAGGCGCTGATCAAGCGGCTGCTGCACTACCCGGAGGTCGTGCGCGGAGCGGCGCACGCACACGAGCCGCATCGGATCGCGTTCTGGCTGCAGGAGCTGGCCGGGGCGTTCCACCCGTACTACAAGACCCATCGCGTGATCCAGGACGACCACCGGCTGATGCTCGCGCGCTTCGCATTGTGCGCGGCGGTCGGGCGCATCGTCGCCAACGGCCTCGACCTGCTCGGGGTCGCCGCCCCGGAGACCATGTAGATGCGGGGACGGCGGGGCGGCAGCCGGACCGGAACGATCCTGGTGCTGGCGGGCATCGCGGGCGTGCTCGGCGTGACGTTCATCGCGGGCGTATGGACCGGCCACAACTGGCCCGTCCTCATCGGCAACAACCCCAAGCCCCCGGTCGCCGCCGAGCCCGCCGCCGCCCGCCGCGCCGCCGGCGACCGCCCGCGCCCCGAGACGCTTCCGGCGCTGACCTTCTATCACGAGCTCACGGCGCCCCTCACCGCGCCCCCGCCGCCGCCGAAGCCGGCCAGGTCGGCGCGCCCGCCCGAGCCGAGGCGGGAGGAGGCGGCCAAGACCGCCGAGGCAGCCCCGGCCCCGCCCGCCGCTGCCCCGGCGCGGGCTGAGCTGCCGCCGGCGTCGGCCGCGGGCACGCGCTTCACGATCCAGGTCGCCGCCTACAATGCGCGCCCGCTGGCCGAGGCGCTCCGCGTGACGCTCGCGGCGGCCGGCCACGAGGCGCGGGTGGTGGAGACCGACTCGGGGACCAGCGTCCGCTACCGGGTGCAGGTCGGCACCTTCCCGACCCGGGAGGCCGCGCGGGAGGCCGCGGTGCGGCTGGCGGCCCAGCGCTCGCTGTCGACGTTCGTGACCACCCGCTGAGCGATGCCGCAGCCCGGCCGGGTCATCATCAGCGAGGCCGAGCTGCAGACCCGCATCGTCGAGCTCGGCGCCGAGATCGCCGGCGACCTCGAGCGTGAGCGGCCGATCCTGGTCGGCGTCCTCCAGGGGGCCTTCCTCTTCATGGCCGACCTGATCCGGGCGACGCCGATCGAGCTCACGACCGACTTCATCGGCGTGGCCAGCTACGCCGGGGGCAAGTCCTCGGGCCAGGTGCGGATCGTCTCCGACCTCAGCGTGTCGATCGAGGGCCGCACGGTGGTCATCGTCGAGGACATCGTCGACACCGGGCTCACCCTGACCTATCTGAAGCGGACGCTGGAGGCCCGCCACCCACGGAGCCTGCGCGTGTGCGTGCTGGTCGACAAGGTCGAGCGCCGCACGGTGGACGTCGCCCTCGACTACGTGGGCTTCACGATTCCCAACGTGTTCGTGGTCGGCTACGGGTTCGATTACGACGGGCTCTACCGGAACCTGCCCTACGTGGCGGCCCTGGAAGGGGAGTGACCGCCGGGCCCCGGGCTTGTGCGACGCGTCAATTCTTCCCCGTGCTACAATCAGGACGCATGAATCAGGTCTACAAAAACCTCGCCCTGTTCATGGTGATCGGCCTCATCGTGATCCTCCTCTTCACCGTGTTCAGCACCTCCCAGCAGGGTGGTCAAGAGTCGCCGAACTTCTCGGAATTCCTGCGCGCCGTGGAGTCGGGGCGCGTCGAATCGGTCACCATCCGCGGTAACCTCGTGACCTACACGCTGAAGGACGGCGGCCAGCCGCTGCGCACCTTCATCGTGGACTATCCCGATCTCATCAAGATGCTGCGCGAACGCGGGGTCCGGATCGCGGTGAAGCCGCCCGACAGCAACCCCTGGTACACGATCGTGCTCCAGTGGTTCCCCATGCTGCTGTTCATCGGCGTGTGGATCTTCTTCATGCGGCAGATGCAGGGCGGCGGCGCCAAGGCGCTGAGCTTCGGCAAGGCCCGAGCGCGGCTGATCTCCGACAAGCAGAACAAGATCACCTTCCAGGACGTCGCGGGCGTCGACGAGGCCAAGGAAGAGCTCCGCGAGATCATCGATTTCCTGAAGGATCCGCAGAAGTTCCAGAAGCTCGGCGGCAAGATCCCCAAGGGCGTGCTGCTGGTCGGGCCTCCGGGAACGGGCAAGACACTGCTCGCCAAGGCCATCGCGGGGGAGGCCAACGTCCCGTTCTTTTCGATTTCGGGCTCGGATTTCGTCGAGATGTTCGTCGGCGTGGGCGCCTCCCGCGTTCGCGATCTCTTCGAGCAAGGCAAGAAGCACGCGCCCTGCATCATCTTCATGGACGAGATCGACGCCGTCGGTCGTCATCGCGGCGCCGGGCTGGGCGGTGGCCACGACGAGCGCGAGCAGACGCTGAACCAGCTGCTGGTCGAGATGGACGGCTTCGAGACCAACGAGGGCGTCATCCTGATCGCGGCCACCAACCGGCCCGACGTCCTCGACCCCGCGCTGCTCCGGCCCGGGCGCTTCGACCGCCAGGTGGTGGTGCCGCGGCCCGACGTGAGGGGGCGCGAGGAGATCCTGCGCGTGCACGCCCGCCGGATCCCGCTGGCGCCGAACGTCGATCTCAAGATGCTGGCCCGGGGGACGCCCGGCTTCTCCGGCGCGGACCTGGCCAACCTGGTCAACGAGGCGGCGCTGCTGGCCGCCCGGCAGAACAAGAAGCTCGTCGAGATGCTCGACTTCGAGAACGCCAAGGACAAGGTCCTCATGGGCGTCGAGCGGCGCTCGATGATCATCAGCGACGTGGAAAAGCGCACGATCGCCTACCACGAGGCGGGCCACGCCCTGGTCGCCGACTTCCTGCCCGGCGCCGATCCGTTGCACAAGGTGACGATCATCCCGCGGGGACGGGCGCTGGGCCTGACCATGCAGCTGCCGATGGACGACAAGTACAACTACTCGCGCGACTACCTCATCAACCGCATCACCATTCTCCTCGGCGGCCGCACGGCCGAGGAGGTCGTCCTGCAGCAGCAGACGACCGGCGCCGGCGACGACCTCGAGAAGGCCACCGAGATGGCCCGCAAGATGGTGTGCGAGTGGGGCATGTCGGACAAGCTCGGACCGCTCACCTTCGGCAAGAACGAAGAGCACATCTTCCTCGGCCGCGAGGTGGCGCGCGCGAAGGACTACAGCGAGGAGACCGCGCTGGCGATCGACAGCGAGATCAAGCGCATCGTGGTCGAGTGTGCGGGACGCGCCAAGCAGATCCTCGAGGAGAACATCGAGAAGCTCCACGCCCTGGCCCGCGCCCTCCTCGAGCGGGAGTCGCTCGACTCCGAGGAGATCGCGCGTATCCTCCGCGCCCAGCCATTCACCGAGGCTCCCGCGCCGGCTTAATCCTGCCGTGGTGCGAGGTGTCAGGGCCGAGCTGGCAGGGGTCACCGTGGGCGACGGGCTGCCGGTCGCCGTGATGGGCGTGGTCAACGTGAGTCCCGAGTCCTTCCACCCTGGCTCCGTCTATCGAGGCGAGGAGGCGATCGTGAGGGCCGCACTCGCCATGGTCGACGCCGGCGCCGTCCTGATCGACGTCGGCGCCCGCTCCACGGCGCCGTACCTCGACGCCGACATCCACGAGACGCTCGAGACGGAGCGGCTCGCCCGCGCGGTCGAGCTGCTCGCCGCCAAGCTCCCCGTGCCCATCTCCGCCGACACCTCGCGTCCCGGACCGGCCCGCGCCGCGCTCGACGCGGGCGCGCGCGTGATCAACGACGTTTCGACGCTGCGTGATCCGGTGCTCGCGCGCCTCGTCGCCTCACGCTCGGCTGGGCTGATCCTCATGGCGTCGCCGGGCGCGCGGGACGGGGCCCGAGGGGTCCGGCGACCACAGGGTCGGCGGCGGCGGGCGACCCCTCGGGCCCCATCCCGCGCGCCCTCCCCCGTGGCCACGGTCAGGCATCTGCTGGCGGCGGGGCTACGCCATGCTGCGCGGGCACGGATTCCGCAGGATCGAATCGTCGTGGATCCGGGCATCGGGTTCTTTCGCGACGAAGGCATCCTGTGGCACGACTGGGACGTGCGCGTGCTGGCGGAGCTGCGGGTACTGGCGGCGCTGGGGCGGCCGGTGTGTGTGGGGGTGTCGCGCAAGTCGTTCATTGGGGCGATCGTCGAGGAGGCGGACACCTCGGAGCGGCTGGCGGGGTCGCTGGCGGCCACGGCGATCGCCGTCGTGAACGGGGCGGCGCTGGTCAGGACGCACGACGTCGCCGAGACGCGGGACGCGGTGCGGGTGGCGGAGCGGGTGCGGCGATGAGCCAGATCCTGGCGTCCTGGCGGTGGCGGGACGTGCTCGATATCCTGCTCGTCGCGGCGATCATCTACCGCGTCCTCACGGTGTTTCGGGGGACGCGCGCGGTGCAGATCACGATCGGCCTCGCGGTGCTGGCGGGCGCGGCGATGGCGGCGCGGGCGCTGGAGCTGACGAGCCTGGGGTGGCTGCTCGACCACTTCTGGTCGTTCTGGGTCGTCGCGCTCATCGTCGTGTTCCAGCCGGAGCTGCGGCGCGCGCTGGCCTGGATCGGGCAGGGCTCCGCACTGCAGCGCGTGCTCGGAGACACCGCGGAGGGCGCCCGAGTGGTGCACGAGGTCGTGCGCGCCACGGAGTCACTGGCCGGACGCCGCATCGGCGCGCTGATCGTGCTGGAGCGCGCGACCGGGCTCCGCCAGTACGCGGAGCTGGGGGTGGCGCTGGATGCGCTGGTGTCCGCCGACCTGCTGACGAGCGTGTTCCTGCCCTACTCGCCACTGCACGACGGCGCCGTGTTCATCCAGGGGGGGCGGGTGGTGGCGGCCGGCTGCTTCCTGCCGCTGTCGCGCAACACGCAGGTCGGCCGCGCGCTCGGCACCCGCCACCGGGCCGCGCTGGGCATCGCCGAGGAGACCGATGCCATCGCGGTGGTCGCCTCGGAGGAGACGGGCCGCCTGTCGATCGCGGTGGCCGGCCGCATCGAGGCGGTGGAGGACGCCGACGCGTTGCGCAGCCGCCTGGACGATCTCATGGGCGTCGGCGCCCGCACGGCGCAGGCCGTGACGGGACTGAGTGTTCTACGGCGCCTGTGGGGACGCCAGCCCGCGATCGGCGCCGACGGCCCGGGTGGGTCGTCGCAGAGCTAGATGCTGCGCGCCTTCAGCGACGGCTGGCAGCTCAAGCTCCTGTCGCTCGTGCTCGCCGTCGGCCTCTGGCTCTTCGTGGGCACCGCGGAGCGGACGGAGATCGCGCTGGCGGTCCCGGTCGAGTACGTCGGGCTGGAGGGGCCGCTGGCGCTGGAGGGGCGGCGCCCGGAGACGGTGGACGTGCAGCTGCGGGCCACGCGCTGGGCGGCCGATCGGATCAGCCCGGCCTCGGTGCGGGTCCGGATCGACGTCGGCCAGCTCCGTGAGGGCGATAACCTCGTGCATTTACTGCCCGAAAGCGTCGAGGCCCCCCGGGGCGCGCGCGCGACGCGGGTGGCACCGGCGTCGGCCACCGTGCGGGTCGTGCGAGCGGTGACGAAGACCGTCCCGGTCGTGGCGCGCGTGCAGGGGCACCCGGCCCCCGCCCACGTCTTGCACCGGGTGGTGGTCGAGCCTGCCACTGTCAAGATCAAGGGCCCTCGCACTACAATCGAGTTGCGGACGGCGGTCGACACGTTGCCCGTGGACGTGTCGGGGCGCCGCGAGGCGGTGACGCGGACGGTGGGCCTGGTGCTCCCCGAATCGATCTATCCCGTCGACCGGCATACGGTCGAGGTCACCGTCGACATCCGACCAGGGGAGACGATGCGCTGATGAGTCGGCTGTTCGGCACCGACGGCATTCGCGGGGTGGCCAACGAGGCGCCGCTCACGCCCGACCTGGCCTATCGCGTGGGGCGCGAGCTGGTGGCGACGCTCGCCGCCCAGCACGGCAGTGACGGCGTTCGCGTCGTCATCGGCCGCGACACGCGGCGCTCGGGACCGCTGCTCGAGGCGGCGATGGTGGCCGGGCTGCTGTCGGCCGGCGCCGACTGCTTCGCGGTCGGCGTGCTGCCCACGCCCGGCATCGCGCTGCTCACCCGGGCCCTGGAGGCCCACGGCGGGATCGTCCTCTCCGCCTCCCACAACCCGTTCGAGGACAACGGCATCAAGCTCTTCTCCTCGGAGGGGACCAAGTTCCCCGACGCCTGGGAGGAGCAGATCGAGAGCCGCCTGGCCGGCGCCGACGCGGCCCCGCGCGCGCGAGGGGCGTCCATCGGACGGCTCATCACCTACGACCGCGCCGAGAAGTTCTACGTGGACTTCCTCACGCGCTGCTTTCCGCTCGACCTGGCCGGCGTGACGGTCGTGCTCGACTGCGCCCACGGCGCCACCTACCGCGTGGCGCCGAGCGTGTTCCGGCGCCTGGGCGCCCGCGTGATGACGACGAACGTGCGTCCCGACGGCACCAACATCAACACCGGCTGCGGGGCGCTGCATCCCGGCGGACTGTGCCGGCGCCTGAACGCGGCGCGCGCCGACGTGGGCTTCGCCTTCGACGGCGACGGCGACCGGCTCATCTCGGTGGACCACCTGGGCGAGATCCGGGACGGCGACTACGCCCTGGCGATCGCCGGTCGCCACATGGTCGGGCAGGGACGGCTCAAGGCCAACACCGTCGTCACCACCGTCATGGCCAACCTCGGCCTGGACGAGGCGCTGAAGGCGGCCGGCATCCGCGTCGTCAAGACGCAGGTCGGCGACCGCTACGTGCACGAGGAGATGCTGAAGCTCGGCGCCAACCTCGGCGGCGAGCAGTCGGGTCACCTGCTGTTCCCCGACCACGCGCCGACCGGCGATGGCATCCTCTCGGCGCTGGCCGTGCTGGCCGTCATGCGCGAGACGGGCGAGACGCTGGCCTCGCTGGCCAGCTGCATGCGGAAGTTCCCCCAGGTGCTGGTCAACGTGCCGGTGGCGCGCAAGCCGCCCATCGACTCGCTGCCCGGCGTGACCGAGCGGATCCGCGCCTTCGAGAGCGAGCTGGACGGCACCGGGCGCATCCTCGTGCGCTACTCCGGCACCGAATCGCTGGCCCGGGTGATGATCGAGGGCGCCGACGACGCGCGCATCCGGGCGATGGCCGACGAGCTGGCCTCCACCATCCTCCGCGAGATCGACGGCTGATGGCCGTGCGCGGGGTCGGCGTCGACCTGGTCAAGATCCCGCGCATGCGCGACGTCATCACGCGGTGGGACGAACGGTTCCTGCGCCGCGTCTTCACCGAGCAGGAGATCGCCTACTGCCGCGCCCGTCGCGATCCGGTGCCCCACTTCGCCGCCCGGTTCGCCGCCAAGGAGGCCGGGATGAAGGCGCTCGGCACCGGCCTGCGGCTCGGCGTGAAGTGGCGCGAGCTGGAGGTGCGGCGCGAGCGGGGCCAGGCGCCGACGCTGGAGCTGCACGGCCGCACCCGCGAGCTGAGCCTGGCCCGCGGGGGCCGTCGCATGCTGCTGGCGCTGAGCCACGACGGCGACTACGCGCTCGCCCACGCGTTGCTGGTGGACGATGATCCGGTTGTCACCGCGGTTTCGACGACTCGCTAGCGTGAGCGCCGGGATCGTCACCCTCTATGGTTGCGCGACCCAGCGCGTGGACGTGCTCTCGACCGCCGCCGGCAGCCACATCGCTGTCCGGCCCGGGCGGTCGGGCTTCGTGGTCGCCGCCCCGCACGCCACCAGCGACGTCTACACCGGCGACATGGCCGCCGAGATCGCCCGGCGTACCGGCTTCGGGCTGGTCGTCGCCTCCGGCTTCTCCGTGGAAGACAACGGCCAGCGGCACCCCGGCCGCCGCTACCAGGTGAACCGCCCGCTCGAGGGCGTGCCGGGCCGGCCGGCGGCCGAGCACGAGCCCACCGAGGCGGCCCGCCTGGTCTACGAGATCTACGAGCAGCGCGTGCGGGAGGCCGCCCAGGGGCCGCTGCGGCTCTACGCGGAGATCCACGGCAACAACCGCCAGGAGTGCGCGGGCCAGATCGAGATCGCCACGGTCGGCGTCGACCGCGAGCTGGCGCTGCGCCTGCGTGCGCTGGCCGAGCTGATCCGCGACGCGCACCTCAGAGCCAACCGCGAGGTCCAGCGGCTCGACGTGCTGATCGAGCCGGTCGATCCGGTCACCTACCGGGCGTCGGGCGCCAAGCGCGACGGCATCCTGCGCGTGCCGGAGCGCGCGCTGCACATCGAGCTGCCGAAGTGCGCGCGGCGCGACTGGCGCGACACCTACACCTCGATCCTCGCCGACTTTCTTGCGCAAGCGGTGACCCTCTCCGCAGGACGGTAGCGGTGCGGCCCGTGTTCACGGCGGATGAGATGCGGCGGGTGGATCAGCGGGCTATCCGGGAGCTTGGTATTCCGGGCGCCACGCTGATGGAGAATGCCGGGCGGGGCGCGGCGGAGGTCATCCAGGCCGCGCTGCCCGATCTTGGCCTGCCTCGACGCGGCGTGCGCGTCGCCATCGTCTGCGGCAAGGGCGGCAACGGGGGCGACGGCTTCGTGGTGGCGCGCTGGCTCGAGCGCGCGGGCCACGAAGTGCAGGTCTTCCTGCTGGCCCAGCCGGAGGAGCTGCGGGGGGATCCGGCGCTCAAGCTGCGGGAGATGGAGCGCGGTGGCCTGCGCGCCCAGGTCGTCGAAGACAGCGCCGCGCTGGCCCGCGCGCTGGCCGCCGCCCAGCTCGTCGTCGACGCGATGCTCGGCACCGGCGCCCGCGGTCTTGCCGCACCCGCGATCGCGGATGCGATCGAGCAGGTGAACGCCAGCGGCCGACCGGTGGTGGCGCTCGACCTTCCCTCCGGCCTGTCCGCCGACGCGCTCCCGAGCGAGGGCCCCGTCGTTCGCGCAAGCCTCACCCCGACGTTTGCCGGTCTCAAGCGCGGGCTCGTGAGCGGCCCCGGCGCCGGCCTGGCCGGACGCGTCGTCGTCGTGGACATCGGCGTGCCGGCCGCGGAGGTCGAGCGCGGCGTCACCACGTTCGTGCTCGGACCGGAGGACGTCCGGCGTCACATTCCGCCGCGGGTGCGCGACACCCACAAGGGCAGCTACGGCCACCTGCTCGTGGTGGCCGGCTCGGTCGGCAAGACGGGGGCGGCCGCGCTCGCCGCTCGCGCGGCGATGCGGGCCGGCGCCGGGCTGGTGACGGTGGCCACCGCTGCCAGCGCCCAGCCTGTCGTCGCCTCGCTCCTCCTGGAGGCCATGAGCGAGCCGGTGGCGGAGACGGTGGCGCGGACCATCTCGCTCGAGGCGCTGCAGCCGCTGCGCGAGCTGGCGGGGCGACGCGACGCGGTGGCACTCGGCCCCGGCCTCGGTCTCGACGAGGAGACGCAGGCGCTGGCCCGCACCCTGGTCTTCGAGTGCGCGCAGCCGATGGTCGTGGACGCGGATGCGCTGACCGCGCTGGCCGGACACCTCGATCGCCTGCGCGGCGCGGCCGGGGCCCGCTGCCTCACCCCGCACCCCGGGGAGATGGCGCGGATGCTCGGGGCCAGCGTGGCGGACGTGCAGCGCGACCGCATCGCCACCGTGCGGCAGTTCGCCACCGCTCACGAGACGCCCGTGGTCCTCAAGGGGGCGACGAGCGTCGTCGGGCTGCCCGACGGCGTGGTGCTGCTGAATCCCACCGGTAACCCCGGCATGGCCAGCGGCGGCACCGGTGACGTGCTGTCGGGCGTGCTGGGCGCCTTCCTGGCGCGCGGCCTGGAAGCGGGCGCCGCGCTCGCGGCGGCCGTGTACCTGCACGGCGTGGCCGGCGACGTCGCGGCGGCCCGGGTCGGGGAGGAGTCGCTCGTGGCCGGCGACGTGATCGAGGCGCTCCCCGAGGCCTTCAGGCGCGTCGGTGTCCGAGACTAGGCGCACCGCCACGCCGGAGGAGACGGCGGCGGCGGGCGAGACGCTGGGGCGCACGCTTGGCCCGAGCGACGTGGTGGCGCTCTACGGCGAGCTCGGCGCCGGCAAGACGTGCTTCGTGCAGGGGCTCGTCCGGGGCCTCGACGTGGTCGCGCACGCCACGAGCCCGAGCTTCGTGCTCGTCAACGAGTATCGCGGGCGCCTGCCGGTGCATCACGTCGATGCCTACCGGACGACGAGCCTCACGGAGCTGGTGGAGCTTGGGCTGCTCGACCTCCTCGGCGGCACCGGCGTCACCCTCGTCGAGTGGGCGGACAAGGCCGAGCCGCTGCTGCCGGGGCGCACGGTACGGGTGCGGATCGACGGGGTAGGGGACGAGCCGCGCCTCATCTCGATCACGCGGCCCGGCCCCCGCCGCTGACCTACTTCTCCCGGATCGCCGCCTTGGCCTTCTGCGCGACGTCAGCGGGGATCTGGGCCATCCCGTGGTCGCGCTTCGCGTGCTCGGCGGCCTTCGCCATCACCTCGGTCTCGTCCTTGCCTTCCATGCGGAAGTCGCACTCGGGGTTGACGTCGCTGCATCGAAGCTCTTTCATGGCGCACCTCCGACGGTTGCCGCCGCAAGAAACGAGCCGGTGATGTCTGCAAATGGCGGCATTGACGGTGCGAGGTGGGCGCCGTAACAAGGAGCGCATGGCGATCGAGCACTGGCCGGCGAGCGAGCGGCCCCGCGAGCGACTGTATTACAACGGCGCCGATGCGCTGGCCGACGCCGAGCTGCTGGCGCTGCAACTCGGCTCCGGCCGGCGGGGCCACGACGCCGTCGACGTGGCGCGCGAGATGCTGGCGGCGTACGGATCACTGGCGGGCGTGGCGGCGCGGGAGGTCGCCGAGCTGGCCCGGCTACCGGGCGTGGGCCGGGCCAAAGCCGCGCGCCTGGTGTCGGCGTTCGAGCTCACGCGTCGCCTGCGCGCGCGGACACCGGGGGTGCGCACGCCCCTGGGCAGTCCGGCCGAGGTGCACGCGGCATTCGGTCCGCTCATGGAGGACTTGCCCCGCGAGGTGTTTCGCGTGGCCCTGCTCGACGCCCAGAACGGTCTCTTGCGCGACCTGATCGTCTCCGAGGGGACGTTGTCGGCCAGCCTGGTGCACCCGCGCGAGGTGTTCAGGCCGGCCATCCTGGAGCCGGCGGCGTCGCTCATCCTGCTGCACAACCACCCGAGCGGCGATCCCACGCCGAGCCGTGAGGATCTGAAGCTCACGCGCCAGCTGGTCGAGTGCGCGCGCCTGCTGGATCTGCGAATCAACGACCACGTGGTGATCGGTCACGGCCGCTACGTGAGCTTCGCCGAGAAGGGTATGATTTAGCGGCAAGGGGGCTTTCATGGCCATCAAGGTGAGGAACGTGGGGCACGTGGTGTTGAAGGTGCGGGAGATCGAGCGGGCGGCGCGGTTCTATCGGGACGTGCTGGGGCTCAAGGAGGTCGCGCGCGGGGACTTCGGGCGGCCGATGGCGTTCTTCTCGACCGGCGACAACCATCACGATGTCGCCGTGCTGGAGGTCGGTCCTGACGCGGCGCTGCCGCCGGCCGACGCGGTCGGCCTCTACCACGTGGCGCTGCGGATCGGCACGACGCTCGACGAGCTGCGCGCCGCCAAGGCCCACCTGGAGGCGCACGGCTACACGAAGCTGCGCCTGACCGATCACCGCGTGAGCCAGTCGATCTACCTGGACGATCCGGACGGCAACGGCGTGGAGCTCTATGTCGATGGGGACCCGGCGATCTGGCGGGAGGATCCCAGCCGGGTAGCCTCGGTAGGACCGCTCACGCTCTGAGCGGTCCGTCCGTTCAGCCCTTGGCGAGTTTCTCGATCTCTTTTCGCGACATCGTCTGCAGGCGGGTGAGAAGCCCCTTCACCTTTCGTTCGGAGGAGTGATCGGCGAGGATCAGCTTCTTGGACCGGCTGCCGTTGGCGATGTAGGCCACCCAGTCGTCGAGGTTCGGGGTCCCTCGGTATGCGACCGTCACCCCACTCAATCGCATCCGTCGACGTCCTTCAACCTTCGCGAGTGGCTTACGACCCTCCATCGCGGTTTCGCCCTCTCAGTGTGTGCCGGTCGGAAAAGACCGAGATGCCAAGGAGTGAACGTCGTCAAGCACGCCGCACAAAGTACGAGCGGTGAGATTTCAGGTCAAGGTCTCGTTTGCAGGCGTCAAATGTGCGCTTGGAGCGTGCGGTGCGGACTTCGCCCAATCATCATCGCGAAAAAATTCCGACAGGGGCATCTTGTGGACGAATGATGCGGCGATTCGTCGACACCTGCTCGCGAGACCGCGTCAGACCGTGCGAATTTCGCGTCTGTGGATACGTGTGGACAAGTGGATAACCTGTGAGCAACTTACGGGCCCTGCACCAGCCGTTCCAGAATTCGGCGCGCGAGGATGGGGCCGCGCGTGATGAATCCCGTGAAATATCCGACGGCACGCGCGCCCTCGGCGAGCAGCGCGGCGGCCTTGTCGGGTGAGTCGACCCCGCCAGTGGCGATGACCTCGAGCGCGTCGCCGAAACGCTTGCGCGTGCGCCGCAGGTTGTCGAGCGTCGCCGCGAAGATCTCCGGTCCGCTGAGCCCACCGGAGCGCTGCGACAGCCGCGGGTCCTCGATCCGGCGCGTGTTGCCGTAGTTCACGATGCGCACACCGGCCTGCAGGGCGGCCGGGATGATGACGCCCTCGTTCGCCTCCGCGAAATCGGGCGAGAGCTTGAGGATCAGCGGGCGCGGGGACACGGCGGCCAGCGCCTCCAGCACCGCGCGGAGTTGGTGCGGGCGCTCGTTCCACGCGTAGACCAGCTTCGTGTTGGGCGAGGAGATGTTGATCTCGACGAGATCGCCGAGCGGCGCCAGCGAGCGCACGAGCCGCACGTAGTCGTCCACCGACTCGCCGGCCACGCTCACGATCAGCGGGACCCGGCGTGGCAGCCCGCCGATCGAGGCCGCGAAGGCCTCCAGCCCGGGGTTCTGGAATCCGTTGCAGTTCACCAGGCCCGGCCCCGCTGCCGAGCGGCGTCGCACGAGGTTCGGCGGCGGATGCCCCGGCCGGGGATTCACGGTGATGGTCTTGGCCGTGATCGCGCCGAACCCCAGGCCCATCGCGCGTCGCAGGATGCGCGGGTCGTAGTACTGCGCGGCCAGGATGAGCGGGTTGGCCAGCGCCACGCCGCCGAGCGTGGTCCGCAAGCGCGGGTCCTCCAGACGGAACACGGCGAGATGGTCGATGGGCAGCAGGCGCAGGGCCGTCTGCCCCAGGGCAATCGCCGTGGGCTCGGGGAGACGGCTCAGCACGCCATCGTAAAAGGCCCGATAGAGCGCGGCGATAGCGCTGGTCATCGGAGAGCGGAATCGAGGATAGCACACGGTGGCGCGTCGGCCAGGCCGCCGGCCTTGACCTGGGCGCAGGCGGCCGTTTAGGGTAGCCGTTCAGGAGCCGGTCGCATCATCGAGGGGCGCCACGGCTTCGCCGGGGCGTCCCGAGTGAGTGGGGGTCTGGGGGCCATGTCGGGGCCCCCGTGCGGCAAGCGCATCATCGAGGAGCGTCACGGCTCGCCGGGACGCTCCGAGCGTTGGGGGTCTGGGGGCGATGTGGGGGCCCCCGTGCGGCAAGCGCATCATCGAGGAGCGTCACGGCTCGCCGGGACGCTCCGAGCGTTGGGGGTCTGGGGGCCATGTCGGGGCCCCCGTGCGGCAAGCGCATCATCGAGGAGCGTCACGGCTCGCCGGGACGCTCCGAGCGTTGGGGGTCTGGGGGCCATGTCGGGGCCCCCAGTTCAATCAGGAGGAGCCAGGAGATTTTGAATTGCTGGATCGCCGTCGGCATCGCGCTCCTTGCCACGGCGTGCGCCTCGGTCGAGCCGGCGCCCTCCGTCCCGCGGCCGGAGCGCCGGGCGTCGGTGCCGGGCTTCTCCTTCTCGACCGACACCTTCACGTTCCCCAACGAGATCCGGGCTCGCAATCCCGACCGCGGCGATCTCTATGCCAACTACTGCTTCGTGCTCGCGCGCGGCCTGCGCCAGTTCTTCGCCTTCGCGCGCTTCGACCCGCGGGCGCCGCGCCTGTCGTCCGAGGCCTACGCCGAGCGCGTGCGGGAGGTCGCGGCGCACGCGCCCTGGGAGCCCGTGTCGCCCGCTGACGACCGCGTCGTGATCCCGGGCTACGCCAACCTGCGCGAGTTCTCGCGCGCGGAGGAGGCGGCGGTCAAGGCCGGGCTGGGCGGGCGCTTCTGGACGCTCGTGCACTGGACCAACTGGCGGGTGACGTTTCCCGTGACCCGCGGCCATCAGGCGGAGGTGGCGCGCGAGGTGATGGATGAGCTCGACGCCGGCCGCCTCGTGCAGTTGCTCGTGACCAACTGGCCGAAGCCCGAGCTGAACCACACCGTCGTCGCCTACGCGTACCGGTTGGCGCCGCCGGGGGTGGAGTTCGTCGTGTGGGACTCCAACGACCCCGGTGAGCCCGGCCTGATGACGTTCGACAGCGAGGAGAGCCGCTTCCGGGCCACCCGCCTCTACGACACCGAGCCCGGTCTCATCCGCGCCTTTCGGATGTACTACTCGTGGCGGCTGTGACGCGCCCCTCGCTGGAATCCGCGGCCCCGCCGGCGGTGGCGCCGCGCTGGTACACGCACCGGCTCAACCGGCCGGCGATCTATCGCGCCGGCGCCGTGCTGGCCGGCGCGCTGCCGCGGCCGGCCCGCCTGGCCCTGGCCCGCGCGGTCGCGCGCCGCGCGGCCGACTGGTTTCCGGCCGAGCAGGCGCGGGTGCGCGCCAACGTCGCTCGCGTCCGCCCGCAGGCCAGCCCGCGCGAGCGGGAGGCCCTCGTCGCCGAGATCTTCCGCCACTTCGCCATCTGCTTCGCCGACCTCATCAGCACCAACCGGCGCGAGGCGCGCCCCGATCGCCTGGTGACGCGCATCGAGGGCGACGAGCACCTGCTGGCGGCGATCGCCGAGGGGCGTGGGCTCGTGCTGGTCACCGCGCACCTGGGCAACTGGGAGCTGGGCGGGCGCCTGCTGGCCACGCGCCTGAAGCGGCCGACCCACGTGATCGTCGCCGCCGAGGCCGATCCCCGCGTCGAGCGCTTCCTGCGCGGCGGTCCGTCGCCGGTGCGCTTCGTGCGGCGCGGCGATCCGACCGCGATGGTGC
This sequence comes from uncultured Candidatus Rokubacteria bacterium, assembly GCA_963743355.1. Classification (GTDB taxonomy): domain Bacteria; phylum Methylomirabilota; class Methylomirabilia; order Rokubacteriales; family CSP1-6; genus AR5. Next base: position 418,065 of record CAVUPM010000002.1, read on the forward strand.
CGCTGGTCGCGGCGCTGCGGCGCGGCGAGATCGTCGCGCTGCAGGGCGATCGGGCGCTCGGCACCCGCGGTGATGCGCTCGTCGATTTCTTCGGCGCCCCGGCACCGTTCCCGCTCGGCCCGTTCGTGCTCGGCCGGGCCGCGGCGGTCCCCGTCGTGCCGGCCTTCTGCCTGCTCGATGCCGATCTGCGCTACACGGTGGTCATGGCCCGGGCGATCCACGTCGCCACCGGCGGCGAGGCCGCCGCGCTCGCGCAGTGGGTCGCCGTGCTGGAGGCGATGATCCGTCGCGCGCCCGAGCAGTGGTTCAACTTCTTCGACGTGTGGAGCGCGACCCCTGCGTCCTGACCCGGTCGCGATCCTCGCCGCCGGCGTGGCCACGCCGATCGGGCTCGACCTGGACGCGTTCTGGTCCGGTCTCCTCGCCGGCGCCGACGGCCTGTCGGCCATCGAGCGGTTTCCGACCGCCGACCTGCGCGTCGGCCGCGGCGGCGAGATCAAGAAGCTGCCGCCGGTGGCGCTCGGCATCCGCTCGCGGGCGACCGCGCTGCTCGTCGCGGCCGCCGCCGACCTGGGCGCGCGCGCCAGCCTGGACGCCGACCCCGAGCGCATCGCGGTGATCGTCGGCACCGCGCTCGGCGGCGTGGAGGAGCTGGACCACGCGCTGGCCGACGACCGGAGCGCGCGGCGGGCGCTCGACGGGCTCTACGACAGCCCGGCCCACGCGCTGGCCGCGTGGCTCGGCGCGCGCGGGCCGGTCGTCACGGTGTCGTCGGCGTGCGCCTCGGGCGCGACCGCGCTCGGGCTCGGCGCCGACCTGCTGCGCGAGGGCGCCGCCGACCTCGTGGTGGCCGGCGGCTACGACATCCTGTGCCGCTTCGTGATGCGCGGGTTCGACGCGCTTCGCTCGCTCGCGCGCGAGCGGGTGCGGCCGTTCGACCGGCGCCGCACCGGCCTGCTCCTCGGCGAGGCCGCCGGCCTGGTGTTGCTGACCCGCGAGCCCGACGCCCGCGGCCCGCGCCTGGGCCGGCTGCTCGGGCACGGCAGCGGCAGCGACGCCTCCCACATCGCCGCCCCCGACGCCGAGGGGCGCGGGCTGGAGGCGGCGATCCGGGCGGCGCTGGCCGCGGGCGACGTGGACGCGGCCGACCTGGACTTCGTGAGCGCCCACGGCACCGGCACCGTGCTCAACGACCGGATCGAGACCGCCGTGCTGCGCCGGGTGCTCGGCAACCGCGCCGGCGTGGTGCCGGTTAACTCGATCAAGGGCGCGCTCGGGCACACGATGGGGGCGGCGGCCACGCTGGAGGCCATCATGTGCCTGCTGGCCGGCCGCGACGGGTGGATCCCGCCGACGGTGGGGTACGAGGAGGCTGACCCGGCCTGTGACCTCGACTACGTGCCGGGCGCGTGCCGGGCGGTCAGGCCCCGGCGGATGCTCAGCACCTCGCTCGGCTTCGGCGGCTGCAACGCCGCCCTGGTGCTGGAGGCGAGCCTGTGAGGCGGCCGCGATGACATCGGGCGCACGCGTCGAGGCCGTGGGACTATTGACGGGTTGGGGAGAGGGCGCTGCGGCCCTGCCGGCCGATGCGCGCGTCGCCGCCACGGGCCGCGGCGTGATTCCGCTGGCCCGGCCGGTCCTGGACGGCGAGCGCTTCCGACGGGCCACGCGCGAATGCTTGCTCGGCGTCGTCGCGGTCGAGGCGATGCTGCGGGATGCTGGCCTCGACCGGGAGGCGATCCGGGGCCCGCGCACCGCGCTCGTGTTCGTGACCGCGGCCGCGTACGGGGCGTCGAACGTCGACTGGCTGGCGGGGCAGGCGGGGACGCTGCACTTCCCGTACACGGCACCCAGCGTGCTGCCGGGCGAGGTCGCAATCGAGTTCGGCCTGACGGGACCTTATGTCATCCTGATCGGTGGCCCCACCGCCACGGTGGACGGGCTCTGGCAGGCCGGGCGGTTGCTGGCCGGCGGGCAGTGCGAGCGGGCGCTCGTGCTCGCCGTCGAGACGTTCGCGGCGTGCGCGACGCTGTGGCGGCGCGCCCGCTGGACGCTGCCGGGGCCGATGGTGGAGTCGGCGGCGTGCGCGCTGATCGGCCCCGGCGCCACGGCCCCGGCGTTCCGCGCCGCCGCCGCCGTGGCGCCGCTGGAGCGCGTAGCCGAGGCGCGCGCGGGCCGGACGCTGGCGTGCGCGCCGCTGGTGGCGCTGGCCCTCGCCCGGGAGGCGGGCAGCCGCGCGGCGCTCGTGAGCGGGACCTGGCGGGGCCGCACGGCCGCCATCGAGCTGGCGGTCGCCGGCCGGCCGGTCCGGGTGTGAGCGACGAGGCGAGCAGGAGGGGCATGGAAGCGAAGGAAGTGTTCGACGAGCTGAAGACGATCCTGGTCGCGCGGCTGAAGTTCGACCCGCGCCGCGCCGCCGAGGTGGTCCAGGCGACACCGCTGCCCAAGGGAGTGGAGGGCTCCATCGGCCTGGACTCGCTCGACTTCATCGAGCTGTCGATCGCGATCGAGGAGCGGTTCGGCGTCGTGCTCGACGAGTCGGAGAACCTCAGCGCGCACTTCACCTCGTTCGACACCCTGTCGCGGTTCATCGAGGGACGGCTCGGCGCCGCATGAGGCGTGTCCTCGTCACCGGTCTGGGGGCCGTGAGTCCCTTCGGCACGGGCGTCAAGGCGTTCTGGGCGGGCCTCGCCGCCGGTACCTGCGCCATCCGGCCGCTCACGCTCATCGACGCCGAGGGCTTCCGCTGCCGCATCGCCGCCGAGGTGCCGGAGATCGTCGCGGGCTCGCCGCGGCGCTCGCGGGCCGATCGACTCGCGCTGGGTGCCGCCGTCGAGGCCCTCGACGACGCCGGGCTCGGCGGCACCGAGCGGGCCGGGGCCGCGCTCATCGTGGGCGCCGTCGGCGGTGGGATGCTCGAGGCCGAGAGCTGGTACTGGGCGCGAGCGCGCGGAGAGCGCGCGCCGGGGTGGGCGGCCTCGCTGCGCTCCATGCTCCCGGCCGCGCACGCCGAGACGCTCGCGCACCGCATGCGGCTGGGGGGGCCGCGACACACGGTCGTCACCGCCTGCTCGTCGGGCGCGGTCGCGCTGGCCGAGGCCGCCGAGCTGATCGCCGACGGCGTCGTCGACTGCGCCGTGGCCGGCGGCGTGGACGCGGTGACCCGGCTGTGCTTCATGGGCTTCAACGCGCTCAAATTGCTCGATCCGGAACCCTGCCGCCCGTTCGATCGGGATCGCCGGGGGATGTCGATCGGCGAGGGCGCGGCGTTCATCGTGCTGGAGGCAGCCGAGCACGCGCGGGCGCGCGGGGCGCGGGCCTACGCCGAGCTGGCCGGCCACGGGATGACGACCGACGCCTATCACGTCACCGCACCGCAGCCGGACGGCGAGGGTATGGTGCGCGCGATGCGTGCCGCCATGGCCGCGGCGGGCGTGGCGCCGAACGCGGTCGGCTACGTCAACGCCCACGGCACCGCCACGCCCCAGAACGACCGCATCGAGGCGCGCGCCATCGGGCGGGTCTTCGGGAGCGGCCGCGTGCTCGTCAGCTCGAGCAAGTCGATGATCGGCCACACCATGGCGGCGGCCGGGAGCCTCGAGGCCGTCGCCACGATCCTGGCGCTCACCCACGAGACCGTGCCGCCCACGGCCAACCTCACCACGCCCGATCCCGAGGTCGACTTCGATTGCGTGCCGCGCGTCGCCCGCGAGGCCGTCGTCGAGCACGCGATCTCGAACTCGTTCGGCTTCGGCGGGCAGAACGTCACCCTCCTCTTCCGGCACGCCTGAGCGGATGTCGCAGTCGCAGCGACGCGGAGTCGTCATCACCGGTGTGGGCGTGGTCAACGCGGCCATCGTGGGCGCCTCGCCGGCCCTCGGCGCCTGGCTGCGCCAGCCGCGGGCGGCCGAGCGCTCGCGCGCCGGGGGCGCCCGACCGGCCGTGCGGCTGCCCGAGGCCACGCTGGCGGGACTGATCGATCCCGGCGAGGCCCGACGCCTCGCCCGGGTGTGCCAGCTCACGATCGCGGCCGGCCGCCTCGCCGTCGCCGAGTCCGGCGTCGATCCGGCGTCGGGGCTCGGACTCGTGGTCGGCAGCGAGCTGGGCGATTTCACGTCGACCATCGCCTTCGCCGACGGCTACCTCGCCCGGGGACCGGCCGGCCTCTCGGCGCTGCTCTTTCCCAACACGGTGATGAACACGATGGCGGCGGCCACGGCGATCGCCGTCGCCTCGCGGGAGCTGTCGCTCACCATCAACGTGCCGACGATCTCCGGCGAGCTGGCCGTCGCGCGGGCGGTGGCGGCGGTGGCGAGCGGCCGCGTGGACGCGGTGCTGGCCGGCGGCGTCGACGAGCTGGATCCGCTGGTGGCCGAGATGCTGGACGCGCTCGGCGACGACGGCGTCCGCGGCGAGGGCGCGACCTTCCTGGTGCTCGAGGCGGCGGCGGTGGCCCGCGCGCGCGGCGCGACGATCCTCGGCCGGATCGCCGGTGCGGCGTGGCGCTCGCTGCCGGCCCGGCCGTGGGGCGTGGGCCGGCGGACCGCCTCGCGGGCGATCGAGGAGGCGCTGGCGCGGGCCGCGCGGCCGGCGCCGGGCTGGCTCTACGTCTCCGCGAGCGGCGATGGGCCGCGCGACGCCTGGGAGTCGCAGGTCGTGTCGGCCGCGCTCGGCCCCGGCCGCGCGCCGGCGGTCTCGCTCGGCCCGCTGCTCGGCCATCACGCCGGCCTCGGCGCCCTGCACGTGGCGGCGGCGGCGTGGACCGCGCGCGCCGGGTTGCTGCCCGATGGCGGCGGCGGCGAGCCACGGCGCGTGGGCGGATGCGGTCTGGTTCACGGGCTCGGCCGCGGCGGCGGCCATATTGCACTGATTGTGGAGGCAGAATGACGGCGGTGATCGTGATCCCGGTCTTCGACGAGTCGGCGACGGTGGGCCGCGTGGTCGCCGCCGCGCGGGTCTACGGCCCGGTGTTCGTGGTGGACGACGGCTCCCGCGACGACAGTGGCGCCATCGCGGCCCAGGCCGGCGCCGAGGTGTTGCGGCATTCCCGGCGGCTGGGCAAGGCCCAGGCGCTGCTCACCGGCATCGCGGCCGCGCGGCGCCAGGGCGCCTCGGTGGTCGTGACCCTCGACGGGGACGGCCAGCACGACCCCGAGGCCATTCCCGCGCTGCTGCAGGCCGCGCGCGGGGCCCGGCGCACGGTCATCGTCGGCAACCGGCTCGACGGCCCCGGCGCCTCGCTGGGCACACGCCGCAACGCGATCCGGGTCGCCAACTTCTTCGCGAACTGGACGAGCGGGCTGGCGGTGCGCGACAGCCAATCGGGGTTCCGCGTCTACCCCCTGGCGCTCTTCGACGAGGTGCGCACGCGTCGGGGCGGGTTCGTGTTCGAGACGGAGATCCTGCTGGCCGCCGCCGACCGTGGCTGGTCGGTCGAGGAGGTCGGCGTGGCGGCGATCGCGCGCGCGCAGGAGCGCAGCCGCTTCCGGCCCGTGCGCGACGGCGTGGCGATCGGCGGCTTCCTCGCCGGGCGCGTGGTCCGGCGGTGGGCGCGGGAGATCCGCACCATCGCCGGCGAGCTGTTCTCGGTCTTCGAGTCCGACCGTCTGGCCAATCGCCACGCGGCGATCTTGGAGGCGGCGTCTCCCTACGCCGACTCGCCGGCGCGGTGGAGCGCGGCGTTCGGCGCCGCGGCCGCGCGGCGCGCCGGCCTCCGCCTCGGCGCCATCTGGCGCAGCACTCGGGCGCGGGGCACCGGGGCGGCGGCGGCGGCCACGCTGGCCGCACCGCTGGCGCTTCCCCTGCTGCTGTTGCAGACGGTGGCCGGCGAGCGTCTGCCCGACGTGATCACGCCGCTCGTCGACGCCGTGTACGGCGGGGTGCCGGTGGGCGAGGACGAAGCGCCGCGGCCGCGGGCGACGACGGACGCGCTGGCGGAGCGGTCATGACGCCCCCGACCTACGACGTCGCGGTCATCGGCGGCGGGCCGGGCGGCTCGACCGTCGCCACCCATCTGGCGCGGGGCGGTCTCCGCGTGGGGTTGTTCGAGCGCGAGGCGTTCCCGCGCTTCAAGGTCGGTGAGTCGCTGGTGCCGGCCACCATGCTCCTGCTCGAGCGCCTCGGCGTGCTGGAGCCGGTCGCGCAGGGTGGCTTCCAGGTGAAGTACGGAGCGACCTTCCAGGACCAGGAGACCGGCCTCGGGCACAGCTTCTACTTCTTGCGCGGCATGCCGTGGCCGAACTGGACCTACAACGTCCCCCGCGCGGAGTTCGACGCGATCCTGCTCGAGCATTCGCGCAAGCAAGGCGTGCAGGTGTACCAGCCGGCCAGCGTGGGGTCGGTGGCGTTCGACGCCGAGGGCGTGACGCTCGAGGCGGACAGCGGGGGCGAGCGCACGAGCTACCGGGCTCGGTTCCTGGTCGACGCGAGCGGGCGGGACGCCTTCCTGGCCGCGCGCGTCGGACGCCGGCAGCGCGTGCCCAACCTCGGGAAGGTGGCGCTCTTCGCGCACTATCGCGGCGCCGACCGCTTCCCGGGGATCGAGGAGGGCAACCTCCGCGTCTACCTGTTCGACGGGGGTTGGTTCTGGTGGATCCCGTTCAGCAACGACGTGACCAGCGTCGGCGCCGTCCTGCACGCCCGCACGGTGCGCGAGCATGCCGGCACGCCCGAGGAGCTGTTCGAGTCGATGGTGCGCCGGTGCCGCCAGGTGCACGAGCACCTGGGAAGGGCCGAGCGGGTGACGCCGATCCACCGCACGGCGAACTTCGCCTACACCAACGCGCCGATCGTGGGCGATCGCTACCTGTGCGTTGGCGATGCCATCGCCTTCATCGACCCGATCTTCTCCAGCGGCGTCTTCATCGCCATGCGGACCGGCGAGCTGGCCGCCGCCGCGGTGCTGGACGCCTTCGCCGACGGCCGCTTCTCGGTCCGGCGCTTCGCCGCCTACGAGCGGAAGGTCTGGCGTGGGGTGGCGCCGTTCTTCAGGTTCATCCACAAGTACTACGAGCCGGCGTTCCTCGACCTGTTCCTGCAGCCCAGGAACGTCTTCGGCATGGTGACCGCCGTCCTCAACGTCCTCTCCGGCGGTAGCTTCATCCGCATGCCCCTGCGCGTCCGCTTCGCGCTGTCCCTCCTCTTCGGCCTCACCCGGATCAACACCGGGCTCCGCCGCCTCACGGGGCGGCCGGTGGAGTCGCGCCTCGAGTGGTGAAAGTTCTCAGGAGCTATGCCTTCACGATCGCGGGCATCGCGATCGGCGTGGCGGGGATCGTGGCGCTGGGCGCGATGGCCGAGCGCATCGTGCGCTTCGTCGAGGGCGGCGACCGCTTCGTGCTGGGCCAGATCTCGGTCGCCGGGCGCGGGATGGGGATGGGCACCGGCTTCACCGCCGGCGGCCTGCTGCCGGCGGCCAGCATCCGCGCGATCGCCGAGGTGCCCGGCGTCTCCGGCGTGCAGGCCCAGGTGATGCTGCCGCTGAACCCCTCCACCTCGCAGTTCATGACCCTCACGCAGGAGCTGGTGCTCGGTGTCGACCTCTCGGTGGAGACCCCGAACCGCCACTACCCGCGGCTGCCGGTCGGCGAGGGGCGCTACCTTCGCCCCGGCGATCGTCGCGTCGCGGTCGTGGGCTCGTCGTTCGCTTCCTCGCGCGGCCTTCGCGTCGGTGGCCAGTTGACGCTCGAGGGCACGGCGTACGAGGTGGTCGGCATCCTCGAGCGCACGCTCACGGCCCCCGACCGGTTCGTGGTGGTGTCGATCGAGGACGCGCGCCAGCAGTGGGTCGCCAAGGACCCGCTGCTGCGCACCGTCATCGCGACGGGGGCCGCCGCCCTCAACGCGCCCGACCTCAACACCGGCGCCGCCGTCGGCTGGCGCGAGGGGGAGGACCCCGACGCGGTCGCCCACCGCATCGCCGAGCGCGTGCCCGGCGTGAACGTGCAGATCCCGAGCGAGCTGAGCCAGCTCCTGCGCTCCTCGACCGCGTTCTTCTCGGCGCTGCTGGTCGGTATCGGCGTGCTGGCGTTCGTGATCGGCGGGCTGTCGCTGGCCAACACGGTGGCCGCCGCGGTCTTCGAGCGGATCCGCGACTTCGGTGTCAAGCGCGCGCTGGGCGCCACCGACCTGCAGCTCGGCGGCGAGGTCCTGGGCGAAGCGCTCGCGGTGACCCTGACGGGCGGCGTGGTCGGCGTCGGCCTGGCGATGCTCCTCGGCGCCGCCGTGGACGGCTGGGTGGCCCGCACGGGGCAGCAGCTCTTCCTGTTCTCCGGGCGGCTGCTGGGTGGGGCGCTCGTCTTCTCGGTGCTGCTCGGCGCGGCGGCGGCGGCCTACGCCACCGTGCGGGTCGTGCGGCTCTCGCCGGCCGAGGCGATCCGCCGCGGTGCTTGAGGCGCGGGGCCTGGTGAAGTCGTACCGGGCGCCCGCCGGCCCGCCGATCCGTGCGCTCGACGCCGTGGACCTGAAGGTCCCGGCCGGGCATCTCGCCGTCGTGCTGGGCGCCTCCGGCTCCGGCAAGAGCACGCTGCTCAACGTGCTGGGGCTGCTGGAGGACGCCGACAGCGGGGAGATCCTGATCGGAGGCGAGCGGGTCAGTGCGCTCCGGCGGTCGGCCCGCAGCCGGGCGCGGGGCCGCCACGTCGGCTTCGTGTTCCAGTCGTTCCTGCTGCTGCCCTCGCTCACCGCGCTGGACAACGTGCTGCTGGCCGGACGCTACGCCGGCCGCCGCGGGCCCGACACGCGGCGCCGGGCCCGCGAGCTGCTGGCGCAGTTCGGCGTGGCCGAGCGCGAGCAGCACTATCCGCCCCAGCTCTCGGGGGGCGAGCAGCAGCGCGTGGCGTTCTGCCGCGCGGTGCTGAACGACCCACCGGTGCTGCTGGCCGACGAGCCCACGGGAAACCTCGACGACGCCAACGGGCGCGTCATCTTGCAGTCCCTGCACGGGCGGGCCCGGGCCGGGGCCGCCGTCGTCGTGGTGAGCCATCGCGCCGACGCCGTCGTCGGCGCCGACGCCGTGTACCGTATGCACCACGGGCGGCTCGCCGCCGGTCCGCCGACTCCGGAGGGAGAGACGAGATGAAGACGAGCCTGGGGGCGATGGCGCTGACCCTGCTGATCGCCGGCACGGTGGCGGGGGCCGGGTCGATCGAGCGGACGTTCAACGCGCCCGTCGAGCGCGTCTGGACCACGACCGAGGCGGTGCTCAAGCACCTCGGCTGGGACGTGGACAAGGCCGACCGCGCCATCGGCTTCATCACGACCGAGTCCCGCCGCATGGACGGCGAGAACTACGGCGTGTACGAAAAGGGCGTGCGCCACCGCCTGCAGCTGCACGTCAAGGCGGCGGGGGACAGCCGCACGATCGTCAGCGTCGAGCGCACGGTGTTCAAGCGGGAGCGCATCCTGTTCGTCGACAAGGACGAGCCTCTGACCGACACCACGCAGAACGTCGAGAAGGCGCTGCTCGACGCGATCGGGAAGGCCCTGTGATCAAGACCCTGCTGCTGGTCCTCATCGCGGGGATGCTCGGTGGCACCGGCCACGTGCTGCTGGCCAAGGGCATGAAGACCATCGGCGACCTCACGGAGGCGTCGAGCACGATGGTCGGGGGGATGATCGGCCGCACGATCAGCAATCCGTGGGTCGTGGGCGGCGTCGTGCTGCAGGCCGCGTTTTTCTTCCTCTACCTGACGCTGCTGTCGCGAGCCGACGTGAGCAAGATCCTGCCCATGACGGCCTTCGACTACATCGTCGTGGCCTTGCTCGCGCAGACGTTTCTCGGGGAGCCGGTGACGGCGGCCCGCTGGACCGGCATCGGCTTCATCGTGCTCGGCGTGTTTTTGGTATCCCGCACCTGAGCCCGCGCGCCTCGGCCCTGGCCGCGGCCGGCCTGGCGGCCGCGGCGGCGGCGCCGTTCCTGCTGTCCGGTCTCGGCGCCGTGCCGTTCGACGATCCGGGCGAGGGGATGCATGCCGAGATCGCTCGCGAGCTGCTGAACGCGGGCCGCGCGCTCCCGCTCACCCTCGGCGGCGTCGAGTATGTCGACAAGCCCCCGCTGCTCTACGCGCTGCTGGCCGCCGCGTTCTCGATCGCCGGTCCCAGCGAGGCCGCCGCCCGGGTCGTGTCCGCCCTCGCGGCCCTGCTCGCGGTGGCCGCCACGGCCTGGCTCGGCGCCAAGCTCGGCGACGCCCGCACCGGGCTGGTGGCGGGCCTGGCGCTGCTCGGCTCGCTCGGCTTCTTCGTCTACGGGCGCTACGTCCGCCCCGACGCCCTCTTCGTCGCCGCGCTGGCCCTCGGCTTCGCCCTCACGCTGTCCGGCCTCGTGGACCGGCGGCCGGCGCGCGTCGTGGCCGGCCTGGCGGTATTCGGCGTCGCGGCGCTCGCCAAGGACCCGCTCGGAACGCTGGCGCCGCCGCTCGCCATCGGGCTGGCCATGGCGCTGGCCGGGCACGGCCGGCCGGTGGGGCGCTGGCTGCCGTGGCCGGGCGTCGCCCTGGCGCTTGCGCTGGCGTTCGGCTGGTGGGCGCTGGCGGAAGTGGCCACGCCGGGTTTCACCTGGTACACGGTCGTGGACAATCACGTGTTGAACGTCGCGCGCGCCCGGGTCTTTCCGGACGAGGACGTGCCGCTGTCGGCCATGGAGTTCGCGACCGTGGCCCTGCTGGGTGCGGCGCCGTGGGTCGTGCCGGCCGCCGCCGTCGTCGTCGGCCTGGTCCGCGAGCGGGCCTGGCGCGATCCGGCCGAGGTCCCGTGGATCGCGCTGGCGCTGTGGGTGGGCGGTGTGTTCGTCCTGACGGCACTGTCGCCGTTCCGGCTGCCGCACTACGGACTGCCGGCGTACCCGGCCGTGGCGTTGCTGGCGGCGCGCGGCTGGCGCGATCTCGGCGTGCGCTGGCTCGCCGGCGTCCACGCGGCAATCCTCGGCGCGCTGGCGCTCGTCTGCGCGCTGGCCTGGCTCACCGACGGCTCCGCGTTCATGTCCGTGGTGATCGGCGCCAGCGACGTCGCCACCCGCAAGAGCGCGGTCGCCCTGGGGCCGCCGCCGGTGCCCGCGTGGTCGTCGTTCCGGCCGCTCGTCGGCGCCGCCGCGCTCGTCCTGGGCGTCGGCGCCGTCGCGCTCGCCCTCGCCGCGGTGGCGCGGGCCCGGGCGGTCGCCGTCTACGCGACCGTCGTCACGCTCAGCCTGCTGCTGCCGAGCGCGGCGAGCGGGCTCAGCCTGGTGTCGGCGCACCGCGCGGTGAAGGGAATCGCCGAGGAGGTGGGGCGGCGGGCGGCGCCGGACGACATCGTCGCGCACGAGGGGCCGATCGAGAACGCCGGCGCGCTGGAGTGGTACTCGGGCCGCCGGCCGGTGATCGTCGAGGGGCGCCGCAGCGTGCTCGGCTTCGGCGCGACCCGCGCCCCGGCGCGCGACGCCTTCTGGGACCGGGCGAGGCTGGGCCGGGCGTGGCAGGGACCGCACCGGGTGTGGCTGGTCACCGGGCGGGCGCCGGAGCGCAGTGTCGTGGCCCAGCTGACGGAGGTGCAGCTCGTCGCCGTCGGGGGCGGCCGGCGGCTCTACGTGAACCGATGAGCGCGGCGGCGATCAGCTAAGATGAGCCGGATGCCCGACTACCTGAGGACGCTGTTCCTGCACCCGCCGTCCTTCGAGGGGTTCGACGGCGGCGCCGGCTCCCGCTACCAGGCCCGTCGCGAAGTGCGGTCGTTCTGGTATCCGACGTGGCTGGCGCAGCCGGCGGCGCTGGTGCCGGGCTCGCGGCTCGTCGATGCGCCGCCGGCCGGCCTGACGCTGGACGACGTGGTGCCGCGGGCGCGCGACTACGACCTGGCCGTGCTGCACACGAGCGCGCCCTCCTTCGCCCACGACGTGAAGGTGGCCGAGGCGCTGCGCGAGAGCAATCCGTGCCTGCGCGTGGGCTTCGTCGGCGCCCACGTGGCGGTGGCGCGCGAGAGGGCGCTGGGCGCGTCGCGGGCGATCGACTTCGTCGCCGGCAGCGAGTTCGACTTCACGATCCAGGAGATCGCGCAGGGGCGACCGCTGGACCGGGTGGCGGGGCTGTCCTACCGTACCAACGGCCACGTCGAGCGCACGCCCGAGCGCGCCGTGCTGGAGGACATGGACCGGCTGCCGTTCGTGGTGGACGTCTACAAGCGCGACCTCGCGGTCGAGCAGTACTTCATCGGGTACCTGCTGCATCCCTACGTCTCGCTCTACACGGGCCGCGGCTGCCGCTCGAAGTGCACCTTCTGCCTGTGGCCGCAGACCGTGGGTGGCCACCGCTATCGCACGCGCTCGGTCGAGCACGTCGTGGCCGAGATCGAGCATGCCACGCGGCTGTTTCCCGAGGTGAAGGAGTACTTCTTCGACGACGACACCTTCACCGACGACCTGCCGCGGGCCGAGGCGATCGCCCGGGGGCTGGGGCGGCTGGGGGTGACGTGGTCGTGCAACGCCAAGGCCGACGTGCCGTCCGCGACCCTGCAGGTCCTCAAGGACAACGGCCTGCGGCTGCTCCTCGTCGGCTACGAGTCGGGCAGCCAGGCGATCCTCAACAACATCAAGAAGGGCATCCGGATCGACCGTGCGCGTGAGTTCACCCGCCACGCGAGGGCGCTCGGGATCAGGATCCACGGCACGTTCATCATGGGACTCCCGGGGGAGACGCGGGAGACGATCGAGGAGACGCTGCGGTTCGCGCTCGACATCGACCCCGACACGATCCAGGTGTCCCTGGCGGCGCCGTATCCCGGCACGGCGCTCTACCGCCAGGCGCGCGAGCAGGGCTGGCTGCAGGAGGACGACCTGGTCGACGCGGGCGGCGTGCAGACGAGCGTGCTGGGCTATCCGCACCTGACCCGCGACGAGATCTTCGCCTCGCTCGAGCGGCTCTACCGGCGCTTCTACTTCCGGCCCCGGAAGATCTTCGCGATCGGCGGCGAGATGCTCCGCGATCGCGCAGTGCTCCGGCGCCGGCTCGGCGAGGGTGCCGAGTTCCTGCGTTTCCTCGGCCGCCGCCGGCGGACTGGTCGGGGTGCCCTCGATTCCCTGAGGCGACGATGACGTCCCTTCCCCGGCCGGCCGCGCCACTGGCCTGGCTGCTGCTGGTCCTGGTGGCGCTCGTCGCCGGCGCCTGCGCCGGGGGACGGGCCGACGTCCCGACGCCCTCCTCGCTGGTGGGCACCTTCCGCGGTCACCGCCACACGGTGACGAGCCTGGCCATCTCTGCGGACGGCCGGCGACTCGTGTCGAGCAGCCGCGACGGCACCGTACGTGTGTGGGACGCGGCCACCGGCGTGTCGGAGGCGGTCCTGTCGCGCGGCTGGTGGCGGCCGACGATGTGGGTGGCGGCGATCTCGACCGACGGCAGCCTGGCCGCCGGCGGCTCCGACGACTTCGTGGTTCGTATCTGGCACGTCGCAACGCGGCAGCTGGAGACGGCGCTGCACGGCCACACGCAGTCGATCCGCGTGCTCGCCTGGAGTCCCGACGGGCGCGTCTTCGCCTCCGGCGGTCGCGACACGACGGTGCGGCTGTGGGACGCCAGGACGTGGCAGACGTTGCGGACGCTGTCGCACGCTAACACCGTGCGCGGCCTGGCGTTCACCCCGGACGGCGCCCGCCTCTTCACCGGGACGGCCGACGACGTCATCTACGCGTGGGACGTGGCGGCCGGAACGCTGGTGGGCACGCTGCGCGGCCATCAGAACACCGTCCACGCACTCGCCGTCACCGCCGACGGCCGCACGCTGGTGTCGGGCGCCGCCGATCAGACGCTGCGCTTGTGGAATCTCGCGTCGACCACCTCCGATAGCGTGCTGTCGCTCGATCGGACCGACCAGCCGGTGGGGCGCTGGGAGCAGTACGGCATCTATCCCGGCCCGGAGGTGATGGCCGTCGCAGCGAGCCGGGATGGGCGCCTCGTGGCCTCCGCGCACCGCGATTCGCCGATCCGGCTGTGGAGGCTGCCGGGCGGGGCCCCGCTGGCGCGGGTGACGTCGCCGGCGGAGACGAGCTACGCCGTGGTGTTCTCGCGCGACGGGCGGTTCCTCTACTCGGGCGGCGACGACGACGCGATCTACCGCTGGGACGTGAGCCGGATCACCTCAGCCGCGCGCTGACAGCAGGTCGGCGACGGTCGTGAACGCGTAGCCGCGCTCGCGCAGGCCGGCGAGCAGGGCGGGCAACGCCTCCAACAGTCGCACCGGTGCTGCCGGCGTCCCCTCGGCGTCGTGCAGGTCCACGATGGCGCCCGGGTGCGCGCGGGCCAGCACGTAGTCGATCTGGCGCGCCGCCGGGGCGGGATGCTGGCCCTCGGGCTGGATCGACCAGAACACGCAACGCTCGCCGACGCGGCGCAACGCCGGGAACATCGCCGCGTTGACCATCCCCCACGGCGGCCGGAAGTGCCGCGGCGGCGTTCCCGTCAGCTCGCCGAGCCGGTCGTGCGCGCGGCGGATCTCGGCCTCGGTCGCGCGGGGACCGCAGAGCCAGAGGCTGCGATGCGACCACGAGTGGTTGCCGACCTCGTGGCCCTCGGCGACCATCCGCCGCACCAGCTCGGGAGCCCGCTCGGCCCGCGTGCCGATCAGGAAGAACGTGGCGCGCACGCCGGCGGCGCCGAGGGCGTCGAGCAGGCGCGGTGTCCACACCGGATCGGGCCCGTCGTCGAAGGTCAGTGCGAGGCGGCGGGCGCCCCGGGGGCCGCGCCAGGCGCAGGCCGGCGTGAGCAGGTGCGGCAGCCACGCCCAGCCGATCCAGGCGGCGGCGCCGAGCGCGAGGGCGCCGCCGATCACGCGCGAAGCCGGCTCGAGGCCAGCACCGCGTCGACGACCCGGTGCGTGGCGTCGGGGCGGCGCGCGCGGCGGATCCCGTCGCGCAGGTGGTCGAGGAGGCCGGGCTCGGTCAGCGCGCGCTCCAGCAGGCGCCCCAGCTCGGGGTGGGAGCGCGCGGCCAGGGCGACGCCCGCCCGGGAGGCGAAGCGCTCGTTGCGCTGCTCCTGGCCGGGCAGCGAGCCGTAGAGGAGCATCGGCAGCTCGGCGGCCATCGCCTCGGCCAGCGTCATGCCGCCGGCCTTGGTCACGAGCATGTCGGCGGCGGCCATGAGCGAGCGCACGTTGTCGGTGTAGCCCAGCACGCGCGTCGCGCTGCCGGCGGCGACCCGGCGCAGCCGCGCAACCAGCGCCGCGTCGTGGCCGGCCACGACCAGCCCCTGCACGGGCCCGGGCAGGCGGGCGAGCGTGCGTACGACGTCGGGCAGTCGCCCGACGTTGCCATGCGAGCCGGCCATGACGAGGACGACCGGCACGGCGGCCGGGATCCGCAAGGCCCGGCGAGTCGCTCCCGCGTCCACCGCCGCCGTGAACTCCGGCCGCAGCGGCACGCCGGTGACGACGACGCGCTCGCGGGGGATCCCACGGGCGACGAACTCGTGCCCGACCTCGTCGGCGGCGACGCAGTAGCGGTCGATCCCGCGCGCGATCCACTGGCTGTGCGCCACGAAGTCCGTCACGACCGTGGTGTGCGGCGGCAGCCGCCGGCCCTCGGCGGCGAGCGCCGAGAGCGCGGCGGCCGGGGTGGCGTGGACCGAGACCACGGCGTCGGGCGCCAGCGTGTCGAGCAGCGCGGCGAGCCGCGGCATCCCCAGGCGCGTCGCGCCGAACGCGAACGGCGAGTCGCTCGGCATCCGGTCGCCGAGCGCGTAGGCGGCGCCCCACACCGCCGGCGCCCGGCGGAGCAACGCCATGTAGAAGGCGCGACTGGCGCGCTCGAACCACGGGTGCACCAGCTCGCGGAAGTGATCCACCACCGTGACGCCCACGCCGCGCGCGACGAAGCCCGCGGCCAGGCTGCGCGCGGCCTCGTTGTGGCCGGAGCCGTAGCTGGCGGTGAGGATGAGGACGCGCATCAGGCGGGGCCGGCGTGGCGGATGAAGTAGCGCACGACCTCGCCCCGCCGGGCCGGGCCGGCGGCCTTGAGCGCGACCTCGAGGACGAGCTTCACGAGCCCGCCGCCGAGCCGGCTGTCGAGCGCGGCGAGGGCCAGGCGGGCGGAGGCGCTCCGGCGCGCGGCGAGCGCAAACCGCACGCTGCGGGTGATCCAGCGCGGCTTGGACCAGTGCCACTCGTCCACCACGCGGCCACCGCACCGCTCGACGAGCGCGCGCATGGTGGCGGGCGTGAAGTGGATCAGGTGGCGGGGGAAGTCGAGGCCGGACCAGTGGCGGCCGAAGAGCGCACCGCCCCAGCCGCCGACATTGGGCACCTCGATCACCATGAGGCCGCCGGGGGCCAGCCACGCGAGCATGTTGCGCACCGCCCCCGCCGCGTCGGGCAGGTGCTCGACCACGTGGAAGGCGGTAACGAGGTCGAAGCTCGCCGGCGGCAGCGTGACCTCGGCGGGGTCGCCGACGACCACGTCGGGCGTGACCGTGCGCGCCTTGGCGGCGGCCTCCGGATTCAGCTCGATCCCGCTCACGCGCCAGCCGACCGAGGCCATCTGCTGCAGGAACCGTCCGGTCGCGCAGCCGACGTCGAGCAGGCGACCGCCGCCGCTCCACGGCGGGAAATTCTTGATGACCCGGCGGCGCCGCAGCCGCGCCCGCAGGCGGTCACCGAGGCGGACGTCGCGCGTGTCGAGATGGCCGTAGCCGAGGGCGCGCGCCAGCACCCACCGGGCGGCGGGCGAGCGGTCGCGCAGCAGCCGGCCGAGGTCGGGGTCGCGCGCGTGCGGCGGATAGTCGGCCGGGTACATGCGGTCGAGCTGGTCCCGGCGCACGCGCGGGTTCTGGTAGAGCAGCCCGCAGCGCTCGCAGCGGGCGAGCGGAAACTGGCCGGGCACGCCGAGGGCGAGGTCGCGCTCGGCGCAGAGCAGCGTGGCGTCCGGGGTTCCGCACAGCGGGCAGGCGATGGCCTCCAGCTCGAGGATGGGCGTCACGGGGCGGCCGCCGGCGCGGTCTGCACGACCACGAAGGACTTGCCGGCGACGAAGCGGTCGTTGGCGTGCAGCCGGAACTCGTAGCGTCCGGGCCGATCCAGCCCGAGGTTCTCGAGCCCGAAGATGATCTCGCCCGGCGTCATGCGGTCGGCGAAGGTGGCGCGCAGCGTCCCCTGGGCCACGACGTGGCTGTCCTCGAGCCGCACCAGCTCCAGCCGGATCGCGTACTCGCCCTCGGCGTCGCCGAGCTTGGCGTAGACGGACAGCGACCGGTGGACGACCGGGAAGCGCGCCGCGCTGATGTTCTCGAAGATCCCGATGAGGCTGACCTTGCCGGTGCCCTGCTCGCGGATCGTGTGATCGCAGAGGAGCATGGCGTTGAGGCTCGGATGCGGCCGGGGGGCGCTGCTCACCGCGCCATCCTACGTCGGCGGGGCGCTCGATCCAAGTCTCGCGACGGCCCGGTCGCCTGATCCTCGACATTTGACTCGTGACCGGCGTCTGCCCTACCGTCGCGCCATGGACCGCCGCCGCTTCCTGCTGACCTCGCTGGCCGGTGCCCTCGCCGCGCCGAGCGCTGCCGGGGCGCAGCAGGCGGGGGAAGTGCCTAAGATCGGGGCGCTACACCCCGGCAGCGGGACCGGGCCGCTTTTCGCTGCGCTGGCGGAGGTCGGCTACGTCGAGGGCCGTAGCGTCGTCATCGAACGCCGGTACGCCGAAGGACGCCTGGAACACCTCCCTACACTCGCCGTGGAGCTCGTTGGGCTGAAACCGGACATTATCCTCGCTACGAAGACGATTCCCATCGTCATGGTCTTCAGCGGGGATCCTGTGCAGGGAGGATTCGTAGCGAGCCTGGCACGCCCGGGTGGCAACATCACTGGCGTCTGGCTTATGGGCCGGACGGTCGCGATCTCAACAAGCGCCTCGCGGCGTTCGTCGACAAGATCCTCAAGGGCGCCAAGCCCGGCGATCTCCCCGTCGAACAGCCGGCCGTGTTCGAACTGGCCATCAACCTCAAGACCGCCAAGGCCCTCGGCCTGACGATCCCGCCGTCGCTGCTGCTGCGAGCGGCCCAGGTCATCGAGTAGTGGACCGGCGCCGCGCCAACCTCCGCGCCGCGCGTAGGCTGGAGCCATGAAGGACTGCTGCGAGATCACCGCCGACGTGACCGCGCACCAGCGGCGTATCCTCAAAGTTGTGCTGGCCATCAACCTCGCCATGTTCTTCGTGGAGTTCGTCGGCGGCATCGTCGCCCACTCGACCGCGCTACTCGCAGACTCGGTGGACATGCTGGGTGACGCCATCGTGTACGGGTTCAGCCTGTACGTCGTCGGTCGCGGTGCCGTGTGGCAGTCGCGCGGCGCCTTGCTGAAGGGCTGGATCATGGCGATCTTCGGTGTCGGTGTTCTCGTGGAAGTCGTCGTGAAGGTCGCGCGAGGCGCGATACCGGCAGTGGAGCTGATGAGCGGGGTCGGCCTGCTTGCGCTCATCGCCAACACCGCCGTTCTGCTGTTCCTCGCCAAGCGCCGTGACGACGACATCAACATGCGGTCGGCTTGGCTCTGCTCACGCAACGACGTGATCGCCAACGCCGGTGTCCTCATGGCCGCGAGTGCCGTTGCGCTGACCGGCTCGGCGTGGCCGGACATCGCCATGGGTCTCCTCATCGCCGTTCTCTTCGGCACATCGGCCATCGAGGTGATCCGGGGAGGACGCCGCGCTCGCGCGGCGTCCTTGACCCCCGCGCGGTGATCGACTCGGTCGTTCCCCAGGACTCCCCGATGCAGTCGCGTTCGGTTGACGCGGTGTCCGCCAGTACGTAGAATCCTACGACACGGTCGATTAGCTCAGTTGGCAGAGCACCGGCCTCACATGCCGGGGGTCGCTGGTTCAAGTCCAGCATCGACCACCACTTCGACGCGGGGTGATCACACACCCCGCGTTTCGTTTTCTCGGATGCTGCGCAGCGGCGCTTGGTACGGTCGACGCCGTCGAACCGAGGAGGGCCGCCCATGACGAGCAGGGTGGACGCTGAGCGCACGAGTCCGTTCGTCGGCGTGAGGAAGTGGCGCGGCCGGGACCGGCACACCGGCATCGGCAAGGACGTCGGGGTGCCCTACACCTACGAGCACGTCCAGGGGGCGCCGACGGCCGGCGCCACCGTCTATCGGGTGGAGACGTACATTCCCTTCGAGCCGCCAACGCCCCTGCATCGCGACGTCTACTACGTTCCCGCGGGGGACCTCAACGGGTTCTTCGAGGGCTGGGGGGCGCATGCCACGATCGTCGTCGACGTGCGACCGCTCAGCGTGGAGGAGGCACTCGAGGAGCTGCGCGCCTTCCGCCGGGCCGCCGAGTCCGCGCCCTGAGACGCGCGTGATAGGATGTGGCCAACCGTTCGCGTCGTATTGAGCCTGTACTCTCCCGGGAGCCAGGACGATGAAGATCTGCATTTTCTTTGACGGGCAGAACTTCTACCGCTCGTTGCAGCGCTTCGACGAGAACCTGCGCGTCGACTACGACCGGCTGGCGACCTGGATCACCCAGGCCGTCGGCGGGCCCGGTGCGATGTTCGGCGGCGCCTACTACTACGTCGGCGTGTCCGCGGATGCGCCGGTGGTCGTCGAGGGCTTCCTCAAGGGGCTGGAGCTGCGTCCGGGCTACTTCGTCAAGCGCGACCGGCGTGTCCGCCGGAGTGTGCGCTGTCCCGCCTGCAACACCGAGAACGAATACACGACCGAGAAGCGCGTGGACACTCGGCTGGTCGCCGACCTCATCCACTACGCCGCCAACAGCGCCTATGACGCCGCCGTGCTCGTCTCCGGCGACGACGACTTTGTCCCCGCCGTGGAGGCGGTCAACGCGCTCGGCAAGCAGGTGTGGGTGGCGACGTGGTCGGCGGACGAGCTGTCGACCGACCTGCGCGTGCGCTGCTTCGGCCACATCCACCTGAGCGACGGGGTCGCCACCTTCCGGGTCGATCGACTCCCGCGCGATCGCGAGCGGGGGCCGGCGCCGTTCCGGAACGACGACCGCCCACCCGGTCTCGTGCCACGGGTGGCACCGGCGGCGCCGTCGCGGGTGTCGCCGGGGACGGCGCTGGAGCGCGGGCTCGGCGAGCTGCAGCGGGCCGAGGCGCGGCTGCCACACGTGAGCCGCGGCTACTTCGTCATGCGGTGGAAGTCGCACCTGCTGCCGGCGGCCGGGCACGAGCGCGAGCAGCTCGTGCAGCAGATGATCGAGGCGGGCATGGCCGAGGAGGTGGAGATGCCGGGGCCGGACGGACGCGTGGTGATCGCCCTGCGCAGCCGCGAGCGCAACGGCAACGTCGCGCTACCCGATCAGGCCTGACGCCGGTCGCATGACGCTGGCCCGTCGCCTGGCCGAGTTCGCGGCATCGCTCGAGTTCGCCGACCTGCCGGCGACCGTGGTGGACAGCGTGCGGCTGCGCACGCTCGACATCCTCGGCATCGCGCTCGCCGCCTCCACGGGCGAGACGGCGCCCTCGGTCCTGGGCGCGCTGGACGGGTGGGGCGCGGCCGGCGACTGCACGATCGTCGGTTCCAAGCGCACGGCCGCCGTGCCGCTGGCCATTCTTGCCAACGGGGTGCTCGCCCACAGCCTCGATTTCGACGACACGCATGCCGCCTCCATCACGCACGCCTCCGCGGTCGTGGTGCCGGTAGCGCTGGCGCTGGGCGAGGCGGCGGGACTGGACGGGCGCGCGCTGATCACGGCGGCCGTGGCGGGCTACGAGGCCATCACGCGCCTGGGCATGGCCGCGCCCGGCGCCTTCCACGCGCGCGGCTGGCACGCGACGGCGGTGTGCGGCCCGTTCGCCGCCGCGCTGGTGGCCGGGCGGATCGAAGGCCTCGACGCCGACCGGCTGACCGCCGCGCTGGGTATCGCGGGGAGCTTCGCCTCCGGCGGGCTGGAGTTCCTGGAGGATGGCTCGTGGGTGAAGCGGGTCCACGCGGGATGGGCGGGCCACGCCGGGGCCGTCGCGGCGGCGCTGGCGCGCGGCGGCTTCACGGGGCCGGCGACGATCCTGGACGGTCGCTACGGCTTCTACCGGACGTTCCTCGGCGCCGAGCCCGACCCGGCCCCGTTCGCGACGCTTGGCCGCGAGTGGGAGACCCCTGGGATCGGTTTCAAGCCGTACCCGTGCTGCCACTACAACCACGCCTATCTCGACTGCGCACTCGAGCTGCGGGGCGCGCACGGCCTGGCGGCCGACGACATCGAGGCGATCGAGTGCCGGGTGCCGGCCGGCGAGGTGCCGATCGTGTGTGAGCCGTACCAGGCCAAGCTGCGCCCGCGCACCTCCTACGACGCGCAGTTCAGCCTGCCGTACTCCGTCGCCTCGGCGCTGCTCGACGGCCGGGTCGGTCTCGACAGCTACACGCCCGAGCGCCTGCGTGAGCCCCGGCGCCTGGCGCTGGCCGCCCGGGTGCGTCACGCGGTCGATCCCGACTCCACGTTCCCGCGCGGCTTCCCCGGCTGGGTGCGGGTGTACCTGCGCGACGGGCGGGTGCTCGAGGCGCGGAGCCCGGACGGGCGGGGAAGCCGGGCGCGTCCTCTGCCGCCCGAGGCCATCGTCGAGAAGTTTCGCGACAACGCCAGCCGGGTGCTGCCGTCCGGCCACATCGCCCGGCTCGAGCGGGCCGTGCTCGGCCTCGACACGTTGGCCGACGTCCGTGCGCTGACCGCGCTCTGCCGGACCTGACGCGGCGAGGCGTTTCGAGCCAGCGTTCGCTGGCCCGAGGGCCGTCGGTCCGGTACAATGGACACATGCGAGCCCTCATGACCGTCGCCATCGCAGGGTTGGGGCTGCTCGTCGCGTTGCCGGCCACCGCCCAGCAGGTCGAGATCGAAGCCAAGCGCCTGGAAAGAGAGCGGGAACCGCGGGTGGTGCCACCGCCGCTGCACTACGAGACCACGCGGCCACCCGACACCGACTACTACCCCCAGGGCACCAAGGTCGAGCACGATCCCGCGTTCATCCAGCCGCTGGCCTCCTCGTACGAGAACGCCGAAGGGTCGGGACGCATCGGGTTCTCGGGCTGGACGGCCCCGAACACGCCCGTCGGCTCTCCGGTCGGAGGCTGGCGCGACGTCAGCGGATGGTTTGCGCTCGGCTTCTCGGTGACGTGGGGCGGCCCGCCCGCCGCGCCGAAGGCCGCCCGTCCACGCTAGCCCGGCGATGACCGCTCCCCGCTGGCCGCACGGTGCCCGCGCGGCCTGCGCCTTCACCTTCGATCTCGACGCCGAGACGCTGTGGCTCGCCCGCGGCGTCGACGAGCCGGTCGCGCTCTCGCAAGGGACCTTCGGCGTGCGCGAGGCGCTGCCGCGCGTCCTCGACCTGCTCCGCCGGACCGAGATCTCCGCCTCGTTCTTCGTCCCGGCCTGGGTGGCCGAGCATCATCCCGACGCGGTCACGGCGATCGTGGCCGGCGGCCACGAGGTCGGCTGTCACGGCGACGTGCACGAGCGGGTGAGCGACCTCGACGAAGCCCAGGAGGAGAAGATCCTCGTGCGCAGTGTGGAGGTGCTCACGCGCCTGGTGGGCCGGCGGCCGGTCGGCTATCGCGCGCCGGCCTGGCAGCTCTCGACGCGGACGCTGGCGCTGCTGGCGCGGCACGGCTTCGAGTACTCGTCGAACATGATGGACCGGCTGCGGCCGTACCTGCATCCGCCGCTGGAGGGCCGGCGCCTGGTCGAGATCCCGGTGGCGTGGGTGCTGGACGACGCGCCGTTCTTCATGTTCACGGGCCAGCGGTCCATCCAGCCGCCGGGGCCGGTGCTGCAGGGGTGGCTGACCGAGCTGGACGGCATCACCGAGGTCGGCGGTGTCACCAACTTCACGTTCCATCCGCAGATCATCGGCCGGCCCTCGCGGTTCGCCTGCCTGCGCGAGCTGGTCGAGCACGCGCGGCACACCCCCAAGCTGTGGCTGGCGCGGCTGGAGCAGATCGCCACCCACGCGCGGGCGGAGCTGGCCTGATGCCGTTGCTGCGGGGCAACCTGCACGCGCACACGACGTTCTCCGACGGCGTGCGCACCCCGAGGGCGCTGGTCGAGGAGTACGAGTCGCGCGGCTACGACTTCCTGGCCATCACCGACCACGAGGACCACTACAACTGGGTGGAGCCGGGCTATCAGGAGGCGCTCGATCGCCTGAGCCCGGCGCTGCTGCTGTTCCGCGGGATCGAGGTGAACTTCGACCCGATGGCCCAGCACGTCGGCAAGGTGATCGGCGACACCGAGACGCTCTGGATCCTGAACCACCCGGCGCGCTACAAGCTCAGCGTGGCCGAGACGGTGGAGCGAGTGGAAATGATCCGGGCGGCCGGCTGGCCGCTGGCGGCCATCGAGGTGACCGACACCGGTCTCTACCGGCCGGACTACGACACCGACGCCATCCCGCTCGTGAAGATCGCGACCGACGACGCCCACCGCCCGCCCCACTTCGGCCGCGCCTGGATCGAGGTGGACGCGCCGCGCGAGCGCGACGCGATCATCCGCGCGATCCGGGCCGGCGACGTCCGCATGCGCTTCAGCGACCGCTGACGACGCCCGGCTCCCAGATCCAGTACCGCACGGTCGTGATCGGGCCCTCAACGGCGAGGGCGGCTGCCCAGCCGGGGCCGAGGTCTACCTCGTGCAGCGTCCAGCCGGGTCCGGCCTCGTCCCCGATCTCGAGCCCTGGCAGCCCCACGCCGCGCGCCTTGAGGTACGCCTCTTTGCGGGTCCAGGCGGCGAAGACCGCGCGGTCACGGACCTCCGGCGGGAAGGCACGGAGGTGGGCCGTCTCCGTAGCCGACAGTACATGCGAGCCGAGCATCTCGACAGTGACGGCGGGCTGGATGCGCTCGACGTCCACGCCGATCTCGCGCCCGGGCGCGAGCGCGTACAGGGCGAGTTCAGCCGCGTGCGACACATTGAAGAGAAGCGTCGCGCCAGGGGTGGCCAGGCGCGGCTTGCCGTGGGGGGTGCGCGCCAGCTCGATCCGGGCCGACTCACAACCGAGGTAGCGACTCAGAATCGCTCGCAACACTCCCCGCGCGACCGTGAATCGTCGTCGATCGGGCGCGAAGACGAACTGGCCGGCCGCGCGGCGCTCCTCCGCCGACAGCGTGGCCGCGAGTCGCTGGACTTCGAGCGGCGGAGCGGCGTCGAGATCGGCGCGCCAGACGTGTGCTTCGCCGTCGCGGAGCGACGGAGCCGCTGGCCCCGGCACCCACGCCCGTCCGGGTGCTTCAGATGAGATGGCTGGCCGACGCCGGGACATCGAGGTCACGCCGCGCCTGGACGGCACCGGCGATCGACTCGGCATGGCGAGTGACGATCGTGTGATGGTCTCCGGGGACTCGGACGACCTCGACGTGCTCGACGAGAGGACCCCAGCCGAGCGTCGGGTCGTCGGGCCGGCGGCGGGGGTCCTCGGTAGGCCAGAACGCGAGCAATCGGCCGGGGAAGGGGCGCGGCACGTAGGCCATGACGGCGGTGAAATACCGCTGGTACGTCTCCTCGCTCAGCAGGCCGTCGCCGACACGCACGGAGGCGCCGGCGTCGTCTGGAATCGGCGTGCGAGTGAACGGGGACCGGTTGGCTCCGGTCAGGAGCGTGAGGATCTCGCTGATGAGCGTCACGGCACTACCGAGCCCGAGTCGGATCTTCTGGCGCGACCCCGATGTGGCGAAGCGGTCGGCCAGGTAGCGCAACCGGCCGAAATAGTCGGCGGCCTCGTCCTCGCTCAAACCGAGACTGCCGGCGAGACGCTCCAGGAGTGGCCGGAGCCGACGCAGGCGCGTGTCGGCGGCCGCGGCGATCAGCACGACGGGCTCCACGGCCTCGCCGGCCGCGGCGAGCGTGCGCGCGACCTCATAGGCCGTCAGGCCTCCGTTGCAGTAGCCGCCGATGAAGTAGGGGCCGTGTGGCTGCAGGGCGCGGATCTGGGCCAGGTGCTCGTGCGCCATCGCCTCGATCGTGGCCGGCACGCGGCGATGGTCGAGTCCGAGCGGGTGGATCGCGAAGACCGGCTGGTCAGGTCCGAGATGGCGCGCCAGCTCACGGCAGTAGAAGCCACCGCCGTTGAGATCGCCGTGGAAGAAGAAGAAGGGGCGGCGCCCGCCGCCGTCCTGCAGCCTCACCAGCGGAAGGGCGAAGTGCCCACGCTCGCGGCGCAGGAGCAGACGGGCCAGGCTCTCCACGGTTGTGTTGACCTGCAGCGCGCTCAGCGGCAGCCGCTGGCCGAAGAGCCGCTCGACCTGCTGGACAATGCGCACGGCACCCAGCGAGTGGCCGCCGAGCGCGAAGAAATCGTCCTTGACCCCGACCGGCCGCACGCCCAGAACATCCTCCCAGAGAGCGATGAGACGCGCCTCCAGCGGATCGCGCGGGGGCAGCCACTGTGTGTTGACGGACGGCGTCTCGAGCCTGGCCAGGGCCGCCCGATCGACCTTGCCGACCGGCGTGAGCGGCACCGCCGCGATCGGGACGAAGGAGGCGGGGATCATGAACGCCGGGAGATGCTGCTTGAGATGGGCGCCGAGCGTGGTGAGGTCCGAAAGCGACGTCCGAAGCACGACGTACGCGACCAGCTCCCGGTCGCCGGGGGCGCGCTCCCGGACCACCACGACCGCGCTGCGCACCTCGGGATGCGTGGCGAGCGTCGCCTCGATCTCCTCCGGCTCGATGCGGAAGCCGCGAATCTTCACCTGAGCGTCGATGCGCCCCACGAAGTCGAGCATGCCGTCGGCTCGCCACCGCGCGAGGTCGCCGGTCCGATACAGGCGGGCGCCGGGGGTGACGTCGAACGGGTGGGGGACGAACCGCTCGGCCGTCAGCTCGGCACGGTTGACGTAACCGGACGCGAGACCGGGGCCACCAAGGTACAGCTCCCCGACGGCACCGATCGGCGCCAGCGCTCGGTTGCGATCGAGCACCCAGGCTTCCGTGTTGGCGATCGGGGGACCGATCGGGACCGAGTGAGCGGCGGGGTCTGGCGGACCGGCGAGCCGGTGGCAGCACGCGAACGTCGTGCATTCCGTCGGACCGTACCCGTTGACGATGGAGACGCCGGACAGGCGGGCATAGGCCTGCCGCACGTGGGACGGCGACAGTGCCTCGCCGCCGATCAGCACTTCCTCGACGCCGGCCAGCGCCTCGGGCGCCTCGTCGATCACGGTGTTGAACAGGGATGCCGTTAGCCAGACGGTCGTGATCTGATGGCGGCGCACGAGATCGCCGATCACGGCCGGCGTCGTCCCCCCCGGTGGCAGGAGGACGCAGCGGCCTCCGTGCAACAGCGCCCCCCACAGATCGAACGTCCCGGCGTCGAACGAGATCGCCGAGCTCATCAGGAAGGTGCGGTCGGAACCGAAGCGCGCGTAGGTCTGGCCGAAGACGAGTCGCAGGATCGCTCGATGCGGCACCGCGACGCCCTTCGGCCGGCCGGTCGAGCCCGAGGTGAACATGACGTAGGCGAGGTCGTCGGCGCCAGCGCCGCGCCGTGTCTGATCGGGCTCCGGCCGGACGCCGTCGGATTGCCCGTCGAGCAACACCGTGTGGGCTGCCGGTAAGCCGAGGCGCTGGTGCAGCGCGTTGTGGGTCAGCACGACCGTGGCGCCGGTGTCGCTCAGCATGAACTGCAGGCGCTCGACTGGATAGCCGGGGTCGAGCGGAAGGTAAGCGCCGCCCGCCTTGAGGACGGCCAGGAAGGCGACGACGAGGTCGAGCGAGCGCGCCAGGCACACGCCGACGGGTGCGGCCGGGCCGACGCTGAGCTTCCGCAGCCGCTCGGCGAGCTGGTCGGCCCGGCGGTCGAGCGCGCCGTAGGTCAGGTAGTCGTCGCCGCTGATCAGCGCCACCGCCTCCGGCGTCCGGGCCGCCACCTCCTGGAACGTCTCGTGAACCGTCGCCCGGTCCGGGTAGGGCGCGCGCGCCACGCCCCAGTCGAGGAGCTGACGGCGCTCGCGCTCCCCGATCAGGGGCAGCGCCGAGAGTCGCTGGCGGGGATCGGCGACGACCGCGTCCACCAGTGAGTGGAAGTGACCGACCATCCGACTGATCGTCGCCCGCTCGAACAGATCTGTCCGGTACAGGAAGCGACCGATCAGGCCCTCGGGGCGGTCGTCCAGCTCGAGATAGAGGTCGAACTTGGCGGTTCCCGTCTCGACATCGAGCTGCGTCAGTTTCCACGCCGGTGGCAGGGGCGGCAGCGGTGGCTCCAGGGAGAACATCACCTGGAACAGCGGGTTCCGATTGCGGTCGCGCTGCGGCTCCACCGCGTTCACGACCAGCTCGAACGGCACGTCGTCGCTCGCGAGGGCGTCGAGGACGACGTCGCGCACCCTGGCCAGCAGCTCTCGGAACGTCGGGTCGGCGGAGCAGTCGAGGCGCAGCGCCAGTGGGTTCAGGAAGTATCCCAGCAGCGGCTCCACCTCGGGACGCTTCCGACCGGCCGTCACGGTGCCGACGACGAGGTCCTCCTGCCCGGAATAGCGATGCAGGAGCACCGTGAAGACCGTCAGCATGGTCATGTACAGGCTGGCCCGCTCGCGGGCGCTCAGCGCCTTCAGCGCCTCGGTGGCGGTCTTCGACAACGCGAGCCGCTCCATGGCGCCGCGGAGGGACGGCGTGGCGGGGCGCGGTCGATCGACGGGCAGCTCGAGCACCGGCGCTTCGCGGAGCCGCTGGCGCCAGTATGCGAGCTGGCGTGTCCACGTCTCGCTGTCCGGCTGGGTCTCCCGCTGCCAGCGGGCGAAGTCGGCGTACTGGATGGGCGGCTCCGCGAGCGGTGAGGGGCGCCCGCCGGCGAACGCCTCGTAGAGCGTGGCCAGCTCAGGGAGGAACACGCGATAGAGGGCGACGCCGTCGAAGATGACGTGATGCAGGGTCAGGAACAATCGATGCTGGGTGTCGGCCAGCCGTACGAGGGTGGTGCGGACCAGTGGCCCGCGCTCGAGGTCGAAGGGACGCAGCGCCTCCTCGGTGGCGATCCGCAGCGCTTCGTCCTCCCGCGCCACCGGCGGCAGCGGTCGGAGATCTACGACCGGAAGCGTGATGGCGTGCGGCGGATGGATCACCTGCCGCACCTCCTGGTCGACGACCGTGAAGGTCGTGCGCCACGCCTCGTGGCGCCGGAGAATCTCGGCGAGGCTCTGCTCGAGGGCGCGAACGTCGAGGCAGCCGGTGTGGTGGATCGTGACGGGCTCGCTGTAGACGGGCACGTCCGGCTCGAGGTGAGCGTGGAGCCACAGTTGCTGCTGTGAAAACGACACCGGCGCCGTGGGGCCGGCGTCGGCCCGGGCGATGTTGCCGGCGCCAGACTGCGCGCGCCGGTGCCGCAGGTAGGCCTCGATCTGCTCCAGCGACACCGCCACGGCCGTCCCCTTCGTCAGCCTTCGCCAGCCAGGGCCAGGTGACGCAGGGTGGCACCGGGCACATGTGGCGTGAATGGCACCGGACCGTGCGGGTCACGCGCAAGGCCACGCCGGCCCGGCTTCATGCGCGGGCAGCGCCCCTTGGGCTCGGCGCGAAGGCCACCGGCAGCGCGGTGAGCCCCCGCAGGCCGAGATTGGTGCGCCAGACGAGCGGCTGCGGCTCGAGGCGGAGATCGATCAGCCGCCGCAGCAGCGTCGACAAGGCGATCTGGCCCTCGAGGCGGGCCAGCGGCGCGCCGAAGCAGAAGTGCGCGGCCCAGCCGAAGGCGAGGTGACGGTTGTCGGGTCGCGCGAGATCCAGTCGGTCGGGATCGGGGAAACGCTCGGGGTCGCGGTTGCCGGCGGCCATCACCGCGATGACCGCCTGCCGCCGCCGGATGAGTTTGCGGCCGAGGACGGTGTCCTCGGGCGCCAGCCGGGCGGTGTGCTGGCTGGGGCTCTCGTAACGCAGTAGCTCCTCGACGGCGGACGTGATCAGGGCGGGCTCCCGGCGCAGCCGCTCGAGCTGGTCGGGGTGGCGGAGCAGCGACAGCACGCCGTTGCCGATCAGGTTGGTGGTGGTTTCTTGCCCGCCGACCATCGTCACGATGCAGTTGGCGATGACCTCGTCCTCGGTGAAACGGTCGCCGTCGACCTCCGCCCGCAGCAGCGCGCCCACCAGACCGTCGCGGGGCTGCGCTTGCTGCCCGCGGATCGCCGCCGGAAGTACTCGATCATGTCCTCGGTGCTGCGCAGCACGCTGGCCGCCCGGTCGGGGTTGTGCTGGAAGTTGCCGAGCATCTCGGCGAACTCGGCCGACCACGCCTTGAGCCGCGGGTGGTCCGCGGTCGGCACGCCCAGCATCTCGGCGGTCACGATGGCGGGCAGCGGCGCCGCCACGTCCTCGATGACGTCCAGCCGCCCTTGGTCGACGACCGCGTCGAGCAGCGAGTCGGTGATCTCCTGGATGTGCTGGCGCAGCCGCTCGACCCGCCGTGGCGTGAACGCGTGCGAGGCGAGGCCGCGGATCCGCGTGTGGGCCGGAGCGTCGAGGAACAGCATCTGCCGCACCATCACCGCGGCGATCGGCGTCAGGGACTCCAGGCCGATGGTGGCGAGCTGCTCGGGGTCGGCGTGCGAGCCGCCGAGAAGCGGTGCAGCACCGTCACCACGTCGGCATAGCGGGTCACCACCCAGGCGTGCAGGAACGGGTCCCAGTGCACGGGGCTTCCGTGCGCAGTCGGTGATAGAGCGGATAGGGATTGGCCAGCACGTCGGGGTCGAGCAGGTGATAGAGGCCGAGCGGCGCGGGGGCGGTCGCGCTCACGCCGCCTCCTTCATCCGGAGGAGCAAGGCCTGCTCGACCTCGGCGGCGAGGTCTTCCACCGTAGGGTGATCGAAGACCGTGCGCAGCGGCAGGTCCACGCCGAAGGCGTCGCGCAGGCGGGCGATGAGCTGGGTGCCGAGCAGCGAGTGGCCGCCGAGCAGGAAGAAGTTGTCCGCGACGCCGATGGGCTGCACGCCGAGCAGCTCGGCGATCAGCGCCGCCAGCCGTGTTTCGACCACCGTCCGGGGGCCGTGAACTCCGGATCGCGCAGCGGCTCGACGGTGTCCGGCGCCGGTAGTCGGGCGTGGTCGACCTTGCCGCTGGCGGTGAGCGGAAGCGCGTCGAGCGCCACGAACACCGAGGGCAGCATGTACTCCGGCAGCCGGGTCTGCAGCGTTGCCCGGACGGTGGCCGGCGCCAGCGCGGCGCCGGCGGTGGGGACGACGTAGGCGACGAGCCGCGGCTCGCCGTCCACTCCCGGCCGCGCCGTCACCGCGCCCGCCTCGACGCCCGGGTGCGTGACGAGCACCGCGACGATCTCGTCCGGCTCGATGCGATGGCCGCGGATCTTGACCTGGTCGTCGATGCGACCCAGGAACGCGAGGCTGCCGTCGGGCCGCCAGCGCACGCGGTCGCCCGTGCGATAGAGCCGGGCCCCCGATGGGCCGAACGGATCCGGCACGAAGCGCTCGGCCGTGAGCTCGCGCAGGTGGCGATACCCGCGGGCGACGCCGGCGCCGCCGAGGTAGAGCTCGCCCTCGGCGCCCGCCTGCAGCAGGCGACATTGCTCGTCAAGCACGTATGCCCGTACGTTGGCGATCGGCCAGCCGATCGAGGGCAGCTCGCCGGCGAGCGGATCGGGAGGCACGAGGCCCGAGGTCGCCACCACCGCGCACTCGGTCGGGCCGTAGTTGTTCACGAGCGTGAAGGGCAGGCCGGGTGGCGGGCGGTGGTGCAGCGTGTCGGCGCCGGTCAGGAGCGTGCGCAGGCGCGTGCCGGCGGGCCAGGGCAGGGTCAGCATCCGCTCGGTCAGCGGCGTCGCCACGAAGGCCAGCGTGATCTCCCGCGCGACGAGCCAGTCCCGCAGCGTCGCGGCGTCCTTCCGCGTCAGCTGGGGGGCCACGTGCAGACTGGCGCCGGCCGTGAGATAGGGCCACATCTCCCACACGGATGCGTCGAAGCCGGGACTGGCGAGCAGCGGCGCGCGGTCGGACGGCGTCACCGCGAACTCCGCGCGGTGCCAGCGCACCAGATTCAGGAGACCGGCGTGGGTGATCTCCACGCCCTTGGGCCGGCCCGTCGAGCCGGAGGTGTAGATGACGTAGGCCAGATCGCACGGCTCGCTACGGACCTCCGGCGCCGTGGGCGCCTCCGCTGCCAGGACCGCCTCGGCGGCGTCCAGCGTCACCGTCGCCCACGCGCCCGCCGGCAGACGCGTTCGATGCGCCTGTCGGCTGATGACGACGCTGGGCTCCGCGTCCTCGAGCATGGCGGCCAGCCGCTCGGCCGGCGTCGCTGGATCGAAGGGCGCGTACGCGGCTCCCGCCCGCAGGGCGGCCAGCGCGGCGACGACGAGGTCGGCCGATCGCGGTAGTACGAGCGCCACGACCCGCTCGCGGCCGGCCCCTAGCGCGCGGAGATGGCGAGCCAGACGGTTGGCCCGTGCGTCGAGCGCGCCGTACGTCACGAGTTCGTCGTTCTCCGCAACGGCCAAGCGCCCCGCCGCTTCGGTCGCCTGCTCGGCGATCAGGTCCGAGATGGAATCGAGCACCAGGGCCCTCCTCCTCGAGGTCGGATCGACTTGCAATTCGTTCAAAGCTGATCGCAAGCCGGATGCCAACGACCTCGCGGGGTGCGCGCTCACCCGGCCGGGCGCCTGTGGTAGCCTTGGCGCGCGATGGATCGAACCGTACGCATCGGACACAGCCCGGACCCCGACGACGCGTTCATGTTCTACGCTCTCACGGCGGGCAAGGTGCGCATCCCCGGCGTGCGCATCGAGCACGTGCTGGAGGACATCGAGACGCTCAACCGCCGCTCGCGCACCGGCGAGCTGGAGGTCACCGCGGTCTCGTTCGCGACCTACATCCTGATCGCCGAGCAGTACCGGATGATGGATCCGGGCGCCTCGATGGGGAAGGGCTACGGCCCGATCCTGGTCGCGCGCCGGCCGATCCCGGCTGCGGAGATCGAGCAGCACGTGGTGGCCATCCCCGGCAAGCACACGACCGCCGCGCTGCTGCTGCGGCTCTTCGTCGGCGATCCGGCGCAGATCGAGGTCGCCTTCGACAAGATCCCGCAAGCGGTGCTGGAGGGCCAGGCCGACCTCGGCCTCTTGATTCACGAGGGCCAGATCACCCACCAGCAGATGGGGCTCATCAAGGTCCTCGACCTGGGGGAAGCCTGGCAGCGCGATTCGGGGCTGCCGCTGCCGCTCGGGGTGAACGTGATGCGGCGCGACCTGGGCGAGGACCTGCACCGGGCGCTGTCGCAGGCCCTGCGCGACTCCATCGCGTGGGCCCACGCCAACGTGGACGAGGCGCTGGAGTACGCGATGCGCTACGGGCGCGGGATCGACAAGGAGACCTGCCGCCGCTTCGTCTTGATGTACGTCAACGACTTCACGCTAGCGCTCGGCGTCGAGGGTCGCGCAGCGATCGAGCGGCTCTTCACGCTGGCGCACGGCAAGGGACTGATCCCCGCCGTTCCCCTGATCGACCCGATCTAGTTCTGGCCAGCACCCCGATCTGATTCCTCGGCGGAGATTCGCCCGTCCGGTCGCGCGGGTTCCCGGCTTGCGGCGCGGAGGGCGGGGCGACAGGGTCTCCTGAGGTTCCGTTGGCTTCGATCGTGTAGGGTCACACCTAGGGCTAGGCTTCGACCGACCCTTCGCGCACGGGGTAGTCTCACGCGGAACCGAAGGGGACCCTGTCGCCCCGCCCTCCGCACCGCAAGCCGCCACCGCACTCGACCGGCGAGTGAACTAGTACCGCGTCAGGATCTCGTACTCGGTGGTGCGCTGGGCCGGGGTGAAGCCGGCCTCGCGGATCAGCGTGACGATCTCCTCGACGCTGACCGTGTTCACGTAGGCGGCCGCCTTGTGCACGTTTTCCTCGAAGAGCGTGCCGCCCCAGTCATCGGCCCCGAAGTGCAGCGCGACCTGCCCGGCCGGCTTGCCCTCCGAGAACCAGGACGCCTGGATGTGCGGGAAGTTGTCGAGGTAGAGCCGGGACACCGCCAGCATCCGGAGATAGGCATTCGGGCCCTGGTAGTGCTTGATCCACTTTTCCAGCAGCGTGTTGCCCGGCTTGAACGACCACGGCACGAAGGCGGTGAACCCGCCGTGCTCGTCTTGCAGCGTGCGGATCGAGTCGAAGTGGTCGAGCAGGTCGTCCACCTGCTCGACGTGACCGTACATCATCGTGGCGGTGGACTTGAAGCCGCGCGCGTGGGCGGCGCGGTGCACGGACAGCCACGCCTGGGGCCCGCCCTTCTTGGGCTCGATCCGGGTGCGCACGCGCTCGGAGAGGACCTCGGCGCCGCCGCCGGGGATGGTACGCTGCCCCGCGTCCCACAGCCGGTCGAGCACGTCCTCGAAGGGAATGCTGGCCACCTGCGCCATCGTCCGGACCTCGGAGGCCGTGAAGAAGTGCGGCGTCACCTGCGGGAAGCGGCGGCGGGTCTCGCGCACCAGGGTCAGGTAGTAGTCGAGCGGCAGCGCCGGGTTGTGGCCGCCCTGCAGGAGGACGGTGGTGGCGCCCTTGGACGCGGCGAACTCGACCTTGGCCAGCACCTCGTCCACCGTGAGCGTCCACGCTTCCTTGTCGCCGGGCTTGCGGTAGAAGGCGCAGAACTGGCAGTCGGTGATGCAGACGTTCGTGTAGTTGGGGTTGGTGTCGATCACGAACGTGACCACGCGCTCGGGCAAGCGGACGAAGCGCGCCTCGTTGGCGAGCGCGCCCACCTCCAGCAGCGGCGCCTCGGTCAGCAGGTAGCGGCCCTCCTCGCGGTCCAGCCGCTTGCCGCTCAGCGCCTTGTCCCGGATCTTGTCGAGGGGCGGGTGACCGAGGCGCGTCACGGCTGTGGGGGTGTGGGGGGCCATGTCGGGGCCCCCCACGATGTTATAGAGCGCGTCGCGCTCGACGGGGGTCTTGCCGGCGTCGCGGATCATCCGGAAGAGCTGCTCGCGGGCAAGACCGGCCGGCGTCTGCGCGCCCGAGAGGTGCTGGATCCGCTCGTCCTCCAGCGTGCCGTTGACGTCGTCGGCGCCGAAGTTCAGCGCAAGCGACGCGGTCTCCTCGCCCAGCGTCACCCAGTAGGCCTCGACATGCGGGAAGTTGTCGAGGAGCAGCCGCGCGGCGGCGATGGTGCGCAGGCTGTCGGCCGGCGGCGTCTGCCGCGGTACCAGCTTGGTCGTGGCGGTCTGATACGCGAGGGGGACGAACGTCAGGAAGCCGCCGGTGGCGTCCTGCTGCGCTCGCAGGCGAAGCATGTGATCCACCCGCTCGGCCGGCGTCTCCACGTGGCCGTACAGCATCGTCGCGTTCGTCTTGATGCCCAGGCCGTGCGCGATACCGTGGATCTCGCACCAGCGATCGGGGTCGGCCTTGCCCGTGTACTTCAGCAGCTTGGCCAGCCGCGGCGAGAAGATCTCCGCCCCGCCGCCGGGCATCGACTGCAGGCCGGCGGCCTTCAGGCGCGTCAGCGCCTCGGTCGGGTCGAGCTTCCAGCGCCGCCAGAAGTAGTCGATCTCGGCCGCGGTGAACGCCTTGATCTGGACCTCGGGGCGGGCCGCGTGGATCGCCGCGATCATCCGCTCGTAGTACTCGAAGGGCCAGTCGGGGTGGTGGCCGCCGACGATGTGCACCTCGCGCATGTCGTCCTTCACCATCCCGACCATGTCCTCGATCGTGTGCTCGTAGCTTCCGGCCTCGCCCGGCTTGCGGGCGAAGCCGCAGAACGAGCAGGACAGCACGCAGAGGTTGGTCGGGGTGATGTGGCGGTTGATCACGAAGTAGACGCGGTCGCCCTCGCGCCGGGACTTGACGTGGTCGGCCAGGCGGCCGACGCCGAGCAGGTCGGCGGTCTCGAACAGCGTGAGCCCGTCCTCGCGCCCGAGGCGGACGCCCGCGTGGACCTTCTCCGCGATCGATTCCAGCCGCGCGTCCGTGAAGCGCACACGTTCCTCCTGGGCTGATTGCACTGGCGGTCGATTGACTCTACGGGCCGCCGGCGGACCCTGTCAAGATTGCGCAGGACCTTTGCCGATGCCGTGAGCGGGTGCTATCCTCGCGCCACGCTTCAGTTCTGTAGCTCACCCCAACGTGGAGGTGTCCCATGCAGAGACGGCGATTCCTGGTCAAGGCAGGTGGCGTCCTCGTCGCCGCCGGCGCGACGGCGGTCGTCGACGCCCCCAACGTGATCGCGCAGCCCCGGGTGCAGTGGCGGATGCCGACGTTCTGGTCGCCCGCCAACGACATCCTGCTCGGCAACGCGCAGAAGTTCGCCAAGATGGTCGATGAGATGTCCGGCGGCCGCTTCAAGATCCAGGTGTTCGCGGCCGGCGAGTTGATGCCCGCGCCCGCCGTGTTCGACGCCTGTTCGCAGGGCACGGTCGAGATGTACAATGCGGCCGCCTACTACTGGCCGGGCAAGGAGGTCGCCACCCAGTGGTTCACCGCCATGCCCTTCGGGCTCAACCCGCAGGGCACGCTTGCCTGGTACTACTTCGGCGACGGGATCAAGCTCTGGGAGGAGACGTACGCGCCCTTCAATCTCGTGCCCCGGCCATCGGCCTCCACCGGGCCGCAGATGATGGGCTGGTTCCGCAAGAAGATCACCTCGACGGCCGATCTCAAGGGCCTCAAGATGCGCATCCCCGGTCTCGGCGGCAAGGTCTACGCCCACTTCGGCACCTCGGTGGTGCTCCTGCCGCCCGGCGAGATCTACACGGCCCTCGAGCGTGGCGTGATCGACGCCGCCGAGTGGGTCGGGCCGCACGACGACCTCAAGATGGGCTTCCACCTGGCGGCGAAGTTCTACCACTATCCTGGCTGGCACGAGCCCGGGACGACGGGTGAGTTCGTCTTCAACAAGAAGGCGTACGACGCGCTGCCGGTGGACCTGCGTCGGATACTCGATTACACCACCCAGGCGCTCAATACCGTGGAGTTCATGGAGTACTTCACCCGCAACTCGCAGGGCCTCAAGCGCCTGCAAACGGAGTTCAAGGGCAAGGTCGAGATCGTCAAGATCCCCGACCCGATGATCAAGGAGCTGAAGAAGGTCTCGGGCGAGGTCGTGAAGGCCGAATCGGAGAAGAGCCCCATCGCCAAGAAGGTCCACGCCTCGTACACGAAGTTCCAGGACCTCGTGGACGACTGGAGCATGATCTCCGAAGGGTCGTACTACTCCCTGCTGGCGTAGGGCTGTCGGAGGCCCGACGGCTGCGCGTTGACGAGGAGCGCCCCGGCTCAGCCGGGGCGCTCCGAACGTTGGGGTTGGGGGGCCATTTCGCGGCCCCCCATCTCTACCAGAAGCTGCGGAAGAACCTGATCGTGCCCAGCGTCAGCTCCGGGAAGGCGATCGTGATCGTCATCCCGATCGCCTGCAGCGCGACGAAGGGGATCACGCCGCGGTAGATCGTCGGCGTGGTGATGACGCTCGTGGACACCACCCCGCGCAGGTAGAAGAGCGCGAACCCGAAGGGCGGGGTCAGGAACGACGTCTGGAGGTTCACCCCGATCACCACCCCCAGCCACACCGGGTCGAAGCCGAAGTGCGTGACCAGCACCGGGGTGAGGATGGGGACGTGGATGAAGCAGATCTCGAAGAAGTCGATGAAGAAACCCAGGATGAAGATGACGCCCATCACCAGCGCCAGCACGCCGTAGCGCCCGAACGGTAGCGACGTCAGGAAGTCCTGGATGAGGTGGTCGCCGTTCAGCCCACGGAAGACCAGGCCGAAGCAGTTGGCGCCGACCAGGATGATGAAGCCGAGGCTGGTGATTCGCAGCGAGGTCTGCATCACCCCCCGCAGCATCGGCATCGTGAAGCGGCCCTTGATGATGGTGAGGAGGAGCCCGCCGGTGGCGCCCACCGAGGCTGCCTCGGTCGGGGAGGCGATGCCGAGGAAGATCGAGCCGAGCACGCCCACGATCAGCATCAGGGCGGGGATCAGGGCGACGGTGACCCGCTTGAGGGCCTGGGCGCGGAACTCCGCCAGCTCGTCGGCGGGCACCGGGGGGGCGAGATCGGGCCGCAGCTGCGAGAGAATGACGAGGTAGATGATGTAGAGCGCGACGAGGACCAGGCCGGGCACGACCGCCCCGACGTAGAGGTCGCCGACCGGCACGCCCATGATGTCGCCGAGCAGGATGAGGATGACGCTCGGCGGGATGATCTGGCCCAGCGTGCCGGAGGCGCAGATGGTGCCGCAGATCAGCTCCTTGTTGTACCCGCGCCGGAGCATCGTCGGCAGCGAGATCAGCCCCATCGTGATGACCGAGGCCCCGACGATGCCCGTGGACGCGGCCAGGATGGCGCCGACCACGACGACGGAGATGGCGAGCCCGCCGCGGAGCTTGCCGAACAGCAGCCCCATCGTCTCCAGCAGCTCCTCGGCCAAGCCCGATTTCTCGAGGGCCACCCCCATGAAGACGAACAGCGGGACGGCCAGGAGAGTGAAGTTCGTCATCGTGCCCCAGATGCGCAGGGGCAGGATGTCGATGAAGTCCGGGCGCAGGTAGCCGAAGAGGACGGCGAGGCCGCCGAAGAAGAATCCGGTGAAGGTGAGGCTGAAGGCGACCGGGAAGCCGAAGAACAGGAAGGCGATCATCCCGACGAACATCAGCCCCCCCAGGAGCTGGTCGCCGGGCATCAGTGCACCTCCCGCGCGCGGCTCTCCGGCGCCTCCCAGCCCATCGCCCAGTAAAAGCGCTTGATCGCCTCGGAGACGCCCTGGATCGCCATGATCGCGAAGGCGACGATGATCACGCCCTTCAGCGCCCAGCGGGCCGGGATGCCCCCCGGGTCGGGCGACCCTTCGTACACCGTCCACGCGTTCCGGAAGAATGGCCAGGTCGTGTACATGACGAGCAGCGCCGACGGGAAGAAAAAGACGAAGAGCAGGGCGAAGTCGACCCAGGCCCGGGTGCGCGGCTCCATCCGCGAGTAGAGGATGTCCACCCGGACGTGCTCGTCCCAGAGCATCACGTAGCCGCCGGCCATGAGGTAGGCGACCGCGAAGATGTACCACTCGAGCTCCTGGGTGAACACGAAGGTTTGCGAGAACACGTACCGGGAGACGACGTCGAAGAAGACGGTGAGCACCATGACGAGCATCAGCCACGACAGCGCACGGCCCAGCGCGTCCTGGAAGCGGTCGATCCTTCTCGCCAGCTCGCGGAGCATGCGTTCTCCTCGCCCGGAATTCGACGGCACCGCCCACGGGCGGCCCGCGAGCGCACGAGCAATATCACGGCGGGTCGGGAGGCGTCAACGTGCGTGCTATCCTAGCGCGCCCGTATGAGTGGCCCCGCGCGCCGGTGGTTCGAGGAGATCGAGGTCGGGGAGGAGTCCGAGTCCCCCGGGCGCACCGTGACCGAGGCGGACATCGTCATCTTCGCGGGGCTCTCGGGCGACTACAACGTCCTGCACACCGACGCCGAGTTCATGAAGTCCTCCATCTTCGGCGAGCGCATCGCCCACGGCCTGCTGGGGCTGGCCATCCAGTCCGGCCTCTTCACCCGAAGCGGTATCCCCTACGCGACGCTCGGCTTCGGCACGCTGCGCTGGAAGTTCAAGGGCCCGATCAAGATCGGTGACACGATCCGCGTGCGGGCCAGGGTGACCGCCAAGGAGGCCGCGCCGAAGGCCGACCGCGGCCTGGTGACCGTCGAGCGCCAGGTCCTCAACCAGCGCGACGAGGTCGTGCAGGAGGGCGAGACCGACCTGATCGTGGAGCGCCGGCCGGCCGGCTGAGCGTCCGATGGTCGAGCCGGCGCGGTTCTACTTCGAGGACATGGTGCTGCACGGCGTGCAGGAGACGCCGGCCATGACCCTCACCGAGGCCCACGTCGGTCTCTACGCGGGCCTCAGCCAGGACTTTCCCGTCCAGGCCGGGCTGGTGCCCGAGCTCCTGCCGCTGTGCCTCACGACCGGACTTGGCTGGCGCGTCCCCCAGCCGCCGCTGGCCGTGCTCGCCTTCATGGGCTTCGAGTGGCAGGTGCTCCACCCGGTGCGCGTGGGTGACACGATCCACTGCCGCGCCCACACGACCGTCAAGCGCTCGATGCGCGAGGGTGGCGTGATCATCCAGGAGCGTCAGGTGATCAACCAGCGCGGGGAGGTCGTCAATCAGGGGCGCTTCACATTCCTGGTCGCCAAGCGCCCGACCTGACAGGTGGGGCACCTTGACAACATTCCGTTGACCCGGTAGAAAGGGCCCACTTTCTCTTCTCGCTCATTCTCGAACGTACGGGAGGATTTCCCATGAGCGCTCGGGTCAGCCGCCGCCAGTTCCTTCTCACCTCGGCCGGCGCCGTCGCCGCCGGCTCGCTCGCCCTGGATCGCGCTCCGGCCTACGCGCAGAAACGCGAGCTCACGTTCCTGTCCTGGAACCACTTCGTGCCGGCCTCCGACGAGGAGCTGCGCAAGCAGGCCGAGGCCTTCGGCAAGCAGGCCAACGCCACGGTGCGCGTGGACACCATCGCGCACCTGCAGCTGCCGGCCAAGCGCGCCGCCGAGGCCCAGGCCCAGTCGGGTCACGACATGCTGCTGACCGGTGGCGCCGATCCCTTCCTCTACGAGAAGCAGCTCGCGGACATGGGCGACGTCATCGACGAGCTGGGCAAGAAGTACGGCGGCTGGTATCCGTTCGCCAAGGAGGGCTCGGAGACCGGGTCCGGCTGGCGAGCGATGCCGTGGTTCTGGATTTCCTTCCCCGGCACCTACAACATCGCGCACTTCAAGAAAGCCGGGCTCCAGGTGCCGAAGACCTGGGACGAGCTGCTCAAGCACGGCAAGATTCTCAAGGCGCAGGGCAATCCGGTCGGCATTCCGGTCAGCCACTGCGCCGACGCCAACACGACGTTCTGGTCGGTGCTGTGGTCGTACGGCGGCAAGGTGCTCGAGGCCGACGGCAAGACGCCGGCGATCGTGTCCGAGAAGACCGGCCAGGTGATCGAGTGGTACAAGGAGCTCTACAAGGACGCGATGGAGTCCGAGGTGCTGTCCTGGGACGACTCCAACAACAACCGCTTCATGCTCTCCGGCAAGGGCTCCTGGATCCACAACCCGATCAGCCCTTACGCGGCGGCGGTGGCCAAGAAGATGCCGATCGCCGACGACATCAGCCATCACACCAGTCCGGGCGGTCCGGCGGGCATCCACTCGGCGCCGCCGATCAACTCCATGGCCATCTGGAAGTTCTCCAAGAACGTCGCCCTGGCGAAGGACTTCATCCGGTTCCTGTTCCAGAAGGAGAACTACGATCCGTGGATCGTGGCCTCGCAGGGGTTCAACCACCCGCCGCTCCGCAACCTCGCCGACCATCCGGTGTGGGCGCAGAACGCGAAGTTCGCCATGCTGCCCAAGGAGGCGGAGTACGCCCACGAACGGGGGTGGCCGGCCAAGCCGAACGCGGCCGTGCAGCTCGTCCAGGTCAACTACATCCTGCCCGACATGGTCGCCAAGGCCATCAACGGCATGCCGACCAAGCGGGCGATGGCCTGGGCGGAGGACCAGGTGAAGCTCGCGGTCCAGGGAAAGCTCGAGACCAAAGGCAAGGCGTAAGCCGTGGCCGTCAGTCCCCACGTGCTCGAGACGACCGGGCTCGCGCGGCCCGGTCGCCTCGCGCGTGCGCGCGAGTGGTGGGAGCAGGAGCACGTGTTCGGCTACGGCCTCATCCTGCCGGCGCTGATCCTCATCGTCGGCCTGGTGGCGTACCCGTTCGGGATGGCGATCTACTTCAGCCTGTCCGACTATTGGGTGGGCGCGCCGGGCGAGTTCATCGGCTTGCAGAACTTCCGCGCCGTCGTCGCCAACGAGATCTTCCAGCGGACCGTCTACAACTCGTTCGTGTTCACGGCGATCGCGGTGGTGCTGAAGGCCGTGCTCGGCATCTGGCTGGCCATGCTCCTGTTCCGAACGTTCAAGTTCAAGCGGCTGATCCGCGGCGCCGTGCTGCTGCCGTGGGTCATTCCCACCGCGCTCTCCACGTTGGCCTGGTGGTGGATGTTCGACTCCCTCTACAGCGTGGTGAACTGGACCGGCATCCGGCTGGGCCTCATCAGCCCCCCGGGACCCAACTGGCTGGGGATGCCGGGCTACGCCATGACCGCGGTGATCGCTGTCAACGTGTGGCGCGGGCTGCCCTTCTTCGCCATCACGGTGCTGGCCGGCCTGGTGGCGCTGCCGCGCGAGTTCTACGAGGCGGCCGAGGTCGACGGGGCCGGCTCGTGGGGCCGCTTCCGCCACGTGACCCTGCCGCTGCTCAAGCCCGTGCTGGCCGTGGTCATCCTGTTCTCGACGGTCTTCACCTTCTCCGACTTCAACATCGTGCAGGTGCTCACGCGCGGCGGACCGGTGAACAGTACGCATCTGTTCGCGACGCTCGCCTACCAGCAGGGGCTGGTGGGCGGCAACCTGGGGCAGGGGGCCGCCATCTCGCTGTTCCTGTTCCCGCTGCTGGCGGCGGTGGTGTTCTTCCAGCTGCGCTACATCCGGAGGGAATGACGTGATCGTCGGCGTCCGCAGTCGGGCCAGCCGGATCCGCTCGAGCCTCTTCGGCTACGCGAACATCGTGCCGTACGTCGCCTTCGCCCTGTTTCCCTTCTACTACATGGTCATCACGTCGCTGAAGACCGACGTGGAGCTCTACAGCCTCACCTCGGTGCCGCTGCTGATCCAGTCGGGGATCATCACGGATCACTACCGGTACCTGTTCTTCAAGACCGAGTTCTGGACGTGGATGAAGAACAGCCTGATCATCAGCGTGGTGGCGACGACGGTCTCGGTGGCCATCGCCATCCTGGCCGGCTACAGCCTGGCCCGCCTGCGCTTCCCCGGCGTGGCCTCGTTCGGGACGGCCGTGTTCATCACGTATCTGGTGCCGCCCACGCTGCTGTTCCTGCCGCTCTCCCAGGTGGTCGTGTGGCTCGGCATCTCGGACACGATCTGGGCGCTCATCGTGACCTACCCGACGTTCCTGGTGCCGTTCTCCACCTGGCTGTTGATGGGCTACTTCCGGACGATCCCTCGCGAGGTGGAGGAGTGCGCGCTGGTGGACGGAGCGAGCCGGATGCAGACGCTGACGCGCATCGTGCTGCCGATGGCCATCCCCGGCATCGTGTGCGTCACCCTCTTCGGCTTCACGCTGACCTGGAACGAGTTCACATACGCGCTGACCTTCGTGTCGCAGTCCGCCAACAAGACGGCGGTCGTGGGCGTGACCGCCGACCTCATCCGCGGGGACATCTATTACTGGGGGTCGTTGATGGCGGGGGCGGTGGTGGCGAGCTTGCCGATCGTGGTGATCTACGTGTGGTTTCTCGACTATTACGTTTCCGGCCTCACCGCCGGCGCCGTCAAAGGTTAGCGCGGTCGCTGAAAAACGGCCATCTGCGTCGTTGCCTCCTCGTTCCTCCCTGCGGCGTACGCGGCGTACGCCTCAGTCGTCACTCGGCGGCGCCTAGCATCTGGCCATTTTTGAGCGACCGCTGCCGCCGGGGTGACGGACCGCATGTTGCCGGGAGGCACCGGGATCCTAGGGTGGCAAGGGGCGTGGTAGACTCCCACCTCATCGGAGGATCGATATGAATTTCCCGCTCGCCACGTCTACGCCGTCCGTGCTGGGGTTTGCGCAGGAGCCACTCGATCGGCTGGCGAGGATGATCGAGGGGCACATTCGTGATGGGCGTTACCCGGGAGCGC
Organism: uncultured Candidatus Rokubacteria bacterium; assembly: GCA_963743355.1. Lineage (GTDB taxonomy): Bacteria > Methylomirabilota > Methylomirabilia > Rokubacteriales > CSP1-6 > AR5. The sequence goes on from CAVUPM010000002.1 coordinate 460,687, forward strand.
AGATCGCGCTGGCGCGTCGTGGCAAGCTCGCGCTGGTCCGGACGTTCGGGGATGCGGCGATCGAGCCGTCGCGGTTGCCGGCGGCGGACGATACGTTGTGGCTGCTGTATTCGAACACCAAGGTCATCACGGCGTGCGCGGTGTGGCTGCTGGTCGAGCGCGGGGCGCTGCGCTTCACCGACACGGTAGCCGAGCACGTGCCGGGGTTCGAGGCCAACGGCAAGGGCGGGATCACGCTGATCCAGCTCCTCACGCACCAGGGCGGCTTCCCGAACGCCGACGTGCCCCGGGAGGCGTGGGAGGACCACGAGCTGCTCCGGCGGACGGTGTGCAACTTCACGCTGGAGTTCACCCCGGGCACCCGTATGCACTACCACGGGCGCGCGGCCCACTGGACGGCCGCCGTCCTCCTGGAGGCGCTGACCAAGCAGGACTACCGCACCTTTATCCGCGAGAACGTCGTCGAGCCGCTCGGCCTGGGCGGCGAGCTGTTCGTCGGTCTGCCGGAGGTCGAGGGCAAGCGCGTGGCCGACATGCACGAGCCGGCGGCCGACGGCGGCCGCAGCGTGCGGCGCGCCGAGGAGAACAACGCGGCCTTCCGCAAGGCCGGCACGCCGGGTGGCGGCGGCTACGCGACGGCCCGGGCCATGGTCGCGTTCTACCAGATGCTGGCCGGCGGCGGCACGCTGAACGGCGTACGGCTGCTCTCGCCGCGCATGGTGCAGTACGTGACGCGCAACCACACCGGCGACACGGTCGACGCCTACATGGGCATGCCGATGCACCGCGGCCTCGGCCCCCACTCGCGCGGCACCACGCCGACCATCCGCGGGCTCGGCTCGCTGGCCGCGCCCCGCACCTTCGGCCACGGCGGCGTCGGCTCGTCGTACTGCTGGGCCGATCCGGACTCGGGCGTGTCGTTCGCGTACCTGACCAACGGCCGGCTGCCCGACCCCTGGCACAGCCAGCGGATGGACGTCGTCAGCAACTGCGTGCACAGCGCGATGAATCCAGAGGAGTAGACGCGATGGCGTTCGATCCACGTCACAAGAGCCGCGCGCTCCTGGATGGTCCTGACCGCGCCGCCGCCCGCTCGTATTTCCGGGCGGTCGGCTTCACCGACGAGGACCTCGCGCGCCCGCTGGTCGGCATCGCCCACTGCTGGATCGAGCTGACGCCGTGCAACTCGAACCATCGCAAGCTGGCTCAGAAGGTCGCCGAGGGCATCCGCGCCAACGGCGGCACGCCCATCGAGTTCAACACGATCTCGGTCACCGACGGCATCGCCATGGGCACCGAGGGCATGAAGGCCTCGCTCATCAGCCGCGACTGGATCGCCGACTCGGTGGAGCTGGTGACGCGCGGCCACCTGCTCGACGGCCTGGTGACGCTGTCCGGCTGCGACAAGACCATCCCGGCCATGGTCATGGCGATGGCGCGGCTGAACCTGCCCAGCGTCATGCTCTACGGCGGCTCGATCATGTACGGCGAGTACAAGGGCAAGCGGATGACCGTGCAGGACATCTTCGAGGCCATCGGCGCCCGCAACGCCGGCAAGATCGACGACGCGGAGCTGCACGCCGTCGAGTGCGCGTCGTGCCCGGGCGAGGGCGCCTGCGGCGGCCAGTTCACGGCCAACACGATGGCGACGGCGTTCGCGATGCTCGGGGTGTCGCCGATGGGCTTCAACGACGTGCCGGCGCCCGATCCCCACAAGGAAGAGATCGCGTACCAGACCGGCCGGCTGGCCATGGACGTGCTGCGCAAGGGTCTGACGCCGCGGCAGATCATCACCAAGAAGTCGCTCTACAACGCGATCGCCGGCGTCATGGCGACGGGTGGCTCGACCAACGCGGTGCTGCACCTGCTGGCCGTCGCCAGGGAGGCCGGCGTCCGGCTCACGATCGACGAGTTCGATCGGATCTCGCGCAAGACGCCCCTGCTGGCCGACATGAAGCCGTGGGGCGCGTACACGGCGCCGGAGATGCACGACGCGGGCGGCATGGCGGTGGTCGCCAAGCGGCTGCTCGACGCCGGGCTGCTCAACGACGGCGAGAAGACGGTCACCGGCCGCACCATCGGTGAGGAGGCGCGGGCCGCGCGCGAGACGCCGGGCCAGAAGGTGGTCCGCGCGCTGAACGATCCGATCAAGCCCGAGGGCGGCCTCGTGATCCTGCGCGGGAACCTGTCGCCCGAGGGCTGCGTGGCGAAGGTGTCCGGCCAGAAGAGGGATGTGCACCGCGGCCCCGCCCGCGTGTTCGATCGCGAGGAAGACGCGTTCGCCGCCGTGAAAGCCGGGAAGATCAAGCCCAACGACGTGATCGTGATCCGCTGGGAGGGGCCCAAGGGCGGTCCCGGCATGCGCGAGATGCTGCACGTGACGGGCGCGATCCAGGGCGCCGGGCTCGGCGACTCGGTGGCGCTGATGACCGACGGCCGTTTCTCGGGCGCGACCCACGGGTTCATGATCGGCCACGTGGCGCCGGAGGCGGCCGACGGCGGTCCCATCGCCGCGCTCAAGACCGGCGACACGATCGTGATCGACATCAAGAAGCGGCGGCTCGACGTCGAGCTGCCCGCCACCGAGCTGAGGAGGCGCCTGAAGGCGGTCAAGCGGCCCAAGCCGCGTTACACCAGCGGCGTCATGGCCAAGTACGCGCGCCTCGTGTCGAGCGCCTCCGATGGAGCCGTCACCGGGTAAGCCGCCGGCGGGCGTCAGTCCGCGCTTCTGGGCGCTCCTGGGCGCGGAGCGCCTGCGAGATTCGGCGGTGCTCGACGTCGGCACCGGGAGCGGGCGGCTCGCCCTCGCCCTGGCGCCCCACTGCCGGCGCGTCGTCGGCATCGATCGCGACGCCGCCGCCATCGAGGAAGCGACCGGCCGGGCCAAGGAACGGCGCCTGGCCAACGTCGACTTCCTCGTGCTGGACGCGGAGGCGCCCGAGGACTACGAGGGTGTCATGGCCGAGCTCAGACACCCGGGCCTCATCGTCGCCCACCTGTGCGTATCCGACCGGATCATCCAGAACAGCAGCCGATCGCTCGAGGCCGGGCAGGCTCTCGCGTTCGTCGCTTTTCACGCCGACCAGTGGCTGGAAACCGGCCGGCGTTCACGCTTCGCGTACGACGAGGACAAGGCCCGCCGCGTTCTTGCGGACTGTGGCTTCGTGGTGCAACACCTCGAGGTGGAGCGCGAGGTGCAGCGCTTCGACTCGGTGGAGGCGGCGCTGGCGGCCGCGATCGGGCTCCAGGAGCGCTGGAAGTCGGACGGCCGCTGGTTCCACTACGTGCGATTCCTGGAGGAGGGTGGGCGGACCCTGACGCGGAGCCACCTGATCGTGAAGGCGAGGAAGGCGTGAGCCTCACGGCGCTGGCGCTGACCGGGGCCGTCAAGGCCCGCGCGCTCGAGGTCGGCTTCGACCGCGTCGCGGTGGGGCCCGCCGGCCCGGCCGAGCACGCCGGGCGCTTCGAGGCCTGGCTGGACGCCGGTTATGCCGGCGGCATGGACTATCTCGCGCGCACGCGCGTCGAGCGGCAGGATCCGGGGCGGCTGCTGCCGGGGTGCCGCTCGGTGGTGGCGCTGGCCCTGGCCTACGGGCCGCGCGAGGACGATGCGAGCTGGGCCGGCGTGTCGCGCTACGCGCGCGGCGCCGACTATCACGACCTGATGCGCCCGCGACTGGCCGCGCTCGTCGAGTACCTGCGTGAAGCGGGCGGGCCATCGGTGGCCAGCCGGGCGGCGGTCGACACCAGCGCCGTGCTGGAGCGTGACCTCGCCGCCCGTGCCGGCCTGGGCTGGATCGGCAAGAACACGAACCTCATCGCGGTCGGGACCGGCTCGTACTTCTTCATTGGCACCGTGCTGACGACGGCCGCGCTCGTGGCCGACGGGCCGGCGGCCGATCACTGCGGCACCTGCACGGCCTGCCTCGACGCGTGTCCGACCGGCGCCTTCGTCGGCCCCTGGGTGCTCGACGCCCGCCGGTGCCTGGCCTACCTCACGATCGAGCATCGCGGCGACGTTCCCGACGAATGGAAGCCGGCGATGGGCGACTGGCTCTTCGGCTGCGACGTCTGCCAGGAAGTCTGCCCCTGGAATCGCAAGACGCCGCCCGTGCGCGAGCCGGCCCTGGCGCCGACGGCGCCGCTGCCGTCGCTGACGGCGCTCCTCGAGATGGACGACGCGGCGTTCCGCGCGCGCTTCCGGGGCAGCGCGATGAGCCGCGCCAAGCGGGCGGGGCTCGCGCGCAACGCCGCCCTGATGCTCGGTCATGCTGGCGATCGCGCGGCGGCGCCGGCATTGCGGCGCGCCCTCGAGGATCCGGACGCCGGCGTTCGGCGCGCGGCGGCGTGGGCGTTGACGCGCCTCGCTGCTTCACCGGTGATATAGCCGTTGCCCGACTCGCGGCGCGCGCTATCCTTGGCGCATGCGGGTTCGGCGGCTCGATCACTTCGGCGTGGACGTCGCGGACCTGGCGCGCGCCGAGCGCTTCTACACCGACGTCCTCGGCATGGCCGTCGAGATGCGCCTGCCCGACCAGGTGCTGATGCGCTACGGCGACGGTGCCTGCGCGCTCTTCCTCACGCCCGATCGCACCCCGGGCTCGCTCGAGCAGATCGCGAACCCGCTCGGCAAGAGCCACCACGCCTTCGAGATCTCGTGGGACGACTACCGGACGGCGCAGGCGCTGTTCGCCGAGCGCGGGATCCCGCACCACGCGCCGATCGACTGGGGCGACCACGAGTGCCTGTACTTCCTGGACCCCGACGGCAACCTGCTGGAGGTCGTCGGCTATCGCGAGCGGCGTTCTCCCACGCGCTGAGCGCCCGGCACATCGTGGCCCTCCGCCCGATGGCGCTTACACGCGGACGGCCTCGCCACGGCCGAAGAGGCCGTAGGGGCGCGCGACCAGGACCGCGATGAGCACGAGGTACGAGGCGATCCCGCCGAAGCCGCTGCCGAGGTGCGCGTCGACATAGCCGGCCGCCGTGGCCTCGAGCAGGCCCACCAGGATGGCGGCCACGATGGTGCCGACGATGCTGTCCAGCCCGCCGAGGATCACGATCGGGAAGACCTTGAGGCCGACCAGCGCCAGCCCGAAGCCGCTGCCGGCGACGAACGTCCACAGCGTGCCCGCGATCACGGAGAGCACGCCCACGAGGCCCCACGTGATCGCGAAGTGTCGCGGCACGTCGATCCCCATGGCCTGGGCGACCTGCTGATCGTCGGCGATGGCGCGGAGCGCCAGGCCGGCCCGGCTCCAGCGGAACCAGCCCGCCGTCACGCCGATCGCCACGGCGGCCACGACCGCGGCCACGAGCTTCTCCGTGGAGACGAGCACACCCTGCAGAGCGATGGGCTCCGGCGGGATGGGCAGCTCGATCCGCCCCGTGAGATTCCGCAGGCCGACCGCCGAGGCGCCGCGCGTGAGCGCGCCAAGGCCGAGGGTGACCATGACGAGCGCGATCACCGGCTGGCCGAGCAGGGGCCGCAGGACCACGCGGTTGAAGGCGAGGCCGAGCGCGACCATGCCCAGACAGCCGGCGGCGATGCCCGCGGGCAGGCTCAGACCCAGCGTGTGGACGCTGGCCGCCACCAGGCCGGAGGCGAGCATCGTCCAGTCGCCCAGGGCGAAGTTGATCATCCGCGAGCTGCGGTAGACGACCACGAACGACACGGCGACCAGCGCGTACAACGCACCGGTCAGGGCCCCGTCGACGAGCACGGTGAGCAGGAACGGCACGCCGACTTCAGTGCGCGGCGCGCGGTGGGGCAGCGTGCGACGGAGCAGTTGACATGGTGGCCCCCTCCAGCGTAGTGAGAGCCGCATGATACCCCTCCGGCCGGTTCTCCTCGCCGTCAGCCTGCTCGTCGCCGTGCCGCCCGCGGCCGCCGACGAGCCGTACCCGACCCGGCCCGTCTCGATCGTCGTGCCCTTCCCGCCCGGCGGCATCGCGGACGTCACCGCCCGGCCGCTGGCCGCGGCGCTCGAGCGGACGCTGAAGCAGCCGGTGGTCGTCACCAACAAGGCCGGCGCCGCCGGGGCGGTCGGGACGCAGTCGGTCGCCGTGGCCAAGCCCGACGGCTACACGCTCCTGCTCGGCCTGGTGAGCATCTCGACCATCCCGGAGGTGGACAGCCTGTTCGGCCGGCCGCCGGCATTCACGCGTGAGCAGTTCGTCGGGATCGCGCGGCTCAACGCCGATCCGCCCCTGCTGGTGGTGAATGCCGAGCTGCCGTGGAAGTCGGCCAGGGAGCTGCTCGACGACGCGCGCAAGCGGCCGGGCGAGATCACGTATACCTCCTCCGGGATCTACGGAGCCTCCCACGTGCCGATCGAGATGCTGCTGCACGCGGCCGGCGGGATCAAGATGCGGCACCTGCCGACGACGGGTGGCGCCCCCGCCACCACGGCGGTGCTGGGCAAGCACGCCGCCCTGTGGGCCTCGCCCCCGGCGCTGGCGATCCCCCACATCAAGGCCGGCACAGATGCGCCCGCTGGCGACGTGGGGCGCGACGCGCCTGGCGGCGTTCCCGGACGTGCCGACGCTCAAGGAGCTCGGCTACAGCGTCGAGTACTACCTGTGGGCAGGGCTGTTCGCCCAACGCGGCGTGCCGGCCGGCGTCGTGAAAACGCTGCGCGATGCCACCCGCCAGGCGGTGGCGGACGGTGAGTTCAAGACGGCGATGGAGAAGGTCCAGACCCCCATCGCCTACCAGGACGCCGACGAATTCAAGGCCTGGTGGGACCGCGACGCGGCCATACTCGCCGACGTCATCAAGAAAATCGGGCGAGTCGAATCGAAATGACGAGTCGGATAGACAGCGAAATGACGAGCCGGGTAGACAGCGGAATCACGAGCCAGGTAGCCAGCAGAATGACGAGCCGGGTAGACAGCAAAATGACGGGCCGGGTAGACAGCGGAATCACGAGCCAGGTAGCCAGCAGAATGACGAGCCGGGTAGACAGCAAGTGACGGAGCCACACCCTTCTAAGACAGCCCACCCACGTCCCGATCCGGCCTCACGCACCCCCGCTACAATAGACGTTCACACGCACGTGATCCCGCCGGGGTGGGAGGACTGGGCGACGAAGTTCGGCGGCGCGCGCTGGCCCCGCCTGGTGGAGCGCGACGCCTGCCACGCCACGATCATGACCGGCGAGCAGTTCTTCCGCGACGTCGACGACCGCTCGTGGAGCGCCCAGCGGCGGATCGAGGACATGGACCGACTGGGCATCGGCCTGCAGGCGCTGTCGCCGCCGCCCGTGATGTTCTGCTACTGGGCCGACGCCCGCGCCAACGAGGCCTTCGCCCGCATGCAGAACGAAAACGTGGCGGGCGTGGTCGCGCGCCACCCGGGCCGATTCGTCGGGATGGCGACGGTGCCGCTGCAAGACCCGTCGCTGGCCGTCAAGGAGCTGCGCCACTGCCGCGAGCGGCTCGGCCTGCGCGCCGTCGAGATCGGCAGCTGCCCGGCCGGCCGCGATTTCGACGACCCCGAGCTGTTCGCGTTCTTCGAGGCGTGCGCGGAGCTGGACGTCGCGATCTTCGTGCACCCGGCCGTCCCGCTGGTCGGCCAGGAGCGGCTGACGAAGTACTACTTTCCCCTCATCGTCGGCAACCCGCTCGAGACCGCGCTGGCCGCCTCCAAGCTGATCTACGGGGGCGTGCTGGAGCGGCTGCCGGCGCTGCGCGTCTGCTTCGCCCACGGTGGGGGGGCGTTCCCGTTCACGCTGGCCCGCCTGGATCACGGCTGGAAGGTGCGGCCGGAGGGCCCGGCGGCGATTCCGCGGCCGCCGCGCGAGTACGCGCGCCGTCTCTACTTCGACTCGCTGACGCTCAGCGCGACCAATCTGAGGTTCCTCGTCGAGCAGTTCGGCGCCGACCACGTCGTGATCGGCAGCGACTATCCCTTCGACATGGGCGCCGTCGATCCGATCGGCGCCGTGGGCGAGGCCGGACTGCCGGCCGCGGCCCGCGCGCAGATCGAGGGCGCGACCGCTGCGCGCTTCCTCGGCCTCTGAGCGGATGACCTGGGTCGGGCGCCCGCTCCGGCGGCGGGAGGATGCGCCGCTGCTCACCGGCCGCGGCCGCTTCGTGGACGATCTCCCCGCGCCCGGCGTGGCGCACCTGGCCTTCCTGCGCAGCCCGCACGCCCACGCCCGCGTGAGGCGTCTCGACGTGCGGCGCGCCCGTAAGGCGCCGGGCGTCGTGACCGTCGTCGTCGCCGCCGACCTCGACGGCATCGGACCGCTGCCGGTGAACCGGCTCTTCCGCGACATGATCGTCCCGCCCAACCCGTTGCTGGCCGGTGAGCGCGTTCGCGCCCAGGGCACCCCGGTCGCCGCGGTCGTCGCCGAGTCGCCGGCCGCCGCCTGGGACGCGGTGGCGTTGATCGCGGCCGAGTACGAGGCGCTGGCCGGGGTGGCGATGCCGGGGGCGGCGCTGGCGGCCGGAGCGCCCACGCTCTTCGACGAGGCGCCCGGCAATCGCGCGCTCGGCCAGACGTGGCGGGCCGGCAATCCCGAGGGCGCCTTTGCCGGCGCGGCGAGGGTGGTGGAGGTGACGGTGCAGCAGAACCTCCTGGCCGGCGTGCCGATGGAGCCGCGCGGCGTGCTCGCGGCCTGGGACGAGGCCACCGGCGAGCTGACGATGTGGACGTCCACCCAGGCGCCGTTCCGGATCCGCGCGGAGGTGGCGCGGATGCTCGGTCTCGACGAGTCGCGCGTGCGCGTGATCGCCCCCGACGTCGGCGGCGGCTTCGGCGTCAAGGGCGGCCCCTATCGCGAGGAGCCGCTCGTGGCCTGGCTCACGCGCCGGCTGCGGCGGCCGGTGAAGTGGATCTCCACGCGCCAGGAGGATCTGCTCACGACGCAGCACTCGCGCGGCGCGGCCTCGACCGGCGCGCTGGCGCTCGACGCCGACGGCCGGATGCGCGGCCTGCGCGCGCGGATCGAGGCACCGCTGGGCGCGTACCTGTCGTTCTCGGCGTCGACCAACCCCCGCAACCACGCGCGGTGCCTGCCGGGCGCCTACACGATCCGCGACGTCGACATCCAGGTCGCCGGCGCGCTCACCACGACGCCGCCCGTCGGCGCCTACCGGGGCGCCGGCCGGCCGGAGGCATCCTTCCTGATCGAGCGGCTGGTGGACGAGGCCGCGCACGCGCTCGGCCTGGACCCGGCCGAGATCCGCCGCCGCAACCTGATCCCGCGCGACGCGTTCCCGTACACGACGGCGACGGGCCAGGTCTACGACTCCGGCGACTACACCGAGGCCCTCGACCGCGCGCTCGCCGCCGCCGACTACGACGGGCTGCGCCGCGCCCAGGCCGAGCGCCGCCGCCGCGGCGAGCTGGTCGGCATCGGGCTGGCGACCTATGTCGAGCCGGCCGCGCTGGGCTGGGAGAGTGGGGTGGTGCGCATGGAGCGCTCGGGCGCGGTGACCGCGATCACCGGTTCCAGCCCGCACGGCCAGGGCCACGAGACGACGTTCGCCCAGGTGGTGGCCGACCACCTGGGCGTCGAGCCCGACGTCATCACCGTGCGCCACGGGGACACGGCCGGCGCGCCGCAGGGCTCGGGGACGGCGGGCAGCCGCAGCACCGCGCTCGGCGGCGGCGCGCTGGTGCTGGCGGCCCGGGACGTTCGCGACAAGGGCCGCCGCGTCGCGGCGAGCATGCTGGAGGCCGCGGTGGAGGACGTCGTCGCGGTGCCCGGTGGATTCCACGTCGTGGGCGCCGCCGACCGCACGGTGGCCTGGCGCGCCGTCGCCGACGTCGCCCATCGCATGGGGGCGCTGCCCGCGGGGTTGGAGCCCGGGCTCGAGGCGACGCGCTTCTTCGAGGCCCCGGGAGAGGTGTGGAGCTCCGGCGCGTTCGTGGTGGCCGTGCGCGTGGAGCGCGAGACCGGGGTGATCGTCCCCGAGCGTATCGTGTGGGTGGACGACGCGGGCACCATCGTCAATCCGTTGCTCGCCGACGGCCAGCTCGAGGGCTCGCTCGCCCAGGCGTGGGGGCAGATCGTGATGGAAGCGATCACGTTCGATGCCGACGGCCACCTGCTCACGGGGACGCTGATGGACTACGCGATCCCGCGCGCCGACGAGGTGCCGGCGGCCGAGATCCTCCACGTCCACACCGCCTCGCCCTACAACCCGCTGGGCGCCAAGGGCCTGGGCGAGGCGGGCACGATCGGGCTACCGCCCGCCGTGGTCAACGCCGTGATCGATGCCCTGGCTCCGCTCGGCGTCCGGCACCTCGACATGCCGCTCACGCCGGCCAGGATCTGGGCGACGATCACCGCGCCATGACGACGGAGCGCGTGAGCGGCGTCGCGCTTGCGCTGCTGGCCGCGGCCGTGCTGGAGGAGTGCTGGCGATTGCGCCTGCCGCGCGGCACGCTGGCCACGCCAGGCCCCGCCTACATGCCGACGCTGCTGGCGCTGGCCCTGCTCGCGGCCGGCGTGCTCATCGCGGTGCTCGGTCGCGACCCGACCACGCTCGCCGGCGCCGGCTGGCGCGAGTGGCGTCACACGCTGGCCATCCTGCTCACCTGCGTGTTCGTGGCCCTGGCGCTCGAGCGTCTCGGCTACCGGCTGACCATGACCCTGGCGTGCGCGTTCCTGCTCGGGGTGGTCGAGCGCAAGCCGCTCGCCGCCACGCTGCTCTTCTCGGCCGGGCTCGCCGCCGGCACTTACTTCGTCTTCGACACCCTGCTGCGGGTGCAGCTGCCTCGCGGCCCCTTCGGACTCTGATGCTGGAGACGCTCGGCAATCTCGCGCTCGGCTTCTCGGTGGCGCTCTCGCCCTCGATCCTGTTCTACGCCTTCGTCGGCTGCCTGGTCGGCACGCTGGTCGGCGTGCTGCCGGGCGTGGGGCCGCTGGCGGGGATCAGCCTGCTGCTGCCGGCCACCTTCGGCCTGGACGCCACGCGGGCCATCGTGATGCTGGCCGGCATTTACTACGGCGCGATGTACGGCGGCTCGACCACCTCGATCCTCATGCGCATTCCCGGCGAGGCGGCCTCGGTGATGACGTGCATCGACGGCTACGCGATGGCCCGCAAGGGGCGGGGTGGCCCCGCGCTGGCCATCGCGGCCATGGGCTCCTACATCGCCGGGACCGTCAGCGTGGTGGGGCTCATGCTCCTCGCTCCGCCCCTGGCCGCCTTCGCGCTGCGTTTCGGCCCGCCCGAGTACCTGGCCCTCCTGCTGCTCGGCCTGTTCGTGCTGGCGTACATGAGCTCCGGCTCGATGGTGAGGTCGCTGGCCATGGCGTCACTTGGGCTGCTGCTGGGCATGGTTGGCATCGATCAGATGAGCGGGTACTTCCGCTTCAACTACGGCGTGGTGGAGCTGGGCGACGGCCTCGGGGTGGTCCCGGTGGCGGTGGGGCTGTTCGGCGTCGCCGAGATCCTGGCGACCGCGGGGCAGGCGATGCCGCCCCAGGTGGTCAAGCCGCGCCTGCGCGAGCTGCTGCCCTCGCGCGAAGAGTGGCGCGAATCCGCGGGGCCGATCGGCCGCGGCACCGTGGTGGGGTTCCTGATCGGCATCCTGCCGGGCTCGGCCCACATCATCTCGAGCTTCGTCTCCTATGCGGTGGAGAAGCGGCTGTCGAAGCACCCCGAACAGTTCGGCCACGGCGCCGTCGCCGGCGTGGCGGGGCCCGAGTCGGCCAACAACGCGGCGACCTCGGGGGCGATGGTGCCGATGCTCGCCCTCGGCGTGCCCTCGGGGCCCATCCCGGCCGTCATGCTGGCGGCGATGATGGTGCACGGCGTGTCGCCCGGCCCGCTGCTCATCCAGCAGCAGCCGGAGCTGTTCTGGGGGTTCGTCGCCTCGATGTACGTGGGCAACGTCGTGCTGTTGATCCTCAACCTGCCGCTGGTGGGGCTGTTCGTGAACATCCTGCGTGTGCCGTACCCGTACCTCTACCCGGCCATCCTGGTCTTCTCGATGCTCGGTGTCTACGCGGTCAACGGCAGCGTCGTGGACGTGTGGATCATGCTGACGATGGGCCTGCTGGGCTGGGTGCTCCGCAAGCTGAACTTCGAGACGGCGCCGGTGGTGCTCGGCCTCGTGCTGGCGCCGATGATCGAGCTGAGCCTGCGCCAGTCGCTGGCGATGTCCGACGGCCACTACGGGATCTTCGTGCAGCGTCCGATCGCCGCCGTGCTGCTGGGCGTCGCCCTGGTGCTCGTGCTGCTGAACCTGTACGCGTTCGTCCGGCGCGGCCTCGACTGGCGCGCCCGCCTGGCCCTGGCCGAAAAAGGAGAAGAGACGTCATGAGATCTCCCCGGACGCTCGCCGTCGCCGCCGCGCTCGCCCTGGCCCTGCCGCTCGTTGCCGGCGCCCAGGAGCCGTATCCCTCGCGCCCGATCTCTCTGGTGGCGCCGTTCCCGCCCGGCGGGGTGGCCGATCTCACGGCCCGACCGGTGGCCGCCGCGATGGAGAAGGTGCTCAAGAACCCGGTCGCGGTGGTGAACAAGACCGGCGCGGCCGGCGCGGTGGGGATGCAGTTCGTCGCGACCAGCAAGCCGGACGGCTACACGCTGCTGCTGGCGCTGTCGTCGATCTCGATCATCCCCGAGGCCGACAAGATCTTCGACCGCCAGCCGGCCTTCACGGTGGACCAGTTCGCGCCGATCGCGCTGATCTCGGCCGACCCCACGATCCTCGTCGTGCGCGCGGAGAGCCCGTGGAAGACCGCCAGGGAGTTCCTCGAGGACGCCAGGAAACGGCCGGGGCAGATCTCGTACTCGTCCTCGGGGATCTACGGCACGCTGCACATGGCGATGGAGCTGCTGTCCCACGCGGCCGGCATCAAGCTGCGCCACGTGCCGCACGCCGGCGCCGGCCCCGCGCTCACCGCCATCCTGGGCGGCCACGTCGACGCGCTGGCCTCGGGGCCGGCCGTCGTGCTTCCCCAGATCAAGTCGGGCAAGCTGCGCGCGCTGGCCGGCTGGGGTGACAAGCGCGTGGCGGCGCTGCCGGAGATCCCGACGTTCAAGGAGCTGGGCTATCCCGACGCCGAGTTCTACATCTGGGCGGGACTGTTCGCGCCGCGGGGCACGCCGGAGCCGGTGCTGGCCAGGCTGCGCGAGGCCACGCGGGCGGCGGTGGCCGAGCCCGAGTTCACGGGGGCGATGGACAAGCTGCAGACGCCGATCGCCTTCAAGCAGGGTCAGGAGTTCCAGCAGTTCTTCGACGCGGACGCGCGGCGGCTGGCGGCGGGCGTTCGCAAGGTCGGGCGCATCGAGGACAAGAAGTAGGGCAGGCGGCGGGGACGCGGGCGGGCCGGGGGCGAGGTGGGGTCGGTGGCACCACGGGAACGGGTTCCACGGACCCCACCTCGCCCCCGGCCCGCCCACGCCCCCGGTCACGCGCTCCGCGACTCGCCGCCACTCGGCGGCGCCCGCGCCGCCGGCCACGCGCTCCGTCGCTCGTTGCAGTTCGGAGCGACCGCTGCATCCCCGCATCGTCCCGGCATGCGGGGGTGGCCGTGACGTGCGTGTTACACTTTTTGGCGTCATGGCTATCCTGAAGGTCGCGAGGCTCGGGCATCCCGTGCTGCGGCAGCAGGGCAAGCCGGTGCCGGTGGCGGACATCCGGTCGGCGGATGTGCAGCGGCTCATCGACGACATGATCGAGACCATGCGCGAGTACGACGGCGCCGGGCTCGCCGCCAACCAGATCCACACGCTCCTGCAGGTCGCGGTGATCGAGGTCGAGAGCAACCCACGGTATCCCGAGGCCGCGGCGATCCCGTTGACCGTGCTGATCAACCCGGTCGTCACGCCCCTGAGCGAGGAGCGGGAGGACGGCTGGGAGGGGTGCCTGTCCGTTCCCGACATGCGGGGCGTCGTCTCGCGCCACACCGCCGTCCGGCTGGAGTGCTACGACCGGGAGGCCAACCGGGTGGACATCGTCGCCAAGGACTTCTACGCCCGGGTCATCCAGCACGAGACCGATCACCTCGACGGCATCGTCTACGTCGACCGCATGAGCGACCTCCGGACCCTCAGTCACATCGCCGAGTGGAACAAGCACTGGCTGGGGATCCGCGAGCACAATGACTGACGCCGAGCCGCGGGTGGTCGCGGTCGTCCGCGACCTGTTCTTCGTCGCGCGGATCCGCGAGACGGCCCGCCTGGCCGGCGTGCCGCTCGTCTTCGTGCGCACCGCCGAGGAGCTGGCCGCCGCGCTGGCCACGCCGCCGCGCTTCGTCCTGCTCGACCTCACGACCAGCTTCGACTACGCGCGCGTGTTCGAGACCGTCGAGGCGGCCGGCCGGCCGCCGGTCCTGGGCTTCACCACGCACGTGCTGGCCCGCCAGACCCAGCCCTGGCACGGGCGCTGCGCCCGGGTCGTCACCAAGGAGACGCTGACGCAGGAGTTGCCGACGCTCCTGCGCGACGGCGTGGCGGCGTGACGGCCGAGGAGTTCGTCGCCGCCCTCGACGCCGAGAACCAGACGCTGCTGCGGGCGCTCGAGCCCGACGCCACGCTCAAGCCCGAGATCGACGGCCCCCTCAACGTCCCCAATCTCCTCAAGGTCGCCCTCAAGAACGAGATCGAGGCCACCGAGATCGCCGCCCGCTGGCTGGTCACGAGCGACGACGTGCAGGTGAAGCTGGCGCTGGCCCGCCAGGTGGGCGACGAGGCCAAGCACTACCGCCTCATCGCCGACCGCCTGCGCCAGCTCGGCGTCGACGCCTCGGCGCTCGACCCGCTGGCCAGCGGCTACGGTCCGCTCTTCGCGTATCTCGACACGCTCACGAGCACCGTGGAGCGAATCGCGGCGGGCCAGTTCACCCGCGAGGCGATCGCCGTCGTCAAGAATCGCCAGTTCATCGAATTCTGCGAGCGGGTGGGGGATCGGGAGACGGCGGCGCTCTACCGCGACACGATCGAGCCGGACGAGCGCTACCACCACGAGCTGGGTCGCCGGCTGCTCCTGCGGCTGGCCTCCACGCCCGAGGCGCAGGCGGCCGCGACGCGCGCGGCCCGCCGCACGCTCGAGCTGGCCGACGAGCTGCAGCGCAAGGCGCTCGCCACGGCCGGGATCCACCACGCCCCGGGTTGTTGAGCGCGCCATGGATCCGGGGGTTCGCGCCTTCCACGAGCTGCTCCGAGCGCCCGACGCCGCCATCGATCTCTCGCGGGCCGCGCTGGCCGTGGCGCGCATCGAGTATCCCGACCTCGATGACCGCCATGAGCTGGAGCGTCTGGACGCGCTCGCCGGGCGGGTGGGCGTCACGCGCCGGACCGAGCCCACCGTGGCGCTGGAGCGCTTGCGACGATTCCTGTTCGAGGAGGAAGGCTTCCGCGGCAACGCCGACGAGTACTACGACCCCCGCAACTCCTGCCTGAACGACATCCTCGACCGCAAGCTCGGCATCCCGATCACGCTGTCGGTGCTGACGATCGAGGTGGGCCGCCGCGTGGGGCTCGACATCGTGGGCGTCGGCCTGCCCGGGCACTTCTTCGTCAGCGCCAACGTCGGCGGCCAGGCGGTGCTGCTCGATCCCTTCCACGGCGGATCGGTGATGACGCCGTCGGCGGCGGCCGACGTGGCCTCGCGCGCCGTCGGGCGGCCGGTCAAGATCGAGGTGGCCCACTGGACGCCGTGCACGCGCCGGCAGATCGTCGTGCGCATGCTGCGCAATCTCAAGACGATCTACGCGCGGCGGTCGGACTGGGCGCGCGCGCTCGGCGTGATCGACCGGCTGTTGCTCATCGATTCCGAGACGCCGACGCACCTGCGGGATCGCGGCACCGTGCTGGTGAAGGCCGGGCGGCTGTGGGAGGGGGCGACGGAGTGGGAATCCTACCTCAACCGATACCCCCGCGCCCACGACGCCGACGCCTTCCGCCAGGAGCTGCGTCGCGTCCGCCAGGAGCTGGGCTCCCGCAACTAGCCCCGTGAGGATCCGCCGCCCGCTCGGCCCGTGCGTGATCCTGGCGTTCCTGCTCTCTGCCTGCGCCGCTCGCGTCACACCGATCGGGATGGACGGGCAGCCGTTCACCCCCGAGGACGACGAGCGCCTCCTCTGGGCGCAGGCCGACAAGGAAGCCACGGCGCTGCTCAAGCGCGTCCGGGTCTACGACGATCCGGCGCTCACCGCGTACCTGACGAGCCTCGTCGAGCGGCTCACGCCCGCCCGCGTCAGGGCCGCGGGGGGGCCGGTCCCCCGTGTGGTGCTGCTCCGCGATCCCACGCTCGCCGCCTTCGCGCTGCCCGACGGGCGCCTGTTCGTGCACACGGGACTCGTGGCGGCCGTCGGGAGCGAAGCGCAGCTCGCGCTCGTCCTGGCACGCGAGCTCGCGCACGTGTTCCAGCGCCATGCGCTCGGCGCCTGGCGCGATGGCGTCGCGCCGGCCCGCTTCGAGGCCGTCACGGCCCTGAGCCCGACCGCTGCGGCGATCCTCGGCGGCAGCCTCCCGGTGGCGGCCACGGCCGCCATGACCGGCTATCGCACCAGCCTCGAGCACGAAGCCGACACCGCCGCCCTCGCGGATGTCGGGCGGGGCGGGTGGGACGTCAACGAGGCAGCGGCCGCCTGGGCGACGCTCGCACGGGACCTGAGCGGACGTGGCGCGCTCGAGGTATTTCTGCTCGGCCGTGCCGCCTGGCTCGAGGAGCGGCGGCCGGCGTCGCGCGGGCGGCCGGGCGCGGCACCGGCCACGGTAAAGCCGAGCGAGGACTTCGAGACGCTCCGCCGGACGCTGCTGCGCGACAACGCCGGCGACGACGCTCGGCGCGGTCGCTTCGCGCTCGCCCGTCGGCAGCTCGACCGCGTGCTCGCGGCGGTGCCCACCGACGCGCTGGCGCACGTGCAATACGGCGATCTGCACCGCTTGCAGTCGCAGCGGGCGGCCACGCCGGAGGAGCGCGACACGGAGATCCGGCAGGCGCGCGCCCGCTACACCCGTGCGCTCGCGCTGGAGCCGACGCTGGCGGAGGCGCATCGGCAGCTCGGACTGCTGGCCTACCAGCAGCAGAACCTGGGCCGGGCCCGGACCGAGCTCGAGGAATACCTGCGGCGCGCGCCCGCCGCGCCCGATGCCGGCCGCATCGCCGAGTACGTGCGGGAGCTCGCACGCTGATGGCCGTGGCCGGCAAGCGGTGGTCGCTCTCGGTGCCGATCGACGGCTTCGCGCTGCCGGAGCACACCGACCTCGCCCGCGAGGCCGAGCGCCTCGGCTACACCGATGCCTGGTCCTACGAGGCCGACGGCCTCGACTGCTTCGCCTCGCTGGCGCCGGTGGCGCTCGCCACCCGGATGCGGCTGGGCACCGCCATCGCCAACGTCTTCACCCGCGGTCCGGCGACGCTGGCCATGTCGGCGGCGGGCCTCGCCGACCTGGCCCCGGGGCGCTTCTGCCTGGGCCTCGGCGCCGGCTCCCAGCCGATCGTGGAGGCCTGGAACGGCGGTCGCTTCGCGTCGCCCGCCACCCGCGTGCGCGAGATGGTCCAGGTCGTGCGCGCGGCGCTGGCCGGCGAGCGCGTGGTCTTCAAGGGCATGACGCTGAGCGTGGACGGTTTCCGCCTGGCGCGGCCGCCGGCCGAGCCGGTGCCGATCTACGTGGCCGCGCTCCGGGCCGGCATGCTGCAGGTGGCCGGCGAGGTGGCCGACGGCGTGATCCTCAACTGGCTCGCCGTGTCCGACGTGCCGCGCGTCGTCGGCGTCGTGCGCGAGGCCGCCGCCCGGGCCGGGCGCGATCCGGCCGCCGTCGAGATCACCGCGCGCCTGCTGATCAACGTCGATCCGCCGGGGCCCGAGGCCGACGTCGGCGTGCGGCGCCAGGTCACCGCCTACCTGAACGTCCCGGTCTACCGCGCGTATCAAGAGTGGCTCGGCCGCGGCGGTGAGCTGGCGCCGATGTGGCAGGCGTGGGAGCGCGGGGATCGCAAGGCGGCGGTGGCCGCGGTGCCGGCCGGCGTGATGGGCGACCTCATCGTGCGCGGCTCGACGAGCGAGATCCGCGCCCACGTGCAGCGCTACCTCGACGCCGGCATCGACACCGCGTTCCTGCAGGTCTCCACGCTCGAGCCCGATCCCGGCCGCCGGCGCCAAATCCTGCAAGACGCCCTGCGGGCACTTGCCCCGTCGCCATCGCCATCGAAGGAGCCGAGGCCATGACGATCACGCCGATCCATCCGTCTCTGGGCGCGCGGGTCGAGGGGGTCGAGATGTCGAGATGGCGGTCTCGTCATGGGGGACCACCGGTGCGTGCTGCACCACGTCCGCCCGTGGGACGCCGGCCAGCACACGCGGGTGATGCGCCGGACCACCGGCGCCGTCGGCGCTCGCGCTGCTGGTCAGCTCCCGAGGTTGCGAAGCCAGGCGCCGATCGCGTAGGCGACCATGGCGGCCCCGCCGCCGACCACGAGGGTCTCGAGCCCCGAGCGCCACCAGGGACGTGGCGACCACCGGCTCTTGATGGCGCCGATCGCGGCGAAGACCACGCCGGTGGCGGCGGCGGCCGTGCCGAAGGCCTCGCCGAGCCCCAGAACGAACGGGAGCAGGGGGACCAGGCCGCAGACGAGAAAGGCCAGGAAGGTCGAGGCCGCGGCCCGCCACGGCGAGCGGATCGACGCCGGCAGCCCATACTCGTCGCGCAGCATCGTCCGCACCCAGGGATCGCGGTCCGCGGTGATCGCCTCCGTGACGCGCTCGAGCAACTCCCCCTCGATGCCACGCTGCCGGAAGATCTCGCGCACCTCTGCCCGTTCGCCCTCGGGGGACACGGCGATGTGACGGTGTTCGATCGTCTCGGCCTGGTGTGCCTCCTCGTGCTCCGCTCGGGTGGCCAGATAGTTACCGGCAGCCATCGAGAGGCCGTCGGCCAGGAGGTTGGCCGTGCCAAGGATCAGGATGACCCGCGGTGACAGCTCGGCGCCGACGACCCCCGAAACGATCGCGAACGTGGTGACGGCGCCGTCGATGCCCCCGTAAACGAAGTCGCGAAGATAGCTGTGCTGGGGCCCGGCGGCGAGACGCTCACGGATCGCCTCGCGCGTGTGCGCGTGCTCCAGACGGTCCGGTGTGCCGCCGCTGCTCATGCCAGACCCTATTCTACCGACCCTCCAGGCGAGAGGGGCCTGCCTCTGCGACGTGCCTGCCTCGGGGGAGCGCTACCAGTCGACTTCATCCTGGAGGCGGAGGGCGGCATCGCCCCTCCGGCGGTCGCGGGAGTATTTGCGCGTCGGCGCGCGGGTGTGCAAGTCTCGGGGGCGGCGATCTCGTGCGGCAGGTCAGGATCGTGGGGGAGCAGCGATGAACCGAACGATGGCGATCGCGGTAGGCGTCGGCGTGCTGGTGGGCGTCCTCGGCGGCTTCCTCTTCTGGGGGTTTCCCGCGCGTGGTCTGCGGGAGGATCTCCGCCAGGCGCAGGAGCGGCCAGCGGCCCTCGAGCGCGAGCTCGAGGAGGCCCGCCGACAGGCGGCCAAGAGCGAGGCCGAGCTCCGGAGTGCCCATGGGCGGCTGAACGAGGTCGAAGGCGACCTGGCGCGAGCGCGCGACGAGCGCGGGAAGCTCGAAGCCATCCTGAGCCGCGGGCGGAAGTAGCTCATCGCAGCCTGGTCTTGAGGACTTTGCCGGCCGCGCTGCGCGGGAGCGCCGCGAGCAGCGTCAGGCGCCGGGGGTACTTGTACGCGGCCAGGCGGTCGCGGCACCAGGCGACCAGCTCATCCACACCCACGCTGCAGCCTGGCTTGAGCGCCACGAACGCCGCGACCTCCTCGCCGAGTGCGGCGTCCGGCACCCCGATCACCGCGGCCTCGCTCACGGCCGGGTGGGCGAGCAGCACCGTCTCCACCTCGGCCGGGAAGACCGAGTAGCCGCCGCGCTTGATGCGCTCGCGCTTGCGACCGACGATCGAGACGTAGCCGTCGGGGGTGAGACGCGCGAGGTCGCCGGTCCGGAACCAGCCGTCCGCGAGCACGGCCGTCGTCTCCTCCGCGTTGCCGAGATAGCCGTCCATCACCGCCGGCGTGTGGATCAGCAGCTCGCCCTCCTCGCCGGCGGTCACCGCGCGCCCGTCGTCGTCCACGATCCGGATCTCGACGCCCGGCACCGGGCGGCCGACGCAGTCGGGATAGTCGATGGGGTCGGCGGCGAGGTAGGACAGCGGGCGGAACAGCTCGGTGCTGCCGTAGCCGCGCACGATGCGGACGCCGGTGCGCGCACGCCACGCCTGCGCGAGGTCCCACGGACAGGGTGCTGCGCCGGAGACGCCGAGGCGGAGGCGGCGGGCGCCCGCGAAGTCGCGCACGTCGAGCAGGCGGCGGAACATCGTCGCCACGCCGGGCAGGACGGTGACGCCATCGTGGGCCAGCACGCCGGCGACGACCTCGGGGACGAAGCGCTCGACGAGGCGCACGGTGACGCCGGCCAGCAGCGGGGCCAGCAGCGCGCCGTTGAGGCCGAAGGCGTGCGAGAGCGGCAGCGCGGCGAGGACCACGTCGTCCTCGCGCAGGCCGATCACCGGCCCGCCCCACGACTGGTTGGCGCAGGTGAGCGCGGCGTGCGAGAGCACGGCACCCTTGGGCCGCCCGGTGCTCCCCGAGGTGTAGAGCACGAGTGCTGCCGGCGCTCCCCGCCCGCCGGTGCCGTGGGCGCGCTCGAGCAGGCCGCCGTCCGGGCCGGTCTCGACCAGGAGCGCGGGTGCCAGGTCGGCCAGGATGTCGGCGCGCTCGTCGGCCTTGAGCAGGGGATCGAGCGGCGCCACGGTGGTGCCGGCCGCGAGCCCGCCGAGCACGGTCACGACCAGCTCGGGACGGTTCGTGAGGCTGACGGCGAGTCGGTCGCCGGGGCCGAGGCCCCGCGCCCGCAGGCGCGCGGCGAAATCGGCGGCGGCGGCGGCGAGCGTGCGGTAGGTCATCGCGCCGCCGTCCCAGCGCAGCGCGGGGTGCTCGGGGCGGCGGCGGGCGACGGCCTCGATGAGGCCGGCGAAGTTGCCGCTCACGGCCCGCTCAGCCCAGGTAGTCCTCGAGCCGGAGACGCTGCCACACCTCGGGCGGCACCCGGTGACGCGGCGTGTAGGCGGACACCGAGGGCTTGGCGGTCGCGTCCACGCCCCACTTGGCCGTGTAGCCGTCCTCGCGCGTCGACGGGTCGAGGTCGGAGCCGCGGGCGTTGGTGATGATGGTGATGTCGCGGTCCGGCTGGCAGCGCGTGGCGAGCGCCCAGTTGACCTGGCGGTCGTCGAACACGTCCACGTCGTGGTCGACCACGACTACCCGCTTCATGTAGAGATCGGCGCCGAGCACCGCCATGATCGCGTTCTTGGCCTGGCCGGGCAGCCGCTGCTCGATCGACACGTAGCAGGTGAACGGGCTCGGCACCCGTACCGCCTTGACCGACGGGATCATGGCCCGCACGGCCCGGTAGAGGTTGGCCTCCATCGGGATCGTGGAGAGCAGCATGTGGTCCAGGTGGGCGACCGTGATGTCCTGGAACATCGCGCCGCGGCGGTGGGTGATCGCCGTGTAGCGCACGATCTCGCGCTGGCGTTCGCCCAGGCTGTAGCCGGTGAACTCGCCGAACGGGCCCTCGGCCACGCGCGCGGCCGGCAGGATCTCGCCCTCGAGGATCAGCTCGGCGTGGGCCGGGACCAGCACGTCGGAAGTCTCGCACTTCACCAGCTCGAGCGGCTCGCCGAGCAGCGCGCCCATGATGGCGCGCTCGTCCTCGTCGATGGAGCCGATGGCCAGCGCGCCCAGCGCGATGGCCGGGTGCACGCCGATCGCGAAGGCCACCGGCAGCGCCTCGCCGCGCGCCTCGGCGATCTTGTAGAACTCCCACAGGTGCTTGCCGAGGGTGAGGTGGATCGAGGTCCGGTCGCGCCCCTGGATCATCAGGCGGTTGTAGGCGCAGTTCCAGATGCCGCTGATCGGGTCCCTGGCGAACGAGATCGCCGCGGTGACGTAGGGCCCGGCGTCGCGCTCGTGGTGGACGATCTGGGGTAGCGCCCCCAGGTCGATGTCGTCGCCCCGCTTCACGACCTCCTTCACGGGGCCGGTGGCCACCACGCGCGGCGGCAGCGGCCGCTCCATGGCGCGCAGGTAGGTCTCCAGCATGCGCTCGGGCGCGGCGTTGATGGCGGCCGCCAGGCGGCTGCGGCTGGCGTGCAGGTTGGTGAGCACGGGCCAGGAGGTGCCCTTGACGTTTTCGAAGAGGAGCACGGGGCGGCGGCGCCCTTCCTTCTCGAGCTTCGCCACCAGCGCCGTGATCTCGTAGGCCGGATCCACGGGCCGCGACACGATCTGAAGGTCGGCCGGTCGCGTCCGCTTGACCAGGTCGAGGAAGGAGCGAAGATCCTGAGCCATCACGACGCCTCTTCGGAGACTTTATGGTCATTCGGCTGCCTCTGGGCGAACCACCAGCCGGCAACCGTGAGCAGCACGAACAGCGGAGCCCGGAGGGCGACGTGCACGCCCCACTCCGAGTGCCCGAATCGCGTGACGACCCAGACGTCATCGAGGATCATCTTGCCGGCCACCTCGCCCAGAACGCCGGCCGCGAGCCACACGATCCACGGATAGCGGCTCATCAGCATGGACAGCACCGCGCTGAGCCAGACGACGATCGGGATCGACAGCCCGATGCCGAACACCACCAGCTTCATGTCGCCGTGCGCCGCGCCGGCGACGCTCAGCACGTTGTCGAGGCTCATGATGACATCGGCCACGATGATGATCCAGACGGCCGCGGCCAGCGACGTGCCCTGGTGCACCTGATGGCCGCCGCCATCGCCCTCGGCCTGTCGGACGAGCTTGATGGCGATCCAGATGAGCAACAGCGCGCCGGCCACCTGGAGCAGGGGGACCTTGAGGAGCCAGGTCACCACGAAGATGAACGCCAGCCGCAGCGCGACGGCCCCGAACGTCCCCCAGATGCGTCCCCAGAACTGCTGGCGGGGTGGCAGTGTCCGCACCGCGAGGGCGATGACGACCGCGTTGTCCCCGGCGAGAACGAGGTCCAGCAGGACGATCTTGCCAACCTGGGTCAGATAGCCAAGGTCCATGACTAGCTATTGTAATGGACGGCGGGCGATCGGGATGGAGGGGCGGTCAGGCGGAGCCGGAGCCGGCCAGCGTGTCCCGCAGCGCGCGCCGGAGATGCTCGATGTCCAGCGGCTTGCGGAGCACGCGGACGCCCTGCCGCTTGTCCGCTCCATCGATCTCGCCCATGAACGCCGTGAACAGGATGACGCCGACCGAGGGGTCGCGGTCGCGGACACTGGCCGCGATGTCGAGGCCGGTGACATTGGGCATCATGTGATCGGTCACCACCGCGTCGTAGTTGCCACGGCCAAACAGGTCGAGGCCCTCGACGCCGTCGGCGGCCACGTCCGCCTCGTAACCCCAGGCGCTCAACAGGTCGCCCAGGAGCATCCGGATGTGCCGGTCGTCGTCGATCACCAGGATGCGGAGTTGCCGCTCGGTCGGGGCTTCCGCGGTCGGCATTGCGCGCTCGCGTGCGTCCATTCGCCTCGCCACGGTAGTGCCCGCCGGGCGGCGAATCAACGACTATGACGACCGCAGAACATGCGGGCGCGACGGCCCTCATCCGCGTTGCGGGCCGTCGCCATGCGGGTAACATCGACATACGCTCGCCACGCACTCGTAACAGGCGGCGGGCGGCGCCGGGCCACTCGTGCCGCCGCATCAAACCGGTCGAATTTCGCGTTGTGGATTCCGGTGGAAAAGTGGATAAGCCGGCTACAGCTTGTACAAACGGCGTGCGTTGTCCGCCAGGATCTTCTGCTTCTGCGAGTCGTTGAGGTCGCCGCGCTCGCGGATCTCGTCGATCGAGGCGGGCCACGAGTGATCCCAGTGCGGGAAGTCGCTCGCGT
Source organism: uncultured Candidatus Rokubacteria bacterium (assembly GCA_963743355.1). Lineage (GTDB taxonomy): Bacteria > Methylomirabilota > Methylomirabilia > Rokubacteriales > CSP1-6 > AR5. The sequence continues at coordinate 484,549 of CAVUPM010000002.1, forward strand.
AGACGATCTGGTTCTCGCCCACCAGCTTGACCGCCTGCGGCAGCAGCCACTCGTCGGCCTCGCAGGAGAAGTAGATGTTGCCCGAGCGCACGTACTCGCTCGGTTTCTTCTTGAGCACCGGCGCCTCGGGCGCCCGCTTGGCGTACTCGTCGTCCATGCGCTCCATCCAGTAGGGTGCCCAGCCGCAGCCGGCCTCCAGGAACGCGATGCGCACGTCGGGGAAGCGCTCGGGGATGCCCTCCAGGATGATCGAGGTGAGCTGGCGCATCTGGCCGAAGGCGTGCGAGCAGGTGTGGGCCTGGATGAAGGCCGGGAAGAGGTCGACGCCGGCGCCGCCCAGGTGGGAGCCGGAGGCGTGGATGCCGAGCATCGTGTCCAGCCGCTGGGCCTCCTCGTAGACCTCGGCGTAGCGGTTGTCACCGAGCAGGTGGCCGCCGTCGGCCGGCAGCATGGCCCCGCACAGTCCCAGCTCGCGCACGGCCCGGCGCAGCTCGGGTGCGCAGGCCTCGGGCACCTGCACCGGCAGCAGTGCCACCGCCTGCAGGCGCTTGCTCTTCTTCACGAACTCTTCGTGCAGGAACGTGTTGTAGGCGCGGCAGAGCGCCACCGCCCACTGCCGATCCTTGAGGAAGCTCATGAACAGGCCGAGCGTGGGGTAGAGGACGGCGCTTTCCATACCGCCCCGGTCGAGCGCCTTCAGCCAGGCGTCGGTGGTGCCGGCCAGGTCGCTGAAGGTGTTGAGCAGGCGGCGGTCCCAGCCATCCCACGGGTAGAAGAACTGGTTGACGGGCCGGCGCTTGAACGGCTCGTCCAGATACCTGGCGATCTGTTCCTGGCTTTCGGTGACGTGGCCGTCGGCGTCGATCACGGTCATGGCTTCATCCTCCAGGTCGGGATCGCTTCAGGGTTGATCACGTGGGCGGGCGGCTCGCCCCGGCCCACCGCGAGGATCTGCTCCAGCGCCAGCCCCAGATTCGCGCGCCGGCCCGCCTCGCTGTGGCCAATGTTGTGCGGCGTGAGGATCAGCCGCTCGGGATCGACCGTGCGGTAGGGATGCGGGTCGGGCAGCGGCTCCTGCGCGAAGGCGTCGACGGCGGCGCCGGCGATCCAGCGCTCGCCGACCGCGCGGGCCACCGCCGCCTCGTCCACCAGCTCGCCGCGGGCGGTGTTGATCAGGATCGCGGTCGGCTTCATGGCCCGCAGGGCCTTCTCGCCGATGATCGCGCGCGTCTCCTCGGTGAGCGTGGCGTGCACGGTCACGATGTCCGCCTCGGCCAGCAGCGTCGGCAGGTCGACGAGCGTCACGCCCACCGCGGCGGCGCGCTCGGCGGGGACGTAGGGGTCGGCGGCGAGGAGACGGACGTCCCAGCCGGCCAGGCGGCGGGCCACGTGGGTGCCGATGCGGCCGAGGCCCACGATGCCGACGGTCTTGCCGAACAGGAAATCGCCGCGGTCCTCGCGGCGGGCCCACTCGCCGCCGCGCAGCCGGCTCTCGCCGCGCTTCACGCGCTTGAGCAGCATCAGCAGCAGGCCGATCGTCGCCTCGGCGACCGCGATGAAATTCTCCCTGGTGGGGCTGTTGGCCACGAGCACGCCCAGGCGTGTGGCCGCCGGCACGTCGATCTTGTCGACGCCGATGAACGGCACGATGACCAGGCCGAGGTGCTCGGCGTGCTCCATGACGGCCGGGGTCACGCGCTCGAGATGCGAGGCGAGGAGGACGTCGGCCGCGCGGACGTGCTCGATCAGATCGCTCTCGGAGTAGGCCTGGCGCCCCGGCATGTCGAGCGGGCGCCCGATGACGACCTCGTGGCCGGCGGCCCGTAGCGGGTCGAGCTCCTCGAGGGGCCCGCTGGGGCCGGTGGCGATGACGGTCAGCTTGCGCGCGCTCACGGCTTCTTGCAGATGACGTTGAGCAGGGCGGAGCGCTTGTCCTCGCGAACGACGCGTAGCGCCTTCCGCACCATTTCCGGCAGCATGGTGGGGTCCTCCACGCGCTCGGCCCAGTGGCCGGAGGCGCGCGCGATCATCTCGTAGTCGGGCGCCGGATCGAGGTCGCTCAGGGGCATCGCCGCGGCCCGGGCGGCCCAGCCCTGCGGCGCGTGCGAGGTGACCGAGCGCTTGACGGCGTTCCACACGCGGTTGTTGAAGATGACGTTGAGCACCGGCAGGTTGTGCGCGCGCGCGGCCCAGTGCGCCGCCGTCGGCGTGCCGAAGATGTAGGCGCCGTCGCCGACGCAGCACACGATGGTCTTGTCGGGGGCGGCCAGCTTGGCGCCCAGCGCCGCACCCAGGCCCCAGCCCAGGCCCGAGGCGGGCGACTGGCTGAAGTAGCTCCCCGGCGCGCGCAGCTTCGTCTGGCTCGTGTCGAGGTCGTACTCATTGACGATGATCGTGTTGTCGTCGATCGCGTCGCCGATGCAGCGCGACAGCCACGCCATGTCGATCGGCGAGTCGCCCCTCACGGCGCTGCTGCGGGTGGCCCACGCCTCGACCAGCTTGCGGTGCTCGGCCTCCCACCGCTTGCGGCGCGCCTCGACGGCGGCGGGGTCCACGCGGCGGGCCACGGCCGCGGCCAGCGCGGCCAGCGTGAGGCGCGGGGCGCCGGCCAGGCCGAGGTCGACGGCGAAGCCACGGATCGGGTAGCGCGAGAAGAGGGGATCGTGACCGATCTGGATCACCGTGGTCTCCGGTCCGGGCGCGCGCAGGGCCGGGAACCAGGGCGCGTCGGCCTCGACGACGACGATCGGATCGGCATCCGCGAGCTGGGGCGTGGGGTCGCCGCCGCAGTAGAGCGGATGATCCTGGGGGAAGTTCAGGTGTGTCCCGGATTGCTCGTACACCGGGATGCCGAGCGCCTCGGCCAGCGCCACCAGCGGGGCCACCGCGCCGGGATCGCGGCCGGAGGCCTTGGTGATGATGATCGGGTTGCGGCCGGCGACGAGGATCTCGGCGGCCCGCTCGACGGCGGCCGGGTCGGCCACGGTGGCGGCCGCCGGGCCCACGCGCGGCGGATCGAAGTACTCGAGGTTGTCGAGCTTCTCGGAGAGCGTCTCGCGCGGCAGTGTGAGGTAGACCGGCCCCTGTGGCTCGCTGCGCGCGATGGCCAGCGCGCGGTCGACCACGGTCTCGAGCTGGCCGCCCAGGCGCAGCTCGTAGTCCCACTTCACGAACTCGCGCACCATCGCGCCCTGGTCGAAGGACTCCTGCGCCCAGTGGATATGGCGGTTGCGGGCGCCGAGCAGCTTGTCCTCGGTGATCGGCGTGCGCCCGGCCGTGACCAGGATCGGCGCGTGGGCGCGGGCGGCGTTGATGATGCCGCCCAGCGCGTTGGCGGTGCCCACGATCACGTGGACCATGACGACCTGGGGCCGCCCGGTCACCATCGCGTAGCCGTGGGCCATGCCGACGGCGGTGATCTCGTGCGGCGCGGTGATCGCGCGCGGCAGCACCTGGCCCTCGGCCGCCCGCTTGGCGTAGGCCTCGATGATCGGCGCGAAGTCGGTGCCGGCGTTCCCGAAGAAGTACTCCACGCCGCGCGAGGCGAGCAGCTCCAGGTAGGCCTCGGCCGCGCTCTCGACCGCCACTTTCTTCAGCATGCCCTGATCTCCGCGAGGTTCGGGTTAGCGCCCTTGTCCTGTCGCGGCGAGTGTACAACGCGGCCGGACGCTGGAGTACAGTAGGGCGCAATGACGGCCGGACGCGTCCGCGGCGGCTTCAACCAGTACGGCTTCACGGTCGGCATCCTCATGCTCGACACGCGCTTCCCGCGCATCCCGGGTGACATGGGCAACGCGACGACCTTCCCGTTTCCCGTGCGCTACCACCGGGTGTCGGGGGCCAGTCCCGACCTGGTCGTACGGCGCGGCGCCGAGGGCATGCTGCCCGCGTTCGTGGAAGGTGCCCGGGCGCTGGAGCGCGAGGGCGTGGGCGCCATCACCACCAACTGCGGCTTCCTGGTGAAGTACCAGCGCGAGCTGGCGGCGGCGGTGGCGGTGCCCGTCTTCACCTCCAGCCTGCTGCTGGTGCCGCTCGTCCATCGGATGCTGGCGCCCGGGCGGCGGGTGGGGCTCATGACCGTGAACGCCTCCAGCCTGGGGCCCGAGCACCTGGCCGGCGCCGGTATCGGCCCCGACCTGCCCCTGGCCGTGGCCGGGATGGAGGGCGAGAAGGAGTTCACGCGCGTGATGCTCGGCGACGAGCTGGAGATGGACGTCGACCTCGCGCGCGAGGAGCACGTGCGGGTGGCCCGCCGGCTGGTGGCGGCGCATCCCGACATCGGCGCCATCGTGCTGGAGTGCACGAACATGCCGCCCTACACGGCGGACATCCAGCGCGAGACCGGTCGGCCCGTGTTCGACATCACCACGCTGGTCCGCATGGCCCATGACGCGCTGAGTGGGGGGCGCGCGCCGCGCCCCGCCTGACCCATGGCGGGCGCCCTGGCGGCGGCCCGCTCCGGTCGGCTGCTGGCCTGATGCGGCAACACGGAAGTTGCCCGCCCGAGGTGGCTCCGGTATAAGGGGCCCACACATGACGGCGGCGGCGCAGTGAAGGCGCTCCTCGCAGTCTGCTTCGGGCTCTTTGCCGCCCTCCTGCTGTGGCCACTGCTCGGCATCCCCAATCGTCCCGTCCTTCTGGCCGGGATCCCCGCCCTGGTCCTGTACCTGTTCGCCGTGTGGGGGGCCATCGTGGTGGTCCTGGCCTGGGTGGCGTTCCGCGCCAGGGGTGAGGACACATGACGGGGCAGGGGCAGACCTACCTGGTCGCCATCCTGCTCGCCTATCTGGGCTTCCTGTTCGTCATCGCCTATCTGGCCGAAGCCTTCGGGCGGCGGCTGCAGGCGCCCCGCGTGCGCACGGCGACCTACGTCCTGGCCATCTCGGTCTACTGCACGGCGTGGACGTTCTACGGCAGCGTGGGGCTGGCCGCCCACCGGGGGCTGGAGTTCCTCACGATCTACCTGGGGCCGGCACTCATCGCCGTCGCCTGGCCCACCGTGCTCCGCAAGCTGGTCCGGGTGGCCAAGGAGCAGCGCATCACGACCATCTCGGACTTCGTGGCCAGCCGCTACGGCAAGTCGGCCCCCCTGGGGACGCTGGTGGCCATCTTCGTCGTCTGCGGGATGATCCCGTACATCGCGCTACAGCTGAAGGCGGTGTCGCTGACCTTCCGCATGATGATCCCGACCGACTCCGTCCTCTCCGGCTTCGACCCGACGCTGCTGGTGGCGGCGACGCTCGCCCTCTTCGTGATCCTCTTCGGGGCCCGCAACCTCGACTTCACGCGCCAGCAGACGGGGCTGATGACGGCGGTGGCCGTGGAGTCGATCGTCAAGCTGGTCGCGTTTCTCCTGGTGGGCGCCTTCGTCACCTGGGGGCTCTTCGACGGCTTCGGAGACATCTTCGCGCGGGTGGCGGCCCATCCCGAGTGGTGGCGCCTGCTCGTGCTCGACCAGCCGCCGGCCGCCTCCTACGCGCGCTGGACGGCGATGCTGCTCATCTCGATGATGGCCGTCATGCTGTTGCCGCGACAGTTCCACGTCCTCGTGGTTCAGAACCCGCGCGAGCGCGACGTGCAGACGGCGGCGTGGGCGTTCCCGCTCTACCTGCTCGCCATCAACGTCTTCGTGCTCCCGATCGCGTTCGCCGGCCTCATCCAGCTGGGCGACAGCGCCGCCGCCGACGGGTTCGTGCTGGCCCTGCCGCTGCGGGCGGGCGCCCACTTCGTCGCCACCGTCGTCTTCCTCGGCGGCTTCTCGGCGGCGACCGCGATGATCGTGGTCGACTCGCTGGCGCTGTCGAAGATGATCTCCAACGATATCGTCCTGCCGGTGCTCCTGCGCCGGCGGCGGGTCGAGGAGGTGTACTGGGCCAGCCTGGCCTCCACGCGGCTCGGCATCCTGCTGGTCGTCGGGCTCGGCTTCGTCTGGGCGCGGGTGGAGGCCGGCCAGTTCCTCCTCGTCGAGATGGGGCTGCTGTCGTTCATCGCGGTGAGTCAGTGCGCGCCCGCGGTGTTCCTCGGGCTGTACTGGCGCGGCGGCAGCCGCAAGGGCGCGCTGGCGGCGATCTCGACCGGGTTCGCCGTGTGGTTCTACACGCTGATCATCCCGACGTTCGTGAAGGAGGGGGTCGTGACCCGGGCACTGCTCGACCAGGGCCCGCTCGGGCTCACCTTCCTTCGGCCCACGGCTCTGCTCGGCCTCGAGGGGCTCGATCCTCTCAGCCACGGCGTGTTCTGGTCGCTGCTCCTCAACGTCGCCGTCTACGGCCTGGTATCGATCCTCACCACCCAGGACGCCGAGGAGCGGAGCCAGGCCGCCGCCTTCGTGGGAGTGCCGGAGGCCGAGCCGCCGCGGACGCCCGCCATCCTGTCGGTGCCGGAGATCGAGCGGCTCATTCACCTCTACGTTCCCGCCGAGGAGGCCGGCACGATCCTCGGCGAGCTGCTGCTCGACGGCAAGGCGCCCCGGGAGCTGAACCTGCCCGAGCTGCTGGAGCTGCGCATCCGGCTGGAGCGTGTTCTCGCCGCCTCGCTCGGCGCCGCCGCCGCCCGCTACATCATCGAGGACCGCTTCACGATCTCCAAGGGCGAGGCCCAGGAGCTGGTGGATTCCTTCCAGGCGATGCAGCGCTCGCTGCGTCAGAGCGAGCGGCTGCTGGCCTCGGTCGTGGAGAGCGTGCAGGACTGCATCTTCACCACCGACCTCGACGGCCGCGTGGTCACCATCAACCGGGCCGGCCAGGCCCTGCTCGGCTATTCCCCGGGCGGCGTGGCGGGGCTCACCTCGCTCGACATCCTCGACGAGACCGATCGCCGGCGGGTGGGGCCGGCGATCCAGCGGGCCGTCGCCGAGGGACGGCCGTGGCGGGGCACGGTGGGCGGGCTCACGCGCGCGCGCCAGCGCTTCCCGGCTCACCTGGCGATCTCGTGCGTCTTCGACGCCCAGCGGCGGGTGCTCGGCACCGTGGGCGTGCTGCGCGACCTGACCGAGCAGGTGACGACGCAGCAGCGGCTGATCCAGCGCGAGAAGCTCGCCTCCCTCGGCGAGATGGCCGCCGGCGTGGCCCACGAGATCCGCAACCCGCTCGGCGGCATCAAGATGGCCACGAATCTCCTGTCGTCGGGCGACGTCACCGACCGGCGGATCTCGCAGGAGATGGCGCAATCGGTCCTGTCGGGCATCGCCGAGATCGAGGCCATCGTGGCCGACCTGCTCGACTACGCGCGCGACACGCGCCTTGATCTGCAGGAGTACCCGCTGGCCCGCATCCTGGCGCCGGTGGTGGAGGGATACGCGGGCGAGGGGCAGACGCGCGGAGTGGCCTTCGTGGCGCGCGGCCTGGACGCCGATCTCGTCGCTGCCGTGGACGGCCAGCGTCTGCGCCAGGTCTTCGCCAACGTGGTGAAGAACGCGCTGGAGGCGACCGAGCGGCGGCCGGGCGGCCGGGTCGACGTCAGCCTCTGGAGCCGGGACGGAGCCGCGGTGGTGGAGGTGGCCGACAACGGAACGGGCATGGAGCCGGAGCATCGCGAGAAGATCTTCCTGCCGTTCTACACGACGAAGCCGACGGGGACGGGCCTCGGCATGGCGATCGTCAAGAAGATCATGGACCTGCACGGCGGCGAGATCGAGATCGACAGCGCGCCGGGGCGGGGGACCACCGTGCGGCTCGTCATTCCGCGGGCGACGGTGGCGGCGCCAGTGGCGCCATGAGGGACGCATGAAACACCGCATCCTGATCGTCGAAGACGACGAGATCTTTCTCCGGCCACTGCGCCGCACGCTGGAGGTGGCGGGCTTCGAGGTGCTCGCCGCGCCCAGTGGCGAGGAGGCCATCGACCTGCTCAAGAGCGACGACGTGGACCTCGTGCTCAGCGACAAGCGGCTGCCGGGCATCGACGGCGTGGAGCTGGTCCGGCGGATCAAGGCCGATCACCCCGACCAGGCCGTCGTGGTGATGACCGCCTACGGGACGATCGAGTCGGCGGTGGAGGCCATGCGGCTGGGTGCGGTGGACTACCTGGTCAAGCCGTTCGACACCGCCGAGGTGCTCATGGTCGTCCGGCGGGCCATCGAGTTCCAGGAGCTGAAGGCGGCCAGCCGCGCCACCATCCGGCGCAATCAGGAGCGGTTCACCCTGCGCAACGTCCTCACCCAGAGCGCGGCCATGCACGAGGTCTTCGATCTCCTGCGCTCGCTGGCCAACCTCGACACCACCGTGCTTCTCTACGGGGAGACCGGCGTCGGCAAGGAGTTGCTGGCGCGATCGATCCACTTCAGCGGCGGCCGCCGTGACAAGCCGTTCGTGCCGGTCAACTGCGCGGCCATCCCCGGGGAGCTCTTCGAGTCGGAGCTGTTCGGCTTCCGCAAGGGTTCCTTCACCGGCGCCACCGAGACCCGGCGCGGACTCTTCCAGACGGCCAACGGCGGCACGCTGCTCCTCGACGAGATCGGGGAGATGCCGCTCGGGCTGCAGACCAAGCTGCTGCGGGCCATCGAGGAGAAGCGCGTCATCCCTATCGGGTCAGACCGGGTACTGGAGATCGACGTCCGCTTCATCGCCACCACCAACAAGGACCTGCAGGCCGAGGTCGAGCGCGGGACGTTTCGGCGCGATCTCTTCTATCGGCTGTCCGTGATGCCGGTGCAGGTGCCGCCGCTTCGCGAGCGGGCCGGAGACATCCCGATGCTCGCGCAGCACTTCCTGGAGTCGAGCGCCCGGCGCTCGAAGAAGGCGGTGCGGGCCATCGCGCCCGCCGCCATGCAGGCGCTCTGCCGCTACGCGTGGCCCGGCAACGTCCGCGAGCTGGAGAACGTGATCGAGCGGGGCGTGATCGTGGCCAAGAGCGACACCATCGCCGACGTGGAGCCGTTCCTGACCGGCGCTGGCGCGCGCCCCCGGGTGGACGTCGGGCTGCCCTTCCGGGAGGCCAAGGCCCGGGTGGTGGAGGAGTTCGAGCGCGCGTACGTCACCGGTGTCCTCGAGCGCGAGGGGGGCAAGCTCACGGCGGCGGCCAAGCACGCCGACATGGACCCCAAGAACTTCTCCGAGAAGCTCACCCGCTACGGGCTGCGTCGGGCCCAACCCGCCGAGCCGGCCGACGAAGCCCGGGGCGACGAGGGGGACTAGCTGGGCCAATGCGGGTCAGGGATGCAGGGATGCCGACTCCTGAAACCAGATCACCTCGGGGACGGTCCTGAGCCCGTGCTGGGCCAGGGCCGGAAGGAGCGCTATCAGGATACGGCCGGCTGCAACCGCGTCCCCGTCCGGGGTATGACGGCCCGTGATGGAGACACCTACGCGGGCGGCAACGGCGTCGAGCCCGAGCTCGGTCCAGTCCCGATGGAGCGCGGCTGCCAGGCGCATGGTGTCGAGCGCGCGGTTGGCGAGCGGCCCCAGACGATGCGCCCGGCGCTCGCGGCCGATCACCGCCAGATCGAAGGCGAGCCCGTGCCCGACCAGCACATCCGTTCCGCAGGCATCCTCCAGGGCGCGCAGGGCCGGCGGGACGGCCGGCGCCGCGGCCACCATCTCGTCGGTGATGCCGTGGATCGCCGTGGACGGCGGCGGGATCGGCCGGCCGGGCTGCACGAGGGTGACCAGTCCCGGCTGCGGCTGGCCGCCCACGAAGGGAATGGCGGCCAGAGCCACGATGGCGTCGGTGCGTGGGTTGAGACCCGTCGTTTCGAGATCCACGGCCACGAATCGGTCGGCGACGGTCGAGAGAGCGGGCCCGCCGCGAGGCCGCCGCCAATGCGCCGCCAACCACCTCATCCGAGCTGGTCCGTCGAGAACCTCGCGCGGAGGCCGGCCTGGACGCGCTCGACGGTCCCCAGCGCATCGCGGAAGAGCAGCGCGTCAGCGTGGGAGAGGGTCGCGGGGTCCACGCGGTTGTCGGGCGGCGCGCCGGCCGCCAGGCGCTCGAGCTGGTGGACCAGGCGCAGGCGCATGAGGTGCTGGCAGGCGTCAGTGATCTCGCGTGCCTCAGCCGCCGTGTAGAGCCCGAGCTCGGCGGCGCCCCGGAAGCGGTCGATCGTGTTGGTCTGCGGCAGCCCCAGCTCCAGCGCGGCCACGCGGGCGGCGCCGGTGAGCTGCATGGCGCCGGCCGCCTTGATGTCCACCGTCCCCCGTCCGGCGCCGCGCCGGTCCACGGCAACGTTGCCGAACATGGTCCGCGGCACGCGTCGGGTGACGACATCGTGCGCCAGCAATCCCAGGAACACCCGGCTGGCCGGCGGCTCGGTCCGCACGATCCGCTCGAGCGGCGCGGCCAGATCGTGGGAGCCGGCCAGCGGGCGCAGGTCGAAGTAGATACACGCCGCCAGGACCTCCTCCGGCGAGGGATGGTCGATCCAGCGGTGGAAGTAGCCCGTCCACACCGAGAGCGGCTGGCACCACTTCGGATTGGAGGCCATCGCGAGGCCCGGGCACGGCGGAAAGCCGATCGCAACGAGGTTGGCCACCGCGACCTCCCCAAAGCGCGTGTAGTAGGTCGCCGTCACCTCGGCCTCGTGCGGCTCGGGATCGGCGTACACGAGGCCGTTGTCCTGGTCGGTGCGCAGGGTCTGCTCGCGGCGCGCCTCGCTGCCGAAGCTGAGCCAGCAGTACGGGGTGGACGGCGCCGCCTGTCCGATCTCGTCCAGCGCCGCGGCCGCCAGGGTGAGGGCGCGGACGGCGAGTCGATCGTTCAGCTCGGCCACGATCTGGCCGACCTCGTAGGCGGTGCCGCCCTCGTCGAGGAGCCGGCGCACGAGCTGCGTCACACGCGCGGCCAGCGCGGCCAGCCCCTCCACCGAGCCGGCGCGCTCGATGTCGCGCGCCAGCGTGACGGGATGCGCGGTCTGCAACCCGAGGAAGTCGCGGCTGGACACCACGCCGAGCAGCCGGCCGGCGTCCAGTACGACGACGTGGCTGATGCGGCGGCGGGTCATCTCGAGGACGGCCTCGAACGCATACGCGTCCGGCGGCAGCGTGACCAGCGGCCCCGACATGATGGCCGAGGCGGGCGTCACCGCCGCGTCGCGGCCCTCGGCGACCACGCGGACGCGCAGGTCCTGGTCGGTGACGATCCCGACCGGCGCGCCGGCGTCGTCCACGACCACCACGGAGCCGACCGACTCGCGCGAGAACCGCCGGGCCACTTCCACCGCCGGCACGTTCGGCCGGCACGTGACCGGCGGGCGCGCGATGAGGTCGCGCAGGTGGTGCCGGAAGAGCGACAGCTCCCCCACGTCATCGGTCTTCATGCGCGCTTCCCGCCGGGGCCCGCCGCCAGGCCGCCGCCTCCTGGCGCGAGTCCACCCCCAGGACGACCGCGATGCCGACGACTGCCGCGGCGACGGCGAGCAGCTGTCCGGCGACCAGCACCCGCATCGCGGGGCCGAAGTCGAGGGGGCCGCCCGAGCGGAGCGCCAATCCCCGCGCCGTCACGTCGACCGCCAGCGCCGCCACGAGCAGTGCCCACCACCAGAGGACGCGCGCCGGCGTGCGCGCCAGGCGCCACGCGGCACCGGCTGGATGGCGCGGATCGCTGGCGTTCCACAGCCCGCGCACCACCGCGAGCGGCCGGATCAGGTTGGGTCCGGGCACGAGGAAGGCCACCATGGCCTGCCGTGGAGCATACGGCAAGCCGGTGACGCCCAGGGCCGGCAGGTTACGCTGGGCCCGGCCCACCCACCGGATGAACGCCGCGGCGGTGACGAGCCAGAGTCCCGCCTGGACCAGGCGCAGCAGGCGGAACTGGTCGACGTGCGTGGCCAGGAGCGGCCGCAGCTCGTCCCGCCCGGCCACCGCGCGCCACATCAGCTCGACGAAGACGAAGACGGCCTGCAGCGCGAGCCAGGCCAGGATCACGTGGAGCGCCAGCAGCGCCGTCACCACGAGCGTCAGCCGCCGCGTCGCCGGGAATGGATGGGGATGGGCGCGCGGCAGCATCGGCGAGGGCGCCGGCGGTCAGCCGGCCAGCACGCGCTGGATCGCGACGACCGCCAGGCGGGCCGCGAACAGCCACAGCAAGGACACCAGCCACAGCCAGCGCTCGGGCATCCGGCCCAGGGTGAGGGCGCGGCTCACGCGGTAGGCAGGCTCGGTCGAGATGAGGAACACCTGCCACACGGCGTTGGCAGGATTGCGCACGAACAGCCGCATGACCATCCGCCCCACGATCAGCCACTGCGCGGTAGCCAGCAGGAAGTTGACGACGTAGAAGACGGTCACGGGTCACGCCGCCGGCGGCGACACCGCCGGGAGGGTGGGCCCCCGGCGGTGTCCGACCACTGCGCGCCGACTACTCGACGCCGGCCAGCTTGAGCGTGGTGCCCTTCGGGTACCGCACGCTCTCGACCAGGTCCAGCGTCTGCCGATCGGGCGGCGGATACATGAGCGACACGGCCCAGATGACGATGAAGCCGACGGGGACGCCGATGACGCCCGCGCCGACCTCCTTGATGCCCCAGGGATAGATGCCCCAGTTCCGGCCGATCACGATCAGCACCAGCGCCGTGAGGAAGCCGACGATCATGCCGGCGATGGCGCCCTGCTTGTTGGCGCGCTTCCAGAAGATGCCCATGACCAGCGCCGGGAAGAAGCCGGAGCCGGCCAGGGCGAACGCGTAGGCCACGACGGCCACGATGATGTTGATGCGGAAGGTGGCCACGTAGGCGCCGGCCACGGCGGCGACGACCAGGAGGAGCCGGGCCGCGGTCAGCCGCTTCACGATCGAGGCGTTGGGGTTGAGGATCTTGTAGTAGAGGTCGTGCGACAGCGCGTTGGAGATCGTCAACAGGAGCCCGTCCGCGGTGGAGAGCGCCGCCGCCAGCCCGCCCGCCATGACCAGCCCCGTGACCACGAACGGCAGGCCGGCGATCTCCGGCGTGGCGAGCACGACGAAGTCCGTCGACTTGATCACGAAGTCGGCCAGCTGCAGCACGCCGTCGTTGTTCTTGTCGGCGATGTCGAACAGGCCGAGGTTATTGACCTGCACGCCGAGGATGTTGTCGCCCCAGCGGCTGACCCACTGCGGCAGCTCGCTCACCTTCTTGCCGATGACGTCCCTGAGCACCGTCCACTTCGCGAAGGCGCCGTAGGCCGGCGCCGTGAAGTAGAGCAGGAAGATGAAGAACAGCGACCAGCCGACCGAGTCGCGCGCCTGCTTCACCGACGGCGTGGTGTAGTAGCGCATGAGGATGTGCGGCAGGCCGGCGGTGCCTACCATCATGCAGAAGCAGAGCGCGAACCAGTTGAGCGCCCCGCCCGGCACCATGTCCACCCAGAGCTTCTTGACGCCAAGCTCCGTCTCGATCCGCGTGATGTCCTGCAGCACCTGTCCATACATCAACTCCGGAATCGGCACGCCGAAGTTCCGGTAGGACAGCATGGCCACCGGCGTGATGTAAGCGACGATCAGGATGATGTACTGCGCCACCTGGGTCCACGTCACCGCCCGCATGCCGCCCAGCATCGAGCACACGAGGATGCCGGCGAGCCCAACGAAGGCGCCGACATTGAAGTCCATGCCCAGGAACCGGCCCATGATGATGCCGACGCCGGTGATCTGGGCGATCAGGTAGGTGAACGAGGCGCCGATGGCCATGAGGAGGCCGACGACGCGGGCGGTGTTGCCGCCGTAGCGCAGCGCCAGGAAGTCCGGGATCGTGTAGGCGCCGAACTTCCTGAGGTACGGCGCCAGGAAGATCGCCAGCAGCACGTAGCCGCCGGTCCAGCCGGTGACGTAGGCGAGGCCGTCGAACCCGGTGGCGTAGAGCGCGCCCGCCATCGAGATGAACGAGGCGGCGCTCATCCAGTCCGCACCGGTGGCCATGCCGTTGAAGAAGGCGGGAACGCCGCGGCCCGCCACGTAGTACTGATCGGGCTTGGCCGTTCGGGAGAGGACACCGATGAGCGCGTACACGCCGATGGTGACGACGAGGTAGGTGTACGCGATACCGCGGTTGGCCATGAGCTGCCAGTACTCGGCCAGCGCGAGGAGGATCGTGAAGAGGATGAACGCGCCCGTGTAGATCCCGAAGATCCGGCCCCAGCTCATTGCTGGTCCTCCTGGAGGCCGTACTTCTTGTCGAGCTTGTTCATGTGAATCGCGTACCAGACGATGAGGACGATGAAGAACGCCAGCGAGCCCTGCGCCTCGAACCAGAAGGACATCGGAAAGCCGAAGATGACGAGTCTGTTCAGCGGGCCGTGGAGCACCAGCGGGCCGACCCACGACACGAACCACAGGACCAGGATGATCCAGGTGATCCGCATCGTCTCCTTCCAGTAGGCGTCCCGGGTTTTCTGGTCGATCTCGTGAGGTTGGGCCATGTTCTCTCCCCGCAGCCACCGTCTCCGGCATCTATGCCGGAGAGCTCGAAGGGCCAGACCCGATGGCGCGACGGACGACACGCGCCGCGCGGCTGAACGAAGCCGGACATGGGGAAGCAGCAGGCGTGCCAGGGGGAGCGTTCTCCAAGTATCCGATTCCATGGATGCCGGGGACGAGGACGGGAACCGGCCTCTTGGTGCCGACACCAAGGATCTTGGTATCGGCGCCTGACGCGCCGCGGTGCTGCCTAGCGGTCGGGCGAGGCCGAGTGGGGCGCGTCCGGCGGTCCGGTGGCGCCGGTCTGCTCCAGGTAGCGCGTCAGGCTGCTCGGTCCCTGGGCGAACAGGTAGTGCATGCCGACCAGCATCGCGATCAGGAGCGACAGGACGCCGACCGTGGCCGCGGCGGACAGCAGGGTTCGCCGCCCCGGCGGCTCGTTGGAGAGCAGCGCATCGGTGAGCCCGGACCTCCGGGCGGCCGGAACCCGGGCCCCCACCGAAGCCAGGCAGGCCCAGTAGCCGCGCAGGCCCATGGCCGTCGTGAAGTGGATCGCGTGTCCGTGACCGTCGCGCACCGTCGTCGCCAGCGCGGTGTCGTCGCGCGGGCGCCGCCAGTCGGTGTGTATGCTGGCGACAGCCTCCCAGGCCATCACGGTGGTGCGTCCGAGGAACCGCCCGTTGAGAGCGAACCCGCGCGTCAGCCCGCGCGGAGAGATTTCCACCACGACGCTGCGCAGCAGCGTTTGCGCCACGAACCCCAGCACGCCGACGGCGACGGCGAGCTCCAGGAGCCCGAGGCCGAGGGCGCCGAGGCCGAGAGTCGTGGCGACGAGCGGGATGTGCCAGGCGGCGATCCCGCCGATGACGGGGACGGTTCGGAGCGATCCTGCCGCCACGCGGGGGTCCTCGGCGCGAGCATGGCCCCGCGGCCGGGATCGCGCAAGCGGAAGGACGCCTGACGTCGCCATTGGGTAGAATGCCGCATGAAGTGCCGCCGGGAGCTCCTCGTGGCGATCCTGGTCTACGTGGCCCTCGACCTCTCGCTGCCCACGATGCCGGGCGCCTTCGTGTTCGAGCCGGCCGATTCGGTCGAGAGCATCGGCGGTGGTCGCCTGACGGCCAGGGTCGTTGTCCTGCCCACTCCCGCGGCGGGTTCGTCCCTGATCGTGTCCCACCTGGGCAGCGATCTCCGGCATCGCCTTCCTCCGCGTAGCGAGGTCGTCGTGCTCGGCTGTCCCCCGGCGCGTCGTCTGCCCCGGGGCACTTGTCATCCGTCTCGGCCCTCCGAAGACTCCCACTAGGCTCGTCGCCTTCCGCTGATGTTCGGCACCCCCGGCAGGGGGCGCCGTGTCCACACATCACGCTCTGTATCGCGGAGGTCGAGCTATGAAGAAGGGCTACGAGGGCATCACCGTGGCGATGTGGATGCTGTTCACCGCCTGGGCGCTGGTCGCCATTGTCAAGTTCCTGTTCTGAGTCCGTCAACGATCGACACCGAGGAGGCGACGATGGCCAAGGTTGGACGGTTCGTCACCGATCCCAAGGTCGGCGCACATTGCCAGATCACGCTCGACAGCGGCGAGAAGATCATCGTCAACCACGACAAGGGCGACTTCAAGAGCGGGCGGCTCACCGTCGAGGTGACCCGGCTCATGGGTTTCAGCTCCGAGCACGTCTTCACGTGCAATCTGGACAGCCCGGAGGGGGCGGCCGCGCTCGCGCGACTGACCGCGGCCGCCCAGGGAGTCGATGCGACGCCGCTGGGTGCGTTGGTCAAGCACGTGAAGGATTGCGGGTCGGTCGCGGAGGTGAAGACCCGATGCGCCGCGTTGTCGACCGGGTAGACCCGCACCGGGCGCGCCCGCGATGAGCGATCTGCTGCTCGGCTTGGTCCTCGTCTGGCTGGCGGCCAAGCTGGCCGGCGAGGGCATGGAGCGGATCGGGCAGACGGCCGTCCTCGGCGAGCTGCTGGCCGGGGTGATCATCGGGCCCGGCGTCCTCGGGCTCGTCCACGAGTCGGCGGTGCTCCATGCCCTGGCCGAGCTGGGCGTGCTGATCCTCCTGTTCGAGGTGGGGCTGGAATCCGACGTCCACGATCTGCTGCGGGCGGGCCTGCAGGCCACGCTGGTCGCGCTGGTGGGCGTGGCGGTGCCGTTCGCGGTGGGCTACGGCGCCATGCACTGGCTGGGCTACCCGGCGCTCCTGGCCGTCTTCGTCGGCGCCACGTTCACCGCGACCAGCGTCGGCATCACGGCGCGCGTGCTCGCCGACCTGGGCCGGCTGCAGGACGCGGCGGCGAAGGTGGTGCTCGGGGCGGCGGTCGTGGACGACATTCTCGGCTTGATCATCCTCGCGGTGGTGACCGGGGTCGCGCAGACCGGCGGCGTGTCGCTCGGCTCGGTGGTCGCGCTGTCGATGAAGGCCGTCGTCTTTCTCGTGCTGGCGATCCTGGTCGGCATGCGGCTCGCGCCCACGTTGATCGGCTGGATCGGAGGCCTGAGGGCCCGCGGCACGCTCATCGTCTACTCGGTCATCTTCGCGGTGGCGCTGGCCGCGGTCGCCGACCTGATCGGCCTGGCGACCATCATCGGGGCGTTCGCGGCGGGGCTCGTCCTGGCCACGACCGAGCGGCGGGCGCACATCGAGGAGCGCATCAAGCCGGTCGCCGACCTGCTCGTCCCGGTGTTCTTCGTCACCGTCGGGATGAAGGTCCAGCCGGCCATGCTGAACCCGTTCGCCGAGAATGCCCAGCTCGGCATCGCCCTGCTGCTGACCGTCGTCGCCGTCGCCTCGAAGCTGGTGGCGGGGCTAGTCGTCTACCAGCCCGGCGTGCGCCGGTGGCCCGTCGGCGTGGGCATGGTGCCCCGCGGGGAGGTCGGGCTGATCTTCGCCGGGGCGGGCCTGGCCGCGGGGGTGATCGCCGGGGACCTGTACTCGGCGCTGGTCGTCGTCGTCATGCTCACCACGTTCGTGGCGCCCCCGTGGCTGAAGGCGCTCTACGCGAGCGGGGCGGACCGGAACGAATGATAGGATCGGAGCCCATGAGGCGCGCACCAAGGACCACGGCCTGAACGCGCCCCCGATCTACGGCGTGCTGCCGTTCGTGGCCATGCTGCTGGCCATCGCCGTCTGTCCGCTCTGGGTGCCGCACTGGTGGGACTCCAACCGGAACAAGCTGATCGTATCCGGGGTCCTGGGGCTTCCGGTGCTGATGCTCTACGGGGCCCGCCATCCCAGCGCTCTCGTGCACACCGCCGGGGACTACGTCTCGTTCATCGTGTTGCTGGCCGGACTCTTTGTCATCTCGGGCGGCGTCCTGCTGCGGGGAGACCTCGTCGCCACGCCGGCCATCAACACCGGCTTCCTCGCGCTGGGCGGCCTGATGGCATCTTTCGTGGGGACGACCGGCGCTTCCATGCTGCTCGTACGGCCGCTCCTGCAGACGAACAGCGAGCGCACCCGTGTGAAGCACAGCATCGTCTTCTTCATCTTCGTCGTGTCCAACGTCGGGGGCATGCTGACGCCGCTCGGCGATCCGCCGCTGTTCCTCGGTTACCTGGCCGGGGTGCCGTTCACCTGGACCTTCCGGCTGTGGCCGCAGTGGGCACTGATGCTGGGCGTGCTCCTCGCCGTGTTTTTCGCCTACGACTCGGTGCAGTTCTCGCGCGAGCCGCTCGCGGCCATCCGCCGGGACCGGAGGCGCGTCGAGCCCCTGCGCGTGCGCGGCGGCCTCAACGCGGTGTGGCTGGTCGGGGTCGTGCTCTCCGTGGCCTTCCTGCACGCGCCGTGGCGGGAGCTGGCCATCGTCGCGCTCGCTGGCCTCTCGCTGAAGCTCACGCCGAGCCGCATCCGCCGGGACAACGGCTTCTCGGCCGGGCCCATGGTGGAGGTCGCGGTCCTGTTCGCCGGGATCTTCCTCACGATGATCCCGGCCCTGGATCTGCTCCGCCTGCGGGGCGACGAGCTCGGCGTGCGGGCCCCGTGGCAGTTCTTCTGGGCGACCGGCGTGCTATCGTCGTTTCTCGACAACGCGCCCACGTATCTCGCGTTCCTGGCGCTCGGCCAGGGCCTGCGGCTGCCCGGCGAGGTCGTGGGGGTGCCGGCGGCGATCCTGGCTGCCATCAGCGTCGGGGCGGTGGCGATGGGCGCCAACACCTACATCGGCAACGCGCCCAACTTCATGGTCAAGGCCATTGCCGAGGAGGCCGGCGTGAAGATGCCGAGCTTCTTCGGCTACATGCTCTATAGCGGAGTCATCCTGCTGCCACTGTTCGTCGTGGTCACGCTGGTGTTCTTTCGCTGAGACGTGGGCGGTGCTGGCGAGCTGTCGCTCTCTTCGTCCGCCGCGGCGCGCGCACGATCGGCGCGCTCGCGTCGGCGCCGACGGCGGTCTACCGGCGTTCCTGAGCGGGCGACGGCGCGGGCGTCACGAGTGTGACTCCAGAGGGCCACCCCGGCGGCTGAGTCGCTGGATCAGCTCGCGGTCGGCCGGCGGGAAGTCGTAGTCGGGCAGGCGCCCGGGCTCGACCCACTCCATGGCCTGCTCCTCGCGCGGCACGATCAGGCCGGACTCGAGCCGGCAGTCGAAGAAGTGCAGGACCACAGCGCGGTCCGGATACTCCCAGCGGACCGTCTCGACGAGATCGCCCACCGCGAACGTCGCCGACAGCTCCTCGACGAGCTCCCGGCGGAGGCAGGCGGCCGGCGTCTCCCCGGCCTCGACCTTGCCGCCCGGGAACTCCCAGAGACCGGCGAGATGCGAGCCGCGCCGTCGCTGGGTGATCAGGTAGCGGCCGCCCGCGTCGCGGATGAGACCGGCGGCGACTTCGATGACCAGGGGCACGGCCGACCGGCTCCGGCTCAGCGCCCGTTGCCGTCGGCCGGCAACGCGTAGGTGGCGCAGAACCCACGCATGGGGCAGGGGGCGCAGCGCGGGCGGCGCGGCATGCACCAGGTCGCGCCGAAGTCCATGAGCGCCTGGTTGAAGTCGTAGCCGCGCCCGGCCGGCACCAGCCGCTCGGCCAGGGACCACAGCGCGGCGTCGCCACGCAGGCGGGCGGTCCGGCGCGGCCCGAGAAAGACCCGGGTGAGCACGCGGCGGACGTTGGTGTCGAGCACGGCGATGTCGTGCCCGTAGGCGAACGACAGCACGGCGCCCGCGGTGTAGCGCCCGATGCCAGGCAGCGCGCGCAGCCGCTCGGCGTCGTCGGGCAGCCGGCCGCGGTAGCGGGCCACCGTCTCGCAGGCGAGGGCGTGCAGGCGCAGCGGGCGCGCGTTGTAGCCGAGCGGGTACCAGAGCTGCCGCACGTCCTCGACCGGTGCCTTCGCCAGCGCCCGCAGCGAGGGGTAGCGCCGCAGGAACTGCCGGTACTTGGGGATCACGCGGTCGACCTGGGTCTGCTGCAGCATGATCTCGGAGACGAGCACGCGGTAGGGGATCCGGGTGCGCCGCCAGGGCAGGTCGCGCCCGTGGCGCGCGTACCAGGCGAGGAGCCGTCGCTGGAAGCGACGCACGGCGGTGCGCGGCGGCGGTCGCACGCGAGGAATCTAGCGGCGGCGCCGGCCGGTGTCAACGCGCGGGTCATGTAGAATGACCCGCATGGCGACGAGTGACGCGATGGTCGAGTACGCGGCGGCGCGCCGGGGCGTGGGACTGATCGATCGGCGCGACCACGGCGTGCTGGAGGCGACCGGGCGGGACCGCGCGTCGTTCCTGAACGCGCTGCTGAGCAACGACGTGAAGTCGCTGACCCCCGGCCAGGGGTGCGCGGCGACGCTGCTCGACATCCACGGCAAGGTCCAGGTGGTGCTCCTGGTGTGGGTGCTCGACGATCGCATCCTGATCGTCACGCCGCCCGCCACCGCGGCCTCCACGCTCGAGGCGCTCGACAAGTACCTGTTCTCGGAGAAGGTCGATCTGCGGGACGCCAGCGAGGACTGGGCGCTGTTCATGCTGACGGGCCCCGAGTCCCCCGCGCTGATCGTGCGCCTGGCCGGCGCCGTGCCCGACGCCCGGCCGTGGTCGCACGTCGGCGGCCGGCTCGACGGCGTCGACGTCCGGCTGGTGCGGGGGGGTGGCGAGACCGGCGAGCCGGAGATCTGGGCCGCGGCACCCGCGGCCGACGCCGAGCGGGTGGGCAAGACGCTCATCGCGGCCGGGGCGATCTCGCTGGGCCCGGTCGCGCTCGAGTCACTCCGCATCGAGGCGGGGGCGCCGCGGTTCCCCGCCGACATCGGGCCCACCGTGCTCCTGCCCGAGGTGCCCTTCGAGACGCTCGTCTCGTACACGAAGGGCTGCTACCCCGGCCAGGAGGTCGTCGTGCGTATCCGCGATCGCGGGCACGTCAACCGCCACCTGCGCGGCCTGACGCTCGAGGGCGACGTGGTGCCGGCCGCCGGCAGCGAGGTGGTGGCCGGTGACGCCGTGATCGGCGCGGTGACGAGCGCGACCCGCTCTTTCGGCCTCGACCGTCCGATCGCGCTCGCGATGGTCCGCCGCCAGCACGCGGAGCCCGGCACCGCCGTCGGGGTCCGCGTGGGCGACCGGGTCGTGCCGGCCACCGTGAGCGCCTTGCCCTTCACGCGTTGACGAGCCAGCCGTGAGCGAGAACCGCCTGGCCCGGGAGACGAGCCCCTACCTGCTGCAGCACGCCCACAACCCGGTCGACTGGTATCCGTGGGGTGAGGAGGCGTTCGCCCGCGCGCGCGCCGAGGACAAGCCAATCTTGTTGTCGGTCGGTTACTCCGCCTGTCACTGGTGTCACGTGATGGAGCGCGAGTCGTTCGAGAATCCCGACATCGCCGCGGTCATGAACGCCGGCTTCGTCAGCATCAAGGTCGACCGCGAGGAACGCCCCGACGTCGACCACATCTACATGCAGGCCGTGCAGTCGCTGACCGGCCACGGCGGCTGGCCGATGACGGTCTTCCTCACGCCGGACGGCACGCCGTTCTACGGCGGCACCTACTTCCCGCCCGAGGACCGCCACGGGATGCCCGGGTTTCCGCGGCTGCTGGCCGCCCTCGCCGACGCCTGGCGCTCGCGCCGGGCGGAGGTCGTGCAGTCGGGGCGCGAGATCACCGAGTCGCTCAGCCAGACCGATCGGCTGCGCCGCGCGACGACGCTGCTGGGCGACGAGGTGCTGTTCAGCGCCTTTTCGGGCATCTCCTCGCAGTTCGACGAGGAGTGGGGCGGGCTCGGCGGTGCCCCCAAGTTCCCGCAGCCGATGATCTGGGAGTTCGTGCTGCGCTTCGTCAAGCGCACCGGGAACCCCTACGCGCAGCGCATGGTTCACACGACGCTGACTCGCATGGCCCGCGGCGGCATGTACGACCAGCTCGGCGGCGGCTTCGCGCGGTACTCGGTGGACGCGCACTGGATGATCCCGCACTTCGAGAAGATGCTCTACGACAACGCCCAGCTCGCCTCGCTCTACCTGCACGCCTGGCTGGCCCTCGGCGATCCCGAGTGCCGCCGCGTGTGCGAGGAGACGCTCGACTACGTCCTGCGCGACATGACCGATCCCGCCGGCGGCTTCTACTCCGCCGAGGACGCCGACTCCGAGGGCCACGAGGGCAAGTTCTACGTGTGGACCGAGGACGAGATCCGCTCGGTGCTGGGCGCCGACGCCGACCGGGCGCTCGCCTACTGGGGCGTGGACCGCGGCCCGAACTTCGAGGGCAAGAGCAACCTGTTCCTGGCCGGCGAGCCCGATCCCGAGTCGATCGTCCCGCTGCGGCGGCGGCTGCTGGAGGCTCGCGCCAAGCGCGTGCGGCCTGGGCGCGACGACAAGGTGCTGGCGGCCTGGAACGGGCTGGCCTGCCGCGCGCTGGCCGAAGCCGGCCGGGCGCTTGGCCGCGCGGACTACGTGGCGGCGGCCGTGCGCAACGCGGAGTTCCTGCTCACCGCGATGCGCCGCGACGGTCGGTTGTCGAGGAGCTGGAAGAACGGGGAGGCGCGGCTCAAGGGCTACCTCGAGGACTACGCGATGGTCGCGGCGGCACTGATCGACGTCTACGAGGCCACCTTCGACCGGCGCTGGCTCGACGCCGCCCGCGCGCTGGCGGACGACATGGTCCGTCTCTTCTGGGACGAGCAGCTCGAGGGGTTCTACGACACCGGCCACGATCACGAGAAGCTGATCGTCCGCCCCCGCAACCTCTACGATAACGCGGTGCCGTGCGGCACCTCGGTGGCGATCGAGACGCTGCTGCGCCTGGCCGTGCTGACGGGCGAGGCCGCCTACGAGTCGCGCGCGCTCACCGCGCTGCGCCCGCTCGCCGACCTCCTCGGCCGTCACCCGACGGCATTCGGGCGGTTCCTGTGCGCGCTCGACTTCCATCTCGGGCCGAAGGTCGAGGTCGCGCTCGTCACGCCGGACGGCAACGCGGAGCCGCTGGCCGCCGAGGTGTTCGGCCGCTTCCTCCCGAACCGGGTGGTGGCCGGCATGGTCGCCGGCGACGCCGGCGCCGCCGCCGGCATGCCCCTGCTCGAGGGACGCGCGATGATCGACGGCAAGACGACCGCCTACGTCTGTCGCAACTACGCCTGCGAGCTGCCGGTCACCGACCGGGCGGCGCTCGCCCGCCAGCTGGAGGCCTTGTGAGAATACCCGCCCGGGTGATGTTGGCCACGCTGGTCGCGCTGCTGCTCGGCGCGACGTCCTCGTCGGCGCAGCTCCCGGATCTTTTGAAGCGCCTGCCCCAGCTCCCGTCCTCCGGCGAGGGGCTCGGCGGCGATGCGCGGATCGGGCAGGGTCTCAAGGAGGCGCTCCGCGTCGGGACCGAGAACGCGGTGGGGCTGACGGGCCGGGTGGACGGCTATTTCGCGAACCAGGCGATCAAGATCCTCATGCCCGAGCGGCTCAAGTCGCTCGATCAGGGACTCCGCCTGATCGGTCAGGGCGACCGCGTGGACGAGCTGGTGCTCGGCATGAACCGCGCGGCCGAGCGGGCGGCGCCGTTCGCGCGGGAGATCTTCGTCGACGCGATCGGGGAGATGGGCATCGACGACGCCCGGCGGATCCTCTCCGGCCCCGACACCGCGGCCACCGAGTACTTCAAGGGCAAGACGACCGGCAAGCTGACCACGGCCTTCCAGCCGGTCGTCGAGCGCGCGATGAACGAGGTCGGCGTCGCCCGCCAGTACAAGGACCTGCTCGCGCAGGCCCAGGCCATCCCGTTCTTCCGGGCGGAGAGCTACGACCTGGACCGCTACGTGGTCGGCAAGTCGCTCGACGGCCTCTTCCACGTCGTGGGCGACGAAGAGCGCAAGATCCGCACGAATCCCTCCGCGCGCACGACCGAGCTCCTCCGCGAGGTCTTCACCCGCCGGTAGCACTGCTCCGCCAGCAGGCGCAGGCAGCTCAAAAAGGTCCAGATGCGAGGCGGCGCCCGAAGGCCGCACGCGAGGCGTACTTCCTGTACGTTGAGCGTGCGGCCGAGGGTGCCAACGAAGCAGATGGGCCTTTTTCAGCTGCCTGGTCAGCGATAGGCGCAGGGCGGCACCGGGGTCCGGAACGGCGCCTGCGTGAGGTGCTCGCCGGGAGCGAAGAGCCGAAGCTGGTGCGGGGCCGGCGCCGTCGCCAGCCGCCGCCCGCGAAGCGTGAGGTAGAAGCCGGCCCGCACCGTGTCGACGCCGATGCGACGCAGGTCGCGCAGGTCACGCATTGCCGTGTGGCGTCGCGCCTGGACGATCGTGCGCGCGGCCTTCGGCCCGATTCCGGGGATGCGCAGCAGCAGCTCGATCGGCGCCCGGGTGATCTCCAGTGGGAAGCGCTCGGGGTGGGCCAGCGCCCAGGCGGTCTTGGGATCGTGCTCGAGCGGCAGGTTCCCGCCGGCCTCGAACGCCAGCTCCTCGACACCGAACCCGTACTCGCGCAGCAGGTGCTCGGCCTGGTAGAGGCGAGATTCGCGCGCCGCCGGCGTGGGCGCGAAGCCCTCGAACGGTGTCCCCACGACCGGCTGGAAAGCGCTGAAGTGGGCGTGGTGGAGCAGACGCTGGCGCTCGAGCCGGGCAACGAGGCTCAAGACCTCGCGATCCTTCTCGCCCACGGCGCCGACCACGAACTGGGTCGTGGTGCTCCCGCGTGGTCCCGGCCCACCTTCCTCACGCGCCTCGCGGTACAGACGGCCGGCCAGCTCGAGCTTTGGCAGCAGGTCGCCCGAGAGGTCCTTCTCCTTGGCGAGCGTGCGCACGTGGGCGTCGGTCGGCCCTTCCAGGTTCACCGAGATGCGCGTGGCCAGGCGGGCGGCCGCTTCGACCTGGGCGGTCTCCGCGCCGGGCAGGAGCTTCACGTGGATGTAGCCGGCAAAGCCCTCACGCCGGCGCAGGACCTCCAGTGTCGCCAGCATGCGGTCCGTCGCCCGGGTCGGGCGCCCCGGCACGCCGGAGGTGAGGAACAGCCCCTGCGCCAGGCCCTTGCGGTTCACGTCCATGAAGGTGGTCGCAACTTCCTCGGGGCTGACGGTCGCGCGGGGAACTTTGCCGCCGCAGTAGGTGGGGCAGTAGCCGCACGAGAGCGAGCAGGCGTTGGTTTGCATCACCCGCATGAGGTTGACGGACCCACCGCCGGGCAATCGCGCCTGGGCGATCCCCATGGAGGTGATCGGGCGGTTGCCGACCGGGACCGACCTGCGGTACTTGGGCATGCCCTGCTCGCGGTCGGGCAGCGCCGCCTCGGTCAGGAGCTCCATCCGCCGTCGAAGATCCACGGCGGATATATACCAAACAACCGACGAGTAGTCTACTCAGAACCTGCGACTGCGCCGAGCTTGCTCAAGCGATCGATCTCGCTGGCTGAAATGCCGAGCTCGCCGAGCACTTCGCGGGTGTGCTCGCCGAGGCGAGGGGCGGGTCGGCGAACCGGTGGGCGCGAGCCGCCGACGGCGAACGGGAAGCCGAGCATCCGCACGGAGCCGAGCCCGGGCTGTTCGACCTCGCGCACCATCCCCATGTGGCGGACCTGGGCGTCCTCGAAGACCTGGTCGAATTCGTAGATCGGCCCGGCCGCGATGCCGGCGCCGATGAGGCGCTCGACCCACTCGCTCACGGTGCGCCTGGCCAGGGCGGCCTCTATGCGCGCCTTGAAGTCGGGATGGTTGGCGACGCGCGCCTCGTTCGTGGCGAAGCGCGGCTCGCTGACGAGCCCCTCGTCGCCGAGGGCGCGGCAGAACTTCGCGTACTGGTCGGGATTCAGGATGACGACGTTGATGAAGCCGTCGCTCGCCTCGAACGCCTCGGCCGGCGTGACGTTGGGGTTGCGGTTGCCCACCCGCTTGGGCGCGACGCCCGAGGAGAAGTAGTGCGCGGACGGATCGGGCAGCAGCGCCACGCTGGAGGCGAGCAGGCTCACGTCAACGTGCTCGCCGCGGCCCGTGCGGAAGCGCTGCACCAGTGCCGCGCACACGGCGCCGAAGGCGATGTAGGAGGCGGCGACGTCGGAGATCGAGCCGCCGGGACGGGTGGGCGGGTCGCCGGGCTGGCCGGTCAGCGCCATCAGGCCGCTCATTCCCATGGCGATCGTGTTGTAGCCGGGGCGGCGCGCGTAGGGGCCGTCCTGGCCGTAGCCGCTCACCGAGGCGTAGACGACGGCCGGGTTGGTGGCGCTGAGCGCCGTGTAACCGAGGCCGAGGCGCTCGGCGACGCCGGGCACGAAGTTCTCCAGCACGACGTCGGCGCGCCGAGCCAGCTCGTGAATGATCTCGAGCCCCTCGGGGTGCTGCAGGTCCACCGCGATCGCGCGCTTGTTGCGGTTGATGGTGGCGAAGCCGAGGCTCATGCCGTCCTTGCTGGTGCCGAGGTAGCGCATGTCGTCGCCACGACCGGGGCGCTCCACCTTCACGACGTCGGCGCCGAGGTCGGCCAGCATCATGGCGCAGTAGGGGCCGGCGATGACCCGCGAGAGATCGAGGACGCGGATGCCGTCGAGCATCAGGAGCGCTCCAGGAAGCCCTCGGTCATCGCGTTGACCTCGGGCATGCCGGCTCGAGCAATCGCGTTGATGCGCGCCTTCATCTCCGCCAGCGGCTTGAAGGGCTTCTTCGCCATGAACTCCGCGTACTCGCGCGCGGCCTTGGCGAGATCAACACCCGGGACGACCTTGTTCACCAGCCCCCACTGCCGCGCCTCCTCGGCGGTGTAGCGCCGGCAGTCCATGATGATTTCCTTGGCGCGCGCCGGCCCGACCAGCCGGACGAAGCGCGTGGTCGAGGCGACGCCCAGCGGCACGCCCAGGTCGACCTCGGGGATCCAGAGCTGCGCCTCGGCCGCCGCGATGCGGAAGTCGCAGGCCAGCGTGAGGCCCCAGCCGCCGCCGACCGCGTGGCCGTTGATGGCGGCGATCGTCGTCTGCTCCAGCCCCTCCAGCACCGTGTTGGCGCGCTCGAAGAGCCGGCGGAACTGGCTCTTGCGCCCGGCGAAGGCCTGCCGGCGCTCCTCGGCGGACATCGAGCTCTTCAGTCCCCCGTCGGCGCCGGAGGAGAACACGGGCGGCGCCCCGGTCACGATGACGACGCGGGTGGTGGGGTCGTCGCGCAGCTCGGAGAAGGCCGCCCCCAGCTCGGTGAGCATGGGGTCGCTGAGCGAGTTGCGGCGCTCGGGGCGGTTCAGTGTGACGGTGGCGATGAGGCCGTCGCGCGTGAGGAGGACGTTTTCACCCATGGCGGAAGCATTATCATAGGGGCCGGCCCATGACTACCGAGACCGACGGCATCGTCTGGCGTCCCACCCCTGAAGTCGCCGAGCGCTCCCGGATCGCCCGCTTCATGCGCGCCCAGGGCATCGCATCGCTGAGCGAGCTGCAGCGCCGCTCCATCGCCGACCCCGAGTGGTACTGGGACGCGGTCGTCCGCGACCTCGGCGTGCGCTGGACCCGGCCCTACGAGCGCGTGCTCGATGGCTCGCGCGGCGTGGCCTGGCCCGTGTGGTTTCCCGGCGGTCGTCTGAACTTCACCGACAACTGCGTCGACCGCCACGTGGACGCCGGGCGGGGCGCCAAGCCCGCCATCGTCTGGGAGGGCGACGACGGACAGTCGCGCACGCTGACGTACGCGGAGCTGGCGGTCGAGGTGAACCGGCTGGCCAACGCGCTGAAGGCGCTCGGGGTGGGCGAGGGCGATCGCGTCGGTGTCTTCCTGCCCATGTCGCCCGAGGCGGCGATCGCCACCCTGGCCGTCGTGAAGATCGGCGCCATCTACACGCCGTGCTTCTCCGGCTTCGGCGCCGGTGCCGTCGCCTCGCGGCTGTCCGATTGCGAGGCGAAGCTGCTCATCACGGCCGACGGCTTCCGCCGCCGCGGCCAGATCGTGAAGATGAAGGAGACGGCGGACGAGGCCGTCGCCCAGTGTCCCGCGGTCGAGCGCGTGCTGGTCTATCGACGGCTGGGGCGCGAGATCCCGTGGACCGCGGGGCGCGATCACTGGTGGCACGAGGCGGTCGCGGAGCAGAGCGACCGCGCGGAGGCCCTGCCGGTCGAGGCGGATCGCCCCTGCCTCATCATCTACACGTCGGGCACGACCGGACGGCCCAAGGGCGCCGTGCTCACGCACGGCGGCTTCCTCATCAAGACCGCGCACGACTTCGGCTATTGCATGGACGTCGGCGAGGGCGATCGCCTGTTCTGGCTGACCGACCTCGGCTGGCTCATGGGGCCGATGGCGTTCACCGCCGCGCTCTTCCACGGCGCCACCGCGGTCGTGTTCGAGGGCGTGCCGGACTATCCGAAGCCCGATCGCCTCTGGGGCCTGGTCGAGCGCCACCGCATCAGCGTGATGGGGCTGTCGCCCACCGCGGTGCGCGCGCTCATGCCCCACGGCCCCGAGCACGTGCACGCGCACGATCTCTCGTCGCTGCGCATCCTGGGCTCGACCGGCGAGCCGTGGAACCCGGAGCCTTACCGCTGGCTGTTCGAGAACGCGGGTAAAGCGCGTATCCCGATCATCAACTACACGGGGGGGACGGAGATCTCAGGCGGTATTCTCGGCTGCTTCCCGATCGCGCCGATCAAGCCGTGCTCGTTCGCGGGCCCGATCCCCGGCATGGCCGCGGAGTGCTTCGGTGACGACGGCACGCCGGTGCGCGGGCAGGTGGGCGAGCTCGTCATCACCAGGCCGTGGCCGGGCATGACCGCGGGCTTCTGGCGCGACGCCGAGCGCTACGAGGAGACCTACTGGTCGCGCTGGCCCGACGTCTGGGTGCACGGCGACTGGGCGTACGTCGACCCCGACGGCTTCTGGTACATCCAGGGCCGGTCGGACGACACGCTGAAGATCGCCGGCAAGCGCCTGGGCCCGGCCGAGGTCGAGTCGGTACTGGTCGGCCATCCAGACGTGGCGGAGGCCGGCGTGATCGGCGTCCCCCACGAGATCAAGGGCGAGGCCGTCGTCTGCTTCGTCGTGCTGCGCCCGGGACGCACGGCGTCCGAACCCCTTCGCGCCGAGCTGTCCAACCGCGTGGCGCAGGAGATGGGCAAGGCGCTCAAGCCGGAAAAGATCCTGTTCACGCGCGACCTCCCCAAGACCCGCAGCGCCAAGATCATGCGCCGGGTGATCCGCGCGACCTACCTCGGCAAGCCGGCGGGCGATGTGTCGTCGCTGGAGAACCCGGACGCCGTGAAGGCCGTCAGCGAGGCCGGATGAGGCTGAAGAGCGCGTTCGTCGCCCCGGCCATTCGTACGCTGGCGGCCGTTCCATCCTTTGCCAGCGCCGGCTCGGGAGGCGAGGATGACGGCAAGGACAAGAAGGAGAAGAAGGAGAAGGACAAGGGCGACGATTGACCTGCAGCGCCTGAGTCCGTCTCCGGCTACGCGCGAGGGGTAAGGGCGCGCGCCAGCCAGGCTCGTGACGGCAACAGGTTCCAGCCCAGCTCGAGCATGTTGCGAGAGGGTCGGCCCGGCGACAAGAGCGCCTGCCAGATGATTCCGAAGTTGCGCTCGCTCACGACTCGGCCGAACTTTCGCCCGTCCACCACGTAGCGATCGATGACGGTATGAAGGACTCTGAGGTTCGTGCGGCCAAATGATCGCTGTCGACGGAAGAGTCCCGGGAGGGCCTCCGGCTCGAGATCGGCGAGTCCACGGCGAGCGAGGTACGTCAGCAACACATAGACGTAGGTCGACGCGAACGACCCTTCGAGCCAGGCCAGGATCCGCTCCCAGCGCAGGGTCGCCTTCTCGAGAAGACGGATGACATCCAGGATACCGACCATGCCGCGCTCCCGCTTGAATCCGAACGCCCAGTGGGACGCGAGATAGACGAGCTGTAGCTCGTCGCTGAGGCGGTTGACGTGGCGGCCTCTGAACAGTGAGGGCTGGAGCTCGGCGTTGACGCGCTCGAGGCTGAACACCTCGTCCGCACCCACGCGGCTGCCCGGCGGAAACAGTCCCCGATGGATCTCGACCCAGACGCGGCGGCGAGGATGAAACATCGGCGTGGTGTGGTGGTGAGTCTCGTAGAACCCCGGCGGGTAGTGCGACTCCGGGCGGTATCCTAGGTCGACCAGCCGTGACCGCATGGTCGAGAGGGCGGCTTCGTCGACCAGGATGTCGATGTCCCCCATCGTCCGCAGATGCGGCTCGGGATAGTACTGCTCACAGAGGGAGATGCCCTTGAGGAGCGTCAGCGAGGGGACGTGTCGTTTGGCGATGTCGACGATCTCCTCCAGGGCGTCCAGCTGCTCGGCGACGATGACCCGGGCCGTCAGGTCGGCGCCGTGGACGAGGGGCCAGAGCGGGGATGCCGCCGCGCCCGGGTCGTCGACGGTGCAGCGGCGAAACCACGGGCCAAGGCCGGTGGTCACGGCCCAGCGGACCTGCTCCGCGGGGAAGTCCGAGAAGGTCAGATTCGCGCGATCGTGCCGGGCCGCTTCGAGCAGGCGAGTCAGCGACCGCGGCTCAGCTCTCACGAGCCGACACGTCGCGTAGGAGCATGACGGCCGAGCGGCCCCGGCAGCGACCGGACATCAGCGCGCGCACCGTCGCCGACGAGATCATCGTCCTCGACCGCGGGGCGAACCAGGTTCATCAGCTCAACGCCACGGCCAGTTTCGTGTGGCAGCGGTGTGACGGGCGGCACCCGGCCCCCGAGATCGCCGACGAGCTCGCCGGCGTGTTCGACGTCGATCTCGAGACGGCTCGCATGGCTGTGGTCACGGCACTCCGCCGCTTCGATGAGCTCGGTCTCCTGGGCCCCACGCGAGACTGAGAGCCGTGCACACACGCGCGCTCAACGTCCTCGGCCGCGGGGTCCGCGTCCGCTGCGCCGACCACAGGGCGGGGGCGCTCCTGGCGGCCGCCTACGGCTCCATGCAAGGCGATGCCGGCCACGGATCTCGAATATACCGTGCGCCGAGCCAAGGCGCCGCCGGGCGGATTTCAGCTCGAGCGGTCGGGCCGGCCGCCGCTCGCGGCACCGGACGATGGCGCGCTGCTGGCCCTCGTCGACGCGGATCTCACCGTCGAGATCCAGCGACTCCATGCCGCCGTCCTGGGGTACGGCGACGCTGCGGTGACGCTGGGCTGGCAGGGCCGCCTGACCCCGTGCTCTTGGCCTGAGCGGCGTCGGTCACGGGTGTATACTCCACACCGTCGCCGTGGGGGGAGGATTCCTGAGAACCGGGTGCGGCCCGGGACCCCTCGAACCTGCTCTGGGTAATTCCAGCGAAGGGAACACGGTGGCGGAGTAAACCACGGCCGCACCCTCGAGAGGGGAGCGGCCGTTCGTGTCTATGCAGATCAGCGTCAACGGCAAGCCGATGGAGGTCGAGCCCGGCCTCACCGTCGAGGGCCTGCTCACCCTGCTCAGCGTCAAGCGCGAGTACACGGCGGTCGCGGTCAACCGCGACGTCATCCGCAAGGCTGACTACGATGCGGTGAAGCTTTCCGATGGCGACAAGGTGGAGATCGTTCGTCCGATGGGGGGAGGCTAGCGCATGTACGACACCAATCTGGTCCTGGGCGGCAAGGAATTCACGTCGCGCCTGATCGTCGGTACCGGGAAGTACTCCTCGATGGAGACCATGCGCGAGGCTCACGAGGCGGCCGGGGCCGAGATCATCACGGTGGCCGTGCGGCGGGTGAGCCTGCCCAGCGGAGAGTCGATCCTCGACTACATCGACACCAAGCGCTACACGCTGCTGCCGAACACCGCCGGCTGCTACACCGCCGACGAGGCGATCCGCACGTGCTACCTGGCCCGCGAGGCCGGACTCGGCGACCTGGTCAAGCTCGAGGTCATCGGCGACCAGCGCACCCTGTTCCCCGACGTGATCGGGCTGCTGGAGGCCACGTCGACGCTGGCGCGCGAGGGCTTCATCGTGATGCCCTACACGAACGACGATCCGGTCATGGCCAAGAAGCTCCAGGACGCCGGCGCCGCCTGCGTGATGCCGCTGGGCGCGCCGATCGGCTCCGGGCTCGGCATCCGCAACCCGTACAACATCAAGATCATCCTGGAATCGGTGACGGTGCCGGTCATCGTGGACGCCGGGGTGGGGACGGCCTCCGACGCCGCCATCGCCATGGAGCTGGGCTGCGACGGCGTGCTGATGAACACGGCCATTGCCGGCTCCCCGGACGCCGTGTCGATGGCCCGCGCGATGAAGCTCGCGGTGGAGGCCGGGCGGCTGGCCTACAAGGCCGGGCGCATCGGCAAGAAGCTCTACGCGACAGCGTCCTCGCCGCTCGAGGGCCTGCCCGATTGGACGAGCTAGGCCTCTGCCTCGTCACTGACCGTACCCAGACCCGCGGCCGGGACCTTGCCGCCGTCGTCGGCGAGTGCCTGGCCGCCGGCCTTCCCGCCGTCCAGGTCCGCGAGAAGGACCTGGGCGCGGCCGATCTCGCCTTCCTCTGCCGCCGCCTCGTGGGGCCGGCGCGCGAGGCCCAGGCGATGCTCGTCGTCAACGACCGCGTCGACGTCGCGCTCGCCGTCGGGGCCGACGCGGTGCAGCGCACCCACACCTCGCTGGCCGTCGAGGACATCCGCGCGGTCGCCGGTCGCCGCCTGCGCATCGGCGTGTCGGTCCACTCGCTGGAGGACGCCGTCGACGCCGAGCTGAAGGGCGCCGATTGGGTGACCTACGGGCCGGTCTACGATACGCCGAGCAAGCGGCCGTACGGTGCGCCGCAGGGGCTCGAGCGGCTCGCCACGGTGGCGCGCGGGCTGCGCATTCCCGTCGTCGCGATCGGCGGGATCACCCCCGAGCGGGTGAAGGAGGTCCGCCAGGCGGGCGCCCACGGCGTGGCCGCGATCTCCTCCATCCTGGCCGCCGACTCGCCGGCCGACGCCACGCGTCGCTTCCTGGCGGAGCTCGCGTGATCAAGGTGGTGGTGGTCGGCGGCGGCATCATCGGGTGCGCGAGCGCCTACGAGCTGGCCAAGGCCGGCTGCGCGGTCACGGTCTTCGAGCGCTCGACGCCGGGCGCCGAGTCCTCCGGTGCAGCGGCCGGGCTGCTGGCGCCCATGGATGAGCGCAGCGGCTCGCCGTTCGAGCGGCTGGCCCTGGCATCGTGGCGGCTCTACCCGGCCGTCGCCGACGAGCTGCGCGCCCGCACCGGGATCGACGTCGAGTACGTCGCGCGCGGCACCATCTACCCGCTGGCCACCGCCGCCGAGGTGAACGAGGCCGCGGCCAAGGCCCGGCGCCCCGAGGCGCGCGAGCTGGGCATCGAGGCGTGGGACGCGGCGGATGTGCTCGAGCGCGAGCCGGCGCTGGCGCCGGGCGTGCGCGGCGCGATGTTCGTCAAGGGCGACCACTGGGTGAACAACCAGCGCCTCGTCGTGGCCTACGCCCAGGCCGCGGCCGCCGCCGGGGTGGCGGTGCGCGCGGGCAGCGTGGTCTCCCGCATCGTGGTCGAGGACGGCCGCGCGCGTGGCGTGATCGCCGACGGCGGATCCGTGGACGCCGACGTGGTGCTGCTGGCCGCGGGTGCCTGGACCGGCCAGCTCGCCCAGACGTTCGGGGGCCGGCTGCCGGTGGAGCCCCGGCGTGGCCAGATGGTCGCGCTGGCGCACGTGCCGCCGGTCCTGCGTCACTGCGTGCACGCGAATGAGATCTACCTGGTGCCGCGGCCGTCGGGAGAGCTGCTGGTCGGCGCCACCGTCGAGCGGGTCGGCTTCGAGCGAGAGGTGACCGCGGAGGGGATCGGGACGTTGCTGGCCTCGGCGGTCGCGCTGGTGCCGGCACTGGGCGCCCTGGCCCTCCGGCGCACCTGGTACGGCTTCCGGCCGTGGGCGCCCGACGGTCTGCCGGTGCTCGGCCCCTGGCCCGGCATCGAACGCCTCTTCGTCGCCACGGCCCATTTCCGCAATGGAATCCTGCTGGCGCCCATCACAGCCCAGCTCGTCTGCGAATGGTTGACGACCGGACGGCCGTCGCTGGAGGTGGGGGAGTTCCTGCCCGACCGCTTCGTCAGGACGGCGCGCTCGACTTCCTGATGTCGAGCATGGGCGGCAGCGCGCCCTGGCGCGAGACTTCCTCCACCGCGGTGATCTGGTTCATGCGCTTGACGATGTCGCGAATCTGATCGGAGCCCGCCTTGGCCGTCGCGATCCAGCGCGCCTGATCGCTGTCCTCCTTCACGCCGCGCCCGACGAGCGCCAGGCCGCCCACGATCGCCATGAGCGGGTTGTTGATCTCGTGGGCGGCGGCGTGGGCGAGCGAGGTGACCGCGCGAAGCTGGGCGGCGTCGCGGCGCGCGGCCTCGGCCGACTGGGCGAGAACGACCTGGGTGAAGAGGCGCGCGACGAGTCCGATGCCGACCAGGTTCAGGAAGAGGAGCGGCAGCCAGACCGGCGCCAGCATCGCCGGTCCCTGGCGGCCCAGCAGCAGGAACGAGGTCGCGGTGAGCAGCCACACCGCGAGGCTCAGCACCAGCGAGTGCTGCAGCCCGATGCCGCCGTCGCGCCGGGCCCACGCGCGCACGGCCACGGCGGCGGTGGTGGTGGCGGCGATGCCGAGGACCCCCGCCACGGTACCGCTGCCCCCGATCCAGATGCGGTAGGCCGCGGCCACGGCGGCGGCCAGCACGCCGGCCGGGCCGCTTTCCACCAGGGCGACCAGTGCGATCGGAATGGCGCGGGCGTCCACGAAGCGGTCGTCGCCGACGTGGATGCGCGAGATCATCAGCACGATTGCGACCGCGCCGAAGGTGAGGCCGATGGCCACCGGCCGCCAGCGCTGCCGGGCCGGCGGGCCCGCCTCGAACCAGCGCACGAGATAGGAATAGGCGACCAGCCCCAGGCTCACGACGCCCGCGGCCTCGATGACGTGGTGGTAGTCCATGACGCCTCCGGCCACATCCTCTCATTTCATCGCGCCCGGTCGGACGCGGATATGATTGGGCGGCCGTGGAAGCCACCGACCGCACGAGCGCGCTGCGCCGCTGCTGGCATCCCGTCGGCTATACCGCCGACCTCGGCGGGGCCCCGCGCGCGGCCGACCTGCTCGGCCAGCCGCTCGTGCTCTGGCGCGACTCGGGCGGCGCGGCGCACGCCTTCGACGACCTGTGCGTGCACCGCGGCACCGCACTCTCACTCGGCAGCGTGCGGGGTGACGAGCTCGTGTGCGTCTATCACGGCTGGCGCTACGGTGCCGGCGGCGCCTGCACCTTCATCCCGCAGCTGCCCGAGCCCTCGCGCGTGCCGGCGCGGGCGCGGGCCGCCGCCCATCGCTGCTGCGAGCGCTACGGCCTGGTGTGGGTTGCGCTGGAGGAGCCGCGCTGGCCATTGCCGGAGGTGGCCGAGTTCGAGGATCCGGCCTGGCAGCTCGTGCGCACGGGGCCGTTCGCCTGGCGCTGCGAGGCCTCCCGGCAGGTGGAGAACTTCACCGACTTCGGCCACTTCGCGTTCGTGCATCCGGGCTTGCTGGGCGACCCTGACCAACCGGTCGTGGCCCCGTACGAGGTGCGCGTGGACGGCCACGTGCTGCGCTACGACTACGCGCGCCCCGACAGCAAGAACACCGACGAGTTTCCGGTCTACGCCGAGGGCGGCCGCGAGGCTGAACAGCGCAGCACCCGGTACGCCCTCCACCTGCCCTACACGATCGTGGAGCACATCGGCTGGGGCACGAGTGAGCGGATGGTCTACTTCTTCGCGTCGCAGCCGGTGGCGTCCGATCGGTGCATCGGGTACTGTCTGGTGGCGCGCAACTACAACCTCGACCAGCCCGAGCGCGTCATGCAGGAGTTCGAGCGCGTGATCTTCGCCCAGGACCAGCGAGTCGTGGAGTCGCAGCGGCCGGCGGCGGTGCCGTTCGACCTTGCCGCCGAGCTGCACCTGCGCTTCGACGCGGTGGCCATGGCGTATCGCCGCGCGATGCAGGCCAACGGGCTGGCCTAACGGAGAGCCAAGCGATGACCAGAGCCGAGCTGAAGCAGCGCGTGGATGCGGCGATCGACAGGCGGGCCGAGGAGATCATCGGCCTCGGCGAGCGGATCCGGAAGAATCCCGAGCTCGGCTTCAAGGAGGTCAAGACCGCCCGCCTCGTGGAGGAGACGTTCGGCAAGCTCGGGCTGGCGCCCACGGGCGGGCTCGCCATGACCGGGGTGCGGGCCGACGTCGCCGGGCGCGCCGGTGACGGGCCGACCTTCGCGCTGCTCGGCGAGCTGGACGCGCTCGTGGTGACGGGCCATCCCGTGGCCGATCCGCTGACCGGCGCGGCCCACGCGTGCGGCCACAACGCCCAGGTGGCGGGGCTGCTGGGCGCCGCGATGGGGCTGCTCGACGGCAAGGCATTCGACCATCTCGCCGGCCGCGTCGTCTTCTTCGCGGTGCCGGCCGAGGAGTACGGGGACGTCGAGTGGCGCGTGGGACAGGCCAGGGCGGGGAAGCTGGAGTTCCTCGGGGGCAAGCCGGAGCTGCTGCGGCTGGGCCACTTCGACGACGTCGACCTGTCGATGATGATCCACATGACGTCGCGACCCGAGGACGGCAAGACCGGCGTGCCGGCCTCCAACAACGGCTGCATCGTGAAGACCATCCGCTACGTCGGCCGCGCCTCGCACGCCGGCGGGGCGCCGCACATGGGCGTCAACGCGCTCTACGCCGCCCAGATTGGCCTGGCCGCCGTCAACGCCATCCGCGAGACCTTCCGCGACGAGGACACGATCCGCGTGCACCCGATCATCACGCACGGTGGCTCGCAGGTGAACGTGATCCCGGGTGAGGTGCGGCTGGAGACGTACGTGCGCGGCCGCACGGTGGAGGCGATCCTCGACGCCAACCGGAAGGTCGACCGCGCGTTCCGGGCGGGCGCGCTGGCGCTCGGTGCCAAGGTCGAGATCGAGACGCTACCCGGCTACATGCCGATGACCTGTGACCAGACCATGGCAAAGATGTATCGCGATCACATGGTGCCGATCGTCGGCGAGGAGCACTACCGCCAGATCGGCCACCGTACGGGCTCGACCGACATGGGCGACCTCAGCATGGTCATGCCCGTCCTGCACCCCTACATGGGCGGCGCCACCGGCTCCGGTCACGGCGCCGACTACCAGATCGTCGACCAGAAGCTCGCGTACCTCGGCACCGCCAAGGCCTTGGCCGCCATGGTCGTGGACCTGCTGGCCGACGGAGCCGCCGGAAGCCGCGAGGTGCTGAAGAACGCGAAGCCGCCGATGACCCGCGAGCAGTACCTGGCGTTCCAGCGCGGCGTCGCCAGGCGCGAGGTGTACGAGGGCTAACCGCCTGCGGCGGGACGGGCGAGCCGGCGTGGTGACTCCCACCACGCCGGCTCGCCCGTCCCCCGCCGCTGCAGACGTCAGCGAGTCATTTTGGGGATCCGCTTGGACGCGAGCTCACCGACTTTTTTGCCCATAGCGGTGCCGACCTCCGTCGAGTTGCGGTAGTGCACGCCGTCGTAGATGCGCGCCACCGCCACTTCCTGCGTGAAGTCGTTGACGGTTGCCCATGTGCGCACGGCGCCGCCGGCGGTCGAGCTGGCCGAGCTCAGCTTCGGCGCCGGTCCGGCGCCGATCTCGGCGTCGAGCACGGCGCCGAGAGACGCTGACACGATGCAGTGCGCGCACGGATATTCGGGGTGCATCGGGGTGTCGATGAACGGCGTCCAGCCCGGATCGCGCGCGGCGCCCTCGGCGTTGCGGATGGCCGTGACCGGGCGCCAGAAGTTGTACGCATACTTGGCGTCGAAGACGGCGATCAGCGCGTCGTCCATGGCCATCGCGGCCACCGCCAGCAGCCGCGCGTTGTCGGTCACGTCTCGGCCGGGCGCGGTCGCGACCGAGCGCGCCACCGGCCAGTAGACGGCCGGGGCCGTCGCCTCCCAGAACTGGGCAATGGCGGTTTGCTCCGGCGTGCGCTGGGTGCTGGTCTTCCCGCCGAGCGCCTTGATCTCGTCGAAGTTCCGCTTCCAGGTGTCACTGGTCAGGCTGGGCGGAGGGCCAGGGCGGAACTGGTCACCGCGGGTCAGCACCCAGGGCTGGCGCTTGCCCCAGTGGGGCACGGCCGGGAAGGTCGTCGGCACGTAGACGCCGGCGGTGGCGTGGGGTCGATACGTATTGGGAGCCACCGCCCCATCGTTGGCGCACGAGGCCAGGATGGCCGCCGCCGCCTGCTCGGCGACGGCGATGCCGTTGGTCCTCGAGGGGCCGTCCGGGATCGATTTCAGCGCGGCGTGGTAGTCCGCCTCGATCGCCGCCTGCTGCGCCGGCATGAGCTTCAACAGCGCCGTCCGCGTGGCTGCGGCAACCGCGGCGTCGACCGAGGCCCCGGGCGCGGCGGTGACCTTCACGCGATACGCGGGGTAGCGTCCGGTGATCGCGTTGGCGGCCTCGAAGACCGAGACCTGGACGATGGCCATCATTCTCACCGAGATCGGCGTTGCCGGATGTCTGGATGCGATCTCGGCTGCTTTCGCGTTGGCGTCGGTGACGACGTCGGCGTGGGCGTGCGGCGCGGCGGCCAGGATCACCCCGGCGAGGAGTCCGAGCCGTGTACCAGTCCGTTGGTTGAGCATCGAGGTCTCCTTTCTGGTCAGGCGTCAACCATGGCAAGCGGGGGAGCGGTCGCCAAGACCTAAAAATGGACTTGCCGCGCCCGGCCCCGGTGCCTACAGTCGGGGCATGAAGGGCTACGGTCAGTTCTGCCCGGTCGCCGTCGCCGCCGAGATCTTCGCCGAGCGCTGGACCCCGCTCATCCTGCGCGAGCTGTTCGCGGGCGAGCATCGCTTCAACGACATCCAGCGCGGCGTGCCGCTCATCTCGCGCTCTCTGCTGGCGGCGCGGCTGCGCGAGCTGGAAGACGCGGGCGTGCTGCGGAGCCGGCCGCTGCCCAGCGGCCGCGGGCGCGAGTACCGGCTGACGCCGGCCGGGCAGGAGCTGCGCGAGGTGGTCGACGGGCTCGGCGCCTGGGGCCAGCGGTGGGTCACCAGACAGTTCGATCCGCAGAACCTCGACGTGAGCGTGCTCATGTGGAACGTCCGCCGCCGGATCGACAAGGACCGGCTGCCGGCCCGGCGCGTCGTCGTGCGGGTCGACTTCCGCGCGCTGCCGCCGCACTACAAGGGCCTGCGGACGTGGTGGCTCATCCTGGACCGTCCCGAGGTCGATCTGTGCCTGAAGGACCCGGGCTTCGACGTGGACGTCGTGGTCAGCGCGGAAGCCGTCACGATGGCCCGCGTCTGGATGGGACAGGTCGACTTCGCCCAGGCCGTCCGCTCGGGCGCGGTGCGGCTGGAAGGGCCGCGCCCGCTGGTCCACGCGCTGCCCGGCTGGCTCCTGCTCAGCCACTACGCCCACGTCGAGAAGCCGGCGCCCGCCGGCTGACGCGATGTACGGCACGACCGGCGTCGACTTCCCGCAGCGCATCGTCTGCCTGACCGCCGAGACCACCGAGATCGCCTTCGCGCTGGGCGCCGGCGACCGCGTCGTCGGCGTGCCGGGCACCGCCCGGCGGCCCGACGCCGCGCGCGAGCGGGCGCGCGTGGGCGGCTTCACCACGTTCCGCACCGACAAGATCCTGGCCCTGGAGCCCGACCTCGTGCTGGCGTTTTCCGACCTGCAGCGCGACGTCGTCGGCGAGCTGATCGCGGCCGGCGTCAGCGTCCTCTGCACCAACCAGCGCTCGTTCGACGAGGTCCTGCGCGCCATCCTGGTCGTCGGCGGCGCGCTCGGCCGCGCGCCGGCGGCCCGCGACCTGATCGCCGACATGCGCGACGAGGTCAAGCAGATCCGCGAGTACTCGTCGATGTGGCCGGACCGGCCCCGCGTCTACTTCGAGGAGTGGATGGATCCGCTGATCAGCGGCATCGGGTGGGTCTCGGACCTCATCGAGCTCGCCGGCGGCCGCGACGTCTTCGCC
This sequence comes from uncultured Candidatus Rokubacteria bacterium, assembly GCA_963743355.1. Taxonomy (GTDB): domain Bacteria; phylum Methylomirabilota; class Methylomirabilia; order Rokubacteriales; family CSP1-6; genus AR5. The sequence goes on from CAVUPM010000002.1 coordinate 524,186, forward strand.
GAGCTGCGCGAGCGGCGCGGCGCGCGCGAACGCGTCGTCAGCGCCGACGAGGTGGCGCGGCGCGATCCGCAGATCATCCTGGCCTCCTGGTGCGGCAAGCCGGTGGACCGCGCCGCCATCGCCGCCCGGCCGGGCTGGGACGCGGTCACCGCGGTCACCGCGGGGCAGATCCACGAGATCCCCGGCGAGGACGTGCTCGCTCCCGGCCCCTCGCTGATGCACGGGCTGCGCCGGATTCACGAGATAATCCACGAGTTTCAGGGCGGCTGAATGCTTCCTCGCCGGGCTACAATGAAAGACGCGCACAACGACGCGTAAAAGTTTGGGACGCGGCGGACGCCGCGTTAGGATTGGAGCCCTCCGAGCCCATGGACGATCTCGTTCGAACGAGTCCCGAGAATTTCTTTTCCGATCGATTCAACGTCACGCCCTCCCTGATGGAGCGCCTGCTCGGCGGTAGCCTCGCCGGGCGCGTGGACGACGCCGACATCTACCTCGAATACCGCGTCAACGAAGAGCTGGTGCTGGAGGAGAACGTCGTCAAGAAGGCCTCGCGGCACGTGAGCCAGGGCGCCGGGGTGCGCGCCCAGGCCGAGGCGCGCACCGGCTACGCGCACACCGATGACATCTCGCTGTCCAACCTCGAAGAGGCGGCTCGCCAGGCCCGCGCGATCGCCGACCGGGCGAGCACCTCCGGCGTGCTCGCCGTGCCCAGCCGCGGCCGGGCGCACGACCTGTACACGCTGCCCGAGCCGCCGATCGTCACGGCGCTCGAGCGCAAGCTCGACCTGCTCCGCAAGATCGACGCCGCCGCGCGCGCCGCCGATCCGCGCATCGCGCAGGTCATCGCCAGCCTGGCCAGCGAGGAGATCGTGATGCTGATCGCCACCGCCTCCGGGTGGACGATCGGTGACGTGCGGCCCCTCACACGGCTCAACGTGACGGTCATCGCCGAGGAGAACGGCAAGCGCGAGATCGGCTCCTGGGGCGGCGGCGGCCGCGTGCCGTTCGACTTCTACCTGGAAGACGAGCGGTGGACGCGCTTCGCCAACGAAGCAGCCCGCCAGGCCATCCTCAAGCTCCGCGCGGTCGAGGCGCCGGCCGGCACCATGACCGTCGTGCTCGGCCCCGGCTGGCCGGGCATCCTGCTGCACGAGGCGATCGGTCACGGGCTGGAGGGCGACTTCAACCGCAAGGGCGTGTCGGCGTTCGCCGGCCGCCTCGGCCAGAAGGTCGCCTCCGAGCTGGTGACCGTCGTGGACGACGGGACCATCCCGAACCGGCGCGGCTCGCTCAACGTCGACGACGAGGGCACGCCGACGGGGCGGACGGTGCTGATCGAGAACGGCGTCCTCACCGGTTACATGCAGGATCGCCTCAACGCACGCCTCATGAAGATGGCGCCGACCGGCAACGGGCGGCGCGAATCCTACGCGCATCCACCGATGCCGCGCATGACCAACACGTTCATGCTGGCCGGTCAGGACGACCCCGAGGAGATCCTCCGCTCGGTGCCCAACGGGCTCTACGCGGTGACCTTCGGCGGCGGCCAGGTCGATATCACGAGCGGCAAGTTCGTCTTCTCGGCCAGCGAGGCCTACCTGATCGAGAACGGTCGCGTGACGGCGCCGGTCAAGGGCGCCACGCTGATCGGCAACGGCCCCGACGCCCTGGTGCGCGTGAGCCGCGTCGGCCACGACCTGGCGCTCGACGAGGGCGTGGGCACGTGCGGCAAGGACGGCCAGTCGGTGCCCGTCGGCGTGGGGCTGCCGACGATCCGCATCGACGGCATGACGGTCGGCGGGACCCAGGTGTGAGCGGCGAGACCCCGCGCCCCGAGCTGCTGAACGACGTGCTCGGCCGGGCCCGCGCCCGCGGGGCCACCGAAGCGGATGGATTCCTGATCGAGGAGCAGCACTTCAGCGCCTCGGTCCGCCTGGGGCAGGTGGACACCGTCAAGCACTCGCGCGAGCAGCGCCTGTCGCTCCGCGTGTTCGCCGGCAAGGCCTCGGCCGCGGCGTCGACCTCCGATCTCTCGCGCGCCTCGCTGGAGCGGGTCGTGGACGAGGCGACGGCGCTGGCGCGGGTGACCGCCGAGGATCCGCACGCGGGGCTGCCCGGTCCGGACGACCTGATCACGGCCGTGCCCGACCTCGAGCTCGAGGAGCAGGGCGGCGCGGACCTGACGCCCGAGGCGAAGGTGGAGCTGGCGCGGCGGGCCGAGGCGGCCGCGCTCGAGAGCGATCCGCGGATCGCCAACTCCGAGGGCGCGGAATACTGGGATCGGCGCGCCCGCTACGTCTACGCGACCTCGCACGGCTTCGCCCACGGCTACGCCACGACGGCCTTCGGGCTGTCGGTCTCGCCCGTCGCTTCCGCCAACGGCGAGATGCAGCGCGACTACTGGTACTCGGCCGCCCGCCACCGCGACGCGCTGGAGGACCCGGCCGCCATCGGCCGCACCGCCGCCCGCCGCGCGCTGCGGCGGCTCGGCGGCCGCAAGGTGAAGACGACGGAGGTGCCGGTGGTCTTCGACCCCGACACCGCCGCGAGCCTCGTGCGCTCGATTGCCGGCGCCGCCAGCGGCCCCGGGCTCTACCGGCGCGCCTCGTTCCTCCTCGACCGGCTCGGCAAGCGCATCGCCGCCCCGGCGGTGACGATCGTGGACGACGGCCTCATCCCGCGCGCGCTCGGCTCGCGGCCCTTCGACGGCGAGGGGCTGGCCACCCGCTCGACCGTCGTGGTCGGGGAGGGCGTGCTGGAGTCGTACCTGCTCGACAGCTACAGCGCCCGCAAGCTCGGGCTGCGCTCCACGCACCACGCCTCGCGCGATGGTGCCGGCGTCGGCGTGTCGACGACGAACCTGATGCTGAAGGCGGGGACGACGCCGCCCGAGGACCTGATCCGATCCGTGAAGAATGGGTTCTACGTCACCGAGCTGATCGGCTTCGGCGTCAACGGCGTGACCGGCGACTATTCAAGGGGCGCCGTCGGCCTGTGGATCGAGAACGGTGAGCTGACCCATCCGGTCGACGAGGTCACCGTCGCCGGCAACCTGCTGGAGATGTTCGGCGCGATCGAGGGCATCGGCAACGACCTTCGGCTCCGAGACCGTACCGTGTCGCCGACGCTGCTGATCGGCCGCATGGTGGTGGCCGGCAACTGAGAGAGGCGCCCGGATGGTGATCGACAGCCACTGCCACCTGCACGACGCGGCGTTCGCCGACGTGCCGGAGACGCTGCGCCTGGCCCTGGCCCACGACGTCTACGGCGCCATCGGGGTGGGGTGCGACCCGGACACGAACGCGCGGACGCTGGCGGCGACCGTGAGAGCGCCCCGGGGCCTGTGGGCCTGCCTCGGCTTCCATCCCGACTGGACGCTGACCGACGCCGACCTCGAGCGCGTCGAGCAGCAGGTCCACGACCACCACGGGCGGATCGTGGGGATCGGCGAGGTCGGGCTGCCCTGGTACTCGCTGACCGGCGCCGCCGACCCGACGTCGCTGATGACGCTCGGCCGGGGGCGCCTGGATCGCATGCTGGCCCTGGCCGCCCGCTATGACCTGGCCGTCGCGCTGCACGCGCCGCACGGCGCCGCCGTGGGCGCGCTGCAGGCGCTCAGGCGCCACGGCATCGAGCGCGCGGTGTTCCACTGGCACAAGGCGCCGGCCGAGGTCACCCGGGAGATCGTCGACGCCGGCTACTTCGTGTCCGTCACGCCGGAAGTCGTCTACCGCGAGCGGGACCGCGAGCTGGTCGCCCAGGTGCCGATCGAGTCGCTGCTGGTCGAGAGCGACGCGCCCTGGAAGTACGACGGCGAGTTCGCCTCGCTCTCGTCGGGGCCCTGGTTGGCGGCGCGGGTGGCGGAGGAAGTCGCCAAGCTCAAGCGCCTGCCCGTCGACGATGCGATGGTCGAGCTGTCCGCCAATACCTGCCGGCTCTTCGATCTGATCTGGTCGTGACCGCCGAGCGGCACCGCGTCCCGGTTGCCGGGGGCGCGCTCGCCCTGGCTCTCCATCTCCCCGAAGGTGGGGTCGCGCCGTGCGTCGTGGCCTGTCACGGGCTCCGCGCGTCCAAGGACAGCGACAAGTACCTGCTGCTCGGGGACGAGCTCACCGCGGCCGGCCTCGCGCTCGCCCGCTTCGACTTCCGCGGCTGCGGCGAGTCGAGCGGCGTCGAGGAGGAGACGACGATCGCCTCGCGCATCGAGGACGTCGACACGGTGCTGGCGTTCCTGGCCGGGCACTCGCGGCTCGACGGTCGCTTCGGCCTGCTCGGGTCGAGTCTCGGCGGCTTCGTCGCGCTCCAGGTGGCGGTACGCCGGCCCGGCCTGCCGATCGTGACCTGGAACGCGCCGGCCAGCCTGACGGAACTGGCCAACGACGATCTGGAGGAAGGGCGCGGCCTCGGGGTGCCGTTCGCGCTGGAGTACACGACCGGGCGGTACGCGCTGGCGCCGTCCGGGATCCCGATGCACCTGGTCGTCCACGGTGAGGCCGACGAGGTCGTCGCTCTCGAGCACGGGGTGTCGCTGCACGAGAGGGCGGCCGAGCCCTGCGAGCTGTTCCTCATTCCCGGAGGCGACCATCGCCTCACCGACCCCACCCACCGCAAACACGCGGTGGCGATGAGCCGGGAGTGGCTCGCGCGCTTCCTGCGGTAGCGCTGGCCGGCTACACCGCGTAGGGCGAGACCGCGCCGGTCACCGTGGTGGCTTCCACCTCGGGGCAGTACTCGTAGCACTCCGGCGGTGCCGCCAGCATCGGGCGCAGCTCGCCCAGAATCTCGTCCAGGTTGAAGGCGGCGGGGGCGGCGGCGCCCAGCCGATCCGAGTCCCGCACGGCAGTGAGCAGCAGCGAGGTCCGCGGGTCTTCCAGGGAATGAGCCAGCAGCAGATAGCCCGGCTGGTAGAGATCGACCGCGCGCTCGACGAAGTCGGCGAGGGCGGCCACGACCGTCACGGCCCGGCTCGCCCGGGCTCTGAACACGGCGAGGGCCAGCGACGAGGCGTCGAGGGGGATGCGGCGGAACTCGCGGACGGCGACCAGCGTATGCTCGCCCGGGCTCAGGGGCAATCCGGGCGCGCCCTCGGCGGTGTGGACCGAGTAGTGCGCGAAGCGGGAGGGGTCGGCGAGGCTGCGGAAACGCGAGCGGGCGTGGACCCGAACGTCGAGCAGCGAGTCCTCGAAGCGGTCGACGACTGGATCGGGTCCCTCGTCGTCGACTTCGTAGAGCTGCAGCACGCGAACCCAGACGGCACGTGAACGAAGCATGCCGTGCACAGAGCAACAGGCATGCCGCGCACGGGGGAAACGCAAACCTATTGTGGATGGCGCAGATTCCGGTTGTCCTGATTTTTCAATCGCTGTCCGTCGACGTTGGCCGTGACAGCGGACCGACGGCGTTGTAAGGACGCGCAGGGTAAGCCTTCTTGACCGGCGGCGAGCCGTCGGGGGTGCCGCGGTGGGTAAAAAGTTTCACACTTCTCAGCAGTTACGGCTTGGTCCGGTGCGATCCGTGTGTATGATGCGGGGAGTTGTCAGGAAGCGCCTGAATGGCTCTCCCGTCCCTCGAACTGCTCTACCGGCTGGCCAACCTGGTCCTCGCGACCTCGGCCTTCGGCATCGCCGTCCTCATCGTGCGGGCCATCCATCACCGGGCCTCGCAGCGAGTCGAGCCGCTCGGCGTCGTCTTCGCGCTCGTGTTCCTCGGCATCGGCCTCCGGGCCGCCGTGAGGGTGTGGGCGGCGCCGCCGTTGGCGGAGGAGGTCGCCCTCACGCTGGTGGCCGTCGACTGGCTGGCGGCGGGCGTGACGTTCACGTTCCTGTTCCTGCGGCGTCGCTACAAGGTCTTCATCGAGACGGCCGGGCTCGTGCGGGAGTACGAGACCGAGTACGCGCAGAAGGACCGCGAGGCCCGGGCGCTGGCCCAGGTGAACGAGGAGCTGCGGCGCCTCGACCAGCTCAAGTCCGAGTTCCTGGCCATGGTCAGCCACGAGCTGCGCACGCCGCTGACCGCGATCATCGGCTACAGCCGGCTGCTCACGCGGCAGGTTCACGGGCCGCTGAGCGCCCGCCAGCTCGAGCACCAGGAGGCGATCTTCCGCAGCGCCCAGCGGCTCAGCGATCTCATCAACGATCTGCTCGACGTCTCGCGCCTGGAGGCCGGACGGGTCGAGCTGAACGCGCGGCCGACCCGCGTGCGGCAGATCGTCGACCAGGTGGCAGCGGTGGTGGGCGTGGCCGCCCAGGCCAAGCAGCTGCGGATCGACAACGCGGTGCCGGCCGACCTGCCGCTGGTGAACGCCGACCCCTCCCGCCTGCAGCAGATCCTCGTGAACCTCGTCGGCAACGGTGTGAAGTTCAGCTCCAGCGGCGGGCTGGTGCGCGTGTCGGCGGGCCGCCAGCGCGATCAGGTGTGGATCGCCGTCGAGGACCGCGGGGTCGGCATCCCCAAGGACGAGCTGATGCGGATCTGGGATCCGTTCTACCAGGTCGAGGCGCCGATGCAGCGCCGGCACGGCGGCTCCGGACTGGGGTTGGCGATCGTGCGCCGCCTGGTCGAGCTGCACGGCGGCGTCGTGCGGGCCGAGAGCGAGGGCGAGAACCGGGGCAGCCGCTTCACCTTCACGGTGCCGCTGGCGGTGGAGCCCGCGCTCGCGGAGGCCTCGGGCCCGGCCGAGCTGGGGCCGATCGAGCCGTTCCTGGAAGGGCGCGAGGTGCTGATCGTCGAGGACGAGCCGCAGACGCAGGACCTGATGCGGCTGGTCGTCGAGGACCTGCTGGGTGGGCTCGCCCGCGTCTGCGACGACGGCGAGCAGGCCATCCGGGATGCCGCCGAGCGGCCGCCGACGCTCATCCTGCTCGACCTCATGCTGCCCCGCCTGAGCGGCTGGGAGGTGGCCCGCCGGCTGCGCCAGAGCCCGCGCACCTCCACGGTGGCGATCATCGCGGTGTCCGCGCTGTCGCGCTCGCAGGAGCGGGAGGCGGCGCTGCACGCCGGCTGCGACGCGTACCTGACGAAACCGTTCACGCCCGACGATCTGACCCGCGTCGTCATCGCCACGCTGCAGAGCCACGGAGTCGCCGTGCGATGAGCCTCAGCGAGGCCGCCCGCATCCTCGTCGTGGAGGACAACCGCGACACGGCCCTCCTGCTGCGCGACCTGCTGGTGGCCGAGGGCTACGAGGTGGAGTCGGTACCCACCGGCGAAGCCGCCCTGGAGGCGCTCGAGCGAACGCCCGACATGGACCTCGTCGTGCTCGACCTCATGCTGCCCGGCATGAGCGGCTACGAGGTGATCGAGCGGATGCGGGCCCGGCCCCAGCTCGCCGCCACGCCGATCCTGGTGCTGAGCGCGCTGTCGAGCCCCTCGGCCCGCATCCGCGGCCTGCGCGACGGCGCCGACGACTACATGACGAAGCCGTTCTTGCCCGAGGAGCTGGTGGCCCGCACGCGCACGCTGGTGACCGGGCGGCTCCTCAGCCGCCGGACCGCGGAGATCCAGGCGCTGGAGGAGATCGCCGAGGCGGCGCTGACGGCGACCGACCCCGACGCGCTGCTCGGCAAGATGGTCGAGGTGGCGGCCCGGGTGTTCGGCGCCGACGCCGCCGCCATCCTCCTGCTGGACGAGGCGCGGCGGGAGCTGCGCGGCCGCGCGGCGACCGGCCTCGGCGGCGACGTCCGTCGCGTGGCGATGCCGGCCGACACCGGCGAGGCGGCGATCGTGCTCAGCACGCAGTCGCCGCTGCTCATCCCCGACGGCGCCGCCGCCGACGGCCGCGTGGCCAACCCGGCGATTCGGGCCGGCGGCTTCCGTTCCTTGATGGTCGCCCCGCTCATCGTCGGCGGCACCGCGATCGGCGTGCTGGAGGTGGCCCGGCGCGCCCGCCAGCTCGACCCGCGGGTCGACCGGCTGCTGCGCATCGTGGCCGACCGCATCGCGGTGACGATGGAGCACGCGCGGTTGCAGGCCGAGGCGCGCGAGCTGGCCGACGTCGTGCGGCGCATCGGCGAGGGCGTGGTGGTGACCGACGCCCACGACGCGGTGATCTTCGCCAACCGCGCGTTCGTCGAGATGGCCGGCGCCTCCGAGGAGGCCTTGCGCGGGCGGCGGTGGACCGAGCTGCTGGCGACCTCCCAGGACGTCGCCGCGCTCACCAGCCAGATGCGCCAGCCGTCCTGGCAGGGCGAGGTCCTGTTGATCACGCGCGGCGGCGACCCCCGGCCCGTCCTCGTCTCGCTGTCGACGGCCACGGCCGCCGACGGCGAGGTGCAGCGCATCGCCGTGTTCCGCGACGTCAGCCACGAGCACGAGCTGCGCTTCCGGCTGATCCGCGAGCAGAAGTTCCGGACGCTCGGCTCGCTGGCGGCCGGCGTGGCCCACAACATCAACAACCGCCTGACCCCGGTGCTCGGCTGGACCGAGATGCTGCTGGAGCGCCTGGCCGCCGACGAGGCGATCGATCGCGACGAGCTGGTGCACGCGCTGCGCGTGATCAACCAGGGCGCCTCCGACAGCGTGGAGACGGTGCGCCGCCTGCAAGACTATTCACGGCCGGCGCGCGTGCGCGGCCCCGAGGGCGTGCAGCTGCGCGACGTGCTCGAGCAGCTCCTGGCGCTCACGCGCCCGCAGTGGGACAACGAGGCGGCCCGGCGCGGCATCCGCTACGAGATCGACCTCAAGGCCGAGCCGGCACCGCTGATCCTGGCGGTGGCCAGCGAGATCCGCGAGGCGCTGCTCAATATCCTCGAAAATGCGCTGGCCGCGATGCCGGCCGGGGGCCGGCTCACGCTGCAGGTGCGCGGAGACGACGACGGGGCGGTGGTCTCGATCACCGACACCGGCCGTGGCATGACCCCCGAGGTCCAGCGGCTGGCCTTCGAGCCGTTCTTCACGACGCGCGCCAGCGAGGGCGGCTCCGGGCTCGGCCTGAGCCTGGCCCAGGAGATCGTGCATCGCTACCGCGGCTCGATCCGTGTCGCGAGCCGTGAGGGCGTGGGCACCACCTTCACGCTGGTCTTTCCGGCCATCACCGCCGAGGCCGCGCGCTCGCCGGCCTTCCTGCCGAGCCTGGAGCCGTTGCGGATCCTCGCCGTGGAGGACGAGCCCGAGGTGCTCGACGTGATCCGGGCGATGCTGGTGGCCAGCGGCCACACGGTGGTGAGCGCGGCGTCGGGCCGCGAGGCGCTCGAGCTGTTCGAGCGCGAGCCCATCGACGTCGTCGTGACCGACCTCGGGATGCCGGGCATGACGGGGCTCACGCTGGCCGAAGAGGTGAAGCGCCGGCGCGCGGTGCCGGTCGTGCTGCTCACCGGCTGGGCCGACGAGCTCGACTCCGCCCACGCCCGCCACGTCGACGTCCTCCTCGCCAAACCCGTCACCCGCGAGCGCCTGATCAGCGGTCTCGCGAAAGCCGTCCCCGACCGCGTCCGCCCCGCGTAGCATCACGGTCCGTCGTTTCCTGGTCGAGAGCCCCTCGTTCATGAACGATACGGGCCACGATCTGCCCGGTTTCGAGCGGCTGATCGAGCGGCGGGCTACAGGGCGACGATGAGGATCGCGATGCTGAGGGCGAAGCGGTAGATGACGAAGGGGAGGAGGGAGCGCTGCTTGAGGTAGCGGACGAGGAACCAGACGGCGAACCAACCGCTGACGAAGGACGTGAGGATCGCCACGAGCAGCGGCCCGCCCTCGCCCGCCGGCACGCCGTCCCTCAGGATCTCGAGCGCCTTCACGAGGCCGGCGCCGGCGGTCACCGGGATGCCCAGCAGGAAGGCGAAGCGCGCCGCCGTCGCCCGGTCGAGACCGCTGAAGAGGCCGGTCGTGATCGTGATGCCGGAGCGCGAGGTCCCCGGAATCAGCGCCACCGCCTGCGCGCAGCCGATCAGGAGGCCCTGGCCCCAGCCGACGCGCGCGAGAGGATCGTCGGCGCTCTCGGCGGACCGGACGGCGCGGCGGTCGGCCGCCCACATCACGCCGCCCCAGAACGCCGTCGTGATCGCGATGAGCAGCGGGGCGCGCAGGCTCGTCTCGATCGCTTGGCCGAAGGCCAATCCGAGCACGGCCGCGGGCACGGTGGCCAGGAGCAGCACCAGGATCAGCCGGCGCGAGAGCGTGCCGGTGACGAGCCCCATCAGCTCCCCGCGGAAGTACGCGATCAGCGCGGCCAGCGTCCCCAGGTGGAGGGCAGCGTCGACGGCCAGGCCCTGATCGGGCCAGCCGAAGACGTGCGGCACCAGGATGAGATGACCCGAGGACGACACCGGCAGGAACTCGGTGAGCCCCTGCACGAGGCCCAGCACGATGGCATGGGCGTAGGTCACCCGACGATGTCCTCGCCGCCGTCCACGCCGATCACGTTGCCGGTGATCCACGCGGTGTCGTCGTGCGAGAGCGCCACGAGGGCCCGGGCCACGTCCTCCGGTGTGGTGAGCCGTCCCGACGGGTTGCGCCGCCGGGCTCCGTCCTCCAGCGCGTCGTAGCCGGGGATCTTCTGCGCCGCCGGCGTGGCGGTCAGCCCGGCGCGGATCGCGTTGGCGGTGATGCGGCGCGGCGCCAGCTCGACGGCGAGCTGGCGGATGTGCGACTCCAGCGCCGCCTTGGCGGCCGACACCGCCCCGTAGTACGGCAACGCATGGGTGCCGCCGGTCGAGGTCATCGCGAAGATGCGGCCGCCCGGGCCCATGAGCCCGCGCCCCACCACCTCCTGCGCCCAGTAGACGAGCGAGTGCGCCATCACGTCGAGCGTCATGCTCACCTGGGCCGGCGTCACGACGTTCTTGGGATCGTCGGCGACGTACGCCTTGAGCGTGCCGAACGCCAGGGAGTGCAGGAGCACGCGCAGCTCGCCGGTCTGTCCGGTCTCGGCCAGCACGCGGGCCATGGCCGCGGCCACCTCGGCCCGCTTGTCGGCGTCGGCGGCGTTGACGTTGAAGAAGTGGGCCTTCCGGCCGAGGCCCTCGATGCCGGCGACGACGCGCTCGGCGCCAGCCAGCGTGGCGCGGCGGTCGAGGTGCACGCCGAACACGTCGAGGCCGGCCGACGCCAGCGCCAGCGCGGTGGCGGCGCCGAAGCCCGACGAGGCCCCCAGCACGAGGGCCCAGCCGGAGAGACGGATCGGTGGAGGGGCGGCAGCCATGCGTCAGGCAAAATTCTATCGTAGAATCCGGAAGCCATGCCGAAGACTGCAGGGATCATCCTCATCGGCAATGAGATCCTCTCGGGCAAGATCGCAGACGCCAACGCCGCCTACCTGTGCCGCGAGCTGCGCGCGCTCGGCGTGGACGTGCGCCGGATCACCGTGATCCCCGACGAGGTCCAGCTCATCGCCGAGGTGGTGGCGGAGTTCAGCCGCGATTTCGACGTCGTGTTCACCTCGGGCGGGGTGGGGCCCACCCACGACGACGTGACGATCGAGGGCGTGGCGCGCGCGATGACGGTGCCGGTCGTGCGGCACGCGACGCTGGTCGAGCTGCTCGAGCGCTACTATCGCGGCAAGGTCACCGACGCCGCGCTCCGGATGGCCGAGATCCCCGACGGCGCCGAGCTGGTCGGCGGCGAGACCGTGCGATTCCCCACCGTGCTCATGCGCAACGTGTACGTGCTGCCGGGCGTGCCGGAGATCTTCCGGGCCAAGTTCGAGGCGCTCCGCGAGCGGTTCCGCGACCAGCCCATCCACCTCACGAACGTCTTCGTCTCGATCGGGGAGGGGACGCTGGCCGACTACCTGAACCGGTTGCTCGCCGACTTCCCGCTGCTGCAGCTCGGCTCGTATCCCGAGTTCTCCAATCCCGAGTACAAGGTGAAGGTGACGCTCGAGTCGCGCGACCGCGGCTACGTCGAGCAGGCGCTGGCCGACTTCCTGGCCCGCCTGCCGGCCGAGGTCGTGGTGAAGATCACCTGAAGCGACCCGGATAGCGTCCTGGTGCCGCGGGTCCCGTTCGGTCTCGCCCTCCTCGCGGTCGGCCTGATGTACCTGCTCGGGCTCGGCGCCGCCCCGTTCCTCGATCCTCCCGAGGGATTCCACGCCGTGATCGCGCAGACGATGCGCGCGGACGGGGACTGGATCACGCCGCGCGTGGACGGCGTCCGCTACTTCGACAAGCCGCCGCTGCTGTACTGGCTCGTGTCGGCGTCGTTCGCCGTGGGCGGGGCCACCGAGGCGGCGGCGCGCGTGTGGCCGGCGCTGGCCGCGATCGGCGTGGCGGCGGTGACCGGACGCCTCGGCATGATCCTCGGCGGCCCCCGGGTGGGCCTGCTGTCCGGGCTGTTCGTCGCCGCCAACATGGGGATCTTCATCTTCGGCCGCCAGCTCAAGCCGGACCTGCCGTTCATCCTGTTCATCGTGCTGGCCTACGGCGGTTTCATCGTGGCCTACCGCGGCGGCGGCCGCTGGGGCCTGGCGCTCTTCTACGGCAGCCTGGGCTTCGCCACGCTCACGAAGGACGTGCTCGGCGCGATCGGGCCGCTGGTGGTGGTGGCGCTGTTCGTGTGGCTCACGCGCGAGCGGCCCTACGGCACCTGGGCGCCGTGGTGGGGGATCGCGATCCTGGTCGGCGTGGCGCTGCCGTGGTACCTGGCGGTGGAGCTGCGCAACGACGGCTTCCTCTGGTACACGGTGGTCGACAACCACGTGCTCAACTTCACCCGGCAGCGCGTGTTCCCCGACGAGGACGTGCCGCTCGGGGCGCTGCAGTTCCTCGGCGTCACCGGGCTGGCGTTCCTGCCGTGGACGCTGGCCTTACCGTGGGCGTTGCGGCGCACGCTGCGCCCGCCGTGGGCCGACGCCGACGCGCGCCTGTGGGCGCTGCTCGGGCTGTGGGCGATCGTCGTGGTCGGCTTCTTCACGGTGTCGCCGTTCAAGCTGCCGCACTACGGTCTGCCGGCGTTCCCCGCGCTGGCCCTGCTGGCGGCGCGCGCGTGGGACGACTGCATCGAGGCGCTGCCGGGCGCGGCGACGCCGCGCGCCCTGATGGTGCCGGTGCTCGTGCTCTTCGCGATCCTCACGCTCGCCTTCAGCCTGGCCGCGCTCGATCGGTTGCCGATGCCGGGCAACGCCCTGCAGAACGTCGACGTGGCCGCGCGCAACCTGGCCGCCCGCGGGCAGGCGGCCGCCGGCTCGCCGCTGGAGGCGTACCTGCCGGTGCTGGTGAAGAGCGCGCTCGTCTTCGGCGGGGCCACGCTGGCGCTGGCCGTCGCGGTGTGGCGGCGGTGGCCCGCCGCCGGCGTCGGCGTCGCGCTGGCGGCGATGATCGCCTTCCTGCCGATGGCGGGCGAGGGGATGGCGCAGTTCGCGCGGGGCCGCTCGGTGCGGCCCATCACGGAGGCGCTCACGCGGCGGCTGGCGCCCGCGGATCGCGTCGTCCACGAGGGCGCGCTGGAGAACAGCGCCGCACTCCTGCTGTCGCTGCACCGCCCCGTGCACGTCGTGGACGGTCTGCAATCCAACCTGGCGTTCGGCGCCACCTTCCCCGAGGCGCGCGACGTGTTCTGGAGCGCGACGCGCCTGCGGGAGGCGTGGGCGGGGCCGGGGCGGTACTTCCTCGTCTCCACGGTGGAGCCGGGGCGGAGCGTGGCGCGCTCGCTCGCGCCCGCGCACCTGCTGGCCCAGGGTGGTGGCCGCTGGTTGTACAGCAACGTGGCCGACTGAGGATGGCGTCACATGATGGGTGACGCGTGGTGGTGGACGAGTCGCCAGCCGGAGTCGGTGCGCTCGAAGAGGTTCGTGGCGAGGATCGCCGTCACCGACACGCGCTCGCCGGGCGGCATCGTGCGCGCATGTTACCATCGACATCATGGCCCGGCCCGCCTCGGCGCCCTCGCTCGCCATCGACGCCCGCGAAGTCACGAAGACGTTCCGGTCGGGATGGCTGCGTCGACGCGCGACCGCCGCGCTGCGCGGCGCCTCCCTGGCCGTCGAGCGCGGCACGATCGTGGGCCTCCTGGGGCCGAACGGAGCCGGGAAGACGACCTTCCTGTCGATCCTGGCCACGCTCCTCGTTCCCGACGGCGGTGAGGTCCGCATCCTCGGGCTGGACGTGGCGCGCGACGCCGCACCCCTGCGCCGGCGGATCAACATGGCGAGCGGCCGTCCCTCGTTCCTGTGGAGCCTGAAGGTCGAGGAGATCATCGCGTTCTACGGGCGGCTGTACGGCTTGTCGGGTGATCGCCTGCGGCGGCGCGTGGGCGCGCTGATCGAGCAGTACGAGCTCACCGAGTACCGTCGCGCCCAGTACAGCGAGCTGTCCACCGGACTCAAGCAGCGGGTGGCGCTGGCCAAGGCGCTCGTCAACGACCCCGAGCTGCTCTTCCTCGACGAGCCGACGCTGGGGCTGGATCCCGACGTGTCGGTACGGGTGCGGCAGCACGTCGCCGATCTGCGCCGGGACCACGGCGTGACGATCGTGCTGACCACGCACTACATGCGGGAGGCCGACGAGCTGTGCGACGAGATCGGCTTCATCAAGGCCGGCCGCATCCTGGCTCACGGCACCCCCGACGCGCTGAAGCGACGGATCGGCCTGGGTGACGTGATCGCGCTGAAACTGGACCCGCCGCGCCTGGACTGGCTGGCCGAGGCGCCCGGCGTCCTCCGCGTCGCCCAGAACGACGGGTGGCTGGAGCTGACGGTGGACGAGGCCGAGAAGCGGCTGCCGGAGCTGCTGCGGGCGCTGCTCGCCGAGGGCGTGGTCGTGCGCAACGTGCAAGTGCACGAGCCCGACCTGGAGGACGTGTTCGTTGAGCTGGCGCGCTGAGCTGCTCGCCGCGTGGGCCGTCGTCGTACGCAACGCGCTCATGGGCGTGCGCAACGTGTTCTTCTTCTTCGAGCTGCTGTTCTGGCCGGTGGTCGGTGTGCTGTCGATCGGGCTCATGACCCGCTTCCTGGGACTGACGCCGGAGCAGGGGGCGTTCGTGCTGGTGGGGACGATCGCACTGTCGGTCATCAACGTCTGCCAGCTCGAGGTCGCCTACGCCATGCTGCTCGACGTCTGGTCCAAGTCGGTCAAGCACCAGTTCATGGCGCCGATCGGCGTCCGCCATCTCACGGTCGGCGCCTGGCTGGTGGGCATCCTGCGCGGCTTCGTCATCTTCGTCCTGCTCGCCGCGCTCGGCGCCTGGGCGTTCGACTTTCGCGTGCTGGCACCCGGCGCGGGCCCGGTGGCCGCGTTCCTGCTCGGCTGTTTCCTGACCGCCTGGATCGTGGGCGTGCTCGTGTGCGCGCTCATCACCCTCTTCGGCACGCGGGCCGAGGCCTTCGCCTGGGCCAGCGTCAACCTCGTCCTGGTGCTGGCCGGCATCTACTATCCGGTCTCGGTGCTGCCGGGCCCGGTGGCGGCGGTGGCCGCGGCCATTCCGCTGACGTACTTTCTCGACGCCTATCGCGCGCACTTCGGCTTCCACCCGGAGTTCAACTCGCCGCTCACGACCGGCTTCGCGCTGTCGGCGGTCTACGTGGTCCTCGCGCACTGGGCGTTCCGGGCGTCGGTGGAGCGCGCGCGGCACAACGGGCTGCTCCTCAAAATGTCGGAGTGAGGAATCGCAGGGACACGGAGCGTGTCGAGGAGGTGTTCCATGAGCGCCACCGGTGATGTTCGCACGCAGCTCGCGGAGGCCGTCAACGCGCGGCACAGCCGCCTGAACCCGTTCACCGAGAAGTGGGTGAAGGGCGAGCTGACCCGGGATCAGCTCGGCGCCTGGGTCTGCCAGCACTACCAGTACGTCTCGCAGTTCCCGCGCTGGTGCGCGGCGGTCTACGCCGACTGCCCGGACGCCGACGCCCGTGACTTCCTGCTCGAGAACATCGTGGAGGAGGAGTCGGGCGTCAAGCACGTCGACCTGCTCATCCGCTTCGGCGAGGCCTGCGGTGTCAGCCGGAGCCAGGTCGAGACGGCGCGGCAGCTGCCGACCACGCGAGCGCTGACGGCGTGGTGCTACGAGACGTCGCGGCGGCCCTTCCACATCGCCGCGGCGGGGCTGCTGGTCGGGCTGGAGTCGCAGGTGCCGGGCATCTACAAGCGCAACCTGCCGCCGCTCACGACGCACTACGGCTTCAATGACCGCGAGGTCGAGTTCTTCGCCATCCACATCGAGGCCGACGAGGTCCACGGCGAGCGCGGCTACCAGATCGTCGAGCGACACTGCACCACGCCCACCATGCGGGACGAGGCGCTCGACCAGGTACGACAGGCGGCCGAGATGCGCTGGCAGTACATGAGCGGCCTCTATCGGGCCTACGTCGCCAAGGAAGAGCTTTGAGCGAGGTCCGGGCCGCGACGCTCGCGGATCTGGTGCCGGACCGCCCGGTCTCGGTCACGCTCAACGGTACCGCGGTGGCACTGGTGCGGATCGGCGACCAGGTGCACGCGATCGGGGAGACGTGCACCCATCAGGGGGGACCGCTCGGCGACGGCAGCCTCAAGGGGACACGGCTGGTGTGTCCGTGGCACGGCTGGATGTACGACGTGCGTACGGGGCAGTGCCTGTTCCCCGCGCGCGGCGGTCCGGTGCCGTCGTATCCGGTCCGGATCGAGAGCGGCGAGGTCTGGGTCGACCTGCCGTGAGCGCGTTCTCGCTGGAGCAGGCGCGGACCTGCATCGAACGCGGCATCGCCAGGGCCCGCGAGCTGGGCTTCGAGGTCGCCATCGCCGTCGTCGACGACGCCGGCCACCTGATCGCCTGTGACCGGATGGACGGGGCGCTGTGGGTCACGCCCGAGATCGCCCGCGCCAAGGCCAACGCCGCCGCCGGCTTCCGCGCGAGCACGCACGATCTCGAGGAGCGCTTCACGAAGCGAATGCTCTTCGCCGACAACGTCGCCACCCTCGGCGACTACGCCTTCGTCTTCGGCAAGGGCGGGGTGCCGGTCGTCGAGAGCGGCCGCGTGGTGGGCGCCGTCGGCGTGAGCGGCGCGGTGCCGGCCGACAACGACCACGTGATCGCGGACGCCGCCGCCGGGCATCCGGTCCTGCCCAAGTCCGTCCACTGAGTGGGGGGCCCCGACATGGCCCCCCCCACCCCCCACTCGCTCGGCAGCGCCCCGGCGAAGCCGGGACGCTCCTCGGCTCGACTCGTTCACAGGCCCTGAGCTGAGCTGGTTCGGGCTCTCGCTCGGGGCGGCGCTCACGCAGGCCGCGCAGTTTGCCGTGGTCAAGGGCCGGGCCCAGGCCATCCCGCCGCTGGTGATCGTCGCCTGGACCCAGGCGGTCGCCGTCCTCGCCTGGCTCGCCTACTTTTCGCTGTCAGGCCAGTCCTTCGTGTCCCCGGGGCGTGCGGGGGCCGCCGTTCTCGGCGGGGCGGTACTGGTGACGGGGATGAACGCGCTGCTGGCGCGGGCGAGCGCGCGCGGGGACATCTCGGTGGTGGGGCCGGTCTTCGCGCTGAGTCCGGTCTTCACGGTGCTGCCCGACGCCGTGCTCTCGGGCACGCTGCCGAGCCCGCTCGGCTGGTTGGGCCTCGCGCTCTCGGTGACCGGCACGGTCAGCCTGTCGGGCGGGGCGGGCGGACTGCGCGCGCTGTTCTCGCGGCGTGACGCGCTGGACGCGCTCGGCGCCGCGATCCTGCTCGGCTTCGTCGCCGCCGTCGACCGCTGGGGCGCCCTGCTGATGGGCCCGCCGAGCTATCTCCTGTGCTCGCACGGCGCCACTGCGCTGCTGACCGGCGCTCTCGCGCTCGCCGTCGCACCGGGCGGGCTCAGGGCGAGCATGCGGCCGCGCAGCGTGGTGACGCTGGTTGCCCACGGCCTGCTCGGCGTGTCGGGAACAGCGATGCAGACGACCGCGCTGATGTCGGCGCCGGCCGCCTACGTCAACGCCATCCGGCGGATGTCCGCCGTCATCGCCGTCGTCCTCGGCGCCACCCTCTTCCGCGAACCCGACCTCCGCGGCCGCCTGTTCGCCGCCCTCCTGGCCTGCGCCGGCGCCGCCTGCCTCCTCCTCGCGCGCTAACACCGAGGGCGGATCGCTCGCTGGTCTCTCGGAGCGCGGTGCGGGCCGGGGGGCCACCCGCGCACCCGGCCGGCACCGCACGCTGTGAACCGTCGAACTGAAGTCTAGTCGTACACGACGACGCTGCGCTTGACCTCGCCCTTGAGCATCGAGTCGAACGCATGGTTCAGGTCGGCCAGCGGTACGCGGCGGCTGATGAGCTCGTCGAGCTTGTAACGGCCGCTCATGTAGAGGTCGAGGAGCATCGGAACGTCGGTGCGCTGGTGGCCGCCCCCGAACGAGCTGCCGGTCAGCACGCGCTGCTGCAGAAAGAGCCCCGGGTCGAGCGACAGGCGGGTGCCCGCGGGGGAGACGCCGACCACGACACAGGTGCCGCCGCGGTGGGTGGCGAGCAACGCCTGCTCCATCGTGGCCTGGGTGCCCACGACCTCGAACGCATAGTCGACGCCGCCGGTGCCGCTCAGCGCGTGCACCCGGGCGACCGGATCCTCGGTCGCCGCGTTCACGACGTGGGTCGCGCCGAACTCCTCCGCCCACGCGAGTTTCTGCGGCATCACGTCCACGGCGATGATCTTCGCCGCGCCGACCAGCCGCGCGGCCTGGATGGTGTTGAGCCCGACGCCGCCACAGCCGAACACCGCCACGCTGGCCCCGGCCGGGACCTTGGCGCGATTGAAGACGGGGCCGGCGCCGGCCAGCACACCACAGCTCACCAGGCACGCCACCTCGAGGGGCACGTCCTTGCGGATGGGGATGACGCTCGGCTCGGGCAGCACGGCATGGGTGGCGTAGCCGGCCACCTGCAGGTAGTGGTGCAGGCTGGTCGCACCCTTGCGCAGGCGCGAGGTGCCGTCGAGCATGAACCAGCGCGGCTTGTCGCGCAGGGCGCACATGGTCGGCTGCCCGCCGATGCAGTAGCCGCAGCGGCCGCACGAGGGAATGTAGCTCGAGCACACGTGGTCGCCGGGCTTCACGGTCTCCACACCGGGCCCGATCCGCTCGACGACGCCCGCGGCCTCGTGGCCCAGCACGACCGGCAACGGATGGGGGACGTCGCCGTTGATGATGTGGTAGTCGCTGTGGCAGACGCCGTTGGCCTTCCACCGGACCTGCACCTCGTGCGGTCCCGGGTCCAGCAGCTCGACGCCCTCGATCAGCAGGGGCTTCTTCGCCTCGTAGAGCACGGCCGCAGTCGCGTTCATGGGGACCTCCTCGTTGGTGATCTGTACGTCGACACCTCAGCCGCCGAGCGCGCCCTGGGTGTTCACGTAGAGCGAGTAGAGCGACGTGCTCCCCAGCATGAACAACCGGTTGCGATAGGTGCCGCCGAAGCAGAGATTGGCGCAACGCTCCGGCAGGTCGATGCGTCCGATCAGCTTGCCGCCCGGGTTGAAGATGGACACGCCGTCGAGCCCCTCCTTGCCCATGCCCCAGCCGCACCACAGGTTGCCGTCGACGTCGCACCGGAATCCGTCCGGCGTGCCGGGGCCGGCGTCGACGAACGGGCGCTTGTTGGTGAGGCGGGTGCCACCGTCCACCACGTCGAAGACCTGGATGACGCGCGGCGTGAGGGCCGCCTCCACGACGTAGAGCTTCGATTCGTCGGGTGAGAACGCCAGGCCGTTCGGACGGCCGACGTCGCCGGTCGCCACGGTGAGCTGACCGGTCTTGCCGTCGACCCGGTAGACGTTGGTCGGCAGCTCCGGCTTGGCGATGTAGCCCTCGTAGAAGCCGAGGATCCCGAAGGGCGGATCGGTGAACCAGATCGAGCCGTCGGACTTGCACACGATGTCGTTGGGCGAGTTCAGCGGCTTGCCCTCGAAGCGGTCGGCCACGACGGTGATGGTGCCGTCGTACTCGGTGCGCGTCACGCGCCGGCCGCCATGCTCGCAGGTGAGCAGCCGCCCCTGCCGGTCGCGCGTGTTGCCGTTGGAGAAGTTGGACGGCTTGCGGAAGACGGTGGCGGTACCGGTCTCCTCGTCCCACCGCATGATGCGGTTGTTGGGGATGTCGCTCCAGAGCAGGTATCGCCCGTCACCGAACCACACGGGCCCTTCGGACCAGCGGAATCCGGTGGCCAAACGCTCCACCTTCGCGAGGCCGAGCCGGTAGCGCCCGAAGCTCGGATCCACGACCTGGACGGCCGGATCGGGGTACCGCTGGCTCGGCTGCCACTGGGCGAAGGCGCGCGATGCGATCGCCACCGTGGCCGCCGCGGTGCCTGCCGCGAGGAAATTCCGTCGGCTGAGCTTCATCCGTCTCTCCTTGACTGGACTAGCGGCTCAGAAACGTCTTGATGCTGCGCGTGATGCCTTCGACGTCGAGGCCGTGCTTGGCGTAGAGGCCCTTGGCGTCGCCGGACTCGCCGAAACCGATGACGCCCATCCGCTTGAGCGGCGTGGGCGACAGCTCGCCCAGCGTCTCGGCGACGGCGCCGCCCAGCCCGCCCGCGATCGAGTGGTCCTCCACGGTCACCACGTGGCGGGTCCGCGTGGCCGAGCGCACCAGCGCGTCCTCGTCCAGCGGCTTGATCGACGCGGCGTTGATGACCTCCGCCGAGACGCCTTCGGTCTCCAGACGCGTCGCCGCTTCGAGCGCATTGAACACGGTGCCGCCGCTGGCAATCACCGTCACGTCGCTGCCGGGCCGCAGCGTGACCCAGCGCCCGAGCTGGAAGCGATAGTCGGCCGGGGAGACAGGCTCCAGATTCTGACGCGTCAGCCGCAGGTATACCGGGCCCTGGTGCTCGACGGCCCAGGCCACCACCTGCTTGGTCTCGACCTCGTCGGCCGGCTGCACGATGGTGACGTTGGGCAGCGCGCGCAGGCAGGCGATGTCCTCCAGCCCCATCTGGCTGTAGCCGTCCTCGCCGATCGCGATGCCGGCGTGGGTGCCCACGATCTTCACGTTGGCGTTGGTGTAGGCCACGGAGATCCGGATCGTCTCGAAGCGGCCGACCACGAAGCAGGCGAACGAGCACACGAACGGGACGCGGCCGGTCAGGGCCAGCCCGGCGCCGACGCCGATCATGTTGGACTCGGCGATACCGAGGTTGAAGGCGCGCCCTGGGAACTTCTTGGCGAAGCTCATGGTCATCGTCGACTTCGAGAGATCGGCGTCGAGCGTCACGATGCGCTCGTCGCGGGCGCCGAGGTCGATCAGGGCTTCGCCGAACGCCGCCCGGCTGGCTTTCGCGGGCATCACTCCTCCTACTTCTTGCCGAGCGCGCGCAGCTCGTCGACGAGCCCGCGGGTGGTCGCGTCACCGCCGAGGTAGTCGGGCCAGGCCGCCTCGGTGACGCCGAGGATCTCGCGGATCGCGGCGACCGCCTCCTCCGGCTTGGGCGATTTGCCATGCCACTCGGGGTTGTTCTCCATGAACGACACGCCCTTGCCCTTGACCGTGTGGGCGACGATCAGCGTCGGCCCGCCGCGGGTGGCCTCGGCCTGGTCGAGCGCCTTGCCGATCTGCGCCAGGTCGTGCCCGTCGATCTCGAGCACCGGCCAGCCGAACCCCTGCCACTTGGTGACGAGCGGCTCGAGGTCGAGGATCTTGGCGGTGAAATCGTCGAGCTGGATCTTGTTGTAGTCGACGATGACGGTGAGGTTGTCGAGCGGGTGGTCCGGCTGCCCGAGCTTCGGCGCCGACATTGCCGCCTCCCACACCTGCCCTTCCTGGATCTCGCCGTCACCGAGGATGCAGTAGACGCGCGCCGGCGAGCTCGCGAGCTTGAGTCCGAGCGCCAGCCCGCACGCGATCGACAGCCCCTGGCCGAGCGAGCCCGTCGCGGCCTCGATGCCGGGCAGCGCGACGCGGTCGGGGTGGCCCTGCAGCGGGCTGCCCAGCTTGCGCAGCGTGATGAGCTGCTCTTCCGGGAAGTAGCCGGCGCGGGCCATGACCGTGTAGAGCGCCGGCACGGCGTGGCCCTTGGAGAGCACGATGCGATCGCGGTCGGGCCAGTCGGGACGCTGGGGATCGTGCCGCAGGCGCCCGAAGGCGATGGCCACCAGCAGGTCGATCACCGACAGCGAGCCACCCGGATGCCCAGAGCCGGCGTGGGTCAGCATGCGGATGATCTGCACGCGACAGGCGCGGGCGATCGCGTCGAGCGTGCCGTCAGCGGTCACGGAGCTCCTCCTGGTCTTCGGCGATCGCGTCGATGCGGACACCCCGGACGGCGACCTCGGGGGCGTAGACGACCTCGTCGGCCGCCCACACCATCGTGCCCTTGGTGTCCTTGGTCACTCCGACGACGTTGTTGAGGAACGTGGCGACGTTGTCGTTGATCCGGATCACGTTCGACTTGAGCGGGGCTCCGATCCGGCCGTCGCGAATGATATAGGAATCGGCGACGACGGTACAGGTGAAATCCCCGGCGCGCGGCCCGTTGATCGGGTACGTGTACCAGATGCGCCCGACGTAGAGCCCGTCGCCGACCCGCCGCAGCAGCTCGTCGCGCGACACCGGCTCGCTGCCCTCGACCACGACGTTGGAGGCGGCCACGCCGGGCTCGCTGTCGAACTGCCGGCCGCCGCCGGCACCGAACCGGAAGCCGTTGCGGGGCGTCAGCGCCGCCGCCGCGGCCGCGCCGGTGGCGCCGAGCTTCTCGGCGAGCGCCGGATCGCGCAGCAGGCGCTGGGCGCCGTACCAGTTCGTGAGGCAGGCGGTCAGCTCGCCGTGCCGGATGAGGTCGGTCCGACCCGTCGGCAGCCCCTCGCAGGTGATGCCCTTGGAACCCACGAGCCCTGGCATCGCCCCGTGGTCGTAGATGGACAGCAGCGGCGAGGCGACGCGGCGGCCGAGCCGGCCCAGGAACGGAGTCGCCGAGGCGTAGAACGCGTCGGCGTGGCAGGCGGGGATGACGAGGGTGTTCAGGATGTCGGCGACCGGCTGCGGCCCGAAGACGACGGTGTAGCGCCCCGAGGCGACGCGCTCGCCGCCCACCGCGTCGATGGCGGCCTGGGCCGCCGTCACGCCGGCCTCGTCGGTGAAGTGATCCAGCCGCGTCGTCGCCGACCAGCCCGAGCCCTTGGCGCCGGGCGCCTCGACCATGCCGGTCACGAACGCGCTGATCAGCGTCGACTCGTCGGTCTGCACGCGGGGCAGGTGGGTGGAGACGATCGCGATGCGCTCTTGCAAGATCGTGACGTCGCCCCCGAGGATGAGGCCGAGCCGCCGCAGTCCCTCGTCGCTGCCGGCCAGCTCGGCCAGCCGCGAGGAGTTGACGAAGGTCCGCAGGGCACCGTTCACGATCGTCCAGCCGGATTCCACCAGCCGGTCGTCGGAGACCGTCATCAGCGCGGGGTCGTGATAGTCGGCCAGCGTGCGCGACTCGCGGGTCGGCCGCGGGAGCGAGACGAACTCGGGATCGACGACGGCGGCGCGGCGCGCCTTGGCCAGCGCCCGCTCGGCGCCGGCCACGCCCAGATCGCTCGGCTCGCTGCCGAAGCCGAGGCGGCGCCCGCCCGGCGCGTCGAACACCGCCTGGATTCCCAAGCCGTACGATTCGACCGACTTCGGCTCCTCCACCCCGTTGCAGGGGATGTGCGACGTGTAGTTCAGCCGCGCCAGCAGGCTGCCGTTGACGGCGGCGAACACCTCGACCTCGCGCACGTCCGGCTGCGCGCGCGCCAGGTCGAACGCGTCCTGCACCGCCTGCGCGAGCTCCGCCGTGCTCCTCAAGTCCGACGAATCTCCTGGCGCGTGGCGCCGCCGCCGGTCAGGAACGCCATCAGTGGCGGGGGTTGTTCGAGACGGCGGTGCCCTGCACGGGATAGCCCTTGGCGTGCCAGCCGGGCAGACCCTCGTCGAGGACGCGGTGGTTGCGCCAGCCGAGCGTGTAGAGGATGTTGCTGGCCCCCCGGGCCATGGCGTGCGGGCAGGTTCAGTAGAAGACGACGAGGCCCGTCTTGGAGATCTCGTTCGCGCGGCCCTCGATGGCCCGCAGAGGCATGGAACGCGCGCCCTTGACGTGCATCTCCTGATAGGCGTCCCAGGTGCGGACGTCGATGATGTCCGCCCGTGTTCCGCGATCGACCAGCGTCTTCAGCTCGTCGGCCTTGATGAAGCTCACCGGCGCGTCGGGCGGCGCGGCCGGCGCGGCGCCCACCAGCAGCACGCTGCCGGCGACGAGGGTCATCACCCAGCGGCGCACGAGCTCAACCCCCGGCCAGGCGGGCCCGGCTGCGCATCGTCGGTCCCCCGTTGCCGAGCTTCTTCGTCTGCATGGGCTGTCCCTTGCCGCAGTTCGGGATCGGATAGAGGCCAAAGTCCGAGCCGACGGCGTCGACGTTCATGAGGTACTCGCGCGTGTCGGCCATGATGCCGCCGTCGCGGTAGAGCCGGCCCAGCCGGCCGTCGCGGATTTCGTAGACCTTGCGCGCCGAGATCCGGAAGTTCTCGCGGCTCTCGGCGATGGAGGGGATGCGGTGGCCGACCAGGTACCAGCCGCGATCGACCTCGCGGATGATGTCGGCGGCATCACGATCGCCGCCGGCGAACACGGTGTTCGACATGCGGATGAGCGGCACCAGCGCCGCGTCGGTCGCCTTGAAGTGGCCGTTGGGCGCCCCGCCGAAGATCGCGGCGGTCTGCCGGCTGTTCATGAACCCCGCGAGTACGCCGCGGTCGATGTGCACGACGCGCCGGGCCGGCGTGCCCTCGTGGTCGTACACGTAGTGGCCGTAGCCGGGCAGCGCGGGATCGGAGTAGGCGCTGACCAGCGGCGAGGCGATCGGCCGGCCGACGTGGTGGTCGTCGAGCCCGGCGAGCAGCCACGAGCGGCCGGCGTAGGCGGTCTCCATCTTCAGGGCACGGTCCAGCTCGACGGGGTGGCCGACGATCTCGTGCGCGACGAGCGTGTTGTAGTGCGGGTCGGTCACGACGATCTCGGGGCGCTCGCTCGTCGGCAGCGGCGGCGCGCCGGCCAGCTCGACGCTCTCGCGCGCCAGCGCGAGGGCGAAGTCGACGAACGGCGGCGCGGCGAGCGGCGGGTCCTGCACGCCGTCGGTGAGGATCTCCCAGCCCCGCTGATGGCCGACCACGTCGTACAGCTCCTGGCTGATCTCGCCCACCACGCCGACGACCACGCAGAATCCCTGGGTCAGCGCGAAGGCCTGGTCGATCAGCGCGCCCTCGGTGGAGGCGAACAGCTCGCGCGAGAGCTGGGTGAGCGTCGAGACGTAGTTGTGCTTGATGGCGGGGTCGACGGCGGCGACGCGGCGCGAGACGTCGGTGGTGAACGTCACCATGTCACCCAGCGGCAGCGTGCGCGGATCGATCGCGTACGTCGCGCGCACGACGTCCTCGCGCACCTGGACCGGGTGCAGGCGGGTGTCGGTCAGCGACTCCCCCAGCGGACCGAACTTCCCGCGGGCGGTCGCCTTGAGCTCGCCGTTCACCATCGCCCGCCGGTAGGCGCGCTCGACCGCCTCGCGCAGCCGGCGGGGCAGGTCGGCGAGGTCGGCGGTGCCGAGCGTCAGACCGACCCAACCGGGCGCGATCGCCCGCTCGCCGGCGAGGACCCGCACGCCGACCGAGAAGCCGTAGTCGTCCCCCGAGGACTTGCTCTCGCCGTTCTCCGCCGTCGCGAACTTGCCCTCGGCGATCTCCAGGCGCACGTCGGCGTAGGCGAGGTGGGGCAGGCGCCGGCCCGCGTCGCGCAGGAGATCGCGGAGGTGAGGCTTGAGGCCATCGATCAGGTCGACGGTGATGCGCGGGGTCATCAGAAAGGCTCGGTGAAGGGTTCGACCGTGACCCGCTCGCCGGCGGCGACCTCCCCGCGCTCTTCTTCGAGGACGATCAGGCAATTGCCGGTGACCATCGAGGACAGGATGCCCGAGCCCTGGGGGCCGGTGGTCCGCACCTCCCAATCGCCGTCGCGATAGGTGAGCACACCGCGCTTGAACTCGCGCCGGCCGGCGCGCTTGCGCAGCGGCTCGGTGGTTCGCGCGTGCCAGCTGGCCGGCGTCAGGCGGCGGCGGCCGGCCAGCTTCCACAGGGCCGGGCGCACGAAGAGCATGAACGCCAGCAGGGAGGCAACGGGGTTGCCGGGCAGGCCGAAGAAGGTCGTGTCGCCGATGCGACCGAACGCCAGCGGGCGGCCTGGCTGCATCGCCACCTGCCAGAAGTCGATGGTGCCGATCTCCTCGAGCACCCCCTTGACCAGGTCGTAGACGCCCACCGAGACACCGCCGGAGGTGAGGACGACGTCGGCCATCGCAGCCGCCTCGCGCAGCCGCGCGGTCAGCGCCGCGTGCTCGTCGGGCACGATGCCGAGATCGAGCACCTCGCCGCCGCACTGCTCGATCGAGCCGCGCAGCGTGAACCGGTTGGCGTCGTAGATCTGCCCCGGGCGTCGCGGCGTGCCTGGCTCGGCCACCTCGTCGCCGGTGGACAGCAGCGCCACCCGCGGGCGCTGGTGGACGCTGAGCTGCCAGAGACCGAGCGAGGTGACGAGGCCGATCTCCTGCGGCCGCAGCACCGTACCGCGCTCGATCACGATGCCGCCGGCCTCGACGTCCTCCCCGCGCATCCGCACGTTGACGCCCTTGTCGATGACGCCGACGCGCACGCGCTCGCCGGCGCGCTCGACGACCTCCTGGGGATAGACGGTGTCGGCCCCGGCCGGCACCGGCGCGCCGGTCATGATGCGCAGCGCCTGGCCGGGGCGCAGGGCGCCCTCGAAGACCGCGCCGGCCGCGAGGTCGCCGACGACGGTGAGCTCGCGAGTGCCGGCCGCCGGGATGTCGGTGCTGCCCACCGCGTAGCCGTCCACCGCGGAGTTGTCGGCGGGCGGCACGTCGAACGGCGCCTCCACGTCGGCGGCGAGCACGCGGGCCAGCGCGCGCGTGACCGGCACCACCTCGGGTGGCACGGGTGCTCCGATGTGGCCGAGGATGCGCTCCTGCCCCTCGCGCACGGCGATCATGGGTGCCATTATACGGTCCATGGATGAGGCGCCGGCCCCGCGGCCCGCCGGCTTCTGGATCCGGGCGGTGGCGCTCGCGATCGACGGCGTGGTCTTCGTTCTCGTGCAGGCGTCGTTCGGCTGGCTGGCGACGATGCTGCTCGGCCCACCGATCGAGGGCGACGGCGGCGGCCAGCACCCGTCGGTGACGCTGTTCACGCTGCTCTTCACGGCGGCCTACACGACGGTGCTCCACACGGTCGCCGGCCAGACCATCGGTAAGAGCCTGGTCGGTGTCCGGGTCGTGAGCGCCGACGGCGCGCTGCTGACGGCGGGCCCGGCCCTGCTGCGCTACCTCGCGTGCTACATCTCCGCCATCCCCCTGGGGTTCGGGTTCCTCGTCGCCGCGCTGCGGCGCGACAAGCGCGCGCTGCACGACCTCATCGCTGGCAGCCGCGTGGAGCGCCTGCCGCCGCGCCGTCGGGTCGCGCGGCGCGCGGTGCCGGCCCGCCCGCCCGTGGGGACGCTGCAGGAGCCGGCCGTGCCCCACGCCACGGATCCCGAGCGCCGCGCGTGATTCCGACGCTGCCGCTGCGCCTGCGCAATCGGCTGGCGGAGACGATCCTGGCCGCGCTGCACGACAGGGCCGCGCGGCGCGAGCTGGCGACGCTGGCCGGCGAGAGCGGCGCGCGTGACTGGCTGGAGGGTGACGAGGTCCGCTGGGCCGATCCGCTCAGCGCGCGAGCGCGGGTGGCGTGCGCCGCGCTGGCCGATCGCCCGTTACTCGGCGCCGGGGCCGACCTGCGCCAGACGCTGGACGCCGCGGCGTCGTTGTTCGACGCGGGGCTCTACTTCGAAGTTCACGAGGCGCTCGAGCCCCACTGGGCGGCCGCGGGCGGCGAGGCGCGCGAGGCGCTGCAGGGGTTGATCCAGGTGGCGGTCGCCTGGCAGCACCTCGCCAACGGCAACCGCGCCGGGGCGCGCTCGCTGTTCCTGGACGGCAGCGCGCGATTGCACGGCGCCCGACTCCTGGGCACCGATCTGGAGCCGTTCGCGCGCGCCGCCGGCGACGCCGCCGAGCGCGTCGCCGCCGGTCTGCCCATCACACCACCACGCTTCCCCCACTGACCAAGGAGGCTCCATGGATCTAGAGCTGAAGGACAAGGTTGCGCTCGTGACGGGCGCCAGCAAGGGCATCGGCAAGGCGGTCGCGCTGGGCCTGGCCGCGGAAGGCGCGAAGGTGGCCCTCGTCGCGCGCGATGCGGCCATGCTCGACAAGGTCGCGGCGGAGTGCCGCGACCGCTCGCGCCGGGACGCGATGGCGGTTGCCGCCGACCTCTCGCAGCTGGACGAGGTGGAGCGGGTGGTACGCGAAGTGAAGGCACGGCTGGGCCGCGTGGACATCCTGGTCAACAACGCCGGCGCCATCCGGGGCGGGGCCTTTCTGCAGATCCCGGACGCGCAGTGGATCAACGACTGGAACCTCAAGCTGCTGGGGTACATCCGGATGTCGCGGGCGGTCTTTCCGCTGATGCAGGCCCAGGGCGGCGGGCGCATCTGCAACGTCGTGGGCGCGGCCGGTCGCAATCCCACGGCCGTCTATCTCACGGGCGGCGCCGCCAACGCCGCGCTCATCAACTTCACGAAGGGGCTGGCGGATCTCGGCGCGCCGTCGAAGATCCTGGTCACCGCGGTGTCGCCGGCGGCCACCAGGACCGAGCGGTGGGACTCGCTCATCGCCCAGCAGGCCGCGGCGAGCGGGCGCAGCGTGCAGGAGCTGCAGGCCGAGGCGGAAGCGCCGTACAAGCTCGGCCGGATCGCGACGTCCGAGGACATCGCCGATATGGTGTCCTTCCTGGTATCGGCGCGGGCCTCGTTCGTGACCGGCATCTGCATCACGGTCGACGGGGGCGCCACCCGGGGGGTATATCCCTAGCGGGAAACGACGAAATCGAGCCTTGACATGCGTTACCTCCTGTAACTACTCTCTCTGCCCATAGCGCAGACTCGGCAGTTCCCAAAGGCCCCTATGTACTAGGGCAGGAGGTCGCGCGATGTCCGCTAAGCTCTTTGTCGGGAACCTCTCTTTCCAGGCCACCGAGGAGGACCTTCGGGAACTCTTCGCCCAAGCCGGCAACGTGGAGACCGTGCGCATCATCACGGATCAGTTCACGGGCCGACCGCGCGGCTTCGGGTTCGTGGAGATGGCGACGAAGGAGGAGGCGCTGAAGGCGGTCGAGATGCTGAACGGTCGACTCTTCCGCGACCGCAACCTGGTCGTGGACGAAGCGCGACCCCAGCCACAGCGTGGCGGCGGCGGTCCCCGGGGCGACCGGGGGGGTGCTCGTGCGGGTGGGGGGGGCGGCGGAGGCTGGCGGAGATAAATAGCTAGAAAAGCGACAGCTGGGCCTCGTCTTCTGCGCTCTCGTCTCGATAGGGGACGAGGCCCTCGCTCTCGGTGAACCGGCGGAACCGATCCCAGATGTCGAGCACCTTGCCCTGGTAGTGCTCCACATTCTCGTCCGGCCTGCCGGGGTCCCAGTCACTGGCCAGCCGGGCCTGCTCGTTGACCACGACGTTTCGGCTGCGCCCGGCGACGTAGTAGGACACCTGGTCGCCCGGCTGACAGGCTCGCCCGCTGGCGATCATCAGCCCGTAGGCCGCCGACGGCGGGCGCAGGCCCCCCTCGACGCGCTGGCGATAGACATCGACCGTCTCCTGTAAGGTCTCGGTTCGCGCGAACTGGCGGACGGGGACCTGGTGGGAGGCGAAGGCTGACAGCCAGCGATCGATGACCGCCCGGACCTCGCCGCGCTTGCCCTCGAGCAGCAGCCGCACGACCTCCTCGATGACCCGGCGCTGGAACGGCTCCAGACCCCGGGAGCGGAAGCCGGAGCCCTTGAGCTGTACCCGGCCGCGCTCATCGAGGAGCGCGTACGTCTTCATCTTGTAGGACAGCATCGCCGCGTGGCGGGCGTCGAGCTCGAGGGCGATGCCCTCGGGCAGGCCGGTCGCGATCGTCTCCAGCAGTGCCGCGTCGTCGCCGGCGACGTGGGCGGCGGGCGCCAGGAAGTAGACGCCGTCGGTGTCGGCCTCGATGGGGGTGGCACCCAGCGCGGTGAGGCGGTCCACGATCGCGGTGACGATGCGGCGGCCCTCGGCCGTCACGCGGTCGGCGGCCGCGAAGTCGTTGAAGTGACCGCTGGAGAACGCCAGGTATCCGTAGAACGCGTTGATGAGGATCTTGAAGGTCTGTTGCAGCGCGTGCTGGTGCCGGCGCTCCTCGGCATCGGCGGCGGTGCGGGCCAGGCGCTTGGCGGTCACGCGGACGTCGCGCAGGTGATCGAGCAGGGCCAGGAACACGCCGAGCTCGTCGGAGGCCGGCGCCACGCGCTCGGCCAGCATCAGCGAGGGATAGAGCGAGGTGACGTCGACGTGGAGCACGGGCCCGCCCACGCCCTGGCGCCAGATCGCCGTGAGGCCGCCGCCCACCGCCTGGCTCGGGCCCGGCGCCGGGATGGCGTAGCCGCGCCGCAGATACTCGCGGACGAGCAGCGCGTCGATCTTGGCGGCAGCACCGCGCAGCGCCGCCGCCTGGTAGTCGAACGGCAGGAGCTGGGCCTGCACGAAATAGGGTGGGGCCAGGATGGCGCCGATGGCGAGGGTCTCGGCCGCGTCGTCGGCGGCATAGGCCATGAGCCGTTCAGGCGCCTCGGCCAGCTCCCGGGCGATGGCCGAGGCATCGATGTAGGTCCGGTCGGCGGCGGCCACGCCGAGGTGGCGGGCGATGTCCTTGAGCCCGAACGACGGCAGATCGCGGGCGCCGACGTCGTGCAGCTGCGCGAGCATCCAGGTGTCGGCGATGTGACGGCCGGTGATCTCGTACCGCCGGTAGCCGATGCTGCGCTCGGCCACCTGCAGGCGCGCGGGCCGGCTCCGCAGCTCGCTGCCGTCGCGGCCCCAGGCCAAGCGCACCCGGTGACGACGCGCGCGGGCCTCGAGGTACTCCAGGTCGAAGCGGAAGATGTTGTGGCCCTCGACGACGTCCGGGTCCCGCTCGCGAAGGATCCGCGTCGTCTCTTCGAGCAGCGCGCGCTCGTCGAGCTGGTCACCCCGCACGACGTGGCGGAAGCCGGTCGTGTCGGCGAGCGCGACGGCGACGATGCGGTCCGCCTCGCGCGCGGCGTTGGGGAATTCGTGGCCGTCGCCCGTCACGACCTCGATGTCGAGCGCCAGGCGCCGCAGGTCGCCAAAGCGCATCCCGCCGAATGACGTGCGCCCGCTCGTGAGCAGGTACTGCTGCACGGGATCGGGAGTGAAGCGGTAAGGCGCGGCCGGGAGGTCGGGGGCGAGGCCGCTGCGCTGCCGGCAGAGGTCGCGCGCGGCGAGCGCGTCGGACCAGCTCGCGAAACGCGCGCGCCAGCGCAGGGGGCCGGCGCCGGCCAGCGGCTCCACCGTGAGGACCCCGGCGGCGTCGGCGATCAGCGTCGGGTCGGCGAGGAGCAGAAACGGCGTGAACGGCACGACCTCGGACACCGTGCTGTCACCGTCGCGGCGCCAGACACGGACACCGCGCCCGTCGTCGGCGAGCGCGAAGGCGAGGAGCCCGGGGGTGGGATCGGCGCCGAAGAGGAACGGGGCCTGGCTGCTCAGACGCTGGACGCCATGGGCGGATTCTATACCCGCGCTCCGGTGTATGCTCGACGCATGCCTCGCCACGCCTGGGCGGCGCTTGCCGCCTCGGTTCTCCTCGCGGCTTGCGCCACGCCCGGGGTATCTTTTCCGAACGCCACGCCAGGCGCGCCGCGCGTCATCCCGGCCGCGGAGGTCCGCCCGGTCGGCCCCGGGCCCTTCCCGGCGGTGATCTTGATGCACGGTTGCCACGGCGTGTCCGCGTCCACGCGCGAGTGGGCCCACTGGCTTCGCGAGCGCGGGTACGTCGCGCTGGTCGTCGACTCGTGGCGGCCACGCGGGATCGGGGACGGGTGCGTGCCGGGCCCCGACATTCCGGGCACGGAGCGCTTCGACGACGCGGTCGGGGCGCTGCGCTGGCTCCACGCGCGACCCTACGTCGACCGCCGGCGGGTGGGCGTCATGGGCTGGTCCAACGGCGGCGTGTCCGCGCTGGCGCTCGTCAACGGGCCGAGCCTCGAGCGGGCCCGCGCCCGCGGCGTGGAGATGCCGGGCCCGGGCTTCGCCGCCTCGGTGGCGATGTACCCCGGCGGCTGCTTCTCGCTGGTGAAGGAACAGGTGATCCGGCCGCTGCTGCTGCTCATCGGCGATGCCGACGACTGGACGCTGGCCAGCGAGTGCGACCGGATGGTGACGGCCATGCGCGAGCGGGGCGCCGACGCGACGATCGTGCGCTACCCGGGTGCCGTCCACTATTTCGACGTCGCGGGCCAGCGGCGAGTCGACCTGCCGGACGTGGAGAACCGCAACCGGCCGGGCGGCTGTTGCGGCGCCACCGTCGGCTACGACGCGGCCGCCGACGCCGACGCGCGCCGCCGCGTGGAGGCGTTCCTGCGGCGCCACCTGGGACCGCGCTGAGCGATGGACGCGTCCGTCGAGTTCGTCAAGCAGCTGCTGCCGAGCGTCGTGAACATCCACGCCACCGTGCCGCGCCAGCATCCCTCCACGCGCATCCTCGGCGACGAGCGCATGGGCAGCGGCCTCGTGGTGGATCCCGCCGGCCTCGTGCTGACGGTGAACTACGTGGTGATGGGCGCCAGCGTCGTCGACGTCGCCCCGCTCAAGGGCCGGCGCATGCGGGCCGAGGTGGTGGCCCAGGACTTCGAGGTGGGGCTGGCCCTGCTGCGCGTGAAGCGCCAGGGCCTCCCGGCGGCGGCGCTGGCGACCCGGGCGCCCGAGCGGGGCGATGCCGTCGTCGGCATCGCGTCCTCCGGCGTCCACGAGGTGCGGGTGAGCGGCGGCATCGTGACCTACCTCGGTGAGTTCGAGGAGTACTGGGAGTACCTGCTCGACCGCGGCATCGTCTCCAGCGCCTCGAACCCCGGCTTCGGCGGGGGCGGCCTCTTCTCGATGAGCGGGCAGGCGGTCGGCGTGCTCTACCTCAATCTCAACCAGGTGGCCCGCAGCTCGCTGGCGATCCCGGTGGACTGCTACCGCGAGCACGCCGCCGAGTTCCTGCGCTACGGGCGGGTGGTGAGCCGGCCCAAGCGCGCCTGGCTCGGTGTCTTCGCCCACGCGCTCGACGACGGCGTGATCATCGCCGGCATCGTGCCCGGCGGCCCCGGCGAGAAGGGCGGCCTGCGCGAGGGCGATCTGATCGTCTCGATCAACGCGCAAGAGGTCGCCACCCGCCGCGAGCTGTACATGAGCCTCTGGCGTCACGAGCCGGGTGAGCGGCTCACCTTCGAGATCATGCGCGACAATGCGGTCCGGCGCCTCGAGATCACCGGCGGGGACCGCGCGGAGTTCTTCAAACAGGTCTAGCGGGCGGCGTACGCTGCCGGTCAGGCGGCTCGGTGGTGGGGTCCCCGGCGACCACGTGGCCGGAATCGTTTCGCACCCGCCGTGGCTGGGCTCCATCCGGCTGGGGGGCGCGCGGTCCGGGTCGGGAGGGAAACGGGTCCCGCGGACCCCACCACCGATCCGCCTGACCGGCAGCGCGGTGGCGTCATGCGTCAGGTTCGAATCCGGCGGCCGCAGCCGCCAGGGGGGCATAGGACATGGACTTGGGGTTGAAGGGGAAGGTGGCGCTGGTGACGGGGGCGAGTAAGGGGATGGGGAAGGCGTGTGCGTTGGGGTTGGCGGGGGAGGGGGCGCGGGTCGTGATGTGCGCGCGGAACGAGGGGGATCTGAAGGCGGCGGTGGACGAGGTGAAGGCGGCGACCAGGGCCGACGTCCTCGGGGTGACGGCGGACGTGACGAAGGCCGATCAGGTGCGCACGCTGGTGGGGCGGGTGAAGGACGCCTTCGGCACCCCCGACATCCTGATCGCCAACTGCGGGGGGCCGCCGCGCGGCTTCTTCGACGAGATGACCGACGAGCACTGGCAGGGCGCCGTCGACGTCTCGCTGATGTCCACGGTGCGGCTGATCCGCGAGGTCCTGCCCGGCATGCGGGCGAAGCGGTGGGGGCGCATCCTGACGATCCAGTCGGTGTCGGTGAAGCAGCCGCTGCCGGACCTGCTGCTATCGAACGCCGTGCGGCCCGGCGTGGCGGGCCTGATGAAAACGCTCGCGCTGCAGCTCGGCAGGGAGAACATCCTGGTCAACACGCTCTGTCCCGGGAAGATCATGACCGACCGCTTCCTGGGCGGGCTGAAGTCGTCCGGGCTGTCGCGCGAGCAGTACCTGGTCAAGAACAGCGAGGACATCCCGCTGGCGCGCATCGGCACGCCCGAGGAGTTCGCCAACGTCGCCGTGTTCCTGGCCTCGGAGCGGGCGTCGTACGTGACGGGCGTGTCTATTCAGGTGGACGGCGGGCTGGTGCGCGGCCTACTGTAGAGCGTGCTCGGGCTACGCGGGGCCGTCGCGCGATTCATCGCGGAGAGCGGATTCTTCCTCGCCGCCGGCCTCGCCTTCTTCTTTCTGGTCTGCGTCGTCCCGCTGCTCCTGCTGGCCGCCTCCACGCTCGGCTTCGTGCTGTCGAGCCAGGAGGCGGCCCAGGAGGCGGTGAACCAGCTCACCCGCAACTTCCCGGTCTACCGGCGGGAGATCACCAACGCGATTCTCCGCATCATCGACACGCGCGCGGTGTCGGGGATCGCGGGGACGCTGACCCTGATCTTCTTCTCGACGCCGCTGTTCGGCGCGACGCGGCTCGTCTTGCACCGCATGCTGGGCGTCCGGTCGGGGGGCGGCTACGTGAGCAACCTGCTGCTCGACAGCGGCATGGTGCTGGTGCTCACCGTTTTGCTGTTCGCGTCCACCTCGGTGACCTGGCTCTTCCAGTGGTTCCAGGAGTTCATCGTCAAGCCCCAACAGGTCGGCTGGCAGTGGGCGTACGCGATCACCGTCGCGTTCAGCGTCACGCTGTCCACCATGATGTTCTACTTCGGCTACCGCTACGTGCCGCGCCGGCGCCCCCGCATGTGGACGGCGCTGGTCGGCGGCGTCCTGGCCGGCGGGCTCTGGGAGATCGCCAAGCAGCTCTTCCGGCTCTACATCCGTAACGTCGGCGTGTACGACCAGATCTACGGGCCGCTCGGCGTCCTCGTCGCCTTCGTGATGTTCATCTACTACTCCGCCATCGTCTTCGTCTTCGGCGCCGCCTACGTCGCCTCCCTGGACTCCCGCCGGCGTTCGTAGCCTCGAGGTCGCGCACCTCTCGTGACCGACCGCCACCCGCCCGGCGAGGGCCACGCCGGCCCCCCCCCGCTGGGGACCGGAGGGCCCTGTGGTATCGTGGCGGCGCTTTACAGCGAGGTGGTTCCGGAGGGGATGCCGATGATGCTCAAGGGCAAGGCGGCGGTGGTGACCGGGGCGGCGCGCGGTGTTGGACGCGAGATCGCCAAGCTGATGGCGAAGCACGGCGCCCGGGTGGTGGTGAACGACTACGGCGGCTCCGAGGTCGGGACCGGTTCCGACCGCAAGCCGGCCGACGAGGTCGTGGAGGAGATCCGCAAGGCCGGCGGCGAGGCCGTGGCCAACTACGACTCGGTCGCCAGCATGGCCGGCGGGCAGGCGATCATCAAGACCGCGATGGACGCCTTCAGCCGGATCGACATCGTCGTCAACAACGCCGGCATCCTGCGGGACCGCATGATCTTCAACATGACCGAGGAGGAGTGGGACGCGGTCATCAACACCCACCTCAAGGGGACCTTCGCGGTCACCCGGGCGGCGGCGCCGATCATGCGCGAGCAGAAGTGGGGGCGGTTCATCAACATGACCTCCACCTCCGGCCTCATCGGCAACGTGGGCCAGGCCAACTACGCCGCCGCCAAGCTCGGCATCTTCGGCCTCACGAAGGCGACCGCGCTCGACATGGCCCGCTACAACGTCACCGCCAACTGCATCTCGCCCTTCGCGTGGACGCGGATGATCGGCACCATCCCGACCGAGACGGAGACGCAGAAGGCGCGCGTGGAGAAGATCAAGAAGCTCTCGCCCGCCCACATCGCCCCGGTCGCCGCGTTCCTGGCCTCCGACATCGCCAAGGACATCACCGGCCAGGTTTTCGGCGTGCGCGGCAAGGAGATCATGCTGTTCAGCCACGAGCGCCCCATCATGCGGGTGCACCACGACGAGGGCTGGACGGTCGAGCGTTTGGCCGAGATGTTCCCGGGCACGCTGCAGCACCACCTCGTCCCGATGGTCACCTCCGGCCAGTACTTCAACTACGACCCGCTCGTGTGAGTGTGGGTCAACTACCTGAAATGACTGACGGTGCCCCTGAGCGCTCCTGGCTCAACTCCGGTCCTACTCCGGTGGTACTCCGGTTGGCGCGCTTGGCCGCGATTGCGGCGGCGTAGGCGCCCACCTTGTGGCGCCGGTCGCCGGCCGTGAGGTGCAGGTAGTAGTCCTCGGTCACCTTCACCGAGGAGTGGCCGAGCTGCTGGGCGACGTAGTGGATGTCGCCGGTTGCCCGCAGCAGATTGGTGCCGTAGGAGTGGCGGGCGCCGTGGGGCTTCAGGTAGGGCAGGCCCGCCGCCTCCAGCAGCGCCCCCCAGACGTACCTCCTGAACACCTCGGGCACCCACGGGCGGCCCGCGTCACTCGGGCCAGGGAAGAGCCACGGTGAGGGCTTGGTGCCGGTGAGGCGAGGATCGGTCGCCTTGATGTAGTTGCGGACGCGGTCTAGGTACTCGTCGGGCACCTCGACCAGCCGAGGCCCGTGCTTCGGCTCATGGACATGCAGCTTCGACTGCCCAACCTTGCGGCCGGCGGCGCGCGGCGTGTCGCGGTCCCGCATCCATTGCTCCTGCCGCTGCACATCCACCACGCCGCGCTTGAAGTCGAAGTCGCCCGGTTGTAGCCCGAAGATCTCACCGATGCGCGCCCCGGTGTAGAAGAACGAACCGATCAGCGTGGCGTGCTTGGCGAAGAACGGGTTGCGCTCCACGTAGTCAAGCAGCGCGGCCACCTGCTCGTCGTCGTACACGTCGGCCGGTCGCACCGCGCGGCCCTTGATCTCGGGCTTGCGCGCCCCGCCGTGCCGCGCGGCCGGGTTGCCGTTGATGCCCGTCGTCTCGCACTCGCGCAAGGCCCGCGATCATGCACGCGCCTACCGCCAGCGCCAGCGCGCCGCGCAGCTCGCAGCCGCCGACGCGATGTTGTCGGGCCGGCTGGCCGAGGCGCCGTGACGAGGCTCTCGCGCCGTCCTAACGCCTGCCCAGAACGATCAGGCCCCCTGCGCCAAAAAAAGTCGCGCTCGTGGAGCGTGCGTTGGATCGATCTCTGGGAGCGTACGTCTTTCGCGGAGTGCTCCGCCCTGTAGCGTGACCTCAACGCGATCCTCAAGGCAAAGGCACCACGACCAAGGCGCTTGGGACTCGGCAACCCATCGAGCCGGTCTGCATGGAACCTACATCTTGTGGGTAGCGAGACGAGTTACCACACCTTCATGTGCTAAAATCACCAGAAGACGTACCCGGCCTACCCGGGGCGCAGCGGCTTCAGGAAGCGCGGCGGCTTCAGGAAGCACCTGCTGGAGAAAACTGGACGCTACAAGTTCGCTGGTGTCGAAGTAGAGGCGCGTGAACATGGGGAAGGTAGTCTACAACGCGTCGCGCCCCACCGCCGCCCACGCCGCGACCTGTACCGCCCGCCACGGCGTCGGCGCCACGCCGAAGCCACGCGGCGACAGCAGCGCGTTCTCGTCCATGAACTGCGCCCGCCACTCGCCCTCCGCGATGTGGCTCAGCGACAGCCGCATGCCCTGGCGCTCGACGCCTACGGTGATGAGGCCGACGCCGTTCCAGGTGTCCAGCCACTCGTGCAGGAGACGCAGCTCCGGGGCGCGAGGGGGCAGACGCAGGAAGCCGAGGGCGGCGCGGAGGTTGGCGAGGCGGGTCGCGGTCACGGCGTCAGGGACGGCTCTTCAGCTCCGACTGCTCTTCGTCCGCTTCGCCATGTCAGCCCCTCGCTGTTGTCCCGTCTCCAGCGGAACAAGTGTCCGCCACCAGCGCGCGTTGGTGGCGTTCGGCAGGAGCTACCGGCCGGCGGCACGTTCGTCATCCTCCGCCCGCCGCGCCATGCGCGCCCCCGCACTCGCATCGGAACCAGACGGTCGGCCCCTCGACGCCGGCCTCCAACTCCCCGCATCGGCGGTGGTCCAGGTAGAGGCCGTCCAGGTGCGTCAGGAGCGGCACGGCCAGGATCGTAGCGCAGCGCGGGCGGCTTCTACCAGGGCGGACGCCGGCCTGCGATCAGCGCAGGACGGCCTCGATCTCGTCGAGATGCTCGCGGCGGTGAGTCGCGCGTACGACGTTCAGCGGCTGGGGCGCGGCCGCGTTGCGGGTGAGCATGTCGTCCGAGAGCTGCTCCACGGCACGATCCGTCTCCCGCGCGATCTTCACCGCCAGTTCGGCGGCGCGGCGCGGCGGCAGCACCAGGAACATGGGCTTGGCGGAGTCGTTGATCCAGTCCACGCTCGCCTCGTCCTCGGGCGGCGGGGCGGAGCCCTCGCGCTCCCACCGCTCGAACAGGACGCGCACGCGCTCGTCCCAGAACGCCAGGTGCGCCAGCGTCGCGGCGACGGTCCAGCCAGCCGGCATCGCGCGCTCGAGGTCGGCGTCGCTGCACCGCGCCACGAGGCGCTCCAGTCGCTTACGCTCGGCATCGTTCAGGGCCACGTAGCTCCGGTCAACCGCCATCGGCCTATCCTCCCCCGCAGCGCCTACCCCTGTTGGCGTCGGTGCGGGACCTCACCGCCACGGTCCAGCGGGTCGTCGCGCTTACCTGACGCTCCTCGATGGTGGATCGGCAGCCCGGCGTCCGCAACCCTTGACCGTTGACGGCGCACCCCTACGCCCTGATCCTCGCGCCATGCTCCTGGCCGATCTTGCCGAGTTCGTCTCCGACCACCGCGCCTGCGGCACGCTCACCGGCGACGACCAACAACGCCTGCCGCGAAAGCGCCGGCTGCTGCCGGTGAGTTCAGGTGGGCTCTACGCGAACCTTCTGGGCGGCGAGAACTTCGTCGGTGCGCCGGCACGAAGAGCAGACACGTCGAACGAGCCTGAGCCCCGCTCGCGTGACCAGCACGAGTGCAAGGGCGCGCACGTCATGTTCCTTCAGCCCCTGCTGCGCCGCCAAGCAGGTGAAGCAGAGCAGGCGCGGCGAGTTCTGGGAGACCGCGTCGGCGATGCGCTGGGCGAGCGGCGTCATGTTGCCCGCGTGCCCCCACCAGGGCCCTTCCGCTGTCGTAGCGCGTTGACGTGGCGCTCCAGTCTCTCAGGTAGGCATGGCTTCCTGAGGAACAGATCTGCGCCGGCTTCCAGTGCGCTCCTCTCGACGGCCAAGGGGTAGCCGGTGAGAAGGATCACGCGACTCTGCTGCATACGGGCGTCGGACTTGATGCGCTGGATTGCCGTGATGCCGTCGATCTGCGGCATGGCAAGGTCCATCACGATCACGTCGGGTACGTGTTCAAGAGCAGCTCGGACGGCCCCCGTGCCGTCGTGGGCCGTGACGACGCTGAAGCCACGACTCTCGAAGTACTCCGCGTAGAGGTCGCGGCTATCGGTGGTGTCGTCGGCGATCAGGATGACGGGAGGCCGACTTGTTGAGCGACGCCGGGGCTTGGGACGGGACTGTGCAAGTAACCGATCTTCGGGCTCCATGCTCCACTCGCCTGGGCAGGGCTTCAACAATCAAGCCACCCGCTGACATACCTGGTTCTAACTACTTGGAGCGCTTGTCTGCAGCCGAACTGAGCCCGGGTGCTCCACGCATGGGTACTTCGTTGCCTACGTCGTGGCGCGCCCGCTGAGCCGTCGAAGATCGTCTGCCCGCCCCGTACCGCCAGCGCCACCACCAACGCCGGGTCATCGAGCGGCACGGCGAGCGCAGCGACGAACACTGCAGCGCCGGCCGTGATGCCGAGCCAGCCGCAGATCTCACGCCAGCGGCTCGTGGTCGCGGTGTCGGCCACTGGAACGTGCGGATTGCCGCAGGGACGAGGAGCAGGAGCCAGCGAAACTGCCGCGAGAGCCCGCACGATGTGCGCGGCGCGCACGCGGTGAACGAGCACGATGCCGGCGTCGAGGAGGAACAGCACGTCGTCCAACTCCTCCGAGATCACCCAGTTCCGGTGGCGGTGATCGAGGTAGGCGTCGGTGGGGAACCGCTGCCACTCGGGACCGGCACGGTCACCGATGGCGTTGCGCGGCGGGTTGGTGAGGTTGTTCATCGAAGCCCCCGTTGGCGCCGTGACAGCGCCCGCATCTTGCCCTGGCTACTCCCACCGTGCCGGCTGCGTGGTCGGTTGGGGGCGGGTCGCAGGGCACCAGTGGCCCTCGCCGCGCTCTTGATGCTGGTACTGACTCTACGCCGAGGCGCCGACGCAGATCAACGGCGCCCCGGCATGGCCGGCCGGCCGGCGTTGCATTCGGCGCGGTGTGCTACGATCCGGCGTCATGTCTCTCGGCATGCAAACGAAAGCGAACGGCGCGGGTGAAGAGCCCGCGCCGTTCGCTACTCCGGTGCAGCGAGACGAAATGAGACGAGCTGCACTTTCCTGCGACATCCGCCCACTCAGAACATCAACAACTTCTGTAGCTTCGACGGCACGCCTGCCGATGTACTTCAACTACGACCCGCTCGTGTGAGTCCCCGACGCGCCGGCCGCGGGCTCGCCGTCGTCGCGCTCGCGCTCCTGGGGGCGGTCGGGTGCCGCGCCGCCGGGCGGATCGTGCTGCCGGTCAGCCTGGAGGTGCCGGCGCCGGCGCTGCACTACCCCGGCGACTTCGGGAGCCACGAGGCCGTCGTGCGCGGCGTGGCGACTATCCTGGCGCGTGACCTCGGCC
Organism: uncultured Candidatus Rokubacteria bacterium; assembly: GCA_963743355.1. Lineage (GTDB taxonomy): Bacteria > Methylomirabilota > Methylomirabilia > Rokubacteriales > CSP1-6 > AR5. The sequence goes on from CAVUPM010000002.1 coordinate 564,978, forward strand.
TGGCCGTGCCCGAGCAGGTCACCGTCTACATCTATTCGTCGCGTGCGGTCTTCCAGCAGGGGCTGATCAGCGACGGCCGGCTGCCCGAGGTGCGGGCCGCCGAGCTGAGCGAGTTCGCGGTCGGCGTCGGCAAGCGGCGGCAGCTCCTCCTGCACGATTACGGCGGGTCGCCGGCGGCCCGCGAGTGGCTGCGGCTCATCGCCCACGAGCTGACGCACGTGGCCCAGATCGAGCTCGCCCAGGGCGAGGGACGGGCCGAGCAATGGCTGGCCGAGGGCATGGCCGACTGGGCGGCGTTTCGAGTCCTCGAGCGGCTGGGCGTCGACACACTCCTGGAGCGCCGCGCGGCGGCGATGGGCCACGTGCGCGATCACCCGGCGCTGCGCGAGGGGCGTCTCGATCTCGAGGGGCTGGGGACGTCACGCGGCTTCACCGTGCGCCACCTGCGCGAGGGCTCGCTGGCGACGTACCAGCTGGCGTTCCTCATGACCGACTACCTGATCCGCCGCCACGGCTTCGAGGGCCTCCTGCGGTACTTCCGCGAGTTCGCCGCCGGCCGCGGGCGCTACGAGGGCTTCCGGAGCGCCTTCGGCCAGAGTCTGCCGGAGTTCGAGCGGGAGATCCTGGAGCACCTCGGGCAGGTGTTGCGCTGAAGGGCCGCGGGCGCGCGCTCGTTCCGTTGCTCGCGCTGCTGCTCGCGGGGGCGGCGCCGGTGCCGGCCCGCTTGCTCGTCAGCGTGACGGAGGTCCGCCCGACGGCCGCGATCGTGTGGGCGCGCGCCCCCCGGTCCGGACCGATGACGCTCGAGGTCGGCGCCGCCGGAGGCGAGGCGACGCGCAGCCTCACCGCGCAGGCGACGGCGGACGACGACCTGATCGTGCGGGTGTCGCTCGAGGGGCTGGCGCCGGCGACCCGCCACCGCTATCAGCTGGCGCAGGGGGGGGAGCGCGTGGACGGGGAGTTCACCACCGCGCCGCCGCCCGACGCGCCGGCCCGCGTGACCTTTCTCTGGAGCGGCGACCTCGGCGGCGGCGGCTTGTGCCGCCCGGCGGAGGGTGAGTACGGGATCTTCCGCGCGATGCTCCGGCACCCGGCCGACTTCTTCCTGTTCGTGGGCGACACGACGTACGCCGACGTCGCGTGCAACAGGCCCGCCACCGTCCCCGGGGCGAACTTCCGGGCCCGGACGCTCGCCGAGTACCGCGCGCGCCACCGCTACAACCGCGAGGACCACGCCTTCCAGGCGTTCCTGCGCCGAACGCCGGTCTACGCGACCTGGGACGATCACGACGTGAGGAACGACTTCGCGGGCACGACCGAGCCACTCATGCCGATCGGCCGCCAGGCGTTCCTCGACTACTGGCCGGTGGCCGCCGGCGACGATGCCACCCGGCTTTACCGCAGCGTCCGCTGGGGCCGGCTGCTCGAGGTCTTCATCCTCGACACGCGGCAGTACCGGAGCGACAACCGCCTGCCGGACGGCTCGCGCAAGACCATGCTGGGGGCGGCCCAGCGCCGCTGGCTGCTCGACGCGGTACCGGCCTCGACGGCGGTGTGGAAGGTCGTGGTCAGCAGCGTGACGCTGTCGGTGCCGAGCGGGCGCCCGGAACGGCGCGACGGCTGGTCGAACGCCAACATCCTCGGACTGGCGCCGGCGACGGGGACCGGCTTCGTGACCGAGCGCGACGCCATCCTCCGTGAGCTTCGCGTGCAGGGCGTCCGTAACCTGGTCGTCGTCGCGGCCGACGTGCACCACGCCGAGATCATCCGGCACCAGCCCTACCGCGACTGGGAGTTCCACGAGTTCATCGCCGGCCCGCTGTCGGCGCCGCCGGGCCGGCCGCGCCCGCTGGACGGGCGGCTGGGGCCGCGCACGCTGTTCGCGCAGGGCGGAGTCTACAACTTCGGAGAGGTGACGATCGAGTCCGCTCACCTCACGGTACGTCTCGTGGACGAGCAGGGCGCCGTGATGTTCACCCACACGATCGCGCCGGAGTAGGAGGACACCATGATCGAGCTGACGCTGGAGATGGCCGAGCAGGCCTTGCGGGCCGCGCAGGTGCGCGCCCGGGAGCTGGGCGCGCCGATGACCGTCACCGTGGTGGACGAGGGCGGCCGCCTGGTGCTGTGCGCGCGCGCCGACGCCACCGGCTTCTTCACCCCCGAGACGTCGCAGGCGAAGGCGGTGGCCGCCGCGGCCTTCCGTCGCTCGACGACGGAGCTGGCCGAGCTGGCGGCGAAGGGCTCGGCGTTCTGGAAGACGGTGCCGGTGATCCTCGAGGGCCAGGCGCTGCCCACGCCCGGCGGCGCCCCGCTCGTGCGCGGTGGCCGCGTGATCGGCGGCATCGGCTGCGGTGGCGGGACTGGCGAGCAGGATCAGCAGTGCGCCGACGCCGGGGCGGCGACGGTGAAGTAGGGCGCTTGCGCCCCCCTCTTTACTCCCCCGTTCGCGCGGGGTGCGACGACGGGCGAGTCCAACCGAGTGTGACGCGGGTCGGTGGCCGCCGCCAGCCGAGCAGGAGCCACACGATCGCTCCCACTGCCGTGAGTCCGATGCCTGTCCACTCCACGACGCCTGGGCGATAGCTCAGCTCGATCGCCGTCGTGCCCGCCGGCACACGGATCTCGAGGTCGCCGAAGGCGCCGCGGCGTGTTTCGAGCGGGGCGCCGGCGGCGGTCGCGCGCCAGAGGGGGTAGTAGGCGACGCGCGCGGGCGTCCAACCGCCCGGCTCGGCCTCGAGCGTCATTCGCCAGGGTCCGGACTCGAGCGGGTGTGGCAGCGCGGCCGGCGGGCCCAGCCAGATCACGAAGGGCGGCTCGGTCCGGCGCGTTGCGAAGAGGGGATTGTCGGCGAGCGCGGACAGGCGGGGCAGATCCTCGTCGAGCGCCACGACGACGCTCACGCCCAGCCGCCGCGCGTGGGCGTTGAACGAGGCGGCGTCGAGCTGCTCGAGTGGCCGGCCGAACAGCGCGCGTCCGTCCAGGCGCTCGACCAGGTGCGTGATCGGCCCGCGCCCGGCGTCGCCGCGATAGACGAGCGCGGCGATCGGCGAGGGATGCGTGAAGGTGCCGTTGACGATCGCCCGGCCGGTCGTGAGCGGCGTGAGCGCGGTGACGTGCGTGTGCGGCCGCCACCACTCCGGCCCGAAGACGAGCGGCACGCCCGAGCGCACGAAGAGCACGCGCCCCTCGGGTGCGTCCCGGAGCGCCGCCCACAGCGCGGGCAGGCGAAGGCCGCGCTCCGTCGCGGCGTACGACGGCCACGCGCCGGCGCGCGGCCACAGCGTGAGCGTGTCGCGCCCGACCAGCGACAGCGCGACCGCCGCCAGCACCGCGCCCGCCGCCGCGGCGGCGATCGGCACGCCGCGCCGCTCGACCAGCCGCTCGAGGAGTCGGCCGGTGCCCACGCCGGCGGCCAGCACCAGCGCCAGCCAGAAGCCGTCCAGGACCCGGTCGGCCGGCAGCCACGCCAGCCCGCGCGGCTCCAGCACGACGGCGTCGAGCGCGACGACGCCGGCCATCGCCCAGGGCCAGCGCGTCAGGACGCGCTCGTACGCGGTGCGGCCGAGCCACAGCGCGGCCACGGCGACGACGATCAGCGCGAGCACGAGCGGATGCGCGAGCATCGTCTCGCCGACGCTCCTGGGCGTCAGCCCGCCCCACGCCAGCGCGCGCGTGTGCTCGAGGCGCATCACGAGCGGCAGCGTCCAGAAAGCCGTGAGAAGCGCGGCCACGGCGAGCGCGCCGAGTGCCCCGGCCATGCGGCGCGGCCAACCGGGCGCGGCGAGCGCCGCGAGGCCGACGAGGACCACGGCGGCCGGGAGGTGGGCCGGATGCATGAGCACGATCGCGGCGATCAGCGGGATCGCGAGGCGGGCCGGGACCGCCGCGGCGCCCTCGCTCCAGGGCGCCAGGGCGGCGGCGAGCCAGGGGACGAGCGCCCAGCCGAGCCGCGCCGGCGCCATGCCGACGCGCACGCCGCCCTCGACCCCGCTCATGAGGGCGGGCCACAGCGAGAGCGTGAGCATGATGAACGCCCCCGGCAGGGCCAGCCAGCCGTTTCCGACGGCACGCGTCAGGGCGAGCCACGCCGTGACGGCCGGCGCCAGGTAGGCGAGCCACACCAGCGTCTGGTACGCGCCCGCGACCGTCACGGCGCCGAGCGCCGCGACGTGCACGAGCGCGCCCACGTAGGCGAAGCCCGGCGGATAGAACTGCAGCTCCGGATAGCCCGTCCACCAGCCCCAGTTCCAGGCCCACGGCGCCGGCCCCAGCGTCACGACGTGCCAGAGCCGGTAGAGCTGGCCGGGGTGGTCATCCAAGGCGGGCAGCGCGACACCGAGGGTCGCGGACGCGAAGGCGACGCCGTAGGCGACGAGGAGCGCGAGGGGAGCCAGGGCCGCGGCACGCGACCCGGTCGCTTGACGTGCCACGCTCCGGATCATAACGTAGCGCGCCGCTGGCCTCGCTTCCGTTGACTTGGCGCGGCGATGCGTGTTTAGTGATGCAAATGTCTGGCGGTCGTTTCGACGTGGGGCTCAATTCCCCAATCGCGTGGAGGAGACGCTCATGCCGGTGAACGTACGCATTCCGACCCCGCTGCGAGCCATGACGAAGGGCATCGCCGAGGTCCAGGCCAAGGGTGACACCGTCGCCGATCTGATCGTCGACCTCGAGCGCCAGTACCCCGGGCTGCGGGAGCGACTGCTGGACGAGACGGGCGAGCTGCGCCGCTTCGTCAACATCTACGTCAACCAGGAGGACATCCGGTTCATGCAGAACCGGGAGACGGTCCTGAAGGACGGCGACGAGGTCGCGATCGTGCCCGCCATCGCCGGGGGGCGCTGAGCCCCGGCGCGGTCCCCCCCGTGCGGATCTCGGAGCGCGTGCAGGGGTTCACCGAGTCGGTCATCCGCGAGATGACGCGCGTGGTGAACCAGCATGGCGGCGTCAATCTCGCCCAGGGCATGCCGAACTTTCGCCCGCCCCAGGCCCTGGTCGACGCCGCGCACCAGGCGCTGGACGGCGACTTCCACCAGTACGCGATCACCTGGGGCACGCCGCGACTGCGGGGCGCCATCGCCGACAAGTACCGGACGTTCTACGGGATGGAGATCGATCCCGAGCGCCACGTCACCGTCTGCTGCGGCTCGACGGAGACGATGATCTCGACGTTGCTGGCCGTCTTGAATCCCGGCGACGAAGTCATCATTTTCGAGCCGTTCTACGAGAACTACGGCCCCGGGTGCGTCATTTCAGGGGCGGTGCCGATCTGGGTACCGCTGGAGCCGCCCGATTTCTCATTCGATCCGGATCGACTCGCCCGCGCGGTCACGCCGCGCACCAGGGCCATCCTCTTCAACAGCCCCAACAATCCGTCGGGCAAGGTCTTCTCGCGGGCGGATCTGCAGATCATCGCCGACCTCTGCCTGCGTCACGACTTGCTGGCGATCACCGACGAGATCTACGAGCACATCGTCTACGACGGCCTCGGCCACACGCCCATCGCGACCTTGCCCGGCATGGCCGAGCGGACGATCACGATCTCGGGCGTGTCGAAGTCCTACTCGGTCACCGGCTGGCGGGTCGGCTGGGCGGTGGCGCCGCCGGATCTGAGCGTCGGCATCCGCCGGGCCCACGACTTCGTCACGGTCGGCGCGCCGCATCCCTTGCAAGAGGCGGCGGTGAGCGCGCTGACCTTGCCGGGCGAGTATTACGTCGGACTGCGAGACGGATACCAGGCGCGGCGCGACTTGCTGTACGACTACGTCGAGCGCGCGGGATTCGTCACCTGGAAGCCGCGCGGCGCCTACTACATCCTGACCGACGCCGGGCACTTCATCAAACGGCTCGGCCTCGAGGACGACACCGCGTTCGCCATGTGGCTCATCAAGGAAGTCGGCGTCGCCACCGTCCCCGGCTCCTCGTTCTACGCGCACCCCGAGCTGGGGCGGACCAAGATCCGCTTCTGCTTTCCCAAGACCGACGACGTCCTGATCGACGCCGGGCAGCGTCTGCAGAAGCTTCGCCAGCTTGCCGGTTAGCGCGCGCGAGGCCGCCGCCGCGATCTGGCGGGCGGCCCTGGCCGCCGGCGCCGTCGGGCCCCTCCTCCAGCGGCACCTCCAGCTCAGCGACCATCGCCTGAGCGCCGGCCCGCTCGCCCTCGACCTCGACCGCGTGCGCCGTGTGCTCGTGCTCGGCGCCGGCAAGGCGGGGGCGTCGATGGCGCGGAGCGTGGAAGCGATGCTCGGCGCGCGGGTGAGCGAGGGGTTCGTCGTCGTCAAGGACGGCTACCGGCTCCCGACCACGCGGATCGAGATCGCCGAGGCGGGCCATCCGGTGCCGGACGAGCGTGGCGTCGCCGCTTCGGCGCGGCTCCTGGCGCTCGCGGAGTCGGCGACGGCCGACGACCTGGTGCTCTTCCTCGTCTCGGGTGGCGGCTCGGCCCTCACGCCGGCGCCGGCGCCGCCGGTCACGCTCGAGGAGAAACAGGCCGTGACCCGACTGCTGCTCGACGCCGGCGCCACGATCAACGAGCTGAACGCGGTGCGCAAGCACCTCTCCCGCTTCAAGGGCGGGCTGCTGGCCCGGGCGGCGGCGCCGGCCACGGTCCTCACGCTGGCCCTGTCCGACGTGATCGGGGATCCGCTGGACGTCATCGCCTCCGGGCCGACCGCGCCCGATTCGACCAGCTACGCGGAGGCCCTGTCCGTGCTCGGGCGGCGCCGCGTCGTCGAGCGGACGCCGGGCGCGATCCTCGAGCGCCTGCGCGCCGGCGCTCGCGGCGACATGGCGGAGACACCGAAGCGAGGTGACCGGGTGTTCGAGCGGGTCACGAACCTCGTCATCGGCAACAACGCGCTCGTGGTCGAGGCAGCGGCCACGGAAGCCGAACGGCTCGGCTATCGTCCCCACGTGCTCACGCGCTCGCTGCAGGGCGAAGCGCGCGACGTCGCCCGCGAGCTCCTCGCCCGGGCGCGGGCAATGCCGGGCCCGGCCTGCCTCATCGCCGGCGGCGAGACGACCGTGACGGTGCGGGGGAACGGACGCGGCGGGCGGTGCCAGGAGTTCGCGGTGGCGGCCGCGCTGCAGCTCGAGGCCGGCGAAGACCTGGTGGTGCTGGCCGCGGGAACGGACGGCACCGACGGCCCCACCGATGCCGCCGGCGGGCTCGTCGACGCCGGGACGGTGGGGCGAAGCCGGGCGGCCGGGCTCGACGCCGCCCGCGCGCTCGCCGACAACGACTCCCACGCGCTCCTGACGGCGGCAGGCGACAGCATGGTCACCGGGCCCACGAACACGAACCTGCTCGACCTCTACCTCATCGTTCGCCCCTGAGTGGGGCCGGCGCGGGGGGGCGCGGGTGACGACCGGTGCGGTGCTGCTCGATCTCGACGGAACGCTGACCGACCCGCGGGCCGGCATCGTGCGGTGCCTGCGGTACGCCCTGGCCCGGCTGGAGCGGCCCTGCCCGCCCGACGACGCGCTCGGCTGGTGCATCGGACCGCCGCTGCGCGGCACCCTCGGCGCGCTGCTCGAGACGTCGGACCGGACGCTGATCGAGCGGGCGATGGAGCTCTACCGGGAGCGCTTCGCGGAGGTCGGCCTCTACGAGAACGAGGTCTACGAGGGCATCCCGGCCATGCTCGACGACCTGGGCCGGGCGGGCCGCCGGCTCTTCGTCGCGACCTCCAAGCCCGCGGTGTTCGCGGAGCGGATCGTGCGGCACTTCGCGCTCGATCGCCTCCTCGCCGGCGTTTACGGTCCCACGCTCGACGGGCGCTTCGACGACAAGGCCGAGCTGCTCGCGCACCTGCTCTCGACGGAGCGGCTCCCCATCGCGAACGTCGTCATGGTCGGCGATCGCCATGCCGACGTCGTCGCCGCCAGGGCGAACGGCGTGCGGTCGATCGGCGTGCTGTGGGGCTACGGCTCGCGCGAGGAGCTGCTCGAGGCCGGCGCCGACGCGGTGTGCGCGGCGCCACGCGACCTGCCGGGGGGCGTGGCGCGCGTGCTGGAAGGGAGCGGTTAGCCGGGCCGAGGCCAGCGCCCGGTGGCCCGCAGCGCCTCGAACACGCGCGACGGCGTCACCGGCAGCCGGGTGATCTCCACCCCGTAGTCGGCGAGCGCGTCCTCGACGGCGCCGGCGATCATCGCGCCCGGGGCGATGACGCCACTCTCGCCCACGCCCTTGATGCCGAGCTCGTTGACGGTGGACGGGAACTCGACGTGGACGACGTCGAGGGTGGGGAAGTCGGCCGCCCGCGGGATCGCGTAGTCCATCAGGGAGCCGGTGAGGAGCTGGCCCTGGGCGTCGTGGACGACCTCCTCCAGCATCGCGCTGCCCATGCCTTGCGCGGTGCCGCCGTGGACCTGGCCCTCGACGACCATCGGGTTGATCGAGCGCCCGGAGTCGTGGACGACGGCGTGGCGCAGGACGGTCAGCGTGCACGCCTCGAGGTCCACCTCGACCACGGCGGCGTGGGCGCCGAAGGCCCACGTGACCGAGTTCGGATAGAAGAAGACGCAGGCGCCGAGGCCGGGGCCGCCGGCGTTCGCCAGCGCCTTGCTGCGGACGGCCGCGCGGGCGACGCGGGCCAGGGGAATGCGGCGGTCGGACGCGCCGGCGACCCACACGTCGCCCTCGGCCAGCACCACGTCCTCGGCCGCGCACTCGAACAGCTCGGCGGCGACCAGCCGCGTCTTGCGCGCGACCTCCCGGGCCGAGCGCGCCACCGCGGGGCCGGCCACCGCCGCCACCCGGCTGGCGATCGTGCCCATGCCGAAGCCGACGTGGTCGGTGTCGCCGCCGCGCACGACGACGCGCTCGATCGGCAGGCCCAGCTCGGCGGCGCAGATCTGCGCCAGCGTCGTCTCGTGGGCCTGGCCCTGGGCGCCCACGCCGACGTCGACGAAGACGACGCCGCTGGGATCGACGCTGACGTCCGCGCCCTCGAAGGGCCCGATGCCCGTGCCCTCGACGTAGGCCGACAGGCCGAGCCCGATGGGCCGTGCCGTTCCCCGCCGCGCGGCCTGCTCCTTGCGCCACGCCGGGTAGTCCAGGCGCTCCAGCACCGCGTCGAAGGCGACGACGTAGTCGGCGGGATCGTAGGTGATCGGCACGCCGTCGCGGTAGGTGAGGCCGGTGGCGAAGGGCATCTGCGCGCGGCGGATCAGGTTGTGGCGGCGAAACGCGGCCGGGTCCATGCCGATGGCGCGCGCGCCCCGGTCGAGCAGCCGGTCCAGGACGAGGGCTGCCTCGGGCCGGCCGGCGCCCCGGTAGGCGGCGCCGAAGCTCTTGTTGGTGACGATGTTGTCGGCGCGCGCGCGGTAGTTGGGCACGCGGTACGGCCCCACGAGATGGTTCATCGTGTTCGCGGTCATCGCGCCGCCGAGCGTCGGAAACGCGCCGTGGTCGCGCGTGAACGTCGTCTCCAGCGCCGTGATCGTCCCGTCGCGTCGCACCCCGAGCCGGGCGTCATGGACCTGATCGCGATCGCCGGAGGCGGTGAGGAAGTGCTCGCGCCGCGTCTCCACCCACTTCGCCGGGCGCCCGAGCCGGCGGGCGACGGCGGGCACCAGCACCTCCTCCGGATAGACGTGGCCCTTGATGCCGAAGCCCCCGCCGACGTCGGGCGCGATCACCCGCACGGAATCCTCCGGCAGGTCGAGCGCGGCGGCGACGGCGGTGCGCACGTTGAAGGGGACCTGGGTCGACGACCACACCGTCAGGCGGCCGCTCTCCGCGTCGGGGGCGGCGAGCACCGCGCGGCCCTCGATCGGCACGCCGGTGACCCGCGGGTAGGCGAGGTGGATCTCGACGACCACCTCGGCCTCGGCGAAGCCGCGCGCCACGTCGCCGGCGCCGGTCTCCTGGCGCCCGGCGCGGTTGTCGCGCCAGCCGTCGTGGACGATGGCCGGCGCCGGGACGACGGGCTCGGCCGCGACGGGCAGCGGCTCGTAGTCGACGACCACGGCGTCGGTGCCGTCCACGGCGCGATAGGGATCGTCGGCGACGACCACCGCGACGGCCTCGCCGACGTGGCGCGCGCGATCGCCGGCCAAGATGGGATGCACGTAGGCCGGCCAGTCCGGCTCCCGGATCAGCGGAGGTACGGAGGCGGCCAGCTCGGGCGCGTCGCGAACGGTGAGGACGCGCAGCACGCCCGGCACCCGGAGCGCCGCGGCGGTATCGATCCGAAGCACGCGGGCGTGCGCGTGCGGGCTGCGCACGAGTGCCAGATGCACCATCCCCGGTACGCGAAGATCGTCGACGTACCGGCCGGCGCCGGTGACGAGCCGCCGGTCTTCCTTGCGCTTGAGCGAGGCGCCGATCACGAGCGGGCCGCCGCTCCCTCCGACTTCAAGTGGACGTCGCGTTGCGCCTGCAGACCGGTGTCGGAGTAGGTCATGAGATCGGGTCGACCTTTGCCCAGCATCACTTGAAGGTAGGCGGGCTCCAGCCCGACGTTCTCGTAGCCGTGGATCACGTTGGCCGGGCACGACACGCAGTCCCACTCGCCGAGCACCGCCTCGACCTGCTGCCCGCGCTCGTCCTGGAAGAAGACGCGCACCTTGCCGCGGAGGATGAAGAAGATCTCCTCGACCTCGTGCGTGTGCGCGGCGTTGCCCTGGCCCGGCGGCACGAACATCACGCTGAGGGTGAAGTGTTCGGCGGGGATGTAGCGGCCATCGGTCTTACCGGAGGCGCCGTAGCCGATGAAGCGATGCTGCGCGCGCCGATAGCCGTCGACGCGCGCGTCGGCGAACGCGTCCCAGTCGGACACTCGGTCAGTCCAACGCGCGACCTGGCCTTCGAGTAGTTCCGAGAGCGACTCAGCCATGGCGATTTCCTCCAGGTGCGAAATTCTATCAGAGGGTCTGCTCAAGAGACGGGCGAGCTGGTGTAAGTAGCAGAATTTCCGCGCGGTGGTCCCCGTGGCCCACCGGCTTATCCACCGCTCGCGCACAAGAACTGTGGATTGTTGATGGTGCCCTCGGTCAGACCGTCGAGATACTCCAGGCGGGAGCGCGCGCACGCTCGGTGGAAAGTCCCCGTGATACTCTTTCCGTCTGATGTCGCGCTCCAACTTGATTGGCCTCCAACCCTCGGAACTGGAAGACGTGGCCGTCTCCCTGGGCGCCTCACGCTATCGCGGGCGCCAGCTGGCGACGTGGATGTACCGCAAGGGCGTCGTCGACCTCGAGTCGATGACGGATCTGTCGCGGGATTTCCGGGCCCGGCTGGCCGAGGCGCACGAGGTCGTTCTGCCGGAGCTGGAGCGGGCCACGCCGTCCCAGGACGGCAGCCGCAAGCTGGTCTTCCGGCTGGCCGACGACCGCCGGGTGAGCGCGGTGCTGATGCCCGACGACGGCCGGATCACGCTCTGCTTGTCGACACAGGTGGGCTGCGGCTTCGGCTGCGCCTTCTGTCTCACCGGGACCATGGGGCTCGACCGCAACCTCACCGCGGCCGAGATCATCGGCCAGCTCATGGCGGCGAACGCGCTGCTCGGTGGCCCGGAGCGCGTGACCCACATGGTCTTCATGGGCATGGGCGAGCCGCTGGCCAACTACGCCCACCTGGTCGCCGCGCTCCGCATCCTGATCGATCCGCGGCTGGGCTTCGGCTACTCCCCACGGCGCATCACCGTGTCGACCGTGGGCCTGGTCTCCGGGATCGACCGCCTGGGCCGCGAAGACCTCAAGGTGAACCTGGCGATCTCGCTGCACGCCGCCTCCGACGAGGTGCGTGGACGGCTCATGCCCGTGAACCGTTCGTGGAATCTCGAAGCGCTGATGGCCTCCGTGCGGCGCTATCCGCTGGCCCCTCGCCAGCGCGTCTTCTTCGAGTACGTCATGCTGGCGGACGTCAACGACAGCCCCGAGGAGGCGCAACGCCTCGTGCGCCTGCTCCGCGGCGTCCGGGCCAAGGTGAACCTGATTCCGTTCAACGACTGGGACGACTCCGGCTTCCGCCGGCCGCCGCTGGCCCGCATCCTGGCGTTCCAGGCGATCCTCCTCGCCGCCGGCGTCACCACCACCGTGCGCTGGAGCAAGGGCGAGGACATCGGCGCCGCCTGCGGCCAGCTCAAGGAGCCCGTGGTCGCGTGACGGAGCCGGCAACCTTCTCGAACAGGCCACCCACGTCCCGAGCCGGCCACGCGGCACCCGCTACAACCATCACCTTTGTCACGCTGGGCTGCCGCGTCAATCAGGCGGACACGCACCAGATGCAAGTCTTGCTGGAGGCGCGGGGGTTCCGCGCGGTGCCGGCGGACTGCGAAGCGGACGTCGTGGTGATCAACACCTGCACGGTGACGGCGCGGGCGGAGCTCTCGGACCGCCAGGCGATCCGCCGGGCGGGGCGCGTGAGCCCGGGCGCGCGCGTGGTCGTGACCGGGTGCTGGGCGCAGACGAGCCCGGCCGCGGTCGCCGCCCTCGGCGGCGTGGATCTGGTGGTCGGCAACGGCGACAAGACGCGCCTGCCCGAGCTGCTCGACGGCCTGCTGGCGGAGCCGCGTCGGGCCCCACGCATCGAGGTCGGCGACCTCGCCGCGGTGGGGATCGAGCCGGTCGCGCCGCGACCCCATCTGAACGGCCGCGCGCGCGCGTTCCTGAAGGTCCAGGACGGCTGCCAGCACCGGTGCGCGTTCTGCATCGTGCCCTTCGCCCGGGGCGGGAGCCGGAGCCTCGAGCCGGCGCTCGTCGAGGACCACGTGCGGCGCCTCGTGGAGGCCGGCCATCCGGAGATCGTGCTGACCGGGGTGGACCTCGGCCACTACGGCGCGGATCGGGTGCCGCGCGCCAGCCTGGCCGCGCTGCTAGCCAGGCTGGTGCAGGTGAGGGGGTTGCGCTGGCTGCGGCTGTCGTCGATGCTCCCGGCCTACTTCACGGACGACGTGCTCGAGGTCCTGACCACCGCGCCGGCCATCGCGCCGCACTTTCACGTCCCGCTGCAGAGCGGCAGCGACCGCGTCCTGCGTCGCATGCGCCGGCCGTATACGAGCGCCATGTACCGGCGGGTGGTGGAGCAACTGGCCGGCGCGATCCCGCGCCTCGGGCTCGGCGCCGACGTGATCGCCGGCTTTCCCGGCGAGACCGACGCCGACTTCGCCGCGACGCTGGACCTGGTCGGCGCGTTGCCGTTCTCCTACCTCCACGTGTTCCCGTACTCCGAGCGGCGGGGGACGACCGCGGCGAGCCTGCCCGGCCGGCTGGACCCGCGCACGGTCGTGGACCGCGCGCGGCGGCTGCGCGAGCTCGGCGCGGCGCGGCGCCGGGCGTTCCACGCCGCGATGGTGGGGCGGACGGACGACGTCCTGGTGCTGGAGACGCGCGACCGTGAGCGCGGCGACCTGACGGGGCTCACCGGCAACTATGTCGAGGTGACGTTTGCCGGGCCCGATCACCTCCGGCGCCACATCGCGCGGGTGCGCGTGACCGGCGCGGACGAGGCGGCGGCGCGCGGCGTCCTGGAGGATGCGCGGGTGGCATGACGGCCTCGGCCATCGGCATCATCGGCGGGAGCGGACTCTACGAGCTGGAGGGCCTCACCGACGTGCGCTGGCGGCGGGTGCGGACACCGTTCGGCGATCCCTCCGACGAGTATTGCACCGGCACCTTCGAGGGGCGGCCCGTGATCTTCCTGCCGCGCCACGGCCGCGGCCACCGGCTCACGCCCAGCGAGCTGAACTTCCGCGCCAATATCTGGGGGCTCAAGGCGCTCGGCGCCGAGTGGGTGCTCTCGATCTCCGCCGTCGGCAGCATGAAGGAGACGATCCATCCGCTCGACCTCGTCGTGCCCTCGCAGTTCTACGACGCGACCAGCCGGCGCGTCTCCACGTTCTTCGGCGAGGGCATCGTGGCTCACGTGGGGATGGCCGATCCGGTCTGTCCCACGCTGGCCGACGCGCTCGAGAAGGCGGGCCGGGCCAGCGGCGCCACCGTGCATCGCGGCGGGACCTACATCTGCATCGAGGGGCCGCAGTTCTCCACGAAGGCGGAGTCGCGCGTCTATCGCGGCTGGGGCGTGGACGTCATCGGCATGACGAACGTGCCGGAGGCCAAGCTCGCCCGCGAGGCGGAGCTGTGCTACGCCACGCTGGCCCTGGTGACCGACTACGACGTGTGGCACGAGAGCCACGAGACGGTGACCGTCGAGGCGGTCATCCAGAACCTGCTCCGCAACGTCGCCACGGCCAGGGACGTGCTCCGGCGGGTCATCCCCGCGGTGGGCCCGCCGCGGACGTGCCCGTGCCCGGACCTCCTCCGCAACGCGGTCATCACCTCGCCGGCGGTGTTCCCGATCGCGACGCGCCGTCGCCTCGAGCTGCTCATCGGGAAGTACTTCCCGCTGCCACCCAGGAAGCCGAAGAAGGCCACGCGTGGCTGACCTCGACGTCGTCGGCATCGGCAACGCGCTGGTCGACGTGCTGAGCCAGGAGGGGGACGCGTTCCTGGCAGCGCAGGGGCTGATCAAGGGGGCGATGCAGCTCGTGGACGAAGCCCGAGCGCGCGAGCTGTACGCGGCGATGGGCCCCGCGATCGAGATCTCCGGCGGCTCGGCCGCCAACACCATCGTGGGGGTGGCGTCGTTCGGCGGGCGCGCCCAGTACGTCGGCAAGGTCCGCGACGACCAGCTCGGCGAGGTGTTCAGCCACGATCTCCGCGCGGTCGGGGTGGGCTACTCGACGCCCCCGGCGACGAGCGGCCCGTCGACCGGACGGTGCTTGATCGTGGTCACGCCCGATGCGCAGCGCACCCTGACCACCTACCTGGGCGCCTCCTCGCACCTCGGGCCGGCCGACGTCGACAAGAGCCTGATCGAGCGGGCGGGCGTCCTCTACCTGGAGGGATATCTCTTCGATCCGCCCGAGGCGCAGCGCGCGTTCCGGGTGGCCGCCGACATCGCGCACGCCGCCGGGCGGAAGGTCGCGCTGACGCTCTCGGACCCCTTCTGCGTCGACCGCCATCGTGCCGCCTTCCGCGAGCTGGTCGAGCGGCACGTCGACATCCTGTTCGCCAACGAGGCCGAGATCCGCTCGCTCTACCAGGTGTCGGAGTTCGACGCGGCGCTGCAGCAGGTCCGCCGCCACTGCGCGGTGGCCGCGCTCACGCGCAGCGAGCGGGGATCGGTGATCGTGGCGGGTGACGAGGTCCACGTGATCGCGGCCGCCCCGGTCACGGCGGTGGTCGACACCACCGGCGCCGGCGATCTCTACGCCGCCGGCTTCATGGTCGGCCTGAGCCGGGGCCTGGACCTGGCGAGATGCGGGCGGCTCGGCTCGCTGGCGGCCGGCGAGGTCATCTCCCACGTGGGTGCCCGTCCGCAGGCCCCGCTGGTCGAGCTGGCCGGAGCGCTCCTCACGTGAGCGTGGCGCCGGCCCTCGACGCCAAGTACGCGCGGCTCGTGAGCCTGCTGCGCGACATGCAGAGCGTGGTCGTGGCCTTCTCGGGCGGGGTGGACTCCACGCTGCTGGCCCGCGCCGCCGCCGACGCCCTCGGCGAGCGCGCGCTGCTGGTCACCGCCGACTCCGAGACCTATCCGGAGGCCGAGCTGGCGGAGGCGGGCCGGCTGGGCGAGCTGCTCGGCTTGCGGCACGTGGTCGTGCGCACCGAGGAGCTGGCCAATCCCGAGTACGCGCGCAACGGCGCCAACCGCTGCTTCTTCTGCAAGGACGAGCTGTTCGGCCGGCTGGCGCCGGTCGCCGAGCGCGAGGGGATCCGCACGCTGGTCTACGGGGCCAACGTGGACGACCTCGGCGACCACCGGCCGGGGATGAAGGCGGCGGCCGAGCACGGTGTGCGGGCGCCGCTGATCGAGGCGGCGCTGACCAAGGCCGAGATCCGCGACCTGTCGCGCGAGCTCGGGCTGCCGACGTGGGACAAGCCCTCGTTCGCCTGTCTGTCGTCGCGCTTCCAGTACGGCGACCGCATCACCGCCGACAAGCTGCGACAGGTCGACGCGGCCGAGACGTTCGTGCGCTCCCTCGGCTTCCGGCAGTTCCGCGTGCGCCACCACGATCGGCTGGCGCGTCTGGAGATCCCGCTCGACGAGATCCCGCGCCTGTGGGAGGCCGGCCGTCACGAGGCGATCGTCGCGCGCTTGCGCGAGCTGGGCTACCTCTATGTCGCCGTCGACCTCGCCGGCTTCCAGTCCGGGAGCGCCAACCTCCTGCTCGGGCTCAAGCGCCGCGCGAATGGATAAGGACGTCCTCAGGCGGATGCTCGACGACGTGCAGCTCGGTCGCGTGGGCGTGGACGCCGCGCTGGCCCGGCTGGCCGGCCTGCCGTTCGAGGATCTCGGCTTCGCCAAGGTCGATCACCATCGGGCGCTGCGCGCGGGCGGCCCCGAGGCGGTCTTCTGCCCCGGCAAGACGGCCGAGCAGGTGATCGCCATCGTCGGGCGCCTGGCCGCGCACCACGCCAACGTGCTCGCCACGCGCTGCGAGCCGGCGGTCGCCGCCGCGGTCGAGGCCGCCGGCGTGTCGTGCCGGTACCACGCGATCGCGCGGCTGCTGGTGGTGCGGCCGCAGCCGGTGGACGGCGTGGGGCTGATCGTCGTCGCCGCGGCGGGGACGGCCGATCTGCCGGTGGCCGAGGAGGCGGCGCTCGTGGCCGAGGCGCTCGGCAACCGGGTCGAGCGGCTGACCGACTGCGGCGTCGCCGGCCTGCACCGCCTGCTGGCGCATCGCGAGGTGCTGGCCGAGGCCAACGCGATCGTGGCGGTGGCCGGGATGGAGGGCGCACTGCCCAGCGTCATCGGCGGGCTCGTGGACCGCCCGGTGATCGCGGTGCCGACCAGCGTGGGCTACGGCACCTCGCTCAACGGCCTCGCCGCGCTCCTGGCCATGCTGAACTCGTGCGCCCCCGGCGTGTCGGTGGTCAACATCGACAACGGCTACGGCGCCGCCCATCAGGCCAGCCAGATCAACCAGCTCGTGACGAAGATCCGATAGTCGGCGATGAGCCGCGTCGTCTACTTCGACTGTCCGAGCGGGGCGTCGGGGGACATGGTGCTTGGCGCGCTGGTGGATGCGGGCGTGGGGATCGAGGCGCTCCGGACCGAGCTCGACAGGCTGGGCGTGCCGGGGTGGACCCTGACGGCGCGGGAGGTCCGGCGGGGGGCCTTCCGGGCGACCAAGGTGGACGTTCAGGTGGACCTCGGCGCTCCCCGCGTGCAGCGACACCTGGCCGACATCACCGGGATCCTGGGCGGCAGTGGGCTGGCGCCGGCGATCGTGGCCACGGCCACGCGGATCTTCACGCGGCTGGCCGAGGCCGAGGCGCGGGTGCACGGCACCACGGTGGACGAGGTGCACTTTCACGAGGTCGGCGCGATCGACGCGATCGTGGACGTCACCGGCGCGGTGGTCGGCCTGCACCTGCTGGGCGCCGAGGCGGTGCACGTCTCGGCACTCCCACTCGGCGGCGGCTTCGTGGACACGGCGCATGGCCGCATGCCGATCCCCGGCCCGGGCACGGCCGAGCTGCTGCGCGGCTTCCCGGTGATCGACACCGGCGTTCGCGCCGAGCTGGTGACCCCGACCGGCGCGGCCATCCTCACCACCCTGGCTACCGGTGCCGGCCGGATGCCGGCGATGACCGTCGAGCGGGTCGGCTACGGCGCCGGGACCGCGGACCTGCCCGGCACCCCGAACGTGCTGCGCTGCTTCGTGGGCGAGGTCGTCGAGGCGGGCGCCACCGAGACGATCGCTCAGGTCGAGACGACCATCGACGACATGTCGCCCCAGCTCTACGAGCCGCTCATGGACCGGCTCTTCGCCGCCGGCGCCCTCGACGTGTTCCTGACCCCCGTCATCATGAAGCGCAGCCGCCCGGGGACCGTGCTGACCGCTCTGTGCCACCCCGAGCGGGTCGGCGACCTCTCCCGTGTCCTCTTCGAGGAGTCCTCGACGATCGGCGTGCGGTGGACGGAGATGTCGCGGGTGCGGCTCGAGCGCGAGATGGTCACGCTCACCACCGCCTACGGCGCGTTGCCGGCCAAGGTCTCGCGGCTCGGCGGCCGGATCGTGACCGTCACGCCCGAGTTCGCCGAGGTCGCGCGAATCGCCCGCGAGAAGTCGCTGCCCGTGCGCGAGGTCCTCGACCAGGCCCGCGCCGACGCCCGGCGATTCATGACGTGGGGGGCCCCGAGATGGCCCCCCCCACCCCCCAACGCTCGGAGCGCCCCGGCGCAGCCGTGACGCTCCTCGACAACCGTTGACCGCGCGCACTGTTGCCGTTGACAGCCCCCGGCGAACGGACTAGGCTTCTTCCCCGCAAGGCGTGCCACGTCTCTAACCGCCCGATCTGGAGGACGAGTCGTGAAACTCCCAATCAAGACGACGATCAACGGCCAGACCCACAGCCACGAAGTGGAGCCGCGACTCCTGCTCGTCCACTACATTCGTGAGACCGTCGGCCTGACGGGCACGCACGTCGGCTGCGACACCAGCCAGTGCGGTGCCTGCACGATCCTCATGGATGGGCAGGCCGTGAAGGCGTGCACGCTGTTCGCGGTGCAGGCCGATGGGGCGAAGATGACCACCATCGAGGGCCTCGCCAAGAACGGCGAGCTGCACCCCATCCAGCAAGGGTTCTGGGAGAAGCACGGGCTGCAGTGCGGGTTCTGCACGCCCGGCATGATCCTGGCGGCCCACCAGATGCTGGAGCGGTATCCGAACCCCTCCGAGCAGCAGATCCGCCACCAGCTCGAGGGCAACCTCTGTCGCTGCACCGGCTACCACAACATCGTCAAGGCGATCCAGTGGGCGGCCGAGCAGATGTCCGCCGCCAAGAAGTGAGGGGGCGCCATGGCCACGGCAACTGAGCGCGTCCTCGGCAAGTCGATCAAGCGGCGTGAGGACCCCCGGTTCATCACCGGCAAGGGGACCTACGTCGACGACGTGAAGCTGCCCGGTACCACGTACGCGGTCTTCGTCCGCAGCCCCCACGGGCACGCGAAGATCAAGAAGATCGACACCGCGGCCGCGGCCAAGCACCCGGGCGTGGTCGCGATCTTCACCGGCGCGGACATGACCGGCGTCAACTCGCTGCCGTGCGGCTGGCTGCTGCCCGAGCTGAAGGTCCCGCCGCACATGCCGCTGGCCGGCGACGCCGCCCGCTGCGTGGGCGATCCGGTGGCCGTGGTCATTGCCGAGACGCACGACGCCGCCCAGGATGCCGCCGACCTGGTGAACGTGACCTGGGAGCCGCTGCCCTCGGTGACCGCCACCGACAAGGCGACGGCCAGCGGGTCGCCGCAGATCCACGAGGTGGCGCCGTCCAACGTGGCCTTCAAGTGGCAGATCGGCGACGCCGCCGCGGTCGACGCCGCCTTCCAGGGCGCCACCGTGGTGAAGAAGCGGATCGTCAACCAGCGGCTGGTGGCCAACCCGATGGAGCCGCGCGCCTGCCTGGCCCGGTTCGACGAGGCCACCGGCGACCTCACGCTGTGGGTGACCTCGCAGAACCCGCACGTGCACCGGCTCTTGATGGCCGCCTTCGTGCTCGGCATCCCCGAGCACAAGGTGCGGGTCATCGCGCCCGACGTGGGCGGCGCCTTCGGCTCCAAGATCTTCCTCTACAACGAGGAGACGATCTGCTCGTGGGCGACCCGGAAGATCAAGCGCCCGGTCCGGTGGACGTCCACCCGGCGGGAGGCATTCCAGACCGACGCCCACGGCCGCGACCACGTGACCGAGGCCGAGATGGGCTTCAACCGCGAGGGCAAGATCGTCGGCCTGCGCGTGAAGACGATCGCCAACCTGGGCGCCTACCTGTCGACCTTCGCGCCGGCGGTGCCGACCTATCTCTACGCGACGCTGCTCAACGGCGTCTACGAGATGCCGGCCATCCACGCCGAGGTCACCGGCGTCTTCACCAACACCACGCCGGTGGACGCGTATCGCGGCGCCGGGCGGCCGGAGGCGGCGTACCTGCTGGAGCGGATGATCGAGGCGGGCGCGGCGGCCCTCAAGATGGACACCGTCGAGCTGCGCCGCAAGAACCTCATTCCGAAGTTCGACAACGGCTACCAGACGAAGGTCGCCCTCAGCTACGACAGCGGCAACTACGAGGCCGCCCTCGACAAGCTGCTGGCCCTGATGGACTATCGCAAGGCGCGCGCCGACCAGGAGGCGGCCCGCAAGGACGGGCGGCTGGTCGGCATCGGCTTCTCGACCTACATCGAGGCGTGCTCCATCGCGCCCTCCAAGGTCGTCGGCTCGCTCGGCGCCCAGGCCGGACTCTACGAGTCGGGCACGGTGCGCGTGCACCCGACCGGCGGCGTGACGGTCTACACCGGCTCGCACTCGCACGGGCAGGGGCACGAGACGACGTTCTCGCAGCTGGTGGCCGACGAGCTGGGCATCCCCATGGAGCAGGTCGAGATCGTGCACGGCGACACCGGCCAGATTCCGTTCGGCATGGGCACCTACGGCAGCCGCTCGGCTTCGGTGGGGGGCACGGCCCTGCTGATGTCGCTCAACAAGATCAAGGAAAAGGGCAAGAAGATCGCGGCGCACCTGCTCGAAGCGTCGCCGGACGACATGGAGTACGCCAACGGCCAGTTCCAGGTGAAGGGCTCCCCGGGCAAGGCGGTGCCCTTCGGCCAGGTGGCGCTGACGGCATACGTCCCGCACAACTATCCCGAGGGGCTGGAGCCCGGGCTCGAGGAGACGTCCTTCTACGATCCCTCGAACTTCTGCTTCCCGTTCGGCGCCCACGCGTGCGTGGTCGAGGTCGACCGCGACACCGGTCACGTCAAGGTGCTGCGCTACATCGCGGTGGACGACGTCGGCAACGTCATGAACCCGATGATCGTGGACGGCATGGTCCACGGCGGCATCGCGCAGGGCGTCGGCCAGGCGCTGTGGGAGGGCGCGGTCTACGACGGGGGCCAGCTGGTGACGGGCAGCATGATGGACTACGCGATGCCCAAGGCCGACATGTTGCCGATGTACGAGACCGGTCGCACCGTGACCCCGACGCTGGTGAATCCGCTCGGGGTGAAGGGGGCCGGCGAAACGGGCACGATCGCGGCCACGCCGACCGTCGCCAACGCGGTGATCGACGCGCTGGCCCCGCTCGGGATCGACCACATCGAGACGATGCCGCTGACACCCGAACGGGTTTGGACCGCCATGCAGAGAGGGAAGCGCTAACAGAGCCGCTGGGAACCGCCCTCCTGTGGGAGGTCGCGGGAGCGGAGCCCCGGGCTCCTCTCTCAGGCCACCTGCGGTGGAGGAGCACACAGCGCTCCGATACAGAGGAGACGAGAGTCATGTATCCAGCGGCCTTCGAGTATCACGCACCTGCGACGGTTAAAGATGCCCTCAAGCTGCTCGACAAGCTCGACGACGCCAAGATCCTGGCCGGTGGCCACAGCCTGGTGCCGATGATGAAGCTGCGCCTGGCCCAGCCCAAGAACATCATCGACCTCCGCAAGGTGACCGGGCTCACCGGCATCAAGGAGGAGAAGGGCATCATCACCGTCGGCGCGATGACGACGCACTGGGACGTGGAGTCGTCGACGATGATGAAGGGCAAGGCGGCGGTGGTGTCGGAGACGGCCGCCGTCATCGGTGATCCGGCCGTCCGCAACAAGGGCACCATCGGCGGCTCGCTGGCCCACGCCGACCCCGCCGCCGACATGCCGGCCACGGCCATCGCCCTGGGCTTCGAGTTCGTGTGCGAGGGCGCCAAGGGCAAGCGGACGGTGAAGGTGGACGACTGGTTCCAGGGCCTGATGGAGACCGCGCTGAAGGACAGCGAGCTGCTGACGCAGATCCGCATCCCGGTGTGGCCGGCCGGCAGCGGCGCGGCCTATCTCAAGTTTCCGCATCCGGCCTCCCGCTTCGCGGTCGTGGGCGTGTGCGCGGCGGTGACGCTCGACAAGAGCGGCACCTGCACCAAGGCCAGCGTGGGCGTGACCGGGGCCGGCACCAAGGCGGTCCGGGCCAAGGGTGTGGAAGCCGGCCTCGTCGGCAAGCGCCTCGACGCCGCGACCATCGAGGCGGCCGCCCAGAAGGCGGCCGAGGGCGTCGACGTGCAGGCGGACCTCCAAGGATCCGTCGAGTACAAGTCGCACCTCTGCCGTGTCTTCGCGAAACGGGCGATCGAAGCCGCGGTCAAGCGGGCGCAGGCCTAGGACGCTCACGGACGCGCGGATTAGTCCACGCCGGCGGGGCCGGGTGAGACGGGCCGTTCGCTCAATACAGCATTCGCTCTGCGGCCCGTCTCACCCGGCCCCGCCGGCTGTGCGCTCATTCCACAGACCTTCGATTCCTCCCATCTCCTCCACCCTTCCATGATCGCGAGCATCGTCTTGGCGGCGGGGTTTGCTCGGCGCATGGGGCGGCAGAAGCTCCTGCTCGACCTGCGCGGCAAGCCGGTCGTGCGCTGGAGCGTCGAGGCGGTGTTGCCGCACGTTGGCGACGTCGTCGTCGTGACGGGGCTGGACGATGCGGGGGTGCGGGCGGCTCTCGAGGGGTTGCCGGTGCGTTTTGCCTTGAATCCGCGGCCGCAGGCGGGGCAGGGGTCGTCGATCGCGGTGGGGATGGCGGCGCTGAAGCCGTGGACGGCGTCGGTGCTGATCGCGCTGGGCGACCAGCCGCGGTTGCCGGAGAGCGTGATCCCGGCTCTGCTCCAGGCGCGGGAGAAGACCGGGAAGGCGATCGCGGCACCGGTGTATCGCGGCACGCAGGGGACGCCGGTGCTGTTCGCCGGCGAGGTGTTCGGTGAGCTGGCCGGGCTGGCGGGTGACGCCGGGGCCCGGGTGGTGGTGCAGGCCCGACCCGAGCGGGTGGCCCGGGTCGACGTCGACGCGCCGATGCCGCTCGACGTGGACACGCCCGAGGACTACGCGCGTCTTCATGTACAATAACGATCCGTGCGCGAAGAGATCCGCAAGATCCAGTCGTTGATGGAGTCGGCCGAGTACGTCACCGATGCACCGGTGGCGACCTCGGTGTACCTGGCCCAGAGCCTCCGCAAGCCCTTGCTGATCGAAGGGCACGCCGGGGTGGGCAAGACCGAAGTGGCCAAGGTCATGGCCCGCATGCTGGAGACCAACCTCATCCGGCTGCAGTGCTACGAGGGCCTCGACGCCTCGGCCGCGCTGTACGAGTGGAACTACCAGAAGCAGCTCCTGCACATCAAGCTGCACGAGGGTACCCAGCGCACCGTCGACGAGGAAGAGCACGAGATTTTCTCCGAGTCTTTCCTGCTCAAGCGGCCGCTGCTGCAGGCCATCACGCAGGAGCGCTCGCCGGTGCTGCTGGTGGACGAGGTCGACCGGGCCGACGAGGAGTTCGAGGCCTTCATGCTGGAGATCTTCTCGGACTGGCAGGTGACGATCCCGGAGATCGGGACCATCAAGGCCACGCATCCGCCGCACGTGATCCTGACCTCCAACCGTACCCGCGAGCTCAGCGACGCCCTCCGCCGGCGCTGCCTCTACCTGTGGATCGACTACCCGGGCTACGACAAGGAAGTCGCGATCGTCGAGCGCAAGGTGCCGGGGGTCAATCCGCGGCTGGCCCGGGAGATCGGGCGCTTCATGGAGTCGCTCCGTCGGATCCGGCTGGCCAAGGTGCCGGGCGTCGCGGAGTCGCTCGACTGGGCCAACGCGCTGGCCGGCCTGCACGCCGACCACCTCGACGAGGCGCTGGTGATCGAGACACTCGGGTGCGTGCTCAAGGACGCGGACGACATCAAGCGCTTCCGCGCGGAGGTGGGGAAGGCCGGGCTGTCGCCGTTCCTTCAGGTCCCGAGCTAGTGTCCGATCGGGCGCTGACCCGCGCCGCCGTCCGCTTCGCCACGCTCCTGCGCGGCCAGTCACTGCCCATCACGCCCCGCCAGGTCATCGACGCCGTCCGCACGCTCGATCAGCTCGACCTCGGCGACCGGCAGGAGGTCTATCTCGGCCTGCGCGCGGGGCTGGTCACCCGGCCGGAAGAGGTCGCGATCTTCGACCGTTGCTTCGAGGCCTTCTGGCGCGCGCGCACGGAGGCCGACGAGGTCGCCGAGGCGCTGGCCGGCCCGTCCGTGCCGGGCGAGGCGCCGGAGGCGCCGGGCGAGAGCCAGGGCACGCGCAAGGAGCGGCTGGAGCTCGAAGGGTGGGGCGACGAGGAGGACGCGGAGGACGGCGGCGAGCCACTCGGCGTGCCGGTGGCCTCCGAGATGGAGGCGCTGGTCACGCGCGACTTCTCGACCTTCAGCGCCGACCAGCTCGACGAGCTGCTGCGAGTGACCGTGCAGATCGCCCGGCGGCTGGCCCGCCGGGTGAGCCGCCGCCGGCGCCCGGTGCGCCGCCGTGGGCGCGTGGACCTGCGGCGGACGCTGCGCGCCAATCTCACGCGGGGCGAGATCATCGAGCTGCGGTACCGGCAGCGCAAGCGGCG
The DNA here is from genome assembly GCA_963743355.1 of uncultured Candidatus Rokubacteria bacterium. Classification (GTDB taxonomy): domain Bacteria; phylum Methylomirabilota; class Methylomirabilia; order Rokubacteriales; family CSP1-6; genus AR5. Next base: position 589,388 of record CAVUPM010000002.1, read on the forward strand.
CAAGGTCCGCCTGGTCTTGCTGTGCGACGTCTCCGGCTCCATGGACCTCTACAGCCGCTTCCTGCTGCAGTTCCTCTTCGCGCTGCAGCACGTCTTCGCCCGCGTGGAGACCTTCACGTTCTCCGTCCACCTCACGCGGGTCACCGACCACTTGCGCGCGCGCTCCTACCGGCAGGTGCTCCGCCGGCTGCAGGAGCTGCGCGACTGGTCGGGCGGCACGCGCATTGGCGAGTCGCTGGCCGAGTTCAACCGCCACTGGTCACACCTGGTGGACCGCCGCACCATCGTGATCCTGCTCTCGGACGGCTGGGACACCGGCGATCCCGAGGTGCTGTCCACCGAGCTCCTGCGGATCAAGCGCCGGGCGGGGCGGGTCATCTGGCTCAACCCGCTGCTCGGCAACCCGTCCTATCAGCCCCTGACGCGCGGCATGGCCGCCGCGCTTCCGCTCGTCGACCACTTCGCCGCGGCGCACAACCTGGCCGCGCTCCGCGAGCTCGCCGACCGCCTGCATTTGTAACGTTCTCGGAGGGCCGCTTGCAAACCGCCCTGCAACGAGATGCAGAGAGGCGCGTGTCGAGCAGCGAAATTCCGAGCTTGGCGCTCGAGCGCACGGTGGCGGCTAGATTGCATTTTGACAACGCCGTCACCTACGCTTTTCAGTGCCCGGAGGAAACCGAGAGAGTCATGAGGCGGGTTGTCGCGTCGCTCTTGCTGCTGTTGCTGGCCGTCGTCCACGCGCCGACGCAGGCCCAAGCCCTCGTCTTCTCGGTGTTCCAGGACCTGTTTCCCTTCAGCAGCACCAACGAGCCCGGCATGCTGTTTCTGACCGGCATCACGCTGCTCAGCCTCGCCTACCTCGGCCGCAGCCCCCGCTGAACGTTCCCCCCACGCCGGCCCGGCCCGCCAGCCTGTGCGTTCGGTGCCGTGCGAGCGTATGATGAGGGCGTGACTGAACCCTTCGATCACATTGATGAATTGCGCCGGGCGAAAGGCCGGGTGGCAGTAGCCACCCTGGTCAACACCCAGGGCACCACGCCCCGCAAGGAAGGCGCCAAGATGGTCGTGGGCGAGCAGGGGGACATCCTCGGCTCGGTCACCATCGGGGGTTGCGTCGACGCCCAGGTCATCGAGGAAGCCGAAAATGTCCTGAGCACCATGCGCCCGCGCCTGCTCGAGCTGAACCTCGGCGACGAGGAGGCGTGGGAGATCGGGCTCACTTGCGGCGGCACCATCGAGGTTTTCGTCGAGCCGCTGGCGCTGGACCGCGCCGACGATACCGCCGCCCGGTTCTACGAGCGGGCCCACACCCACGCACGGGCCGGGGGGCGCGGGGCCATCGTCACGCGCCTGGAGGGCACCGGCAAGCTGCTGATCCTCGACGACGGGACGGTCGAGGGCACCTTCGGCGAGGCATTCCTCGACCAGCGATTCGTTGCCGAGGCGCGCGAGGCGATCGCCGCCGGAGCCTCCCGCACGCTCTTCCTGGAGGGCGTCCGTGCCTTCACGGAGGTGGTGACGCCGCCGTCGCTGCTGCTCGTGGTCGGTGCCAGCCACGTCGCCATGCCGCTCCTGGCCCTGGCCCGGACGCTCGGCTACCGCACGGCGGTGCTCGACGGGCGGCCGCGCTTCGCCACGCGCGAGCGCTTCCCCGACGTCGATGATCTGCAGATCGGGATTCCGTCGGAGCTGATCACCGGCTATCCGCTCATTGCCACGACCGCGCTGGTGCTGGTGGCCCACGACTACAAGTACGACCTGCCGGTCCTCAAGCACGCGCTCGCCACCAAGGTCGGCTACATCGGGATGCTGGGCTCCGCCCGGCGCGGTGCCGCCATCCTGAACCTCCTGCGGGAGGACGGGCTGGACGAGGCGAGCCTGGTCCGGGTGCGGGTGCCGATCGGCCTCGACCTCGGCGCCCGCAGCGCTCCGGAGATCGCCCTGGCGATCCTGGCCGAGATCCAGCTCGTGCGCGCCGGCAGCACCGGCCAGCCGATGAGTGCTCGAAAGCGCCCTGCGTGAAAGCGATCGCGCAGCGGCGGGAAAACGCGACCCTCGACGTTCTGCTCGACCGTGTCCTCTGCCACGATGTTCGCGACGCCGCCGGCAAGGTCGCCGCCCCCAAGGGCGCGCGGATCGACGCGGCGGTGGCGCACACGCTGCTCAGCATTCCGTGGGACGAGATCCACCTGCTCGCGCTGGAGCCGGGTGACGTCCACGAGGAGGACGCCGGCCGGCGCCTGTCGGCGGCCGTGGTGGGGGACGGCGTCGCCGTGCGTGGCTACAGCGGGGGGCAGTGGACGCTGGGCGCGACGCGACGTGGCCTGCTGCACATCCGTACGGCGGCGCTTGCCGAGGTGAACGCCCAGGAGGGGATGTCGGTCTTCACGCTCTTCGACGGCCAGCCCGTCGAGCCCGGGGAGACCGTCGCCAAGGCCAAGGTCACGCCGCTGGCCATCCCCGAGACCACGATCCAGGCCGTGGAGACCGTGGCCGCCGCCGCGGATGGCGTGATCGTCGTCCTCGGCTTCCGCCCCGCCGTGGTCGGCGCCGTCGCCCGCGAGAGCCTGGACGCCCGCCAGCGGGCGCGCTTCGAGTCGGCGCTGAGGCAGAAGATCGACTGGCTCGGTGGTCGCTTGCTCGAGGTCCGGTTCGCCAGCGGCTCGGACCGTGCGGTGGCCGAGGAGCTGCGGGCGTTGCGCCGAGCCGGAGCGGACGTGCTGATCGTCGCCGGCGCCTCCGCGCTCGACCCGCTCGATCCCGTCTTCGGCGCCCTCATGCTGCTCGGCGCCACCATGGAGCGCCACGGCGCCCCCGCGCACCCCGGCAGCCTGCTCTGGCTGGCCCGCTGGGACGGCGCGCCGGTGCTCGGGATGCCGACCTGCGGGATGTTCTCGCAGGCCACCACGTTCGACCTCGTCCTGCCGCGGATCCTGGCCGGAGAGAGCATCGGCAACCGCGAGCTCGCCGGGCTTGGCCACGGCGGGCTGCTGTCGCGGGAGATGGCGTATCGCTTCCCGCCGTACCGGGCCAACGCCGCCCGCGGAGAGCTGGAGTGACGCCGGCGGCGCGCACGGGACTCTACAGCGACACGATTCGCGAGCGCTGGCGCCAGCCACGCTTCCGGGGCAATCTGCCGGGCGCGACGGCGCAGGCCGAGGACGTGAACCCGCTGTGCGGCGACCGCGTGCGCATGATGGTCCGGCTGCGAAACGGCGCCGTCGACGCGGTCCGCTTCGCCGGCGATTCCTGCGCGATCTGCACGGCGTCGGCCGACGTGACGGCCGAGCTCGCCGAGGGACGGCCGACCGCGGACGCCGCGCGACTGACCACCGAGGACATCCTGGCGGTCCTGCAGGCCGACATCCGCCCGACCCGCATGCGGTGCGTGGCACTTCCCGTGTCCGTGCTCCAGAAAGCGCTCAGGCCATGATGCTCGACGACAAGACGCGCGCCGACTTCCCGATCCTCGACCGGATCGTCAACGGCCGCCGGCTCGTCTACCTCGACTCGGCGGCCTCGAGCCAGAAGCCGCGCACGGTCCTGGAAGCGATGTCGCAGTACTACGCGACGAGCCACGCCAACGTCCACCGCTCGATCCACACGTTGGGCGAGGAGGCGACGGCGCTGTACGAGGCGGCCCGCGACCGGGTGCAGCGCTTCATCGGCGCCGGCAGCCGCGAGGAGGTCGTCATCACGCGGGGGACGACCGACGGGCTCAACCTGGTGGCCGACGCGCTGGGGCGGACGCTGCGGCCGGGCGACGAGATCCTGATCACCGACATGGAGCACCACTCCAACATCATTCCGTGGCAGATGGCCGCCCGGGATCGTGGGGTCACGGTGCGCTCGATACCCGTGGCCGCCGACGGCCTGCTGGACCTCGACGCCTTCGAGCGGTTGCTCGGCCCGCGCACCCGGGTGCTGGCGTTCGCCCACGTGTCGAATGTGCTGGGCACGATCAACCCGGTCGCACACCTCAGCGCGCGCGCCCGCCAGGTCGGCGCCGTGACGGTGGTCGATGGGGCTCAGGCGGCGCCGCATCTGCCGCTCGATATCTTCGCCCTGGGCTGTGATTTCTACGCGTTCTCGAGCCACAAGATGCTGGGTCCCACCGGCATCGGGATCCTGTGGGGCCGCCGGGAGGCGCTCGAGGCGCTGGAGCCGACCCGGGGTGGCGGCGAGATGATCAAGGAAGTCTGGATCGACCGGGCGCGCTGGAACGACCTGCCGTGGCGCTTCGAGCCGGGAACGCCGCCGATCGCCGAGGCGGTCGGGCTCACGGCCGCCATCGAGTATCTCGAGAAGCTCGGGATGGAGCGCGTCGCCGAGCACGAGCGCGCGCTGGCGCGACACACCGTCGAGGTGCTCCAGGCGATCCCCGGGATCACGGTGTACGGCCCACGGGCGGCGGTGGACCGGGGCGCGGTCGTCTCCTTCAGCGTCGAAGGGCTGCATCCGCACGACGTGGCAGCCCTGCTCGACCAGGAGGGCATCGCGGTGCGTGCCGGCCACCACTGCGCCCAGCCCCTCATGCGCAGCTTCGGGATCACTGGCACGGCCCGGGCCAGCTTCTCGGTCTACACCTCGTCCGAGGAGGTCTCGATCCTCGCCCACGCCCTGGCCGCGCTGCACACGCGGCTCTAGCCGCATGGCGCCGACGGGGCCGCGCGACCCGTTCGTTTCGCCGAGGTTCGGTCAGCTCGCCACGTTCATGCTCCTGCCGGCGGCCGACTCGCCGGCCGGACTCGACGTGGCGCTGCTGGGCATCCCGTACGACGGCGGCGTGTCGTACCGCCCGGGCGCGCGCTTCGGGCCGCGGGCGGTGCGCGAGCAGTCCTCGCTGATCCGGCCGTGGAACCCCGTCCTCAAGGTGCACCCGTTCGACCGGCTGCGGGTGGCCGACTGCGGCGACGTCGATGTGGTGCCGATCTCGATCGAGCGGACGCACGAGGCGATCGAGCGCAAGATCGACACCGTCGTGGCGGCCGGCGCCCGGCCGCTGTCGGTCGGCGGCGACCACTCGATCACCCTGCCGCTGCTGCGCGTGCTCGCCCGGCGCCACGGTCCGCTGGCGGTCGTGCACTTCGACGCGCATCCCGACACCTGGGACGAGTACTTCGGCAGCAAGCTCTTCCACGGCACGCCGTTCCGGCGGGCGATCGAGGAAGGGGCCGTGGACCCCCGGCGCATGATCCAGGTCGGCATCCGCGGCCCGCTCTACGGGCCCGAGGACTTCGCCTTCCACGAGGAGCACGGCCTGGAGGTGCTGCGGATCGAGCCGATCAAGGAGCGGGGCCTCGGCTGGGCGGCCGAGCGCCTGGCGCGATTGCGCGGCATGCCGCTCTATCTGCTCGTTCGACATCGACGCGGTCGATCCCGCCTACGCGCCGGCCACCGGCACCCCGGAGGTGGGCGGCCTCACGTCGTGGGAGGCGCTGAGCCTCGTGCGCTCGCTGGTGGGGACCTCGCTGGTCGGCGCCGACGTGGTCGAGGTCTCGCCGCCCTACGACGGGCCCGGACAGATCACCTCGCTGCTCGCCGCCAACCTGGCCTTCGAGCTGCTGGGCGTGATGGCGCTCGAGAAGTGATGCACCTCACCGCGCTGCTCGGGCTCGTGCTGGCCGGAGCGCTGCTGGCGGCGCCGGCGCCGGCGTCGGCGGCGCCGGCGCCGGTCGCCACCATCCCGATCGACGGCGTGATCAGCCCGGTGACCGTGCGGCTGGTGGAAGCCGCGCTCGCGCGGGCCCAGAGCGAGCGCGCCAGCGCGCTCGTGATCCTGCTCGACACGCCGGGCGGCCTCGAGCGCTCGATGCGCGCTGATCTGCCAGCGCCTGCTGAACGCCGAGATCCCGGTCATCGTCTACGTCGCGCCGACCGGGGCCCGCGCGGCCTCGGCCGGCGTGTTCATCACGATGGCGGCGCACGTGGCGGCCATGGCCCCGGCGACCAACATCGGCGCCGCCCATCCGGTGGCGGTGGGCGGGGGCGTGGACAAGGAGAGCATGAAGAAGATCGAGAACGACGCGGCCGCCTTCGCGCGCACCATCGCCACCGAGCGCGGGCGCAACGCCGAGTGGGCGGAGAAGGCCGTGCGCCAGTCGGTGTCGATCACCGAGCGGGAGGCGCTCAAGCTGAAGGTCGTCGACCTGGTGGCCGACTCGGTGCCCGACCTGCTCGACAAGATCGACGGCCGGACCGTGAAGACGGCCCGGGGGCCGGTCACGCTCCAGACCCGGGGCGCCGCGGTGACCGCCATCGAGATCGGCTTCCGCGACCGGGTGCTCAACGTCATCACCGACCCCAACGTCGCCTACATCCTGATGATGCTCGGCATGCTGGGGCTCTTCTTCGAGCTGTCGAGCCCCGGCGTCATCCTGCCGGGCGTCATCGGCGGCATCTCGCTGATCCTGGCCTTCTTCGCCTTCCAGAGCCTGCCGATCAACTACGCCGGCCTGCTGCTGATCCTGTTCGGCATCGCGCTGTTCATCGCCGAGGTCACGGTCGTGAGCCACGGCGTGCTGGCGATCGGCGGGATCGTGGCGCTGGCGCTCGGCTCGCTGATGCTGTTCGACGCCCCGGAGGTCGGCTTCCGGGTGTCGTGGTGGGTGATCCTGCCGACCGTCGGCGCCACCGCCGGCGTGGTCCTGTTCGTCGTCGCCGCCGGGGTGCGGGCGTTGACGACGCGCTCGCCGGTCGGGGCGCCGGCCCTGGTCGGCCAGACCGGCGTCGCCCGCGGCGCTCTCAGTCCCGAGGGGCAGGTGCTGGTGCACGGCGAGATTGTGGCGGGCGGTGGCGCGGGGCGACCCCGGTGGAGGAGGGCTCGCGCGTGCGCGTGGTCGACGTGAATGGACTGACGCTGACCGTCGAGAAGGCCGGAGAGGGAGGCGCCTGATGATTTCCGTCGACTTGCTGCTCGTGCTCATCGCGGGGGCCGCGATCATCTTCTTCCTGGGCTCGTTCATCCGGGTGGTGCCGGAGTACGAGCGGGTCATCATCTTCCGGCTGGGCCGCAAGACCAAGGCGGTGTTCAACCCGGGCGGCGACGGCAACGGCCCCGGGCTCGTCCTGCTGGTGCCGTTCATCGACAAGATCCGCCAGCGCATCAGCCTGCGCACGGTCGCCATCGACGTGCCGCCCCAGGACGTCATCACCCGCGACAACGTCTCCATCAAGGTCAACGCGGTGATCTTCTTCCGGGTCATCAATCCCGAGCAGGCCTTCCTCTCGGTCGAGGACTACATGTACGCGACCTCGCAGCTGGCCCAGACCACGCTGCGCAGCGTGCTCGGCCAGATGGAGCTGGACGACCTGCTGTCCGCCCGCGACAAGGTCAACCAGCAGCTGCAGCGGATCATCGACGAGCACACCGAGCCGTGGGGCGTCAAGGTCTCGACGGTCGAGGTCAAGCAGATCGACCTGCCCCAGGACATGCAGCGCGCCATGTCCAAGCAGGCCGAGGCCGAGCGCGAGCGCCGGGCCAAGGTCATCAACGCCGAGGGCGAGTTCCAGGCCGCCGCCAAGCTGGCGCGAGGCCGCCGAGGTCCTCACGCGCTTCCCGGTCGCCGTGCAGCTCCGCTATCTGCAGACGATGCGGGAGATCGCCTCCGAGCGGAACACCACCACGTTCTTCCCGCTGCCGATGGACCTGATCGGCCCGCTCCTCAACCGGTGTCGGCGTGCGACAGCGGCCGGCAGCCCTGACGCCGCGGCGAGATTGGCGCAGCGCCACGCGCCATGTAGAATACGAAGGCTTCGGATCTACGGGGGGTTAGCTCAGTTGGGAGAGCGCGGCGTTCGCAACGCCGAGGTCGAGGGTTCGAATCCCTTACCCTCCACCATTCAACTGTAAGTGCTCAAAGTAGCGTAGTTCCCGGCCTCCTCCTGCGCGGCTGCGACACCGAGCGGCTACGCAGGAGGAGGGCACTCGTGCGACGATGCTGAGGGCGTGCTCGCTCCGAACAGATGATCCCCAAGGGCCACTGGTACCGCATCCAACTCATCGGCAGCGTGCTGGAATCGGCGCTCGAGCAACAGCGGATGTTGCAAGCGATCAGCGCTGCGATGGCGGCCCGTGCCGTGGAGGCTGCGGGCAAGCGCGCGGCTGGCACGGTGGTCCAGGAACGACCCGCCCGGATCTACGCCCACCGGCAGGAAGGCGTCATCGTCTGGTACCTCGACGACGGCGCCCTGGCCCTGTACCGCGTGGCGGGCGGTCTCCGCGAGCCGGAAGCACACCTCGACGCACTCCCGGACGTGGATCGGCTCATGCGCGCCCTCAATGGCCGCTACTACGCCGTAGAGTAAATTTCACGCCATCCAACTCCTGCCCCGCGATCCGCGAGTGAACGAGGAGGGCCCAGCCGCGATGGCCCCGGCGGCGTGCGGGTATACTCGGAGCGCTGCACGGGGGAACGTCATGCCGAATGCGCTCGCGGGGAAGGCGTTGACCGTTCTCGGCGCCGTCGAGGCCGAGAGCATGGGCGTCACGCTGCCGCACGAGCACCTGCTGATCGACTTCGGGGTGATGTTCAAGGAGCCGGCCGCCGCGAGCGACAAGGGCCTCGCCTACCAGCCGGTGAGCCTGTCCAACGTCGGCTGGGTGCGGCAGAATTTCAACGCGAACCTCGACAACCTCCGCCTGCTCGACGAGCAGACCGCGCTGGACGAGATCATGCTGTTCAAGCGCGTGGGCGGGCAGACGGTCGTCGACCCGACCAACGTGAGCCTCGCCCGCGATCCGCTCGCGCTGGCGCGGATCTCGCGGGCCACCGGCCTCAACATCGTCATGGGCGCCGGCTACTACGTGGCCGCGGCCCATCCTGCCGACATGGACCGGCGCAGCGAGGACTCGATCGTGCGCGAGATCGTCCGCGAGGTCACGCTCGGCGTGGAGGAGACCGGCGTGCGGGCCGGGCTCATCGGGGAGATCGGCAACACGTGGCCGTGGACGGAGAACGAGAAAAAGGTCGTGCGCGCCGCCGTCGAGGCCCAGCGCCAGACGGGGGCACCGCTGATGATTCACCCGGGTCGTGACCAGACGGCGCCCATGCAGATCTTGGAGCTGATCGGCAAGCAGGGGGGCGATCTCCGGCGGACCATCATGTGCCACATCGACCGGACCATCGCCGACGAGCGGCACCTGTTCGACCTGGCCGCCACCGGGGTCTGGCTCGAGTACGACCTCTTCGGCCTGGAGAACTCGTACTATCCCTACAATCCCGACTTCGACATGCCCAACGACGGTGGTCGCATGGCCCAGATCCTGGCGCTCATCGCGCGCGGTCACGCCGACCAGATCCTCATGTCCCACGACATCGCCTACAAGAGCTCGCTCACGAAGTACGGCGGCTACGGTTATCACCATCTGCTCGTGAACGTGGTGCCGCGCCTGCGGCGCAAGGGCGTGGACGACGCCGGGCTCCGGCGGCTGCTCGTCGAGAATCCCGCGCGCGCGTTCGTGTTCGCCTGAGGCGGGGCTATCGGGCCCGGCGGCTGAGCGCCTACCCCCGCACGCGGGCGGAGGTCGGGTCGTAGGGCGGCTCGAGCCGGGCGGTTGCCAGGAAGCGGTCGGTCGCGATCTCCAGCTCCCAGCGTCCCGCCCGCACGAACGCGGCGTCGACGCCGTCCGGGTGGGCGACATACCCCATGCCCACCGAGCGGCCGAGCGTGTGGCCGTACGCGCCCGAGGTGATCCGGCCGACGAGAGCGCCGTCGCGCCAGATCGGCTCGTCGCCGAGCAGCAGCGGCTCGGGGTCGTCGAGCGTGAACATCACGAGGCGGCGGGCGAGCGGCTCGTCCCGCTGGCGCAGCCAGTGCCTCGCGTCCCGTGAACCCGTCCTTCTTGAAGGCCACCGCGAAGCCCAGTCCGGCCTCGAGCGGCGTGTCGTCGGGGCCGATGTCGTGGCCCCAGGAGCGATAGCCCTTCTCCATCCGGAGCGAGTCCATCGCGTGATAGCCGGCGTGGCGGAGGCCGAGGTCCTCGCCGGCGGCGACCACGTCCTCGTAGACGCCCAGCGCGAACTCGGTCGGCACGTACAGCTCCCAGCCCAGCTCGCCGACGTAGGTGATGCGGGTGGCCCGCACCGGCGCGTAGCCCAGCTCGATCTCGCGCGCGCTCCCGAACGGGAATGCCGCGTTCGACAGATCGGCGTCGGTCAGGCGCGACAGGAGATCGCGCGAGCGCGGCCCCATGACGCCGAGGACGGTGAAGGCCGAGGTGACGTCGGTGAGGGTGACCCGCGCGTCCGTGATGCCGCGGCGGATCCAGTCCGCGTCGTGGGTGGCGGCCGCGGCCACGGTCACGACCAGGTAGGCGTCGTCGGCGATTCGCGTCACCGTCAGGTCGCACTCGATACCGCCCCGCGCGTTGAGCATCTGCGTGTAGACGATCCGCCCGACGGCCACGTCCACGTCGTTGGCGCACAGGCGCTGCAGCGTCGCCGCGGCGTCCGGTCCCTGGAGCAGGAACTTGGCCAAGGACGACTGGTCGAAGAGCCCGACCGCCTCCCGCACGGCCCGGTGCTCGGCGGCGGCGCACGGCGAACCAGTTCTGACGCCCGTAGGTGTAGACGTAGCGCGGCTCGATGCCGGCGGTCGCGAACCAGTTCGCGCGCTCCCATCCGGCGACCACGCCGAAGCCGGCGCCGCGGGCGGCCAGGCGATCGTGCAGCACCGAGCGGCGCACGCCGCGGGCCGTCTCCGGCTGGCGGAAGGGCCAGTGCATGGCGTACAGGAGCCCGACGACCTCCCGGGTACGCTCGCGCAGGTAGCGCGGCGTTGCCCTGGAAGGGCATGAAGCGCCGGATGTCGACGTCCCAGAGATCGAGGCTCGGCTCGCCGCCGACGATCCACTCGGCGAGCGCCTTGCCCGCGCCCGCCGCGGAGGCGATGCCCACCGAGTTGAAGCCGGCCGCCACGAAGAAGCTCCGGAGCTCCGGGGCCTCGCCGAGCATGTAGCGGTTGTCGGGCGTGAAGCTCTCGGGGCCGTTCACGTGCCGCCGCACCGGCGCCGTCTCGAGCGTGGGAATGCGCACGCACGCCTGCTCCATCAGTACGCGGAAGTGCTCCCAGTCCTCCGGCAGGAGCGAGAACTTGAAGTCTGCCGGGATGCCCGCCATCCCCCACGGCTTGGCGGCGGGCTCGAACCCGCCCATGAGCAGGCCGCCGACCTCCTCGCGCACGTAGATGTAGCCGTCGGTATCGCGAAGCACCGGCAGGTCGCGCGTCACGCCCGCCAGGGGCTCGGTGACGATATAGAAGTGCTCCGCCGCGTGCAGGGGCACATTGACCCCGCGCCATGCGTCCGACCTCGCGCCCCCACATCCCCGCGCAGTTGACGACGACCTCGCACGCGATGTCCCCGTGGTCGGTGCTCACGCCGGTCGCGGCGCCGCGCTCGCGCCGGATGCCGGTCACGCGCACGTTCTCGAGGATGGTGGCGCCGCCGCTGCGGGCCCCCCGGGCCAGCGCCAGGGTCGTGTCGATCGGATTCGTGCGGCCGTCGCCCGGAATCCACACGGCGCCGGCGAGATCATCGGTCCGCATCAGCGGCCAGAGATGCCCGGCTTCGCTCGGCGAGATCACCTGGACGTCGACACCGAAGCACCGCGCCATCGACGCCCCGCGCTTGAGCTCGATCAGCCGCTCGGCGGTCCGGGCGACACTGATGCTCCCCGACCGGCGAAACCCCGTGGCCTGCCCGGTCTCCGCCTCCAGACGCTCGTAGAGGACCGCGCCGTAGCTGGCCAGGCGGGTGAGATTGTGACTGGATCGAAGCTGTCCAACGAGGCCCGCCGCGTGCCAAGTCGTCCCACAGGAGAGCTCGCGCCGCTCGAGGAGCACGACGTCGCGCCAACCGAGTTTCGTCAAATGATACGCGACACTGCACCCGACGATCCCCCCGCCGACGACGACGGCGCGCGCGTGGGACGGAACCGACAGCGGCATCGCCGGACCATAGCACAGCGCGGGGACAGCGGGGCGGGCGCGCAGGGGCCCATCCCAGGGCGGCATTTGATCGTGCTCTGCCGGCAGCGAGTCGGCTACGATACCTGCGTCCAGCCACAAATTTCTTTCCAAGGGGCGGGGCGTGGGCGACCCAGGGGGGCGAGACGTCATCCGCGTTGTCTCCGGCATCGTCCTGATGCTGGTTTTCTGTGCATTCCAGCCCCTCGCGGCGGCGGCTTCGACGTCGCGCGGCGGTGCTCCGGCGCCGATGGCCTTCGAGCCGAACCAGGGCCAGGCCGACCCGGCCGTCCGGTTTCTGTCCCGTGGGCGCGGCTACGGCCTCTTCCTCATGCCGACGGAGACCGTCCTGGTGCTGTCCCCGGGGCGCGCGCTCGCACGTGGTACCAAGGTCGTCGCGCCGGTGGTGGCGCCCACCGTCGTGCGGATGCGCCTGGTGGGCGCCGACGCTGGCGCCACGATCGCCGGCAGTGAGCCCCTGCCGGGCCACAGCAACTACCTCCTGGGCCAACCGGCTCGGTGGCAACACGCCGTCCCCTCCTTTGCGCGCGTGCAGTACACGGACGTCTATCCGGGCGTCAGCCTCGTCTTCTACGGCAACGGTCGGCAGCTCGAGTACGACTTCATCGTGGCGCCGGGGGCGGATCCGGGCGTCGTCGTGCTGGCTTTCGACGGTGCCGACGGCATGCGCGTGGACGGCGACGGCGACCTCGTGCTGGCGACCAGCGCCGGCGACCTCCGCCTGCGCCGGCCGGTCATCTACCAGGAAGCGGATGGCGAGCGGCGTCCGGTCGACGGCGGGTACGTGATCGAGGGCGACCGAGTGCGGTTCCGCATGACCGCGTGGGACTCGGCCCGCCCGCTCGTGATCGATCCGATCCTGGCCTACTCGACATTCCTCGGTGGGTCGTCGAGCGACGAGGGCTTCGGCATCGCCGTGGATGCGGCGGGCAACGCCTACGTGACCGGGTCCACCGTCTCGTCGAACTTCCCCGTCTCGGCCCCGTTTCAGGGCACGCGGCGCGGGGTGGCGGACGCGTTCGTGACCAAGCTCGACCCCAGCGGGGCCCTCGTATTCTCGACGTTCCTCGGTGGCAGTGGCGACGACGCCGGCAACGCGATCGTGGTGGACGGGGCCGGCAATGTCCTCGTCGCCGGTACGACGACCTCGGGGAACTTCCCGGTGCAGGGGGCGGCGCCGTTCGCGCCGTTCCAGCCCACGCTGCGGGGCGGAAACGACGCGTTCGTCGCCAAGCTCGGCCCGACCGGCGGCACGCTCGTGTACTCGACCTATCTGGGGAGTAACACGGACGACGTGGGCAATGGCATCGCGGTGGACACGGCCGGCAACGCCTACGTGACGGGATCGACGCAATCCGCCAGCTTCCCGAACAACGGCGCGGTCACCTGCCTGGGGACCAAGAGCACGGGCGCCGACGCCTTCATTGCCAAGTTCGATCCCTCGGGGGTGATGGCCGACGCGGTGGGGACGCCCACGGGCTATTGCCGGTTCCTCGGCGGCCCTGGCGTCGACTCCGGGCAGGGGATCGCGGCCGACACGAGCGGCAACGTCTGGGTCGTCGGCGCCACCACGTCGAACGACATCGGGATCGCGCTCGCCGCCCAGGCCAATCCCGTTCAGCCCATCTTCGGCGGGCAGACGGACGGCTTCGCCGGCAAGCTCGACCCGACGGGCGCGCTGGTGTACCTGACCTTCCTCGGGGGTAGTGGCGATGACCTGGCGTTTGCAGTGGCGGTGGACACCGCCGGCAATGCCTACGTCACCGGCTCCACGGACTCGCCGGATTTTCCGACGCAGCTGCCGCTGCAGCAGTTCCTGGGTGGTGGCGACGACGCCTTCGTGGCCAAGGTGAACGCGGCGGGCAGCGCGCTGGTGTTCTCCACGTACCTGGGCGGCACGACCGACGACGTGGGCAACGGCATCGGGGTGCATCTCGGCGACTCGAGCGTCTACGTTGCCGGGTCGACGAAGTCGGTGGACTTCCCGACGGCGTCGCCCATCCAGCCGGGGCTGGCCGGTCGCCTCGACGCGTTCGTGACGCGACTCAACCCGGCCGGCGGCGCGCTCCTCTTCTCGACCTACCTTGGTGGCGCCGGCGACGACGTCGCCCAGGCGATCGCGGTGGCCGACGGGTCCGCATACCTCACCGGCTCGACCAACTCGACGGCGTTCCCGACGGCGGCGCCGATCCAGGGCCTGGCCGGCCTCCTCGACGCCTTCGTGACCCAGATCGCCGAGGGCGGGACCATCCAGTTCACCACGAGCAGCTACCAGGTGAACGAGGCCGGGGGCAGCATCACCATCAGCGTGCAGCGTGTCGGCGACACGACGCCGACCACCACCGTGCAGTTCGCGACGAGCAACGGCACGGCGACAGCAGGCGCCGACTACACCGCGGCCTCAGGGACGCTGACGTTCTCGCCGGGGCAGATCATCCGCACGTTCACGGTGCCGATCCTCAACAATCCGGGCTGTGATGGCGACGAGACGGTGAATCTGACCCTGAGCAACGCGAGCGGTAGCGTGCTGGGCACGCGCAGCACCGCCGTGCTGACGATCCTGGACCCGGAGGCCTGCATCGCCTTCGGCGCCCGGGAGTACTCGGTGGATGAGAATCGCGGGCCCGCAGTGGTCACGGTCACCCGGTCGGGGTCCGCCACCAACCTGGCGACGGTCCGGTTCGTGACGACCAACGGCATCGGCGCTACCTCCCCGGCCGACTATACGGCGGTCGACCGGACGCTGACGTTCCAGCCCGGCGTGCGCAGCGTGTCGGTATCGATCCCGATCGTGAACGATGCGCTGGCCGAGGGGGCGGAGACCGTCATCCTGACTCTATCCAATCCCGTGGGCGCCGGGCTGGCGACCGAGCGCACGACCGTGACGCTCACGATCCAGGACGACGACATCGCCTCGATCCAGTTCTCGGCGGCGACGTACTCGGTGTCGGAGGCGACGGCCACGGCGACGATCACGGTGCTCCGGAGCGGCGCGCTCGGTACGCAGGTCACGGTGGACTTTGAGACGAACGACGGCACGGCGACGGCCGGCGCCGACTACACGGCGGTGCCGCTGACCACCATCACCTTCAATGCCGGGGTGACGAGCCGCACGGTGACGATCCCCATCACAAACGATACGGAGGACGAGTCGAACAACACGGAGACCGTTCTGCTGGCGATCAGCAATCCCGGACCCGGGGCTACGCTCGGACTGATCAACACCGCGACCCTCACGATCGTGGACAACGACGTGGCGGGGGTGGTGCAGTTCAGCCAGGCGCTGTACACGGTGCTCGAGACGGCCCTCTCGGCGCCGATCGCCATCACGCGGAGCGGCGGCGGCGCCGTCGTGACCGTACAGTTCGACACCAGTGACGGCCCGGGGGCGAGCGGGGCTGTGGCCGGGGTCGACTACACAGGGACGAACCCGCTGGTCACATTCGGGACCAGCGTGGGCACCCAGACCGTGTCGATTCCGGTGCTCGGCAACCCGGGCGCCACGGGCAGCCGGTTCGTGACGCTGACGCTCAGCGCGCCGAGCGGGGGCGCCACGCTGGGGCCGCGGTCCACGGCCCAGCTCAAGATCGTCGACGACGAGGCGGCGGTGCAGTTCGCATTCCCGACCTACTCGGTCGTCGAGGGGGGAACGATCGCGATCGCCGTGGAGCGGAGCGGGACGACGGGGACGGTGATCGTGCCGTTCGCGACGAGCAACGGCACCGGCGCCGCGGGCGCGGACTACGTGGCCAGCACGGGCTCGTTGACCTTCGCGGCCGGGGTGAAGACGTTGTCCTTTCCGGTGCGGACGCTGGCGAACACCGCGGACGATGGGAACCGCACGGTCATCCTGACACTGGGGCCGGGGGTGACGGGGACGGGCGGTGCGGCTTTGGGGTCGCAGAATACCGCCACGCTGACGATCACGGACAACGACGTGGGTGGGCAGATCCAGTTCTCGGCGGCGACGTACACGGTCTCGGAGGCGACGGCCGTGGCGACGATCACGGTGGTCCGCAGCGGAGGCGCGGCCGGGCCGGTGACGGTGGACTTCGCGACGAGCAACGGCACGGCGACGGCCGGGCTCGACTACACGGCAGTGCCGCCGGTGCCGGTGCCGCCGGCCACCATCACCTTCAACGCCGGGGTGATGAGCCGCACGGTGACGGTGCCGATCACGAACGACACGCTGGACGAGGCGAACGAGACCGTCGTGCTGACGCTGACCAACCCCACCGGCGGCGCCACGCTCGGTCCGCGCGACACCGCCACCCTCACGATCCTCGACAACGACGTGGCGGGGGTGGTGCAGTTCAGCCAGGCGCTGTACACGGTGCCCGAGACGGCCCTCTCGGCCCCGATCGCGGTCATGCGGAGCGGCGGGGCCGCCAGTGGCGTGACCGTGCAGTTCGACACGAGTGATGGTCCGGGAGACAGCGGCGCCGTGGCCGGGGTCGACTACACAGGGACGAACCCGCTGGTCACGTTCGGGGCCAGCGTGGGCACCCAGACCGTGTCGATTCCGGTGCTCGGCAACCCGACCGCCACGGGCAGCCGGTTCGTGACGCTGACGCTCAGCGCGCCGGGTGGGGGCGCGACGCTGGGGCCGCGGTCCACGGCCCAGCTCAAGATCGTCGACGACGAGGCGGCGGTGCAGTTCGCATCCCCGACCTACTCGATCGTCGAGGGGGGAACGATCGCGATCGCCGTGGAGCGGAGCGGGACGACGGGGACGGTGATCGTGCCGTTCACGACAAGCAACGGCAGCGGCACTGCGGGCGTGGACTACGTGACCAGCGCGGGGACGTTGACGTTCGCGGCGGGGGTGAAGACGTTGTCGTTCTCGGTGCGGACGCTGCCGAACACTGCGGTCGAGGGGAATCGCACGGTCACCTGACGCTGGGCCCGGGGGTGACGGGGACGGCCGGCGCGATCCTGGGGTCGCAGAATACCGCCACGCTGACGATCACGGACAACGACGTGGGTGGGCAGATCCAGTTCTCGGCGGCGACGTACACGGTCTCGGAGGCGACGGCCGTGGCGACGATCACGGTGGTCCGCAGCGGAGGCGCGGCCGGGCCGGTGACGGCGGACTTCGCGACGAGCAACGGCACGGCGACGGCCGGGCTCGACTACACGGCAGTGCCGCCGGTGCCGGTGCCGCCGGCCACCATCACCTTCAACGCCGGGGTGATGAGCCGCACGGTGACGGTGCCGATCACGAACGACACGCTGGACGAGGCGAACGAGACCGTCGTGCTGACGCTGACCAACCCCAGTGGCGGGGCCACGCTCGGCCCGCGCGACACCGCCACCCTCACGATCCTCGACAACGACGTGGGCGGCGTCGTGCAGTTCTCCGCGGTGCTCTTCAACAAGACCGAGTGCGCGGCCCTGCCGTGTAACGTCGTGCTCACCGTCACCCGGACCGGCGGCAGTGCCAGCGAGGTGAGCGTCGACTTCACCACGGTGGATGGGACGGCCACGGCCGCCGGCGACTACGACACGACGAGCGGGACTCTCACGTTCGACGCCGGCCAGGTGAGCCGGACCATCACCATCCCGCTACAGATCGAGCCCGGCGCTCAGCCGACCAAGTCGTTCTCGGTCGCCATCACCAACACCATCGGCGGCGCCACCCTCGGCGTCCGGACCAACGCCGAGGTCCGCATCACCGACCCCATCTAGGCTCGCGGCGGCGCCAGCCTGGGCGCGCCCGGCGATGTGCTGGCGGGACCGCACGACCAGGAGCACGGCGATGGCGCCCAGGGAATCGAGCACGACATCTTCCACGCCACCATGACGATTGGGCACGCGGGCCTAGTGGATCTCGTCGACGATCGCGCAGGCCAGACACACCGCCAGGGTGGCCCACGACGCCTTCCCCACGCCGAGGCGGGTTCCATACTGGAAGGCGCGGAGCCAGAACACGGCAGGCGTACTCCGTGACGTGCGCGAGCTTGCGCAAGACCGCGTGGATTGCCTTCAGCGTCGAGACCGATAGCCAGGGCACCAGCCCCCGCAGCAGCGGCACGATCTGGTGCTGGGTCTGCTGCGGCCCGAAGTAGGCGATGCCGAGGAAGAGGACCAGCGCCAGCCAGACGATCGCCGGCCCCAGGGGCCGATGGATCATTGGGTCTCGGGCCTCGCCTCAGGCGCGCGGCGACGGTTCGCGAAGCGCCATCACGGCGGCGCTACGCGGTGGCGGCGGCGGGCTTGGCGGGACGCGCGGGGCAGGCCTTGTGGTACCAGACCGAGCCCAGTTTCACGTGGTTGCCGTTCTTGCGAATGCGGTGCTTGCACTTCGGACACGTTCCCATCGCGAGACTCCTTTTCGTCGAGCCGGATCAGCGGAGGCCGTATTATAGCAGGGGCTTCGGGAGGACCCGCGTGAGCGACTGCCTCTTCTGCCGGATCATCGCGCGCCAGAGCCCGGCCGACATCACGTACGAGGACGACGCCGTCGTCGCATTCAAGGACATCTATCCCAAGGCGCCCGTGCACCAGCTCATCGTGCCGAAGCGCCACATCGCCTCGCTGCTGGAGACGAGTCTGGAGGACGCGGCCCTGCTCGGCCGCTGCGTGCTGGCCGCTCGCCGGCTGGCCGAGGCGACCGGCTATGCCGAGAAGGGCTTCCGCCTCGGCGTCAACACCGGCCCCGAGGGCGGCCAGGTCGTCTACCACGTGCACTTCCACTTCACCGCAGGCCGTCGCCCCCGAGCTGACGCTTAGGACTTCGCCTCGAGGGGCAGGCCGGCGTTGACCCACGACGCGAGGCCGCCCTTGAGCACGCGGACGTTCTGGTAGCCGGAGCCCTTGAGCTGCTGCGCCACACGGGCGCTCGACATTTCGTCCGGTCACGTGCAGTAGGCGACGATCATCCGTGCGCGGTCGACGTCGGGCGCCTTGCCGCCGTCGGAGATGTCCTGCACCGACATCCGCACGGAGCGGGGGATCCGCACGGGGCTGTGCTCGTAGGCGCTGGCTTCGCGAACGTCGAGGATGGCGGGCGGGTCGGTGCCCTCGAGCAGGCGCGCCACCTCCGAGGGGCTGATGCGGAACCGATTGCGCCGCCACCGCATGCCCAGCAGCGCGGCATAGCCGGCCACGCCGGCGCTGACGAGGCCGGCGCCGACCTGGCCCCACGGCAGCAGCGGTTGTGTCTTCGCGCCCGCGGCGTTCTCCGTGGTGATGCGCTCGACGTCGGGGAGCTCGGGGAGGAGGCGATTGGCCTCGACGAGATGCGGGGTGGCGCGCGAGTGGTGGCCCGAGAAGAACGCGCTCAGACCGGCGTTCCAGGCGATGTTGAATCGACTCGTCTCGTCCAGCGCCACCGTCGTGCCGCTCAGGAACTCGTTCACGGCCGCGACCGGAATGATGAAGTTGAATCCCTGGACCGCGCCGCCCTCGCCCTGAGTGCCGGCCGTCATCACTCCGATGACGCGGCCGGCGGCGTTCACCACGGGGCCGCCGCTGGTCCCGGCCTCGGCGGCGGCGTCCGTCTGGATGACCGCCTGGTTGGCGCGATCCTGCTTGAGGCCGGACACCGCGCCGTGCGTGACCGAGGCCTGCGGCTTGGCGGTGGGGTCCAGCAGCTCGTGGCTGCTCACGACGCCGGGGAAGCCGATCACCGACAGCTTGTCGCCGATCTTCAGACCGGACGAATCTCCGAGCGTGAGGGTCGGCATGTCGGCGGCTTCCACGCGAAGCAGCGCGAGGTCGCGGCCCGAGCTGGCCTCCCCCGCGAGCGGAGGGCTGTACTTCGCGATCCTCGCCGTCAGCCGGAGACCATTCTGCAAGCGTATGAAGAGTCCGGGCTCGAGCGTCACCCGCTCGGCGGGCGTGGCCGCGATCGCCTGGCGCGTCAGCGCGCCCTCGACGTCGGGACGTTCGCCCGGCGCCAGGCCGCGTTTGGCGAGCAGCTCGGGGAGGCACTCGGTGCGAAAGGCCTTTTCGACGAGGTGCGTGGTCATCCACTGTCGCGGCGGGTCGTGCGCGACGAATACGACGTGGGCGTTGGTGATGAGCCAGCCGCGAGGACTGACGAGGAACGCCGTGCCGCTCTCGCGATAGGGAGCGGGCGCGACCGTCTTGTCGGCGACCCCGCACCGCAGCGTCACCTGGGCGCCGACTTCGGCCACGACGAGGGCGACGGCCGGCTTGGCGCGCAGCAGCATCTCCTGTAGCGTGGGCTCCTGCGCGCGGGTGGTGGCGGGCCCGAGAACGAGAAGGGCGGCGAGAAGGGCGAGGTGGGGGCGCATCGCCGGAATTCTAGCGCCGAAACGCGAGAGGCTCCAGGGTTGTCCCTGGAGCCTCTCGATACTGCGAGCGTTCGCTGCTTACTTCAGCTCGGCGATCGCGGCCTCGGCCTTTGCCTTCGCCGTCGTCATGTCGCCGGCCTTGCACGCAGCTTCGGCCTCCTTGATCAGCGCGGTCGCCTTGCTCGCGCCGGCCGGCTTGGAAGCAGCGGCCGTCCGAGGAGCCTGGGTGTCCGCACCGCGCGGGGCCTGAGTGTCCTGACCACGCGGAGCCTGCACGTCCTGACCACGCGGAGCCTGCTTGTCCTGACCACGCGGGGCCTGGGTGTCCTGACCGCGCGGAGCCTGCACGTCCTGACCGCGCGGAGCCTGCTTGTCCTGGCCACGCGGGGCCTGGGTGTCCTGACCGCGCGGAGCCTGCGTGTCCTGACCACGCGGGGCCTGGGTGTCCTGACCACGCGGGGCCTGGGTGTCCTGGCCGCGCGGAGCCTGCTTGTCCTGGCCACGCGGGGCCTGGGTGTCCTGACCACGCGGAGCCTGGGTGTCCTGACCACGCGGAGCCTGGGTGTCCTGACCACGCGGAGCCTGGGTGTCCTGACCACGCGGAGCCTGGGTGTCCTGACCACGCGGAGCCTGGGTGTCCTGACCACGCGGAGCCTGGGTGTCCTGACCACGCGGGGCCTGGGTGTCCTGACCGCGCGGAGCCTGCTTGTCCTGGCCACGCGGGGCCTGGGTGTCCTGGCCGCGCGGAGCCTGGGTGTCCTGACCGCGAGCACCGGCGAGCGAGCGGGGAGCCTGCGAGTCCTGACCACGCGGGGCCTGGGTGTCCTGGCCACGCGGAGCCTGGGTGCCCGAGGTGCGGGGAGCCTGGGTGTCCTGGCCTCGAGCGCCGGCGAGCGAACGCGGCGCCTGCACATCCTGACCCTTGGCGACGGAGCCCTTCATCGCGAGGAGCTCCTTGGCCTTGCTGACTTCCGCGGGGCAGGAGGTCTGCGCCTCGCCGACCGGGGTGAACGTGGCCAGCATCGCCACACTCATGAGTGTTGCAAACAGTTTCTTCATTTCTCTCCATCCTTTGCGTGTTTCGTTCGCTACTTGTCCTGGCGGCCCCACTGGCCACCACTGGATGTCTCGGCCCGCCTGGCACCCTCTTCAGATTCCACCGGGCGTCCAACCGGTGCCCTCAACTTGAGGCTATGCATGGAGCAACCGGGATGCCAGGCGCCATTCGATCTGGAAGGTCAGCAAATAGGCATAGTTACGAGGAGATCGGCCTCCGATCCAGACGAGGTGCCCGGCGGGGCCCGGCTGGGGTACGGCATTCTGCCCGACGCCGTGTAACGCGTTTTGTCCTGGGATGGGACGGCCAGAAGGGGGTCCGAGGAAGTCTATGTGGTAGCCTCTAAAAGCTCATGTCGCTGCCGGTGCGAATCGGGGTGGTGCTGCTCGTCATGCTGGTTTCCGGCGGGTGCAGCGCCTCACGGCCCTCGTCCCGCCCGGCCGCACGCCCTTCCGGTCCCGCGCGCCACATCCTGCCCAACGGGATTCCGGTCATCATCCAGGAGCATCGCGCCAGCGATGTCGTGGCCGTGCAGCTCTGGGTGCGAGCGGGTGGCCGTGACGAGGCGGCGACGGAGCTGGGGCTGGCCCACTACCTCGAGCACATGCTTTTCAAGGGGACGGCGACACGCCCGCCCGGATTCGTGGAGCGTGAGGTGGAAGGCGTCGGTGGCCGCATCAACGCCGGCACGTCGTGGGACTACACTTTCTACCACACCGTCCTGCCAGGCCGGCAGGTGGTGCCGGCGATCGAGATGATGGCGGACGTCGGGGTGAACGCGAGCCTGGAGGCGGGCCTGCTGGAAGCCGAGAAGCAGGTGGTCCTCGAGGAGATGCGGCTCAACGAGGACAGCCCGCGCCGCTTCCTCGTCCGGCAGCTCTTCGCCTCGGCGTACGAGGGGCATCCCTACGGGCGGCCGGTCATCGGACGGGCCGAGCTGATCACCGCGCTGAGCCGGGAGACGCTGGTGTCGTTCTATCGGCGCCACTACGTGCCCGAGATGTTCACGCTCGTGGTGGTGGGCGCGGTCGACCCCGACGAGGTGCTGCGCGTCGCCCGCGCCACGCTCGGCACGCTACCGCGCAGCGGTACCGGGCGCCTGCCGTCGCCGCCGCCACCCGCGCTGCGCCCCGTGCGCCAGGAGACCATTCGCCCCGGCGCTCAGGCCCAGCTCGGTCTGGCCTGGCAGGCGCCGCGTCTCGATCACGCCGACACCCCGGCCCTCGACCTGCTCATGTCGATCCTCGGGCGCACCAAGGCCTCGCGCCTGGTGGCGTCGATCCGGGAGCGCCAGGGCATCGTCAGCTCGATCAACAGCGGCCTGAGCGCCATGGAGGGCGCGGGGCTGATCATGATCACCGCCCAGCTCGAGCCCGGGCAGCTTCCGCGCGCGGAGGCCGAGATCCTGAGCGAGATCCGGCGCGTGCGCGACGGCGGTGTCACCGCGACGGAGCTGAAGCGCGCGATCACGGCGGCGGAGGTCGACCACGAGTTCTCCACCGAGACGGCCGAGGGGCGGGCGCACGCCTACGGCAAGGCCGAGACGATCTGGCGGCTCGAGGAAGAGCTGGTGTACGTCGATCGCATCCGCTCGGTGACGGCGGCGCAGGTGCAGGCGGTGGCCCGGCGCTACCTGGACCCCGAGCGCTACGTGCGCATCGCGCTGGTGCCGCCCCAGCCGTGAGGCGTGTGCTCGTCGCGCTGGTGCTGCTGGCGGTGACGGGGGTGGCGTCCGCCACGGCGCCGCCGCCCTCCGTCACCCGCCGTGTACTGCCCAACGGGCTCACCGTGGTCGTGCGGCAGGACGCGTCGGTGGGGGTGATGGCCGCGTCGCTGCAGGTGCGGGCCGGCTCCCTGTTCGAGACACCCGACACCGCCGGGATCACGAACTTCCTGCACCGGGTGATGGTGCGCGGTACCCACCGCTACACGGCGCTGCAGCTCACCGAGGCCATCGAGGATCTCGGTGGATCGCTCGACGCCTCCGGCGACGTCGAGTACGGCGAGGTGCGAGGCAGCGCCCTGGCGCGCAACTGGGAGGAGCTGCTGCGGCTGGTGGGCGAGGTCGCGCTGCGCCCGACGGTGCCGGGCGAGGAGATCGAGCGGGAGCGCCGCCTCATCCAGAGCGCGATCCAGACGCGCGGCGACACGCCGTTCCAGCGCGCGTTCGATTCGCTCCTGCGAGACCTGTACGGACGGCATCCGTACTCGTGGCCGAGCATCGGGCGGCGCGAGAGCATCGAGCGGATCGATCGCGCCGCCCTCCAGGCGCACTACGCCGCGATCTACCGGCCCGAGCGGATGGTGCTCGCCGTGAGTGGCCACGTGGAGGCCGCGCGGGTGCTGCGACTGGCCGAGCGCCTGTTCCGGCCGGCGCCGACGGCGGGCGCTCCGATCCCGCCCGACCCGGGCGAGGCGACGGCCCGCCTGGATCGGCGTGTGGTCGAGCGGCCCGTTCAGCAGGCCCAGGTGCTGGTTGGCTACCTCGGGCCCGCGCTCACCCAGCCGGACTACGCGGCCGTGCGCGTGCTCGGCACCGTGCTCGGCGGCGGCATGTCGGGCCGCCTGTTCATCGAGCTGCGCGACAAGCGGGGCCTGGCCTACTCGGTCGGCGTGCTGGGCACGTTTCGCACGGGGCCATCGTTCCTGATCACCCACATGGGGACGGCGCCGCCCAACGCCGAGGCCGCCGAGGCGGGCGTGCTGGGGGAGATCGAGCGCATCCGCGTCGAGGCGGTGAGCGAGCGCGAGCTGGCTCGCGCCAAGGCGTACCTGCTCGGCAACCTCGCCATGGATCGCCGCACGAATGCACGGCACGCGTGGTACATGGCGTTCTTCGAGGTCACCGGCGCCGGCTGGGACTTTCCCGAGCGCTTCGGGCGGGCGGTCGAGGCGGTGACCGTGGCCGACGTGGAGCGCGTCGCCCGGCAGTACCTCACCCGGCCCACGGTCGTCGTCGTGCAACCGCCCAAGGCGGGATCGCGGTGATCTTCCCGTTGAAGGACGACGTCCCCAGCCGGTCGTGGCCCGTGGTCACCGTGGGGCTCATCGGCCTCAACCTGCTGGCGTTCCTGTACCAGATCTCGCTCGGGATCGACGCGCGCGGACCGGGGGCGGGGGCCGCCCAGGCCTTCATCGTCGAGTTCGGCGTCACGCCGTGTCGGCTGACCCAGTCGTGCGGCTTCGGGCGACTCGTCGACGACTTCCCGCATCCGTGGGCGACCATCTTCACGTCGATGTTCCTGCACGGCGGGCTGCTCCACGTCGGCGGAAACATGCTGTTCCTGTGGATCTTCGGCAACAACGTCGAGGACACGATCGGGCATGGCCGCTTCGTGCTCTTCTATCTGGCCTCGGGGGTCGTGGCGGCGGTCGGGCAGACCCTCATCACCCCGACCTCGAACGTGCCGATGATCGGCGCCAGCGGGGCGGTCTCGGGGGTGCTCGGCGCCTATCTGCTGCTCTTCCCCCACGCGACCATCCTGACCCTGGTGATGTTCGGGTTCTTCATCAAGTTCTTCCGGGTGCCGGCGCTCATCGTGCTGGGATTCTGGATCATCCTGCAGCTCCTGAACGGTTACCTCACATACAGCAGCGCCCAGACTCTGGGGCGCGGGGAAAGTGGAGGCGTCGCGTGGTTCGCTCACATCGGCGGATTCCTGGGCGGCATCGTGCTCCTGTTTCTCCTCCGGCCCCGGCAAAGCCGTCGCCTATAATCCAGGGCATGGCGTCCCGGGTTCGGCTCGATCGGCTGCTGGTCGACAAGGGCCTCGTGGAGAGCCGCGAGAAGGCCGCCCGGCTGATCCTGGCCGGCGAGGTCATGGTCGACGGCCAGCGGGTCGACAAGGCGGGCTCACTCATTCCCACCGACGCCGACCTCGACCTGCGCGGCCGCTCGCCCTTCGTCAGCCGCGGCGGCGAGAAGCTCGTGCACGCCCTGCAGAGCTTCACGGTGGCGGTGAAGGGGCGCGTCTGCATCGACGTCGGCTCCTCCACCGGCGGCTTCACGGATTGCCTGCTGCAGCGCGGTGCGATCCGCGTGTTCGCCGTCGACGTGGGGACCGCCCAGCTCGACGTCAAGCTGCGCAAGGACCCGCGGGTCGTGGTGATGGAGCAGACGAACGCCCGCGCGCTCGACCCGCGCGTGTTCGACGAGCAGCCGTCGCTGGCCGTCATCGACGTGTCGTTCATCTCACTCGAGAAGATCCTGCCCGCCGTGTTCGGCGTGCTGGCGCCGCGCAGCGAGATCGTGGCGCTGGTGAAGCCGCAGTTCGAGGTCGGCCGCCAGCACGTCGGCAAGGGCGGCGTGGTCCGCGAGCCGGCCCAGCATCGGGCGGTGGTCCAGCGGCTGGCCCGCTACGCGGTGCTGCGGGGCTGGCACGCGCTGAGCGTCACCGCCTCGCCGCTGCGCGGGCCCAAGGGCAACCGCGAGTTCTTCCTGCATCTCTCCGCGCAGGGCCGCACCGCGGCGAATCTGGAATCGCTGATCGAGCGCGCGGTCGTGGAGGCGCTTGCGTGAAGCGCGTCGGGCTGGTCGCCAAGCCCGACGCGGTCGAGGCGCAGCGGGTGGTCCTGACGCTGCTCGACTGGCTGGGCGCGCGCGGCCTCACCGTCGTGCTCGAGAAGGAGACGGCGGGCCTGGCCCCGGGGGCCTCGGTCACCTCGGCCAGCAAGAGCGACCTCCCCGGTCAGGTCGACGCCCTCATCGTCCTCGGCGGCGACGGCACCCTGCTGTCGATGGCCCGGGCCGTCGGCGACCTCGGCGTGCCCATCCTCGGAATCAACCTCGGCGGCCTCGGCTTTCTCACCGCCACCACGCTGGACGAGCTGCTGCCCGCGATGGAGGCCCTGCTGGCCGGCGCCATGGCGGTCGAGGAGCGCATGATGCTCTCGGCCCGCCTGGTGCGAGGCGGCCAGCCGGTCGGAGAGTACGTCGCGCTCAACGACGTGGTCATCACCAAGTCGGCGATGAGCCGCATCATCGACCTCGCGGTCTCGGTCGACGGCCGTCACGCGACGGCCTACCGGGCCGACGGCCTCATCATCTCGACGCCGACCGGGTCGACGGCCTACAACCTCTCGGCCGGGGGGCCGATCCTGTTCCCCACGATGGACGCGGTCGTGCTGACGCCGATCGCGCCGCACACGCTGAGCAACCGGCCGATCGTGCTGCCGGGCGCGCAGCGCATCGACGTCACCCTGCGGGGTGATCAAGAGGTCATGCTGACCATGGACGGGCAGGTCGGCGTGTCGCTGCGCGAGCGCGACACGGTGGAGGTCGGCAAGGCCGTCGCCCGCATCCGCCTCCTGCGCTTCGACCAGAAGGACTTCTTCTCCGTCCTGCGCACCAAGCTCAAGTGGGGCGAGCGCTAGAGCGCGTCTCCGCCCGGATACTGCTTGAGCCCGACCATCCCGTGACCTAGCATCGGGACGATGCTTCGCGAGCTGCGTCTCAAGAACTTCGCGGTCGTCGAGTCCGTCGCCGTCTCCTTCGCCTCCGGCCTCAACGTCCTCACCGGCGAGACGGGCGCCGGCAAGTCGATCCTCGTGGACGCCATCGTGCTCGTCCGCGGCGCCCGGGCCCAGACCGACGTGATTCGTACCGAGGCCGAGACGGCGACGGTGGAGGCGGTGTTCGCTCTCGACGGCGCCGCCACCGCCCGGGCGGTGCTGGACGAGGCCGGGCTCGCCGCCGACGACAACGGCGAGATCGTCGTGCGGCGCGAGCTGGCCCGCTCGGGCCGTCACCGCGCCTTCGTCAACGACTCGCCGGTGACCGTCGGGCTGCTGGAGCGCCTGGGTGACGTGCTGGTGGAGGTGCACGGGCAGCACGAGCACCAGCGGTTGCTCGAGCCGGCCCGCCAGCTCGAGCTGCTCGACCGCTTCGCCGACGCCGAGGACGCGGGCGCGCAGGTGGCGGCGCTGCACGGCAAGCACCGGGCCGCCCGCGAGGAGGCCGAGCACACGCGCACCGCCGCGCGCGACCGCGCGCAGCGCGAGGATCTCCTGCGCTTCCAGGTCGGCGAGCTGAACGCGGCGCGGCTGCAGATCGGCGAGGAGGAGGCGCTCCGCACCGAGCTGAGGCGACTGCAGCACGCCGAGCGCTTCACGAGCGGCCTGGCCGAGGCGGCCGCACTCCTGGACGACGCTCCGCAGTCGGCCTCCGAACGGCTGGCCCGCGCCGCTCGGATCCTCCAGGAGCTGGGCCGGCTGGATCCCGCGCTGGCGGCGCCCGGCGAACCGGTCGAGGCCGCCCGGCTGCAGGTCGAGGAGGCGCTGGGCGGCATCCGGCGGCTGCGCGACGGGATCGTGGCCGAGCCCGGACGGCTGGACGCCATCCACGAGCGGCTCGACGCCCTGACCCGCCTGCAGCGCAAGTACGGCGACGGCGAGGCGGCGATGCTCCGCTTTCGCGACGAGGCCGCGCGTGAGCTGGAGCGGAGCGAGCGCCACGACGAGGTGGTGGCGGAGCAGGAGCGGGTGCTGGCCGAGCTCGAGGCCGAGCTGACGGCCGCGGCGGGTGCGCTTTCCGAGCGGCGCCGGGCGGCCGCCACGCGGCTGGCCGGTCAGGTGGAGCGGGCGTTGCGGACGCTCGGGATGGAGCGAGCGGTGTTCGAGGTGGGGCTCGAGCGCTCGTCCGAGGTCGGGCCGCGTGGCGTCGACCGCGTCGAGCTGCGGCTGTCCACGAACCCCGGCGAGGACGTCCGGCCGCTGGCCCGCGTGGCCTCCGGCGGTGAGCTCTCGCGCACGATGCTCGCGTTGACCTCGGTCCTGGCCCGGGCCGATCGCGTGCCGACGCTCATCTTCGACGAGGTCGACGCCGGCATCGGCGGGCGGGTGGCCTCGGTGGTGGGCCAGACGCTGGCGGCCGCCGCCCAGGGGCGCCAGGTGCTGTGCGTCACCCACCTCGCTCCGGTCGCGGCGCTGGCCCAGCACCACCTGCGCGTGGGCAAGAGCGTCCGCGGCGGTCGGACGAAGGTGGCGGTGACGGCGATGGCCGCCGGCGAGCGGGTGGAGGAGATCGCCCGCATGCTGGGCGGCGCCAGCGTCACCGCGGCGGCTCGTGAGCACGCCCGCGGCCTGCTGGGCGCGCGGCGCGGGCGGACGGGTTGAACGCGAGGGCCGCGCGGACCCGGCCTGTATAATGGGCGGCAGATCATGATCGCTGCCATCCTCCGCACGGTGTTCGGCACGAAGCACGAGCGCGACGTGAAGCGGATGAAACCCGCCGTCGCCCAGATCAACGCGCTCGAGCCCGAGATGCAACAGCTCGACGACGCCGGGCTCGCCGCCAAGACCGACGAGCTGCGCAAGCGGACGGCCGACGGCGAGGAGCTCGACGCCCTCCTGCCGGAGGCCTTCGCGGTGTGCCGGGAGGCGGCGCGCCGTCGGGTCGGCATGCGCCACTTCGACATGCAACTCATCGGCGGCATGGTGCTGCACGAGGGGACGATCGCGGAGATGGCCACCGGCGAGGGCAAGACGCTGGTCGCCACGCTGCCGGCCTACCTCAACGCGCTGTCGGGCAAGGGCGTCCACATCGTCACCGTGAACGACTACCTGGCGAAACGCGACGCCCAGTGGATGGGCCCGATCTACCAGGCGCTCGGCCTCACGGTCGGCGTCATCCAGCACGAGGCCTCGTTCCAGTACGACCCGGCCTACGTCACGGCCGACGTGCGCATGACCGCGCTGCGGCCCATCGGGCGGCGCGAGGCGTACGCGGCCGACATCACCTACGGCACCAACAACGAGTTCGGCTTCGACTACCTGCGCGACAACATGCGCTTCGCGCTGGACGAGCTGGTCCAGCGCGAGCTGAACTACGCGATCGTCGACGAGGTCGACTCGATCCTGATCGACGAGGCGCGGACGCCGCTGATCATCTCGGGGCCAGCCGAGCAGTCGACCGACCTGTACTTCAAGATCGACCGGATCATTCCGAAGCTCAAGCGGGCGGCGACGATCGTCGAGGGGAAGCTCTCGGAGATCGAGGAGCAGAAGGCGGGCGACTTCATCGTCGACGAGAAGGCCAAGACCGTCTCGCTGACCGAGGCCGGGATCGCCTCGTGCGAGCGGCTGCTGGGCATCGACAACCTCTACGACCCCCAGCACATCGACGCCCTCCACCACATCCAGCAGGGACTGCGAGCCCACTCGCTGTTCCGCCGGGACGTGGACTACATGGTCAAGGACGGCGAGGTGATCATCGTCGACGAGTTCACCGGGCGGCTCATGCCGGGCCGGCGGTGGTCGGACGGCCTGCACCAGGCCGTCGAGGCGAAGGAAGGCGTGCGGATCGAGCGCGAGAACCAGACGCTGGCGACCATCACGTTCCAGAACTACTTCCGGATGTACGACAAGCTGGCCGGTATGACCGGCACCGCCGAGACCGAGGCGGAAGAGTTTGCCAAGATCTACAAGCTGGACGTGACCGTCGTCCCGACCAATCGGACGCTCATCCGTCTCAACAATCCGGACGTCGTGTACAAGACCGAGCGCGAGAAGTTCGACGCCGTCGTGGCCGATATCCGGGAGCGCAACGAGAAGGGCCAGCCGATCCTGGTCGGCACCGTCTCGATCGAGAAGTCGGAGCGGCTGTCGGCCTTGCTCAAGAAGCGCGGCGTCCGGCACGAGGTCCTCAACGCCAAGTACCACGAGCGCGAGGCCGAGATCGTGGCCCAGGCCGGTCGGGAGGGGGCGGTGACCATCGCCACCAACATGGCCGGACGCGGCACCGACATCCTGCTCGGCGGCAACGCCGATTTCCTGTCGAAGGAGATCCTCCGCAAGAAGGGGCTCGATCCCGCGACCGCCGCCCCCGAAGCGCGGGCGGCCGCGCTGGAGGAGGCGCGGCGGGTCACCGAGCCCGAGCACCAGCGCGTGATCGAGCGGGGCGGCCTCCACATCGTCGGCACCGAGCGGCACGAGTCGCGCCGCGTCGACAATCAGCTCCGCGGCCGCTCGGGCCGGCAGGGTGATCCCGGCTCCTCGCGCTTCTACCTCTCGCTCGAGGACGACCTGCTGCGCATCTTCGGCTCGCAGCGGATCCAGTCGATCATGGACCGCCTCGGCATGGAGGAAGGGGAGCCGATCGAGCACAAGCTGGTGACACGCGCCATCGGCACCGCCCAGAAGCGCGTGGAGACGCACAACTTCGAGATCCGCAAGCACCTGCTCGAGTACGACGACGTGATGAACAAGCAGCGCGAGATCATCTACGGCATGCGCCGGCAGATCCTCGACGGCGCCAGCCAGGCCGACACCGTGGCCGAGTGGATGGACGACATGGTGGCCACCACGCTCGACGGCCACGCACCCGCCGATGCCCACGCCGAGGAGTGGGACCTGACGGGCCTCGGTGAGGCGCTGAACCGCCAGTTCGACGTGCGGATCGCGCCCGACCGCTACGAGGACCTGGCCGCGCGCGCCGCGCTGGAGGAGCTCGTCACCGAGGCGGTGAGGGCGCGCTACGGCGAGCGCGAGCAGGAGCTC
The DNA here is from genome assembly GCA_963743355.1 of uncultured Candidatus Rokubacteria bacterium. Classification (GTDB taxonomy): domain Bacteria; phylum Methylomirabilota; class Methylomirabilia; order Rokubacteriales; family CSP1-6; genus AR5. Next base: position 620,189 of record CAVUPM010000002.1, read on the forward strand.
GGCACCGACCTGCTGCGCGCGCTGGAGCGCCACGAGATGCTGATCGTCATCGACACGCAGTGGAAGGACCACTTGCTGTCGATCGACCATCTCAAGGAAGGCATCGGGCTGCGCGGCTACGGCCAGCGCGACCCGCTCACCGAGTACAAGAAGGAAGCCTTCGATCTCTTCCAGGACATGGTGGAGCGGGTGAAGGCCGCCGTCGTCGAGCGGCTCTTCAAGGTCCAGATCGTCCGTGACGCGCCCATGGAGCTGCCGGCGGTGACGGCGTGGGCCCGGACGCAGGAGATGCGCGGCGAGATGCCGGGCGAGCGCCCTAGCGGCGCGCCGCCGGCGCCCGTCGCGGTGTCGCGCCCGACGCCGACGCCCAGGACGCCGACCGGCGCGAAGATCGGGCGTAACGATCCGTGCTACTGCGGCTCCGGCAAGAAGTACAAGAAGTGCCACTACCTCCAGCACGGATGAGCACGCGGGTGATCGAGGAGCGCCACGGGTTTCCCGGGGCGCTCCGAGGGCTGGGGGGTGTGGGGGGCCGTGCCGGGGCCCCCCACGTCGACGGATGAGCGACCGCAAGTACCGGCAGCAGGGCTATCGCAGTGGCGGCGGTGGCAAGCAGGATCCGCGCGAGCCACCACGGGAGCCGCCACGCCCGCCCAGCGGCACCTTCGGCATTCTCCGGAACCGTCCGACGTCGCGCTGCGCGGAGTGCGGCGCGGTGTTGCCGATCACGGCCGACTCGCTCACCCAGTGCCCGCACTGCCGGGGCGAGCTGCACGCCTGCCGACAGTGCGCCCACTTCGATACCGCCCGCCGGTTCGAGTGCGCGCAGGACATCGCCGAGCGCGTGGCCGACAAGCGGGCGCTGAACGACTGCCCGCGCTTCTCGCTCATGGTGACGGTCGAGCGTGATACCTCGGGCGGCTCCGCGCGGCCCGAGGACGCCCGCCGCTCGTTCGGGAACCTCTTCAAGAAGTGACCGCCGGCGACCCGGGTCACCCCCGGCGCTAGAGCCGCGACACGGCGGGTCCGCTAGGACAGCCAGGGTCCTCGATATCTGGGGTCGGGGGCCCCGGCGTCCCCCATGGCTGGTGTTTTTCTTTAGGCGCCTCGGCGAGGTCCGTGCCAGAATCTCGCATGCGCCTAGAGGCGATCACACTCCACGGGTTCAAGTCGTTCGCGGAGAAAACCGTCGTCAAGGTCCTGCCCGGTATCACCGGCATCGTGGGCCCGAACGGCTGCGGCAAGAGTAATATCTCGGAATCCGTGCGCTGGGCCCTGGGCGAGCAGAGCGCCAAGTCGTTGCGCGGCCAGCGCATGGAGGATCTGATCTTCCACGGCACCGGCTCGCGCAAGCCGATCGGCCTGGCCGAGGTCGAGCTGAGCTTTTCCAACGACGGCGCGCTGTCGGTGCCGTGGAGCGAGATCGCGGTCTCCCGTCGGCTGTATCGCACCGGTGAGAGCGAGTACCTGCTGAACAAGCAGCCGACCCGGCTGCGTGACATCCTCGACCTCTTCGCCGGCACCGGCGCCAATCCGCGCGCGTACTCGGTCATGGACCAGGACAAGCTCAACCACGTCCTGACCGCCAAGCCGCACGAGCGCCGCGTGTTCATCGAGGAGGCGGCCGGGATCGCCCGCTACAAGCAGCAGCGCAACGAGACGCAGGGCAAGCTCGACGCCGCCCGTCAGAATCTCGTCCGGGTCCGCGACGTCATGGACGAGGTGCGCCGCCAGCTCGGATCGCTCGAACGCCAGGCGAAGAAGGCCCAGCAGTACAAGGCGTTGCAGAGCGAACGGCGCGAGCTGGCTTTAACCCTGGTGGCCGCCGACTTCGCCGGGCTCAGCGCCCAGGCCGAGGCGATGGCTCAGGAGCTGACCAGGCTGCGCGACGCCGAGCAGGGCGTGCGTGCGCGCCAGGCCGGGCTGGCGGCCCGCGAGGCGCAGCAGCGCGAGGCCTTGCAGACGAGCGAGCATCGGCTGAGCGATCTCCGGCAGTCCGTGCAGAAGATCCAGGGCGAGCTGGAGCGTCTGCTGGAGCGGCGCGAGCAGATGGGCGTGCAGCTCCAGGAGCTGGACGAAGAAGCCGCCCGCCTCGACGAGGAAGTGCGGGGCGCGACGGAGCGGCTGGAGGCCATCGTGGGCGAGCGCGAGGCCGGGCTGGCGGCGCTGGCCGAGGCGGAGCGGCTCACGGCCGAGCGAAGCGCGGCCGTCCAGGCCCTGGAGTCCGAGGTCGCCGGCCATCGCGCCGGGCTCGCCGCCGAACGCGATCGCCTGGAGGCGTTGCGACTGGAGCAGATGCGGGTGGCGGCCGAGCGCGTGGACCTCATGCGCCAGGCCGGCGAGCTTCGCGAGCGGCAGGCACAGCTCGGCCGACGCGGCGAGCGCCTCGCCCACGAGCTGGCCGAGGCCCAGGCGGAGGCGGAGCTGCTCACGGGTCAGCGCGCGACGCTGGAGTCCGCGCGCGATCAGGCCGTCACCGCGCTGACCTCGCTCGTGGCCGAGCGGGAGCGGCTGGCGGCGGTGCTGAGCGATCGCGCGGCGCGCCTGGCGGATGCCGAGGCGCGGCTGGCCCGGGCCCGTCTGGATCTCGCGGCGCGCAGCTCCAGCCGTGATGCGGTCCGCGAGCTCGAGCTCGCGCGCGAGGGCTACGGTGCCGGTGTGCGCGCGGTGTTCGCCGAGGGCGAGACTCCGGCGCTCGGTGGGGTCGTGGGCACGGTGGCCGATCTCCTGGAGGTCGAGCCGGGGCTGGAGCGGGCGGTGGAGGCGGTGCTGGGCGAGCGGCTGCAATGGGTCGTCGTCGAGCGGTTCGAGCACGCGCGCGCCGGGGTGTCGTGGCTCCACGATCACGGCCACGGCTCGGCGACCTTCCTGCCGCTGGAGACGCTGGACTACGGCGCCTCCCACTCGACCCCGCCGTCGAGCGATCTGCGCTGGGTGGTGAAGCACGTCACGGCCCGGACGCCGAGCCTGCTGCAGTATCTGCTCGGCCAGGTCGCCGTCGTCGAGCATCTGGACCAGGCCGAGGCGCTCTGGCGGCGCAACGGCGTGGTCGCGACCTACGTGACCCCCGCCGGCGAGGTGCTCTCGCCGACCGGCCGGCTGCGCGGCGGCTCCGAGGGCTCGACCTCGCCGCAGTCGCTCCTCACGCGCCGGCGCCAGCTGCGCGAGCTGGAGGACGAGGTCCGGCGGCTGACGGAGACCGTGGACGCCGAGCAGACGACGGTGGCCGCGCTCGGCGCCGAGGTCGCGACGCTGCGCGCGCGGTTGTCCGGCCTCGAGCAATCCGTCCAGACGCGCCAGGCCGAGCGCGTGGCCAACGAGAAGGATCTCGAGCAGTCGGTGCGCGAGCACGAGCGCGTGCACCGCCACCTCGAGACGATCGGCGCGGAGTCGCGGCAGGTGGCCGGCGAGGCCGCCGAGACCGACACGCTGCTGGCCCGGCTCGGTCAGCACATCGACACCGCCTCCGCCGCGGAGTCGCGCCACGAGGCGGTGATGGCTGCCGCGCGGGCGGCGATCGCCGCGGCCCAGGAGGCCGAGACCGCGCTGGTGGCCCGGCTCACCTCCGGTCAGGTCGAGCTGGCCGGCTTTGCCGAGCGCACCGAGGCGCTCGGACGCGAGCTGGCCCGACTGGACGAGATGGAGGCGGACTTCACCGGGCGCATCGACCAGGCCCGGCTGCGGCAGGGCCAGCTCGGCGAACGGCGCGCGTGGCTGGGGGCCGAGCGCGAGCGCACCGACGTCGCCGCCCGTGACGTCGCCGTCGAGCGGGACCGGCGCGAGGACGAGGCGCGAGGGGCGGGGGAGAGTCACCAGGGCCTGGTCGACGAGCTGCGCGCGATCGAGGACGAGGCGCGGACCGTGCAGGGCGAGCTGAACCGACTCATCAGCGCGATCCACGAGATCGAGCTGAAGGCGACCGAGGGCCGCGTGCGCCGCGAGGAGCTGGCGCAGGAGGCGTATCGCGCGTACGGCGTGGACGTGACGGCGCTGCGCGACCAGCACGACTCCACGCGCGATCTGGTGCCGGTCCGCGAGCGGCTGACCGAGCTCGACGACAAGCTGGAGGCGATCGGGCCGGTCAACCTCGTCGCCGACGAGGAGTACCGCGAGCTGGACGAGCGCCTGACGTTCCTGCGAACCCAGCACGACGACCTCACCGCGTCGATCAAGGACATGGAGAAGGCCCTGCGCGGCATGACGCGGACCGCCCAGGACCGCTTCGCCCAGGCGTTCGAGGAGGTCAACGGCCACTTCGGCCGGATCTTCGCGCGCCTCTTCGAGGGCGGGCGGGCCGAGCTGCGGCTGGTCGAGGCCGAGGAGGGCGGCGATCCGCTCGACACCGGCGTCGAGCTGATGGCCCAGCCGCGTGGCAAGCGCCTGCAGTCCGTCTCCCTCATGTCGGGCGGCGAGCGCGCCCTGACCGGTCTGGCCCTGCTGTTCGCCATCTTCTACTTCCGGCCCAGCCCGTTCTGCGTGCTCGACGAGGTGGACGCGCCGCTCGACGACGCCAACATCTATCGCTTCCTGCGGGTGCTGCGGGAGCTGACGACCCAGACGCAGTTCCTGGTCATCACGCACAACCGCAAGACGATGGAGGCGGCCGACATCCTCTACGGCGTGACGATGGAGGAGCCGGGCTTGTCCAAGCTGGTCTCCGTCAACCTGGCGGCGGCGGTGGCCGCGGCGACGGCCCCGGCGTGATCCGCCCCTGAGGGTGAGCTAGACTTGGCGGCGACGGTCATGGTGTCCGTCGGCGCGTTCCTTCGGGAGTTGCGAACACGTGCGGGCGTGTCCCTCGAGGAGATCGCCCGCAAGACCCGTGTCGCTCCGCGCTACCTCGAGGCCCTGGAGGCCGACGCCTTCGACGATCTGCCGGCGCCGGTCTTCATCCGCGGCTTCATTCGCGCGTACTGCCAGGCCCTGGGCGAGTCTCCCCACGAAGCGCTGACCTGCTACGACAGCCGGGACGGTCGCGTGCCGTTGCCCGCCGCGCGTCCAGCCCCGATTCCGCGCGCGGGGGGTGCGGAGCCACGCACGCGGGGGACCGTCGTGGTCAGCCTCGTCCTGCTGGTGGTCCTCGGCATGGCGTTGTTCACCGTGGCGCTGGTGATCCGGCCGCGCGATCGCACGGAGCGGTCGACCACCGAGGTCCCTCCGACGCCGCCGGCGACGAGCACCGTCCCCGCCGGGCCGGCACCGGCCGCGCCGCGCGCACCCGCTCCGCCGGCCGCGACGGCGCCGTCGTCGACCGCGGCGCGCCCACCGGTACCCCCCACGCCGCCGGCGACCACCGCTGTTCGTCCGCCCACACCCGCGATATCCACCGCGCCGCCGCCTGCAGCGCCAACCCCGAGGGCGCCCGCCGCTGGCCCCGGCACCCCCGCGGTAGTGCCGGGTCTCGAGGCGGTGGCGGGGTCAGTGAGCTCACCCTACCGACTGGTCGCCCGCATCAGCGACACGACGTGGATTCGCGTGCGCACGGCGGATGGCCGTATCAGCGAGGAGACCCTGCCGGCGGGCGAGATCCGCGAATGGGTGTCCGATCGGCCGTTCGTACTGACGATCGGTAACGCCGGGGGCGTTGCCCTCGAGCTGAACGGGCGTGCGCTGCCACCCCTGGGCGCCAAGGGCGTCGTCGTCCCCCGGCTCGTCCTGCCGCCCGAGTCCCGCTGACCCGTCTCGACGCCGGGAGGTACACTACCCGGCATGAAGTTCTTCTCCGGCCTCGGCGAGAAGTTGCGGGAGGGCCTGCGGCGCTCGCAAGAGTTCCTGGGTACTGGTCTGCAGTCTGTTCTCGAGCCCGACCGGCCCATCGACGAGTCACTCTGGGAGGAGCTGGAGGAGCTGTTGATCGCGGCCGACCTCGGAACGGCCATGGCCGCCGACTTCGTCAACCGCGGCCGCGAGGAGGTGATGTTCGGCACCGTCACCCGGGCCGATCAGCTGCGTCCCGTCTTCCGCCGCTTCCTGCTCGAGACGCTCGGTCCCGCCCGGCCGCTGGCACTCGACGCCCGGCCCAGCGTCGTGCTGGTGCTCGGCGTCAACGGCTCCGGTAAGACGACGACCTGCGCGAAGCTGGCCGCCGCGCTCAAGGCGGACGGCCGCCACGTGCTGCTGGCGGCCGCCGACACCTTCCGGGCGGCGGCGATCGAGCAGCTGGAGACGTGGGGCCAGCGGATCGACGTCGAGGTCGTCCGCCAGGCGGCCGGCTCCGACCCCGCCGCCGTCGTCTTCGACGCGGTCAAGGCGGCGACCGCCCGCAGCGCCGACGTCCTCGTCATCGACACGGCGGGGCGGCTGCACACCAAGAGCAACCTCATGGAGGAGCTGGGCAAGCTCAAGCGCGTCGTCCAGCGCCAGCTCCCGGGCGCGCCCCACGAGTCGCTGATGGTGCTCGACGCGCCGACCGGCCAGAACGGCTTCGCGCAGGCGAAGATGTTCCACGAGGCGGTCGGGCTCACGGGCGTGGCCCTCACGAAGCTCGACGGCACCGCCAAGGGCGGGATCGTGGTGCGCATCGTGCGCGAGCTGAAGCTGCCGGTGACGCTGATCGGCGTCGGCGAGCGCATCGACGACCTGCAGGCGTTCGATCCCGCCCGCTTCGTCGACGCGCTGGTACCCGAGCGGTGAGCGACGCCGTCTTCATGCAGCGTGCCCTGCAGCTGGCCGAGCGGGGGCGCGGCCTGACGTCCCCCAACCCCCTCGTCGGTGCCGTCGTGGTCCGCGGAGACCGGATCGTCGGGGAGGGCGCCCATCTGCGCGCCGGCGGCGCCCATGGCGAGATCGCCGCGCTGGAGGCGGCGGGCGGCGCTGCCCGCGGGGCCACGCTCTACGTCACGCTGGAGCCGTGCACGCACCAGGGGCGGACGCCGCCCTGCGCCCCCGCGGTCGCCCGGGCCGGCGTCGCGCGCGTGGTGATCGCGTTGCCGGATCCGAATCCGCTCGTCGCCGGCGGTGGCGCCGATCTGCTGCGCGCCGCGGGCGTCGCCGTGGAGCTGGGCGTCCTGGCCACGGAGGCGGAGCGCCAGAACCGCGCGTGGCTGACGGCGATGCGCCGGCGGCGGCCGCACGTGACGCTGAAGGCCGCCGCCACCCTCGACGGCAAGCTCGCCGACGGGCGGGGCACGTCGAAGTGGATCACCGGCGAGGCGGCGCGCCAGTACGCCCATCGCCTGCGGGCCGAGTCCGACGCCGTCGTGGTCGGCGTGACCACGGCACTGCGCGACGACCCCGCGTTGACGGTGCGGCTGCCCGAGCCGTGGCCACGCGAGCCCTATCGGGTCGTCCTCGACACCGGCGCGCGGCTGGGCGCCGGCGCCAGGCTGATCCGCGCCGGCACGCCGTCGCGCGCGCTCGTGGCGGTCGGCGAGCAGGCGCCACCGGCGCGGGTGGCGGCGCTGGAGGCGGCCGGCGCCCGCGTGCTGCGCTGCCCCACGCGGGAGGGCCGCGTCGATCCCCTGGCCCTGCTGCAGCGGCTCTTCGAGCTCGAGGTGCACGCCGTGCTCGTGGAGGGCGGCGGCGAGACCCACGCGGCCTTCGTGGAGGCGGGCGTGGTGGATCGCATCGCGCTCTTCCTGGCGCCACTGGTGCTCGGCGGTCGCGACGCCACCGGCATCGTCGGTGGCGCCGGCCGCGACCTCAAGGCGGCGCTGCGGCTCGACGTGCTGGCGGTCACGCCGGTCGGCGACGATCTGCTGATCGAGGCCGACGTGCTCCGCGATCCGGAGCCGCGGTAGCGATGTTCACGGGGATCGTGGAGGAGCTGGGCACCGTGCGCGGCGTCGAGCGGCACGGGGACATCGTGCGCCTCGCGGTGGCGGCGACGCTCGCGCGCGAGGGCAGCGAGCTCGGCGCCAGCGTTGCCGTCAACGGCGTCTGCCTCACGGTGGTGGCGGCCCGAGCGGACGGCCTCGACTTCGAGATGGGACCCGAGACGCTCACTCGCACGACGCTGGGCGGGCTGGCACCCGGCGACGCGGTGAACCTCGAACGCCCGCTCCGGTTCGGTGCCGCGCTCGGCGGACACCTGGTCCTGGGCCACGTCGACGGCATCGGAACCGTGGAGGTCGTGACCCGTGTAGAATCGACGGCGCGGGTGCGGATCGAGCTGCCGGGGCCGGCCCTGGCCCCGCTGCTGGTCCCTCAGGGGTCGGTGGCGGTGGACGGCGTGAGTCTCACGGTGGCCGTGCTGGAGAAGCGCGCGTTCGAGGTCATGGTGATTCCGCACACGCTGGCGGTGACGACGTTCGGGAGACTGGCACGGGGCCAGACGGTGAATCTCGAGATGGACGTGATCGGCAAGTATCTGCAGCGTTCGCTCGAGCTCAAGGGGACGACATGAGCGTATTCGTCACGATCGAGGAGGCCCTCGAAGAGGTCCGCCAGGGACATCTCCTGCTGGTCGTCGACGACGAGGACCGCGAGAACGAAGGGGACCTGGTCCTGGCCGCCGACAAGACGACGCCCGAGGCCGTGAACTTCATGGCGACGCATGGCCGCGGCCTCATCTGCATGCCGATGACCGGTGAGCGCCTCGACCAGCTCAAGATCGGCATGATGGTCGCGGAGAACACGGCACCGATGGGCACCGCGTTCACGGTGACCGTCGATGCCCGGCGCGGCGTGACGACCGGGACCTCCGCCTACGACCGGGCCGTCACCATCCGCACGCTCGTCGATCCCTCGACGGGCCCCGAGGACCTCGCCGTGCCGGGCCACATCTTCCCGCTGCGGGCCATGGACGGCGGCGTGCTGCGGCGGGCCGGGCACACCGAGGCGGCGGTCGACCTGGCCCGCATGGCGGGCTGCTACCCCGCCGGGGTCATCTGCGAGGTGCTCGACGAGCACGGCGACATGGCGCGCATGCCCCAGCTCGCCGAGATGTCGCGCCGGCACGGCCTGAAGATGATCACGATCAAGGACCTCATCGAGTACCGCACGCGCAAGGAAAGCCTGGTCCGGCGGATCGCCTCGACCCGCCTGCCCACGGACTTTGGCGAGTTCACGGCCGTCGCCTACGAGGCGACCGTGCACGACCGCGTGCACCTGGCGCTCGTGATGGGCGACGTGGCCGGCGAGACTCCGGTGCTCGTCCGCATGCACTCCGAATGTCTCACCGGCGACGTCTTCCAGTCGCTGCGGTGCGACTGCGGCTCCCAGCTGGTCAAGGCGATGGCGATCATCAAGGAGGCCGGGTGCGGCGTGATCGTCTACCTGCGCCAGGAGGGCCGGGGCATCGGCCTGCACAACAAGATCCGCGCCTACGAGCTCCAGGAGCAGGGGATGGACACCGTGGAGGCCAACCAGGCGCTCGGGTTCAAGGCCGACCTGCGCGACTACGGGATCGGCGCGCAGATCCTCGTGGACCTCGGGCTCCGGAACCTGCGACTGCTGACCAACAACCCGACCAAGCGGGCCGGCCTCGACGGCTACGGCCTGCAGGTCGTGGAACGTGTGCCTCTTGAAGTGCCGGCCAATCCGGAGAACCGTAAGTACTTGAGTACCAAGCGCGACAAGCTCGGTCATCTGTTGACCTCGCTGCCCGACTGACCATGACCGGTCGCGCCCCGCGTCCAGCAAGGCGTGAGCGGCTCGACCGCCGCCATCACGACGCTCGCTTCGCGGTCGTGGTGGCCCGCTTCAACGAGCGCATCAGCAAGCGCCTCCTCTCCGGTGCCCTCCGCGCGCTGTCGTCGGCCGGCCTGCCCGACGAGGGGGTCGAGGTCCACTGGGTGCCCGGCTCGTTCGAGCTCCCGCTGGCGGCCGCCTGCCTGGCGCGCACGGGTCGGTACGCCGCGATCGTCTGCGTCGGCTGCGTGATCAAGGGTGAGACACCGCACTTCGACTTCGTCGCTGGCCAGGCGGCGGCCGGCATCCAGCGCGTCGCGCTCGACACCGGCGTGCCGACGACGTTTGGCGTGATCACCGCGCTCACGGAGGAGCAGGCGTGGGCCCGCGCCGGCGGCGCCGTCGGCAACCGCGGCCAGGAAGCCGCCGAAGCCGCGGTCGAGATGGTGGCGTTCGTGCGCGAGCATGGGGTCCGACGAGGTCGCGGCGCCCTGCGCAGCCGCCCCGGCGGCAAGTAGTATGGGCCAGCGACGCAAGGCCCGGGAGGTCGCGCTGCAGTTCCTCTATCAACTGGATCTGCACGGAGCCGCCGATCCGACGCCGCACGAGCCCGAGTTTTGGCAGAGGCACCCGGTCGACCCCGACACCCACGCCTTCGCGGAGTCCCTCGTCCGGGGCAGCAAGCAGCAGCAGGACAAGATCGATCAGCTCCTCACGCAGTACGCCGAGCACTGGGACCTGGAGCGGATGGCGGTGGTCGACCGCAACATCCTCCGCATGGCCGTGTACGAGCTGCTGTGGCAACCCGAGGTGCCCCCCAAGGCCGCCATCAACGAGGCGCTCGAGATCGCGAAGAAGTTCGGGACGACGGAGTCGAGCCGGTTCATCAACGGCGTGCTGGATCGAATCCTGCGCGAGCATCGTCCCGCGTCCGCCTGAGCGGGGTCGCCGTCGTGCGGTACGCGATCCTGTCGGACATTCATGGCAACCTCGAGGCGCTGCGTGCCGTCCTCGACGACTGCGCCGACCGGGTGGACGCGGTGCTGTGCCTGGGCGACACGGTCGGCTACGGCGCCGACCCGCTGCCGTGCGTGGAGCTGATCGCCGAGCGCGCCCAGGCGATCGTGGGAGGCAATCACGAGTACGCGGTGGCCGGGCGCCTGGGGATGGAGTGGTTCAACCGCTACGCGCGTGCCGCGGCCGAGTGGACCCAGGAGCGCCTCGACGAGGATCATCGTGCCTACCTCGGCGCATTGCCGCTGCTGAGCGAAGTCGACGACGCCACGCTGGTGCACGCCTCGCCGGCCCAGCCCGAGGAGTGGGACTACCTCATGACCGCCGAGGACGGCTTCGCCGCGTTCCCGTACTTCGCGACGCGCTGGTGCTTCGTGGGCCACAGCCACGTGCCCGGCGCCTGGTCCCTCGGCTCCGCGGGCCCCGAGCATCACCCCGGCGGGGGGCCCCTGCGGTCCGAGCGCGGGCGCCGGTACATCGTCAACGTCGGCAGCGTCGGCCAGCCGCGCGACCGCGATCCCCGGGCCGCCTACGCGGTGTGGGACGTTGAGGCGGGCCGGACGCAGATCCACCGCGTCGGCTACGACGTGGGCGCCGCCCGCCGCAAGATCGTGGAGGCGGGGCTGCCCCGGTTCCTGGCCGATCGGCTGACGGCGGGCTCCTGAGGCGGATGCGGGTTCCCCTCGGGCCGACGGCGCTGCTGGTGGGCAGCGCCACCGTCCTCGCGCTGGCCTTTCCCCGCACGGACTGGGACGGCGCGGCCTGGATCGCGCTGATGCCGTTGTTCATCGTCGCGCTCGGCGCGCGACCGCGGGCGGCGTTCACGTGGGGCTGGCTGTACGGCACCGTGTTCTTCCTCGTCCTGCTGCGCTGGCTGAACTTCACGTTCAGGACCTTCAGCGAGATCCCGTGGCCGCTGACCTGGGGCCCGACCTTGCTCCTGGCGGCCTGGTGCGGGCTCTACGTCGCCGCGGTGAGCGGCGTCACGGCCTGGCTGGGGGCCCGGCGCTCGGCGGCGTGGGCCCTGGCGACGGTGCCGTTCCTGTGGGTCGGCGGCGAGTGGTTGCGCGGGCACCTGCTCGGCGGCTTCCCCTGGGGCACGCTGGGCTACTCGCAGCATCAGCGGCTGCCGGTCATCCAGATCGCCGAGCTCGGTGGTGTCCACGCCGTGTCGCTCGTGGTCGTCGCGGTGAACGCGGCGGTGGCGGGGGCCCTCCTGCTCGGCTGGCGGCAGGCGCTCACCGGGCTGGTGCTGGGCGGGACGCTGCTCGGCGCCGCGCTCGGCTTCGGCGCCTGGCGGCTGAGCGAGCCGCCGCCGCCCGCCGAGGTGGTGTCGATCGCGATCATGCAACCCTCGATCGAGCAGCCGACGAAGTTCGACCCCGAGCTCGGCGCCACCGTGGTGAAGATCTACCAGGAGCTGACGCGCCAGGCGGGGGCGGAGCGTCCCGACCTCATCGTATGGCCGGAGACCGCGGCCCCGACGGTGCTCCGTCGCGATCCCGGAGTTGCTCCGGATGCTGTCCGCGATGGCGGGGGAGATGCGGGTGCCGCTCCTGGTCGGCTCCATCGACGTGCTGGAGGGCCGGGCGAGGCGGTTCACCAACACGGCGTTCCTGGTGACGGACCGGGGTATCGTGGGCCGGTATGATAAGATCCACCTCGTTCCGTTCGGAGAATACGTGCCGCTCTCGGGAGTGATCGGGTTCGTCAGGGGCTGGGCGGAATTCATCGCCGATCTGGAGCCCGGCTCCCTGGCCGCCGTGTTTCCGGGTCCGCCAGCCCCGTTCGGCGTCGTGATCTGCTACGAGGGTATCTTCCCCGATCTCTTTCGCGAGTTCGTGAACAATGGCGCACGCATGATGGTGAACATGACGAATGACGGATGGTTCGGGCGCACCAGCGGCCCCGAGCAGCACCTGACGATGTACCCCTTGCGAGCCGTGGAGCACCGGATCGCCGTCGTGCGGGCGGCCAACACCGGCGTGTCGGCCTTCATCGCGCCGAGCGGGCAGATCATCCGCCACCTCGGCCTCTACCAGCGCGGCGTCATCAGCGAGCAGGTGCCGCTGCGGCAGAGGCGCACGCTGTTCACCCGCCTCGGCGACTGGGTGGCGTGGGTGTCGCTCGCGCTGGCCGCCGTCTCGGTGGGGGTCGCCGGTCGGAGGCGCGCATGCTCGGCGAGCTGAAGCGGGACGTCGGCGAGCTGCGCCGCCGCGTGGACGAGCTTCGGAGGCATCTTTGACCTCCCGGCCAAGGAGCAACGCCTGGCGAAGCTCGACACCGAGATGGCTGCGCCGGCCTTCTGGGAGGACAACCGCCGCGCCCAGGAGCTGATCCGCGAGCGGACCGAGGTGGCCCGCACCGTCGGGCGCGTCGGTGAGCTGACGACACAGGCGTCCGACCTCGGCGTCCTGCTCGAGCTGGCCCAGGAGGCCGGGGACGACGGCAGCCTCGACACCGAGATCGGCGACGGGGTCGCCCGCCTGCGCCGCGAGCTCGACGAGTTCGAGCTGAAGGTGATGCTGTCCGGCTCGCACGACCCCCGACCGGCTATCCTCTCGATCCACCCGGGCGCCGGCGGCACCGAGTCCCAGGACTGGGCCCAAATGCTCATGCGCATGTACCTGCGCTGGTGTGAGCGCTCGGGCTTCAAGGCGGAGGTCGTCGACCTGCTGCCCGGTGAAGAGGCCGGGATCAAATCCGCCACCATCGAGGTGACCGGCGAGTACGCCTACGGCTACCTCAAGGGCGAGGCCGGCGTGCACCGCCTGATCCGCATCTCGCCGTTCGACGCCTCCCGCCGCCGCCAGACGTCGTTCGCCTCGGTCTCGGTGGTGCCGGAGGTCGACGACGTCGAGGTCGAGATCCGCGACGACGACCTGCGGGTGGACGTGTTCCGCTCCTCCGGCCCGGGTGGGCAGGGCGTCAACACCGCCGACTCGGCGGTGCGTATCACGCACCTGCCCACCAACATCGTCATCTCGTGCCAGAACGAGCGCTCGCAGCTCCGCAACCGCGACACCGCCATGCGGATCCTCAAGGCGCGGCTCTACGAGATCGCCGAGAAGAAGCAGAAGGAGGATCTGGCCGAGCTGACCGGCGCCAAGAAGGAGATCGCCTTCGGCAGCCAGATCCGCTCCTACACGTTCCATCCCCAGCAGCGGATCAAGGACCACCGGACCAATCTCGAGATCGGCAACGTCGAGGCGGTGATGGACGGCGACATCGACGAGTTCATCAAGGCCTACCTGCTGTGGGCGCGGAGCAACGGGGCGTGAGCGAGCCCGAGGGCAACGAGCTGATCCGCCAGCGCCACGCCAAGCTGGAGGCCCTGCGCCAGCGCGGCCTCGATCCGTTCGGTGGCCGCTATCCCGTCAGCCACTGGGCCGGGCCGCTGCACGCGCGGCTGGCCACGGCCACCGAGGAGGAGCTGAAGGCGGTGGGGTCGGTCAGCGTGGCCGGCCGCATCGTGACGCTGCGGCACCACGGCAAGACGTGCTTCGCCCACCTGATGGACCAGACGGGGCGGCTCCAGCTCTACGCGCGGGCCGATCAGCTCGGCGACGACTACGCGCTCTTCACCGAGCTGGACCTCGGCGACTTCATCGGCGTCACCGGCGAGATGATGCGCACGCGGACCGGCGAGCTGACGCTGGCGGTCAAGGCGTTCACGTTCCTTGCCAAGTCGCTGCGCCCGCTGCCGGAGAAGTGGCACGGCCTCAAGGACGTGGAGACCCGCTACCGCCAGCGCTACGTCGATCTCGTCGTCAACCCGGACTCGCGGCGGATCTTCCTGCTGCGCTCGCGCATCATCCAGGCCATGCGGGCCTTCCTCGACGCCCGCGGGTTCATCGAGGTCGAGACGCCGATGATGCAGCCGATCCCCGGCGGCGCCATCGCGCGGCCGTTCAAGACGCACCACAACGCGCTCGACATGGACCTCTACCTGCGCATCGCCCCCGAGCTGTACCTCAAGCGGCTCGTGGTGGGCGGCTTCGAGCGCGTCTACGAGATCAGCCGCGTCTTCCGCAACGAGGGCGTATCGACCCGCCACAACCCCGAGTTCACGATGCTCGAGTTCTACCAGGCCTACGCCGACTACGCGGACCTGATGGAGCTGACCGAGACGCTCTTCGCCGAGCTGGCCCAGTCGCTGCTCGGCACGCGGACGCTGACCTGGGGCGAGCACACGGTCGACCTCACGCCGCCGTGGCGGCGGCTGCCGTTCTTCGAGGGGCTCTCGCAGGCGCTCGGCGTGCCGGTCACGCCCGAGACGGACGCCGCCACCCTGGCCCGGGCGGCGGCGGCGCGCGGGCTGGCCGGCGCCGGTGGCCCCGCCGAGGCGATCTGGAAGGACGTGTTCGACGAGCTGATCGAGCCGACGCTCGTGCAGCCCACGTTCGTCACCGACTTCCCCATCGAGCTGTCCCCGCTGGCCAAGCGCAAGCGCGAGGTTCCGGGGCTGGTGGACCGCTTCGAGGGCTACGTCGGCTGCCGCGAGCTGGTGAACGCCTACAGCGAGCTCAACGACCCGATCGATCAGCTCGGGCGCTTTCGCGAGCAGGCGGCGCTGGCGGCGCGCGGCGACGACGAGGCCCACTGGCTGGACGAGGACTACGTGCGCGCGCTGGAGTACGGGATGCCACCGACGGCGGGCGAGGGGATCGGCGTCGACCGCCTCGTGATGCTCTTCGCCGACCAGCCGTCCATCCGCGAGGTCATCCTGTTCCCGCACCTGCGCCCGGAGGCGCCCGGCTCGTGAAGGGGGGGCTCCCGTACGAGCTGTTCCTCGGCTTGCGCTACCTCGGCTCCCGGGGCAAGCGTCTGAACCTCTCGGTGTTCGTGTGGATCGGCGTCGGCGGCGTGTTCCTGGGCGTCTCCGCGTTGATCGTCGTGCTCGCCGTGATGACCGGCTTCCAGGACGGCATCCGCGACCGGATCATCTCGGCCAACCCGCACCTGCTCGTGTTCCAGACCGGCGGCGCCGGCATGCTCGACGCGGCACGGGTGGCGACCGACGTCCGTCAGGTCCCGGGCGTGCGCGCCGCGACACCGTTCGTGCTCCAGCAGGCGCTGTTCACGAGCCCGGGCGGCGACGCCCACGGCGGCCTCGTGCGGGGCGTGGACACCAGCGACGCCTCGGTGGCGAGCGACCTCGCCGCCCAGGTGCGGAGCGGCCGGCTGGAGAGCTTCGCCGAGGGCGGGGACGGCATCCTGCTCGGGGTCGAGCTGGCGCGCACGCTCGGCGTGCTGCCGGGCGACCCCGTCACGGTGATCTCACCGAAGGGCGCGCTCACCGCGGTCGGTATGGTGCCGAAGATGCGCCGCTTCACGGTCGCCGGCACCATCCAGGTCGGCATGCACGAGTACGACTCGTCGATCGCCTACCTGCCGCTGGGCGCGGCGCGGGAGTTCGCGGGGCTGGCGGGGGTGACCGGCGTCGAGGTCAAGCTGACGGATCCGTTCGACGCCAAGGCGGTGGGCCGCACGATCGCCCGCGCGCTGGGCGTGACCTACTGGGTGCGCGACTGGATGGAGATGAATCGCAACCTGTTCGCCGCGCTCCAGCTCGAGAAGCTCGCGCTGTTCGTGATCGTCACGATCATCGTGCTCGTCGCCGCTTTCGCGATCATCGGCCACCTGGTGCTCCTGGTCGCCGAGAAGCGCAAGGAGATCGGCATCCTCAAGTCGATCGGCGCCACCGGCTCCTCGCATCACGGCCGTCTTCTTCACGGTCGGCATGACGATCGGCCTGGTGGGCACGCTGGCGGGCAGCGCTGGTGGGCCTGGCCATCATCTGGGTGCAGAACACCTACAAGATCATTCGGCTGGCCGGCGACGTCTACCAGATCGACCACCTGCCGATGAAGCTGACGCCCGTCGACTTCCTCGCTCATCGTCGGCGCCACGCTGGTGCTGTCGTTCTTCGCGACGATCATCCCGGCCCGGCGGGCCGGGTGCCTGTCAGCCGGTGGACGTGCTGCGATATGAGTGAGCGCGCTGCTCGGTCGGGCGAGGAGCTGAGCGCGAGTACCGGACGGGGCCGGAGACGGTCCGCGTGCTCCGGGGCGCCTCGATCACGGTCGGGGCGCGGGGAGGTGGTGGCGCTGGTCGGCGCCTCCGGCGTCGGCAAGTCGACGCTGCTGCACCTGCTCGGCGCGCTCGACCGGCCCTCGGCGGGGCGCGTGCTGTTCCAGGGCGAGGATCTGTTCGCGCGCAACGAGGCGGGGCTCGCGCGCTACCGCCGGCAGGAGGTCGGCTTCGTCTTCCAGTTCTACAACCTGCTCGGGCGAGATGTCCGCGCTCGAGAACGCGATGCTGCCGGCGCTGATCGCGCGCCGTCCGCGCGCGCGAGGCGCGCGAGACGAGCGGCGGCGGCGCTCGCCGAGGTCGGCCTCGGCGACCGTCTGCGACCACCGGCCCGGCGAGATGTCGGGCGGCGAGCAGCAGCGCGTCGCCATCGCGCGCGCACTCATGAACGGGCCGCGCGTCATCCTGGCCGACGAGCCGACCGGGAACCTCGATCCCGAAGACGAGCGAAGTGGTCTACGATCTGTTCCTGCAGCTCCAGGCGCGAGCGGGGGATCGCGTTCCTGATCGCCACCCACAATCCCGGAGCTGGCGCGGCGCGCGGATCGCATCTATCGCCTCGTCGAGGGGCGCGCGCGCGAGGTGAGCGGAACGATGGACGGCGCCATCGGGTTGCCTTTGTAGGGGATGACTGGAGATTCGCGGGCTTAGTCGCTCGTGAAGAAAAAGTCTAGCGGCGGTCGAAGGCGCGGGATATACTGAGTTTGCTTCGATAACTAGGCGTCTTCGCAGGAGAAACGGCGCCTCTGGCGATCGGAAAGGGGCAAGGGGGTCCAGTGTTTGAACGGTTCACCGAGCGGGCGCGACGGGTCATCATTCTGGCTCGCGAGGAAGCGGGCCGCTTCCGCCACGACTTCGTAGGGACCGAGCACGTCCTGCTCGGCCTGATCCGCGACGGCGAGGGCATCGCCACCGCGGTTCTGCAGCGTCTCGGGCTCCGCCTGGAGACCGTGAAGGCCGAGGTCGAGCGAGCGCTCGCCGGGTTCCCCAAGACCCTCACGTTCGGCGAAGTGCCGTTCACCCCCCAGGCCAAGCGCGTCCTCGAGTTGTCGATCGAGGAGGCGCGGCAGCTCGGCCACAACTACATCGGCACCGAGCACCTGCTGCTGGGCCTGATGAAGGAAGGCCAGTCGATCGCCGCCAAGATCCTCGAGTCGCTCGGCGCGCGCCTCGACGAGGTGCGCCAGGAGACGCTGGCGCTGCTCGGCGACCAGTACTACCCCCGTCCCAAGAAGCGCTCGCAGACGCCGGTGCTCGACGAGTTCGCCCGCGATCTCACCCAGCTCGCCCGGGAGAGCAAGCTCGACCCCGTCATCGGCCGCGAGCAGGAGATCGAGCGCGTCATCCAGATCCTGGCCCGCCGCACCAAGAACAATCCGGTGCTGATCGGCGAGCCCGGCGTCGGCAAGACGGCCATCGTCGAGGGTCTGGCCCAGAAGATCATCACCCACGACGTGCCCGACGTCCTGCTGAACAAGCGGCTCCTGCAGCTCGACCTCGGCGCCCTGGTGGCCGGCACGAAGTATCGCGGCCAGTTCGAGGAGCGCCTGAAGGCCGTCATGAAGGAGATCCGCCAGTCCGAGAACGTCGTGCTGTTCCTCGACGAGCTGCACACGCTCATCGGTGCCGGCGCCGCCGAGGGCGCGATCGACGCCTCCAACATGCTGAAGCCGGCGCTGTCGCGCGGCGAGATCCAGACCATCGGCGCCACCACGCTGGACGAGTACCGCAAGTACATCGAGAAGGACGGCGCGCTCGAGCGGCGGTTCCAGCCGGTCATCGTCAAGGCGCCGTCGGTGCCCGAGGCCATCGAGATCATCAAGGGGCTGCGCCACAAGTACGAGGCGCACCACCGGGTGAAGATCACCGAGCAGGCCATCACCGCCGCCGTCATGCTGGCCGACCGCTACATCACGGACCGCCAGCTTCCCGACAAGGCGATCGACGTCATCGACGAGGCCTCGTCGCGGACGCGCCTCATGGCGCTGACACCGCCCGCGGAGCTGAAGGAAATCGAGAAGGAGCTGGAGCGGGTGCGCCGCGAGAAGGACATGTACCTCGAGGCGCAGGAGTTCGAGAAGGCCGCGTCGCTCCGCGAGAAGGAGAAGGTCCTCCAGCATCGCGAGGAGGAGATGAAGCGGGAGTGGGAGCGGACCAAGGGCAAGGGCGTGCAGTCGGTGGGCGAGGAGGACATCGAGTTCATCGTCTCCCGCTGGACCGGCATCCCGCTGGCCAAGCTCGAGGAGAAGGAGTCGGCCGAAGCTCGCCCGGATGGAGGACGCGCTCCACGGCCGGATCATCGGCCAGGACGACGCCGTCAAGGCGGTGGCCCGGGCCATCCGCCGCTCGCGCGCCGGCCTCAAGGACGCCAAGCGTCCCGTCGGCTCGTTCGTGTTCCTCGGTCCCACCGGCGTCGGCAAGACGGAGCTGGCTCGCGCGCTCGCCGAGTACCTCTTCGGCGACGAGAACGCGCTGATCCGGGTCGACATGTCGGAGTACATGGAGAAGTTCTCGGTCTCCCGGCTCCTCGGTGCGCCTCCCGGCTACGTGGGCTACGAAGAAGGCGGGTTCCTGACCGAGAAGGTGCGCCGGCGGCCGTACTCCGTCGTGCTCTTCGACGAGATCGAGAAGGCGCACCCGGACGTGTTCAACATGCTGCTGCAGGTCCTCGACGACGGTCGGCTCTCGGACTCGCTGGGCCACGTGGTGGACTTCAAGAACACCATCCTGATCATGACGTCGAACCTCGGCACCAGCCTGATCGGCAAGCGGACGTCGCCGGGCTTCCTGGCCGAGTCGGACGAGCAGTCCTACGAGAAGATGAAAGAGCGCGTGATGGACGAGATGAAGCGGGCGTTCCGGCCGGAGTTCCTCAACCGGATCGACGACATCATCGTCTTCCACGCGCTGGCCGAGCAGCACATCAAGAGCATCATCCGGCTCATGACCACGCGCATCAACAAGCAGCTGACCGACAAGGGCATCGAGCTCATCCTCACGCCGGCGGCGGAGAACGCCCTCCTCGAAAAGGGCTACGACCCGACCTACGGTGCCCGGCAGCTTCGCCGGACGATTCAGAAGCACATCGAGGACCCACTGGCGGAAGCGATCGTCCGGGGCCAACTCGTCGATAGCGCCCGTATCGAGATCGACGTGGAAGGGGGTACCTTCGTGTTCCGCGAAGCGCCGCCCCAGGCCACCGACGTGCCGCTCGAGCTTGCTGAGCACTGAGCGACGGTTAGGGCGAGTCTGACGGTCCGGTGACGTCACGGGGGCGTGTGCGTCGGGCGTGTGTTGTCGCCATGGCAACACTCGCCCTCCTTGTCACGGTCGACGATGCCGACGCCCAACCCCGCCTACCGACGGCGCCCCCCCGTCCCATCCTGATCCGGGAGCTCACCGTGGAGGGTAGCCGCCGGGTCCAGGAGGCGGTCATCCTGGGGCGGATCCGCTCCAGCGTGGGCACCCCCTTCAACCCCTCGCAGGCGTCCGAGGACCTGCGCGCCATCTTCACCCTCGGGTTCTTCGACGACGTGCAGATGAAGGTCGAGGACTTCGAGGGCGGCGTGAAGGTCACCTTCGTGGTGGTCGAGCGGCCGTTCGTGCGCGACGTCGAGTTCAGCGGCAACTCCAGGCTCGGCACGACCGAGCTGCAGGAGAAGATCGAGCTCAAGCTGGGCAGCGTGTACAACCCCGTCGAGGTCCAGCGGGCCCGCGAGAAGCTGAAGGACGCCTACGAGGACGAGGGTTACTTCGAGGTCCAGATCAGCCCCGAGGTGGAGAAGTTCCAGGACGGCGACGTCAAGGTGGTGTTCACCATCAACGAAGGTCGTCGGATCACCATCGACACGATCGTCATCCGCGGCAACAAGGGGCTGAAGGACAAACAGATCAAGGACGCGATGTCGACGCGGGAGCGCCAGTACTTCATCCTGCGCGGCACCGTCCAGCGCCAGAAGCTGGAAGAGGACATGGAGCGGATCCTGGGCCTCTACCAGGACCACGGCTTCGTGCAGATGCGAGTGGAGAAGTACGACGTGGCGGTGGACCGCGAGAAGGCCCGGGTGACCGTCACCATCGACGTGGTGGAGGGCGCCCAGTACCGGATCGGCGGGATCAAGGTGACCGGGGTGACGCTGCTCCCCGAGGAAGAGGTGCGCCGCCAGCTCGGCCTCAAGAGCGGTGAGGTCTTCTCCCGCACGGCGCTGCGCGACGGCGTACGCAACGTCGGCGACCTGTACAGCACCATCGGCCGCGCCTCCGCCGACATCCTGCCGCGCACCGACCAGCAGGCCGGCAACACGATCGACGTCGCGATCGAGGTGACCGAGGGCCCCGAGGTCTACGTCGAGCGCATCAACATCACGGGCAACACCCGCAGCGAGGACCGCATCCTGCGGCGCGAGATCCCCTTCGTGGAGGGGGACCTCTTCACGCTCCAGAAGCTGCAGCGGGCCCGCCAGCGCCTCGTGAACCTGGGCTACTTCGACATGGTCAACGTGACCACCCAGCCCGGCACCGACAAGAACCGTATCATCGTGAACGTGGAGGTGACCGAGCGCCCGACCGGGATCTTCTCGATCGGCGGCGGCTTCTCCTCCGTGGACAGCTTCGTCGGTACCCTGGACATCTCCCAGAACAACTTCCTGGGCCGTGGCTGGCAGCTCTCCCTGCGCTTGCGGGCCGGCGCCACCAGCCAGCAGGGCATCATCAGCTTCACGGAGCCGTGGCTGTTCGACCGGCCGCTGGCCGCCGGCTTCGACCTGTTCAACGTCAGGCGGGAGTTCACGGAGTACGACTACGACTCGCTGGGCGGAAGCCTGCGCCTCAGCCATCCGTTCGCCGAGTACTGGCGCTGGCAGACGTCCTACCGGCTGACCCGCGACGAGATCACCGACGTGAAGAGTGAGGACCCGCTGCTCAGGGACGAGGAGGGCACGCGCTCGACCTCCGCGGTCACGCTCGGCATCACCCGGGACAGCCGCGACACGGTGGCGGCCCCGACCAAGGGCGGCTTCACGGTGATGACCGTGGACTTCGCCGGCGTCGGCGGCGACTCGCGCTTCGTCAAGACCGTGGGGTCGACGACGTACTTCAAGCCGATCTGGTTCGGGCACATCCTGTCCGGGCGGGCGGAGGCCGGCTACGGTTTCGCGTGGGGCGAGGACGGCCTGACCGGGCGCCAGGAGCTGCCGGTGTTCGAGCGCTTCTACCTCGGCGGCCCGAACTCCATCCGTAGCTTCAAGGCCCGGCGTGTCTCCCCGGTCGACGACGCCGGGGTCCGGATCGGCGGTACCTCCGAGGTGTTGGGCAACCTCGAATACATCGTGCCGCTGCCCTTCAACTTCCGGGCGGCCGCGTTCTTCGACGTCGGCAACGTGTATGGCTTCACGACGAAGTTCGACCTGACCGAGACGCGGGAGGCGGCGGGCGCCGGCATCCGCTGGCAGTCGCCGTTCGGCCCGATCCGTGTCGACTACGGCATCAACCTCGACCGGCGCAAGGGCGAGGATTTTGGCGCCGTCCAGTTCTCGGTCGGCTCGCCGTTCTGAGGAGGGGTGGATGAAGGGTGTGCTGAAATTCATCGTGGTCCTGACCGCCTCGCTGGTCGCGGCGGTGTCGACGGCCCAGGCCCAGTCGCCGGCGGCCGGCAGCGGGCTCGGCCGCATCGCCTACATCGACGTGCAGCGCGTCCTGGCCCGCTCGGCGGCCGGCGTGGCGGCGCGCGAGCAGCTCGAACGCGAGAAGGCCGCCATGCAGAAGGAAATGGACGGCAAGCGCGTCGAGCTGGAGAAGCTGCGCGAGGAGATCGAGAAGAAGGGCGCGCTCCTGACCCCGGACGCCCGCCGCGACAGGCAGGAGCAGTTCGAGCGCAAGCGCCGGGACGCCGCCCGCCTGGCCGACGACTTCCAGAAGGAGCTGGAGCGCAAGGAGTCGGTGCTGCTCCAGAAGGTCCTGCAGGACGTGTCGGGTATCATCGAGCGGGTCGGCAAGGAGAGGAACTACTACATGATCGTCGAGAAGCGGGGGGCGGGCGTGATCTACGCCGCCGCCGACGCCGACCTGACCGACGAGGTCATTCGCGCGTTCGACCAGCAGGCACCCAAGGGACCGGCGCCCACGGCGCCGGCGACCGGTCCAACGAAGAAACCGTAGGGAGCAATGACCAGGGCCGGGTTCACGCTCGGCGAGCTCGCGAAAGCGCTGCAGGCACGGCTCGATGGTGATCCGGCGCGGGTCGTCACCGGCGTGGCCCCGCTGGACAGCGCCGGCCCCGATCAGATCTCGTTCCTGACCGACGCCCGGTATCACGACGCGGCCCGGAGCTCCCGGGCCGGCGCCTTCCTCGTCGCCTCCGACGGCGCCGACCTGCCCGCGCCCATGCTGCGGTGCGCGGCTCCCCAGCAGGCCCTCATCGATCTCGTGCGGCTGTTCCATCCCGCGGCCACTGCGTCGCCGGGGGTGGACCGCACGGCCGTGGTGGCGGCCGACGCCCGGGTCGATCCCACGGCGTCCGTGGGCCCGCTCAGCGTGATCGAGAGCGGGGCGGTGGTGGGAGCGGGCGTGCGGGTGCACGCGCTGGTGTACGTGGGGTGCGGCGTGGAGATCGGCGAAGGGACGACCGTCTATCCGCACGTGAGCCTGCGGGAAGGGGTGCGCATCGGGCGCCGGGTGGTCATCCACGCCGGCGCCGTGCTGGGCGCCGACGGGTTCGGCTTCGCGTTCGACGGCACCGCCCATCGCAAGGTGCCGCAGGTGGGGGGCGTGCTGATCGAAGACGACGTCGAGATCGGCGCCAACACCACGATCGACCGGGCGACGTTCGGCGACACCATCGTGCGGCGCGGGACGAAGATCGACAACCTCGTGCAGATCGGCCACAACGTCGAGGTCGGCGAGCACTCGCTGCTGGTGGCGCAGGTCGGCGTGTCGGGCTCCTCGCGCCTCGGCCGGGGCGTGGTGCTGGCCGGTCAAGTGGGCGTCGCCGGTCACGTCACGGTGGGCGACGGTGTCATCGCCGCCGCCCAGAGCGGCATCCCGAGCGACCTCGAGGCGGGCGCCAAGGTGTGGGGCACGCCGGCGCGGCCCATCGGGCTGGCCCGGCGGATCGCGGTGGCCGAGGGGCGGCTGCCCGAGCTGCTGCAGCGCGTGCGCGCGCTCGAGCAGCGGCTCGAAAAGCTGACGGCGCGACTCGGCGAGGCTCCGGCGGAGGGGGAGCGTGGCTGACGCGATCCACGCCAGCGCGCTGGTCGACCCGCATGCCCGGCTCGGCGCCCGGGTGCGGATCGGCGCCTACACGGTCGTCGGCCCCGAGGTGGTCCTCGGTGACGACGTCGAGCTGGGCCACCACGTCGTGCTGGAGGGACGCGTCGAGCTCGCCGGCGGCGTGCGGGTCGGTCACGGCGGCGTGCTGGGCGGCGTGCCCCAGGATCTGAAATTCAAGGAGGGCACGCCGTCGGGCGTGCGGATCGGCACCGGCACCGTGCTGCGCGAGTACGTGACGATCCATCGCGCGGCGACGCCCGAGGCGTGGACGACGGTCGGTCGTGACGGCCTCATCATGGGGTTGTCGCACGTGGCCCACGACAGCCAGCTCGGCGACGGGGTGATCGTGATCAACTACGCAGGCATCACGGGACACTGCCAGATCGGTGATGGCGTCACCGTGGGGGGGATGGTCGGCATGGTGCCGTTCACGCGGATCGGGACCGGCGCCTACATCGGCGGGATGGCGAAGCTGAACGCCGACGTGCCACCGTACATGATCGTGGAGGGTCAGCCGGCGACCGCGCGGGGCGTGAACGTCATCGGGCTGCGCCGCGCCGGCATGGCGGCGGCCGAGCGCCGGATCCTACAGGACGCCTACCGGCTGCTCTTCCGCAGCGGGCTGACGCCCAAGCGCGCGGTCGAGCGCATCCGCGAGGCGCTGCCGGCCGGCCCGCCGATCAGCACGTTGCTCGAGTTCGTCGCGGGGGCCACCCGCCACGGTATCTGCAAGGGGCCGCGCGCATCGAGCGAATCCGCCGACGACACCGAGGAGGTCACGTCCTGATGGCGGTGAATGGACGCATCCGGGCGGGGGTGGTCGGCACCGGTCACATGGGGCAGTACCACGTGCTCGTCTACGCCGAGCTATCCGACGTCGAGCTGATCGGCGTGGCCGACATCGATGCCGATCGCGCCAGGACGGTGGCGGCCAGCTACGAGACGCGCGCGTTCGGCGATCACCGTGAGCTGATCGGCCTCGTCGACGTGGTCAGCGTGGCGGTGCCAACCGAGCAGCACTTCCACGTCGCCCGCGATCTGCTGGAAGCGGGCATCAGCGTGCTCGTCGAGAAGCCGATGACGCCGACGATCGAGGAGGCGCGCGAGCTGTTCGCGGTGGCCCGCCGCACCGGCGCCATCCTGCACGTGGGCCACGTCGAGCGGTTCAACGGCGCCGTGGACGAGCTCCAGCACCTGGTGACGTCGCCGATCCTGATCGAGTCGCGGCGCCTGGGACCGTTCGTGCCGCGGGTGCAGAAGGACACCGTGGTGATGGACCTCATGATCCACGACATCGACATCGTCCTGAACCTCGTGAACTCGCGGCCGGAGCGGCTGGCCGCCCAGGGCGCCTCCGTGCACAGTGAGGTGGCCGACGTGGCGACGGTGCAGATCCGCTTCGCCTCCGGCGCCATCGCCACGATCTCGGCCAGCCGGGCGACCGAGGAGAAGATCCGCACGCTGGCCATCACCCAGCCCGACGCCTACATCGTGCTCGACTACACCGAGCAGGACATCCACATCTACAAGCGGGCCGCCCAGGAGTACACGATGAACCGCGGCTCCATCCGCTATCGCCGCGCGTCCTTCGTCGAGCACCTCAAGGTGCACCGCGACAACCCGCTCAAGCTCGAGATCCAGCACCTGATCGGCGCCACCCGACGGCGCCGCGCCGGCGAGCCGATCATCCCGGCCCAGCAAGACGACCTCCGCTCGCTGGCCATGGCGCTGGAGATCGAGCGGATGATCCGCGACGGCGTCCCCGAGGTGGCCTGGCGCGAGCCGTGCTAGTGCGAACCCTTCATGAACGTCGGCGCACCACGGCGAGTGGCGCCGGGTGCCCCGCCGCGGGTGACCCCGCCGCGCCTCGATGGCTCGCCTGTCGCCGGGGGCTCGCTCGGAGCGTGGCTCCCGCGGCCCCCCATCCCCCAGAGGGGGTTGGGATGCGGCCAGTAAACTGTTGGCGACGCGCGGGAGCCACGCTCCGAGCGAGCGCGGCTCCGACGGCTCGCCATCGGCATTGCGCGGCGGGGTCACCCGCGGCGGGGCACCCGGCGCCACTCGCTCGGGGTGCGCCGACGTTCATGAAGAGTCCGTGCTAGCGACGTGATGCGCTCGCTGGGGCTGATGTGTGGGGCCGGCTCGCTGCCGGCGCGGATGGCAACCCAGGCGCGACGGCAGGGATGGCGGGTGGTGGCGTTCGCGTTCCCCGGCGCGCCCGACCTCGGGCCCGATGCCGACATCGTGATCCCGTGCCGCATCGACGCCATGGGACCCGTGGTGGCCGCTCTGAGCCGCGAGAGAGTCTCCGGCGTCCTGTTCTCCGGCAAGTTCTGGATGAGCGACCTCCTCGCCGCGAGCACGCCCGACGCCGCGCACGCCGGCATGGCGGCGCGCGCGGGCTCGCTCCTCGACGGGAACATCACCCGGGCGATCGTCGGTACGCTGGACGGGATGGGGATCGAGCTCCTCGACCAGCGCTCATTCCTCGGCGACTGGCTCGGCGCCGCGCGCGTGTGGTCGGGGCGCGAGCCCAGCGAGACGGAGTGGAGCGACATCCGCCGCGGCTTCACGGTGGCGCGGATGAACGCCGAGGCCAGCGTCGGCCAGACCGTGGTCGTCAAGCGGGGGGCGGTGAGCGCGGTCGAGGCGATCGAGGGCACCACCGCGACCGTCCGCCGGGGTACGGAGCTGAGCGGGCCCGGGGCGGTCGTCGTCAAGGCGGTGGCGCGCGCGCACGACTTCCGCTTCGACATCCCGGCCATCGGGCCCGACACGCTGGAGGCGGCCGCGGCCGGCGGCGTCACGGCCATCGCGGTGCAGGCCGGGGGCGTGATCATCCTCGAATCCGAGGCGACGATCCGGCGTGCCGACGCCGCCGGGATCGCGCTGGTGAGTACCGATGACGGCGCCTGAGGCCGCGCCGATCATGATCGTCGCCGGCGAGGCCTCGGGCGACCTGCATGGCGCCACGCTCTGCCGCGCGCTACGGACGCTCGCGCCGGCGCGGCCCCTGGTCGGCATGGGCGGGGAACGCATGGCCGGGGCCGGGCTCGACCGCTTGGCCGACGTCACGGAGGCCGCCGTGGTCGGCGGCACCGAGGCGCTCGGTCCGTTGCCGACGCTGATCGCGGCGTGGCGGCGACTGCGGGCGGTGCTCGAGGGGCCGCGCCCGCCCGCCGCGCTCGTGCTCATCGACTTCCCCGAGTTCAACCTTCGCCTGGCCCGTGTGGCCCGGCGCGCCGGCATCCCGGTCGCGTATTTCATTCCACCCCAGGTGTGGGCGTGGCGGCCGTGGCGGGCGCGCGTCCTCGCCCGGCGGACGTCGATCGTGCTCGCGGTGTTTCCGTTCGAGACGACGCTCTACCGCCGGGCGGGAGCCCGCGTGGAGTTCGTCGGCCACCCGGTGCTCGACGCGCTCACCGGGGCACCGACCCGCGACGAGGCGCGCCGTCGACTCGGCCTCGACGAGAGGGAGACGGTCGTCGGCCTGCTTCCCGGCAGCCGGGCCCACGAGATCGGGCGCACGCTGCCGGTGCTGCACGCGGCCGCCGCCCGGATCGCGACCGCGCGGCCGGGCACGCGCTTCGTGCTGGGGGCGGTGGCGCGCGCCGGCGACGGACTCGATCCGGCGACGACGCTGCGGGGCGCGGTGCCGCCGGTCCAGGTCGTCACGGGCGACACCTACGCGGTGATGCGGGCCGCTGACCTGCTGCTCGTGAACTCGGGCACGGCCACGCTCGAGGCCGCGCTGCTCGGCACGCCGATGGTGGTGTGCTACCGGCTCTCGCGGCTCACGGAGGCGTGGGCGCGGCTGCTCGTGCGGGTGCCGTGGATCAGCCTGGCCAACATCACGCTGGGCCGTGCCGTCGTGCCGGAGCTCTACCAGCGCGCGTTCACGCCCGCGCGCGTCGCCGCCGAGGCCCTGCGGCTGCTCGGCTCGCCGGCCGCCCTCGCGGCCCAGCGCGACGCCTTCGCCGAGCTGGCCGGCGCGCTCGGCGAGCCGGGCGTCGGTGAGCGCGCCGCCCGGCACGTCCTGGCCCTCATCGACGGGCAAGGCGTGCCGGCGCCGGCGGTCGCGGCGCATTCGGTGGGCGCCTCGTGAGCGCGATGTCGATGCTGGTGCCGCCGGTCGCCGCCGTGGCCGTCCGGGCGCTCGGGGCCACCCTGCGGCTGACGGAGGAAGGCGTGGAGTCGATGCAGGCGCTGTGGACGGCGCGCCGGCCGTTGATCTACGCCGTCTGGCACGGTCGCCTGCTCATGATTCCGTGGCTCAACCAGCGGCTGGGCCGCACCCGGGGCGCCCGCGCCGCCCGTGTGCTGACCAGCCGCTCGCGCGACGGCGAGCTGGTCGCCCGCTGGGTCCGGCACTTCGGTCTGTCGGTCGTGCGCGGCTCGTCGTCGCGCGGGGGCGCCGAGGCCCTGCGCGCGCTGGCGACGGCGGTGCGGAACGGGCAGGACGTCGCCGTCGTGCCCGACGGGCCGCGCGGGCCGCGGGAGCGGCTGCAGGCCGGCCTGGTCGTGCTGGCGGCCGTCACCGGGGCGCCGGTGGTGCCGCTCGGCTTCGCCGCGCGCCCGGCGCGCCGGCTCGCCTCGTGGGACCGGTTCCTGGTGCCGCTGCCGTTCGCGCGGGCGGCGGTCGTGTTCGGCACGGTGGCCACCGTGCCGCGCGGCGCCGACCGCGAAACCGCGCGTGCGGATCTCGAGCGGGCGCTCCGGGAGGCCACCGCGACCGCCGATCGCCTGGTCGGCGCGTGATGTACACCGTCTACACGGCGGCCTTCGCGGCGGCGGTGACCGGCTACGCGCCGGTGGCGCTGGCGCGCCGGGTGGCCCGCGGCGTCCCGCTCCACCTGCGCGAGCGGCTGGGGTTGACGCGCCACGACCGGCCGGCGCGGCCGTGCGGCTGGATCCACGCGGTCTCGGTCGGCGAGGCGATCGCGGCGGCGCCGCTGGTGGAGGGAGTTCGGCGGGCGTGGCCGGAGCTGCCGCTCGTGGTATCCACCGTGACCGAGACCGGCGCCCGCGTGGTGCGCGAGCGCTTCGCGGGACTCGCGCGGCATCGCTACTTCCCGCTCGACTTCCCGGGCGCCGCCCGGCGGGTGATCGCGTCCATCGAGCCGGCCTTCTTCGTCTGCATGGAGACCGAGCTGTGGCCGAACCTCCTGCGCATGCTCGCCGCCCGGGGCGTGCCGACGATGATCGCCAACGGCCGGCTGTCCGACCGCTCCTTCCGGCGCTATCGCCTCGTGCGGGGCGCCATGAAGCGCGTGCTGGGCGACGTCACCGTGTTCGCGATGCAGTCCGACGAGGACGCGCGGCGCGTGATCGCGCTGGGGGCGCTGCCCGAGCGGGTGGTCGTCACTGGCAATCTCAAGCACGAGCCGCTGCCCGACCCCGCCGGCGCCGCCGACCTGTGGCACCGGCTCCTGGGCCTGGCCGCCGGGCAACCGGTGTGGATCGCCGGCAGCACCCACCGTGGCGAGGACGAGGCGGTGCTGGACGCTCACCGTCGCGCGCTGGCCGCGCGCCCGGACCTGGTGCTGGTGCTGGCGCCGCGTCACCCCGAGCGGGTCGGCGAGGTGATGAAGCTGGTCGCCGGGCAGGGCTTCAAGGGGGTCCGGCGCAGCGAGCTTCCGGGGGAACGCGGCGCCGGCGCCCGCATCATCGTCCTGGACACGGTCGGCGAGCTCGCGCAGCTCTACACGATCGCCGACGTCGTCTTCGTGGGCGGCAGTCTCATCGCGCTCGGCGGCCACAACATGCTGGAGCCGGCCCTGCGCGGCAAGCCCGTGCTCTTCGGTCCGCACACCTCGAACTTTCGCGAGGCGGCGTCGATCCTGCTGGCCGGCGGCGGCGGGGTCGTGGTGCGCGACGCCGCCGAGCTGGCCGCCGAGCTGCAGCGGCTGCTGGCCGATCCGGCGCTGCGCGCGAGCCTCGGGGCCGCCGCCCGCGAGGCGGCGGCGTCGCGCCACGGGGCGGCCCGGACCACGCTGGACTTGCTGGCCCGGTATCTCTATCCGGGCGAGGCGACGTGAGCGGGCGCGACCGGCTCGTGCAGGGCTGGGAGCGCGGGTTCTCCGCCGGCGCCGGTGGCCTGCTGGCCGCGGCGGCCGGCAGCTATCGTGGGCTGCTCGGCGCCCGCGAGTGGCTCTACGCGCGAGGAGTGCTGCACTCGCGCGCCCTCGACTGTCCGGTCGTCGCGATCGGCAATCTCACCGTGGGCGGCACCGGCAAGACGCCGGCCGTCGAGCTGGCCGTGCGCACGCTGACGAACCTCGGCCACCGGCCGGGCGTGCTGAGCCGGGGCTATGGGCGACGGGGTGGCGGTGTGCAGATCGTCGCCGACGCGGCGTCGATCCGCCTCGACGCCGAAGAGGCTGGCGACGAGCCGTTCCTGCTGGCCCGGCGGCTACCCGGCGTCCCGGTCGTCGTCGGGCCCAACCGTTACGAGGCGGGGCGGGTGGCGCGCGCGCGGTTCGGCGTGACGGCGATCGTGCTCGACGACGGCTTTCAGCACCGGACGCTGCGCAAGGATCTCGAGATCGTGATGGCACGCGCCGACCAGCCGTGGGGCAACGGACGGCTGCTGCCCGGCGGCCCCCTGCGAGAGCCGCTCGATGGGCTGGGCCGGGCGCACCTCGTCGTCGCCACCGGCGCGCGGGGCCTCGACGAGGCCCACGAGGTGGCGGCGACGGTGGGGCGCGTCGCGCCCGCGGTGCCGGTGCTCACCGCCGTCCACGTGCCGACCGAGTGCTTCGAGTCGAGCGCGATGCGCTTCGTGGCGCTCGACGTGCTCGGCGGGGCCCGGCTGCTGGCGTTCGCCGGCATCGGCTCGCCGGCCGGCTTCCGGCGCACGCTCCGGGACGCGGCGGTGACGCTCGTCGACTTCCAGGAGTTCGCCGACCATCACTGGTACACGCGCGAGGACCTGGCTCGCCTGGAGCGCCGCGCCGTCGAGGTGCGCGCCGACGGCTTCGTCACCACGGAGAAGGATTGGGTCCGGCTACGCCCGTTGCCGCCGCTCGAGCGCCCCGTCTACGTCCTGAGCGTCCGCCTCATGCTGACCTCCGGCGAGCCCCACTGGCGCGCCGCCTTCGAGCGGGTGGCCAGGTGAACACCATCGCGGTGCGGCTGCCGAACTGGCTTGGCGACACCGTGATGGCGGTGCCGGCGCTGGTCGCGGTGCGCGCGGCGTGGCCCCAGGCGCGGGTGCTGGCGGCCGGACCGTGGGCGACGCTGCTGGCCCAGCAGGGACTCGCGGACGTGCTCGCCGACTATCCGCGAACGTGGCGCGGGCGCCTGCGCGCCGCCGATACGGTCTCGGCCTTTGCCCCCGAGCTGGCCATCGTGTTGCCGAACTCGCTGGAGTCGGCGCTGGCGGCCTGGTACTGGGGCGCCCGGCGGCGGGTGGGCTTCGCCGTGAGCGGCCGGTCGCTGCTGCTGACCGACGCCGTCCCCATGGCCGCGCCGCGCCCGCACCAGATCGACGAGTACCTGATGCTGGTCGAGCGGAGCGGCGCGCCGGCGGCGACGCGCGAGCCCGTGCTGAAGCCGCCGGGCGCCGACTCCCAGGTGCGCACGGAGGCCTGCCGGTTGCTCGAGGCGGCGGGCGTGCCATCGCGGGGCGCCGCGCCGCGCATCGCGGTCCATCTGGGCGCCGCCTACGGCTCCGCCAAGCTGTGGCCGCTCGAGCGGGTGATGGAGTTCTGCCGCCTGCTCGCCGCCGAGGGGGCGACGGCGATCCTGCTCGGCGCGCCCGGCGACGCGCCGGCGGCCGCGACGATCACCGCGGCGGCGCCGGCGCTGAGCCTGGTCGGTCGCGATCGTCCCGTGCTCCTGCCGGCGATGCTGGCCGAGATGGACGCGCTCGTCGCGGGCGACACCGGCGTCGCCCACCTGGCCGCCGCCCTCGGCACGCCCGTCGTCACCCTGTTCGGCCCGACCGACCCGCGCCTGAGCGCGCCGCGTGGCCGGGCCGCCGTCGTCACGCACCCGGTGCCCTGCGCTCCGTGCTTCTACCGCACCTGTCCGATCGAGCACCCCTGCCTGCGTGGCGTGGAGCCCGCCGACGTCTACAAGCGCGCGATGGCCTTGCTCGAGTGGACGGCGTGAGCACGCATCCGCTCCGCATTCTCCACCTCGCGGCCAATCGGTGGTGGACGGGCAGCGCCGATCCGATCATCCGGCTGGTCGGTGGCCTGCGCGCGCGCGGCCACCACGTGCTGCTGGGCGTCACTCCCGGCGACCGCTTCGAGGCGAAGGCCCGGGAGGCCGGGCTGCCGCTCGTGGAGGGACTGCACCTGCGCGCACGCCTGGCCCCGGTCGAGCTGGCGCGGGATGCGATGCGGCTGCGAGCGCTGGTGGCGGCCGAGGCCATCGACATCATCCACGCGCACCACTCGCACGACCACTGGCTGTCGCTGCTGATCCGCGCCCGGCGCCCGTACGGGCCGCCCGCCGTGCTCGTCCGCACCTTCCACAACGTGCGCTCGGTCAAGCGCTCCATGCTGGCCGGGCCGCTCTATCGCCGCACCGCCGCGGTGTTCGCGGTGTCGCGGCAGATCGAGGCGCGCTGCCGCCAGGTGGGCCTGCCCGCCGAGCGCGTGCACTGGATCCCGGGCGCCGCCGACCTGCCTCGCTTCGGCGATGCCGGCGACGGCCAGGCGATCCGCGAGGAGTTCACGCTGGGCCGGGCGCCGGTCGTCGTCTCCGTCGCTCGCTTCGCCGCCAACCGCGGCCACGAGCAGCTGCTGGTCGGATTCGGCCAGCTCCTGCGGCACCTGCCGGAGGCGCGGCTGCTCCTGGTCGGCAAGGGCGAGCGCCGCGATCGGCTCGAGCAGCTCGTCGCCGAGCTCGGTCTCGGCCACCACGTGATCTTCACCGGCTACCGCGACCGCGACCTCCCGCAGGTGCTGGCCGCCGCCGACTGCTTCGCGCTGATGGCGGCGGGCTCCGACGAGTCGTGCCGGGCCGCGCTGGAGGCGATGGCGGCGGGTCGGCCGGTGGTCGCGCGCGCGGTGGGCGCGCTGCCGGAGACGGTTCTGGACGGCGAGACCGGGCTCCTGGTCGGCGACGAGAGCCCCGGGGCGGTCGCCGCTGCGCTGACCACGATCCTGGGCGATCCGGCCCGCGCCCGCGCGATGGGCGAGCGGGGACGCCGCCGAGCCTCGGCGGAGTTCAGTCCCGAGCGCTCGGTCGCCATCGTGGAGGCCGTCTACCGCAGCGTCGCCGCGCCGTGAGAATCCTGCAGCTCGTGTCCTGTCGTGGCTGGTCGTCGGACGCCTACTGGGCCGCCCGCGTCACCCGCGAGCTGGAGCGGCGTGGCCACGACGTCACGCTCGGCTGCCGGCGGGGCACGGAGCGGGCCGTGGTCGACCGCGCTCGTGCGGAGGGCGTGAGCCGGGTGGCAACCTTCGAGTTCGCCGGCGGTCTGCGGCCGGGCGCCGACGCCGCCGACCTGCGACACCTGCGCCGGGCCGTCGCCGAGGCCGACGTCGTCCACGTGCACCGCGGCAAGGAGCACTGGCTGGCCGTCGTCGCTGCCCGGCTGGCCGGTGGGCGCCCGATCGTGCGCACGCGTCACATCGCCCAGGCCGTCCGTCCCCACGCGGGCAACCGCTGGCTCTACGGGCGCGCCACCCAGCTCGTCGTCGCGGTCACCGAGGCGATCCGCGGTCAGTGCGTGGCCGCCGGACTGCTGGCGCCACAGCGCATCGTGACGCTGGCGGGCGGCGCCGACGTCGACGCGTACCAGCCCCGGCCCGTCCGCCCCGAGATCCGGCGCGCGCTCGGGGGCGAGGCCGGCCGCCCGCTGGTCGGCATGGTGGCGGGGCTGCGCGTCATGAAGGGCCATCGCCTGGTGATCGAGGCGGCGGCACGACTGGCCCGACAGGGGATTCGCCCGCGTATCGTCTTCGTCGGCCGGGGCGCGATGGAGCCGTCGCTGCGCCAGGCGATCACCCAGGCGGGCCTCGAGACGCAGATCACGGTCGCCGGCTTCGCGGCCGACCTGCCGGCGGTCATGACCGCGCTCGACCTGGCGCTCTACGTTCCACTCGAATCCGACGGCATGTCGCGCGTGGTGTTCGAGTACCTGGCGGCCGGGCTCCCACTGGTGGCGGCCCGGGTCGGCGTCGTCCCGGAGGTGCTGGTGGACGGCGAGCACGCGGCGCTCGTACCGGCCGGCGACGCCACGGCCCTGGCCGCGACGCTGGCCGCGCTCCTCGAGGATCCGGCGCGACGGCGCTGGCTCGGCGAGGCCGGTCGCCGCCTGGTCGTCGAGCGCTACTCCGGCGCCCGGCTGGCGGCGGCCCTCGAGACGCACTACACGCGCCTGACCGCCGCGTGAAGATCTCGGTGCTCGCGTTCGACCTGTCGGACAACGCGACAGGGCGGGCCGACCTGCTCGCGCGGCTGCTGGCCCCGCGCTGGGAGGTCGAGGTCGTCGGCCCGCGCTTCGGGGACGCCGTCTGGCGGCCGGCCCTCGGCGGCGCCGTGGCCCACCACGCGCTCGCCGTGGGCGAGGCGCGCCGCTACCCGCGCTTCGCCCGCCTCTGGCGCGATCTGCTCGCGCGCGCCGACGGCGACGTCCTCTACGCCTCCAAGCCGCGCCCGACGAGCTACGGCGCCGCACTGCTGGCGCGGCGGCGGCGCCGGCGCCCGCTCCTGCTCGACATCGACGACTGGGAGGTCGGGTTCTTCCGTCGCGGCGGGGCCTGGGGGACGCTCGGCCGTGCGCTCAACCTCGGCAATCCCAACGGCCTGCCGTGGACGTGGCTGATGGAGCGGCTGGTCGGCTCGGCGGACACGATCACGGTGGCCTCGCGGTTCCTGCAGCGGCGCTTCGGGGGCACCCTGATCCCGCACGTGCGCGACACCGAGGCGTGGGATCCCGCCCGCTACGACCGCGCGGAGGCGCGCGCGCGACTCGGCCTCGGCGCCGAGCGCGTGGTGATGTTCCTCGGCACGCCGCGCGGCCACAAGGGCGTGGACGACCTCGTGGAGGCGGTCGGCGCGCTCGGCGATGTCCGCCTGGTGCTGGTCGGCGCCGACCCGACGGGCGAGAGCGGGCGGCGCTGGGCGGCGCGGCCGTGGGTGCGACTGGTGGGCGAGATCCCGTTCGACGACGTGCCGCGCTACCTGGTGGCGGCCGACGCCGTCGCGGTGCCCCAGCGAGCCACCACCGACACGGTGGGCCAGGTGCCGGCCAAGATCTTCGACGCGATGGCGCTGGCCCGGCCGATCGTCTCCAGCGCCGTGTCGATGATCCCGGAGATCCTGCAGGGCTGCGGCGTGCTGGTACCGCCCGGCGACGTGGTCGCGCTGTCGACGGCGCTGCGCCGCCTGCTGGACGATCCGGCGAGCGCGGCCGAGCTGGGCCGCCGGGCGCGCGCGCGCTGCCAGGAGCAGTACAGCTTCGCGGCGGCCCGGGCCGCGCTGTTCCCGCTCGTCGAGCGCGCCGCGGCGTCGCGATGAAGATCCTGGTCGTCTCGCGCCCGTTCGTCTTCCACGGTGGCGTCGAGCGCGCCACCGCCGGATTCCTGGACGCCCTGGTGGCGCATGGCCACGCGGTGCATCTGCTGAGCCCGCCCGGGCAGCCGCCGATGCCGGGAGTCACGCTGCACACGCTCGCGCTGCCGCCGGTGCCGGGGCCGGTGCGTCCGCTGGTGCTGGCGCTGGCGGTCCGGCGGGCCGTGCGGCGAGACGCGTGGGACGTGGTGCAGAGTCACGAGCGCACGCTCGGCCAGGACGTCTACCGGGCGGGGGAGGGCTGCCATCGCGCCTACCTCGGCGCGATCCGCGCGCGCTGGCACCGGCGCCTGATCTACCACCGCGTCGTGCTGACGCTCGAGCGGCGGGTGTTGACGCGGACACCGCAGGTCGTCGCGATCTCGCGGCTGGGCGCCGCCGAGATCGCGCGGCTCTACGGCGTGCCGGAGGCCCGGCTCAGCGTGGTGTACAACGGCATCGACCTCGCGCGCTTCCATCCCGATCACCGCGCGCGGCATCGGGCCGCGGCGCGGGCCGAGGCCGGGGTTCCCGCCGACGCCTGGATCGCGCTCTTCGCCGGCAGCGGCTTCGACCGCAAGGGGCTCGACACGGCGATGCAGGGCCTGGCCGCGCTGAGCGATCGCCGC
Organism: uncultured Candidatus Rokubacteria bacterium; assembly: GCA_963743355.1. Taxonomy (GTDB): domain Bacteria; phylum Methylomirabilota; class Methylomirabilia; order Rokubacteriales; family CSP1-6; genus AR5. Next base: position 656,272 of record CAVUPM010000002.1, read on the forward strand.
AGCCGCCTGCTCGTCGTCGGCAAGGGTGACGCTCGACCCTACCGGCGCCTGGCCGAGCGCCTCGCGATCGGCGAGCGCGTCGCCTGGCTCGGCGCGCGGCCGGACATCGAGCGATGGTACGCGGCCGCCGACGCGCTGGTGTTGCCGACGCGCTACGAGCCGTTCGGTAACGTCCACCTCGAGGCGCTGGCCTCGGGCCTGCCGGTGGTGACGACGACGGCGGCGGGGGGTGCCGAGGTCGTGGGACCCGAGAGCGGCGCCGTCGTTCCGCCGGGTGACGCCGGGGCCGTGACCGCCGCCCTGGAGCGCGTGCGAGCCGGCGACGCCCACCGCCTGACGGCGGCGGCCCGGGCCGCGGCCGAGCCGTTCACCTACGCGCGCCAGGTCGCCGGCTTCGAGCGGATCTACCAGCGGCTGCCAGCGGAGCACGCCGGTTTTACGTTGAGAAATCGCTAGCATCGGGCTTACACTTCGATCGTGACCTCACGGCCCGCCGTCTTCATCGACCGGGACGGGACGCTGACCGAAGAAGTGGGCTACGTCAACCATCCATCCCGCCTGCGACTGCTGCCCCGGGCCGGCGAGGCGATCCGTCGGCTGAACGCGGCCGGCGTGGCCGCGGTGGTGGTCACCAATCAGGCCGGCATCGCGCGCGGCTACTTCTCCGAGAGCGTGCTGCAGGCGGTCAACGAGTCGCTGCGCGCCCAGCTGGCGGGCGCCGGCGCCCGCCTGGACGGTCTCTACGCCTGCCTGCACCATCCAAGTGAGGGGCGGGCGCCCTACCGCGCGCAGTGCGAGTGCCGCAAGCCCAAGCCCGGTCTCCTGCTGCGGGCCGCGGCCGAGCTCGGGCTGGATCTCGCCCGCTCGACGATGATCGGTGACAAGGCGAGCGATCTGGTCCCGGCTCGCGCGGTCGGCGCGGATGCCGTGCTCGTGCTCACCGGGTACGGCCGCGGCGAGTGGGAGTACCAGCGGGCGCGCTTCGAGGTCCAGCCCGATCACGTCGCCACCGACCTGCTCGACGCCGTCGACTGGGCCCTGGCCCGGCGAGTCGCCGCATGAGCGACGCCCGCCCCGGCTGATCGAGACCGTCGAGGCGTTCCGCAACCGGATTGTCGTGGTCGTCGGTGACCTCATCGCCGACGAGTACCTGTTCGGCAAGCCCTCGCGCATCTCGCGCGAGGCGCCGGTGCTGATCCTGCGCTACACCGAGCGCGAGGTGCTGCTCGGCGGCGCCGCCAACGCGACCCACAACGTCCACGCGCTGGGCGCGCGCGTCGTGCCCATCGGCGTGGTGGGGCGCGACGCGCCGGGTGACGAGCTGCTCGGGCTCTTCCACGCGGCCGGCATCGCGACCGACGGCATCGTCACCGAGAACGACCGGATGACCCCGATGAAGACGCGGATCATGGCCGGCGGCTACCAGGCCACGCGCCAGCAGGTGGTGCGCCTGGACCGCGAGCCGGAGGGCGAGCTGCAGACGATCACCGAAGACGCGCTGATCGGCCGGCTGACCGCGCTGGCCGAGCGGGCGGAGGCCATCCTCGTCTCCGACTACGGGTACGGGACGGTCACGCCGCGGGTGTTCGAGCGCGTCCGCGCGGTCGCCCGGCGCACCGGCGCCGTCGTGAGCGTCGACAGCCGCTACCAGCTTCCGAGGTTCACCGGCGTCACCGCCGCCACGCCCAACGAGGCGGAGCTGGAGCAGCTGGCCGGGACCGTGGTCGACGACGAGCGCGGCGTGGAGAAGGCCGGGCGCCTGCTGCTCGACCGGCTGGACGCCCGGCTCCTGCTGGTCACGCGGGGCAGCCGCGGGATGGCGCTGCTCGAGCGCGACGGCGCGACCAGCTTCATCCCGATCCACGGCACCGACGAGATCGCCGACGTCACCGGCGCCGGCGACACGGTGATCGCGACCTTCACGGTGGCCCTGGCCGGCGGCGCCGCACCGATCGACGCCGCCGCGCTGGCCAACACGGCCGGCGGCATCGTCGTCATGAAGCGCGGCACGGGCACCGTGTCGCCGGCCGAGCTCGTCCAGGCGCTCGAGGCCCCGTGACGCCGGAGGAGGCGGGAGCGCTGGCCGCGCGCCTGCGGGCCGACGGCAAGCGCGTGGTGCTCGCCAACGGCTGCTTCGACCTGCTCCACGTCGGCCACGTGCGCTACCTCACCGCCGCCCGCGCGCTCGGCGACGTCCTGTTCGTCGGGCTCAACTCCGACGCCGCCGTCGCCCGGCTCAAGGGGCCGGGGCGTCCATTGATGCCGGCCGCCGAGCGGGTCGAGGTGCTGGCCGCCTTGCGGCCGGTGGACCACGTCGTCGTCTTCGACGAGGACACCGCCGACCGTCTCGTCTCGCTCGTGCGTCCGGCCGTGCACGCCAAGGGGACCGACTACACCGACGCCACGGTGCCGGAGGCGGCCAGCGTGCGCGCTGTCGGCGGGCGCGTGGCCATCGTCGGCGACCCCAAGGACCACGGCACCCGCGACCTCATCGCCCGGATCCGCGAGCAGTCCGGTGCCACTCGCTGACGGGGCGCGCATCGCGCTGGTCAAGCTGTCCTCGCTGGGCGACGTCGTCCACGCGCTGCCGGTCGCGGCGTCGCTGCGGGCGGCGCGGCCGGCCGCGCGCCTGGCCTGGATCGTCGAGCGGCGCGAGGCGGCCGTGCTGCGCGGTCACCCGGACCTCGACGAGGTGATCGTCGCCGACACGCGGGGCTGGCGGCGGGCGCGGCGGCCGGGCGCGGTGCGGCGCGCGCTCGCCGACATGGCCGCGCTGCGCCGGCGACTGCGGCAGGCGCGCTTCGACGTCGCGCTCGATCTCCAGGCGCTGATCAAGAGCGGCGCCGTCGCGCGGGCGTCCGGCGCGCCGCTGCGCATCGGCTTCGCCGCCGGCTGGGGGCGCGAGCCGCTGAGCGCGCTGTTCACCAACCGCCGGGTGCTGCCGCCACCCTCGGCGCGACACGTCGTCGAGCAGTACCTGGCGCTGCTGGCGCCGCTCGGCGTCGAGGCGCGAACGCTCGAGTTCCGGTTGCCGTCGACGCCGGCGGTCGAGACGCGGATGGAGGAGTGGCTGGCCACGGCCGGCCTCAAGCCCCACCGGCGCCTCGTGGTCCTGAACCCCGGCGCCGGAAGGGAGGGCAAGCGGTGGCCGCTCGGGTCCTTCACGACGCTGGCCCAGCGCCTCGCCCACGATGCCGACGCCCACGTGCTGGTGACGTGGGGCCCGGGCGAGGAGGCGGCCGCGCGGACGATCGTCGAGGGCGCGGCCGCGGCCGTGCTGGCGCCGCCGACCGACCTCGACGCCCTGCTGGCCCTGCTGCGGCGGGCCAGCGTCATGGTCGCCGCCGACACGGGCCCGCTGCACATGGCCGCCGCGCTGGGCACGCCGTGCGTCGGCCTCTACGGGCCGACGTCGGCCGCGCGCAACGGCCCGTACGGCGCCGGGCACCGGGCGCTGTCGAGTCCCGACGGCACGATGGCGGCGCTGTCCCCGGCGAGCGTTCTGGCCGCGGTGATGGCGGCGCTCGGATGAGCCGCGCGCGGCTGTCGGTGGTGGTCGTGACGCAGAACGAGGAAGAGCGCATCCGCGCGTGCCTGGAGGCGGCGGCGTGGGCCGACGAGCTGATCGTCGTGGACGCCGAGTCGTCCGACAAGACGGCCGCCATCGCCCGCGAGCTGACCGATCACGTCTTCGTGCGGCCGTGGCCCGGCTTCGCCGCCCAGAAGAACTTCGGCCTCGAGCAGGCGCACGGCGACTGGATCCTCTCGCTCGACGCCGACGAGCTCGTGTCGGCACCGCTGCGCGAGGAGATCGCGGCGATCGTCGCCGGGGTCGGCGCCCACGCCGGCTACGCCATCCCGCGCCGCAACGTCTTCTGGGGGCGCTGGATCCGCCACGGCGGGCTCTATCCCGACTGGCAGCTGCGCCTGTTCCGGCGGGGGCGGGGACGCTTCGTCGAGCGGAGTGTGCATGAGTCGGTGACGGTGGACGGCAGCGTCGGGCGCCTGGCCGGCCACCTCGACCACCGGTCGTATCGTGACGTGGCCGATTTTTTGGAGCGGGCCGACCGCTACTCGACCCTGGCGGCCGCGGAGTGGCTGGCGTCGGGGCGCCGGTCGCGTCCGCTCGTCGACCTCGCCGTGCGCCCGGTCGGACGCTTCCTGGGGATGTACGTGGCGCGGGCCGGCTTCCTGGACGGGTGGAGGGGATTCCTTCTCGCCGTCCTCTATGGCTACTATGTGCTCATGCGTTCGGCCAAGGTCTGGGAGAGGACGAAGAATTGATGGTGACACGGGAGCGCGTGCTGTCGGGAATGCGCCCGAGCGGGCGGCTGCACCTGGGCAACTACCTCGGAGCACTGGCCAACTGGGTGACGCTGCAGGACGACTACGAGTGTTTTTATTTCTCCGCCGACTGGCACGTCCTGACCGACCGGACCGAGGTGAGCGACGTGCCGGCCAACACGATCGAGATGGCCGCCGACTGGCTGGGGGCCGGCCTCGACCCGCAGCGCTCGACGCTGTTCATCCAGTCGCTGGTGCCCGAGCACGCCGAGCTGCACCTGCTGTTCTCGATGCTCACGCCGGTGGGGTGGCTGGAGCGGGTGCCGACCTACAAGGAGCGTATCGAACAGCAGGGGATCGCCTCGCCGTCGTACGGGCTGCTCGGCTATCCGCTGTTGCAGTCGGCCGACATCCTCATGTACAAGGCCAGGTGGGTGCCGGTCGGCGTCGATCAGGTGCCGCACGTGGAGCTGACGCGTGAGGTCGCGCGGCGGTTCAACAACACGTACGGACCGGTCTTCCCCGAGCCCGACGCCAAGCTGACCGAGATCCCCAAGGTGCCGGGGACGGATGGGCGGAAGATGTCCAAGTCGTACGGCAACGACATCGAGCTGGCCGACGCCGCGGAGACCATCCGCGCCAAGGTGCGTCCGATGGTGACCGACCCGGCCCGCAAGCGGCGCAGCGATCCCGGCAACCCCGAGATCTGCCCGGTGTTCGACCTGCACAAGATCTTCACGCCGACGATCGATCGCGAGTACTGCGCGACGGGCTGCCGGACGGCCGGCATCGGGTGCCTGGACTGCAAGGACGTGCTGCTCAAGCACATGGTGCCGCCGCTGCAGGCGATCCGCGACCGCCGGCAAGCGTACGTCGAGAAGCCCGACACGATCCGGCAGGTGCTCGTCGAGGGCTCGCGCCGGGCGCGCGTGATCGCTCAGGAGACGATGGCCGAGGTGCGCGACGCGGTGAAGCTGACTCCGTGACCGAGCCGACGAGCGAGATCACGCCCGAGGCCGCGGTTGCCGGCGAGCTGCGGCTGCGCGTCGGGGCGTTCGAGGGCCCGCTCGACCTGCTGCTGCACCTGTGCCGCACCGAGGAGATCGACCTCGCCGCGCTGCCCGTGCGCACGATCACGGATCAGTACCTCGCCCACCTGGAGGCGGTGGAGTTCCGCGATCTCGAGACGGCCGGGGCCTACCTCGTGATGGCCGCCACGCTGATCTACCTCAAGTCCAAGCTGCTGGTGCCGCCCGACGAGACGGAGGAGCAGCTCGACGACGACGGCGCTCGCGCTCAAGCAGGAGCTGGAGGAGCGGCTGCGGGAGTACGCGCGGGTGAAGACGCAGGGCGCCTGGCTGGGCCAGCGCGAGGCCGAGCAGGCGCTCGTGTGGGGCCGGCCGTCGAGCACCCTGCCGCCGCTCGAGGACGTGCCGCTGGAGGACCTGTCGGTCCACTGGCTCGAGCGCGCCCTCAAGCGCCTGATCGAGGAGCAGCAGCGCCTGCGCCCGCGGGAGGTGGAGCCGAATCCGCCCTCGGTGCTGGAGCGCATGACCGAGATCCTCACGCTGCTGCGCGACACCTGGTCGCTGCTCTTCAGCTCGATGACCGGGGGCGACCGTCGCCGCTCGGAGGTCGTGGTCAGCCTGCTGGCGGTGCTGGAGCTGTGCCGGCAGGGCAAGATCCGCACGCAGCAGACCGAGCTCTTCGGCGACATCGTGATCGAGCGGCAGACGACCCCGGAGTCCGAGGGGGCGCCGCCTCGAGCCAGACGAGCGATTTCGACGGGGGCGTCGCGACCCTCGGTCGACCAGGGGAGACCTCACGTGCCGAACCCAGTTGACGTGGTCGAGGCCATGCTCTTCGCCTCCGACGTGCCGCTCGAGGCCGAGCGGATCCGCGAGGTGCTCGATCTCGAGAACGCGGCGGCCGCCCGCGGGCTCGCCGAGGAGCTGATCGCCCGCTACGAGGCGGAGCCCCGTGGCCTCGCGATCGTGGAGGTCGGCGGCGGCTACCGGATGGTGACGCGGCCCGAGCTGGCCCCGTGGCTGGTACGGCTGGCGCGGGCCCGCACGCGGGTGCGGCTGTCGCGGCCGGCGCTGGAGACGCTGGCCATCATCGCCTACAAGCAGCCGGTGTCGCGCCCGGAGCTGGACGCCGTGCGCGGCGTGAACTCCGAGGCCGTGCTCGACAACCTGCTCGAGCGCCGGCTCGTGCGCATCGGCGGGCGCAAGGAAGCGCCCGGGCGGCCGTTCCTCTACGAGACCACGCGCGAGTTCCTCGTCGCCTTCGGGCTGCGCGATCTCAACGATCTGCCCAAGGTCGAGGGCGAGCTGGTGCTCCCCGATCTGGGCGCGGAGGCGACCGCGGCCGCCGAGCATGGCCAAGCTGAGACTGAACAAGATCCTGGCCCAGGCGGGACTGACGTCCCGGCGCGGGGCTGATCACGTCGTCCTCGAGGGCCGCGTCGCCGTCAACGGCGTCGTGACCCGGGAGCCGGGGACGCTCGCCGACCCGGCCACCGACCGGATCACTGTCGACGGGCGCCCGGTGCCGGCGCCCGAGTCCGTGCAATACCTCCTGCTGAACAAGCCGGCCGGCGTGGTCACCACCGTGCGCGATCCGCAGGGGCGCCCCGTCGTCACCGACCTCCTGCCCGCGCACGTGCGTGAGCGCGTGTACCCGGTGGGCCGGCTCGACGCCGACGTCGAGGGCGTGCTGCTCCTGACCAACGACGGACCGCTGACCCACCGGCTGCTCCACCCGCGCTACGCGCTGCCGCGCCTCTACGAGGCCGAGGTGGCCGGGCGGGTGACCGAGGCCGACGTGCCGCGCTGGCGGCGCGGCGCCACGCTCGACGACGGACCGGCGGTCCCGCTCGACGTCGAGCTCGTACGCAGCGCGAGCGCGTCGAGCACGGTGCGCCTGGCGTTCACCGAGGGTCGCAAGCACGAGGTCAAGCGCTACTGCGACGCCCTCGGCCACCGCGTGCAACGGCTGCGGCGCGTCGCCTTCGGCCCCCTGCAGCTCGGCACGCTGCCGCCCGGCGCCTGCCGCCCCCTGACGCCCCGCGAGCTGACCGCCCTGCGCGCCGCGGCCGCGGGCGCGCGGCCCGCGGTTTGACGTCCCCCGTATAACTTGCGTGGCGTTCCGGCGTCCGCCTATAATGCGCGGTACTCATTAGAGGGTGCGCAGGAGTTCCTATGAACCTGGGCGATTGGCGCTCCAGGATCAACGACATCGATAATCAAATTCTCAACCTCCTCAACCAACGCGCAGAGGCCGCCCTTCGGATCGGAGACCTCAAACGACGGCAGGATGCGCCGTCGTATGTCCCGGAGCGTGAAGCCGAGGTTCTGAGCCGTTTGAGCGCTGCCGCGCGCGGCCCGCTGCCCGCGGAAGCGGTCAACGCCGTCTGGGGCGAGATTCTCTCGGCGTGTCGCGTACTGGAAGGACCGCTCACAGTCGCCTATCTGGCACCGCAGGGGACGTTCACCCACCAGGCCGCCCGCGAGCGCTTCGGCGCCGCCGCCAGCTATCACGCCTCGCGGACGATCGCCGAGATCTTCGACGACGTCGAGCGCGGTCGCGCGCAGTTCGGCGTGGCCCCGGTCGAGAACTCGACGGACGGCGCCGTCAACGTCACGCTCGATCGCCTCGTCCGACACCGAGTTGCAGATCTGCGGCGAGCTGACGCTGGAGATCGCCCAGCACCTGCTCTCGCGCGCCGCCGACCTCGGCGAGATCAAGCGCGTGCTGTCGCATCCGCAGGGACTGGGTCAGTGCCGCGCCTGGCTGGCCGAGCATCTCCCCGAGGTTCCGCAGGAAGAGACCGCGTCCACCGCGGGGGCGGCCGAGCTGGCGGCGGCGGACCCCCGCGTGGCGGCGATCGCCTCCGAGCTGGCCGGCCGGTTGTTCGGGGTGCCGGTCCTGCGCCGGCGCATCGAGGACAATCCCCACAACGCCACCCGCTTTCTCGTGCTCGGGCGCCGGGCGAGCGGGCCGAGCGGACGGGACAAGACCTCGATCGTGTTCGCCATGCCGAACCAGCCGGGCGCGCTCTATCGCATTCTCGAGCCGTTCGCGCGGTCCGGCCTGAACCTGACCAAGATCGAATCGCGGCCGGCCAAGCGCATGCCCTGGGAGTTCGTGATGTTCGTGGACTTCGAGGGGCACCGGAATACGCCGGTGGTCGCCGCGGCGCTGAGCGAGGCGGCGGAACGAACCGTGTACCTGAAGGTCCTCGGCTCGTACCCGGCGGCCTAAGGAGAGAGCATGCACACGCAGTGGGAGTCGCTGGCCAACGAGCACATTCTCGGCATCGCGCCCTACGAGCCGGGCAAGCCGGTCGAGGAGCTGGAGCGCGAGCTGGGCATCCACGACGCCATCAAGCTGGCGTCGAACGAGAACCCGCTGTCGCCCTCCGATCGCGTGCAGAAGGCGATCACGGACGCGCTGGCCACGCTCAACCGCTACCCCGACGGCAGCGGCCACTACCTGCGCCACGCGCTGGCCCGCAAGCACGACGTCAGCGCCGAGCAGGTCGTGCTCGGCAACGGCTCCAACGAGCTGATCGAGCTCCTCGTGCGGACGTTCCTGCGCCCGGGCGACGAGGCGGTGGTGCCGCACCCGTCGTTCGTCGTCTACCCGATGATCGTGCAGGCGGCCGGCGGTATCCGCGTGATGGTCATGCTGAGGGACTACCGGATCGACCTGGAGGCGATGGCCCGGGCCATCACGCCGATGACCAAGATCGTCTTCATCGCGAACCCGAACAACCCCACGGCGACGATCGTCACCGCCGACGAGGTTGCCCACTTCATGTCGAAGGTGCCCGAGCGTACCATCGTGGTCTTCGACGAGGCCTACCTCGAGTTCGCGCAGGGCCCGGACTTCCCGGACACGCTCGAGTACGTCGCCCAGGGCCGCAAGGTGGTGGTGCTGCGCACCTTCTCGAAGGCGGCGAGCCTGGCCGGCCTCCGGGTCGGCTACGGCGTGACCGACGCCGACGCCGTCGCGCTGATGAACCGGATCCGGCAGCCCTTCAACGTGAACGCGCTGGCCCAGGTGGCGGCGCTGGCCGCGCTGGAGGACGAGTCGCACACGCTGGAGTGCGTGCGCATGATCGAGGCCGGGCGGCACTATCTCTACGACGAGTTCAACGCGCTCGGCGTGAAGTACGTGCCCTCCCGCGGCAACTTCATCCTGGTCGACGTCGGCCGCAGCGCCTCCGACATCTACCAGCGGCTCCTCAAGGAAGGCGTGATCGTGCGTCCGCTGACGCCCTTCGGCATGGAGTCGGCGCTGCGGATCACCGTGGGCACGCCGCAGGAGAACCGCCGCCTCATCAAGGCGCTGCGCGCGGTGCTGGGGAAGAGCTCGGCGTGATCGAGCGCCTGGCGATCGTCGGCGTCGGCCTCCTGGGCGGCTCGCTCGCCAAGGCGGTTCGCGCGCACACGCTCGCCCGGGAGATCGTCGGGGATCGGGCGCGACGTGAGCCGCATGCAGCCGGCGCTGCGCGAGGGCGTGCTCGATCGCGCGACCGCCGACGTGGCCGACGGCGTCGCCGGCGCCGACCGGATCGTGCTGGCCGCGCCGGTCCTGGCCAACGAGACGCTGCTGGCGCGCGTGTGGCAGGCCGCGCCCGCCGGCGCCGTGGTGACCGACGTCGGCTCGACCAAGCGCCGGATCGTGAGCGCCGCCGATCGGCTCGCCGCCGGCCGGCGCGAGGTGCACTTCGTCGGCAGCCATCCGATGGCCGGCTCCGAGCGGGCCGGGTACGCCGTCGCGCGGGCGGACCTGTTCCAGGGCGCCGTCGTCGTCCTGACCCCCACCGAGGCGACGGATCCCGCCGTGGCCAAGAGCGTGGGGGAGCTGTGGGCCGCGGTCGGCGCCCGCGTCGTGCAGCTCGATCCTGACAGCCACGATCGGGCGGTCGCCGCCATCAGCCACCTGCCGCACGTGGCGGCGTGGGCGCTCGTCGACGCGGTCATGAGGTTCGAGCCCGACGCCCTGCAGATCGCGGCGCGCGGCTTCAAGGACACCACGCGCATCGCCGCCTCCGACCCCGACGTCTGGCGCGAGATCCTCCTCGACAACCGGGAGGCGGTCGGAGCGAGCCTGGCGGCGTTCCGCCGGGCGCTCGACGACCTCGAGGCGCTGGTGGCCGGCGACGACGCCGCCGCGCTCACCGCGTACCTGGCGCGCATGAAGACGACGCGGGAGCGACTCGCGTGAGGTTCCGCGTCCGCCCGATCGCGCGGCTGCACGGCGAGGCCGAGGTGCCGGGCGACAAGTCCGTCTCCCATCGTGCCGCGCTGCTCGGCGCGCTCGCCGAGGGCGTGAGCGAGGTGCAGGGCTACCTCGAGGCCGAGGACTGTCTGCGTACGATCACGGCGATCCAGGCGCTGGGGGCCGAGGTCACCCGCAAGGGGCCGGGGCACTACCGCATCGCGGGCGGCGGGCTCCGGGGGCTGAGCGAGCCGGGCGACGTGATCGACTGCGGGAACTCGGGCACGACCGCGCGGCTGCTGGCCGGCGTGCTGGCGACGCAACCGTTCTGGACGCTGCTGACCGGCGACGCCTCGCTGCGCCGGCGCCCGATGGGGCGCATCGCCGAACCGCTGCGGGCGATGGGCGCCACGATCGTCGGCCGCGCCGACGGCACCCGGCTGCCGCTGGCCATGCGCGGGGCGACGCGCGACGAAGGCGGTGCAGTACGCGACGCCGGTGGCGTCCGCGCAGGTGAAGTCGGCGATCCTGCTGGCCGGGCTCGCCGCCGAGGCGCCGGTGACGGTGACGGAGCCGGCGCCGTCGCGCGATCATTCCGAGCGGATGCTGCGCCGGTTCGGCGCCCGCGTCGCGACCGAGGGCCGGATGGTGACGCTCACGCCGGGACCGCTGCGGGCGACGTCGGTCGTGGTCCCCGGTGACATCTCGTCGGCCGCGTTCTTGCTGGTCGCCGGTGCCGTCGTCGGCGAGGGACGGGTGACGCTTCACGGCGTCGGCGTGAATCCCACCCGCACCGGCGCGCTCGACGTGCTCGGGGCGATGGGCGCGCGGATCCAGACGACGAACGCCGCCGACGACGGCGAGCCGACCGCCTCGCTCACGGTGACCGCGGGTGCCCTGAGGGCGACGACGATCGGCGGCGCCCTGCTGATCCCGCGCCTGATCGACGAGATCCCGGTGCTCGCGGTGGCGGCGGCGGCGGCGGCCGGCGTCACGGTCGTGCGCGACGCCAGCGAGCTTCGAGTGAAGGAGTCCGATCGCATCGCCGCGCTCGGCCGCGAGCTCGTCAAGATGGGCGCCGCCATCGAGGAGCGACCCGACGGGATGTCGATCACCGGCGGCCGTCGCCTCCACGGTGCCGCCGTCTCGAGCGGCGGCGATCACCGGATGGCCATGGCGCTCACGGTCGCCGGCCTCATCGCCGACGGCGAGACCGTGATCGACGACGTCGCCTGCGTCGCCACGTCGTTTCCGAGCTTCGCCGACATCCTGAACGCGCTGGCGGGCACCGACGCCGTCCGCGTGGAGGATTGACCCTGGGCGGCCGGGAGCCGGTGATCACGATCGATGGCCCGGCCGGCGCCGGCAAGGGCACGGTGGCCCGCCGCCTGGCCGCCAAGCTCGGCTACCGGCTGCTCGACACCGGCGCCATGTATCGCGCGCTGGCGTGGTCGATCGCGCGGGCCGGGCTGGCGCCCGACGACACGCCGGCGCTGCGGCGCCACGTCGATCGGGTGCAGATCGACGTGGAGGGCGATCGCGTGGTGGTCGACGAGCGTGACGTCACCGACGACATCCGCTCGCCGGAGATCGCCGCGCTCACCTCGCGGCTGTCGATGCTGGGCGTGGTGCGCGACAAGCTGACGCCGATCCAGCGGCGGCTGGCCGCCACCGGCGGCGTCGTGCTGGAGGGGCGCGACACCGGCACGGTCGTGTGCCCGGACGCCGAGGTGAAGTTCTACCTCGACGCCTCGCTGGAGGAGCGCGCGCGGCGGCGCCAGGCCGAGCTGCGGGCGCGCGGCGTCGATCTCCTGCCGGAGGCGGCGCGGCGTGACATCGCCGCGCGCGACACCCAGGACTCCAGCCGGGAGCTGGCGCCGCTGAAGAAGGCGCCCGACGCCGTCGAGGTGGACAGCACGGGGCTGAGCGTGGAGCAGGTGGTTGCGCTCATGGCGGACACGGTGGAGCGGCGACGCCGCTGCGGGTAGGATGCTGTACTCGATCCTCAAGCCGATCGCGGTGGCGCTGATGCGGCTGCTGTTCCGCGTGGAAGGCCGGGGGGCGGAGCACATCCCGGCCGAGGGGCCGGTGCTGATCGTGGCCAATCACTCGAGCGTGCTCGATCCGCCGCTCGTCGGGGGCATGTGCCCCCGCCAGCTCACCTACCTGGCCAAGGCCGAGCTGTTCCGGGTCCCCGGCCTCGGCGGGCTGATCCGCCGGCTCGGCGCGCAACCGTTGCGGCGGGAGGGTGCCGATCCCTCCGCGCTCCGCACCGCCCAGCGCGTGCTGGCGGAAGGCAAGGCGCTGCTCGTCTTCCCCGAGGGGACGCGCGGCGAAGAGGGCGACGCTGCGCGAGGCCAAGCCGGGCGCCGCGCTGCTGGCCGTGCAGAGCGGGGCGACGGTCGTCCCGGCGTACGTCAGTGGAAGCGGGCGAGCGTGGCCCCGCGGGCGTCGGCTTCCCCGGCCTGTTAAGGTGATGGTAACTTTCGGCGCGCCGCTCCGCTTCACGCGGGCGACCGGCGCCGACCGGAAGGCGCAGTACGAGGCGGCAAGCCGACGGATGATGGCAGCCATTGCAGACCTGAGAGATCGAGCGGTCGGTGGGGTGGGCGTTGCGAGAGCCCGGCGCCCACTCCAAATTCATTGAACGGAGGAACTGGGGGCATGGCGATGGACGAACCGCGCAGCAATCTCGGCGGACCCCGCACGGAGGGCGAGGGTGCCGAGGAACGGATGGAGGACTGGTTCAAAGAGGGCTCGACGACCAGTGAGTTCGAGGAGGGCGAGGTCGTCCGCGGCCGTGTCGTCCACGTCGGCAGCAGCGAGGTCCTGGTCGACGTCGGCTACAAGAGCGAGGGCGCGATCCCGATCGAGGAGTTCCTCCGCCACGGCGGCCTGCCGAAGGTGGGCGAGGAGATCGAGGTCTACCTCGAGGCCAAGGAAGACTCCGAGGGCCTCATCGTCCTGTCCAAGGACAAGGCCGACAAGATCAAGGTGTGGGATGCCATCACCCAGGCCTACGAGAAGGGCTCGCCGGTCGAGGGGCGCGTGGTCGAGGTCGTCAAGGGCGGACTCAGCGTCGACGTCGGCGTGAAGGCGTTCCTGCCGGGCTCCCAGGTGGACCTGCGGCCGGTGAAGAACCTGGCCTCCCTGATCGGACAGCCCGTGCGCGCCCGCGTGATCAAGCTCAACCGCCGCCGGGGCAACGTGGTCCTCTCGCGCCGCGCCGTGCTGGAGGAGGAGCGCGAGGAGAAGAAGAAGCACACGCTGGAGGTGCTCGCCGAGGGCATGGTCCTCACCGGGACCGTGAAGAACATCACGGACTATGGCGCCTTCATCGATCTCGGCGGCATCGACGGTCTCCTGCACGTGACCGACATGAGCTGGGGCCGGGTCGGCCATCCCTCGGAGATCTTCCAGGTCGGCGACCAGGTCGAAGTCGTCGTCCTTCACTTCGACCGGGAGAGTGGGCGGGTCTCGCTCGGCTACAAGCAGAAATCGTCCGACCCGTGGGAGCGCGTGGAACAGACGTACGCCCCCGGTACCCGGGTGCACGGCCGGGTGGTGAGCCTCACCAACTACGGCGCCTTCGTCGAGCTGGAGGCAGGGGTCGAGGGCCTCGTCCACGTGTCCGAGATGTCGTGGACGCGGCGGGTGCGCCATCCCTCGAAGATCGTCAACGTCGGCGACGAGGTCGAGGTGATCGTGCTCGACGTCAACCGCGGCGCCAAGCGCATCTCGCTCGGCATGAAGCAGGTCGAGCCGGATCCGTGGGCGACCATCGACGAGCGCTACCGCGTCGGCAACCGCGTGAGCGGCAAGGTCCGCAACCTCACCGACTTCGGGGCGTTCATCGAGCTGGAGCCGGGCGTCGACGGCCTGCTGCACATCTCCGACATGTCGTGGACGCGCAGTGTCGGGCACCCCTCGGAAGTGCTCAAGAAGGGCCAGGAGCTGGACAGCCAGATCCTGAACATCGACAAGGAGAACAAGCGGATCTCCCTCGGCATCAAGCAGATCCAGCCCGACCCGTGGACCACGGTGGCCCAGCGCTTCCCGATGGGCTCGCGCGTGACCGGCAAGGTCGTGCGCCTCACCGACTTCGGCGCCTTCGTGGAGCTGGAGCCGGGCGTGGACGGGCTGCTGCACATCTCGCAGATGTCCAGCCGTCCGATCGGCACCCCGTCCGAGATCGTGAACGTGGGCGACGAGCTGGGCCTGCTCGTGATCCGCGTCGATCCGAACGAGCGTCGCATCGGCCTCAGTCTCAAGGAGCTGGCTCACGCGGTGGCGCCACCGCCGGAGGTGGAGGACCCCTCGCGAGGCGGTGGCCGCCGGCGCAAGGGCAAGCAGCGGTCCGACTACGACTACGAAGAAGAGAACTAGCGTGCGCCGGCGGCTGACGATCCTGGCCGCCGCCGTGCTCGTGTACCTGGGGGTCGCCGGCCTGTTCGTGATCTCCGTCGGCGGACTCTCGCGCGGCGAGGGCGGCCCTGCCTTGTTCGGTCCCCGCGTGGCGATCGTCGAGCTCGAGGGCGTCATCCTCGAGGTCGACGACATCGTCCGCGAGCTGAAGATGTATCGCGACAATCCCTCCGTGCGCGCGGTCGTCCTGCGCATCAACAGCCCCGGGGGCGTGGTCGCGCCCACCCAGGAGCTGCACGACGCGGTGGTGCGCCTGCGCCAGGCCGGCAAGCCGGTCGTCGCCTCGCTCGGTTCGGTGGCGGCCTCGGGCGGCTACTACGTGGCGGTGGCGTGCGATCAGATCTACGCGAACCCTGGCACGCTCACCGGCTCGATCGGCGTGATCATGCAGCTGGCCAACCTCGAGCAGCTCATGAAGAAGGTCGGCGTCGACTACGTCGTGGTGAAGGCCGGCCAGTTCAAGGACATCGGCAACATCGGGCGCGCGATGACCCTCGACGAGCGGCGCGTGATGCAGGCCCTGCTCGACGACGTGCACGGCCAGTTCATCGGGGCCGTGGCCGCCGGCCGCAAGCTGCCGCGCGAGGACGTGGTGCGCTTCGCCGACGGGCGCGTCTTCTCGGGGACGCAGGCCAAGGACCTGCGCATGGTCGACGCGCTCGGCGGGCTCGAGGACGCGGTGCTGGCCGCCGCCAAGCTGGCCGGGATTCCCACACCGCCCAGCGTGATCCAGCCGCGCCGCCGCTTCTCCATCATCGATCTGCTGCGCAACCAGTTCGGCGGCACCGCCGCCGGCGCGTTGCTGCGACCGGCACTCCCGGCCTTCAAGACGCCGCTGTACTTGATGGACTGACACGGCCGGAGAGGGGGGACGCACGGGGGGCCGAAGCCTCCTGCTCGCCGCCCGGCCCGCTGGTCTCCGGCCCGTGCGTCCTAACCCCTCATTACGTTTGACATTCTCGTTGGGGGCATGCTAGCGTGCCTCTTGGTCCGAAGCTCGCCGCGGCGTGGCGCGGACGTCGCTCAACGGGCGAAGAGCCGAGGGTGGACGACGATGACGAAAGCGGAGCTGATCGACGAGGTCTCGAAGCTGTCGAACCTCACCAAGAAGGAGACCGAGACCATCGTCAACACGGTCTTCGACAACATTACCGACGCGCTGGCCAAGGGCGACAAGGTCGAGTTGCGCGGGTTCGGCAGCTTCCGGATCCGCCACCGCAACTCGCGCAAGGGCCGCAACCCGAAGACCGGCAGTGCCGTCGATGTTCCCGAAAAGCGGGTCCCGTTCTTCAAGGTCGGCAAGCGCCTGCGCGAGCTCGTCAACACCTGAGGTGAGGCGCCTGTGGGCGCCGTGGCGCATGGCGTGGATCGGCGCCTCCAAGGCGCCCGCCGGTTGCGTCTTTTGCAACGCCCACGAGAGTCGTGACGACCGTACGACGTACCTCCTCGAGCGCAGCGCCCACGCCTTCCTGATCCTCAACGCGTATCCCTACGCCTCCGGACATCTCATGGCCGTGGTCAACCGACACGTGGGTACGCTCGTCGGCGCCCGGACGGCGGAGCTGGCCGACATGATGCGGCTCGTGCAGCGGGCGGTGGACGCGCTCGCCGCCGAGTACCGGGCCGAGGGCTTCAACGTCGGCCTGAACCAGGGCCGGGCAGCGGGGGCGGGGATCGAGGACCACCTGCACATTCACGTGGTGCCGCGCTGGAACGGCGACTCCAACTTCGTCAGCGTGCTGGGCGACACCCGTGTGCTGCCCGAGACGCTGGAGACGACCTGGGAGCGGCTGCGGGGACGGCTGGGTGGCTGACGCCGGCGGCACCCCGATGATGACGCAGTACCGGGAGCTGAAACGCCGCTTCCCCGACCACCTCCTGCTGTTCCGGCTCGGCGACTTCTACGAGCTGTTCCTGGAGGACGCCGAGCTGGGTGCCCGCCTGCTGCAGATCACGCTGACCTCGCGGCAGGGCTCGCCCATGGCCGGGATCCCGCACCACGCGGCCGACGGCTACATCGCTCGCCTGGTGCAGGCCGGCCAGAAGATCGCGATCTGCGAGCAGATGGAGGGGCCCGCCAAGGGCAAGAAGCTGCTCCGCCGGGACGTCGTCCGGGTGCATCACGCCCGGCACCCTGACCGACACGGCGTACCTGAGCGGTGCGGCCAACAACTTCCTGATGGCGATCGGCCGGGCCGGTGCGGTGACCGGCCTCGCGCTGCTCGACGTCTCGACCGGCGAGTTCTGGGTGGGCGAAGACGGCCCCGGCGAGGACGCCGTGCTCTCGACCGCGATGCTCCGCCGGCCCGCCGAGATCCTCCTGCCGGAGACCCTGCGCGGCGCTCAGGCTCTGCTCGGACGGCTGCAAGAGTCGGGCGCCGCCCTCACGTTCGGTGACCCAGGTCTGTGGAGCGCCCGGCACGCATCGGCGGAGCTTTGCCGCCAGTTCGGTGTGACGACGCTGGAGGTCTTCGGCGTGGCCGATCTGGGGGCCGGGGTCGCGGCCGGGGCCGCCGCGCTGGCCTACGTGCGCGCGACCCAGGGCGACCGTCTCGGTCACCTCGTCCGGCTGCAGCGCCTGCGCCCGGACGACTGCATGACGCTGGACGAGACCGCCGTGCGCACGCTCGAGCTGCTGGAGGCGAGCGACGGCTCGTCGCGCAACTCGCTCTTCGGCGTGCTCGACGAGACGGTGACGCCGATGGGGGCGCGCCTGCTGCGACAGTGGCTGCTGCAGCCCCTGCTCGGCGCCGCCGCGATCACGGCGCGCCAGGACGCGATCGCCGCCCTCGTGGAGGCGCCCGACGCGCGCGCGGCCCTGCGGCGGCTGCTCAAGCCGGTCGGCGACCTGGCCCGGCTCGCGAGCCGGGCGACACTGGGCGTGGCCCACGCCCGCGACCTGGTCGGGCTGCGCGCGTGCCTGACCCCGCTCGAGGCGCTCCGGGAGGCGAGCGCGACCGTGTCGGCCCCGCTGCTGGCCGAGGCGCGGGCGGCGCTGGCCGATCTCGCCGACCTGCGCGCCACGCTCGAGGCCGCGCTGGTGGACGAGCCGCCGGCGACGCTGCAGGACGGCGGCGTCATCCGCGAGAGCTGGAACGAGGCGCTGCAGGCGATCGTGACCGACGCCGCCGAGGCGCGCCGGTGGATCGCGGGGCTGGAGGAGCGCGAGCGGGCGCGCACCGGGCTGTCGAGCCTGCGCGTGCGCTTCAACCGGGTCTTCGGCTACGGCATCGAGATCACCCACGCCCAGGCCGCGCGGGCGCCGGCCGAGTACGTGCGCCGCCAGACGCTCACCGGCGCCGAGCGCTACGTCACCCCCGAGCTGAAGGAGTACGAGGCCAGGGTGCTGGGCGCCGAGGAGCGCCGGCGGCGGCTGGAGTACGAGCTGTTCGACGAGCTGCGGGGCCGGGTCGCCGCCCGCGCCCCCGAGTTGCTGGCCACCGCGCGTGCCCTGGCGACGCTGGACGTCGCCTCCGCGCTGGCCGAGGTGGCCCACGCCCGCGGCCACGTGCGACCCGTGCTGGCGGAGGACGGGGCGCTGGAGATCGTCGAGGGGCGGCACCCGGTGCTGGAGGCCCGCTCGGGCCAGCCGGTGACGCCGAACGACCTGGCGCTCGACGACGAGGCGCGCGTGGTGATCCTCACCGGTCCCAACATGGCCGGCAAGTCGGTCTACCTGCGGCAGACCGGCCACATCGTCGTCCTCGCCCAGATGGGCGCCTTCGTGCCGGCGCGCTCGGCGCGCCTGGGCCTCGTCGACCGCGTCTTCACCCGGGTGGGCGCCCAGGACAACCTCGCGCGCGGGCAGTCCACGTTCCTCGTCGAGATGGTGGAGACCGCGTCGATCCTCACCAACCTCACGTCGCGCAGCCTGGTGCTGCTCGACGAGGTCGGGCGCGGCACCTCGACCTTCGACGGCCTCGCCATCGCGTGGTCCGTCGTCGAAGAGCTGCACGATCGCGCCGCCCGGCCCAAGGTACTCTTCGCCACGCACTTCCACGAGCTGACCCAGCTCGCCGGCCGGCTGAACGGCGTGCGCAACTTCCACGTGGCCGTGCGGGAGTGGAACGACGAGATCGTCTTCCTGCACAAGGTCCAGGCGGGTGGGACCGACCGCTCCTACGGTATCCAGGTGGCGCGGCTGGCCGGGCTGGCGACCAGCGTCATCGCGCGCGCCAAGGCCCTGCTCGCGCGCTTCGAGGACCAGGGGCAGGCGACCACCGACGCCAGCGACGCCGTCCAGCTCGGGCTCTTCGCCGCCACGAAGGATCCGATGGCCGAGGAGCTGGCGCGCCTGGATCTGGCCCACCTCACACCGATCGAGGCGCTGAACCTGCTGGCCAAGTGGCAGCAGGCTGTTGGAGCGGGGGCCGCCAGATCGGCTCGCTCCGCAGGTGGCCTGAGCGAGAAGCGCGGGGCTCCGTGACTCGCATTCGACGGTTGCCGGATGCGCTCGTCAACAAGATCGCCGCCGGCGAGGTCGTGGAGCGGCCGGCCTCCGCGGTGAAGGAGCTGGTCGAGAACGCCGTGGACGCCGGCGCCCGCGTGATCGCCGTCGATCTGCGCGACGGCGGCGCCGCCCTGATCCGCGTGGCCGACGACGGCCACGGCATGACGGTCGAGGAGCTGCCGGTGGCGCTGGAGCGGCACGCGACCTCCAAGCTCGCCCACGACGAGGACCTCGACGCCATCGCGACGCTCGGGTTCCGGGGCGAGGCGCTGGCGGCGATCTGCGCGGTCTCGCGCTTCACGGTCACCAGCCGGGCGCGTGAGGCCGCCGAGGGGCTGCGGCTGGCCGGCGAGGGCGGCGTCGTGAGCCAGCGGCTCGGCGTGCCGGCCGAGGTCGGCACCAGCATCGAGGTCCACGACCTCTTCTTCAACACGCCCGCCCGGCTGAAATTCCTCAAGGCGACGACGACCGAGCTGTCGGCGAGCCTGCGCGTCGTCGCCCACCTGGCGCTCGCGCACCCTGACGTGCAATTCCGCGTGACGAACGGCGGCCGCGCGGCGCTGACGGCGCCGGCGGCGACCGACCTGCGCCAGCGCATCGGCGCCTTGTGGAGCTGGGAGACGGCCGAGCGGCTGCTCGCGGTGGACCGCACCGAGCACGGCGTTCGTGTGGCCGGCTGGGCCAGCCCGCCCGACGTCACCCGCGGCGGGCGCGACGACATCCTCCTGGTCGTCAACGGCCGCCCGGTGCGCGACCCCGCGCTGCTGCAGGCGGTGCTGGCGGCCTATCGTCCGCTGCTCCCGCGCGACCGTTTCCCGCTCGTCGTGCTGACGGTGACGATGGCGCCGGCCGACGTGGACGCCAACGTCCACCCGACCAAGGCGTGGGTCCGCTTCCGCCAGCCGCGCGTCGTGCAGGAGATGCTCGTGGCGGCGCTGCACGAGGCGCTGCGCCGGCCCGGCGTCGTGCCCGCGTTCGGCGGCGCGCCGCGCCCATGGCCGCCCGTGGACGGAGAGGCCACCGGCGGCGTCGCCCCCACCGAGCAGCCCGCGCTGTTCCAGGAGGCGGCGGCGCCGTACGCAGCCCGGCGCTTCGGCCGCGTGCTCGGCCAGGTGCAGGACACCTTCATCGTGTCGACCACCGAGGACGAGGTCTTCTTCCTCGACCAGCACGTGGTGCACGAGCGCGTCATCTTCGAGCAGGTCCGCGGCCAGCTCGACGCGGGGCCGCTGCCCTCCCAGGCGTTGCTGTTCGCCGAGACGCTCGAGCTGGGGCCGGCCTCGCGCGCACTGCTCGAGCGCTGGCGCGAGCCGCTCGAGCGCCTGGGCTTCGCCTTCGAGGGCTTCGGTGGCGACGCCGTCGTGCTGCGCGCGGTCCCCACCTTGCTGAAGGGCGACGAGCCCAAGCGGCTGATCGAGGGCGCGGTGGAGGAGCTGGCCGACCCCAAGGTCAGCACGCCGACGCTCGACCGGGCGCTGGCCTTCGTCGCCTGCCGGGCGGCGATCAAGGCCGACACACCGCTGGCGCCCGAGGAGATGGAGCGCCTGGTCGCCGACCTCGAGACGACGCAGACGCCGTACTTCTGCCCTCACGGCCGGCCCATCGTGAGCCGGGTGTCGATGCACGACATCCGGCGCGAGCTCAAGCGGACATGGTAGTGCGAGCCGCAGCCGCAGGCGAGGCGAGCCTGTGAACGTGAGACGTGCGAGCCGCAGCCGCAGGCGAGGCGAGCCTGTGAACGTCGTGCGAGCCGCGCCTGTCAACGTTGTGAGGCGGGGCGTACACTGCAGTCGATGACCCGCGGCAAGCCGCCGCTCCTCGTCGTGGCGGGACCGACCGGGGTCGGCAAGACGGCGGCCGTGGTCGCGCTCGCGCGCCGTCTTCCGATCGAGGTGATCAGCGCCGACTCCCGCCAGGTCTATCGCGGCATGGACGTGGCCACTGGCAAGCCCACCGCGGACGAGCAGCGGGCAGTCCCCCATCATCTGATCGACGTCGTGGAGCCCGACGAGCGCTACCACGCGGCCCGCTTTCGCCTGGACGCCGAGGCGGCCATCGAGGCGGTGCGCGGCCGCGGCCGGCTGCCCGGTGGTCGTCGGTGGCACCGGGTTGTACATTCGTGCCCTCCTGCGCGGGCTCGACCCGGCGCCGCCGGCCGACCCCGACTTCCGGCGCGAGCTGGCCGGGGTGGCCGCGCGCGACGGGCGGGCGGCCCTCCACGCGCAGCTGGCGGCGGCCGAGCCCGCGCTGGCGCGCCGGCTGCATCCCAACGACGAGGTGCGGGTCGTGCGCGCGCTGGAACGGCTGCGGGCGGGCAGCGCCGTGGGGGAGGCGCAGGTGCGGTGGCGCCAGGCCGAGACGCCGTGGCGCCTGACCTACATCGGGCTCAGGCTCGAGCGGGCCGTGCTGGCGCGGCGACTGGAGGCGCGAGCCGAGGCGATGGTCGGGGCGGGGCTGCTCGACGAGGTGCGGCGACTGCTCAGCCACGGCTACGTGGGTGCCCTGCCGGCCATGCTGGGGATCGGCTACCGGCAGTTCGTCGAGGTGGCGCTCGGGCGGCTCGACGGCGGCGCTGCCCTCGGGCTGATGCAGCGCGAGACGGTCCGCTACGCCAAGCGGCAGGTGACATGGTTCGCGCGCGAGCCGGACGTCGAATGGGTGGACGTGGCCGCCGCCGGGGGCACCGAGGGCGTCGCGGCGGCGATCGAGGCGAGGATCCAAAAAGTGGAGGGTGTCATCGGGTGAGTCGAGCACGACCGAACGGACAGAGCAACGGGCATCAGGTGCGACGGGGCCCGGAGCGCGCGGTGATCGCCGCGGTCCGGCTGCCTCGGCAGCGACGCTGGGAGGTCGAGGAATCGCTGGCCGAGCTGGCCAGGCTCGCCGTCGCCGCCGGCGCGACGGTCGTCGATCGCGTGACCCAGGAGCGGCCGGCGCCGAACCCCGCGCTCTACTTCGGCCGCGGCAAGATCGAGGAGGTCGCCGCCGCGGCGCCCGGGCTGGGCGCGAACCTCTTCGTCTCCGACGATCCGCTGTCGCCCATCCAGGAGCGCAACCTCTCCCAGGCGCTCGGTATGAAGGTCATCGACCGCACGGCGCTGATCCTCGACATCTTCGCCCAGCGGGCGCGCACCGCCGAGGGCAAGCTGCAGGTCGAGCTGGCCCAGCTCACCTACCTGCTTCCCCGACTGGTCGGGCAGTGGACCCACCTCGAACGCCTCGGCGGCGGCATCGGCACCCGAGGTCCGGGCGAGACGCAGCTCGAGTCCGACCGGCGGGTGATTCGCCGTCGCCTGATGCAGATCCGCGGCGAGCTGGAGCACGTGCAGACGCATCGGCGCCTGCAGCGCCAGGGCCGGCGCCGCGCCGGGCTGCCGGTCGTCGCGCTGGTCGGCTACACGAACGCCGGCAAGACGACCCTCCTGAACCGGCTGAGCGGCGCTCGCCTCACCGCCGCCGATCACCTCTTCGTCACGCTCGACCCGGCGGCGCGCATGGTCGACCAGGGTGGCCATCGCCCGTTCATCCTGACCGACACCGTCGGCTTCATCCGCAAGCTGCCGCACGAGCTGGTGGCTGCCTTCCGGGCCACGCTGGAGGAGCTGCAGGACGCCGACGTCCTCGTGCACGTCGTGGACGCCAGCCATCCGGCCCTCGAGGAGCACGCGGAGGCCGTCGAGCGCATCCTCGGCGAGCTGGGCGTGGCCGACCGGCCCACGGTCCTCGCGCTCAACAAGGCCGATCGCACGGAGGGCGGCCGCGGGCTGGAGGCGCTGGTCGCCCGCCGCGAGGGCGTGGCGATCTCGGCGGCGACCGGCGACGGGCTGCCGGAGCTGCTGAAGGCGATCGACGCCGCGCTCCCCATCGGGAGCGCGGTCACGCTGCGCATCCCGCACGAGGACGGCGCGGCGCTGGCCCTCTGCTACGAGCGAGGGCGGGTGGTGGCGCGCGTGGACGAGCCGCAGCACGTCGTCGTCGACGTGCAGCTCCCCGGGGCATGGCTGGGGCCGCTGGCCGAGTATCGGGTGCTAAACTAACCTCTTCATGGGCCTGGCGAACTGGCTGACCGTCCTTCGGATTCTGCTGATCCCGGTCTTCGTCTCGTTGCTCGTCTACAAGCAGCGGGGACCGGCGCTCGCGGTCTTCCTCGCCGCGGCCCTGACCGATCTCCTCGACGGCTACGTGGCGCGGCAGCGCGGCAGTCAGAGCCGGCTGGGCGCGTTCCTCGATCCGATGGCCGACAAGCTGCTGCTCGTGTCGTCCTTCGTGACGCTCACGTGGCTGCGGGTGCTGCCGTTCTGGATCGCCGCCGTGGTGATCAGCCGCGACCTGATCCTGGTCGTCGGCGCGCTGGCCATCCACATGGCCGGCGGTCGCATCACCCCGCGGCCCACCGCGGCGGGCAAGCTCGCGACGTTCTTCCAGGTGCTGACGGTGCTCGGCGGGCTGCTGGGGCCGTTCTACCAGACGTCGGCCGGGGCCAGGGTCGTCATGTGGCTCGCCGTGACCTTCACGGTCGTCTCCGGGCTGCAGTACATCGTGCAGGGCATGGGCTTCCTCAACGCCGTCCACGCCGAAGAGCACCGCGAGCCCGATGAAACCGCGCTCTTCCGCTGAGGGCGTGGTCGTGGCCACGGTGCGGCCGCGCACGCCGGCCGCCACGGCGGGGCTGGCGGCCGGCGATCGCATCCTCACGATCAACGACCGGCCGCTGCGCGACGCCATCGACTTCCAGTTCTACGGCGCCGAGGACCGGCTCGACCTGAGCGTCGAGCGCGACGGGGCCCGGCGCGCGGTGCGGCTCACGCGCCGGCCGGGCGTCGAGCTGGGGGTCGAGCTGGAAGCGCCGCGCCCGGGCGACATCGCGACCTGCGCCAACAAGTGCGTGTTCTGCTTCATCCACCAGCTGCCCCGGGGGATGCGCAAGAGCCTCTACGTCAAGGACGACGACTTCCGGCTCTCGTTCCTGCACGGTAACTACATCACGCTCAGCGACCTCGACGAGCCCTCGTTCGAGCGGATCCTGGAGCAACGGCTCTCGCCGCTCTACGTGTCGGTGCACGCGACCGATCCCGAGCTGCGCTGGGCGCTGCTCGGCCGGCCGCGGCACTCGGCGGAGATCCTGCCGCGGCTGGAGCGGCTGGCCAAGGCTGGCATTCGCGTCCACGCGCAGATCGTGCTGTGCCCCGAGCTGAACGACGGGCCGCACCTCGAGCGCACGGTGCACGACCTCGCCCCGCTGCACCCGCACGTCGCCACCACGGCGATCGTGCCGGTCGGGCTCACGCGGCATCGCGAGCGGCTGCCGTCGCTGCGCACGCTCACCGACGCCGAGGCGCACGCGCTGGTCGACACCGTGGCCGGCTGGCAGGCGCGCTTCCTGCCCCAGCTCGACAGCCGCTTCGTGTTCCTCGGCGACGAGGTCTATCTGCAGGCGGGCCGTCCGCTGCCGCCGGCCGAGGACTACGAGGGCTTCCTGATCGCCGAGGACGGCATCGGTCTCGTGCGCCGCTTCGAGGACGGGGTGGCGCGCGCGCGGTCGCGCCTGCGCCCCGGCGGCGTCGGCCGGCGCGTCACGGTCGTCAGCGGAACCCTGTACGCGCCACGGCTGGTGCGGCTGCTCGAGGGGCTGCCGCTGCGCGGCCTGGACGCGCGCGTGGTGGCCGTGCCCAACGCCTTCTTCGGGGGCAGTATCGGCGTCGCCGGGCTGCTGACCGGGCAGGACATCCAGCGCCACCTGGCCGCGCAGGGCGAGCTCGGCGCCGCCGTGCTCGTGCCGGGCGTGGCGCTCCGTGACGGCGACGGCGTGTTCCTCGACGACCTCACCCCGGCCGACCTCGCGCGCGCGCTCGGCGTCCCCGTCGTCGCCGTCGAGCCGGAGCCCCGCGCGCTGCTGCGTGCGCTGCGTGGGGGGTGAGACGGTGACCGCGCGCGCAGGCGATTCGCGCCCGGCCGGCGCCGAGCGGCCGATGGTCCGGCCCATCATCGCCATCGTCGGCCGGCCCAACGTCGGCAAGTCCACCCTCTTCAATCGCCTGGTCGGCCAGCGCCGGGCGCTCGTGCGCGACGTCCCGGGCGTCACCCGCGACCGCCTGTACGGCCGGGTCGCCTTCGAGCGCTGGCAGGCGACGGTCATCGACACCGGGGGCTTCGATCCGTCCTCCGAGGAGCCGCTCATCGAGGGCGTCCGCCGCCAGGTGCTGACGGCGGTGGAGGAGGCCGACCTCGTGCTGTTCGTGGTCGACGCGCGCGCGGGCGTGACCGGGCTCGACATCGAGATCGCGCGGGAGCTGCGCCGGAGCCAACGGCCGGTGGTCCTGGTCGCCAACAAGGTGGACACGGGCGGGATGGAGAGTGCGGTCGCCGAGCTCTACCGGCTGGGCTTCGGCGAGCCGGCGCCGGTGTCCTCCGAGCACGGGCGCGGCGTGGCCGAGATGCTGGAGGTGGTGCGCGCCCGCGCCCCCCTCGACGAGGCGCCGCCGGCGCCGCGCGGCGTGGTGCACCTGGCCGTGATCGGCCGGCCCAACGTCGGCAAGTCGTCGCTGGTGAACGCCATGGTCGGCACCGAGCGCGTGCTGGTGCACGAGACCGCGGGCACCACCCGCGACGCCGTCGACACCGAGTTCGAGTACGGGGGGCGGCCCTACGTCCTCGTCGACACGGCCGGCATCCGCCGCAAGGGGAAGGTGAGCGAGCCACTCGAGAAGCTCTCGGTGGTGATGGCCCTGCGCAGCCTGGAGCGTTGCCAGGTGGCGCTGCTGGTGCTCGACGCCACCGACGGGCTCACGGCCCAGGACTCGCACATCGGCGGCTACGCCCACGACGCCGGCCGCGCCGTCGTGCTGGTCGTCAACAAGTGGGACCTGGTGCCGTCGGACATGGTGCGCAAGGCGGAGGTCGTCGAGCAGCTGCGCGAGCGGCTGCCGTTCCTGGATTACGCGCCGATCTGCTTCACCTCGGCCACCGAGGGCGAGGGGCTGCGCGACCTCTTCGAGGCCGTCAACCAGGTGGCCGCCGAGGCCCAGCGCCGCATCTCGCCGGTGGAGGTGGTCACGGTCGTCAAGCAGGCGGTGAATCGGCGGCCGATGTCGGTGCGCGGCGAGCCGCTCACGATCCAGTCGGCCGTCCAGGTCAGCGCCGCGCCGCCGACCTTCGTGCTGAAGGTGAACCGACCGGAGGAGGTGCACTTCTCCTACGAGCGGTACCTGGTCCGGTCGCTCCGCCTGGCGTTCGGCTTCACGGGGTCACCGATCCGGGTGTCGCTCCGCCGCGCCACGAGCAGTCGGCCGCGACGGGGGGTCCGGCGCTGAAGCACGGCCGGCGCAGCGATCGGCGCGGCCTGATCGCCCTCGGCGCGCTGCTGGTGTTGCTGCTCGCCGGCGCCGCGGTGCTGCTCTCCAGCTCGCGCCACCGTTCCTTCTATTCCGGCCTGTCCGGCCCTGCCGGCCCGCGGACGGCCTCCGCCACACCGGCCGCTCCGCCCGCGCCGGCGGCGACGAGTGGCCCGCGGGCGCGCAGCGCGCCCGGCCCGCTCGCGCAGATCCGGGTTCCGTCGCCCGACCAGGCCGGGCGGGTGCGGGTGCCCGTCGCCGATCTCGTCCCCACGCGCCTGCCGGCGCCTGGGACGCCGCTCGGCTGGGAGGTGACCGAGTTCAGCGGCACCGACGCCTCGGTCGAGCTGGTGCGTACCGATGGGCGCCTGGCGGTCCGGCTGCGCAGCGAGCGCAACTCCTTCGCGCTGCATCGCGACCTCGTCCTGGACCTGCGGCAGTACTCGGTCCTGTCGTGGTTCTGGAAGGTCTCGCGCCTGCCCGCCGGCGGCGACGTCCGCGAGCCCGGACGTAACGACCAGGCCGCGCAGGTCTACGTGGTCTTCCCGCGCTGGCCCTCGCCGCGCACCAGCAGCGATGTGATCGGCTACGTCTGGGACGCCCGCGCGCCGATCGGCACCAGGCTGAGCCATCCGAAGGCGCCCAACGTCCGGATCATCGTGGTGGAGTCCGGCCCCGGGCGGCTGGAGCAGTGGCTTCGGCAGCAGCGCGACGTGGCCGAGGACTACCGGGCCCTGTTCGGTCGCCAGCCCCCCCGGGCGGGGAAGGTGGCCCTCATGATCGACAGCAACGACACCCGGAGCGATGCCGAGGCCATGTTCGGGGAGCTGACCTTCGCCCGCCCGGACGCTCCATCACATACTGAAATCCCAACCCCCATGCTACGATGACGCGCATGACGACACCTACTCTGACACCGAGGAGCCGGTGAGCCCCGAGCGCGACGAGCCAATCGACGATCAGGACCACGAGTTGTACGAGGACGTGCCGCCGCGATCCATCTTCGCGGCGACCTGGTTCAGAGTCGTTCTGGTCGTGATCGTGCTCGGCGTCGTCGGCGCAGTTGCCGTGCCGTACGTGCTGGACTGGATGAATCCCCCGCCGGCTCCGCGCACCGCCACGACGACGCGATCGCCGCTGAGCGCGCCACTGACGCCGGCGATTCCGCCCGCGTCGGAGAAGCCGGCGACCGACCGGCCACTCGGCGATCGACTGTTGGGCGACAGGCCGGTCGTGGAGAAGAGGGACTCGACGCTCATTCCCGCACCCACTCCGCTGCCCTCGACGGCGGCGCCCGCGGTGCCGCCGGCACGCTCGGAGCCGAAGAGCGAGCTGAAGCCGAGCCCGGCGACGCCGAGCGCGAAGGCGGGGCCCAAGCCCGCCGCCAAGGCGGCGGTGCCCGAGCCGAAGTCCGAGCCCAGGCGCGCATCCGCGTCCGGCGACCCGAAGGGCCAGAGCGCGATGGCGGTCACCGAGAACCCGGCCAAGGCGGGCGCGGCCAAGCCGAGCCCGGCCAGCAAGCCGGAGTCCGCGTCGAAGGACGACTCTGCGCCAGCCGCCGCGACGAAGTCGACCACGCCCAAGCGCGCCGTCGCCAAGGCGACGACCCCCGCGGCGTCCACGGCCGCCGCCGGACCGTACTGGGTGCAGATCGGCGCGTTCAAGGACGCCGACACGGCCAAGCGCGTGGCGGCCAAGCTGCGCGAGGAGAACTTCAAGGTCGAGGAGTCGGTCAAGCGGGTCGGCGGCCTCACCCCGCCCGCGAGTACGCCGGCGGTCAAGGCGACGTCACCGGCGCCGGCGCCGATAGCGTCGGGCACCGATCAGTACGACGTGTTCGTCACCGGTATGTCGGTCGAGGAGCTCAATCGGCGCCTCGCCGGCAAGGGGCTGGCGGCCGAGGGCGCGGGCGGTGGGGGCGTCGTCGTCAAGCCGAGCCTGCCCCTGCGGGATGCGGTCGCGCTGTCGAAGGACCTGGCCGTCGAGGGTTTCAAGGTCCAGGTGCGCCGTGCCGGTGCCGCGGCGTCGGCCCCGGCCGTCGTCTCGGCTCCATCCCCGGCGCCGGCGACCGGCGAGGGCGGGCAGGCGCTGCATCGCGTGCGCGTCGGCGCGTTCACGGATCGGGCCGCGGCCATGGCGGCGGCCCGGGAGCTCGAGAACAAGGGCTTCAAGCCGTACATTGCGCGGGGCGATCAGTGAGCGGCCGTCGCGTCGAGGCGCCGGACCCCGGGGGAGGTGACGCTTCACAGTGACCAAGAACGATCTGGTCAACGCGGTCGCGAATCACGGCCTGTCGAAGCGGCAGTCGTCGTCGGTCGTCGAGTCGGTGTTCGACATCATCTTCCGGTGCTTCGAGAAGGGCGAGGACGTCAAGATCGTCGGCTTCGGGCACTTCCGGATTCGCCGCAAGGCGTCGCGACGCGGGCGCAATCCGCAGACGGGCGACAGCATCGAGATCACCGCCCGCAAGGTGCTCACGTTCAAGCCGAGCAAGGGGCTGAAGCAGCGGATCAACGCCGGCGCCCAGTGAGCATCGTGGCGTCCGAGGTGGCCGACAAGCTCTACTATCGCATCGGCGAGGTCGAGCAGATCACCGCCGTGCCGGCGTACGTCCTGCGCTACTGGGAGTCGGAGTTCAAGCTGCTCCGTCCCAAGAAGAACCCGGCGGGCCAGCGCCTGTACCGCCCGCGGGATCTGGAGCTCGTCCAGCGCATCAAGGCGCTGCTCTACGACGAGCGCCTCACCCTGGAGGGCGCCAAGAAGCGGCTGCTGGCCGAGTCGCGCAAGGCCAACCAGCAGATGGACCTGGGCCTGCGCGAGACGACCTACGCCGACGCCCTCAAGCGCGTCCGCGAGCGCCTCACCGCGCTGCGCACGCGGCTGAGTCCTTGAAGCCCCGCGGTCTTTCTGGGACAATTCACGCTCGCGACCTCGGGGCGTAGCGCAGCCCGGTAGCGCACCGGACTGGGGGTCCGGTGGTCGGAGGTTCAAATCCTCTCGCCCCGACCAAAAAGCTCGGAGGGGGGCTTCGCCCCCTTCCGACGCTCCGCGGGCCTCGACGGCCCGCTCCGCTGCCTCCCCCCAGACCCCCAGCAGGATTGCGCCGGCCAAGCCGGCGCGCGAAAGTGGCCATTCTTGTCGTGGCGAAAGCGGGGTTCCAGGCGGTGCGTGGTAGCATTTTTGTGCGATGGCGGTGATTGTCGTCACGAATGACGATGGGGTGCATGCGGCGGGGCTGGCGGCGCTGGCGGAGGCGCTCGACCCACTGGGCGACGTGTGGGTGGTGGCGCCGGAGCGTGAGCAGAGCGCGTGCGGACACGCGCTGACCCTGCACCGGCCGTTGCGGCCGCACCAGTGGGGGGAGCGGCGGTTCGCGGTCAACGGCACCCCCTCGGATTGCGTCAACCTCGCGGTCCTCGGCTTCCTGCCCGAGCGGCCGGTGCTGGTCGCCTCCGGCGTCAACCATGGCTCGAACCTGGGCGACGACGTCACGTACTCGGGGACGGTGTCGGCGGCGATGGAGGGCACGCTGCTCGGCGTGCCGTCGATCGCGGTGTCGCTCATGGACGGGGGTGACTTCGCGGCGGCGGCGCGGGTGGCGCGGCTCGTCGCCATGCGCGTGCTCGTCGAGGGGCTGCCCTCCATGACGCTCCTCAACGTGAACGTGCCGCGCGAGACGCCGCGGGGCATCCGCGTCACGCGGCTGGGCCATCGCGTCTACAGCGGCAAGGTCGTCGAGCAGAACGATCCGCGCGGGCGTACGCACTACTGGCTCGGCGGCGGACCACCGGAGTGGGAGGCGCTCGAGGGCACCGACATGGGCGCCGTCCACGAGGGCTTCGTGGCCGTCACGCCCCTGCACCTCGACCTCACCAACCACCGGGCGCTCGCGCTGATGGCCGGCTGGGGCGGCGCGCTGGACGGCCAGCTTCGCCGCGAGACGAGCCGCCCGGCGTCGCCGGCGCCCGGGCGGAAGAAGCGGGCGCGGAGAGGGTAGTGGAGCGCGGGCGGGGCGAGAGTGAGCGCGACGACGTCCGCTACGCCCGCGAGCGCGAGCGGATGGTGGACGAGCAGCTCGCCGGCCGGGGGGTCACCGACCCGCGCGTGCTGGCCGCGATGCGCCGGGTGCCGCGTCACCGCTTCGTGCAGGAAGCGCTCCGCGCGCGCGCGTACGGCGACCATCCGCTGCCCATCGGCGAGGATCAGACGATCTCCCAGCCGTTCATCGTGGGCCTGATGACCTCGCTGCTGGAGCTGACCGGCCGCGAGAAGGTGCTGGAGATCGGCACCGGCTCCGGCTACCAGACCGCGGTGCTGGCCGCAGTGGCGCGGCGCGTGTGCTCCATCGAGCGGCTGCCGCGGCTGGCCGAGCGGGCCCGGGCCCTGCTGGAATCGCTGGGCCACGACAACGTGTGGATCCGCGTCGGCAACGGCGCGCTCGGCTGGCCCGACCTGGCGCCGTTCGACCGCATCATCGTGACCGCCGGGGGGCCCGGGATCCCCCCGCCGCTCGTGCAGCAGCTGGCCGAGGGGGGCCGCATGGTGCTGCCGGTCGGCAGCCCCGAGAACCAGATCCTGACCGTCGTGGACAACGCCGGCGGCGAGATCCGGCAGCGGACGCACGGCGAGTGCAAGTTCGTGAAGCTCGTGGGAAAGTACGCGTGGGAGCCCTGAGAAGGGGGCTCGTGTACAATGGCCCGGTCGATCGGGGCGTAGCGCAGCCTGGTAGCGCGCACGGTTCGGGACCGTGAAGTCGGAGGTTCAAATCCTCTCGCCCCGACCATCTCTCGCGCCTCCCGCCGGCCGGCGGCCGTTGGTCGGTGGGGGGCATGTTCGTCCAGCCGATTGCTCGTGAGCGCACCGAACACGGCCGCCGAGATCCTCGTCGCGGGCCACGTCCAGGGCGTGGGCTATCGCGAGTACGCGCGCCGGCGAGCCCTGCTGCTCGGCCTCGCCGGGTGGGTCATGAACCTGCGCGACGGCCGCGTCCGGGTGCGGGCGGAGGGGCCCCGCGTGGTCATCGACGAGCTGGTGCGTGCGCTCGAGAAGGGGCCCCCGCTGGCAAGTGTCGAGCGTGTCGAGGTGCGCTGGACGGCGCCGACCGGCCGCTTTGCCGGCTTCAACGTCCGCTTCACCCAGTTCGAGCCGTGAGAGCGCGCCACGTCGCCCACGCTGCGTGGCTGGCCGCCGCCGTGCTCGTCTTCACGACGGCTCACGGCGCCGCCGAGCCCCGGCCGCCAGCCCCCACGACCACCGCGCGCGCGCACGTCGTCGGCCGCGGGGACACGCTCGGCGCGATCGCCAACCGGTACAAGGTCACCGTCGCGGCACTGATCGCCGCCAATCGGCTGGCCAGCGAGCGGGTGGTGCTGCGCCTCGGCCAGCGCCTCACCATCCCGGCGCCGGCACCGCCGCCGGCCCTGGCCTCGGTACCAGCTCGTCGAATCCCGCGCGTGGCGCCGGCCCGTGCGGCCGCCGCGGTCCCGCCGGCGCGCCCGCTGGCCCCCGCGCGCGGCCCGCGCAGCCTCGAGCTGGCCGTGCCCGACTTCGTCGATGCCGCGCCGCCGTTCGTGTGGCCGGTCGAGGGATACGTGAGCTCGACGTACGGCCGCCGGCGCAGCGGCTGGCACCGTGGCATCGACATCAAAGCGGGCCGGGGGGCCGTGATCTTCGCCGCCGCGGCCGGGGTCGTGGTCGCCAGCGGCATCGAGCCGCGCTACGGCCGCGTGGTGAAGATCGAGCACGACGACGGCTACGTGACCGTGTACGCCCACAACGAGGAGAACCTGGTCCAGCGCGGGATGCGGGTGGCGGCGGGCGACCCCATCGGTACCATCGGCCGGACCGGGCGCGCGACGGCGCATCACTTGCATTTCGAAATCCGCCGTAACGGCTCGGTCTACAATCCGCTGTACCTGCTGCCGCTGCCGGCCCGGGTCGGCCAGGTGGAGGAGAGCGACGAGTCCGACGAAGACCATGAGTGACGCGGACGACCGCGTCCCCGACGAGCCCCTCGACACGCTGCTCGACACCGAGGACGCCGATCAGCGTGAGGAGACGCGCGACACCAGCCGCGCCAACCTGGCCGTCTACCTGCGCGAGATCGCCGGGATCCCGCGGCTCACGCGCGAGCAGGAGGTGGAGCTCGCCCGGCAGATCCGCACCGGCGACGAGGCGGCCAAGCAGCGGCTGATCGAGGCCAACCTGCGGCTGGCGGTGCAGATCGCCCGCCGCTACGTCAATCGTGGGCTGGCGCTCCCTGATCTCATCGAGGAGGGCAACATCGGTCTGCTGCGAGCCGTCGAGAAGTTCGAGCCCGACCGCGGCGCGCGGTTCGCGACCTACGCGACCTGGTGGATCCGCCAGGCGATCTCGCGCGCGCTGGCCAACCAGGCGCGGATGATCCGGCTGCCGGTGCACGTCGAGATGCTGCTCGGCCGCTACAAGCGCGAGCACCAGCGCCTCACCCAGACGCTGGGTCGCGTACCGACGGCCAGCGAGCTGGCCCAGGCGCTCGGCACCAGCGAGGAGCAGGTCGAAGAGCTGGAGGAGCTGCGGCTGCAGCCGGTCTCGCTCGACGCCCCGCTGGGGACCGACACCCGGCGCGCCGGTGACACCATCGTGGACGAGGCGGCCGATCCGGCCGCCGCGCTCAGCCGCCTGTTTCATGAGCGCGCCGGTCTCGCGGCGGTGCTCGACGATCTGGCGCCCAACGAGCGGACCGTGCTGCGCCGTCGCTTCGGCCTGGACGGCGACGAGCCGGAGACCCTGGAGACGATCGGGCGGCGGCTCGACTACAGCCGCGAGCGCGTGCGCCAGATCGAGGCCGCCGGCCTGCGCAAGCTGCGCGCGCTGCTGGGCGCGCGCGGCATCGACGCCGCCGACCTCCGCTAGGCGCCCAGTTCGGGTCCCGCTCCCTTCGCTTCGAGGTCGCGGGGCCGCCTCGAGACCTTGGCCTTCCGCCCGCCGGTCTTCATGTGTTCACCTCGCTTTTGTTCGACGCTAGCGGCGTAGCCACACGCTACGGTGGTATTGACGTCCGCACCCGCGACACCGCAGCCATCCGCGGACGGCGCGCCGCACGACCCGGCGGCAATGCGGACAGAGCTGATAGCGGCGGCTGGTGTACGTGCTCACGAACACGACGACGACTGCGAGGCCCATCACGTACGTCAGCGGCGCCGAGAACCAGTCCATCGACCGATGCTAGGGCAGCCCCAGCGGGGAATCAACCGAACCGGGCGGGGGAACTGGTCGTGACGCGACGGACCAGGCTGACGGTCGTCGGCGTTGTCGTGGCGGTGGTCGCGGTGGTCGGGCTCCGCTACTTCGTCTGGTGGGACATCGGCGCCCGCTGCGTCATCGGCCTGCGCCCATCGCTGGTCGGCTACGACAACACCACGATCAAGCGCGCGCTGGCGACGCTCCAGCACGGCTCGCCCGAGGACTACCGCAAGGTGTGCGCGCACGTGGCCACGATCAACCCGAACCCGTCCTGCGGCGGCTTCGGGGGCGGCTGCTTCTGGCACAGCGAGGGCAACCGCGGCCGCGCGGGCATCGACGTCAGCACCGAGCACGGCCTGATCTGGACGGTGGCCATCATCGTGCACGAGACCTGTCACGCCATCCAGTTCCACGAGGGCCGCCCACCGCAGTTCGACCTCGAGCACGAATGCTACGGCGAGGACGACCGCATCATGCGCGCGCTTGTGCGGTTCGAATGAAGCGCTACGCGATCATCGCGATCATCGGACTCGTCCTGCTGTGGGGATGGCTGCGCGCGTTCGCGTGGTTCGATCCCGTCGCCTTCTGCCGCATCCACATCGACGTGGAGCTGCTGGAGGGTGAGCGCGGGCCCATCCGCGCGGCGATCGACCTCGTCCGCCGGGAGGACCCGCTGGCGTATCGGGCCCTCTGCCGGTGGGTCGACCGGATCCAGGAAGAGCGGCAATGCGACGCCGGCGATCCCCAGGCCCACCCGCAGCTACGCGGTCAGTCCATCGTCGCCACGAGCGCCCTCGATCCTCCGTTGCGCCGGGCCCGCGAGGCGGCCGGCTGCTACGTCCGGGGCTCACGGATCATCGTGCTGCGCCGCCCGCCGGACGGCGGCGGCGGCCCCGCGCTGGTCCGCGCCCGGGCGGAGGCCCTCAAGCGCCTGGCCGGCTACAGCCAGACCTTCTGGATCGAGCGTGTGCGGTAGGATGTCGGCGGAGGACGACACGGGTATGGGTGCTCTGGAGGTTCGGCCGATCAGCGGCGCGCTCGGAGCCGAGGTGCACGGCGTGGACTTCGGCCGCGTGCTCGACGACGCGACGATAGGGGCGATTCGCCAGGCGCTCCTCGACCACTGCGTGATCTTCTTCCGCGATCAGCGCTTCGACGCCGAGCAGCACAAGGCGCTGGCCCGGCGCTTCGGCGACATCTTCATCCACCCCAACTACGCCGGCACCCAGGCCGATCCGGAGCTCGTCATGATCCGCCGCGAGCCCGGCGACACGAAGATCGTCGGCGAGGACTGGCACACCGACACGACCATGATGCCGGAGCCGCCGATGGGCGCCATCCTCTACGCGCTGGAGACGCCGCCCTATGGCGGCGACACGCTCTTCGCCAATCAATACCTCGCCTACGAGACGCTCTCGGACGGCATGAAGCGCATGCTGGCGGATCTGCGCGCCGTCCACAGCGACCGCATGGTGGCAGGGCCGGCGGCCCGCATGAACGAGCGCCGCTCGACCAAGGTGCGCGAGGACGACGCCTGGCGTGAGACCCTCAGCGTGCACCCCGTCGTGCGCACGCACCCCGAGACCGGACGGAAGTGCCTGTTCGTCAACGCCTCGTACACAGTCGGCTTCGAGGGCATGACCGAGGAGGAGAGCCGGCCCCTCCTGCGGTTCCTCCTCGAGCACGGCCACCGCCCGGAGTTCACCTGCCGCTTCCGCTGGACCGACGGCGCCGTCACCTTCTGGGACAACCGCTGCGTCAAGCACCTGGCCATCAAGGACTCCGGCCCCTTCCGCCGCTACATGCGCCGCGTGCAGATCGCCGGCGACAAGCCCGCGTGACGACGACACGGATGCGCGTCCGCGCGCTCCGAGCGTGTGGCGCTGCCGTGGCGATCGCGCTGGCCGCCTGCTCGAGCGCGGCGTCGCCACCGACCCGGCTCACTGACCTCGACGGCTGCACGGACCGGCGCGACGCCGCATACCTGGCTATGCGCGAGCAGGCGGTCGAGGTGATGAACGAGCAAGGACTCGATCTGTCCGACACGCTGGCCGGGCTCGAGGCGTCCGCGAAGCTCCGCACGATCCACGCCGTGGCGCTGTCGAGCGAGGATAGCGTCTTCCTCAAGCGCCACAGCTTCTTCGGCCTGTATGGTGGCGTACCGTTCAGCCTGGCGCGCTTCGCCGCACTGCGCACGTGCATGGCGGAGCGGCACGGCTACACGATCCGGACGATCGAGGTACGGTCGCCCTGAAGCACCCTCCGAGTGGCGGCGTCCCGGTGCCGTCGGGTAGACTGGGAACGTTCGAAAGGCGCCCCCGTAGCTCAGGTGGATAGAGCAGCAGTTTCCTAAACTGCGTGCCGGGTGTTCGAGTCACCCCGGGGGCACCAACTACTTCAACGATTTCCGCAACGCCTCTCGCCTCCGAGGGCGGTTCGCTGTGGCTCTGTCCATGACGCTCTCGCAGAGACATGGGCTGCGCAAGAAGTCGAAGGAGATTCAGTTGCGAGCCACGCAAGTCACCACCAGTCACAACTGACGGCGTGTGTGCGTCTCGCCGGGCGACCGCACCGCCGCCCACGCCGCCATCTGTACCGCACGCCACGGCGTCGCCGCCACGCCGAAGCCTCGCGCCGAGATCATCGCGTCGCCCATGAACATCGCCCGCCACTCACCCTCGGCGATATGGCTCAGCGTCAGCCTAAAGCCCTGGCGCTCGACGCCGACGGCGATGAGGCCGATGCCGTTCCAGGTGTCGAGCCAGCGGTGCAGGAGCTGCAGCTCGGGCTCGGTGGCGGGGAGCTGGAGGAAGCCGAGGGCGGCACGGAGGGTGGCGAGGCGGCGGCTCATGGTCGAGACTGTCGCCGAAAGCAGACAGTAGCCGAAAGCAGACGTTGACGGCCACCGTTGCGAGGCCTCATGCTGCTGGCCTCAGAGGCCTGACGCAGGCGGTGGGAGGTCGAGATGATGCTCGCGGGGTTCGTGATTCTTGTATGTGGACTCGCTGCGCTCGTCTATCTCATCAGCAAGCGGCGGTCCATGCCGCCTTTGGAGCCCGAGCAGGAACGAGAGAAGTATCGCTACCTGCGAGACAACCCCAACCCGTAACTCCGTCCTACCACCACCGGGACGGTGGCAGCTTGCGAATCCGGTGGTGCGCCCGTCGCTGCGAAGACGGCGACGGCGCGTGTAGCTGGAGCGCAGGTGACACCTAACGGCGCGCGTCTCGATGCCTGACACCATCCTACTCGCCGAGCTGACCAACTTCATCATCCGCCACCGCGCCTGCGGCCAGCTTCACCGTTGGTGCCACCAGCCATTGGCGGATGGTGCTGACGGTCGGCGGTGGTGCGACGTCGTGTTCATGGGGTGGGTGACGCACTGCGGAGCCTGGCAGCAGCGTCGGCGGGATCTGGCCGGCGTTGGCCCAGGTTGGTCACCAGTCGAGTCCACGAGGTCTGCTACGGCGTCCTGGAACCGCTGAGGGTCGAACGCCGCAGCCCGGCGCGACACGACGACCTCCCGCAGATTCCTTGTTTTCGGGAGATCAGCGCCCGTGTGCAACATTGACCGGGGAGACGCGACTCCCGAGGAGCACACCCACGCGCGTCAGCCCGGGGACCGTTTGCTTGATCCTCAGGCTTGGCCAGATTCTTCACCACACCCGCGGCCTGAAGATCGCCTCCCGCCACGCAGATCGGAGTGGGCGTGGTGCTTTCTTGCACGAGCTTCGCCCTCGTTCCGTTATCCATCGCGATGATATCGACCGTCAGCTTCACCAGCTCGGCTGCGAAGCTCGGAAACCGTTTCTGCTCTCCAGCGCCACCCCGGAGCTCGACGGCGACATTCCGCCCCTCAATCCAGCCCAGCTCGCGCAAGCGGTCCCAGAAGGACGGAGGAAGTCCAGTCGTCGAAACGGGGAGCCCCGGCCAGCGAGGTGAGCAGGAAGCGGCGGCGGTCCACCCAGGGATGGTGCGGCAGACGCTGGTCACGAGTCAAATGTCGAGGATCAGGCGACCGCCCCGCATCCCGAGCATCAACGCCACCACCAGCGCCGGGTCATCGAGCCGCAGCGCAAGCGCAGCGACGAACACGACAGCACCCGCCACGATGCCGAGCCAGCCGAGGATGTCGCGCCAGCGGGTGGTCCTGGTGCCGGCCGCCAGGGGCTGCGACTCGCGGCTGGGATCGGCAGCAGATGGCGGCGGCCGGCGTACGGGCTCGGGCGCCGTCAGCGGCGGCGGCGGGTCGAGGACTTCTTCCAGCAGCACGACGCTGGTGACCGAGCCGAGCGCCCGCACGACATGCTCTGCGCGCTCGCGGTGAACGAGGACGACGCCGGCTTCGGGGAGGAAGCGCACGTCGCCCAGCTCCTCGGCGATGAGCCAGTTGCGGTGACGGTGGTCGAGGTAGGAGTCGGCCGCGAACTGCTGCCACTCGTCCGGGCTACTTCGTCATGCTCCTCGGGCGTAGTCAGTAGCACCCGGTCGCGCTGACCACAGGTGCGCATGGCAGGGAAGTCGGCGTCGTTTCAGGGCCTGATGAGGACGGGCTGCGCTGAAGAACCACCGGGGGACCCGCTCACCGGCTCATTCCTAAACTGCGTGCCGGGTGTTCGAGTCACCCGGGGGGACACGGCGCTTGACCGCGCCGATAACTTCTTGGCTCTCAAAGTGCTTTCACTTTGCCGGCCATCCCATCCGACCCAAGCTCGACGCCCAGGAACGAGCACTCAAGCGCGTGCGGGTTCTTCTCCAGCCACGCGACGACGTCGAAGTCCTCAGCCTCGATCGCCAGGCCGTTCAGGTGCTCGAGCGCGGCGCTGGCGTCCGGGTGCTCGGCCTCGGTCACGGAGCCGGGCGACAAGGGCTTTGACGTCGCCACGGCCAGCGGGTTGGACGATCCTCCCGTCCGCCGTGCCGTGGTGGCCTCTGTACATTCCCGCTTGCTGAGGGTGAGGTGAGGGTCATAGCCGAAGGCGTCGAGGGATTCAGGGCGCCGAGAGGCGCGCCTATGCTTGGGTGTCCGCTCCGAACGCCTTGCGGAGATCCTTGACCGTATGTCGCGACCGGGTACAGCGACCACCGCATCGACATGCCTTCGCGTCCTTCGCTTCTTCGGGCGTGGCGCAGAGGGTCACGGTCAACTCGTCACTGCATGGGTGGAGAACCGCATACTGACCGCTCCCCTGTATCCAGACGGCCGTTGTGCCCCATTCGCGTTGCGCTATAGCTTGCCATGGCGCCATGTGAATCACCTCAAGACAGTAGTATGCTCCCAATCTGACGGCAGCGTCGCACCATGCTGAGGACTGCGGCGAAGCGGCGCTTGTCCTCGCCAAAACCGCCTCCGACTCGATTGGGCTACCCTCCGGGCCTGCGAATCGGGCGCCCGGAGCCGCCGTGGGGCGGCCTGCAGGTGGGGCTAGCCGGCAGTGGGAGCAGTTAACGCCTCCGACTCGGCAAGGCGCCGAGTCACAACCCAACGAGGAGATCACCATGCCGGACTATATCCCCAGCCCCCGGGAGTGGGTGCGCGACCAGGTCGAGCTCTACGAGCGCAGCGGTGGGATCGAAGGCACCACACTCCGTGACACCGGGCTGCCGGTGATCGTCGTGACGCACACCGGCAACAAGACCGGCGCGATTCGCAAGACCCCGCTGATGCGCGTCAAGGACGGCGCCAACTACGTCCTTGTCGGTTCGGTGGGAGGTGCGCCCAGACACCCCGTCTGGGTGTACAACCTGCGCGCCAACCCCGTCGTTGAGCTCCGCGACCACACCGCGGTACAGGCGATGCGGGTCCGCGAGGTCAGCGACGAGGCCGAGCGGGAGCGGCTGTGGAAGCTCGCCGTCGCGGCATATCCGCCGTACGCGGAGTACCAGACGCGGACCACGCGGCGAATCCCTGTCTTCGTCGCGGAGCCCGGGGGCTAGCGAACCAGGCGAGCGTTGCCCCCGCCAACGGACGAAGGTCGGGACGCTCCTGCGGTATAGTCAGCCGCGGGCCGCTGGCCGGCCGCTCGTTCGCGCGAGCGGCCGGTAGTCGCGAGGCCTCCAAGGAGCGCCGACCGTGAAAGTCATCGATGCCATCGCTCGCATTCTCAAGATCGAGGGCGCCGAGTTCCTGAGCGCCTATCCGACGACTCCGCTGATCGAGGCCGCGGCCAAGGCCGAGATCCGGCCCGTGCTCTGCCGCCAGGAACGGGTGGGCGTGGGCATCGCCGACGGGTATGCGCGGGTGAAGAACGGCAAGACGCTCGCCGTCTTCTGCATGCAGTACGGCCCCGGGGCCGAGAACGCCTTCCCCGGCGTCGCCACCGCGTACTCCGACTCCACCCCGATGCTGCTCCTGCCGCTCGGGCATCAGCGCGACCGTGCCCAGGTATTCCCCTTGTTCAGCTCGGCACGCACCTTCGCGTCCGTGACCAAGTCGGTCGAAACCATCACCGTGGGCACCCAGGTTGCGGACGTCATGCGCCGGGCCATCAGCCTGATGCGCATGGGTCGGCCGGGCCCGTCGATGGTCGAGATCCCCGCCGACGTCGTGAACGAGGAGGTGCCCGAGGCCCTGATCGAGGCGTACCGGCCGGTCAAGGTGACGTCGGCCGGCGCCAATGCGCGCGACGTCGAGACGGCCGCCCGTGTGCTCCGCGAGGCGCGGCGGCCGGTGATCCACGCCGGCCAGGGCGTGCTGTACTCCGAGGCGTCGGATGACTTGATCGAGCTGGCCGAGCTGCTCCAGGCGCCGGTCATGGCCACCCTCGAGGGCAAGAGCGCCTTCCCCGAGGATCATCCGCTCGCGCTCGGCACCGGCGGCCCGGTCGTGACCGGACACACCTTGCACTATCTCCGCGAGGCGGACGTGGTCTTCGGCATCGGGTGTAGCTTCACCCGCCACGGGATGGCGGCCAGCATCCCCGCCGGCAAGACGCTCATCCACGCGACGAATGACGAGCGCGACCTCAACAAGAGCTACGCCGCCGACTACCCGCTCCTGGGGGACGCGCGACTCGTGCTGCGCCAGTTCGTCGAGGCCGTCAAGAGCCAGGGAGGCCGCCCGGCCGGACGCGAGAAGGTGCGTGCCGAGCTCGAGCGCGTGCGCGCGGCATGGCTCGCCGAGTGGGCGCCGACGCTCGGCTCGGCCGAGGTCCCGATCACCCCGTACCGGGTCATCGCCGAGTTCATGCGCGTGGTCGACCCGCGCGACGCCATCGTCACTCACGACTCGGGGAGCCCGCGCGACCAGCTCCTGCCCTTCTACCGGGCCGTCTCGCCGCGCAGCTATCTCGGCTGGGGCAAGTCGCACGCGCTCGGCACCGGGCTCGGCCTCATCATCGGGGCCAAGCTCGCCGCCCCCGACAAGCTCTGCGTCAACTTCATGGGCGACGCCGCCTTCGGCATGACCGGGCTCGATTTCGAGACGGCCGTGCGCTGCGGGATCCCCATCCTCACCGTCGTGCTCAACAACTCGGCCATGGCCATCGAGATCCCGCATCTCGTCGTGTCGCACGACAAGTACGGCACGCGCGACATCGGGGGGCGCTACGCGGACATGGGGCGCGCCATGGGTGGCTGGAGCGAGCGGGTCGAGCGGCCCGAGGACATCGCCGGCGCCTTCGCCCGAGCGAGAAAGGCCACCGAGGGCGGGCAGGCGGCGCTGCTCGAGTTCGTCACCAGCCAGGAGACACGCTTCTCGAATCGCGGCGTGTTGCGGTAGGTTGCCGCATGCGCGTGCTGTTCCTGCCCGGCTCGGGCGGAGATGGACGGTTCTGGCAGCCCCTGGACCGTCTGCTACCCGCGGACTGGGACAAGGTGTTCTTCGACTGGCCCGGCCTCGGCGCCGTGCCCGCGGCGCCCGACGTGAACGGGTTCGACGATCTCGTGCGTCGCGTCCTCGCCGCACTCGACGGTCCCGTGGATCTCGTCGCCCAGTCGATGGGGGGCGTGGTCGCGCTACGCGTTGCGCTGGAGCGTCCCGACCTCGTCCGGCGGCTGGTTCTCGTCGCCACCTCGGGGGGCGTCGACATGAAGCGGTTCGGTGCCGGCGACTGGCGGGCCGAGTACGCGCGGCGTTTCCCCGCGGCGCGCACGTGGATCATCGAGCAGCGCCCCGATCTCACGGACCGCCTGGCCGAGGTCTGCGCCCCCGCGCTGCTGGTCTGGGGCGACGCCGACCCGATCAGCCCGCCCGCAGTCGGCACGTTCCTGGCCGGCGCGCTGCCGCGCGCCCGCCTCGTGGTCCTGCCCGGCGGGACCCACGCGCTCGCCCGGGACCGCGCCGCCGACGTGGCGCCCCACGTGCGGCAGCACCTCACTTGACGGGCCCCGGCCGGCTGCTCCCCGGGGCACGCTGCTTTCCTTCTTCCCGCGTCAACCGTTAGAATACGGACCAGTCTGCGCAGACCACGGGTCCGGGAAGGCGGAAATCCACGATGAGCGTTCAGGCTTCACCGCGGTCGGTCACGGCGACAAAGCTTCCGTACGAGCGGCAGCACCTGGAAGACATCGGCTTCATGACCTGCATGACCTTGACGCTGCTCGGC
Organism: uncultured Candidatus Rokubacteria bacterium; assembly: GCA_963743355.1. Lineage (GTDB taxonomy): Bacteria > Methylomirabilota > Methylomirabilia > Rokubacteriales > CSP1-6 > AR5. Next base: position 698,763 of record CAVUPM010000002.1, read on the forward strand.
AACTATGCTCAGACCGGCCATTTCGGCGGCCCGCTCGCGTACACGCCGTTCAATGTCGCCGCGCATCTTGCCGGGCCCGAGCTGGGTGGACTGCGTTACGACTACCGGCGCCCCAAGCATCCGTATGGCGACAAGTTCATGCTGGCGGCGGGCCACTGCGCGCCGACGTGCTACGCGCTGTGGATGATCCTGGGCCAGGCGCTGTACCGCAAGTCTCAGGCGACGGGCGACCGCCGCTATCACGTCGCCCCGGACGTCGCGATGTTGCCGGTCGATGCGCTGGGATTCCGCCGCGGCGCCGGAGCGCTGAAGACCCTCCTCGCGGATCAGGGCCTGTCGGACCATCCGCTGTTTGCCCAGGCCAAGGGGCGTGGAATCCGGGCCCTCTCCGGGCACATCGAATCCACCGACGTCACCAACGACGTCAATGGCGGTCCATCGGGCGTGGGCATCGCGTCGGCGGCTGGAAAGGCCGCGTTCTGGGACATCGTCGGCGCTCCCATGGGTACCCCCAAGATCATCGCTCTCGAGGGCGAATTCGCCATGACCGAGGGGCACGCCCAGGAGCTCAAGACCCAGGCGATCGCGCTTCAGGTTGGCAAGCGGCTGCGGGTCTTCCTGTCCGACAACAACGCCGGCATCGACGATTCGCTCATCGGCGGCGTCGTTCACAGCAAGTTCGCGGGCTACCGGTTGCTCGACCAGTGGACCTCTTATGGGTGGAACGTGTTCTCCCTGCCGGATGGTCACGACTACGACCAGATCGTGGGCGTGCTCGAGACGATGGAGGCCTGGGACCCGGCGGATCGCCGTCCGATGATCGTGATCGGCACGACCACCAAGGGGTACTGGCCCGCCGCCGTGAACGGAAAGATCCCCGGGGCGGGTGATCAGGTGGTGGGCTATCCGAGCCATCCGTACGCGATGAAGATGAACTCGGAGTACTTCGTCGCCCTGGCGCGAACCTTCGAGGAGCGCTACGGCGTGGAGTTCTCGGGCATCCGCCAGGGAGCGGTGACCGACCCGCGCGAACGGCTGATCCAGTTCAAGACCAACATCGACGTCGCCATGTCCGTGCTCGAGCGCAATGGCCTCGGGGACTGGCTGGCCGATCGCCTGGTGGAGATCGGCGATTCAGTCAAGGAGGACCTCCCGCTCCGCATCGACGTGAAGCACGACCCGTTCCTGGACGATCGTCTGCGTGTCGCCAATCTCCCCGAGGAAACGCAGACCCTCACCGTCAGAAATGCGGCGTCGGGCAAGGAAAAGCCGCTGAAGGTCGCGTTGTTCCGGAAGGCCGGCGAAGTGGCGGGTGCGCGCCGGGCGGTGTCTGAAATCGTCAAGTGGCTGAACCACGTCACGGATAACCGCGTGCTGACCCTGGCCGCGGATCTGTCGGAATCGGTCAACCTGGAGCATGGCAGCATCTGGGGCCACTACGATCCCGAGACCAATCCGCTGGGGACGCGCCTCAAGGCCGCCATTCAGGAAGCGGGCAACGTGTCCAGCGCCATCGGTCTCGTGGGCCAGAGTGCGTCCCTGGACCCCGAGAAGTTCGCCGGCGTGTGGGCCTTCAGCGGCACCTACGGCGCCTTCACACCGCTGATGTACCTGCCGGCGCGTGTCTGGAGCCAGCAGAACCAGGACAGCAAGTTCCGCACGGGCGTCCTGCACATCCTCGCGGGGCATTCCGGCCCTGAAACCGCCGCCGATGCCCGCACACACTTCGGCATTTTCTCACCGCAGGTGTGGAAGCTATTTCCGCGCGACCAGGTCATCAATCTGAGCTTCTGGGACTACAACGACGTGGCCCCCGGATACTTCGCCGCGGCGGAGATTGCCGCGCGCGACAAGAAGGTGGGGGTCATCATCGTCGAAGTGGCTCGCCCCGACTTTCGCGTGGCCGATCGCAGCACGTTCGCCGACCCGGATCTCCGGGCCGCCGCCAAGGGCCTGTATGTCGTCCGTGACTTCGCGTCCGGCCAGCCGAGGCACGGCTACGTGGTGGCCCAGGGATCGAGTTCGACGTTCAATCTGGTGAGTGTGCTGCCGCGACTGGAACAGGCCGGCGTCAACGTGAAGGTGATCTCGGCGATCAGCGAGGAGTTGTTCGACCACCAGCCGGAAGCCTATCGAAACGCCGTGCTACCGCCCGAGGCCCACCAGGACCTCATGTTCGTCAGCAGCGGCACGCGGCGCATGTGGCCACTCCGCAACGTGGGTTCGCTGACCGACGCCTATTCGCTCACCGCCGACTGGGACAATCAATGGCTCACCGGGGGGCTGGAAGCGGACGTCATCGCCGAAGCGCATCTGGACCCTGAATCGATCTTCGCCGGTGTGCAACGTTTCGCCCAGGAACGTCCGAAGCGCCTGGCCCGACAGCGCTCGCTGCTGGAGGCGCTGGGATAGAACCGCGCGGGCGCGCACGTCCGATTCGCTCCCGGTAGGACCAAGGTCCGATGGATCGCGCCGCAAGATCGAGCGACCGTGCCACGAAGGAGCACGTGCGGTATGCGGCGATCTCTGCTGGGTGCGCTCGTCGGCGCCCTCCTCGGCTGGTTTCCGGCCAACGTCGAGGCCCAGGACGTCGAGGAGCTGTTTCGGAAGGTCAACCCCTCCGTGGTCGTGATCAAGGCGAAGGGCAGGGACGTCACCCCCACGAGGGGCCTGGTGAGTTTCAGTGAGATCGGCTCCGGCATCCTGGTCTCCCCCGACGGCAAGGTCATGACTGCCGCTCACGTCGTCCACGCGATGGATGAGATCATCGTGGAGTTCCTCGGCGGGGAAACGGTTCCGGCGCGGGTCGTCGCCTCGGAGCCGGCCGCCGACCTGTCCATGCTCCAGCTCGCGCGAGTCCCGGCGGGTGCCCAGGTGGGGCGACTCGGTGACTCCGACCGCGTCCGGGTGGGCCAGCAGGTGCTGGTGATCGGCGCCCCCTACGGGCTGTCGCACTCGTTCAGCGCGGGTTGGATCAGCGCCAAGTGGCTGCCCAACACGGCGTACCGCGCGATGCCGCTGGCCGAATTCTTCCAGACGACGGCCACGATCAATACCGGGAATTCCGGCGGACCCATGTTCAACATGGCCGGTGAGGTCATCGGCCTCGTCAGCCACATCATCTCGAAGGGTGGGGGCAGCGAGGGCCTCGGCTTCGTGGTGACGATGAAGAGCGCGCGCGAGTTCCTGATGGACCGGAAATGGGTCTGGGTCGGGCTGGAAGGCATCGTGGTGACGGACGAGCTGGCCGAGATCTTCAACGTCCCCGGCGGCAGCGGCTTCCTCGTCAAGACCGTCCCCAAGGGGTCGCCCGCCTGGGAGATGGGGATCCAGGGCGGCGACCGAACCGCGACGATCACCGGGCAGGACATCGTGGTTCGTGGGGACATCGTCCTGACGATGGCAGGGATCACGATCAAGAGTGACGGGGATCTCCCGAGGATCCGGGAGAGGCTCGGCGCGATGCCGGCGGGGCAGTCGTTCAGGGCCTCGGTGCTGAGGGCGGGCCGGGTGATCGAGCTCACGGGAAAAGTGCCGTGACGTCGCCGGAGCCGCGTCATCGAGGTAGGTGCCCGCGCAGCATCGAGTAGCAAGGGGCCGGCGGCCACTCCTGCTATAGTGAGCAGCGTGAAGCCCGACGCTCCTGGTGTTCCATGAGCGCTCCCCAACGCTGCCTCGTCATCGTTCCGAACACCGCCCCCCAGGTCTACACGCAGCTGGTCGCGGCGTTCGCCGCCGACCCTCGTGTCTTCGTGTTACGAGATCGACGCATCGACGACCGCGGCGTCAGCTCCGTGGGAGTGTTCGCGGTGGGTGGGGGAGAGCTTGATCCCGCGCTCCGGAGTGTCGTCGAGGAGAAGTTGCGAGGCCTCGGGGTCGACCAGTGAGCCTTCGCAGCAGCCGGGACGCGCTTCGGCCGGGAGTACGGCGCCGCCGCACGGTTGCCGCCGCGTGCGCCCTGCTCGCCGCGTGCCTGTGGGCGGTGCCGTCGGGTGGGGCGCCGGATCCGGCGGGGCCCGCTCCGCCGACGGCGCGGCCTCGGCCGGAGCGAACCGTCGACTCGCTGTCGGTGGTGAAGCTGCGCAGCCGGACGTTCGTGGGCGCGCGCTCCAGCCAGACTCTGGGGTCTCAGCGCGAGGGTACCGGCGTCGTACTCGACTCCGAGGGCCTGGTGCTCACCATCGGCTACCTGATCCTCGAGGCGGAGACGATAGAGCTCTCGACCGCGGACGGCAGCTCCTTCCCGGCCACCGTCGTGGGCTACGACAACGTCACCGGGCTGGGCCTGGTGCGCTCGCTGCGGCCGCTGCCGATCGCCCCGATCCGGATCGGCCAGTCTTCGCTGGTCGCGCTCCGCGAGCGGGTGCTGATCGTGGGCTTCGATGGCGTTGCCCCGGCGGTCGTGGTGTCACGCCGGCAGTTCGTGGGGTTCTGGGAGTACCTCCTCGACGAGGCGATCTATACCGCCCCCATCACCGTGAACTGGAGCGGTGCGGCGCTGCTCGACCACGAAGGGAAGCTGCTGGGCGTGGGCTCGCTGTCCGTGAACGATGCGCTTGGTTCCGACAACCAGGTGCCGGGGAACCTGTTCGTGCCCATCGATCTGCTGAAGCCGCTGATGAGCGATCTCGTGACCCACGGCAAGTCCTCGGCGCGCCCGCGGCCGTGGATCGGTGTGCAGACCCAGGAAGTCCACGGCAACGTGATCGTGACGCGAGTGTCCCCGGACGGGCCGGCCGACGCTGCGGCGATCCGGCCCGGCGATGTCATCGTCGCCGTCGGCGGCGAGAGCATCAAGGGCCAGGCCGATTTCTACATGCGCCTCTGGTCCCGCGGCGCCGCCGGCGTCGAGATCCCGCTCGAGGTACTGCGGGGAGGGAAGATCCAGAGCGTCACGGTCACGTCGAGTGACCGCGACAGATACTACCGGGCCCGGCCAACCTACTGACGAGCCTGCCCAGCAGCGCGCCGCGGTCGCGGCGGCAGTAGTACGATCGAGAGGTAGACGATCGAGCGGTAGAGGTAGGTGTTTCAGCGATGCCCGTGGAAGTGGATGTCGGACCGCAGGCCCTGACCATCAACCACGGGGCCACCTTCGTGGTCAGCGACCTGAAGGGCGAGATCGCGGGCGACAGCGCCCAGGGCATGTTCAGCAACGACACGCGCTTCGTCAGCGTCTACCGTCTGTACATGAACGGCGAGCGGTGCGTGCTGCTGACCTCCGGCACTCCCACCCACTACCTCGCCCAGGTGTACCTGATGAACCCGGCCTTCGCGACCGAGGACGGCGAGGTCGAGGCGGGGGCGCTCGGGGTCGTCCTCACGCGCGCCGTCAGCAGCGGTCTCCACGAAGATCTCGACGTGACGAATCACGGGATGCGGCCCGTGCGCTTCAACCTCGAGATCGCGATCCGGTCGGACTTCGCCGACCTGTTCGAGGTGAAGAGCCGCCGGTTCGTCCGGCGGGGCCGGATCACGACGGACCTGCACGAAGACGGGACCGAAGTGCAGACGTCCTACACCAACCGGGATTTCCGCCGGCAGCTCTGCTATCGCTTCGTGAACAGCGGGTCGCCGCCCGTCTACGCGAACGGCCGCGCGACCTTCGACATCCGGCTCGACCCGGGCGTTACCTGGCACACCTGCACCGACTATCACTTCCGGCGCGACGACGGCGGCGACGCCCCCGGGCGGAGCTGCGCTGAGGGGTTCGCGCACGTCGCCTTCGACGAGATGCAGCGCCGCTGGCTGGAACAGGCGACGCAGCTCACTTCCGCGAACGAGGAGATCTACCGCTTCTACCGGCAGTCGGTGGAGGACATGGGCGCGCTCCGTCTCTACGATCACGACGCGGGCGCGGACGTCTGGGTCCCCGCCGCCGGCGTGCCATGGTTCGTGGCGCTCTTCGGGCGCGACAGTCTCATCGCCAGTCTGCAGGGCATGCTGGTGAGCCCGGGCTTCGCCCGCGGTGCCCTGCGCACCCTGGCGCGATTCCAGGCGACCGCGGTGGACGACTGGCGCGATGCGGAGCCCGGCAAGATCCTGCACGAGCTGCGGGTCGGCGAGCTGGCGCACTTCCGCCGCGTTCCCCACACGCCGTACTACGGGACGGCCGACGCGACGCCGCTCTACCTGGTGACGCTGCACGAGGCCTGGCGATGGCTGGGCGACGCCGCCCTCCTGCGCCAGTACCGCGACGTCGCGCTCCGATGCCTGGAGTGGATCGACCGCTACGGCGACCTCGACGGCGACGGGTTCCAGGAGTACCGGACGCGGTCACCGCAGGGGTACGAGAACATGGGGTGGAAGGACGCCGGGGACGCCGTGGTGTATGCGGACGGGCGGCCGGTGCGCCAGCCCAAGGCCCTCTGCGAGCTGCAGGGCTACGTCTACGACGCCTGGCTTCGCATGGCGGAGGTGTTCGACGAGCTCGGGGATCTGGAACGGGCCGCGACGCTGCGGCGGAAGGCCGCCGACCTGCGGCGGCGCTTCGAGGCGGCGTTCTGGTGTGAGGACATCGGCTTCTACGCGTTCTGTCTCGACCCGGACAAGCAGCCGGTCCCCGTGGTCACCTCCAACGCCGGGCACCTGTTGTGGAGCGGGATCGTCAGCCCCGAGCGGGCCGGCCGGGTCGTGCGCCGGCTCTTCGAGCCCGACATGTGGAGCGGCCTCGGCATCCGGACGCTCTCGGCCGGCAACCCCGCCTACAACCCCTTCTCCTACCAGCGGGGCTCGGTGTGGCCGCACGACAACGGCATCATCGCCCTCGGCTTCAAGCGCTACGGCTTCTCGGCGGAGGCGGCCCGGGTTGCGCGCGACATCTCGCGGGCGGCGAGCCACTTCGCCAGTCATCGGCTGCCCGAGCTGTATGCCGGGATCGAGGCCCAGCCGGGAGGTTTTCCGGTCCAGTACCTCGGCGCCAACGTCCCGCAGGCGTGGGCGGCCGGGAGCCTCTTCCACTTGCTGCAGGCGGTGCTGGGCATCCAGGCCGATGCGTCGCGCGAGCGCCTCTACGTCGACCCGCAGCTGCCGCACTGGCTGCCGGAGGTGACGCTCCACGACCTGGCGATCGGCACCGCCAAGGTCGATCTGCGCTTCCGGCGCGTGGACGGCCGGAGCGACTGGGACGCCACGGTCCGCAGAGGTCACGTCGACGTGCAGGCGCAGCCCTGGCTCGTCCACGGCAAGCCGCCCACGGCGGCCGTGGCGGATCAGTAAGACCCGGCCCCGCTGTTCTATTTCCTTGGTCGCGGGGCCTGGAGGGTTCGATGATGTCGGGCATGGCCCACACCACGCCCTTCAGACTGGTCGCGCTCCTGCTCGCCGCGGTTTTGCTGGTCGTCGCCGGCACGCCCGCCAAGGCGGAGGCGATGGATGTCCTGACGATCGTCGCGATTGCCGGGCTGGCCGTCGCCGGCCTCATCTTGATCGCGTTTCTCGTGATCGCCAACGTGGAAGGTGGCAAGGTCAGTGGCGAGGGGCGGGTGGTCTGGGTCGCCTGCGCCGCCGCTGATGGCTGCGCGACGATCCCCGCGGAGACCGCCGCCGCCCTGGTGCAGCCCGTCCTCGACGCGGCCGACCGCCAGGGGCCCTGAGCGGTCCTCAGTCGTCCTCGAGCGGGAGCGCCACGACGCGGCGGTGAACGCTGGACTGCAGCGCCGCCGCGATCACTTCCTGAACGTCACGCCCCACCTCGGCACTGCACAGCTCGGTCAGCTCACAGCCATCGCGTAGTCGGGAGAGGAAGTGCGTCGGACCGTCGCGCTGGTCGGGCGGCAGCGGCGGCGGCTCCAGCACCCGGCTGCCGGACGACGTGACGAGCTGCACGCGCCCCCCCTCCACATGCTGCCCCTCGCGCGTCATCCGCGGCTGGAGCACCAGCAGCGTCCCCCGTTCCCCGTAGACGATCATGGCGAAGGCCGGCTCGCCGCCGACCTGGGTCCAGCTCGCTTCCAGCAGCCCCAGCGCGCGCGGATAGGCGAGCACGGCCACGGCGTTGTCCTCGGCGACGAGGTCGGGCTTGCGCGGCGGCGGCGTGACGGCCGTCACGCGCTGGGGTTGGCCGAGCACGACGCGGCAGAGCACGGCACCGTACCCGCAGTAGTCGACCAGCGCGCCGCCGCCGTTGCGCTTGGGGTCGTAGAGCCACTCGCTGAACTGCGGAGAGCACCCGAACTCGCGGGGGCCGGCGTGGCCGCCGCGGTGACTGAGCTGGATCGGCTCGCCGACGGCGCCCTCCATCGCCAGCACCAGGCCGTAGCGGAGCGCCGGTCGCCACGCCGTGGGCCAGTTCACCATCAGCGGCAGGCCCGTCCGCCGGCTGGCGGCGCGCAGCGCCTCGGCGCCGGGCAGGTCGGCCGCCATGGGCTTTTCGATCATGACGGGCAGCCGCTGGTCGAGCGCCCGGACCCCCAGCTCGGCCGAGGTCCGGTTGTCGGAGAAGACGAACACGGCATCGAGATCGCGCCGCTCGAGCAGATCGTCGAACGTGACGTGCACGGCGGCGTCGGGGTAGAGCGCGCTGAAGCGCTGGCGGAGCTGCGGGTCGGGCTCGGCCACGGCCGCCAGGCGGCCGAGCTCGCCGCCGGTGAGCGCGCTCAGGTTGGACCAGACGTGATCGTGGCTGAGGCCGAGGACGCCGACGTTGAGGCGGGCCATCGGCTCAGCGACCCCGGCTCGCGAGCCAGTCCCACATCCGGCCCGCCAGGGTGACCGACAGCTCCACGTCCTCCTCCAGAAGATATCGCGTGGAAACCAGCTCGCGGGCCGCGCCGCGCACCCGCTCCAGGTACGCCTCGCGCGAGGCGTAGCGCTCCTCGATCGAGGGGCGCGGATCGCCGGAGGCTTCACGCTCCGCGCGCGTGCGCGCGAAGGGCAGCGTGGCGCCGGCGAACACGAGCAACTGCTCGGCGCCACCGGTGTCGGGATGCCGCAGCGTCCAGCCGGTGTGGCTCGCCAGGGGGACGCGCACCTCGGGCACGGAGATCCCGGCGATCTCGTTACCGTCGTCGCCCACCGCCGAGACGAGCGAGCCGAACCGGGGCCCCTCGCGGGGCGGCGCCTGCCCCATCACCCGCAGCTCGGCGTCGGCGCCGAAGTCGAGCCGGCGAGGCCGGGCGTGATGGTGCGGGAACGACGCTCCGGGGACCCGGCCGAAGATCTTGGCGAGCGACTCCGGCGGCACCGCGGTACCGTCGTCGAGCCGCGGGTGCCGACTGGGCGGCGGCTCGACGCCCTCGGTCACCCAGCCATCGAGGTGCACGAGACACGCGCGCAGCAGGCGTCCGTAGTTGACCGTGCCCCGCAGGTTCCGCGAGCGCTCGTTCCAGCCCGACGGGTCCGCGGCGATCGGCGTCGTGTCGGTCGGCGGCCAGATGCCGAGACCGTGCTCGGTGCCGGCGAAGTGGTAGACGCGGGTATGGGGGCCGTGGGCGACATCGCGCAGGCCGTCGGGGTCGGTGTGGATGAGTGAGGCGTCGCCCCGGTGGTACTCGGCGGAGGTGTTCGTGTAGAAGGCCTTGAGCCGGCTGCCGCGCGCGTCGATGCGGCGGTGCAGCGCGTCGGTCGTGGTGGTCACCGGGTCGGTCGTCGTCACGTCGGTCGAGGGGAACACGTGGGCCATCATCTGGGGCCGGTCCTTCGAGTTCTGCCCGAAGCGCTGGTTGAACTCGCCCCGCATGCCGCCGGCGACGTTGGCGATGATCCCGTCGAACGCCTCGCGGCCCTGCTCGTCGAGGTTCAGGTCCCAGTAGATCAGCGTGCGCAGGAAGCGGCCGGTCTGCGAGCGCCCGTAGGCGTACGCCCACCGCAGCCTCCCGGCCGCCGGGCTGCTCGCGTCGTGCTTGAGCCAGGCGACGGCGTCGCGGACCGCGGCGAAGCTGAGACCGAGCACCGGTGCGCCGACCGCCGTGTACGCCACCTGGTAGAGCCGGCCCTTCTCGAAGCCGCCCTGCAGCCAGACGTAGCGCGGATCGGCGATCACGCGGCCGTCCCCCGCGCGCCCGAAGCGCCACTTCGACCGGGCGATCGTCTGCGGCTCACCGTCGAGCTGGTTACGCACCAGCAGGGTCGCGTTCGGCTCCTCCAGTTCGGCGGCGGGGTAGGCGAGGTGGCCGCGGTCGGAGAGCAGGAAGTGCGGCACCGATTCAGGCGCCTGGAGATTCACGTACACGCGGCCGCGGAGCGGGCGGCCGTCCGCGCCGCGGGCCTCCGGAGCATAGAGCCGGAACAGGCCCGGCAGCTCGGGGACGTCGCACTGCCAGCCGCACGAGATCACGGTGTAGCCCCGCCGCATCAGAAAGCCGTCGCCGACGTCGACCGGGGGATGGGCGTCGGCGTCCGGTCCGAACACCGGCCGGGTGGCGTGGTTGAAGTTGGGCACGGTGACGGTGTTGCCGCGGTTGACGACGTCGAGGATCACGCGTCCGTTGCCGCGGGCACGGTCGAGGGGCAGCAGGATCGACACGTCGGCCGCGAACTCCACCCGACCGTCGCGGTTGCGCGGAGCGCGCTCGATGTCGGTGATCCGCGTATTGGCGGCGTGGGTGGGATCGACGGCGAAGCGGAGCCGGCCCTTCAGCTCCTCGTAGGGGCCGACATCCCCGAACGAGCGGCCATCGGCGAGGGGACGCGCGAGCGTGCGATCGAAATGGGTCACGGCCATCGTAACGACAGTCTACTCGACCTCGCGGTAGCCTAGAGGCCTCAAGGAGGGGGTCATGCGACTGCCGGGCAAGACGGCGCTGGTGACGGGGGCTCAGCAGGGCATCGGCCGTGCCATCGCGGTCGCCCTGGCACGCGACGGGGCCAATGTGGCGATCAATTTCCTCGATGACGAGGCCGCGGCGGCCCGCGTGGCCAGCGAGGTGCGCGACCACGGCCGCCAGGCGGTCCTCGTCAAGGCAGACGTCTCGCGGCCTGCCGATGTCGACGCCATGATGGCCGCGGTCGTGCTGAAGCTCGGACCGCCGGACATCGTGATCAACAACGCCGGCGTCTTTCCGCGGGTGCCCTTCCTGGACATGACCGAGGGCGACTGGGACTACGTCCTCGACATCAACCTCAAGGGCAGCTTTCTCGCCGCCCAGGCCGGGGCCAGGGCGATGGTGGCGGCCGGGCGGGCCGGGGCCATCGTGAACATCTCCTCCTCGGCCGTGCGCGGCGACGCCCGCGGCGTGCACTACTCCGCCAGCAAGAGCGGCGTGATCGGCCTCACGCGCGCCATGGCCCTGGCGCTGGCACCGCACCGCATCCGCGTCAACGCGATCGCGCCCGGCACGACGGACACCGCCCAGCCCCGCTACGGCAACACCGAGGAGCAGCTCGCCGCCCGCGTCCGCGACACGCCCTTCGGGCGCATGGGGACGCCGGACGAGATCGCCCGGGTGGCCGTCTTCCTGGCCACCGAGGAGGCGGCGTGGATCAGCGGGGAAGTCATCCACGTCAACGCGGGGGCCTACATGGCGTGAGGCGGCCGCGGGCGGAGTAGGCTACACTTCGCGTCGTCGGATCGTGAACAATGCCTGAGACATCCGCTGGCCCCGAGCCGCACGTGCTGATCGAGGCGTACTACGACGCGGGCTGGACCGATGGCCTGCCGGTCGTGCCCCCCACCGACGCCTCGGTCGCCGCCATGCTCGCCGCCGCGGGGCTGCGCGGCCACGAGGTGCTGGGCGAGATCCCCGGCCGCAACACCGTGGTCACCGCCGACAAGGTCGCCATCAACGCGGTGATGGCCGGCTGCCGGCCGCAGTACGCGCCCGTCGTCGTCGCCGCGCTTCGCGGCCTGTGCCGTCCCGAGTTCGCCTACCACGGGCCCGCCAGCAGCACGGGCGGCTCGGCCATGGTCCTGATCGTCAACGGACCGATCGCGCGCCGGCTGGAGATCAACAGCGGCAACAACCTCCTGGGGCAGGGGCACCGCGCGAACGCGACCATCGGCCGGGCCGTGCGGCTGTCGATGATGAACGTGATGAACACCCGGCCGGGCTTCCTCGACCGGGCCACGCTCGGCAACCCCGGCAAGTACTCGCTCTGCTTTGCCGAGCACGAGCTCGACCATCCGTGGGCGCCGTTCCACACGACGCGGGGCTTCGCGCCCGACGACGACACCGTCACGGTCTACGCCTCCAACAGCCTGTACCAGGTCTACAACCAGCTCGCGGCCGCGCCGGAGCCGCTGCTGCTGGGCTTCGCCGACGCGCTCGGCAACCTGGGGTCGCCGAACCTGAAGGGCTTCAACGAGTCGCTGGTGATCTTCGCGGGCGAGCATGCCGAGATCTTGAAGGCGAACGGCTGGAGCCGGCGCGACGTGCAGCGGTTCCTCGTCGAGCACACGCGCCGCCGCGTCGCCGACATCAAGCGGGCCGCGCGCCTGCCGGGGGCGATCACCGAGACCGACGAGAGCACCTGGCGTTACGTGTTCGAGGCGCCGGAGGACATTCTGCTCGTGTGCGCGGGCGGGCGGGCGGGAAGCTGGTCGGCCTGCCTGCCGGGCTGGGGCAAGAAGTGGACCCGTAGTGTCACCGAGCCGGTCGAAGAGCCGAACTGAGCCAGGAGAATTCCATGAAGCTGTTCGATCCGACTACCGCGCCCGCCGCCCGCGCTCTGACCCTGGCGCATCGTCCCGCAGGCCTGACGGGGCTGCGGCTGGGCCTGGTGGACAACACCAAGTTCAATTCCGACACGCTGCTGCAGAAGCTGGCGGAGCGGCTGAACCGCCGGCACGGCATCCGCGTGACGGTGACCCGCCGGAAGCGCTCGCCGAGCCACGAGATCGACGAGAACGACATCAAGACGCTGCGGAGCCAGGCCGACCTGGTCGTCTCCGGGATCGGTGACTGAGGGTCGTGCAGCTCGAGCAGTGTGCTCGACGCGATCCTGATGGAAGAGCAGGGCGTGCCGGCGATCGCCGTGGTGACGACGCCGTTCCGGAATACGGGGGAGGCGATGGCGGCGAGCTGGGGCAAGCCCGGCTACCCGTTCCTGGACACGGCGCATCCGATCGCCAACCTGACTTCGCTGGAGCTGGACACGCGGGCGGACGAGCTGGCCGAGGCGTGCGAGCAGTGGTTGAAGGCGTAGTCGCGGAGGAACCATGGCCTACGATCTGATCGTCAAGAACGGCATGATCCTGGACGGCACGGGGTTCGCGCGCTACCGCGGCGACATCGGCGTGAAGGACGGGAAGATCGCCGAGATCGGTCGCATCCGTGCCACCGCGGACACGACCATCGACGCCGACGGCCTGTTCGTCGCACCCGGTATCATCGACCTGCACACGCACTACGATGCTCAGCCGTTCTGGGACCGGCTCTGCACGTCCTCCATCTGGCACGGCGTGACGACCGTGCTGACCGGCAACTGTGGCCTGACGCTGGCGCCGCTGCGGCCCGAGCACCGCGAGCCGATGCTGGCCACCTTCTGCTGCGTCGAGGACCTGCCGCTGCGCTCGCTGGCCGGCGTGCTGCCGTGGACCTGGGAGACGTTCGACGAGTACCTGAAGGCCATCGACATCGGTCTCGGCCTGAACATGATGCCGCTGGTCGGCCACATCCCGCTGCGCCTGAGCGCGATGGGCCAGGCCGCCTGGGATCGCGCGGCGACCGAGGACGAGACGCGCACGATGCAGGACCTGCTGCGCGCCTCGATGGACGCCGGTGCCTGGGGCTGGAGCACCACGAACTCGCCAACCCACGCTGGCACCAAGGGCGAGCCGGTGCCGAGCCGCCTGGCCGCCAACGCCGAGCGGGTGGCGCTGGGCCGCGCCATGGGCGAGTTCAACCGCGGAATCAGCGAGATCCTGCCGCCCTCGATCACCCAGCCCGACGAGGCCGACCGCCAGCACCTGATCGACGTGGCCACGGCCAGTGGCCGGCCGGTCTTCTTCCTGGTCTTCGACGCGCAGTCGCGCACCTGGGTCGAGGCGGCGACGCTCGAAGGCGCGCAGCTCTTCGCGCTGCTCCGCGCCATCCCGTTCAACCCGCGCTTCACGCTGAAGAAGACGACCTTCTTCAGCAACCTCGACGTCTGGGATGTGATGATGGCCAAGCCGGTCGAGGCACGCCTGGCGACCATGGCCGATCCGGACAAGCGCGCCGAGCTGCGCGAGGCCGCCACGCAGCGCCAGCGCCGCCGGCCGGGCGTGCTGGGCCGCTTCATCCCGTGGGCGTCGCTGGTCGTCAGCAAGGTCGCGCTCGCCAAGAACAAGGCGCTGGAGGGGCGCAAGCTGACCCAGCTCGCGGAGGAGCAGGGCAAGCACGCCGCCGACGTCATGCTCGACCTGGCCGTCGAGGAGAAGCTGGACACCGAGTTCCAGCTGCAGTCCCGGCCGCCGGAGAGCGACGTCGCCCTGGCGGAGTACGTGCGCTCCGGTCACGCGCTGCCGTCGCAGTCGGATGCCGGCGCCCATCTGAACACGAACTACTGCACGGCCGGCGAATCGAGCTGGGTGCTCGGCGAGTGGGTGCGCGATCGCGGACTCCTGAGCCTGGAGGACGCCATCCGCCGGTACACCTTCCAGCCGGCGCGCATCATGGGGCTCACGGATCGCGGCCTCGTGCGCGAGGGCATGGCGGCCGATCTCATGATCTTCGACCTGGCGCGCATCGGCGTGAAGGACGACGAGGTCTCGCGCGACGGCCCGGGCGGCACGCCGCGCCGGGTGCAGGGCGCCGAGGGTGTGCACCACGTGATCGTCAACGGTGAGGTCGTGCTGGACCACGGACGCCACAGCGGCGCGTTCCCGGGGCGGGTGCTCCGCGCCGGGCGGCGCTAGACGGAGACGACGATGAAGACGACGGCGAACGGGATCAGTGTCAACTACACGCTCGACGGCCCCGCCACCGCCCCCGTGGTGACGCTCAGTCACTCGCTGGCCGCCGACCTGGCGATGTGGGATCCGCAGATGAAGGCGCTGACGGAGAAGTACCGCGTCCTGCGCTACGACACGCGCGGTCACGGCGGCACCGACGCCCCGGCCGGCGCGTACTCCCTCGAGCAGCTGGCCGAGGATGCGAAGGCGCTGCTGGGCGCACTCGGTATCACCCGCACCCACTGGATCGGCCTGTCGATGGGCGGGATGATCGGCCAGACGCTGGCGCTGAGCTCGCCCGGCCTGTTCCTGAGCCTGGCGCTCTGTGACACGTCCAGCCGCGTGCCCGCCGAGGCCCGGCCAGTCTGGCAGGAGCGCATCAAGACGGCCGAAACTCAGGGCATGGAGTCGCTGGTCGAGCCCACCATCGGCCGGTGGTTCACGGCGCCGTTCCGCGAGCAGCGCAAGGACGTCGTCGATCCCGTCCGCACGCGCATCCGCACGACCAATCCGCGCGGCTACGCCGGTTGCTGCCACGCCATCTCGACGCTCGATCTGACCGACAAGCTCTCGGCTATCAAGCTGCCCACCGTCGTCATCGTCGGCGAGGAGGACCAGGGCACGCCCGTGGCAGCCTCCCAGGCCATCCAGGCCAAGATCGCGGGTTCGCAGCTCGAGATCATCAAGTCCGCCGCGCATCTCTCGAACCTGGAGCAGCCCGAGGCGTTCACGCGCATCGTCACCTCGTTTCTCGCACGGCTCGGTTAGGACGGGAGATCGGCTCTCGACCTGGATCGCCCGGCGCACGGCGGATAAAAGCCTGATCGTTATGCGAACAAGTGGAACCCGCTGCCGAGATGAGGTAAGGAAGTGACATGGTCCGACCAGTTGAAGTTCGGCCTCTCGCGCGCTATCGAGTCTGGCTGCGCTACCAGGACGGGACTCAAGGCGAGGTGGACCTGTCCTACCTGGCGGGGCGCGGCGTCTTTTCCGCGTGGGAGGAGGAAGGCCTCTTCAACCAAGTCAAGCTCGGCCAGCATGGCCAGCTCGAGTGGCCCGGCGATCTCGACCTCTGCCCCGATGCGCTGTACTTGACCCTCACCGGCAAACGCCCGGAAGACATCTTTACGGGGCCCCATCAAGCCACTTCGGATGCCTGAGGTCAGTCGATTCTACGGAATCGTGGTCAAGATCTTCTACGACGATCACAACCCGCCTCACTTTCACGCAGAGTACGGCGAGCACGAGGTTCTGTGAATATCAACACGCTCGCCATCCTGGGTGGGAGCTTACCTGCTCGGGCGTTCGGCCTCGTGACCGAGTGGGCGTCACTCCATCACCAGGAACTGCGGGCGGCTTGGGAACGGGCGAGACAGCTTCAACCACCGGGGCGAATCGAGCCCCTTCCGTGAACCCGCGCGGCCGTCGCATAACAACGCGGTGCACCGGACCGGGGCTCGGCGCCTGCTTCGCTCTCGGGGCGAGGGTCGTAGCCTCGTAACGCGATCGAAGATTGCGCCGATACCGGGGCTGCGCCGGCCACGAGGGCGGCGGCCACCCAGGGGACGGCGCCCAGGACCTCGACGTCGAGGTCGGGCACGCCGGCCGCCTCCCACCGGTTGACGCCGTTGATCGTGAGGAACGTCGCTTCCGGGCGCGAGCGCCAGGGAACGCGACGCTCCAGCTCCTCACCGGCCAGCGACCGGGCCCACACGATGAAGCGCGACTGCTCGTGAGGCGGCCAGCCCGACCGGGCCACCGCCGGCGATGAGGACGTCGACGTCGCGCATGGCGGCCATCTTAGCCCGGCTGTGCTAGAGTCGGCGCTCCGAGGTGAACATGGACCCTGCCACCATCGTCATTCGAGATCTGGTCACCGGCCCCATCCCGCCGCGCGCCACCGCGGAGGGGTCGCCAAACACTCTGCACACCCGCGTCGCCGAGGTCGTCCAGAAGATGGGCTCGGCGCCGTGGTCGAAGCGCATCATCGCCGACGAGCGCAACCTCGTCACGCTGATCGCGAGCGCGCCCGGTGGCGGCAACCGGCCTCACTGGCATCGTGAGTTCGACGAGTGGTGGGTGGTGCTGGCCGGCCACCTGCGGTGGGAGCTGACCGGGGGCGTCGTGGTCGACGGGGTCAAGGACGACATCGTGTGGGTGCCGCGCGGCACCGTCCACCACATCCGCAACGTCGGCACCGAGCTCTCGCTCCGCCTGGCCGTGGCCATGCCCCCCGCGATGCACTATTTCAGCGCGTGCGAGCAGTGCGGTTTCACCGACGACGGGCCGCGCGAGTGGTGCGCCTGAGCGGGCCGACGGCCCGTCACTTGCACTAGCGTTTCGGGACCGGACGTTCACACCTCAGTAGGTGCTGGTGCGGCATGCGCTGGACAGGTAGGCGTAGCGGCAACATCGAGGATCGACGCGGGATGGGCGTGCCCCTGGCCCGACTTCCCCCGGAGAGGACCCCGCGCGCGACTTCGTCTCGGTCGTCCTCGCCGACACCGAGGACACCTGGGCCGAGCTGTTTCGCCGGATGAATCGCGAGTACCGGGACCCGACGCTCGTGCTGTTTGCGGGTTCGGTCCAGTCGGCGTGCGGGATCGCCGGCTCCGCGGTCGGGCCGTTCTACTGTCCCGGAGACCACCAGCTCTACCTCGACCTCGACTTCTTCCGCGCACTGCGCAGCCGTTTCGGCGCGCCCGGTGACTTCGCGCAGGCTTACGTCATCGCGCACGAGGTGGGGCACCACGTCCAGACGCTGCTCGGGATCTCGGAGCGCGTGGCCGCCACGCGGCAGCGCGGCGACCGCGCCGCGGCCAACGCCCTGTCGGTGCGCCAGGAGCTCCAGGCCGATTGCTTCGCCGGCATCTGGGCCCATCACGCCAGCCGGACCCGACAGATCCTCGAAGAAGGCGACCTGGAAGAGGCGCTGGGCGCCGCCGCCGCGATCGGCGACGACCGCCTACAGCGTCAGGCGCAGGGCCACGTCGCGCCGGAGTCGTTCACGCACGGCACCTCGGCCCAGCGCGTGCGCTGGTTCAGGCGCGGCTTCGACTCCGGCGCGGTCAATCAGTGCGACACTTTCCGCGCCCAGCAACTCTAGCAGTCCAATGAATCTCGTGAGGCGAGGTGGCGCCGCGAGAGCGTGTCCCCCGGTCGCGCCTGGTGGCGAGCCGTGCCGCCAACTGCTCTCTCGGGGCGGGGCGAGCGAGCCACCGACGTCGGACTGGCCGCGCCCCAGCCCCCTTGTATCTCTCGTACACGGCCCGGCAGTAAGCTGAGCCGGGTGAAGGTGGGCGGGAGCCCGCAGCCCCCTGGGTCTCCCAAGACCGTCCCCAAGCTCGGAGCCCCGCCCACTGTTCCATCATTGAACC
The DNA here is from genome assembly GCA_963743355.1 of uncultured Candidatus Rokubacteria bacterium. Lineage (GTDB taxonomy): Bacteria > Methylomirabilota > Methylomirabilia > Rokubacteriales > CSP1-6 > AR5. The sequence goes on from CAVUPM010000002.1 coordinate 716,952, forward strand.
CGAACAGTCGCCTGGGCCCTCGGAGCCCGCATTCGCAAGGACGGGTCATGGAACACTCCACGGTCGTCGGCATCGATGTCGCCAAGGATCATCTCGACGTCCACCTCCGCCCCACCGATGAGGCCTTTCGCGTCCGCTACGATGACGCCGGTCTCGCCACGCTCCTCACGCGCCTGCGCGCGCTGAGGCCCACGGTGATCGTCTTCGAGGCCACCGGCGGGTATGAAGTCCCCCTCGCCGCCACGTTGGCCACCGCCGGCCTGCCGGTGGCGGTCGTCAATCCGCGCCAGATTCGGGCCTACGGCCGCGCCCTCGGCCAGCTGGCCAAGACTGACCGTCTGGACGCGCGCCTCATCGCGGGCTTTGCCGAGGCCGTGCGCCCGGCGGCGCGCCCCGTCCCCGACGAGCAAGCCCAGGCCTTGGGCGAGCTCATCGCCCGCCGCCGCCAGCTCGTCGACATGCTCGCGGCCGAGCAGAACCGGCGGCGGTTGCTGCGCGATCGCCGCCTGCAGCGCCACGTCGACGCGCATATCACGTGGCTCGAAGAGGCCCTGCGCCGCCTGGATCACGACCTCACGACCCTGGTGCGCTCGACCCCCGCGTGGCGCGAGGCCGACGACCTGCTCCGCTCGGTCCCCGGTATCGGCCCGGTCACGGCCTGCACCCTCATTGCGGATATGCCCGAACTGGGGCGCCTCGATCGCCGCCGCATCGCCGCCCTCGCCGGGCTGGCGCCCTTCGCCCGCGACAGCGGCGTCTTCCGCGGGCGCCGCATGATCGCGGGCGGGCGGCCTCACGTGCGCCGCGTGCTCTACATGGCGACCCTGTCCGCGATCAAATACAATCCGGCGATCCGCGTCTTCCATCAACGCCTGGTCGCTGCGGGCCGCCCCGGCAAGGTCGCCATCACCGCGGCCATGCGCAAGCTGCTCACCATCCTCAATGCGATGCTCCGCGACCGACGCCCATGGCAACCCGCTTGACTCCCAAGACAGTCGCTTGGGGGATGGGGGGCCGAGCGAACCCCGCTTGCGTCATACAGGCGAGCCACCAGCGCGACCGGGGGACACGCTCTCGCGGCGTCACCTCGTTCCACGAGGGGCGTTAGCCGGGCGCGGCGCCCTGGGTCGCGGTGTAAAGCGCGTAGAGCGACTGGCTGGCGGCCATGAACAACCGGTTGCGCTTGGGGCCGCCGAAGCAGACGTTGCCACAGACCTCGGGCAGGCGGATGCGACCGATCAGCTTGGCGGCGGGCGTCCACACCGTCACGCCGCTGTAGCCGACCGAGCGACCGGCGTTGCTCGAGCACCACAGGTTGCCGTCCACGTCGCAGCGCACGCCGTCGGGGCCGCACTTCACGCCGTCTACCATGAAGTCGCTGAAGACCTTCCGGTTGGAGAGCTTGTTGTCGCTGCCGACGTCGAACACGTGCACGTCGCCCTTGCCGCCCGGACCGGTGTCGCCGGGGCCGCGGCCGGTGCTGACCACGTAGAGCTTCTTGTAGTCGGGCGAGAAGACGAGCCCGTTGGGATCCGGCACCTGGTCCTCGCCGGCGACGAGATCGACCCGGCCACTGGGATCGGCGCGATACACGCTGGTTGGCAGCTCGCGCTTCGCGTCACCGATCTCGAGGGCCTGGCCGAGGCGAGGCTTGAGCCGGCCGGCGCGGTTGCTCGGCCCACCCGGTGCGTCGGGCGCGCCCTCGTAGAGCTGGCCGCCGTACGGCGGATCGGTGAACCAGTAGCTGCCGTCGGGGTGGGGGACGACGTCGTTCGGCGAGTTGAGCCGCTTGCCGGCGAACTTGTCGGCGATCAGCGTGATGGAGCCGTCGTGCTCGTAGCGGACGACCCGGCGCGTGAGGTGCTCGCACGAGAGCTGGCGCCCCTGGAAGTCGAAGGTGTTGCCGTTGCTGTTGTTCGACGGCATGCGGAACACGCTGACCCGTCCGTCGTCCTCCGACCACCGCAGCTGCCGGTTGTTGGGGATGTCGCTCCAGAGCAGGTAGCGCCCCTGGCCGCTCCACGCCGGGCCCTCCGACCACAGCGCCCCGGTCCACAGCCGCTGGATCGGCGCGTTGGGCTGGCGCAGACCGTTGAACATCGGATCGAGCGTGATCACGTCGGGATCCGTGAAGTACACGTTCGGCGCCCCGCCAGGGCCGAAGTCGCGCGGCGGGCTCGTGACCGTGCTCGGCGGAACCACGGGCCCACCCGCCGGCGCCTGGGCCAATGCCACGCGCGGCCTGACCGCCACCGCGCCGGCCACCACGCCGAAACCACCGATAAGCGCGCGCCGCGACATCATGCCGTTGTCCTTCGATTCCTGCGTCATGCGGACCTCCTCGTTGAGGTTAAGCGCGTCGGATCTTGAGCGAGACGGCGGCGGCCAGGGTAGGCGTCTGGTGGGCCCGGATGGCGGCCCTCGACGTGGACGTGGCGTCGACCTGGGTGACGGTGACCGACAGGCGTGGCCCCGCCTCAGGCATGCGGATGCTCGTGCTCGATGACGACACCGGTCACGTCGGGAGCGGCCCGTCGCAGCGCGGTCGCGAGGATCCCGCTCAGCATGACGTCGGGATCAGGCACTCTTGCAGGCGTCGGGGCGATGTCGGACCGGGTCGAGTGCGTGCGGCATGGAGCCTCCCGCCGGCCGTCCAGCGGCCGGCCACCGTGAGTATAGACGAGCCGCCATGCGTGGGGGTGCGGTAGTCTTCCGTCATGCCGACCTCCGCGCTCAACGTGCTGGTGACCATGCGGTTCAACGAAGGACAACTGGACCGCCTTCGGCGAGTCTCCCCCGGCATCCGCGTGACGCGTGAGGACCCGGCCACCGCAGACTATTCTCGTGTCGACGTCCTCTACGCGGGCGCGCCGCCGCGCGATCTCAGGCGGGCGCCGAGTCTCAAGTGGGTGCAGCTCCACATGGCGGGCGTGGACGCGCTGGCCGAGCACCCGTTGTACGCGCAGAGCGCGATCCCACTCGTCACCGCCAGCGGCGTCCACGCGGCCACGATCGCGGAGTACGCGATCACGGTGCTGCTGGCGCTGGCCCATCGCGTGCCGCGGATGGTCGAATGGCAGGGGCGTGGGGCGTGGCCGCCCGACGAGCAGCGCTGGCCAATCTTCGTGCCGAGCGAGGTCCGCGGCGCGACGCTCGGCATCATCGGGTACGGCAGCATCGGGCGAGAGCTGGCCCGGATGGCCAAGGCGGCGTTCGCGATGACCGTCCTTGCCTGCAAGCGCGACCGGTCGCAGCGGAAGGACTCCGGCTACACGCTCCCCGGGACTGGCGACCCGGACGGCCTCCTGCCGGACGCCTGGCTGGGTCCGGACGGGCTCTCGGAGCTCCTCGCCCGGTCGGACGTCGTCGTCATGTGCGCGCCGTTGACGGCCCACACTCGTCGTCTCATCGGCGCGCGCGAGCTGGCGCTGATGAAGAGCTCCGGGTACTTCATCAACGTCGGGCGCGGCGCCAGCGTCGACGAGCCGGCGATGGTCCAGGCGCTGGCCGAGCGCCGCATTGCCGGCGCCGCCATCGACGTGTTCGCGCAGGAGCCTCCGCCGGCCGGCCACCCGCTCTACGCGCTCGACAACGTCATCGTCTCGCCGCACGTGTCGGGGTTCCTGCCGAGCTACGACGACAAGTGCACGGACCTCTTCGCCGAGAACTTGCGCCGTTACCTGGCCGGCACCCCGCTCCTCAACGTCGTGGATCGCGCGCGCGGGTACTAGCCGGATGAGCGAGACGGTCGCCCTCGACGAGCATCGCTACCTGAGCCTGGCGACGTTCCGCCGCAACGGTGTGGAGGTCGCCACGCCGGTCTGGTTCGCCGCCTCCGCGAACCGGCTGTACGTGTTCACCGGCGGCGAGTCCGGGAAGGTCAAGCGCCTGCGCCACTCGTCACGGGCCCGGGTCGCGCCGTGCGACGCGCGCGGGCGGGTGAACGGCGCCTGGCACGAGGGCATCGCACGGCTCGTCGACGACGAGCGATCGATCCGCCAGGCACGGGCGGCGCTGCACGCGAAGTACGGCTGGCAGCTCGTCTTGCTGGACTTCGGCGCGCGGCTCACCGGCCGCTTCCAGCGCCGGGCCTGGATCGAGATCCAGATCTGATGGGAGGCCTCGAGCGCGGACACGCAGGTCGCGTGGTCGTCGTCCATCGCCCTGGCATCCATCGACATGTCGCCCGACGACATTCTGGCCTTGTTCACTCTCGTGACGGCGACTAACCTACCCCGGCTCGATCTCGACAGCGCACGCTCGGAGCAACCCTGGGAGAATACCGATGGAGCTGAGGATGGCCTCGCTGCTTTTTCTGGTCCTGAGCATCTCGCTTCCCGCCGTTGCCGTCGCGCAATCCGCCTCGCTCGCCGGCGAGTGGCGAATCCCCGCCGGATGGGTGGTCGTCATCGAGCAGGACGGCACGAAGGTGCGCGCTACCTGGAAGCGGTCGTACACGAGCAAGGCGCTGACCTGTTCGGGAATCTGGTTTGAAGGGATCGTCGGCAGTGACAACATCTCGGGGACCCAAACCCCTTGCGGCGGTGCGAGAACTCAACCCCTCAGTGCAAAGATCATCGACGCGGACACGCTCGAGATGTCGGTTCTCTCCCGGGGAGGGGCAGGCACGACGACCGTGCTGCAGCGGATCAAGTAGCTCCGCGGAGTGACGACCTCGAGGTGCGCCATCGCTCAGATCAGCGTCGGCGCCGCCAGGAGGGCGTCACGCGAGTCGAGGTAGGCCCGGACGGTGTCGCCGTGATCGAAGGCCAGGGTGTCCAGGGCGGGCAGGCGGTCGATCGGGATCCAGGCGACGGCGGACGATTCCGCGTCGGGTCGCCCGGTCTGGGCGAGGGGCTCGACCACGCGCCCCGTCCACCCCGTCTCCTCATGGAGCTCGCGCAGCACACCCTGCGAGAGCGTTTCGTCGCGATCGAGAAAACCGCCCGGCAGGCCCCACCTACCCCCGTCCGGCAGATGCGCCGCGCGCCGTACGAGCAGCAACGCGCCATCACGCTCCACCACCGCGTGCACGACGGCGTGGCGCAGCGTCGCGCGGGTGCCGTTGTCGAAGACGCAGGCGATCATCGGCGGAGGGCGGGGATCACCTCGTGGGTGAGGATGCGCAGCGTCCGCTGCATGCGCTCCAGCGACGTCAGGCCACCGGGGTTCAGCTCGGCGACGAGCCCGGTCAGCCCCAGCTCGTCGCGCAGCGTGCCGAGGCGCTCCACCAGGGCGGGCGCAGTGCCGACGGCGACGCGGGTCTCGAGGATGCTCTCGTAGGAGAGCTGGGTGAGCTGCTCGAACTTGCTCTGGCGGCGGTCGGCGGGGCCGGTGTCGGCGCGCCCCATCCCCGAGCGGGTCAGCTCGGCGTGGCGCTGGAAGAAGTAGGTGTAGTTCTCGCGCGGCTCTTCGACGGCGTCCCGCTCGGTCGGCGCCGCGTAGATCGGCATGCGCAGGCAGACGTCGCCCTCGCCCGGGTGGCCGGCTTCCCGCCACGCCGTGCGATAGTCGGCGATCCGCAGCCGCAGCTCCGGGATGTCGAGATCGCGCAGGCCGACGAACAGCGGCAGCCCCAGGCGCGCGACGACGGGAAACGTCTCCTTGGAGTTGGCGGCCATCCGCAGCGGCGGGTGGGGAAGCTGGTAGGGCCGCGGCCCCACGAGCACGTTGTCGAATTGATAGAACCGGCCGTGATGGCTGAAGCGCTCACCCTTCCAGGCCGTCAGGATGATCTCCAGACATTCCTCGAACCGCCCCTGGCTCTCGCCGTACGGCACGCCGAGCACGTCGTAGGCGCGTGGCGAGCCGCTGCGCCCGATGCCGAAGTCGAAGCGCCCCTCGCTGAGCTGATCGACGGTCGCCGCCTCCTCCGCGATGCGCAGGGGGTGGCCCAGCGGCAGGACCTGCACCGCCAGGCCGATGCGGATGCGCCGCGTGCGGGCGGCGATGAAGCTGGCCAGAGAGAGCGGTGCCGAATTGACCGAGCGGATCGGATTGAAGTGGATCTCGCCGAGCCAGACACCATCGAGGCCCCACGCCTCGGCGGCTTCGGCCAGCGCGAGCGTCTCCTGGAAGGCGGCCAGGTCGGTGCCGCCCGGCCGCCGCTCCTCGAGGAATATTCCGAAGTGCATGGCTCGCCGACAATGCCTCACTCCGGCGCGCCTGTCAAAGGCGTGTGATAGGCTCCCGGCGTGCCGGGTTCGATCGTGATCCTCGGCGGCGGCTTGATGGGACTCAGTGCGGCATGGCATCTGCGCCGCGCCGATCCGGCCGTCCGCGTCACCGTGCTCGAGCGCGCCGGGCTCGGGGCGGCCGCGTCGGGCGCCAGCGCGGCCGGCGTGCGCGTGATGGGACGCGATCCGGCCGAGCGGCCGCTCGCGCTCGCCAGCCTCGCGCGGTGGCCCGAGCTCGCGCGCGAGCTGGAGAGCGAGACCGGCTACCGCCGCGGGGGCGGGCTCCGGGTGGCGCTCGACGACGAGACCTGGCGTGACGTGCCGGGCTGGGTCGCCGGGCAGCGCGCCGACGGCGTCCCGGTTGATGTGATCGACGCGGCCGCCACGCTGCGGCTGGCGCCCGGGCTGGCGCCGGGTGTTCGCGGGGGCGTCTTCTGCGCGATGGACGGGCAGGCCGAGGCGATGCTGACCGTCCACGCCTTCGCGCACGCGGCGCGCCGGCTGGGGACGCGGGTGGACGACGGCGTGGGCGCCAGCGCGGTCGTCACCGAGCGCGGACGCGTGGTGGCGGTGGCGCGCACGGACGGTGTGCGCCAGTCGTGCGACGTCGTGCTCGTCGCGGCGGGCGTGTGGACCACGGCGCTGCTCGCCCCGCTCGGCACTCGGCTCCCGATCGAGACCCGTGCGCTCCAGATGCTGCTCACCGAGCCGGTGCCGGCTGCGCTCGACCCCGTGGTGGGCGCCTTCGGGCGCCGGCTCAGCCTCAAGCAGCTCGACACCGGCGCCTACCTGATCGGCGGCGGCTGGCCGGCGGACATCACGGATCACGCGGCGAACGGGTGGGAGCTGCGCCAGGACAGCGTGAGCGCGAGCCTCCAGGTTGCCGGCGAGGTGCATCCGCCCACCGGACGTTGCGCGCTGGCCCGGGGCTGGGCAGGTCTGGAGGCGTTCATGCCGGACGATCTGCCGGTGCTGGGACCGCTGCCCGGGATCGACGGCCTGCTCGTCGCCGCCGGATTCTCGGGCCACGGCTTCGCGCTGTCGCCGGCCGTCGGCGATGTGCTCGCGCGGCTGGCGCTCGGTCAGGACGCCCGCACGGATCTCTGGCGCGGGCTTCGCGTCGAACGCTTCGACATCGCCGCCGCGGTGAGGTGAAAGGGAGAAGGACGATGATCCAGATCTTCGCGCTGTGCGGCGGCTATCTCGAACTCCCCCGCGAGAGCATGATCCGCGACGCGCCGCCAGCGCGCTGGACGGTGCCGATCAGCTGCTTCCTCGTCGCGCACCCGCGCGGCCGGCTGCTCTTCGACACCGGCCTGCACTGCGAGACGATGACGAACATGCGGGGCCGTTACGGCGAGGAGCGAGCGAAGCGCTTCGGCATCCACTCCAAGATTGGCGACGATGTGGTCAGCCAGCTCGGCCGGCTCGACCTGCAACCGGCCGACATCGCATACGTCGCCAACTCGCACTGGCACTTCGATCACTGCGGGGGCAACGAGTTCTTTCCCGACTCGACCATTCTCGTTCAGCAGCGCGAGATGCAGGCCGCGCGCTCGCCCGAGGTGCTGGCGGCAGGGCGGTACCGGCCGAGCCCGGCCGACTTCGAGCACCCGCTGCGCTACCAGCCGGTGGACGGCGAGCACGACGTGTTCGGCGACGGCACGGTCGTACTGTTCCCGACCCACGGCCACACGCCCGGGCACCAGTCGCTGCTGGTGCGGCCGAGCCGCGACACCCGGCTCGTCTTCACCGCCGACGCCTGCTACACGCGCGAGAACATGGACCGCGACATCCTGCCGACCATCGTGTGGGACGAGCCCGAGATGTCCCACTCGCTCCGACGTCTGCGCGATCTGCGCGACAAGCAGGGCGCCCGCACGGTCTACGGCCACGACCCCGAGCAGTGGAAGACAGTCCCCCAAGCCCCAGCCTCGTTCGTGTAGGCCGGAAGAGAGGGACCAGAGGGGCGCCCCGGCTCCGCCGGGGCGCCCCGAACGTAGGGGGGTCTGGGGGCCATGTCGGGGCCCCCAGCTTCAATCAAACCGCTCGGCGGGTGCCGCCGTAGGCTTCGCTCGCGCCGATCTTGCTGTCCTCGAAGATCAGCTTCGCCCGCTTGTTGACGACGGTCGACCAGTTGCCCACCGCCATCTCGGTCCACTCGCCGTCCGGCCGGGGCTCGTCGTCGAAGTTGCCGTAGGTGTCGGCGCCGCGAACCAGCAGGGCCGACTGGCGGATCCGCGGGGGCTTGGCCCAGGTCGGCAGCATCTCGACCAGGAGCAGGAAGCGCCGATCGGGACCGAAGTTGGTGCCGGAGCCGTGGACCAGCGAGTTGTCGAACATCGCCATCTCGCCGGGCTTCAGCGAGAAGTCGACGGCCTTGGACTCGTCGAACCCGTCGGTGATGAACTGGCCGCGGGCCAGGATGCTCCTGGGGTCGTCGCTTTCCTCGTGCTTGAGGATGCCCCACGTGTGCGAGCCGGGGACCCCGCGCAGGCAGCCCTGCGTGGGCCCGCAGTCGGACAGGGCGAGGGCGCCCAGCACCACCGGGGTGGCGGCGCCATAGGCGGAGTCCTGGTGCCAGCCGGCGAAGGTCTCGCCGTCGGCCTTCTTCACCCGCCACGCCATGCTCCAGCATCGGATGTTCGGGCCGATGAGGTCCTCGAAGATGTCGAGGATGAACGGGTCCTCGGCGACGTCCAGCACCCACGGGCAGAGCAGGTGGGACTTCGTCTTCATCTTCTTGATCTCGGTGACCCGCGACTCCAGTGCCTCGAACCGCAGCCGCAGCGCGTGCGCGCGCTCCGCGCTCATCGCCCGTACCGGCGACAGGCAGCCGTCGCGCTGAAACGTCTCGACCTGGGCGTCCGTCAGCACCTTGGGCATGGCCTCACGCCTCCGCTTCGATGAGGATCGGGGTGTCCTGCGCGGGCTTGTAGCCCATGTGCGAGGGGAACTCGGCGCTCAGCGGCCACGTCGTCGGGAACTTGAGCCACAGCCGCAGCATGTGGCGCTTCTGGTGCGGCTAGCGCGCCGTCCACGAACCCGGTGCGCGAGTGCAGGATCGTGTAGTTGTTGATGAACTGGATGTCGCCCGGCTCGAGATCCATGTCGAGGCGCAGGTCGGGGCGCCGCGTCTGCTCGTCGAGGAAGTCGAGGGCGGCCAGCTCGAAGGTCGTCAGCGGCACGCTCCGCTTGACCGCGCCCGCGTTGATCTGGTTGCGGATGTAGCGGCAGCTCACGACGCCGTCCCGGTAGCCGAACACGGGGATGGGCCGCTCGGAGACGCCGCGCTCGGTCAGGGCCGCCTCCCGCCGGATGTAGTAGAAGCCGTTGTAGAGCAGCCCGAGGTACTCGGGATGCGCCTTCACGATCTCGTTGTGCACGGTCAGCGAGCTCACGATGCTGCTCAGCCCGCCCTCGAGCGAGCGCCGCAGGCAGAGCAGGCCCACCATGTCGCCGGCGTCGGTGTGATAGGGCAGGTAGGCGTTGGTCTCGTAGCCGCGCACGTCGATGTTGCCGTAGGTGCGGCCGTGATCGTAGACGTGACCGAGCAGATCGCCCTGCGGGATTCTGGTAGAGCGGGCCGCCGAGGTAGCGGCCCAGGCCCCAGAAGATCAGGCCGACGTCGTCGTCGCTGTACCGGGCGACCGGCAGGCCGCGCAGCACGACGAAGCCCCGGCCGTCCTGCATCTCGACCACGCGCGGCGTCCAGGCGCGTCCGCATGACGGTGAGCGGGAAGTGCGCGCGGTCGATCTCGGCCAGCGGACGGCCGCTGGCGCGGGCGACGATCGAGCGCGCGGTCCAGGTCGGCGATCTCGGCGTCGGTCAGCGTGACGATCCACGAGGTGTCGCTGGTCAGATCGGCGCCCCGCCAGGCCTTCGGTCCCGTCATCGGCGTGGTACGGATCAGGCTCATCGGGTCCGGTCTCCTCGGCGCTTCGAGGATTCACTGCCTCAACCATGCTTCGGATCCAGGGCGTCGCGCAGCGCGTCGCCGAGGACGTTCAGCGACATCACGATACCGAAGATCATCAGGCCAGGGTAGATCGCCATCCAGGGCGCCTGCACGAGGTAGCGCTGGGCGGCGTTGAGCATGCTGCCCCACGACGGAGCGGGCGGCTGCTGGCCGAGCCCCAGGAACGACAGGCTGGCCTCGGCGATGATGGCCGCGGCCGCCGTGAGGCTCGACTGGATGAGCAGGGGCGGCCACGATGTTGGGCAGCACGTGGCGCACGGCGATGCGCACGCGCGAGCAGCCCAGCGACGCGCGCGGACTCGATGTAGTCCTCGGTCGTGATCGCCAGCGCGGTGCCCCGGGCCAGTCGCAAGAACGTGGGCAGGGCGGCGATGCCGATCGCGATCATGGCGTTGGTCAGGCTCGGGCCCAGGAAGGCGGCCAGGGCGATCGCCACGATCAGGAAGGGGATCGCCAGCATGGCGTCGGTGATCCGCATGATGAGCCCGTCGAGCCAGCCGCCGGTGCACCCCGACGAGCAGCCCCAGCGGGATGCTGACCACCAGCGCGATCGAGACCGGAATGACGCCGGCCAGCAGCGAGGCGCGCGCCCCCCAGATGAGCCGCGAGAGGACGTCGCGGCCGACCTCGTCGGTGCCGAGCCGGTAGGCCTCGGAGGGCGCCTTGCGGATTGCCCGGAAGTCCTGCTTGACGGGGTCGTAGGGCGCCACGTACGGGGCGCCAACCGCGATGATGACAAACGCCGCCACCACCACCATGGCGATGAGCGCCGGCGGGCGGCGCAGCAGGCGCCGCAGGACGGACGGCCGCTGGGTCTCGGTGGCCGCCGGCATCGTCAGCACGGCGCCCGGCTGGGTCACGCGCCCGGCCACGCTCATGCGCCCCTCAGCCGCGGGTTGGCCAGGAAGTAGAGGATGTCGGCCAGGAGGTTCAGGAAGACGTAGAGCCCCGCCGAGACCAGGACGACGCCCTGCACGACCGCGTAGTCACGGTTGAAGACGCCGTCGACCAGCATCTTGCCGAAGCCCGGGATCGCGAAGATCTGCTCGGTCAGCACGGCCCCGGACAGCAGGCGCCCGAACTCGATCGCCCCCAGCGTGATGACCGGGATCAGGGCGTTGCGCAGGGCGTGCTTGAGCACCACCAGTCGCTCGGGCACGCTCTTGGCCCGGGCGGTTCGCACGTAGTCGGCGCTCAGCACCTGCAGCATCGCGCCGCGGGTGTGGCGCATCATCACGCCGGCCACGCCGGTGCCGAGCACGAAGGCCGGCATCAGGATCGTCGTGAGGTTGCGGCCGAGGTCCTCCCAGGGCGGCACGTAGCCGGAGGCCGGCAGCCAGCCGAGCTGCACGGCGAAGAGCAGGATCAGCATGATGCCGAGCCAGAAGTGCGGCACCGAGAGGCCGGAGAGCGCAATGGCATTGGCGGCGACGTCGACCGGCGTGCCCCGGCGGACGGCCGAGAGCACGCCGGTCGGGATGCCGATCACCAGGGCGATGAGCATGGAGGCGACGGCCAGCTCGACCGTGACCGGAAGCTTGGAGGCGAGCAGCTCGGTCACGGGGATCCGGTTGCGCAGCGACTCGCCGAGGTCGCCGCGCAGCACCTTGCCCATCCAGAGGCCGTACTGCACCACCATCGGCTGGTCGAGGTGGTACTTGGCGCGAATGCCCGCGATCGCGACCGGGTCGCTCTCCTCGCCGGCCAGGGCGATGGCGGCATCGCCCGGCAGGAGCTTCTGGAGCGAGAAGATCAGCACCGACACGAAGAAGAGCGTCGGCACCAGCACGGCCACCCGCCGCGCGATGAAGACCGCGAGCTGCATCTAGTTCAGCTTCAGCCCGCGCAACCGGATGATGCCGTCCGGGTAGGGGGTGAAGCCGGTGATCTTGGCGTTGTAGCCGGTGAACACCCGCCGGTGCCAGAGGTGCAGGCGCGGGAGATCACGCAGCAGGTGTTCCGTGGCCTGGTCGTAGAGCTTCTTGCGGTCGGCGGGGTCGGGCGTCTGGCGCGCCTTCATCACCAGGGCGTCGAACTCGGCGTTGCAGTAGCGCGGGTCGTTCTGGGCGCCCTTGCACGTGTTGTGGGTGAAGACGTTGCCATCGGGATCGGGGCGGCCGCTCCAGAAGGTGAAGTAGGCCTCGAAGTCCCCCTTGCGGCCGTTGGTGAGCATCGTGACGTTCTCCTGCGTCTGGATCGTCATCGTGATCCCGGCCTCGGCCAGCATGGCCTGGATGATCTGCGCGGCCTCCTGCCGGTCGCGCTCGGGCGGCACGATCAGGGTGAAGGTCAGGTTCGGCTGGCCGGCCTCCTTCAGGAGCTGGCGGGCCCTGGCGACGTCGCGCTTCCGCACGGGCAGCTTGGCGTTGTAGTACTGGTTCGTCGGGCTCACCCACTGGTTGCCCGGGATGTACTCGTTGCTGAACACGGTCTGGATGAGCACCTCGCGGTCGATGGCGAGATCGATCGCCTGGCGTACCCGCACATCGCCCAGCGTCTTGCTCTTCGGCCCGTTGTTCACGTTCATGGGGATCATCTGGTAGCCCAGCTCCGGCACCCCCGAGACCTTGAGGCGGCTGTCGCCGCGGATCTGCGGCAGGTCGGTGGGCGAGGCGCGCTCGATCATGTGCAGGTCGCCCGAGCGCAGGCTGGCCAGCCGGGCGGTGGAGTCCAGGATCGGGACGAACTCGACCCGGTCGATGTGGATGTTGGCCTTGTCCCAGTAGTCGGCGAACCGTTCGAACACCATCTTGCCCTGGGCCACGCGCTCCACGAACTTGTAGGGCCCCGCGCAGACCGGCCGGGTGCCGAACTTGTCGCCCAGCGCCCTGGCCGCCTTGGGCGAGACCATCATGCCGGCGCGGTCGGTCAGCGCGGCCAGCAGCGGCACCAGCGGCTCCGACAGGTTGAGGCGCACGGTCGTGTCGTTGAGCACGTCGACGCTGGAGATCTGGCCGATCTCGGTCTTGCGGAACGAGCCCGTCGTGCTGATGTGGCGCTCGATGTTGAACTTCACCGCCTCGGCGTTGAACGGCTCGCCGTCGTGGAACTTCACGCCGGAGCGCAGCTTGAGCACGACCGACCGCTGGTCGGCCGCCCACTCGAAACCGGTGGCGAGCTGGGGCACGATCTTCAGATCCGGCGTGACGTCGAAGAGCTTGTCGCAGACCGCGGCGAAGACGAGCCGGCCGGTATAGGCGCGGCTGATCGTCGGGTCGAGGGCGTCGGGGTCGTCGTTGAGCCCGATGCGAAGGACGTTCTGCGCGGCGGCCGGGCCGGCGGCGAGCAGCGCGATCGCAAGCACGAGGGTCAGCAGGCGCGTGAGGCTCATGGACGGGGCTCCTCCTTGGGGTGCAGGGTCGCCCGGCCGTCGACGGCGATGGCGCCGTCGCCGTGCCGGCGGACGATCAAGGGGTTGATCTCGAGGTCGCCGAGCCGCGGGCCCAGGTCGGCGGCCAGCCAGGACACGCGGGCCACGACGTCGGCAATGGCCGCGACGTCGACCGGCGGGCGACCGCGGGCCCCGGTCAGCAGGGGGGCGCCGCGCAGCGCGGCGATCAGCGCGCCGGCCCGCTCCGGACTCACCGGGGCCGGGGCAAGCGCGACGTCGTTCAGGATCTCGACGGCGATCCCGCCGAGCCCGACCATGACGACGGCGCCGAAGTGCGGGTCGCGGCGGGCGCCCACGATGACCTCGGCCTCGCCGCGGATCATCGGCTGGACCGAGAACCCCTCGAGGTCGGCGGCGAGGCCGGCCGCGCGGAGCGTGTCGAGCATGTGCCGGGCCGCGGCCGTCACGTCCTCGGGCGAGGCGAGGCCGAGCCGCACGGCACCCACGTCGCTCTTGTGGACGATCCGGCGCGAGACCGCCTTGAGCACGACCGGGAAGCCGAGCGCCGTGGCGGCGGTCGCGGCGGCCTCGGGCGTGGCCGCGATCTTCTCCGGCGCGACCGGCACGCCGTACGCGGCCAGCAGCCGCTTGACCTCACCCTCGGTCAGCGGGCCCTCCGGCAGCACGAGCGTGCGTCCCTCCGAGCCGCCCGCGGGGCGAGCGGTGACGGGTGCCGGGGAAGCCCGGAGCGCGTCGTAGCTCGCCACCAGCGCCAGCACGCGCAGCGCGTCCTCGGTACGGTCGAAGTAGAACTGCCCCAGCTCGCGCAATGCCTTCCGGGGGGCGTCGGCAGCGGCGCCGGGGGTGAGCGCGATCATCACCGGTTTGTCGGTGGCGAGCGCGGCTTCGCCGATGAGCCGCGCGCGCCTGGCGAAGAACGGCATGGAGGTCAGGATGACGAGCCCGTACGCCGCGCCCGGATCCTCGAGGAGGACGCGCGCCACGTCGCCCGCGATCTCGATCTCCTCCGGCGGCCGGCGGCCGCCCAGGTCGACCGGGTTGTCGGCCTGCGGTGGCAGCAACAGCTCGCCCAGGCGGGCGCGCGATTGCGGCGTGAGCACGGCGAGCGGGACGCCCAGCTCGCTCACGCGATCGGAGGCGATCCCGCAGCCGCCGCCCGACGACGACAGGATGACGGCGCCGCCGCGGCGCGGCGCCCGGTGACGCGTGAGGAAGTGCGCGGCGCGCACCATGTCGTCCGGGTCGCGGGCAAGCACCGCGCCCTCCTCGCGACACACGGCCTCGAAGACCTCGTAGGCGCCGGCCAGGCTCGCGGTGTGCGAGCGCGCCGACTTCACGCCGGCCGGCGTGCGGCCGGTCTTCACGATCAGCACGGGTTTGCCGGCCAGGCGAGCGGCGGCCAGGGCGCGCCGGAAGCGACCGCCGTCCAGCAGGCCTTCGACGTACACGCAGATCGCCTGGGTCTCCGGCTCGTCGACCATGTAGTCGAGGAAGTCGCAGATCTCGAGATCCACCTGGTTGCCGAGTGACACGCCGTAGCGAAAACCGATGCCGTCGGCGGCGGCGCGGTCGACGATCGACACCATGAGCGCCCCGCTCTGGCTGACGAGGCCGATGGCGCCGTCGGCGAGCCGGTCGGTGTCGAGCACCACCGACGAGCAGAGCGCGAGCCGGTGATGCGGGACGATCAGGCCCATGCAGTTGGGCCCGACCAGTCGCGTGCCGCTCTCCCGCGTGATCCGGACCAGCTCGGCCTGGCGGGCGGCGCCCTCGTCCCCCGCCTCGGCGAAGCCGGTCGAGATGATGACGCAGCAGCCCACACCGGCCGCGGCGGCCTCGCGCACGGTCGAGACGAGCGAGGCGCCAGGCACGGCCAGGATGGCGACGTCGGGCGGTGAGGGCGCGGCGGCGATCGCGGGGTAGGCGCGGCGGCCGAGCACCTCCTCGCGGCGCGGGTTGATCGGCAGGATCTCGCCGGCGAAGCCGTGGCGCACCAGGAAGTGCATGATGCGACCACCGAACTTGTCCTTGCTGTCGGAGGCACCGAAGACGGCAACCGAGCGCGGGTGCAGGATGCGATCGACGTCCACGCGGGGACGGGCGCGATGGCCGGCAAGCAGCGCAGCGTGCAGCGCGGTCGTCATCGGCAGCAGGTCCTCGCGTTGGTGATCGTGCCCAGGGGAGGGGCGTTCCTCCTCGCCAAGTCCGAGACAGTGGCCCGCACTATATCGCAGTGCGCCAGCGAGGTACACTGCCCGCGACGGAGGGGGGACCATGAGAACGCTGATGGCCGTCGCGGCCCTGGCCACGACCCTGGTCGCGATCTCGCCGATCTCGGCTCACGCCGGCGGCGCGACGGATGCGGCCCTAGCCCTGGGCGCGTTCGCGCTGTTCAGTCAGCTCTTCCTGCTGCCGGCGCTGCTGCAGCCCGTGTACGCCGCCCCGCCGCCCGCGGTCTACACGGCGCCGCCGGCCGTCTACGCGCCCGCTCCAGCGTTGCCGGCGATCAGGCGCGAGGTTGTGTACTCCCACGGGCGTCACCTGCTCCTCGGCGACGGCGTGACGGCCGCGTATCAGTGGGTGTGGGTGCCGAACCCGCCTGCCGGGCCTCCACCGCCGCCGCCCAGGTAGCGCGCCCGGCTCAGCGCCAGTGACCGCGGCGATAGTGCCCCTGGCCGTGGTACCCGCCTCGGTAGTAGGGGTGCGGCGCGACGATCACGGGACGCGGGCGGACGATGACCGGCGGGCCGACGGCCACAGGCTCGGGGAAGGGGACCAGCAGACACCCCGCCGTCCCCACGGCAGCGGCGATACCCAGCACGAGGACCGCACCCACCCGACGAAGGGCTCCGGCTCCTAGCATCGTTCGATCCTCCCACCCCGTCTGACGTGGGGTGGGAGGTGGCTATTCCATGCCGGAGCCGGGCTGGCTAGGCCTGCACCGCGAACTTCTGGAAGGTGTGGCAGTCGGCCGGCGCGTGCCCGCGGCTGACGGCGAACGTCCACGTCACCTCGGCCACGTAGATGTCGCCGCGCGAGTCCACGGCGATTCCGTGCGGCGCCGCGAAGCTGCCGGGGGCGGCGGCGTTGGGGGTGCCCCAGCGGGCCAGGACCTGGCCGTCGCGGTCGAAGACGCTGACCCGGCCGTAGCGCGGCTGGTCGATCGGACCGTGGCGCTGGGAGGTCTGCCCCTTGTGCCACCACAGCTCCGACACGTACGCGCGGCCCTGCCCGTCGAAGACCAGGTGGGTGGGCCGCTGGGTATCCGACCACTCGGCCAGGTACTCGCCGTCGGGGCTGAAGATCTGGATGCGGTCGTTCTCGCGGTCGCACACGAACACGCGGCCGTCGGCGGCGACGGCGATGCCGTGGGGTAGGTGGAATTGTCCGGGCCCCTTGCCGACCATGCCCCACGAGCGTTTCAGCGTGCCGGTCGGCGAGAACTGGTGCACGCGGCAGTTGCCGTAGCCGTCGGAGACGTACAGATCGCCCGTGGGCCCGATCGCCAGATTGGTCGGGCGGTTGAAGGGGCCGCCCGCGCGCGGGATGTTGATCGAGTCCTTGCCGTCGTAGCCGGTGTCGGAGGGCGTGTTCAGCGTACCCATCGTCATGAGCAGCTTGCCGGTCGGCGTGAACTGCCGCACGGTGTGGTTGCCGTCGTCCGAGCAGTAGACGCTTCCGTCGGGGCCGATGGTGATGCCGTGCGTGCGGTAGGTGAAGTCACCCTCGCCCCACGAGGAGAGGAACGTGCCCTTCCGGTCGTAGACGATGATCGGATGGTCGCCGCGGCAGATGAGGAAGATGCGGTCCTCGCCGTCCACCGCCACGCCCGCCACGTCGCGATGCTCCCAGCCCTTGGGGAGCTGCTCCCAGCCCTCGACGACTCCGTAACGCATGACGGTTATCCCCGACCGACGAAGGGCATCTTCGTCGCCATGACCGTGAGGAACAGCACGTTGGCATCCAGCGGGAGGCTGGCCATGTAGACGATGGCGCGCGCCACGTTGTCGGCAGCCATCGTGGGCTCGATCTCGACCGCGCCGTGCGGCTGGGGCACGCCCTTCTTCATGCGGGCCGTCATCGGCGTCTCGGCGTTGCCGATGTCGATCTGGCCGACGGCGATGTCGTACTTGCGGCCGTCGAGCGAGCTGGCCTTGGTGAGCCCGGTGACCGCGTGCTTGGTCGAGGTGTACGGCGAGGAGTTCGGCCGCGGCGTGTGCGCCGAGATCGACCCGTTGTTGATGATGCGGCCGCCGCGCGGGTCCTGGCTCTTCATGATCTTGAACGCTTCCTGGGTGCACAGGAAGACGCCCGTCAGGTTCGCGTCCACCACGGCCTTCCACTGCTCGTAGGTGAGGTCCTCGAGCAGCACCGGCGGCGCGCCCGAGCCGGCGTTGTTGAAGAGGACGTCGAGCCGGCCGAACCGCTCCTTCGTCTGCGCGAACAGCGCGCGCACCGAGACCGGATCGCCGACGTCGGTGGGCACGACCAGGGTCGGCGCGCCGGAAGCGCGGCCCTCCTGCGCCGTCGTCTCCAGGGCGTCCTTGCGGCGCCCGGCCAGGACGACCGCGTAGCCTTCCTTCAGGAGCGCCAGGGCGGAGGCCTTGCCGACTCCGCTGCCGGCGCCGGTGACGAGCGCAACCTTGCTGGGTGAGGCCATCGTGGAGTCCACCTTTCCAGAATGTCGACCGCGCCCAGAGTAATCGCGGCGCCCTCGCGAATCAAGACGGCCGGCCAGCGGGTCAGGCGGGCGCCACCTCGCGCATCACGGCCGGGGCCGCAGGCCGGCCCGCCTCCAGCGTGTCGGCCGTGAACCGCCGGTTGAGCGCGGGCAGCGGAGCCGCTTCCAGCACGCCGGCCGCCGGCTCCATGACGATCATCGCCACGGTGGCGGTCAGCGTGTTGCCGAGCGAGCGCCGGGGCGGGCGGCACACCGACCACGGCGTGGCGAAGTCGTCGAACAGCGCCGCCTTCACCGCTTCGCGCGTGAGGCCGCCGATCTGCGGCGCCAGCAGGCCGCGCACGCGCAGGTCCCGGTAGAGGCTGTCGGGCGTGTTGCCGACGCCGGTGTCGCGTAGCCTGGCCAGCGCGACCGGGCTCACGCACTGGTTGGCGTGCACGAGCAGGCCGTGCTCGGGCAGGACCTGGAAGGTCTCGTCGGGCGCGCACTCGAAGTCGATGGCCATGCTCGGACTCGAGGACCTGGCGGCCGTGCGCCGCCTCGGGCAGGACGACGACGCCCGTGCAGCCGTCGCTCTCCTCGGCGAGCTTGCGCTTCGCCTTAGAGCGAGCGCAGGAAGTTCAGCAGGTCCTGCTTCTGGCTCTCGCCGAGCCCGAGGTAGCGGTTGACGACCTGGTTGGCCTCCGACGCCGGAAAGCGCGAGGAGGCGTTGCTGCGATGGGCCAGGATCGCTTCCTTGAGGTCGCTGGTGCGCCCGTCGTGGAGGAAGAAGAGGCGCTGGCCGAGCCCCCACAACGGCGCGGTGCGGAACTCGTCGCCCCGGGCGTTGCCCTGGACGATGTCGTCGGCGAGGCCCGGGCCCATGCCGTGCAGCAAGAGGTCGGAGTAGAGGTTCACGTTCTGATTGCGCAAGCCGGCGGTCTCCGACGAGCTGGTCTTGAGCGTCGGGGTATGGCACAGCGCGCAACCGGTCGAAGCGAACAGCGCCCGGCCGCGCGCCGTCGAGGGCGTGGCGGCCGCCGGCGCCGGCGCGGCCAGGAACTTCATGAAGAAGGCGAACTTCTGAATGCCGTTCAGCATCTCGGGCGCGGTGACGCCCTCCAGGTGGGTCGTGTCGTTGGGCACCGAGGCGAACTGGCAGGAGGCCGTCTCGTCGCGCTCGTGCGGGAACAGCTCGTTGCTGATGCCCTGCTCGACGTTGTACGCCTCGCCCGAGAATAGCAAGATCGACTTGTTCTGGGCCTTCCAGCCGAATCGCGCGATCGTGCCGTCGTTGCCGTTGCGGTTCGGATTGCCGCTCGGCAGGGTGAAGTTCGGGCGGCCGGCGATGCCAAGCGCCGTGCGTTGCGAGGCGGTCGCCTTCTGGTTGGCCACGATGGCGAAATCGGGGATCTGCTCGATGAGCCCCAGGCCGAACACCGGAGTGGGGATCCGGAGAGCCACGTTGTTGCGGGTGACCTGGGTCTGGAAATCCTCCTGCTTGATGGCGCAGTCGGTGGCGTCACCGCCATCCGGGTCCTGGCGGCCACTGATGACGAACAGGGCGTGCACGCCGCCGTCCCGGCCGCCGTCCGCGTGGTACTTGAACCGCGCCTCCCGGATCGGACCGTCGAGCTTGACGAACGACGGGACGACGTTCCTGGCGCCGCCGGCGGTCGCAACCGCCACCTGCGGATTGACCCGCGGACTGGTGCCGCCGATCGCCGGTTGCGAGTGGCAGCCCGCACAACTGTCGAGATTGAAGCGCGGTCCAAGCCCGCTGAGGACCCCATCCTCTTCGGTGAAATCATCGAGCCCGGCTTTGAAGACCTCCTGCTGCATATCGGTCAGACCCGTGACCATGCCGCCGGCGCCCGGCGGGCCGCCGCGAACACCAGGATCGCGCGAGATGAACTGACCCGGCGCTTGAGTCGCAGCGACCAGGAGAGCCAGGGCTGTGCACAGTAGCATTGTCCACTTCGTCATACGCAGGGGCAGGGCATCGCGTGTGCCAAACGTCAAGTGCAGGTGAGCGCTGCGGAAGGGAGCGAGTAAGGACTACGCGCGTCGCGCGAGGCGTCAGCTTCGCGGAAAGCGCGCGGAGATTGTGTCAGGCCGTCGACGTCAGCGACGTTGCTTCAACGACAATGCTCAGCGGAAGTGCGGTAGGACCTCACGCGCGAACAACTCCATCGAGCGTCGCACCTGCGGCTGGGGCAAGCCACCGAAGTTCATCCAGCAGAGCACCTCGCCCACGCCGAGGTCGCGCATCTCGGCGATCTTGTCGGCGACGGTGTCGGGGGAGCCGACCGCCAGAGTCTCGGCGATGAGCTGCTCCCACGTGATGTGCGCGAGACGCTCGGCCGCCGCGCGGAACCCCGGCTGCAGCAGGGGGTGCACGCGGTCGATGTTCTCGGGGATCAGGAAACGCCGCAGCGCCTCCTGGTACCACATCTCGGCGTCCCTGGCCTCGGCCTGTGCCTGGGCGTCGGTGGGCGCCACGTAGATGTGGCGCGACACGCCCCAGCGGCTGAGCAGGCCGGCGATCTCCGCCTCGCTGCGCCCGGCCTTGCGGCACGCGTTCACGTAGGTGTCGCGCTGCTGCACGAGGGGATCGAGCGGCCCTCTCAGAATGGAGTTCAGCATGGGCCAGCCGCGCAGCGCGGTCGCCTCGATGGTGTCGGGGCTCACGCACACGACGTAGATCGGCGGATGGGGCTGCTGCAGCGGCTTGGGGATGACGCGGATCTCGGGGATCTGGTAGTGGCGACCCTCGAAGGAGAAGCGCTCCTTCGTCCAGGCCCGGAGCATGATCTCCAGGCTCTCCTCGAACCGCTCACGGTTCTCGATCTGGGGCACCCGGTACCCCTCGAACTCGACCGGCCGGTTGCCACGCCCCACGCCGACGTCCAGGCGACCGCCGCTGAGAATGTCCACCATCGCCAGCTCCTCGGCGAGCCGGACGGGATCGTGGAAGGGCAAAATGGCGGCGGCCAGTCCGATGCGCACGCGCTGCGTCTTCATGGCGGCGGCGGCGGCCAGCACGGCGGGGGAAACCGACAGGCCGTATTCGATGAAATGGTGCTCGGTCAGCCAGATGCTGTCGAAGCCCAGCTCCTCGGTCCACACCATCTGCTCGATCTCGTGCTGGACGACCTCCGGATGCGCGAGCGTGGGCGGGGCCTGGAAGAAGTAGTAGGTGCCGAAGCGCATGAGTCGGGCTGACTGTACCTCATCCGGGCGGCCTCGGGGTATGCTGAATAGGGATGACGCCACGTTCGTCCAAGGCGTCGGAGGGTGCCATGAGAAAGCTCGCCTCAGCCTCACTGCTCGCAGTGGCGCTGATCCTCATCCTCGCTGCTCCGACCCTCGCCGGGGGACGCCACCGTGGGCACGGTGGCACCCGGGTCTTCGTGACCGTGGGGCCGCGCTTCTGGTGGGGGGCGTACCCATACCCCTATTACTATTACCCGTATCCGTACTATGTCTACAGCCCGCCGCCCGTCGTCATCCAGGAGCCTCCGGTCTACGTCCAGCAGGAGGTGACTCCCGTCCCGGCGGCGCCGTCGGTGTCCTCCGCCCCCGCGGAGGGGTACTGGTACTACTGCCCGAGCGCTCGCGAGTACTACCCGACTGCGCCGACCTGTTCCGAAGCCTGGATCAAGGTCCCACCGAGGCAGGAGTAGGTCTTGAGGACGAGAGCGATCGCCGTCTGCCTTGCCGCCGGCCTGCTGACCGGCGCCTGCGCCAGCATTCCGACGGGTCCAAGCGTGATGGTCCTGCCGGGGACCGGAAAGAACTTCGATCAGTTCCAGGTCGACGATGCGGTGTGCCGCCAGTGGGCGGCACAGCAGACCGGCACCACGACCGAGAAGGCCTCGACGAACACCGCGGTGACCGGCGCGGCCGTCGGCACGCTGCTGGGCGCGGCCGCCGGCGCCGCGATCGGCGCAGCCGCTGGCAGTCCGGGGACCGGGGCGGCCGTGGGGGCGGGGGTTGGACTTCTGGGAGGGACGGCCGTGGGGGCGGGGAACGCGAGCACCGCCTACGGATCGGTCCAGCGCCGCTACGACGCCAGCTACATGCAGTGCATGTACGCCAAGGGCAACCAGATCCCGGTGGCCAGAGGGTCGGCGCCGCCCGCGTACACTTCGACACCAACTCCGCGGGCGGTCAGCACCCCGCCGCCTCCGCCACCACCACCACCACCACCGGCCGGGACGCCATCACCACCCGCCGGAACACCGCCGCCCCCGCCGCCCGGTCCGACTCGCTGACAGGCGCCGAGAAATCCGAGAGGCGCCACGGCTTCGCCGGGGTGCCCCGAGCCGCCCCGGGGCTTGGGGGCCCCCGTTCGAGGCCCCCCGTCCTACCTATCGGGCCAGGGGGCCGCGCAGCAGCCGACCCGGTAGTGCGCCCGTGTGCTGACCGTCCCGTAGCAGAACCTCACCGTTGACAACCGTCGCCGCAATACCTCGGCAGCGCTGCGTGAGGCGCTTGGCGCCGGCGGGCAGGTCGTGGACCACCTCCGGCATCTCCGCCGCGATGGTGTCGGGATCGAAGACGACGAAGTCGGCCGCCATGCCCTCGCGGATGAGGCCGCGGTCGGCGAATCCCCACTGGGTCGCCGGCACCAGGGTGAGCATCCGCACCGCTTGCTCGAGTGTGAACGCCTGCCGCTCGCGCACCCAGTACGCCAGCAGGTGCGTCTGCAGCGAGGAATCCATGAGCTGCGAGACGTGGGCGCCGGAGTCGGAGAAGGTGACGACGGCGTGCGGCAGCCGCATCAGGTCCAGGGCGATGTCCTGGTCCTCGTTGGCGATCGGCTGCAGGAAGAAGACGTTGAAGTCGGTCTCGAGGCCGAGGTCGATCATGGCCTGGACCGGATCGCAGTTGCGCTCGCGCGCGATGGCCGCCACCGAGCGGTGCGTGCCGTGCACGCTCTCCATCACGAAGAGCCAGTCGAAGACGGCCGGCCGCGCCTCGGCGCCGCGCGCGTCGCCACCCTCGTAGCGAGCCCGGGCCGCCGACACGAGCTGGGCGCGTAGCTCCGGGTCGCGGAACTTCGCCTTCTGCTCGGCCAGCGGTAGCTTGCGGATCTCCTTCCACACCGGGAGCTTGTCGAAGGGGAGCTGGGTCCGGAAGGAGAGCACGGCCGAGAGCGCGCGGCTGTGGACCTGGGCGAACATTCGGCCGCCGGCCGCCGCCGTTTCGTCCAGCAGGTTCACGTAATCTTTGTAGACACCTGGTGCATCCTTGCGGGAGAACAGGCCAAAGGTGATCGGCCGGCCGGTCTCGACGGCGAGGTCGCGCAGCCGCACGTGGTAGTCGCGGCGCTTCGCCGGATCGACCTTGTCGCTGCGGTCGAAGCTCTCGCCAGCCAGCTCGAAGATGCCGGCGTTGAGGTCGCCCATGACCCCGACCAGGCGCCGCACCTCGTCCCAGGTGGCCATGCGGCTGGCGACGGGCCGGCGGTCGGGCGTCTCGTGGCTGACCGAGCGCGAGGTCGTGAAGCCCATGGCGCCGGCCTGCATGGCGTCGCGCAGCTCGGCCTGCATGGCCCGGATGTCGTCCTCGGTGGCGGCGCCGTCGAAGGCGCGCTCGCCCATGACGTAGGTGCGCAGGGCGGAGTGACCGAGATAGCCCGAGTAGTTGATGCCCTTGGGCAGGCGCTCGATCGTGTCGAGGTATTCGCGGAACGTCGTCCACGACCACTCGATGCCGACGTTCATGGCGTCGGCAGAGATGTCCTCGGCCCTTTCAAGATTTCGCATCACGAGCTGCTTGTCCTTGTCCGCGCAGGGGGCCAGCGTGAAGCCGCAGTTGCCCATGACGACGCTGGTGATGCCGTGCCAGGACGAGCAGGTCCCGAGCGGGTCCCAGAAGATCTGCGCGTCCATGTGGGTGTGGCCGTCCACGAAGCCCGGTGCCACCACGCGGCCCTCGGCGTCGACGACCTCCTTCGCGCTCTCGCGGATCCGCCCGATGGAGGCGATGCGCCCTCCGCGGACGCCGACGTCGGCGCGGTAGCGAGGCAGGCCGGATCCGTCGATCAGCACGCCGTTCTTGATCACGAGGTCGAAGGCCATCTGAGGCTCTCCCTTGGGCCCGAGCGGGGGGCCAGCGCGTCGAGGTGCCCGTATCGTACTGCAACTCGCGGCGCCCGGCACGCTTCGCGCGACCTATACTGTGCCCGCGCCGCCCGGACGGCCAAGAGGGAGATCTTCATGGGAATGCTCGACGGCAAGGTGGCGGTGGTCACGGGGGGCGGGACGGGCATCGGGCGGGCGGTGTCCATCGGGCTGGCGGCGGCCGGCGCCAGGGTGGTCGTGAACGACTACGGCGTGGGCGTGGACGGGCGCGACCCGTCGAGCGCGCCGGCGAACGAGGTCGTCGGCGTGATCCAGAAGGCCGGCGGTCAGGCGATTGCCAGCCCGGAGAGCGTGGCTACGATGGCCGGCGGCAAGGCCGTCGTGGGCCTGGCGCTCAAGGAGTACGGCGAGCTCCACATCCTCGTCTGCTGCGCCGGCATCCTGCGCGAGCGGATGATCTTCAACATGAGCGAGGAGGAGTGGGACGCCGTCATCGCCGTCCACCTGAAGGGCCATTTCACGGTGATGCAGCCGGCCACCGCCCACATGCGCGAGAAGAAGCGCGGCTGCATCATCGGCTTCACGTCCACGGCCGGGCTGGAGGGCAGCCCCGGCCAGCCGAACTACTCGGCCGCCAAGGAAGGCATCGTCGGCCTCATGCGCTCCACGGCGCTGGCCATGGCGAAGTACGGCGTGCGCTGCAACGCGATCTCACCGACGGCGGACACCCGCATGACCCAGCGGCTGCCGAGCGAGCGCCGCGGGGCGGCGACCGCGACGCCGCCGGAGGCGATCGCGCCGGTGGTGGCGTTCCTGGCGAGCGACCGCGCGGCGCACATCACGGGCCAGGTGATCGGCGTGCGGGGGACCGAGATCAGTGTGTACTCGCACCCGGCACCGATCCGGACGGCGGCGAACACGACGCCGTGGACGCCGGAGGACCTGGCGGAGGTGTGGGACCGGACGCTGGGACAGGATCGGCTGCGGCGGCTGGATGCGATGAAGATCCCGTGGCCGCCGGCGGCGAGCTGAGCGGCGGCCAAATCGCTCTGACCACTCCTGTCACGCCTATCAGGCAGACGTAGGGGTCGGGAGAAGCCTGACAGGTCACGAAAATTGATAGGAGGTTGGGCGGCTGAGGAGAATCGGTCGTATCTCACACGCGAGGAGGTCGATTGCTGACCGGCGACAGCAGGACCCAAATCGACCGCATCTGGGACGCCTTCTGGCAGTTCCGCACGCCCCGCCACATCATCCGGCTGATGGTGGAGATGGTCGCCCCCGGCCCCCGTGACGTCATCTGCGACCCAGCCTTGCGGGGCGCAGGCGAGCTGCAGCAGGCCAAGGAGCAGAGCCACGGCTTGGGCCTCTTCGTGCGCTCCCTGGTGGGACTGGACCGAGAGGCTGCCAAGCAGGCGTTCCTGAACCACCTCACCGAACACGGCGTGATGAACGCCTCATCGCTCTACGAATCGCCGTTCACCGATATCACGCCGACCGGCCCTGATGGACTGTTCCCCCCGTCCGAGTTGGATGAGCTGCTGGCGATCCTCGATCACGTCAGGGCAGCGGCCGTCGCAGCATAAACTGGCGGCATCCGCGGCCAGATGCGAGCCTTCTCTTGAGGCGGTTCTCTATGGTCAAACACTAGGCTTCATCTCGGCAGGATGGAGTGACAGGTATTCGCGTACCTCGAGTTGCATCCGATCGAGTTCCGCGAGAAACCCGGATGCAGACAGACGATAGTTCACCGGATTGGTTTCGACTACCCGGAGATGAGCCACCTGGGCCTGGAGCCTCCTGATACGGTCCAGCGTCGCGTTCAATTCTTTGTCGTTCGCGATCATGGCGCCTCCGGCGTAATCTCGATGATCCCTCTCAGGCTACCATCCCGCTCACTTGCCAATGCTCGATCATCGTGGCCCCGCTCTCCGACGCTGCCAAGCGGCGTAGCCAGAATACACTCGCGCCAAACCAAGCCTGAGCAGCGGGATGATCGAACACCAATCGCGCCTCGCCCGTGAGTCGCGATGCGTCAAAGGTGTCCTCCATGAGCAGGAAGACATCTACCGCGGCCGGGTCTTCCTTGTCGGTGACGAAGGAACCGAAAACGACGAAGCGCGCCAGATGACCAGGGGCACGAGCGATTCGATAGATCCGCTCGAGACGAAGTGCACGGCCCTGCGCTGTGCCGAGTCGATGCCGAATCGGTCGCGGACTTCGGACAACGAAGCCGTGTGCACACCGGGTGGCAGGTCGCCGACATCCGTAAACGATGGCAAGGCCAACGTGCAGTCCCCTACGGCGTCCGACGATCGACTGCGCGCGATGAGGAGTCAATGCCTGCAGATTGCTACATCGACGAATAACCGGTCCCGGGCGTTTCGACGCCCCTGCCGCGCGCCTCGGCGATCCAGCCGAACTCCTTGAGGATCTGCTGGCTGTAGGTCACCCGTCCGGTGACCCGATCGAGCGGCTCGCTCGCCAGCAGCAGCACCGCGCGCGCCATCAGCTCCGGCCGCTCGCCGCGCGGATCGTCCATGCCCTTCACGAGCTTGTGATAGACGGTGCCCGGCGTGGGGACGATCTGGGAGGGCGAGACGCACGTCACCGAGACGCCGTGCTGGTAGACCTCCGCCGCCAGGCCCTGGGTGAAGCGCTCCAGCGCCGCCTTCTGGGCGCCATAGCACGTGCCGCCACGGGCACCGACGGCGGAGTCGGGGTAGGGGCCGCGGCCGGGGCCGATCGCCGCGCCGGAGCCGATGTTGACGATGGCGCCGCGCTTGCGCGGGATCATGTCGGCGAGCACGAGTTGGCTGAGCACGAACGGCGCGTGCACGTTCACCGCCCACGAGGCGAGCCACTTGCCGACGACGTAGTCCTTGATCGGGACGAAGTAGGTCAGCGCGGCGTTGTTGACCAGCACGTCGACCGGGCCGTAGGCCTTCCGCGCGGCGTCGAGGAGCTTCCCGCACTCGGCCGGGTCGGCGATGTTGGCGGTGACCGCGTGGGCCTCGCCGCCCTTGTCGCGGATGGCCTGCACGGTCGTCTCGAGCGAGCCCGACAGCTGATGATCCCCCTCGCGGAGCGTGCGGGCGGCGCACACCACGCGGCCGCCCTCGGCGGCCAGGAGCGCCGCGATCTCCGCGCCGATGCCCCGGCTGGCGCCGGTGACGACGACGACCTTGCCGTCCAGGCGGCCCATGTCAGTCGATCGGCACGAAGATGCAGTTGCGCAGCTTGCCGTCGATGGCCTTCGACAGGTGGCCCTTGCCCCAGGTGTCCTCGACCAGGAGCACCTCGCCGGCGCCGATCCGGCGCGATTCCCCGTCGCTGGCCGTGATCTGCACGCCGGCGTCCAGGTTGATGATGTACTGGCGCCGGGGGGCGGGGTGCCAGTCCAGGTCGTAGTCCGGCTGGACCTCGCGGAAGATGATGCCGGTGGCGGGCAGGCGGGCGGACAGCCGCCCGGCCCGGGCGGACTCGACGTACTGGACGTCGACGTCCTGGAAGTGTGATTCGCCCTGTTGGTCGGCGTAGAGCCTGTGTATCTTCATGGTCGCCGATCATAGCCTGGAGGCGCGACGATGCGCTACGCAAAGCCCGCTCCCGATTTCTCGCTGCCGTCCACCGAGGACCGCCTGATCACCCTCGCCGAGTTCCGGGGTAAGGACGTCGTCCTGGTCTTCTACTGCTACGACTGGGGCGGCATCTGAACGCCCGAGCTGAGCGGCCTCGGTGAGGCCGTGCAGGAGATCACCTCGCGCGGGGCGGTGCTGCTGGCGATCAGCGCCGACAGCCCGTTCAGCCACGCCGCGTTCGCCAAGGCGCGGGGGTTCGCGTTCCCGCTGCTGAGCGACATCAAGCGCTCGGTGATCAGCGCCTACGGCGTGCTCGACGAGGAGCGCAACGTCGCCTATCGCTCGACCTTCGTGATCGACCGCGACGGGGTGCTGCGCTGGGGCCAGGCGGGGGATCGCCAGATGATCCGCGACGGGCGCGAGGTCGTGCGCGTTCTCGACCTGGTCGAGTCGCTCCGCCAGCGCGGCGCGTAGGGGCGTCCCCGGGTACCCGACGATTGATGGCCTTCAGCTTGCATCGGTGCAGGCAGGAGGCACCCCGTGCCGGTAGTCGCGGTGATCAACAGCAACGCGGACACGGTCGAGATGCTTCGCCTGATTTTGCAGGAGCACGGGTTCGAGTGCGTCACGGCGCACACCGACGAGATCAAGCGCGGCACCCTGGACTTTCCGCGCTTTCTGCAGGAGCACGACCCGCGGGCGATCGTCTACGACATCCCGCCGCCGTACGATCAGAACTGGACCTTCGTCAACCTGCTGCGGACCAGCGAGGCCATGCGCGGGCGCGCCCTGATCGTGACGACCACGCACAAGGGCAACCTCGAGACGCTGGTCGGGCCCACCGACGCCATCGAGATCATCGGCAAGCCATACGATCTCGACCAGATCATCAAGGCGGTGCAGCGAGGGCTCGGAGGCGACTGACGCCGACCGACGCCAAGAGCCCGTCGGAGCATCGAGGGGCGCCACGGCTGCGCCGGGGCGTCCCGAGCCACCCCGGGGAGTTTGGGGGGGCCCGTTCGAGGCCCCCCATTCCAACTAATCACCCGGCGCGTACAGCCACTCGATGCGCTGCACGCGGCCGGCGCGGATGTAGAACTCGACGGTGTCCGGGTAGGCGTCCGAGTAGAGATAGAGCACGCTGACGTCGGTCGTGGTCTGGGGCTCGCCGAGGCGTTGCTCGATGAGGCTGCGCGGCACGCCGACGTTCAGGCCGCCCGGCAGGGTCCAGCGCGGCTCGGTGATCTCCACGCGTCGCAGGCCGGCCGATCGCTGCGAGACGCCGAGCACGACGCCGGGATAGGCGAGCTCGTCGACGGGATCCGTGGGTGAGCGCCGGCCACCCGGCAGCGTCCGGGCGCGCACCGAGGACGGGGCGCCCAGCGTGCTCTCCACGCCGGCGCGCGTGCGGCCGAACAGCGCGCGGGGCGCATCGATGAACGTGTCCACGGCGAGAATATCGGTCGGCGGGAGACCCTGCGCCCCGGCGACCGTGCCGGCGCATACGAGGAGCACGCTCAGCACACCGATCCGATGCGCCACGCCCGTTGTCATCGATCGCCCGCGGGTATCCTAGCGCACTATCATGTCCGCCATGAGCGATGCCGACGCGTTCGAGACGTTGTACGCGCGGGGTGTGACCGACGGGCTGCCGGTGATCGCGCCCACGCCCGCCCGCGTGCGCGCGGCGGTGGACGCGAGCGGGCGACCCGCCGACGAGCTGATCGGGCTGGTGGCGCCGCGACACGGGCGGGCGACCGTGGAGAAAATCGCGATCAATGCCGTGATGGCGGGCTGCCGCCCCGAGTACCTGCCGGTGGTGATCGCCGCGGTGGAGGCCATCTGCGACCCCGCGTTCGCGCTGGAGGGCGTGTCGGGCACCACGGATGCCGTGGCGCCGCTGCTGGTGATCAACGGCCCGGTGCGCGCGGCGCTCGAGGTCAACACCGGTGTGGGCGTCTTCGGCCCCGGCTGGCGGGCCAACGCGACGATCGGGCGCGCGGTCCGGCTCGTCTGGGCCAACGTCGGCGGCGCCGTGCCCGGCCAGATCAGCATGTCGACGTTCGCGCAGCCGGGTCGCTACACCTACTGCATCGGCGAGCGCGAGGAGGAGAGCCCGTGGGAGGCGCTGCACGTCGAGCATGGCTTCGCGGCCGGCGACAGCACGGTGGCCGTGCTCGCTGCCGAGGCGCCGCAGGTGGTCGTCGACGCGCGCAGCCGAACGGCGCGCGACCTGCTCGCGACCATCGCGCGCAGCGGGGAGGCGATCGCCAGCCACACGGTCGGCAGCATGAGCGACACGCTGCTGGTCATCGGGCCCGAGCACGTCCGCACGATCGCGGCCGATGGCTGGTCGAAGGCCGAGGTGCGCGCGTTCCTCTGGGAGCGCATGTGGGCCGAGGTGAACGGCGCCCGCGTCGCCAAGTTCCGCCAGGCGGCCAACGTCAAGATCGTGGTGGCGGGAGGGACGGCCGGCCGGTTCTCCGCCTGGGTTCCGGGGTGGCCGTTCCGGGACTCTCCCTCCCGGCTCGTCGTCCGGAGGGTCAGGCCTCTCGTGGTGTCCTGAACGGCTCGGCGAGGCTCGCTGGTACCGTTCTTGCGGTTTCGCTGAGAGCCGGCTTGCTACGGCGGAGTTTCTGCCGCTTCCTCCGCCCTCGCGGCCCCCGAAGCAGAGCGGCGTCAGGGGGCCGGGCGAGCCGGCGTCAACTGCGTGGCCCCGGAGGGAGTCTGCTCAGGGCGGCGGCCAGGTTGAGGACGGGTTCAGCCCCCGGGGTGGGTGGCGTCGACGTCTCCCTGAGCGTGTCCAGCAAGGTCTTCACGGGGAGCCCAGGGCGCTCGGCGAGCAGGCGAACCGCCAGACCGGCCGCGACGGCCGCCGAGTACGAGGTGCCGGCCCGGGTCTCCTGTCTTCCGGGACGCACGTCGAAGGCAAGGTTCTCCCCGGGCGCCCAGAAGACGCCGCGGGCGTATTGCGTGAATCTCGATCGTTGACCCTTCCTGTCGACCGAGCCCACGACCATGATGTCCTTGAGGAGAGGGCTGTCGGCGAACGGGACCGGCGTGCCGGCGTCGTTGCCGGCCGCGATGACGACCAGGATGCCGGCCGCCACGGCGCTCTGGTACACGCGTTCGTAGACCCGCCCTTGCAAGGGGCCGATCGTGACGAGCAACACGGCGGGTTTGCGCCGGATGACAGCGTCGAACGCGGGAAGGACGAGCGAGTCCCGCGCCGCCCCGTGCTCGAGGCCGATGGGGGCAAAGCCGAAGCGCGCATCCGGAGCCACGAACTGCACGGCCTGAACGACCGTGCGCATGTAGTCATCCGTCATGTCGTCGCGCGCTCGGGCGGGTGGCTTGGCGTCGACGCGGATGACCTCCATCCGCTCGGGGGGCACTGATCCGGCCGGCGGCGGGTCGCCCAGCACTGCGAGCAGCGGCATGCCGGCGACCGGCCGCGGCTCCACGCCGAGCATGTCGAGCAACCACTTCGCGGGCGCCGGCGTCGGCGGGGCCGTGCCGCCGGCCGGAGGCGGCGCCGGGGGCGCGGTCGCCGTCGCCGTGATCTGTTCAGCCAGGCGGTCCATCCGGGTGCGGATCTCGTCGCGGCGACCGTCCCGGTCATCGGTGAGGGCGAGCTCCCGCTTGTAGAGCGCCACCGCGCGCGATGCCTCACCGCTGTTCTCGGCGATCTCGGCGGTCAGGCGGAGCAGAGCCTTCCAGCGCGGGGCCTTCTCGGCGAGCCCTTCGAGTTGAGGCAACAGGGTCGCATAGCTGTCCCGAGCCGCGCGGCCGCGGGCAACCTGGCGGTTGAGCTCGGCGGCCCTGTTCAGCGTCGACAGCAGCGTCCGAAACTCCGTGGCGTCGAGCGCCTCGACCTCGGCGATCCGGCGGGCGAACTGGCGCTGCGTCAGCGCGTACGCGATCGCCGAGACGACCTGCTCGCTCGATCCCTGCGACTCGATCCAGAGCGAGTACTCGCTGCTCCCCTCCAGGTGGGTCACCGCGACCGCGCGGTCCGCTTCGTACTGGACGGCGATCTGCAGCGTCTCGTCCCGGCTGAGCACACGCTGGGCCCAGGAGAGAATGCCGCCGACTTCCACACCGCCGACGGTCATGTTGATGTTGAGCGGCGCGAACAGCCGCTCCGGTATCGAGAGCGAGGTCTGGCCGGACACCTCGAGGGTCTGGATCGTCGGGGCCACCTCGCGCTCCGGACGCGCCCGGAGCGCGGCCTCCGACGCCTCCATCTCCTGCCGGATCCGCGCCAGGCGCGCCAGGAGCATGCTGGCCAGCGCCGTGCCCTGCTTGCCGCCGGCGTCATCTTTCCCGATGACCTGAAACGGGGCGATGACGAGCGGGCGCTGCTCGCGGAGATAGGCCTGGGAGACGGCGCGGACGAACCAGACGTTGACCGTGACGATGGCGAGGAACAGGATGACGTAGAGGAGCGCCTTGATGATCGCGTCCATATCGGTGCTCCCCGTGGGCGCGCAGTCTCGGCCGTCTTGCGCGTAGAAGCTACGGCGTGAGCCGGACCGCGTCAAGCCCGGGTATGCGCAGTCGGTTGGTCTTGACGCACCTGGCGTCTGCGCATAGCCTCGCCCAATGATCCAGCCCATCGCGCTCGACGATCTCCTCACCACGGCGGACCCGGCACTCCTCGACGTGACGACCTCCGGCACCGGGCCACCGGGCCGGCTGCCGCTCACCGCCGAGATGCTGCTGGAGCGGCCCAGCGGCGACATCTTCGGCCTCACCCAGAACGCCGGGATGGGCTGGGCACCGCACGAGCTGGGGCGGCCGCAATTCCTGATGCTCGGCACCAACGGCGGCATCCGCGCCCCGGACGGCTCCCCGATCGCGCTCGGCTACCACACCGGCCACTGGGAGATCGGCACCCTGATGCACGCCGCCGCCGACGAGCTGCGCGCCCTGGAGTGCCTGCCATTCGCCGCGTTCTGCTCGGATCCCTGCGACGGCCGCACCCAGGGCACGGTCGGCATGATGGACAGCCTCGCCTATCGCAACGACGCCGCGCAGGTTTTCCGCCGGCTCATCCGCTCGCTGCCGACGCGCCGGGGCGTACTGGGCGTCGCCACCTGCGACAAGGGCCTGCCGGCGACGATGATGGCGCTGGCCGCGATGCGCGATCTGCCGTGCGTGCTCGTCCCGGGCGGCGTCACGCTGCCGCCGCGCGACGGCGAGGACGCCGGCAAGGTCCAGTCGATCGGCGCGCGCTTCGCGCACGGCGAGCTGACGCTCGACCAGGCGGCCGACCTCGGCTGCCGCGCCTGCGGCTCGCCCGGCGGCGGCTGCCAGTTCCTCGGCACCGCGGCGACCTCGCAGGTGGTCGGCGAGGCGCTCGGGCTGTCGCTGCCGCATTCCGCGCTGGCGCCGTCCGGCCAGCCGATCTGGGTGGACATGGCGCGGCGGTCGGCGCGGGCGCTGGTCGCGCTCTCGCGTCGTGGCCTCGCGGTGCGCGACATCGTCACCGACGCGGCCGTCCGCAATGCGATGGCCGTGCACGCGGCCTTCGGCGGCTCGACCAACTTGCTCCTGCACATCCCGGCCATCGCGCACGCCGCCGGCTTGCGCCGGCCCACGGTGGAGGACTGGATGGACGTCAACCGGCGCGTCCCGCGCCTGGTCGACACGCTGCCGAACGGACCGCACCCGACGGTGCGCGCGTTCCTGGCCGGAGGCGTCCCCGAGGTCATGCTGCACCTGCGGCGCCTGGGGCTGCTCGACGAGCGGGTGCTGACCGTGGCCGGCGAGCCGCTGGGTCGGTTGCTCGACTGGTGGGAGGGCTGCGAGCGCCGCCGCGTGCTGCGCGAGCGGCTCCGCGCGGCCGACGGGGTCACGCCCGAGGACGTCATCATGGACCCGGACCGGGCGCGCACGCGCGGGCTCACCAGCACCGTGACCTTTCCGCGCGGCAACCTGGCGCCCGAGGGCTCGGTCATCAAGAGCACCGCGATCGATCCCTCCGTCGTGGACGCCGACGGCGTCTACCGCAAGGTGGGACCCGCGCGCGTGTTCACGCGCGAGCGCGACGCGATCGCGGCGATCAAGGACCGCGGGCCCCAGGGGCTCCAGGCGGGCGACATCTTGGTGCTGGCGTGCCGCGGTCCACTCGGGGCCGGCATGGAGGAGATCTACCAGATCACCGCGGCGCTCAAGCACCTGTCGTGGGGCAAGCACGTGGCGGTGGTGACCGACGCCCGCTTCTCCGGCGTGTCGACCGGCGCGTGCATCGGTCACGTCGGTCCCGAGGCTCTGGCCGGCGGTCCCATCGGCCGCCTGCGCGACGGCGACCGCATCCGGATCGTCGTGGACCGCAATCGCCTGGAGGGCTCCGTCGATCTCGTCGGTGAAGGGGAGCGTGAGTTCGGCCCCGAGGAGGGCGCCCGCGTGCTGGCCGCCCGCCCGCCGCGGCCGGACCTGGCGGCCGATCCCGAGATCCCGGCCGACACCCGCCTGTGGGCCGCGCTGCAGCAGGTCGGCGGTGGCACCTGGGGCGGCTGCGTCTACGACGTCGACGCCATCGTCAAGGTGATCGAGCGCGGACTCCGGTGATGGCGGGCGAGGGCCCGACCCGATCGGGAGCGCTCGCCGAGGTCGTCCGCGTCTTCCTGAAGCTCGGCGTCATCGGCTTCGGCGGCCCCGCCGCGCACATCGCGATGATGCGCGACGAGCTCGTGCGCCGCCGCCGCTGGGTCAGCGACGAGCGATTCCTCGACCTGCTCGGGATGACCAACCTCATCCCGGGCCCCAACTCCACCGAGATGGCCATCCACCTCGGCTACGTGCGCGCCGGGTGGCCCGGGCTGCTGCTCGGGGGCGCGTGCTTCATCGTCCCCGCGGTGGTGATCGTGCTGGCGCTGGCCTGGGTCTACGTCCACTACGGGACCACGCCGACCGCGACCTGGGTGCTCTACGGCGTCATCCCCGTGATCATCGCGGTGGTGGCGCAGGCCATATGGGCGCTCGGCCGCACGGCCGTCAAGGGCCCGCTCCTGGCGGTGATCGGGCTCGCCGTCCTGGCGCTCGCGCTGGCCGGCGGCAACGAGCTGGCGCTGCTGTTCGGCGGGGGCGTGGCCGTCATGCTCGTGCGCCTGGCGCGACGCCCGACCGGCGGTGCCGCCGCCCTGGTCGCCGTGCTCGGCCTGCCCGGCGCCGCGCTGGGGCAGGGCGTCGTGGCCGGCGGGGGCGTGACGCTCGGCACGATGTTCCTCACGTTCCTGAAGATCGGCGCGACGCTCTATGGCAGCGGCTACGTCCTGCTCGCCTTTCTGCGCAACGACTTCGTCCAGCGCCTGGGCTGGCTGACCGACCGCCAGCTCCTGGACGCGATTGCCATCGGCCAGGTCACGCCGGGGCCGGTGTTCACGACGGCGACCTTCATCGGCTACGTGCTCGCCGGCGGCAGCGGCGCGATCCTGGCGACGGTGGCGATCTTCTTGCCGTCGTTCGTCTTCGTCGCGCTGAGTCATCCACTCCTGCCCCGCATCCGCGGCTCGCGCGGCGCCGCCGCGTTCCTGGACGGCGTCAACGTGGCCGCGCTCGGGCTCATGGGAGCGGTCACGCTGCAGCTGGCGCGCACCGCGATCGTGGACTGGGTCACGGGCGCGCTGGCGGTGGTGGCCGGCGTGCTGCTGATCCTTCGCGGCGTCAGCTCCGCCTGGCTAGTGGCCGGGGGGGCCGTGGTCGGCGTCGCCTACCGGTGGCTCGCGGGCTGATCAGCGCTCACGCGGTCTGCGCCATCCACCCGTCGTCGGCGATCGCCCGGAACGCGCCCGCACACCGGCGGCAGGCCTCGGCACACGCCCGCATGGTCGGGTCGTCGCCGAACGCGTCACACGCCGCGGCGGCGCGCTCACAGAGGCACCCATAGGCCTCATCGCGGCGTCCCGCAGGACGCCTCATGCGGCAAAGGCCTTGCCATTGCACAGCGTGTATCCTTTTTCGTGATGGCACGCCAGCGAGCCGACCGCGACTACTACGCGACCCTGGGGCTGGGTCCGGAGGCCTCGGAAGAAGAGATCCGGCGGACGTATCGCCGGCTGGCTCTCGAGTGGCACCCGGACCGCAATCCGGGCAACCCGCGTGCCGAGGAGCGCTTCAAGGAGATCAGCGAGGCGTACGCGGTGCTCATGGATCCGGCCAAGCGACGCGCGTACGACGGCGCACGCGGGACCGGTGAGCCAGCCGGCTTCGGGGCGTCGCGCGAGGACGTGTTCCGCGATCTCTTCGCCGACCCGCGTGCCAGCGCGATCTTCGAGGAGCTGGCTCGCGAGCTGTCGCGCATGGGCATGCGCGTGGAGCGCGGTGACTTCGAGCGCACGCTGTTCGGCGGGCGCGTCGTCATGACGGGGCGCGTGTTCGTGATCACTCCGCTCACGCCGGTGAAGCTGCTGTGGCGGCTCGGTCGGGCCGCCCTCCGCGCCACGCCGCCGCCTTCCCAGACGCCCCGCGCGTTCCCGCGGGAGAAGGGGCTACTCGGCCACGCGTTCGACCTCGGCCGCCGGTTGCTCGGCCTGCAGGCCGGGGGCGAGGGCGGCGCCGGCGACGTGTCCTTCCCGCTGCGCCTGACGGCCCAGGAGGCCGATGAGGGCGGCCGCAAGCGCGTCACGCTGCGGCGCGCCGAGGGGAGGGACGACGATGTCGTCGTCACCATCCCGGCCGGCGTCCGCGCCGGCACCCGGCTGCGGCTGCGCGGCAAGGGGCGACCGCTCGGCGACGGGGGCCGCGGCGACGCCTACCTGGTCGTCGAGGTCGCGCGGGGGAGGACCACGACCGCCTGACCGGCGGCGATCGTCTCGCCGCGCTGGTTGACGGCCGTGAGTCCGAGCGTGACCTCGGCGCGGCCGTCCACCAGCGCGCTGCCGGTGACGGTCCCGCGGCACCACGTGGTGTCGCCGATGAGGTTGTGACGCCGCACCTGCACGGCCAGACGCGAGAGCTCACCGGCGTCGCCCATCCAGTTCGTCACCAGGTGCCCCAACCAGGCCACGCGCTCGGGGCCGTAGTCGTAGGCCGACGGCACGCCGACGGCGCGGGCGAGCGCGTCGTCCCAGTGCACGCGCTCGGGCGGCTCCGGCACGCCGAACGCATTGGGGATCGCCAGGGCCGGGTGGCGCTCGAACAGGTCGAAGGCCAGACCGTGCGCGCGCACGTACAGGCTGCCCCAACCCTGCACGAACGCGACGACCGACGTCACCGTCAGCGGCCCCTTGACGACCTCGGGCAACGCCTCGCCGACCCGCACGTCCTCCCAGTACCGCGGGGTGGCGCCCCGCACGGCCTCGTCGCGATAGCCGCGCCGGATACGATCGAGCTCGTCGGCCGTGTACGTGTAGGGGTCGGTGGGCGCGTACTTGGCGCGCTCGCGCGCGGTGTCGCGCTCGGTTCGAAAGCACCACGAGTCGGCCTCGCATACGACGTCGCCGCCGGCCTCGATGAAGGTCGTCCGGTACGTCTGCTTGATCGCGCGCCGCGCGAACGCGGAGGCCTTCTCCTCGAGGTCGAGCAGCACGCTGTGGCCGACGACCTGGTCGCCCTCGCGCACGGGACGGCGCCAGCGGAAGTCGGTGCCGCCGTACATCGCGTGGATGCCGGGCAGGCCCCCGACGTAGCCGGAGACGATGCGGTCCATCGCGAAGAGGATCGTCGGCGGCGCCAGCCGCTCGGTGGCCCACCGTGGATTGCGGTCGCCAATGCCGTGCGCCCAGTGGCGAATGGCGTCGCGGGTGGCGGTCTCGACGTAGGGCTCCGGCCGGCGCACCGGCTGCCCGATCCGCGCCCGGAGCGCGCTCAGCGCCTCGTCGGTGATGGTGGGAAAGCTCATCGCCCGGCCTCCGTCCGTGACGCGCGGGTGCGCAAGGCGTGGCGGTCGACCTTGCCGGCCGGCGTGCGGGGCAGCGCGTCGACGAACTGCACGTCGCGCGGGAACTCGTGGCGGCCCAGGCGCTCGCGGACGTGCGCCTGCAGCCGCTCGGCGAGATCGGGCGCGGCGCGGCGCGCCACGATCCACGCCTGCGGCACCTGACCGCGCAGTGCGTCGGCCACGCCGACGACCGCGGCCTCGTGGACGTCGGGGTGGGTCAGCAGCGCGCGCTCGATCTCGAGTGCGCTGAGCGTCCAGCCGGCCGAGATGATCACGTCGTCCGAGCGGCCGCCGTGATGGACGTAGCCGTCGGTGTCGAGCCAGCCGCGGTCTTTCACCGGGAACCACGCGCCCTTGCGCCGGACGGCGATCTCGCCGACCTCACCCACCGGCACTGGCGCCTGCGTCCGAGGGTCGACGACGCCGACCTCCCAGCCCGGCGCCGGCTTGCCGAGCGCGCCCCGGCGCACGCGGTAGCCCTCGAAGCCCGGGTAGTTGACGACGATGACGCCGACCTCGGTGCTGCCGTACATCCCGCACGGGGTGAGACCCAGCGTGTGCTCGATCCAGTCCCACGTCGCGTCGTCCATCGGCTCTCCGGTGTAGGTCAGCTTGGTGAGCGCCAGTCCCTCCCGGCTCGTCAACCCGGAGTCGCGCAGCAGCCGGTAGACCGTCGGCGCCGCCGCCAGGTTGGTGATCTGGAACGCCGCGAGCGCCTCGCGCAGGACAAGGGCGTCGAAGCGCCCCGAGTAGGCACCGGCCGCCAGCCCCAGGGCGAGCGGGCTCAGCGTGCCGTGCCAGAGGCCGTGCCCCCACGCCGGCGACGACGGGCAGAAGTAGCGATCCTCGGGCGTGAGCCCCAGGCCGTAGAGCGCGGCGATCATCAGGGTGACGACCGCGCGGTGCGTGTGAGGCACGGCCTCGGGCAGCGCGCGCGTCGTGCCCGAGGTGTACTGCAGGACCGCCAGGTCGTCGGGCGCGGTGGCGGGCGTGTACCGATCGGGCTCGGCGGCCAGGCGCCCGAGGAACGCGGCGTCGAGTCGCACGACCGTCACGCCGGGAAACGCATAGCGCGCCGGATCAGCCTCGGCGCCGATGAGCAGCAGGCGAGCGCCGGAGTCCTCCAGGCGCGGGGCCAGGGCGTCGGGCCCGAACAGCGTGAACATCGGCACCGCCACCGCCCCCCGCTTGAGCGTGCCGAACAGGGCGCCGTAGAAGGGGAGGGAGGGCTCCAGCAGGAACGCCACCCGCCCGCCGCGCTCCACGCCGTGGCGCTCCAGGAAGTGCGCGAAGCGGCTCGACCAGTCGGCCAGGGCGCGGAACGTCCACGCCTCGCGGCGGCCGTCGGCGAACTGCAGGCGCAGCGCCGTGCCGCGATCCACCCAGCGGTCGACGCACTCGTGGGCCAGGTTCAGCCGGTCGCGGTCGCCGTCGACGAGGTCCCAGAGCGCCGGCCACTGGAACGTCTCGACGACCTCGGGATAGTCGCGGCGGGCGAGGAGCGTCACGGGCTGATCTTGCCACGACTCGGCGCTCAGGGTTAGAGTGCGCGCAGATCGGAGGCCGCCCATGCCCGGTATCGCGCTCGAGATCCAGTCCCGCTCGCTCGTGCTCGACGGTCGACCCTTTGGCGCCGCGGGCGCGTACGAGAAGATCGCCGGCACGATACGCTTCGCCGCCGATCCCGGCCACCCGGTCCACGCCAGCATCACCGACATCGGGCTCGCCCCGCGCAACGCCGCGGGGCGCGTCGAGTTCTCCGCCGACTTCTACGCTGCTGAAGCCGGTCGACACGGGCAGGGCAACGGCGGCCTGCTGCTCGACGTGCCGCAACCGCGGCCGCAAGGTCGCGCTCGGCATGTTCAACAGCTGCCGCGCGTGCCCGACCCGACGACGGCCGCGGATTTCGGCAACGGCTTCCTGATGCGCCACGGCTAGACGGTCGCGTGGGTCGGCGTGGCAGCCGGACGTGCCGCGCGGGACGGCCTGATGGCGCTCGACGTGCCGCGCGCGAAGGGCGCGAGCGGCTTCGTGCGCTGCGAGCTGCAGCCCGAACACGCCGCGTGGACACGCTGCCGCTGGCCGACCGCTATCACATTCCGCACCCGGCCGCCGATCTGGCCGACCCGCAGGCGCGGATCACGTGCGCGAGCACGCGGGGCGCCGGCTGCGGCGGTGCCGCGCACGGCGTGGCGATTCCGCGCGCGTCGGAGTGGCGGCTTTCCCGATGCGTCCCACGTCCAGATGGAGGGCGGCTTCACGCCCGGCGCGATCTACGACGTCGTCTACCGCTCGGCCGACTCGCCGCGTCGTCGGCCTCGGCTTCCTCGCCGTGCGGGACACCGCCGCGTGGCTGCGCTGGGCGCCCGCCGCGAGCGGCAACCCGTGTCGCGGGCGCGATCGAGCGCGCCTACCTCTTCGGCGTGTCGCAGAGCGGGCGCTTCCTGCGCCACATGCTCTACCTCGGGCCTCGACGAGGACGAGCAGGGCCGCATGGTCTTCGACGCGGTCATGCCGCACGTGGCCGGCGGCGCGGCGCGGCGAGTTCAACCTGCGCTTCGGCCAGCCTTCGCTGAACGCGCAGGAGTCGGTCGGCAGCCTGCCGCCGTTCACTGACGAGACCAGACGAGCCTGTCACGGTCAGCGCGACGGCCTGCTCGCCCGGATCGCCGCGCGGGCGCGTGCCGCGGATCGTCGCCACCAACACCTCGGCCGAGTACTGGCGCGGCGACGCCTCGCTCGATCCACACCGACGTCGAAGGCCGGCGCGACGTCGAGCCGCCGGAGTTCGCGCGCACCTATCTCTTCGCCGGCACGCAGCACACGCCGGGCGCGCTGCCGCCGCTCGCCGGCCGATCCCAACACCGGCAGCCGCGGGCTGCAGCGCTTCAACGTCGTCGACTACGCGCCGCTGCTGCGCGCCGCGCTCGTCAACCTCGACCGCTGGGTGCAGCGAGGGCGTGGAGCCGCCCGCCGAGCGCGTATCCCGCGGCTCGCCGACGGCACCGCGGTGGTGGGCGGAGTCGCTGCGCCGCGTCGTTCGCGGCGATTCCCGGCGTGCGCTTTCCCGACCGCATCGCGCGGCCCGCGCGGCTCGACTTCGGGCCCGACATCGAGCGCGGCATCGCCGCGAGCTACCCGCCGAAGGTCGGCGCGCCGTACCGGACGCTACGTCTCCGCGGTGGACGCCGACGGCAACGAGGTCGGCGGGCATCCGGCCTGGTCGAGGTCGCGGCGCCGCTCGCGACGTTCACGGGCTGGAACCCGCGCCATCCCGACCAGGGCGCGCCGGGCGACCTCATGGCGATGATGGGCTCGACGCTGCCGTTCCCGCGCACCCGCGCGGAGCGCGAGCGCCGCGGCGATCCCGCGCCGTCCATCGAGGAGCGCTACCCGTCACGCGGGGGCTACCTCGAGCGGCGTGCGAACCGCGGCCGGGACGCTGGTCGCCGCGCGCCACGTGCTGGCCGAGGACGTGGAGGCGATCGTCGAGCGGGCCGGGCAGCGGTGGGACCTGATCGAGCGCGGGCTCTAGATCACGAGCGCTCGCAGCGGATGGTGACTTCGGGCTTGTCGCCGAGGGCGGCGCGGAGGATATCCAGCAGATCCGGCTCCACGCCCTGATCCTCGAGGAGCGCGATCGTGTCCGCGCTGATCGCGCACTCGGCTTCTTCGAGGTCTTCTTCCTCGAGACCCTCGGTGAGCACCTCGTACTGGCGATCGCTCAGCGTGCCGCACAGCCGATCCGTTCCGGCCTCGTACAACCTGACCATCCGTGCCACCTCCCCGCCGCCGCAGCTTAGGGCGGAGCGGCCCGAATGGCAAGCGCGCTACCAGTGGATCGACTGGCCCTGGCTCAGGAGCGCGATCCGTTCCTCGAGGCCGCGACGCAACGCTTCCGCCAGCAAGCGCTCCGGCGGCTCGCGGAACGGCTCGCGGTTGAGCGCGAACGTCCCCCAGTGCATCGGCACCATCAGCCGGCCCTGAACGTCCTCGAAGAGCTGCGCCGCCTCCTCGGGGCTCACGTGATTGGGATGGCGGGCGCTGAAGGCGCTGTAGCCGCCGATCGGGATGGCGGCGACGTCGAAGGGCCCGAGCCGCCGGCCGATCTCGGCCAGGCCGGGGCTGTACCCGGTGTCGCCCGCGAAGAAGAATCGCCGCTCACGACCGAAGACTGCCCAGGAGGTCCACAGCCGCAGATTCTGATCGGCGAGGCCGCGGCCGGAGCCGTGCTGGGCCGGCGCGGCTACGAACGTGAGCCCGCGGTAGACGTGGCTCTGCCACCAGTCGAGCTCGACGACCGCGTGCACCCCGCGGTCGGCGAACCACTCCCGCAGGCCGAGGGGCACGAAGAACGTCGGCGTGTGGGTGCGGGCGAGCTGCTGGATCGTGCGCAGGTCCAGGTGATCGTAGTGATCG
Source organism: uncultured Candidatus Rokubacteria bacterium (assembly GCA_963743355.1). GTDB lineage: Bacteria > Methylomirabilota > Methylomirabilia > Rokubacteriales > CSP1-6 > AR5. The sequence goes on from CAVUPM010000002.1 coordinate 759,098, forward strand.
TGCGAGATCACCACCGCGTGGATGGGCGGCAGCTCCTCGAAGCGGATGCCCGGCTGCACCAGCCGCCGGGGGCCGAAGCCGAGCGGCCCGGCGTGATCGCTCCAGATCGGATCGGTCAGGATGTTGACCCCGTCGAGCTGAACGAGCAGCGTCGCGTGGCCGATCCAGGTGACGGTCGGCTGCGTGCCGTTGGCGCGCAGGGCGGCTCCGTCGTTGCGCACGCTCGCGGGCAGCGCCCCCCGGTCGGGCTCGCCCTGCACGACTCGCCGCAGCAGGCTCAGCGTGCGCCCCAGCATCGTGTAGTCGTAGCCGGGATCGAGATTGCGAAAGCCGCGGGCGAGGTGGTGGCCGGGGCGCTCCAGGTTCCGGGGGTCGGCGATGGCGACCGACGCGGCCGCCACTGCGACGAGCAGCAGGGCCGCGAGCCCACCACGACTGCAAAACCACGACAAGGGGCGGTGCCGCATGCGACCTTCCCACCCTAGCACGAGCGGCAAGAAGGTCGCAGCGGCGGCGCGCGGGGCTCAGCCCTCCAGCAGGCAGACCGCTTCGGGCGTCACCGTCTGCGGGGCCACCGTCTCGACGCAGAACAGGTGCACCGCGTCACGGTCGTGCAGCCGATAGCCGGTGGCGAGGTCGCCGCCCACGCTGAGCACGAAGTCGCCCCCGCGCGTGGAGAAGACCGCGCCCGCCTCCCGCATGACCGGCGAGCGATGGACGGCGCCCAGCACGTCGCGGAGCTGGCGCGCGGTCGGATAGCCGCTGTCGTCCACGGCTTGCAGGTACTGGTAGTACCGGGCCGGCGGCAACACCGCCTCGTAGGGGCCGGGGATGCCCCCGGTGTCGAGGATCTCCACGGCCTTGACCAGGTCGGCGAGGACCTGGCCGGGCCGCTTCCAGTCCTGCGCGTGCGTGCGCGGCGATTTGCGATTGGTCAGGAAGCCGTTGCCGGCCGGATCGCCGTAGAAGACCACGCGGTCCTCGGCCAGGGCGAGCTCGCGGGCGGCCCCCTCGGCGGGCCCGGTGTCGAGCACGGGCGCGCCCCGCTCGAAGACCTCGATCGAGGACCACGGCAGGCTGAAGTCCACGCGCGCCTCGAACAACAGCACGACGTCGGGCACGCAGATCACCGCCTCGCCCTCGGCGCTACGGCAGGGGGTGCTGGTGCCGAGCCGCGTGGCCACGTGCTCCCAGCCGCGGGGGCCGTCGAACGTCGCGATGCGGCGGGCGGCCAGCACGTGCCGCGCGGCCTGCACGACGGCATCGTCGAGGGCCTTCCAGACCGGCTCGGACATCGGTGCGGCTTGACGGCGCAGGTAGTCCATCACCGACCTCCTCGCAGCGAGCCCACGCTGACCCGGGTGCCCGCGCTCCCCGTCGATGCGCTGCTGGTCGATGCGTTGCCGGTGGGCGCTGGCTGCTCCAGCGCGACCTCGCGGCCGACGATCGAGCCCTCGGTGAACAGATACTCGCGCAGCCGGGTGTCGAACGCCGCGTCGTGGCGGCGGATCCACTCGAGCACCATCGCGGCGTGCTCCTTCTCCTCGTCGCGGTTGTGACGGAGGATGTCGCGCAGCTCCGCGCTGTCGGTCGCATCCATGCGCTGCTGATACCAGTCCACCGCCTCCAGCTCTTCCATCAGGCTCACGATGGCCCGATGCATGTCGCGGGTGGCGGGACTGAGGCGCTCCTCGGACTCGTGGAACGTCGTGGACCCTTGGGGCATGAGCTCCTCCGAGATGGCGATCTGTCCCGCGAGGGAGTACACGCACAACGCGTGCCGCCGGCCCGGCTTGACAAGATCGCGCCGGCGCCTGATATCCGACAGGACAGGACGACGGCGGGCCGGCCCGCCGCGAGGAGGGATCGATGGCCGAAGCCAGGCGGGCAAAGGTCGCCGAGGTGGGCGAGCTCGGCGACGGGCAGGGGAGGGTCGTGGACGTCGAGGGGCGCACCCTCGCCCTCTTCAACGTGGAGGGGACGTTCTACGCCATGGACAACGCGTGCGCCCACCGGGGTGGGCCGCTGGGCGAGGGGGACCTGGAGGGCCGGCTGGTGGTGTGTCCGTGGCACGGGTGGCGGTGGGACGTCACGACCGGCCGCAACGCGAACAATCCGGCGGTCACGATGACGTGCTACCCGGTGCGCGTCGAAGCGGACGGCATCTTCGTCGAGTTGCGCTGAGCCGCAACCGCGGTGAATCGGCTATACTCCCGGCACCCGGCAGCATTCGACCCACGAGAGGGAGGATCGATCATGAAGCCTTTCGCCCTCACCGCGGTTGTCGCTCTGCTCGCTCTGCTGCTCGCCACACCGGCGCTCGCGTTCCAGTGCCCCAAGCTCGTCAAGCAGCTGCAGGACAGCACGGGCAACCGCTACGACGCGACGGCGGCCGATGCCAAGCAAGCCGCGGTCCGCGCGCAGGCCCTGCACACGGAGGGCAAGCACGCGGAGTCCGAAAAGGTGGCCAAGGACGCACTGGCGAAGCTGGGGATCAAGTCCTAGCGGGTCGGACGGATCATGCACGCCCGGTGGGCCGCGCGCCCGCCGGGCGTGCGTGCCTCAGGGGTGGGCGAGCGAAGTGAGTCGCGCGCGGGCGGCGCGCAGCGCTTCGTCGGGCGACTCGTAGGCCATCCACTCGTTCGTCCAGCTGTTGGCGACAACCTCGTCCCGTTCCGGGTCGCGGATCTCCCAGCGCCACAGGCACGGCTCGGACATGAGGTCCACCGCTACCGTGAAATGCGAGCCCCTGACCGCCTGCTGCATCACACGCCTCCTTGCAATCGAGCGCGGAGGTAGTGCAATGCAGATGCCTACGGTTGCACACTATCGAGGCCCCATCGGCGGGCCGCAACCTCTCGTGTGAGGCCCCGGAGTGGGTAATCGAGGACAGAAAGTTCTGGAAACTTCCGTGGAATTCGATTCAGGGCTAGCATGGGGCCGTGGATGCGCTTCCGGTCTCGCCGATCGTCATCGGCGCGGCCGTCGTCATCGCCCTGGTGGCCTGGGGCTGGTTCCAGTTCTATCAGTTCTGCCCACACTGCGGGGCACTCACGCGGCGCGTGTACGGCGGCTGGCTCCGCTGCCGCAGCTGCGGGCGGCAGTACCGGCGCGGTCTGCGCCTGCGCTGAAGGCGCCCGTCGTTCTGGCAACCCGCAAGGGGGATATCGACTGATGTGGCCGCCGACGCTGCCCTCGACCCGCACCCTGATCATCGCCGGCCTCGCGCTCGTCGGCGTCGCCCTGGCGGCCTTCGGTGGCTGGGCCTGGTGGGACGCTCAGCAGCGACGCGCGCTGGGCGCCACCGCGGAGGTCCTGGCCCGCGTGCAGCCCGCGCAGGCTCCGGACGCCACCGCGGAGGTCAAGCTCGCCGCCGCTCGTGACCTCGAGCAGATCCTGCAACGCTATCCCTCGGCGCGTTCGGTCCCGATGGTCGCCTACGAGCTCGGCAACGTGCGCTTCTCGTCGGGGCAGTACGCGGCAGCGCGGACGGCGTATGAGCTGGCACTGCAGCGCGGCGCGACCGGCCTCGTGGCCGCCATGGCGCGGGCCGGGGTGGCCCGCACGTGGGAGGCGGAGCGCGACTTCGGCAAGGCGGCGGAGGCGTACGCCGCACTGGTCAAGAGCCTCGACCCGCGCAGCTTCCTGTACGAGGACGCCTTGATCGACCAGGCCAGGGTCCTGGAGCTTGGTGGCAAGAAGGCCGAAGCCGTCGCTATTTACCAGAAAGTCCTCAAGGACATTCCCACGGCCAAGCGGGCGGACGACGTCCGCAGCCGCCTCGCCAGTCTCGGCACCGCCACTCGCTGACCGGGAATAGGATTCCGGACCACCTGGTCGACGCGGCCCCGGCCTTCCGATAAGGAGGATTATGTAAACTCCAGCAGGGCTGGAGTCGCAACGGGCCTCGACCGCAGGGGCAGAATCGGCTAGCCCGGGATGTGCGCTTCCTCCGGAAGCTCGGCCCAGACCGGCTTCCACGCCGGCACGTGGAGCCCGACGGTGTCGCAGAGGTCTTTGATCTCGGTGGCGAAGGCCTGGCGGACTTCGTCGTTGTCGCGCAGCTTGAGCCGGTAGGTGCGGTAGAGCTGGTTCTTGGCCGAGCCGGGGCGGCCGAAGATGTTCATCGTGCGCACGTACCACTTGTTGAAGGTCGCCTGGGCCTCGTCGTGGGTGGCCGATTCCCCGGCCAGGCGCTTGACCCAGTGCTCGCCGTGGCGGATGTGGAACTTCTCCTCCTTGAAGATGCCCTCGATGGCCCGGACCCACGGACCGTACGAGCACTGGCGGACGTCCTCGAGCTGGTGGCCGGCGCCGCGATCCATGCAGAAGTTGAAGAAGGTGAAGTCCGCCCACGTGTCGATCGGGTAGTAGAAGATGTTGACCCGCTTGTCGGCCGTGATCCGCTGCGTGCCGATGTCGGCGTCCGCCCCGATGCGCATCGTGAAGGTCTCGTCGTGGCGCTGCACGTGCGCCTCCACGTCGACGCCGAGGTCGGCCAGCAGCCCGTACATGACGGCCGCGTGGCGCAGCTCGTCCTTCACGATCTGCGCGACCACATGCTTTTCCTCGACGGTCGGCGCTTTCGTGATCCAGGGCACGTAGCCGTAGCCGCCGGCCAGCTCGGAGTCGGCCTGCATGGTCATGAGGTGGACGAGGTTGTCCCGGTACTCCGGGGTCATCTCGCCCGCGGCCTCCAGGCGTACGCCCCGCTCGATCCTGGCCATCATCGCCTGCTTGTCGTCCGCCATCGCCGGTTCCTCCCTGCCCGTGCCTGGATAGTTTCTAGGATACCGCCACCCGTCACGACTTCTCGACGACGCGGACCGCCTTGCCCTCCGAGCGCGGGATCGTGTGCGGCGCGACGAGGACGAGATCCACGCTGAGCCCGGTGACCTCGTGGAGGCGATCGGCGACCTGGCGGCGCACCGCGGCCAGCTCGGGATGATCGGCCCGGAAGCCACCACAGCGGGCCAGCAGGGCCGCCGCCGGCTCCACCTGGACCTCCAGGCGGGCCAGGGTCGAGGTGCGATCGACCACGAGCAGGTAGTGCGGCTGCAGGTCCTCCACGGCCAGCAGCGCGGCCTCCACCTCCGAGGGATAGAGGTTGACGCCCTTGACGATCAGCATGTCGTCGGCGCGGCCCTTGAGACGCGCGATGCGCGCGGAGGTGCGGCCGCACGCGCACGGCTCGGTCGTGAGCGCGGTGATGTCGCCGGTGCGGTAGCGGATCATCGGCATCGCGCGCTTGGTCAGCGTGGTCAGGACCAGCTCGCCCTCGCGGCCGGGCGGCAGCGGCGCCCCCGTGGCCGGCTCCACGATCTCCGGCAGGAAGTGGTCGTCGCACACGTGCAGGCCGGCCCGCGCCTCGCACTCGCCCGCCACGCCGGGCCCGATGATCTCGCTGAGCCCGTAGATGTCGTGGGCCCGGCAGCCGAAGGCCCGCTCGATCGCGGCCCGCAGCCCTTCCGTCCACGGCTCGGCCCCGAACATGCCGTAGCGGATCCCGAGGGCCCGCGGGTCGCCGCCTTGCTCCGTGAGGCTCTCGGCGATGTGCAGCACGAACGAGGGCGTGCCGCAGAGCCCGGCCGGGCGGAAATCCTGGAGCAGCAGGTGGTGCCGCGCGGTGTTGCCGGAGGACACCGGCACCACCGTCAGACCGACGCGCTCGGCGCCGTCGTGGAACCCGAGCCCGCCGGTGAAGAGGCCGTAGCCGAACGCCACGTGCAACATGTCGCCGGGCCGGGCGCCGGCCGCCACCATGACGCGGGCCATGACCTCGCGCCACACGTCGAGGTCGCCGGCGGTGTAGCCCACGACCGTCGGCTTGCCCTTCGTTCCCGACGAGGCGTGCAGGCGCGCCAGCTCGTGCCGCGGCACGGCGAACAGGCCGAAGGGGTAGTGCTCGCGCAGCTCGCTCTTGCGCGTGAACGGCAGCGTCGCCAGATCCTCGAGACGGCCGAGGCGTCGCCCCCCGAGGCGGTCGTGGTGGAACGGCACGCGCTCGACCGCCCACGCCACGCTCTGCTGCAGCCGCGCGAGCTGCAGGGCCGCGCGGGCGCCGGCGTTGAGCGTCTCGGCCTCGGCGTTCCAGATCATGCCGCTCACGATCGCCGGGGGGCTCGGGGAACTGCTGATCGACGTCGCGGTGATGACGCAGCCCGATGGCCTCGCGCTGGATCAGCAGCATCATCCGCGCGGACGCGGCCCGCCGGCGGGCGGCCTCGTACTCGCGCAGGCGCGCGGCCCGCCGCTCGGGGTCAGCCTCGGCGTCCAGGGCCAGCGCGAGGGCCCGCGTCTCGTCGAGCGCGGCCTCGAGCCGCTCCCCCGAGCGCCCCAGCGCGGCGGCCTTCTCCTTGACGATGTCCTGCTCCAGCCGCTCGAACCCCTCGCGCCGCTTCATGCCGGTCACTCGAGCACCAGCGACTCCACCAGCCAGTGCTGGCGCTCCAGGAATCGCGCGACGGTGTCGACCGTGCGGGGATCCGGGTTGCCGTGCAGGCTGATCCGGTCGGTGACGATGTGACGGACGTCGGGATATGTCACCAGCACGCGGCAGAGCGTGCGCACGCGGGGGTCGGGCGCCAGCAGGCCGCGCCGCTCGTGGGCGGCCCATTCTTTCTGGAAGCGCACCCGAATGGTGCGGGGCGCGGTCATCCGGACCGGCGAGCCGCGCGCGCCTGCGCCTCGGCGTAGACGTCCAGCGTCCGCGTGATCTGCAGCGTGACGTCGAACGCCGTCTCGGCGACCTGCCGCGCTCGCGCGCCCATGGCGCGGCGCCGCTCGCCGTCGAGGAGGAGCCCGATGGCGGCCTCCGCGAGCGCCGCGGGATCCCCCTTGGTGAGGATGCCCGTCTCGCCATCACGCACGACCTCGTCGCAGCCGGGCGCGATCACCGCCACCGCCGGCAGGCCGCAGGCGGCCGCCTCGGCCAGCACGAGACCCTGCGTCTCCGTTTCCGAGGCGAACAGGAAGAGGTCGGCCGCTTGATACCAGGCGGCGAGGCCCTCGTGGGCGCGGACGCCGGCGAAGTGCACCCGGTGGCCGGCGCCCAACCCCGCCGCCATCCGGCGCAGGGGCTCCGTCTCCTTGCCCTGCCCCACCAGCCACAGCTGCGCGCCCCCGAGGGTGCCGGCGATGCGGTCGAAGGCCAGGAGCACGCGGTCCACGCTCTTCTCACGATCGAGCCGGCCGACGTAGAGCACCAGCGGCCCGGCCGCGGCCAGACCCAGCGCGCGCTGCGCGACGGCCCGCTCGGCCGGCCGGAAGCGGGCGAGGTCGACGCCCGTGGGCACGACGGCGATCGGGGCGGTGACGCCGCGGGCGCGGAGCTGGTCGCGCACGAGCGCCGAGGGCGCGACCACCGCGTCGGCGCTGGCGGCGAAGCGCGTGCTCAGGCGCAGGGCGGCCGCCTCCACGAGCGGGCGCGTCAGCGGGACGTAGTGCGCGTACTTCTCGTAGCGCGTGTGATAGGTGAACACGAGCGGCCGGTCCAGCCGGCGCGCCAGCCGGCGCGCCGCCGGCCCGAGCAGGAACGGATGGTGCGCGTGGAAGACGTCGAGGCCGAGGCGGCGCACCTGCCGGCTGATGCGCGGGGACCACGGGACCGCCAGGGCAAACTCCGGATAGGTCGCCGCCGGGATCGACGGGAACCGCACGACGCGCGGGTCGGCCTCGGGGGCGCCCGGGAAGCGGGGCGCGAACGTCCACACCTCGTGGCCACGCGCTTCCAGCCCGCGCCGGAGCGTCTCCACCGAGATCGTGACGCCACCGCAGAACGGCAGGTAGTTGTTGGTGAACAGCCCGATCCGCACGACGCGGCCCCTCGCCTCAGGCCTTGTTGTACTTCTCGAAGTCCTCCGGCTTGATGTTCTGCAGCCACTCGCGCAGCTGCTCGGGGTCGTCCGCCTTCATCGGCTCGCCTTCCTTGGCGACCTCCATCTTGCCGGCCTTGGGGAACACGTCCTCGTCCACGAAGATCGGCGCGGCCACCCGCAGCGCCAGCGCGATGGCGTCGGACGGCCGCGAGTCGACCGTGTACTCCGCGCTCCCGAGCTTGAGGTGCAGCACCGCGAAGAAGGTGTTCTCCTTGAGATCGGTGACGACCACCCTGGCCACCTGGGCTTCGAGCGACTCCAGGATGTTCTTGATGAGGTCGTGGGTCATCGGCCTCGCGGTGGCGATCTTCTCGAGCTCCAGCGCGATGGCGTTCGCCTCGAAGATCCCGACCCAGATCGGCAGCGACCGCTTGTCCTCGTCGTCCCGGAGGATGATGATCGGCATGTTCGAGACGGGATCGAGGGCCAGCCCGCGTACCTTCATTTCGACCAGCATACGGCCTCCTCCGGCGTCGTGAGCGTCCCCCGCAGGCTGTGCGGTAGCGCGTCGGTGACGCGAACGTGGACGACGTCACCCACGGCGACTCGACCCTGTCCGTCGAAATTGACGACCCGGTTGCACCGCGTCCGGCCCGACAGCTCCCCCGCGCTGCGGCGCGACGTGCCGTCGACCAGCACCTCCATGGTACGCCCGGTCAGGCGGGCGCTCCGCTCGGCGCCGACGCGCTGGGCGACCTCCAGCGACCGGCGGTTGCGATCGGCCTTGACGTCGTCGGCCACCTGCTCCGGCATCGTCGCGGCCGGGGTGCCCGGCCGGCGCGAGTAGCGGAACACGAAGACGTTGTCGTAGGCCACGCGCTCCATCATCTCGAGCGTGGCCTCGAAGTCGGCCTCCGTCTCGCCCGGGAACCCCACGATGACATCGGTGGAGAACGCCATCGCCGGCTCGGCCGCGCGCAGCGCCTCCACCAGCTCGAGGTAGCGGGCGCGCGTGTAACCGCGGTTCATGCGCTCCAGCACCCGGTCCGAGCCCGACTGCAACGGCAGGTGGAACCACTCGCAGACTTTCGGGACATCGCGCATGGCGCGGATCAGCTTCGGCGTGAGGTTGTACGGGTTGGAGGTGGTGAAGCGGATCCGCTCGAGGCCGGCGACATCGTTCACCCGCGCGAACAGCTCGGCGAGGTCGGTGGTCGGCGCGAGATCACGCCCGTAGGCGTTGACCGTCTGGCCGAGGAGCGTGACCTCGCGGCATCCGTCCGCCACCAGCCCCTCGATCTCGGCGATGATGGCCGCCGGCGGATGGCTGCGCTCGCGGCCGCGCGTGCGCGGCACGACGCAGAACGTGCAGTGCTTCTCGCAGCCCTCCATCACCGTGACGAACGCCTTGAGCCGGTCGGCGGTCGGGGGCTTGGCGGTGAGCTTGACCAGCGGCGCCTCGCCGGTCTCGAGCACCGGGCGAGCCTCGCGTCGCGCGCGCTCGACCAGCTCGCCGACGCGGGCGATGGCCGGCGAGCCGAACACCAGGTCGACCTGCGGAGCCCGGCGGAACACCGTTCCCTGCTGGAGCTGGGCCATGCAGCCCATGACGCCGATCACCAGATCGGGTCGGGCGACCTTGAGGCGCTTCAGCTCGCCCAGCTTGGAGAAGACCTTCTCCTCGGCCTTCTCCCGGATCGCGCACGTGTTGACGAGGATCACGTCGGCGGCGGTCTCGTCGTCAGTGAGCTCGTACTGCCGCTCGCGCAGCAGTCCCGCGACGCGCTCGGAGTCGTACTCGTTCATCTGGCAGCCGTACGTGATCAGGTGGAGCTTGGCCATTCGTGTCCAGAAATCGTGGATTTACGTAGGGTTGACCGTAGCACCCGCTCTTACCCAAGTCAAACCAATGACCACGTGAACCGGCGCTCGGCCGAGGCGTTGTCGGGCGCGACGCGACCCGGGGAGGAAATGGAGGGGGCGTCTCGCCCCCTCCACTCTCAACAGGGGGAGCGGCGGCGCTCCCCCAACGATGGTCAGTCGATTTCTTCGGGGCGGCCGGCGTGCGTGGGGGCCGCCGAGGCGGCGGCCTGGCCGTGGCCATTGCCGGCTCCGTTGCCGAACGTCAGCGCCGGCTTCACCTCGAACTGGCGCTCCAGGCGTGCGCGGCGCTCCTTCCAGCCCTCCTGGTACTCCAGCTCGTCCTCGTGCAGCGTGGCCGGCTGCTTGACGCCGTGGGCGTGGCGGAACTGAATGGCCAGCTGGGCGGCGGTGCGCCGGACCTCGTCCCACGGCGTGCCGAGCGCGAACTGGTCGGAGATGGCCCCGATGCGCCCCGTGTGGATGTTGCAGGACAGCGTGATGGCCGACAGGATCGGCCCCGACCAGTACGACGTCTGCGAGTTGATCGGCATCGGCAGGATGTGCAGGTTGTGGCTGCCGCGGCAGTCGCCGGCCACCATGGGCGCGCTCGCCCACGGCGAGGTGATCTCTCCAGGGGCCGGCCAGTCGCCCTGGGCGAACGCCATCAGGACCGGATCGTCCTTGCCGCCGTAGGTGAAGCCCTTCTTGGTCTTGATGTTGTGCAGCCGCTCGGCCGAGCACACGTAGCCGAGCTGGTCCTTCTCCCCCGCCTCGCTGCGCGTCCAGATCCGCGCGATGACGAACCGTGACGAGCGCGTCAGGCCCTCGATGTCGTAGAGGTCCTCGGGGGCGCGCAGCGTGATGACCTTCTCCTGCAGCCCCTTGGCCAGCTCCTCCATCTTGCCGTCGAGCGCCTGGGGATCGCGCGGGTGGGCGCCGGCCTCGATGGCCTGGGCCTTGGTGTCGAGATCGACGATCTCGAACAGGTAGCCCCGCTTCATCTTCGACGCGGCGATGATGAGGCCGCTGTTGAAGCGAGGGAGCATGTAGGCACCGGTGGCGTAGTGGTTGAACGCCATCGGCTCCGTCTTGTCGGCGAACGACACCAGCACGGTCTGCGACGGGTTGTCCTTCCGCACCGGAAACGGCAGGGCCACCGTGGCCGGGCCCGCCCCGCGCAGGTTGCCGGTGAAGGCGTCGGCGATCAGGTCCTGCCCGGGCCCGTAGAGCCCGAGCTCGGCCGCCTTGACGGCGCCCTCCTGCAACGCGTCCCACATGAGCCGGTCCACCACGGACATGTCGACGCTCTCGGCCATGATGCCGGTGACCGCGCAGTCGTCGCCGGTATGGGTGACCATCAGCGAGGTGAAGATCGGCGCCCCGCGGTAGCCGTTGTTGTCGAGCACGAACTTGGCGATGATCGACTTCACCTCGTCGGCCGCGACGACGTGGCCGCCAACCCCGCCCACGTCCGCCTTGGTGGCCTTGATGAAGCGGCGGACCAGCGCCGGGCTCTTGGCAAAGATGTACGACCGGTACGAGAAGATGTTGGGCGTGTTGGTGACCGGGATCTTCTCGGCCACCGTGACCGGCAGCCCGTCCAGCTCGTTCCTCGACTGGTGGTACTCCGAGAGCGGGATCGCCGCGTCGCCATTGAGGGGGCCGTAGGGCCGCTGGCTCATGCTCGCCTCCTAGCTGGGGCCTGACCCGGGAGGATTTTCGCGCCGACGCTGCGAGGATAACGAGGTAGACTCGTGCCCGTCAAGCAACAACTCCAATGATATGAAATTACTTTCTCAGCCGTCGGCGCGCGAGATCCGGCTCATGGTCCAGTGCCTGGAGCTGTACTACCGCCGGGCCCGCAGCCAGAAGGACATCGCCAAGGCGCTCGGCGTCTCCGCGGCCACGGTCTCGCGTCTGCTCAAGCGGGCCTTCGACGAGGGCTTCGTGCGCGTCGAGCTGGATCTCCCCCGCACCGAGGGGCTGGAGACCGCGCTCGCCCAGGCCTACGGCCTGCGGGAGGCGGTGGTCGTGATGGCCGGCGGCCGCGGCGACCTCAAGGCCGAGCTGGGGACGGCGGCCGCCGCCTACTTCGAGAAGATCGCGCGCAACGGCATGCGGATCGGACTGTCGTGCGGGTTCACGCTGTACCAGACGATCCGCGCGCTGCGCGAGCGGCGGCTGCGCGACCTCTCCCTGTTTCCGCTCTCCGGCGAGAGCACGCTGAAGCTCGTCGACCTCTTCCCCAACACGCTGGTCGGCATGATGGCGGCCAAGTACCGCCCGCACGTGCGGGCCTACGCCCTGCCCGTGCAGCACCTGGTGTCGCTGCGCGAGATCGAGCGCGAGCGCCGCCGCCTGCTCCGCGATCCGGAGATCCGGTCGATCTTCGAGTCCGCCCAGTCGGTCGACATCGCGCTGTGCGGGGTCGGGCTCATCGCCGAGAGCACGCCCGGCTTCTGCACGCTGGCGGAGTCGTACGGCGTCAGCGTCAAGCGGCTACGCCAGCTCGGCGTGGTCGGCGAGATCAACTACCAGCCGTTCGACGCCGAGGGTCGGATCGTCGACCGCCCGGAGCTGCGGGCGCTCATGCACCGAGTGCTGTCGGTGGAGGGCGAGCGGCTGCGGGCGCTCGCGCGGCGCGACGACCGCTACGTGATCGCGGTGGCGGGGGGCCGCTCCAAGGTCGACGCGGTGCGCGGCGCCCTGCGCGGCGGCTTCGTCAACGTGCTCGTCACCGACGAGGACTGCGCCACCGGCCTCCTCCCGCGCTGAGCGCAGCTTCGAAGAGCGCCACGGCTTTTGCCGGGGCGCTCGGAGCGTTGGGGGTTCGGGGGCCGTCTCGGGGCCCCCATCATTGGCGGCCGCTCTCCTCGAAGGCGCCGATACGCCGAAACTTCTCGTAGCGATCCGCGACGAGCGCCTCCGGGTCGAGATGCGCGAGCGCGGCCAGGTGTTCGAGGAGCGCGGTCTTGAGGGTCGCGGCCGCGGCCTCCCAGTCGCGGTGGGCGCCGCCGACCGGCTCGGGGACGATCGCGTCGATGACGCGCAGGCGCAGCAGGTCCGGCGCCGTCACCTTCATGACCTCGGCCGCCTCGGGCGCCTTGGCGGCGTCACCCCACAGGATGGCCGCGCAGCCCTCGGGGGAGATCACCGCGTAGACGGAGTACTCGAGCATCAGCACCCGGTTGCCCATGCCGATGGCCAGCGCGCCGCCGCTGCCGCCCTCGCCGGTGACCACCGCGACCATCGGCACCGTCAACCCCGCCATCAGCTTGAGGTTGCGCGCGATGGCCTCGGCCTGGCCGCGTTCCTCGGCACCCACGCCCGGATAGGCGCCGGGGGTGTCGATGAAGGTCACGAGTGGCTTGCGGAACTTGGCCGCCATCTCCATGAGACGCTCGGCCTTGCGGTAGCCCTCGGGATGCGGCATCCCGAAGTTGCGAGCGATCTTCTCGCGCGTGTCGCGGCCCTTCTGGTGGCCGATGACGACGATCGAGCGGTCCGCGAACCGCGCGAGGCCGCCCACGATGGCGGCGTCGTCGCCGAAGCGCCGGTCGCCGTGCAGCTCGGTGAAGTCGTCGAAGAGCAGCCGGCACCAGTCGCGCGTGTAGGGGCGCTTGGGGTGGCGCGCCAGCTGCGTGCGCTGCCACGCCGTCAGGTTGGCGTAGGTCCGCTGGCGCAGGCGGGCCAGCCGCTCCTCCAGGCGGGCAACCTCGTCGTGCGTGCGAATCGGGTCGCCCTCGGCCTGCAGCGCGGCGATGCGCGTCTCGAGCTCCAGCAGCGGCTGCTCGAAGTCAAGCGCGTCCGGCATAGTCGATCGCCGCCGCCCCGGCGCCGAGGAGCTGCTCGAGCCGGGCAACCAGATCCTTGGTGACATCCACGCTCACGCCGCGCGCCCGCACGACGACCTCGGTGGTCGGGAGCAGCACGTGGACGAACACCGGCACACTGCCCGGGTACTCCTCGCACAGGCGGCGGAGCGAGGCGATCCGCGCCGCGCTGTCGCCGCCGGCCCGCACCCGCACGCGGCAGGCGGTGGCCTCGCCCCCGTTGCGGGCCCGGCCGGCGCCGCCGGCCAGCGCTTGCTCGAGCAGGCGCACCTCCTCGGCCAGTACCACGCGGCCCTTGTCGCCGTCGTCCACGCGCCCGCGCACGAGCACCGGGTCGCGGCCGCGCAGGTACGCCGCCGCCGCCTTGTAGGGCTCGGGGAAGACGGTCACCTCTACCGTGCCCGCCATGTCCTCGAGGGTGAGGAACGCCATCCGGTTGCCGCTCTTGGTGGCCGTCTCCTTGAACACCGCCACGTGGCCGAACAGCGTCACCCGGGCGCCGTGGCTGCGGCCGGCCAGCTCCGCGGTGGACGTGACGCCGAGGGACTCGGCCACGCCCTCGAAGCGCGCCAGCGGATGCCCGGAAATGTAGAAGCCGAGCACTTCCTTCTCGTAGGCGAGCCGCTGGTCGTCGTCCCACTCGGGCACCACGGCCACGACCGGCTCGCTCGCCCGGGTCACGACCGGGGCGGCCGGCGGCAGCAGGTCGAAGAACGACCCCTGCCCCTCGGCGCGGTCGCGCTGCTGGCGCTGGCCGGTCTCCAGGGCCAGGTCGCACTGGACGAGCAGGTGCGCGCGCGGAAGGCCCAGCGCGTCGAAGGCCCCGGCCTTGATCAGGCTCTCGACCACCCGCCGGTTGACGAGGCGCAGGTCGACGCGCGCGCAGAAGTCGCTCAGGGTCTGGAACGCCCCGTCGTCGGCTCGGGTCGCGAGGATGGACTCCATCGCCGCCTCGCCCACGTTCTTGATGGCCGCCAGGCCGAAGCGGATGGTGTCGCCGGCCACGCTGAAGCGCACCTGCGAGACGTTGACGTCGGGCGGCTGCACGTGCAGACCCATCGCCCGGCACTCGTCGATGTACTTCACGATCTTGTCGGTGTCGCCCATTTCCGAGGTCAGCAGCGCGGCCATGAACTCGACGGGATAGTTTGCCTTGAAGTAGGCGGTCTGGTACGCGACCAGCGCGTAGGCGGCGGCGTGCGAGTTGTGGACGGCGATGCCGTTGGCGATGAAGCTGGCGGCGCCCGGCACCTCGAAGTCGTAGGTGGGCTCCACCCCGTCGGGCGTGAAGGCCACGCGCGCCGACCACATCAACGGCGCCTCGGCCAGCATCGGCGTCGGCGCTTGCCGACGCGAGGCGGCCCGCCGGGCGGCCACCCGGAGATCCGCCGCGGCGACGGTGTCGAGGACCGCGATCGCATCGGTGTCGGCGAGCTCCTGGGCGTCCACCCACCCCCGCTGGGTGAAGATCGGGTGGTCGGCGGTGCAGCGGACGGACATGCCGTTGGCGAGGCGCAGCCGCCCGACCGGCCGGATGCCGCTGGGCCGCACGCCGCGCGCGCGCTGAGGCCCGTCCTTGGTGAGGACGAGGTCGCCCTCGCGGATCGCCGTGATGGGCTTGCGAGAGCCGTCGGCCATCTCGATCCAGGTGTCGGCGGTCAGGCACTTGTTGAAGCCGTACCCCGCGAACTTCTCCATCAGCTCCCAGACGCGCTCGGACTTGGCGGCGGCGGTACCGCGCTCCTTGGAGCCGGCGACGAACTTCTCCCGCTGCTTGGCCATGAGGTCGCGGTCCTTCTTGCCCATGGCCCGGCGCAGCGTGTCGGCCTCGCCCATGGTGAAGCCGGCCATCTCGGAGGCGATCTGCATGATCTGCTCTTGGTAGACCATGATTCCGTACGTTTCTTCCGTGAACGTCTCCATGGCCGGGTGCTCGTAGGCGATCTTGGCCCGCCCGTGCTTGCGCGCGATGAAGTCGGGGATCAGCTCCATCGGTCCCGGCCGGTACAGCGACACCATCGCGATGACGTCTTCCAGGCGCTCGGGTCTGAGGCCGCGCAACGCCTCGCGCATGCCCGAGGACTCCAGCTGGAACACGCCGAAGGTCTTGGCCTCGCTCAGCAGCGCGTAGGCCTTGGCGTCGTCGAGCGGCAGGGTGTCGAGGTCGAGCTGCACGCCGCGCGACTCCCTGATGAGCTCGACGGTGTTGGCCAGCACCGTCAGGGTGCGCAGGCCCAGGAAGTCCATCTTGAGCAGGCCGAGCTTCTCGATCGGGCCCATGGCGAAGCCGGTGATCAGCTCCGGCCGCTTGGGATCCTTGTAGAGCGGGATGTGCGCGTCGAGCGGCTCGTCGGAGATCACCACGGCCGAGGCGTGCACGGAGGCGTGCCGCGTGCAGCCCTCCAGCGCGCGGGCGATGTCCCACAGCTCCTTGACGTTGGCCTGGGTCTTGACCATCTCGGCCAGCGGCGGCGACTTCTGGTAGGCGTCCTCCAGCGTGATGTTCAGCGGAAAGCCGGGCACCAGCTTGGCCATGCGGTCCACGTCGGCATACGACATGCCGAGCACACGTCCCACGTCTCGAATCGCGGCCTTGGCGCCGAGCGTCCCGAACGTGATGATGTGGGCGACCCGGTCCCGGCCGTACTTGTCGGCGACGTAGCGGATGACCTCGTCGCGCCGGTCGTCCGCGAAATCGATGTCCATGTCCGGCATCGAGATGCGTTCGGGGTTCAAGAATCGCTCGAACAGCAGCCCGTAACGCATCGGATCGATGTTCGTGATGCCCAGGCAGTAGGCGACCAGCGAGCCGGCCGAGGAGCCACGGCCCGGCCCCACCGCGATGCCGTGGCTGCGGGCGTAATGGATGAAGTCCCAGACGACCAGGAAGTAGCCGGCGAAGCCCATCTTCTCGATGACCGCCAGCTCGTGAGCCAGCCGCGCCTCGATCGCGTCGCCTGGGCTCGAGCCGTACCGGCGCTTGAGGCCGTCGCGCGTCTGCTGCTCGAGGTAGGTCTCCAGCGTGTGGCTCGCCGGCACGACGTAGCGCGGCAGGTGGAACTTGCCGAAGTCCAGCGTCAGGTTGCACCGCTCGGCCACCACCAGCGTGTTGCGGCAGGCCTCCGGCATCTCGGCGAAGACGCGGGCCATCTCGTCCGCCGACTTCACGTAGAACTCCTCGGAGGAGAATCGCCAGCGGTTCGGGTCGTTCATCCCGCTGCCGGTCTGGATGCACAGCAGCGCCTCGTGGGCGCGGGCGTGGCCGGCTTCCAGGTAGTGGGAGTCGTTGGTCCCGGCGATGGGGGCGCCGAGGGCCTTGGCGATCGCCAGCGTCTCGGCGGTGACCTTCACCTGCTCGGCGAGGCCGTGGGCCTGGACCTCCATGAAGTAGTGGTCCTTGCCGAAGACCTCCTGGTACCACCCGGCAGTCTGCGTGGCCTTCGCCAGATCGCCTGCGCTGATCGCCCGCGACACCTCGGAGTTCAGGCAGCCCGACAGCACGAGGAGGCCGTCCGCATGCTGGGCCAGCAGCTCCTTGTCGACGCGGGGCTTGTAGTAGAAGCCCTCGAGGTAGGCCTTCGAGACGAGCTTGATGAGGTTCTGGTACCCGGTCTGGTTGCGGACCAGCACGGTCAGGTGGTTGGCCCCCTCGTAGCCGCCGTCCTGCGAGCCGCGCTCGGTGCGACCGCCCGGCGCGATGTAGAGCTCGCAGCCGACGATCGGCTTGATGCCGGACTTCTGGGCCGCCAGGTAGAAGTCGATGGCGCCGAAGAGGTTGCCGTGGTCGGTCAGCGCGATGGCCGGGAACTTCAGCTGCTTGGCCTTGGCGACGAGCTTCTCGAGCTGGGCCGCCCCGTCGAGGAGGCTGTACTCCGAGTGGACGTGCAGGTGGACGAATTCGGCGTGGTGCACGGGGGCCGGCTACTCGAGCTCGATCGTGGCGGGCGGCTTGTTGGTGACGTCGTAGAGGACGACGTCGATGCGGTCCAGGGAGGCCAGCGCGGCGGCGATCTCGTCCACGACCGGCGCCGGCACCCGGGCGAAGTCCGCCGTCATGCCGTCGCGCGAGTTCACGGGGCGCAGCACGATCGTCTCGCGGCCGGGAGCGGCGCCCAGCGGGACCAGGGCGACCGGGAACTGCCAGATCGCGTCGTAGAGCCCGTGCTTGCGGACGATCCGGGTGACGATGTCGTCGGCCTCGCGCAGCACGGCGATCCGCTCCCGGGTCAGCGTCGAGGGATGGATCGCCAGCCCCGCCAGGCCCCGCCCGCCGCGCCGGTAGGCGACCGTGGCGACCCGGTTGATCGTGCGGTGCTCGTTGGTGATCCGGCGCGCGAAGCCGCCCGCCACCTCGAGGTCGGCGAAGCCTTCGACGGCCAGCAGCTGGGAGTACGAGCGCTCGTCACCCTGCACGCCGACGGTCCGGACCGGGACGATCCAGCCGTCGACGCCCGTCGGCAACGGCATCCCGGCGGGCTCGACCGCGGCCTCGCCTTCGCCGCCCAGGCATCGGACGGCGAGCCCTGGCCCGGGGAACGGATGGCGCCACACGACCTCGTGGGGCAGCCCGAGCTGCTCGCCGAGGACGCGCACCTCGTCCTTGTAGAACTCGACCAGCGGCTCGATGACCTTGCCCTGTTCGATCAGGGCCTGGATGCGCTCGACGCGGTTGTGGTGGGTCTTGATCTTGGCCGAGTGGCGGGCCCCCCCCGACTCGATGGTGTCGGGGTAGATCGTGCCCTGCCCCAGCAGCCACTCCTCGTCGCGCAGCCCCAGCCGGGCGAACTCGTCCTCCTGCACCGCGATGAACGTATCGCCGATGATCGTGCGCTTGCGCTCGGGATTCGTCACGCCCGCCAGGCACCCGAAGAAGTCGGCGCTGCGGTCGGCGATGTGGATCGCCTCGCGGCCGGCCTCCCGCACCAGGTGCTCGATCGCCTCGGCGTCGCCCTCCCGCATGAAGCCGGTGTCGACGTACAGGCCGAGCACCCGACCGGGGCCGAGGGCGCGGTAGCAGCAGTAGAAGGCCACCGTCGAGTCCACGCCGCCGCTGATCAAGAAGAAGACCTTCCGCCCGGCCGCCTTCGCCCGGATCTCGTCCATCACCTGCTCCACGCGAGCGCGTGGGTCCCAGTCGGCGGTGCAGCCGCAGACGTCGAAGACGAAGTTCCGGTAGATATCGGTGCCGAACTCGGTGTGCACGACCTCGGGATGGAACTGCAGCCCGAACAGGCGCCGGTCACGGTGCTGCATCGCGGCCACCCTGCAATCGTCCGTTTTCCCGATGAGCTCGAACCCGGGCGGGACCTCGACGACCGTGTCGCCGTGGCTCATCCACACAGTGAGCTCTCGCTTGGGAAGCCCCTGAAAGAGTGGACTTTCTCCGGCCTGCAGCGACGAGTGGCCATACTCCTTCGTGATCCCGGGTGACACCCGCCCGTCGAGGTCCCTGGCGAGGAGCTGGTGCCCATAGCAGATCCCCAGGATCGGCAGGCCGAGGTCGTAGATTCCCGGATCGACCTTCGGCGAGGCGGGCTCGATCACGCTGGAGGGGCCACCCGAGATGATGATGCCGCGAACGCCCTGGAAATCGGCGGCGGGCCGATTGATGTCGGCCACGACGGCGTGGACACCGAGCTCACGGATGCGGCGGGCGATCAGGTGGCAATACTGGCCACCCGCGTTCAGCACGACGATCTGGTTCACTGCGGGCCTCCGCCCGCCGGTCGGGACCGCACCGGCGTACGCGCTAGCGTGGACGCCCCAGCTTCTGCGCCTGCTGGAAGACCTTGCCCTCGGTCTTGATCGTCGGCGCGATGATGAGCTCCGTCTGCTGCAGCTCCCGGATGCTCTGGGCGCCCACCGAGCCCATGCACGTGCGGATAGCGCCCACCAGGTTCAGCGTGCCGTCCTCGGTGAAGGCCGGGCCGAACAGGATCTGCTCCAGCATGCCCGCCACGCCCACCCGGATCCGAGTGCCGCGTGGCAGGTTGGCGTGCGGGGTCGCCATGCCCCAGTGATAGCCTCGACCCGGCGCCTCGATGGCCCGCGCGAACGCGGAGCCGATCATCACGGCGTCGGCGCCCGCCGCGAACGCCTTGCACACGTCGCCGCCGGTCGTCATGCCGCCGTCGGTGATGACGGGCACGTAGCGGCCCCGCTGCTTGTAGTACTGGTCGCGGGCGGCGGCGGCGTCGGCGGTGGCGGTCACCTGCGGCACGCCGAGACCAAGCACCTCGCGGCTGGTGCACGCCGCCCCGGGGCCCACGCCGATGAGCATGGCGTCGATGCCCGTATCCATCAGCTCCAGGCACGCCTCGTAGGTCACGCAGTTGCCGAGGATCAGCGGAATCGCCAGCGACTTCTTCAGCTTGCGGAAGTCGACCGGCCTGTACTCGGTGGCGATATGGCGGGCGGTGGTGACCGTCGACTGCACGACGAAGATGTCGGCGCCGGCCTCCTGGGCGATCTGGGCGAAGCGCTCCGCGCGCTGCGGGATCGAGGAGACGATGGCGGGGCCACCGCCCTTCTTGATCTCCTGGATGCGCTGGTGGATCAGCTCTTCCTTGATCGGTTCGCCGTAGATCGACTGAATGATCTTCGTGGCCTCGTCCTGGCTCGCCGACACGATCCGGTCGAGGACGTCGTCGGGGTTGGCATAGCGTGAGAACACGCCCTCGAGGTTGAGGACGGCCAGGCCGCCCAGGCGGCCCATCTCGATGGCCAGCTTGGGCCCGACGACGCCGTCCATGGCGGCGGCGATGATGGGCAGCTCGTATCGATGGCCGCAGAGCTCCCACGAGATGTCGACCTCGTTCGGATTGACCGTCAGGGTACCCGGGACGAGCGCGATGTCATCGAAGCCGTAGGCTGCCCTCGCCTTGCGCCCGCGTCCGACCCACATCCCCATGCGCTTGTCTCCCCTGATGCCCTACTCCGGGTTCCCCGCCTGATCCCCCAACTGTAGGGATCGTCCCTCGGTCGCCTACTAGATTTGGGGCAGTATACCGACCACCCCGGAGGGTGTCAACGCCTCGGACCCCCTCACGCCGGGTTCACGCGCTCCCACATCAGGCGCAGCCCCTCGAAGGCCAGGTGCTCGTGGACGTCCTGGACCGAGCGCGCCACGTTCACGATGAGCCCGGCGTGGCCGCCGGTGGCCACGACGCGCGGCGTACCGTCCATCTCGGCCTTCATGCGCTCGACGATGCCGTCGACCAGCCCCGCCCACCCGTAGACGACCCCCGACTGCACGTTGTGGACGGTGTTGCGCCCGATCGCGTCCTTGGGCCGTACCAGCTCGACGCGGAAGAGGCGGGCGGCGCGGTTGAGCAGGGCGTCGGCCGCCGTGGAGATGCCGGGCGCGATGGCGCCGCCGATGAACTCCCCGCGCGCGTTGATGCAGTCGAACGTCGTCGCCGTGCCGAAGTCGACCACGATCAGCGGCGGGCCGTACAGCGCGACGGCGGCGATGGCCTTCACCGCCCGGTCGGGACCGACCTCCCGGGGATGGTCGACGTTGAGCGTGATCGGCGTGTTGACGCCGGGCTCGACGTTCAGCGGCGTGACCCCGAAGTACTTCTCGCACATCCATTCGAGCGTCTGCTGGACCGGGGGCACCACGTTGGAGATCGCCGCGCCGCGGATCGTCGACGGTGCGATACCGCGCGTGCGGAGCAGCGTCTCGATGAACAGGCCGTACTCGTCGGCGGTCTGCTCCCGCCGGGTGGTGAGTCGCCACGACACCAGCAGCCGCGGCCCGTCGTAGACGCCGATCTTGGTGTTCGTGTTGCCGACCTCGATGACGAGGAGCATCGGGGTCAGACCACGTCCCCCGCCACCACCCGGTGGCGGCGGCCCTCGGCGTCGTTCACGATCAGCGCGCCGTCGACGTCGATGTCGACGGCCACGCCGCTCACCCCGTCCACCGTCACCGTCCGGCCCAGCGTGTCGGCCAGCGCGCGCCACCGCGCGCGCACCGGTGCAAAGCCCCGGTACTCGAGCCGCCGTCGCCACTCCCTGAGCGCATCGATGAGTGCTGCCAGCAGGGCGTCGCGGTCGACGAGGCGGCCGCTGACGAGCCACACCGACGTCGCCCGCTGGGCGAGGTCGGCGGGGAACAGGCGCTGCGAGAGGTTGACGCCGACTCCGAGGACTGCCGTCACGCGTCCGCTCTCCGGCGCACCGGTCAGGCGGCTCTCGAGGAGGATGCCGGCGATCTTGCGCCCCCCGACCAGGACGTCGTTGGGCCATTTCAGCCGAGGGCTCAGGCCGGCCGCACGCGTCAGCGCCTCGGCGACGGCGATGCCGGCGGCCAGCGAGAGGCCGGGAAGCCGCACGGGATCGAGCCGGGGGCGCAGGACGATGGACGCCAGCAGGCTGGCGCCCGGCTCGTCCAGCCAGGACCGTCCGCGCCGGCCCCGGCCGGCCGTCTGGGAGTCGGCGACGACGACCGTGCCGTCGGCAGCGCCGTCGGCGGCCAGCGCGAAGGCGACGGCCTGAGTGGAGTCGACCCGGCCCAGGCGAACGACTGGCGGCGCCGTGGCGAGGCGGCTCATCCGACCCAGCTCAGGCTGGCCACGAGCTTGGCGTGCAGCGCCTCGTGCTCGGCCAGCTTCTCGCGCTCCTTGTCGACGATCTCGGCCGGCGCCCGCTCGGTGAAGTCCGGGCGCGACAGCTTGCCGCGCGTGAAGGCGATCGCCTCGCTCGTGCGCTTGATCTCCTTCTCCAGCCGCTGGCGCTCCGCCGCCAGGTCCACCAGCCCCTCGAGCTCCACGTAGATCTCGGACTGGCCGACCACGCCGAGCGCGGAGGCACTGGGCCGCGTGGCCCGTGGATCGATCGTCACCCGCGCGCGGGCCAGGGTCTCGATCAGCGCCCGGTTCGCTCCCAGCAACGACTCGTCGGCGGTCGCCGCCTTCACCGTGGCGTTGAGCGTCTGGGCTGGCGACAGGCGCATCTCGCCGCGGATATTGCGGATGGCGGTGATCGTCTGCACCAGCAACGCCATTGCACGTTCGGCCGCCGCGTCGGCTGGGACGGACCGCGTCGGATAGGATGCGATCATGATCGACGGGCCGGCCTGCGGTAGCCGTTGCCACAGCTCCTCGGTGATGAACGGCATGAACGGGTGCAGCAGGCGCAGCGTGGTCTCCAGCGTGGTGACCAGCGTGTGCTGCACGCGGTTGCGGGCGGCCGGATCGTCCCCGCGGTAGAGCGCGATCTTGGCGATCTCCAGGTACCAGTCGCAGAGGTCGTTCCAGAGGAACTGGTAGAGGGCGCTCGCGGCGTCGTTGAAGCGGTAGGCCTCGAGCGCCTCCCGGACGGTGGCGATGGTCCCCTGCAGCCGGCTGTGGATCCAGCGTTCCGGTAACCCGGCCGGCGCCATCGCGCCGCCGGCGTCGTAACCCTCCAGGTTGGAGAGGACGAGTCGGGCCGCGTTCCAGAGCTTGTTGGCGAAGTTGCGGTAGCCCTCCACGCGCTCGTCGCTGATCCGGATGTCGCGCCCCTGAGCGGCCATCGCGGCGAGCGTGAAGCGGAACGCGTCGGTTCCGTACGTGCTCCATGATCGCCAGCGGGTCGACCACGTTGCCCTTCGACTTGGACATCTTCTGGCCCTCGGCGTCGCGCACGAGGGCGTGGATGTAGACGTCGCGGAACGGCACCTCGCTCCATGAAGTGCAGCCCGAGCATGACCATCCGGGCGACCCAGAAGAAGAGGATGTCGAAGCCCGTGACCAGGACGGAGGTCGGATAGTACGTGCGCAGCTCCGGCGTGTCGTCGGGCCAGCCCAGCGTCGAGAACGGCCACAGCCCCGACGAGAACCAGGTGTCGAGCACGTCGGGATCCTGCCGGAGGGTACCGCCGCACTTCGGACACGCGCTCGGATCGGTCCGGGAGACGTGGATCGAGCCGTCGGTGTCGCAGTACCAGGCCGGGATGCGGTGACCCCACCAGAGCTGCCGCGAGATGCACCACGGCCGGATGTTCTCCATCCACTGGTCAGTAGGTCTTCGTCCAGCCGGCCGGGACGATCGTGATGCGCCCGTCGTGCGCCGCCGCCAGCGCCACCTCGGCCAGCGGCTTGACGCTGACGTACCACTGCTTGGAGACGAGCGGCTCCACCACGGTCTTGCAGCGGTAGCAGAGGCCCACGGCGTGGCGATACGGCTCGATGCGATCGATGAGACCGAGCGCCTGCATGTCCTCGACGATGCGCTTGCGCGTCTCGAAGCGGTCCAGGCCGGCGTACTTGCCGGCGTCCGCGGTCATCTTGCCGTCGAAGCCGATGACGGTACGGATCGGCAGGCCGTGGCGCTTGCCGATCTCGAAGTCGACCGGGTCGTGGCCCGGCGTGACCTTGATGACGCCGGTGCCGAACTCCGGATCGACGGCCTCGTCGGCGACGACCTTCACCGAGATGATCCCGTCCACGGACGGGATCTCGAGCGTCCGGCCCACGTACTGCGCGTAGCGCGCGTCACCGGGATGCACGGCGAGGCCGGTGTCGCCGAGCTTCGTCTCCGGCCGCACCGTGCCGAGCGTCAGCGGGCCGTACTTGATGTAGACGAACTCGGCGTCGCGCTCCTCGCGCTCCACCTCCAGGTCCGACAGCACGGTCTGGCAGCGGGGGCACCAGTTGACGATGTAGTCGTCGCGATAGATCAGCCCCTCGTCGTAGAGGCGCACGAACTCCTCGCGCACCGCCCGCGACAGCCCCTCGTCCAGGGTGAAGCGCACGCGCGGCCAGTCGCAGGAGGCGCCCAGCCGCCGGAGCTGACGGATGATGGTGCCGCCGGATTCCTCGGTCCACCGCCACACCCGCGCCACGAACGCCTCGCGCCCGAGGTCCTGCCTTCGTCTTGCCCTCGGCGGCGAGCTGCCGCTCGACCACGACCTGGGTGGCGATGCCGGCGTGGTCGGTGCCGGGCATGCCAGAGCGTGTCGAAGCCGTCCATGCGCTTGAAGCGGATGAGCACGTCCTGCAGCGTGAACGTGAAGGCGTGGCCCATGTGCAGGGCCCCGGTCACGTTCGGCGGCGGGATCACGATGCAGTACGGGGTCTTCGGAGAGGCCGGGTCGGCGCGGAAGTAGCCGCGCTCCTCCCAGACCGGATACCAGCGCTCCTCGACAGCCGCGGGCTCGTAGCGATCCGGAATCGGGGCGGAGGGGGACGGGGTCGGCTGCGTCATGCCGTGAGGCCCGTCATTGTAGCACTCGGGTGGCGCCGGTCAGCCGCCACCGGGCGCCCTGCCGGCGGAACGTGAGGGCCCACGGCTGCCGGTCCGCCGCGGCCGCCACCGACACCGCGTCGCCGCCGGCGCCCTCGCGCGCGTCGCAGCTCGGCTCGGGGCGCAACGTTGCCGGCAGCCGGCTGCGCAGCGCGCGGTCGGGCACGAGCGAGGCCAGGGCCGCCTCGTCGCGCGCGGCCAGCGCCGTCACGACGCGATCCACCGTCACGTGCAGGTCGCGATGCCACGCGTCGTGCTCCTGGCGGGCGACGCGGGTGACGACGGCGACCGGCGTCACCCGATAGACGTCCTCCTGCTCGGTCTGGCCCGCGCAGCCCGGCGCCCAGCCCGGGTAGCGCAGCTCGTAGCGGACGCGCACGTCGCCGCCGCGCACACTCCAGCTCCGCGCGTGGAGCCCCTCGGGGAAGATCTCGGTCGTCGACCAGGCGACGCGCACGCCGTCGCCGGCGCGGCGCAACAGCTCCACGCGCAGCGGGCGGGTCCCCCACCCCGACGGCGCGCCCTCCCAGGCCACGACGAACGCGCCCTCGCGCGCGCCGGGCAGCACCGAGACGATCGGGCGGCCCTCGCGATAGAACGCGGTGAGCAGCGCCGGTCCGTCTCCGGACAGGCGGCCGTAGACGCGCACGCTGTTGCCAGCCGATCGATCGTCGAGCACGAAGGCGCCCACGAACGATCCGCCGGCCCGGACCAGGCGCAGGGTGGCGCCGCCCCAGGCGTCGGCGAAGCTGTCGAGACGGTCCTGCAGGAAGGCCAGCGAGGCGAACGGTCCGCCCGAGGCGAGGCTCTCCACGATCTCGTCGTCGAGGAGCGCGTAGATCTCGCGATAGGCCTCGGCCGGCGCGTCGGCGTCGAGGATCTGGGCGAGGGCAAGCCGGCTGGCGGCCAGTTCCCGGAAGCGATCGAGACGGTCGCCGCGGTCGGCGGCCGCGACCGGACCGACACCCAGGAGCACCGCGAGCCCGATGCCCAGAGCTCCGCAAAAGTTGCCCAACATCGGGCTATGGTACAACAGACGGGTGAGGTCGCCAGCGGTGCCCGTTCTCGACCGCTACATCATCCGCGAGCTGATCTCGCCCTTCTGCTTCGGCGGCGCGCTCTTCACGTTCTTCCTCGTCATCGATCGCATCTACCACCTGACCGACCTCGTCATCACCAAGGGCGTGCCCTTCCACCTCGTCATCCAGCTCCTGGTCTTCATGCTGCCGTCCTTCCTCGCCCACACGCTGCCGATGGCGCTGCTGGTCGCCGTCCTCCTGGCCGGCGGCCGTCTCGCCGGCGACCTGGAGATCATCGCCTTCCGGGCGGCCGGCATCAGCACGCTGCGCCTCTTCCGCCCGGTCCTGGCCGCCGCCGTGGTGGTGATGACGGCCACCGCCGTCCTCACGCTTTTCGTCAACCCGCTGGCCAACCAGGAGTTCCAGCGCCAGCTCTTCAAGATCCTCCAGGCCCGGGCCACCAGCGGGCTGGCCGAACGCGTCTTCAATCCGACCTTCGGCGACGTCATCGTCTACGTCGAGGACGTGAGCGCCTCCCAGGTCGCGCTGCGCGGCCTGCTGGTGTCCGACGAGCGGGACGCGAAGATCTCGCGGATCATCACCGCCCGCGAGGGTCGACTGCTCACCGACGAGGAGAACCGCCGGATCACGCTGCGGCTCATCAACGGCGCCGTGAGCGAGGCCGACGTGCTGCCGGCCGCGCCCGCCGTGCCGACCGTCACCGGCAGGGGGGCGCCGCCCGTCGGCGGGGCCGCCAGCGCCGCCCGCTATCGCCTCACCAACTTCAGCATCTACGATATGAGCCTCTCGGTCGACTCGCCGCTGCGCTCGGCCACGCGCTCCGAGAAGCCCGAGAAGGATCTCTCGCTGCGGGGCCTGGGGGCCCGAATCGCCGACCTGCAGGGCAACCGGTACGGTCGGGCACCGTTCCTCGTCGAGTGGCACAAGCGCCTGGCGTTCCCGCTGGCCGCCATCGTCTTCGCCCTCGTCGCGTTTCCCCTCGCCGTGCGCTCGCACCGCGGTGGCCGCTCGATCGCGCTGGTGGCCAGCCTGGCCATCCTCGTCGCCTACTACGTGGTGCTGACCTCCCTCGAGGGCTCGGCGCTGCGGCTGCGGCTGCCCGCCTGGCTGGCGATCTGGACGCCCAACATCGTGTTCGCCGCGCTCGGGACCGCGCTGCTCCTGGCGACGACGCACGAATGGCGGGCGCCGCGCATGCGCCCGATGTGGCAGGGCCTCGCGGCCGTGGGCCGGGCGCTGCCCCGGCGCCGTCGCGACCCGTCGGTGCGCCTGGCCACGGGCGGCCGCGACTCCACCCACATCCTCGATCGCTATCTGCTCCGCGAGTACCTGGTGTTCATGGGGATCGGCCTCGCGGTGGCCGCCGTCCTCTTCATCGTGATCGATCTGCTGCAGACGCTCGACCGCTACATCCGCATCAAGCCGCCGCTCATCCACGTGCTGGAGCATTTCGTCTACCGGGTGCCGGCCGCGCTCCACGACGGCTTGCCGGTCGTGATGCTGGTGGCGACGATCTTCCTGTTCCTCGCCCTCACCCGCTATCACGAGCTGACGGCCATGAAGGCGGCCGGCATGAGCCTCTATCGCGTGGCGGCGCCGGTGCTCCTCCTGAGCACGGGTGTCGCCGTGCTCTCCGGGCTCTTCCAGGAGCTGCTGCTGCCGACGCTCAACGAGCTGGGCGACGAGGTCGACCGCGTGAAGATCCGCGGCCAGCTGCCGCGCCACCTCCAGTCGCGTGAGCGATTGTGGCTGCGCACCGCCGACAGCCGCTTCTACCGCGTGGAGCTGCTGCACCCGGGCAGCTCCGACATGTACGGAGTGACCGTGCTCGAGGTCGATCAGGCGACGTTCAGGCTGCAGAGCCGCCTCGACGCCCGCCGTGCCCACTGGACGCCGGAGGGCTGGGAGCTGACCGACGGCGCCTTCCGGGAGTTCGGCGCGCACGGGGAAGTGCAGACGATCCCGTTCGTGATGACGGCGATCGACCTGCGGGAGGAGATGGACGACTTCACGAAGATCCACAAGCCGATCGCGGCGATGAGCTACTTCGAGCTGCGCGACTACGTCGCCCGGCTGGAAGCGACCGGGTACCAGGTGAAGAAGTACACCGTCGAGCTCTACTCGAAGCTCTCCTTCCCGTGGGTGAACCTGATCATGGTGCTGGTCGCCATCCCCTTCTCGCTCCAGTCACCCCGCGGCGGCCGCCTCTTCGGCGTGGCCCTCGCCATCGCCATCATGGCCGGCTACCTCGTCGTCCACTACGTCGCCCTCGCTTTCGCTCGCGCCGACCTCCTCCCCCCGCTCCTGGCCGCCTGGACCGCCAACATCATCTTCCTCGGCCTCGGCACCTCCCTTCTCCTCCGCGCCCGGACTTGATTGACATGGGGGCCCCGAGATGGCCCCCAAGCCCCCCAGCGTTCGCGACGCCCCGGCGCCGCCGTGGCGCCGCTCCATCGCGCGTCTTGAGCGGGGGGCCCCGAGATGGCCCCCAAGCCCCCCAGCGTTCGCGACGCCCCGGCGCCGCCGTGGCGCCGCTCCATCGCGCGTCTTGAGCGGGGGGCCCCGAGATGGCCCCCAAGCCCCCCAGCGTTCGCGACGCCCCGGCGCCGCCGTGGCGCCGCTCGGCCACGCCCCGGCGCGGGCCTTCGCACGCCACGGCGTCGTGGCGGGCGAGATGGCTCCCAAGCCCCCCATCGCTCATCACGCCCCGGCGGAGCCGGGGCGCTCCTCGGTCGCGCGCTCTCGCAGGGCCCGGCAATGGCGGCAACTGAAGCTGGCAACGATGACCGAAGAGAGACCGCGGCGAAGCCGATGCTCACGAACCCAGGGGACTGGCGCACCGTGTTGCCGCGGGGCAGTGATGCGGATGAGCTACGGGCTTGTCAGTAGTCGACGCAACGCGAGGGCGCGGCGGGGGGTCAGGCGTGGGGTCCGCAGACCCGTTTCCCTGCCAACCCAGGCCGCGCGCCCCCCAGTCGGATGGAACTCAGCCACCGCCAGTTCAACTCGGCCACCGCCCTCGTGGTCTGCGGACCCCACGCCTGACCCCCCGCCGCGCCCGGAGTTGTTACCGCCGGCCGGAGAGCTCGCGGAGCGTGTCTTCCAGACGCTTCTGCTCCGACCCGTACGCGGCCCAGTCCCCCCGCCGCACCGCGTCCTGGGCCCGCTGATAGATCTCGAGCGCACGCTGGGCGATCGCGCGATCCCCGACCGGCGGCGCGGCCGGCGCGCCGGCCGCGGGCGGCGCCGCGGCGGCGGCGGCGGGAGCGACACGTCCGCCGAAGATCCGCGCGAGCGACTGCTCGAGCGTCGGCTCCATCGCGATCTGGTTGCCGTGGGCCACGATGACCCGGCGCAGCTCGGGCAGCGCGCCCTGCTCGGACGCCGCCAGGTACAGCGGCTGCACGTAGATCAGCGACTGGTCGATGGGGATGGCCAGCAGCGAGCCGCGGATGACCGTGGACCCGCGCTGGTTCCACAGCGCGAGCTGCTGGGAGATGACGGGATCCTGGTCGATCCGCGCGTCGATCTGCCGTGGTCCGTACACGAGCTTCTGCTTGGGGAAGTTGTAGACGATCAGCCGGCCGTAGTTCGGCGGGATCCGAGCGGGCCGCCAGCCAGCGCGATCATGTTGTCGCGCCGGCTCGGATTGAACAGCGTGAGGAGGATGAACTCCTCCTTCGTCTCCCCGGGCAGCCGCATGATCGTGTAGTACGGCTCCATCTCGCGGTCGCGGCCCTCGACCGTCCGCCGGGGGATCGCCCACATGTCCTCCCGGTTGTAGAACACCTGGGGATCGAGCATGTGGTACGTCGCGTACTTGCGGGCCTGGATCCCGAAGAAGTCCTCCGGATAGCGGATGTGGCGCTGCAGGTCGGCCGGCATCTGGGCCAGCGGCACGAGCAGTCCCGGGAAGCCGCGGCCGAAGGCCTGCACGATCGGATCGGTGGGATCGGCCAGGTAGAACGTCACGGTGCCGTGGTAGGCGTCGATGGTGGCCTTGACGGAGTTGCGCATGTAGTTGCCGAGCCCGCGCACGGGCTCCGAGTACGGATAGCGGTCGGTAGTCGTGTAGCCGTCGAGCATCCACACCAGGCCGCCCGTCGTCGGTGACGACCAGGTACGGATCACGATCGAAGCGGAAGAACGGGGCGATCCGCCGGACCCGGTCGATCACGTTGCGGTACATCAGGATGCGGCTCTCGGGCGTGAGGTCGTCGGAGAGGACGATCTTGGGCTCGCCGAAGCGCGCCGCGAAGGCCAGCCGCCGCAGCCACGAGGTGATCGGGATCCCGCCCCGGCCCTGGTAGCGGGTGTAGACGTTCTGGTCGCCGCGCGGGTAGTCCAGCTCCTGCGAGCGCGTGCGCACCAGCACGTACTCGTTGGCGATCTCACCGTAGTAGATCTCGGGCCGGGTGATGGCCGGAAACCCGTCGCCGGATTGCGGCGGGATGTCCTTCACGAAGAACTCCGGCAGCCCCTCGGCGGTGACGCGGTTGACCGGCCCCACGACCACGCCGTAGCCGTGAGTGTAGGTCAGGTGCTCGTTGATCCAGTTGCGCCCTCCCTGCAGGTGCTGGTAGGACAGCTCGCGCGGCGAGAGCATGAGCTGGCGGTACTCGCCGTTGATGCGGTAGCGGTCGTTGTCGACGTCGACGAACTTGTAGTACGTCCGGATCTCTTGCAGCTGACCGAACGTGCGCAGCAGCGGCCGGTAGTCCCACAGCCGGATGTTCTTGATGGTCGCCTCGTTGCGAGCCAGCGCCTTGGCGTCGAGCGTTTCGTCGGCCGGGAACTCCTTCTCCTCGATGCGGTCCAGCCCGAACGCCTGCCGGGTCATCCGGATGTTGTGCTCGATGAATGGCCGCTCGAACACCAGCTCGTTGGGCTTCACCCGGTAGGTCTGGAGCAGGGCCGGGTAGACACCGAGGCCGACGATCCACATGGCGGCGAGCAGGATGAGGCCGCCCCCGACCAGGCGGAGGCCGGGCCGGGCCATCTGCGCCACGCAGGCCAGGCTGGCCAGTCCGGCCAGCAGCGTCAACGCGAAGAGCACCGGCAGCGTCGCGTGGACGTCGGTGTAGGCGGCGCCGAAGACGACGCCGCGCGGCGAGAAGACGATCTCGTAGCGGTCGAGCCAGAACCCCACCCCCTTGAGCGCGATGAGGACGGCGCCGAGCAGCAGCAGGTGCGTGCGGGCGCCGGCGGCCAGCCGGGGGCCCCGCGTGGTCAGCACCAGGCTGCGCTGCAGCACGTAGAGCACGAGCGTCAGCAGCATGCGTGCCCGCCACGAGCGCCATGCGCCCAGCCGTGGATCAGCCGCCACAGCGGGAGCTGGAAGACGAAGACGCTGAGGTCGTGCCCGAACACGGGGTCGGTCGTGCGGAACGGCTGCGCGTTGGCGTAGCCGAGCACGATCTGCCAGTGGGTGCTCGACCGGAGGCCCGCGACGACGGCGATCAGCGTCAGCACGATCGGCAGGAAGCGCCGGATGAGCGGCTCGATCACGACGCGCCCGGGCAGGCCGAGCTGGTCCTCCAGCTCCCACAGCACGTCGGGCGCGGCCGTGCGGGCGGCGAAGGTCAGGTTGGCCCACAGGAAGATCAGGACGCCGACGGCGACGGCGGTGAAGAGCGCTGCCGCGCAGCGACAGGATGGTCCAGAAGACGTCCGCGTAGCCGACCTCGCCGAACCACAGCCAGTCGGTGTAGAAGGGCACGACCTGGGCCACGAGGCCCAGCGCCACGACCACGGCGACCAGCAGCACGATCGGTTGGGGCCGTCGTCATCCGATGCGCTCGCGCCGGCCCGGCGCCGCGCTACACGCCGGCGTCGTTGCGGAGGTCCTTCGCGCGATCGGTCCGCTCCCACGTGAAGTCAGGATCGAGCCGCCCGAAGTGGCCGAAGGCCGCGGTCTTCCGATAGATCGGACGCCGCAGGTCGAGGTACTCGATGATGGCGCGCGGGCGAAAATCGAACTGCCGCCGCACGACTTCCTCGAGCTGGTGCTCGGGGATGGTGCCGGTGCCGTCCGTCTTCACCATGATGGAGACCGGCTCGGGGACGCCGATGGCGTAGGCCACCTGCACCTGGGCCCGCGTCGCCAGCCCGGCCGCCACGATGTTCTTCGCCACGTGGCGCGCCATGTAGGCGCCCGAGCGGTCCACCTTCGTCGGATCCTTGCCGGAGAAGGCGCCACCGCCGTGCGGGCAGGAGCCGCCGTAGGTGTCCACGATGATCTTGCGGCCGGTGACGCCGGTGTCGCCCATCGGGCCCGCCGGTGACGAACCGTCCGGTGGGATTGATGTGATAGACGATCTTGTTGGGATCGATCAGCGCCGCCGGCACCACGGGCCGGATGACGTGCTGGATGATGTCGTTGCGGATCTGGTCCTGGCCGACGGTGTCGGCGTGCTGAGTCGAGAGGACGACCGTCTCCACCGCCACCGGCTGACCGTCCCGATACCGGACGCTGACCTGGCTCTTGCCGTCCGGCCGCAGGTACGGAAGCGTGCCGGAGCGCCGGACCTGGCTGAGCCGCTCGACGAGGCGGTGGCACAGCATGATCGGCAGCGGCATCAGCTCCTCGGTCTCGCGGCACGCGTAGCCGAACATCAGCCCCTGGTCGCCCGCACCCTCTTTGTCCACGCCGAGGGCGATGTCGGCGGATTGCTTGTCGATGGCCGTGATCACGCCGCAGGTGTGACAGTCGAAGCCGTGGTCGGAGCTGACGTATCCGATGTCCTTGACCACCTGGCGCACGATCTCGGGGACGTCCACGTAGCAGTTGGTCGTGATCTCACCGGCGACGACCACGAGGCCGGTCGTCAGGAGCGTCTCGCAGGCCACGCGTCCCCGCGGATCCTGCGCGAGGATCGCGTCGAGTACGGAGTCGGAAATCTGGTCGGCGATCTTGTCCGGGTGTCCCTCGGTCACCGACTCCGAGGTGAACAGGTACTCATCGCGCGCCATTCCGTCTCCTCTCATGCGGGAAATCGCGCCACTGTAGCACGAGCCTCGCACCCCCTCAAGGCGGCGGGCGCTCGCGGTCGGCCGCGCCCAGGCGTTCCTTCACCTCGGTCAGCATCGGCACCGGCCACGGGTCGGTCTCGCGCAGCATCGCGGCGTAGTAGCTCACCCACTGTCCGAGGTAGAGGAGCGAGAGCAGGCGGGCCAGCCGGCCACGGCCGCGGGCCCACGCCTCGCTCACGCCGCCGGCCGTCGGACCCAGGAGCTCACGCATCAAGGTGAATCGTCGCGCGATCGCCGGCGGCTCGCCGTCCTCGCGCAGCAGCACGGCGTGCAGCTCGCGCGCGCCCGGGCCTCGCCAGACCTCGATCTCGTTGTGGTTCATCTCCGGCACCGCGCCGGCCACCGCCAGCAGCTTGGCGTTCTCCTCCAGGTCGGTCTTCCAGCGGTAGGCGGCCGTGGCTGTGAGCGAGCCTCCATAGATGGCGGGCAGGCGCCGATCGATCGCCAGCGCCAGGCGCTTGGCCTCGTTCTTGACCGTGATCACCTCCGGCACCAGGTCGGTGGCCTGGCCGGTGACCACGTGCAGGGCCTCGTCGATGTCGTCCTCGGACGCCACCGGCACGCCGCAGGCCGCCAGCGCCCCCAGTGCCGGGAAGACCAGATAGCCGAGCGCCATACGCGGCATCAGCCCGGCCGGCAGCTCGACGCGGGGCAGCCCGTGGGCGGCCGCGAGCCCCCCGAGGGCGCCTCCCGAGGTGATCGCGACCACCGGCACCCGCCTGGCCAGCGCCACCTCCACGGCCGACAGGACCTCGGCCGTCTCGCCCGAGTACGACGAGGCGACGACCAGCGCCTCGCGGCCGGCCGCGGCCGGCAGTCCGTAGCCGCGGTGGACGAGGATCGGAACGTCGACCGTCTCGGCCGCGCAGGCGGCGACCAAATCGGCGCCGGCCGCCGAGCCCCCCATACCGACCATGACAATGACGCGCGGCCGGCGGACCGTGATGGCCGGCGAAGCGCCGAGCGCGCGCGCGCGGCGACACTGCTCCGGGAACTCGGCCAGGATGCGCCGGGTCTCGTGTCGATCGATGCGCTCGATAGCGCCGACGTCGTCGAGCATCATGGCTCGGCCACCGTCAGCGTGATCGCCATCTCCCCGTGATCGCCGGCGAGCGGCCAGGTGACCAGCAGCGCGAGGCCCTGGTAGATGCGCTCGAACCCCGCCTCGGAGACCGAGACGGTCTCGACCGGGCCCCACGCCAGCTCGGCGGCCGGACTCCAGGTCAACTGTGCGCTGAGCCCGAGCCATTCGTCGACCAGCGTGACCTCCGACGCGTCGGCCCGCCGGCCCGCGCTGCCCAGCGACGGGCGACCGGGCAGCGCCAGGTAGCGACCGGGCGCCTCGCCCGCGCTGAGCGCCAGGTTCCACTGCACCGCCCATCGGCCGCGCAGGTCGCCGTCCGGTGCCCTCACACGATAGCGCACGGTCACGCCGGCGTCACGCACGCTCACGCGCTTGCCGATGCTCAGCGCGGGTGGCCCCTGCGCGTGGTGCTGCAGGGTCACGTCGACCGCATCGCCGTGCCGCTCGACCGTCCGCTCGAAGACCGCCTCTCCCAGGGCCAGCCGCCCCGCCGCCCAGGGCTCGACGGCATCCAGCTCGCCGTCGGCGTCGAACAGCCCATCCAGCAACGACACGCGCCGGAAGCGATCGTAGACGAGCAGGCGCTGCAACCCGGGCTCCTTCTCGGAGGGCGGGTCGTGGATCGAGCGCATCGCGGCCGCGGTGGCGCCGAGCTGCCCGTGATAGGCCTCCGGTCGGCGGCCGAACACGTCGGCCAGGTCGTGCCGGCGACCGCGCGCGCCGATCTCGCTGAGCGTGCCACCCCGGGCCGGGTTGAGCGTGAGGCTCAGCGCCGGTGTCCGGATCAGGACCTCGTCGCGGCCGTCGCCGTTGACGTCACCCACGGCCACCTCCACCGGCTCGCCGCCGGTCGTGAGCTGCGATTCGGCGTCGAGCAGGGCGCTCTTCACCGCGCGTCGCAGGTGCGGCAGGTAGCAGCCGCCGAACACACCGTGCCAGTAGGCGTCGTTGGCCTGGCCGCGCCAGAGCGCCTCGCGCGCGGCGAGGAGCCGGCCGGCCCCGGCCGGCGCCGGGCGCGCGCGCTCGATCGCGGCCGACACGCGCAGCATCTTCCAGTAGAACTCGGCGACCTCCGGGTATTTCACCAGGAAGTTGCGCCAGAAGCCGCCGCGCAGCAGGCCCACCAGCCGCGCCCCGCCCTCGAGCTGGCCCAGGTCGCGCTTCGCCTCCTCCAGCGCGCGTCCGGCCTCCGCCGGTAGCGCCCACTGCCCCATCTCCTGATAGGACGACGTCGGCAAGTAGACCCGGCCGGCGGCCGGGACCGCGTCGACGACGTCGGCGAACGTCGCCAGGCGCAGCCACGGGGCCTCGAGCACGCGATCGAAGAACCGGTCGAGCCAGCCGTCCTCGTAGACGTGCCGGTACGTCCCGGGCCAGGCGCCGAACTTCTCGCCGTCGTCCATGACCGTCACCGCCGGCACCTTGCCGCGCCGCTCGCCCAGGTACTCGACCGACTTCTCGACGTCGGCGAACGGGATCAGATGGCGCAGGCGCTCGTTGATGGGGAACACGCCCAGCGTCGCCCCCTGGTCCTCGGTCAGGTAGTAGCCGCCGAGGTCGTCGGGATCGAGTCCGGCCAGCGCGAAGTGGCAGTCGTCGACGAGT
This sequence comes from uncultured Candidatus Rokubacteria bacterium, assembly GCA_963743355.1. Lineage (GTDB taxonomy): Bacteria > Methylomirabilota > Methylomirabilia > Rokubacteriales > CSP1-6 > AR5. The sequence goes on from CAVUPM010000002.1 coordinate 794,604, forward strand.
ACGTACTCCACGCCGGCGTCGACGAGCGCGCGCGCCAGGTGCGGCTCCCACACGCGCTCGGCCAGCCACATGCCGCGCGGGCGGATGCCGAAGTGCGTCGTCAGGAACTCGCTGAGCCGCTGGATCTGTCCGCGCTTGTCGGCGTCCGGCAGGATGGCCAGGATCGGCTCGTAAAAGCCGCCGGTCAGCAGCTCCACGCGTCCCGCCGCCACGACCTCGCCGAGCAGATCGAAGGTCGCGGGCTCGTGCTCGCGCAGCCACTGCAGCAGGCTGCCCGTACAGTGCACGGTGAGGCGGACCTCGGGGCGGGCCCGCACCCGCTCGAAGAAGGGTCGGTACGCGTGGGCCGTCGTCTCCCGAAGGACCCCCTCGAAGTTTCCGATCGGCTGGTGGTTGTGAACGCCGAAGCAGAAGGCCAGTGACGCGAGGCTCAACGGCTACTCGCGATCCATGTCACGGTGGACCACGCTGGCGGCCAGGCCGAGACGGTCCAGGAATCCCTTCAGCTCCTCGACCAGCGCCACCGAGCGGTGCCGCCCGCCCGTGCAGCCAAGGGCGACCGTGAGATAGGCCTTGCCCTCCCGCTGGTAGGCCGGCAGCACGAAGCCGAGGAAGTCCTCGAGGCGGCGCAGCAGCTCCCGGCTCTCCTCGTGCTCGAGGATGAACGCCCGCACGCGCGCGTCGCGCCCGTCGAAGGGACGCAGCCCCTCCACGAAGTGCGGGTTCGGCAGGAAGCGCACGTCGAAGACGAGATCGGCGTCGAAGGGCACGCCGTGCTTGAAGCCGAAGGAGACGAGCGAGATGGTCAGGCCCGTCCGCTGGCCGGGCGCGACGTACATCTCGATCAGGCGGTCCTTGAGCTGGTGCACGGTGAGGGCCGAGGTGTCGACGATGCGATCGGCCACCTCACGCATCGTCGACAGCGCCTTGCGCTCGGCCCGGATGCCCTCCACCACGTTGCCCTCGGGCGCCAGCGGATGGCGCCGGCGGGTCTCGCGATAGCGACGCACCAGCGCCTCCTCGCTCGCCTCCAGGAACAAGACCTCGACGGTATGGCCCCGCCCGCGCAGCTCGCCCAGCGTGTCGAGCAGGTGCGTGAGGTACTCCCCTTCCCGGACGTCGACGCCGAGGGCGACGCGGCTGGCGGTGTGGTTGGAGCGCGCGACGAGATCGGCGAAGGTCGGGATCAGCGTGGTCGGCAGGTTGTCCACGCAGAAGAAGCCCATGTCCTCGAAGCACTTGATCGCGTAGCTCTTGCCGGCCCCGCTCAACCCCGTGATGACGACGAAGGTGATCGGGCCGCTCATGCTCAGGCCGCTTCGCCGGTCGGCCGGCGTTGGGCCGCGCGCGTGAGCCGGCGCGGCGCGAGCCGACGACGATCCTTGGCGCGCCGCACCTGGTGGGCGAGGTTGGCGAGGGCCTCGTCGACGGCGCCGGTGAGCTCACCGGCCGTCGCCGTGCTGGAGAAGACGCCGTGCCGGGCCCTCAGCGTGAGCCGGACGGTGCGGCGGAACTTCTCGGCGGTGAAGGTCGCGCGGGCCTCGATCAGCGTGGGCAGCAGCGGGGCCAGCTTGGCCACCTTGCCGGTCACGGCGTCCTTGAACGCGGGGGTCAGCACCACGCCCCGACCGCTGATGATCAGCTGCATGACCGCCTCTCCTTCGGGCTGCGGAGGACCGGTCACCGCCGCTTCGGCGCCAGGCGGCGCTGATGAGACGGCAGGATGCCCAGCTCCTCGCGGTACTTCGCCACGGTGCGCCGGGCGATGGTGAGGCCCCGACCCTTGAGGATCTGGGCCACCTCCTGGTCGGACAGCGGCTTGGCGGGATCCTCGTTGGCCAGCAGGTCCTGGATCATCTTTTTGACCGATACAGAAGACACCATCTCGCCGTCGCCGGACGCGATACCGCTGTGGAAAAAGAACTTCAGCTCGAACAACCCCTGGGGCGTTTCTACGTATTTGTTCGTGGTCACCCGGCTGATGGTCGACTCGTGCATGCCGATGTCCTCGCCGACGTCGCGCAGCGACAGCGGGCGCAGGCACGGCAGGCCCTTGTCGAGGAAGTCGCGCTGGAACTTCACGATGGACTGCGTCACCTTGCGCAGCGTCCGCTGGCGCTGGTCGACCGACTTGATGAGCCACACGGCCGAGCGCAGCTTCTGCTCCACGTAGGCCCGCGCCTCGTCGCCGGAGTTGCGCAGCAGCGACCGGTACAGCGCGTTGACGCGCAGGCGCGGGATACCGTCCTCGTTGAGGACGACGACGTACTCGCCGCCCATCTTGTGGACGACGACGTCGGGGATGATGTAGCGCGAGTCGGCGCCGCCGAAGCGGCGCCCGGGCTTGGGCTCCAGCCCCATGATCTCCTCGACCGACTCCATGACCCGGTCGAGCGGCAGCTTCAGGGCGCGGGCGATGTCCGGATAGCGGCGCCGGCTCAGCTCGTCGAAGTGCTCCTCGACGATCTCCACCGACACCGGGTCGGGGTTGGGATCGACCTTGAGCTGGATGAGCAAGCACTCCTGGATGGAGCGGGCGGCCACCCCCGGGGGATCGAAGGCCTGCACGAGGAGCAGGACCTTCTCGACCTGGTCGACGGTGGTCTCGCACCGCTCGGCGATCTCGCTCAGCTCGGCCCGGAGATAGCCGTCCTCGTCGAGGTTGCCGATGATCTCGTTGCCGATGCGGCGCACCAGCGGATCCTCGACGGTGAAGCGCAGCTGCTCGTCGAGGTAGTCGGTCAGCGAGTTGACGGAGCGCACGATGTTCTCGAACGGCAGCTCCTCGCGCTCCTCCTGGGCGACCAGCGAGCGCTCCTCGCTGTTGTCGTCGAACATCACCGCCGTGAGGTCGAACGGCAGGTCGTCGGTCTGGCGCTCGGCGGTCGGCGAGGACTCGACCGGGGCCGGCTCCACCGGCGTCGGCGCCGGCGCGTCGGGGGTGGCGGGGGCCGCCTCCGGCCCGTCGCTGGTCTCCGGGGCCACCTCCTCCAGGAGCGGATTCTCGAGCAGCTCTTTCTGCACGACCTCCTGCAGCTCCAGCGTCGAGAGCTGGAGGAGCTGGATGGCCTGCTGCAGCAGCGGGGTCATGACCACCCGCTGGCTCTGCCGTAGTGAGAGGCGCGCTTCCATGGCCATGGCTACGTCTCGTCCCCGTACGCCCTAGAGGGCGAATTTCTCCCCGAGATAGATCTCCCGGGCGATCGGATTGTTGGCGATTTCGCTGGCCGTGCCTGAGACGAGGATCTTGCCGTCGTAGAGGATGTACGCGCGGTCGGTGATGGCCAGCGTCTCGCGCACGTTGTGATCGGTGATGAGGATGCCGATCCCCCGGTCGCGCAGCCGCGCGATGATCTCCTGGATGTCGGCGATCGCGATCGGGTCGATGCCCGTGAACGGTTCGTCGAGCAGCAGGTACTGCGGCGAGGTCACGAGCGCCCGCGTGATCTCCAGCCGCCGGCGCTCGCCGCCCGACAGCGTGTAGGCCGGGTACGGGCCCAGCGCGGTCAGGTCGAGCTCGGCGAGGAGATCCTGCGCCCGCGTGCGCCGTTCGTCCGCCGCCAGATCGAGCGTCTCCAAGATCGCCATGAGGTTTTCCTCGACCGTCAGTTTCCTGAAGACCGACGACTCCTGGGGCAGATATCCCACGCCCAGGCGGCAGCGCTGATACATGGGAAGCGCGGTGATCTCCTGCCCCTCCAGAAAGATACGTCCGCCTTCCGTCGGCAGCAAGCCGACCATCATGTAGAACGACGTCGTCTTGCCGGCCCCGTTGGGCCCCAGCAGCCCCACGACCTCGCCGCGCTGGATGTCCAGGGAGACGTTGTCCACCACCTTGCGGTGCTTGAACCACTTCTGGAGGCCTTGCGCCACGAGCCCTTCCATGTCGTCAGTTGGCGCAGCGCGGCGCCGCGGTGGTCGCCGGCGCCTTCGCCGTCGCGGTGCCGTCCCGGTCCTTCTTCTCGTCGCGCGGGTAGAAGATGGCCTTGACGCGCTCCTGCTTGCCACCCTCGACGACCGAGCGGTCCTGGGAGAGATAGATCACGATGCTCTCGCCGCTGACGACGTTGTCCTCCTGCCACACCCGCGCGTTGCCCGACAGGACCACGCGCTGCTCGAGCTCGTGGTACTCGGCGCGGCGGGCGGTGCCGGTACGGCAGTCGCGCGTGATGATGCGGACGTTGCCGGTCGACACCGTCCGCAAGATACGATCGCCCTTCTCGTCCAGGTAGACCTCCATGCGGTCGGCGTACTGCACCGAGTTGTTCTGCCGCGCGACCACGTTGCCCGAGAAGATCACCAGGCTCTCCTTGCCGAACCGCTCCATCTTGTCAGAGTCCACCGTCACGGGCTGGCTCCGGTCCTCCCGGGACCGCTCCGACTTCACCCCGGCGGGGGGCGCGGGCTGGACGGCGGTCGAGCGCGGCGGCGCCGCCGCCCCCACCGCGGCCATGGCCAGGACCACCGTGGCCGCCACCACCGGGACCGCGCGCCTCATCGCTTCTTGCCGATCTCGAACGTCGCCCGCACCGGTCCGCTGATCGTCGTGGCCTCCGCGTCCAGCCGCACGTCCAGCCCGCTGCCGCGCACGACCGAGCCGTTACGGCTGAGCATGACCGGCGTGTCGGTCCACAGCCGCTTGCTGTCGGCGTCCCAGCGCAACACCGCCGTCTCCAGGCGCCACCCGTCGTTGGAGGTCACGACCACGTTGCGGCGGACCTCCACGTTCTTGGTCACGCGGTCGAGCTCGCCCTCATCGCCGACGATCGTCCACTCCCGCTCGCGCTCGTAGATGTTGGCGACCAGCTTGCGCAGCTGGGTCTGGCCGGCCTTGTCGTACATCAATGCCTGCTCGGCCTTCAGTCGCCACCGCACCCCCTTGGCCTCCTCCTCGAGATCGAGCTCCTTGATCTGAAGGTCGGCAGTGGACGGCGACGGCCCCAGCGACTCGACTCCGACGGTGCGGCTCCTGACGATGAGCATCGCGGCCACAGCGACGACGAACACAACGACGACCGCCAGGATGACCCGCGCCACGTTACGCATGGGGGACGCCGTGCAAATTCGGTACCACCCTACCACGGCGCCCGGCAGGTCGAAAGCGAAAACCTGTCTCCCGTGGGACGGGCGATCGTGGGCTAGACGATCTTCGCGCGCAAGATATCGTGCATATGGATCACACCCCGCGGACGCTGGGCGTCGTCGACCACGACGAGACTCGTAATCGTGCCCTCCATCACCTCGAGGGCCTTGGCGGCCAGATCGTCGGCGCCGATGGTCTTCGGGGTGCGGGTCGCCAGGTCGCCGGCGCGCACCGAGTCGAACGGCCCTCCCCGCAGGTGCAGGCGCCGGAGATCGCCGTCGGTGATGACGCCCACGAGCCGGCCGGCGGCATCCACGACGGTCGTCATGCCGCACGCGTGCGGCGCCTCGCCGGCCGCCGCCGAGCGGGCGCGTTCCCGGGTCATCTCCTCCACCACGCCGCGCAGACTCGCGTCCTCGCTCACCGTCGGCACCGTGTCGCCACCGTGCATGAGATCGGCCACGCGGAACAGCGCCCGCCAGCCGAGTGTGCCGCCCGGATGGAGCGCCGCGTAGTCCTCGGGGCGCAGACCGCGACGATCGAGCAGCGCCATGGCCAGCGCGTCGCCCATGGCCAGGGCCGCCGTCGTCGACGCCGTCGGGGCCAGGTTCATCGGGCACGCTTCCTCGGCGACGCTCACGTCGAGGACGACCTCGCACTGGGCGGCCAGCGTGGATTTCGGATTGCCCGTCATGAGCACGATCGGCACGCCGAGCCGCTTGAGGGCCGGCAGGATCGTCAGCATCTCGTCGGTCTCGCCCGAGTTCGACAGCGCCACCACCACGTCGTGGCGGGCCACCATGCCCAGGTCGCCATGGGCGCCCTCGGCGGGGTGCAGGAAGAACGCCGGCGTGCCGGTCGCGGCCAGCGTGGCGGCGATCTTCCCCCCGATGTGACCTGACTTGCCCATGCCGGTGACGATCACGCGGCCGGCACACCGATGGATCGCGTTCACCGCCCGCTCGAATCGCTCGTCGAGCTTGGGCACGAGCCCGAGGATCGCCTCGGCCTCGATGCGCAGCACGCGCTCGGCGAGGCTGCGGGCGTCGCGACGCGGGGCGCTCACGGCTCGCCCAGGCCCGCCCGGATGGCCAGCAGCTGGTCGAGCAGCCGGGGCAGATCGTCGATGCGCAGCATGTTGGGGCCGTCGGAGAGCGGCCGGCCGTCGGGCAGCGTTCGATCGGGATCCTCGTGCATCTCCATGAAGAGCGCGTCCACGCCGAAGGCGATCGCGGCCCGGGCCAGGCCCTGCACGTATCGGCGCTCGCCGCCCGAGCGGTCACCGGCGCCGCCCGGGAGCTGCACCGAGTGCGTGGCGTCGAACACCACCGGATAGCCGAAGTCGCGCATGATCTGCAGCCCGCGCATATCCACGACGAGGTTGTTGTAGCCGAACGAGGCCCCGCGCTCGGTCAACAGGATGGCCTCGTTGCCCTTCGACAGAATCTTGTCGACGACGTTCTGCATGTCGCGGGGCGCCACGAACTGCCCCTTCTTGACGTTGACCGGCTTGCCGGTCGCGGCGGCGGCCAGGAGCAGGTCGGTCTGTCGGCAGAGGAACGCCGGGATCTGCAGCACGTCCAGCACCTCGGCCGCCGGATCGACGTCGCTCACCTGATGGATGTCGGAGAGCACGGGGACGCCCAGGGTCTGCTTCACTTTCCGCAAGATGCGCAGCCCCTCGACGAGCCCGGGGCCGCGGTAGCTGTTGACCGAGGACCGGTTGGCCTTGTCGTAGGAGGACTTGTAGACGAACGGGACCCGCTTGTCGGCCGCGATCGCGGTGAGGCGCTCGGCGGTCATCAGCGCGTGCGTCTCGCTCTCGATCGCGCACGGCCCGCCGATCAGGACGAGCGGACGGCCGCCACCGATCGTGACGCCGGGTGCGACGGGGACCTCGCGCGTCGTGGTCACGGGGTCGGGGGCGTGTGGTCGAGCGCGGCCTTGACGAAGCCGGCGAAGAGCGGGTGCGGATCCCAGGGGCGCGAGCGGAACTCGGGATGGAACTGGCCGGCGACGAAGTAGGGATGCTCGGGCAGCTCCACGATCTCCACGAGCTGCTTCTCGGCCCAGAGGCCGGAGACCGCGAGCCCGTGCTTCTCGAGCGTCTTGAGGTAGTCGTTGTTGACTTCGTAGCGATGGCGGTGGCGCTCCTGGATGATCCCCTGCCCGTACAGCCGGGAGGCGCGCGTGCCCTCCGTCAACACGATCGGGTACAGGCCCAGCCGCATGGTGCCGCCCTTGTCGGCGAGCGCGCGCTGCTCGGGGAGCAGGTCGATCACGAAGTGGGGCGCCTCGCTCACGAACTCCGAGGAGTTGGCGCCGGCCAGCCCGCACACGTGACGGGCGTACTCGATCACCGCGCACTGCATGCCGAGGCAGATGCCGAAGTACGGCACGCCCTGCTCGCGGGCGTAGCGGACCGCTTCGATCTTGCCCTCGATGCCGCGGTCACCGAAGCCGCCCGGCACCAGGATGCCGTGCACGTCGCGGAAGTGCGCGGCGGCCCCGTCGCGCTCGATGTGCTCGGCGTCGATCCAGGCGACCTCGACCCGCGCGTCGTTGGCGATCCCGCCGTGGGTGAGCGCCTCGATCAGGCTCTTGTAGGAGTCCTTGAGCTCGACGTACTTGCCGACCACCGCGATGCGCGTGGCCGCCCGCGGCGACTTCACCCGGCGGACCACGTCCTCCCAGCGCGAGAGGTCGATGGGTCGCGCCTCCAGGCCCAGCAGCTTGATGACGATCTCGTCGAGGCCCTCACGGTGGAACACCAGCGGCACCTCGTAGACCGTCTCGACGTCCTTGGCCGTGATGACCGCCTCCTCCTCGACGTCGCAGAAGAGCGCGATCTTGGACTTGATGCCAGGCGGCAGGTAGCGATCGGTGCGGCACAACAAGATATCGGGCTGGATTCCTATGGCCCTCAGCTCTTTGACCGAATGCTGGGTGGCTTTCGTTTTCAGCTCGGCGGCCGCCTGCATGAACGGCACCAGCGTGAGGTGGACGTACAGGACGTTGTCCTTGCCGACGTCCTTCTTGAGCTGGCGGATGGCCTCCAGGAACGGCAGGCTCTCGATGTCGCCGACGGTGCCGCCGACTTCGACGATCACGATGTCCGTCTCGCGCGCCACCCGGCGGACCGCGGCCTTGATCTCGTCGGTGATGTGCGGGATGACCTGCACCGTCCGCCCGAGATAGTCGCCCCGGCGCTCTTTCTGGATGACCGAGAAGTACACCTTGCCGGTCGTGATGTTGTGCTCGCGCGTCACCCGGGCCGAGGTGAAGCGCTCGTAGTGACCGAGGTCGAGGTCGGTCTCGCCGCCGTCGTCGGTGACGAATACCTCGCCGTGCTGGTAGGGACTCATGGTGCCCGCATCGACGTTGATGTACGGATCCATCTTCTGCAGGGCCACCCGGTAGCCGCGCGCCTCCAGCAGCGCGCCGATCGAGGCCGCGGCCAGCCCTTTGCCCAGCGAGGAGACGACACCGCCGGTCACGAAGATGAATTTCGGGCCCAAATCACCCCTCCTTCTTCCGGTTCTGGAGCCACGACCTAACGTAGTCGATTTCGCCCAGACGGTCGCGGATTTCACCGTCGAGTCGCGCGTCGCGCAGCGCGCCCAGCACGGCGGCAACGTCGGGGCCGCGCGGAACACCGAGACCGAGTACCGCCTCGCCGCCGAGCAGGGACCGCCCGTCCGGCTCGGCGGCGGCCAGGCGCTCGAGCCGGGCGCGCGTGCTGGCGTCGCCGGCCAGGTGCAGCCATGCCGCGGTCGTCGGGCCCGCCTCGCGCACCGCCCGCGCCGCCTCGCTTGGCCGCCGCGCGCCCGCCAGGCACTCGGCCAGCGCGGACGTCGCCGCCACGGCTTCGCGGACACGGCCCAGCGGGGCGCCACTCAGCCCCAGCCCCCGCAGCGTCGCGGCCGCCACGTCCGGCGGCTGGCCGGCGCTGAGAGCGGCCGCGAGGAGCTCGAGCGGCGGCACCGCCGCGTGCGCGCGCGCCCAGGCGAGCGTGGCCGGCAGCGCCTGTAGCCAGGCGAGCGTCGCGCGGCCGACGCGGTGCTGCGGCGCCAGCAGCCGGAAGGCCCCGGCCCGCGCCAGCCCGGCCAGGGCGGCGCCCGCCCCGGCGTCGGCCAGGATGCGTTCCAGCTCGGCGGTGACGCGCGCCGCCGACAGCGCCGAGTACGGCGCCAGCTCGAGCGCCAGTGCGCGGCAGCGCCGGCTCCACGCGTCCAGGGCGAACCCCAGGCGGGCCGCGTAGCGCGCGGCCCGGAAGATCCGCGTGGGGTCCTCCACGAACGACAAGGGATGGAGTACGCGTAGCCGGCGGCGGGCGACGTCGGCGGCGCCGCCCAGGGGATCCAGGAGCCCGAAGGTCCCCGACGCCAGCTCCACCGCCATCGCGTTGACGGTGAAGTCACGCCGCCGGAGATCCTGGGCGATGGCGGCCGGCATCACGCGCGGCAGCGCGCCCGGCTCCTCGTAGCGCTCCGACCGGGCGGTGACCACGTCCACGCGCCGGCCGTCGGGGAGCGCGACCGACGCGGTGAGGAAGCGCTCGTGCTCGACCAGCGTGCCGCCCCGCGCGTCGGCCAGCGCGCGGGCGACCAGGCGGGCGTCGCCCTCGACCACGACGTCGAGGTCGTGGTGCGCGGCGTCGCGCCCCAGCCACGCGTCCCGCACCAGACCACCGACCGCGAAGGCGCGCCCCCCGTGGTCGGCCGCCAACCGGCCCACCGCGGCCAGCAGCGCGAGGCTCTCCGCGCCGAGCGAGCGCTCGAGGCGCGCCTGCATGGCCATGACCGCCGGGGGCGGCGCCCGGCGCACGACGCCGAGCGGGGCGCGGCCGCGCGCCACGATCACCGCCGGGGCTCCGGCTGCCAGGTGCCGCCGCACGACGATCTCGGAATCGCGCACGGCAACGACGGGCAGCGGCCGCGCCAGCCGACGGATTGGCAGCGCGCCGACGCCGAGCGTGTCGGCGCGAGCCGCGTCCGCCCGCAGCACCCAGCGCCCCGCCCCCGCCGCCAGCACGTCGGCGCCCCGCCGGCGCGCCAGCCGGGCCGCGTCGGTCGCGGCCAGCTCCGGCGGCGCGGCCACGACCGCGCCGTCCACGAGGTCGGCGGCCGTCGGCATCACCTGCGGATAGGCATGCGCGCGCCGGGCCATCAACTAGACTGGGGGCCCGATATGGCCCCCAGACCCCCAATTGTCGGGACGCCCCGGCGAAGCCGTGGCGCCCCTCGACCCCAATTGCTCGGGACGCCCCGGCGAAGCCGTGGCGCCCCTCGACCCCAATTGCTCGGGACGCCCCGGCGAAGCCGTGGCGCCCCTCGACCCCAATTGCTCGGGACGCCCCGGCGAAGCCGTGGCGCCCCTCGATCCCAATTGCTCGGGACGCCCCGGCGAAGCCGTGGCGCCCCTCGACCCCAATTGCTCGGGACGCCCGGGCGAAGCCGTGGCGACAGGCTCCACGGACGCCCTCGGATGGAACTGGCGGTACATGCGCTTGAGGGCGGAGGTGGGCAGATGCGTGTAGATCTGCGTGGTCGAGATGTCGGCGTGGCCGAGCATCGCCTGCACCGAGCGCAGGTCGGCCCCGCCCTCCAGCAGGTGGCTGGCGAACGAGTGGCGGAGCATGTGGGGCGACACCCGTCGCGTGAGACCGGCGACCGCGGCGGCGCGCCGCACGAGCAGCCACAGCGACTGGCGCGAGAGCGGGCCGCCGCGCGGGTTCACGAACAGGCGGCCGCAGTCGCGGCGACGCGTCTCGCGCGGGCGGACGTCGCGCAGGTAACGCCGGACCCACGCGACCGCCTCGGCGCCGACCGGCACCAGCCGCTGCTTGGCGCCCTTGCCGGTGCAGATCGCGTAGCCGGCGGCGAGATTCAGGTCCTCCAGCCGCAGCCCCATGCACTCCGAGGCCCGCATGCCGGTGGCGTAGAGCAGCTCGAGCACCGCCCGGTCACGGATGCCGGCTGGCCGCCGCGTGTCGGGCGCCTCCACCAGCTGCGTGGCCGACTCGCGCGACAGTGCGCGTGGCAGCGGGCGCCTCGCACGCGGGGCGTCGAGATGTTCCGTGGGATCGCGGTGAACCTGGCCCTCGCGCAGCAGGTGGCGATAGAAGCCGCGCACCGCCGACAGCCGGCGGGCCACGCTGGCCGGCGCCAGCCCGCGTTCGCGGAGATGCTCGAGCCAGCTCACGATGTCGTCGGGCGCCACGGCGGCCGGCTGAAGCCGGCGCGTGGCCAGAAAGCGCAGGAAGTCGGCGAGGTCGCGTCGGTAGGCCGCGAGAGTATTTCGGGACGCTCCCTGTTCGCTCTGGAGGCCCCCGAGATACTCGGCGACCGCTTCCATCAGGGGCGCCGGGTCTCCGGGTGCGAGGGGCGCGCGCGAACGTCGAACCGCGCGGGATGCCTGGAGTGCACGGCGGATTATATCAACGTGAACGGCGTGACGGCAACATCCCCCACAGCGCCGCGCGCTCCGACGAGCGCGCCAGGGCGCTCGTCCCCCAGAACACCACTGCGCCGACGCCGATCGTCAGGGCCAGCCAGCCCGCCAGGCGTCCCGTGCTCTGCAGCGGCATCCGCTCCGCGAGGCGCAGGGATACGACGCACCAGATGAGAAGCGGGATGCAGGCCAGCACCGTGCGGCCGACCGATTGCGCCAGCGCGCGCCCCCCGATCGGCCCGAAGCGACGGCGCGCCGCCCACAGCAGACCGGCGAGGTTGACGTAGGCGCCGAAGGACGCCGCCGCCGCCAGGCCCGCGTGGCCCATCGGTCCCATCAACACGACCGCCGCGACGAGGTTGGCGCCGATGGACAGCACGCCCAGCTTGACGGCGGTCGCGGGCTCGGCGACGGCGTAGAAGGCCTGGGCGGTGATGCGCGCCCCGGCGAACCCGACGAGGCCGAGCGCGTACCACACGAGCGCCACCGCGGTCGCGTCGGTGTCAGCCGCGCCGAAGCGACCCCGCTCGAAGAGCACGCGGGTGATGGGCACGCTGAGCACGACCAGCCCGATGGTGGCGGGCACCGACACGTAGGCGGCCAGCCGGAGCGCGAAGTTGACGGTGCCGGCCACGGCCCGCGTGTCCCCGGCGGCGGCCTGCCGCGCCATCGCCGGCAGCGAGGCCGAGGCCAGCGCGATGCCGAAGACGCCGAGCGGGAACTCCATCACCCGATCGGCGTAGTAGAGGAACGAGATCGAGCCGGCCGGCAGCAGCGAGGCCAGCAACGTGTTCACGAACACCATCACCTGCACCGCCGCCAGGCCGAACACCGCCGGCAACAGCAGCCGGGCCACCCGGCCGAGCGCGGGATGGCCGAGCTCGCGGGACGGCGGGACGAGGAGGCCGACGCTGCGCAGGGTCGGGATCTGCACGAGCAACTGGCCCACCCCGCCGACCAGCACACCGAGCGCCAGGGCCAGGATCGGCGGGTCGACGCGAGCGGCCAGCGTCAGCACCGCGGCGATCATCCCGACGTTGAGGACGGCGGGTCCGAGCGCGGCCGCGAAGAAGCGCCCCTGCGAGTTCAGCACGCCCATCGCGAAGGCGGCGAGGCCGACCAGCACCAGATAGGGGAACATGACCCGCGTCAGCAGCACCGCCAGGTCGCGCTGGCCTGGATCGCCACCGAAGCCCGGGGCGATGACCGCCACGATCCACGGCGCCGCCACGACGCCGGCCACCGTGGTCACGACCAGCACCAGCAGGGCGGCGGCCAGCACCGCCCGGAGCATCCGGACCAGCGCCTCGCGGGGCCGCGTCACCGCGTACTCGGTGAACACCGGGATGACGGCGGTCGACAGCGCCCCCTCGGCGAGCAGCCGCCGCAGGATGTTGGGGATGCGGAAGGCCACGAAGAACGCATCGGTCACCGGGCCGGCGCCGAAGGCCAGCGCGACGATCATGTCGCGCAGGAAGCCGAGCACACGGCTGGCCAGCGTGGCGGCGCCGATGGACCCGAGCGCCCCGACCACCTGCCGCTCGGCCGAGCTCACCTTGAAAATCCCCCGCCCGTCGGGCATGATGCACGACGGCCCGTCACGCGCCCCGCGCGCGCCCGGGCGAGTGCGGCGGTCTCACGAGGAGGAGTCACCGAGTGGCGAATACGAAGTCGGCCATCAAGCGGATCCGTCAGAACGAGCGCCGGCGCCTGCGCAACCGCGCGGTGCGCTCGAAGGTCCGTACGGCCCTCAAGGTCGCGCGCGCCATCGAGGGGCCCGAGCAGCGCACCACCATCGCGGAGGCGATCCGCTTCCTCGACAAGGCGGTGTCCAAGGGCGTCATCCACCGCAACACCGCCGCCCGCAAGAAGTCCGCGCTCGCCCGCCGTCTCGTCGCCCGCTAGCCCGGAGTACTCACGAATCATGTCGCGTGAGCCGGGCGGGCGGCGCCGGGTGCGGCTCCTCCCCCGGCGCCACCCGCCCGGGGTGCGCTGACGCTCACGAGCAGTCCGCGCCAGGCCGCTCATCGGGGGCCCGCGTCCCGGTCGCACACCACCCGGGCGCGTGGGGTCGACTCGCCACGGGCCACGGCGCCGAGCAGCCCGGCCGCGGCCTCCGCGAGGCAGCCGCCGGTCTGCGGCCCGTAGACGCTCCCGCAGCTGACATACGTCGGTCGATCGTAGTCGGCCGCGGACACGAAGTACCCGAGATAGTCGTTGGCCAGGCCCGCCACGAACACGTGGCGCAGGCCCACGCCCTGCTTGATCCCCCGCCCCAGACTCGTCTGCAGCTCGCCCGGAAAGGTGACCCAGCCCGTGTCCCCGACGGTGACGGCGGTCAGGGTGGTCGCGCGCGGGAACACCGAGCCGAGCGGAAGCGTCAGGGAGCGCGGGGCCCAACCGCGCAGGCAGTTGCGCACCGACAGGCGCGCCGCCGGCAGCGTGACGGTCATGAGGCCGACCGCCAGCGCCGGCCGTAGGATCGGCGCGGCGGTGACCCAGCCGGCCTGCGCCGCGCCCGCCAGCTCGGCGCCGACCTCGGAGGTCGCGCGCTCGCCGTGACGGGCCGGACTCACGTCGCCGACCGCGCCGTTGACGAAGAGGGCCGGCACGCCGAGCACGCGCTCGAGCCGGGCCGAGGCCTCGCCCATCACGTCGCCGGACAGGAGCAGGTTGCGGGGCCCGAGCGTTGTGCCGTGGATCGCGTAGTTCCAGACCAGGGCGAGGGGCTCCCCCTGGGCACCCGTTACGCGCACGACGAGCAGCTCGTGGTCGAGCGCCTGGCGGAGCCGGCTCCGGACCAGGCCCGGCGTCGGCACGCTCGCCGTCGCCACCCGCGCCGGCCGACGAGCGGCGTCGGCCTGACGGATGGCGGCGACCACGGCGCCGAGGAGCGCCTCGCGCACCGCGGCATCGAACCGGTCGAGGGCAAGCCAGCCGAGCACCGACGAGTCGACGAAGGCGCCGGGGCCCGAGTGCGTGTGCGAGGCAGAGACGATCAGGGTGACGGGCCGGACGCCCGCCGACTGCAGGCGCTCCGCCACCGCCGCGGTGAAGGCCTGGTCCACCGCCAGCAGGTCGACGGCCACCCACGCCACGCGGTGGCCCGCGGATTCCAGGACGAGCGCGCGCGCCGCCAGCGTGTCGCGCCGGCCCCGAGAGGGCTCGAACCAGAACGCGTGGGGGTGGCGGCCCAGGACGTCCGGGAGCAGCAGGCGGCGGGCGACACTGCCGTAGCCCGCCAGCGGCGCGCCCGCCGGCACGTCGAGGGCGACGCGCGCGGCCCCGGCGTCCAGGCAGTCGGGACACGGCTGGGCGGCGGCGGGGGCGACGGCGAGGACGACGGCCGCCAGCGCGAGCCAGACGCGGCGGCTCACCTCGCCCCGCACAGCTCCGCGACGAGCGCGGTCAGCTCCGCTCGGGCCTGGCCGCCGGACTTGCAGCGCCACTCGACGTCCCAGCACCGCGCGAGCTGGGCCGGCAGCCCGTCACCCGCCGCGCCGGCCACGCGCGCCATGATGGCCTGGACCACCGGCGCCGGCACCGGGCGCACCGCGCGCGCGATCTGCTCGGCCGACTGACCGGTGGCGGCGAGATCGCGCACGGTCAGCGCGACACGCACGCTGCGCGTGAGCAGGGCCAGCAGGAAGACCGGCTCCTCGGTCGCGAGCAGGCGATCGAGCGTCCGCAGCGCCAGCCCGACGTCGCGTCGCTCGACAGCGCGGGTCAGCTCGAACACGTCGCTCACGCGGTGCTCGCCGACGACGGCCGTGACCTCGTGCACGCCCACGCGGCGGTGCTCGGGGCCACCGACCAGGGCGGCCTTGCGCGCCTCGCCGAGCAGCCGGGCGCCGTCCTCGCCCACCCACTGCACGAGCAGCCGCGCCGCCTCGTCGCTGACGGTCAAGCCCTCGGCCGCCGCCCGCTGCTTGAGCCAGTCTTCCAGCGCCCGTCCCTTGCGCAGCGGCAGCGTCACCACCGCCGCCGCCGGCAGGGCCCCCAGCAGCCAGTGGTCGGCGCGCCGCTCGCGCGAGGCAGCCAGCCCCTCGTCGGCCAGCAGGAGCAGACAGGTCGCCGGGTTGGGATCGCGCGCGTAAGCCGCGAGCCCCTCGGCGCCCTTGGCCGCCAGTGCCTGGGCGCGCCGCACGACGACCAGCCGGCGGTTCGTCATGAAGGGCAGCGTCATCGCCGAGCGCACGACCGTCTCGACCGACACGCCGTCGCCCTCCAGCACCTCGCGGCCGAGCGCGCGCTCCGAGGCGTCGGCGAAGAGCCCGCGCGCGACCAGGTCGAGGCCGTCGTCGAGGAGCTGCTCGTCGCCGCCGTGCAGGAGCGCGATGGCGGGCGGCCGCCCGCGCTCGGCGGCCTGCAGGAAGGCGGTGTACTCCACGCGGTGGGCGCCGGGGCGCCCCTCAGAAGCGGGTGACGGCCAGGCTCACGATGGCGCGCCCGATGTCCACCGCGGCCGCCCGCAGCGCCGTCTCCTCGCGCGAGATCGTCTGCGACACGGCGCCCTGCACGCGGAAGTCGGCCTGCTCGCGGACGGCGTCCTGCTTGAAGAGCACGGTGTTGCGCCGGAGGTCGCGCATGCGGAGGTTCACCGCCACCACCAGCCGGTACTGGCGCACGTTGGCGTTCTGGTCGAAGGCGATGGACGTGACGCTGTAGCCGACGATCTCGCCGTCGAGCACGGCGTCGGCCTTGTCGCTGCCGACGACCTGCAGCCGCCCGTTGGTGGAGAACGCCTCCACGACCGCCCGCGTGATGAAACCCTCGATGGCGGGCTCCGGGGTACGGTTCTGGAAGATCGGCACCGCCACCGTCTTGATGTGCGACGGCAACGTGCCGTGCACCGTGTAGCCGCACCCGCCCAGCAGGGCGCCCAGCACGAGCAGCACGGCGCCGAGCCTCACGAGCGCGTCACGACGTTGACGAGCCGGTTCGGCACCACCACGACCCGCTCGATCAGCCGGCCCTGCAGCCACGGCCGGATCTTGTCGTCGGCGAGCGCCAGGCCGTGGACGCGGTCCGCGGGCGCATCGATCTCGAGCGTGAGTCGGCTGCGAACCTTGCCGTCCACCTGGAGGACCACGGTCACCTCCTGCCGCGTGAGCGCCGCGCGATCGGGCGTCGGCCACGGCTGCTTGAACAGGCTCTGCGGGTGGCCGAGGTGCTCCCACAGCTCCTCGGTGACGTGCGGACTGAACGGCCCGAGCAGGAGGAGGACCGTCTCCACCCCCTCCCGCAGCAACGCCGCCCGCTCCCCGGCCGGCATCCGGTCCGCCCCCGCCGCCTCGAACGCATAGAGCGCGTTCACCAGCTCCATGATCGCGCTGATCGCCGTATTGAAGTGAAAATCCCGCTCGATATCCTCAGTGACCCGCGCGATCGTTTCGTGAATCGTCCGCCGAAACGCCTTGCCTTCCGCTGTGCTGGGATGTGCTACACCCGGCCGCCCCCCGGAGTGGGAGTTGGATGAGCGCACGGTAGCCTCCGCGCGATCCGGGGGGCAGTCGGGGGGGGCGTCTCGCCCCCCCCGACCTTCATAGTCAAGGGCGTTGATTCTATCTCCGCCCGATGAGCCACGACTAATCTCCACACCCTGTTGAGGAACCTGCTCGCGCCTTCGACTCCATGGTCGTTCCAGTCGAGATCCTTCTCGGGCGGCGCGGCGAACAGCGAGAACAGGCGCGCGGTGTCGGCCCCGAACGTCCGGATGAGGTCGTCGGGATCGACCACGTTGCCCTTCGACTTGGACATCTTGGCGCCGTCCTTGATGACCATCCCCTGCGAGAGCAGCGCCTGGAACGGCTCGTCGACCTTCACGAGGCCGAGGTCGCGCAGGACCTTGGTGTAGAAGCGCGCGTAGAGGAGGTGCAGCACGGCGTGCTCGATGCCACCGATGTACTGATCGACCGGCATCCAGTAGTCGGCGGCCGGCCGCTCGAACATCCCGCGATCGTAGTGGGGCGAGCAGTAGCGGAGGAAGTACCACGACGACTCGACGAACGTGTCCATCGTGTCGGTCTCGCGCCGAGCCCGACCGCCGCACTTCGGACAGGTCGTGTTGACGAACGAGGCGACCTCGGCGAGCGGGGAGCCGCCCTTGCCCGAGAGCTGCACGTCCTGCGGCAGGACGACCGGCAGGTTGTCCTCCTTCTCGGGGACCATGCCGTCGGTCGGGCAGTAGACGACCGGAATCGGCGCGCCCCAGTACCGCTGGCGGCTGATGCCCCAGTCGCGCAGGCGGTAGTTCACCTTGGCGGTGCCGTGGCCCTGCGCCACGAGCCAGTCGATCGCCCGGCGCTTGGCCTCGGGGATCGCGAGACCGTCGAGGAAGCCGGAGTTGATCTTCACCCCGTCGCCGGTGTACGCCTCGCCGGTCCACCCGGCCGGACGCTGCACCGTCTCGATGATCGGCAACCCGTGCTGGCGGGCGAAGTCCCAGTCGCGCTGGTCCTCGCCGGGGACGGCCATGATCGCGCCGGTGCCGTAGGTCATGAGCACGTAGTCGGCGATGAACAGCGGGATGGCGGCGCCGTTGAACGGGTTCACGACCTGGGCCTTCAGGCGCTGCCCACGCTTGGGCCGGTCCTCGGCGGTGCGCTCGACCTCCGACTGCTTGGCGACCTCGGCCCGGAAGCGCTCGAGGGCCGCGCGCTCCTCGGCGTCGGTCACCAGCGCGTCGACGAGCGGATGCTCGGGCGCCAGCACCGCGTACGTCATGCCGAAGGCCGTGTCGGGCCGCGTGGTGAACACGCGGAGCTTCAGCTCGGAACGTCCCGCCACCGGCAGGTCGAACTCCGCGCCCTCGCTCTTGCCGATCCAGTTGCGCTGCATCGTCATCACGCGGTCGGGCCAGCCGGGCAGCCGATCGCACCACGCCAGCAGCTCCTCGGCGTACGCCGTGATCTTGAAGAACCACCCATCGATGTCGCGCCTGGTCACCTCGGAATCGCACCGCCAGCACCGGCCCGCCTCGACCTGCTCGTTGGCGAGCACGGTCTGGCACGACGGGCACCAGTTGACGGTGGAGCGCTTGCGATAGGCGAGCCCCCGCTCCAGCATCTTGATGAAGATGAGCTGCTCCCACTTGTAGTAGCCGGGATCGCAGGTGGTGACCTCTCGATCCCAGTCGTAGGAGATGCCCATCTTGCGGAGCTGCACGCGCATGTTGTCGATGTTCTCGTAGGTCCACACCGCCGGGTGCACGCCGTGCTCGATGGCGGCGTTCTCGGCGGGCATGCCGAAAGCGTCCCACCCCATCGGGTGGAGCACGTTGAAGCCGCGCATCCACTTGTAGCGGGCGAGCAGATCGCCGATGGCGTAGACCCGCACGTGGCCCATGTGGATGCGGCCGGACGGGTACGGGAACATCTCCAGGCAGTAGAACTTGGGCCGGCTGGGATCCTCGAAAGCTCGAAACTGCTTGCGCGTCTCCCAGATGTGCTGCCACTTCGCTTCGATCTCGCTGAACGGATAGCGGTCGGACGACATGATTAAGGCTGATTTCTACCAGACTTACGAGAGCCAGGCAAGAAACGCGGCGAGGGTGGCACGATCCCACCCTCGCCGCACGGGGTGTTACTTCTTGAGATCGGCCACGGCCTCGTTGGCCTTGGCGAGCGACTCCGCGTGCTTGCCACCGTCGTGGAGCTTCTGCGCGTCGTTCAGCTTCGCCACCGCAGCCTTCACCTTCGGGTCGTCGGCCTTCATCTTGGCGGCCGCGTCGCGGCCTTCCTTGATGACCTTCGGGCACGAACTCGCCATCGCCACACCACCGGTGAACGCGACCGTCACCGCCACCGCCATTGCCACGATTGCCCTCTTCATCTCGTTGTCACCCCTTTGTGTGCGCCGGTTTTGGACAGCCAGCCGATTGGCGCTCGGTCGGCTAACTCCCGAGCTCACGCGCCGGTTCCCGCTCGGCCCCCGGTGTCGGCTCGTGCTCGGCCTCAGTATCGGTGATCGGGGGCTCGACCGGATGGAAATACACGTGGATCTTCTGAGCCAGCTTGGGCGTCACCTTGGCGACCGAGGCCAGCTCGGCCACCGACGCCTCGCGCACCCGCCGCGCCGAGCCCAGCGTCTTGAGCAGGCTGGTACGAATGGTCGGGCCCACGCCGGGGATCCCGTCGAGGACCGACTGGATCGTCCGCCGCCCCCGCAGCTTCTTGTGGTAGGTGATCGCGAACCGGTGCGCCTCGTCGCGGATCTTCTGCAGCGTGTGCAGGGCCGGCGAGGTCGGATCGAGTGCCAGCGGCTGCGCGCTCTCGCCCACGTAGACCTCCTCCTGCTGCTTGGCGAGGGAGATGACCGGGATCCAGTCGAGGCCGAGCTCCTGCATCACGGAAAGTCCCACGTTGAGCTGGCCGCGCCCGCCGTCGATCAAGACGAGATCCGGCAGCACGCTCCCCTGCTCGAGTGCGCGGGCGAACCGGCGCGTGAGCACCTCGCGCAGCGAGGCGAAGTCGTCGGGCCCGACCACGGTGCGGATGCGGAAGCGCTTGTAGTCGTCCTTCTTCATCCCGCCGTTCTCCCACACCACCATCGAGCCGACCGGCTCGGTGCCCTGGATGTTGGAGATGTCGTAGCCCTCGATCCGGTTGGGTGCCCCGGCCAGGTTGAGCGCACGCTGCAGCTCCCCCAGGACGTACTGCTGGCGGTCGTCGCGCGAGAGCAGGTGGTTCTGCAAGGCAATGGCGGCGTTGGCCTCGGCCATGGCCACGAACTCGCGCCGGCTGCCCCGCTGGGGCACGGCGAGCTGGATCGGGCGGCCGCCCAGTCTCGACAGCCACTCGGTGATGAGCGGGGCATCGGGCACCTCCTCGGAGAGGAGGATTTCGAGCGCGGGCGCTACGGATTTGCCGTAGAACTGGCGCACGAACGCCGACAAGACCTCGCCGTCGGTCCAGCCCGAGACCTTGTCGAAGAAGAACGCCTCCTGACCGACCAGCCGGCCCTTGCGCACGAAGAACAGCTCGACGCAGGCGTCGGGCCCCTGGCGCACGACGCCGAGGATGTCCTGGTCGACCTCCTCGGTGGAGATGATCTTCTGCCGCTCCTGGACCTTCTTGAGCGACTGGATCTGGTCGCGCAGCACGGCCGCGCGCTCGAACTTCTCCTCGCCGGCGGCCGCCTCCATCTCCTCGGTGAGCCGACGCAGCAGGGCGTCGTCCCGGCCTTCCAGGAAGCGCTCCACGTCGCGCACCGTCTGCGCGTAGCTCTCGCGCGTCTCCCAGCCCGTGCACGGCGCGTTGCAGCGGTGGATCGCGTACTGGATGCAGGGCCTCTCCAGGCGACCGTCGATGGTGATCGAGCACGTGCGCAGCGGGAACAGCTGCCGCGTGAGCCGGAGCGTCTCCCGCATGGCGGTGGCCGGATAGAACGGCCCGTAGTAGGTGTCGCGGTCGCTCTGCACCCGGCGGGCGACGAGCAGCCGTGGAAACTCCTCGCTCGTGGTGAGCTTGAGGAACGGGTAGTGCTTGTCGTCGCGGAGGATGATGTTGTACCGCGGCCGGTGCTTGCGCACCAGGTTCGCCTCCAGCATCAGCGCCTCGAGCTCGTTGTCGGTGACGATGTACTCGAGGTCGGCGATCTGGCGCACCATCGCGTCGGTCTTGGCGTCGTGCGGGCGGGCGTCCTGGAAGTACGAGCGCACGCGGCTGCGCAGCGAGGCCGCCTTGCCGACGTAGATCACCTGGGCCTTGGCGTCGCGATAGAGGTAGACGCCGGGGCGATCCGGGAGCCGCTGAAGCTTTTCGTCGAGACTCACGAGATTATTGTAGCGGGCGCGCTTGCCCGCGTCGAAGCGTGGGTGGCCTGTCTGAGATGGTCGCTCCGCTCCTCCTGTCTCACGTCACCTGCTGTCGTTTGAGGGCTTTCACGCGGTCGCGCAACTCGGCGGCCTGCTCGAAGTCGAGGCGGCGGGCGGCGTCGCGCATGGCGGCTTCCATCTCGGCGATCCGCTTGGCCAGCTCGGCCGGCGACGCGAACGTCTCGGCGGCCGGTGCCTCCGCCTCGACCGTATAGTAGTCACGCTCGTACACCGTCTGGAGCAGCTCGCGGATCGACGAGCGGATCGACTCCGGCGTGATGCCGTGCTCCTCGTTGTAGCGGGCCTGGATGGCGCGGCGCCGCTCGGTCTCCCGGAGGGCCGCGGCCATCGAGTCCGTCACCTTGTCCGCGTACATGATGACTTCCCCGTTGACATTGCGAGCCGCGCGCCCCGACGTCTGGATCAGGGACGTCGACGACCGCAGATACCCTTCCTTGTCAGCGTCGAGGATCGCCACCAGCGACACCTCGGGAATGTCGAGCCCCTCGCGCAGCAGGTTGATCCCGATCAGGGCGTCGAACTTGCCCAGCCGCAGGTCGCGGATCAGGGCCACCCGGTCCAGCGTGTCGATGTCGGAGTGCAGGTAGCGCACGCGCAGGCCGAGCTGCTGGTAGTACTCGGTGAGATCCTCGGCCATCCGCTTGGTGAGCGTCGTGACCAGCACGCGCTCCTCGCGCTCGGCGCGGGCCCGGATCTCGTGCAGGAGGTCGTCCACCTGGTCGCCGGCCGGTCGCACGGTGGTCCTGGGGTCCATGAGCCCGGTGGGGCGGATCACCTGCTCGGCCAGCGCGTCCCCGGCCAGCCGCAGCTCGTACTCGCTCGGCGTCGCCGACACGTACACCGTCTGGCCGGTGATCCGCGTGAACTCCTCGAAGGTCAGCGGCCGGTTGTCGAAGGCCGAGGGCAGCCGGAAGCCGTACTCGACCAGCGACTCCTTGCGCGAACGGTCGCCGTAGTACATGCCGCGGACCTGGGGCACCGCCACGTGGCTCTCGTCGATGACGATCAGGGCATCGCGCGGCAGGTACTCGATCAGCACCGGCGGTGCCTCGCCCGGCCGCCGGCCGGTGAGGTGGCGCGAGTAGTTCTCGATACCGTGGCAGTAGCCGAGCTCGCGCAGCATCTCCATGTCGAACAGCGTCCGTTGCTCCAGCCGCTGTGCCTCCAGCAGGCGGTTCTTGCCGCGCAGGAACGCCAGCCGCTCGCCCAGCTCCTCCTGGACCGTCCCCAGCGCGCGCTCGAGCTGCTCGGCCGGGGTGACGTAGTGGCTGGCCGGATAGATGTGGATCTCGTCCAGCCTCTCCTGCACCTGACCCTTGAGCGGGTCGAGGCGGTGGATGGCGTCGATCAGGTCGCCGAACAGCTCGATCCGGATTGCCGCCGACTCCTCGTTGGCCGGGAACACCTCGACGACGTCGCCACGCACCCGGAACGTCCCCCGGTGGAAGTCGTAGTCGTTGCGCTCGTACTGCACGGCGATCAGCCGCCGGATGATCGCGTCGCGGTCGATCACCTCGCCGTGCCGCAACGCCAGGTGCATCTCGCGATAGGTCTCGGGGGCGCCGATGCCGTAGATGCAGGAGACCGACGCCACCACCACGACGTCCCGCCGCTCCAGCAGCGAGCGGGTGGCCGAGTGGCGCATGCGGTCGATCTCGTCGTTGACCAGCGCGTCCTTCTCGATGTAGGTGTCCGACTGCGGGATGTACGCCTCGGGCTGGTAGTAGTCGTAGTAGGAGACGAAGTACTCCACGGCGTTCTCCGGGAAGAACGCCTTGAACTCGCTGAAGAGCTGGGCGGCCAGCGTCTTGTTGGGCGACAGCACCAGCGTGGGGCGGTTGACACTCGCGATCAGGTTGGCGATCGTGTACGTCTTGCCCGACCCCGTCACCCCGCGCAAGACCGCGTGGCGGCGGCCGTCGCGGACGACGCGGGTGAGGTCGGCGATCGCCTGCGGCTGGTCGCCCCGCGGCGAATACTCCGACGTGAGGCGAAACATCGCGCCGGCGGTCGCTAGGACGGGATCGGGACGGCGACGAGGTACTTCCGCCACGAGTCCAGCAACGAGTGCGCGTGGGGATGTCTCAGCATGTGCGTGGAGAACACGAACTTGGGATGCACCGGATCGCGCAGGAGTCTCAACCCCGACTCGGGCAGCAGGCGGTTGCCCTTCTTGAGGTTGCAGCGCAGGCAGGCCGCGACCACGTTGGTCCAGCTCGTCTCGCCGCCGCGGGAGCGGGGCACGATGTGGTCGACGGTCAGACGCTCACCCCGGCGGTTGCAGTACTGACAGGTGTAGCCGTCGCGGCGGAGGATGTTCTTCTTGTTGAAGGCCACCCGGTCGAGGAAGGGCTTGCGGATGAAGACTGCCAGCCGGATCACCGCCGGCAGCGCGAACACGCGGGACGGCGATCGGATCACCCTGGGGGAGGCCTCGACGGCCTCGGCCTTGCCGGCCAGCAGCAAGGTCACGGCCCGGCGGGCATTGGTGAAGTGCAGCGGCTCGTACGTGGCATTGAGCACGAGTACCGCAATCTCATCCATATTGCCGAACTAGCATAGACGCCGGCTCCAACCCTGTCAAATCACGGCGCCCGGCCCTGCGCCTGATTCTGCTGCAAGAACAGGCGGTTGGCCGGTCGCGTCAGGTGCCCAGCCGGACCAGGATTCCCTCGCGCAGGCCCCAGTCGCTCACGACCATGCGGCCGTACCCCGTGAGCTCCATGGTCGCCAGCACGATCGCGGTGCCGCACACGATGAGGTCAGCGCGGCCAGGCTCCAGGCACGGCAGGGCGCCGCGCTCGGCGACCGTCAGCGCAGCCAGCCGCGCCAGGAGGGCCTCGATCGCGCCCCGCGCCAGCGCGTGGCCCTGCACCCGCGCCGGGTCGTACTCGCGGAGCCCCAGGTCGAGGGCGGCCAGCGTGGTGGCGGTGCCCGCGGTCCCGACCAGGCGGCCGGGTCGGGAGCCGAGGATCTCGGCGGGCAGCTCGCCGGCCAGCCGACGGGCGATCTCGGCGTGCATGGCTCCGTAGCGCGGCCAGTCGACGCGCCCCGGGAAGGGATACCGCTCCGCGAGATCGACCACGCCGAGGCGAAGACTCACGGCGGCGATCGGCTCGCGGCCACGCGCGAGGATGTACTCGGTGCTGCCGCCACCGATGTCGAACACCAGCGTGTCGGCGCCGGGCTCGCCGCCGTCGGTGAGACCGCCCAGCACGCCGGCCAGCGTCAGCGCGGCTTCCTGGTCGCCGCTGACGACCGTCACCCGCTCGCCGGTGGCGCGCTCCAGCGCGGCGGCGAACTCGCGACCATTGGCCGCCTCGCGCACGGCGCTGGTGGCGACGATCACCACCCGTTCGGCGGACGCGCGGCGGGCGCGGGCGACGTACTCGGCGACCACCGCCGTCGTCCGCTCGGCCGGCGCGTGGCCGAGCCGGCCGCTGGCGGTCAGGCCCTCGCCGAGGCGGGTCACGCGCTGGGCTGTCTCGACCACGCGCCAGCCGCGGGCGCCGGGATCGACGTCGGCGACGAGCAAGCGGACGGTGTTGCTCCCCAGGTCGATCGTGGCCAGCCGCATGCGCCGGATAGACGAACGCCCTGCCGGCCGGGGCCGGCAGGGCGTCGTCGACTGATCGACCCCGCGCTACTTTTTCAGGGTCCGGATGTAGTTCACGATCTCCCAGCGGTCCTTGTCGGGCAGGTGCTTCCAGGGCGGCATCGCGCCGCGGCCGGTCGAGATCTTCCAGAACAGCTCGCCGTCCGACTCGGCCTGCACCTTCGCCGACGTCCAGTCCGCGGGCTTGGGGGCAGGCAGCGCCGCCGCGGCCGGACCGTCGCCCTTGCCGCCGGCGCCGTGGCAGGTGACGCAATTGGTCTCGATGTTCTTCTTCGCACTGCCGACGCCCTTCACCGGGTTCTTCGTGGCCTTGGCATCGCCCGGCGCCTTCCACACGCCCTGCGCCCATGCGGACGTCATCGCCGCTCCGGCGACGAGCGTGATCACAGCGGCCGCAGCCGTGAACGACCTGAGAAACGCCCTCATGGCGCCTCCTCCTTGACCTTCGTGATGAGATTCACAATACGTTCGCTCATTTAACACTCGTCTGACGAACAGGGTCAAGCGCTTATTCAGGACCGAACAGGTGCGGGCACGGCCGCGGCACGAATCGCGTGGTCGAGAAGCGTCACGGCTGGGTCGGGGGCCCCGACCTCGCGGGTCATCGAGGACCGCCACGGCTGAGCCGGGGCGGGTTCGAGTGATTGGGGGGCGTGCTCGGAAATGCGGGGGCATTTCGTCCTGCGGGGTGGGCCGTCTCGATCTGGGCCCGGAGAGCACACGCAAGACCGAGGAGCGCCCCGGGTTTCCCGGGGCGTGACGAGCGTTGGGGGCTTGGGGGCCATGTCGAGGCCCCCATGATGATTGGGGGGCCATGTCGGGCCCCAGGCGCGAGCGTGCACCAGAGGAGCGACACGGCTCCGCCGGGTCGCTCCGAATGCTGGGGGGTGTGGGGGGCCATGTCGGGGCCCCCCACTCAAACTATTCGCGGCTGCGATTCCCGAGCGCCCCGAGCATCTCGTCCACGCGCGTGAACTTCACCCGGGGACAGCCGCGGGACCGGCCGCGCGCGATCTCCAGCTCGTCGAGACGCAGCCAGTCGGCGTAAGCGATGTAGTCGGGGCGGCGCTGATGCACGAGACGTTCGGCGGCGTCGGGCTCGGGCTCGGCCGGCTCCAGCGTGTGCCCGGCCGCGACGTCCTCGAGCATGCCGGTGACGGTCTCGGCGGCGTCGGGCTTGTTGGTGCCGATGACGCCCGTGGGCCCACGCTTGATCCAGCCGGCCGTGTACTCCCCCGCCAGCGGCTGCTTGGTGGCCGGATCGAGCACACGCCCCTTCTCGTTGAGCACGACGCCCCACTTGTCGTCGAACGGAATGCCGGGCAGCGGCACGCCACGATATCCGACGGAGCGGAACACGAGCCCGACCGGGAGGTCTTCGAAGCGGTCCGTCGCCTGGGCCCGGATGGTGCCGGCGGCAGAAGCCACCAGCCGATTGCGCACGAGTCGGATGCCGCCGACGGCGCCGGCACCGTTGTCGAGCACCGCGACCGGCGAGACCAGAAATCGCAGGGTGAGCCGGTGCGGCTTGCCCATCGGCGCGCGGCGCGCGTAGGACTGGAGGATCTCGACCTTCTTCGTGCCGGCGCGATCGTTGCCCTTCTCCAGCGCCTCGCGGCTGAGGGGGTCCAGCTCCACCTCCTCCGGCACCACCGCGATGTCGGCGGCGTCCAGCTCGCCCAGCTCCTTGATCTCCGGGTTGGTGAACGCGGCCTGGGCGGCACCCCGGCGGCCGAGGAGATAGACTTCCTTCACGCGGCTCTGCCGCAGTGCCTCCAGCGCGTGGTCGGCGATGTCCGTCTTCGCCAGCTCCTCGGGCGTCCGGCAGAGGATCCGGGCGACGTCCACGGCCACGTTGCCGACACCGACGACGGCCACGCGCTCCTGCGAGAGATCGAACTGGCAATCGCGGTAGTCCGGGTGGCCGTTGTACCAGGCGACGAACTCGGTGGCGGGATGGCTGCCCGGCAGATCCTCGCCGGGAATGTCCATGCGGCGATCGGTCTGGGCCCCGGTCGTGTAGACGATCTGATGGTAGTGCGTGCGCAGGTCGCTGACGCCGACGTCCTTGCCCAGCTCCACGCCGCCGAAGAACCGGAAGCGCGGGTGCGCCGCCACCTTGTCGAAGGCCGCGGTCACCGCCTTGATCTTCTGGTGGTCGGGCGCCACGCCGGCCCGCACGAGACCGTAGGGCGTCGGCAACCGGTCGAACATGTCGACGTCCACGACGAGGTCGGCACGACGCAGGAGATGCTCGGCGACGTAGTAGCCGGCCGGACCCGCGCCCACCACTGCGACGCGGAGCGGGCGCTCCGCGGTGCCGAGGCTCATCAGTGGCCACCCTCCATGACGATCGTCTGCAGCGTGTCGACCTCGCCCTGGTACTGGTCGCGCTGCGCCTTCACGACGTCGCCGATGGAGATCATGCCCACGAGCTTGCCGCCGTCCACGACCGGCAGGTGGCGGATCCGTCGCTGGACCATCGTCTGGCCGACCGCGCCGAGGTCGTCCCCGGGGCCGCCGAGCACCAGGTCACGCGTCATCAGCTGGCTCACCAGGAGGGGGAAGACGTTCTCGTCCTTGGCGGCGGCCCGGACGATATCACGCTCGGAGAGGATGCCGATCGGACGCATCCCGGCGTCGACGACGACGAGCGCCCCGATGTTGTGCTGGGCCAGGACACCGAGCGCCTCGCGGATGCTCTGCTCGGCGCGGACGGTGACGACCTTGTCGCCCTTGGTGGCGAGGATACTCGCGATGGTCATGACGCTACCCTCCGGTTCGATCTTAGCGCGTCCGGGCCGCCGACAGCAGCGCCACGGCCGCCAGCGCGCCGTAGGCGCCGGCCAGGGGGATGGCCACCGCCAGTGGGGCCGCCGCCGACCACGGCCAGAACACGGCGCCGCTCGGCAGCGGGGAATGCACCAGGCCGCATAGCGTGGCCAGGCCGCAGATCGCGAACACCACGGCGGTGGCCGCGGCCCGCCGCTCGATGATGAAGACCAGCGCCGAGCCCCACAGGACCGCCGTGAGGATGAACCCGTTGCCCAGCACCAGGAGGGCGCCGTACGTCGCCGCCGCCTCGCCGGCCAGGTCGGCGGTCGAGCGGCCGAGCGCGGCGAGGATGCCGCCCAGCTGGATCAGCACCACCGCCGCGGCGACCGGCACGAAGGTCAGCGCCACCGCGGCGCCGTGGCGCGCGGGTGAGGCCAGGAACGCCTGCGCGGTGATCTCGAGCCCGATGAAGACGAGGATCGGCGCCACCGCCGCCTCGGGCAGCACCCCGACCAGCGCGCCCAGCGCGCCCACCGCGGCGCCGACGCCGATCACGAGCCCGGTGGCCAGCGTGTAGCCAGCCCGGGCGCCCATCGCCTTGTAGGCGGGGTGGCCGATGTAGGGCGTGTTCTGGATCACGCCGCCGCAGAATCCGGTCAGCACCGTGGCCAGGGCCTCGACCAGCAGGATGTCGCGCGTCCGGTACTCGTCGCCGGCCGCCAGGGCGCTCTCGGTATTGTCGATGCCGCCCACGATCGTCACCAGCGCGAACGGCAGTGCGATCGACAGGTACGGCAGCGCGTCGTCGAGCGCGCCGACCCAGGCCAGCGTCGGCCACGGGATCGCCAGCGCGAGGCCGGCGCCCACGGCGGGCGGCGGCTGGCCGGCGCCGCCGAGGCCCGCGCGCAGCCAGAAGATCACGGCGCCCGCCAGCACGGCCGCGAACGCACCCGGCACGCCGAACGGCATCCGTACGCCGCCGACCAGCGCCAGCAGCAGCACGACGAGGGCCACGAGACCCACCAGCGGGTCGCGCAGGATCTTGAGCATCGGCAGGAAGGCGATCAACAGGATGGCGACGCCGGCGATGGAGCCGAGCAGCGCCGCGCGCGGCACCACGCGTCGCGCCCAGTCCCCCGCGAAGGACAGGACACACTTCACGGCGCCGATCGCGATGGTGACCGTCATGCCGACCTTCCAGGCGAGCACGGGGTCGCCGGTGGCGAGCTTCACCGGACCCAGCACGCCGAAGACCATCGCGAAGAGGGTCGGCGTGTCGATGCCGAAGGGCATCGCGGTGACGTCGTCGCGGCCGGTGCGGCGCGCCAGGCGCACCGCCATCGCCGTGTACGCGAGATCGCCGACGAGCACGCCGAGCGCCGTTCCCGGCAGCATCCGGCCGAGGACCAGGTCGGCCGGGAACCCGAAGACGCCGATCAGCAGGCTCGAGAGGATGACGAGGTTGGTGGTGTTGTCGAGGGCGAGACCGAGGAAGCCGTTGACATCCCCCGCTGCCAGCCAGCGGGGCGGAGACGTTCTAGCGGGCGCGGACGTCGCTGGCGCTCCCGGCGGCCAGCAGGCGGCGCGCCTGCGCACGCGTGCGCGCGGCCAGCGCCGCACACCAGGCGAGCGCGCCGCGGTGGTCGGCGACCTCCTTGAAGTCGAGCTCCATCGGCTCGCTCACTCGCTCACCGAACCGCAGGCGCGCACGGTAGGCACGGCCCTGGAGCGCGTCGTCCGCGTCGAGGACGACCTCGACGCGGGGATGCTCACGCTTGGCGTGCGACGTGAGAAAGACGCGCAGCCAGCGAGCCACTTCGGCATAGGAGCCACCGGAGAACATGCGCGAAGTCTACCCCTTGTTGGAAGGGAAGAGCGGCCGCCGCTCCCCCCTCCTACCCCCCAACGGGATCTCGCACCAGCGATCGAATAGCTTCGAGCGCCCGACTACGGGCGCTGTCGGCGCCCACTCTTATCGCCGGCTATTTTGTCGGCTCCTCTCGTCCTTCATCGCTGCTCATCGCGGTTTACCGCCGCCGGGGGCGGGCGCGACGGCGGCCGCGTTGGCGGGCGACGCGGGTGACGCGGAGGCGGCGGAACAGGCGGATCAGCATTCGTTGTATCCGCAGGAGAGGCACTTCTTGCACCCCTCCTCGTAGACGAACGTGGCCTGGCCGCATTCCTTGCAGAGGTCGCCGATGCGGCGTTGCTCGGTGGCCCTGATCGCCGGGGGTCCGTCGGACGCCGGCTTGAGCTGACCGGTGTGCTCGGCCAGCGTGCGGGCCAGCGCGTCGGGGAGCGAGAGCACCTTGCCCTTGCCAAACCCCAGGGGCTGGGCCCCGCCGATCCGCGAGAGCTGGCTGATGACCTCCTCGAGCCGCCGCTGAGGCGACATCGGTGAAGGTAGCCTCAACGTGAGCGAAATCAGACGGCCCAGTGCCTCGGCCACGGCCATGGTGTCGGACCCGCCCTTGCCGACCTGCACGAACACCTCGAACGGCTCCCGATCCTCGGTCTCGTTGACCGTGATGAACGCCGTCCCGATCGGTGTCTCGGCGCGGTAGGTCCGCCCCGACAGGCTGTGGGGCCGTGGCTTGACGACCGACGGCCCGACCGGCTGCGCCGGGGCCGGCGCCTTGTCCTTCACGCCGATGTTCAGCACTTGCTCACCCTTGCAGCCGTCACGAAAGACCGTGATGCCCAGGCAGCCCAGCTCCCACGCCAGCCGGTAGGCGCTGGCCACGTCCTCCTCGGTCGCGTCGTTGGGCAGGTTGATCGTCTTGCTCACGCCGTTGTCGGTGTAGCGCTGGAAGGCGGCCTGGTGGCGCACGTGCCATTCGTAGGCGATCTCGTGCGAGGTCTTGAACACGCGGACGGCCTCGTCCGGCACGCCGGGGATCCCGTGCAGCGAGCCCCGCTTGGCGATCTCCTCCTTCAGCGCATCGGAGTACAGGCCTTGATCCTTGGCGATGCGCTCGAACGTCTCGTTCACGAAGGTGAGCACGCGTTCGCCGTCAGGGTTCTTGACGCGGTGCTGGAAGGCCAGGGCGAAGATCGGCTCGATGCCCGACGAGCAGCCGGCGATCATCGAGATCGTGCCGGTCGGCGCGATCGTCGTCACCGTCGAGTTCCGCATCGGCCGCACGTCACGGTAGATCGACGCGCTCCAGTTCGGGAACGGGCCCCGCTCCTCGGCCAGCTTGCCGCACTGGTCGTGCGAGGTGTCCTTCACGAACGACATGAGCCGATCCGCCAGGTCGATGGCCTCCTGGCTGTCGTAGGGGACGCCCATGATGAAGAGCAGGTCGGCCCAGCCCATGATCCCGAGCCCGATCCGGCGGTTGGACTTCACCGTCTCGTCGATGAC
Source organism: uncultured Candidatus Rokubacteria bacterium (assembly GCA_963743355.1). Lineage (GTDB taxonomy): Bacteria > Methylomirabilota > Methylomirabilia > Rokubacteriales > CSP1-6 > AR5. The sequence goes on from CAVUPM010000002.1 coordinate 825,736, forward strand.
CGGCAGCGGGTACGGGTTCATCTCGATCACGTCGTCCAGGAAGCGCACGGCCAGCCGGACGACGCGCTCCATCTCGTCCCAGTCGATCGACCACTCGCCGTCGTCGCCCTGCCGGGCGAACCGCGAGACGTTCAGCGAGCCGAGGTTGCACGCTTCGTTGGGGAGCAGCGGTTGCTCGCCACAAGGATTTGTGGCCTCCACCACCCCGAGGCTGGGCGTGGGGTTGGCCGGGCTCGCGTTGATCCGGTCGATGAACACCATGCCGGGATCGCCCGTGCGCCACGCCGCCCGCACCATGCGCTCGAACACCTCGCGCGCGCTGAGCCGATCCGTCACCACGTGGTTGTGCGGGTTGACGAGGTCGTACTCCTCGCCCCGGGCCAGCGCGTCCATGAACGTGTCGGTGATGGCGACCGAGATGTTGAAGTTGGTGATCCCGCCGTCGAGCTTGCAGTCGATGAACTCCAGCACGTCGGGATGGTCGACGCGCAGGATGCCCATGTTGGCGCCGCGCCGGGTGCCGCCCTGCTTGACCGCCTCGGTCGCGCTGTTGAAGACGCGCAGGAACGAGACGGGGCCGGACGCCCGCCCGCCGGTGGAGGCGACGAGGTCGTCCTTGGGCCGCAGGCGTGAGAACGCGAAGCCGGTGCCGCCCCCCGACTTGTGGATGATGGCGGCCGCCTTGACGGAGTCGAAGATCTCCTCCATCGAGTCGCCCACCGGCAACACGTAGCAGGCCGAGTACTGCAAGCCGTTGCCCTTGCCCGCGTTCATGAGGGTCGGCGAGTTCGGGATGAAGTAGGCGTCCACCATCATGTCGTAGAAGGCTGCCGCCACCTCGCGCACCGCCGCCGGGCTGCGCCCGTAGCGCGCCTCCCCCACCGCAATGGACTGGGCCACCCTCCAGCACATCTCCTCCGGTGTTTCGATCACTTCCCCGTGCTCGTCGCGGAGCAGGTACCTTTCCCGGAGCACGCGCAGGGCTGGCTCAGTCCACGTGCCGACCTTCGGTGGGCGAATCTCCGACAGCATTAGGCCACCTCCTAGATCTTGTGGTGCCCGCGATGTAACACCCAGCATGTAGCAGGCGTCAAGAAAAAAGACATCCACAGGCGTGTCCCGCTACTCCACCGGTTGTCCACATCGATGTCCACCGGGGCTTCGAGGTCCCCGCCGTGCTGCGTGTTATCCTCGGGCGTGTTCGACACGCTCGTGACGCTTACCGCGCCTGTGTTGCCGGCGCGAAGGAGACTTCGGATGCGGATCGCTCCGGCCTCGGTGGTCCTCGCACTGTGCCTGCTGGCGTCCTCCGCGACGGGCCAGGCGCAGACGCAGGTACCGCCACCGGCCCCCGGCAGCCCTCCGCCCGGTGGCACGGAGATGCCGACGGCGGCCGCCCGCGTCGTCGGCCGCGTGCTCACCCTGGAAGAGGCCATCGGGATCGCGCTCGAGACCCAGCCGCTGATCCAGGCCCGTCTGTCGGACTACATGGCGGCCTCCCATCGCGTCGACCAGGCGTTTGCCCCGCTGCTCCCGCAACTGACCGGCTCGTGGACCGCGGCCCGCACGCAGAACGCGGAGCGCGGACAGTTCCCGACCGGCGACCCGCGCCGGGGTGGAGCGGCGACCCGTTACACGATCAACCCGGCCGACGAACAGACCCGGGCCCGCGTCACCTTGTCGCAGGTGCTCTTCGATTTCGGCAAGACCTTCGCCTCCACAGAGGCCGCGCGGCGGCTGGCCGAGCAGGCCCAGGAAGACGTCGAGCTGCAGCGCCAGCTCATCACGCTGACGGTGAAGGAGTCGTTCATCAACATCAATTTCGCGCGGCGCCTCATCCGCGTGCAGGAGCAGGCGCTGGAGCGGGCCGACCTCAACCTGAGGTCCGCCCGCGGCTTCTTCGAGGTCGGCACCCGGCCCAAGTCCGACGTGGCGCGCGCCGAGGTCGACGTGGCCAACGCCCGGGTCGATCTCATCCGGGCCCGCAACGCCGAGCGACTGGCCCGCGTGGCGCTCAACACGGCCATGGGCATTCCGGCCGCCACGCCGACCGAGGTGCAGGACAACCTCGTCTACCAGGCGATGACGATCGACCGCGCGCAGCTGCTGGGCCAGGCCCTGGCCCAGCGGCCGGAGTTCAAGCAGGCCCGGCTGCGCGTGGACGAGGCCGACGCCCGGATGCGTCGGGCCTTTCGCGACTTCTTCCCCGAGATCAACGCCAACGCGTCATACGGCGGCGCCCGCGCAGACCTGAACGAGATCTGGGAGGTCGGGCTCGCGCTGTCGTGGACCATCTTCGACGGCGGCAACCGGATCGCCCGGTTGCGCGAGACCAAGGCCACCGTGGAGGCCGAGAAGTCGCGCGTGAGGGCCACCGAGCTGGACATCTCCCGGGAGGTCGAGCAGGCTCAGCTCAACATGGGCGAAGCCCAGGAGCGGATCGGCGCCGCCCAGACGGCCGTCGCCTCGGCCCAGGAGAACTTCCGTCTCGCCCAGGGCCGATTCGACGCCGGCGTCGGCACGATCCTGGAGCTGACCGACGCCCAGCTCTTCCTCACCCAGGCGCAGAACACCGAGGCGCAGGCCCTGGCGGACTACCGGATCGCCGTGGCCCGGCTGGAGCGGGCCATCGGGCGGCGGTAAACTCGCCTAAATAGTCGACCCCCGAGGTTCGTCTAACCGGCGATGAAGCGCATTATTTCGGTCGTGGTCGTGGCAGCCCTCGTCGGCGCCGGCGTCTGGGGGTACTTCTACACCCAGAGCCGCGGCAGCGTGCCCAGGTACCGTACCGCCCGCGTCGAGCAGGGTCCCCTCACCGCCGCGGTCTCGGCCACCGGCAACCTCAACGCCGTCACCACCGTGCAGGTGGGCAGCCAGGTGTCGGGCCAGATCAAGGAGTTGCTCGCCGACTTCAACACCCTCGTCAAGAAGAACCAGATCATCGCGCGTATCGACCCGGAGATCTTCGAGGCCAAGGTCAACCAGGCGCGCGCCGACGTCGCTTCCGCCGAGGCCGCCGTCCTCAACCAGGAGGCCCAGGTCCAGAAGGCCAAGGCCGACGTCGAGAACGCCCGCGCCGCGCTGGCCGAGGCCAGGGCCAACACCGCCAAGGCTCAGGTGGCCGTCGTCGACGCCAAGCGCGACTTCGACCGCAAGACCGCCCTCTTCCAGCGCGAGCTGATTGCCAGGAGCGATCTCGACAGCTCCCAGGCCGCCCACGACTCGGCCCTGGCGTTGCTGGACGCGGCCCGGGCCAAGGAACAGTCGCTGGCCGCCGGCATCCAGTCGGCCAGCGCCCAGCTACGCGTGACCGAGGCGCAGCTGCAATCGGCGCGTGCCCAGGTCGATCAGAAGCGGGCCGCTCTCGTCCAGGCCCAGGCCGACCTCAATCACACGACGATCCGGGCCCCGGTCAACGGCGTGGTCGTCTCGCGCGCGGTCGACGTCGGCCAGACCGTCGCCGCCAGCTTGCAAGCGCCGACCCTGTTCACCATCGCCGAGGACCTCACGAAGATGCAGGTCGAGGTCAGCGTGGACGAGGCGGACATCGGCCGGATCAAGCTCGAGGACCGCTCGTCGTTCACGGTGGACTCGTTCCCGGCGCAGACGTTCTCGGGCACCGTGACGCAGATCCGCAAGGCCGCCCTGGTCGTCCAGAACGTGGTGACCTACACCGTCGTCGTTGCCGTCGACAACCCGGGTGGCCGCCTGCTCCCCGGCATGACGGCCAACGTGAAGATGATCGTCGCCGAGAAGCCGAGCGTCTTGAAGGTGCCGAACGCCGCGCTCCGCTTCCGGCCGGCCGGCGGCGACGCCGGCGCGGCCTCCGCCGCCCAGGCCGGCAGCGCCGCCGTCGCGGCCGACGCGGCCTCGGGTGGGGGCGGGCGTCAGGGCGGCGGTCGGCCCTCTACGGAGCAGACCCGCGAGCGCCTCGTGAAGGGCCTGGGGCTCAGCGACGAGCAGCAGAAGAAGCTCGACCCGATCCTGGCCGACAGCCGCCAGCAGATGATGGCGCTGCAGGGCCTGCCCGACCCCGAGCGGCAGGCGCAGGGGCGCAAGATCCGTGAAGCCACGCGCGGGCGCATCCGGGAGATCCTCACCGCGGCGCAGCGCGCGAAATACGACGAGTTCGCCGGCGGCGGCGACGCGCGCGGCGGCGATCCGCGCAGCGGGGCGCCGGGCCGGGTGTGGATCCTCGAGGGCGACAAGGTCAAGGCGGTGGCGCTCACCCTCGGCATCAGCGATGGGGCAACCACCGAGGTCCTCCGAGGCGAGCTGAAAGAAGGCCAGGAGATCATCGTCGGCGCCGCCGGGGCGGCCGGCGGTCGGCCGCCCGCCGGCGGTGGTGTGCCGCGGCTGCGGCTGTAGGCAGAGCAGACCGTGAGCGCACCCGCCATCATCGCCACCGAGAACGTGGCGAAGGACTACGTGCTGGGCCCCCACGTCGTGCACGCCCTGCGCGGGGTCACGATCGCCATCGAGCCCGGTGAGTTCGTCGCCGTGATGGGCCCCTCCGGCTCCGGCAAGTCGACGTTCATGAACCTGCTGGGGTGCCTGGACACGCCGACGTCCGGGCGCTACTTCCTCGCCGGCCGCGATGTGGCCGGCCTGGACCGCGACGAGCTGGCCCGCATGCGCAACTTGAAGATCGGCTTCGTCTTCCAGCAGTTCAACCTGCTCCCCCGCACCAGCGCGCTCGAGAACGTCGAGCTGCCCCTGCTCTACTCCGACCTGCCGGTGCGGGACCGCCGCCGGCGCGCGCGCGAACGGCTGGCCGCGGTGGGGCTGGCCGACCGCGAGCACCACCATCCCAGCCAGCTCTCCGGCGGCCAGCAGCAGCGCGTGGCCATCGCCCGCTCCCTCGTCAACGAGCCGGCGGTGATCCTCGCCGACGAGCCGACCGGCAACCTCGACACGCGCACGAGCATCGAGATCCTGGCGCTCATGCAGCGCCTCAATCGCGAGGGGCTGACGATCGTGCTCGTGACCCACGAGCAGGACATCGCGACCTACGCCAGCCGCGTCCTCGTCTTCCGTGACGGCCGCCTGATGAGCGACGAGCGGCGCCCGGCGCCCCAGGACGCGGCAGCCGCGCTGGCCGCGCTGCCCGCCGAGGAAGAGGCGCTGGCGTGACGGCCGCCGCGCAGTCGATCCGGATCGCGTTGCGCGCGCTACGCGTCAACAAGCTGCGCAGCGCGCTCACGATGCTCGGCATCATCATCGGTGTCGGCGCCGTCATCGCGATGGTGGCCGTCGGCGCCGGCGCCTCGGCCCGCGTCGCCGAGCAGATCCAGAGCCTCGGCTCCAACCTCATCATCGTGCTGTCGGGCTCGGTCACCACGAGCGGCGTCCGCATCGGCCAGGGCTCGCAGCTGACGATCACGGAGGACGACTCGGTCGCCATCGCGCGCGAGATCGCGGCCGTGCAGGTGTCGGCGGCGTCGATGCGGGGCACCGCCCAGGTCGTCTCCGGCAACCTCAACTGGGCCACCACCGTCCAGGGCGTCACCGCCGACTACTTCGAGGCGCGCGACTGGATCGTGCTCAGCGGCCGCCCGATCGGGCCCGAGGACGTGGACGGGGCCACCAAGGTCGCCCTCCTCGGCCAGACGACCGCGCTGAACCTGTTCGGCGACGCCGACCCGCTCGGCCAGATCATCCGGATCAAGAAGGTCCCGTTCACGGTGGTCGGCACGCTCGACCGCAAGGGGCAGACCTCCTGGGGCCAGGACCAGGACGACGTCATCCTCATGCCGATCTCGACCGCCAAGAAGAAGGTGCTGGGCAAGAGCAATTCCAATCCGCGAGCGGTGCACGCCATCTCGGTCAAGATTCATCCCGGCGAGGACATGAAGGAGGCCGAAGCCGGGCTCCGGGACCTCCTGCGGCAGCGTCACCGCCTGCAGCCGTACCAGGACGACGACTTCAACGTGCGCAACCTGTCGGAGATCCTCCAGACCCAGGAGGAGTCGTCGAAGGTCATGACCTATCTGCTCGCGGCGATTGCCTCGGTGTCGCTGCTGGTCGGCGGGATCGGCATCATGAACATCATGCTGGTCTCGGTGACCGAGCGCACCCGCGAGATCGGGCTCCGCATGGCGGTCGGTGCCCGCGGGCGCGACATCCTCGGCCAGTTTCTCATCGAGGCGGTGACGCTGTCCCTCATCGGCGGCGTGATCGGGATTGCGGCGGGGCTGGGCAGCGCGGAGGCTCTCAGCTACTTTGCCGAGTGGCGCACGGTGGTGGCGCCCCAGTCCATCGCGCTGGCGTTCGGCTTCGCCGCCGCCGTCGGCATCTTCTTCGGCTTCTATCCCGCGCGCAAGGCCGCGCGGCTGGATCCCATCGAAGCGCTCCGCTACGAGTAGGCCCAAGCGCCCCGCGAAGCGTGCGAAGAAGAAGGCGGCCGGCCGGGCGAGCCGCCGGCCGCGGCGCCGCGCCCCGGCGGGGCGCCCGGCCAAGCCGGGCCAGGCGAGGCCTCGTTCGACCAAAGCGCGGGCCAGCCCGGCCCGCCCGCCAAAGCCGATGGAGGCCGAGACGCGGCTGCTCGAGCTGGCGGGCGAGCTCGCCACCCTGCCGCCCGGCGCGGTCCCCGCCGCGTTGCGCGACCTGGCCGCCGCCTACGCGCCCGGCGCCCCCCTGCCCCGCGCAATGGCCCGGGCGTGCCTGCAGAGCCACGGCGACAAGGGCGCGGTGCTGGCACTGGCCTGGGCCCGCGAGCGCGTGCGGCTGACGCTCGAGGAGCTGCTCGCGCGCACGCCGACCCGCGGCGCGCTGCCCGGCGGCGCCGAGACACGCTCGTGGCTGATCCTGGCCGCCTGCGAGGCGATGGCGCTGGAGCCGCTGTCGGCGGTCCCCGATCGCTTGCGCGCGCTGCTCGATCTCACCGGCTACGCCGGGGACCTCGCCTGAGCGCCTCCAGCCCCAGCACCGCCGCGCCGGCCGCCAGCGTGAGACCGTTGAGCTGCATGGCCCGGCGATGGGCGCGGGCGAACGCGGCGTCGCCGCGCGTCCGCTGCGCGGCCTCGGCGCGCGGCAGCACCACCAGCCACGCCCACGCCAGCCCGGCCAGCATCGTCGCGCACAGCACGGCCGCCGCGGCGTGCCCGAGGCGGGCGCCGGCGTCGCGAACCGCCAGGACGACGTACACGGCCAGCGCGACCGCGGTGAGCACGACGCCCCAGACGTAATAGTGCGGCAGCACCGCCGACACCGCCTGTCCGGCCGCCGTCCGATCGACGACGCGGAACACCAGCGGCGCCACGACGAACGAGAAGAACGCCGCGATGCCGATCCACCCGGCCACGCAGGCGATCGCGAGCGCACGCAGCCTCACCGGCTCACGCCCCCCCGCACGGGGGTCGCGACGCGCGGGAGCACGTCGCGGGCGAAGCGCTCGAGCATGCCGGTCGCCGGAAAATCGGCGAAGCCCAGCATGAGGTCCGTCGCGCCGGCGCCGGCGTACTCGAGGACACGCGCGGCCATCGTATCGGCGTCGCCGATCAGCGCCGTGTCGATCACGGCGTCGCCGGGGCGGACGCCGCGCTCGGCGCAGAACCGGCGCGCCCAGCGCTCCCGCTCGTCACGCGAGTCCGCCAGCATCACGTCGGTCTCCACGGAGCGACGGACGTCGCCCCGCCCACGACCGGCCGCCGCGAGCAGGCCGTCCAGGCGCGCAGCGAGCGCGGCGAAACCCGCCGGCGTCACGTACGATGCCTCCCAGCCGTGGGCGCGCCGGGCGGTCAACGCCAGCGCGCGCGGCCCCATCGCGGCGATCCACACCGGGGGCCCGGGTCGCTGCAGCGGGAGGGGTGCCAGCCGGGCGCCCCGCAGGCGGAAGACGGGTCCGTCCGCGTCCACGGTGTCGCCGCGCCACAGCGCCGTGACGATGGCGAGCGCCTCCTCGAGCGCCGCCACCCTGGCTTCGCCGGCGGGGTAGCGGATGCCGTGACGCTCCCACGCCGCGCGGGTCCCGGCGTCGGCGGCGCCCACGGCGAGACGGAGGTCGAGGCGGCCGCCCGAGAGGTGATCGACCGTGACGGCACGCTTGGCGAGCCACGAGGGATGGTGCGCGGCGGGGTCGAAGGCATACGTCACGGCGGGTCCGATGCGCGCCCGCCGCGTCGCGGTCGCCAGCGCGCCGAGCATCGTCCAGCCGTCGTGGGTGAAGTCCCACAACCCGTCGCCGTAGGTGATGCGCGCGTAGCCCAGCTCGTCGGCGGCGCGCCAGAAGCGCTCGACGGCGGCGACGTCCGTGGACCACGTCTGCACGCCCAGGGCGATCACCCGCCGAGGATGGAACGAAGCGCCGGAGCGTGTCAACCGCCCCCGGCGTTTGACGGGCGCGGGCGTCGCCCGCTACAGTGAAGCCTGATGCGCGCGCGTCGCCGCCTGGCCATCCTGCTGCTCGTCCTCCTCGTGTCCCCCGCGGTCGCGACGGGCCAGACGCCGGTGGAGTCGGCGCGCGCCCTGGTGGCCCGCTACCACCAGGACCCCGCCGTCATCGATCGAGCGCGCGACCTGCTGGAGGCGGCACTCGCCCGCGACCGCCAGGTGGACACGATGGTGATGCTCTCCTACGTCCACTTCCTCTATGGCGACGTCCGGGCGACGACCACCGACGACAAGCTGGCCGCCTACGATCGCGGGCGGGAGATCGGCAAGCGCGCGGTGGAGCTCGCACCCAAGAACGCGGAGGCGCACGTCTGGTACGGGATCAACACCGGGCGCTGGGGGCTCACCAAGGGCGTGATGCGCTCGCTCTTCCTGTTGCCCACCGTCCGCGAGGAAGTCGACGCCACCCTGGCCCTCGATCCGCGCAATCTCCGCGCGCTCGCGCTGTCCGGCAACGTCTTCCTGGAGGTGCCGGGACTGTTCGGCGGCGACCGCGCGAAGGCCGAGCAGCAGTTCCGCAAGGCGCTGGAGATCGATCCGCACTTCACCGTCGCCCGCGTCGACCTCGCCCGGGTCCTGGTCGCCACGAGCCGCTACGCCGACGCCCGGCGCGAGTTGCGGCGGGTCATCGAGGAACGCGCCCCCAACAGCACGGCCGACTGGACCGTCAAGGACCTGCCACGCGCCCGCGAGCTGCTCGAGTCCATCAAGGGCAAGTAGACATCGCCGCGGTGATCCGGGGGCTGCGGCGCACGCGGCCGGCCTGGAACCCGACCGCGCTGGCCGAGTTTGCCGACCAGGGCGATCCGTTCCGGGTTCTCATCGCCTGCATCCTGTCACTGCGCACGCAGGACACCACGACCGGCCCGGCCGCCGCCCGTCTCTTCGCGGTGGCCTCGACGCCGGAGACGCTGCTGCGGCTGCGGGCCCCCCGCATCGCCGAGCTCATCTACCCGGTGGGCTTCTATCGCACCAAGGCCGGCGTCATCCTCGGCATCTGCCGCGATCTGCTCGAGCGCTTCGGAGGCCAGGTTCCCGACACGATCGACGCGCTGCTCACGCTCAAGGGCGTGGGGCGCAAGACCGCCAACCTCGTGGTGACGATGGGGTTCAACAAGCCCGGGATCTGCGTGGACACCCACGTGCATCGGATCTCGAACCGCCTCGGCTACGTGCGCACGCGCAACCCGGAGGAGACGGAGATGACGCTGCGCGACCGTCTGCCCCGGCGCTTCTGGATCGGCTACAACGATCTGCTGGTGGCCTTCGGCCAGAACGTGTGCGCTCCGATCTCGCCGCGCTGCTCGGCGTGCCCCGTCAGCGCGCGCTGCCGCCGGGTGGGCGTGACCTCGTCGCGCTGACGCCGCGCAGCCGGCGGAGCACGGCCAGGTTGCGGAGATCGGCGGCCGGCTCCGGGTCCTTGGGTGTCTCCAGCACCTTCGGCACCGACCGGAAGCGGCGGTCGTTCAGCAGCAGCCGAAAGGGCTCGAGGCCCATCCGCCCGCGGCCGATGTTCTCGTGGCGGTCGAGGCCGGAGCCCAGCGGCGCCTTGGCGTCGTTGAGGTGGAACGCCAGGATGCGCTCGAACCCCACGAGGCGCCCGCATTCCGCCACCGCCGCCCGATACCCCGCCGGCGTCCGTACGTCGTAGCCGGCGGCGAAGAGGTGGCAGGTGTCCAGGCACACGCCCATCCGCTCCGCCCGCTCGCTCCGATCGAGCAGCGCGCCCAGCTCGCCGAACGTGCGGCCGAGGGTGCCGCCGGCCCCCGCGGTGTTTTCCAGCGCGATCCGGACGCGGTAGCCCCGCGTGCGCCGGAGGGTCTCGCCGACCGCGGCCGCCACCCGGGCGAGGCCGGCCTCGACGCCGGCGCCCCGGTGCGAGCCCGGGTGGATCGCGACGCACGCCAGGCCGAGGGCCTCGGCACGCTCCAGCTCGTCGGTGAACACGTCGACCGCCCGCGCCCATGCCGCCGGCTCCGGGCTGGCGAGATTGATCAGGTAGCTGGCGTGCGCGAAGACCGAGGAGATGCCGGTGGCGCGGCGCGCGGCGTGAAATGCCCGGACCTCGCCGTCGCCCAGTGGCCGCGCCGCCCACTGCCGCTGGTTCTTCACGAAGATCTGCACCGCGAAGCACCCGAGCGCGTGGCCACGCTCCAATGCCAGGTGCAGGCCGCCGGCGATCGACATGTGCGCGCCCAGCTCGTCGGGACGCGCCATCTCAGCGGGACGGCGCCCCGCCGAACCGCTCGGCCAGGCGCGCCTGCCGGAACGCCCACGCGGCGCGGAGCTGGCGGTGGACGAGCGCGGCGTGCAGCACCTGCCCGAGCGGGCCGAGCGGCAGCCCGTAGGTCACGCGGTCCTCCATCCACGTGCCTCCGTCCTCCTCGAGGAACACGTGGCGATGCTCCCAGCGCGCCCACGGGCCCCGCACCTGGACGTCGACGAAGCGATAGGGCGGATCGTACTCGCGGATGTAGGTGCGCCAGCGCAGCGGCAGGCCCAGCCAGCGCGCGCCGAAGTCGAGCACGGCGCCGGCCCGGAGGGTCGCGGCCGGCGTGAGCAGGTGCAGGCGGAGCCCGGGCGGGCTCACGCGCGCGAGGTTTTCGGGATCGGCGAAGAACGCGAAGACCTGCGCGCGCGGGCGGGCGAGCCAGACGCGGGTTTCCAGGACGTGATCGGCCATGGGGGTTCACGCCGCCGCCGGCAGCGCAGGCTATGATAGGCAGGTGCCCGCACTCAGTCAAACGCGCGCCTACGTGGCGCTGCTGTTCATCGCGATCCTGTGGGGCACGTTCCCGGCGACCGGTAAGCTCGCCGTCGCCGACTTTCCGCCAGTGTTCCTCACCGCCATTCGCGGCGTGATCGCCTCCGCGTTCCTGGTGGCGCTGCTGGCCCGCTCCGGCGCCGAGACCGTGCGCGGGCTCGGGCCTCACAGCATCCGGGCGTTCGTCACCCTCGGCGTGTGCGGCCTGGTCCTGTCCACCCAGCTCTCGTATATCGGCTACGCCTACACGACCGCCGCCAATGCGGCCATCTTGCAAGCGGCGACGCCCGTGCTCGTCGCCCTCGGTGCCCGCGCCTACCTCGGCGAGCGCTTACGCCGGCGCCAGCAGGCCGGCGTGACGCTCTCCGCACTCGGCGTGCTGGTGGTCGTGACCGATGGACGGCTGGTGATGCTGCGGCTGGATCAGCTACGCGCCGGCGACTTCATCACGATGATCGGCCTGGTCTCCTGGACCGCATACACCCTGTACGGCAAGCGGGTCGTCCTCACCCACTCCCCCGCGCTGACGACGACGGCGGCGTACGTCGCCGGCACCGGCATCCTGGTCGCCGAGGCGGCGCTCACCGCGCCGCTCTTTCCGCGGCCCGTGTTCACCTCCGTCCTGGCCTGGACCGTCGTCGTGTACCACGCCCTGCTCGGCGCCGTCGCTCACATCTGGTGGTACCGCGCCGTCGAGCGCGTCGGCGCCAGCCGCGCGGCCGTGTTCATGAACGTCACGCCGATCGTCGGCGTCGTGATGGCGACCACGCTCCTCGCCGAACCCGTCGGCGTGTGGGAGGTGCTGGGAACGCTGCTGGTGCTCGCAGGCGTGGCCCTCACCACCGCGACCCCACCGCGCGCATCGTAGAAACGGCCTCGTGACCGCGCTTCGGTTGCGACATTCATCGCCCTTGCTCATGGAGAAAGAGGGGGGCGTCAACGCCCCCCTCTTTACTCCCCCGTTCGCGCGAGCTGCGACAATGGCCGAGTCCAACCCCTGAGGTCCACCGGCTGGGGACTTCCTAGTATTTCCAGGTCTCCAGCTGGTCTCTAGACTAGAGCTTCTTCACCTCGGCGAGGATCCGGTCGGGGTCGGGGAGCTGGCCGCGGCCGTAGCGTTCGATGAAGCGCACGGTGCCGGCGGGGTCGATGATGAACGTCGCGCGGTTGTTGGCGTTCCACTCGGGCCAGTAGACGCCGTAGTCCCGGGCGGCGGAGCGATGGAGATCGGCGAGCAGCGGGTAGTGGCTGATGCCGACCGACTTCGCCCAGTTCTCGTGGCTGAAGGGGCTGTCGGTCGAGATACCCAGCACCTGGGTATTCGCCGCCTCGAAGTCGCGGATGCGCCTGTCGAAGGCGGGCATGCAGGTGCTTCAGCCCGGGGTCCAGTCCAGCGGGTAGAACAGCAGCACGACGTTCCGGCCCCGGTAGTCGCGCAGGCTGATCTCCGTGAGCCCGATCGCCTTGAGCGTGAAGTCGGGTGCGGGATCGCCGATCGCGAGCGTCTTCTCCGCGGTGTCACTCACTGCACTCGTCCTCCCTTGGCGGCGCGGCGCGCTTCTCGCGGCACGAAGCGCGGCGGTGTGGCCTTGACCGGCGGCTTGCGCACCGCCGCCCATAGCCGGTCGCGGCGCGCCTCCAGCGGCTGGGCCGCGAGGCCCAGATGGGCGGCCGCCGTCACCACGCGACCCGTCGCCCACAGGCGCTCGAAGCGCGTGGCGAACCGCGGGTCTCGCACCGCGTGATGGTCCATGATGACGCGGCAGCCGGTGGCGTCGAGGATGCGCTGCAGGTTGTCGACCGCGCGGTCGATCGCCGTCGTCCCCAGCTCGCGCTCGACGTACGAGGGCGGCCCCGACAGGTACAGCGTGGTCGGCCGTTCCTGGATCAGCCACGCGGCCGCCACCGACGACAGCGGCCCCTGCACGTCGGAGGCGAAGACGAACCGCTCGCCCTCGCGAGGGTCGGCGACGGTGAGCGCCACGACGTAGCCGAGCGGCGTGCCCTCGCCGCCGTGCGGCAGCGGCGGCGAGACCCTCAGCTCGAGGTCGAGCGTGCGCAGCCCGACGCCGTCGGCGGCCTGCACGCTGGCCTGGCCGTCGAGGACCGCCCACAGCGCCTGGGCGCGGCGCGCCTGGGCCCCCGTCACCATCCGCCGCGGATCCTTGGCCAGCACCACGCGGCCGGCGTAGGACGCCGGATCGGAGCGGAAGTGGTCCTCGTGGTAGTGGCTCACGAAGACGTAGCGCGCCCGGGCCGCGTAGGCCGAGATCCGGTCGTTGGCCCGCTTGAGCGCCTCCCACTCCTCCTGGCTCGGCGGCAGCCCGTAGCGCGCCGGGGCCAGGGTGGCGCCGGGATCGATCAGCACGCCGGTGGACCCGGCCTCGACATAGGTGGCCATCGAGCGCACGCCCAGCGAATCTGCAGCCAGCGGAACGATCTTCATGGGATTCGCCGGCAGAGCCCGCTCATATGCACCGTCCGCCGTCGACCTCGACGCACGTGCCCGTGATCATCGCGGCGTCGTCGGAGGCGAGGAACACCGCCGTGGCGGCGATGTCGGCTGGCTCGTTGAGGCGCCCGAGCGGCACGGTGGCGACGTACGCCCGCAGCCCCTCCTCGTCCACCTCGCGCTTGTTCATGAACGTGGGCAGCATCGGCGTGTGGGTGGCCACCGGCGCGATGGCGACGACACGGACCCCGTGCGGGGCCGTCTCCAGGGCCAGCGCCTTGGCCAGCACGACGACCGCGCCCTTGGAGGCCGCATAGGTCTGGCCGCCCGGCCGCGGCCGGATCGCCGAGGTGGAGGCGGTGATCAGGAAGACGCCGCGCCGCTGCCGCTTCATCACCGGCAGCGCGTACTTGGCGGCGAGCCAGACCCCCTTGACGTTGACGGCGAAGATCTGGTCGAAGACCTTCTCCTCCACGTCCTCGACATCCGTCTTCCACTGCGGCACGCCGGCGTTGGCGTAGAAGACGTCCAGCCGGCCCCACCGGGCGACGGCCTGCTCGACGATCCCCTGATTGTCGGCGGCGCGCGTGACGTCCGCTCGGGCGGCCGCCGCCTGGCCCCCGGCCGTCTCGATCTGCGCGACCGTCTTCTTGGCGCCGCCCTCGTTGAGGTCGACCACCAGCACCCGCGCGCCCTCGCGCGCCATCGCCAGCGCCGTCGCCGCCCCGATGCCGGACGCCGCCCCCGTGACGATCGCGACTCGCTCCTTCAACCGCATGGCAGATCTCCTTGGCTACAGGGCCAGCTCGGCCATCGTGCGCACCGCGGTGGTGTCGCCCGCGACCATGATCGTCGTCACACCCGCGCCCGTCCACTCGGTCAACCGCTCCCGGATGCGCTCGCGCGGCCCGCACAGCGCGACCTCGTCGACGAGCGCGTCCGGCACCGCCGCCGCCGCCTCGTCCTTGCGGCCGCCCAGGTAGAGATCCTGGATCCGCCCGGCGGCATCCTCGTAGCCGTAGCGTCGCGCGATGTCGTTGTAGAAGTTCCGGCCGCGGGCGCCCATGCCGCCCACGTAGAGCGCGATGCGCGGCTTCACCGCGGCCCGGCACGCGTCCACGTCGGCGGCGACCACCACCGGGACCATTGGCATCACGTCGAAGTCGTGCGCGGCGGCGGCGCCGCGGCCCCCGGCCCGGAAGCCGTCGTCCAGCCACGCCCGGAACATCGTCATCCGCGTGGCCGAGAAGAAGACCGGGATCCAGCCGTCGGCGATCTCGGCCGCCAGCGCGACGTTGCGCGGCCCCACCGCGGCGAGATAGATCGGCAGCCCCTCGCGGCCGTGCAGGATCGAGCGCAGCGGCTTGCCGAGCCCGGTGGCGTCGGCGCCGGCGTACGGAATCTGGTAGTACTCGCCGCGGAACTCGACCGGCTTCTCGCGCCGCAGGATCGCCCGGACGATCGCGACGTACTCGCGCGTCCTGCGCAGCGGCTTGCCGAACGCCTGGCCGTGCCAGCCTTCGACCACCTGGGGCCCCGAGACGCCCAGGCCCAGGCGGAAGCGTCCGCCGGACAGCGCGTCGAGCGTCATGGCCGTCATCGCGGTCATGGCCGGCGTGCGCGCCGGGATCTGCATGATCGCGGTGCCGACGTGGATCCGCTCGGTACGGGCGGCGATCCACGCCGCCGGGGTGACGGCGTCGGAGCCGTAGGCCTCGGCCGACCACACGGAAGTGTAGCCGAGCCGCTCGGCCTCCAGGATCCGCGTCATGTCGAGCGCCATCGACGCGCCCGAGTAGCTCAGGTTCAGCGCCAGCCGCAATGATCAGCGACGGGGGGCGCGTTCCGCTCCCCCCGTCTCCCCCCCGTTCGCGCGGATCGCAACACTCGTTTCGTGGCACCCGTAGGTTTCTGAGTGCCCGTGCCTCTCGCACTGCGCATGTCCGGTTCCCATCGATAGCGCGCCAGCGGCACCCGCCCCCGCCGCAGGCGCACGCCCTCTTGTTCCAGGCGGATCCGCTGCGTCAGCATCCCGCTCTCCTGCCGTCGCCGGGCGATCGCGCCCTGCGCGTTCACCACGCGGTGCCAGGGCACGTCGTTGGGGCAGCGGCCCATCGCGCCGCCCACGGCGCGAGCCGACCGCGCCCGCCCGACCAGTGCCGCCACCTGCCCGTACGTCACGACCTGGCCGGAGGGGATCCGTCGTACGAGCGCGTAGACCGCCACGCGAAACGTCATCCGAGCGCGGCGCCGGCACCCAGTTCGTGCAGGCGGGCGTACAGGCCGCCCTGCCGTAGCAGGGCTCCGTGCGTGCCCTCCTCGTGGATGCGCCCCCGGTGGAGCACCAGAATCCGGTCGGCGTTCTGGATGGTCGACAGCCGGTGAGCGATCGTGATCGTCGTGCGTCCGGTCATGAGCCGCGCCATCGCCTCCCGGATCAGCCGCTCGGACTCGGGATCGACGCTGGAGGTCGCCTCGTCAAGCACCAGGATTGCGGGATTGTACACGAGCGCGCGGGCGATGGCCAAGAGCTGGCGCTCGCCGTGCGACACGTTGGCGGCGCGCTCGACGAGCGGCGTGGCCAGGCCGTGCGGCAGCCGCTGGATCAGGGTCGCGGCGTTGGCCGTCTCCAGCGCGCGCGTGAGCGTGGCCCGCCCGCCGTCGCCGTCGAGCGCCAGGTTCGCCTCCACCGTGCCCGTGAAGAGCACCGGATCCTGGAAGATGACGCCGACGTGGCGGCGCAGCCGCGCGAGATCCCACTCGCGCACGTCCACCCCGTCCACCAGCACGCGCCCGCGCCGCGCGTCCCACGTGCGGTTGAGCAGCCGCACGCAGGTCGACTTGCCCTCGCCCGTCGTGCCCACCAGCGCCACGTGCTCGCCCGGCGCCACCGTGAAGCCGCAGTCGGCCAGCACCCAGCGCTCGTCCTCGTAGGCGAACCACACGGCCTCGAAGGCCGCCCGGCCGTCGGCCACCGCCGGCGCCCGCGGGACCGGTGGCGTCACGATGGCCGGCGCCCGGTCGAGCAGCTCGAAGATGCGCTCGGCCGAGGCCATCGCCGACTGCATCACGGTGTACTTGGCGCCGAGGTCACGGATGGGCAGGAAGAAGCGGTTCGTGTACTGAATGAAGGCGACCAGGACGCCGAAGGTCAGCGCGCCGTCCAGGATCCGCCCGCCGCCGTACCAGACGAGCAGCGCCAGCGCCACCGATCCCAGCGCCTCGACGACGGCGTAGAGCGAGGCCTCGAAGATGGTCGAGCCGAACAGCGCGCGGCGATAGTCCCGGTTGAGCCGCTCGAACTGCCGGCGCTCGTGGGCCTCGCGGGTGAAGAGCTGGATCACGGCCATCCCTTGCAGCGACTCCTGCAGGAACGCGTTGAGGCGGGCCAGCCGCCGGCGCACCTCGCGGTAGGCGTCGCGGGCCCGGAGGCGGAAGTACGCCGCCACCGCGAAGAGCACCGGGACGATCGCGAAGGTCACGAGCGCCAGCCGCCAGTCGAGCCACAGCATCACCGCCACCACGCCGACGACCGTGACGACGTCCGCCACGATCGCGAACAACCCGCTGGTGAACGCCTCGCTCACCGCCTCGACGTCGTTGAGGACGCGCGTCATGAGCCGCCCGACCGGCGTGCGGTCGAAGAACCCCGCCTCCAGCCGCAGCAGGTGGCGGAACAGCGTCTCGCGCACGTCGTGAATCACGCGCTGGCCGGTCAGCGCCATCAGGTACGCCTCCAGCATGCGCAGGCCGTAGAGGACGACCAGCGTGGCGGCGTACAGGCCGGCCACCACGGCCAGGCCGACCCAGTCCGATTCCAGGATGTAGTCGTCGATGGCGACCTTGAGCAGGTAGGGCTGGGCCAGCTCGACGAGCGCGACGAGCGGGAACAGCGCGATGGACGACCACACGAGCCGGTGATGCGGGCGGGCCGTCGCCCACAGCCGTCCGGCCAGCCGGCGATCGAACGCCCGGCCGAGGATGTCGTCGCCGCTGTCCGGCGCGTCGACGGGATCAGGCACGCGCGATCTCCTCCTCGAGCCGCTGGGTCCGCCACAGCCGCGCGTACATGCCGCCGCGCGCGAGCAGCTCGGCGTGGGTGCCCGTCTCCACGACCCGGCCGCCGTCGAGCACCACGATCCGGTCGGCGCCCTGGGCGGCGCGCAGCCGGTGCGTCATCAAGAGGATGGTGGGGGCGGTGGCGCGCAGGCCCGCGAGGATCTCCAGCTCCTTGGCGGCGTCGACGTTGGCGAAGACGTCGTCGAGCACGAGGATCGGCGGCGCGCCGGCGATCGCCCGGGCCAGGGCCACTCGCTGGCGCTGGCCGCCGGAGAGCGTCAGGCCGCGCTCACCCACCACCGTGTCCCAGCCGCGAGTGAAGGCCGCGATCTCCCCGGCGATGCCGGCCGCCGTCCCGGCCCGGTGGGCGGCGGCCTCGGCGACCTCCTCCCGGCCCAGCGTCGTGTTGTCGAGCAGCGCCCGCGAGAACAGGAACGCGTCCTGCGGCACCCAGGCGAGCGCTGCCCGCAGCCGCTCCAGCGGCAGCGTGGTCGCGTCGACGTCGCCGACGAAGACCGTCCCCGGCGGCGGCTCCCACAGGCGCGCCAGCAGCAGACCCAGCGTGGTCTTGCCGCTCCCGGTCGGGCCCACCACGGCCACCATCTCGGCCGGGTTCACCGCGAACGAGACGTCGCGGAGCACCGGCGCCCGCCCGGGGTAGGCGAAGGCCAGGTTCGCGAACCGGATCGACGGCGCCAGGGGCGTCGGTCCGTCACCGCCGAGCGCGGGTACCGGCGCCGGCCGCGCCTCGTCCAGCACCTGCTGGACGCGCTCCATCGACGCCAGGCCTCGCCGGCCCACCGCGAGCGTGAAGCCGAGGGCCACGGTCGGCCAGGCCAGATACCCGAGGTAGCCGGTGAAGGCGACGAGCGCCCCCAGTGAGAGCCGCCCGCTGGCCACCGCGGTGCCGCCCCCCCACAGGACCACGAGCGTGCCGATCCCCGCGACGAGCCCCATGAGCGGCGTGAAGTGCGCCTGCGTGCGGGCCAGATCAGTGCTGGCGTCGCGGAGCGCGCCGTTGGCCGCCGCGAACTCCGCCGTCGCCCGGGGCTCCAGCGTGTACGCGCGCACGACTCCGATACCCGCCAGCCGCTCCTGCACCAGCGAGGAGAGCGCGTCCAGGCGCTCCTGCATCGCATGGGTGCGTGAGGTCACCGCCGCGTTGTACCGGCGCACGAGCAGCACGAGCACGGGCACCGGCGCCATCGCCCACAGCGTGAGCCAGGGATCGACGGCGAGCATCGCGGCCAGCGCGCCGACGAAGGCGAGCGCGGTCGACACGGCCGAGATGATCCCGAAGCCGACGAGCGAGCGGATCGCGCTGACGTCGCTGGCGGCTCGGGCCATGAGGTCCCCGGTGGAGTAGCGCGCGAAGAGGCCGGGCGGGAAGGTCTGCAGCGCGGCGTAGAGCCGGCTCAGCACGTCGGCGGCCACGCACTGGGCGGCCCCGGCGATGGTGAAGCGTGACACCAGCCGGGCCACGCCGTTGCCGGCCGCGCACAGGAGGATGAGGCCCACGTAGCCACCGAGCGGTGCGGCGTCGCCCCGGGTCTGCAGCGCGTCGATCGCCTGCTTGACCGTCCACGGGATGGCCAGCGACAGGCCGGTGCCCACCGCCAGGCACGCCACCCCGACCGCATAGCGCACGCGATAGCGCGACGTGTAGCGCCAGACCTCGCGAGCGGGAGAAGCCAGACGCGGCCTACCTGGCCGGGTGGCCGTCGACGTGCGGCTTGAGCGCGGCGTAGACGGCGAGCACCGTCGGCGTCGCCACGCCCAGGCGCTGGCCCAGGCGCACGGCGTGTCCGTGGAGCGCCTCCAGCTCGAGCCGCCGTCCCTGCACGAGGTCGTGATAGAGCGACGACAACGCCTCCGGCGCCAGCCCCTCGGCCACCTTCACGATCGCATCGACCACGCCGTCGCCGAGGGGGACGCCGCCGGCCTCGGCGACCGCGGCCAGCTCCTCGACGATCATGCGGTACATCCCCCAGGTCTCCGGCACCGCGCGGATCACGCCGATCGGCGCGCGGGTCAGCGCCGTCGTGCCGGCCTGGGCGCTGATCATCAGGTACTTCTCCCAGAGCGCGCGCCGGATGTCGCCCACCACCTCGGCCGGAACCCCGGCCGCGGCGAACGCCTCGCGCAGCCGCTCCAGGCGCGGGCTCGGACGGCCGTCGAGCTCGCCGAAGACGACGCGGCCGGCCAGCCGGTGGGCGATCACGCCCGGCGACTCGATCGTCGCGAAGACGTAGGCGACGCCGCCGACGGCGTGGCCGGGGCCCAGCACGCGGTCGAGCGTCTCCTCGTTGTCCACGCCGTTCTGCAGCGAGACGACGGCCGTCCGGGGCCCGACGACCGGACGGATGGCGGCCGCCGCGCTCTCGGTGTCGAACGACTTCACGCAGAACAGGACGACGTCGGCGACCGGCTGGCCCGCCACGTCGCTGACCGCGTCGGCCTCGACGACCCACTCGCCGTCCACGGCCGAGCGGACCCGAAGGCCGTCGCGGCGCATCGCCTCCAGGTGGGCGCCCCGCGCCAGGAACGTGACGGCCGTGCCGGCTCGCGCCAGCCGCGCGCCGAAGTACCCGCCGACGCCGCCGGCTCCGACCACGAGCACCCGCCTCACCACCACCCCCGCCGCCGGAAGTAGGTGATCATGCCGCCGCCGGCCAGCAGCATGAAGCCCAGCACCGCCGGGTAGCCCCAGCGCGACTCGAGCTCCGGCATGTGCTTGAAGTTCATGCCGTAGATCGACGCGACGAACGTGAGCGGGATGAAGATCGTGGCGATGACCGTGAGGACCTTCATCACCTCGTTGAGCCGCTGGTTCTGCACGGAGAGGAAGATCTCCATCACGGAGACCGCCGCCTCTCGCAGCGTCTCCACGATCTCGAGCGCCTGCACGGAGTGGTCGTAGACGTCGCGCAGGAAGATCCGCGTGTCCGGCGTGATGAGCGCCGACTCCTCGCGCTGCAGGATGGTCACCAGCTCCCGCATCGGCCACACCGCGCGTCGCACCGCGATGAGGTCGTGGCGCAGGTGGGTGAGCTGCAGCAGCGTCTTCTGAGACGCCGCCGACGCGAGCGCCTCCTCCTCGAGCGCCTGCATCCGCTCGGCGAGGATGTCGATGACCGGGAAATAGGCGTCGACCACCGCGTCGACCAGCAGATACGCGAGATAGTCGGCGCCCGCGTCGCGCACCCGGCCCCGGCCCTGCCGGATCGCCTCACGCATCGAGCCGAAGCAGTCCCCGTCGCTGCGCTCCTGGATGGTCACCACCCAGTCGGCGCCGAAGAAGACGCTCACCTGCTCCTCGACGATCGTCGGTGGAGCCGCCGCCGCTCCGGCCGGCGCGTCCGGCGGCCGGTCCAGGCGCATCGTGCGCATCACCAGGAACAGGTGCTTGTCGAAGCGCTCGGCCTTCGGCCGCTGGGGGACGTTGAGGACGTCCTCGAGCGCCAGCGGGTGCAGGTCGAGCCGCTCGCCCAGGCGTGCCAGCACCGTGGGCTCGCCGAGGCCGTCGATGTTGATCCACGTGACGACGCCCGGGGCCAGGCGCTCGAGGGCGGCGTCGATCGTCGCGACCCGGTCTTCCGTGACGCTCTCGCGGCCGAAAGTCACGACGTCGATGACCGGGGGCTGCGCGGACTCGGCGGCGACGAGCGTGCCCGGTGGCGCCCCCGGCCGGATGCGCGGGACCCGCCGGCGCCGCCCGCCGAGCGCCGCGCGCAGGTGCTGCTGACGGCGCGTCCATCTCATGCGCGCTTCATGCTCGGGGAGCCGTCCGGGCTTGTCAAGGCGGCGCGTGTGATAGAGTCCGTCCTCGGCATGACGTCCGCTCTCACCGCGGAGCGTGGTCTCGCGATCGAGCTGGCCCGCGCCGCCGGCGAGCTGCTGCGCGACGAGCTGCGCGGCCCGCGCCGCATCGTCTACAAGGGCAGCCCGACCAACCTCGTCACCGAGATGGACGCGCGCGTCGAGGCGCTCGTGGTCGATCGCCTGCTCGCCGCCTTCCCCGGCGACGCCATCCTGGCCGAGGAGCGCGGCGCTCAGGCCGGCCGCTCCGGCCGCCGCTGGATCATCGACCCGCTGGACGGCACGACGAACTACGCGCACGGGGTGCCGGTCTACGGCGTGTCGATCGCGCTGGACGTCGGCGGTCGCGTCGAGCTCGGCGTCGTCTACGACCCCAGCCAGCGCGAGCTATTTGTCGCTGAGCGCGGGGCCGGGGTCTTCTGCAACGATACGCGCCTGACCGTGTCGAGCACCGAGACGCTGAACGGCAGCCTGCTGACGACTGGCTTCCCCTATGACATCCGTGTGAATCCCGACAACAACCTGAAGGAATCCGCCGCCTTCGCGGTGCGCGCGCGGGCCGTGCGCCGGATGGGCTCGGCGGTGCTCGACCTGGCCTGGATCGCGGCCGGCCGCTACGACGGGTTCTGGGCGCTTCGGCTGGGG
Source organism: uncultured Candidatus Rokubacteria bacterium (assembly GCA_963743355.1). Classification (GTDB taxonomy): domain Bacteria; phylum Methylomirabilota; class Methylomirabilia; order Rokubacteriales; family CSP1-6; genus AR5. The sequence goes on from CAVUPM010000002.1 coordinate 847,866, forward strand.
CCGTGGGACGTGGCGGCGGGCGGGCTCATGGTGGAGGAGGCCGGCGGGCGGCTGACCTCGCTGACCGGCGGTCCGCTCGACCTCGAAGCGCCGACCCTCATCGCCAGCAACGGCCGCATCCACGCCGCCATGCTGGCCGTCCTGAGCGAAACTCGCGGGTCCTAAACCTCCCATGGCGGGTCGACCGCCGCCCGCAGCTCCAGCACGGTGGGGCCGGCGGCGGCGAGGGCGCGGCGGAGCCCCTCGCCGAGGCCGGCGGCGTCGACCCGCTCGCCGTGGCAGCCGAAGGCGCGCGCCAGCGCCGGAAAGTCCGGGTTGGCGAGATCCGTTTCGCCGGCGCGGCCGAAGAACTTTTCCTGCAGCCAGTGGATCGCGCCAAAGCGCTCGTCGTTGACGACCAGGAAGACGATCGGCAGCCGGTACTTCACCGCGGTCGCCAGCTCGTTGACGGAATACATGAAGCCACCGTCCCCGGCCACGGCCACGACGGCGCGATCAGGGCGCGCGACCTTGGCGCCAATCGCCGCCGGCACCGCGTACCCGAGCGTCGCCGAGCCCGTCGGATAGAGGAAGGTCCGCGGCCGCAACACCGGGAAGCGCCACTCCATCCAGTACGTGAGACCGGTTTGATCGTTCACGACGATGGCGTCCTCCGGCAGCGTCGTGCGCAGCGTGTCCACCAGCGCGGCGATGGCCGGCGTGTAGCGCGGCCCGGCATCGCCGCGCCGTCCGGCCAGCCAGGCCCGGTCCCAGCCCGTGGCCGGCACACCCTCGCCGAGGCCGGCCAGCAGCCGGAGCAGGCCGTCGCGGGCGTCGCCGACGATGGCCACGCGGGGCTTGAAGACCCGGCCGATCACCGTGGGGTCGAGATCGAGGTGGATCAGCGCCTGACCGGGCCCGAGGGTGATCGCGAGCTTCTCCAGCGAGCGGTGGCCAAACTTGGTGCCGACGGCCAGGATGACGTCGGCGGCGCGCAACGGCTCGGCGCAGGCGCGGCGGTCGGGCAGCACGCCGTGGAAGAGCACGTCGCGCTCGCTCACCGCCCCGCGGCCGGCGACCGTCGCGATCACCGGCGCCCCGAGACGCCGGGCCGCCGCCTGCAGCTCGCGCTCGGCCCCCGCCGCGATGACGCCGCCGCCGGCGACGACCAGCGGGCGCGCCGCGCGGGCCAGGAGGCCGACCGCCTCCTCGACGTCGGCGACGTGGCAGGGTGGCCGCGCGCCGTGGCCGCCGGCGGGCTGCGGCGCTTCCACGCGCGCGTTGAGGAAGTCGTAGGGGATCGACAGCGCCATCGGGCCCGGGCGGCCGGTGCGCAGCAGGTCGAAGGCGCCGGCGATCGCGCCCGGAATCGCCCGCGCCTCGGTCAGCGCCTCCGCCCAGCGTGTCACCGGGCGGAAGCAGTCGATCTGGTTGGGGACCTCGTGGAGCGCGCCGAGATCGCGGCCGACCAGGTCGGAGGCGATGTCAGAGGCGATCAGCACCACCGGGATCGAGCCCGCGTACGACTCGACCAGCGGTGTCAGCGCGTTGGTGGCGCCGGGCCCGGTGGTCACCAGCACGACCCCCGGCTCCCCGCTCGCGCGCGCATAGCCGTCGGCCATGAACGCCGCCCCCGCCTCGTGGCGGGCCAGCACGTGGACGACGTCGCGCTGACGCAGCAGCGCGTCGTAGATCGCCAGGTTGTGGAAGCCGGGGATGCCGAAGACGTGGCGGACGCGCTCGCGCCGCAGCGCCTCGACGACGAGGTCGCCGCCGGTCGGCGGCGCGTTCACCGGGACGGCGGCGGGGGCGTCGGCATCGACCGCCCCCGCGCGTACTTGGCGTCGATCGCGGTGCGGATCTGGGCCGGCGTGTTGCCGTCACGCGTTGCCTGCATCACGTCACGCGTGATGTCCAGGCAGAGGCTTCAGGTGGCGGCGTGGCTGGTCCACGTCGTGCGGTCGGCCGACTCGCTCTTGATGTAGCAGGAGCGGTTCGAGGTGTGGCCGAACTGCTCGCAGCCACAGGTGCACGGCATCCACTGCAGCACGTCGCCCCGCTCGCGCGCGAAGCGGTAGAGCGCCGCCGTCTCCCCGGCGCCGGCGAAGACGGGGAGCGCCCCGCCGCTCCGCGTCTGGACCTGGTCGCCGATGGAATCGGTCGTCACCGGGTCGGTGGCCGGCTGCGCCCACCAGGCCACGCCGACGACGATGACCACGGCCACGACGGTTCCGAGCGCGAACGTCAGGACGGACGAGCGAAGCTTCACCGGCGATGCCTCCCTTCGGGACTATCGGACGAGGGCGTACTCGCGCCCGCCGAGGCGCAGCGCGCCCCGGCCGCTCCGTTCGTCGTAGTCGGCCAGCGCCAGGAGCTGGAAGGCCGCGGCCCGGCTCAGCCGCGCCTCGAAGGCGCCGTCCTTCACCGCGCCGTACGGCACGTCGCCCGGCCCCGATGCGCAGCGTGGCCGGATCGACGTCCTGCTCGCTGCCGTCGTTCAGCCAGGCGTGCAGCGCCTCCCCGCGGCGCTCGATCCGCGTCACGACGAACGGCACGTCGTCGACCTCCACCGGGATGCGCACGCGCGTCTGGATGAAGTAGCCGCCGGCGTCGCGCCGCAGGTTGCCGCGCAGGTTGGCGAGGATCCCGGGGTGCGTGATCTGCACGTCGTCGTCGCACCACTCGCCGTCGACGTCGACCCGCAGCGCCGGGAGCGTCCACTCCGCGGGCGGCAGTCGCCGCCATCAGAACACCACGCTGGCGAAGCGTCACGACGCCCTGCGGATCGGGCCACTGGCCGTAGCGGCGCAGGTGCCGCGGGCGCCGCCCAGCGCGCGCAGCAGGGCGTAGATCGGCGAGCAGCCCGCAGATGCGCCGCCGGTCGCCGTCGCGTCGCGCCGACTCGAAGAACCCGGCGGCGTCGCCCGCCTCGACGGCCGCCAGCATCTGCGCGGTCCTCGCGCTCGATCACGCGCCAGCTCGGCGGCCGTGACCGGCCCCGGGTCGCCGAAGCGCGGGCCCACGTGCGCCAGGTCGGCGCCCGCGATCAACGCCACCCGCCGCCCGCGACGCCGCGATCGTCTCGCGCGAGCGCGTCGAGGAACGCGGCACGCGCGGATCGTCCTCCGGGCCGGGCGCCGCGGGCGAGCGCCTCGTGCGCGAAGCTCGTCAGCACCGGGACGATCGCGATCGTCCCGGCGGCCCTCGAAGAGGTAGCGCAGGAACACGGCCTGGAACTCGATCGAGTGCTCGTCGCGATGCGCCAGCTCGGAGCCGAAGCAGTCCTGGCCGCGCGCGGCCGGCCAGCGCCTCGACGAAGTCGCGGTCGACCGCGCGCCGGCCCCAGCGGCGTGTCGTAGTCCTTGCGGGTCAGCGCGAACGGATCGCGCCATGCCGGCGTGGCAGGTGCCGAAGATCACGAACAGGTCCGCGTCGCCGCGCTCGGCCAGGTCGCGGTAGGCCCACGCGTAGGCGGGGCCGCCGCGGTGGAAGTCGATGTGCGGCGCGATCAGGCCGCGCAGGCCGCCGCCGCGGAACGGCTCGACGGGCCCGGGCCCGCTCCGGCGGCGCGAAGAAGCCGTCCATCGCCGCCCGCAGGCCGTCGGCGTCGCCGGCGTACGCGCCGCCGGCGTGAGCGGCCGGGCGGCTCGCGGCGGCCAGGAACCGCGATCGACCGCCGCGCGGCGGGTCGCGAAGCCGCGCTGTCGAGGAAGCCGTGCTCGTCGAGGCGCAGCGATCAGTTCCTCGATCTGGTCGCGCGTCACCGGCTCACGCTGCCCGCGGCCGCATCATCGCGCCTGGATGTCGGCGACGTCGTGCGTCGCCGTCGAACAGCGCCACGAACGTCGAGCAGCCCGAGCGGCAGCATGACCACCGCGGAGGTGTAGCCGGCGGGATCGCGCAGCGCCAGGTAGCGCTCGCCCTCCTGCTCGACGGGGAACGCCTCGACCGCGCCGCAGGCGTGGAGCGGCGCCGCTCACGCATCTCGAGGAAGTTCAGAGCCGACGCAACGTAGATCCTGGCTGCATCGACCAGTTCCGCCACGTCCACGTGCTCGTCGACCTGGTGGGGAATGAGGCGGTTGCCGGGGCCGCACGTCACGATCGGGATCCCGAGCGTCATGCGGAGGATCGTGCCGTCCGTCGAGCCGGGGACGCCGCCGAAGCGGGGCGCGCCGGCCGGTCGCCTGGCGCACCCCCGCACCATCGCCCGCACCAGCGGCTCGCTGCGCTCCACACGGGTCGCCAGCCGGAACCCGTTGATCGGCTGCCACTCGACCGTCGCGCCCGGGCAGGCGTCCATCGCGCGCCGGCAGGCGAGGTCGATCTCCTTGGCGACCGCGTCCGCGTCGGGGCCGGGCGTGAGCCGTACGTCGAGGATCGCCTGGGCCGTGGACGGGATGACGTTGGACTGCGCTACCCCGTGCAGGGGCGCCTGGGCCACGGTCGGCGTGACCGTGGGCGGCCGCAGGTGGGGGCTGCGGCGGCAGAGCCGGCGCAGCCGTCGCTCGAGCGCCGGCGCCTCGCGCAGAAGCGCGCCGAGCGCGGTGATCGGATTGACGCCGGCCTCCGGCATGGCGCCGTGGGCCATGCGCCCGCGCACCGTCACCCGGGCCCAGACGACGCCGCGCTGCTCCAGGCACAGCTCGTTCTGCTCGGGCTCGCAGATGATCGCGGCCGACAGCTCGCGGCCGAGCGCGGTGGTGCACAGGTGACGCGGCGCCGATCATGTCGCCCTCCTCGTCGACCAGCGCGCCGACGACCAGGCGCCCGTCGAGACGCGCGCCGCTGCGCTTGATGGCGGCGGCGGCGATCATGGCGGCGGCCAGGCCGCTCTTCATGTCGGCAGCGCCGCGGCCGTAGATGCGGCCGTCGACGAGATCGCCGCCGAACGGCGCGTGGCTCCACTCGCCCGCGTCGCCCTCCGTCACCACGTCGGTGTGTCCCTCGAGCAGCAAGCGTCGGGACCGGCCGCGGCGTCGCCGAGCACGGCCAGCACGTTCGGCCGGCCGGGCGCCACCTCGTGCACCTCGACCGCGAAGCCCTCGGCGCGCAGCCAGCGCTCGACGTGGGCGGCGACGGCGGCCTCGGTGGCGCCGGGATCGCCGGGGCGGACCACGCTCGGGATACGGACGAGGTCGCGGGTGAGCGCGATCAGCTCGTCGGGATCGATGCGGGAGACGACGTCGGTGATACGCACGCGTCGGGCCCGGTGAGGCCGGGGCCTACTCGTGCGGGAAGGACAGGATCACCGAGTCGAGCCGGATGACGCGATACTCCTCGCAGCGCGATGTAGAAGTAGTGCCCCTCGACCTCCTCGGGACTCTCCTCGAACGCGACGATCGTCTTCGGGTCCGGCATCTCGCGGAACGCGTTGGCGCCCTCGTCGAAGCCGTCGCCGCGCGCCACCACCTCGCCGTAGCGGATCGGCGAGCCCTTGGGGCAGTTGCACACGCACGTCGGCGGGCGCTTCGGCCATCATGCGGACGAGAAGGTTGATGCCGTAGACCTTGATCGGAATGCTCGTCATGACCCTCCTCGAACCCGGAGAATGACCCGATGATACCACGCCGCCCGGGGCCGACCGCTCAGGCGGAGGCGTCGCCGGGCCGCGTCTCGGGCTCGCCGGTGGTGAGTTGCTGCGGATACTCGGGCGCGGTCAGCTGGCGCGGCGACTGATCGACCGCCGTGAGCGTCTCGATGTCGTCACCGCCGGCCGCGCCCAGGTCACGGAACTTGCGGGCGGCGGGCAGCACGCGCGTTTCCAGCGAGCCGACGGCGTTGTTGTAGGCGCGCACCGCACGGCCGAGCGCGCCTCCCACCTCCTCGACGTGACCGCCGAGGGTGCGCAGGCGCTCGTAGAGCTGGCGGCCGAGCTCGCTGATCTGCGCGGCGTTGGTGGCGACGCGCTCCTGACGCCAGCCGTAGCCGATCGCCCGCAGCAACGCGACCAGCGTCGTCGGCGTGGCGACGACGATGCGCCGGGCCATGCCGTCCTCGAGCAGGGCCGGGTCCGCCTCGACGGCGGCGCCGACGAACGCCTCGCCGGGGATGAACATCACCACCAGCTCCGGCGCCGTCGCGAACTGCTCCCAGTACGCCTTGCCGGACAGCGTCGTCATGTGCTGCCGGACCTGGACCGCGTGGCGCGCGAAGCCGCTGGCCCGCTCCTCCGGCGTGGCGCCGCCGATGGCCTCGAGGTACGCGGCCAGGGGCACCTTGGCGTCGACGACGATCTCGCGGCCGCCCGGCAGGTGGACGACCATGTCGGGCCGCAGGCGGCCGCCCTGTCCCTCCACGGTGACCTGCTCGCCGTAGTCGCAGTGCTCGGTGAGCCCGGCCAGCTCGACCACGCGGTGCAGGGTGATCTCGCCCCAGCGCCCGCGCACGTTGGGGGCGCGGAGCGCGGTGGCGAGCTGCCCGGTCTCGCGCTGCAGCTCGGCGTTGGTGACGGCCAGCGCCCGCAGCTGCTCCTTGAGCGTGCCGTAGGCGTCCTGCCGTGTCGACTCCAGCGCGCGCACGTGCTCCTCGTAGCGCACCAGCGCGTCCTGCAGGGGCCGCACGGCGGCGTCGATCGCCTCCTGGCGCCGGCCGAGCTGGGTCGTGGCCATCTCGAGGAAGCTCGACTGGTTCTGGCGGAGGGCGTCGGCGGACAGCGCCTTGAACGTGTCGGTCAGCCGGTCGCGCGCGTCGTCGAGCAGACGCTTCTGCTCCTCCAGCGACTGGCGGGCGGCGTCCCACCGGGCCTCGGCCTGGGCGCGGGCGGCGCGTTCCGTCTCCAGCGCGCCGCGCAGGTCCCCGGTCTCGAGCTCACGCTGGGTGAGCTGCTTGCGCAGCTCGTCCGAGAGCGTCTCCAGGCCGGCCACCCGCGCCTGCAGCGCGGCCCGCTCGGCCTGCGCCGCGGTGCCGAGGCGCACCCGCACCACCGCCCACGCCAGCGCGCCGCCGAGCAGCACACCGGCGCCGAGCCACGCCAGCTCAATCACGCGCCGTCCTCCGGCCCCGCCAGTGACGGCACACGCCGCGCAGCCCGCACGGTGTGCACACGAGCAGGTCCCGCCGGTCGCGGCAGTCGCCGGACATCCGCTTGTGGCAGAGCGCGAAGTCGTACTTCACCGGGTCGGCGGGATCGACGAGCGCCAGGCGCGCGGTGATCTCTTCCGCCATCTTCCAGTTGCGGGAGCGGCGGCGCGTGAGGCCGATCGCCCGGCTCATGTTCTCGACGTGGGTATCGATCGGCATCAGCAGCCGCGCCGGCGAGATCGAGGTCCACAGCCCGAGGTCGGGCGCCTCCCGGCGCACCATCCAGCGCAGGAAGAGGTTCAGCCGCTTGCAGGGGCCGCCGGCCGAGGGCAGCGGGAACAGGTGGCGGTAGCCGCGCGAGAGGCGGCCGCGCGGGAAGACACCGCGCACGTCGGCCTCCCAGAACGCGCGGGCGAAGCGCTCGAGCGCGGGCCCGATGGGCCCGCTCGGCTCGAGGTCTCCCGCCGCGAAGCACTTCTCCAGCGTCCCGTGGCGAGCGAGGAGATCCCGCGCCGCGAGGCAGAACGCCACCAGGTCCCGTGGACGATTGAAGCGGTAGATGAACGCCGCGAACGCGCCGGCGTCGCGGGCCGGCTCGAAGTCCCGCACGAACGCGGCCGGCGAGGGCGCCATGACGCCGAGCACCCCCTCGAGCGCGCGCCCGAACAGATCGACGCGTCCGTAGGCCAGGCACGACGTGAGGAGGGCGACCACCTCGCGGTCGTCGGGGGCGGGGTAGCGCAAGGGAAACTCGATCGCGTCGCGCGCGATCCGCGCGCCGTAGTCGAACTCACGGTAGAGCCGCTCGAGCGGCCCGCGGAGTGCGCCGGCTGACGTCATTCGCGATCTCGCGGCGCATGATACCATGCGCCTCGTCATCCGATGAGTCGAATCCCCTCCCGCGCGCAGCCGCTCACCGTCGGCGTCGTCGGGCTCGGCGCGATCGGTCGGCGCGTGTGCGAGGCGCTCGACGCCGGACTGCCGGGGCTGCGCCTGGCCGGGGCCACCGCCCGCCGGCGCGATCGCGCCGAGCCCTTTCTGAAGTCGCTCGGCACGCCGGTCCCGTTCCTCTCGCTCGACGAGCTCGTCGCCGCCTCCGACGTGGTCGTCGAGGCGTCGACGCAGGCGCACCTGCAGGAGATCGCTCCCAGGGCGCTCGGCGCCGGCCGCGACCTGGTCGTCCTGTCCTGCGGCGCCCTGCTCGGGCGTGCCGACTGGGTCGCGCTGGCCGAGCAGCGCGGCTGCCGCATCCTGGTGCCGTCGGGCGCCATCGGCGGTCTCGACGCGCTCAAGGGCGGCGCGGTGGGCTCGATCACGTCGGTCACGATGGAGAGCCGCAAGGCGCCGGCCGGCTGGGCGGGCGCGCCGTGGGTCGTCCAGCAGAAGATCGACCTCGACGCGATCCGCGAGGAGACCCTGATCTTCGAGGGGCCGGCCACCGCGGCGTGTCCGGCGTTCCCCGCCAACGTCAACGTCCTCGCCGCGCTGTCGCTGGCCGGCATCGGCCCCGAGCGGACGACCACGCGCATCTACGCCGTGCCCGGCCTCACGCGTAACACCCATCGCATCAGCGTCGAGGGCGAGTTCGGCTCCTTCCAGCTCGAGGTACGCAACGTGCCGTCCGAAAACCCGCGAACCGGGCGCCTGTCCTACCTCTCCACGATCGCGCTCCTGCGCGACCTCGGCGCCACCCTGCGCGTGGGAACCTGAGCACGGACCCCGTCGGGGCCTCCTTCGACCGCATCGCCGAGCAGTACGCCGCCGACTTCGCCGACGAGCTGACGCGCAAGCCCTACGACGTGGACCGCCTGCACGCGTTCGCGGCGCGCTGCCCTGACGGGGTCGTGCTCGATGTCGGCTGCGGCGCCGCCGGCCACGTGGGCCGCCTCGTCGCCGATCTGGGAGCGCGGGTGATCGGCGTCGATCTGTCGGCCCGTTCGGTGATCCTGGCCCAGCGGGTCAATGCTGCGCTGCGCTTCGTCGCCGCCGACATGCGCGCCTTGCCGATCGCGACCGGCGCCTGCGCGGGCATCGTCGCCTTCTACTCCCTCATCTATGCGATGGATCCAGCCACCGCGCTCGTCGAGCTCAGGCGGGTGCTGCGTCCCGGCGGCGCGCTCCTGATCGCGGTTCACGCGGGCGAGGGCGCTCAGCACTTCGACAGCTACAAGGGGATGCCGGTGGACGTCGAGCTGCACCTGCGCGCGCCCGAGGTCCTGGCGAGTCAGGTCCGCTCGGTGGGCTTCTCGATCGAGAGCGTCGAGGTGCGGCCGCCCTACCCGTTCGAGCACGCCACCCCGCGCCTGTACGTCAGCGCCCGGGCGCGCTAGTGACAGGCTCAGCCGCGTTCTGGTATCGAGGGGCGCCACGGCTCCGCCGGGGCGTCCCGAGACGCCCGGGCTTGGGGGGCCCGTTCGAGGCCCCCCATGTCGACGGGATAGCCGTGCCCGATCGCGCGCACGATCGACCGCGGCGTGAGCACGCGCACCTCCGCGGGCGGCGATCCCGCCCGGGCCGGCCCGTAGCCGCTCGGCGCCCACGGCCTCAGCCCTCCGGGGTGCACGAGGTGGGCGTGGCCGGCGTCGTCCGCCACCATCACGCCGGGCGGCAGCCGCGACAACCGCTCGGTATAGGTGCGCTTGCCGCGCGCGCCATCGACCCGCTCGGTGTGGAGCACGCCGTCCATGTCGTCCGCCGACGGCAGGGCCGTCAGGCCGCTCGCCGCGGCCCACTGCTCGCGGAACAGACGATAGCGGTCGCGCTGGCACTCCGCGCAGGGGCGGTGGCCAGCCGCGAGCGCGGTGGCCTCGTCGAGGAAGAACAGCTCGGTGTAGCGGCCCGGCATCATCACGGTCCGCCGGCGTCCCTTGAACTGCAGGACGCAGATGATCCACCGCTCGAGGGCGAACGGACGTTGGATGCGCTGCGCGGCGTCGTGCAGGCACCCACGATTGCCCATGAGGGTGCCGCGATGCGCGGTGGCGATCAGCTCCCCGAACGGCGTGACCCGGTTCTGCCGCGCCATCGGTCGACCTACCCGCGCTCCGCCGCCTCCAGGTAGCGCTCGGCTTCGAGCGCGGCCATGCAGCCGGTGCCGGCCGCCGTCACCGCCTGGCGCCATGTGTAGTCGACGACGTCGCCGGCGGCGAAGACGCCGGGCACAGAGGTCTGCGTGGTCCCCGGCGCGACCTTCACGTAGCCGTTGGGCAGCAGATCGAGCTGGCCGCGGAAGAGTGCCGTGTTCGGCTCATGGCCGATGGCGACGAAGAGTCCGTCGACCGGTCGCTCCGAGAGCTCGCCGGTCTTGACGTTGCGCAGCCGCACGGCGGTGACCTTGCCCTGGGTGGGATCGGCGATGTACTCGACCACGCTGTTCCAGACGAACGTGATCTTCGGGTTCTTGAACGCGCGCTCCTGCATGATCTTGGAGGCGCGCAGCGTGTCACGCCGGTGGACGACCTCGACCCTGCGGCCCGAGGCGCGCCAGGTAGAGGGCCTCCTCCAGCGCGGAGTCGCCGCCACCCACCACCATGATGTTCTGGTCCTTGAAGAAGAAGCCGTCGCAGGTCGCGCACGTCGACACGCCGCGGCCCATCAGCTCGCGCTCGCGCCGGCAGGCCGAGCAGCTTGGCCGAGGCGCCGGTGGCCAGGACGACGGTCTCCGCCTCGTAGGCTGGTCTCGCCCGTGCGCACCACGAAGGGCCGCCGCGAGAAGTCCACCGCCGTCACGTCCTCGGCGATCATGTCGGTGCCGAAGCGCTCGGCCTGCTTGCGCATCGTCTCCATCAGCTCGGGACCCATGACGCCGTCGACGAAGCCGGGGTAGTTCTCCACCAGGGTCGTGAGCATGAGCTGGCCGCCCGACTGGACCCCGGTGATCATGAGCGGCGCCAGGTTCGCCCGAGCGGCGTAGATGGCCGCCGTGTAGCCGGCGGGCCCGGAGCCGATGATGATGACCTTCCGTGTCGTCGCCATTCCCTCGCGGCCTCCCTCAGGCTTGAGATGCATGGCCCGCGCCAGACGATCCTCAGCGGTCGACGATGGGTTCCAGCTCGGCGAGGTCGCGGATCTCGTAGACGGGCGGCGGGATGCCCGGGGGCAGCGGCGCCCGGCTCGGGGTTGATCCAGGCGGCGTGCATGCCGACGCGCGTGGGCGCCCACCACGTCGATGTCGGCGCGATCGCCCGACGAAGAGCGCGTCGGCGCGGCTCGAGCCCCGGTCGACGCGAGCGCCTCGCTGGAAGATCTCCGCGCGCGGCTTGCGCCAGCCGACCTCGTCGGAGACGACGATGGCGGCGAACAGGTCACGGACGCCGGCGGCGCTCCAGAATCGCCGAGGGCCGTCGGCGTGTAGTCGAAGTTCGAGACGACGGCCAGGCGGTGACGCTGCGCGCCAGCCGCTCGAGCAGCGGGCCGTGGTGATCGGGGAATCGCGGCGGCCGCGCCAGCTCGGTGCCGGTGCGCGTCGATCAGGGCGACGATCCAGCCCCGGCGGCAGGGCGCGGGCGTCGAGCCCGAGGCGGCGGAAGAAGTCGGCGAAGCGCTCCGGCGCCGACACCTCGCGGTGGTCGATCGCGCGCAGCCGCTCGGCCTCCTGCCAGCTCTCGCCGAGCAGCGCCGTAGCAGGCCGCTCGAGCGTGACGCCGGGGACGTGCGGCGGCCAGCACGGCGTGCAGGTGTCCGGCCGTCGAGCGCACGCGTCTTGCCGTTGATCTCGACCTCCGGCAGCCGGTCACGCTCGAAGTGCACCAGCGTGTCGAAGAGGTCGAAGAGGACGGCGGCGTAGCGCCACTCAGAGCGGCTTCCGCGCCGCGTAGCCTTCGTCGAGGCCGTGCCAGTGGCGGATCCGCTGCTCGCCGTAGCTTCCAGCACAGGTTGACCTCGCGGCCCCGGCGCAGGTGCGGGAAGTCGACGAGGCCGAGCCCGAGATCCTTGGTCACGCCGCCGAGGCCCTGCGATCTCCTCGAGCCCCTTCTGCATCGCGCGTGTGCGTCGCTCGAGGCGCTCGCGCCGGCTCGCCAGGCCGCCTGGTCGACGACGCCGCCGCCCGACAGCGCGATGCGCTGCTGCTCGGCGTCGCAGCCGCTCCTGCGCCTCGTCGCCTCGCCGCCTGCGCGTCCATCACGCGGTCCATGATCTCGGTCAGACGCGGGATCAGCGCCTCGACCTCCTCCGGCGTGAAGTGGCGCTCAGCCACGGCGCGCCGCCAGCCCCTGCTCGACGAAGATGGCGTGCACTTCCTTCGGGCCGTGCACGCCGCGCGTGAGCGTCAGCTCGATGTCGGCGGTGCGGCTCGGGCCCGGTGATGAAGTTGATCGAGCGCCGCCCCGCCATCGGCGCGGCGCCGCCGTCGTGCCAGGCCTCGAGCAAGACGCCCGACCTGCGGCCAGCGACTCGACCAGCACGTCGCGATCGAAGACGGCCACGTGGCACGGCGGGCAGCAGCGACGTCGAGCGCGGCCGCCCGGCCCCCGAGATGCAGCGACGAGGCGTGCCGGTCTCGGCGATGGCGAGATCGACGCCGGTGACGCCGAGGTCGGCGGCGGCGGCCACCGCGCGGCGCCGTGCCGCTCGGCGCCGTCGACCTCGGCGGCCGGCGCCGCGCTCGTCTCGAGCCCACGCGCCGCCAGCGGCGCGCGCCACGTCGAGCGCCGAGCGCGTCGCCGTGCCAGGTGACCACCCGGTGCATGCCGCGCTCGCGCGGCGATACGGCCGACGACGTCGGGCACCTCCGCCGCGGCGGTCACCCGGTGGAACACGCCGCCCACGCGCTCGAACTCGTCCTGGAAGCGCCTCGAGAGTCTCGCGCCAGCGCTCGGCGAGCTCGCGCCGCATGACGTCGAGTCGCTCGCGCGGCCGGGCCGGACGGGCGGACGCTCGGCCGGGAACAGGCCGGGCGTCCGGCCCATCTCCGCGCGGATCCGTCGCAGGAACTCGGCCCGGGTGGTCACCGCTGGCCCTCGCGCTCGAGGTCGGCCCAGCGCTCCTGGAACGTGCGCGGCGGCGACCGGCGGCAGATCACGCGTGCGCGTCCAGTCGCCGAAGAGCAGCGGCAGCCGGCGGATCACGCCACCGCGGACGAACGGGCGCTGGAGCACGCGGCCGAGCCGCGCGGCGAGCCGGTAGAGCCGCGGGCCGCGCGAGCAGCCGGCCGAAGGCGCCGAAGACGACGCGCTCGGGCCAGGGCGCGATGCGACGCTCGTCGACCTCGCGGCGCAGCTCGATCAGCATGCGGGGAATGTCGATGCGCACCGGGCAGGCGTCCGCGCAGGCGCCGCAGAGCGACGAGGCGTGGGCGAGGTCCTTCACGGACTCGGCGCCGTTCAGCATGGCGGTCAGCAGGATGCCGATCGGGCCCGGGATACGTGTAGCCGTAGGCGTGGCCGCCGATCTGCCGATAGACGGGACAGACGTTCAGGCAGGCGCCGCAGCGCAGGCAGGACAGCGCCTCGCGCAGCGGGCCGGCGATCTGGTCGATGCGGCCGTTGTCGAGCAGGACGAGGTGGAACTCCTCGGGCCCCTCCAGCTCGCCCGCCGCGGCGCGGGCCCTGGACGAGCGTGGTGTACACGGAGAGCTTCTGTCCGGTCGCGCTCTTGGCCAGGATGGCCAGGAAGACCACGAGGTCGGTCATCGAGGGCACGACCTTCTCGACGCCCATCACCGCCACGTGCACGCGCGGCAGCGAGGTCACCATGCGGCCGTTGCCCTCGTTGGTGACCAGCACGACGGTGCCGGTGTCGGCCACGCGCGAAGTTGGCGCCGGTGATCCCCAGGTCGGCCTCCAGGAACTTCTCGCGCAGCTCGACGCGGGCGATCCGGGTCAGCACCTCGGGGTCGGGCTCGGCCGGCCGCTTGAGCTCGCGCGCGAACAGCTCGGCCACCTGCCCCTTCGTCTTGTGGATGGCCGGCGCGATGATGTGCGAGGGGCGCTCGTGGGCGAGCTGGATGATGTACTCGCCGAGGTCGGTCTCGACCGGCGTGATCCCGGCCGCCTCCAGGGCCTCGTTGAGGTGGATCTCCTCGGTGGCCATCGACTTCGACTTGACGGCCATCCGCGCGCCGGTGCGCCGGGCGATGTCGAGCGACGATCCGGCGCGCGTCGTCGGCCGGTCGTCGCGTAGTGGACGTGACCGCCCCGCGCGCTCGACGTTGTCGATCAAGCCGCTCCAGGTGCTGGTCGAGGTGCTGGAGCGTCGCCTCCTTGATCGCCCGGGCGCGGTCGCGCAGCGCCTCGCCCTCGGGGAACTCGTCGAAGGCCTCGCGGCGCAGGCCGATGAACTTGGTCGTGGCGATCGTGAGGGCTTGCTGAAGAAGCGTGTCCCGGAGCGCGTGACCGGCGCGCTCGCCGCAACGGCGTGGCCGGCGGCGCCTCGCTCACTCGACGTCCCGTCCAGCACCTCGGCCAGGTGCACGGCGCGCACGCGCGAGCCGCGCCGCGACAAGCCCGCCGCGCATCTGCATGAGGCACCCGGCGTCGCAGGCCACGACGCAGTCGGCACCGGTGGCCTCGACGTTGCCGAGCTTCTTGTCGAGGATCGCCGTCGAGACCTCGGGCAGCCGCACCGAGAACGAGCCGCCGAAGCCGCAGCACTCGTCGGCCGCCCGGCAGCTCGACGAACTCCGCGCCGGTCAGGTCGCGCAGGAGCGTGCGCGGACTCTCCGACTCGTGCAGGCCGCGCAGGAGGTGACAGGAGTCGTGGTACGTGAGCCGCCCGCCGACGGCGCTGCGGAAGCGCCGCGCGGCCGAGCACGCTTCACGAGGAACTGCGACAGCTCGTAGGTGCGCCCGGCCAGCCGCTCGGCCTCCGCCCGGGCGGCGCGGTCGGCCATGAGCGCCGGGATACTCGTGCTTGACCATCCACGCGCACGATCCCGAGGGGACGACGACGTGCTCCGCGTCCTTGAACAGGGCGACCGTGCGCCGGGCGACGGCGGCCGCCTCCGCGTGGTAGCCGGAGTTGAAGAGCGGCAGGCCGCAGCACGTCTGGCCGGCCGGGAACGTCGACGGCGACGCCGAGCCGGCGGAGCAGCCGCACGATCGTCACGCCGACCTCGGGATAGAACATGTCCCCGAGGCAGGTGACCATGAGGGCGGCGCGCGGCGGGCGGCGTCACGCGTGCGGCGGCGGCGGCGACACGAGCACGAGCAGCGAGCAGCCGCGCGTCCGAGTCGTTGACGACGCCGTGGGCGGCGCCGGCGGCGGCGACGACGGCCTCGCCCGGCTCCAGGGTCTCCTCGGCGGCGCCGACCGTGAACCGGCCGCGCCCCTCGAGGACGACGTAGATCTTGTCCTGGTCGTCGTGCGTGTGGGGCTTCTGGTCCTGGCCGGGCTCCAGCGCAGTAGAGGTCGAGCAGTGCACGCGCGCGGTGGCGCCGAGCGCGATCTTCGCCATCTTGTCGGGCGAGAAGCGTGGCGTGATCGCGGACGCGGATCTTCACGGTGCGCTCACCTTCGCCGCCCGGGCCAGCAGCTCACCGGGTGGACGACCTCGAGGTCGAGGCCGCGCGGCACGCGCGCCCTTGGCGATCTGCAGCAGGCAGCCGGGATTGCCGGCGGCGACGACGCGGGCGCCGGTCTCGGCGATCCGGGCGAGCTTCAGGTCGAGGAGGCGATCGGCCATCTCCGGCTCGAGGAGATTGTAGACGCCGGCGCTGCCGCAGCAGAGGTCGCTGTCGGGCAGCTCGACCAGCCGCAGTCCCGGGATGCGCTGCGAGCAGCGCGCGCGGCGCGCTGCGCACGCTGCTGGCCGTGGGCCAGGTGACAGGCGTCGTGGTAGGTCACGGTGAGTCGCAGCCGCGCCGAGCGGCAGCTCGGCGTCGACCAGCACCTCGGTGACGTCGCGGATCCGGGCGGCCAGGCGCGCCGCCGGCGAGTCGGGCAGCCAGTGGCCGTAGTCGCGCATGGCCGAGCCGCAGCCGGCCGCGTTGGTGACGACGAAGTCCACGTCCTCGGGGAACGCCGCGGCCAGGCGCCCGGGCCCGCTCGCGAAAGACCTCGACCCGCCCGGCGTGCAGCTCGAGCGCGCCACAGCAGCCCTGGCCGCGCGGGCACGACCACGTCCCAGCCGGCCAGCGAGAGCAAGCGCACCGTGTCGCGATTGACGTCGTGGAAGAGGTAGCGCTGCACGCAACCGGTGAGCACGCCGACGCGGCCGCGACGCCTTGCCGCGGGCGGGCACGTACTCCGGCAGCGTCGCCTCCTCCGGCACGCCGGTCCAGCAGCGCCTCCATCGCGGCCAGCCGCGGGAAGCGCGGCCAGCACGCCGCTGCGCCGCACGAGCGCGCTGCAGGCCCGAGCGCTGGTAGCGCCGGGCGAGGCCCAGGGCAGCGCCGAGCCGGTCGGGCTGCGGGAACACCGCGAAGAGCACGCGCCATCAGCCAGCGGTCGCGCGCGGGCCGGCCGCGCTGCCCGATCTCGGCGCGCGTCGCCTCGAGCAGCGACGCCGAACGTCACGCCGGCCGGGCACGCCGTCTCGCAGGCCCGGCAGCCCGAGGCAGAGGTCGAGGTGACGGGTGAACGTCTCGGTCGGCTCCAGCCGTCCCTCGGCGACCGCCCGCATCAGATAGAGCCGGCCGCGCGGCGAGTCCATCTCCTCGCCGAGCACGCGATAGGTCGGGCACTGCGGCAGGCAGATGCCGCAGTGCACGCACGTGCGCAGCTGGTCAGTGTGCGGGGTCCGCGAGCGCGGGTATGGTCGTGGGTGGCCTGTTCGAGGAGGTTGCCGGCTCCGCCATCAGATCCCGCCCACGAAGCGGCCGGGATTGAGCGTGCGCTGCGGATCGAACTCCTGCTTGAGCGCACGCATCAGGGCGAGGGCGGCCGGCGGGACCGGGCCCCACGGATCGACGCTCGCCCGGAGCGCCGTCGAGCCGCGCTCGACGACGACGCTGCCGCCGTCGGCGGCGACGAACGCGCGCAGCCGCGCGATCGCGCCGGCCAGGGCCGCCGGCTCCCCCTGCCCGATCGCGAGGCGCAGCAGGCCCAGCGGCGCGCAGCCGGTCACTGCGACGTTCGTGGCGCCGCGCAACGCCGCCTGCGCCTCGCCGAGCGTCACCGCCAGCCGCGACGCCGCCGTGCTCACGCGCAGCACCGTCGCGCCGGTCCGCGCCAGCATGCGGTCGTACGTCGTCCAGAACCCGGGCCCCAGGGTCTCCACGCGCGTCTGCGACCGCGCCGCCACGGCGGCTATCGTCGCCTGCTGGGCGCGCACGGCCGGCTCGACGCTGCCGATCGAGACGACGATCCCAGCGGCGGCCCGGGGCAGCCCGCTGACCAAGAGCCCGCCGGCGTCCAGGAACTCCAGGCGGCTCGGCTGCAGCGTCGAGTCCACGATGGTGGCGGCCAGCTCCTGGGCCGCCTCGACGCTCCCCAGGGGGATGAAGCAGGTGGCCTCGGCCTCCGGCAGCGGGTGCAGACGCAGCGTCAGCTCGCCGAGGACGCCCAGCGTGCCCAGCGAGCCGACCAGGAGCTTCGGGACGTCGTAGCCGGTGACCGACTTCACGACCTGGCGCCGCCCCACGTCACGACCCCGTCGGCCTGCACGAAGCGGACGCCGAGCAGCAGGTCGCGCATCGTCCCGTAGCGGGCGCGCAAGCGGACCGCTCGCCGCGGTGGCGGCGATCCCGCCCAGCGTCCGCCCGGTCCAGCCCGGCGGGTCGAGCGGCAGCGTCTGGCGGTGCACGGCGAGCCGCGCGGCCAGCGCGCCGGCGGTGACGCCGGCCTGCACGGTCGCCGTGATGTCGTCGGGGTTGTGCTCGAGGATCGTGTCGAGAGCGCCGAGGTCGAGGACGACGTCGAGGCGCGCGGGGACCGCCCCGAGCGCGAGTGCCGAACCGCTGCCCCGCGGAACGACGGCGAGCTTCTCGTCGTGCGCCAGCGCCACCACCGCCGCCGCCTCGTCCAGCGTGCGCGGGCGGACGACCCACCGCGGCTCGTGCCCGTCGACGGCCGCGGCCGGGCCCTCGAGGAGCACCGACCGGCCCGACGATCGCGGTCAGCGCGCCGCCGAGGGCGCGAGCCGTGACGCTCAGACCCAGGTGCCGGCCGGCAGCACGGGCCGCTGAGGCCGGAAGCCCTCGCCGCAGGCCGGATGCGTCGGCAGGAGCTTGCCGGGATTCATGAGGCGGTCGGGATCGAACACCCGCCGGAGCCGATACATGAAGTTGAGGTCGGCCTCGGCGTACTGCAGCGGCAGGTTCTTGGCCTTGTCGAGCCCGATGCCGTGCTCGCCGGTGACGCTGCCACCCAGCGCGATGCACGCACGCAGCAGCTCCTCGTTGGCCTGCTTGGCCCGCTCGAGCTCGTCGGGGCGGCGGTCGTCGTAGCAGATCAGCGGATGCAGGTTGCCGTCGCCGGCGTGGAACACGTTGGCGATGCGCAGCCGGTGGCGCTCGCCGATCGCGACGATCTCGCGCATGATCAGGGGCAGCTTCGAGCGCGGCACCACGGCGTCCTGCAGCAGATAGGCGGCGGTGAGCCGGCCCACGGCGCCGGCCGCCTCCTTGCGCCCCTTCCAGAGGAGCGCGCGCTCGGCCTCGTCGCGGGCCACGCTGACCGACAGCGAGCCGTGCTCGCGGCACATCGCCGCTGCCCGCTCGGCCTGCGCCTCGACCTCCGCGCGAGGGCCGTCCAGCTCGATCAGCAGCACGGCGCCGGCGCCCTCCGGGTAGCCGGCGCCGGTGCCGGCGTTGATCGCCGAGATGATCACTTCGTCGAGCATCTCGAGCGCGGCCGGCACCATGCCCGCGGCGATGATCGCGGACACCGTCTCCGAGGCCTCGATGACGGTGCGGAACGCGGCCAGCACGGTCTTCACCGCCTCCGGCAGGTGGGGGAGGCGCACCGTGACCGCGGTCACCAGGCCGAACGTCCCCTCGGAGCCGACGGCGACGCCGGTGAGGTCGTAGCCCGGCCGGTCCACCGTCTTGCCGCCGAGCTGCACCAGCTCGCCGTGGCCGGTGACCATCTCGAGGCCGAGCACGTGGTTGGTGGTGATCCCGTACTTCAGGCAGTGGGGCCCGCCGGCGTTCGTCGAGACGTTGCCGCCGATCGATGACACCATCTGGCTGGAGGGGTCGGGCGCGAAGAACCAGCCGCGCTCGCGCACCGCGTTCGTGAGCCACAGGTTGATGAGCCCTGGCTGGACGGTGGCGCAGCGATTGGGCAGATCGATCTCGAGGATCGACGCCATGCGGTTCATCGCCACCATGACGCCGCCCTGCGGGGCCATCGCGCCGCCGATCAGCCCGGTGCCCGAGCCGCGCGGCACGATCGGCACCCGCGCCGCCCGACAGACCTTCACGACCTCCTGTACCTGCTCCGCCCGCACCGGCAGCACCACCGCATCCGGCGCCCCCTTGTAGAACGTGTGCATGTCGCACTCGTACACCATCCGCCCCTCGACCGTGAGCACGAGCCCCCCCGCCCCCACGATCCCCTCCAGCTGCGCAACGACGTCACGACTCAACGACATGGCACGAGCAGTTTACTCCGATGCGCGGCGAACGAACCTCCGGACTGCCGGTTATTCACAGGACACAAGGAGGTCGGCAGACTACAGAGAGGATGGACACTTTCGAGCGGCGGCTTTGCCGCCGCAATCCTGCTTTCGGGCGGAGGCAGGAAGGAGCGCGCCGTCAGGCGCGCGACGACCGTCGGAAGGGGGGCGTGAGCCTCCCTCCGAGGAAGCTAGCCCCCCTCCGGGGAAATCCGCCACGTGTCCCCCGAGGTCAGCAACTTCGCGATGTCACCCGGGCCACGATCGGAGAGCGCCCGCCGCTCCTGCTCGATCAGGACGTCCTCGTAGACCGGCGCGACGATGTCCTGCAGCACCCCGATGGGCACCGGGAACTCCGGCGCGAACAGGTCGGCGAGCAGCTTGGCGGCGTTGACGTTCTTCTCGTCGTGAATCCAGAGCGCGCTCTCGGGCACGCTGGCGGGATCGACGACCTTCGGAGTCACGCCCTCCATGATCACGGCCTTGCGCGCGTCGGGCGGCCCGAACAGCAGCGGCTTGCCGTGCTGGAGCCGAAGCTCGTACATCACCTTCGACTCCTTGTCGTAGAGCACCTTCCAGGCGAGATCGTTGTACACGTTGCAGTTCTGGAGGATCTCCAGGAACGCCGTGCCGTGATGCGCCGCCGCCCGCTTCAGCATCTCGTCCATGTGCGGGATGTTGCGGTCCACGGTGCGCCCCACGAAGGTCGCCCCGCAGCCCAGCGCGAACGCCAGCGGATTGACGGGGCGGTCGGCCGAGCCGAGCGGCGTGGACTTGGTCACCTTGCCCAGCTCGCTGGTCGGCGAGTACTGACCCTTGGTGAGGCCGTAGATGCGGTTGTTGAAGAGCAGGACGGTGACGTCCACGTTGCGCCGCAGCACGTGCAGCATGTGGTTGCCGCCGATGGACAGGCCGTCGCCGTCACCGGTGACCACGAAGATCTTGAGCTCGGGCCGCGCCACCTTGAGACCGGTGGCCAGGGCCGGCGCCCGCCCGTGGATCGTGTGGAAGCCGTACGTGTTCATGTAGTACGGGAACCGGCTGGAGCAGCCGATGCCGGAGATGAACACGATGTTCTCGCGCGGGATGCCGAGATCCGGCATCGACTTCTGCACGGCCGACAGGATCGCGTAGTCGCCGCAGCCTGGGCACCAGCGCACGTCCTGGTCGGACTCGAAATCCTTCTTGGTGTATTTGGGGGTCGGGGCGGCCCCGGCGTCGGTCGGGCTCATGGCTGACTCCCGGTCAGTTGGTTGATGGCGTCATGGATGTCTTCGCTGGCCAGCGGAAGGCCGTGCACGCGGTTGAAGCCCACGGCGTCCACGAGGTACTCGGCGCGCAGGACCCGCACCAGCTGGCCGCTGTTGATCTCGGGCACCAGCACCCGGCGGTACTCGCGCAGGATGTGGCCCAGGTCGGGCGGCAGCGGGTGGAGATGGCGCAGGTGGATCGAGGCCACCGACTTGCCGGCCGCCTGGGCCCGCTCGACGGCCGCCGTGATGGACCCGTACGTCCCCCCCCACCCGACCACGAGCAGATCGCCGGTGGCGGGGCCGTTGATCGACGTGGGCGGAATCTCCTGCGCGACCCGCCGCACCTTCTCGGCGCGCGTGCGGACCATGTGATCGTGATTCTCCGGATCGTAGGAGATGTTCCCGGTGATGTCCTGCTTCTCGAGGCCGCCGATGCGATGCTCCAGCCCCGGCGTACCCGGACGCACCCACGGGCGCGCCAGCGTGGCGGGATCCCGCAGGTAGGGGAAGAAGCCCTCCTGCTCCGTCCGAAAGTGCACGTCGAGCGGTGGCAGCGTCGCCGGATCCGGGATGAGCCACGGCTCCGAGCCGTTGGCGAGGAATCCGTCGGAGAGCACCATGACCGGCACCATGTACTTCACGGCGATGCGCACCGCCTCGTACGCCACGTAGAAGCAGTCGCCCGGTGTGGCCGGCGCCAGCACGACGATCGGCGACTCGCTGTTGCGGCCATAGAGGGCCTGCATCAGGTCGGCCTGCTCGGTCTTGGTCGGCATGCCGGTGGAGGGGCCCGCGCGCTGGATGTTGAAGATCACCAGCGGCAGCTCGGCGGTCACGGCGAGGCCGATGCCCTCGCCCTTGAGCGCGATGCCGGGGCCGCTCGAGCAGGTCACGCCGATGGCCCCACCGAAGGCGGCACCGATGGCGGCGGTGACCGCGGCGATCTCGTCCTCGGCCTGAATGGTACGAACACGGAACCGCTTGTGCATGGCCAGCTCCTCGAGGACGCTCGAGGCCGGCGTGATCGGATAGGCGCCGTAGACGACCGGCAGGGTCGAGCGCTGGGCGGCCGCCAGCAGGCCCCAGGCCAGCGCCCGGTTGCCGGTCATGGCCCGATAGAGGCCGGGCGTCATCTCGGCCCGCTCCACCGTGTAGGACTCCTCGAAGAACTCCGCGGTCTCCCCGAAGGCGTGGCCCGCCTTGAGCACGCGCGTGTTGGCCTCGGCGATGGCCTGGCTCTTCGCGAACTTCTTCGAGATCCAGTCGAGCGTCGGTTCCAGCGGGCGCGTGTAGATCCAGGAGACGAGCCCGAGCGCAAAGAAGTTCTTGGTGCGGTCCTTCTCCTTCGTGTCGAGCTTGAGATCGGCGATGGCCTTGTGGGTGAGCCCGCTCATGTCGACCTTGTGCAGGCGATAGCGCTCAGCCAGCCCGGGATCGTCGAGGGGGTTCGACGCGTACCCGGCCTTGTCGAGGTTGCGCTTCTCGTAGGCCGCCGTGTTGACGATGAGCAGGCCGCCCGGCTTGAGATCGTTGAGGTGCACCTTGAGCGCGGCGGGGTTCATCGCCACCAGGCAATCGAGCCGGTCGCCCGGCGTGTAGACGCGCTGGCTGCCGAACTGCAGCTGGAAGCTCGAGACGCCGAAGAGCGTGCCGGCCGGCGCCCGAATCTCGGCCGGGAAATTGGGCAGCGTCGCGAGGTCGTTCCCGGCCCACGCCGATTCGGTGGTGAACTGCTCGCCCGTCAGCTGCATCCCGTCACCGGAGTCGCCCGCGAACCGGATCACGGCACGATCCAGTTCCTTGCGCGCCTTCCCAGCTGCCGTGACGGGCGTGGCCGTCTCGCTCATCGCCTCTCCCTCTCTCGCAGTCGTGAGCCGCTCATCCGCTCCGGTCGGCCCGGCCTGCTCCCCCGCGACACGCACCGCCTCCCGACACCGGGAGGGCGCGGGAAAACCACTGAGTCGGCCGGCCGGCGGAGTACCGGCGCAGCGTCGGCAGGGCGTAAGTGATCTTATCGGACGGTAGGGGCCGGGGCAAGGTATATCGCCCGCTTAGCCCGCGTCCAGTCGGTGAGGCTGCTTGAGCGTGTCACCCGGCGGCAGATTGAGCACCGCCTCTGGAAACAGGCCCGCCAGCCAGCGAATGACGTCGCTCACCGTGACCACGCCCAGCGGCTTGCCGTCGCCGTCCACCAGCGGCACCGTGCGATAGCCCGCCACGCTCATGGAGTGGACGGCGTACGCCACCCGATCGCCGGGGCGGAGCGCCTCGGGCTCGCGCGTCATCACCTCACCGAGCACGGTCTGCCGCGGATCGCGGCCCGGGCCGGCCACCCGCGTGAGCACGTCGCGCTCGGTGAAGATCCCGGCCAGGCGGCCGGCGCCGTCGACCACCAGCACGCCGGCCTGCCGGTGCGCGAGCATCCGCTCGATCGCCTCCTGCACGGTCGCGGCCTCGCGCAGGCAGACGGGCTCCGCCGGGCCGAGCACGGCGATCGTGTCGTTCAGGAGCGCGCCCCGGATCTCGTGCAGCTCGCTCTCGACCGCGTCCGGATCGATCTCGTCGAATGCTGCCATACCTGCCTCCCTCTCGACACCCGCGTCGCCTCGCGCGGCATCACGATTCGCGCGCACCCACGTTCCTACCCTACGTGGATCTCGCGCGGAACGCGGACATTGTTCAAACGGGCGCGCCGGCGGCGCCGCGGGCCGTGGCGGGCAACACCTCGCTCGGCTCCTGCAGCATCTGGACGAACCGCGCCGCCGTCGGCGTGAGCGGCTTGTGGCGGCGGTGCACGATGCCCACCGGTCGCACGAGCTCGGGCATGGCCACGTCCACGGCCGCCAGCGTCTTGATGGACGCCTCCTTCTGCACCGTATGGCGCGGCAGGATGCTGATCCCGGCGGCGATGCTGATCGCCTGCTTGATCGTCTCGATGTTGTCGAATTCCATGACGACGTTGACGCGCACGTTGTGCTGCCGGAGGGCCCGGTCGATGGCCTTGCGGATCGTCAGGTCGGGGTCGAAGGCCACGAAGGCCTGGCCGGCCAGCTCGGCCGGCATGACGACGCGACGACGGGCCAGGCGATGGTTCGGATGGCAGACCAGCGCCATGGGCTCCTCGCGCAACGACACCACGCTCAAGGCCCGCTCGGCGGGCGGATAGGACATGATGCCGATGTCGGCCTCCCCGGTCAGCACCGCCTCCACCACCTTGTGCGGGTGCAGGCACTCGAGCTGCACGCGCGCCTGCGGGTAGAGCGACATGAACTGCTGCATCGGCCGGCTCATGTCGTGCAGCCCGACCGAATAGATGGCCGCCACCCGGACGGTGCCGTCCACGCGGGCCTTCACCGCGGCGACCTCGGTCTTGGCCTTCTCCCAGGACTCGAGGATCGCCCGGGCCGCCGTGTAGAACGCCTCGCCCTCTCGCGTGACGACGAACGGGCGCTTGGTGCGGTCGATGAGGACCACGCCGAGCTGCGTCTCGAGCTGCTGGACCGCCTGGCTGGCCGCCGACTGGGACACGAAGTTCTGCTCCGCTCCCCGGGAGAAGGACCGGAGCCGGACGACGTCGCAGTACAGGCGCAGCGTCTCCAGGTGCACGAGGCGAGTCTACATCATTAGACAAACTGATACCCGGAATATGAATTTCTCGTAATGACTAATGATGGGAGCGCGAGTAGTATCGTGCAACTCTTCACAAGACCGACTCGAACGGACCCTCGGCAAAGGGGATGCAGCAATGGAGCAGCAGGGCCTCTACGATCCGGCCCACGAGCACGACTCCTGCGGCGTCGGCTTCGTCGTGGACGTCAAGGGACGCAAGTCGCACGCGATCGTCCGCAAGGCGCTCCAGGTCCTGATGAACCTCCTGCACCGCGGCGCCTGCGGCTGCGAGCCCAACACCGGCGACGGCGCCGGCATCCTCGTGCAGATGCCCGACAAGCTCCTGCGCCGCGAGTGCGCCCGCGCCGGCCTGACCCTGCCGCCGCCCGGCGAGTACGGCGCCGGGCTGGTCTTCCTGCCCCGCGAGCCGATGCAGGCCGACAAGGTGCGCGCGCTGCTGCACTCGATCGTCGAGGAGGAGGGTCAGCGGCTGCTCGGCTGGCGTGACGTGCCGACCGACGACACCCCGCTCGGCGCCAGCGCGCGCTCGGTGGAGCCCACCATCAAGCAGGTCTTCGTCGGCCGCGGCCTCGCGGTGGGCGACCGCGCGCAGTTCGAGCGCAAGCTCTACGTGATCCGCCGCCTGTTCGAGAAGGCGATGATCGGGCTCGACATCCCCGACCGGACGTTCGCGTACCTGCCGAGCCTGTCCTGCAACACGCTCATCTACAAGGGCATGCTGAGCGCGGACCAGATCGAGCCGATGTACCCCGATCTCGTCGATCCCGACCTGGAGTCCGCACTCGCCCTCGTCCACCAGCGGTTCAGCACCAACACGTTCCCGTCGTGGCCGCTGGCCCATCCCTACCGCTACGTCGCCCACAACGGCGAGATCAACACGCTGCGCGGGAACATCAACTGGATGCGCGCCCGCGAGGCGCTGTGCCGCTCCGAGCTGCTCGGCGACGACCTCGAGAAGGTCCTGCCGGTGACCCGCGACGGGCTCAGCGACACCGCGACGTTCGACAACGTCCTCGAGTTCCTCGTCATGAACGGCCGCTCGCTGCCGCACGCGATCCTCATGATGATCCCGGAGCCGTGGCAGAACCACGAGTCCATGAGCCCGGAGCGGCGGGCCTTCTACGAGTACCACGCCTCGCTGATGGAGCCGTGGGACGGGCCGGCCTCGATCGCGTTCACCGACGGCATCGTCATCGGCGCCGTGCTGGACCGCAACGGCCTGCGGCCCTCCCGTTACTACGTCACCAAGGACGACCTGGTCATCATGGCCTCCGAGGTCGGCGTGCTCGACATCCCGCCGGAGAACATCGCGCTCAAGGAGCGCCTGCATCCCGGCCGGATCTTCCTGGTCGACACCGGCCAGGGTCGGATCATCGACGACGAGGAGATCAAGGCCGCAGCTGGCCGCCGAGCAGCCCTACGTCGAGTGGCTGAGGGACAACGTCGTCCGCATCGACGACCTGCCCGCGCACGCAGCTGCCGGCGCCGGATCACGACACCGTGCTGACGCGCCAGATCGCCTTCGGCTACACGCACGAGGACCTGCGCCTGCTGCTGGGGCCCATGGCCAAGAACGGCGAGGAGCCGATCGGCTCGATGGGTACCGACACCGCGCTGGCCGTGCTCTCCGACCGCCCGCGCCCGCTGTACGACTACTTCAAGCAGCTCTTCGCGCAGGTCACGAACCCGCCGCTCGACGCAGATCCGCGAGGAGCTGGTGACGTCGATGGAGTCCACGATCGGCCCCGAGGGCAACCTCCTGCGGGCCGCGCCCGAGTCGTGCCGGCAGATCGTGATCCCCGACCCGGTGCTGACCAACGAGGAGGTCGCCAAGCTCCGCCACGTGGAGCATCCGTGGTTCCGGTCGGTCACGCTGCCGATGCTCTACCCGGTCGCCGAGGGGGCGGCCGGCCTCGAGCGCGCGCTCGAGGCGCTGCAGGCGCGGGCGAGCGAGGCGATCGCCGACGGCCACAACATCGTGATCCTGTCCGACCGCGGCGTCACGCCGCGAGCGGGCCGCCATCCCGAGCCTGCTGGCCACCGCCGCCGTCCACCACCACCTGGTGCGCCGGGGCGAGCGGCACGCGCTGCGGCCTCGTCGTCGAGACGGGCGACGCCCGCGAGGTCCACCACATGTGCCTGCTCATCGGCTACGGCGCCGGCGCCGTGAACCCGTGGGTGGCCTTCGAGACGCTCGACGACATGATCAGCCAGGGGCTGCTGACCGACGTGGACCACGTCAAGGCGATCCGGAACTACATCAAGGCCCTGAACAAGGGCATCCTCAAGGTCATGTCCAAGATGGGGATCTCGACGCTGCAGAGCTACTGCGGCGCCCAGATCTTCGAGGCCATCGGCCTCAATCGCGAGGTGGTCGACCGCTACTTCACCGGCACCGCCTCGCGCGTCGGCGGCATCGGCCTCGAGGTGATCGCCGAGGAGGTGCGGCGCTGCCACGCGCGACGCCTTCCCCGACCCGCCCGGCCGGTCGCGCCGAGCTCGACTGGGGCGGCGAGTACCAGTGGCGCCGCGACGGCGAGTACCACCTGTTCAACCCCGACACGGTCTTCAAGCTGCAGCACGCGACGCGGTCCGGCCAGTACCGGATCTTCCGCGAGTACACCCGGCTCGTCGACGACCAGAGCCGCCAGCTGGCGACGCTGCGCGGCCTCATCGAGCTGAAGCCGGCCGGGGCCCCGGTGCCGCTCGACGAGGTCGAGTCGGTCGAGTCGATCCTGAAGCGCTTCGCCACCGGGGCCATGTCCTACGGCTCGATCGGCCAGGAGGCGCACGAGACGCTGGCCATCGCCATGAACCGCATCGGCGGCAAGTCGAACACCGGCGAGGGCGGCGAGGATCCCGCGCGCTACCGGCGCGACCCCAACGGCGACTGGCGGCGCAGCGCCATCAAGCAGGTCGCCTCGGCGCGCTTCGGCGTGACCAGCGAGTACCTGGTCAACGCCGACGACCTGCAGATCAAGATGGCCCAGGGCGCCAAGCCGGGCGAGGGCGGCCAGCTCCCCGGCCACAAGGTCTACCCGTGGATCGCCAAGGTCCGCTTCGCCACGCCGGGGGTCGGGCTGATCTCGCCGCCGCCCCACCACGACATCTACTCGATCGAGGACCTGGCGCAGCTCATCCACGATCTGAAGAACGCGAACCCGAGGCGCGGATCCACGTGAAGCTGGTGGCCGAGGTCGGCGTCGGCACCGTGGCGGCCGGCGTGGCCAAGGCGCACGCTGACGTCGTCCTGATCTCCGGCCACGACGGCGGCACCGGCGCCTCCCCGCTGACGTCGATCAAGCACGGCGGCGTCGCCGTGGGAGCTCGGCCTGGCCGAGACCCAGCAGGTGCTCGTCCTCAACAAGCTGCGCGACCGGATCGTCGTCCAGGTCGACGGGCAGATGAAGACCGGGCGCGACGTGGTCATCGCCGCCCTGCTCGGCGCCGAGGAGTTCGGCTTCTCGACGGCGCCGCTGGTGGTGCTGGGCTGCATCATGATGCGCGTCTGCCACCTCAACACCTGCCCGGTCGGCGTCGCCACGCAGGACCCCGAGCTGCGCAAGCGCTTCGCCGGCAAGCCCGAGTTCGTCACGAACTTCTTCCGCTTCATCGCCGAGGAGGTGCGCGAGTACATGGCGGCGCTCGGCTTCCGCACGATGGACGAGATGATCGGCCGCGTCGACCGGCTGGACTTCAAGCCGGCCGTCGAGCACTGGAAGGCCAAGGGGCTCGACCTCTCGTCGATCCTCTACGAGCCGGCCATGCCGGCCGACGTCGCCCGCCGCTGCGTGACGGTGCAGGACCACGGGCTGGAACGCTCGCTCGACCAGACCACGCTGATCCCCGCCTGCCGCGCGGCGATCGAGCACGCCAAGCCGGTCGAGCTCGCGCTGCCGATCCGCAACGTCAACCGCACGGTCGGCACCATGCTCGGCTACGAGATCACCACGCCGCTGGGGCGGCGAGGGCCTGCCCGACGACACCATCCGCGTCCACTTCACGCGGCTCGGCCGGCCAGAGCTTCGGGGCCTTCGTCCCGCGCGGCGTCAGCTTCACGCTGGAGGGCGACGCCAACGACTACTGGGGCAAGGGGCTCTCGGGCGGGCGGCTGGTCGTCTTCCCGCCCCGCCAGGCGACGTTCGTGCCCGAGGACAACATCGTCATCGGCAACGTCGCCCTCTACGGCGCCACCGGGGGCGAGGCCTACGTGCGTGGGGTCGCCGGTGAGCGCTTCGGCGTCCGCAACAGCGGCGTGCACGCGGTGGTCGAAGGCATCGGCGACCACGGCTGCGAGTACATGACCGGCGGCCGGGTGGTCGTGCTGGGCCACAGCGGCCGCAACTTCGCGGCCGGGATGTCGGGCGGCATCGCCTACGTGCTCGACGTGGACGGCGACTTCAAGCGGCGCTGTAACGTCGGTATGGTCGAGCTGGGAGCCCTGGACGAGGCCGAGGACATCGCACTCGTGCGCGGGCTGATCCGCCGCCACGTCGACTACACGGGCTCGGCCTACGCGCGCACGATCCTGGCCGACTGGATCGACGTGCAGCCGCGCTTCGTCAAGGTGATGCCGCGGGACTACAAGCGGGTGCTCCTGGCCGAGGCGCGGGCGCGCGCCGAGGGCCGCGAGCCGACCTTCGCCGAGCTGGTCGGCGCCACCAGCGGGTAGCCCGTGGGCAAGGTCACCGGCTTCCTCGAGATCAAGCGCAAGAAGTGGCCGACCCGTCCGGTCGACGAGCGCCTGCGCGACTGGAAGGAGGTCTACCTCCCCTTCCCGGCCGACGAGCTGAAGAAGCAGGCGGCCCGCTGCATGGACTGCGGCATCCCGTTCTGCCACCAGGGCTGCCCGCTCGGCAACATCATCCCCGACTGGAACGACCTCGTGTACCGCGACCACTGGCGGGACGCGATCGACCGGCTGCACGCGACGAACAACTTCCCGGAGTTCACCGGCCGCCTGTGCCCGGCGCCGTGCGAGGGCTCGTGCGTGCTCGGCATCAACGACGACCCGGTGACGATCAAGGCCGTCGAGGTCTCGATCGTCGAGCGCGCCTTCGACGAGGGGTGGGTCGCGCCGGAGCCGCCCGCGGTGCGCACCGGCAAGAAGGTGGCCGTGGTCGGCTCGGGGCCGGCCGGACTGGCCGCCGCCGAGCAGCTCAACCGGGCCGGCCACTGGGTCACCGTCTTCGAGCGCGCGGACCGCATCGGCGGCCTGCTGCGCTACGGCATCCCCGAGTTCAAGATGGAGAAGCGCGTCATCGACCGTCGCCTGGCCCTCATGGAGAAGGCGGGCGTCGCCTTCCGGCCGAACGCCGACGTGGGCCGCACGCCGCGGCTGGCCGAGCTGCGGCAGGAGTTCGACGCCGTCGTGCTCGCGTGCGGCGCCGGCGCGCCCCGCGACCTGCCGGTGCCGGGCCGCGAGCTGACCGGCATTCACTTCGCGATGGAGTACCTGACGCTCTCGAACAAGCGCTGCGAGGGCGACCCGGTGCCCGACGACCGCTTCATCAGCGCCAGGGGCAAGCGCGTCGTCATCATCGGCGGCGGCGACACCGGCGCCGACTGCCTGGGCACGGTGCACCGGCAAGGCGCCCTCTCCGTGCACCAGTTCGAGCTGCTGCCGCGACCACCCGACGAGCGCGCGGCCGACAACCCGTGGCCACAGTGGCCCAACATCTTCCGCGTGTCCTCCGCGCACGAGGAGGGCGGCGAGCGCGTGTACGCGGTCTCGACCCAGCGCTTCACCGGCGACCAGCGGGGCCACGTCAGGCAGCTCCACGCGGTGAACGTGGAGATGGCGCGCGGTGAGGGCGGCCGCCTCGAGTTCAAGCCCACCGCCGGCACCGAGTTCACCCTCGATATCGACCTGGTGTTGCTCGCCATGGGATTCGTCGGCCCCGAGCGCTCGGGGCCGATCGAGGAGCTCGGCCTGCGGCTGACCGAGCGCGGCAACGTCGCGCGCGACGGCGCCTGGATGACCAGCGTGCCCGGCGTCTTCACCTGCGGCGACATGCAGCGCGGTCAGTCCCTGATCGTGTGGGCCATCGCCGAGGGTCGCTCGTGCGCGGCCGGCGTGGACCGCTGGCTGATGGGCAAGACCGACCTGCCCGCCCCCTTGCCCTAACACGTTCAAGCCACCACGTTCGAGCGCCGGCTTTGCCGGCGCAATCCTTGACTCCTGGGGGAGGCCTCGGAGGGGGCCGTCGAGGCCCCCTCCGAGGGTCTATCGGTAACTCTCGACCGAGGTGGCGATGCACTCGGCGCGGGCGGCTTCGTCGCCGCGCATGGTCCTCAGGGCCTTCCAGCAGGCGTCACAGCTCGGGTAGGACTGCGAGGAGCCCCGGCGGCGCTCCGTGCCCCTGAATCGCAGCACACATTCCCCGGGACTGCTCGAGCGGGCGGGGCCCGTCACCGGGGGCGCCAGCCGCGGGCGGGTTGGCTCCCCCGGCCGCTCGCCGGGGAGTTGATCGCGGTACGCCTCGGGGACCTGATCGCGCCGGCCGGCGTAGTAGACGTTGCCCTGGGCGTCCACCCATCGAAAAAAGGCCTGCTGGGCGGCCGCAGGGCTCGCCGTGACGATCAACGCCAGGAGCAGGGCCAGTCGGATCCCGCGTACCCGCATCGCCGTCTATCATCGCCCAGGTCGAGCCGTAGCCAGGAATCCTAAAGCACCCTGGCCGCCCCTCGCCTCAGCGCCCCGTCAGCGGCTCGCCCACCAGGGTCCACCACGGCAGCGCCACCAGCAGGATCGCCGCCCAGCCAATCAGGGTCATCCACAGGCCGAACCGCAGCATCTCGCCGGCGGAGACGTGCCCGCGCTCGTAGATGACGAGCGCGGACGAGCTCTGGGCCGGGTAGTAGACGACGGCGTCCCCCGTCATCATCACCACGAGTGCGCACACCAGCGGGTTCAGTCCGGCCTCGCGCCCGATCGACATCGCGATCGGCAGGGCCAGGGCCAGGAAGCCGGAGATGTTGGGCACCAGCGCGCGGAGCGCCGTGGCGCCCAGCATCAGGAGCACGATCGTCGCCAGCGGGCTGTCACCCAGCGCCGGCAGGCCGCCGACCAGCATTCGCGCGAGCCAGGCGGCGGCGCCGCTGGCGGCGAGCACGTGGGCCAGCGAGATGGACGCGGCGATGACGAAGAAGTTCGCCCAGCCCACCCCGCGCTCGAGGTCCGCCCACACCAGCGGACCGACGCGCGGCAGCAACAGGGCGACGAACGCGAGCAGCGCCGGCAGCGCCGGGTCGAGATGGTGGACCCCGTCGGTGAGCCAGAGCGCCGAGGCGCCGAGGATCACCGCCACCGTGCGCCACTCCACGCCGGAGAGCGGCCGGCGGCGCGCCGGCGCCGGTGCCGGCAGGCCGTGGCGGAAGCCGCGGCGATGGAGCGCCCAGGTCAGCAGGCCGCCGAGGAGCAGGATCGTGTAGTACGGCACCGCCATCAGCGCGAACCAGCCCGTCCACGACATGCCGCCGATGATGGCGGCGCTCATCACCGGGGTGATCCCGCCGGTCAGCAGGGCCGTCGACGCCAGGCGATTGATCGAGGACAGCGCCAGCATCACGGCCTTGGCGATGTCGGCCCCTCGCGGCACCGCCGCCAGCGTGAACACCTCGTCGTAGATGTGGATGAGGATGCCGGAGCGGGTCGTCGCCGACGGCAGGATGAACGTGAGCACGGGAAACGCCAGCACGAGCTGCAGGTAGACGGCCAGGCTGCGGCCGCGCGCCCGGGCAAGGATGGCGCGGGCCAGTCGCTCGGCCAGCCCGCTGCGCACAACCGCCACGCCCATCGTGAGCACGCCGATCAAGAAGTACGGCACCGGGTTCGCGAAGCCCTGGAGCGCGCCGCGCATGCCACCGGCCGCCCCGGTCAGCGCGAGCAGCGTGACGCTGAGCAGCGCCGTCACCCCCGGCTCGAGCGCTTCGGTGGTCCACAACACGATCGTGATGAGCGTGACGACGAGCGCCCGCTGGCCGGCCGGCGGCAGCCCGTCCGCCAGCGGCGGCAGCCACAGCGCCAGCCCGAGCGCGCCGAGCATCACCGTCAGCGCGAGCGTCCTCCCCGGGGCGCCACGGACCACCGCCGTCTCGCTGCGGCTCATCGCGGCCGCATCGTGCCATGCCCGCCGGCCGGACGTCGAGTGACTCGCCGCCGCGGCGCCGGCGCGACGATCGCCGCGTGCTGACCGTCCACGCGGTGCTCACCGGCGACGACGCCCGGCCCCCCATCGTGCTCGTGCACGGCGCCGCCGACGCTGGCCTCGTCTGGCGGTTCTGGCCGGCCGAGCTGGCGACGCGCGGCTGGTCCTCGTGGGCGCTCGACCTGCGCGGGCACGGCGCCAGCCCGGCCCATGACCTCGGCCGGACCAGCATGGCCGACTACGCCGCCGACGTGGCCGCGCCTCGGCGCGGCGGCGTTCGTGGGGCTCGCTCCCAGCCCGCCGGCCCTGGCGCGGGACGCGGGGGTGAGCCTGCGCGAGGACGCGTCACGATGCCCGACCTCGACGGCGAGGAGCGGCGGCTGGCGCTGGCCTCGCTCGGTGCTGAATCACGCCGCGCCCGCGACGAGCGCAAGGCCGGCGTCGCGCGGTCCCGCCCGCGGGCTACGCCGACCTCGCCGTGCCAGCCGAGGCCTCGTGCTGAACCGGCGGCTGCTCGCGACCCTGGTCCCCGCCGCGCTCGATTGGATCAGCCGGGCGACGCGAGGACCGGCCGGCGCCCCCGCGCGGCGCGGGCTTTGATCTCCCGCCACGCCCAGCCGCATCCCACCAGCAGCACGACGAACACGACGTTCGCGAGCCAGAAGCGCGGCCACGCGTTGAAGCGCCAGCCCAGCCACTCCTTCACCAGCGTGAGGGCGATGATCTGGTGGAGGAAGTAGAGGACCAGGGCGCTCTGGCCGAGGACCACGAGCCACGGCAGGCGCCAGCGTCGCCGTTCCATCACCCAGTACGCCGCGGCCAGCTGCAGGAGCAGCATGCCGGACACCCACAGCAGCGCGGCCGGGCGCGGCGTCCAGTGTCGGTTGAGGATGAAGTCGCGCCGCATGCCGAAGCGCAGGGGCGTGCCGGCCCACCAGTCGTAGGCGACGAACGCGGCCACCATGACGGCGCCGACGATCGCCGCCGCTGCCAGCCAGCGCGCCCCCGCCTCGGGACTCCGGCGGTGGATCCCGAGCCACGTCCAGCCGAGCACGAGCCCGACCAGCACCAGGCTGACCCACGGCCACGGCGGGAAGTCGTAGAAGAACACGAGGCCGAGCAGCGGATGCGCCTCGACGAACCGGCCGAGGGTCGGATACGCGGCCGCGAACCCGACGTACCCGACGATTGCCGCCCCGAGCAGCGCCCACGGAGCCCAGCGAAAGCGCAGCAGCCACACGGCCGGCACCATCGCCACGATCGCCAGGCCGATCGTCTGCAGCACGCCGCCGCTGAGCAGCGGCTCGCCGGGAAACACGACGAGGTTCAGCAGGATCCCGGCCGCGACGATCCGCGCGCCCCGGGGCACGAGCCGCCTCGCCAGCGCGCCCAGGCCCTCGGTCGCGCCCGCGGCCCCGCCGCGCCCGAGGGGAAGGGAGAAGCCGACCAGAAAGAGAAAGGTCGGGGCGGCCAGCGTGAGCGTGACGTAGATGAGCGCGTACCGGCTCACGGTCATTCGCTCGTCGACCCACCACCGGGCGGTGTGGTTGACGACCATGAAGATCAGGGCCGCACCCCGCAGCCCGTCCAGATAGGCCAGGCGCGAGGCCGAAGCAACGGGCTCGCTGTCCGCCATCGTGCTCGCCCTAGGCGACGCCGCGGTCACGAGGAGCGCCACGGCTCCGCCGGAGCACGACGAGCGTCCGGGGGTTGGGGGGCCATCTCGGGGCCCCTGCGCTCGCGCACCCCAGAGGAGCACCCCGGCTTCGCCGGGGGGCGCCGAACGTGTGGGGGGTTGGGGGCCATCTCGGGGCCCCTGCGCTCGCGCACCCCAGAGGAGCACCCCGGCTTCGCCGGGGGGCGCCGAACGTGTGGGGGGTTGGGGGCCTCTCGGGGCCCCTGCGCTCGCGCACCCCAGAGGAGCACCCCGGCTTCGCCGGGGGGCGCCGAACGTGTGGGGGGTTGGGGGCCATCTCGGGGCCCGTGCGCTCGCGCACCCCAGAGGAGCACCCCGGCTTCGCCGGGGGGCGCCGAACGTGTGGGGGGTTGGGGGCCATCTCGGGGCCCCTGCGCTCGCGCACCCCAGAGGAGCACCCCGGCTTCGCCGGGGGGCGCCGAACGTGTGGGGGGTTGGGGGCCATCTCGGGGCCCGTGCGCTCGCGCACCCCAGAGGAGCACCCCGGCTTCGCCGGGGGGCGCCGAACGTGTGGGGGGTTGGGGGCCATCTCGGGGCCCCCATGTAACTTAGTCGAACCCCCACGAGAAGACGCGCGTCGGCGTGACCTCGACGACGACGGAGTCGGCGGGGCTGAGCGCGGCCTCGCGCGGGTACTGCGGATACTTGCGGTAGAGGAGATCGCGGACGCGCCGGAAGCGCGGGCCGCGCTCGATGAGCCGGGCGCGTCCCTGGATCATGACGCCCTTGAGCGTCCCCCAGTGATCGGAGTAGACATCCACGCTCAGGGTCACGCGCGGGTTCTCGCGCAGGTTCTCGACCTTGCGCCCGTCGTCGCCGGAGGCGAAGTACACCTTGCCGCCGGCCAGGACGTGGCACACCGGCACCACGTGTGGCACGCCGGCGGCGCCGGCGGTGGCCACGCGCGCCACGCGCTCCCAGGCGACGAAGTCGGCGAGGGTCTTGGTCAGCGTGGAGGGCGTGCGCTTGGCCATCTCGACTCCCTCCGACGCTACGGCGGGACGGTCATCGGAGCGGACTCTGCCACAGCGCGTGGCCGACGAAGAACGGTCCCAGCGTGTGGATGTACTGCGACGTCTGCACGGTCTTGCGCATGGCGTGGACCAGGTGGGACAGCGGGTGCAGCTCGCGGCCCACGAGGCCGATCACGAAGTCGTTGTCGTGCGCGTCGAGGCCGTGGCAGGCCAGGCGGACGTCGTGGGCGAGGTCGGCCTCGCCGTAGGCGCGCCCCAGCACGCTGTGCTCGCGGATGATCGCCCCCTGCTCCGGCGGCGACAGCCGGGCAAAGGCACCCGTCCGCCGTAGCGGGTACCAGATCCCCCACGGCCACGCCGGGTTCAGCGCCGTGCGCCGCGGTCGCCGCAGCAGCCACTCGTCCAGATCGGCCTCGAAGCCGGAGGCGTAGGTCCGTCCGATCATCGTCAGCTCCGGCTTCAGCATCAGCTCGCCGAACGCCCCCGCGTTGAGCAGCTCGCGGAACGGACCGATGAAGAACGCGGGGTCCTCGCTCATCCCCAGCACCGCCACGCCGCGCGGGTCGTTCACGTCGTGGTAGAGGACGGCCTCGAGCCGGCTCGCCTCCAGCGCCCGCACGAGCGGCTTGACGTCGGTACAGCCGCCGAAGGCCTGCAGCTGCATGAACAGCCGCCGATCGACGGTCTGCTGGTTGGCCCCGCGCTCCCGGACGTCCGCCTTGGCGTCGTCGCCCGTGCTCACGCTCAGCCTCCCCGAGTGTGCATCTCGAGGTGCGGATCGCGCTTGAGGCCGCCGATCTGCACGAGCGGCTGCCGGTTGCCCAACGCCAGTCGATCCTCGGCGCCGCGATCCGTACGCGCCCGCCAGCCGCCGGTGATGAGCGCCTTCAGCTCGTCCGGCCCGGCGCCGCCACGGAACGGCCCGCGTAGATCGATGCCGCGCGTGGCGTAGAGGCACAGATACCAGAGGCCGTCGGCGGTCAGCCGGCTGCGGTCGCAGTCGGCGCAGAACGGCGCCGTCGTCGACGAGATGATGCCGAACGTCGTGCCGTCGGCCAGCCGGAGGCGATCGGCCGGCGCGGTCGAGGTCTCGACCACCGTCTCGATGCGCCCGTAGCGGCGCTCGAGCCGCTCGAGCATCTCCTGGCGGCCGACGACCTGGTCCATCGACCACCGGGTGGCGCCGCCCACGTCCATGTACTCGATGAACCGCACCTCGGCCGGCACGCTCTTGCCGAACTCGATCAGCTCGGCCAGCTCGTCGTCGTTCACGCCGCGAAGGACCACCGTGTCGAGCTTGGTCTCGGTGAAGCCGGCTCGCGCCACGCTGGCGATCCCCTCGAGGACCTGCGCGTGCGTCGAGCGGTTGGTGAGCCGGGCGAACCGCTGCGGGTCGAGGGTGTCGAGGCTGACGGTCACCCGGTGCAGGCCGGCCGCCTTCAGCGCGGGCGCGTGCTCGGCCAGCAGCACGCCGTTGGTCGTCAGGGCGAGGTCGCGGATGCGCGGCTTGGCCGCCAGCATCCGGATCAGGCGTGGCAGGTCGCGCCGCAACAGCGGCTCGCCGCCGGTCAGCCGCACCTTGTCGACGCCCAGGTCCAGGAAGACGTCGGTCAGGGTGGCGATCTCGCCGAAGTGCAGGATGTCCTCGCGCGGCAGCCAGACGTACTCCTCCTCCGGCATGCAGTAGCCGCAGCGCAGGTTGCAGCGGTCGGTGACCGAGACGCGCAGGTTGCGCAGGAAGCGGCCGTGGACGTCGGCGATCGGGTTCATGAGGCGGCTGTCGCCGGTACCGTGTCGGCGGCCTGGGCCCGCTCCCACTCGCGGATCAGCCCCGCCTTCTTCACGCCGACCTCGAAGTGGTCCCACGGCAGCCGCTCGTCGAGCGCGCGCGGGCGCGCGGTGTGGTGCTCGAGGTCGCCGTCCCACTCGCGGAGTGCCCGGCGCCAGTCGCCGCCCAGGCGTGCTGCGCCCTCGAGGAAGTCGCCCACGCGCCGGTCGCCGCGCGCCAACAGCGCCTGCAGCGCGGCCTCGCGCGGGTTCTCGTGCAGGACCCGCACGGTGCCGAGCGGGCGCACGCCCCGCTTGATCGTTTCCAGCTTGTCGGCGAGCGCGCTGGCCCCGGCGAACGGCGCCCACTGGAACGGCGTCCACGGCTTGGGCACGAACGATGAAATGGACAGCGTGAGCCGCCCGAACGGCTTTCCCTGCGGGTCGAGCGCGCGTAGCCGCTCGAGCATGCGCCGGGCGAGGTCGACGATGGCGGCGACGTCCTCGTCGGTCTCGGTCGGCTGCCCGATCATGAAGTAGGTCTTCAGATTCGGGATGCCCTGCGCGCGCACGATATCGCAGGCGGCCAGGATCTGCTCGTCGGTGATCGCCTTGCGGATCGCCCGCCGCAGCCGCTCGGTACCGGCCTCGGGCGCGATGGTCAGCGTGCGATGCCCGCCCCGGGCCAGCGAGGCGGCCAGGTCCTCGGTGAGGCTGTCCGCCCGCAGCGAGGAGATCGACAGCTCCATGCCGTTCTCCTCGACGATCTTCAGCAAGTCGCCGATCCACGGGTAGTCGGACACGCAGGCGCCCACGAGCCCGATCCGCTTCTCTCCCTCGTCGGCCAGCTGCTTGATCGTCTCGCGCAGGGCGTCCACGCTGCGGTGCCGCACCGGCCGGTACACCTGGCCCTCCAGGCAGAAGCGACAACCCCGTCCGCAGCCCTTGCCGACCTCGAGCAGCGCCATGTGGCCATACTCGGCGTTGGGCGTCTTCACGGCGGCGATCGTGCGGAACGCATTGACGTCGCGCAGCCGCCGCTTGACGACGATGGCCGGCGCCCCGAGGCCTGCCGTCACGTCCGCCAGCGTGCCGTCGGGGGCGTAGCGGACGTCGTAGCGCTCGGGCACGTACACGCCCGGGAGCGAGAGGAGCAGGTCCAGGAAGCTCGCGCGGTCGCGATAGCGCTCGCGGTAGGCGTCGATCAGCTCGCCGACCAGCTCCTCGCCCTCGCCCACCACGATGAAGTCCATGAAGGGCGCCATCGGCTCGGGGTTGGAGAAGGCGCAGACGCCGCCCATGAGCACCAGCGGGTCGTGCGGCCGCCGGGCCATCGCGCGCAGCGGGATGCCGGCCAGGTCGAGGAGGCGCAGGACGTTGATGTAGTCGCCCTCATAGGTGACCGAGAAGCCGACCATGTGGAAGTCGGTGAGCGCCCGCTGCGACTCCAGCGAGAAGGGCGCCGTCTGCGTGCGCTGCATCTCGGTCACGTCGGCCGGGTCGGGCAGGAACACGCGCTCGCAGACCACGTCGGGAAGCGCGTTGAGATGCCGGTAGATGGTCTGGAAGCCAAGATTCGACATCCCGACCGAGTAGGTGTTGGGATAGACCAGCGCCACGGCGATCTTCCCGCCCCAGTCCTTGCGGACCGTGCCCTGCTCGGCGGCGAGCAGGGCGTGCGCTTTTTTCTTTAGTGACCACGACATCCGGGTCAGTCTACCACGCCGCCCGACCCCCCGGCCGCCTCAGCCCTTGATGACGCCCAGCGGTTTCAAGCGCGCCACGCGCGTGGAGATGCCGAAGCGGTGCACGACGTCGACCACCTCGCGGACGTCCTTGTAAGCCTCCGGCATCTCCTCGGCCAGCGCGTCGCGCCCGGTGGCCCGCGCCACCACGCCCTGGGTCTCCAGCTCTTGGTCGATGCGCCGACCGCGCGCGGCCTTGACGGCCGCGGTGCGGCTGAGACGTCGCCCCGCCCCGTGACAGGTCGAGCCGAACGTCTCGCGCATCGCGACCTCGGTGCCGACCAGCAGGTAGGAGTAGCGGCCCATGTCGCCGGGGACGATCACCGGCTGGCCCGGAAACGCCCGGGTGGCGCCCTTGCGATGCACGAGCAGGCGCCGCCGCCGGCCGTCGACCTCGTGCTCCTCCTCTTTGGCAATGTTGTGGGCGACGTCGTAGACGACGCCGAGGGCGAGGTCGCGCGGCGCCACGCCGAGCACGCGCTCGAGCACCTCGCGAGCGGCGTGGGCGAGCACCTGGCGGTTGGCGAACGCGAAGTTGGCGGCGGCCCGCATGGCGCCGAGATAGTCGGCGGCCTCCGCGGAATCGAGGGGCGCGCACGCGAGCTGCCGGTCGGGGACGCTGATTCCGTGGCGACGGAGCGCCGCGCCGGTCACCTTCAGGTAGTCGGTGCAGACCTGGTGCCCGATGCCGCGCGAGCCCGTATGGATCATCACGGTGAGCTGCCCCACCCGCACGCCGAGGCGTGCCGCCGTCGTGGTGTCGTAGATACGCTCGACCACCTGCAGCTCCAGGAAGTGGTTCCCGGAGCCCAGCGACCCCAGCTGGCGCAGGCCACGCTCGCGCGCGCGCGGCGACACCGAGTCGGGCTGCGCACCGCTCAAGCGACCGCCCGACTCGATCCGCTCGAGATCCTCGCGGTCGCCGTAGCCGCGGCCCGTCGCCCACGCGGCGCCGTCCTCCAGCACGGCCGTGAGATCGCGCGCCGTCAGCGCCACGCTGGCCCGGGCGCCGACGCCGGTCGGGATCGTCGCGTAGAGCGCCTCCACCAGCTCGCGCATCCGCGGCGCGACCTCCGCCGCCTCGAGCCCGGTGCGGAGCAGCCGCACGCCGCAGTTGATGTCGAAGCCGATGGCGCCCGGGCTCACCACCCCGCGCGTGGCGTCGGTGGCCACGACGCCGCCGACCGGCAGTCCGTAGCCCTGGTGGATGTCCGGCATCGCCAGCGCGGCCCGCACGATGCCCGGCAGCGTGGCGCCGTTGGCGATCTGCTCCAGCGAGGCGTCGGTGCGGATCGCCGCCATCAACGTCTCGTCGGCGACGACGAGGGCGGGCACCCGCATGCCCGGCCGCGCATCGGGGGGGATGCGCCACAGGTACGGACCGACGCGCTCGAGTGGGATCGTCATGACGAGTGGGCCATACCGGGGATGTGATTCCGGAGCGCGGCGCTCCGACAGCCGGGACTAGGAGCGCGCGGCTCCGACACGCCCGGGCAGTGTCGCCGCGGCGCGGCGACGGGTCCAGGCCAGGCCGGCCAGGGCGATGATCACGCCGAGCAGGCTCGCGAGCTGCGCCACCCGGAACGGCCCCAGCCAGAAGCTGTCGAGCCGGATCGCCTCGATGGCGAAGCGCCCGATGGAGTAGAGCCCGATGTAGGCGAAGAACAGCGCGCCGGGCTGGTCGCGCAGGCGCGGGCGTATCCAGACGATGAGAGCGGCGAAGATCGCCAGGTCCCACAACGACTCGTAGAGGAACGCGGGGTGGAAGTAGTCGAACTGCGTATAGCCCGGCGGGCGATGCGGCGGCGAGATGTACAGCTTCCACGGCAGGTCGGTGGGACGGCCGAACGCTTCTTCGTTGAAGAAATTGCCCCAGCGGCCGATCGCCTGCCCGATGGCGAACGATGGCGCCGTCACGTCGAGGCCGCGCAGGATCGGCAATCCCCACTTCCAGCCGAGCCACGCCCCCACCAGCGGCCCCAGGATGAGTCCGCCGTGGATCGCCAGGCCGCCCTCCCACACGGCGAAGATCTTTCGCGGGTACTGGCCGTAGTAATCCCAGTTGAAGGCGACCTCGTACAGGCGGGCGCCGAGCAGGCCGGCCAGGATCGCCCACTGCCCGGCCGTGATGATGTCGTCGGCCGGCAAGCCCTCCCGCTTGGCCTGCCGGTACGCGATCCACAGGGCGATGATGATCGACGTCGCCATGAGGATGCCGTACCAGCGGATCACGAGCGGACCGAGCTGGAATGCAATGGCGCCGGGCGAGCTCATACCGGCGTGAGGATATCACGTGCCTCGCGGGCGGGTGCTATGCTCTGGCCGCAATGCCGCGTCCGCGCGTCGTGTTCCTCGGCACCGGCGGTGCGCTCAATCTCGAGCGCTACCAGGCCGCCGTCCTCGTGGAGTGCGGGAACACGCGCGTGCTCCTCGACACCGGCGGCGGCCTCGGCCTGGTGCGGCGCCTGGTCGCCGCCGAGGTCGATCCGGCGACGGTCGGCCACGTCTTCCTCAGTCACCGTCACGTCGATCACATGGGCGGCCTGGAGCCGCTGCTCCTGACCATGTCGCTTCGCGCCTTCCGCGCCGGCGTCACGCCGTCTCCGGTGACGCTCTACGCGCTGCCGGGCAGCGCCGCGGCGATCCGCGCCACGCTGGCCGCCGCCGACGCCGCCGGCGAGCGCCGCCTCGCCGGCCAGCTCACCTGGACCACGCCGAGCCCCGGCGCGCCGATCGCCCTCGCCGGGGGCGTCGGCCTCGCGCTGACGCCGGTCGACCATCTGCCCGTGGGCGGGGCGGCGGCCGGCTGCGTGGTGGAGTACGGCGGCGTGCGAGTCGCCTACAGCGGAGATACTCGGCCATGCGACGCGCTCGCCGACGCCGCTCGAGGCGCCGAGTTGTTGATCCACGAGGTCGGCGGGCTGGACGCGCGCGCCCAGCTCCTGCACCAGGTCGGGCACTCGACCGCGGCCGACGCCGGCCGCATCGCCGCTCGCGCCGGCGTCGGCGCGCTCGCGCTCTTTCACGCGCCGTCGGCGGAGTGGGTCGCGCCCGCCGATCTCCTGGCCGAGGCGCGCCGTCACGCGCCGGGCGTGGAGGTGTTTCTCAGCGAGGACGGGATGGTGTGGCCGACGTAGCGCGGATCGCGTTCGGATCTGGTGCGGGCGGCAGGATTCGAACCTGCAAGTCCTTTCGGACAGTGCCTTTTAAGGGCATTGCGTATGCCAGTTTCGCCACGCCCGCAATGACGCCGTCGTGAAATCTGCGACGAGTTGGCCATGAACGAATCGACTGGAGGCGCCGGGCGGATTCGAACCGCCGAATAACGGATTTGCAGTCCGCTGCCTTACCACTTGGCTACGGCGCCACGAGTCGGGACAAAAAATTGCTGGAGCGGGAAACGGGATTCGAACCCGCGACCCCGACCTTGGCAAGGTCGTGCTCTACCACTGAGCTATTCCCGCACGCCAGCGCCGAATTGTACCACGGGCCCCGCGAGGCCCACCCGTCGTCAGTCCCCGTCCTCGCGCAGCGCGGCCGCGGCATCCTCCGGTGGCACCGGGTTGATGAAAAAGCCGGTGCCCCACTCGTAGCCGGCCACGTTGGTGAGCTTGGGGATGATCTCCAGGTGCCAGTGGAAGTGATCGAGCGGCCCGTCGCGCAGCGGGGCGGTGTGCAGCATGAAGTTGAAGGGCGGCCGTTGCAGCACGCGATCCTGGCGGCGCAGGAACTCGCCGAGCACCTCGGCCAGGCCGCGCAACTCCTCCACGCCGGTATCCTCGAAGGCCGAGCGGTGGCGGGTCGGCAGGATCCACGTCTCGAACGGAAAGCGCGGCGCGAAGGGGGCGAGCGCCACGAAGCCGTTGGCCTCCATGATGATCCGCCGCCGGGTCTGCCGCTCCTGATGGAGGACGTCGCACCAGACGCAGCGCTCCTTCATCCCGTAGTACTCGGCGGCGCCCTTCAGCTCCTCGGCCACCATGACCGGGATGATCGGCGTGGCGATGAGCTGCGAGTGCGGATGCTCGAGCGAGGCGCCGGCGGCGGCGCCGTGGTTCTTGAAGACCAGGATGTACTCGAAGCGCGGGTCCTTCTTGAGGTCGACCACGCGCTCCCGGTAGGCGAGGAGAACGTCGGCCACCGCGTCGGCGGACAGCGTCGCCAGCGTGGCCGAGTGGTCGGGAGTCTCGATGACCACCTCGTGGGCCCCGACGCCGTTCATGCGATCGTAGAGCCCCTCACCCGACGGCTCCAGCTCGCCCTCGATGCGCAGCGCCGGGAACTTGTTCGGCACCACGCGCAGGGACCAGCCCGGCTCGTTGGCGGCCGAGTCCGGACTGCGGATGGCGAGGATCTCCGGCGGGGTCTTCCCCTCGTTGTGCTGACAGAAGACGCAGTTGCCGCCCTGCGCCTGCACCGGCTGCGAGGGGAAATCGGACGGCCGCCGCCCGCGCTCGGTGGAGATGATGACCCAGCGCCCGACCACCGGGTCCTTCCTCAGCTCAGGCATGACGATCTCCCACCCGGGCGTCCTCCCGCGTCGTCGCCC
Source organism: uncultured Candidatus Rokubacteria bacterium (assembly GCA_963743355.1). Lineage (GTDB taxonomy): Bacteria > Methylomirabilota > Methylomirabilia > Rokubacteriales > CSP1-6 > AR5. Next base: position 891,130 of record CAVUPM010000002.1, read on the forward strand.
GCCCCAGCAACGAGGCGAGCGCGTCGGCCGGCGGCTTGCCGTCGAACAACACGGCGGCGACCTCGGCGGCGATCGGCAGCGCCACCCCGTGACGCGACGCCAGCGCCAGCGCCGAGGCCACCGTCGGCACCCCCTCGGCCACCATGCGCGTGGCCCGCTGGGCGGATGCGCGCGACTCTCCACGCGCCAGCGCCATGCCCAGCGCCCGGTTGCGCGAGAGCGTGCCGGTCGCGGTCAGCACGAGATCGCCCAGCCCGGCCAGGCCCGCCAGCGTCGCCGGCTCGCCGCCGAGCGCCACGGCCAGCCGCGTGATCTCGGCGAGCCCACGCGTGACGAGCGCCGCGCGCGCGTTCTCGCCCAGGCCCAGACCGTCGGCCAGCCCGGTGGCCAGCGCGATCACGTTCTTGGCGGCGCCACCGACCTCGACGCCCACCACGTCGCGGTTCGTGTAGAGCCGGAACTCCCGCGAGCCCAGGCGGCGCTGGAGCTCGCCGGCCAGCGCGTCGTCGCGCGAGGCGATGACGGCGGCGGTCGGCTGAGCGAGCGCCACCTCGCGCGCGAACGAGGGCCCCGACAGCACCGCCACCGCCGCGCCCGGCCACCGCTCGGCGACCACCTCGCTCATGCGGCGATGGCGCTCCGGCTCGAAGCCCTTGGTCGCGGACACCACGGGCACGGTGACCGTCCCCAGCCCGGCCAGCGTCGTTGCGAAGAACTCCGAGGGCACCGCCACGATCACCAGCGTGGCCGCCGCCAGCGCGGCCGCCGCATCAGACGTCGCCTCGACCGCGGGCGGCAGCTCGATCTCCGACAGGTACCACGGGTTCCGACGCCGGGTCCGGATCGCCTCGACGACCTCGGGATTGCGCGCCCACAGCAGCACCGGCTCGCCGCTCCGCGCCAGGTGAACGGCCAGCGCCGTGCCCCAGCTCCCGGCGCCGACCACCGTGATCATTGTAGCGAGTGGGGCCAGCCCGGGTAGAAGCGTGGGTGGCCCGTTCTAGACGGTGGCCGGCTGCGCGTTCTCGACAGCGCGGGGTGGATGCTGGTCGGGTCAGCGCGTGGCGATCGCGGCACCGTCGGACCCGTCACGCCGGACCGTGGGTAGCCCGGTGGCCGGCTGCGCGTTCTCGACAGCGCGGGGTGGATGCTGGTCGGGTCAGCGCGTGGCGATCGCGGCACCGTCGGACCCGTCACGCCGGACCGTGGGTAGCCCGGTGGCCGGCTGCGCGTTCTCGACAGCGCGGGGTGGATGCTGGTCGGGTCAGCGCGTGGCGATCGCGGCACCGTCGGACCCGTCACGCCGGACCGTGGGTAGCCCGGTGGCCGGCTGCGCGTTCTCGACAGCGCGGGGTGGATGCTGGTCGGGTCAGCGCGTGGCGATCGCGGCACCGTCGGACCCGTCACGCCGGACCGTGGGTAGCCCGGTGGCCGGCTGCGCGTTCTCGACAGCGCGGGATGGATGCTGGTCGCGTCGGCGCGTGGCGGTGGCGGCACCGTCGGCCCCGTCACGCCGGACTGTGGTTCCGGGAGCGCTGGCCGAGGCGGGATTCGGTGCCGGCGCGCAGACGGACGATGTTGGCGTGGTGGCGGGCGATGACGATCGCGGCCACCGCCAGGGCGGCCAGCGCCGACGCGCTGGGATATCCGAGCATGACCGCGCCGAGCGGGACGCAAGCCACGGCCAGGAGTGAGCCGAGCGAGACGTAGCGCGTGGTGGCCACCACCACGACGAAGACCGGCAGCGCGGCGAGCGTGGCCAGCGGCACCGTGCGCAGCAGCGCGCCGAGGCCGGTCGCCACGCCCTTGCCGCCACGGAAGCCGAGGAAGACCGACCAGCAGTTGCCGACGACCGCCGCCACCGTCGAGGCCGCTATGACGTTGGGGTCGCCGCCGCCCAGCGCGGCGCCCAGCATCACCGCCAGGTACCCCTTGAGGACGTCGGCGAGGAGCGTGACGATGGCCGGCCCCCGGCCCAGCGTCCGCAGCACGTTGGTGGCGCCGATATTGCCGCTGCCGTGCCGCCTGATGTCGGAGACGCCGGACGCCCGCGCCACCAGCCACCCGATCGGCACCGCGCCGACCAGGTAGGCCGCCACGACCGCGAGGACGTTCACGACCAGCGTTCTTCTTCGGGCACGATCGCGCGGTAGTCCGCCTTACGGAAGAACCGGTAGAAGTAGTCCACCGCGGAGACGATCGTCAACCCGAGGGCCGCCCACAGCACGCCGGTGGCCACGGCGTGAAAGGTCGGCGACACCAGCCCCTTCTCGAAGATCAGCATCGTCACCGCGACGTACTGGCCGACCGTCTTCCACTTGGCCAGGCGCGAGGCGGGCACGATGACGCCGACTCCGGCCGCCACCGCCCGCAACCCGGTCACCGCCAGCTCGCGCCCGATGATGACGACCACCATCCACGCCTCGACCTTGTCGATCGCGAGCAGCGACACCAGGGCCGCCGCCACCAGGAGCTTGTCGGCGATCGGATCGAGCAGCGTCCCCAGGGTCGTCACCTGGTTGCGGCGACGGGCGAGGACCCCATCCAGCCAGTCCGTCAGCGACGCCGCCACGAAGATGGCGGCCGCGATGAGCGCGTGGACGCGGGACGAGGAAATGAGGAAGAGAATCAGCAACGGCACCGCGACGATCCGCGTGATCGTCAGCCCGATCGGCAGGTTCACGACGCTCCACCATCGCGCATAGCTCGCGTCATTATCGGTACGAGGAAACGACCTTGTCAATATCCGACCGATAGATCGGCACCATCGTGAACCGGTCGAGAGTCAGGCAGGCGGCGACGTCCGGACCCCGGCCGTGGGTGGCCAGGTGCCGGGCGTGGGGCGCCTCCTGGGCCAGGCGGGCGAGGTCCTTGGCGTAGGGCCTGGCCGCGCCGGCCGCCTCGGCCGCGGCGGGCCCCGCCACCGCCCCCGGCTCGACGCTCAGCACCCGGTCCACCAGCAGGCCGGCGCAGATCTCGTCCTCGACCGACCGTTCGCCGAGCTCCCCCGCGCACACGACGACGAGGTTCCGCCCCTGGTCGAGCGCCCAGTCCGCGGCGGCCGTGAGATTGACGAAGGCCGCCACCGCGACGGCCGTCGCCGGCCGCGCGGCGAGCAGGGCGCGGGTGCCATTGCTCGTGGTGAACACGATCAGGCGGCCGTCGACCCGCGCGGGCGTGAACTCCAGGGGCGAATTGCCAAGGTCGAAGCCCTCGGGCGGGTCGCCCCCGCGCTCGCCGGCCAGCAGCGCGCCCGGCAGGCCGCCCGCGCGGCGCCGGGCCTCCTCGACCTCGGCCACCGGCAGCACGCCCAGGCAACCGTGGGCCAGCGCGGTGACCAGCGTGGTCGACGCGCGCAGCACGTCGACCACGAGCGCGGTGGCGCCGGCCAGTGTCGCGGCCGGCAGCGCGGCCGGCGTGAAGGCGACGTCGACACGCACCGCTCAGGCCCGGCGGTCGCGCAGGGAGCGGATCTTCAACCGCAGGGCGTTCAGGTTGATGAACCCCTCGGCGTCGCGCTGGCGATAGACCGAGTCGGCCTCGAACGTGGCGAAGTCCGTGCGGTAGAGCGAGCGCGGCGAGCGGCGGCCGGTGACCAGCACGTTACCCTTGTAGAGCTTGAGCCGGACGGTGCCCGTGACGTCCTTCACGCACTCGTCCAGGAACCCCTGCAGCGCCTGGCGCTCGGGCGAGAACCAGAAGCCGTAGTAGATCATCTCCGCGTAACGCGGCACCAGCGAGTCGCGCAGATGCAGCACCTCGCGGTCGAGCGTGATCGACTCCAGCGCCCGGCGGGCGGCGACCAGGATCGTCCCGCCCGGCGTCTCGTAGCAGCCACGCGATTTCATCCCGACGAAGCGGTTTTCGACGAGGTCGACGCGGCCGATGCCGTGCTCGGCGCCCAGCCGATTGACCGTCTCCAGCAGCGCCACCGGTGCCAGCCGCCGCCCGTCCACCGCCACCGGGTTGCCGTGCTCGTACTCGATCTCCACCGCGACGGGCACGTCGGGGGCGTCTTCCGGCGACTGGGTGAGCAGGTACATCTTGGCCGGCGGCTCCGCCCACGGGTCCTCGAGGATGCCGCCCTCGTAGGACACGTGGAAGAGGTTGCGGTCCATGCTGTAGGGTCGCTCGGCGGTGACCGGCACCGCGATGTCGTGGGCGCGAGCGAACTCGATCAGCGACGTCCGCGAGTTCAGCTCCCACTCGCGCCAGGGCGCGATCACCGTGAGGTCGGGCGCCAGCGCCGCGTAGGTCAGCTCGAAGCGGACCTGGTCGTTCCCCTTCCCGGTCGCGCCGTGGGCGACCGCGTCGGCGTGCTCCTGGCGCGCAACCTCGACCTGGGCCTCGGCGATGAGCGGCCGGGCGATGGAGGTCCCGAGCAGGTAGGAACCCTCGTAGACCGCCGCACCCCGCAGCATCGGAAAGATGAAGTCGCGCACGAAGGTCTCGCGGAGGTCGACGACGTGCACGGCGCCGGCGCCGGTCTTCTTCGCCTTGTCGCGCACGGTGATGAGCTCCTCCCCCTGCCCCAGGTCGGCGCAGAAGGCCACCACCTCGCAACGGTACCGCTCGATGAGCCAGCGTAGGATGACGGAGGTGTCGAGGCCCCCGGAGTAGGCGAGGACAACTTTCTTCACGTCAGGCATCGTCGAGCGAGCCTCCCAGCAGCTCGAAGATCACCGCCTTCTGGGCGTGCAGCCGGTTCTCCGACTGCTCGAGCACGATGGACCGCGGGCCGTCCAGCACGGTCTCGGTGATCTCCTCCCCGCGGTGCGCGGGCAGGCAGTGCATCAGCAGTGCTCCCGGCTTGGCGAAGCCGACCAGCGTCTCATTGAGCTGATAACGGCTGAACGCCTCCGTCCGCTGCACGCGCTCGGCCTCCTGCCCCATGCTGACCCACACGTCGGTGTAGAGCACGTCGGCGCCAGTGGCCGCCTCCTTCGCGTCGTACGTGATCTCGAGCTGGCCGCCCAGCTTACGCACGGTGGCCTGCACCCCGGCGTTCGGCTCGTAGCCGGGCGGGCAGGCCACGACCATCGAGGCCCCGACCAGCGCACCGGCCAGCAGCACCGAGTGGCAGACGTTGTTGCCGTCGCCGATCCAGGCCAGCCGCATCGACGTGAGGTCGATCCCCCGCTCCCAGAGCGTGAAGTAGTCGGCCAGCGCCTGGCACGGATGCTCGAAGTCGCTGAGGCCGTTGATGACCGGCACGGTCGCATACCGGGCCAGCGTTTCGACGGTCGCGTGCGAGTACACGCGGGCCGCGATGCCGTCCACCCAGCGCGAGAGGTTGCGGGCCACGTCGGGCACCGACTCGCGGGTGCCGAGGCCGATCTCGTGGCCGGAGAGGTAGACGGCCCGGCCGCCGAGCTGCACGATCCCGACCTCGAAGGTCACCCGCGTGCGCAGGGACTGCTTCTCGAAGATCAGCGCCATCGAGCGGCCGGCCAGCGGCGCCCCCCGGCGGCCGGACTTCCAGCGTTGCTTGAGATCGGCCGCGAGCGCGAAGAGCTTGGAGATCCGCTCGCGGGAGAGATCGGCGACGGAGAGGAAGTTCTTGTTCACTTCGGGCTGGCGCTCAGCGCGGCGCCGAGGATGTCGAGTGCCCGCTTGCAGTCGGCGGACTCGACGATCAGCGGGGGCGCCAGCCGCACCACCTTCTCGCCGGCGGTGAGGACCAGCAGGCCGGCCTCGCGACAGGCGTCCATCACGGGCGCGGCCGGCCGGGTCAGCTCGATGCCGATGAGCAGGCCCCGGCCGCGGACCTCCTTGATCTCCGGCAGCGTGCGCTGCAGCGCGCGCACGCCGTCGACGAGCTCGCGGCCCCGCTGAGCGGCGCGCTCGGGCAGCTTGTCGCCGATCACGGTCGTGAGCGTCGCCAGCGCCACCGAGGTCACGAACGCCGAGCCCGCGAAGGTCGAGCCGTGGCTGCCGGCCGTCAGCGCGGCGGCGACTTCCTCGCGGCACAGCATGGCGCCGATGGGGATGCCGTTGGCGAGCGCCTTGGCCAGCGTCATGACGTCGGGCTCGACCCCCCAGTGCTCGTAGGCCCACAGCCGGCCGGTGCGCCCCACGCCCGTCTGGACCTCGTCGAAGATCAGCAGCGCGCCGGAGTCGTCGCACAGCTTGCGCAGGCCCGGCAGGTAGCCGTCGTCGGGGATGTTCACGCCCCCCTCGCCCTGGATCGGCTCCACGAGGATGGCCGCGGTGTGGCTGTCCATCGCGCGCTGCATCGCCCTCAGATCGTTGTACGGCACGTGCTTGAAGCCGGGCATCAGCGGCTCGAAGCCGTGGTGGTACTTCGGCTGGCCGGTGGCGCTCACGGTGGCCAGCGTGCGGCCGTGGAACGAATTGTGGGTCGCGATGACCTCGTAGCGGTCGGTCGACAGCCGCTCCTTGGCGTACTTGCGCACGACCTTCAGCGCGGCTTCGTTGGCCTCGGCCCCCGAGTTGCAGAAGAACACGCGGTCGGCGAACGAGTGCTCGACCAGCAGCTTGGCGAGGTGCACCTGGGGCGCCGTGTGGAAGATGTTGGAGACGTGCAGCAGCGTGGCGGCCGCCTCCCGGATGGCGCCGGTGATGACGGGATGACAGTGACCGAGCCCCGTCACCGCGATGCCCGTGGTGAAGTCGAGGTACTCCCGCCCATCACTGTCCCACACGCGCGTCCCCTCGCCCCGCACCAGCACGAGCGGCGTCCGCCCGTAGTTCGGCGTGTGGTACTTCGCCGACCACTCCATCAGTGTCTTGGTATCCATCGCCACCCTCGTTTCTGCGGGTTCGAGCGCCGGCTTTGCCGGCGCAACCTCCTGGGGGAGGCATCGGAGGGGGCCGTCGAGGCCCCCTCCGACTTTAAAGCACGATCTCCGTTCCAACCCCTTCGCGCGTGAACAGCTCCAGCAGGATCGCGTGCGGCACGCGCCCGTCGATGATGTGCGCCTTGGCGGTCGCCCCCTCCAGCGCTCGCAGCGACGACTCCACCTTGGGCAGCATGCCCCCGTCGATGACGCCAGCTTGCACGAGCCGCTCGGCCTCCTTGCGCGACAGCGTGCTGATGAACTGGCCGTCGGTCCCCTTGATACCCTGCACGTCGGTCAGGTGGATCAGCTTCTCGGCGCCCAGCGCGACCGCCACCTCGCCGGCCACCAGGTCGGCGTTGATGTTGTACGTCTCGCCGCGGGCGCCCACGCCGACCGGCGCGATGACCGGGATGAAGCCGCGATCCTCCAGCAGGCGGATCGGCTCGATGTTCACCGCCTCCACCTCGCCGACCAGCCCGATGTCGACCATCTCGCCGGTGGCCGTGCGGTGCAGCCGCTTGCGCGCCCGGAGGAGGTCGCCGTCCTTGCCGGACAGCCCCACCGCGCGGCCCCCGTGCAGGTTGATGAGCCCGACGATCTCCTTGTTGATCTTGCCGACCAGGACCATCTCGACGATCTCGACCGTCTCGGCGTCGGTCACCCGCATGCCGCCCACGAACTTCGGCTCCTTGCCGAGCCGCTTCATGAGGGCGCCGATCTGGGGCCCGCCGCCGTGGACGATGACCGGATTGATGCCGACGAGGCGCAGGAGGATGACGTCGAGGGCGAACGGCTCCTTGAGCTCGGTGGACTCCATCGCCGAGCCGCCGTACTTGATGACGATCGATTTCCCGCGGAACTCCCGGATGTACGGGAGCGCCTCGAGCAGGATCTCGACCGGCCGGGGGGTCTCGGGGGCGGCGCTCACAGGATGTACCGGGACAGGTCCTGGTCGCGGACGACGTCGCTCAGGCGCAGCTGCACGTACTCGGCGTCGATCGTCAGCTCCTTGCCCGGCATGTCCGGGGCGTCGAACGAGATCTCGTCCAGCAGCCGCTCCATGATCGTGTACAGCCGGCGCGCCCCGATGTTCTCGGTGCTCGTGTTCACCTGCATGGCGATCTCGGCGATCGCCTCCACCGCCTCCGGCCGGAAGTGCAGGGTCACCCGCTCCGTCCGGAGCAGCGCCACGTACTGCCGGATCAGGGCGTTTTCGGGCTCGGTCAGGATGCGGACGAAATCCTCCTTCGTCAAGGGCTCCAGCTCGACCCGGATCGGGAAGCGCCCCTGCAGCTCGGGGATCAGGTCGGAGGGCTTGGCGACGTGGAAGGCGCCAGCCGCGATGAACAGGACGTGGTCCGTGCGGACGGCGCCGTACTTGGTCGTCACCGTCGACCCCTCGACGATGGGCAGGAGGTCCCGCTGCACACCCTCCCGCGACACGTCGGGACCGCGCCCGCCGCCACCGTCCCGCGCGCCGGCGATCTTGTCGAGCTCGTCCAGGAAGATGATACCGGAGTTCTCCACCCGGCGGACCGCCCGGGACACGACCTCCTCCATGTCGACGAGCTTCTGGGCTTCTTCCTGGGCGAGCAGCCGCCGGGCCTCGGCCACCGTGACCCGCCGCCGCTTCGTGCGGCTCGGCAGAACGTTGGACAGCATGTCCTTGAGCTGGATGCCCATCTCCTCCATGCCCTGGCCGGAGAACACCTCGAGCATGGGCATGGACTGCTGCTGGGTCTCCAGCTCGACCATCCGCTCGTCGAGCCGGCCGGCCCGGAGCTGCCCGCGCAGCTTCTCGAGCGTGCTCTCGCGGGAGGCGTCGGGCGACACCTGCTCGAGCGTGCCGCTGCTGAAGGGCTCGGCGCTGCGGTGGGGCAGCAGGAGGTCGAGCAGCCGATCCTCGGCCAGGCGCTCGGCCTTGTCGCGGACCTCGGCCATCAGCTCGCCCTTCACCATGGTGACGGACAGCTCGGTGAGGTCACGCACCATCGACTCCACGTCGCGCCCCACGTAGCCGACCTCGGTGTACTTGGAGGCCTCCACCTTCAGGAAGGGTGCCTGCGCCAGCTTGGCCAGCCGCCGGGCCACCTCCGTCTTCCCCACCCCGGTGGGCCCGATCATGATGATGTTCTTGGGCGCGACCTCGTCGCGCAGCGCGTCCGGCAGCATCTGGCGGCGCCAGCGATTGCGCAGCGCGATGGCCACCGCGCGCTTGGCCCGGTGCTGGCCCACGATGTAGCGGTCCAGCTCGGCGACGATCTGGGCCGGCGTCATCCCGGTCGGCGCCGGCGAGCTCACAGCACCTCCACGGAGATCTGGTCGTTGGTGTAGATGCAGATCGACGCCGCCACCCGCAGGGACTCGGTCACGACCGCCTTCGCGTCGAGGTCGGCGTGGGCGATCAGCGCGCGCGCGGCGGCCAGCGCGTAGGGCCCGCCCGAGCCGATGCCGATGAGGCCGTCGTCGGGCTCGATGACGTCGCCGGTGCCGGACACGATGAGCGAGTGCGCATCGTCGGCAACCGCCAGCAGCGCCTCCAGCCGGCGCAGCACGCGGTCGGTGCGCCAGTCCTTGGCCAGCTCGACGGCGGCCCGCGGCAGGTTCCCCCGGTGCTCCTCCAGCTTGGCCTCGAACCGGCCGAACAGCGTGAACGCGTCGGCGGCGGCGCCGGCGAAGCCGGCCACCACGCGGTCGTGGTGCAGCTTGCGCACCTTCCGCGCTCCCGCCTTCACCACCGTGTGGCCGATCGTCACCTGCCCGTCCCCGGCGATGGCGACCTGGCCACGGTGGCGCACGCACACGACGGTCGTCGCGTGAAACAAGGCTATCGGAGCGGGGGTACGCCAGCCCGGCTCGACACGTGGGTGGCCCGTTCGAGAAGGGCCCGGCTCCGCACGCGCGACTCTGGTTGGCGAGGGGGCTTCCGCACCTCCGCCGTCGCTTCCTGAGCCCGGGGGTGGGCCTTGTCGTAGATCTTCATGAGCTGCTCGGATGCGACGTGGGTGTAGCGCTGCGTGGTGGACAACCGGCTGTGCCCCAGCAGCTCCTGGATCATCCGCAGATCGGCGCCGCCGTCGAGCAGGTGCGTGGCGAACGTGTGGCGCAGCGTGTGCGGGCTGACGGGCCGCGTGATCCCGGCCGCGCGCGCCGAGCGCCGCACGATCGTGTAGATCGAGCGCACCGTGAGCCGGCGGCCGCGGGGATTGGTGAAGAGCGGGCCCGGCTGCTCGCCGCGGGTGCCCAGCCACGTCTCCACCGCGCGTGACGCCTGCTCGCCGTAGGGCACGATCCGCTCCTTGCGGCCCTTGCCGAGCACGCGCAGGTTACGGTCGACGCGATCGAGCGCGTCGACGTCGAGGCCGCTCAACTCGGAGACGCGCAGCCCGCTCGCGTACAGCAACTCCAGGATCGCCACGTCGCGCGGCCGGCTGGCGCCGGCGACCGCCCGGCCCTCCACGAGCTGGATCGCCTCGTCGATGGGCAGGACCGAGACCAGCTTCCGGGGCTGGCGCGGTGCGCGCACGTCACGGGCGTGGTTGCGCTCGATCACGCCGCGGCGCACGAGAAATCGGCAACAGCTGCGGAGCGCGGCGAGCTTGCGCCCGATCGAGGCCGGGTCGAGGCCCCGCGCGTGCAGCCCGGCCAGCCACGCCCGCACGACGCGGCTGTCGGCGGCGGCGAGGCCGGCGACACCGCGCTCGGCCAGGAAGCGCTGGAAGTCGGTGAGGTCGCTCCGGTAGCTGCGCAGTGTGTGGGCGGAGGCGTTGCGCTCCGCGGACAGGTGGCGCAGGAACGCCGCCAGCGGGTCGTTCATGCCACGGTGATCTCGGCCTCGCGACTGAAATCGCAGCCCTCGCGCCAGCAGCGCTGCACGCGTCGCCCGCGCGCCACCCGCTCGGTCAGGAACGGCGCCGCGCACTTGGGGCACGGCTCCGCCACCGGGCGCTGCCACAGCACGAACGTGCAGTCGGGATAGGCCGAGCACCCGAAGAACGTGCGGCCCTTCCGCGAGCGCCGCTCGACCATCTGCCCCTTCTTGCACTCCGGGCAATCGATGCCAAGCGTCACCGGCTTCGTCGTCTTGCACTCGGGGTAACCCGAGCACGCGATGAACTTACCGAAGCGGCCGTGCTTGATCACCATCGGGCGTCCGCAGGTCGGGCAGATCTCGTCGGTCGGCTGGTCCTCGGCGCGCTCGCTGCCGGGCAGGTTGCGCTTGTACTTGCAATCGGGGTAGTTCGAGCAGGCGATGAACTTACCGAAGCGGCCGCGGCGCTCGATGAGGTCGCCGCCGTCCTCGGGGCACGCCTCGCCGATGGGCACGCCGGCCTTCTCGCTGCCCATCTCCTTCTTGGCCCGGGCCAGGTCGCGCTTGAACGGCTCGTAGAACTCCCTGACCGTCTCGACCCAGCCGAGCTCACCCTCCTCGACCTTGTCGAGATGGTCCTCCATCTGGGCCGTGAAGCCGACGTCCATGATGTCGCCGAAGAACGGCATCAGCTTGTCGGTCACCGCCATGCCGAGCTCGGTCGGGAACAGCGTGCGGCGCTCCCGGTGGACGTACCCGCGGTCGTTGATGATGGTGCCCAGGATCGACGCGTAGGTCGACGGCCGGCCAATCCCCAGCTCCTCCAGCTCCTTGATGAGCGAGGCCTCGGTGTAGCGGGGCGGCGGCTGGGTGAAGTGCTGCCTGGGGTCGAGGCCGAGGAGCGTCAGCACCTCACCCTCCTCCAGCACCGGGACCGCGCTCTCGGCGTCCTCGTCGGCGGCCGCGTCGTCCTCCTCGCGACTCTCCACGTACACCGCCGTGAAGCCCTTGAACTTCATCGTCTGGCCCTGAGCCCGGAACACGGTGCTGCCCGCCGTGATGTCGGCGGCCACCGTGTCGTACACGGCCGACATGAGCTGGCTGGCCATGAAGCGCTCCCAGATCAGCCGGTACAGGGCGAGCTGGTCCTTGGTGAGGAAGCTCGCCACGCTGCGGGGGTCGCGGGCGACGTCGGAGGGCCGGATGGCCTCGTGCGCCTCCTGGGCGCTGCCGCGGGACTTGTAGGCGGGCGGCGCCTCCGGCACGTACTCGGCGCCGATCCGCTCGGTAGCCCACTGCCGGGCCTCCTGCTGCGCCTCGGCGGCGATCCGCACCGAATCCGTCCTCATATAGGTGATGAAGCCGACCGGGCCCTCGCCGCCCACCTCGATGCCCTCGTAGAGCTGCTGGGCGACGGTCATCGTCTTCTTGGCCGAGAAGCCCAGCTTGCGACCGGCGTCCTGCTGCATGGTGGACGTGATGAACGGCGGCGCCGGGTTGCGCTTGCGCTCGCCCCGGGTCACGCTGCGCACCACGAACCGCGCCCCCTGCAGCGAGTCAACGAGCGCCTGGGTGGCCTCGCCGGTGGCCAGCGCGGCCTTCTCGCCGCCGACCTCGCGGAGCGTGGCGGTGAAGTCCGGGGGCAGCTTGGCCTTGAGCTGGGCGTGCAGCGTCCAGTACTCGACCGGGTTGAACGCCTGGATCTTCCGCTCGCGGTCGACGATCAACCGCACCGCCACCGACTGCACGCGGCCGGCCGACAGCCCGCGCTGGACCTTGTCCCACAGGAGCGGCGACAGACTGTAGCCCACGAGCCGGTCGAGCACGCGCCGCGCCTGCTGGGCGTCGACCTTCTTGAGGTCGATGCGTCCCGGCTTGGTGAAGGCGGCCTTCACCGCCCGCTCGGTGATCTCGTTGAAGGTGATGCGGAAGACGTTCTTCTTCTGGATCGGCAGCTCCTGGGCCAGGTGCCAGCCGATGGCCTCGCCCTCGCGATCGGGGTCGGTGGCGACGTAGAGCGTGTCGGTCTTCTCGGCCGCCTTGACGAGGTCCTCGAGGATCTTCTTCTTCGTCGGCGTGACCACGTACTTGGGCTTGAAGTTCTTCTTGGGATCCACACCGAGCTGGGACTTGGGCAGGTCGCGGACGTGGCCCATCGAGGCCTTGACGACGTACTTGCCGTCCAGGTACTTCGCGATCGTCTTCACCTTGGTCGGGGACTCGACCACCACCAGGGGGCGCTTGGCCACTACGCTCTCCTCGCCCGCGCGCCGGTGGTCACCCAGCGCTGGCCGGAGAGCTGACGGGCCCAGCCCGCCAGCTCCAGGGCGATCAGCGCCGTGCCCGCCCGCGCGGCGTCCACACCCGCCCGAGCGATCAATCGCTCGATGTGCTGCGCTTCGTCCACGCTCAACAACTCCAGCATTCTCGCTTCGTCACTCCCGGGCGCCGGTCGCGCCGCGTCGCCCGTGCCCACCTCGGCGCCATCGATCATGCGGCGCCACGGCTCGCCGAGCTCGGCCGCGATGTCGGTCCAATGCCCAACTAGCATAGCACCGTCCCGGATGAGGCCATTCGTTCCCCGGCTCGTCGGCGACGTGATTCGGCCTGGAACGGCGAAGACTTCGCGGCCGAGCTCACCGGCCAACCCGGCGGTGATCAGCGCCCCACTGCGCTCGGCGGCTTCCACCACGACCACGCCGAGCGCGAGCCCGGCCAGGGTGCGGTTGCGCGCGGGAAAGTGATGGGCGAGCGGCCCGGTCGTGGCCGGAAACTGCGAGAGCAGCGCGCCGTGCGTGGCGATCGCGTCGGCCAGCGCACGGTTCTCCGGCGGGTACACGTGGGCGATGCCGTGACCGAGCACGGCCAGCGTGCGGCCGCCCGCCTCCAGGGCCCCGCGATGGGCGGCGGTGTCGATGCCGCGCGCCAGTCCGCTCACGATGGTCACGCCGCGTGCGGCCAGGTCGGCGGCCAGCGTCTCGGCCACCTCGATGCCGTAGGTGGTCGCCTGCCGCGCACCGACGATGGCGACCGCGAGGGCGTCGGCGGGCTCGAGCGTCCCGCGTACGTCGAGGTCCGGTGGCGACGGGATCGACGCCAGCAGCGCCGGGTAGCGCGGGTCGCTCGGAACCAGATGCGTGACGGGCGTGTCCATGGTGGTGGCGCCGAAGGGGCGTCAGTATAGCGGCCGCGGCCGGCGACGCCAACGTCACCGGCTCGATACGCTCAGCGCCGCGCGGTGCCGGGCTCCAGGAACGCGCGCGCTTTCGTGGCGGACTCGCTCTGCGGGAACTCGCGGATCACGCGCTGCCACGTCAGCCGGGCCCGCGCCTCGTCGCGCAGGTGGCGCTGGCACAGCCCGATCTTGAGCAGCGCGTCGGCGGCCTTGGCCGAGCCGGGCGCGGTCTTCAACACCTTCTGGAACTCGGTCGTCGCCTGCCGATAGTCGCGCTGCACGTAGTACGCCTCGCCGATCCAGTACTGCGCGTTCGCGACGAGCGGGTGCCCGGGATGCTTGGCGATGAAATCCAGGAAGTCCAGCACCGCCTGGCCGTGCTCACGGGCGCGGAACGTCGACAGCGCGGCGCCGTAGACTTGCTCGGGATTCTCGGCGCGCGGCGCCGGCTCGCGCGGCCGGTCTCCTCGCGGCGGCGCCGAGGCTGCGCGTGGCGCGACCCGCGATGGTATCGGTGCCGCCGGTGGTCGCGCCGGTACCGAGGCCGGCGGCGGACTCGTCGCGGCCGGCGGCGGAGCACCGGCCGGTGCCGGCGGCGTCACGGCGGCCTTCACCTTCGCTTCGCGCGCCTCCGCCTCCACCGCCTCGACGCGGGCTCGCAGCCGCGCCACCTCGGCCGTGGTTTCCTGGAGCGCCGACGCCACCTCCAGAGTGCGTGCCGCCATCGGCCGGCTCTCGGCCAGCGCCCGCGACAGCTCGCTGGCGGTCGTCTGCTGCGTCTGGCTGAGATGGTGCAGCTCGGTGCGAAGATTCGCGACGTCGGCGCGGAGTCGATCGACGGAAGAACGTGTCGCACAGCCCGTGGCGAGCAGGGCCAGGATGCCCAGGGCGGCTGGAGCGAGCAGCCGAATCAGCCTTGAAGCTACGTCGAAGCTCCTGTCATGGAAGCTCTCGTAATTGAATAATTTCAAGATGGTCTCCGATGGGGACCACGGTGTCGGGAGGAACCACGGCGAGACCATCGGCTGCGACCATCGAACGCAGGATCGCCGAGCCCTGCTCCCCGGTCAGACGGGCCCCGAGTCCATCGGGGCTCGCCTCGAGATGGACACGGAGGTAGCCGCGACGAGAGCCCGGATTCGCCACGACGTCCAGGGCTCGGGCTCGCACGCGCGGCCGCGTGAGCCGGCGCCGGCCGCTCATCTTCAACAGCGCGGGACGCACGAACAGCTCGAACGTCACCATCGCCGAGACTGGATTGCCCGGAAGTCCGAAGACAGGACGCGAGCCGAGGGAACCGAAGGTGATCGGCTTACCCGGTCGCATCGAGACCTGCCACAGGTGCAGATCCGCCCCCGCCCGCGTCAACGCCTCGCGCATCAGGTCGAGCTCACCCACCGACACGCCGGCCGACGACACCAGCACGTCGGCATCACGGGCGGCGCGCACTCCCTCCTCGATGGCTTCCAGGCGATCGCGCGCCACGCCGAGACTCACGGGGTCGCCGCCGGATTCCAAGACCTGGGCCATGAGCGTGTAGGTGTTGGTGTTCGGGATCTGGCCGGGGCCCGGCTCGGTGCCGAGGTCGGCCAGCTCGTTGCCGGTGGAGAGGATCGCCACCCGCGGCCGGCGGTACACCGGCACCTGGCTGTGGCCCAGGGTGGCCAGCAGGCCGATCTCCGCCGCCGTGAGCACCGACCCCGGCTCCAGCACGCGATCGCCGACGCGGACATCCTCGCCCCGCCGCCGCACGTACGCCGCGCGCTCCAGGGGACCGCGGAGCGAGATGCGACCGTCGCTGGCGTCCACGTCCTCCTGCGGCACCACCGTGTCGGCGCCCTCGGGCAGCGGCGCGCCCGTGAAGATGCGTATCGCCTCGCCCCGCCCCAGCCCGCGGAGGGGCAAGCCGCCCGCCTCCACCCGCCCGACCACCGCGAGCGCGGCCCCCGGCGCCGTATCCTCCGCCCGCACCGCGTACCCATCCATCGACGAGTTCGGCCACGGCGGAATCTCCCGCCGCGAGACGATGGGCTCCGCCAGCACCCGCCCCAGTGCTCCCAACACATCGACCCGCTCGGTGCCCAGCACCGAGATGCGAGAGAGAATCGCGTCAAGCGCCTCTTCGACGGTCAACATCGCCGCCCTACTCTACACCGGCCCGAGGGTCAACGGACGCCCACGGAGGCCGTGTGGAGAGGGTGCGGGACCCTCTGAGACCCATTTCCCTCTCACGTCGGCAGGCGTCACGAGTCGGTGGAAAACCATAGCGGGACCAACGCTGCCGCCCCTGTGGTCGCAGAGGGTCCCGCACCCTCTCCACGCGGCCGGCGATAGGCCACCTGATGAGGGGAGGTGTAACTGCTAGTGTCCGGTGTGCGGAAGGTTCAAGACGGGCTTGTAGCGCCCCATGAACCAGCGCCGGCTCAGCGCGAACAGCGCCAGGAACCCGATCGTGATCGCCAGGTCGCGCAACCCGAGCGGCAGCGGGGTGCGCGCGGAGACCGAGGGGAACACGACCAGTACCCGCTCGAGGAAGATCGCCACCAGTCCGAACACGGCGACGATGAACAGCGGCGCGTGGCGCTGGGGCGGGCGGCCGGTCAGCCGCTTGAGCAGGTAGACGAACGGGATCAGCCAGCCCACCACGAGCACGACCCAGGCCAGCGTCTGCCAGGGTTGCACGAAGAAGCGCTGGACGAAGAAGCGCGTCTCGACGGGGACGTTGCCGTACCAGATCACCAGGTACTGCGACCAGAAGAAGTACATCCACATGATCGACATCGCGAACTGCAGCTTGGCCACGTCCTGCACCGCCGCCGGCGGGATCGAGGCGACCCCGCGCGCGTTGGCGCGGATCGTCAGGATCGCCAGCAGGCAGAACGCCGTATAGAGCGTGCTCACCGCGAAGTAGCCGCCGAAGAGGCCGCTGTACCAGATGGGATCGAGGGCCATCACGAAATCGAAGCCCCACAGCGAGACGGTGACGAGCCAGAGCATGAGGACGACGACGGCCAGGCGGTTGCGGCGGGCGCGATCGCGCTCGTCGCCGGGCGGCACCGAGTCCCGCAGCAGCGCGCCGGCAAAGGCGAAGCAGGTGACGAACAGCACCAGCGCCAGCCCGAGGTTGCGGCCGAAGAAGAACGGCACGTTGAGCCACACCGCCTTGACCGCCACCGGGGTCGTCACCCACGGATAGAGCACGGTCCGGCCCGCGAACAGGACGGCCATGAGCACGAAGGCCACCGGCAGGAAACCGATCGTCGTCACCGACAGCCGCCGCACGCTGGGCGACCAGCGCGCCTCGGTCAGCTGCATCATGCCCGCGATGGCGGGCCCGGTCACCGCCAGCCCCGACCAGAACACGAGGTTGACGAGATAGATCGACCACGCCCGCGGCCAGTCGTTCGCCGTGACGAACGCCAGCGCTCCGATGGCGGCCAGCACGCCCCAGAACGCGGTCATTTCTGGGCCAGCGCGCGCAGGTAGTTCACGATGTGCCACGCCTCCTGCGAGGACAGCGCCTCACCGTAGGCCGGCATGACGGCGCCGCCGGCCACGATGTAGCTGTGCCAGTAGCCGTCGGTCCGCTGCTTCTGCAGCTCGGCATTCGTCAGGTCCGGCGTGGGGATGAACTTCGTCGCCACCGGTCCCGTCGTCCCCCCCTTGGCCTCGGGGCCATGGCAGGGCGTGCAGAACGTCTGGTACTGCTGGCGGCCGATCGCCAGCGAGGACTCCGTGGCCTTGATGGGATTCGGCACCTTGGTGGCCAGCTCGCGTTGCGCCTTGGGAATGATGAGCGAGCCGCCACGCGGCACCACGCCGCTGGGCATGGCGAACACCCGCTCGCCGGGCTGCACCCGCGCGGTCTGGGTCATGTTGTTGACCCACCGGTAGGCCACGACCCCGCCCATGAGCGCACCGGCCCCGCCGATGATCAGCAGCACGAGGATGAAGACGTATTTCATCACGGCCGGATCTCCTCGGCGCCGGCGCCGCGGAGGATCTCGCGCACCGAGCCCGCGCGTTCGGACGCGCAGTGGACGGCCACGCCGAAGCGGTCGTGGGTGAACCGGGGGTCGTAACTCGGCGATTCGCGGAACTGCGGAAGCCGCCCCAGGGTCACCATGCCGATCAGCGTCGCGATGCCGCCGAAGAGGATCATCAGCTCGAACATGATGACGATATACGGGGGGCTCACCGGCCACCCGATGGCCGGCTTGCCGCCGACGATCAGGTCCCACTTGAGGGACGACCACGCGGTCAGGATCCATCCCGAGGCGAGGCCGGTCAGGCCGCCCAGCAGCGTGAACAGCCGCACCTTGCTCACCGGCCGGTCGCGCTCGATCACGTCCTCGATCTCGTGCACCGGCACCGGCGTGTACACGGTCAGGTCGTGATAGCCCTTGGCCTTGAGCTCCTCGAGGGCCCGGACGGTCGTGTCGACGTGCGCGAAGACGCCGAGGATCGTCTCAGTGGTGGGGGGCATGCCGGGGGTCCTTCATCGGCGCGGGAATGGTCTCCTTCACCTCCACGATCGAGAGCGACGGCATCAGCTTGATGAAGCCCAGGAAGAGCAGGAAGAACCAGGCGAAGCTGCCGATGATGATCGTGGAGTCGGTGATGGTCGGCACGTAGATGCCCCAGGTGGCCGGGTAGAAGTCGTGGGCCAAGGACGGCACGATGATGTTGAAGCGCTCGAACCACATACCAATGAGCACCAGGATCGATACGACATACAGGATGACGGTGTTCGTTCGGGCCGGCTTCCAGAACAGGATCAGCGGCGACACGCAGTTGCAGAAGTACATCGTGGCCAGCGCCCACCAGTAGGTCCCGGTCAGCCGCCAGAACAGCGACGCCTTCTCGAAGTGGTCACCGCTGTACCAGGAGGTGAACGCCTCGCAGATGTAGAAGTAGGTCAGCACCAGTCCGGTGACCAGGATGAGCTTGGCCATCATGTCCAGGTGACGGTCCCGGATGTAGGCGTGCAGGTGGAAGAAGTGCCGCATCGGCAGCACCAGGACCAGCACCATCGCGAAGCCGGAGAAGATCGCGCCGTCCACGAAGAACGGGGCGAAGAGCGTCGAGTGCCAGCCGGGGACGAGGGCCATCGCGAAGTCCCAGGACACGACGCTGTGCACGGAGAGCACCAGCGGGGTGGCGAGGGCGGCGAACAGGCCGTAGCCGCGCCGGTAGTGGCGCCACTGGCGGTCCGAGCCCTCCCAGCCGAGCGACAGCATGGCGTAGACGCGGCGCTTCCAGCCGGTCGACGCGTCGCGGAGCGCGGCGATGTCGGGGACCAGCCCCACGATGAAGAAGACCGTGCTGATCGACAGGTAGGTGGAGATCGCGAACACGTCCCACACCAGCGGGGACTTGAAGTTGGGCCAGAGATAGCGCTGGTTCGGGTACGGCAGCAGGTAGTAGGCGAACCACATGCGGCCGGCGTGGATCATCGGGAAGAGGCCGGCCGTGAGCACCGCGAAGATCGTCATCGCCTCGGCCGCGCGGTAGATGGACGTGCGCCAGCGCGCGCGGAACAGGTAGAGGACCGCCGAGATCAGCGTCCCGGCGTGGCCGATACCGATCCAGAACACGAACGTGGTGATGTACATCGCCCACATCTGCGGGGTGCGCTTGCCCGCCGCGCCCATGCCGTAGAAGACCTGGTAGGTCCAGGCCAGGATCCCGCAGGTGAGGATGAGGCCGACCACGCACATCCACGCGAAGTAGACGTTGCCGGGCGGGCGCAGCGTGGCGAGGACGTCGCGGTTGACGTCCGCGTACGTCGGCTCGGCGACGTGGGCACCGCCGGCGATCGGCTGGGCCCCACGCTCCCGCTCGCTCATGCGTGGCCCTTCCCGGGCCCGGCCGCCGGCGTGGGCTCCGCGCGCACCACCTTGCGGAGGTAGGCGACACCCGGCTTGGTCCCGATCTCCTCCAGGACGTGGTAGGCGCGCGGCGAGTGCGAGAGCTTGCTCACCGTGCTCGCCTCGTCCTGGAGGTTGCCGAACGTGATGGCCTGTGTCGGGCACGTCTGCTGGCAGGCCGTCAGGATGTCACCGTCGCGGACCGCCCGCTTGTCGTCCCGCGCCCGGTCCTTGCCGGCCACGATGCGCTGGATGCACATCGTGCACTTCTCCATGACGCCGAGCTGGCGCACCGTGACGTCGGGATTGAGCTGGACGTCCAGCGGCGCCGGGATCTCGTAGTTCCACCAGTTGAAGCGGCGCACGTGATACGGACAGTTGTTGCCGCAGTATCGAGTCCCGACGCAACGGTTGTAGACCTGACCGTTCAGGCCTTCGTCCGTTCGATAGGCCGCGAAGACAGGGCAGACCGGCTCGCACGGCGCGATTTCACAGTGCTGGCAGAACATCGGCAGGAACATGTTGTGGGGATGCGCCGGATCGCCCTCGGCCCACCGCTCCAGGCGCAGCCAGTGCACCTGCCGGCCGTAGGCGGCCTCGGCCTTGCCGACGACGGGCACGTTGTTCTCGGCCTGGCAGGCCACCGCGCACGCCTGGCAGCCGATGCAGGCGTCGACGTCGACGCTCATGCCCCAGCGGTACCCCTTGTACTGCTGCGCGGGGTACATGCTGAGGTTCGGGTGCTCGGCCTTCTTGCCGCGCAGCGCCTGCTCGCGGGCCGCGGGGAGATCGACGTGCTGGGCGATCTCGCGATGGTCCTGGTCGTGCGTGGCCTGCAGCACCGCCAGCGGCCGCCGGGCGCCCGTCTTCGCGAGCGTCACCTTCACCGACAGGAAGGCGGGCGCGCCGGACACGGCGTCGGCCGCTCCCGGCAGCAACGCCATCGGATTCGTCGGCCCGGTGGCCGGCACGTACTTCAGCCGCAGGTGGTAGGGCGCGTAGTGATGGCCGATCGGGATCGCGACGGCGCCGGGGTGGATCGAGGGCGACAGGTAGGCGGGCACCTCGATGGCCCCGTGCGGTGAGCTCACCCGCACCACGTCGCCCTGGCGGATACCCAGCCGCGCGGCCGTCTGGCTGTTGATCTCGACCCATGGATCCCAGGCGACCTGGGTCATCGGGTCCGGGACTTCCTGCAGCCAGGACCGAGTGGCGCTGCGGCCGTCATAGAAGCGCAGCGAGGGATAGGGCAGGAGCGCGAATCCGTCGCCGGGGCCTTCGAGCTTGGCCGGCGCGGCGTCGAGGCGCTCGAGCTTCGGCGTCACCGTCACCGCGGTCGCCGGTGCGGCGTCCCGCCAGACGCCACCTTGCTGCAGCGCCGCCTCCCACTGCCCCTTCACCACCGGCTCCCAGGCGGCCTTGAGATAGTCCTCGAAGGTCGCCCACGGCAGCGGGCCCTTGCCCTCCTCGGTGCCGAGCGCAGCCCGGCCGACGGTCAGCAGGACGTCGCCCATCGGGCGGGCGTCGCGCACCGGCTTCATCGTCGGCTGCATCAGCCCCACCACGCCCTCGCGCGGTGCGTAGTCGCCCCACGACTCCAGCCAGTGCGTGCCGGGGAGCACGAGGTGGGCGAGCGCCGTGGTCTCGTCGGGGAGATTCGCGAAGCTCACGACGAACGGGACCCTGCGGATCGCGTCCGCAGCCTTGAGCCCACCCGGCAGCGTGAACGCCGGGTTCACGGCGGTGCCGAGGACGAGCACCTCGACCTCACCGGCGGCCATCGCCTGCACCAGACTGGCGACCTCCGCGTACGGCGTGACCCGACCGTAGGCGTGGTCGGGCCCGAAGCGGACGGTCTTGCCGACGTTGCCGGCCACCGCGTTGATCAGGTTGACCGCGATCTGGAGCTGCGTGGCCTGGCTGCCGGTCACGGCGACGCCACTCCCGACCGCGAGCCCCGGCCGGGCGCCCGCGAACGTCTTGGCCATCCGCTGCAGTGTCTCCAGCGGGACGCCGCTCTCCTCGGCCACCTTCCTGGCGTCGACGGCCCCGACCGCCTCGCCGTAGCGCTTGTCCGCCACCGCCCCGCCCTCGAGCATCAGCTTGAGGACGGCCAGCGCGACCGCCGCTTCGGTGCCGGGGGCGTTGCGCACCCACTCGTCGGCGTTGGAGGCGGTCAGCGACTGCCGCGGCTCGACGTGGATGAACGTGCCCGCCTTGCCGTCACGGAAGGTGTGCATGCGGGCGAACCCGCGCGCGGCGTGACCGCTCGCCACCCACGTCTCCAGGAAGTCGGCGCCGAACGAGAGGATGACCTCGGCGTCCTCGAACGCGTAGTACGGCACGGCATCGCGGCCGAAGGTCAGCCGGTTGGCCGCGCGAATCGCCTCGTAGCCGAACGGCTCCAGCATCACGCGGGGCCGACCACCCACCGCCTGGGTCCAGCGATCCAGCAGGGCGCCGAGGCTGCCGCTCTCCAGCTGGCTGACCACGGCCAGCGCTTGCTTCTTGCCCTTCACCGCGCCCAGCTTCTCGCCGAAGAGCTTCAGCGCATCGTCCCAGCCGACGGGCTTGAAGGCGTCGCCCTCGCGGCGCTGCGGTCCCACGAAGCGATCGGGATGATAGAGGCCCTGCAGGGCCGCCTGGCCTCGTGCGCAGAGCGAGCCGCGGTTGACCGGGTGATCGGGATTGCCCTCGAGCTTCACCACGCGTCCGTCGCAATTGCGCGCCAGCACACCGCAGCCGCCCGGACACTCGCGACACACCGTCGCGAAGTACGCGGCGACGCCCGGGACGAGCGTTTCGTTGGGCACCACGAGCGGCAGGATCTGCTCGGTCGCCTGCTGGCACCCGGCCGCCGCCGCCGTCGCGCCCGTCGTCGCCACGATCTTGAAGAAGTCGCGCCGATTCATGCGATCGCTTTCATTCGCCGGCCCGCCTCACCGCGGGGACGCGCGTCGGCTGGCCCGGCCATCAGTGGTGGCACGTCACGCAGTCCAGGGGCGCCTGGGTACCGCGGGTGGCGTTCTGCGACCGGTGGCAGTCGATGCACCAGCCCATCGTGAGCGGCGGCGGCGATGGCCGGAATCCCATGAGGTTGAGCAGGTCGTTGACGAGACTCGGCCCCGTCGTGGCGGCGACCGTGGTCATGGTCTCCACCGGGCCGTGGCACGTCTGGCAGCGGACCTCGGCCCGGATGTGGGCCTTGTGCGGGAAGTACGTGAACTCGGGGACCTTGTACACCCGCGCCCACGGGATCGGCTGCTGCTTGGCCGCGAACTCGGCCAGCTTCTTGATCTCCGGTCGGTCGGCCCCAGTGATCTTGTGACATCCCATGCACCGCTCGACCGACGGTATGCCCGCGTACTCCGACCGCCGGGCGTCGCTGTGGCAGTACTGGCAGTCGATCTTGTACGTCTGCACGTGGACGGTGTGCGGGAAGTTGATCGGCTGCACGGAGGGCTTGGCCACGGCGGGCTGGCGGCTCCACGACGACACGGCGAAGAACATCAGAACCGCGAGGAGCACGACGGCCGCCGCTCCCACGCCCGCCTTCCTCATCGACAGTCGCGTGCCCTCCTTGGCAAATGCTCGTGAACCATATCACTTGCCCCCTTCGGGCGTCAACACAACTCCGGCGTCACGAACGCCGCCGTCAGCCTTCGGCGGCGAACGACTCGGCCGCCGCCTGGGCCGCGGCCTCGAGATCGGCCTCCGCGTGCGCCAGCGACACGAACGCCGCCTCGAACTGCGAGGGCGCCAGGTACACGCCGCGCGCGAGCATCGCCTGGAAGAAGCGCGCGTAGGCCGCCGTATCGGCCTGCCGCGCGGACGCGTAGTCGCGCACCGGCCCCGCACAGAAGAACGCGGTCAGCATCGAGCCGACGCGGTTGACGGTCAGCGGGACGCCGGCCTTCCGGGCCCCCTCGCGCAGTCCCTGCTCGAGCCGGGCGCCGAGCGCCTCCAGGCGCGGGTACGCGCGTCGATCGGCGAGCGCCTTGATCGCCGCCAACCCGGCCGCCACCGCGAGCGGATTGCCGGACAGCGTGCCGGCCTGGTAGACGCCGCCGAGCGGCGCCACCTCGCTCATGACGGCGCGACTGCCGCCGTAGGCGCCCACCGGCAGGCCGCCACCGATGATCTTGCCCAGGCACGTGAGGTCGGGCCGCACACCGTAGAGCTCCTGGGCGCCCCCGTAGGCGACGCGGAAGCCGGTGATGACCTCGTCGAAGATCAGCAGCGCGCCGTGCTCGCGCGTGACCTCGCGCAGCCCCTCCAGAAACCCCGGCGCCGGCGGCACCACGCCCATGTTGCCGGCCACGGGCTCGACGATGACCGCCGCGACGCGATCGCCGCGGTGGCGAAAGAGGTCGCGGACGGCGTCGAGGTCGTTGAAGGCCACGGTGAGCGTCAGCTCGGCCAGCGCCGCCGGCACGCCCTTGCTGTCGGGGATGCCGAAGGTCGCGCCGCCGGACCCGGCCTTCACCAGCAGGCTGTCGGCGTGACCGTGATAGCAGCCGTCGAACTTCACGAGCAGGTCGCGCCCGGTGGCCCCGCGGGCCACCCGGATGGCGCTCATCGCCGCCTCGGTGCCGGAGCTGACCAGCCGCACCATCTCCATCGAGGGATAGGCCGCCGCCACCGTCTCCGCCATCTCGACCTCGAGCGCGGTGGGCGCGCCGTAGCTGGTGCCTCGGCGGGCCGCCTCGGTCACCGCCTCCACCACGGCCGGTGCGGCGTGACCGAGGATCAGCGGGCCCCACGAGCCGACGAAGTCGATGTAGGCGCGGCCGTCGACGTCCCAGAGCCGCGCGCCCTCGCCGCGGGCGATGAACGGCGGGGCGCCGCCGACGGCCCGGAAGGCGCGGACGGGACTGTTGACGCCGCCGGGAATCACCCGGCCGGCGGCATCGATCAGGCGCTTGGACTCACTCATGCGGAAAGCTCCATGGGTACGAAGTCGCGGTGCGCGGCGTCCCAGCGAAAGGCGGCCACCGCAGCCACCACGCCGCGGAGCACCGAGGTGACGACGTAGGCGGCGCCCGGGTACGCGGGCTCACCGCCCAACACGGCCTGGCGGCGGTCGGTTTCGGAGAAGTAGGCGCCGGCGTCGACGTGCGAGTGATAGATCACGGCGACGCCGAAGCCCTGGCGCTCGAGGTCACCGATGCGCAGCAGGTCCTTGGGGTCGATGTAGTACGCCGTGCGGGCGTCGCGCGTATACCGCACGGGATCGCGGGCGTGCAGCTCGTTCTGGACGTTGCGGCAGCGGAGGAGCCGGCGCTCATCCCCGCGGGCCAGGATCACCCCGCAGGATTCGAACGGGTACTCCTCCACCGCCTGGGCGCGGATCGCCTCCTGCTCGGCCGCGGTCAGAACCATGCGCCGCCGGCGAGCGCGGGGATGATGGCGACCTCGTCGCCGTCCTTGAGCGGCGTGCGGAGTCCGCCGAGCCCGTCGATCGGCTCACTGTTGACGTAGATGGCGACGTGCTGGTGCACCTCGCCCGCCTCGTTGCGCACGAGGCCCTTGAGGCCGCCGTAGGCACGCTCCAGCTCGTCGAGCAGCGTGCCGACGTCGCCCGCGCTCACGTCCACGCGGTCCCGATTCGCCGTCGCCCGGCGAAACGGCGTCGGAATGTACACGGTCACCATCGGGGGCTCCCTTGGTTACGCCCGCTAGCTCAGGCTGAGGTATCGCTCGCCGGTGTCGGGCAGCACGGTCACCACCGTCTGCTCCGGCCGCAGGTCGGCGGCGACGCGACAGGCGGCGAAGGCGGCCGCGCCGGAGGAGATGCCGGCCAGCAGGCCCTCTTCGCGGCCGAGGCGCTTGGACCACGCCACCGCGTCCTCGTCGCTCACGGTGACGATCCGGTCGAGGATCGACCGGTTCAAGACGCCGGGGACGAACGAGGCGCCGATGCCGTGGATGCCGTGCGGCCGGAACCGCCCGCCCGAGAGGACCGGCGACTTGGCCGGTTCCACGGCGATCACCTGCACCGTCGGCACCTTGCTCTTCAGCACCTCGCCCACGCCGGTGATCGTCCCCCCGGTGCCGACGCCGGCCACGAACGCATCCAGGCGCCCGTCGAGGGCGTCTAGGATCTCGAGCGCGGTGGTCCGGCGGTGGATCTCGGGATTGGCCGGATTCAGGAACTGCTGCGGGATGAAGTACTCGGGATGCTGGCGGCCCAGCTCCTCGGCCGCGAAGACGGCGCCGCTCATGCCCTCGATGGCCGGCGTGAGATGGATCTCGGCGCCGAAGCGGGCGAACAGCCGCTGGCGCTCGACGCTCATGTCCTCCGGCATCGTGAGGATGAGCCGATAGCCCTTCACCGCGGCGACCATCGCCAGACCGATCCCGGTGTTGCCGCTGGTCGGCTCCACGATCGTCGCCCCCGGCTCGAGCGTTCCGCGCCGCTCGGCGTCGTCGACCATCGCCGCCGCGATCCGGTCCTTGACGCTGCCGCCAGGGTTACGCGCCTCGATCTTGGCGAGGACCCGGGCGCCAGCGGGCTCGGGCAGCCGCCGCAGCCGCACGAGCGGCGTCCCGCCGATCAGGTCCAGCACCGAGTCCGCGATTTTCATGATCGTCACCTAAATGTGGTACATGGGCCGCGTCGATCCGCGGCGTTCGGCGGTGCGGGCCACGAGATCGTCGAGCGTCCAGCGGTCCACGACCCCGGTCACCGCGTCGGCGATCTCCTCCCACAGCTCGCCGAGGTCGTGCGAGTAGGCACCGGCCCGCCGCCCCGGGGGGCCGCCCTCGAACGGCGCGCTGCCGCCCTCCACCGCCCGCAGCACCGCGCCCACCGTGACCTCCTCCGGCGCTTTGTTCAGATGATAGCCGCCGGTCGAGCCCCGCTTGGAGGTCAAGAGCCCGGACCGCTTGAGCGCCAGCAGCACCTGCTCGAGATAGCGCTGGGGGATGGCCTGGCGCGCGGCGATCTCCTGGATCGGCACCAGCGCCCGTCCGCGATGCATGGCGAGGTCCAGCATCGCCTTGATCGCGTACTCCCCCTTGGCCGAGATGCGCATGCGCCGCCCGTCAGCGCAGGTGGGTGCCGCGCTCGAGCAGCCGCGCGGCGTCCTTGGCGAAGTAGGTGATCACGATGTCGGCGCCGGCCCGGCGGATCCCGGTGAGCGCCTCCATGATCGCGCGCTCCTCGTCGAGCCAGCCGAGCTGGCCGGCGGCCCGGATCATCGCGTACTCGCCCGAGACCGAGTACGCGGCCAGCGGCACCCCGAACTCCGCCTTGGCCCGCGAGATGATGTCGAGGTACGGCAGCGCCGGCTTGACCATCACGATGTCCGCGCCCTCGTCGAGGTCGAGCGCGATCTCTCGCATCGCCTCCTGGCTGTTGGCGGGATCCATCTGGTACGAGCGCCGGTCGCCGAACTGGGGCGTGGAGTCGGCCGCCTCGCGGAACGGGCCGTAGAACACCGAGGCGTACTTGGCCGAGTAGGCCATGATCGGCGTGTCGGTGAACGTCGGCGTCGTCGAGCGCCTCCCGGATGGCGCCGACGCGGCCGTCCATCATGTCGGAGGGCGCGATCACGTCGGCGCCGGCCTCGGCGTGAGACACGGCCGTGCGCGCGAGCAGCTCCAGCGTGGGATCGTTGCGCACGGTGCCGTCCTCCACCACACCGCAGTGCCCGTGGCTCGTGTACTCGCACAGGCACACGTCGGTGACCACGAGCAGATCGGGCACGGTGTCCTTCACCGCCCGCACCGCCTGCTGCACGATGCCGTCCTCGGCGTACGCCTCGGTGCCGCGCGGGTCCTTGTCCTCGGGCAGGCCGAACAGCAGCACCGCGGGGATACCCATGCCGGCGGCGTCCTTGCATTCCTTCACCAGCTCGTCCACCGAGAGACGGTGCTGGCCGGGCATCGGCCCGATGGGCTCCCGCACGCCCCGCCCGTGGACCACGAACAGCGGATAGACGAGGTCATCGACGGCCAGCGCGGTCTCGCGGACCATCTTGCGGAGCAGGCTCTTCTCGCGAAGGCGGCGGGGACGAAACATCGGATGCGGCATCACACACTCCTCCTGGCCCGGCGGCCGGCTCCGCGCGGCCCGCGCGCGAAGTGGTCGGCCAGCGCCCGCGCCAGCGCGGGGATCGTGTACTCGCCCGGCATCACGTCGGTGGCGAGCCCGTACTCGGCCGCGGTGGCCGCCGTGATCGGGCCGATCGAAGCAACCGTGACGCGCCCCAGCCAGTTCCGGCGCTCGTCCTCGGTGAACAGCTCGGCGAAGTTGCGCGCCGTCGACGACGAGGTGAAGGTCACCGCGTCGATGCCTCCGGCCGCCAGGGCCTCCCGCAGACGCGCGACGCCGGCGTCCGCGCGGCGGGTGGCGTAGGCCGGCACCTCGGTCACCTGGGCGCCGAGCCGCCGCAGCCCGGTCACCAGCACGTCACGCGTCTGGGCGGCACGCGGGAGCAGCACGCGGTCGGCCGGCGTGACGACGCCGCGCAGGCGCTCCAGCAGCCCCTCCGCGCGATACTCGCCCGGCACCAGGTCCACCCGCACGCCGTGCTCGGCCAGCGCGTCGGCGGTGGCCGGACCGATGGCGGCGACCCGACGGCCCGCCAGTCCGGACCACACGAGACCGCGCGCGGTCAGGCGGCGGTCCACCATGGCCACGCCGTTGACCGACGTGAAGATGACCCACGTGAACGTGGCCAGCGCGTCGAGCGCGGTGTCGAGCGGTTCCCACGACGGCGGGGGCGCGATGACGATGGCCGGCGCCTCCAGCACGCGGGCCCCCGCCGCCTCCAGGAGCTGGGTGAAGCGCTGGGCCTGGGCGGCCGCGCGCGTCACCACGACCGTGCGGCCGTCCAGCGGACCCGGCTGGTTCATCGGAACGGGGGCCATTACCGTGAGGATGTCCCGAGCGGGCTGAGGGGTGCGATCCCCGCGGCCCCCCGCGCCAGCAGCGTGTCGGCGAGCCCCCGCCCCAGGTCTCCGGCGTCCGCCGCCGGCGCGGTCGCGCTCGCGCGCAACACCTGGCGGCCGTCCTCGCTGGCCACGACGGCCACCATGCGGAGCGTGCTGCCGTCCAGCCGCGCGTGGGCGGCCATCGGCGTGTTGCAGGAGGCGCCCAGACGCGCCAGGTACGCGCGCTCGGCCAGCGCGCACGCGCGCGTCGGGGCGTCGTCGACCCGCGCCAACTGGGCGAGCGTCGCGACGTCGTCGGACCGCGCCTGCACCGCGATGATGCCCTGCCCCACCGCCGGGACGAACACCTCGGGATCGAGCGCCTGGCAGTGCTCGGGCGCCAGCCCCAGCCGGCACAGGCCGGCCGCGGCGAGCACGATCGCGTCCCAGTCGCCGGCGGCGAGCTTGCGCAGTCGGGTGTCGACGTTGCCGCGGATCGGCTCCACGCTCAGGTCGGGCCGCAGCGACAGCAGCAGCGCCCGGCGCCGCGGGCTCGACGTCCCGATGCGCGAGCCGGCCGCCAGCGTCGGCACCGTCACCGCCCGGCGCGCCACCAGCACGTCGCGCGCGTCCTCGCGTGGCGGGAAGCCGCCGAGCGTGAGGCCCGGCGGCTGCTCGGCCGGGAGGTCCTTGAGGCTGTGCGCGGCCACGTCGATGTCCCCGCGCAGCAGCGCCTCTTCGATCTCCCGCACGAACAGGCCCTTGCCGCCCACCACGGCCAGCCGCGCGTCGGCCAGGCGATCGCCCTCCGTGCGCATCGGCACGATCTCGACCTCCACGCCCGGCAGCGCGGCCGCCACGCTTCGGGCCTGGGCCAGCGCCAGCGTGCTGCCGCGCGTTCCCAGCCGGATCACGACCGCCGCCCCAGCGCGAACAGCTCGTGGACCAGCTCCAGCCACGAGCGGCTGGCCCCGGCCCGCGAGGATTCCCGCAGCTTGGTGATCGGTGCGTGCAGGATCTTGTTCACCATCGCCGTCGACAGCGCGTCGATCGCCGCCCGCGTCTCCGGCGAGGCCTCCGGCAACCGGGCCAGCGTCTTGCGCACCTCGCCCTGCCGGATCTCCTCCAGGCGCTCGCGGAGCGACACGATGGTGGGGATCACCTCGACGTCGCCCTGCCGCGCCAGGAACTTGGCGACCTCGCGCTCGACCAGCGTCTCGGCGCGCTGGGCCTCGCGCGCCCGCTCGCGCAGGTTGGCGTCGACCACCTGCTTGAGGTCGTCGATGTCGTAGCGGTAGACGTCGTCGAGCTCGTCGACGCCGGCCTCCACGTCGCGCGGCACCGCGATGTCGATGAAGAACAACGGGCGCCCGCGCCGGCCGTGCATGACCCGCACCACCGCCGCCCGCGTGATCACCGGCTCCGTCGCCCCGGTCGAGGTCACCACGATGTCGACCGCGGCCAGTGCCGTCGGCAGCTCGTCCCACGGCACCGCGGTGCCGGCGAGCGCCCGGGCCAGCTCCTGGGCGCGCGCCCACGTCCGGTTGGCCACGTAGATGGGAAACGCGCCCTGCTCGACGAGGTGCTTGGCGGCCAGCTCGCTCATCTTGCCGGCCCCGACCAGCAGCACGGCGCGGCCGCCGAGCCCGTCGAAGATCTTCTTGGCCAGCTCGACGGCGGCGAAGGAGACCGAGACGGCGTGGCGGGCGATCTCCGTCTCCGTGCGCACGCGCTTGGCCACGCTGAAGGCCTGGCTGAACAGCGGGTGCAGGTGCGGGCCGACCACCTCGCAGGCCTGGGCGAGGGCGAAGGCGTCCTTGACCTGGCCGAGGATCTGGGGCTCGCCGACCATCATCGAGTCGAGGCTGGCCGAGACGCGGAAGGCGTGGCGGACGGCGTCGGCGTCGAGATGGGTGTACAGCAGCGACTCCACGGTGGCGAGGTCGAGGCCGCGCTGGCGGCACAGGTGGCGGAACGCCAGCGCGCGCGCCTCGCCGGGCGCCTCGGCCACCCCGTACACCTCCACGCGGTTGCAGGTGGAGAGGACCACCACCTCGCGCAGCACCTCGCTCGCCTGGAGATCGTGGAGCAGCTCGCGCAGCTTGTCCTCCTCGACGGCGAGCTGCTCGCGTAGCGCCACCGGCGCGTTCTTGTGGCTGAGGCCGGCGACGAAGAGCGGCATCAGGACCCGTGCCGCCCCGGCAGGAACAGCCCGGCGCCGAGCGTGAGGACCAGCGCGGCGAACCCGAGGATCGAGAAGTAGGCCGCCCGCCGGCCGTGCCAGCCCGCGACCGCGCGGCCGGCCAGGGTGCCCGCGTAGATCACCCAGGCCAGGAACGAGAAGAACGCCAGCGGGTCGAACGAAAACGCGCTGCCCCAGGCGGCGCGCGCCCAGATCAGGCCAAGCACGAGGCCGGTGGTGAGGAACGGAAAGCCGAGCGCCAGCGTGCGGAACGTGAGCCGATCCAGCGTCTGCAGCGACGGCAACCGGTAGTAGAAGGCGCCCGGCCGCTTGGTCTTGAGCTGGCGCTCCTGCAGCAGGTACATGATCGCGCCCGCGAAGTTGAAGACGAAGGCCGCGATCCCCACCATCGCCAGCGCGATGTGCACCCAGACCCAGGCGCTGGCCAGCGCCGGAGCGAGGGCACCGGGCCGCGAGCTCGTGACCTTGAGGCTCAGCATGACCGCGATCGGAAACACGAACGCGCCGAGCACCCGCACGCCGGTGCGCTGCTCGATCAAGACCTCGAGCAGCACGATGACCCAGACCGCGACCGAGATCGCGTCGGACAGGCTTCCGAGCGGCGGGGCCGCCAGTTCGAGCGATCGGACGATCAGCGCCACGGTGTGCGTCGCCCAGCCCGCCAGGGCGGCGAGCACGGACAGGCGGTGGACGAGGTCGTGCCGCTGCACGAGGTACGCGAGGGCGAGACCCGTCGCCGCGATGTACCCGATGACCGCCGCGTTGATCAGATTCGCGTGCATGCCGGAAATGTCAATTCCGGCGCGATATTACCACATTCCCGATGGGTGACCAGCAGATGGAGAGCGCACGGCGGTCAGGCCGGACGGGCGGCGCTCAACGGAGGGGATTCCCCTGCTCACCGCCCGCCGGCAGGACGACCGGCCCCTGGGGTCGCCAGTAGCCGTGACGGCGGGCAACCAGGTCGAAATGGGGGGAGCTCCAGTCTTCGACGAGCGGCGGCCCGCCGTTCCACCGCACCCGGCGATCGAGCTCCTTGACGTAGGCGCGGCACTCGCGGCACGCGGAGATCACGTAGCCCTCCTCGCGCGCCTCCTCGGGCGTGAACCGGGCCAGGTGCCGGGCGCCGTCGACCCCGCAGAACGGGCAGCGCAGCTTGGCGAACGTCCAGGCTCCGCCACAGAGGTGACAGGTCAACCGCCGGCGGCCGTCTTCGATCACGTCCGTGAAGGCCGGCGGTCCGCCGCAGAAGGGACAGACGCCGAGCGGCCACCCACCGTCGGCGAGATGCGCGCGCACGGGCTCGAACGTCGCGCCGAGCGCGGGCCTCAGGGTGGCCACGGCGAGGAACGCCACGGCGTCGGCGGTGAGTCCGCTCACCTGCTCGACCGTCCCCGAGCCGACACGCCCGGGCGACGGCAGCAACGCCGCCGGGCTCACCCGCCCCGCGTCCCACGCCGCCGCCAGACGCTGCAGTGACGGGCCCGAGTCCGGGTCCAGGCGGGCCAGCGACTCCATCGCGTCCCCCAGCAGATCCTCGACGTCTTCCGCGCGCAGCGCCCGCGCCGCCTCGGCCACGAGCGGTGTGCCCGCCTCCCACGAGACCCGGCACGCGTCCGCGCTCAGCGCCAGTCCGAGCGGCCGCGGCGGCGCCCACCGCGCCCAGGTGTCGATGACGTCTCCGTAGATCGCCAAGGTTTCGTCGAACCCGGCCCGCCGGCGCAGCACGTCCTGCCACGCCTCGCGGAGATCGAGTGGGAACTCGAGTGGGGAGTCGACGCTCACAACGGAAGACTTCGATCGGGGGGAGCGGGGGCTCCCCTCGATCACGAGCCTACGCCTGGCCGGCGGCCGCGATCACGAACTTCACCAGGAACCCACCGATCAGCACCAGGACCGACGCCAGCGCGGTCAGCCCGGCCGAGCGCCACTTGAAGTCCACCAGGCCGATCAGAAGCGGCAGGACCGAGCCGAGCACGATGGCGCCGAGCCAGAACGTGAGGCTGTAGGCGCCGCTCGTCAGCGCGGCGAGCGCGCGGGTGGAGGCGACCGAGCCGGAGCCCTGCACGGACATCACGAAGACGACCACCGCGAGGAGCTGGATCAGCAGCGCGAGCACGAGCATCGTACGCAGCGTCGCCATCCCGTCGGCCGCCCGCCGGCCGATCAGGATGAGGACGAGCGCCATCGCGGCCGCGCCGGTGGAAGCGCCGACCGCCAGGAACAGCGCCCCGAGGCCATGGCCCTCCGTCCACAGCGGGCGCGCGGTGGCACTCAGGAGGACGCCGGGGTACGCCGCCAGGAAGAAGCCGAAGAACCCGCCGATGACGCCGACGACGAGCTTGGCGCCCGTGAGGTTGCGGCCCCGGCCCGCGTCCTCCAGCAGGGTCATGACGGCCGCCAGGAACGCGCAGGCCGAGAAGCCGAGGAGCGCCCACGCCCCCATCGACATCGGGGACAGCGGGTTGAAGGTCCGCATCATGTTCATGAACCGCACCGGGACCCCGAGATCCACGATCAGGATGATCGGGCACGGTATCAGCGCGGCCAGCGTCAGGTAGTACCCCACCCGGCTGACGTCGCGGAACCGCCGGGCGTCGAGCAGGTTGGCGATGGTCGCGATGACGAACGCGCCGCCGGCCAGTCCGCCCAGGAAGAAGTACACGTCGATCAGCAACGGCCAGTGCGGCGACTGGAGCAGAGCCATGGGCTACTCCTCCCTCCCGCCGCTCCGCTGCCGGAAGGCCACGAGCGCCCCGATGCCGACCAGGAGCGCCGAGCCGATCGACAGCAGCGACTCCACGAACACCCGCTTCTGCGGCAGCTTTGGATTCTCCGGCAAGCCGTAGGTGGACGGCCTGGCGAGCAGCAGGAAGAACGCGTTGAGGCCGCCCAGGAAGCCCTTCGAGTCGGCCCCGTAGAGCTGGGCCTCCTTGAAGCCCATCGCCTTGAGCTTCTCCACCCGCTTCTGCGCCTTGCCGACCAGGTCGTCACGGAACCCGAACTGGATGGACTCGGTCGGGCAGGCCTTGGCGCAGGCGGGCCCGAGGCCGTTGTGGATGCGGTCGTTGCAGAAGGTGCACTTCTTGGCGGTGCCGGTCTGCTCGTTGAAGGACACGACGCCGAACGGGCAGGCCGACACGCAGTAGCGGCAGCCGTTGCAGACATCCTGGTTGATGTTGACGGTGCCGTGCTCGGTCCGGTAGATGGCGCCGGTCGGGCAGGCGTTGAGGCACCCGGCGTCAGCGCAGTGCTTGCAGACGTCGGACATGAGCAGCCAGGCCAGGTCGCCGTTCGGCTTGCCGCTCGGCTCCTCGATGAAGCGCACCAGACGGAACGTCTTGTCGGTGAAGTGGGTGTGGTTCTGGTAGGTGCCCGTCCAGTCCGGCACCTCCAGGTCGAGCTCGTTCCACTGCTTGCACGCCACCTGGCAGGCTCGACAGCCGATGCACAGCGACGTGTCCGTGAACATCGCCAGCGTGCGGGCCATGGCTACACCACCCCCTTCTTCACATTGCAGACAAAGGCTTTCGTCTCCTGGATGTAGACGTTGGGGTCGCCGACCGAGGCCGAGAGGTCGTTGGTGACGTCGCCCTTGCTGCCCGGCAGCCGCTCGACGCCGTTCCAGCCCCAGTGCCACGGCACGCCGATCTGATGGACCGTCTTGCCGTCGATCACGAAGGGCTTGAGGCGGTGGGTGACCATCGCCGTGACGTGCACCTTGCCGCGCGGGCTCATCACCGTGACCTTCTCGCCGTTGGCGATGCCGAGCTCCTTGGCGAGCTCGTGGCTGATCTCCGCGAAGTGCGAGTGGTGCAGCTCGGCCAGCATCGGCAGGTAGCGCGACATGACGCCCGAGAGGTGATGCTCGGTCAGGCGATAGGTGGTGATGACGTAGGGGTAGTCCTTGGAGCCGACCGGGGCCAGCTCGTTCTTCTGGTCTGGCACCTTCCAGATCTTGGCCACCGGGTTGTTCTGCTGCGTGGACAGCAGATTCTTCACCGGCGACTCGATCGGCTCGTAGTGCTCGGGGAACGGTCCGTCGTTGAGGGGACCGAAGAAACCGCCGACGAGGTCGGAGCGCATGATGAACGGCTTGTCACCGTTCTTGGCGTCGGGCGCCAGGAACGCGTTGAAGTCCGGCACGTCCATGCCGACCCATTTACCCGGCTTGTCCTCCGGCTTGGCGCCGGGCGCCTTGGGATCCCACCAGATGAGCTTCTTCTTCTCACTCCACGGCCGGCCCTTGAGGTCGGCCGAGGCCCGGTTGTAGATGATCCGGCGGTTGGCCGGCCACGCGAAGCCCCAGCCGTGGCCGAGGTAGTCCTTGTCGTCGGCGGGCTTGCGGGCGTCCGCCTTGTTGGTGAGCTTGCCGTCCGCCGTCTCGGTGAGCACGCCGGTGTAGATCCAGCAGCCCGACGCCGTCTTGCCGTCGTCGGTGAGGTGGCCGAACGTCGAGACGGCCTGGCCCTTCTTGTAGACGAGTGTGCCGTCCTTGTCGGTGATGTCCTCGGTCGCGTAGCCGTTGACCTCCTTCAGCACCTGCACCATGTCCGGATGATCGGGCTTGTCGCCGAAGTTGAAGTTGGCGGCGAGGAAGCCCTTGTCCCGGTCCTTCTTGGAGCCGGCGTAGAGCTTCTGGAGGCGGTGGGCCAGCGTGCAGAAGAACTGCGCGTCGGTTTGCACCATGCCCGGCGGGTCGACCGCCTTCTGGTGCCACTGGATGAGCCGCATGGTGTTGGTGAGGCTGCCGTCCTTCTCGGCGGCGGGGGCGGCCGGGATGAAGAACACCTCGGTCTTCACGTCCTTGGTGCTCGTCCCCGGTGCCTTCCAGACCTCGGCCGTCTCGGTGAGGAAGATGTCGACCACCACCATCCAGTCCAGCTTCTGCATCGCCGCCCGGGCGAGCTTGGCGTTGGGGCCACCGACCGCCGGGTTCTGACCGTCGGCCAGGAAGCCCTTGATCTTGCCCTCGTACATGTCCGCGAAGATGTGCTGGTGGCTGTAGGCGTCGGCCGAGGCCCGCTTGGGCAGCCAGTGATAGCCGAATTCGTTGTCCTTGGTGGCGGCGTCGCCGTAGAACGCCTTGAGCAGGCTGATCATGAACTTCGGCCGGTTGATCCAGAACCCGCCCTTGGGCGTCTCCTTCTCGAGCCAGGTCTTGAGGTCGGGATGCGCGTCACGCAGCGGCATCGGCAGGTAGCCAGGCAGCTCGTGGTAGAGCAGCTCGAGGTCGGTCGCGCCCTGGACGTTGGCGTGCCCGCGCAGCGCGGTGACACCCCCGCCCGGCCGGCCGATGTTGCCGAGCAACAGCTGCAGCATGCAGAGCGAGCGGATGTTCTCGACGCCGTTAGTGTGCTGGGTGAGGTTGAGCGCGTACGTTATGGTCCCGGTCTTGTCGGGGCCCGAGTTGCCACAGAACAGCTTGGCTGTCTCCTCGAACTTCGCCCTCGGGATGCCGCACACCTTCTCGACCATCTCCAGGGTGTAGCGGCTGTAGTGACGCCGCAGCAGTTGGAAGACGCTGTTGGGATCCTTCAGCCTGAGGTCACGCTTGGGGTTGCCCTCCCCGTCGAGCTGGTAGCTCCACGACTTCCGGTCGTAGGACTTCTTGGCCGGGTCGTAGCCGGTGAACAGGCCGTCGAGGTCGGTCGCCGTCTTGAACGCCGGATCGATCAGGAAGCTGGCGTTGGTGTAGTGGACGACGTAGTCCTTGAAGTAGAGGTTGTTCTCGATGGCGTAGCGGATGAGCCCGCCGAAGAACACGATGTTGGTGCCCGAGCGCAGCGGCACGTGCAGGTCCGCCGCCGCACTGGTGCGCGTGTAGCGCGGGTCGACGTGGATGAGCTTGGCCCCGCGCTCCTTGGCCTTCATCACCCACTGGAAGCCGACGGGGTGATTCTCGGCCATGTTGGAGGTCGCCATGATGACATCCGCGTTCTGGATGTCGATCAGGTTCGTCGTCATCGCCCCGCGACCGAACGTGGTCCCCAAAGCTGGGACCGTGGCGGAGTGTCAGACTCGGGCCTGATGCTCGTGGTAGACGATGCCGAGGGTCCGGTTCAGCTTGCTGAGGAGGTAGCACTCCTCGTTGTCGATGCACGCGGAGCCGAGCGAGGCGATCGCCTCCAGCCGGTTGACGGTGACGACGTGACCGTCCTTGTCCTTCTCCTTCTCGATGAAATGTTTCTCGCGGGTGTCGTAGTAGCGCTTGGCGATCTGCTCGTACATCCACTCGATCGGCTTCTCCTCCCACGCGTCGGCGCCCGGCGCGCGGTAGAGCGCCTTGATGGGCCGCAGCGGGTTGTTGGAGAGCTGGATCGTCGCCGCGCCCTTCGGACAGAGCCGGCCGAGGGTGTGGGGCGTGTCGGGGTTGCCCTCGATGTCGATGATCGTGTTGTCCTTCGCGTAGATCAGCTGACCGCAGCCGACCGCGCAGTAAGGACACACGCCCGCGAACACCTTGGCCTCCTTGATCCTCAGCGAGGTGGCCGCGGCCTGGACGGGCGCCAGGTCGACGCCGGCGCCGGTGGCGACACCGGCCGCGGTGGTGCCGGAAACCTTCAGGAAGTCACGCCGGGAGAGACTCATCACACTCCTCCTCGCCGCGCGGGGCGGAGGCCGGTGGAGATCACCACTCGGGGCTGGTCAGCTCTTCCCACACTCGACGCACCACGACGATCCGCTCGGGACGGCCGGACGATTCCTCGACGCGCACGATGTCGCCCGGGGTTGAGCGCCGCGAGATCCGTCCCGGCGCCGTCGTCGGTCACGACGAGCGTGCGCTCGCTGCACGACAGATCCGTGCAGGCCTCCGCGTCGCTCTTGACGCGGACCTGACGGGTGACAGGATCGACCGCGACGACGACGACGCGACTCTGCTGGAGCCAGTCCGTGAGGCTTTGCGCCATCGCGTACCTCCCATGGGCCACAGGGGGTGGCGTGATGGCCCGAATCCTAAGTGGTCTGACCACCGAGTGTCAAGGTGCGCCTGACGCAAAGCGTGAGGAATTGTGAAGATTTGGACGAGCGAGGTGCTAGATCACGCTCAGCCTTCGGGGCCGTCGGGCCCGTGACGCTCCGCATCGTCCAGCGGCGCGTAGAGGCGATAGCGCTCCTCGAGCAGCGCCGCGGCTTCCAGGCCTCGGCCCTCCTGCAGGAGGGTCATGATGCGGCCCCGCGTCGCCAGGTCCACCACCGGACCATCAACCAGCGGGTTGTAGAGCCGCGCCAGCTCCCGCAGGATGTGATCGACCCGGGCGGGATCGTGGCCGAGCTTCGCCCGGGCTTCGTGGAACAGGTCGAGCGCGTAGTCGTCGCGCCGGTTCTTCTGCCGGAAGCCGCGCCGGTAGGCGCGGGCCCCCGGCGAGTCCTCGCCCGCGCTGGGAGGGTCAGTCACCGGCCGCGCCCACCGCGGCGTCGAGCATCACGGCGTCACCGGCGTAGACGTTGAGGCCATCGGGACGCACGTAGCCGCACACCGTGATGCCGAGCTGCTCGGCCAGCGCCACCGCCATCTCGGTGGGCGACGTTCGCGAGGCCACCACCGGCACGCCCATCCGCGCCGCCTTCAGCAGCATCTCCGAGGAGATTCGCCCGGTCGACAGCAACAGGCGGTCCACGGTCGGGATCCCGCGGAGCAGCGCCTCGCCCTTGATCTTGTCGATGGCGTTGTGCCGCCCGACGTCCTCGGCGACCAGGAGCAGCCGTTCGCGATCGGCCAGCGCGGCGCCGTGGATACCGCGCGAGCGCTGATAGTGCACGGCGGCGCCGAACAGGTCCTTCATGCGCGCGCCTAGCTCGGCCGGTCGCACCCGCGCCGATGAGTCGACTCGCGGGAAGAGCCGGTGGTCGATGCGGAAGGTGATGCCGCCCCCGCACCCGGAGGTCAGGATGCGCTCGGTCGGCAGCGTCACCGGATGGCTCAGCGTCACCTCCGCCCGCCCGTCCACCGGGGAGATCCGCAGCTCGGTGATGTCGGCGACGTCGGCGATCACCTGCTCCATCCAGAGGTAGCCGACGACCAGCGCCTCCAGCATCACCGGCGAGCACAGCAGCGTGAGGAACTTCTCGCCGTTCACGTACACGCTCAGCGGCTGCTCGCGGACGACCTCGCCCGCGACCTCCTCCACCCGTTCGCCCTTCACCTTGAGGTAGGTACGCATGCGCGCCCATTCTAGCGCTTCCATGAAGGTTGGAGGGGGCGAGGCGCCCCCTCCAACACCTCCCCGGTTCGCGTGGCGCCCGACCACCGCGCCCCCTCCAACACCTCCCCGGTTCGCGTGGCGCCCGACCACCGCGCCCCCTCCAACACCTCCCCGGTTCGCGTGGCGCCCGACCACCGCGCCCCCTCCAACACCTCCCCGGTTCGCGTGGCGCCCGACCACCGCGCCCCCTCCAACACCTCCCCGGTTCGCGTGGCGCCCGACCACCGCGCCCCCTCCAACACCTCCCCGGTTCGCGTGGCGCCCGACCACCGCGACCCCCTCCAACACCTCCCCGGTTCGCGTGGCGCCCGACCACCGCGACCCCCTCCAACACCTCCCCGGTTCGCGTGGCGCCCGACCACCGCCGATGCCCAGGATCAATACATCACGCGAACGAGCGTCAGGCCGTGGGCGGGAGCGGTGGGGCCGGCGCGGGTGCGGTCGCGCGAGGCGAGAACCTCCGCCAGCCACTCGGGCGGCCGCGCGCCACGGGCGACGGCGACGGCGCTGCCCACGACGTTGCGAACCATGTGGTGGAGGAAGCGGTCGGCAGAGACCACGATCGCCACCAGCGACTTGCGCCGGCGCACGTGCAGGGCCCGCAGGTGACAGACGGGGTCCGCCTCACGCCCGGGCGCCGCGCAGAACGCGCTGAAGTCATGGGACCCGCGCAGCGCGACCAGCGACGCCCGCACGCCGACCAGGTCGAGACGGCCCGGGACGTGCCAGGCATAGCGCAGCAGCAGCGGCGCGGGCACTGCCCCGTTGTCGATGAGGTAGACGTAGCGCTTGCCGCGCGCCGACCGGCGGGCGTCGAAGCCGGCGTCGACGTCGGCCGCGGACATCACGCGGACCTCCCGGGGAAGATGCGCGTTGAGGGCGGCCAGCACCGTGGCCGCCGGCAGACTCGACTCGGTGGTCAACGCGACTGTCTGGCCGAGGGCGTGGACACCGGCATCGGTGCGGCTGGCACCCGTCACCCGAAGGTCGCCGGGGAACAGGCGGTGTGCGGCGTCGACGACGGCGCCCTGCACGGTCGGAACGTCGGGCTGGGTCTGCCAGCCGTGGAACCCGGTGCCGTCGTAGGCGAGCACCAGCCGATAGGTCCGTCGCCCGCTCACGGCTCGTGAACGTGGCGAGCGGCGGCCGGCGTGGGGCCCGTGGCGGCGCCCCGCCCCGCCCGCGTCAATCGAGGAGCGCCGCGGCTACGCCGGGGCGCGACGAGGCGTGGGCCAGGGCCCGGCGGCGCTGCCGGCACGCGGGGCGCAGACGTCGGGGCGGGGGGCCGGGGCCCGGCCGCGCGTCACTCGAGGAGCGCCACGGCTACGCCGGGGCGCGACGAGCGTCGGGGGGGCGTGGGGGGCCATATCGGGGCCCGGCCCGGCCCGCGTCACTCGAGGAGCGCCACGGCTACGCCGGGGCGCGACGAGCGTCGGGGGGGCGTGGGGGGCCATATCGGGGCCCGGCCCGGCCCGCGTCACTCGAGGAGCGCCACGGCTACGCCGGGGCGCGACGAGCGTCGGGGGGTCGTGGGGGGCCATATCGGGGCCCGGCCCGGCCCGCGTCACTCGAGGAGCGCCACGGCTACGCCGGGGCGCGACGAGCGTCGGGGGGGTGTGGGGGGCCATATCGGGGCCCCGCCCGGACCGCGTCAATCGAGGAGCGCCACGGCTGCGCCGGGGCGCGACGAGCAGTTGGGGGGTGTGGGGGGCCATATCGGGGCCCCCCACCCTCAACGATGCGGCGGGCGGCGGGCCGGGCCGGGCGGGATCAGCGTGAGCCACACGACCGCCACCAGGAGAAAGAGCGCGACGCTGACGAGCGTGTCCCAGGGGACGCGCGAGAACAGGGTCGCGCCGTCGGCGTTCTGCAGCCACGCTCCACGCTCGAGATCCTTGGGCTCGTAGTGGCCGGGATTGTAGCCGCCGACCGATTCCACGAGCCGCGCGACGTGCGGCACGCCGACGTAGGCCACGACGACGATCGTGAGGAACACCGCAAAGTTGAAGCGGGCCTTGCGCCGCGCACGCCAGTAAGTGCGCCGGAGGGACATCGCCCTCGCCCTCGCCGTGCGTCCCGGGCCTCAGGCCCGGAGCACGAGCTCCGCGATCTGCACCGCGTTCGTCGCGGCTCCCTTCCGAAGTTGATCACCGACGACCCAGAAGTTCAGCGCCCGCGGATGCGAGAGGTCGTCCCGCACGCGGCCCACGAAGCAGTCGTCCTGGCCCTCGACGGTGACGGGCATCGGGTACCGCTGCTCGGCCGGGTCGTCCCAGACCCGCAGCCCCGGAAACCGCGCGAACAGCTCGCGGGCCCGACCGGCCGTGATCTTCTCCTCCGTCTCCGCGTTGACCGCCACCGAGTGGCAGGTGAACACCGGGACCCGCACCGTGGTCGGCGCGATGAGGAGGTCAGGCAGCTCGAGGATCTTGCGCGTCTCGTTGACCAGCTTCAGCTCCTCGCCGGTGTAGCCGTCCTCGGCGAACGTGTCGATGGCCGGGATGAGGTTGAAGGCGATCGGATGCGCGAAGTGCTTCGGCGCCACCGTCTCGCCCCGCGCCCACGCCAGGGTCTGCTCGCGCAGATCCTCGATGCCCTTGACCCCGGCGCCGGAGACCGCCTGGTACGACGTCGCGACCACCCGCCGCAGCCGGCCGGCGTCGTGCAACGGCTTGAGCGGCATGACGGTGACGATCGTGGTGCAGTTGGGGCTCGCCAGGATCCCCTGGTGCCGGCGGGCGGCGTGCGCGTTGATCTCGGGGACCACCAGCGGGACCGCGGGATCCATCCGCCACGCGTTGGACTTGTCCACGACGATGGCGCCGGCCCTGGCGATCATCGGGGCGTATTCCCTGGCCTGCGTCGAGCCGGCCGAGCAGATCGCGATGTCGACGCCCTTGAACGCCGTCGCCTCGACGCGCCGGACCGGCACCGCTTCTCCGGCGAAGGTCACGGTCTTGCCGACCGAGCGCTCGGAGGCGAAGCAGCGCAGCTCGCGCACGGGGAACTTGCGCTCCTCGAGGATGCGCAGCGTCGCCTGGCCGGCGGCGCCGGTGGCGCCGACGACGGCGACGATCACGCCGGTGGCCATCAGGAACCCTCCACGCCGCGCACGATCAGGTCTCCCATCTCCCTGGTGCCGAGGACGCGGTCGCCGGTGGCCGCGATGTCGCGGGTGCGGTGCCCCTGCTCCAGCACCGTCCGGACGGCGGCCTCGATGCGATCGGCCTCCGGGCCCATATTCAGAGAGTACCGCAGGAGCATCGCCGCCGACAAAACCGCCGCGATGGGGTTGGCGATCCCCTGCCCGGCGATGTCGGGTGCGGTGCCGTGGACGGGCTCGTAGAGGCCGACGTTGCCGCCGCCCGCCCCCGCGAGGCCCAGGGACGCCGACGGCAGCATCCCCATCGAGCCGGCTAAAATAGCGGCCTCGTCGGACAAAATATCGCCGAAGGTGTTCTCGGTCACGATCGTGTCGAAGTGCGTGGGCTTGTGGACGAGGGCCATCGCGCAGTTGTCCACCAGGACATGCTCGAGCGTCACGTCGGGATAGCCCTTCGCGACCTCGATCACGACCTCCCGCCAGAGCTGGGACACCGCCAGCACGTTGGCCTTGTCGACCGAGGCCAGGCGCTTGCGCCGCTTGCGGGCCACGTCGAAGCCGACCCGCGCCACCCGCTCGATCTCCGGCGTCGTGTAGACCATGGTGTTGACGCCGCGCTCGCCGCCGCCGGCCAGTGCCGTCCGCCCCCGCGGCTCCCCGAAGTAGAGGCCGCCGGTCAGCTCGCGGATCACCATGATGTCGGTGCCCTCGACGACCGAGCGCTTGAGCGGCGAGGCGTCGACCAGCATGGGAAAGCACGTGGCCGGCCGCAGGTTCGCGTAGAGGTCGAGCTCCTTGCGCAGGGCCAGCAGTCCGCGCTCGGCCCGCTGCTCCTGCGGAAGGTTGTCCCACTTGGGACCCCCGACGGAGCCGAAGAGGATGGCGTCCGCCGACTGGCAGAGCTTGAGCGACTCCGGGGGCAGGGGCTTGCCGGTCGCGTCGATCGCGGCCCCTCCCACGAGCGCCTGCTCGAACTCGAACGAAGCGCTGGTGATCTTCGCCACGGCGCGTA
Source organism: uncultured Candidatus Rokubacteria bacterium (assembly GCA_963743355.1). GTDB lineage: Bacteria > Methylomirabilota > Methylomirabilia > Rokubacteriales > CSP1-6 > AR5. The sequence goes on from CAVUPM010000002.1 coordinate 934,194, forward strand.
GCACCCGGACGGCCTCGGCCGTGACCTCTTGCCCGATGCCGTCGCCGGGCAGCACCGCGATCTTGAACGTGCTCATCGGGGAGTCAGCACCTTTCGTCGGGGATTCAATGCGCGTCCTTGCCGACCGCCGGCTCGGAGGCCGCGGGCACGGGCGGCCGCCCGACGAGGAACCGCCGGACGGGCCCCGAGAACGCGTAGCCCCCGAAGACCAGGAACAGGAACACCTCGTGCATGGTGGCCACGATCATGACGGCCAGCACCACGACCAGCAGCGTCTCGACCGGCCGCCGCCGCGCGACGTCGATCTCCTTGAACGACCAGTAGCGGAACGTCGACACCATGAGGAGGGCCAGCACGTACGTCGTCACCGCGATGGCCACCCGCACCGTGCGGCTCGGCTCCTCGCCCTGCAGCAGGATGACGATGGAGGCCACCAGCCCGGCCGCGGCCGGCGTCGAGAGGCCGATGAAGAATCGGCGGTCGACGTTGACGGTCTGCACGTTGAAACGGGCCAGCCGCAACGCCCCGCACACCAGGAACAGGAATGCGCCGAACCAGGCGGCCCGCCCGAGCGTGTGCAGCGCGAACGAATAGAGCAGGAACGCCGGCGCCACGCAGAACGAGATGACGTCGGCGAGCGAGTCGTACTCGACGCCGAACTGGCTGGTGGCCTTCATGAGCCGGGCGACCCGGCCGTCGAGCAGGTCCATCACCATGGCCACGAAGATGACCAGCGCGGCCTCGGTGTAGCGGTGCTCGACCGACAGCAGCAGGGAGAAGAAGCCGCAGAACAGGTTGCCGGTCGTCAGCAGGCTGGGGAACAGGAAGATCCCCTGTCGCCGCCGGTCGCGCAACTCCTGCCACGGTCGCCGCCGCAGCCGCTTTCCCCGGCGGTGGATCACTTCAACACGCCGATCACCGTCTGGCCCCCCCGCACCGACTCGCCGACCCGTACCGTGATCTCGGTCGTTCGCGGCATGTAGCAGTCGGTCCGCGAGCCGAACCGGATCATGCCGAACCGCTCGCCGGCGGCCAGCTTGTCGCCCGACCCCACCCGGCACACGATGCGCCGCGCGACCACGCCGGCGATCTGCACGACGGTCACCCGGGCGTGCTCGCCCTGCAGCCGGACGGCGCAGCGCTCGTTGGTCTCGGCGGCGGGATCGTAGGCGGCCACGAAGCGGCCCGGCGTGTACGCGGTGTCGGCCACGACGCCGCCGATGGGGGCGCGGTTGACGTGGACGTCGAGGGGCGACAGGAAGATCGCCACCCGCACCGACGGCCCCACGAACGAGTCGACGGCGTCCTCGATCGACATCACGCGACCGTCGGCCGGGGCCAGCACGCCGTTGACGACGGCGGGAATCGCCCGCTCGGGGTCGCGGAAGAACCCCGCCGAGGCCGCCGCCGCCGCCGCGAACGGCAACGCCAGCCGCCGGCGCCCGAACAGGGCCAGCCCCAGCGCGATGGCGCCGGGGATCGCGACGAACGGCCACCCCTCCCGGGCGATGGGAAGCTTGCTCATCACGCTATTCTCGGGGCGGCTTGATCCAGGACATCATCGAGCGCAGGCGCTTGCCCACCTCCTCGATCGGATGGTCGGCGTCGCGCTTGCGCATGGCCAGGAAGCCGGCGCGGTTGGCCTGGTTCTCCAGCACCCACTCGCGCGCGAACTGGCCGGACTGGATCTCGCCCAGGATCTTCTTCATCTCCTTCTTGGTCTCGTCGGAGACGACGCGGGGGCCGCGCGTGTAGTCACCGTACTCCGCGGTGTCCGACACCGAGTAGCGCATGTAGGCCAGCCCGCCCTGGTAGAACAGGTCCACGATCAGCTTCATCTCGTGCATGCACTCGAAGTACGCCACCTCGGGCTGGTAGCCGGCCTCCACGAGCGTCTCGTAGGCCGCCTTGATGAGATGCGAGATGCCGCCGCACAGCGCCGCCTGCTCTCCGAACAGATCCGTCTCCGTCTCTTCCTTGAACGTCGTCTCGATGACGCCGGCCCGCGTGCAGCCCACGCCCTTGCCGTAGGCGAGCGCCATGTCCCGGGCCTTGCCGGTCACGTCCTGCTGGACGGCGACCAGGGCGGGCACGCCCGGCCCCTGGCTGAAGAGGTCGCGCATGACGTGGCCGGGCGCCTTGGGCGCGATCATCGTCACGTCCACGTCGGGCGGCGGCACCACCTGGTTGAAGTGGATGTTGAAGCCGTGGGCGAACATCAGCATCTTGCCCTTGCTGAGACCGCCGCGGATCGCCTCCTCGAACACCGAGCGCTGGGTCTGGTCGGGGAGCAGGATCATGACGACGTCGCCCAGCCTGGCCGCGTCGGCCACCGGCGCGACCTTGAACCCGTCCTTCTCGGCCCGGGCCCACGACTTGCCCCCCTTGTAGAGCCCGACCACGACGTCCTGACCGGAGTCCTTGAGGTTCTGGGCGTGGGCGTGGCCCTGGCTGCCGTACCCGATGATCGCGATCTTCTTGCTCTTGAGGAGGCCGAGGTCGGCGTCCTGGTCGTAGTAGATCTTCGCCGGCATGCTCTTGGTTCCTTTCGTGGGAAATTGTCAGTCCGCGAACCCGACGACGCGGGGGTCCTCGGAAACGCGGGGCCGGCTCGACGGCGCCCGCTTCACGCGCGTCTTCGGCCCGCGGGTGATGGCGATCTTGCCGGTGCGCACGACCTCTTGAATGCCGATGGGCCGCAGCAGCTCGATCAGCGCCTCCAGCTTGCCCTCGTCGCCGGTGGCCTCCAGCACGAACGACACCGGCGTGACGTCGATCACCCGCGCCCGGAAGATGTCCGCCGTCCGCATGACCTCGGCCCGGTGCTGGGGCTCGGCGTTCACGCGGATGAGGACCAGCTCGCGCTCCACGTGGCTGTCGTCGGTCATGTCGTTGACCTTGATGACGTCGATCAGCTTGTGGAGCTGCTTCATCACCTGCTCGATCACGAACTCGTCACCGCTGACGACGATGGTCATGCGGGAGACGCTGGGATCGAGCGTCTCGCCGACCGACAGGCTCTCGATGTTGTAGCCGCGGGCCGAGAAGAGCCCGGCCACCCGCGACAGCACGCCGAACTTGTTCTCGACCAGCACCGAGATCGTGTGCTTGCGAGGCTCGCCGCCGTTGCCGCTCATCTAGAAGCCCGTCTGCGACTTCTCCGCCTTCTCGCGCGTTTCGCGGGACGGCGGGGCCAGGATCATGTCGGTGTTGGCGCCGCCGGCCGGCACCATCGGGAACACGCACTCGTCCTTGTCGACGATCACGTCGAGGATCACCGGCGCCGGCGTGCTCAGCATCTTCTCGAGGGCCGGCACCACCTCGCTCGGCTTCGTCACCCGCAGGCCGACGCAGCCGTAGGCCTCGGCCAGCCTCACCCAGTCGGGGATCTGCGGCAGGTCGATCGCGCAGTAGCGCTCCTTGTAGATGATGCGCTGCCACTGCCGCACCATGCCGTGGCCGCCGTTGTTGATGATCACGGTCTTCACCGGCAGGTGCTCGGTGAAGCAGGTGGCCATCTCCTGGCTGTTCATCTGGAAGGAGCCGTCCCCGTCGATGTTGATGACCTGCTTGCCCGGGTGGGCGGCCTGCACGCCCATGGCGGTCGGCAGCCCGTAGCCCATGGTGCCGAGCCCGCCCGAGGTGAACCACGCCCGCGGGTGCGTGAACTTGTAGTACTGGGCGGCCCACATCTGGTGCTGGCCCACCCCGGTGACGATCATCGCCTCGCCGCGGGTGAGGTTGGAGATCTCCTGGATCACGTACTGCGGCTTGATGACGTCGTCGCTCCACTCGTAGCGGAGCGGCTGGGTGCTCTTCCACTCGTTGATCTGCTCGTGCCAGGCCTTGCGGGCCTCGCGGACGCCGCCGTCGTCCTTCTCCTGCTTGACGGCCTCGATGAGCGCCTTGAGCACGCGCCGGCAGTCGCCCACGATCGGCACGTCGACCTTGATGTTCTTGGAGATCGACGAGGGATCGATGTCGATGTGGATGATCTCGGCGTACGGCGCGAAGGCGTCGACCTTGCCGGTCACCCGGTCGTCGAAGCGGGCGCCCACGGCCACCAGCACGTCGGAATGGTGGACGGCCATGTTGGCGTAGTACGTCCCGTGCATTCCCAGCATCTCGAGGCTGAGGGGGTGCGCGGAGGGAAACGCCCCCATGCCCATCAGGGTCGTGGTGACGGGGATCTGGGTCAGCTCGGCCAGCTCGCGTAGCTCGGCGTGGGCGTTAGCGGAGATCACGCCGCCGCCGACGTAGAGCACCGGCTTCTTGCCCCGCACCATGGCCCGGGCCGCCCGCTTGATCTGGCCGGGATGGCCGTCGTAGTTCGGGTTGTAGGAGCGCATCGTGACCTTCTCGGGCCAGATGAGCTCGGTCTCCTTCACCAGGATGTCCTTGGGCAGGTCGACGTGGACCGGCCCCGGCCGCCCGCTCAGCGCGATGTGGAATGCCTCCCGGATGATCGGCCCCAGATCCTTGCCGTCCTTGACCAGGAAATTGTGCTTGGTGGCCGAGCGCGTGATGCCTACATTGTCGGCTTCCTGGAAGGCGTCGTTGCCGATCAGATGCGTCGGCACCTGGCCCGTGAATGCCACGATCGGAATCGAATCCATCATTGCATCCTGAAGTGCTGTGACTAGATTCGTGCATGCCGGTCCTGACGTGACGAGACAGACTCCCACCCGGCCCGTCGCCCGCGCGTAGCCCTCGGCGGCGTGCCCAGCCGCCGCCTCCTGGCGCACGAGCACGTGGCGCAGGCCCTCGAAATCGTACAGCGCGTCGTAGATCGGCAGCACGGCGCCGCCGGGAAGGCCGAAGATGATGTCCACGCCTTCCCGCTTCAGGCACTCCAGCACGACTCTCGCCCCTGGCACTTTCAAGAGATCCTCCGTCTGTACATGGGGGCCTCGACATGGCCCCCAAACCCCCCGGCCGCTCGGAGCGCCCCGGCCAAGCCGTGGCGCTCCTCGATCACCTGACCGTCCCTACGCGCTCGGCGCGCCTTCCGCGGAGGCCTCCCGCACCTTGATGCGGGCCTGCGCGGCGCTGAGGCGCGCGATCGGAATCATGAACGGCGAGCACGACACGTACGTCATGCCCACCTTGTGGCAGAACTCCACCGACGCCGGCTCGCCGCCGTGCTCGCCGCAGATCCCCACCTTCAGGTCGGGCCGTGTCCGGCGGCCGCGCTCGATGCCGATCTTGATCAACTCGCCCACGCCCTCCTGGTCGAGCACCGAGAACGGATCGTGCTGGAGCAGGCCCTTCTGCAGATAGTCGGGCAGGAACTTGGCGACGTCGTCCCGACTGTAGCCGAACGTCATCTGCGTGAGGTCGTTGGTCCCGAACGAGAAGAACTCGGCGTCCTGAGCGATCTTGTCGGCGATGAGCGCCGCCCGCGGCACCTCGATCATGGTGCCGACCGTGTACTTCACCGGCACGCCCATCTCGACCAGCACCGACTCCGCCACCTTCCGGGTGTTCTCGTAGGTCAGCTTCATCTCGCCCACCGTCCCGGTGAGCGGGATCATGATCTCGGGCTCGACCTTCACCCCCTGCTCGGCCGCCGTGCAGGCGGCCTCCATGATGGCCCGCACCTGCATGGCGTAGATCTCGGGCGAGGTGATACCGAGGCGACAGCCGCGGTGGCCGAGCATCGGGTTGGCCTCGCGCAGCGAGTCGATCTTGGCCAGCTTCTCGTCCAGCGCCGCCTGGCGCGCGGGGTTCATGTTGAGCGCGTCCAGGCGCGCCCGCTCCTCGATCATCTCCCGGTACTCCTTGGGATTGGCCAGGAACTCGTGCAGCGGCGGGTCGAGCAGCCGGATCGTCACCGGCAAGCCGTCCATCTCCCGGAAGATGCCGAGGAAGTCCTCGCGCTGGAAGGGCAGCAGCTTCTGCACGGCCGTCCGGCGGGTCACGAGATCGGCGGCCATGATCATCTCGCGCATGATGGCGATGCGGTCGGGGGCGAAGAACATGTGCTCGGTGCGCACCAGGCCGATCCCCTCGGCACCGAATTCGCGCGCCTTGCGGGCATCCTCCGGCGTGTCGGCGTTCGCGCGGACACCCATCTTGCGGTAGCGGTCAGCCCACGACAGCAGCTCCTTGAAGGCGTCCTGAAGCCCCGGCTCGACCGTCTTGATGGCGTCGAGGATCACCTCGCCGGTGGTGCCGTCGACGGACACGATGTCGCCCTCGCGCACCATGCGGCCGCCCGCCTCGAACGTCCGCCGCTCCTCGCTCACGAGCACGTCGCCGGCGCCGACGACGCACGGCTTACCCATGCCGACCGCGACCACCGCCGCGTGCGAGGTGCGGCCGCCGCGCGACGTCACGATGCCCTGGGCGGCGTACATCCCCGCGATGTCCTCGGGCGACGTCTCGGCGCGCACGAGGATGACGCGGCGCCCGGCCTTGGCCCACTCCACCGCCCGGTCGGCGTCGAACACCACCTCGCCCACCGCCGCGCCCGGTGCGGCCGGCAGCCCGCGCGCCAGCAGTCGGCCCGTCTTGATCGCCTGCGCCTTGTCCTGAGTGTCGAAGCCGGGATGCAGCACCTGGTTCAGATCCTGTGGTCGCACGCGGAGCAGCGCCGTGTGCTGATCGATGACCGCCTCGTGCACGAGATCGACGGCCACCTGCACCGCCGCCGCCGCCGAGCGCTTGCCGGCACGGGTCTGCAGGAGGTAGAGCTTGCCCTCCTGGATCGTGAACTCGATGTCCTGCATGTCCTTGTAGTGACGCTCGAGGCGGCCGGCGATCGTGAGGAGCTCGTCGTAGATCTCCGGCATGCGGCGCTTGAGGTCGTCGATGTGCTCGGGCGTGCGGAGCCCGGCCACCACGTCCTCACCCTGAGCGTTGGCGAGGAACTCGGCGTAGAAGCGCTGCTCGCCGGTCCGGGGATCGCGCGTGAAGCCGACGCCGGTGCCGGACGTCTCGCCGAGATTGCCGAAGACCATCGACATCACGGTCACCGCCGTGCCCCAGTCGGCCGGGATGTTGTGGATGCGCCGGTACTCGGTGGCCTTCTTGGCGAACCAGGAGTCGAACACGGCGTGGACCGCGAGCCGCAGCTGCTCGCGGGGGTCCTGGGGGAACTCCGACCCGGTGCGCGAGCTGACGATGTCCTTGTAGGTCTGGGCGAGCTTCTTGAGCTCCGACGCCGGCACCTCGGGATCGCTGGCCGCGCCCAGCTGCTTCTTGAGGGCATCGAGATGCTCGTCGAAGGCCTCGCGCTTGATGCCGAGCACCACGTTGCCGAACATCGTGATGAAGCGCCGGTAGCAGTCCCAGGCGAAGCGCTCGTTGCCGGTCCAGGTGGCCAGGCCCTCGACGGTGGCGTCGTTGAGCCCCAGGTTGAGGACAGTCTCCATCATGCCGGGCATCGACACGCGCGCGCCCGAGCGCACCGAGACGAGGAGCGGGCGCCGGGGATCGCCGAGCACCAGGCCGGCGTCCTGCTCGAGCTTCTCGAGAGCGCTCGCCACCTGCTCCCACATGCCTTCGGGGTCCTGGCGGCCGGTCCGGTTGTAGGCGGCCCAGGCCTGGGTCGTGATCGTGAAGCCCGGAGGAACGGGGATGCCGAGGTTGGTCATCTCGGCGAGCTCGCAACCCTTGCCGCCGAGAAGGTTGCGCATCACCGAGGACCCTTCTGCCTTGCCACGTCCAAAGGAGTAGACGAATTTCGTCATGGCAGCCTGGTCTCCATCGTCCAACAACCGAAAAAGTCTTTCAACACTGCATGATACGAGGAAATATAGCATGGGGGCCCCAGGATGGACCCCAAACCCGCACACAGCAAAGGGGCCACGGGTCGCTTCACCCGTGGCCCCTCGATCTGTGCGTCGATCGCCACGGGCTGGCGTCCTGCCCGTGGCACCCGGCGAAGCGCTACGCCGCGGGTGCTCCGGGCAGGCCCGGCAGTACCAGGGCAATGAGCCCCGGCAGCAGCACGCGCGGAATCGAGAGCTTCATGGTGGGGCGCAGTATACGGAGGCTCTCCACCCCGGTCAAGGCCGCGGCCGCCCCCGGCGGGCGCCGTCGGTCTCGGCGCCGAGCACGAGCGACTCCACCGACTCGATGTGCTGGAGCATGGCCAGCCGGGCCGCCTCCGCGTCGCGCGCCCGGATGGCGGCCAGCACCCGGCGGTGGTTCTCGTGGGAGCGCGTGGGCCGGCCCGGCGTGTTGAGCGAGTCCTCACGACTCTGCGACAGGATATCCATGATCGCGTGGGCGATGCGCGTGATCGCGCGATTGTGAGAGGCGGCGCCGATGGCCGCGTGAAACTGCGCGTCCTGGGCCAGCCCGGTCCGGCCGGCGGCGACCTCCTTCGCCTGCTCCTCCAGGATCCGTTCCATCTCCTGGATCTCCTCGGGCGTGGCCCGGGTGGCCGCCAGCGCCGCCAGCGAGGGCTCGAGCAGGCGGCGGGCCTCGAACAGCTCGCCGATCGCCTCGCGCTGCGAAACCATGAGCAGTGCCAGGGGCTCGACCAGCGCGTCGATCGAGACCTCACGCACGAACGTGCCCTCCCCGGGCCGGATCTCGACGAGCCCCAGGCTCTCGAGCGCCCGCAGCGCCTCGCGCACCGAGGTGCGGCTCACCACGAACTTCTCGGCCAGGTCCCGCTCGGGCGGCAGACGGTCGCCGCCCTTGAGCCGGCCCTCGGCGATCATCGCCTTGACCTGCCGAACGATCTCTTCGTAGATCCGCGTCGACTTGATCGGGGCCAGGTCCATACCGCCTCCTCAGCGCTCGGTCCGCATGATTATCGCGCGCTCAGTGCCTGGACGCCGTCGAGACCGCGGGCCGCGGTGCCCCCCGCCACCGCCGCCACCACGGTGTCAGGGCGGGCAGCAGGAAGAAAAACACCGCGATCGCCATGATGACGCCGGAGATCGGCCGCAGGAAGAAGATCCCGAGCGACCCCTGGGACATGATGAGGCTCTGGCGCAGCGCGTTCTCGGCGAGATCGCCCAGCACCAGCGCCAGGACCAGCGGCGCCAGCGGATAGTCCAGCTTCTTGAACACGTAGCCGATGACGCCGAAGATCAGCATGTACCAGATGTCGATCATGCTGCTGTGCACGGCGTAGGAGCCGATCGCGCAGACCACGACGATGAGCGGCGTGAGGATCGCGAACGGGATCCGCAAGATGGCCGCGAAGAGCGGCACGAAGGCCAGCACCATCAGGACGCCCAGGATGTTGCCGGTGTACATCGAGGCGATCAGGCCCCACACGAACTCCGGCTGCTCCTTGAACAGCATGGGGCCGGGTTGGAGACCCCAGATGATCAAGCCGCCCAGCATCACCGCCGCGGTGGGCGAGCCGGGGATGCCCAGGGTGATCATCGGCAGCATGGCGGCGACGCCGGCCGCGTGGGCCGCTGTCTCAGGCGCCACGACCCCTTCCAGCTCGCCCTTGCCGAACCGGTCGGCGTGCTTGGAGAACCGCTTGGCGAACGCGTAGCTCATGAACGAGGCCGGCGTGGCGCCGCCCGGCTTGAAGCCCATCCAGAAGCCGATGAAGGCGCCGCGCACGAACGTGCGCCAGTAGCGCGGCAGCACCTTCCAGGTGTCGAGCACCACCGCCAGCTTCATGCCGGTGCGGGCCCCTTGGAACCGCAGCCCCTGTTCGACCGACAGGAGGATCTCGCCGATGCCGAACAGGCCGATGACGGCCACGATGAAGTCGAAGCCCTTCATGAGGTCCGTGAAGCCAAACGTCATGCGCAGCTGGCCGGTGACGATGTCGAGCCCCACCGAGGCCAGGATGAAGCCGAGCAGGATGGAGACGAGCGACTTGAGCGGGTCGCCCCCACCGAGGCCCACGAACGACGAGAACGTCAGGAGCTGGATCGCGAAGAACTCCGGCGGCCCAAACTTGAGCGCGATCTCGGCCAGCAGCGGCGCGAACAACGTGATCAGCACGATCGAGAAGAACGCCCCCACGAACGACGACGTGAACGCCGCCGTGAGCGCCTGCCCGCCCTGCCCCTTCCGGGCCATCGGGTAGCCGTCGAAGGTCGTGGCGACCGACCACGGCTCGCCGGGGATGTTGAACAGGATCGACGTGATGGCGCCGCCGAACAGCGCGCCCCAGTAGATCGACGTCAGCAGGATGATGGCCGAGGTCGGCGGCATGGTGAAGGTCAGCGGCAGCAGGATGGCGACGCCGTTCGCGCCGCCGAGGCCGGGCAGGACGCCGATGATCGTCCCGAGCATGATGCCGATCACCGCCACGAAGAGGTTGAACGGGGTGACGGCGACCGAAAACCCGAGCAGGAGGTTGTCGAGCCCCATGGCTCAGAAGCCCAGCCACGCCTCGAGCGGCCCCTTGGGCATCGGGACCAGGAACCACGTCTCGAAGATGACGAACGTGACGATCGGCACGCCGAGGCCCAGCGCCACGATGGTGGGCCAGGCGTGCCCGCCCATCCAGCGCATGTAGAAGGCCAGGTAGAGCGCCGAGGCCACGTACAGCCCGAGGCCGGCCGTCACCACCACCATGGCCGTGGCCGGCACCAGCACCGCGGCCACCGGCCGGAGCTGGGCGGGCGTCGCGAACGGCACCGCCGCGCTTCGCCGGAAGGCACGCAGCATGATCACGCCGGCCGCGGCCGCCATGGTGACCGCCAGCCAGAACGGGAAGAACCCGCTCTGCGGACCCTCGAGGCCCCAGCCGATGCCCAGGCGGAGCGCGTCCGCGATCACGACGCCCCCCACCGCGATCAACACCAGCGCCGTGACGAGATCGGCGGCGCGCATCGCTACTTCTTGATCAATCCGCCCTTCGTCATCAGGTCACGGTGCAGCTGCTCGGCGCCCTCCAGCCACGTGACGTACTCGGCGCCGGTGGTGAACGCCGGCTTCAGCGCGCCGTCGTCGAGGTACTTCTTCCACTCCGGCGTCTCGGTGACCTTCCGGAGCATGTCGATGTACCAGGCGGTGGCGTCCGGGGGCATGCCGGGCGGCCCGAAGATGCCGCGCAGCATCTGGTAGTGGATGTCGGCGCCGGTGGCGTCCTTGGCGGTGTCGACGTCCTTCCACTCGTTCACCGGGATCCGCTGGGTGTCGAACACCGCCAGCGGCCGCACTCGGCCGGCCTTCCAGTGGCCGGCGCACTCGATCGGGTTGTTGACCGTCGAATCGACGTGCTTGCCGACGAGGTTCACGCACACCTCGCCGCCGCCCTTGAACGGCACGTACGTGAACTTCACGCCGAGGGCCTGCTCGAGCAGCACCGTGATGATCTGGTCTTCCTGCTTGGACCCGGTGCCCCCCATCTTCATCTGGGTGTCCTTGCCGCTCCGCTCCTTGGCGGCCGCCAGGTACTCCTTGGCCGTCTTGTAGGGCGTCTCGGCGTTCACCCACAGGATGAACTGGTCCAGCGCGAGGCGGGCCACCGGGGTCAGATCCTTCCAGTTGAACGGCGTGGCCTGGGCCAGCGGCGTGGTGAACAGGTTGGAGAGCGTGATGATGATGGTGTGGGCGTCGCCCTTCTTGCCCTTGACGTGCAGGAACCCCTCGGCCCCGGCGCCGCCGGACTTGTTGACGACGATCATCGGACGGGGCGAGAGCTTGTGCTTCTCGACGAGACCGGCGATGAGGCGCGCCATCTGGTCGGCGCCGCCGCCGGTGCCGGCCGGGATGACGAACTCGATCGGCTTGGACGGCTCCCAGGCCGGGGACGGGCGGGCGCCGACGAGGACGAGAGCCGTGACCAGTAGAGCGGACCCGAGACGAAGGTGTCTCATCATGGCTGGACCTCCCCTGCGAAAGGTTGCTGAGACAACGCGGCGGGGCCGGGCGCCGTTCCGCCCGACCCCGCCGAGGGTGACCCGTCGATCACGAACGCCGGGTTACGACGAGGCCCGAGCCACCTTCGTGGCGTCCACCCGCTTGAAGGGCACCACGCCCGGGACCTCCCACTTGTTCCACATCTCGTCGACCTTGGCCTGGAAGTAGGCCAGGTCCTCCTCGGTGAAGTGCGCGAAGCGGCCCTGCTTGAGCAGGTACTCGCGCACGGGCTTGCGCGCCCGGCCCTCCACGATCGCCTTGGTCTTGCCGTAGTAGCGCAGCTGGCCGTCCTCGACCTCGTAGAGCGGGAAGATGCCGGTTTCGATGGCCAGCTCGCCCAGCTCGTGGCTCAGCATCGGGTCGTAGTCCCACCCCTTCGGGCACGGGTCCAGCGAGTGGATGAAGGTCGGCCCCCCGATGGTGAGCGCGCGACGAACCTTGTTCATCATCTCGACGGCGTAGGACGCGCACACCGTCGCCACGTACCGGCATTCCGTATGGCCCGCGGCCATCATCCCGGCCATGTTCTTCTTCCAGCGGGTGTGCATGATCCGCTTGACCTTGCCGGGCGGGCTGAACGTGGTGTTGGCGCCGTACGGGGACATCCCGGACACCTGGATGTCGGTATTGGCGTAGCTCTCGTTGTCGTACAACAAGATGAGGCAGTTGTATTCCTTGTGCGTCAACGTCGCCGAGATGCCGTTCAGCCCCATGTCGGCGCCGCCGCCGTCGCCGCAGAACGCGATGACGTTGATCGGCTCGGACTTGATCTTGCCCTTCGTCATGAGGGCCTTGAGGCCGGCGGCCGTGCCCAGCGCCGCGGCCCCCGACGATCCGAGCTGCGTGTGCATCCACGGCACCACCCACGGCGTCGTGTAGTACGTCGTGTTGGCGACGTACATGCACCCGGTCGAGCCGAGCACGATCGTGCGCGGCCCCGAGGCCTTCACCATCAGCTTCATGACCAGCGCCGACTCGCAGCCCTGGCACGTGCGGTGCCCCGAGGTGAAGTACTCCTCGATGGTGACGCGCTTGATGCCCCGGAACGGCTCCAGGATCTGCGTGATGTTGTTGAACGTCGTCGCGTCAGCCATGCGCGTGTCTCCTATTCGCGGACGCCGAGCCAAAGCGTCTTGGCATCGGCCTTGCCGGAAATCGCGGCAGCGTAGCACAGGTCGGTTGCCTTGTAGACGTCCTCCAGGGTCACCTCGCGGCCGCCGAGGCCGCAGATGAACGCCAGCAGCGGCGGACGCGTGTCCGAGTTGTACAGGGCGGCCCGGATCTCGGTGGCCACCACGCCCGAATGGAACGGCGAGCCGAACGAATAATCGCGGTCGACCACACCGATGGCCTTGGCCTTGGAGAGCACGGCCACGAGCTTTTCGGTTGGGAACGGTCTGAACCAGCGGAGCCGGACGAGGCCGACCTTCTTGCCTTGCGCCCGCATGTTCCTGATCCCGACCTTCATCGGCAACGAGATCGTGCCCATACCAACCAGGATGATCTCGGCGTCGTCGGTCATGTACTCCTCGAACCACGGGTTCTCGGGGCCGCGCCCGAAGACCTTGCGGAAGTCCGCGTAGGCCTCCTCGATCACCGTGACCGCCCGCTTCATCGCCTCGTCGTTCTGACGGCGGATCTCGATGACCCAGTCCTCGTTGGCCTGGGGGGCCACCGTGATGGGATTATCGGGGTGCAGGAGCAGGTCACCGCGGTCGTAGCGCGGCAGGAATCGGTCGACCTTCTCCTTCGACGGCACGAGCGTCAGGGCCTGCGAGTGCGTCAGGAACGCGCCGTCGGCCGAGATCGCCAGCGGCAGGAACACCCGCCGGTCCTCCGCCACCCGATACGCGATCAGCGTGGTGTCGATGGCCTCCTGCGAGGTATCGATCCAGCACAGCATCCAGCCGAGGTCGCGCACGAACAGCGCGTCGTTGTGCTCGACGCCGAAGGCGCCCGGGTCGTCGAGCGCCCGGTTGCCGACCAGGCAGACCATCGGCACCCGCAGCGGCGGCGTGACGACCAGGCACTCCATCGCGTACGCCCAGCCCACGCCCGACGAACCGCAGAAGACACGGGCCCCGACGGTGGAGGCGTGCTTGACGATCTCGAACTGGCTGTGCTCGCCCTCGGCCACGATGTACTCGGCGACCAGCTGGCCGCCGGAGATCTTCTTGGCGATCGCCTGGATGACGGTGTCGTAGGGGCGGATCGGGTAGCCGGTGACGACGTCGATGTCGGCGAGGGTGAGGCCCTCGGCCACCGCTTCGCTCCCCGAGATGAGGAGCTCTTTCTCGTCGGATGCGGCCGGTGCCGCCGTGGTCGCGACTGCCATCTCGTTGTCTCCTTAGACCGTCTTGTGCTGCGCGTTCTCGCCCGGGATGCCTGCCGTGATCTCCACGCCGCCGTGGTCGAGGTCGTTCTTCAGCTCCTCCTCGTACTGCCCGCGGAAGCGGAAGCCGTGGGAGCGGGCCGTCGTCGGCTTGTCGCCGATCTTGGCGATCAGCCACGTCTTGTAGACGGCCTTGTCCTTGCGCCACATCTCCCACTGGCTGGCGTTGTCCTCGAAGGCGGACTCGTTCACCATCGTGATGCAGTGCTCCACCGGGCACACCGCCTCGCACACGCCGCAGCCGCAGCAGGCCTCCATGTTGGCGTCGAAGGTCGCGTCCGGCATGACGTCGAAGCAGGAGTCCGGGCAGGAGATCCAGCACAGGTTGCACTTCACGCAGGTGTCGAAGTCGATCACCGGGCGCATCGTGCGGGTCGTGAACTTCTTGAAGTACGGGTTACGCTCGGGCACGTAGCCCTGCCCCCCCTCCTTCGGCTTGCCGATGGGGATGGCCGGGATCGTGACACCCTCCCGCATCTCCCACCACTTCGGCATCTCGAACGAGTACGGGATCTCGGCGTTGCCCTCGGGGAGCGTGACCGCGCGCGTCTCCAGCCGGTCGAAGGCCTTGCGCGCCGAGGCGACCTTGAGGTCCGAGCCCCACTCGATCTCCTGGATGGCCTGCGCCACCGCGTCCAGCGCCAGGAAGGAGGGCGCGATCTTCGCGAGCGCGCCGAGGACGCGCGCCTCCGTGTGGTCTTCCTTGTGGACCCACAGCCCCGAGAAGCTCGCCTTGGCCCGCAGCAGCGAAAGCTTGTACGGGGCGTCCTTCTTGTGGATGTCCTTCAGGAGGGACTCGAAGGGCTGCAGCGAGGTCATGAGGACCGTCCCGTTGGGCACGGTCAGGCGGTTGATGGGCTGCAGGCCGTACCACGCCCACGACTCCACGCCCTTGGAGAGCGTGTCGTCCAGGACGATGGTCACGTCGGTGTGCTTGGGCTCGTAGCGCGCCATGTTCTGCTCGAGCTCTTCCTTGGTGTCGGCGACGATGGCGAAGTCTTTGGCCGGGATGCCGTTGCGCTGGGGACTGTCACCGTAGCGCCCGAACGCGATGCCCCAGCGGCCGGACTTACGCGCCGACAGGACGATGCCGCGCGCGATTCGAGCGGCGAGGTTTTTCTGGAAGATACCGCGGTAGACGACCTCGCAGATCAGCGCTGCCATACGTGCTCCTCCTCAGAGCGGGCCCGGCTAGAGGCTCCTGGTCGGGTGGTCCGACCAGAAGAAGATACTCTCCTTGGCCCGCCACCTGTCAAGACCGGATTCCGGCCAGGCCGGAGGGGCCCCAGCTCAACGAGCCCCGAGGGTCCACTCCAGGGCGTCGGCGGCTCGGCCGTCGGTCGGGCGGCCGCGCTTGCGGAGCTCCTCGATGATGTGGCGCCGCGACTCGGGCGGGCGGTTCTGCCCGAGCTTGAACTTCACCCGGGTGCGGATGATCTCCAGGCGCACCGCCGCCAGCGCTTCGAGCGCGCCGCGGTAGAGCGGATCGGCGACATTCAGCGACCGGAAACCGCCCTCGGGCTGATAGCGCGCCAGCATCCGCACCTGCTGCGCGACCACGGCGGCCGGCTCCGCGACCACGGTCCCCAGGCACTCGAAGATCACCGTGCGGTGGTAGGCGGTCGCCGAGCCGCCGTACTCGGCCGACACCCAGTACGACGGGATCACGCCCAGCACTTCGTCCACCTCGAAGACGCAGCGCGGGCGGGCCTCGAGGTCGAGGGCCAGCTCGTCCGCGCGGACCAGGTGCAGATCCACGGCGATGCCGTCGTAGACGAAAGGGTACAACCCGACGTGCGGCGTGCCGTCCTCGCCGACCGCGATCAGGCGCCCCAGCTCCTGGGCCGCCACGAAGCGCGCGATCTCGTCGGGTGGAATCTCGGCGTAGTAGTCGTGGAAGATCACGCGCGGCGCGCCTCGGCGACCATCCGGCAGAAATACTGGTGGATGGTCGGGTCGTCGGTGAGCTCGGGATGGAACGTCGCCACCAGAATCGTCCCCTGCCGGGCCATCACCGCCTCGTCGCCGTGCCGGGCCAGCGTCGCGACGCCCTCGCCCACCCGCCGGATGCGGGGGGCGCGGATGAAGACCATCTCGACCGGTACCGGCCGGCCGTCGAGCTCCGCGGTGCCGGCCGCCTCGAACGACTCGCGCTGGCGCCCGTAGGCGTTGCGCTCGACACCGAGGTCGATGAGGCCCAGCGAGAACTGGGCCGGCCCCGTCACCTCGCGCGCCAGCAGGATGAGCCCGGCGCAGGTGCCGAAGATCGGCTTGCCATCGGCGTGGAACTTTTCGAGCGCCGGCACGAACCCCCAGGCGTCCATGAGCTTGAGCAGCGTGGTGCTCTCGCCGCCGGGCATGATCAGCCCGTCGAGATCCTCGAGCTGCTCCGGCTTCCGCACCTCCACCACCTCGATCTCGGATTGGTGGCTCACCTCACCGCTGGACGCGCCCCGGCTCGCACTGCCACACCGGGCGAGCGCCCTGGCGTGCAGGGCGAAATCGCCCTGCAGCGCCAAGACACCGATCTTCATGGGACTCACTACCAGCCGCGGGTCTGCAGCAGGTCCTTCTCGGCCATCTTGGAGATCTCGAGCCCCACCATCGCGTCGCCGAGATCCTCGCTGACGCGCACCAGGACGTCGGCGTCCTTGTAGTGCGTGGTCGCCTGCACGATGGCCTTGGCGCGCTTGGCCGGGTCGGACGACTTGAAGATGCCGGAGCCGACGAAGACCGCCTCGGCGCCGAGCTGCATCATCAGCGCGGCGTCGGCCGGCGTCGCGATGCCGCCCGCCGAGAAGTTCGGCACCGGCAGCTTGCCGGTCCGGGCGATCCAGCGCACCAGCTCGTAGGGGGCGCCCAGGTTCTTGGCCTCGGTCATCAGCTCCTCGGGGCCGAGCGTGGTGAGCCGCCTCATGCCGGAGACGATCGCGCGCATGTGGCGGACGGCCTCGACGATGTTGCCGGAGCCCGCCTCGCCCTTGGTGCGGATCATCGCCGCACCCTCGCCGACGCGCCGCAGCGCCTCGCCGAGATCACGGGCACCGCACACGAACGGGATCCGGAACGCGAACTTGTCGATGTGATAGTGCTCGTCGGCCGGCGTCAGCACCTCGGACTCGTCGATGTAGTCCACGCCGAGCGCCTCGAGGATCTGCGCCTCGACGAAGTGGCCGATCCGCGCCTTGGCCATCACCGGGATGGTGACCGCCTTCTGGATCTCCTGGATCTTCTTCACCGGGGACATCCGGGCCACGCCGCCGTCCCGCCGGATGTCCGACGGCACTCGCTCGAGGGCCATCACGGAGGCCGCCCCCGAATCCTCGGCGATCTTGGCCTGCTCGGCGTTGGTGACGTCCATGATGACGCCGCCCTTGAGCATCTCGGCCAGTCCGATGTGCTTGTGATCCGCCGTCCTCAGTCCACTCAGCTCTTCCATGTCGTGTTCCCTCCCCTGAGATCGCTCAAACGACCGGAACCATGTCGCGCTCGGCCCGCCGCGGACGCGGCTGCCGCTGCGCCGTCTTGATGACTTCCCCCAGCCTGCGCACGCCCTCGTCGATCCGCCCGGCCGCCACCGACGAGAACGCCAGCCGCAGCGTCCGCTCGCCCCCGTCGAGGAAGAACGCCGGCCCCGGCGTGAACGCCACCCCCCGCTCCAGCGCCGCCGGCAGCAGCGCCGCCGCCTCCAGCCCCCCCGGCAGCGTCAGCAGCAGCGAGAAGCCGCCCTGCGGCTCGGTCCACGTCACGCCCTCCGGCATCCGCCGCCGCAGCGCCGTCAGGAGCAGCGCGCGCCGCCGCGCGTACTCGGCGGTCACCCGCGTGATGTGGCGGTCGAGCAGCCGCCGCTCGCAGAACCGGTGCACCGCCGCCTGCAGCAGCGCGCTCGTGTGCAGATCGGCCAGCTGCTTGGCCGCCTGCAGCCGCTCCACCACGGGCGAGGGGGCCACCAGCCAGCCCAGCCGCAGCCCGGGGAAGAGAATCTTCGAGAAGGTGCCGATGTAGAGCACGACGCCGGCGCGATCGGCTGCCTTGAGCGGCGCCCCCGGCCGCGGCCCGTAGTAGAGGCTGCCGTCGAAGCCGTCCTCCACGATCGGCACCTGGTGGCGCGCCGCGGCCGCCAGGAGCCGCCGGCCGACCTCCGGCTCGAGCGCCAGCCCGCTGGGATTGTGGGCGTTCGGCTGGCAGTAAAACAGCTTGGGCGCCTGCCGCTCACAGAGGCGCTCGAAGACGTCCGGCCGCGGGCCGGCCGCGTCCCACTCAACCGGCAGCAACCGCGCACCGAACGAGCGGAACGCCTGCATGGCCCCCGGGTAGGTGGGCTGCTCGATCGCCACCACGTCGCCCGGGTCCACCAGGGTGCGGGCGATCAGATCGAAGCCCTGCTGCGAGCCGTTGACGATGAGGACCTCCTCGGCGCGCGCCTCCACCCCGAACCGCAGCAGGTAACTGGACAGGTAGCGGCGCAGCGGCGCGTAGCCGCCGACCGCCGAGTACTGCAGCAGGGCGTCGCCCTCCTCGCGCACGACCTGGTTGAGGACGCGGCGGAAGGCGTCGGTGGGGAACAGCGAGCTGTCCGGCATGCCGCCCGCGAAGGAGATCACCGCGGCACTGGCGCCCGAGGATGTCCCCAGCGCCCGCCGACGTTCCTCATCGGCGGCGGCCGTGCGCGCGCTGCGGGAGAGCAGCGCCGTCCAGTCGATCGGCGCCGGCGCTGGCACGCGCCCGACCGGACGCGCCGGCTGCTCCCCGGCAACGAACGTCCCCTGCCCGACGTGTGCCCGGGCCAGCCCGGCCGCCACCAGCTCTTCGTAGGCCAGCGCCACCGTCGCGCGGTTGACGTGCAGGCTCTGGGCCAGCTCCCGCGTGGCCGGCAGCTTCACGCCCGGCGCCAGCATCCCGTCGGCAATGAGACGCTCCAGGTGCCCCTGGATCTGCCGGGCCAACCCGAGCGGCCGGTCGCGGTCGAGTGGAATGTTCACTGGGGCTCCCCTGGTCAGCCATTCTGACGCCATAATTGTCTCAGTCAAGAGCCAATTGGCCTGGTCGAGCCGAGCCAATGAGCGGCGAGCGTATACTGAGCGCCGCGTCGCGAACGTCGGCGGCGCCGACGGGAGGGGCGGCGATGGCGGCCGGGGAAGCGCCGATCAAGCAGGCGGTGGCGTGGATCGACGACCGGCTGCGGGACGAGCCGGGCACCGACCGGCTGCGACTCGTCGACGAGGCGGCCCGGCGCTTCGACCTCTCGCCGCTCGCCACCGACTTCCTGATCCGGCACCTGGCCGAGCGGAGCCGCCGGCCGTGAGCGACCACGCCCGCAAGGTCCAGGAGCAGTTCGGCGCGGTCGCGGCGGCGTACGTCACGAGCCCCGGTCACGCGGCCGGCGACGATCTCGCGCAGATCGTCGCGTGGGGCCGCGCCCTGGCCCCGACCCGCGCCCTCGACCTGGCCACGGGCGGCGGCCACACCGCGCTGGCCCTGGCGCCGATCGCGCGCCAGGTGACGGCCTACGACGTGACCGAGCCGATGCTGCGCGCCGCCCGGGGATTCCTGCGCGAACGCGGCGCCGGATCCGCGGCGTTCGTGGCCGGTGACGTCCACGCGCTGCCCTTCCGCGACGACGCCTTCGACGTGGTGACGTGTCGCATCGCGGCCCATCACTTCGCCGACGTGGGGGCGGCGGTGCGCGAGGTCCGTCGGGTGCTGCGGCCGGGCGGCTCGTTCCTCCTGCAGGACATCCTCGGCCACGACGACGGCGAGGCCGCCGCCTTCGTCACCGAGGTCGAGCGGCGCCGTGATCCCTCCCACGTGCGGGCCTATCGCGCCGTCGAGTGGAAGGCCTTCCTGCGCGCGGCCGGGCTCACCATGATGGACAGCACGGTGGTCGCCAAGGGCCGTCCGTGGGACGAGTGGACGACCCGCACGCGGATGACGCCCGAGGCGCGGCGCGAGCTCGAGGGGTTCGTGCGCGACGCGCCCGAGCGCTGCCGGGCGGCCTTCGATTTTCGCGTCGTCGAGGGCCGGGTGGAATCGTTCACCGACCGGATGCTGCTGCTCCGCGCCGACCGCGACTGAGCCTCAGCTCACCTTCTCGAGCGACACGCTCGCCCGTTCCGGGCGGCCCCGAACCACCGAAGCGTCAGGCGGGCCGCAGCCTCACGAGCGTGGCGCCGCGGCCCCCGCGGTCTTCCGGCGCGTCGGCGTAGCCGGCCACGAGCGGGTGCCCGGCGAGGAGTGATTGCACGATGGCGCGCTGCACGCCGATGCCCCGGCCGTGGATCAGCCGCACCTCGGTGAATCCGCGCTCAGCACACTCCCGCAGATATTCGTCGACCACGGACGGGACGTCGCGCGGAGCGAAGGCGTGGAGATCGAGGGAATCCTCGATCGGGATGCGGACCGGCTCACCCTCGTGGGAGGGGTGGCTCAGATCAGAACCGTGGTCCGGCCGCCAGGTGTTGCGACCAGTGCTGGAAACTCGAGAGATCCTCCCCCGAGAGCTTGCACTGTCAGAATGTGGCGGCGCGCTCGAAGAACGGCACGTCGATCATCGGCACGTTCTCGGCTCGCGCGGTCTCCGCCACCTTCTGGGTCACCATCTGCCGCACGAACGGGATCGGGATCCGGCCCAGGCGGTGCAGCACCTCGTCGGTGCACCGCAGGCGCGTGCCGGGCAGCACGGGGCCGTCGCTGGCGGCCGCGACCTCGTCGGGATCGTGCTCGCACGTCTCCGGCACGAGCTGCTGCAGGCGGAGCGAGACGTAGTCGGTCACCCAGGCCTGGATGCCGGCCTTGGCGGCGTCGAGGCTACCGCCCGAGCGGTCGAGCTTGTCGTTCAGCGCGCCTAGCAGCGCCTCGAGCCGGCCGAGACGCGCCTCGAGCCCGCTCAGCCGCTCGCTCACCTCACGATCGCTCATCGAATCCCCCCGGCCGGTGATGCTAGCACGGGGCGTCGGGCGTGAAAATCCGTCAGGCGCTGGAACGCGTCGGCCGCGCGCAGCACGGTAGCCTCGTCGAACGGGCGCCCCACGAGCTGCATGCCGATCGGCAGGCCGCCGTCGGTGAAGCCGCACGGCACCGCGCAGGCCGGGTGCCCCGAGAGGTTGAACGGCCGCGTGAACCGGATCAGGGCCGAGCGCACGTCGGCGGGGCCGTCGCCCAGCGCCGCCTGCCGCTCGTCCACCGCGGGCGCCACGATCGGCGTGCTCGGCGCCAGCAGCACGTCGCGCCGGGCCAGCGCCCGGGCGACCTCGTCGCGGACGAGCGCACGCACCTGCTGCGCGCGCACGTAGTGGGCGCCGCCGATGAAGGCGCTCAGGCGCAGCCGGCGGGCGATGTCGGGGTCGTAGTCGGCCGCGCGCGTGCGCAGCAGCTCGGCGTGGTAGGCGAGCGCCTCCGAGCCGACGATCGCCGTCGAGGCCGCCGGCACGAGCGTGACCTGTTCGAGATTGACTTCGTCGACGACGGCCCCGGCCTTCGCCAGCGTGGCCGCCGCCGCCTCGACCGCCGCCCGCACCGCCGGCGCCGCGCCGTCCAGGAAGAAGCCTCGCAGCAGCCCCACGCGCAGCCCCTTCACCTCGCCGGTGAGCGCGGCCACGTAGTCGGGCACCGGCAGGCCGCTGCTGGTGGCGTCGGCAGGATCGTGGCCGGCCATCGCGCCCAGCATGAGGGCGCTGTCGGCGACGGTCCGGGTCATCGGCCCCACGTGGTCCATCGACCAGGCCAGCGGCAGCACGCCGGCGCGACTCACACGGCCGTAGGTGGGCTTGAGCCCGGTGATGCCGCACAGCGAGGCCGGAATGCGGATGGACCCACCCGTGTCGGAGCCCAGCGCGCCGGGCGCCAGCCCGGCCGCCACCGCGACGCCCGAGCCCGACGACGACCCACCCGCCATGCGATGCACGCCGCCGCCCCACGGGTTGCGGGCGTGGCCGTAGTGAGGGTTCAGCCCTTCGGGACCGTAGGCGAACTCCACCATGTTGAGCTTGCCGAGCAGGATGGCGCCCGCCTGCGCCAGCCGCGCCGCGACCGTCGCGTCGCGGGTCGGCACGCGGTCGGCGAAGATGCGCGAGCCCCCGGTGGTGCGCAGGCCGGCGGTGTCGTAGAGGTCCTTCAGCGCGTAGGGCACACCGTGCAACGGCCCCACCGGCTGACCGGACATCAGCGCCGCCTCGGCCGTCCGCGCCCCCGCCAGCGCCGCCTCCTCACAGACCGTGATGTAGGCGCGCAGGTGGCCGTCGAGCGCCGCGATGCGGTCCAGGTGCGCGCGCACGACCTCGACCGGCGAGACGGCCTTCGTCACGATCATCCGCGCCAGGTCGGTCATGGAGGCCCAGAATAGTTCGGCCACCTCACACCGTCCGATAGTGTGTCGTGGGCTCGGCGTCGACGGGGAGGGCCTCCAGGGCGCGCAGCATGCGCAGCGTCGCCTCGACCTGGGGCCGGATCTCCTCCAGCTCGGCGTCGCTCCAGGCGAAGCCGGCCAGACGCGCGCCGCCGCGGAGGGTCTCGAGATCGATGGCATCGTTGGTCATGACGGGGAGGATACCGGCTGCCCGGGGTCGTGAGCAAGCCGCTCGCGCCCGGCGGCGGGCCTGAGGCATGCTGGGAGTCGTGACCCGTCGCCGCGCCCTCTGGCTCACCCTGGCCGTCGTCGTGCTCGTCGTCGCCCTGCTGATGACCGCGGCCCTGCTCCGGCTCTCCACGCTGGCCCGCCAGCTCACGGTGTGGCAGCTGCAGTCGGCCACCGGGTGCCCGGTCACGATCGAGTCGCTCGAGCTGAGCCTGTCCGACGGCCGCCTGAGCGTGCGCGGTCTCCGGATCGCCGATCGGGACGGCGGGCTGCTGGCCGAGATCGGCCGCCTCGACGGCCGCTTCCATCCGTGGTCGCTCCTGCGCGGCTCCGTGTGGATCCAGGACCTCACGCTGGGCGACGGTCACGTGCGCATCGTGCGCACCGGACCCGGGCGCTTCAACATCTCCGACCTGCTGGAGCGGCCGGCCTCCGGCTCGACGCTCGACATGTCCATCGACCACTTCACCATCACCGGCGGCTGGGTGACGTTCGAGGATCGCATGCTGCAGCCGGCGCGCACCTGGCGCGCGGACGACATCCGTCTCGACGCGCGCAATCTCACGACGCGCGGGCGGCAGGGCACGGCCCTGGCCTTCGCCAGCGTCGCGGGCGCGCTGGTCACGGTCCGCGTCGACGACGCGCAGCTCGCGCCGCTGCACCTGCGCGCCCAGGTCAACGTCCGCGACCTCGACCTGCGGCTGGTCGCGCTCTACCTGCCGGGCGACGGTCCGCTCCGGCTGGAGCACGGCGAGCTGAGCGCCGGCGTGACGCCTGGTGGTCGACGCCAGGGACGGCACCCAGCTCGACGCCGACGCGGTCGTCGAGGGGCTCGCGCTGCGCCGGCCGGGGACGACGGAGGACACGCTCACGGCGCCCCGACTCGACATCCTGATCCGCGAGCTCCGGCAGCGGCCCGGCGCGACGGCGCTGCGGTACGCCAGCCTCGGCGGCGACGTCACCGTGCTCGATCCCACGCAGACGCCGCCGAGGCCCCTCACCTTCTCGGACCTCACGGTGACGGCCGACGGGCTGGAGCAGCCCATGAAGGGCCCGGCCCAGATCGCCGTGCACGCGAACGTCCCGGGCGGCGGCGAGGTGGACGTCACCGGCACCGCCGGCGCCGTGCCCCGGCGCGCCGACCTGCGCGTGCGAGCGCGGGGCCTGGAGCTCTCGGCGCTCGCGCGTCATCTGCCGCTCGCGGGACGGCTCGGTGGCACCGCCACCGCCGACCTCCGGGTGATCGCCACCCATGACGGCACGCTGGGTCTCACGGTCACCGGCGACGCGACCCTGGACCGTGTCGCGCTCGGCGATGGGTCGCGGACGCTGGCCGGTGCCACGCGCATCAGGGCGGGCGCGCTGGAGTACCGGTGGCCGGCCACCGTGGCGATCGGCCAGCTCACCGTGACGCAGCCCGCGGTGACGGTGGAGCGAGCCGCCGACGGATCCATCAGCCTCGCGAGCCTGCTGCGCGCGCCGGCGGCGCCGGGCGACGCCGGCCCCGCGACCACGACCCCGGCGGCCACGCCCGACGTCCGGATCGTCGCGCTGAAGCTCGACGACGGGCGCGCCGTCGTCACCGACGCGGCGAGCGGCACCCGCGTGGAGGTGACCCGGCTCACCACGCGCGCGCGCGACCTCGCCTGGCCGGGGCGGGAGCCGGTCCCGATCGAGCTCGCGGCGGTCGTCGCCGGCGCCGACGTGTCAGCGCACGGGACGATCGACGTCGCCCAGCGTCAGGCCGACCTGAACGTGGGTCTCCGCGGCGTCGACCTCGCCACGCTGCAGCCGTGGCTGCCCATCGCCGGGCGCGTCCGCGGCGCACTGAGCCGCGGCGATCTGCGCGTGCACGGGCGCCAGGCGGAGGCGCTGACCCTCACCGTGACCGGCAACGCGACGCTCGAGCGCCCTCGCCCTCGCCGATGGCTCCCGCCCGCTCGTGAGCGCCGGGCGCGTGGCCGTCACCGGTCTCGAGTACACGTGGCCCACCACCGTGCGCGTCGGAGACCTCACGGTCACCCAGCCGTCGATGACGGTCGAGCGCGACGCCGGGGGCGCGCTGAACCTCACCGCGCTCCTGCGGCCCACCGCGTCGGCCCCTGCCGGGGCGGCCGCGGACGACACCGCGCGGCCGGCGCCGGACGTCACGATCACGCGGCTCCGGATCGACGACGGCCGCGCGACCGTCGCCGACGCGGCGTCCGGCGGCAGCGCCCAGATCGCGGCCATCGGGTTCACCGGCCGCGACGTCACCTGGCCCGCCCGCGGCACGTCCAGCGTCCGCCTCGCGGCCACCGTGGCGGGCGGCCAGGTGACCGCGCGCGGCACGGTGGACGGCGCGCAGAAGAGCGGTGAGATCGCGGTGACGCTGCGGGGCGCCGATCTCGCCGCGCTCCAGCCCTGGCTGCCGATCGTCGGGCGCGTGCGCGGCGCCGCCGACGCCGACCTCACCGCGATCGTCGGCCTGGAACCGTTCTCGCTCGCGCTGCGCGGCGCCGCCGGCGCCACCAACCTCGCGTTCCTCGACAGCAGCCGGCCGCTGCTGACGGTCGGGCGCGTCGACGCCACCGGTATCGACCTGCAGTGGCCCGCCCGCCTCGGCGATCGACCGGTTGCGCGTGAACACGCCCTGGGCGCAGATCGACCGCACCCCGGAGGGCGAGCTGTCGCTGCGGGCGCTCTTCCGCCGGCGTCCCGACCGGCCGGCGCCGGCGGCACCCGTCGCCGCGCCGGAGGCGGCCGGGCTCGTGCCGGGCATGGAGCTGAGCGTGCGCGACGTGCTGTTCGAGAACGGCGGCACCAACATTCTCGACGACGCGGTGGAGCCCGCCGCGCGCTTCGAGATCCGCGGCTCGCGGCTGGCGCTGCGCAACCTCACGTGGCCGGCGCAGGGGCCCGCCCAGGTGCAGCTCAGCACGCCGATGCCCGGCCGCGGCACGCTGAAGGCGCGGGGCACGTTCAGCATCGAGCCCACGCGGCTGCAGCTCGAGGCCGAGCTGGACCAGATCGACCTGGCGCCCGGGCGGCCGTACCTGCCCGTCGATGCCCGCGTCGCCGGCCGGCTCACCGGTCGCGCCACGATCACCGGCTCGTTCGGCGACACCATCACGCTGGTCATCGACGGCGACACCGCGATCGACCGGCTGGCGCTCGGCGACGCCGACCGGCGCCTGGCCACCGCGCAGCGGGTGGAGCTCACCGGGCTGCGCTACCAGTACCCGACGAGTATGCGCGTGCGCCAGGTGACGCTGCGCAAGCCGTGGGCCCTCGTCGAGCGAAACGCCAACGGGCAGCTCGAGATCGTGTCGCTGCTCAACCAGCGCCGGCGGGCGGCCACCCCGGCGTCCGGGGGCGGTGCCACGGCATCCTCGACGACCGACGGCCCGCCGGCGGCGACCCCGCCCCCGCGCGTCCGGGTCGCGATCAACAAGCTCACGCTGGAGGACGGCTTCCTGCGCTTCGTCGATCGCACGACGAGTCCCGACTATGCGGAAGAGCTCAGCGGCATCACCCTCACCGCCGAGGGCCTCGGCACCAACCCGCGCCGCCACGGCACCGTCGACCTGCGCGGCACGTTCGCCTCGGGAACACCGCTGACCGTCGTCGGGCAGATCAGCTCCTTCACCGGGCCGCGGTTCCTCGACCTCACCGTCGGCGTGAAGGACTTCCCGGTCCCGCGCCTGAACCCGTACCTCGATCGTCTGTCGTCGTGGATCGCCCGCCAGGGCATCCTGAGCGCGTCGCTCCACTACAAGCTCGATGGCGACGAGCTGGAGGCGAACAACGAGGTCTGGCTCAGCGGGCTCGAGCTGGACCAGGGGGGCCGCGGCAACGAGGTCCAGCGCCGGATCGGACTCCCGCTCGGGATGCTGGTCTCGCTCCTCAAGAACCGGCAGGGCGACATCCAGCTCACCATCCCGGTGCGGGGCCAGCTATCGTCGCCCGATTTCCACTACAGCGACGCGGTGTGGACCGCGCTCCGGGGGCTCGCGATCAAGCTCGTGTCGCTGCCCTTCAGCTGGATCGGCCAGATGTTCTACACGGAGGACGCCCGGATCGAGTCGATCCAGGTCTTCCCGGTGCCGTTCCAGACCGCCAAGGCGACGCCGACGTCGTTCGGCGGCGACCAGATCCAGCGGCTCGCAACGTTCCTGAAGGAGCAGCCGGCGATCCGCCTGCGCCTGCGCCCGGTGACGACGGTGGCCGACGTCGCCGCGCTCCGGCGCCAGGCGCTCGACGCGCGCCTGGCCGCGGCCGGCGCCGACGCGGCGGCGCGCCGCCAGGCGGCGGTGGCGATATACACCGAGCTGTTCCCGCGCCGGCAGCCGCCGGCCAGCGACGAGGCTCTCCTCGAGGAGTTGGCGCGCGAGACGCCGCCACCGCCGCGCGCCCTCCGCGCGCTGGCGACCGAGCGCACAGCGGCCATCCGCGACGGGCTCGTCGGTGGCGGCGTCGCCGCCGGGCGCCTGGAGCCGGCCGAGTCGCGGGCGGCCGTCGAGGGTGAGGGCGATCCGCGCGTCGAGTTCGAAATCGTCCGCTGACCCCGCTACAATGACGCCGCATGGCGGTGCCGCTCACGATCCTGACCGATCCCCGCCGCCCCGACCCGCGGCGCGAGCTGGCGATCACGCCGGGCACGACCATCCTCGCGGCCGCCCACGCGGCCGGCATCGACATCACCGCCACCTGCGGCGGCCGCGGCCGCTGTACCTCCTGTCGGGTGAAGTTCGTGGCGGGCGCCGTGCCGCCGCCCACCATCGGTGACGAGGTCCAGCTCGGCGACGAGCTCGTGCGGGAGGGCTATCGCCTGTCCTGCCAGAGCACGCCGGCCGAGGCCGTGACCGTGCAGGTCGCGCCGCCGCTCGAGGAGACGGCGTTTCAGATCCTCGGCGCCGGGGCCGGGGTGGCCGGGCGCACGGTGATCGCCTCCGGCGTCGACAAGCAGCTCGTGAAGGTCTCGCTCCCGCGCGAGGAGCACCACCAGACCTCCGACGTCGAGCAGCTCGCTGCCGCCGTCGGCGTGGCGGCCGTCGACGTGCCGCCCGGCGTGCTGGCCGCACTGCCGCAGGCGCTGCGGGACGATCCGGCCGGCGCGACGGTCACCACCTTCGCCGGACGCATCCTGGCCGTCGAGCGCGGCGACACGACCTCCATGCGCTTCGGTCTGGCCATCGACGTCGGCACCACCAGCGTCGTCACCACGCTGCTGGAGCTGACGTCCGGGGAGCAGCTCGCCTCGGTGTCGAGTCTGAATCCGCAGGCCGTCTTCGGCGGCGACCTCATGTCGCGCATCGCGTTCGCGCAGTTCAACCCCGGCAACCTGCGCAAGCTCCATACGCGGATCCTCGGCCTCCTGAACCAGCACGTGGCCGAGGTGTGCCGGGCCTCCGGCGTGCTGCCCAAGTGGATCTACAAGGTCGTCGTCGTCGGCAACACGTGCATGCACCACGTCCTGCTCGGCATCGATCCGTCGCATGTCGGTCTCGCGCCCTACGCCCCGGTCATGCGCCACGCGCTGACGCTGAGCGCGCGCGACCTGTTCCTGAAAGTCGCGCCGGAGGCCCGGGTGTGCCTGCTGCCGCTGGTGGCCGGCTTCGTCGGCGCCGACGCCGTCGCGGTGGCGCTGGCGACCCGGATCTACGAGGGCGACGCGCTCCGCATCGCGGTCGACATCGGCACCAACGGCGAGGTCCTGCTGGGCTCGGCGGCCCGCCTGTGGGCGTGCTCGGCGCCGGCCGGTCCCGCCTTCGAGGGCGGGCAGATCCGCCACGGCATGCGCGGCGCGCTGGGCGCCATCGACCGCGCCACCGTGGACGACGACCTCCACGTGCACACGATCGGCGAGGCCGACGCGCTGGGCATCTGCGGCTCGGGACTGCTCGACCTCGTGGCCGGCCTGCTCGAGGCTGGCGTGATCGACTGGACCGGCTTGATCCAGGTCGAGCAGCGCGACGCGCTGCCGCCCCGCCTGCGCGACCGGGTGGTGATGCGCGGCGAGGAGCGCCAGGTGATCGTGCTGCGGGCCGGCGAGGCCGGCGCCTCACGCGAGATCGTGCTGACCCAGGACGACGTGCGCCAGCTCCAGCTCGCCAAGGGCGCGATCGCCTCGGGCATCGCGATGCTCCAGCACGTGGCCGGCGTGCCGCTCGAGCGGGTGCGCGAGCTGATGCTGGCCGGCGGCTTCGGCAACTATCTGTCGATCGCCAGCGCCGTGCGCATCGGCCTCATCCCCGACCTCGGCCCCGGCCGCGTGCGCTACGTCGGCAACGCCGCCTCGCTGGGCGCCCAGCTCTGCCTGCTGTCGGAGCCCGAGCGGGCGCGGTCCGAAACGATCGCCGGGCGCATCGAGCACGTCTCGCTGGCCGCCCATCCCGACTTCGAGCAGATCTTCGTCGATTGCATGAACTTCCCCCGCCCATGACCACGACGATCCTCGGCGCCGAGATCGGGCCGATCCGCCACGACCTCGACGCCCGCTGGCTCATGGCCTACGCCGCCGGCCTCGGCGAGCGCGACCCCCGCTACTACGACACCCTGGCCGCCCAGGGCCCCGTCGCCCATCCCCTGCTCGCCGTCTGCTACGAGTGGCCCGTCGCCGTCGCCATGCGCGACAAGACGATTCCCGCCACCCTCCAGCCGCGGAGCGTCCACGCAACCCATCACGTGGTGATCCACCGCCCCCCACGCGCCGGCGACACCTTGCTGACGACCGCCCGCGTCATGGATGTCCGCGCCCGCCGTTCCGGGACCCTGATCGTCACGCGCTTCGAAACCCTCGATGCCGCCGGTGACCGGGTGACGACGACCGACTACGGCTCCGTGTACCGAGGGGTGTCGTTGTCCGATCTTCGCGAACCCTCGCCTGGCGCGGAGGCGGTGGCTGGGGGCGGGGAGGCTTCCCGAGCGAATGCTTCATTGAGCGAAGAAGCCTCCCCGCCCCCAGCCGCCGCCGCGATCAGCTGGCAAGATCTCGTCGACGTCGAGGCCACGCGCGCCCTCGTGTACACGGAGTGCGCGCGCATCTGGAACCCGATCCACACCGACGTGGCGGTCGCGCGCCGCGCGGGGCTTGCCGACCCGATCCTGCACGGCACGGCGACGCTGGCGCTGGCAGTCTCGCGCGTGGTCGCCCGCGAGCTGGGCGGCGAGCCGGACCGCGTGGCGGAGATCCGGGCGCGCTTCAGCGGCATGGTGCCGCTACCCTCATCCTTCACCGTCCGCGGCCGTCCGGATGACGGCCGCGGCGTGGCCTTCGACGCGGTCGGCCCCGACGGGCGGCCGGTCCTCAGCCAGGGAGTCGTGATCGCATGCAACAGATGAGTCGGCGCGAGCGCATCCAGGCCGCGATCAACCGCCAGCCAGTCGATCGCGTGCCCTACGCCGTGTGGCGTCACTTCCCGAGCGTGGACCGCTCGCCGGCCGGCCTGGCCCAGGCGACGCTGCGCTTCCACGACCACTACGGCTCCGACTTCCTCAAGATCACCCCGCACGGCGGCTACGCCGTCGAGGCCTGGGGCTGCGTGGAGGCCGAGGAGGTACTGCCCGACGGCCACCGGGCGTGCGCCTCGTGCGCGATCAAGACGGCGGAGGACTGGAAGCGCATCCGCCCGCTCGACCCCACGAGCGCGGAGGGCTACAACCAGCAGATCGAGACGATCGTGCGCCTCGGCTTCGATCGCCGCATCGGCGACGCCGTCGTGATGCCGACGCTCTTCTCGCCGCTCTCGCTCGCCCACAAGCTCGCGGTCGGCCGGCTGGCCGCCGACCTGCGCGAGCACCCCGACCTGGTGCGCGGCGCGCTGGAGGCGATCACCGAGACGCTGCTCCGCTTCGCCGACGCCGCCCTGACCGAGGGCGTCTCCGGCATCTTCTACTCGATCCAGGCGGCCAGCCGCAGCGTGCACTCCGAGGAGACCTACGTAGAATTCGGAGAGCCCTACGATCGTCGGATCCTGGACTCGGTCGCCGGCCGTTCGATCCTCACCATCGTCCACTGCCACGGCGACGCGTTGATGTTCGACCGGCTGGCCGGCCTGCCGGGACACGCCTGGAACTGGGACGATCGCCGCACGGCGCCCACGCTCGCCGAGGGTCGCGCGAAGGTGCCGGGCGCGGTGATCGGTGGCCTGGATCAGTGGGCGACGCTGCGGGACGGCACCCCCGACGCGGCGGTGGCCCAGGCCAGGGATGCGGTGGCCCAGACCGGCGGGACGGGGCTCATCGTCGGCCCGGGCTGCGTGCTCACCATGAACACGCCCGACGATAACGTCGCCGCCGTCATCCGCGCGCTCGGCGGGCCGCTCAAGCCCGTGCCAGGGATAAGGGTGACCTAGCTACGCGGCCCGACGGTCGACGTCGACGTCGAACGGCGCGTGACGACGGCGGCGGGGGAAGCGGCGGCGAAGCCGCTCCCGCGCCAGACGCCCGTTCTCATAGCGTTCCCAGAGCACGAACCCGAACCCGACCAGGGCCGCCAGCAAGCACGCGGAGAAGATCGCCAACCAGTCAACCATGCCGTTCCCTACAGCACGGTGCGTGCCAGCGATCCGCGATCTACTTCGCGAC
Organism: uncultured Candidatus Rokubacteria bacterium; assembly: GCA_963743355.1. Classification (GTDB taxonomy): domain Bacteria; phylum Methylomirabilota; class Methylomirabilia; order Rokubacteriales; family CSP1-6; genus AR5. The sequence goes on from CAVUPM010000002.1 coordinate 965,525, forward strand.
GTTGAACCGGAAGTGGCAGACCTCGCCGTCCAGCACGACGTAGTCCTTGCCCTCCAGGCGAAGCTGGCCGCGCGCCCGGAGATCGGCGAACGAGCCGTCGACGGCCACCAGCTCGTCGTAGCCGTTCACCTCGGCCCGGATGAACCCGCGCGCGATGTCGGAGTGCACGGTGCCGGCCGCATCCTGAGCGCGGGTGCCGGCCGGGATCGGCCACGCCCGCACCTCGTCCTCACCCGTCGTGAAGAAGGAGATCAGTCCGAGCAGCGCGAAGCACTCGCGCAGCACTCGGTTGATGGCGGGCTCGGCCAGCCCCAGGTCGGCCAGGAAGGCCTGCTGCTCGTCGCCTTCCAGGCGGGCGATCTCGGCCTCGATCACCGCCGACACCCAGCCCACGCGGGTCTGTGGCCGGGCCGCGACGTCGGTCAGGCCGTAGCGCTCGGCCACTTGCTCTCCCTCGGCGATGGCCCCTTCCTCGACGTTGACCAGGTGCAGGATCGGCTTGTGCGACAGGAACGTGAAGCCGCGGACGAGGCGGGCCTCGTCGGGCGTCATGGCCACCGCCCGCAGGGGCGTCTCGGCCTCCAGCGCGATCTGGAGCCGGCCGAGCAGCTCCTGCTCGCGAACCTCGGCCTCCTTGCGCTGCTTCTTGATCGAGGCCTCCAGGCGCTCGAGCCGGCGCTCGACGACCTCGAGGTCCGCCAGCACGAGCGTCAGCTCGAGGTCGAGGACGTCGCGCTTGGGGTCGGCGGCGCCCCGCGCGTCGTCGGGAAACGCGCGCACGACGTGCAGCAGGGCGTCGGCGTTGCGGAACTCCTTGGCCTCCAGGCCACCCCGGTCGTCCTTCTCGATCCCGGCCAGGTCCACCACCTCGAACGTCGCGAACGTCGTCTTCTTCGGCTTGAACAGCGCGGTAAGCCGGTCCACGCGCGGATCGGGCACACGCGCGATGCCGGTGTGCAGCTCGGCGCGCCCGGCGTCGTAGCGCGAGGTGGCCACGCTGGAGCCGGTGAGGAGATTGAACAGCGTCGTCTTGCCGCTCTTGGGCAGGCCTACCAAACCGATCTTCATGGGATCGATTATAGTGGACGCCGATCCATGGTTCTCGAGTCCACGCCAGACCGCGCGCCGCCCTGACCCACCCGGCCCGTAACATCGACGCGCCGGGCGCGGCGCTGGCCCTGCTCGTCTCCCTCTTCTGGGGCGGCAACACCGTCGCCATCAAATTCGGTCTGCTCGACGCCCCGCCGCTGCGCCTGGCGTGGCTGCGCTTCCTGCTGGGCGGCCTCGTCATCGCCCTGTGGGCCTGGCTCACCGGCCGGCTGGCAGGCTTCGCGATCCCCCGCCCCGAGTGGCGGCCGCTGAGTGTGCTCGGCCTGATCTTCACCGCGCAGATCGGCCTCATGAACGTCGGGACCTCGCTCACCAGCGCCGCCCACGGCAGCATCGTGCTGAACCTGTACGCCGTGCACACCGTGGTCCTCGCCCACTTCCTGATCCCGGGCGATCGTCTCACCGGGCGCCGGCTGGCCGGCGCGCTGGTCGCGTACGGCGGCATCGTGCTCCTGTTCGTCGGCGAGCGCGCGAGCGAGGGCGCCTCGCTGCTCGGCGACACGCTGGTGTTTCTCTCCGCGTTCCTGCTCGCCGAGCGGCAGGTGTACCTCGCCCGGGCGGTACAGCGGCTCGATCCGGTGAAGCTGCTCCTGGCCCAGGCCACGGTCGGCACGGCACTGCTCAGCCTGCTCTCGGCGCTGCTCGAGCCCGAGCCCACGCGCTGGACGCTGCGCCTGGGGGTCTCGCTCGCCTACCAGGGGGCGCTCATCGCGGGCTTCTGCTTCGTGATCAACCTGTGGCTGCTCAAGCGCTACCGCCCGAGCGCGCTGGCCGCGTTCTTCCTCACCCAGCCGATCTTCGGCGTGTTCACCGCCGCGCTCCTCGCCGGCGATCCGCTCACCCCCCACCTGCTCGTCGCCTGCCTCGCGGTCGCCGTGGGCATCGGCTTGAGTAGCCGCTGACGCCCGGCCGGCGAAGCGAATCGGTATAATCGCTGCCATGCCCACCCAGCCGTCGAAGCAGCTCGAGGTGGTGCCGAATCCGCATGCGGATCGGGACTACCAGGTCTCGATGACGGTGCCGGAGTTCACGTGCCTGTGCCCGATGACGGGACAGCCCGACTTCGCGACCATCCGCATCCGCTACGTGCCCGATCAACACCTGGTCGAGCTGAAGTCGGTCAAGCTCTACCTGTGGTCGTATCGGCAGGAGGGCGCCTTCCACGAGGACGTCACCAACCGCATCCTGGACGATCTCGTCGACGCCGCCCGCCCGCGCTGGGCGGAGGTGATCGGCGACTTCAACGTCCGCGGCGGGATCAAGACCGAGATCCGTGCAACCTACGGCAAGCGCCCCTCCCTCGACGGCTGAGGCACGGCGCGGAGGCGCTCTCATGGAACTGGTCACCCGCATCCTCGACGGCTCGATCTCGTACACTCCTCGCGGCGAGCCGCGCGGCCGGAGCTTCTTCGGCGGGCGGATCAGCCAGGACGACAAGATCGACCGGCTGGAAGATGTGGGCCTGCTGGCCGGATGCTCCCGCCGCCAGCTGCGCGCCATCGCCCGGATCAGCGAGGTCATCGAGGTGCCGGCGGCCACCGTGCTGGCGCGCGCCGGCACGCCGGGCGAGGAGTTCTTTCTCATCCTCGACGGCAGCGCTCGCGTGGAGGTGTCCGCCCGCAAGCGCTCGCGCCTGGCGCCGGGCCAGTACTTCGGTGAGATGAGCCTGCTCGACGGCGGCCCCCGCTCGGCCAGCGTCATCGCCGAGACGCCGCTGCGCCTGCTCGTCATCAAGCGGCGCGACTTCACGACCCTGCTGAAGGAGGCGCCCGAGCTGACCCAGAGCCTCCTCGCCACGCTGTCGCAGCGCCTCCGCCAGGCCGAGGCAGCTCTTACCGATTGATCGAGTGGGGAGCGGGTTAGAAAAGCGTCCCGGCTTCGCCGCGACGGCTCGTCGAGGGCCGCCCCATATCGGGGCCCCGCACGGCATGCGTCAATCGAGGAGCGCCGCGGCTTTTGCCGGGGCGCGACGAGCGGATTGGGGGGCGTGGGGGGCCATTTCGGGGCCCCAGGCGCGAGCGCGCACCAGAGGAGCGACACGGCTCCGCCGGGCCGCTCCGAATGATGGGGGGCGTGGGGGGCCATTTCGGGGCCCCAGGCGCGAGCGCGCACCAGAGGAGCGACACGGCTCCGCCGGGCCGCTCCGAATGATGGGGGGTGGGGGGGGCCATTTCGGGGCCCCCCACTCCATCAGGACGCGAGGGCTAGCAGAACCATGCCGAGCAGCATGACCACGGCGCCGAGCGCAGACTCGCGCACGCGCTGCGCTTCGCCGAAGGCGAAGACGCCGATGGCCATGGCGAACAGGATCTCGATCTGCTTCACCGCCTCCACGTAGGACGACAGGGTGAGCGTATAGGCCTGGGCCTGGCTGATCGTCGTGAGCGCGGCGAACAGGCCGAGCGCCACGAACCCCTTCCAGTGGCGCGGCAGCTGGGCGAAGTGGCGGGCGGAGGTCCGCAGGACGATCGGCGTCATGATCAGGCTGGCCGCCAGGTAGCCGCCCAGCGTGCCCATCGCCGCGTTGGAGGCGAGGGTCGCCTGCTTGATCGTGATGACCGAGGGCGCGTAGAAGAGCGCGGCGAGCAGCGTGTAGCGCTGCCCGCGATCGGTGAACAGCACGGTCAGCGGCTGCCAGAAGCCGACGCGGGCGCGGTTGACGTTGAGCAGGTAGACGCCGGTGGCGCTCAGCAGCACGCCGGCGATGCCGAGCGGGCTCGGATGCTCGCCGATCCAGACCCAGGCCAGGCCGAGCAGGACCAGCAGGCTCACCTTCCAGAGCGCGGTGACCAGGGAGATCTCCGAGAGCTTCAGCGCCTTGGACAGCGCCAGCGTGGACAGGGTCTGGGAGACGCCGAACAGCGCGCACCAGCCGACGAAGCCCGGCTTGATGGTCGGAAACCCGCCCACCACGCAGCCGAGCAGCGCGAACGGCAGGAGGAAGGTGAAGCGGCCCCAGACGTTGATGTACTCGTCGAGCGCGTGGCCCAGGCGCTTCATGGCCGTGTTGCGCAGCACCTGGAACAGCGCTGCCGCCAGCGCCAGACCGAGCCACATGAATCGCGATTCTACGCTAATGACGTGGGGGCCCCGATATGGCCCCCCAATCATCATGGGGGCCTCGACATGGCCCCCAAGCCCCCAACGCTCGTCACGCCCCGGGAAAACCCGGGGCGCTCCTCGGTCTTGCGTGTGCTCTCCGGGCCCAGATCGAGACGGCCCACACCGCAGGACGAAATGCCCCCGCATTTCCGAGCACACCCCCCCAGGCTCACCCCTCGATTTCGCCTAGTGCCCTGCCAGGAACTCGAGCAGCGCGCGGTTGAAGGTCTCGGGCTGGTCGTGCGGCGTGGCGTGGCCGGAGGCGGGGACGACCAGCAGGTTCGCGCGGGGAATGGCCGCTGCCAGCGCGACCTTGGCGGCCAGCGGCACCGAGGTGTCGCGGTCGCCGGCAACGATCAGCGTGGGCTGCCGGATCGCCGCCACCTGCCCGCGCGCGTCGAAGCGCGCCAGCGCCCGCATGGCGGCGAAGTAGGCGCGGCGGGGGGTGGCGGCCAGGCTGGCGACGGCCGACTCGTAGAGCGCGCGCTGCTCGGGCCACGGGAACAGGCGCCGCGCGACGTGGGCGGCGACGGTGTCCATCGGCGCGGTGCCGAGCAGGATCATGCGCAGGGCGAGACGGGCGAGGTCGCCGGGCCCGGCCGGCTGCACCCGCGCGAACGGGTTGACCAGCGTGAGCGAGCGTACCCGCCCGGGTGCCGCGAGTGCCAGCCGCAGCGCCACGCAGGCGCCCAGCGACAGCCCCAGCACGTGCGCCGGCTCCGCGTCGAGGCGAGCCAGCAGCGCCGCCACGTCGCGCGCCATGCTCTCGATCGTCAACGGTCCCGACGGCAGCGGCGAGCCGCCGTGCCCGGGCAGGTCCACGGCGACGACCCGGTAGCGCGCCTCGAGCACGGTGTGCTGCTCAGGCCAGTCGGCCGACGAGGAGCCGAGCCCGTGCAGCAGGACGACGGGTGGACCCGCGCCGCCGCGGAGCGTGTGGCGCAACGGGGCGTCGCTCAGCGCGATGGATGCCATCGCGTTACACGATGCCCCGGGTGGCGAGCGCGCGCAGCTCGTCGCGGCTCAGACCCAGCCGGCCGCAGTAGATCTCCTCGTTGTGGGCGCCGACGGCGACGGGGCCGGGGTGCTCCACGTGGCCCGGGCTCGCGGTGAGCCGCGGCACGACGCCGACCATCGAGAGGAGCCCGCCCAGCGGATTGGGCAGCTCGAGGATGTTCTCGCGCGCCTTGACGTGGGGATCCTGGAAGAGATCGCGCGCGCTCGTCACGGGCCCGCACGGCACCTCGGCGGCGTCCAGCCGGGCCAGCACGTCGCGCGCGTCGAACTCGCCCACCCACGCCTGCACCAGCGCGTCCAGCTCGGCGCGCCGCTCCAGGCGCGAGCCCATCGTCGGAAACTCCCCGGCCAGGCCCGGCCGGCCCATGGCGGTGGCGAGCCGCTCGAACATCCGATCGTTGGTGCAGGCGATCGCCAGCCAGCGACCGTCGCGAGCGCGGTAGTGGTTGTGCGGCACGACGTACTCGGTGCCGGAGCCGATGCGCTCGCGGACGTAGCCGGTGGCGGCGTAGACGGGGATCAGCTCGTCGAGCATCCGCAGCATCGGCTCGTAGAGGCCGACGTCCACCACCTGCCCCTCGCCGGAGCGCTGGCGATGCTGCAGAGCGACCAGGGCGCCGAAGGCCGCGAGCGCGCCGGCCAGATAGTCGGGAATCGTGGGCGTGCCCGGCGTCACCGGCGGCCGGTCGGGATAGCCGGACAGGTACGAGAGCCCGCCCATCGCGGCGGCGATGCGGCCGAAGCCGGGTCGCTCGCGGTAAGGGCCGGTCTGGCCGAAGGCGGAGATGCGCACCATCACGAGCCGCGCGTTCACCGCCCGCAGGTCCTCCCAGCCCAGGCCCCAGCGCTCCATCGTGCCCGGGCGGAAGTTCTCGGCGAGCACGTCGACGCCGCCGGCCAGCCGCTTGATCAGCGCCTGGCCCTCGGGCTCGCGGAGGTTGCAGGTGATCGCCTTCTTGTTGCGCGACTCGACGAGCCACCAGTACGAGAGCCCCTCGCGGGCCGGCGTGCCGAGCCGTCGCAGGTCATCGCCGCGCCCCGGCTGCTCGACCTTGATCACCTCGGCGCCGAACTCGCCGAGAAGCGTGCAGCAGAAGGGAGCGGCCACGAAGGTCGCGAGGTCGAGCACGGCGAGGCCGTCGAGCGCGTTGGGCACGAGGCCCACGTCTAACGCAGATCGGCGGTCGAATTCAAGGGCGAGAGCGGCGCACGACAGATGCCCCGTGGGGCGGCCCGACGCCGCCCCACGAGGCCCGAAGCTAGGCGTCCGCGAAGATCCTGAGCTTGTCCGTCCGGGAGGGGTGACGCATCCGCTTGAGCGCCTTGGCCTCGATCTGCCGGATGCGCTCGCGCGTGACGCGGAACTCCTGACCGACTTCCTCCAGCGTCCAGTCGTACCCGTCGCCCAGGCCGTAGCGCAGGCGCAGCACGCGCGCCTCCCGCGGCTTGAGCGTGTCGAGCAGGGCGATCGTGCGGTCACGACGCTCGGCGCCCAGGGCGGTCTCGTACGGCGAGGCGGCCCCGCGATCCTCGATGAAGTCGCCGAGCGCGCAGTCCTCGTCGTCACCGACCGGCGTCTCCAGCGAGATGGGCTCGACGATCACCGAGAGGGCCGCCCGTACCATGTCCACCGGCATCTGCACCCGCGTGGCGATCTCCTCGACCGCCGGCTCGCGCCCCAGCTCCTGCACGAGCTGTCGTGACGCCTTGAGGAGCCGGTTGATGCGCTCGATCATGTGCACCGGCAGGCGGATCGTCCGCGCCTGGTCGGCCAGGGCGCGGCTGATCGACTGGCGGACCCACCACGTGGCATAGGTCGAGAACTTGTAGCCGCGACGGTACTCGAACTTGTCGACGGCGCGCAGCAGGCCGATGTTGCCCTCCTGGATGAGGTCCAGCAGCGGCAGCCCGCGGGTGACGTGGCGCTTGGCGATCGACACCACGAGCCGGAGGTTCGCCTCGGCCATGAGGTTCTTGGCCTCGGCGGCGTCGGCGCGAGCCCGCTGCATGCGCTCGAGGACCGGCCGCAGGCGGGCGGCATGGCCGTTGGTGGCCGCGGCGGCGACGGCCTGCGCGAGGCCCGCCTGCTCGCCCTCGCTGTCGAAGACGTCGTAGCGCAGCCGCAGGGTGCGCAGCCGCGCGAGCACCTGTTGTTCGCGCCGGCGCGCGTCGGCGTCCAGCCGCGCCCGTGTACGACCGCTCGGGCGCCGGGTCCGCCGGCGAAGGGTGTCGCCCTCCTGCAACCACTTGAGGATCGTCGTCGCGCTGCGTCCCACTTGCCGGGCCAGCGCCCGCCGCTCGGCGTCGCCCATCTCGGGGTCCATCAGATCCACCACCGCGTCGATGGCGATCTCGCCTCGGGCCACCCGGCTCCCCAGCTCCCGTAACCCCGTCCGTCCAGCCTCCGTGCCCAGCACGGCCAGGATCACCTGTTCGCGTCCGGATTCGATCCGCCTCGCGAGCTCCACCTCGCGCTGTGGTGTCAAGAGCGGCACCCTGCCCATCTGCCGCAGGTAGACACGGACCGAGTCCTCGATGCCTGGAGCTGACGTTTCTTCAATCACGCGCTTTTCTCCCCTCACGGCCCCCTGGCAAATTTTGGACCACACCTGAGGTGCCCTGGAAAAGTGCGATCTGTAACGCCCTGGAATTTCTACGGTGGGACCGGGTGCCTGGAAATTGACACCCTGGCATGACATCCGCGTGCCGTTGTGACGCTTGCCAGGGGGGGCTGGCGCCGTTATGCTGCCGAAAAGAGGCGTTCTACCATGAAGGCGGTCGGCGTCATGCTCGTCATCGCGGTGTCCCTCGCGGCGGACCCGGGCCCGGCCGACGCCGATGGTCGCCACCGCCACTTCCGGGGCGAAGTTCACGGCTCCCGGCGCCTCGAAGGACACCACCACCGCCATCATCACCGTGGCTTCGTCCACCGGCCGGCCTTCCCAGTGTTCTTCGGGCCGTCCCTCGTCGTGGCTCCGCCCGTGGTCGTGGCGCCCCCCATGGTGTACGCTCCGCCTCCGGTCTACGCGGCCCCGCCAGGGGCCTACGCCGTGCCGGCCCCTCCGCCCGTGCCGAGGGTCCTCGAGTTCGCGAACGGCCGCTACGAGCTGCGTGGGGACGGTGTCTACTCGCCCTACGCGTGGGTCTGGATCCCGAATCCGCCCGCGACACCGCCTCCACCGGCCGCGCCGCCCGCGCCTGCTGCCGCCGATCCGGAGCCGGCACGGCGCCCGGCCGCGCGGACAGCGAAGCTGTACCGCTGGGCCGACGAGCAGGGCGTCACGACCTGGACGGACAGCCTCGAAAAGGTGCCCGCGCGCTATCGCGCGCAGGCCAGCCAGCTCACGCCGTAGACGCCCGGCGTCGCCGGCGGACGCCTCGCCTCTACCTGAACAGCGTCCGGAAGAAGAGGGCGGCGAGCGGGGGATGGCGGGCCAGCGCCAGGATCAGCTCGCGGTGCCAGTTGAAGCGCGCCGCGCGACGCACGAGGCCGCGCACGTCGTCGGAGGCAAAGGCCCGCACGAGCCGATCGATCTCCGCGTCGGTACAGCGGCTCACGAGCTGCCGAAGCCAATCGCCCATCCGCAGCTCGCCGCCCAGCCGGTCCTGCCACCGTCGCTCGTAACCGGCCAGGAACGCGTCGTCCAGGCGGTCGGCGTTGAACCCCTCTACCAGCGCCTCGGAGGCGAGCGACGCGGTGAGCAGGCTGTAGAAGATGCCGCCCCCGGTGGTGGGCTTGGTGAACCCGCCGGCGTCGCCGACGACGAGCACGCGCTCGGCGTAGGTCTTGGCGATCGGCTTCAACGGCAGCAGGCGGCGGATCAACGGGCTCGGCTCGCCACGCAGCCGGGCCCGAACCACCGGCCGGTCGAGAAACGCCTGCAGATAGGCGCCGGCGTTGCCGGCCGCCATCACGCCGACCTTCAGGCGGGCGCCGCCGGCGCGCACGATGGGGACCGTCCACACGAATCCGTTCGGCGCGACCTCGCGGCCGACGTGCAGCTCCACCAGGTCGTCGGGCTCCGCGTCGATCTCCGTCTGCGCCGTGTGCACGGCCAGCCCCGGCAGGCCGAGGCCGAGCTGCCGCTGGAAACGATACGACACGCCGCAGGCGAGCACGCAGGCGCGCGCCCGCACCGCGTCGTCGGGTGTCCGGACCGTGACGCCGTTGCCGACGACCTCGAGCTCCTGCACCCGCGTGCCGGTCCGCACGACCGCGCCTGCGGCGAGCGCCTGCGCCGCCAGGCTCTGGTCGAAACCCTGGCGATCGATGGCCAGGATCGCCTCGGCGCTCGCCCAGTCGTGCCGCGCCTCGCCGCCGCGCGGCCCCACGAGCCGGGCGGCGCCCAGGCGGGCGAGCACGAGGTCGTCGGGGATCTTGGCCAGCTCCGCCGTCTCCAGCGACACGATCCCGGTGCAGTGCGTCGGCTCGCCGATGCGCGGGTGCTCTTCGAAGAGGACGACGTCCAGCCCTGCGTCGGCCAGTCGGCTCGCCGCCAGCAATCCGGCCGGCCCTCCGCCGACGACGGCCACGTCGATCACGGCGCGATTATACGGGCCGGTTCGACGGCTCCCAACTTTTGGGCGCTCAGAACTTCGCGCCGCGACGCTCCCAGGTGGCACGCAGCGTGATCCAGAACGACAGCGCGATCAGGCGCAGATCGAGCGCGAAGCTGCGGCGCCGGATGTAGAGCAGGTCGTAGCGGAACTTGTGCCGGCGCGGGACGTCGCGGTCGGCGTAGATCTGGGCGATGCCGGTCAGCCCCGGCCGCACGCGATGGCGCGCCTCGTAGCCGGCGATCACCTCGAGCGGCACGTTGGCGTCGGCGGCGCCGATCTCGATCTCCTCGGGCATGAGCGCGCGGGGGCCCACGAAGCTCATGTCGCCGCGCAGGATGTTCCACAGCTGCGGCAGCTCGTCCAGGGCCGTCGATCGCAGGACGCGCCCGATCCGTGTCACGCGCGCGTCGTCCGCCTCCGCCTGGCGGGGCCCGAACCGCGCGTCGGCGTCCGCCCGCATCGAGCGGAACTTCCAGCCCCGGAACCGCACGCCGTCGCGGCCCACCCGCGGCTGGCTGTAGAAGACGGGTCCGCCGTCCTCGAGCTTCACGAGCGCCGCGATCAGCACCCCGAGCGGCCACGACAGGCCGAGCCCGGCGCCGGCGAGGGCGATGTCGAACGCGCGCTTAGCGACCGACACCGGTCACGGCCTCCACGATCCCGACGAAATCCTCGACCATCCGGCCGACGGCGAAGCGCTCGACCGCGCGGTGGCGCCCCGCCCGCCCGAGGGTCGCCCGCAGCACCGGATCGGCGAGCAGGCGCTCGAGGGTCGCCGCCAGCGCGGCGGCATCGTCGCGGGGGACGATCAGGCCGGTGACGCCGTGCTCGTTCACCCACGGCACGCCCGTCGGCAGATCGGTGCTGACCACCGGCAGGCCGCTGGCCATCGCCTCGACCTGGACGAGGCCGAAGGCCTCCGTCCGCTCGGTCGACGGCAGCACGAAGACGTCGCACGCGCGGTACAGCCGGCGCACATCCTCGTCGGAGAGCCCCGGGAAGAACGCGACCCGGCCGGCCAGCCCGAGCGCCGTCACGCGCGCGCGCAGCGCCGCTTGCAGCGGCCCCTCGCCGGCGATCACCAGCCCCGCGCGCGTGGCGGCGATCGCCTCGAGGAGCACCGTGAGCCCCTTGTAGTAGACGAGCCGGCCGACGAAGAGCACTCGCGGAGACGGCAGGCGGTCGAGGGCACCGGCCAGGTGGCGGTTCGGGGGCGGGGGGGCCGCGAGCAGCGACTCGAGCGCGATGCCGTACGGCACCACGTCGACGCGCCGCGCGGCGGCGGCGACGCTGCCGCTCTCGGCCAGCGGCGGTGCGGCCACGATCACCCGGGCCGCGCGCCGGTAGAGCGCGCGCTGCACGCGACCGTACGTCGCGTTCGCCCACGCCGGCCGCACGATGTCGCTGTGGTGCCACACGATCAGGTGCGGCGCCGGCGTGTGCAGCGCGAGCAGCGTGCCGGCCGGCGGGTTGGGCTCGTGCAGGACGACGCAGTCGACCCGCTCGCGCCACAGCTCGCGCGCCAGGCCCGGGCTCAGCGAGACCGACAGCGCCCGCGCGAGCGTCCCCACCCGGACCACCTCCACGCCGCTCCTCCGCTCGCGGAGCGTCCGCGCCCCGGCGTGGGCGACGACGGCGCGCACCTGCCAGCGGCGCGCCGTGCCCTCGCACAGCGCGCCCAGCACCGTCTCCATGCCGCCCCGGACGGGCGGATAGAACTTGCCGACGTGGAGGATCCTCATGCGCCGCCCGCCGTCAGCCGCGCGTAGAGGTCCTGCACGCGCGCCACGTGCTGGCGCACGTCGAATCGCTCGACCACACGCCGCCGGCCTTCCTCGGCCCAGCGCCGGGCACGCGCGGGATCGGCCAGCGCGTGCTCGATGGCCGCGGCCAGCCTCGCGGCATCGCCCCCCGGCACGCCGAGCGCCCCCAGGCCGGTGTCCCCCACGATCTCGTCGGCGCCGCCCCCGCGGGCCCACACGATCGGCCGCGCGCACGCCATCGCCTCGGCGATCACCCGGCCGAACGGCTCCGGCTCGACGGAGGCGTGGACGACGACGTCCACGGCTCGCAGGATCTCCGGCACGTCGGCACGCTGCCCGGTGAACGCCAGCACGCCGTCCAGCCGCAGCTCCCGCGCGAGACGCCGCAGCCGCGTCTCGAAGTCGCCGTGGCCGCGGGTGGCGTAGATCTCGCCGCCCACGACGACGAAGCGGACGTCGCCCGCCCGCGTCGCCAGCTCGCGCGCGGCCCGGAGGAAGACCTCCTGCCCCTTCCACGCGGCCAGCACGCCGACCATCCCGACCAGGCGCGTGGCCGTGGGCCAGCCGCACGCGGCGCGGAGCTCGGCCCGCGGGCCGTCGGGGGCGAAGCGCGCCACGTCGATGCCGTTCGGGATGGCGTGGACGAGGCCGGGACGGGCACCGAGCCGCTCGAGGTGGGCGGCGACCGCGGACGAGTTGGCGATCACCGCCTTCACCGACGCGTTGGCGATCCGCACCAGCAGCCGCTCGATCCGCCGATCGCGCAGGAAGTCGCGCACGTGCCAGACGACCGGCATCGCGCCCAGCGCGAGCGGCACCGACAGCAGGTGCGTCTTGTTGCCGTTGCTGTGCACGAGCGCGGCCGCGGCGCGCCGGGCGGCGCGGCGCACGGCCACGAAGGTCGGGGCGGCCCGCACCACCCCGCCGAGCAGTGGGCCGGCCGCGCTGCGGGCGCCGCGCAAGCTCGTCCTCGCGAAGGCCGCCGGCGCGCCGACGACCTCGCTGGCGACGCCGCGGCGGGCCGCCTCGGCGAGCAGCGGGCCGTCACCCAGGCACAGCAGGCGCGGCTCGTCGCGCCGGCGGTCGAGGCCGGCGGCGAGGTCGAGCAGGCTGTGCTCGGCGCCGCCGAGCTGGGCGGTGGGGCTGAGGTAGAGAATCCGGCGGGGCCCGGTCACCGGGCGGCGACCTGCGCGAGCAGCCGGGCGAACCGCTCCCTGTAGCGGGGCCACGCCAGCTCGTCGAGGGCGCGGCGCCGACCATCGCGCCCCAGCCGCGCCGCGAGCTCCGGCTCGCCGAGCAGCCGCGTGACGGCGTCCGCGATGTCGCCGGGGTCCAGCGGATCGACGAGGATCCCCGTCTCGCCGTCGATCACGGCATCGGGGATGCCCCCTGACCGCCCGCCGACCACTGGCTTGCCGCGGAGCGCCGCTTCCACGAACGCGATGCCGTATCCCTCGGCGCCCCCGCTGACCTCGCTGTCCCGGCCGGCCAGCACGAACACGTCACACCGCCGATACCACGCGTCCACGTCCTCGTCGGATATTTCGCCCACGAAGCGGACGGCGTGGGCCACGCCCAGCGAGGCGACCAGCCGCTCCAGGTACGGCCGCAACGGGCCGTCGCCGACGACGACGTACCGCGCGGTCGGCGTCTTCGCGAGGATCAGGGGCATCGCCCGGATGACCATGTCGTGGCCCTTGTAGGCGTCGACGAGCCGCCCCACCGACAACACGACGCGCGCGCCGGCCTCCCGCTCGGTGGGGTCCGGCCCGCCCTCGCGATCGTCGACGGCGACGCCGGGACGAATGACCGCGACGGCCGCCGGCGCGACGCCGTGCGCCTCGACGGCCCGACGGCCGAACTCGCTGAGCGTCACCACGCGGCGGGCGCCGCGCAGCGCCAGCCCGGCGATGGCCCGCATGCGGGGCGCGCGAATCTCGTACGCGTACGCCATCGCGACGTACGGCACCCCGAACAGCACGCTCACGAGGCGGCAGAAGGGGCCGAGCAGGACGTGGCCGCACAGGATGACGTGGGGGCGCCGGCGCAGGACCTCGACGAACGCGCGCACGTGCACGCCGGCCAGCCCCGCCGCGCCCCCCGCCGGCGGCCGCGACCGGATCACGGCGTAGGACTGCGTGCGGTCCCACGCCTCGCCGCCGGCGCTGGCGGGGGTGACGACGGTGACCTGCCACACCGGCGCGAGCTCCGCCACCAGCCGGGCGAGGAGAGTCTGCACACCGCCCCGCGAGGGCGGAAAGTCAATCGTGAGCAGCAGCAGGCGCATCGAGGACGTTCCGGAACCAGAGCTCGAGACACAGCAGCGTCCACAGCGCACGGCCGTGGTCGTGGCGGCCCGTCCCCTGCTCGGCGAGCAGGCGCGCGACCGCCGGCGGGCGGAAGAGACCGCGGGCGCGGGCGGCCGCGGAGGTCAGGGTGTCGTTCACGACCTCGCGCAGATCCCCGCCGAGCCAGTGGCGCAGCGGGACCAGGAAGGCGCGCTTGCGCCGCCGCAGCGTGGCGGCCGGCAGATCGCGCCGCAGCGCCCGTCGCAGCAGCGCCTTCGTGCCCACGCTCCGCACCTTCACCGAGGCGGGCAGACTCGCCGCGAACTCCACCACCCGATGGTCCAGGAACGGCACGCGCGCCTCGATCGAGGCGGCCATGCTCATGCGATCGGTCTTGACGAGCACGTCGTCCGGCAGCCACGTGCTGAAGTCCAGGGACATCAGCGCGTGCACGGGATCGCCGCCGCCGGCGCGATGCAGGAGCCGACGCAGGAGCTGGCTCGTCGGAGCCCAGCCGGCCTCGCCGGTGAGCGCCTGCTGGACGTCATCGCTCATCGTCGCCACCCAGGTCAGGTGCCGATCCTCGAGCGGGGCGGTGCCGGCGAGCGCGCGCGCGCGCCGCCCGACGCGCCCGCCGGGTGCGGCGCGCAGCAGTCGGGCCGCCACGGCGGTCGGCCCCGGCCAGCCCCGCAGCCGCTCGCCGAGCCGTAGCCAGCCGTAGCGTGGGTAGCCGCCGAGCAGCTCGTCGCCGCCCTCGCCCGTGAGCACGACCTTGACGGAGCGCGCCGCGAGGCGACAGACGAAGAACGTCGGGATCGCCGCCGGATCGCCCAGTGGCTCGTCCTGCATTCGCACGATCTCGGGCAGCGCGTCCGCCAGCGTCGATCCGATCACGATCTCGTGGTGGTCCGTCCCGAAGTGCTGGGCGACCCGGCGCGCCTCGCCCAGCTCGCCCTCGGGACCACCGCCCTCGAAGCCGACGGTGAACGTCTTCACGCGGCGGCTGACGCGCGCCAGGAGCGCGGTGACCGCGGCCGAATCCACACCGCCCGACAGCAGGACGCCCAGGGGCACGTCGCTGATCTGGTGATGGGCGATCGACTCCTCGAGCAGTCCGCGGAACTCCTCGGCGGCCGCGGCCTCGTCCAGCCGCCGCTCGCTCTCGTCGAGCACCAGGCCCCAGTACTGGCGCACCTGGACGCGACCGTCCTGCCAGGTAAGGCTGTGCCCCGGCGGCAGCTTGCGGATGGCCCGCACGATGGTGGCCGGGCCCGGCACGTACTGCAGCGTCAGGTACTGGGCCAGGGCGTCGGGGTCGAGCGCGCGCGCCACGTCGGGGACGGCGAGCAGCGCCTTGATCTCGGAGGCGAAGGCCAGCGTCCGGCCGGCCTGCGCGTAGTAGAGCGGCTTGATGCCGAGACGATCCCGGGCGAGGAGCAGCCGGCGCCGCCGGCGGTCCCAGACGGCGTAGGCGAACATCCCGCGCAGCAGGTGGACGCCGGCGTCACCGTACTCCTCGTAGAGGTGCACGACCGTCTCGGTGTCACCGGCCGTGCGGAAGCTGTGGCCGTGCTTTTCCAGGAAGGGGCGGAGCTGGCGGTAGTTGTAGACCTCGCCGTTGAAGATCGTGAGGACGCTGCGGTCCTCGTTCCAGATCGGCTGGTCGCTGCCGGCCGGATCGATGATGCCGAGCCGGCGCATCCCCAGCGACACGCCCTCGCCGACGTGGAAGCCCTCGCCGTCCGGCCCGCGGTGGGCCACGGCCTGGGCCATGCGGCGAACGAGCGGAGCGTCCTCGAGGCCGGCGAGACCGACGATGCCACACATGTCGCGGCTACGGCAGCGGCGCCGGCTCCCGGCCCCAGTCGGCGGGCGTCGCCGGCCGGACACCGGCGAGCCGCGGCGGGCCGAGACCGATGGCGCGCGTCATGGCGACGGCCAGGGCGGTCAGCACGATCGTCGTCTGGATCAGCGTGGCGGCGGCGCGCGGAAAGTCCCGCTCGATCCCGCCCGCCGCCAGCAGCGCCAGCGCGGCGATGACGACGGTTTGCCCGCCGGGCGCAAGCCGCGCGCGCCAGCGATCGAGCACGCCGAGCATGGCGCCCCAGCACCCACCGCCGAGCACGACCCAGAGCCAGCCGCCCACGCCGTACAGGTCGCCGGCCATCGACGGCGCGATGTTGGCCTCGTCGCGCCCCTCGTCGCCGTACGACCACAGCGTGACCGAGAAGAGCGCGGCCCGCCGCGACTCCGGCTTGTCCGGGTACAGGGCCCGCGGCACGAAGCCCTCGAGCAGCAGATCGAGGAGCGGGTTGCGCTCCGTCTCGAAGGGCACGACGTCGGGGACGAGGTGCGTGTAGAAGACGAGCGAGTCGAACGAGTGGAAGCGCCGGAGCACCGCCGTCCACGGCGCGTGGTAGGGATCCTTCAGCCAGAGCCCGGGATCGAGGCTGTCACTGGACACGGCGACGCTTTGCCGGTCCCAGGCCACCTGCCGGTACCAGCTCACCGCGACCGTGCTCGTGACGGCGAACACCGCGAACACGGCGACGACGACCCCGAGCCGCACGCGCCGGCCCACGAACAGCGCGGCGAGGAGGGGGATCAGCAGCATCAGCAGCAGCCGCTCGCGGAACGGCTCGTACGCGAAGCTGACGATGCCCGGCGCCAGGTACAC
Source organism: uncultured Candidatus Rokubacteria bacterium (assembly GCA_963743355.1). Lineage (GTDB taxonomy): Bacteria > Methylomirabilota > Methylomirabilia > Rokubacteriales > CSP1-6 > AR5. Next base: position 982,042 of record CAVUPM010000002.1, read on the forward strand.
CCAGCGTCGAACGCTGAACCGGCGGCCACCGCCGGCGTCGAGTGACAGAAACCAGGCGGCCGTGGCCGAGCAGACCCAGAGCGAGCCGAGGAGCGCCAGCGGCCTCACCAGCACGGGCCAGTTCCGCTCGACCTCGGGGTTCAGCACGATCGCGGCCATGGCGAGGACCGAGAGCGCGTCGTAGGCCGCGACGGCCCCGGGCCGCACGATGCGGCCCACGGACGTCAACGGATTCAGCCGGGGCGCGGGCACGAACCGATAGGCGAGGACGACGGCGGCCCAGTACAGCGCGCTCAGCACGAGCGCCTCGTTGACGACCGACGCCGGCATCACGAGCAGGCGCTCGGACATGTCGCCGTACGTGACGGCGTCGATCGACAGGACCCAGAAGCGCACCACGAAGGCCAGGCCAAAGCCGATCCACGACCAGCCCAGCAGCGAGAGCGGGACCGCGCGCCAGCCCCGCCGGGGGCTCTCGAGCACGAAGAGCGAGCCGAGCCAGAGCGCGGTCATGGCCAAGCCGAGGACGGGAGTCCAGCCGTCCGCGCTCAGCCCCGAGGTGCTGCCGAAGAGCCACGCCGGCACGCTAGGCCCCGGCGAAGACCGTGCTCAGCGTGGGCACCAGTCGCGGATAGGCGAACCGCTCGGCGACCTCGCGCAGACGCCCACCCTGCTCGGCCAAGCCGTGGCGGTCCGGCAGCGCGTCCACTCGCTCCGCGAGTCGCGCGAAATAGCCCTCATCCCAGCCCCCATGATAGTCGACGAGCATGGCGTCCGGGAGCAGGGCGGCGGCGGCGCCGACCCGGCTGGCCAGAATGAAGCGGCCCGCCGCCATGTACTGCACGAGCTTGCCGGTGGTCCGCACCCGGCCCACCACGTCGTTCGTCTGTGTGGAGAGCGCGACGTCGACGGCGGCGAGCTGCGGCCACGCCCCCGGCTCGGCGGGATCCGCGAAGATCACGCGGTCGGTCACCCGCAGCGCCTCGGCGAGCACACGCAGCCGGGAGAGCCCGTCACCGCGGACGAGCACGGCGCCGACGACGTCGCGGCGGCGGGCTGCGGCCACGGCCTCGATGACGTCGCGCCCGTAGCACCAGCGTCGTCGCGCATTCCAGTGGGCGGAGCCGAGCACACCGACGACGATCCCGTCGGTGGCGACCCCCCACTGGCGCCGCACGCGCTCGCCGTCCGAGGTGTCGACGAGCGCCGGGTCGAAGCCGTCGGGCACGACGACCACGGGCCGGTCGGCCATGGACCGTACGTGATGGCCCAGCTCCTCGGATCGGACCACGATCGTGCCGGCGAGCGCGTAGGCCAGGCGCTCGAACAGCGGCGCGCCCAGGCTCCCGAGCGCGCCGAGCCGTCCCGTCGTGCGCGTCAGCGCGGCCGTCGCGTCCCCGGTGTCGAGGACCAGCCGCGCGCCGAGCCGGCGCGCCCAGGCTCCCGCCACGATGGTCGCGATGGAGGTGTCGACCAGATAGACCACGCGCGGTCGCGCAGCGCGGAGGCGGCGGACGAACGACGTGATCGCGCGGGCACGGCCGTCGGCGCGGTAGCCGATCGTGGCGCCGGGACCGGCCGCGCGGCCGATCCAACGCGCCCGCTCCCCGAGCGCGCTGCGCTCGGGGCCGCTCACGAGGACGACGACGTCGCCGCCCGGCTCCCTCCCCGCCGGCCGCGCGCGGCTAGCGGTCGAAGCGGTGCCGTCCATCGTCCACCATGTCCCGGAGGATCGCGTCCAGCGAGAACTCGGGACGGTAGCCCACGAGCGCGCGCAGCTTGCCGAGGTCGGGCACGCGCATCCGGATGTCCTCGAAGCCCGCGCCGTAGGCCGCTTCGTAGGGGACGAGCACCACGTCGGAGGCGCTGGCCGTCATCGCCTTGATCCGGTGGGCCAGGTCCAGCATCGTGATCGGCTCCTCCCCGCCGACGTTGACGATCTCCCCCTCGGCCCGCGGCTCGTTCATCAGCGCCCACAGCGCCCGGACGGTGTCGTGCACGTGCGTGAACACCCGCACTTGCCGGCCGTCGCCGTACACCTGGATCGGCTGGCCGGCCAGCGCCCAGTCGACGAACCGCGGGATGACCATGCCGTACGCCCCGGTCTGCCGCGGTCCCACGGTATTGAAGAACCGGCCGATGACGACCGGGAGCCCCTGGGTCTGGTGATAGGCGCGGGCCAGGTACTCGTCCAGGGCCTTCGAGCACGCGTACGACCAGCGCATCGACACGCCCAGCGTGACGTCGTCCGTCTCCCGGAAGAGCGCGCCGTCGACACGCGCCTGCTTGCCGTAGACCTCGGAGGTCGAGGCCAGGAACACCCGGCACCCGTAGCGCCGCGCGGCCTCCAGGACGTGCTCGGTGCCCCGGACGTTGCGCTCGATGGTCTCGATCGGCCGCTCGACGACGAGCTTGACGCCCACCGCCGCCGCGAGGTGGACGACGACGTCCGCGTCCGCGATCGCCCCCCGGCACCGCGCGCGGTCGAGGACCGAGCCGAGCTCGAACCGGAAGCCCTGGTGGCCGAGCAGGTGCTCGACGTTGCCCCGGCTGCCCGTGCTCAGGTCGTCGAGGGCCATGACCGAGTGCCCCTCCTTCAGCAGGGCCTCCACGAGGTGCGAGCCGATGAATCCGGCGCCACCGGTCACCAGGACTCTCATCGACGCTCGATCAGGAGCAGCCAGCCGTTGCCATCGCGCGGTCCCACGCCGCGCCCGAGCAGCGCGCCGGCGACGGTCAGCGGCAGCGCGGCGGCCCGCACCAGGTGCGCCCGCCGCGTGGCCAGGTAGAGGTCCGCGTCGCACCACCAGGCGGCGAGCCGGCCGAACGTGGCGCGGGCGCGCCGCACCAGCCAGCCGGTCTCGCGCAGGAGTGCGGAGATGCCCGGCAGCGTGTAGCCCTCGCGCACGTGCTGGCCGCTGCCGTCGGCGAGCATCCGGGCCAGCTCGCGCCGGGTCCAGCCAATCGGGTGACGCTGCGGCGTGGCCGGTACGTGCAGCAGCCCCCGCCCGCCGGGGCGGACCACCGCGAAGAGATCCTGCAGGAACCGGCCGTCGTCGGGGACGTGCTCGAGAACGTCGATGCAGAGCAGCGCGTCGAAGGGCGCCACGTCCTCGACCACCGCGCGTGCGAAGGCGGCCTCGCGCAGCAGGACGCGGGACGCGACGTCGGGCGGGACGTCCGCGAAGCCGCCCACGCCGTCGCGCCCAGCCTGATCGACGCCCACCACCAGCACGATCCCGGGGAACTCGCGGGCGATCCGCACGACGTACTCGCCGCGGCCGCAGCCGGCGTCGAGCACCCGCGTGGGAGTGGTCGCGCCGGCCAGGCCGGTCAGCCAGTGGCTCACGAGGTGCCAGCGCACGATCGCCCCGGCCCCCAGCGTCGCGCCGGGCAGCAGCGCCCTCACCGTCCCGCTCCCGGCACCAGCGCCCGACGGGAGGCGTCCACGTCGGCCACGATCGTGCGGCTCCGCGCCGCGTAGGTGTGCGCCGCCGCCGCCCGCGCCCCCTGCTCGGCGACGGCCCGCGCGAGGGTCGGGTCCGCGAGCGCGCGCTCGGCCTGCGTGCGCAGCGCCGCGGGATCCGCGGCGGTCAGGCAGGCCCGGCCGGGCTCGAAGAACGCCCCGATCTCCTCGGTCGCCTCGGTGAGCATGACCGTGCGGCACGGCGGGATCTCGAACGTCCGCATGTTGTGGGCCGGCAGGTTGTCGGCGTGCAGGACGTTGAGCGCCAGCGTGGCGCCGCGGTAGATCGCGGCCGCCGCCGCGCCGTGGGCGGCCTCGCGATGCACGCACGCACCGGCCGGCTCGGCGCCCTCCCAGCCGAGCCCCCAGACGCCGACGTCCAGTCCGCGCAGCGCGCGCAGCCACGCCTGCCGCTTGTCGTACCGCTGGCCGATGAACGCGATCGCGTGCCGGCGGCCGCACGCGGGGCGGGCAATCGGCCCCTCGGGCGCGTAGTCGGCGGGGTCGTACGCGAACGGCAGATAGGACGCCGAGACCACGCCGTCCGCCTGCAGTCGATCGAGGAGCCGGCGGCTCCAGATGTACACGCGGTCGAATGCCGCCAGGACGGCGACGACGTCCGCGCGCATCGTGTAGGCGCCGTACGGGCTATCGGGGTAGATCATCGCCACCGGCGCCCGGGCCGCGCGTTTGAGCTCCCGGACCGCGGTCACGCCGAGAAACGGCGCCTTGGTCGCGAGGACCAGGTTCAGGTCCTGCCGGCCGGCGAGCGCCACCGCCTCCCGGGCCATGAGCGTCCACAGCACCGGCCGCAGCACGCGTCGGAGCACGCGGGCGCGGGTGAGAACGCCGCCGCGGGTGTATCCAGCCCCCATGTCGTAGCGCGTGATGCTCCAGCCCAGCGCCTCGAACGCCCGCGCGTAGTACAGGCCGAGCGCGCCCGGCCCGAACTCGCCGATGATCAGGACGCGGCCGGCGTGGGCGCTCATGGCGCGACGGGTGTCCGCGGGCGCGGTGCGCCCCCTTCAACGATCACGGATCGGGCGGCAACCGTCCGGCCGGCGACGTCCCAGGCGAGATGCTCGCCGAACACCGCGAGCGCCCGGGTCCCCAGGTCGTGTCGCCGGCCGCCGTCGACCAGCAGGGCCGCGACCGCCGCGGCGAACTCGCCGGGATCGTTGGTGATCGCGACGGCCCCGGCGTCCGCGGGCAGCCCTTCGATCCCCTTGGACGTCGTGACCACCGCCTTGCCCTGGCTCCACGCCTCGACGATCTTGAGCCGGGTGCCGCCACCCTCGAGCAGCGGCGCCAGCACGACGGCCGCGTCGCGGAGCCGGGGTGCCAGGTCGGCGACCTGACCGCACGCCTCGGCACCCGGAGTGAGCGCGGTCAGGCGTTCCAGCCCGGGCGGCATCCCCGCGCCCACGCACGCCAGCGTCGCCGTCGGCACGCTGCGGCGGATCGCGGGCCAGACGTGGCGCAGCAGCCAGTCGGCGCCACGGGCGTTGGGGCCGTAGCCGAAGTTCGCCACGAGCAGTGCCTGCCCGTCGATGCCGGGCCGCGCGGCGGGGGCCGCGCCGGCGCGATCCATCCCGCTCGGCACCACGATCACCCGTGCACCGGGTGCCTGCCCCGCGAGCCGCGCGGCATCCTCGACGCTCACCGCCCACGCCTCGTCGGCGAGGGGCAGGAAGCGCGCGATGGTCCGGCGCACGCCGACCAGGTTCGCCCACGGCCCGACCCGCGCGAGCCCGCGCACGGTCGCGAGTAGCTCCCGCGCGAGGTGGACGTCGGAGTCGTGGCAGTCGACGACGATGCGCCCGGGCCACACCCGGCGCAACGCCGGGATCTCGTGCACGAAGATCGAGCGGATCACCAGCACGTCGCCGACCCCGCCGGCGAGGTCCGCCACCGCCGGCGCCAGGGTGCGCGGCAGCCACCACCCGAATGGGTGCACGGTCGGGATCGCCAGATACGTCGCCTTGCGGGTCAGCGTGGCGAGCCGCGCCTCGGGCGGGCCGGCGCGCCCCCAGGTGAGATACGTGACGCCGGCGGCCAGAGCGCGGACCGCGGCGGCCTCCTCGTCCGTGGTCAGATCCCACCGGGCTCGCGCGGCCACGACGTGGACGGTGAAGCCCAGGCGGTGCAGGACGTCGAGCTGCTGGAGGTCGCGCCACGCGTTGCCACACCGCGGGGGCGTCGGGATCTCGGGCACGACGAGGACGGCGCGGCGCCCCATCACCCTTGCCTGACCCGCTCGTAGGCGCCCAGCATCTGCTCGAGCACGGGCGTTGGTGAATGCCGGGCCTCGACCAGCGCCCGGCCGGCCTGTCGCATACGCTCCCGTTGCCCCTCGTCGCCGAGGACCTCGACGATACGGGCAGCCAGCGCGTCGTCGTCCTCCCGGACCCAGCAGTGCACGCCGTCCTCGCCGTCGATGCCCTCCATGCCCTCGCCGGTGGTGACGACGGGGACGCCGTACGCCAGCGACTCGAGCACCTTCACCTTCACCCCGGTGCCGCGCACCGGCGCGTAGGCGAGGACAGCGACCCGGGAGAAGAAGTCGACCGGGTGGGCGAAGTTCTCGACGATCGTGATGTCGGGTCCGGCCAAGCGCTCGAGGTACCGGCGCGCGTGCCAGCCCCCCACGAGCAGTCGCGCCGGCGGCAGCGCCCGCTTGACGAGCGGCCAGATCCGCGTGATCAGGCGCTCGGCGGCCGAGCGGGACGGCAGCCAGTGCATCGAGCCGAGCAGGCCGACCACCGGCTCGCGCACGAGCGGCTGCACCGGATAGAGCGACAGGTCCAGCGCGAACGGGATCAGCGCGTAGTCGGCCTCGCCGTTGATCTCGCGCGCCCGGTCCAGGAGCCGGCGGGTGACGACGCGCACGTGCCGCGAGGCGCGCAGGATCCGTCGCGTCGCGCGGCGCATCTGGGCCAGGGCCTTGGCCTCGGCCAGCGTCCGCAGTCGCCGGTGCTCCCAGTCGACCACCTCGAACTGGTAGACGTTCAGCAGGGCGCGGGGACGCGCCAGACCAGCCCAGCCGCTCCACAGCTGGTCCAGGTGCAGGACGTCGTATCCGCGCTCGGCTTGCTGATCCAGCGCGGGCGCCAAGCCGTCGGCGTACGCGGTCTCGCTGAACGGTCGCCAGAGGCTCCGCAGCTTCCGGCGCCACACGGGCCGCACCGTCGGCGCGAACACCGCCATCTCGAACTGGACGTCGCCCGCCAGCGCCGTCAGCCGCTGGCGCGCCTCGTGGAGGCGCGTGGCGTCCTCCTCCGTCGCGACCAGGCAAGTGACCCGGATCCCGCGGTCGAGGAGACCGGCGACGAGGACGTAGAGGCCGCGCGCAGCGGTCTCCCCGAAGGGGTGTGGCACGGCCGGGCTCACGACGACGACCTTCACGCGAGCACGGGCTGGGCGGCCGGCGGGACCGTGCCGGCACCGGCCAGGCGGCGATAGAGGCCCACGTACCGGGGCACCACGCGCTCCCAGCGATACACCTGAGCTCGCCGCCGGCCCTGCTCGACCAGGCTCGTCGCGTAGCGGGAGTCGGTCAGCACCCGGGCGATGGCCGCGGCCAGAGCGGCGGTGTCGCCGGCCGGAAACACGGGCGCGGCATCGCCGACCACCTCCGGCAACGCGCCGCCGTCGGAGACGATGGCGGCCGTCCCCGCGGCCATCGCCTCGACCACCGGCAGGCCGAACCCCTCGTAACGCGAGGGACACACGACACAGTCGGCGGCCGCGTACAGGGCGGGCAGCTCCGCATCCTCGACGAAGCCGAGCACGCGCGTGCGCTCCGCGATCCCAGCCGACGTCACCGCGGCGGCGACGCGCTCGCTCCATCGGCCGACGGCCCCGGCCAGGACGAGGCCGGCGTCCTTCACGCCGCTGGCCGCCAGCGCGCCGATCAGCGTCGGGACGTCCTTGCGCGGCTCGAAGCCGCCGACGTAGAGGACGAACGACCGCGGGAGGCGATACCGCTGTCGCAGCCGTTCGGTGACGGCGGTCGCCACCGGATCGAAGAAGCGGGACTCGACGCCCTCGCCGGCCACGAGCGTGCGCCGGCGACAGCCCGGCCACTGCCGAACGATGTCCCGCCGCGAGGTCTCCGAGACCGTGGCGACGACCGTGGCCCGCCACATCGCGATCGCGTCGGCGTACAGCATCCGCCAGCGGTCCCGTCGCGATCCCCGGCGGTCGGGTGCGAACACCCGCTCGATGACGTCATGGCGGGTCACCACCGTGGGGCACGGCGCCCATACCGGAAGCCCCCGGTTGGCCGGGGCGTGCAGGACGTCGGCCCGGCTCCGCGCCAGCAGCCGCGGCAGCTCGAGCTGCTCGCGCACGATCTCCCGCCGCGCCGTCAAGCGCGAGCAGCGTGCCGGCGGCAGGCCGCCGCCGGCCGGCTCCGCGTGCGTCACCAGCTCGAGGTCGATCGCGCCGGACTCGAGCAGCGCCAGGCCGAGCCCCCGTGTGTAGCGGGCGAGCCCGCGCGGTCGGGGGTCGCACATCGCGTCCGCCAGCAGCGCCACGCGCAGGCGGCTCACCCCTGGGCGCTCACTTCCGAGTTCCGATCACGAGCAGGCCGTCGGCGTAGTCGACGGCCAGGAGGTAGCAGAGCACATGCTGGCTCAGCAGGCGCAGGCGCTGCGGGACGGAGGGACGGGCCGGCACGAAGCGAACCCGGAAGGGTTCGACCGCGAAGTCGCGGGCGAGCAGGGCGGCGATGAGGTCGTGCAGCGGGTATTGCTGGATGTGGCCCGAGTCCCGCGCCCACATCGGCACGACGCAGAGTGGATTCGGCGTGGAGATGACCAGCACGCCCCCGGGCTCCAGCAGCTCGCAGAGCCGACCCACCACGCCGTCGAACGCCGCCAGCGGCAAGTGCTCGATGACCTCCAGGCAGAGGATCGCCCCGAACGGCCCCGAGACCTGGCCGAGATCGGTGTAGTCGTGCGGGAACTCCTCGGAGACGTCCAGCGTCTCGTAACGGCCGGCGAATCCGGCCTCGCTGAATTTTCGCTTGAGCCGCAGGTCGCCCGCGCCGAAATCCAGGAGCCGGGCGGCCGTGCACACCCGGTCGAACACGACGCGCTCGGCGGGATTCAACCGGTCGCCGTGGTACCAGCGCAGGCAGGGCGCGCGGTACCCGGCCGCCTCCGCGCGGAGCTCCATGCGCCGCCAGTAGTGCCGATAGTGCTGCCCGAGCTCCATCAGGCGCCGGCCAGGCTCGCGGCGCGGCCCAGCAGCCGCCGCCGCTCCTCGCCCGGAAAGATCCGGAAGAACCCGTAGACGAGCAGGAGCGCGGCCAGCGCCCCGCAGCCGAGCAGTGCGGCGGGACCGGGCACCAGCCAGCCGCAGGCCATCTCACCGACGACGATCCCGATCACCGCCATCTCGCCGATCGGTCGCAACAGCTCGGGCCAGAATCGGCCCGTCGGGAAGCGCGACACGCGCTGCCAGGCGATCGCGGTGACGAGGCCCGTGACCGACATCCACGCACCGACGCCGCCGGCGACGGCCCACAGCCCGCCTTGGGTCAGCGCCAGCACGGCGGCGACCACGGCGGCGACGGCCAGGCTTCCCGTCGCCGCGAGCGCGGTGACGCGGGGGCGCCCCCAGCCCTCGAGACAGCCGGCCTCCACCGAGGTGACGGAGATGATCCAGTAGCCGACGGCCAGGACGCGCAGGAACCCGGTGCCGGAGGCCGCCATCTCGGGGCCGATCCACGAGTGCAGGAAGAGCGGGGCCAGGACCAGCAGCGTGATGGCCGGCGCGGCCGTGAGGAGATGGACCGCCCGCGCCGCGCGAAAGTAGCTCTCGTGGAAGTCCCGGCCCGACTCGCCCCGGCCCGCCGCGACGGGATAGATTGCGGTCACCGCCGCCGACCCCAGAACGTTGAGTTTTTGCGCGACGTTGAACGGGACGACATACGACGGGAGTCCAACGGCGCCGGTGACCCGGGCCGCCACCGCCTTGTCGCCCTGGAGCATCGTGACCTGGACGAGCCGGCCGAGGAAGGTCCACAGCGAGAAGCTCATCATCCGCCGCAGCTCGCGGGCGGACGAGGAGATCAGGCGACCGCGCGGCGTCGGCAGCAACAACCCTCGCAGTGCGCCGACGGCGATGACCGCCGCCCCGAGCGCGCCGAGTACCTGGCAGCGGGCGGCGGCCTGCAGCCCGTGACCCCAGGCGACGACGAGGGCGCCCACCCCGACGCCGATGACCAGTGCGGTGCCGGCCACGACCGCGGCGGCGGCGTGCCGCTGCACGCCGCGCAGGACACCGACGAAGATGCCGTTGAGACCGGAGAGCGCGAACCACAGGCCCGCCGTGGGGAGCACCTGGGCGACGCGGGCAGCGTCGTCACCGGGGCCGGCCATCAGCCACCGCCCGAGCCGATCGGCACCGGCCGTGAGCAGGGCGAGCACGGCGACGCCGATCAGCGCCTGGTAGAGAACCAGCGCCCAGAGAACACCCGCAACCGCCTCACGGTCCCGCCGCGCGTGAGCGTCGGCCGTGAACTTCATCCCGGCCCAGCCGAAGCCGAGATCGAGGAAGGCGCCGTAGCCGGCGATGGTGAACGCGAGGCTGTAGACGCCGTAGCCGGCGTAGCCGAGCCCCGCGACCATCACGGGAACCGACGCGAAGCCGAGGATCAGGGCAAGCGCCGAGAGGGCGACGGAGGACAGGCCCGAGCGCAGCATCGAAGGGGACGGGGGCCGGTCGTGGGTGACCCGGCCTGCGTTCCCGCTCCCGAGGGGCGTGAACACGGCCACGGCTGGGATCTCAGGTCGTTGCTGAGGCGCCGGCCTTGACGTCCGCGTCCACCATCATCTCGACCAGGTTGCGGAAGCTCACCTTCGGGGTCCATCCCAGCACGCGTCGGGCCTTGCCGGCGTCGCCGATGAGGTAGTCGACCTCGGCCGGGCGCACCTGCGTCGTGTCGACGACGACGTGCCTCTCCCAGTCGAGTCCGGCCCGCGCGAAGGCCACCTCGCACAGCTCCCGCACGCTGTGCGTCTCGCCGGTCGCGATGACGAAGTCGTCGGGCGTCGCCTGCTGCAGCATCAGCCACATCGCTTCCACGTAGTCCCCGGCGAAGCCCCAGTCGCGCTTGGCCTCGAGGTTGCCGAGCTTCAGCTCGCCGGCCAGGCCCAGCTTGATGCGGGCGGCGCCGCGGGTGACCTTGCGCGTGACGAACTGCCGGCCCCGGCGCGGCGACTCGTGGTTGAAGAGGATACCCGAGACCGCGAACAGGCCGTATGACTCCCGGAAGTTCACGGTGATGTAGTGGCCGTACACCTTGGCCACACCGTACGGGCTGCGCGGATAGAACGGCGTCTTCTCGTCCTGGGGGCTCTCGCGGACCTTGCCGAACATCTCGGAGGAGGACGCCTGGTAGAACTTGATGCTCCGGTCGACGACGCGGACGGCCTCCAGCATTCGAGTCACGCCGAGCGCGGTCGCCTCGCTGGTGAGGATCGGCTGCTCCCACGACGTCGGCACGAAGGACTGGGCGGCGAGGTTGTAGACCTCATGCGGCTCCGTCTCGTGCAGTAGCGTGATCAACGAGAGCTGGTCGAGCAGGTCGCCCTCGCGCAGCTGGATGCGATCTTGGAGGTGGGCGATCCGGGCGAAGTGGTCGCTCGAGGCCCGGCGCACCATGCCGTAGACCGTGTAGCCCTTCTCCAGCAGGAACTCGGCCAGGTAGGAGCCGTCCTGGCCCGTGATGCCGGTGATGAGTGCCCGTCGTTGCGTCATGGCTCCCTGAGTCTAGCCGAGCGCTCTCTAACTCCCTAATTCTCTGGGTTACGTCCCGCCATGCGCGCGCGACCACGTGACCGTGTCGGCCAGCCCACGGTCCAGCGCCGTCTTCGGCTCCCAGTCGAGCAGCCGCCGGGCGCGATCCCACGCGAGCGCGCTGCGCCGCTGCTCGCCCGGCCGGGCCGGACCGTACTCGGCCGGCCGGTCGAGCCCCGCGGCCCGCGCCAGCAGCCGATAGATCTCGTTCACCGTCGTCTCGCGGGTCGTGCCGACGTTGACGGCGCCTGTCGCCGCCGTCCGGGTCAGCGCGCGCACCACCGCGTCGGCGACGTCGCCCACGTAGACGTAGTCGCGCGTCTGCTCGCCGTCGCCGTTGATCACGCACGACCGTCCGCTCAGCAGCCGCCGGGTGAAGATCGCGACCACGCCAGCCTCGCCCTCGGGGTTCTGCCGAGGGCCGTAGACGTTCGCCAGCCGCAGCGACACGCCGCGGGCGCCGTGCAGCGCGGCCCAGCAGTCGAGATAGAGCTCGGCGGCGACCTTGGAGACGCCGTAGGGCGAGGCGGGCCGGGTCAGGTGCGTCTCCGGCGTCGGCACGACATCGGTGTCGCCGTAGCCGGCGCCGCCCGTGGAGATGTAGACGACGTTGCGGACGCCGGCGGCCCGGCACGCCTCGAGCAGGTTCAGCATGCCGTTGATGTTGACCGACGCGTCGAAGACGGGGTCGGCGACCGAGCGCGACACCGCGGCCTGCGCCGCGAGGTGCACGACCGCATCCGGACGGGTGGCGTCCACGATCCGCAGCAGCTCGGGTCCGCGGATGTCGGCCACGTGCAGCCGGGCGGTGGGGTTCACGTTCGCCCGAGTCCCGGTGCTGAGATCGTCGACGACGGCCACCTCGTGGCCATCGTCGAGCAATCGATCGACGACGTGCGAGCCGATGAAGCCGGCGCCTCCGGTGACGATGACTCTCAGGGGTCGTTGTCCTCTCAGGGAATGGCGGTGAGCACCGCGACCTTGATCGAGTCCGGCTGCCGGTGGGCGATGAACGCCTCGCCGATGGCGTCGAGACCGAACCGGTGCGTGACGAGCGGGCGCGTGCGCACGGTGCCGGCGGCGATCAGCCGCATGGCCTCGGGGAACTCGTCCTGGTAGATCATCGAGCCGGCGATCGTCACCTCGCGCCGGACGACCGAGAAGAACACCACCGGCGTCGGCTCGTGCGGCAGTCCGGTCAGCACGACCCGGCCGCCCGGGCGTACGAGCGTGAGCGCGTGGGTCACGGCCTCGGGGGTGCCGGCGGTCTCGATCACCACGTCGACGCCCTCGCGGCCGGAGAACGTGCCCGCGGCGGCGGCGAGGTCGCCGTCGCCGACACCGTGCATGGCGTCGGCGCCCAGCTCGCGCGCCAGCGCAAAGCGGCGGGACGTCCGGCTGACCACGAGCACGCGGGCCCCGCGGCCCCGCAGCACCTGCAGCGCGAGCAGGCCGAGCGTGCCGCCTCCCACGACCGCGGCGCTCTCGCCCGGCCGCACGGCGCCCCGCGCCACCGCCCGCACCACGACCGCGAGCGGCTCGGTCATCAAGAGATCGTCGTCGGCCACACCAGGGGGCGCCGGCCAGCAGCAGCGCTCGGGGACCCGCACCGCCTCGGCGAAGCACCCGTCCACGTCGATGCCGACCGCGGTACGCGTCAGGCAGAGGTTGCGGTTGCCCTCGCGGCACAGCGGGCAGGCGCCACAGGAATAGTTGGGCTCGATCGCCACGCGATCGCCGACCCGGACGCGGCTCACGCACGCGCCGACCGCCTGCACGTGACCGACGAACTCGTGACCGAGCACGCGCGGATAGGCCACGCGGCGCTCACCGCTCCAGATCCCATAGTCGGTGCCGCACAGCCCGGCCATGCCGACCCGCACCAGCACCTCGCCCCCGAGAGGTTCGGGCGCGACGGCCGTCTCGACTCGCAGATCGCGCGGGCCGTGCAGAACCGCGGCTTTCACGCGGAAAAATCTACTCCAGTCGGCGGGTACTTGCTCGAAATCGCGGGGATCAGGCGTGACGTCATCAGGCCTACGCTACCGTATGGCCCCCATCGAGAAAAATGGTCTGACCTGTCATGAACTCGGAGCCCGGCGAAGCCAGGTACACCGCGAGCGGGCCGATCTCTTCCAGGCGGCCGGTCCGGCGGGCGGGAATACCCCGCGTGAGACGCTCGTGGATGCGCGGATCGGCGAAGGCGGCCTCGTTCATCTCGGTCACGAACCACCCCGGGGCGATCGCGTTGACCTGGATGTCGTGGCGCGCCCACTCGACGGCGAGCGTACGGGTGAGCGAGATGACGGCGCCCTTGGTTGCCGAGTACATCGTGTACCCGGGCAGCGCGACGGCGGCGAGCACCGAGGCCAGGTTGATCACCTTGCCGGCCTTCTGGCGGATGAGGTGCGGGGCGGCGGCCCGGCATCCGTAGAATACGCCGGAGAGGTTGACGTCGAGGGTGGCGTGCCAGTCTTCCAGGGAGGCCTCGGCCAGCGGTGCAACCCGGGCGATGCCCGCGTTGTTGACCACGATGTCGAGGCGGCCGAGCGCGCTCACCGCCTGCGACATGAGGCGCTCCACGGCCGGATACTCCGTCACGTCGGTGGGCACGGCCAGCGTGCGCACGCCGTGCTGGGCGGCCCGGTGGGCGGTCTCCTCGAGCTCGGGCCTGGCGCGCGCCGCCACCACCACGTCGGCGCCGGCCTCGGCGAGCGCCACCGCGATCGCGCGCCCCAGGCCACGGCTGGCCCCGGTGACGACCGCCACCTTGCCCGACAGCGGCCGGGTCACGCCGTCCTACCCGTAGAGCCCTTCCAGCTCCTTCTTGTACTTCTCGGCGACGACCCTTCGCTTCACCTTCAGGGTCGGCGTCAGCTCGCCACCCTCGAGGGTGAAGTCGACGGACAGGATCGAGAATTTCTTGATCTTGGCGTACGACTGTAGATTCGTGTTCTTCTCCTCGACCGTGCGGGCCACGCGCTCGACGATCTTGGGATGCTTGACCAGGGCGCCGGGGTCGCTCGTGAGCACCCCCTGCTCGCGTGCGAACTTCCCCAGCTCGTCGGGGTTCAGCGTGATCAGCGCCACCGGGTACGGCCGGCGGTCGCCGTGGACCATCACCTGGCTGATGAACGGATCGGCCTTGAGCAAGTTCTCGATGTTTTGCGGCGCGATGTTCATGCCGCCGGCGGTGACGATCAAATCCTTCTTGCGGTCGGTGATGAACAGGAATCCTTCCTCGTCCACGCGCCCGATGTCGCCCGTGTGGAACCACCCGTCCGGCTCGAACACCTCCCGCGTCGCCTCCGGCTGCTTGTAGTAGCCGCGGGTGGCCACGTTGGCGCCCCGGGCGAGGATCTCGCCGTCGGGGGCGATCTTCAGCTCGACACCGGGCAGCGCCTGACCGACCGAGCCGAACTTGTAGCGGTCCGGCCGGTTGAACGTCAGCGCCGGGCACGTCTCGGTGAGGCCGTAGCCCTCCAGGAGCAGGATGCCGGCCGCGTGGAAGAACTCGGCGATGTCCCGCGACAGCGGCGCGCCGCCCGAGATTGCCCACTGCAGTCGACCCCCCAGTCGCGCGTGGAGCTTGGAGAACACGAGCGCGTGGGCGATGCGGCGCTTCAGCTCGAGACCGGCCGGCACCGGCTGCCCCCGCTGCTGGTGACGGCTGACGTCGCGCCCGACCGACACGGCCCACTGGAAGATCTTGCGCTTGACCGGCGAGCCCGACTGGGCCGTGGCCAGCACTCCGGCGTACACCTTCTCGAACACGCGCGGCACGCTGCAGATGAAGTGCGGCCGCGTCTCCGGCAGGTTGTCCCGGAGCTTGTCGAGGTTCTCGGCGAACGCGGTGGTGAGACCATGCGTGACGCCGAGGAATGACTCCAGCCGCGCGAACGAGTGGGCGAGCGGGAGGAACAGCAGGTGCACCCATCCCTCCTCGACCGGGGTGGCCGACTTCGACGCCGAGAGCGCGGCGACGTGGTTGCCGTGAGTCTGCACGACCCCCTTGGGCGGCCCGGTGGTACCGGACGTGTACACGATCGACGCGATGTCCTCGGGGCCGGAGGTCGTCACCCGCTCGGCCAGCGTGGACTTGTGCGCCTCCGCCCGGTCGCGGCCGGTGCGACGCAGCGTCTCCCATGTCATCACCGACCTGGGAGGCTGGGGGGCGTCGTAGCCGCTCATCACCACGATGTGCTCGAGCTGGGGAATCTGCTCGCGCACCTCCAGCACCTTGGCGAGCTGGGCCGCGTCCTCCACGAAGACGGTGCGGGCGCCCGAGTCCTTGATGACGTAGGCGACGAGGTCCGGCGGATAGCTCGGATAGACCGGCACCGTGATGCAGCCGGCGCTGAAGATGGCGAAGTCCGCCTGCACCCATTCGGGACGGCTGGCCGACAGCAGCGCGACCGTGTCGCCCTTGGCGCGTCCAAGCGCGATCAGGCCGAGCGCCACCTCGCGCACCACCTCGCCCACCTCGCGCCACGTGCGCGTCTGCCACGCGCCGCCCTGCTTGAACTGCTGGGCGGGCCGGTCCCCGCTGCGCTCTACGCGGCTCCAGAACAACTTGGCGAGCGTGTCTTCCGCCATACGCCTCCCCCGAACTGGCCTTCGATCGCTTCCCGTGAGCATGACACAAAAGCTGCAAACACAGGGGGTTTCGAGACACTAACACCCTCGATTTGCCGCGCCGCGATAAATCGCTTGTGTTCCATAACGCGACGCGTTATAGTCCGGTCACGAGCAAGGAGCGCCACTGATGGCGAAGCAAGGCGCGCGCAGGAGCCGACCGACCGACACGCACGAGATGAAGAAGGGAGCCGTCATGCACGACACGAAGAAGGCCCAGGAGCTGTTCGCCCAGGGCTCGGGCAAGGCCGTCGAGACGATGACGCTGTGGGCGGACGCCAACCAGCGCGTCCTCCGCGAGCTGGCCGAGCTCTCGGCCACCACCGCCAAGGAAGGCGTGCGGCTCTACGCGGAGCTGCAGCAGAGCGGCCTCGAGGCGCTGCGCGATGCCCAGGCAACCGCGCTGCGCTGGCCGTCCACGTGGCAGGAGGCGCCGCGCGATCCGCTGGCCTGGTACCAGCGCGCGCTGACCGACGGCGTCGAGAACACGCAGAAGTGGTTCCGGCTCCTCGATGGCAACGCCCAGGCCGTGACGCGCACGGCGGAGCGGCTGCAGACGACGGCCGAGCAGGCCGGCAAGGGCATCCAGGACTCGTTCTCGGAGACGGTGACGAAGCTGAAGGACGTCTACGCCGCCTGAGGGGCGGGACTACTTGGACTCGGCCTTGCGCTTCTGGAGCCGCTCCTCGAGCGATCGGAGCCGGTCGCGCAGGGCCGTCACTTCCTCCCGCAGCTTGTCGGCGTCGTCCCCGACACCGTCGCGCTTGGGCTCGGCGGGCGCCGGCGCCGCACCGATCCCGCCCCATCCCGCCCGCAGCGACCAGTCGCGGAAGATCCGCTCCACGTCGCGCTGACTCGACACCATCCCCTCCATGCTCGCGCGCATCGACTTCTGCACGAAGTCCTGCCAGCTCTCCCCGTGCTTGATGAGCTGATGCAGGAACGCCGCGGGCAGGCTGGCCCGGCGGGTGCGCTCGTTCTCGAGGATGATCTGCGTGAGCGTGACCGAGGTGAGGTCCTCGCCGGAGGCGGCGTCGACGACGGAGATCTCGCGGCCCGTCCGGATCATCTCCTCGATCTCTTCGAGGGTGACGTACCGGCTCTCCTGCGTGTCGTAGAGCTTCCGGTTGGAGTACCGCTTGATGACGTACGCCATCGTTCGGCGAGTCTAACACCGCGCGTCAAGCCTCACAAGAACCCGGCGTGCTAGACTGACACTCCTCAACGTGCGCGCAGGAGGACGTGAATGAAGTTGAAGGGACGCACGGCGCTCGTCACCGGAGGTTCTCGGGGTATTGGACGGGCCGTGGCCATCGCGCTCGCCGAGGAAGGCGCCGACGTGGCGGTCAACTACGTCTCCAGCGAGGCGGCCGCCCGCGACGTCGCCGAGCACATCACCCACAAGATCGGCCGCAAGGCCCTCCTCGCCCAGGCCGACGTGAGCGACTACCCCGACACGTTTCGCATGGCGCAGGACGTGCTCGGCGCGTTCGGCCACCTCGATATCCTCGTCAACAACGCCGGGATCAACTCCGACAAGACGTTCACGAAGATGGACCACGCCTCGTGGCGCAAGGTGCTCGGCACCAACCTGGACGGCGTCTTCAACTGCACCAAGGTCTTCGTCGACCAGATGCTGCGCCAGGGCTACGGCCGCGTCGTGAACATGACCTCGGTCATCGGCCAGATCGGCAACTTCGGCCAGGCCAACTACGCCGCCTCCAAGGCTGGCGTGGCGGCGTTCACCAAGTCGCTCGCCAAGGAGCTCG
Source organism: uncultured Candidatus Rokubacteria bacterium (assembly GCA_963743355.1). GTDB lineage: Bacteria > Methylomirabilota > Methylomirabilia > Rokubacteriales > CSP1-6 > AR5. Next base: position 999,721 of record CAVUPM010000002.1, read on the forward strand.
CCGGCAAGGGGGTCACCGTCAACGCGGTGGCGCCCGGCTTCATCGAGACGGAGATGGTGACCGGCATCCCCGACAAGGTGAAGGAGCGGCTCCTCGCCCAGATCCCGCTGCACCGGTTCGGCACCCCGGAGGAAGTCGCCCGGGCGGTCGTCTACATCGTCTCCTCCGACGGCGACTACATCACCGGCGCGGAGCTCTCCATCAACGGCGGCCTCTTGATGTAGTCAGTTCCCTCCCCCGCCGGGGCGTTTTCGTATACGGATCGAGCAGTTCACATCGCGCGGAGGGTCGATGGCTCACGTCCTGCTGGTGGTGTCGCGCGACGCCCCCGGATTGCTCGCACGCCTCACCAAAGAGTTCGCCGGCGTGGAGGGGATCAAGGTCGTCTCCGACCGGCGTCTGACGCAGCGCCGCCGCCAGACCGGTCGAGGCGGGGCCGAGCGGCGCCGGAGCGACCGCCGCCAGCAGCCCGCGAGCGATGCGCGCCTGGCTGCCGACGGCTGGACCCTCGCCGACGCCGTCACCGACACCGACGGGCCGGCGCGAACGGTGGCCCTGCTCGCCCACACCGATCCCCGCAAGGTCGCCGAGCTGCTGGACGCCATCCAGACCCTCAGCCGCGAGCTCGATCTCACCCGCCTGCTGCAGATCATCATGGACAAGGCCTCCCGCCTGCTGAACGCCGACCGCTCGTCACTCTTCGTCGTGGACGAGGAGCACGCCGAGCTGTGGTCCAAGATCGCCCAGGGCCTCGAGGTGCGCGAGATCCGGGTGCCGATCGGCCAGGGCATCGCCGGCCGCGTGGCGGAGACCGGCGAGCGCGTGAACCTCCCCGATGCCTACGCCGACGCGCGCTTCAACCAGGAGGTCGACCGGCGCACGGGCTACCGCACCCGGGCGATCCTGTGTGCGCCGGTCCGCGACCTCTCCGGCCGCATCGTAGCCGTGCTCCAGCTCCTCAACCGGCTCGACGGCGGGCCCTTCGACGGCGACGACGAGCGGCTGCTGGACGCCTTCGTCGGCCAGGTCGCCATCGCGCTCCGCAACGCCCAGCAGATGGAGCTGATCGAGGCCCGCCGGAAGACCTCCGAGCTGCTGCTGGACGTCATGAAGTCGTTCTCGTCGGAGCTGGAGATCGACGCGCTGCTGCTCAAGATCATGGAGCGCACCTCGACGGTGCTGCAGGCCGACCGCTCCACGCTGTTTCTGGTCGACCGCAAGGCTCAGGAGATCTGGTCGAAGGTCGCTCAGGGCCGCGGCATGGTGGAGATCCGGGTGCCGATCGGCCGCGGCATCGCCGCCACGGTGGCGGCCACCGGGGAGACGATCAACATCCCCGACGCCTACGCCGATCCCCGCTTCAACCAGGAGGTCGACCGCCGCACCGGCTACCGCACGCGCACCATCCTGTGCGCGCCGATCCGGGACGGCCACGGCGCGGTGGTGGGCGTGGCCCAGGTCCTGAACAAGGCCGGGGGCGCCTTCACCCGGGACGACGAGGAGCTCCTGGCCGCCCTGTCGGCCCAGGCCTTCATCGCGCTGGACAACGCCCGGCTCTTCGAGTCGGTCGTGACGATGAAGAACTACAACGAGAGCATCCTCTCCTGCATGGCGACCGGCGTGATGACCCTCGACCGCGAGGGCGTCGTCACCAGCATCAACCCCGCGCTGCGCCGGATCTTCGGCATCGCCGACCGAGCCGACGCCGGCGACCCCGTGCGCGACCTGCTCGACGCCAAGCACAACGAGGCGTTCGTCCTGCGCCTCGACGCGTGCGCGCGGGCCGGCGAGGCCCACACCGAGTACGAGCTGAAGTACGTGCTGACCGAGGAGGAGTCGGTCAACGTCAACGTGAGCGTGGTGCCGCTCCTGGACAGCAAGCGGCAGCCGCTCGGCGTGGTCGTGGTGGCCGAGGACATCACCCAGGAGCAACGGCTGATGTCCACGCTGTGCCGCTACGTGACGCGGGAGATCGCTGAAGAGGTCATGAAACAGAAGGGCCAGATGCGGCTGGGCGGCATCCGGCAGCCGGTCTCGATCCTCTTCTCCGACATCCGCAACTTCACGGCGATCAGCGAGCGCCTGGAGCCGGAGACGATCGTGGAGTTCCTCAACGAGTACTTCGCGGCGATGGTGCACGAGATCTTCGCCGAGCAGGGCACCCTCGACAAGTTCATGGGCGACGGCATCATGGCGGTGTTCGGCGCGCCCATCAGCCGCCCCGACGACCCGGTCCGGGCGGTGCGCTCGGCCCGCGGGATGCGGCGCAGCCTGCGCGCCTTCAACGAGCGGCAACGGGAGCGCGGTGGCCTTCAGATCGACATCGGCATCGGCATCAGCCACGGCGAGTCGATCTCGGGCAACATCGGCTCCGAGCAGCGCATGGAGTACACGGTCATCGGCGACAGCGTGAACCTCGCCTCCCGGCTGGAGGGGCTCACCAAGAACCACCCGTACAAGATCCTGATCAACGACCGGATCTACGAACAGGTGAAGGACCAGTTCGAGTGCGTGCTCCTCGGCGAGGAGTACGTGAAGGGCAAGGCCCAGGCCGTCCGCGTCTACGGCGTCCCCGACCCGCCCGCGTAACGAACTAGCCCCGGCGCGGCGTCCCGGCCGAGAGGAGCGACAACGACATCGCGCTCCAGAGCGTCATCGCCCGCGCCGCCCACGTCCACGGCGTGAGCGCCAGCGCGGCCAGCGTGGCCGCGCTCACCGGCCGTCCCTCGTAGACCACGCGGGTGCGCGAGGGCATCACCCACGCCTCGCCGGAGAGCACCTCCTCGCCGTGCTGGTTCACGCAGACGGTCTGCAGGCGGACGCGGTTGCGCTCGCGGATGACCTCGATGATCTCCGCCCGGGCGGTGATGCGGTCGCCGGCCTTCACCGGCTTGACGAACTTCAGCGACTGCGACAGGTAGATCGCGCCGGGCCCGGGGAGTCGGGTGCCGATCACGGCCGAGATGAGGCCGGCGGTGTAGATGCCGGGGGCGATCGGCGTCTTGAACGGCGTCCCCGCGGCGTAGGCCGGGTCGCTGTGCACGGGGTTGAGATCGCCCACGGCCTCCACGAACGTCGCGATGTCGTCCTGCTCGACGACCCGGGTGATCTCCGCGCGCTCGCCCGGTGTCAACTCCGCGATCGTCTTGCCGATCATGCACGCGCCCCGGAGTCCAGGCGCCGGAGGATGGCCTGGATCCCGTCCTCGACCCGCTCGAGGCGCTCCTCGAGCTCGATGATCTGCTTGGCCACCGACGTGAGCTGGCTGCGCGAGGCCACGTTCAGGTTCTGCAGCGTCTGCTCCAGCGCCTGCTCGCCCGCCTTCTTCAGCGGCGCCTGCGCGACCAGCCAGTCCTCGAGCGAGCGCCCCATGTGCTGGGCGAAGCTCTCGGTGTTCATCGCCTGCCCCAGCACGCGCGACCACGCCTCGATCCACTGATCGAGGAACTGCTTCCACTGCACCATGAGATCCGGCGACGCCGGTGTCTGGGCGAACATCCGCGCCCACTGCTCGACGCCCTGGTTGAGCACGGGCTTCCAGAAGGCCATCGGATCGGGCGGCGCCGCCGGCGCCTGGTTGACCATGCGGCTCCACGCCTGGGTGGATTCCTCGAGCTGCCGGCGCCACATGTCGAAGAACTGCGTCGCGTCGGTCATCATCGTCCTCTCAGGACCGCGGGGCCAGCCAGCCGGAGACCTTCGGCCAGCAGTGCGCGGCAGCGCCCCGGCCGGCGATCAGCGAGATGTGGCCGCCCGGAAGCTCGACGTAGTCCTTCTCCGCGCTGCTGACGGCGTCGATGAGCGCCCGTACGCACGCCGGCGGCGCGATGTAGTCCTCCTTGGCGCCGACGACGAAGACCGGGCACCGGATGTCGCCCAGCCGCACCGGTCGGCCGCCGAACACCAGCTCGCCGCGGACCAGCTTGTTGCCCTGGTAGAAGTCGCGCACCCACTGGCGGAAGAACTCCCCCGGAAAGGCCACGTACTCGTTCGCCCACTTGTTGAGCGCCGTGAAGCCCTCCACGTACTTGTCGTTCCACAGGTTCCACCACAGGTTCAGGTTGGTCGAGATGTCCATGGTGGGCTTGAGGAGCTTGAAGCCCGCCTTGACGAGATCGGCCGGCACGCTGCCGAGCGTGTCGACGAAGCGGTCGACATCGAAGTGCTTGCGGTCCAGCCACAGGCCGAACATCCCGATCTGCGAGAAGTCGATGGGACCCGCCATGTTCACGAAGTTCTTCACGGTGATCTCGGGGTGCGAGGCCACGAACGAGGCGGCGAGCGGCGCGCCCATACAGTAGCCGAGCACGGTCAGCTCGGAGGCGCCGGAGGACTCCAAGACCTTGCGGGCCATGCGCGGCAGGATCTTCACCACACAGTCCTCGAAGGTGAGGTCGTTGTCCTCGGGGCCGAAGACGCCCCAGTCCAGCAGGTAGAAGTCGAAGCCCTCGCGGGTCATGTGCTCGATGAACGAGCCGCCGGGCAGCAGATCGAAGATGTAGGGACGGCTGATGCCGAGGTTCGGCACGAACAGGACGGGCGTGCGGTGGCGGCGGCTCGACTCGTACCGGTACAGGCGCGACTTGTTGCGCTTGTAGATTTCCTGGCGGGGCGTCTGCCCCGTGCGCGGCTCCGGGGCGACGGCCAGTCGCCCGAGATTCGTCAGGCGACGGACGTTGCGGTCCACCTCCTCCTGCCACTGCTTGACCGTCTCCGGCGCCGGCGCCGCGCCTGCGGCCGCGAAGCCGTTGGTAAACCGTTCGACCACATCGGCGAACCTCTCCTGACCCATCGAAGGGCTCCTCCTCCGCGGCAACCGCGAGGGGCCGCCGACGGGACAGTGACCGGCGCCCTCAGTATCGCACGGCGTTACCGCGGTGCGTCAATCGCCTTTTCGCACCGCGGCACGCCGCGACTCCTACATGGAGAACATCGAGCCCAGCTTCATGGCCAGGCCCATGTCGCCCTTGATCTTGAGCTTGCCCGACATGAACAGCATCTGGCCGGACTGCTTGCCCGACAGCATGTCGAGCCAGTCCGACGCCGCGATCTGCAGCGTCAGGTTGGGGTTCGGGGCCGCGCCCTGGTTCACGGCGCAGGCGCCGTCCTTGATGACGGCGTTCCAGGTGCCGCCCCCGTCGCCGCTCACGTCGTACTGGATCACCGCGCTGGTGCCGGTCGCCTTGTCGGAGCGGAACCGGCTCGGCATCGCGTCGAAGGACTCCTTGACTGTCGGCATTGCCGCCTCCTTGTGGGCGTTCCTAGAACGTGAAGAGATCCATGCCCCCGGTGATCGGGACCACCGCGCCGGTGATGTAGCGGGCGCGCTCCGAGCACAGGAACGCGATCGCCCACGCCACGTCCTCCGGCTGCCCCTCCTGCTGCATCGCCACGCGCTTGACCATACGCTCGTACAGCGGGCTCAGGCTCGCGTTGGGCGCGATGATGCCGGGCGCGACGGCGTTGCAGGTCACGTTGTGGCGCGCGCCCTCCAGCGCGACCGACTTCGCGAAGCCGACCACGCCGATCTTGCTCGTCGAGTACGCCGTCTGCCCGAAGCCGCCCATCAGCCCGGCGATGGACGCCATACACACGATGCGACCCCAGCGGCGCTCGCGCATCCCGGGGAACACCGCCCGGGTGATCTTCATGGTGCCCGTGAGGTTCACGGCGAGGTTGAACTCCCAGTCCTCGTCGCGCATGTCCTTGAGCTGGCCGACCGTGTAGATCATCCCCGCGTTGTTCACGCAGATGTCGACCGGTCCCAGCTCGCGCTCGACGCGGCTCACCGTCTCCTGCACCTGGGCGGTGTCGCGAATGTCGCAGGCGTAGCCGCGCGCCACCCCGCCGCCGGTCGTGAGCTCCGTGGCCGCCTCCTCGGCACCCTCGGCGTTGAGATCCACGATGGCGACCTTGCAGCCCTCGCCGGCCAGCACCGTCGCGTCCGCCTTGCCGAGGCTGCGGGCTCCGCCCGTGACCAGCGCGACCTTGCCGGCGATGCCGAGGTCCACTACCGACTCGCCATGTCAGCGCCCCTTGAACTCGGGCTCGCGCTTGGCGAAGAACGCCTGGATGCCCTCGGCGGCGTCCTCGCTGCGCAGGGTCGGCATGAAGGCGTCGAGCTCGACGTCGATCGAGCGTGCCATCGGTGACTCCAGCCCTTCGTCGACCGCCTTGATGATCCCCGCCGTCGCCAGCGGCGCCCGCCGGGCGAGCTGACGCGCGAGCGCCTTGGCGTCATCGAGCGTTTCGCCTTCCCGGCACAGGCGGTTCACGAGGCCCAGGCTCAGACACTCCGCGGCGGGGATCTGGGTGCCGAGCAGCAGGAACTCCAGCGCCTTCGTCCGGCCGATGAGCCGCGGCAGCCGCTGGGTGCCGCCATAGCCCGGAATGATGCCCAGATTGGACTCGGTCTGGCCCATGCGGGCCGTCTCCTTCAGCAGCCGGAGGTGGCAGGCCATGGCGATCTCGCAGCCGCCGCCCATCGCGTGCCCGTTGATGGCCGCGATGATCGGCTTCGGGAAGCGCTCCATCTTGCGCATCACGCTGTTGCCGAACCGGATGAACGCCTCGACGTCGCCGCCGGAGAAGGCCGAGCCGAGGTCGGCGCCGCCGCAGAAGATCCGGTCGCCGCTGCCGGTGAGCACCACCGCCCGCACGGCGGCGTCCGCCTGCAGCTCGTTCAGCGCGACGTTCAGCTCGCGAATGAGCGGCTCGCTGATCGCGTTGGCCGGCGGCCGGTTGAGCGTGACGACCGCGATCGCATCCTCGCGGCCCAGCACGAGCGTCTCATACGCCATCGCGGGTCACTCCTTTGAGGAAGATCGTGGCGACCGCGTCGGCGGCGTCCACGAGGCGGTAGCCCCGCTTGCCGAGCACCCACGAGGTGGCCACCTGGTCCATGGCGCCGAACAGCATCTTGGTCGCGACCTTCACCGGCAGGTCGGCGTGGAACCGGCCCGCCGCCACGCCCTCCTCCAGGATCGAGCCGATCAGCTCGAAGTAGGCGGAGACCTCGTGGGCGGAGGCGCCGCGGAAGAACTTGTGCCCCTGCCGCAGCTCGACTTGCACGACCTCGGCCAGCGCCGGGCTTTGCTCGAGCACCGAGAAGTGCACGCCGACCAGGCGGCGGATCTTCGCCACCGGGTCCGGCTCCCCGGCGATCTCCCGCCGGAGCTGGGCGACAAAGGCCGCCATCTTGTCGCGGAAGAGCGTGACGAGGATCTCTTCCTTGGTCTTGAAGTAGAGGTAGATGGTGCCGCTGGCGATGCCGGCCTCGCGCGCGATGTCGGACACGCGCGAGTTGTAGTAACCGTTCCGCGCGAAGACGCGGATGGCAGCCTCGACGATCTGCTGGGGCTTGTCGGGATCTCTCATCTCGGGCGGTCTCGCTCAACCCGGCTGAACCGCGGTTCATTCTACGAGGGCGGCCCGGCAGCGTCAATCGTTGGCGGGGCCCAGCGCAAACCTGGTGGATCGCGGTACGCCGGCCAGGTACCATGAACCTCCACATGGGCAGCCTTCGCTTTGTGCTGATCCTCGTGCTCGCCGTCGTCATGGATCTCGGCAGTCCCGTGATGCCCGAGGCCAGCGAGGCGTTCGAGGAGTTCGAGGAGGCGGCGCACGGCCGGCGGCGCCTGCTGCGGCTCGTGCACGTCGCGTCCCCGGCGGCGCCGAAGGGCGTCACCTCGGCGGCGCTGAAGCGCCCGCGCCCCACGCCCCGCCGGTCGCCGGCCCGCCCGGCCCGCGCGCCGGTCCGGAAGGTCCCGCCGCCTACGCCCGATCCCGCGTCCACGTCCGAAGACCACTAACTCTCTCGTTCCGCGCCCGTCCGTCGAGTTCACGCCACCACTCTGCGCGCGGAGGGAGAGCCATGAGCACTGTCACGTCACACGATATCAATCGCATTGCCACGCCGCCCCGCGTCCTGCTCGCCGTTCACGGCGGCGAGCCGGACGGCTGGGGTCGCGAGACCTACCGGACCGTTGCCCTGTGGTCCAAGCCGTCGATCCGCATCCTGGCCGTCCTCGCGGTGCCCTCGCCACCGTTCACATCGCTGATTCCGCCCGCCGCCCGCATGTACCGGGCCGCCCGCGCGGCCTGGCGCGATATCGAGGAAAAGCGCGTGCAGCGGGTAATCGACGAGCTGGCGCCGATGCTGCCCGGCGCCGGCGACGTCGTCTGGGCGCCCGTCTCCCATGGCGACGCCGGCCGCACGATCGCCGAGCACGCCCGCGCCTGGGCGGCCGACGTGCTGCTCATGGCCGTGACGCCGGCCGCCGGCCTCTGGTTCAGGGCCGTCCACGAGCGCGTCGTCCGTCACGCCGGCTGCCCGGTGTTGTTGACCCCGGGGCCCGGTGCCGGGCGGGAGGCTTGAGGTCATGGGCCTGCTGTTTCCCTTTGCCGTCTACTGGTGGCTGTACGGCCTGTTCGTCGCCGGCGTGCTGGTCCTGCTGGCCCTGGACCTCGGCGTCTTCCGCCGCGAGGCCCGCGAGATGCATTTCAGGGAGGCGGTGGTCTGGTGCACGATCTGGGTCAGCCTGGCGCTCGCCTTCAATGCCGGGCTCTACGCCTACGCGGTGTGGCGCCTGCCCCAGGACGCGCGGCTGAGCGCCCTGCCCGGATTCGACGCCGAGGCCGCCGCCTGGCAGGTCGCGCTGGAGTTCCTCACCGGCTACGTTGTCGAGTACTCGCTCTCGGTCGACAACATCTTCGTCTTCGTGCTCGTGCTCCGGTACTTCGCGGTGCCACCCCGCTACCAGTACACCGTGCTCTTCTACGGCATCCTGGGCGCCCTGGTGTTCCGCGCCATCTTCATCACCCTGGGCGCGGTGCTGCTGCAGTTCCACTGGGTCGTCTGGCTCTTCGGGGTCTTCCTCATCATCACCGGTGTGAAGATGGCGCTCGGCTCCGGGGAGAACGTCGAGCCGGACAAGAACCTCCTCATCCGTCTCGTCCGGCGCTGGCTGCCGGTGACGCCCGGCTTCCGCGGCCAGCGCTTCCTCGTCCGCGAAGACGGCCGCGTGTGGGCCACGCCGCTGCTGGTGGCGCTGCTGTGCCTGGAGGCGACCGACATCGTGTTCGCGATCGACTCGGTGCCCGCCATCTTCGCGCTCACCCGCGAGCCGTTCATCGTGTTCACCTCCAACATCTTCGCCATCCTCGGGCTGCGCTCGATGTACTTCATGCTGGGGGGCGCGGTCGAGCGCTTCCACCTGCTCCGCTACGGGCTGGCGCTGGTGCTGGCGTTCGTCGGGCTCAAGATGGTCTGGCTCGACACCGCCTTCGGCGGCAAGTTCCCGATCCTGTGGTCGCTGGGCATCATCGGCGCGGCCCTGGCCGCCTCGGTGCTCGCCTCGCTGATGTTCCCCCGGCGCCCGCAGCGGATGGCGCCCCACCCGACGTCGAAGGAATCCGTGACGTGATAGAGTCCGGCCCATGCCCATCAAGTATCGCGTCGGCGTGATGCCCGGCCCGTGGCCGACCGGCTCGGCCGGTCGCGACTTCTTCTGGCGGTTCGTCGAGCTCTGCGAGAAGAGCGAGATCGACTCGCTATGGTTCTCCGAGCGGCTGTCCTCCCCGCAGCCGATTCCGGAGCCGATGACCGCGATGGCGGCCATCGCGGCCCGCACGACGCGGCTCAAGTTCGGCCCCAGCGTGTTCGTGACGCCATTCCGGACGCCGGTGCTGGCCGCGCGCGAGATCGCCATGGTCGACTACCTGTCGGGCGGCCGGCTGCTGCCAGCCTTCGGGATCGGCGCCGAGCAGGAGCGCGAGTTCCTGGCCGCCGGCGTCCCGTTCCGCGAGCGCGGGCGGCGCACCGACGAGGCCATCGCCATCATGCGCCGGTGCTGGAGCGAGGACGAGGTGACGTTCGAGGGTGAGTTCTGGCGGCTGGACCGCATCACGGTGCTGCCGAAGCCCGTGCAGCAGCCGTTGCCACTGTGGATCGGGGGCAACAGCGAGGCCGCCATGCGGCGCACGGGCCGGCTGGGCGACGGCTGGATTCCCTCCTTCATCACGCCCGAGCAGTTCCGCGTCGGCGTGCAGAAGACCCAGGCGTTCGCCGTCGGGGCCGGCCGCGAGGTCCCGGCCGATCACTTCGGCGTGCTGTTCTACTGCTGCCTCGACCCCGATCCCGACGCCGCCCGCGCGATGGCCGCGCCCTTCGTGCCCCGGGGCCGCATCGACGACGCCGCGCTGGCGCGGTGCACCGCGTTCGGCCCGCCCGCGCTCGTGCGCGAGCGGCTGGAGGAATACGTCGCCGGCGGCGCCTCGAAGTTCATCCTGCGGCCGATGTGCCCCCCCGACCGCATGCTCGATCAGCTCGGCCAGCTCGCCACCGACGTCATCCCGGATTTTCATCGTCGATAGAATGGGGGGCCACGACAGGGCCCCCCATACTTCCCAAGGGTGGCTCGGCGCGTCCCGGCTCTGCCGGGACGCGCCTCGATAGCCCGCGACCTCCAGTGCGCCCGACCGCCGCGGCGCGAGAGTACGCCCGACTACCGCCGTGCTGGCGGGAGGAGGACTCCTGATCGGGGTCGCGCGCGCTCGCGTTGCGCGCCGCCAGGCACCCCCGCGTATACTGGCGCCATGCGTGGGATCGTCGCCCTCGTCGGCGCGCTGCTGCTGGCTGGCTGTTCGGTGATCTCGGTGGACCTCACCCCGCGCATCCGCCCGCTCGAGGAGGAGACCGTCGAGGGCCGCGGCGACGCCAAGATCCTCCTCATGGACGTCTCCGGCTTCCTCTCCGACGACACCCCGAGCGGAACGCTCACGATCGGCACCCCGCCGCCGCGGGTGCCGATGCTGGTCCGGCTGCGCGAGGAGCTGAAGAAGGCGGCCGGCGATCCCAAGGTGCGCGCGGTCGTCGTGCGCATCAACAGCCCGGGCGGCACCGTGACGGCGTCCGACATCATGTTCCGCGAGCTGGAGAGCTTCAAGCGCACCAGCGGCGTGCCGATCGTGGCCTCCATGATGGACGTCGCCGCCTCCGGCGGCTACTACGTGGCCCTCGCCGCCGACACCATCATCGCCCACCCCACCACGGTCACCGGCTCCATCGGCGTCATCATGATCAGCCTCAACGCCGAGAGCCTCATGCAGAAGGTCGGTCTGGCGGCGGCGGCGATCAAGTCGGGCGAGCGCAAGGACATGGGCAGTCCTTTCCGCCAGCTCACGCCCGAGGAGCGGGCGATCTTCCAGTCGGTCATCGACGATCTGCACCGCCAGTTCGTCGCCAAGCTGGTCGACCGCCGCAAGATCGGAGCGGCGACGGCGGCGACGCTGGCCGACGGCCGCATCTACACCGCCGAGCAGGCGCTGGGCCACAAGCTCATCGACCGGATCGGCTACATCCCGGATGCGCTCGACGCCGCCCGGCGCGCCGCCGGCCTCGACGAGGCGCGCGTGATCGTCTACAAGCGCCCGCGCGAGTACCGCGCGACGTACTTCGCGCGCGCGGAGACGAACGCTGGAACGCTCGAGATGCTCTCGCAGGCCGCCGGGCTTTCGGCGGGGGGGCCGAAGTTCTTGTTTCTCTGGGCGCCGTAGGCGCCCAGAGAACACATGGGGGGAGCGCGCCGCTCCCCCCGAGCGCGGAACGGGCGCTTGGGCATCGAACGCTCTGTCTCGAGTCTCACTGGCAAGCCGCTTGCGATCCCTCTCCCCAGAGACATCGAGAGAAGACATCGATGGAGGACTGCTCGCCGTCGGTGGCGTGGGCGGGTGTGCGACGAGTCCGTCAGCGTATTGGGATCGGGATGCGCCGATCAATCGGACCACGGGCGCGGGGCCGGCGTATCGCGGACCGTGGCGCGGGTGGATGAGCCACAGCATGTGGTCGTGCTGGACAACGGGCAGATGTACCGCGTGAGCCCGCCGGGGCGACCCCGTCACGATCGACATGACCTTCGGCGCTCCGGCGCCCTCCGCGCTACCGCGCTAGGAGTCGTCCGAGCGGTCGGGAGGCCGAGTATCGCCCGGGGCTTCGGTGAATCCGGCGCAGCGGATCACCGGCAGCCGCGGGTACCTGGCGAACCGCGCGTCCACCGCACTGAGGCCGCACAGCCAGAAGGTCGAGCCCCGCCCGGAGACGACGGAGCGCGCGTGCGCGCACGCGATGCAGAGACCTATCGCCCCTTCCACTCTGGCTCGCGCTCGGGCCCCGCTCATTCGGTCCCCACGAGATCCAGGTACTGCTTGAGGATACGGGCCGTCGCGCCCCAGATCGTCGTGTCTTGGTAGTCGTAGAAATATACGTCGCGCGCCACGCCGTTGCGCTCCCACCGCTCGACCCGGAAGCAGCCCTGGGCAAGCAGCGCCGCCACCGGCACCTCGATCACCTTCTCGATCTCGTGGCCGTCGGGTTGCCACACGACCGGCTCGCGCACGACCCCGACCCAGGGCGTGATGACAAACTGGGTGGCGAACGTCTCGGTGTCGTCCAGCATGCCCAGTGGCTCCACCGCGGAGCGCGCCAGCCCGACTTCCTCCTCCGCCTCCCGCAGCGCCGCGTGCAGCTCGTCGGAATCGTCGGCGTCGATACGGCCCCCGGGAAACGAGATCTGGCTGGCGTGCTGGCCCACGCGGTCGGTGCGCTGGGCGAAGACCAGGAAGGCCTCGCCGTGATCGACGATCGGTACCAGCACCGCCGCCCGTATCAGCGGACCCGGCGGCACCACCCGCCGCGCGCGCCCGGGCAGGCGCGCGCGCGTGCGGGCGACGAGGGTCTCGACGCTCAGCCCGCCCCCGCGGCCCGGGGGGCAAGCGTCGCCCCGATCAGGCAAAACGCACCGAGGTCGAGCCCAGGCGCGTGTAGGTGGCGCGCACGGTGTCGCCCGCCTTGGGCCGCAGGAGCTTCGACACCGAGCCGGTCATGACGATGTCGCCGGCCCGCAGGCCGAGACCGCGCGCGCCCAGGTGGTTGGCCACCCACGCCAGCGAGTTGAGCGGGTTGCCCATGACCTCGGCCGCGGTGGCGGTCGCCGCGATCGTGCCGCTGTGCTCGTAGATCAGCCCTTCCAGGGCCAGGTCGAGGCCGGTGATCGGCGTCAGCGCGCCGCCGAGCACGATGGCGACGGCGTAGACGCCCTCGGCGATGACGTCGGTGCCGACCGCCTTGCCGCTGTAGCGGAAGTCCACCAGCTCCAGCGCCGGCAGCGCGCCCTCCACCGCGGTCGCGGCGCGCACGGCAGTGACGCCGGGGCCGGCGAGGTCCGTCCGCATGACGAACGCCACCTCGGCCTCGACGGCCAGGCCGCTGAACCGCGCGAACGACACCTCGGCGCCGCTGGCCAGCACGCCCGAGGCAAGCAGGAACGCGCACCCCGGCTCGGTGATCTGGTTGGCCTCCTGGGCCGCGCGCGTGGTGAACGCGGCCTTCCATCCCGCCAGCCGCTCGCCGCGCGCGAGCAGCGCCTCGCGCAACTTGTCTTGCAGGCGATAGGCCTCGGCGAGGTCGAGCCGGCGCCCCTGCTCGCTGGGCGGGGTATGCAGTCGGGGTTCGGTGCGGGCACGTATGAACTCGTCGATCAGCGCACGGTCGTCGGAAGCCACGAGGCGTTCATCCTCCCTGGGGAATGCGCGCGCGCAGCTCGTCCACCACCGCCGCCATCACCGGGCCGGCGCCGGCGCGGATCACCAGATCCGCCTGGGCGTCGGCGCGGGTCGGCTCGAGGTTGACGATGGCGAGCGTGGCGCCCGCGCGCTTGGCGTGAATCGGCATGTAGGCGGCCGGGTAGACGGCGAGCGAGGAACCGAGCACGACGAAGAGGTCCGCGGCGCCGGCCCGGCGCTCGGCCTCCTCCACCGCATCCTTTGGCATCGCCTCGCCGAACAGGATCGTGTGCGGCTTGACGATGCCGCCGCACACGGGACAGTCGGGCACGTCGACGCCGCGCTCGAGCCGCGCGTGCAGCTCGTCGCGGGTGCACGGGGCACCGCAGTCCAGGCACCGGGCCCGGGTGGCGTTGCCGTGCAGCTCGATCACCGACTCGGCCGGCAGTCCGGCCCGCTGGTGCAGGTTGTCGATGTTCTGGGTGATGCAGCAGTCCAGGCGCCCGAGCCGGTGCAGCTCGGCCAGCGCCAGATGGGCGGCGTTGGGCGTCGCCGCGCGGATGACCGGGTACGTCGCCCGCCCCAGCGCCCAGTAGCGGCGCCGGCCCTCCGCGCTGCCGACGAAGTTCTGGTAGGTGAACTCCGCGGGGTCGAAGCGCGCCCAGACACCGCCCGGACTCCGGAAGTCGGGGATCCCGGACTCGGTGCTGACGCCGGCTCCGGTGAAGGCGACGGGGCGGCGGGCCTCGGCGAACAACGCCGCCAGGCGGCTGATGTCGCTCATGAGCGCTCGGCGAGACTCGAGTCGATGGTCGGGTCCGTGATGTGTCTCCGGTGGCCCGTAGGGTACCGCCGGCTCCCGCGAGGCCGCAAGGTTCAGACCGGCATCGGCCGCGGCGTCGCGCGCCGCAGCCAGAGCACGCAGAGGACGACGAGCGCGGCGCCGACGGCGGCGGCGATCAGGTTGGCGTCACGGCCGAGCACGGCGAAGCCCAGCGCCGTCTGCACCGTGTAGACGACATTGTTGACGATGTGACAGACGATCGCCGGCAGCGTGCTGCCGGAGATCTCGGCGACGAAACCCAGGTAGAGCCCCAGCGCGAGCGTCACCCCCACGTGCACGCCGGCAACGTCGGCGTGCAGGATGGCGAAGGCCGCGCTCGTCGCCAGCACCGCCGCCCGCGGCGACCAGTGCTCGCGCAGCCGCGACTGCATGTACCCGCGGAAGAAAATCTCCTCGGCAGCGCCGGCGCCGAAGCCCAGCACCACCACGGCAGCGAACAGGTCGGTCCCGCCCGCCCGCTCGAGCACCTGTCGGAACAGGGCGATGGAGCCCCGATCGGCCAGCCCGATCAGCCGCGTCACCGAGTCGAGCGTCTGGCTCAGCGCCAGGAGGCCCAGCGTCATGACCGCCAGCGTCGGGCCCGTCTCCCAGCCCGGCAGCAGCCGAAAGTGCGCCGCGTCCAGCGGGCGGACGAAAAGGAGCAGCGTCAGCAACAGACCCGCGGACGTGGCGAGGCTGCCGACCAGCAGGACGGGCAGCATGCGCACCAGCGCCGTGTCCGGGACGTCGGGGTACGTCGCCTGAAGGAACCCGATGGCCACGACGGCGGTCGCGACGCTGACGGCCACCGCCGCGCCGTAGGTGGCGAAGACGTGCCAGGCCTTCGCCGGTCGGTCGTCTTGCACTACACCTCGGGACGACGCAGGTGCCAGTCGGTCGCCTGCTCGTACGCGTGGGCGAGGCGCAGGATCGTGGCCTCGTCGAAGGGGCGGCCGACGATCTGCAGGCCCAGCGGAAGGCCGGCGGCCGAGACGCCGCACGGCAGCGAGACGACCGGCAGGCCGAGGACGTTGAACGGCCGCGTGAGCCGCGAGAAGCGGCCCATGCGACGCACGATCTCGTCCGCGGATCCCGCGGTGACCGCCTCCAGCACCGGCGCCGGCTCGGGGATGCCGGGCGCCAGCACCACGTCCACCTCCGCGAAGACCTCGGCCACGAACTCACGGGTGAGCCGCGCGCGCAGCCGCCCGGCCTGCAGGTAGTCGTGCGCGGCGATGTGCAGGCCCACCTCGAGCCGGCTGCGCACGGCGGCGCCCAGCTCGTGCGGCCGCTCGCGGAGCACGCGGGTGTGGATGGCCGCGCTCTCCGAGCGCGCCAGGATATTGGCCACGTCGTTGAGCGTGGCCGGATCGGGCAGGCGCACGGTCTGCACCCGGGCGCCGAGCGAGGCGAGCACGCGGGCCGCCGTCTCCACGGCCGCCCGCACCTCGGGGTCCACGCCGTCGAAGTAATAGTTCTCCGGCAGGGCAACCCGCAGTCCCGCCGGCGACCGCTCGAGCGCCGCCACCAGCGCGCCCACCGGCCGCGGGCTCGACGTGGCGTCGTGCGGGTCGTGGCCGGCCACGAGCTCGAGCATCAGCGCGGCGTCGCGCACGGTGCGGGCCATCGGGCCCAGATGATCGAGCGACCACGACAGCGCCATGGCGCCGGCCCGGCTCACCCGCCCGTAGGTCGGCTTGATCCCGACGATGCCGCAACAGGACGCCGGCAGCCGGATCGACCCGCCGGTGTCCGAGCCCAGCGCCCCGAACGCCAGACCCGCCGCCACCGCCGCACCCGAACCGCTCGACGAGCCGCCGGAGACGTGGCCGACCTTCCACGGGTTGTCGACGTTGCCGTGGTGCGGGTTGTCGCCGAAGGGTCCCAGCGCCAGCTCGGTCATGTTGAGCTTGCCGAGCGTCACCGCACCCGCGGCGCGCAGTCGCGCGACCGCCGTGCACTCGAGCTCGCCGGTGAAGTACTCGGCCGTCTTGGTGCCGCACGAGGTCGGCAGCCCGCGGATGTGGCAGAGGTCCTTGTAGGCCAGCGGCACCCCGTGTAGCGGCCCCCGACGACGGCCCGCCGCCAGGTCGGCGTCGAGCGCCTGCGCGCGGGCCAGCGCGCCCTCGGCGTCGAGCGTGATGAACGCGCGCAGCCGGCCGTCGAGACGGCCGATGCGATCGAGGCACCCGCGGGTGGCTTCCACCGCCGAGAGCGTGCGGGCGCCGATGGCCGCCGCCGCCTGGGTCAGCGTGAGGTCAGTCACGCGGGGCTCCCGCCTCCAGCACCGCGGCGAAGCTCGACGGCTCTTCGCCGAGCGCGAGGTCGCCGGCCGCGCGCTCGATGGTGCCGGCCAGCGCGGCGACGTCGCCCTGCACCTGCCGGCGGCTCAGCGGATCGAGGTCGCTCATGACGAGTCGGATTCTAGCATCGCCGTCGACCCCTTGATTTCGCCGTCGACCGTGCGCAGGATCAGGCACATGCGCCCCCCTCCGACGAGCCGCGCGATCGAAGATCTGCTGCTGGTGACAATCGTCGGGGCGCTGCTGTTCGTCATCCTGACGACGACGACCGCGTTCGGCCATCTCGCCCAGTGGCTGCACGTCCAGGAGGCGGTCGACGACCTCGTGAGCCTGGCCCTGGTGGTCGTCGGCGGCTTCGCGATCTTCTCCTGGCGCCGCTGGCGCGAGCTGCAGGCGGCCCAGCGGGAGCTTCGGATCCTGTCGGGTGTCATCCGGGTCTGCGCGTGGTGTCGCAAGGCCCGGGACGAGGCGGGATGCTGGATGCCGCTGGAGGACTACGTACGGCGGGAGTCCGAGGCCGACCTCTCGCCCGACCTGTGCCCCGACTGCGCGCGGCGGATGCCGGCCGCAGGCACCCGCCGCGGCTTCTTCTGAGGTCCGGCCGCCGGGTCCAGGGTCGCACCGGGGTTGCCACGTTTGAGCAAGCACCTGGCCACACTGGGCAACCGCAGGCTGCCCGCCCGGTCAGCGATCCTCAGAGGTCGGCTCGTCCGGCAGGCGGCCCAGCGTGACCGACACGGTCCGCTCCCCACCCCGGCGGGCGATCCTCAGGGTCACCCGGGTCCCCGGCGGCGTGCCTCCCACCCGCCGCGTGAGGTCGGTGGGACTCAGAATCGGCGCGTCCTGGAACGCCGTGATGACGTCGCCTTCCGCGACCCCGCCGGCCGGCGCCGGCGAGCGCGGGACCACCTGCACCACCAGCGCGCCACGCTGGGGCGGTAGATCGAGCCCGCGGCGGACCTCGGGAGGCACCGGCGCCACCGCGACGCCCAGGTAACCGCGGGTCACCTTGCCGGCGGCCCGGAGCTGGGGCAGGACCTCCCTGGCGATGTTCACCGGAATGGCGAAGCCGATGCCGATCGAGCCGCCCGACTGCGAGAAGATCGCGGTGTTGATGCCGATCAAGGCGCCCCGCGTGTCCACCAGCGGCCCCCCGGAGTTCCCAGGGTTGATCGACGCGTCGGTCTGGATGAAGTCGTCGTAGGGCCCGGCGCCGATGAAGCGCTCCTTGGCGCTCACGATGCCGGTCGTCACCGTCTGCTCGAGCCCGAACGGGTTGCCGATCGCCATCACGGGCTCGCCGACCTGCGCCTGGTCCGAATCGCCGAAGGGTAGCGTCGGCAGCCCGCCAGCGTCGATCTTGAGCAGGGCGATGTCAGTCTTGGGGTCGCTGCCGACGAGGCGAGCCCGGTGCTCGCTGTGATCGGCCAGCCGCACCACGATCTCGCTCGCTCCGCGGACGACGTGCACGTTGGTCACGACGTAACCGTCGGCCGAGACCACGAACCCGGAACCCAGGCTCTGGCGGCCGCGCGGCCCCGGCGGCGGCTCGCCGAAGAAGCGGCGGAAGAAGTCCTCGGGGCCGCCGCGCGGCGCCGTCCGCTGCGTCGTGCTGACGTTGACCACGGCCGGCTTGACCGTGCGGGCCAGCTCGACCCACACACCGAGTGCGGGCGGCAGCGGCGCCCGACCCGGCTCCTCCTTCCAGAACGGTGAGGCGCTGACCCAGTCGCCGGGCTCCACGCGCAGGCGCAGCACGCCGACGGCGAGCAGCAGCCCCACGAGGCCCGCCAGCCCGAGGACGACGAGGGCCACGCGCCGCACGGAAGCCTAGTTCTCGCCTTCGAGGGTGATGCGGGCCAGGGCCGCCTGCAGGAGGCCGGAGTACCAGAAGGTGGTCTCGATCACGAGCACGACCGACATGCCACGCTGCACGGTGAACTGGTGCACCGGGCTCTCCGGCTCGGGGCCGGCTGGATCGGGATCAGCGGCCATGCCCGGCGATGCAGCAACCCCGATGCCACGTGGACGTACCGGGGCGATCCTAGCGCGCGAACGCGATGCAGACGACGCCGGCAAGGACGATGGTGGCCCCGGCCAGGCGCGGGCCCAGGCGCCCCTCGCGCAGCCACAGACTGCCGATCACCGCCGACAGCACGATCGACAGCTCGCGGGTGGCCACCACGTATCCCGTCTTCGACAGCCGGAACGCGAACAGAACCAGCGTGTAGGCCAGCGCGCTCATCACGGCGGCGAGCACGATGGTGGGCCAGTGGCTCAGCTCGCGCCGCACGGCGTCGCGCCGCATCCGGAGCAACGGCAGGCCGAGCGCCGCGCAGCCCCCCTCGAGCAGCAACATGTACGGCACCGGGTTGAGCCGGGCCACGCCGGCCTTGTCGACCAGCGAGTAGGTCGCGATCGTCAGCCCGGTCACGATCGGCCACACGAGGCTGGCGCCGCCGCCGGCGCGGCGCGCGCCGCCGGCCGGCAGCACGTGGAGCGCGACGATCCCGCCCACCACCAGCACGATCCCGAGCGTGCCGGCCGGCGACAGCCGCTCGTCGAACACCAGCAGCGCGACGATCGGCACCAGCGCCACGCCCAGGCCGCGGGCCACCGGGTACACGAGCGAGTAGGCGCCCGAGGCGTAGGCGCGGCCGAGCGCGTAGAAATAGAACGCGTGCAGCACGATCGTCGCGAGCACGAACGGCACCGCCGCCGCCGGCAACCCGGCGGTGACGAGATGCCCGAGGCCGAACGGGAGCAGGGCCGCGGTCGAGACGAGCGTGGACAGCCACAGGAAGACGACCTGGTCGCCGCCGCGCTTGGCCAGCGCGTTCCAGCCGGCGTGCAGGCCGGCGGCGCACAGGACGAGGGCGAGGGCCGCGAGGCTCACTCGCGGCTCAGGGCCGGAGCTCGGTGAGGCTCTCCGCGAACGCCGCCACCACGGCCTGCATGTCCTTGGGCGTGAGCGTGCCCATGTTGGCAACGCGGAACGCGTAGGTGCGGATCTCGCCCTGGCCCGCGTAGATGATGAAGCCGCGCTGCTTCATCGCGTCGTGCAGCGCGTCGTAGGTCAGGCCCGGCGTGAGCCGGAACGTCGTGAGGATGTTCGAGCGCGCTGCCGCCGGCACCAGGATCTCGAAGCCGAGGGCCGCCATGCCCCGGCGCAGCACGCGGCAGTTCTCGGCATAGCGCGCGATCCGCGCGGCCACGCCCTCCTCCTCCAGCTCGAGCAGGGCCTCGCGGGTGGCGTGCAGCACCTGGACGGCCGGCGTGAACGGCGTGTTGTCCTGCTCCTGGGTCGTCCAGTGATTGAACAGGTCCAGGTAGACGCTGCGGGGCGACCGCCCCTTCAACGCCTCCAGCGCCGTCCGGCGGGCCAGCACGAACGAGACACCGGGGATCCCCTGCAGGCACTTGTTGGCGCTGGCCGTCACGAAGTCGATGCCCTCGTGCGTGACGTCCAGCGGCTCGCCGAAGAGGCTGCTCATCGCGTCGACGATCACACGCCGCCCGGCCGCGGCCGCGACGTCGGCCACCGCCTCCACGGGGTTCAGCAGGCCGGTGGTCGTCTCGTGATGCACGAGCGCGACGTGGCTGATCTCCGGGTGCTCGCGCAGCGCCCGGGCGACGTCGGCCGGTGGCACCGGCGTGACGAAGTCATAGCGGAGCACCTCGGCCAGGATGCGGTGGGCCTGGGCGATCCGGCGCATCCGGTCGCCGTAGACGCCGTTGTCGACGATGAGCAGCGACCGGTCCTCCGGCACCGCCGAGGCGACCGTCGCCTCCACGGCGGCGGTGCCGGAGCCGGTGAACAGGACGGCGTCGAAGGCCGGGGCCGCACCGAGCACGCCCACCAGGCGCTCCCGGCACTCGCGCATCACCTCGAAGAACTCCGGCTCGCGATGGCAGAGATCGGGCGTCACCAGCGCCTGGCGCACGCGCGGGCTCGTGTTGGCCGGGCCCGGGTTGAGCAGGACCCACTCGCGCATCACGCCTCCGCTCGGTTGAGCACGACGTCGAAGATGTCGAAGTTGCGCCGCCGCGCGTCCGGGGCGAGGCCGGGGGTACGGCGATTGACCAGCAGCGGCACGCGCTGCTCGCTGAGGCCACCGTGCGAGCGCAGCGGGGCGTCGAGGCCGGAGAGATCGTGCCGCGCCGCAGCGGTGCCGAGCACCACGTGGCGCTCGGAGATCACCACGAGGTCGCCCATCCGGTCCGGGGGCAGCTCGAATCGCGCGCAGGCCGCCTCGCGGTCCAGCACCACCTCCACGCCGGGCAGCGCCCCGAGCCGGCGGCCGAGCGCGCCGGCGTCGGCGGCCGCCGGCAGGTACACAGTGGCGAAGGAGCCCAGCGCGCCGTGGTGGACGACGTAGGGGTCGGTGATCGGCAGGATCACCCGCGCCTGCCCGGTGCCGAGCCAGCCGTCGAGCACGTCTTGCAGATACACGACCGCCGGCGCCCCGGCCGCGTCGGTCTTGGCGTTCATGCCGTGGTCGGCGGTGACGGCCACGGTGGCGCCGAGCCCGTGCAGCGTCGCGAGGTAGCCATCCATCATCTGGTAGAAGGCGTTGGCCTCCGGCGTGCCGGGGGCGTGCTTGTGCTGCACGTAGTCGGTCGTGGACAGGTACATCACGTCGGGCCGTGTCGACTCCATCAGCTTCACGCCGGCCGCGAACACGAACTCGCTCAGCGCCGCGCTGTACACCGAGGGCAGCGGCAGGCCGACCAGGCCGAGCGCGTCGTCGAGGCCGTGCTCGCCCACGGTCGTGCGGTCCGCCTGCTCCGAAGAGAAGCAGACGCCGCGCATGCCGTGACCGAGCAGGCGTCGCAGCTTGTCCTTGGCGGTGACGACCGCCACCGACGCTCCGGCACGGGCGAAGGCCGCCAGGATCGTGTCCGACCTCAAGTACTTCGGGTCGTTCATCATGACCTCCGCGTCGGCGTCGCGGTCGTAGAAGTAGTTGCCGCAGATCCCGTGCACCGCCGGCGGCGCCCCGGTGACGATCGACAGGTTGTTGGGATTGGTGAACGTCGGCACGACGGCGTCGACCACCAGCGCCGTCCCCTTCGCCACCACGTCCCCGAGCCACGGCGCCACCCCCGCCTCCACCGCCCGCGTCACATACTCCGGCTCACACCCATCCACACACACCACCACCACCGGGGCCTCCGGCCACCGATAGCTCCTGCCGTTCACGCTGATGCCTGTCTTCACGCTCATTGATTTTTTCGTATCAGGGGGGAGCGACCGCCGCTCCCCCCCGACACCCCCCAACGGGATCTCGCATGCCCGTTTCGACCACGCGCTTCGACTCGCGCATCGAGTTGTCTACCGTTGCGAATTCGTCACTCCGCCATCGAAGATTACCCTACGCGGATCGCGAAGGGCCAGAGACCTGGGTGAGAGCCGCTTTCGCGCGCGGGCTTTGCCCGCGCAATCCTGGGGGAGGGTTCGGAGGGGGCCGTCGAGACCCCCTCCGACGAAACGTCGCAGATGGCCGTTTTTCAGCGGCGTGCCGCCGCGCGAGCGATCGTTTCGACCAGCGCTCCGGGTTCTATCGGTTTCGAGGCGTAGTCGAGGAAGCCGGCGGCCAGCGCCCGCTCCCGATCCTCCCCCCCGGCAAACGCCGTCACCGCGACCGCCGGCACCGGCGTGCGGCCGGCGGCCTCGGCGCGCTCACGCATGCGCTGCACCAGCTCGTAGCCAGTGCCGTCGGGCATCCCGATGTCGCTGACGAGGACGTCGAAGTCGCGCTCGGCCAGCGTGGCCAGCGCCTCCGCCAACGACTCGGCCACGTGCACACCGGCGCCGTGACTGCCGAGCACGGCGCGCAACAGCTCGGCGGTGTCCCGGTGGTCCTCGACGAGCAGCACGCGCACGCCGTCCAGGACGGCGTGGCGGGGGCTGGCCGGCGGTGGCGGCGCGCTGTCCTCGAGACGCTCGCCCGCCGCGGCCAGGGGCAGGCGCAAGGTAAAGGTCGCGCCGTGCCCGAGGCCCTCGCTCTCGGCGCTCACGGTGCCGCCGTGCAGCTCCGCGAGGTGGCGCGCGATCCCCAGCCCCAGCCCGAGTCCGCCGTGCCGCCGCGTGATCGTGCTGTCGGCCTGGCGGAACCGGTCGAAGATGTGGTCGAGCACCTCGGGCTCGATGCCGATGCCGGTGTCGGCCACGGTGATCACCGCCGCGGCGTCCCCGCGCGCCAGGCTCACCCGCACCCGCCCCCCGGCCGAGGTGAACTTCACGGCGTTGGCGATCAGGTTGCCGACGACCTGCCCCAGCCGCAGCGGATCACCCAGCACCGGGCCGGGTGCTGCGTCCACCGCCAGCTCGATGGCGACGCCCTTGACCTCGGCGGCCCGCCGCCCGGACGCCACGGCCTCGTCGAGGATCGGGGCGAGCTCGACCGGGTAGAGGTCGAGCTCCAGCTTGCCGGTGATGATCCGGGAGACGTCCAGCAGGTCGTTGATGAGCTGGGCCTGGGTGCGCGTGTTGCGCTCGACCACCTCGAGCGCCTGCGCGACCTTGTCCGGATCGAGCTGCCCGGTGCGGAGCAGGCGCAGCCACCCCAGCATCGACGTCAGCGGCGTGCGCAGCTCGTGGGAGAGCACGGCCAGGAACTCGTCCTTGGCGAGGTTGGCGGCCTCGGCCTCGACCCGCGCGCGCTCGGCCCGGCGATAGAGCCGCGCGCTGTCGATCGCGAGCGCCGCGCGGGCGGCGACGTCCTCGGCCAGGCCGAGATCGTCCGCGGTGTACGGCGTCGCGCTGGCGATGCGCAGCCACGTGAGGGCGCCCAGCACGCGGCCACGGGCGACCAGCGGTACCACCAGCATCGAGCGGGGCCGCAGGGCCAGGGCCACGCGGCGGTCGCGGGGATCCGCCACGACCTCCTCGAGCACGGCGGACGGCACGCTCGCCAGCAGCAGCGGGCGCCCGGCCCGCACCGCCTGCAGCGCGGTGGTGGCCTCGTCCGGCCCGTCCAGGGTCGGCGGCATGCGCAGCGTCTCCACGGCCAGCGGCGCGTGGGCGGGATCGGCGTGCGCGACCGCCACCCGGCGCACGCTGCCGTCGCGGCGGGCCAGGTGGACGACGCACCAGTCCGCGTGGGCCGGGACCAGCAGGCGGGCGACGCCGTCGAGCGTGGACTCGTAGTCCAGCGACGCCGCGAGCACGCGACTGACGTCGGCCAGCAGGCGCGTCCGGCCCGCCCGGGCCTCGGCCTCGCCGCGGGCCGTCTGCTCACCCGCGAAGAGCCGGGCGTTGCGCAGCGCGACGGCGGCGTGATCGGCCAGCCGCATGAGAATCGCCTCGTCGCGATCGCTGAACGCGCGCGGCGTGCGGTTGTCCACGTAGAGCAGGCCCTCGACATCCTCCCCCATCCGGATGGGCGCCACCATCACCGCCACGCTGCCCTCGCTGCGGATCATCCCCGCGTAGTCGGGATGCAGGCGGGGATCGTCGAGCACGCTGGCGGAGCGGACCGGCTGTCCAGTGGTCAGCACCGCGCCGGCCAGTCCCTCGTCCGGCATCAGCCGCACCTGGGCGTGGTCCCCGATCCGGGTCCCGATCGTGTAGCGGAACACCAGGCCCTCGCGGCCGGCGTCCCACAGCGCGATCCGGGCCAGGTCGGCGCGGCACAACTCCTTGGCCGCGGCGGTGACGCGACCCAGGACGGTGTCGAGATCGAGCGAGGCGTTGATCGCACGGGCCAGCTCGCTCAGCAGCTCGGCCTCGCGCCAGCGCTCGCCGGCCTCGGTGTACAGCTGGGCGTTCTCCAGCGCGGCGGCGGCATGGTCGGCGAGCGCCTCGGCCAGCCGCACCTCGTCGGGCGTGAACACGCGGCCGAGCTGGTCACCGACCGCGAACACTCCGATGATCCGGCCCTTGGCCCGTAGCGGCACCGCCAGGACCGCCCGGGACGACGCCGGTTGCATCCGCTCCTGTGCCTGGGGCGGCACGTCGATCTCCGGGTCCTCCAGCACATCGGCCGTCGTCACCGGCCGCCCCCGCTCCACGGCGACCCCCACGGTCCCGGCTCCACGAGGCAGCCCGGCGCCCGGTCGCACGTCCCCCAGGTCTCCCGAGATTGCCAGGCAGATGAGGTCGTGCGAGACGGGATCGACGCGAAAGACGGTCGTGGCCGTGGCACGCAACAGGCCGCGCGCCAGCTCGGCGATGCGCTGGGCGACCGTGTCGAGGTCGAGGCCCTCGGTGAGAATGCGCCCGAGCTCGGCGATCGCCTCCGCCTCGCGGCGGCGCGCCTGCTCGAGCGCCAGCAGCCGCACGCGCTCGTCGTCGGCCTGCTTGCGCGCGGTGATGTCGTCGATGACCACCACCACCCCCTGCACCGCTCCGACGGCATCCAGGTCCGGGACGTACGTCGCGTGAAAGTGGCGGAGCCCGGTGTCTCCGGGATGCGCCAGCTCGGACGTGATCCGGCGTCCGGCGAGCGCCTCGGTCAGATGGCCACGGATGCTCAGGTACCGCTCCGGGCCCAGGACCTCGGCGACGCGGCGGCCGACGAGATCGACCGGCGTGCGGCCGTAGCGCTCGGCGTACGGTCGGTTGGCGAACCGATAGCGGCGGCCGGGATCGACGTAGTAGATGAGCTGCGGCGCGGTATCGGTCACCAGCCGGAGCTGCTGCTCGCTGGACGCCAGGCGCGCGCGGGCTCGTCCGCGGCTGGCCACCAGCCCCGCCGTCGCGACCGCCACCGCCACGAACAGCAGGAGCCACACGACGTCGCCCGGGGCCAGCGAGAAGACACCGGCCGGCGACAGGAAATAGTAGTCGAGGGCGAGCGTGCTGACGCTCGTGGCGAGCAGCGCCGGGCCGAAGCCTCCGAGCCAGGCGACGATCAGCACGGCCGCGATGAAGGGCGCGCTCGCCGGCTGGCCAAGGAGCGGCCGCAGCAGCAGCGTGAGCCCGAGCGCGGCCGCGGGAGCGACGAGGGCCAGGAGCCACCGGGCGACGACGAGCGCGGCGGAGGGCACCCTCATCCGCGTGTCCGGCCTCCTACAGCAACCGACCCAGCGGCCCCAGGTCGAGGTTCAGCTCGTCCGGCTCGAGCCCGAACCGCGCGGCCAGGTCGCGCACCGTCTCCTCCAGCCGCATGAGCGCCACGCCGACTGCCTCGGTCTCCTCCGGCGTGAGCGTGCCGCCCTCGAGCCGGCGGATGGCCTGACGCTCGAGGAGCTGGCGGACGAACTCCACGAGCGTGAGGACCAGGCGGCCGACCGATCGCTGCACGTCCTCCGGGTTCGCGTTCCACCGCGGCGTGTCGGCCAGCGCCGCCTGCCGCTCGAGCTCGGCGCGCAGCGACTCCAGCTCGCGCACCTCGATCGGCGGTCGCCGCGCCCTCACGCGGCCGCCTCCGCGAACGCGTAGGCCAGCCACGGCCCCGTCACGCTGACGCGCCACGGGCGCAGGCCGTCGCGAGCGGCGTCGATCGCATCGATGTAGCGCCCCCCGGTGCCCCGGGGGATGAGATGTTGCACGGTGGCCAGCAGGGGCGGCCGGTCGTGTCGCTCGGCCCGCTCCTCCCGCACGAGGTCGCCGAGCCGGCGCCGGGCCGGCTCCAGCTCGGGCACGCGATGCGCCCACTCGTGCGCCCGCCGCCGGCCGGCCAGGTAGCGCGTGCCGGGCCCGCCGGCGGTGTCCACCGGGGGCGCGGCCGCGGCCGTCACCTCGCCCCACACGCGCAGGGTCATCTGCTCGCAGCCGGAGACCCGGTCGAGCGCGCGCGCCAGCTGCCGCTGCCGAGGGGCCAGCGACTCGGCCAGCGCCGCGTCGTCGGCCGCGAGCGTGCCGAAGCGCACGGGCAGGACGGCGTCGACCACCGCGGCGAGGCGGCGCACCACCGCGTCCTGCGCGCGCAGCGCCACGGCGGTGGGCTCGGGCGTTTCCCCGACGTCGCCGACGAGCGCCAGCAGCCCGCCGACCATCACCACGCGGAGCCGCTCGGCGCACACCCCGAGGCCGGCCTCACACGACGGTACGGCGCCGAGGAGCGCGTAGAGGTAGACGCGGCTCATGGCGCCTCCCGCCTGGTCACGCGGTCGGCCGCGCACAGCATCGCCTGCAGGCGCAGGTAGATCAGGTCCACGCCGGCGAGGCCGAGCATGACTTCGCCCGAGATCATCACGCCGCGGTTGAGCAGGTTGTCGACGAGGTCGAGCAGCGAGTCGTCGGTCGTCTCGAGGATCTCGCGGGCGGCGGCCCGGGGCGGCGGCGTCATCGGCCGTCCCCCACGAAGTTGTAGGCCGGCCACGGGCCGGTGAGCGTCAGCCGGTACCCGCGGGCCGCCAGCGCCGCGCCGCTGCGCCGGACGACGCGCCTGAAGCGCGTCAGCTGGCGGGCCGGCACCAGCACGGCCGCGTCGAGCACCACCCGGGTGCCGTCCAGCTCGGCCGTCGACCGGCGCCGCGTGGCGTCGGCGACCCCGGCCAGCTCCTCGAACGCGGCCTCCACCGCCGCCCGGCCCTCGCGCAGCACCTCGCGGGCGACGTCGAGCTCCTGCTTCTTCGCCAGCAGGAACCGTGTCCCGGCCCGGCGGGCCGGGCCCGCCGGGCGCGGGCGCTTCCGCGCGGCGCGGCGGGCGAGCGCGGGATCGAGGCGCACGCGCACGCCCCACTCCCGGCAGCCGTCGACGCGCTCGAGGACGCGGCGCACGCGCGTCTCGGCGCCCCGCACGTGCGACACCGCACGCGCCTCGCCGGTGAAGAGCGTGAACAGCTTCATCGGCAGCGTCGTGAGCCGGCGCGCGAAGTGCTCGACCACGCGCGCGTGGGCGGCGCCGCGCACGGCCACCCATTCCAGGTCGCGCAGGTGCCGCTCGATGGGCGCGCTCCCGTACTGGGCCAGCGGCGCCTCGGCCGCGACGAGCCAGAGGTCCCCCGCGGCCGGGACCACGCGGAGCGGCCCCAGCCCGGGCAGGCCGCGCGGGGCGCCGGCCAGCGAGGGTCGGCGCCCGGCCTGGACCAGGCAGTAGAGGTACGTCGCGGCGTCCCGGGTCGGGATCATTCCTCGAGCTCCCACGTGCGCGCCCATCGCTCGAGCCCCACGACACCGCGCGGCGGCGGCGCCAGGGCCGGCGTGGAAATCATACTCCACGAGCGCCGCCGCGGCCCCCGACGCCGACCGCGCCCGAACAGCGTCAGCACCTCCCGCCGCCGTGCCCGCCGGCACCGGCCGCAGTCGCCGGACGTCAGTGCGTTGACGACGACCGCCGGCACGGCGAGCCGCAGTTTCCGCAAGCGGACGAGGAGCCGATCAGTCTCACGCTGCGGAAGCTCGGCGGCCCGGGTCACGGCGATCACCCGCGCCTGGCCGGGATCGGTCAGCAGGGCCTGCAGCTGGCGCAGCCGCCGCGCGGTGGCGACCAGCTCGGCGGCGACCTCGCCAAGGCCCACGACCTCCCGATACTTGAGCAGGATGGCCAGGAGCGCGTGAACCCAGGCCAGCGCGGTCACCGGCATCTCGAGCAGCCGAAGCGCGTGGCCGGTCGGCGCCGTGTCGAGGACGACGACGTCGTACGGCGGCCGGCGCTCGAGCAGCGCCTCGATGACGGAGAGGACGGCGAACAGCTCGTCGAGCCCCGGCGGCGCCAGGTCCATGAGCCCGTGCAAGGCCTGCCGGTCGTAGGCGACGTCGAAACGCGAGCCACTCAGCAGCGTGTCGAACGTGGCCTCCACCGCCCGCCGATACCGCTCCCGCGTCCGGGTCAGCGCGCCGTCGGCGTCCAGCTCCCGGGCGCGCAGCCCCGCCGGCGCCCGCGGCATCGCGCGCTCGTCGTCGCCCAGCGCCGTGCCGAGCACGTCGCCCAGCGAGTGGGCGGGATCGGCCGACAGCAGCAGCACCGGGACCGCCGGCCGCCGCCGCGCCAGCGTCACCGCCGTCGCCGCCGCGCACGTCGTCTTGCCCACCCCACCCTTGCCGGCGAAGACGAGCAGGCGCACGCCGGGCGGCGCCACGCGATCGAGCCAGTCGCGGTTGGCGCGTGCTCCCTTCGAGGTCGGAGACGATCTCGATGCCCTTGATTGATTTGGAATGGGGGGGCGAGACGCCCCCCCGTTGGCCCCCCGCTTCGCGCGAGGCGTAGCAGAGCGCTCATCCTGTTCGGAATCCAACGCCATGGCGCAGTCGAGCCGCGCACGCGCGCTCATCCGTCGCAGCGGCGGGCACTCCGCAGGCGCCCGCGATGCGCCAGGCTGCAGAGCGTCATCGCGCGACGGCGACGTCAGGCGCGGGCAGACCCGCGGGGCTCGTGCTCGAGCGCCGGGAGTTCGCCGATGTCGAGTGTGGGGAACGCGCGGCGGGCGGCGGCGAGCACGAGCGCTTCCTCGGTGCGACGCGCCTCGCAGAGTGCGCAGTGGACGGGCGGGGCCGGCGTGAGCCGATTGACCATGAGGCGGGTGACCGGGATTCCGGCGGCCGCGAGCGCGGCGACGCCGTCGCGGGTCTCCTCCAGGGCCAGGCGCTCCGGCAGCAGCAGCCAGGTGAAGCGGCAGCGGGTCGGATCGCGCAGCAGCGCGGCCAGCCCGCGGCCGTCAGCGTCGAGCTCCTCGATCAGGCGATCGGCGGCGCCGGCGCGGTAGCCGCGACCGAGGCTGTCGGCGAGGAAGCGATGCTTGGCGTGCATGTCGTCGAGCACCGCGGCGATCCGCCGCAGCGTCTCGGGCATGTCGAGCAGCCGCAGGGCGTGGCCGGTGGGCGCGGTGTCCACGACCACCAGCTCGCACTGCCGGCGCTCGGACGAGCCGCGACCAGCTCGACGAGCGCCATCAGCTCGTCGACGCCCGGAAACGACAGGCGGAGCAGCCGCTCCAGGTCTTCGTCGTCGAGGTACGTGCCGCGCTCGGCGATCGTGCGCAGCGTCGGCCGCCGTCGCGCCAGCCAGCGGGCCAGCGCCCGGTCGGCGTCGAGCTCGACGGCCTCGAGCGAGCCCGCGCCGGGTCGGGATCCGCCGGGCGCTCGCGCCCAGCCGCCGTCCCACCGCGTCGCCGAGCGAGTGCGCGGGATCGGTCGAGACGACGCGCGACCCGGCGGCCGGCCTCGGCCGCGGCCAGCGCCGCGGCCGCCGCGCACGTCGTCTTGCCGACGCCGCCCTTCCCGCCGAAGAGGTGCAGGTGAAACGCGGGCGACCTTCGGCCTCGGCGGAGCCGGGGCCCCCGCCGGCGCCGGCCGCCGCGTCACCGACCGCGCGGGCCGTCCGGCGAGTCGTCGACGTCGTCCACGACGCTGACGTCGATGCCGGTGATCCGGCACCGGCCCGGAGGTCTCGCCGGTCGCGCGCTCGCGGATCTCGCGCATCCGCGCCAGCAGCTCGCGCTCGACCGCCGCGAACTCCTCGTCGCTCATCTCGCCCAGCTCCAGCCGCATCTGGGCGGCCAGCAGCTCCTCGCGGAGCGCGTCGACGTCGTTCATCTGGGCGTCGACCGCCTCGACGATCTGGCGCAGCACGAACTTGATCCCGCCGATCACCAGCGTGTCGAGGATGATCACGTCACGCCCCGCCGGCGCCGCCCTGCTTCGCCCGCTCCAGCTTCAGCCGGATGTTGACGAAGTTGTAGGGCGGCCACGGGCCCGTGTAGCGGAAGGTCAGCGTGTCGTACTTCGCGCCCAGCGTCTTGACGCGGGCGTCGAAGGCCGCCTCCCGCTCGCGCTCCACCAGGAAGGCGGCGTTCATGATCATCTTGTCGCCGATCGGCTTGTTGGCCCGCGAGGCCACGCACACGTCGCGCAGGGCCTCGAAGATCTCGCTCACGTACTGCTCGGAGCGGCTCTGCAGCGCCCCGTCCACCAGCCGGCCGTACTGCACGCGGGCGAAGTAGGTCGAGCCCTTCTGGGTGGCGATCTCGCTCTTGAGCCGGCGGATGTCCTCGTCGTCGTGCTCGATGTACCGGATCATGGCGTCCCGGTCCCACAGGACCTTGAGGCCGAACTCGACCTTGTTCTCCATCTTGGTGAGCACGTCCTGGAAGGCGCCGTGGGCGCCGCGCAGCAGCTCGACGATGTCGTCGCGGGTCTTGAACACGGTGCCGAAGGACATCGGGATGACCGTCTGGTACCGCATCACCGCCTCGTTCACCCGCTCGTGGGCCAGCACGTTCTCGCGGGTGGCGTCCAGCACCTCGATGGGCGCGTCGGAGACGACGGCGGCGATGTCCTCGTAGAGCACCGTGTAGACCTCGCCGGGCGGCGCGCCGAAGCCGATCGGTCCGAAGCGCAGCGACTCGTCGGCGTGGACGATGCAGTAGACGTACTTGCCCCGCTTGTCCGAGGCCGCCGGCGGTCCGCCCGGCGTTCGGGTGGCCCCGGCCGGCAGGTGGGAGCCCGGCGTCTCTTCGCGGATGACCCGCGACTCCGTCACGGTCTGTCGGGTCGGCTTGGCGTTGGCCGCAGGTGTCCGGTGACGGCTGGTCCGCTTGGCGGCGCGGCTCATGGCGTGGTGTCCCCCGATCGCGGCCGGGCGGCGGCGAGGATCGCGCGGATCTCGTCGAGCAGCCGCTCCGGCAGACATGGCTTGGTGATGAACGCGTCGCAGCCGGCGTCGAACGCCCCCTTGGAGTGGCCGGCCAGCGCGTGGCCGGTGAGGGCGATCACCGGGATGTCGCGGGTGCGCGGGTCCTGCTTGAGGCGCCGGGTCGCCTCCCAGCCGTCGAGGCCGGGCAGCGAGAGGTCCATCACGATGACGTCGGGCCGCAGCGTGAAGGCCTTGTCGAGCGCCTGGTGCCCGTTCTCGGCCTCCTCCACCCGCAGCCCCGAGTACGTGAGGAACTGCACGTAGATGTCCCGGTTGTCCGGATAGTCGTCGACCAGCAGGACCAGGGTGGGCGGTGCCGACACCATCATCGGCTCGTCCTTGGGCGTGCGCGGCAGCGTGAGGGTGAAGGTCGAGCCCGCGCCCAGCGCGCTGCGCACGGTGAGCTCGCCGCCGAGCATGGTCGCCAGCCGCCGGCAGATGGCCAGGCCGAGGCCGGCCCCGGTGTACTGGC
Organism: uncultured Candidatus Rokubacteria bacterium; assembly: GCA_963743355.1. Classification (GTDB taxonomy): domain Bacteria; phylum Methylomirabilota; class Methylomirabilia; order Rokubacteriales; family CSP1-6; genus AR5. The sequence continues at coordinate 1,031,404 of CAVUPM010000002.1, forward strand.
GCGTGGGCGAGTCGTCGGCCTGGCGGAAGTCCTCGAACACCACGTCCTGGTCCTTGGGCGAGATGCCGATGCCGCTGTCGGCGACCGCGATGGCCACCCGTCCGGTGATGGGATCGCAGGCCGCCGTCACCGTCACCCACCCCTGCGGCGTGAACTTCAGCGCGTTGGTGAGCAGGTTGATGACGATCTGCTTGACCTTCTGCCGGTCGCTGCGCAGCGGCGGCAACGTCTCGTCCACCTGCGTCGTCACCGTCAGCTGGCTCCGCGCGATCAGCGGCTCGACCTCGGCCAGCACCTCGCGAACGAGGTCGGACATCGGGAAGTCGGCGACCGTCAGCGGCATCTTGCCCGCCTCGATGCGGGTGATGTCCAGGATGTCGTTGATGATCGACAGCAGGTGCTGCGAGTTGGAGTCGATCCGCTCCAGGTTGCGGCGCTGGTGGCCCGACAGCTCGCCCGACACCCCCTTGAGCAGCATGCTGGTGTAGCCGAGGATCGCGTTGAGCGGCGTGCGGAACTCGTGCGACATGTTGGCGAGGAACTGCGACTTCAGCGCCGAGGCCTGCTCGAGCGCGATGTGCGAGCGGCGCAGCAGCTCGTTCTGGCGGACCAGCTCGGCGGTGGCCTGCCGCACCTTCAGCTCCAGCTCGGCCGAGGCGCGCTTCAGCTCCTCGTAGAGGCGCGCGCGCTCCAGCTCCTCGGTGCGATCGTGCAGGATGGTCACGAGCGCGGTGACCTCGCCGTGCTCGGACACGATCTTGCCGGAGATGGCCTCCATCGGCAGCGACGCGCCGCTGCTCGGATCGACGAGGCTGATGCCGCCGCTGCGCCGGAGCGTGCCCCCCTCGAAGAACAGGTTCGACACGAACGACGAGAAGTGGGCGTCGTTGGCCTGCACGGCGCGCTGGGCCTCCTCGCGGCTCGCCTCCGTGCGCGGTGAACAGGTGCTCGGCCGGGGCGTTCATCATGACGATGTTGCCGCCGGGGTCGGTGACGAGGATCGGATCGGCCACCGAGTCGATGACCAGGTCCAGCCGGTCGCGCTCGGCCCGGGCGTCGGCCTCCGTCTGCGCGCAGCTTGCGGTAGTTGTCCTCGAGCTCGGCGGTGGCCCGCTGCAGGTCGGTGACGTTGCGCAGGATGGACACGATGCCGGTGCCCTCGCGGGCGTCGGTGGTCAGGGTGCTCAGCAGCTCGAAGAGCAGGTCGGAGCCGTCGACGGGGTCGACCAGCGGCACCTCGTGGCGCGGCGCCTCGGCGCCCTCCATCGCGTGCCGGGTGAGCGCGGCCGAGAACAGCATGTTGTTGAGCGCCACCGCCCGGCGCCGGCCTTCGCTCTGGTCGTCGTCGGTGGCCAGCAGTGTCTCGGCCCGCGCGTTGGCGATGATGATCCGCCCCTCGCTGTCGGTGAGGAGGATCGGGTCGGTCACCGCGTTGATGATGCTCGACAGCAGCCCGCGCTCGCGCTGCAGGCGGCCCTCGGAGTCCTCCATACGGGCCCGGGCGACGAGCATCGCCAGCCGGGGGCCCACGACACGCCTCAGCCAGCGCGCCTCCCGGGTCAGGGCCGCCGTCGCCGGCGCCACCAGCAGCAGACCGGCGGGCAGGTCGCGGGCGTGCAGGGGCGCCAGCGAGATCGCCTGAACGTCGCGCTGGCCCAGCGGGGTGACGGCGCTGCGGGTCCCGTTGGGTGAGATCATCACGGGTCCCGCCGCGAGCAGGGCGCGGGTCAGGGGATGGTCGCGCAGATCGAGGTCGACGCTGAATCCCTCGATGCGCTGGGCGGGCACCCCGACGCTCGCCACCGGGACCAGCCGCGGCCCGGCGCCGGCGTGGGCGGCCAGGCACACGCCCCAGCGGACGCCGGCCCGGCGCTGCAGCCAGCCGAGCATTCGCTGGGCGCACTGCGCGGCGGTGCTGGCGATCAGGAGCGCTTCGAGCAACTCGAGGCGGGCGCCGCCGCCGGCGCCCGACGCACGGGTTCCGCCACGCGCCGCCGTGGTCCGCACGCCCATTCGTTACGTCGTCTTGAGAGCCGGAGGCCGGCGGCGACGCACGGCGCCGTCGCGTCCGGCCGCAGCCAGCTTCGCGCGCAGGGCCGCGTTCTCGGCGAGCAGGGCCTCGTGCGCGCGTCCGTCGCCGGTCCCCAGCGCAGGCTTGGAGACCGACCCGACCGAGCCGACCGCTTCCGAGTACTTGAGGTAGGTGTCGATCGATGCCACGACGACGCGCGCCTCGACGGTGATCAGGTCGATGCCGACGAGGGAGACGCGCACCCAGGCGTCGATGACGATGCCCTTGTCGAGCACCCGATCGAGGACGTCGATGAGGCTGCTACCGCCGGTCGCGCGTTCAACAGGCATCGTTGAATCTCCCCGGGAACGTTCTTCGTCCCCTCACTCGGCTCGTCGGGCCCGTGGAGCTCGCCCGGCTGGCTTGGTGGCCAGCGCGGCGACGCGCCGCTCGAGGCTCCGGATCTGCTTCTTCAACGCGTCGTTCTCGGCGGCCAGGCGATCCCGTCCCGGCGCCAGGTGCGTGTCGTAGCGCCACCAGTCCAGCCCGATCTGCTCGGCCTTGTCGATGGAGCAGACGATCAGCCGGATCCGGATCGTGAGCAGCTCCACCTCGGCCAGCGACACCTTGATGTCGCCGGCCACAACGAGACCTTTGTCCAGGACGCGGTCGAGCACGTCCACGAGCCCGCTGGCCCGGCCGTTCGTCGGCTGCAAATCTGTGCGCATGGTCATAAGGGTCCGTGGGGCACCTGCTGACGCTCCTGTCAGCGGAGCGCGCGAAAGGATCGACGAAAGTATAGGACGAAAGTATAGGAAGAAGACGCGGAGATACGGAAGCCGGGAAAAACTTTTCCTAGGTTGGCATGTAAGTTTTACACGACCGTTGGTAGATTGTCGTCGCCCGTCAATTCATCGCCATCAGCAGGTCGGTGTGCACGAGATCCCAGGCAGCGGCATCGGCGTCAACCGTCCGCGACAGCGCCGTCGCGCATCGGCGACACGTGATCTCGATGCAGTAGGTCGTCTCCTGCGGTGGGTCCAGGTGGATCGCCAGGACACCACAGGAGCCGTGCTGGCGCACGAACTTGCGAAGATCGGACAGCACTCCCATTGTCCGCTCCAGACTGTGACCGACGCCCAGTGCGTCGATGGTGAAGGTGGAAGGCCACGCCGGCGAGGAGTGACACGGTCTCGCGGCGCCGGGGCGACGAGGAAGTCGTGTCGTCGTCCTCCGGTTTGGACCCGGAGGCTCCAAGAAGCGTACCAACGAGCGCGCGTCAGCGCGGGCGGGCGTCGAGCAGTTCGGTGACGGCGATGCGCAACGAGCGAGGCTCGACCGGCTTGGACAGATAGCGGTCATAGCCGGCCCGCAGGGCGTCGCGACGGTCCGACTCGCGGGCGAATGCCGATCAATGCAATCGCCGGGATATCGCCCTGGCCGCTCGGGAGCCGGCGCACCGCGCGGATCAGGTCGTAGCCGTCGCGATCGGCCAGGCCGATGTCGCTGATCAGCACGTCGGGCGGGGTCGTCTGGATCGTGTCGAGCGCCGCGTCGGCGGTCTCCACCCCCACCACCTCGGCCCCGGACTCCCGCAGCATCAAGCCAACGACCTCACGCGTGTCGGCGTCGTCCTCGACGATCAAGAGGCGAATCCCCCGCAGCGATGCCGCGTCGATCGGCGCCGTGACGACGCCCGGCCCGATGTCGGCGCTCGCATTGCCGGGGACCGTCGGCTCGGCCGGAAGCCAGGTCGTGAACGTGGCGCCGTGACCGAGGCCCGGGCTGGTCGCGTCCACACGGCCACCGTGCAGCTCGACCAGGTGGCGCACGATCGCCAGGCCCAGCCCCAGCCCCGTGTGCGTGCGGCGACTGGCGCCCTCGGCCTGGCGGAACGGCTCGAAGACATATGGCAGCAGCGCGGCGTCGATGCCGCGGCCGCTGTCGGTGACCGCCACGCCGCAGGCCGCCCTCGGCCCGTTCAGCGATGATCGTGACGCGACCGCGGGGCGAGGTGAACTTCACCGCGTTGGAGAGCAGGTTGGAGAACACCTGCTGCAAGCGGCCGCCGTCGCCCCGCACGGCCCCGAGGTCGGCGGCGACATCCAGCTCGATCTGGATGCCCTTGGCGGCGGCGGCGGCCCGCACCCCGTCGACCGCCGCGCGCAGCACGCGCCGACGGCACGACGTCGTGGATCTCCAGCGTCAGCTTGCCGGAGATGATGCGCGACACGTCGAGCAGGTCCTCGACGATCTGCGCCTGCAGGCGCGTGTTCCGCTCGATCACCTCGATGGCGTGGGCGGCCTCATCGGCATCGAGCCCGCCCATGGCCAGCATGCGGATCCACCCCAGCATGGCGGTGAGCGGGGTACGCAGCTCGTGCGACAGCACCGCCAGGAACTCGTCCTTGGCGCGATTCGTCGCCTCCGCCCCCAGTCGGGCCTGCTGCTCCATGCGCAGCAGCTCGGTCTTCATGCTGTCCACGCGCTTGCGCTCGGAAATGTCGGTGACGATCAAAAGGCCGCCCTCGAGCCGGCCGGCCTCGTCCCGGACCGCCTCGGTGACGAGCTGCAGCCAGCGACTGCCGACCAGGAACTCGCGGACCGCGCGCCGTTCGGGTGCCACCAACGCCCGCAACTCCGCCGCCGGCCGCCGCACCACGCGTGCGGCGACCTCGACGCCGTCGCGTCCCGTCAGATCCGCGCCGTCCCCGGCCAGCGCGGCGAACACGGCATTGTGGCGCAGGATCCCGCCGTCGAGACCGAGCAGGCACACGGCGTCGGTGATGGCGTCGAAGGTGAGCTGCCACTGGCGCGCGGCCGCGCGCACCGCGTCCTCGGCCCGCCGGGCCCGCGCCACCGAGCGAACCGTGGCCAGCAGCACCTCCGGCGCCACCGGTTCGACGAGAAAGCCGTCGGCGCCGGCGTCGAGCCCGCGCGCATGATCGCCGGCCGCGCGGTGGACCGCGCTCAGATGCAGAACGGGGATCCCCGCCGTGACCGGATGGGCCTTGAGCCGGCGGCAGACCTCGTAGCCGTCGAGCGTCGGGCAGCTTCACGTCGAGCAACACCACGTGGGGGCGGGAGGCGATGGCCTGCCGCAGCGTCTCGGTCCCGGTCCGCGCTTCGACCACGTCGAAGCCGGCCTGCTCCAGGAGTTTGCTCCGCGCGTAGCGCGCGGGCCCGTAGTCGTCGGCGTTCAGGATGCGCAGGTGGTCGGAGGTCGTCATCGCTCGACTCCCGACTGCACGAGCGCCCGCCGCAGGTCGGCGGCGGCGTCGTGGTGCGCCAGCGACTCCTTGGACAGCACGGTGATCCCGCGGCGCTGGAACTCCTCGCGCTCCTCGGCCGTGAGCACCCGGACGGTGTTGACGATGATCGGGATGCCCCGGGTGGCCGCATCGGCCTCCAGCGCGTCCACGACCTCCAGTGCCCGACATCCCCGGCAGGTGGAGGTCGCAGAAGATCACGGTGGGCCGCTGAGCCCGCGCCAGCTCCAGGCCCGGCCTCGCCATCGACTGCCTCGCTCACGACGAACGGGCGGTCTCGGAGCAGCCCCTTCATGAGATACCGCACCGACCTCGTCGTCGTCGATGATCAGCACCCGCCGCGACGTCGGCGGACTCTCCGAGTGTGCTCAGCTGATCGAGCAGCCAGCGACGCTCGATCGGTTTGCGCGCGATAGGCGGCCGCGCCGAGCGCCAGGGCCTGGCCGGCGTCGTCGATCTGGGTGACCACCAGCACCGGCACCTCGCGGGTGGCGTCCTGCCGCGTCTGAGCTCGGCCAGAAAACCCCACGACTGCTCGCCGCCGAGGACCACGTCGAGGATGATCACGCGGGGCCGCAGCGTCCGCAGCAGCTGCCGCGCCTCGACCAGGCTCGCGGCACGGCACCATCTGGAAGATCGAGCCGCGCAGCAGCCGCTGATAGACGAGGACCATCGCCGGATCGTCCTCGACGATCAGCACGGGCAGGCGCGCGCCGGATCGGGCTCCCACTGTCCGCGCGACGATCGTCGCGGCGGGGTGCGATGTCGCTGTCGCTCGGATGGTAGACGAGCGGCAGCGATCAAGGAGAAGGTCGAGCCGACGCCCACGGTCACTCTCGATGCGTCACGCGACCACCGAGCAGCTCGGCGCGAGCTTGCGCGACAGCGGCAGGCCGAGCCCGGTGCCCCGCACGCGTCGCTGGACGGGGCTGTCGATCTGGGCTGAACTCCTCGAAGATCCGCTCCTGGTCCTCCGGCGGCGATGCCGATGCCGGTGTCGCTGCACCGAGAAGCACGACGCGTCGCCGGCGTCGGCCAGCCGCGCGGCGACCCGGACCTCGCCCGCGCTCGGTGAACTTGAGCGCGTTGGAGATGAAGTTGCGCAGGATCTGCGACACCTTCGCCTCGTCGGTCTGAATCGGCGGCAGGCCGCTCGCGGTCCTCGAAGACCAGGCTCACGCGATCGGTTCACCAGCAGCGGCCGCAGCATGCCGCGCAGCGCGCCGAACAGGTGCGTCGACGTCGAACTCGACCGGCCGGACGACGACCTTGCCGGCCTCGACCTTGGCCAGGTCGAGCAGGTCGTTGACCAGCTCGGACAGGTCCTCGGCCGCCTTGCGGATGAACGCGACCTGCGCTCCTGCTCCGGCGGTCAGCTCGCCGTCGACGCGGTCCAGCAGCAGCCGCGACAGCGCCAGGATCGAGTTCAGCGGCGTGCGGAACTCGTGGCTCATGTTCGACAGGAAGCGCGACTTCAGCTCGTCGGCTCGGCGCAGGTGGTCGGCCTTCTCGTCGAGCTCGGCGTAGAGCGCGACCACGCCGCGGTTGGTGTCCTCCAGCTCGCGGTTGAGCCGCTCCAGCTCCTCCTGGCGGCGGCTGCAGCTCCTCGAGCGCCCGCAGCAGCTCCTGGTTCTGCTCGCTGCACCTCGTCCAGCGGCTCGTGGGCGCGCTCGCGGGCCAGCTCGTCGGCGATCGCGGCGATCGCCGCCGCCGACCAGCGGCTCGGCCCGCCGCGGCAGCAGCTTGCGCATGCGAGACGACGGTGCCGGCGGCCGGCGACGGTCTGCGACGTCGAAGGGTCCATCAAGCCGCCGCGCGCCGATCGATGCCGAGGCCCATCCCGGTCGGCGAGCGGTACTCGGCCCTCGAGGATGCGTCGGCAGGTCGGCGATGCCGGGCCCGCTGTCGCGCACCGCGATCACGAGGAGCTGGGGCGCGCGTCCGTCCCTCGACCGCGAACTCGACCCGGCCGCCGCCGGCGTAGCGGAAGGCGTTGCGCGCGATCTCCGAGACCGCGGTCGCGATGCGCGTCTGGTCCTGGCCGTCGAAGCCGAGCAGCTCGGCGATCTGCCGCGGCGCGCTGGCGCGCGAGGACGACGTCCTGCTCGCGGGCGATGTCGACGGTGAGGATCGACAGCTTCACGGGCGGATCCTCCGGGCCACGACGACCGTCGCGTCGTCGCGGCCGCGCGAGAAGTCGCGGTAGAGCACGCCGGCGACGAGCGCCGGGGTCGCGCTCCAGCAGTCCCGGGTAGCGGTCGAGGTCGCCAGCGTGGCCGAGGCCGTCGGAGTGCATGACCAGCATCGCCGCGCGCCGGCCACGGATAGGTGAACTCCTGGATCTTGCGGCGTCGTGCCCGACGATGCCGTGGTGCGAGACCAGGTGCCGCGACCGCTGCCCTCGCCGTAGATCGGACGCCGCGATGTTGCCGAGCCCGGCGAAGCGGATCACGCGCTGCGCCCGGGTCGATCTCGGCGACGGCGACGCGCGGCGCCGCGCGTGCGCGCGCAGCGCCTCGTGCAGCGCTCGCCACGCGGGCCAGCCGGCGGCGTGCCGGCATGCCGGCGGAACGCGCGCACGGCCTCGCGGGCGGCGTCCGCCGCGTCCGGCGCCGTGGCCCAGCCCGTCGACGACGAGCAGCGGTCAGCGCGCCGCGCGCGCGTCTCATCGTCCCAGGCGTCGCCCGCACTGCTCCTCGCCGCCGAGCGCGGCACGCTGACGACCGCCGATCCGCGATCGGCCCGCCGACGCCCCGGCCTGCGGCCGCCGGACCGATCCGCACCAGCAGGGCCGTGCCTGCCCGGCCGGGAGTAGATGTCGAAGGCGGTCGACAGCCGCCGCACGGCGCCGAGGCCGGTGCCCGGCGCTGCCGGCGGTCGAGTAGCCGTCCTCGCAGGCAGCGGTCGACGTTCGCCATGCCCGGCCCGCGGTCGAGGGCGAGGACCTCGACGAGCCGGCGGCCGCCACCGGCTCGACGCTGCAGCAGGATCTCGCCGCCGCCGGCGTGCTTGACGAGGTTGGTCGCCGCCTCGGTCACGACCAGGGCCAGCCGACCCGCCGTCGTCGTCGTCGAAGCCGAGCGCGCCGCGCCAGGTCGGCCGCCGCCCGGCGGGCCGCCGCCGACCTGGCTGGCGTCCTCGACGGCCACGACGTCGGCCACAGCTCGGCGCCTCGGCGTCACTTCCATCGCGCGATCCGGACCGCGGTGCCCTCGCCCGGCTGCGGAGTCGATCTCGAACTCGTTGGACAGCCGCTTCGCGCCGCCGAGACCCAGGCCCAGCCCGCCGCCGGTCGTGAAGCCGTCCTTCAGCGCCTGCTCGATGTCGGGGATGCCCGGCCCCTGGTCCTCGAAGGTCAGCCGCAGGCCGCGCCGCGCGGCCGTCGCTCAGCGCTCTCCAGCTCGCACGGTGCCGCCGCCGCCGTAGACGAGCGTGTTGCGCGCCAGCTCGCTGGCCGCGGTGACGATCTTGGTCTGGTCGACCAGGCTGAAGCCGAGCTCGACCGCCCACGCGCGCACGCGCCTGCCGGACCCGGACGACGTCCTCGGACGTCCGGACCGGCAGCTTCTCAGTCTGGACGACGGTCATCCGTGCCTCGCCCGGCGTCGCGTCGCCGTTGCGCGGCCGCGACCTGCAGCAGCTCCATGCCCCGCTCGACGTTCAGCGCGGTGCGCACGCCGGTCAGCGACAGGCCCAGCTCGACGAGCGTGATGGCGACCGCCGGGCGCATGCCGACGACCACCGTCTCGGCGTCGAGCACGCGCGACATCGCCGCGATGTTGCCGAGCATGCGGCCGATGAAGGAGTCGACGATCTCGAGCGCGGAGATGTCGATCAGCACGCCGCGGGCGCTGCGTCTGCGACGATGCGCGTCGGTGAGGTCGTCCTGCAGCGTCAGTGGCCAGCCGGTCGTGCATGTCGACCTGGATGGTGACGAGCAGGAGCGTCGCCCATCTTGAGGATCGGGATGCGCTCCACGGCCGGCCTCAGCGCGGCGCGGCGCGACGCGGACGACGGTCAGCCCGACCCGCTGCAGCGCGACGCGCGAACGCGTCGGCCAGCGTCGCCTTGGTGATGACGTCGCCAGGTCGACGCCGAGGTGGACGATGGTCTGCGCGATCTGCGGCCGGATGCCGCTGATGATGCAGTCGGCGCCCATCAGGCGGGCGGCCGCGACCGTCTTGAGCAGGTGCTGGGCGACCAGCGTGTCCACCGTCGGCACGCCGGTGATGTCGATGATGGCGATGCGCGGCCCCGGTGTCGACGATCCGCTGGAGCAGGCTCTCCATCACGACCTGCGTGCGCGCGCTGTCGAGCGTGCCGATCAGCGGCAGGGCGAGGACGCCGTCCCAGAGCTTCACGACCGGCGTCGACAGCTCGAGCATCTCCTGCTGCTGGCGCGCGATGACCTCCTCGCGGCTCTTCTGGTAGACCTCGGTCGTGTAGAGGCCCAGGCGGTCGAGCAGCACCGTCGCCTTCCACGTCTCCTCGGCGAGCGCCGCGCACGTCGGAGCCGAGCTCCTGGCGCAGCCGGGCGAACAGCGGCTCCTTCAGCGAGAAGACGAACGTGGCCGTCTCGGAGGGCGAGAATCCCAGCCGTGCTCGCGAATGAGAGACCGCGCTCAGGAGTTCCCGGACGGGCGCCCAGGCCGAGCCCTGGATGTCGTCGGTGCCGGACGCCGCCGCTTCCCGCAGGAGGCGCAGGACCTGGCGGGACTGGTCGCGCAGCTCCGTCTCGTTGATCAGGTCCCGCCGGGTGGTCACCGACTGGAGCTGGCGGTCGATCCAACCGGCCAGCAACTCCTTCTCGTGCTGGTCAAGCAACTGGGCGACCCGGCTCTTGTGCTGCAGGGCTCATCCCAACGCACCCACGTCGCCTCGTCAGGCGGTGAGAGAAACGGTTTTCTCGACAGCCGGCGACAGTGAGCTAAGCTAGTTGCCGCGGCGAGCCAGCAAACGCTTGACCGTGTCCACGAGAGTCTGGGGCTCGATCGGCTCGGTCAGGTACTCGTCGGCGCCGGCGTCGAGGCCCCGCCGACGATGCTCCGGATCCCGGAAGACCGCGGTTTTCTGGACGACCGGGATCCCGCTGGTGACCGCATCCAGCTTGAGCCGGCGGCACACCTCGAATCCGTCCATGTCCTGCAGGGCGATGTCGAGGACGATCAGGTCGGGAAACATCCGCGCCAGGCGCAGGGCATCGCGGCCGGTCGCAGTCTCGCGGACATCGAAGCCCGGCGCCCGGCTAGCGTCCTCACCAGCGCGTAGCGCACGTCAGGGCGATCGTCGACGACGAGGATGGTGTTCACCGTGAACCGCAGTTGAATCGTAACGGGCGCACCGGGGCGTGTCAACGACTCCCCGGTCCGATGGTCGCCACCGCTTGCGTAGAGTCGCACACAGAGGAAGGGGACGATCTGTCCTCAGACCCGCGGTAGCTTCGCGATCAGCTCGACGAGCTCCTCGGGGTCCATGGGCTTGGTGGCGTGGGCGGCGAAGCCGGCCGCGATCGCCTGCTCGCGCACGTCACCCCCTGCGTAGGCCGTGAGCGCGACCGCGGGAACGGCGCTCCCGCGCGCCGCCCGCACGGCCGCGATCAGATCGTAGCCGTCGGCCCCGGGCATGGCCAGGTCACTCACGACGACATCGATGGCCGCGCGAGCCATGACGTCGAGCGCCTCGGCCACGCCGCCCGCCAGGTGCACCTCGGCGCCGCGCTCGCGCAGGACCACCCCCAGCACCTCCCGCGCGTCGCCGTGGTCGTCGACGACCAGCACGCGCAGGCCGTCGAGCCGGACCCCGGCCCGGGTGCGCTCGACCGCCGCCGCGCCGGCGCGCCCGCGCGTCTCGCGGACGGCGATGATCGGCAGCTCCACGGTGAAGGTGGCGCCCGCGCCGCGACCAGCGCTCTCGGCATGGGCCCGGCCGCCGTGCGCCTCGACGAGCTGGCGCACGATGGCCAGTCCGAGCCCGAGGCCCTGGTGCGCGCGCGTGGTCGTGCTGTCGGCCTGCTGGAACGGCTCGAACACGTACGGCAACACCCGGGGGTCGATCCCCTCGCCGCTGTCCGTCACGCTGAGCCGGGCGTGCACGCCCTCCCGGGCCAGCCGGACCTCGATGCGTCCGCCCTGGGGCGTGAACTTCACGGCGTTGGACAGGAGGTTCGCCACGACCTGCTGCAGGCGTGTGGGATCGCCGAGCACCTCGCCGGTGGCGGGATCGAGGCTCACGCTGAGGGTGAGCGCCTTGGCCTCGACGTCGCTGCGGATGGCCTCGACCGTCTCCTGGACCACGAGCACGAGGTCGACCGCGTACTTCTCCATCTCCAGCTTGCCGGCGATGATCCGGGAGACGTCCAGCAGGTCGTTGATGAGCTGGGCCTGCAGGCGCGCGTTGCGCTCGATGACGTCCACCGCGTGCGTCTTCTGCGCCTCGTCCAGGTGCGGGTTCCGCAGCATGCGCAGCCAGCCCATCATGGCGTTCAGCGGCGTTCGCAGCTCGTGCGACAGCGTCGCCAGGAAGTGATCTTTGGCCCGGTTGGCGGCGTGGGCCTCCGCTCGCGCCGCCCGCTCGGCGGCGAAGAGACGGCTGTTGCGAATGGCGATGGCCGCGTGATCGGCCAGCCGCTGGCCGACGGCCTCGTCGGGCGCGCTGAACGGCGACACCGTGCGGCGGCTGACGTAGATGAGACCATCGACTGCATCCTCGCCGCGGATCGGCACGATCATCACCGAGCGCATCCCCTCGGTCTCCATCCGGGCGCGGTGCTCCGGGGGGATGTTCGGCTCCTCGCGCACGTCGGCGCTGCGATACGGGCGTCCGCTCGTCAAGGCGTGATTGCCCAGTCCCCGGGCCGGACGCAGCCGGAGGTTGCCCTCGGCGAGGCGGGAGCCGACCGAGAGCCGGAGCAGGAAGGCGTCGGTCCTCGGCTCGCTCAGCGCGATGTGGGTCACGTCGCCTCTGCACAGCGCCGTCGCCGCCTCCGCCACCTGCTGCAGCACACGGTCGAGATCGAGGGACCGGTTGATCTCGGCGGCCAGGGCCGCCACCACCTCGGACTCGCGGTGCTGGCGCGTCGCCTCCTCGTACAGTCGGGCGTTGTCCACGGCGATCGCCGCCTGGTCGGCGAAGGCCTGGAGCGTGTCGATCTCGGCCGGAGTGAACTGCCGGCCCGACCGGTCGGCGACCGACAGGACGCCTATGATCTGCCCCTTCACCCGCAGGGGCACCGCCAGCATGGCCGCGTCGCCGGCCTCGGTCATTCCCCGCCGGACGTCGGCGGCGACGCGCAGGCGCGGATCGGCGAACACGTCGTCGGTCCAGATCACCGCCCCCTGGGACACCGCCAGCCCCGAGATCGAGCTGTTGTCGCCGGCCAGGGCATGGCCCGGGCGGAAGGCTTGTGCCATGCCGCCGTCGAAGGCGACGCCGACCAGGGAACCGTCAGGCGCGAGCAGGCGAAGGCCGGCAGCCCGGACTCCGAAGGTCCCCAGGATCACGCCGACCACGCGCGCTCCCACGTCGGCGACGTCGAGGGTCTCCGTGAAGGAGCGTGCGGTCCCCGCCAGCTCCTCGGCGACGCGCCGGCGCTCCTCCGCCTCGGCCCGCGCGCTCTGCTCACGGGCGAGCAGACCGGCACGCTCCGCCTCGACGCGCCGCCGATCCCACACGAGCGTGGCGACCGGAAGGATCGTGACGCTCATGGTCACCATGAACGCCTGCAGCAGCAGTAACGACTCGTTGGGTGTCCCCACCGCGAACGGACCGAAGCCGCGCAGCGTGCCTACGGTCGCGAAGCCGCACAGGACCAGGAGGACGGTGGCGGCCTCGCGGGGCCCGAACCGAAAGGCCGCCCACAGCAGCACCGGAAGGAACACGAACTCGAGCGGGTATCGCTTGGTCGTGAACGGCGCCACGCCGCCGAACACGACCTGCGCGATACCGACCACGCCCAGCAGCAGCAGCAGGCCCTCCACCGGGTGCTCACGGATCCGGCCCAGCCCGCGATGGCGGATCCAGAGCAGCAGCGCCGGCACGACCACGAGGTCGCCCGCCACGTCGCCCAGCCACCACGTCGTCCAGATGGAGCCGTAGCTGGACCACGGGGCGTGGCCGGCCACGCTCAGCGCCGTCACGCCGATCGTCGCGCTCAGCGCGGCGCTGGGCAGCACCGCCGCCACGAGGAACCGGAACGCGTCGGCCGCGCGCTCGAACGCGCGCGTCCCCCCGACGAACCGTTCGACCAGGCGAGCGCCGACGAGCGCCTCGAGGGTGTTGCCGCCGGCGATGGCCAGCGACGTCAGCACCGAGCCGGCCGTGGTCACGTTGACGACGAAGGCACCCAGGAAGATGGCGGGCCAGGCCCGGCCTCCGAACAGCAGAAACGCCGTCAGCGCGATACCGGCCGGCACCCACACGGGGCTGGCGCTGGCGTGGACGAAGGCGAAGTACTGCAGGCCGAGCTTGCCGGCCAGGACGTAAACGGCCGCGATGGCGAGCAGGAGTGCTGCGCGTCCCACGCCGCTAGACTTCGTTCTCCCAGATCTGCTCGAGCCGCTGGCGCCGCCGCAGCAGTCGCAGCGTGCCGTCCGGCTCCCGCATGACCTCGGGCGCCTGCGGATAGGAGTTGTAGTTGATCGTGGCCATCGCGGCACAGTAGGCGCCGGCGCCGCCCACGACCACGAGGTCCCCGATCTGCGGGCGCGGCACTCGGCGCGGCGCGAGGGCCTCGGGATCGCCGGGCGCCGGCGTGAGGATGTCGCCCGACTCGCAGCACGGCCCCACGAAGACGACGTCGGCCTCGGGGCGGCCCGCGGCCAGGACGTCGATCGGGTGCTGGGCGCCGTAGAGCGACGGCCGCGTCACCTCCGGCATCCCCGTGTCGAGCTTCGCGAAGCAATAACCGTCCCGCCCGGTGTCGACGACGTCCACGCAGGTGGCGACGACGACGCCGCCGTTGGCGACGAGGTACGTCCCCGGCTCGATCTCCAGGTGGAGCTCACGACCGTCGCGGTCGCGGAACGCGAGCAGCTCGGCCCGCACGTGGGCGCCGACGTCGGCGATGTCGACCGACGGCTCGCCCGGCATCCGGCCGACCTTGAAGCCGCCCCCCAGGTTGATCGACCGCACGTCCGCCAGCCGGGCGGCGAGGTCGAGCGTCATGCGGGTGCAGCGCTTCCACACCTCGGGATCGGTCCCGGAGCCGATGTGGCTGTGCAACCGCGTGATCCGGAGGTCGTACCGCTTGGCGAGCGTCTTCACGTCGTCCAGGTACTCGTGCCAGATCCCGAAGCTGGCGGCGGGACCGCCGGTGTTGGTGCGATTGGTCGCGCCGCTGCCGAGGCCCGCGTTCATCCGGACCGAGACCTCACGCCCCGGAGCGACCTGCCCCAGGGCCTCGAGCTGGTGCAGCGAGCAGGCGTTGTAGAGCACGCCGCGGGTCAGGTGCTCGCCCAGCCGGGGCGACGGCATCTGGGAGGTGAGCTGGATCGCACCCGGCGGGAAGCCGGCGCGCAGGGCGCGCTCCACCTCGTGGTCGCTGGAGGCGTCCACGTGCAGCCCCAGCTCGCGGAACAGCGCCAGGATGCCGGCGCTGGGGTTGGCCTTCATCGCGTAGCGCAGCGTGAAGCCGAACGGTGCCGGGAACGCCAGCGCCCGCCGGGCGGCCGCCTCCAGCTCCGCGCGATCGTAGACGTAACATGGTGTCCCGAAGCGTTCGCGGACCTCGAGGGCTTGTCGGGGGGTCAGGGCCGGCATGGAGCAGAGAGTGGCAGAGGCCGGCGCCGGATGCAACCGGCTCAGCGGTTACGACGCTCGCACGGAGAAGATGCGGGCCTTGATGCGATTCGGCACCCAGACCGCCAGCAGCCGGGCGGCGCGGGCCACGCGCTCGAGCGAGTCGGGCGTCCCCGGCCAGTACTTGAGGACGAGGCCGCGGTCGACCCAGTTCAACAGGCCGTCGACGAGGAGCGAGGCCAGCAGCAGGTCGTCGAGGTAGCCGACGAGCGGCACGAAGTCCGGGATGAGGTCGAGCGGGCTCGCCAGATAGACCATGGCGGCGGCCAGCGCAACCTTGGCGGCGCGCGGCAGGAGCGGATCGCTCACCAGCTTCGCGATCAGCCGCACCAGGTTCGGCAGCGCGCGCAGGAGCTGCGTCATTCCAGGCTCTCGGCGACCAGCTCGCTCACGTCCTTCACGACCAACGTCTCCTCCGCTTCCTTCACCTTGCGCCCGAGGTCCACCATGGCCAGGCAGAAGGGACACGCCGTGGCGGCCACGCTGGCGCCGGTCGCCAGCAGCTCCTCGGTCCGGATGAGGTTCACGCGCTTCTCGGCCTTGACCTCCATCCACATGTGACCGCCGCCACCGCCGCAGCACAGGCCGCGCTCGCGCGCGCGCGGCGGATCGATCACCCGCAGGCCCGGCAGCGCCCGGGCGACCCGGCGGGGCGCTTCCATGATGCCGTTGTAGCGGCCGAGATAGCAGGAGTCGTGGAACGCCACCGTGCCGGTCAGCGACTTGAGGGGCTTGATGCGCCCGCTCTGGATCAGCTCGTCGATGACCTGAGAGTGGTGGAGGACCTCGTAGGTTCCGCCGAACTGCGGAAACTCGTTCTTGATCGTGTTGAAGCAGTGCGGGCAGTGCGTGATGACCTTGCGGAACTTGTACTGGTTCATGTGCTCGATATTCTCGGCCTGCAGCGTCTGGTAGAGATACTCCTCGCCGAGACGGCGGGCCACCTCGCCGTGGCACCGTTCCTCCTGCATGACCGCGAACGACACGCCGGCCTTCTTGAGGATCGCCACCACCGAGCGGGCGATGGCCTGGTTACGCCGGTCGTACGAGGCGGAGCAGCCGACCCAGTAGAGGTACTCGACTTCCTTCCCCGGCTCCAGCACCGGCACGTCGAGACCCTGCGCCCACGCCAGCCGCTCGCCGGGCGGCAGGCCCCACGGGTTGCCGGCGCGCTGGATGTTCTGCAGCGACTGCGGGGCCGTCGAGGGCAGCGCGCCTTCCGACAGCGTCAGGTAGCGGCGCAGGTCGATGATCGTGTCGACGATGTCGATGAAGGCCGGGCACTCCTGCACGCACGCCATGCACGTCGTGCAGGCCCACAGCTCGTCGGCCTTGATCAGCTCGCCGTGGATCGGTCCCGGGCGCTGGCCGTGCATGTGGCGCTTGAGCTTGACGATGATCTGCTTGGGGTTGAGCGCGCTGCCGGCCAGGTAGGCCGGGCAAACGGCCTGGCAGCGCCCGCACTCCAGACAGGCGTCGAAGTCGAGCCGCCGCTTCCACGAGAACTCCTCGAGCCTGGAGACGCCGAGGCTCTCGGCCTCCTCGATGTTCTCGATCGTGCGGATCTCGCCGCGCGACGTCAGCTTGGAGAAGAAGATGTTGAGCGGCGTCGTCACCAGGTGCATGAAGTACGAGCGCGGGATGGTCGCGATGAAGAACAGCGAGATCGCCGCGTGGAATAGCCACACGCCGAGGTGGACGGCCCGCAGCGCGCCCTCCCCCATGCCGGCGCCGAGCATGGCCTGGCCCAGCGCCCAGCCGATCGGCGACCACACCGCCCACCACGGCTTGACGACGGCCAGTCGGCACGCCTCCATGACGAACCCGGTGACGTTGATCACGAACAGGAGCGCCAGCACGTAGGCGAAGCGCGCCTCGGGGTCGATGCGCGCCGGGCGCAGCACGAAGCGGCGCCACACCGCCATGCCGAGGCCGACCACGAAGAAGAGCCCAAAGAGGTCGAGGACCGTCTCGTAGTAGAGGTAGAAGTCGCCCTTGAGGAGCTTGTAGCCGAACAGCGGCAGCGTGATGTCGTAGTCGATCGTGGCCAGCACGGTGCCCATGAACAGGGCCAGGAAGCCCCAGAACATGGTGGCGTGCATCACCCCGGGGTAGGCTTGCGACAGCACGCGCGCCTGGCCGAGGGCGTGCTTGGCGACGAGCGTGAGGCGCTGCGGGATCCGGTCGAAGCGCGGCTCGGGACCGCCGGCGCGCCAGAGCTGGATACGCTGCCACACGCCCCACGCGAAGAGCGCGATCGCGACGAAGCCGCCGACGTAGAGCAGGATCTGCGCCCACCCCGGAACGTTCCAGAACGTGTCGCGGAAGGGCACCGCTGCGGTCGTCATGAGGGCTCCAACGATATCATGGGGAACGTGACCAGCAGGCTGAACATGCGGTTTTCGCGGCTTTTTCGCGTGTCGTGCTGGTCAGGAATGGTCAGAAGAGGCCCCGTCGCGACGCTCCACGCACCCATGGTTGCGTGACTTGGTCCAGATCATGGACCAGAAAGCGCTACAAGATGCGGACGATCACCTCGGCCAGCTCCCACGGGTCCACTGGTTTCAGCAACTTTGCCGCGAAGGGGGCTTCCTGCAGACGTGATACCTGCTCGGGGGTGAACCCCTGACACCAGTATCACTGGAACCGGGCGCGGGTGCTGGTTCACCTGCTCCAGGAGCCAGACGCCGTTCTCTTCGCCCATCGCGAAGTCGGTGATGATGATGTCGGCTTCCCCGACCACGGCCAGCGCGTCGCGTGCGTGCGTCACTCCGATCACAGTGGCGCCCAGATGCTTCAGCACCTGCTCGATCAGATCAAGGGTGTCGTGATGGTCCTCGGCAACAACGACCCGGATGCCCTCGAGGCAGGGTGCCATGTGCGTGGGCCGGGAGTGTACCGCGAAGCGGCGCCGTCTGGCGTCGGCAACCTCGTGGGACTGGCTCGGCATCGTGGCCGAGGCGGCGGTGTTCGTCGCCGCTCTGACGGTGCCGCTCCCCGGCCGGCGGCGGCGCTCAACGCCGGGACACCAGGAGATCGGAGAACACCAGCTCGCGCACCGCGTCCTCGGGCGTGAGCCACCGCATGAACACGACGCCGCAAGAGCACCCGACCGTCACCGGTGGCGTCGCCGGTGAGCGTGCCGCAGGCGCGGTGGTACCCTTCCGACATGCCTGTCTCATACCGCATCGACCTGGATGCGGGCGTCGTGTTCACCGTGTCCGAGGGCCGTCTCACCTACGAAGAGCTTCTAGACCATCAGCAACGACTGTCGTCGGACCCGGACTTCCGGCCAACGATGAACCACGTCATTGATGTTCGGGGCGTTACGGAGCGGGCAGTCACGGCCTTCGGCGTGCGCACCGTCGCCACCTCCCGCATCTTCGCTCCGGGATCGCGTCGCGCGATCATCGCGGGCGACGACGCCTCCTCCTACGGCTACGTCGAGATGTTCCAGGCCCTACGCAGCCACAGCGGCGAGGACATCAGGATCTTCTCGACGGTCGAGGACGCGCACCGCTGGCTCGGGCTGGAGTAGCAGCTCAGGACATGCCTACCTCATACCGCATCGATGCGGCAGCAGGAGTGGTCTTCGTCACCTTCCAGGGCCGAGTCACCGATCAGGACATGCTGGAAGGCCAGCGGCAACTCGCTGGCGATCCGGCCTTTCGACCGACCATGCACCAGTGCGTCGATGCGCGCGGCGTGACCGATCTCGGCATCACGGCGGCGGGAGTACGCGAACTCGCCAAGGGCAGCATCTTCGCTCCTGGGTCGCGACGCGCCATCATCGCGGGGAGCGCGACCATCTACGGTTACGGCCGCATGTTCCAGATCCTGCGCGACACCAGCGGCGATGTCATCAGGGTCTTCTGGGCGGTGGAGGATGCCCACCGCTGGCTCGGGCTGGAGTAGCACCCACCGCCACGACGTTGATTCCTGACCCGCGTCTGCCCCACCATCCCGGCATGGACCG
Source organism: uncultured Candidatus Rokubacteria bacterium (assembly GCA_963743355.1). Taxonomy (GTDB): domain Bacteria; phylum Methylomirabilota; class Methylomirabilia; order Rokubacteriales; family CSP1-6; genus AR5. Next base: position 1,050,455 of record CAVUPM010000002.1, read on the forward strand.
CCGCCGCTTCCTGCTGACCTCGCTGGCCGGGGCTCTCGCGCTCTCCGGGGCCTTCGGGCTCTCGATCACGATGTGGGGGCTGTGGTGGGAGCCGCCGACGTGGACCATGTGGACGATCCAGCGCGAGTGGGAGGCCGCCCGCACCCCCGGCGCGCCGCCCGACAAACAGTGGTTGGAGCCGTGGGTCGCCCCCGGCTACGCCGACCGCAGATCCTGCGAGATGGTCGCCCGGTTCCAGGTGCCGGATCTTCTGAACCGCGCCGCCCCAGACCCGGCCGTCGGGGTGAACGTGGACCCGACGATCGAAGGCGGCCTGGGCGTGGTGACCCACGCGATGGGAGGCGGCGAGGGCCGGGCGCGTGCCCTCTGGGTCGGGGAGACGACCTCCACGCAGTTCATCTGTCTCCAGGTCGGCCAGCGCCGGGCGGATCAGGTCATAGAGTAGGAGAGCGGCGCCTACACCTTCGCCCTGGCCCAGAGAACGAATCGTGGACTTCGCGATCCAGGTTGTTGCGGCACACCGCTTCGGCGACGACAGAGCACATGCGTGTCTCTGGCAAGGCGGCCATCTTCTCGTTGTCGCCGACGGCGCAGGTGGAACTTCGGGCGGAGCTGAAGCCGCGGACACCGTCGTCGCGTCTACACCATCACTGCCGCTCGCGTCCCCCCGTGACTGCACCGGATCGCTCAAGCGTCTCGACCATCAATTGACAGCCATTGGTGAGACAACGGCTGTCGTGGTGCTACTGTCGAACGGCCACGTCTGGGGCGCGAGCGTGGGCGATTCCGGCGCGTGGCTCATCACTGCGTCCTCTGTCCTGGACCTGACCCAGGACCAAAGGCGCAAGCCACTTCTCGGCACGGGCGCCGCCATGCCGGTCGGTTTCGGCGAAGTGCCGTTCACTGGTCGCCTTCTCCTGGGTTCCGATGGCCTGTTCAAGTACGTACGACACGAACACATCCGCGACCTCGTCCGCAGCCTCGCACCGATGGAAGCCGCTGCGGCGTTGATTGAGGCCGCTCGCCTTCCATCAGGTGGACTCCAGGATGACATCGCCGTGATTGTGGCTGGCTGATGCGCCCGACTGAGCGGCTGACCCACGTCGCGGACAACGAGTGGCGAAGCGCGTTCATGGGCGACAACCCGATGCTGGCACCCAGAGGCTTCGGCGTGGCCAAGACGCCGTGGGGTGCGGTGCAGATGGCGGCATGGATGGCGGTGAAGGCGCCTGACCAAGGGAGAGGCGGCGGCTCGTCGGCCTCACCCATCGAAGACGTGAAAAACGGCGCTCCAGGATCAGGCACAAGATCCGCCGCCGCCGTGTCCTCGACCTATCTCACTTGATCCACCCTTGCTCCCGGAACCTGGGCTCGAGCCGCTTGGCGATCTCCTTCGCGGTCTGCTCCACCCTGCCCTCGATCCTGCTGCTGCCGCTAACCTCGCTGTACCCTTTGATGCCCGTGACCACCACGAGGCCAACCGGATTGGCAGTGGCAATGGCCACGCCCGCGGGGACCGCGGCCCCTGGAGTCTTGTTACCGCCCGACCGCCCGGCACCCGACCCCAGCTTGCGTAGCCCCTGCGCCGTCATCTGATAGGCCTCGACGGCCACGCTCAACTCCGAAGCGCCGGAGCCGAATCCGATAGCGACGCGCTTGGCTGTGCTGCCCTCGCTGACCGAGAGGATGTAGCCTCGGAACACGATGTCGTTGATCTGCGGCGCTGCCTGCGTCGAGGCGCGCTCGGCAGGCAACCCCATGCGGCGGACCTCCTCGGTGACCCGGGTGGCGAGCGCGGCGCCGACCCGGCGGCCGGCTTCGAGTTGCTCGGGAGTCTGTGGCGTGCTGGATGTGGCCGCGGCAGCAAGTGAGGAGTCGGCCGGAACGTCGGCGGGCGTGGCGGCGAAGTCGTAGATCAGGATGCGGTCAGGTCGTGGGATCTCCTCGGTCACGAGGTTCTCGCTCTCAGTGACCTTGGTCGAGGCGCATCCGCCGACCACGATGATAGCGACCAGAAACGAGACGAGACGGCCCATGAGCTTCATCGCAGACCTCCTTCGGCGTGTCCGCATATCCGGTCGCCCCTACTCCTACCGACGCGGAAACAGGAACAGCATCTGGAACTGCCTCTGCAGGATGAACATGGCCTACAACTGGGCGAGGTATGAGACCGACACCATCATATTGGACGCCTCCTGTGTCCGAAGTGAGACCAAGGTCGTAGCGCGTTCTGGAGCTGGGTGCCGTGAGCCAGCGTCGGCGGCAACCTCCAACGGCCGTGACCAGAGCCAGCGCCCACTGCGTGGCGTCGGCTACGTCTGGAGGAGATGGTCGCCGGCCGCGAGCGCATGTTCCCGGTGCGGCGTCTCGCGGCGAACGGGCTTGAGGCCTGGGCGCAAGTGCTGGAGCGGGGGTGTGAGGGCTACGTGGCCAAGGACGAGGCGAGCCTGTACGTCGGCGGCAAGACGATGTCCTGGCTCGAGCCCGTCAGAGTCGAGAAAAACCTCGATTGTGGCGGGTTTCATGCGTCTTCCAACGATATCATGGGCAACATGGCGGCCACCGCCGAGTAGGGGTCGATCGCGCCGGCCTCGACCTCATCGAACTTCGCGCGCAGCGCGCCACCGGCCAACCCCCGGGTCACCCGCGCACGGAACTCGTCCACCAGCAGCGTCTCCAGCTCCGCGCGCCGCCGCCGCCGGCGACGGGTGTCGAGCGCGCCGGCGGCTTCGAGGGCGCTGCGATGGCGGCCGATCTCGGCCAGCAGCTCGACGATGCCGACGTCGGCCTGGGCCTGGCACGACAGCACCGGGATCTCCCAGTCGACGTCCTTGGGCGTGGTCGAGCTCGCGTAGTGCAGGTGCGCGGCGAACTTCAGCTCGGCCATGAGGGCGGGTGCGCCGGCGCGGTCCGCCTTGTTGACGACGAAGACGTCGGCGGCCTCCAGGAGCCCCGCCTTCATCGTCTGGATGGCGTCGCCCGACTCCGGCACCAGCGTCACCACGGTCGTGTCGGCGAGCTTCATGATGTCGAGCTCGGTCTGGCCCACGCCCACCGTCTCGACGAGCACCCAGTCGTGGCCGAACGCCCGCAGCAGCTTGATCACCTCGCCGGTGGCGCGGGCCAGACCGCCGAGCGAGCCGCGCGTGGCCATCGAACGGATGAACACCCCGGCGTCGAGCGCGTGGGCCTGCATGCGAATGCGGTCGCCGAGCACCGCCCCCCCCGTGAACGGGCTGGACGGATCGACCGCGACGATCCCGACCGTGGCGTTCTCCGCCCGCAGATGCGCCGTCAACCGATCGACCACGGTCGACTTCCCCGCCCCCGGCGGCCCCGTCACCCCCACCACGTACCCACCGCTCGCCCGCGGATACACCGCTTTCATGATCCCCGGGACGTGAGCCGTCCGGTTCTCCACATGCGTGATCAACCGCGCCAGCGCGAGCCGATCCCCCGCGAGCATCCGGTCTACGAGCTTCGCCGGATCAGCCATACGTGAAGTGGAACTGTCAGCCATTGCAATCAAACCAGCGGATTGTAACACCCGCCGCTCACACGAGCCGGCCTCGCCCACAGTCTCAGCCCTGACCCCCGGGCGCCGTCACATGAGGACAGGCAGGCGCACCGTCGCGCCGCTTGGATGAGCGCGCGTCTCACCCCGCGCAAAGGGGGGTTCAAAGGGGGGGCGCGCCGAGCGCCCCCCCTTTGCTCAATAGACAAGGGCGCGGAGATTCATCACGCGCGCGGCCGGGGCGAGGAACGGCGGCGAGACGCCGCCGTTCACGCGCAGAGTGTCAGAAACAGGATGGAAACCGGGCGGGAGCCTCTCGCCCCCGCCCGACGACGGCTACTGCTTGATAAACGTCAGATCGGTCTCGATCGCGATGTCGTTGGACAGCTTCAGGACCAGGAGCTGCGGGATCTGCATGCCGTGATCGGTGAACGTCGTGGCCAGCTTGGTGCGCACCTTGATGTTGTCCGAGGTGAACCCGAAGCGCTTCTGGGCCTCGACCTGCTCGGGCGACAGCTTGATGTACGTCACGGTGCCGTCGGCCACGCGCTCGACCGCCTTCTGCTTGACGGTCAGCAGGCCACGAATTTTGGCCGGCACCACCTTGCCGGACTCCAGCGGACCGGCGATCTCCACGCTCCGGACGTCGAACGTGACCCACTGGTTCGCCGGGTTCTCGGTCTCCAGGTACGATTTCGCCCGCATGTCGGCATCGCGCTTGTCGATGCCGGTGCGTACGGTGTTCATATCGACCTTCACCATGCCCTTGGCAGTCTGTGGCTTGGCCGGATCGACGCTGAGCTCACCCTGCATGCCGGCATCGGCGGTGTGGCCCACCACCGTCTCCAGCGGTGCGTCGGTCTTGAACGTGGCGTAGGAGTAGCGCGGCAACAACTTGAAGTTGATCGTGTCGGCGGTGGCCGCCAGAGGCCACGCCGCCACCGCGGCGAGTACCAGGCCCACCAGGGTCGTGTGTCGTCGCATCCAGGCTCTCCTGGGAGGATTCCGGCCTACTTCTTGATTTCCGGGCCACGGAAGGCCGTGTGGCAGGCTCCGCACGTCGTCTTGCCGAGATCCGCGACCGCCGCCTGCGTCGCCGCGGCATTCCCGCCCTGCGCGGTGGCGGCGAGCTGGGTCGCCTTCGACTCCAGGGTCTTGGCGGTGCCCTCGAAGTCCGCCCACTTCTGCCAGATCTCGGGCTTCGCCCGCGAGGTAGCCGGGTTCACGGAGCCCTGCGGAAACAGGGCCGTGATCTCGCGCGCGGTCGTCGCCAGCTTCTTCGCTTCCGCCGGGATGGCCTGGATCTGGCCGGCCTTGGCCGCGTCGCTGATCGCCTTCATTGCCGCGCCCTGGTCCTTCATCAGCTTCTGGCGCGCCGCGATCGCCTCGTCCGCGCTCATCTTCTTGCCCATCCCGCCGCTCGCACAGCCAGCCGCGACGAGGGAGGTCAGGCTGCCGATCACCACCATTGCGCGCAGCATCGCTCGTGCTCTCATCTCGCCTCCTCGTGAATACGCGGGACGCTGGACGCCCGCGAGGGTGCACTGCCTACTTGCTGATCGTGTTCCGGACCGCGGGAATCGACTTCAGGTACTGTGCGATCGCCAACCGGTCGGCCTTCGTCATGTGCTTGTAGCCGGCCAGCGTGCCGTCGATCACTTCGCCCATGAGGCCGCTGGCCACGTCGCCGTCGGGCTTGTTGCCGGTGCCGAGATAGTCGGCGATCTCCTCGACCGACCACTTGCCGATCCCCGTGTCGGGGTCGGGCGTGATGTTGGGCATCGGCTGATCCTCCGGCCCCTTGGGGCTGCCGGCCAGGAAGCGGCTGTTGTCGCTGGCCATCGTCATCGTACGCGGCGTGTGGCACTCCCCGCAGTGGCCCACGGCCTTCACCAGGTATTCGCCCCGCGCGAGTCCCGCCGTCGGCGCCTTGGGCGGCGGCGTCTCCCGCGGCGCGAAGGCGGCCAGCCAGGCGGGCAGGAACACGGACTCGAACAGCGGCACCGAGATCTTCTTGGGCTGGTTGGCCTTGTTCACCGGTGACGTGGTCCGCAGGAAGGCCACCACGGCACGCAGATCCTCCTCGGCCATGCCGTTGAAGGTCGGGAACGGGTGCACGGGCAGGAGTCGCTCGCCGTTGGGGCGCCGGCCGAGGCGGATCGCCGCGATGATCTGATCGTCCGTCCAGGTCCCGATGCCGGTCTGCTTGTCCGGGGTGATGTTCGCCGAGTACACCATGCCGAACGCGCCGTCGTAGCGGCGGCCGCCCGCATTGATCTGACCTTTCGGCGCCGTGTGGCATCCGCAACCCCCGGTGGCACCGAACACGTATTTGCCCCGGGCGATTTCCGCCGCGGAGGACGGCGTCCCCTGGGCGACCACCCTGGGAGTCCAGACCGTCAGCAGACAGATGGCGAGTGCGGCACCGAAGAGGTCTGACCGCATTTGCGGATTAACCCCTCACCTGGCCGCCTGGTTCCCGGGGGTCCGCTGGGCGTTCAGGGCGATCTCCATGACCAGGGCGTCCTCACCCGTGTCGTAGTAGTACCCGTGGCGACGGCCAACGACGCGGAAGCCGAAGGACTCGTAGAGGGTCAGGGCGTGGTGGTTGCTTGGTCGGACCTCGAGGACGACCACCTTGAATGCCCGAGCACGGGCGTTGTCGAGGACGCTGCTCAACAGCGCGCGGGCGATCCCCTGCCGGCGCGCCTCGGGGCGGACGGCCACGTTGGTGATGTGCACTTCGTCGGCCACCTCCCACAGACACAGGTAGCCGGCCACCCGGCCGTCGTCGTCGCGCCCAACCCAGCAGCGAGCGACGCGGTTCTGCTGCATCTCGTAGAGGAAGGCGCCGCGCGACCACGGCATCGTGAACGATGCCCGCTCGATGGCGAGGACCTCGTCGAGGTCCTCCGGACGCATCCGGTCAAGCGCCAGCGAGGACACGACGCTTCAGTTCGGCTTCGGAGGGCCGCAGATAGAGCGGAGTGAGGGCCGCGGCAGCGACGGTGTCGCCGCAGCGCAACCGCTCGAGCCCGAGCATTCCCACGCACGCGGGCGAGGGCAGCCGCCGCGGCGGCGGCACCGGACGGGCGTACGGCGAGCGGATGGCCGGCGCGCCGTCGCCTGCGACGATCACCGGCTCGGTCAGGCGCGCGGCCAGCGCCTCGGGAGACAGCGCCAGATAGTCCCAATCGCGGCGCATCGCGCCGCCGTCCCACCGGTAGAGCGAGGCGTAGACCTCCCCCTTGCGGGCGTCGAGCACGGGGCACACGGGCAGCGCCGCCCACGGCAGGGCGGCCGCCATGGCGTCGAGCGTCGGCACCGCGGCGATGGGCAGGTCGAGCGCGAGCGCCAGCCCTTTCACGGTGCTGACCGCGATCCGCAGCCCGGTGAAGGAGCCGGGGCCGACGGCGACAGCCAGGCCGTGCAGCTCACGCGCGGTCCAGCGCGCGTCGGCGAACACGCGGTCCACCGCCGCCATCAATCGCTCGGCGTGGGTGACGCTGACGTCGAGCAGGTACTCGGCGACGAGCCGCTCGTCGTCGAGCAGCGCCACCCCGCCGGCGAGCGAGGAGGTCTCCACCGCCAAAACCCGCATACGGCGGGAGTCTAGCACGCGCCCGTGCGATAATGCCGGGCAGGAGGACCGGATGACTGCGGCTCCACAAAAGAAGGATCCCGTCGCCGTCGAGGCCGAGGTTCGCGAGAAGATCCACCTCGAGATCCTCAAGCGAACCGGTGCCTACCATGCCAACGACCACGTGCTGCTTCCCTCGGGTCAGCACACCAGTGAGTACATCGAGAAGACCCTCGTCACCACCGAACCGTCGTTCACCGAAGGTCTTGGCGGCGTCATCGCCAAGCACTTCGCCCCGTGGCCGGTGGACGTGGTGCTCTCGACCGGTCCGGGCGCGCTGATCCTCTCCCACTGCGTGGCGCGGGCGCACCCCTCCCGGCCGGTGGTCGTGTACGGGGCCAAGGGGCTGGCGCGGGGCAAGCGCCGTGTGACTCTGCCCGCCGAATTCCAGCGGCTCATCCGCCCCGGGACCCGCGTCCTGCTGGTCGAGGACCTGGTCTCCAGCGGCACGACGCTCAATCTGCTGATCGAGCTGGTCGAGCAGCTCGGTGCTCAGGTCGTCGGAGTGGGGTGCCTGTGGCGCCGGACCTCTGTGGAGGTCGACGGCAAGCCGGTCTTCAGCCTCGTGAGTCGCGATTTCCCGACGTATGATCCTGTCGATTGCCCTCTCTGTCGAAAGGGTGTTCCTCTCAACGAGGAGTTCGTCCGGCGAGCCGGCCATCGACGGCCGTCTTCGGTACACGAGTCTAACACTCCGTAGAATTTGTCGAATCAGGCTGGGTAGTACCAGACGAAGGCCAGCCGGTGGAACCCTCCGGGCTCTCGGGCACAGCGCTTGCTCCGCAACGCTTCAGCGCTGCCTACGTTCAAAGGAGCCCGCCCATGACCAGGACGACGCTCGGTGCCGTACTCGTGCTGCTCACTCTGCTCGCCGGGTACCCCGCGGCTGCCGATCCGATCGCCGTCAGGTACACCGAAGGCGTGACACGCGGCTTCCCCGTTCTGAGATCGGTGGACGGAGAGAAGCTCGCCCAGGGCGAGCTGAGCCAGATCCCCCGCGGTGGCCACGTCGTCGAGAGCCGCCTGATCTTTCGCTTCAAGGATGGCTCGCTCTACGACGAGCGCGTCGTCTTCTCGCAGCGTGACGTGTTCACCCTCCTCAGCTACCGCATCGTCCAGCAGGGCCCGTCGTTCCCGGAGACGGTGGAGGCGAGCGTCGACCGGGCCACCGGCCGCTACGACGTCCGCTATCGCGGCGACCAGGACAGCCCCGAGGAGACGCTGACCGGCGACTTCACCCTACCGCTGGACGTCTACAACGGCCTGCTGTCGACGCTCATGAAGAACCTGCCGGAGGGTGACTCGACGGTCGTGCAGATCGTGGCCTTCACCCCCAAGCCGCGCCTGGTGAAGATGCTGCTGGCGCCGGCTGCCGAGGACCCGCTCAAGGTGAACGACGCCGCGGTGATCGCCACGCGGTTCCTGATCCGGCCGCAACTCGGGCTGTTCGCCTCGCTGCTGGTGGCCGACATCCCCGACGTGAAGTGCTGGATCGTCAGCGGCGAGGCACCCGCCTTCCTGCGCTTCGAGGGTCCGCTCTACTTCATGGGCCCGATCTGGCGGATCGACTGGTCGTGAAGCCCGAGGGGGGCTTCGGCCCCCTTCGGCGGTCGTCGCACGCCTGACGGCGTGCTCCTCCCTGCTCCCCCCAGCGCAGGATTGCGCCGGCGAAGCCGGCGCTCGGAGTGCGCGATCTACCGCTGAAGGTCCCCTATCGAGCGAGTTGTCGTCCGGGGTGGATCGTAGGCTCGGATAGGGGGGAGAGGGGCGGTCCAGCGCTCTACCTGGACGAGGCAGTGCTGGCCGGAGCAGGCTTGGGCGAGCTTGGAGGTGCCGCGGTCGAAGGTGAGGACGTTGGGGTTGCCGTGGACGCACATCGAGTCGGGGTCCGCGGGGTCGAGGGGGTCGTACCAGGCGCCGGTGGAGAGCTGCACCACGCGAGCCCGCACGGCGTCGCTCACGACGGCCCCGGCCAGACAGCTCCCCCGCTCGTTGAACACCCGCACGACGTCGCCGTCCCGAATCCCGCGCTCGGCGGCGTCACCGGGGTGGATGCGGATGGGCTCCCGCCCCTGCACCTTCGCGGCCTGGCTGAACGCCCCGACGTCGAGCTGGCTGTGCAGCCGCGTCGTCGGGTTGTTCGCGATGAGGTGCAGCGGGTAGCGCGCCGCCAGCGGTGAGCCGAGCCACTCGGTGGGCGGCAGCCACGTCGGGTGGCCCGGGCAGTCGTCGTAGCCGAAGGCCTCGATGGCGGCCGAGAAGATCTCGATGCGGCCGCTCGGCGTGCCCAGGGGCGCGCGCTCCGGGTCGGCGCGGAAGGCGTCGAACAACACACGATCGCGCTCGAGCCCGGGCGCCTCGACCAGCCCCCGCGCCCAGAACTCGTCGAACGGCGGCGGTGCTTGCCCGACCCGCGCACGCCAGCCCTCGTACAGGTGGCGCAGCCACGTCATCTCGTCGCGCCCCTCGGTGAAGCACTCTCCGACGCCGAGCGCGACGGCGAGGTCGGCGAAGATGTCGTACTCGCTGCGCGCCTGTGCGTACGGCGCCAGCGCGCGGCGCATGGCGATCAGGCAGGAGTCGTTCGGCGAGCCGCCGATGTCGTTGCGCTCCAACGTCATCGTCGCCGGCAGGACGACGTCGGCGTGGCGCGCCGTGGGCGTCCAGAACGCGTCGTGCACCACGAGGGTCTCGGGCCGCGCGAGCGCCCGGCGCAGGCGCCCGAGGTGCTGATGGTGGTGGAAGGGATTGCCGCCGCACCAGTACACGAGGCGGATGTCGGGGTACGCCAGCCGCCGTCCGTCGAAGTCGAAGACCTCGCCCGGATGCAGCAGCATGTCGGCCACGCGCGCGAAGGGGATGAAGGCACGAACCGGGTTAGCGCCCTGCGGCAGCGCCGGCGGGCCGACCCGGAGCGGAGCGCGGCCGACGTAGCCGAGTGAGCCATAGCCCAGGCCGAACCCGCCGCCCGGCAGCCCGATCTGGCCGAGCATCGCGGCGAGGGTCACGGCGAGCCAGGGTGGCTGCTCGCCGTGCTCGATGCGCTGCAGCGACCAGTTGACGTTGATCAGCGTGCGCCGGGCGGCCATCCGGCGGGCCAATGCCCGGATCGTCCCCGCCGGGATCCCGGACAGCCGCTCGGCCCACTCGGGCGTCTTCGGGCCCCCGTCCCGATCGCCCAGCAGGTGGGCCTCGAAGCGCTCGAAGCCGACGCAACAGCGCGCCAGAAACGTGCGATCGTGCAGCCCCTCGACGACCAGGGTGTGAGCGAGGGCCAGCATCACCGCGACGTCGGAGCCGGGGACGACCGGCAGCCAGTCGGCGTCGACGAAGTCGGGTAGGTCATCGCGCATGGGACCGAGCAGCACGAACTCCGCCCCGCGTGCCCGGGCCGCGCGCAGGTGATCGCGCACGGGATGCCGGCTCGCCCCGCCCGGGCTCACCATCGTGTTCTTGAGCGGGATGCCACCGAAGCAGACGAACAGCTCGGTATGACGCTCGAGCACCGACCACGGCGTCGCCCGGTCCAGGAAGTCGCGCATCGTGCCGAGGACGTGCGGCATGATCACGGTGAGCGCGCCGTTACTGTAGGTGTGCTGCCCGCGGACGAATCCGCCCAGGCCGTTCAGGAAGCGGTGGAGCTGACTCTGCGCGTGATGGAAGCGGCCCGCGCTCGACCAGCCGTACGAGCCCCCATAGACGGCCCGCCCGCCGTGCGCGTCGTAAACGCGCCGCAGCTCGCGCGCCAGCAGATCGATCGCGGTCGGCCAGCTCACCGGCACGAACGGCTCGGCCCCGCGGTGCCCGTCCGGGCCCGGACCACGGTCGAGCCAGCCGGCGCGGATCATCGGCTGGGCGATCCGCGCCGGATGACGCACGCTACCCGGGATGTTCGCCAGCAGCGGTGAGGGGTCGGGGTCGTGCCGGAAGGGATGGACGGCGACGACGGCGTCGCCGTCGACCTCGGCCTCGAAGGCCCCCCAGTGCGAGGTGTGGAGGTGGCGGACGATCGCGGTTACGCCGTCTCCCAGAGTCCCTCCGCCACGCCGGCGGTCTTGTAGGCGTCACGGATGCGATCGAGGTTCTGGGTGACCAGCAGGCCGATCTTGGCGAAGGGCTCGAAGACCGGTCCCTGCCCGCCGATGAGCGGGAACGCCACCCTCGGGAGCTTGTCCCACTGCCCGTACAGGGTCTCGCTCACCGCGGCGAGCTGCGCGTAGAACTCCTCGCGGCCCTGCTCGGCCCGCTTGACGATTGGCGTGATGAGACAGTCGATGGTCTGCCGGGCGCGCGTCGTCGCCTCTTCCACGGCCGCCTCGGCCAGGGGCACCACCGTCACCCCCAGCTCGCCGAGGAAGCGCTGGAGCAGCAGCCCCAGCTTGTCCTGCAGCAGCGCGGCCGGCAGCCCGACGGTCTTCACCGACGTGTGGCCGAACTCCCGGGCCTCGGCGTAGAGCTGGTTCTTGAGCCAGTCGACGTAGGCGCGATTGTCCTCGTCCTTCCACCACTGCCGCAGCATCTTCTTGCCCCAGTAGCGGATCGTGACGTAGTAGAGGTCGCGCTTGAGGAGCTTCTTGGCGATACCCCGCCACGAGTAGAACTTCTCCATGGCGCCGATGGCCGCCGTCTGCAGCTCCCAGGGGCTCATCCGCCGCGGCTGGTGCACGGCGTGGTGACCGTCGTAGAAGGTCCAGTTCCGGTTGATCACGTACTTGTCGCCCTTGTCGTAGAGCGAGTCCCAGTCGGGCGAGCCGGGGATGGGGGTGAGGATCATGAACTGGATCGAGTCGATGTCGTGCTTGAGGGCGAACTCCGCGGTGGCGTCGATCGTCTCCACGTCGTCCTCGTCGGAGCCGACGACGAACATGCCGTGGATGCGGATCTTGTGCTCGTGGAAGCGCTCGATGGAGCGCTCGATCTTGGCCAGATCCTGCTTCTTCTGGAAGAGCTTGAGCGTGCGCGGGTTGATCGACTCGAAGCCGACGTAGACGTTGAAGCAGTTGGAGTCGCGCATCATCTGCAGCAGCTCGGGGTCGTCCACCGTCTCCGTCCGCACCTGGGCGCCCCACGGCGGCGTCAAGCCGCGGGCGATCATCCCCCCCAGCAGCTCCTTCACGCGCTTCTTGTTCGCCGTGAAGATGTCGTCGGCGAAGAACGTGTACATGTTGCCCTTGTGGAGATCCAGCTCCTGCAGCACCCGCTCGATCGAGTGGGTCCGGAAGGCGTGGCCGTACATGCCGGGCACCGAGCAGAACGTGCACGAGAACGGGCAGCCCCGCGACGTCGCCACCGAGATGACGCCGCCCGGCTTCCAGCCTTCGATGAGGTGGTAGTCGGGAATAGGGTTGACGTCCAGGTTGGGGATCTTGGGCCGCTCCGGGTTACTGAGGATCCGGCCGTCGTCGTTGCGATAGGTGAGGTTCTGGATCTTGTCGAAGCCCTCGCCGCGGTGGATGGCGTCTACCAGCTCCTGGAAGGCGAGCTCGCCCTCGCCGCGCACGACGAAATCCGCGTGCTGCATCCCCTCATCGGTCATGAAGCTCGTGTGGGTGCCGCCCATGACCACGATCGCGCCGGCCTTGCGCACCACGTCGGCGAGCTTGTAGGACTGCGGCGCCGTCGACGTGATGGCGGAGACCGCCACCAGGTCGGCCGACAGCACCTCGTTCATGTCGATCGCCTGGATGTCCTCGATGTAGACGCGGACGTCGTAGCCCTTGGCCCGCATGATGGTGCCGAGCAGGACGGAGCCGAGCCGGGGGATACAGACGCGACTGTAGATGTGGAGATGGGTGGACTTGGGCTCGACGAACACCAGCTTCTTCAGCGGCCGCTTCATAGGCTCGGTCTCCTCAGTGCAGGGGCCCGTCCCCTCGGATGTGCTCGACAGCGGCGCGACGGTGCGATTTGGGGCCCACGCTACCGCGCACCGTCCGACAAGTCAACGATCCGAGGACCGCTGGTGGTGGCCGGCGTCTACCTGGCCACGCGGCCGACCTGAATGCGCGGCTTGGCGGGCGGCGTCGCCTTCGGCTTGTCGTCCTTGAGCAGCCCCTTCACCTCGTCCATGAACTGGGCGATGTCCTTGAACTGGCGGTACACCGACGCGAAGCGGACGTACGCGACCTGGTCGAGACGCTGCAGCTGCTCCATGACCATGTCGCCCAGCTCCTGGCTGGAGATCTCCTTCTCGGCCCGCTCGTGCAGCTTGGCCTCGAGGTCACCCACGACGTTGTCGACCGCCTGGATGGCGATCGAGCGCTTCTCGCACGCCTTGAGCAGCGAGCCGCGCAGCTTCTGCCGGTCGAACGGCTCACGCCGCCCGTCGCGCTTGACCACGTGAGGCAGGACGTCCTCGATGTACTCGTAGGTCGTGTACCGGCGGTGGCACTTCAGGCACTCGCGTCGGCGGCGAATGAACTCGCCGTCCCGACCGACCCGCGAGTCGACGACGCGATCCTCGGTGTGGCCGCAGAACGGGCATCTCATCGGCGCCCCCCTCCGGTGGCGGGACCGCTCACTTCACCCGGTCTGGATAGAGCGGGAAGCGGCCCGTGAGCTCCTGAACCTCGTCGCGCACTCGCGCCTCGACCGCGGAGGCCCCCAGATTCGCGAGGACCCGGTCGATCAGCGCGGCGACCGTCGCCATCTCGGGCTCCTTCATCCCCCGCGTGGTGACCGCCGGGGTCCCGATCCGGATCCCACTCGTCACCATCGGGCTCTTCGTCTCGAACGGGATCGTGTTCTTGTTGACGGTGATCCACGCCCGGTCGAGCGCCTCCTGCGCGTCCTTGCCGGTGATGTTCTTCGATGACAGATCCAGCAGCAGCAGGTGCGTGTCGGTGCCACCGGTCACCAGCCGATGACCGCTGGCCAGCAGCGCGTCGGCCAGCGCCTTCGCATTGCGGACGATCTGCTGCTGATAGGCGCGCCACTCCGGCGTCAGCGCCTCCCGGAAGGCGACGGCCTTGGCGGCGACGACGTGCATGAGCGGCCCGCCCTGCACCCCCGGCATCACGGTCCTGTCCAGCGCGGCGGCGTGGGCGGCCCCGCACATCACCATGCCGCCCCGCGGGCCGCGCAGCGTCTTGTGCGTGGTCGTGGTGACGAAGTCGGCGACACCGATCGGCGAGGGATGCAGGCCGGCGGCGACGAGCCCGGCCGGATGGGCGATGTCGGCCATCAACACCGCGCCGACCTCGCGCGCGATGTCGCCGAACGGCGCGAAGTCGATCGCCCGGGGAAACGCCGACCCCCCGGCAATGAGCAGCTTCGGTCGATGCTGCTTGGCCAAATCCCGGACCTGGTCCAGGTCGATGCGTTCCGTGTCACGCCGGACGCCGTAGCCGACGATCGAGTAGAACTTGCCCGAGTAGTTCACCGGGCTGCCGGCGGTGAGATGGCCGCCGTGCGAGAGGTTGGGGCCGAGCACGACGTCGCCCGGCTTCAGGAGCGTGAAGTAGACGGCCATGTTGGCCTGGGCACCCGAGTGGGGCTGCACGTTGGCGTGCTCGCAGCCGAACAGCTCCTTGGCCCGCGCGATGGCCAGATCCTCGACGACATCGACGACCTCGCAGCCGCCGTAGTAGCGTCGCCCGGGATACCCCTCCGCGTACTTGTTCGTCAGGACGGAGCCCGTCGCCTCCAGCACGGCCTCGGAGACGAAGTTCTCGGAGGCGATCAGCTCCAGGTTCCGATGCTGGCGCTGGGCCTCCTCGTGGAGGACCTTGGCGACCTCGGGATCGACGTCGGCAAGCCGCCGGAGCATACGCAGACCATACCGATTGTGGCCCCTGGCGTCAAGCCGACTACATCATGGGGGGCCCCGATATGGCCCCCCATACCCCCCCGGCAGGCTCGCCGCGCCCCGGCGCAGCCGGGGCGCGTCTCGATCCCCCGGAGCCTGCGCGGCGACTCCGCCCCGGCCGCGCCCCCCATACCCCTCGGCAGACTCGCCGCGCCCCGGCGCCGCCGGGGCGCGTCTCGATCCCCCGGAGCCTGCGCGGCGACTCCGCCCCGGCCGCGCCCCCCATACCCCTCGGCAGACTCGCCGCGCCCCGGCGCAGCCGGGGCGCGTCTCGATCCCCCGGGGCCCGCGCGGCGACTCCGCCCCGGCTGCGCCCCCATACCCCCCGGCAGGCTCGCCGCGCCCCGGCGCCGCCGGGGCGCGTCTCGATCCCCCGGGGCCTGCGCGGCGACTCCGCCCCGGCTGCGCCCCCATACCCCCCCGGCAGGCCGCGCCCCGGCGCAGCCGGGGCGCGTCTCGATCCCCCGGGGCCTGCGCGGCGACTCCGCCCCGGCTGCGCCCCCATACCCCCCCGGCAGGCTCGCCGCGCCCCGGCGCCGCCGGGGCGCGTCTCGATCCCCCGGGGCCCGCGCGGCGACTCCGCCCCGGCTGCGCCCCCACTCCCCCGGCAGGGCTCGCCGCGCCCCGGCGCCGCCGGGGCGCGTCTCGATCCCCCCGGGGCCCGCGCGGCGACTCCGCCCGGGTTGCGCCCCCCACTCCCCCGGCAGGGCTCGCCGCGCCCCGGCGCCGCCGGGGCGCGTCTCGATCCCCCCGGGGCCCGCGCGGCGACTCCGCCACGGGCGCGTCCCCACTCCCCCGGCAGCCTCGCGGTCGCGACGCTTTGAGGCTTAGCGGGGGGCGGGGACGCGCGTGGGGAACTCGAAGGTTTCGAGCTCGGCGCCAGCCACGCCGGAATCGACGAGGCGGGGGATGTCGAGGCGTGATTCGGCGGTGTCGGCCTGGGTGGGAGTCATGCGGGTGAGGGGGTGTTTGGGGACGAAGAGGGTGCAGCAGTCGGCGTCGGGCTCGATCGAGATGTCGAAGGTACCCAGCTGCTTGGCCTCGTGGATGATCTCGATCTTGTCGGTGCCGATGAGGGGGCGGAGGACCGGACCCGCGGCGGCGGCGTCGATGGCGACGATGTTCTCGAGCGTCTGCGAGGCCACCTGTCCCAGGCTCTCGCCGGTGGCGAGCGCCAGCGCGCCTTCGCGGCGGCCGATCGCCTCGGCGATGCGCACCATGAGCCGGCGGTAGACGACCACGCGGGCCGGGCCCGGGACCGACAGCACGACCTCGCGCTGGATCTCGCCGAACGGGACCAGGAACAGGCGCGAGTCGTACTGCCACTCGGTCAGCCGCTCGACCAGCGCTCGTGCCTTGGCCTGCGACGTCGGCGGCAGGTAGGGCGCGCTGTGGAAGTGCACGAACACGACGCGACAGCCGCGCTTCAGCATGCGCCACGCCGCGACCGGCGAGTCGATGCCGCCCGACAGTAGCGCCGCCACCGTGCCGCCCGAGCCCACCGGCAGGCCACCGGGGCCGGGCCGGCGGTCCAGCGACACGAACGCCTCGTCGGGCAGCACCTCCACGACGATCTCGACCTCGGGGTGCTCGAGGTCCACCCGCGTGGCCACGCGCTCGAGCACGAAGGCGCCGAGCGCGCGATTCAGCTCGACGCTCGTCATCGGGTAGGTCTTGAACGCGCGGCGGGCGGTGATCCGGAACGAGCGGAACTCGCGGCCCTCGACGAGGCGGCCGATCACGCTCTGCATGCCCTCCAGCGTCGACGCCGTCCGGTAGCCGAGCGAGACGCTCGCCACGCCGCACACGTGCCGCGCGCGCTCGCGCACGACCTCCGGCTGCGGGTGCTCGTCGAGGTCCAGCACGATGCGACCGGGCCGCTGGCGCACCCTCACCGGACCGAGGTCGGCGAGCGCGCGCGACAGGTTGCGGGCCAGCTGGCGCAGGAAGAGCGGGCGGTTGCCGCGCTTGAGGCTGATCTCGTGATAGTGGACGACGACCACCGGACGCAGGCGCATCACGACGTCACCCCAGCTCCGCCGCCAGCGCGCGGGCCCGCGCCAGCTCCTCGGGCGTGTTGACGTTCATGAAGACGACGTCGGGCGCCCGGTAGCGGGCGACGTCGGCCTCGTCGATCTCCACGACCCGCACGCTGTCGAAGAAGCCGACGATCTTGAACCGCCCGGCCCGCAGGCGAGCCTCGATGGGCGACAGGCACGCCTTGCCGTACACCGCGTGCATCGTCTCCAGCTGCTCGCCGACCCGCGGGATGACGACGTCGCCCTCCCCCGCCCGCGCCACCACCAGGCGCGCGACCTCGCGGTCCAGGAACGGCATGTCGCAGGCCACGGTGAAGGCCGCGTCGCCGCTGGCGGCGGCCAGCCCCGAGAAGATGCCGCCGAGCGAGCCGTGGTCGGGATAGACGTCGGCCACCATCGGGAGTCCGAGGAAGCCGTAGAGCTCGGGCGTGTTCGTCACGACCAGCACATCGTCCACCACGGGTGCGACGGCGTCCAGCACGCGCTCGATGATGCGGCGCCCCCCGAGCTCGAGCAGCGCCTTGGGCCGGCCTCCCATCCGGGTACTCTTGCCGCCGGCCTGGATGACGCCCGTCACGCGCATCGCGAGATCCGGACCGCGCCGGCGCGGATGAGTCGCGGCGGATCGACGGTGACGTCGAGCACGGTGGACGGCTCGCCGCCGGCGGTGTCGCCACCGTCGAGCACCAGCTCGATGCGGTCGCGGAAGTACGCCAGCACGGCGGCCGCGGTGGTCGGCGCCGCCCGCCCCGACGGGTTGGCGCTCGGCGCGGTCAGCGGCTCGCCGAGCGCGCGCACCAGCGCCGCCGCGACGGGATGCGCCGACAGCCGCACGCCGACGGTGCCCGAGCCGGCCGTCACCTCGTCCGGCACCTCCGGCCGCGCGCGGAGCACCAGGGTCAACGCCCCGGGCCAGTGCCGGGCCATCAGCTCGCGGCCGCGCGCCGGAATCGCCAGGGCGACGGCGTCGACCATGGCGATCGAATCGACGAGGACCAGCAGCGGCTTGCCCTCCGGGCGCCCCTTCACCTCGAGGATGCGACGCACCGCCGCCGGGTGCAGGGCGCGGGCGCCAAGGCCGTAGAACGTCTCGGTCGGGAAGGCGACGAGCCCACCACCGCGCAGCACGGCCGCGGCCGCGCTGAGCGCCTGGCGCCCCGGCGCGACCGGGTCGACCGCGACGGCGCGGGTCATCGACCCATCCACGGGCGGCGCCGGCGCGAGCGCCGGAACGGCGTCAGCTCGCGCCCGGACGCGCGCGCATCGTCTCGGCGACGCGCTGCGCGCGCTCGTCGACCTCTGCGGCCAGCTGTGTGCGGTAGGCCGCCAGTCGCTCGGCGAGTGCGGGGTCGCCGAGCGCCAGGATCTGGGCGGCCAGCAGGCCGGCGTTGGCCGCGCCCCAGGCGCCGACGGCCACCGTCGCCACCGGCACGCCCTTGGGCATCTGCACGATGGACAGCAGCGCGTCCATCCCGTTGAGCGGCGTGGCGGCGAGGGGGACGCCGATCACCGGCAGCGACGAGAACGCGGCGACGACGCCCGGCAGCGCGGCGGCGCCGCCCGCGGCCGCAATGAGCACGCGCAGCCCACGGCCGGCGGCGCCGCTCGCCCACTTCTCGGTGCGGTGCGGCGTACGGTGGGCGGAGGCCACGACCACTTCGCAGCCGACGCCGAGCGTGTCGAGCACCTTGACCGTCTCCAGCATGGTGTCGAGGTCGGAGTCGCTGCCGATCACGATGCCGACGACCACGGGACGGGTCACGTCGCTCTCGCCTCCAGCGCCTTGCGGCCGATGTCGGTCCGGTAGTGCATGCCCTCGAAGGTGATCCGGCTCACGCCCTCGTAGGCGGCGGCGATCGCCGCGGTGAGGTCGTCGGCGACCGCGGTCACCCCGAGCACACGGCCGCCGGCCGTGACCAGGCGCCCCTGGCGCCGGGCGGTGCCCGCCTGGAACACCTGCACGCCGCCCCACGCCTCGGCCGCGTCGACACCGCTGATCTCGTGGCCGGTCGTGTAGCGCCCGGGATAGCCGCCCGAGGCGAGCGCCACACAGACGGCCGCTCGGCCGGCGTTGGTCCACGGCCGCGGCGGCGGCAGCCGCTCGCCGCGCGCGACGGCGGCCAGCAACGGCACCAGGTCGTCCTCCATCCGCATCACGATCGCCTGGCATTCGGGGTCGCCGAAGCGGCAGTTGAACTCGACCACCTTGGGCCCCTCGGCGGTGAGCATCAGGCCGACGAAGAGGACGCCGGCGTACGGCGCGCCGTCGGCGGCCAGCGCGGCCAGCGTCGGCTCCACGATCTCGCGCATGACGCGCGCCTGCATGACCGCGTTGATGGCCGGCACCGGCGTGAACGCGCCCATCCCCCCGGTGTTGGGACCACGGTCGCCGTCGAAGACCGTCTTGTGGTCCTGGGCGGTCGCCAGCGGCAGCACCCCACCGGCGCCGGCCAGCACGAAGAACGACGCCTCCTCGCCGCGCATGAACTCCTCCACCACCACGGTGGCGCCGGCGGCGCCGAACTCCCGCCGTTCCATGCACTGGGCGATCGCGACGTCGGCCTCTTCGAGGGTCGCGCAGACGATGGCGCCCTTGCCGGCCGCCAGTCCGTCGGTCTTCACGACACACGGCGCCCCGAGTTCGCGGGCGAAGCGGCGGGCCGCCGGCGCCTCGGTGAACGTCGCGAAGCGCGCGGTGGGCACGCCATGGCGCGCCATCAACGCCTTGGCGTAGGCCTTGGAGCCCTCGATGGCGGCCGCCCGCTGGCCGGGACCGAAGACCGCCAGCCCCCGGGCGCGCAGCGCGTCGGCGAGACCGGCGACCAGCGGCTGCTCGGGACCGATGACGACCAGGTCGACGTCGTGGCCGATGGCGAAGCCCACGAGGCCCTCGGTGTCGTCGACCGCGAGGTCGAGGCAGCGGGCGTGGCGGGCGATGCCCGGGTTGCCGGGCGCCGCCCACACATGCTCGACGACGGGGCTCCGGGCGATCTTCCAGGCGAGCGCATGCTCGCGCCCGCCCCCGCCGACGAGGAGGATTTTCATTCCTGCGGGTCCCCCGGCGGATCGAGCACTTCGAGATGGGCGCGGGCGATGCGCGCCCACGGGCTGCCGGCGTCGAGCTCGAGATAGCGCTGCCAGTGGGCGACGGCCTCGTCGGCGCGGCCGGAGCGCGCCAGCGCGCCGGCCAGGTTGAAGTGGGCGTCGGCGTAGTCGGGCGAGAGCTCGAGCGCGTGCCGGTAGCAGCGCACCGCCTCGTCGAGGTCGGCGCGGTCCTCGGCGAGCGAGCCGAGGTTGTAGACGGCCTCGCAGCAGCGTTTGTCCTGCTCGAGTGCCGCCGTGTAGGCGCCCCGGGCCTCGTCGTACCGTCCCATCCGGTGCAGCAGCAGCCCCAGGTTGTTCCAGGCGGCGGCGTAGGTCGGGTCGATCGCGACGACGCGGCGATAGGCGGCGACGGCGTCCTCCCACTGGGCCGGGTCGCTGTCCCACTCGCTGGCGCGCTCGAACCACATCTCCGCCTGCTCGACCGGCGGCGCCAGCGGGCGCACGAGGCCGGTGACGAGCGTGGCCGCGGCCTCCTCCTCCAGGCTCGGCGTGTCGAGCTCGAGCACGGTCTGGCCGGTGCGCGGCTCGAACTTCACCCGGTCGGACTGCGCGAGCAGACGGCCGCCCTCCAGCACCAGCCGCACCTCGGCCAGGGGCTGCTCCAGCCCCGGGTTGCGCGTGCGGAGGGCGTCGAGGGCCTGGCGGATCTGTCGCACGGAGGCGCCGGCGTCGAGCAGCGCACCGGCCGCGCGGAGGGCGAGCAGATCACGAAACGTGTAGCCGCTGTCGCCGCGCAGGAGCATGAGCCGGCGAAGCTGGGCGGTACGCCGCGGCGTCAGCGTCAGGATGCGGGTCAACTCCCGCATGCCATAGATGCGCTCGGCCTGGGCGCGGTTCACGGGACCAGGAGTATCGAGGAGCGCCACGGGGCGCTCCGAGTCGCCCGCGCGAGGGCGATCAGTATCGATCGAGGAGCGCCCCGACTACGCCGGGGCGCTGCCGAGCGCTGGGGGGTATGGGGGGCCATTTCGGGGCCCTCCATCATCAATGACGGAAGTGCCGGATGCCGGTGAACGCCATCGCCATCCCCCGCTCGTCGGCTGCGGCGATGACCTCGGCGTCGCGCAGCGAGCCGCCCGGCTGGATCACCGCCGTGGCGCCCGCCTCGGCGACGACGTCGAGACCGTCGCGGAACGGAAAGAAGGCGTCGGAGGCGCACACCGCCCCCTCGGTGGCCAGGCCGACCTCGCGCGCGCGCATGACCGCCAGCCGCGCGGAGTCGAGGCGATTCATCTGGCCGGCGCCCACGCCGACGACCTGCTCGGCGGTGGCCAGGACGATCGCGTTGGACTTGGCGTGCTTGGCCACGCGCCAGGCGAACCGGAGCGCGATCATCTCGGTCGCGCTCGGCGCCCGCCTGGTGACGGTCTTGAGCTCACCGGGATCGAGATCGGCCAGGTCGGTGGACTGCACCAGGAGGCCGCCGAGGACGCTGCGGTACTCGGCCAGCCGCGCCGGCAGGCCCGCGCGGTCGCCCGGCACCTCGAACACCCGGCACTTCTTCTTGGTGCGGCGCAGCTCGTCCAGCGCGTCGGGGGCGAAGGCGGGCGCGAAGAGGATCTCCACGAAGATCCCGGCCAGCTCCTGCACGACCGCCATGTCCAGCGTGCGGTTGACGCCGACGATGCCGCCGTAGATCGACACCGGATCACAGGCCTTGGCCCGCGCCATCGCCTCGCCCACGGTCCGGCCGAGCGCGGTGCCGCACGGGTTGGTGTGCTTGATCACGACGGCGGCCGGCTCGTCGAACTCGAGCAGCAGCCCGAGCGCCGCGGAGAAATCGAGCACGTTGTTGTAGCCGAGCCCGGGGCCGTGCAGCTGCTTCATCCCCGCCAGTCCGACCGGCGGCGCGCCGACCACTCCATAGAACGCCGCGGTCTGGTGCGGGTTCTCGCCGTACCGCAGCGCCATCTCGCACTGCCCTTCCAGGCGCAGGACGGGCGGGAAGCTTGTTGGGCCGGGGGAATGCGAGGCGCTTGTCCCCAGCCCCCCCTGCTCGCGTCCCGAGCGAGCCGGGGGCTCGCTGGCTTCCGCCACGTCCCTCAAATACACGGCGATGGCCGCGTCGTATTGCGCAGTACGTCTGAACGCCTCTCTCGCCAGACGCAAGCGTGTCGCGTCACCCAGCTCGCCTCCGCTGGCTCGCAATTCGTCGAGCACCGCGGGGTACTGGCTCGTGTCCGTCACCACCGCCACGCTGCCGTGGTTCTTGGCGGCGGCGCGGATCATCGTGGGGCCGCCGACGTCGACCTGCTCGATGGCCTCGGCCAGCGTGACCCCGGGCCGGGCCACCGTGGCCTCGAACGGGTAGAGCGCGACGACGACGAGGTCGATCGGCGGGATGTCGTGGCGCGCGAGGGCCTCGAGGTGGGCGGGGACGTCGCGGCGGGCGAGGATGCCGCCGTGGATCTTGGGATGCAGGGTCTTCACCCGTCCGTCGAGCATCTCGGGGAAGCCGGTCACCTCCGACACGTCGCGCACCGCCACTGCCGAGTCGCGCAGCAGCTTGGCGGTGCCGCCGGTGGAGAGGATCTCCACGCCGAGGCGCGCGAGCGCCTGCGCGAACTCGACCACACCGGCCTTGTCGTGAACCGACACCAGGGCGCGACGTACCTTCATACCTCAGGCCTCCGGGAGCACGATGACGCGTCTTCCCTGGATCTGCAACCGGCCTTCTGCAAAAAGTCGCACCGCCTCCGGGTAGAGCCGGTGCTCCTGGACGAGGATCCGCGCCGCCAGCGTTTCCTCGGTGTCGGACGGCTCGACCGGCACCGCCGCCTGCAGCACGATGGGCCCCGTGTCCACGCCCTCGTCGACGAAGTGCACGGTGGCGCCGGCCACCTTCGCCCCGTGCTCCAGCGCCTGTCGCTGGGGGTGCAGGCCGGGGAACGCAGGCAGCAGCGAGGGGTGGATGTTCAGCGCGCGCCCGGCAAAGGCGCGCACGTAGGCCGGTGACAGGATCCGCATCCAGCCAGCCTGGCAGACGAGCCCCACGCCGCGCGTCTCGAGCTCGCGCACGAGCGAGCGATCGAATGCCTCGCGGTCTCCGAAGGCCTTGGGATCGAGCCACACCGCCTCGACACCGGCCGCCCGCGCGCGCTCCAGCGCCATCGCCCGCTCGCGATCGGAGATCACGACGGCCACCCGGGCCGGGAAGCCGGGCCGGCCACACGCCTGCAGGATAGCCTGCAGATTCGACCCGCGGCCGGAGGCGAGAACGCCGACGGCGAGCGTCACGCGGCGTCCCGCCGGCGCGAGGCATGGCCATGCGCGGCGCAGACGGCACAGCGCGGCGCCTCGCGCATGATGGCCGAGTCGCGGGGGAAGAAGCGGACCAGCGACCAGTCCAGTGCCACCTGCACCTGCTTGCGAAAGCCGACCAGCTTGTAGAGGTGCAGCGCGTTCCAGAACAGCCACGCCCCGTAGCCCGAGAACCGTAGCCCCATCACCTCCACCACGGCGTGTCGCTCGCCGAGCGAGACCAGCATCCCCTGCGGCTTGAACTCGATCGTCTCCAGCGGCCGGCCGGCGAGGTCGGCCACGAGATTGTCGACCACCAGCCGGCCATGGGCGAGCGCGGCCGGGATGATCGGGATCGAGGCGTCCGGCCGGCCCTGGATGGTGATCGCGTCGCCGACACCGTACACCTCGGGGTGGCCCGGCACGCGCAGGTGCGTGTCGACGACGATGCGGCCGAGGCGGTCGTGCTCGACCGGCAGATCGCCCAGCGCGGGGGCCCCCTTCACACCGGCCGCCCACACGGTCAGCCCGGCCGGGATCGGCTCGGCGCCGTCCACTTCGACCGCGCCTTCCAGCACGCGGGTGACGCGCGTGGAGGTCCGGATTTCGATGCCCTCGCGCCAGAGGCTCTGGCGCGCGCGCTCGGCCAGCGTGGGATGCACGCCGCGCAGGATCTCGCGGCCCGCCTCCAGCAGCAGTAGCTTGTAGTCGCCGGGGTCGAGCCCGCGGTAGCGCGGTACCAGGTAGGACTCGAAGAAGTCCTGCAGCTCGGCGATCAGCTCCACGCCGGTGTAGCCGCCGCCCACCACGCAGATCGTCAGCATGCACCGGCGGATCTCGGGATCGGGCTCGTGGTCGGCGTGCTCGGCCAGGTCGATGACGTGATCGCGCAGGAGCACCGCGTCCTCGAGCGACTTGTAGTTCAGGGCGTTGGCCACGACGCCGGGGACCCCGAACGTCGGCGTCGTGCCGCCGATCGCGATGACCAGCCGGTCGTACTGGACGGTGCCCTCCGCCAGGTGCACGCAGCGGGCGGCCAGGTCGATCCGCTCCACCCGGTCCCGGCGGAAGCGGAATCGGCGGCTGCCCCGGATGTCGCGGATCGGCTGGATGATGTGCCGGGGCTCCACCAGCGACGAGGCGACCTGCGGCAGCAGCGGCGTGAACAGCAGGTAGTTGTGGTCGCTGATCAGGAGCAGCTCGACGTCCGGCCGCCCGCCCAGCGTCCGCTCCAGCCCCCGGATCACCTCGATGCCGCCGAAACCGCCGCCCAGGACGACGATGCGGGTCATCGGATCAGCTCCACGCCACGCTCGCCGGCCACCACCTCGCCGATCGAGAAGACCTCCTCGCCGGCGGCGGTGAGCCGCGCGCTCACCGAGTCGGCCGCGTCCGGCCGCGAGATGACGACGTAGCCGATCCCCATGTTGAACGTCCGGAACATCTCGGCCTCGTCGACGCGCCCGGCGTCCTGCAGTGCGCGAAACACCGGCGGCTGCCGCGCGGCCCACGCGGCCGGCCGCACGAGGGCCCGGCAGCCGGCCGGCAGCACGCGCGGCAGGTTGCCGGTCAAGCCGCCGCCGGTGATGTGAGCCATGGCGGTCACGTCGTCGCGGACCGGCAGGATCGAGCGGACGTAGATCCGTGTCGGCTCCAGCAGGACGTCGGCGACCGTGCGGCCGGTGCCGGGCAGCACGTCGTCGATCCCCAGCATCATCACGCCGAACACGATCCGCCGGGCCAGGCTGTAGCCGTTGGAGTGCAAGCCGGACGAGGCCAGTCCCAGCACGACGTCGCCCGGCTTCACGGCGGCGCCGTCGATGATGCGCGCGCGCTCCACGATCCCCACCGCGAAACCCGCCAGGTCGTACTCGCCCGCCGCGTAGAGATCGGGCAGCTCGGCCGTCTCACCGCCGACCAGCGCGCAGCCGGCCTGGCGGCATCCCTCCGCCACGCCGGCCACGAGCACCTCCACCCGGGCCGGATCCAGGCGCGCGGTGCCGATGTAGTCGAGGAAGTAGAGCGGCTCGGCGCCGTGCACGAGGATGTCGTTGACCCCCATCGCGACCAGGTCGACGCCGACGGTGTCGTGACGGTCGGCCAGGAACGCGACCTTCAGCTTGCTGCCGACGCCGTCGGTGGAGGACACCAGCACCGGCTCGGCATAGCCGGGCGGCACCCGCACGAACGAGGCGAAAGCCCCGATGCCGCCGAGCACCTCCGCCCGGAATGTGGCACGCGCCAGCGGCCCGATGCGGCGCACCGCCTCGTCGGCGGCCTCGATGTCCACGCCGGCCGCCCGATAGGTCGCCGAGCGTTGAGGGGTGTGGGGGGCCATATCGGGGCCCCTCCCTCAGTGATCGAAGAGGCGGAGTTGGGGGGTCGGCTCGGGCTCGATGCCGACGCGGTAGGATCCGGTGAAGCAGGCGTGGCAGAAGTGGGCCGGGTCGGCGCCGGTTGCCTTCAGCATGCCGTCGAGCGAGAGGTAGCCGAGCGAGTCGGCGCCGAGGTAGCGACAGATCTCCTCCACCGAGTGGCTGGAGCCGATCAGCTCCTTGCGGGTCGGCGTGTCGATGCCGTAGTAGCAGGGCCACTGGATCGGCGGGGAGGAGATGCGCACGTGCACCGAGCGGGCGCCGGCGCTGCGGATCATCTTCACGATCTTGCGGCTGGTGGTGCCGCGCACGATCGAGTCGTCCACCACCGCCACGCGCTTGCCCTCGAGCATCTCGCGCATGGGGTTGAGCTTCACCTTGACCCCGAAGTGGCGAATCCCCTGCTTGGGCTCGATGAACGTCCGACCGACGTAGTGATTGCGGATGAGCCCCAGCTCGAACGGTGTGCCCGACTCCTCGGAGTAGCCGAGCGCCGCGCTGGTACCCGAGTCGGGCACCGGGATGACGATGTCGGCCTCGGCCGGATACTCGCGCGCGAGCTGCCGGCCCAGCTCCTTGCGCACGGTGTGGACGTTGCGGCCCCACAGGACGGAGTCCGGCCGCGCGAAGTAGACGTACTCGAACACGCACTGCAGCCGCTCGCCGGCCGGCGCGGCACGGTAGGAGCGCAGCCCGTCGTCGCCGATCACCACGAGCTCGCCCGGCTCGATGTCGCGCTCGGTCTTCGCCTCCATGAGATCGAGCGCGCACGTCTCCGAGGCGACGATCCACGAGTCGGCCAGCCGGCCCAGCGTGAGGGGGCGGAATCCGTACGGATCCCGCACGGCGTAGAGGGCGTCGCGGGTCAGGATCACCAGCGCGTAGGCGCCCTTGACCTGGCCCAGCGCCCACGGGATCTGCTCTTCGAGCGGCCCGGCCGGGGCCCGGGCCAGCAGGTGCAGGATCACCTCGGTGTCGGAGTTCGACTGGAAGATCGCCCCGTCGCGCTCCATCTCCTTGCGGAGCGCGTCGGCGTTGGTGAGGTTGCCGTTGTGGGCGATGGCGATGGGGCCGCGCGCGAACGTCGCGGTGATCGGCTGGGCGTTGCGGAGGTTCGAGGAGCCCGCGGTCGAGTAGCGCACGTGGCCGATGGCCCGGTGGCCGGGCAGCCGGCGCAGGCGCTCGGGGCTGAAGACGTCGGCGACCCAGCCCATGGCCTTCTCGAGATGGAAGTTGTGACCGTCGGTGGCCACGATCCCGGCCGACTCCTGACCGCGGTGCTGGAGCGCGTAGAGGCCGAGATAGGTGACGTTGGCGGCCTCCGGATGATTCCAGATGCCGAACAACCCGCACTCGTCGTGGAACTTGTCGTCACGCCATGTGGCGTTCAAAGCCGTTCCTCCACGCGTGCTCGAGCTGGTCCAGCCCCACGTTCACGACCGTCTCCGTCCCCACCCGCAGACGCAGCCGGTCGCCGCCTGTCGTCCCGATCCAGCGCCACGCAATGGCCGACTCGGCCATCAGCGCCTCGAACTCCCGCACGCGCTCCGCCTCGACGCTCACGACGATCCGCGAGGGCCCCTCGCCGAACAACACCTGGTCCCGCCGGGCCCCCGCCGCCAGCGTGACGTCGCAGCCGACCGGTACCTTGCCCGTGACACACGCCTCGACCAGCGCCGCCGCGACGCCACCCTCCGAGCAGTCGTGACTCGCCGTGGCCAGGCCGGCTCCGATCGCCGCCCGCACCGCCGCCTGTACGCGCCGCTCGACCTCGAGATCCAGTGGGGCCAGCCGGCCGCCCACCTGCCCGTGCCGCTGCCACAGGTACTCGGAGCCGCCCAGGCTCACCGCGTCGGGTCCGAGCAGCGCGATGCGATGGCCGGCGCCCTTGAACCACTGCGTGCTCAGCAATCCAGCGTCGTCGAGCAGGCCCACGACACCGACGATCGGCGTCGGCAGGATCGCCTGGTTCAGCGTCTCATTGTAGAGGGAAACGTTGCCGCCCACTACCGGCAGCTCCAGCGCGCGGCAGGCCTCGCCGATCCCCTCGACCGCCTCGGCGAGCTGCCACAGGATCTCCGGGCGCTCGGGCGAGCCGAAGTTCAGACAGTCGGTGACGCCGAGCGGCCGGCCGCCCGCACAGGAGACGTTGCGGGCGGCCTCGCACACGGCCATGGCCGCGCCCGCGCGCGGATCGAGGAAGACCTGGCGCCCGTTGCCGTCGGTGGCCACTGCGATCGCCCGCCGCGTGCCCTTCACCCGGAGCACGCTGGCGTCGGAGCCGGGCAGCACCAGCGTGTTGATCCCGACCTGCTGGTCGTACTGCCGGAAGGCCCACTCCTTGGAGGCGAGCGCGGGGGACCCCATCAGCTCGATCAAGGCCGCGCCGTAGTCCGCCGGCTCCGGCAGCGCGAGCGGGTCGAGCGCCTGCCGCTCGGCCAGCCAGGCGGGCGGCGCGTACGGCTTCTCGTAGACGGGCGCCTCGGCCAGCGCGGCGACCGGCACCCGCGCGACCTCGTCGCCCCGGTGGCGGATGACCAGATCCTGACCCGCGGTCACCTCGCCGATCTGCACCGCGTCCAGCTCCCAGCGGGCGAACACGCGGCGCAGCTCGTCCTCGCGGCCCCGGGCGCCGACGAGCAACATGCGCTCCTGCGACTCGGAGAGCAAGAGCTCGTAGGGCGTCATGCCCTCCTCGCGCTGGGGCACCGCCGACAGCTCGACGCTCATCCCGGTTCCGCTGCGGGACGGCATCTCGGAGGTGCAGCAGGCCAGGCCGGCCGCGCCCATGTCCTGGATGCCGACGACGGCACCGGTGGCCATCGCCTCCAGGCACGCCTCCAGCAGCAGCTTCTCCGTGAACGGATCGCCGACCTGCACCGTGGGCCGGCGCTCCTGGGCGTGCTCGTCGAAGATGGCGGAGGCCATGGTGGCACCGTGGATGCCGTCGCGCCCGGTCTTGTTGCCGACGTAGAAGACGGGATTGCCGACGCCCTCGGCGCGGGCCCGGAAGATCCGATCCGCGCGCACCAGCCCCACGCACATGACGTTCACCAGCGGGTTGCCGGCGTACTCCGGCGCGAAGGCGATCTCGCCGCCGACCGTGGGGCAGCCGAAGCAGTTGCCGTACCACGAGATGCCGGAGACGACACCGTGGATGAGGCGGCGCGTCCGCGGATCGGACGGCTCGCCGAACCGCAGCGAGTCCAGGATCGCGATCGGACGGGCGCCCATCGTGAAGATGTCGCGCAGGATGCCGCCCACCCCCGTGGCCGCACCCTGGAAGGGCTCGATGAACGAGGGGTGGTTGTGGCTCTCGATCTTGAAGACGACGGCCCACCCGTCGCCGATGTCGATGGCGCCGGCGTTCTCGCCCGGCCCCTGCAGCACGTGGGGGCCGCTCTGTGGCAACCGCCGGAGGAAGATCTTGGAGTGCTTGTAGGCGCAATGCTCGGACCACAGCGCCGAGAAGAGACCGAGTTCGGTGTAGGACGGCTCGCGCCGGAGCTGCTGGATGATCCGATCGTACTCGTCGGCCGTCAATCCCAGGCTGCGCGCCAGGTCCAGCGTGACCTTCGGTTCCGCCAGAGTCAACCCAGTATCACAGGCTCGCCTCGCCGGGGCGGCCGCGCTACCGCTTCAAGAAGGTGCCATCCTCGACGAGGCTGCCGAGGAGCGAGTGGAAGATCTGCAGCCCGTCGGTGCCGCCCAGGGCCGACTCGGCCGCGCGCTCCGGGTGCGGCATGAGGCCCAGCACGGTCCCTTCCTCGTTCACGATGCCGGCGATGTTCTCCACGGAGCCGTTGGGATTCGCGGCCCGCGTGACCTTGCCCTCGGCCGTGGCGTACCGGAACACCACCTGGTTGTGCTGGCGCAGCGACCGCAGTGTCTCCTGGTCCGCGTGATACTTACCCTCGCCGTGCGAGATCGGCATCGTCAGGACCTGGCCGGGCCGCAGCGCGCGCGTGAACGGCGTCTCCGCGTTGTCCACCAGCAGGCTCGTGGACTGACAGCGGTACTGCAGGCACTCGTTGCGCATCAGCGCGCCCGGCAACAGTCCGGCCTCGCACAGGATCTGGAAGCCGTTGCAGGAGCCGAGCACGAGGCCGCCGCCGGCGAGGAACTCGGGCAGCACCTCGACCACCGGCGAGCGTCCGGCCACGGCCCCGGCGCGGAGATAGTCGCCGTAGGAGAAGCCGCCGGGCAGGACCACGCAATCGAGGTCGGCGAGATTACGGTCCCGGTGCCACACGTACTTGACCGGCTGCCGGATCACTTCCGAGATCACGTAGTGGAAGTCGCAGTCGCTCCACGTGCCCGGGAACACGACGACGCCGAATCTCATGGAATCGAGGCTCTCCTCTCCCGATGCGGAGTTCGCGGCGCGGCATCTGTCATCTTACCGGACCGCTCCGGGCGGGGCAAGGCGCTCGGGCGGGTCCGCCTCGATCGTGTAGTCCTCGAGGATCGTGTTGGCGAGCAATCGGCGGCACATCTCGTCGACACGCGCCTGGGCCTGCGCGGGGCTGGCCGCGTCCACGTCGACCTCGACAAGTTTTCCGACACGGAGCCCGCGCACATCGCCGAAGCCGAGACCGGCCAGCGCGCGCTGGACGGCGGCGCCCTGCACGTCGAGGATGCCGGGCTTGAGCCGAACGAGGACGCGCACCTTCATGCGCCGACCAGCCCCGCCCGACGGAAGATGGTGTCGACGTTGCGCACGAACCAGGCGGGGTCGAAGCAGGCCTTGAGCTCGGCCGGGCTCAGGCGCTCGGTCACGGCGGGATCGGCGGCCAGGAACTCGAGCAGCGGTCGCCGCTCCTTCCAAGCCCGCATCGCGTGGCGCTGCACCAGCTCGTAGGCGACCTGACGGGCCAGGCCGGAGTCGGTGAGCCTGAGCAGGACGCGCTGCGAGTAGATGTTGCCATGGCTGGCCTCGAGGTTCTCGGCCATGCGGGCCGGGTCGACGTCGAGCCCCTCCACGATGAACGCCGCCAGGTCGAGCATGTAGTCGAGCACGATCGTCCCGTCGGGCAGGATCACCCGCTCGACCGACGAATGGCTGATATCCCGCTCGTGCCACAGCGCGACGTTCTCGGTGGCGGCCAGCGCGTTGCTGCGCAGCAGCCGCGCCAGTCCGCAGATGCGCTCGGCCAGCTCGGGATTGCGCTTGTGCGGCATCGCGCTCGAGCCCTTCTGCCCCTCGCCGAACGGCTCCTGCGCCTCCAGGACCTCGGTACGTTGCAGCCCGCGGATCTCGAGCCCGATCTTCTCCAGCGACGCCCCGGCGATGGCCAGCGCCCCGCAGAACTCGGCGTGGCGGTCGCGCTGCACGATCTGCGTGGAGACGGGCTCCACGCCGAGGCCCAGGTCGCGGCACACCTCCTCCTCGATCTCCGGCTCGACGTGCGCGAAGTTGCCGACCGCCCCCGACAGCTTGCCGACCGCGATCGCCTCCCGGGCCCGGCGCAGCCGCTCGAGGTTGCGACCCGCCTCGACGTACCACACCGCCACCTTGAGACCGAACGTGGTGGGCTCCGCGTGCACGCCGTGAGTGCGCGCGATCGTCAGCGTGTCGCGGTAGCGCAGGGCCAGCGTGCGAAGCGACGCCCGCAGCCGCTCCTGCCCGATGATCAGCAGATCGGCCGCCTCACGGAGCTGCAGTGCGGTGGCGGTATCCCACACGTCGCTGGTGGTGAGCCCGATGTGCACGAAGCGGGAGTCGGCGCCGAGCTGCTCCTCCAGACTGCTGAGCAGCGCGATCATCTCGTGCTTGACGCGGCGCTGGATGTCGAGGATGCGGCCGATGTCGACCCGGGCGGCCCGGATCCGGGCCATGACGTCAACGGGGATGCGGCCACGTCGTGCATAGGCGCCGCACACCGCCACTTCCACCCGGAGCCACGCCTGGTACTTCGCGGCCTCGCTCCAGATACTCCCCATCGCCGGCCGCGTATACCGCTCGATCACGCCCCTCACCTTACTGCAAAGCCGCCCCGAGGAAAAGGCGCCCGCTCGGTGGCGCCGCGTCGGGCGCGCGGGCGCCGGGGCTCCGGTGACCCCGCCGCGCTACGATGGCTCGCCTGTCGCCGGGGCTCGCTCCGCGCGTGGCTCGCGCGGGCCCCCCTGTATGGGGGCTCGCGCTCGCCGAGCCCTGGAGCGAGTTACGGCGACAGGCGAGCCATCCGTGGCGCCCCCGGGAACACCCGCCCCCGCCCGCTCGGCGGCGGCGACGCGCCCGCGGCGGTTAGTTGCGGAGCTCGGCGGGGAGGTTGCGGCGGTCGAGTGGGCCGAGCGTCGTGAGGGCCAGGTGGTCCTCGTCGAGCGACTCGGTGATCAGGGCCTGGACCTCCTCGGGCTTCACGCCGTCGATCGAGGCGAGCATCTCGTCGATGGTCAAGAACGACCCCAGGTGCAGCTCGTGCTTCGCCAGGCGGTTCATCCGGCTCGAGGTGGATTCCAGCGACAGCATGAGACTGCCCTTGAGATGATCCTTGGCGCGCTTGAGCTCCTCGGCGCTGACCCCGGATTTCTTCAGCTCGCGGAGCTCCTTGAGGATCGATTTCAGCACCTTGGCGAAGTTCTGGGCGTCGGTCGCCGCGTACACGTAGACGATCCCGGTGTCGGCAAACGCCTGGGCGCCGGAGTGGATCGAGTAGACCAGCCCCTGCCGCTCGCGCACCTCCTGGAACAGCCGCGAGGACATGCTGCCGCCGATCACGTCGTTGAGCAGGAACATCGCGTAGCGCTCGGGGGCGGCGTGAGCCAGCCCGGGGAAGCCCATGACCAGGTGCACCTGCTCGAGCGCCTTGTGGACGATGTTCACGCTGGGGGCGAGCGCCACCGCCTGGGCGCTGCGGAGCCGGGCGTCGTGGGTGAAGCCGTTGAAGCCGGCCCCGAACAGGTCGACGACCTGCTCGTGCGTCACGTTGCCGGCCACCGCGATGATGATGCGCGGCGGCACGTACTCGGCGGTGAACCAGTCCGCGATCGCGTCGCGACTGAAGCCGTTCACCAGATCCCGGGTGCCGAGGATCGGCCGTCCCAGCGGGTGATTGCCCCAGACCTGCGCCGCGAAGAGGTCGTGGATGACGTCGTCCGGCGTGTCCTCCACCATCCGGATCTCCTGGAGGACTACCGACTTCTCGCGCTCCAGCTCCTCGGCGTCGAACAGCGGGTGCAGCAGGATGTCGGTCAGCAGGTCGACCGCGAGCGGCAGGTGCTCGTCGAGGACCTGCACGTAGAAGCACGTGTTTTCTTTCGTGGTGAAGGCGTCCATCTGCCCGCCCACCGAGTCCATGGTGCGGGCGATGGTCTCCGCGCTGCGGGTGGCGGTGCCCTTGAACACCAGGTGCTCGATGAGGTGGGAGACGCCGCCGCGGGGCTCGGGCTCGTGCCGCGAGCCCGTCTCCACCCACACGCCGACGGCGACCGACCGAACGTGCGGGATCCGCTCCGTCAGGATGCGGATCCCGTTCGGCAGGACGCTCTTGCGGTAGGTCTCAGTCACGTGGCGGGTTGGCGGCCTGCGGGTTCTTCAGCCGCTCCTTGTCGGCGAGCGCGGGCTGGTCGCGCAGCGCCATCTTGCGGCTCAGGCGCATCTTGCCGTTGCCGTCGACCTCGATGACCTTGACCAGCACCTCGTCGCCCTCGCTCAGCACGTCCTGGACCGCGCGGATGCGGCTCTCGGCGATCTGGGAGATGTGCAGCAACCCCTCGGTGTTGGGGATGACCTCGACGAAGGCGCCGAACTCGACGATCTTCTTCACCTTGCCCAGGTAGATCCGGTCCAGCTCCACCTCGCGGCAGATGTCCTGGATCATCCCGACCGCCTTCTGCACCGACGCGTTGTCGGGCGAGAAGACCGTCACCCGGCCGTCGTCCTCGATGTCGATCTTGGCGCCGGTCGCGTCCTGGATGCCGCGCACCACCTTGCCGCCGGGGCCGATGATCTCGCGGATCTTTTCCTGGCGGATCTTGATCGTCACGAACCGCGGCGCGTATGGGCTCAGCTCCGCGCGTGGCTTCTCCAGCGCCTCCCGCATCTTGCCGAGCACGATCATCCGGGCCTCGCGCGCCTGCGTCAGGGCCTGGCGCATGATGTCGAGCGAGACGCCGGTGATCTTGATGTCCATCTGCAGCGCGGTCACGCCCTTCTCGGTGCCGGCCACCTTGAAGTCCATGTCACCGTAGTGGTCCTCGGTGCCCATGATGTCGGTGAGGATTCCGACCCGGTCCCCTTCCTTGACGAGGCCCATCGCGATGCCGGCCACGTGCGACTTGAGGGGGGCGCCGGCGTCCATGAGGGCGAGCGAGGCGCCGCACACGCTGGCCATCGAGGACGAGCCGTTGGACTCCATGATGTCGGAGACCACCCGCACCGTGTAGGGAAACTCCTCCTTGGGCGGCATCACGGCCTCGACGGCCCGCTCGGCGAGCGCGCCGTGACCGATGTCGCGGCGGGACGGCGAGCCGAAGCGTCGGACTTCACCGACCGAGAAGGGCGGGAAGTTGTAGTGCAGCATGAAGTGGCGGTACGACTCGCCCTCCAGAGCCTCGATCTTCTGCTCGTCGGCCTTGGTGCCCAGCGTGGCCGTGACCAGGGCCTGGGTCTCGCCGCGGGTGAACAGCGATGAGCCGTGGGCGCGCGGCAGGTAGGACATCTCGATGGAGATCGGCCGGATCTCGTCGACCTTGCGGCCGTCCACGCGGACACCGCGCTCGACGATCATCTTGCGCACCGCGGCGCTCTCGACCTCCTCGAAGGCCGCGCGGACCGCGCCCTTCTTCGTGTCCTCGACGCCGACCGCCGCCCACACCTCGTCGAACACGCGACCGACCGCGTCGGCCCGGGCGTGCTTGTCGTGCGTGGCGAGCGCCTCCGCCAGCTTCGGGGCGGCCAGGCTGCGCACGCGGGCCGCCAGCTCCTGGTCGCGGCCGGCGGTCGGATCGAACGTCCAGCGGGGCTTGCCGGCCTTCGCCGCGAGCTCCTTCTGCATGTGGGCCAGCCGCTTGCACTGCTCGTGGCCGAAGGCGATGGCCTCCAGCATCTTGTCCTCGGAGACCTCCTTGGCGCCCGCCTCGACCATCAGCACGCCTTCTTCGGTCCCCGCCACCACGAGCTCGAGCTGCGAAGCCTCTTGCTGGGCCGTGGTCGGGTTGGCCACGAACTGGCCGTCCACGAGGCCGACCCGTACCGCGCCCACCGGCCCCGCGAAGGGGATGCCGGACAGGCAGAGAGCAGCCGAGGCCCCGTTGATGGCCAGCACGTCGGGATCGTTGCTGGGGTCGCCGGAGACGACCAGACAGACGATCTGCACTTCGTTACGGAAGCCGTCCGGGAACAACGGCCGGATCGGGCGGTCGATGAGACGGCAGGTCAGGGTCTCCTTCTTGACCGGCGCGCCCTCGCGCTTGAAGTAGCCGCCGGGGATGCGGCCGCCGGCGTACGCGCGCTCGCGGTACTCGACGGTCAGCGGGAAGAAGTCCTGGCTTTCCTTGGCCGTTTTGGCGGCGACGACGGTCGCCAGCACCATGGTGTCACCGAAGCGCACGACGACGCTGCCGTCGGCCTGCTTGGCCACCTTCCCCGTTTCGATCGAGAAGGGTTGGCCTTGGATATCGATCTGCATGTTCTGACTCATACGAGCATTTGTCCTCGGTTCGCGGTCACCCGGCGAACACCTAGTGTGAGGGGCGCCGGCGCTCGCGCGCCGCGCCCCCAAGGGGCCCCCGGGGTCGTTCTGTCCGAGGACCGGTCATGTACAACTGCAGGTCCGCCGTCAACGGCGGATGCCCAGCTTATCGATGATCGTCCGATAGCGCGCGACGTCCTTCTGCTTCAGGTACTCGAGGAGTCCCCGTCGCTTGCCGATGAGCATCAGCAGCCCCCGGCGTGAGTGGTGGTCCTTCACGTGCAGCTTGAAGTGCTCGGTCAGACTGTTGACGCGCTCGGTCAGCAGCGCGATCTGGACCTCGGGGGAGCCCGTGTCCCCTTCGTGCGTCTTGAACTGCTCGATCAGGCTCTTCTTGCGGTCAACGGCGAGCGGCATCGGAAGGACCTCCTCCAATCGCCTCACCCCAGAGATCGATTCCCCGGGGAGGGTTCAAAAAAACTTTGTTTTGTCAGCAGATACGCAGGGAGGGTACCACGGGGTCCCGCGGAAGTAAAGTTAACGCGTCAGGAGCGGCTCCGGGCAGCGGCGATGTCACGGGAGACCTGGGCCTTGAGGTCCTCGACGGAAGGAAAGCGCATCTCGTCGCGAAGGCGCTCGAGGAAGTCGAGGCGCACCCGGCGGCCGTACAAATCACCTGCGAAGTCCAGAATATGCGCCTCCACGGCTAAGGTCGTCTCTCCGAAGGTCGGTCGCACGCCGACGTTGACGACGGCGGAGTGCGGCCGGCCGTCCACCTCCACACGACCCCGGTAGACGCCGCGGGCGACGAGCACCGCCCGGTCGGAGGCGATGTTCGCCGTCGGGAACCCCAGCGTCCGACCCCGCCCCGCCCCCGAGGTGACCGTGCCGGCGATCGCATAGGGCCGCCCGAGGTCGCGCGCAGCGGTGGTGACGTCACCGCGTTGCAGGGCCGCCCGAATCTCACTCGACGAGACCGCCGCGCCCTCCACGGTCATCGGTGGGACCACGTGGGCCAGGAATCCGGAGCGGTCCGCCAGGGCTTCCAGGAGGCGCGCGTCGCCCCGGGCGCCACGGCCGAACCGGTGGTTGTAGCCGACCACGATCTCGCGGGCGTGGAGCCGCGCGAGCAGCACATCCTTCACGAACGCCTCGGGTTCGATGGCGGCGAGATCGCGGCTGAACGCGATCACGACGACGGCGTCGACGCCGGTCGCGCCGATCAGGGCCAGGCGCTCGTCGAGGGTGGTGATTGGCCGGGGCGCCCGCTCCGGCTGTAACACTTCCATCGGGTGGGGATCGAACGTGCATGCTACCGCCTCGAGCCCGGCCGCGCGCGCGCGGGTCAACGCGGTGCCGAGGATGGCGCGGTGACCGAGGTGGACGCCGTCGAAGATGCCGAGGGCGACCGCGCTCGGCCGGGCGTCAGGCGGGACGGACTCGAGTCCCCGGACGATCCGCATGGAGCACCCGCACCGGTCGCGTTCGATTGCCGTCAACCACCTCGCCCACGCCGAGGAGCCGGCCGTCGGCAGCGTGGACCCGCACGAACGCCCCGCCGGCCGTGCGCGCCGGCGCGATGTCGACCGACTGCCCGTGCTCGAAGCGGCTCATCGCCCGCGCGTCGAGGCGGAGGGCTGGCCAGTCGATCAGCGCTGACTCCGCCGGGCGGACGCGCGCCCACAGCGCGGCGGCGGGCTCGGCGGCCAGGGCCTCCCACGCCACGGCGTCGGCGAGCGCGAACGGTCCGACCCGCGTCCGCACCAGTCGCTCGACGGCAGCGCCGCAGCCGAGCACGGCCCCGAGGTCGGCGGCGAGCGTACGCAGGTACGTGCCCTTGCCGCAGACCACGCGGAGCCGCACGTGGGCCGGCATGACCTCCTGGACCTCGATCGCATGGATCACGACCTCGCGCGGCTCGCGCACGACCTCGATCCCCTCGCGCGCCAGCTCGTACAGACGGCGGCCGCCGTGGTGAACCGCCGAGTACATCGGCGGGACCTGCTTGATCCGGCCGACGAACGGCCGGCAGGCCGCCTCCATCTGCTCGCGGTCGATCGGTCCAACCGGTGACTCGGCGATCACCCGTCCGCTCAGATCGCCGGTGTCGGTCGTCACGCCCAGGCGCAGGGTGGAGACGTACTCCTTGGCCTGGTCGGCGAGGTACGACATCAGCTTCGTCGCCTCGCCGAGGAGCATCGGCAGCACGCCGGTGGCGTCGGGGTCGAGCGTGCCGGCATGGCCCACGCGCTTGAGCCCGAGCCGGCGGCGCACCAGCGCCACGGCATCGAACGACGTGACGCCCGCCGTCTTGTCGACGATGAGGAGGCCGGCCTCGGTCACGGCCGCACGGCCTCGAACACGGCGGCGAGCACGTCGCGCGTCACGGGATCGAGCGCGCCGGGCACGGAGAACCCGGCGGCGTTGGGATGGCCGCCGCCCCCGAAGCGGGCGGCGATGCGCTGCACGTCGACGTCACCCTTGCCCCGCAGGCTGACCTTCACCTGCCCCTCACGCTCGCGCAGCAGGCACGCCACCCGCACCGAGGCGATCGAGCGCGGATAGTTCACCAGCTCCTCGGACTCCACGAACGTCTCCGGCACCGCGCCGACCGGTAGCGCCAGCCAGGCCACGCGGCCGTCCTCGCTCACCCGGACGCGGGCCAGGCTCTCGCCGAGCCACCGCAGCGCGTCGCTCGCCCGGCGCTCGTAGATCGCCGAGGACACCGCCGCCGGATCGGCGCCGGCCGTCACCAGCGCGGCGGCGATCTGGAACGTCGCTGGCGTCACGTTGGAGTAGCGGAACGAGCCGGTGTCGGTGTGAATCGCGGTGAACAGGTTGGTGGCGATCGGCGGCGTCACCGGCAGCCCGAGACCGATCAGCAGCCGGTAGACCATCTCGCCGGTGGCGGCGGCGGACGTGTCGACCCAGTTCACGTGGCCGTAGCGCCGGTTGTCCGGATGGTGGTCGATGTTGACCACCACCGATGTGGCGGCACGCGCCTGGTCGATGAGACCCTCGGTCCGTCCCGGGTTGGGACAATCGGTCAGCACCGCCACGTCGAACGGCCCCTCGATCGACGTCAGCAGCGCGTACCGCTCGACGCCCGGGAGGAAGCCGAGCGCGCCGGGCGCCGGGTGCGGACCCCCGTAGACCACCCGCCAGCCGCGCGCTTCGAGCGCCAACCCGAGCGCCATCAGCGTGCCGAGCACGTCGGCGTCGGGATGAACGTGGCCCAGCATGAGCGCGCGGCCCGGCGGCCGCTGGAAGGATGCCACGGCTGCTGGATCGGGCGGCGCAAGGCCGGGTAGGCTCGCAGGTGGCCCGTTCACGGAACCCGGGGCTCCGACGCGCCCGGTCATGTCCGCGGGTCCTGGACTTGCTTGAGGAGCGACTGGATCTTGGCGGCGTGCTCCATCGAGCGGTCGGCGCGGAAGTCGATCTCCGGCGTGACGCGCAGGTCGAGGTGCTGGCGCAGCCAGTTCCGCACGAACCCGCGCGCACTCGCCAGCGCGGCCAGCGAGGACGTCCACTGGCTCTCGTCGCCGAGCACCGAGACGAAGACCTTGGCCATCCGCAAGTCCTTGGACGTCTCGACCTCGGTGACCGTGACGAAGCCCAGGCGCGGGTCCTTCAGCTCACGCTGCAGCAGCGTGGAGATTTCCTCCTTGATGAGCTGGTTCACCCGATCGAGCCGCTTGCCTTGCATCAGAGAATCTCCAGTGCCGTGTCGAGCACGCGGCCTTCGACGTGGTCCTCGATGAAGTCCATGGCCTTCGACACGACTTCGTTGGCGTGGCGGGCGTCACCGGACACGTAGGCCACCGCGAGCGTCGCGCGTTGCCAGGAGTCCTGGTGGTCGACCTCGGCCACCGAGCACTCGAAGCGGGCGCGCACGCGTTCCTTGAGCCCCTTGAGGACGCGGCGCTTGCCCTTGAGCGAGTCGACGTCGGGCAGGTGCAGCTCCACCATCCCCAGCGCGACCCGTGCGGCCGACATGTTGTCCCGCCGCCCGTCGCGCTAGAGCGTGCGCGCGACTTCCTCGGTGGAGTACGCCTCGAGGATGTCTCCCGGCTGGGTGTCTCTGATGTCGACGCCGATGCCGCACTCGAGCCCGGCCAGCACCTCGCGCACATCGTCCTTGAAGCGCCGGACCGAGGTGATCGTCCCCTCGCCGGAGACGGTGTTGCCGCGGCGCACGCGCACCTTGGCGCCCCGCACGATCCGGCCCTCCAGCACCGTCGAGCCGCACACCGGCCCGAGCTTGGAGATGACGAACATCTGCTTGATCTGGGCGCGGCCGAGCACCGTCTCCCGGATCTCCGGGGCGAGCAGGCCCTCCAGCGCGGCCTTCACGTCGTTGACCGCCTCGTAGATGACGTTGTAGAAGCGCAGATCCACGCCGTTGGCCTGGGCCTGGGTGGCCGCCTTGGGCTCGGCCTTGACGTTGAAGCCGAGCACGATGGCGTTGGACGCCGAGGCCAGCATGACGTCGCTCTCGTTGATGGCGCCCACCGAGCTGTGGATGACCTTGAGCTTGACCTCGTCGGTCGAGAGGCGCTCGAGGGCCTCCGCCACGGCTTCCACGGAGCCCTGCACGTCGGCCTTGAGGATGAGCCGCAGCTCCTTGACCTCGCCCGACTGGATCTGCTTCTGCAGGCCTTCCAGGGTGATGCGGGTGGCCGCCTTGATCTTGCTCCTGTCGCGATCGGCCCGCATGCCGGCGATCTGCCGCGCCTTGCGCTCGTCGGACACGGCCACCAGCACGTCGCCGGCCGCCGGCACGCCCGACAACCCGAGCAGCTCGACAGGATCAGAGGGCCCGGCCTCCTTGACCTTGCGGCCGGCCGGATCGAGGAGCGCGCGGATGCGGCCGGAGTGCGAGCCCACGACGACGGCGTCGCCCTCGCGCAGCGTCCCGTTCTGGATGAGCACCGTCGCCACCGGACCGCGGCCACGGTCGAGCCGGCCCTCGATGATGACCCCGCGGGCGGCGCGGGCGGGATTGGCCTTGAGCTCGAGCACCTCGGACTGCAGCGCCGTCATCTCCAGGAGCTGGTCGATGCCGGTGCCCTTCTTGGCCGAGGTCGGCACGAAGATCGTCTGGCCGCCCCATTCCTCGGGCACGAGGTTGTGGTTGGACAGCTCGCGCTTGACCCGATCCAGATCGGACTCCGGCTTGTCGATCTTGTTGACGGCGACGATGATCGGCACGTCGGCCGCGCGCGCGTGGTTGATGGCCTCGACCGTCTGCGGCATCACGCCGTCGTCGGCCGCCACCACCAGGATGACGATGTCGGTGGCCTGGGCCCCCCGGGCCCGCATGGCCGTGAACGCCTCGTGGCCCGGCGTGTCCAGGAACGTGACCTTGCCGTGACCGGTCAGCACCTGGTAGGCGCCGATGTGCTGGGTGATCCCGCCGAACTCCTTCTCGGCGACCTTGGTCCGGCGGATAGCGTCGAGCAGCGACGTCTTGCCGTGGTCGACGTGGCCCATGACCGTGACGACCGGCGGCCGGAGCCGCAGCTGGGCTGGGTCGCTCTCCGACTCCTCCTCGATCACGTCGCCCTCGACGGAGCGGATCTCGAGGTCGAAGTGGAACTTGTCGGCGACCAGCTTGGCCTCGGTCGGATCGAGCAGATCGTTGACCATCTTCATCACGCCGAGCTCGATGAGCCCCTTGATGACCTCGCTCGCCTTGCGGCGCATCTTCTCCGCCAGCTCGGCCACCGTCACCGATTCTCCGACGCGAACGACCTCGCGCTTGACCTCGGCCGGGGGCGGCGCTTCGACGACGGCGGCCACCGCCGCCGCCCGCGCGGCCTCCACGGGCGCGGCGGGCGCGGCCGGGGCCGGCGCGACGGGCCGGGGCGGCGTCCCGACGGCCGCCGCGGGCGGCGCGGCGGGCTGGGCCGGGCGGAGCGGGGGCAGCGGCGCGGCGGGGCGTGGCGGTCCCTGGGTGATGCGCGGCTGCGAGAACGGGCCAGCGGGCCCACGCGGCGAGGGCCGCGGCGGCGGCGGCGTCGAGCGCTCGAGCGGACGGAACGGAACGATCTTCGGCTCCGGCCGGCGCACGGTCGGCACCGGCGGGGTCGGCGGTGCCGCGGGTGGCGCGGCGGCCGCCGGCTTCAGCGGCTCGATCGGTGGCGGCGCCACCGGGGCCACCTTCGGCGCCTCCGGCGCGATCTCGGCGGCGGGCTTCGCGATCACCGGCGGCTCGGG
This sequence comes from uncultured Candidatus Rokubacteria bacterium, assembly GCA_963743355.1. GTDB lineage: Bacteria > Methylomirabilota > Methylomirabilia > Rokubacteriales > CSP1-6 > AR5. The sequence continues at coordinate 1,092,032 of CAVUPM010000002.1, forward strand.
GACGATCTCGGGGAGCGCGGCCGGCTTCGGCTTGACGATTGTCGCCGCCGGACGCACCTCGGCGTCCTCGGCGCCTTCCTCGACCGGCGACTTCCGGGCGCGCGCCGCCGGCTTGGCGGCGGTGCCGTCGGCCCCGGCCGCGCGCGGCTTGGCCGCGCGCTTGGCCTTGGCGGTCTCCTCGGGCAACTCGCGCCCCTTGCCGAGCTTCACCCGCAGCTCGTTGGCGAGCGTCTGGTCGAGGGGCGTCATGGCGCGGACACCCTTGTGCCCCATCTCCTCGGCGGCGACCATCAGGTCCTTGCTGGTCACGCCAAGCTCTTTCGCGAGCTCGATCACTTTGATCTTCGTCGCTGCCACGTCCCCCTCACCTCCTACGATCCAGTGTCATGACCGGCCACGCCGTCGAGTGGCTCGGAACCAGCACGGTCGACTCGAGTTCCTCGTCCAGCCGGCACGCCGCCCGCAACGCGTGCGCGAGCCGCCCCGTCTTCAACGCGCGCTCCGTGCACGCGGGCTCGGCGCAGACGTACGCGCCCCGGCCCGGCCGGCTCCCGTCGGCGTCGACGACGACGACGCCGTCCGGGCGTCGCACCAGCCGGACGAGCTCGCGCTTCGCGCGACGCTGCCGGCACCCCAGGCACGTGCGGGTCGGCACATGCCTCACGGGTCCTTCGACTGCGGCTCGGCGTCGGCCACCGGCGCCGCCGGCGCCTCGGCCTCGGGAGCAGGCTCGGCGCGCGCCGCCAGCCACTCCTGGGCCGCCGTGTAGAGCTTGTCCGCCCGGTCGCCGACCGCGGGCGAGCGCCTGGCAGCGCCTCGGGGCCCGCCTCGACGATCGCGCGCGGCGAGCCGAGCCCGGCCGCCTCCAGCGCCTCCACCACCTCCGGCGTGGCGCCGAAGCGCGACCAGTGCCGAGCGCGCCTCCTCGGCGTCGGCGCGCTCGTTCTCGACCTCGGACTCGCTCTTGATGTCGATGCGCATGCCGGTCAGCTTGGCGGCCAGGCGCGCGTTCTGCCCCTTCTTGCCGATGGCCAGCGAGAGCTGGTTGTCGGGCACGATCACCAGCGCCGAGGGCTGCGCCTCGACATCCTCCTCGGCGATCGTCACCGACGAGACCTTGGCCGGCGACAGGGCTCGGGCCACGAACGTGGCCGGATCGTGCGACCACTCGATGATGTCGATCTTCTCGCCGCGCAGCTCGCGGCTGATGACCTGGATGCGCGTGCCGCGCAGCCCCACGCAGGCCCCGATGGGATCGACGTCCCGCTTGGTGGAGGCGACCGCCACCTTGGCCCGCTCGCCGGCCTCGCGGGCCGTGGCCTTCACCACCACGATCCCCTCCTGGATCTCGGGGATCTCGGTCTCGAACAGCCGCGCGAGATAGCCGGGGTGCGTCCGCGACAGCGTGATCTGCGGACCCTTGGTCGAGCGGCGCACCTCGAGCACGAAGGCGCGGATGCGGTCGCCGGGGTTGTAGCGCTCGCCCGGGATCTGCTCGCGCTCCGGTAGGATCGCTTCGGCCTTGCCGATCTCGAGGATCACGTTACGTTTTTCGATGCGATGGACCACGCCGCGAAGGATCTGACCCTCTTTGCCTGCGAACTCCGAGTAGATGCCCTCGCGCTCGGCGTCCCGGACCTTCTGGAGGATGACCTGCTTGGCGGTCTGGGCGGCGATGCGGCCGAAGTCCTGGGGCGGACGCTCCTGCTCCAGCTCCAGCTCGTCGTCGAGCTCCGCCTCCGGGTTCAGACCCTTGGCCTCGTCGAGGCTGATCTCGAGCTTGGGATCAGCGACCTCGGTGACGACCTTGCGACGGGCGTAGGCGCGCATCTCGCCGGTCTTGCGATCGATCTGGATACGCATGTTGTCGCCCGGCAGGGACTTCCGCGACGCGGACAGCAGGGCAGACTCCAGCGCCTCGAAGAGGATCTCTTTGTCGATCCCCTTCTCGCGACCCAGCTGCTCGATGACCATGATCAGTTCGCGATTCATAATCCTGCCGGCCGTCGGGGCCAGGGAACCTCCACGTCCAGGCGCGCCTTCGTGACCCGAGCCCGGGGCAATTCCACGCGCTCGCCACCGTCCTCCAGCGTGAGCCGTGTGTCGTCGACATCGACGAGGCGCCCCTGGTGCTCCTCGCCACCGGCCAGCCAGCAGCGCACGCGCTTGCCGAGCGCCCAGCGGAGCTCGCGGTCCTTCCGGAGCTGGCGATCCAGCCCCGGCGACGACACTTCGAGATCGTACGCCTCCTCGATCAGTCCGGCGACGTCGAGCACATCTCCCAACTCGCGGCTGACGCGCTGGCAGTCCTCGACGCGGACGCCGCCCGTTTTGTCGACGAACACTCTCAGCATCCCGCGCGGACGGTGTCCCCGCCACTCGAGGTCTACGAGCGTCAGCCCGTGATCGCGGAGTACGGGTTGCACGACCTCCTCGATCCGGAGCTCGCGTTCGTCGCCTTGCATTCCACCCGCAAAAGTAAAAAAGTGGGCAACGCCCACTTTTTCGGGACTTTAGCACGTGTTTGAAGCAGAGGCAAGCGATGCAGGGCCTGACAGGCCCCGCACGCGGTCAGGAGCGGGACCTCAGCACCTCGAGACCGCGCAGCGCGTCGACCACCTGATCCTTGGGGACCCGGCTCTCGCGGCGCGGGGCGCGCCGCTCCTTGATCTCGACCACGCCCTCCTTGGCGAGCGCGTTGCCGATCGTGACGCGCACCGGCATCCCGAGCAGATCGGCGTCCTTGAACTTCACGCCGGGCCGCTCGTCGCGATCGTCCAGCAGCGCGTCGAGCCCGACCGCGCGGCAGGCGGCGTAGATCTCCTCGGCGGCCGCGACCTGGCCGGCGTCGCGCAGGCTCACGACGACGATGTGGACCTGGAACGGCGCGATCGACGCTGGCCACACGATGCCGTCGGTGTCGGCGTTCTGCTCGATGGCGGCGGCCGCGATGCGGGCGGGCCCGATACCGTAGCTGCCCATGACAACCGGTTGCTCCTTGCCCGACTCGTCGAGGTACATCGCGCCCAGGGCCTCCGAATACCTGGTGCCGAGCTTGAAGATGTTGCCGATCTCGATCACCTTCTCGACCGCCAGCGGCTTGCCGCACTGTGCGCACGCCTCGCCGGCGATCACGGTGTGCAGGTCGGCGAAGCGCGCCTCGAAGTCGCGCCCGGGGACGACGCCGCGCAGGTGGAACCCGTTGCGGTTGGCGCCCACGACGTAGCGGCCCTCGCGCAGCGCCTCGTCCGCGATGACGGGCATCCGGGCCCCGACCGGCCCCACCGACCCGACCGACGCGCCGAGCTGCTGCGCCACTTCCTCGGGCTGGGCGGCGCGGACGTCCGACCCCACGGCGCGCGCCAGCTTCCGCTCGTGGAGTGCGTGGTCGCCGCGGACGAGCGCTAGCACGAGCCCCGCCGGCGTCGAGTACAGCAGCGACTTGATCGTCACCCGCGGATCGACCTTCAGCAGCTCGCTCACCTGGGCGATCGTGCGCGCGTTCGGCGTCGCGACCTCCTCGCGCCCGCCGGCCGGAAAGGTCGGCGCGGCCGGCACCCCGCGGGCGATCTCGACGTTGGCGGCGTAGCCGCAGCCCGCGCACAGCACGATCTCGTCCTCGCCGGCCGCGCAGGGCGCCAGGAACTCGTGGGCGCCGAGACCCCCCATCATGCCGGTGTCGGAGTGGACGACGTAGTAGCGCAGCCCGCACCGCTCGAAGATCGTCCGGTAGGCGCCCTCGTGGGCGGCGTAGGACCGGTCGAGCGCGGCCACGTCGGGATCGAGCGTGTAGGAGTCCTTCATCACGAACTCGCGCGTGCGCAGCACACCCGAGCGGGGCCGAGCCTCGTCGCGCTCCTTGGTCTGGATCTGGTACCAGATCTGCGGCAGGTCCCGGTACGAGCGAATCTCGCGGGCGGCCAGCCAGGCGATGACCTCCTCGTGGGTCATGCCGAGGACCATGTCGCGGCCCCACCGGTCCTTCAGCTTGAACATCTCGGGGATGCCGTCCCAGCGCCCCGTCTTCTGCCAGATCTCGGCGGGCTGGATCACCGGCATCGTGATCTCCTGGCCACCGATCGCGTTCATCTCCTCGCGGATGATCGCGGTGATGCGGTCGATGACCCGCTGCCCGATCGGGAGGTAGACGTAGATGCCGGCACCGAGCTGGCGCACCAGGCCGGCCCGCAGCATGAGCTTGTGCGAGAGCGCCTCGGCGTCGGCCGGATCCTCCCGCAGCGTGGGAACGAGGGACTTCGCGACCCGCATCTAGTGCGCGTCTTTCTTCTTGTTGGCACCCTTCACGCCCGGCGCGTACACGAGGCGCTCGACCGGCTTGCCGCCCAGGATGTGGGACTGCACGATCTCCGGCAGATCGGACTGCTGCACGCCGGCGTACCAGACGTTCTCGGGATAGACGACGATCATCGGCCCGTGGCCGCACTGCGAGAAGCAGCCGGCCTTGTTGATGCGCACGTCCTGGTGACGCCCGGCCTTGAGGATCTCCCCGCGCAGGTACTTCACGAACCCCTCGACGTCGCCGTCCTTCGGGCAGTCGTCGCCGCTCGTGCACACGAAGACGTGCGTTTCGTACTGGCCCATCAGGCGCTCGCTCCCGCCGCTTCCTTCGCGGCCCGTCGCTCGGCCAGGAACTTGTCGACCTCCTCGCGCATCGCCGTCACGATCTCCTTCTCCGGCACCTTCCGGATGACCGCGCCGCCCTTGAAGATGAGGCCGATGCCGCGCCCGCCGGCGACGCCGATGTCCGCCGCGCGCGCCTCGCCCGGACCGTTGACCTCACATCCCATCACGGCGATGTGGATCTCCTCGTTGAGGCCGCGGAACTCGTCCTCGACCTCCTTGGCCAGCTTGACGAGGTCGACGTCGGCGCGGCCGCACGACGGACACGACACGAACGTGAGCCCGCCCTTGCGGAGGCCGAGCGATTTCAGGATGTCGATGCCGACGCGCACCTCCTCGGTGGGGTCGGCCGAGAGCGACACGCGGATCGTGTCGCCGATGCCCTCGCTCAGCAGGGCGCCCAGTCCGACCGCCGACTTGATGGTGCCGACGCCGGGCGTCCCCGCCTCGGTGACGCCGAGGTGGAACGCGTAGTCGACCTGGTCGGCCAGCATCCGGTAGGCCTCGATCATCATCAGCGGGTCGGAGGCCTTCAGCGACACCTTCATCTCTGGGTAGTCACACTCTTCGAGGATGTGGATGTGGCGCAGCGCGGACTCGACCATGCCCTTGGCGGTCGGGCCGCCGTACTTCTCCAGCAGGTCCTTCTCGAGCGAGCCGGCGTTGACACCGATCCGGATCGGGATCTTGCGGTCCTTGGCGAGGGTGACGACCTCCATGACGAACTTCTTGCCGCCGATGTTGCCGGGATTCAGGCGCAGGCCGTCCACACCCTGCTCCAGCGCAAGGAGGGCGAGCTTGTAGTTGAAGTGGATGTCGGCGACGAGCGGGATGCGGATCTGCCGCTTGATCTCGCCGAGCTTCTCGGCCGCCTCCCGCACCGGCACCGCGCAGCGGACGACGTCACAGCCGGCCGCCTCCAGCGCCCAGATCTCGAGCAGCGTGGCCTGCACGTCCCGGGTGTCGGTCTTGGTCATCGACTGCACGGTGAGTGGCGCGTCCCCGCCGACCTTGAGGTTGCCGAGCGTGATCTGCCGCGTCTTGCGCCGAGTGATCATGCGCCCTTTCCTATCGGAAGAATTTGAACACGTTGAGCCGGGTGAGGTCGTTGTACAGCGCGAACACCATGATCATCATGAGCAGCACGAAGCCCACCTGCTGGGCCACCTCGCGCTTGCGCAGCGAGAGCGGCCGGCCCAGGATCGCCTCGATGATGAAGAACAGCAGGTGCCCGCCGTCGAGCATCGGGATCGGCAGCAGGTTGAGCACCGCCAGGTTCACGCTGATCACCGCGACGAACACGGCGACCGAGACCAGCCCCTCGTTGGCCTGGCGCGTCGTCTCCGTGGCGATCTGGATCGGGCCGCCGATGTTGGACAGGTCGATCTGCCGGGAGACGAGCTTCCACAGCCCCTTGGCCGTCAGGACGGTCATGTCCCAGGTCTTGACCGCCCCCTGCCCGAGCGCGGTCAGCGGCGGGTACGGCTCGAACCGCACCGCCTTGGGGGCCAGCCCGGCCTGGATCTTGCCGACGGTCAGCTCCTCGCCGGCGGGCGTGCGCTCCTTCACCGGCTCCGGCGTGACGCTCAGGGTGAGCGGCTTGCCCTCGCGCTCGATCGTGATCGCGAACGACTCGTTGGGCCGGGTGCGGATGGCCTCCAGCAAATCCTCGTGCGTGTAGAGCGGCTGGCCGGCGACCGCCAGCACGACGTCGCCCGGCTTGAGGCCGGCTCGCTCCGCCGGCGAGCGTGGCCCGACCGATGTGATGACCGGCAAGAGCTGGGGGCCGGCGCCGATGTCCCACGTCTCGCGCGGCTCGCGAAAGACCGGGTCGGGGACCGAGCGTAGCCGCGGCGTCGCCGTCATCGTGACCTCGGCGCCATCGCGGCGCGCGCGCAGCTCGAGCGGGCGGCCGTTGGAGCCGGCGATCGCCCGGTCGAGGTCCTCCCAGTAGGCCACCGGCTGGCCGTTGACGGCGACGATCGTGTCGCCGGTGCGCAGGCCCACCGCGGCGGCCGGGCTGTTCTCGGCGACCTTGCCGACCACCGCGGGCCACACGGCCCGGCCGAGCGTGGCCAGCACGACCGCGAAGATCACGGCGGCCAGCACGAGGTTCATCGCCGGGCCGGCGAAGACGATCAGGAAGCGCGCCCACAGCGGCTTGAGCGAGAAGGCCTTGGACGCGTCGTCGGTGGTCCCGCCCCCGCCCTCGAGCGGATTCTCCTCGCCCACCATCTTCACGTAGCCGCCCATGGGAATGGCCGACAGCACGTACTCGGTCTCCTTGCCGCGCCAGCGGAGCAGCACGGGGCCGAAGCCGATCGAGAAGCGCTCGACCCCCACGCCCGTCCACCGGGCCACGAAGAAGTGGCCCAGCTCGTGGACGAGGATCAGGATGCCGATCACCACGACGAAGCGCAGCACCACCAGCAGGAACGGCGTGATCACTTCCACTGCGAGACTCCTCCGGAGCGGCCGAGCCAGTCATCGACCCGGCGGCGCGTGCGAGCATCGACCTCGATGCAGTCCTCGATCGACGTGATCGCGCCGGCCCCCTCGGCCTCCACGGCGCGCTCGATGAGTTGCGGGATGTCGACGAACCGGATGCGGCGCGCCTGGAAGGCGGCGTTGGCCAGCTCGTTGGCGGCGTTCAGCGCCACCGGGGCGCCGCCGCCGGCCTCCAGCGCGGCGCGGGCGAGGCGCAGGCACGGGAACTTGACCGGGTCCGGCTCGAAGAACGACAGCGCGCCCACCCGCGTGAGATCGAGCCGGACGGCCGGGGTGGGCCGTCGCTCGGGATAGGTGAGCGCGTACAGGATCGGGATGCCCATGTCGGCCACGCCGAGCTGGGCGAGGACGCAGCCGTCGACGTACTCCACCATCGAGTGCACGATCGACTGCGGGTGCACGATCACCTGCACCTGGTCGGGGGACAGGTCGAACAGCCAGCGGGCCTCGATGATCTCCAGCCCCTTGTTCATCAGGGTGGCGGAGTCGATCGTGATCTTCGCGCCCATCTTCCAGGTCGGATGCTTGAGCGCGTCCTCCACGGTGATCGCGTCGAACGTCTCCCGCGGCCACTCACGGAACGGGCCGCCGGAGGCGGTCAGCAGGATGCGATGGACGTCGCCCCGGTTGTGGCCGACCAGGCACTGGAAAATGGCGCTGTGCTCGGAGTCGACGGGCAGCAGGGCGACGCCGCGCGCCCGGGCGGCCGCGGTCATCAGGCGGCCGGCCATCACCAGCGTCTCCTTGTTGGCCAGCGCCATCGTCCGCCCCGCCTCGATGGCGGCCATGGTCGGCAACAGGCCGACGCCGCCCACGAGTGCCGAGACGACGACGTCGGCGTCCACCTGCCCGGCCAGCGCCACCAGTCCCTCGACACCGGCCAGCAGCTCCGGCCGTGGCGCCGGCAGCAGGCGGGCCAGGCGATCGCGCGCGTCCACGTCGAGCAGCGCCACCGCCGGGGGCGCGTACTTGCGGCACAGCTCGGCGACGAGCTCGACGTTGGAGCCGCGGGCGGCCAGACCAGCCACGGTGAACTCGTCGGGGAAGCTCGACACCAGCTCGAGCGTCCGGAGGCCGATGGAGCCGGTGGCGCCGAGGATCGTGACGCGCTTCATCGGCACGCCGTGAGCACGGACAGGTAGTAGAACGCCGGCAGGTTGAACAGCAGGCTGTCGATCCGGTCCAGCACGCCGCCGTGGCCGGGGATGAGGCCACCGGTGTCCTTGGTGCCGACGCTGCGCTTGAACACCGACTCCACCAGATCGCCGATCTGCCCGACCACGCCCAGCAGACCGCCGGCCAGGAGGGCAACGGTATTGCCACAGCTCGGCAGCAGCCAGGCGCCGAGCGCAGCACCGGTCGCCAGCGAGGCCACCACCTGGGCGGCGGCCCCCTCCAGCGTCTTGCGCGGACTGATGACGGGCGCCAGCGGGTGACGGCCGAGCGTGGAGCCCACGAGGTAGGCCGCGGTCTCGCCCACCCACGTCACGCCGACGACGAACAGGATCAGCTCGTCGCCGCGCGGCGAGGTGTGGTGCAGGAGGATGCCGTAGCCGAGCAGCCAGCCCACGTAGATCACGGCCAGCAGCGTGTGGGCGGCGGGCTCCACCGACGGCGCGCCGGGCCGCCACAGCGGCGCCGACAGGATGACGGCGGCGGCCACCGTGAGCACCACGGCCGGCAGCACCAGCGGATCGAGCATGCGCGAGGCGCCGAAGGCGGCGGTCACCGCCACGCCGGCCAGGACGCCGAGTCGGCGGTACACGGGCCGGCCGCCCTGCTCGAGCAGCCGCGTCAGCTCCCACAGCGCCCCCGCGCTCGCCAGCACCACCACGAGGTTGAACATCCAGCCGGGCGCCTTGACGACGATCAGCAGGAATACCGGGAGCAAGACGCTCGCACTGGCCAGCCGCTTCAGCAACGCCGGCCTCCGGGCGCCGCCCACGAGCACCCCGGCCGGCGCCAGCGTGGCCACGTCACACCCCACCGAAGCGGCGGCTTCGCCGTTGAAAGTCGGCGACGGCGCGATACAGATCGCCGGGACCGAAGTCCGGCCAGAGCGTCGACGTCATCCACAGCTCGGTGTAGGCGATCTGCCACAGCAAGAAGTTCGAGATGCGCATCTCGCCGCTCGTCCGGATCAAGAGATCGGGGTCGGGGACGCCGTCGGTGTAGAGCGCCTGGCTGACGTGCGCCTCCGAGATCTCCTCGGGGCTCAGCTCGCCCGTCCGCACGCGTCCGGCCAACGCCCGGAAGGCGTCGAGCAGCTCGTCACGGCCGCCGTAGTTGAAGGCCATCAGCAGCGTCAGGCCCGTGTTGGCCCGGGTCTCGCGCACGACGTGATCGATGCCACGGCGTACCGGGAGCGGCACGCCGGTGGGACGGCCGATCACCCGCAGGCGCACGTTGCGCTCCATCAGCTCCGGCAGCTCGCGGTAGATCGACTCCTCCAGCAGCCGCATGAGCGTCGTGACTTCGTCCTGGGGCCGGCTCCAGTTCTCCGTCGAGAACGCATAGAGCGTGAGGAAGCGCAGCCCCACCGCGTCGGCCGCCCGGACGAGCGCGCGGGCCGCCTTGACGCCCTCGCGGTGACCCGCGACCCGCGGCAGTCCCCGCCCGGTCGCCCATCGCCCGTTGCCGTCCATGATCACCGCCACGTGGGCCGGCACCGGCTGCGTGCGGACCAGGGAGAGCAACTCCTGCTCGCCGAGCCCGTCGAGCGTCGGCGGCGCGGGCGCGCGCCTCAGAATGAGAGGATCTCCTGCTCCTTCTTCTTCAGCAGCTCGTCCACCTTCGCGATGAACCGGTCGGTCGTCTTCTGGACCTGATCGTGGGAGCGCCGCTCCTCGTCCTCGGAGGTCTTCTTGTCCTTGGCCACCCCCTTGAGCTTCTCGTTGGCCTCGCGCCGGACGTTGCGCACGGCGACCCGGGCGTCCTCGGCCATCTTGGCGATGGTCTTGACCAGCTGCTTGCGGCGCTCCTCGGTGGGCGTCGGCATGGTGAGCCGGATCAGCTTGCCGTCGTTGACCGGGGTGAGCCCGAGGTCCGACTTCTGGATCGCCTTCTCGATGGCGCCGATCTGGCCGGCCTCCCACGGCTGGATGACCACCGTGCGCGCGTCCGGCGTCGACACCGAGGCCATCTGGCTGATCGGCGTCGGGTTGCCGTAGTAGTCGACACGGATCGGGTCGAGCAGCGAGGTCGAGGCGCGGCCGGTCCGCACCGAGGCGAACTCCCGACCGAGCGCGTCCAGCGCCGCGGTCATGCGCGCGTCCACGTCCTTCAACACGGTCTGCATGACGACCTCCCTCCTACACCGACGACGTCACGACCGAGCCCACCGGCTCGCCGCAGACGATCCGCGCGATGTTGCCGGACCGGGTCAGGTCGAACACGACGATCGGCAGCTTGTTGTCCATGCAGAGCGAGATCGCGGTCGTGTCCATGACCTCGAGGCGCCGGTTGAGCACCTCGATGTACGTCACCGCGGGCAGCCGCACGGCGGTGGCGTCGCGGACGGGGTCGGCGGAGTAGATGCCGTCGACCTTCGTCGCCTTCATGATCGCGTCGGCGCCGATCTCCACCGCGCGCAGGGCGGCGGCGGTGTCGGTCGTGAAGAAGGGATTGCCGGTGCCGGCCGCGAAGATCACGACCCGGCCCTTTTCCAGGTGTCGGATGGCGCGCCGGCGGATGTAGGGCTCGGCCACCGCCCGCATCTCGATGGCCGACAGCACGCGCGTCTGGCAGCCCGACCTTCTCGAGCGCGTCCTGCAGGGCGAGGGCATTGATGATGGTGGCCAGCATGCCCATGTAGTCGGCGGTGGCGCGCTCCATCCCGCCCGCACTGGCCGCCACGCCCCGGAAGATGTTGCCACCGCCGATGACGACGGCGATCTGCACGCCCAGCTCGGTCACCTCGCGCACCTCGGCCGCGATCCGCACCAGCATCGGCGGATCGAGCCCGTAGCCCTGGCCCCCGGCGAGCGCCTCTCCGGAAAGCTTGAGGACTATGCGGCGGTACGCCGGGCGCCTGCTGCCCGCCTCCGCCGCCACGGCTAGCCGCCTCCGCCCACCTGGAAGCGCGCGAACCGCTGCACGAGCACCTTCTCCTTGGTGACCGCGTTGACCTGGTCGACCAGGTCCTTGATCTTGGTCTTCCCGGTCGCGTCCTTGATAAACGGCTGCTCGAGCAGGCACTGCTCGCTGAAGAACTTCTCGAGCTTGCCCTCGACGATCTTGTCGATGACCTGGGGCGGCTTCTTCTGGTCGGCCATCTGGCCCCGGTAGATCTCGCGCTCCTTCTCGAGCACGGTCGCCGGCACGTCCTCGCGGGAGACGTAGGCCGGGCTGGCGGCGGCCACCTGCATGGCGAGGTCGCGCACCAGCCCCTGGAAGGCGTCGGTCTTGGCGACGAAGTCCGTCTCGCAGTTGACCTCGATCAGCACGCCGAGCTTGGAGCCGGCGTGGATGTAGGCGTGTACGAGCCCGTCCTTGGCGTCGCGACTCTCGCGCTTCTTGGCGTCGGCCAGCCCCTTCTTGCGCAGGAATTCGATGGCCGCGTCGAGGTTGCCGTCGCTCGCCTGCAGCGCGGACTTGCAGTCCATCACGCCGGCGCCGGTCCGCTCGCGCAGCGCCATCACCGTCTTGGCGTCGGCCGCCATCAAGAGACCTCCGCTTCGGCGGCCGCTTCCGCCAGCTCCCCGACCTCGCCCGTCTCGGCCTCGCCCTCGGCCTCGTCCTTGGCCAGCGTTCCGCGACCCTCGAGGATGGCGTCGGCCATGCGCGAGGTGATCAGGCGCACCGCCCGGATGGCGTCGTCGTTGCCGGGGATCGGGTAGTCGATGCCGGTTGGATCGCAGTTCGTGTCCACGATGGCCACGATCGGAATGCCGAGCCGCCGGGCCTCGGCCACGGCGATGTTTTCCTTGCGGGGATCGATGATGAAGACCGACGACGGCAGCGTGTCCATCACCTTGATACCGATCAGTGCCTTCTCGAGTTTCTCGCGCTCACGGTCGAGCTCGAGCGCCTCCTTCTTGGACACTCGATCGAACTCGCCGTTCTCCTTCATCTCTTCGAGTTTCTTGAGCCGGCCGATGGACTTGCGGATCGTCGTGAAGTTGGTGAGGGTACCGCCCAGCCACCGCTGGTTGACGTAGTACATCCCGCAGCGGCCGGCCTCCTCGAACACCGTCTCCTGGGCCTGCTTCTTGGTCCCAATGAACAGCATTGTGCCGCCACCAGCCGCGAGATCCCGCACGAATCCGTACGCCTCCCGGAACTTCTTGAGCGTCTTCTGCAGATCGATGATGTAGATACCGTTGCGCTCGCCGAAGATGTACTTCTGCATCTTGGGGTTCCAGCGCTTGGTCTGGTGGCCGAAATGGACTCCGGCCTCGAGCAGTTCCTTCATGGTGAGTGCTGCCATCTGTCCTCCTACGGTTGTCTCCTCCGCCGCGCGACGGCCCCGACCCTTGTCGGTGCCCACCGAGGAAGCGCGGCGTGCGTGATGGTAAGCGGCTACGTCGTGTACTTACCGTTGATCCGGACGTACTCCTCGCTGAGGTCGCAGGTCCAGACACGGTCTTCGCCCCGCCCCAGTCCGAGATCGACCGTGATCTCGTACTCCTGGCCTCCCATGATCTCGCGGATGCGCTCCAGGCGCACGCCTTCTCTGAGCACGCCCCGCTCGACCAGGAACTCCTCGCCGAAGGAAATCGCGACCTTGTCCTGGTCCACCCGGGCCGGGGACTTGCCCAGGGCCATCATGATGCGGCCCCAGTTGGGGTCGGCCCCGTTGATCGCCGTCTTGACCAGGGGCGAGTTGGCCACCGTTCGCGCCGCCGCCAGCGCATCCTTGCGGCTGGCCGCGCCGCGGACCGTCACGGCCACCAGCTTGGTGGCGCCCTCGCCATCGGCGACCAGCATCCGGGCCAGGCGCGTCATCAGCGCCTCGACGCCGGCCGCGAACTGCCGCAGGCCCCGGCCGCCGACCTCGACGGGACGGTTCTCCGCCTGGCCGTTGGCCAGCACGGCCACCGTGTCACTGGTCGACTGGTCCGAGTCCACCGTCGCCCGGTTGAACGAGCGGTCCACCGACCGGCGCACGACGCCGGACAGCACGCCGCGCGCGACCGCGGCGTCGGTCGCCACGAAGCAGAACATCGTGGCCAGGTGGGGCTCGAGCATGCCCACCCCCTTGGCGATGCCGCCCATCGTGACCGATTTGCCGTTGACCTCCACGCGCAGCGCGGCTTCCTTGGGGCGCGTGTCGGTGGTCATGATCGCCTCGGCGGCGGCCCGACCGCCCTGGGGCGAGAGCGCCTTCACGACCTTGGGCAGCGCCGCCCGCACGCGGTCCATCGGCAGCGGGACGCCGATCACGCCGGTGGCGGCGATGAGGACGTGGGTGGGCGGGATGCGCAGCAGGTCGGCGACGATCCTCGTCATCTCGCGAGCGTCCCGCAGCCCGCGCTCGCCGGTGCACACGTTCGAGCAGCCGCTGGAGGCCACGATCGCCTGGGCGGCCCCGCTCCGCGCGTGCTCCATCGAGACCAGCACCGGCGCGCCCTTCACCTGGTTGGTGGTGAACATGGCCGCCGAGCGGGCCGGCGTGGGTGAGTGAATCAGGGCGAGGTCCTTCTTGCCGCTGGGCTTGATCCCCGCCGCCACGCCGCCGGCCAGGATGCCCGGCACGGCCGTGAGGCCGCCGTCGACCCATTCGATGTCAGCCATCCCGCTCAGGGGTACACCGGGGCGGCCTCGAGCCCGGTGCGCTCGTTCCACCCGAAGAGCACGTTGAGGTTCTGCACGCCGTTGGCCGAGCCGCCCTTGCCCAGGTTGTCGATCGCCGACACGCACACCGCGCGGCCGGTCCGGGGATCGGCGACGACGGTGACGTCGCAGTAGTTGGAGCCGACCACGTGCCGCGTCGTGGGCCGCTCGCCCTCGCCCACCACGCGCACGAACGACTCGCCCGCGTAGAAGTCGCGATAGACGCGCAGCAGGTCCGCGGTGGCCAGCGCGCCGGCCAGCGGCACCGAGGCCGTCGTCAACAGGCCCCGGTTGAGCGGCACCAGGTGCGGCGTGAAGCTCACCCGCAAGGGACTGCCCGCCAGGCCGGACAGCTCCTGCTCGATCTCCGGGGTGTGGCGATGGGAGGCGATCGCGTAGGCCTGGAGGTTCTCGTTGGCCTCGGTGTAGAGGTACATCGGGTCGACCTTCCGCCCCTGGGCGCCAGCGCCGGTGACGCCCGACTTGCCGTCGATGACGATCCCGTCGAGCCGGGCCAGGCCGTTCTTGAGCAACGGTGCGGTGGCGAGGATCGCGCCCATCGGGTAGCAGCCCGGGGAGGCGACCAGCGAGGCCCCCGCGATCGCCTTGCGATGGAGCTCGGGTAGCCCGTACACCGCCTCGGCCAGCCCGGCCGGGTCGATGTGCGGCGCCTGGTACCACGTCACGTAATCCTGAGGATCGCGCAGCCGATAGTCGGCCGAGAGGTCGACGACCCGGCACCCGCGCGCGCGCAGCACCGGCACCGCGCGCTGCGACTCCATGTGGGGCAGCGCCAGGAACACCACGTCGGCGACCTCGGCGAGCCAGCCCGTCTCCAGGTCGTGGAACGCCAGGTCGGTGAACCCCCGCAGGTGCGGGTACGCCTGCGACAGCGGCTCGCCGGCCAGCCGCTCCGAGGTGACGCCGGTGAGCGTCACGCGCGGATGCGTGAGCAGCAGGCGCAGCAACTCGGCGCCCATGTAGCCGCTGGCGCCGGCGACGGCAACGCGGATCCGGTCGGGGCTCGCCACGGTGGTCAGCGCTTGGAGTACTGGAACTTCTGCCGGGCGCCCGGCTGGCCGTACTTCTTGCGCTCGCGCATGCGCGGATCGCGCGTGAGCAAGCCGGCCTTCTTGAGCGCCTGCCGCAGTTTCTCGTCGAAGCGGGTCAGGGCCCGCGCCAGCCCGTGACGGACCGCACCGGCCTGGCCGCTCGGCCCGCCGCCGGCGACCGTGCAGAGCAAGTCGAACTGCCCCTCGGTGTTGGTCACCTGAAACGGCTGCGAGATGATCATCCGCAGCGTCTCGCGCGGGAAGTAGTCCTCGAACTCCCGGCGATTGACCATCACGCGGCCCGAGCCGGGCCGGATCCACACGCGAGCCACCGACGTCTTGCGCCGTCCGGTGCCATAGAACCTGTCGAGCACGGTCGCCATCTAGCGCCCCTCCCCGCCGCGGGACATCGCCGGCAAGGCCTGAGGCTGCTGAGCCTCGTGCGGATGCGCGGCACCCCGGTAGACCTTCAGCTTCTTGGCCATCGCGCGTCCCAGACGGTTCTTGGGCAACATCCCCTGCACCGCCCACTCGATCACCCGCTCGGGGTGAGACTTCACCATCTTCTCGAACGGCACCTCGCGCAGGCCGCCGATGTAGCCCGAGTGCCAGCGATACATCTTGTCGGTCCGCTTGCGGCCGGTGACGTGGATTTTCTCGGCGTTGACCACGACGACGTGATCGCCGACGTCCAGGTGGGGCGTGAACGTGCTCTTGTGCTTGCCGCGCAAGATCGAGGCGACCCGGGTGGCCAGGCGTCCCAGCACTTGCCCGTCCGCATCGACGACGAACCACTTGCGCTCGATCTCGCGCTCCTTTGGAACGGGCGTCGGCATCATGTCCCTTTCACAGGCGTTCCGGGGCTCTCGTAGTGTAAATGTCTGTCAGGGATAGCATTTTCGCAACGCACAACTCTACGGCAAAAGCCGGGGGGTGTCAAGGCGCCGAGCGGGTGCTAGTGTCCCGGCGGGAGGACGTGGACATGCGATTCACGGATCGGGTGGCGCTCATCACGGCGGCGGCGAGCGGAATCGGCAAGGCGACCGCCGAGATCATCGGCGCCGAGGGCGGGATCGTGGTCGGGGTGGACACCGACCAGGGGCGGCTGGAGAAGGTCGTGGCGGCCATCCGCGACGCCGGCGGGCGGGCCCACGGACTGCGCGCCGACGCGCTCGACGCCGCGCAGGTCCAGGGCGTCGTCGACGGCGTCGCCCGCGACCACGGACGGATCGACATCCTCGTCAACGCGGTGGGCGGCAGCACGATCATCCGCGAGCCGGCGGCGACGGTCGACGCCCTCTCCCTGGCCGACTGGCAGCGCCTCATCGACTTCAACCTGACCGGCACGTTCCTCTTCTGCCACGCGGTGGCGCCGGTGATGCGGCGACAGCACAGCGGCAAGATCATCAATCTCTCGTCCATCGCCGGCCACGGGCTCAGCGAGAGTAGCAGCAGCGCCTACGCCGCGGCCAAGGGCGGGATCATCGCCCTCACGCGCAAGCTGTCCCACGAGCTCGGCCCTTCCGGCGTCAACGTCAACGCCATCGCGCCGAGCATGACGCTGACCGAGCGCATCCGGCCGCGCTGGGAGCAGCGCACGGCCGAGCAGCAGGCTCGCGAGATCGGGCGCACGCCCCTGCGTCGCATGGCCGAGGCCGGCGATCAGGCCCGCGTCATCTGCTTCCTGGCCTCGCGCGATGCCGACTTCGTCACCGGCGTCACCATCGACGTCACCGGAGGGTTGTGACGTTGCAGGCGCCGGGGCCGGACCGCCGGCCCGCTCGCCGGCGTCACGGTCGCGTCTTGTCGGGCCACGGGCACGACGCGCGCACCGGGCACACCGGGCAGGCGGGCTTGCGCGCCGTGCACGTGCGGCGGCCGTGGATGATCAGCCGGTGCGTCGCCTGCGTCAGCCTCCCGCGCGGCAGCACCTCCACGAGCTGATCGTGGATCTCGTTGGGATCCTCCGAACGGGCCAGCCGCAACCGCTGGGAGACCCGGAAGACGTGGGTGTCCACCGCGAGCGCGTCCCCGCCGAACGCGTTGCCGATCACGACGTTCGCCGTCTTGAGCCCGACGCCGGGCAACGCGACGAGCGCCTCCCGCTCACGCGGGACCTCGCCGCCGTGGCGCTCGACGACCGCCTGGGCCATGCCGAGCAGCGAGCGCGCCTTGGCGCGGAAGAAGCCGGTGGAGCGGATCTCGCCCTCGAGCCGGCTGGGGCTCGCGCGCGCGAGCTCCCGCGCGGTCGGATAGCTGCGGAACAATCCGGGCGTGACCATGTTGACGCGCTCGTCGGTGCACTGGGCGGAGAGGATCGTCGCCACCAGCAGCTCATACGGCGAGCCGAAGTTCAGCGCGATCTTCGCGTCGGGATAGGCGCGCTCGAGCGCCTGGAGGATCTTGCGGGCGCGGGCCCGCTTGGCCGCCACCGTCTCTCGCATCGCGCCTCCTTACCGACGCTCGGAGGAGATCCGCAGCGCCGCGTCGCGGACCGACACCCGCCCGATCTCGACCGGGAACCGCGCGCGGCTCGCGAGGCGCGGCGAGGGGTCCAGGCCGCGGATCACCCAGTTCACCAGCGCGTCGGGCACCGGCACCCTGCCCACGCGCACCCGCTCGACCTCGAGCGCGAAGGGCCCGTCGGCTGATGGCAGCACCCGCACGCGGGCGCTGACGTCGGGCCCGGCCTGGCGGACGGTGACGGCCAGGGCGTCACCGTCGGCGGTCACGGTCGAGCGGCCGAAGCGCTTGAACGCGGAGACGAAGGCCTGCAGGTCGGGGATCGTCACCGTCGCCGACTCCAGGCGCGCCCGGCCGATGTCGAGCGGGTCGAGGCGGCCCTCGTCGACCGCGGTCCACGGATTGACGAGCAGGTCATCCAGCGCGAACGCGAGGTCGTGCACGCGGAGGTGCGGCCTCCCGGGCCTCGCGAAGTCGCCGACCGTCGCGGCGGCCGCCCGGACCTCGGCGCGCCGGATCCGGCCGCTCAGGATGTCGTCGTCGTGGACGAGCCGGACCTCCAGACCTTCGACGTCCCGGACGAAGTCGTCGAGTCGCCGCCGCAGCCCCGCCTCGAGCGCCGCCGCCACCCCGGACGGCGTCGATCCCGTCACCGCCGACAGCCGGCGCGCCCGCACGGTCGCCGTGGAGCCGTCGGGCAGCGGGAACTCGCCGATCACCGGGAACACGCGGGCCAGATGCGGGTCGGTCACGAGCCGGTCGATCACGCGACGCGACTTCTCCGCCGTCCACGACGGTCCCTGGTCACCCGATTTCAGGACCATGTAGTCGATGCCTAGCGGCGGATCATCCCACGCGCGGACGAACCGCAGATCGAGCAGATCGAGCCCGTCGCGCACGGCGTAGTGGCGGAAGTTGCTCACCGAGAACACCGCGAAGTTCGGCACCACGCTGACGGTGACCGGCGCCCCGCGCCGGTCACCGTCCACCAGGGCCAGGATATCGTGGTGGCGCCAGTCGGCCCGGTTCGGCGGCGAGGCCGGCACCCACCACGTTGCCAGCCCGCGGATCCACAGATTGGGCGGCACCCCGCTCGTGACCGCGCTCACCTGCACGATCGCCAGCACCGCCACCGCAGCCACCGCGACCCGGCGAACGCGCGCCGGCAGCGCGTCGAGCCCGAGCGCGGCCAGCACCGCGACGGCGCCGAGCAGGGGCAGCGTGTAACGCAGGTTCTTGTTACGGATCAGCTCGAGGACCACGAAGGGTCCGGCGAGGCCGACCAGCAGGAACCAGTGGCGGCGGACGAGGGCCACGACGAGCCCGACCGCCACCAGCACCGCCGCCCCCAGCCCGACCTCGTAGCCGAGCCACCGCGGATAGAACAGGAGCCCGGCCAGCGTCAGGGGGTCCGGGTGACCGGACTCGGCCGCCTGGGCGAACGCGCGGGCGTCGAGCTGCGCGAAGAGACCAAACATTCGTGGCCCGAACCACGGCAGGCTGAGCGCGGCCGCCACGAGCAGCGCGAGTCCGGCGCCGACCAGACCGCGGCGGCGCGACCCCAGCAGCAACCACGCGGCCGGCGGCACGACGTAGAGGGCGAACGTCGGCTTGGTGAGCATGCCCAGCCCGCAGACCACCCCGCAGACGACCGCCGCCCCGGGCCGCGTGAAGCCCTCGGTCGCCAGCAGCGCGACGAGCGCCAGCGCGACCATCGCGGCCAGCGGCAGGTCGAGCTGCATCCGCAGCGACGAGTAGACGACGAAGGGGGCGGTGGCGAACAGCAGGCTGGCCGCGGTGCCGACGGCGCGGCCGGCGAGCGTGCGCCCGAGCACGTACACCGCCGCCATGCCGAGGCCGAGGAACGCGAGCATGACCGCCGCCGCCGCGGCCTCGATCGGCATCGACAGCGAGGCGGCGCCGGCCAGGCACAAGGCCAGCGGCGGATAGAACGACGACCGATCGAGGAGGGCCCGCACGTCGCCCGCGCGCAGGTCGCGGGCGCACAGCGTCGCGCGCTCGAGGTGGTTGGCGTGGTCCCACTCCGGCGGCCGCCGGTCGATGGCCGTCCAGATGGCCGCGACGACGACGAGCGCAGCGAAGACGGCGCCCAGCAGCGCCCAGTCCCGGGCCGGCGTGTCGGGAGACGTCATCGCCGCCCGATCAGGAGCAGCGAGGCACCGCAGGGCATCGGGCAACGCGAAACGACAGCCGCCTCCAGCCCGAACACACGCGCGAGGGCGGCGTTCACCGGCGCCGGCGGCCGCACGAGGTCGTGGCGGTCGTCGCGTCGCCACCGCTTCCAGGCGCGGGCCAGCGCGAGCGCGGGCAGCAGCAGCCCGTTGAAGTAGCTGAGATAGGTGATCGTGAAGCCGGCCGCCGTCACGACCGCCCGCAGCCCGGTGGCGCCGTAGCGACGGCGGTGCTCCAGCGCGACGTCGTGGCCGCTCCACAGCCAGTCGTAGGCCGGCACGGTGACGACGAGCATTCCCCCCGGCGCCAGCATCTCGCGGGCCGCCCGCAGCGTCGCCGCCTCGTCATCCACGTGCTCCAGGACGTCCAGCAGCAGGACGACCTCCGGCCAGCCTTCGGGGACCACGCGGCCCTCGGGAAGCGCGCCGTCGCGCACGTCGAGCCCGGCGGCGCGCGCCGCCGCGGCGAGCGCCTCGTCGGCCTCCATGCCGACCGCCTCGCCGAACTGGCCAAGCATCTCGAGCACGTTGCCGCTGCCGCAGCCGAGCTCCAGGAGGCGGTGGGGGCCGGGGGCCAGCGCGCGACGCAGCAGGGCCTGGAGCACCGCGAGGCGCCCGCGAAACCACCAGTGGCCGCGGTCCTCCTCGAGGTGGGCGGCGACGTAGGCCGGGTTCATGCGGCTGAGGCGCCGAGGTGCCCACGGATCAGCGCGATGCGCTCGGCCATCTCGGCGGCGGCCAGCCGCCGCGGCTCGTGGCTGACGTTCCACACCGGCGACCGCGGCGCCGGGTCGTCCGCGCGCCGCGGGATGAGATGCCAGTGGATGTGGGCGATCTGATTGCCGAGCAGCTCGTAGTTCAGCTTGACCGCGTCGAAGGCCTCGCCCAGCGCGCGTGCGACGCGCGCGACCTCCTCGATCAGCACGGTCCGCTCGGCCGGCTCGAGCTGCCACAGCTCGGTGGCGTGGCGCTTGAGCAGCAGGAAGGTCCAGCCCGGAAAGAACTGGTCGTCGTGTAGGTAGGCGACGGTGGAGCCGCAATCGGCGATCCGCTGCTCGGGCGCCGGCCACTGGCCGCGGCAGGCCGGGCACGCCGCGGCCGTCACCGGCGCCCGGCCAGGAAGACGCCGAGCCGCCGCAGCCCCTCGCGGATGCGCTCCACCGACGCCGAGTAGGAGAACCGCAGGTACCCCTCGGCGTTGCGGCCGAACGCGATGCCGGGGGTGACGGCCACGTGGCTCCGCTCGAGGATCTCGTAGGCGAAGCCCAGCGAGTCGGCCGAGAAGTGCCGCGCGTTGGCCAGGATGTAGAAGGCGCCGGCCGGCTCGAAGCCCACGCCCAGCCCGATCGCGCGCAGCCCGTCGATCATGATCCGGCGGCGCTCGGCGAAGACGCGGGCGAAGCGCGCCGGCTCGCCGGCGGCCTCGCGCAGCGCGGCGACGCCCGCCCACTGCACGAACTCGTTGGTCGAGATGAAAAAGTTGCCGTAGAGCCGCTGGAGCGCCCGCACGTGGCTGGGCGGCGCGATGACGTAGCCCAGACGCCAGCCGGTCATTGCGAACGCCTTGGAGAAGCCGTTCAGGACGAAGGCGCGATCGGTGAATTCCAGGATCGAGCGGTCGCGGCCGCCCTCGGTCAGGCCGTGATAGATCTCGTCGGCGACGACGAACGCGCCGCGCTCCTCGGCGAGCGCGGCGACCGCCGCCATGCGGTCGGGGGCCAGCACGGCCCCGGTCGGGTTGGCCGGCGAGTTGACGAGGATCGCCCGCGTGCGGGGCCCCAGCCGCGGGGCGATCGCCTCCGGTCGGTACTGAAAGCCGTCCTCTTCCGTCGTGTCCACGTAGACCGGCACGCCCTCGGCGTAGCGGATGAAGTTCGGGTAGCAGGCGTAGTAGGGATCGCTGAGCACGACCTCGTCGCCGGGATCGAGCAGCGCGCCGAACAGCAGCAGCATTGCCGGCGAGGTGCCCGGCGTGACGAGGATCTGGTCCGGCGAGATCTTCACGCCGTAGGTCGACCGATAGTGGTCGGCGATCGCCTCGCGCAGCGGCAGGATGCCGAGGCTGTGCGTGTACCGCATCTGCCCCTGCTCGATGGCTCTGGCCAGCGCCTGCTGGACCACGACCGGGGGGGCGAAGTCGGGCTCGCCGTACCCGAGGTGCACGACGTCCACGCCCTGGCGCTCCAGCTCCTGGGCCCGCTCGGCCACCTCCACGGCCAGGAAGGGCTCGATCTCCTGCAGCCGGCGCGCGAGGCTCATCGCCGGCCGATGCGCCGGCGGGCCCGCAGCAGCTGCAGCAGCATCTCGGGCCCGCTCGACAGCACCCCCACCTTGCTCCCCTCCTGGTCGGCCCAGTTCACCGGCACCTCCACGATGCGGTAGCCGCGGGCCTGGGCGCGCAGCAGCAGCTCGACGTCGAACGCGAAGCCGGTGGTTTCGAGCGCCCCGAAGAGCGTCTCGGCAGCCGTCGCCGTGAAGAGCTTGAAGCCGCACTGCGAGTCGGCCACGTCACGGAGGCCCAGCCGCGCCACCAGCCAGTTGAACACGCGGCCGGCCGCCACCCGATGGGGGCGGGCGCGGACGGAGACGGCCGCGTCGATCAGCACCCGCGAGCCGATGACGATGTCCGCCCCCGTCGCCAGCGCCGGCTCCAGCCGCTTGAGCTCGGCGATCGGCGTGGCGCCGTCCGCGTCGGCGAAGAGCCGGAAGGCGCCCACCGCCGTCAACATACCGGCCCGAACCGCCGCGCCCTTGCCGCGGTTCCGGCCCAGCGGCAGCAGGCGAAGCGCCGGGTGGCGAGCGGCCAGGGCCCGCACGGCCGCCGCGGTGTCATCGGTCGAGCCGTCGTCCACCACGACGATCTCCCACGACTCACCGCGCCCCTCGAGAAAGCCGACGACCTCGTCGAGGTAGGGCGGTAACCGGGCGGCTTCGTTGAACGCAGGGATGACGACGGAGAGGTGTGGCGCTGCCGTCACTGGAGGATGGAGACATCGAAGCGCCGCCGCCGCCGCGCCGCGCCCGTCTCCCAGGCGGCCCGGGCCACGCCCTCGGCCACCGCCGGCGCCACCGTTTTGTTGAATACGCTGGGAATGATGTACTCCGCGCTCAGCTCGCCGCGCGACACGCAGCGGGCCAGGGCGCTGGCGGCCGCGACCTTCATCTCGTCGTTGACGGTGCGGGCGCGGCTATCGAGCAGTCCCCGGAAGAACCCGGGGAAGCACAGCACGTTGTTGATCTGGTTGGGATAATCCGAGCGGCCGGTGGCCATCACCCGCACGTGCCGCTCGGCCTCCTCGGGCTGGATCTCGGGGTTCGGATTGGCCATCGCAAAGACGATGGGGTCCCTGGCCATGCGCTTGACGTCGCGCACCGTGAGGATGCCCGGGACCGACAGGCCGATGAAGACGTCGGCCCGCTGCACGGCCTCGGCCAGCCCGCCCTTCACCTGGCGGGGATTGGTGGAGGTCGCCACCCAGCGCTTCATGAAGTCCATGCCCTTGACCCGGCCCCGGTGCAGCGTGCCGTGCTCGTCCACCCCGACGATGTCGCGGACGCCGCTCGACTGTAAAATCTTGATCGTCGCCGTCCCCGCCGCCCCCACCCCGGTAACCACGACGCGCAAAGACCGCAGCCGTTTCTTGACGATGCGCAACGCATTGAGCAGTGCGGCCAGGACGACGACCGCGGTGCCGTGCTGATCGTCGTGGAAGACCGGGATGTCGAGCTCCTTGCGCAAGCGCTCCTCGATCTCGAAGCAGCGGGGGGCGCCGATGTCCTCCAGGTTGATGCCCCCGAAGGCCGGGGCCAGGTGCTTCACGGTCTCCACGATCTTGCCCGGGTCCTTGGTGGCCAGGCAGATCGGGAAGGCGTCGACGCCGGCGAACTCCTTGAACAGCATCGCCTTGCCTTCCATCACCGGCAGCGCCGCTTCGGGCCCGATGTCACCCAGGCCCAGCACCGCGGTGCCATCGGTGACGACGGCGACGGCGTTGTGCTTCATGGTCAGCGCGAACGCCCGCTGGCGGTCCTCGTGGATGGCCATGCACACGCGAGCCACCCCCGGCGTGTAAGCCATGGAGAGGTCGTCGCGCGTCCGGATCGGCACCTTGTTGTGGATCTCGATCTTGCCACCCAGGTGCATGAGAAACGTGCGGTCGGAGGCGTTGACGACGCGCGTACCGGCCAGGTGCTTGAGACGATTGACGATTTGCTGGCCATGCGTGCTGTCGCGCGAGTTGATGGTGATGTCCCGCACGATGCGGTCGCGGGTGGACTCCACGAGGTCGACGGCACCGATGTCGCCGCCGGCCTCGCCGATCGTCATCGCGACACGGCCGAGCATCCCGGGCCGATTGCTGATCGACAGACGGACGGTGACACTGTAGGAGGCGCTCGGCGTGACCGCCACTAGCGTGGAACCCGCAGCCAGGCGCGGTCGTTTCTGAATGGCGCCGTGTTGAAAGGGTACGTCCGAGGAGCTCGAACCACGTGACCTCCCGGGGCGCGGCCATCATAACAGGACAAATCCGGAGTGAATAGATGAACCGGAATACCCATCCAATCGTGGTTAGGGGAGATCGATCTCATTGCCCCCGTAGATCTTACAACCGGTTAGGAAAATCGCCCAAGCGTTGGCTTGGTTCTTGTACCTGAACTCGGTGAAACGATCTCGGATCGGGACGCATCCAACTAAGCAAAGACATGAATCCGGTGACACGATGACATTTCGAGAGACCGCACGCGATACGACGATGGAGTCGACGGAGATGGTGCCGACGGCACTCGCGACCGAAGAGGAACGTGAGACGCCCGTCATCCACGACGAGGAGGACCTGCCTCCGGTCTCCGAGGAAGTACTGACGCCGCTCCCGGCCAAGGGTGAGGACCCCGTCCGGCTGTATCTGAAGGAGATCGGCAAGGTCCCGCTCCTAACTGCGCAGCAGGAGGTTCAGATCGGCCGACGTATCGAGGTTGGCCAGATCGCGCTGCGTCGGGCCCTGGCGGGCATCCCCCTGGCGGTCCGAGCGCTGCTCGAGGTCGGTGACCGGCTGCGCCGGGGCGAGACGGCTGCCGACGACGTCATCGTCCTGCCTGAGGGTGGCGAGCTCGAGGCCAAGGAGATCCGGCCGGTCCTGCTGGCGTTCGCGCGGGTTCGCCGTCTGGAGCGCAAGATCGTCCGCCTGGAGGAGTCGCTGGACGACGGCCGGCGCTCGGCGTCCTCGCGGGCGGCCGTGCTGCGGGGCATCGGCGTTCAGCGTGAGGCGATCCAGAAGACCGTCGCCGAGATGCCGCTCAAGCCGGCGCTCATCGACGACCTCGTCAGCAAGGTCCGCCGCCATTGCAAGCGGCTGAACGAGCTGGCAACCGAGGTGCGACGCAACCGGACGGCCGCCGGCAGCCGCGAGTTGAAGCGCCTGGAGACCGAGGCCGGCCTGGTCCGCAAACAGGTCGCCCTGCTGCTCCAGCAGATCGACGAGAGCGACCGCACGGTGCGCCAGGCCAAGCGTGAGCTGATGGAGGCCAACCTGCGCCTCGTGGTCTCGGTGGCCAAGCGCTACCTCGGCAGCGACCTGTCCCTCCTGGACCTCGTGCAGGAGGGCAACATCGGCCTGATGAAGGCGGTCGACCGGTTCCAGTACCGGCGCGGGTTCAAGTTCTCGACCTACGCCACCTGGTGGATCCGGCAGGCCATCACCCGGGCGATCGCGGACCACTCGCGCACGATCCGGATCCCGGTGCACATGGTGGAGACGCTCAATCGCATCTCACGGGTGAACCGGAACATGATCAACGAGATGGGCCGCGAGCCTACGCCGGAGGAGCTGGCGCAGCGCACCGGCGTGCCGGCCAAGAAGGTGCGGCTGATCCTGGAGTCCTCGCGCAAGCCGCTCTCGCTGGAGACGCCCATCGGGGAGGACTCCGAGCTGGGCGACTTTCTCGAGGACAAGAGCGCGGGTTCGCCGAACGACTCGCTGCTGAGCCAGGATCTCACCAGCCAGGTCGAGCGGGCGCTGGCGACTCTGTCACCCAAGGAGAAGGAGATTCTCCGGCTGCGCTTCGGCATCGGCGAGGAGGGGGAGCACACCCTCGAAGAGGTCGGCAAGCGCTTCGCGGTCACGCGCGAGCGGATTCGGCAGATCGAGGCCAAAGCGCTCCGCAAGCTCCGCCATCCCCTGCGCGGGCGTAATCTCCGCGCGTTCATCGAGAACTAGCTATAGCCGGCCCGGGGCGGGCGGCCCTGCGGGGGTCGCTCGACCACCGGGCCGGACTCCGCATTCGCGCTTCCGTTGCCCCATCTACGGCCGAGGCCTGTTCCCGTTGCGGGAAAGGGGTCTCGCCGACCCCCTCACAGGGCCGCCCGCCCCGGGCCTACCCGCCAGGTTCGATGAGAGCTCGAGAGTCCGCGGCCGAGTTGGCGCCGCCTCGCCGTTGGCGTCGGCGGCGGAGCGGATCTATCGCGTCGCTACTCTCACCGAAAGTGCCGTCACTCACTGCCTGGTCAGCCGGATCGACTCCGGACGAGTGGGACGGCCAGGGGCACGATGACGACGAGCGCGACGAGGGCGTTCACGGTGAACGCCAGGGGCGCCCCTACGCTGGCGGCCAGCAGGCCGATGGCCAGGGTGCCGAGGGGCTGGGTTCCGATGCACGCCGACAGGATGCCCATGGCGCCGCCGCGCACGCGCTCGGGTGCCGAGAGGAGCACGAGGGTGCTCTGCATCGCGGCGAACGCTGACTCGGCGACGCCCATCAGCACGAGCAGGGCGACGCACACCGGCAGCCAGCGGGAGGCAGACAGCGCGACCAGGAGCACCGGCGCCACCATCACCGCGCCGCCGAAGAGCGCCCGGTGCGACAGGTGGCCGCGCCGCGCCGCGATGGCCAGCGCCCCGAGCAGCGCCCCGCCGCCGTCGGCGGCGACGAGGGCGCCCAGGCCGGCCGGGCCGAGGGCGAGCACGTCGCGCGCGAACACCGGCAGCATGTGCTGGTAGGGGAAGAAGAGCGTGTTCATCGCGATCGTCACCAGCAGCACCGCGCGGACCGTCGGGCTGCTCCACGCCGCCTCCAGCCCCGCGCGCATGCTCGCGGCGATCGACGCCGGCACCGCGGCCCCCGGACCGCCGAGCTGGCGGCCCAGGCCACTGGAGAACGCCAGGCCCGCCGCGTAGACGACCGCCATCAGCCCGAAGCAGGCGGCCGGGCCCAGGCGAGCCAGGCAGAAACCGGCCGCCAGCGGTCCCAGCATCTTCGCGAGCTGCATGGAGACCGTTTCGAGCGACACCGCCTGGGCCACGCGCGAGGCCCCCAGCAGCGCGTATAGCGCCGTGCGCCGGGCCGGGAAGTCCAGTGCCCACATCAGCCCGAAGACCACCTCGAGCGCCACCAGCGGCCAGTAGCCGCCCCGGCCGCTCGCGAAGATCACGGCGAGCGCCAGCGCGGTGGCCACACCGATCGACTGGGCGACGAGCAGGATGCGCCCGCGGGGCACGCGATCCGCCACGATACCCGTGAACGGGCCGACCACCATGAGGGGGGCCGCGCGCGCGAAGGCGGCGAGGCCGACCATGAACGGCGAGCCCGTGAACTGGAGCGCGAGCCACCCGAGCGTGACGAGGTCCATCCAGCGGGCGACGCTCATGCAGAGGCCGGAGGCCCAGAGCCGCCGGTAGCTCGGCTCCCGGAACACCTCGATCATCGTCGACCGGCCGGCGACGCTGCCGGCGGAGGAAGCGGTCACGTCGCGAAGAGGATCGATCCGGAGCTACACCGGCATGACGCCGTGCTTGCGCCACGGCCGGTCGATGCGCTTGGTCTTCGCCATCTCGAGCGCGCGGATGAGCGTGGGGCGGGTGTCGCGGGGGTCGATGACGTCGTCGATCAGCGCGGCACCGGCGGCGATGTAGGGGCTGATGAGCTTGCGGAAGTCCTCCACGCGGCGGGCGCGCTCGGCGTCGGGATCAGCGGCGGCGGCGATCTCCTTGCGATAGACGATATTCGTGCCACCCTCGGGGCCCATCACGCTGATCTCGGCCGCGGGCCACGCGACGATCAGATCGGGCTCGTAGGCGCGGCCGCACATGACGAAATAGCCGGCGCCGTAGGCCTTGCGCATCACGACCGTCAGCTTGGGCACCGTGGCGTCGCTGACCGCGTAGAGCATCTTGGCCCCGTGGCGGATGATGCCGGCCCGCTCCACCTTGGAGCCCACCATGAACCCGGGGACGTCCTGCAGGAACACCAGCGGGATGCCGAAGGCGTCACAGAGCATGATGAAGCGCGCGGCCTTGTCGGCCGCGTCGACGTCGAGCGCGCCGCCCAGCACCATCGGCTGGTTGGCGACGACGCCGACGGGGTGGCCGTTGAGCCGGGCCAGCGCGGTGACGATGTTCCGCGCCCAGCCGGGCTTGATCTCGAGCATCCGCCCGTGATCCACGATCGCGCGGATCACCTTCTTGACGTCGTAGGCGCGCCGCGGGCTGTCGGGCATGAGGCTCACCAGCGCGCCGTCCCGGCGGTCCACCGGGTCGTCGCAGCCGATGACCGGCGGCGGCTCCTGGTTGTGCGAGGGGAAGTACGCGAGGTACTCCTTGACGACCGCCAGGCAGGCCTCGTCGCTCTCGACCTCGAGGTCGCCGACGCCCGAGACCTCGCAGTGGATCCTCGAGCCACCCAGCTCCTCGGCCGTGATGTCCTCGCCGACGACGGCCTTGACCAGCGGCGGGCCGCCCAGCGCCATGTTGCTCGTGCCCTTCACCATCGGCACGAAGTCGGCCAGCGCCGGGATGTAGGCGGTACCGGCAGCACCGGGGCCCATCATCGCGGCCACCTGCGGCACCACGCCCGAGAAGATCGACTCCTCGCGGAAGAGCTGGCCCGAGCCCGCGAACCAGCGCGAGCCGATCGCCTCCTGGATGCGCGCCCCCGCGGAGTCGATGAGCCAGATCATCGGGATGCGCTTGGTGTAGGCGATCTCGCGGGCGCGGTTGCACTTGGTCTCGGCGTTGCGTCCCATCGAGCCCGCCATCACCGTGAAGTCGTAGGCGATGACCGAGGCCAGCCGCCCGTCCACCCTGCCGAAGCCGGTGACGACGCCGTCGGCGGGCGTCTCGCGGCCGGCCAGGTCCGGCGCGATGCCGGCGTGGGTGGCGTGGATGCCGATCTCGGTGAAGGTGTCCCTGTCGAAGAGGCGCTCGATGCGTTCGCGCACCGTGAGCTTGCCCGCCGCATGCTGCCGGGCCACCGCCTCGTCCCCGCCCATCCGACTCGCGCGAGCCCGGCGCCGGGCGAGGTCGTCGGCGTGCTCCTGCATGCCCATCGTCAGCGCATCTGGCCCGAGCGCGCCAGGATCCAGGTGTTGATGCCGGTGTCGGGCGGCGAGCCGCTGAGCATCGTGACCATCGTGGCGATCTCGCTGCGATGGTGGGTGGCGTGGTTCGCGACGTGGACCAGCAGCTGGCCGAGCGGCGCGCTGAACGCCTTGCCCTCGGTGTTCTTGTAGTCGACGATCCGCGCGAGGTCGGCGTCCTTCAGGCTGTCCAGGAACGCCGCCTGCTCGGCCTCGAAGGCATCCCAGGTCCGGCGCACGGCGGCCATCGTCGCGAGCTCGGGGCCCGGCACCGTCGTCGGCGAGGTGCCCTTCCAGCGGCTCAGCCACAGCCAGTCGGCGCCGTAGAGGTGCGCGAACATGCGGGTCACCTTGGGATAGCTGAACTGGGGGCCGGCGTCGCGCGCGCACATCTCCTCGCCCAGCCCGGCGGCGAAGTCGTAGAGCTTGCGATTGGCCCAGCGGTGATAGTCGTAGAGGTCGCGCACCATCGCCACGCTCATGGCTGCCCCCTCACTCCAGGACGGCGACGGTGTCGCCCTCCTGCACGGTCTGGCCCTCCTGGACGTTGATCTCCTTCACCACGCCCGCCCGCGGCGCCTCGACCGGGATCTCCATCTTCATGGACTCGAGCACGATCACGGGGTCGCCGGCGCCCACCCGATCACCCGTCTTGGCGGTAATCTGGAAGACGACGCCCGTGATGTGCGCCTTGATCTGCTCCGGCATGGAACGCTCCTTTGTCGGACTGTCGGACCGAAAGTCTAGCGGAAGGCGCCCTGATCCACCATCTGCGTATGCAGCGCACCGCGCCGAACGTCGGGATGGTCGAGCGCCTTGCGCAAGAACGGGATCGTGGTGCGCACACCCTCGACGACCGTGGCGTCGAGCGCCGCCCGCATCCGGGCCAGCGCCTCGTCGCGGCCGCCGCCGCGCGCGACCAGCTTGATCAGCAGCGGGTCGTAGTGGACGGACACGACGCTGCCCGTCTCGACCCCCGACTCCACGCGAATCCCCTCCCCGCCCGGCAGGTCGAGCCGCGCGATCGTCCCCGGCGACGGCAGGAAGTTCCGGTCGGGGTCCTCCGCGTAGACCCGGCACTCCACGGCGGCGCCGCGCTGCACGATGTCCTCCTGCCGCCAGCTCAGGCGCGCGCCGGCGGCGACGCGCAGCTGCTCGGCGACCAGGTCGAGGCCGGTCACCTCTTCGGTCACCGGATGCTCGACCTGGATGCGCGTGTTCATCTCCAGGAAGTAGAAGCCGCCCCCGGCGTCGACCAGGAACTCCATCGTCCCCGCGTTCACGTAGCCGATCGCCCGGGCGCCGGCCACGGCGGCCTCGGTGAGCCCGCGCTTGATCGCCGGGTCGAGCCCGGGCGCCGGCGACTCCTCGATCAGCTTCTGGTGGCGCCGCTGGATGGAGCACTCGCGCTCGTGCAGGTGGACGACACCGCCGTGGGCGTCGGCGAAGACCTGCACCTCGACGTGGCGGGGGCGCTCGAGATACCGCTCCAGGTACACCGCGCCGTTGCCGAACGCCGTCTGGGCGCGGCGCGTGGCGATCGCGAACGCGGCCGCGAGGTCGGCGGCGCGATCGACGCGCGCCATGCCGATGCCCCCGCCGCCGCCCGCCGCCTTGAGGATCAGCGGAAACCCGATGCTCCCGGCGACGACCTCGGCGGCGGCGACGTCGGCCACGGGGCCGGGACTGCCGGGCAGCGTCGGCACGCCGGCGGCGGCCATGAGCCGGCGCGCCTCGGTCTTGTCGCCCATCGCGCGGATCGCCCCGGCCGGCGGGCCGACGAACGTCAGGCCGGCGCGCGTGCACGCCTCGGCAAAGCGCCAGTTCTCGGACAGGAAGCCGTAGCCGGGATGGACGGCGTCGGCGCCGCTGCGGCGGGCGGCGTCGAGGATGCGCTCGACGTCCAGGTAGCTCTCGCGCGCCGGCGCCGGTCCCAGCAGGACGGCCTGGTCGGCCTCGCGCACGTGCGGGGCGTCGCGATCGGCCTCCGAGTAGACGGCCACGGTGGCCACGCCGGCGCGGCGGCAGGCGCGGAAAACCCGGCGGGCGATCTCACCCCGGTTGGCGACGAGGACGGCGCGGAGCACTACGAGATCTCGGAGCGCGTGGCCTCGACGGCGGCGACGCGCCAGCCGCTCGGCGACGGGATCCAGCGCTCCTGCAGCACGATCCGCCCGCTCGGCCCTTGCAGCTTCAGCTTGACGACGCGATGGCGGCCGAGGCGCGCGCAGCCGACCACGTCGATCCGCTCGAAGCGCTCGCCCAGCCGCTCGTACGCCGCGGCCGCCTCGGGCGCGGCCCCGGGGGCCAGGTCGGCGCGAAGCGCGGCGACGTCGCCGCGTGCAATCGCGTCGCGGTGGGCCTCGAGCGGCGCCGCGAGGTCCCCGAGCGCCGCGCGCGGATCGAAGGACGGCGGCGGCGGCACGAGATCCTGGGCGACGACGGCGGGATCGGGCACCAGCGCCGGCGGGACGATCAGTGGCCTCTCGACGTCCCCCGTCACCCCCCCGGCGGCAGCGAGCATGTCGAGGAGGCGCTGCTCCCAGGCCTTCGCTCGCGCCGGCAGCGTGGGATCGGACGTCACGAGCCGGTCGAACACGTGGGCTCCGGCGGCGGCGTGACGGCGCTCTTCCTCGATGCCGCGAGCGAGGATGCGTCGCGTCGGCGGCTCGTACACCGGGTTGGCCACGGCCAGGTGCCGCTCGTAGACCGTCGCCAGGTGCGGCTTGAGCACCCGGTAGATCGCGGTGACGCGCTCGACCGTCTGGGTAGGGCCCTCGGTCCTCTGCACGAGGTCGAGCAGCGTGACGACGCCGTCGTTCGCCGGCTCCGACTGCTGGGCGGTCGCGCGCAGCTCGGGCAGGCGGCGGCCCCAGAGGTCGGCGTGCTGCGCGCAGTCCCAGACGTGGCGGCCGAAGAGCAGCTTGGCGTCGAGCTCCGGCGTGAGGGCGATCCACCCCCCGAGCATGCGCATCATCCGCTCCTCGATGTAACGGTAGTGGCGGATGCGCCGGGCGGCGACGTCGACGGAGAAGTGACCGGCGAGCGGATGAGCGGTCAGCTAGTACACCTGGGAGCGCTGCGTGCTCTTGACGAGCCGCTCGATCTCCTCGTCGGTGAAGCCGGCCAGGCGCCGGGCGTCCTTGGCGATCGAGATCGGCACCACGTCGTGGTGGCCGTCCTGCCGCTGGCCGCCGAGATTGAAGCGGTCGTCGATCGTATCCTGGAACTCGATGGCGCGCCGGCGCCGCTCGGGGTCGCCCCGGGTCAGCTCGTTGAGCCAGCGCGAGCCCATGCGGACGTGCGTGATCTCGTCGGCCAGCACGTAGTCCACCGAGCGCTCCAGCACGGGATCGTCGATCTTCCGGGCGATGTGGATGAGCTGGTTGAACACGTCGCAGGCCAGGCCCTCGAGCCCGCGGTTCACGCCGGCCACGCGGGCGGCGGCGTCCTCGGCGCAGGCGCAGCGCCAGAGCAGCGTCGTCTCCGGAAACTCGCCGACGTAGCCACCCAGGTGGTCGAGCAGCCCCAGGTAGGTCTCGACGTGGCGCGACTCGTCCCAGACCTGCCGCGCCATGTCCATCGTGAACTCCCACGGCGCCTCGGGGAAATCGAAGACCGTGCGCCCGGCGCCCTCCATCGCCTGCAGCTCGCCGACCAGGATGCCGTGCACGCGATCGCGCATCGAGTCGCGGGTGGCGATGTCCGGAAACGGCGGCATCCCCTGATCCAGCTTGAGGGTGCCGACGTCACGGGTGCGCATCCGGACGAAGCGGTCCTCACGGGCAAGCTTGTCGTAGGCGATCGGGCGGTCCATGGCACCACCCATTATAGGCCGTCCCACCGAGCGGCGCCGGCCTGCCTACTCGAGCGCGTCGGGCCGGTCCATCAGGCGGGCGGGGACGATGGCGGCGCGGCCGAAGCGGCCCGTGATGCGGTCGACCGCCCGGGCCAGGCGCTCGCGACGGACCGCGGCGGGGTCGAGGAGCGGAAGCTGGCCGCGCGCCTCGGGCCGGAACGTCGAGGCCGACACGCCGATGAGCCGGACCGCCTGGATCAGCCGCTCGCGGGCCAGCAGCGTCGTCGCCCGGCGGTAGATCTCCAGGCCGTCCTGGGTGGGGTCGCCGGTGTGACTGCGCGTCAGCGTCTGGAAGTCGGCCCAGCGCAGCTTGAGCGTGACGCGGCAGGCCGCCAGCCCCTCGGCGCGCAGCTCGCGGGCGACCCGCTCGGCCTGGCCACGCAGCGTCTCCTCCAGCCGGGCGACCTCGCGACAGTCGCGACCGAACGTCGTCTCCGCGCCCATCGACTTGGGCGGCGAGAACGGCTCGACTGCTCGCGCGTCGCGGCCGAAGGCGAGGTCCAGGAGGTCGGGGCCGTGGGGGCCCAGGCGCGCCGTGAGGGCCGCGCGACTCAGTGCCTGCAGCTGGCCGATGGTCGTGACGCCGAGCGCCTGCAGCTCCTTCGCCGTGGCCTTGCCCACGCCCCACAGCCGCTCGATGGGCAGCGGCGCCAGGAACGCCGCCTCGCCTCCGGCCGGCACGACGACCAACCCATCCGGCTTCTTCAGATCCGAGCCGACCTTCGCCACGAACTTGTTGGCGGCGAGACCGGCCGACGCGGTCAGGCCCGTCTCGTCACGGATCCGCGACTTGATCCGCCGCACCGCCTCGACCGGCGGCCCCCACAGCGTCTCGGTCCCGGTCAGGTCGAGGAACGCCTCGTCCACCGAGACCGGCTCCACCAGCGGCGAGAAGTCGCCGAGGATCGCCATGATCTCGCCCGAGACGCGGGCGTACTTGTCCATGTCGACCGGCAGGTAGACGCCGTGCGGGCACAGCCGGTACGCGCGCGAGATCGGCATCGCCGAGCGCACGCCGAATACCCGCGCCTCGTACGAGCACGCGGAGACGACGCCGCGGCCCCGGGGATCGGCGCCCACGATCACCGGCTGGCCGCGCAGCTCCGGACGGTCGCGCTGCTCGACCGACGCGTAGAACGCGTCCATGTCCACGTGGGTGATGGCGCGGCTCACGCGCGGTCCCTCACGACGAACGCGAAGCGGTACTGCGGAGCCCAGGCGTCGTCGAAGCCTTCGAGGCCGAGCTCGCGCCGGCCCGCGTTGTGCCAGAGGCACAGGACGTCGCGACGGCCGAAGAAGCCGAGCCACGGCTCGTGCAGGAAGATGATCGGCCGCTCCCGCTGGGCCTCGGGATGGGCGATGCCGAAGCCCAGCGCGTCCTCGTAGGTGGGTCGCTCGAACCCGAGCCGGGTGCCGGCGGCCACGACGTCCTCGAACGTGACCGCGTGGTCGAACTCCAGCAGCACGATGCGGCGCACGCGTGCCGGGGTGGCCCGGTCGGCTGGAAAGTTGTCGGAGGTCACGGCGGCCTGCGCGTAGCCATACTCGCCCGCCGCCACCAGCTCCTCGGTGGTGCGGCCCCCTCCGACCTCGATGGGATAGACGCGCGTGGGGCGGGCCTCAGGCCCAGGCCTGATCGCGCGTCACGGCCCGTCCTCCCGCTCGTGGAGGCCGTCGCGAGCCACCGTCTTGCGCAGGCTGTCGAGGTCGGCCTCCAGCCCACTGATGCGATCGACCAGTTGCTCGATCGCGCGGCTGACCGGGTCGGGGAGGTCGGTCATGTTCAGATCGATCCCGCTCACGCGCTGACCGTCCTTGTAGGTCACCCGGCCCGGCACCCCGACGACGACGGCGTTCGGCGGCACGTCGCGGACCACGACCGAGCCGGCCCCGACGCGGCTGTTCTCACCGATCGTGATGGCGCCGATGACCTTGGCCCCGGCCCCGACGGTGACGTTGTCGCCCAGCGTGGGGTGGCGCTTCTCGCGCCGCGTGCTGGTGCCGCCGAGCGTGACGCCCTGCAGCAGGCTCACGTTGCGCCCGAGCTCGGCGGTCTCGCCGATGACGATGCCCATGCCGTGGTCGATGAAGAGCCCGGGACCGAGCCGGGCGGCCGGATGGATCTCGATGCCGGTCACGAAGCGCGCCACGTGCGAGACGAAGCGCGCGGTGCTGAGCCAGCCGCGCCGCCACAGCCGATTGCCGAGACGGTGGAAGGCGAGGGCGTGGACGCCGGGGTAGCAGAGCAGGACCTCGGTCACCGAGCGGGCGGCCGGATCGCGCTCCATGACCGTGCGTACGTCGCTCCGGATCGCGTCGAACATCACCGCACTCCTCCCCGGGGCCGTCGGAGCGCGTCGAGGGCGGCGGCACGCAACGCGCCGGCCACCACGTCGGCGGCGTGCTTGCGGTCATCCGGCAGCCCGTCCACGGCGTCCTCGACCTCCTGAGGCTCGAGGTTCAGCAGCTCCTCCACCACCCGGCCCGTCACCCGCTCGCTGGCGGCGCTGGCCGCGGCGATGGTGGGGCCGCAGCCGTACGTCTGAAAGCGTACCTCGCTCACCCGCCCGTCCCGCACGCGCAGGAAGAAGCGCGCCAGGTCGCCGCACCCCTCGTACTCGTCCACGCCCACGCCGTCCGGCTCCCGCATCAGCCCGGCGTTGCGCGGGTTGAGGAAGTGATCGAGCAACGCCGGGCTATATCTCACGCGGCGCCCACCGGCATCGCCGCCCGCAGCTTGCGCACGATCGGCTCGACCGACTCCACGACGTAGTCGATGTCCTCGGCGCTGGTCGAGCGGCCGAGCGAGTGGCGGACGGCGCCCATCGCCCAGTCCAGGGGCACACCCATGGCCACCAGGACGTAGGACGGCTCCACGTTGCCGGAGGTGCACGCCGAGCCCGCCGACACGCCGATGCCCTTCAGATCCAGCCCGAGCACGACGGATTCCGACTCCACGCCCCGGTAGGAGATGTTGGCGGTCCCC
This sequence comes from uncultured Candidatus Rokubacteria bacterium, assembly GCA_963743355.1. Taxonomy (GTDB): domain Bacteria; phylum Methylomirabilota; class Methylomirabilia; order Rokubacteriales; family CSP1-6; genus AR5. The sequence goes on from CAVUPM010000002.1 coordinate 1,127,856, forward strand.
GGCAGCCGCTCGGTCGGGTGGCCGTTCAAGCGCGCCTCGGGCACGCGGGCCCGGATCGCCTCCCACAGCCGGTCGCGCAGCGCGGTCACGCGGCGGCGCTCCTCGTGCATGTCGCGGGCGCGGACCTCGACCGCCTTGCCCAGCCCGATGATGCCGGGCACGTTCTCCGTGCCCGCTCGGCGCCGGCGCTCGTGCTCGCCGCCGTGCTGCACGGACACCATCTTCGTGCCCTTGCGGATCCACAGCCCGGCGATCCCCTTCGGCCCGTAGATCTTGTGGCCGGAGAACGACAGCGCGTCGACGTTGGCGAGGTCGAGGTCGATCTTGCCGAAGGTCTGCACGCCGTCGACGTGGAAGGGCACCCCGGCCGCGCGGGCGATGGCCCCGATCGCCGCCACCGGCTGGATCGTGCCGACCTCGCTGTTGGCGTGCATGATCGAGATGCCGATCGTGTCGGGACGGAGGGCCCGCTTGACGTCGTCGGGGTCCACCATGCCGTGGCCGTCGACGCCGAGGTAGGTCACCGCGAACCCCTGGGTCTCCAGCCACTGGCAAGCGCGCAGGACCGCGTGGTGCTCGATCGTCGAGGTGATGAGGTGGCCGCGCCCGCGCGCCCACGCCAGGCCCTTCACGCCGAGGTTGTCGGACTCGGTCCCGCCCGAGGTGAACACGATCTCCTCCGGCGCGACGCCGAGGAAGCGGGCCACGCGCTCGCGCGCGGTGTCGAGCCCGGCCCGCGCCTCGCGGCCGAAGCCGTGCACGCTGGAGGGATTGCCGAACTGCTCGGAGAAGAACGGCAGCATCTCCGCCAGCACCTCGGGGTGCACCGGCGTGGACGCGTTGTGATCGAGATAGACGCGACGGCTCATGCCTTGCTCTCCCCTGGGGCCGATGCTACGCTCGGCCCTCGATGGATCTCGCCAGGAAGAAATTCGGGTTGCTGCTGTCCACCGGCCCCGATCACGCCAATCTCGAGACGGCCGTCGGGTTGTCCGACGCCGCGCTGGCGCGCGGCGCTCAGCTGTACCTCTACCTGATCGACGACGGCGTACGCGCGCTCGACGATCCCCGGGTGCACGCCCTGCCCGACCGCGGCGCCAAGGTGTTCGTGTGCGCCTACGGCTGCCAGAAGCGCCACCTGCCCCTGCGCGATCCCGAGCGCGTGACCTACTGCGGTCTCGTCGTGCTGACCGACCTGATCAACGGCACCGACCGCTTCGTCGCGCTGAACTGACCCGCCCGCCGTGGTCGACGAGCAGCCCGTCCTGGTGGTGATCGCAGCCGATCCGCGATCGTCCCACCGCGCGTTCGAGGCGATGCGCATCGGCATCGGCGTGGTCGCCGGCGAGAACGAGGTCACGTTCGTGCTGCGCGGTCCGGCCGTCCACCTGCTCGACGCCGACACCGACGACCTCGTGGACGGCGACGACATCGCCAAGTTCCGCGAGAGCCTCAAGCGGCTCGGCGTGCCGTTCCACGTCGAGGACGACGCGGTCCCGGCCGACCCCGACTGGAACGAGGCCGACCACCCGATCGTCCGGGTCTCGCGCGAGCAGATCGCGGCGCTGCTCCGCCAGGGCCGCCGGTTCATCATCTTCTGATGCCCCGCATCCTCCACCTGCTCAAGGGCGACGATGCCTCCCTCGCCCTCGCCGTGATCGCCCAGCAGCAGGCCGCCGGCGATGACGTCACCGTCGCGCTGCTGCCGGGTGCCTCCGCCCCCCCGCTGCCGGCCGGCGTCGCCCTGCAGCGCGTCCCCGAGGAGCTCTCGTGGGAGGCGCTCCTGGAGCGCATCTTCGAGGCCGACCAGGTGATCACCTGGTAGAACCTCGGAGGGGGGCTGCGCCCCCCTTCCGACGGTCGTCGCGCGCCTGACGGCGCGCTCCTCCCTGCCTCCCCCCCGAAACAGGATTGCGCCGGCAAAGCCGGCGCTCGGAAGGGGCCTAGCGGTTGCGGTGCTCATCGAGCCAGGCCATCTGGATTTTTTCGAGGGCGGATTCGTTGGAGGATTTGGGGTCGTCGGCGAAGTCGGGGAGCTCGGTGACCCAGCGGTGGAGGTCGGTGAAGCGCACGGTCAACGGGTCGACGTCCGGGTACTTTTCGCTGAGCGCGATCCCGATGTCCTCGGCGTCCCTCCATCCGAAGCTCACTTGGGGATCTCCACGGTCACGTCGCCGCGCACGATGGCCTGGCAGCCCAGGCGCGAGCGGATGGTCAGGCCCTCGGCCATGTCGAGCCGATCCTCCTCGTCGCCTTCCATCTCGCTCAGGTTCTCGGCGCCTTCCTTGACGATCACGTGGCAGGTCGTGCACGCGCAGGACCCGCCGCAGTTGTGCTCGAGATGAATGTCGTGGGCGAGGGCGATGTCGAGCAGCGAGCCCGGCTTGCCGTGGTCGGCCAGCGGGTACTTCTCGTCGTCGACCTCCACCGTCTTGTGCAGCGGCAGGAACGTCACCTTGTGCACGGCCATCACTGAGACTCCATGAGCTGATCCGCCCGCTTCGTGCTCAGGGCGCCCCTGAGCGCGGCGTCCATCATCCGTTCCGCCAGGTGCTCGGTAGCGTGGTTCAGCTCGGTGGTGCGCTCGCGGATGGCGTCGCGATCCTCGCCCGCCCGGGCCTGGCGCAGCGCCGCCACCGCGGCGTCGATCGCCCGGCGCTCGTCGGTGCCGACCAGAGGCCCGGCCTGGCGCAGCGCCCGGTCGACGTGGGTCAGCACGGTGTCCGCCTCGTTGCGCGTCTCGATGAGCAAGCGCGTCTCCACGTCGGCCTCGGCGTAGGTGAAGGAGTCCTCGACCATCCGCTCGACGTCGGCGTCGGTGAGGCCGTAGCTCGGCTTGACCTCGATCGACGCCGCCTTGCCGGTCCGCTGCTCCCGGGCCTGGACCTGGAGGATGCCGTTGGCGTCGATGAGGAACGTCACCTCGATCTTCGGCATCCCGGCCGGCATCGGATCGATCCCGCGCAGCTCGAAGCGCGCCAGCGAGCGACAGTCCTTGGCCAGCTCGCGCTCGCCCTGCACCACGTGCATGTCGACCACGGTCTGGCCGTCGACCGACGTCGTGAACATCTCCCGCGCGCTGGTCGGGATCGTGGTGTTGCGCGCGATGAGGATCGACACGATGCCGCCCAGGGTCTCGATCCCGAGCGACAGCGGCGTGACGTCGAGCAGCAGCATGTCCTTGATGCCACCGGCCAGGATCTGCGCCTGCACCGCCGCCCCCAGGGCCACGACTTCGTCGGGGTTGAGCTGGCTGTGCGGCGCCTTGCCGAACAGCTCCTGCACGCGCCGCCGCACGAGCGGCACCCGCGTGGAGCCGCCGACCAGCACGACCTCGTCGATGTCAGCCGGGGCGAAGCCGGCGTCGGCCAGCGCCTGCCGGCACGGTCCCAGGGTGCGAGCGACGAGCGGCTCGATCAGCCGCTCGACCTCCGCCCGCGTGATGGCACGGTGGTACGTGAATCCCTCGAACGGCAGCGTGAGCGTCGTCCGCTCCTCGCTCGACAGTCGGATCTTCGCCGCCTCGGCGGCCAGCCGCAGCTCCTGCATCACCTCGTTGTCGCGCACGAGATCGACACAGTCGCGGTCCAGCTCGGCGTGGTGGCGCGACTGGATGTCCTCCAGCAGCCACAGCTGCAGAACGCGGTCGAGGTCGTCGCCGCCGAGGTGCGTATCGCCGTTGGTGGCCAGGACCTCGAAGATGCCATCCTTGACGCGCAGGATGGAGATGTCGAAGGTGCCGCCGCCCAGATCGTAGACGGCGACGACGCCCTGCCCGAGCCGGTGCAGGCCGTAGGCGAGCGAGGCGGCCGTCGGCTCGTTCACGATACGCAGCACGTCGAGCCCGGCGATCCGGCCGGCGTCCTTGGTGGCCTGGCGCTGGCTGTCGTTGAAGTAGGCCGGCACCGTCACGACCGCGCGCTCGACCGGCTCGCCGAAGTGCGCCTCGGCCCGCTCCTTGAGCGTGCGCAACACGATGGCCGACACCTCGGGCGGCGTGATCTCGCGGCCGCCGACGGCCAGCTTCACGACCCCTTCGCCCGGCAGGACCCGGAACGGCAGGTAGCGCAGCTCGGCCTTCACGTCCTCCCAGCCACGACCCATCAGGCGCTTCACCGAGTAGACCGTGTCGGCGGGCCGGCGGGCGAGCTGTCGCCGGGCGGCCTCGCCGACGAGGATGCCGTCGGGCGTGAAGCCGACCACCGAGGGCAGCAGGCGGCGGCCATCCTGGTCGGGGATCACGACCGGCAGTCCGGTGCGATCGTCCACGTAGGCGACCAGGCTGTTGGTGGTCCCGAGATCAATCCCGACGATGCGCGACATGCCTCTCCTCTTCGGCGTCGCCCAGGGCAGCCCCCAGGTCGTCGATGACGGTCCTCAGATACGCCCGCGTGGCGAGCGTCTCTTTCAATGCGCCCAGCGCCGCCGGCCGCTCGCCCGTCGGCGCGGCGTCCCAGGCCTGGCTGAGCGGGCCGGCGAGCTTCGCCTCCGCCTCGGCCATGCGCGCCCGCAGCGCGTCGCGCCGCTCGAGGAGCGACGCCCGCGTGGCGTCGTCCGGCGCGCCCGCCCGCACGGCCTCCAGCGCCTCCTGGATCTCGAACATCTCCGCGAGCAGCGCGGGGGGCCCCTTCGGCTTGTCGGCCGCGCCCTCGTTCGTCTCCCGTCCCTCCTCGAGCCGGATCAGGTACTCGACCCGGGCGAGCGGGTCCCGGAGGGCGCGATAGGCGGCGTTCACGCGCGCCGATTCCTCCAGCGCGCGCGCCTGCTCGGCGGCCGGAGCGGCCTGGTGAAAGTCCGGGTGCCACCGCCGCGACAGCTCGTAGAAGCGGCGCTGGAGCGCCGCCACGTCGACGGCGAGCCGGCGCTCGAGCCCGAACACCGCGAAGAAGTCGGTCCGCACCTCACCCCCGCTCCGGCCGGACGCCCAAAACACGAACGGGCCCTCGGGCGGGCCCGTTCGCGATGGCACGCCGGGCTCGGCTACGCCGAAAACGAGGTCCCACAGCCGCAGCTCGATTTGGCCTGGGGGTTGACGAAGGTGAAGCCCTCCGGTCAGCCCCTGCTGCACGTAGTCGAGCGTCGTGCCGTTGAGATAGATGTAGCTCTTCTTGTCGACGACGACCTTGATGCCGTCGACCTCGAAGACCTTGTCGTGGGGACCCATCTCGGAGTCGAACTCCAGGTTGTAGCTCATCCCCGAGCAGCCCCCACCCTTCACGCCCATCCGCAGGAAGACCGTCTCGGGCAGATTCTGGGTCTGCTTGAGCTGCTTCACCTGCTTGCTCGCGTTTTCCGACAGCGCGACCGCCATGCGTGCTCTCCTCCCTGACCCTCGCCCTATTTCGATGCGGCCGTCACGGCCGCCGATCCATGCTTGTCCTTGTAGTCGGCCAGCGCCGCCTTGATGGCGTCCTCGGCCAGCACCGAGCAGTGGATCTTCACCGGCGGCAGCTTCAGCTCGTTGACGATGTCGGTGTTCTTGATCTTGGCCGCCTCGTCGACCGTCTTGCCCTTGAGCCACTCGGTGGCCAGGCTGGACGAGGCGATGGCGCTGCCGCAGCCGAACGTCTTGAACTTGGCGTCCTCGATGACGCCGGTCTCGAGATTGACCTTGATCTGCAGCTTCATGACGTCGCCGCACTCCGGCGCCCCCACCAGCCCCGTGCCCACCCCGGCCGTGTCCTTGCCGAAGGACCCGACGTTGCGCGGGTTGTTGTAGTGGTCGACGACCTTGTCGCTGTATGCCATCGGCTCTCTCTCCCCCTTACTCGGCCTTCCACTTGATCGACTTCAGGTCGACGCCTTCTTTCGCCAGCTCGTAGAGCGGCGACATGTCGCGCAGCCGCTTGATGACCTCGATCGTGCGCTGGCCGACGTACTCCACCTCTTCGTCGGTGTTGAAGCGATGCAGGCTGAAGCGGATCGACGAGTGCGCCAGCTCGGCGCTGGCCCCCAGCGCCGCGATCACGTACGACGGCTCCAGCGTCGACGAGGTGCAGGCCGAGCCGGACGACAGGGCCGTTTCCTTGTTGAGCCCCATCAGCACCGACTCACCCTCGACGTAGGCGAACGAGATGTTCAGGTTGCCGGCCAGACGCCGCTCGGGGCGGCCGTTGAGGAACGCCTCGTCGACGCTGGCCAGGATCATCTCCTGGAGCCGGTCGCGCAGCTTGGTCAGCCGCGCGGATTCCACGGCCATGCTCTCCTGGCAGATCTCGGCCGCCCGGCCGAAGCCCACGATGAGCGGGACCGGCAGCGTTCCCGACCGCATGCCGCGCTCGTGACCGCCCCCGTCCATCTGGGGCGCGATCCGCACCCGCGGCCCCTTGCGCCGCACGTACAGCGCGCCGACGCCCTTGGGGCCGTAGATGAGATGCGCGGTGCACGACAGCACGTCGATGCCCATGGCCTCGACGTCGACGGGGATCTTGCCCACGGCCTGCGTGGCATCCGTGTGGAAGATGATCCCTTTCTCCTTGGCCAGCTTGCCGATGGCGGCGATGTCCTGGATCGTACCGATCTCATTGTTGGCGAACATCACCGAGATCAGGATGGTCTTGTCGGTGATCGCCCGCCGGATCTCCTCCACGTCCACCAACCCGTCGGGCTGGACCGGGACGGAGGTCACCTCGAACCCCTGCCGCTCGAGCTTCTTGCAGACGTCGATGCTGGCCCGCTGCTCGATGACGGTGGTGACGATGTGGTTGCCCTTCTCCCGGTACATCTCGGCCACGCCCTTGAGGGCGAGGTTGATGGACTCCGTCCCGCCGGAGGTGAAGACCAGCTCCTTGGGGTCGCGCGCGCCGATCAGGCGGGCGAGCTTGCCCCGCGCCGCATCGACCGCCGCCTCCGCTTCCCAGCCGAACGGGTGATTGCGGCTCGCGGGGTGACCGAACTTCTCGGTGAAGTACGGCACCATCGCCTCGACGACCCGTGGGTCGCACGGCGTCGTCGACTGCGCATCCATGAAGATCGGAAACTTCAGCGCCATCGCTCCCCCTACGCCTTGATCGTCAAAAGGTCCGGAACGTCTTCGCTCGTCAGCTCGGCCAGGCTCATGGTGTCGAGCATATGGGTGATCGCCGCCTGGAGCTTCTTCACCGGACGCCGCAGGCTGCAGCGCTCCATTTGCGGGCAGTCGCTGTCCTCCTCCAGGCACGACACGATGCTGATCGGCCCCTCCAGCGCGCGAATCACCTCACCGATCGCGATCTCGGCCGGCCGCCGGGTCAGCACGTAGCCCCCCTTGGGGCCGTTGTGGCTGACGATCAGCCCCCGCTTGGCCAGCCGCTGAAGGATTTTCGCCAGCAGCTCCTGTGGAATCGCGAACTCCTCCGCGATACGCTTGGCGCTGACGGCACCCAGATCGTCGTGAATGGCGATGTAGTGGATCGCCATCAAGCCGTAGTCGGCGCGCTTGGTGAAGCGAAGCATCCGTCTTACTCTCTCCCGCGTTGCCGACGGTTTTGATCTCCGACCATTTCAGTCGGATTCTACACCCAGGGTGCCTCTTGTCAATGGAAAGGGCTCTAATGACTGAGAATTCCGACTTCGACGCGCCGATGCTGCGCACGGCCCTGGCCCAGCTCGACCAGGTCGCGGGGCGGCTGCGGTTGGACCAAGACCTGCACGAGCGCTTACGCCATCCGCGGCGGGCCCTGGTGGTCTCCGTCCCGGTCAAGATGGACGACGGGAAGACTGCAGTCTTCACTGGTTACCGCGTCCACCATAACTCCGTACTTGGACCCACGAAGGGCGGCGTCCGGTACGATCCGGACGTGAGCCTGGGCGAGGTGTCGGCGCTGGCCATGCTCATGTCCTGGAAATGCGCGTTGATGCGTTTACCCTACGGCGGGGCCAAGGGCGGCGTGCGCTGTGACCCCCGCAAGCTCTCCCGCCGGGAGCTGGAAGGCCTGACCCGGCGGTACACGGCCGAGATCATCCTGCTCATCGGGCCGGACCTGGACATCCCCGCCCCCGACATGGGCACCGACGAGCAGACGATGGCCTGGATGATGGACACCTATTCGATGACCCAGGGGCGCACCGTCCCCGGCGTGGTCACCGGCAAGCCGCTCATCATCGGCGGCTCGGCGGGGCGTCGGGAGGCGACGGGCCGGGGCATCGTCTACGCCCTCTACCAGGCGGCCCGCCGTCTGGGCCAGGAGCTGCGGGGCCGCCGCGTCGTCGTGCAGGGCTTCGGCAACGTGGGGGCGGTGGCCGCCCGGCTGCTCTGGCGCGAGGGCTGCGTGATCGCCGGTGTCGGCGACATCAGGGGCGGCATCTGGAATCCCGACGGGATCGACATCCGCCAGCTCGAAGGCCACGTGGCGGAGTCAGGCAGCGTCGTGGGCTTCCCCGGCACCGACCCCGTCTCCAGCACCGACCTGCTCTCCCAGCCGTGCGACGTGCTGATCCCGGCCGCGCTCGGCTCGGTGATCCACGCCGACAACGCCGATCGCATCAAGGCGACGATCGTCGCCGAGGGCGCCAACGCGCCGACCACGCCCGAGGCGGACGTGATCCTGCGCGAGCGCGGCGTGACCGTGATCCCGGACATCCTCGCCAACGCCGGCGGCGTCGTCGTCTCGTACTTCGAATGGGTGCAGGGCCTGCAGTACTACTTCTGGCGGGAGAGCGAGATCACGACGCGGCTGCAGGAGGTCATGACGCGCGCGTTCAACCGGGTGTGGGCCCTGGCCACGAAGGACGGTACCGACCTGCGTACCGCCGCGCTCATGGAGGGCATCCGCCGCGTGGCGGAGGGCTACCGCGTCCGCGGCCTCTATCCCTGACGGCGCCAAAGCGGTCCTAACCGCCCGGCCACGCCTCCCGCAGGGCGGCGGCCGTGACCTCGGGCGCGGTTTCGTTGACCACGATCCCGCCCAGGCGGTTCATCCGCTCCGGCTGCGCCACGATCTCGAGGTGCCAGTGATAGTCGTCACGAATCGTGGCCCAGTCGCCCTGCAAAATCCGCGACCGGAGATTGGGCGCCGTGTGCAGCACCATCTCGTAGCCGGGATCGCCGAAGGCGCCGGCCACCGCCGCAAAGGCGTCCAGGATCAGGCGGGCCAGGTCACGGGCGGAGTCGGCCGTCAGCGAGTCCTCGTAGGAACAGGCGTGCTGGCGGGGAACGATCCACAGCTCGAGCGGGCTCCTGGCCGCGTAGGGCACCACCGCCGCGAAGCGCGGCGTGAGCTTGGCGATGCGCTCGGCGACGGTCGTCTCCTGGCGGAGGATGTCGCAGTACAGGCAGCGTCGCTTGTACTGGTAGTACTCGCGCGCCTCACGCAGCTCGCGCCGGGTCTCGTCGAACACGATGGGGATCGCGGTCACCCGGGAGTAGGGATGGTGGACCGGCACGCCGGGCTTGAGATGGCGCCGGGAGATGAGGATGTCGCGGATCTGGCCGTCGCGCTTGAGGTCGAGGAGGCGGTCGCGGTACATCCACAGCACCGCCTCCATCTGCTCGAGCGGCATCGTGGCGGGGGTGTCGTCGTGCCGGGGCGACTCGATGATGAGCTCGCTGGCGCCCCGGGAGGTGATCATGTCGAACATGCCCACGCCCTCGCGGACCAGCTCCCGCTCGACGCGGAAGTAGGCGTCGGGCTCGGGCACCACCCGGACCGTCCAGTCCGGGCTGTTGGGGGCCGAGCCCTCCTTGCGGTAGGCGGCGATCTCACCCCCGGTCAGGTGCTCGGCGCCCGGACAGAAGGGACACGGCCCCTCGGCCGCCACCTCCGCCTTGGGCCGGATGAGGACCCACTGCCCCCGGGTCGGATCCTTACGAAGTTCGTCCACTGATCGGCCTGGGGGCGCTCGAGCGACTGAATCCTTCACCTGGCTCTTGAGCTTCTTGAGGTGCTGACGGGCGACGTCGACCCAGTCCTTCTCCGACGGAAGCTGCGAGGCCAGCGCGATGTACCGCTCCCACTGGGCGATCGACTCGCGCGGGTCCGATCTTCTCGTAGACGAGGGCGAGGTTGTACATCGCGCCGGTGTGCTTGCCGTCCAGCTCGATCACCTTGCGGTATTCTTCGATGGCTTCCTTGTAGAGCCCCTTGTCCTCGTAGACCTCGCCCAGGCCCATGCGCGCTTCCACCGAGTTGGACGTCGAGGTCGATCGCCTTCTTGTACGCGGTGACCGACTCGTAGTAGAGCCCCTTCTCCGTGTAGTAGATCTTCCCCAGGCTCATGTGCACGCGCGGATTGATGGGGTTGTACGCGAGCGCCTTGGTGTAGGCGGCGACGGCGCCGTCCACGTCGCTCTTGGCCGCCTTGGCGTCGCCGAGGCCGACGTAGGCGTCGGCGTAGAACGGCCGCAGCTCGATCGCCTTGTTGTAGGCCTCGACCGCCTGGTCGAACAAGCGACGCGGCTGCGGCCATGAACAGGTCGCCCAGCGCCTTGTACGGCTCCGGGTAGGAGGCGTCGAGCTGGGTCGAGGCACGGAACTGTGCGGCCGCCTTCCAGCGGTTGCCGAGCGCCTGGTGGACGGTCCCGAGCGTGTACTGCGCGACCACGAAGTTCGGATCGGCCTCGATCGCGCGGGCCAGCAGGTCCACGGCCTGCTCGTTGCCCTCCTGCCCCGGCCGCTGCATGGTCGCCACCGGCCGCGCGCGAGACAGCTCGAACGCCTTGAGCGAGCGCGTCGGCTGGCCCGCCTTCTCCATCCGCGCGCACCTCGACGTCGGTCAGCGCCACCTTCATGGTGCGCCCGTAGGCGACGGCCAGCGGCGCCAGGCGGGCCAGCAGCTCTCCCTCGGGGATGGTGACCGGCTCCAGCGACACCGGGTCGCCGGCGCCGCCCTTGAGCTCGCACGAGGCGGGGCTGCACGATCAGCTCGGCGCCCGTGCGCGTGATCCGCCCGAACACCGCGGCATCCGCCCGCAGCGTGCGCGCGGCCTGCACCACGACCGGCTCACCCCATACCTCGGGACGGCCGACCGCGCGCACCCGCGCGTCCTCGACCTGCACGAACGCGGGATGCTGGTCGAAGCCGAGGGCGATCAACTCGGCGATGCCCTGCCCCATCCACTGCTCGTCGCGCTCGAGGCCGCTGGCGTCGAAGGCGACCACCAGCACGGCGCGCGGCTTGACGGCGGCCTCGGCCCCGGTCATCGCCAGCGCAACGATCATCAGGGGCACCAGCGCCCATCGAGCCAACCGTCCAGCGTCATACGTCATGTGTTCGCCTCCCCCCCTGCGGCCTCGCGGCGGCGCCGCCTCCGGAGCGGCGACAGCCAGCCGCCCAACCGGGCGAAACCGCCCGGGCCGAGGCGCCGCAGCGCCACGTCCGGGATGAGCAGGAACGCCACCAGGCCTACGAGCCACGGCCAGATGTCCACCGCGATACGCGACTGGCGCCGCGCCTTGAGGAAGGCGTCGCGCGGATCCTCCAGCGGGCCGCCGCCCGTCAGCTCGGCCAGCTCGCGGAGCAGCGTCTCATCGACGCCAAGGTCGCGAAGCTCTTGCGCATACGGTACCACCAGTCCCGCCAGCTGCGAGCCGATCACCCGCTCGGCCTTGCGCTGCGCCATGCCGACCAGGTAGACGCCCTCCTGCGGAGCCGGGAAGCGCCCCCGATACCGGCCGGGGCCGATCTGCTCCAGGTCGATGACGCTGCGCTCGCGGTTGGGCGCCACCACGCCGATCTGGGTGTCCAGGAAGTTGATGAACTCGCCCTTGCGGATCGACGGCGTCCACCACGACCTCGCCGGTCTGATCGATGCGCTGCACCATCGCGGTGGTGTCGCCCTTCGTGCCGCTGCGCAGCGTCCAGCGCGTGAGCTGCGCCCAGAACTTGTTGAAGTCGCGCCACCGCAGCCAGAGGGTGCCCCACTTGGCCTTGGCGTCGGAGGTGAACGCCACCGATCGGCCGAGCCCGAACCGCCACGTCGCCAGGACGGGATCCTCCTGGTGGCTCATCAGGACCAGCTCGGCGGTCGGCTTGAGCGTGGTCGCCACGTAGCCGCCCAGTGGCGGGACGCCCTTCCAGTCGATCTCCTGCATCGCCTCGTGCGAGGGGGCGGTGAGCTGCGGCTTGAACGGTTGCTCGACGAGCGAGGCCTTGGAGGCCAGCTGCGTCTCCAGCGTGAAGATCCGCGGGATGGTCTGCGAGTCCTCGGTGTAGTAGAAGCGGCCGCGCCCCCACTTGGCGATGTCCACCATGAGCTGGACGTCGGCGTCCTTGCCGACCGCCACCGCGGACACCGTGATCTTGTCCTTGACCATGCGGCGCAGCAGGCCCTGGAAGTCGCCGCGCGTCATCTGGCCGTCGGAGAGGAAGATGACGTGCTTGAGCAGCGCCGGGCGCTCGAACAGCACGGCGTAGGACTCCTTGAGCGCCGGATAGCCGTCGGTCCCGCCCCCGGCCTTGATCGTCGCGATCGCGTGGTGGACGGCGCTCTTGTCCCTGGCCGATCGCACCGGCGCGTCCCAGATGAACTCGGTGTCCCAGCTCTGAATGCCGACCTCGTTGCGCTCGTCGAGCAGGTCGACGACGAGGTGGCCGGCCTCCTTGGCGAGGTCGAGCTTGGTGATCTTCTCGTCGGTCGACATCGCCATCGAGCCCGAGCGGTCGATGGACAGCACCACCGCCAGGCTCGGGATCTCGACCTTCTGCTTGACGTCCATGGTGACGGGCAGCGCTTCCTCGATCGGCGTGCGGTAGTAGCCGCCGAGGCCGAAGCTCTCCTCGCCGCCGAGCATCATCAAGCCGCCGCCGTGGTCGCGGACATAGTCCCGGATCTGCACCATCTGCGGTCGCGTGAGCTTCAGCGAGGACACGTTCGACAGCACCACGCCGTCGTACTTCTGCAGCCCCGCGAGATCCTTCGGAATCCCCGCCGGCTCCACGACGGTGACGTCGATGTTCTGCGAGCGGAGCGCGGCGGCCAGCGACTGCGCGTGCGAGCGGTCCTTCTCGGCCAGCAGCACCTGGGGCCGGCCGCGGACCACGACGGTGCCCACCGCCCGGTTGTTGTCCTCGATCGTGTCGCCGTCGACCTCGATCGCGGCCTGGTAGACGTGGATGCCGCTGTTGTCCAGCGACTGGCGGTAGGAGAAGACGTTCTTGCCGGCGGCCAAGCGCACGATCTGCGAGCCGAGGAACTCGCCGTTGCGGAACAGCGACACGCGGCCCTGGGTGTCCTTGTGGCTCCACGCCACCACCTTGGCCTGGAACGGCTCGCCGTACTTGACCTCCTGCGGAAGGACCATCGCCTCGGCGACGACCTCCTGGCTGAAGGTCAGCGGCGCGGCCACGTAGTAGATGTCGGCGCCGGTGTTCTTGGCCGCCTGGGCGCCGGCGAGCGCGTTGCCGGCATTCTGGCGGCCGTCGGTCAGCATGACGATGCGGTTGGCGTGGCCCGGCGGCAAGGTGGCCAGCGCCAGCTGGAGCCCCTGGAAGATGTTGGTACCGCGCCCGCCCACCTGCGCCCTGGGCCGCTCGACCGTCGTCTTCGCGGCCAGCGACTGGTCGACGACGGCCTCCTCGCCGAACACGATCACGCTCTGGCGGTCGGAGGACTTCATGGCGGCGGTGGCATCGGCGATGAAGCGATAGGCGCGCTCGCGCGCGGCCAGACTGACGCTGTCGGAGAGGTCGAGCAGGAAGACGACGTTCTGGCGGTCGACCCACCGCGGCAGCGTCGGGCGCAGCAGGGTGGCGAGCAGGACCACGACCAGCGCGCAGCGCATGGCCAGCGCCCAGCGGTCGCCGGGGCCGCCCGGCAGGGCCAGCCGCCCGCCGCTCTGCCGCCGCCAGTAGAGCAGCCCCTCCAGGAGCAGCAGCGCGATCGCGACCAGCACGAACACCGGCCACAGTTCACGCTGGAGCGGGATCGGCGCCGCCGCCTCCGGTGACGGCCCGGCCGGCGCCGGCAACGGGCGCGGCTCCAGGTTCGACTCGTCGGCGTCCATCAGGTTGACGGCCACGCGCAGGTCGCCGCGCCCCGTCGCCAGCGTGTAGAGGCCCACCTCGTCGGTCTCGGTGAAGCTCACCGCGCCGCGCGTGATCGGCGCCTTCGCCGTGCGGCCGCTCGGCGTGGTGACCGTGGCCGACGTGATCCCGTGGGCGACCGGAAGCAGGATCGGCTGCCCGGCCGCGAGCTGCAGGCTCGACTGGTCGAGCGCCGCCGGGTGCAGCCACCGTAGCGTGTTGGACAGGATCAGCGGGAACGCGATCCGCAGCGGGAAGTCCGTCTTGAAGAGGTCGAACCCGACGATGATCGCCTTGCGGTCCTGCTCCTCCAGCGCGTAGATCAGCGGGCCGCCGACGGCCTCCACGAGCGGGCGCCCGGCCGACAACGGCCGCATGCGCATCGCGTCCTCGATGGCGACCTTGGCGAACTCCACGTGACGCATGACGGGATGCGCCCGGTCCCAGTCCATGATCGTCGGCTGCTCGAGGCGGCCGAGGATCTCCATGGGCACGTCGGGCGGCACCGTGTTGACGAAGACGAAGCGACCGGCGCCCACCCGCGCCGGCGACGCCGAGTCCAGCACGACCACGTCGGCCTCGCCCATGCCGCCCTGGTACTGCTCGGGCGTCTTCACGTCGAGAGCAACCTGCGGATCGGTCCGGAGGACTTTTTCCAGGAAGAGGTTGCCGGGGCTGACCAGCGTCACCGCGATCTTGCGGGGCGGCGGCAGCACCGCCCACGCCACGTTGTCGGCGGCCAGGTCGTCGTTGATGTGCAGGCGCGCCGACACCGCGCCGCCGCCGTTGTGACTGAACGGCAGCACGATCGAGCGCCGCACGCTCGGCTCCAGCGTCACCGAGCGCTCGGCCAGCGGCTTGTCGTCGAGCGCGAGGGTGAAGTTGAAGGTCCGCGGCTCCGGCGTGTGGTTCACGAGCGAGACGTAGGCCTGGTAGTCGAAGGAGCCGGCGTAGCTCTTGCGCACCGACAGGTTCGTGATGGCGACGTTCTCGCTGCGCCGCCCGACGCCGACCCAGCGCACGCGCGGGTCGTTGCCCTCCACGCCGCGGACCGGCGCGAAGGCGCCGTCCGTGAACACGTGGATCTCGGCCCGAGGGTCGGCGCCCACCAGCGCCCGGGCCGTGCGCACCCCCTCGGCCAGGCGCGTCGGCAGATCGTGCGCGGAGGCGCCCCGGATGGCCGACAGCGCGCGGTCGCGGTCGCGTGACAGCGCCGCGGTCACGGTCGGCTGCACGCCGGCCTCGATCACCATCACCTCGGCGCCCTCGCCCAGGCGGCGCACCAAGGCACCCGCCTCGCTCCGGGCGACCTCGAACCGCGACGGCGACACGTCGCGCGCCTTCATCGAGGCCGAGGTGTCGAGCACGACCACGACCTTGCGGGCGCCCTCGCCCATGACGGTCGCCACCGGCCGAGCCAGCGCCAGCGTGAGGGCGAGCAGGGCGAGGATCTGGAGGATCAGGAGCGGGTCCCGCTGCAGCCGCTGGAAGAAGGTGGAGGCCTCGCGGTCGCGGACCGCGGCCTCCCACAGCAGCAGGCTGGAGATCCGCCGCTCCCGTCGCCGCACCTTGAGGAAGTAGAGGAGGACCAGCGGCAGCGACAGCGCGAAGACCGCGAAGGCGAGCGGGCTGAGGAAGCTCATCCGAGCATCCGCCCGCGCAGCTGGGCCACGACGAACGCCTCGACCGGCGTGTCGGTGACGATCCGGTGGTAGCCGATCTCGTGCGAGCGGCAGAAGCTCTCGGCACGCTCCAGGAAGGTCCGCAGCCGCTCGCGGTAGCCGCGCAGCGCCTCGCCGTCCACGGCGAGGTCGCGCACCTCACCCGTCTCGCTGTCGATCAGCCGGAGGTCGCCGCCCAGCGTCGGGTTCATCTCCTCGGGATCGAGCAGGTGCACCAGGTGCACGTCGAACCGGCGCTCCAGCAGCGCGCGCACGCCACGCTCGTAGCCGGCCGGGTCGAGCAGGTCGGAGACGACGACGACCAGCCCCGACTCGCGCGCCCGCTTGGCGTAGTTGCCCAGCCCATCGTCGAGGCCGGTGCCGCCGCCGGGCCGGACGTCGGCCAGGAAGTCCATCATCGGCAGGATCTGGGCCCGCCCGCGGGTCGGCGGCCAGCCCTCGGCCACGCGCTCGCGCAGGAGGCCGAGCCCGACGCGCTCGTGATTCACGAGGCCCACGAAGCCGAGCGCGGCGGCCAGCCGCACGGCGTAGTCGAGCTTGGAGGGCGCGCCGAAGCCCATGGAGGCCGAGGCGTCGACGAGCAGGTGCAGGCAGAGGTCTTCCTCGTCGACGAAGAGCTTGACGTGCAGCCGGTCGAGCCGGGCGTAGATGTTCCAGTCGACGTAGCGCAGGTCGTCGCCGTGGCCGTAGGCGCGGTAGTCGGCGAACTCCACGCTCTGGCCGCGGCGGGGGCTGCGCCGCTCACCCTTGACGCTGCCGCGGAATGCCCGCCGTGACAGCAGCGAAAGCCGCTCGAGCTGGGCGAGGAACTCGGGCGTGAAGAAGCTCGCGCGCGTGGCCGTAGCCAAAGCTTATCGCTCGTCCAGCGCCTGGAAGTAGTCCTTGATCTGCGAGTGGAAGTCGCGCGGGATCGACTCCCGGGCGATGGCGTCCTCCATCATCTTGCGGTACTGCCCGACGACGCCGAGGTACTGCAGTCGCGAGCCCATCTGCCCGCCCTTTCCGGTCATGTTGGTATCGTAGCCTTCCTTGCGGCCGCGCCGCGACTCGCCCTCGACGCCGACGTCGTACGGATTGCCGCGTAGCCGCTGCGTGGCCTCGCCCTTCGGGGAGGAGCTGCGACCCTTGCCGGGCATCAGCCCTTCGCCCTCGCCGAAGTCCTGGTCCTCGGGCCCACCGCCCTCGCCGCCGCGCCGGTCGCGGCCCGCCGCGCCGCGATTGTTCTCGCGGCCGCCCTTGAGGTTCTTGCCGGAGCGCGAGCCCTCTTCCTGGGCGCGCATCTTGTCGAGCGCCCGCTGCATCGCTTGGAGCGCGCGGTCCGGCTCCCCGCCCTCCAGGGCCTCCATGCCCTCGGCGGCATCCCCCTGCCAGCTGGCGCCGCCCTTGCGGCCCAGCCGCTCCATCTCCTCGAGCAGCTCCTTCAGCTTCTGCGGCGAGATCTGATCGGGCCGCAGTCCGCCGGACAGCGACTTCGACTTGCGGAACATCATTTTGTACTGGCTGGCGGTGAAGTCGGACTGCAGATCCGGCAGCCGGTCCGCCTGCTCGAGCAGCTTCAGCCGGTCGTCGCCCTTCTTGAGAAAGCTCTGGAAGTCGGGCCGCTGGGCCGACAGCGCGGTGTCCTTGAAGATGGCCGAGAGATCGCCGCTCATGGCCGCCCCGGTGCCGCCGGCCCGCGTCGCGAACTCCCGCTCCTCGAACGAGGGTGCCTTGAGTCGGTCCCGGGCGGCGGGGCGCGAGCGCTCGTCCGTCAGCGGCGAGCCCGCGCGCGCCTCCTGCGGCTCTTCACCGGCGCCGAGCGAGAAGTCCGGCAGCCGTCCCGACGGGACCGGGATGGCCGGCGCCAGCGCCAGCACCACCGCAACCGCCACCGGGATGGGCAGGAACCGGCCGTCGCGCGGAATCACACGGCGCGCCGCCTTCCGCGGCTCCAGGCGCTCGATGCGCTGCAGCGTGTCGGCGATGAGCGCGTCCACGAGCGCCGGGCGGTCGGAACGCCCGACCCAGTCCATGGCGGTGGCCACGCGGTCCTCGAGCCCCCACGCGCGATCGGCCAGCCGGGCGGCGTCGGCCACGGAGGTGCGCTTGAGCGCCCCCCACACCGCGCCAACCAGCGCGCCGGCGATCAGCGTGCCCGCGGCGAGCGGCAGCGCCCACGTGTCGAGCGGGCCCTTGAAGGCCAGCAGCAGGACGGAGACCAGGCTGGCCCAGAACGCGCCCCTCAGCGCATAGTGCTCGACACGGCGCCGCCGGACCTGCGTCACGACGCGGCGGACCAGGCGGTCCAGCGTCTCTGGATTCGGCATCAGTCCCTCCCCCATCAGCGGAGAAACGCTTCTTTGCCCTGGGCGGTGATGGCCTCGGCGCTGTCGACGATCTGGGCGACGAGGTTGTCGGTGTCGATCCCCTCGGCCTCGCCCTCGAAGTTCAGGATGATGCGGTGCCGCAGCGCTGGCATGGCCAGCGCGCGCAGGTCGTCGACGCTGACGTTGAAGCGGCCCTCGGTCAGCGCGCGTACCTTGGCGCCCAGCACGAGCGCCTGGGCGCCGCGAGGGCTGGCGCCATACCGGATGAACCGGCGCGCCGCCTCCGGCGCCTGCTCCCACTGCGGATGCGTTGCCATGATGATCATCGACGCCAGCGCCCGCACGTGGTCGGCGATCGGCACCTCGCGGATCAGCTCGCGGAAGCCGAGCACCTGGCTCCCGCTCATCACGCGCTCCACGCTGACCGCGCGGGCCTGCGTGGTGCGGTCGATGATCGTGTTGAGCTCCTCGATCGCCGGGTAGCGCACGCGCAGCTTCAGCATGAAGCGATCGAGCTGGGCCTCGGGCAGCGGATAGGTGCCCTCCATCTCGATCGGGTTCTGGGTGGCCAGCACGAAGAACGGTCCCGGCAGTGGCCGCGACACGCCGCCCACGGTGACCGCCGCCTCCTGCATGCCCTCCAGGAGCGCCGACTGCGTCTTGGGCGTGGCCCGGTTGATCTCGTCGGCCAGGACGATGTGCGCGAAGATCGGCCCCTGCTGGAACTGGAAGTGCTTCCGGCCGTCGGCGTCCTCCACGATGATGTTGGTGCCGATGATATCGGCCGGCATCAGGTCCGGCGTGAACTGCACGCGCGAGAACGACAGCTCGAGACCCTCGGCGAGCGTCTTGATCAAGAGCGTCTTGCCCAGGCCCGGCACACCTTCCAGGAGCACGTGGCCGCCCGCGAACAAGCCGATGAGGACGTGGTTGATGATCTCACGGTGGCCCACGATCACCTTCTCGACCTCGGCCCGCAGCCCTTCGAACGAGGCGACGAAGTCCTGTACGCGCGCGTCCTGGGTCATCGACACTCCTCTCCTGAGATGACGTCCCGGCGAATCACGTCGTCATTATAAGGACCCCGGGAAGCCCCTTCTAGAGGGCTCGCCGGAAAGTCCCAGCGAGGCCCCACCGGACTGCAAGCCGCACGCCGGGCATGAAGCCAGGATACCCGATGGGCGGGGGTCGGGACGACAACCGGCTGGGCCTTGAATCGACGGCAGGCGGCGAGACATCCATCTATAATGAGTGCCAATGCCTGACTGTGGCTCCGGGGGCCCTACCGATCTCGAGTGCCGGCGGATCGCCGAGCTCCTCGGCGACTACTTCGACGGCTCCCTCCCCCGTGCGACACGCGAGCTGATCGACTTCCACATCGACGGCTGCCCGCCCTGCGTCGCGTTCCTCAATACCTACAAGGGGACGATGGACGCCACGCGAAAGTTGCCCGACGTGCCCATCCCCCCCGAGCTGAAGCACCGACTCTTGGCCGTCCTCAAGAGCACCAGGTCCCAGCCCCGGGCTTAGTCACATGGGGGCCCCCGATGTGGCCCCCAACCCCCAATCGCATCCCCTCAGCCGATCGTCTCCTTGGACGTGATCGTGTAGCGGAAGGTCGTCGGGTCCAGGCTGTCCTTGCGGCTCTCGTCGGTCTGCCCCTGCGGGTACATGAGGAAGGGGATCGCCTTGCCGGTGGCGTTCGGCAGCTTCAGGTCGTGCGCGTAGTTGTAGGCGAGCCAGTTCATCTCCCAGGCGCCGAACAGCTTGGCCCGCGCCTTCAGCACCGCGGGATCGTTGAGGGGGATGCTGCCGCCCGGCTTCTCCTCGAGCACCACCTTGCGCACGTCCGCCGGATCGACCGGCACCCAGCCGTAGCCGGTCAGAAAGACCTCGGCGCGGCAGTGCTGGGCCTTGCTGATGTCGCCGCTCTTGCCCAGGCTCTTGAACTCCGCGGAGTCGGCGCAGCGAACGCCGTAGACGTCGCGCGCCGGTAGCCCGGCCGCGCGCGCCAGCCCCACGTAGAGCGCGTTGAGGTCGGCGCACTTGCCACCGAGGTACCGCGTCTCCAGCATGGTCTTCACGTCGCCCAGGCCGCAGCCCTTCACCTTGGGATCGCGGAACGTGTTGTCCACGATCCATTCGTAGATGGCGCGGGCCTTGGCGACCTCGGTGGTGTGCCCCTTGACGATCTGCTGCGAGGTCTCGAGCACCAGACCGTCGGTCGGGATCAGCGCGGTCGGCTCGAGATACCTCCGGAGGATGGCGGCATCCTCGCGGGCGGGCGCGGCCGGCGGCCTGGTGACGTCGATGAGCCGGTCACGGGTCGAGAAGCGGCTGGTGATCTCGATGACCGGCGCCTTCTCGGTGCCCGGCCACTCCGCGTACACGAAGCCGGCGTCGTACTTCTCCTCACGGGCCAGCCGCATGGTCGGCGCGTTGCCCTTCCAGGTGTCGCCGAGACGCCGGAAGTAGTTCGTCTCGCTCATGAGCGGCACCGGGATCCAGGCGCGCGTCACCCCCGAGGGATCCGCCGGCTCGACCCGGGTGAGGACTTCGAACGTGCGCCATTTCGCCTCGGCCGCCCGCGCGACCCGCCCCGACCCGGGCAGCCCGGTCACGAGCAGACCGGCCGAGAGCCCGAGCCCCTGCTTGAGGAAGATCCGTCGATTCATGAATCCCTCCGAGTGGGAACGAGGATGGGTGCGGCATTGCGATCGGCGCTCAGCGTATCGGGATTCGTCAGGAAGACAAATTGGTAGTGGCGATAGCCGAGACCGCTCCCGATCGGGAGGCCCGATCAGGCGCGGGCGGCGGGCGAAGACTCGAGGAAGGTGAGAAACGCCTGGGCGAGCGGCGAGCGGCTCCGGTCGCGGTGCGTGACGAGATGGAAAGCGCGCGAGACCGTCAAATCACGGACCGTCACGCAATGCAGCAGGCGCGCCCGACACTCGTCCTGCACCGCCCGCCGCGAGATCAGGGAGACGCCGACGCCGGCGCGCACGGCCTGCTTGATGGCCTGCGTCGAGGCGATCTCGCCGACGATGCGGAAGGCGCCGAGGTCGAGCCCCACGCCCTCCAGCGCGCGCTCGAACGTCTCGCGGGAGCCGGAGCCGCGCTCGCGCACGATCATGGGCTCGGCCTTCAGCTCCTCGATCGACACCGACTTGCGGGTCGCCCACGGGTGCTCGCCGCCCACCACCACGACGATCTCGTCGGCCATCAGCGGGCGCCCCTGCAGCGTGCGCGCCGCGGGCGGGGCGCCGACGACGCCGATCTCCACCCGTCCCTCCTCCACCCACTGCTGGACCTCGCGGCTGGAGCCGATGAGCAGCGAGATCCGCACGTCGGGATACTTGCCGCGGAAGGCGCCGATCAGCGCCGGCACGATGTACTCGCCGGGAATG
The DNA here is from genome assembly GCA_963743355.1 of uncultured Candidatus Rokubacteria bacterium. GTDB lineage: Bacteria > Methylomirabilota > Methylomirabilia > Rokubacteriales > CSP1-6 > AR5. Next base: position 1,149,192 of record CAVUPM010000002.1, read on the forward strand.
CTGGAGCCCCCGATCGTCAGCTCCCCGCTCACCCGACCCTGGAACTGCTCGATCGCCTGCGCGGCCTCGCGGGCCAGCGTCAGCATGCGCCGCGCGTAGCCGAGCAAGAGCGTGCCGGCGGGGGTGGGGGTGGTGCCGCGGCCGAGGCGGTCGAGGAGCTGCACGCCCAGCTCGTCCTCGAGCCCCCGCACGTGCTCGGAGACCGTGGGCTGGGTCAGGAAGAGCGCTTCGGCGGCGCGCGAGAAGCCGCCGAGCTCGGCGACCTTCACGAAGATCTCGAGCCGGCGCAGGTCCACGGGTCCCTTCAAGCACGAAGGGCCCTGACGGGCCCTTCGAGACGGCGTGAGGTCACCGGAGGCGTGAGGCGATCAGTGGCAGCCGCACCCGCCGCCACCGCAGCAGCCTCCGCCCCCGGACATGCTCGACGCGACCATCCCGGCATTCACGCCGACGCCGAACACCGACAGCTTGCGGATGACGTCGCCACTGGCGCACGCCGGACACGCGACCTTGGTCGACGCGCCGGGCACGTACTTCTCGAAGTCCTTGGCGCAACCGCGGCAGCGATATTCGTAGATGGGCATCGACTACTGGCCTCCCCGCTGGACGTAGCTCTTGACGAACTCCTCGGCGTTCTCCTCGAGGATGTCGTCGATCTCGTCCAGGAGCTTGTCGATGTCTTCCTTGATCTTCTTGCCCTTCTTGGCAAGCTCGGGGTTGGCGGCGGCGCCGTCGCCCCCGCCCTCGGACGGCTTCGTCGGCCGCGTTTCCTTCTTCTTCTGTTCTGCCATGAGGCCCTCCATCGGGGCACGGGTCCTCGACCGACCGGTGACCTCGCCACTGTCAATTCTAACAGAGCCCCGGACCCCGCAGTACCTTTGCGACCGCGGGGTCTAGCGCTTGAAGTGCTTGCTCAGGCTCAACGTCTGGTGCTGGTAGGAGGAGCGTAGCCCCACCCCGTACACCCGCCCGGGGCGGCTGCGCAGCCGCTCGAACCACACCTTGAACGACGTCTGGCCGTCATAGACGAGGAACGGGACCTCCCGGGCCCGCACTTCCATAACCACCTTGGTCCCGCGCACGCTCCCGTCGCCGAAGCCGAAGCCGGGGTCGAAGAACCCCGCGTAGTGGGTGCGGATCTCGCCGGCGCCGGCGTCGTAGACCACCATCTCGGCGGCGAACTCGGGGGGCACCCGGATGCGCTCCTTGGAGACCAGGATGTAGAAGCGATTGGCCTCCAGGATGTAGGCGTCCCGGCTCGGCCGCTTGATCGGCTCCCAGAACTCGGCGGGGTCGTAGTGCCCCACCCGGGCCAGGTCCACGGCCGGCGGGTTGGGGTGCGCCCGGTAGCCGATGATGCCGTCGGTGGCCCGGCCCGAGAGGTCCACGCCCATGCAGAGCCCGTCGTTGAACGTCACCCGCGACAACGGCACCGGCCGGTCGTCATCGTCGTAGAGCAGCGGCCCGCCGTCGTAGATCTCCCGCAGCATGGCATCGGAGACCGCGCCGTCGCCGACGAGGAGCCGCAGCTGGTTGAGCGAGGCGCCCGCGTGCACGCGCACGGGGAACGACTGCGGCGAGATCTCCAGGTAGAGATGGCCGCGATAGCCGGGCGCGATCTCGTCGAAGCGCGGCGTGCGATCGGTGATGACCCGCGTGAAGATGTCGAGCCGTCCGGTGGTGCTCTTGGGATTGGACCGGCCCCGCACGTCGGACGGCAGCGCCAGCGACTCCAGCAGCGGCACCAGGTAGACCGAGCCGCGCTGCAGCGTCGCGCCCTCGGCCAGCGACACCCGGTCGATCACCAGGTCGCCGTCGCCGTCCAGGCGACCCTGGACCGACTCGCGGAACGGTAGGAAGCTGGCGCGGAGCTGGTACGCCACCGGGCCCAGGCGAAGGTCGAGGCTGGCGGGTTGGAACTGCTCGTCGCCGAACGGGACCGTCGCGGTGATCCAGCCGTGCGCGACCGCCGCGCGCAGCTCGTGATCCGGCAGCACGCCGGCGCCGGTCACGCGCTCGGACGCGGGGGACAGTTCGGTCATCCCGCCCACTTAGCACCCCCCGCGCGCGGGCGTCAAGACGAGGGGCGTCGGGCCAGCCAGAAGCAACCCGCGCCACACGCGCTGAAGGCGATCGCCGCGAGAAAGGCGATGCGGTAGGAGCCGGTGACGTCGTGCACGAAGCCGCCGAACCAGGGGCCGATGGCACCGGCCACGCCGTTGCCCAGGTTGAGGATGCCGTAGATCACGCCGAAGCGGCGGCCGCCGAACCACTCGCTGGCCATCGCCGTGATGATGGGGCCGCGCGCCCCGAAGCCGAGCCCGAAGAGCGCCGCGAAGACCACCAGCCAGGCGGGGCTCGGGAGGAGCTCCAGGGCGAGCAGCGCGGCGGTCCCGCCGGCGGTGCACGCGTACGACAGGGTGGCGGTCGGGGGCCCGCCGAAGCGGTCGGCGGCGAAGCCGAAGGTCACGCGGCCGACGGTGGACATGAGGCCCATGGCGCCGAAGGCGGTGGCGGCCCACATCGCCGGGTAGCCGTGGTCGACCGTGAACGCCACGGCGTGCGTGGTCACCGGGAAGACCGCCAGGGGCGTGAAAAAATACGCGGCGAACAACGCCCAAAACGCACGCATCCTCAGCGCGTCGCGCACCGTCGCGTCGGGTCGCCGTACCCGGGCAGCGGAGCCGGGCGGCGTGGGGGAGGCTTCTTCGCTCAATACAGCATTCGCTCGGGAAGCCTCCCCCACGCCGCCCGACTCCGCTGCCCTACCCGGGGCGTCGGCCGCGACGGCCGCGACGCTCGGCGTTGGGTGACTTCGGGCGTCGACCGGGCCGCTGGGGGCGTCGACCCCGAGGACGGGGTCGCGGATGCCCCACAGGACCAAGGGGAGCAGCAGAACCAGGGAGGCGAGGCCGAGGAGGAGGCTGGCGGTGCGCCAGCTGCTGATGGCGATGAGCCATTGGGTGAGGGGGCCGATGACGAAGACGCCGAAGCCCATGCCGGAGAAGGCGATGCCGGCCATGCGGCCGCGGCGGGCCTGGAACCAGCGTGAGAGCAGCAGGCCGGTCGGGACCCAGCCGACGGCCACCAGTCCGATCGCGCTGAGGACACCGGTGTAGAGGTAGAGCTGCCACGGGGCCTGGATCGTCGAGGCCAGCATCGAGGCGGCGGACAGCATCACCACGCCGCCCACGATCACCGGACGCGGGCCGAAGCGATCGGCCACGACGCCGGCCAGCGGCGCGCACAAGCCCTGCACGATGGCGGACACCGACATCGCGCCCGCCGTGAGGCCGCGCGACCAGCGGAACTCCGCGATCAGCGGCACGAAGAAGACCGAGAACGAGAAGAACAGGCCGTAGGCGACCGCAAGTGTCACCCACACCACCCCGACCAGGGTGGCGGCGCCGACTGCGCCCCGTCGAGGAGCGCCACGGGTCCCCTGCGGCGCTCCGGGCGCCGGGGGGTCGTAGGGGGCCATGTCGGGGCCCCCTACTCTGAACGCACCATCGCGCCCTCGGTGTCGACGGCGAACGCGCACGCACGCCCGCGGATGCCGGCGGCGGCCAGCGCGCCCTCCATCGACCGCGCGACGAGGTCGGCGTCGTCGCGCACGGCGGCCAGCAGCGAGGGCCCGGCGCCGGACAGCACGCAGCCGAGCGCGCCCGCCGCGCGCGCGGCCGCCGCCACGGCGGGCATCCACGGGAACAGGCGCAGGCGGTAGGGCTGGTGCAGGCGGTCGTCGAGCGCGTCGCCGAGCAGGTCCAGGCGACCGGACTGCAGCGCGGCCAGCAACAGCGAGACGCGCTGCACGTTGAAGACGGCGTCGGCGCGGGACAACGTCGGCGGCAGCACGGCCCGGGCCTCGGCGGTGGCGCTGGTGACCTCGGGCACCAGCACGACCCACCGCACCGCCCCCGGCACCGGCAGCGAGATCGCGGCGATGCGGCCCTCGCCGATCGCGCACGACACCGTCAGCCCGCCCATCAGTGCCGCCGTCACGTTGTCGGGGTGTCCCTCGGCCCGCGCGGCCAGGGCCAGCAGGGCGTCACGCGACAGCGGCCCGCCGAGCAGGGCGTTGCCGGCCACGAGGCCGCCGACCCAGGCCGCCGCGCTCGAGCCGAGCCCCCGCGCGGTCGGCACCCGGTTCACGCACGCGAGCGCCACGCCCTTGAACGGTCGCCCGGCCGTCTCGTAGGCCTGCCGCACTCCGCGCGCCACGACGTTCTCTGCGCCGGCCGACAGCCGCCCGGCGCCCTCGCCCTCGATCGTCACGCGGACCCCGTCGGCCTCACTGGCGGTGACCTCGTTGTGCAGCGCCAGCGCCAGGCCGAGCGCGTCGAAGCCGGGACCGAGATTGGCCGAGGTGGCGGGGACGCGAACGTGGACGCGCACCGGTCCGCTCAGAGCCGCTTGAGCAGCCACTCCGGGGTGAGGGAGATCGCCCAGGAGTTGAGGATCACGTAGTAGTTCGTGGCGACCAGGATGCCGACGACGACCAGCAGCACGCCGGCGCCGCGCTCCACGATCGGAATGAACGGCCGGTAGCGCTTGAAGAACTTGAGGAACGAGCCCAGGGCCAGTGCCGAGAGGAGGAAGGGCACGCCGAGGCCCGCCGAGTAGGCGATCAGCAGACCGACGCCGCGCTGCACGGTCTCGGCGGTGCCGGCCAGCGACAGGATCGCGCCCAGGATCGGCCCCACGCACGGCGTCCAGCCGATCGCGAACGTCACGCCCACCAGGAACGAGCCGACGTAGCCCGCGGGCTTCTCACGGATCTGCCACTGCTGCGTGCGGGCGAACAGGCCCACGCTGAGGAGGCCGGCGATGTAGAGCCCGAAGACGATGATGAGGACGCCGCCGATGATGCGGATCCAGTCACGGTACTGGAACAGCACCTGCCCGGCCGCGCTGAACGAGGCGCCGAGCGCCACGAACACCACCGAGAAGCCCAGCACGAACGTCACCGCGTGCAGGAGCACGCGGCGGCGCGCGGCGGCCGTCAGGTCGCCCGAGAGGTCGCCCACCGACATGCCGGTGATGAACGACAGGTACGAGGGGAACAGCGGCAGCACGCACGGGGAGAGGAACGAGAAGAGCCCCGCGCTGAACGCGACCACCACGCCGAGCGAGGCACCCAACTAGCGCGCCATCCCCTCGACCAGCGAGTGCGCGGCGTTGTTGTCCCAGAGGCGGGGGCCGATCGCGAGCGCGGCGAGGTTGCCGTCGCGCCCGACGATGAAGCTGGACGGCAGCGCCCGCACGGCATAGGCGTTCGCCAGGCCCATCCGCGGATCGAGCCCAACCGTGAAGGTCAGCTTGTGGGCGGTCAGGAACGGCGTCACCTTCGCGGGGTCCGCGTCGACCGACACCGCCACCAGCGTGAAGCCGGCATCCTTGTGCTGGCGGTACAGCCGCTCCATCGCGGGCATCTCCTCCAGGCACGGCGGGCACCAGGTCGCCCAGAAGTTGATCATGACCACCTTGCCGCGCTGCTCGGACAGCCTGAACTTGCCGCCGCCCGGCGTGTTGACCGTGAAATCCTCGGCGGCCTTCGCGCGCGAGGGCCGGATGAGGTCCAGCTCCTTCATGGCCGCGTCGAGTGGGAGGAGCTTTCCGAGGCGAGGCCTGGCCGGCGCGGCAGCGGGCGGGGCGCCCGTGGGCGGTGCCGCGGACGCGTCGGCGTCATGCCGGGGCTGGCCCGTGAAGAACCCGACCGCCGCCGCGGCGATGACGAGGGCGAGGACGATCAGGACGGCCACCAGCGGTCGCATTGAATCACGCGCAGTATACCTCTATATTGAGCTACTTCTGATGAGGCCGACGCGTGCCAGGCCCCTGACCATCGTCGCCGACGATCTCACCGGCGCCTGCGACACCGGCGCGCTGTTCGCCGCCCGCGGCCCCGTCCCCGTGACCGTGTGGCCCCGCCGCGCCGTGGAGGCCGCCGTGCGGGTCGTCGACACCGAGAGCCGCACACTGACGCCGGAAGCCGCGGCCGATCGCGTCACCATCGTGGCGGCCCGCGCGCGGTCCGGTTCGTGGTTCAAGAAGATCGACTCCACGCTGCGGGGACCGATCGGCGCCGAGGTCGATGCCCTCATGCGCGCGCTCGGCGCCACCACCGCCATCGTGTGCCCCGCCTTCCCCGCCCAGCGGCGCGTCGTCCTCGACCGCGTCCTGCTCGTCGGCGGCACGCCGGTGGCCGAGACGCCCATCGCGCGCGATCCGCGGTTCCCGGGCCGATCGTCGAGCGTCGTGGACCTGCTGCGCCCGCAGCTCGACCGCGCGCTGGCGTGGATCCCGATCGATCAGCTCCGCGCGGGCCCCGAGGCCCTCGCCGCCCGGGTGCGCCGCCTGGCCGGCACCGTCATCGTCGCCGACGGCGAGACCGACGTCGACCTCGACGCCATAGTGGAGGCCGCGCTGGCCGTGACCCCCACCCCGCTGCTGGTCGGCTCGGCCGGGTTGGCGCACGCGCTGGCGACGCGGCTTGGGTTGCTGGCCGAGCGCGCCGAGCTGCCCGCGGGCCCGCGCTGGCTCGTCGTCGCCGGCAGCCTGCACCCCGCCACGCGCCGGCAAATTCGCGAAGCGCGAACGGCCGGCCTCACCGTGCTCGCGACGTCCGAGCGGCTCGCCGGCGACGGCGCCGATGCCGTCGCGCGCTTGATCGACCAGGCGGTGACGGCGCTGCGGCGTGAGCCCTGGGACCTGGTCGTCGTGACGGGCGGCGAGACCGCCGTCGCCTTGTGGACCGCGCTCGGGGCCGAGCGCATCGAGCTGGTCGGCGCCCCGGCTCCCGGCCTGGCGTTCGGCCAGCTCCGCGTGCCCGGGCGCGATCCGATACCGCTGCTCACCAAGGCGGGCGGGTTCGGTCCGCCGGACCTGCTGGTGTCGCTGCAAAAGGAGGTCGTGGCATGAAGCGGCCGGTGCTGGGTGTGACGATGGGTGATGCCGCCGGCGTGGGTCCGGAGATCATCGCCCGCGCGGCGGCGGAGCCGAGCGTGGGGGCGACGTGTCGCCCGGTCGTGATCGGCGCGGCCGATCCCATGCGCGAGGCGCTCGCCCTGATCGGCAGCCCCCTGGCGCTGCACGCCGTGACGCGCGTGGCCGACTGCCACTGGGTCGACGGCACGCTCGAGGTGCTCGACCTCGCCAACGTCGACATGGCGACGCTGCCACGCGGCGAGGTCAGCGCCGCCGCCGGCCGCGCCGCCTACGAGTACATCGAGCGGGCGGTGACGCTCGCGACGTCCGGCGAGATCGACGCCATCGTCACCGCGCCCGTCAACAAGGAGGCGCTGGCCGCCGCCGGCGTGCAGCACTCCGGCCACACCGAGATCCTCGCCCAGCTCAGCGACACGCGGGACTTCGCCATGCTGCTCATGGGCAAGGAGCTGAAGGTCATCCATGTGACGACGCACGTGGCGCTGCGGCGAGTGCCCGATCTCGTCACGCGCGAGCGGGTGCTGAAGACGATCCGCCTCGCCCAGCGGAGCTTGCAGGATTTGGGGCTGCCGCGCGGGCGCATCGCGGTGGCCGGCCTCAACCCGCACGCCGGCGAGGACGGCCTCTTCGGCGACGAGGAGCAGCACCACATCGTGCCCGCCATCGAGGCCGCGCGGGCCGACGGCCTGAACGTCACCGGGCCACTGCCGGCCGACACGCTGTTCTCGCGGGCCCGCGGCGGCGAGTTTGATATCGTCGTCGCCATGTATCACGATCAGGGCCACATCCCGGTCAAGACGCTCGGCTTCGAGTACGACGAGACGACGAAGAAGTGGACGGGCCTGTCCGGCGTGAACGTCACCGTGGGCCTGCCCTTCCTGCGCGTCTCCGTCGATCACGGCACCGCGTTCGACCGCGCGTGGAAGGGCATCGCGAACCACGAATCGATGGTGGAAGCGCTCGACATCGCGACGAGGATGCTGCACGCACAACGTCACGACACGAAAGCGGAGGGTTGATCATGGACGAACGGGAGATCCGGAGCCTCGTCGACGACGTCAAGGCCGGCCGGCTCGGCCGGCGGCGCTTCGTGCAGATCATGGTGGGCCTCGGCCTCACCGCCCCCTTCGCCGCCCAGCTGCTCACCGCCTCCGGCATCGCCGCTCAGCCCAAGAGTCCGACCTTCACGCCGACGAGGCGCGGGGGCGGCGGGCCCCTGCGGGTCCTGTGGTGGCAGGCGCCCACGCTGCTCAACCCGCACTTCGCCACCGGCACCAAGGACCAGGACGGCTCGCGCGTCTTCTACGAGCCGCTGGCTGCCTACGACCCCGACGGAAACCTCTCCCCCGTGCTCGCCGCCAACATCCCGAGCGTGGACAACGGCGGGCTGGGCCGCGACGGTACCTGGGTCCAGTGGAACCTCAAGAAGGGCGTCGCCTGGCACGACGGCAAGCCCTTCACCGCCGACGACGTGATCTTCAACTGGGAGTACGCGGCCGATCCGGCCACGGCGGCGGTGACCATCGGCGCCTACCGCGACATCGACCGCGTCGAGCGCGTCAACGACCACGCGGTGAAGGTCGTCTTCAAGCAGCCGACCCCGTTCTGGTTCGAGGCCTTCTGCGGTCAGAACCGCGCGCTGATCCCCAAGCACCTGTTCGGCGCCTTCAAGGGCGACAAGTCGCGCGAGGCGCCGAACAATCTGAAGCCGGTCGGCACCGGGCCCTATCGTTTCGTGGACTTCAAGCCCGGCGACAGCCTGCGCGGCGACATCAACCCGACCTACCACGTCGCCAACCGGCCCTTCTTCGACTCGCTGGAACTCAAGGGGGGCGGCGACGCTGCCTCGGCCGCGCGGGCGGTGCTGCAGACCGGCGAGTACGACTACGCCTGGAACATCCAGGTCGAGGACGACATCCTCAAGCGCATGGAGCAGGGCGGCAAAGGGCGCGCCGAGATCCACCCGACCGGGAACATCGAGCACATCCAGCTCAACAACACCGACCCGAACAAGGACGTGGACGGCGAGCGCTCGAGCGTCAAGACCACGCATCCCACCCTCTCCGACCCGGCCGTGCGCCAGGCGCTGAGCGTGCTGGTCGACCGCGCCTCCGTCCACGAGCAGATCTACGGCCGCCAGGGCCAGGCCACCGCGAACTATCTCAACGCGCCCCCGCGATTCGCCTCGAAGAGCAATCGCTGGGAGTTCAACGTCGACAAGGCCAACCAGATTCTCGACGCAGCGGGATGGAAGCGCGGCCCCGACGGCATCCGCGCCAAGGACGGCAAGCGGCTCAAGTTCCTGTATCAGACGTCCACCAACGCCCCCCGCCAGAAGACGCAGGCCATCGTCAAGCAGGCGTGCGCCAAGGCGGGTATCGAGATCGAGATCAAGTCGGTGGTCGCCTCGGTGTTCTTCGCCTCGGACCCGGCCAATCCGGACACCTACCCCCACTTCTATGCGGATCTGCAGATGTACACGACCACGACCGGGGTCGATCCCCTGTGGGGCATGCGCGTGTTCACGTCGCAGGAACTCGCGACCAAGGACAACAAGTGGTCCGGGCGGAACATCACGCGCTGGCGCAACGAGGACTACGACCGGCTGTGGAAGGCCGCCGAGACGGAGATGGACCCCATCAAGCGCGCCGCCCAATTCGTGCGAATGAACGACCTCGTGATCCAGCACAGCGTCGTGATCCCCGTGCTCTGGCGCAACGGCGTCGCCGTGGCCGGAGCGAAGCTGCGAGGTATGGATCTGAGCGGCTGGGACAGCAACCTGTGGCGGCTGCCGTACTGGCACAAGGTCTGACCGGTCTTGACAGGGCCGGGTGGCGAAACTATAAGGAACCACTGTTGGTTGGCACGGTAACTATTCCCTCCGGAGGACTGCATGGACGAGCATGAACTGAGAACGATGATCGACGAGGTGAAGAGCGGCCGTCTGAGCCGCCGGCGCTTCGTCCAGACGATGGTCGGCCTGGGGCTGACAGGCCCCCTGGCGGCCCAGATGCTGACCTCGGCCGGCGTGGCCCAGGCCCAGTCTAAGCTGGCCTACAAGCCCACCAAGCGCGGCGGGGGCGGCCCCCTGAAGGTGCTGTGGTGGCAGGGCCCCACCCTGCTGAACCCCCACTTCGCCACCGGGACCAAGGACCAGGACGGCTCGCGCATCTTCTACGAGCCGCTGGCCTCCTGGGATCCGGACGGCAACCTGGCCCCCATCCTGGCCACCGAGATCCCGACCGTACAGAACGGCGGCCTCTCCAAGGACGGCAAGTCGGTCACCTGGAAGCTCAAGAAGGGTGTCACCTGGCACGACGGAAAGCCGTTCAGCGCCGACGATTGCGTCTTCACCTGGGAGTACTGCGCCGACCCGGCGACGGCGTCCGTGTCGATCGCCACCTACAAGGACGTCAAGGTCGACAAGCTCGACAGCCACACCATCAAGGTGACCTTCAGCAAGCCCACGCCGTTCTGGGCCGATCCCTTCGTGGGCGTGCGCGGGATGATCCTCCCCAAGCACCTGTTCGCCGCCTTCAAGGGCGACAAGTCCCGCGAGGCGCCGACCAACCTCAAGCCGGTCGGCACCGGGCCCTACCGCTTCGTGGACTTCAAGCCCGGCGACATCGTGCGCGGCGAGCTGAACCCGAGCTACCACATGCCCAACCGCCCCTACTTCGACACGATCGAGATGAAGGGCGGCGGCGACGCGGTCTCGGCGGCGCGGGCGGTCATCCAGACGGGCGAGTTCGACTACGCCTGGAACATGCAGGTCGAGGACGAGATCCTCAAGCGCCTGGAGCAGGGTGGCCGGGGCAAGGCCAGCATCGTGGCCGGCGGCAACATCGAGCACATCCAGCTCAACAATACCGATCCGTGGACCGAGGTGGACGGCGAACGCTCCAGCGTCAAGACCCGCCACCCGTTCCTGACCGACCCCGCGGTGCGCCAGGCCCTGAACCTGCTGGTCGATCGGGCCTCGGTACAGGAGCAGATCTACGGCCGCACCGGTATCGCCACCGCCAACTTCCTGAATGCGCCCCCGCGGTTCGTCTCGAAGAACACCAGGTGGGAGCTCAACGTCGACAAGGCCAGCCAGATCCTGGAGGCCGCCGGCTGGAAGAAGGGCGCGGACGGGATCCGGGCCAAGGACGGCAAGCGGCTGAAGGTCGTTTACCAGACTTCGATCAACGCCCCGCGTCAGAAGAACCAGGCCATCGTCAAGCAGGCGGCGGCCAAGGCCGGCATCGAGATGGAGCTGAAGTCGGTGACGGCCTCGGTGTTCTTCTCCTCCGACGTGGCCAACCCCGATACCTACAGCCACTTCTACACCGACATCCAGATGTACACGACGACCATGACGCAGCCGGACCCCGAGCTGTTCATGAACCAGTTCACGTCGTGGGAGGTGGCGTCCAAGGACAACAAGTGGCAGGGGCGCAACATCACGCGCTGGAAGAACGAGGAGTACGACAAGCTCTACCGCGCGGCCGAGTCCGAGCTCGATCCGGTCAAGCGCGCCGCGGTGTTCATCAAGATGAACGAGATGGTCATCCAGAACGTCGTCGTCATCCCCGTCGTGTTCCGCCCCCGGGTGGCCGCCGTGAGCAACCGGCTGCACGTGGAGCAGAGCGGCTGGGACTCCGACTTCTGGAACCTGCCAAACTGGTACAAGGAAGCCTAGGGGGCCACCCGGGGGCGGCGGAGCGCACGGCATGTCGAAGTACCTGCTCCGCCGCCTCCTGATCTCCATTCCGGTCCTGGCCGGGATCAGCCTCATCCTGTTCACGATCCTGGCCCTGGCGCCGGGCGACCCGTTCGAGGAGCTGGCCACCAATCCCAACGTCCCCGCCGAGGTGCGCATGAACCTGCGCGCCAAGTTCGGCCTCGACGATCCGGTGGCCGTCCGCTACGTCCGCTGGTTCAGCTCGATGATGCGGGGCGACTGGGGGTTCTCGTTCACGAGCCGCGTGAACGTCGACCAGCTGATCTTGCAGCGGCTGCCGACCACGCTGATCGTGCTGGGCTCGGCCCAGCTGCTGGGGATCCTCGTCGCACTGCCGATCGGCACGCTGTCGGCGGTGCGGCCGTACTCGATCTTCGATCAGATCGCGACGACGCTGGCGTTCATCGGCTTCTCGCTGCCCACGTTCTTCACCGGCCTGCTGTTCATCCTGTTCTTCTCGATCTACCTGGACTGGCTGCCGTTCATCTACCGGGCCGACATCAGCGCCACCGGCTGGCGGTTCTACTGGGAGCACGTCCGCCAGGCGGCCATGCCGGTGGCGGTGCTCGGGCTGTTCCAGGGCGCGGCGCTCACCCGTTTCGTGCGCTCGGCCGTGCTCGACGTCATCCGCCTGGATTACATCAACACCGCCCGCGCCAAGGGGTTGTCCGAGCAGGTCACGATCGCCAAGCACGCCGTGCGCAACGCCCTCATCCCGGTCGTCACCCTGATGGCCCTGCAGATCCCCGGGATCTTCACGGGCGCCGTGATCACCGAGCAGATCTTCCGGGTGCCCGGCATCGGCTCGCTCCTCATCAGCGCGATCCTGGCCAACGACACGCCGGTGATCATGGCGATCACCTTCGTGTTCTCGTGCCTGGTCGTCCTGTTCAACCTGATCGCCGACCTGCTCTACGGCTGGCTCGATCCCCGGATCAGCTACCGCTGACGATGGCCCGCGCGCTGCGTTCCGACACGCTCGCCGCCCACCTGCCGGTCCTTGCCCGCCGCACCTCCCCCTCGCTGTGGAGCGAGGCCTTCCGCCGCTTCCGCAAGCACCGGCTGGCGACGATCGGCACGGTCGTGCTCCTGACGATGGTCGTGGCGGTGCTGGCGGGACCGCTCGTTTACCGGGTGCCGATCGACGAGATCGACTTCAAGGCCAAGCTGCGCGGGTCGTCCATGGCGCACCCGCTCGGCACCGACGACCTGGGCCAGGACCTGCTGGCCCGCATGCTCTACGGTGGGCGCATCTCGCTGGCCGTCGGCATCGCCGCCATGATCATCGCCATCACGATCGGCGTGGCGGTCGGCGCCGTCGCCGGTCACTTCGTCGGTGCCGCCGACCACACGCTCATGCGGATCACCGACCTGTTCCTCTCCCTGCCCCAGCTGCCGCTGTTGCTGCTGATCGTCTACCTGTTCCGCGATAGCTTGAAGAAGGCGCTCGGTCCCGAGGCCGGCGTGTTCGTGCTCATCGTCGCCGTGATCGGCGGGCTGCGGTGGATGCCGGTGGCGCGGCTGGTCCGGGCGCAGTTCCTGTCGCTACGCGAGCAGCAGTTCGTCGAGGCGGCCCGGGGGCTGGGCGCCCCGCCGTTCCGCCAGGTGATCCGGCACATCCTGCCCAACGCGATGGGCCCGGTCATCGTGGCCGGCACGATCGACGTGGCGGCGGCCATCATCGCCGAGTCCTCGCTGTCCTTTCTCGGCCTCGGCTTCCCGCCCGACATCCCGACCTGGGGGCGGATCCTGTTCGACGCCAAGGACAATCTGGATTTCGCGCCGCACTGGGCGCTGTTCCCGGGCACCGCGATCTTCCTCACGGTGCTGTCGATCAACTACATCGGCGACGGATTGCGGGACGCGCTCGATCCTCGCAAGGTCCTCTCGGGCTCTTCGACGGCGGGCGCCGAGACCCCACTCGTGTCGGGGCCCGACGCGTGACGCGCTCGATCCTCTCATCGGGCTGGGGGGCGCGCGGCCGTGGTTGGGAGGGAAGCGGGTCCTCGAGACCCCACCAGGCCCTGGTCCGCCCGCCAGCGCTCGCGTGAGGGTCAATCCATGAGACAGGACATTCCATGAACGAGGACGAGGTTTGCTTCGCGCAGGCATCGGAGCTGGTTTCGCTGATCAGGCGGCGGAAGGTGTCGCCGCTCGAGGTCACGCGCGCTGTCCTCAATCGCATCGAGAAGGTGAATCCGCGGCTGAACGCGTACTGCACTGTCGCGGAGGAGCAGGCGGTGGCGGCGGCTCGGCGTGCGACGGCGGCGGTCGGCAAGCGCGGGGCGAGGCTCGGCCCTTTGCATGGGGTGCCGGTGTCGGTCAAGGATTTGACGCCGACGAAGGGGATCCGGACGACGTGGGGGTCGAAGATCTACGAGCACCACGTGCCGGAGGCGGATGGGCTCGTGGTCGAGCGGTTGAAGGCGGCGGGCGCGATCGTCATCGGCAAGACGAACACGCCGGAGTTCGGGGCCGGCGCCAACACGTTCAACGCGGTGTTCGGCGTCTCGCGGAACCCGTGGAACCCGAAGCTGACGTGCGGCGGCTCGACGGGCGGCGGAGCCATTGCGCTGGCGACCGGGCTCGGTCCCCTCGCCCAGGGTTCGGACCTCGGCGGCTCGTTGCGGCTGCCGGCGGCGTTCTGTGGGGTGGTGGGCTTCCGCACCTCGCCCGGCTGCGTGCCGGTGTGGCCGAACGCCAACGCGTGGGACTCGCTGAGCGTGCAAGGCCCGATGGCGCGCACCGTCGCCGACACCGCCCTGATGCTGTCCGTCATGGCGGGTCCCGATCCGCGCGTCCCGATCTCCTACCCGGTCGACGCCCGCGCCCTGCTGGCCGCGGTGAGGCGGCCGAGCATCAAGGGGCTGCGAATCGCCTGGGGCGGTGACCTGGGCATCACACCGCTCGACCACGAGGTCCGCCGCGTCACCGAGGCCACGCTGGCGGTGTTTCGCAAGCTCGGCGCCCGCGTGGAGGCGGCGCACCCGGACTTCGGCGAGGTCGGCGAGATCGTCCGCACCACCCGCGGACTCTCGATGGTCATCCGCCAGGAGGCCAACCTGGCGCAGTGGAAGTCCGTGATGCAGGACAACCTCGTGAAGAACACCGAGCAGGGCCTGGCGCTGACATCGTCGGAGATCGCGCGCGGCGAGCGGCTGCGCACCGACCTCTTCCACCGCGTCCGTCAATTCATGGAGCGTTACGACCTGATCCTCACGCCGACGGCCGCGGTGCCGCCGTTCCCCGTCGAGATGACCTCGGGGCCCCGCGAGATCAACGGCGTGCAGATGAAGCACTACATCCAGTGGGCGCTGCTGACCTACGCCTTCACCGTGATCAACGCGCCGGCCATCTCGGTCCCGTGCGGGTTCACCCGTGACGGGCTGCCGGTCGGGCTGCAGATCGCCGGCCGCTGGCACGACGAGACCGGGGTACTCCGCGCCGCCGCCGCCTTCGAGCAGGCGGCGCCGTGGGCTCACCTGCGACCACCGGCTGCCTGAACTCCGGGCGTGGCGGGGGCGCTGGATCCAGCGCCCCCGCCACGCCCTCGGTCGGCGACCAGGGTCGGGAGCCCCGGTCCGCATGCATCGCGCTCAGCGGCTGATCGCGCGAATTCGCCCGTCGGGTTGGGGGGCGATCCTGGCCTGGGTGGTGACGGCGTGCAGCAGGATGTCCGCGAGGAGCGGGGCGTTCATCGCGTCGACGAGGACGCGGCCGTCCCGGAACGCCGTGAGGCCGTCTTTGCCGCCGGCGACGTAGTCGATGACCGCGGCGGTGTAGCGGCGGTCGGGGTCGAGGGGGACGCCGGCCACGGTCATCGCCACGACGCGCTGTCCGGGCAGCTTCGCCGGGTCGTACGTCACCGTCAGTCCTGAGACCTGCAGGAATCCGCCGGCCTCGCGGTCGCGCTGGGGCAGCGCCTGCTCGAGCACGGCGCGGAGCGTCTTGCCGGTCAGCTCCAGCGTCATCACCACGTTGCCGAAGGGCGACATCGCGGCGAGGTCGCGCCGGGTCAGCGGGCCGGACGGGATGATGCGGTCGCTGCGGATGCCCCCGCCGTTGATCAGCGCCACGTCGGTCTTGATGCGGGCCCGCATGGCGTCGGCAATGAAGTTGCCCAGGTTCGTCTCCTCGGTCCGCAGCCGGCCGCGCCGCCCCTCCAGCGGCACCGCCGTCTGCCCCACCACGACCTCCAGCTCGCGGTCCACGCGCGCGGTATACGCGCCCACGAACGCCTCGGTCAGCGGATCGGGCGGGATCCGCGCGCTCACCTCGTGGAAGGTCCACGAGCGCTCGCGCAGCTTGCCGTCGCTCCCGATCCACAGATCCACCTGCACCAGGTAGCGCGCGTCGGCCCCGCCCTTGGTGATGAGCGTACGCCCCTCCTCCGCCACCAGCGGCTCGTGCTCGTGGCCGCCGAGGATGACGTCCACCTCGACGCCCGGGGCCGCCGCCAGCGCGCGGTCCTCGGCCATCTCCTGGTGGGTGACGGCGACGATGAGCTGGGCACCGCGCCCGCGCAGGTCGGCGGTCAGCACGCGCGCCACGGCGACCGGGTCGCGGATCTCGACGTCCGGCCCCGGGCTCGAGGTGGCCCTGGTCTCGGGCGTGGTGAGGCCGAACACGCCGACGCGCACGCCGCCGAGGGTGAGGAAGACGTCGGGCTGGGCGCCGCCGAACGGCCGGCCCGAGCGGCGGTCGAGGACGTTGGCCGAGATCCACGTGAAGGACGACTCGCGCATGCGCTCGAGCAGGACGGCCGGACCGAAGTCGAACTCGTGGTTGCCGAAGGTGGCCAGGTCGAGGCCGATCATGTTGAGGCCGGCGATCATCTGCTCGCCGCGCAGCAGTGTCGAGGCGACCGAGGGCGAGATCACGTCGCCGGCCAGCGCGAACAGCGTGGCCGGGTTCTCCCGCCGGATGCGCTTGATCAGCGTCGCCAGCCGGGCGAATCCCCCGCGGCGGCCGCCGTCCACCGGCTCCAGCGTGTAGACGTCGTTCACCTGCAGCAGCGTGATCCGGACCTCGGGCTCGGCCAGCGGCCGGACCGGCCGCAGCGGCGAGGCGCAGGCGGCGGCGACCAGCAGCAGCGCGACGAGGACGAGGCGCAGCGGGCGGGAGCGCGTCACCGGGCGATCGAACAGGTCACGCGGCGCGGCCGCGCCAGAAGTGATCGGGGCGGCGCGCGAGGCGCTCGGCCAGGAAGCGGCCGGCGCGCTCGGCGTCGCCGGCGCGGAAGGCGGCCTCGAACAGGGTGTCGTGGAAGACGTCGCGCTGGGCGCGGCTGCCGCCCAGCTCCACGATCCGCGGCCGCAGCGGCTCGATCTTCGCCACCGTGCGCGCGTAGTCGCCGCCCGCGAAGGCGTGCAGCCCCTCCACGAGCGGCACCAGCACGTCGCCGACCAGCCCCGTGCGATCCTTGGGCGCGCGCTCCCGCACCATCGCCAGGTGGCGCTCGGCCGCCGGCCAGTCGCCGCCGCCCGCCAGCGCCATGGCGATGTGGGCCACGTGGAAGTACAGGCCCTGCCGGTTCACCCGCTCGCGCCCGATCGCCGTGAACGGCTGCCAGCGCTCGCCCATCGGGCGGCCGGCCAGCTCCATCCGCCACAGCAGCGAGATCGAGTCGTGCAGGTCCCCCGCGATGGACGATGGGGCCCGCTCGAACACCGTGCGCGACAGCGTGGCCGCCCGCGCGTAGTCGCCGCGGGCGAAGTGCAGCAGCGCCAGGTGCCAGAGCAGATGGTTGCGGAACCAGTTGAGGCCGCGGCACGGGTGGATGGCGGGCGGCAACCGCGTCACCCCGGTGTCGAAGTCGGCCGACTCGTACAGCGCGTGGGCGAGCGCGTGCACGCCCCAGGCGTCGCGCGGGTTGAGGGCCAGCGCCGCGTCGGCCGCGCGCACCGCCTCGCCGCAGCGATCGGCCTCCTCCAGCGCGAAGGCGTGCATGCCGAGCGCGAACGATTCGCCCGGGTAGTGCGGCACCATGGCGCTGGTCAGCTCCAGCATCTCGGGGAAGCGGCCCTGCCAGAAGTACACGTAGTAGAGCCGCTGGAAGACCATGACGTCACGCGGGAACCGCTCCAGATGCGCGCGCATCGCCGGCACGGCGTCGTCCACCTTGCCGGACGTCCACAGCGTGAGGGCATCGACGTGGCTGCGCTCGCGCTCCGACAGCGTGGTGGCGGCAACGCGGGCGGCCTCGGTCGCGGCCTTCGTCTCGGGGAAGCGCTCCTCGAGGAACAGGCACACGGCGGCGCCGGCGTGGGCCAGTGCCAGGCCGGGGTCGTGCGCCGTCGCCGCCTGAAAGAGCGCCAGCGCGTCGGCCTGCCAGCCCAGCAGCGCGCGCACGGCGCGGTCGTAGGTGGCGAGGGCGTCGGCGGAGGCAGTGGTGACGGTCAGGCCGTAGGCGTCGCCGCGCATGGCGCTCATGCTAGCAGACGCCGCGGCCGTCGAGCACGGAGGCGAGGAAGTCCACGGCACGGCGCTCGGCCCAGGAGGTCGCCCGCCACGGCCGCCCCTCGACGAAGCCCACGTGGCCGCCGTGCGGCACGAACTCCGCCCGCACGGCCGGCGGCAGCGTCCGGGGGTCGGGCAGGCTGGCGACGGGGATGAACGGATCGTCGAGCGCGCTGATGAGCAGCGTCGAGCGCCGGATGCGGGCCAGGTACGGTCCACTGCTCGCCCGCGTCCAGTAGTCCACCTCGTCCGTGAAGCCGTGCAGCGGCGCGGTCACTGCCCGGTCGTAGGCCGCGAAGGTGCGGGCCCGCAGCGCGGCCGTCACGTCGATGCACCCCGGGTGGGCCCGGGCCTTGGCGCGCGTCTTGTCGCGGAATGACCGCATGAAGCTCGCCGTGTAGAGCCGCTTCTGCACCCCCTGGTCCATGCGCCGCGCGCACGCTCCCAGGTCGAACGGCACCGAGATCGCCACCGCGGCGGCCAGCGACTTCGGGGCGGCGTCGCCCTGCTCGCCCAGCCACTTGAGCAGGACGTTGCCGCCGATCGAGACGCCGACCGCGCCCACGCGCAGGGCCGGCTCCCGCTCGGTCAGCGTGCGGATGACATGGTCGACGTCGCCGGTGTCGCCGGAGTGATAGAAGCGCGGCAACCGGTTCAACTCGCCGCTGCACGAGCGGAAGTAGAGGATGCCGGCGCGCCAGCCCCGGGCGGCCGCCAGCCGGAACAGTCCGCCGACGTAGTGCGAGCGGATGGTGCCCTCGAGGCCGTGCAGCACCAGCAGCAACGGCGCGCCGGGCCGGCCGCCGTACCAGTCGACGTCGACGAAGTCGCCGTCGGGAGTGTCGAACCGCTCGCGCCGGACGCCCCCGAGGCGGTGCCGCCGCGCCAGCGCCCAGAGCGTCTGGACGTGACGGTTGCGGCACCACCACGGGGGCGCGTACGGCGCCCCGGCGTCTACTCCTGCCCGGTCAGCAGCAGCTTCACGATCTCGGGCACGATCTCGCGCGCGCGTCGGTCAAGCTCCGCTTCGGTGAGGTTCGCGATGGGATGCGGCATGGCGAGGAACTTGTAGTTGGGCTGTCCCCACTGCTCGGCCATCGCCCGGCCAGTCGCGTTGAAGACGTCGGTGATGATCGAAGCGGAGGGCACCCCGTGCTTCTCCAGCAGGATTCCGTCGAGCACACTGCCCGACGAGCACGACCCTCAATCGCCGATGCCGGCGACCATGACGTCCGCCGACTTCTTGACCTCCTCGATGATCTCCGCGTGGGCCGGCACGCTGGCGTTGTGCTTGTTGTACATGCGCCACTCGGTGACGCCGTACTCGGCCTTCAGGATGTCGCCGATCTTCTCCAGCAGCCGGTCGGAGTTGAACTTCGTGTTCTGGATCAGCGCGACGCGCTTGCCCTGCAGCGCCGTCGGCCGGGCCGCGTACGCGATGGTCTGCGTAAGGGCCGCCTCCGTGGTGGGATCGAGGATCTCGATCATCGCTTGACCTCCTTGGTGACCGCCTGCGAGGACTTCGCGCTGCCCCAGCCCGGGATGTAGCAGGAGAAGGCGCCGGCCCGGCCGCCGGCGGCCACGACCAGGATGTCGTCGGGCGCGGCGACCAGTGGGCGCATGCGCTCCTCGTCGCCCGGCGCGATCTCGCCGGACATGCGCTGGGTGCGCTTGAGGTGCGCGTACGAGTTGTGGGTCTTCTCGAACAGGAACTGGCGGATCCGCTTCTTGTCCCAGCCGTCGGCGGCGATCGTCTTCATGTGCTCGCCGGCGAGGACGACCACGTAGGTCGGCTGCCCCATCACGGAGCCGGAGACGCGCATGTCGTCCGCCACCGTCGTGAGCACGCCCTCGGCCGTGCTCGAGAGCTGGTTATAGAACTGGTGCGGCCCGTTGGCCGCGATCACCGTGACCGCGCTCTGCTCGGGCCGGAAGCCGCGCTCGACGTGCAGCGGCGTCCACGGGCTCTCGGCCTCGTTCTCGGCGATCACGTAGGAGAGCTTGCCCGGGTGGCCGAGCGTCCCGCGGTCGAGCAGCCCCGGCAACGAGCCGCACACGTTGCGCATGACCAGGCGCACCGCGCGCCCGATCGTGAGATTGGAGCGCCAGCCCGGTCCGAACAGGTTGTCGCCGGCGTTGACGTCCAGCTCTTTGGCGATCGGGCCGTTGACGATCATGAGCACGGCGGCGCCGCCGGTGGACGTGCCGGGGCCATGATAGCTCCAGCGCGGATCGGCAATCCCCTCCACCGCCGCCACGACCACCGGCATGTACTCCGGCCGGCAGCCCGCCATCACCGCGTTGATCGCGACCTTCTCGGCCGTGATCGACACCGCGCGGTCGGCGACGAAGCCCACCTGATGATTGGGCTCCAGGCGGGCGGCCTCCAGCATGGCCCGTACCCGCGCCTCGGTCGGGGGCACGACCGGCAAGCCGTCCGACCACCCCTTGTCGAACGCCACCTCGATGGCGTCGGCCTCGTCGCGCGCGGTGAACCGCTTCGATGTCAGCGTGGCAGCCATACCGCCTCCTTGCCGTCGTTCCCGGCCTCGCGCCACGCTATCACCCCCCCACCGAGCAAGCAACCCGCCCCAGCCGCTTGACCCTCCCACTTCCCTCGCCATATGCTTGGCCGACTTGCCGAATCACGCGGATGCCTGGCTAGGGAACAACTGAATGCAGTGCTCGCGGTGCCGTCACGAGAACGCCGCCGGCGCGAAGTTCTGCGGCGAGTGCGGGGCGCGGCTGGAGGCGGCCTGCGCGGCCTGCGGCACCGTCAACCCGGCGGGAAACAAGTTCTGTCACGAGTGCGGGACCGCGCTCGGCGGCGGGGCCAACGGCGACGTCCGCTTCGCCTCGCCCGATTCCTACACGCCCAGTCACCTCGCCCGCAAGATCCTCACCGCGCGCGCCTCCCTGCCCGGCGAGCGCAAGAAGGTGACCGTTCTCTTCGCCGACCTCAAGGGCTCGCTGGAGCTGCTGGAGGACCGTGACCCCGAGGACGCCCGTGCGCTGCTCGACGGGGTGCTCGAGCGGCTCATGGAGGCCGTCCACCGCTTCGAGGGCACGGTGAACCAGGTGATGGGCGATGGCATCATGGCGCTCTTCGGCGCCCCGGTGGCCCACGAGGACCACGCGATGCGCGCCTGCTACGCGGCGCTGCGCATGCACCGCTCGGTGGCCCAGTACGCCGAGGAGCTGCGCCGCCGCCAGGGCGTCGACGTGCAGATCCGCGTCGGCGTCAACTCCGGCGACGTGGTCGTCCGCTCCATCGGCAACGACCTCAACATGGAATACAGCGCGGTCGGCCAGACGACCCACCTGGCGGCCCGCATGGAGCAGCTCGCGCGGCCTGGCACGACGCTGATCACCGAGGCGACCCGCCGGCTGGCCGACCGCTACGTGGAGGTCACGGCGCACGGGCCGGTGCCGATCCGGGGGCTGAAGCAGCCGGTGGAGGTGTTCGAGCTGCGCGGCGCCACGCCGGCCTCGCGGCTGCAGGCGACGTCCGGCGCCCTCACCCGCTTCCTCGGCCGCGACGCGGAGATGAGCCAGCTCGGCAGCCTGCTCGAGCGCGCCGGGCGGCGGTCACGGCCAGGTGGTCGGCGTGGTCGGCGAGGCCGGCGTGGGCAAGTCGCGGCTCATGTGGGAGTTCACCCGCTCCGGCCGCACCGAGGGCTGGCTGCTGCTGGAGATGCCGTCCGTCGCCTACACGACGGCCACGCCCTACGCGCCGGTGACGACGATGCTGCAGGCGTACTTCCAGCTCGAGCCCCACGACGACGTCGCCGCGATCCGGGCGAAGGTCGCCGGCCGCGCGCTCGAGCTGGACTCGCAGCTGCACTGGGCGGTGCCGCCCTTCCTCGCGCTGGGCAATATCCCGACCGACGACCGCGAGTGGGAGGAGCTGGAGCCCCAGGAGCGGCGGCGGCGGATCTTCGCGGCGGTGACACGGATCGTGCTCCGCGAGGCCGAGCGGCGGCCGGTCCTCGTGGTCGCCGAGAACCTGCACTGGGCGGACTCGGAGACCGTCGCGCTGGTCGACGCCCTCGTGGAGGAGATCCGCGACGCCCGCGTGTTGCTGGTCGCCAGCTATCGCTCCGAGTACAGGCGCCGGTGGCGGGAGCACGAGTACGGTGCCGAGATCCGCCTGGAGCCCCTGTCGAACGGAAGCGCCGAGGCCCTGCTCGAGGACGTCTTCGGTCCCGCGGCGGAGCTGCGGCCCCTGGCCCACATGCTCGTCGAGCGCACCGGCGGCAACGCGCTGTTCCTGGAGGAGAGCGTGCGCACGCTCATCGAGAACGAGGTGCTGGTCGGCGACCACGGCGCCTACCGCCTGGCCAAGTCATTGGCCAGCGTGCAGATCCCCGACCGCGTGCAGGCCGTGCTGGCCGCGCGCATCGACCGGCTGCCGGAGGACCGCAAGACCTTCCTGCAGGCGAGCGCGGTGATCGGCAAGGACCTCCCCTTCCCGCTGCTGCAGGCGGTGGCCGGCGTGCCGGCCGATCAGCTCATGGGCAACCTGGCCGAGCTCGAGGAGAAGCAGTTCCTGCGCACGACCAGCCTCTATCCCGACCTGTCCTACTCGTTCCGTCACAGCCTGACGCACGACGTCGTCTACTCCACGTTGCTCAAGGAGCAACGCCGCAGCCTGCACGCCCGCATCGTCGACGCGCTGGAGGCGCTCTACCCCGACCGGCGCACCGAGCACGTCGAGCGCCTGGCCCATCACGCGCTCGGCGCCGAGCTGTGGTTCGAGGCGGTCGGCTACCTGCAGGAGGCCGCCGCCAAGGCCGCCTCGCGGTCGGCCAACCGCGAGGCGGTGACCTTCCTGGAGCAGGCGCTCGGCGCGCTCGGCCACCTGGCCGAGAGCCGCGAGACCTTCGCGCAGGCCATCGACGTGCGGCTCGACCTGCGGCCGCCGCTGCTGCAGCTGGGGCGCCTGGAAGAGATCAAGGGGCTGTCCGAGGAAGCGGCCACGATGGCCGCGCAGATCGGCGACGAGGCGCGCCAGGCCCGCGCCTACTCGTACCTGATCAACTACCACTACCTGCGCGGCGAGCCGCACCGGGCGCTCGAGTACGGCGAGCGCTGCCTGGGCATCGCCGAGCGCCTCGGTGACCGCGTCCTCGTCTCGATCGTCCGCCGTTACATGGGCCACGCCTACCACGCGCTCGGCCTGGGCCGGCGGGCCGTGCGCGCGCTGCACGACAACGCCGAGGCGCTGGCCGGCGACGTCGCACGCGATCCCAGCGCCAACGCCGTCACCGCCTACGTTGCCACCTGCGCGTGGCTGGCCTTCGCGCTGGCCGATCTCGGCGAGTTCGACACCGCCGAGATGTGGGCCGAGCGCGCGCGGGCCGAGGCCGAGGCCCGCCGCCATCCGTACAGCGAGGCCATCGCGCTGACGATGGCCGGGCAAGTCACCACGCTGCGCGGCCAGCTCGAGCGGGCAGTGGGGCCGCTGGCCCGCGCGCTGTCGATCTGCCGCGACGCTCACCTCACCGTCTGGCAGGCGATCCCGGCCTCGCTGCTCGGCCAGTGCCTGGTGACGCTCGATCGCAAGGAGGACGGGATCTCGCTGCTGGAGGAGGGCGTGCGGCTCTCCGACGAGCTCGGCGTGCGGGCCTACCTGGCGCGATGGGCGACCCTGCTCGGCGAAGGGCTCCTGCTCACCGGGGACATCGCCCGCGCCACCGAGAACGGCGAGCGCGCCCTGGCGCTGGCCCAGGCCCACGGGGAGCGCGGTCACGAGGCCGCCGCGCTGCGGCTGCTCGGCGACATCGCGGCCAGTCAGGGCCCGCCGCGGGTGAGCGTCGCCACCGAGCGCTTCACGGCGGCGATCGCCCTCGCCGAAGAGCTCGGGCTACGGCCGCTGCTCGCGCGCGCGCACCTGGGACTGGGCCAGCTCCACCGCCGTGAGGGCCAGGTGCGCGAGGCCGAGGCCCACCTGGCGACGGCCGTCGTGCTCTTCTCCGACCTGGGGATGCGCACCTGGCTCGATCGCACCGAGCCCGAGCTGCGCGCGCTGGGCCACCTGGTAATCGTGGCGAAGCCGAACGTGAACCTCTACGAGTATCTGAAGACCAAGTTCGCGGACGACCCCAACGTGCAGGTCGTGCTCGATCGCCGCCACGGCGAGCCGCGCCCCGAGGGCGCCGCCGCCGGCGAGCGCCGGGCCGCCGACCGCCGCCGCCTCGCCATCGATCAGGCGCTGAGTACGCGGGGCCTGGCTGTCGTCATCCCGCCGCGCTGAAGAAGCCAAGGTGCCCCTGACCCCACCTGATCTCGGCGCAGCGCGGCGGCGCCGGCGGTGCACACTTCGGTGCGATGATCGTGCCGACCAACCGCGTGTTGCCTGCGATTTCTGCTTGACAGCGTCCTGCGTACGCAATGGTCTCGTGTCGGCAGCGCCGCGTGAGTGCCGGCCCAGCGGCGCGCAGGAGTCGCAGGCGCCGCCATCGGTGGCGGCGTCGCGAAAAGTCTCGATCCCGCCACGATCGTCGCATGTCGCGCCTTCCAGGTGGCTCCGAAACCTGGGTATAGAGTCGCCCTAGCAAGGGGGACTCGCTCATGGAACTCCGCACGCCCGAGATCTCCACCACCGCGGCCCTCGATCAGCTGGGTGACGAGATCGCCGAGCTTTCCGCCCACCTCGACGCCGCCACCGCCCGCCTCCTCGATCTCATCCGCGAGTTCGACGCCCGCGCCGGCTGGAACACCGGGTTTTCTTCCTGCGCCGCCTGGCTGACCTGGCGCGTGGGGCTCGCCCCCGGCGCGGCCCGCGAGCACGTGCGCGTGGCGCGCGCCCTCGGCACGCTGCCGCGGCTCGCCCAGGCGCTCGCCCGTGGCGAGCTCTCCTACGCCAAGGTGCGGGCGCTGACCCGCGTCGCGACCGCCGAGACGGAGGAGCGCTTGCTGGCGGTCGGCCGCGCCGGCACGGCCGAGCACGTCGAGCGCATCGTGCGCGGCTGGCGGCAGGTGGACCGGCAGGCCGAGGCCCGGGAGGCCGCCCGGCAGCATGCCAGCCGCACCCTGCAGGTGTATCCGGACAGCGACGGTACGGTGATCGTCCGCGGCCGGCTGACGCCGGAGGTCGGCGCGCTGCTCGTGCAGGCGCTGGCGGCCGCGCGCGAGACCCTGTATCAGCAGGCGCGCGACCAGGAGCCGGAGGGCGACCCGCCGACGATGGTCCAGCAGCAAGCCGACGCGCTCGCCCTGCTCGCCGAGACGGCTCTTCATCACGGCATCGATCCTGGCGCCCCGGGCGAGCGCTACCAGGTCGTGGTCCACGTCGACGCCGAGGTCCTGGCAGACCCCGAGGCGCCCGGCCAGTCGGTCCTCGAGGACGGCGCGCGCGTTCCCGCGGGAACGTCGCAGCGCCTGGCGTGCGACGCCAGCCGCGTGGTGATGCGACATGACCCCGACGGGCACGTGGTGGAGGTCGGCGCCCGGACCCGCACGATTCCGCCGGCGCTACGGCGGGCGCTGCACCATCGCGACCGCGCCTGCCGCTTCCCGGGCTGCGGCGTCCGCTTCGGCCAAGGCCATCACATCCGTCACTGGGCTCACGGCGGCCCCACCACGCTCTCGAACCTCGCGCTGCTCTGTCGCCGACACCACCGCGCGGTCCACGAGGAGGGGTACCAGCTCGATCGACAGGCCGACGGCGAGCTGCGCTTCCGTCGCCCGAACGGCCAGCCTTTACCCGAGGTCCCGCCGCCGCCCGAGATGCCCGCTGACGCCGTGACGGTCCTCCGGGCGCGGCACAAGGCGGAGGGACTTTGCCTTCACGCGCGGACCGGGACGCCGGGTTGGCTGGGGGAACCGCTGGATGTAGGCTACGCCATCGACGTCCTGCATCCCCTGGCGCGGTCGAGCGTTGAAGAGCCTCCCGGCCCGAACCGCCCTGCTAGCCAACTGCGGAAGATAGGCTAGTCAGCGCCAGCCGCCTCGCGACACTGCCTCAGCCACTCACGCACGGCGCCGGTGGAGGCCTCGGGGTGCTCGAGCGTCGGCAAGTGGCCGCAGTCCTCGAGCACGATGAGTCGCGCGGAAGAGACGCGGGCCGCGATCGCAGTGGCGCGCTTCACGCTCGAGATCTGGTCATGCCGTCCCCACAGCAGGAGCGTGGGGACGTGAAGCTCGTCCAGCGCGTGCCACCGGTCCCGGCGCGTGATCATCGCCGCGTTCTGGCGTACGAAGCCCTCCGGCCCGGCTCGATGCGCCATGCGGCGGAAGGTGGCCTCTGCCTCCGCGCTGCGTGGTCCGTCCCTGTGCAGCGCCCGTGCCGCCAGTTCGTCGACGACCGCATCGAACTCGCCCGCCCGAACACGCTCACTCTGACGCCGCGCCCCCTGGGGATTGGCGCTGGTGCCAGGGTTGGCGCCCGTAAGCCACAGTCCGCCCACACGCTCCGGCGCGTGCGCGACGATCTCCAGCGCGAGGTTACCGCCCGCGGAGGTACCGGCGAGCGCGAAGCGCGGTGGGGCCTGACGCAGCACGGCCCGCGCGGCCTCGTCCAGGCTGGTCTCGGCGACGGGGAAGATCAGCGCATCGCCGACGCTCTCCATCTGCGCACGATAGAGCTCGGCGTCGCAGAGCATCGCGGGCAGCAGGACCAGCGGCAGCGGCACCTATGCCTCGATGGCCACCGTCACCGAGCGCGTGGCGCCGAAGGTCGGCACCAGCGAGGAGTGCTTGCCGGGGCCGCCGGCGACGATGATCATCAGGTCGTCCGGCGTCAGGCACCACCTCACCTCGGCGCCGGGCGGCTGGTTGGCGAAGCGCGCGGGGTCGATCGTGGCGAAGCGTGCGAGGTTCTCGGCGCTGAAGCGATCGAGACGGATGCGGATGAGCTCCCACAGGCGGCGCTTCACCTCGGCCTTCGACCAGCCTGTGAGCGCCAGCGTCTGCGCGTGCTCGGGCCCCAGGATCACCAGCGGCTCGCCGGTCAGATAGACGTTGTTGCTGCCGGTGGTGGCGGCGGTGCCGGCCAGCGCCAGGAGCATGCCCTCGGGCGTGGTCGAGCCGTGATCGTTGACGTTGTGCGGCGCCTCCGACCCGCACACGGTGACGCAGCTCGTGGAGGCGGCAAAGCCCCGCTCGACGTGGAGCGGCGCCCACGGCGAGGCCGCCTCGTTCTCGGCCAGGCAGTACGAGAACTTTCCCGGGTGACCGAGGGTGGCCCGGTCCTCGAGTCCCGGCCGGGCCCCGCCGACGTTCTGCATCACCAGGCGCACGGCGCGGCCGATCACCGCGTTGGCACGATGGCCGTTGCCGAGCGCGTTGGGGCCGCCGCTGATGCCCAGCCGCCCGGCGATCGGCCCGTTGACGATGAGCAGCGGCGTGCACGGGTGGGTCGTGGTCTGGATTGCGTTGAGATTGAACGTCGGGTCGGCGATGGCGCGCACGGCGGCGAGGATCACCGGCAGGTGCTCGGGGCCGGCGCCGGTCAGCGCGGCGTTGATCGCGATGGCCTCCAGCGTGGCGGCGCCGTCCAGCGGCGCCAGCGTGGCGACGACCTCGCCCCGCCGCCCGGCGTACGCGCCCAGCATGCGGTCCACGCGCTCGGGGGTGGGCGGTAGCACCGGCAAGCCGTCGGACCAGCGCTCGGTCATCGCCCACGACTGGAATGCGTCGAGGTCGTCGGGCGCCTCGGTCACGGCGGCGCCCGCGGCCGGCGTCAGCCGCGCCGGCGGTGCGGGATCACGCGTGAGCCCGACCAGCACCTTGTCGACGATCGCCTCGGCTCGGCCGCGCACGATCGCCGGATCGATCCCGCCGATCGGGTGGGCGACGAGCGAGACCGGCAGGTGCGGCATCCCCTTCTTGGCAGCCTGCGCGCGGGCCAGCGACAGGAACGCGTCGGTGCCGAGCACGACCGCGGGAATGCCTCTGGCTTCCACCTCCGCTGCGTCGTGGATACTCCACGACGTGCACGACCCTCAGTCGGCTGATCCGGTGAGGAGGACGTCGACCGACGACGCGATCTCGTCGATCATCATCGCCGGACGGGAGGAGCCGGGCTTCGTCCAGCTCCGGACGGTGGCCCCGCCGGCGCGGGCGGCCAGCAGCTCGGCCACGCGCGTCAGCAGGACGTCGGCGTTCGGCTTGGAGTTGTCGAGCACGCCGATGCGCAGCCCGCTCAGGCTGGACCGGCGCTTGGCGAGCGGCTTGACGGTGTCGGGCGTGGCGCCGAGCGGACTCAGGACTCTCATGTCCGCGCAGTATAGCGCCGCGGGCGCACTGCCGCGAGGACGGCGGCCAGCGTGACCGCCAGCGCCGCCACCAGGAATCCCTCGGCTGCCGCGGCGCCGAGGCCGACCACCAGGCGCCGGGCGCCGAAGAGCTGGGCGAGTACCGCCACGCCCGCCACGGTGCCCAGCGTGCGCGCCAGGAAGGCCAGCCCGCCGGCCGCGCCCTGCTGCGCGGGCGGAAACGCCGCCATGACGACGGCCATGTTCGGCACCTGGAACAGGCCGAGGCCGAACCCGGCGGCGAACAGCGCCGCGGCCAGCAGCGCGATGGGCGTGGTGGCGTCGGCCCGGCTCAGCAGGCCAAGCCCCAGCGCTTCCAGCGCGAGGCCGGCGGCAATCAGCACGCGCGTGCCGATCCGATCGGCCAGGCGCCCGGCCGGCGCCGCGGCCAGCGCCGTTCCGAGCGGCGTCAGCATGAAGAGGACGCCGGCCGCGGAGGTGTCGAGGCCGCGCGCGGCGACGAGATAGAACGGCGCCAGCAACCAGATCGAGAAGACCCCGGCGTTGGCGACGAACGCCAGCGCGCTGGCGGCGAGGACCGGTGCTCGCACGAGGTCGGCCGCGGCCACCAGCTTCGGCGCCCGCGGCGCCGACGCCGCCGGCAGCGCGGCGAGCGCGGCACCGAACGCCAGCAGGGCGAGCGGGACGCGCACGTGGAAGATCGCGCGCCAGCCGACCGTGTCCACCAGCAGCCCGGCCGCCACCGGCCCCACGCTGAGCCCGAGGCCCATGGCCGCGCCGAGGAAGCCGAGCGCCCGGCCCCGAGCGGCCGGCGTCGACGCCAGCGTGACGATGCCGGGCGCGGTGCCGTACACGCAGCCGCCGCCCAGCCCCTGCAGCACCCGTCCGGCCAGGAGCCAGCCGAACGTCGGCGCCGAGCCCGCCACCACGAACGCCACCGCGCTCAGCGCCAGGCCGATGCGGAAGACACGCCCGTGGCCGACCCGATCGGCGAGGGCGCCGCCGACGAACGCGGTCAGCGCGTAGGTGCCGACGTAGCAGATGATGACCCAGCGCATCTGCTCGGGCGGCGCCGCGAAGGCGGCGGCGATGGCGGGGAACGCGACGTTCATGATGGAGTCGAGCGAGACCACGAAGGCCCCGCCCGCGGCGATCCAGCGGATCATTCCCGCGTATGATGGCACGGCATGCCCGATCCGCTGACGTGGATGATCCTGATCGGCACCGCCCTCGTCGGCTCGATCATCGGCGGCGTGGCCGGCTTCGGCGCCGGCGTCGTCCTCCTTCCCGTGGCGGCGTGGACGCTGGGGATCCGCATGGCGGTGCCGGTGCTCACCGTCACCATGCTGCTCGGCAACATGTCGCGTCTCTGGTGGAGCCGCGGCGAGACCGACCGCCGGGTCACGGTGCGCTTCCTGCTCGGCGCCGTCCCGGCGACGGCGCTCGGCACCACCCTCTTCGTCGGCGCCTCCAGCGATGCGCTGAGCCGCGTGATTGGCGGATTCCTGCTGGCCTCCGTCCCCCTGCGCCGCGTGCTGTCGGCCGGCCACTGGCGCGTCCGCCTCGTGCACTTCCCGTTCCTCGGCGCGTTCTTCGGCCTGCTCTCGTCGATGGTCGTCGCCATCGGGGCGGCGGTGACGCCGTTCTACCTGGCCTACGGCCTCCGCCGGGGCGCCTACATCGCCACCGAGGCCGTCTGCGCCTTCTCGATGCACGTCACGCGCGGCGCCGTCCTCTCGCGCTACCGGCTGCTGACGTGGGAGGTCATCGTGATCGGGCTCGTGCTGGGCGCCGTCATGTTCGCCGGCTCGTGGATCGGCCGCCGGCTGCTCGACCGCATGAGCGATCGTGTCTTCCTGGCGGCCATCGAGGCGTTGCTGGTGATCATGGGCTTGCAATTCCTCTTCTTCCCGCGGTAAAACCCGGCGATGCGACGTTGCCCGACCACCCCATGAAGAGAGGCGCCTGATGCCGATCCAGATCAACAAGGCAGTCATCGGGAAGGAGTCTCCGCCGTTCGTCGTCACGGTGGAGCGGGGGCGGATCAAGGAGTTCGCGCGGGCCATCGGCGACGACAACCCGCTCTACCTGGACGACCGGGTGGGGCAAGCCTCGGAGTGGGGCGATATCGTGGCGCCGCCGACGTTCATGACGACGTTCCGCGACGGCGCCGACAGCGCGACGTTCTTGCGCGAGCTGGGCACCGACATCTCGCGGGTGCTCCACGGCGAGCAGGAGTTCGAGATCCACCGCCCGATCCGGCCGGGCGAGACGTTCGTGTGCCGCTCGCGGGTGGTCGACGTCTACGAGAAAGCCGGCCGCAGCGGCCCCATGGCCTTCGTCGCGCGCGAGACCACCGTCACGGATTCGACGAATGAGATCGTGGCCACGGTGCGCCACATCACGGTGGTCCGCCTGTGAAATACGCCAAGGTCTACTTCGAGGACGTCAAGGTCGGCGACGAGCTGCCGCCACTGGTGAAGGGCCCGATCCAGCAGATCCAGCTCACCCGCTACGCCGGCGCCTCCGGCGACTTCAACCCCATCCACCAGGACGACGAGTTCGCCAAGGCAGCCGGCATGGGCGGCGTCTTCGCCCATGGCATGCTCTCGATGGGGTTCGTCGGCCAGGCGGTCACCGACTGGGCCGGCGCCACCGCCGTCCGCAAGCTCGGCGTCCGCTTCGCCGCGATCGTGCGCCTGAAAGACGTGGTCACCTGCCGCGGCCGCGTGCTGGCCAAGTCGCGCCAAGGACGACGGTCAACCTCGTCGACCTCGAGGTCTGGGCCGAGAATCAGCGCGGCGAGAAGGTCGTCACGGGCAAGGCGACCGTCGCCCTGCCCTCGCGCGACTGGCTCGCGGCGCGAGCCGCGTCACGCTCGCGCGGCATCGTCACCCGCGCGGCACGGCCGGGCGGCCGGTCCATCGCGGAGGGCTTCGCGGGTGGAGTCGAAGGCGAGCTTGTCCCAGGGGATGTCGGTGGGGGCCAGCCATTCCAGGCGGTCGTTCTCGGCGCACGTCGTGAGTGTCCCGCCGGTCGCCCGCGCGGTGTAGACGATGATCACGGGCGAGCCCGGATACGAGTAGACGTTGAGCAGGCCGGTGAGGTTCACCGTCAGGCCGGTTTCTTCCAGGGTCTCGCGCACGGCGGCATCGCTCACGGTCTCGCCGAAGTCGACGAAGCCGCCCGGGAACGTCCACAGGCCGCGGCCCGGGTTGATCGAGCGGCGGGTCAAGAGCAGGCGCCCGTCCTGCTCGGGGATGGTGCCGGCCACGACCTTGGGGTTCAGGTAGAAGACGAACTCGCACGAGGGGCACACCGCCTGCTCGCGCTGATCCGGCGGCACCGGCGCCCGCGCCAGCGTCGCGCCGCACAGCGGGCAGAAGCGGATGGTGCTCGGGGCGAGGATCCGGTGGCC
This sequence comes from uncultured Candidatus Rokubacteria bacterium, assembly GCA_963743355.1. Classification (GTDB taxonomy): domain Bacteria; phylum Methylomirabilota; class Methylomirabilia; order Rokubacteriales; family CSP1-6; genus AR5. Next base: position 1,180,963 of record CAVUPM010000002.1, read on the forward strand.
GTGGTCGTCGCTCACGCGGCGCAGTCTACTCCATCACCGTGTCTCCTTGACACCCTCGGCGGGCCGGTGCTACAACGCGGGTGCTTTCGCCCCGATGACGCTCGCACAAGCCAGGAGGCTTCACATGCACCGACGTATCCCGCTGACCGTCGCCGTCGTTTCCCTCGCCCTCACCGCCTGGCTCACCGCCGCCACCTGGGGGCAGGCCCTCAGCGGCGAGTACAAGATCGGCGTTCTGGAGCCGCTCACCGGCCCGCTCGCCGGCGAGGGCAAGCGCCACCTCGAGGGGTTCGAGATCGTGCGCGACCTCATCAACGAGCGGGGCGGCGTGATGGGCAAGAAGCTCGTCTTCGCCGTGGCCGACGTGCCCGACCCCACGGCGGCGGCCAGCGAGGCCAACCGGCTCATCACTCGCGAGAACGTCAAGATCATCACCGGGACGTTCTCGTCGACCCTGTGCGGCGCCGCCAGCGAGGCGGCCGCCCGCCACAACGTCATCTACTGGGAGACCTCCTGCGTCGATCCGCGCTTCAACAAGCGCGGGCTCAAGACCGTCTACCGGACCGAGATCGACGGCACCGGGTTCGGCTGGTACAACATCGAGTTCATCGTCAAGCACCTGGCGCCGCGCTTCAACCTCAAGCCGAACCAGCTCAAGATCGCCTTCATCTCGGAGGACTCCTCCTACGGCCAGGGCGTCACCGAGTCGGCCGTGGCCCGGGCCAAGGAGCTCGGCCTGCAGGTGGTGGCGCCAGTCGAGTACTACAACTTCAAGACGATCAACGACATGACGCCGATCATCGTGAAGCTCAAGCAGCTCAACCCCGACGTGGTCCACCACATCGCCTACACCAACGACGCGCCGCTGTTCTGGCGGCAGGCGCGCGAGCAGAACTTCCTGTTCAAGGCGCTCGTGCACGCCGGCGCCACCGGCTACGGCGGCGCCGACTTCGGCAAGGCCATGGGCAACGACGGCAACGGCGTGTTCGCGCTGCTGGAGCCTGGGCCGGGCTTCAAGCTGGACTCGCTCAAGCCCGAGGGGCAGAAGATCGAGAAGGACTTCCGCGACGCCGTGCAGAAGCGTACCGGATCCTATCCGTTCGGCGCCCACCAGCTTGCCGGCGGCGGCCTGTGGCTGCTCAAGGTCGTGCTGGACAAGTCCAAGAGCGACGACCCCGAGAAGTTCCGCTCGGCCGTCATGTCGCTGGACCTGCCGGTGGGTACGATGATCAACGGCTGGGGCGTGAAGTTCTCCGAGACGGGCCAGAACTCCAACGAGCGCGTGCAGCACTACATGCTGCAGTGGCAGAACGGACAGCTCGTGTCGGTGTGGCCGGAGGAGTTCACGACCAACCGGGCCAAGTGGATCCCGCTCGGCGCCTGGGACGCGCGCAAATAGACGTCTTCGCGCAGCTCGCCGTCTCCACGGTCCTGCTCGGGGGCATCTACGCCCTGATCGCGGTGGGCCTCACCCTGATCTTCGGGATCATGCGCGTCGTGAACTTCGCCCACGGCGAGTTCCTGATGCTCGGCATGTACCTGGCGTTCTGGGCGTTCACCCTGCTCTCGCTCGATCCCTGGTTCGTGCTGTTCGTCTCCATCCCGCTCTTCTTCGGCATCGGGCTCGTCACCTATGTGCTGATCATGAAGGGCGTCATCCACGCCTCGCACAACGCGCAGATCTTCACCACCGTCGGCCTCTCGACCGCGCTCCAGAATCTCGCCCTCGTGCTGTGGACGGGCGACTTTCACATCGTGCGGCCGTGGCACGCCTCCACGCCGATCCGGGTGGCGGGGACCGCGTTCAACCTCTCGCAGGTGGTGGCCTTCTTCATCGCGCTCGCCCTCACCGTCCTGCTGTTCGCCTTCATGCGGTGGACGCACACCGGGCGCGTCATGCGGGCGACCGCCCAGGACCGCGACGCCGCCATCCTCATGGGCATCGACACCGATCGCGTGTACCGCATCACCTTCGCGCTCGGCATCGCCGCCGTCGGCGCCGCCGGCGTCCTGGTGTCGCCGCTCTACTCCGTCTATCCGACGGCCGGGCTGCAGTTCGTCCTCCTCTCCTACGTCGTGGTGGTGCTGGGTGGCCTCGGCGACATGGTGGGGGCGCTGATCGGCAGCCTCATCGTGGCCGCGGTCGAGGTGGCGGGCTCCTACTGGTTCGGTACCGCCTGGAAGGAGATCTTCTACTTCGTCCTGTTCATCGGGGTCCTGGTCTTCCGCCCCGCCGGCCTCTTCGGGCAGCGCGGCGCCGAGAACCTCGGCGTGTGATGGCATCGCTCCTCGCGCGCCACTGGGGCGCGGTCCTGATCTTCGGCACCGCCGCGCTCGTCCCGGTGTTCGTGCGCGACGCCTACTTCCTCGACAGCCTCGTGCTCATCCTCCTGTGGGGCGCACTGTCCGCCGCCTGGAACGTCGCCGGCGGCTACGCGGGCCAGGTCTCCATCGGCCATGCGGCCTTCTTCGGCATCGGCGCCTACTCGGCCGCGCTCCTGGGGGCGCGCTTCCACCAGTCCCCCTGGCTCGGCATGCTCATCGGCGTCGCCCTCTCGCTCGCCGCCGGTGCGGCCCTCGGCTACCTGTCCAACCGGCTCAAGGGGCCGTACTTCGCGCTCTCCACCATCGCCTTCTCCCAGGTGCTGCTCATCGTGGCCAGCCGCTGGCGCGCCTTCACCTCCGGCTCGGAAGGCATCCCGGTCCCGTACCGGCCGGGCTTCGCGACCCTCGGCCTCGGCCACGTGGCGTGGGTCTACCTGGCCCTGGCCGTCGCGCTCCTCTACTGGGGCATCCAGCTCTGGCTGGAGCACTCGCGCTTCGGCTACCGGCTGGCGGGCGTGCGCGAGGACGAGGACGCGGCCCAGGCGCTCGGGATTCCGTCCCGCCGGCTCAAGGTCATCGCCGTGATGGCGAGCGCGGCGCTCACCTCTGTCTGCGGCACGCTGTGGGCGCAGTACGTCGGCTTCGTCGACCCGTTCTACGTCTTCTCCGTCGATCTCTCGGTGCGCTTCGCCCTCAACGCGATCATCGGCGGCGTCGGCACGGCGCTGGGCCCCTTCCTCGGCTCGATTCTCATCACGTCGCTGGAAACCTACCTGCGCGCGACGCTGTCGGGCGTGCAGTCCGGCTTCACCGGCATCTACCTGATCGTGTACGGGGTGGTGCTCATCCTGGTCGTGCGCTTCGTCCCCGAGGGGCTGGCGGGCATGGCCACCCGCCTGCGCGCGCGATGGGCGCGGGCGCAGGCATGAGCGCGCCGGCGGGCGGCCAGCCCCTGCTCACGCTCGAGCGCGTCACCAAGCGCTTCGGCGGCCTCACCGCCGTGCGCGAGGTCAGTCTCGAGGTGCAGGCCGGCGACCTGCTCGGCATCATCGGCCCCAACGGGGCCGGCAAGACGACGCTCTTCCACGTCATTGCCGGCTACTTCGGACCCGAGGAGGGCCGGGTCGTCTTCGACGGCCGCGACGTCACCGGCCGGCCCGCTCACGCGATCTCGCGCCTCGGGCTGACGCGGACGTTTCAGCTGGTCAAGCCGTTCGGCAACCTCTCGGTGCGGGACAACGTGATGATCGGCGCGCTGACGCGGCGGGCGTCGGTGCGCGAGGCGCGCGCCGACGCCGAGCGCGTCATCGAGACCTGCGGCCTCGGCCCCCATGCCGGCGCCCGCGCCCGGGCGCTGCCGCTCGCGCTGCGCAAGCGGCTGGAGGTGGCCCGCGCGCTCGCCACCCAGCCCCGCCTGCTGCTGCTCGACGAGGTGATGGCCGGCCTCAACCCGACCGAGCTGGTGGCGATGATCGATCTCGTCCGTCGCCTGCACGCGGACGGCCTGACCCTGATCGTCATCGAGCACATCATGGCGGCGATGATGCGGCTGGCCCAGCGGATCGTCATGCTCCACCACGGCGAGAAGATCGCCGAGGGCACGCCGCGCGAGATCACCAGCGACCGCCGCGTGATCGACGCCTACCTCGGCGAGGAGTTCGTCCTTGCTGAAGCTTGAGGGCGTCGACGCCTACTACGACGATCTCCAGGCCCTCTACGAGGTCTCGCTGGAGGTCGAGCAAGGCCGCGTCTTCGCGCTGGTCGGCGCCAACGCCGCCGGCAAGTCGACCACGCTGCGGGTGATCTCGGGACTGGTGACGCCCCGGCGCGGGCGCGTGGTGCTCGACGGCCGGGATCTCACCCGTGTGCCCGCCCACCAGCGCGTCGACCTCGGCATCGTCCAGGTACCGGAGGGCCGCCGGCTGTTCCCGTTCATGACCGTGGCCGAGAACCTGCTGCTCGGCGCCCACACGCCCCGCGCCCGCACCGCCCGTGACGAGACGCTGCGCTACGTGTACCGGATGTTCCCCGTGCTGGAGGAGCGCAAGACCCAGCTCGCCGGCTCGCTGTCCGGCGGCGAGCAGCAGATGTGCGCCATCGGCCGCGCCCTCATGGCCAAGCCCCGCGTGCTCATGCTGGACGAGCCGACGCTGGGGCTGGCGCCGGTGCTGGTGGCGCGCATCTTCGAGACCGTCCGGACGATCAACGCCGACGGCATGACGGTCCTGCTGGTCGAGCAGAACGTCCGCCAGGCGCTGACCCTGGCCCACCGTGCCGCCGTGCTCGAGTCCGGCCACCTGGTCCTGACCGGCCGCGGCCCCGAGCTGCTCGGCGACGACCGCCTCAAGCGCGCCTACCTGGGGCTGTAGCGCTCTCGGCGTCACCGCCCCGACTCGGGTCAGGCCTCGGTGTCGCGGTACATCTCGATCCTCAGCACCTCCGCGGTCACGTCGATCCAGATCGATTCGACACCATCCTGCGACAAGTCCCTGGCCACGCCCGTAGCCTTGCCGGTCTTGAACCCGACTCGAATCCACCGCTGGTCATCGCTCTTGCCGAAGAGCTCATCCCAGACTTCCGGACCCTCGTCGTACCGAACCGCAGCGCCGACGCGACGCAGCAATCGCTGCGCGAGACGGATATGAGGGCGCCGCCTGACGAAGGAGGCCCAGAAGAATCGGCATGTAGATCGCCCATCCTGGTAGCGCTGATGCCTGCTGTTGAATTCTGCCACGCCTGGCTCGTGGTCACCGCCCACGGCCCCGCTCGCCGCGCGCACCTTGGCGACTACGGCCGGGGTGCGGCCAGCGCCTCCGCCTCGTCGAACTCGTTGGCGGCGAGCTGCTTGAGGCCGGTGCGGTCGTAGACGTGGCCGAGCAGCAGGTGCAGCGTCGCCTCCTCCGGCGCGGCGGCGATCGCCGCGATCAGCTCGCGCCGCGCGTCGGCGTAGAGCGTCTCCTGGAACAGCAGCCCCGCCCGCATGAGGGCCAGCGTGGCGGGCGGATAGCTGCCGGCGCTGGCCGGCGTGAGCACGCCGAGCGCGTCGTTGACGCGGGTGGCGTCGGCGGCCGGGGCCACCTCGAACGAGGCCTTCTGCACACCGTGCTCGCGCGTCGACAGCTCCCAGGTGTAGCGCGTGCCGGGCGTCAGCCTGGGCGCGCTCGCCGGATAGGCGAGCGACCGTCGCGCGACGTCGGCCTGTTCCCAGACGAGAGCGCCCTGCGGCCCCAGCAGCCTGACCTGGTACTTCAGCCGATCGGAGCCCGCCCACTCGAAGGCCACCGCGCCCGGCAGCACGCGCGTCTCGCGCGGGGCCAGGATGACGGGCGGCTGGGCGCGGACGCTCCGCACAGAGAGCGACTGGTACGTCTTCTCGCGCTGCTGACCGAGCAGGAAGTTCGTGACGTTGCCGAGCACGACCCTCGCGCGATCGGAGGTGCCGGCGGCCGTCCCCGCCTCGACCGTGAACGGCGAGTTGGCCTGCGTCACGAGCTGGGTGCCGCGCCCGCCGGTGAAGACGAGCACCGCCCGTCCCTCGCCGGTCACCCGGACCTGCGCGCCGGCCCGCAGCGAGAGCAAGGGCTTGGGCGTCTGCCACTCCGCCTGCGCGGACGGCTTCACCTCGACCTTGCCCTTCTTCACCTGAATCTCGGTCAGCACCGCCAGCGGGTCCTGCGCCCAGGCGACGGCCGCGACGAGCGTCAGGATCCCCGTGATGATCAACCCTCGCACTGCGTTCATGTACCGGTCCTCCCGTCGGTCAACACCTCGAAGACCCGGACCTTCTCGACCCGCCCCTTGACGGCGATCGGCCCGCAGTCACGCACGCGGAGCCGGTCGCCGACCCCGGCCAGCGTCTCCTCGGTGACGAGGATCGTCGTGCCCAGCTCCTTGTTCAGCCCCTCCACCCGCGACGCGACATTCACCGGGTCGCCGATCACCGTGTACTTGATGCGATCGCGGCCGCCGACGTTGCCGGCGAAGACCGGGCCGGTGTGGATGCCGATGCCCATGCGCAGGCTCGGCAGCCCGGCCGCCGCCCACCGCCGGTTCAGCGCCTCCAGCGCCTGGTCCATCGCCGCCGCGCTCTGCACGGCGTTCCAGGCATGGTCGGCGTCGTCGACGGGCGCGCCGAACACGGCCATCACGGCATCGCCCACGAAATCGTTGATCATACCGCGATGGGCGAAGATCGCCGCCGTCATCGCGTCGAAGTACTCGTTGAGGTGGGCGGCGATCTGCTCGGGCTTCATCTGCTCGGACAGCGTGGTGAAGCCACGCAGGTCGGAGAACAGGATGGACACCTCGCGGTGCTCGCCGCGCAGGCTGGGCGCGTCGGCCAGCACCTTGGCCATGACGTCCCGCGACAGGTAGCGGGCGAACGAGTCACGGAAACGGCGCCGGGCGAGCGCGTCGCTGCCGAGGCCCATGAGCGAGGTGGCGAAGACCGGCAGCACGAAGTCGATCCAGTAGCCCCCGCGGTCGAAGGCCAGCAGGGCCGCCGGCACGCCGAGCACGAAGGCGCCGGCCACGCACACCAGCGTGCCGGTCAGCGGCCGCAGCGCGACCAGCACGACCCCGGCCACCAGCACGACGAACGCGTTGACGGCCAGGCCCACGATCCAGCTCGACGGCTGGATGAACCGCCGCGTCGACAGCATGTGCACGACGTTGGCATGCACCTCGACGCCCGCCATCAGGCCGTGGGGCGTGGGGTAGAAATCGCGGCTGTCGGTGAAGGTGCCGCCGACGAGCACGATCCGACCGCGTAACGGATTGTCGGCGGCCGGCTCCGTGCCCGCCGCCGCGCCGATGGCCGCCACCACGTCGCTCGGAATGGTGAGGAAGCTGCCGCTCGGCCCGGCGTAATTGATCGGCCACTCCACGCCGGCACGCACGGTGACGGGTGGTGTCCCCGAAGTGGCCAGGCCCTCATCGGCGTGCAGGCGCGGCAGCGCCAGCGGCCGGCCCTCCACCATCGCGTCTTCCAGGGTGCGCGCGTCGAGGCCGGCCAGTCGCGCGGCGACCGCCAGCGCCAGCGTGGGCGCCGGGCGGCCACCGGGTCCGGAGAGCACCGGATCGATCCGGCGGATGAACCCGTCCTCGTCCGAGGGCACGGCCGGCGAGGCAAGCATGACCGCGGGGCCCAGCGTCGTCGTGCCGAGCGGCACCGCGCCCGGGCCGAGTGGCCCCAGTAGCACCACGCGGCTCAGGCCGCCGTCGGAGAACTCGCGGATGGCCCCGGCCAGCGCGGCGTCGTCGGGCGAGGCGGTCGGCGTCGTGAACATGATGTCGATCCCGACCACCGCCGCGCCGCTCTTCTGCAATCCCCGGACGACACGCGCCAGGTAGCGGCGGGAGATCGGCTGTCGCCGGTCCAGCCCCTCGAAGGCCGCCTCGTCGACCGCGACGATGACGACATCGGGCGGCAACCGGCGGCCCTGCAGCCGCTGGAGCAGATCGAGGGCCTGAACTTGCCAGCCCTCCAGGTAGCCGAGCGCGGACGCCGCGGACACGAGCAGCGCGGCGGCCAGCCCCACCGCCCACAGCTGGAGCAGGCGGCCGCGGCGCAGCCGCCACCAGGCGCGTACCCGCTCGCTGATGGCTCGCCTCCTACCGGCCGCGGACCTTGGTGAGTGGCAGCACGCCCTCCAGCTCGCCCTTCATCACCGGATGCTGGTTTCCGCCGACAGATCGCGACTTTCGCACCACCTGCTGCTCGACGTACTCGTAGAGCTCCTGCAGGCTGACGATCCCGTCGCGATTGAGGTCCCCGGCACCCCGCAGCCCCTCGGCGAGGTAGTAGGTGAAGATGCCGTGGCCCAGCTCGGGCAGCTCGATGGACACCTCGGCGGGGCGCGACGCGGTGACGATCGCCCGCCCCTTCGAGCGCGTCAGCCGCTCGAGGAAGAGGTCGTCCACGGCGGCGGACCGCGTCTTCTTCGAGGCGAACGTCCGCCCACCGGCCGCGCCGCTGTAGCAGGCGTCGAGGAACATCACCACGCGCTCGGCTTCGATGCGCCCGAAGATCGTCTGCAGGTCGTCCATCGGCAGCGCGCTGGAGAACAGGTCGTCGGGGTCGGCGTCGCTCGGGATCAGGTACTTCGCGAGGCCGTCGCGCTCCAGCCCGCGCTGATCCACCTCCGGCGCGCCGTGGCCGGCGAAGTACACGATGACGGTGTCGTCCTTCTGGGCGGCGCGCGCCAGGAACGTGCCCAGCGCGTACTTGATGTTCCGCAGCGTCGGCTTGCGCTCGGTGCGGTCGGTCAGGAGGAGCACGTTGTCCTTCTTGAACCCCGCGGTCTCGGTGAGGACCTTGTACATGGCGTCGGCATCGGCGACCGCGTACTTGAGCGTCGGGATGGTGACGTGGTCGTAGCGGCCGATCCCGATGACGACGGCGTAGGCGTCCCGCGTGACCGCCACCAGCGGCGCCTTCTCGTAGTGGATCGTGCGCAGCTCCTGACGGATGACGCCGTCGGCATCCGTCGCGGCGACCACGAGCAGGTTCGAGCCCTCGCGCAGCGTGAGGAACGCGTTCAGGGAGACGGCCGGCCGCGCCGTGCGCTCCTCGACCTTCGCCACCTCGGTCCCGTTCAGCGTCACGACGACGCGGGCCACGCCCCGGCTGCTCGTGACGAGGCCGGCGAGCGGGACGGTGTCGCGATCGACGCGCACCTGATCGGCGGGGCTCGACACGCTGATTGTCAGCGCCGGGGCCGGGGCGGACGGCTTCTCGATGGGTCTCGGCTTCTCGGCCGGCGCGGGGGGAGCAGCCGGCGCCTGAGCGACCACGGGCGGCGCGCCACCGAGCTCGAACGTCAGCAGCGCCTTGCTCGACGTCGACTTGACGATCCGCTGCGCCTGCGGCGCGTACCACCACGTGACCTCGAAGGCCGCCTCGCGGGCGACGGGGCCGTAGCGCTGCGTCGCGCTCTGGGAGCCGAAGTGGCCGGGGATCTCGGGGTCGAACACGTAGCGGATCCGCAGCGCGTCGAAGGCGCCGCCGGCAACGGTCACACGCTCGGCCGCCTCGACGCGCCAGTTCGTGTAGACCTCGATGCTGGCGTTGGCGACGCGGATGATCGCGCGCCCGATGCCGCGCTTGCCCGGCTCCAGCGGCCACGACAGGCGCGGCGGCTCCTGGATCTCCAGCGTGTCGCTCCCGCGCTTGACGTAGGTGATCGCCAGATCCCGGGTCAGCCAGATCTCGCGGTCGCCGGCGGCGGTGAAGACGTAGGCGTCCCGGGTGATCCGGCCCACCCGGTACTCACCGTCGCTCAGCACCCAGGTGTCGCCCACCGCGTAGGTCGGCCGCTCCGCGCGCGGCTTCTGGGCCGTCGCCCCCAGGGGCAGCAGCGCCAGCGCGATGGCCACACCGGCGAGCGTCCAGCGCGTCGCCCCGGCCCGTCTCACCGGCCACGCACCTTCGCCAGCGGCAGCACGCCCTCCAGCTCGCCCTTCATCACCGGGTGCTGGTTGCCGCCCACCGCCCGCGACTTCGTCGTCACCTGCTGCTCCACGTACTCGTACAGCTCCTGCAACGAGACGATCCCGTCCCGGTTCAGATCGCCCGCCCCCTTGAGCCCGTTCACCAGGTAGTACGTGAAGATCCCGTGGCCCAGCTCCGGGAGCTCGATGGACACCTCGGCCGGGCGCGACGCCGTGATGATCGCCCGCCCCTTGGAGCGCGTCAGCCGCTCCAGGAACAGGTCGTCGACGGAGCCGGCCCGCGTCTTCTTCGACGAGAACGTGCGGCCGCCGGCGGCCCCGCTGTAGCACGCGTCCAGGAAGGCCACGACGCGCTCGGCCTCGATACGGCCGAAGATCGTCTGCAGATCGTCCATCGGCAGCGCCGTCGAGAACAGGTCGTCGGGGTCGGCGTCGCTGGGGATCAGGTACTTGGCCAGGCCGTCGCGCTCGAGCCCGCGCGTGTCCACCTCCGGCGCGCCATGGCCCGCGAAGAAGATCAGCACCGTGTCGTCCTTCTGGGCCGAGCGGCCCAGGAACGTGCCGAGGGCCCACTTGACGTTGCGCAGCGTCGGCTTGCGCTCGGTGCGGTCGGTCAGCAAGAGCACGTTGTCCTTCTTGAAGCCGGCGGGGCCGATCAGGATCTGGTAGATCGCCTCGGCGTCGGCGACCGCATAGCGTAGCCGCGGAATCCCCGCGCTCTCGTAACGCCCGACGCCGATGACGACCGCCCACTGGTTGCGGGCCGGCGCCGGCGGCGCCGCGGCCGGGGGCGGAACGGCGGCGGCCCGGGCCGGCTCGTAGACCACGGTGCGCAGCTCCTGGCGCACGACGCCGTCGGCCTGGGTGGCGCGGACGACCACCGTGTTCGGTCCGGCCCGCAGGGTGACGGGCGCGGTCACGACCAACGAGCGCTCGCCCTGCCGGCCCGGCTCCTGATGCACCTCGGTACCGTTGAGGACCACCTGCACCTTCGCCACACCCCGGCTCGACTCGACGACGGCGGCAACCACACTAGAGGCCTCGGCCGTGCGCGAGCGGTCCTCCGGATAGCTCAGCGCGATCGAGAACGGCACCGGCCGCTCGTACTCCACCGAGCGGATCTCCTGGTGCAGGGCGCCCGCCGCGTCGGCGACGGTCACGACGACGGTGTTCGGGCCCTCCCGCAGCTTCAGCGGCACGTCGACCGGGACCGCGGGTCGGGGCGGCATCTCGTCGTGTCGCGCGATCTCGAGGCCGTTGAGGCTCACGACGACGCGCGCCACGCCGCGAGCGGCCGAGGCGATCCCAACCAGGGCAACGCTGTCGTGCTCGACCGTCGACCGGTGCGCGGGTGCCGAGATGGCGATCGTGACCGCGGACGGTGCGGCGGCGGCCGGCGGCGGCGGCGCGCTCGGCGCCGCCGCCTTCGGCGGCTCGGCCGGCGACCGGTGGACGATCCGCGACTCCTGACGGCGCTCGCCGTTCCGGTCGACGGCGGTGACGAGGATCGTGTTCTTGCCCGGCTGCAGCCGCAGCGGCACGTCCAGCGCGATCGGCTCCGCCCGCTCGGCCGACCGGCGCGTGACCTCGGCGCCGTTCAGGGCGATCTCGACGCGCGCGAGAGCATCGCCGCTCACCTTGCCGGTCAGCCGCACCTCCGGGGACCCCACCCGCGCCGCCTCGGCCGGCTGGGCCAGCGCGATCCGGAGCGGCGCCGGCGCGTCGACCGAGACGACGTTGAACACGTCGAGGTGGAACATGCCGCCCGGACCGCCCTTGACGTACTGGCGCACGGTGGGCGCGTACCAGGCCGTGAAGGTCTTGTTCCACGAGGCCGAAAGCTCGATCTGCATCTCGATCCGGAACGCCTCGAACGCTCCGGCCGGAACCCACACGTTCTCGTAGGCCGCCACGCGCCAGGTGATCTTGGCCGGGACGCCGGTGGGGTTGTCGGTCCAGCGCCAGATTGAGTTCTGGATACCCCACCGCCCGACCACGAGCGGCCACTTCAGGGTGACCGGAGGGTCCATCTCGTTGAAGCGCTGCCCGTCCCGCGTCCGCGCGATCGCCAGGTCCTTCGTGAGGTGCACCTCTCGCCGCGGCCCTGTGGCGAAGACGTAACGATCCTTCTCGACGCGGACCAGCTCGAAGACCCCGTCGTTCCGCACCCATCGCTGGCCCGGCGCATACACCGGCGGCTCGACGCTCGGCGGCTGCGCCGGCGCGGTGCCCGCCGACCCAAGCAGGAGGACGAGCAGCAGCGGCATCGCGCGAAGCTTCACGGCATCCTCCGGCTTGGTCCCGCCTGGCTCCGAGCGTCCCTCGCGGCGGTCGAGAGATACCCGACCAGCATAGGTGGGTGCGCTCGGATTGGTCAATTAAGTTGTGCGGTTCTACAATCCGCGCTGGGAGGCGACATGAAGATTGACCGCGCGCGACTGGAAAGCACGATCGAGGCGCTGGGGCGGGTCGGCGCCACCGAGCGCGGGGGCCTCACACGGCTGGCGCTCAGCGACGAGGACAAACGGGGCCGGGACCTCATGGTCGCCTGGATGCGGCAGGCCGGCCTGGCGGTGACCGTGGACCAGATGGGCAACGTCTTCGGCGAGCGGGCCGGCGAGCCCGGGCAGCCGCCGGTGATGATGGGCTCGCACGTCGACTCCGTGCCGACCGGCGGCAAGTACGACGGCCAGCTCGGCGTGCTCTGCGCGCTGGAGGCGATCCGGACGCTCGAGGATCAGCGCGTCCGCACACGCCACCCGGTGACGCTGGTGATCTTCACCAACGAGGAGGGCGCGCGCTTCCAGCCGGCGATGATCGCCAGCGGGGTGATGGCCGGCAAGATCGCCCTGGAGGACGCCTACAACGCGCGCGACAAGGACGGCCTCCGCCTGGTGGACGAGCTGGAGCGGATCGGCTACCTGGGCGCCGAGCCGTGCGTGCCCCGCCCGCTGCGCGCCTATCTCGAGCTGCACATCGAGCAGGGGCCGCAGCTCGAGGAGGCCGGGCTCTCGGTCGGCGTCGTCGAGGGGATCGTCGCCATCGCCTGGTCGCGGCTGACGATCCACGGCGTGCAGGACCACGCCGGCCCCACGCCGATGCGCAGCCGCCACGACGCGCTCATCGCCGCCGCCGGGGTCGTGGCCGGCGTGCGGGGGATCGCCCGCGAGCTGGGCGGCGACCTCGTCACCACCGTCGGTAACCTCACCGTCGCGCCCAACATCGTCAACGCGATTCCCGGCCGGGTGACGCTGTCGATCGACATGCGCGACCCCAGCGACGTGACGCTGGACCGCGCGCGGCCCCGCCTGGACCGCCTCGTGGCCGAGGCGTGCCGGCGCGAGGGCGTGACCTACGAGTTGGAGCACTACTGGCGCGTGCCCTCCACGCCGTTCGACCGCGAGGTCGTCGCCGCCGTCGAGCGCGCCGCCCAGGCCTCCGGCGCGCGCCACCGGCGGATCCTGTCGGGCGCCGGCCACGACGCGCAGTACATGGCGGCGATTGCCCCGGCCGGCATGGTCTTCGTGCCGTCGCGCGGCGGGCGGAGCCATTGCGAGGAGGAGTTCACGCCCATGGACGACATCGAGCACGGCGCCAACACGCTGCTCGGCGCGGCGCTCGAGCTGGCCGGCCGGGCGTGAGAGCGGTTCCTGAACGATATCGCGTGAGCCGGGCACCCATGCCCTCAGAAAATCGTCAGAGCTAATTCAGCGGCCTGTCCGGACGTGCGGACGAGGAGCGGCTCGACGTTCACCGCAGCAGCGCGGTGAGGGTGATGGCAACGGCGGCGTTGTTGACGGCGTGGGCCAGGATCGACGGCAGCAGGCTGCCGGTGCGCTCGTAGACCCATGCCCATAGCACCCCGGAGAGGAAGACGCTGAGGAAGCCGGTCACGCCGTAACCGTGCGCCAGCGCGAACACCAGTCCGCTGGTCAGGGCGGCGAGCGGCCAGGCCAGGCGCGTGCGCAGCGTGCCGTAGAGCAGGCCCCGGAAGATCAGCTCCTCGAAGACCGGCGCGAACAGGATGGAGCCGAGCAGCGTGACGGCGACCGCCACCGGCGGACCCCAGGCGAGATCGGCGTCGAACCATTCCGCCCAGTGCGACGTCAACCCCAGCGGCGCGCCGAGCAGGCCGAGGCCGAGGTCGATGATGAGGCCGGCGGCGGCCAGCGCCAGCGTTGCCTGCGCGCACGCCCGCCAGCCTCCCGGCCGCGGCCACAGGCCGAACGCCGCGACGAAGCCGAGGCCGCCCGGCGCCAGCAGCCCGCGCCAGACCAGCAGCAGCAACGGCAGGTACATGAGCGGCTGGTCCAGCGCCTCGGCCAGGAGCGGCTGCTCGGCGAGCCACTGGCTGCCGACCAGCAGCGTCAGCAGCACCAGCGCGGCCAGGGCGCCGCCGCGCACGAGGGTGGCGAGGCCGGCCCTCAGCGACCACGGCGGCGGCAGCAGCGCGTCCGCCACGGCGGGCCTCTCTCCGCGGAGGTGCCGCCAGAGCCGGCGCAGCGCGACGAGACCCAGCACGAGCAGCCCCAGGTCGAGCGCGGCGAGCGCGCGCAGCCGCCAGAGCAGCCGCCCCGCCCGCGCGGCGAGCGCCTCACGGGCGGTCTCGGCGACCACCGGGTTGTCCAGGCTGGCGGCCACCCGCAGCGCAAGTGCGTCCGCGAACCACCCGGGTCCCAGCTCGCCCAGCGTCTCGCTGGCGCCGCCGGTGTCGATGTCGCCGGGCCCGAGATAGGCGGCCGCGATCACCGCGGCCTGGCTCGCCAGGGGCTCGCCCCGCACCTGCCACTGCCGCAGCACGCGCTCCAGCCGCTCGCGGCGGCCGGCCTCGCCGAGCAGGATGGCCAATCGCAGGTCGACGTCCGGGGCCAGCGAGTGTCCCGCCAGCTCGTCGTACCAGTCGATGGCCTGGCCGATCTCGCTGCTGGCGTCGCTGAGCGTGAGCGCGTAGAGCCGGCGCTCCCACGACGGCGCGGCGGCGAGCGCGGCGTGGGCGTCCATGGTGCGCTCGACGATCAACGCCAGCGCCCGCTCCGGGTCGTTCAGGCTGGCCAGGCGCGGCTCGCCGAGGTGCAGACGCACGAGCAGTGTGGCCATGGTGAGCAGCACCAGCGCGGAGACGCCGGTGACGACGCGGCCGGCCGCGCGGCGGCGGACCGGCATCACCGGAGGAGCCGCGATGACCTCCGGCGACGGCGGCACGGGCTCGACGGGCGGCAGGTTCGTGGCCGTGGCTATTCGGCCGGGGGCAACGCGTCGCCGGTGACGTAGGGCACGATCCGGGAACGGGGACGCACGCGGACGCGGGCGACGACCGGCAGGTGGTCGGAGGCGACCCGGGCCAGGCGGCTGCGATGCACGTGGAACTCCTCGCCCTGCAGCTCCACGTCCCAGTAGATCCGATCGAGGCGGAAGAGCGGAAACACGGCCGGGTGCGTGCGCCGCATCCGTCGCATGGGCGAGGAGAACTCGCGGTGGAAGCCGCGGGTGACGGGCCCGCGATGCCACTCGTTGAAATCCCCCAGCAACAGCCGGGGGCCCGCGCAATCCGTGGCGCGCAGGAAGGCGTGCAGCAGCTCGACCTGCGCGCGACGCTCGCGGAAGCCCAGCCCGAAGTGGGAGTTGAAGACGTGCAGCGCCGTACCGTCCACGCCGAGGTCGACGCGCAGGCAGCCGCGCGGCTCGCGTCCGTCGCATGAGAGATCGCAGCGCGTCGAGGCGAGCACCGGCAGCCGCGTGAGGACGGCATTGCCGTAGGTGCCGTCGCCGAAGGGGCGCGTCTCACCCATCACGAGCGTCAGACCGAGGCGGTCGGCCAGGTAACTCGCCTGGTCGGCGTGGGCCACGCCGCCGTTGATGCGCACGACCTCCTGCAAGCCGATGACGTCAGGATTGATCTCCTCGATGACGCGTGCGATGCGCTCGAGGTCGCGCCGGCGGTCGAGGCCGACGCCGCGGTGAATGTTGTAACTGGCCGTGACGAGCGGGGTCACGTTCCAGCCTGATACTGGACGAAGTGCGGATAGAGCTGGAGCGGGTGCGTGATCGGCGTGGACAGGGTCACACCCGGCGGCGTGACGATGAACGTCTGCATCTCGTCCTCCGTGGGCCCGGCGTGAGCGCCGGTCTCGGTGACAAACGACACGTGGCCTTCCGGCGCCTCCAGCCCGTAGAGGACGAGGTCGCCGGCGCTCGGCATCGCCATGAGGTCGCGGATGCCCGCCACGACCAGATCGAGATCGGCGCGGCCGGCGAACGGCCCGGTGCCCAGCTCGGCCAGGCCGTAGCGCTTGCCCCGCCAGAAGCACACGGGGCCGTCCGCCGCGCGGGCCAGCACGAACCCCATGCCGCGGCTGCGCGAGATGTTCTCCACCAGACTCGGAAAGCGCTGCTCGATGCCCTCGAGATCGAGCGGCGCCGGCTCGTCGAGGACATAGACGAAGGCGTTGGGCCCGGCCGCGATCACGCGCACGCCGCCCTGCTCGCGCGCCTCCTTCACCTCACCCAGCAGCCAGGGGAAATCGTGCTCGAGATAGTTGATGAAGCGCTGCACGGCCCCGGGTGTGCGGCCGCTGCGCATCGCCTTGATGCCGCTGGCCAGCCGACGGCCCTCGGGCCGCCCCGGCGCCACCTCGTGGGCACCGGCCGGGGTGAAGAAGTCCTCGAAGAGCAGGCGCTCGATCCGGCGCCCTCCGGTCAGGCGCTCGTAGGGTGTGCAGTGCGCCTGACCATGGTCGGCCAGCAGATAGATGTCGTAGCGGTGCTCGGGCACGCGCCGCGATGCCCGCCACAGCACCCGCAGTGAGTGATCGATGGGGTGCAGCGCCCGCAGCGCCCGGCGGTGCCGCGGTCCCCAGGCATGGGCGAAGATGTCGTAGTCGAGGTAGTTCACGTACACGGCCGGCGTCCCCGCGTAGAGATCGCGCGCCGTCGACAGCGTGAACAGCTCGCGGATCCACACCGACACGCCGATCTTCAGCGCGAGCAGCTTCCAGCCGCCCGGCGCCCCCACCGGGTCGGCGACGAAGCCGAGCAGGGCGCGCACGAGCTGGACGACGGAGATCGCCAGGCTCTTGATCACGACCCAGACGAGCACCACGGCCGCCGACAGCGCGCGCAGGACGCCGTCGCCCGACGGTCGCTTGAGCATCGCGAAGGTCATGAGGCTGTTGGCGGCGCCGCCGGTAAAGACGCAACCGTACGTGCTGCCGCCGGTCACGATGCCGAGCCGGCCGGCGGCCTGCGTTGCCTCGACGTGGGCGGCGTCACCCGCGCGCGGGAAGTAGACGTCGCGGCGTCGCCGCTTGTCGTGATAGTGGAAGCCCGGGATGTCGGGCGACACGCCGTACATCGCCGACATCTGGAACGCCGGCGTGGAGGTCGGCAGCCCGACCGACATCGGGTGCAACCGGCAGCCACCACGGTCGAGCAACCGGCGCAGGAACGGCATGCGACCTTCGTCGAGGCCGCGCTGCAGCACCGCCCGCGAGAGGCCATCGATCTGCACGATGAGCAGGCGGCGGCGGCCCGCATGGGGCGCGCGGCCCAGTCGCAGCCGGCGAACCGTGCGGTCGAGCCAGCGCTGGAAAAGTAAAACGAGGTCGTCCAGAGCCATCCGCGCTCATTGTACTATCGGCTTCGTCATGACCCCTCCGATCGTCGTCGCCGTCCGCCGCTTCGTCGACGACGAGGTGCGCCCGGTCGCCGCCGCCCTGGAGCACGCCGACGCCTATCCGCACGCGCTCGTGGCCCGCCTGCGCGTGCTCGGGCTGTTCGGCGCGCTCGTCCCCACCGAGTATGGCGGCCTCGCCCTCGACGTCACCACGTACGCGCGCGTCATCGAGGAGCTGTGCCGCGGCTGGATGTCGCTGGCCGGCGTGCTCAACAGCCACACGATGGCCACGCTCATCGTGCTGCAGCACGGCACCGACGAGCAGCGGAAGCGGTTCCTCCCCCGCTTCGCGAGCGGCGAGGCCCGCGGCGGCCTCTGCCTCACCGAGCCGCACGCCGGCTCCGACGTGCAGGCGATCCGCACCACCGCCCGCCGCGAGGGCGACCGCTACGTGATCGACGGCAGCAAGATGTTCATCACCAACGGCCGCGAGGGGCACGCCTTCGCGCTGCTGGCGCTCACCGACCCGCGCGCGCAGCCGCGGCACCGCGGCATGTCGTGCTTCATCGTGGAGAAGGGCCATCCCGGCTTCCGCGTCGTCAAATCGCTGGCCAAGCTGGGCTACAAGGGCGTCGACACCGTGGAGCTCCTGTTCGAGGGCTACGAAGTGCCCGCCGCCAATCTGGTGGGCGGCGTCGAGGGCCGCGGCTTCGGCCAGGTGATGAGCGGGCTCGAGGCCGGCCGCATCAACATCGCCGCCCGCTGCGTCGGCGTGGCCCAGGCGGCCTACGACGCCGCGCGCGCCCGCGCGCGCGCCGACGGCCGGGCGCCGGCGGCGCTGGCCGACCTCGCCACCGGCGTGCAGGCCGCCCGGCTCATCACCTACTGGGCGGCCGGCATGAAGGACCGGCGCGAGCGCTGCGATCTCGAGGCCGGCATGGCCAAGCTGTTCGCGTCGGAGACGGCGCACGAGGTGGCCGTGGCGGCCATGCGCGTGCACGGCGAGGCCGGCACGCTCGCGCGCCTGAGCGTCGAGCGCCACTACCGCGACACGCCGCTCATGATCATCGGCGAGGGCACCAACGAGATCCAGCGCACGCTCATCGCCCGCCAGCTCGTCGTCCGGCACGGCGAGCGGCTGGGCGCCCTCACCTCGCGCGAGGGCGAGCCCGAGGAGCGGCGCCAGCTCGTCCTGGCGGTACGGCAGTTCGTGGACAAGTCGCTCGGGCCGGTCGCCGCCGAGCACGAGGCGGCCGGGCGATATCCAGAGGCCATCGTGCGCGAGCTGGCCGAGCTGGGCGTCCTCGGCGCGGTGGTGGACCAGCGGCAGGGCGGGCTCGGCCTCGACCTCGTCACCACCGCGATGATCCTGGAGGAGCTAGGACGCGGCTGGACAACGGTCGCGGCCGCCGCCGCCGGCCATCTCACCGCGACGTGGGCCCTCGAGCGCTTCGCCACACCCGCCGAGCGCGAGGCGCGGCTGCCCGCCCTGGCCCGCGCGGATCAGGTCGCGACGACGGTCGTCACCGGCGACGTCGCGGCCGAGCGGACCGGCGACGGCTGGCGGCTGACGGGGGCGACCGGCCTGGTCGACAACGCCCCGCGCGCGCACTGGTTCGCGGTGGAGGCCTCCGCGCCCGCCGGGCGCCGGCTCGTCGCCGTCGTGGAGCGCGGCACGCCGGGACTGCGCATCGGCGTGCCGGAGGCGACGCTCGGGGCGCGCGGCCTCGATCCCTGCGTGCTGACGTTGTACGGGGTGCGGCCGGCGATCGTACTGGAGTCCCCTGACGCGGCGGCCGCCGTCCGCGGCGTCGCGTCACTCGCCGCCGCCGCGGTCGCCGTCGGTCTCGCCCAGGCCGCCTTCGAGGCGGCGCTGCGCTACTCGCAGCAGCGCACGACCTTCGGCAAGCCGCTCTGCCAGCACCAGGCGGTCCAGCTCAAGCTCGCCGACATGGCGACCGGCATCACGGCGGCGCGGCTGCTCACCTACCACGCCGCCGGGAGCGAGGCGGGCGGCGCCCTCGACCCCGCGGCGGCCGCCATGGCGCGGCTGCACGCCTCGTCGGTCGCCGCGCGCGCCACGCTGGAGTCCATGCGGATCCACGGCGGCTACGGTTACGTCAGCGAGTTCCCCGTCGAGCGCTTCTACCGCGACGCCGCCCGGCTGCTGTTCGTGCCGGTGGACGACGACACGCTGCGCGCCGACCTGGCCGACCGGTTGGTGGCAGCGCGATGACCGCGGCCGGGCTCGCGGCGGCGGCCGCCATGGTCAGCGCGACCGCGTTCACGGCGTGGGCGCTCTACATCTCCGTGGTCGAGCACCCCGCGCGTCTCGACAGCGGCGCCGCCGCCGGGCTCGCGCAGTTCCGGGCGAGCTATCGGCGGGCGGCGCCGTGGCAGGCGTCGTTCGCGGCGATCGCCTTCGTGAGCGGCACCGCGATGGCCGCGCTGACGCGGCGGTGGACGTGGCTGGCCGGGGCCGTCGCCATCGGCGCCGTGATCCCGCTCACCCTCATCGTCATCATGCCGACCAACCGCCGCCTGCTCGGCCCCGAGTCGCTCGGAGACGCGGAGTCGTTGCGCGTGCTCCGCCGGTGGGGCCGTCTGCACGCCGTCCGTACCGTGCTGGCCGGCCTCGGGCTCCTCGCGTTCCTCGTGTCCCTGAGCCCGCGCGCCTAGTGGTGCGCGGCATGGTAGTGCCCTGAGGCGAACCGGCATGGCCTACGGACGCTACTTCGAGGAGTTCACGGTCGGCCAGGTGATGAAGCACTGGCCGGGGCGGACGATCGGCGAGGCGGACTGCACGTGGTTCGCGCTGCTCACGATGAACCAGCATCCCGTGCACAGCGACGCGCACTACGCGGCCACCCACACCCAGCACGGCCAGCGACTGGTGCTGGGGCCGCTGGTGTTCTCGATCGGCATCGGCATGACGGTGGCCGACGTCTCGGGCAAGGCCATCGCCAACCTCGAGATCGAGAAGATCGTCCACGAGGCGCCGACCTTCATCGGCGACACGCTCTACTCGGAGTCGACGGTCCTCGCCAAGCGGGAGTCGAAGCAGGGCGACCGCGGGACGGTGAGCGTCGAGACGCGGGTGATCAACCAGCGCGGCGAGCGGGTCATGACCTTCAAGCGCACGGCGCTCGTCCCCATGAAGAACCACGCCACCCTTGGTGAGCAGGCCCTCGATGAACAACGATAAGGCGCCCGCGGCGCGGCCGATGCTGCACGGTCTGCGGATCGTGACCGTCTCGCAGTTCGGCGCCGGGCCGTTCGGCACCCAGCTGCTGGCCGACCTCGGCGCCGAGGTGATCAAGCTCGAGGACCCCGCCGTCGGCGGCGACGTCTCTCGCCAGGTCGGGCCGTACGCCGCGGACGGCGACTCGCTGTACTTCCAGTCGTTCAACCGCGGCAAGAAGTCGCTGACGCTCGACCTCAAGCACCCCGACGGCCAGGTGGTCCTGCACGACCTGGTCCGCGTCTGCCACGCCGTCTACAACAATCTGCGCGGCGATCTGCCGGCCAAGCTCGGCCTGACGTACGCGACGCTGCGCGACGTCAACCCGGCCGTCGTCTGCTGCTCGCTCTCGGGCTTCGGCGCCACCGGCCCCCGCGCCGCCGAGCCGGCGTTCGACTACCTGATCCAGGGCTACGCGGGCTGGATGTCGGTCACCGGCGAGCCGGACGGGCCGCCCGGCAAGTGCGGCGTGTCGGTCGTGGACTTCGCGGGCGGCTACGCGTCCATGGCCGCGCTGCTGGCCGGCCTCTGGGACGCCCAGCGCACCGGGGTGGGGCGCGACATCGACATCTCGCTGCTCGACACCGCCGTCAGCATGCTCTCGTACTTCGCGATCTGGGCGCTGAACCGCGACTGGCAGGCCGACCGGGTGGCGGACTCCGGCCACCAGTCGCTGGTGCCGGCGCAGAATTTCCCCACCCGCGACGGCTGGCTCGTCGTCTTCTGCAACAAGGAGAAGTTCTGGCAGGCCCTGATCGACGCCCTGGGCCTGACCGAGGTCGGCCGCGACCCGCGCTTCGCCACCTTCGCCGACCGGTTCGCCCACAAGGACGCGCTGCTGCCGATCCTCAAGGCGCGCTTCGGGGAGCGGACGACCGCCGACTGGCTCGAGCGGCTGCGCGGCCGCGTGCCGTGCGCGCCGGTCAATACGCTCGCGCAGGCGCTGGAGGACGAGCAGGTCCGCGCGCGCGGGATGATCCTCGAGGTGGAGCATCCGGCGTTCGGCCGCGTGCGCGAGGTCGCCTCGCCGGTACGGACCACGGGCACGGTTGGCGCGCCGGCGCCTGCCCCCCGCCTCGGCCAGCACACCGACGAGATCTTGCACGAGATCCTGCGCTACGATCCCCGCCGCATCGCCGCGCTGCGCGCGTCCGGCGCGCTGGGGGCCGGACCTTAGCGCGCTGCGCCCGTGGTCGGCGCGCAGCCCGCCGGGAAGGTCCCGACGGTGGGCGTCCTGCTCAACACCTCGGCGACGTGGAGGGAGGCACCGTTGCGTTGGACGTCCTCTCCGCCCAAGGGAAGCTGGATCGGCTTCCCGACCTGGCCCGTGACCTCGTCCGCCGGAACGTGGACGTCATCGTCGACGTCTTCCTCACCGCGAGGGCGGCCCGAGCCGAGGCGCTGGCCATCCTGGCGTCTCCCGCGCTGCCCGGACACGAAGCGCGCCTGGCGCAGCTCTCACTCCGGAATCGACTCCCGGCGATCTACTACAGCCGTGGATTCGCCCAGGCCGGCGGCCTCATGAGGTCGTCGAGTAGGACCGGGCGGCGGTTGTAGAATCGAGGGCATGGTCGAACGGGTCCTGCCGACCCCCGACGTCGAGGAGATCACCGGGACGGGGACCGAGGTTGCGCCCCCCTGGATGACCGTCCTCCACAATTGCGACTGCCACACCTTCGAACAGGTGGTGAAGCAGCTGCAGAAGGCGATCGCCTGTAGCGAGGCCGAGGGCTGGGAGATCGCCTGGCAGGTCCACAACACCGGCCGGGCCGTGGTGAAGGTCGGGCCCGAGACCGAGTGCGTGCGCGTCGGCAACATCCTGGCGTCGATCGGCCTCGTGGTCACCGTCGTCCAGTCGTGAGCGGGGTCTCCGTGGCGGTCAGGCGATCTGGGGCACCATCTCGTAGCCGCAGTCCCGGAAGTCCCGGTCGAAGGTGAACGCGGCGCGCAATCCCAGCCGATCCATCAGCTCGAAGCTGGCACAGTCGGTCAGGCTGAGCCGCTTGTCCCGGAGACGCACCATCCGATCGAACGCCGCGCGAAACAGGTCCGGCTCGACGAACATGACCTCGTAGCGACCGCCCTCCAGGAGACTACGGGCGAACCCTGCGGCCCGCTCGGCGTCGCCCCGGGCGCGCAGGCGCGTTGCCACCTCGGCCACGATCAGCTCGGTCGCCACGAGCCGTAGGCGCGGGTGTTGCCGCAGGAAGTCGCTCGCCGCCGCGTGGTGCCGATCGTCGCGGTCGGTCAGGGCGAGCAGCGCGCTGCTGTCGGCCAGAAGCTTCGCCATCGGTCTCCTTGGGCCACCCGTAGAGGTAGTGGTCGTGATTGACTGACTCGTCACCGGCGCCGCTGGCGACGCAGCCGATGAACGCGTCCGCGGGGTCGCTTCCGAACGGAATCTCGGTGTCGTCGTCGGTCCGGCCCAGGTAGCGCTCGACCGCCTCGCGGACGACCAGCGCGATGGGTACACGACGGCGAGCGGCGTGGTAACGCAGCTCCCGGAACGTTTCCTCGGGAAAGCGCAGGTTCGTCGTCACAAGCTTGGGCATGGCGGTATCACGATACCGCGGTATCTGGCCTGAGTCAACGGCGCCGGGCGCATGACGTTCGAGCGCGCTGGGATATGCTGACGCCATGGGTGCTCGGGTCCGGACATGCCACGTCGTGGCGCTCTGGGTGCTCCTGGCCGGCAAGCTGCTGGGCGCGTGGGGGCTCACCTGGGACATCCAGTGGCACCTGCTCATCGGCCGCGACACGTTCTGGATCGCCCCGCACCTCATGATGTACGGGGGCGTCACCGCCGGCCTGCTGGTGGCGTTCGCCGTGCTCGCGCTCGACACGGTCGCCGCCCACCGGAACGGACCGCCCCGCGGCGCGATCACGGTCGCCGGGTTCACCTCCACGCGGGGCGTTCACCTGGCGGCGTGGGGCATCGGCCTCGTGGTCCTGGCCGCGCCGATCGACGATCTCTGGCACCGGCTCTTCGGTCTCGACGTCACGCTGTGGAGTCCCCCGCACCTGCTCGGGCTGCTGGGCTCGGCCGTCAACACGCTCGGCACGCTGGTCATCGCCGCCGAGGTCTACCCGGTCGGCCGCCGCGCGCGGCTGGCGGCGCTGCTGCTCGGTGGGGGCCTGCTCTACGGCGGCGTGCGCGTCGTGCTGGAGCCGGCCTGGCTGACCGCGTTCACCCACGGCGGCGTCGCCTTCCACACCTTCGCGATGCTGGGCGCCCTCGCCCTGCCGCTGGCGTTGATCCCGGCCGCCCGGCTCGTCGACCGGCGATGGACGCCGGTGGCGATCGTCGTCGTCGCGCTCGGCGTCTCGATCGTGGGCGAGCAGATCGCGCGGGTGGGGTTCGAGATCCTGCAGCCGGAGTCGGTGATCGGCGAGGAGATCGAGAAGGATCCGACCTCGCCGATCGCCCTGGCCGCGGCGATCCGCGCGAAGAGTCGCGGCGCGGGCATGCCGCAGCCGATCCGCCTGCTGCTGCCGGTGCTCGCCGCCGCCGTCATGACCGCGGTGGATCCGCGACGACGCCCGGCGGCGGCGTGCGTCGCCTACGGCCTGGCGCTGCTCGCGCTGTACGGCTGGTCCACGAGCCACAGCCCGGCGTTCCAGCCGCTGGTGCCGTCGGCCGCGGAGACGGCCGTGGCCATCGCCATCACGTGCGTCGCGGCCCTGATCGGATCGGTCGTGGCCCGGCACCTCGCCGCCGGCCTCGGCGCGTCAGGCCAACAGCCCGACCGTGATGCGCCGCACGCGCTCGGCGCACGCGCCGTAGACGAGGTGTAGCGCCAGCTCGAGGCCTTCCCGCGCCGGCGGGCGCCGGAGCGGCGACGGGGCCAGTCCCAGCGCCGGCACGACGATCGCGTGAGCGCCGGCCCATACCGCTGCCCCGAAGCCGACGCCCCCACCGACGGTCGCGAGTGGTGTCAGGGCCGCCGCGGCGCCCTGAGCGGCGCCCATCGCCGCGCCGAAGCCATAGTGAACCAGGGTCGAGACCATCGGCCTGGCCGGCGCGGGAATCGGCCGGCCGCTCACGGCCCGGGAGACGGCGTCGGCCACCTTGAGGGTGGCGTCCTCCTCGCGCTCCGGGAGCGGAGGCTCGTCGGCCGGCAGCGCCGGGCTCAGGACCGTGTGGCCGGCGCTCATGACCGCGGCGCCGACGAGCCCTCCGAGGAACCCGCCCACGATGCTGACCGCGACCGTCCGCGACGCTACATCACCGGCCCGATGATCCACGGCGCGAACTCCTCCTCGCCGACGCCGGACAGCTCGCTCTTGGAGCGCTTGCCCGAGGCCACCGCAACGACCTCTTCGAAGATCTGACGTCCCACCGTGGCCAGCGGCGTGCCCTCGAGAATGACACCGCAGTTGACGTCCATGTCCTCTTGCATGTGGCGGTACATGAGGGAGTTGGTCGCCAGCTTGATCGACGGGACCGGCTTGCAACCGAAGACCGAGCCGCGGCCGGTGGTGAAGCAGATGACGTTGCAGCCGCCGGCGACGAGCCCGGTGATCGACACCGGATCGTGGCCGGGCGTGTCCATGAACACGAAGCCGCGCGTGCTGATGGGCTCACCGTACTGGAAGACGTCCATCATTGGCGTGGTGCCGCCCTTGGTGACACCGCCCAAGGACTTTTCGAAGACGGTCGTGATGCCGCCCGCCTTGTTGCCGGGCGCAGGATTGTTGTCCATCGCCTCGATGCCGCGGCAATACCACTCCCACCATTTGTAGCGATCGACGAGCTTCTTGGCGACGCCTTCGTTGATCGCGCGTCGGATCAGCAGGTGCTCGGCGCCGTAGATCTCGGGCGTCTCGGCCAGCACGCCGGTGCCGCCGTAGCGCACCAGCTCGTCGACGGCCCAGCCGAGCGCCGGGTTGGCGGTGATGCCGGAGTTGCCGTCGGAGCCGCCGCAGTTCGTCGCCAGCGTCAGCTCGGAAACCGGCTGCTTCGTGCGCTGGGCGGCGTTGGCGATGGGCAGCAGCTTGGCGACCTCGATTGCCGCACGCTCCACCGTCTTGCGGATGCCGCCCGCCTCCTGGATGTTGACCAGGAACGGCTTGCGCTCGGCGTGGCCGGGCACGGCCATGCGCTGGCGCTCGACCATCACCGCGGCCTGGTTCACCTCGCAGCCGAGGCCGATGAGGATGTAGGCGGCGACGTTGGGGTGCTTGGCGTAGCCGGCCAGCACGCGCTGCAGCGCCATGTGGTCCTCGCCGAACAGCTTGGTCCCGCACCCCGACTTGTGCGTGATCGCCAGCACGCCGTCGACGTTCGGGAAGTCCTTCTGCACATCGCGGAACTTGTCCTTCACGAACTGGCTCACGCTGGCCGAGCAGTTGACGCCGGAGACGATCGCCACGTAGTTGCGGGTGCCGACCCGGCCGTCCTCGCGCTTGAAGCCGTCGAAGAAACGCATCTGCTCGGGCGGGTAGAAGTCGACGGGTGTGACGTCCACGCCAACTTCATAGCGGTCGGCCGCCAGCTCGCCGATGTCCAGGTTCTGCGTGTGGACGTGGTCGCCGACCGCGATGTCCTGGGTGGCGAAGCCGATCACCTGGCCGTAGCGCCGCACCGGCTCGCCCTGACGCACCGCCCGCCGGGCGACCTTGTGGCCGGGCTTGATGTCCATCCGGACCTCGATGCGCGCGGGCCCGTCCTCCAGCACGGTGCCGGCCGCCAGCTCCTTCTTGGCGATGGCGACGTCGTCCTCGGCCTTCAACAAGATCGCCCGCTCGGTCAGCGCAAACGTGGCCATGGTCCGTCCCCCGGTGGTGTGATGCGCCAACTATACCGCCATCCCGCGGCGGGCCGCCGCGAGCCGTCTACGCGGATCCCGGCGTCTTGATCTGCAGCACGCTCGGTGGCGCCGTCTCGAGCTGGATCGTCGTGTGGTCGATGCCGAAGCGGGCGTGCAGCAGCGCGTGCAAGGCGTCCAGCAAGCGCTCGCTCTCACGCACGTCGTCGACCACGACGTGGGCGCTCATCGCCTCCCGCCCCGACGTCAGCGTCCACACGTGCAGGTCGTGGACGTGCCGCACGCCGGCGACCGCGCACATCGCCGCCTCGATCTCGCCCAGCTCCAGGTGGGGCGGCGTGCCCTCCAGCAGGACGTTCACCGCCTGTTTCAGCAGCGACCAGGTGCGCGGCACGATCAGCAGCGCGATCGCGACGCCGGCCAGTGGGTCGGCGCCGGTCCAGCCCGTCCGCAGCATCACGCCGGCGGCGATGAGCGTCGCCAGCGAGCTGAGGGCGTCGCCGAGCACCTCGAGATAGGCCGCCCGGACGTTGAGACTGTCGGCGGCGCCGCGGTGCAGCAGCCACGCGCAGGCGACGTTCACGGCGAGGCCGCCGGCGGCGACGATCGCCATCGGGCCCGCCAGCACGGGGGACGGCGCGTGCCACCGCCGCCAGGCCTCGGACAGGATCACGCCCGCCACGACCAGGAGCACCAGCGCGTTGACGAGCGCGGCGAGGATCTCGGCGCGGTAGTAGCCGTAGGTCTTGGCCGGCGTCGGCGGGCGGGCGGCGATCCACGTCGCGAAGAGGGCCAGGGCCAGCGCGCCGGCGTCGGTGAGCATGTGGCCGGCGTCGGCGAGCAACGCGAGACTGCCGGTCCACAAGCCGGCGATCAGCTCGACGACCATGAAGGCGCACGTGAGCGCCAGCGTCAGCGCCAGGACCGGCCGCGACCGCGCGGCGGCGGTGGCCCGGGCGTGCGTGTGTCCCGCGGGCGTCGCCATCAGCCGGATCGTAACAGGTTCCCCGTTTGACTTCGCCATCCGGCCGCCCTAGAGTGCTGCTCACCTGCCCCCGACCGCTGGCTTCGCTGTAGGTGGCATCATGGCGAACGACGTGCGCAGCCGGGTCCGCGAACGCCTCCTCCGCAGGCAGCTTCCGCCCCCGCCCGCCTACCGATGCTGGGCCGGCCTCGCCGACGGCACCCATACGTGCGCGGCCTGCGACGAGCCCATCAAGGGCAACGACATGGAATTCGAGATGCAGTTTTCCGGCGAGCGGGTGATCTTCTTCCACATCGCGTGCCACTACGTCTGGGAGAGCGCGGCCGGCTCGCTGCGGATACCGAAGCGTCCGGCCTGCTGAGGGCGCGGCGGGCGGGGCCCGGTACGCCAGGAGTACAATCGCGCCATGCACACGGATCGCACGGTCGCCCTCCACGGCCACCGCTTCCACTACACCGAGTGGGGCGGGCCGGCCAGCCCGGTCGTCGTCGCCCTGCACGGCATCACGGGGCACGCGCGCACGTGGGACGACGAGGCGCGTCTCCTGGCCGGGCGCCTGCGGGTTCTCGCGCTGGATCAGCGGGGCCACGGCGATTCCGATCCCGCCCCCGACGGCGACTACTCGGACGCGGCACTGCTCGGCGACCTCGTCGCGTTCGCCGATGCGCTCGATCTGCGCCGGTTCTCGCTCCTCGCGCTCTCGCTGGGTGGCCGGGTGGCGATCAACTTCGCCGGCCGCCATCCCGACCGGGTCGAGCGCCTCGTCGTCGTGGACATCGGCCCCGAGATCGCGCCGGCCGGGCGGGCCCGGGTCGGCGCGCTCATGGCCGGCGCCCCCGAATACTTCGAGACCGTCGAGGACGTGGTCGCCTCCATGCGCGCGAACAATCCCCGCTACACCGAGGCCATGCTTCGCCACCGTGCCCAGCACGCGGTGCGGCCGGGGCCGGGCGGCGGCCTCACGTGGAAGTACGACCGCGCGCTTCGCGACGCGATCCGCCAGGGCCGCCTGCGGGTGCCCGCGGACCTGTGGCCGCAGTGGGGCGCGATCGCCTGCCCCACCCTGCTGGTGCGCGGCGCCGAGTCCGACGTGCTCTCCGAGGAGACGGCCAAGCGCATGGTCGACGCGCTGCCCGCGGCCCGACTGGTCGTCGTGCCCGGCGCCGGCCACACCGTGCCCGGTGACCAGCCGGCGGCGTTCCAGTCGCTCCTGCGCGGGTTCCTGATGCCATGACCCGCGCGGCCGGCAGCGTCGCGCTCGCGGTGATCGCGGTGTGGGTCGTCGCCCACATGCTCTACATCGGTCCCGTGCGCGAAGCGGCCGAGGTCACCGTGGTGTGGGCGCTGGGCTTCGGCGCCGCCTGTCTGGTGATCGCCGCGATGGTCCTGCTCGGCGTGGGCGTGACGCTCGGCGAGAGCCGGCCGGTGTGGCTGCGCTTCGTGCGCCTGGCGCGCAGCGTCGCCGCCATCATCGGCGGCGCGCTGGTGCTGATCGGTCTGCTGCACTACCGCGATACCGAGCCCCGCGGCGAGATCCACTGGCTCGTGCTCGGCGTCGCCGTGCTGGCGGGCGCGCTGATCGTGCACTGGTGGGTGGTCCGCGCCACGCGCCGCGCCGCCGCCTGACCGCTCTCCGCGCGCTCGCCGTGAGCCCTCGCCGCCTGCTCGTCCTGTGGCTCGCCAGCTTCGCGTTCTTCTTCTCGTTCTTCCTGCTGCTGCCCACGCTGCCGCTCTATCTCCGGCGCCTGGGCGCCTCCGACGGCGCGATCGGGATGATCATGGGCTGCTTCGCCATCACGTCGATGCTCCTGCGCCCGTGGACGGGCTGGGGCACCGACCGCTGGGGCCGGCGGCCGTTCATGCTCGCGGGCGCGGTGGTGTTCGCCCTGGCCCCGCTCGGCTACGCCGTCAGCGCCGGCGTGCTGGCGCTGGTGGCGGTGCGGCTGCTGCACGGCGCCGGCATGGCGCTCTTTCCGACCGCGGCGACCGCGCTGATCGCCGACGTCGCGCCGGCCGCCCGCCGCGGCGAGTTCATGGGGCTCTTCGGCGCCGCCGGCAGCATCGCGATGGCGCTCGGCCCGATCAGCGGGGTCGAGCTGCTCACGCGCCTGGGCTTCGGCGGCCTCTTCGCGGTGGCGGCGGTGACGGCGCTGGTCGCGCTCGGGCTGGCGTTCGCGACGTCGGAGACGCTGGCCACGCCGAGCCCGGCACGCTTCACCCTGGCCTCGACGATCAGCCGTCCCGCGCTCGGCCCCGCACTGGTCATCGGCTGCCTGATGCTCACGTACGGCGCCCTGGTCACGTTCCTGCCGCTGCACGCCCAGGCGCTGGGCGTGAACCCGGGCGTCTTCTTCCTCGTCTACGCCCTCGTCCTCACGCTCACCCGCGGGCCGGCCGGGCGCCTCTCCGATCGCTTCGGCCGCGCCCCCGGCGCGGCGGCCGGCCTCGCGCTGGCCGCGGTGGCGCTGGGCGTGCTGGCGCTGAGCGAGGGCGCGCTGGCGCTGGCGCTGGTCGGCGCGCTCTACGGCCTCGCTGGCGGCATCGCGCAACCGGCCTTGATGGCGTGGTGCGTGGACGTCGTCGCGCCAGCCGATCGTGGCCGCGCGATCGGGACGTTCTTCACCGCGCTCGAGCTGGGGATCGCCATCGGCGCCATGTCGTCGGGGCTGGCGGTCGCGCGCTGGGGATTCGCGGCGACCTTCCTGGCCATGGCCGGCGTGGCGCTCGCCGGCGCCCTCGTGCCGCTGGCCGGGCGGCGGCCGCGCCCGGCCTGACCTCAGCGCGGCGTGTGCAGCTGCAGGAAGTTGACGACGGCGCGCTCGGCGCGCTCGTCTCCGGCGACGGCGTGTCCGGTACCGTCCAGGATGATCGAGCGCGACGACGGGCGCGCGCCCAGACTCGCGCCGCAGTCGCCGTTCCACGCCGGGTCTCGGAACCGCGGATCGTCGGCCCAGCGGATCGCCAGCACCGGACGGGTGAGCGCCGTCGCCAGGCCGCCGCGCGGGTGGGGTGACGTGCAGGTCCAGCCGGTGAGGATGTAGCCGGTGAACGGGGGCCCGGCGTAGCCGCCGACCACGACCGCGCCCTGTCCGACCCCCAGCAGGAACACGCCGGCCTGGCGCACCCACGACAGCGTACGCACCTGGCGAAGCGCGTAGCGGAGCTCGGCGTCACGCGTCGCCAGCGTCTGGATATCCGCGGGGCCATACAGCGTGGTGGCGCCGCAGGCGCGCGCGCGGTCGCCCCGGGCCGGGTGGTCCACGGCGATCACCGCGTAGCCCTGCCGGGTGAGCACCTCGACCCAGCGGTCGAGGTCGTCGTCGATGCCGGCGCAGCCGGGCGCGTACATCACCACCGGTACCTCACGCGGCGCGGGGGTGGCTCCGCCCGGCCGGAACACACGCGCCGCTTGCCAGGCGCGCTCCAGCGACGCCTCGCCGCCGGCCAGCAGCGTCGTGCAGCCCGCCGCCGTGAGCGCGACCGCGAGCGCGGCGGCCAGGCGGCTCAGCGCTCGCGGAGCTTGCGCGCGGCCTCGGCGCGCATCTGCTGCATCGCGCGCGTCTCCTGGTCGGAGTAGCGCTCCTCCGGCCACGGGTCGGCGTGCATGTGGTAGCCGTTCTGTTCCCAGAAGCCGGGCGGGTTGACGTCCAGGAACTCGAAGGCGCGCAGCCACTTGCTGGACTTCCAGAAGTAGAGCTTGGGGAGGACCAGTCGCATCGGCCCCCCGTGGTCGGGCTCGAGGTCGCGGCCGTTGTGCTTGAGGGCCAGCAGCACGTCGTCGTCCACGAGGTCCGCGAGCGCCGTGTTGGTCGTGTAGTCGGGATCGGCGTGCTGCAGGACGAACGTCGCCTCCGGCCGGGGCCGGCACGCCTCGATGATGGTGCGGACGTGCACGCCCTCCCACTCGTTGTCGAGGCGCGACCACCGGGTGACGCAATGAATGTCGGAGGTGAGGGTCACCCGCGGCAGCCGCTGGAACTCCTCCCACGTCCACGACACCTCACGCTCGACGAGACCGAAGCAGCGGAAGCTCCATCGCCGGGGATCGAAGCGCGGCGTGAGGCCGTAGCTGAGCACCGGCCACTTGGTCGTGAGGTGCTGGCCGGGCGGCACGCGCGCGGCCAACGCCTCGGGAACTTTTTTCATACGTCGTTGCCTCCAGAGCTCCCAGAGCACCTTCGCCATCGCCGCTCACTATAAACCTGCCCGCGGCCGGCGAGCCATGGACATATAATCAGTTGGGCGGCCCCAGCGCGCCCGGGGAGAGACGGGATTGAACGGCGAACGCAAGCTGGCCATGTTCATGGATTTCGAGAACATCGCCCGCGGGGTCAAGGAAGCGCAGTACAAGCAGTTCGAGCTCAAGCTGGTCCTGGAGCGGCTGCTGGAGAAGGGCAAGATCATCGTCCGCCGCGCCTACGCGGACTGGAACCGCTTCACCGAGTACAAGCGCCCCTTCCACGAGTGGGCCATCGAGCTGATCGACGTCCCCCAGTCGCGCTACAGCGGCAAGAACTCGGCCGACATCCGGATGGTGGTGGACGCCCTCGACCTCGCCTACGGCAAGACTCACATCGACTCCTTCGTCCTGGTCTCGGGCGACTCGGACTTCTCGCCGCTGGTGTCGAAGCTCCGGGAGAACGACCGCTACGTGATCGGGCTGGGCGTGAAGTCGTCGTCGTCCGACCTGCTGGTCGCCAACTGCGACGAGTTCATCTTCTACGAGGACCTGATCCGCGACACCAAGAAGACCCGGCTCCTCAGCGGCATGCCCGAGAAGAAGGCCGAGGCCATGGCCCAGCTCATCGACGCGATCCAGGCCCTGGAGCGCGAGAACAAAGAGACGCTGTGGGGCTCGATGGTGAAGCAGACGATGATCCGCAAGAACCCGGCCTTCAACGAGTCCTACTACGGCTACTCGACCTTCTCGAAGCTCCTGGAGGAGGCCGCCAAGCAGAAGATCGTCACGCTCGAGCGCGACGAGAAGAGCGGCACCTACATCATCACCTCGCTCACCGAAGAAGGCGGCCGCGCGGCCTGACCTACATGGGGGCCCCGATATGGCCCCCAAGCCCCCAGCGCTCGTCGCGCCCCGGCGGAGCCGTGGCGCTCCTCGATATTCCGCAGGCTGCTCGTCTAGCGGTACCGTTCGACGCGGCCGCGGTCGCTCACGAACGCGGTGAGCACCCAGCTCACCACCGAGATCACGAGGGCGCCGAGCATCGCCGGCAGGAAGCCGGCGATGTCGAAGCCGGGCACCAGCCAGGCCGTCAGCGCCAGGCAGACGCCGTTGAGCACCAGCAAGAACAGGCCGAGCGTCAGCAGGGTCAGCGGCAGCGTGAGGATCACCAGCACCGGGCGCACGAGCGCGTTGATCACACCCAGGACCAGTCCGGCGAGCAGCGCGGGGACGGCGCCCTCGAGATGGAGACCCGGCACGAACGCCGCCGCCAGGGCGATGGTGGCGGCGTTGACCAGCACGCGGACGATGAAGCCCACTGCCTAGCTGGACTGGGGGCCCCGAGACGGCCCCCAGACCCCCCACTCGCTCGTGACGCCCCGGCGGAGCCGTGGCGCCCCTCGATACCCCGACATGCTCTATTCGCCGTAAGGGCGCAGCAGGATGTCGATCGACAGCGCGCCGGCGCCGCCGATCACCACGGCCAGGGCCATCGCGATCAGCGCGAAGTTGTACTCCCAGCCGTTGCCCTGGCCAGGCTGGGCCGCCAGGAAGAAGCCGTTCTTCCAGTGCACCTTCGCGATGGCGACGAGCATGACCCCGATGAGCCCGAGCGCGAAGGGGCGGGCCAGGAGGCCGACGATCAGCGCCAGGCCACCGAAGCATTCCAGAAACGCGGCCAGCGCGGTCGCCGCTGGTGGGATCTTCATGTACTGCTGGAACGTCTGCACGGTGGCCCTCAAGCCGTGGCCGCCGAACCAGCCGAACACCTTCTGGGCGCCGTGCGCGAAGAACACGATCCCGAGCGCGAGCCGAACCACCAGCCGTGACCACGAAGGATACGTTCCGAGGAGAAGATCCAGTGCATTGTCCATGGTATTCTCCGCGTGGTGAACGGCGTTCGCGTCACGTCGACTTGTCGGCCGCGAGTCTACACCATCTGGACCGCGTGGCTCCTCGCCCTGGTGGCCGGGCTCGCGGGCGGCGCGGGGGCGCAAACGGCGCCCGAGCTCGGCGCCGATCCGACCATGGTCAAGGGGTCGCCCACGGCGGCGGTCACCATCGTGGAGTTCTCCGACTATCAGTGACCGTACTGCGCGCGCGTCCAGCGGTCGCTGGAGCAGATCATGAAGGAATACGACGGGCGCGTCCGGCTCGTCTTCAAGGATCTTCCCCTGCCCTCGCACAAGCTCGCCCGCCCCGCCCACGAAGCGGCCCGCTGCGCCGGCTCGCTCGGCCGGTACTGGCCGTACCACGACCGCCTGTTCGCGGCCCAGCCAGCCTTCGAGCGCGACGACCTCGTCCGCTACGCGGTCGAGCTCGGGCTGCCGCGCGACGCCTTCGAGCGCTGCGTCGACGAGCGGCGCTTCGCCTCCGCGGTGGAGGCCGACGTCGCCCAGGCGCGCGCGCTGGGCATCCGCTCCACGCCGACGTTCATCGTCAACGGGCGACCGCTCGTCGGCGCTCACCCGGTCGAGACCTTTCGCAGCGTCATCGACGACGCCCTGCGGGCGGCCCGGTGATGGCGTTCGTCCCGGTGGCGCGCGCGGACGAGATCGAGGTCGGGCACGGCGCCTTCATCGAGCGCGACGGCCTGCCGCTGGCGGTGTTCAACGCCGGCGGCGGGCGCTTCTACGCGACGGGGCCCACCTGTCCCCACGAGGACGGGCCGCTGAGCGAGGGCTGGATCGAGTCCGGCACGGTCGTGTGTCCGTGGCACGGCTTCGACTTCGACCTGGCCACCGGACGCTGCAACGTCGACCCCGACCTCTCGGTGCCCGTGTACGCCGTGCGGGTGACCGCGGGGGTCGTCGAGGTCGACCTGCCGTGAACGTGCCGGTGACGAGCCAGTACGTCGATGCCGCCGACCGCCCGTGGACGGAGCGGCGCCCCGGCGTGTTCTGGAAAGTGCTGTGGGAGGAGGGCGACCACAAGGCGCTGCTCGTGCGGTACGCGCCCGGCGCCACCATTCCGCGCCACCGTCACCTCGGTGACGAGCAGGTGTTCGTGCTGGAGGGCAGCGTGTCCGACGATACCGGGACGTGCACCGCCGGCAACTACGTGCGGCGACCGCCCGGATGCGTGCACGCGGTACGCAGCGACGGCGGCGCGCTCGTGCTGGCGATCCTGGCCGGCGGCACCCAACCGCTGCCCTCGGCGGACCGTGCCCCATAGTTCAAATGCGCCGATTGACAAACACCTACTGGGGGTTGTACCGCTTTACTCCACTGGTAGGCTGAAGTTCCCAAAGGCTCGTCGCCGGCGGGGAAATTGCAGCACGTGAGAGGTAGTCGTGGGAGAAAGAGCCGTCAAGCACGTCCGGAAGTTCCTGGGGCAGCGCCTCCGCGCGCTCCGGAAGCAGCACGCCTTGAGTCAGGAGAGGCTGGGCGAGCGGGCCGGGCTCAGCGGGAAGTTCATCGGCGAGGTGGAGCGCGGGGAGAAGTCGATCTCGATCGACAGTCTCTACCACGTCGCCGTCGCCCTCGACATCCCGCTGCGTGAGCTCACCGATGTCCGGGCCGACCGGCCGGCCAGCGTGCCCACCGAAGAGGCCGAGAAGATCTTCGCGCTGGTCTCGGGTCGCCGCCGGCCCGAGGACCTCCGCAAGGCGTACAAAGTCCTGCAGGCCATGTTCGGGCGCGCGTCGTAGCCCGCCGCCGGCGGCAACGCGCCGCCCTGTGTCTCCACTTCCCGGCGAGGTGCCTCCACGATGACGACGGAACACGTGTGGCTCGGCTTCGGTCTGCTCGGACAAGCCTTCTTCTCCGCCCGCTTCCTGGTCCAGTGGATCGCCTCGGAGCGTCGCAAGCAGAGCGTGATCCCCGTCCATTTCTGGTACTTCTCGGTCGGCGGCGGCCTCATGCTGCTGGCCTACGCGATCCACCGGTTGGATCCGGTGTTCATCCTCGGCCAGGGCGCCGGCTTGTTCGTCTACGCGCGCAACCTCTACTTCATCCGCCGGGCGCCGCTGGCCGGCCACTCCGGGTGATAGAATGGCGCCACTTTCGAGCGGAGGAGACACGACGTGGCCTCAACGCTGAACTGGACCCAGGTGCAGACGCGTCCCGTCCTGATGATCCCCGGCCCCACCGAGCTGCCGTGGCCGGTGATCCAGGCGATGAACCAGCCGCCCGCCGTCCAGTACGACCGGGCCTTCGACGAGAACGTGCTGGAGCCCACGACGCTGGCCCTGCGCGAGGTCTTCCAGACGCGCAACGAGGTCATCCTCATGCCGGGCTCCGGGCGCACGGCGCTGGAGGCCGGCGCGCTCTCGGTGATCGAGCCGGGTGACCGCGTGCTCGTCGTCGGCGCCGGGGTCTTCGGCGGTCTCATGCGCGAGATCATGGGCCGGGTCGGCGCCGAGATGACCGAGTTCCCGATCGAGTGGGGTGCCCGCCTCGACCTCGACCGGCTGGCCCGCGAGGCCGAGCAGCTGCGGCCCAAGGCCATCACCCTCGTGCACAACGAGACCTCGACCGGCACGACCTATCCGGCGGCCGAGGTCGGCAAGATCGCGCGCGCGACCGGGAGCCTCTTCCTCCTCGATACCGTGTCGTCGCTCGCCGGCATCGACGTCCGCACCGACGAGTGGGGCGTGGACCTCAACATGACCGGCTCGCAGAAGTGCCTGGCGGCGCCGCTCGGGATGTCGCTCGTCTCGGTGAGCAACCGCGCGTGGGCGGCGATGGAGCAGCGCAAGGTCAAGGCGCACTCCTACGCGTACGATCTCCTGCGCTGGCGCGAGCAGTGGGTGCCGGTCTCCCGCGGCGGCAAGGTGCCGGACGGCACGGCGCGGCGGCAGCCGGTCTCGATCCCCACCCACCTCACCGAGGCCATGCGGGTGGCCGTGCGTCTCATCCTCGAGGAGGGGCTGGAGCACCGCTTCCGCCGCCACGCGGTGGCGGCCGGCGCGCTCCGGGCCGGCGTGGCCGCGATGGGGATGGCGATGTTCCCCGACGCGTCGATCATGTCGAACACGGTGTCGTCGATCCAGGCGCCCAAGGGTATCGACACCGCCGCCGTGGTCGCCACGATGCGCGACCGTTACGGCATCCTGATCGGCACCGGCCTCGACAAGATCCGCACGACCACGCTACGGATCGGCACCATGGGCATCACCGCCAGCCCGCAGTACGTGCTGCCGACGCTCTCGGCGCTGGAGCTCGCGCTGCGCGATCTCGGCTACAAGGCCGAGCCGGGCGCCGGCGTGGCCGCCGCCCAGGCCGCCTTCGCGAACGCCGGCTAGGAGCGACGCCATGCCCGACGCGCTCATTGCCGTTCCCGACGACTTTCCCAGCGTCTTCGAGGGCTCGGCGGCGCACGAGCGCGCCAAGAAGCTGGGTGAGACGCACGTCGTCACCGCCCGCGGCGCCGACGAGGAAGCCGAGCTGATCAAGCGCATCGGCCGGGCCCGCGTCGCCGTCAACATCCGCGCCCACGCCCGCTTCAGCGACGGCGTCTTCGCCGCCTGCCGCGAGCTGAAACTGGTCTCGGTGTGGGGCACCGGCACCGACAACATCGATCTGGAGGCGGCCGGGCGGCGCGGCGTCACCGTCTGCAACACGCCCGGCGTCAACGCCTTCGCGGTGGCCGAGCACGCCATCGCGCTCATGCTGACCGTCGGGCGGAAGATCCCGCGGATCGATCGCGAGATGCGCACCGGTACCTGGCCGCGCGAGATGCTCGTGCAGTGCCTGGGCAAGACGCTCGGCGTCTTCGGCACCGGCACCATCGGCGCCCGCGTGATCACGCTGGCCAAGGCCCTCGGCATGGAGGTGCTGGCCTGGAGCGCGCGGGGCGACGAGGGGCACGTCCGCGGTCTCGGCGCCCGGCCGGCCGCCAAGGACGAGATCCTCAGGGAGTCGGACTTCGTGTCGCTGCACCTGCGGCTCACGCCGGAGACGCGCGCCTTCCTGACCCGGCGGGAGTTCGCGCTCATGAAGAAGACGGCGATCTTCATCAACACCGGGCGCGGCGCGCTCGTCGAGCGCGAGGCGCTGCTCGACGCCCTCCGCCAGGGCCGCATCGCCGCCGCCGGCCTCGACGTCTTCCACGAGGAGCCGCTCAAGCCGGACGACCCGGTCCTGACGCTGCCCAACGTGGTGCTCTCGCCGCACAACGCCGGCCAGACGCCGGAGGTCATCCGCGACGGCCTGCTGCGCGCGGTGACCAACGTGGAGAACTTCCTCAAGGGCGCGCCGACCGACGTCGTCGTGGCCCCGGTGAAGTAGCCGACGATCCTCGGTTCAAAGGTCCTCGGGGCGCCGGCCGCTACGCTTCGCAAGCCTGGCAAGGTTGAGCAGCTGTTCCTGGAGATCGGGACTGGCGCTGGCGACGACCGAATCCGAATGGGTCGTCCAGGGTCGGCCGTCGATATCGGACAGGGTTCCACCCGCCTCGGTGACGAGAAGGCTGCCCGCTGCGGTGTGGATCGCCGAGGCCCAGAAGAGCACATAAGCCGAGATTCGACCGGCGGCCAAGTACGACAGCGCCAGCGTGGTTCCCAATGACCGGACATGCCACTGATCCGCCCGGATCGCCCGAGCGACGAACTGCGCGGCGCGCTTGCGGCGATCGCTGGTTGACTTACCATCGTCGATGACGATGGTCCGGCTCTCGTCGCTGATGGTAAGCGCGCGTCGGGCGCCGTCCTTCAGTGCCCAGGCGTGTCCGCCGCGTTCGGCGACATGGATCTCGTCCGTTGATGGGTCGCCGACGACAGCGACGGTGATCTGGTCGCCCTCCACGAGCGCCAGGTTCACGCAGTACAGAGGCATTCCGGAAGCAAAGTTGCGGGTCCCACAGATAGGATCGACGAGCCAGTAGGGCAAACCATCGGCTGACGGCTCGCCACCACGCTCTTCGCCGACCACCAAGGAACCGACCGTATCGCTCACGATGGCTCGAACAGCGTCCTCAACAGTAACATCGGTCCCTGTCACCAGATCGCGCCCGTCTTTGGCGGTGATGTCGGCCGCGCCGACGCCACGCCGAGCCAACTCAAGCGCACGCTCAACTGCGTCAATGGCAACGAGCGTTTCGGGACGGAACCCGCCGACGTGGCGGCTCATGCCGCGCTCAAGATCGGTAGCCCCAGCGCGGCGTTCGGCCACGCGCTCATGCACCATCGGCCTTCTTCCCCCTCCTCCCGGACAACCCAGTACCCGACGACAGCCCGGGTGGGCTGGTTTGACAGAATCCAGGCGCATCAGCGCGCTGCCTGGATGCCGTGGTTAGGCTCACGGTAGTCTGCTCCAACGGGTATTCTTGCGCTTCCATCGTCTCTGTCGGTCTAACACCGGTATCAGCCGCGGCCAAAGGCCGTCGGCTGCATGCCGAAGTTATGGGCCTCGGGTCTTCGCTTCCGAAGCCGGCCTCCTGGCCGTCTCCGATCAGGACCACCTCCTCCACAGTCACGCGGGGCGAGAGCAGTCTCGGAGGAGCCCTCTTCAGATACTCGCTACCCCTTTATCTCCTTCTTCAGCTCGTTGAGGAAGCGCCAGTCGGTGCCCTGGGCGATGATCTTCTGGGGGCTGGACTTGATCATGCCGGCCTCGTGAAGCCGCAGGGAGTAGAACCGCACGGTGTCCTCGGGGTCGTACTCGCGCCACTTGGTGTACGGGATCTCTCGGAGGGCCTGGCGCGCGTACTCGTACTGTGTCGTGTAGCCCTTGTCGACGAGGAGCCTCGCCACCTTCTCGGGCTCGCTCGCACAGATGTCGGTAGCCTTCAGGATTGCACGAAGAGCCCGCTTCGTCGCGACCGGATGTTTCCGGACGAACTCCCGGTTGCCGCCCACGGTGCAACAGAAGTACCCCGACCACGGCTTGTCCAGCGCGCTGTTCACCACTACGCGGCCGATCTTCTTCGCGCGCAGCTCCTGAGGATCGGGCGGGAATCCCAGGTAGCACCACACCCCAATCGGGGCGGATGTGTTTGGCGCCGGGTGTCGCTAGAGGACTCTCCACGTCGCTGACATCCGCTAAGAGCCACGCAAAGCCGTCAGGACGGCGCCGAGGAGCGTCACCCTATCCATCCAACCACTATTCGACTGCAACGGCGTCCTCTGCGGGAGGATGCCGGCATCCAACAGTGGGTGCGAGCATCTCTACCTGGATGTCGCCCGGGCATCTGCATGGAAATTCTCGCCCTCGACCCCTGGCATGCCACTGTTGGATGCGGGCTGGTCGACGATGCGACCGCTCAGGCCGGTGCTTCGTGCCCTCTGGCCCGTCGAGACTGCAGCCGTACCGCGGGGTGGAAGACTTCCGCGAGTGGCGGGCTGGCCTGGCGCGGGCGGAGGGTTCGGCGGGCGCGATCGATGCGGCGCGGTACGGCGGGTCGGTGAGATTCGCCTCGTGGACCGCGGATGTGGATCCGCACCGGCGGCTGTCTGACAGCACCGCGTACGAGAGCGGAAGCTCCCTGAGAACGCTGGTCATGCCACGGCTTGCCCTCCGTCAGCGAGCAGGGTAGACGACGAGCCTGGGTCACGCAATGTCCGCACTCGGCGGCGAGGCGCCGGTGAAGTAGCGCCGCTCAGCTCGCGGGCGGGTCCTTCTCGAAGACCTTCGCGATCGCCGCCTCGTCGGCGCGCACCTGCACCCCCGCCCGCTCCTCCTGCAGCAGCATCGGCGACCGGGAGTCGCGGTCGGCCCAGCCGCGGTTCAGCGCCTCGGTCATCTCCTCGAGCACCATGTTGGCCACCCGCATCGGCACCTTGTGCTCGCGGCCGAGCGCCACGGCGAGGCTGACGTCCTTGTGGGCCAGGCGCAGCGCGAAATTCGGCGGATCGTACTTGCCCCGCAGGAAGCCGTCGGCGAGGCGGTCGAACGTGCGCTGGCGTCCGGTGGCGCCGTAGCGGACCGCCTGCCACAGCTCGATCGGCTCCACGCCGGCCTTCACGCCGAGCGTGAACACCTCGGCCAGCGCGGTCTGCACGCAGTAGGTCGTCATGTTGTGGACGAGCTTGGCGACGGAGCCCGCCCCGATCGCCCCGACCCGCCGGACCTGATCGCCCATCGCGTCGAGCACCGGCTTGAACCGCTGGAAGACCGCCTCGTCCCCGCCGACCCAGATCGCCAGCTTGCGGCTGCGGGCGCCGCGCGGTCCCCCGCTCACCGGCGCGTCGAGCACGGGGATGCCGCGCTGGGCGAACGTCGCGTGGATCCGCCGCACCACCGTCGGCGAGTTCGTCGACAGGTCGAAGTACGCCTTGCCCGCGCTCAGCCCGCCCAGCAGCCCGGCCTCGCCGAGCGCCACCGCCTCCACCTCGGGCGGGCCGGGCAGCGAGGTGAGGACCACCTCGCTGGCCTCGGCCACCTGCCGCGGCGTGCTCGCCCACGTAGCACCGGCCGCCAGGTGCGGCTTGGCAGCTTCAGCACGGAGGTCGTGGACGATCAGCTCGTGCCCGCCCTTCTGTACGTTGGACGCCATGCTGGCGCCCATGATGCCGAGCCCGATGAACCCGACTTTCATGGTCCCTCCACGTCGAGTGAACGATGTGGTCGAAGAACGTCAGGACGATAGCAGAAGCGTGGCGAGCTCGCATCCGGCGGCGCACCACGCGGGGCCGGGGCTTGCGCGTGGGGCGAGCGTCGACTACCTTGCGCTCACGCTGGGTCGAACCGGAAAGGAGCCACGCGGTGGAATTCCCGACGCTCACCTACGAGCGCCTCCAGGTCGGCGAAGAGTTCGTCTCCGACACCTTTCTCGTCACCCCGGAGGAGATCGAGACGTACGCGTTCGCCGTCGACGATCACCATCCCTGGTTCCTCGAGGACTCCCCGTTCGGCGGCCCCGTGGCCCACCCCACGCTGCTCGGCAACCAGGCGCTGCGCCTGCGCCACAGCCGCTACACCGTTCCCGGCGGCCTGCACGCCAGGATGGAGTTCGAGTTCGTGGAGCCGATCCGACCGGGGATGCGCACACGCTCGCGCGGCCGCGTGATCGACAAGTACGAGCGCCGCGGCAAGCCCTACATGGTGACCGAGTTCACCACCGAGGACGAGTCCGGCACCGTGCTGGTCCGCGGCCGCTTCACCCAGATGCTCTTTGCGACTGAGAGATAGACCATGGCCATCGGGACACACGGCGCCATTGCAATCGGACAGAAGCTTCCTGAGCTCGTGAAGGAGATCCCGCAGCGCCGGATCGACGCTTATTCTGGCGTGCGGCCGAACTACATCCACAGCGACGAGGCGTTCGCGCAGGAAGAAGGGCTTCCGGGCCCCGCTGGCCCAGGCCATGATGTCGACCGCCTACGTCTCGGAGCTGATGACCCGCTTCGTCGGCGCCGGCTTCGTCAAGGGCGGCACGATGTCGATGGCCTTCATCAAGCCGGTCCTCGCCGGCGACCGCCTCACCGTGCACGGCGTCGTCAAGGACAAGCAGCCGGAGGGCGGCCGCACCCGCGTCGTCGTCGAGGTCTGGTGCGAGAACCAGCACGGCGAGAAGACCGCCGTCGGCACCGCCAGCGGCTGGCTCGACTGACCATGGAGATCACCCACCGCGTCGTCGAGACCAACGGCATCCGCATGCACGTGGCCGAGGCGGGCCAGGGCCCGCTCGTCGTCCTCTGCCATGGCTTCCCGGAGTCCTGGTACTCGTGGCGCCACCAGCTCGTCGCGCTCGCCCAGGCGGGGTATCACGCTGTCGCGCCCGACCAGCGCGGCTACGGGCAGACGGACGCGCCCGAATCCATCGACGGCTACACGCTCCTCCACCTCGTCGGCGACATCGTGGGGCTGCTCGACGCCCTCGGCGAGCGGACGGCGGTGATCGCCGGCCACGACTGGGGCGCGCCGGTGGCCTGGCACGCGGCGCTGCTCCGCCCCGATCGGTTCCGCGGCGTCATCGGGCTCAGCGTCCCCTTCCGTCCACGGGGATCCGTGCGTCCCACGA
This sequence comes from uncultured Candidatus Rokubacteria bacterium, assembly GCA_963743355.1. Lineage (GTDB taxonomy): Bacteria > Methylomirabilota > Methylomirabilia > Rokubacteriales > CSP1-6 > AR5. The sequence goes on from CAVUPM010000002.1 coordinate 1,223,428, forward strand.
GCGTGATGGTCCAGACGCCGGAGGCCATCTTCTACCAGCTCTACTTCCAGGAGCCCGGCGTCGCCGAGGCCGACCTTGGCCGCGACCCACGCGCGACGATCCGGCGCCTGCTCTACTGGGGCTCCGGCGAGGGGCGCGATCCGAGCGCGGGCCGGGTCAGCGCCAGCGACGTGGGGATGGTGCCGCGCGCCCTCGGTCTCGTGCAAAGCCGACCCGATCCGCCAACCCTGCCGTCGTGGCTGACCGAGGCCGAGATCGACTTCTACGCGGGCGAGTTCGCGCGGGTCGGCTTCCGCGGCGGCCTGAACTGGTACCGCAACATCGACCGCAACTGGGAGCTGCTGGCGCCCTGGGCCGGCGCCCCGGTGACGGTGCCCGCGCTCTACGTGGCCGGCGAGCGCGACCTCGTGCTCGCCTTCCGCGGCATGGACCAGCTGCTACCCGCGCTGCCCCGGTTCATCCCGAACCTCAGGAAGACGATCATCCTGCCCGGCTGCGGCCACTGGACCCAGCAGGAGCGCCCGGCCGAGGTCAACGCCGCGATGCTGGAGTTCTTGAAAGACCTCGGCTAGCGCCCCGAGTCAGAAATTCGCGCACCATGTCGCCGACGCGGGCGCGGGCGCACGAGGCGGGGGCCGTGGACCCGTTCCCGCCGCCCGTCACCGTGCGCCCCGCAGCCGGATGGAGCCCAGCCGCGGCCGGTGCGAGGCGGACTCCAGCCGCGTGGTGCCACGGCCCCCGCCTCGTGCGCCCGCGCCCGCGTCGGCCCCGGCGCCGGACGAATTTCTGGCTCGGGACATTAGCTCGCCCGCACGGCGTCGAGCCCCTTCCAGTCGAACTCGATGCCGTGGCCGGGCCGGTCGGGCGCGACGGCCAGGCCCGCCTCGATCCGTAGCGGCTCGGCGATGAACCGATCGAGGCCGAAGCCGTGCGCCTCGAGGTACGAGCGGTTCGGCGCGGCGGCCAGCAGGTGCACGGTGATGTCGTGGGCGCCGTGCGAGGTCACCGGCAGGTTGAACGCCTCGGCCAGATGGCAGACTTTCATGAACACCGTCACGCCCCCGCAGTTGGTGACGTCCGGCTCGGGGAACGTGACGCCGCCGGCGGCGATGAGCTGGCGGAACTCGTAGAGCGTGTGGAGGTTCTCGCCGGCGGCGACGGGCAGGCCCCCCTCGCGCACGATGCGGACGTGGCCGGGCACGTCGTCGGGGATGGTCGGCTCCTCCAGCCACACCGGCTCGACCTCGCGCAGCGCCCGCGCCGCCCGGATCGCGTCGTCCACGCTCCAGCGCATGTTGGCGTCGACCATCAGCGGGAAGCCGGCGCCCAGGTGCCCACGCATGGCCCGCACCCGCTCGACGTCCTCGTGCAGCGAGGGTCGCCCGACCTTCATCTTGATCGCGCGGAAGCCGCGGGCGAGGTTGTCGTCGGTCTGGCGCAGCAGCGCATCGAGCGTGAAGTCGAGGTCGATGCCGCCGGCGTAGCACGGCACGCGCGGATCGAAGCCCCCGAGCAGCCGCCAGAGCGGCGTGCCCTGGCGCCGCGCGCGCAGGTCCCACAACGCGATATCGACCGCCGAGATGGCGAGCGCCTGGGCGCCTCCCCGGCCGCCGTAGTGCAGCGCCCACCACATCGCCTGCCACAGCTCCTCGATGCGGCCGGGATCGCGGCCGACGAGCATCGGGGCGAGGTCGCGCGCGACCAGGGCCAGGACGGCGGCGCCGCCCGTGCCCACGGTGTAGGTGTAGCCGACGCCCTCGGCGCCCTCGGCGTCGCGCATGCGGACGGTGACCAGCTCGAAGCCGCTGATGGTCCCGTGCGTGCTGTCCGACAATGCCACCGGCAGCGGAATGCGGTAGTGATCGGCCCGGATCTCACGGATCGTCATCGGCGGGAGTCTATCGCAGTATCATGACGGCGCGTTGCGCTCGCGCTGGGGATCGCGCCGCGTCATCCTGACCGTCCACCGCTGGCTGGGCCTGGCCTCCGGCGCCGTCGTCCTTGTCGTCGCCCTCACCGGCGCGCTCTACGCGTTCGCCCCGGAGATCACCGCCCTTTACCTGCGCCGCTACGCGTGGGTGTCGCCGCCGTCCGGTGCGCGCCCGCTGGCGGCGTCCGCGCTCGTCCAGCGGGGCGAGGCCGCCGTCGAGCGCGCCGCCGGCGCGCTGCCGGCCGGCACGCACCGCTGGCTCACGCTGAGCGCGGAGCCCGACCGGAGCGCCGTCTACATCGTCGCCCTGGCCGGCGACTCCGGCTGGTACGAGGCCTACGTCGATCCCTATCGCGGCACGGTCCTGATCGTCCGCGACATGCGCTGGGACCCGCTCGGCGTGATCCTGCGCACGCACCAGAGCTTGCTGCTGCCGCCCGAGATCGGCCGGCGCCTCGTCGGTGTCGCAGTGCTCGTCTTCGTCCCCTCGCTGCTCACGGGCGCGGTCCTCTGGTTTCCCCGGCGGCCACGCCGCCTGCTGCGGCCGGGCGCGCTGCGGCGGCGTCTGACCATCGGCCTGCGCGGCCGCCTCGTTCGCGTCAACTACGACCTGCACCGTGTCCTGGGCGGGTACGCCCTCCTGGTCACCGTGACCCTCGCGCTCACCGGACTCCTCTGGTCGTTTGCGTGGATGGACCGCGGCCTCTACTGGATCGCCACCGGCGGCCAGGCGCCCCGGGAGCGCCTCTGGCGCAGCAGTCCGCCCCGCGGCGCCCCGGACGGACCCCCCGCGCTCGACCAAGCGATCGCCGTCGCCGCCCGCACGTTCCCCGGCGCGGCGCGCTTCGATGTCGGCTTCCCGCCCGGGCCGACCGAGGCGCTCTCCGTCTGCGCCAGCCCGGAGGCCGGAACGAGCTATCGCACGGAGTGCCTGGGATTCGATCAGTACACCGGCCGACAGGTCGGCGCCGATCTCTACGGCGACAAGAACGCGGGCGAGCGGCTGCGGGCCCTGAACTACGACATTCATGTCGGACGGATCGCCGGCCTTGGCGGCCGCATCGCGGCGTTCCTGGGGAGTCTCGTCGCGGCCAGCCTCCCCATCACGGGCGCCCTCATCTGGTGGAGCCGGCCTCACCGTCCTTGACTTGCCGCGGCCTGGTCTCCTAGAGTCCGGACACGTTGCCGCTGCTGGTTGGCCTCGCACTGGCGTTGATGATGTTCGCGGCGTCGCCGTCGATGGCCGACGTCCATCGGCCGTTCAGTCTCGAGACCCACGTGCGCCTGGCCGGCTCGACCCGGAACAATACCCGGTACCTGGCGACGATCACGCCCTCGGCCGATCAGGTCGTCCGCCTGACCTTCCGCGTGGACGTGCCGCCGAGTGCGATGGGGCCGGCCGAGCTCAGTCTCACCCCGTTCGACTCAGACAACGCGCCACCCGTGACGTTCACGCTGATGGAGCCCACCGCCGACCAGCCGGGCATCGAGGGGCGTCCCCTCGAGTTCCAGCTGCAGCCGGAGCCCAAAGTTCGCCACGTCGATCTGCGCCTGCAGGGCCTGCGGCCGCGGACCACCTACACCACGACGCTGACGCTGCTGCTGGGCACCAGGAAGCACGAGTGGGACGTGACGCTGAAGCTGGCGGACCTCGGCTCGCTCGCCGTCGACAAGGCGCCGCCGCTGCAGCTCGTCACGCTGGCTCCATTCGGGTGGACCACGGCGCGCCAGTTCTCGATCACCCTGCGCGACCTGGCCGGCCGCGGCCCGTTCACCCGGGTCCGGGCGCGGGTGACGGAGGCCAACCAGGTCAAGAGCAACGCCGTGGCGTCGAACTTCACGCTCGACGCGTTTTCGTTCTGGAAGGACCCCGACGGCCGCGAGCAGATCCACAACCTCGATTCGCCCGACACGACCGGGCTCGACGTCCCCCGGGGCGGCGACCTGAAGATCTGGGCCCGGGCGGAGTGGCTCAGCCCCGGCGAGTACAACCCGGTGTTCCGGTTCACCGCCGCGAATGCCAGCGAGCACGCCGACGACTCCAGGCTCGCGCTGAACATCCAGGTGCGCCACCACTGGTGGCTGGCCGTCGTCGTGATCCTGCTCGGATCCGCCGCGGGACTCTTCGGCAACAAGTACGTCGCCGGCTACTGGACGGCCCGGGCGCTGCGGCGGGAGACGGCGGCGGCCGAGCAGGCGGCGGCTGCGCTGGCCCGGCCCGATCCGCGCGGCAGCCCCTGGTGGCTGCGCGGCAGCACGCACTCGTACGGCCTCGCCCGGGCCCGGCTCATCCTGCGCCAGGCGGGCTTCCTCTCGCAGAGCGTGTTCCGCGTGATCGCCGTCGAGCCGGAGATCCGCGAGCGCGTGGTGGACGCCCGGCGGCGGCTCGACGCGCTGGAGGCGCTGGAGGCCACCCGGCTGCGCCTGCAGCTCGCGTCCATCGACCGCGCGGTGGTCCAGCAGCGGATCGGCGCCGGCATCCGCCGCGCGCTGGCCATCGTCGACGGTGCCAGGCTGGAGCAATCCCAGCGGGCGGCGCTCGACCACCTGTTGACCGACGTCGAGGCGTGGCTGGCGCCGGACAAGCAGGAGACGCTCTATCGTGACGCGGTGCTGGCGCGCATCCGCGAGCTGCTCGTCACGGTGACGCCGGCCGACGTGCCCGGCGAGAAGGTCCGCGCGCGCGTCGCCCGGCTCCTCGAGCAGCTCGAGGCGGCGCTGGCCCTCAACGACCTCAGCGCCGCCAAGCTCGTGCCCTACGACCACGCCGCCGCGCGACTCTCGCTGCTGTGGCGGGATCGGCTCAAGGGCTACGCCGACGACCTGGCGCGCAGCGAGGGCAACGGCGACGCGCTGGAAGCCCTGCACGGGATGGCCAACCGGGAGCTGTGGGAGCGCCTGCGCGCCGCCGCCACCGCCGGCCAGATCCAGGTGCGCGTGCCCCCCGAGGCGATCAAGGCCTACGATCTGGTCGAGATCCGTCTCACGCTGAACGCGCGCATCCAGGAGGTGGAGGTCGTGAACCACCCCTGCGTCGTGCGCTGGCACGTGCGCCAGGCGGACGGCACCGAGTCCGATGTCCTCAGCTACGGCCTGTCGCTCGTCCAGTACTTCCCGTCGCCCGGCACCATGACCTTCACGGCCAGCCTCGCGTGGGACGAGGAGCGGATCGACGTGCCCCAGCCGGGCACCGTGGACGTCAAGCGCAACGACGACTACCGCGCGTGGGCCTCCTTCCAGTCGGTGGAGCTCGCCGTCACCGGGCTGGCCGCGATCTTCGCGATCGTCACCGGGCTCGGGTACGGCTACAACGCCACCTTCGGCACCTCGTCGCAGTACATCGGCCTGTTCCTGTGGGCGGCCGGCGCCAGCGCCGGCGGCAACCTCTTCAAGCAGCAGGGCGAGGGGCGCACGGTCGGCGGCCAGGTCGCCCAGCTCCCCACCCGCTGAATAGAGTAGTCTTGGTCGGTCCGGTCGGCGGACTCACGGAGGGCAGCATCATGGCCATGTACTGGAAGGAGATCACGGTCAACTGGGGGGAGTCGGATCCCTTCGGTCTTGTCTACTACCCGCGCATCGTGGCGTGGTTCAACGACACCGAGCACGAGCTGTTCCGGATCATCGGCTACCCGATCGAGCAGATGATCAAGAACGATCGGACGACATTCGTGATGGGCGAGATCCACTTCCGCTTCATCGGGCCAGCCGCGTACGGTGACCGCATCGTGACGACGATCACCCTGGCCGAGGTCGGCGAGCACACGCTGCACTGGAACTGCAAGGCGAAGAACGCGGTGACCGGCGCCCCGGTCAGCGAGGGCCGGGCCACGCGCGTCTACGCGCGGATCAACGAGGACGGCACGCTCAAGGCCCAGCCGATCCCCACCGAGATGCTCGACGCCCTGCGCGAGCTCGGCGACCTCAAGCACCTGCGCACCAACAGCGGACCGTCCAGGCTCACCGCCGAGCGCTAGCAGCCCCCGCGCGGCGGGAACCGCCATTGGGACCTTGGTCCCATTTCGCACGCGCTCCTGTGTGTTCAAGCTCCCCGGGGTAGCGCCGTCGTAGGCACGGATGGTCCGAAGGTCCCGAGTCCGGCCCCGGCCGCGTGCGCGTACCGGCTGGGGGGCCCATGAGGGCGACTGTCGCCGTGCTGGCCGTCGTGATCCTGGCGGTGGCCGCGGATCCACATGCGCCGGCCCGGGCCTGGGCGGCGCCGACGGGTGGCGACGGGGTATCCCCCCCGGCCCGCGATCTCCGAGCGGACCGCACGCGCCCGATCAACATCCTTCTGCTGTCCGCCTCCCCGAGAATGACCGCTGCCCTCGTCTCCTTCGAGGAGGCGTTTCGCTCGACATTGAAGGACAAGCTCCCCGGTCCGATCACCCTGCACTTCGAGTACTCGGATCTGGCGCTCTTTGCCGGCGCACAGTTCGAGCGACAGCTGGGCGAGCTCCTCCGTCTGAAGTACGCGCGCGTCCCCCTGGATCTGGTCGTCGTGACGGACAGCCGCGCCCTCCGGCTCGCGGTGTCGGCCCGGCCCCCGCTGTTCCCGCGTGTGCCCATCGTCTTCGCCGGAGTGGACCGTACGAACATGGGCGATATGGCGCTCGGCCCGGATGTGACAGGGGTGTGGCTCTCCGTGCCCTGGGCACGGACGGTGGACGTCGCTCTTCGGCTCCAGCCCGACACGAGACGCGTCGTCGTCCTCGGCGGGACCACTTCGAACGACCGAACCTGGCTGGCCAGCGCCCGGGAGCAACTCGTCGCCTTTGCTGGCCGCGTGCGGGTCGACTACTTTCCAGACCTGCCGCTCGAAGAGGTCGAGAAGCAGGTCGCCGCGCTTCCCGACGGGGCCATCCTCCTCGTCGGAGCGTTTCTTCGGGACGCCACCGGCCGCACCTTCGTCGGAAGCGAAGCGATCCAGCGGATCGTGGCCGCCTCCCGGGTCCCCGCCTACGCGGTGAACGAGACGTTCATCGGGACTGGCGTCGTCGGCGGTCTCGTCGTGAGCTGGGTCGAGATGGGCGAGAGAGTCGCTGATCTTGCCCGGCGCGTACTCCTCGGGGAGCGGCCGGCACCAGACGATACCGGGCCCTCCAGCTACATCTTCGACGCCCGGCAGCTCCAGCGCTGGGGACTCGACGAACAACGGTTGCCAGCCGGCAGCGTCGTCCGCTTCCGCCAACTCTCGGCCTGGGATCTCTACAAGTGGCATATCACCGGGGCCGGCGCCGTGCTCGTGACGCAGGGCCTGCTCATCTTCGGACTGCTGCTCAGCCGCGCCCAGCGCCGGCACGCCCAGTCCACGCTCGCCGAACGCCTTCGCTTCGAGACCCTGCTGTCCGACCTCGTGGCCACGTTCATCACCCCCATGCGGCCGAGCGAGGTCGACCGCCCCCTGCAGCACATGCTCGAGCGGGTGGCGGAAGAGCTGGCGGTCGACCGGGCGACCCTGGCCGAGCTCGATGAGTCGCGGACGGGCATGCGGGTCACCTACTCGTGGGCCCGCTCGGGAATCGCGCCTGTTCCAGCGACGGTTCCACTGGAACGCTTCCCGTGGATCGGCTCGCGCCTCGGTGCGGGCCACGTGGTCCGCGTCGGCCGCGTCGCGGAGCTGCCGGAGGCGGCGGCAACCGATCGAGGCAGCCTCGCCGCCCTGGGCACCCGATCGCTCGTCGCCGTGCCCGTCGTTCTCGAGGGCAAGGTGGCGGGAGCCCTCGGCCTCAGCACGCATCGCGCGGAACGGGCCTGGCCCGACGAGCTCCTCCCCCGCCTCCAGGTGCTCGCCGACGTGTTTGCCGGGGTCCTGGCCCGCCGGCGCGCGGAGAGCGCCGCGCATGCGAGCGAGGAGCGCCGCCGCCGGGCCGAGGAGGAGGCGCAGCGGCAGCGCGACGATCTGGCCCACGTGCTACGGGTCACGACGCTCGGCGAGCTGGCGGCCGCGCTGGCCCACGAGATCAGCCAGCCGCTCGGCGCGATCCTGAGCAACGCGCAGGCGGCGCGCCGGCTCCTGGAGAATGGGCGTGTCGCGCCGGGCGATCTCGCGGGGGCGCTGGCCGACGTCGGCAACGACGCCAGGCGAGCGGCGCAGATCATCCACCGGCTGCGCGCGATGTTCAGCAAGACGCACGTGGACCCCGTCGCGGTGGACGTCAACGCGCTCGTCCAGGAGGTGGTCGGACTGCTCCGCCGGAACCTGGAGCGGCGAGCCATCGTCGTTCGCTTCGCGCTCGGCCCGGCGCTGCCCTCCGTCCTGGGCGACTCGGTCCAGCTTCAACAGGTGGTGCTCAATCTGATCGTGAACGCCTGCGACGCCATCGACGCCCTCGAAATCGGCGCGCGCGGCATCGTGGTGGAGACCCGCCCGTCAGCCCCGGGGCGCATCGTCATCGCCATCCGCGACAGTGGGATCGGTCTCAAGGCGACGGAGCTGGAGCGGATCTTCGAGCACTTCGTCAGCAGCAAGCCGCAGGGTCTGGGGATGGGGCTGGCCATCAGCCGCTCGATCGTCCACGCCCACGGAGGGCGCATCTGGGCGACGCCCAACGAGGACACGGGCCTCACCATGCACGTCGAGCTTCCGTGCAGCCCGGGCCCGGTGAGTCCGGGCTGAGCGCTCTATCGACTGGTCAATCCGCGGCGGTAATCCGTGGGCGTTGAGCCGGTCCACCGCTTGAAGGCACGGTTGAACGCGCTGACCTCGGAGTAGCCGAGGAGGTAGGAGATGTCGGTCAGCGTGTTCTTCCTGTCTCGGAGGTAGCGGAGACAGAACTGCCGGCGAGTATCGTCGACCAGCCCCTTGAAATCGGCACCGTGGTCCTTCAGCTGCCGCTGAAGTGTGCGAGGGCCGACGGCGATCCTCCTCGCCACCTGCGTGAGGGTCGGATCCCCGTGCCGCATGGACTCCGCGATGGCCCGCCGGACCGAGGCAACCAACCCGTCCTCCGGCGGCACCTCGTCCAGGACACGCTCGAGATGCTGTCGCAGGATCGGATAGAGCCGGGCGTCGGCCGCGGGGACCTGTCGTTCACCCAGCTCGGCTTCCACGACGACGGCATTGGCGGTACAGCCGAAGGAGACGGGGGCGCCGAAGACGCGGACGTGCTCCGAGGTCAGGGACGGGGCCGGATGCTGGAACTGCACCTCGACCGGTGCCCACGCACTGCCCGCCATCAACCGAATGGTGCCGACGACCACCGCCATGGCCCATTCGTGGTGCTGCCGGTAGCTCGCCGCGGGCAGATTCAGGCGATGTCGCAGGTATGACCACTTGGACCCGGCCACGAACGACGCCTCGGCGGCCTCGTTGTGCACCCTCAGGTAACGCGCCACGTTCTCGAAGCCAACCGCGAAGGTGGGCGAGTTCAGGACGACGTAGACCAGGGCCCCGATGTTCTTGGGGTGAAAGTGCTCGCCGAAGTGGAGGCCGAAACAATCGTCGCCGGTGGCGCGGGCGGCCTCCTCCAGGATCTGGGCGAAGCTGGCCGATGGGATGAACCCGTGTGGGTCGGAGAGGACCTTGCGGTCGAATCCGAGTGGGCGCAGGACGTGGTCGGGATCTCGACCCGCGGCTTCGATGGCTTCGACGAGCCCGGTCGCCGCGGCCAGCGAGATCCTGGGTATCTGGCGGACAACCACGGCTACCAGCCCTCTCGACTCCCTGCGACGGCCAGTCGGTCAATCAAATGTCGCCCAAGGTCAAGACGCCGCCGGGATCCACCGTCTACCGTGCGTCGCGGTAAGGCCGTCAGCGACAACGCCGGCTGAGCCGATTGCCCCCATAGCGATGCCGACGAGAGACGCTTCATCGAAAGACCCTTCATAGTGGAGTGGCGCTGGGCTGATGACGTGCTGTACTTCGAGTACACGCCACTGACGGTCGAGTACGATCCGGAGCTCGATGCCTTCACGATCGCCCGGGCCGATATCAATCCACCCGGTCGTCGTCGCCATATTCTGACCCTGGCCGTCGTCGCCACCAACCGGCAGGTCACCATCGAGCATCTCCCCCTCGATGCGGCGATCGCCCAGGGTCGGACCCTGCTGGAGCGACTCATCGAGGAACACCGCGGTGGCACGGACCAGCTGACCGCGGACCAGTCCCACATCTTCGACCTGAGCGGCCAGCGCCTTCGATGAGGTGATCCTCCAGCCGTCTGCTCCGCAGCGTGCCGTGACGGGCACCGAGCATGGAAGGGCCGAACGGGCCGCGAGATGGCCGCCGTTCGTCCTGGGCACCTGCCGTGCGGCCGTGGACGAGGCGACGTGTCGGGTTGACTTTGCCCACCGGTAGCGCTCACCGTCGGGGCCGTGGACCTCTCGACGACCATCCACCTGCTGGGCGAGGCGCTCGGCGAGGTGCTCCGGACCCAGGAGTCGGCCGCCGTCTTCAAGACCGAGGAGCGCATCCGCGCGCTGGCCAAGGCACGCCGGCTCGACGACACGACAGCCGGCGCCCAGCTCGCCGGCGAGATCGCCGCGCTGCCGGACGACGCCGCCCGCGCGACCGCCTCGGCCTTCGCCGTCTACTTCGACCTGGTGAACCTCGCCGAGGAGGTCCACCGCATCCTGGCGCTTCGGGAGCGCGAACGAAGCCTGCATCCGGCGCCGATCACCGAGTCGATCGGCGACGCGGTCGGGACGCTCGCGGCGCGGGGGACGACGGCGGAGCGGATGACCGAGCTGCTGCGCACGCTCCGGGTCGAGCTGGTGCTGACCGCCCATCCCACCGAGGCCAAGCGCCGCACCGTGCTGTCGAAGCTCCAGCGCATCGCCGAGTCGTTGCGGCGCCTGGCCGACCCGGGCCTGCTCCCCCGCGAGCGCGCGGTGCTGGCGACCGCGTTGCGCGCGGAGGTGATCGAGCTGTGGCTCACCGACCGCACGCGCACGGCGCGGCCGGCCGTGACCGACGAGGTCCGCACCGGGCTCTACTTCGTGGACGAAGTCTTCTGGGAGGCGCTGCCCCGCATCCAGACCGACCTGGACGCCGCGCTGCGCGAGCACTACCCCACCCTCGCCGCGCGTCCCGGCTGGCTGACGCTGGCGTCGTGGATCGGCGGCGACCGCGACGGCAATCCGGCCGTCACCGCCGCCGTGACCGCCGAGACCCTGCGCCTGCACCGCGGCCTCGCCGTGGAGCGGCATCGCCGCTCGTTGCAGGACCTCGCGCGCCGCCTCAGCGTCAGCGGCCGGCGGCGTCCCCCGCCGCCGGCGCTCGAGGCGTGGCTGCAGTCCCGCCGGCCGTTGCCGTCGCACGTCGCCTACCTGGAGCAGCGCTACGCGAACGAGCCGTACCGCCTCGCGCTGTCGCTGCTCGCCGCCGATCTCGACGCGGCGTCGCAGGACGACATGACGGCGCGCCTGCTGGAGGACACGCCCCACCGGGCGCGGCTGACGGCGGACGAGCTGCTGAACGTGCTCGACCTCGTCGCCGGCGCGCTGCCCGAGCCGCTCGCCGCCGATCGCCTGCATCCGATGCGTCGACACCTCGAGACGTTCGGGCTCCACGCGGCCCGGCTCGACGTGCGCGAGGACTCCGGCCGCCTCGCCGCGGCGGTGGGACGGGCGCTGGACGGCCTCGGTGTCATGCCGGACTTCGAGCGTCGCGACGACGCCGAGCGGTCGGCCGTGCTGCTCCGTTTGTTGCTGGACGACCCGCCCCGAGCGGCTGCACTCACGAGTGTCATGAACGGCCTCGACGAGCGGAGCGACGAGACGTGGCGGCTCTTCCGCCTGCTCGCCCGGGCCGGCCGCCTGTACGGCCGCGCGGCGCTGGGGCCGGTCGTCGTGTCGATGACCCGTGGCGCCGCCGACGTCCTCGCCGTGCTCCTGCTCTCACGGTGGGCGGGGGGCGGGCCCGGCCTCATGGTCGTGCCCCTCTTCGAGACGCTGGCGGACCTCGACGCCGCCCCGCGCATCATGGCCGAGCTCCTCTCGCTGCCGGTGTACGCCGCCAACGTGAAGGCGTGCCACGGCGAGCAGATGGTGATGATCGGCTACTCCGACAGCAACAAGGACTGCGGCTACCTGGCGGCGAGCTGGGCGCTCTACCGCGCCCAGGAATCGATCGCCCAGGTCTGCGACGCGCACGGCGTCACCCTCACGCTCTTCCACGGGCGCGGCGGCAGCGTGGCGCGCGGCGGCGGGCCGGCCGGCCGGGCCATCCGCGCGCAGCCGCCCGGCACCGTCCGCGGCCGCTTCCGCGTCACCGAGCAGGGCGAGACGATCGCTTCCCGCTATGCCGACCACGATCTCGCCCACCGCCACCTGGAGCAGATCGTGAGCGCCGTGCTCCTCGCCTCCGCGGAGACCGCGACCGACGTCCCGCCCGACTGGCGGGCGGCGCTGGACGCCATGGCGGGCACCGCCCGCGACGCGTTCCTGGGACTGGTCGAGCGCACGCCGGGCTTCCTCGACTACTGGCGGGCGGCCACGCCGATCGAGGAGATCAGCCGGCTCCGGCTCGGCTCGCGCCCGGCCGCGCGCCGGCGGGGCACCCTCACGCGCGCCGACGTCCGCGCGATTCCGTGGGTGTTCTCGTGGATGCAGAGCCGCTTCAACCTGCCGGGCTGGTATGGGCTCGGCAGCGGCCTGCGGGCGGCCGCCCCGGAGCGTCTGCGGGCGATGTACGCCGGCTGGCCGTTCTTCCGCGCCCTGCTCGACAACGCCGAGATGTCCCTGCTCAAGGCCGACCTGGGTATCGCCGCGCTCTACTCCGACCTGGTCCCCGACCGGCAGCTCGCGACGACAGTTTTCGCCGCTGTGACGCAGGAATACACACGCACGCGTGAGTCGATCCTCGAGACGACCGGGCACGCCGAGCTGATGGACGGCGATCCGGTGATCCAGCGCTCCGTCCAGCTCCGCAACCCCTACGTCGATCCGCTCAACTACCTGCAGGTGGAGATGCTGCGCCGCCTGCGCGCCCTGCCCGACCCGGACGGGACCGAGGCCGAGCGCCTGCGCGAGGTGATCGTCCTCACCGTCAACGGCATCGCCGCCGGCCTGCGCAACACCGGCTGACGCCGGATGGTCGGGCCGCTCACTCCACGGTGAGCACCGCCTTGCCGGGGAAGCGCCGGGCCATCAGGTCCTGGGCCACCTGACCGATTTCCGTCCACGGCCGCTCCAGACTGATGTGCGGCGCGATCTGTCCAGACGCCACCAGCTCGCCGAGGCGCCGCAGGCCGTCGCCGGCCGGGTCGTTGCCCAGCTCGACGAAGAGGTAGAAGCCGTACAGCGTCGCGCGGCCGCTCGCGAAGAACGTCCGCGTGTCGAACGTGACCTCGGCCGAGGCGGAGACGCCGAGCGTGACGCACATGCCGCCGCGCTCGAGCGCCGCCAGCGCGGTGCCGAGCGTGCGCCCGCCGACGGACTCGATGACGAGGTCGTACTTCGGCGAGGCCGGGATCTCGTCGCCCACCACGACCTCGTGGGCGCCGAGCTGCCGTACCGTCGCGGCCTGATCGGCGCGGCGCACGCTCGCCGTCACGTGGGCGCCGCCCAGGCGGGCGAGCTGCACCGCGAAGTCGCCGACGCCGCCGGTGGCGCCGGTGACGAGCACGCGCCGCGCGAGCATCTGGCCACGCTTGGCGAGCGCGTAGAGCGCCGTCAGCCCCGCCACCGGGAACGTCGCCGCCTGCGAGAAGGTCACCTTGTCGGGCAGCTCGGCCAGCGCGTGCGTGGGCACGGCCACCCGCTCGGCCCAGGCGCCTTCGGGCAGCAGACCGACCACACGCGCGCCGGCACGCGCGCCCGAGCCGTCGGCGGCGGCGCGCTCGACGGTACCGGCGAGGTCCCAGCCCGGCCGCCAGCCGGCGGCGGCCAGGCCCGAGCGGCGCACCTCGCCGCGGTTGAGCGAGATCGCCTTCACGCGCACGATCGCCTCGCCCCGATCAGGGGCCGGATCCGGCACCGGACGAATGACGAGACGGCCCGGGGCTTCGGGATCGACGACGACGGCGCGGTTGCTCACGGGTCACCTCCCACGATGACGTGCTGGCGGGTCAGGATGAAGGGCGGCGCGCCGGGCGTCAGGAAGTGCGCCCGGTCGGCCACGGCATCGGCGTACGCCGGCGAACCCGCCGCCGCGCGGAGGGCATCCGACGAATCGAACCACATCAGCGTCGCCCCGTCGTAAGCAGGCGCGCGGCCCGTCGTGTAGGCGGACCGGCGGGTGGCGCTCAGCACGCACCGGCGCAGCCCGGGGATCGCGGTCAGGATGGGGCCGTGGCGGTCGCGCCAGTGCCCCTGGAAATCGTCCACCGACGTGCCGGGGCGGCGCGTGAGGAACTCGACGGCCTTCACCGCCCCGGGGCCGACGGCGCCGTCCGCGAGGACGTGCTCGTCGGTGACGATCAGGCCCATCCGCGAGCGGTCGATGAACCGCGCCTCGTCCGCCTGGAGATCTGTGTGCTCGGGGCCGCGGGTCATCGCGCGCAGGGCGTCGGTGTCGTCGGCCCACACCTCCGCGATGCCGTCCCAGACGGGCTCGCCCTTGGCGTAGGCCGAGGCGAGCGTGTGGGACTGCACGTACCGGCGAATGCCGGGCAGGCGCGTGACGACCTCGGGATGCCGGGTCAGCCAGTACGCCTGGAACTCGTCGACCGGCATCCCCGGCTTGCGCTTGAGGAACGTGAGGACCTTGACCATGGATCGCGGTCGCAGGATACCATCAGGGTCCATGACCCACGAGGGAGGCGCCACCCCATGAAGCGAAGCACCGACCGCATCCTCACCACGCACACGGGAAGCCTGCCCCGGGCCGCGGATCTCACCGCGCTGCTCGAGTCGCTCGACGCCGAAACGCTGCCCGATGCCGCGGCGTTCGCGGCGCGCGTGCGCCGGGCGGTCGGCGACGTCGTCCGGCAGCAGGTCGAGGCCGGAGTGGACGTCGTCAACGACGGCGAGCAGGGTAAGGTCGGCTACTCGACCTATGTGCGTCATCGCCTGACCGGCTTCGGAGGCCAGAGCGTCGTGGCCGGGCGAGCGGACTGGGCCGACTTTCCGGAGGCGGCCGCGCGCGCCGAGCGGCGCTCGGCCGTCTCGCGCCCGGCCTGTACGGGCCCGATCGAGTGGAAGGACCGCACCGCCGTGCAGACGGACACCGCCAATCTGACGTTCGCGCTGGAGGGCGTGCGGCCGACCGAGGCGTTCATGACGGCCGCCTCGCCGGGCGTCATCGCCCACTTCCTGCGTAACGAGCACTACCCGACGCGCGAAGCCTACCTGGCCCGGCTGGTCGACGTCATGAAGGAGGAGTACGACGCCATCCATCGCGCCGGCTTCGTGCTCCAGGTCGATTGCCCCGACCTGGCGATGAGCCGCCATCTGGCCTTCGCCACGCTGAGCAACGCCGAGTTCCTGAAGATCGCCGAGGCCAACGTCGAGGCGCTCAACCACGCGCTGCGCGACATCCCGGCCGACCGCCTGCGGCTGCACCTCTGCTGGGGCAACTACGAGGGCCCGCACCATCGCGACATCCCGCTGCGGGAGATCCTGCCAATCGCGCTCAAGGCCCGGCCCCAGGCGCTGTCCTTCGAGGGCGCCAACCCCCGCCACGAGCACGAGTGGGTCGTGTTCCGCGAGGTCAAGCTGCCCGACGACCGGCTGATCATCCCCGGCGTGCTGGACTCCACCACCAACTTCATCGAGCACCCGGAGCTCGTCGCCCAGCGCCTCGTCCGCTACGCGGAAGTGGTCGGGCGTGAGCGCGTCATCGCGGGGACGGACTGCGGCTTCGCGACGTTCGCCCGCTCGACGCTGCAGGTCGAGCCGGAGATCGCCTGGGCGAAGTTCCGGTCGATGACCGAGGGCGCGCGGCTGGCCTCGGCCCAGCTCTGGCGCTAGCCCGCGTGTCGTGGGGCCGGCCGGGGCTCGCTGACCCTGCCGCGCCGCGATGGCTCGCCTGTCGCCGGCTGCTCGCTCCGGGGATGGCTCGCGCGGCCCCCCATCCCCCACCGGGGGCTGGGATGCGAACAGTAGACCGTCGGTGGCGCGCGGGAGCCAGCCCCGGAGCGAGCGCGGCTCCGACGGCTTGCCATCGGAATGGCGCGGCAGGGTCAGCGAGCCCCGGCCGGCCCCACGACCCGGGGCTCGGAGCTAGCGCCCGGCGGTGCGCGGAGGCCGGGGGGCTGGATGCTGAGTGCGCCACCAGGTCGCGATCTCTCGCGCGTGGTCGCGCTCGTGGCTCCACCCGGGCGCGCCGAGCCAGTCCACGACCGGGTAGTCGTGGGAGGGATCGTCGAGCGCCGTGGGCGGCAGGCGCTCGAACTGCGCGATCATCACGGCGCGCACCCGCGCCATCCGGCGGAGCACGGTGCGGAGGCCGAGGCGACGGCCCCGGGCAACCGACCGGGCATTGAAGCGGTCCGCGTGCGCCATGCTCTCGAACCAGTGGATGCGGTCGCCGCGGCCGCGCGCGATCAACCGGAACCGGCGCAGCGTCTCCTCGTCGCAGCTCAGCAGATGCGTCAGGACGTCCTTGACGGACCAGGCATCCTGCGTGCGCGGGCGAACGATCTCGCGCTCGGGCAGACGCGTGACCAGCGTGAGCGTGGCTGCGCGCGAGGCCGCCATGCGGCGTACGGCCTGGCGCCGCCATCTCGTGAGCGAGCTGGACTTCCGAGCTGCCATGACTGGAGCCCTCAGCGCTTGCGGAGCTTGACGTCCTCCAGCGGCGCCGACCACGGGTACGGATCGATCTGCATCAGCGCGGCATCCTCCACGCGCGGCCCCACCCCGCTGGGCCAGATGTACTCGTAGAGGGCGGGGAAGCGGACGCGGTCGTACATGTGTTGCTGGATCTGGCGCAGCATCTGCTCGCGCTTGCGGCGGTCGGTCTCGCGGGCCTGCTGGCGGTAGAGGGCCTCGACGTCGGGGTCGGTGCCGTACGCGTAGGCGCCGTCGGACGGCACGAGCTGGGCCAGCCGCGAGGCGGCGTTGCCGTAGACGGCGTTGATACAGACGCAGATGCCCTTCAGCTTCTTGCTGGCCAGGGCGGAGTAGAAGGCGGCGCGCTCCATGGTACGCACGCGGGTCTTGATGCCGACCGCGCTCAGGTAGTTCGTCACCGACTCGCCCAGGGAGCTGTACGGCGGCCACGGGTGCAGGTCGCCCGCGTCGAAGCCGTTGGGGTAGCCGGCCTCGGCCAGGAGCTGCTTGGCCTTGGCGGGATCGTAGGCATGGGTCTCGAGCGGGATCGCAAAGTCGAAGGTGCGGGGCACCATGTTGCCGGTCAGGCGCGAGGCGCCGAGCGTCTCCGCCTCGTTGAGCGCCTTGCGGTCCAGCGCGAGGCTCGCGGCCAGGCGCACCCGGCGATCGGCCCACGGCGACTTCGGGTCCCACTGCTCGAAGAAGTCCAGGTAGAAGGTGCCGATGGCGCCGGAGAAGGCCAGCTTGAGGTTCGGGTCGCGCTTGACGTCGGCGGCCATGACCGCGTCGAGCAGGTAGGCGACGTCGACCTCGCCGCGCTTGAGCATGGCCAGCCGCGTGGTCGCCTCCGGCACGCTCTTGAAGACGAGCCGCTTCACCGACGGCATCTTCCGCCAGTAGCCCTCGAAGGCCTCCATCACCAGCTCGACGCCCGGCGTGTGGCTGACGAACTTGTAGGGGCCGAGCCCGACCGGCGCCTTCTTGAAGCCGTCGGGCCCCACCTGCTCCATGTACTTCTTGGGCGCGATCCACGCCGCCGACGTCGCCAGCGTGCCGTAGAAGGTCATGAAGTCGGGCCACGGGTCCTGCAACTGGAACCGGATCCGGTGGCGGTCGACGACGGTGATCTCGCGGATCTTCTCCTGGAGGATCTTGGCGCCCTTGGCCCGCTGGAAGCTGAACTGCACGTCCTCGGCGGTGAACGGATCGCCATTGTGGAACTTCAGCCCCTCGCGCAGCTTGAACTCGTAGACGCGCTGGTCCGGGCTCACCGTCCACGACTCGGCCAGGCTGGGCGTGAGGTGATTGCCGGGCATCGGCTTCACCACCGCGTCGTGCAGGGCGTACATCACCCAGAAGGGCGTCAGCACGCCGATCACCTCGGCCGGGTCGAACCACGTGGGGGACAGGGTGACGTAGAGGGCCCAGCGCATCTCGCCCTCGGGCTTGGCCTGGGCGGCCGCCTCCCGGGGCGGGCCGGCCAGGAGCCCAGTGCACAGCACGATCGCCAGGACCACCACGAGGCTCCGCTGACCCTTCATCGTCCCCTCCCGCGCAACGCCTGATAGACTAGGGCGGACTTTCGAGCCACATTCACCCGAACTCGACGAGGTGCGATCGATGCGTACTTACCTCGACCTCCGGCTGGCCGATCATACGATCACCACGCGCGAACTGCACGGCGAAGACATCGTCAGGGCCGGGCGGTACCTGATCGCCAGGACCCTGCTGGACCTGGGGGCGGCGACGGTCGATCCCCTGTCGCCGGACAATCCGCTGATCTTCTCGGCCGGGCCGTTCGCCGGCACCAGCTTCTCCAACGCCAACCGCACCAGCGTGGGATGCAAGAGCCCGCTGACGGGCGGCATCAAGGAGGCCAACGGCGGCGGCTCCTTCGGCTACGCGCTGGGCCAGCAGAAGATCGCCGGGTTCACGCTGCACGGCGCCTCGCCGAGCTGGGTGGTCGTTCACTTCAAGAAGGACGGCACGGTCGCCTTCGACGACGCGGCGCCGTATCTCGGCAAGGGCAACTTCGAGGCGAACGACCTGCTGCTGAAGCGTTACGGCAAGAAGGTGGCCGTCGCCCTCTGCGGCCCCGTCGGCGAGTACCAGGGGCTGATCGCGGGTATCGCGTTCAGCGACAAGGACGGGCGGCCCGCGCGCCTGGCCGCCCGCGGGGGCGTCGGGGCCGTCATGGGGAGCAAGAAGGTCAAGGCCATCGTGGTCGAGCTCGACAAGATCCCGCCGTTCAGCGAGCCCAAGAAGGTCAACGCGGCCATCAAGGACTACTCCAAGCTGCTGCTGGCCGACGGGGTCATCAAGAACTTCTACCAGCCGCTGGGCACCATGGGCATGGCCGACGTCCAGAACCAGATGGGCGGCCTGCCGGTGAACAACTTCAGCCGGGGTCAGCAGGTCAACATCTCCACCGGCGAGAAGTTCAAGATGGGCGGCAGCTACATCGCGGAGCTCAACACCTCGCGTGGCGGCGAGCAAACGCACGCCTGCATGCCCGGCTGCGTGATCCAGTGCAGCAACGTGTACGCGGATGCGGCCGGCAAGGAAGTCGTCTCGCCGGTCGAGTACGAGACGCTCGGCCTGCTCGGCACCAACTGCGGCCTCTCCGACCCCGACGATCTCGCCCAGCTCAACCACGTCTGCAACGACCTCGGCGTGGACACGATCGAGACCGGCGCCATGCTGGCCGTCCTGATGGAAGCCGGCCTGGGACGCTTCGGTGATCCGAAGTTCATGGGCGAGTGCCTGCGCGAGGTCCGCAACGGCTCCGAGAAGGGCCGCGTGTGGGCGCAGGGCACGGCCCGGGTCGGCGAGCACTACAAGGTGCGGCGCGTGCCCGTCATCAAGAAACAGGCGATCAGCGCCTACGACCCCCGCGTGGTCGAGGCCACCGGCATCGCCATGATGGCCACCGCCCAGGGTGCCGACCACACGGCCGGCAACCTGCCGCGGCTGAAGACCCGCGAGATGGACCTCGACTCGATGATCGAGCAGAGCCTGGTCGCGCAGACGAACACGGCCGCGACCGACTCGCTCGGCCTCTGCATCTTCGGCCGCAGCGTCACCGAGCCCAACATCGAGTTCCTCGTCAACGCGATCAACGCCGCCTGCGGCACCAGTCTGATCACGGAGTTCTTCCCGGCGCTCGGCCGCGAGGCGCTCCGGCTGGAGTGGGAGTTCAACCGCCGGGCCGGCTTCACCGCCAAGGACGACGAGCTGCCGGAGTTCTTCTACACCGAGGCGCTGCCGCCCACCAACCACGTGGCCCGCTTCCACGGCGCCGACGTGCACGGGATGTACGAGCGCCTGCCGGCCTAGGCCCGGCGCGGAGCATACGAGGCGCCTGCGGGCGATCAGAAATACTCGAACGTCCCCGGGTCGCGCGCCATCGCGAGGCGCACCTGGGCCATGAACACCAGGTAGGGATGCGCACCGAGCGCGATCAGCCGATCGCGGTCGGCGGCCGTCAGCGCCGCGCGGGTGTCGGCGTCGAGGCCGGCCTCGCGCATCGCGGCCTCGGGGTCGGCCACGTAGCGGTCGCGGGCCGCCGTGTCCGACTTGAGCGCGAAGAGGAACCGGTTGAGCGTGTACGCCGAGGCCGGCGGGAAGAAGTAGTGGGCCTCCATCGCGCTCACACCGGCCACGCCACCACGGCGTTGCCGTGGTGCCAGGACGGCTCGTAGCAGAGCACCTCGGCCCGGGCGTCGCCGAGCGTGCCCAGCAGCGTGATCCACGTCCGCAGCTCGACGTTCCCCGCCTTGTCGAGCTCCTCGCCGGTCAGCCGCGCGGTGTCCGCGCCCCGCCCTTCGGTCAGTGAGGCCAGCAGCGCGCGGTCGAAATCGTAGTCGGGGGAGCCATACCGGTCGGTGCCCGGAAAGTGTGAGAGGCCCCCGGACGCGACGAGCGCGACCCGCTCGGGCCTGGCGTGGAGGATCCGCCGCAGCGCCTGGCCCCACGCGTAGCACCGGCGTGGTGAGGGCTGCGGGGGCAGGTAGACGTTCACGTAGAGCGGCACGATCGGCAGCCGCGGCTGCGGCATCGTGAAGTGCAGCGGGACGTAGAACGCGTAGTCGAGCCGTACGTCCTGGGAGTACGTGAGATCGAACCCCGCTTCGATCCCCTGCTCCACGATCGCCCGGGCCAGCGGCTCGTGGACGTCGAAGGCGTAGCGATAGCGACCGAACTCCCCGGCGGCCCGCCGGCCGACGAACACGGCCAGCGCCGGCACCGCGCTCAGAAAGAAGCCCTCGATGTGGTCGCCGGCGATGACGCAGATCACCTCGGGCCGTGCGGCGATCAGCCGCCGCCTGACCTCCGCATAGGCGGCGTGAACACGCAGGACGAGGTCGCGGTCCTCGGTCGGCGGGCGCACGAGCAGTTGCGGCGTGTGGGGCAAGGCGAAGGCGGCGACCAGCGGCATGAGCCCGAGGATACCTCACATCGTGGGGAGGATCCGGAGGCGGCGCACGGGTGATCGGAGCAGCCACAGACACGGCAGCAACGTGCCGAGCGAGGCCACCACCAGCGTCAGCGGGACGCCGATCGCGCCGCCGAGCGCGCCCCCGATCACCGCGCCGATCGGAAACGCTCCGCCAATGAGGAACCGCATCGTGGCGTTGACGCGGCCCCGCAGCCGGTCTGGTGTGATCGCTTGCCGGACGCTGATCGCGTTCACGCGATAGGCGACCAGGGTCATCCATTGCGCGAACTCGGAGGCGACGACCAGTGCCAGCGCCACCCGCGGCACGAGCACGGCCAGCGGCACCGCGATCCCCGCCAGGCCGAAGAGGAGCTGCGCCCCGAGCATGGCCGGCCCCGGACCGAACCGTCGCGCGGCCGCCTCGGCGCCGAGTGCGCCGGTCAGCGCCCCGAGGCCGCCCGTCGCGAACACCAGGCCGACCGCGGCGGCGCCGAGGCCCAGGTCACGCGTCATGTACAGCAGGTACACCGCCAGGAACATCGCGCCGAACAGGGCGGTGGTGGCCGAGCACCCCGCGAGTACCTGTTGCCCTCGACCAGCCGCTCCCGTGCGAGCAGCGACGGCACGAAGGACATGTGCGCGACACCGAAGAGGACCGTGAGCGTGCCGGCCAGCACCGTCACCACGTACAGGAGCTCGATCCGCAGCACGCCGAGCGCGCTCGCCAGGGGCACCGTCGACAGCGATACGGCGCGGCCGAGATCCGTCGCGATCAGAACCGGCTGCCGCCGCCGGTCGACCCACACGCCGGCGAAAAGCCCGACGAGCAGCACCGGCGCTGACCCTGCCGCCGAGAGCAGCCCCATCTGCCAGGCCGTCGCGCCGAGCGTGAGCGCCGCGATCAGCGGCAAGGCCAGCGCGGACACCTGAGATCCGACGTCGGAAATGGCCGACGCCGCCCACAGGCTCAGGAACGCGGGGTGCCGCCACAGGCCCGTGAGCCGTCCACGTCTCACGGAACGCGAGGATACCTCAGGCGCGCTGCGCCTTGTACCAGTCGCAGATCTCCTCGCCCGTCGTGAACCACACCCCTTTCTTGGTTCGCACGTAGTCGTACACCGCCTCGAAGTACTTGATCCGGTGCGGCACGCCGTGGATATAGGGGTGCACGGCGATCGCCATCACGCGCGGGTTCTTGGCACCCTCGGCGTAGAGCCGATCGAACTGATCGCGACAGCGCTGCACCCACGCCGGCGACTCGTGGTGCTGGATCACCATCATCGGGATGTCGTTCAGCTCGAGCGTGTACGGCACGGAGACGAGCGGCCCGTGCGCGGTGCGGATCGGGTAGGGCTGATCGTCGTTGACCCAGTCGGAGACGTACTCGATCCCGGCCTCGGCGAGGTAGTCGAGCGTCTCCCAGGTCTCGGTGAGGCCCGGCCCGAGCCATCCCTTCGGCTTCTTGCCCGTGAACTTCTGCAGCGTCTCGACCGCCTCGCGGATGGCGGCGCGCTGGTCGGGCAGCAGGTGCATGGCGCCCTGCCGCACGCCGTGGCCCATGAACTCCCAGCCGGCCTCGAGCATGGCCTGGGCGACGCGGGGGTAGGAGCGGCACACGCTCGCATTGATCGACGTCGTCGCCCGCAGCTTCCGCTTCTGCAGGGCCTCGAAGAGCCGCCAGAACCCCACCCGCATCCCGTAGTCGTGCCAGGCCCAGTTCGGCACGTCGGGCGTCACCGCCACGCCCTGGGGGGTCGTCAGGTACTGGCGCGCCATCGGCTTCTCGGCGTCCCACTCCTCGATGTTGACGACGGTCCACACCGCGATGCGGGCGCCGCGCGGCAGGGCCCAGCGCGGGCGGTCGACGATGGCCGAGTAGTCGAAGCGTTCGGACGGAAGTCTCACGGGTCCCCCTCGACCGCGTCCGATGACTCCCGGCCGCGGTGGCTCGCGCCGCTATAGTACAATCTCGCCGCCATGGCGCCGCCCACCTCGGTCGACATCCACGCGCACTACTTTCCCGAGCGCTTCTTCGCGATCATCGACGAGGCCGGCCAGCCGTTCGGCGCCCGGGTCGACCGCGGCAACCCGGTGGGGCCGATCATCGACCTCAAGGGCTCGCGGACCCTGCCGCTGGAGGTCACGTACTGGGACCTCGACCGGCGCGTGAAGGCCATGAACCGGGCCAGGGTCGACGTGCACGCCCTGTCGCTGACGGCGCCGATGGTCTACTTCGCCGACGGGCCGACGGGCGCGCGGCTGGCCCAGGCCGTCAACGACGCGATGGACCAGGCGCACACCGCCTACCCGGACCGCTTCGTGGGCTGCGCGACGCTGCCGATGCAGGAGCCCACGCTGGCGCTGGCCGAGCTGGAGCGCGTCAAGGACTTGCGGGGTATCCGGGGGATCTACCTCGGGACGAACGTCAACGGGCGCGACCTGTCCGAGCCCGAGTTCCTGCCGATCTTCGCCCGCTGCGAGGCCTTGCGGCTGCCGGTGCTGCTGCATCCCTTCAACGTGATCGGTGCTGCCCGGCTCGGCCGGTTCTATCTGAACAACTTCCTGGGCAACCCCTTCGACACCGCCGTCGCCGCCGCCCATCTCGTCTTCGGCGGCGTGCTCGACCGCTTCCCGAAGCTGGAAGTCTGCCTGCCGCACGCCGGTGGCGCCATGCCCTACCTCGTGGGGCGCCTCACCCACGGCCAGGGCGTCCGGCCCGAGACGAAGGGCGTCGCCCGGCGCCCGTTCGAGCGCTACCTGCGCCGGTTCACCTACGACACGATCAGCCACTCGCCGCGCCTGCTGAAGTTCCTGATCGATCTCGTCGGCGCCGACCGCGTGATGCTCGGCAGCGACTACTGCTTCGACATGGGCTACAAGCGGCCCGTCGACATCGTCACCAAGCGCCTCCGCCTCGGCCGGGCGGACCAGCGCCGCATCCTCGGCGCCACCGCCGCCCGCCTGCTGCGGCTCGGGTGAGCCCCCGACCGGCACCGGCGTGACCGCCGAGTTCTGGATCACCCAGACCTTCAACGGCCTCTCCTACGGCGCCCTGCTGTTCCTGCTCGCCAGCGGGCTGTCGCTGATCTTCGGCGTCATGCGCATCGTGAACCTCGCCCACGGCTCGTACTTCCTGCTCGGCGGCTACGTGGGGCTCTCCGTCGTGTGGCGCACGCACAGCTTCGTGCTGGCCCTGCTGGCCGGCGCCCTGGCCGTCGCGTTGATCGGCGTCGGCATGGAGCGCCTGTTCCTGCGCCGGCTGAGCGGGCAGACGCTCGGCCAGGTGCTGATGACGATCGGCTTCGCGCTCATCTTCCAGGACCTGACGCTGCTGCTGTGGGGCGGCGATCCCTACTCGCTGCCGATCCCGGGGCCGCTGCAGGGCGTGCTCACCGTCGGGACGCTGCGGTTTCCGCGCTACCGCCTGTTCATCATGGCGCTGGCGGTGGCGATCGGTGCGGCGCTGTGGCTGGCGCTGGATCGCACGCGCGTGGGCGCGATGATCCGGGCGGCGGTGGACGACGGGGAGATGGCGCAGGGCGTCGGCATCCGGGTGCCGACGGTGTCGATGGGCGTCTTTGCCCTCGGCGCCTTCCTGGCCGCGCTCGGCGGGGTGATCGGCGGCGGCTTCCTGGGCGTCTACCCCGGCCTCGATTTCGAGATCCTCCCCTACGCGTTCGTCGTGGTCATCGTCGGCGGCCTCGGCAGCCTGCCGGGCGCGATGGTGGGCAGCCTGCTCGTCGGCCTGCTCGACAACTTCGGCAAGGCGCTCTTCCCTGAGCTGGCGTACTTCACCCTGTTCGCGCCGATGGCGCTGATCCTGGCGCTGCGGCCCACCGGCCTGTTCGGCCGCACATGACGAGCCGTCGAGCGGTCGTGGCCGGCGGCGCCGTCGCCACGCTCGTCGCGGTCATCGCGCCGACCCTGTCCGCCTACCCGCTGACCCTGCTGACGCAGGCGGCGATCGTCGGCATCCTGGCCATGAGCCTCGACGTGCTGCTCGGCTACACGGGCCTGCCCTCGCTGGGCCACGCCGCCTACTTCGGTGTGGCGGCCTACGCGGTCGGCATCCTGGCCACCGACTACCAGCGCGGCTTCGTGACCTGCCTGGTCGCGGGCATCCTGCTCGCCACGCTCACCGCCGCGCTGTTCGGCCTGCTCGCCATCCGCGCCAGCGGCACCTACTTCCTGATGATCACGCTGGCGCTCGGCATGGTCGTGTGGGGGCTGGCCTTCCGGTGGGTGTCCATGACGAAGGGCGACAACGGCATCGCCGGCGTGCCGCGGCCCGACCTGCCGCTGCCCTGGAGTCTGGCGGCGCCGCTGCCGTTCTTCTACTTCGCGCTGGCGGCGGCCGTGCTGGCGTGGGCGCTGCTTGGCCTGCTCGTGCGCTCGCCGTTCGGTCTGAGCCTCATGGGCATCCGCGAGAGCGAGTCGCGCATGCGCGCGCTCGGCTACAACGTGTGGCTGCACAAGTACCTGGCCTTCATCATCGCCGGCGCCTTCGCGGGATTGGCCGGGGTGTTCTGGGCGTACTACAACGGCTTCGTCAGCCCGGTCGACGTCCAGCTCGTCACCTCGGTCGAGACGCTGCTGATGGTGGCGCTGGGGGGGCCCGGCACGCTGGCGGGGCCGGCCCTGGGCGCGGCCGTGATCGTCTTCTTGAAGAACTTCGTGAGCGTCTACACGAAGCGCTGGCTGCTCATCCTCGGCGCCGTCTACATCGGCGTCATCCTGTTCGCGCCCCACGGCGTGCTCGGGGCATTCAGGCGTGACCGCCGGTAAGGTGGAGGAACCCGTCGAGGGCTCACCCGTTGCTACCAAGGAGGAGGCTCCGTCATGATGCACTTCCGGGTTCGCCTGCTGGCCGCGGTGCTGCTGGCCGCGTTCGTGCTGCCCCTGGCGGCGCCGCTCGACGCCCCCGCCCAAAGCGGGCCGATCAAGATCGGCTTCCTGGCGCCGCTCACCGGTCCCTTCGCCCAGATCGGCAAGGACATGGTCAACGGCACCGAGCTGTTCCTGGACGAGATCGGCCGCCAGGTCGGCGGCCGCAAGATCGAGCTGATCGTCGAGGACACCGAGGGCAACCCGGCCACCGCCCTGAACAAGTCCCGCAAGCTCGTCGAGCAGGACAAGGTCCACGTCCTTACCGGCGGCCTGCTGGCCAACGTGGGTTACGCGCTGCAGCCGTTCATCGACGGCGCCCAGGTCCCGGCCACGTACCCTGTCATCGCCGCCGACGACATCACGCAGCGCAAGCCGGCCCGGTGGATCGTCCGGACCGGCTGGGCCACGAGCCAGCCCATGCATCCCTTCGCCGAGTGGGTCGTGAAGAACAGCAAGCACCGCAAGGTCGTGACGATCGGGATGGACTACGCGTTCGGGTACGAAACGGTGGGTGGGTTCCAGCGCGTGTTCGAGGAGCAGGGCGGGCAGATCGTGCAGAAGATCTGGACACCGCTCAACACGAACGACTTCGCTCCCTTTTTGGCGCAGATCAAGCGTGACGCCGACGCGGTGCTGGCGCTGTTCGTCGGGCGGCTGGCGCTGCAGTTCATGAAGCAGTACCAGGAGGCGGGGCTGCACGGCAAGCTGCCGCTCTACGGCGGCGGCACCACGACCGACGAGTCCGTGCTGCCGCAGATGGGCGACGAGGCGCTCGGCACCATCACCGCGCTGCACTACTCGCAGGCCATCGACACGCCGCAGAACCAGAAGTTTGCCAAGGCGTTCGAGGCCAAGGCTGGCAAGATCTCCTCCTACTACTCGGAGGCGACCTACACGAACATGCGGTGGATCACCGAGGCCATCAAGGCCGTCGGCGGTAAGGTCGAGGACCGGCCGGCACTGCTCGCCGCGCTCCGCAAGGTGGACATCAAGGACACCCCGCGGGGGCCGCTCTCGGTCGACGCCTTCGGCAATCCGGTCCAGAACATCTACATCCGCAAGGTCGAGCGGGTGGGCGGCAAGCTGCAGAACACCGTGATCGCCACGATCCCCGCCGTGAGCCAGTTCTGGAAGTACAAGGCCGAGGAGTACAACAAGCAGCCCCTGTACAGCCGCGACTACCCCCCTTGCAAGCATTGTTGAGGTGGGGGGCCCCGACATGGCCCCCCACACCCCCCAACGCTCGGAGCGCCCCGGCCAAGCCGTGGCGCTCCTCGATGTCCGCCGAGAGACGCGTAGCGTGACAGACAGTTTCGCGCTGCGGCTGGAGGGGGTGTCGAAGTCGTTCGGCGGGCTCCGCGCCGTGGATGGCGTGGAGCTCAGCGTGCGGCCGGGGGAGCGGCGCGCGCTCATCGGCCCCAACGGCGCCGGCAAGACGACGCTCTTCAACCTGATCGCCGGCGCGCTGCCGGTGAGCGCGGGACGGATCACCCTCTTCGACGCCGACGTCACCGGCATGGCCCAGCACCGCCGCGCCGCGCTGGGTCTGGCCCGGACCTACCAGATCACCAACCTCTTCCCCACCCTCACCGTCGCGCAGAACGTGCTGCTCGCCGCCCAGGCCCACACGCCGGCCCGCTTCGCCATGCTGCGACCCGTCATCCACTTCACGGATCTCGAAGCGCGCGCGCGGGAGGCGCTCGCGGCCGTCGGGCTCGAGGACCGGGCGGGCGCGTCGGTGCGCCACCTCTCGCACGGCGAGCAGCGGCAGCTCGAGATCGCGATGGCGCTGGCCGGGCGGCCACGGGTCCTGCTGCTCGACGAGCCGGCGGCGGGGCTCTCGCAGGCCGAGGCCCAGCTCATGACGGCGCTGCTGCGCCGGCTCGATCCCTCGATCACGCTGCTCATCATCGAGCACGATATGGACATCGCGCTGGAGGTCGCCCGGCACGTCACCGTGCTGCACTACGGGCGCGTGATCGCCGACGGCACGCGCGAGGCGGTCCGCGCCGATCCGACCGTGCGGGAGATCTACCTCGGTGCCTGAGCCCGTCCTCGCCGTCGCCGACATCCACACCTACTACGGCGACAGCCACGTCCTGCACGGCGTCTCGCTCGGCGTCGCCCCCGGCGAGGTCGTCGCCATCCTGGGGCGCAACGGCATGGGCAAGACCACGCTCATCCGCTCGGTCGTCGGCTTCACGCCGCCCCGGCGCGGCCGCGTGCGCTTCAAGAACGAGGACGTGACCGCCTGGGCGCCGTTCCGGCGCATCGAGCGCGGCATGGCGCTGGTCCCGCAGGGCCGCCGCGTGTTCGTCTCGCTCACCGTCCGCGAGAACCTCGACGTGGCCCGGGCCGGGACCGGCCGCTGGAACCTGGAGCGCGTCTACGAGCTGTTCCCCCGGCTCCGCGAGCGCGCCCTCAATCGCGCCAACAAGCTGTCGGGCGGCGAGCAGCAGATGCTGGCCATCGGCCGGGCGCTCATGAGCAACCCCACCATGCTGCTGATGGACGAGCCGACCGAGGGCCTGGCACCCCTACTCGTGCGCGAGGTCGGTCGCGTGATCGGCGAGCTCAAGCGCGAGGGGCTGTCGATCCTGCTGGTCGAGCAGAACCTGCCGATGGCCGCCGCCGTCGCCGACCGCGTGCACGTGCTGAACCGGGGGGAGATCGTCTACTCCAGCACGCCGGCCGAGCTGATGGCCGACGAGGCCGTGAAGTCGCGCTATCTGGGCGTGGCGTGATGGCGGCCGCCTGGACGGTCAGCCGAGACCCGTGATGAGGTCGCGGCCGGCCTCGAACTCGATCGTGGAGCCCTTGAAATCGTCGCCGACGGGCTCGTGGCGGCCACCCCGATGCTTGGCGAGGAACAGCTCCGCCACGGCGGTGAACGACCGGCGGTTCTCCGGGCGCCGGAACCCGTGCCCCTCCTCCGCGTAGTAGACGCGCACGTCGTTTGATCGTCGTCGCCACCCTGTGGGTCGAGGTGACGGGACGCGACGATTGTGAGCGACCCGGGGCGCCCGGCAAGAGCCACTCGCCAGGAATGGCCCTCTCCCCGAATTCGAACGACTACTTCACGATCGGCGGCACGTCCGTGAATCGGTAGGCGATCACGTACCCGTCGACCCGGGCGCCGGCCCCGCTGAGGCAGTAGCAGGGCTGGCCGGGCGGGGTGAGGTTGGCCACGCGGCAGTAGCCCAGCCGGGTGGTGCAGGCGCGCTCCAGCGTGTGGGGCGTCTGTGTGGGGATCTGGTGGTTGAAGTCGTCCCGGCTGATGTCGCCGGTGCCGATGCCGCCGCCCGGCGTCATCACACCCTGGAGCAGGAGCAGAACCAGGACGAGCCGCCTGACCATGCTCCGAGTCTAGCGCACCTCACCGGCCGGCAGACCGTCGCCCGTGAACCCCGAGCGCAACCGGCATCGGTGGGGCGGCCGGTCAGCGCCCCGTCCACATGCGCTCATCGAGGTGAAATGGGACCGGGCGTCGAATCCGGATACTCCCAAAATTTGCGTGGCTCGGATTCAAGAGGTAGTTCAGCTCTTGCGGGATCACCGCGGACGGCACGGCCATGGCCACCGTCCGACCATGTCGAGCCCATTCGGTGCCAAGCCCGGCAAGGAGCTGCGGGGGCGGGTATCGGCGTAAGTCCCGAGGCAGGTCTCTCAGCCGCAAGCGCGAGATTGCCACATCGTCAGGAACGTCCGCGGCCACGGCCACCACATCGAGGGGAGCGTCGGATGGCGAGACGTGGACGAACACCTCGAGCGCAGCAAGTGCCAGGGTCGACGAGGTGTAGACGATGGCCGTCCCCGGGCGATTCCAGCGGCCGCCGATGAGGCGAGCGCCTTCGCCGTCGAAGGCGACGTGCCCGCGGCCGCAAAGCCGCCAGACGGTCAGCTGTAGACGCCGTGCTCGATGCGCAGCAGCACGGCCTCGACTTCACGTGCGCCGAGATCCGTGTCCAGGTGCCGCAGCGGGACCAGCTGCCCGAGCGCACGGTTCGGCTGACGTAGCCACCGGGCGGCCTTCGCTCGGTCCCCCAGCACCTCTTCGGCCAGAGCCGCGATCCGTCCGAGACGGACGAGGCGGTCGGACTCCGCCGCGGTCAGGCGCCCCGCGGCTCGGCGGCGGGCCAGAGTACGCGCGGGAATGCCGAGGGCTTCGCCGAGCTCTCCGACCGTCGCGTCGAGGCGTTCGGCAAGGGCCTCGACGGCGGAATGCGGCAGGCCGGTACGAACCCGTTCCCGCAACCGGTCCGCGCTACGGACGTGGCAACTCATCACGCGGTATCCGCCGAGCGTCTCTGCGATCCTCGCCGGGGTGACCATTATGGCAGCCCTGGTACTGCCATGTGGCAGCAACGGCAAGCGGCGGAGCCGCTCTCTCCGGCCCCCATCCTCTAGCGCAGCCGCCTGGTGAACGCCGGCGGCGCCGCGCGTCGACACACCATTTTCAAGAATTTGCCGGCCTCCACGTCTCCGATGCGCATCATCCGTCGGATGAAGTCCGGGCTGCGATCGAACTTCGACTCGACGGGGAGATCTTCGCCGAGCGCCATGGTTCGCACCGTGACGAGCTTGTACTTCTCGTTCTGGATCACGCCGCGGCGAACCAGCTGATTGATCTTCCTGATGTGATAGAGCTCCTGCTGGAGCGAGAGGTTGCCGGACATCTCGTTGCGGCGGTCGAGGATCTCGCCGATCCGCCGCGGCTCGCTCCGGCGCTTCAACGGGTTGACCTGGATCACCCAGATCTCATCGGGTTTCGCGGACGGCGGATCGACATTGTCGATGAGGTCCCGGACCGGGGGGTTCTGCGAGAAGAGCCCGTCCCAGTACGGCAAGTTCTTGACGCAGGCCGCGCGGAAGAGGTTGGGAATCGCCGCCGAGGCGAGCATCGCGTCGACGGTGATCCGCTTGCCCGTGAAGACCTTGACCTTGCCCGACAGGACGCTGACGGCAGCAACGAGCAGGATCGGGCTGTCCGGCCGCAGGAGGTTGGGGATCTTCGCGAAGTCGACGTGGGCCTCCAGCATCGCGCGCAGCCGATCCTCGGCCCAGGGAGGACAGACGTAGGGACTGAGCTCGGGCAGCGTCACGAAGTCACGCCACCAGGCCATCCCGAGAACCCACTGGTTCATCGCCAGATCCCAGGGCTGCCGGGCGGCATTGTCAGCCCAGAACGCATCGAGCCGCCTGATGCCGTCCGGCCAGTCGTCCTGGAGGAGGCCATACCACGCCAGGAGCGCGCAGATGGCGCCCCCGGAGGTGCCGCTCAGTGCGCTGATTCGATACCCCTGAGCGTGCAAGGCCTCCTTCTCGTGGAGAATTCGCTTGAGTGCGCCGGCCGTGAATGCCGTATGACTGCCCCCGCCCTGACAGGCGATCGCGATCCTGCGTTCGTGTGCTGCCATGACAACCACTCCAGCCGCGGGCCAGGTCTTCGAGGTCTTCAGACTACCAGGCGCGTCGTCTCAACCCTGCTCGCGGGCCAGCTCGGTGACGACGACCGCGAGATCCTCGCCGCCGTGGCCAGCGGCCTGGGCCGCCGCGTAGAGGCGCTCGGCCACGTCGGTCAGCGGCAGCCGGGCGCCGACCGTGCCCGCGGCCTCCTGGATCAGGTGCAGGTCCTTCATGAAGAGGTCGAGCTTCATCTGGGCGGGGAACTCGCCGCTGACCATCATGGGCCCGCGCACGTCGAGCATCCGGGAGGTGGCGGCGCCGGTCTTGAGCACGTCCAGGACCAGCGCGGGATCGAGGCCGCCCCGTTTCGCCATCGTGAGGGCCTCGGCGACGGAGGCGCTGTTGAGCGCGACCAGCAGGTTGGCGACGAGCTTGAGCAGCATGGCCTGGCCGGCCGTGCCGATGTGGAGGGCGCGCGGCAGGATCGACTCGAGCAGCGGCTGCCAGCGCTCGTAGGCCGCGCGGTCGCCGCCGACGAAGATCACGCCGTTGCCCTTGGCCACCATGCCACTGGTGCCGCTGATCGGGCAATCCAGGAACGTGAGCCCCCGCCCGGCCGTCTCGCGGGCGAGGCGCTCGGTGAGCGTGGGCGAGATCGTACTCATCTGGCAGAGCGTCTGCCCGGGCCGGGCACCCGCCGCCACACCGTCGGCGCCGAGGATCGCCTCCTCCACCGCCGCCAGCGAGGGCAGCAGCGTGCAGACGACCTCCGAGGTGCGCGCGACCTCCGCGGCGGACTTCGCCGGCGTGCCGCCGAGCGCGGCGAGGCGCTCCAGGCAGGCCGGCACGATGTCGTAGCCGACCACCGCGTGGCCGGCGCCGCCCAGGCGCGAGGCGACAGCGTGGCCGAGCAAGCCGAGACCGACGATGCCGACCGTCGTCACGGGCAATGCTTGCAGGGTGGGTTGCATGTCGATCGCGACCACCGCCGTGCGGGCGGGTCGAGCCTCATCGACGGGCGAACCCCGCCCACAGGCTGTTCAGCAGGTCGACCGCCGGGGCCGGCAGCGGCCCCCGCTCGACCGCCGCGATGGCCTGTTCCAGGTGCTCCAGCGTGGAGTAGCCGACCAGCACGGTGGAGACCGCGTCGCTGGTGAGCGAGAAGCGGATCGAGGCTTCGACCAGGTCCTCGGCGTAGCCCTTGTCGACGAGCGGCCGCAGGCCCTGCGCGCGCTCCACGTCGGCGGCGTAGTCGGGGCCGGAGGCGATCGGGGCCACGCTGGGCATGGCGATCGCGTGGCGCTGCATCGTGCCGGTCAGGGCGCCGGCGGCGAGCACGCGGATGTTGATGACGCCCACGCGGCGATGACGGGCACGGTCCAGCAGGCGCCCGAAGTCCTGGGCCGGGAAGCCGGCGGGGACGGCGACGGCCGCGCTGGGGTTCAGGACGTTGAGGCACACCTGCGCGGTGTCGATCACGCCGGCGTCGATCACCGTGTGCACGGCGCCGGTGTCGCCGAGCGCGGTGATGCCGGCGAACCGGATCTTGCCCTGGCGCCGCAGCGCGGCCAGCGCGGGCACGACCTCGTCGAGGACCCGGCGGGCGGACAGGCCGCGGCCGGGCGCCGGCGCGCCGTCCTCGCCGACGATCAGGTTGTGCAGTTGGAACAGGTCGACGCTGTCCAGGCCGAGGCGCTCCAGGCTCGCCTCCAGCGAGCGGCCGATGGCGGCGGCGAGATCGGTCTCGGCCGGATCGAGGCGGAACTTCGTGCCCACGTGGGGGCGCACGCCGACCGCCTTGAGCGTGCGGCCGAGGTTGCGCTCCGACTCGCCGCTGCCGTACGACGACGCGGTGTCGAAGTAGTTGATCCCCGCCTCGATCGCGCGCGCCACCGCCCGCTCCCGCTCGGCCGGCGTGCCCTTGACGATCAACCCGCCGACGTCGCCACACCCGAAGCCCAGCGCGGACACGCGCAATCCCGTACGCCCCAGCGCTCGCTGTTCCATCGACGCTCCTCCCGGCGCCCGAATACTACACGGATTCCTTGACGCCTGTGGACGGGGCGGCTAGCCTTGATCCGCCATGGCCGACCTCGACTTCGACCGCGTGATCGACCGCCGTTCGACCGACAGCAACAAGTGGCGCAAGTTCCCGGCCGACGTGCTGCCCCTCTGGGTCGCCGACATGGACTTCCCCTCGCCGCCCGCCGTCGTGCGCGCCCTGCGCGACCGGGTCGAGCACGGGTTCTTCGGTTACCTCACCGAGCACAACGACCTGCCCGAGGTCGTGGCCGAGCGCGTCGCCAAGCGGTACGGGTGGCGGGTGAGCCCGGAAGCCGTCGTCACCCTTCCGGGCGTGATCGCGGGCTTCAATCAGGCCCTCCGGGCGCTGACGAAGCCGGGCGACGGCCTGCTGATCCAGACGCCGGTGTACCCGCCGATCTTGCGGTCGGCCGGCAACCACGGCCTGCGGCGCGACGAGCACGCCCTCACGCGGGGCGGCGACGGCCGCTACGGTGTCGACCTCGCCGCGTTCGCGGCGGCCATCCACGACGACACGCGCGCGTTCCTGCTCTGCAACCCCCACAACCCGGTGGGACGCCTCTACGGCCGCGCCGAGCTGGAGGGCATGGCCGCGGCCTGCCTGCGCCGCGACCTGTGGATCGTGGCGGACGAGATCCACTGCGATCTGCTGCACGACGGCCGCCAGCACGTGCCGGTCGCCTCGCTGGCGCCGGAGATCGAGCAGCGCACGATCACGCTGATGGCGCCCAGCAAGACGTTCAACCTGCCCGGGCTCAAGTGCGCCGTCGGCATCATCCCCAACGCGGCGCTGCGCGAGCGCTTCGCGGCCGCCGCCGCCGACATGGTGGCGAAGATCAACGTCCTCGGCTACACCGCCGCGGTCGCCGCCTACCGCGAGGGCGACGCCTGGCTGGAGGCGCTGCTCGCCTATCTGAAGGACAACCGGGAGTTTCTCGTCCGGCAGGTGCGGGCCACGCTGCCCGGCGTGACGATCGCGCCGCCCGAGGCGACCTACCTCGCCTGGCTCGACTGTCGTGGCTCCGCGATCGCCGGCGGCGACCCCTACACGTTCTTCCTCCAGCGGGCGAAGGTGGCGCTCAACGACGGCGTGACGTTCGGTCCCGGCGGCGCGGGCTTCGTCCGGATGAACTTCGGATGCCCGCGTCCGCTGCTCGTCGAGGGGCTCGAGCGGATGCGCGCCGCGCTGGCCTGATCTGAGGGCGATGGCCCTCCGGCGTCACCTCATCGTCCTGGCGGCGCTCACGATCGTGCCGCTGCTGCTCTTCACGACGTGGATCGTGTTCGGGCTGCACCGTGAGGAACGCGCGCGGGCCGAACGCTCCCTCACCGACACGGCCCGGGCGCTGTCGCTGGCGGTCGACGGCGAGATCGCCGCCATCGTCGCCGCCCTCGAGTCCCTGGCCACGTCGCGGGAGCTCGACACCGGGAACCTCCGCGCCTTCTACGACCAGGCCTCGTCGCTGCGCGTGCAGCAGCGCGGCTGGGTGACGATCTCCCTGGCCGACCCCTCCGGTACGCAGATCCTGAGCCTTCTCCAGCCCCACGGCGCCACGCTGCCGCCGCCGGGCGGCGATCCCGAGGGCGTCCGGCAGGTCGCGAGCACCGGCGCGCCGGTCATCAGCGACGCCTTCGTGGGGCCGGCGGACGCCTGGCTCGTCGCCGTCCGCATCCCCGTCGTCCGCGCCGGCCGAGTCCGCTACGTCCTGTCCGCCGACGTCGAAACGCGCGAGCTCCACGACGTGCTGCTGGGCCAGCGGCTGCCGCCGGAGTGGATCGGCACACTGCTCGATCGCCGGCGCGTCATCATCGCGCGCACCCGCGGCGAGGCCCAGTTCGTCGGCCAGCCCGCCTCCGAGCGCCTGCTCGCGGCCAGCGCCCGCTCGAGCGAGGGATGGTACCGCGGCTTCACCAAGGAAGGGACGCACACGTACTCCGCGTTCAGCCGGTCGCCCCGCACCGGCATCACGGTGGCCCTCGGCGTGCCGGCCGAGCTGATCGACGCGCCGCTGGGGCGCACGCTGTGGCGCGTCGCCGGCGCCGGCGCCCTGGCCCTCACCGTCGGCGTCATCATCGCCATCGTCTTCGCCGGACGGATCGCCGGCCCGATCACCGCGCTGTCGGTGGCCGCGCGCGACCTCGGGCGTGGGACCGAGCCGCCGCCGGCCACCAGCGCGATCACCGAGGTCAACGCCCTGCGGCAGGCGATGCAGGACGCCGCCCGCCTCATCGTCGACGAGCGGGAGACCCGCGAGGCGATCAATCGCACCGGCCAGCTCCTGGCGGGCGAGCTCAGCCTGGATCGCCTCGTCCAGGGTGTCACCGATGCGTGCACCCGCCTGTGCCGTGGCGCCTTCGGCGCGTTCTTCTACAACGTGGTCGACCAGCGCGGCGAGGCCTACACGCTCTACGCCATCTCCGGCGTGCCGCGGGAGGCATTCGCGAACTTCCCGATGCCGCGCAACACGGAGCTGTTCGGGCCGACCTTCCGCGGCGAGGCCGTCGTGCGCATCGACGACGTCCTCCGCGATCCCCGCTACGGCACGAATGCGCCGTACACCGGGATGCCGCCCGGCCACCTGCCGGTGCGAAGCTACCTGGCCGTCGCCGTCGTCTCGCGCTCGGGCGAGGTGCTGGGCGGGCTCTTCTTCGGCCACCCCCAGCCCGGGGTCTTCACCGAGCGCGAGGCCGCCATCGTGCAGGGCCTGGCGCCGCAGATCGCCACCGCGATCGACAACGCCCGGCTGTACGAGCGCCAGCAGGCGGCGCGGGCCGAGGCCGAGGCCGCCAACACGCTGAAGGACGAGTTCCTGGCCACGCTCTCCCACGAGCTGCGCACGCCGTTGAACGCGGTGCTCGGCTGGTCGCGCATGCTGAAGACTGCCCGCCTCGACGAGGCGACCGCCGCCCGGGCCATCGACGTCATCGAGCGCAACGCCAACGCCCAGCTGCAGCTCATCGAGGACCTGCTGGACGTCTCCCGCATCATCGCCGGCAAGCTCCGTCTCGACGTCAAGCCGGTGGCGCCGGCGGGGGTGATCGAGGCGGCCGTCGACGCGCTGCGGCCGGCCGCCGACGCCAAGGGGATCCGCCTGCAGCCGGTCATGGATCCGCGCGCCGGCCCCGTGTCCGGCGACCCCGACCGCCTGCAGCAGGTCGTGTGGAATCTGCTGTCGAACGCGGTGAAGTTCACCCCGCGCGATGGACGGGTGCAGATCCGGCTGGAGCGCGTGAACTCGCACGTCGAGATCGTGGTGACGGACACCGGCAAGGGCATCGCCGCCGACATGCTCCCGCACGTGTTCGACCGGTTCCGGCAGGCCGACAGCTCCAGCCAACGCGCTCACGGCGGGCTCGGGATCGGCCTGGCGCTGGTGAAGAACCTCGTGGAGCTGCACGGCGGGACGGTCCACGCCGCCAGCGCCGGCCCCGACCAGGGCGCGACCTTCACGGTGAAGCTTCCCCTCATGCTGCACGTCGAGCCGGCGGCCGAGGCCGCCCGCCCGGGCTGGTCGGGAGCGCCGACGGATTCGCTGGCCGGCGTCAGCCTGCTCGTCCTGGACGACGACACCGACGCGCTCGACCTCTTCGCCGCTGTCCTGCGCCAGGCCGGGGCCGAGGTGCGGACGGCGCGCTCCGTGCGGGAGGCCCTCGACCTGCTCCGGGCGTGGGAACCGGACGTCGTCGTCTCGGATATCGAGATGCCCGAGGAGAACGGCTACGCGTTCATCCGGAAGCTGCGCGGGGGCAAGGTGCCGCGCGGTGACCGTATTCCCGCCGTGGCGGTCACGGCCTACGGCGGCGTCAGCGAGCGGATCAAGATCGTCTCGGCCGGATTCGATTCCTACGTCGCCAAGCCGGTCGACCCGGACGAGCTCGCCGCCATCATCGGCCGCCTGGTCACCCGTGCCCGCGCCGCCCGCCGGGCCGGCGAGGCGTGAGCCGCCGCGGCTTGCGTCGCCTGGCCGAGGCGGCTAGGCTGCGCGCATGAAGCGCTACATCGATCTCTCCGTGACCGTCGACGACACCACGCTGAGCCCGCCGTCCACGAACATGCGGCTGGAGGTCACGCCTCACCGGCGCGGTCCCGGCTTCTGGCAGGTCTCGAGCGTGCACCAGAGCCTGCACACCGGCGCCCACATCGACTCGCCCCTGCACGTCTTCAAGGACGGGATCACCACCGCCGAGATCACGCTCGACCAGGTGATGGGCGAGGCCGTGATCGTCGACCTCTCGTTCGTGGGCGCCAACCACGAGATCACCATCGACGACCTCAAGCGCGGTGGCGCCGACGGCGTGAAGCCGGGTGACATCGTGCTTCTCCGCACGGACTGGACCGACACGATGTACGGCCGCTGGCCCGACTACTTCACGCAGTCGCCGTACTGTCCGCCGGCGACGGCCGAGTGGCTGGTGGCCAAGGGACCCAAGAACATCGGCTTCGATTTCTTCGAGGAGTACTGCGCGCGCCTGCCCGACTTCTCGTCGGAGGACTTCGCGATGCACCGGGTCATCCTCGGCGCCGGTGTCGTCATCATGGAAGGGCTCACCAACCTGGGCGCGCTGCCGAAGCGGCGCGTCGACTTCGCGGCGCCCTTCTACAAGATCGCGGGGACCGAAGGCGCCCCGGCACGCTTCTTCGCGACGGTGGACTGAGCCATGCGGCGCGGCGCCCTCGTCCTGGCGCTCGCCGCTCTGGGGGTCTTCGCAGCACCCGCCGGCGCCGCGCCCCCGCCCGACGCCTGGCTGGAGGGCTACGCGGCGGCCGTGCTCGAGCGTGATCTGGGCCTCGCGGTGCCGTCGCTGCGCGCCACCGGGGGCGTCATCACGCTGAGCGCGGCCGAGCTGGTCGCCGCCGACCGGGCACGGGTGCTCTCCGCGCTCCGCGCCATCCGCGGTGTGACGCGGGTCGAGATCGTGGAGGGACCGCCGCCCGCGCCGGCCGCCGAGACCCCCAGCGCGCCACTGCGCGTGCTGGCCGAGTGGCAGACGGGCCTGCTGCCCGGCGGCACGCTGTTCAGGCCGCTCATCGCCGACCCCCGCTGGCCGCATTTCGCCGCCTCCTACCAGCGCTACCGGCACGACCGCCAGCTCACCAACGTCGGCGCCGTGTCGTTCGGCGAGACGTTCATGCTCCTCCGCGATCGGGTCGGGGCCGCGTGGTGGGAGGTCGGCGTCCAGGCCGGCGTCTTCGCGGTGTTCGATCTCGACGCCGCATCGAAGGATCTCGTCAACGCCGACTACCTGGTGGCGGTCCCGCTGAGCGCGCGCTACGGGGACTGGTCGACCATGTTCCGGCTCTTCCACCAGTCGAGCCACCTCGGCGACGAGTTCCTGCTCCGCACCGGGCCCGAGCGCATCAATCTCTCGTACGAGAGCGTGGATCTCAGGGTCTCGTACGAGCTCGGCGACGTGCTCCGCGTCTACGGGGGCGGCGGGTACCTGTTCGACCAGGAGCCGGCGAGCCTGGACCCGTGGTCGATCCAGTACGGCGTCGAGCTGATCAGTCCCTGGCCGGGGCGCCACACCGGCTGGCGGCCAATCGCCGCCGCCGACCTGCAGCACCGCGAGGAGAACGCGTGGTCGCTGGACTTCTCGCTGCGGGCCGGCATCCAGCTCGACGGCGTGCTGGCCTCGCGAAACTTACAGATCCTGCTCGAGTACTTCAAGGGGCGCTCCCCGAACGGGCAGTTCTACAAAGAGAAGATCGAGTACTTCGGGCTGGGCGCCCACTTCCACTTCTAGGAGCCAGCCGCATGCGCCAGGATCTTCGGTCCTTCGTCGACGCCTACGGGCGGGCCTTCCCGAGCGAGGTCGTGCGCGTCACTGAGCCGGTCACGACCGACTACGACGTGATGGCGCTCGTGCTGGAGTACGAACGGCGGCGCCGCTTCCCCATCCTCCTGCTGGAGCGCGTGCAGGGCTCGGACATCCCGATCGTCTGCAACGTCGTGGCGAGCCGCCGCGCGCTGGCCTTCGCCGTCGGCGTGCCGGAGGCGCGGTTGGCGCTGGAGTACGCTCGCCGCATCAAGGACCCGATCAAGCCGGTGGTGGTCGCCGACCCCCCCTTCCGCCAGCGCGTCCTCACCGGACCCGACGTCGACCTGGCGCGGCTGCCGATTCCCACCTACTTCCCCGGCGATGCCGGCCGCTACCTGACGGCCGGGCTGCTGGTCGCGCGCGATCCCGAGACCGGCGTGGAGACGGAGGGTTATCACCGCTTTCAGGTGAAGGGCCGCGACCGGATGGGCGTGAGCCTGCACTCGCGCCGCCGCATGTTCGAGTACCAGCGCCGCGCGGAGGCGCTCGAGCAGCCCCTGCCCTGCGCGGTCGTGCTCGGCGTGCACCCGCTGGTCTCGATGGGCTCGCTCGCCTACCCGCCGCCTGACGTCGGCAAGTTTGAGGTGGTGGGCGGGCTGCTGGGCGAACCGCTGGAGGTCGCGCCGTGCGTGACGCTCGACCTGCACGTGCCGGCCGCCGCCGAGATCGTGATCGAGGGCGAGATCCTGCCCGGCGTGCGCGAGCCCGAGGGCCCCTTCGGCGAGTTCACCGGCTACTTCTCGCGTCGCTCCACCGAGCACGTGTTCGTGGCCACGGCCATCGCGATGCGCGAGCGGCCGTGGTTCCAGTCGATCGGCTCCGGCCGGGCCGGCGACCACATCACCACGCTGGGCCTGGTGCGCGAGGCCGAGATCCACAACGCCGTGAGCCGGGTGATCCCCAACGTCACCGGCGTGCACGTGCCGCTGTCCGGCACCTCGTCCTTCACCGCCTACGTCGCCATCAAGCAGAGCCGCCCCGGCGAGGCCAAGCACGTGATCCCGATCGTGCTCGGCGTCGACCACTACCTCAAGCTCGTGATCGTGGTCGACGACGACATCGACGTGTTCGACGAGGCCGACGTGCTGTGGGCGGTCGCCACCCGCATGCAGGCCGACCGCGACCTGACGGTGATCGCCGGCAGCCTGGGCGCGATGCTCGACCCGAGCGCCGACGACCGCGGCATCACCGCCAAGCTCGGCATCGACGCCACCCGCCCGTTCGGCGAGCCGTTCGCGGAGAAGCTGGTGATGGACCCCGCGCGGATGGCGTGGGCGCGCGCCCTGGTCGATCGCCTGGGGGGCTGAGGACACCGGGCGGCGTGGGCGCAGGCGCCCACACCGCCCGGTGGATGCGGTTTACGCCTTCAGACTCTTGTTGAACCAGGCCACGCAGCGGTTCCAGCCGTCGTCGGCCGCGGCCTTGTTGTAGGAGGGCCGGTAGTCGGCGTGGAAGGCGTGGCCCGCGCCGGGATAGACCACGATCTCCACGTTGGGATTGTGAGCGCGG
Source organism: uncultured Candidatus Rokubacteria bacterium (assembly GCA_963743355.1). Classification (GTDB taxonomy): domain Bacteria; phylum Methylomirabilota; class Methylomirabilia; order Rokubacteriales; family CSP1-6; genus AR5. The sequence goes on from CAVUPM010000002.1 coordinate 1,264,116, forward strand.
ACGAGCTCGCCGAACTTCTTGGCGTCGTCCGGGGCCGGGCTCTTGTCGGTCTCGCCGAAGAGCCCCAGGAACGGGACCTTGATGTCCTTGGCGAGGTCGAAGCCCGTCACCGGGCCGCTCGCCCCCTGGTAGGGTCGGGCCGGCGGGCCGTACCAGGCCACCGCGGCCTTCATGTCCGGGTTCGTCCCGGCCACCTGCATCGTCGTGGAGCCGCCCCAGCACCAGCCGGTGACGCCGACGCGGTCCGCCTTCACGTTGGGACGCTTCTTGGCCCAGTCGACCGCGGCCTTCAGGTCGCCCAGCGTTTGCTCGCGCTTCTGGCCCAGCACGATCTTGAGGATCTCCTGGATGTTCGTGAGGTGGCCGACGCCGCCCTCGCGCACGAACAGCTCGGGCGCGATGGCGTAGAAGCCGGCCTTGGCGAAGCGGCGGGTGGAGTCCTTGATGTACTCGTGGACCCCCCAGATCTCGGAAATGACCAGGATGATGGGATGATCCTTGCCGGTTGCCGGGCGTGCCTCGTACACGGGCACGTTGACGCCGCCGACCGGCACGTGCTGGTCGCCGGCCACCAGCCCCTGCGTGTCCGTCTTGATGGCCTGCGCCAGGACGGTCTCCACACCCATGGCGTAGCCCGCAAAAGTTCCCCCGGCCACCAACACCTGACGACGGGTTACCCCCGTGTCTGTCGAACTCGTCATGGATCCCTCCCTGCGAGGTTTTGTGCCCGTCCCCCGGGCAAGCTGGATAATACTATGATCAGAAGCCGCGATCTTCCGAGGACTTCCGCGCCACTGCAGGAGACGGGATGGATCTTCTCGAGGTAAAGAGCCGAATCGCCGAGGCGCTGGTGGAGTCGATCTTCCGGCGTGCGCGCTACGACGTCGCGCCCTACCGGGCCCCGGCGTCGCCGTTGCGCTTCGGCCGCGAGGACTTCTCGCCCGACTTTCGGGTCAGCCAGGCCAGCCCGGAAGGGGGCGATCGCGACTACCTGGTCGAGGTGAAATACCGGCCCTCCGTCGAGCAGTTCATCTCGGTCGAGAACCAGCGGGGCGAGCGGTCGATCTTCCTGCTGGCCCGGCGCCAGTGGCCCGCCCTCTACTTCGTCCTGGTCACCGAGCGCCCCGAGCCCGGCCGCTCCTGCTTCCAGGCGGTGGCGTTCGAGACGCTCCGCACCGGCGAGCCGTTCCGCACGCTCGACCTCGCCGAGGTGAAGGAGTTCGGCCTGTTCCCCCACAACATCGAGGACCACGAAGAGCTCGTCCGCCGCATCTTCGAGCTGCTGACCTCCTGAACCTCAGACGTTACGAATCACCAGCCAGGCGCCGAGCGCCGCGAGGAAGACCAGCACCGCGCGGTTGAAGGTGCGCGGCTCCAGTCGGTCTTGCACGCGCAGGCCGAGCGCGAAGCCGATCAGCGCGACCGCCGTGAGCACCAGCGACCAGATCAGCAGCGGCCCCGACATCAGCCCGTACCACGTCACCGCCCCCAGCTGGACGAGCTTGTACAGCACGAAGCAGAAGGCGACGGCGCTGACGAACTCCCGCTTGGCCAGGCCGAGCGCGTAGAAGTACAGCACGAGCGGCGTGCCGGGCACGTTGGTGATCCCGCCGACCACGCCCGCGACGAACCCGACGACCGGCGATGCCCACGGCTCCCAGCGCGGGGGCAGCCGCGGCGACAGGTGCGTGAGGTTGAGCACGACGAACGTGAGGATGAAGCCGCCGAGGATGAGCATCACCGTGCTCGAGGCGAGCGAGGCCAGCAGATGGGTGCCGAGCACCATGCCGACGGCACCCAACGCCACCAGCGGCAGCAGGCGCCGCGCGGTCGCGCGCCGGGCGCCGCCGCGGAGGAACTGCACGCCATCCATCACGATGTTGGGCACGATGAGCACCAGGAACGCGGTCTTCACGTCCACGATCAGCGCGAGCAGCGGGGTGCCGAGCGTCGGGAAGCCGAAGCCGATGGCGCCCTTGACGAAGGCGGCCACCGCCACGGCGAGGGCCAGGAGCGGCAACACGCGAGGTGGCCGCCGCTCAGGTGCTCGCGAAGTCCCGCACGAGGCGGGCGACCGTGTCCGGGCGCTCCAGGTGGGGCGCGTGGCCGGTGTCGCTGACCGTCTCGACGCGGGCGCCGGGCAGGCGCCGCACGAACTCGTCGGCGTAGACCAGCGGCACCAGACGGTCTTCCTTACCCCAGACGAGCAGCGTGGGCGCCTGCACGCGGTGGATCCGCTTGTTCAGTCCCTTGTCGGGGAGGGGCCAGATGAACTTCCCGGTCGCGCCCATGGCCCACATCAGCCGGATGCGGGCCGCGGCCGCCGCCTGGGGATCGTCGGCGATCCCGAACATCCGCCGGGCGGCCTCGCCGTCGGGCTCGCGGAAAACGCGGGCGCGGAGCTGCGCGGGGTCGAGAACCATCCAGTTGACGATCGGGTCGGCGTCACGCCAGAAGCCGATCGGATCGATCAGGGCCAGGCGCCGCGCCCGGCCGGGATAGGCCGCGGCCATCTCGCACGCCACCATCGCGCCGAAGGAGTGGCCGACGAGGGCCGCGCTCTCGACGCCCAGCGCCTGCAGCAGCTCGTCGTAGCAGAGGACGAGGTCCCAGAGCCCGTCGAGGTGATAGATGTCGTCGGGCGCCTCCGGCGTCGTTCCCGGATGCTCGGGTGCGTAGACGGTGAAGTCGCGCGCCAGCGCATCCAGGAACGGGTCCCAGTCGAGCCCCCAGGAGCCGTGGAAGAACACCAGCGCCGGGCCGCTGCCCTTCGACCGCACGCGCATGCGAACCTTGCCCTGCCAGACGGTGATCGTCCGCTCGCGGGTCATGCGCGGCCGGCTCCCACGGCGGCAGCCGGCGCCGGCGTCGTCCCGCGCAGCCGCTCCGGCCACCAGTGGTTGACCCAGCCCTCGTCGTCCCACACCCCGCGCAGGTCCGGCAGCACGTCGCCCGCGAACCGGTCGATGTTCTCCAGCGTCAGCTCGTGTGGCATCGAACCGATCTGCAGCAGCACCATGAGGTTGCCGACGTGCAGGCCCTTGACGACCTCCTCCTTGAGCCGGTCACGCACCGTGGCCGCGCTGCCGGCGATCACGTAGCCCTTGTCGACGAAGTCGCGGTAGCGCAGCTCCTTGGGGTTCTCGGGCCGCCGTACCGGGTTGTTCAGCGTGGCGACGAGGCTGCGATAGTCCTGGTTGCCGGGCGGCGAGAAGTACGGCGCCGGCACGTGCAGACACTTGTGATAGAAGTACTCGACGTGCCGGGCGTACTTCGCCTCGGCATCGGCATCGTTGTTCCCCACGACGACGAGCTGCAGGAATCCCGCCCGGTACGGATTCAGCTCGCGCCCCTTCCGGGCGACCACCTCCCAGTAGCCGTCCATCATCGTCTTCGCCGAGCGCGCCCCCGAGTAGCTCAGGAAGCAGTAGCAGACGTCGTGCTCGACGGCGAAGTCGAAGGTGCTGATGCTGCCGGAGCCCGGCACCCAGACCGGCGGGTGCGGCTGCTGGATCGGGCGGGGCCAGAGGTTCACGTGGGCGAGCTGGTAGTAGCGGCCGTTCCACGCGAACATCTCGCGCGCCTGCCAGGCCTTGAGGGTCAGCGCGAACGCCTCGCGGTAGCGCTCGCGATGCTCCATGGGCGTGATGCCGTAGCAGAGGTTGACGTCCATGGGGCTGCCGAGCGGCAGGCCCGCCACCAGCCGGCCGCCGCTGATGCAGTCCAGCATGGCGTACTCCTCGGCGACGCGGATCGGCGGGTTCGACGTGGGCAGCGTCGCCCCCATCTGCACGACGGCCACGTTGGTGCCGTTCGTGGCGCGCGCCAGGACGCTGCCCATCAGGTTGGGACTCGGCATGAAGCCGTAGGCGTTCTGATGATGCTCGTTGGTGCAGACGCCGTCGAACCCGGCGCGCGCCGCGTGGATCAGCTCGTCGAGCGTCCAGTTGTAGTACTGCCCGACCCGGCCGGCGTCGGCCAGCTCCCACCACGGCGGCGTGACCCAGACCGACTCGTAGCGCTTCTCGAAATCCGGCGGCAGCTCGCGATGCGGCATCAGGTGGAACGCGCTGATCTTCATGTGGGGCCTTTCAGATTACGCCGCGCGCGCGGAGGCCGGCGATGTCGGGGTCGCCGTAGCCCAGCTCGGCGAGGATTGCCTCGGTGTGCTCGCCGAGGGTCGGGGCCCGGTGGCGAAAGCGCCCCGGTGTGTCGGAGAGGTCGACCGGCGTGGGCGCCAGCGGGGCCGGCCGCGGCAGTCCGGGATAGTCGGTGTCGGCCAGCAGTCCGGCCGCGCGGATGTGACCGTCTTCGAGCGCCTGCTGCGGCGAGTACAGCGGGCCGGCCGGGACCTTCGCGTGCTCCAGCGCCGCCAGCGCCTCGGCGGTGGTGCGCTCGGCGGTCCACTCCGACATGCGCTTGGAGATGGCCTCGCCGTTGTCGCCGCGGGCGAGGTCGTCCTTGAACCGCGGGTCGGTGAGCCAGTGCTCCTCACCCATCAACCGGGCCCAGCGCGCGAACATCGGACCGCCGATGGCGTAGGCAATGATCCAGCCGTCCCTGGTGCGGAACAGGTCGGACGGCGCCGAGGTCTGGCCGCGGTTCACCGTGGCCACGCGGTTGGGCTGCACGACCTGCTGCTCGACCAGCGCCGGGTTGTTGAACGCGACCGCCGTGCGCAGCAAGGCCGCCTCGACCCTCTGGCCGCGCCCGGTCTTGGTGCGCGCCATGAGCGCCGCCAGCGTGCCGAACGCGGAGACGGATGCCGTGCCGAAGTCGACCCAGGCGACCGCCGCGCGCAGCGGCTGCTCGGGCGTGCCGGTCAGGTAGGCCGCACCCGACATCACCTGGCCGATCCCGTCGAAGCCGTGCTTGTGACTCCACGGACCCCCGGCGCCGAACGCGGTGACGGTGGTCAGGATGATGTCCGGCTTGACGCGGCGGAGGCTGTCGAGGTCGAGCGCGAGCGAGCGCAGCACCTCGGGTGGAAGGTTGGCGACCACGACGTCGGCCGTCGCCACGAGCTTGCGGACGATCTCGCGGCCCTCCGGGCACGCGGGGTCGAGGGTCATCGCCCGCTTGTTGCGGTTCATCACCAGGTACATCGCTCCCACGCCGTCGTCACCCACCGGCGCCACCCAGCGATCCTCGCCGCCGCCGATCCGCTCGACGCGGATCACGTCGGCGCCGAGGTCGGCCAGCAGCGCCGCGCAGTACGGCCCCGCGATGTAGCGGCCGAAGTCGAGAACCCGGATTCCAGCGAGAACGCCCTGCAGTGCTCCGTCACGCTCGCTCATGTGGAGGCTCCTGTGACACTGACACTGGGCTGGAGACTGCACCGGCCGCCGCGCGCCGTCAAGGCGCCCGAGGTTCGGCTGCGGTAGTGTGGGGGGCCATGAACCCGCCGTCGAACCCCGTCGCCGCCGTGACTCACGCCGACCCCTACCCGTACTACGCCGAGCTGGTCGCGCAGCGGCCGCTCCATCGCGACGACGCGCTCGGGCTGTGGGTCGCCGCCAGCGCCGCCGCCGTCACCGCCGCGCTGACCACCGAGCTGGGCCGGGTGCGCCCGGCCACCGAGCCGGTGCCGCGCGCGCTGGTAGGATCGGCCGCCGGGGAGATCTTCCGCCAGCTCCTCCGCATGAACGATGGCGCCGCACACATGCGGCTGAAGCCGGGCGTGTCGGCGAAGCTCGCGACCCTCGATCCGGCGAGGGTCGCTGGACAGGCCGGCGCCTCGGCGCGCGAGCTCGCCGACGCGCTCGGGCCCGCGGCTCACCTCGAGCGCGTGTCGGATTTCGGCTTCCGGCTGCCGGTCCACGTCGTCGCCGGTCTGCTCGGCGTGGCGCCGGACGCGCTGCCGACCACGGCCGCGTGGACGGCCGACTTCGTCGGCTGCCTGGCGCCGGCCAGCACGCCGGAGCAGGTCGAGCGCGGCAAGGCCGCCGCCGGCGAGCTGGCGCGGCTCTTCGGCGCGCTGCTCGGTCGCGCGGAGCTCGACGCGGTCGTGGCGAACACCATCGGCTACCTCTCGCAGGCGTACGAGGCGACGGCGGGCCTGATCGGCAACACGCTCCTCGCGCTCGGCCGGCACCCGGACCTGCGCGCGCGCATCCGCACGGAGCCCGGCCTGCTCCGCGCCGTCGTGCGCGAGGTCGTCCGCCACGACGCGCCGGTGCAGAACACGCGGCGCTTCCTGGCCGGCGACGGCGTCGTGGCCGGCCACGCGATGCACGAGGGCGACACGGTGCTGGTCGTGCTCGCCGCGGCCAACCGCGATCCGTCCGTCAATCCGCACCCCGAGCGCTTCGACGCGCTTCGGCGCGAGCGGCAGGCGTATACCTTCGGCTTCGGCGCCCACGCCTGCCCCGGCGAAGCGCTCGCCACGGCGATCGCCGAGGCCGGCGTGAGCCAGCTACTCGCGGCCGGCGTCGAGCCCGAGCAGCTGGTGGAACGCGTCACCTACCGCCCGTCCGCGAACACGCGCATCCCGCGGTTCGCACCGGCCGGAGGATCAGCGTGAGCTGGGACGTGCGGCCGTGCGCATCCACGGAAGAGCAGCGCGATGCGATGAGCGCGATCTGGCACTACTTCGGCCGCTCGGCGCCGCGGGATGACCAGATGGAGAGCCTCGCGCGCCTCATGCCGGCCGAGCGCATGCACGCTGCCTGGGACGACGGTCGCGTCGTGGGAGGCGCCGGCGGCTTCACGTTCGAGCTCACGGTGCCGGGCGGCCGCGTCCGCGCGGCCGGAGTGAGCGTCGTCGGCGTGCTCCCGACCCATCGGCGACGCGGGGTGCTGACGGCGATGATGCGGGCCCAGCTCGACGCGTGTCGCACGCACGGCGAGTCGGTCGCCTGTCTCTGGGCCTCGGAGGACCGGATCTACGGCCGCTTCGGCTACGGGCTGGCCTCGCTCACCGGCGAGATCGACGTGGCGCGCGAGCACACCGCGTTCCGGGCGCCGGGCGAGCTCTTCGGCCGCGCGCGTCTCGTGCCCCTCGCCGAAGCCGAGCCGCTCGTGGCTCCCGTCTGGGAGCGCGTGGCGGCGAGCACGCCCGGCATGTTCGCGCGGACGGCGGCGTGGTGGCAGGCACGCGCCCTCGCCGACCCGGACTGGCGCCGCGGCGGCGGGGGCGAGCTGCGCTGCGTCGTCGTCGAGGCGGAGGGCGGCCCGGTCGCCTACGCACTCTACCGGATGGCGCTCGGCTTCGACCGCGGCGTGTCCACGGGCGCGGTGAACGTCGTCGAGGCCATGGGCGACTCGCCCCGCGCCACGCGGGCGATCTGGCGATACCTGCTGGACATGGACTGGGTGGCGCGCGTGCGAGCCGGGCAGCTCCCCGTCGACCACCCGCTGTTCCTGCTCGCCGCCGAGCCCCGCCATCTGCGCTTCGCCGCCCGCGACGGCCTCTGGGTCCGCCTGGTGGACGTGGGCGCCGCGCTCGCGGCGCGCGCGTACCCGGGGCCGGGCAGCGTCGTCGTGGACGTCGCCGACGCGTTCTGTCCGTGGAACGCCGGATGCTGGCGCGTCGGCGACGGCGGCGTGAAGCGGGTCGCGGAGGCGCCCGACCTGCGCTGCGACGTCACGGCGCTCGCCTCCGTCTACCTGGGCGGCTTCACCTGGGCCCAGCAGGCGCGGGCGCTGGGCGTCGAGGAAGCGCGTCCCGGCGCCCTCGCGCGCGCCGACGCTCTCTTCCGCACCGAACGCGCGCCATGGTGCCCGGAGATTTTCTGAAGGTGGGGCCCCGGTGTGGCCCCTTACACCGAGGCCTTCAGGCGGCGAGCGCCGAGGATTTCCCGGGCGGCGTTGAGGCCGGGCGTGCCCATCACGCCGCCGCCGGGGTGGGCGGCGGCGCCGCACAGGTAGAGGCCGCGGATCGGCGTGCGGTAGCGCGCGTAGCCGAGCACCGGGCGGAACGCGAAGAGCTGGTTGAGCGTCATCGCGCCCTGGAAGATGTTGCCGCCGGTCAGGTTGAAGACGCGCTCCAGGTCGAGCGGCGTCAGCACCTGGCGGGCGATCACCGACCGCTTGAAGTTCGGCGCGTACTCCTCGAGGAGGTCGAAGCAGCGGTCGGCGAACGCCTCCCGCTGGTCGTCCCACGTTCCCTCGCGTAGCTTGTACGGCGCGTACTGCACGAACATCGACATCAGGTGCTTGCCCGGCGGCGCCACCGTCGGGTCGACGACCGAGGGAATCGTGCATTCCAGGATCGGACGCGCCGAGGGCCGGCCGTACTTGGCGTCGTCGTAGGCGCGCTCGATGTAGTCCTGGTCGGGACAGATGTGGATCGTGCCGCGGTGCTGCGGGCCGGGTCCCGGCGCCCGGCAGCGCCGGGAAGTTCGGCAGCTCGGACAGGGCCACGTTGATCTTGAGCGAGGCGCTCTCGTAGCCGATGCGCTCCACCGCCGCCGCGAAATCCGTCGGGCAGCGCGCGGGGTCGAGCAGGCGCAGGAACGTCACGCGCGCATCGACGTTGCTGGCCACGATCGGCGCGTGGAACTCCTCGCCGCCGGCCAGCGCCACGCCGACGGCCGCGCCGTCGCGCACGAGGATGCGCGCCACCTCGGCCTCGCAGCGGATCGTCGACGCCCAGGTCGCGGGCGGCCGCGGCCAGCGCCTGCGTGAGGCCGCCCATGCCGCCGCGGACGTAGCCCCACACGCCGCGCTTGCCGTTCGTCTCGCCCATGACGTGGTGGAAGAGCACGTAGGCGGTGCCCGGCATCGACGGACTGGCCATGGCGCCGATGATCGCGTCGGTGGCCAGCGTGGCCTTCAGCTCTTCCGACTCGAACCAGCGGTCGAGGATCGTGCGCGCCGCGCCGGTGAGGATCTCGACCGCCTCGCCGGCCCCGGTGCCGAGCCGCCGGAACGAGCGGCCGAGCGAGAACAGCGTCCAGAGGTCGCGGAGGCGCGGCTTCAGCAGGTCGGGCGGGCTCATCGTGAGCGTCGGCTCGATGACGTCGGCCACGCGCTCCAGCATCGCCTCGTACTTCGGATAGCGCTCGGCGTCGCGCACGCTGAACTTGGCGATCTCCTTACGCGTGAGGTCCGCATCGGGGCCCATCAGCAGCTAGCGCCCGTCGGGGAACGGCGTGAACGACGACGGCTCGCGGGCGAGGACGTGGAAGCCGTAGTCGGTCAGCCTCAGGTCACGCACGATCTCCTGGTGGAACAGGCTGTTGACGTAGGCGGCGGTGGAGACCTTGAAGCCGGGAAAGGTCTCCTCGGTCACGCAGGCGCCGCCGACGACGTGGCGCCGCTCGAGCACGAGCACGCGCCGGCCCGCGCGGGCGAGATAGCAGGCGGTCACCAGCCCGTTGTGGCCGGCGCCGATGATGATGGCGTCGTAGCGCGACGGTGAAGGCGCCATGGCGCCATTATCGGGCCTCGAACAACCGTCCGCTGCACCCGTTGTCCGGAATGCAGCTCGGGGCTATCGCACGCGGCGCGCGTTCAGCGGCTCCCCGCTGATCATGCCGGTCATCGTGTCGCCGTGGACGCGCAGCTGTGGCCCCGTCGCGCCGCTCTGGAGGTGCAGGCGGAGGGTGTCGCCGTCCACCGTGCCCGTGACCGCGCCGCTGAGATCCGGCTGCCACATCATCGCGCGGCCTCCTGCCGCCTGAGCCTATCGCCCGACGCCGGGCGCCGAGATTGGATCTTGGTCGCAGGGGGGGCACAATGGGCGCGGATGCGTCGCTCGCACGTGGTCCTCGGGCTGCTCGTGGTCGTCGTCACCGCCGCGGTCGTCGTCGGCTGCCGGTATCGCGGACATCTGGCCGGCCTGCTGCCGAGCGCCGCCGCCGAGGTCGGCGACCTCACCCTGCCCCCGGGCTTCCGCATCGCCGTGTACGCCGCCGAGGTGCCCAATGCGCGGCAGATGGCGCGTGGGCCCGACGGGATCGTCTTCGTGGGCTCCCGCTCCGAGGGCACGGTGTACGCGGTGGTGGATCGCGACGGCGATGACCGGGCCGACGCCGTCCACGTCCTGGCCAAGGGGTTGAACAACCCCAGCGGCGTCGCCTTCCGCGACGGCACGCTGTACGTGGCCGCGGTCAATCGCGTCCTGCGCTTCCGCGACGTCGCGCGTGATCTCACCCGCCCGCCCGACCCCGAGGTGGTCAGCGACGCCTTCCCCACCGACGCGCACCACGGCTGGAAGTTCATCGCCTTCGGGCCCGACGGCCGCCTCTACGTGCCGGTCGGCGCCCCGTGCAATGCCTGCGCGACCTCGGGGCTCCACGCGACGATCACGCGGCTGGATCTCGACGGCGGCCGGCCGGAGATCGTGGCGCGCGGCGTGCGCAACACCGTCGGCTTCGACTTCCAGCCGGAGACCGGGGAGCTGTGGTTCACCGACAACGGCCGCGACTGGCTCGGCGACGAGGCGCCCCCCGACGAGCTGAACCGGCTCACCCGAAGCGGACAGCACTTCGGCTTCCCCTTCTGCCACGGGGCCGACATCCGGGATCCCGAGCACAACGCCGGCCGTGCCTGCGAGCAGTTCACGCCGCCCGCCCGCGGGCTCGACCCCCACGTCGCCGCCCTCGGCATGCGCTTCTACACCGGCCATACGTTCCCCGCGAAGTACCGCGGCGGCGTCTTCATCGCCGAGCACGGCTCGTGGAACCGCAGCAAGCCGATCGGTTACCGCGTGACCTACGTGAAGATCGAGGGCGGGCGCGCGACGTCCTACGAGCCGTTCGCCGAGGGGTGGCTGAAGGGCAGCGTCGCCTCCGGCCGCCCGGCCGACGTACTCGTCATGCCCGACGGCGCCCTGCTCGTCTCCGACGACAAGGCCGGGCGGATCTACCGGATCTCGTACGAGGGGCGCCGAGCCCCACACTAGGAAAAACTCTTCCCACTCGACCGCCTCGTGCCGGTTGTCGCATGGCGCGTTCGCTGCTAACGTGCTACACATCCATGACGCAGCAACCCACCCCCGGGCGACTCCCTGACCTGGGCGCGATCGTCGAGTCCTCCGAGGACGCGGTCATCGGCACGACGCTGGACGGTGAGATCACGTCGTGGAACGACGCCGCCCAGAAGCTGTTCGGCTACACTGCGGCCGAGGCGATCGGCCGGCCAGTCAGCCTCATCATTCCGCACGGGCATGCCGCCAGCGAGGAGGACGCTCGTGCTTGCATCCGCCGGGGCGCCGTCGTCGATCACTTGGCGACCACACGCACGGCCAAGGACGGGGAAGGGATCGCGATCTCGCTGGCGATGTCGCCGATCAAGGACACGACCGGCAAGATCATCGGTGTCTCGAGTATCGCCCGCGACATCCGCGACCAGCGGCGCCTCGACGAGACCCGGGGCCACCTGGCCGCGATCGTGGATTCCTCGGACGACGCCATCGTCAGCAAGACGCTGGACGGCGTCATCACCTCCTGGAATCGGGGCGCCGAGCACCTCTTCGGCTTCACCGCCGCCGAGGTGATTGGCCGGTCCATCCTCCTCATCATCCCGCCCGAGCGCCGAGCCGAGGAGGACGAGGTCCTGAGCCGCATCCGCCGGGGCGAGGCCGTCGATCACTTCGAAACCGTCCGTCGACGCAAGGACGGCGAACCGGTCGACATCTCGCTGGCGGTGTCGCCGGTGCGCGATGGGCGGGGCCGCATCATCGGCGCCTCGAAGATCGCGCGGGACATCACCGACCGGAAGCGCGCCGAGCAGCAGATCGCGCGACTCTACGAGGAAGCGCGCCAGGCCAACCGCGCCAAGGACGAGTTTCTCGCCATGCTGGGCCACGAGCTGCGCAACCCGCTCGGGGCGATCAACCACGCCATCCGGCTCCTCGACGACGTCCGGTCCAATGGCGGCCCGCCTGCCCACGCCTGTGACGTCATCGCCCGTCAGAGCGGCCACCTCGCCCGGCTCGTGGACGACCTGCTGGACGTCGGACGCGTGATGACCGGCAAGATCATGCTGGACCTGCAGCCGGTCGATCTGGCCGAGATCGCCGAGCGGACCGTGGCGGTCTTCACTTCGGCGGGTCGGACCCAGCAGCATCGCGTCGTGACGGACGCAGCACCGGTGTGGGTCGACGCCGACGCCGTGAGGCTCGAGCAGGTCGTGGGCAATCTGCTGACCAACGCGCTCAAGTACACCCCCCCGGCCGGTACGATTCGCGTGACGGTCGGGCCCGAGGGTCGCGAGGCGGTGCTGCGCGTGGACGACAGCGGCACCGGCATTCCGGCGCATCTGCTGCCGCGCATCTTCGACCTCTTCGTGCAGGGCGAGCGGCACCTCGATCGGGCCCAGGGCGGACTGGGCATCGGTCTCACCCTGGTCCAGCGGCTTGCGTCACTCCACGGCGGATCGGTCGAGGCCTTCAGCGCCGGCCTCGAGCGCGGGAGCCGATTCACCGTCCGCCTGCCCGCCGTGCCGCCCCGCCGCGTGGACGAGAGACGGCTTCAGCCTGCGCAGGCCGGGTCCGCGACGCGCCGAAGGGTCCTCATCGTCGAGGACAACCAGGATTCCCGCGACATGCTCCACTACATCCTGGCCGGAGCAGGGCACGAGGTGCACGAGGCGACCGATGGCGTCGAGGGTCTGGATGCGGCGCTGCGGCTTCAGCCCGACGTGGCCCTCGTCGACGTGGGATTGCCGCGCCTCGACGGCTACGAGGTGGCCCGGCGCATCCGCGCCACTCCCGAGCGTCGCGGCATGGTGCTCGTCGCCCTCACCGGCTACGGACTGGCCGAGGACCGCGATCGTGCCCTGAAGGCCGGCTTCGATCTGCACCTGGTCAAGCCGGTCGATCCCCAGCAGCTGCTCGACGTGCTGCGAGCGCCATCCCCACGCTGACCGCGAGCACGCCGACGAGCTGGATCCGGGCGGGAATCTCGCCGAGCACCGGGACGGCGAGCAGCATGCCCAGCACCGGGACGAGCGGCATGAACAGCGACGCGAACGATGCCCCCAGGACGCGGATCGCCCACGAGTAAAGCGCGAGGGCGACGATCGCCACGCCGACCCCCTGGTAGACCGCCTGGAACACCACCTCGCCGCGGGGCGCCTCCAGCAGGCGGCCCCCGGCCAGGGTCGCGTAGATCGGCAGGTACGCGAGCGCGAGCGTCCACACCATCGCCGTCGCCCGCAGCGGATCGACCTGCCAGCGCCGGGCCAGCACGGTGAAAAAACCCCACAGCACACCGGCGACGACGAACAGCAGGTCGCCCACCCACGTGCGATCGCCGGCGGTGCCCGCGATACCCGGCCACCCCACCAGCACCAGACCGCTGACGACCAGCGCGAGCCCGGCGAGCCGCGCCGGCCACGGGCGCTCGCCGAACCACAGCCACACCAGCAGCGTGCTGACCACCGGTGTGACGCCGGGGATGATGACAGCGCCGTGGCCGGCGGGCGCGTTCGCGAGGCCCGCGAACATGATGAGCGTGTAGGGTCCGCCGGCCGTGATGGTGAGCAGCAGCGAGCGGCCCCAGCCCACGCCGGCCGCCCCGGCCAGGCCCTGGCGGAGCACCACGGGCAGCAGGAGCAGTCCGGCGACCGCGAAGCGCAGCGCGGCCAGGTCCCACAGCGACAGCGTGCGCTGGATGGTCCAGCGCGAGAGCACGAACTGGCCCGCGTAGAGCAGCATGGCGACGAGCCCGGCGACGACGGCGAGCACCAGGCGGGGGCGCGACGACATCGCGCCGAGAGTATCATCGGAGGAAGGGGGACGGCGCCGATGGCACTCCGGAAGGGCTTCCGTCAGATGGTCGACGAGGCGAAGTCACGCATCACGACGATCAGCCTGGACGAGGCGCGCGCCCGGCACGGCCGGCCCGACGTGCTCTTCGTCGATCTCCGCGACATTCGCGAGCTGGAGCGCGAGGGCGCGATCCCCGGCGCCTTCCACTGCCCGCGCGGCATGCTGGAGTTCTGGATCGATCCCGACAGCCCCTACTACAAGGACGTCTTCGCCCCTGGCAAGGAGTTCGTCTTCTTCTGCAACGCGTCCTGGCGCTCGGCGCTGGCCGCCGACGTCGCGCAGCAGATGGGCCTGGAGCCGGTCTGCGAGATGGACGGCGGCTTCACCGCCTGGAAGAAGGCCGGCCTACCCATCGAGGAGAAGGCGCGCAAGAAAGCCTGAGGACATCGGCGATGACGCCTTTCACCGTCAATGGCCGCCGCGTCAGCGTGCCGGCCGACCCGGACAAGCCGCTGCTGTGGGTCCTGCGCGAGGATCTCCGTCTCACCGGCACCAAGTTCGGGTGCGGCGTGGCGCTCTGCGGGGCGTGCACGGTGCACGTCGACGGCTCGCCGGTCCGCTCCTGCGTGACGCCGCTGGCGGCGGTCCAGGGCCGGCGCGTGGTGACGATCGAGGGGCTGGCGCCCGCCGGCCGGCTCCACCCCGTGCAGGAGGCGTGGATCGAGCAGGACGTCCCGCAGTGCGGCTACTGCCAGTCGGGGCAGGTCATGAGCGCGGCCGCGCTGCTCGCCAAGCACAAGGCCCCGACCGACGCCGACATCGACGCCGCGATGAGCGGCAACATCTGCCGCTGCGGCACCTACCAGCGCATCCGGGCGGCCATCAAGCAGGCGGCCGCGCGCATGACCAGGGGGGGCTGACGTGACCCGCGCCCTCCGCCCCTCGCGCCGCGACTTCCTCAAGACGGCCGCGGTCTCGGGCGGCATCCTGCTCGGCTTCCGCCTGCCGGCGGTGGTGACGGCACAGACGCCGGCCGGCGCCGCCCCCGAGTTCGCGCCAAACGCCTTCATCCGCATCAGCCGGAACAACGTGGTGACCATCCTGGTCAACAAGGCCGAGATGGGCCAGGGCATCACCACCGCGCTGCCCATGCTGATCGCCGAGGAGCTCGAGGTCGATCTCAAGCGCGTGCGCGTGGTGACCGCGCCGGTTGACGCCGCCTACAACCATCCACAGTTCGGCATGCAGTTCACCGGCGGCAGCATGAGCGTGGCCAGCGAGTGGGAGCGGCTGCGCCGGGCCGGCGCCACCGCGCGCGAGATGCTGCTGGCCGCCGCCGCCGACACCTGGAAGGTCGATCGCGCGAGCCTGCGCGCGGAGAACGGCCGCGTGCTCGGCCCCGGCGGACGGTCGGCGACCTACGGCCAGCTCGTCGACAAGGCGCGGACGATGCCGGTGCCACCGGACGTGCCCCTCAAGGATCCGGCGCAGTTCCGGCTGATCGGCAAGCCAACGCTGCGCCTCGACAGCCGGGAGAAGGTCACCGGCGCCGCGCAGTTCGGCCTGGACGCCAGCGTCCCCGGCATGCTCACCGCCCTCGTCGCGCGCCCGCCCGTGTTCGGCGCCAAGGTACGCCGGCTGGACGCCGCCCGGGCTCGCGGCGTGCGGGGCGTGACGCGCGTGGTCGAGGTGCCGTCCGGCGTCGCGGTGATCGCCGACTCGTTCTGGGCCGCGAAGAAGGGTCGCGACGCGCTGCAGGTGACCTGGGACGAGGGCGCCGGGGCCGCCGTGGACACCGCCAGCCTGCAGGCCGAGTATGCGCGCCTGGGCCAGACGCCGGGGCGCCCCGCCCGGCTCGAGGGCGACGCGGACGCCGCGATGGCCGGCGCCGCCAGGCGGGTGAGCGCCCAGTACGACATGCCGTTCCTGGCCCACGCGCCGATGGAGCCGTTGAACTGCCTGGTCGCTCTGACGCGACGACCGCTGCGACATCTGGACCGGCACGCAGTTCCAGACGGTCGACCGCGCCAACGCGGCCACGGCCGCCGGCCTGAAGCCCGAGCAGGTCCACATCCACACCCTCTTCCTCGGTGGCGGCTTCGGGCGCCGCGCCAACCCGGTCTCCGACTTCATCGTCGAGGCGGTGCACGTGGCCAAGGCCGCGGGGGCTCCGGTGAAGACCGTGTGGACCCGCGAGGACGACATCCGCGGCGGCTACTACCGCCCGATGTGGCACTCCAGCATGAGCGCGGGCCTCGACGCCGACGGCACGCCGGTGGCGTGGAAGCACACGATCGTCGGCCAGTCGATCGTCGAGGGCACGCCCTTCGCGGCGTTGATCAAGGACGGCGATCGACCCGACGTCGGTCGAGGGCGCCGCCGAGCTACCCTACGCCGTGCGCAGCTCCGCGGTCGACCTGCACACCACGACGTCGCCGGTCCCGGTGCTGTGGTGGCGCTCGGTCGGCCACACGCACACCGGCTTCGTGGTCGAGAGCTTCATCGACGAGCTGGCCCACGCGGCCGGCAAGGATCCCTACCAGTACCGTCGCGCGCTGCTCGTCGCGCAGCCGCGACACCTGGGCGTGCTCGACCTGGCCGCGCAGAAGGCCGGCTGGGGCGGCCCCCTGCCCGCGGGCCGCGCCCGCGGCATCGCCGTGCACGCCTCGTTCGGGAGCTGGTGCAGCCAGGTCGCCGAGGTGTCGATCCAGGATCGAGCGATCAAGGTCCACCGCGTGGTCTGCGCGGTCGACTGCGGTCGCGCCGTCAACCCGACGACGATCCGGGCCCAGATGGAGGGCGGGATCGTGTTCGGCCTCTCGGCCGCGCTGTACGGCCAGATCACGCTCCAGCAGGGCCGGGTGCAGCAGAGCAACTTCCACGACTACCCGGTGCTCCGCATGGACGCGATGCCGCAGGTCGACGTGCACATCGTGCCGAGCACCGCGCCGCCCTCGGGCATCGGGGAGCCCGGCACCCCGCTCATGGCGGCGGCGCTGTGCAACGCGCTGTTCGTCCTGACCGGCCGCCGGATTCGCTCGGTGCCGCTGGTGCAGCACGGCTTCGAGTCGGCGTGATGCGACTGGCCGCCGCCGTGCTCGCCGGATGCCTGCCGCTGCTGCTCGAGGCTCTCCCCGCCTCCGCCCAGGCGCAGACCGAGGAGTCGCTGAGGGCCTTCACCCGCATCGCGGAGGTGCTGCGTCATCCGCGCTGTCTGAACTGCCATCCGAGCGGCAACGTCCCGCGCCAGACCGACGCCCGCCATCTGCACCGGATGCTGGTGGCCCGCGGGCCGGACGGCTTCGGCACCCCGGCCATGCGGTGCACGACGTGCCACCAGACCGTGAACACCGCCGACGGTCGCGTCCCCGGCGCGCCCCACTGGCACCTGGCGCCGCGGAGCATGGCCTGGGAAGGCCTCGACGACGGCGCGCTGTGTCGCGCGCTCAAGGACCCGAAGCGGAACGGCCGGAAGACGATGCCCGCCCTCGTGCAGCACATGACCACGGACGGGCTGGTGCAGTGGGCGTGGAGCCCCGGCGACCGCGCCACCCCGACGATCTCGCAGTACGAGTTCCACGAGACCGTGCGGCGCTGGGCCAGCACCGGCGCCGCTTGTCCGCCGTGAGTTACCAGTAGCGCCGGGCGTAGATCCGCGTGAGCACGGTGCCGACCGTGATGACGGTCCAGCGCAGCAGCCCGCCGGGCAGCACGCGGGCGAGCCGGCCGCCGAGGAAGCCGCCGACCACGGCGACGAGGCTCGTCAGCCCCGATAACAGATGCTTGAGCACGTTGGTCCCGCGAAAGTCGTCGGCGCGGCTGGCGGAGAGGATCGCCAGGAGCATCACGCTCATCCCCGCACCGAAATAGCCGCCGTAAACGGCCACCGGCGCGAGGAGCCGCATCCCCAGGCCCTCGGAGGACGGCCGGCCGCGGCGATGACGACCAGGCCGCCGAGGGATCGGTCCCAGGGCGGCAGGCGCTCGAGGTCGGCGAGGCCCGCGATGAAGCTGGCCGGCGTCAGGGCCACCGAGTTGGATGCGTTGGTGACGATCAGGCGTTCGCCGGCAGGTTTCCCTTGCCCGCCGCGGCGCGGCGGGGCGGGATGGTGATCGGCGGCTCGATCAGCTCCGGCGCCGTCGCCCGCGAATCGGCGGCCTCCACCCGGAGCGTGAGCCCCTCGCCGCTGGCGCGCCACCGGCGAGGGACGCGCCGCAGCCCGATCGGGTAGATCGTCAGGCCTCCGCGGGCGTCGATGTGCAGGCGCAGGAAGCTCTTCCAGTCGACGACGCGCAGCGAGGAGAACGCCTCGTTGGAGTGCCGCCCGAAGGCGTTGACCGAGATCAGCAGGTAGAGGCCCATGATGATTCCGCCCGCCACGTAGCCGGCGACGAGGATGATCGGCGCCGCGAGCCCGAGCTGCAGCGGTTTGCCGAAGGCGAGCCCGAGCTGCTCGACCGTGAGCCAGGTGGCGGCCCAGCCGATGGCGTAGATGGCGGTCAGGTGGGCGAGCCCGTGCGTGAGGCCGCCGACGATGCGATAGAGCCGCGAGTGGGTGTCGGTGAACAGGAGGAAGCCGCCCAGGACGGCGGCGATCCAGAAGACCGCCGCCGGCGTCTTGACGACGGCGGTCAGCGTGGTGGCGAAGACCGCGGACGGCGCCCAGCCCCTGAACGAGCTCTCGTCGATCGCGGGCACCACCGTCCACGCCGTCAGCAGGTAGAGGATGGCCGGCACGGTTCCGAACCAGGGGTTGAGATACGGAAAGAGCAGGTTGCGCCATGCCATCCGCCGCGACTCGGCCGGCGGCGGATAGCTCGTGCGCAGCGCGAACGTGCGACGGACCTTGCCGTTGCCGTCCCGCTCGGGCAGCCGGCCGACGTCGGGCGCGTGGGTCGGGTGAAGGAAGGCGCCCCCGCCGCCGCACGTGATCTTCTGCACCGGCGCGGCGGTGTCCACGGCCGGCTCCTCCTCGTGCCGCCGGTAGTGATGAAGGTCGCCGGCCAGGTAGACGCTGATCTTCCGGCCGAGGATCGTGTCCTCCAGGTACCCGAGGTTGTGCTCGTTGCTGTCGGGGTCGTTCTGGTACACGCCCCCGAACACCCAGTGCGGCTCGGCGTTACAGAGGATGATGCGATCGTGCGCCTCCATCTGACGCGCCACGTCCTGGAAGAAGCGCTTCTGCGCGTCGTCGATGTCGGAGGCGAGCTGGACGTCGGTGCCCAGCATCCACCAGCCGTGCGGCAGGCGCAGGGCGAAGTAGCTGCACTTCTGCTGGGTCCGCCAGCCGCCGATCCAGCGCGACGCGCAGAAGAGGCGCGTGTAGGAGACCAGGCCGTCGTACCAGTCGTGGTTGCCGGGGATCGCGTAGACATCCAGGTGCGGGGGCTCGGTGTTCCGCAGCGCGACCTCGTAGGGCCGGATCAAGCGCGTCTTGTACTCGCTCCGGCTGGCGGTCGGGTACACCTGGTCCCCGCCGAAGAGCAGCAGGCGGCCGCGCGTGGTCTCGGCGATGACGCCGGCGGGGCCCACGACCTTCAGCGTGGGCTTGGCCAGCTCCTGGGCCACCGCGTAGGTGGAGTCCCAGCCGTCCCCCACGTCGCCGACGTAGTCGAGCCACATCGAGGCGCGCGGGTTGCCGTCGTCCCCCTTGCGATAGTCGTGGATGTGCTGATCCCGGGGCGTGAGGCCTTCGATGATGCGGTGGTCGGCGTAGCGACCGAAGATGGTGGAGATCGCGACCTCGACCGCCGTCTTGGCGAGCTGGCTGGGGTCGTACCAGCCGACCATCGGCGCTCCCTCGAACGATCGACCGGACGCCGAGGAGGACTGCTTGGGCATGTTCGCCTCCTTGCCGCCGCAGTATCCCATCCGAGCGAGGCGCCACAGTCAGGTAAAACACCGGCCCGGCTGTTGACAGAATCCGCTTCGCTCCGGGCGCCCCCTCCGCAATACTCGGCCATGGTCACGCATCCCGGGCGTTCCCCCCGTCGACCGAAGCCCTGGCGGGTTCCCGATCAGTCGCTGGACGAGGCGATCCGAACGACCGTCGAGCGCGATGCGCACGAGGCGATGGTGCCGGCGGCCTTGCTCGCCATGATCGCCATCTGGGAATGGATTCGATGGTTCAGCCCGATGCCGGGACCGGAGCTCTTGACGGCCATCGCGCTCGCCGCGATCGGCTGGGCGAGCTCCAAGGTGCGGCGAGCCCGCGCCACGATCGAGCGTCTCAAGCTGGGCCGCGACGCTGAACGGGACGTCGCCGAGGCGCTGGAGCAGCTGCGAGAACGCGGGTACCGGGTATTCCACGACATCCCCGCCGCCGGCGTCACCGTGAACCATCTCCTGGTGGGCCCTCAGGGCCTGTTCCTCGTCGAGACCAGGACCAGGCCCAGGCCGGCTCGCGGGGTGGGCCGAATCCGCTATGACGGCGAGACACTCACCGTGGCCGGCCACCGAGGCGAACGCGAGCCGATCCAGCAGGCGATGGCGCAAGCGAGCTGGATTGCCGACCTGGTGAGCGATTCGTCCGGCCGAAACTACTTCGTGCGGCCGGTCGTGCTGTTCCCGGGCTGGTTCGTCGAGCGCATCGCCAGGAAGACGAGCGTCTGGGTCCTGAATCCGAAGACGCTGGCCACCCTCATCGACCGGGAACCGACGCGCCTGGGCCCCGAGGACATCACGCTGATCGCCCTCCACGTGTCCCGCCACGTGCTCGGCCGCGAGACCCGGAACAGCGGATTGGGGTGAAGGCCAGCACCATCCGGTCGCTGCCCATCTGGCAGAAGGCCGACGATCCTATGGTTGGCCTCCTGCCACAGCTCGGCGGCGACCTGCCCTACGTCCTCGTTGGCGACCTCGACGATGTGCGTGAAGTGGGGCCGCCATTGATCTTCTCCTGCGTTGGTGACTTCCCGATGCCGTCGCCCCACGCGAGCAAGAGCGGTTCCGGGGACGCCGTCGACGGCGTCCGGACGTAGGAAGTGCACCCAGGGCCGGACGGCCAGGGCCGCACGGCCCCCGCTCGTGGCCGTTCGGCCGCATCGCCCGAGCCGTTGAGGCGTTACACGGAGGGAGGGAGGGCGAGACCGACATGCCGCGCAGACGGGCGCGACTCACGGGCGAGATCCGCAAGCTGCTGGGGGTGGCGGTGTTCTTCACGCTCGCGGCCTGCCTGGTCGTCTTCACCGACCGGCTGCTGCTCTGGGGCTCGGAGATCAAGACGACCACGTTCGCCGCCGCCCTCGTGGCCGGCCTGATCATCGCGAAGGTCCTTCTCGTCGTCGACATGCTGCCGTTCGTGGACGCATTTCCCGACCGCCCGCTCGTGTACAACATCGCGTGGAAGGCCCCGATCTACGTGGCGGCCGTCCTCGTGTTCCGGTATCTGGAGCGGCTGATCCACCATTTCTTCGCCGGCGCGGGCCTGGCTGCGGCGAGCGCCCTGGCGGTGCAGCCCTTCACCCAGCCCGCGTTCTGGGCCACCGCGATCTGGATCGTGGTCCTCTTCCTGGTCTTCCTGACAACCAGAGAGCTGAGTCGCACCCTGGGCAAGGACAGGATGCGGCTCATCTTCTTCGGTCGATAGGCAACACCCTCCACGGGGCGGCTCCCCAGAGGGAAAGGAGAAGAGCCATGGAGACCTACGTCATGCTGACCAAGCTCACGGATGAAGGGCGGAAGACTCTGAAGCAGAATCCCAACCGCACCAAGGAGGTCAACAAAGAGCTCGAAGGGATGGGGGGCAAGATCGTCGCCCAGTACGCGGTTCTGGGGCCGTACGACTACGTGAACGTCGTCGAGGCACCCGACAACAAGACGATCGCGAAGATCTCGATGGAGCTGGGATCGCGCGGGACGATGGAGATCATGACGCTCGCGGCCGTGAACTTCTGAACCTCCGGTGAAGAGCTGGCGCCGGGACTGCCACGCCGGCTCCTCGACAGGCTGGGGATCGACAACCGGCTCATCGCGACGGAGGAGAGCGGCTGTGTCGAGGACAGCGCCGCGCGGAGGTGGCGCTGACGCTCTCACGTCTGGTCACACCGGAGGAGGCTGCCGGCGTCGGCGGCTGGCTGCACGTGACGGGCGCGTTGCGTGGTTCCCGCTCGCCGACGCCGCCCTGCGCCCGCCGGCGTCGTGGATCGTGCGGCAGGCTGGGAGCGAGTGGTCCGGGGACAGCCCCGCCGCCAAGGCCCTCGGCCTCACAATCCCGCCGTAGTAATCCAATCAATGTCGCTCATTTCGTGGTGCGTCATGACCTAAAGAGCTCGCTGGCTATGTGTGTCTCCGGTATTTGTTCTGGTCGTCGGGCTGGCCTGTGGCGTGGCCGCCGCCGCCGACAGGACGAAGGTGGATCAGGCGACCAGGCGGGTCGAGCAAGGCGCCAAGCAGATTGGGCAGGGCGACGTCGGCTCGGGCTTCAAGGAGATGTTCACTGGCATCGGTCACACGATCGTCGAGGGTGCCAAGTTCAGTGGCAACACGATCGGGGAGTTTTTCAAGACAACCTTCGGCAGCTAATCACCAGACCACGCCTCGCCGCATCACGGTCGGCGACCGGAGTGGCTTTGAAGATCGCCTTGGCGAGTGGTTCGATGCTCGTGCTCGTCGTCCGCAGACCGTAGGACGTTTCATCTTCGCGCCCGCGCTTCTCCAGCGTGATCCGAAGCTCGTGGCTGCGTTGCTCGCCCTTGGCGAGCATCTGCTGTTCCCATTGGCTTTCGTTGGGCTGCGCGTCCTCCTACGGGAGCCGTCGAGGCGACTGCGGAGTCATGACCGAGCCTTCATCTTGAGTCGGACTCCAGTGGCACGAAAAATCAGATCCGAGACTTCGGTCACGTTCAGGTTCGATCCCTTGAGCGCATAGTTGGCGAGCTTCCCAAGCGGCGCGTGTTGCTCTTGCGCTCGCTCGATTCGCTCAGCCTCACGCTCACGCTCGATGACCTCCTTGACCCTGCTGATGGTGGCGAAGCCCACGCTCCGTCGGCGATTCTCGGTCGGCCGTGCTTTGCCATCGCCCCTGCCCCGCCTCCCATGCGCCCCAACGGTATTCTGGATAGGGCCGAACAGCGACCATGGGCGGACCACCAGTCTCTATGCCGTGCCTATCCATGCGGGCAAGCTCTCTGGCGATGGACCGACAGGAGCCTCGGAGTGTCTGGTCCAAGGAGGACGTGATGGCACTTCGACGGATCGTGACTCTGGCGATCGTGAGCGTGTTCGTGGCGGTGGGCTTCGCGCTGGCTCAGGACAAGCCAGCTGACGCGACCCTCAAGCTCTCGGAAGGGTCGGTCGCGGCGGGCATCGGATATAGCTGGGGCAAGGGAACCCTGACCTACAAGGGACGCGACTACCCGGTGAAGGTGAGCGGGCTGTCCGTTGGACAGGTCGGCGTCTCGAAGGTCGAAGCCACCGGCAGGGTGTTCAACCTCGCCAAGCTCGAGGACTTCAACGGAACCTACGCGGCGGCCGGAGCCGAGGGCACCCTGGCCGGCGGGGTCGGTGCCGCGACGATGAAGAACCAGAACGGTGTGGTGATCAACCTGACCAGCACCGCAAAGGGTGTCAACTTGAAGCTCGCCGCCGAGGGCGTCAAGCTGACCCTCGCGCAGCCGTAGCGTCCGGCGGGCCAGGCAACGAGCAGGGCTCCAGGGAGCGTCTAGCGTGACTCGGTTGCCTGACCACCGCGTGTCAGCGAAAACGGGATTCGAACCCGTGTGCGAGTCGGGACGGTCAGAACGTCACCCGCAAGCGCTTGAGACCCCGCAGCACCGACGACTCCCGCCACTCCGGTGAGGGCTCCGCCAGCGTCAGCCGCGGCGCCCGGTGCAGCAGCGTGCCGAGCGCGATCTGGCCCTCCACCCGGGCCAGCGGCGCACCCAGGCAGAAGTGGATGCCGTAGCCGAAGGAGATGTGGCGGACGTCGCGCCGGGTGACGTCGAGACGGTCGGGGTCGGCGAACTGCGCGGGGTCACGGTTGGCGGCGCCCAGCGCGGTGACGACCATCGCACCCTTGGCGATCGGGTGGCCGGCCAGCTCGACGTCCGTGGTCGTGATCCGGGCCGTGCGCTGCACCGGGCTGTCGTAGCGCAGCAGCTCCTCGATCGCGTTGGGGACCAGCGCCGGATCGGCCTGCACCCGCGCGAGCTGCTCGGGGTGGCGTAGCAGCGCCAGCAGGCCGTTGCCGATCAGGTTCACCGTGGTCTCGTGGCCCGCGATGAACAGCAGCAGGCACATCGCGATGACCTCGGGCTCCGTCAGCTTGTCGCCCTGCTCCTCGGCCGCCAGCAGCCCGGACAGCAGGTCGGGCCGAGGGTCGGCGCGCCGCTCGGGAACGAGCGCCCGGAAGTAGTCCGCGAGGGCGCGGCGCGAGGTGCGCCCGCGCCCGACGATCGACGGGTCCGAGGGCAATCCGATGGCGTCCAGGCTGCGCGCGATGTCCGCGGACCAGCCGCGGATCGACGCGTGGTCGCCCACCGGCACGCCCAGCATCTCGCAGATGACCGTGACCGGCAGCGGGTACGCGAGGTCCTCCATCACGTCCATCCCGCCCTGGGCCAGCGCCCGGCCGAGCAGGCGATCGACGATCTCCTGGATGTGGTCGCGCATGACCTCGATCGTGCGCGGCGTGAAGGCCTTGCTCACCAGCCCGCGCAGGCGCGTGTGGTCGGGCGGGTCGCGGAACAGCATCGACCGCGGCAGCGCCGGCTTCTCGGTGTCGTCGCCGTACACCGCCGACAGCATCTGCTGGAACTCCTCACGCCCGAAGCGCTGGTCGCGCAGGACGGCGACGCAGTCCTCGTAGCGCGTGAGCACCCAGAAGCCCATCGGGGTCTGGTGCACCGGGTCCTGCTCGCGCAGGCGGCGGTAGAACGGGTACGGGTCGGCGTGGAACTCGGGCAGGAACGGATTGAACAGGACTTCGCTGGTGGTCATCAAACAGAAACTCTAGGCCCGAACGGGGCCCACGGCAAGCCGCCGGTCGTGATCGAGACTTCGCGCGCCCGTCACACGCCGGTCACGTCGCCCCGATAGCTTCCTCGCCGAACGTCAGCACATTCAATGCCCCAGAGGATGGCACCCATGATCGATGACGACAGCGTGAGCAACCCCTCTCGCAACGAGACATTCGAGCAGGTGGTCGCGGCCCGGATGTCGCGGCGCGGCTTCCTCGGTGGCGGGCTCGCGGTGGCCGCGGCGGCGTCCCTCGGCGGTGTCGGCTCGCTGCTCGAGGCGGTGCCCGCCCGGGCCCACGGCCGCCGGTCACTGCTCGGTTTCACCGGCATCCCGGTGTCGGCCGCCGATACCGTCGTGGTGCCCGAGGGTTACACCGCCAGGGTGCTGATCGCCTGGGGCGATCCGGTCTCCAACGGGCCCGCGTTCCAGCAGGACGCGAGCAACAGCGCCGCCGACCAGGCGCGGCAATGGGGCATGCACAACGACGGTGTCGTCTACTTCCCCATCGACGGCTCCCGCCGCGGGCTGCTGGTGCAGAACCACGAGTACACCGACGACGGCCTGCTCTTCCCCGACGGCGTCGCCAGCTGGACCGCCGAGAAGACCAGCAAATCACTCAACGCCCACGGTGTCGGCATCATCGAGATCAGGAAGGGCGATGACGATCACCACGACCGCCGCGGGCGCGGCCACGACCACTCGAACGGCAGCGAGTGGCGGGTCGTGCGCCCGTCGAAGTACGCGCGGCGCATCACTGGCCAGACCCCGATCAGGATCGGCGGCCCGGCCGCCGGCGACCTCCGGCTGCGCACCAGCGAGGATCCCACCGGCAAGCTGGTCCTCGGAACGCTGAACAACTGCGCCATGGGCTTCACGCCGTGGGGCACCTACCTGGCGTGCGAGGAGAACTTCAACGGCTACTTCCAGAAGACCCCCGCCAACCGGACGCCCCTGGAGCTCCGGTACGGCATCGCCCCCTTCGGGTCGGGCCAGCGGTTCTTCACCACCCATCCGCGGTTCAACGCGGACCTCGAGCCCAACGAGCCCAACCGCTTCGGCTGGGTGGTGGAGATCGACCCGTTCAAGCCCTGGTCGACGCCGGTGAAGCGCACCGCGCTGGGCCGCCTCAAGCACGAGGGCGCGTGGGTGCAGGAGACCAAGGACGGCAAGGTCGTCGTCTACATGGGCGACGACGAGCGGAACGAGTACGTCTACCGCTACGTGTCGAACCTGCCGTGGCGCCGGGCCCTCCGACGGGGGATCGACCCCCTCGACGACGGCATCCTGTACGTGGCCCGGTTCAACGCCGACGGCACGGGCGACTGGGTGCCGCTGACGCCGGACAACCCGGCGCTGGCCAGCTGGACGCTCAACGACATCCTCATCAACACCCGGGGCGCCGCCGATGCGGCCGGCGCCACCATGATGGACCGGCCCGAGTGGATCGACACCTTCCCCGAGACGCTGACCGCGATCGGCACGCTCACGAACAACAACCGGCGCGGCACCACCCCGCCGTCGGTCAACAACCCGGACGGCTCCACCGTCGCCGGCTCCGCCCGTCCCCCGGTGGACGCGCCCAACCCGCGCGTCAACAACGTGTACGGGCACATCATCACCTGGAAGTACGACGAGGACTTCTCCGAGCCGGACTTCGACTGGGACATCTTCGCCTTCGGCGGCGACCCGGCCGTCCCGGCCCACGCCTCCACCATCGTCGGCGACAAGTACGGTTCGCCCGACGGTATCTACGTCGCGCCGAGCGGCCGGCTGTTCATCCAGACCGATGTGTCGACCTCGACCATCAATGCGGGAGCGTACGAGGGCTTCGGCAACAACCAGATGCTCTGCGCCGACCCGGCCACGGGGGAAACGCGCCGCTTCCTGGTCGGGCCCAAGCAGTGCGAGATCACCGGCGCCTTCATGACGCCCGACGAGACCGCCATGTTCGTCGGCATCCAGCACCCGGGCGAGACGGCGGATGAATCGCCCAACGACCCGGCCAATCCGCAGCGGTTCAGCTCATGGCCGGACGGCGCCGCGGGCGGGCGGCCGCGCTCGGCCTGCATCGTGATCACGCGGGACGACGGCGGCCCGATCGGCGGACCCCGCCGCGGGCGCACCGGACACCACGACACGGACGACGACTAGCTTAGCGCGCCAGGGCTTCCCACAGCACCTCGGCCGGGTGCTTCGCGCGGCGCCCGGCCAGGTGCTGGATCTGCTGGCGGCACGAGATCCCGGGCGCGACCACCTCGGTGGCCGCCGGCGCCGCCTTCACCGCCGGCGCCAGGCGCCGGTTGCCGAGCGCGACCGAGACGTCGTAGTGCTCGCGCTCGAAGCCGAACGAGCCGGCCATGCCGCAGCAGCCGGAGTCGACCTCGCTCACCTTGTAGCCCGCCCAGTTCAGCGCGCCCACGGTCGGCGCCGTGCCCACGATCGCCTTCTGGTGACAGTGGCCGTGCAGCAGCGCCTGGCGGCCGTGGGGCTTCCAGCGCAGCTCGAGCCCGCGCTCGCGCTCGCGCAGCAGGAACTGCTCGAGCAGCGCACTCTGCCGGGCCACCGCTCGGGCCTCGTCGGTACGCAGCAGGTCCACCCACTCGTCGCGCACCGTGAGGATGCAGGAGGGCTCGAGCCCCACGATGGTCACGCCGCGCGCCGCGTAGGGGTGCAGGCGCTCGACGTTCCAGGCCGCGTGCTCGCGCGCCTCCGTCAGCATGCCCTTGGAGATGAGCGGGCGCCCGCAGCACTTGCGGTCGACGAGCACCACGCGGTAGCCGGCCGCCTCCAGGAGCTGGACGGCGGCCTGGCCGATCTCCGGCGTGTTGTAGGTCACGAAGGTGTCGTGGAAGAGCACGACCTCGCCGCGCGGCGCCGCCGCCGGCGCCGGCCGCTGCTCGAACCAGGCGGTGAACGTCTGCTCGGCCAGCGCCGGCAGCGGCCGCCGCCGGTCGATCCCTACCACCTTCTCCATCAGCCAGCGGTTGAACGGCACCGACGTCATCCAGTTGGCGATCGTCGGAACATGCGAGAGGAACCGGTTGAGCCGCTCGATGCGCCCGAAGAGCCGGTTGCGCAGCGGCAGGCCGTTGGCCTGGTAGTAATGGTGCAGGAACTCGTACTTCATCTTGGCCATGTCCACGTTGGCCGGGCACTCCGACTTGCAGCCCTTGCACTCCAGGCAGAGGTCCATGACCTCGTAGAGCCGCCTGCCGGTGAACTCCTTGGGCGCCATCCGGCCCGACAGCACCGCCCGCAGCGCGTTGGCGCGGCCCCGCGTGGAGTGCTCCTCGTCGTGCGTGGCCATGTAGGAGGGGCACATCGTGCCCTCCAGCGTCTTGCGGCAGGCGCCGACGCCGTTGCACATCTCCACCGCCGCCGCGAAGCCACCCTCGTTGCTGAAGTCGAGCATGGTCACCGGCGACCACGTCTTGTACGCGACCCCATATCGTAGATTTTCGAGGATGCCGGGCGAGTCGACGATGTTGCCGGGGTTCATGCGGTTGTCGGGGTCGAAGGCGCGCTTGAGCTTGCGGAAGGCTTCCATCAGCGTGGGGCCGTACATCCGCTCGAGGAACGGGCTGCGGGCGCGGCCGTCGCCGTGCTCGCTGGAGATGGTGCCGCCGAACTCCACCACCAGGGCGGTGATCTCGTCGGCGATCGCCCGCACCTGCTCCATCCCGCGCGGGACCTTGAGATCGATGACGGGGCGGATGTGCAGGCAGCCGACCGAGCAGTGGCCGTAGTAGGCGCCGACCGTGTCGTGCTTGGCGAAGATCTCCTTGAAGCGCGGCACGAACTGCGCGAGGTGGCGCGGCTCCACGCAGGTGTCCTCGACGAAGGCGATCGGCTTCTTGTCGCCCTTCATGCCGAGCAGCAGCCCCAGGCCGGCCTTGCGCAGGTTCCAGATGGTCCGCTGCTCACCGGCGTCGTGGGCGACGTGGGCGGCGTAGCCGAAGCCGTCGCGCGCCCGGCGAGCCTCCAGCGCCTCGATCTTGCTCTTCGTCTCCGCCTCGGTCTCGCCGGTGTACTCCACGATCATGATGGCGGCCGGATCGCCCTGCACCCAGCCCATGCGCCGCGCCTGCTCGATGTTGTTGCGAGCGAGGTCGAGGATGAGCTTGTCGGTCACCTCGACCGCGTAGGGCCCGGTCTCGAGGATGGCCTGCGAGGACTCCAGCGCCTCCTGCATGTCGTGATAGTGGATGACGTCGACGGCCGTCGCCTTGGGCCGCCGCACCAGGCGGACTTTCGCTTCGAGGATGGTCAGCAGCGTGCCCTCGGAGCCGACAACCAGGCGCGCCATGCTGAGCTTGCGCGGAGCGCCGTTGCCCCCGCCCGCGTAGGAGTGCGGGCGCACGCCGATGCCGAGCAGCTCGTTGAGGTTGTAGCCGGCCACGCGGCGCCAGTGGGTGGGATAGCGCGTACGGATCTCGTCCGCGTAGGTCTCGCGGATGGCGGCTACCTCGCGGTAGATCTGGCCTTCCAGCCCCGCCGCCCGGGTCTTGGCCTCGAACTCCGCCGGCGTCAGCTCACCGAACACGGCTTCGGAACCGTCGACCAGCAGCGCGCGGATCTCGATGACGTGATCGACGGTCAATCCGTAGGCGAGCGAGTGCGAGCCGCCCGAGTTATTGCCCATCATGCCGCCGAGCGTCGCCCGGTTGGACGTCGAGGTGTCGGGACCGAACAACAGACCCATGGACCGCACATGATGATTCAACTCGTCCTGCACGAGGCCGGGCTGCACGCGCGCCCACCGCTCCTCGGTGTTCACCTCCAGCACCTGGTTCATGTGTTGGGTGAAGTCGACCACCAGCGCCCGGTTGACCGTCTGGCCAGTCAGAGAGGTCCCGCCGCCGCGCGGCAGCAGCGCCACCTTTTGCTCCCGCGCCACCTGCACCGCGGCGCGGACGTCGTCCGCATGGCGCGGGATGACGACGCCGATCGGCTCCACCTGGTACATGGAGGCGTCGGTGGAGTAGAGCAGGCGGGAGCCCTGATCGAAGCGGACGCTGCCACGGACGAGGCGGCGGAGGGCGTTCTCGAGGTCGTTCACGCGCGCCATTATACGGCGTCAGCGCAGCGTGGACGGTGGCGCCTGGTGCGGGTTCAGGTATGGGCTCACGGGGCCCTCGTAGGGCCAGTAGCGGGCCACGCCGGGAAGCCAGGTCGCCGGGGGCACGAAGCAATAGCAGAACCCGCCACCCAGGGCGACCGCCTGGATCGGGCACCAGCCATGGTCGGTGCTGCAGATGGTCGCCGCCGGCGCCCCGGGGCGAGGCCGCGGGGGTGGCTGCGGGGCGAAGTTCTGGGCCATCGCGGGGGCGGTGACGGCGAGCGTGAGGACTGCGGCGAAGAGCGCCCGAAGCATGATCTACTATATGCCCATGCGCCGCTTCCTCCTCACGCTTGCCGCCATCCTGTCCCTGGCGGCGGCGGCCCACGCGGCGCCCGCGGCGCCCGGCTTCCGGGTGACGACCCTCGACGGCACCAAGCTCGACTCGAACGAGCTGATCGGCAAGAAGATCATCGTGCTGCGCTTCCAGGCGTCGTACTGCAAGCCCTGCGCGCGCGAATCGGCGGCGCTGTCGAAGGCGGCCGAACGCTACCGCGAGCGCGACGTGGAGGTCATCGCCGTCCACGTGCAGGACACCGTCAGCGACACCAGGCGCTTCATCGAGAGGACCAAGGCGACCTATCCCGTCGCCATGGACCCGCGCCTCAGCCTCGGCAACCGGTTCGGCTTCAAGGGCACGCCCTACACCGTCGTGGTCGACAAGAAGGGCGAGATGGTCATTCGGCTGCACGGCGAGAACGCGGTGAGCCGGCTGCCCCGCATGCTCGACGCCCTCCTCAAGCGCGACCAGCCGTAGACGGCGCCCGCCCGGCGCGGCACTCTGCCCCGCCCGCTGGGCAGCGCGTGAATTGCTCGCCCAGGGAATCGCGGCTTTCGGCGCGGCGCGCGTCTTGCCCCAGACGAGCGCATGCTTCGAACACTCGTCCTCCTCCTGGGTCTCGCTGGCATCACGGGCTCCGTCCTGGCGCCTCCGCAACCGATCATCGCGCTGGCTCCATTCGAGATCGTTGCCGACGGCTTCGCAAGCCTGCGCGGTATCGCCGTGGACGCCGACGACCGTCTGTACCTCGCCGACCGCGAGAACGGCACGGTCACGCGCATCGGCGCCGACGGCACGCGCGTCATCGCGCGCCGCCTCGAGCGACCGGTCGGGATCGCCCTCGATCCCGAGGGCCGCGTGCTCGTCGCCGAGGAGCGCGGCGGCCGCGTCGTACGGCTCGATCCGGGCGGACCGACGCCGATCGCGCAGGACATCAAGCAGCCGCGCTGGCTCGCGGTGAGCGAGCGCGGGACGGTCTACGTCTCCGCCCGGCGGCTGACCCGCGACGCCGACCCCGAGCCCGACGACGAGTCGGCCGAGCCCGAAGTGATCCTGGCACTGGCGCCCGGCGGCACGCTCTCTGTTTTCGCCGACGGCTTCGACCACCTCCAGGGTCTCGCCACCCATCACGACGTCGTGTACGCGGCCACGACGGGCGTGCGTGGCGTGCACCGGCAGGGTGGCGTCGTCTACCGCATCCCGGTCTTGCCGGATGGCCAGGCTGGCCGCCCCGCCCGGCTGGGGGCCCGCGACGTGTTCGAACGGCCGGTCGGCCTCGCGCTCGATCGGCTGGGCGCGCTCTACGTGAGCGCGCCGGTGACCATCCTCGATGGCCCGCGATCGGGCCACGCCGTCGTGAAAATGCGGCCCGACGGTGCCGCCTCGGCCTTTGCCACCGGGCTGGACGAACCGCGCGGCCTCGCCGTCGACCGCCGCGGCCATCTCTACGTGAGCGAGGGCAACGGGGGGCGCGTACTGCGCTTCCTGGCGCCGGCCGCTCCCACGCTGGCCGGCGTTTCACCGTTCACGAAACAGGCGCCCGTGGTGATCACGGGGACGACGGTGCCGCACGCCCGCGTCGACGCCTTCGTCAACGACGGTGAGGAGCCTGCCACCGCCGACGCATCGGCGGCCGGCAGCTTCGGCGTGGCGATCACACCGGCCGCGAACACCACGAACGGCGTCGACGTCTTCGCGACGGCCGCGCGAGGCAGGGGTCTCACCTCGCCGCCGAGTGAAGCCGCGTTCGTCCACGACACGCTCGCGCCGGTGCTGATCATCCAGTCACCGCCGGCGGGGACCTTCGTCCGCGGCACGGTCGAGGTCCGAGCGGACGCGGCTGACGCGGGTAGCCACCTCGCGATGCTGAGCCTGGGCGCGGCGGGACCGGCGCTCAGCCCGGCTGTGTTCCCGCCCCTGCCCGCTCCAGCCGCGGCAGCGTCCGCGTCGTGGCGCACCAGCGAGGCCCCCGACGGCACACACACGCTGACCGCAAGCGCCGCCGATCGGGCCGGCAACGGCGCGACCGTCAGTCGCGTCGTGATCGTCGACAACACGCCGCCGGAGACCGAGATCGGCAGCGGCCCCAGCGGGCCGATCGCGCAGCCGACCACCACCTTCGCCTTCACCGGAAGCGACAATCTGGCGCCGGCGGCGAGCCTGCGGTTCGCCTGGCGCCTGAATGGTGGCCTGCTGAGCGCCTTTGCCTCCGAGACGTCGGTCACGCTGACGGATCTCGGGCCCGGCGCTCACGTCTTCGAGGTCCTCGCGCGGGACCTCGCCGGCAACGAAGACGCGACCCCCGCGCGGCGGACGTTCAGCGTGACCTCGCCGGGCGTCACCGTCGCCATCACCGCACCAGCGACCGGCGCTACGGTAGCGGCCGACGTCCTGATCGTCCGCGGGACAGTGGACGGCGGCGGCGCCGACGTCGGAGTCAGCGTCAACGGCTTCGCCGCGCTCGTCCACGGCGTGCAGTGGGCGGTCGAGATCCCGATCACGCCAGGCGAGAACGTCATTGCCGCCGTCGCCCGCACGACGTCCGGCGGTGAGGGCACGGCCAGCATCACGATCAGCCGCACAGCCGCCGTGCCGGGCGTCATCCTCCGCGCCGAACCCGCCAGCGGCGTGGCACCGTTGCACGTCACGTGGCGCGTCGCGAACCGGACGCCGCGCCCCCTTCTCCTCTTCGAGCTGGACGATCACGGCAGCGGCACCTTCGGGCCGCCGCTCGCCACGCTCGATGGCACACAGTCCATCTACGCCACGTCCGGTCTGCTGTTCCCCACGGTGCGCGCCACCGACGATCTGGGGAACGTCCACCTCGCCACGACGATCGTGCAGGTGGACGATGCCCAGGCCGCCACGACGA
Organism: uncultured Candidatus Rokubacteria bacterium; assembly: GCA_963743355.1. Taxonomy (GTDB): domain Bacteria; phylum Methylomirabilota; class Methylomirabilia; order Rokubacteriales; family CSP1-6; genus AR5. The sequence goes on from CAVUPM010000002.1 coordinate 1,297,006, forward strand.
GGTTCCAGGCGCTGTGGACCGCCTTCAAGGCGCGCCTGCAGGCCGCGGATCAGGCCGGCGCGCTCGCCCATCTGTCGCCATCGCTCCGGTCGCGCTTCGCGCCCCTCTTCCAGCAGCTCGGCGCCGCGCTTCCCGGGATCGCGACCGACCTGGGCGCTGTCGAGCTGATCGACCAGGTCGACGACCTCGCGGAAGTCGCCATCATGCAGGTCGAGGACGGCACGACGAGGTTGTACTTCATCTACTTCCGCCGCGACAATCGAGGGCACTGGCTCATCCAGGAAATGTGAGCCCAGGAGCCCTCATGCGAGCCCTCGCGATCGTCGCCGCCATGCTGACGTGCCTGTGGGTCCCCGCGCCCGCCGACGCCAACACCCTGTGCCGCTGGACCGGCTTCTGCGTCTACCTGAGCCCCGGCTTCAAGCTCACCGTCCTCGACGCCGAGACCGGCAAGCCCCTCCCGGACGTCTACGCCTGGGCCGAATGGGTCCAGTACGGCGCCCACGGACGGGGCGGACCGCTCATGGTGCAGGATGCCACCAGCGGAGCGGACGCGAGCCTGACCTTTCCACGATGGGGGCCGACGTTAGGGTCGCGCGGCGGGCTCCTGCTGGGCATCGACCCGGCGGTGATCCTGTTCAAGCCCGGCTACGCCACCCTCCGAATCGACAACGGCGTACCACTTGGAGCAAGTCAGTATGCGGCGATCCGAAGGATGTCGCGCAACGGGGAAACGCTTCGGTTACAGCCCTTTCGTGGTTCGCAGGCCGAGTGGGTGGAGCAACTTCGCAAGTTGGTACATCCCGCACTCTCCGCGGGCGTCGCGGAACAGCATCGAGACCGGTTTCGTGGCCTCTATCTAAGGAGGACCGACCTCGTCAAAACCGAGCTCGGAACACTGTCTCCTGATCTCAAGGAGGCCATGCGCTTGCGGTCGTCACTGGAGCGGGATGAGCAGTTCTTCAGAGGAGACAGGCAATGACGACGCAGCGGATCCTCTGCGTGTGCCTTCTTGCGATCTGGCACGTCGCCAACACTTCAACGGCAGGGGCTTACGAACCGAGGACCCACGGAGCCCTCAGCGAGCGGGCCTTCGACCAAGCCCAGGCTCTGCATGGATATCTACGTGGCATCGGGCTGAACGAGACAAGCGTCTTCACCGTCGCATTGACAACTCCCCCGGCTCAGCTCAGCAGTTTCGCCAATGACGGCTCGGCGTTGGGCTGGCTCATGGAGGGATCGATCCGAGAGGACGACTACAACACCAACCTGTCCCTCTTCGGCTGCGACCCTCCTCTCAACCCGCCATCAGCGATTGACCGTATACGGCACCACTTCTTCGATCCGATGAGCAATCGGGGGTTGCACGTTGGCCCTATTGCTCTGGGCTTCCCTGCGCCTGCCTGGGCCCTCGGCGAGCAGGGGCGGGGTTTCGGGCCGGATCAGAACCAGTTCTCGCTTCTCGATGCCCGCCTCTACCAGCTCCGCTCGCTCATCGACTCGACTCCGGAGGAGCGGGAGCGACACACCGCGCTGCTCTTCCGCAGCCTCGGTCACGTTCTTCATCTCCTTCAGGACATGGCGCAGCCGCAACACACGCGCAATGACGCTCATCCGGCGTGTGAAAACTCGGTCAGTGCCCGAGTCATACCTGAGCACAGCTGGTACGAGGACTACATCGAGCATCGCGCGCGCGGCGGGCCGTTCCGCGGCCGCCCGGTGCGCTCCCTGACGATCGGCGGCTATCCGGCTCCATCGCTGCCGACCTTCTTCTCCTACTTCGCACACATCGACCGGGCTCGTGGCCTGGCGGACTTCTCGGGGCGCAACTTCTTCTCGGCGGCCACGAATCTCGGCTCGCGGCCGGCCTGCGGCGGCCGGAGCGAACCACCGTGCGCCCTCAATGCGTACTCAGTCGTCGACGTGCCCCATTCGGTCGTGACCGTGATTGGTATCCGGCTCGAGGCGCCAGTTCGGCTGTTGCGGCGTACGATGCAGGATCCGATCAGCGGTGCGCCGATCCCCGACGTCGCGGTCACGAGCCGGTCCGTCTGGGATCAGCACCTGGAGACGCGGGGTCTGCTCCCCGCCTACTCCATGAACGTGCTCAACTTCGACGCGATCAGCGACGTCCTGCTGCCGCGGGCCGCCGGCTACGGGGCGGGGTTTCTCGAGCACTTCTTCGCCGGCCAGCTCGACGCCAGCGTCCAACCGGCCGGGGAGCAAGATCCTGCGATCCTCAAGCTCGTCGCGCGGAACGCCTCGCAGGAGGCGGTCGACGGCGTGCTGCTCGTCTATGCGGAGGAATCGATCACGCGGCGGCGACAGAACGTCCTGACGGCAACCGACGCGCCGCAATCGCTCGGCGCTGTCCCCACCGGCGTCGTTCTCGCCAACGGGCTCTTCCCCGAGATCGCGTTCCGGCCGCCGTTTCCGGCCGAGAAGTACGTCGTCGTGTACCACGGCAAGCGGCTCGGACCGCGCACGGAGGACCCACCGCCGGGCGCCGTCGGCTCCGTGATGGCGCAGGTCCTGGGGGGCCCGCGGGTCGAGGCCATCGTCCCGCAGGACGAGCGCCGACTCCTGCGCGCCGTCAGCGGCACGTTCGACTTGCCACCGACCGCCGCCGGGCTGGCGCTGGTGCAGTGGAGCGATGTCGACAACCACTTCGTCGGGATCACGGGTGCGCCGCTGGTAACCGGGCGTCCGGCACCCGACGAGATGAACCTGTTCCGGATCGAGCGGCCCGTTCGCTCGGTCGAGGTGCCGCTGGTCGCCGGCTCGGACCCGCCGGTGGTGGATGCGACGCTGGTGAAGACCGTGGCCTTCCCGTACGGGCTCGCGCTACCGACGAGCGTGGACTACGTGCAGCGCGTCAGAGTGCGACAACCGCTCCTGACCTACCAGCGGACCTTCACGCACGTCTGGGACGAAAACGCCGAGGCGTACCAGCTCGGGGCCGGCGAGGTGGGACCCCCGATCCTCGAAGTTCCGGTCGACGAGACGGTGACCTTCGCGGAGCGCTTCCCCGTCGTCCTCGATCGTGAGCATCTGTTCGCGAACACCGCGGCCACGCCCCGGCCGTACTTCTGGCGCGTTCTCGAGATCGGACAGGACGCGCGCGAGCGACTGCTGGCCGTCGTCGAGGTGCGGTTCACCCGCCCGGTGGACGCCGACCGGCGCGTGCTCTTGCAGCTCCGCACGGCGGACTGCTCGGCCTTCGAGCCCCGGCACTTCCACGACGTCGCCGGCGTGCTCCACGGCGGCGGCCTGATCGCCGTCGTCGACCTGGAGCGCGGCACGGTGGTCGCCGCCACGGGGACGCCGCTCTTCTCGCCGTCGTCGACCGAGCAAGCGCAGATCTTCCCCTTCCTGCAAGAGCGGCGGGTGACGACACGAGTGGGAGGCCCGCAGTCCGGCACCCAGACGCGCTGCCTCGATGGCGTCTCGCCCGAGCCGGACGCCCAGCTACCGACGGAGCTGGTGGGCTCGGTGACGCTGCCACCCGTCGGCGTGACCGAGTTCGCGGTTCCCGGCCTCTATAGCCCCGACATCGAGGCCGTCGCGGGCACGCCCGTCTGGATCGCCACCGGCTCGGGCGAGTTCGAGATGATCTACGCCGCCACGGACGACGTCTACAAGGCGGTGACCGTCACGGCCCCCTCCTCGCGCGTTGAGGGTTACCTCACCGTGATCCGTGAAGGTGGGCGGATGCGGCCGGGCTCGCGCCTGTCAACCGAGGTCCTGCTGCGCTTCGACCGGCCCGCCGGCATCGGCGAGATCGGCTCCGTGCTCGTGCGCTGGGACCTGGAATCTCCGCTCAGCACCCGCCTGGCCGTCCTCGGCGCACTCGATCCCGGGCACTACCGCCTGGCCTACGTCACCGCGGACGCCGCGCTGCTACGGATGGAGGACGTCTTCGGTAGCGACGCACGGACGGTGCTGGCGGACCTCACCACCGGCGCGCTGCGGTCGTTCGACGGCGACATCACGTCGCAGTTCGTGCTGCTGCCGCCCTCGGGTCTGTACAACCTGACCAGCACGCACTTCCACACGCTCGACACCCTGGCCGAGACGGCGCTGCCGCCGGCGCTGGCACCGGGCCCGGCGGCCCCTCCAGCAGACAGCGCTTATCACGTGATCGTGCGGGACTGACCGGGGCCCGGTGGCCCGGCAAGGCGGCGGCGTCTCAGGGCTTGAGCATCACCTTGATTGCGCGGTCCTGCTTGGCGTCGAAGATCGAGTAGCCGCGCGGGGCGTCCTTGAGCGGCAGCGTGTGGGTGACGATCCGGGCCGGCTGCAGCTTCTTGCGCTGGACGAGCGGCAGCAGCGGCCCCATGTAGTTTTTCGCGTTGCAAATCCCCATCTTGAGCGTCAGATCCTTGAAGAATGCTTCACGGGCCGGAAAGCCCATCGACGTCTCGACGTAGACGCCGACCGACGACACCGTGCCGCCCGGCCGCACCGACTGGATCGCCTGGGTGAACGGCGTCTCGTGGCCCACGCACTCCAGCACCACGTCGGGGCCGTGGCCACCGGTCAGCGCGCGGAGCTGCTCGGCCGGATCGCCCTTGTCCAGGTTCACGGGCTCGGCGCCGAACTCGGCGGCCAGCGCCAGGCGATAGTCCACGCGATCGACGGCGAAGACGCGCGACGGCCCGAAGAGCTGAGCCGATTGCATCGCCAGCAGCCCGACCGGCCCCGCCCCGAACACCGCCACGGTGTCGCCCGGGATGGATGCCGCCGTTCTCGGCGCAGACGTAGCCCGTGGAGAGGATGTCGCCCAGGAACAGCGCGTCGTCGTCGCTGAGCTCGGCCGGGACCTTCTCGCAGAGGTGGTCGGCGAAGGGCACGCGGATGCGCTCGGCCTGGCCGCCGCCCCACACGTGGCCGAAGCGGCCGCCGAAGACGGCGCGGCCGGTGGTCGTGCACTGCGTGGGCAGCCGCCGCCGGCACCACTCGCAGTTGCCGCACGACACGGAGAACGGCACGATCACCCGGTCCCCCGCCCGCACCGAGCGCACAGCCGAGCCGGCCTCCTCGACCACGCCCATGAACTCGTGCCCCATGATGGCGCCGGTCTGCACCAGGGCGCCGCCGCCGCGGCCGTGGTACTGGTGCAGGTCGGAGCCGCAGACGGCGCTGGTGGTGATGCGCAGCAGCACGTCGGTCGCATCGAGCAGCTTGGGCTCGGCCACGTCGGTGGCCCGCACGTCGCTCACGCCATGGAACGTGATCGCCTTCATCGCGGATCTCCTTTTCAACTGGGGGCCCCGAGATGGCCCCCAGACCCCCAGTCGCTCGAGACGCCCCGGCGGAGCCGTGGCGCCCTCGATCCTCCCCGATAGACTCTCAGAGGTGACCGAAGTGGCGCAGCTCGATGCCCAGCGCAGCCGCCGCCGCGCGCGCCCCGGCCGTGCCGAGGCCCGTCATCTCGACCTCGCGCTGGCGGCCGTAGCGGCTGTACCCGAGGTCGTCGTCGAAGCGCCCGGGGTGGCACATGAACTCCGACACGCCCGGCGGCAGCGCGCGCAGGTGGGCGAGCGTGCGGCCCGCCGACCAGTAGGCGTCGGGGCCGGACTCGCCGAAGAAATGATCGGTCGTGCGCAGGCCCGCGCTCCGCGCCCGGGTGCGGGCCGCCGCGTCCTGGCTGCGGACCGCCACTCCGAGCGCGCGGGCGACGTCGAGCACCACGTCGCGCACCGGCGCGTAGAGCCCCACGTGATGGTGGGTGTCGATGTGGGTCGGCAACCGCCCCACGAGCTTCTCGAAGCGCGCAATCTGCGCCTCGGCCTCGGCGCGGACCTCGCGGGCGTCGGCGCCGGCGGCCGCGCGGCGCGCGTCGCGGATGAAGCCGCCACCACCGTCAACGAGCGAGCGCGAGCGCGTCAGCGGCCGGCCCAGCGTCAGGTTCATGTGCAGGCCCAGCCCGAGCCCCACGTCGCGTGCTTCCGCGAGCTGCTCGCGGTCGACCTCCGCGGTGACGAGCACGGTGGTGCTGGTGACGATGCCGAGCCGGTGGGCCACCAGGATGCCGGCGCTCACGCCCCGGGTGAGGCCGAAGTCGTCGGCGTTGACGATCAGCGTCCTCACCTGCCCTGCACTTTGCGGAAGTAGAGGCGGATCGCCTCCTTGAGCTGGGCCCGGGCGCCGGCGGAGGTCTGCGCGTCTTCCAGGATGTCGAGGTCGAGCGGCAGCGGCACGCCCTCCTTCTTGACGCCGTCCAGCTCGGCCGTGAGCCCGCACCGCTCGTCGGACTCCGTGAACACGAGCTTGGCCTTCTGGAAGGTGCCGTCGTCACGCGCGATCTGCTCGACCGTCTCGACCAGCAACCGCTTGATCGCCTCGGCGTCGCCGCCCGGCACGCTCGAGAACGCCGCGGTGAGATTCACCTCCGCCATGGATGTCTCCGCTCAGCCCTTCGGCTCGGTGTACACGCTCAGGATGTCGGCGTGCGCCTTGGCCGCGTTGGCCCGGATGGCGAAGGAGATCGCCTCGCGCACCTCGTCCTCGGTGGCGCCGCTGGCCCTGGCACCTGCCAGGTCGCGCCTGGCTCAGTGCGTGTTGCCGACGGCCAAGTTGGCCGCCAGATAGCACAGGTACGCGGTCTTGGGATCGAGCGCGCCCTTCTTGTACTTCCAGGACGCGATGACTTTCTCTTCGAGCGCCATCGTCGCCTCCTCTATTTCCCCATCAGGATCTTGGCGACCTCGCCCGGCGCCGTCACCATCGCGTCGTGGCCGGTCTTCACGTCGTGAAACGTCCACTTGCGGTCGTCGCGCAGGCGCTCGGCGAACTGATCGAAGGTGCCCGTCGCCGGCTTCGAGCAGTAGACGTAGGTGCGCTTGAGCTTGTCGCCGCCCGCCGTCGCCAGCGGCTGCTCGAAGGTGCGGAACGGCTGGGCCACCAGGTGCTTGTTGAGCCATTCGGTGTCGCGCTGGCTGGTGACGCCGAAGCGCTCGGGCGGGAACGACGGCAGCTTCCAGCCCTCGCCGTGGGCGGCGGCCGCCTCACGCATCGCAGCGGCCCGCTCACCGACGTAGTCGAGCAGTGACTTCCCGGCCTCCGGCACGAACGCGTCGAGGTACACGAGGTGCCCGATGCGGCCGGACGTGCGCGCCGCCACGCCGGTGATGACCATGCCGCCGTAGGAGTGGGCGACCAGCGTGACCTGCCGCAGCTCCTCGGCCTCGAGCATCGCGACCACGTCCTGGATATGCGTCTCGAGATCGACCTCGGGCCGCGCCAGGTGCGCGCGCTCGCCGAGGCCGGTCAGCGTCGGGGTGTAGACCTCGTGGCCGGCGTCCCGCAGGAGCCGGGCGACCTTGGCCCAGCACCAGCCACCGTGCCAGGCGCCGTGAACGAGCACATAGGTACCGATCGCCATCCTGTTACCTCGTCAGTGCCCCGCCGCGGCCGCCGCGCTGTACTGCTCGAGTCCAGCCTCGAGGCCCTTGGGCGTGACGCGGATCGCCACCGGGCGGGAGAAATTGAGGGTCGAGTACGACTCCTCCTTCGGCACGACCTTGTGTCCGCGCTTGGCGAGCCCGGCGAGGGCCCTGTCTCCCACCCGCGTGCTCACCAAGACCTCGCCGCCTTCCGTATGCACACGGGGCGCCTCGATGGCGGCCTGCGGCGCGGCCTTGAGGTCGATCATGTTGCTGAGCACCTGGGGAATCGCCGAGACGATCCCCCGCCCGCCCGGCGCGCCGAGCGTGAAGGACGGCGCGCCGCGGCGGAAGCCGAGCACCGGCACCATGTTCACGAGCCCGCGCTTGCCGGGGCCGACCGAGTTGGCCTTGCCCGGCTCCGGGTCGAACCAGATCATCCCGTTGTTGAGCAGGATGCCGGTGCCGGGCACGACCACGCGCGAGCCCCACAGCGAGACCGCGGTGTTCGTGAGCGCGACCATGTTGCGCTGCTTGTCGATGACGCCCAGGTGCGTCGTGCACTCGTCGGAGGGCTTGCGAGGCCGGGCGGGTGCCGGCTTGCCGCGCCGGATCTCCGCGGCCACGTCGCGCGCGTACTCGCGCGAGAGCAGCCGCTCCCACGGCGCCTTGACCACCGCCGGATCGCCCAGGTACTCGAAGCGATCGCGGAAGGCACGCCCGATCGCGCTGGCCCGCAGGTGCAGGCCCTCGACCGTCTGCCAGCCCACGCGCGCCGAGGGAAACTCGGCGAGGATGTTCAGCATCTCCAGCGCCGTCGCGCCGCCGGTGGCGCCCGGGGAGAACGCCAGGTCCGTGTCGCGGTAGCGGGCGGTGAGCGCCGGCTCCACGATCACGCGATAGGCCTCGAGATCCGCGCGACGGATCAACCCGCCGTTCGTGGCCATGTCGTCGACCAGGGCCTGCCCGAGGGCGCCGCGGTAGAACGCGTCGGGCCCGTCCTTGGCGATCAGCTCCAGGCTGCGCGCCAGGTCGGGATAGATCGCCCGGTCGCCGGGCAGCATGCCGGCCGGACGGTGGATCCAGCGGCCGTCGCGCAGGTAGTTGCGCGCGGTGACCGGGAAGGCCAGCAGCTCCTCCAGGAACTTGGCGTGGTTCTGCGACAGGTACCAGTCGGTCTCGAAGCCCTCGCGGGCCAGCGCGATGGCCGGCCCCAGCACATCGCGCCACTCCATCGTGCCGTAGCGCTCGAGCGCCAGCGACAAGCCCGCCAGCGTGCCGGGAACCGCAACGGCGCGGTGGCCGTATTCGTTGGCCGCGTTCTCGGTGCGCGGCCACCCGAACAGCCCGTCGGACACACCCCCGACCACCTTGTAGATCGACTCGTGGGCAGCGAGCGGCGCCACGCCGTTGAAGTTCAGCGCGACGGTCTCGCCGCGCTTGACCAGGTGCACGAGCATCGTGCCGGAGCCGGCCACCGTGGACATGAACGGCTCCACGACGGTCATCGCCACCGCGGTGGCCACGGCGGCGTCGACGGCGTTGCCACCGCGAGCCAGGATCGCGGCGCCCACCTCGGCGCCGCGCCAGTGCTCGGCAACGACCAGGCCACGCGGGGCAAGCGGAGTCTGCTTGGTGACGACGAGGCGTGAGCGGATCATGGGCCCTCCGGGATCAGCTGGACGGCAGGTACTGCGTGATGTCGATCAGGCGTTGTCCGGCGAAGAACATGTTCCAGCCGAGGGGGTAGACCCAGACCTCGGTCGCGTTGCCCTTGATGTCGGGCCAGTACCCGCGGGCGATCTTCTCCATCTGGGCCTGGTCGCCGCTCACGGACACCGGCGCCCCGAGCAGGATGAGCACCTGCTCCTTGTCCATGCCGACGGTGACCTGGCGCAGGTAGCGGAACGTGGACACGTCGAGCGCGCTGGCCTTCTCGGGGTGCGCGCGCAGGTACGCGCTGATCTTCTCCTCGATCTGCGCGTCCCACTGCCGCCGCTCCTCGAACGTCGGCTCCCGCGCGCTCTCCGTCAACACCCGCAGATTGAGCATCTGCGTCGACGTCGGCCCCTGCGTACTCCGCTGCTCCACCGGCCCCCGCCGCATCAGACATCCGCCCACGATCAGCGCGCATAGGAGGGCCACCGCGCCCCAGGTCAGCACGCCTCCGGTGGTCGACAACCAAGCCGGCCGTCCGTTCACGCGTGTGAGGATATCAGAGAGACCCCCGGGATCAGGGGCCGTTTTCGGCGGATCCGGAACGGATCGCCCTCGTCCTGAACATCCGCTAGTCTCTGGGGTGAGGGAGAATCGAGATGGCTGAGCTACCCAAGCGACAACTCGGGCGGACCGGACTGCAGGTCACCATGCTGGGCTACGGGGCCATGGAGATTCGCGGGGCGCCGCGGGGCCGGGACGTCACCGACCAGCAGGCGGAGACCATTCTCCACGCCGCGCTCGATGCCGGCATCAACTACATCGATACGTCGATCGACTATGGCGTGAGCGAGGAGCGCATCGGCCGCCACATCGGCCATCGGCGCTCCGAATACTACCTCGCGAGCAAGTGCGGCTGCCTGGTGGGCGCCCCGCCAGCCCCGCGCGGCCAGACCAGCCCACACGTCTTCACCCGCGACAACATCCTGAAGGGCGTGGAGCAGAGCCTCGCCCGCCTGCGGACCGACTATCTCGACGTGCTCCAGTTCCACGTCTCGCCGTCCCGGCAAACGCTGGAGAAGGATGGTGCCCTGGAGACCGTGCTCGAGCTCAAGCGCGCGGGCACCACCCGCTTCGTCGGCATGTCCGGCACCCTGCCCAACCTCGTGGATCACGTCGCGATGGGCGTGTTCGACGTCTTCCAGATCCCCTACTCAGCCGTGGAGCGTGAACACGAGGCCATCATCTCGGCGGCGGCCAAGGCGGGAGCCGGCATCGTCATTCGCGGCGGCGCCGCCAAGGGCGCGCCCACGGAGGGCAAGCACGAAGGCGTGCAGTGGGATCGGTGGCAGAAGGTGCACCTCCGCGACCTGCTCGACGGCCTGACGCCGATGGAGTTCATCCTGCGCTTCACGTTCACGCATCCCGACCTGCACACGAACATCGTCGGGACGATCGATCCCGCGCACCTGCAGCACAATGTCGAGGTCCTGAAGCAGGGCCCGTTGCCGGCCGACGTGTACGCCGAGGCCAAGCGCCGTCTCGACGCCGCGGGTTCGACCCCACGTCAAGCCTGACCCCACTGGGAGCCCAGCTCATGCGTAACCGCACGTTCGCCCTGCTCGCCATCGTCGCCCTCGCCGTCGTCGCTATCGTTCCCGGCCGCGCGCAGCAGGCGCCTACGGCCGAGACGGTCGTCGTCTACAAGACCGCCACCTGCGGCTGCTGCCGCGCGTGGGTGGATCACGTGCGCGCACACGGATTCAAGGTGGAGGCGCATGACGTCAGCCGGGAGAAGCTGGCCGCGATCGCGAGCGAGGCCGGCGTGACCCGCGAGCTGGGGTCCTGTCACACGGCCAAGGTCGGCGGCTACGTCATCGAGGGTCACGTGCCCGCCGCCGACATCGCGCGCCTGCTCCGCGAGCGTCCGCCGGTGGCCGGCATCGCCGTGCCCGGCATGCCCGTCGGGTCGCCCGGGATGGAGATGGGCAACCAGCGCGATGCCTACAACGTGGTGGCTTTCACAAAGGACGGACGGCGCAGCGTGTTTGCGCAGTATCGCTGAGGGCCGGCCGCTCAGATCAGCGCGCTCTCGTACACGATCCCGCGGTCTATGCTCCGGGCCGCCTGCGCCAGCAGCCGCACCACCGCCGGGGCCACCTCGTGGCTGTCGGCCAGCTGCCGCAACAGGTCGATCAGCCGCCGCATGGCCCGGATGAGGTCGCCCTCGTGGCCGCCGAAGGCCGACTCCACGATCCCCGACCAGTCGTCGTCGCCGGAGGCCCAGCGGTAGACCGCCGGCATGAACCCCGGCTGGACGCTGATGGGCATCGCCAGGTGCCGGGCCCGCTGGGCCTGGAAGACGGCGTCGGCGACCGCGATGAGGCTGTCCACCTTGCGCTTGAGCTTGCTGTGCTTCTTCAGGAAGGTGCGGGCGATCATCGGCTCGCCCGAGCGCGACTCCTCGAGCAGCGCCGAGCAGACGGCCGCCGCCTCGGGGGGAGTGACGTCGTCGAAGATGCGCCGCCAGACCGCCTCGGCCACCATCAGCTCGTTGTCGTGCCGCAGGCTGGCGATCAGCCGCCCCTTCGGCTCGAGCGCCCGCTCGCGCACGGCGCCGAACTGCTCGAGCACCTCGACCACGCGCAGGAACTCCTGCCAGTAGGCACCGCGGAACGCCTCCAGCCCCTCGCGGCGCTGGCGCAATCGCTCCTCCAGCCGCTCGATCTCGCGCCACGCCCGGTCGCAGGCCGGCGTCGCGCCCCACGGGCAGCGGTGGCACTCGACCGCCGACAGGGTGGCTTCCGGCCCCTGGGTGCGCTCGCGCTCGATCAGGTCGGGCACCGCCAGACGGGTGAGCTGCTCGGCCAGCACGCGCAGGCCGCGGCCGTCGTGGCGGCCGTCGCGATAGACGTCGCGGGGGACGTGTAGCGGGGGGGTCGCCCAGAAGATGCGCTTGACCACGCCGCTCTTGAGCCGCACCACGGCGCCGTGCGGCAGCAGCGCGTCGAACAGCACGCGGTGGCCGCGGATGGCGTGCACGCGCAGGACCAGCGCCAGGCTCGGCGCCCCCTTGCGGCGGACGAGCGCCAGCCGGCCGGGCTCGGCCTCCACCGGCGTTCGCTCGCCGCGCCGGCCGCCGCGGCCGCTCGCCTGTCGCCGCGCGTCCACCTCGTGGCGCGCGCGGCGGTAGCGGCCGATGCGCGCGAAGTCGCCGCAGGGGGCGGCGTAGCCGCGCGCCTCGGCCAGAGACGTCTCCAGCGTGTGGATCTCGCTCTCCATCTCGCGGATGCGCTTGAGGTTCTGGTACTGGCCGAACGAGGACTCGATGCGCTTGCGGATGACGTCGGGCTCCGCCCCGGTGCCGATCATGGCCGCGGCCGAGCCGTAGCCCAGCTTGAACCGGCTCTCGATCGGCTCCGGCGAGCCGTCCACCACGCGGACCACGTCCTCGAGCCCGTCGCGCGCGTCGAGCGCGATCACGCACTGCCCCTCGGGGTCGATGCCCCGCCGGCCGGCGCGCCCGGCCATCTGGGTCAGCTCGTTGTGGGTGAGCGAGCGGAAGCCCCGGTCGGTGCGCTTGGTCAGCCCCTGCAGGACCACGGCGCGGGCCGGCATGTGGATGCCGAGGGACATCGTCTCGGTGGCGAAGACCACCTTGCAGAGGCCGCGCTCGAAGAGCGACTCGATGAGCCGCTTGAGCCCGGGCAGGATACCGGCGTGGTGCAGCGCCACGCCGATGCGCAGCCCGCGGAAGACGGACTGGCTCAGCGTGGACTCGCCCAGCGCGGGCTGGTCGGCCAGCGCCTGGGCGATCGTCTCGTCGACCTGGTACCGCTGCTCGCGCGTGATGAGCGGCCGGCCCTCGCTCAGCACGTCCTCCACGGCCCGCTCGCAGCCGGCCCGGCTGAAGATGAAGTAGATGGCCGGCAGCCAGCGCCGCTGCTCCAGCGCCTCGATCATCACCGTGGGGTCGACCACCCGCCGCGTGTACCAGCGCGTGCGGTCGTCGGGCCCGCGCGGCTCGTCGCCGATCACGCTCGCGCGGCCACGGCGGACGTCGGCGAAGTCGTGGACCTGGCCGGCGAGGTCGGCCACCGCGTAGTGCAGCGGCACCGGGCGCTGCGGATGGTAGATCGGCACGATGGGCCGGTGCACGATCGAGATCCAGTCGGCGATCTCCTTGACGTTGGCCACGGTGGCCGACAGCCCGACCAGCAGCACGTCGCGTGGCGCCGCGACGATGATCTCCTCCCACACGGTGCCGCGGCCCTCGTCGCCCATGTAGTGGCACTCGTCCAGCACGATGTACGCGAGGTGCTCGAAGCCGCTGCCGTAGAGCGCGTTGCGGAGGATCTCGGTCGTCATCACCACGATCGGCGCGTGGGGGTTGACCTTGACGTCGCCGGTGAGGATGCCGACCTTGTCCTCGCCGTACGCGCGCTGGAAGTCGCCGAACTTCTGGTTGCTGAGCGCCTTGAGCGGCGTGGTGTAGGCCAGGCGCGTCCCGCTCTCGAGCGCGGCCTGGATGGCGAACTCGGCGACGAGCGTCTTGCCGGCGCCGGTCGGCGCCGAGACGATCACCGATTGATCCGACTGGATGGCGCGGATCGCCTCGAGCTGGAAGTCGTCCAGCGGGAAGGGATAGCGGGCACGGAAGCGCTCGATCAGGTCCATCCATCTCACGGTATCACGCGCCCGACCGGGGGCCTGTCTGCATCCAGGGACATTCCCGGGACGGCGGACGGCGCCTATGCTGTCCCGCGTGACAGGAGTAGAATCGCAGCCGGAGCGTCACGGATGGCCATTCACCGCGTCGTGCTCACGTACGAGGACTACCTGGCGGCGCCGGACGACGGCCGCCGGTACGAGATCCTGGGCGGCGAGATCCAGGTGAGCGCGACACCGTCGACGCTACACCAGCGGGTTCTCGCCAACCTCAACGAGGTCATCCGGGGCCACGTACGGTCGGGCGATCGAGGCGTACGAGGTGGCGGACAACGCCCATCGGCTCCTCGCCCGGGCCTCCGGCGATACGCCGGTGGCCCTCCCGCCATTCGCCGACCTGGCGATCGTTCCCGACGCCCTCTGAGCGTAGCCCGTGATCGTCTACCACATCGCCGTCACCCCGGTCGAGGCCTACGCCGCCAAGCGCGAGCCGCACCGGCGCGCGCACATCGAGCGGCTGCAGGGGCTGCGAGGCGCCGGCATCCTGCTCGGCGGCGGCCCGGCGCCCGACGGCACGACGGTCGACCTCGTCTATCGCCTGCAGCAGCCGGGGCAGATCAAGCACGCGATGGAGGAAGATCCGTACTGGGTCGGCGGCGCGTGGACGCGCTACGAGCCGCGCTCGTTCGCGCAGTTCGTGGAGCCGTGGGAGATGGTGCCGGTCGTGCTCGACGGCTCTCGCACGGTCACGATCGTCGAGGGCCCGGTCGGCCCAGCACGACATGGCGCAGTTCGCGCTGATCGAGATGCGGGGGGCGGGCCGCCTGCACCTGGGCGGGTTCTTCGAGGACGGTCAGACGTGGGCGCTGATGAAGACCCCCGACGCGGGCGAGGCGCGCGGCTGGTTCGCGGACACCGGCTTCTGGCAGGCCGACGCCCTCACCACCCGGCCGTTTCTGCACGTGCTCTAGGAGGAGAACACCATGACGACGGCACTGCGCCCGGTGGTCGGGCTCATCACGATCGGCCAATCGCCACGCTCCGACGTCGTCCCCGAGATGGCGGCGGTCATCGGCCCCGGTGTCGACGTCCGCGAGGCCGGCGCCCTGGACGGGCTCACGCGCGCCCAGATCGACGCGCTGAAGCCCACCGGCGACGACGAGATCCTGGTCACCCGCCTCCAGGACGGCACGGCCGTCTTCGTCGGCAAGCAGAAGATCGTCACGCTGGTCGAGGCGCGCATCGCCGCGCTGGAGCGCGGAGGCGCCACCCTCACCGCCCTGCTCTGCACCGGCGCCTTCCCCCCGCTCACCTCGAGCCGCCCCCTGATCCAGCCGCAGCCGCTGCTCCTGGGCGCGCTGCGCGCGATGCGGTGGCCCGGCCGGCTGGGCGTCGTCACGCCCTCGGTGCCGCACGTCCCGCAGACCGAGGCCCGCTGGCGCCGCGACGGGTTCGATCCGGTCGTGGTCCCGCTGTCGCCCTACGAGGAGGAGGACGCCTCGGCGCTGGCGCGCGTGGCTACCGCCTTCCGGGAGGCCGGGGTGGGCCTGATCGCGATGGACTGCATGGGCTTCCGTCGCAAGACCCGCGACGAGCTCCGCGGCCTCACCGGCGCGCCGGTGCTACTCGCCAATCTCCTGGTCGCTCGCGTCATCGGCGAGCTCTGCGGCGGCTAGGAGCCTGCCGGCGGACCGAGGGTCGCCACGGCTTCGCCGGGGCGGCCCGAGCGTTGGGGGCTTGGGGGCCATCTCGGGGCCCCCATCAAGACAAGCTCTTCGGGTCCAGCAAGTCGCGCAGGCCATCGCCGAGCAGGTTGAAGCCGAGCACGGTCAGGTAGATCGCCAGCCCCGGAAACGCCGAGTACCACCACCAGGTCGGCAGGTAGTTGCGCCCGTGGCTGATCATGGCGCCCCACTCGGGATAGGGCGGCTGGGCGCCGAGGCCGATGAACCCCAGGCTCGCCGCCCCCAGGATGGCCATGCCCATGTCCATGCTGGCCTTCACGACGATCGGCGACACGCAGTTCGGCAGGATGTGCACGAACACGATGCGCAACCGGCCGGTGCCGATCGCGCGCGCCGCTTCGACGTAGGTCTCCTGCCGCAGCGCCAGCGTCTTGCCCTGCACGAGCCGGACGTAGCCGGGCCACCACACCAGCGACAGCGCGAGCATGGCGTTCACGATGCCGGGGCCGAGCGCGCCGACGACCGCCAGCGCCAGGATCAGCGCCGGCACCGACAGGAACACGTCGGTCACGCGCATGATCGCCTCGCCGAGCGCGCCGCCGACGTAGCCGGCCACGACGCCGAGCGGCACGCCGATGAGGGCGGCGATCACGGTGATGATGAGGCCGATCTGCAGCGAGAGCCGGGCGCCCAGGACCACGCGGGTGTAGACGTCGTTGCCGACCTCGTCGGTGCCGAACCAGTGGGCCAGGCTCGGGGGCTGCAGCTTGCGCTCCAGGTGGACGGCGCCACGCGCGTCCTCGGGGTACGGCACGATCCACGGACCGATGGCGGTGACGACGAGAAACGCCAGCACGATGCCCAGTCCGGCCATCGACGAGGCGCTCCGGGCGAAGGCGCGCGCGTGGCGTCGGAGCTCCCGCCACCGGCTCTCACCCTCCCCCCGCCAGACGAGCGACAGGACGCGCGCGGTCACGTGACGCTCGGACGACGGATGCGCGGGTCGAGCCAGCCGTAGGCGAGATCGACCAGCAGGTTGACGAGCATGAAGTTGAGGCCGATGAGCAGCGTCACGCCCATGATCGGCTGGAAGTCCGAGGAGACGGCCGCGTTGACCGCGTAGAGGCCGATGCCGGGCCAGTCGAACACCGTCTCGACCAGGATCGTGCCGCCCAGCATCCAGCCGTAGCGCAGGCCGATCATCGTGAGCGTCGGGATCATGGCGTTGCGAAGCGCGTAGCGGGTCACGACGCGAAAGCCCGAGAAGCCTTGGGCGCGCGCCGTCGTGATGTAGTCGGCGTGGAGCGTCTCCAGCATCTCCGCGCGATTCACGCGCATGATCGACGCCAGCGCCGGGAAGCACAGCGTGACGACGGGCAGCACGGCGTGGCGGGCGGCGTCGGCGAACGTGGCCCACTGGCCACGCAACAGCGAATCCACCAGCAGCAGGTGCGTGAGGGGCGCCGGCGGCGTGGCGGTGAGG
Organism: uncultured Candidatus Rokubacteria bacterium; assembly: GCA_963743355.1. Classification (GTDB taxonomy): domain Bacteria; phylum Methylomirabilota; class Methylomirabilia; order Rokubacteriales; family CSP1-6; genus AR5. The sequence goes on from CAVUPM010000002.1 coordinate 1,313,886, forward strand.
CCGAGCCGGCCGCCGAGCGGCAGCCAGCCGAGATAGAGCGCGAGCAGCAGCTGCAGCATCAGGCCGAGCCAGAAGGCCGGCAACGCCACGCCCGACACCGAGACCACACGCGCCCAGTGGTCGATCCACGTGTCTTTGTACACGGCCGACAGCATTCCGAGCGGGATGCCGACCGCGACGGCGAGCAGCAGGGCCAGCGTCACCAGCTCGAGCGTGTTGGGGAAATAGCGGGCCAGGTCGTCGCGGACGGCGTTGCGGCTGCGCAGCGACTGTCCGAGGTCACCGGCGGCGAGGCCGCGGAGATAGCGCACGAACTGCACGCCGAGCGGCTGGTCGAGACCGTACTTCGCCCGGAGCGTCTCGACCATCGATTGATTGGCGTCGGGGCCGGCGGCCAGCCGGGCGGGATCGCCGGGGACGACGTGGGAGATGGCGAACGTCAAGCACAGGAGCCCGAACAGCATCAGGGCCAGGAAGGCCAGGCGCCCGAGCAGGTACGGCGTCAGGGCCGGCGCGTCCTCACTTCGCCACGATCGCCAGCGGGTAGAGATCGACCTCGCCGGTGAAGCGCACCGGACTGAACACGAAGCCCTTCACGTAATCGCGCATGCCCCAGCGGCGGTTGGCCAGCATGCCGAAGAGCTCGGGCGCGTCGGCGGCGATGCGCCTCTGGATCTCGGCGTAGAGGGGCGCCCGCTCTTCCCATTTGGGCAGGGTGCGGGCGCGCTCGATCAGGCCCCACACGTCGGCGTTGGTGTAGAAGGAGGAGCCGTAGTATTTGCCCCACGAGTTCTTGTGGTACTGGTACGCCACCGCGTCGGGGTCGGTCGAGACCGGGGTGGCGAACACCGCCAGCAGGTCGGGCGACGACTCCACCTTGGCGCCACGGGCGACCATGTTCGGCCACGTCAGCGGCACCATCTTCACCTTCAGATTCAGCTTCCCGAGGTTGTCGATGAGGACCAGCCCCATCTTGCGCTCTTCCTCGAGCCCCTGGACGTAGACGTACTCCAGCTCGATGCCGCCGTTGGGATAGGCGCTCTTCGAGAGGAACTCCTTCGCCCTGGCCAGATCCTGGCGCGGGAAGCCGGGCACGGCCTGGTGGCCCCGGGTCGCGTTGGGGAAGGGGCTGGTTTGCAGCACGGCGTTGCCGTTGTAGATCTTGAGCAGCGCGTCGTAGTCGAACGCGTGGGCGATCGCCTTGCGGAGGTTGGCGTCGCTGGTCGGCGCCTTCTGCGTGTTCATCTTCAGGCCGAACGTCGTCATCCCGGGCAGGTTCGGCACCACGATGCCCGGCATCCTGGCGACCTGATCGTAGTCGTCGGCCGACAACCCCTCGACGATGTCCGCCTCCCCGCGCAGCAGCGCCGCCCGCTGGGCCGCCGACTCGCGCACGAGCTTGAGGATGACGCCGCCCACGTGGTCCTTCGACGGCCAGCCCTTCCAGTAGCTCTCGACCGCCTCGATCTCGTACAGCACCCCCTGCTGCCAGCGCTTGATCTTGAACGGGCCGCTGCCCGCCTCGTTGTCGGTCAGCCACTTCTGCCCGAGGTCGCCGCCCTGCTCGTTGGCCAGCACCTGCTTGGGGTTCATCACGTACCACCACGGCACGAACGACAGGAACGGGGCGTACGGCTGGGTCAGCGTGAACTGGACGGTGTGCTCGTTCACCGCCTTGATGCCGTCCTCCTTGAGGAAGTCGGACAGCATCCAGGCCGGTCCCTGGTTCAGCTTGAGGGTGCGTGCGAACGACCACCGCACCGCCTCGGCCGTGACCGGGTCGCCGTTGTGGAAGCGCGCGTTCTTCACGAGGTGGAAGGTCCACGTCCTGGCGTCGGGCGAGACCTCCCACCGCTCGGCCAGCCACGGCACGATCTCGGGCGGGTTGCCGACGTACTTCACCAGCCCGTCGTAGAGCGCCTGCTGCATCATCCGGATCGACCAGTCGTACTTCACGCTCGGGTCGATCGTCGGCACTTCCTGGCGGCCGGCGAACACGAGGATCTTCTTGTCGCCCACCCGCTCGAAGGCGGGCGCCGGCACCACCAGCAGGATCGTGACGAGGGTGATGGTGAGCAGGCCCAAAGGCAGGGTTCGTGCCGTCCTCATGGCAGCCTCCGAAGTCAGCGGAGCCCTCTACGGTTGCGCGGTGACGGCGGGAGGATAACATACGCACACACGATGGCTCCGCTCCGGCCTGTGTCCGCCGAGGAGGTGGGTCATGAGGGATTGGGAGGTCAAGTGGCCGCAGGCTCGGCCGCGGTGGGGAACGTTCTCGGTCCAGGCTCACCTCGATCTTCGACGGCTGAGCACCGACGTGCTGCTGTACGACGCCCTCGTGTTCCCCACGCCGGTAGACGAAGGTGACGTCAGGCGGTGGGAGGAGAACGGCTGGAACCCAGAACTCCTCGCCCTGCGCCTCAACCAGCTGGGCGACGCGGCGTTCGCGACGCCCTGGGATCCCGGGTTGCGCGCGATCTGGTCGAAGGAGTACCAGGAGCACGTGCGCGATTTTCCAAATGACCCGACGCTGGCCTTCGATCTGACGGCGGCGATCACGGCCGAGCTGTCGTTCGCCCAGCTCGTCGGGCTGGAGGACGACCGGTTGGGCCACGTCGCAGCCGATCCTCCGAAGATCCATCCCGCCTTCGCCGCGCAGGACATCCGAGCGCGACTGCAGGCCGGCGGCGCGAAGTTCGAGCTCGTCGCGGCTTTCCAGAGCGTCCGTCAGGCGCGTCGCATCGTCGGCGCGGTCGGCGACGACAAGACGCTGCCGCTGTACCCGCTCCCAGACGAAGGAGTGCGGCTTCGTCTGGAGCTCGCAGTTCCCGAGGGTGTCGACGAGGCGACGTTCCACCGCGTCCTCGATGTCGTCGGGGACGACGATTTCCGGGCCGCGCGCCGGCGGCTCTGGTCATGGGAGGAGCAGGTTTCGGCGGACAAGCTCGATGAGGAGGCGGCCCAGCTTTCGCTCGAGGGCCTCATCCGCGACTACAACGCCGCTGTCGCGCGGCACGCGAAACAGACCCGGCTCCAGACCGTGTTTCTGCTCGTCCCGGCAGCGCTTGGGGCCGCAATCGATGCGGCCACCGGCGGGGGGTGGGTGAGCATTGCCGGTGGCCTTGGGGTCGGCTTCGTCGCCGACAAGGTGAAGGCGAAGTTCCCGATGCTCGGCGAAGCGGGGGCAGCCGTCAGCCACCACCCTGGCAGCGCGGTGAGTGGGGCCGTCAGCGTCCTGGCGCACGACTGAAGACGACCGATGCCCTCGCTCCGCCCCGTCTCCGCCGCGGAGATCGAATCGCTCGCGATCGGTGCCTGGATCCTCGGCACTGGCGGCGGCGGCAGCCCCTACCTGGCGCTGCTCAACATGCGCCGCCTCTACCGCGACGGCGCCGTCGTCTCGCTCATGGACCCGATGGACCTGGCCGACGACGACCGCGTCGCCGTCGTCTCCAACATGGGGGCCCCGCTCGTCGGCCAGGAGCGCCTCACCGACCCCCGCACGATCGCCCGCGCCGTCACCATGATGGAGGAGTACCTGGGCCGGCCGTTCCGGGCCATCATGTCGCTCGAGATCGGCGGCGGCAACGCCATCCAGCCCTTCATGGCTGCCGCGCTGCTCGGCCGCCCGGTGGTCGACGCCGACTGTATGGGCCGCGCGTTCCCTGAGGCCCAGATGACCTCGTTCGCCATCCACGACCTGCCGATGTACCCCCTGACGCTGATCGACGTCCGCGACAACGCCGTCGTCGTCGCCCGGGCGGCGTCGTGGAAGTGGATGGAGCGCCTGTCACGGACGGCCTGCGTGGCCGTCGGCTCGATCGCGGCGACCTGCAAGGCGCCCCGGACCGGCAAGGAAGTGAAGGAGTGCGCCATCCTCTACTCGACCAGCAAGGCCATCCGTATCGGCCGGACCGTCCAGGCGGCGCGCCGGGCGCATCGCGATCCGATCGAGGCGCTGAGCGAGGCCGAGCACGGGCAGCTGCTGTTCACCGGCAAGATCGGCGACGTGGCGCGGCGGGCGACCGAGGGGTTCCTGCGCGGGACGGCGAAGCTCGACGGGCTCGGCGACTTCCGTGGTCGCCGCTTCGAGCTGGCCTTCCAGAACGAGTTCGCGGTGGGCTGGCTGGACGGCGTCCCCCGCGTCACCACACCCGACCTCATCTGCGTCATGGACAGCGTCTCGGGCGACGCGATCGGCACCGAGACCCTGCGCTACGGCCAGCGCGTGAGCGTGGTCGCCCTCCCCGCCCCGCCCGTGCTGCTCACGCCCAAGGGGCTGGAGCACGTGGGGCCCCGCGCCTTCGGCTATGACCTCGAGTTCACCTCGGTGTTCGCGTGAGGCGCATCGGCATCGACGTCGGCGGCACGAACACCGACGCCGTGCTGCTCGACGGCGCCACCGTGGTCCACGCCGTCAAGACGCCCACGACGGCCGACGTGACGAGCGGCATCGTCACCGCGCTCAGACAACTCGTGTCGGAGCCACGCCACTCCTTGAACAGGCCACCCTCGGAAGGAGCCGGCCTCACGGCACCCGTTCCAATAGCCGCCGTCATGATCGGGACCACGCACTTCACCAACGCCGTGGTCCAGCGGCGCGACCTGACCCGCGTGGCGGCCGTCCGGATCGGCCTGCCGGCGAGCGCCTCGCTGCCCCCCTTCGTCGACTGGCCCGAGGACCTCGCGGCCCTCGTGCGCACCGAGGTCGTCATGCTGGAGGGTGGGCACGAGTACGACGGCCGGCCCATCGTGCCGTTCGACGAGATCGGGATGCGGGAGGCGGCCCGGCGCATCCGGGCGGCCGGGATCACCTCGGTGGCGATCGCCTCGGTCTTCTCCCCCCTCAACGCCGAGTGCGAGACCGACGCGGCGGCGATCCTGCGCCAGGAGTGCCCCGACGCCGCGGTGACGCTGTCGCACGAGCTGGGCCGTATCGGCCTCCTGGAGCGCGAGAACGCGACGCTGCTCAACGCCGCGCTGGTCGGCCTGGCGCGTCGGACCACCCAGGCGTTCACCGAGGCGCTACGGGCCAGCGGCCTCGCCGCGCCGCTCTACCTCACCCAGAACGACGGCACCGTGATGCTGGCGGCCACCGCCGAGGCTTTCCCCGTCTACAGCTTCGCCTCCGGCCCCACCAACAGCATGCGGGGCGCGGCGTTCCTTTCGGGCCTGAGCGACGCGCTCGTCATCGACGTCGGCGGCACCACCACCGACATCGGCAGCCTGCGCCACGGCTTCCCGCGCGAGGCCAACAACGTCGTGGAGGTGGGCGGCGTGCGCACGCTGTTCCGCATGCCGGATCTGCTGTCGCTCGGCCTCGGCGGCGGCTCGCTGGTGGCCGACGATGGGCTCCGCGTGGGACCGCGCAGCGTGGGATACCGGCTGGTGGACGACAGCCGCGTGTTCGGCGGCGCCACGCTGACGGCCACCGACGTGGCGGTGGCCGCCGGCCTGATCGACCTGGGCGACCGCCGTCGCGTGGCCGACCTGCCGGCCGACCTTGTCAAGACGGCGCTGGCGCGGATGCACGCGACGATCGAGGAAGGCGTGGACCGCATGAAGACCGACGCGCGGGAAGAGCCCCTGATCGCGGTGGGCGGCGGTTGCTTCCTGGTGCCCGAGCGCCTCCCCGGCGTCTCCGAGGTCGTGCACGTCCGCCACCAGGCCGTGGCCAACGCCGTCGGCGCCGCCATCGCCCAGGTCAGCGGCGAGGTGGACCAGATCTTCCAGAACCTGCCGCGCGAGGCGGCCATCGCCGAGGCGCGCCGCCTCGCCGAGCAGCGCGCGGTCAGTGGCGGCGCCGACGCCGCGACGCTGCAGGTCGTCGAGGTCGAGGACCTCCCGCTCGCCTACCTGCCCGGCAACTCGCTCCGGGTCCGGGTGCGAGTCGTGGGCGACATCGCCGATCGATCGGGGCGCGGCAGCGGGTAGCTGGCACAGTACTTCGCCGCCCGCGCTGTAGCCTCAGGCGCGCGCGTCCACCCTCACGGGCGCCGGCTCGGAAACGGGGTCGCCGCGCTCGAGCATGAGCCCGATCAGGCCCTGTCGAGCCTCGCGAAGATCGGCGAGCGCCTCTTCAGGCGTTGCGCCGGTGCCGAGCGGGCCAGAGGTCGGGCCGAACTCGGGGTGGCGGGCCACGTAGTAGATAGAGCCGTCCGCCCGGATGTCCCGTTCAACCCGAACCTCCCAGGGGAGAGCGTCGTAGTAGGCCCGATTCTTCATGGCTCCTCGCTACCTACCGACATCATACCTCGGCGCCGCATCAGCTCATCGATCGGGCGGATCGCAGTCCTGGCGTACGCCGGTGGCAGTTCATCGTGCCGCGCGACCGTCGTCGACAGGTCCGGGTGGCGAATGACGAGGTGTCGGGCGGCCCTGGCGCACTTCGAAGCCGTATGCGAGGTAGAGGCGCCGCAGGTCGTCCTGACTCCAACCGAACGGCGTTCGGCGGAGGCGCGCGAGGAGCTGAACGGCGAGGATACCTCCGTGTTGTCGACGAGAGCGGTGAGGACTACGGCTACAGCGCCAACCGCTTCCTATCCACTCCGCGCGCCGCTCACCGTGACCGTTCGGCGCCACAGGAACTACCATCACTGCAACGGAGGGCGCTATGAACGCCATAGCTGCAGTTCCTCGAAAGCCAGTTGTCCTCGCGCCCGGTGAAGGTCGTGCCTATCCAATGGGCCGAATCAGCGCGGTATTCAAGGCAGATGGGCCAGAGTCAGAGTCTCGCTACTCCATCTCCGAGTGGTGGCTCGAGCCACACACGCAAGGCCCTGGCACGCATTCGCATCCGGAAGACGACATCTTCTACGTCATCGAAGGCACGATGAGTGTGCTCGTTGGCGACGAATGGCGACACGCCACCCGCGGCTCGTTCGTGCTGGTGCCCGGCGGTGTTACTCACGATTTTGAGAACCGTGGTGAGGTCCGCGCCGGAGTGCTCAATCTGTCTATTCCAGGCCCGTTCGAGCCACACATGCCGGGTATCGTGCAGTGGTTCACCGAGCATCCGCCCAAGGATGCAGGCACCTGACCCCTCCATCGAGGGGACCCCGCGGTCAGCGCGCGCTCGCGAAGCCGCCGTCCGGCATATCGAGCGGGCTGCGGTCGCCGGCCACGATCGCGCTCACGCGCGCGTGGGTCTGCGGCAGGATGTAGCTGGCGTAGTACTTCGCCGCCAGCACCTTGCCGCGGTAGAACTCGACATCCTCGTGCGCGAGATCCTCTTCGTCCACCCGCACGCGCGCCTCGGCCACCACGGCCGCCTCCAGCAGCAGGTGGGCCACCGCCACCTCGGCCAGCGTTTCCAGGAACGGCGTGGCGACCAGCGTCACCTGGTCGAGCTTGCCGCCCATGAAAAACGCCATGAGCGCGCCGGCCGCGCGCTGCAGCGCCGAGGCGGCCTCGCCCAGCGCGCTCAGCTCGGCGGCCAGCCCGGGCCGCGTCGCGTGCTCGGCGACGAAGCCGCCGACCTCCTTGAGGAAGTCCGAGAAGTTTTCGCCGCCCCGCGCGCCCAGCTTGCGGGAGACCAGGTCGAGGGCCTGGATGTGGTTGGTGCCCTCGTAGATCGAGAAGATCTTGGCGTCGCGCAGGTACTGCTCGGCCGGATGATCCTCGACGAACCCCGCCCCGCCGTAGATCTGGACCGCCATCTCCGCGATCCGGAACGCCTGGTCGGAGCCGTACGCCTTCACCACCGGCGTGAGCAGGTCCACCTGCCCCTCGTGACGGGCGGCGGCGCCGGCGTCGCCGTCGGCCAGCGCGCGGGCGAAGTCGGCGTGCAGCGCGAGCTTGATCGCGAGCGCACGGGTGCCCTCGACCTTGGCCTTCATCTCCAGCAGCATGCGCCGGATGTCGGAGTGCTCGAGGATCGGCACCCGCGGCGCGTTGGGATCCTTGAAGTTCTTGATCGACGACCCCTGCTGCCGCTCGCGCGCGTACCCGAGCGCGTTGAGGTAGGCCGTCGAGGCCACCGCGATCCCCTGCACGCCGACGGCGATGCGCGCGCCGTTCATCATGCGGAACATCTGGCGCATGCCCTCGTGGGGCCGGCCGCCCACCAGGATGCCGCGGCAGCGATCGTTGTCGCCGAAGTTCAGGACCGCCGTGGCCGAGGCCCGGATGCCCAGCTTGTGCTCGATGGAGGCCGTGGTGACGTCGTTGGGCTCGCCGAGGGTGCCGTCGTCGTTGACCCAGATCTTCGGCACGATGAAGAGCGATAGCCCCTTGGTGCCGGCCGGCGCTCCCTCGATGCGGGCCAGCACCAGGTGAACGATGTTCTGGGCGAGGTCGTGATCGCCCGCCGAGATCCAGCACTTGGTCCCGGTGATCGCGTAGACGCTGCCCTCGAGGTGGCGGGCCCGCGTGCGGGTGGCGCCGACGTCGGAGCCGGCGTGGGGCTCGGACAGGCACATGGTTCCGGAGAAACGGCCGTCGAGCATCGCCGGCAGGAAGCGCTTGCGATCCTCCTCGACGGCGAAGTGCTCGAGGAGGTCGGCGGCGCCGTGGGTGAGCCCGGGGTACATCTGGAAGGCGGTGTTGGCCCCGCTCTGCAGCTCCTGGAGCACCACTCCGACGGCGACGGGCCCGCCAAAGCCGCCGGCCTCGGCGGGGACGGTGAACGGCATCAGCCCCACCTCGAAGAGCTTCCGCCATGCCTCGCGGAAGCCCGGCGGCGTGACGACGCGCCCGTCCTCGATCCGGCAGCCGGTCCGGTCGCCCGGCGCGTTCAGCGGGCCGCTCACCTCGGTGGCGAAGCGATAGGCCTGGTCGATGACCGCGTCGCACTCCTCGCGCGAGAGGTGCGCGAAGCGCTCGAGCGCGAACAGGCGATCGGCGCCGAGATGGTCCCAGAGCGTGAAGCGGATCGCCCGCAGATCGGCCTTGTAGTGCGTGCTGGAAGCCAGGGCCATGGCGGGCCCGTCCGCTACTCGATCCCGGCGACGGCCAGGACGCGACGCATGCGAGTGGCCGCCATCTCGGGGTCGCGCAACAGTCCGGCCGCGTCCATCAGCCGGAACTGCTCGCTCAGATGCACGATGGAGCGCGCGCTCTCCAGGCCGCCGACCATCCGGAAGTGCGCCTGGTGACCGTTGAGCCAGGCGGCGAAGACGACGCCCGTCTTGTAGAAGCGCGTGGGGGCGCCGAAGACGTGGCGCGAGAGCGTGAGCGTGGGAGCCAGGATGCGCTCGAACTCCGCGCGGTCGCCACGATCGAGCGCGTGGAGCGCGGCGGAGGCGGCCGGTGCGATGACGTCGAAGATCCCGAGCAGCGCGTCGCTGTGGCCGTGGGCGTCGCCGCCGATCGTCGTTGGATAATCGAAGTCGTCGCCGGTGTACATCCGCACGCCCTTCGGGAACCGCCGCCGCATCGCGATCTCACGCGCCTGGTCGAGCAGCGAGATCTTCACGCCGTCGATCTTGGCCGCGTACTCGCTCACGATGGCCAGCAGTGTCTCGACCTGCCGGTCGCGATCGGTGGAGCCCCAGTACCCGGCCAGCGCGGGATCGAACATCTCGCCCAGCCAGTGGACGATGACGGGCTCGCGCGCCTGGCTGAGGATGCGGCCGTAGACCTTGACGTAGTCGTCGGGGCTCTTGGCGCAGGCCGCCAGCGCGCGCGAGGCCATCAGGATGATCCGGCCGCCGCACCCCTCGATCCACGCGCACTGCTCCTCGTAGGCCGCCTCGACGTCGGCGATGGTGACGCGCGGCCCGGGCTCGAGGTGGTCGGTGCCGGCGCCGGAGGCGAGCACGGCACCGGGCACGGTCTTCGACTCGGCCACCGAGCGCTTGATCAGCTCCTTGGCCGCCGTCCAGTCGAAGCCCATCCCGCGCTGCGCGGTGTCCATGGCCTCGGCCACGGCCAGCCCCAGCGACCACACGTGGTGGCGGAAGCGCAGCGTCGCGTCCCAGTCGAGCGCGACCTCGAGCGTGGGGTTGATCGCCGCCCGCGGATCGGCGACGACGTGCACGGCCGCCATGCCGATGCGGCTCGTGATGGGCCCGGGCGGCGCCGTGACCGGTGCCCGGCCGGAGAGGGTGTAGGGCGCGAGCGTTCCGTCGGCGCGCGGGAGCGTCAGGGTGGCTGGCATGGCGCTAGTTTAGCACCCGGCGCCTTGACCACGTTCGAGGCGTCCGCCAGGCTCGCGCTCGACCCGTGGAGGGCAGACCGTGATCAATCTCAAGACCGCGAAGGCCCTGGGGCTCACGCTCCCCTCGGCCCTCCTGGGCCGCGCCGATCGCGTCATCGAATAGGCTCCTCGAAGAGCAGGGGTAGCGCGCGGCTTCTACGGCCTGGGGGTCTGTCGGCAACGTCATCACCCTGCCGCCGCTGATCGTCCACGCCGAGTTCGGCGCCCGCTCGTTCGCGACCGTCTTCGGGATGGCGAGCGCGGCGATTCAGATCGGCGTCGCCGCCGGTCCCGGCCTGGTCGGCGTCCTGCGCGATGCCACCGGCGGCTACGCCGTCGCGGTCGGCGTGCTGGCCGCGCTGGACGCGCTCGCGGTCGTCGGGGTGCTGTGGGGCCGCCGCGCCGGCCCGCCATTTGACAGCCCGACGCCGACTCGCTAAGGTGTCCGCACTTTTCCACGGGGGAGCCCGCCTCAGCGAACTCTCGAAGGAGGCCGGTATGGCAGCCAAGGTCGACCGCAACCGCACGAAGTTCCTGCTCGACGAGAAGGACATTCCGACCAAGTGGTACAACATCCAGGCTGACTTCAAGACGCCGGCGCCCCGGTCCTGCACCCCGGCACCAAGCAGCCGATCGGACCGCAAGACCTGATGCCGCTCTTCCCCATGGAGCTGATCAAGCAGGAGGTCAGCCGGGAGCGCTGGATCGAGATCCCCGACGAGATCCGCAACGTCTATCGCCTGTGGCGCCCCTCGCCGCTGTTCCGCGCGCGGCGGCTGGAGAAGGCGATCGGGACGCCGGCACGCATCTATTACAAGTACGAGGGCGTGAGCCCGGCCGGCAGCCACAAGCCGAACACCGCCATCGCGCAGGCGTTCTACAACAAAAAGGAAAAGGTCACGCGGCTCAGCACCGAGACGGGGGCCGGCCAGTGGGGCTCGGCGCTGGCCCTGGCCTGCCAGATGTTCGGCCTGCAGTGCAAGGTGTACATGGTCAAGGTGTCCTATCAGCAGAAGCCCTACCGCCGCATCATGATGGAGACGTGGGGCGCGCAGGTCGTGGCCAGCCCCAGCCCCGACACGCAGTCCGGCAAGAAGATCCTCGAGCAGGATCCCAACTCGCCCGGCTCGCTCGGCATCGCCATCAGCGAGGCGGTCGAGGACGCGGCCACCCGTGACGACACCAAGTACTCGCTCGGCAGCGTGCTCAACCACGTGTTGATGCACCAGACGGTGATCGGGCTCGAGGCGAAGAAGCAGCTCGAGAAAGCGGACGACGCGGCCGACATCGTCATCGGCTGCGCCGGCGGCGGCTCGAACTTCGCGGGGCTGTCGTTCCCCTTCGCGGCGGACAAGCTCACCGGCAAGGACAAGAAGACCCGGATCATCGCGGTCGAGCCGTCGGCCTGCCCCAGCCTCACCAAGGGCCAGTACGTCTACGACTTCGGCGACACCGTGGGGCTCACGCCGCTGGTGAAGATGCACACGCTCGGTCACACGTTCATCCCCGCCCCGCTTCCACGCGGGCGGGCTGCGCTATCACGGCATGGCGCCGCTGGTCTGCAAGCTGTACGACGAGGGCGTGATCGAGGCCGTCGCCGTGCCCCAGCTCGCCACGTTCCAGGCCGCGATGCAGTTCGCCCGGACGGAGGGCATCATCCCGGCGCCGGAGTCGGCCCACGCCATCCGCGTCGCGATCGACGAGGCGCTGCGCTGCAAGAAGGAAGGCAAGCGCAAGACGATCCTCTTCAACCTCTCCGGCCACGGCCACTTCGACCTCGGCGCCTACGAGGCGTACCTGGCCGGCAAACTCGAAGACTACGAGTACCCGACCGAGAAGGTGGCCGAGGCGCTCCGCAGCCTGCCGCACGTCAAGGGCTAGGAGGGCACGCGCATGACGCTCTCCCGTCGGCGGTTTCTGAGGGTCGGCGCGGGGCTGGGCGCCGCCGCCGTGATCGGCGCGCCGGCCGGCCTGCGCGCCCAGGGCAAGGGCAAGGTCCGCCTCGCCTACCTGCAGCTCGGCTGGGCGGCGACCGAGATCATCCACAAGGAAGACCTGCTGGGCAAGCGCGGCTGGCAGGCCGAGTACTCGATCGTGCCGGGCTCGCCGGTGCCGCTGCTCAACCAGCTCACGGCCAAGAACGTCGACGCCATCGACATGTCGTTCGCGCTGGCGGCCAAGGCCTTCGAGGATGGGGCGCCGCTCAAGGTCACCGGCGTGGCCACCGCGGTGCTGGGCGCCATCGTCGCCCGGCCCGGTGCGGGCGTCAGCAAGGTCGAGGATCTCAAGGGCCGCAAGGTCGCGGCCATCGTGGGCACGTCGACCTTCTTCGACATTCGCGCGCTCACGCTGAAGGGGTACGGATTCGACCTGCAGAAGGACGCGCAGATCGTCACCGCCACCGCCCCGCCCGACATGGTGACGTTGCTCGCCAAGGGCGACGTGGACGCGATCATCGCCTGGCAGCCGATCACCGACCAGGTGGTCCTCCGCGGCCAGGGCGTGTACCTGGCCAAGCAGATCGATCTCTGGCGCAAGGCCACGGGCCGGTCGACCGGCTTCCCCGTCCACGTCTGCTATCTCGTGCACAACGACTTCCTGGGCAAGCACGCGGCGATCGCGAAGGACCTCAACGACGCCCAGAAGGACGCGGTCGACGTCTGGTACAACAAGCCCGAGCGTGCGATGGAGATCGTGGCGGAGGTCACCAAGCTGCCGGCGGACGTCATCAAGGTCGCTCACAAGGAGACCGTGAAGATGCTCCACGGTCTGCCCGACGAGCAGGTCGAGACGCTCATCGCCCAGCTCAAGATCAACAAGGAGTTCGGCTTCCTGAAGTCGGCCATCTGGGACAACGCCGACCGGATCCGCAAGGAGTTCTTCCACCGCGCGTGAGCGCGCCAGCCGGGCCGTCCCTGACCTGGCGTGACTGGGCGGCTTGGCTGCACCTCCCGACGCTGGCCGTGGCGGTGGCGGTTGTCGCCGGCTGGTGGCTCCTGTCGCTGCGCTACGGCGCCTACGTCCTCCCCTCGCCGGCCGCCGTCGCCCGCGGCGTGGTCGAGATCGTGGGGACAGGCGAGATCTGGCGGCACACCGGCGCTTCGCTCGCGCGCATCGCCGTCGGCTTCGGCGGCGCCGTGCTGACCGCGGTGCTGCTCGGGCTGCTGGCGTTCCTCTCTCGGCTGGCCCGCGGCGTCGTCCACGACCTGCTGGCCGTGCTCAACTCGACCTCGGTGTTCGTGTGGATCGTGATCTCGATCATCTGGTTCGGGCTCAGCAACTGGGCCCCCATCTTCACGACGTTCATGATCACGCTGCCGGTCGTGGCCTCGAACCTCGTGGAGGGCGTGGCGAGCGTGGACCGGCGCCTGCTGGAGATGGGCGACGTCTACCGGCTGTCCGGCCGCCAGAAGTTCACGGCGATCGTGGTGCCGTCGACCTTGCCGTACCTGGTGGCGGGCATGAAGATCGGGTTTGGTCTGGCCCTGAAGGTCTCCGTGGTAGCCGAGATCTTCGGCGTCACCTCCGGCATCGGGTATGTCATGAACTACAGCCGGGAGATCCTAGCCACGCAGATGGTCTTCGTCTGGGCGCTCGTCATGATCGTCGTCATGACGCTGACCGACAAGCTCGTCTTCGACACCGTTTCCCGACGCCTCACCCGATGGCGCTGAATCAGCGGTCGCGGAACGTGGTTCAGCGCGCAGCGGGTGGGGCGGGCGGAGGCGTGGTGGGGGTGTCCGGCGACCACGCGGCGGGAGAGCGCTTCGAACCCGCCTTGGCTGGGCTCCATCCGACTGGGGGGCGCACGGTAACGCGTGACGGGAACGGGTCCCGGACACCCCCACCACGCCTCCGCCCGCCCCACCCGCGTGTCGACGCGGGCGGCAGAGGGCGGGGATGAAGCTCGAGGTCGACCGGGTTGGAAAGGACTACTTGATCCCCGTCATCGACTCGGTCTCGTTCACCGTCGACGCCGGCGAATTCCTCTGTCTGCTGGGGCCCAACGGCTGCGGGAAGACGACTTTGCTCAGGATCATCGGGGGGCTGGAGGCGGCCACGCGCGGGCGCGTCATACTTGATGGGCGGCCGGTGGTGTTCGAGCAGCGGCAGGATCGGAAGGTCGGCGTCGTCTTTCAGGAGGATCGATTGCTGCCGTGGCTGACGTTGCGGGACAACGTGGCGCTGGTGCTAGCGCCGCTCGGCCGGCCGGCGGGCGAGCGCGTTGCAACGGCGGAGCGCTACCTGAAACTGGTCGGCCTGGGCGGCTTCGAGGACTACTACCCGGGGCGCGTGAGCGGCGGCATGCGGCAGCGCGCGGCCATCGCGCGGGCGCTGGCCATCGAGCCCGACCTCCTGCTGATGGACGAGCCGTTCGGCGCGCTCGACGCCCAGAATCGACGGATCATGCAGAACGAGGTGCGCCGGATCTGGCGGCAGACCGGCCGCACGATCGTGTTCGTCACGCACGCGATCGAGGAGGCGGTGGCCATCGGCACCACGCTCGTGATGCTCTCGGCCCGGCCCGCGCGGGTGCGGGAGGCGATCCGCAACGACGGGCGCGTGGAGCGCGGCAAGCTGATCGACGACCTCAACACGATGATCATGGAGGAGGTCGAGCGCCAGCAGGGCGCCGGACCGCCCAGCGGATGAACGCGACTCACGTGCGCCGACTCCGCCTGGGGGCGGCGTTCGTCCTCCTGACCTACCTGGTCCTGCACTTCCTCAACCACGCGCTCGGCCTGATCTCGCTCGACGCGATGGAGGCCGGGCGCGGGTGGTTCCTGGCGCTCTGGCGCAGCCGGCTCGGCACGCTCGCCCTCTACGGCGCGATCACCATTCACGGCGTGCTCGCGCTCTGGCTGCTGTATCAGCGCCGGTCGCTGCGCATGCCCGCGTGGGAGGCCGCGCAATACAGTCTCGGCCTCCTCCTGCCGGCCCTGCTCACGATCCACGTCGTCGGCACGCGTGTCGCGTGGTGGCAGGCCGGCACCGACGATCGCTACGCGCGCGTCCTGATGGTCTTCTGGGTGCTGGCCCCGGAGCGCGGCGCCTGGCAGGCGATCGCGGTCACGGTGGCGTGGACGCACGCCTGCATCGGCCTGCACTACTGGCTGCGCTTCCGGCCGTGGTATTCGCGCCTCGCCGCCTGGCTCCTGGCGACCGCGCTGCTGTTGCCGGCCGCCGCGCTCGCCGGCTTCGTGGCCGGCGGCCGCGAGGTCCAGGCGCTGGCGCGCACGCCGGGCTGGACCGAGGCACTGACTCGGGCCACCAACCCGCCCGACCGCGCCGAGGCGGCCGCGCTCGTCGGCATCCGGAGCGGCTTCCTCGACGCCTATCTCGGGGCGCTGGTGGCCGTGCTCGCCGCCCGCAGCGTGCGCGGGCTGTGGCAGCGGCGCCGGTCGATCCGGATCACCTACCCCGGCGGACGGCTCGTCACCGTCCCGCCCGGCTTCACCGTGCTCGACGCCAGCCGCGCCGGCGGCATCGCCCACGCCTCCGTCTGCGGCGGGCGGGGGCGCTGCTCCACCTGCCGCGTGCGCGTGACGCACGGGCTCGAGCACCTGCCGCCGCCCCGCGAGTCCGAGCATCGGGTGCTGGCCCGCGTGGGCGCCGCCCCCGACGTGCGGCTGGCCTGCCAGACCCGGCCCGCGCACGACCTCGCCGTCATGCCGCTGCTCGCGCCCTCGATCGCCCCCGGCGAGGCGCTCGGCACCGACGTGCGGCAGGGCCACGAGAGCGAGATCGTCGTCCTCTTCGCCGATCTCCGGGGCTTCACGCGCATGGCCGAGCACAAGCTCCCCTACGACGTCGTCTTCGTCCTCAACCGCTACTTCGAGGCGGTCGGCACCGCCATCACGCGCGCCGGCGGCGTGACGAACCAGTTCACGGGTGACGGCGTGATGGCGCTGTTCGGGCTCCAGGACGGGGCGGCCGCCGGCTGCCGCCAGTCCGTCGCGGCCGCGTGCGCGATGGTGGAGGGCATGGCGGCGCTGAGCGCCGAGCTGGCCGGCGACCTGGCGGCGCCGTTGCGCATCGGCATCGGCATCCACGCCGGCCCCGCCGTGGTCGGACAGATGGGCTGGGGGCAGAGCCTCTATCTCACCGCCGTCGGCGACACCGTCCACGTCGCCGCGCGGCTGGAGCAGGCCACCAAGGACTACGGCGCCGAGCTGGTCGTCTCCGAGGACGTCGCGCGCCTTGCGGGGCTGGACCTCTCGGCCTTCCCGGGCCACGAGCTGGCGGTCCGCAACCGCGCCGGCCGCGTCGGCGTGCGCGTGGTCGCGCGCGTCGCCGATCTGCGCCTCCCGGCCCCGACCACCGGCTGACGCTCCTCTGCTACTATCGCGCTCGTGCCCGACCCTACGACCGACGCGCTGGACCGCGCCCGGGAGCTCGCTCCGCAGATCGCGGCGGCGGCCGATGAGATCGAGCGCCAGCGCCGGCTCCCCGCCGCGCTCGTGGCGGCGCTGCACGACGCCGGGCTGTTCCAGATGCTGTTGCCGCGTGCCCTCGGTGGCGCCGAGCTGGATCCGCCCACGTTCGTGCAGGTGACCGAGGCCATCGCCGGGGCCGACGCGAGCACCGCCTGGGTCATCTGCCAGACGAACGGCTGCTCGATGACCGCCGCGTACCTGCGTCCCGAGGTCGCCCGCGAGATCTTCGGCGGCCGGCCAGTCGGCGTCCTGGCCTGGGGGCCGCCGACCACGTCGAAGGCGATCGTGGACGACGGCGGCTACCGGCTCAGCGGTACGTTCAATTTCGCCAGCGGCAGCCGCCACGCCACCTGGCTGGGGGGACAGGCGCCCATCGTGGAGGCCGACGGCACCGCCCGCCGGCGCAACGACACCGCCGAGCGGCGCACGCTGCTGTTCCCGGCCGACCGCGTGAGCATGAAGGACGTGTGGCACACGATCGGGCTGCGCGGCACCGGCAGCGACTCGTTCGTCGTGACGGACCTGTTCGTGCCGCACGAGCACTCGTTCGCCCGCGACGATCCGGCCGAGCGCCGCTACCAGGCACCGCTCTACTGCTTCCCCCAGGGAAGCCTCTACGCCTCCGGCTTCGCGGGGGTGGCCATGGGCATCGCGCGCAGCCTGCTCGAGGGCTTCGTGGCGCTGGCGACCGAGAAGACGCCCCGCGGCTACAGCCGCACGCTGCGCGAGAGCGCGGTGACCCAGTCGCAGGTGGCCCAGGCCGAGGCGAAGCTGGGCGCCGCGCGCATGTACCTGCTGTCCTCGCTGCGCGAGATCTGGAGCGCGGTCGGACGTACCGGCGCGCTCGGCCTCGACCAGCGGGTCGCGATCCGCCTGGCCGCCTCGCACGCCATCCGACAAGCGCGCGAGGTCGCCGACTTTGCCTATCACGCCGCCGGCGGCACCGCCGTCTTCACCAGCAACGCCTTCGAGCGCCGCTTCCGCGACATCCACACCGTCTCCCAGCAACTGCAGGGCCGCGACGACCACTTCGAGTCCGTCGGCAAATTCCTCCTCGGCCTCGCCCCCGACACCACGTTCTTGTAGTCGCTCGTAGGGGCTGCTCGTCGCTGTGGACGCTTCGAGCCAGCTCACGTCCGGCTGGGGCGGCCGCTCCCGCCGCGCGGTGACTAAGAACCGAGGATGCGCTCGACCCGGCCGTACTCGCGCGCCGCGTCCATGAACCACTTCACGCAATCGGGGTTGGCGCGAGGCGGCAGCTCGCAAGACGTCGAGAGCACGAAGCGCGACCGCTTGCCGACGGTGTCGATGCAGCGCTTCACCTCGGCCTCGATCTCGGCGCGGGTGGCGCGCTCGAAGATGGTCGCGTCGACGTTGCCGATCCCCACCACGCCCCGCTGGTTGCCAAGCGTGACCAGCTTGTCGAGCTGATCGACCTGGAGCGCCGGATCCGCCTGCTGGTCGAGGTCGATCGTGATCGCGACGAAGCCGACGTCGACCAGGTCCTCGTGGATCTGGTGGGTGGTGCCGCAAATGTGGATGGTCGTGCCGACCTTCTTGGCCTTGAAGTAATTCACCATGTCCTGGTGGTACGGCTTGATGAACTCACGGTACGTGTCGGGCCCGACCAGCGAGCACGAGGCGGTCGGGTCGGTGTAGCTGAGGCCGATCCTGGTCTTGAGCACGGCGTCGCCGAAGCGCTTGGCGTACTCGGTCGAGAAGCGCATCAGGTCGTGGACGAACTCGGGATCGTCGATCGTGTCCAGGCACATCAGCTCGGGGTTGCGCAGCAGCATGGCGATGGTCCACGGCCCCACGAGCACCGCCCCGAGCCCGCTGGGAAACTTCGCCGCCGACAACGCCTCGCACTGCTCGAGGAAGGCCGGCAGACGGCCGTCCCGAGTCGGCTCGGGCACCTCGAGCCGGGCCAGCAGCCCCTTGTCGTCCTGCAGCACGTGACGGTCGATCGAGGGGACCACGTAATCCGAGTACTTCACCCGGCAGCCGAGTGCCTCGGCCTCCTTCGCGAGATCGTTGAAGGCGATCATGATATCGGGCTGATATCGCTCGTAGTAATTGAGCATCGCCTTGACGGCCTTCTTGGGGTTCGTGCAGTACTCCTCGATCGAGAGGCCGTCGAGACAGCCGGCGAACGAGCCCGCGATCGGATAGGCCGGCACGCAGTCCGCGAACTCTCCCTTGTAAGCGGCGACGACCCGGTCGCGTCCCGTCATGATGCTCTCCTCACGCGCGCACGGCGGCGTCGCGCGGCCGCAGAGCGTCCAGGGTGTATTCCAGCTCCTCGGCCGAGAGATTCGGCCGCAGGAGCAGGACCGGCAGCGCGGCCCCCGCCTCGTGCCAGCGGGCCAGGCGCCGCCGGGCCTCGGGCGGGGTCCCGAACACGATCAGCTCTTCGAGCAGCTCCTCGGCGTCGGGCGGCACGGCGCCGGTGAACTTCGGCGTGTTGGCGGCGAGGACCGCCTCGACCGCCTTGCCGAATCCCTGACGGGTGAGCGACTGCCGGTAGAGCGTGCCCATGCTGACCAGGTAGAACGCCACGAACCAGGCGGCGCCCTCGCGCGCCTTCGCCGGATCGTCCGCGACCACGGCGGGGACCGAGGGCGACACGAGCGGCACCCGCTCGGGATGGCCGCCCCGCGCGGCGCCCTCTCGCAGCCGCTCCACACCATGGCCCAGGCAGCGACGCGGGTAGATGAACGGTGTCCACCCATCGGCCAGCTCGCCGGCCAGCCGCACCGACGCGGCGCCGAGCGCGGCCAGGTAGATCGGCAGGTCGGGCACCGCCGGCACGTTCAGCTTGAGCGGGCGCGCGCCGGTGGCGACCGCGAGCGGGATGCGCTCGCCGCGCAGCAGCGCGCGCACCTGCTGGAGCGTGCGGCGCATCCGGGGAACCGGCGCGGTGTACGGCAGGTCGTGGAGGCCCTCGGTCAGTTGCGGCGTGCTGGCCCCGAGCCCGAGAACGAAGCGGCCGCCGGAGATCGAGGCCAGCGTGGCCGCGGCCATGGCGATCGTGGCGGCGCTGCGATTCCACACGCTCAGGATGCCGGTACCGAGCGTGATGCGCTCCGTCTTCACGGCCGCCTCGGCCAGCAGCACGGTCGTGTCGTAGGCCCACGTCTCCGGCAGGAAGTAGCCGTCGTAGCCGAGGCGGTCGGCCGCCGTCGCCAGCGACAGCAGCACCTCGCGGCGGTTCTCGAGAGGCATGAGCGAGACGGCCACCCGGGGTCGATTCACGGTCCGCGTATTCTACCCCCCGACCTCGCGCCCGGTCGTGTCCTGTGCTAGAGGTTCAGGATGCGCACTCCCGGGCGAGCGTTGCTGTGCGCGACGCTGCTGGCCGCCGCCCTCCCGGACTCCGCCCACGCCCAGGTGTTCCTGGCTTCGCGGCCGCACCCAGAATTCGCGATCGGCCCCCTGTTCGTCGTCGCCGCCGTGCGTCCCGATCTCGGCCCGGTCACGGTGACGATCTCGTGGAGTCTGACCGCGCCGCCCGGCCAGAAGGCGATGGACATCAACCAGGACCTGTTCCTGCTGTGGCCCAACGAGCTGGTCGAGAGCACGGCGCCGGGGCCGGCGGATCCGGCGCTGGCGCGAGAGCTGGGCGAGCGGGGGTTCAGCGTGAGCGCCAGCGGCCGCCTCGTGCTCGGCACCCGCGATCAGATGCAGATGGGCACCGGCGCGCCGATCACTCCGCTCCCCGATCCGGCGTCGTTCGTCACATTCTCGCGCGCCGGGTCGGCCGCCCAGCTCGGGTCCGCGACCTACATCAAGATTCCGTGGACGCGCAAGCTGGCCGATCCGCAAGCGGTCACCGTGCTGGCGCTCACCTCGCGGGGCCTGGTGACGCAGCGGCCGGCGAGCTGGTTCGAGGACGCCTTCTGGGGCCGCCGCTGGGTGCTCACCGCCGGCTTCGGCGACATCGGCTCACCCACGCTCCCGCTCTTCCCGCTGTACTTCGAGCATCGCGATCGCGTCGTGCGGCTCGGCCGCGAGCTCTCGATCGTGGTGGCGAGCTTCCCCGACGCCGATCATCTGCGGATCCAGGACATCAGCCCGGCCAGCGCCACCCGGCGCCCGAGCCGGCTGCGCACGGGGGCGGAGATCGTCACGATGCCGCTGGCCGCGAACGAGGGCATCGCCGCGCAGATGCTGAAGGTGCAGTTCAGCTACTTCGCCGGGATGATCGCCTGGCGGCCCATCGTGGTCTCGGCGGTCCTGCTGGCCCTCGGCAACCTCGCCGGGTTCATCCTGCTCAGCCGCGACGTGAGCCAGTTCCTCCGGACCCGGCTGCACGTGAGACGGCGTACCGAGCCGGAGTTCGCGCGCCTGGCCGGCGGAGCCCTGCCCCGCACGGTGGCCGAGCAGATCGTGCCCGGCACGACGACGGAGGCCGACGTGCGCAAGCTCTGCGGTCGGCCCGACGAAGAGCACCATCGCCGGGGATCGAGTCAGCGCCGCACGCTCGTCTATCGAGGCGCGCGACAGCTGCCGAGCCCGCGGCGGGCGCTGGGGCCACTGTCCACCGTCCACCACTGGGAGGAAGAGCAGCACGAGCTCGAGATCGAGCTGGACGGCGATCGGGTCAGCGCCGTCCAGTCGCGCATGCGTCGCCAGCGCAGCAGTTGAGGTGGGGGGCCCCGATATGGCCCCCCACCCCCATCATTGCGCGCTCGCTCCTCGGCTCTTTTCTTCAGGGGCCCGACGCGAGGCGTTCGCGCTGCCGCTCGCGCACCCGGGCCACGATGTGCGGCGGCGCCGTCGCCGGCGAGCCGGCCGTGAACGGCGGCTGCGGATCGTACTCGATCGAGAGCTGGATGGCCTGGGCGACGTCCTCGCCCGCGATCCGCGCGGCCAGCGTCAGCGCCATGTCGATGCCCGACGACACGCCCGCGGCCGTGATGACCTTGCCCTGCTCCACCACCCGCTTGAGCGTCGGGCGGGCGCCGAGGGCGGCGAGCTGCTCCAGCGAGGCCCAGTGGCACGTCGCCTCCAGGCCCTTCAGCACCCCGGCGGCGCCGAGCAGCAGCGAGCCGGTGCAGACCGAGGTCGTCCACTGGCTCGTCTCGTGGGCGGAGCGGATCCAGTCGAGCATCGGCGCGGAGGTCATGAGCGCCCGGACGCCGAAGCCGCCCGGGACCACGAGGATCTCCGGACGCGGCACCGCCGACAGCGGCTCGTCGGCGACCAGCGCGAGCTGGCGGTTGTCGGTGCGACAGGGGCCGGGCATCAGCGCCACGAAGCGCACGCGGGCGCCGGGCAGCCGCGACAGCACCTCGTAGGGGCCGATCGCGTCCAGCGCGGTGATGCGGTCGAAGATCGGAATGGCGATGTCCATGGACGTATGCTACCTCTCTTGCGTTCCAGCCGTCCGAGCCCACTGCGATCGAGACAGGAGCGCATCCATGATCAAGCCGTACACCGCCGTCGGCCTCATCCCCACCGTGCGCGGGATCCGCAAGCGCAAGGACATCATGATCAACCTCGAGCACCTGAGCCACCTGGTGAAAGCGGCCTCGTGGCTGTCGGCGCTCGACATCCCGGTGCGCCTCATCGCATTCCCGGAGGGAGCCCTCCAGGCCTTCAATGACGAAGTGCTCGATCTCGATCACGTGACCTTCGCGCGCGAGTGCGCCATCGACATCCCGGGCGAGGAGACCGAGGCGCTGGGCAAGATCGCCAAGGAGTACAACGCCTACGTCATCGCCCAGGCCAAGGCTCGGCACCCCGACCTCAAGGACCGCTTCTTCAACGTGGGGTTCATCATCAACCCGCGCGGGCGGGTGATCTTGAAGCATTACAAAGTCTCACCGCTGTTCCCGGTCGAGCACTCGGTCTGTCCCCATGACGTCTACGACTGGTGGATCGAAAAATACGGGCGCAATCTCGACGCGTTCTGGCCGGTCGCCGACACCGAGATCGGGCGGCTCGGCATCATGATGGCCAACGAGGGGTCCTATCCGGAGAACGCGCGGGCGCTGGCCCTCAACGGGGCCGAGGTCGTCTACCGCGCCTCCTACCCGCACCCGGCCACCGGCAACGAGATCTTCGAGATCCAGAGCCGGGCCCGCGCCCTCGACAACAACATGTACGTCGTGGCGCCCAACATGGGCACCTACTACCTCTTCCCCGAGGAGACGACGCCGATCGACACCTTCGGCGGCCGGTCCTTCATCATCGACTACAAGGGGCGCATCGTCGGCCGCCAGGACTACGGGGCCGGCTCGACCTACGTCGGCGGCGTCATCGACGTCGAGGCGCTGCGCGACCACCGCGCCCGCGCCCAGTGGGACAACTGGATGAAGGACCTCCGGACCGAGCTCTACCAGCTCCTCTACGAGAAGCCGATCTACCCCAAGAACCTCTATCTCAAGCGCGAGCCGATGAAGCACAAGGAGTACCGCGAGAAGGTCATCAGGCGCCAGATCCGCCTCATGCACGACCGCGGGATCTGGAAGAAGCCGGACCGATAGTGCCGACTGCCCCGCGGCTGCGCGTCGCCGAGGTCGTCCTGCTCGAGCGCGACGTGCGGCTGCGGCTGCCGTTCCGGTTCGGCGTGGTGACGCTGACCGAGGCCCCCCAGGCGTTCGTGCGGGCGCGGGTCACGCTCGAGGACGGGCGCAGCGGGTGGGGCGCGGCCGCGGAGATGCTGGCGCCCAAGTGGTTCGACAAGAGTCCGGCGCTGACGAACGAGGACAACGCCGAGCAGCTCCGCGAATCGCTGCGGATCGCCCGCGGGCTCTACACCGAGGGCCGGCGCGCCCGCACCGCGTTCCGGCTCTTCGCCGACACCTACCACTTCCAGCTCGCCCAGGCCGGCAAGCAGGACCTCAACCCGCTCGTCGCCTCCTACGGGCCCGCGCTGCTCGACCGGGCCGTGCTCGACGCGCTGACCCGCCTGCACGGCGTGTCGTTCGACGCCGCCATGCACGCCAACCTGCCGGGCATGGCCCCGGCCGAGTTCCTGCCGGAGTTCGTCGGCTTCGACTTCGACGCCTTCCTGGCCTCGTTGCGGCCGGCCGCCAGCCTGCACGCCCGCCACACGGTGGGCCTGGTGGATGCGATCACCGCCGCCGATCAGTCGGCCGATGGCCGCCTGGCCGACGGGTTGCCGGAGACGCTGGAGGAAGTGGTGGCCGCGTACGGCCACACGTACTTCAAGCTCAAGGTCGGCGGTGACGTCGCGGCCGACGTGGCGCGCCTCGCCGCGATCGCCGGCGTGCTCGATCGGCTGGCCGAGCCCTACCACGTCACGCTCGATGGCAACGAGCAGTACGAGTCGATCGACGCCGTCCTCGAGCTGTGGCGGGCCATCGAGCGCGCGCCGGTGCTGCGGCGCCTGGCGGACTCGATCCTGTTCGTCGAGCAGCCGATCACGCGCCGCACCGCGCTGCGGGACGACGTGGGCGCGCTCGGCGCCGTCCGCCCGGTGATCATCGACGAGTCCGACGCCGACCTCGCCGCGTTTCCCGAGGCGCGCGCGCGCGGCTACCGCGGCGTGTCGAGCAAGGCGTGCAAGGGGTTCTACAAGTCCCTGCTCAACGCCGCCCGCTGCGCGATGTGGAACCGCGAGGCCGGCCGCGCGGCGTTCTTCATGTCGGCCGAGGACCTCACGACCCAGCCCGGGCTGGCGCTGCAGCAAGACCTGGCGCTCGTCGCGCTCCTGGGCCTCGATCACGTCGAGCGCAACGGGCACCACTACGTGCGCGGTCTCGCGGCGCTTCCGACCGGCGAGCAGGCGGCGTGGCTTGCCGCGCACCCCGACCTCTATGTCCGTGACGGCGATCTCGTGCGGCTGTGCATTACCCGCGGGCGGCTGGCGATCGCCTCGCTCGCCGGCCCCGGCTTCGCCGCCGGCGCCGAGCCCGACTGGTCCTCGATGCGCGAGGTTCGCTGAACCTCGATCGGGCAGAATGTCCGACGGTCGGGCAGTCCGCCGGGCACCGGGTGCCATTGTCCATCGAGAAGTCCACGCGTTCGCGCCTTTCCGATGTGGCACGCCCTCTGCTCTCCCTCTGCTCGGCGGCAGGTGAAGCCCCCGGACGGGTTGGGGTGTGGCGAACCGACCGGACGGCGCGCAGCAAGGCGTCGGGAGACACAGCCATGACCACGATGGATTTCTGGTACGACCGGAAGCTCTACGAGATGGCCGACCTCAACGAAGAGGCGACCGAGCTGCGGCGCGAGGCCGAGGAAGCGCTACCGATCCCGTCGGCCGAGCAGGCGGATCAGGAGGACGAGTAGCACGGCCGCGCCGACCACGAACCAGATCGAGCCCTTCGGCCACCGATAGACTTCCACCAGCGCCACGCCGACGCCGGCGGCGACCACCACGCCGCCGGCGAGGATCGGCGCCCACCCCGAGCGTCGGCGCCTCATTGCAGCATCTGCTCCAGCTCGGCGACAACGCCCTCCACCTCGCCCGGCACCGTGTCGGTGAGCGTGACGGTGCGCGTCCGCGCGCCGGACCACCATGGCCGCCACGCCAGGTGGCGCGCATCGAAGAGGACCAGCGAGGGCACGCCGACCGCGGCGGCCAGATGGCTCACCCCGGAGTCGTTGCCCAGGTAGATGGTCGCCTGGGCGAGCACACCGGCGAGCGCCGGCAGCGAGGGGTTCACGAGCCAGGCGACACCGGCGCCGAGGTGGCGCCGCAGCGCCGCGGCGGCCTCGGCGTCGGCCGGGCCCACGTGCACGACGACGTTCACGCGCGCCCGGGCCGCAACGGTCGTGATGGTACGGGCGAACGCCGCGGCGGGCCAGCACTTGGCAGCACCGCCCGCGCCCGGGTGCACCACGAGCCATGGCCGGGGCCCCTCGCAGCCGGCCGCGCCGAGGGCCTGCACGCCCTCGGCGCGCAGGGCCTCCGACACCGCCACCGGCGCGCGCCACTCCCCGCTCGGACTCTCGATCGTCGCCAGCAGGTGCTCCCACACCGGGCCCCGCTCGGGGATGGACGGCGCCACCACCGCGCCGGGCGCCAGCGCCGTCAACCGGCGGGTGAAGTCCGGATCGCGGGCGCCGAACCAGCAGACCAGTCGGCCCAGGTCGGGCAATCGCGGCCGCCGGCCCGCATCGTCCACGAAGAGCGCGTCCAGCCCGAGCGCGTCGAACGCGACGGCGCGATCCACGACGCCGAGCGTCGCCAGCAGCGCACCGATGCGCGGCTGCGCGCCCAGCACGACCGGCACGCCGGAGGTCCCGCGCAGCGCCCGCAGCGCGGGGACGGCGAGCAGGACGTCGCCCAGCGCGCCGGGATGCACGGCCAGCGTCACGGCGCTCATGCGGCTGATCCGGCGCCGGTCAGCGACGGAAGAGCGCGAGGGCGGTCTCGTGGAGGCGGCCGTTGGTGGCGAACGCGGTGCCGCCGTGGATCGTGGGCGTGCCCGCGAAGTCGGTGAAGCGGCCGCCCGCCTCCTCCACGATGATCTTGCACGGCGCCAGGTCCCACGCCTTGAGATCCGTCTCGAGGTAGATCTCGGCCTTGCCCTCGGCCACGAGCGAATAGCCGAGGTAGTCGCCGAAGCCGCGCTGGCGCTCGGTGGCGTCGACCAGGCGCACGAGACCGTCCCAGCCGCCGCTCTCGCGCAGCAGTCGGAGCCCGGCGTGCAGCAGCGTGGCGTGAGCGAGGTCGGGGATCGTCGACACCTGGATGCGCTCGCCGCTGGAGAAGGCGCCGCCGCCACGACGCGCGCTGAGCAGCTCGCCGGTCACCGGATTGTGGATCACGCCGGCCGTCACCTCACCGTGCTCCTCGAGCCCGATGAGCGTGGCCCACACCGGCACCCGGCGGATGAAGTTCCTGGTGCCGTCGATCGGGTCGACGATCCAGCGCCGCTGCTGATCGCCGACGGCGCCGAACTCCTCGCCGAGGAACCCCACGTCGGGGAAGGCGCGGCCCAGCACCTCGCGGATGGCCTGCTCGGCACCGCGGTCGGCCTGCGTCACCGGCGTGGCGTCGGCCTTGAGCGTGACGTCGAACCCGGTGCGGTAATACTTGAGCGCGATCTCGCCGGCGGCGCGGGCCGCCTCGACGGCGGCGGCCAGCGCCCGGTCCAGCTGGTCGGGCGTCATGTCGCGGAGGCTTCCTCGCCCGGGAACGGCTCGCCACGCTCGGTGAGGACCTTGCCGTAGACCTCGAGCGCGTCGACCACGACCGGCATGCCGCCGTACGTGACCTGCTGGAAGATCACCTCGGCGACTTCCTGGCGGCTGGCGCCGACGTTGAGGGCCGCGTGGATGTGGACGTGCAATTCCTTGGGGCGGTGCAGCACGGTGAGCGAGGCCACCGCGCACAGCTCGCGCTGCTTCTGCGAGATGACCTCACGGCTGTAGAGCACGCCCGTGAAGAACAGCGACAGATCCCGGGCCAGCGCCTTGTCGAAGCGCTTCCAGTGCTCGAAGCCCACCTCGTTGCGCACGCCCTTGAACAGCGCCGCGCTCGTCCGCTTGGTACGCTCCCGAACCGCGGCATCGTCGATCAACCCCATGGTGGTCCTTTCAGGTCGCCCGTACGGCGACGGACGTCAAGATCTTGGCCAGCGCGTCGGGCTCCGACAGCATCGGCGAGTGGGCGCAGTCGAGGTCGATCGGCGTCACGCCCAGCCGCGCCGCGTACTCGGCCGCGCGCGCCGGCGGCACCGCGGTGTCGCCCAGGCAGCGGACGTAGGTGGCCGGCACCCGCATCGCGTAGAAGCGGCGCATGTCCACGCGCTCGCGCCACGGGCGCAGCGGCTGCGGCGTGAGCCGCGCCAGCGTCGCGGTCACCCGCGGATCGCCGGGCGGCAGGTCGTTGAACCAGCGCGACCATTCCAGCAGCGCCGGATACTGCGCGGCGCCGCCGCCCGAGCGCGCCAGCCCCCGCAGCACCGCGCCGGCGGCCGGCGACAGGTGCGTGGTGAGGAGGCTGCCGCCGTGGGGCAGCACGACGGCGGCGACGAACACCAGGTGCCCCAGGCGGGCGGGGATCAGCTCGGCGACCTTGGGGATCACGACCCCGCCCATCGAGTGGCCGACCACGATGGCGCGGCTGAAGCCGGCCTGGATCGCGGCGTCGGCCGCCGCGCGCGCGTAGGCGGCGACCGATGCTCGGCCGCGCTCGGCGGCCCGGCGCCCGTGCCCCGGCAGGTCGGGCGCGACCACGCGGTGCCCGGCCCGCTCCAGGCGCTGGGCGAGCGCGTCCCACGCCCACCCGCCGTGACTCATGCCGTGGACGAGCAGGAATTCGCGCGACATGGCCGAGATCATCGCACAGGAGGTCCGTGATAGGCTGAACGCATGCTCAACCCGCACATCTTCCGCGCCTACGACGTGCGCGGCCGCGTGGGCAGCGACATCAATCCCGACGTGTTTCGCCAGGTCGGTCGCGCCTACGCCACGCTCATCCACCGCAACGGTGGCCGCACGATCGCCATCGGGCAGGACAACCGCGAGTCGTCGGCCGGGCTCAAGGCGGCCTTCACCGAGGGCGTGCGCGCCGGCGGCGTCGACGTGGTCGACATCGGCGAGGTCACGACGCCGATGCTGTACTTCGCCACCGCCCACTGGAAGCTCGACGGCGGCGCCAACATCACCGGCAGCCACAACCCCGTCGACTACAACGGCGTCAAGATGGTCCATCCGGGCGCCGCGCCGCTCAGCGAGGACGAGATCCAGACGCTGCGCCGCCTGATCGAGGCCGGCGATCTCGCCAGCGGCAGCGGCACCCTGACGGCGCGCAGCCCGCGCGACGACTACTTCGCGACGGTGGAGACGCTGGTCCGCCCGCCCCGAGCGCTGCGCGTGGTGGCCGACGCCGGCAACGGCGTGGCGGGGCTGTACGGACCGGCCCTGCTGCGGCGCATCGGCTGCGAGGTGATCGAGCTGCACTGCGAGTCGGACGGACGTTTCCCCAACCACCTGCCCGACCCCGAGGACCCCGAGAACGTCGTCGACCTGCAGGCCAAGGTCGTCGAGGTGGGCGCTGATCTCGGGATCGCCTGGGACGGCGACGCCGACCGCGTGGGCGTGATCGACGAGCGCGGGCGCCGCCACGAGGCCGACCTGATCCTCGTGCTGCTCGCCCGCGATCTCCTGCGCCGGCACCCGGGCGCCAAGATCGTCTTCGACGTGAAGTCGTCCCAGTCGCTGGTGGACGAGATCACCCGCCACGGCGGCGTACCGGTGATGTGGAAGACCGGCCACTCGCACCTCAAGCGCAAGATGCGCGACGACAACATCCTGCTCGGCGGCGAGGTCAGTGGCCACATGTTCTTCGGCGAGGGCTACTATGCCGTCGACGATGGGATCCTGGCCGCCTGCAAGATCGTCGAGATCATCGCGCGCGAGCCGGGACCGGCCTCGCGCCTGTTCGACTCGATCGAGCACCTGCACGCCACCCCCGAGCTGAAGGCGCTCTGCCCCGACGACAAGAAGTTCGCGCTCATCGACGAGCTGGTGCGCGATCTCAAGCAGCGCTACCAGACGATCGACATCGACGGCGCCCGTGTCCTCTTCCCCGACGGCGGCTGGGGCCTCGTGCGCGCCTCCAACACCAACCCCTATCTCACGCTTCGGTTCGAGGGTCGCAGCGAGGAGCAGATCGACGCCATGAAGCGCGTCATCTACGACGCGCTCCGCCGCTACCCCTTCGTCACGCTGCCCTCGTAGCGCACCGCGGCGCGGATGCGACGTGGGCGGGAGGGATCGGGCGCCGGAGGGGTCTGCGGCACCACGAGGCCCGCGATCGTATCGGACCGGCCTTGGCTGGGCTCCATCCGGCTGGGGGGCGCGCGGCATCGCGGGGCGGGAAACGGGTCCGTCAGACCCCTCCGGCGCCCGATCCCTCCCGCCCACGTCGGTACGCGGCGCCCGACCGCAGTCGTCGAAACCCTACGCAGCGGTGTCGTCGAGCAGAAAGCGAACGGCGTGCAGAGCGCTGGCGGCCTTCGGGCAATCAAGCGACGGCCAGCAGGCCCCGGGGTCCATCAGCACGGCGTGGAGGCCGGCGGCGCGGGCGCCGAGGATGTCGATGGAGTAGAAGTCGCCGATGTAGGCGGCTTCCTCGGGGTGCAGGCCGGCGCGCGCGAGGGCGATCTGGAAGATGCGGGGGTCGGGTTTTTCGACGCCGACTTTGGACGAGTCGATGACGAAGTCCAGGTGACGGGCGAGACCGAACGTGTCGAGGATGGCGGCGATGGTGCCGTTGGAGTTCGAGATCACCGCGGCGGTGAGGCCGGCGTGACGGGTCAGCGCCAGCGCCGCCTCGGCCTCGGGCTCGAGGACCGTCCACAGCCCGTTCGGGAGATTGTAGGCGCGGCGCCACGCGGTGAGCGCCGTCAGCGTGGCCGGGCTCCGTACGCCGAGCTCGTCGAGCACGAAGGCGAGATAGCGATCGCCGGTGTCCGGGTGCTCGGTGGAGGCGCCGGGGTGGAAGGTGGCGTCGAGCCGGATCCGCGCGCGCCATTCGGCGCGCTGCACGTCGCCCGCCGTCGCCGTCACGCCCTGCCGCGCGAGCGCGGCGGCGATCGCGTCGAAGTCCATGTGGATGAGCGTGTTGCCGGCGTCGAAGAAGATCGCGCGGAGCGGCCGGACGCTCACGGAGCGCCGCGCACCGTGAAGCCGAACTCCGCCTCGACGACGTGGCCGTCCACCGACAGGACGCGATACTTCACGGTATAGGCGCCGGCCGGCAGCGGCGGCAGCCCGACCGACAGCCGAGTCGGCTCGCTTGGTGCCACCGCAACGTCGCCGGCGTCCACCCGCTGGGCGTCGCGATTCCACACCGACACGCGCGAGTAGGCCGGCTCCAGCCGCTCGTTGAACCAGAGCTGCACGCGCTCGGGCGCGCGCGTGACGACGGCGCGCGCGGCCGGCGTCGAGCGAACGAGGTAGGCGTGCGACGATGCCGGCGCCGGCCATCCGAGGCCCAGCGCGACGACGCCGATCACAAGCACGAGCAGACGACGCACGAAGGCCACTCTATCTTCGGAACCCCGCCCGCTCAAGCGCGGTTCCAGTCGCGGGGGGTGCTATCAGGTCGTCATCCACGTCGACGCGGCGGTGCTGGGGGATCCCGATCAGCCCGGCCAGTCGGTCCTCGAGGACGGCGCGGGCGTTCCCGCGGGAACGTCGCAGCGGCAGCCGTGCGACGCCAGCCGGGTGGTGATGCGCCCGGACGCTGCGGAGGTGCTTGTGCCTTCCGGATCGTGGCGGGAAGCTCGCGCGTTTGAACACAGGGTCGACCAGAGTGTATAAACAGTGGCGATGACCCGGCAGCCCCGCGTACGCACACTCCTCGCGGCCCTGGTGATGAGCCTGGCGCTGGCAGCGTCGGCGACGTCCGCATGGGCCCACCCCCGCGTGGTCTCGCCGTCGGGCGTGGTGGATGAGATCCCCACGGCGGCTCCCGTCCCGGTTCCAGCCGCCGCCGCGCCCCCAGCCCCCGTCGCGCCTCCGGACCCGACGCCCGGGCCCACGGACCCGCTGGCGCCGGCGATGGCGCTGGCCGTCGTGCTCGGCGTCGCGCTGACGGCGCGGCGGCGTGTGCTCGTCACGACGCTCGCGCTCGTCCTCGTCGTCCTCGCCGTCGAGACCGGCGTGCACTCGGTGCACCACCTGGCCGATCAGCAGGGCGCCTCCGAGTGCGTCGTCGCGCTGGCCTCGGCCCACGTGCACGGCACCGCCGAGCCGCTGCCCGCGGCCCACGCCATGTGGATCCCCGTCCCGGTCGGCGCCGTCGTCGCGCCCGCGCCCGAGCGGCCGGGCGCTCGTCCGCTTCGCCCCGATGAGGGGCGCGCTCCCCCCGCCGCCTAGCTCGTCCCTGCTCCGTTCCCGTTCCGCCCTTCCGGGCGCGGGGTCGTTCCACGACCAGCGCTCGGGCCGGGGCGGCTCTCAGTTCACATCGTGATGGAGGAAGCGCGCGCTCGAGATGATGGACCGTATTGCGTTCAAGGGGCTGATGCCGGTGACGGCATCGCTGCTGATCCACGTCGGCATGGTCGGGGCGGTCATTGTCGGCCCCGACTGGGCACCGGTGCGCATGCCGGTGCTCATCGCCGAGCTGGTGGAGCCCGAGGTGCGGCCGGCGGTCACGCCAGCTCCGCCGGCGCCGA
The DNA here is from genome assembly GCA_963743355.1 of uncultured Candidatus Rokubacteria bacterium. Lineage (GTDB taxonomy): Bacteria > Methylomirabilota > Methylomirabilia > Rokubacteriales > CSP1-6 > AR5. Next base: position 1,345,571 of record CAVUPM010000002.1, read on the forward strand.
AGCCGATCGTGCGCGACCGCCGCCCGATCACGCCGCCGAAGCCGATCTCCACGCCCCTGCCCTTCGAACCTCCTGCGCCCGCGAGGTCGGAGCCCGAGCCGCCGAAATCCATCGCCCCCGAACCGCCGGCCGTCGCGACGCCGGAACCCGAAGCGCCGAAGGCCGTAGCGAGCGAGCCGGCGCGGGAGCCCGGGCCACCACCGGCCGCGGCGCCGCCGGGCCCCATCGGGCCGTCGGTGTCCGCAGCCCTGGATCCTGGCCCGGGCGCGTTTGCCGCGTCCGCGCCGGCACCTCAGGGGCCCGTTGGGGGAGCGTCGGCGCCCGCGGTGTCCGGCCCCGCCATCGCCGCAATTCCGCCCGACAGCGTCACCCAGCGCGCGATCCCACGCGGCGGCTACCAGTACCGCCCCGCGTACCCATCCAGCGCCCGCAATCTCGGGATCCAGGGCACGACGCTCCTGCACGTGCTGGTCTCCGACAGCGGTCGCGTCGCCGAGGTCATCGTCAAGCAGTCCGCGGGTCATCCCGATCTCGACCGGGCCGCCGCCGACGCCGTCCGCCGCTGGCGATTCGAGCCGGCGCGCCGCGGCCGGGACCCGGTGGAGATGTGGGTGCAGCTCCCCATCGAGTTCAGACTCCGATAAGGAGACGTCATGACCGTGATCGTGACCACGCCGCTGTTCCTGATCCTCGCCGTGCTCGTCACCGTCGGGCCCGCATGGGCTCAGACGCAGCCGATGCCGACCCTGCCTCCGGTGGTCGTCGAAGGCGCCCGACTACCGCCCGAGCGCACCGCGACCGAGGAGGAGGCGCGCGAGGAGATCCAGCGCGTGCCGGGTGCCGTGAACATCATCGGCGAGGAGCAGATCCGCGAGTCGCGGGCCGCCAACCTCAAGGATGTGCTCGACTTCACCCCGGGCGTGCTGATCCGCCCCCGGTTCGGCAGCGACGAGAGCCAGATCTCGATCCGCGGCTCCGGCCTGCGGAACAACTTCCACCTACGCGGTATCAACGTGCTGATCGACGGTTTTCCGTACGGCAACGCCGACGGCTTCAGCGACTTCGAGGCGCTCGAGCTCTTGACGACCAAGCGCATCGAGGTCTACCGCGGCGCCAGCGCGCTCCGCTTCGGCGGCAACACGCTGGGCGGCGCCATCAACCTCGTCACCAAGACCGGCTACGACGCCGGGCTGTTCGAGATCCGCAGCGAAGGCGGCTCGTTCGGGTTCGCCAAGAACTACATCGGCACCGGGCAAGTCTACGGGCCACTCGACATCTACCTGGGATTGAGCGACACCGAGCTGGAGGGCTTCCGCGATCACGCCGAGCAGATCAGGCGGCGGGCCTATGGGACGGTGGGCTACCGCCTGCCGGGCGGCACCACCCTGCGCTTCGATCTCGGCTTCACCGCGAGCAACGAGCGCCTGCCCGGCGCGCTGACCAAGCAGGAGCTGGACCGTGATCCGAGCAAGGCCAACCCGACCAGCGTGGCCTTCCGCGAGGCCCGCAACTACGACTACACGCGCGGGGCCTTCACGCTGCGCACGCCGCTCACCGACACCATGACGCTCGAGTGGGCGACGCAGCTCAACTACCAGGACCTCGATCATCCACTGAGCTTCGCCGTCATCGACGACACCACGTACAGCTGGTCGAGCGAGGTCCGCTGGATCCTGTCGGCGCCGCTCGCCGGGCACGGCAACCGGCTGACCGTCGGCCTGCAGTACTTCAGCACGCGCCAGAATGACGCCCAGTTCGTCAACCGCCTCGGCAATCGCGGGCCCCAGACCGTGGATCGCATCAACGCCGCCGGCAACTACGCCGCCTACGCCGAGGAGCAGTTCGACGTAACACCGGTGGTCGCGCTCGTGGCCGGGGCTCGCGCGCAGTACGCGGTGCGGAGCGTGCGCAACCGGTTCGGGACCAACGACACGGACCTGGTGGACTTCTGGTCTCTGTCGCCCAAGGCCGGCGCGATCTGGCGGGTGGGGCCGGAGGCTCAGGTCTACGCGAACGCCTCGCACGCCTACGAGCCCCCGCTGCTGCTCGAGCTGACCGCCCCCGGCCAGGTTCCGGGCAACATCGGCCAGCTCGCCGCCCAGAAGGCCTGGCAGTTCGAGGTCGGTACCCGCGGCACCTGGGGGCCGCGCCTGTCGTGGGACGTGGCCGTCTACGACATCGAGCTGTGGGACGAGATCCAGAACGTGAATGTCCAGCCATTCCCCGGTGCGCCGTTCACGATTCCCCGCTTCCGCAATATCGATCGCTCGCGGCACACCGGCGCCGAGGTCGGCCTCGACGTGCTCCTCGTCGACAACGTGGCCCAGCGGCTGGGCCTGGGCACGATCGGCGACAGCCTGCGGGCCCGCGCGGCCTACACCTGGTCGCACTTCAAGTTCGTCGACGACGCGAACTTCGGCGACAACGACCTGCCGGGGGCGCCGCGCCACTACCTTCGCGCCGAGCTGCGGTACGATCACCACTCGGGCGTCTGGCTCGCGCCCGGCGTCGAAGTGGTGCCGACCGGCTACCACGTCAACAGCGAGAACGTCAGCCGCGACCGCACCGAGGCCTACACGCTGTTCAACGTGCGGGCGGGCTACGACTACAAGCCCTGGAAGCTCGGCGTGTTCTTCGAGGCGCGGAACCTCACCGACACGACCTACGCGTCGTCGGTGGTCGTGGACGCCGCCAACAAGCGATTCTATGAGCCCGGCGACGGCCGCGCGTTCTACGGCGGCCTCGAGTGGAGATGGCAATGAGACGATCGCGCCACGCGATCCTGGGCCGGACCGCCGTGCATGGAGGCTCGTCATGAATCGACGTGACTTCACCCGAGCGGTCGGCACCGCTGCCGCGCTCGCCGCTCTGGGCGGAGGCGTCGCCGCGGCGGAAGCGACCGGCGGCGACGCGCCACGACCGCCGTCGGCCGAGGCCCCGGGCCAGCGGCCGCTCACGATCGCGATGCTCGTCCATCCCGACATGGTGTTACTGGATCTGGTAGGGCCGCAGACGGTGTTCTCGCTCCTGATGGCAAAGGTGCATCTGGTCTGGAAGGACCGGCAGGCGGTCCCGACGGACGTCGGGCTGCTGGTACAGCCCACGACGACGTTCGCCGAGTGTCCCGAGCAGCTCGACGTCCTCTTCGTGCCGGGCGGACTCAAGGGCACGGTCGCTGTCATGGAAGACCGCGACGTGGTCGACTTCCTGGCCAGCCGCGGTACCCGCGCCCGCTACGTGACGAGCGTGTGCACCGGCAGCCTCCTGCTGGGCGTGGCCGGTGTGCTGCGAGGCTACCGGGCGACATCCCACTGGTACGTCCGCGACCTGCTTCCACTCCTGGGGGCCACCGCGGCCGCCGACCGGGTCGTCGTGGATCGCAACCGGCTCACCGGGGGCGGGGTCACGGCGGGGATCGACTTCGGCCTGACGCTCGCCGCCGCTCTGCGCGGTGAAGACTACGCCCGCAGGATCCAGCTCGTCATCGAGTACGACCCGCAACCGCCCTATCGCTCGGGGACACCGGAGACGGCCGGCGCGGCGGCGGCCGACGACGTGCGGCGGCGGCGCGCGCCGGTGATCGCCGCCGCGCAGCAGGCGGCGCTCCGCGCCAAGACCCGTCTGGGTATTTGATCCGAGCCTGAGGAGATGGATATGCATCGTTCGCGCACCGTACTGCTCCTACTGCTGCTCGCGATTCCCGTCGCCGGCATCGGCGCCCCCGCGCCGCCAGGCCGCCTCGAGCTGGCCCACCCCGCCGGCGGCCACGAGGTCCACGTCTCGGCGCCGGCCGTCGCCGTGGGCGCCGACGGCCAGGCCATCGTGGCCTGGATCACCGGCGGCCACGGCGGCAACATGGTCCTCGTCGCCCGGCCGGGCCACGGCGGCCAGCCGGTCCGCGTGAATCCGTCCGGGACGTCGGTCGACTCGCTGCACCAGGCCCCCGGCCTCGCCGTCGGCCCCGGCGGGGAGATCTACGTGACCTGGTCGGCGGTCAAGCCGCGGCCCGAGGGCGTGCTGTTCGCCTCGGACCTGTACCTGTCGCGCTCGCTCGACGGGGGCCGCACGTTCGAGCCGCCGCTGCGCGTGAACGACGACCGGCCGATCTCGCACTCGTTCGAGGATCTGGCCGTGGCGCCCGACGGCACGGTGGTGGTCGGCTGGATCGACAGCCGCGACGGCGCGCGCCAGACCGCGACCTACGTGGCCCGCGTGGCCGACCGCGGCGCTCGCCTGGACCGGGTGACCCGGCTGGAGAGCGGCGAGACGTGCGTCTGCTGCCGCGTGAGCATCACCGCCGGCCCCGGCGACGCCGCGGCCGTGCTGTGGCGCAAGGTCTTCGCCGGCGACATCCGCGACATGGTCGTCTCGCGGTCCAGCGACGGCGGGCGCACCTTCGACGCCGCCACCACCGTGCACGCCGATCGCTGGAAGATCACCGCGTGTCCCCACCGCGGCGGTCAGGTGTCGGCCGACGCGCGTGGCCGGCTCTACGCCATCTGGTACACCGAGGGCACGGGCGGCCGGCCCGACGTGCTCCTCGCCACCGCGCCCGACGGGCGCCGCTTCGGTCCGCCGCGGCGCGTGCACACGGCGACGGGCTCGGTGCCCGACCACGCGCGGCTGGCCATCGACGCCGCGGGCCGCGGGATCGTGGTGTGGGAGGATTCGACGGCGGTCCGTCGCCGGATCTTGCTACGCTCCGTCGGGGAGGGTGGCCGGAGCCTCGGTCCCGTGCGCACGCTGTCGCAGGCGATCAAGGCGTGGGCCCCCGACGTCGCGGTCGTGCCGGGCGGGTTCCTGGTCGCCTGGCACGAGGAACAGTTCCCGGCGACGATGACGATTGTGCTGCACGTGACTCCAGAGGAGGGCGGTCGATGATGAACCGGTGGCTCCGCACCAGCGCGCTTGGCGTCCTGATGCTGGGGAGCGTGGCACTGTTCGCCGGTCCGCGCATCATGCCGGCGCTCGCCCAGCCCCGCCACGATCACGGGGCCCCGAGCGGCAGCCCGACGCCGGCGAAGCCGGCCGAGCGCGGCAACGGAAGCGTGCGGATCGGCATGGACGAGATGCATCGGGCCGGCGGCGTGCCGCCCGGCTGGCGGTTCGCCTGGCCCGACGGCGACGCGACGAAGGGCCGCGAGGCATTCGTCAAGCTCGAGTGCTACCAGTGCCACGAGGTGAAGGGCGAGTCGTTCCCGCCCGTCACGCCGGATCCCACGCGCCGCGGGCCGGGCCTGGCCGGGATGGGCAGTCACCATCCGGCCGAGTACTTCGCCGAGGCGATCCTCAATCCGAACGCGGTGATCGTCACCGGCTCCGGGCACACCGGCCCCGACGGGCTGTCGATCATGCCCGACTTTCGCGACAGCCTCACGCTGGCCGAGGCCATCGACCTGGTCGCCTACATCCGCAGCCTCACCGGCGGCGGCGAGCATGCGCACCCTCCCGCCGAGGCGCCGGCCGGGCGCGAGCGCGTCGTGGGCGACTATCGCGTGCGCCTCGCCTATGCCGGGCCCGGCGCGGGCGGCCACGAGCATGATCAGCACCAGGGCGGCCACCAGCCCCACGGCGCCGGCGCCGCGAGCGGGCCGCCGGCGCACCTCATGGTGTTCGTCAGCGACACGGCGCTCGGTGAGCCGGTGCCGTACCTGCCGATCACCGCGACGATCCACCTCGAGAAGGCGGCGCCGCGCGTGCTCCGCCTCATCCCGATGCTCGGCGGTAAGGGCTTTCACTACGGCGCCGACGTCACCCTGCCCGCCGCGACGAAGAAGATCACGATCGCCATCGGCAAGCCCACGCTGCGTCTGATGCCGGCGGCCGCGGGCCGGTTCGCCCGCGGCGCGGAAGTGAGCTTCGAGTGGGGGAAGTAACCGGGCTCCTCGCCCGCTGGCTGCACCTGGCGTCGTCGATCTTCCTGGTGGGCGGGGCCACCCTGTTGCTCCTGGCCGGGCCCTCGGACCGCCCGACGGCGCGACGCTGGGAATCGTGGATCCTCACCACCGGCCGCGCGCTCGTCCTCCTGGCGCTCCTGACCGGGCTCGTCGCGGTCGTCCATCAGACGGCCGTGCTCGAGGGCTCCGCCGCCGCCGCGCTCCGACCGGAGGCGATCGCGCGCATGCTGCTGCAGACGCAGGGCGGGACCGTGTGGCTGCTGCGCGGCGGCCTGCTCGTCCTGCTCGGCGCCTTCGTGATCGTGCGCGCCGAGGTGCGCGAGCGCGCCGACTGGCGGGCGCTGCGCGGCCAGGTCGCGCTGCTCGGCGTCGTCGCGCTCGCCCTCGTGGCCGCCGCCGGTCACGCGGCCGCCGTCGAGCCCGGTGCGGCGGCCGCCCTCGCCGCCGACGTCGTCCACCTCGTCGCCGGTGGCGTCTGGGTCGGCGGGCTCCCGGCCCTGGCGCTGCTGCTGTGGCTGGCCGGGCGTCGCGCGGGCGCCGATGCGCGGCCCTACGCGGTGCTGGCGGCGGGCCGGTTCTCGCGCCTTGCGCTGGCGCTCGTGGGCGCGCTGCTGGTCTCCGGGCTCTGGAGCACGTGGGTGCAGATCGCCAGCGTGGCAGGACTGCTCGGCACGCGCCACGGGCGGCTGCTGGTCGTCAAGCTCGTGGCCTTCGCCGCGATGCTGGGGCTGGCCACGCTCAACCGCCGCGTGATCCCCGCGCTCGCGGGCGACGCCGCCACCATCGGCCGCCCGGCCATGCGTCGCCTGAGCCGGCTCGTGGCCGCCGAGGCGGCGCTGGCGCTGCTCGTCCTGGCCGTCGTCGCCGCGATGACGGTGACGCCGCCCGCGCGCCACGTGGCGCCGACCTGGCCGCTGTCCTATCGGCTGACGCTCGACAACCTCGTGGGGGCGCCGGACTTCCAGGCCCAGGTGCTCGTCGGCAGCCAGGTGGCCGTGCTCGGCCTCGTCGCCCTGCTCGCCTCGCTGGCCCTGCGCCGGCTGCGCCTGCCGGTGCTCGCCGGCGGCGCCGTGGTGCTGGTGATCGGCGTGGCCATCGCGCTGCCGCCGCTGGCGAGCGACGCCTATCCCACGACGTACTACCGTCCCGGTGTTCCCTACCAGGCCACGTCGATCTCCGACGGCATGGCGCTCTTCGGCGAGCACTGCGCCGTCTGCCACGGGCCGCGGGCCGCGGGCGACGGGCCTGCGGCCGCCACGCTGCAGCCGCGGCCACCCGACCTGCGCGCCCATCACGTCGCCCTGCACACGGCCGGCGATATTTTCTGGTGGATCACCAACGGGCGACCGCCGATGCCCGCCTTCGGCGATCGCCTGGATGCCGACGCGCGCTGGCACCTGATCAACTATCTGCGCGCGCTGGGCGCCGCCGACGCCTCGCGTCTGCTGGGCCCCGCCATCGAGCCGGAGCTGCCCTGGATCGTCGCGCCGGACTTCAGCTTCAGCGTGGGCCCGGAGTACGCGCGCTCGCTCCGGGAGTACCGGGGGCGCAAGATCGTCCTGCTCGTGCTCTACACGCTGCCGGCCTCCTACCCGCGCCTGGTGGAGCTGAGCGAGGCCCACGGCACGCTCAGCACGCTCGAGGTCGAGATCATCGCCGTGCCGGCCAGCGCGGATCCCGACGCCATCCGGCGCCTGTCCGGTGGGCCGCTGATCCTCTATCCCGTCGTCACCGACGGCGCCCGAGACATCGTCGACACCTACCGGCTGTTCTCACCGGCGCCCCACGCCGAGTTCCTCATCGACCGGCAGGGCTACCTGCGGGCCGTCGTGGCGGCGCCCGGCGACCCCCGGCGCGATCCCAACCTCCTGCTGGCGGAGGTGCAGCGGCTCAACGAGGAGAAGGCGGCGCCGCCGCCGCCCGCGGAGCACGTGCACTGATGCGCCCGTGGCGGGTGGTCGTCCTGGTCGACCTGGCCCTGGTCCTCGGCGTGGGCGCCGGGTATCTGTGGTGGGGCCAGCAAGCCCGGCGGCTCGACGGCGAGCTGCGGGCGGCCCGCGCGGCGGCGGCGACCACCGCCGGCGGCGAGCGCGAGTATCTTGGCACCGGCGTCGTGCGGGCGGGGCTGGCCGACATCGGCATCGTCGTCATCACCCACGGCGACATCCCGGGCTACATGCCGGCGATGACGATGGGTTTCCGCGCCACGTCGCCGAAGATTCTGGACTCGGTCAAGCCGGGAGACGCGGTACGATTCACCCTGCGGGGCACGCCACCCAATCTGGCGATCACCGCGATCGACAAGCTGGCGCCCTGAGGGCGCCGGAAGGAGCCGAGTCGTGAGGTCGTTGGCCAGCCTGCTCGTCGGCGTGCTGCTGGTGGCCGCCAGCCCGGCCGCCGCCGCCACGCTCTTCATCACCAACACCAAGTCCGACTCGATCTCGGTCATCGACACCAATACCTTCGAGGTGGTCGCCACCATTCCGGTCGGGCGTGGCAAGCCCAACCGCGTGGTCTTCCATCCCGACGGCCGGACGGCGTGGATCGTGTACGACAAGAGCCACGACCTCGGCGTGATCGACGCCGACGCCCGCAAGCTGGTGAAGCGCGTCAAGATCGGCGGCAACCCCTACAACCTGGCCTTCACGCCCGACGGCCGCCAGCTGCTCGTGCTCGACTGGGCGAGCGACACCAGCACCGACGAGGTGATCTTCTACGACCTGCTGACCGAGAAGATCGACGGCCGGGTGGAGGTCTCGACGTGGCCCGCCCACAGCCTCTTCTCGCGCGACGGCAAGCGCCTGTACGTGTCGGGCGAGACCGCCGGCGACCTGACGGTGATCGACGTCGCCTCGCGGACGGTCGTGGCGCGCCACGTCCACGGCGGCGGCGACGCCATGGGCCTGGCCCTCAGCCTCGACGGCAAGGTGCTCTACGCCGCCGCCGGCGAGAACAAGTCCATCCTGAAGATCGACACCGCGACCAACAAGCCGATCGGCACCATCGCGCTGCCCGGCATCGTGCACGAGTCCACGCTGACGCTCGACGGCCGCTACCTGTACACGACACTGCGCCGGGCGAACCGCATCGTCGTCATCGACACCATGACCGACAAGATCGTCACGTCGATCCCCCAGAAGGGCTACCCCGACCTGGTGACGATGGAGCCGAATGGCCGCTACGCCCTGGTCACCAACCGCTGGGCCGATCACGTCTCGGTCATCGACGTCACGACGCACGCGCAGGTTCGAACCATCCCGGTCGGGAAGGCGCCGCACGGGATGGCGCTCCGTCCCCGCTGACGTGCGGCGGCTGGCCGCCGCCCTTGCCGCCGTGCTCGCAACCACGCCGGCCTGGGCCGATCATCCCGCGGGACTCCGCAGCGAGGGCTGGTCACCACTCACCGTCGCGCTGGTCTTCGGCGGCCTGGCGCTCCTGGCCGGCGCCGTCGTCGTGATCGTCGTCGCCATCCTCACCCGGCGCGACGACGCGGGCTCCGAGTGATGGCCGCCTCGATGGTCACTCCGCGGAGCGTGCTGACGGTGGCGGCCGCCTGCTTCCTGGCGCTGACAGCGGCCATCCTCCTGCTGGGCGCCGTGCCGGCCGACGTCGGGGTGCGGGAGACGCTGCTGGGCCTCGCCACGCCCCCGGTGGTGGCCGTCATGCGTGTCGTTAACAGCGCGGGTGACTGGCGCGTGCTCCTGCCCGGCACGCTCCTGCTCTTCGTGGTCTTCCCGCGGGCGCGCGAGCGGTGGTGGTTGTGGGTGGGGTTGATGGCCATGGCGCCGACGCTGGAGTGGGCGTTCAAGCAGCTCGTGGGCCGGCCGCGTCCCGAGGCGCTCTCGCTCGGCTTTCCGAGCGGCCACTCGACGGCGGCGGCGGCCTTCTTCGGCGCGGTCATGTTCCTGGCCTCCGCTCTGCCACCACGGGTGTGCGCGTGGGTACGCGCGCTCGCGCTGGTGGTCATCGCGCTGGTGGGGGTGGCGCGGGTGATCCTGCGCGCCCACTGGCCTTCGGACGTGCTCGCCGGGATCGCGCTCGGGCTGGCGCTAGCCGCCGTCGGCGGCCTGCTGGCGTCGCGCGAGCCGGGCGGCGCCGGCGCGTCCCCATCAAACGGGTAGTCACCCGGCGGTCGCGAGGCCGCCGCTCTCCCCTCCTTACCGCGCGCAGATCACCAAGATCGTGATCACCCGTGTGGTCCCAGAGACGATGAACGACTGACGCACGCTTCCCGCGTCAAACAGTCGCAGAGTCGACCGAATCCGCTGGTCCCACCTCGAGATGATCCGGGGGGCGATGCTGAGCGGCGTCCGGCCAGTAGTCCCACGCCGCCTACCAGGGAGCCAAGAGCAGCACCCACGGTCGCCACCACTGCGTCCAGACTTCAGCCTTCGAGCGCTCCGGAGTCGGCATCGTATGCCTCCTGACCGAGTTCACGGATTGCGCACGCTCGCCGCCCGAGAACGTCGCCGCCGACAAACGCCAAACGCGCCATCGCCAGGACCGTATGGCTCTAGCCGCCGGCTCGGCAGTACCCGAGTATGGGCCGGCGGCGGACCCACTTCGCCCGAGCGTCCCCACACCCGCCGCACGCGGTGAACATCACGAGGAGGCCTCTCGTATGAAGCGGATGACGCTGCTCGTCGCGGCTTCGGCGGTGCTGGCGGAGTGTCTGTGGACGGCCTCCACCTCCGCCACACCCGAACTCCTCTCGGAGGCAACGAAGCAGGGCGTGCCGGCGCGGAACTGCCAGTACTGCCACGTGTCGCAGATGCCCCAGAAGGACCGTTACAAACCGGACGACCTGAACGACCGCGGCAAATGGCTGATGACCGAGAAGGACAAGCAGCGGGCCAACGACGTCAAGGCCGACTGGCTCAAGCAGTACCCGGGAGGCAAGGATCCGAAGTGACGGCCCGGGCCCGGGCCCGAGCGCGACGCGCTTTCCGCGAAGGTCCGCCACCGTCCGGATCCCCGAGGCGGCCGCGACAAGAGCGGATGATCGCCGAGCCGACGGCGCGCTCGGCCCCCGCGATGGGACCTTCGTCGGATGGCGCATTGGTCCGCGCCGCCGTACGATCGCGCGGGGTCGAGAGAGTCAGCCTGGCCATGAGGCTTCCGATCGCTGACGATCGTTCACCAGATCGGTCCCGGTCCGCGCTCGATCGCGGGCCGCGCCGTACACGTGGAGCGTTGCGCTCCGAGTGGGTGCTGGTGCCGGCCGCCGGTTTCCTCGGTACGGTCCTCCTGCTTGCGCTCGTCGTGGTCGCGGCCGAGGCGCAAGAGCTGATCCGGTTCGTCGGCTCGATCCAGTGGGTCGGGGGGACGCGGATGCAGGTGATTACGGACTCGGGAGCCTCGATTGCCATCGACCTCACGCAGACCGACCAGTCCTCGTACCAGGCGCTGCGCACCGGCGATGTGGTCGTCGTCGACGGCGTACTCTCCGCCGATCGCCGCCGGATCGTCGCGCGCGAGCTCTGGCGGGATAGCGGGAGGGGATACTGGACCCAGTCGCCGTGACGCGTCGCTGCTGACGGCGTCGGGCACCGGCCCGACGGTGGCAGATCCACCCGATCGCACCCGGCTGGCTGCGCCACCACCCGACGAGAACGTGAAGACGACGGCGGCTTGACATGCGAGACGCGGCCAGCACCGCTGGGCAGGCGGTCGTGAACGGCGGGCGCTGAGCGGCCGTGTGAGGTAGATGAGGATGACAGCCACGGTCCACCGCTCGGTGCTGGAGGACCGCCCCGCGCCTCGCGCTGGCCGGAGGGCGCCGAGCGCCGGAGAATCCGCGTCAGGCCGCTGAGCGCTTCGACACCGCGCGATCCGTCTGGCCCGCGTGACCGGCGCGGCGACGGCGAACCATCGTCAGATACAACGTCGACGTGATCCCGACCACCAGCAGATAGAGGGCCACCGCCGGCATGGCCAGCGTCTGATCCGGGAAGGCGGCGGTGACGATCGCCAACGCCACGCCGGGATGCCGCGAGGCCGTGGTCAGGGCCAGCACGACGCGCTCGGCCGGGCGGGGGCCACCGAGCAGGTGGCCGGCGGCCAGTCCGATGAGGCTGAAGGCCAGGAAGGCGGCTACCGTGCCGTTGCCGATCAGCGAGAGGATCGCCGGGCCCGAGGCGAACAGCACCGGCACGGCGGCGACGACCAGCAGCGCCGTGGCGACCATGGAGATCGGCCCCGCCATCCGCACGGCGAACGACGGCGCCACGCGGCGCACGAGCAGACCGGCGGTGAGCGGGGCCAGCACGGTGATCGTGACGATCCGCGCCACCGGCGCCACCGGCACGTGGATCGAGAGGCCGAAGGCCCAGCCGAGCAGCGCCATGGCCGCGGGCACGAACACGATGGCGAGCAGCGCCGCGGCCACGAGCAGGCCGATGACGTAGGACGCCTCGCCCCCCGCCTTGAGCTCCTTGCGGGGGAGCAGGGGCGGCACCGGCGACACCGACAGCGCGACCAGGGCGATCTTCACCGCGGGGTGGAGCGCGAAGGCGACCCCCAGCGCCACCGCCACCAGCGGCATGACGACGTTCATGGCCACGAGCGAGCGCACCAGCATCCCCGGCCGGCGGAGCAGGTGCCCGGTTCTGTCGAGGCTCATCCCGAGCGCCAGCCCGAAGACCGTGAGGACGATGCTGGCCTGGATCGCCAGCGGAACCAGGGCTCTCATGTCACACCTCTCATCGCCGGGAATCCCCGGCATCTCAAGATGCGAGTGGGCCCGGGGTCGGCTACGATCGGCCCTGACGCGGGGACACCTCGCGTGCGACCGTCGCCGGGGAGGACTCCATGCACTACCCGCTGGGCGCCACGCTGATGCCGGACGGCACCAACTTCGCGCTCTACTCCCAGGCGGCCAGCGAGGTGTCGCTGATCCTCTTCGACCGCGCGGACGGCCCGCCCACCGACGTCATCCGCCTCTCGGGGCCCACCAGGCGCGTCTGGCATGGATTCGTGAACGGGGTCAAGGCCGGCCAGCTCTACGGCTACCGCGTCGGCGGCGAGCACCGGCCCGAGGCCGGGCGCCGCTTCAACGACGCGAAGCTCCTCCTCGACCCCTACGCGAAGGCCGTGACCGGCAAGTTCCGGAACACCGACAACCTGCTGCTGAGCTACGACCCTGCGAGCGACAAGCGCGATCTCTCCCTCGACCGTCGGGACAACGCCGCCGTCGTGCCCAAGGCCATCGTCGTCGACGACGCCTTCGACTGGCAGAACGACGCCTCGCCCCACGTGCCGCTGGAGAAGCTGGTCATCTACGAGGTCCACGTCAAGGGATTCACCGCCCACCCGTCGTCCGGGGTGCAGCATCCCGGGACCTACCTGGGATTCATCGAGAAGATCCCGCACCTCACCGCGCTGGGCGTCAACGCGGTCGAGCTGCTGCCGGTCCACGAGTTCTACATCGACGACTTCCTGCTCGCCCGCGGGCTCACGAACTATTGGGGCTACAACTCCATCGGCTTCTTCGCGCCCGAGTCGTCCTACGGCACCGGGCGAGCGCCCGGCGCCCAGGTGGCGGAGTTCAAGACGCTGGTCCGCGCGCTACACCGGGCGGGCCTCAAGGTGATCCTCGACGTCGTCCACAACCACACGGGCGAGGGCAACGAGCTCGGCCCCACGCTCTCGTTCCGGGGGATCGACAACCCGTCCTACTACGCGCTCAGTGGTCCGCCGGAGGCGCCCGGCCGCTACTACATGAACTACACCGGGTGCGGCAACAGCCTCGACTTCGACAGCCCGGCCGTGATCCGCCTGGTCATGGACTCGCTCCGCTACTGGATGGAGCAGATGCACGTGGACGGCTTCCGCTTCGATCTCGCCTCGGTGCTGGGACGGCGGGCCGGCGACGGCGGGTTCCAGCCCGCGGCGCCGTTCTTCGACGCCGTCGCGCAGGATCCGGTGCTCGCGCGCGCGATCCTGATCGCCGAGCCCTGGGACCTCGGGACCTACCAGGTGGGCAACTTCCCGATCGAGTGGGGCGAGTGGAATGGCCGCTTCCGCGACACCGTGCGGCGGTTCGTCAAGGGCGATGCCGGCCAGGTCCCCGACCTGGCGCGGCGAGTCACCGGCTCGGCCGATCTCTACGGCGACGACGGCCGTTCGGCCTTCAACAGCGTCAACTTCGTGACGTGTCACGACGGCTTCACGCTCCACGATCTGGTTGCCTACAACAGCAAGCACAACGAGGCGAACGGCGAGAACAACCAGGATGGTGCCAGCGACAACCACTCCTGGAGCGGCGGTGTCGAGGGAGACACCGACGATCCAACCGTGCTGGCGCTACGCCGGCAGCTCGCCCGCAACCACGCGTGCGCTCTGCTCTTCGCCGTCGGCACGCCGATGATCCTGGGTGGCGACGAATTCTTGCGGACCCAGCGCGGCAACAACAACGCCTACTGCCAGGACAACGAGATCAGCTGGTTCGACTGGGAGGCCGCCGCCCGTCACGCCGACATGCAGACCTTCGTCCGGAAGGCCATCGCGCTCACCCGACGCTTTCCGATCCTCCAGCGCCGCAGCTTCCTGCTGGGCAAGGACCTGGACGCCGACCGGATTCCCGACGTGAGCTGGTTCGGCGCCGATCTCGGCCCGCCGAGGTGGCTGGATCCCGAGCTGCGCACCCTCTGCTACCAGCTCGACGGCGGCGAGGAGCCCACCAGCGGCCGCGACTACCTGCTCTTCGTGATCCTCAACGCCCACTGGGAGCCGCAAACGATCCTGCTGCCCAAGTCGCGGACCGGAAGCCGCTGGCTGCGCGTGGTCGACACGAGCCTGCCGGCCGGCGAGGATTTCGCGGCTCCGGGACGCGAGGTGCCGATCGACCCGCCCGACCGCTACCTCGCGAGCGGGCGAAGCACGGTCCTGCTCCTCGGCTGGTAGGTCGGCGGCGCTCCCGGTAGGGCCCAATCTCCGTCCGCAGGGGCCCATCTCGCCCTAGGAACCACCCCCGCCGTGCACGACAACCAGGACAGGCATCGCGCAACGCGAGCCGCACGGTGGTCGGGTCGCACGTCAGGCAGTGGAGAGAGGAGGGACCCACAAGTGAGCACACACCCGAAGCTGGTCAAGACGATGGTAACGGTGGGCCTGACCATCACGGCGTTGCTGGCCGCGGGGTGCTCGGGCAAGGCCCGGGTCGCGTCGACCGAGAAGATCGTGGCGGCGGAGCGGGCCATCCAGGACGCCACCCAGAGCGAGGCCGCCCTGACCGCGGCGCCGGATCTGGACACGGCCCAGACCAAGCTCGGCCAGGCCAAGGCCGCCGCCGAGGGGCGGTCGTGGGCCGACGCGGGCCGGCTGGCGGACGAGGCGCATGCCGACGCCGAGTACGCGCGGGCCCGAGCCCTGTCGCAGAAGACGGCGACGACGTCGCAGGAGCTGCGCCAGAACGTCCAGCTCCTTCGCCAGGAGCTGGAGCGGACGGCACGATGACGAGCTGCTCCTGGCGTGCGCTCTCGTCGCGGGATGCGCGACCGAGGTGCAGCGAACAGCGGTCAAGCCCGCTCCACGCCGGCGCCCGCTCCTAGCGCCGTCGTTTCTTGCGGCCGGCGCTGCGCGCCGGGGCCGCGTCCGCGACCGCCGCCCGCAGCGTCTTGAGCAACGCCTGGGCCTCGGCGCTCAGCGGGCGCTGGCGCGGATGGATGACGTCGAGACTGCGGCTCAGCGGTTCGGCATCGCGGACGTCGATGGCGAGCAGCCGGCGCCGTCGGATCTCGCCTACGACCGCGATCTGCGGCAGGAACGCCAGCCCGATCCCCCGCTCGACCATCCGCTTGGCCGCCTCGATCGACTCGACCTCCAGTACGACATTGGGCACGAGCCCGGCCCGCCGGAAGAGGCCGTGGGACAGCGTCCAGTCGCTGGAGCCCCGGTCGAAGAGGATCAGCGGCTGGGCGGCGACCTCCTCCAGGCGCGCGCGCCCGGCCCGGGCCATCGTCCCGCTCGGCGCCGACACGAGAACGAGCGGGTCGTCGCGCAAGCTCACCGTCTCGATCTCCGGGTGGTTGAGCGAGCGGGCGAGCCCCAGCTCGGCCTCGCCGGCCAGCACCATCCCCAGGACCTCCTTGGAGTGACCCGACCGCACGGTGATGAGCGTCTTGGGATGCGCAGCCTGGAAGCGCTTGAGCACCTCGGGCAACAGATAGGTGCAGATCGACAGCGCGGCCGCGATGGTGACGGCGCCGCCGCTGGACGGCCGCAGGTCGTGCACGGCCTGGCGGGCCAGCGCCACCGCGTGCAGGAGCTGCTCGGCGTGCGGGCGCAGCGCGCGGCCGGCCGGCGACAGGGCCAGGCTGCCGTGACCACGGTCGAAGAGGGAGACGCCGAGGGAGTCTTCCAGCGCCTTGATGCGGGCGCTGATGGCCGGCTGGCTGACGCGGAGGGCGTCGGCCGCCCGCCGGAAGCCGCCGAAGGTGCCGACGGCCAGGAAGGCCTCGACCTGGGCGATCTCCACTGATCGGACTCCTTTATGCCGTGTCCAATCGCGATACGGGGGCATTATGCCGCAGGTGAAAGATCTTTCCGATCGAGAAATTCTATCGCCCCGATAGAAATATTGAGGTTGTCACCTCCTCGACCGGACGGCACACTGACTGCAACATCAGGTCGGCGTTGTGGAACGTCAAGGAGGACGAAGCAATGCCAGGTCAGTGCCGATGTGGAACCGAGATACGAAACGCTTTTCACAGCTTCGGGTGCCTGGAGTGCGGGGCGACCTGCTGCCCGTCGTGCGCGATCTCCCTGGAGTCGACGACCTATTGCCCGGCCTGCGCCAGCGCCCTGCTGGAGTCGGCGACCGTGCGGCCCGGACGGCCGTTCGACCTGCAGTGAGGCGAATCCGAGAGAAGGAGACGGCCGCCATGCACAACCCCGGCAAGACCTTCCGCGAGCTGCTCCGCACCGAGCCGTACCTGTTCACGGGCGGCGTCTACTCGCCGCTCGACGCCCAGATCGCCGAGCGGGTGGGCATGAAGTCCATCTACCTGAGCGGCTACTCGATGGCCCTGGCCAACGGCTGGCCCGACATGGGCTTCCTGACCCAGACCGAGGTCGCCCGCATCGGCGCCATGGTGGCCAGCGCCGTCGAGATCCCCGTCATCGCCGACGCCGACGATGGCTACGGCAATGCGCTGTCGACCATCCGCACCGTGCAGGAGTACGTGCGCAGCGGCGTGGCCGGCATCCACATCGAGGACCAGGTCTTCCCCAAGCGCTGCGGCCACATCGCGGGCAAGACGATCATCAGCGCGGAGCAGGCGGTCGGGAAGTACCGCGCCGCCGTCGACACCCGCGACAAGCTGAGCCCGGACTTCGTCATCATCGCCCGCACCGACGCCTACGGCGCCGTCGGCGGCAGCCTCGACGAGGCGATCCGCCGCGGCCGCGCCTACGCGGATGCCGGCGTCGACCTCGTGTGGCCGGAGCTGTCGAGCCCCGACCGCGAGCCCGCCGTCGCGTTCGCCCGAGCGATGCGAGAGTCCCATCCGAACACCCCGCTGGCCTTCAACTACTCGTCGTCCTTCAAGTGGCACAAGGACCCCAACCCGTTCACGTTCGCCGAGCTGGGCGAGCTGGGCTACAAGTTCATCTTCATCACTCTCTTCGCCGCCCACGCCGGCATGTACGCCGTCTGGAACGCGATGGAGGAGCTCGTGTCAGATCAGGAGCAGGCCCAGTGGCGGCTGGAGAAGACCAAGGTCGGCCACCCGACCGAGAGCCACCACGTGATGGCCCGCGTGAGCCACTTCCAGGAGCTGGAGAAGCAGTACATCCCCGGCAGCGACGAGCGCATCAAGGGCTCGGCGGGCTACGACGAGAAGCGGATGCACTGAAGGTCTCGGAGGGGGCTTCGCCCAGCCAGGACTGCGCGGGCAAAGCCCGCGCTCGAAAGCGTCAGTAGCTCTTGGGCAGGCCCAGGACGTGCTCGCTGATGTAGTTCAGCGCCATCTGCTGGGAGACCGGCGCGATCTTGTAGAGGCGCACCTCCCGCCAGAGGCGCTCGACGTGGAACTCCTTGGCGTAGCCGTAGCCGCCGTGGGTCTGGAGCGCGACATCGCAGGCCTCGAAGCCGGCCTCGGCCGACAGCAGCTTGGCGGCGTTGGACTCGGCGCCGCACGGATGGCCGTGGTCGAAGAGCCAGGCGGCCTTCAGGCACATCAGCTCGGCGGTCTCCAGCTTGGCCCAGGCCATTGCCAGCGGGTGGGCGATCGCCTGGTTCTTGCCGATCGGCCGGTCGAACACCACGCGCTCCTTGGCGTAGTCGACCGCGCGGGCGAGCGCGGCGCGCCCGATGCCGACCGCCTCGATGCCGGTGAAGATGCGCTCGGGGTTGAGGGAGTCGAGCAGGTGGTAGAAACCCGACCCCACCTCGCCCACCACGTTCTCGACCGGCACCTCGAGGCCGTCGATGGAGATCTCGTTGGAGTCCACCGCGGCCCGGCCCAGCTTCTCGATCACGCTCACGGCGATCTTCGTGCGATCGAACTCCGTGAAGAACAGCGTGAGACCCTTGTACGGCTTGGCCGGGTCGCGCGGCGCCGTGCGGGCCAGCAGCAGGATGTGGGTCGCGTTCTGGGCGTTGGTGTTCCACACCTTGCGCCCGTTGACGACGAAGCGGTCGCCGCGCAGCTCGGCCCGCGTCTGGATCCGCGAGGTGTCCGTCCCGGCGTTGGGCTCGGTGACGCCGAACGCCATGACGATCTCGCCGGTGGCGATGCGCGGCAGGTACTTGCGCTTGAGCAGCTCGGTGCCGTGCTTCATGACCGGCATCGGCGGGAAGCAGTAGAAGTGGATTGGCGAGCAGCCGCTGGTGCCGGCCCCGGAGGCGGCGATGTCGTGCAGCATCAGCGCGGCCTCGGTGACCCCCAGCCCGGAGCCGCCGTACTCCTCGGGCACGATCACGCCCAGCCAGCCGGCCTGGCCGAAGGCCTTCACGAACTCCCACGGGTACTCGGCCTTGGCGTCCTTCTCCAGCCAGTACTCGGGCGGGAAGGAGCGGGCGAGCGAGGAGACCTCTTTGCGGATCAGCTCGTGCTGCTCGGTCAGCATGAAATCCATGGCACCTGCCTCGGAGAGGGTTGGCCTGATTCTACTTGAATGATTTCCGAACCGTTGCCGGTACGATAACGTCGCGATGACACCTCCCCTGGCCTGCTTCTCCTGGCTCGAGACGCTCGACGCTCTCCGTCGCCCCGGGGTACCACCGCCGGGACTCATGCCCGCCGGTGCCGTGCTGGTCACCGCCCGCCTCCAGCTCGCCCAGCTCGGTCTCGCCCGGCGGCCCACGTTCGTCGCCTACGCCTACGCATGGAGAGCGCAATGACATTCGTCGAGCGGATGATCGGCGCCGCGAAGCTCGACCCGCGGGTGTACGAGGACATCGAGAATGACCGGACCGCCACCCCGCAGGCGCTGGGCGTCGTCGCCCTCGCCTCCCTGGCCGGTGGCATCGGCCTGGGCGAGGGCGTGCGCGGCCTCGTCTTCGGCACCGTGGCCGGGCTCGTCGGCTGGGCGATCTGGGCGTGGCTGATCTACTTCATCGGCACCCGCTGGCTGCCCGAGCCCGACACGCGGACCGACATGAACGACTTGTTGCGCACCACCGGCTTCGCGACCTCGCCCGGCATCCTGCGCGTGGCCGGCATCGTGCCCATCCTGGGCGCGATCGTCTTCGTCGTCACCGCCGTCTGGACGCTCGTCGCCGTGGTCATCGCCGTCCGGCAGGCGCTCGACTACCGGTCCACCGGCCGGGCGATCGGCGTCTGCCTCATCGGCTGGCTCGTGCAGGTGGCGATCCTCGTCCTGATCGGCGCCATCGTGCGCCGGTGAGGTAGAATCCGGCCAGCATGGCGGTCGAGGCCCTCTACGCGCTGCAGAACGGCTTCCTGGGCGCCGAGCGGTCGCTGCTCTTCTACGGCGAGTACTCGGAAGCGCGCGTGCAGATCCCGGTCGCGTGCTGGCTCATCAAGACCAGCGACGGGCTGGTGCTCTTCGACACCGGCGTCTCCCCGCGCGCGGTGCCGGGCCTCATGCGCAACGACCCCTTCGCCCGCTTCACCGAGGAAGACCTGCTCGTGCACCGGCTCGACGCGCTCGGCCTGGAGACGGACAACGTCAGCATGGTGGTCCTGTCGCACCTGCACTACGACCACGCCGGCGGCGCCCACCTCTTCCCGAAGTCCGAGCTGGTCGTGCAGAAGGACGAGTACGCCTACGCCCACTACCCGGCCTCGTTCTTCGAGCCGTTCTACTACCGCAAGAACTTTGACCTGCCCGGCTACCGCTGGCGGCTCCTCGACGGCGACACCGAGCTGGCCCCCGGGCTGACGGTGCTCCGCACCGACGGCCACACGCCGGGCCACCAGTCGCTGCTCGTGCAGCTGCCGCGGACGGGCCCGGTGATCCTCACGGGTGACGCCTGCTACTGGCTGGAGCACGCCCAGCGCCAGCGCGTGCCCGGTGTCGTCTGGAATCCCACGCTGGCGCTGCACTCGATCCAGCGCATCACCACCCTCGCCCGCCTGCTCGGCGCCCGCATCTTCCCGGGCCACGATCCGGAGTTCTGGAAGACCATCACGCCCTCTCCCGGCGCCTACCGCTGAGCGGCACCCGCACAGCACTGCCGTGCAGGCCGGGCACTCTGCCCTGGCGCCCCGGCACCTCCTCGCGCGTGTCCGCGCGTTTCTCGCGGGTCTGGCCTGGCATTCTTCGCGCACCCCTCGAGGGGCCGAGCCCCAAGGAGGGTGGACATGGACAGACGGCCAAACGGCTTCACGCTGATCGAGCTTCTCATCGTCGTGGCGATCATCGGCATCCTGGCCGCGATCGCCGTGCCGGTGTACGCCAACGTGCAGCAACGCGCGCGCATCGCCAAGGCGCAGGCCGACACCCGGGCCGTGGCCTCGGCCGTCGGCATCTACTCGGCGCACTGCGGGGGCCTGCCCGACGCCGGATCGGCGACCCTGAACTGCCCGACCTCGGCCGCCGCCGTGGCCGGTCAGGCGGTGCCTGCCGTGCTGTTCTCGCAGCAGACGAACGGGCAGAACCAGGTCAGCGGTCCGTTCATGAACACACCCCCCACGCTGCCGGCCGGCTGGACGGGGGTCGGCACCTCGTACAAGTACTCGGCCACCGCGGCGGGCACGTTCACGATCTGCGCCAGCGGCGACAGCACGGCGGCCGACTCGAACGGCGGCAGCACCTGCCCGTGAGCGCGCGTCCCACCACCGCCACGGCGGGGATGCGATACTTCCCGCCATGGCCGATATCGCCTCGCGCCTGAGCCGTGCTCGACTGGACGGCCATCGAGCGCTCGCTGTGGGAATGGGGCTACGCCCGGACCCCACCCCTGCTCACCCCCGATGAGTGCGCCGAGCTGGTCGCGACGTACGACGAGGACGCGCGCTTCCGCAGCCGGATCGACATGGCGCGCTACCGGTTCGGCGTCGGCGACTACAAGTACTTCGCGGAGCCCCTGCCACCGCTCGTCCAGGCGCTGCGCCTCCACGCCTACCCCCCGCTGGCCGCCATCGCCAACCAGTTCGAGGCGGCGCTGGACACCGCCACGCTGCATCCCCCGGACCTGGCCGGCCTGCTCGCGATCTGCCACCGCCGCGGCCAGACGAGGCCGACCCCGCTGCTACTGCACTACGAGGCCGGCGGCTACAACTGCCTGCACCAGGACGTCTACGGCGACGTCGTGTTTCCGCTGCAGCTCACCTGCTTCCTGAGCCGGCGCGGCCTGGACTACGAGGGCGGCGACTTCCTGCTGGTGGAGCAGCGACCGCGCGCGCAGTCGCGCGGCGAGTCGATCGCCACCGAGCAGGGCGAGATCGTCATCTTCCCCACGCGCCACCGCCCGCTGCAGGGCGCGCGCGGCTGGTACCGGGCGGCCATGCGCCACGGTGTCAGCCGGGTGCTGCGCGGCACGCGCTACACGCTCGGCGTCATCTTCCACGACGCGAAGTGACGCGGGGCCGTCGCCGCATATACTAGCGGCCCGACCATGCAGGCGTCTGCCACCCTCGACGAGGCCGGCCCGGACGATCTCCCCGTCCTCCGCCGCCTGATGCAGCTCTACCTCTACGAGATCGGCAGCGCGGATGGCTGGGACATCAGCCGCGACGGGCTCTACGGAAACGCCGAGCGCATCGAGCGGTTCTGGACCGAGCCGGGGCGCCACTCGTTCCTGATCAGGCTCGACGGCGTGCTGGCCGGCTTTGCGCTCGTGCGCGACGAGGCCTGGTTCGCCGGCGCCGGCACGCGGGAGATCAGCGAGTTCTTCGTGCTGCGCCGCTACCGGCGCCGGGGCGTGGGCGAGGGCGTGGCCACCCGACTCTTCGACCGGTTTCCCGGCCGCTGGGAGGTCGTGCAGATGGCGAGCAACGTGGACGCGCAGCTCTTCTGGCGGTCGGTGATCGCGCGCTACACCGGCGGCGCCTTCGAGGACGGTGAGCGCGCGGTCGAGCACGGGCGTCGCCGTGTGCAGCACTTCACCACCCCCGGGGATCACGCGTGAGCCCGGAGACGCCGCTCGATCTCGTCATCAAGAACGTGCGCGTCGTCCGCCCGCGGCGCCCGGAGGTCGAGCGGCTCGACCTCGGCGTGAAGGACGGGCGCTTCGCGCGCATCGCATCCGACATCCCGGCGGCCGAGGCCCTCGAGGTCTACGACGCCCGCGGGCGCCTCGGCTTCCCCGGCGTGGTCGACGCCCACACCCACGTGGGCATCTATGGGCCCCTGGCCGACGACGCGGTGAGCGAGAGCCGGGCGGCGGTGAGTGGCGGCGTCACCACGATGCTGACCTACTTCCGGACCGGGCAGTACTACCTGAACCGCGGCGGCGCCTACGCCGACTTCTTTCCCGAGGTGCTCAGGCAGTCCCAGGGGCGCTATCACTGCGACTACGCCTATCACCTGGCGCCCATCACCGCCTCCCACGTCGGTGAGATGGAAGCGCTGGCCGTGCAGCACGGCGTGACGTCCTTCAAGATCTTCATGTTCTACGGCGGCTACGGGCTGCACGGCCAGGCCGGCCAGGACGAGCAGCGTCGCTTCCTGATGATCGGCCCCGAGGACACCTACGACCTCGCCCACTTCGAGTTCATCCTGCGCGCCGCCGGACGCATCCAGCAGACCCATCCGGCCCTGGCCGAGCACGTGAGCGTGAGCCTGCACTGCGAGGTGGCCGACATCCTCAACGCGTACACGCGTCTCGTCGCCCGGGACCCCACGCTGTCGGGGCTGCGCGCCTACAGCGCGGCCCGCCCACCGCACTCCGAGGGGCTGGCGGTGTGGATCGCCGCGTACCTCGCCAACGAGGCGGCCTGCGCCAACGTGAACCTGCTGCACCTGTCCTCGCGCAAGGCGCTGGAGGCGGCGCTCACGATGGCCGGCGTGTTCCCGCACATCGACTTCCGCCGCGAGATCACCGTGGGCCATCTCCTGCTGGACGTCGACGCCCCCACCGGCGCCTACGCCAAGGTGAACCCGCCCATCCGTCCGCGCGAGGACGTCGAGTACCTGTGGCGGGCCGTCCTCGACGGCAAGGTGGACTGGATCGTCAGTGATCACGCCTGCTGCGCCGAGGAGGTGAAGGCGGCCGGCCGAGGCCGGGGCGACATCTGGCTGGCCAAGGCCGGCTTCGGCGGCACCGAATACTTGCTGGCCGGCGTCTTCAGCGAGGGTCGCCGCCGCAACCTGCCGCTGCACCGCATGGCCGAGCTGGTCGCCTTCAACCCGGCGCGCCGCTACGGGCTCCTCGACAAGGGCGACGTTGCGCCGGGATACGACGCCGACCTGGCCCTGCTGGATCCGGACCGGCGCTTCGTCGTCCGGGCGGCGGGCTCGCCGTCGGCCCAGGGCTACACGCCATTCGAGGGCCAGGAGCTGACCGGCCAGGTGACGGCGACGTTCCTGCGCGGGCGCCTGGCCTGGGAGGATGGAGCGGTCGTCGGTCCCGCGCGCGGCCGCTACCTCCGCCGCCCCTCGGGCGCGCGGCGGGCGACGTGATCACGCTCGGCGTCGACCTCGCCTCGCGCCCCGAGCGCACCGCCGCCTGCGCCATCGAATGGGCGCATGGTCGCGCCCGGGTGGTCGACGTCGCCTGCGGGCAGGACGACGAGGCGCTCCTGGAGCGCATCGCCGGCGCCGACAAGGCCGGGCTCGACGTGCCGTTCGGCTGGCCGGAGGCGTTCGTCGAGCGCGTTGCGCGCTTCCACGCCGGCGGCGACTGGCCGGCGACCACGGTGGCGGCGCTGCGGTTCCGCGAGACCGATCGGGTCGTGGCGGCCCGCACCGGCCGGTGGCCGCTCAGCGTCTCCTCCGACCTGATCGGCGTCCCCGCCTTCCGCGCCGCGCGCCTGCTCTCCCGCCTGGGGGATCAGGGCCACGCCGTCGATCGCCGCGGCGCCGGGCGGCTCGTCGAGGTCTACCCGGCGGCGGCGCTCCGCCTGTGGGGATTCGCGTCCACCGGGTACAAGCGGCGGGAAGGCCGCGGGAGCCTCGTGACGCTGCTCGGCGAGCTACGCCGCCGCACGTGCGGCTGGCTCGACCTGGGTGCGGCGGCGCAACGGCTCTGCGGCGCCAGCGACGACGCGCTCGACGCCCTGGTGGCCGCCCTCGTCGCCCGCGCCGCGGCGCTCGGCCTGTGCGAGCCGCCGCCGCCCGAGCACGTGGAGCGCGCGGCCCGCGAGGGATGGGTCGCGCTGCCGGCCGCGGATGCGCTGGACCGGCTGGCCGCTACGCCGTCTGCTGGCGGATCAGCGCGACGAAGCGCTCGCCGAACGTCTCGGACTTCCACGCGCCCACGCCCTTGACCTCCAGCAGCGCCTCGCGCGTGCGCGGCTTGAGGCGCGCCATGTCGCGCAGCGAGGCGTCGCTGAACACGAGGTAGGGCGGCACCCCGCGCTCTTCCGCGATGGTCCGCCGCAGCCCGCGCAGGGCGTCGAACAACACGCGATCGTAGGCACCGGGATCGCCGACGGGCCGCGCGCCCTGGGCGCCGGGCTCGGCGGGCGCCAGGGTATCGGCCCCGGTCGCGCGGATGGCGGCCGCACTGGTCAGCGCCGGGGCCGATCCCTCGCCACGTAGCACCGCCCGCCCTTGCTCGGTGAGCGTGACGGTCGGATACTCGTCGTCGGTGCGGGCGAGCAGACCGTGCGCGAGAAGCTGATCGATCCAGCCGCGCACGCGCGCCTTCGTCTCCCCGCGCAGGGTGCCGTAGGCGGCGAGACGCTCGTGACGGAGCTGGCCGATGCGGCCGGTCGCGGCCCCCGCCAGCACGTCGGCCACGTGCGTGGCGCCGAAGCGCCCGCGCAGCTCGCCGACGGCCTCCAGGATCTTCGCGGCCAGGCCGGAGGTGTCCTCGCCCCGCACGGTCTCGCCCAGGCAGACGTCGCAGGCGCCGCAGCCGGCGCGCTCGTAGGGCTGGCCGAAGTAGGTCACGAGCGCCTGGTGGCGGCAGACCGCCTGCTGGCAGAACGCGTACATCTCGCCGAGCTTGCGGAGCGCGCCGGGCGGCGGCTCGGTGCCGTCGGGCGACATCACCGACTTCCACAGCCCGTAGTCGGCGCCGCTCGCCAGCAGCAGGCACTCCGCCTCCAGTCCATCGCGCCCGGCGCGGCCCGCCTCCTGCTGGTAGTGCTCGAGCGACTTCGGCATCCCGGTGTGGATGACGTAGCGCACGTTGGAGCGGTCGATGCCCATGCCGAAGGCGACGGTGGCGACGACGATATCGACCCGCTCGTTCGACGAAGGCGTCCTGGTTGGCCCGGCGCTCCTCGTCGCTCAGCCCCGCGTGATAGCGCACCGCGCGGAACCCGCGGCGGACGAGTGCGGCCGCCAGCTCTTCGACCTCGCTGCGCCGGATGCAGTACACGATGCCGGCCTGGTCGCGATGGCGCTGGATGGCGGCGACGACCTGGCCCAGGCGGTCGGTCCGCGGCCGCACGCGATAGATGAGGTTCGGCCGATCGAACGAGCCGACGAGGACCTTGGGGTTCCTCAGGCGCAGCTCGGTGACGATGTCGCTGCGTACCTGCGGCGTCGCCGTCGCCGTGTAGGCGTGGACGGCGACCTGGTCGAACGCCTGCCGCAGCGCGCGGAGCTGCCGGTACTCCGGGCGAAAGTCGTGGCCCCACTGGCTGATGCAGTGCGCCTCGTCCACCGCGAAGAAGGCGGGGGCGGCGCGCTGCAGCCGCTCGAGGAACCCGTCCATCACCAGCCGCTCGGGCGCCAGGTAGAGCAGCTGCACGCCGCCGGCGGCGAGCGCGCGCATCACCGACGCACGCTCGGCCGGCGTCTGGCTGCTGTTGAGCACGGCGGCGGGCACGCCGGCCTGGCGCAGGCCGTCGACCTGGTCCTTCATGAGCGCGATCAGCGGCGAGACGACGACGGCGAGACGGCGACGGTGCGCGGCGGGGGCCTGGTAGCAGAGCGACTTGCCGCCGCCCGTGGGCAGCACGACGAGCGAGTCACGATCCTCCAGCACGCAGCCGATGGCCTCTTCCTGCAGCGGGAGAAAGCGATCGTAGCCCCAGATGCGCCGAACCGTCTCGTGCACGAACTCAGTCTGGATGATGGCGCGATGATAGCCGAGCGTGCGACGTCCGGCTAGAGTGCACGGACGAAGACACGCGACATCGAGGTGAAGAGTGCAGGCAGGAAGGTCAAAGACCTTGCGGTGAAGGGGAAGGTCTTCAAGAACGTCGAGATTCATGGGACTGCATAGACTCACCTACTAGTCGCAAGAAGCGATAGCTGCCCGGGCGCCGGCGGCGGCTCGAGCGGACGCAGGCGCCGGTCGGCGATGCCCAGGCCCACGCGCAGCGCCGCCACGCGCGCCTTGATCGGGTCGGACTCGCGACGGTCGGGGTACGGGGCACGATAGAGCTGCTCGTAGCGCGGCAGCAGCGCCGGCCAGTGACGCGCCAGGCTCTCGAGAAAGTGCTCGCGCGTGCCAGCTCGCAGGGAGAGCACGTTGCACCAGAGGCCGGTGGCACCGGCCTCACGCGCCGCCCGCACGACGTCGGCGAGCTGCGCCGGGTCGTCGGAGATGCCCGGTAGGATCGGCGCCATCCCCACCCCGGCGTCGATGCCCGCCTCGACCAGCCGCCGCAGCGCGCGCAACCGCTGGCGCGGCGGCGCCGTCCCCGGCTCGGTCCGTCGCCAGATCTCCACGTCCAGCGTCGGCACCGAGAAGCTCACGTGCACGTCGGCGCGGGAGGCGGCCGCCTGGAGCACGTCGATGTCGCGGACGATCATCGGCCCGCGCGTGACGATGCTGAACGGGTTGCGGGCGGCCGACAGCACCTCCAGGCAGCGCCGGGTCAGGCGATAGCGCCCCTCGGCCGGCTGGTAGGGATCGGTCGCCGCACCGACCGCCACGCCCTCGTGCTTCCACGAGGGCCGGGCCAGCTCGCGTGCGAGGACCTCGGCGACGTTGACCTTCACGCGGATCGACCGGCCATACCGGTCGTCCGCGGGGCGATCGGCCCGCAGCTCGAACGCGCGTACGTAGCAGAAGGTGCAGCGGTGGACGCAGCCCATGTACGGGTTCAGGGACCACCCGAAGTCCATCCCTTGCACCCGGTTCAGCGCCGAACGGCAGGGCTCTTCACGGTACTCGACGTCCATCGACGCCACTATACAGGCGTTGACCTTGGCTGCCAAGCCCGTGGACGGCTCCGAAATGGCTGACCGGCAGGTGGTTTGCACCCTCCTTCCGAAGTCCGAACGGGAGGTGCGCCCATGGAAGAGTTCGTCGTCGGTGAGGACGTCAACCACCGAGTCGGCAACGCCCACTGTCCGGCGTGCGTGGAGGACTTCCCCGAGCCCTGCCGCTGTGGCGGCCTCGTGCACGCCACCGCGCTCGAGCTGCTGGAGGATCCCGCGGCCAATCCTCTGATCACCACCCGCTGCGATCAGTGCGGGCGCTCCGACGAGGACCTCGCCGAGGCGGTATGAGCGCGGGCGCTCAGGCGCGGGTGGGGTCGGGCCCGACCTTCACCAGCATCTTGCCGAGGTTCTCGCCCCGCAGCAGCCCGATGAACGCGCGCGGGGCCGCCTCGAGCCCCTCGACCACGTCCTCGCGGTACTTCAGCCGTCCCTCGCGCAGCCAGCCGGCCGTGTCGGCGAGGAAGGGCAGCATGCGGTCGACGTGATCCGACACGATGAAGCCGCGGATCGTCACGCGGTTGACGAGCACCGAGCCCATGTTGGGCCCGGGAGGCAGCTCGGTGGCGTTGTACTGCGAGATCAGGCCGCACAGCGGAATGCGGGCGAACGGGTTGACGAGCCGCAGCACGGTCTTGAGGACGTCGCCGCCCACGTTGTCGAAGTACACGTCGATCCCCTTGGGGCACGCGTCCTTGAGCACGGCGAAGAGATCGGGCGAGCGATAGCTCACGCAGGCGTCGAAGCCCAGCTCCTTCACGACGTAGTCGCACTTGGCCTGCGAGCCCGCGACCCCGACCGCGCGACACCCCTTGATCTTCGCGAGCTGGCCGACGATCGAGCCGACGGCGCCCGCGGCCGCCGAGACGACGACCGTCTCGCCGGCCTTCGGCTGGCCGAGGTCGAGCAAGCCGACGTAGGCCGTCATCCCCGGCATGCCGAGCACACCGAGCGCCGTGGAGACCGGCGCGACCTTGGGATCGAGCTTCAGCGGGCCGAACGGTCCGGGCATCGCACCCGCCCGGGCCACGTGATGGCTCTGCCAGCCGCCGTAGCCCAGGACGACGTCACCCGGCGCGAAGCCCGCATGGCGAGACTCCACCACTTCGCTCACGGTGCCACCGACCATCGGCTGGCCCAGCTCGACCGAGGCGGCGTAGGACTTCACGTCGTTCATCCGCCCGCGCATGTAGGGATCGAGCGAGAGATAGATGGTGCGGCAGAGGATCTCACCTTCCCCGGGCGCCGGTAGCGGCGCATCGACGATCTCGAAATCGGTGGGCTTGGGCTCGCCCATCGGTCGGCTCCGGAGCAGCACGCGACGATTCGTGGTGGGTGGCACGGTGGTTCCTCCCGGCCCGGATTGTCCGCCACGCCCGGCAGCCTTGCAACCGCCCAGCCCCTCCGCTATCGTGCGGCCATGAGCGCCACCGCCCGCCTCGCCGAGTTCGTCGTCAAGACCTCGCTGCGTGACTGTCCCGAGGCCGCCGTCGCCCAGGTCCGCCGGGCCGCCCTCGACTCGCTCGGGGTGATCCTGGCCGGCGCCGCCGAGCCGGTGGCGCTGAGCGTGCGCGCCGTCGCCCGCGCCGAGGGGGGCGCGCCGCTGTGCACGGTGATCGGCACGTCGATGCGCACCTCGCCGACCTGGGCCGCGCTCGCCAACGGCACCGCCGGCCACGCGCACGATTTCGACGACACGAACTTCGCGCTGCTGGGTCATCCGAGCGTGCCGCTGCTGGCCGCCGCCCTGGCCGCCGCCGAGGCCGAACCCACCGACGGCGGCGCTCTCGTCCTGGCCTACCTGATCGGGTTCGAGGTGAGCACCGCGCTCGGCGTCGCACTAAACCCCGATCACTACACGCGCGGCTGGCACGCGACCGCCTCGATCGGCTCGCTCGGCTGCGCGGCGGCCGCGGCCAGCCTGCTCGGGCTCGATCCCACCCAGACGCGGCACGCCCTCGGCATCGCGGCCTCGCTCGCCTCGGGCCTCAAGGAGAACTTCGGCTCGATGACCAAGCCGTTCCACGCCGGCCACGCGGCCCGCAACGGGGTCTTCGCGGCGATGGTGGCGCGCGAGGGGCTGACCGCCTCCGATTCCGCGCTCGAGGGCCGCCAGGGCTACGCGGCGGCGTTCAGCCAGGCCTCACTGGCGCCCGACGCCTTCGATGCGCTCGGGCAGCGCTGGCAGGTGCTCGTCTCCGGCATCGCGGTGAAACCGTACCCGTCGTGCGCGCTGACCCACTCGGCGATCGACGCGCTGCTCGAGCTGCGCGGCCGCCACGGCCTGGGCGCCGACCAGGTGGTCGACATCGAGGTCGGCGTCAACCACGTCGTCCCCGACGTGCTGCGCCACGCGAGCCCGACCAACGGCCTGGAGCGCAAGTTCTCCATGCAGTTCTGCGCGGCGGCGGCGCTGGCCACCGGCCGCGTCGATCTCGAGTCGTTCGCCGACGGGCCGGTCGCCGACGCCGGCACCCGCGGGCTGATGGACCGTGTGCGGATGGTCGTCGATCCCACGCTGCCGGACGGCCTCAGCGAGCACGCGTGGAGCCGCGTGACCCTCCGCCTGCGCGACGGCCGTGCGCTGCAGTCGCCGCCGCGCGGCGCCTCCGGCCATCCCGACCAGCCGCTCAGCGACCTCCAGCTCCGCGACAAGTTCCTGGCGTGCGCGGTGCCGGTGCTCGGCGCCGACGAGGCCGACGGCGTGGCCACGCAGCTCGCGCATCTCGAAGACATTCCCGACGTCCGCGCCCTCACGGCGCGGCTCGTCACCGTGAGGGACTAGCCATGGGTGTGCTCGACGGCATCAAGGTCCTGGAGCTCGCGCGCGTCCCGCCGGCCGAGATGCCGGGCATGATCATGGCCGACATGGGCGCCGACGTCCTCAAGATCGAAACACCCGAGCCCGATCGGCACGAGGACGAGCAGTCCATCCGCCGCACCATCCACGCCTTCGTCAACCGCAACAAGCGCTCGATGACCCTCAACATGAAGGCGCCCGAGGGCCAGGCCATCTTCCGCAAGCTCGCCGCCGGCGCCGACGTCATCGTCGAGGGCTTCCGGCCCGGCGTGATGGACCGGCTGGGCGCCGGCTACCCGGCGCTCAAGGCGCTGAACCCGCGCGTCATCTACTGCTCGCTGTCGGGCTTCGGCCAGGACGGGCCGTACCGGGACCGCCCGGCCCACGACATGAACTATCTCTCGCTGGGCGGCGTCCTCAACCTGATCGGTGACGCCGGCAGCAAGAAGCCGGTCATCCCGCTGAACCTCGTGGCCGACTACGCGGGCGCCAGCCTGCACGGCGCCCTCGGCATCGTGCTGGCGCTGTTCGGCCGCGAGCGCACCGGGCGCGGCCAGCACGTCGACGTGTCCTATCTCGACACCACGGTGTCGCTGCTGGCCGCCACGCCGAACATGCGCTTCTTCTTCTCCGACGGCGTGGCGCCCCGGCGGGGCGAGGGGTTCCTGGGCGGCTCGTACCCCTACTACGCGATCTACGAGACGCGCGACGACAAGCTGCTGACGATCGGTTGCACCGAGCCGTGGCTGTGGGAGAACTTCTGCAAGGCCATCGGCCGGCCGGACTTCGCGCGCTTCGCCCGCAAGCCCGACCAGTTCGTGCGCGCGGCGAACCCCGAGGAGGCCGCCGCCCGCGAGGCGATCGAGGCGATCATCCGCACCCGCGACCGCGACGACTGGCACGAGTTCCTGGTCGAGCACGACGTGTGCGTGGGCAAGGTCTACGACGTCGAGGAGATGGTGGCCGATCCCCAGATCAACCACCGCGGCATGATCGTGGACGTCGAGCATCCCACCCACGGCCGCGTGCGGCAGTTCGGCATCGCCATCAAGCTCTCCGACACGCCGGGGACGATCCGCACCGCCGCCCCGCTGGGCGGCGAGCACACCGAGGCGATCCTCAAGGATCTCGGGATGGGCGCCGCCGACATCGCCGGTCTGCGCGAGCGCAAGGTCATCGAGTAGCTCCCCGGTCGTGGAGCGGTGGCGGCAGCTAGCCGTCCTCTCGCTGGCCGAGCTGCTGGCGCTGTGCGTCTGGTTCAGCGCCTCGGCGGTGCTGCCGGCGCTGCGCCGCGAGTGGGCGCTGGGCGACGCCGGCAGCGCCGCCCTGACCATCGCGGTCCAGGCCGGCTTCATCGCCGGCACGCTGGGCTCGGCCCTCGCCAACCTCCCCGACGTGTGGCCCGCGCGGCACGTGCTGGTGGCCGGCGCCGTGCTGGGCGCGCTCGCCAACGGCCTGCTGGCCGTGGCCGTGAACGACCTCGCCTCGGCGCTGCTCCTGCGCTTCGTCACCGGCGTCGCCATGGCCGGCGCCTATCCGCCGGCGATGAAGATCATGGCCACCTGGTTTCGAGAGGGGCGCGGCCTGGCCCTCGGCGTCCTGGTCGGCGCGCTCACGGTCGGCTCGGCCACGCCGCACCTCATCCGCGGCGTCACCGACCTGCCGTGGCGCCAGACGCTGCTGGTCGCCTCCGGCCTGGCCCTGCTGGCGGCGGTGCTCGTCGTGGTGTTCGTGCGCGAAGGGCCGCACGCGTTTCCGGCGGCGCGCTTCGACCTGCGCATGGCCGCCGCCATCTTCCGCGAGCGCGGCCCGCGGCTGGCCTGCTTCGGCTACTTCGGCCACATGTGGGAACTCTACGCGATGTGGGCATGGATCGGCATCTTCCTCGCCGACAGCCTGCGCGCGCGCGGGGGCGGCGACTACCTCGGCGCCAACGCCAGCGGCGCGACGTTCCTGGTGATCGCCGTCGGGGCGCTCGGGTGCTGGGTCGGCGGCGCCGCGTCCGACCGCTGGGGGCGCACGACGCTGACGATCGTCGCCATGGCCGCCAGCGGCGCCTGCGCGCTCCTGATCGGCGCGACGTTCGGCGGTCCCCCGGCCCTCACGCTCCTCGTCGCCTCCGTGTGGGGCGTGACGATCGTCGCCGACTCCGCGCAGTTCTCCACCGCCGTGACGGAGCTCTCGCCGCCCGCCTACGTGGGCACCGCGCTGACGACGCAGACCTGCGCCGGGTTCGCGCTGACGACGCTCACCATCTGGCTGATTCCTCCCGTGGTCGCCGCCGTCGGCTGGAGCTGGGCGTTCGCCACCCTGGCCGTCGGCCCCATGCTCGGCGTGCTGGCGATGCTCCGTCTCCGGACGGCGCCGGAAGCCCTGAAGATGGCCGGCGGCCGGCGGTAGCCGGGCCCGCGAGGCTCACGCGGAGCGAGGCCGGGCCGCGCCGTTTCGTCAGGATTGGGAAGAACTTGCATCGTCCCGCCCCGCCGTCATAGCGTGGACGGAGTGAATCACTATGACCTGATCGTCATCGGCTCGGGACCGGCCGGGGAGAAAGGAGCCGCTCAAGCCGCGTACTTCGGCAAGCGCGTGGCCGTGATCGAGCGCGAGCCCTACCCGGGCGGCGCCGGCACCAACACGGGCACCGTGCCCTCCAAGACCCTGCGCGAGACCGCGCGCTACTACTCCGGCCTCAACCAGCACGCCCTGTACGGCCTCGACTTCCACGTCAAGAACGAGCTCACCGTCAAGGACCTCATGTACCGCGAGCAGGAGGTCGTGCGCTCGCTGCGCCAGGTGATCACCGAGAACATCGCGCGCCACACGATCGACTACGTGCAGGGCCACGCCAGCTTCGTCGACCCGCACACGATCCGGGTGACCGCCGAGGGGCGGCCCGAGCGCGTGCTGCAGGCCGAGGTCATTCTCATCGCCACCGGCTCGGTCCCCACGCGTCCCAAGGACGTACCCTTCGAGGACCCGCGCATCCACGACAGTGACGAGATCCTCGAGCTGGAGCGACTGCCCCGCACGCTGGCCGTGATCGGGGCCGGCGTCATCGGCTGCGAGTACACGACGATCTTCGGCGCGCTCGGCATCAAGGTCAGCCTGATCGACGGCCGCGACCGTCTGCTCGGCTTCCTCGACGGCGAGATGGCCGACCAGCTCCGGCTGCAGATGGGCTTCCTCGGCGTCGACCTGCGGCTGAAAGAGACCGTGACGCGCTACGTCCCGGAGGCCGACGGTGTCCGGCTCGAGCTTCAGAGCGGCAGCGGTCTGACCGTGGACCAGGTGCTGGTGGCCGCCGGACGCGTGGCCAACGTCGACAAGCTCGCCATCGAGCGGGCCGGTCTCACGGTCAACAAGCGCGGGCTGCTGGCGGTCAACGAGCGGTATCAGACCTCGGTGCCGCACATCTACGCGGCCGGCGACGTCATCGGATTTCCCGCGCTGGCCTCGACCTCGATGGAGCAGGCGCGCGTGGCCATGGTGCACGCCTTCGACCTGCCGAAGTACAAGACGCGGGTGGCGCCGGTCTTTCCGCTGGCAGTCTACACGATCCCCGAGATCGCCATGGCCGGCGAGACCGAGGAGAGCTGCCGGCAGAACAAGATCGACTACTGCGTCGGCCGCGGGTTCTATCGGACCAACGCGCGCGGGCAGATCGTGGGCGACCTCTCCGGTGAGATCAAGCTGGTCTTCCGGTACCCGGACAAGCTCCTGCTCGGCGTGCACATCATCGGGGAGATCGCCGCGGAGCTGGTCCACATCGGCCTCATCGCGCTGCAAACCGAGTGCACCATCGACATGTTCGTGAACACCGTCTTCAACTATCCGTCACTGGGCGACGCCTACAAGTACGCCGCCTACGACGGCCTCGGCGCCGTCCAGCGCCGCGCCGCCGCCGAGCGCCACAGCTGATATTTAGTTCGGGTTGATCATAATGCACGCGCAGCGGGCGCCCGGCTCCGCGCGACGCAGGCGGGCTAGAGGGCAGCGGGGACGGGAGTGAGCTGGCGCAGCAGGGCGGCGCCTTGCGCGTCGAGCCAGGCGCGGGTCGACGTGTAGCCGAACCGCAGTGCCGCCTGGCTCGCCTCGAAGCCCATCGACGGACCGAACATCAGCTCGGTGTCCTGCGGCGGCTGCAGGAGATGGAAGGTCGTGCGCGGGAACTTCACGGCGAGCGAGCCCATGCCGAGCTGGAGCAGGTTCTGGCTGTAGATGCGGCCGGCCTGCTCCATGATCGTGTAGACGCCCCGCGCGCGCATCGAGCCGCCATTGGCCACTCGGTTGGGCACCAGCGGGTTCACCACGAACACGACGTCGGCCCCCGCCTCGGCAGCGAGGTCGGCGTGTCCGCTGAAGCCCACGCCGCCGTCCACGTAGTCGCGCCCGGCGATCGTGTAGGGATCGAAGAACCCGGGGATCGCCGAGGACGCCGCCACCGCATCGCTGATCGGCACCGAGGCCAGCTCGCCGGTGCCGAACACGACCCGCTCCGCCCGGTTGAGGTCCACCGCCGGAATCAGCAGCGTCTTCGGAAGATCGGCGAACGAGTTGCGATACCCGCGAGATGCGAGGCCCAGCCGCATGAATCGCTCGAGGGCCTCCAGCGTGAAAAATCCGGCCGGCAGCTCGCGCTCGGCGCGGGCCAGCATGTCGGGCAGGCAGCGGCCGCCCCGCAGCACGTGCTTGCTGATCGCCCACACGAACCGGCCGAAACGGCTGCAAGCCATCCGGAAGGCGTCGCCCGCGAACAGGACGCCGCGACGGAAATTGAGCGGGTCGTCCAGGTCTTCGTCGAGGATGTGATAGATCTCGCTGGCCCGCACCCCGCTGGCCAAGAGCGAGGCGACCACGGATCCCGCGCTGCAGCCGACATAGATGTCGAAGCCCGACCCGCTGCCGTTGAGGCGCTCCTCCAGGGCCGTCATGGCGCCGACCTCGTACATGCCGCCGATGACGCCTCCGCCCGCTAGCGCCAGGGCGTATCGGGGGCGGGGCCGGGGCTGCGAGCGGCGTTTCCACAGGCCAACGGCGCGATGTACGAGTTGCATGAGGTCCGTAGACAGCAAGTGACCTGCCATCCTCGACGCTCCGCAAGTCCTCAGAAATGCTGCTCGGCTCACGCCCATCGCGTGTAAAACAGGCGGACGGCCTGATAAGTTTCTGGTCGCGTTGGCCCCCCTTGGGCGAGTTTACCCCGAATCCAGGCCGACCAGACAGCCACACCCGGGGCCGCTCGGTCGCCCAGGCGGAATCGTCGGGGTCGGGCGGACTGTCTAATTCCGTATGGCCCTCATGATTCGACCGGCAAACGAGCGCGGCCATGCCGATCACGGCTGGCTCGATACCTGGCACACCTTCTCGTTCTCGGACTACTACGATCCGCGGTTCATGGGCTTCCGCGCCCTGCGCGTGATCAACGAAGACTTTGTCGCGCCCGGCCGTGGCTTCCCCACCCACGGCCATCGCGACATGGAGATCATCACCTACGTGCTGGAGGGCGCGCTGCAGCACCGCGACAGTCTCGGCACCGGCTCGGTCATCCGGCCGGGCGACGTGCAGCGCATGAGCGCGGGCACGGGCGTTCGCCACAGCGAGGCCAACCCCTCGACGACGGAGCCCGTGCACCTGCTGCAGATCTGGATCGAGCCGGCGAAGGCGGGCATCGAGCCCGGCTACGAGCAGAAGGCGTTCGCCGACGAGGACAAGCGCGGACGGCTGCGGCTCGTGGCCTCTCCCGACGGCGCCGAGGGCTCGGTGACGATCCACCAGGACGCGCGCGTCTACGCGACGCTGCTCGGCGCCGGCCAGCCGGTCGTCCATCCTCTGGCGCCCGGCCGCCACGCCTGGGTGCACGTCGCACGCGGTGAGCTGACGCTGAACGGTGAGCGCCTCGCTGCCGGCGACGGTGCGGCGATCGACGCCGAAGCCAGTGTGACGCTGGTCGGCGAGCAGGACGCCGAAGCGCTGCTGTTCGACCTGCCCTAAGCTGCCCTCTAAGGGGCCTGTCGAGATGTCGAGGGACGCCCCGGCTGCGCCGGGGCGTCCCGAGCGACTGGGGATCCGGGGGCCATGTCGGGGCCCCCAGTCAAGAACCCGAAATCGCAGCCGGCGTCGGCCTGGAGCACGTGCTCGGCGTAGAGGCGGCGGTAGCCGCGCGCGGGCGCCGGCGCGGCCGTGGCACCGGTTGCGCGGCGAGCGAGCTCGGCTGGATCCACCAGCAGATCGAGCGTGCGCTCCTTGACCGAGAGGCGAATGCGGTCGCCGCTGCGTACCCGGGCCAGCGGCCCGCCCACGGCCGCTTCCGGCGTGACGTGCAGCACGATCGTGCCGAACGCCGTCCCGCTCATCCGCGCGTCGGAGATCCGCACCATGTCGGTCACGCCCGCCCGCGACAGCTTGGTCGGGATCGGAAGATAGCCGGCCTCCGGCATTCCGGGCGCGCCCCTGGGGCCGGCGTTCTTCAGCACGAGGAAATCGGTCGGCGTCACGTCCAGCGCCGGATCGTCGATGCGCGCGGCCAGGTCCTCCAGCGAATCGAAGACCACCGCACGCCCCTCGGTCTCGAACAGTCGCGCGTCGGCGGCCGAGCGCTTGAGGATGGCGCCGCCCGGCGCCAGCGAGCCGAACAGGGCGACGAGTCCACCCACCGGCTGGAACGGCTCCCGCGCGCTGCGGATCACGCCGCGGTCGACCCAGGCGTCGTCACTGTCCAGCCGGGCGCCGAGGGTTTCGCCGGTCACGGTCAGACACTCGAGATGCAGTCGATCACGGAGCTCTCGGAGGACCGCGCCGAGGCCGCCAGCCGCGAAGAAATCTTCCATGTAGTGCTGGCCCGAGGGCTTGAGATCGACGAGGACCGGCGTCTCGTCGCTCAGCCGGTTGAGCGCGGGCAGGTCGATCGGCACGCCGACGCGGCCCGCGACCGCCGTGAGATGGATGATCGCGTTGGTGGAGCCGCCGATCGCCAGCAGCACGCGCAGCGCGTTCTCGATGGCCCTGGGCGTGAGGATTTGCGCCGGCGTCAGCCGCGAGCGGGCGAGCGCGACCGCCGTCTCCCCCGTCGCCTCGGCGGCGCGGAGGCGGTCGGCGTGCACGGCCGGGATGGCCGCGGTGCCGGGCAGCGCCATGCCGAGCGTCTCGGCCAGGCACGCCATCGTGCTGGCGGTGCCCATGACCGCGCAGGTGCCGGCCGTCGTCGCCAGGTTGCCCTCGATGCCCTCGATCTCGTCCTTGCCGATCTGTCCGGCCCGGTACTTCGCCCAGAAGCGCCGGCAGTCCGTGCAGGCGCCGAGCCGCTCGCCGTGATGGCGCCCCGCCATCATGGGCCCGGCGATGAGCTGCACCGCCGGCACCCCGGCCGAGGCGGCGCCCATGAGCTGGGCGGGGACGGTCTTGTCGCAGCCCCCGACGAGCACGACGGCGTCCATCGGCTGGGCGCGCACCATCTCCTCGACGTCCATGGACATGAGGTTGCGGTACAGCATGCTGGTCGGCTCCAGGAAGACCTCGCCCAGCGAGATCGTCGGGAAGTCGATCGGCAGGCCGCCGGCCGACAGCACGCCGCGGCGCACCGCCTCCAGCAGCTCGGGGAAGTGCCGGTGGCAGTTGTTGAAGCCGCTGGCGGAGTTCGCGATGCCGACG
Organism: uncultured Candidatus Rokubacteria bacterium; assembly: GCA_963743355.1. GTDB lineage: Bacteria > Methylomirabilota > Methylomirabilia > Rokubacteriales > CSP1-6 > AR5. Next base: position 1,383,611 of record CAVUPM010000002.1, read on the forward strand.
ATGGGGCGGCTCAGCGCGGCCACGGAATACCCCATCGAGCGCGCGAACGAGCGGCGCAGGTACAGCGCGAAGTCGCGATCGCCGTAGTTGGTGAGGCCGCGGGCAAGGCCAGTGGACATGAGCGGCACCGTACTATCGCGGCCGGGCGGAATCAACCGTGACGGTGGCGGGCGATCTCAGCGCCGGAGCACGTGCCGGCCGAACAGCTCGACGGTGCGGATGGGGTCGGCGGCGAGGCTGACCGTGAACATGAGGTTGGTGGCGCCGGCCGCCAGCGCCGCCTGCACCTGCTCCGCGCAGTCCTCCGGCGTCCCCGCCACCGCCAGCCGCTGCCGCAGATAATCGAACAGCCCCAGCCGCCGGACGAGATCCGGGTCCATCTCGCGGCGCCGGGTCGTGTACTGCCGGCGCAGCTCGACGATGGCGGAGACGAGCTCGGCGGGAACGCCGCGCTCGGCCGGCGCCGGCCCGAGGACGTAGGCGGCGACGAAGCCCAGGATGTTCCCGAGCTGGCCCAGGGCTGTCTCGCGCCGCTCGCTGACGTCCAGGCAGGCGATGAACCACGTGTCCAAGCTCGCCGCGTCGCGCCCGCCTTGCGCGGCGCCCTCGGCGAGGAGCGCGCGCGCCCGCGACGTCTCCCCGGCGCCCAGTCCGTAGTTGACGAAGGCGCCGTCGGCCGCCGCCCCGGCCGCACGCAGCGCCCCCGGGCCCGAGGCCGCCGCATAGACCGGAACCCGCCGGTCGCCGGCGAGCAGGCCACGGACCCGTGTCAGCCCCTCCCGCAACGCCGCCGGCGTCGCCGGTCGGTGGCCGACGTTCACGACGCCGCTGTGCCCGGCGCCGACACCGAGGACGAAGCGGCCGCCGGAGAGCCGGTCGAGCGACACCGCGGCGCCGGCCGTGATGGCCGGATCACGGGTGGCGAGGTTGGTGACGCAGCTCGCGAGCCGCACGCGAGTGCTGACGGTCGCCGCCTGGGCGAGCGCGACCCAGACGTCCATCGCGTTGCCGGGCGTGTCCGCGATGCCGACCAGGTCCCACCCCTGCTCCTCGCCCAGCCGCACCATGCGCGCCACGAGCGACGGCTCGTAGGGCCAGAAGAAGAAACCGAAGCGGGGCGTCGTCACCCCTCGAGCAGGTCCTCGCCGATGGCCCCGGACCCGCGGAAGTGCTTCTCCGCCGCCGCCTTCAGCTCGGCGGGGTCGGAGCCGGGCATGAGGTGGCTCAGCACGAGCCGGTGCCGAGCAGAATCGTGCGCATGGCGACGGGATACTAGCAGCACCCTCGGGAGCGGTAAAGTAGCGGCATGACACGCACGGGCGCGCGAGTGCTCCTGGCCGTCATGCTGCTGGCGTGTGCGGCCGGGGCGGCGGCTCAGATCGATCCCGATGCCGAGGCCGCCGGCCGGATCGTGATCCAGCAACTCGAGGCGTTCCGCCGCGACGACTTCGACGCCGCCTTCGGCTTCGCCTCCGCCGAGATTCACGAGCTCTTCGACCGGGCCCGTTTCGAGGGGATGGTCCGCGGTGGGTATCCCGAGATCGCCCGCTCGGTCTCGGCCGTCATCGACGGCAGCGAGCGGGGTGCCGGCGGCCGCCTCTTCCTGCTCGTGCGTGTGCGCGGCGCCAACGGCCGCGGGATCGAAGCGGTCTACGAGATGGTGCGCGAGGACCGCGGCTGGCGGATCAACGGCGTCGTCACCCGCCCCGACAGCAGCGAGAAGGCCTGAGGCCCAGAGCGACACCTCGTAGCTCCAGAACCTCTCGGCCTTCTCGCCGTCGATGGCAAACGCGTCAAGGATGCGTCTGGCCATCGCTGCCCCATTCGGCGCGATGGTGGCGGTCGCTCCAGGCGCAAGGCCGCCTCCTTTACTCACCCACTGGAGCCCGAAATAGCCACAACCTCGGCCTCGAGGTGCCCTACCGGTACGGCTCCGAGACCCGTCGCTACCTGCCCGACTTCATCGTCCTGGTGGACGACGGCCACGGCGCTGATGACCTGCTGCACCTGGTGGTCGAGATCAAGGGCTACCGCCGCGAGGACGCCAAGGAGAAGAAGACGACGATGGACACCTCTGGGTGCCCGCCGTCAACAACCTGCGCACCCTGGGCCGCTGGGCCTTCGCCGAGCTGACCGAGATCTACCAGATCGACGCCGACTTCAAGGCCAAGGTGGACCGGGAGTTCGACGCGATGCTGGCCCGGGCCGGCGGCGTGTCAACAAAAGTGCTCACTTGACAGATTCACGCGTGCGCAGTTGCCGCGTGTCGCCGGCGCGTCCGGGATGGCGCTCCAGCGCGCCTCCGGGCCCCGTGGACGCAGCTTTCGACCCGCCTTCGCGAAAAACGCGGATCAACGAATCATCGTTCGGCAGTGCGCCTCCCAGGGACTCGCGAAACCCGGGTATAGAGTCGCCCCAGCACAAGGGGGACTCGCGCATGGCTGTCCTCAGATCCCACGTTCTTGCGACCGACGCGTCCATTGCTGACATGCTCCCTACCCCGGGCCCTGATCCCGCGCTGGAACGCCTGGCCGACCAGATCGCCGAGCTGTCGGCCCATCTCGACGCCGCCACCGCCCGCCTGCTCGAGCTCATCCGCGAGTTCGACGCGCGGGGCGGCTGGAACAACGGGTTCCGGTCTTGCGCCGAGTGGCTGTCCTGGCGGGTGAGCCTCGACCTGGGCGCCGCCAGGGAGAAGGTGCGCGTCGCCCGCGCGCTCGGGAACCTGCCCCGGCTGGCCGAGGCCCTCGCCTGCGGCGAGCTGTCCTACGCCAAGGTCCGTGCCCTCACCCGTGTGGCCACGCCGGAGACGGAGGAGCGGCTCCTGGCCGTCGGCCGCGCGGGTACTGCCGCGCACATCGAGCGCATCGTGCGCGGCTGGCGCTGGATGGACCGCAAGGCCGAGGCCGACGATACAGCCCTCCAGCACAAGGCCCGCGCACTCCATGTGTATCAGGATGAAGACGGCACGGTGACGGTCAGCGGCCGCCTGGCGCCCGAGGTCGGGGCGCTGCTCATCAAGGCGCTGGACGCCGCCCGCGAATCCCTGTACCCGCGCGCTCGCGTGCAGGCGGCGGACGCCGCGGACGTTTCCGCGGAAACGTCCGTTCCCGTGGAAGCGCCGTCGATGGAGCAGCAGCAGGCCGATGCTCTGGCCCTGCTGGCAGAGACCGCCCTGCACCACGGGATCGACCCCGGCGCGCCCGGGGAACGCTACCAGGTCGTCGTCCACGTCGATGCCCCGGTGCTGGCCGATCCCGACCACCCCGGCCAATCCGTCCTCGAGGACGGCGTCCGCGTTTCCGCGGAAACGTCCCAGCGCCTGGCCTGCGACGCCAGCCGGGTGGTCATGCACCACGACGCCGGCGGGCACGTGGTGGAGATCGGCGCCCGGACACGGACCATTCCGCCGGCCCTGCGCCGCGCGCTGCAGCATCGGGACCGCGGCTGCCGCTTCCCGGGCTGCGGCGTTCGGTTCGGCCAGGGACATCACATCCATCACTGGGCCCAGGGGGGCCCCACGACGCTCTCGAACCTGGCTCTGCTCTGCCGCCGACATCACCGGGCCGTCCACGAGGAGGGCTACCAGGTCGAGCGCCGGCCAGCCGGCGAGCTGGAGTTCCGGCATCCCCACGGCTGGCTGATTCCCGATGTCCCACCGCCCGCCGAGGTGCGGGGCGATCCCGCACAGGCCATCCGAGCGCAGAACCAGGTGAACGGGCTCGCGCTGGACGCAGCGACCGCGAAGCCCGGGTGGCTGGGCGAGCGCCTGGACGTCCGCTACGCGATCGACGTGCTCCACCCCCGGGCAAGGAAGAACTGATGGCGAAGAAAGGCAAGGCGCCGGCCGGCAAGCGCATCGAGGCCCACCGCCACGAGGAGGCCAAGCGCCGCAACATCCCGACGGCCGAGTACCAGTCGGTCATCCAGAAGGAGGCCGAGCAGCCGCTGCGCGTCGCCTACGAGCGCCGCAACCGCGACCTCGACCCCCAGCTCGTCTGGCGCGGCAAGGACACCCCAAGGCCCTCATCGACGACCTGCTCCGCCAGACGCGCGAGCGCCGCCACGAATCCGGCGAGGAGATCCCCGACCTCCTCGCCGACTTCAACGGCATCCCCAAGGGCGTGGACAAGACCAAGTTCTACCAGCACGACCAGAACTGGGCGAACCGCATGATCCTGGGCGACTCGCTACAGGTGATGGCGAGCCTGGCGGAACGCGAGGGGCTGCGCGGGAAGGTGCAGTGCATCTATGTCGACCCGCCGTACGGGATTCGGTTCAACAGCAACTTCCGGTGGAGCACGACCAGCCGGGACGTGAAGGATGGGAACGCGGGACATATCACGGGTGAGCCGGAGCAGGTGAAGGCGTTTCGTGATACATGGCGGGACGGGATTCATTCGTATCTAACGTACCTTCGTGATCGGCTGACAGTTGCGCGCGATGCGCTGGCAGAGTCAGGTTCAATCTTTGTTCAGATCGGCGATGAGAACTTACATCGCGTACGAGCTGTGATGGAAGAGGTGTTCGACGCTGACAACCCTGGGCTCTTCTTCGCCGGCGATCTGGGGCAGCGGATCTTCCAGGTGCCGTTCTCCTGGCGGTCGCTCGGTGTAGACATCCGGGGCCGTTCGGCGACCCTGCGCATCAACTACCGGACGTCCCACCAGATCAGAAGCCAGGCCGATCGCCTGCTCGGCAAGCAGATCACCGACGTAGACGGCAACACCGAGGACCGGCGCGCGACGATCTCGGTCTTCAACGGGCCCGTTCCCCTGCTCCGTGTCGTCGGCTCCGCCGAGGAGGAGTCCGGGGTCGTCGGTCGCTGGCTGGCCGAGAGGGCGGCCGAGGGAGTGGCCGCCGGCGAGATGGCGGTGTTCGTGCGCTCGGCCGCCGAGCTACCGCGGGCTCGCGCGGCGGTGGAAGGCGCCGGGCTCCCGTTCTCCATCCTCGACGACGGCGTGAAGACCGTGCGCGACCGCGTCCCGGTCGGGACCATGCACCTGAGCCTGCGACGATGAGTCTTGCCGCTGCAGGCCCGCATCGAGACGGTCACGGACGCCGGGGACCTCGAGGAGGTGTACGAGACCGAGCGCCACCTCCTCTACGTCGCGTGTACCCGGGCGCGGGACCATCTGCTCGTGACAGGCGTTTCCCCGGCGTCGGAGTTCCTGCAGGACCTGGGGGTCCAGGGTCAGTGACGACGCCTAGAACAGGCCCACCACGTTGCCGTCGGCGTCGACGTCCATCGTCTCGGCGCCCGGCGTCTTGGGCAGCCCGGGCATCGTCAGGATGTCGCCCGCGTAGGCGACGACGAAGCCGGCGCCGGCCGCCAGCTTGGCGTCGCGCACGGTGACGGTGAAGCCGCGGGGCCGACCGAGCTTCTTGGCGTCGTCGGAGAGCGAGTTCTGCGTCTTGGCCATGCACACCGGCAGTCGCCCGTAGCCGAGCGACGTCCAGCGCGCCAGCTTGGCGGCGGCCGCCGGCGCCACGTGCACGCCGTCGCCCCCGTACATCCGCGTGACGATCGTCTCGATCTTCCGCTCGAGTGACCAGTCCTCGGGGTAGAGCTGATGGAACGCGCCGCGCTCGGCCGAGGCCATCGCCTCGAGCACCGCCTGCGCCAGCTCGGTCGTGCCGGCGCCGCCCAGCGCCCAGCCGCGCGAGACCGCCGCCCGCACACCCCAGCCGCGGCAGGTGTCGAGCACCGCGGCAACCTCCGCCTCGCTGTCCCCCGTGAAGTGATTGAGCGCGACGACCGGCGTGAGGCCGAAGCTCTGCACGTTCTCGACGTGCTTGGCCAGGTTCTCGGTGCCGCGCCGCACCGCCGCCACCTCCTCGCGGCCGAGGTCGGCCAGCGCCACGCCGCCGTGCAGCTTCAGCGCGCGCACGGTGGCGACGATGACCGCCGCGGCCGGCGTGAGGCCGCCGGTGCGCGCCTTGATGTCCACGAACTTCTCGGCGCCGAGGTCGCTGGCGAACCCCGCCTCGGTCACCACGATCTCGCCCAGCTTGAGGGCCAGGCGCGTGGCGATCAGGCTGTTGCAGCCGTGGGCGATGTTGCCGAACGGGCCGCCGTGCACGAAGGCCGGCGTGCCCTCGAGCGTCTGCACGAGGTTGGGCTTGATGGCGTCCTTCATCAGCACCGCCATGGCGCCGGCGGCCTTGAGCTGCCGCGCCTCCACGAGCACGCCGGCCGACGTCTCGCCGACGATGATGCGCTCCACGCGGGCCTTGAAGTCCTGCAGGTCGCGGGCGAGGCACAGGATGGCCATGACCTCGGAGGCCACCGTGATCTCGAAGCCGCCCTCCCGCGGCACACCGTGTGCCGTCCCGCCCAGCCCCAGGACGATGCTGCGCAGCGAGCGGTCGTTCATGTCGAGCACGCGCTTCCACAGGATGCGGCGCTGATCCAGGCCGAGCGCGTTGCCCTGGGCCAGGTGGTTGTCGAGCATGGCGGCGAGCAGGTTGTGGGCCGCGCCGATGGCGTGCATGTCGCCGGTGAAGTGGAGGTTGATGTCCTCCATCGGCGCGATCTGGGCCCGGCCGCCGCCGGCGGCGCCGCCCTTCACGCCGAAGACGGGACCCAGCGACGGCTCGCGCAGCGCGACGATGGCGCGCCGGCCGAGCCGGCGAAAGCCGTCGGCCAGCCCCACCGTGGTCGTCGACTTGCCCTCGCCGGCCGGTGTCGGGGTCATCGCGGTCACGAGCACGAGGGCGCCGTCGGGCCGGTCGTTCAGGCGCGCGATCGCCTCCCAGCGGACCTTGGCCTTGGCGCGTCCGTACGTCTCGAGATCGTCGGCGCCGAGGCCGACGCTCTCGCCGATCTCCTGGATGGGACGCAGCTTCACCTCCCGGGCGATCTCGAGGTCGCGGGCGCCCATGTCAGACCTTCCGCCCGCGATCGGCCCAGAACCGATCGCGCAGCTCGCGCTTGAGCACCTTGCCGTAGGCGTTCTTGGGCAGCGCCGGCAGGAACTCCACCGACTGCGGCTTCTTGTAGGAGGCGAGGTGGCGCCGGCAGTGCTCGACGATGTCGGCCTCGCTCGGCGACTGGCCGGGCCGGGCGACCACCAGGGCCTTGGTCGCCTCGCCCCACTTGTCGTCGGGGACGCCGATCACCGCCACCTCGAACACGCCCGGGTGGCGGCAGATCACTTCTTCGATCTCGCGTGGATAGATGTTGGAGCCTCCGCTGATGATCATGTCCTTCTTCCGATCGGTGATGTAGAGATAGCCGTCCTCGTCCATATACCCGATGTCGCCCGTGTGCAACCAGCCACCCCGGAGCGTCTCCGCCGTCGCCTCCGGCTTGTTCCAGTAGCCCTGCATCACCAGGTCACCACGCACCACGATCTCGCCCATCTCGCCGGCCGCCCGCGGCCGATCGTCCTCGTCGACGATCCGCACGCGCACGGCCGGCGTCTCGCGCCCGGCCGAGGCGAGCCGGCGCCGCGCGAGCGGATCGCTCGTGACGTGCTCGGCCTTGGGCAGCATGGTGATCGTCATCGGCGCCTCGCCCTGGCCGAAGATCTGCGCGAACACCGGCCCGAACGCGCCCAGCGACGCCTCCAGGTGCTCGACGTACATCGGAGCGCCGCCGTAGATCACGGTGTGCAGGCTCGAGAGGTCGAACCGCGTCCGCTCCGGCGCCGCCAGCAGGGTGTTGATCATCGTGGGCACCAGGAACATCGTCGTCGCGCCGTAGCGCGCGATGGCGTCGAAGATGCGCGGCGGATCGAACGACCGCGTGGTCGGGAACGCGTTGGCGGCGCCGGCGGCCAGGTGGTGGAAGAGCAGGCAGCCGGAGCCGTGGGTGATGGCCGCGCCATGCAGCACCACGTCGTCCGGCCCCCGCGGCGGCAGCAGCATCAGGAACTGCTGGGCCATCGTGAGCAGCGCGCGATGCGTGAGCATGGCGCCCTTGGGATGGCCCGTGGTCCCCGACGTGTAGAACAGCCACGCCATCGCATCCGGCTCGACGGGGATCTCGGGCGGCTCGGCCCGCGGGGTCGCCGCCAGCAGCGACTCGAACTCGAGGTCGCCGGGCACGCCCGCGCCCAGGCAGATGAAGCGCTCCACCGAGCGCAGGCGGCCGCGCACCGAGGCCAGGTGGTCGCGGAAGTCCTCCGTGTAGACGAGCACGCGGGCGCCGGCGTCGTCGAGCATGTAGGCGTGCTCCTCGGGGTGCAGCCGCATGTTCATCGGCACCACGGCCATCCCGGCCTTCATCGGGGCCAGGATCGTCTCCAGGCCCTGGTAGCAGTTCGGCATCAGCATCCCGATGCGATCGCCGGGGCGCGCGCCGAGCGCCAGCAGCGCGTGGGCGAGCCGGTTCACGCGCGCCTCCGCCTCGCGGAACGACACGCGCGCGTCGCCGGCGATCCACGCCGGGCGGTCGCCGTAGCGGAGGGCGGCGCGCGTGAGGAGATGCCCGGCGTGCACTATCGTGGGGGGCGGGTTCGCACGGCCAGCTCCCGCAGGGCGGCGTCGACGTCCGCGGTCTCGGCCGGCGTCAGCACGGCACCGCCGAAGCGAACGCGCTCGTAAGCGCCGGTGAGGTGCGCCAGCGGCGCCGCCCACGTGGCGTGCGCCCGCCGGGCCAACTCGCGCGCGGTCTCCCCCACCCCCGGGGTCACCCCCCGGCGCGCCAGCACGCCAAGGGCGCGCGCGTAGAAGCCCGGCATGGCGACGCGGGCCAGCGGCATCCGTCGCCGCCGCCAGCCCACCGTCGCGACGAAGGCGGCGGCGACGAGCAGCATCCCGACCGCCGCCACGCGGGGCGCCTGCCCCCACTCGGACGGGCGCAGCGCGGCCGCGCTCCACGTCCACGTCGTCCGTCGCACCGTCTCCACCGCCGCCAGCTGATCGTGGAAGCTGTACGTCACGACGTAGCGATACCACGACATCCGGAGCGCATCGAGCCACAGCGTCGCCGGCGCCGCCATCGGGGCCAGCTCGACGGCGCCGCGGGGTGAGGGATCGAGCGTGACCCAGCCGGCGCCGTCGACGAACACCTCGACCCAGGAGTGCGCGTCGCGCAGCCGGACCATGAAGTAGCGGCCGTAGGGATTCCACTCCCCCCGCTGAAAGCCGTTGACGACCCGGGCCGGGATGCCGACCGACCGCGCCATGACGGCCAGCGCCGCGGCGAAGTACTCGCAGTTGCCAGCGCGCCGCACGAAGAGGAAATCCTCCAGCGGATCGGCGGTGGTCGGGGCCTCGAGCACCCGGGTGTAGGTCAGCTCGCGGCTCAGCCACGCCGTGAGGCGGCGGGCGGCCTCGTACTGGTCCGCGCTGCCGGCCGTCACCGCCCGGGCCAGCGCTCCGATCCGCGGCGGCAGCGCCGGCAGCTGCGTGTAGCGCGCCTGCCAGCGGGGGTCGTGCGGGACGAGCGTGTCGGCGATGCGCAGCCGGCGGGGATCGCCGGTCTCCGGCTCCGACTCCACCGTGTACTGCAGCCGGGCCGACGGCGCCGGCACCGCGATGTTGCCGAGGTCGTCGATCGTCACGAGGTCGGATCGACCCTGCAGCCGTACCACCCGCGAGGCGCCGAAGATCATCGCCGAGCCGAGCGGCTCCAGGTGGATCTCCTGGGTGAGGATCGGCCCCCCGTAGTGTTGATGGATCGGAAAGGGCACCGGCAGCTCGCGGCGCAGCGTGAGCCTCAGCGTGGAGCGGCTCACCGTCCACTCGCGGCCATCGAAGTGGTCGAACGCGATGCCGCGCCACCGCAGCGACGGCAGGGCCTCCGGTGCGCCGCGGCCCCCCTCGAACCCGGTGAGGTGCACGCGCATGACGACGGCGGCGTCCGCCTCGATCTCGCCGAACGCGCCCAGCGTCACGCGCTCCGTGAAGCCCGACACCATGCGGGTGCCGCCCGGCTGCATCGGCAGCGCGGCCTGGCCGAGGCGCGGGATGGTGACGAAGAGCAGCCCGGTGACGACGATGGTCGCCGCCGAGGCGGCCAGCGACAGCCCGAACAGATCGCGCCCGAAGCCGAGCGCCGGCGTCCGCGCCAGCGCCGGCCGGACCGCGTCGTCGGACTCGTTCAGCACGTGGCGCAGTATCAAGAGCCAGGTGCCGACCACCAGGAAGGTCACGAACAGGCCGAGGAACACGAGGCTGGTCGTGACCGGTGAGGCCGCCACCAGCATGAAGAAGGTGAGGAACGAGACGTCGCGGGCGTCGCGCGGCGTGCGACGCGTGTAGAGCTTGACCAGCAGGAGGAACACCAGCAGGTGCGTGAACACGTCGAGCATGCTCGGCGCCCACAGCGCGACCTCCGCCGCCAGCCCGGCGCCGGCCAGCGTCACGAGCGCGACGCCGAGCCGAGGCACGCGCTCGATGCGCTGGCGCAGCGGCTCCTGCCACCACGACCCGGCCGTCAGCACCGCGAGCAGGACGAGGCCCGGCCCGCCGATCAGCCCGCCCAGGAAGAGCGCGGCGAAGCCGTTGGCCACCAGCAGGTAGACCGCGACGGACAGCGCCCGCTCGCGCGTCATCCGAGGACGACCTCGATCTCGCTGGCGCCGCCCGCCCGCCGGGCGGGTGTCGCGCCCGCCGTCCGCGGATCGTAGAGCGCGAGCGCGGTCAGCAGCCGTCGCTGATGCGCGCGACCGCGGCCCGGCGGAACGTGGACACCGGGCCCCACGAGCTCGATCGCCGCTCCGGTGCCGATGAGGTGGACCGCCAGCGAGGCCGCCTCGGACATCGCCGCCTCCAGCCGCCCGGCGTCGCGGGTGCCGTCACCGACGAGCGCGATGCGCGTGGCCGCCGCGGTGTCGGCTTGCAGCTCCCGCACGATCAGCGTGCCGGTCCGGGCGGTGCTCCGCCAGTGGATGAGCCGGCGGTCGTCGCCGGCGCGGTACTCACGGAGGTTGTAGAGGTCGTGGCCACGGCCGCGGCGATGCAGCGAGCGCGCGCCGCCGGCCACGAGCTGCCGCCCGGCCGGGTCGATCGGACGCACGACCGGGAAGACGATCGCCTCGTCCTCGAGCGTCGGGCGGCCGGCCTTGACGAACAGCCCGAACGGGAACCGCGTCGTCACCCGCACGCCGGGCAGCCGCGCGCGCCCCCGCGCGGCGAACGTGTGCTCCCAGGTGACGAGGATCTCCTCGCCGGCGGCGAGCCGGTCCAGGTAGAGGCGCCGGTCGCCGGGGCGCAGGGTGACCGAGTACGACGGCAGCCAGCGCTTGCGGTTGGCAACCCGTATCCCCAGCAGCGCCGGACGCCCCGCGTAGATGTCTTCCGGCACGACCGCGCTCAGCCGCAGCCGCCGCATCGACTGCTCGGAGAGGATGCCGGAGACGATGATGAGCGCCAGCAGCAGGGAGACGAGCAGGTAGAGCAGGTTGTTGCCGGTGTTCATCGCCGCGATGCCGAGCGCCAGGGCGGCGCCCAGGCACCACCAGCCGTCGCGCGTGGGCCGGATGGTGCGACGCGGCTGAAATCTGGCGACGAGCCCGTACAGGCTCACCGGGGGACGGGGGTGGCGTCGGCGATCGCGCCGATGATGGCGTCGCCGTCGACCTCAGCCCCGGGGGCGGCCCGCAGCAGCACGCGGTGGGCGAGCGCCGGGACCGCGAGTGCCTTGAGGTCGTCCGGCACGAGGAAGTCGCGGCCGTCGGCCAGGGCCCGCGCCCGCGCCGCCCGCAGCAGCGCCAGCGAGCCGCGCGGGCTGACGCCCAGGCGCAGCAGCGGCGCCTGGCGCGTGGCGGCCACGAGCGCCATCAGGTAGTCGAGCACCGAGTCGTCGGCGCGCACGCGCTCCACCTCATCTTGCAGTCCGAGGACCTCGGCCGCGGTCAGCACGGGCGTCAGCGACTCCGCCGCCGCGGCGCCGCCGCCGCGCAGGATCGCCTTCTCGTCGGCCGCCTCCGGATAGCCGATCCGGATGCGAAGCAAAAAGCGGTCGAGTTGTGACTCGGGCAACGCGTGGGTGCCCTCGTACTCGAGCGGGTTCTGGGTGGCCAGCACCATGAACGGCTTGGGCAGCGGAAATGTCGAGTGGTCGAGCGACACCTGCGCCTCGTTCATGGCTTCGAGCAGGCTCGACTGGGTCTTGGGCGTCGTGCGGTTGATCTCGTCGGCCAGCACGATGTTGGTGAAGAGCGGGCCCGGCTTGAACACGAAGTCGCCCCGATCCGGCTGGTACACGGTCACGCCGAGGATGTCCGAGGGCAGCATGTCCGAGGTGAACTGGATACGCTGGAACCCTCCGCCGATGGAGCGCGCCAGTGCCGCGGCCAGCGTGGTCTTGCCGACTCCCGGCACGTCCTCGATCAGCAGGTGACCCCGGGCGAGGAGCCCGATGACGGCCAACCGGATGACCTCCGGTTTGCCGACGAGCGCTTGGGCGACGTTGCTTTCGAGACGGCGAATCAGGTCGAGCGTGCGTGCCATCTATCGATCATACTGCACGTCCGGCCGAGCCCGGATCGACCCTCAGGCCCCTCTCGGGGCGGCCTCAGGGCCCGGCTTCGAAGCACGACCGCTCCCGGAATAGCTGCGAGTGACACCGCATGTATCGCCTGAGCACGGTACGCCTATCTCCCCTCCAGGCCTCGCCGAATTTGTGGACGCGGGCGCGGGCCGGCTGATCGGCGAGCGCGCCCGGCTCAGCCGCCGGCGGGCGGGCGCAGCGACTCCGGCCGGATCGGTAGCGCCGTGATACGCACGCCCAGCACACGCACGGCGTCGGCCACGGCGTTGGCGAGGGCGGCCGGCGCTCCGATGGTGCCCCCCTCCCCCATGCCCTTCACGCCGCCCGGCATGAGCGGTGAGGGTGTTTCGAGATGGCCGATCTCGAAGGAGGGCACGTCGTCGGCCCGGGGGATAGCGTAGTCCATCAGCGTGGCGGTCAGGAGCTGGCCGTCGGCGTCGTAGACGACCGACTCCAGCAGAGCCTCGCCGAGCCCCTGGGCCACCGCGCCGTGGATCTGGCCCTCGACGATCGTCGGGTTCACCACCGGCCCGCAGTCCTCGACCACGACGTAGCGACACACGCGCGGGCGGCCGGTATCGCGATCGACCTCGACCAGCGCCACGTGCACCGCTCCGGAGAAGGTGGGGCCCGGCGGATCGAAGTAGACGGTGGCGGACAGTCCGGGCCCCAGGTCGGGCGGCAGACCGCCGGGCGGAGGCGAGTACGCCAGGCCGGCCAGCTCCGCGAGGCCCACCGAGCGGTCGGGAAAGCCGCGAACGTGGGCCCGCTCGGCCTCGAGGACGATGTCGCCCGCCGCCGCCTCCAGGCAGTGACCGGCCAGCCCGGCCAGGCGCGAACGGATCCGATCGGCGGCGACGGCCACGCCGCCGCCGATCGACACGGCGCCGCGGCTGCCGAAGGTGCCGCTGCCGAGCGGCCCCACGGCCGTGTCGGTCGGCACGACCCGCACGCGCTGCAGCGCGACGCCGAGGCGGTCGGCAACGACCTGCGCGATCGTGGTCGCGTGGCCCTGGCCCTGCGAGGGAAAGCTCGTCGCGCAGCGGACGCTCCCGTCGGAATCCATCGTGACGGTGGCCGCCTCCACGCCCGGCACGTCCGGCATCCCTCGCCGGCGGAAGACGTCGGAGCCCATGCCCGTGTACTCGGTGTAGCAGGCCATGCCGATGCCGACCAGGCGACCGTCGGCGCGCGCCGCCGCCTGCTCCCGGCGCAAGGTCTCGTAGCCGGCCAGGCTCAGCACGCGCTCGAGCGCCCCGGGAAAATCGCCGCTGTCATACGTCATCCCACTGGCGGAGTCGAACGGATAGGCGTCACCGGGGATGAGATTGCGCCGGCGGACCTCGGCGGGATCGAGGCCGAGCCGCTCCGCCAGGAGATCGACCAGGCGTTCCATCGCGAAGGCGCCCATCGTCATCCCGACGCCACGGTAGGCGCCGAGCGGCGGCTTGTGCGTCTGCACCGCCACGACCTCGTAGGCGTACGCCTCGGCGCGATAGGGCCCCGGCAGGATCGTCGCGCTACCGAGCGGCTCCAGCGCGCCGGTGAGCGGATAGACGTGGTGGGCCCCGTTGTCGGAGACGACGCGAGCGCGCAGCCCGCGCACGACGCCATCGGCGTCCGCCGCCAGCTCGACGTCCATGCGCTGCTCGCGGGCCTGACTGCCGGCCGCGAGATTCTCGCGCCGCTCCTCGACCCACTTCACCGGGCGCCCGAGCCGCCGCGCGAGCGCGGCCACCGCGAGATCCTCGGGGAAGACGTGCACCTTCAGCCCGAAGCCCCCGCCCACGTCCGGCACGACGACGCGCACCCGCGTGGCGTCGAGGCCGAGCGACGCCGCCAGCGCGGTGCGGAGGATCGAGGGCGTCTGGGTCGACGCCCACACGGTGAGAGTGTCGCCGTCCCAGTCGGCGACGACGCCGCGCGGCTCGAGCGGCACCGCCGCGCATCGGCCGTGCGTGAAGCGCTCGCTCAGCACGATCGGCGCGCGGGCGAACACGGCGTCGACGTCGCCGCGGCGGTACGCACGGCGGAACAGCACCCGGCCGGCGGCCAGGGCGTCGTCCACCGTCGTCAGCGCCGGTCGCGGCTCGTACTCGACCTGCACCAGCTGGCGCGCATCGGCGGCGATGTAGGCGGTGTCGGCCGCGACGGCGGCCACCGCGTGCCCGACGAAGCTCACCGCGCCGGTGGCCAGGGGCGGGCACTCGGTCGGGGTGAAGCCGTCGCCGAGCAGCCGCGGCGCCAGCGGCGCGACATCGTGCAGGTCGGCGGCGGTGACGACGGCCGCCACGCCCGGCAGCGTCCGGGCCGCGGCGGCGTCGATCGCCCCGATCCGCGCGTGGGCGTGGGGACTGCGGACGAAGGCGACGGCGAGCATCCGCGGCAGCGCGACGTCGTCGAGATAACGGCCACGGCCGCGCAGCAGCCGGGGATCCTCGAGTCGCCGCACCCGCTCGCCGGTGTAGCGAATCGGCGCGCTCAGGGCTTGACTCGCGGCAACACCTCGCCGGCGATGAGCTCGAGCTGCTCGAGGCCCCAGTTCAGCGGGTTGAGCACGATGGTGTCGACGCCGCCGTCGAGGGCGGCGATGCGGGCGCTGATGCGATCGGCGACCTCCTGGGCGGTGCCGAGCAGGTAGTACGTCTTCCAGTACTCGAGGTCCATGCCCGAGTAGACCTTGAAGGGGGGCGCCGCCGACTCCGGCCGCTCGCCCGGCTTGAGGACCCAGACGAAGTTGGAGTACACGCGACCGATGCGAGCGGGATCGCGGCCGGACTCACGCGCGAAGGTCTGCACCTTGGCCCAGTCCGCCTTGACCATCTCCGGCGTCGCCGACGAATGCGGCACCCAGGTGTCGGCGTAGCGCGCGACGCGCTTGAGGACCGGATCGATGTTCGGCACGGTCTGCCCGTAGACCTGCTCCGAGGGCTGGGTGCCGCCGCCGATCCAGATCGGCGGGTGCGGCGTCTGGACCGGCTTGGGATCGATCGTCACGTTCCGGAACCGGTAGTACTTGCCCTCGTAGGTCACGTCGTCGCCGGCCCACAGCGATTTCAAGACCTCGATCGCCTCGCTGGTGCGGGGGCCGCGCTCGCGGTACGGCACGCCCATGAGCCCGAACTCCTCCTCGTGCCAGCCCACCCCGATGCCGAGGATCGAGCGGCCGCCCGACAGCAGGTCGAGCGTCGCCCACTCCTTGGCGAAGTACACGGGATTGCGCAGCGGCAGCACGAGGACCATGGTGCCGAGTCGGATCGTGCGCGTGACGCCGGCCAGCGCGGCCAGTGTCGTCATCGCCTCCAGCCAGGTGCAGGCGTAGGCCGGCGGCGTCAGCAGCAGGTGGTCGATGGTGACCGCCGAGTCGAAGCCGAGGTCCTCGGCGCGACGCAGGTAGCGGCCCATCTCGTCGAGCGTCGCCGTCCGGGGCCCCAGCGCGAAGCTGGGGATGCGCAGCCCGTACTTCATCGTCACGCCGCCGGGGCCTCGATGTTCGCCGACTGCAGGCGCCGCACGCCGGCGCCCGACATGTCCTGCCACGACTTGGCCAGCGAGCCGCCGGCGTCGATGCCGCGCGTGGCGTCCTCGATGACGGCGGCCGCGAAACCCGCCTTGCGCGCGTCCAGCGCCGACCACGCCACGCAGAAGTCGGTGGCCAGGCCCACCAGGAAGACCTGCTGCAGGCCGCGCTCCTTCAGGTAGCCGGCCAATCCGGTCGGCGTCTTGCCGTCGGCCTCGTAGAAGGCGGAGTAGGAGTCGATGTGCCGGCGGTGGCCCTTGCGGATGACCAGCTGGGCGTGGGTGATCTGCAGCGCGGGGTGCAGGTTGGCGTCGGGCGTGCCCTGCACGCAGTGATCGGGCCACAGCACCTGCGTGCCGTAGGGCAGTGCGATCGTGTCGAACGGCTTCTTGCCCGAATGGCTGGACGCGAACGACGCGTGGCCCGGGGTGTGCCAGTCCTGCGTGAGGACCACGTGCTCGAAGGCCTTGGCCAGCCGGTTGATGAGCGGGATGATCTGGTCGCCGCCGGCGACGGGCAGCGTGCCGCCCGGCACGAAGCAGTTCTGCACGTCCACCACGAGCAGGACGTCCTGCGGCCCGGGCTTGATCTTCACGGCCTGCGCGCCGGCCGGCTGGGCGAGACCGGTGACCAGCGCGGTGGCGGCGGCACCTCCCAGGAACTCGCGGCGATCCATGGCCTCCTCCTCTGGCTCAACGGAGCCCGTCGTCCTTCTTCGCCTCGTCCTTCGTCAACCCGCCGACGCGCGGGTGGGGCCGGCCGCCGTTGGTGACGACGACGGCCAGGACGATCTCGTCGCCGCGCGGCGCGTCGGGCAGACGCACCTCCATCGCATCGTAGTGCGTCCGCACGAACGCGGCATCCTTGAAGTGCAGCGGCACGTCGATCGCGGTGCCGGGGCCGCCCAGCTTCTTGGCGGAGGGGATGATCGCCTTGCCGCCGCCGACGGCCGCGCGCAGCGGCGCCCCCAGCTTGGGATGCAGCAGCGCCGCCGCGTGCTCGTACTCGCCCCGCTCGCCGACGATCGCGGCCTTGCCGTACGACTCGGCCGGCCCTCCCAGCGCCTCGGTCGCCTTCCTGGCCAGCAGGGCGCCCAGCTCCTCGCCGGCGTCGATCAGCGGGGTGAGATCGTCGACGAACCGGCCGGCGAACGGGTTCTCCAGCACGACCACCGCCGCCGCCTTCCGCACGGGACGCCTGGCCTCGCGGCCGCCGTCGCTCAGGATTTCCTCCACGATCGTGACGAGCTTGCGGATCTTCGTCATGCCTCGTCTCCCACCCGCGCGAACACCAGGCCGTCGAGCAGCTTGGGATAAAAGTGCGTCGATTTCTGCGGCAGCAGCTCCCCGCCCCGCACCACCGCCTGCAGCTCCCTCGGCGTCGTCGGCGCGATCAGGAACGCCGCCTGGTAGCGCTCCGTGCGCGCCGCGCGGATCGCGTCGTCCTGGTCGGCAGTGTAATCCACGTGGCTGCCGGCTTCGAGCTTGGCGTGGTCGATGTCGAGCAGCGGTCGCAGCAGCCCTTCGTGGAGGATCGACACGGCCAGCCGGCGCCACGCCGCCGACGTCCCGGCCGGCCACGCGATCTGGGCGGCGGCCTCCGCCCGCAGCTCGAGCACCACCGCCTCGGCGCCGGCGACCACGCCGATCCGGGTCGGCGTGGGCCGGAACGCCGACGGATCGGGCAGCGGTGCTGCGTCGAACCAGTGCCGGGCGGCCTCGCGCAGCCGCGCCAGCGCGAAGCCGCCGACTCCGTGCACCAGGCGATGGTTGGCGAGGATCGTGAGCCCCGGCGCCTCCAGCGTGAAGAACGCCATCAGCTTGTCCTCGCGGCCGGGATGCCGCCGGGCGTACTCCACCGCCGTCTCGTAGCGGTGGTGGCCGTCGGCGATGATCACCGAGGCCGGGGCCATCAGCGCCTGCACGCGCGCGATCGCCGCCGGATCGGCGATACGCCAGAGGCGGTGCCGCTCACCGCGCAGATCGCGCGCCTCCGCGATCGGCTCGCCGGCGCCGGCCGTGGCCGCGCGCAGCCGGCCCTCCGGATCGGCAACCAGCATGAAGAGCAGCCCGATGTCGGCGCCGGTCCTCTGCAGCAGCCGCAGGCGATCCTGCTTGGGCCCCGCGTGGGTGCGCTCGTGCGGCCGCACGATCCCGCGCGCGTAGTCGCTGACCTCGCCGAGGGCGACGAACCCGGCGCGCGTCACCTCCTGGTCGCCGACGCGGTAGGTCTGAGCGTAGGGATAGAGCGCCGGCGACTCCTCGCGCGCCCACACACCCTCGCGCAGCCACGCCTCGAGCGTATCGCTGGCCCGGGCGTACTTGTCGGCGGTCTCGCCGGGCTGCGGTTGATCGGCCGGATACGACACGCGGACGATGTTGGCCGGGCTCATCGCGTAGAGCCGCTCCTGCATCGCCGGTGTGATCTGGTCGTAGGGCGGCGCCACCACCTTGGTGAGGTCGTGCTCGTGCCCGCTGCCGTAGCGGTACCCACGGAACGGCGTGATCCGCATGGCTAGTGGCCGGCGCCGGCCGGGCCGGCGCCCTTGACCACCTCGGCCGCGCGAAGGGCGGGCGGCGTGTTGCGGCTGCGGCCGAGCGTGATCGTGCCGTCGATGAAAACCATCGAGACGCCCGGCAGGTCGCCGGCGGCCAGTGCGCCGAGCGCATCCAGCGCGACCGAGCCGATCGGCGCGTCGCAGACGACGAGGTCGGCCTCGCGGCCCTCGGCGATGAGCCCGCGGTTGAGCCGGTACACCCGCGCTGTGTTGCCGGTGGCGCACGCCACCGCCTCCGCCGGGGGCAGGCCGCCGAGCGCGGCCAGCAGGCTGAGCGTGCGCAGCACGCCGAGCGGGATCACGCCGGTGCCGGAGGGCGCGTCGTTGCCGACGATGATCCGCTCGGTGGCGCGGGCGTCGGCCGCTGTGCGCAGCGCGTGCAGGGCGGTGCGCGCGTTGCCGCACTGCACGATCTCGAGCGCCATGTCGGTGGCCACGAGCCGCTCGATCTCGGCCGGCGACATCGACGTCGTCCCGCCGTTGATGTGGCCCACGACGTGCGGCCGCGCCTCCAGCACCACCTCGGCGTTGATCGGACTGGAGCCGGCGATGGAAGGGCCGCCGGTGTGGATGGTCACGGTCATGCCGTGCTGCTTGGCCCACCGCACCATCGGCGCGGCGTCGTGGCCAGTCTTCACCGAGCCGAGCCCGATCTCGCCGACCAGCTTCACCCCGGCCGCGGCCATCTCGGCGAAGTCCGACTCGGTGAGTCCCAGCTCCAGGATCGGCGCACCGGCCTCGACCTTCACGCCCCCCGGCCGGAAATTCGCATACGCCTTCGCCGCGACGATCGCCAGGGCCTTGAGCCCCACGAGGTCCCGCGGCCGTCCCGGCAGGTGCACTTCCCCGGCCGAGATCGCGGTCGTCACGCCACCGTTCATGGCTGAGTCGATGAAGTCGACGGTACGCTGGCGGGGCGTGAAGTCACCGAAGACGGGATGGACGTGCGAGTCGATGAGGCCGGGCATCACGGTCGTGCCGCGCGCGTCGACGACCGTGTCGACGTCCTCGTCGAGACCCCGGCCGATCCCCGCGATGACGCCGTCCCGCAGCACGAGCGAGTCGGCGTCGAGCACCGGCCGTCGGATGTCGCCGCTCACGAGCACGCCGATGTTCCGGACGAGCGTCTTCATGGCGGGAGCCGAGTGTGGCGCAACGGACAGAAGAGCGCAACCAGCCAGCACCCGCGGGGGTCGAGGAGCGCACGGCTCCGCCCCGACGCGCCGAGCGCCACGCGGGTATCCAGGAGCGTCACGGCTCCGCCCCGACGTGCCGAGCGCCACGCGGGTATCCAGGAGCGTCACGGCTCCGCCCCGACGCGCCGAGCGCCACGCGGGTATCCAGGAGCGTCACGGCTCCGCCCCGACGCGCCGAGCCCCACGCGGGTGTCCAGGAGCGTCACGGCTCCGCCCGGACGCGCCGAGCCCCACGCGGGTATCCAGGAGCGTCACGGCTCCGCCCGGACGCGCCGAGCCCCACGCGGGTATCCAGGAGCGTCACGGCTCCGCCCGGACGCGCCGAGCCCCACGCGGGTATCCAGGAGCGGGCACGGCTCCGCCCGGACGCGCCGAGCCCCACGCGGGTATCCAGGAGCGTCACGGCCCCGCCGGGACGCGCCGAGCCCCACGCGGGTGTCCAGGAGCGTCACGGCTCCGCCGGGACGCGCCGAGCTCCACGCGGGTATCCAGGAGCATCACGGCTCCGCCGGGACGCGCCGAGCCCCACGCGGGTATCGAGGAGCGTCACGGCTCCGCCGGGACGCGCCGAGCCGTCGGGGGGGTCTGGGAGGCCATCTCGGGGCCCCCCAGTCAATCAGACGACCGCGCGCTCCAGACGGGCCTGGACGTCGTCGATGTGCGCGGCCATCGCCGCGCGCGCCTCGTCGGCGTTACCGGCGACGATGGCGTCGAAGATGCGCCGGTGGGCGGCGTCGACCTGCAGCTGGTCGGCCTCGCCCAGCTCCGGGCTCGGCACCAGCACCTCGGCCTCGAGCTCGATCAGCGCGTGGGTGATGACGCCGTGGACCGGATTGCGGGCCGCGTCGGCCAGCGCGCGGTGGAACTCGAGGTAGGACGGGCGCACCGAGAGGCCGGGGACGGCCTGCTCTCCGCGCTGCTCGAGCGCGGCACCCAGATTCTTGAGGTCGACCTCGGTGGCGCGCTGGGCCGCCAGCGCGGCGACCTCCGGCTCGATCAGCCGGCGCGCCTCGATGAGCTGAGACCATGACACGCGGCCCAGCCGGAACAACGTCTCGAAGTCGCGCACCAGCGGCCGGTCGTCCGCTTCGCGGACGAAGTAGCCGCCCGTCGAACCCTGGCGCACGTCGACGAGACCGCGCAGCTCCAGCGTGCGCAACGCCTCGCGCACCGCAACGCGACTGGCCTTGAGGTCACGCGCGAGCTGGCGCTCGGGCGGCAGCTTCTGGCCCTGGCGCAGGCGGCCCTCGTAGATCGCGCGCTCGATGTGACCGACGATGTGCTCGTAGACACGCGGCGCTCTAATGGTTGCTGGCATGGTGCGCGTCAATGTCGTCTCAAACCAGTCCGAAGTCAAGCGGACACACCATGGGAAAATCGGAAGATGCGGCGAGCGTTCCCCGTGATCGCCGTGGCCGTCATCGCGATCCTCGATGGGTGTACCGGCGTCGCTTGCGCACCCGCCGCCATCGTGGTGGCGACCAAGGACGAACGCCCGCGGCTGCGGAGCGAGCCACGCGGGCTGCGCACCGACGAATTCGGCCGGGTCAAGGAGCAACGCCGGGAGGTCATCGTGCCGGAGTACTGGGTCCGCGACCGCGAGGGCCGCTGGCATCGCGTGACCGAGGCCGAGTGGCGCGGGGTGGAGCCTGGCCAGCCGATGCAGGTTTGTCGATAGCTTTCCGGCCGACGCCCCAAGAGTGAACGCTTCCGTCACACGGATGACTCTCACTGTCCGTTATCTGTCACCGCGTGACGCTCGCTGTCCCGGGAGTGCGCGTAACCACGCGTATTTCGGGCTCTGGCTCGGCCGTTGCACTTCGCGCGCGCCACTGGACATTTCAGGGCATAGGGCGATCTTTGACAGGAGGCGGATCATGCGCGGAGTAATGAGAATCGTGGTGGTGCCGACCGTGCTGCTGCTGGCCAGCGGCTGCGCGACCAAGAACTTCGTCCGCGACCTCGTAGGCAAGAGCGAGGCGGAGCTGGATCAGCGCGTCGGCAAGGTGGGTGAGCGGGTGGTCGCCGTGGAGGGCCGCCTGGGTGAGGAGTCCCAGCGGGTCACGCGGGTCGAGGGTCAGCTGGGCGAGACGAACCAGCGGCTCGGCGGCGTGGAGACGAAGGTGGGCGAGGCGCAGACGAAGGCTGACTCGGCGTTCAATCGTGCCGACGAGGTCGACAACCGGCTCTCGCGGCTGTGGACCAACCGCAACAAGCGCCAGCTGGTCGAGACGGTGCACGTCCAGTTCGCCTTCGACAAGGCCGATCTCACGGACGGCGCCCAGACCGCGCTCCTCACGATCTTGAAGGAGCTGAAGGCGAACCCGGCCCTCACCGTCGATCTCGAGGGCTACACCGACCCGACCGGGCCGCGCGACTACAACGTCACGCTCAGCCAGCGCCGAGTGGAAACGGTGCGCCGCTATCTGATCGAGCAGGGCGCCGAGATGCCGCGCGTCAACTCCGTCGGCCTCGGCCCGCTCAACGGGGCCAAGGGCGAGGAAGTGGCCAAGCAGCGGCGGGTGACCGTGAAGTTGCTGATCGCTGCCGAGTAGCGCACATCGCCGCGGGGGGCCGGGGGCGCGTCCCGCTCCCCGCGGCGAGCTTTACACCCTCCACCAAGCGCCGTCCCCCTCAGCGATACCGATCGCGCCCCCGTCCTCCCCACCCACAGTGCTCATGCACCGCTCTGTCCATAGCCGCGCGGGGGACTGCTGCTCGAGACACAGCAAGCTGCTCGGTAGGCTTGGATTGCGCTCTGGAGCTTAGCGCGTTCTAGGGAGCGGCCCGGCTCAGCCGCGCCGCTCCGAACGCCGGGAAGTTTGCTCGGAAATGCGGGGGCAGTTCGCCCTGCGGGGTGGCCGTCTCGATCTGGGCCCCGGAGAGCACGCGCAAGACCGAGGAGCGCCCCGGGTTTCCCGGGGCGTGACGAACGTGTGGGGGTTTGGGGGCCATCTCGGGGCCCCTGCTTTCGCACCCCAGAGGAGCACTCCGGCTTCGCCGGGGGGCGACGAACGTGTGGGGGTTTGGGGGCCATCTCGGGGCCCCCATGTCTAAACGACGGCGACTGCGGTCACGGCCATCGCCCACGTGTGCGACAGCAGGGCGAGATAGATGTGACGGCTGACCACCGTGCGGGCCGTCGCGCGGATCTTCACCAGCGCCGGATCACCGGGGCGCAGCACCTCGCGCCAGGCGTCGAGCCAGCGGCGAATGTCCTCCACCGAGGTGAAGGCCGGCAGCCAGAGGTTGAGACCCCACTGCGGCTGCCGGCGCGCGACGTGGCGAACCAGCCGCACGAGCACCGCGGCGGCCTGCACCGCGTTCATCGCCGCCAGGATCAGCACCGCACCAACCGTCAGCCGGAAGATGATGTCAACCATGTCCGGGGATATGAGCAAGGCCGGTACCAGTCGTGTAAGTAGCTATCGTTCATGGCGTCTTTGCCCGTTCACGCCGCCAGCCCGGGCGCTTCCTGACCGGCGCCTCCGAAGGCTCCTGGCACGGAATCGACCACGCCGGATCATGTTTGGTCGATCGAGTACACTAAGGCGCATCGTCGCAGGAGGCGCCCATGGATGAGGAGTCGGCCGTCCCCCGCACCACCGGCGTCGCCCAGGTGTTCGACCTCCATACGCTGAAGGCCTTCGCCCCCGACAAGCGCGTGCGCAAGATGCTGTTCAAGACCGACCAGCTGTGGTCGGAGATCGCCTGCTACGAGCCGGGCCAGTCGACCGTGATGCACTCGCACCCGCGCGAGGAGGAGGCCATCTTCGTGCTGCAGGGCAGCGCGAACATGAACATCGCCGGAGAGGAGGTCGTGGTGCCGGAAGGCGCGATCGTGAAGTTCCCGCTCAACGTCCCGCACGACGTGCGCAACCTGGGCACGGAGCGCTGCGTGATCATGTTCCTGAAGGTCAACCCCAAGGTCCTGAAGGGGGCCGTCGGTGGGTAACGTCGAGCGCTGCGACAAGACCCTGCCGACCAACGCGATGATGTACCACGTCCGTAAGGACGCCGCCCTGCGGGCCCGCTGGCTCACCGACCTCGAGGGGATCGCCCGCGAGTTCGGGCTCAGCCGCGAGGAGTACGAGGCCATCCGCGACCAGGACCCCCGGCGGCTGATGGACCTCGGCGTCCATCAATACTATGTGCCGCAGATCCTGCGCCTATTCTTCGGCGCCTCCCAGAACAGCAATGCCAGCGCGGCGCTCGAGTGCTACCGGCGGGCGTTCCCCCGGGAGACGGCCGAGGCGATGGCCCTGCAGGAGCGGCTGGCGGCCCGACGTGGCTGAGATCGTCGCCGCGATGGCCATGACCCACTCCCCCGGCCTCACCGGCTGGTTCACGCGGGCCTCCGAGGAGTACCAGCGCCTGGCGCTGCAG
Organism: uncultured Candidatus Rokubacteria bacterium; assembly: GCA_963743355.1. Lineage (GTDB taxonomy): Bacteria > Methylomirabilota > Methylomirabilia > Rokubacteriales > CSP1-6 > AR5. The sequence goes on from CAVUPM010000002.1 coordinate 1,407,715, forward strand.
GCGCTGGGCGAGATGCGGCGGCGGCTGGAGGAGGCGCGACCCGACGTGGTGGTGATGTTCAGCAACGACCACCTGCTGAACTGGCCGATCAACAACGTGCCGGAGTACACGGTCGGCGTCGCCGAGGAGCACGTCGGCCCCGCCGACTGGTTCGACGAGTGGCTGGGCATGGAGAAGTACCGCGTGCGGGGAGACGCCTCCCTCGCGCGCTTCATCGTCAACGAGGCCGGGCGGCGGCGGCTGTCGCTGGCCTGGCTGCGTGAGATGGCGTTCGACGACGGGATCTCGGTGCCCACGCACTACCTGAACCCTGACGCCCGCTTCCGCCTCGTACCGATCACGATGAACTGCACGGTGCCGCCGATCCCGACCCCCGAGCGCGCCTACGACGTCGGCCGTACGCTGCGCGACGTCCTGCGCGCTTACCCGGGGCCGGAGCGCATCGCGATCGTGGCCACCGGCGGGCTGTCGCACGAACCGGGCGGGCCGCGCTACTTCTGGGTGGACGAGGAGTTCGACCGCTGGTTTCTGGACCTGCTCGAGCGCGGCGACCACCGGGCACTGCTGCGCGAGTGCACGCTGGAGCGCATGGAGGAGGCCGGCTCCGGCGGCACCGCCGAGCTGCTGGCCTGGGTGGCCGTCCTGCCGTTCACCACGGGCCCCGCCGACGTGCTCGCCTACATGCCGGCCATCGCCTGGCGCTCGGGCACCGGCATGGTCGTCTGGAACGAGCTGGCGTCGTGATCCGACCGCCGCGACTGGAGGGCTGCTGATCCATGGCCGAGCACCGTCTCGACGCCAGTGACGTCCACAAGGAATGGAACAACGCGATCGCGCCGCGCCTCACGATCGACCCCGGCGACACGGTGGTCTTCGACACGCGCGACGCCGCCGACGGCTACTACTCGAAGGCCTCGACGCACGACGACGTCCTCAAGCGCGGCCCGTTCAGCGGCCATCCCCTCACCGGCCCCGTGCGCGTGCGGGGCGCCCGGCCCGGCGACACGCTGGTGGTGGAGGTGCTGGACGTGCGGCCGGCGCTCGACTGGGGCTGGACGGCGATCCGGCCGGGGCGCGGCCTGCTGCCCGAGGCCGATTTCGCGAAGCCGCACCTGAACATCTGGGACCTCAGCGACGGCCAGCACGCCCGGATGGGCAATCGCGTCGTCGTGCCGCTCGAGCCCTTCCCCGGCGTGATGGGCGTGGCACTCGACGAGGCGGGCGGGCACAGCACGATGCCGCCGCGCCGCAACGGCGGCAACATGGACATCCGCCAGCTCGCCGCCGGCTCCACGCTCTTCCTGCCGGTGCTGGTGGACGGCGCGCTGTTCAGCGTGGGCGACGCTCACGCGGCACAGGGCGACGGCGAGGTCTGCATCACCGCGGTCGAGATGAGCGCACGGGTCACGCTGCGCTTCGGCCTGCAATCCGGACGGAGCCTCGCCGAGCCGCGGCTGCGAACCATCAACCCGCCGAGCGGGCACGGGCGGCAGGGCCCGTGGATCGCCACCACCGCGCACGGCCCGGACCTCTTCGTCTCCGCGCAGCAGGCCATCCGCTACCTGATCGAGCAGATCGTCGAGGAGCGCGGCCTCAGCCGTGAGCAGGCCTACATCGTCTGCTCGGTGGCCGCCGACCTCAAGATCAGCGAGATCGTCGACGCGCCGAACTGGATCGTCTCCGCGTTCCTGCCCGAGTCCATCTTCCGATGAGCGCCGAGACCGCCGACCCGATCGCCCCCCTGCGAGCCTGGCTGCGCGACTGGCAGGCCTGCGTGCGCGCCGTGGACTTCGAGGCCGGACGGACGATGTGCGCGCCCGACATCGTGGCGTTCGGCACCGTCGCCCCGTTCGTGGAGGGCATCGACGACGTCATGGCCGCCCAGTGGCACAAGGTCTGGGGCAACATCCGCGAGTTCACCATGCACGATGACCGCGCCCGCGGCGCCATCGCCGGCGACCACGGCTGGACGGCGACCACCTGGGACTCGCTCGGGACCCGCCCCGACGGCTCGACGTTCCGTCGCCCCGGCCGCTGTACCATCGCGTTCGTCCGCCGCGACGGGCGCTGGCTCGCCGCGCACACGCACTTCACGCTCATCCCGCAATCCTGAAGGAGGGCTGCATGCACATCGGCGTTTGCATTTTCGCCACCGAGTACGCCATCCGCATCGACGAGCTGGCCCGCGAGGCCGAGGCCCGCGGCTTCGAGTCGCTGTGGGTGCCCGAGCACACCCACATCCCGACGAGCCGCCGCAGCCCCTTCGCCGGCGGGGCGCAGCTGCCGGAGGAGTACAAGCACACGCTCGACCCATTCGTCTCGCTCATGGCCGCGGCCGCCGCGACGAAGACGCTGCGGATCGGCACCGGCATCTGCCTTCTGATCGAGCGTGACACGATCACCACGGCCAAGACCGTTGCCACGCTCGACCTGCTCTCCAACGGCCGCTTCGAGTTCGGTATCGGCGGCGGCTGGAACGCCGAGGAGATGGAGCACCACGGCACCATCTTCAAGTCGCGGTTCCAGCGGCTGCGCGAGCAGGTGCTGGCCATGAAGGAGTTGTGGACCAAGGACGTCGCCGAGTACCGCGGCGACTACGTCGCCTTCGAGCCGAGCTGGTCGTGGCCCAAGCCCGCCCAGAAGCCGCACCCGCCGGTGCTCCTGGGCGGCGAGAGCAGCTACACCCTGCAGCGCGTCGTCGACTTCTGCGACGGCTGGTTCCCGCGGGCCCGCAACGCCGAGCGCGTGCTGTCCGGCCTCGCCGAGCTGAAGGAGCGCGCGGCCAAGGCCGGCCGCGACATGAAGTCCATCTCGACCTCCGTGTTCGGCGCCGGCCCCGACCCCGCCACGCTCGACAAGTGGGCCGCCGGCGGCATCACCCGGGCCATCTTGCGCCTGCCCCCCGAGGGCCGCGACAAGGTCCTGCCGCTGCTCGACCAGTGGGCGAAGCTGATCAAGTAGTCCGCACGGCGCCGGCGTGGGCGGTCGCGCTGCTGCGCGATGCCCGCGTCGGCCGCCTGGCCACCGCCGACGCCGCCGGCCGTCCCCTCGTCGTCCCCGTCTGCTATGCCTTCGACGGCGCGCGCTGCTACTCCGTCGTGGACGCCAAGCCCAAGCGCACGCGCGACCTCCGCCGCCTGCGCAACATCGCCGCCAACCCTCAGGTCTCGCTGGTCGTGGACGTCTGGGACGAGGACTGGTCACGGCTGGCCTGGGTGATCGTCGAGGGCGGGGCGAGGGTGCTCACGACAGGCGCCGACTTCGGCCGCGCCGTCGACCTGCTCACCGCGAAGTATCCCCAGTACCGGGCGCTCCCCGTGGACCGCGAGCACGGCGCGCTCGTCGTCGTGACGCCGGAGCGCCTGCTGTCCTGGCGCGGCGCGGCGGCCCCGTCGGACATCCGCATCGAACCGGCCGGCGACGCCGCCGCCGCCGAGGTGCTCGCGTCGATGCGGCGCGCGTTCGCCGAGTATCGCGGCTCGCTGCAGCCGCCGAGCAGCGCGCTCGACGAGACGCTCGACGACGTCCGGGCGGCGATGGCCAGGGGAGGCGCGTTCGTCGCGCGTGATGGCGAGCGCGTGGTCGGATCGGCCCGGTATCAGCTCCGCCCGGGCTACGCGTACGCCGAACGGGTCTCCGTCGACCCGGGGTACCGCGGCCGCGGCGTCGGCGCCGCCCTGATGCGCGCGATCGAGGCGGCGGCGCGCGCGGCCGGGTACGCCGAGATTCGCATCGGCGTGCGGGCCTCCCTGCCGGGCAACCTGCGCTTCTACGAGGAGCTGGGCTATCGCACCCGCGCCTCACATCCCCACCCGCGGGGTCCCGACTTCGACATGACGCTGAGCAAGGACGTGAGCGCCGAATCCATCTGACGCGGCCGATCGTCGCAATCCGGGCGGGCCCAGACGGCTCTGGCGGACTCGAGGCTCGGCCTCCTATGGTGAGGACAAGCTCACCCACGGAGGTTCCCGAGCCATGATTCGAGTCTTGCCCGTGTTCGCCATCGCGATCGCTCTCTCGGCCTGCGCCTCGAAGGCGCCCCAGCCCTCCGCCTCTCCCTCGGCGTTCCCGGCTCCCGCGCCGGTGTCGGGTGCCGCCGCGGCCACGATGGGGACGACTCAGGCAGAGGCGAACTGGGCCGCGGTCAGCCCCCGCCTGTCGCCGCGCGCGTACTGCTTCCAGAGTGGCGGCGCGTGGCGGGCGACGGCCGTCGTCTGCGAGTACGAGGTCGATTAGACCGAGGACGTGGCGCCCCGCGACGGCTCGGCGCAGCCGCGGGGCGCTCACGAGATCGCTCAGAGCCGGCGGGTGAGGACGAGAACCTCGACGCGCCGGTTGAGATCGCGGCAGGTCGCGGTCGCTTCCGCGCAGAGCGGAGCCCGATTTCCGAACTCACCAATGCGGATGCGCACGGGGTCGATCCCACCCGCAACCAGCGCCTCCCGCACCACGTGCACGCGCTTCGCGGCGAGCGGGGGGTCGTCACTCCCCGGCTGATCGGCGTGGCCGTCGAGGGCGACGGCTACAGCGGGGTGGGCGGAAAGCCACGCGAGCAGCCGCGCGATCTTCTCGTGACAGCGCTCCGGGAGCTCCGCCTGCCCCGACGCGAACTGGATGTTCTCGGCCGGGACCCACGAGATCTTCCCGGGAGTCCCCGGTTGTCCCGGAGGGCCGGGCGGGCCGGGAGGACCGGGAGGTCCCATGTTGCCGGGCGGGCCGGGCGGGCCCGACGGCCCCGTGGGTCCCGCGGGACCCGGCGCGCCCAGGGAACCGGCGGCGCCGGCGCGCCCGATCGACCCTGCCGGTCCGATCGTACCCTGGACGTACCGCGGACTCGAGGCACAGGGCAGGTCGGCCTCATCGACCAACCCGGCCGCTGAGGCATAGAGCGGCGGGCCATCCCATCCGACGTTCGCACAGCCCGAGACGCCGAGCGCGACCGCGACGAATGCGCCGGCCGTGATGACCCGTCTCATCGCGTGCCTCGTACGCCGGCGGCCGGATAGCCGCCGTCGGCCCCGAAGAACACCTCGACGCGTCGATCGGCCTGGAAGCACTCCTCGGTCTTGTCGGTGCACTTGGGCCGGCGAAGGCCGGAGGCATTGGTCGCGATCCGGTCGGGGGGCACCCCCTCCTTGACGAGGGCCTCGCGCACGGCGATGACGCGGCGCCGGCTGAGGTCGAGGTTGTACTTGTCCGTGCCGCGCGGATCGGCGTGACCGTCGAGCATCACGACGACGCCGTCGGTCTGCTTCACGTACTGGGCGATCTGCGCGATCTTCGCCGTCTCGTCCCCCTGTACCTCCGCGCGGTCGTAGGCGAAGAGCACGTCGCGGATCGACGGGACCTTCGCGTCGGCTCCCGCCAGACCAGCGGCACCGGCCGCTCCCTGAGCGCCGGCGGGACCTACCCCCCCAGCCGCGCCCATGGGGCCTGGGGATCCCGCAGGCCCCGCCAGTCCCTGTGGCCCAGCGGATCCGGGCGGCCCGGCGGGGCCGGCGGCGCCCGCCGGCCCCGCCGGGCCCGCGGGGCCGGCGATTCTCCATTCGGACGCCGGTCGCGCCGTACAACCGACCGTCAACACGACGAGTGCTGTGAACGCCACCATCCTCATACCGTGATCCTCCGTGTGAACACGTCTGCGTAACATGGCGCCTGACGTGCGGGACCATCGGCGCTGCGCCGATGGCTCTGGGCTCACTCTATCGACGGGGGCTCGGGGGACAACAGAACCGATTGGCCCAGTCCGACGGCAGGATTACGTCTCTATGGACAGTCCTGGAGGGCGGGGTCGATCGACCTTCGACTCGTCGCGATACATGACCTTGTGGCGCTGGGTGCGGATCCACTCGTCGACCTGGGCATCGGTCATGAGATTGGCCGGGTCGAACCGGTCCCAGCTCATGATCTGCGGCAGCGTCTTCTTCCAGCGCTTGTAGGACGGCTTGGCCGGCGGCCCGAAGCACATCACGTCGATGATCGAGAGCGCCTCGGGCACGCCGAGCAGCGGCTTCACCTTGCGTTGGATGTCCTGTCCGATCGCGGTGATCCACCACACCGCGTAGCCGAGGGCGGCGGCGGCCAGGTGCGCCGACATCGTGGAGGCGGCCACGGACTGCAACAGATGCGCGCGGCGTTCTGCTGATAGAGCCGGTCGAGGTCGGCGCCGTCGTTGAGGACCGGGAAGGCACGGATGAAGCGGAAGTCGGCGGCGATCACGATGAGACCGGGTGCGGTCTTCACGCCGTTGTAATTCGGGGTGGGAAAGCCCATGCGCAGCTTGGCGCGGTGCTGCTGCTCGTCCACGAAGCACTGGCCGATCGTCTGCTTGACGGCCCGATCGGTAACGACGACGTAGTGCCAGGGCTGGGCGTTGGCGCCCGATGGCGCGTGGCGCGCGGCCTCCAGGATCAGTTCGACGTGCTCGCGCGGCACCTCGAACGGTGCGAAGGCCCGGTTCGTCATCCGGGTGCGGACGACGTCCATGAGCGCCTCGTAACGATCCAGGGCGAGGGTCGTCACCGGCGCTCGTCCTGCCAGAGCCCGAGCGCCTGCAGCACCGGCTCGTCGTTGAACTGGAACAGGCACGCCGGCCCCTCGCCGCGGTGCTCGTGCTCCAGCCAGTGCCAGGGCGGCGCCACGAACGTGTCGCCGCGCTCCCACGGGAGCACGCGCTCGCCGATGCGGCTCTGGCCCCGCCCCTCGATCACGTGGAAGATGCGGCTCGTCGTGCGACGGTCGCCGCGCGTGCGCTCCCCCGGTCGCAGCCATTGGGCCTCGGCGCCGATGGTCGGGAGCGCGGCCCGGCCCGTGGTCGGGTCGACGTAACGCAGCGTCACCGGCGTGTCGGCCGGCGCGGTGGCGGCCAGGCGTTCGAGCGCCGCCCGCACCGTGCGCCATGGCCATCGCAGCTGGGGGAAGCCCGTCTGGGGATAGTGCGAGGCGCGCGGCACCAGCCCGGCCGCGGTGAACTCGTCCGCGGACGGGTCGGTCGACGTCACCGGCGGCTGCGCGGGTCGCATCTTCGACGCCCACGCGGCGTCCAGGCTGCGCACCAGCGGGATGTCCAGCCCGTCGAGCCAGATCACCGGCTCGGCGCCCTGGTGGCCGTGGTCGTGCCAGCGCATCGGCGGCGTGATGATCAGGTCGCCGACCTCCATCAGGCACTTCACGCCCTCCACCGTCGTGTAGGCGCCCTGCCCCTCGACCACGAGCCGCAGCGCGGCCGGCGTGTGGTGATGGCTGGGCGCCGTCTCGCCCGGCAGGATGATCTGAAAGCCCGCGAACAGCGTCGAGGTGATCGCGTAGGCGCCGGCGAGCCCCGGGTTGCGCAGCACGAGCACGCGCCGCTCGGCCTGCTCCATCGGCACCAGGCGGGCGGCCTCGAGCAGCCGCGGCCGCACCTGGTACCAGGGCCACACGTGCGGGGCCGCGCTGGTCGCCCGCTCGTTGGGGAGCAACGCGTGCAGCGCGGTCCACAGCGGGGCCAGCGAGAGGGCGTCGAGCGAGTCGGAATACGCGGACGGCAGGCTCGGATCGCGGGTGGTGAGCGTGGTCATGTCTCCCTCGTGAAACGCGCCGAGAGTGGGCCGATCATACCACCACGACCGGGAGCGCCGCGGGCCGCACCTCGATCTCCACGGGTGTGAATCCGGCCGGCTCGCCGTCGAGCTGCACGGGCACCGGGATCGCGCTGGTGAGGTGGAAGCGGCGCGCCCGGCCGCTGCGCACGTGCGGAAGCGCGCAGTGCCGGGCGCGCATCACCGCCCACGCGTACGTCGTCAGCGCCAGCCGCCCGCTCCGCTCGAACGCGACCCAGTCCAGGAGCCCGTCGTCCGCGCGCGCGCCCGGCGTGAGCGAGAGCGCCATCGCGTAGTCGGGCAGGTTGCCGATCACGCAGTAGGCGCCGGCGACGGTCACGCCGTCCGCCGTCACCGACACCGGCGCGTGAGCATACGCCCACAGCGCGGCGCCGACGGACCGCACGTAGCTGGCGCGACCGACGCGGCGCGGAACGCCGCCGCGCACGCGCCAGCGCGCGAGGCGATGGATGACGTCGGCGTCGAACCCGGCGCTCAGCATCAATCCGAAGCGCCGCGTGCCCGCGACCGTACGCGCCTGGCCGAGATCGAGCCGCCGCCGCGCGCCGGTCACGATCGCCCGGGCCAGCCGCGCCGGCGCGACGTCGAAGCCCAGCGCGCGAGCGAACAGGTTCTCGTTGCCGGTCGGCAACACGGCCAGGGGGACGTCGCCCACCAGCTCGTTGATGACGGCGGCCACCGTCCCGTCGCCACCGGCGGCCACCACGCAGCGGACGTCGGCCATCGCCCCGGGGTCGCCCAGCAACGCCGCCCGTTCCGTCTCATCCCATACGACGCGCGCGCGGGCACCGGCCGCCGACAGCGCCACCATCAGCGTCTCGACGCGCGCGCGGGGACGGGCGGCACCCCGGTAGGGATTGGCGGCGATGACGATCAAACGTCCATCCCGATGGAATGCGATACTACCTCCACGTGGAGGCCACACCATGCAGTTCGAGGTCGAGGTCCACTGCAACGAGGCGGGTGAGTGGGTGGCGACGGCCGTGGAGCACGCGGTGACCGTCACCGGGCGCACCGAGCAAGAAGTGCTGATGCGGCTTCTGGACGCCTTGGGCCGGCACTTCAAGAAGAAGCCGCAAGGCTCCGGGCACGCCTGATGATAGTCCGTTGCCGATGAGGCGCGCGATCGTTCTCCTCGCCCTGCTGGCGATGGCCACGCCCGCCGCCGCCGAGTACGCCGGCCCCATCATCGACGCGCACTCGCACGTGCCGAACGCCACCGCCATCGACGCCTATGTGGCGGCGATGAAGCGACACAAGGTCGTCAAGGTCGTGCTGCTGGGCGTCGGCGGCGTGCAGAAGGACGACGCGGCCTGGATCGCCGCCGCCGCCGGCAAGTATCCGGACCTCGTCGTCGCCGGCCAGCCGGTGTCCGACCCCACGTCGGCCCAGGCGGCGACCCGGCTCGAGGCCGACCTGGCCCGGAGTCGGGCGCGGGCCGCGGGCGAGATCCACGTCCGCCAGGTGAGCCGCAAGATCGACCGCAGTCCGGCCGACCCCGCGTTCGTGAAGCTGCTCGAGGTCGCGGGCCGCCAGAAGGTTCCCGTCGTCATCCACCAGGAGCTGGACGCCGCCGCCACCGCCGCACTGGAGGCGGCCCTGAAGGCGGTGCCGTCGGCCACGATCGTGCTGGCGCACGCGGGCTCGGCGACGCCCGCTGTCCTCGACGGCATGCTCGCCCGTCACCCAAATCTGATGGTCGATCTCTCCGGCATGCACTTCCAGCGCACGCCGGCGCTGGCGACGGAGAAGGGACCACTCGATCCCGCCTGGAAGGCGCTCATCGACAAGCGCTCCGACCGGTTCCTGATCGGCATCGACGTGTGGGCCCCGCGGCTGTTCGAGGCGGCGATGCTCGACCGCCTGATGCTGTGGACGCGCCGGATCCTCGGCGAGCTGTCGCCCGAGGCGGCCGCGCGGGTCGCCCACCGGAACGCCGCTGCGCTCTTCCGCCTGGAGTAGCCGATGGCGGCGAACCCCTTCGCCGAGTCGACCGCCTACCAGATGCTGGCCACCGTGGCCGACCGCCACGGTCCGCGCGTCGCCATGGTCTTCGGCGACGAGCGGATCACCTTCGCCGAGTTCCGCACCCGCGTCGACGCCTTTGCCTCCGGCCTCACCGCCCTGGGTCTCGCCCGAGGCGACGCCCTGGCCATCTGGCTCCCCAACCGCCCCCTCTGGTTCATCGCCCAGTACGCGGCCGCCCGTCTCGGCGTGCTCGTCGTCGCCCTCAACCCCCGCTACCGCGCCCACGAGCTGACGTACATCCTCGCCCAATCCAGCGCCACCGCCCTGCTGCTGACGGATCACCTCGGCCCCATCGACTACTTCGAAACGCTGCACGAGGTGATCCCCGAGCTGCGGGACGCAGAGCCCGGCGCACTGGCCAGCGCCGCCCTGCCCCAGCTCCGCCACGTCCTTGTCGACGGCGAAGACCCCTACCCCGGATGCTTACGCGCATCCGACCTGTACAGCTTCGGCCTGACCGCCGACGGAGGCATGGCGGGGGCCGGAGTCGGGGGGGCTTCCCGAGCGAATGCTTCATTGAGCGAAGAAGCCCCCCCGACTCCGGCCCCCGCCATGCCGGCGGCAGACGAAGTCTTCACGCTGCTGTACACGTCAGGGACGACCGCGTTTCCGAAGGGCGCGATGATCACGCATCGCAACTGCGTGCCGCACGGCTGGACCTGCGGCGTGCAGCTCCGGCTGACGCCGGACGACCGCGTGCTGCACGCGTTGCCGGCGCCGGGAACGTGGGGCGGCCTCAACGTGCCGCTGTCGACGTGGAGCCACGGCGCCTGCCTGGTGCTCATGGAAGCGTGGGACCCGCTGCGCGCCCTCGTACTCATCGAGCGTGAGCGGTGCACGGTCTTCAACGCGGTCGACACCATGCTCAAGCCGATGTTCGAGCACCCGGACTTCGACCGCTACGATCGCTCCTCGCTCCGGACCGGCGGCTTCGCGTCGGTCGGCGGCGGCGGTCCCGGCATGCTCGAGGCCGTCGTGAAGCGCTTGGGCGTGCCGCTCGCCTTCCAGCCGTACGGCATGACCGAGGTGAACGCGCTCGCCATGTTCCACGACCTCGACGAGCCCCTCGAGCTGCGGCTGCAACCGGGCGTCGTCCCGGCGCCGGGGCTCGAGGTACGGATCATCCACCCGGAGACCGGCGCGCGGTGCGAGCCCGGCCAGGAAGGCGAGCTGCAGTTTCGCGGCACGCTGGTGACGCGCGGCTACTACGACAAGCCGGACGAGACGCGCGCGGCCTTCACCGACGACGGCTGGTTCCGTAGCGGCGACCTCGCCGTGCAGGACGGTCGCGGGCACACCATCTTCATGGGACGGCTGAAGGAGACGCTGCGCATCAGTCACTTCATGGTCGCGCCCGGCGAGATCGAGGCCTTCTTGCAGACGCATCCCGACGTCGACCAGGCGTTCGTGGTCGGCGTCCCCGATCCGGAGACGAACGAGGCGCCGGTGGCCTACGTGATCGCCCGGCCCCACGCGCGGCTGGCCGAGGCCGAGCTGCGCGCCTTCTGTCGCGGCAAGATCGCGTCCTACAAGATCCCGAAGATCGTTCGCTTCGTCACCGACGTCCCGCGCACGCCCGGTCCCCACGGCGACAAGGTGCAGCGAGGCAAGCTGCGCGAGCAGGCAATCAAGGAGGTCAGCCGATGAGGCTGGGCACCACGCTCTGCGACCTGCTCGGCATCGAGCACCCGATCGTGCAGTCGGGCATGGGCGGCGTCGCCGGGCCCGACCTGGTGGCCGAGGTGTCCAGGGCGGGCGCGCTCGGGATCATCGCCGGGCTCAACCTCACGGCCGACAAGGTGCGCGAGGCCATCCGCGCCGTGCGGGCGGCGACCGACCGGCCGTTCGGGGTCAACCTGTTCATGCCCGATCAGCTCCAGCCACCCGTGGATCCCGCGACCATTCCGGCCGACACGGTCCGCGCCGTCCAGGGCACGCTGAACGGCTTCCGCGCGCGACTCGGCCTGCCGACCACGACCGCCCAGCCGCCGGCCGTCCCCGACCTCATCCCGGCCGCCGTCGAGGTCATCCTGGAGGAGCGCCCGGCCGTCTTCTCGATCGGCCTCGGCAACCCCGAGCCGAAGATCGTGAACCGGTGTCACGCGCTCGGCATCAAGGTGATGGCGATGGTGACCACCGTGGCCGACGCCCGCACGGTCGAGCGCGCCGGCGTCGACGTGATCGTCGCCCAGGGCGCCGAGGCCGGTGGCCATCGCTCGACCTGGGTCAAGCCGGCATCCGTCGAGTCGGTCGCCATCGGCACGCTGACCCTCGTGCCCCAGATCGTCGATGCGGTCCGCGTGCCCGTGATCGCCGCCGGTGGCATCGCCGACGGCCGCGGCCTGGTGGCCGCGCTGGCGCTCGGCGCCGCCGGCGCGCTGCTCGGCACCCGCTTCGTCGCCACCCGCGAGGCCACCGCGGCCGAGTTCCACAAGAAGGCGTTGCTGGAAGCCGAGGGCGAGGCGACCACGCTGACCGATTCGATCACGGGCTTGTGGGCGCGCTACGTCCGCAACACGTACACCACCGAGTACGACGCCTCGGGCACGCCGGTGTTCCCGGCCCTGCTGCAGTCCCGCGCGGCGCAGGACATCTTCGGTCACGCCGCCAGAATGGCGGATCCCGCGTGGTTTCCGATGCCGACGGGACAGAGCGTGGGGCTCGTGCACGACCTGCCCGGCGCGGCCGAGGTGGTAGAGCGGATCGCGCGAGAGGCGCGGGTGGTGCTGGACGCGCTCGGCCGTCTGCGCTAGCCCGACTCCCGCACGATCGTCACGTTTCGGCGGCGCCACCTGCCGGCCTTGCGGGCGCTGTTTCAGCAGGTGTTGGGGCCCCGGCATGGTCCCCAGATTGTTCGGGCGAAGAGGGCTACGCCCCTCTCGGTCTCCCCCGGCCGACGCTCGGGCGGGCCTCGCCGTCCTGACAGGGGCTTGACAATGCTGTAGCAGGGCTCCGATGATCGCAACACCTCACGGACCGTCCGGCCCTCGGGAGAGCGTATGCCGGTCGAGTTCGAGTTCGCGCCGCCGGATCGCGAAGCCCGCCGCCATTGCCCTGCCAGCGCACCCGCTCAGCCTCTTGCGCACGGAGGGTGCCGATGGTGACGATCCTGTTCCCCACGGAACTGTGCAAGAACTGGGGGGTGCTTTGCTAGCGGTCCTCTGGGCCGCGATGATGCTCCTCTGGATGGGCGGCCTGGCCCTGGGCCTCTGGTGGGTCTGGCCGCACATCCGGCCGATGGCCGTGACCGTCGACTTCGTCTTCTCGCTGGTGTGGCTCACCACCGGGACCACCGCCTGGCTCGTGGCCCTGAACCTCGGCTACCAGCGCTTCCGGCGCCGCCAGCCGTGAGTGGCTGCTGGCGGAGCACGTCAACGAGTAGTGCCGTCGTGGCGACGCTGCCCCGCCCACCGCCCCCGCGTCTGGCCGCTCCCCCTGCGTTGCAATCCACCGACCGAGTGGCGCCTTCGGCCTCGCCGAGTGGACCCGGTTTCGCCCCGTCGAGTCTCGGCGAGCGCGCGTGGTGAGCAGAGAGGGGAGGCTTCTAATGGCCGACGAGACAGCCTTGTCGGACGCCGTGGCCGCGCGCGAGGCGCGGTCGGTGCACAAGGTACCGAACCCATTCCCGCTGACCCTGGCCGGCATGATGGCGATGCTGGGCCCGCAGGCGATCAACTTCGGCATCTCGGTGGGCGGCGGCGAGGCCTACCTGCTGCCGAACATCGGCGCCCGCGGGACCTTCCACATGCACTGGCTGATGGTGATCTCGGTCGTGCTGGAGGCGGCGCTGGTCTACGAGTGCATCAAGTACAGCATGAACACCGGGCGGTCGTTCTTCGCCGCCACCGGCGACCTGGGCCCGAAGGGCTTCTGGCCCTGGTACTGGGCCATCATCACCATCCTCGTGGCCGGCTGGCCGGCCTGGATGGGCGGGGCGGTCATCGCCGCCCAGCGGTTCACCGGCATCTCGACCCAGACACTGTTCCCCGGCAGCAAGCTGCCGCCGCAATACCTGTGGGCGGTGATCGCGCTGGCGCTCGTGCTCATCGTGTTCTACCTCTCGGACCGCACCTACAAGTTCCTGGAACGGTTTTTCCTGTTCATCATGTGGGCCAACATCATCCTGGTCGTGGTGATCACCGCCATCGCCGCCAAGCCGCACCACTACTGGGACGTGCTGGTAGGCATGCTGGGCATCACGTTTCTGACGCAGGGCGGCTACCCGGCGCAGCTGCCACTGACGGACGCGCTGGCCCTGTTCGGGCAGCCGGGTGGCAGCATCATGTACGTGAGCTTCTGGGTGATCGGGGCCGGGTTCGCGATGGGCCGGTTCGCAGGCCAGGTCACGGGGCCGCTGCGGCCCCCCGAGAACGTCACCGCAGAGGAGATTCGCTGGGACACCAGCGACGCCAGTGAGCGTCGCAAGATGCACCAGTGGGTCAAGCTGGGTGGCTACAGCCTGTTCCTCTGGTGGGGACTCATCGGCGGCATCATCATGGTCTACCTCTACTCCGTGGCCGGGTACGCGTACCTGCACGACGACTTCCTCAAGACGGGCAAGGTCCCGTCCGGGGCGGCGGTCCCGATCCAGATGGCGACGGTGGCGGGGGGCGTCCTCGGACCGATGGCCGGGTGGCTGATGCTGCTCTTCATCATGGTCACCCTCTACGACGCCCAGTTCCCGATCTACGACACGTTCATCGGCCGGACGACGACGGACGCGATCGCGGTCACGCGCATGCGGCAGGGGCGGGTCAACAACTTCTTCCACAACCTGCTGCCGGCCGGCCTGCGCAACCGGCCGTACCGATTCTGGTATTTCGTCGTCGTGACGGTGGCAGTCGGGGCGGGGTTCTGGATGATCCTGCAGACCTCGCCGTTCATCATCTGGCTGGCCGGCTCGGTCGCCTACCTGATCAACCAGGGGATCGGGTGCATCCAGATCATGCTGATCAACAATCGGCGGCTTCATCCGGAGTTCCACGTCGGCCGGATCAACATCTGGCTGCTGCCGCTCGCCACCCTGACCCGCTGGGCGGCGGTCGCCCTCTGGCTGTACGCCGGCGGCTTCGCGGAGATCGTCAAGCGCTGGCAGGCCGGCGGCTAGCCCAAGTCCCGCAGTTCGGTGAAGAGACGGCGCGGCCCCGCGGTCGCGCCGTTCGTATCTTCCGTCACCGTCATCCGCCGTCGCCGAAACCACGGTGTAGTGCCGACCAAGGCCATTGACGTCCGCCGTCCAGCAAACCGTGGCCCACCTCGGTGACCTCGATGCCGAGGGCCGGGCCCGGGCCAAGGCGCTGGCGCGCGCCGTCACGGGCGACCGCGCGCAGCCCGGACCTGTTCACCCCCGAGGCCGCGGATGAGGCGATCCCGGTGCGGCTCGCGCGGATTCGTCTGGAGCGCGGCCGCCGGTTCGGCGACGTCTGGCTGGGCTCGACGCTGTGGCGGGCGCTGAGGCTGGACGAGGTGCTGGCGCGGCTGATGCCCGAGGGGCGGGAACCCGTGCCGTGGGCCACGATGAGCCGCGGAAGTTGGGCTAGCGGCGGCTCGACACTGCCCTCACCTGCACCGTCACGTCGGTCGCGACCGCGACCGTGCCGTAGAGGGGTCAGCGCTTTCGGTAGGTCTCGACGAGGTCCTCGGCCTGCGCCTGGCTCACGCCGACCATCTCGAACGTCATCGTGACGGCGGTGAAGCGCGGCTGGGTCGGGGGGCGCCGGCCCTCGATCGTCACCGTCATGCGCTGCAGCGGCACCCCCGTCTCCTTCGCGTGCATCTCGATCAGCGTGACGCCGCACGACGACACGCTGGCCAGGAACGCCTCGCTGTTCGTGAAGGCGTCGGGCTTGGGGCGGGACGAGGAGTCGAACGCGACCGCCACGCCACGCACCTCGTTGCGGGCGCGCCCGATCGTGCCGCTGCTGGACGAGGCGATGGTCTCGATCTTGTCGTCGGCCATGGCGGCATGATCGGGCGCACGGCCGACCACGTCAAGCTGGACTTCACCGGGCGGCGCCCAGGGCGCGCGTTCTCGAGGGGCGCCACGGCTCCGCCGGGGCGTCCCGAGCGACTGGGGGTCTGGAGGCCATGTCGGGGCCCCCCAGGCGGCGCGCGTTGTCGAGGGGCGCCACGGCTCCGCCGGGGCGTCCCGAGCGACTGGGGGTCTGGGGGCCATGTCGGGGCCCCCAGACGGCGCGCGTTGTCGAGGGGCGCCACGGCTCCGCCGGGGCGTCCCGAGCGACTGGGGGTCTGGGGGCCATGTCGGGGCCCCCAGACGGCGCGCGTTGTCGAGGGGCGCCACGGCTCCGCCGGGGCGTCCCGAGCGACTGGGGGTCTGGGGGCCATGTCGGGGCCCCCAGACGGCGCGCGTTGTCGAGGGGCGCCACGGCTCCGCCGGGGCGTCCCGAGCGACTGGGGGTCTGGGGGCCATGTCGGGGCCCCCAGACGGCGCGCGTTGTCGAGGGGCGCCACGGCTCCGCCGGGGCGTCCCGAGCGACTGGGGGTCTGGGGGCCATGTCGGGGCCCCCAGACGGCGCGCGTTGTCGAGGGGCGCCACGGCTCCGCCGGGGCGTCCCGAGCGACTGGGGGTCTGGGGGCCATGTCGGGGCCCCCAGCAGGGTAGTAGAATGCGCGGCAAAGGGGGGCGCCGTGAAGCTCGACGTTGCCATGCTCACCCACGACCTCCGCTCGGTGCCGGAATACGCGCGCAAGGTGGAGGCGATGGGATTCGACTGCCTGTGGTCGGCCGAGACCCAGCACGACCCGTTCCTGCCGCTGGCAGCCGCCGCCACCGTGACGGACCGGATCCGCCTCGGCACCTCGATCGCCGTCGCCTTTCCCCGCAGCCCCATGATCCTGGCGCACACCTCGTGGGATCTGGCCAAGGCCTCGGCCGGGCGCTTCATCCTGGGTCTCGGCTCGCAGGTCAAGGGACACAACGAGCGCCGCTTCTCCGTGAAGTACGACGCGCCAGGGCCGCGCATGCGCGAGGTGGTGCTGGCCCTGCGGGCCATCTGGGACTGCTGGCAGAACGGAACCAAGCTCAACTTCAAGGGCGAGTTCTACCGCTTCGATCTGATGACGCCCTTCTTCAACCCGGGCCCGATCGAGCACCCCGAGGTCCCCGTGTACATCGCCGGCGTCAACGCCTACATGTGCCGCGTCGCCGGCGAGGTGTGCGAGGGGCTGCACGTGCACCCCTTCAACAGCGCCAAGTACCTGCGCGAGCTCGTGCAACCCGCGGTGAACGAGGGGCTGAAGGCGGCCGGCAAGCGGCGCGAGGACTTCACCTACGCCACCTCGAGCTTCGTGATCATCGGCGACACCGAGGCGGAGCGGGCGCCCCAGCAGGCCGCCGTCAAGCAGCAGATCGCCTTCTACGCCTCGACGCGGACGTACGAGCCCGTCCTGGCCGCCCACGGCTGGCAGGACCTCGTCCCCCAGCTCCACCGCAAGTCGGTGGAGGGCGACTGGAAGGGCATGGCCGATCTCATCACCGACGAGATGCTCGAGACCTACGCCGTCACCGGCACCCACGAGACCATCGCCGCGCGCCTGCAGGAGCGCTACGCCGGCCTCCTCGACCGCACGGCCTTCTACCAGCCCTCGAAGCCCCAGGCGCTGGACGATCCACGCCTGCCGCGCCTGATCAAGGAGTTCAACGGCTGATGAAAGCGCTCGCCTTCGACGAGTTCGGCGGCCCCGACAAGCTGAAGTACCAGGACGTGCCCGATCCGAAGCTCAAGCCAACCGAAGTCCTGGTGCGCGTGCGGGCCTGCGCGCTCAACCATCTGGACCTCTTCGTGCGCGAGGGCATCCCGGCGCTGAGAACGCCCCTGCCCTTCTGGACCGGCTGTGACATTGCCGGTGAAATCGCCGAGGTCGGCGCCGAGGTCGCCGGCGTGAAGGTCGGCGAGCGGGTCGCGGTCAACCCCAACCTCACCTGCGGCCGCTGCGAGTTCTGCATCCAGGGCGAGGACAGCCTCTGCCTGCGCTACGGCATCCTCGGCGAGCACGCGCGCGGCGGGCTGGCCGAGCTCGTGGCCGTGCGCGGGGACAACGTCCTGCCCCTGCCCGCCAGCGTGTCCTTCGAGAACGCCGCGTCGTTCATCCTCACCAACATGACCGCGTGGCGGATGGTGGTGACGCAGGGCCAGGTACGGCCGGGCCAGGACGTCCTGGTCATCGGCGTGGGTGGCGGCGTGTCGTCGACCGCGGTGCAGATCGCGCGGCTGTGCGGCGCCCGCGTGATCGTGACCTCGTCGGACGACGCCAAGCTGGAGAAGGCCAAGGCGCTCGGCGCCGAGGTCGGGATCAACTACAAGACGCATCCCGACTGGGCCAAGCAGGTGTTCGAGGCGACCGGCAAGCGCGGCGTCGACGTCGTCATCGAGAACGTGGGCGCGGCCACCTGGAAGGACTCCATCCGCTCGCTCAAGGGCGGCGGCCGTCTCGTCACGTGCGGGTCGACGTCCGGGCCCATCGGGGAGACGATGATCCCGCTCGTGTTCTGGAAGCAGGTGCACATCATCGGCTCGACGATGGCCAACCGGAAGGAGTTCCACGACGTGATGGGTCAGTTCTTCGCGGGGCGCCTGCGCGCCATCGTGGACGAGGTCGTGCCGCTCAAGGACGGGGCCGCCGCCCAGCAGCGCCTCGCCGACGGCAAGCAGTTCGGCAAGATCGTGCTCACACCCTAGACGCCCACGCCTGGTGTAGTGCCTCGAGCCAGGGAGGACGCCCCATGATCGCCTTGAACGTCAACGGCCAGCCGAAGCAGGTGGACGTCGAGCCGGACACGCCGCTGCTGTGGTGCTGCGCGACAGCCTCGATCTCACCGGGACGAAGTACGGCTGCGGCGTCGCCCAGTGCGGCGCGTGCACGGTACACATGGACGGCCAGCCCGTCCGCGCGTGCATCACCCCGGTGGCCGCCACGACCGGACGCCGGATCACGACGATCGAGGGCCTGCACCCCAAGGCCGAGCATCCGCTCCAGAAGGCGTGGGTGGAGGAGCAAGTCCCCCAGTGCGGCTACTGCCAGTCGGGACAGATCATGTCGGCCGCCGCGCTGCTGGCCCGCACGAGCAGTCCGACCGACAAGGACATCGACGACGCCATGGCCGGGAACATCTGCCGGTGTGGGACCTACCAGCGCCTGCGCAAGGCGATCCATCGCGCGGCCGCGCTCGCGAAGGGAGGCAAGTGATGACCTCGATGCCGCTCTCCCGTCGCACGCTCCTCAAGGGTGGCGCCGCCGTCGGCGCCAGCTTCGTCGTCGGCTTCCGGCTGCCCATCGGGGCGGCCGCCCAGCCGGCGGGCGTGTTCGCGCCGAACCAGTGGCTCAGGATCGACCGGGACGCTCAGGTGACCATCGTGAACTCCGTGCCCGAGATGGGTCAGGGCACCAGCACGTCGATGCCGATGATCGTCGCCGACGAGCTGGACGTCGATCTCTCCAAGGTCAAGGTCGAGCAGGCGCGGCATCGCCGTGAACCCCGACCAGATCCGCGCCCAGATGGAGGGCGGCGCCATCTACGCGATGACCGGGATGTACGACCAGATCACGCTGGACAAGGGGCGGGTGCAGCAGTCGAACTTCCACGACTACCCGATGATCCGCATGGCGGAGGCGCCGGTGGTGGAGACGCACATCGTCGACTCCGGTGAGGCTCCGGGCGGGCTCGGCGAACCGGGCGTGCCCACGGTCGTGCCGTCGGTCACCAACGCGATCTTCGCGCTCACCGGCAAGCGCATCCGGCGCCTGCCGCTGCGGCTGGAGGATCTCAAGAAGGCCTAGAAGCGACGCTGGGGGAGATCACCACTATGCGACACCTCGTTCGGTACGCCCTGGCCGCCGCGTTGCTGTTGGTGCTCGGCGCCGGCGGCGCCGGCGCTCACCACGGCTGGAGCGGCTACGATTCGAGCAAGGAGCTGAAGCTCACCGGCACCATCAAGGAGTTCGGCTACGAACACCCGCACGGTTCGGTGAGGCTGGAGACGCCCGGCAAGACGTGGATCGTCGTGCTGGCGCCGCCGTCGCGGATGGAGAATCGCGGGCTCAAGCGCGAGATGCTGGCCCCCGGCACCTTGGCCACCGTGGTCGGCTACCCCAACCGCACCGAGCCGGACGAGCTGCGGGCCGAGCGCATCACCATCGCAGGCAGGACCACCGAACTGCGCTGATGCACCCGCCGAGCGGCCCGGCCTGGGCGGTCTGGCTGGAGACCTCCGGGGTCGCGGTCGCGATGCGGCAGTGGCTGTGGCTCTACCCGGCGGTGGAGATCCTCCACATCGTGGGCTTCGTGCTCCTGGTGGGCGCCGCCGTCATGTTCGACCTGCGCCTGCTCGGTCTCTCCCGCGCGCTCCCGGTGAGCGGGATGGCCGTGCACCTGCTGCGCTGGGCGCGCCTGGCATTGCTGCTCGTCGTGCCATCGGGCCTGCTGATGTTCACGGCGCACGCCACCGAGATGCTCGCGAACCCGGCGTTCCAGCTCAAGCTCCTCCTGATCGCCACCGCCTTGCTCAATGCCGGGATCTTCCACCGCTGGCCGTTCCGTGCCGTCGGTGACTGGGACACGGAGCTGCCGGCGCCCCTGCCCGCGAAGGTGGCCGGGGTGCTGTCACTCGGGCTCTGGATCAGCGTCATCGCTTGCGGGCGGCTGCTGGCGTACTTTTGAGCCTCCGAGGGGGCTTCGCCTGCCTCCCCCAGACCATCGGATTGCGCCGGCAAAGCCGGCGCTCGGAAGGGCTGCCTGCATCTCGCGCAACCGGAACATCGGAAGGCTGGGCATTTCGACGCGAGGTGCATAATGATTGGAATATGAAAACGCTGGCGATTCTGGTCGGGGGCGGGCCCGCGCCCGGCATCAACGCGGTCATCGCGGCGGCGACGATCGAGGCGCGCAACCACGGCCTGCGCGTGCTCGGCTGCTACGACGGCTTCAAGTGGCTGGCCCAGGGCGACACCGAGCACACCGTCGAGCTGGAGATCAACGACACCTCGCGCATCCACTTCGACGGCGGCTCGATCATCCGCACGTCGCGCACGAATCCGACGAAGACGCCGGAGGGCATCGGCCGCGTGGCCGACGCCCTCAAGCGCCTGAGCGTCGATTACCTGCTGACCATCGGCGGCGACGACACCGCCTTCGCCGCCTCGCGGCTGGCCAAGACGCTGGAGGGCCTCACCGTCGCCCACGTGCCGAAGACGATCGACAACGACCTGCCGCTGCCGAGTGACATCGTCACCTTCGGCTTCACGACGGCGTGCAACCTCGGCAAGGAGCTGGTGCGCAACCTGATGCAGGACGCCGCCACCACCGAGCGGTGGTTCTTCGTCACCGTGATGGGCCGCCACGCCGGCCACCTCGCCCTCGGCATCGGCGGCTCCGCGGGCGCCACGGTGACCGTGATCGCCGAGGAGTTCCCCGAGCCGCAGATCAGCCTCGATCGGCTGGCCGACGTGCTGGAGGGCGCCATCATCAAGCGCCGCGCCCACGGGCGCGAGCACGGCGTGGCGATCCTCTCCGAGGGCCTGGCCGAGAAGCTGGACCCCCGGACGCTCGGCGCCGTCGAGCGCGACGCCTACGGCAACGTGCGGCTGGCCGAGCTGGATCTCGGGCGCCTCCTCAAGGAGCGGGTGAGCGCGAGCCTGAAAGCCCGCAACGTGGAAGGCACCATCGTCGCCAAGGACATGGGCTACGAGCTGCGCTGCGCGCCACCCGGCGCCCACGACATCCAGTACTGTCGCAGCCTCGGCTACTGGGCGACCCGCTTCCTGCTCGAGGGTGGCAGCAACGCCATGGTGACGATCCAGGCCGGCCGGCTGGTGCCGGTGCCGTTCGGTTTGATGATGGATCCCAAGACCGGCCGGATCCGCGTCCGCTACGCCGACGTGGAGTCCGAGATGTACCAGACGCTGGCGGCCTACATGATCCGTCTCAAGCCGGAGGATTTCGAGCGGCCGGAGGCGATCGCCACGCTGGCGAAGGCCGGGAACCTCGACCCGGCCGAGTTCACCCGCCGCTTTGGCCCGCTCGTCGGTCGCGGCTGATCGCCGTATCCCTCACTCCTAAAAATATCCCGGGTCGCCGGGCATGAGGACCTTCCGCTCCCCGTTCTCCGTGATGATGCGGGGGCGGATCGTACGGACCTCGCGGTCGCGGACGGCGTCGAGCGCTTCGGTGGTCGTCCGGGCACCGTCGAAGAGCATGAGGTTCTTCACGGTGGGATTGCGCAGCGTGATCTCGCCGCGGCGCTGGGCATCGACGGCCTCGGCGGGCGTGAGCCACTTGAGATCCGTCATCTCGTAGTCGTCGCCGCTCGCCTCCTGGCCGGCCGGGGCCGGTGCCGCGAAAAAGCGCGTGTCGAAGCGCAGCGGCTGCTCCTCCGGCGTGATCCAGTGGGCGAAGTAGACGAGCCGGTCGGTGGTCAGTCGCAGCCCCTCCGTCCGCACCATCGTCCAGAACGCGCGATTGTCGGCGTGACAGGCGCGGCGGTACTCGGCGAAGCGCGGCGCGTCCATCGCGACCCGGCGTCCGTCGGCATCCGTCGCTAGCAGGAGCCCGGCTTCCTCGAACGTCTCGCGGATGACACCGATCCAGTAGCCGAGCGCGGTCCGCGGCACATCCTCGAGGCGGAGGCGGCGCGCCGCGTCCTTCACCTCGGGGCCCCGGCACCAGGCGAACGCGTCCTCGGGGTTGTCGTCCGGCTCGATCTTGCCGCCGGGGAACACGAAGTCGCCCGCGGCGAACTTGCTCTCGAGGTGGCGCCGCATCAGCAGGCACTCCACCCCGCCGCCGGGGCGGTCGCGCAGGAGGACGAGGGTCGCGGCGGGGGACGGAACGGCGGGCGGAGGTTTGACGGGCACGGCGTAGTGTGCCACGATGCTCGCGCTGTTGTCATTTCCTGACGAGGAGAAGCGGATGAGCGCGGAGGCGAGGCTCAAGGACAAGGGCATCACGCTGCCGCCGCCGACGTCGCCGCTGGCCAACTACGTCGGCGCCGTCCAGACCGGCAACCTGCTCTTCCTGTCGGGACACGGCCCCCTGCGCCCGCAGGGCAAGTTCACGCACGTGGGCAAGGTCGGTCGTGACCTCACCGTCGAGCAAGGCTATCAGGTCGCGCGTGAGGTCGGCCTCAACCTGCTCGCCACCACCCGGGTCACCCTCGGCAGTCTCGACCGGGTGAAGCGCGTGGTGAAGGTCCTGGGCATGGTGAACTCGGCCGAGGGATTCGGCGACCAGCCCAAGGTCATCAACGGCTTCTCCGACCTGATGGTCGAGGTCTTCGGCGAGACCATCGGCAAGCACGCGCGGTCGGCGGTCGGCATGGCCGGATTGCCCCTCGGCATCCCGGTCGAGATCGAGATGATCCTCGAGGTGGAGTGAGATCGACCTTCACCACCTGGTCGAGGCGGCCGGTGTCCTCGCCTTTGGCGTGCTCTTCTACTCCTCCACGCTCCGCCGTCTCCGTGACGGCCGCCGCCGCAACTTCCGCCACATCCTGAACGGTCTTGCCTTCGGCGCGCTGGCGGTGGGCCTGGCCATCGCCCGCATCCAAATCGCGCCCGAGGTGTACTTCGACGCGCGCAACGTGCCGGTCGCGCTCATCGCCCTGTTCGAAGGATGGACAGCAGGCCTGTTGGCCGCGGGGGTGGTGGCGATCTATCGATGGTGGTGGCTCGGCGGCGCCGGGACGATTCCGGGCATCGTGAGCGTGCTGGCCGTGGGCGTGGTGGGCGGCCTCGTGCACTGGTGGGCCACGCGCCACGGCCGCGTCGGCACCAGCCACGCCTTCGCGCTGGGCATCGCCACGTTCCTGGCCACCCTGCTCGGCTACGCGCTGCTCGGCCACGCCGGCCTCGACAAGTTCGCGAGCACGTGGCCGCACTTCCTGATCGCCTACGTCGGCGGCATCGGCATCCTGGCCCAGCTCTTCCAGGACGTCGTCGAGCGCGAGCAGCTGTACGCTGCGCAGCGCCGCTTCCGCGCGCTGCTCGACGAGGCCTCGGAGGCGATCCGCATCGTGGACCCCGCCACCCATCGCATCCTGGAGACCAACCGCGCAGACTCGACACTGTCGGGCTGCGCGCGCGAGAGCCTGCTCGGGCGCGACGCCCGTGAGTTCTGGCCCGAGGACGCCGACGGGCGCGGGCGCTGGGAGGCGCTGGCGGCCGAGGCGTCGGGGGCGGGGGTGGCAAGCGGCTTCGGCCTGCCGTACCGCGCGGCCGCCAGTGCCGTGCGCTCGGTGGACCTCACGGTCCGCCGGGTCGTGCACGACGGCCGGTCGTACGAGATCGTGATGATCCGCGACGCCGGCGTCCGCGAGGCACTCGACGCCGCCCGCCGCGAGGTGCTCGACCTGCGCGCCATCACGCTCGTCGCCAACGCCGCCGCCCACGAGATCAATAATCCCCTCACCGTGATCGTGGGCTCCATCGAGCTGCTGCAGCGCCGGCTCGGCGTCGACGGGCCGGAGACCCGGTGGGTCGACCGGGCGATCGAGGCGGCCCAGCGGATCCGTGAGATCATCGCGCGCATGACCCGCATCACCCGCGTGGAGGCGTCCGGCGCGTTCCCGGGCGTGCCGGCGATGCTCGACATCCGGCGCTCCAGCGACGACAATTGAGCATCACGGACTGACAGGAGGCTCGATGGACCTGCTGCTCGACGCCGTCACCACCGCCATCTCGCTGGTGTTCCTCGGCATCCTCGGCCTCATCAGCGGCGTGGCGATCCCCGGGTTGTTCATCGCGGCCCTCGCTCCCTGGCTCGACTGGATTCTCCCCACGCGCAAGAAGTCCTAGTTCCCGCCTGATGGGCGCCAAGTACTTCGGCGCCGCCGTGCGCCGCCGCGAAGACCCGCGGTTCCTGCGCGGCGACGCTCGCTTCATCGACGATGTGGTCCTCCCCGGCCTGCTGCACGCGGCCTTCCTGCGCTCGCCCCACGCTCACGCCCGCCTGGTCCGCGTGGGCATGGAGGGCGCCCGCGCGATGCCCGGCGTGGCCGGCGTCTTCACGTTCGACGACCTGGCCCGCTGGCTCAAGCCGCTGCCCCTCTTCGGCGCGCCCCCGCCGGGGCTGGCGGCCGCTGTCCACTTCGACCTGCGACAGGCGCCCCAGTACGCGCTCTGCCGCGACCGCGCGCGCTACGTGGGTGAGGTCGTCGCCATGGTGGTCGCCGACAGCCGGGCCCGCGCCGAGGACGCCCTGGAGCGGATCGAGGTCGAGTGGGAGCCGCTGCCCGTCGTCGTCGACATGGTGGCGGCGGCCGAGTCGGGCGGCCCGCTGGTGCATCCCGACTGGGGCACGAACGTGGCCGTCGGCTTCACCCACGCCATCGGCGACACGGACCGGGTGTTCGCCGCCGCCGAGGCCGTGTTCACCGAGACCTTCCAGATCCAGCGCTACGTCGGCATGCCGCTCGAGGGGCGCGGCGTGGTGGCGCAGTGGGACCGGCGCGACGCGACGCTCACCACCTGGAACAGCACCCAGGTGTCCCACTTCGTCCAGCAGGGGCTGGTGACGGCGCTCGAGCTGCCGCCGCACCGCGTCCGCGTGATCGCGCCCGATCTCGGCGGCGGCTTCGGCACCAAGGCCTCCGGCTATGCCGAGGACGTGCTGGTGCCGCTGGCCGCCCGCGCGCTGGGCCGCCCCGTGAAGTGGATCGAGGACCGCCGCGAGCACCTCATGAGCGCGGCCCACGCCCGCCACCAGACGCACCGCATCAGCCTGGCCGCGCGCCGCGACGGCACGATCCTGGCCGTGCGCGACCGCATCTGGCTCGACCTCGGCGCCTACAATGTCTGGGGCATCGTCCTGCCCTACAACACCGTCGCCCACCTCCTTGGTCCGCATCGCGTCCGCAACATGTCGGTCGAGGTACAGGGCGTCGTCACCCACAAGACGCCCAACGCGCCGTACCGCGGCGCCGGCCGCCCGGAGACGGTGTTCGCGATGGACCGCGCAGTGGACGGCCTCGCCCGCCAGCTCGGCCTCGACGCCGCCGAGATCCGCCGGCGCAACTACCTCACCGCCGCCGAGCTGCCGTGGGATCTCGGCATGCCGTACCGCGACGGCAATCCGCTCGTCTACGACAGCGGCGACTTCCGGGCCGTGCTGGACGCCGGGCTCGAGGCGGCGGGCTACGAGGCGTTCCGGCGCGAGCAGCCGGCGCTGCGCGAGCGCGGCGTCTGGCGCGGGATCGGGATCTCCGGCTACGTCGAGGGCACCGCCATCGGGCCCTTCGAGGGCGCACGGGTGACGCTCGACCTGGCCGGTCGCGCGGTCGTCGCCACCGGGGCCGTCAGCTCCGGCCAGGGCCACGAGACGTCGTTCGCGCAGATTTGTGCCGACGCGCTCGGCATTCCCCTCGAGCACGTCACCGTCGTGGGCGGCGACACGGCGACGGTGCCGTTCGGCGTCGGCACCTTCGCCAGCCGCAGCGGCGTGACGGCCGGCAATTCGATCGCGGATGCCGCCGGGGCGGTGCGCGCCAAGGTGGTGACGGCGGCGGCGGCGCTGCTGGAGGCGGCCGCGGCCGACATCGAGGTCGAGGACGGCCGGGTCTTCGTGCGCGGCGCCCCCGCCACCGCGGTGCCGCTGGCCCGGGTGATCCAGGCCGCCATCCCGACCTTCGCGCGCCCCGGCGTGTCGAGCGCCGACTTCGACGCCGTCGCCTACCACCACGTGCCGACCGTCACCTATGCGAGCGCGGTCCACGTGGCCCAGGTCGAGGTCGATCCCGATACCGGCTTCGTGCGGCTGCTACGCTACGTGGTCGCCCACGACTGCGGGACGGTCATCAATCCGATGATCGTCGAGGGCCAGATCCACGGCGGCGTGGCCCAGGGCGTCGGCGGCGGCCTCTTCGAGGAGATCGCCTACGATGCCGACGGCCAGCTCCTGTCGGGCACGCTGATGGACTACGTGGTGCCGCGGGCGGACGACCTGCCGCTGATCGAGTGCGTGCACCTCGAGTATCCGTCGCCGCGGAACCCGCTCGGCACCAAGGGGCTGGGCGAGGGCGGGGCCATCTCGCCACCGGCCGCCATCGCCAACGCGATCGACGACGCACTGGCGCCGCTCGGCGTCCGCATCACCGCCACCCCCGCCCTGCCCGCGCGCGTCCGCGCGCTGATCGCGGCGCGCAGCCACGGCTCCTCGAACAGCCTCCCCGTCGCTAGCCCGGATCCCTGAACGTCATCGCGCGAGACGGGCGGGTGGCGCCCTAACTGGGCTTGCAGATCTGCTTGATGTCGTCCCAGGCGTAGTCGGGGAGCAGCTTCACCGGCGGGCGGGAGCGCTGGGCGGCGAGCGCCGTCAGCGCCTGCAGGCGGTCGCCGGCCCGGGGGTGCGTCGAGAGATAGCGGACCGCGGCCGGCGTCGCCCCTTCCAGCTGCTGCATCCCCCGGAAGAACGCCAGCATCCCCTCGGGATCGACGGCAGCGGCGTGCAGCATCCGCATGCCGTCGCGATCGGCATCGTGCTCGGCCTCGCGGTTGTGGCGCAGGTCGGCGACCATGCGCGCGCTCTCGACGCCGAACGCCACCACCCCGCTGACGTCACCGAGCAGGGCGGCGAGCAGGATACCGGTGGAGGCCTGGCGCAGGATCGCGCGGGTGGCGTCGCGGTGCAGCACGTGCTGGATCTCGTGGGCCAGCACGCCGGCCAGCTCCTCGGCGCCGTCGGTACGCTCCAGCAGGCCGCGGAAGATCACGATGAAGCCTCCGGGCGTGGCGAACGCGTTGACCATCGGGTGGTCGACCACGGTGACCCGGAACGGATAGCGCGGCTCCGGCAGGGTGCGCACGAGCAGGCCGGTGATCTCGTCGATGCGGCGCTGGCGCTCGGGATCGGTGCAGCGCTTCGCGGGCGGCGCGAGCTGGGCGATCGCCGTCTCGCCCAGCGCCACCTCCCACGCCACCGGCACCCGCGCCGCCGCCACGCCGGCCAGGGCCGGGATGCCCCAGACGTACAGGCCGGCACCCAGCGCCACCGCGACGACCGCGGCGAGCCCGGCCAGGCCGGCCCGGAGCCGACGGCGCCGGGGCTCGTGGAAGGCGCGGGCCGCGTCGGGCGCCGCCGCGCGCAGCGTCGAGAGGAACGCGACGTCGCCGATCAGCAGCGCCTCGGCGAGATCGCCACCCCGCTCCAGCCGCACCTGCTCGCCCTCGCGGAAGCCCTGGGTCTGGCGGACCTGGCTGAGCGGCCAGCGGAAGCTGCCACCCCCGTCGGTCAGCGTGATCTCGAGGCCGGTGTGGCCGATCGTCACCCGCGCCGCGCGCCGGACCGGCGTGCGGCCGTCGAGGTAGTGCGCGTCCCACCCGCGACCGCCGCCCGAGGCGGGCACCGCCGGCTCAGCTCACGCCGAAGTCGGCGTCGAGGAGACCGGCCAGTCCCTCGCCGGTCGCGGAGGCGGCCTGCGCGTCCTGCCGGATGTCGGCCAGGTCGAGCGGCCCCTGCAGGGTCAGATAGCGGAAGGTGAATCGCACGCCGCGCACGACCGTCCACGGCCACGCCAGGCCGAGCGTCAGCACGATCGCCAGCACGTTGCTGATCGTGAGCCACGCCAGCCGCCCGCCCGTCACCGTCGAGCGGAAGCGGGTGGCGCCGAAGCGCGTGTGCTCGGTGAAGAAGCGATTGCGGCGTGCCGAGAACCAGAACCACGACAGCCCCAGCGTGGGCAGGAAGAGCAGCGCCATCAGGAGGAAGGCCCCGATCAGCTCACGCCCGCGGCCGTCGAAGTCGAACTTGCCGGAGCCGAAGTAGGAGTGCGAGATCATGAAGGCCTGCCGGCGGGTCACGAAGACGGGATAGTAGATGCCGAGGGTGAGCGAGGTGAGGATCGTGCCGACGACGAAGATCCCCACGAACTCGCGGGCGCGCCCGCGGAAGGAGAAGCGGACGCCGCGCCACGAGCTGCGACTGAGCCGGTAGCGCCGCGCACCCACCATCGCGAGCGGCACCAGCAGCAATCCGAGCAGGTAGAGGAGCATCGACAGGGCGCTCGTTACCGGGTCAGGAAAGCCGTACACCTGGGGCACGATGGTCAGCAGGGCGACCGGGACGAAGAACACGGCCACGCCCTTGGCGAAGCCGATCAGCAGCTCCCGGCCGGTCCCGTGATACGCGAGCCGATCGCCTTCGAGCTCGGTTCCGCCGAGCAGGTACACGCGCACCCGGGCTTTGCCCCAGAAGTAGTAGATCCCCAGCGTGAGCAGCGTGAACAGGACGTTCACAGCCTGGATGCCGAAGAGGCCGCCGGCCGAGCCGTGGAAGACGAGGGGGCGGCTGGCCGCCGGCGCGCTCGGTCGGGCGGCCGCCGCTGGCGACGGGCCCGTCGGGCGGAACGTCACCGGCCCGGCCGGAGCGGGCGCCGGCCCGCGGCGGAGCTTCTCGAGCGAGGCCCGATAGAGGGCGACCATGACCCCGCACTGCGGGCACTTGTCGCCCGCCACCTCGGCGCCGCAACGCGGGCAGGGCTCAGTCATCGATGGCTCCGAACAGCGCCGGCAGCGTGAGCAGCGCCTCGCCCACGCGCGGGCCGTGCCAGGAGAACGGCTTGCCGTCCACGAGATGGATACGCGCCGCGCGCACGGCCGGCACGTCGGCGTACGGCGCGAAGTCCTGGACGTGGGAGCGGCGGAATCGGAACGGCTCGTCGGGCAGGACGATGACCTCGGGCCGCCGGCTCGCCACCTCGTCCAGGGTGACGGTGGGATAGCGCGCGGGCCGGTCGCCAAAGATATTGGCGGCGCCGCACACCGCCAGCAGGTCGTGGATGTAGGTGTCGGCGTTGATGGTCATCCACGGCGTGCGCCAGATCGGATAGAAGACCGGCACCGGGCGCCGCCGGGCGGTCGTCAGCCGCACGCGCTCGAACAGGGGCTCCAGGTCGGCCAGGATCGCCTGCGCGCGCGCCCCGGTGTCGGTCAGCTCGCCCAGTTCACGGATCATCGTCAGGCTCTGGGCGACCGTGCGGGGATAGGTGACCCACACCGGGATGTCCCAGCCGCGCAGGGTCTCGACGTGCTCGCGCACGTTCTCCTCGATGTTGGCCACGACGAGGTCCGGCTGGAGCATCCGGATGGCCGCCAGGTCGGGATTCTTCTCGCCGCCGATGCGGGTCTTGCCGCGCACGACCGCCCGCGGCTCCACGCAGTAGGCGGTGATGCCGACCAGCGCGTCGGCCAGGCCGAGGTGGCACAGGGTTTCGGTGATCGAGGGGATGAGCGAGACGATCCGGCGCGGCGGCCGCGGCAGGGCCAGCGCGAAGCCGGAGGCGTCCTTCACGGCTATCCGATCCGACGGCTGCGCAGGCGGTCGACCAGGGCGAAGAGCTCGCGGGCGCGCTCGGCCAGCTCCGCGTCCCACTTGAAGATCTCGTCCGCCGGCTTGCGCTGATCGATCGCGTCCTCGAGGCTCGTCACCGCCACGCCGAACAGCTTCAGCACCCGCCGCGTCTCGTCACTCGGCATGGATCATCCTTCGTGGGGGCCCCGACATGGCCCCCACACCCCCCAACGCTCGGGGCGTCCCGGCCCAGCCGTGACGCCCCTCGACATCTGTCGGTGTTCTAGTCGAGTTTCAGGGCGGGCTCGGTGATCCAGCGGGGGTCGCCGGCCGGCTTGAAGTTCCTGGTGTTCACGAAGTGCAGCCCGTGATGCAGGTTCGTCTTGAACTTGCCGCCCCCGTAGCGGGCGGCGATCCAACCCTCGGGGTCGTCGAGGAACGGCGCCATCTCGTCGGAGGCCAGTCGCACCAGCCACTTGAAGCGGATGGTGCCGGCAAACGGCTCCTGCACGCCGATGGTCGCGGTGATCTCCGGCCACACGCGCGCGAACTCCTCGAGGATCTGCCTGCGGGTGGGCCGAGCGACGCCGCGGTTGAGGAGGTTGCGCGTGAAGTACGGCTCCAGAAGGTCCCAGCACCACGCGGCAATCACGTCGAAGCGGAGTGTACCATGAGGTCATGGGCCGCCAGGTGCCGGAGCGAGCCGAAGCCGTTTCGCAGGTGAGGCGAGCCTGAAGAACTTCGACATTGCCCGGCTCTTCTACGAGATGGCCAGTCTCCTGGAGGCGCGTGACGAGTCGGTGTTCCGCATCCGCGCCTATCAGCGCGGCGCCCAGACCCTGGAGACGCTCGGCGAGGACGTGGCGGTCGTCGCCGCCCGCGGTGCGCTGACGTCCCTGCCCGCCATCGGGCGGGAGCTGGCCGCTCGTATCGAGGAGTACCTGGCCACCGGCCTCATCGCGCCGCTGGAGGCCCTCCGCGCCGACCTGCCGGCCGGCTTCCTCACCCTGCTCGAGATCCGCGGGCTGGGGCCGCGCACGGCCCGGGCGCTGTGGGAGCAGCTCGGTGTGGACTCGATCGAGCGGCTGGAGGCGCTGTGCCGCTCCAGGCAGATCATCGGCGCGGCCGGCATCCGCGCGAAGACCTGCGAGAACATCCTCGAGGGCATCGAGCGCTGGAAGCGCGGGCGCGCGCGGACGCGACTGTCGACGGCGCGGGCGATCGCCGAACAGATCGGCGAGGCGCTGCGCGCCCACGGCGGCGTCGAGCGGCTCGAGGTGGCGGGCTCGCTGCGGCGGATGCGCGACACGGTGAAGGACATCGACCTGCTGGTCACCTCCACCGAGCCGGAGCGCGTCATCCGCACGTTCACCACCCTGCCCTCGGTAGCCGAGATCGTGGCCCAGGGACCGACCAAGGCGACCGTCCGTCACCAGGACGGGCTGGCCATCGACCTGCGCGTCGTCGAGCCGCCGGCCTTCGGCGCCGCCCTGCAGTACTTCACCGGCTCCAAGGAGCACAACGTCCGCGTCCGCGAGATGGCCTCGCGCCGCGGCCTGCGCATCAGCGAGTACGGCGTGTTCGACGAGGCGACCGGCGCCCGCGTGGCCGGCGCCACCGAGGAGGAGGTGTACGCCACCGTCGGACTGCCGTGGATCCCGCCCGAGCTGCGCGAGAACCGGGGCGAGATCGACGCCGCCCGCGAGGGCCGGCTCCCGACGCTCGTGACCGCCGCCGACATCCGCGGCGACCTGCACGCCCACACCGACTGGTCCGATGGTCATCACTCGCTCGAGCGGCTGGTCGCCGCCGCCGAGGCGCGGGGCTACGAGTACGTCATCGTCTCCGACCACTCGCGCTCGCTCACGATCGCCGGCGGCCTCGGCGTGGACGAGCTGCGCGCGCAGCGGGCGGCGATCCGCGCGCTGCAGCCACGCTTCCGCGTCCGCATCCTGGCCGGCTCCGAGTGCGACATCCTCGCCGACGGCGCGCTGGATTTCCCCGACGACGTGCTGGCCGAGCTGGATGTCGTGCTGGCGGCGGTGCACTCGCGCTTCAACCAGTCGCGCACGGAGATGACCGCGCGTATCGTGCGGGCGCTCGGCAACCCGTGGACGAACGTGCTCGTGCATCCCACCGGGCGCCTCATCGGCTCGCGCGATCCCTACGACGTCGACCTCGAGGCGGTCCTGGCCGCGGCCCGCGCCAACGGCAAGGCGGTCGAGATCAACGCCTCGCCCGACCGCCTGGACCTGAGCGACGTGCACGCCCGTCAGGCCGCCGCGCTCGGCGTACCGGTGGCGATCAACACGGACACGCACTACCTGCGGGAGATGGACAACCTCGCGCTTGGCATCGGGGTCGCCCGCCGCGCCTGGCTCGAGGCCGGCCAGGTGCTCAACACCCGGCCGCTGGAGGCGTTGCTGGCCTGGGCGCGGCCGTCCCGGGGGGGACGGTAGGACCACACCCCCTGTGGATGGCAGTCAAAATGCCGCGTTGCGATAAGTAATTTCCCTTACAGGACCAAGCACTTCTGCCGTACATGCCCGCCTTTCACCTACTGTGGATACCTGTGGATAAGCGACGCCGGCCGACGACGAAGCAGGCCCTGCGCGCACGCGTCTGGACCTTGCTGGAACGCCGTGGCGTGGGCCGGTTCCCGCTGCCCCTCACCGACCGCATCCCGAACTTCGCGGGCGCGGCCGAGGCGGCCGACCAGCTGGCGGCGTTGCCCGAGTGGCGCGCGGCCAGGAACCTCAAGTGCAACCCCGACGCGCCCCAGCGCGCGGTGCGCCTGCGCGCCCTGCGTGAGGGCAAGGACGTCTACGTGGCGGTGCCGCGCCTGGCCACCGCCCGCTGCTTCCTGCACCTCGACCCGCGGCGGCTCGGTGATCGCCTCGCCGGCGCGGCCACGATCAAAGGCGCCGCCGCGCTGGGCGTGCCGATCGCGCCCCACCAGCTCCCGCGCATCGACCTGGTCGTGGCCGGCAGCGTGGCCGTCAATCGCAAAGGGGCCCGCGTCGGCAAGGGCGGCGGCTACAGCGATCTGGAGTTCGCGCTCGCCAGCGAGCTCGGCGCCGTCGACGCCCAGACGACGGTGGTCACCACCGTCCACGATCTGCAGGTCCTCACCGACGCGATCCCCATGACGTCGCACGACGTGCCGATCGACCTCGTCGTCACGCCGACCCGCGTGATCCCCTGCCGCCGGATCTTCGGGCGGCCGGCGCGGATCGAATGGGACGCCCTGACGCCCGAGCAAGTCGCGGCCATGCCAGCTCTGGCCCGACTCCGACCGGAGATGGCGCGAAAGTAAGCTCGTCTCTGCGCGGAGTCCGGCCGGGTGGCTGGCACCGCACTTGTATCCTCCCCGTGGACCGTGAAGCGCCGCACATCGCATCGCCACCGGAAGCGGAGGGACGACATGGACGAGCAGAGCACTCGAGCGCAGGAGTCCGCGCGGCAGGCCCAGGAATCGGCGCGGCAGGCCCAGGAATCGGTGCGCCAGGCTCAGCAATCGGCCAGCCGCCCGCAGCAACAGCAGGCGCAACAGGCGCGCGAGACGGGGAGGGACACCACGCGCGTGGCCGCACAGCTCGCGGGACTCGGCACCGAGACGCTCACGGTCTGGACCGACGCCGCCCAGCACGCGCTGCGCGACGTCGTCGAGCTCTCGGCCCAGGCCACGCAGGAGGGCGCGCGCCAGCTGACCGAGTGGCAGCAGACGAACCTGGACCTGATGCGGGAGATGCAGACGACCGCGTTGCGCTGGTACACGGTCTGGCCGGAGTTCCTCCGCGACCCGATCCGCGGCTGCCAGCGCTCGCTCGAGGAATCGATCGACGCCAGTCACCGGGTCTTCGAGCTCACCCGGCGCAACGCCGCGACGCTCGCCCAGTCCTGCCAGCGTCTCGAACGCGCCGCGGACGACGCGACGCGGACTCTCGGCGAGACGTTCCGCGAGGCCACGACGAAGATGCACGACGTCTACGCGCGCTCCGACCGCCTCCGCGCGGCCTGATCACTCCGGGCGGTGGGGCGGCCCGGAGGGTGCAGAGGGTCCGCCGACCACGAGCACGGCGACCGAGTTGAACTCTTGGGAGTCTGAGTTCCATCCGGCTGGGGTGCGCGCGGCCTGAGTTGGCAGGGAAACGGGTCGGCGGACCCTCTGCACCCTCCGGGCCGCCCCACCGCCCTCGCGCTCGGCCATTCGAGGCCCGTCGACCACACGACCATCGACCGCATCGCGTCACCCCTCACAACCGGGCCGCCTCGAGCGTCTCGCGCGCGGGCATCGCGCTCGCGCGCGCGTCGTGCTGGCTCGTGGCCACAGCGGGGAGCGCTCGGCGGGGGCTTGGTGCGGGGGGTCCGCCGACCCGTTTCCCTCCTCACCAGGACCGCGCGGGACCCAGTCGGATGGAACTCAGACTCCCGGAGTTCAACTCGGCCACCACTCTCGTGGTCGGCGGACCCCCCGCACCAAGCCCCCGTCGAGCGCGTTTGCGTGTGCGAGCGCGAGAGCCAGGCACGCGGGCCCGGCGCCGAGCTGCGCTACGGCGTCGCGGGGGTGAGCCAGGTGTCGGCGAATTCGGGGCTGAGGGTGCCGGTGTAGACCTCTTCCACGGGACCCTCGAGCTTGAGGGACCAGTCGGGGCGGACGTCGATCACGAGCTCGCCGCCCGGCATGCGGACGGTGACGCGCCCGTGGGCGCAGCGGCCGTTGCGCACCGCCGCCGCCGCCGCCGCGCACGACGACGAGCCGGAGGCCAGCGTGTACCCGGCGCCGCGCTCCCAGATGAGGATGTCCAGCGTGTGCTTGTCGGCGGCGCGCGCGAACTGCACGTTGGTGCGCTGCGGGAACGCCGGGTGCCGCTCGATGAGCGGCCCCACCCGCTTGCAGGCGTCGGTGTCGAGATGCTCCACGAACACCACGCAGTGCGGGTTGCCGACCGAGACCGCCGTGGCCGAGACCGCGCTGCCGTCGCTGAGCTGCAGCGGCACGCCGACCACGTCGCGATCCGGCCCGTTCATCGGAATCTCGGGGGCCCGGAACGTCGCGCGGCCCATCTCCACGGTGACGAAGGCCACGCGCCCGTCCTTGCCGTGGCAGAGGCACTCGACGACGCCGCCCGGTGTGTCGACCGTGAAGCGGTCCTGCCTGGCGTGGCCGTGATCGCGCAGCCACTTGGCGAAGATGCGCAGGCCGTTGCCGGACTTCTCGGCCTCGCTGCCGTCGGGATTGAAGATGCGCAGTCCAAAATCGGCCCGCCCGGAGTCCACCATCATGAGGATGCCGTCCGAGCCGATGCCCCAGTTACGATCGCAGATCCGCACGATGGATGCTTCCGACAGGTCGAACGGCAGGTCCTGGCGGCGCAGGACCAGATAGTCGTTGCCGAGCCCGTGGCCCTTGGCGAACGGGATCGTCACGGCCGTCGGCCTCAGCGCTGCGAGATCGGCACGTAGCTCGCGCGCGTGGGCCCCGTGTACTCCGCCCGCGGGCGGATCAGCCGGTTGTTGCCGTGCTGCTCGAGGACGTGCGCCGCCCAGCCCGCCACGCGGCTCATGGCGAAGATCGGCGTGAACTGGTCGGTCGAGATCCCCATCGCGGCGTAGGCGGCGCCCGAGAAGAGGTCGACGTTCGGATAGATGTGCTTGTCCTCGGTGACGACCTTGGCCATCGTGTTGAGGATCTGCACGTAGGACGTGTTGCCGATCTGCTGGCCCAGCTCGGTGGCCAGACGGCGCAGGTGCTTGGCCCGCGGGTCCTCGACCCGGTAGACGCGGTGACCGAAGCCCATGATGCGCGCCTTGTCGGCCAGCGCCTTGCGGATCCACGCGTCGGCCTTGGCCGGGTCCTTGATCTGCTCGACCATCAGCATCACCTGCTCGTTGGCGCCGCCATGCAGGGGCCCCTTGAGGGCGCCGATGGCGGAGGTGATCGCCGAGTGCAGATCGGACAGCGTGGCCGCGGTGACGCGGGCGGCGAACGTGGAGGCGTTGAACTCGTGGTCGGCGTGCAGGATGAGCGCGATGTCGAACGTCTTGACGGCGAGCGCCGTGGGCTTCTTGCCGCTCATCATGTACAGGAAGTTGGCGGCCAGGCTGAGCCTCGGGTTGGGCGCGACCAGTGACTTGCCGCGGCGCATCCGCTCCCAGGCCGCCACCAGCGTCGGCATCTGCGCGGTGAGCCGGACGCACTTTCGCAGGGTCGCCTCGCGCGAGTTGTCGGCGGCGTCGGGATCCCACGACGACAGCGCCGATACTCCGGTGCGCAGCACCTCCATCGGCGTCGTCTTCTTCGGGAGCGTCCGCAGGAGCGCCACGAGCTTGGGTGGCAGCTTGCGGGTGGCGGTCGACGAGAGCGTCTTGCTGAAGGCGTCGAATTCCTTCCTGGTCGGCAGGGCGCCGTACCAGAGCAGGTAGGCCACTTCCTCGAAGGTCGAGTGCGCGGCGAGATCGTCGACGTCGTAGCCGCGATAGACCAGGCGTCCCTCGTGTCCGTCGATGAAACAGATGTCCGACGTCGAGACGACGACGTCTTCGAGGCCGGCCTTGCCTACCGTGCTCATGGCGCTCCCTCGCAGGGTGGGGTGCGAACGACCTTGCTTGTATCATAGGTGGCCGCACGCTTCAACGACCGCATGACCAACGTCATCGACTTCTACGATCGCCATCCGATCAGCGAGGCCCAGGTGCTGGCCGCGGTGCGCCGCCGGCGTGGCGCGCTCGCCGAGGCGCCGCTCACCGCCGACGACCTCTTCGATTTCGACCAGGACCACTACGGTGGCCTCGCCGCGGTCGACGCGCTCGCCCGCCTGGGGGGCATCGACGCCCGCGCCCGCGTGCTCGACCTCTGCGCCGGGCTGGGCGGCCCCGCGCGCTTCCTGGCCACGCGGCGCGGGTGCGCCGTCGTCGCCGTCGAGCTGAATGCCGGCCGCGCCGTCGGGGCCGCCCGCCTCACGCGCCTGGTGCGGTTGCAGGCCCGCGTCCGCGTCGTGCGCGGCGACGCCACCGCGCTCCCCTTTCACGACGCCCGCTTCGACGCCTGCCTGAGCCAGGAGGCGCTGTTACACATCGCCGACAAGGCGGGTGTCCTCCGCGAAACCCACCGGGTGCTGGTGCCCGGCGGCCGCCTCGTCTTCACCGACTGGGTGGCGCGGCCGGCGCTGGGCGACGGCGAGCGGCGCCGCCTCGAGGAGTGGATGGCCGCCACCACGCTGCAGTCGCTCACCGGCTACCGGACACTCCTCGGCGCCGCCGGCTTCCAGGCGGTGACGGCCGAGGATCTCGCCGACGAGTGGCGCGCCATCCTGCGCGCGCGGCTGGAGATGTTCCGGGCGATGCGGGAGGAAACCGTGGCGCGGCTGGGCGAGGCACGCTACCGGGAGTACGACCAGCTCTACGGGTTCTTCGTGGGCCTGATCGAGACGGGCAAGCTGGGCGGCGGCCGCTTCAGCGCGAGCCGTTAGAGGTGGGGGGCCACGATATGGCCCCCCACACCCCCCAAACGCTCGTCACGCCCCGGCGGAGCCGGGGCGCTCCTCGATTACGCTCTCGTGCTGGGCCCCCGACCTCGCCCCACCGACGTGACGCCGTTACTTGAGCGCGTCGCCGAAGGCCTTGGCCTCGGTCGCGAACTTCTTGCCGTCGAACTTCTTGGGATCCTCGATGGTGCCGAAGACCCGGTCGAGCGCGTCCCCCACACCCTTGTCGGCCTTCTGGCCGGGCGCCTTCGAGTACGCGCTGTAGAGCCGGTCCATCGCCATCGCGGCCTGCTCGGCCGCCCGCAGGCCGCTGGTGCCGATGGCCTCGCCGGAGCCCGCGATGTCGGCCATGATCTTGCGCGTGCTCGCCTGGTCGAACTCGCGGGCGGCCACCTTCGGCGCCTGCTGGTTCAGGGTATTCTGGAGATTCTTGGCGGTGGCGGAGACCTTCGCCTTGTCGCCCTTGGCCACCGCGTCGGCCAGGGCGGCGACGTCGGCCTCGACCGCCTTCTGGGCGTCGGGCGCGGCCACGCTCATCAGGACGCGCGCCACGGCGGCGTGGCCCTGCACCTTGGCGAGCGCGTCGGTCAGGAGCGCGCCGGAGGCGTTGCCGGCCGCGCGCTCACCGAGCTGCTTGGCGGCCTCGCGCAGCGAGATCACCTGCCCGATTGCCCACGCCTTGGTCGTGGCCCACGTGCCCTTGTCCCGCCAGTGCGGCGGCATCGTCGCGCTGAAGGTGTCCAGCTCGAACGCGAGCAGGTCCGGGTGACCGGCCGCCACCATCTCGTGGTCGATCTGCAGGTGGCAGGACACGCACTTCTCGGCGCGCAGCAGGAAGCTCTTCGTGTCGTACATGCCGAGCTTCACCGACTGCTCGTGCGTCCAGCCCTTCTCGGCGTGGGGCTCCAGCCACTTCTCGGCGGGGCCGTGGCAGCCGTCGCAGTGCACGCCCTCGCTGATGTCGAACTTCGGCCCGCGCAGCTCCTTCGGCACGTCCACGGCGTGGCAGACGAGGCACTTGCTGCTCGTCTCCGCCTTGCCAATCTTCATGTTGGTGGCGATCTTCGAGGGGCTCACGCCCGACTTCAGCTTCTCGTTCGTCAGCGTCGCGTAGCCCTTGGCGTGCTTGTCCTTCTGGAACCAGACGACGTTCTCGTTCATCTTGGGAAAATCGGCCTTGGGCTTCGTGTTGCCGTGACAGTTCGAGGCCGCGCACGAGGCGGCGCCCGTATATTTCAGGTTCCCCTGCGCGTGAACGGCATCGGGAGCCAGGGGCGCGGACAGACGCGTCCCGGCGACGACCGCGGCTGCGATGACGACGGCGCCGACCACGGCGCCCAAGACCGCACGATGCGACATGAGAGTCCTCCTGTGGTGACGTCTGAACTCCGTTCAGCCGGCTCAGCGCGGCCGTCTCAGCCGCGGCCCTGGCTCCGGCTCGATGGCCGGCCCTTCACGTTTGGGCGCCGCCGGCTTGCGCGGCTCGCCCGGCGGCTCCTCGCTCACCGTGTACAGGCGCCCGTCCTTCAGGTACAGGCGCTGCATCTCGGCCAGCGTCATCGGCCGCGAACCCAGCCGGTTGAACACCGCGACCTGGTGCCCGCTCTCGTCCACGGCGCGGTCGCGATCCGTGCCCTTGGACACCGCCAGGGCCGGGCCCCGGGTCCGC
The DNA here is from genome assembly GCA_963743355.1 of uncultured Candidatus Rokubacteria bacterium. GTDB lineage: Bacteria > Methylomirabilota > Methylomirabilia > Rokubacteriales > CSP1-6 > AR5. Next base: position 1,446,796 of record CAVUPM010000002.1, read on the forward strand.
GCAGTGGCGATCAATCGCGGTTCGGGCCGCGGGCTGAAGCCAAGGTAGGCCGGCGTCTCCTCGGGCGATGTGAGCTGGACGACGCGCAGACCGTTCTTGCCGTCGGCCACGTAGGCGAACAAGCTCGCGTTGGTCATGCCGACCTTGACGTCGCGGGCGTCGTTGATGGCACCCCCGGCATCATATAGCCGATCGAGCCGGGGCGTCTCGGCGCGCTCCACGTCCACGACGGCCAGGCCCAGGCGCCCGGCGGCGACGTAGGCGTAGGTGCGGGCCACGTACACGCCCTGGGCGTCGGCCAGCCGTACGACCGCGTTGGGCACCGCCCGCGGCCTGGTGGGATCGGTGACGTCGACCACCTTCAGCCCCTCGGAGTCGGTGACGAACGCGTAGCGGAATTGCACGGCCACGGAGCGCGGCCCGACGATGTGGGGCGCGCCGACGGTGGCGACGATCCGCGGCTGCAGCGGGTTGTCGAGGTCGACGACGACCAGGCCCCGGGGCGCCAGGACGTACGCGTAGTGGCCGGCGATCGTGATGTTGACGGCCCCGGTCAGCGCGCCCTCGGGATTGAACGTCACCGCGCGCTCCAGGAAGTTGTTCGCCGGATCGCCGTCGAGCAGCGTGGAGACGCCGGGGCGGTTGGGGCTGTCGAGCGGGTTGCCGATCACCACCAGCCCTTCCTCCCGATCGGTCACGTACAGGTAGGCGTAGATCGGGTGGATCTTCTGCTCCTCGTTCTCGGGCCGCTGGTTCCGGGTCGGATCGACCGCCAGCGTGGAGGGCGAGGCCACCGCCGTCGCGTACTTCGTCTTGACGTAGAGGCGCTGGCCAAGCGGCGACACCGGCGCCGTCACGATCTTCTCCGAGAAGCCCTTCTGGTCGATCTGGGCCACGTCGTAGGCGCGGAAGCCCCCGGACCCGTTGGCGGTGTAGAGATACTCGCCCCGGATCAGGATGGACTGCACCTCGTCGCGGCCGAACACGTCGAGCACGTCGCGACCCCGGTGGTGGATGGCGTCGCGGAGCACGTCGCCCCCGGCGCGGTGCTTGCCGTACGCCGTCGGATAGGCCACCTTGTGCAGGGTGCTGCCGATGACCGCCTGGGGCTCCTCCCGCTCGGTGACGACGACGGCCTCGAGCCCCTTGCCGCCCTCGGCCACGTAGGCGAAGCGCCCGATGAGGTTGTAGAAGTTCGTCCCTTGCATCAGCAGCGAGGCCATCCACGCGTTGTTGTCGTTGGCCTTCGACACGTGGCAGTCGGTGCAGTGCTTGGTCTCCGTCGCCCGCACCGTGTGGGGCACGAACGTGCTGAACGAGTGGCCGCTGAACCCCTCGGCGGAGACGGTCTGCTGCTGCGAGTACACCCACTCGCGCTGGCCGTTCTGCGAGCCGACCAGCACCGCGCAGGTCGAGCGGGCCGGCGACAGCCGCTTGCCGGCGGTGGTGCCGTCCACGGCCAGCATGAAGACATCGTCGCGGATCGTCTGGAAATTGTACGGCGTCCAGTTGCGCAGGACGTCGCCCTCGTTGTGCAGCTGCGGCTTGCGCTCGTTGGCCTTCATGGGCAGGTGGCAGCCGAAGCACGACGTCACCCACGAGGTGTGGCAGGCGAAGCACGTCATCTTGCTGTCGGCGTGGGCCAGCTCGGTGTCCTTGGCCGGCGCGTCGCCCCAGGTGGTGCCGTCGCGGCGCAGCGTCTTGGCCAGCCGCGACCGTTCGGCCGCCTTGGGGTTCTTCGCCGCCCACGCCGAGGTGGGATCGATCGAGTCGAGGACCTGCACGACCTCCCACTGGAGATCCTTGGTGACGGTCGAGCGCTGGATGAGCGCGTCGCCCCGCCACTGGAAGCGGCGCTGGCCGAACGGCGTGGTCAGCAGCGACAGGTCGGTGCCACCGGGGGGCGCGGCCGGCCCCGACGTCTTGAGAGTGGCTTTGGCGGTGATCGACCCATGACAATCCACGCAGGTGATCTCGACGGCGGCCCGGGTCTCGCCGTAGAGCTTGCCGTTGCCGTGGTTGTCCTGCTTGAAGTGGCAATCCGAGCAGTGCATCCCCTTCTCGAGGTGGATGTCCTTGAGGTGCACCGCCTTCTTGAAGCGCTCGGGGTCGTCGGGCGCGACGATCCTGTTCTCGGCGTCGAGCAGGTGGCCCTTGCGGTCCGCCTTGTAGACGTTGCGGAACACCCAGCCGTGCCCGTGATAGTCGGCGAACTGCGTCCGGGTGAGCTTGGGGTTGAGGTCGGTGACGTTGACCAGGAAGTCCTTGTCCGACCACTTGCCGCGCACGGCCGAGCCCTCGGGGTTGTTCTGCTGGATCTCGAACCGCTGCTGCGGCGTGAGCGTGCGCTCCTTCTCCGGGTACATCAGATGCCCGTCGGTCTCGTTGTCCCACCAGATGGTGCCCAGGTAGCTGTTGGTCACCGTGGTGCCGGGATGGTGGTGACAGTTGACGCACTGGCTCGACGGGATCGAGTTCGTGAACTGGTGGCGGATCGGATGACCCGATTCGTTCTTGGGAATGGTGGGGTCGACCGTGGCCGTCCGACCGAGATGGCCGTACTGCGCGGCCTCGCCGGAGTGCACGGGCGACCGATCGTTCGCGTAGAGGACGTGACAGCCCGAACATCCGCTCGAGCGAAACTCACCGGGGTACTGGTTGTTGCCGAGGAACGACAGCGCGGGGTCGAACAGCCGCGTCTTCTGTAGATTCAACCAGGTCGGGTCGGTCCGGTTGAGGGTGCCCAGCCCCCGCTGACTCAGGCGGTTGGCCGGACGGCCCGGCGCCTCGTCGAGAAACGGGATGCCGATCTCCAGTGGCCTCTGCTGGCCGCGCTCGAACACGCGCAGCACATTACCGGGCTGGCCCACCTCGAAGCGCGGCAGCGGGTCGAGCCAGGCCAGCACGCCCTTCTTGACGACGTCGTCCACTGTCGGCGGCGGCAGCGTCAACGTGCGCTGGGGCAGGCCATCCGGGCCGTAGATCTCGCCGAAGCGCGGGCGCTTGATCGGGTATGACCCGTTGTTGTACAGGGCCGCGGCCCACAGCATCGGCCCCGTCCGCATCATGCTTTTCTCGACGGTGGCGACCTCGGCCGGATGGCAGCCACCGGCGCCGCACGTGCGGCGCGCCACGCGCAGGTCGCCCGGGTTGATGAACTGCACGAACTCCGCGGTCTCCTGCAGGAGCGCGGCGTAGGTGTGGATTGGGTTCGCCGAGGAGGTCCACACGTCGCCGCGGCGCGGAAGCACGTGGGCCTGCTTCTTGGCGGCGTCATAGGCGGGCGTGCCCGGGGTCGCGCCCTCGGGGGCGCGGATCTCGACGCGGCCGCCGTGGCAATCGGTACAGCCGAGCTTCACGGTGGTGGCGGTGTGCATGCTCTGCGAATCCGTCTTGGTGTGACAGGTCATGCAGCCGGCGCTCTTGCGGTCGGCATCGGCCTGGTTCTGCTTGGCCACCTCCGACTTCTCGGGCTCGGGCTTCGCCGGCTCGGCCGGCGTGGCCGGCTGGGCCGGCTGCTCGTCCTCGCTCGGTCCACGCCGGATCCGCTGGGCCAGGTGCACCGGGCTGCGCTCACCGGCCGCGGCGACCGCGACGCCCGCCTCGGGACGCTGCGCCGCTCGCTGGGCGGGCCATGGCACCAGCGCACCCAGCACGAGCGCCGCCACCAGCGCCGCCCGGGCAAGCCGCGAGCGCCCGATCCCGCCTCGTGTCACCGCGCCTCCCCCAGGATCCTGACCCGCTCCAGCCCGCGGGGACCGAACCAGAACGACGCCCCGGGCTCGGGCCCCAGGATGTCATCGCCATTGGGCGCCACCGGCCCCTCGAGCATCGTCGGTGCCCGGCCGCCGTCGGGGGCTCCCTCGGCGACGTGCGTGTGCGCCACCGCCGAGGGCTGTCCGGCCTCGGCGTGGGCGGGCTCCATCGCGACAACGACGTCCGGGGCGACCGGCTCCAGTTCCTCGGGCAGGCGAGAGGCGAGAGCCGGCTGCTCGTCGGTCGCCCCGACATCCTGGCGCGCTGGCTCGTCGCCGGCACCGACGTCTTCCGTCTTGGTCGTCATCGCCGCGGGCGTCGACGCCCCGCCCGTTTCGAGGGCCGGCGTGCCGAACACGTGGGCGGGCGCGACGACCGGCGCCGGGGTCGGAGCGCTGGCATCGCGCCACGGCGCCTGCGCCAGGCCCACCAGCGCAAAGGCGACCATCAGCACCGCCGGCACCCCCAGCCGCCACACCGTCGTGGTCCTCGCCCGCGTCGTCAGCGTCGGCCTCCGTCGATCAGTAGGTCAGAGTCAGGGAGACGAAGCCGGAGTAGAGCGTCGTGTTCCGCTCGTTCTTGACCTTCTCGAGGCCCTGGGGCCCGAAGCGGAACTCCTGCGTCTGGTAGATGTCCCGGAAGCCAGAGCCGCCGATGAAGGTGGCGCCACCCATGGTGACGATGACGTTGTCGATGAGCAGCGGCCGCCAGCGCAGGCCCAGGCTGAGATCCCACCCCACCGTGTTCCGGACCCGATCCTGGAAGAGCAAGGCCTCCAGCGTCTCGGTCCGATGGAAGCGCACGTGGTTGGCCTGGAACAGCACCTTGACCTTGGGCGTCATCTCGAAGTCGGCGCCGACGCCGAACAGGAACAGGCCGGGGTTGACGTAGTTCGGCTGCCCCTCGAGCTTGCTGCTGCGGAACGCGGGCACGATGCTGTTGCGCCCCTTCAGCTCGAGGCTGGTGGTCGTCAGCCCGATCCCCTGGCGCACCCAGTAGCTGAAGGCCCCGCCGGCAAAGTTGGGGTTGTCGAGGATCGAGTCGAAGCCGCGGTTCCGGTCGTCGAACGGCTTGTCGTCGCCGGAGGCCCAGAAGAAGGTGAACTTGGGCCGCACCCAGTCGAAGTCCATCGACAGCTCGAGGGCTGCCATCTGCGCGTTGATCTCGGCGGACCGGGCCGAGATGGGGTTGCGGCTGTCACGGCCCACCACCTGGTAGAAGGCGTGCGTGACGTTCACGGGACCGACGTGGCCGTCGCCCGTCCACCCGAGGTAGACCGCGTCGATCGTGTGCACCGCCGGGGTGCCGACGACGGCCGGTCGCACGACGAAGCCGTTCTCGTCGATGTGCTCGCCGCCCGCGTCGTGCAGGTAGTGGGCACTGAGCGACAGCGTGTAGCCGAGCGTGAGGAAGTCCTGGCGGAAGTAGTTCAGGATGCCGAGATGCTGGCCGCGGGTGTCGAACAGGCGGTTGAGGCCGCTGTTGGTGTCCTTCTCGAACGGGCGGAAGTACACCGCGTTGAACTGGTCTCGGTTGGAGCCGAGGTTGCCGAACAGCCGGAAGCCCAGATTGTTGTCGGCGAAGATGAAGCCGCGAAAATCGCTGACGAACCCCTGGATGCCGGCCCGCGTCGAGAGGAAGTCGTAGGTCGGCGTGAGGTCGCCGAGGTGGTACTCGACGAAGAATTCCTGCAGGCTGGCGTGCTCTTCGTAGCGGTCGGTGCCCTCGCGGACGTCGATGTTGACGACGCCGTTCTCGTTCGTCTTCAGGTAGTTGAAGTTGAAGACGCCGGTGAGGCGCAGCTCCCAGTCGCGCGGCTTGAAGGCGGTGTCGCCCTTGAACAGCTCCAGCGAGACGATGAAGTTGTGATTGACGAGGAGCTGATCGCCGTTGCCGAAGACGTCGGCGCTGTCGGGCTCGGCGGAGCTGACGTTGCTCGGCGTGGGGAGTCGGCGGGCCTCGAACAGCGTGTCGGCGATGGCCGCCAGGTTGAGGAAGACGTTCTGGCCGAGGATCGGGAAGTCGCCCTTGAGGACGTTCTGGTTGTAGGGATCCCACCACCGACCAGGCGTATAGGGCGCCTCGATGGGGCGCTCGTAGCGATTCCAGTTGGGCAGTCCAAGCCGCCAGCGGTCGGGAATCGGGACGAAGTCCGGGCTGGTGTCGATCGGCCGCGGATGTCCTCCCAGCGAGCGTCCGACGTATCCCGGTGGCCGGTCGCGGTCGTTGTCGCCGGCCGGGGCGGTCTGCGCGAACGCGGACCCGCTCCACACCGCGGCGGCTAGCCCAATGACCGCGAGACTCTTTCGCATCGACCTCCTGTGACGCGACACGTGTAGCGCGTGCCAGACGATGGGAAACGTTGGGATCCTATCTTGAACGCCGTGAAACTGTCAAAATTCGCGGCACCGTCTCGCCGGGGTATGGGCAGAGTCTGACCAGGCCCGACCAGGGTCTGACCATTCTTGACCGGGCCAGGGGCGGCGGTTAGCCTCGGGGCTCTTCATCTCCACGCCGCGCGCTGGCCGGCGTCGGCCGCGTACGCGCCGCGCAGGGACGCTACCGCGACGCCGTCGAGCACCACCAGCAGGCGCTGGGCGTGATCCCGCTGCCCGAGTACGGGGCGGCGCTCGGCCACGTCTACCACCGGATGGGGGCAGGCGGCGGACGGCCGGGGACGCGCACGGCCATGGCCACGATCATCACGGGCATCACCACGGTCATTCCCACGACCACTCCCGCGTGTACGATGGCGGCCATGCGCACGAGCACTCCCACGGTCCGGTGTCGCTCGGCTCGCTCGTCGCGCTGGGCGTCAGCGGCGGGATCATTCCCTGCCCGGCCGTGCTGGTCGTGCTGCTGAGCGCGTTGTCCCTGCATCGAGTCGGCTTCGGTCTCGTGCTCATCGTCGCGTTCAGCGTCCAGGCGGTGACCCCGTGGATGGCTCGCTGATCGCCGCGCTCGGCCTGGGCTTCGTCCTGGGCCTGCGCCACGCTCTCGACGCCGACCACGTCGTGGCGGTCTCGACCTTCGTCAGCCAGGAGCGCAGCGTCCTGCGCTCCTGCCTGCGCGGGACGTTCTGGGGCATCGGCCACACGGTGGCGCTGCTGGCGGCCGGCGCCGTGGTCTTCGCGTTCAGGATCCGGATCTCGCCGGACCTGGAGCAGGGTCTCGAGGGCGTGGTGGGCATGGTATTGATCCTGCTCGGTGGTCACGTCCTGCTCCGGGCGCTCGGGGCGGTCAGCCTGCACCGCCACCAGCACTCCCACGGCGGCGCCCCGCACAGCCATCTGCACGTGCACGTCGGCGACCCGGGCGAACATCGGCACCTGCACCTCTGGCGCGCGGCGCCGCAGCCGCTGCTGATGGGGCTCTTGCACGGGCTGGCCGGCAGCGGCGCCCTGGTCCTCCTCGTGCTGGCGAGCATGCCGTCGCCGGCCGCGGCCCTGGCGTACATCCTCGTGTTCGGCGTGGGCTCGACCGCGGGGATGCTCGTGCTCAGCGGGCTGATCGGCGTGCCGTTCGCCCTGACGGCGGGGGGCTCCCGCAACCTGGCCCTGGGACTCCAGGTGGTCGTCGGGGCGGCGAGCGTCATGATCGGGCTGTCGATGCTCCGCGGCACTCTCGCGCCGTGACGGAGTGACCTGGACGGGCGTGACGAGCTGTCGCTGACGAGCGGATCTTGACACGGCGCGGAACGCTCTCGTAGAGTCGCAATTCTTCATGCCGGTTCTGACCCCCCGAACGACGAAAATACATCCGTGATGGTGGGTGGCTCGCCGATCGTCGCCCAGTTGCGGGAGATCCAGCGGGCCCACGGTTACATTCCGATGACCGCCTTGCGCGAGCTCTCCGAGCGCACCGGGGAGTTTCTCTACAAGCTGCACGGCGTCATCAGCTTCTTCCCGCACTTCCGCCTGCAGCCGCCGCCACCGGTCGAGGTGCTGGTCTGCGACGACCTCTCGTGTCATCGCCGGGGCGGTGCCGCCCTGCTGGCGGCCGTGCAGGATCGCGTGGCCCAGTCGGGCCCCGAGGGCACCGTGGTCCGCGCGGTCTCGTGCCTGGGCCGCTGCGATCGTGCGCCCGCCTGCGCCGTCAACGAGGCGATCGTCTCGCGCGTCAGCGCCGATCGGGTGATCGCGCACATCGCCACCGCGGCGGCCGGCGAGCGCGTGGCCGGTGAGCACGTCACGCGGGGCACCACCCCGCTCGCCGTGGACCCCTACGGCGACGGGCCGCGCTATGCCGCCGCCCGGGCGCTCGCCGCCGGCGGCGACGCCGCCGGCGTCATCGCCACGCTGAAGGCGGCCGAGCTGCGGGGGATGGGCGGCGCCGGATTCCGCACCGGGCTGAAGTGGGAGTTCGTGCGCAACGCGGCGAGCGACGAGAAGTACATCGTGTGCAATGCCGACGAGAGCGAGCCGGGGACGTTCAAGGACCGGTTCCTTCTCGAGAACGTTCCCCACCTGCTCGTGGAAGGGATGCTGCTGGCCGGCCTGGTGACGGGCGCCCGGCTCGGCGTCGTCTACATCCGCCACGAGTACGAGGCACAGCTGGAGATCATCGAGCACGAGATCGCGGCGGCCCGGGCGGCGGGCGCGCTCGGCCCCAGCGTGTTCGGCTCCGGCCGGGCGTTCGAGCTGGAGACGTTCGTGAGCCCCGGGGGCTACATCTGCGGCGAGGAGTCGGCGCTGCTGGAGGCACTGGAAGGCCGGCGGGGCGAGCCGCGCAACAAGCCGCCCTTCCCGGTCACCCACGGCCTGCACAACAAGCCGACGGTGATCAACAACGTCGAGACGTTCGCGATGGCGCCGGTCATTCTCGCCCGCGGCCCCGAGTGGTTCCGCGCCCAGGGCAAGTCCGGCGCGTCCGGTCTCAAGTTCGTGGGGATCAGCGGCGACGTGGTGCGGCCCGGCGTCTACGAGATCGGCATGGGCACGCCGGCCCGCGAGGTGATCTTCGAGAAGGCCGGCGGCATCGCCGGCGGGCGCCCGCTCAAGGCGTGGGCGCCGTCGGGGCCGTCCTCCGGCTTCCTGCCGCCGTCGATGGTCGACACGCCGCTCGACTTCGACTCGCTCGCCAAGGCCGGCTCCATGCTGGGCTCGGGCGCGCTGCTCGCGCTGTCCGACGAGGCGCCTGCATGCTCGACATGGCGCTCAACGCGGTGCGGTTCTTCCGCAACGAGTCGTGCGGCAAGTGCGTGCCGTGCCGGGTCGGCTCGGCCAAGATGGTGGACATCCTCACCGAGGTCGCCCGCGGCCGCGGCCGCCCCGAGCACCTGGGCATGATCGACGACCTCTCCCACGCGCTGATCCAGACGTCCATCTGCGGGCTCGGCCAGGTCGTGCCGATGCCGATCCGCTCGGTGCTCACCCACTTCCGCGACGAGGTCGACGAGCACCTGCTCCGCCAGCGGTGCCCCGCCCGCGTCTGCTCGATGGTCGGCGCATGAGTCCGGCCACGGCCGTGAAGCTGACGATCGACGGGCGCGAGGTCAGCGTCGAGCCCGGCACGACGATCATCGACGCCGCCCGGCGGCTCGGCATCGACATCCCGACCCTGTGCCACGCGCAGCACCAGACGCCGGTCGGCGTCTGCCGCGTGTGCACCGTCGAGGTGAAGAACAACCGCGTGCTCGCCGCCGCCTGCGTGCGGCCGGCCGAGGACGGCATGGTGGTCGCGACCGCCTCCGACGAACGTGCGGCGCGCCCGCCGTACGCTGGCCGAGCTCCTCCTCGCCGACCACCCCTCGCCGTGCGAGCGCCAGCAGGCCACCGCCGACTGCGAGCTGGAGCGGCTGGGCGCGGCCTACGGCGTCGGCACGCCGCGGTTCGCCGCCCGCACGTGGCCGCGCGGCCTCGACCAGTCCTCGCTGTTCATCTCGGTCGACCACACCGCGTGCATCCTGTGCGACCGCTGCATCCGCGGCTGCACGGAGATCAAGCACAACAACGTCATCGGCCGCACCGGCAAGGGCTACCTGGCGGGGATCTCGTTCGACAACGACCTGCCGATGGCGACCTCGTCCTGCGTCGGCTGCGGCGAGTGCATGGTCACGTGCCCGACCGGCGCCCTCACCAACCGCAAGGTGCTGGACGTCGACCTGCCGCACGGCGATGAGATGACCTCCGAGGAGCTGAAGGCGCTGCCGATCTTCGAGCGGATGTCGGGGACCTTCCTCGACCTCAACCGCGGCGCGGTCGTGCAGCGGCACCTCCGGGCCGGCGAGGTCATCTGTCGCGAGGGCGACTTCGGCTCGACGGCGTTCTACGTCCTGAGCGGCAAGGTCCAGGTGTCGATCGCCACGCCGCTCGGCCACAGCGCCGCCCGCCGCGGCACCCGGAGCGGCCGCAAGGGCTTCTTCCGCATGCTCACCGAGCTGGTGAAGAGCCCGGTGGCCCGCGACCGAGGACCGCGCGACGCGCTACATCCCCATCGACGCCACCGTCGACCTCGACCTGAGCAACCCGGTGGCCCAGCTCGGGCCCGGCGACCTCTTCGGCGAGATGACGTGCCTGAGCTTCTACCCGCGCTCGGCCACCGTGCGCGCGACGGAAGACACCGTCGTCCTCGAGATGCTGCGCAACGTGCTGCAGATGCTCCAGAAGGACAAGGTCTTCAAGGCCGACCTGGACCGCCGCTACCGCGAGCGCGCGCTCGACACGCACCTGCGCACGGTGCCGGTACTCGCCGGCCTCAGCGACGCGTTCGTGGCGCGGCTGCGCGACCGGGTCGAGCTAGTCCGCTTCGAGCCGGGCCAGGACATCTGCAAGCAGGGCGAGGTGGCCGACAGCTTCTTCTTGATCCGGATCGGCTTCGTGAAGGTGACGCAGACGTTCCCGGGCGGAGACCTCGTCGCGCGCTACCTCGAACCGACCCGACTACTTCGGCGAGATCGGCCTGCTCGGCGAGGGCCTGCGCACGGCCACCTGCACCGCGCTCGACCACGTCGAGGTCGTGCGCATCGCCGCCGACGACTTCCGCGCCATGATGCGCGAGTTCCCCGACATCGAGGCCGAGCATGTCGCGGGTGGCGCGCGCCCGGATGCAGAGCGACGACCAGCGCCAGGACACCGTCAGCGTGGTGCCCCTCGACGACTTCCTCAGCCAGGGGCTGATGGAGGCCCAGAACCTGCTGGTGATCGACCTCGAGAAGTGCACGCGCTGCGACGTGTGCGTGCGGGCCTGCGCCGACGCCCACGAGGGCGTGACGCGCCTGGTCCGCGACGGCCTGCGCTTCGACAAGTACCTGGTGGCGACCTCGTGCCGGTCGTGCCGCGACCCGCTCTGCATGGTCGGCTGCCCGGTCGGCTCGATCCGGCGGCACCCCGACTCGCTGGAGATCGTCATCGAGGACTGGTGCATCGGCTGCGGCCTGTGCGCGACCCAGTGCCCGTACGGCAACATCAATCTCCACCCGTTCAAGGTCGTCGCCGAGGATCCCGAGCACCCGGGCGTGATGAAGGCCCAGGTGCGGGAGAAGGCGACCACCTGCGACCTGAGCCGGGAGTACCATGAGCCGGCCTGCGTGTATTCGTGCCCGCACGACGCCCTCAAGCGCATCGAGCCGGTGAAGTTCTTCGGGATTGGTACTTGACGTGGGGGCCCCGACATGGCCCCCACACCCCCCGTTGCTCGGCAGCGCCCCGGCAAAGCCGTGGCGCTCCTCGATTACGCGACAGGTTCCCGAGCTGGGCCGGGGCCCGACATGCTGATCGATTCGGGCCATCGCCGGTGGATCGTGGCCAGCGTCCTCATCCTGGTGGTGGCGACGGCGTTCTACGTACCCTACGTCCGGGCCGCCCTCAACGGGCCCAGCGGCGGCAGCGTGCACGGGCTGGTCTACGGCATCGTGGGCTTCGCGTTCATGATCTTCGCGGGGCTGCTGGGCGCCCGCCGCCGCGTCCCGACCTGGCGGATCGGCCGCGGCACGCTGTGGATGCGCGGCCACATCTGGCTGGGCCTCGTGAGCTTCCCCCTGATTCTCTTCCACGGCGGCTTCGCTTTCGGCGGCACGCTGACCACCGTGCTGATGATCCTGTTCATCGTCGTCTTCGTGAGCGGCATCGTGGGCGTGATCCTGCAGCAGACGCTGCCGCGGCTCATGCTGACGCGGCTCCCGCTGGAGACGGTGTACGAGCAGATCGACTCGGTGGTCGTGCAGCTGCTGGAGGAGTCCGACACCCTGGTCACCGCCGCCTGCGGGCCGCTCCCGGTGGCCTCCTTCGCCACGGTCGACGAGCGCCGGGCCGGCGGCGGTCTGGCGGCCGCGCGGCCAGGCCAGCCGCGCTCGAGCCCGCGGACGCGGCCGGTCGCGCTGGCGCCGGTGCCGGAGAGCCGCGCGCTACGGGAGACGTACCTGCACGATATCCGGCCGTTCCTGGATCCGCGGGACACGCCCAACGGCGTGCTGGGCACCTCCAGTCGGGCCGCCACGCTCTTCCGGAATCTCAGGACGACGCTGCCGGCGGTGCTGCAGGACACGGTCACCGAGCTGGAGGGGCTCTGTGACGAGCGCCGGCAGCTCGCCGACCAGAAGCGCCTGCACCACGTCCTGCACGGCTGGCTGCTGGTGCACGTGCCCCTGTCGATGGCGCTGCTCCTGCTCGGAGCCGTGCACGCCGTGATCGCGCTGAGGTACTGATGGCCAGCCCGTCGCGCTACTCCACGAAGATCCGGGCCAAGCGCATCGCGCTGCAGTACTTCAAGCGGCTGCATCCGTTCCGCCGCTGGAAGCTGATCCTCTCGATCGCCGCACCCGTGCTGGCCGCGGCCTGGATCCTGATCGCCGCCACCCGCGGCGATCAGCGGCTCTATCTCGGCGGCCCGGTGTCGACGGCCCACGCCATGTTCGAGAGCGAGTGCCGCCTCTGCCACGGCCCCGGCCCGGCCCCGACCGCGCCCGGGGCGCCGGTCACGCCGGCCTCGCTGGCGGCGACGCCCAGCGGGTTCTTCCTGAACGTCGCCGACGCCTCCTGCACGACCTGCCACGCGGGCCCGGCCCACGCGGCCAACGAGAGGTTCGCGCCACGCTGCGCGAGCTGCCACATCGAGCACCTCGGCCGCGCGGTGCTGGTGCAGATCGCCGACCGCCACTGCGTGCAGTGCCACGGCAATCTCGAGACCAAGGACGGCAAGCCTCCGGCGTTTCACCGCACGATCCCCACGCTGGCCCAGCACCCCGAGTTCGCCGTCACCGTGAAGGACGCCGACAGGGTCGCGCGCGTGCGGCTGGACACGCCGGCCGAGCTGCGCGACACCGCGCAGATGAAGCTGAACCACACCAAGCACCTGAAGGTGAACCTCAAGGGCATGGAGGAGCTCGAGAAGGCGTTCGGCCCGACGGCCGTCGTGAAGGCCAAGGACGGCGCCCAGATCGCCTGCACGTTCTGCCACCGGCCCGAGGAGCGCGGGCAGTACCTGCAGCCGATCGCCTACGAGAAGCACTGCGCCGCCTGTCACCCGCTGGACTTCGACGGCCGCTTCCCGGACGCCGTCGTACCCCACGACACGCCGCCGATCGTCCACGCGTTCCTGCGCGGCACGCTGAGCGAGGCGTTCGACCAGTGCCAGGCCATTCCAGCCGGCGAGGCGGGCAAGCCGGTCCGCGACCGCTGCGTCGAGCTGGAGCTGGCCAAGGCGCCGCCAACGCCGGCCGCCGAGAGCGACCGCCCGCGCGGCATGCGGCGCGGCGGCGGTGCTGAAGCCGAAGCCCCGCCGGCCGACGAGCCCCGCGGCGGCCGGCTGCGCGGACGGGCGGCCGAGCCCGAGCCCGCTCCGGCGCCGGCGCCCGACACGCCGCGCGGCGGCCGCTTGCGCTCCCGCGGCGCCGAGGAGGAGGCGCCCCCGGCGGCCGACACGCCACGCGGTGGTCGCCTGCGCCGCGGTAGTGACGAGGAGGCCAGCGACGCGCCGCGCGGGCGGCGTGGCGGTGGTGGCGAGGCGCCGGCGCCGATGAGCTGGGTGGCCACCCAGCTCGCGACGATCGAGCCCGGCGTGTTCAAGCAGCGCTGTGAGTACTGCCACACCGTCAAGCGGGAGGCCGATGCCCTGCCCCGGGTGGTCTCCCCGGCGATCCCGCCGCGCTGGCTACCCCATGCGCGCTTCGACCATGGCGCCCACCGACCGGTGGCGTGCGCCGAGTGCCACAGGGCCGCGGCCAGCACCGAGACCAAGGACGTCCTGCTGCCGTCCATCGCGACCTGCCGCGAGTGCCACAAGCCCCAGGCCGGGGCCCGCACCGGTTGTGTGGAGTGCCACCGGTACCACGACAAGGCGCAGGAACGGAGCCCGGACGGGCCGTTCAAGGTCCACCAGCTGCTCGACAGAATTGGGGCCAGAAATCCCGATCGAGTAAGATAGCCGGCACCATGCTGCGTCGGTTCATCGCTGCAAGCTTCGTCTTCGCCGCGGTCGTGGGCGGCGGGCCGCTGTCCTCGCCGGCGCAGGACTGCGGGACGACCACCACCGTCGGGTGTCTCACCGCGGCCGACGTGCTGAACGCGGTGCAGGGCGCGGCGACCGCGATCAGCCCCGACACGATGGTGATCGCGGTGGTCGACCGCGCGGGCACGCCGCTGGCCGTCTTCCGCAAGGCGGGCGCCCCCGCCACCGTCATCGGCAATTTCGGCGCCCTCGTCGACGCCAACGACCAGGCCATCGGGCTGGCGCGGACCGGCGCCTTCTTCAGCAACGACCAGGCGCCGCTGTCCTCCCGCACGGTGCGGTTCATCAGCGGCATCCACTTCCCGCCCGGCGTGACGAACAAGCCGCCCGCCGCGCTCTACGGGATCGAGAACACGAACCGCGGCTGCGCGCTGAACGCGGGGCTGGACGCGATCGTGCCCCGGGCCACCAACCTGGCCGGGGGCGCCTGCACCGGCGGCGGCGCCACCGCGGGCTGCGGCAGCGGCATCGTCACGGGCAAGACGGACGTGTTCGACAGCAATCCCTCGGCGGTCGACCCGGGCGGCGTGCCGATCTTCAAGGACGGCAGGGTCGCGGGCGGCATCGGCGTGACCGCGGCGCCGCGCGAGGCCGCCGAGTTCGCGGCGCTGGCCGGCAGTGTCGCCGGCGGCCCGCGCTTCGGCCCGGGCGTGCCGTTCCCCGGCGCGGTCATCCTGGAGGGCATCCGGCTGCCGTTCGTGAACAACACCGCGCGCCCCGCCGGCGTTGGCCCCGGCGTGCTGGCCGGCGCCTTCGTCGTCGGTCCCATCGCGAGTCCGCGCGAGGCCGGCGTGCCGAGCGGCTTCCTGGTCGGCCCCAACGCCGGGGCCCGGCTCACGGCCATCGACGTACAGCGGATCGTGGGCCGCGCCATCGAACAGGCCAGCCGCACTCGAGCGGCCATCCGCCTACCGCTCGGCAGCGCCACCCGGATGGTCATCGCGGTGGCCGACCTCGACGGCACGCTCCTGGCCGTGTTCCGGATGTCCGACGCCACCGTGTTCAGCATCGACGTCGCGGCGACCAAGGCCCGGAACGTCATCTACTTCGGCAGCGTCACGCGCAATCCCGGCGACATGCCGGGCTTCCCGCTCGGATTTTCGATGACCGCGCGCACCATCGGCTTCGGGGCGATGCCGCTCTTCCCGGCCGGCATCGACGGCACCGCGTCCGGTCCCTTCTTCGGCGACTACCGGCGCGACGTGCTCAACGTCTGCACCCAGGCCCAGGACCCCAACAACCTCGGCAACCAGAGCGGGATCGTCTTCTTTCCCGGCAGCATCGGCCTCTACTCCGGGACCGCGCTCGTGGGCGGTCTCGGCGTGAGCGGCGACGGCGTCGAGCAGGACGACCTCGTCACCGCCGCCGGCGCGGGCTGCCCCGGCTGCGCGTCCAGCTTCGTCGCCCCGCCCGAGATCCGCGCCGATCGGGTCATCCTCGGCGGCGTGCGCCTGCCGTTCTTCAAGTTCCCGCGGAACCCCGAGATCCGCTGAACCCGGAGGGGGACTTCGTCCTCCCTGCCTCCCCCTGGAACAGGATTGCGGCGGCATGAGCCGCCGCTCGAAGTGATCCCTCAACGCGCGGCGACACAAGCCGCGAACGCGATTGATCGACCCGTCCACCTCCGGATGCATGAACGTGAGCGCACCACGGGCGGGTGGGGGCCCGCCCGGCCTCGCGCGACATCGTTGGTGAATGACCCGAACGCGATTGGACCGAGCCGGTTCAGCGACCGAAGCGCTTCAGCAGGTCCTGGATGCCTTTCTGGGCCTTCTGAGGGTCGATGTCCTTCAGGACGCTCGCGGGGGAGACCGCGATGGAGGGGGAGGCGGCGGTACCGGTGAGCTTGGCCTTGAGCTCGCCGCGGCCGTGGCTGACGACCATGTCGAGGTTCATGCGGCCGGTCGCCAGCGCGTATTCACCGGCGATGGCGACCTTCATCGAGCGGCTCGTGTAGAGCAGATCGCGCGTGGTGGCCACACCGTTGATGAGCGTGTAGGTGCCCGTGATCGAGTCGAACTCCAGGGGCGAGTCGAAGACCCGCGAGGGCACGTCGGCCGAGAGGATCGAGGAGACGGCGCCGCCGACCCGCACGACGCTGGCGAAGAGCGCGAGCGCCTGGGAGCCCACCACCTTGCCGCTGCCGACGCGCAGCTGGCCGGGGCCGGAGAGCGTGTGCAGCACGTCGTTGGCGTCGAAGCTCAGCGCGCCGACGAGGTCGAGCGGCCCCGTGATCGCATAGCCCTGGCAGAGGTAGTCGACCAGGACCTTCTCCAGCGGCAACGCCTTGATCCCGAGGTCGGACAGCTGCACGCGCACGCCGCGATCGAGCGTCACCGTCAGCTGCGTCGTGACGGTGCCGCCGCCGACGCTGGCGGTCGCCGGCTTGCCGGCGAGGTGGTGGTTCTGCCACCCGAGGTTGAGCTTCACGGCGGAGACGGTCAGCGTGCGCCGCTTGGGCTCCGGACAGCGTGGCTGGTCCTGCGCCACCGTCAGCTCGGGCATCGTGACCTCGCCGGTCGCCGTCGGCGCGCCGACCGTGCCGCCCAGCGCCAGGGTGCCTTTCACACCGCCGCCGATCGCCGGGGCCGGGCCAACGGCCGCCGCCGCCAGCGGCCCGACGTCCTTGCCGTCGAACACTATCTTGCCACGCAGCGAGGCCTCGGTCAGCGGCTTGGCGCCGGCCAGGGCGACGATCCCGTCGCTCAGCGCCAGGCGTACGTCGCCCGGCTGGAGCCGGACGCCACCCTTGAACGTGATCTGCGTGCCGCCGCCGGTGAGCGTCATGTTGACGTCGCCCAGCCGGTACTGCGGCGCCGCATCACCCTTGCCCTGCACGACGTAGACGACCGTGCCGCCGTCCACCAGCACCCGCGCGACCGCCACCGGGCTGGCGGCCGCCGGCCCGCCCGTCGAGCGACCCGGTCGGGACGCCGGCCGCGGCTCCGCCGTCGCGCCGAGCGTGGAGATGTTGAGGCGGCCATCGGCCGCCTGGATGATCGTGACGGTGGGCTTGCGAAGCACGATGTCGCCCAGCTCGACGCGGCCCGTGAGCAGGGGCAACAGCCGCAACCGGACGCGGCCGACGTCGAGCTTGAGAAACGGCGCGGTGCCGAACTTCGGATCCTCGGCGACTTCGAGGTCGTGCAGCTCGACGGCCGGCAACGGGAGCACGCGGAGCGATACCGAGCTGAATCGAACGGGCCGGCCCAGCGCCTGGGTCGCGTTGGCGGCGATGTAGGCCTGGATGCGCGGCGTGTCGACCAAGTACGGCAGCGCCGCGGCCGCGGCGCCCACGAGGAGCGCGAGCACCGCGACGACGCCGAGCAGCCACTTCACCCAGCGCGGCATGGCGCCCTCGCCGATCCGCTCAGCCCGTCTGAATCGCCGTCAGCATCCAGGCGTTCGGGCCGACGGGGCGCGTGAAGATCCAGGCGTTCATGGCACCAGCAGCACCTTGCCCGTGGTCTTGCGGCCCTCGAGCGCCCGGTGCGATTCCGCCGCGTCCTTGAGCGGGAACTCGAACTCCATGCGCATCCGCAGCTTGCCGCCGGCGATCCAGCCCAGCACCTCGCCCGCGCGCGACTGCAGCTCCTCGCGGCTGGCGATGTGGTGGTTCAGGCTCGGGCGCGTGAGGAACAGCGAGCCCTTCGTGTTCAGGATCTGCGGATCGATCTGGCCGATGGGCCCGCTCGACTGGCCGTACAGCGCGATCAGCCCGCGGGGGGCCAGCGAGTTGATGCTCTTGTCCCACGTGGTCTTGCCGACGGCGTCGTAGACGACCTGCACGCCCTTGCCGTCGGTCAGCCGCTTCACCTCGGCCTCGAAATCCTGGGTCGCGTAGTTGATCGTCGCGTCGGCGCCGGCCTCGCGCGCGAGCTTGGCCTTCTCCTCGGTGGAGACGGTGCCGAGCACGCGAGCGCCCCGCATCTTGGCCATCTGGCAGAGCAGCAGGCCCACGCCGCCGGCCGCCGCGTGCACCAGGCAGGTGTCGCCCTTCTTCAGCGGATAGGTGGTGCAGGCCAGGTAGTGGGCGGTCATGCCCTGCAGCATGGCGGCCGCGCCCTGCTTGGTGCTCACGCCCGCGGGCAGAACGACCAACCGGGCGGCCGGCACCGCCGCGTACTCCGCGTAGGCGCCGGCGACGCCGGTGTAGGCGACCTTGTCGCCCACCTTCACCTCGGAGACGTTCGGGCCCACCGCGGTCACGGTCCCGCCCGCTTCGAGGCCGAGCGTCAGCGGATACTCGGCCTTGTAGAGGCCGCTGCGGAAGTAGACGTCGATATAGTTCAGCCCGGCGGCGTCGACCTTGACGATCGCCTCGCCGGCTTTCGGCGCCGGCTGGGGGACGTCGTCCAGACGCATGACCTCGGGGCCACCGGCAGCGTGGATGCGAATCGCTTTCATCACGGGCCTCCTCACGGACGTGCGCACGCGGCGTGCGAGCGGATTATAGCATCGGGCTCGGCGCGTCGGGCGCGAGCGTGCCGCGCAGCCAGTGGTACATCGCGTAGCACTCGAGCGCGAACAGCGGGAACCCGAGATAGCCCAGCACCGGCATCTCGAAGACCTTGACGTCGCCCAGGTACGGCACCGTGTACGTCCACTTCGTGAGCGCCCAGTGGTTCCAGAACTCCCACAGCGCGCCGCAGACGGCGCCGGCGCCGAGCAGCGCCACCAGGAGCGAGGCATCCCCGCGGGCCAGCGCCCCCAGCCACGAGGGCCGCCCGCGACGGTAGTTGACCGGCTCCAGCAGCAGGATGAACCCGGCCCACACCAGCGGCACCAGCCAGGCCGACACGACGACCAGGGGGAGCACGACGCACACGGCCCCGAGGACGACGGTGGTACGCAGGAGCGCGGGCGACGGCCGCCAGGGACGGACCCGGGGCCGCCCCCCCAGCCACGCGCGCAGGCCGGCGGCGGTGAGAAAGAGCGCCGGGAAGATCGTGGCAAACGCCCAGTCGTAGCCGACGCGGCGCAGCCAGGGATCCGGCTCCAGGTCGTGGTACTGCCACCAGAGGCCGACGCGGTCGGCGCCGCCCCGCCAGAAGCGGGGGGCGTTGTACCACTCGAACAGCCACCAGCACCCGACCGAGACCACCGCCACGAGCAGCAGCTCGGTGCGCGCGGTGGTGAGGTACGAGCGCCCGGTCCACCGCGCCACGAGGGCGTCGACGAGCAGGACGTAGCCGGTCCACACGATCGGCGTGAACCAGCGGCCCACCACCGGCTGCCCGCCGAACAGGAGAGCCTCGGCGCCGACGATGACGGCGAGACCCAGCCAGCCGTGAACCGGCACCGCCGTCGGTCAGGCCCCCTGGCTGACCATCGCTACCTCATGCTCGACAGGTCGATGAGGAACCGGCCCACGTCGCGGCCGTCGCTGTCGGCGATCAGCAGAGCGACGCGGGCGCGGCCGTCCAGGTCGCGCACCGGGAAGCCGTACACGCAGCGGGCCACGTGCACGCCGTCGTCCTGACGCGCGGCGGTGCGCTCGTTCTGCACGAACGCCGGCCGGATCTCGCGGGTGCCCTGCATGAGGCGCGGCGCGTAGTAGCGCGCGAAGTCCGCGCTCCGCCCGCGCAGCGCGACCCACACGACCAGGCGATCGGCGTCCTTCTTGAGAACACGCTGGACCTCGGCCGGCTTGAGCGGCTCGTTCTTGAAGGCGGCGTGACGGGCGGCCACGGCCAGCCGGTGGAACGGCGTGAGCACGGTCACCTCGCCGCCGTCCTGGCTCACGCGCCACTCGCGGTCGAAGTCCTCGGCGGTCGTGCTGCGCTCTCCCGTCCGCATGGCGGCCCGCTGGTCGGCGTCGCCGAGGGTGAACGAGGCGGCCCCCGCGTCGCCGACGGCGATCAGCGCGGCGGCGATCACGGCCAGCGCCCGGATCACTTCGTCGCGCCCACCACGACCCGGCTGAAGGCGTCGGGCCCGAAGAAGCGCGCGGCCACCCGCTGGACGTCGGCGGCGGTGACCTTGGCGATGTTGGCCTTGTACCGGTCGGCGTAGTCGAGACCGAGCCCCTGCTCCTCGATGGCGACGATGAAGTCGGCGACCTTGGCGGTGGTGTCCAGCCGCAGTGGGAAACTGCCGATCAGGTAGTCCTTGGCCAGGCGCAGATCGTCCTCGCCGACGGGATCGCGCACCATCCGGCCGAGCTCCTCGCGCAGGATGTCGAGGACCTTCGGCACCTCACCCGTACGCGTCTGGGCCGAGACGGTGAACGAGGCGCCGTAGCGCCCGGGCGAGACGTAGGCGTAGACGGCGTAGGCGAGACCGCCCTCGTCGCGCACGCGTGCGTAGAGCCGCGAGGCCGAGCCGCCGCCCAGCACGTACGACGCCACCGCCAGCGGGAAGTAATCGGGATCGACCTGGCGGATGGCCGGGCGGCCCAGCACGATCGTGGCCTGCGTGAGATCCTTGGGGATCACCTCGGTGCGCGGCGGCGTGGGGCCGGCCTCGGCCGGCCGGGGGGGCGGTGGCGTCGCCGGGCGCGGCCAGCCGCCGAAGCGGGCCAGCACCTCGCGGCGCGCCTCGTTCACGGTGACGTCACCCACCACGGCCACGATGGCGGTGTCGGGCCGCACGAAGCCGCGATAGAACGCGACGACGTCGTCACGCGTCAGCTTGCCGACCGACTCGATCGTCCCCTCCACTGGGGTGCCGTAGGGATGATTGGCAAAGACCAGCCGCGACAGCGCCCGGGCCGCCACCGTACCCGGGTCTTCCTCCGAGCGTTTGATGGCGGCCTGGATCTGGGCGACCTTTCGCTTCACCTCGGCCTCGGGGAAGGTCGGCGAGAGCACGACCTCGCTGAGCAGGTCGAGGCCGAGGCTGAGGTTACGCTTGAGCACGAACAGCGAGGCGGTCAGACCGTCGCGGCCGGCCCCCGCCTCCAGGCTGCCGCCCACGAACTCGATGGCGGCGTCGATCTCGGGGCCGCTGTGCTTGCCGGCGCCCCGCGTCAGCAGCGAACCCGTCAGGCTGGCGAGCCCGGCGTGGTCCCGCGGCTCGAACGTCGCCCCCGCCCGCATGAACATCCGCACGGCGACGATCGGCACCCCCGGCCGCTCGGCCACCAGCAGCACGATCCCGTTGGGCAGCACCTCGCGGTGGGCGATCGGGGCGGCCGGCGCCGGCACGGGCACCGCGGCGAGCACGAGCAGGGCGATCAGGCAGACGGCCGTGAGGCGCCGGTGAGTCATGCGGTCAGTCTAACTGCTTCCGGAAGCACAGGACAGCCAGCCTGAGCCCGGGCCGTGTCTCAGTTTGAATCAGGCCGCTCGGCTCGGCCCGCGCGCTGACCATGCGATACTCCCGGCATGGACCCCAAGGCGAGAGCGATCATCCGCGAGATGAAGCGGCATCTTGCCCAGATGCGCCAGCACGGCCAGCTCGAGCGCCAGCTCGCACGGCTACGGCTGACCACTGCCGAGACGGTAATCCGCAAGGGCCGCCGTGCCTAGCGTCCAAAGCGCCCGGGCGGCGTCGGATCAGGCGCAGCCGGAGCGCGGGGCGCCGGGAGCACGGCGCGGGACGAGCGAGCAGGCAAACGTCGCCCGCTGCTGGCGGTACTGCTCGAGCGTGGCTTGCAGGCGGGTCAGCGTGCGGTCGCGCTTGGCCAGGCCGATGCCGTAGATCGCGAGGTCGTTCACCAGCTTCGTGTAGAAGACGTGGGGGGCGTCACCACCCTGCCCCATGCACGGCGTCGGTTTCTGCGCCGCCCGGAGCTGAGGCCCGAAGGCTGCCACGTACTCCGAGAGAATCGGCTCGGCGCGCAGGTCGGCGGGGACCTCGGGAAAGCGCGCGAGGAACTCGTCCACCGTCATGGCCGCGGTGATCGACCCCGCGCACCCCTCGACGCCCCGGGCGAGTCGGATCTGCATGGTCCCGAGTATAGACGACGCGAGCCGCGGCGTCAGGGCTTCGGCAGCAGGATGCCGACGTTCTTCTTCTCGTCCTGGAAGTACGCGCCGGCCACGCGCTGCAGGTCGGCGGCGGTGACGGCGCGGATGGACGCGAGGTACGTGTCCTTGAGCGCGTAACCACCGACCAGCTCGAAGCGGGCCAGGAGCGAGGCGCGCCGATGGATCGAGTCGTCCTGGAAGACGAAGCCGGCCTCCACCTGGTTCTTGGCCCGGGTGAGCTCGACCTCGCTCACCGGCTCACGCTGGAGCCGCTGCATGTGGCCCAGCAGCTCCTTCTCCAGCGTCTCCGCGGTCTGGCCGGGCAGTGGCGTGGCCCAGAACCAGAACAGGCTGGGATCGATCGAGAAGTATGAGTAGTCGCCGCCGGCCTCCAGCGCGAGCTGGCGCTCGTAGACCAGGTCCCGGTACAATCGGGAGGAGCGACCACCCGCCAGGATGACCGACAGCACCTCCAGCGCCGCCGCGTCCGGCGACTTCTGATTGGGCACGAGGTAGCCAACGTACACGATCGGCAATTCCGCCGGCCGCTGCACCTTCACCCGCCGCTCGCCGTTCTGCGGCGGCTCCACCGCCAGCACCGGCGGTGGCTCGGCGCCGCGCGGAATCGGACCGAACGCCGCCTTCACCTTGCCCAGCGCCTCGGTGGCCGTGAAGGCGCCGACCGCGACCAGGAGCGCGTTGTTGGGGACGTAGTAGGTGCGGTAGAACGCGCGGATCTCCTCGGGCGTGATGCGCTTGATGTCCGTCGTCCAGCCGATGATCGGCTGCCCGTAGGGATGCGCCCGGAAGGCGGTGGCGCTCACCTCCTCGCCCAGGGCGCCGCCCGGATCGTCCTCGGTGCGCGTGCGCCGCTCCTCGATGACGACCTCGCGCTCGGAGGCGATGATCTTGGAATCGAGCAGCAGGTTGTGCATCCGATCCGCCTCCAGCTCCAGCACGAGGTCGAGCCGGTCGGCGGCCAGGTTCACGTAGTAGGACGTCACGTCCTGGGAGGTGAAGGCGTTGTCCTGCCCGCCGTTGCGCTCCACGGTACGGGCGAACACGCCGGGCCCGCGCGTGGCGGTGCCGCGGAACATCAGGTGCTCGAGGAAGTGCGCGATGCCGGTGGCGCCCCGCGCCTCGTTGCGCGAGCCCACGCGATACCACATCTGCACGGTGACGATCGGGCTCCGGTGATCCTCCAGCAGCAGGACGCGCAGGCCGTTGTCCAGCGTGGCGGCCACCACGGCTTCGGTGGAGCGGGTCGGCTCGGCGGCCGGAACCGGCCAGGCCCCCGCGACGGCGACGACGAGGAAGAGTGCGAGCAGGCGGCGCATCGTCGTGATTATACGCCCGCCGTCGCGCCGTCTCCGGGGGCGCCTGCTTGACAGCACGCGGCGTTTCCCGGAGATTCCAGGGGACCGATGCCCAAGCCGGAGCTCGAGTTCTTCCGTCCCGATCACCTGCCCTGGGAGCCGGTGGCCGGCTCGGCCACCGGCGGCGCCGGCGGGCCGGGCGTGCGCCAGAAGATCCTGAGCCGCGACACCGACACCGGGGACGTGACCCGCCTGCTGCGGTTCGAGGCCGGCGTGGAGACGACCGAGACCATCACGCACGACTTCTGGGAGGAGGTCTGGATCCTGGAGGGCGAGCTGATCGACCTCGGCAAGCACCAGACGTTCAGCGCGGGCATGTACGCGTGCCGGCCGCCGGGCATGATCCACGGCCCCTACCGCGTCCCCCGCGGCTGCACGACGCTCGAGATCCGCTACGGACAGAAGAAGTAGGTCGCAGAGGCGATATACGGGAGGGACTATGGCCAAGCTCAAGTTCGGGGCGTGGATTCCGACCTACGCGTGGAGCGACAAGAGCGGCGGCGCCCGCAACGTCCGCAACATCCACGAGTCGATCGAGAAGTGCGAGAAGCACGGCATCGACGTCTGGGTGATCGACCACCTGCTGTCGGCGCCCGGACTCTACGGCCACGCGTGGCTGGAGCCGCTCAACGTGCTGTCCTACGCGGCGGCCGTCACCGAGAAGGTGAAGCTCGCGACCGGCATCCTGGTGCTGCCGGTGCGGCACCCGGTGGTGCTGGCCAAGGAGATCTCCACCCTCTGTCACATGTCGAACAACCGCTACGTGTTCGGCGTCGGTCCCGGCTGGTACGCGCGGGAGTTCGAGGTGACGGGATCGCGCATCGAGGAGCGTGGGCAGCGCACCGACGAGATCATCGAGGCGGTGACCTTGCTGCTCACGAAACCCAACGTCTCCTACAGCGGCCGCTACTACTCGTTCAAGGACGTCACCATCGACCCGCGCCCGCCCCGGATGCCGCCGATCTGGGTGTCGGGCGGCTCGCGCATCCCCGATCCCCACGAGCACGACGTGCCCGTCATCGCCAAGACGGTCATGGACCGTATCGTGAAGGCCGGCAACTGGCTCTCGCGCTGCTCGGGCAAGCAGGAGTGGGTCAAGCGCGACTGGCTCCAGCTCCAGGAGCACGCCAAGCGGATGGGCCGCGACCCCAAGGCGATCACCTTCGGCCACTGCAACTTCATCCACCTGGTCGAGGAGAAGAACCACGACAAGGCGCTGGCCAAGTCCCGGGCGCCGTACGTGCGCGCGATGGGGACGCACCGCTCCTACGAGCACCTGCAGGAGTGCTACATGGTCGGCGCCATCGACCACATCAACGCCCGCATCCAGGACCTGGTCGATGCCGGCCTGAAGTACATCGTGCTGGGCCCGGTCACCGACGACCCCAAGCAGATCGACCTCCTCGCCAGGCGGGTGATGCCAGCGTTCAGGTGATTCCGCCGCTCGGCCGAACCAGGCTCCTCGCCTGAGGCGGCCCGGGGGTCAGCAACCCGTGTATCATTCGCGGTGATGCGCCTTCGAGCTCTGCCGCTCGCCGTCGTCGTCCTGTTGTGTGCCGTCCCTCTTGCCGCCGGCGCCCAGCCGTGTACGGAGTCGCTGGCTGTCCTCTTCGAGCGCGTCTCCCCGGCCGTCGTCTCGATCCAGGCGATGAAGATCAACAAGATCAAGCCCCAGCGGCGGTTCGAGACGATCGTCGGCTCCGGCGTCATCATCGACCGGGATGGCCAGGTCCTCACCAACGCCCACGTCGTGGATGGCGCCGCCTCGCTGACGATCACGCTCGACTCCGGCAGCAAGGTGCCGGGGCGGATCATCGGGCTCGACACCGTGCTCGACGTGGCGCTGGTCCGCGTGGAGACCGGGGGCCCGCTGCCGGCGGCCCGGCTCGGGGACTCGTCCACGATCAAGGTCGGCGACGAGGTCATCGCCATCGGCAACCCGATCGGTCTCGATCAGACGATGACGCGCGGGATCGTGAGCGGCCTCAACCGCGTGCTGCCGGGCGTCTCCGACGAGGCGATGATCCAGACGGACGCGCCCATCAATCCCGGCAACTCCGGCGGCCCTCTGGTGGACCGCTGCGGCCAGGTGATCGGCATCAACACGCTGATCTCCGAGGACGCGCAATCGATCGGCTTTGCGGTGCCGATCAACGCCGCCCGCAGCGTGCTGCGCGAGCTGCGCGAGTCGGGCCGCGTGGCCCGGCCCTGGCTCGGCATGCAGGGCCGCGCGGTGGACTCGGCGCTCGGCTCGATCGTGCGGATGCCGATCACGCCCGGCTACCTCGTCGAGGTCGTCTTCGACGGCAGCCCGGCCGACCAGGCCGGCGTGCGCGGCGGCCACCTCGCGGTCATCGTCCAGGCCGAGGAATACCTGCTGGGCGGCGACATCCTCACGGCGATCCAGGGCACGCCCATCCGAACCCACCCGGACTACGTCGCCAAGGTGAGAACGCTCAAGCCCGGCCAGCGGGTGAAGGTCACGCTCATGCGCGACGGCCAGCCCCGCGAGCTCACGCTGACCGTCAGCGAGCGCCCCCGCCTTCCGACCGACCTGGGCGATTAGGTCGACACCGGGGGCCTCGAACGGGCCCCCCGAGCCCCCCGGGTGGCTCGGGACGCCCCGGCGGAGCCGGGGCGCCCCTCGATACCCGCACAGACTCCACGCGGCGGCCGCCCAACGGCCAGGGCTCAGCGCGGCCGGATGGGAATGAAGAGCTTACGACCGGGAGTCGGGATGTAGATCGGCGCCGGGGTGACGTCGCGCGCACGCTTGACGAACGCGTCGATACTCGTCCCGAACGCTACCAGGTGCTCGTGGTCCGTGGAGGGTTGCGAGAAGAAATCCTCCCAGTGCCCGCCGACCACCTGGCGCGGCGTCACGTTGGCCAGGATCGCTTCCGGATTCCTGTCCACCTGGGCGAAGGCGGCGACACACAGGATCGCCACGTCGACCGGGGCCTGGTCGGGGGGCGTCAGGGTCGGCAGGATGCCCTTGCCCGGCTCGGCGGCGGCATCCTGGTAGTACACGCGGAACTGCACCACCGACTTGTCCTCTCGGCTGAGAAAGTCGATGACGTACGCCAGCGTCTCCCCCTCGGGCCATGCGGCCGGCACCGTCGGCAGCTCCGACTTCGGAACATCGGTCTTCAGCGTGCTCCACGAGACCACCTTGATGAAGCCGAGCACGTGGGGCGCGTGCATGGACGACAGCGGCATGAATCGCACGAAGGGGGCATCAGCCGGGTAGACCCATTCTCCCGGTGTCTCGCCCTGCGCCGGGCGCCGCCCGTTCCTGGGATCGGTGACGTCGACGACCCGCTGGTGGCCGACCGTGTCCCCCAGCAGGTGTTTGACGGTCCTGCTCCCGTAGAGCGTCGCGCTGGGTGCTCGCGTGGCCAGGATGTGGGGCAAGTCCATCGCATGATCGTAGTGTGAGTGCCCGATGAGGACGACCTTCAGCTCTGGCATCACGGGAATCTTCGCGTCGATCCGATCCGTGTCCGGCGGCGACGGCAGGTAGACCGCCGCCCCGGCCGGGTTGCTGACGAACGGCGCGGTGGCGACCATGTCCTCGCCTCGCTTGATCAGCCAGCCGCCATTGCCGAGGTAGTGCATCTCCACGTGGGGACCGGACCCCGACGGAGGCACGTCACCGGCGAGCTGGACGCGGACACCGCTCACCTTCGGAGCGCAACCCGCGACCAGCGCGAGCAGCACGACGACGGCCAGCGTTCTCAGCCTCATCGATGGCACCCCCCGATCAGAGCGCCTCTTCTAGCACGGACGTCCACGACCGGCTAGTCGGGGAAAGCCTGACCCTGGCGCTCCGAGCTCGTTGCGGAATCGGGAGCTAGGCCGCGCGCTCGAGCTCGCGCACGATCTCTTCGATGCTGGGGATGCCGCGGACACCCTGGGCGCCGACGTACGCCCCCATCATGACGTAGCGCACTAGCCCACCGCGATCGACCACGAAGAAACCCATGTCGGTGTCCTGCAGGTTGGACCGCACGTCCCCGAGGCTCATGCGCGGATCGCCGAGATCGTTCGGGGGTGGCGACATCTTCGTGGCCGCGTACAGCGTCTTGGCGTACCAGGCGAGTGAATGCGACCGGACGTCGACGCCCCACTGCCGGTGCACGCGGTAGTCCGGATCGCACAGGTAGACGAACGGAAGCCGGAAGTTCCGAACGTAAGACGCCGCCCGGGCGGGTGGGGTCGGCGTGATCTGGAGCACCTCGGTGTTGAGCCCCTTGATGCGCTCGTAGCCCCGCGCAAGCTGCGACATCTGGCTGCGGCAGAAGGGACAGCCCATCCCTTTGGTGAACCAGAGGATCACGTTGCTGCGGCCCCGGTAGTCGTCGACGCCCGTCTCCGGGCCCTGCCCGGACGGGAGGCGAAACGACGGCGCCCGCTGTCCGATCTCGATCGACGCCATGATGCGCCCTCCTCAGCAGAGAAAGGGCAGGACGAGGAACGTCTCGCTCGTCCATCCCGTCGCCTGCTGCACGTCGCGACTCCGGGTCAGCCACGCCTCGGCCTCGGCGTCGTTGCCCGCCTCGATGGCGAGGGTGGCCAGGCCGTCGTAGCAGGGAAAGAGCAGCTGCGGCTCGCCCACCGCGCTCGCCACCTCGAGCGCTTCCCGATAGAAGCGGGCGCTCTGGGCGTGATCGCCCCGACACTGGTGGATCTGGGCCAGGATGATGAGGGGGACCGGCAGATGCCCGCGTTGCCCCAATCGCCGGTCGACTTCGACGGCGGTCTCGGCTGCCTTGATCCCTTCATCATAGTCGCCGGCCAGCGTGCAGTGACCGCCGGCCAGCGTGCAGTACAGCCACGCCTGCTGGAGCTGGTCACCGATACGCTGGGCCAGGGCCAGCCCCTCGCGGCAATACTCGCTCGACCGCACGTGATCGATCGCGGCGTACATCACGGCCAGGTTGCTGTACGCGCGACAGGCGACGGCGCCGAGCTGGTTGGCGAGCGCGGTGTCGAGGCTCTGCTGGACGTAGGCGGCCGCCTCTTCGATATTGCCGGCGCGGGCCACCGCCACGCCGAGCGTGTTGTAGGCATGGGAGACGACGTCGGGGGCGCCAAGCTCCTGCCCGAGCGCCAGGGCCTGTCGCGCCCACGCGGTCGCCTGCGCGTGGTCACCGAGCCGGAAGTGGATCCGGCCCAGCTCGTGATAGAGCCGGGCGGCCTCCGCGTTGTGCACGTCGTCGCCCAGCGCGCCCCGGCCGCACTCCAGGTGCTCGAGCGCGACCGCCCGGTCGCCGGTGTCCCAGGCGGCGACGCCCATCTTGCGGTGCAGCGCGGCACCGTGCCGCCGGTCGCCACGCGCCTCGACCAGCGCGAGCGCCTCGGCCCAGTGGGCCAGCGCCCCGGCCAGCTCGCCCTTGGCGTAAGCGGTGTCGCCGAGCTTGTCGAGGATGGCCGGACGGCGAACGTCGTCGCCGGCGCGGTCGAGCGTGCGGAGCGCGTCGCGATAGTACGCGGCCGCCTCGTCGTAGGCGAACAGGCTGCGCACGCGATCGCCGGCCCGCACCAGGTACTCCAGCGCCTTGTCCCGCTGCGGGCTCCGCGCGTAGTGGTGCGCGAGGTCCGGGAGGACCTCCTCCGGCCGTTCGGCGTACAGCCGCTCCAGGGCGTCCCCGGCCCGCGCGTGCAGCTCGGCCCGCGACTTCACGAGCAGGTTCTGGTAGGCGACCTGCTGCACGAGCAGGTGCGTGAAGCGATACCGCACGTCCGGGAACAGCGTCGTCTCGGCGAGCAGCTCCGCGCGCACGAGCGCGGCCAGCTCGGCCGTCAGATCGAGTCCGGGCAAGGCCATGGCCTCGAGCACGGAGCGCGAGAACTCGCGGCCGAGGATGGCGGCGACCTGCAGCGTGCGCTTCGTGGGATCCGGCAGGCGGTCGATGCGGGCCGCCAGCAGATCCTGGATCGTGGACGGGACCTCGGCCTCGGTCGGCGCGGTCGCGTCGGTCCCGTGCAGCAGGCCGCGGTCCCTCAGGTAGGCGACCAGCTCCTCGACGAAGAGCGGATTGCCCTCCGCGCGCTTCACGATGAGCTGGCGGGCGGCGGCGCTGATGGCCCCGCTGTCGGGCAGCGTCCGCACCATGACCGCCGTCACCTCGTCCGAGAACGGCTCGAGGACGAGGCGCTGATGGAAGGAGCGGTCCGCCCAGCCCGGCGCGTACCCCGGGCGGTAGGTGCACACCAGCACGATCGGACGGGCGACGAGGCTGTCCACCACGGCGTCCAGATATTCTTCGGAGCTGCGATCGATCCACTGCAGGTCTTCCAGCAGCAGGAACAGCGGGCGGTGCTCGGCGCCCCGCAGCGTCAGGGCCCGCACGGCGTCCACCAGGCGCCGCTTGCGCTGGACGTCGTCGAGCCCCTCCACGTCCAGCTCGCCGGCCGGCAGCGCGAGCAGGTGCTTGAGGTACGGAATGGTCCACTCGAGGGCCGGGTCCAGGCGGCGCACCCCCGTCTCGATCTTGTGCACCTGGCCCCGCTCCGACTCGCCGTCCTCGAGGCCGAAGTTCGCGGCCAGGAGCTGCACGATCAGGTCGAACGGCGGCGCCTCGTGCGGGTGGCAGCGCCCTTCGAGGTACGTCACCGCCTGCTCGTCCATCTCCCGTCGCAGCTCGTACATCAGGCGCGATTTCCCGATGCCGGCCGCCCCGGTGAGCGAGACGACGTTGCCGCGGCCGGCCACCGCGCGATCCAGCGCGTCGTGCAGGAGCCCGAGCTCTCGCTGCCGGCCGACCAGCGGTGTCAGGCCGCGCTCGATCGAGAGATCGAAACGCGCGCGGCGGCGACGCTGCCCGGCGACGCTGAACGTGCGCACCGGCGCCGGCAGGCCCTTGAGCGTCAGCTCGCCGGCGTCGTGCAGCACGAAGTAGCCGCCGGCAAGCCGCATCGAGGCCTCGCTGATCAGGATCCCGCCCGGTCCGGCCGCCTGCTGCAGCCGGGCGGCCAGGTTCACCGTTTCCCCCTGCGCGGTGTAGTCCATGCGCAAGTCGTCGCCGATCTTGCCGACCACGACCGGCCCCGTGTTGAGGCCGATGCGCACGGCCAGGTCGATGCCCCGGTGGTTGCGGAGGATCCCGGCGTACTCCTGCACCGCCTGCTGCATCGCCAGCGCCGCGGCCACGCCCCGGACCGCGTGGTCCTCGTGGGAGATGGGCGCCCCGAAGAGGGCCATGATGCCGTCGCCCGTGAACTGGTTGACCGTGCCCTCGTAGCGGTGGACGGCGTCGAGGAGGCGCTGGAAGCAGCCATCCATGATGCCGTGCAGGTCCTCGGGGTCCAGCGTCGACGACAGCGCGGTGAAGCCCACGCAGTCGACGAACACGACCGTGACCTGCTTGCGCTCCCCCTCGATGGCGCTGCGCGAGGTGAGGATCTTGTCGGCGAGATGCTTCGGCGTATAGCCGGCCGGGGCCGTGACGGCGGTGGGGCTCGGGGCCGGCGCCGCCGTGACCGCCTGGCCACACGCGTCGCAGAACCGGGCGGTCGGGCGGAGGACGGTGCCGCATCCCCCGCACAGGGGCGGCAGGGCCAGGCCGCAGTTCTCGCAGAACTTCGCGGCCGGGCGGTTCTCGTGGCGACACTGCGCGCACGTCACGCCCCGGGGCCTCCTAGCGCTCGCCGGCCAGGCTCCGCGCGGCGCTCACGATCTCGGCCGGTGTGGGAAACTGGCCGATCTCGCTGACCCCCTGCTCGGCCTCGACGCGGGCCCACCGGATGATCCCGCCGCGATCGATCAAGAAGTGTCCCGCGAGCTGGGCGGGATTGACCTGCAGGATCGCCAGGTCGCCGTCGGTCAGCTCGAACCCATCTCGCTCATTGAGCGCGGCGTTGGCTTCCAGGGGCGGCAGGGGCTCCGGCAGCTCCCCCGTCGGATTGATCCTCGCCGTGGCCAGGGCCTCGCTCATCGCCGCGTCGAGCTCGAACGACGGCACCGCGAAGCTCCGGTGGGTCCGGGCTTCCGGATCGGCGAGCACCACCACGGGGGTGGGATGGTACCGGAAGTACAGCCGCGCCCGGTCCGGCTGCGCGTTGAGGACGGCGACGGTCTCGACGCCGAGCGCGGCGAGGGCGGGCTGCAGGGCGCCGAGCTGGAAGACCTGGCGCCGGCAGAACGGACAGTGGAGACCCCGGAACAGGCCGAGCAGCACGCCACTCTTCGGCAGGAAATCGCCGAGCGAGACCGTGCCGTCCCGATTGGCGGCCGCGAGCGTGAACTCAGGGGCCCGGACGCCGGGCCGCAGTGACGCGAAGAGATCGGGCATCTATCACCTCGGATCTCGTCAGTCTACAGCCTGATGAGGGGGGAGGCGCTACTGCAGGCGGCCGCCGCGCTCCAGCTCGTCGGCGTCGACGAACCGCTGGCCGCCGCCGTCGGGAATCTGCACCAGGTAAGCCGGGCCCACCGTGCCGTCCGCGAAGGTGTGCTTGGGAACCGTCCGGATCACCAGGCCGAGCGGGGCGTCGTCGCCCATGCGCACGAGCTGATCGCCGGCCTTGAAGAAGAACAGCCAGTCGGCGCGGCCCCGCGAGCGCGAAGGCTCCGGCCCCGGCGGCGCGATGGCCGGCGCCGGGGCGGGCGTCTCCGCTGACGGCGCCGGCCGCGCCGGGCGGGGCTCGATCGCCGGCGGCGGCGCCGTGGGCTTGAACACCAACACGGCGGCCGTCACCGCCGCGCCGACGAGGGCGGCGCCGAGGAGCGAGGCCGCCAGGCCCCAGGCCCGACGCGGGCGTGGGGGTCGTGCCATCAGTCGCCCACCGTCGCCGTGCGGGGGCTCGTCGCTCATCGATCCAGCAGGGCGCGTGCCTGGTGAAAGACGCCGCGCAGCATCGGACGCGTGAGCTTGCCGGTGAAGGTGTTTTGCTGGCTCGGATGGTAGGACGCCAGCAGCGTCAGGCCGTCCTCGAACTGCGTCGCGACGCCGTGGCCGAACTGCGGCGCTTTCTTCGAGCGTGACCATCCAAGCCGGCGGCGCGTCCGTAGATACGCCTGCCAGCCGATGCGGCCGAGACCGACGACCACGCGGACGCGGCCGAGCAGCCGTAGCTCCTCCAGCAGGTACGGCTCGCAGTTCACGACCTCGTCGGGCAGCGGCTTGTTGAGCGGCGGCGCGCAGCGAATGGTCGCGGTGATGTAGGCGTCTCGTAGTCGCAGCCCGTCGTCGCGATCCGTCGAGGTCGGCTGGTTGGCGAACCCGGCGTGGTGCAGCGCCTCGAAGAGCCAGTCACCGCTGCGGTCGCCGGTGAACATACGGCCGGTTCGATTGCCGCCGTGAGCGGCAGGGGCCAGGCCGACGAGCAGAAGCCGCGCCCGCGGGTCGCCGAAGCCGGGCAGCGGCCGCGCCCAGTAGCGCTGGCCGGCGTAGCGCGGCGGCGGCGGCGCGCCCGCCGCCTCACGATGGGCGACGAGGCGGGGACAGCGACGGCAGCGAACGATGCGGGCGTCGAGGCTGTCGAGCGCGCTTCGGTCTTGCAAACCACGCGGATTGTGACACGGTCGAGTCCCGACGGCGTTTGGAATGTGCAAGTCCGCGGAATCGTGTACCAGCGGCCGGCGTCCCGCGCAACCTCCGGCCTCCATCGCTGGCTTGACCGGGGCCGTGTGGTGCACGGCGGCACTATCGCACCTTGTCCCAGATCAGGACGGCGGTACTCCGTCTGCCGTCTACGCCGATCTGAGGACCGACATCTATGGTCAAGCGGCTTCGGTCGATGCGAAACTCGCGGGGTTGCGTGGTGCCGGTCCATGTCTCATTCCACGAGATGTCGACTTTGTGGACGACCTGGTTTCCGACCACTTCGAATGTCCCGCCATACGCGACGACAGTGTTGAAAAGGTCGGCCCGTTCCTGCTCTGAGACCCTCGCCAGGTCGCTCGGTCTCGGGCGATCGGCGCTGACCATAAGGCCCAACATTCGGCCGTCTAGGGTGTAACTGAGAAAGCCGGTCGGGGCCTTACCGAAGGGGGCAACCGTTTCTCCCGTCTCTACGATTTGCCGTGTCCAGCTGACCAGCCGCCACGTACCGTAGAGCTGCTCGGCCTTGGATACGTCTCCCATGGCTAACGCTCCTCCCTTTTCGGGGCCACGTCCCTCAACACCGCCCAACCGCCACCCGCGGCACCGCGCCACGGCGTCCCCGCCACCCCCTTAGCCCGCCGGCGAGAGCATCGGGCTCGCCATGACAATAGGCCCGCCACCCTTGGTCCGCGATGTGGCTCATCGAGAACCGGAGCCCTTGGCGCTCGACGCCGGCGACGACCACGCCGAGGCCGGTCGCTCTGGGGCTGGCCGTCGCAGGGATGGGGCGCTCACCGTCCCAGGCCCGCCGTGACGAAGTGGCAGCGGACCACCCCAGGCAGAAGATTGTTCGCGAAATCGGGCGGTATATCTATCCTGGGTCATCATGGTCCGCATCTGGTTGCCGGCCGACACCTACCGACGCTTGTTGGAGGCGCTGCCCGATTGGTCGCGGGCCCGCAAGGTGCTGAACGACGCAACCGAGATGCACTATGCCGTCGGGGTCCGGCGCGTCAGCTGTGACCTGTCGGACGCGCTGGCACTGCTCCAAGTCGCCGAGCGTGTCTACCCGGAATCCGCGCCGCTCATCCGCATCGCCATCCGGAAGGCGCGAACCACGCCCAAGGCGCGCACTGACTTGCCGCCCCAGCGGCCGGATCTGCCCGGCCACGCTCATGATCATCGCCCGCGGCTGCTTGCACTCCGCGCTCTGGCGAGCCTGCACCTCCTCGTGTTCAGCTTCCAGGCCCTCCACGTCGTTGATCGCGTTCGCGAGCTTCTTCGGCGGCTCCTGTAGGCCGACCGAGCCTGCCGCGACCGCGCCGCCGGCGTGAGCAGCATCATCCCGTAGGTGATCTGAAAGCTCTTCTCCGCGAGCGCATAGCAGGCGGCGGGCAATCGGCTCCACATCAGCTTCGTCGCCTGGGCTACGTGCAGCATCCCGGCCAAAGACAGTAGTGCGCCACCAGCCCGCTCTGTCTGCTGCGTCTGCCGCTTCCGCGAGCCACGCGTGTTCACCGAACGCTCACGGACTGGCAGGGCATGCTGCGCCAGGAGACAGGGCCGGCGCGTCAGACGCTCACGAGCCTGCTCGCGGGAAGGCTCAGCTTCACACCCCGCGAGCAGGACGGCGCGCGCTTCTACGAATTCGAAGGGCCCGGGACGGTCAGCAAGGTTATCGCGGGGCTGGCGCTCCCAAGGGGTGTCGTGACACAGTGGTGGCGATGGCGCCACCAGCCGATCGCGTCGCCCGTGTGCCTGCGCTGATCGTCCACGGGGGTGCCGGCGCCGCTCCCGCGGAGGGCCAGGAGCTGCGCGGCGGTGTGGGGGAGGCGGTGCTGGCCGGCTGGCGCGTGCTCGCCCAGGACGGCCGCGCAGTGGACGCCGTCGAGGCGGCCGTGCGCGTGCTCGAGGATCACCCGAACTTCAACGCCGGCCACGGCTCGGTGCTGACCTCCGCCGGCACGGTCGAGATGGACGCCTCCATCATGGAAGGTGACCGCCTCGCGTGCGGCGCCGTCGGCTCCGTGAGCCGCGTCGCCAACCCGATCACCCTCGCCCGGCGCGTGATGGACGACGGCCGGCACGTGCTGCTCGTCGCCGAGGGCGCCCACGCCTTCGCGCGGTCGACCGGGATGGCGGAGTGCGATCCGGCCTCGCTGATCACGGAGCGCCAGCGTGCCCGCCTCGCCGCGCACAGTAGGGGCACGGTCGGCGCAGTCGCGCTCGACCGTCACGGCACGGTGGCGGCGGCGACGTCGACGGGCGGGATGGTCGGCAAGCGACCGGGCCGGGTCGGCGACAGCGCGCTCATCGGCTGCGGCACCTACGCCGACAGCACGCTGGGCGGCGTGTCGTGCACGGGCAGCGGGGAGGCGATCATCCGCGTCGTCCTCGCGCGGCGCGCCCTCGACTACCTCAAGGAAGCCGACGATCCCGACTACGCCGCCAAGGTCGCCGTCGACCTCCTGGTCGAGGAGGGTCGCGGCGAGGGCGGCCTCATCCTCGTCGACTGGCGCGGCCGGGTCGGCCACGCGCAGTCCACGCCGCTGATGCCGGTCGCCTGGATGTCCCCCGCCCTGGACTCGCCCCACGTGGCTTTCTAGTAACATGGGGGCCCCGAGATGGCCCCCAAACCCCCCATCGTTCGCGACGCCCCGGCGCAGCCGTGGCGCCGCTCTGTCGCGCGTCTCGGGTTAAGGGCCCCGAGATGGCCCCCAAACCCCCCATCGTTCGCGACGCCCCGGCGCAGCCGTGGCACCCCTCGATACCCCGAGGGGCTGCTCACGTGACCCGGCCCCTCGATGTCGCCGCCGTCGAGGCGGCGCGCGCTCGGCTGCGGGGCGCGATTTACCAGACCCCCTGCCCGTACTCGCAGACGCTCTCCGAGCTCACCGGGACGCAGTGCCACGTCAAGCTCGAGAATCTCCAGATGACCGGCTCGTTCAAGGAGCGCGGCGCCGCCAATCTCCTGCTACAGCTCGACGAGACGGAACGGCGCCGCGGCGTGGTGGCGGCCAGCGCCGGCAACCACGGCCTCGCGGTCGCCTTCCACGCCGCGCGGCTGGGCATCCCGGCGACGATCGTGATGCCGACCCATGCCCCGCTCGTCAAGGTCACCTCCGCCCGCCGCTCCGGCGCCGAGGTGGTGCTGCACGGCGAGAACTACGACGAGGCCTACGAGCGGGCGCGCGCGCTGCAGGCCGAGCGCGGCGCGGTGTTCGTGCATCCGTTCGACGATGCGCGCGTCATCGCCGGTCAGGGCACGCTGGGACTGGAGCTGCTCGAACAGGTCGAGGCGCTCGACGCGGTCGTCGTGCCCGTCGGCGGCGGCGGCCTCATCACGGGCGTCGCGCTGGCCCTGAAGGCCCACCGGCCAGCGGTGCGGGTGATCGGCGTGCAGGCGGCGGCGACTCCGGCGATGCAGCGCGCGCTGCAGGCGGGCGAGCGCGTCCGCGTCCCCGCCGGGGCGACCATCGCCGACGGGATCGCGGTCCGCCAGGTCGGCGAGACGACGTTCGCGCTCGCCGCGCGGCTCGTCGACGACATCGTGACCGTCGACGAGGAGGAGCTGGCCAACGCCGTGCTCCTGCTGCTGGAGATCGAGAAGACGGTGGTGGAGGGCGCCGGGGCGGCGCCCCTGGCGGCGCTGCTCAATCGGTCGCTGGGGCTCGCCCGCCGGCGCGTGGCGCTGGTCCTCTCCGGCGGCAACATCGACGTCACGATGCTGGCCCGCATCATCGAGCGCGGCCTGGTGAAGGACGGGCGTCTCGTGCGCCTCGGCGTCGCGCTTCAAGACCGACCCGGGGCCCTGGCGCGCCTCACGGCGCTGATCGCCGAGGAGCGCGTCAACATTCTGCAGATCGAGCACGATCGCGCATTCTCGCGTCAGGCGATTGGCGGGACGGAGGTCGAGGTCACGCTCGAGACGTCGGGGCGCACGCAGATCGAACTCCTCAAGCAGCGGCTCGAGTCTGCCGGCTACTCGATCGAGGAACGCGGCGGCTGAACCGGGGCGGGGGCGCCGGGGTGGGCGGGGGGTCCGGCGCCCACGAGGGTGGGGGCCGAGTTGGATTGTTGGTGGCTGAGTTCCATCCGGCTGGGAAGCGCGCGGTAGAGGTTGGGAGGGAAACGGGTCGCCGGACCCCCCGCCCACCCCGGCGCCCCCGCCCCTACCCGCGATCGCCGAATCCATCGACCGAGTAGCCCGCGGCGAGCGCAGGCGTCGGTTGGCGGCGCTAGTCGCGGTCGTGCGTCTCGGTCAGGCCGGGCTTCGTCATGTCGGCGGTGCCTTGCGGCATAACGCTGAGGATTGCCGTACGGGTGCGATCGGCAAGATCGCGAGCGGCCATGCGCGCGTCCATCGTGGAGTCGGCGCGGAGTGCGGGGTGGTAGGTGATGGTGATGTGGCCGCGGCGGGGGAGCATGCGGCCGGGGGGCCAGGCGTCGTTGCCGCCGACGATGGTCACGGGGAGGACGGGCACGGCGAGGGAGACGGCCAGGCGGAAGGCGCCGGGCTTGAAGCGTCGCAGGCGGCCGTCGGCGGTGCGCTCGCCCTCGGGAAAGATCATCAACGCGGCGCCGCGCTGGAGGAGGCGGACGGCCTCGCGGGTGGCGCGGGCATCGCGGGCGTCGATGTCCACGGGGAATGCGCGCAGCATGCGGATGACGCGATTGAAGACCGGGATGTCGAACAGCCGGCTCCAGGCCATGTAGTAGACGGGCCGGCGCACCGGGATGCTGACGAGCGGCGGATCCGCGTACGTCTGATGGTTGGGGACGATGACGAGCGCGCCCTCGCGCGGGATGTGCTCGGTACCGCGCAGCCGGAGACCGAAGTAGGCTCGCGACAGCGCGTGGACGGCCGGCCGGAAGACGTCGAGAACCGGAGTGCGGTGGCGCACGACCCTAGACTACAACGAGACGAAAACGGGGCCGGGATCGTTCCCGGCCCCGTGGATCGTCGTCGATTCTTGTCTCTCAGTCGTCCTCGGCGCCGACTTCGACCTCGGCCGCCTGCAGATGGCGACCCAGCCGCTCCAGCCGATCCTGACACCGCACGCAGGTGAGCACTTCGGGCATGACCTGAAGGCGGGCCGGCGCGATCGCCTCGCCGCACTCCACGCACGTGCCGTACTCACCTCGGTCGAGCCGCTCGAGCGCCGCCGCGATGCGATTCACGCGTTCCACCAGCAACTCACGCGTGGCAAAGCCGATCTCGCGCCGTTCGTTGGCCTGGATCTCATCGACTTCGTCGGCGTAGGACCAGTGCTCGCCACTGGGCCCGAGCAGATCCTCCAGAGCCGCGGCGCCACCCACCTGGCGAAGCCGCCCGACCGCCACCCTCAGGTCCTGCTCCAGCCGCTTCCGGATGCCGTTCATGTCTCCCTCCTCGTACTGGCCGCGCCCGTGGTGCAACGGGTGTGCCGAACCTCTGACGAACGACCCCCTCAGCTAATTCACTGGAAAATCAAGAGTGGGTTCGGGGCAATCCGGTCGAGCGTTGAAAAATCACCCGGGCACTCTGCCTGCCAACTGGTCACAGATGACTCAGGAAACGACGTTTTACGTCAGTGACCCTCTCCAACCTCGCGGAAGAGCGAGCGTCCCCGAGCTGCCAGGAGGCGGGTGCCCGCCGCCAGCGTGCCAGGCCCCGGGCGGTCACGATCAGGCCACCCGGCGCGGTACACTTCCGCCGTGACCGGCTCGCCGCCCCCCCTCTACGCGGTGCTCCCGTTCGTCGTCATGCTCCTGGCCATCGCGATCCTGCCATTGCGCGTCCCGGGCTGGTGGGAGTCGAACCGTAACAAGTTGATCGTCGCCGCCGGGCTGGGTGCTCCGATCTTCCTGATGTACCTGCTCCGCGACCCGGGAACGCTGGTGCACACCGCCCAGGACTACGTCTCCTTCATGGTCCTCCTGGCCGGGCTCTACGCGATCTCGGGCGGCGTCCTGCTCCGAGGCGATCTCGAGGCGACGCCGCTGGTGAACACGCCTTCATTGCGCTCGGCGCGCTGGCGGCCTCGTTCATCGGGACCACCGGCGCCTCCATGCTGTTGATCCGACCCCTGCTCATGACCAACCGCGAGCGGACCCGGGTCCAGCACACGGTGATCTTCTTCATCTTCCTCGTGTCGAACATGGGCGGAATGCTGACGCCCCTCGGGGACCCGCCACTGTTCCTGGGCTATCTGCAGGGCGTGCCCTTCGCCTGGACCTTTCGCCTCTGGGCGCCGTGGCTGACGATGCTGGTGATCCTGCTCGCCGTCTACTTCGTCTGGGACACCCGCGCCTACACGCGCGAGCCGTTGAGCGCGATCCGCCGCGACCGATCGGAGCGCGTGCCCCTGCGCGTACGCGGGAGCGCCAACGCGCTGGCGCTGGCCGGAGTCGTGCTGGCCGTGGCGTTCCTGGGCGCGCCGTGGCGGGAGGCCGCCATCGTGGCCCTGGCCGCGCTCTCGTTCTGGCGCACGCCGGCGGCCATCCATCGTGCCAACGGCTTCACCACCTACCCGATCGTCGAGGTCGCGGTGCTCTTCCTGGGAATCTTCCTGACGATGATCCCGGCGCTCGACGTGCTACGCCTGCGCGGCGCCGAGCTGGGCGTGCGGGAGCCCTGGCAGTTCTTCTGGGCCGCCGGGGGGCTGTCGTCGTTTCTGGACAACGCGCCGACCTACCTCACGTTCCTGGCGCTCGGCCAGGGGCTCCGGCTCGCGCCGGAAGTCGTGGGCGTGCCGCACGCGATCCTGGCCGCGATCAGCGTGGGAGCGGTGGCGATGGGGGCCAACACCTACATCGGCAATGCGCCGAACTTCATGGTGAAGGCCATCGCCGAGGAGGCCGGGATCACGATGCCGAGCTTCGCCGGCTACATGGCCTACAGCGGCGCGATCCTGCTGCCGCTCTTCGTCGTCGTCACGCTCCTCTTCTTCCGCTGAGCCCTCCGGCGGTGGCGGCGAGCGGGGCGCTATTCCTCTTCGTACTGTTTCTTGAGCGCGGCCACCACGGCCGGATCGGCCAGCGTGGTAGTGTCGCCGAGCGCCCGGCCCTCGGCGATGTCGCGCAGCAGGCGGCGCATGATCTTGCCCGAGCGGGTCTTCGGCAGCTCGGCCGAGAAGATGATGTCGTCGGGCCGGGCCAGCGCGCCGATCTTCTTGGCCACGTGCTGCTTGAGCTCGTCCTGCAGCTCCCTCGTGCCGTCGACGCCGGCCTTGACGGTCACGAACGCCGCGATGGCCTGGCCCTTGATCTCGTGGGGCTTGCCGATGACGGCGGCCTCGGCGACCTGCTTGTGGTCGACGAGGGCGGATTCGACTTCCATCGTGGACACGCGATGACCCGAGACGTTCATGACGTCGTCGACGCGCCCGAGAAGCCAGAAGTAGCCGTCCTCGTCGCGCTTGGCTCCATCACCCGTGAAGTAGATATTGTCGTACTTCGACCAGTACTGCTTCACGAACCGGTCGGGGTCGCCCCAGATGCCACGCAGCATTCCGGGCCACGGCTTGCGCAGCACGAGATACCCGGACTTCGCCGGCTTGCCTTGCTCGTCGAGGACCTCGGCGTCGATGCCGGGGAACGCCCGGGTCGCCGAGCCCGGCTTGAGCACGGTGACGCCGGGCAGCGGCGTGATGAGGATCTGGCCGGTCTCCGTCTGCCACCAGGTGTCCACCACCGGGCAGCGGCCGCCGCCGATGACCTTCCAGTACCAGACCCACGCCTCCGGGTTGATCGGCTCGCCCACGCTGCCGAGCAGGCGCAGGCTCGAGAGGTCGCAGCGGTTGGGGAACTGGTCGCCCCAGCGCATGAAGGTGCGGATGGCGGTGGGCGCCGTGTAGCAGATCGTGATGCCGTGCTTCTCGATGATCCGCCAGAAGCGGTCCTTCTCGGGGAAGTCGGGCGTCCCCTCGTACATGACCGTCGTCGCGCCGTTGGCGAGCGGACCGTAGACGACGTAGGAGTGGCCGGTGACCCAGCCGACATCGGCGGTGCACCAGTAGACGTCGTCCTCGTGGATGTCGAACACCCACTTGTGCGTCGCGGCGATGCCGGTGAGATAGCCCCCGGTCGTGTGGATGATGCCCTTGGGCTTGCCGGTCGAGCCGGAGGTGTAGAGCAGGTACAGCAGATCCTCGGAGTCCATCGGCTCGGCCGGGCACTTGGGCTCGACACCCTTGACGAAGTCGTCCCACCAGACGTCGCGCCCGGCCTGCATGTCGATCGGCTGCCCGGTGCGCTTGAGCACGATGACGGTGCCGACCCCCGGGCACTCCGTCAGCGCCTCGTCGGTGTTCTTCTTCAGCGGCACGATCGTGCCACGCCGCCAGCCGCCGTCGGCGGTGATGATCACCTTGGAGTCGGCGTCGTGGATCCGGTCGCGGACGGATTCCGGAGAGAAGCCGCCGAAGATCACGCTGTGGGCGGCGCCGATGCGCGTGCACGCCAGCATGGCAATGGCCACCTCGGGCACCATCGGCATGTAGATGGTGATGCGGTCGCCCTTGCGGACGCCGTGCCGCTTGAGCGCCGCCGCGAACCGCTGCACCTCCCGGTAGAGGTCCCAGTAGGTCAGCGTGCGGGTGTCGCCCGGCTCCCCTTCCCAGATCAGCGCGGCCTTGGTGCGGCGCGCGGTGGTGACGTGGCGGTCCAGGCAGTTGTCGGAGACGTTGAGCTTGCCGCCGACGAACCACTTGGCGTAGGGCGGCTTCCACTCCAGCGCCTTCTTCCACGGCTTGATCCACCGCAGCTCGCGCGCCTTGCCCTCCCAGAACCGCACGGGGTTGCGCGTCGCCTCGGTGTAGACCGACGCCTTGTTGACGAGGGCCCGCTTGACGAAGTCCTTGGCCGGTGGGAACTTCCGCTTCTCGCGGAGCAGGGCCTCGATCGGGGCGTTGGCGGCGGCTTTCGGCTGGGCCATGGTGTCTCGTCCTCTGTCGGTGAGGGTTCCGGCCGGACGAGGGGGGCCGCGAACAGGACGAAGCACGTCGCCAACAGGTCCTTCGCCCGCCCCGGCCCCCCTCGGCCGCGGTTCATCGCGCCTAGCGCGTCAGTTCGGTCGGCTCCGCTTCTTGCGCGCCACGCCCGTCCGGATGGCCGCGTCGGCCACGGCCGACGAGACGGCCGGCACCAGGCGCGGGTCGAACATCGACGGCGTGATGTACTCGTCGCTCAGCTCGCTCTTGCCCACCATGCCGGCGATGGCGTGCGCGGCCGCCAGCTTCATTTCGTCGTTGACCCGACGGGCCCGCACGTCGAGCAGGCCGCGGAAGATCCCGGGGAAGCCACACGAATTGTTGATCTGGTTTGGATAGTCGGAGCGTCCCGTCGCCATGACGCGGACGAACGCCCCGGCTTCCTCCGGAAGGATTTCCGGAACCGGATTCGCCATGGCGAACACGATCGCATCCTTGTTCATCGCCTTGATGTCCTTGAGCGACACCACCCCGGGGCCCGACAGGCCGATGAAGACGTCGGCGCCCTGCAGGGCTTCGCCGGCGGAGCCCTTGATCCGGCGCGGGTTGGTGTGCTCCGCGAACCACTCCTTCATCGAGTTCATGTTCTCGGTGCGGCCCTTGTAGATGGCGCCCGCCCGGTCGCAGCCGATGATGTGCCTGGCGCCCGCCTTCATCAGCAGCTTGGCGGTCGCGATGCCGGAGGCGCCGGCGCCGGTGAAGACGAAGCGGGCCTCGGACATCTTCTTCTTCACGAGCTTGAGCGCGTTGAGCATGGCGCCCAGCACGACCACCGCGGTGCCGTGCTGGTCGTCGTGAAACACGGGAATATCGAGGTCGCGCTGCAGCCGTTCCTCGATCTCGAAACACCGGGGTGCCGAGATGTCTTCGAGGTTGATTCCACCGAACACCGGCGCCAGGGCCTTCACGATCATCACGATCTCGTCGACGTCCTTGGTGGCCAGGCAGATCGGAAACGCGTCGACGCCGGCGAACTCCTTGAAGATGAGCGCCTTGCCCTCCATGACCGGCTGGGCGGCGCTGGGCCCGATGTCGCCGAGACCGAGGACGGCCGAGCCGTCGGTGACGACGGCCACCGTGTTCTGCTTGATCGTGAGCGTATAGGCCTTCTCGGGGTCGTGATGGATGGCCATGCAGATGCGGGCCACGCCCGGCGTGTACGCCATCGACAGGTCGTCGCGCGTCTTGACCGGCATCTTGCCCTTCACCTCGATCTTGCCACCGAGGTGCATGAGGAAGGTGCGGTCGGAGACGTTGACGACGCCCACGCCCTCCAGCGCGCGGAGGCGCTCGACGACCTGCTGGCCGTGGCGCTCCCCGCTCGTCTTGAACGTGATGTCGCGCGTGATGGTGTTCCGGCCCACCTCGACCAGGTCGATGGCGCCGATGTCGCCGCCACCCTTGCCGATGGCGGACGTGACCTTGCCGAGCATGCCGGGCTTGTTCTGGATCTCGAGGCGGACCGTCAGACTGTGACTGGCCGTTGGAGCGTTGATCATGCTGCCTCCCCCGTTTGGGAACCGAAAGTGGCCGGTATTCTACTCCCGGCCGTGACGGGCGGGGAGTTAATCGCGGGCGAGGAGGCGAAGCTGGAGCTGGCGACGGTCGGCGTCGACGGTGACGCGGTAGCGGCTGAGGAACGTGTTGCCGAGGATGCCGTCGAAGGTGGGACCGGGGTCGTGGAGCACCACCGGCGCGTCGCGGAGCTCCAGGTCGCCCACGCGGAGCGAGGCCACGGTGGCGGAGGGGCCCACGGTGCGCCCGCCGAGGGTCTGCAGCTCGACCAGCGAACCGCCCGCCGTCCCGGCGATCCCGACCTCGGCGGCGAGCCGCGGCGACACCACGGTGACGCTGGAGCCGGTGTCCACGAGGAAGCGGCCCGTGTGACGGTCGTTGAGGACCACCTGGGCGGTCCAGACGCCGAGCCCGTGCTGCAGCGGCACCGTCGTCTCCTGCGCGCCGATGGGGCCCGGCGCCTGGGTCAGACGCGCCATGTCCTCCCCGACGCGTCGCGCGAGTGCCGGCGATGGATTCAGCAGCAACGCCATCTGAAAGGCGTCGAGGGCGGAGACCTCCAGCCCGAGTCGGGCCAGGGC
The DNA here is from genome assembly GCA_963743355.1 of uncultured Candidatus Rokubacteria bacterium. GTDB lineage: Bacteria > Methylomirabilota > Methylomirabilia > Rokubacteriales > CSP1-6 > AR5. The sequence continues at coordinate 1,490,906 of CAVUPM010000002.1, forward strand.
GGTGCCCCGGAGATAGTGGACGCTGGGATCGGCGGGCTGCAGGGCCACCGCGTGACTCCAGAGCTGGAGCGCCTCCAGGTAGTTTTGGCCCTGCCAGGCGCGCTCGGCGCGGGCGCGGTAGTCGGCCGGCGAGACGCCGGCGCCGAACGCCAGCCACTGGCCGATGACGATCCCGAGCACGAGCGTGAGAATTCGCCGCACGCCCTCGTCCGTACGCAATCCCCGTACCGGCTGCCCATCGAGCCGGGCGGAGACCGCCGGGTTCGGGCAGGGTCTGCGAACCACAAGGCCGGATTCCATGGGTGCGCTGCGCGAAACCATCGATCGTCGTGGGTGTGTGTCGCGAGACGGGAAATGGGTTCGTCAGACCCTGCCCGAACCCGGCGGCCTCCGCCCTTCCCGTGGCGTCCAGGGCAAGGATAGAACACGGGCTCGGGCACGTGCTGTTGTGCATCGCGTTGCGGCCTTTGTTACCGGCGTAGTACGCTCTGCACGGGGGTGGGCTCCATGATGGATGTGAAGACTGCGGACCGGGAGCTGCAGACGTATATCAGGCCGCAGACGTTTCCGGTGGCGATCCGGATGCTGAAGCCCGGGGAGCCGATCCCCGAGAAGGCCCGGCGTCCCGCGCGGGACTTCAAGAAGCTGTCGATGAACTGCCAGGTCATCGACATGGCCCGCCGGTACGGCTGGATGATCGCGCTCACACGCGAGGACCACATCTGCTCGCTCGGCATCGCCGCCCTCGGCTTCGAGAAGCCCACCCACCTGCACGCCTCCGGGACCCTCTGTGAAGGCATGTACACCGAGACGAAGGAGGCCGGCCGGCGCTCGGAAGCCGCCTCCGATCGGTTCGCCGTCGGCGACTGGGCGACGCTGCTCGTGGCCCCGCTCGACCGGACGACCTTCGAGCCCCACCTCGTCTGCGTCTACGGCAACCCCGCCCAGGTCATGCGCCTCACCCAGGCCGCGCTGTGGAAGCGGGGCGGCAAGCTGGCCTCCGGATTCAGCGGGCGCATCGTGTGCTCGGACATCATCGTGACCACCATGCTGACCGACGAGCCGCAGGTCATCCTGCCCTGCTCGGGCGACCGGATCTTCGGCCAGACCCAGGACCACGAGATGGCCTTCACCATCCCGTGGAGCCGCATGGACGAGGTCGTGGAGGGGCTGCGCGGCACCCACAACGGCGGCATCCGCTACCCGGTCACGCAGTTCATGGAGTACGAGGCGAAGCTGCCGGCCCGGTACATGGAGGCCAACCGGGTGTGGGACACCGAGAAAGGCCGCGCGTCCTACTCCAACCGCGACCGCGTGGTGGCCGCCTACAAGCGCTCGTTCGCCGACCGGGTCCCCGTGTACCCGATCGTGGCGTCGTTCGCCGGCACGCTCGACGGGCTCTCAATCGAGGAGTACTGCACGAACCCGACGCGCGCGATCGCGGCCATGATGAACTACTACGAGCGGTACGAGCCGGACGTCGTGCTGGCCTACAACGATCTGGCCAAAGAGGCCGAAGCCTTCGGATGCCGGGTCAAGTACTCCGACTACGTGGTGCCGTCCATCGACCAGCACGTGCTCCAGGACGACAAGGCCGATCTGGCCAAGCTGGTCATGCCCGATCCGTACACGACCGGGCGGCTGCCGGGCTTCCTCGAGCAGTGCGAGGCGCTGGTGAAGGCCAAGCCGCCGACGGCCATCGGCGCGGTGGCGGTGGGGCCGTGGACGATCGCCATGCTACTGCGCAACCCGGAGACCATGCTGCTCGACACCTTCGAGGACCCGCAGTTCATCCACGACGTCATGCGGGTGGCCACGGACTTCTGCAAGATCTACGGCGACGCCATCGTGAAGACGGGCATCGGGCTCAGCTTCTCGGAGCCGACCGCCTCCATCAGCCTGATCTCGCCCGACAACTACCGCGACTTCGTCGCGCCCTATCACAAGGAGCTCGTCGAGCACTTCAAGGCCGGGAAGGTCGGAGTCACCACCCACATCTGCGGAACGACCTATCCGATCTTCGAGGATCTCCTGCAGTGCGGGTTTACGACGGTCTCGTTCGACCTCGACCAGCAGGGCGACCCCACGCTCTACGTCGATCAGCTCGCGCGCTTCATGGACGTCGCCAAGGGCCGTGCCGTCGCGATCGGCAACGTCGACGCCACGAAGTTCGAAAAGACCTCCCGCGAGGCCATGTACGCCGACGTCAAGCGCTGCGTCGACACCGCCGCCCGCCAGTCGGCCTTCATCCTCTCGACGTCGTGCGAGATTCCGCCGAAGTCCGATCCAGAGATCGTGAAGTGGTTCATGGACGCCGCCCACGAATACGGACAATACGACCGCCTGTTTTCGTAGTCCGCTCGGCACCGCCGCGAGACAGAAAAGGGGCCAGCCTTCGAGGGCTGGCCCCTTTCTGTTTCGCGCGTTGCGCTACCGCCGCCGTCCTACCACTTCACCGGTTTGGACGGACGGTGCGCATAGCCGCTCTCGCGGCCGCCGCCACCGCCGGGACGCCCGCCACCTGGGCGCCCGCCGCCCGGACGACCACCACCGGGACGACCACCACCGCCGCCGCCGCCACCGGACCGGGGGGCCTGTGGGTTCGAGATCTCGACCGTGATGCGCCGGCCATCGAGCTCGCGGCCGTTCAGCTGCGAGATCGCATTCTGGGCATCTTCGGCCGCATTCATCTCGACGAAGCCGAACCCACGCGACTGGCCCGAGAACCGGTCGGTGATGACGGTCGCCGAGAGAACGTTGCCGCTCTGGGCGAAGAACTCCCTGAGACCGTCGCTGGTGGTGGAGTACGAAAGGCCGCCGATATAGAGCTTGGACGCCATAGAAACCCCCGATCTCTTCCGTTAATCGATCACGCCCCGCGAACCGGAAGAGACGTTACGTCGGAAGCGGGTCCGGCCGTCGGATCGGTCGGACATGGTGAGTGTACACGCGCCGCCGCGCGGCGCAAGTGGGCGATGCGTTACAGTGCCGTCTTCTCGAGCAGATCCTCGACCGTCACCGGCCGGGACACGACCCGAAAGCCGGCCAGCTCCAGCGCCACGCGCGTTTCCAGCGCCGCCTCGGTGGCCAGCGTGACCACCACCGGCACGCCGGGGGCCACGCGGTCGAACAGCACGGCGACCTCGCGCGTCGTGAGCCGCAGCGCGGCGACGTCGACGACGATGAGCGACACCGGCAGCGAGAGCAGCACCCGCACGCCCTCGCACAGGTTCTCGGCGAGCGCGACGCCGACGTCGTGGCCCAGGCAGTCGAGCCCCAGGCGCTCGCGCGTCGCACGATCCTGATCGATCATCAGCACACGGTTCATCACTTCTCCTTGTCGAGCTTGGACGTTGGTTCCGGCGGAACCACGCGATATGAGGCAACGACGATGCCAGACCTGAGGCCCCGCAAGTAGCCGGAATCGTGACGCGGCGTCGCCCGGCGCGTCGGGCGCCCGGGCAGAATGCCCGATCAGTCCGACACGACTCGACGCGCGGTGAACGAATCGCAGCCGTGGGTGGTAGAGGAGCGGCACGGCTCCGCCGCGTCGCTCCGAATGATGGGGGGTGTGGGGGGCCATATCGGGGCCCCCGAGGCGAGCGCACACCAGAGGAGCGACACGGCTCCCGCCGGGTCGGTCCAAATGATAGGGGGTGTGGGGGACCATATCGGGGCCCCCGAGGCGAGCGCACACCAGAGGAGCGGCACGGCTCCCGCCGGGTCGCTCCGAATGATGGGGGGTGTGGGGGGCCATATCGGGGCCCCCCACTCAAACAATCAAGCCAGCTCGGTCAGCGTGATCTGGTACCCGAGGATCTTGCGGTAGAGCGTCTTGGGATCGATGCCGAGCACCGCCGCTGCCTTGCCGCGATGACCGCCGACCTGACGCAGCGTCGCCACGATGTGCTGACGCTCCATGGCCTCCAGCGTGGGCGCCCCGGATGAGGGCACCGTCGACGCCGTCGACGCCGCGAAGGACGCGGAGGTCGGGCCGGCGATCTCGGGCGGCAGGTCGACGGGCGTGATCTCGTCGCCCTTGCACAGGATGACGCCGCGCTGGATCACGTGCAGCAGTTCGCGGACGTTGCCCGGCCAGCCGTAGGCCTCCAGCGCGGCGAGGGCGGGCGGACTGATCCGCTTCAGGCCGTAGGTCGCGTTCGTCTCCAGGAAGTGCTGGGTGAGCAGCGCGACGTCCTCCCGCCGCTCCCGCAGCGGTGGGAGGTAGACGGTGATGGTGTTGATCCGGTAGAAGAGGTCCTCGCGAAAGAGGCCGCTCTTCATGGCCGCCGCCAGGTCGCGGTTGGTGGCGGCCACCAGGCGGACGTCCACGCGCCGGGGCCGGGTGCCGCCGACGCGGAAGAACATCCCGGTCTCCAGCACGCGCAGGAGCTTGACCTGGCTGTCGGGCTCCATGTCGCCGATCTCGTCGAGCAGGAGCGTACCGCCGTCGGCCAGCTCGATGAGCCCGGGCTTGGCGTTGACGGCACCCGTGAACGCGCCCTTCTCGTGGCCGAACAGCTCGGACTCGAGCACCTCGCGGGGCAGCGCGCCGCAGTGGATCGGCACGAACGGCCGCTCGATCCGCGGCGAGCGCTCGTGGATCGCCCGGGCCACCAGCTCCTTGCCGGTGCCGCTCTCGCCGAGCAGGAGGACGGAGGACTCCGTCGGGGCGACGCGATCCACCATGCGCAGGACGTCCTGCATCTTGCCGCTACGGGTGACGATGCCGCCGAAGGGACCGGCGCCGGGCGCGTGGGCGCGCAGCGCGACGTTGTCGCGGATGAGCTGCCCCTTCTCGGCGGCCTTGCGGACCAGGACGTCGAGCTCCTCGATCTTGGTCGGCTTGGTCAGGTAATCGTAGGCGCCCAGCTTCATCGCCTCGACGGCCATCGCCACCTCCTGGAAGCCGGTCATCACGATGACCTGAGGATGCTCGGGAAACTCCTGCAGCTCGCGGAGGACTTCGATCCCTTCTTTCTTCGGCATCTTCATGTCCAGCACCACGACGTCGTACGGCGCCTCGCGCAGGAGCGTGAGCGCGCTCTCGCCGTCCCCCACGCCCTCCGCCTCCAGGCCGCGCCGCGTGAGCTCGCGGACGATCAGCTCGCGCAGGTTGGTCTCGTCGTCGGCGACCAGCACCCGGATCGTGCGCTTCATGCCGGCAACACTACGCGGAAGATGCTGCCCTTCCCGACGTGCGTCTGCATCTCGATGCGCCCTCCGTGATCAGTCACGATGCCCTGCGCGATGGCCAGCCCCAGACCGGTGCCCTGACCCGGCGGCTTGGTGGTGAAGAACGGGTCCCAGATGCGCTGCGCGATCTCCTCGGGGATGCCCGGCCCCTCGTCCTCGAACTCGATCTCGAGGTCCCGGCGCGCGCGGCGGGTGCGAATCGTGAGCCGCCCGTGCCCCTCCATCGCGTCGAGCGCGTTGGAGGCGAGCCCCAGGAAGACCTGCCGGAGCTGTCCCTCGTTCACGGTCACCTCGGTCAGCGTGTCGTCCAGCTCGGTCGCCAGCACGCCCTTGGCGTAGCGCGCCTGGTGCGAGATCAGCTCGATCGTCTTGAGCACGAGCGCATTGACGGCGGTCGGCGTGCGACGGCTGCCGGGATCCCGCACGAACTGGAGCAGGCTGCCGGTGATGTCCTTGCAGCGGTACGCCTCCTCTTCGATGAGACCGAGGTAGGTTGGAAAGTCGGCCAGCTCCGGGCGGTCGGCCAGGCTGTCTTCCTTGAAGCGCCCCTGGAGGGACTCCGCGCAGCCGGCGATCGTCGCCAGCGGGTTGTTCAGCTCGTGGGCGACGCCGGCGGCCAGGCGGCCGGCGGTGGTGAGGCGCTCGGTGAGGAGCATCTGGCGCTCGAGCTGCTTGGCCAGCGTGATGTCTTCCACCAGCACGATCAGGTGGGCGCCATCGTCGCCGCCCGGCAGCGGGGCCGTCGTGAGCCGGAAGCGCTTGAGCTCGCCGGCCACGGCCATCTCCTCCTCCTGCCGGGTGACCTCGTCGGCGGCGAAGGCCTGCCGCAGGAATGCCTCGACCTCGGCCGCCCGCTCCGGCGCCACCACGCTGGTGAACGGCGCCCGAATGGCGGGGTCGCAGCCGAGCGTCCGGGCTCCCTCACGGTTGGCCCGCACGATGTGGAGCTCCGGATCGAGGACGAACACGCCGAGCGGCAGCGTCTCCAGCACGACCTCGACGAAGCGCTTCTGGCGGTCGAGCTCGCGCGTGCGCTCGGCGACCATCGTCTCCAGGCCTTCGTAGAGCCGGGCGTGCTCCAGCGCGATCGCCGCCTGGTCGGCCAGCGCGACCAGCAGCTCCTCCTCGGCGGGGGTGAACTGGTGGACCTCGTTGTGGAAGACCTCGATCACGCCGATCGCGCGGTCGCCGACCCGCAGCGGGACGGCCAAGGCCGCCCGCAGGCCGCTCTGGCGCGGCAGCTCGCGGAAGCGCACGCGCGGGTCGTTGAAGAGGTCGGCGCTCTGCCGCGGCCGCAGATCGCGCACCGCCCGGCCGGCGATCCCCTCGCCCTCGGGGATCCGCACGCCGCGGATCACCTCGTCGGGCAGGTCGAGGCTCGCCACCAGGACCAGCTCGCGAGTGACCGGGTCGAGCGTCATGATCCCGCACGAGGCCACGCCGAGCACCGCCCGCGCCTGCTCCATGATGACGCGCACGGTGCGGGCCGGATCGAGGCTGGCGGTGACCGTGCGCCCGGCCTCGAAGAGCGCGCGGGTCTCCCGCGTACGCTTGAGGCTCTCCTCGAACAGCCTGGCGTTCTGCACGGCGATGCCGGCCTGCTCGGCGAAGGCCTCCAGCACGCGCTGGTGGTGGGCGCTGAACGCGGCCGGTCGCGTCGAGAACGCGGAGATGACCCCGAGCAGCGCGCCGGCCACACGCAGCGGTACGCACAGCATCGAGCGGATGCCCTCCTGCTCGTCGACGTCGCGCCGGGCCGAGCGGGCATCGCTGCGCACGTCGTCCACCCGGATGGCCACGCCGCTCTCGGCGCAGCCCCCGATGATCCCCTCGCCCACCGGCAGCGCCAGCGCGCGCCACTCGTCGCTCTTGAAGCCGTGGGCGGCGGCGTGGACCAGGCGGTTGTGGACGGGATCGACCAGGCCGATGCCGCAGCCAGTCGAGCCGATGAGCGCCGTCACCGAACGGCTGATCCGATCCAGGACCGAGGCGACGTCGAGGCGCGCGGTGATGAGCTGGCTCGTGCTGTACAGCGCCGCCAGCTCCTCCGTCCGCCGCCGACTCTCGTCGAGCAGCCGCCGGTGCTCGATCGCCGAGGCCAGCGGCCGCGCCAGATCCGTCGCGATCTCCACGTCGGCGTCGTCGAAGGCGCCGCGCCGCCGGGCCGTCAGCACGACCGCGCCGAACACGCCACCCCGGCTCACCAGCGGCACCAGCAGCGCCGAGCGCAGCCCGCGCTCGCCGAGCACCTGCCGGCTCACCTCCGGCACCGCCGGCGCGGTGAGGTCGTCGATCCGCACGGGTGCTGCGCTGGCTACCACCTGGGCCAGCAGCGTGCGGTCGAGGCCCATGCGGGCGTCGCGGGGCGCCACGGGCGGCACCGAGCGGGCGAGGACGTCCATGACCTCGAACTCGGGGCGCTCGGGGTCGAGCAGGGCCACCGCCAGCGCATCGAACGCCACGAGCCGGCCGAGGCCCTCGGCGAACACGCGGAGGACGTCGTCGACGGAGTCGCCGGAGACCAGCAGCCGCGTGATGTCGTTGTGCACGGCGAGGCGCACGGTGCGCTGCTGCAGGCGCCACACCTGCTCGATGGCCGCGCCCAGGTCGCGGCCGAGCCCGCCGGGGAGCGTCAGCCGGCCCCGCCCACCCGGCCGGCCGACCAGCACCAGCACGCCTACCGACCGGCGTGGCGCGCCGAGGGGCAGGTGCCGCACGACGCGACCGTCCCGGCCGAGCCCCGCCGCGAGGCGCCGCGCCCGCTCGGGCGGCTCGCTCACGAGCCCACGCAGCGCCGCGGCCACGGCCCCCGACCCGCCGGTGACCACGACGAGCGGCTCGCCGCGCGGCGGCCGGAAACCGACCGCGCCGGCGGTGGCGCCGGCAAAGCGCACGAGCCGTCGCAGCGTGAGGGCGAGGCCCGCGTCGAGCGACGCCGCCGCGGCCAGCGGGGTCAGCAGATCGGGGACGACGCGGGCCGGCGTCATGGAGGGGTGAGCACCCGTCCCGGCAGGCTGCCGGTGTGCTCGCCGTCCTTGATCACGATGCTGCCGTTGACGAGCACGTGCTCCACGCCGACCGCGTAGCGGTGCGGGTCGTCGTAGGTCGCCTGGTCGGCGATGCGGCGCGGATCGAAGACGACGAGGTCGGCGCGGGCGCCCACGCGGATCTGGCCGCGGTCGCGCAGGCCGAGCCGGCGGGCCGGCATCCCGGTCATCTTGTGCACCGCCTCCGCCAGCGACAGCAGGCGCTGCTCGCGCACGTACTCGCCGAGCACGCGCGGGAAGGTGCCGTAGCTGCGCGGGTGGGGCTTGCCGGCGCTCATCTCACCGGAGGTGGCCAGGGCCGAGCCGTCGGAGCCGATCATGACGTGCGGATGCACGAGCGCGCGGCGGAGATCGGCCTCGTCCAGCTGGAACATGATCATCGAGGCCACGCCCTGGGCATCGCGGAGGAGCTCGAAGACCGCGTCGAGCGGGTCGAGCCGGCGGGCGGCGGCGACCTCGGCGACACGGCGGCCCTCGGCGTCCTTCCGCTTCGGACACCAGGCGATCATGATGTTGTCCCAGCCGATGCGGTCGAGCAGGCTCTGGCCGGTCACCGGCGCCTCGAGCTCCGTGCGGATCCGCCCGCGGATGGCGGCGTCCTCGATCCGCTTGAGCATCTCGTCCACCCCGCCCTCCAGCACCCAGTCGGGCAGCAGCGTGCGCAGCGACGTGCTCGACGCCGTGTACGGATAGACGTCGCCCATGACGTCGAGGCCCTCGGCCCGTGCCTCGTCGATGAGGGCCAGGGCGTCGGCGACCTTGCCCCAGTTCGGCCGACCCGACGCCTTGACGTGGCTGATCTGCACCGGCAGGTCGGCCTCGCGGCCGATGCGGATCGCCTCGCGCACGGCGTCCAGCAGGGTCGCGCCCTCGCCGCGGATGTGGCTGGCGTAGAAGCCGCGCTGGCGCACCGCGGCCTTCGCGACCTCGACGATCTCCTCGGTGGTCGAGTAGGAGCCCGGCGCGTAGATGAGTCCGGTGGACAGCCCCCAGGCGCCCTCCTCCATCGCGTCGCCCAGCATCCGCTGCATCGCGGTCAGCTCGGCGGCGGTCGGCGGCCGCCGGGCGAAGCCCATCGCGGCAACCCGCAGGGTGCCGTGGCCGACGAGCTGGATCACGTTGAGCGCGGTGCCGCCGCGGTCGAACGCGCGCAGGTAGTCGCCGACCGAGCGCCAGGAAAAGTCCATGCCGGTCGGGATGTAGAGCGCGAAACGCCGCATGTCGTCGAGGAAGGCCGCCGTGGTCGGCGCCGGCGAGAAGCCACAGTTGCCGACGACCTCGGTGGTCACGCCCTGACGGATCTTGGACTCGGCGCGGCGATTGCCCCACAGCCGCCAGTCGGAGTGCGAATGCATGTCGATGAAGCCGGGCGCCAGCACGCGGCCGGAGGCGTTGAGCACGCGGCCGGCGGATTCGCGCGAGAGGTCGCCGACCGCCGCGATGTGCTCGCCGCGGATGCCCACGTCGGTGCGGCTGCCGGGGCGCCCGGTGCCGTCGATCACCACGGCGCCGTCGATCTTGAGGTCGAGCATGGTCGTCATCCGCGCGGCCGCGCCGCGAAGCCGACGACGCCCTCGCACCAGGCGGCGGCGCCGAGCAGGCGCGCGAGGCCGCCGGGCGCCTGCACGAGCTGCACGGCCAGCGGCAGGCCGGCGGGGTCCACGCCGGTCGGCAACGAGAGCGACGGCACGCCCGCCGAGCTCCACGGCGCGCACAGCGAGGCGTCGCCGGTCCAGCCGAGCCCGGCCGGCGCCGGCCCCGGCGCCGTCGGCGACAGCAGCGCGTCGTGCGCCTCCAGCAGCGGGATCATCACCTCGCGGAACGCGAGCCGCGCCCGGTTGGCGGCGACGTACTCGGTGGCCGGCCGCGCGAGCCCGCGCGGGATCATCTCCGCCATCCCCGGACCGTAGTCGGCGGCGTGCTTGTCGAACATCGGCTGGTGATAGGTCGCGGCCTCGACCTCGAGGACCACCTGGCCGGCGGCGTGGATCTCGGCGAAGGCCGGCGGCAGCGTGAGCTCGGTGACCCGCGCGCCGGCGGCGGTCAGCCGCTCGACGACGGAGCCCAGGTGACGCCGTAGCTCGGGCTCGGCGCGGTCGAAGAGCTGGCGACCGATCGCCAGCCGCGGCGCCGGCACGGCGGCCGGCTCGACGCGGTGATCGGCGAGCACGCTCAGCATCAGCGCGACGTCGGCGACCGAGCGGGCGAAGGGGCCCACGTGGTCGAGCGACCACGCCAGCGGTACCGCCCCGTCGACGGGCACGAGCCCGTGCGGGCCCTTGAGGCCGACGACCCCGCAGAACGCCGCCGGACGCAGGATCGAGCCCACCGTCTGCGAGCCGATCGCCCCCGGCACCATGCGGGCGGCCACGGCGGCCGCCGAGCCGGAGGACGAGCCGCCCGGCGTGTGGGCGGGGTTCCACGGGTTGCGCGTCGGCGCCGGATCGCGGAACGCGAACTGCGTCGTGTGCGTCTTGCCCAGGATGACGGCGCCGGCCGCGCGCAGCCGCGCCACCGCGCCGCTGTCGCGGGTCGGGCGGGTGTGGGCGAACGCGCGGGCGCCGGCCGTGGTCGGCATGCCGGCCACGTCGAAGATGTCCTTGATGCCGATCGGCACGCCGTGCAGCGGGCCGCGCGGGCGCCCGGCCCGGGCCTCGGCGTCGCGCTCGCCGGCGGCAGCCAGCGCGCCGTCGGCGTCGACGTGCGCCCACGCCAGCACCTCCGGCTCGCGCGCGCGCAGGCGGGTCAGGCAGGCTTCGACGAGCGCCACGGCCGAGCATTCACCGCGACGGATGCGCTCGGCGGCCTCGCGCACTCCCAGGTCGGTCAGCGACTCAGTGGACGGCATCGAGCACCTCGGCGACGACTTCGAAGCGACCGAAGGACGGCATGAGATAGGCGCCGGCGTAGCGACGCCGGACCTCGTGGACGAGCGTTTGCGCCAGCTCGATCCCCGCGCGCAGCGCGCGGTCGCCGGCCTCGCGCAGGCGGGCGCGGACCGGGGCGGGGATCGTGATGCCGGGGACCTCGTTGTGCAGGAACTCGGCGTGGCGGAAGCTGTGCAGCGGCAGCACGCCGACCAGCACCGGCACCGGCGAGCCACCCGCCCGCTCGAGAAACCGGTCGAGCTGGGCGAGGTCGTAGACGGGCTGCGTCTGCACCCAGCGGGCGCCGGCCTGGATCTTCCGGTGGAAGCGCTCGACCTCGCGGTCCAGGTCCTCCGCGGCCGGGTCGAGGGCGGCGCCGATGCAGAACGCGGTCGGCTCGCCGATGGAGTTGCCGGTGGCGTCGAGCCCCTCGTTCATCCGGCGCAGGACCTCGATCAGCCCCACGCCGTCCACGTCGAACACCGCGGTGGCGTTCGTGTAGTCGCCGGCGCGCGGCGGGTCCCCGGTCATGGCGAGGATGTTGCGGATGTCGAGCGCGTGGGCGCCCAGGAGGTCGGCCTGGATGCCCATGAGGTTCCGGTCGCGACAGGTGAAGTGCATGTTGACGTCCAGGCCGGTGCCGTCGCGCACCAGCAGCGCGGTGGCCAGGACCGACATCCGCACGCGGCCGAGCGAGCCGTCGTTGATGTCGACGATCTCCACGCCGCGCTCCCTGAGGAGCTTGGCGCCCTGCACGAGCTTGTCGACGGTGTGGCCGCGCGGCGGATCAAGCTCCACGGTGACGAGGAACTCGCCGGCGTCGAGCTTGCGCTGCAGCAGCGTCGGTGGCCGCGCGGTGGCCAGGCCGGCGGTCTCGGCTACCGGCACCACGCGCGTCGTCGGCGGCCGCGCCGGGGCTCGTCGCGTCGAAGGCTCCCGCCGGTCGAGCACCTCCCGCATCGCGGCGACGTGGGCGGGGGTGGTGCCGCAGCAGCCGCCGACCAGCCGGGCGCCGGCCTCCACCATCCGCCCCGCGTACTCCGCCATGTAGGCCGGCGACGACAGATAGATGAGGCGCTCGCCGATCCGGCTCGGCAGGCCGGCGTTGGGCTGGATCGCCAGCGGCACGCCGGCCGCCTCGTGCAGCATCCGCTCGAGCACGTCGTAGAGCACCGAGGAGCCGACCGAGCAGTTGGCGCCGAAGGCCTCGACGCCGAGCGCGCGGAGGTGGCGGGCGACCTCCTCCGGCGCGTGGCCGGTGAACGTCACGCCCTCGTCGGTGAAGGCCACCTCGGCCACGATGGGCAGGTCGGTGATCGAGCGCACGGCCTCGATCGCGAGGGCGATCTCCGTGAGGTCCGAGAACGTCTCGACGACGAAGCCGTCCACCCCGCCCTCGACGAGGGCCTCGGCCTGCTCGCGGAAGGCCTCGCGCGCGTCGGTTTCCGACATGGTGCCGAGCGGCATCAGGTACTTGCCGCTCGGGCCGATCGAGCCCAGCACGTAGAAGTCGCGCCCGGTGCTCTCGCGCACGTCCCGCGCCAGCTTCACGCCGGCGCGGTTGATCGCGCGCACGCGATCGTGCAGTCCGTGGGCGGCGAGCTTGAAGCGGTTGGCGCCGAAGGTGTTCGTCTCCACGCAGTCGGCGCCGGCGCCCACGTACTCGGCGTGGACCGCCTGCACGAGGGCCGGGCTGCTCACGTTCAGCACGTCGAAGCAGGCGTCGGGCGACACCCCGCGCGCGTACAGCACGGTGCCCATCGCGCCGTCGCACAGGATCGGGCCCTCGCCGAGCCGGCGGCTAAACGCGTGCGGCATGGTGATCCCGGAGCGTGCCCAGCACGCGCGCCACGACCTGGTCGATGCCGAGGCCGGCGGTGTCCACGGTCACGTGGGCGCGCGCGTAGTAGGACTCGCGGGCGCGATAGAGCGCCTCGATCTCGCCCGGCGCGCGGCCGCTGAGCATCGGGCGGGCGCCGCTACGGCTCGCGCGCGCCAGCAGCTCGGCCAGGTCGCCGCGCAGCCACACGACCGTGCCGAGCTCGCGCAGCGCGTCCATGCGGCCCTCGTGGCACGGCAGGCCGCCGCCGGTCGCGATGACGTCCCCCGACTTCAGCCGCAGGGCCTCGACGGCTTCGGCCTCGAGCCGGCGGAACGTGTCTTCGCCATCCTGGCGGAAGATCTCGGGAATCGGCCGGCCGTCGCGAGCGACGATCATGTCGTCGGTCTCGACGAAGCAGCGACCCAGGCGACGTGCGAGCAGACGGCCACAGACGGACTTGCCCGCCCCCATGAACCCCACGAGAACGACGTTGCTCACCGGCACAGCCGCCATCCTATCATTCCCGGCCGGGGCGGCCGGGCGCGCGGCCGGCCGCCGGCGCCCCCGGTCAGCCCGGCCCGGTCAGAGCTTGTGAACGAATCGCGTGGTCGAGGCGCGCCACGGGTTTCCCGGGGCGCGCCGAGCGCATGGGGGGCGTGGGGGGCGTGGGGGGCCATGTCGGGGCCCCCCACTCAATGGCCGGCCGGTCCTCGCGCGCCCCGCCGCGTGGCGATCAGGCCGCCGAGCGAGACGATGGCCCACACGCCCTCCAGCAGGAAGAACCCCCACTGGCGCCCCCACCAGGCGTCGGCGGCGAGCACCGCGGAGCCGACGAGGTTCAGGACGAGATAGCTCACGGCGTTCGGGCGCAGCCACCCGAGCTGGCCGGCGACGTAGGCGACGAGGATCAGGATCGCGCCCGAGATCTGGACCCCCTGCTCCACGGCGGTCAGGCGTCGCGGCGGGGCTCGACGTACAGCACGCGGACGATCTCCCAGGCGCCGGCCAGGAGCGGAACCGCCACCAGCGCGCCGATGAGCCCGGCCACGTGGGCGCCGGCCAGCAGCGCCAGGAGCACCGCCAGCGCGTGCAGGCCGGTGGCCCGGCCCACGAAGTGCGGCGCGAGCAGCTTGCCCTCCACGGTCTGCGCGCCCAGCATCGCCGCCAGCGTCAGGGCCGCCAGCGTGGCCGACTCGTTGAGCGCCGACAGCACCGCCAGCACGGCCGCCAGCGTCGCCCCCACGAAGGGCACGATGTTGAAGGCGGCGGCCATCGCGCCGATGAGGAGGCTGTAGCGGACGCCGAGCAGCGACAGCGCGATGGCGATGAGGGCGCCGACGAAGACGCTGGAGAGGAGCTGGCCGCGGACGTACCCGCCGATGCGGTTCAGCACCGACGGCGCCAGCTGCATGGCGATCGGCCGGGCGCCGGGCGGCAGCAGCGCCAGCAGCGTGTGGCCGATCTTGCGGGCGTCGATGACCAGATAGGCGGCGATCACCAGCACCGCGAGCAGCTCGACCACGGCGCCCACGGTGCCGGCGGTGACGCGCACGGTGTTGGCGAGCACGGCGCCGGCCACCGCCTGCAGGTCGTCGGGCTTGGGCGCCGACACGGTGCCGCCGCCCCACTGGCGGACGAAGACCTGGACGTCGCCGACCCAGCCCTTGACGTTGTCGATGAGCCGCGGCAGCTGATCCACGAACTGCTTCCACTGCTCGCTGAGCGCCGGCCACAGCAGCCGCCCCATCAGCGTCATGATGCCGGCCGCCACGACGTAGACGATCAGCACGGTCACACCGCGCGGCACCCGGTACCGCTCGCCCAGCCCCGCGGCGGGCAGGATGGCCGCGGCGATGATGAGCGCGGTGAACGTGAGCAACCACACCGGCCAGGTGGCGACCAGGAGCCCGGCGACCGCGACGACGCCGAGGAGCTGGAACACGAGCGGCCACGGCAGCCGCCCGTGGATCATGAGCGCCGCACCGTGGCCTGCATCGGGACGCGCCGATACGCGCAGTCACGCATCCAGCACCGCGCGCACTGGCTGAAGTAGTGGTCGACGCGGGCCTCGGGCCCGGCGCCGACCATCAGCGAGATCGACTTGCCCGGCGTCATCACGCACGCCTCGTTGAGCCGCACGCCGATCGCGGCGCCGTCGCACAGACGGAAGACTCGGCGCTGCTCGGCGACATCCCAGTCGCCGTAGCCGGGGCTGATGCGGTTCGTCACGCGCAGGGTGGGCAGGCCCTGCTGGCAGAGCATGTCGTTGACGTACTCGGCCAGGCTCTCCACCGCCCCCGAGCCCACGCTGTCGAGCATCGAGGCGAGCGCCAGCTCCCGCGCCTCCCACAACGCGCTCACCTGCTGCTCGAGCGCCTCGCCGATCGTGCACACGGCCACGGCCACCTGCTCGACCGGCCCCCATCGCTCGCCGATGCGGGGGATCGCCAGCGCCTCGCCCTGCACGCTCAGGGTATCCGCGTCCCGGCGCGTGACGGCCGCCCACCGGGCCGCGGCCCGCGGCTCCATGAGGCGCCGGCCCTCGGCCAGCGCCTCGTCGAAGAGCGTGCGGACGTCGGGCGGAGGGACGTCCCGGCCCTTCTTGTAGCCCTGAAAGCGCAACACCTCGGCGGGATCGATGGCGAGCGGCAGCTCGGTGAGGATTTGGAGCTGCTCGGGCAGCCTCACGTCCGACCGCTACGCCGCCGCACGGCCTCCGCGATCAACCGGATGTGGTCGGGGTCGGAGCCGCAGCAGGCGCCGACGATGTTGCAGCCGGCCTCGAGCAACGCCGGGTAGTCGCGGGCCATCGCCTCGGGGCCGAGCTCGTAGGTGACGGTGTCGCCCGTGGTCACCGGCAGGCCGGCGTTGGGATAGGCGATCAGCGGCGCGTCGGTGGCTCCGCGCATCTCGCGGATGATGACGATCGCGCGGTCGGGCCCGCGCCCGCAGTTCATGCCGACGACGTCGGCCCCGGCCGCCAGCAGATTCTTCGCCACGTCGGCCGGGCTCTCCCCCCACATCGTCCGGTCGCGGTCGTTGCCTTCCTCGTACTGGAAGAACATCGTCGCCATCACCGGGAGCTCGGGCGCCGCCGCCCGGCAGGCCCGGATCGCCGCCGTGGCCTCCTGCGGGAACATCATCGTCTCGACCGCGAAGAGGTCGACGCCACCCTCGGCGAGCGCCTCGGCCTGCTCGCGGAAGGTCACCTCGTACTCTTCGTCGGTCACGCCGTTGTCGAGCGCGTAGTCCAGCGGCAGCCGGCTGGTGGGGCCGATGGAGCCGGCGACGTAGCCGGGGGACGGCGCCCCCGCCCGGGCCAGCCGGGCGCCCTTGACGTTCAGCTCGCGGGTGCGGTCGCCGATCTTGTACTCGTCGAGCTTGAGCCGGGTGCCCCCGAACGTGTTGGTCTCGACGATAGCGCTGCCGGCGTCGAAGTAGCCCTTGTGGATCCCGGCCACCACGTCGGCGTGCGTGTCGTTCCAGAGCTCGGGACAGGCGCCGTTCAAGAGGCCAGCCGCGAACAACATCGTTCCGTACCCACCATCGAACACGAGCGTCTCGCCCGCCCGGATCCGCTCGAGCACCTCGCGGCCGCGCGGGCTCACGTGCTCACCGGGGCGCCGACGCCGACGAGCTGCTTGGCCTTCACCACCGCCAGCGTCGAGTCCTTCGCGTAGCCGTCGGCGCCGATCTCGTCGGCGAACGCCTGGCTCACCGGCGCGCCGCCCACCATCACCTTCACGCGCTCGCGCAGGCCCGCCTTGGCCAGCGCGTCGATCGTGCGCTTCATGGCCGGCATCGTGGTCGTCATCAGCGCCGAGATCCCGACGATGTTGGCGCCGTGCTCCTCCACCGCGGCCACGAACTTCTCGGGCGCCACGTCGCGGCCGAGGTTGACGACCTTGAAGCCGGCCCCCTCCAGCATCATCGCCACCAGGTTCTTGCCGATGTCGTGCAGGTCGCCCTGGGCGGTGCCGATCACGACGATACCGAAGTAGTCGTCGGCCTTGGCGGCGGCGGTGATCAGCGGCTTGAGGAGGTCGAGGCCGGCGTACATCGCGCGCGCGGAGAGCAGCACCTGCGGCACGTAGTACTCGTTGCGGCGGAACTTCTCGCCGACGACGTCCATGCCCGGGATGAGTCCCTTGAAGATGAGCTCCTTGGGATCCATCGAGAGGTCGAGCCCCTCGCGCGTCTTGCGGGCGACGGTGTCCTTGTCGCCCACGATCAGGGCCCGGGCCATGATCGGAAAGTCGAAGTCGGCGGCGCTCATGAGCCTCCCGGCAAGTGTCTGGACATCAAGCGTTTTCTAACACAGCGCCGCGAGACCAGCAACCTAGCGACGGCCCCGCGCGGCGACGTACTCGGCAACCGTGGGGGCCGTCTCCGGGTCGAGCCCGGCGAAGCTGATGCCGGCCTCGTCTCCACGCCGCCAGGCGATGACGCCCTCGGCGAGCAGCGGCCGGGGGAGGAGCCCGCCCTCGCAGCGGATCTCCACGCGCGTACCCGGCAGCCACGCGACCGGCACGCCGCCGAGCGCCATGCCGCCCTCGCCGACGTCGCGCGTGGTCACCAGGCACGTCTGGCCGGCGCCCAGCAGGACGAGCGTGGCGGCCACCTCGAGGACCGCCCGCGGCTGCTTGCGGATGTCGGCCGGGAGCACGCCGTGGATCGTCACCGGCGGGGCGGCGCCTGGCCCCCTCGCCTCACCCAGCCGCCGGGTGAGGACGTCGGCGATCAGCCCGCGCCGGGTGGCGTCGCTGATGAGGATGGCCGTGCCGTACTCCGCGGTCAGCGTTTGCAGGTGAGCGCCGAGATCGACGGTGGCGCCGAGCGCGGTGTACGCGAGACGATCGTCGGGGCCCATCGTCCCCACCACGGTCTCGCCGGTGGCGATGCCGATGCCGCTGCGGACCACCGTGCCCAGCCGTGCGTGCCATCGCGCCGAGACCCGCAGCGTCCGCTCCTGGAGCTCGAGCGCGGTCCGGACGGCGTTCGCCGCGTGGTCGGGATCGTCGAGCGGGGCGTTGTAGATCGCCACCAGGCAGTCGCCGGCACAGGTGACGACGGTGCCGCCGTACCGGAAGACGACCTCGGACATCTCGGTGAGGTACTCGCGCAGCATCTCGGCCACCGCGTCAGGCGCCAGCGTCTCGGCCAGTCCGGTGAAGTCGCGCAGATCGGCGCACAGCACGGTGACCAGACGGCGGCTGGGCGCCAGGCCGGCGGGGTCGGCGCGCTCGAGCTTCTCGCGCACCGGCGGCGGGAACGATGCCGCCAGCCGGCGGCGCTGGCGACGCCGGTGGAGAAAGCCGAGGGAGGCGAACGCGGTCAGCGCCATACCCACGAGGGCCACCGGCGTCGCCGCTCCGATGCCCTCGAGGTACCGCGTCAGCATGAGACCCACGCGCGGTCGCCGAGCATCCTCGTCACTGTATGCTACTATCGCCGGCAAATGAAGATCCGAGTGCTCGGCGCGTACGGAGCCGAGGGACTCGCGCAGCGTCCGTCCGCTTTTCTCGTCAACGATCGCGTGCTGATCGACGGCGGTACCGTCGGCGGCGCGCTGGCCAGCTCCGAGCAACTTGCGATCGAACACGCGCTGGTCTCCCATTCACACCTCGACCATATCGCCGGCCTCGCCTACCTGACCGAGACGCTTGCGCTGTGCGAGGCGCGCCGGCCGCTCACGATCGCGAGCCTGGAGCCGGTGGTCACCGCGCTCCGGACCTCGATCTTCAACGACACCGTGTGGCCCGACTTCACCAGGCTGCCCACCCAGGCCCCCGTGCTGCGCTTCCAGCCCCTGGCCGAGGACGCCGAGCAGCGGGTCGGCGACCTGTGGGTGACGCCGGTGCCGGTCAATCATACCGTGCCGACGAGCGGCTTCATCGTGCACGACGGCGCCAGCGCGGTGATCTACTCCGGCGACACCGGTCCCACCGACGCGTTGTGGAAAGCGGCGCGCGGGATCGGCGGGCTGCGGGCGATCATCCTCGAGTGCGCCTTCCCCAACCGGCTGGCCGGCCTCGCCGACGTCGCCCGCCACATGACGCCGGAGCTCATCCGCCGCGAGCTCGACAAGATGCCCGATGACGTCCCCGTCATGATCTTTCACGTCAAGCCGCAGTTCTACGACGAGATCGGCGAGGAGCTGGGCGCCGTGAGCGAGGCCCGGATCACGATGCTGGAGCAGGACAAGACCTACTTGTTTTGATCACGCTTCCGGGACGATGACGACGGTGTCGCTGGAGGTTTCGATGCGGACGCGGTCGCCCACGCGGAAGATGCGGTCGCCGAGCGAGGCGGAGAGCTCGACGCGGACGAGCTGGGCGGCGCCGATGTCGACTTCGTAGAGGTGGCGGGCGCCCTCGAAGACGCGGAGGGTCACGGTGCCGGGCAGACCGGGGCTGCGAGCCATCGAGGCCTCGGTGAGCACGAGCAGCTCGGGCCGCAGCACGAGCAAGCCGCGGCTGCCATTGCCGTACGCGCCCACGCCGGCCACCGGGATGCGATGCCCGCCGTCGGTCTCCACCACGACGCCGAGATCGCGCACCTCGATCACGCGCACCGGCAGGAAGTTCGCCGGCCCCAGCGCCTCGGCGACGTCGCGGCTCACGGGATGCTGGTAGACGTCGGCCGGCTCGCCGACCTGCTGCACATGGCCGTCGTGCAGCACGGCCAGGCGATCGGAGAGCGCGAGCGCGTCGGCGGCGTCGCGCGTGACGTGGATGGTCGTCACGGCCAGGTCGCGGTGCAGCTTGGCCAGCTCCAGCCGCAGCGTCTTGCGCGCGAGCGGATCGAGGTGGGCGAGCGGCTCGTCGAGCAGCAGCACGCGCGGTTCCACGGCCAGCGCGCGCGCCAGGGCCAGGCGGCGCCGCTCGGCGAGCGTGAGCGACGGCGGTCGGCGGTCCACGCAGCCGGCCAGGCCCAGGCGGGCGACCACCACCTCCACGCGCCGGGCGACGTCGGCCGGCGCCATCGCCTGCTGCTCGAGGCCGAAGGCCACGTGCTGGCGCACGTCGAGGTGCGGCCACAGGGCGCCCTCCTGGAACACGTAGCCGGTGGAGCGGCGGCCCGGCGGCAGCGCCGCGATGTCTTGCCCATCCACCAGGACCCGGCCGCTCGTGATCGGCATGAAGCCGGCGACCGCCTTGAGCACGTCGGTCTTGCCGGAGTGCGGCGGGCCCAGGAACGTGAAGAACTCGCCGTACCGCACGTGGACCGACACGCGGTCGAGCCCGGGCGGGCGGCCCTGGCGCGTGGACAGCGCATCCAGCCGGATGTCGACGAGCGGCCGGCTCATCGCGCCACGGCGGGGATGTGGGCCCGCATCGCCGACAGCGGCAGGCACGCGAGGCCGGCCAGGGCGAGCACGGCGTAGAGCAGCATCGGCGAGCCCGCCGCCAGCAGCGAGGTCGCGACCACGGGCCCGACGAACGACGCGCCGATGCGCGCGGCGTTGATCACGCCGATCGCCTCGCCGCCGTGGGTCTGGGCGATGCGCGCGACGACGATCGGGAACACCGGCGCGATGCACAACACCTGCACGAACCGTAGCACGCCGTAGCTCCACACGCCGGGCGCCACCGCCAGCGCCCCCACCGACACCGAGGAGCCGACCAGCAGTCCGGCGATGAGCCGCCGTTCCGGCAGCAGCTCGGCCAGCCGCGGCGCCGCCAGCGAGCCCGCCGGCGGCGGCGTCGACGCCGGCACGCCCCAGTGCACGAGCGCGCCGCAGCCGAACAGCACGAGGCCGCCGAGCACGAAGGACTCCGCGAAGCCGAGGCGAGCCGCCGCGATCGCGCCACACAGCGGCCCGATCACGCCCCCCACCGTCATCGCCGATTGCATCCCCGCCACCTGGCGCCGCACCTCGCCGGGATCGTCGGCCCGCCCCGCGCTGATGAACGCGAAGTAGGCCTTCGGGTTGCCTCGGCCGGCCAGCCGGCCCCCCAGCGGCGCCATGGCCACGGTCGCCAGCGGCGAGATCCCCAGGATCCAGCCGGTCCAGCGCGGCGTGGAGGTGGCGTCCCAGGTGGAGATGCGCTGGATGTGAAACGGCAGGCTCACGTACACGAAGGACCGCGAGAAGGTACCGAAGAACATCGCGAGCGGCAGGACGTGCGTCCCGCGGACGAGCCGGGCGAGGGTCAGAGCACCGCCACGCGGTTGCCGCCACGCCGCTTGGCGTCGGACACCGACTGGTAGGCGCCGCCGATGAGCTCCTCGGGCACTGTCACACTCTCCGGGAGCGCGGCCACCCCGAGACTGGCCGTCACCGTCCCGTGCTCGAACGGATGGGACTCCACGATCGCCTTGATGCGCTCGGCGTACGTCACCGCGCCGGCCCGCGGCGTGTTGGGCAGGACGATGGCGAAGTCGTCGCCCCGGTCGCGCGCCGCCACCGTGAAGCGACGGGAGTGACGACGCAGGAGGACGCCGATCTCCCGCAGCACCGCGTCGCCGCCGGGGTGGCCGGCCTTACGGTTGATGCGGTCGAAGTTGTCCAGGTCCATGGAGACCACCGAGACCGGATGGCCGAAGCGCTTGAAGCGGCCGGCCTCCTCCTCCACCCGCATGCCGAGGTAGCGGCGGTTGTAGAGGTCGGTCAGCGTGTCCTTGAACGTCGCCTCGTCGAGGAGCGCGCGGTGGACGGCCACGGCGGCCAGCGACGCGTACGAGCGGGCGAGCCCCTCGGTCGCGGCGCTGAACGGGATGATGACGTCCGGCTCGCGGCGCGCGTTGATCAGCTCCATCACGCCGATGACCGCGCCGGCCGGGGTCTGCAGCGGCAGCGCCAGCAGCGACCGCGTCTGGTAGTCGTTGAACTGGTCGACCGTGCGGTTGAAGATCGGGCCCACGACGTGGCTGGCGTACGCGTCGTCGACGTTGAGCGTCGCCCCCGTCAGGGCCACGTGGGTGGCGAGGCTCGGCTGCGTGAGCGGCAGCGGCAGCATCTGAAAGCGCCGGCGGAGATCGCGGGTGCCGTAGCGGGCCGCCATCGGCTCGTTCTGGATGATGGAGAACTTCAGCTGGTCACCGTCGATCAGGAGGATCGTGCCGGCCTCGGCCCGCGTGAAGACCCGGGCCTCCTCGAGGATCCGGTCCAGCAACGCCTCGACGTTCGCCTCCGTGCTCATCGCCGTCGTGATGCCGAGGAGGGAATCCTCCAGCGGCGTGCGGTAGGCCAGCGCGTGCAACTCTGCCGAAGTCGCGTCGTCGAGCTCGCTCATGCTGCGCGCCTCCCGGAGGTCAAAACCACGTGCCGATCATGATGGCGAAAAATCGAGACCGATACAATGACCTTTCTGGCACCGCCGCCCCAGGCAGAGTGGCACCCACGCGCGATCGGGTCAGTCCTTCGGTGTATCGCGGCCCGACAGTAGGGCCGCCACGGCGGCACAGAGGGCGTCGGGATCGGGGGGCTTCTGCATGACGTCGTCGAAGCCGGCGCGCCGGACGCCGTCAGCAGGAAACGGGTGCCCGGTCACCGCGATCACCGGCACGTGGTGCCGGGGAAACAGCTGGCGGATCTTCGCGATGAGCCAGAAGCCGCTCTGATCGGGCATCGCCAGGTCGCTGACGACGATGTCGCACGGCCGCGCCGCCAGCGAGGCCAGGGCCTCGCTGGCGCTGGCGGCGGTGGCGACGCTCGCCCCGGAGGCCTCGAGCGTCAGCCGGATGGCGTTGCGAGAGTCAGCGTCGTCCTCGACGACGAGTACCTGGTAACCGGTGAGCGGTCCTGAGCCGGGCATCCCCCGCCTGCCTGCATGCGGCTTGCCGTCAGGCCCGGGGCGCCGACGCAGCTAGTTGCGGGCCCGCGGCCGCCGCCGGCACGGAAGCGGCCTACCCGCGGTGGGAAAAAAGATTCCCGGTCCTCAGCGGAAGTTGCCGTCCATCTCCACCCGGTCGTAGGAGAAAACGCGGACCCGGTAGCTCGGCGCCGGGGCGGTCGGCACCTGGAAGAAGAGCCGGCCGCCGCCGAGCAGATCGCCCGGCAGCCAGGCGATCTGCTGGTTGGTCACCTGCCCGCCCGCGTTCATGCTCTCCACGATGATCCGGATGTTGTTGGTGTGGTAGGGCGAGATGTTGTTGACGTAGCCCTCCACGCTCGGTTTGCCGCGGTACTGCCCGGGCTGCCAGTTGACCGAGAACACCCCTTCCCACCCGCCCATGAGAGGCTGCAGCTCTGCGGCCGCGCTCGGCATCGCCGCTCCCACCACCAGCGTCGAGAGCCACACGATCGTCAGCGTCCGCTTCATCGTTCGCTCCCCCCTGGCTCATGATGCCACGATACCGGGCCGAAGTAGATCCGTCGGAAATCCTGACAGGCGGGCGCTACCTCAGCGGTTGTCCCGCCTTGCATCCGGTGCTCATCCAGTCGTCGTAGGGGCACTCCGTGACCTCCGGTACCGCGGTGAACGCCTCGCACGGCGGGGCCGTCTGCCCAAAGCTGGCCCACAGATCACGCAGCTGCTCGCACGGGAGCGGATGGCCGAAGGGAAGAAGAACGGCGCGACCCTCGCGGACCCGATTGGCCTCGATGAAGTACGCGGCATAACGCTCGAGCGCCTGGCGCTCCGTGACGCCGGAGAATCGCACCACGATCTCCACGCCGCGACGATTCGCGGCCCGTTCATTGTCGGCGACGACGGCGCGTGCCTGCGCCGGGGAGAGATAGACCGGGCGATGGCCGAGCGTCACGTGGCCGAGTTCGTGACTGAGCACGACCCAAAATGCGCTGCCCGTGAGCAGCTCAGGGCGAATGAAGATCCAGTCTTGGCGGTAGAGGTAGCCGGCGCCGGTCGTCGACTGGAGGCTGGATGTCGCGTACACCCGGACCCTGGCCACGCCGTACGCCTTGGTGACTTGGTCGGCGATGCGGTGGGCTTCCTTCAACCCCTCGGCCTGCTCCATCGTCACCGGCGTCAGGGCCGCAGAGCAACCGACCAGCAGCCCGACCAGGGTGCTTGCCAAGCCGGCATGTGAACCGCGGGGCCGGCGGCTCGTTCGGCTGTCATGAGCGCTGCCCACGCCGCCGTCGCCACCGCCCGAGCCAGTGCGCGGGGCGGGTTGGCTCAGTGCCGGCGAGCCAGCATCGCCAGATCCTCGGCCGCTTCCCGGGGCGTGATCCAGCGCGCGAAGACGGCGCCGCATGGGCAAGTCACTGCCAGCCGGTAGCCGTTCTCCGTCAGATCCCCGAGCCGGCTGTCGAGGCCACCGTGAGATCCGTGAAGCGAGACCAAATCCACGAGGTCAGCCGCGAGCATCAGCGGCGGCGGCGAGAGCAGCAGCGCCGTATTTTCATGAGGACCCTCCCACGGGCCGTGTCCCGTGGATACGGCACTTGGGAGGCGCCGTCAATCTGTCAGGAACCTTGGCGGTTTCTCGAAACCTACTTGAGGATGCAGAACCCCTGGGCCTCGATGCCGAGGGCGACGTTGAACTTGCTGCGGAAGTTCTCTAGCGCGACGGCGGCCGTCAGCTCCACCACCTGGGCCTCGGTCAAGTGCGCGCGGACCCGCGCGAACAGCTCGTCGCTCACGCGCTGGCCCGTGATCGTCATCGCCTCCGCGTAGGCCAGGGCCGCACGCTCGACCTCGTCGAACAGCGGACTGGTGGCCGCCTGGTCCACGGCCCGCACCTTGTCCTCCGTCGCGCCGGCTTGCATCCCACGGGATGCGTTGATGTCGATTCAGAAGGGACAGCCGTTGATGAGGGCCACGCGCAGGTAGACGAGCGGGAGCAGGGCCGGCGGGAGCAGGCCCGAGCGCTCGACGGCGACGGAGAGCTGCTTGGCCGCCTTCATGATGCCCGGGGTGTGGGCCTGGATCTTGGTCGTGTTGAGGGTGGCCCCGAAGAGCTGCTGCTCCTTGGCCCAGGCCTCCTGGAGGATCGGGTCGTCGCCGGGCTCGGCGATCTCGCGAATGCGTGGCATGGCGGGATTATTTCACGGACGGCCGCCCTGGCGCGACAGGTAGTGCTCGACCGAGGGCAGCGCCTCCAGCACGACCTCGCCGACCACGGCCAGGCTCTCGGCCGAGACCTGTTCGAGCGTGTCCCCGGCGGTGTGCCAGGCGGGGAAGTCGAAGTCGATGAGCAGCGTCGCCGGCACGCCGGCCCGCAGGAAGGGCACGTGGTCGTCCTCCACCGGGATGGTGTCGCGCAGGAAGTGGCGTCCGTGCCCGAGCCGCGCGGCCGCGTCCCAGACGATGTCGGTCAGCCACCCGGCCGAGTGCGCCTCGCGGCGGATGGCGAGATCGCGGTCGCCGATCATGTCGACCAGGATCATCGCGCGTGGCAATTGCTTGGCGCGCGCCAGGTCGGCGGCCAGGCGGCGCGAGCCGTAGAGGCTGTCGCGGTCGGTCCACGTCACGCGAGCCTCCTCGCCGTCGAACCAGACCAGCCAGTAGGTGTAGTCGCGCGGCGCGACGGCCAGGCGGCGGGCCAGCTCGATGAGCAGCGCGCTGCTGGAGCCGGCGTCGTTGGCGCCGACGAACGGGAACTCCCTGAACAGCTTCGTGTCGTAGTGGCCGGCCAGCATGACGACGTCGGGTCGCCGCCCTGGCACCACCGCGATCACGTTGGCCATCGCCAGCCGCCCGTGCGGCGTGTCGGCCTCGAACGACTTGACCTGCACCTGCACGCCGCGGATGCGCTTGAGCTCGCCGACGATGTACTCGCGGGCGCGCGCGCCCCCCGGCGAGCCGGCCACGCGCGGCCCGATCGCCACCAGGCGCTCCACGTGCCGCAGGGCCGCGGCACCGTCGAGCTTCGGCCGCTCGGCGGCGCGGCCCACGAGCGCCGACGTCACGACGAGGGTCGTCGCCACGCCGAGCGCGATCCGCCGCCGGGTGGCGCCGCTCAGCACGGCTTCACGCCGACGGCGCCGAAGTAGCTCATCGTGAACACGAACGCGCCGGCCGCGACCAGCGCGGTGAACCCGTCGAGCCAGCGCTGGGCCGCGGGCGCATCCACGAGGCCGAAGCTCACCGCGTTGGAGGCCCGGCGCTCCAGGAACGTCTTGGTCCACGGCTCCAGCGTGGTGTCCTGGAACACGTCGGTCAGCAGCCGCACGCTCCCGAGGCCGGCTTCACGCAGCAGGCCGGGCAGCCGGCGCCCGCTGTGGGGCTCCTCGTAGAGGTGCCGGGGGACGCCGTCGAGGATGCGGTCGGTGAGCGTGGGGTCCGGATGGGCGACGGCCATCATGCCGAAGTCCTGATCTTGCAAGCCGACGCGCCCGCCCGGCCGCGTGACCCGCGCCATCTCGCGCACGACGACGATCGGCTCGGCGACGTGCAGGATCATCGTGATGCCCAGCGTCGCGTCGAATCGTCCGGCGGCGAACGGCAGCCGGGCGCCGTCACCCAGGCGCAGCGCAATGCGGCCACGGCCGGCGGCCGGCCGGCACAGGCGTCGGGCGGCGGCCAGGACGGTGTGGCTGTGGTCCACGCCGAGCACGTGACCGCGACGCCCCACCATCGCCGCCAGGTCGCGCAACACGACGCCGGAGCCGCAGCCGACCTCGAGCACACGGGCGCCGGCGCGGACGGGGACGAAGCGCAGGAAGCGGCGGCGGAGCCGGGCCTGGGCCGGGGTGCCGCCGCGGGCTTCCAGGCCCGCGATCAGCGCGGCGACGTTGGGCTGGGCGTCGAGCGCGCGCCAGGGATCGGGAGAGAGCACGGAGGCGACGGGTCAGCCGGCGAAGCGGCCGGCACACTCGGCGCTGCAGAAGTACCGGGCGCCTTCCGCCGCGGCGCGACTCACCGCGCGCGAGCGCACGATGTAGGTGCCGCAGACCGGGTCCTTCACCAGCTCGTCGCTCGACATGCGGGGCCGCGAGGGCGGCAGCGGGCGGCGGCGGAGGAGGGGCACGAGGGCAACGACGAGGACCGCGATCCACAGCGCCAGGATCGCCAGTCGCACGCGCTCAGCGCTCCGGCT
Organism: uncultured Candidatus Rokubacteria bacterium; assembly: GCA_963743355.1. GTDB lineage: Bacteria > Methylomirabilota > Methylomirabilia > Rokubacteriales > CSP1-6 > AR5. The sequence continues at coordinate 1,517,788 of CAVUPM010000002.1, forward strand.
TGATCGACACCGCCCGGAGGAACTCCTTGTCCTGGGGCGTCAGCTCGGCGGAGAACGCGCCGCGGCTCTTCGCGCCGGCGAAGAAGATGCCGGTGTCGGCGCCGCGCTTGAGGATCTCCTGCACCGCGTCGCGCGCGGCCTCGGTGGCCGCCAGCGACGACTCGATCGTCTGCACGAGCTTTTTCATGAGCACGTCGACGTGTCGTTCCTTCGGCATGGAGCCTACGATACCATACGGCGTCGATGGCCTCGTGGACCCCGCTCGGCTCCACCGTACGCTACACGCGCGGCAAGCTCGCGCTGCGCGAGGACACCTGGCGGCTGCCCGACGGCTCCGAGCGCGTGTACCCGGTGCTGGTGGTGGGCCCGGGCGTGGCCGTTCTCGCGTTCGTGGACGACGACCGCGTCGTGCTCGTCCGCCAGTATCGTCACCTCCAGCGCGGCGCCTCGTGGGAGCTTCCGGGCGGGGGGGTGCTGCCGGGCGAGGATCCGGCGGTGGCCGCCCAGCGGGAGCTGCGCGAGGAGAGCGGATACCGGGCGGGGCGGATCGACTTTCTTACGCAATTCCATCCGGCCAACGCCTATGTCGAGGAGGTCGCGTACTGCTACGTCGCTCGCGACCTGGTCTCCGATCCCCTGCCCGCCGATGACGACGAATTTTTCGAGCGCCGGGCCGTCCCCTTCGCCGAGGCGCTGCGCATGGCCCAGGCCGACGAGATCACCGAGTCGTATTCGAAGGTCGCGATTCTCCAGTACGCACTCACCGCCCGCCGCTGAGACGGTAACCGCGTACCCAGTCCCCTGGCACGGAACCCGCAGCGCCTGCGAGCGAAGCTTGCGTGTGACAACGAAACCCTCGCGCGTTGTCGAGGGGGCCACGGCTCCGGCGCTTCATCCACATCCTGCTGATCGTCGGTGCCGATGACGGCGGGGGCGACGGCGTGTACGAGAATGCCCTTGGTGGCGACTTCTTTCGCCAGGGCCTTGGTGAGGCCGATCACGCCGGCCTTGGCGGTCGAGTAGGGCACCAGCGTCGGGTTGCCCTCTTTCCCGGCGATGGAAGCGATGTTGACGATGCGGCCGTACTGGCGGGGCAGCATCAGCTTCACCGCCGCCCGGCAGACGAGGAACACGCTGGTCAGGTCGACCGCGATCACCTGCTGCCAGTCGGCGTCGCTCAGCTCCCAGATCGGGTACGACCGCCCGGTGATGCCGGCGTTGTTGACGACCACGTCGAGGCGATCGGCCCAGGCGTGGGCCGCGCCCACCGCGCGGTCGACCTCCGTCGTGACCGTCACGTCGGCCACCAGACCCCGCGTCGCGGCGCCCAGCCGCTTCGCCACCGCCTCCACCTCGGCGTCACGATCCACCAGCGCAACGCGCGCGCCCTCGGCGAGCAATCGCTCGGCGATGGCCAGCCCGATCCCCCGCGCCGCTCCCGTGACCAGCACCGTCTGTCCGTCGAATCGCATGGTGTGTCCTCTCTAGTGTCCCGAGTCAGACATGTGCGCACCGTGCGGCCGGCGAGGGCGAGACGCGCACGAGGTGGGGCCCGTGGACCCGTTCCCTCCGCGCGTCACCGTGCCGCGTGGTGCCACGGGCCCCACCTCGTGCGCGTCTCGCCCTCGCCGGCCCGGAGCGGCAGACGAAGCGACACTAAACGAGGGCCTGGGCCAGATCCTCGATCAGGTCGTCGGGATGCTCGAGGCCGATGGACAGTCGCAGGAGATTGTCGGGCGAGCGCGTGGCCGCGCCCTCCACCGAGGCGCGGTGCTCCAGCAGACTCTCGGTCCCGCCGAAACTCGTCGCGCAGGTGAAGATGCGCACCCCGCGCTCGACCGCGAACGCCGCCTCGCGCCCGCCCCTCACCTGCACCGAGAGCATCCCGCCGAAGCCGGTCATCTGCCGCCGCGCGATCGCGTGCTGGGGATGGGAGGCCAGACCCGGGTAGTACACGGCCTCGACGCGCGGGTGCGAGGCCAGGAAGGTCGCCACCCGCAGCGCGTTGTCGGAGTGGGCGCGCATGCGCCAGGGCAGCGTACGGATGCCGCGGCGGACGAGCCAGCAGTCGAACGGCGAGGGCACCGCGCCGCCGGTCCCCTGGATCGCGCGGATCCGCTCGAAGAACGGGTCGCGCACGCCGGCCACGACGGCGCCGCCCATCACGTCGCCGTGGCCGCCGAGGTACTTCGTCGTCGCGTACACGACCAGGTCGGCGCCGTGGGCGAACGGCCGCTGCACGACCGAGGTCGCCGCGCTGTTGTCGCAGACGCAGCGGGCGCCGGCGCCGTGGGTGAGGGCGGCCACGGCGGCGATGTCGGTCACGCGCCAGAGCGGGTTCGACGGCGTCTCGATCCACACCACCTTGGTGCGCGGCGTGAGGGCGGCCTTCACGGCGCCGGCGTCGGTCATGTCGACGAAGTCCACGCCCAGCCCCCAGGGCGCGAAGGTCTCGCGCAGGAGCTTGCCGGTCCCGAAGTAGGCGTCGAGCGGCGCCACCACGTGATCGCCGGGGGCGAGGGCCTGGAATACGGCGGCCGTCGCCGCCGAGGCCGAGGCGAACGCCGCGGCCGCCGCGCCGCCCTCCAGCTCGGCCAGGCACTCCTCCAGCGCGTCGCGATTGGGGTTGGCGGTGCGGCTGTAGATGTAGCCGCGCGGCGCGGTGCTGTCCGGTTCGTGCTCGAACGTCGTCGCGGTGTGCAGGGCCGGGGCAACGGCCCCGGTCGCCGGGTCCACACGCAGACCGGCGTGGACGGCGAGTGTCTCGATTCTCATGGTCGGCTCCTCACGCGCGCATCCGCGCGCCGGCGGGATCGTGCCAGGCCCGGAGGGAGACGCTCGCCGGGATCCGCACCCCCGCCACGTCGACGGCGTAGTCTCCGCTCAACAGGGTGTCGACCGGCGCCCCCGGCGCGCACTCGACGTAGCCCATCCCGACCGGCCGGCCGACGGTGTGACCGTGGGCCGCGGAGGTCAGCGTGCCGACGAGCCGGTCGTCACGATAGACCGGCTCGTCGCCCCAGGCGACCGCCTCGGGATCGTCGAGCGCGAACAGCAGCAGGTGCCGCGCGACGCCGCGCTCACGCTGGGCCAGCAGCGCCTCGCGGCCGATGAAGTCGGGCTTGTCGAGCTTCACCGTGAAGCCGAGTCCCGCCTCGAGCGGCGTGTCCTGGGGCGTGAGCTCGCGGCCCCAGGCACGGTAGCCCTTCTCGATGCGCAGCGCGTCGAGCGCATAGTACCCCGCCGGCGTCACGTCCCCGACGGCGATCAGCGCGTCCCACACCTCGCCGGCCCGCGCCGGCGGCACGTACAGCTCCCAGCCCAGCTCGCCGACGTAGCTCAGCCGGATGGCGCGCACGCCGACGCCGGCGACGGTGATGTCCCGCACGGCGCCGAACGCGAAGGCGTCGTTGTCCAGCGCGGCGGCGGTGACGCGGGCGAGAACGGCGCGGGCCCGCGGCCCCATCAGCCCCAGCGTCGCCCACGCCTCGGTGACGTCGGTGAGCGTGACGCGCCGGTCAGCGCCGGCGTGGCGGCGGATCCAGTCGGCGTCGCGCACGCGCTGGGCGCTGCCGGTCACCAGCCACCAGCTCTCGGCGCCCACGCGCGACACGGTGAGGTCGCTCTCGTACCCGCCGCGCTCGTTGAGCAGGGGCGTGTAGACTGTGCGCCCGACCGGCACCGCGACGTCGTTGGCGGCCAGCCGGCCGAGCAGCGCGCCGGCGTCGGGCCCCTCGAGCAGCAGCTTGCCGAAGGAGGTCTGGTCGAACAGCGCGGTGCCCTCGCGCGCCGCCCGGTGCTCGCGCGCGGTGTGGACGAACCAGTTCTGGCGCCCGAACGCGTACACCGTGCGCGGCTCCACACCGGGCGGCGCCAGCCAGTTGGCCCGTTCCCAGCCCATCCGGGCGCCGAAGCAGGCGCCCCGCGCGGCCGACCGCTCGTGCAGGGGCGAGCGGAGCAGGCCGCGGCCGGTCTCGGGCTCGCGGTTGGGCCACGCGAGGGCGTAGTGCAGCCCCGGAGCCTCGCGCATGCGCGCGGCCAGGAAGCCCGGCTCGGCGTGGCGCGGCAGGAACCGCTTCGGGTCGTAGGCCGTCAGATCCATGGTGGGCGCGCCGTCGACGATCCACTCGGCCAGCGCGCGCCCGGCCCCGCCCGCCCCCGCGATGCCGCCCGAGTTGAAGCCGGCAGCGACGAAGTAGCCACGCAGCCCGGGCGCCTCGCCGAGAATGAACTGGCCGTCGGGGGTGAAGCTCTCGGGGCCGTTGAGGAGCAGCTGGACCTGGGCCGCCTCGAGCGCCGGGATGCGCTCCAGCGCCCCGCGCATCAGGATCTCGAACTGCTCGGAGTCTTCCTTCAGCAACGAGAACGCGAAGTCCTCGGGAATGGGATCGGCCATCCAGGGCCTGGCGGACGGCTCGAAGCCGCCGAACAGCAGGCCGCCGACCTCCTCGCGCACGTAGACGCAGCCGTCGAGGTCGCGCAGCACCGGCAGGTCGGCGGTGACGCCGGCGATGGGCCGCGTGACCGCGTAGAAGTGCTCGACCGGCCACAGCGGCACGGCGACGCCGTTGGCCTGGGCCAGCGTCCGCGCCCACAGGCCCCCGCAGTTGACGACGACCTCGCACGCGACGGCGCCCGCGGAAGTCTCGACCCCGGTCACCGCGCCGTCGCGCACCCGGGCCCCGCGCACCACGACGTTCTCGCGGATGCGCACGCCGGCCGCGCGCGCCCCGGCCGCGAGCGCCTGGGTGACGTCGGCCGGGATCACCCGCCCGTCGTCGGGCACGACCATCGCGCCGGCCAGGTCGTCGGTGCGGCACAGCGGCCAGTGGCGGGCCACGTCGTCCGGTCCGATCACGTGGGCGTCGATCCCGGTGGCGCGCCCCAGCGCAACGTGGCGCCGGAGCTGGATCAGCCGCTCCGCCGTGCGGGCGACGACGAGGCTGCCGCAGCGCCGCCAGCCGGTCGCGTGGCCCGTCTCGGCGGGCAGGCGCGCGTAGAGCCGGGCGCTGTCGTCGACGAGCTGGCTGGCCGTGCGCGAGCCGCGCAGCCGGCCGATGAGGCCGGCCGCGTGCCAGGTCGTGCCGCACGTGAGCGACCGGCGCTCGAGCAGCTGGACGTCGCGCCAGCCGAGGTGCGCCAGGTGGTAGGCGACGCTGGCGCCGACGATGCCGCCGCCGATGACGACGACGCGGGCGTGGTCGCTCACGGCCGCGGCGCCGGCGGCGCGGTGGCGGCGGTCCACGCCTGCGTGCGCCGGGTGACCCCGCGCAGCAGCGCCCAGTACACCAGCCGCACCAGCAGGCCGATGCCGATGATGAGCACCGACATCGCGGTGGCCTGCGCACTCTCGCCGGCGTCGTCGAGCAGGAGCACCGCCACCGCGGCCAGCTCGGTGCCCGGCGCCACCAGGAAGACGACGGCCGACAGCGTCACCATCGCGTTCAGGAAGTAGTACATGCTGATGCCGACGATCGACGGCAGCGCGATGGGCACCGTCACCCGCCAGAACGTCCGGTAGAACGGCACGCCCAGCGAGGCCGAGACGTTCTCGAACTCGGCGTCCATCTGCTTGAGCGAGGTCGTGGCGGTGAGGAACGGCACCGTGAAGTAGTGGACGAGGTTGGACACGACCAGGATGGCCAGGGTGCCGTACAGCGCGTTGAGCGTGCTGCCGGCCGCGTTGAACGCGAAGATGTAGGCCAGCCCGAGCACCATGCCCGGCACCGACACCGGTAGCAGCGACAGCACGTAGAGCACGCCGGTGGCCCGCGTCCGGCACTTCTCCACGAGATAGGCGCCGACGAAGGTGATCAGCGTCCCCGCCACCGCGGTCAGGGTGGCCACCCACAGGCTGTTCACCAGCGCGGTGGCGCCGCCGGCGGTGTCGAAGCGATAGTGCTTGAGCGTCAGCGTGAAGTTGTACGGCCACCGGCTCACGACCGACGAGGTGAAGATCACGAGGTAGATGCCGACGACGCACGCCGCGATCAGGCTGCAGTAGCCGAACAGCAGGGCCTGGGTCGCGCGGCCGCGCCCGGGCTCGAGCGGCCGGGCCGCGGCGCTGATCAGCGCGTACTGCCGGCGCTGCACCAGCCGATCCACCACGAAGGCCAGGACGGCGGGGACGAGGAGGACGACCGACACGGTGGCGCCCATCGTGAAGTTCTGCTGGCCGATCACCTGGTTGTAGATCTCGGTGGCCATGACCGAGAACTTGCCGCCGACCACCTTGGGAACGCCGAAGTCGGTGATGACGAGCGTGAAGACGACGAAGCACGCGCTCATGAGGCCGTACTTCGCCCCCGGCAGGGTGACGGTCAGGAAGATCCTGAGCCGGGAGGCGCCCAGCGCCGAGGCGGCGTCGTACAGGCGGGCGTCGGCCGCGGTCAGCGCCGCCACGAGAATCAGCATCGCGTGGGGGAAGCAGTAGAAGACCTCGGCCAGCACGATGCCCTTGGCGCCGTAGATGCCGATGTTGATGCCGGTCTGGCGCGTGACGATGCCGTTGTTGCCGAAGGCGTAGACGAAGGCGATCGCCGAGACGAGCGAGGGCGCGAAGATGGGCAGCATGGCGACGACGCGGAAGAACCCCCGGCCCGGCATCCGCGTGCGCGTCAGCGCGTAGGCGTAGACGAAGGCGAGGCCGACCGTGAGCACCATGGCGATCAGCGAGACGGCCAGGCTGTTGGTGATCGACGCCGCGATGGCCGGCGTGCGGAAGTAGCGCAGATAGTTGGCGAGGCCGACGAAGCGCCCGTCGTTGTCGAGCACGCTCCGCCAGAACACCTGGGCCATCGGCCACACGAGGAACACGTAGAGGAACGCGCCGAACAGGGCGAGGAGGGCGTAGCCGACCACGCGCTCGGCGTCCAGGCGCCGGCGGACGACGCGGTCGGCGAGGGCGGCGGGGCTCGCCGCGTGGCGGATCGCCACGCTCAGCTCCCGGCCGGCGCCGTCACGAACGCGCGCAGCGCTGCGGGCGTCAGCGCCACCGGCAGCTCGGCGCCCTCGGTGACCTCGAGCTCGGCGAGCGCGGTGGCGGCGAGGTCGCACTCCAGCGCCGGGCCGCCGTCCCCCGTCCGCAGGCCGAGGCGGGTGAACGCGCCCTGGAACTGCACGCTCGTCACCCGCGCCGTGAGCCGGTTCTCGGCCTCGCGGGCGGCGGCACCGATCCGCACCTCCTCGGGGCGGATGCCGAGCGTGACCGGCCCGCCCGGCCGCGTGCCGGGCGCCGGGCGGTGGCGCAGCGTGAGCGAGCCCAGCCGGGCCCAGCCGGGCCGGGCGTCGGCGACCGCCTCCAGCAGGTTCATGCGCCCGACGAAGCGCGCCACGAAGAGCGAGGACGGCTCGCCGTAGATCTCCGCGGGCGTGCCGATCTGCTCGACCACGCCGTGGTTCATCACCACGATGCGGTCGGCCATGGTCAGCGCCTCCTCCTGGTCGTGCGTCACCATGATCGTCGTGATGCCGAGCCGGCGCTGCAGCGCCTTCATCTCGTGGCGCAGCGACAGCCGCACGCGGGCGTCGAGCGCCGAGAGCGGCTCGTCGAGCAGGAGCAGCGAGGGCGACGGCGCCAGCGCGCGGGCCAGGGCCACCCGCTGCTGCTCGCCGCCCGAGAGCTGAGCCGGGTAGCGCAGCTTGTGGCGCGGCAGATCGACCAGCTCGAGCAGCTCGCTCACCCGCGCCTCGACCTCGCGGCGGGCGGCGCGGCGCGCCTCGAGACCATAGGCGATGTTGCGGGCCACCGTGAGATTGGGAAACAGCGCGTAGGACTGGAAGACGATGCCGTAGTTGCGCTGGCTGGGGGGCAGCCGCGAGACGTCGCGGCCGGCCATCCGCACCACGCCGACGTTCTGCCGCTCGAGGCCGGCGATGATCCGCAGCAGCGTCGTCTTGCCGCAACCGCTCGGGCCCAGGAAGCAGACGAACTCCCCGTCGCGCACGGTCAGCGAGATGTCGCGCAGCGCGGTCACCGCGCCGAACGTCTTGGCGATGCCCTCGAGCGCGACGGCGGGCGGACGGGACTCAGGCATGGCGCGCGCGGCCGGCGCGCGGCCGGCCCGGGCGCCGGGCGCCCACCGGTCGCGCGCCACGCCGCCCGTCGATCACTTCTGGTAGCGCTTCGCCCACTCGGCGAGGATCCGGTCGCGGTTCTTGGCCGACCAGTTGAAGTCGTTGGGGAAGACGACCTTGCTGATGTCCTTGGGCAGCCCCTCGGGCACCGGGAAGCCGGCCACCGAGACCGCGGCGAAGTACTTGGCGTAGAGCGCCATGGCCTCGTCGGAGATCGCCCAGTCGAGGAACTGCCGGGCGGCCGCATTGCCCTTACCCCTCTTCGTCAGGCCGTTGGCCTCGATCTCGTAGCCGGAACCCTCCTTGGGGATCACCATCTCCACGGGGGCGCCGTCCTTCTTCGTCTTCATCGCCACGTACTCGAACGACACGCCGATGGCCCGCTCGCCGGAGGCCGCGTCCTTGCAGGGCTTGGAGCCGGACTTCGTGTACTCCGCCATGTTCTTGTCGAGCGCGTCGAGGTACTTCCAGCCTTCGGGCTCCTTCATGCGCTGCAGGATCGAGGCGACCGAGAGGTAGCCCGTGCCCGAGCTGGCCGGGTTGGGCATGACGACCTCACCCTTGTAGACCGGCTTGGCGAGGTCGGCCCACGACTCCGGCTTGGGCAGCTTCTTCTTCTTGGCGACCTCGGTGTTGAAGCAGAAGGCCGACATGTAGATGTCGATGCCGACCCACGCCGGGGCCGGGCTCTTGTCGCGGAACAGCGGCTGCACGCGCTCCAGCCCCTTGGGCGCGTAGGGCTCCAGCAGACCGGCGTTCTTGAAGACCATCATGTTGGTCGCGCCGACGCCCCAGATGACGTCGGCCTGCATGTTGTCCTTCTCGGCCATGAACCGGGCCGAGATGTCGCCGGTGGACAGCCGCAGCATCTTGACCTCGAGGTTGGGCAGGGTCTTGTTGACCGCCTTCATGTAGTCGGTGATCTGCTCCGGCTCGATCGCCGTGTAGATCACCACCGTGTCCTTGGCGTGGGCGGGCACCGCCGCCAGCACCAGCATGAGTACCAGGAGCCCCCAGCGAGCCATAGACGTCTCTCCTTTCACGCGAGCAACGTGGGACCGCGTTGGCGGCCGGCGATCGCCCGGCCGAGCAGGACGGCCCCGCCCGCGAGCGCGAGCAGGGCGGTGGCGACCGCGCAGGCGGCCCCGGTGGCGCCGGCAGCGGCGAGCGTGAGCATCGTGAGCGCGCCGAGCTCGCGCCCGGAATCGGCCAGGACGATGACGGTGCCGACCGCCAGCACGCCGATGGCGAACAGGTATCCGAAGAGCCAGCCGGCCACCGGCCTCAGTGCCGGCGCCGCGATGCGCGCGAGCGCAGTGGCGCGGCCGGCCCCCAGGCCGACGGCCGCGTCCTCGACCGATCGATCCGTGCGGAGCAGGACGTCGCGCGCGGCGCGCGACGTCACGGGCAGCTCCCAGCACGCCAGGATCGCGATCAGGATCGAGAAGGTGCCGGCCAGCATGGCGGTGGGCCGGCCGAACACGAGCAGGTAGCCGACGCCGGCCACGACACCCGGAACCACGATCGGCATCCGGGCGAGCACCTCCACCACCCCGCCGGAGTACCCGGCTCCCCGTTCGACGATCCAGGCCGTGGCCAGCGCCAGCGCCGTCCCTGCCACGGCGACCCCCAGGCCGAGCAGCGCGCTGTTGGCCACCGCTCCGGCACCGCTGGACGGGGTGGAGAAGACGCTCCAGTGCTGGAGCGTCAGCCCCGCGGGCCCGACGCCCACACGCAGCAGCGATCCCAGGGGCACGACCGCCCACAGCGCGGCCAGCACCGCCGCGACGATCCACACCATCGAGCCCAGCGCCCAGCGCAGCGCCACCGGCGCCGGCCGTTCGAGGCGGGGCAGGACCGGCCGGTCCCCGGCCGCCGCGTCGGCGCTTCGCCAGGCCCCGGCGATCAGCGCCGTGGCGATCCCCAGCGCGCCGAGCAGCAGCGCCGCCGCCACGGCACCGTGACGGTCAACCATGGCCGCGGTGACGATCATCGTGGTGAGCACGAGGACGTCGCCACCGAGCAGCAGCGGCGTGGCGACGTCGGCCAGGCAGAGGCCGAGGACGATGAGGGCGGCGCGGAGCAGGTCGGGGCCGGCCAGTCCGAGCGTCACGCGTCGCGCGATGGTCGTCCGGGACGCGCCCAGCACCTCGGCCGCTTGCTCGAGCTCCACGGGGACACGCTCGAGTGCCCGGGCCAGGAGCGCGACCGCGTAGGGTAAGAAGGCGAGCGATTGCCCCACCACGATTGCCGTGAAGCCGAGCACCGCGCGCCCGGGGGCCAGGAGACCAGCGAGCACGAGCAGGGCGAGCGGCACGATGAACGGCGGTATCAGGGCACCAAGTCCAAATACCCGCCACAGCGGGGCTCGGCCTGGCACATCCACGCGTGTCACCACGACGGTCACCAGCGCCGCCAGGACGAGCGCGACGAGCGCGGAGGACAGCGCGACGGCCAAAGCCCGGAGCGCGACGCGCCAGGGCCAAGCCGTCATCGGGCTCAGCAGACCGCGCACCGCCAGCGTGGCGATCGGCCACACGATGAACACCGTGAGCACCAGCACGACCACGGCAACGCCGGCAGCGCGAGCGACGTCGATCGTGCTCGTGGGCAACGCCGGCGCGGCGACCGGACGCGCCATCCCCTCAGCCGGCCGTGAAGCCGCCGTCGACGACGAGCTCGGCGCCGGTCATGAACGAGGACTCGTCGCTGGCCAGGAACAGTGCGACGTAGGCGATCTCCCGCGGCTGGGCGATGCGGCCCAGCGGGATGCCGGTCTCGAACTCCTTGCGGATCGCGTCGGTCAGATACGGCGCTTGCAGCGGCGTGTCGACGATGCCGGGGTGGATCACGTTGCAGCGGATCCGGTCCTTGGCGAACTGGATGGCCAGCGACTTCGTGAGCGAGATCAGCCCGCCCTTGGCGGCCGTGTAGGCGTCCTGGGCGCGGGTGAAGCCGGCCAGCGCCGACACCGAGCCCATCATGACGATCGAGCCGCCGCCGGCCGCGCGGAGCTGGGGGATCCCGTACTTGGTGACCCAGAAGACGGACTTGAGGTTGATCGCCATGACGCGATCCCAGGACGCCTCGTCGGTCTCCAGCACCGAGCGGTCCCGGTCCTTCCACAGCACGCCCGCGTTGTTGTAGAGGACGTGCAGGGCTCCGAAGCGCCGCGTCCCTTCCTCGATCATCCGCTTGACGTCGGCCTCGACCGCGACGTCTCCGGTGACCGCCACCGCCTGCCCGCCCGCTTTCCTAACCAGCTCGACCGTGCCCTGCGCTGCCTTGCCGTCGATGTCCGCGACCACGATGCGCGCGCCCTCTTCGGCGAACAGCACCGAAGCCTCGCGCCCCATCCCCGCCCCGGCGCCAGTGATGAACGCGACCTTGCCCTTCAGCCGATCCGCCATCAGATCCTCTCGAAGTTACGCATGAGCTCCCAGTCTGTAACTATTCGATCAAACGCCTGTTGTTCGAGGCGCGCCGCGTGGAGATAGTGATCGACCACGCGGTCCCCCAGTGCGGTCCGTGCGAGCTTGGAGCGCTCCAGCTCGCCAATCGCCTCGCGCAGCGTCTTCGGCACCTGCGGCAGCGTGGCGTCCTCGTAGGCGTTGCCCTCGTACAGACGCGGCGCCTTCAGCCGGTTGGCGATGCCGTGCAGGCCGGCGGCGATCGTCGCCGCGAAGGCCAGGTACGGGTTGGCGTCGGCGCCGGGGATCCGGTTCTCGACGCGGAACGAGGCGCCCTCCCCGCACAGGCGGAAGCCGCAGGTGCGGTTGTCCCAGCCGGCCACGACGCGCGTGGGCGCGAACGAGCCGGCCTGGTAGCGCTTGTAGGAGTTCACGCCGGGCGCGTAGAAGTACGCCAGCTCCCGCGCCATCGCCATCTGCCCGGCCAGCCAGTGCCCGAACACCAGTGGCGCCTGGCGGTACCGCTTGCCGCCGGCGAACAGAGGCTTGCGCCCGGCGCGATCCCACAGCGACGAATGCAGGTGGAAGGAAGAGCCCGCCGCGCCCATGTCGTACTTCGCCATGAACGTCACCGAGCAGCCCTGCAGGTGCGCGATCTCCTTGGCGCCATGCTTGTAGAGCACGGCGCGGTCGGCCATCTCGAGGGCCTCGGCGTAGACGAGGTTGATCTCCTCCTGGCCGCGCCCCCACTCGCCCTTGGAGGTCTCCACCGGCACGTCGGCCGCTTCCATCCCGTTGCGAATGGTGCGGATGAGCGGCTCCTCCTTGGTCGTCTGCAGGATGTGATAGTCCTCCAGGTACGTCGAGAACGGCGTCAAATTCGCGTAACGCTTCGCCCGCGCCTCCTCGAACGTCTCCCGGAAGCAGTAGAGCTCCAGCTCGGCCGCCGTCTTCACCACGTAGCCCTGGGCGGCGGCGCGCGCGAGCTGGCGCTTGAGCACCCAGCGCGGCGCCTCCTCCACCGGCTCACCCTCCTCGGTGTAGACGTCGCAGAAGACCAGCGCGGTCTTGGGCAGCCACGGGATCAGCCGCAGCGTGCCCAGGTCCGGCACCATCTTCATGTCGCCGTAGCCGCGCTCCCACGAGGTGAGGGTGAAGCCGGGCAGCGGCTCCATCTCCATGTCGACCGTGAAGAGATAGATGCAGGCGTGCACGCCGTCGTCCACGGCGTGCTCGAGGAAGTGGCGGGCGGTGAGGCGCTTGCCCATGAGGCGGGCATAGCCGTCGGGGAAGACCGTCAGGACCGTGTCGATCTCGCCTTTGCGGACCAGCGCTTCGAGCGATTTGCGATCGAGGCGGCCGGGCATGGGGCGGATAGTAGCGCAACGCGGTAGCACGTGCCATCCTGCGGTCCGTGCCGCATTCTCCGCGACGCACGATCGTGGCGTGGACGCTTTACGACTTCGCGAACTCCGCCTTCGCCGCCATCGTGCTGGCGACGATCTATCCCGCCTACTACGCCAACCTCGTGGTCGGCAACGCGGAGGGCCGCGGCGATTTCTGGTGGGGTGCCGCCGTCTCCACCTCGATGGTGCTCGTGGCGCTCATCTCGCCGCTGCTCGGCGGCATCGCCGACCACGCCGGCGTGCGCAAGCGGTTCCTCGTCTGGCTGCACGCTCGCCGTCGGTCGTCGCCACCGCGCTGCTGGCCACCGTCGGCCCCGGCGAGGTCGTCTGGGGCTTCGTCCTCGTCGTGGCCGGCATGGTCACGTTCGAGACCGCGTTCGTGTACTACAACTCCTACCTGCCGCGCATCGCGCCGCCGGAAGCGCTCGGGCGCGTCTCGGCCGCGGGCTTCGCCGTCGGCTACGCGGGCTCGCTGGTCGCCTTCCTCGCCGCGCTATCCGTTCGCGGCGTCCAAGGCCTACTGGGGCGTGCTTCCTCGTCGCCGCCGTCCAGTTCGCGATCTTCTCGCATCCCGGCGTTCGTCGTCGCTGCCCGCCGACACCCGCCAGGCGGTGCCGCTCGGGGCCGCGGTGGCCCGGGGGGCCCGCGAGACGCTGGCCACGCTGCGCGAGATCGTCGCGCGACCGCGCGCGGCTGCAGATGCGGCGCTTCCTCACTGGCCTACCTCGTCTACGAGGACGGCGTGAACACGGTCATCGCGTTCGCCGGCGGTGTTCGCCGCCAAGACGCTCGGCTTCTCGTTCGAGGAGATCATCGGGCTGTTCATGATCGTCCAGATCACGCGCCCTGCTCGGCTCGGCCGCCTGGGCCCGGGCTACCGACCGGCTCGGGCCCCGGCTCGTCGTGCGCGTGACGCTGGTGCAGTGGACGGTCGTCACCGTGCTCGCCTACTTCGTCGCACGCCAAGTGGCAGTTCTGGGTCGTCGGCGCTGCTGGCCGGCACCGGGCTCGGGCGCCGTCCAGGCCGCCAGCCGGACGTTCATGGCCACGCTGATCCCGCGCGGGCGCGAGGCGGAGTTCTTCGGCTTCTACTCGCTGGTGGGCAAGACGGGCGCGGTCATGGGGCCGGTGGTCTTCGGGGGCGTGTCGTGGCTGCTGGCCGGCAACCAGCGGGCGGCGATCGTCGCCATCGGGCTGTTCTTCCTGGTCGGCCTGGCCCTGCTCGCGCCCGTGCGGGCCGGCGGCCCGACTGCTGGCCCGCGCGCGTGAGCCCGCCTCACTGCGTGTAGGTCGTCACGTAGAAATGGCCGGTGACCGTGTCCTTGAACGAGATGTAGAGGAACTCGAGGTTGGCGACCGGCAACGGCGTCGGCAGCGTGTGGCTGGTGACGGTGCGCGGGAAGTCCGGTGAGGCGTAGTCGATCCCGAACCCGGTGAACTCGATCTGGATCGCGTCGGCGTAGGCCGGCGCCGGGACGGGGGCTCCGGTGTTGTAGTCCCTGAAGACCCAGCTGATGCCCACGACGTGGGTCTGGGCGGCGTTCAGAACCACCGTCGGCAGCATCGAGACGAAGCGCGCGTTGGTCTGCGGATCGGTCACCGTGAAGGATCGGTCGACGCCCCGGTAGCGCACGGTCCACGCCCCGACCAGGTTCCGCACGCCCAGGGGGACGGTGTCGGTCTCGTAGAAGCTGCCGGCGGTGACGGGCTGGCGCCGCTCGGCCGCGAGGCCGCTGACGCCGGAGCCGGCTGGGCCGGTGAACGTCACGGTAGAGGGGCTCACCGCCGTGTCGAAGATCGCGGCCAGCCCCAGCGAGAGCTCGGTGATCAGCAGCGGATAGCTCGGGTTCGGCGTCGTCACGCCGTTGAACCCGCCACCCTGGGCGAAGTGCAGCAGGCTGAAGAAGAGAACGGGCTGGCCCGCCGCCGTCAGGGTGCCGGTGAACGGGCACGAGCCGACCGGGGCCGTGGTCTTGGTGAGCAGCCCGCTCGTGATGTCGGCCGCCACCACGCCGTTGGCGATCACCCCGCTGCCGGTGGCCGTCGCGGTGCCGGTGATGGCGCCGCTCACCGTGGCGGTGAACGAGATCGTCACGGTCTCGTCGAGGTTGACCGTCGCGCTGAACGGGCCGCGGAAGGTGACGGTGCCGCCGGGGACCGGACCGCTCAGGACGATCGTCCCCTGCCCGGTCGTCCCGGTCTGGGTCGCGAGGCTCAGCGTCCCGGCGAGGTTCAGCGTGAGGTTGGCCAGGCCGGAGCTGCAGGTCGGCGAGACGGCCGCGGTCGAGAAGGCCGCGCTCACGCTCGAGAGCTTGGTGAGGTTGCGGGTCACCTGGAACGGCACCGCGCTGGCGAGGGCGTTGTTGAGCTCGTCGCTCTCGACAACCGCGGCGTTCAGGTCGGCCAGCCCGACCACGAAGTACTGCCCCTGGGCCACGTCGTCGGGCACGCTGAGCGTGACCGGGAGGTCGACACCGCTGCTCGGGGCCAGGTTGGGCACGTCGCGAGTCGCCAGCAGCAGCCCCGTGCCCGGCACCTGGCTCTGCGAGAGGTACACGCCGACGCGGAAGGGGCCGGAGGCGACGGGCCCGGCGTTGCGCACGTGCAGCGGCGTGCTGAGGAGCTTGCCGGACAGGGTGTTCCCGGGCGACGGCACGCCCGTCACCACGAGGTCGGGCAGGAAGTTGACGAGCGTCACCGGGCTGGCGGCCGTCCGCCCGTTGTTGGTCTCGAGCTCCTCCACGACGGTGCCCGGGGCGTCGGCCACGACCGACACGAGGTACTGTCCGGCCAACACACTGGTGGGCACCATGACCGCGCCCGTCACCGTGGCGGTGGTGAGCGCCGGGATCGTGGGGGTGCTGACGAGCCCCAGGAAGAGGCCGGCGCCGGGCGTGGCGTCGCCCGGCGAGAGGAACACCCCGAGCTTGCTGGCGGGGGCGGGGCCGCCGGACTCGTTCCTGACCGCGGCGGTCACCGTCATCGGCAGACCGTTGGCGGCCTGCAGGGGTCCGCTCACCGACGTGACGGTGAGGTCGGGCCGCTCGTTGTCGAAGATGAACAGCGTGGCCACGGGGATGCTGCCGATGCCGGCCCCCCCGGTCGCGCTCACCAGCTCGAACCTCACCGTCTCGCCGCCCTCCACCACGGTGTCCGGCAAGGTCCGGATCGTGATCGTCTGCGTCGCGACGCCGGGGGGGAAGACGAGCGTGATCGGGCCGGGGTCCACGTAGTCGATCCCCGGCTGCGCGGGCCCGCCGACGCTGACGGAGGCGCTCACCGTACCGGCCGGCACGCCCGTGCGGATCGCCGTGATCGTGGCCGTGCCGCCCTCGACCACCGGGTAGAGCTGCTGGGCGAACTGGACCATCTGCTGGGCGTCGACGATCCAGACCCGGGTCCGGAACGTGGTGCCGAGGGCCAGGCCGGGCGTGGGCGCGCTCAGCGTGACGTCGAAGGCGTGGCTGCCCTCCACCTCCGTGTCCGGCAGCGTCTGGACGACGAGCGTCTTGCTGACCTCGCCGGCCGCGAACGTGAGGACGCCGTTCGCCAAATCGTAGTCGGCGCCCGCCGTCGCGGAGGCGTTGCTCGTGGCATGGGCGACCGTGACCGGCCCTGCGGTCCCCCCGGTGCGGGTGACGACCAGGGTGACGGCGCCGCCCTCGACCACCGAGTAGTTCGCGGCAGCGAACTGCACGACGCCGATCGGGTCGTCGTCGGTGATCGTGACCGTGGCCTCGCTGGCCGAGCCGAGCGCCGCACCCGCGCTCGGGGCGGTCAGCGTCACCCGGAAAGTCTCCGCGAGCTCGCTCAGCGTGTCGGCCACGATGGGCACCGTCAACGGCCGGCTCACGACGCCCGGCGGGAACAGCAGCGTGCCGCCGGCCGGGTCGAAGTCGGCGCCGGCAGTGGCGGTCACGCCACTCACGGTGTAGCTGACGCTGTGGTTGCCGCTGCTCGGGCCCAGCCGCTGCACGGTCAGCGTGACGCTCCCGGCCGCCTCGGCCACGGTGGCCGCGGTCGCGGTGAACTGGAACCTCGCCTGCTCGTCGTCCACGATATTCAGCGAGGCCGTCGCCGGCGTGCCCAGGACGGCCGCGCTGCCCGCCGGAACGCTGAGCTGCAAAGGAACGCTCTCCTGGCCTTCGAGGGCGGTGTCCTGCAGGGAGGGGACAGTGAACGTCTGGCGGGTGGCGCCGGCCGCGAAGGTCAGTGTGCCCGAGCGCAGGAGGTAGTCGGCACCGGGGCCGGGCACCGGGCTGCCGGTGGCGCTGCCCACCGGCTGCGTCGCGTAGTTGACCGTGATCGGCCCGGCCGCACCTCCCGTGCGGACCACCCCGATGGTGGCGAGGGCGCCCTCGACGACCGAAAAGCTGGCCGCCTCGAACTGCACGGTGCCGACGAGGTCGTTGTCCACGATCTGGACCGTCGCCACGTTCTGCGCGTTCAGGACGGCGCCGGTGGGCTGGCTCAGCGTGACGCTGAGGGTCTCCGTCGGCTCGGCGACGGTGTCGGCCCTCGTCACGACGGTGAGCGGCTGGCTGCTCACGCCCGGCCCCAGGGTGAGCATCCCGGTCTTGCTCGTGTAGTCCCCCGGCGCCGCCGCCGAGCCGTCGGCGGTGGCGTAGCGCACCGTCGCCGTCCCCAGCGTCGAGCCGATCCGCTGCACCGTCAGGGTCGCCGTCCCCCCTTCGGTCACGCTGGTGATCGGTCCGCTGAACTGCAGCACCGCATCGTCGTTGCGGATGGTAAGGACGGCGATCCGGGGCACGCCCAGGCTCAGGGGAACCGCGGGTTCGCTCAGCTCCAGCAGCACCGTACGGTCGCCGTCGAGGGCGGTGTTGTTGTTGACGGTCACCGGGAAGGTCGCGCTGGCCTGCCCGGCGGCGAAAGGGACGATCCGGTCGACCGCCTCGAAGTTGCCGGCCGGCGCGGTGCCGCCGGCGACCGAGCGGACGCGGACGGTCTGGCCGGCCAGGGTGCTGCCGGTGCGGGTCACGGTAATCGTTGCGCTGCCGGCGTTCTCCACGACGCTGTAGGCCGCCGCGCCGAACTGCACCGTCGGCCCCGTCTCGTTGTCGGTGATCGTGACCGTGGTCGTGGCCAACGCCCCCAGCGCGGCCCCGCCGCCGGGATTGCTCAGCGTCACCGTGAAGGTCTCGTTGCCCTCGCGCACCTGATCGTCGGTGATGGCGATCGCCAGCGTCTTCGCCGTCTCGCCGGCGTGGAACGTGAGGATCCCGGAGGCCGCCGCGTAGTCTCCGCCGGCGGTGGCGCTCCCGTTGGCCGTCGCGTAGTTCACCGTCACGCCGCCGGCCGCCCCGCCGGTGCGAGCCACGGTGACGAGGGCCACGCCGGCGGTCTCGGCCATGGTGAACGTCGCCGCCCGGAACGCGACGGTCCCCGCCACGTCGTCGTCGACGATCGTGACCACCGCGCTGTTCGGCACGCCGAGCACGGCACCCTGCAGCTGCACGACGAAGGTCTCGTTGGTCTCGTCGCGGCTGTCGTTGAGGATCGGGACCGAGAACGTCTTCGTCGTCTCGTTCGCCCCGAAGGTGAACGTGCCCTGCGCGGAGAGGTAGTCCACGCCGGCGGTCGCCGTGGTGCCGCCCGGCGAGCTGGTCACGTAGCCCACCGTGGCTCCGGCCGCGTTGCCGTTCCGCCGCACGGTGATGAGTGCCGAGCCGGCGCTCTCGGCGACCGAGTACGCCGCCGCGCTCAGCTGGAACACGCCGGCGGTGTCGTTGTCGAGGATCGTGAGCGTGGCGGTCCGCTGGGGACCCAGCTGGGCGGGCAGGCTCGGCTCGCTCAGCGTCAGGACGAGCGCCTCCGGCGACTCGACCAGCGCGTCGGCGAGGATCGGCACCGTGAAGGTCGCCGCGCGCACGTTGCTGGCGAACGTCAGCACGCCGCCCACCGGGGTGTAGTCCGTTCCCGGCTGGGCGGTCGCTGGCGAGGTCGAGTAGCGCACGATCACCGTCCCCGTGGCCGGCCCCGTGCGCACGACCCGGATCGTCGCGCTGGCCGCCGCCTCGCTCACGGTGGACGCGGCCTCGGCGAACTGCAGCCCCGGCTGGGCGTCCAGGATCGTGATCGTCGCCGCCGACGGTGTCCCCAGCGTGAGGCCCATCGGATTCTGCAGCCTCACGTGGAAGGTCTCGTCCCCCTCGACCGCGCCGTCGGCCAGCGTCTGCACGGTGGCCTGCTTCGTCGTCTCCCCCGTCGCGAACGTCAGCGTGCCACCCGCGGCCGTGTAGTCGAGGGCAGTCCGAGCCGTGCCGTCGACCGGGGTCCACTGCACGGTGACGCCGCCGTCGGTCCCGCCGGAGCGCACGAACGTGAGGACAGCCGCCCCGCCCTCCAGCACACTGGCGGGCGCCACGAGGCGCACGGTGCCGGCGGCGGCGGCCGGGATCGCGCCCTCCTCGATCGTGAGCACCGCGGTCGCCTGCCCGAGCCGCGCGTCGGCGCCGAGCGGGTTGCCGAGGGCGAGGTTCACGGTGCGGCTGCCCCGGAGGGGGCCGCCGGCGCTGGTCATCACGTCGAAGGTGAGGCTGTCGGTCGCGGGGCCGAAGCTCAGCGTGCCCGCCGCGCTTACGTCGTCGCCCGGCGCCGTCCCGCGACTCACGGAGTAGTCGACGCTGACCGAATCGTGCCGATTGCCGCGGCGCAGGACAGTGATGCGGGCGGTCTGCCCCCGGGTCACCGTGTAGGCGGGCTGCGCGAAGTCCAGAACGGTGAGCTCGCGCACCAGCAGGACGAGACCGTGGTGAGTGATCGCGCCGAGCCTCGCCGTGACGACGCCGACGACGAGGTCCCGGCCCGCGCGCATCGTGCCGTGGATCTGGTACTCCTCGGGGGTCGGGGCGGCGGCCGCCGTGAGAGTCCCCGTCACCGTCCCGTCGGGCGCGACGCTGAAGCCGCCGCCCGTGAGGAGCGTCACGCTGCCGGCGACGTCGTGCAGCGTCGCCGTCGTGAGCCCGCCGTCGTTGGCGAACACGGACCGGCCGAGCTGCCACGTCCCGCCCGAGCGCCTCGCTTCCACGCGCTGGAGATAGACGCGCCAGGCGCCGGCGAGGTCGGCGTCCGAGAAGGCGGGGCCGCCGGCCGGCGCGAGCCCGGACATCGCCACCAGGCCCGGGAAGCCGATCGCGGGCGCGCGCGTGACGCCGAGGATCAGGTCGCCCGGCGACGTGACGGCGCCGGCGGTCAGCTGTGCGTCGATGCCCGCCGCAGTCCCCCGGACAGCGCCATCGCTCGCGAGATGCACGCAGCCAAAGCCGGCGGGATCCGGCGTCGCTCGAACCGCGCCGTCCGAGAAGACCAGGTCGGCCACGGCGCAGCCGTTCGCGTCGAATGCGATCGTGCCCCGCGTCCAGTCGGCGTCGCCCCCGTCGAGCGCGAGACTGCTCGGCGTGAGCTCGTGATAGCGCCAATCGCCGGCCAGCTCCTCGACGCGGGCGGCCGGTTGGCGGGCGCGGCGGGTCAGGGTGACGAGCCCGGTCTCCGTCAGGGGTGTGTCGGGGCGGGTGCTGGTGACGACGCCGACGATCGTGTGACGGTCGGCGAGGATCCGTGCCTCGGCCACCTCCAGCGAGCGGGTGTCCGGCCCCGTGAGCGCGAGCGTGCCCGTGAGCAATCCCTGCGATGAGAGCGCGAGGCTGCCGGTGACGGTGAAGGTGAGCGCCGTTGGCGCCAACTCGGCGGCGATGATCGTCCCCGAGGCGACGCCGGCGGCGCTGAACGTCACGGTGCCCTGGTAGGCCTGGATGCTCGGCCCCATGAACGCGGTGGTCGGCGTCGCGACGTAGCTGACCTGCCACTCATCGGCGAGATCTGCGGTGGAGAGCGTCTGCGCGCCGCCGGTGAGCGGCAGCAGGAGCAGGATCAGCAACGCGAAGACGTTGCAGCCGAGATGCCGCCTCATCATCGAGAGCCTCCGCCGTGGTGACGCTGTCGAGCCGCCCCTCGCCCACCATCGGCGAAGTCGCCCATGCCGCCTGTTCCCTTCGAGAGTAACCGATTCGGACGGCGATTTGGCGCCGGCGCCGCCGCCTAAAGGTGGGCCTCGGTGCGCCGCTCGTGCCAAGGCCTTCGGCCGTCGACGGCGCCGGACTGTCGGGTTTCTTGCCGCCCCGGTGGGCGGGCGGGTCGGGGCGCTAGATCGGGATCGGTGGGATCAGCAGCGCCGAGAGGATCAGGCAGGCGACACCGAGCAGCCGGCGGCCGGGCGTGAGCGGGGTGAGATCGTCGAGCGGCGGGCTGTGATCGAAACCCACGAGGAAGAACAGCAGGGCCGCCCACACGAACCAGTTCACCGAGCCGGTCAGCGCGCCCATCACCAGCAGCACCACCCAGGTGGCGACGCCAAGCGCCCGGTGCCGCCGCGCCGACAGCGCGTAGGCGATGCGCCCGCCGTCGAGCTGGCCGACCGGGAAGAGGTTGAGCGCCGTCACGAAGCAGCCGACCCAGGCGGCGTCGGCCATGGGGTGCGTCATCACCGCCATGCCGTCGACCGAGCCGAATCGCAGGTACACGAACAGCTGCGTGAAGAGCGAGTAGCCGAAGCCGCCGAGACTCGGATCGCCGGTGGCGGGCACCACCCGCGACCACGACAGGCCGAGAATCAGCGCGGGGACGGCGACCACGAGGCCGGCCAGGGGGCCGGCGGCGGCGATGTCGAACAGCGAGTTACGATCGCGAACGGGCGAGCGCATGCGGATGATGGCGCCGAAGGTGCCGAACAGGATGGGCGCCGGGATGAAGTACGGCAGGCTCACTGCCGCCCCGTAGTACCGGGCCGTGAAGTAGTGGCCGAACTCGTGCACGCCGAGGATCGCCAGCAGGGTGACGGCGAAGGGCGCGCCGCTCACGAGCCAGCCCGGGAACGGCAGCGCGCGATAGGCGTCGAAGGTCTCCGAGCCGACGAAGAAGAACGCGCCCGCCAGGAACGTGGACACGACGGTGAGCGCGAACAGCGTGAGCGCCAGCATCGGCCGCGCCGGCTGCCGCAGGTCGCCGAGCGGCCACGCCTGCACGACCACGCCGTCGCCCTCGGCGCGCACGAACGGCGTGTAGCCGAAGGGCTCGAACCGCGCCAGCAGGGTCTCGAGGGCCCGGGGCGTCTCCACCCGCAGCGTGCCGCGAAAGAGGACGACGCCGCCGCGGATCTGGCGCTCGTGCACGACGAGCACGTCCTCGGCGGCGTGGCGCAGTCGCTCCTCCGTCGCCAGCAAATCCTCCGACGCGAGCGGCACCACGCTCGCGCGCCGCCGGAACGGCCAGAAGCGCCTCAAGAACCGCATGGGCTCAGCCTATCACGCGTTCGGAGGACCGCCGGCGGAACCCGTCCGCTGGATCGAGACAGTTGGCCGCCGACCGCCATCACCGCTCACGACAGTTCTTCCAGCAAGGTCGCGCGTGGGTCAGATCCGCGCAACTCGAGCGACCTCTCCTCGCGGCGGCGGGCGAGGTCGATCGCGGCGCGGAAGGCGCGCTCGGCAGCATCGGCGGCCAGATTCACCTGTCGGAGCAGTAGCACGACCGGCCCGCCTCGGCCCGCACGCTTCCGTCCACAGGCTCGCCTCGCCGCGCCGGAGACCGGCCCGCCTCGGCTGGCACTACCACCCCGCCAGCCGGCCGACGACGGCGCGCACCGCGGGGAGGCCGGCGTCGAGGTAGAGCGCGCCGAGGACGGCCTCGAGCGTCGTGGCGAGGATCGATGCGGTCGCGCGGCCGCCGGTCTGCTCGGCGCCGCGGCCGAGGCGCAGCAGGGAGCCGAGGTCGAGCGTGGCCGCCCATCGGGCGAGCGTCTCGTCGGCGACCAGCGCGGCCCGCCTTGGCGTGAGTCGCCCGACCGACGCCGTCGGCTCGGCACGCACGAGGTGCTCGGCCACCACGAGGCTGAGCACGGCGTCGCCCAGGAAGGCCAGCGGGTCCTGCGGCTCGGCGGGCGGATGCTCGGCCGCGTAGGAGGCGTGGGTCAGGGCGCGCGCCAGCCGCGCGCGATCGGCGAAGCGGTAGCCGAGCCGGGCCTCGAGCGCGGCGAAAGGATCAGCCGCGATAGCGACGGAAGGCGAGCGTCGCGTTCGTACCGCCGAAGCCGAACGCGTTGGACAGCGCGTACTCGACGTCGACCTTGCGGGCCTGGTTGGGCACGTAGTCGAGGTCGCAGTCGGGGTCGGGCGTGTCGTAGTTGATCGTGGGCGGCAGGAGCCCGTGGTGCAGCGCGAGCGCGGTGGCGATGGCCTCGATGCCACCGGCGGCGCCCAGCAGGTGGCCGGTCATCGACTTGGTCGACGACACCGCCAGCCGGCGCGCGTGGTCACCGAACACCCGCTTGATGGCGATGGTCTCGAACTTGTCGTTGTAGGGCGTCGAGGTGCCGTGGGCGTTGATGTAGCCAACGGCGCCCGGGTCGATGCCGGCACCCGCGAGGGCGAGCTGCATGGCGCGGGCGGCGCCGTCGCCGTCGGGATCGGGCGCGGTCATGTGGTGGGCGTCGCTCGTCATCCCGTAACCGACGATCTCGGCGTAGATGCGCGCGTCGCGGCGGACGGCGTGCTCGAGCGCCTCCAGCACCACGATCCCGGCCCCCTCCCCGCACACGAAGCCGTCGCGGCCGGCGTCGAACGGGCGCGAGGCCTTCTCCGGCGCCTCGTTGCGGGTGGACATCGCCTTCATCGAGCAGAAGCCGGCGATGGTGAGCGGCACGATCATCGCCTCCGCCCCGCCCGCGATCATGACGTCGGCGTCGCCCCGCTCGATGATCCTGAAGGCGTCACCGATGGCGTGGTTACCGGTGGCGCACGCGGTGACGACCGAGGAGTTCGGCCCCCTGGCGCCGAAGCGCATCGAGACCAGGCCGGAGGCCATGTTGATGATGAGCATCGGCACCACGAACGGTGAGACGCGGTCGACGCCCTTGGTCCGGCGGACGTCCTCGCCCTCGATGAGGGTCGTGATCCCGCCGATGCCGGAGCCGATGCACACGCCGAAGCGGGTGCCGTCGACCTTGGCCGGATCCAGGGCGGCGTCCTCCACGGCCATGACGCTGGTGGCGACGGCGTACTTCAGGTAGGGATCGAGCCGGCGCACTTCCTTCTTGTCGATGTACTTGCCCTCATCGAAGTTGCGGACCTCGCCGGCGATGCGGGTCGGGTAGCCGGTGGCGTCAAATCTGGTGATGGGCCCGACGCCGGACTTGCCCTGCTTGAGGGCGGACCAGAACTCCTCGGTGGTGTTGCCCACCGGCGTGAGCGCGCCCAAGCCCGTGAGGACGACCCGCCGCGGCTCCACGAGCCTAGGAGTTCTCCTTGATGTACTGGATGGCGTCACCGACCGTCACGATCTTCTCGGCCTCCTCGTCGGGGATCTGGATGTCGAAGTGTTCCTCCAGGGCCATGACGAGCTCGACCGTATCGAGAGAGTCGGCGCCCAGGTCCTCGATGAACTTCGCGTTGGGGTTGACGTCTTCATCGTCGACCCCCAGTTGCTCGACGATGATCTCCTTCACCTTCTCCTCGACTGACTTCGCCATGAACTCGTCACCTCCCGAAGAAGTGGTTCCTACATGTACAGGCCGCCGTTGACGTGGAACACCTGCCCCGTCACGTAGGCAGCCCCGTCACCGGCCAGGAATCCTACCATCTCGGCCACCTCGCGGGCCGAGCCGATCCGCTTCAGCGGCACCTGCGCGAGCAGCGCCTCCCGGGCTTCGGCCGGAATGGCCGCGGCCATGCCGGTCTCGATGAGGCCCGGCGCCACCGCGTTCACGAGGATGCCCCAGTGGGCCAGCTCGCGCGCGGTGGCTTTCGTCAGCCCGATGAGCCCGGCCTTCGCCGCCGAGTAGTTCGCCTGGCCGGGGTTGCCCATGGCGCCCGCGGTGGAGGCGATGTTGATGATGCGCCCGCTCCGCTGCCGCACCATCAGCTTGGCGGCCGCCCGGGTCATCAGGAACGCGCCGCGCAGGTTGGTCTCCATGACCCGGTCCCAATCGTCGTCCTTCATCCGGATCAGCAACCCATCGCGCGTGATGCCGGCGTTGTTGACGACGACGTCGATCCGCCCGAACCGCTCCTTGGCCGCCTCCACGAGCCGGTCGACGTCCTCGCGCTTGGCCGCGTCGGCCACGACGCCGTGCACGGACGCGCCCCGCTCCTCCAGCTCCTGCACCACGCGCTGCAACCGGTCCGCGTCGCGGCCAGAGACTACCACGGCCGCTCCGTGCTCGGCCAGCAACGCCGCGATGGCGGCGCCGATCCCGCGGCTGCCGCCGGTGACGATGGCGATCTTGCCGCCGAGCGGCGGCGTCGTCACGGCGCCGCCAGCGCGGCGAGCGCCTTGTCGAGCCCGGCCGGATCCTCGACGGCGGCGGTGCGCGCGTCCTCGACGATGCGCCGGGCGAGCCCGCTCAGCACGCGCCCCGGCCCCATCTCGACGAAGGCGGTGGCGCCCTCGGCGGCGAGCCGCTGCACGCACGCGGTCCAGCGCACGGGGCTCGCCACCTGCCGCAGGAGGAACGGCACGACGTCGGCGGCGCGGCGGGTGACGCCGCCGTCGACGTTGCGCACGACCGGGATGATCGGATCGCTCACCGTCAGCTTCGCGAGCTCGAGCGCCAACCCCTCGGCGGCCGGCGACATCAGCGAACAGTGAAACGGCGCGCTCACCGGGAGCAGCACGCTCTTGCGCCCGCCGCGCTCCTTGACCAGCGCCACCGCGCGCTCGACGGCGGTCCGGTGGCCGGCGATGACGATCTGCTGCTCGGAGTTCACGTTGGCGATCTGCACCACCTCACCCTGGCCGGCCTCGGCACACACCTGCTCGACGACGCCCGCGCCCACGCCCATGATGGCGGCCATCGCGCCGGTGCCGACCGGCACGGCCTCCTGCATGAGCTCGCCGCGCCGGCGCACGACGCGCACGGCGTCGGCGAGGGAGATCGCTCCGGCCACGACCAGCGCCGAGTACTCGCCCAGGCTATGGCCGGCGGCCAGTGACGGCGTCAGCCCACGTTCGGCGCAGGCGGCGGCCGCCGCCACGCTGACCGTCAACACGGCGGGCTGGGTGGTGGCCGTCAGCGCCAGCTCCGTCTCGGGGCCTTCGAACATCACGCGCCGCAGGTCGAAGCCGAGCGCGTCGTTGGCCTCCTCGAAGATGCGCTTGGCGGCGCCCGAGGTCTCGGAGAACGCGCGGCCCATGCCGACGGCCTGCGAGCCCTGCCCGGGGAACATGAAGGCGATGGTCATGGGCGCGGGTGCCGCATACAGGCGTGCTGTTGTAGCGGAGGCCGCTTGCACGGATAGAAACGTGGGTGGGCTGGCATAGAAGGTTTCCGGCTCCGTCCGGCTCCTGCTACCACCGTGGTCACTTTCACCACCGCATGAGGACGGCGCCCCAGGCGAAGCCGCCGCCGAAGGCGGCCATCAGCACGAGGTCGCCGCGCTTGATGCGGCCGGCGGCCAGCGCCTCCTCCAGGGCGACGTAGATGGAGGCGGCGCCGGTGTTGCCGTAACGGTCCACGTTGACGAACACGCGATCCATCGGCAGGTTCACGCGCTTGCTCGCCGCCTCGATGATGCGGAGGTTGGCCTGGTGCGGGATGAACAGGCTCACGTCGGCGGCCGTGAAGCCGTTGCGCGAGAGGATCTTCTCGGCGCACTCGGCGAACATCCGCACGGCCACCTTGAAGACCTCGTTGCCCTTCATCTTGGCGTAGTGCATCCGCTGGGCAACGGTCTCGGCGGTGGCCGGGTGGCGGGAGCCGCCGCCCGGCATGTAGAGCAGCTCCCAGTACTGCCCGTCCGAGTAGAGATCGACGTCGATGATGCCGCGGTCCTCGTCGGTGGCCTCCAGCACGACGGCGCCGGCGGCATCGGCGAGCAGGATGCAGGTGCCGCGATCGGTGAAGTCGGTGATCTTGGAGAGCGTCTCGGCGCCGATGCACAGCACGCGCTTGTACTTGCCCGTCTGGATGAACTGGGCGCCGGTGACCAGGCTGTAGACCGAGCCGGCACAGGCGGCCATCAGGTCGACCGAGCCGGCCCGCCGGCAGCCCAGGCGGTGCTGGACGATGTTACCGACCGACGGGAAGATCATGTCGGGCGTCGTGGTGCCGACGGCGATGAACTCGATGTCCTCCGGCACGAGGTTGGCGCGCTCCAGCGCCTGCTGCGCCGCCTTGACGGCCAGGTCGGACGTCGCCTCGCTCTCGTCGGCGATGTGCCGCTGGCGGATGCCGGTGCGCTGGACGATCCACTCGTCGCTGGTGGCCACCATCTTCTCGAGCTCGGCATTCGTCAGCACCCGCTTGGGCGCGTAGGCTCCCACCCCGGTGATCCTGGCGCGCGTCATTCCCGGCCCCCCTCTCGCCCGCCGCGCGCGATCTCCGCTTCCAGCGCGGCCTTGATGTGCTCGTTGAGGCCGGCCTTGGCCCACTCCGCCGCCACCCGCACGGCGTTCTTGATGGCCTTCACCGGCGACGCCCCGTGGCAGATGATGGCGGCGCCGTCGATGCCGAGCAGCGGGGCGCCCCCCATTTCGGTGTAGTCCACGCGCTTGCGGAACCGGGTGAACGCCGGCACCGCCAGCGCGGCGCCGACCTTCGAGCGGAGGTCGCGCGTGAGCTCTTCCTTGATCATGGCGCCGACCATCTCGGCCAGGCTCTCGGAGATCTTGAGCGCGACGTTGCCGGTGAAGCCGTCGGTGACGATCACGTCGCAGTTGCCGTTGTAGATGTCCCGGCCCTCGATGTTGCCGATGAAGTTCAGCCGCGACTCCTTCAGGAGATCGTAGGACTCGCGCGTGAGGTCGTTGCCCTTGCCCTCCTCCTCGCCCACCGACAGGAGACCGACCCGCGGCCGCTCCAGCCCTAGGATGTCGCGCGCGTACACGTGGCCCATGATCGCGAACTGGAAGAGGTGCCAGGCCTTGGGCGTGACGTTGGCGCCGGCGTCGATGAGCACGGTGAAGCCGCGCAGGCTGGGCAGCACGGCGGCGATGGCGGGGCGATCGATCCCGCGCAGGACGCCGATGACGAACATCGAGATGGCCAGGGCGGCGCCGGTGTTGCCGGCCGAGATGAACGCGGCCGCCTTGCCGTCGCGGACCAGCTCGGCGGAGACGCGCAGCGACGAATCGCGCTTGCGCCGCAGCGCCAGCGACGGGCTCTCGGCCATGCCCACCACCTCGGAGGCGTGGCGCACCTCGAGGCCGAGAGACTGCGCGCCCAGGCGCTGGATCTCGACGTCGACGGCCTGGCGATCGCCGACGAGGATGACGGAGGCTCCATACTCCCGCACCGCCGCGACCGCGCCCTCGACGACGACAGCGGGGCCGTGGTCGCCACCCATGGCGTCGACGGCGATCTTCATGCCTTCACCGGCTCCCGTTGGCCGCGACCACGGGGGGCGGCGACGCTAGGCCGTTTCGACGGAGAGGACTTCGCGCCCCTTGTAGTACCCGCAGTGCGGGCAGATGCGGTGGGGCTGCTTGCTCTCCCGGCACTGCGGGCACACCGCGCGCGTCGGCACGGCCAGCTTGTAGTGCGTGCGGCGCTTGCGCCCGCGCGCGCGGGAATGGCGTCGTTTCGGCAGCGGCATGACGGAACGTCCTTTCTGTCGGCCCGGAGGATCTCAGTTGGTGTGCCGGGCGGCGAGGTCGCGCAGGGCGACCAGCCGCGGATCGGGCGGGTGCTGCGCGCACGTGCAGGCCACGACGTTGCGGTTCGCGCCGCACGCGGCGCACAGCCCCCGGCAATCGGGCCGGCACAGCGGCTTCATCGGCAGGGCCAGCGTGGCGGAGTTCTCCACCACGCGGGCCAGGTCGACCTGATCGTCGTCGTAGAAATCCACGTCGAGATCGTCGGCGCCCAGCTCCACGCTGTCGGCGCCGGCCGGCCGCGGTACCAGCCGCACGTCGACGTCGACGTCGATGCGCCCGGGAAACGTTTCGACGCAGCGCCCGCACGTGAGCGGCACCGTCGTCGCCAGCCGGCCGCGCACGAACACCTCGGCGCCGTCGGGCTCGACCTCGAGCACGATCGATTCGAGGCGCCACGCGGGGTCGCTGAGCGCTGCCGAGAACGCCGCGACATCGTCGATCCGGAGCCCCTGCTCGTCGAGCTCGGATACGCGGATGATCATGGCCCCTGCATCCCTCGACGGGTCTCCTGCGCGTCGCGAGAAGACCTCGTAAGTCTGTGTCATTAAAGAAGTTTTCAAGTAAACCGGCTCAGTATAGCGACGGGGTCCCGGCAAGTCAAGGTGTTTGACCACTCGGGGACCCTTTGGTACCCTCAGAGCGTCCAAACCTCGAAGGGGGGACACACATGTCCAACGTCTTCAAGACCGCGCTGCTCCTGGCGGTCCTGACCATCATGCTCGTGCTGCTCGGCGGCGCGATCGGCGGGCGCCAGGGCATGTTCATCGCGTTCATCCTGGCGCTCGTGATGAACTTCGCGAGCTACTGGTGGTCCGACAAGATCGTGCTCGCGATGTACCGCGCGCAGCCGATCACCGAGGCGCAGGCGCCCGGTCTCTACAACATGGTCCGGCGGCTGGCGAGCAAGGCCGGCGTGCCGATGCCCCGCGTGTACCTGATCCCGAACGATCAGCCCAACGCGTTCGCCACCGGCCGTAACCCGGAGCACGCGGTGGTCGCCGTCACCGAGGGGATCATGCGCGTCCTCGACGACGACGAGCTCGAGGGCGTGCTGGCGCACGAGCTGGCCCACGTGGTCAATCGTGACATCCTGATCTCCACCATCGCGGCCACCCTGGCCGGCGCCATCACCTACCTCGCGCACATGGCGCAATGGGCGGCGTTCTTCGGCGGCGGCCGCCACGACGACGAGGATTCGCCGAGCCCGATCGCGATGATCGCGATGGCGATGGTCGCGCCGATCGCCGCGATGCTCGTGCAGATGGCGGTATCGCGCTCGCGGGAGTTCCAGGCCGACGCCACCGGCGCCCGGCTCGCCGGCCGCACCTGGGGGCTGTCCAAGGCGCTCGAGAAGCTGGAGATGGCCTCGCACGCGGTGCCCATGGCGGCCAACCCGGCCACCGCGCACCTGTTCATCGTCAATCCGCTCAGCGGTCGGGCGCTCATGAAGCTGTTCTCGACGCACCCGCCGATGGAAGAGCGGATCGCGCGGCTGCGCGCCATGCGGATCAACGGGTAGGCCTGAGAACCTTCGCGCATCACTGACGGCGATGGACTGGAGCTGGCGGCCCGAGGTCGCGCTGCCGCTCGCCATCGCCGTCGTCGTCTACGCGGTCGGGTGGGCACGCCTGGCGCTGCGCAGTCCGGCCCGGCTCCGCCGCTCCTCGATCGCCCGCCTGGCCCTCGCGCTGGCCGGCCTGGTGGTCATCGCCGTGGCCCTCCTCGGCCTCCACGACGCCGCCCACGAGCGGTTCCTGGCCCACATGATCCAGCACGTGCTCCTGATGATGGTCGGCGTGCCCCTGGTGCTGCTGGCCGATCCTCTCCCGGCCGTGGCGTGGGCGCTGCCGGCGGGGGCGCGCGCGGGCGTGCGGGCGCTCCTGGCCCGGCGCTCGCCTGCCCGCCGTGCGTGGGACGCCCTCACGCGGATGCCGGTCGCGTGGACGTTCTACGCGGTCACCCTGTGGGTGTGGCACCTGCCCGCCGCCTACGATGCCGCGCTCGCATCCGGCTGGCTCCACGACCTCGAGCACCTCACGTTCGCCCTCGCGGCCATCGTGTTCTGGTGGCCGGTGGTCAGCCCCGCGCCGCGGTCGGCGACCCCGCCCGCGGCGGCCGCGCGCGTCGTCTATCTCGTGCTCGCCGCCTTCTCGAGCAGCGCGCTCGGCGTGCTGCTGGCCGCCAGTCCGGCGCCGCTCTACGCCTACCAGGCCGTCCTCGATGCGCCCAGCCCGCTCGAGGACCAGGCGTGGGGCGGGATCATCATGTGGGCCGTCGGGGGTGCCATCGACATGGCGGCGGTCCTCGCGGTCGTCGCCCGGGTCATCGCCGGGGAGCGGAGACGGGTGTAGCGTGAGCCCTGCGTTCTTGACGGTCTGGAGGCGGTGGGCGAGAATGGGCCGGTTCGACGCATGGTGGCCGTACCCCTCATCCGCGTAGTCGGTCTCGTTCGCGTCTTCGGTGCCCAGCGCGTGCTCGATGGCGTCGATCTCGACGTCGCCGCCGGCGAGGCGGTCGCGGTGCTGGGGCCCAACGGCGCCGGCAAGACGACGCTCCTGAAGATCGTCGCCACGCTGCTCCGGCCCACGCGCGGGACGGCGACGGTCGCCGGACACGACTGCGTGCGCGAGGCCGAGTCGGCGCGCGCCGTCCTCGGCGTGGTCGCCCACGGCGCTCACGTGTACGAGGATCTCACCGCCCGCGAGAACCTCGTGTTCTGGGCGCGACTGCGCGGCCACCCCGCCGATGGCGAGACGGTGACCGGCGCCCTGGCCGACGTGGATCTCGAGCGTCATGCGGACGCCCGCGTGCGCACGTTCTCGGCGGGGATGCGGCGCCGGCTCGCGCTGGCGCGGCTGGCGCTGACGAACCCGCGTGTGCTGCTGCTCGACGAGCCGTTCGCCGGCCTCGACCAGCGCGCGCGCAAGTGGCTGGAGGGTCGGCTGGAGGCGTTCAAGGCCGGCGGGGGCGCCCTGCTCATGGTCACCCACAGCTTCGGCCGTGAGCTCGGCATCTCCGACCGCCTCGCGATCCTGGCCGGCGGCCGGGTGGCGCTCGACACGCCACGGGTAGGACTGGACCCGCAGGACGTGCAGCGGCTCTACACCGCGCACACCGAGGATGTCTCCTGACGTACGCGCGACGGGCCCTCACCGTGGCCTGGAAGGATCTGGTGATCGAGCGGCGCTCGAAGGAGACGCTGAACGCGCTGCTGTTCTTCTCGCTGGCCCTGCTGTTCGTCTTCCAGTTCGCGCTGGGCCCCGATCGCGAGCGCCTGGACTCCGTACTGCCGGGGCTGCTCTGGCTCGGCTTCATCCTGAGCGGCGTGCTCGGCCTGGGCCGCGCGTTCCTCGTCGAGCGCGAGAACGACTGCTGGGAGGCGCTGCTCCTCGCTCCCGGCGACAAGTCGGCGATCTATCTCGGCAAGCTGGTGAGCAGCCTGGCCCTCATGGGCGTGGTCGAGACGCTGGTGCTGGGACTCTTCGTCCTCTTCTTCAACGTGGATCTCGGCCCCGCGATGCCCGGCCTGGCCCTGGTGATCGCGCTCGGCACGGTGGGCATCGCCGCCGTCGGCACGCTGTTCGCGGCGATGACCGCGCAGGTGCGCGCTCGCGAGCTGCTCTTCCCGGTACTGCTGCTGCCGGTCCTGGTGCCGGTGCTGCTGGGAACGGTCGAGGCCACCGAGGCGTTGTTGCTGCGGGAGCCGCTCGCCGCCGTCGCCCACTGGCTCAAGCTCCTGGTGGCGGCCGACGTCGTCTACCTGGCGATCGGCATCCTCACCTTCGACGTCATCCTGGAGGGGTGAAGCGCGCATGACCACGCTGCTCGGCTGGCTCGCCGGCCTCGGTCTCGCGGCCGGGCTCGTGATGGGCTTCGGCGTGGCCCCCCGCGAGGTCACCCAGGGCAACGTGCAGCGCATCATGTACGTGCACGTGCCGGCCGTCTGGGTGGCCTACCTGGCGTTCGCGGTGGGGCTGGCGGCCTCGATCACCTATCTGGCGAGCCGGCGTCCCGGCGCCGACCGGCTCGCCCACGCGGCCTGCGAGGTGGGCACCGTCTTCCTCGGCATCAACATCACGACGGGCGCCATCTGGGGCAAGCCGACGTGGGGAACCTGGTGGACGTGGGATGCGCGCCTCACCAGCGTCGCGGTCGTGTTCGTCATGTTCCTGGCCTACCTGCTGCTCCGCGGCGCGATCGAGGACCGCGAGCGCGGCGCTCGTTACGCCGCCGTGCTGGGCATCGTGGCCGCGCTCAACATTCCGCTCGTGCACTTCTCGGTGTACTGGTGGCGTACGCTGCACCAGCCGCCGTCCCTGCTCAAGCCGGGATCGAGCACGATGCCGCCGATCATCCTGACCGCGTTGCTCGTCAACTTCGCCGCGCTCGCGCTGCTCGGCGCCTACTTCGTCGCCCGGCGCGCCCGCGTGCTCGCGGCCGAGGAGGAGGCGCTCGCGTGATGCCCGACAACTGGGGATTCGTCGCCGCCGCCTACGCCGTCGCCGCCGTGATCCTCGGTGGCTACTGGCGGATGCTGGCCCGGAAGGAACGCGAGTTGATCAGCCCGAGAGCAGGAGTACGGAACGACAACAGGAGTCGGAGCCACCCCCCTTCCGAGACAGCCCACCCACGCCCCGAACCGGCCTCGCGGCCCCCGCTACAACCGTGAAGCCCAAGTTCTTGATCGGGGGTGCGGTCATCGCGCTGGCGCTCGCCTACATGATCTGGGCCGGCGTCACCCAGTCCGTCGTCTACTTCGTCACGCCCTCCGAGCTGCAGGCCGCGCCGGTCCCGGGCAAGGCGTACCGGCTGGGTGGGCTCGTGCAGCGCGGTACGCTCAGCTGGGATCCGGCCACGCTCAATCTCACGTTCAGCGTCTCCGACGGCAAGACCACCGTGCCCGTTCGCCACCGCGGCGCGCCGCCCGACCTCTTTGGAGAGGGTCGGGGCGCGGTGGTGGAGGGCCAGTGGACGCCGGAGGGGTACTTCAAGGCGACCCACATCATGGCCAAGCATTCGGAGGAGTACCAGGCGCCGCACGACGTGACGGAGGCCCAGTCCAGGGGTCTCATCAAGACGCTCGACAAGGGCGCGCGATGATCCCGGAGATCGGCACCGGCGTGCTGCTCGTCGCGCTGACGCTGGCCGTCTACGGCGCGGTGGTCGCCGGCCTCGGCGCCCGGCGCGGGCGGCTGGCGCTGGTGGAGTCGGCCCAGCACGCTGCCCTCGGCGTGTTCGTGCTGCTCACCGCCGGCCTGCTGTTGCTGATCTACGCGTTCCTGAGCTTCGACTTCTCGGTCCGCTACGTCGCCAACAACACGAATCTCGGGACCCCGTTCTACTACCGGATCACCGCGCTGTGGGGCGCCCTCGAGGGATCGATCGTGCTGTGGGCGTGGATGGTCGGCCTCTACACGCTCATCGTCATCTTCCGCCACCGCACCAGCGCGCGCGAGCTCTACCCGTGGGTCCTCACCGTGATGCTGGGCGTGGTGGCGTTTTTCCTGCTGGTCATGACGGTGCCGGCCCCGGTGTTCGCGCGGATGGCGGCGATCCCGGGCGATGGCCGCGGCCTCAATCCCCTGCTCGAAGACTCCGGCATGATCACGCACCCGGTGGCGCTCTACCTCGGCTTCACCGGCTTCACGGTGCCGTTCGCGTTCGCGATCGCCGCCCTCGTCACCGGCCGCGTCGGCGACTTCTGGATCACCACCACCCGGCGCTGGACGATCCTGGCCTGGTACTTCCTCTCGCTCGGCCTGCTCATCGGCGGCTGGTGGAGCTATCACGTGCTCGGCTGGGGTGGCTACTGGGCGTGGGATCCGGTGGAGAACGCCGCGTTCATGCCGTGGCTCACCGCGACGGCGCTGCTGCACTCGGTGATGATCCAGGAGCGCCGCCGCATGCTGCGCCTCTGGAACATCGCGCTGGTGATCCTCACCTTCAGCCTGACGTTGTTCGGCACGTTCCTGACGCGCTCGGGCGTGATCGCCTCCGTCCACGCGTTCAGCCAGGGGTCCATCGGCGTGTTCTTCCTCTCGTTCCTGGCGGTGGTCGTGCTGGTGTCGCTCGTGCTCATCGCCTGGCGCTGGGACACGCTCGGCGCCCAGGGCGAGCTGGATTCCGTCGTCTCCCGCGAGTCGGCATTCCTGCTGAACAACGTCTTGCTGGTGGCGGCGACCTTCACCGTGTTCTTCGGCACCGTGTTTCCGTTGCTGTCGGAGGCCGTCCGCGACGTCAAGGTGAGCGTGGGAGCGCCGTTCTTCAACCAGGTGAACGTGCCGCTGTTCCTGTCCCTGATCTTCCTGATGGGCGTGGGGCCGCTCATCGCCTGGCGACGGGCGTCGGTCGAGAACCTCAAGCGCAACTTCCTCGGGCCCGTGATCGTCGGGGTGGTGGCGGCCGGCGTGCTGCGGCTGCTCGGCGTGGGCTCGGTCGTGGTGCTGGTGTCGCTGGGGCTCACGGTGTTCGTGGCTGCCACCATCGCCGTCGATCTCGTGCGCGCGACCCGCGCGCGCCGGGCGATGGGCGAGCGGACGCTGCCGGCGCTGGGCGGATTGCTCCGGCGCCACAACCGGCGCTACGGCGGCTTCGTCGTGCACCTGTCGATCCTGGTGGTCGCCGTCGGCGTGACCGGCTCGCAGACGTGGTCGGTGCACACCGAGACCACCCTCAAGCGCGGCGAGCAGACCGAGCTGGGCGGCTACCGCATCCGCTTCGACGGCCTGCGCGAGAGCCAGGAGTCGAACCATGGCAAGGTCACCGGGACCTTCACCGTGCTGAACGGGCGCGGTGCCGGCACCGTGCTGCAGCCGGCCAAGAAGTTCTACCCCCAGGAGCAGTCACCCATCGCCTACGTCGACTACCGCCTGGGGCTCATCGACGACGTCTATCTCGTGCTCGGCGACTTCGCCCGCGACGGGACCTCGGCCACCGTGAAGTTCC
Source organism: uncultured Candidatus Rokubacteria bacterium (assembly GCA_963743355.1). Taxonomy (GTDB): domain Bacteria; phylum Methylomirabilota; class Methylomirabilia; order Rokubacteriales; family CSP1-6; genus AR5. Next base: position 1,553,291 of record CAVUPM010000002.1, read on the forward strand.
AGGTCAATCGCATGGTCTCGTGGATCTGGCTCGGCGGCCTCGTGCTGACGCTCGGCACCCTGCTGGCGGTGCTGCCGGAGCCGCGGCGGAAGGCGGCGTGAGGCGGCGCGCCTGGCGGTGGCTGCTGCCGTTGACGGCGGTGCCGGTGCTGGCGCTGCTCGCCTACGGCTTCCGGCTGAACCCGCGCGACATCCCCTCGCCGCTGGTGGGCCGGCCGGCCGCGTCCTTCGCACTCACCTCCTTCGAGGGCGCGCCGATGACGCTGGACGCGCTACGCGGCAAGGTCGTCGTGGTGAACTTCTGGGCGTCGTGGTGCTACCCCGCCTGCTACGAGGAGGCGCCGGTGCTGGAGCGCGGCTGGCGCGCCTATCGCGACCGGGGCGTCGTCGTGCTCGGCGTGGACATCCAGGACAAGGACGAGGCCGGCCGCAAGTTCATCCGCGACTTCAGCCTCACCTTCCCCAACGCGCCCGATCCGACCGGGAGGGTCTCGGTCGACTACGGCGTCTACGGCGTGCCCGAGACGTTCTTCATCGACCGGCAGGGGCGGATCCGCGTCAAGCACGTCAGCGCGGTCACCGAACAGGTGTTCCGCGACACCGTCGAGACCCTGCTGGCCGAGCCGGCGCCGGCGCGATGACGCAGGCCTCAGCCGCGCGCGTCCGGGATACGCACGTCGACGTCATCGGCGCACCGCTTGAGCGTGACGGCCAGGCGCGCGCGCGCGGTGCTGCGCCGGGTGGCCGCCTCCACGGCGTGCCGCGGCAGCTCGCAATTGGCCACGACGCCGCTCGTGCCGGCCACGGTCACGCGGTATCCCTCCGGCGCCTCGGTGATGCCGACGACGGTCGCGTTCGGTGCGAGCCTCTGCACCAGGTCCTCGATCAGCCCGCGTGGATCCATCGAGCTCCTCCTTGCCGGGTGGCCGACCGAATCGGAAGGTGCAACGCGGGTGCCACCGAGCGCCACGCGCGGGGGTGGGCCGTGCTCCTGGCGACCCTGGTTCTTCTGCTGGTGAGCACGCTGCCGGTGCGCGCGCAGCAGCCCTCGCGCCCGGTCAACGATCGGCAGGTGTACGAGGTCGCCGCCGATCTACGCTGCGTCGTCTGCCAGAACCTCTCGGTCGCCGACTCGCCCTCGGAGATGGCGACGCAGATGCGCGCGATCGTGCGGGAGCGGCTGGCCGCCGGCGAGACGCCGGCCCAGGTGCGCCAGTACTTCGTCGAGCGCTACGGCGACTGGATCCTGCTCTCGCCGCCGCGGCAGGGCTTCACGCTCGTGGTCTGGGTGGCGCCGCTCGTCGCCCTGCTCGTGGGCCTGGGACTGGTCGCGCTCCTCGTACGCCGCTGGACGGGCCGGCGACGGGCGGCGCCACCGCCGGTGGATCCCGCGATGCGCGAGCGCATCCGGCGCGAGCTGGAGAGCGAGCCGTGACCTCCGCGATCGGCGTGACGCTCGCCGTGGTCGCCATCGGCCTGCCGGCCGTCGCCTTCGCGGTGTGGCCGCTGGTGCGCCGCGCCGGCGGCGGCGCGCTGCTGCCGCTGCCCCTGGACGCCCGCGAGCAGCTGGCCGAGGACCGGCGCGCCGCGCTGCGCACGCTGCGCGAGCTGGAGTTCGAGCACGGGGCCGGGCACGTCTCCGACGCCGACTACGCCGATCTGCGCGCGCGCTACGAGGCCGACACCGCGACGATCCTGGCCGAGCTGGACCGGCTGGGCGTCGCCCCGGCGCCGGCCCCCGGCGCCGGGCCCGCCGACGCCCCGGCCGCTCCCCGGCGCTCGGGCTGGCGCCACCCGGCCGCGATCGGCGTGGCGGCGGTGGCGCTGGTGACCTTCGGCGTGGGACTCGGCGTGGGCATCGTGCGCTACACGGAGCCCGACCCGAATGCCGGGGCGCCGATGCCCGGCAGCCGGCCGATGGCCGGCGTGGAAGCGCCGAGCGCCGCGAACGCGCCGCGGGGGCCGGTGACCCCCGAGATGCTGCAGGGTATGCTGCAGGCGGCGCGCGCCAGCCTGTTCGCGCGGCGCTACAACGAGGCCATCGCCGCCTACCAGGCCGTCCTCAAGCGCGACCCCAACAACGTGGACGCCACCACGCACCTCGGCCTCATCGCCGCCATCGCGGCCCAGGGCGAGCACGGCCCCGAGATGGTGGACCGGGCGCTCGGCCTGTTCGACCGGGCGCTGGCACAGGATCCCAACTATCCGCCGGCACTGCTCTACCGCGGACAGGTGCTCTTCGAGGTCCGCAAGGACGTGCCGGGCGCGATCAAGTCGTGGGAGAAGTTCGTGGCGGTGGCGCCGCCGGGCGAGGACCGCGACCGGGTGGCGAAGCTGCTGGCCGACGCCCGCGCCCAGGCCGGCGGCAAGCGCTAGCGCTTGGCGGCAGCGGGCGCGGCGGTCGACGCCCGCTTCACGGACAGCGGCACCGCCAGCACCGTGTCGCCGCGCATCACGATCACCGGCACGGTCCACACGACCTCCACCCGCACCGTGCGGTCGTCGTAGTGGGTGACCGTCAGGTCGCGCTCGTTGAGCGGGATCCCGGCCTCGTTGGTGGACTGCATGATCCGGCTCTTGATGTCGCGGGCCGGCACCGAGTCGATGCCGTCCTTGGTGATGACTTCGTCGACCGCGTTGTTGACGGCGATCCACGACCACCCGGCGATCATCCCGGAGTAGGCCGCGTAGCACAGCGCCACGATCACCGACCCCCAGATGATCAGCTTCATGCGCAGATCACCCCCCTACGATGATTATGGATCTTTCGGCAGGTAGACCCAAATCTTGCCGGCGGCCGGCAGGCCCAGGGTGATGGACTGGCCGTCGCCGGACGCGGTGACGGTCCCCGCCCAGGGCGCCACCTCGGTGATCTTCAGACGCCGGCCCGGCCGCACGTTGTGACGCCACAGGTACTCGAGCAGGTTCTTGTCGGCCTCGGCTTCCTCGGTGATCCGCTCCACCACGACCGCGGTGCCCTCGCGGGCCTGGGCGAGCGGAAACGGCTCGAACCGGACGGCCGGACGCGGCATCCCCGGGATCGGATTGCCGTGCGGACAGGTCGACGGCATGCCGAGCATCTCGGCCAGCCGATCCTCGACCCGGGGCGACAGCGCGTGCTCGAGGCGGTGGGCCTCCTCGTGCGCGTCCGTCCAGTTGAGGCCCAGCGTGTCGGTGAGCCAGCGCTCCAGGAGCCGGTGGCGCCGGGCCATGACCTCGGCGATCTGGCGCCCCCTGGTCGTGAGGGTCAGCTCCTTGCCGCGCCCCACCTTGACGTGGCCGCCGCGGGTCATGCGCTGGATCGACTCGGTGACGGCCGGGGCCGAGATCCCCATGTGCTTGGCCAGGCGCGCGCCGATGACCGGCTTGCCGCTGCCGGCCAGGTCGTAGATGGCGGCCAGGTAGTCCTGGACCGAGGCCGTGGTGTGGTTGGCCCGGGCCCGGTCCGGCCGATTTTTTAGGGTTGACGACTTCGCCATATTAGGCTTACCTAAGAGTCAGGCTTTCGACCCGCAGCAGTATACCCGAGAAAGGAACGCGTATGCGACGGACATCGCTGCTGTGCACGGTGGTCGTGGCGCTGGGGGCCGTCCTGGCTCTCGCCGTCCCGCCGACCCTGCCCACGAGCGCCCAGGCGCCCGAGGTGGTCGTCTACACCGCCCGGCACTACGGCCAGGAGGCGGCCTTCGAGGCCTTCACCAGGAAGACCGGCATCAACGTCAAGCTCCTGGCCGGCCAGACGGGTGAGCTGTTCGAGCGGCTCAAGGCCGAAGGCGAGCGCACCTCGGCCGACGTCCTGGTCACCGTGGACGCCGGCAACCTCTGGAACGCCAGCCGGGCCGGGCTCCTCGCCAAGGTCGACTCGCCCGAGCTGCTCGCCAACATCCCCGCGCACCTGCGCGACCCCGAGCAGCGCTGGTTCGGCCTCACGGTCCGCGCGCGCACGATCATGTACAGCGCCCGGAAGGTGAAGCCGGCGGAGCTGTCGACCTACGAGGCCCTCGGCGACCCGAAGTGGAAGGGCCGCATCTGCCTGCGGACCTCGTCGTACATCTACAACCAGTCGATGGTGGCGACGCTGATCAAGCGCTATGGCGAGCCGCGCGCCGAGGAGATCGTCCGCGGCTGGGTGGCCAACCAGCCGACCCTCATCAACGGCGACACCAAGATCCTGGAAGCGATCGCGGCCGGCCAGTGCGACGTGGGGCTGACCAACCACTACTATCTCGCCCGCCTCGTGGCCAAGGACGCCGCGTTCCCGGTGGCACCGTTCTGGGCGAACCAGGCGACGACGGGGACTCACATCAACGTGTCGGGCGCGGGCGTCACGGCCCACGCCAAGAACCGCGCGAACGGCGTCAAGTTCATCGAGTTCCTGTCCAGCCCCGAAGCCCAGCAGATGTTCGCCGACCTGTCGTTCGAGTACCCGGCCAACCCGCAGGCGGCCGTGAACCCGATCGTCGCCCGCTGGGGCAAGTTCAAGCAGGACGACATCAACATCGCCGCCGCCGGTGAGCTCCAGGCCGCCGCGGTGAAGCTCGCCGATCGGGCGGGCTACAAGTAGCCCTGCCCGCCTCGATCGCCCTCTCGCGGGGGCCGCGGCCCGCCCGGCCGCGGCTCCCGTCGCTCTGGACCCTCAGCGCGCTCGCCATCGCCGCGACGCTGACGGTGCCTCCGCTGGCCGTCGTCACCTCGCTGGCGCAGCCGGCCCGCGACGTGTGGGTCCACCTCTGGCGCACCCAGCTCGTCGAGCTGACGGTCAACACCATGGCCCTGGTCGCCGGCGTCGGTGGGGGCACGCTCGTGCTCGGCACCGCGCTCGGCTGGCTCGTGACCAGCTACGACTTCCCCGGACGCCGCCTCTTCGAGTGGGCGCTGATCCTGCCGCTGGCGCTGCCGGCCTACGTCATCGGCTTCGCCGTGCTCGGGCTCCTCGACTACCCAGGGCCAGTGCAGACGGCGTTGCGGCAGTATCTGGGTCCGACCGCCGCGTTGCCGGACCCGCGCGCGTACTGGGGCGTCGTGCTGGTGATGACGCTCGTGTTCTATCCCTACGTCTACCTGCTGGCCCGGACGGCCTTCCGCGAGCAGGGCGCCGCCACGCTGGAGACCGCGCGGACCCTCGGCCGCTCGCGCTGGCAGGCGTTCCGCCAGGTCTCGCTGCCGATGGCCCGGCCCTCGCTGGTGGCCGGCGCCTCGCTGGCCATGATGGAGGCGCTGGCCGACTTCGGCACCGTCGCCACCTTCGGGTATCGCACGCTCACCGAAGCCATCTACCGCGTGTGGTACGGCATGTTCGATCGGGTGGCGGCGGAGCAGCTCGCGACCCTGCTGCTCTTCTTCGCGCTGGCGCTGCTCCTGCTCGAGCAGGCGCTGCGCGGGCGCGCCCGCTTCGTGCAGAGCCAGCGCCGCGGCCCCGGGGTGCAGCGCGTGCCGCTCGCGGGCGCGCGGGCCGTCCTGGCCAGCGCCGGCTGCGGACTGGTGCTGACCGCGGCCTTCGTCGTGCCGGTCGCACGGCTGCTGGTGTGGGCCGGCGATCTCGGCCCCGGCTGGCGCTCGGTGATGCCCGCGTTCGGCAGCGTGCTGTTCAACTCCGTGCTGCTCGGCTCCGCCGCCGCGCTGGTCACGTGCGTCCTGGCGCTGACCCTCGGCTATGCCGCGCGCCTGCATCCCGCCGCCGTCGTGCGCGTGGCGACGCGCATCGCTGGCATGGGCTACGCGCTGCCGGGCTCGGTGATCGCCGTCGGCGTGCTGATTCCCCTCGCCCGTCTCGACCACGTGCTGGCCGGCGCCACCGAGTGGGTGCTGGGCCGCCCGGCCGCGCTCGTCCTCACCGGCTCGGCCGCCGCGCTCGTCTTCGCCTACGCCGTCCGCTTCCTGGCCGTGAGCCTCCAGACGCTGGAGGCGAGCCTCGTCAAGATCCCCTCGTCGTTCGACGACGCCGCCCGCTCGCTGGGCGCCGGCGTCGGCCGCACGCTCACCCGCATCCACCTGCCCCTGATGCGCAGCGGCGTCCTCACCGCGCTCGTCCTCGTCTTCGTCGAGACGGTGAAAGAAATGCCCGCCACGCTCCTGCTTCGCCCGTTCGGGTTCGACACGCTCTCCGTTGCCGTGTGGGAACGCACCGCCGAATCGCAGTGGCCCGAAGCCTCGATCCCCGCGCTCGCGATCGTCGCCGCCGGCCTCCTGCCCGTCTTCCTCGTCATCCGCCTCTCCTCCCGCTCGCGCTAGCCGCGACGCCGACCGGGGCGGCCGGGTGACGCGGGGTGCGTGGATCCCTGGCGCGCCACGATGGCTCGCCGGCCGCCGCTGCTCGCTCCGGGCGTGGCTCGCGCGGCCACGAGCCGTCGATCTCGAGCGCGGTGATATTCTGGCGGGCATGAAGTCGGCGGATGCGGCGCAGCGGGTGATGGAGCTCCGGGAGCAGATCCATCGGCACGACCACCTGTACTACATCGAGTCGCGGCCGGAGGTGTCGGACGCCGAGTACGATGCCCTGATGCGCGAGCTGAAAGCGCTGGAGGCGGAGTTCCCGGAGCTGGTGACGCCGGAGAGCCCGACCCAGCGGGTGGCGGGGGTGCCGATCGAGGCGTTCCAGTCGGTCGAGCATCGGGTGGCGATGCTCTCGCTCGACAACGCCACGACGCCCGACGACCTGCGCGAGTTCGAGGCGCGCATCAGCCGGGTCTTGCCCGGGCAGCGCTTCAGCTACGTGTGCGAGCCGAAGATCGACGGGCTCGGGGTGGCGCTGCTCTACGCGCGCGGGCGTTTCGGGCGCGGCGCCACTCGCGGCGACGGCCGCGTGGGCGAGGACATCACCGCGAATCTCCGCACCATCCGCAGCCTGCCGATGGTGCTCCGGGGTTCACTCGCCGAGGTGGAAGACCTGGAGGTGCGCGGCGAGGTCTTCATGCCGCGCGCCGAGTTCGAGCGTCTCAATCGCGGACTCGAGGAGGCCGGCGAGGCGACCTTTGCCAACCCGCGCAACGCCGCCGCCGGCGCGGTGCGCCAGAAGGACCCGGCCGTCTCGGCCCGCCGCCCGCTCGATGCGTTCCTCTATCACGTCTCATCGTCACCCGGCCTCGCCTTCAGCAGCCACTGGGAGGCGCTGGAGGCGCTCGGCGCCGCCGGGCTCCGCACCAATCCTAAGTCGATGCGGTGCGAGTCGATCGACGAGGTGATCGCCGCCTGCGCGGCGCTGGAGGCCGAGCGCGACGGCCTCGGCTACGACGCCGACGGCGTCGTGGTCAAGGTGGACGGGCTCGACCTGCAGCGGCGGCTCGGCTCCACGACACATCACCCGCGCTGGGCCATCGCGTTCAAGTTCGCCGCCCGGCAGGCGACGACGGTCGTGCAGGCGATCGAGGTGAACGTGGGCAAGACGGGCGCGCTCACGCCGGTGGCCAAGCTGATGCCGGTGCCGCTGGCCGGGGTGGTCATCAGCAACGTGAGCCTCCACAACGAGGACGAGCTGCGCCGCAAGGACGTCCGGGTCGGCGACACCGTGCTCATCGAGCGCGCGGGTGACGTCATCCCCTACGTCGTGCAGGTCGTCCTTGCCAAGCGCCCGCCCGCGGCGGTACCGTTCGCGTTCCCCGAGCGGTGTCCGGCCTGCGGCGGCGTCGCCTTCCGGCCGGAGGGCGAGGCCTACTGGCGCTGCATGAACGCCGCCTGTCCCGCCCAGCTCAAGGGGCGCCTGCAGCACTTCGGCTCCCGCCGCGCGATGGACATCGAGCACCTGGGCGAGGCGGTGGTCGAGCAGCTCGTCGACCGCGGGCTCGTGAAGGACTTCGCCGGCCTCTATCGGCTCACCGTTCCCCAGCTGGTGGAGCTGGAGCGCCTCGCCGAGAAGTCCGCGCAGAACCTCGCCGCCGCCATCGAGGGCTCGAAGGGCCGCGGCCTCGCCCGGCTCCTCAACGCGCTCGGCATCCGGATGGTCGGCGAGCGCGTGGCGCACGTGCTGGCAATGCGGTTCGGGAGCCTCGAGCGTCTGGCCGTCGCCTCCGAGGCCACGCTGGCCGAGACCCACGGCATCGGCCCCACCATCGCGGCGTCGGTGCGGAAGTTCTTCGACGACGAGTCCAACCGCCGGATGCTGGACGACCTCGGCCGGCTGGGCGTGGAGCTGACCGAACGCACGACGACGGCCGACGGCCCCAAGCCGTTGGCCGGCAAGACCCTCGTCATCACCGGCACCCTGGCGTCGCTGAGCCGGGAGGGGGCGCGAGAGCTGGTCGAGGCACTGGGCGGCCGCGTGACGTCGTCGGTCACGCGCAAGACCGATTTCGTCGTGGTCGGGGAGGCGCCGGGCGGCAAGGCCGACGACGCCCGCCGGCTCGACGTCCCCCTGATCGACGAAGCCGCTTTTCTCGACCTCACGCGTCGGGCATCATAGGCTGCGTCAAAGGAGGCGTGATGCGGGGACTCGTTCGCCCGGGCGTTGCGGTCGCTCTGCTCGCGCTGGTGGGACTGGCCACCGGCTGCCTCGGCCGCCTCACCGACTCGCCGGCGCCGGTCGACCAGGCGGCCCCGGGGCGCTGGACCCAGCTCACGCCGATGCCCACCGCCCGCCAGGAAGTGGCGGTCGCCGCCCACGGGGGGCGCGTGTGGGTCATCGGCGGCTTCGGCGGCAATGCCGAACCGGTGGCCACCGTGGAGATGTACGATCCGGCGCTCAATCTCTGGGAGACCCGCGCCTCGCTGCCGGTACCCGTCCACCACGCCGCCGCTGCCGCCGTCGGCGACCGGCTCTTCGTCTTCGGCGGCTACACCGGCGGTCGCGTCCGCTGGAGCGCGCTCGACAGTGTGTACGAGTTCATCCCGAGCCGCGAGACGTGGGAGCCCCGCGCCGAAATGCCGACCGCGCGGGGGGCCCTGGCGGTCGCCGTGCTCAACGGCCGCGTGCACGCGCTCGGCGGCGGTGCGGAGAGCGTCAGCAACGCGCACGAGATCTACGATCCGGCCACCAACCGCTGGACGGCGGGGAACGCGATGCCGACGGCACGCGACCACCTGGCCGCGGTCGCCTTCCAGGGCCGCGTGTGGGCGCTGGGCGGGCGCGCCTCGTTCATGGGCGAGCAGTACGCCAACGTCGAGATCTACGACCCAGCCACCGATTCCTGGCGCACCGGCGCCCCGCTGCCGGCCGGCCGGGGCGGCCTCGCCGCCGCCGCCCTGCCCGATCGCATCCTGGTCTTCGGCGGCGAGGCGCCCTTGCGGATCTTCAACGCAACCGAGATGTGGGAGGTCAGCGGCCAGCGCTGGATCGCCAAGGAGCCGATGCCGACGGCCCGCCACGGCATCGGTGCGGTCGCGATCGGCGGCCGCGTCTTCGTGCCGGCCGGCGGCACCCAGCCCGGCTACGCCGCCACCACGGCCAACGAGGCGTACACGCCGTGAAGCTGCTGGCCGTGGCCGCGCTGCTCGTCCTCGTCGCGGCGGGGGCCGCCGCCGGCCAGCCCTCTCGCGAGCGCGCGCTGGGCGACCTCGGCCGCGCCGACGACGTGGCCGCGCGCCGGGCGGCGGTCCAGCGGCTGGCCGAGAGCGGGACCATGGCCGACTTGCCCGCGCTGGCGGCGGCGCTGCGCGACCCCGACCCGCTCGTCCGCGGATTCGTCGAGTCGGCCATGTGGTCGGTGTGGAGCCGCTCCGGCCACGACGAGGTCGACCGCCTCTTCGCCGTCGGCGTCGAGCAGATGGGGCTCCGCCAGCTCGACGCGGCGGTCGAGACGTTCAGCCGCGTCATCGAGCGTCGCCCCGACTTCGCCGAGGGCTGGAACAAGCGGGCGACGGCCTACTTCCTGCTCGGCGACTACCGCCGTTCGCTGGCCGACTGCGACGAGGTGATGACCCGCAATCCGTATCACTGGGGCGCCCTGTCCGGCTACGGCATGATCTACATGCAGCTCGACCAGCCCTCCCGCGCGATCGAATACCTCGAGCGGGCGCTGGCCGTGAACCCCAATCTCGACCAGGTGGCGCAAACGATCGAGGCGCTGAAGACGCTGTTGCTGCAGCGCCGTCGCGACATGATCTGACCTCCAACCCGGGAGACACACCGTGATCGACGCCTTGAAGAAGATAACGAGCCCCAGCGTGGCCAACGCCATCGAGACGTTCAACGTCCGCCCGCGCGACCAGGGCAACATGTCCTCGGAGATCCGCACGCTCTTCCCCGAGATGGGCCCGCTGGTCGGCTACGCCGTGCCCTGCGTCATCCGGGCGGAGCCGCAGCCGCTCCAGGGCCACCGCGCGAGCACGTACGGCTGGTGGGACTACGTGCTGACGATCCCGGCCCCGCGGATCATCGTCGTGCACGACCTCGACGAGCCCCGCGGCCAGGGCGCCCAGTGGGGCGAGGTGCAGGCCAACATCCACAAGGCGCTCGGCTGCGCGGGCGTCATCACCGACGGCTCGGTGCGCGACCTCGACGAGGTCAAGGCGCTCGGCTTCCAGTTCGCGGCCGCCCACGTGTCGGTCTCGCACGCCTACGTGCACATGGTCGACTTCGGGCTGCCGGTGAAGGTCGGCGGCCTGTGGGTGAAGCCCGGCGACCTCATCCACGCCGACCAGCACGGCGCCGTCACCATTCCCGCCGACATCGCCGCCAAGATCCCGGAGGCCGTCGCCAAGGTCGAGGCCGACGAGCGGCAGATCATCAGCGTCTGCCAGGCGCGCGACTTCTCGGCCGACAAGCTGAAGGAGCTCTACAAGAAGATCCGGCCCGGCACGTACTAGGCGCCTGGCGCAAGGAGGATGCTGTGACCGCGACCACCAAGGAGGAGCTGCTGAGCGAGGCGGCGCGCGAGTACAAGGCGCTGCACGAGGCGCTGCACGGGTTGAACGAAGGGCACATGACCGAGGTGTGGCTGGGGACGTGGTCGGTGCGGGACATCGTCGCCCACATCGCCGGCTGGCATCAGGAGATGAGCCCCGCACTGGAGCGCCTGGCCCGGGGCGAGCGGCCCATCCCCGAGGGCGTGTCCTACGACGACGTCGACGGCTGGAACGCGCGCTTCGCCGAGGCCCGGCGGACGACGTCGGTCGCCGACGTGTTGCTCGAGCTCGACCGGACCCACGAGCACTTCATGAAGGCGGCCGCGGGCGTCTCCGCCGAGCGGTTTCAGCCGGGCAAGACCGCGTGGAAGATCGTCGACGGCAACAGCGCGCACCACTATCGGGAGCACGGCCAGCAGGTCCAGGGCTGGCGCGCGTCTCGGGGGATTTAGTTGGGAATGGGGGCCCCCACATGGCCCCCAGACCCCCACTCGCTCGGGACGCCCCCGGCGGAGCCGTGGCGTCCCTCGATATTGGCTCTCGCCGCAGTCGCCGGCACCGTCCTTGCCTCCCTTGAAACACGCACTTCCTCGGGAGTGCGGAGGGAGTCATGCGCGTCTGGCTGGTGGCCGCCGCCCTCACACTCGGGCTGGCGGCACCCGCGAAGGCCCCGCTCGAGTACGACCTGATCTGGACGGCGTTCGCGCGCCAGGCGCAGTGGCAAGATCAGGACGCCCGCCCGGTCGCGGCTGGCGAGCGCTCCGGCACCGGGGTCGCCCGCCTGGTGCGCGTGGGCCCCACCGTGGTCCGGCTGGAATGGCAGGGCCCGGACGGCAACGGCCGGGGACTCATCGGCCCGGACGGCCCGACCGACTTCCACTTTCCGTCGCCGCTGCCGATCGTGGGCCCACCTCCCTTGCCGCATCTCTCGGGCGGTGCCTTCGAGTTCACCGGCGATCCCGAGCGGCCCGAGACGTTCACGGTCTCCTACGTGGAGGGATTCATCTGCCGCTCGACGCCGGCGGTGTGTGACGGGGTGGCGATGTGGGAGCGGCGCTTCGAGGCCAGCGCCCGCCGCCGGTGAGGGGCCATGTCGGGGCCCCCCACCACTTCAGTCGATCGGGGCAGCGCTCGACTTGTCGGGGTGGCCGGCGCCGGCGGCGGCGGCCACGCCGCGGGCCAGCTCACTCGGCGTGAACGGCTTGAGGACGACCGTCTGCACGCCGGTCTGGGTGGCGCGATTGATCACCTCGCGGGTGCCGTGCGCGGTGATCATCACCACGCGCAAGCCCGGCCGCAGCTCCCACGCGCGCTGGACGAATTCCAGCCCGTTCAGCTCGGGCATCCTGTAGTCCACCACGAGGAGTTCGGCGCCCTCCGCCTCGAGCTGATCCAGCGCGGACTTCACGCTGGTGAAGCCGTGCACCGAATGGCCCTGCGCCTCCAGCACGCGGCGGCACATGAGGACGATGGTCGGCTCGTCATCCACGACGACGATCTTCATGCGACGCTCCGTCGTTGGTCGGCCCGTAGCTTGTATTCGACCGAGTCCACCAGGGCGATCCAGGAGGCCTCGATGATGTTGTCGGCGACGCCCACGGTGCTCCACGTCTCGCGTCCGTCACCTGAGGTGATGAGCACGCGCGTCTTGGCCGCGGTACCCTTCGACTCGTCCAGGATGCGCACCTTGTAGTCGAGCAGATGAAGCTCCTTCAGGTTCGGGTAGAACTCCTCGAGCGCCTTGCGGAGCGCGTGGTCGAGGGCGTCGACGGGGCCGTTGCCGGCCGCGGCGGTGTGCTCGAGCATGCCCTTCACGCGCACCCGCACCGTGGCCTCGGCCACCGGCTCCGAGGCAGCGCTCTGCTCCTCGACGATGACTCGGTACGCCTCCAGCTCGAAGTACGGCGTGTGGCGGCCGAGCGCGCGCTCCATGAGGAGCTCGAACGACGCCTCGGCGCCCTCGAACTGGAACCCCTCGTCCTCGAGGGCCTTGAGCCGATCGAGGATCCGGCGCGAGTCCGGCGTGTCGTGGTCGAGGTCGATGCCGAACTCACGCGCCTTCCAGAGGATGTTGGACTTGCCGGCCAGCTCGGAGACCAGCACGCGCCGGTGGTTGCCGATCGACTCGGGATCGACGTGCTCATAGGTATCGGGATGCTTCTGCACCGCGGAGACGTGCATGCCGCCCTTGTGGGCGAACGCGGAGTCGCCGACGTAGGGCTGCGCGGACCACGGCGTGCGATTGGCCAGCTCGGAGACGAAGCGCGAGAGGTCGCGCAGCTCGCGCAGGTGCGGGGCCGGGATGCAGTCGAGGCCGAGCTTGAGCACGAGGCTGGGGATGATCGACACGAGGTTGGCGTTACCGCAGCGCTCGCCGAATCCGTTGATCGTGCCCTGCACCTGGTCCACGCCCTCCAGCACGGCCGCCAGCGAGTTGGCCACCGCGCACTCGGCGTCGTTGTGGACGTGGATGCCCAGCGGCGTCTTCACCGCCCGCTTGACCGCCTGCACGATCGCCACCAGCTCGCCGGGCAGCGTGCCGCCGTTGGTGTCGCACAGCACCAGCCACTGGGCGCCCGCCTCCTCGGCGGCCGCCAGCGTGGCCAGCGCGTACTCGCGGTTGGCCCGGAAGCCGTCGAAGAAGTGCTCGGCGTCGAAGAGGACCTCGTCCATCCGCGGGCGCAGGTACGCGATGGAGTCGTGGATCATCGCCACGTTCTCGGCCAGCGTCGTCTCCAGCGCTCCGGTGACGTGGAAGTCCCACGACTTGCCGACGATCGTCGCCACCGGCGCGCCCGACTGGATGATGGCCTGCATGTTCGGATCGGACGCGGTGACCCCGCCGGCCCGCCGGGTCATCGAGAACGCGGCCAGCTTGGCCTGCTTGAGGGTGACGTCCTGCATGCGGCGGAAGAAGCGCAGGTCCTTGGGATTGGAGCCCGGCCAGCCGCCCTCGATGTAGTGGATGCCGAAGGCGTCGAAGCGGCTCACCAGTCGGACCTTGTCCTCCATCGAAAAAGACACCCCTTCGCCCTGGGTGCCATCGCGTAGCGTGGTGTCGTAGATCTTGATCAAACGGCGCATGGCAGGCTCCTCACCGGTCGGCCCTGAGGTTCACGACATCATGCGCCGCCGCGGCGCAGGGTGTCAAGATTGCACGGGCGGGGTACCATGGCGGTGCGGTGAACTCACCACGGGAGGTCCCTCGTGAAAATACTGGGCGTCATCCTCATCGTCATCGGCATCGTCGCCCTGGCCTACCAGGGCATCACCTACACCACGAGCGAGAAGGTCGTCGATCTCGGTCCGCTCAAGGTCGAAGCGAAGAAGGAAAAGACCATCCCGCTGCCGCCCATCGTCGGCGCCGCCGCGGTGATCGGCGGGGTGATCCTGGTCGCCGTCAGCTCCCGGAGGTAGCCGCGCCCGGGCCGTGGAGTCGCGCTTCCAGGCGGGCCTTCACCGCCGGCCACTCGTCGTCGAGGATCGAGAAGTAGACCGTGTCCCGCTGATACCCGCGCACCTGCATGTGGCGGCGCAGCACGCCCTCCCGCACGGCGCCGAGCCGGACGATGGCCTCCTGCGAGCGCACGTTGCGGCCGTCGGTCTTGAGCGCGACCCGCACGCAGCCCAGCCGCTCGAAGCAGTGGGTCAGGAAGAGCAGCTTCGACTCGGTGTTGGCCGGTGTCCGCCAGTACGCGCGGGCCAGGAAGGTCGCGCCGATCTCGACCTGGCGGTCCACCGGCCGGACGTCGAGCAGGCGGGTGGACCCGATGGCGCGACCGTTGTCGTTCCAGATCTGCGCGAAGACGAGCGACTGCCCGTGCGCCATGGCCTCGCGGGCGTCGCGGACGAGGGCGAGCGTGTCGTCGAGCGTCGTGGGCGGCGGCCACGCCAGGTAGCGGCACACGTCGTCGTCCTGCATGGCCGCGAACAGGTCGGGCGCGTGACGCTCCTCGATCGGCTCGAGCGTCAGGAACTTCCCGCTCAGGGTGAGGGGCGTGAGGTCCATCTCAGACGATGCCGGCCTTGCGCAGCCGCGCGACCTCCGCCTTCTTGACCCCCAGCACTCGGCCCAGCACGCGCACGGTGTGCTGGCCCAGCAGCGGCGGCGCGGTGGCGGCCTTGCCGGGCGTGGCGTGCAGGCGCACCGGCACGCCGAGCACGCGCAGCGCGCCGGCCGTGGGATGGGGCAGCGTGACGATCATCCCGCGCGATTTCAGATGGGCGCTCTCGCACACCTCGGCCACGGTGCGGATGCGGCCGGCCGGCACGCCGACCTCCTCGAAGCGCTTGAGCCAGTCGTCGGCCGGGCGGGTGCCGAGGATCTCGTTCAGACGCGGCACCAGCACGTCGCGGTTCTGCACGCGGGCGGCCACGGTGGCGTAGCGCGGGTCCTTCATCAGCTCCGGATGCTCCAGCGCGGCGCAGCAGCGCTCCCACAGCGAGTTGTTGGCGACGCCGAGCGTGAGGTAGGCGTCGGCGGCGCGGAAGACCTCGTAGGGCACGATCGAGGGATGCTTGTTGCCCCGTCGCCCCGGCTTCTGGCCGGTGCCGAAGTAGATGCCGGCCTGGTAGGTGAGCAGCGCGGCCATCGCGTCCTGCATGGAGATCTCGACCTTCTGGCCCCGCTTGGTGCGGTGACGGGCCAGCAGCGCCAGCGTGATGCCGTGGGCGGCCGACATGCCGGCCACGAGGTCGGCGATCGACGTGCCCACCTTCACCGGCGGGCCGTCCTCGAAGCCGGTGATGTCCATGATCCCCGACTCGGCCTGTACCACGAGGTCGTAGCCGGCGCGAGCGGCCTCCGGGCCCGACTCGCCGAAGCCCGAGATGGCGCAGTAGACGAGCCGGGGATTGAGCTTGGCCAGCGTCTTGTAGCCGAGGCCCAGCCGCTCCATCGTGCCCGTGCGGAAGTTCTCGAGCACGACGTCGCTCTTGCGGGCCAGGCGCGTGAGGATGTCGCGCCCCTCGGGCGCCTTGAGGTTCAGCGTGAGGCTCTGCTTGTTGCGGTTCACGGACAGGAAGTACGTCGCCTCACCGCCCAGGAACGGCGGCCACGAACGGGTGTCGTCGCCCTTGCCCGGCTCCTCGACCTTGATGACCTCCGCGCCCATGTCGCCCAGGATCATCGAGCAGAACGGGCCGGCCAGCACCCTCGTCAGATCCAGCACGCGCACCCCTGCCAGCGGTCGGTCAGCTCGCGGCACGTTGCCTCCCCTTCCACACCCGCTTGGCGAGGCTCCGCGCGATCGCGTTGACGCGGTCGCCGGCGCGGCCGGTGCGCCGCCAGAACAGGCGGGCCCGCTCCATCGCACCCAGGTGGGAGAAATAGTAGACGTCGTCGACGGCCTCGATCGCGACCGTCGCCCCGATCTTCAGTCCGCGCGTGTCCGCTCCGTGGCAGACGAAGCGGCCGCCGCCATCGAGCTCGACGATGGCGATGTGCAGCGGCGAGCGAAACCCCTCGGGTGGCGTGTGCAGCGTGGTGAACGACACGATCTCGCCGACCCCGGACAGCGTGGCCGGCGCCATCGCCACCGGGTGGTAGGGACAGTACGTCGCCGGCGGCGCGACGACCAGTGTCGCACCGCGGGCACTTCGAGGCGGCGATGGTCTCGATCATGCGAGAGGCATCACGCCTGCTCCAGGAGCGTGACCCAGTTGTTCGTGGCGAGGCCGCCGATCGAGTGGGCGAGGGCGCGGGTGGCGCCGGCGACCTGACGGCCCTCGGCGCGCCCGGTCAGCTGCCAGACGCACTCCACGATCTGGGCGACGCCGGTCGCCGCCAGCGGATGGCCGCGCGCCTTGAGGCCTCCCGAGGGGTTGATGGGCAGCCGGCCGTCCAGCGCGGTGTCGCCGTCGAGCGTGGCACGCCCCGCCTTGCCCGGCGGCACCAGACCGAGATCCTCGAGCGAGATCAGCTCGAACGGCGTGAACGCGTCATGAATTTCGGCGACGTCGATGCGCTCGGGGCCGAAGCCGGCCATCGCGTACGCCTCGCGGGCCGCCGCCCGCGAGGCGGCGAAGCTGGTGAGCTCGAGGCGATGGCGGACGGCCAGCGTGTCGGCGCCGTGGCCGACGCCGGCCACGCGCACGCGCGCGCGCTCGGCGCTCAGCACCACCGCGGCGGCGCCGTCGGAGATGGGGCAGCAGTGCATCAGGCGTAGCGGGTCGGCGACCATGCGGCTCTCCAGCACCTCCTCGATCGTCACCGCCTTCCGGAAGTGGGCGAACGGGTTGCGCGTGCCGTTGGCGTGATTCTTCACCGCGACCTGCGAGATCTCGCGGGCGGTCACGCCCTGGCGCGTCATCAGCGCGCGGGTCACGAGGCCGGCCAGCGCGGGCATGGTGGCGCCGTAGGTGCGCTCGTAGGGATCGATGGAGCGGCCGATGATCTCGGAGACCTTCGGCGTCGCCAGGTGGGTCATCTTCTCGCCGCCCACCACCAGCACCGTGCGGCGCAAGCCGGCGGCGATCTGCGCGAAGCCGGTGTAGACCGCGGCGGCGCCGGACGAGGTCGCCGTCTCGATCCGGAGCGCGGGAATGTCCGAGAAGCCCATGTGCGTGGCCACGTTGGAGGCGAAGTTGCCGTCGCCGACGAACTCCTCCGGATTCATCGCCGCCACGACGATGGCGTCGGGCTCCTCCAGGCCGGCATCCTCCAGCGCCGTGCGGGCGGCGGCGGCCATGAGCCCGGGCAGCGGCTCGCTCCGCCGCCCGATCCGCGTCATCCCGACCCCCGCCACGAACACTCGCTGCATGACCGCTATTTTATGCGCCGAGCGGGGCGCGGCGGCCGCTTTCGTGATCGGCCCGCGGCCGTCCCCGCGCCGCGTCACCGGCCGGCCGAGCGCCGCGGCTTGCCGGGGCGTGATCAGCGTTGGGAGGGGCTCGGACATGCGGGGGCATTTCGGCCGGCGGGGTGGGCCGCCTCGATCTGGGCCCCGGCGAGCACACGCAAGACCGAGGAGCGCCCCGGGTTTCCCGGGGCGTGACGAGCGTTGGGGTGTGTGCTCGCACATGCGGGGGCATTTCGGCCGGCGGGGTGGGCCGCCTCGATCTGGGCCCCGGCGAGCACACGCAAGACCGAGGAGCGCCCCGGGTTTCCCGGGGCGTGACGAGCGTTGGGGTGTGTGCTCGCACATGCGGGGGCATTTCGTCCGGCGGGGTGGGCCGCCTCGATCTGGGCCCCGGCGAGCACACGCAAGACCGAGGAGCGCCCCGGGTTTCCCGGGGCGTGACGAGCGTTGGGGGTTTGGGGGCCATGTCGTGGCCCCCATGATGATTGGCGGGCCATGTCGTGGCCCCCCACTCACCCAGTCGCGACGGTCCGGCGCGGCGGGGGTGGCGGCGGCGCCGCCACCCCGAGCTCGCGGATCAGCCGCAGCAGATAGGTCCGCTGCAGGCCGAGCGCGCGCGCGGTGTGGGTGCGGTTGCCGCGCATCTGCAGGAGCGTGGCCTCGATCAGCCGGCGCTTGAAGTCGGAGACGGCGCCGTGATAGCCGAGCGGGCGCGGGAACAGGGACGCTGCCGTCGTGGTCGGTGCCGGAGGTGTGTTCATGGCCATCGCGACGATCGCAACCGATGTGCCACGGCGGAAACGCTCGGATTGTGGCCGTGTCCGCGCGGCCCCGCGGCCCCGCCCCCCCGGCCTGCCCAGCCGGCATGGCGGCACTGCACAAAACGAAGGGCCCTCTCACGAGGGCCCTTCGCGGGGTTCGGGGCGGCCGGCAACGACTACGACTTGGTGGCCGGCTTGACCCCGGGGTTGTCCTTGAAGAACTGCTTGTTCAGCTCAGTGAAGTTCTTCCACTGATCGGGCACCTCGTCCTCGGCGAAGATCGCCTTCACCGGGCAGACCGGCTCGCACGCCCCGCAGTCGATGCATTCGTCGGGGTGGATGTAGAGCATGGTCTCGCCCTCGTAGATGCAGTCCACGGGGCAGACCTCGACGCAGGCCTTGTCCTTGACGTTGATGCAGGGCTCAGCGATCACATAAGGCATCTGGGGCCTCCCGATATCGTACGCTCATTCGACGCGCGTCCCGCGCTGGTCAGACCTGCAATTTGTAGCGCGGCGGGTCGAGGGTGTCAAGAATTTCGGTACGTTATCCCCGCTCGTTCGCCGAGCGGGCCACCGGTCAACGCGCTGCGCTACTGCGTCCTGAGTCGCGGATCGAGCGCATCCCGCAGCGAATCGCCGAAGAGATTGAACGCAAAAACGGACAGGCTGATGGCCAGGCCCGGGAACACGGCCATCCACGGCGCGGCCTCCGCGAACTCGACCGCGGCGCCCCGGAGCATCAGCCCCCAGGCCGGGATCGGCTCCTGCACGCCCAGGCCGAGGAACGACAGCGACGACTCCAGCAGGATCGCCTGGCCGAGGAACGCCGTGAGCATGATCAGGTACGGCGCCATGACGTTGGGCAGCATGTGGCGCAGGATGATGCGGCCGTGGCCGAAGCCGGCCGCCCGGGCCGCGTCCACGTACGGCATCTCGCGAATCGCCAGCGCGGAGGAGCGGATGACGAGCGCCGAGCGCGGGATCATCGGGATCATGATGGCCATGATGAGGTTGGGGATCGAGTTGCCGAAGATGGCCACCAGCGCCAGCGCCAGGATGATCAGGGGAAAGGACAGGAAGATGTCCATGACCCGCTGCAGATACAGGTCGACGCGGCCACCGAAGTAGGCGCTGCCCACGCCGAGCACGGCGCCGAGCGTGGCGCCGAGCACCGAGGAGCCGAAGCCCACCAGCAGCGCCGTCCGCGAGCCGTAGATCAGCCGGGACAGCACGTCGCGACCGAACGCGTCGGTACCGAGCCAGTGCGCACTCGACGGCGGCGCCAGCATGGCGCCGAAGTTGTTGGCGACCGGGTCGTAGCGCGCGATGAGCGGCGCCAGCACGGCCAGCAGGAACATCATGACGATGATGCCAGCGCCGACGGCACCGAGCGGTCGCCGCAGGCAGAAGTCGCGGACCGCCTCGCCCCAGCCCCCTGCCGCCTTCGGCACCTCCACCTCGAGCGCGCGATCGATCGGCGGATTCAGCGCCATGCCGGCCTCCGGGGCGAGGGTCTCCGCATCAGCGATACCGGATCCGCGGGTCGAGCCACGCGTAGGCGATGTCCATGAAGAAGTTCACGACGATGAACGCGCCGGCCACCAGCATGATCAGGGCCTGCAGGAGCGTGTAGTCGCGGTGGGCGACGGCCTGCACGAAGAGGAGCCCGATGCCGTTGAGGTTGAACACCTGCTCGGTGACGACGAGACCGCCGATGAGGAAGGCGAACTCGAGCGCGACGACGGTGAGCACCGGCAGCATCGCGTTCTTCAGGGCGTGGCGCGACAGGATCAGCTTCTGCATGAGGCCCTTGGCGCGGGCGGTGCGGATGTAGTCCTCGCGCAGCACTTCCAGCATCGCCGAGCGCGTCATGCGGGTGGCCACGGCCGAATAGCGGTAGCCCACCGCCAGCGCGGGCCAGATGAGCTGGGCGAGGTTCTGGGTCGGGTTGACCCAGAACGGCGTGTAGACCATGGGCGGCAGCCACTTGAAGACGACGAGCATCACGAGGATGATCACGATCCCGAGCCAGAACGACGGCATCGCCAGCCCGGCGATCGAGAAGATGCGCACGCTGTAGTCGATCCACGTGTCCTGCTTGAGCGCGGACAGCACGCCCAGCGGGATGGCCAGCACCACGGCCACCATGGTCGCCATGATGGCCACCTGCAGCGAGAGCGTGAAGCGCAGCTTGATCTCGTCCCAGATGGGAGCCCCCGTCCACATCGAGGTGCCGAAATCCAGGCGGACCACACCGGTGATCCAGGTGAGGAACTGCTGCCAGACGGGCTTGTCCAGGCCGATCCGCGCCCGCTCGCGGTCGAGGATTTCCTGCGAGACCGAGCCGCTGTCGCCGGAATACCGCAGCTCGACCACGTCGCCCGGGATGACCCTGATGAGGAGGAACGTCACCAGGGCCACCCCGAACAGGGTGGGTAACATCAGCAGAAAGCGCTTGAGCAGGTACTTGGTCACGTTATTCGGACAGCCACACCGTGTCGAGCTGGTTGTTCAGGTAGTGGCTGGGTGTGATGGTCCACCCCTTCACCTTCGACAGATGGGGGATCACGCGGTTCCACTGCAGCGTGTACATGACGTGGACTTCCTCGTCGAGCAGCCGCTTCTCGAACTGCCGGAGGATCTTCTTGCGCTCCTCGGGATCGGTGGCCCGCCCCTGCCGGCTGAACAGGTCGTCGATCACCGTGTCCTTGTGCCGGCCGAAATTGGCGTCGGAGGTGCTGACGAAGCGCGGCAGGTCCAGGTCCGGCTCCACGATGAAGCCGCACTGGAAGTCCATGGCGACCTCGAAGTCGCCGCGCTTGAGCATCGGGTGATAGGCCGACGCCTCGATGACCTCCATCTTCACGTTGAGGCCGATCTGCCGCCACTGGTCGATGAGCCAGATCCCCAGGGGCTCGTAGGGGTGCGGGATGCCGCGGTTCTTGAACGTGAACGCGAAGCCGTCGGGGACGCCCGCTTCCTTCAGCAGGCGCTTGGCCTCGGCGCGGTTCTTCGCGATGTCACGGCCATACCCGGCCAGCTTCTCCAGCTCGGCCGGCGGCGTGGCGTACGGCGTGCCGGGCACCTGGATGCCGGCCACGTCCTTGACCAGGGTGATCTTCGACAGGTGCTTGGACCCCTCGTAGCGGTCGAGCGCCAGGGTCAGCGCGCGCCGCACGCGCTTGTCGTCGAACGGCTTCTTTTCATGGTGCATGGCGACGAGGTTCACGCAGTCCCACGCGCTCTCCTGCACGGTGATCTTCGGCCCCAGCGCCTGCACGAGGCCGTCGCGCTCGGGCGGGCTGAAGCTACGGAACTGGATCATGGCCCGCTCGCCGCGCACGGCTGCCACCTGCGCCGCCGAGTTGCTGATGAAGATGGCGCGGTAGCCGTCGAGGTGGGGCTTGCCCTTGTCCCAGTAGTCGGCGTTCTTCTTGCCGACCCAGTGGGAGCCCTTCACGTGCTCCACGAACTTGAAGGGGCCCGTCCCCATCACGTTCTTCTCGTACCACTTCGGGTCCTTGGCCAGGATATCGGCCTTGTAGATCCAGTTCCACGGCGAGGCGAGGTTGAGCAGCATCGACGACTCGGGGTACTTCAGCTTGACGACGAAGGTCGTGGCGTCCGGTGCGTCGACCGAGGCGATCGCCGTGTACGCCACTTTGCGCAGTGACTTCACCGAGGCGGGTGGGTTGAGGATCTTGTCGTAGGAGGCCTTGACGTCCTTCGACGTCAGCTCGCTGCCGTCGTGGAACTTCACGCCCTTGCGGATCTTGAACGTATAGGTCAACTGGTCCTTGGAGATCGTCCACGACTCCGCCAGGTCGCCGACCGGCTTCGTCCCCGTCTTGTCGGTGGGGTCGACCCGGAGCAAGGTGCTGTAGTGCGGCGCCATCGGGTGGATCAGGCCGAACGTCTCCTCCTGGTGGCCGTCATAGGACGGCGGCTCGGAGGGGACGACGAAGATCAGTTCGCCGCCGGAGCGCGGCTTGTCCTGAGCGGAGGCCAGCAGGGCACCGGCCGAGAGCAGGGTGACCACGAGAGCCATGAGCACGAAAGCCGGACGTCGCATTCGCCACCTCCTGTCGCGACTACCCCTCGGGGCGGAGCCGGACGTGTTTCGAGGTCAAACGGGCTGCAACTACTAAAGGTTTCCGCCAACGTATCCGCGGTCTGACCACGCTGTCAAGCGAGCAAACAGGCTGCCCGGTGTCCGGGGCCAACCTCGCGCAGGGGGGGCACTTCTCCCCGGCAGCGGTCGATGGCGATCGGGCAGCGCGGATGGAACACGCACCCCGGGGGCGGATTCAGCGGACTCGGCACCTCGCCGGTCAGCACCGAGTGGGTCCGCTCGGCCTCCAGGACCGGGTCGGGGATCGGGACCGCGGCGAGCAGGGCCTTCGTGTAGGGGTGCCGCGGATTCTCGTACAACGCCAGCCGGTCGGTGATCTCCGCGATCTTCCCCAGGTACATGACGGCCACGCGGTCGGAGATGTGGCGGACGACGGCGAGGTCGTGGGCGATGAACAGGTACGTGAGCCCGAGCTCGGATTGCAGATCTTCGAGCAGGTTGATGATCTGCGCCTGGATCGAGACGTCGAGGGCCGACACCGGCTCGTCGCAGATGATGAGCGAGGGCTCCACGGCCAGGGCCCGCGCGATGCCGACGCGCTGCCGCTGGCCACCCGACATCTGGTGGGGATATCGATCGGCGTGCTGCGGCAGCAAGCCGACCCGGGTGAGCAGCTCGCGCACGCGGGTGCGGCGCCCGTCGCGGTCCGGCACCACGCCGTGGACCGCCAGCGGCTCGGCGAGCATCTGGCCGACGGTCATGCGCGGGTTCAGCGAGGCATAGGGGTCCTGGAAGATCACCTGCATCCGGCGGCGGAACGGGCGGACGTCCGCGTCCGACAGCTTGGCGAGGTCCTGGCCCTCGAAGATCACCTGCCCGCTCGTGGGTCGCTCGAGCTGCAGGATGCACCGGCCCGTGGTCGTCTTGCCGCAGCCCGACTCGCCCACCAGGCCGAGCGTCTCGCCCCGCTTGAGCGTGAAGCTCACGCCGTCCACGGCCCGCACCGTGCCGGCACGGCCGCCGAACATCCCGCCGCCGACGGTGAAGTGCTTCACGAGGTCGCGGACGTCCAGCAGGACCTCGCCGGTCTGGGGCGTCCCCCGGCCGGAGGTTGCCGTCGCTCCCTCAGCGCGCGGGCTCATGCTCCCTTTGCAGGCGG
This sequence comes from uncultured Candidatus Rokubacteria bacterium, assembly GCA_963743355.1. Taxonomy (GTDB): domain Bacteria; phylum Methylomirabilota; class Methylomirabilia; order Rokubacteriales; family CSP1-6; genus AR5. The sequence continues at coordinate 1,576,860 of CAVUPM010000002.1, forward strand.
GCGGACTCCCAGCACGCGCTCACGTGGCCGGTATCCCCCACCGCCTCCAGCGGCGGCACCTCGTGGGCGCAGCGATCGACGCGGAAGGCACAGCGCGGCGCGAAGGCACAGCCGGGCGGCAGGCGCGTGAGGTCGGGCGGCTGCCCGTCGATCGGCGCCAGCCGGGCTCGCCGCGGCTCGTCCAGGCGCGGCACCGAGCGCAGCAGGCCGAGCGTGTAGGGATGACGCGGGCGACCGTACAGCTCGCGCGCCGTCCCCCGCTCGATGATCCGCCCCGCGTACATGACGTTGACGCGGTCGGCGTAGCGGGCCACCACGCCGAGGTTGTGGGTGATGATCAGCATCGCGACCCGGAGCCGACGCGACAGGTCCTTCATGAGCTCGAGGATCTGCGCCTGGATCGTCACGTCGAGCGCGGTGGTCGGCTCGTCGGCGAGAATGAGCGCTGGATCGCAGGCGAGCGCCATGGCGATCATCATGCGCTGGCGCATGCCGCCGCTGAACTGGTGCGGGTACTGCGGCAGCCGCCGGGCCGGGTCGGGGATGCCCACCATGCCGAGCAGCTCCACCGCGCGGCGGTGGGCCTCGGCCTGCGACATGCCGAGGTGAATCTCCAGCCCCTCGGTGAGCTGGCGACCGATCGTGAGCACGGGATTCAGCGAGGTCATCGGCTCCTGGAAGATCATGCCGATCTCGCGGCCCCGCACGCGGCGCATCTCGTCCTCGCCGAGCGTGAGGAGGTCGCGGCCCTTGAAAATGATCCGGCCGCCGACGATGCGGCCGGCCGGCAGCGAGACCAGGCGCATGATGCTGAGCGCGCGTCACCGACTTGCCGCAGCCCGACTCCCCGACGAGCGCGACCGTCTCGCCCTCCTCGATGTCCCACGACACCCCGTCCACCGCGCGAACCACGCCGCCGCGCGTCAGAAAGTGCGTCTGCAGATCCTTCACTTCCAGGAGCTTCGCCACAGTTCGCGGAGTGTAGCACGCTCAGCGCGGGGGCTTCGCCCCCCGTCCGACGGTCGTCGCGCGCCTGAGGGCGCACGCCTCGCCTGCGCACCTCCGAGGATCGGATTGCGCCGGCGAGGCCGGCGCCGTAGGCGCCCGACGACGGGCGCCGCCCTCCGAGTCTAGTGACAGCGGCCTGTATCCAGGTGGAGGGCGGCGGTGGCCACGAGGGCGGCGTACTCGCGGCAGACGGCTTCGGCCACGCAGGGCCACTGGTGCTGGGCCGCCCACCGCACGCCCTCGCGCCCCAGGCGGGCGCGCAGGCCGGTGTCGGCGAGCACGCGCGCCAGGGCGTCGGCCAGCGAGACGGGGTCGTGGTCGGGGACCAGCACGCCGGTGATGCGGTCGCGTACGGTCGTCTGCAGCCCGCCGACCCGCGAGGCGACCACGGGGCTGCCGCAGGCCATCGCCTCGAGCGCGACCATGCCGAACGACTCGTAGTACGAGGGCAGCACGGTGGCGTCGGCCGCCACGTACCAGGCGCGCAGGCACTCCTGCGGCTGGGCGCCGACGAACGTGACCGCGTCCTGAAGCGCGAGATCGGCGAGGCGCGCGCGCAGCTCGCCCTCATGGCCGTTCAGCGGCTCGTCGGCGTCCCCACCGACGATGCAGAGGTGGGCGCGACTGCCGGCCGCCCGCAGCCGGGCCATGCCGTCGAGCAGGGTCGTCGAGGCCCTTGATCGGCGCCAGGCGCCCCACGTAGAGCAGTCGGGGCCGGTCGTCGAGTCCCAGCACGGCGCGGGCGGCCGCCTGATCGCCGGGCGTGAACAGCGTGGTGTCGACGCCGCACGGAATCACCGCGATCCGCTCGGGATCGGCGCCGTAGTGGCTGACCAGGTGAGCGCGCTCGATCGCCGTGGCCGCCACGAGGCGATCGGCGGCGCCGACGATGCGCGTCTCTTCGGCGATGCGCAGCACCGGCTCGCGCTCGGCCCCGTTGCGGGTCGCGTCGTTCTTGAGGCGCCCCAGCGTGTGGAACATCTGCACCAGCGGCACGCCCCACCGCTCGCGCAGGGCCAGCCCGACCGCGCCCGACAGCCAGTAGTGGCCGTGGATCAGGTCGTAGTCGATGCCGTGGCCGGCGCGGAACGCCTCCACGCCGTCGACGAACTCGTCGAGGTGGTCGTGCACCGCCTCGCGCGCCATCGGCGCCTGCGGGCCGGCCGCCAGGTGGACGACGCGCACGCCGTCGGCGACGGTGACCACGCGCGGGATCGCCGGGTTCTGCGAGCGCGTGAAGATGTCGGCGGTCACGCGCATGCGCGCCAGCTCGCGGGCCAGCTCGCGCACGTACACGTTCATCCCGCCCGTCTCCTTGCCGCCGAGGGCGGCCAGCGGGCAGGTGTGCACGCTCAGCATGGCCACGCGCAGGCTCACGCGCGGGCCCCGATGGTGACGGCGTGCACGGCCTCCGGGACCGGGCCGAACTCGTACTTGTAGCGCTCCTCGCCGCGCAGGAAGTCGAAGCGGCGCCGGCCCCGCTCGATGGCGTCGCGGATGACGTGCGCCAGCAGCACGACGCCCGGCGACAGCGCCGCGCGGTCGGGGTGGAAGCCGGAGTTGTAGAGGCCCACGGTGCCGTCCCATTCGAGCGTGACGAACGAGGCGATCGGGCCGTCGGGCAGGTCGAGGAACGCCAGGCGGGCGCCGCCGCGGGCGGCCAGCGCGGGAATCGCGCGGCGGAAGAACCGCTCCATGCGCGCGTCCATGAACTTGGCCTTGCCCTCGCGCGAGCGGCGGTGCAGCGTCAGGAACTCATCGAGGCGACGTCTCGATGCCGGCCGGGGTGCTTTCCCAGGCCACCCGGCCCTCCGGCGCTTCGACGCTCGAAACGGCGGAGCTTGCGGCTGATCTCGTGGCGGTGCTTGCCGGAGAGCGAGGCGAGGAGGGCGTCCCAGGAGTCGGGCAGCGCCAGGATCGGACATCGCTCCTCGATGGTGGCGGTGACCTCGAGCCCGGCGGCGGCGGCCAGCGCGGGCAGCGCGCTGATGGTCGGCGAGGCGGCGGGGACCGCGTGCAGCTCCCAGACGGCGCGGTCAGCGGCGCGGGATCCGAGCAGCGCCGCCCACGCCTCGTCCTCGCGGTCGCGCAGGGCGATCAGGTCGAGATAATCGGAGACGTCGGCGCCGCCGACCAGCAGCCAGCGGTCGGGTCCGGTCTCGACCAGCGGGAGCAGCGCCACCAGCCGGCCGGTGCCGTCGACGACTCCCCGTACCTCCAGGCGCCGGCCCTCGCCGAACACCGCGACCCACTCCCGCTGCCACGTCCAGGCGAGAAATGGGGAACGCTGCCGGGACTCGGCATGGAGCGCATCCCAGGCGTCGGCACCGACCGCCTCGAGGCTGTCATGGACGTCGGTCTTCACGGGATCAGAGTTCAGATCCGCCGGCGGTGTCGACGGATTCCGGGCCCCCCTCGTCCCGCCCGCCCGCCTCCCCCTCACCCTCGGCCATCGTCTCGTCCACGGCCGAGTCGAAGTCGTCGCCCAGGTCATCGCCGAACTCCCGGCCCATCTTCTTCATGAAGCGGGCGACGCTGCCGGGATCGTTCTCGTCGAGGTCACCGAACGACGCGGAATCCGTGAGCGATTCCAGCCGCGCGTCCTCGCTCTTGACCGTGGCGAACCGCGACATGAGGCGCGTCAGGTTGGTACCGCCGCAGCGAGGGCACGCCGCCGAGGTGGCGGCCGAGAAGGTCCTCAGAAGCAGACTGACGCGGCGCCGGCAATCGCCGCATTCGTATTCGTAAATCGGCATTCCGCAGGTGATTCTAGCACGCAGCGCGACGGTCGGCGTGCCACGCCGACTCCGCAACGTGCCCACCGCTTCGGACGTCACGCCGTCAGGTCGACGACACGCCTCACGCGCTAAGTCCGCGTTCTTGGGACCGTACGCTCCGGCATCCGATTTGCTACCGGGTCGCCAGCTTTGCCGGAGGACGCTGATGAGCAACATCCTACCCACCGACGATCGCGAGCACAGGCTCATCGAAGCGGTGGTGTCGCTCGCCAAGTCGTTCCGGGAGGAGCGTGACCGGCTCGCCTGCCGCCTGAGTCAGCTCGAGCGCGAGATCGACACGCTCGCCTTCAAGCTCGATCAGCACCAGCGCGAGTTCCCTGGAACAGCGCTGCCAGGCGGGCCACCGACCGGTCCCAGTCGAACGCGGTCGTGACGTGGGCCATGCCGGCGGTGCCGATCCGCGCGCGCAGCGCGGGGTCGGCGGCCAGCCGGGCCAGCGCGGCCGTCAACGCCGCCGCGTCGCGCCGGGGCGCCACCAGCGCGGTCTCGCCGTCACGCGCGTAGTCGCGGCAGCCCCCGTTGTCGTAGGTCACCAGCGCCGCGCCGCAGGCCATCGCCTCCATCGACGGCATCCCGAGCCCCTCGTCCCAGGACGGGCACAGGTAGACGTCGCAGCCGCTGTAGAGGGCGGCCAGCGCCTCCTGCGGCGGGTTGGCGTGGAATTCGTCGTAGGCGAGCCGCGCGCGGGCGCCTTCACGCCGAAGCCGACCAGCCGCAGCGCCGGCACGCTGCGCCTGGACCCGCGCCACCGCCGCCAGGCCGTCGCTCACGCCCTTCCACGCGTACTCGTGGTGGAGCATGAGCACGCGCGGGCGCAACGTCGTCACCTGCACCGGCACCCGGCGGAACAGCGCGCGATCGACGGGCGTGACCAGCACCTCGGCGTCGCTCTCGAACCGCTCGCGCATGACGTCGCGCAGCCAGCGTCGAGATCACGATCTTCGTCAGCGGCAGCCGATAGGTCGCGTCCACCGCGGCGGGATCGCCGTGATAGAGGCTCTCGTAGTGCTGGACGAGATAGACCTTCGCCCCGCACCGCGCCGGCGCCGCCGCGACGACCGGCGCCGACTGCCACGCCGTCGCAACCACGACGTCGCCGTCGGGCAGACGCCTCGCGCTGACCACCGCGCCGACCCACGCGATGCGCGCCCGAAACCCCGGCATCCACTCCGGAGCGGCGCGCTGAACGTTGCGCCACCACGCCGCCCCGCGCCCACCGCGCCGGCACGACCAGCGTGACCTCATGCCCGAGCGCCGCGAGCCGATCGGCGTAGGTCAGGATCGCGCGCACTCCACCCGCGATGCGCAGATGCGGGCCAGAAACGTGATCTTCAGAGCGGTGACCGGCGAGCCGCGTGTTGCATCAAATGGCCATCGAGACCTGGCCGGTGCGGCGGTAGGCGGCGGGGTCGAGCAGCGACGTTGATGCACCAGACCTCGTCGGAGCGCGAGGGCGCGTTCGAGCGCGGGGCCGATCTCTTCGGGCTCGCGGACGAGGACGCCGCGGCCGCCGAGCGCCTCGACCATCAGGTCGAAGCGCGTCATCGGCAGCGAGGTCGCCGACCGCGCGGTCCTGCGCCGAAGAAGGAGAGCTGGGGGTTGCGGATCTGGCCCCAGCCGCCGTCGTTGCCGATGATGCACGTGATGGGGCAGGCCGAATCGCACCGCGGTCTCCATCTCCATGCCGTTCAGGCCGAAGGCGCCGTCGCCGGCGATCAGCAGCACGCGGCGGTCGGGATGCAGCAGCTTGGCGGCGATCGCGAACGGCGGTCCCACGCCGAGACAGCCGAAGGGGCCGGGGTCGAGCCACTGGCCGGGGCGCTGGAGGCGGCACGATCTTGGAGGCGCAGCCGACCACGTCGCCGCCGTCGCCGACGACGATGCGTGTCCGGCGTGACGTGCGCGGGCGATCTCGGCGGCCCAGCGGTAGTGCGAGACCGGGATGTCGTCGGCGGTGCACTGGGCGTCGAGCCGCTCGCGCGATTCCCGCTCCTTGGCCGCGACGCGCGCGCGCCAGTCGGCGTAGCGCGCGTGGCCGGTGCCGGACGGCAGCGCGTCCAGCGAGCTGGCCGAGCACGCGACCGATGTGGCCGGCGAGGCCGAGCGCGAGCGGGCGGTTGCGGCCGAGCTCGTCCGGGTCGCAGTCGACCATGCAGACGCGCGCGTCCTCGGCGAACGTCGGCGGGCGGCCGTAGCCCAGACGGAAGTCGAGCGGGGCGCCGAGGACCAGCACGACGTCGGCCTGGCCGAGCGCGAAGCCGCGCGCCTGCGCGAACGCCAGCGGATGGTCGGCGGGCAGCGATCCCGCGCCCGGCGCCGTTCATGAACACCGGGATGCCGGCGGCGTCGGCGAACGCGGCCAGCGGTCGCCGCCGCGTCGTCCCAGTAGACGCCGCTGCCCGCCATGACCACCGGGCGCTCCGCACCGGCCAGCAGCTCCGCGAGCCGCTCGATCGCGGATCGGATCGCCGGCCGTCGGCGCGCGGTGCACGTAGTCGGTCGGGATCGGGGCGAGGCGATCCTCGATCGTCGTGCAGGAGCAGGTCGACCGGGATCTCGACGAAGACCGGGCCCGGCCGGCCCGACAGCGCGGCGCGGATGGCCGTCGTCAGCACCTCGGGGATCTGGCGCGTCTCCGCGACCGACCACGCGCCCTTGGTGATCGGCCGTAGCAGCGCGACCTGCTCCATCTCCTGGAGGGCGCCGAGCCCACGCAGCCCCAGCGGCGCGGCGCCGCCGATCAGCAGCAGCGGGCTGCGCGCGGCGTGCGCGTTGGCGACGCCGGTCACGGCGTCGGTCACGCCGGGCCCGGCGGTGACGAGCGCCACGCCGACGTTGCGCGTGAGGCGCGCGTAGGCGTCGGCGGCGTGGGCGGCCGCCTGCTCGTGCCGCACGTCGATCACGCCGATCCGTCCTCGTCAGGCACCCGTCGTAGATCGGCAGGATGTGCCCGCCGCACAGCGTGAACACGTGCCCCACGCCCGCCTGCTTCAGCACCCGCGCGACCAGCTCCCGCCGGTGAGGTCAGCCATGGGCCACGGAGGCGCCGCGCATTCCATGCCGGCTCACCAGAACTTCTCCCACCTGACCGCCTTGCGTTCGAGCCCCTTGGCCATCAGCACCTCGCGGACTCTCGCGATCGTCGCCTCGCCGCCGGCGACGTAGGCGACCAGCCCCGCCACGCTCGGTCACGAGTCGATCGACGACGCGCGGCCGCGCTCCGTTCGCCCCCGCCGGCGGCACACGCACCGGATGATACGCGAACCCGGGGCGGCGCCGGGCCAGCGCGCGGAACTCGTCGTCGTAGACGAGCCAGCCGGCGGTCGCGCGCCCAGTAGACGAGCGTGGCCGGCCGGTCGACGCCCGTCTCGTCGAGATCGGTCAGGATCGAGCGGATCGGCACGATGCCGATCTCCTCGGCCACGAACAGCGGCGCGGCGCGCCTCGGCGCGGCGAAACACGAAGCCGCCGAGCGGCCCCTTGAACTCGACCTCGGCGCCCGGCGCGAGCGCCGCGGAACCAGCGCGAGCCCGAGGCCGTCGGGCGCGACGTCGGCGCAGAGCGTGACGGTGGACGGCGAGCGCGGCGTGGAGGCGATCGAGTAGGCGCGCACGGTCTTGGGACCGAACGGCACCGACACCCACTGCCCCGCCTCGAACGCGAGCGCGGGCGGATCGACCAGGGCGAGATCGGCTTCGAGGATCGCCGGCGCGAGCGCGCGGACCGCGGCGACCCGCGCCCGACACGGCACGCGGCTTCGCCGGCATCGCTCAGCGAGCGCAAGCGCGGGAGGATGTCGGCGGCGATGCGCTCGAGCTGGTCGCGCTCGTCCTGCGGGCTCGCCGATCGCGTTGAAGATGACGTAGCGTGCAGCCGGCGGCCTGCGAAGCGCGCGAGCTGCTCGGCGCACTGCTCGGGCGTGCCGATGATCCCGTACTTGCGCGCCAGCGGCTCGAAGTCCTGGGCGTAGCGCTTCGAGAGGTGCGCGACCCACACCGCCTTGGCCGACTCCCAGTCGCGGCCGACCGTGACGAACGCCAGGTGCGCCGAACGCGAAGCCGTCGAGCCGCCGGCCCGCGCGTGGCCGCCGCCGTCCGGATCTTCTCGAGGCTCTGGGCGTAGCGCTCGGGCTGCACGACGTAGGACATCCAGCCGTCGCCTTGCCGGCCCGCCCGTGGCGAGCGCGGCGTCCGAGCGGCCGCCGATCCAGATCGGCGGGCCCGGCCGCTGCACCGGCTTGGGGTCGATGGACACGTCCTCGAACTGGGTGAAGCGTCCCGCGAAGCTGGCCGGGCTGTCGCGCCAGAGCGTGCGCACCACGTCGATGCCCTCGGTCACGCGGGCGCCGCGCTCGCGGTGGGGCACGCCGCACAGCTCGAACTCCTTCGGGTTCTCGCCGCCGACGCCGACGCCGAAGATCAGCCGGCCGCCCGACAGCGCGTCGAGCGTCGCCGTGGCCTTGGCCGCGATGGCCGGCGCGCGGAGGGCCAGCAGGTAGACCGCCGGTGCCGAGCTTGATGCGGCTGGTGATGGGCACGTAGGTCGCCAGCAGCGTCAGCGACTCGTGGATCGGCCCGTGGAAGGACACGTGATCGCCGGTCCACACCGACTCGAAGCCGAGCGCCTCCACGCGCCGCACCAGCTCGAACTGCTCGGCCGGCGGCTTGAGCGACAGCGACGTGCCGAACCGCATCGTCACCGCGGGAACGCGTCCTTGACGCCGCCGTCCACGGTGAGCGTGCAGCCGGTCGTCTTGGCCGAGCGGTCGGAGGCCAGGAACAGCACGGCCTGGGCGACGTCCTCGGGCAGGATGCGCGGCGCCGAGCAGGTTGCGCTTGCGGTAGAAGTCCTCGAGCTGCTCGACCGCGATGCCCTGGGCGGCCGCGCGCTCGCGCCGGATCTCCTCGGACCAGAGCTTGGAGTCCTGGAAGATCGGCGTCGGGGTTCACGATGTTGGAGCGGATGCCGTGGGGCGCGCCCTCGAGCGCCAGCACCTTGGCGAGCTGGGCCTCGGCCGCCTTGGCCGCCGAGTACGCCGCGAAGTCCTTGCCGGGCGACATCACGTTCTTGGTCGCCACGAACACGAGCGCGCCGCCGATGCCCTGGCGGATCAGCACGCGCATCGCCTCGCGCGCGACCAGGAAGTGGCCCGGTCGAGTTCACCGCGAACGAGCGCTCCCAGTCGGCCAGCGCCATCCGGTCGACCGGCGCCGAGTGCGCGATGCCGGCGTTGGAGACGAGGATGTCGAGCCCGCCGTAGGCCAGCACGGTCGCCTCGAAGGCCGCGCGCACCGAGGCCTCGCTGGTGACGTCCATGCGCGAGGCCGAGCGCGCGGCCGGCGCCGACGGCCTTCGTCACCTCGTCGGCGACCCGCCTCGCGGCGTCGGCGTCGACGTCGCCGATCGCCACGTGCGCGCCCTCGGCGGCCAGGCGCTGGGCGACCGCGCGGCCGATGCCGGAGCCGCCGCCGGTGACCAGCGCGATGCGCCGGGCCAGCTCCTTCTCGGGCGGCGCCAGCGTGAGCTTGTACAGCTCGAGCGGCCAGTACTCGACGTCGAACGCGTCCCGGGCCGAGAGCGAGACGTAGCGGCCGAACGCCGTGGCGTTGCCGATGACGTCGATCGTGTGGTGGTAGATGTCGTCGACGATGCCGGCGGTGCGGGCGTCGCGCCCGGCGGTGAACATGCCGAGCCCGGGCACCAGCACCACCCGCGGCCGCGGGTCCGAGCAGCTCGACGCCGGGCCCGCGATGGCCGTCGACGTACGCGGTGTAGTCGCGGACGAACGCCTCGATGGACCGTTCGACGGCCGCCCAGGTCGTCGCCGGGTCGCGGGCGTCGTCCAGGGTGACGAAGCACGACAGCCGCTTGGTGTAGATCGTGTGGTCGGGGGTGGCCGGCCCCACCTGGCTGACGGCCGGCGCCTCGGCCGACGAGACGAACTCGGTCACGGCCGGCGTGTCGTCGAAGGTCACGACCACGCGACGCTCGCGCGAGAGGCTGCCGCGCAGCCGCGGGGCAAGCGTCGAGCGCCGCCGCCCGCCGCGCGCCCGGCTCCAGCGTCGCGCACGCGCGGCCCGCCGAAGGCGCGGCGCCCGCGCCTGCGCTCGGCGATCGCCTCCTCGGCGCGCGTGATCAGCTCGATCGTGCCCTCGTACGCCTCGCGAACGGTCGGCGCCCCACGTGATGGTGCCGTGCTTGGAGAGCAGGAGCGCGCGGGCCTGCGGGTTGCGCGACGATGGCGTCGGCGACCTCGCGCGAGATCTTGAAGCCGGGCCGGCGGTAGTCGAGCGCGATGACGTCCTTGCCGTAGACGCCGGTCAGCACGTCGGCCGCGCGGTCGTTGTTGGTCAGCGAGACGATCGCGTCGGCGTGCGTGTGGACGACCGCGTAGGCGTCGACGAAGCCGTGCAGCAGCGTCTCGATGGAAGGGCGAACGCCGCCCGGATCCTGGAGCGCGTGGGCGAGGTAGGCGACCATCTCCTCGTCGCCCATGTCCTGGCGCTCGAGCAGCGCGCGGATGTCGTCCATGCGCACGCCCGGGAAGTCCTTGCGCTGGATCGACTTGAGGTCGGAGCCGCTGCCCTTGACCCGCAGCACGGGGATCTCGCGGCCGCGGTGATCGCGCTCGGTGACCTTGACGGAGGTGTTGCCGCCGCCCCACACGACCAGCGAGGTCTCGGCACCGACCAGGCGGGAGGCGTAGACGAGGAGATCGACGCCGTCGAGTGCTGCAGCCTCGGCGTCGTTCCAGCGCGATCGCATCGCGCCTCACGATACCACGGCGCGGCTTCACAGTTCTTCACCGCGGCCACATCCGCCCTTCACGCGCGTACGGCACACTCGCGGCGCACTCGACTCTCGACCCGGGAGGATGCCCATGCCGACCCCCGTGCCGCCTCGTTCCCGCCTCGGCGCCGCCGTACTGGCCACCTCCGCGCTTCTGTTGGCGGCGTTCCCCCTCGTGCGCCCGTTCTTCGAGCTCGATGTCTTCTCGCCCACGCTGGCCGCGGTGGCGAGCGGTCCGCTCGCCTCGCCGCCGTGGCTGGTCGCTCACCTCATGCTCACGGCCGCATTCGCCCTGCTACCCATCGGGTTGCTGGCGATCCATGGGGCGCTGGCCGACAGTCCGGCCGGACCGCGCAGCCGGCGCGGGGCGGCGCTGGGCATCGTCGGCATCGGGCTCGTCCTGCCGGCCGTCGGCGTGGAGACATTCGCGATGCCCGTGATCGGGCGCCTCTACCTGGACGGGGTGATCGGCGTGGCGCCCGTGCTGGCCTGGATCTACCGGGGTCGCGCCCCATCAGGATCGTGGATGGCCTGCTGATCGGGCTCGGCGGGGTCTGGGTGGCGTGGGGGCTCTGGCGGGAGGGCTCCGGCCGCCGCGACGGATGGTGCGGTCGCACCACCCGCCGCGGCGGAGCCGTCCCTTACCGCGCGTTGTAGACCGTGATGCCCTGGCTGCCGGCGGCGCCGAAGGCGGCCGGCGTCGCGCCCGCCGGCGTCGTGCCGGTGAGGCCGTTGAACGTGTCGCCGAAGATCGTGCCGCACTCGTTCTTGGTCTTGTAGGCGCCGTAGCCGCCGCCGAGCGCTGCGCCGGCGATGCCGCCGATCAGCGCGCCCTTGCCGGCCGCCTTGCCGCCGTCGGCGATGGCGCCGCCGGCCGCGCCCAGCCCCGCGCCCAGCAGACCGCCGATCAGGCCGGGCTTGGCGATGCGCATCGCCCGCTCGGTGCCGGTACCGCAATCCACCGGGGCCGTCGCCGTCGTGGAGACCGGGATCACCGGCGGCGAGACCACCCGCGCCACCGGCGCCACCGCCGGCACCACGGGTGCCGCCGTCCGGGCGGCCACCAGGGCGCGCGGGGCGGCGCTGGTGCGCGGCGTCACGGCGATCTCCTGCGCGTCAGCCGGGGCCGGCGTCCGCAGCATGTAGGAGGTCGTGAGCCCGGTGCCGAGAGCCGTCGTTCCCACCAGGGCCATGCCGATCGTCGCGAGCTTCCAGGGATTGCGTTCCATGGCGTTGTCCTCCTGTCGGCGGGTATGACGGCCGGGGGCGGCGGTCTATTCGGGCGGGGGCTGTGCTACAACCGGCGGAATGACACGCGGAATCGTGGTCGTGCTCGTCGCGGTGCTGGCGCTCGCGGTGCGACTGCCGGCGTTCGCCGACGGCGTCATGCTCGTGCAGGCCGGCGCCTTCTGGATGGGCCGCGACGACGGCCCGTCCGAGGAGCGGCCGCAGCATCGCGTCTACCTGCGCGCGTACTGGATCGAGCGCCACAAGGTGACCAACGCGGAGTTCGCCGCGTTCCTCAACGCGCACGGCATCGCGAGCCGGACCGCGAGCACCGGTACGACGCCGACGACGCCGACGCGCGCATCCACCTGGTGCAATGCTCCGGCAGTTCTCCGCCCGACCGTCGGGCGCCGGAGCCCTGCGCAGGCGCCCCGACGGCAAATCTATGGCTCGCCGACGCCGGCTTCGAGCATCATCCCGTCGTGGAGGTCTCGTGGTTCGGCGCGCGCGACTACTGCGCCTGGACGCAGCGCCGGCTGCCGACCGAGGCGGAGTGGGAGAAGGCGGCGCGCGGCGACGACAAGCGTCCGTATCCGTGGGGCGCGGCCGCGCCGGCGCCCGCCCTGGCCGTCTTCGGCCGCGGCTACAACGCCACCGAGCGCGGCGACGCGCGGCCGGACGGCACCAGCCCCCACCGCGTGGAGGACCTGCTCGGCAACCTGCGCGAGTGGACGTCGACGACGCTGGGCGCGTACCCTTATCGTGCCGACGACGGGCGCGAGCCCTTCACCGGCGGGGGCCGCGTCGTCGTGCGCGGCGCCAGCCACGACGATCCCGGGCGGCTCGCTGCACCTGTCCACGCGCCGCTCCTACGATCGGCGCGGGGCGGCCGCGGGGCATCACCACGTGGGCTTCCGCTGCGCGACGTCGGAGGACCTGGGAGGATACTGATGAGCGCGCCGCATCCACGACCTGATGATGGATTATCCCCTCACGCTCACCCAGTTCTTCGAGCGCAGCCGCCGCCTCTTCACGCGCAAGACGCTGGCCACGCGCCGGCCCGGTCAGCCGCTGTTCCGGTACACCTACGCGGACTTCGCCGCGCGGACGCTGCGGCTGGGCGGCGTGCTGCGCGACCTCGGTGTCGGCCGGGGCGATCGCGTCGCCACGCTGGCCTGGAACAGTCACCGGCATCTGGAGCTGTACTGGGCGATCCCGCTCAGCGGCGCGGTGCTCCACACCCTGAACTTCCGGCTGTCCGCGCAGGACTTGACCTACATCATCAATCACGCCGGCGACACGGTGATCTTCGTCGACGCCAGCGTGTGGCCGATGCTGGCCGCGATCCGCGACGCGCTGACGACGGTGCGAACGATCGTCCTCATGCGGGACGGCGCACCGAGCGCCGGCGGCCAGCCGCCCCCCGCCGACCTCCCGGAGTACGAGGCGCTGCTGGCGGCGGCGACCCCGCTGGTCGCAGTGGCCGCAGCTGGCCGAGACCGACGCCGCCGCCATGTGCTACACCTCCGGCACCACCGGCCACCCCAAGGGCGTCGTCTACACCCACCGCGCGCTCTACGTCCACTGCCTGGCCCAGGCCATGGCGGACTGCATGGCGCTGTCGGAGAGCGACGTCATCCTGCACATCGTGCCGATGTTCCACGCCAACGCCTGGTGCGTGCCCTTCTGCGGCACGATGCTGGGCTCCACGCAGATCTTCGGCGGGCCGAATCCCCAGCCGCGCGACATCTGCGAGATCGTGCAGTCGGAGAAGGTCACGTTCGTGGGCGCGGTGCCGACCGTGTGGATCGCCGTGAAGGAGCTGGTGGAGACGGGACGGCTACGACCTCTCGTCCATCCGCTGCATCCCCATCGGCGGCTCGGCGGCGCCGCGCAGCCTGCTGGAGCACTACGACAAGCAGTTCGGCGCGGCCATGATGCACGCCTGGGGCATGACCGAGATGAGCCCGCTCGGCACCATCAGCCGGCTCAAGAGCTACATGCGCGACTGGCCGGAGGACCAGCAATACGCCGTCCGCGCGACGCAGGGCTACGTCTCGGTCGGGCGTCGACCTCCGGATCGTGGACGACGAGGGCCGCGAGCAGCCCTGGGACGGCCAGGCCATGGGCGAGATCCAGGTGCGCGGGCCGTGGATCATCCGGTCGTACTACGACAACGCCGAGTCCGCCGACCGCTTCACCGCCGACGGCTGGTTCCGGACCGGCGACGTCGCCACGGTGGACCCCGAGGGCTACGTGCGGATCACCGATCGGACCAAGGACCTGATCAAGTCCGGCGGCGAGTGGATCTCGTCGATCGACGTCGAGACGATGATCATGGGCCATCCCAAGGTCCTGGAGGCCGCCGTCATCGCGGTGCCGCACCCCAGGTGGGTGGAGCGCCCGCTGGCCTGCGTGGTGCCCCGGCCCGGCGCCACCCTGGAGCCCCACGAGATCCTCGACTACCTGCGGCCGCGGCTGGCCAAGTGGGCGCTGCCCGACGAGGTGGTGCTGATCGAGGCCGTGCCGAAGACCAGCGTGGGCAAGTTCGACAAGAAGGTGCTGCGGGAGCGCTTCCGCGACTGGGCCCCGAGGCGAGTCTGACAGGCGGCGAGGGCGCTTGACAGGGGGGCCGGGGCCCTCTAAAGTCCGGCCAACGCCTGTCCGGGTTGTTGTCTCTGACTGTGTCGACCGCTCCAGGGAGGTGTCCATGCGACACGTGAACCGCCGTCAGTTCCTCGCCACTACCGCGACCGGCCTGGCCGGGATCCTCGCCACCAGGACGCCGCCGGCGGTGGGTCAGGTCCGCGAGATCACGTACCTGTGCTGGAACAACTTCGCGCCCGCCATGGACAAGAAGCAGCTGGAGATCGCCCAGCGCTTCACCAAGGACACCGGGATCAAGATCAAGATCGACGGCATCGCCCACCCGCAGCAGCCAGCCAAGTACGCGGCCGAGGTCCAGACACAGGCGGGCCACGACCTGGTCGAGGTGCGCATGCACTTCCCCTGGCTCTACGAGCCGCAACTGGTGGACGTCTCGGACCTGGTCGCCGAGCTCGAGAAGAAGCACGGCAAGATCCTCTCCTCGGGGTACGAGGCGGCCCACGTCAAGGGCGTCTGGCGGGCGGTGCCGATGTACCACGGGCTCTTCGTGCCGACCTACCGCGAGGACCTCTTCAAGAAGGCCAGCCTCAAGGTGCCGGACACCTGGGAGGAGCTCTACACGGTCGGCAAGGAGCTGAAAAAGATGGGGCACCCGGTGGGGATCCCCATCAGCCAGAACTACGACACCATCTCCACGGCCGGCCCCGTGCTGTGGTCGTTCGGCGGCATGGAGGTCGACAAGGACGGCAAGACGGTCAAGATCAACAGCCCCCAGACCGCGCTGATGCTCGAGTGGTACAAGAAGATGTACAAGGACTGCATGGAGCCCGAGGTCCTGTCCTGGAGCGACTCCAGCAACAACGAGTCGATGCAGCAGGGCAAGGCGGGCTGGATCCACAATCCGGTGAGCACCTACATCGTGGCCAAGATGCGCAAGCTGCCCACCACCGACCTGATGAACCATCACAAGAGCCTGGGCGGGCCGGGCGGGCGCCACGAGACGGACGTTCCGCGGTCGATCGGCATCTGGAAGTTCAGCAAGAACCAGGAGCCGGCCAAGGAGTGGATCCGCTATCTGCTCGGCAAGCGCGAGGTCTACGACGAGTGGATCGGCTCGGCGGACGCCTTCAACCTGCCAATCTTCGAGAGGACGCAGGACCATCCGATCCTCAAGAGCGACCCGAAGTACGCGGCCCTGGTGTCGCCGGGGGTTCAGTACCATCTGTACGGCTGGCCGGCGCCAGGCAACGACAAGGTGCAGCTCATCACCAACTCGTTCATCCTCCCCAACATGATCGGCAAGGCGGTCACCGGCACGTCCACCAAGGACGCCATGGTGTGGGCGGAGAACGAGATGAAGAAGATCCTGGCGGGTAGCTGATCGGTGGCCATCGGCAACGTCGACGTCGTCCCCGCCCCGCGCCGGCTGTCGTTCGGGAGCCGGGTCCGGGAGCTGCTCGACCGCGAGTCGTTCCTGGGCCCGGCGTTCGTGTCGCCGGCGATGATCCTCATCGTCCTGCTGGTCGCTTACCCGTTCGTGATGGCCCTGTACTTCTCCATGTCGAACTCCTTCATCGGCCGCCCCAGCCACTTCGTGGGGATCCGCAACTTCATCAACCTCTGGGACAGCGACGCCTTCCGCCAGACCTTCCAGAACGCGTTCGTGTTCACCGGCGCCTCGGTGGCGTTCAAGCTCGTGCTCGGCATCACGCTCGCCCTCCTGCTCAACCAGCAGCTGTGGTTCAAGCGGATGATCCGGGGGGCGGTGCTGCTGCCGTGGGTCATCCCGACCGCGCTCAGCGTGCTGGGCTGGTCGTGGATGTTCAACTCGCTCTACAGCGTCATCAACTGGACGGGCATCGCCATGGGGATCATGGACCCGCCGGGGCCCAACTGGCTCGGGCAGAAGTACTACGCGATGACGGCGGTGGTGGCGGTGAACGTCTGGCGCGGGCTGCCGTTCTTCGCGATCACCATCCTGGCCGGCCTCGTGTCGATCCCCAGGGAGCTCTACGAGGCGGCCGAGACCGACGGCGCCGGCCCGGTCGCGCGCTTCTGGCACGTGACGCTGCCCTTGCTCAGGCCGGTGCTGGCCATCGTCGTGCTGTTCTCGACGATCTTCACATTCAGCGACTTCAACATCGTGTTCCAGCTCACCCACGGCGGGCCCATCAATTCCACGCACCTGTTCGCCACCCTCACGCGCCAAGTCGGGCTCGAGAGCGGGCGGATCGGCGAGGGCGCCGCCATCTCGCTGTACCTGTTCCCGGTGCTGATGCTGGTCGTGTGGGCGCAGCTGAACTTCGTGCGCAAGCAGGCCAACTGATGTCGCGCAAGCTCGGCTGGAAGATCGCGGTCCACCTGCTGCTGCTGCCGTTCCTGCTCTTCGCGCTGTTCCCCTTCTATCACATGGCGCTGACGTCGCTGAAGACCGACGCCGAGTTGTACGACCGCAACTCGGTCCCGCTGCTCATCCGCCAGGGCGTCACGCTGGAGCACTACAAGAAGCTCCTGTGGGAGACGGCGTTCCTGACGTGGACGAAGAACAGCCTGCTGATCACCGGCATCGCCACCTCGCTCTCGGTGGTCATCGGGACCATCGCGGCCTACGCGCTGGCCCGGCTGCGCTTCTTCGGCGTCGCCAGCTTCGGCACCGGCATATTCGTGACCTACCTGGTGCCGACCTCACTGCTGTTCTTGCCGCTGGCCCAGGTCGTCAACTGGCTGGGGCTCGCCGACTCGAAGTGGTCCCTGGTCGTGACCTACCCGACCTTCCTCGTCCCCTTCTGCACCTGGCTTCTGATGGGCTACTTCCGTACGGTGCCCAAGGAGGTCGAAGAGTGCGCGATGGTGGACGGCGCCACCCGCATCCAGGCGCTGTTCCGCATCGTGCTGCCCATCGCCATCCCCGGCCTGGTGTGCGCGATCCTGTTCGCGTTCACGCTGTCCTGGAACGAATTCATCTACGCGCTAACGTTCACCTCGTCGTCGGACGAGTTCACCGCCGCGGTCGGGGTCACGAGCGAACTGATCCGCGGCGACATCTATTTCTGGGGCTCGCTGATGGCGGGGGCGGTGCTGGGCTCGGTGCCGATCGTCATCATCTACGTCTTCTTCCTCGACTACTACGTCTCGGGACTGACCGCCGGCGCCGTGAAGTAGCCTCCGCGCTCCCCGGGAGCGCGGGTCACCCGCGGCGCAGCAGCAGGATCACGATCCCGATCAGTACCCAGAGCGGGACGCTGACCAGGATGCCGATCAACGCTCCGATGAACGCGCCGAAGGGCGCATCGTCCGAGGCCGCCGGCGGGGGCTGAGATCGCCGGAGCGATCGGACGTCGAGGGTGAGACGAGGAGGCCGTTCTTCGGTGACCCTCATCGCCGGCGCCAGCATACGTCGGCTCCCTTCCCTCCCGGAAGAGAAAAACGAGCCGGTCCAGGCGCGCCGGCGCGCCGCCGCCTCGTTCAGATCCGTCCCCCAGCCGGGCCCGGTCGGAATGGTCATGTGACCGTCGTGGATCTCCGGCCGCACGGTGAACAGCTCGTCGCGGCAGGGCACGGCGTCGGGATCCGACTCCATGATCTTCACGTTGGAGACGCTGGCGCACAGGTTCAGCGCCTGGAACGTGCTCAGGTGGCCGTTGTAGTTGTGGGGCGCGATGTTCAGCTCGTACACCTCGGCCAGGTCGGCCACCTTCTTGGCGGCGGCGAACCCCTGCCAGCAGGCGTCCACCATCACGACGTCCATCGCGTGCCGGTCGAAGTACGGCCGGTACTGGCGCACCGTGAGCAGCTGCTCGCCCGAGCAGATCGGCACCCGCACCGAGCGCCGGAGCTGGGCGAGCGCGGGGGCGTCCTGGTTGTCGATCTCCAGCCAGAAGAGGTTGAAGGGCTCCAGGGCACGGGCCAGCCGGATCGCCTCGACGGGCTTGAAGTTGACGTTGACGTCGAGGCAGATGTCGACGTCGGGGCCGACGGCCTCCCGCATGGCGCCGATCTGGGCGACGGCCTGGCCGACGATCTCCCCCGTGGCGAGCTGATCGTGCGGGCCCTGGCGCCCCTGGTGGATGCGGCGGGCCGGCTCGCCCGGCCAGATGATGTTCGTCTTGAGCGCGGTGTAGCCGGCCTTCACGGCCTCGCGGGCGACGTCCGCCACGTCGTGCAGCGTCCGCAGCGGCGGCTTGCCGAAGAGCTGCCAGTTCTCGACCCGGTAGGAGGCGCAGTGCGACCAGTAGACGCGCTGCCGCTCGCGATGCGGACCGCCCATGAGCCGGTAGACGGGGACTCCGCGCGCCTTGCCGGCCAGGTCCCACAGCGCCAGCTCGATCCCGGCGATCGCCATCTGGGTGGCGCCGTACGCGGCCTGCCGGGCGAACCGATACAGGTTCGTGGCGTGCGCGTCGGCGGCGGTCGGATCCAGGCCGATGAGCCGGCTGCCGAGATCCTGCACCAGTCCCACGAGCCCCCGGGTGATGCCGTCGCAGCCGAACTCGCCGTAGCCGGTGAGCCCGGCGTCGGTCCGAACGGCGTGCCAGCTCACCAGCGCCGCCGGAGCCCACGCCTCCCCTCCGGCAGGATCCCTTGGTCCACCCACTGGATGCACGCATCCGGACGTCTGGCGTGGTCTTGGCGGCGTTCGAGCGGAATCCGGGGGGTGGCGATCGGCCTTGACAGGACGCGTGCCTCGGGAGCAAAGTCACGGGCACTCGACTCTCTAGGCTCGCCGGTGACCTGCCGGCTGAGGAGGCTCGATGCAGCTCGGTCCGTTTTCCCTGAAGCGCAAGCGCTGGGAACCGCTCGCGTTCGCGTCCCCCTCGCTGGCCCTGATCGCGCTCGTCATCATCTTTCCCCTCGCCTACTCGTTCTGGCTCTCGTTCCGGAACTTCGACCTGTCGGTCGGCCCGGACAGCGAGTTCGTCGGCGGCGCCAACTACGTCGAGGCGCTGCTCCGGGACACCCGCTTCGTCAACTCGATCTGGAACACCGCGATCATCATCGGGCCCTCGCTGGTGGTCGAGCTGCTCGTCGGCCTCGGCCTCGCCCTGATCCTCTCGCGCATCGGCCGCGGGCGCGCGATCATCACCGCGCTCCTCGCGATCCCGGCGATGGTGTCGCCGGTGATGGCGGCCATGGCGTGGCGGATGATGTTCGGAGTGAAGTACGGCGCCATCAACAACCTCGGCCGCCAGCTCGGCGTGATCGACGTGTACTTCGACTGGTTCTCGAGCCCCTTCATCTCGATCGTCGCCATCGTGCTGGTCGAGGTCTGGCACAACTCCGCCTTCATGATGCTGGTGCTGCTGGCCGGGCTCCAGTCGATCCCCCAGGAGCTGTACGACGCGGGCAAGGCCGACGGCGCCGAGGGGTGGCGGAGCTTCTGGTACATCACCCTGCCACTCCTGAAGTTCACCATGGTGGTCGGGCTGATGATCCGGCTCATCGACCTCACGAAGCTCTTCGGCCTGATCTTCGTCCTGACCTTCGGGGGTCCGGGGGGGGCGACCGAGACGGTGGCGTTCTCGACGTACCTGGCCGGCTTCAACGACTTCCGGATGAGCTACGCGGCCGCGCTCTCGTACGTCATCGTGGTCGGGGTGCTGATCCTCACACTGGTGTTCATGTGGATCCAGCGGCTCCGCGAGATGCGGGCGGCCTGATGGCCATCGCGCTCGATCGGCCTCGGGTGGCGGCCCGGAGCGCGCGGCTCTTGCGCGTCCGGCGCTGGGTCGGCCTCGCGCTCACGTGGGCGACGATCATCGTCGCGCTGATCTTCTTCCTCGGGCCGTTCTTCTGGATCCTGACGACCTCCATCAAGGCCAACGAGGACTACTTCGCCTACCCGCCCGTGTGGGTGCCGGCGGACGCCTCGCTCAAGCACTACGCCGCGCTCTTCACGCGCTCGAGCGGCGCGCGGTACTTCACCAACAGCCTCACGATCTCCACGCTCAGCATGCTGGCGGCGCTGGTGGTGAGCCTGCCCACCGCGTACTCGATCGCCCGCTGGCGCTTCGGGGGTGGCTTCCTCTCCCTGCTCCTCCTCGTGCTCCGCATGCTGCCGGCCATCGCGCTCATCATCCCCCTGTACATCATGTACAAGCTGCTCGGGCTGACCAACAGCTACATAGGCCTCGTGCTCGTCTACACGGTGCTGTACGTCCCCTTCGCCGTGTGGCTGCTCGTCGGCTTCCTGCGCGATTTCCCGGTGGAGATCGAGGAGGCCGCGCTCATCGACGGCTGCTCGCGGCTGCGCGCGCTGGTGTCGGTGGTCGTGCCCATCATCGCGCCCGGTCTCGCCGTGGTGGCGCTCTTCTCGTTCATCGCGACCTGGAACGAGTTCCTCTTCGCGATCGTGCTCACGGGCATCGAGACGAAGACCATGATGGTGCTCGTCACCTCGTTCACGAGCGGCGGTACCGACATGTTCTACGGCGAGGCGTCGGCGTCGGTGGTGCTCGGCGTGCTGCCCGCGTTCATCGTGGCGTTCATGCTGCAGCGGTACCTGGTCAAGGGATTGGCCCTCGGCGGCACCAAGGGTTAGGCCCCGGCCCACAGAGGAGATTCGCATGAGAAAGCTGTCGATCCTGGCGGTGGTGCTCGCGGTCGTCGCGCTGGCGGCGTGGCTCGGCCTCCCGGTGGCCGAGGTCAAGGCGGCGCGGCCCTACGAGGGCACCACGATCCGCGCCGTCGTGAACGCCGAGTACGTGAAGTACTCGCTCTCGCTCGTCGAGCAGGCGGTCTACGACAAACTCGGCATCAAGATCGAGACCGAGGTGATCCCGCTCGACCCCTACGTGGCCAAGACCCTCCTGGAGTTCAACAGCGGCAAGAGCCCGTGGGACCTCGTCATGTTCGGGCCGTCGTTCATGCCCGACTACGGCCGGCACCTGGAGCCGCTGGAGCCCTGGATCCAGAAGCTGAAGCTCGACTTCGTCATGGACGACATCCCCGACGTCTACAAGAAGTTGATGCTCCGGCACGAGGGGAAGATCGTCAGCATGCCGTACGACGGTGACGTCCACATCATGTTCTGGAACAAGGCCGCCTTCGAGCGGCCCGAGAACAAGAAGAAGTTCAAGGCGAAGTACGGCTACGAGCTGGCCCCCCCGAAGACCTGGAAGCAGTGGGACCAGCAGGCCGAGTTCTTCCACGGTTGGGGCTGGGACGGCACCGATCGAAAGCTCTTCGGCGCCGGCGCCTCGTACAAGGGCAACAACTACTCCTACTACTGGTGGCGGCCGCGGTTCTTCTCGTACGGCGGCCAGTACTTCGACGCCGAGATGAAGCCGCTCATCAACGGCCCGGCCGGCCTCCGCGCCCTCGAGGAGATCGTCAAGACGATCCAGTACTACCCGCCCGGCGTCATGCTGTTCGAGTCCGAGGAGCCCAAGACCATGCTCATCAAGGGCGAGGTGCCGATGCTCTTCTCGTGGACGTCCACGGGCAAGCGGGTCGGGAACCCCAACGAGTCGGTGATCGTCGGCAAGGCGGGCTTCGGCATCGTGCCCGGCGCCGAGATCGACGGCAAGATCGTCCATCGGCCGGACCTCACGCCCGGGCGGTCCATGGCGGTGTCCAAGTACTCGCAGAAGAAGGAAGCCACCATGAAGGTCCTGGAGCTCATCTCGGACCCCGAGCAGAGCCTCAAGATCGTCATGGATCCGAAGACCATCATGGACCCGTGGCGGGTGTCGCACTTCAAGTCCGAGAAGTTTCGCAAGGAGTTCCCGGGCGCCGACGAATACCTCGACGCCATCCTCAAGACGTTCCCGCACGTGGTGCCCGACCCGATCCTGCCGGGGGCCTCGGAGTACATGCGGAAGCTCTCGTTCGAGATCACCGAGGCGCTGGCCAAGCGCAAGTCGCCCAAGGAGGCGCTCGACTCCGCCGCCGCCGAGTGGGACAAGGTCACCGAGCGGCGCGGCCGCGACAAGCAGAAGGCGCTCTGGAGCGAGAAGCTGGCCGAGATGAAGTCGGTCGGGATCGAGTACCACCCGGACTGGGCGCAGAAGGCGAAGTAGTCAGGTCGCGCGCGGCGGGCGGGGCGTTCCCCGCTCGCCGCGCCGTTCGCCCATCCCGCGTATACTTCCCCCGTCATGAAGGGTCGATCCGATCACGCTGGACCCCTGGGAATCTCGCACTTCCGGGCCGACGCTTTCACCGACCGGCGCGGGCAGGACAATCAGCCCTCGCATCCGCTTGACCGGGTCCGGCGCCGGTGGCCCACTGGGGTCACCGGTGCCGAGCCGGTAAGCGAGGTGCCAGATGATCGAGCGCAAGAACGTCCCCGTGGACGACGCGTACAGCATTGCCGTCGTGACCGAGCAGATGACCGACGCGGCCTGGGCGGTGGTGGCCTCCGTGAAGCACCGGTCGCCGACCGGGGAGAAGACGATCGACCTGCCGGTTCGCGATACGCGCTACGCCAGCCAGGGTGAGGCCGAAGAAGCGGGCATTCATCAGGCGCGCGACTGGATCGAGCGGAACGTGCCTCGCGCGGCGTAGCGGCCCGGGCGGGCGCGGGGGGTGATGGGTCCCCCGCCGTTCCGCGTGAGACTACCGGGGGAGCACGAGGGGTTGGTCGGAGCCTGGTCCTACGTGGGGCCCTACACGATCGAAGCCAACGGAACGGCGGGGGACCCATCACCCCCCGCGCCCGCCCTACCGCTTTCGCCAAGCACGGGAATGCGCCTGGTTCAGGCGCGTCCTGCCTCGGTGCCGCTGGCTGAGTTCTACGAAGCCCACTGCGCCGCGCGCAGCGGCGGTCGCTCTTCGAGCTAGTGGGGGTCGCCGTTCTTGCCGCCGGAGATTTCGCGGACGGCTCTCCGCCAGGGGTGGCGGAGTCTTTGGCGCCAGGCGCGGCGGTCGTCGCGACGGGCCTGGCGGCGCCAGGGGGCGAGCGACGGCGTCGACAGGCGCAGGGCGTGGGCGGCGTCTTCGAAGAGGGAGTAGGCCACCGGGGTCACCAGCAGGGTGAGCAGCAGGCAGAGGGTCTGACCGCCGATGACGACGACGGCGATGGCGCGGCGTTCTTCGGCGCCGGGGCCGGTGCCGACCCACAGCGGCAGCATGCCGGCCACCAGCGCGAGCGTCGTCATCAAGATCGGGCGGAGCCGGTCCCGGTTGCCCTGCATGATGGCCGCCAGGCGATCCAGGCCGTGCGCGCGCAGGTTGTTCATGTGGTCGATCTGGAGGATGGCGTTCTTCTTCACCACGCCGAACAGCACGAGGATGCCGAGCGCCGAGTAGAGGTTCAGGGTGTTGCCCGTGTACC
Source organism: uncultured Candidatus Rokubacteria bacterium (assembly GCA_963743355.1). Classification (GTDB taxonomy): domain Bacteria; phylum Methylomirabilota; class Methylomirabilia; order Rokubacteriales; family CSP1-6; genus AR5. The sequence goes on from CAVUPM010000002.1 coordinate 1,600,560, forward strand.
ACAGCGACAGCAGCGCGAACGGTACCGACAGCGGCAACGACAGCAAGATGGTGAGCGGGTGGATCAGGCTCTCGAACTGCGAGGCCAGGATCATGTACATGAAGACGAACGAGAGCACGAAGACCCACATGAATTCCGTGAAGGTCTTCTCCAGCTCCCGCGCCTTCCCGCCCACGGCGGTCGTGTAGGCCGCCGGCAGGTTCATCCCGGCCACGACCTGCTTGAGCGCCTCGATCCGGTCGGCCTGGCCGAAGCCGGGCGCGACCTGGGCCCGCAGGCGCACCTCGCGCTGGCGGTCGGTGCGGTCGACGCGGGAGGCGGTCGCCGCCCGCTCGATGCGCACCACGTTGTCGAGCCGCACGAGCCCCCCGGCCGGCGCCAGGCCGACCTGGGGGGCGGCGCCGGTCGCCACGGCGTTCGAGGACGAGTCGCGAGAGACGAACAGCCGCGAGATCGTGCTTGAGATCACCCCGGTAGGCGTCCATGAGGCGGATCTGCACGTCGTAGTCGTCGTTGACGGTGGGATCGCGGAAGCGTGACACCTGATCGTCGCCGCCCACCATCAGACGGAGCGCGGTGGCGATCTGGTTGGTGTCCACCCGGAGATCGGCCGCGCGCTCGCGGTCGATGACCACGCGCAGCTCCGGCCGGTCGAGCTGGAGCGTGGTGTCCGCGTCGACGATACCGCCCAGCTCCCGCGCCTTCGCCTTCAAGATCTCGCCGTACTCGGCGAGCTTCTCCAGCTCGGGGCCGCGCAGGGCGAGGTCGATGTCGAACGAGCCGCCGCCGATGTTGAACCCGGCGATGTTGCGGACCTGGGTCCGGATGTCGCGGAACTTGCGGAAGCGACGCCGCAGCTCCAGCATGACGTCGCGCTGGCTGTAGTTGTCGCGGAAGGCGGCCCGCGGATCGCCGCGCCGGAGCCCGTCCCAGAGCCGCCGCAGGCTCACCGTCCGCTCGGTGTGGGGCACCGTGCGCACGTACATGTTGCCCTGGTTGACCCGGTTGAGAAAGGACCCGCCGGCCGACGGCCAGGACGGTGGCGACCCCCTTCGTTGCCAGCGCCTCCCTGGTCAGCGCCTGCATCGCCTCGTCCATGGCGGCCAGGCTCATGCCCTCGGGGCCGAAGACCAGCACCTCGAACTCGGACTCGTCCACGTCGCTGGGGATGTACTCCTGCTTCACCTGCCGATAGATCGGCATCGTGGCCACCAGCACGACGACGCTGACGAGCACGACGGCCCACCGGTGGCGCATGGCGAGCCGCAGCAACCACGTGTACCCGCGATCCAGCCACGCGTAGAAGCCCGCCGCGAGAGGCGGCGCCGCCTGCTCGCCGCCGGCCGCGGCGTCCTCGGCGCGCAGCAGGCGCGCGCACATCATCGGCGTGAGCGTGAACGACACCAGCAGGCTCACCAGCACGGAGACGGCGGCGGTGAGGCCGAACTGGTAGAGGAAGCGTCCGGAGACCGAGGACATGAACGACACGGGGACGAAGATGACCACGAGCGAGAATGTGGTGGCCATGACGGCCAGGCCGATGTCGGCGGTGGCCTCGCGGGCGGCCTCGAACGGCCGCATCTTCTTCTCCTCGACGAACCGGAAGACGTTCTCCAGCACCACGATGGCGTCGTCGATGACGATGCCGACCATGAGCACCAGGGCCAGCATGGTCACGCCGTTGAGCGTGAAGTTGAGCGCCCACATCATCCCGAACGCCGAGATGACCGAGGTCGGAATGGCCACGCCCGCGATGAACGTCGAGCGCCACGACCGCATGAAGGCCAGCACCACCAGCGAGGCCAGGATGGAGCCCAGCACCAGGTGCAGGTTGATCTCGTGCAGCGCGGCGTAGATGTAGCGCGACTGGTCGCGGATGACCTCCAGCTTGACGTCGGGCGGCACCTGCTCGCGCAGGCGGGCCAGCTTGGCCTTGACGCCCTCGATGACGGCCACCGTGTTCTCGCCCGACTGCCGGCGCACCTCCAGGATCACGGTCGGCGCGCCGTTGAGGCGGGCCGACCGAGCGCTGCTCCTTGGTGCCGTCCTCGGCGTAGCCGATGTCCCGCACGCGGATGGGCGTGCCATTGATGGTGGCCACGACCAGGTCGTTGAACCCCTTGGGGTCGGCGACCCGGCCCATCGTCCGCAGCGAGGCCTCGTTGAGGCCCGACGTCACGTTGCCGCCCGGCAGATCGGCGTTCTGGCGCGTCAGCCCGTCGCGGACCGCCGTGATCGGCATCTGGTAGGCGGCCATGCGATCGGCGTCGACCCAGATGTTCACCGAGCGCAGGAGCCCGCCGATGATCCGCACCTCGCCGACACCGCTCGAGCGCTCCAGCACGACCTTGACGGTCTTGTCGGCGATCTCGGTCAGCTCACGCATCGAGCGCTCGCCCGAGAGCGCAACCGTCATGACCGGGGCCTGGTCGTTGTCGCTCTTGGCGATGATCGGCGGCCGCACGTCGCGCGGCAGGTTGCGGATGGCAATGGCGACCTTGTCGCGCACGTCCTGGGCGGCGACGTCGATCTGGCGGTTCAGGGCGAAGGTGACGATCACGATGGAGTTACCGGGGCTGGTGATCGAGCGCAGCTCCTGGATGCCCTGGATCGTGTTGATCTGCTCCTCGAGCTTCTGCGAGACCTGCGTCTCCATCTCCTCGGTGGAGGCGCCGGGCAGCTCGGTGCGCACGGTCACGGTGGGCAGGTCGACGGAGGGGAAGCGGTCCACGCCCAGCCGGAACCAGGAGGCGGCGCCGACGACCACCAGCGCCATGACGATCATCGTCGCGAAGACGGGGCGGCGGATGCAGACTTCGGCGAGCTTCTGCATGGCCTAGGGCCGCACGCTCACGGCCTGGCCGCCGGTGAGGTTCCCGGGCTTGTCGACGACGGACTCGCCCCGCTTGAGTCCCTCCACGATCTCGACTTCTTCGCCCAGCCGGCGGCCGGTCTGCACGCGGACCTCGGCGGTCTTGCCGCCCCGCACGACCAGCACCTTCTCGACGCCGGCGAACACGACCAGTGCGCTCGTCGGCACCGTGACGATCGGCTGGGCCACGTCCGTGACGATCTCGGCCCGGGCGAAGGCGCCGGCGCGCAGCAGGCCACGCTCGTTGGGCACCTCGGCCTCCACGGTGAGCGTGCGGTTCAGCTCCTGGACGATCGGAGCCAGCCGGACCACGCGACCGGTGTACACGGTCGCGTCGCCGTCGATCGTCAGGCGGACGAGCTGGCCCGTCCGCACGCTGATGGCCTCCCGCTCCGGCACCGCGACCCGCAGGCGCAGCGGGTGGATGCGCACCAGCGTGGCCATCGGCGCGCCGGCCCCCAGGTACTCGCCGGGCGAGGCCTGGCGCTGGCTCACGGCGCCGTCGACCGGGGCCAGGACCACGGTATCGGTGAGCTGCTGGCGGGCCAGCTCGAGCTCCGAGCGCCGCTGGGCGAGTACCGCCTGGCGGTTGCGGACCTCCTCGAGCGCGTCCTGGTAGCGCCCCTCGGCCACCTGTAAATTCGCCTCGGCGGTGTCCAGCTGGGCGCGGGCGATGAGCTGCTGTTCGAGAAGCTTTACACTTCGGTCGCGGGTGAGGCGAGCCTCGTCGAGCACCGCGCGGGCCTGGCGCACGATGGCGGTCTTTTCCGGCACGACCTGCTCGTCCGTGGCAGTCGGCGGCAGGCCGAGGCGGGCGCGGGCCTGCTGCAAGGCGGCCTCGGCCTGGTCGACCCGCAGCTTGAAATCGGTCTGATCGAGCTGGGCGATCGGCTGCCCGCGGCGGACGCGGCTGCCCAGGTCGACGTCGATCCGCTCGACCCGGCCCGCGACCTTGGCACTAAGGGTGACCTGGTCCTCGGCGGCCAGGGTCCCCGTCGTCGTCACCGTCCGTGGCAGCGCGCGCTCTCCGGCCGGAACCACGCGGACCTCCCGTGCCGGCGGTGCCTGCGCCTTGGGCTTGTCCTGCGCCGCGGCCGGATGCTCGCCCCGGCAGCCGAAGAGCCCCAGGGCGCCGAGGCTGACGATGATGAGGGATCGAACGGACATCCGATTCATCATAGCCCTTCGCCCGGCGGCAAGTCCGACGAAGATGCAGAGCGCGGCGACGCATTCCAGCACCTCTTCGGCGAAGTGCGGCGGCAGCCACCCGATGCGTCCCAACGGCTTCTCGACGACTTCGACGGCCAGGGACAGGACGGCGCCGAACGCCGCCACCTGCCCCCATGGCTGGCGCAATCCTGCCATCGCGGCCGCCCATAGGTACCGGAAGCGCCGCAGGCACCACACGCCCACGGCGAGCGGCGGGCCGACGACGACGGCCACGGCCAGCGCGCGGAGCGCCAGCGGGTATCGCGGGCTCACGAAGAAGCGCGTGGCGACAACCTTCGTCCCGAAGATCATCCGGTCGAGGTCGAGCTCGCCGATGCCCAGCGCGGCCATCGACGCCACGATTGCGACCTCCAGCGTCGCCGGCTCACCGGCGCGTCGCGCGGCCCGACCCTGGCGAAACGCCATGACGCCGGCCGCCGCCGCGAACGCGACCTGCAGCAGCTCGACGGCGCCGCCCTCGTCCACCAGCCTGGCCGCGAACACCGGATCGAGGAGAGTGGCGCCGAGGAGTACGAGGATCGTGGCGACGCTGAGGATCGCGGCGACAGCCCGGCAACCGAGACGCCGGGACGAGAGCGCAGGCATGGGGGCCAGTTTACGCCGACACGCGGTCCCGCCACGACATTCGGGGCGACTAGTCTCCGGCGCCGACGGCGTCGAGGAAGGCGCCGATGGCGGCCTGCACCTCGGCCCGGTGCGTGCGGTTGGGAAAGTGGCCACCGCCCTGGACCACGTGAAACCGCGCTCCGGGGATCGTGTCAGCCACCCGGCGGGACATGGCGACGGTGGGGAAGTGATCCTCGCTGCCGGCGATCACCAGCACGGGGCAGCGGATGCGCGCGCAGTCGGCGAGCCACTCGTCGCGCGCGTAGGTCTCGTCGAGCAGCGCCAGGAGCGAGGCGGTCGAGTGGCCGCGCAGGCGCTCGATCGTCTCCGCGTAGCGCGCGGGGCGCGCCTTGAACCGGGCCAGCGCCTCGTCGCCCATTCGCAGACGCACGTTGGCGTCGAAGTACTCGGCGAGGCGGCCCGCCTCGACGAGGGGGCGGTGCGCGCGCCACCACGCCTGGTCCTCCGCCAGCGGCGTGTACGGCGGCCCGCTGATCGAGATCACCGCGCGCACCCGGCCCGGGGCGTGGATCGCCGCCCACAGCGACAGCGCGCCGCCCATCGAGGCGCCGCCCCACACCGCGCGCCCGACGTGAAGCGCGTCCAGCCACAGCAGCACGTCCTCCGCCTTGCGTGGGTAGCCGTAGTCCTCGACGCGCTCGAACTTGGAGGACAGCCCGTGGCCGCGTGTGTCGGGGAACAGCGCGCGCACGCGCCCGAGGAACGGCTCGAGATCGGCGACCATGAACGACGAGTCCTCGACCGACCCGCCGTGGATCCAGACGATGGGCGGCTGGGCGGGGTCGCCGGCCTCGCGCCAGTGCAGGCGCACCCCGTTAGGCAGCAGCCGCTCAGGCATGCGCGGCCCGCCATAGCTCCAGGCCCCGCTCGACGTGGTCCTCAGCGATACCCCCCGCGAGACGTCGATCGTCCAACCCGACCTCGTCTACCTGGCCCCTGATCGGCTTGACCGCGTGAGTGGGCGAGGGATCGAAGGCGGTTCGACGCTGGTCGACCCCGACGCCCGGGCGATCGAGGCCTTCGTGCTGGAGGGTGATCGCTACATCCTCGCCGCCGGAGCCGCCGGCCCCGACGCGGTCGATCTGCCACCGTTCACCGGACTCGGCCTCGTCCCCGACTCGCTCTGGCCCTGAGCGCCCTCACGCCGCGCGGCGCTCGAGACGGCGCGCGAACACCGACATCGAGTACGTGCAGATCCAGTAGACCACCGCGATGAAGAGGTAGAGCTCGAACGGCTTGATCTCACGGTTGTTGACGATCTGGGCGGCCTTGGTGAGGTCGACGTACCCGATGATCGACGCCAGCGAGGTGTCCTTGAAGAGCACGATCGTCTGGGTCACCAGCGACGGCACCATGTTCTTGAGGGCCTGGGGCAGCACGACGTAGGCCATCGTCTTGGTGGCCGTCATCCCGAGCGCGGTGGCGGCCTCCACCTGGCCGCGCGCCACCGACTGCACGCCCGCCCGCACGATCTCGCCGAAGTAGGCGGCCTCGAAGATGACGAAGGCCGCGAGCGCCACGCCGTACTCCGGGATGGGCAGCCGCAGGAGCTGGGGGATGATGAACCAGATCCAGAAGATCACCATCACCAGCGGCACGCCGCGGAAGAACTCGACGTAGATCGTGGCCGGCACCCGGATCCACGGCGCGTTGGCGAGCCGGGCGAGGCCGACGAAGACTCCCAGCACGAACCCCAGCACGATGGCGGGGATGGCCAGGCGCAGCGTGCCGCCGATGAACGGTCCGAAGCCGATCAGCCCCTGGACGATGAGGAACTTGAAGTTGCTCGCGACGACCGAGAAGTCCACGGCTCAGCCGGCCCTCGTCCGGGAGATGAGCCCCGGGATCGCGTAGTGCCGCTCGACGCGGGCCATGATCGTGGCGATCGACAGGCACAGGACCAGGTAGATGAGCGTGCCGGCCGTCAGGGCCTCGATCGCCTTGGCGGTGTAGGTCTCGATCTGGCGTGTCTGGAAGGTCAGCTCGGCCACGCTGATCGTGAGCGCCACCGAGGAGTTCTTCAATAGATTCAGTGACTCGTTGGTGCCGGGCGGCACGATCAACCGCAGGGCCACGGGCAGGATCACCAGCCGATAGGCCTGGAAGGTCGTGAGCCCCATGGCCAGCGACGCCTCGAACTGCGTCTTCGGGATGGCGCCGATGCCGGAGCGGATCACCTCCGACATGCGGGCGCCGTGGTAGACGCCGAGCGCGATCGTGCCGGCCCAGAACTCGGCGCCGTGGTCGTACAGCCAGTCCTGGACCCCGCGCGGCAGCAGCGGCGGTACCCCGAAGTACCAGAAGAACATCCACACCAGCAGCGGGACGTTGCGGAAGAACTCGACGTAGCACGTGGCGCCCCACCGCAGCGGCCTGAACGGCACCGTGCGGAGGGCGCCGGAGAGAATGCCCAGCGCGACGGCGAGGACCCAGGCGAGCGCGGACAGCTCCAGCGTGGTAATGAGACCCTGAAGCAGCCACTGTCCTGACTGGCCGCTCCACAGCACCGACCACTTGAAGGTGTAGTTCACCCGCGCGCGCCCGGGTCCTCCGCCCGGCTACTTACCGATCTGCTTCATGAGGTACGCCTTCACCTGGGGCGTCATCGGGTACGGCAGCTCGCCCTTGGGCCCAAACCACTTCTCGTAGATCTCGAAGTACTTGCCGCCCTCGAGGCCCTTCTTGAGGCCGGCGTCCACCGCGGCCTTGAACTTGGCGTCGCCCTTGCGCATGGCCATGCCGTAGGGCTCCTCCGAGTAGAAGTCGCCCACCACGTCCCAGTCGTCCGGCTTCGGCGCCTTGGCCTTCAGCCCGTAGAGCTGGATGCCGTCGTTGGTGAAGGCGTCCACCTGACCCTGCAGCAGCGCCTGGAAGGCCGCCGGCTGGTCGGGGAACTCGCGCAGCTGCGCCTGCGGGTACTTCTCGCGGAGGATCTTGGCGTTGGTCGAGGCCTGCTGGGACGCGATCCGCTTGCCGGCGATGTCGTTGACGCCCTTGATGGGGCTGCCCTTCTTCACGAGAAACTGGGCGCCCGTGTAGAAGAACGTCAGGCTGAAGTCCACCGACTCGCGGCGCTGCGGCGTGTCGGTCATGGTGCCGGCGATGAGGTCGACGGAGTTGGATGAGAGCAGCGGGATGCGGGTCGGCGGCGTGGACTCCTTCTTCTCGACCTTGATCGACTTGCCGACGGCCTTCTCGACCTCCGGCTTGATCAGCATCTCGACCAGGTCGATCGTGAAGCCGACCCACTGGTTGTCCTTGTTGACGTAGGCGAACGGCGGCGAGCCGGTGCGGGTGCCGATGGTCAGCACGCCGGAGGTCTTGATCTTCTCCAGCGTGTCCTGGGCGAGCGCGGGCGCCGCGGTCAGCGCGACGGCGAGGGTGAGAGCGAGTGCGAGCATACGCTTCATCGATTGCCTCCTAGTCTAGTGGGTGAGGATCTTGGAGAGAAACTGCCGTCCCCGGTCGGACTGCGGTGTCGTGAAGAACGCTTCGGGCGTGGCCTGCTCCACCACCTGCCCCTCGTCCATGAAGACGACGCGATGGGCGACCCGGCGGGCGAAGCCCATCTCGTGGGTGACGCACATCATCGTCATGCCCTCGCGAGCCAGCGCGGTCATGACGTCGAGCACTTCGTTGATCATCTCGGGATCGAGCGCGGAGGTCGGCTCGTCGAACAGCATGATCTTCGGCTGCATGGCCAGCGCCCGGGCGATGGCCACCCGCTGCTGCTGGCCCCCCGAGAGGTTGGCCGGATAGGCGTCGGCCTTCTCGCGCAGGCCGACGCGCTCCAGCAGCGCTCGCGCCCCCTGCTCGGCGTCGGCGCGGGAGAGCCCCCGGACCTTCATCGGCGCCAGCATGATGTTCTCGAGCGCCGTCATGTGGGGGAAGAGGTTGAACGACTGGAACACCATCCCCACCCGCGAGCGCAACGCCGGCAGGTTCACGCCCCGGCGGGTGATCGAGTCGCCCAGCACGTTGATCTCGCCCTCCTGGACCCGCTCGAGCCCGTTCACCGTACGGATCAGCGTGGACTTGCCCGAGCCCGATGGCCCGCACACGACCACCACCTCGCCCGTGTCGATGGCCAAGTCGATCTTGCGCAGCACGTGCAGCTTGCCGAACCACTTGTTGACGCCGCTGAACTGGATCGCTGGCGCCGCCATCTATGCCACCGGCTCTGCTTGCACAACCACCAGGACGTCCCCGGGGTTCACCGCCTGGCCCGGCTGCACGCGCACGTCGGCCACGGTGCCGGCCGCCGACGCCTTGAACTCGTTCTCCATCTTCATGGCCTCGATCACCACCAGGGTGTCGCCGGCCCGGACCCGGTCGCCCGGCCGCACCGCGACGTGCGTGATCTTACCCGGAAGCGGCGCGGTCAGGGTCTGCCCCTGCCCGGCTCCGGCGGTCCCGCCGCGGGTCCGGATGATCCAGCGCGTCTGCTCCTCGACCAGGATCTCGTAGGCTTCGCCGCCCACGTCCACCACGCAGGTGCCGTCCCGGTCGACCACGTCCGCCACGTAGGAGGCGCCCCCCACCAGCAGCGAGCAGAACCCCTGAGCGGCCAGGCGCGCGTCCACCTCCCACACGTCGTCGCCGATCGTGAGCCGATAGTGCCCATCGGACCCGCCTGTCACGTCGACGACGGTTGGCTCCCCGGCAAGGGTCGCAATGTATTTCACGGGGCGAGACCGCAACGGCCGTCGAGCGGGTTGGCGCCCGCGCGGCCGTATTGTTGTAGCGGGGGCCGCTTGCTCGGGTAGGGGCGTGGGTGGCCTGCTATAGAAGGGGATGGATCCGACACGTGTTGTCGATCCGCGTTCAGCTGTCGACCCGTGGTCGGCTGTCGACCCGTGCTCAACAGTGGGTCCGCGCTCAGCTGTCGACCAGCGGTCACCGGTCGGTCCGTCCTGTCATCGTCCCCTCCAGCCGGGGGGAGCGGCACGGCGCCACATGCTCGAATCCGCGGCACTTTCCAATGCGGCGGAGGCGGGCTGGCGGGCACGCTCGTGCTCGGTGAGGACGGCGGCGATCAGCGCGATGGTGGCGTGGCGGGATTCGTTGGGATGCAGGTCGGGCAACACGCGCTCGAGGAACGCGGTCGAGAGGCGGCCGGCGCGAAAGTCCGGATGGGCGATGATCCGCTCCAGCGCCGGGATAGTCGTGCGGACGCCGACCACCTTGTACTCGGCCAGCGCCCGCGCCATGCGGTCGACGGCCCCCGCTCGGTCGATGTCCCAGACGATCAGCTTGGCCAGCAGCGTGTCGTAGAAGCGCGGCACCGTGTAGCCCTCGTAGGCGCCGGAGTCGTCGCGCACCCACGGCCCGGTGGCCGGCCGCAGACCGGTGATCGTGCCCGGCGACGGCAGCCAGCCGGCGAAGGGATCCTCGGCGTTGATGCGGCACTCGATCGCCCAGCCACGCCACGACACGTCGCGCTGCCCGTAGCCAAGCGGCTCGCCGGCGGCGATGCGGAGCTGCTCGCGGACGAGGTCGATGCCGGTGACCAGCTCGGTCACCGGATGCTCGACCTGCAGCCGCGTGTTCATCTCCAGGAAGTAGAAGTTACGGTCGGCGTCGAGGAGGAACTCGACGGTGCCGGCGTTGACGTAGCCGGCGGCACGGGCCACCCGGCACGCCGCCACGCCCATGCGCGCGCGCAGCTCGGCGTCGACGATCGGCGAGGGGCTCTCCTCGATCAGCTTCTGGTGGCGCCGCTGGATCGAGCACTCGCGCTCGCCGAGGTGCACGATCGCGCCGTGGGCGTCGGCCAGCACCTGGATCTCGACGTGGCGTGGCTCGCTCACCGCACGCTCGAGGTAGACGGCGGCGTCGCCGAAGGCGGCGCCGGCCTCCGAGCGCGCGGCGCGCAGCGCGTCGCCCAGCTCCGACTCCTGGCGAACGAGGCGCATGCCCTTGCCGCCGCCACCCATGGCGGCCTTGAGCATCACGGGATAGCCGACCTCGCGGGCAAGCGCGCGCGCCTCGTCGTCGGAGCGCACCGGCTCCAGCGTGCCCGGCACCATCGGCACCTTCAGGTCGCGCGCGATCTTGCGCGCCGCGGTCTTGTCGCCCATGGCGCGGATGGCCGACGGCGGCGGGCCCACGAAGGTCAGCCCCGCCTCGCCGCAGGCCTCGGCGAAGCGTGCGTTCTCGGCGAGAAACCCGTAGCCGGGGTGGACGGCATCGGCGCCGGCCCGGCGGGCGACGGCGACGAGCTTGTCGATGGCCAGGTAGCTCTCGACCGCGGGCGGCGGGCCAATCGGGTACGCCTCGTCGGCCATCAGCACGTGCAGCGCCTCGCGGTCGGCCTCGGAGAACACCGCCACGGTGGCGATACCCTGCTCGCGGCAGGCGCGGATGACGCGCACGGCGATCTCTCCGCGGTTGGCGACGAGCAGCTTCTTGATTTTCATGGGCGCTCCGAAGCACCGACTCGCGTCACTTCATGCCCTTCAGGGCTTCTCGCAGGAAGCTCTCGTCGACGATGTCCTTCTCGGCGCACCGGCGTCTTGACGAGCTTCTGCGCGTGCCACCAGGCCATCTGGCGCCCGACGTCGCCCGGCATCAGGCGCCCGTCGCGATCCTGATAGGGAAAGCCCTTGCGGATGAGGTCGGGGCTGGCGCCAGTGTACTTCGCGGTGATCGCGACCACCTCGTCGAACGCCGGCCCGCTCTTCTTCGCCAGCACCGCGTCGAAGTAGTGGCGGGAGGACTTCACGTAGCCCTTCATGAGCGCGACGGCGCGCTTGCGGTCCTTGGCGAACGCGTCGGAATACATCACCGTCGCGATCTGCCACGGGAAGGTGTCCCCGGTCCGCACGATCGTCACGCCCGCGCCCGAGGCCTCCAGACGCGACACGAACGGCTCGGCCGTGGCCACCGCGTCCACGCGTTTGGCGGCCAGGGCGTCGTTCAGCGCGGGCAGCGCCTGCAGCGGCACCAGCTCGACGTCGCCCGGCGCCATCCCCTCCTTCTCGAGGTACCGACCGACGTTGTAGTGGAAGGTCGAGCCGATCTGGGTGACACCGATCTTGCGCCCCTTGAGCTCGCGCATCGTGCGCACGCCGTTGTCGTGGAGATCCTTGCGCACGAGCAGAGCGGTGAGGTTGTAGTCGGGCCACTCGCGCCCCTTGTCGGCCACGATCCAGATCCGCACCCCGCCCGCCACGATGTTGTAGAGCCCCGCCGTGAGCCCGGTCGCGCCCGCCTCGATGTCGCCCGACGCCAGCGCCACCGCGATCGGCTGGGCGGCCTGGAAGTAGACGAACTCCGGCTCGACGCCGAACTCCTTGAAGTACCCCTTCTCGGCGCCCAGGAACAGGACCGCCGAGGAGGTGAGCTTGAGGACGCCCAGTTTGACCTTCTGCGGCCCCTGGGCGCCGACCGGAACGGCGGCGAGCAGGACCAGAACGAGCACCACCACTCGGACACGCCTCATCGAGATCTCCTCTTGGCTGCGACGCGCTGGCGTCCGGAGTCGCGCTCCGGCCGCCGCCGACATGGTACAGCGAAGCGGGGGCTCCACGAAGCGGGCGGGACAGCGGCGCGCGCGATACCTGTGCGATCACGCGGGACGATGTCCGTCCCCGCCAGCCCGCCGCTCGCCGTGAACGGTCGGACAGCCTGTCCAGGCGGTTTCTATCGCTGCTCGCCTCACCCGCCATCTCATCCAGCCCCGCGACCTCCGCCACGAAGAAATGGTAGCCACGGCTGGCTCGATGAGCACAAGAAGGAAGGCTGAAAGCAGCCCAGCCTGGGAATGCTGTGCTGCGACTCACGCGTCGCCGTCGGATGTCCGAGAACTCTCCCCTTTGTGGAAGCGCCACGCGCCGATCGAGCAGTTCGTGGGCTCCCTCGAGCCTGCCCCTCAGGCGGGCGGCGATGGAACAGAATCCGCCGGGGAGGAGCAGAACGAGTGTCCGGGGATGGTAGAGCCGGGCGCGATCGTCGCTCGAGTTACCTCAAGTGCTCGCTAAACTCATCTCGCCTCATCGTTCGTATGCCCTGCCAGACCGTCTTCCCGACCAGCCAGAGCCCCGCAAGAATGCGTGATGCCCCGTAGTCGCCCCTCACCATCCCTCCTGCAATCGCCCGCTGGGCGAGAACGTGCCCTCGAGCCGCAGCCCGTTCATAGTAGGACCTTGCCTTGGCCTCGTCATGCGGGACTCCCTCCCCGAAGTCATACATCGCGCCCAAGCGGTATAGCGCTCCGAGATGCCCTCCTTCTGACGCCCGTGTCCATAGCGCGTGGGCGAGTTCGAACTCACGACGTGTCCAATGCAGCCATCCGAGGTAGTAGAGGCCATCGAGAGATCCGGAGTTCGCAGCTGCCTCGTACCAGGTTCTTGCTTGCTCAGGATCGACTACGGCGCCCAGACCGTGTTGAAACATCCAACCTATTCGGACCATTGCACGATCGTCACGTTGCGGGCCATTTCCAGATAACGGTCCAGCGGCTCCAAGACTCCCTTGCGCAATCATGCCATGAGGGCCTGCCATTGGTTTCTGCCGTTACCGCCGCCGAAACGTCACCACACTCGCCGCGTCGCGCACGTGCTTCAGACCGTAACCGCCGAGGCGCAAGCGGGAAACGACAGCGTGGGTCTGCTACTATCGGCCGCGCTACGATTTGGGACGCGAGCTGGACGCGCGGCGCCGGCGACTTGTTCGAGGCACGCGTGGCTGCGTCCGCAGGCGCCGGTGCTCGCGCAACTCGTCGTCGATGAACGCCGCGATCATCGCCCGGTAGATCCGTGCCGCCAGCTCAGGATCCATCCCATGCATCCTCGCGAGCCGCCGCGCATTGGCGATGACGCGGGCGGCGCGCCGCGGCGCCCGCACAGCAGCGCGGGTCGGCTTGAACCGCACCACCATTCGCACGAGGTCGGCCCGGGCGGCGAGCAGCGGCACCAGCCGCCGATCGATGCGGTCGATCGCGGCCCGGACGGTGGAGAGGGATCGCATCGTCGAAGGCCGGGCCATCACGCGTCCGCTCTCCACGGGATGACGGCGCGCTCCAGGCGGGTGAGCAACCAGTGGGAGGCGAGGCCGAGCAGCGAGAGCAGCACGATGCCAACCATGAGCTTGGTGGTCTCCATGAGGTTCTGGGCGTGGAGGACGAGGTAGCCGATGCCCGAGTTCGCGGCGATCATCTCGGCGGCGACCAGGAGCAGCAGCGAAGTGCCGGCGCCGAGCTTGAGGCCGGCGAAGATCATCGGGAGCGCGGCCGGCAGCATGACCTTGCGGATCAGGCTCCACCGCCCCGCCCCGAAGCTCACCGCTGCCCGCAGCAGCAGGGGATCGGCGTTGCGGACGCCCGCGTAGGTGTTGATCGCCATCGGGAAGAACACCCCGAGGGTGATCACGGCCACCTTGGACGCCTCGCCGATGCCGAGCCACAGGATGAGCAGCGGCAGCAGCGCGATCTTGGGAATGGGGAACGTGGCCGCGATGAGCGGGGTGCCGACCGCCTCGGCCAGGCTGAACACGCCGACGGTGAGGCCGACCGCGACGCCGCCGAGCGCGCCGAGGCCGAAGCCGGCGAGGATGCGCGCCAGACTGGTGGCGAGGTGCGTGAGCAGCTCGCCGCTGCGCAGCATCTCGAGCCCGGCCGTCACCACGCCGGACGGCGACGGCAGGAACAGTGGCGGCACCCAGCCGGTGCGCGTCAGCAGCTCCCAGAGCACCAGCAACCCCACCAGCCCCAGCCCGCGCATCATCGGGTGCTCGCGCCGCTCGAGCGCGCGGACGCGGTCCGAGACGTCCCTCACCGGCTCGCCACGCCCTCGCGCAGCGCCTCGCGCGCCTGCGACTTGATCAGCGCCCAGATGCGCTCGACGGCGCGCACGAACGCGGGCTCGCCGAGCATCGCCTCCGTCCGCGGCCGCGCCAGGTCGACGGGCACGATCTCCAGCACGCGTCCCGGCCGGCGCGAGAGCACCACCACGCGGTCGGCCATCCAGACGGCCTCGTGGATGTTGTGCGTCACGTAGAGGATCGTCTTGCGCGTGCGCTCCCAGATGGCGAGCAGCTCCTCCTGCATGAGCTGGCGCGTCTGCGCGTCGAGCGCGGAGAACGGCTCGTCCATCAGCAGCACCGCCGGGTCCACCGCCAGCGCCCGCGCGATGCCCACGCGCTGCCGCATGCCGCCCGAGAGCTGGTGCGGGTAGCTGCGCTCGAAGCCGTCGAGCCCCGTCAGCTCCACGTAGCGTCGGGCGATCGCGCGCCGCTCCGGCGCCGCGAGGCCGGCCTCCTCCAGCCCGAACTCCACGTTGGCCTGCACGGTGCGCCAGGGAAAGAGCGCGAACTCCTGGAAGACCATCGCCGTCGGCGACCGGCCGGCCGGCAGATCGCCGTCGAAGCCGACGCGGCCCGCGCTCGGCGACAGGAGCCCGGCCAGCATGTTGAGCAGCGTGGACTTGCCGCACCCGGACGGCCCCACGACGGCCACCAGCTCCTCGGCCTCCGCCGTGAACGTGACGCCCGCCAGCGCCTCGATGCTCCGGCCGGCGCGGTCGCGGTAGGTGTGCGAGACGTCCCGGACCACGACCTTCACAGCCGGAAGCGCTGAACCTTGCCGGTGGCGGTCCTGGGCAGGTCGGCGACGAACTCGACGCGACCCGGCACCTTGTAGCCGGCCGCGCGCTGCCGCACGAACTCGCGCAGCTCGGCCGCGAGCGCGGGCGAGCCGGCCACGCCGGCCTTGAGCACCACGCAGGCGCGCGGCGTGGTCAAGCCCCGCGCGTCGGTCTCGCCGACCACGCCCGCCTCCAGCACCGCCGCGTGGGCGACCAGGTGCGCCTCCACCTCCGCCGGCGACACCCATTGCCCGGCCACCTTCAGCATGTCGTCGGAGCGGCCCTCGAAGTAGAACCACCCCTCGGCGTCCTGGCGGAACACGTCGCCGGTACGCAGCCACTCGCCGAGCATCGTCCGCCGCGTGCGCTCCCGGCGGTTCCAGTAGTAGGGCGCGGTTGGCGCGCCCTTGATCAGCAGGTGGCCGGCGGTGCCGGCCGGCACCGGCGCGCCGGCGTCGTCCACCAGCCGCGTCTCGAACCCGGCCACCACCTTGCCGGCGGCACCGCGGCGGGCCTCGCCCGGACGGTTGGCGATGAAGTCGTGCAGCGCCTCCGTCGAGCCCACCACCTCCACCAGCTCGAGCCCGAAGCGATCGGCCCAGGCGTCGAAGAGCGCGGGCGGCAGGGCCTCGCCGGAGGACACGCAGTACCGGAGCGAGGAGACGTCGAAGCGCCGCTCGTCGTCCCGCACCTCGAGCATCCGCGCATAGAGCGTGGGCACGGCGAAGAAGATCGTGGGCCGCTCGGCGGCGATGACCTCGAGCGCGTGCTCGGCGGTGACGCGCTCGGCCACGAGGACGGTGGCGGCGCCGACCCGGGCCGGGAAGTAGAGCGAGTTGCCGAGGCCGAACGCGAAGTAGAGCTTCGACGCCGAGAAGATCAGGTCGTCGGGGCCCATGCCGAACACGCCAACGCCGACGAGATCGGCGGCGGCGACGAAGTCCTCGTGGGCGTGCACGGCGGCCTTCGGCCGGCCGGTCGAGCCGGAGGTGTAGCCCCAGTAGACGATGTCCTCGCGGGAGGTCGGCACGGCCTCCGTCACCGGCTTGGCCCGGACCAGCGCCTCGTCGAAGTCCGCCGCGCCCGGGGCGCGCCCGCCGACGACGAGCACCGCCCGCAGCCATGGACAGCGCTCCCGGACGGCAAGCAGGCGCGGCGCCACCTCGGTCTCGACGACGGCCACGCGCGCGCGGCTGTCGTTGAGGAGGAACTCGTACTCGGCGGCGGTCATGAGGGTGTTCACCGGCACGGCGACCGCGCCGAGCTTGGCGGCGCCCCAGAACGCGGCGGCGAAGGCGGGCGAGTCGTTCAGCGCCAGCAGGGCGCGCTGTTCGCCCTCGAGCCCGGCCTCGCGCAGCGCCCCGGCCGCGTGGGCCACGCGGTCGGCCACCTCCGCGTAGGTGATGGTCCGGCCGCCGGCGCGAAACGCGGTCCGTCCCCCCCGCCCTTCGGCCACGTGGCGATCGACGAAGAAGGCGGCGGCGTTGAACGGCCCTGGCAGAGAATCCACCGCCGAAATACTACACCACGGCCCCCCGGGAACTCCGCGTCCACCAAGAACTTCCGCCCCCGCCGTCGGGTGTGCAATTCTGCAATGCGCATGCGCTATCGGATCCTGCCGCGCTCCCTCCGCCCCGACGGCGTGCGGATGTGGCGCGCGGTCATTCTCGCGGGCGTCCTCGGCCTCGTGGCGCTGGGCACCTGGGCCGTCCTGCTGCATGGGGAGGCCCGGGGGCAGGCGCAGCGCGAGGCCGGGCGCGGCGCCGCCGTGGTCGCCCAGTCGGTCGCCCGCGAGCACGAGCGCCTGGTCGATGGCGCGCGACAGCTCCTGCTCGCCCTGTCCCAGCGCTCCGAGATCGCGATCATCAACCCCGGCGCCTGCCGGGCCGTCCTGGCCGGCGTCCTCAAGGCGGTGCCCGGCTATCTGGATCTCGCCGCGGCCAGGCCGAACGGCGAGGTGTTCTGCGCCGCGCGCGGCGCGCTCCGGCTGCCGGCGGGCGCCGACGCGGCGGACGTCCGCCGGGTGGCGGACTCCGGCAACCCGACGCTCGGCCGCGCCGGGATCGACCCGGTGGCCCGGCGCCCGACGGTCGCCCTGTCGAGGCCGGTGATCGACGATGCCGGCAGCGTGCGGTCGGTGCTGGTGGCGGCACTCGACCTGGGCCAGCTCGAGCGCGCCGTGGTGGAGAGCCCGCTGCCACCCGGAACCGCCATGATGCTCATCGACGGCAACGGCGTGGTGCTCAGCCACCATCCCGAGCCCGAGCGCTGGAACGGCGAGCTCCTCGACGATTCGCTCAAGCCCCTGCTGGCGTCGCCCGGCCCGGGCCTCATCGACACGGCGTGGCTGGACGGCGCGCCGAGCCTCGTGCTGTTCGAGCCGCTGTCGCGCGACTCCACCCGGGCCTCCGACGCCACGATCGTGATCGCGCTGCCCCGACGCGCGGTGTTCCGCGACGCCGACCGCCTCTTCGCGTTCGAGCTGGCCGGCCTCGGCCTCCTCGCCCTCGCCGGCCTCGTGTGCGGAGCGCTCCTGCTGGATCGGCTCGTCGCGCGGCCGGCGCAGGGACTGCTGCGGGTGATCCGCAGCCTCAACTCGGGCGACGTGCGGGCGCGCATGCGCCGCAGCGACGAGCGGGACGGCCTCGTGGGCCGCCTCGCCCGCAGCGTCAACGCGCTGGGCCGGCGTCTCGAAGAGCATCAGCAGACGGCGCGGCACCTGGAGGAGCAGCTCCGCACCGAGCGCACCACGCGCCTGCTCGTGACGCCGCCGCCGGCGCCGCCGCCCCCGGCGGAGCCACCCGCGGACGTGGAAACGGCCTGGCACGAGGCGCCGCCCGGGCTGATGGGGGACGCGCCGGAGGCGTGGCCGAACGCCCCACCAGACGTCGCCTCGGCGCCGGCCGCCGACGGCGCCGAGGACCACGGCTGGGGGCTGCGGGAGCCACCGTTCGAAAACGCGCCCAATCCCCGCTTCCTGTGGCTGTCGCCCACGCACTCCGACGCGCTGGTCCGGCTGACCTACGCGCTGCGCCAGCGGCGCGGCTGCGCGGTGCTCACCGGTGAGTCGGGCTGCGGCAAGACCCTGCTGACGCGGGCGGTCGTGCAACGCCTGGAGGCCACCCGGTACGAGATCGGCCTGCTGACGAATCCCCACGGCGGGCGCATCGACCTGCTGCGGCAGGTGCTCTACGAGCTCGGCGTGGAGACGGCCGACACGACGCGCACCGAGCTGCTGCGCGCGCTGAACGACGTCATCGTGCGCAACCTCCAGCGCGGGCGCGAGACGCTCATCATCGTGGACGACGCCCAGCAGGCCGACGATCCGGCGTGGTTCGAGGAGCTGAGCTCGCTGCTGAACATCCAGACCAACGAGCGCACCCTGGTCACCCTCCTGCTGGCCGGCACGCCCGAGCTGACCGCGGCCATCCAGCGCGTGCCGCACCTCGACCGGCGGGTCTCCATCCGCTGCACGCTGAGCCCGCTGAACGCCGAGCAGACGGCCCAGTACATCCGCTACCGGCTCACCGTGGCCGGCGCCGAGACGTCGATGTTCACGCGCGAGGCGGTGGCGCTGATCCACGGGGCGAGCCGCGGCGTGCCCCGCGCGATCAACGACCTGTGCGACAGCGCGCTCCTGCTGGGGCGGCTGGACAGCCTGCGGAGCATCGACGCGGCCGTGATACGACGAGTGCTCAGCACGACGCCGACCGTGTCCGACGCCGCGGCCGAGCTGCCTCCGGCCCGCTGAGCTCCACCCCGGCGTGCCTGCGCGCTCTCCGTGCTGCCTGACGCAGGCGTTGCTCGAAAGCGGTAAGCCGGTGCACGCCCGCGCCGCGGGCGGCGCCGACGATCGCCTGCGTTTCCAGCGCTGATACGGTCTGGCACGGGGCGTGCCTGCCTGTGAAGCCGCAACATGCGAGACAGGTGTGGGCTCTCCAGCCGCGGCCTCGCCGTCCTCACCCTGACGGTTCTCATCGTCGTCGCGTGCTCGCCGACCACGGAGCCGAGGCCGCCCCAGGCGCTGGCGACCGCATCCGGTCCCACCATCGGTGCCGTCGGACGCCTGCCGCTGGCGTTCGAACCCAACACCGGGCAGGCGCCGGCTGACGTCCGCTACGTCGGCCGCGGGGCACGCTATCGTCTCTGGCTGACGTCGAGCGAAGCGCACTTCGCGGCGCCGGCGTCCGTCGGGCCCGACCCCGCGACGATCCGCCTGCGGCTCGTCGGCGGCGCGCCGGCGCCGAGGATCGCCGCCGAGGATGAGCTGCCGGGCAAGGTCCACTACTTCGTCGGCGCCGATCCCGCCCGGTGGCGTCGCAACGTCCCGACCTTTCGCCGCGTCGTCTACCGGAACGTCTACCCCGGCATCGACCTGGTCTTCCACGGCAGCCAGCGCGACGCCGAGTTCGACTTCGTGCTGGCGCCGGGCGCGGATCCACGCGCGATCGGCGTCGAGCTGACCGGCGCCGCGGCGGTGACACTCGAGGACGGCGACGTCGTCGCGCGCACCGGCGACGCCGCGTTGCGGCTGCGCAAGCCGGTCGTCTACCAGGAGATGGACGGGCGCCGCCACGTCGTGCCCGGCCGCTTCACGCTCCAGGGCCACCGCATCGCCTTCGAGGTCGGCCACTACGATCGAGCGCGGGTGCTCGTCATCGATCCGGTCGTCAGCTACTCGACCTACCTGGGCGATGGGAGAGCCGAGTCGGGCCGGGACATCGGCGTCGACGCGGCCGGCAACATCTACGCCGTCGTCGAGCGGCATGGGCGTGATCAAGCTCAGCGCCGACGGCAGCCGCCTCGTGTACACGGCGGTCCTCGGCGATGCCCAGCTGATCGCCCTCGCCGTCGACGGCGCCGGCCACGCCTACGTCGCCGGCAACTTCGCCAAGCCCCGCTCGGGCGTCGTCGGTGTCTATCCGGTCACGGCGAACGCGCTGCAGCCGACGTTCGGGCCAGCTTGCAACCAGGGCGACAGCGACGGGGTGATGGCCAAGCTCAGTCCCGACGGCTCCCAGCTGCTCTACTCGAGCTTCGTCGGCGGCCAGTGCCTGTACACGGTGGCCGCCATCGCCGTGGATCCCCGCGGCAACGTCTACGTGACCGGCGAGGGCAGTACGACGGCCGGATACCCCGCCACGCGCGCCCCGTTCGCGCCGGGCGGCGTCACCAGCAGTCCCTTCCCGGGCTGGATCCAGGTCGTGGCCGCGGACTTCTCGCGCTACGTCTACTCGACGCTGATCCTCGCCGACGCCGGATCACCGGTGGTCCCCTCGGCGATCGCCGTGGACGTCGCCGGCAACGCGTACGTCGCGGGCGCCTCCGGTCCGGGCTTTCCGACGACGCCCGGGGCGTTTCAGCCGGGCCCGGGAGCGGGCGCCAGCGCCCCGTTCCTCGCGAAGATCGCGGCCGACGGCTCCCGGATGGTGTACGGCACCTACTTCGGCAACGCGAGCACCCGCGTGAACGCGGTCGCCGCGGATGCCGCCGGCAACGCCTATCTGGCCGGCCACACCGGGACGGGATTGCCGACGGCGAACGCGCTGCAGCCGGCGCTGGCCGGAGGCCTCGACGCCTTCGTCGCGAAGCTCAACGCGACCGGCTCGTCGCTCGGGTTCTCGACCTACCTCGGCGGGCGGGCCGACGACGCGGCGGTCGGTGTCGGTGTCGACGGCGCGGGCAACGTCTACGTCGCCGGGCCGACCGACGCCATCGACTTCCCCCAGCGCAACCCGCTGCCGCCACGGTTCGGCGGCACCGCCTCGAACTTCGTCACGGCGCTGACGCCGACGGGCACCGCGCTGGTCTACTCCACCTACGTCGCCGACGGCCAGACGGCCGTGCACGCGCTGACCGTCACCGCGGGCGGCGTCGCGTACCTCACGGGCGGCACGGTGTCGGCGGCGTTTCCGACCGAGCGCGCCCTCCAGCCGGTCTTCGGCGGCGTGACCGACGCGTTCATCACGCGCATCGATCCCGGCGCCGGGGGCGGCACCATCCGCGTCTTCATCACGGCGCCGGCCGAGCGCGCCACGGTGAGCGGCACCACCTGGCTGACCGTCTGGATCGAGAACGCCGCCACCGGGGACAAGACCTACACCCTCAGCGAGGGCGGCACCCGGGTCGGCGCCATCACGACGACGAGCAGCAACGGCCCTGTCTCGCTGGCCTGGCCCACGGCCGGCGGAGCCAACGGCGACCGGTCCGTCACCGTCGCGGTGAGCGACCGTGACGGCAAGACCGGCAGCGCGTCGCGCATCCTCAAGGTCCAGAACGGCGGCGGGGGCGCACCGCTCGTCGCCGCCATCACCGGGCCGGCCAACGGCGCCACCGTGAGCGGCATCGTGACGGTGGGCATGTCGGCCACGAATGCCAGCGGCGACGCCGATCACGTTCACCCTGGGGGTGGACGGCGGCCAGGTCTTCATGGCCGCGGGTACCGCCACCACCGCGTCGTTCGGCTGGAACACGGCCGGCGTCGCCACCGGCGCCCACACCCTCACGCTCAGCGTTCGCGACGGTGCCGGCCGCACCGCCGCGACCACCCGGACGGTGACCGTCGGCTCCAGCGGTGGGTCGGTGCGCGTCATCATCACGGCACCGGGCGAGGGCACGAGGGTGAGCGGCACGGCGTGGGTCGCGGTGTGGGTCGAGAACGCCGCCGGCGGCAGCAAGACATTCACGCTCAGCGAGGGCGGCACGTCCGTCAGCAGCGCGGCGGCGACGAGCAACGGTCCCATCTCGCTGCCCTGGCTCACGACGGCCGGCGCCAACGGCACGCGCTCCGTCACCGTCTCCGTGCGTGACGCGGCCGGCCATAGCGGCAGCACGACGCGTGTCTTCGACGTGCAGAACGGCGGCGGCACGCTACGCGTCGCCATCACCGCGCCCGTCGACGAGAGCACCGTACGCGGCACTGCCTGGTTCACGATCTGGGTCGAGGGCGCCACGGCCGGAGTCAAAACCTACACGCTCAGCCAGGGTGGCGTCGACGTCGCGAGCACGACGACGAGCAGCACCGGCCCCGTGTCGCTGCCGTGGCCGACCGGCGCCGCCGGCAACGGCCCGCGCACGCTCACGGTGCGCGTGCGCGACTCGCTCGGGAACTCCGGGACGGCGTCAGTCGATCTCACCGTCGCGAATTGATTGCGTGGGGTGGCGGGACGGGATGACGGCGTGGACGGCCCCGGCGGTGCGCCGGGGCCATCCACTCGCCGCTCGGTCAGCGCGACTTGACGAGAAAGTGGGCGCGACGATTCTTGGCCCAGCAATCGTCGGCGTGCTGAGCGCAGGCGGGTCGCTCCTCGCCGTAACTGACCACGGTGATGCGGGAGGCCGGCACGCCACGCGAGACGAGGTAGTTCATCGTGGCCTTGGCCCGGCGATCACCGAGCGCGGTGTTGTACTCGGTCGTGCCGCGCTCGTCGCAGTGCCCCTCGATTACGACGAGGTGGTCGGTGTTCGACTTGAGCCACCCGGCATTGGCATCCAGCTTCGGAGCGTCGGCCTCGCGGACGTCGGCCTTGTCGAACTCGAAGTGGACGTCGACCAGGTCCGCGGCGGCGCGGAAGCCCTCGAGCGCCGGCCGGGTCGCACCGGAGCCGCTCATCGAGCGACCGCCGCCCGCCGTCGCGCTCGCCGGCTGCATCCCTCCAGGCGAGACCACATTCATGCCGACCGCGCCGCCGGGCGCCGGCGCCGACGTGCCCGTCGTGGTCGGTTGCTTGGCGCACCCGACCAGGGCGAACGCCAGGATCATAGGAATGGCCATGAGCTTCGTCATCGCGAGCCTTCCTTTGGATTGCGTCAGAGCGGTTGTCCGGACCGCCGCCGTGAATCCGTGAAGAGCCGTCAGAACGCGAGGATCCGATCGCCCGAGGATGGGCCGCCAGCACTCAAACTGTTATAGCGGCAGCCGATTCCTCGGCCGGCATGATTTTCTTGAGCCAAAATCAGCCCGTAACTCAGTGATATCGCGGGGATTATCGACGTCAACCGGGCCGCGACGGGCGCTGAGCAGGGAGACACGGTCCACGCCGGTATGCTGGCACCGTGTGGACCATCGGCCATTCCACGCGGACGCTCGCCGACCTCGTCGTGCTCCTGCACGCCCACGGCGTGACCCGCGTGGTCGACGTGCGCCGCTTCCCCCACTCGCGCCGCCACCCTCACTTCGACACTACGGCCCTGGCCCGCGACCTCCCGCGGGCCGGCATCGCTTACGCGCACGCCCCGGGCCTCGGCGGCTTCCGCCGCGCCCGCCCGCACTCGATCAACACCGCCCTGCGTAACCGTAGCTTCCAGGGCTACGCCGACTACATGCACACCGACGACTTCATCCACCACCTCACCAGCCTGATCGCCGCCGCTGCCGAAGCGCCGAGCGCCATCATGTGCGCCGAAGCCGTCCCCTGGCGCTGCCACCGCTCCCTGATCTCCGACGCCCTCCTCGCCCAGAACATCGAAGTCCTCCACATCCTCGACCGACGCCCGCCCACCCCCCACACGCTGACCAGCGGCGCACGCATCGAAGCCGGCCGCGTGACGTACCCAGGACAAACGGAGCTCTTCGGCAGCTAGCAATGAATCAACGAAGGACGCCTCGCGGAGGATCGGGGGATGGGCGGGCGGGGGGCCGCCCATCCCCCGGTGGTGCGGCTAGCGCGTGGCGATCTCGAGGCTACTGAAGAAGTACGGAATCTCGAACGCTGCGGTGGCCGGCGCGTCGGAGCCGTGCACCGCGTTGGCTTCGATCGAGGACGCGAAGTCCTTGCGAATCGTCCCCGCCGCCGCCTTCGCCGGATCGGTCGCGCCCATGAGCTCGCGCCACCGCTGGATGGCGTTGTCGCGCTCCAGCACGATCGGGATGCTCGGCCCCTCGGTCATGAACGCGCAGAGGCTCTTGAAGAACGGCCGCTCGCGGTGCACCGCGTAGAAGCCGGCCGCGTCGACCTCGCTCATCTGGATCATCTTGATCGCCAGGACCTTGAAGCCGGCCTGCTCGATTCGCGCGAGGATCTGCCCGGCCGCGCCCCTGGCGACGGCGTCCGGCTTGATGATCGCCAGGGTGCGCTCGCTCATTGACCGATCACCCTGGCCACGGTGGCCCCCATGTCGGCCGGGCTGCGCACCAGCGTCGCCCCCGCCGTCTCCAGCGCCTTCATCTTCTCGGCCGCCGTGCCCTTGCCGCCGGCGATGATGGCGCCGGCGTGGCCCATGCGCCGGCCGGGCGGCGCCGTCTGCCCGCAGATGAAGCCGACGACCGGCTTCTTCACGTGGGCCTTGATGTAGGCCGCCGCGTCCTCCTCGGCGGTACCGCCGATCTCCCCGATCATCATGATGGCGCGCGTCTCCGGGTCGGAGTTGAACAGCTTCAAGACGTCCACGAACGAGGTGCCGTTGACGGGGTCGCCGCCGATGCCCACGCAGCTCGACTGGCCGATGCCGCGCGCGCTGAGCTGGCCCACCACCTCGTAGGTCAGCGTGCCGCTGCGGGAGACGACGCCCACCGGCCCCACCTTGTGGATGTGTCCCGGCATGATCCCGATCTTCGCCTGGCCGGGCGTGATCACGCCCGGGCAGTTCGGCCCGATCAGGCGACTGCTGGTGGAGGACAGGGCGTGCTTGGCGCGCACCATGTCGGTCACCGGGATCCCCTCGGTGATGCAGATGACCAGCGGCACGCCGGCCGCGGCCGCCTCCATGATGGCGTCGGCGGCGGCCGGCGGCGGCACGAAGATGAGCGCGCAGTTGGCGCCCTCCTGGCGCACCGACTCCGCCACCGTGTTCCACACGGCGAAGCCCTCGTGCGTGGTCCCACCCTTGCCCGGGGTGACGCCACCGACCACCGTCGTCCCGTACTCCTTGCACCGGGCGGCGTGGAAGGCGCCCTCCTTGCCGGTGATCCCCTGCACGACGACGCGCGTGGTCTTGTCGACCAGGATGCTCACGAAGCCCTCCCGGCCAGCTCGACGGCCTTGCGCGCCCCGTCGCCCATGTCGTCTCGCTCGGAGGGGGCCTCGACGGCCCCCTCCGAAGCCTCCCCCAGAATCGATTGCGCCGGCAAAGCCGGCGCTCGAACCAGTGCCCGACTCACGCGCTCCTCCTGTTCGCCAGCTCGACGGCCTTGCGCGCCCCGTCGCCCATGTCGGCGGCCATGACCAGCGACAGGCCGGACTCGGCCAGCATCTTCTTGCCCTGCTCGACGTTGGTGCCCTCGGCCCGGAGGATCACCGGGAGCTTGAGACCGAGCTTGCGTACGGCGGCGATGATGCCTTCGGCCAGGCGATCGACGCGCAGGATGCCGCCGAAGACGTTGATGAAGATCGCCTTCACGGCCGGGTCGGACGACAGGATGCGAAACGCGTTCTCGATCTGCTCGGGCGAGGCGCCGCCGCCGACGTCCAGGAAGTTGGCCGGCTCACCGCCCGACAGCTTCACGATGTCCATCGTCGCCATGGCGAGGCCGGCGCCGTTGACCATGCAGGCCACGTTGCCGTCGAGCTTGATGTAGTTGAGGCCGTACTTCGAGGCCTCCACGTCGAGCGGGTCTTCCTCGTGGATGTCGCGCAGCGCGACGAGCTCCGGGTGCCGATAGAGCGCGTTGTCGTCGAAGTTGAGCTTGGCGTCGAGCGCGAGCACCCGGCCGTCCTTCGTCACCACCAGCGGGTTGATCTCGGCCAGCGAGCAGTCCTTGGCCAGGTAGAGGCGGAACAGGTTGCGGATGAGCATCACGCCTTGCTTGAAGCTCTCGCCGCTGAGCCCGAGACCGAACGCGAGCCGCCGCGCCTGGAAATCCGCGAGCCCCAGCGCCGGGTGCGTCCACTCGCGAAGGATCTTCTCGGGCGTCCGCTCGGCGACCTCCTCGATGTCCATCCCGCCCGCCTCGGAGGCCATGACCACGTGGGTCGAGCGTGCGCGATCGAGGGTCATCGACAGGTACAGCTCGCGCTCGATCGCCGAGGCCTGCTCGACCCAGACCGAGCGGACCAGGATGCCCTCGGGCGGCGTCTGCGGCGTCTTGAGCCGCATGCCGAGGATCTGCCTCGCGGCGGCTTCGGCGCCGGCGGCGTCGTCTACCACCTTGATGCCCCCGCCCTTGCCGCGTCCGCCCGCGTGCACCTGCGCCTTGACCACGACCCGGCCGCCGAGCCGTTGCGCGATCTCCCGGGCCCGGGCCGGCGTCTGGGCCACGTCACCGTCGGGCACCGGCACCGCGAACTCGCGCAGCAGCACCTTGGCCTGGTACTCGTGGATTTTCACGCTATGCCGGCTCTTTTCGGTCGCCCCTGAACTTGCGGAGCAGCCACACGATCGGGTCGAAGTTGTCGGCCATCCGCTCCTTCATCGGGATGATGCCGTTGTCTGTAATTTGGATGTGTTCGGGGCACACCTCCGTACAGCATTTCGTGATGTTACAGAGTCCGATTCCCGCCTGGGTTCGTACGAATTCTGTCCTGTCCACGGTGTCGAGCGGGTGCATGTCGAGGCCGGCGACCTTGATGAAGAAGCGCGGACCCGCGAACGCGGGTTTGTGCTCCTCGTGGTCGCGGATAACGTGGCAGACGTCCTGGCACAGGAAGCACTCGATGCACTTATGGAACTCCTGGGCGCGCTCGACGTCCTCCTGCATCATGCGGTACTTGCCGTCGGCGTCCGGCGGCTTCAGCCGGAGCGGCGGGACCTGCTTGGCCTTGACGTAGTTGTAGGACACGTCGGTGACCAGGTCGCGGATGATCGGGAACGTCCGGATCGGCGTGACCGTGATCGTGTCGCCCGGCTGGAACAGGTCCATGCGCGTCATGCACATGAGCCGCGGCTTGCCATCGATCTCGGCGCTGCACGAGCCGCACTTGCCGGCCTTGCAGTTCCAGCGGCAGGCCAGGTCGGAGGCCTGGGTCGCCTGGATGCGGTGGATGACGTCGAGCACTACCATCCCGTCGTCGGCGTCCACCTTGTAGTCGCGGAACTGACCCCCGGTGGGATCGCCGCGGAACACCTTCAGCGTGAAGGTCGGCATTATTTCCTCTCCTGGAACAGCGCCCTGAGCTCGGCCGGCATCTCCGGTAGCGGCTCGCGGTTGACCTGGATGCGGCCCTCGCGCAGCCGCAGCACCACGTTGAGCTTGCCCCACGTGTCGTCGGTGTAGGGGTGGTCCTCCCGGGTGTGACCGCCGCGGCTTTCCTTGCGCTCCAGCGCGGCCAGCGTCGAGCACTCGGCGACGGTGAGCAGCGAGCGGAGGTCGAGCGCGGTGTGCCAGCCGGAGTTGTAGACCCGCCCGCCGTCTACCCGCACTTTCTTGGCGCGCTCCTTGAGCGTCTCGATCCGCTTGAGCGCCTCCTTCAACTCGGACTCCTTGCGGATGATCCCGACCAGGTTGTGCATCGTCTCCTGCAGATCGGCCTGGATGGCGTAGGGGTTCTCGCCGCCGGTCCGCTCGAGCGGCTCCAGGGACTCCCGCACGACCACCTCCACCTGCTGGCCGTCGACGGTCAGCTGGCCGCCGAGGTTCTTGGCGTAGAGCGCGGCGTGCAGCCCGGCCCGGCGCCCGAATACGAGGAGGTCGGAGAGCGAGTTGCCGCCCAGCCGGTTGCTGCCGTGCATCCCGCCGGCCGCCTCGCCGGCGGCGAAGAGACCGGCCACGGTCCCGGCGGTGGAGTCAGCGTCGACCCGCACGCCGCCCATCACGTAGTGCTGAGCCGGCCCGACCTCCATCGGCTCCTTGGTGATGTCCACGCCCGCCAGCTCCTTGAACTGGTGATACATGCTGGGCAGGCGCTTGCGGATGTAGTCGGCCGGCCGCCGCGAGCAGATGTCGAGGAACACACCGCCATGAGGGCTGCCGCGGCCCGCTTTGACCTCGGACCTGATCGCGCGCGCGACTTCGTCCCGCGGCAGCAGATCCGGGGTGCGCCGGTTGTCCTTCTTGTTCGTGTACCAGCGGTCGGCCTCGGCTTCGTTGTCGGCCGTCTCGCCCTTGAAGAACTCGGGGATGTAGTTGAACATGAACCGCTCGCCCTTGTTGTTCTTCAGCGTGCCACCGTCCCCCCGCACGCCCTCCGTCACCAGGAGCCCGGCCACCGACGGTGGCCAGACCATGTGGGTCGGGTGGAACTGGACAAACTCCATGTCGATGAGGTCGGCGCCCGCCCACAGGGCCAGCGACTGGCCGTCGCCCGTGTACTCCCACGAGTTCGACGTCACCTTCCAGGCCTTGCCGATGCCGCCGGTGGCCAGCACGACGGCCTTGGCCTTGAAGACGACCATCTCCCCGTTCTTGCGCCAGTAGCTGACGGCGCCACTCACGCGCTCGCCGTCCTTGAGCAGCCGCTGGACGTTGCACTCCATGTAGACGTCGATGCTCTGGTGGATGCCGTGGTACTGCAGCGTGCGGATCATCTCCAGCCCGGTGCGGTCGCCGATGTGGGCCAGCCGCGCGTAGCGGTGGCCGCCGAAGTCGCGCTGGTTGATGAGGCCGTCCTGGGTGCGGTCGAACAGCGCGCCCCACCGCTCCAGCTCCAGCACGCGGTCGGGTGCCTCCTGGGCGTGCAGCTGGGCCATGCGCCAGTTGTTCAGCATCTTGCCGCCGCGCATGGTGTCGCGGAAGTGGACCTGCCAGTTGTCCTCCGGCCACACGTTGCCCAGGGCGGCGGCGACGCCGCCCTCGGCCATGACGGTGTGGGCCTTGCCCAGGAGGGACTTGCAGACCAGGCCGACCGACACGCCCTGGGCGGCGGCCTCGATCGCGGCCCGCAGGCCGGCGCCGCCGGCCCCGATGACGAGAACATCGTGCTCGTGCGTCTCGTACGCTGGCTTGGCCATCAGAAAATGATCCTCAGGTCGGTGATCTTCCCCATCGCGACCAGCCGGATGTAGAGATCGGTGAGCCCCACGCTGAAGAGCGACAGCCATGCGTACATCGGGTGCCGCTCGTTGAGGCGGGTGAAGAAGTGCCAGACCCGGTAGCGCGTCTGGGCCCGCGAGAACACGTCCACGTGGCCGCCGCACACGTGGCGGCACGAGTGGCACGAGAACGTGTAGCCAGCGAGCAGGATCACGTTGGCCCACATCACGAGGGTGCCGACGCCGATGCCGAACCGGTGGCTCCCGTCGGGCATCGCGAAGCGAAAGGCCAGGATCGCGTCCCACGTCAGCAGCACGATGAACATCACCGCGATATACCAAGCGTACCGGTGGAAGTTCTGGAGGACGAGTGGGAAGCGCGTCTCCCCGGTGTAGCCGCGCTTGGCGTCCGGTACGGCGCAGGCCGCCGGCGCCAGCCAGAACGAGCGGTAGTACGCCTTGCGGTAGTAGTAGCAGCTCAGCCGGAACAGGCCCGGCCCCGCCAGGATGAGGAACGCCGGCGATACGATACCGATGATCGGCAGCGTGATGTCGGGCAGCCCGTAGCCGAACGTCACGTGCAGGCACTTGGCCGACAGGCACGGCGAGTAGAAGGGCGACAGGTAGGGCGGCGCCCAGTAGTAGGCGTTCTGGAACGCGGCCCACGTCGAGTAGACGATGAAGCTGCCCAGCACGATCGCCACGGTGACCGGCAGTGCCCACCACGCGTCCTTGCGCAGCTGCGACGCCGCGATCGGCGGTCGCGCCCCACTCATCACACGAGCCATGCGTCCTCCTGAGGGAAAGCCCTAAACGGGTTCTGGACGGGCGAACTGCTTCTGCCCGTCCGCGTACAGGTCGCCGCCATGACAGTCGTTGAGCACGATCGCCGGAAACGCCTCGACCTCGAGTCGCCGGATGGCCTCGGTCCCGAGGTCTTCGTAGGCGACGATCTCGAGCTTCTTGACGTGGCGCGAGAGCACAGCCCCGGCGCCGCCGATCGCGCCGAAGTAGACGGCCCGGTGCTCGCGCAGCGCGTCCTTCACTGCCTGTCCTCGATACCCCTTGCCCATCGTCCCCTTGAGCCCCAGCTTGAGGAGCGCCGGCGTGAACTTGTCCATGCGGCTGGCCGTCGTGGGCCCGATGGCGCCGACCACGTCGCCCGGCTGGGCCGGGCTGGGCCCCGTGTAGTAGATGATGGCGCCCTTGACGTCGATCGGCAGCTCCTCGCCCCTCTCGATCAGCGGGAACAGCCGCCCGTGGGCGGCGTCGCGCGCGGTGTAGATCACGCCCGTGAGCCGGACGCGATCCCCCGCCTTCAGCGACGCGACGTCGTCGTCGCTGAGCGGCGTCGTGATCTCCTTGATGCCGTCGACAGCGGTCGTGACGCTCATCAGGAGATGGCGTCCACGATGGCGTTGAACGCGGGGCTGGGGCGCATCGCCTTCGACGCCAGGCCAGGGTTCGGCCGGAAGTACCCGCCGATGTCGACCGGCCGTCCCTGGGCGGCGTTCAGCTCGGCGATGATCTTGGCCTCGTTGTCCACGAGCTGCTTCGCCGCCCCGGAGAAGCGCGCCTGGAGCTCCCTGTCCTGGGTCTGGGCCGCCAGCGCCTCCGCCCAGTACATGGCGAGATAGAAGTGGCTGCCGCGCGTGTCCAGCTCGCCCACCTTGCGGGACGGCGACTTGTCCGTGTCCAGGAATTTCGTGTTGGCCTTGTGGAGCGCTTCGGCGAACACCTTCGCCTTGGCGTTGTTGGAAGCGCGCGCCATGTGATCGAGAGACTCCGCCAGAGCGAGGAACTCGCCGAGGGAATCCCACCGGAGGTGTCCCTCTTCCACGAACTGCTCGACGTGCTTGGGAGCCGAACCGCCGGCGCCGGTCTCGAAGAGGGCGCCGCCGTCCATGAGCGGCACGATGGAGAGCATCTTCGCGCTGGTACCGAGCTCGAGGATCGGGAACAGGTCCGTGTTGTAGTCGCGCAGGATGTTGCCCGTCACCGAGATCGTGTCCTGGCCGGCCCGCATCCGCTCCAGCGAGAAGCGCGCGGCCTCGGCGACGGACATGATGCGGATATCGAGTCCGCTGGTGTCGTGGTCTTTCAGGTACCGGGTCACCTTGTCGATGAGCTGGGCGTCGTGCGCCCGGTTCTTGTCGAGCCAGAAGACCGCCGGCGCGCCGGTGATCCTCGCGCGGCTGACGGCGAGCTTCACCCAGTCGCGGATCGGCGCATCCTTCACCTGACACGCACGCCAGATATCGCCCTCTTCCACGGCGTGCTCGATCAGCTTCTTGCCCCGCTCGTCCACGACACGAACCGTGCCGGCGGCCGGGATCAGGAAGGTCTTGTCGTGGGAACCGTACTCTTCGGCCTGCTGGGCCATCAGCCCGACGTTCGGCACGGTGCCCATCGTCCTCGGGTCGAACGCGCCGTGCTGCTTACAGTGCTCGATGGCCTCGTGATAGAGCGGCGCGTAGCCGTGGTCGGGGATGACCGCCTTCGTTTCGCGGAGCTTGCCGTCCGGTCCCCACATCTGCCCGGAGTCGCGGATCATCGGGGGGATCGAGGCGTCGATGATCACGTCGCTCGGCACGTGCAGGTTGGTGATCCCCTTGTCGGAGTTGACCATCGCCAGGGCGGGCCGCTTGGCGTAGCACGCCTGGATGTCCGCTTCGATCTCCGCCTGTTTGGCCGGCGGCAGGCGCTTGATCGCCGCGTACAGATCCCCCAGGCCGTTGTTCGGGTCGACGCCGATCTCCTTGAAGACCGCCGCATGCTTGTCGAAGACGTCCCGGAAGAACGTCCTCACGGCATAGCCGAAGATGATCGGGTCGGAGACCTTCATCATCGTGGCTTTGAGGTGGATGGAGAAGAGCACGCCCTGCTTCCTGGCGTCCTCCATCTGGTCCTCGAGGAACCTCACCAGCGCCGCCCGGCTCATGAACGTGCCGTCGAGCACCTCGCCGGCCTTGAGGGCGAGCTTGTCCTTGAAGACCGTGACGGTGCCGTTCTTGTCGGTGAACTCGATCCGGACGGTGGTCGCCTCGGGGACGGTCACCGATTTCTCGTTGGACGCGAAGTCGCCGCGGCTCATGGTGGCGACGTGCGTTTTCGAATCCCGCGTCCATCGGCCCAGCTTGTGCGGGTGCTTCTTCGCGTATTCCTTCACCGCGGCGGCGGCCCGCCGGTCGGAGTTCCCTTCCCGCAGCACCGGGTTCACGGCGCTTCCCAGCACTTTCGCGTAGCGCGTCTTGATCGCCTGGTCCGCGGCGCTCGTCGAATTGTCGGGGTAGTCGGGAACCTGATAGCCTTGCGCCTGCAGCTCCTTGATCGCGGCCTTGAGCTGCGGGACCGACGCGCTGATATTCGGCAGCTTGACGATGTTGGCTTCGGGCCGCGTCGCCAGCTCGCCCAGCTGCGTCAGCCAGTCCGGCACGCGTTGGGCCGCGGTCAGGCCTTCGGGGAAATTGGCGAGAATTCTCCCGGCCAGGGAGATGTCCGCCGTTTCGATGGTGATGCCGGTCCCCCCGGTGAATTTCCGGATGATCGGCAGCAGCGAGTACGTGGCCAGCGCGGGCGCTTCGTCGACTTCCGTCCAGATGATCTTTCCGGGAGCCCCGGTCACAGCGTCACCTCCTCGGAGGGGGGCGTTGCCCCCCAACCGATCATCGGAAGGGGCCTCGACGGCCCCCACCGGACCTTCCCCAGTAACCGGATTGCGCCGGCACAGCCGGCGCTCGAACGGAGGCTCATCACAGCGTCACCTCCTTGTGGCGATGCGCGTGGCACTCGATCGTCACCGCGACGGGGAGCGACGTGATGTGGCACGGGAACGAGATCACGTGGATGCCGAGGGCCGTCGTGTCGCCGCCGTAGCCCTGCGGCCCGATGCCCAGACGATTGGCACGCTGCAGCAGCTCATGTTCGAGCGTGTCGAGCATGGGATCCGGATTCGGAGTCCCCAGCTCCCGGAAGAGGGCCTTCTTGGACAGGATCGCGGATTTCTCAAACGTGCCGCCGATGCCCACGCCGAGGATCAGCGGGGGGCAGGCGTCGGGGCCCGCGGTCTTCACGCACTCGATGATGAAGTCCTTCACCGCGGGCAGGCCCGCCGCGGGCGTGAACATCGTGTACTTCGAGCGGTTCTCGCAGCCGCCGCCCTTGGCCATGATCATGATGCGGAGCGTGGCACCGGGCGCGACCTCGGTGTGGATCACGGCCGGGGTGTTGTCACCCGTGTTCACGCGGTCGAACGGCGACTTCACGATCGAGGCCCGCAGGTAGCCTTCCGTGTAGCCCTGGCGGACGCCCTCGTTGATCGCGTCCTCCAGCCCGCCGCCGGTCACGTGCACGTCCTGGCCCAGCTCGACGAAGCAGACGACCATGCCGGTGTCCTGGCAGTACGGGATGCGCCGGGTCCGCGCCAGCTCGGCGTTGTCCTTGAGGATCTGCAGCACCTGCTTGCCGGCCGGCGAGCGCTCGGTGCCGAGCGCCCGATCGAACGCGCGCAGCACGTCGGGCTCGAGGCTGACGTTGGCCTCGATGCAGAGCTTCTTGACCGCGTCGGCAATGGCGCTGACGTGGACGTCGCGCATCAGGCGTTTCCCTGCCCCGGGGCCATCGCCGCCATCGCGGCCTTGGCCCGCGCCGCCATCTGCCTGGGCGGCACGTCTTCCTTGTGCGTCGCCATGCCCCACTGGTTGCCGTAGGGGTCCTCGAGCTTGCCGAAGCGATCGCCCCAGAACATGTCGGCCGGGGCCATGATCGACTTGCACCCGGCGTCGATGGCCTTCTTGAACGCGAAGTCGACGTTCGGCACGTACAGCACGATCGAGCCCGTGGTGCCGCCCAGCGACGTCGGGGCTTTCGTGCTCGTGCCGGGGAACTCGTCGCTGAGCATGACGACCGAACCCCCGATGCGGATCTCGGCGTGACCGATCTTGCCGCCCGGCGCGGCCATGCGCATCACCTCGCGCGCGCCGAGGGCCCGCTTGTAGAACGCCAGCGCGCCGGCGCCGTCGTTCACGGTCAGGTACGGCGTCACGGTGTGATAGCCGGCGGGCACCGCCGAGACCTTCTTGGCCGGGGGCCGCGCCGAGGCCCTGGCCTTCCCTCGTGCGGGCGCGCGCTTCGTCGCCTTGCTCTTCTTCGCCATCATCGCCTCCCGCTACAGCTTCAGCTTGTCCACGAGCTCGCGCACCGCCGCCGCCGACTTGTCGAACGCCGCCTGCTCGTCGGGCTTGAGCGTGATCTCGATGATCTGCTCCACCCCCGCCCGCCCCAGCTTCACCGGCACGCCGACGTACAGGCCGTGCACGCCGTACTGTCCCTTCAGATAGGCCGCGCAGGGCAGGATCTTCTTCTTGTCCTTGAGGATGGCCTCGACCATCTCGACCGCCGAGGCCCCCGGCGCGTAGTAGGCGCTGCCCGACTTGAGATAGTTCACGATCTCGGCCCCGCCATTGGCCGTGCGGGTGACCAGCGCGTCGATCTTCTCCTTCGGCAGCAGGTCGGTGATCGGGATACCGGCCACCGTGGAGTAGCGCGGTAGCGGCACCATCGTGTCGCCGTGCCCGCCCAGCACGAACGCGGTGACGTTCTCGACCGACACATTCAGCTCGCGCGCGATGAACGTCCGGAAGCGCGAGGAGTCGAGCACGCCGGCCATGCCGATGACGCGCTCGGCCGGGAACCCCGATTTCTTCCAGGCCAGCTGGACCATCGCGTCCAGAGGGTTGGTGACGAGGATCAGGATCGAGTTCGGCGAGCGCCGCGCCACCTGCTCGACGACCGAGCCGACGATCTCGGCGTTCTTGAACAGCAGATCGTCGCGCGTCATGCCCGGCTTGCGGGCCATGCCGGCGGTGATGACTACGATATCGGAGTCGGCCGTGTCGTCGTAGCCGTTGCTCCCAGTCAGCGTGGTGTCATAGCCGTGGACTGGTCCTGCCTGTGCGAGATCTAACGCCTTCCCCTGCGGTATTCCCTCGATGACGTCGACCAGCACGACGTCACCGAGCTCCTTCTCGACGATGTACTGCGCCGCCGTGGCGCCGACGTTGCCAGCGCCCACGACCGTGATCTTGGGACGGGCTGCCATTAGACGTCCTTTCCAGCCTTCGCGTTGGTGTCGCCGGGTCGCAGCACCGCCGTGGTCATCGGGCGGACTGGGCGGCGTTGAGCGCCGAGCCGGCTCGGAACCACGCGATCTGCTCCCGGGTCAGGCTGTGCCGGAGCTGCAGCTCCTCGGTACGCCCGTTGGCCTTCTTGATCCGGACCGTGACCGGCTTGCCGGGCTCGAGCGCGGTGAGGCCCACGATCGACACCCGGTCGTTCTGCTCGAACCGTTCGTAGTCGGCGGGATCCTGGAAGGTCAGCGGGAGCACCCCCTGCTTCTTGAGGTTCGTCTCGGCGATCCGGGCGAAGCTGCGCACCATGACCACCGCGCAGCCGAGGTAGCGCGGGGACATCGCCGCGTGCTCACGGCTGGAGCCCTCGCCGTAGTTCTCGTCGCCGATCGCGATCCACCGCTGGCCCGCCGCCTTCAGCGCGCGCGCGGTCTTGGAGAACCCTTGATCGGCCTCGCCCGTGAGCGGATTCACGCCCTTGCCGGCGCCCCCGGTGAAGGCGTTGACCGCGCCCAGGAACATGTTGTCGCTGATCTTGTCGAGGTGCCCGCGGTAGCGGAGCCACGGCCCCGCCGGCGAGATGTGGTCGGTGGTGGTCTTGCCCTTGGTCTTGACCAGGATCGGCAGGTCGATGAAGTCCTTGCCGTCCCAGGCCGGGAAGGGCCCGAGAAGCTGCAGCCGCTCGCTCTTCTCGGAGATCTCGATGCGCACCGCGTCCGGGTTGGCGGACGGCGGCTCCAGCCCGGTGGTGCCGCGCACGAACCCGTCCCGCGGCAACTCCTCGGCCTCGGGCGGCGTCAGCCGCACCTTGCTGCCGTCGGGCGCCGTCAGCGTGTCGGTCAGCGGATTGAACTCGAGCGTGCCCGCCAGCGCCAGCGCGGTCACGAGGTCGGGGCTGGTGATGAACGACAGCGTGGAGGCGCTGCCGTCGTTGCGGCCCGGGAAGTTCCGGTTGAACGAGCTGACGATGGTGTTGGTCTGGTCGGGCCCGATGTCCGTCCGCTTCCACTGCCCGATGCACGGCCCGCAGGCGTTGGCCAGCACGGTGCCGCCGATCTTCGTGAACGTGTCGACGACGCCGTCGCGCTTGACGGTCTGGAAGACACGCTCGGAGCCCGGCGTGATGAGGAACTTCGACTTCGTCCGCAGCCCCGCCTTGAGACCCTGCATGGCGATGTGCTCGGCACGCCGCATGTCCTCGTAGGAGGAGTTCGTGCAGGACCCGATGAGCGCGTTGGTGATCGTGGCCGGCCACTTGTTCTCGCGCGCCTCGGTGGCCAGCTTGGAGATCGGCCGGCCCCGGTCGGGCGAGTGGGGGCCGACGATGTGCGGCTCCAGCGTGTCGAGATTGATCTCCACGATCTCGTCGTAGAACTTGCCCGGCGTCGCCAGCACATCGGCGTCGGCCACCAGGTGCTCACGGTGCTCCTCGGCCAGGGCGGCGATGTCGGCGCGCTCGGTGGCGCGCAGGTAGGCCGCCATGCGCGAGTCGAACGGGAACAGCGAGGTGGTGGCGCCCAGCTCGGCGCCCATGTTGCAGATCGTGCCCTTGCCCGTCGCGCTGATCGATTCGGCGCCCGGCCCGAAGTATTCGATGACCTTGTTGGTGCCGCCCTTCACGGTCAGCAGCGTGCAGAGATAGGTGATGACGTCCTTGGGCGCCGTCCAGCCCGCCAGCTTGCCGGTGAGGTGGACGCCGACCAGCTTGGGATGCAGCACCTCCCAGGGCAGCCCGGCCATCGCCTCGCCACAGTCGGCGCCGCCCACGCCGATCGCCACCATGCCGAGCCCGCCCCCGTTCGGCGTGTGCGAGTCGGCCCCGATCATGAGGCCACCGGGGAACGCGTAGTTCTCCAGCACCACCTGGTGGACGATGCCGGCGCCGGGCCGCCAGAAGTCGATCCCGTACTTGAGCGCCGTCGAGCGGAGGAAGTTATAGACCTCCTCGTTCTCGCTGATGGCCCGCTGCAGGTCGTCGGCCGCCCCCGACTCCGCGCGGATGAGATGGTCGCAGTGCAGCGACGACGGCACCGCCACGCTCTTGCGGCCCGACATCATGAACTGGAAGAGCGCCATCTGGCCGGTGACGTCCTGCAGCGCCACCCGGTCGACGCGCAATCTGAGAATCGCCTTGCCGCGCTCCCACACCTGGGAATCGAAGTCCCAGCAGTGGGCGGCGAGGATCTTTTCGGTGAGGGTCAAGGGCCGTCCGAAGCGCTGCCGCGCATGGGCGATGCGCTCGGGCATGGAGGCGTAGATCGGGCGCGCGTGCGAGACAGACATCACAGCCTCCCCTTTTTCGCGGGCAAGAGAGCGCCTCCCCACCACACGGGAGGGAGGCGTCGTAAATGACGAATTACTCTAACGCGGTGCGCTGTTAGCGTCAAGGACGGCGGACGCTTGCACGCGGACGCTCGAGCTCGCGCCGGACGGTGCCGAGCGCAGCCAGCACCGCCTGCAGCGAGGCGGCCGGCGCCGGGTCGCGTCGCCGCACGATTCCGAGCGGGTACGACAGCGCCGGCCGTAGCCGGCGGAACGCCAGGCGCCGGGCCGCCACCTCACGGCGCACCGAAAACCACGAGGCGATCGACACTCCCAGCCCGGCGCTCACGAGCTCCTTGGTCGCCTCGGTGTTGCCGAGCTCGGCCGGGACCGTCGGCGCGACGCCGCGACGATGGAGCCAGGCGTCGACGAGCCGGCGCGACATCGCGCCCGGCTGGTCGAGGATCAGCCGCTCGCCCTGCAGCGCGGCGGCGTCGATGGGCGACCGGTTCCGCCAGTGCCGCGGCGCGGCGATCGCCACGAATTCGTCGGTCACGAATGGGACGACGAGCAGCTCCCGGCGCCGGGCCGGCAGGCCGACCACCCCGACGTCGAGATCGGCCTCGGCGACCGCCCGGATGACTCGGGGGCGGTGCCGGTCGTCACGATCAGGTCGAGGAACGGATGGCGCGCGCGCAGCGTGCGCAACAGGGACGGCAGCAGGTACATGCTGATGGCGGTGCCGGTGCCGAGCCGCACGGGCCCGGCCACGACGCCGCGCAGCGCGTGCACGCGCTCGACTGCACGGGCCAGCTCGCCGAGCGCACGGTCGGCGTGCTCGAGCAGCAGGCCGCCGGCCGGCGTGGGCCGCACGCGCCGGCCCGCCCGCTCGAGCAGGCGGACGCCGCGCCCGTCCTCGAGCTGGCGCACCTGCATGCTGATGGCGGGCTGGGTGACGCGCAGGTGGGTGGCGGCCCGCGAGAAGCTGCCGAAGCGCGCCACCGCCTGGAGCGCGCGCAGATGGCCGAGCTGCATCTCCATGCGAGCGCAAAGTTTCCCTGATGACGCGGATCAGGACAATTGATTTCCCTGCCCCGGCGGCGCGCGCGATCATCTCGAGGAGGAGGACGTGCGATGGACGCCAACGAGTACCTGCTCGAGTGCCTGGTGCGGGAGCGGCTGGAGATGCTGCGCGCGCAGGCGCGGCGCGTGACGCTCGCAGGCCACGCGCGCCGCCCACGCGGCGCCGCCGGCTGGCGCAACGCTCTTGGCCACGCCCTGATCCGGCTGGGGAGCGCGCTGGCGGGCGAGCGCGCCCGACGCACACGCCATGCGTGACGCGACGAGCACGGCGGCGGCGGCCATCCGCGACGCGCGCGAGTCCGATCTCGCCCGCGTCGTGGCAATCTACAACGAGGCGATCCCCGGGCGGCGCGCGACCGCCGACACCGAGGCGGTGTCGGTGGCCAGCCGGCGACCGTGGTTCGACGAGCACTCGCCCGCCCGCCGCCCGCTCTGGGTAGCCGAGCGCGAGGGCCTCATCGTCGGCTGGCTGTCGTTCCAGTCGTTCTACGGCCGTCCCGCCTACGCGGCGACGGCGGAGGTGAGCGTGTACGTCAGCGCCGCCGCCCAGCGCGGCGGGTTGGGCCGTCTGCTCCTGGCCAGCGCCGTCGAGCGCGCGCCTGGCTTCGGCCTGGCCACGCTCGTCGCCTTCGTGTTCGGCCACAACGAGCCGAGCCTGCGCCTGTTCGAGCGCCACGGCTTCGAGCGGTGGGGCCTCCTGCCAGGAGTGGCACGGCTCGACGGCGTCGAGCGCGACCTGCTGATCCTGGGCCGGCGGGTGGGACAGCGCGAGGCGGCGATGTAGCCGGGCCGCTGGAGCAGTTCGTTAGACGTCAGCTGGTTGCGCGGGGACGGGTGCCTATCGAACATTGGTGTTCTGTACGGCAACAATCGTCCATGCGCCACTACGCTTCACGAGTACCTGCATCATGACGCCATTGCGGGGTTGTCGAGGCGTGCCGTCGGCATCCTTGTCGCCTCTCATTCCCCACCTGACGTGAGCAACAGCAATGTCGGCAGTGACGAACTTGATGTCGGTTCCTGTAACGGTCCTCACACTGTCCTTGAACTGCGTTGCATGTGTTCGCATCTGTAGATTCTCGAACTCGTCGCGCCCGTTCAGTACATTTCCCGCCACGTTAGCGAAGCGGACGTCCTCTGCAACGAGAGCGCTCAGCGCCTTGATGTCGTGCCGGTTCCACGCATCGTCCCAACGCGCTTGTATCCTCCTTATCTCCTCCTCATCAGCCTGCTGGGAGGCGCCGACGGGACTGACAGCCAGGGCCAAGATTGCGAACGCCAAAAGGATCTTCATCTCAGCCTCCATGGGATGAGGATGATGGTATCGAGGACCCCGGCGAGTTGGTTTCCTAGTCCATCCCCAGCAGCTTGCCGGTGGCGAGCTGGCGCAGGCGGATGATCGAGGTGGTCGGCGCCAGACCCATCGGACACACCTCCGTGCAGTTGCCCTGGCCGTGGCAGCGGGCCAGCGCGTCGTCGGAGAGCAGCACCGCCCACCGCGCGTCCTGGCCGGCGTCGCGAGAGTCGCGGGCCAGCGTGTACGCGCGGTTGAGCGCGGCCGGTCCCGGGAACCGCTCGTTGTGGGCGACCATCGTGCACGCCGACACGCACATGCCGCAGCCGATGCACTCGATGGCGGGGTCGATGTCGCGCCGCTCGGCGGAGCCGGCGGCAATGAGCGCGTAGGGCTCGGCGGCCGCCGCCGGCACCAGCGCCGCGTTGATGCTGCGCTGCTTCGCGACGAAGGGCGCCATGTCGACGACGAGGTCGCGCAGCAGCGGGAAGTGGTAGAGCGGCCGCACGCTCACCGGCCCGGCGCCGAGCGTGGCCAGCCGCGTGCGACACGCCCACCGCTCGCGGCCGTTCACCACCATCGCGCACGAGCCGCACATGCCGACGCGGCACGCGTAGCGGAACGCCAGCGACGGGTCCTGACGGCGCTGGATCTCGACCAGTGCGTCGAGCACGGTCGTGTCGGGGCCGGCGTCGATCGCGAACGGCTGCCAGCGCTCGCGGCTGCCCGGCGACCAGCGGAAGACCGAGAGGGTCGTCGCCATCGTGCGTATGTTACCGTGGCCCGACGGAGGAGCCACCGTGTCGTCACGTCACGATCGCCTGGCACTGCTCGACCGCTATCTCCGCATCCCCACCATCAGCCGCCAGGTCACGCCCGCCATGGTCGAGGACGTGCGCGCGTTCTGGCGGGACATCGGCCTCGACCTCACGCTGCTGCCCGTGCCTGACGGCAGCGGCACGCCGGCGCTGTGGGGCGAGATCCCGGGGCCGGCCGGCGCGCCGACGCTGCTGCTCTACGGCCACTACGACGTCCAGCCCACCGGCGACCTCGAGCGCTGGCACTGGGAGAACGTCGCCTGCAAGCCGTTCGAGCCGACGTACTTCCACGGCGGCCGGCCCGTCGATCCGCGCACCCTCGATGAGCGCGCGCTCGGCGAGGTCACGGTGGTGGCGCGGGGTGGCGCCGACAACAAGGGCCAGCACCTGGCGAACGTCCTCGGCGCGCTCGACGCCGCCCGCGCCGGGCGCGCGCAGTGGCGGGTGCGGATCATCCTGGACGGCGAGGAGGAGCACGGCAGCCCGAACCTCGACGCCATCGCGCGCGCTCATCGCGAGCGCCTGGCCGCCGACGTGCTGATCGGCTCCGACGGCCCCAAGCAGAAGGACGCGCCCACGCTGGTCATGGGCGTGCGCGGCCTCGTCGGCGTGGAGCTGGTCGCCGACAACGGCCGCCAGGCCTCGCTGCACTCCGGCAACTACGGCAACATCGTGCCCAACCCGGTGCTCCCGCTGGCGCGGCTCATCGAGGACATCGAAGTGCGCGTGCGGGCGTTCGGGGAGAGCCACGACGCCTTCCGCCGCGAGGCGAGCGAGATGTTCGCGAAGTGGGAAGACCGCGCGGTCTGGAAACCGTTCCTGCGCCCGACGGTGAACATCAACCACTTCATGAGCGAGGGCGCCTCGCCCACGGCGCGGCGGACGATCATCCCC
Source organism: uncultured Candidatus Rokubacteria bacterium (assembly GCA_963743355.1). Lineage (GTDB taxonomy): Bacteria > Methylomirabilota > Methylomirabilia > Rokubacteriales > CSP1-6 > AR5. The sequence goes on from CAVUPM010000002.1 coordinate 1,642,196, forward strand.
CGCACCGCCCACGCGAGGCTCGACATCCGCGTCACGCCCGACACACCGCCGGTCGCCATGCTCGAGATCGTCGAGCGCGTCGTGGCCGAGCACCGCGACCGCACGCCGGGGATCACCTTCACGGTGCGCACGGCGGCCCAGCCGGCCAGCTACACCTCGCCCACCCGCCCCGAGTTCGGCTGGCTGCTACGTCTGCTCGAGCAGCACGGCGACGCCGAGCCGGTGGCGCTGCCGACGCTGGGCGGGACGCTCCCGCTGTGGGTGTTCACCGACACGCTCGGCATCCCGGCACTCTGGATCCCCGCGGCCAACAGCGACAACCAGCAGCACGACGTCAACGAGCACTTCGTGCTCCGCCACTTCTTCCAGCAGACCGCGCTCTACGCCGACGTGGTGGGCTCCCGGCCGGCGTAGCCGCGCGTGTCGAGCGTCCTAGTCCGTCACGACGGGGTGCCGGTCCACGGCGCCCTCGATGACGTCCTCGCCGATCGTGATGTAGAGGTGTCGACCCGTCACGGAGAGCGCGAACGTCATGCGGCGCTCCAGCCGGGCCACCAGCTCGGCCAGTAGCGTGCGGTCCACGCTGTAGAGCTCCAGATCCGCCGCCCGGTGAATGCGTTCGCCGGCCCACTGGCGGATGACTTTCTCGGGGTCCTTGTGCGTGTAGACGACGACCCGCCCGGCCGCCTTGCTGGCCTTGTGCATCCGCGCCGCCTCGGGAGCACCGACGTCGATCCAGACCCGAATCGCACCCGTGAGATCACGCACCGCGAGGGCCGGCTCCTCCGGCCCGGCCAGGCCGCTCGAGAAGCCGATGCCGTCGGCGTACTCGAGACAGTACGCGAGCACCCGCGTGAGGAGATGCTCTTCCGTCTCCGACGGATGCCGCGCGACCCGGAGGGCGAGCGTCTCGTACACGCCGCGATCGGCGTCGGCGAGCTGGATATCGAAGGTGTGCATCGTTGCGGTCATGCCGCAGCGCGCTGTCGGTCGTCAGGGAGGAGGGCCCTCTTCAGGTCCACAGGCATCCCCTCAGTACCAGCGCCATGTCCAGACGACCGCGAACGACCCGGCGGCGAGGGCGAGCGCCAGGACGAATAGCGCGCGGTGCCAGCGGAGCGGAAACCCGAAGTCCAGCAGCAGCGATCGGACGCCGAGGAGCGCGTGGAGCAGGACCAGGGCGAGCAGCGCGGCCTGCACGCCGCGGCGGAACGGGTTGACCAGGTGCAGGGCAACGACGCCGAGCAGCGCGATGGCCGCGGCGCGCTGGATGAGCCATGCCCACATGCCGCTTCGGGTGCCGCGCCAGCCCTCGGCCGTCGTCCACGCGCGACGCAGCACGCGGGGCCGGTCGGTCATTGCGGCGAGAAGTCGAACACGACCGGCGCCAGCACGGCCGCGACGACGATGACGGCGCCGACCAGCACCACGAGCCACCCCCGCCGGCGCGCCATCGGCCTCAACCCGCCGCGAGCCGCACGTGGCCCTGGTGGCGCACGGCGTCGGTCCGGTCGAGGAACTGCACCTCCACCTCGGGCGGGCTCGCCTCCGGCCGTACGGTCAACCGCGCCCAGTTGGACGTGTCGCAGACGAACGGACGCCGGCTGGCCTGCAGGTGCCGCCGCGCCATCGGCACCATCGAGCACAGCGTCCAGGCGCCGATGGGGCCGGCGATGAACTCGCGCACGCCGTTGCCGAAGTCAACGTCGACGGCGGCGTGCACGTCGGCGCTGAGCACGATCACGCCGCTGATCCGCTCGGACCGGATGAACTCCAGCAGCTCGTCCCGCTCGCGCCCATAGCCGGCCCAGCGATCGGGCCCCCAGGGGCCGTGCAGAGGCACCGAGGACAGCACGAACTTGAACGGCGCCCGCGAGCCGCGCAGGCCGTCCTTGAGCCAGGCCTTCTGGCGATCGCCGAGCATGGTCTTGGCCGGCCCGTCGGTAGTGCGGCTCGGGCTGCGATACTGACGACAGTCCAGCACGAAGAAGTCCGCGCCCGGCCCCCACGCGAACCGGCGATAGAGCATCCTGCCGTCGCCGCCGGCGTGGCGCACCGGCCAGTACTCGCAGAACGCCTGGCGGCCCTCGGCGATGTAGGGATGGGAGCCGTCGAAGTCGTTCTGGACCTCGTGATCGTCCCACATCGCATAGGTACCGCAGCCGGCCAGCAGCCGGGCCAGGTGCAGATCGTCGCGGTTCTCGCGGTGCTTGAAGCGGTAGTGAGCCAGGGTCGGCTCGAAGCGGTCGCGGGGGACGTCGGCGTAGACGGTATCGCCAAGCAGGATGAAGAAGCTCGGCTCGTGCCGGGCGACCTTCTCCAGCAGCGTGAACGGCTGGTGACCGGCCTCGAGGTCGCCGCTGAAGCCGAAGGTGAACTCGGCACTCGTCTCCGGCGCCGTGCGGAAGCGGCCGACAGGCCCGCGCGCCCCCGAGCCCTCGACGACCGCACGATAGACGTACTGGCGGCCGGGCGTCAGCCCCTGCAGCGCCCGCGTCACCGTGAAGTCGGTGGCGTCGGCGGCCTTGGCGGCCGGCGCCCGGACGGCAGCGGCGAAGTCCGCGTCGGGGGCGTACTCCACGTGTACGCGGCCCGGCCCCGACAGGCGGTGCCAGACGATCGCCGCGCGTGACGTCACCTCGAACGTGGCCGGACCGTACTGCACGGGCGAGGCCACGCTCGTGCGACCGGCGCACGCGTTGAGCGCCAGAGCCGGCGTGAGGACCAGACCGCGCAGGAGCGTCCGGCGGTCGATCCCGGGTCTGCTCAGAGCGTGCCCTTGCGATAGGAGCGCTTGGCGGCGATCCGGCCGTCGCGCAGCGCGAGGATGTCGCAGCCGTGGGCCTCGAAGCGCCCGGCGCCGCGCGGCGTGCCGCTCGTCACCCACTCCACGACGGCGAGCTCCGGGGCGGCGAAGTGCCGACTCTCGTCCCAGCGGATGTCGGGGATGCGCTCGAACATGTCGCCGAGGAACTCCCGCACCGCCGCCTTGCCCACGACCCGCGAGCCCCACGGGTCCTTGCCGAACGAGGCCTCGAAGATCACGTCCTCGGTCATCATCGCCAGGATCCCATCGAGGTCGTGGCCGTTCCACACCGTGTTGAAGCGTGTCACGAACTGCTCGCCGTCGAACGCCATGGGGTCCTCCTTACCTTACCTTCGGTTGACGATCATTCGCCCCTGCGCCATCACCAGCCGCACCTCGTCGAGCGCCTGGATGCGCTCGGCGGGATTGCCGGCCACGGCCAGCAGATCGGCGGCCAGGCCCATGCGCTGGCAGTGCGCCTCGGTCAGAACGATGCCGTGCTCGATCGTGGTGATGCCGCCCTCCAGGCAGTTGGTGATGCCGTCGGCGCCCTGGGCGTGGGCGGCGGTGCGGCGGCCCGCCTTGCGGGCCTCCTCGATCGCCGCGCGCACCTCGGCCAGGGTGAGCTGGGCGGAGCTGGGCACATGGCAGTTGATGAGCCCGGGGAGGAGCGTAAGGCCGTCGAGCCGCAGCGTCGTGCCCGGCGGCGTGCCGGTGCCGTCGATGAGCATCGCGCCCGTGAGGATCGTGCGTTCCATGGCGAGCGATGATACCCCAGCGGCCACGGTCAGTCGCCGACCTCCACCGTCGCCGGCGCCGCCGCGGTCGCCGGGCTCGCCCGCGTGAACGCCACCGGCTCCGTCGTCACCGCCGGCCCGTCGGCGCCCCGTCGGAGGCGCACGGTGAGGAGCGGTCCCGTCGCCGGCGCCGGGAAATCGCGACGGAAGTGGGCGCCGCGGCTCTCGCGTCGCTCCAGCGCCGAGCGGGCGATGAGCCGGGCGGCCAGCGCCTGGTTGCGCAGGCTCAGCCAGTCCTGCCACGCGGTGTTCAGCGACGGGTCGCCGCTCACGCCGACGGCGTCCAGCGCCGGCTCGATCCGGCCGAGCGCCGCCAGCGCTCCGCCCAGGCTGTCGCCGTCGCGCACGAGGCCGGCGCCGTCCCACATGACGTCGCGCAGCTCGCCCAGGAGATCGTAGAGCGCCGGACCGGCCGGGCGAGCGAACGGCGCGGTCAACGCGCTCACGGTCGACGGCAGGGCCGATGCGGCCAGCCGGGGCGACGGGCGTCCTTCGACGAAGGCGGCGATCACGTCCCCGGCCAGGCCGCCGAACACCGTGGACTCGGCGACGCCGTTGCCGCCGAGACGGTTGGCGCCGTGCACGCCGCCGGTGTCCTCGCCGGCGGCGAACAGACCCTCGATGGCGGTGCGGCAGCTGGAGTCGATCACGACACCGCCCATCAAGAAGTGCGCGGTGGGACCGACCTCGACCGGCCCCCGGGCGAGATCGCGGCCGAAGTCGCGGCAGCGCCTGACCATGCCGCGGAAGTTGCGCTCGACCGTCTCGGCGCCGAGGTGGGAGACGTCGATCCACACGCCACCGTTGGGTGTGCCGCGGCCCTCGACCACCTCGGTGAACGACGCCCGCGAGACGAGGTCGCGCGTGGAGCGCTCCATGCGGGCGGCGTCGTAGCGGGCCATGAAGCGCTCGCCGAGGCCGTTGCGCAGGTGGCCGCCGGCGCCGCGCAGCCCCTCCTCCAGCAGCGCGCCGGTCATCAGCGAGCCGGGGACGACGAGGCCGGTGGGATGGAACTGCACCATCTCCATGTCGCGCAGCGGCAGCCCCGCCCGATACGCGAGCGCGATGCCGTCGGCCGACTTGTCGGCCGAGCACGCGATGACGCGATACATCGTGGGGCCCCCGCCCATCGCCAGCAGGGTGGCGCGCGCCCGGGCGGCGACGAACGTGCCCGCACGCATGTCGAGCAGCAGCGCCCCGGCCGCCCGGCCCTCGGCGTCGAGCAGCAGCTCGACCGCGCGGCACTCCTCGAGCGCGGTGATGGCAGGCCGCGCCACCACCTGCTCGGTGAGACGGTTCATGATCTCGATGCCGGTGAGGTCACCCTTGTGGATCGTGCGGTCGTGGCTCTGCCCGGCGAACGGCTTCTGGTGGATGCGCCCCGCCGGCGTGCGATCGAACAGGCAGCCGTAGCGCGACTCCAGCTCCAGCACGCGCCGTGGCGCCTCGGTGACGAGCGTCCACACCAGCTCCTGGTCGTTGATCCAGCCGCCGCCGGCCAGCGTGTCGAGGAGGTGAGCCTGGAGCGAGTCGGGGTCGGTGAGCACCGCGTTGTAGCCGCCCTGCACCATGCGCGTGCACCCGGCGCGGCCGAGCAAGCCCTTTACGACGATCGTCACCCGCAGTGTCGGAGAGGCGTCGGCGGCGTGGAGGGCCGCCGTGAGCCCGGCACCGCCGGCGCCCAGGATCAGGACGTCGGTGTCGAGCTCTGCGATCACGGTCAGCCGGTCACTTCTTCAGGAGGTGTTGCAGGAGCGCGCGTCCCGGTTCCGAGGTCCACGCCTTGGTACCGAGCGCCTTGGCCACCAGCTTGCCGTCACGCCCCACCAGGAACACGGTGGGCGTCGCGGTGATGCGGTAGGCGCCGCTGGCGTCGCCGTCGGGGTCGAGGAGCAGCGGCACGGTCAGCGACCCGGACGGCGCCCAGCCGGCGACCTTGCGGCGGCCCTCCTCGATGCTGATGGGCAGGACGACGAGCCCGTGGTCCTTGTACTCCTGGTGCACCTTCTCGATGGTCGAGGGCAACTCCCTCGTGCAGTACGGTCACCAGGTCGCCCAGAAATAGAGCATGACCGGCCGGCCGCGGTGCTCGGCCAGCGTGACCTTCTTGCCGTCGCCGAGCCGCTCCAGCTCGAAGGCGGGCGGCACCTGCCCGGCGAGCGGCACGAGCTGCAGGTCGAACAGCAGGTCGTCGAGCACTTTGTCGGCGGCCGCCACGGGCGCCGACGCAGCGGTCATCAGGAGCATGAGGAACGCGAGGGCGATTCTCATGCCCCGTACTCTAGCAGCATCGGGGCCCGGGACTTCCCCTTGTCACAGCACCCGCACGCGGGGCCGTGGGTCGAGGCGGATGCGCTTGAGGCCGCGCAGGTGGCCGGCGACGACGTCCCAGGCCGGCGGCCCGTCGGCCTCGCCGAGCGAGGCCCAGCCAGTCGCGCGGTACCGGCGGGCGGGATCGAGCGACCGGCCGCCCACGCGCACATCGCGGATGCGACGACCGACCGGCTGAGCTGGCTCGATCGCGTAGGTCACGCCGCCCACGCGGACCATGTCGCCGCCCTGCCGGTAGTACGGGTCCGGGTGGAAGAGGTTGTCGGCGACGTCCTCCATGATGTGCACGATCTCGCGGCCGGTGAGGTCGCGGGTCCACGTGTTGGCGTAGGTCAGCCCGGTGTGCGCGTAGACGTCCTCCAGCGTGATCGCCTGCCCCGGCATGAGGGTGATCCCCCACCGGAACCCCGGCGAGAACGCCACCTCGGCGTCGGCCCGCTTGAGCAGCGCGTCCAGGATCAGCTCGTCGAACGTGCCGTTGAAATTGCCGCGCCGGTAGAGGAGCGAGTCCGACACCGCCAGGCGCTCACCCAGCTTCGCCTCGTGCGGGCCGCGGACTTCGCCGATCAGCCGCGTCATTTCCGCGTCGGCCGGGATCGTGCTCGAGAGCACGGGCAGCAGCCGGTAGCGGTGGGCGGCGACGCGCCCGCCCCGCACGTCGAGGTCGAGGCGGCTCAGGAATTTGCCGTGCGAGCCGGAGTTGATGACCAGCGTGCGCCCGACCTGGACCGGTCGGGGCAGACCGTCGTGCGTGTGCCCGCCCAGGATCACGTCGAGGCCGCTCACCCGTCCGGCCAGCTTGAGGTCCACCGCGATCCCGTTGTGGCTGAGCAGGACCACGCACTCGGCCTGCCGCTGGCCGCGCAGCTCGTCGATCAGGAGCTGGATCTGGTCCTCGCGAATGCCGAACGTGACGTCGGGCACGAAGCGCCGCGGATGCGCCACCGGCGTATACGGAAACGCCTGCCCGATGACGCCGACCCTCACGCCACCGACCTCGCGCAGCGTGTACGGTCGAAACGCGCGATCACCCCAGCCCGCCTCGGCGACGTTCTGCGCGACGAAATCGCCGGCGAAGCGCCCCCGCCGCTGCTGATCCCCGAACAGCTCCCGCACCCGCTCGATCCCGTACGTGAACTCCCAGTGCCCCGTGAACACCTCGACGCCGAGCTGATTCGTCGCCCGCAGCATGTCTTCGCCGCGACTCCACAACGCCGTCGCCGACCCCTGCAGCGCATCCCCGCCGTCGAGCACCAGCGTCCGTCCCGCCCGCTCGCTCCGCACCCGCTTCACGAGCGTGGCCAGATGCGCATACCCACCCATCCGCCCGTACCGCGCCGCCAGCGCCGGAAAATCGACATGGGTAAGCGCGTACGCGAGCGCCGAGCCCGGGGCGACGCCATGGTGCGCGAGCAGCGCAGCACCGGTCAGGTACGGCGGCTTCCCCCGCTCATCACCGACGCCCAGCAGCGTGTCAGGCTCGCGAAAGTACACGGGCAGCAATGTCGCGTGCGTATCGGTGAGATGCAGCAGTGTCACGTTCCCCAGCGGCTCGAAATCCAAGAGCCGCTCCGCCGCGTCGCCGGCCTCGGCAAGCCCCCGGGGCCCCACACTAACCGCTGCGGCGAGCCCGGCGATCCTGAACAGATCGCGCCGGGTCACCTCCATCAGCCGATGCGAATGAAAGCGGGCGCGGAGCTGCGCGCGGGCCCGGGATGGGAGGGCTCCGGTCGCGCCTTGTGGCGAGCCGTGCCACCAGCGCTCTCTCGGGGCGGGGTGAGCGAGCCGCCAACGATCGGCTGGCCACGACCCAGCCCCCCCTGGGGGATGGGGGGCCGAGCGAACCCCGCGTGCGCGGTACAGGCGAGCCACCGGCGCGACCGGGGCCCTCGCATCCCGGGCCCGCGCGCAGCGTCGGTCAATGCCGAATCCCGGGCACGCTCATCGGTTTGCCGTTGTCGAACTGTGTCAGATAGAGCTCGAGCTCGGCGTACTCGATGGAGTCGGCGGGCAGCATGTTCATGCCGAGGGGCGTCATGCACCACTGGAAGCGCCGGCGCATGTCCCAGGCGTCGTTCTGGCTCGTGCGCCAGGTCGGGAAGTGACGCGTGAGCCCGACCGTGACGTCGGCGAGCAGGCGGCCGCCCAGGAACTTGTTGGCGCCGCGGTCGGGCGTGTGGCAGTCCGCGCACGAGTGGTTGCGCTCGCCCACGCGCTTCTCGAACGACGCCTGGCCGCGCGCCAGGGCGGCGCGCGCCGGCGGGCTCGTCGTGTCGACCGCCACCGGCAGCCCGTTCGACGCCATCTTGATCAGCATCGTGAGGTCGACGTTCGGCGCGCTCTCGACCGCCAGCGGCGTGCCGGTCGACGTCGGCCCATGGACGGCGATGAAGTCCTCGATCGCCATCACGCGTCCATACGTGGCGACGTAGGCGGGATAGCGCGTCGCGACGCCGCCCATCGACCGCTGGACGTCGCCGGTATGACAGTCGGCGCACGATTTCCCGGCCGGCCCGCGCGCGGCCCACAGCGCCTCGGCGGCCTCGGCGCGCAGCACAGCCGGGTTGTTGGTCGGGTCGAGGTTGTCGCCGAAACCGACCGGCTTGCTCCGCGTGAACGGATTGCGGTCGGCGTCCGTCTCGACGGCGGCCGGCCCGTGCAGGGTCTGGAGGTAGGCGACGAGGTGGACGATCTCTTCGGACGTGAGCCCGCCCTGGACGCCCCACGGGGGCATGACGGTCTTGGGGAAGACCACGCGCGGATCCCAGAGCTGCTGGTAGAGATAGGCATCGGGCAGCTTGCGGTCGGCGAGGGCCGAGAGATCGGGCCCCACGCTGCCGGCCGGCCACACGTCCGCGCCGGGCACGAGGTGGCAGCCCGTGCAGGGCCCTTTGGCACGATTCAGGAACAGCGCGCGCCCCCGCTTCGGATCGCCGATCAGGCCTGCCGGCATCTCGGCCTTCTGCACGGCCGGGTCGGGACGGGCGTCATCGTAGGCGTAGGTGCGGAAGCGACCGAAGTCGCGCGTCGTCCAGCCCCGGTAGCGCACGGCCACGCGCCGGCCGTCCGGCTCGGTGCGGATGTCGCCACGCGCCTCGGGGATCGCGCGTGACGTCCAGCGGGGCACCGAGGAGTCGTCAGATCGGTCGGCCGCCGTGGCGCAGCCGACCACCAGCAGCGCCAGGCCCAGCCAGCAGATCGCGGGGCGTCGCATCAACGCGGGCGTCAACCGAACTTGATGTCGGCCGTGCCCTCGTACGTCGCGCCGTGCGTGTCGTGGAACGTCACGGCCAGCTTGCCCGGGTCGGTGGCCTTGAAGGTGAACGCGAAGAACGGGTTCTCGCTGACGCTCTGGGTGGTGTCGAACGACGCGACGGTCTTGCCGAGGTAGGTCACGGTGACCTTGTCGATGTACTGGTACTTCTTGTCGATGACCGTGCCGGCCTTGTCGCGCTCGATGCGCTCCATGGGATGGATGACCAGGCAGCGCACGCGCACGACGTCGCCCGCCTTGATGCTCGACGGCAGCCGCAGTCGGACCTTGCCGATGTCAGACATGACGTTCTCCGCCTAGCCGCCGCAGCCGCCGACGGTGACTTTGACCTCGCGCTTGACCTGCAGCAGCGTCCCGTCGCTCTGCTCGACGATGGCCCGTACGTCGCCCGTCTCGCCGAGCCGGATGTTGGCGCCCATGTAGGCCTGGCCGGATTCCGGGGTGAGCACCGCCCGGGTGACGATCGGGATGCGGTTCTTGTCGGCGACGACGTAGATGTGCTTGACGTAGCTCTGGGGCGTCATCGGCGCGTTGACCTCGACCGACACCGGCACCACGGCGCCGTTCTCCGCGATCAGCGGGATGTCGAGCTTGATCATGGCGCCGCCATCCTTCAGCGCCTTGCCGCCGAACACGCGCTTGAGCGCCGCGTCGACCGACTCGTTCTGGCCGAGCGCTTGCGCTGCGGCCAGCCGCGGCGTCAGCGCCACGCCCGCGGCCGCCGCCACGCCGACGGCGCCGAGCGTCGCGAGCACCGCCCGCCGTGTCACCCCTCGTGCCTCCGTCATCGCCTGCCCCCTCGCCGGGTCATTATCTCTCCAAATCCACCTATGTCGACCGGAGTTCGGCCCGTGGCCAGACGGGGCTTCGGAAGCGCCAGGGCCCGGACCTCCTCATCGGTGGCCGTTGGTTGAAGAATCCCTCCTCATGGCGCCAGCCTGTCCACGACTCCAAACCAGAGTGCGAGCCGTTCCCCCATTCCCAGGTCGCCGACGTCGCCCGCCGCAGTGTGGACCATCACGACCTTCGACTTCGGGTCCACGAACACGCCCTGTCCCCGCAGCCCTCGCAGCAGGAACTGGCGCTCCTTGCCCGGCACGATCCACGTCTGATAGCCGTAACCGAAGAACGAGTTCATCTGCCCGGGCTGGAACTGCTTCGCCGGCGGCGTGGTCGCCGCGCGCACCCACCCGGCGGGGATGATCTGCCGGCCGTCGAGCGCCCCGTCGTTTGCGAGCAGCATGCCGAGCCGCGCGTAATCCCGCACCGTGGCGTTGACGCCGAAGTACGCCGCCTCGTAGCCACCCTTGTCGATGATCCAGGAGGCGTCGGCCTCCGCGCCCATCGGCTGCCAGATCTTCTCCGAAAGGTATTCGGCGAGCGGTTTCCCTGTCGCCGCTCGCAGCACCAGGCCGAGGACCTGGGTTTCCGCCGACGAGTAGTGGAATCGTTCGCCCGGTGCGCGATCGCGCGTGCGGAAGGGCATCACCGTCTCCGCGCCGCCGTCGCTCTCTCCGAGCACCGAAAGCCGCACGAGCGTCGCGACGTCATCACCGCCGCTGTAGGTCTCGGTGAACCGGACGCCGGAGGACATCGTCAGCAGGTGGCGAATCGCCGTCTCGCCGTAGGGTGTGCCCTTCAGCTCCGCGACGTACTTCTCGGCGCGATCGTCGAGCGACTGGACCTGTCCTTCGGACAGCGCCACTCCGACCAGCATGGCGACGATCGTCTTCGCCATCGAGTACGAGGCCATGCGCTGCTCGGGCTTGCGGTCGTACTGGTAGCGCTCGGCGAGGGTGGTGTCGCCTTTCAGGATCAGCAGCCCCGTGGTGCGGTGGCGCGACAGGTAGTCATCGAGCCCGTTGGCCTGGGACTGGTAGGTGTAGCGGATCGCGGGCTCGGCCGCGGCGCGCTTCAGGGGCCGCGCCTGCGCGCCCCTGGCCACCGTGCGCGCCGGAAAGACTTCGTCGTAGCGACTCACCAGGCCGACCAGGCAGCGCGTCTCCGTCCGCTGCGATGGCGGGCAGACCGGATAGCCCTCGGCCTTGCCGAGCGCCGCCTCGTCGGGCGCGGCGAGCGCCCCGGCCGTGAACAAAAGGCTTCCGAGAAGAACCAGCAGCTTAGCGACCACTGCCATCGCGCCCGGCCTCACTCCAGCCGGTACGCGCTCGCGTCCGGCTTGAACGCGCGCGGCAGCCAGAGTGGCCGGCGGAGATTGCCCGGCCCGGGCGCCGGCCGAGCTTTCGCCAGCCACTCGCGATAGATCTCGAACGAGCGGTTGGTGTCGACGAACACGTCCCCGTAGCGATCGTCCGGACCCGGCCGCGTGACGGTGACCTTCTGGTGCCAGCAGTGCTGCCCACTCACGGGATCCGGCTGCACCGGAAACGTGAGGTTCTGATGGACGCCGGCGTCCTCCCACCACACGCGCTCGGAGTCGGGATCGGCGCTCTTCCACGGCCGTACGCCGTGGATCTGGCGCATGCGCCATTGCCCGGGGCCGAGCTGCTTGAGGTCGACGAGAGCCGTCGACCAGCGCTCGCCGCCGGTCGATTCGGACAACCGCCAGCGGCCCAGGTGATGTGAGCAGGCGACGATGCCCGGCCGGATCGCCTCGGTCACCCAGACCTTGTCGACGAAGAAGCCGATCCCCGTCGCGATCTTGAGGAGATCGCCCGTATCCACGCCCAGGCGCCGGGCGTCGTCGGGATGGATCCACAGCGGGTTCGTGTGCGAGATCTCGTAGAGCCACTTGGCGTTGCCCGAGCGCGTGTGGATGAGCGTCGGCAGCCGGAAGGTCGGCAGCAACACCATCTCGCCCTTCGTCCGGTCGATGTTCGACCAGTGCACGTGGCTGCGGATGTAGCCCGGCACCGCTTCCTCGGGCCACTTCCAGTCCTTGAGCGTCTTCGAGAAGAACTCCAGCTTGCGCGACGGCGTCGGGAAGCCCACGTAGGGGCGGCCATCGATCTCCACACCGACCGCGCCCCCGCCCTTGCTGATGACCTTCGTCACCGGATCGACGGTGGCGCCGTCCAGGTCCTTCGCGGGCGGCCCCTGCTCGTGCGTGCGATAGACGTTGTCCTCGATGAGGAAGGCGCCGTACTTGCGCATGTACGCGAGGGGCGTGAGGCCTTCCTGCTGCGCCGCCTCCGGCAGCCCCGGCACGCTGTTCTCGAACATCCAGCGATAGACCTCTTCGATGCGCAGCTTCTGGCCCGCGCGGTACGGCGACTCGAAGTACTTGCGGATGCCGAGCGCGCCGTCGGGGTCGATCCGCCAGGACAGCTCGATCCAGAACTCGTCCTCTTCCCAGACCTGGCCGAGCCCCGCCGCCTCGTGGGCCTGCCAGGTGAGGTCGAACGTCCGGCCGCGCTTCTCCAGCGCGACGCGCAGGACGGGCTGTCTGAACCCGATCCACCTGGCGGCGTGAGTCTCCTGCGACATGAGATCGTGGCGCTCGGAGGCGTGGCCCATCGGCAATACGTAATCGGCGAACCACGCCGTCTCGCTCCACACGGGTGTCAGGCAGGCGTGGCGCTCCACCTTCGCTTCATCCGTCAGCATCTCGATCCACGACAGCCCATCCGGATTCGTCCACACCGGGTTGTAGACCCGCGTGAAGTACATCGCGAGCTTGCCGCGGCCCTCGCGCAGGAAGTGCGGCAGCAGGAAGCTCATCTCGAAGAAGGCCAGCGGGTACTCCTTCGGCATGAGCAGCTCGCTCCACACCTTGCCCGGTGGCGGCATCATCGGCGGCGCCGGGATCGCCTTGTTCCACGCGCTGGGCGCGGTACCGCCCGGCGTGGCCACGGCGCCGACCAGCACCACCAGCCACTCCAGTGCCCGCGCCACCTGCCAGCCGCCGAGGTTGCCGGCGGCCGTGTTGCGCCAGATGTGGGTGGCCAGCGCGGAGCCGGCATCGCCCACCGCGCGGGCGATCTGCACGATCGTGTCGGCGTCGACACCACTCTCCTTGGCGGCGAACTCCGGCGTGTACGCCGCGTACAGCTCGTCGATGGCGCGATGGAAGGCGTCGAAGGTGACCGGCAGCTCGGGCCGCTCCTCGCGGAGATACTCCTCCCAGTTGGTCCACCGGCGCACGAACTCGCGGTCGTAGCGGTGCTCGCGAATGAGCACGTGCGCCATGGCCAGCAGCAGCGCCGCCTCCGAGCCCGGCCACGGCGCCATCCAGTAGTCGGCCATCGAGGCCGTGTTGCTCAGGCGTGAGTCGATCACGGCGACCTTGGCCCCACGCTGCTTGGCCTCGATGATCCGCTGGGCGTGGGGGTTGAAGTAGTGGCCGGTCTCGAGGTGCGAGGACAGCAGCAGGATGAAGCGCGCGTTGGCGTGATCCGGCGAGGGCCGGTCCATTCCGTGCCAGAACGCGTAGCCGGCGCGCGCGCTGGCCGAGCACACGTTGGTGTGGCTGTTGTGGCCGTCGATGCCCCACGCGTGGAAGACACGCTGCAGGTAGACCAGCTCGTGGCCGGGCCGGCCGAGGTGGTACATGACCTCCTTCGGGCGGCCCTCGACGAGCGCCTTGCGGATGCGGCCGGCGATGTCGTCGAGCGCCTCGTCCCAGGTCACCCGCTCCCACTGCCCGCCCCCCCGCGCGCCCTTGCGCCGCAGCGGATAGAGAATGCGCTCGGGGTCCTCCACCTGGTTGAGCGTGGCCGGACCCTTGGCGCAGTTGCGGCCGCGGCTGCCGGGATGCACCGGGTTGCCCTCGAACTTCTGGATCTTCAGCGTGTCACGATCCACGTAGGCGAGCAGCCCGCACGCCGCCTCGCAGTTGAAGCAGATGGTCGGGATCAGCTCGTAGCGGCGCTTGACCTTCTCGGGCCAGGCGACCGGGTCGTACTCCTCCCAGTCGCCCCAGCGCTCGACGGGCGGATACGAGGCCAGCCCACCCTCGCGCGGCGGAAGCTCGCGGGCGGCCGGATGCAGCGGTTCGCGGGACGCGGTCATGACTCTCCTATTGGACTGGGGGCCCCGATATGGCCCCCAGACCCCCAGTCGTTCGGGGGCGCCCCGGCGGAGCCGGGGCGCCCCTCTATATCGCCGCCCTCAGTCGGTCGCGCGCCCCCCGGCCGAGCCGGGGCGCCCCTCTATATCGCCGCCCTCAGTCGGTCGCGCGCCCCCCGGCCGAGCCGGGGCGCCCCTCTATATCGCCGCCCTCAGTCGGTCCACGCCCCGGGCCGAGCCGGGGCGCCCCTCGTTAGCCGGATACGTTCGTCAATCAACTCAACGGCACGGATTGGCCGGCCTTGACCCACAGGTCTTCCCAGAGCCAGAGACCGGCGAGGGCGAGGAGCGCCGCCAGCGCGGACAGTGCGGTCGAGTCCAGGCTGGCGCTGGCGATCAGGAGGAGGATCGGCGCCAGCACGCCCGCCGCCACGACCCCGGCCCAGAAGCGGGCGCGATACGCGCCGTGGGTGATCAGGCGGGCCGCCAGCGCGACATCGTGCACGGGATGCCGGCTGAACAGCTCGAGGGCGAGCAGCGAGACGTGGATCACGAGCGCGACGACGAGGATTTGCCCCAGCTCGTCGGCGCCGGGCCGGGCCAGCACGGTCGCGGTCACGATCAGCCCGGCGGCCCCGGCCAGGACGGCGCCGACGACGAGATGCGGCAGCACGAGCGGGCTCTGCCAGAAGTCGCGGCCCTCCGCCTGGCCGAAAAGGAACGCGCTGTAGCCCGCCGCGGCCAGCGCCAGCAGAATCGTCGGAATCGCGATCAGCCTGATCACGGCGTGGTTACCGCTGACGCCGCCGAACAGCCAGGCGCTACCGGCGGCCCCGAACGCCATGAGGATCCACGCGCCCCACACCAGCCACGAGCGCCAGTTCGGCTTGAGCAGGATGTAGGCGAAGCGATCGGGCCGCTTGAGGTCGAAGACCAGCAGCAGCGTCGTGAGCGCCAGGAAGAGCAGGCTGAGCGCCGGCGCCGCGATCGTGTAGAGCGTTTCCCATCCACCGAACGCGGCCACCAGCAGCGCGCCCGCCGAGAGCGACTTCGTCCACAGATACGCCGACACCCGCCCGCCCCACGGCCGCACCGCGTGCGGCGCATCGTAGACCGGGCGGCTCAGCGCGCCATCGCCACCGGGCTCCTTGGCCTGGAGCGCGGCGACCATCTGGATCAGGTCGGCCTCGGCCGCCGGGCGCTGGCCGAACATGAAGGTCGTCGACTGTCGCTGCAGCGGCGGGGAGAGCGCGGAGGAGTCGGTGCCGACGTAGAACACCTTCGGGCGCGTCCCCTGCTCGGGCTTGCGCACCTCCACTTGCTCGCGCGCCACCAGCCGGGCGATCTCCGTGCGCGCGTCGTCGAGGTCGCCGGAGATGATGGCGCGCTCGGGGCAGACGATCACGCAGGCCGGCTCCAGGCCGACCTCGACGCGATGCGCACAGTAGTTGCACTTGGCGGCGGTGTTGGTATCGGGGTCGATGTAGAGGGCGTCGTAGGGGCAGGCCTGCATGCAGGACTTGCAGCCGATACATCGACGGCCATCGAAGTCCACGATGCCGTCGTCCCGCCGGTAGAGCGCCACGGTCGGGCAGATCGTCACGCAGGGCGCGTCGTCGCAGTGGTTGCAGCGCAGCACCGAGAAGTAGCGCCGGGTGTCCGGGAACGTACCCTTCTCGACGTACTTCACCCAGGTCCGGAAGGCGCCGAGTGGCACCCGGTTCTCTTCCTTGCACGCCACCGTGCAGGCGTGACAGCCGATGCACCGCCGGTGATCGATCACGAAGCCGTAGCGCACGTCCGACTCACCCTCCCCCGGTCAATGACGTAGCAGGTCCCACCACACGCGCAGCGCGGTGAGCAGCACGATGGTGAAGAGTACGCCCCGCAGCCAGGCGCCGGACAGCCGCCGGCTGACCAGCGCACCGAGCTGGGCGCCCGGCAGCGCGCCGAGGGCGACCAGCAGGGCCGGGCCCCACAGGATCTGCCCGGTGATGGCCTTGCCGGCGAAGCCGGTGACGGCCGACATCGCGGTGATGGCCAGCGAGCTGCCGATGGTCACGCGGATGGGGACACCGACCACGGCGATCAGCAGGGGCACCAGCAGGAACGCGCCGCCGGCGCCGACCAGCCCGGCGCCCAGCCCAACGGTCACGCACACGGCCACGGCCCGCCGGCGGGGGATCGTCACCTGCTCGGCGAAGATCGGCTGGCCGGCCGTCTCGATGGGCACGAACATGACCAGCAGCGCGGCCGTCGCCATCAACGCGAAGACCAGGAGCAGCGTGCGATCGCTCAGGACGTGGGAGGCAAGCGCGCCCACGAAGGAGGCGGCCGCCATCGACAGCCCGCCCAGCCCGGCCAGCTCGCCGTGGACGGCCCGCATGCGGTGGTGAGCGACGACCCCCGAGAGGGCGGCGGCCAGCACCTGCACCATGGTGATGCCGCTCACCGCTTTCATTTCGAGCGCGCCCAGCCCGAGCAGCGGCGGGGCGTACAGGAGCAGCGGCACCATCACGATGGCTCCCCCCACTCCGAGCATGCCGGCAACGAAAGCGCCGACGAAGCCCAGCGAGGCCAGCGTCAGCGCGAACGGGACAGTCACGCGACCGGGGCTACCTCAGGCTCGAAAAGTACGCGGCCAGGTCCGACAGCGTCCCGTCGGGGACCGCCTTCAGCGCCGCCTTCATCTTGGTGAGCGCGTCGTCACCGGGGCTGCGCTTGTCGGCCTTGAACAGCAGCAGCTGGTTGCGAAGGTAGACGGCCGGCTGGCCGGCGATCTGGGGCACGAGCTTGGCGGGATCCCCCTGCCCCTCGGGGCCATGGCAGGCCGCGCACTGGGTGGCCGCCAGCCGCCCGCGCTCGACCCCGGCGCGATCGGGCTTCGGCGACGCCGCCTCCCGGCGCTGGGCGGCGAAGAACGCCGCGACCTCGTCCACCCCGAGCACCTTCACCTGCTTGGCGAACGGCTCCATCTCCGGCGAGATGCGCTTGCCCGTCGCGTAGTCCTCGATCGCCTTCTTGAAATACGCCGGCGACATCCCCGCCAGAATCGGCACCGCCTCGACCCGACTGTTCCCCGAAAACCCGTGGCACGCACTACACGTCACCGTCTTCGCATACCCCGGAGTATCCAGAGGCCCCGCCCCCACCGCCGTCCCCGCCAACCCCAGCACGGCCACCCCAATCACCGCCACGCACGACATACGGATCATGCCGATCCTCCGATCGACTGTCAGGGCGATCAACCCAGGCCGGGCGCGAGCTGCCGATTCACCGCGTCGAGCGCGGGCTTTGCCCGCGCAATCCTGGGGGAGGCTTCGGAGGGGGCCCTCGAGGCCCCCTCCGATCGAACGACGCAGATGGCCGGTTTTCATCGCCCGGCTACCCAAGGATGTCGGTCCAGATACTGCGCGCCCAACCTTCCGCCTGCAGTGCGTAGAGCGTGGAGGCGCCGGAGGTGAGCTTCTGCTCGATCTGCACGACCTTGCCGTTGTCGATACGGTAGGCGTTGACGACGGCCATCGCCTCCCGGTCGCTCACCCACGAGTAGCAGGTGTTGAGCGGCGGCACCGCCGGCGCCGGCCGCCCGTTCATGAGGCTGACGACCGCGTTCGCGCAGATCTTGCCCATGGCGTTGGCGATGGTGCCCGACTTCGGCACCGGCAGGCCGGTGGTGGAATCGCCGATGACGTGCGCGTTGCGGTGCTTCACCGATTCGTAGGTGACGTGGTCGACCTCGCACCACCGCTTGTCGGCGCCGACCAGGGCGGCCTGGACGGCGATGGATCCCGCCCGCTGGGGCGGGATGAGGTTGACGACGTCGTAGCGGACCTTGTCGCCGAAGTCGGTCGTGACCTCGCGCGTGCCGGGATCGACCTTCGTCACCTTGTTCGACGCCCGGTACTCGATGTTCGGGTACGCCTGCCAGGCCGCGCGGAAGAGTGCGGCCTTGGACACGATGTTCTGGTTGGCGTCGAGCACGATCAGCTTGGCCTTCGGCTTGTTGTTCTTGAGGTACCACGCCACCTGGCAGATGCGCTCGTAGGGGCCGGGCGGGCACCGGTAGGCGACCGGCGGCACCGTCAGCACGAACACGCCGCCGTCCGGCATCGCGCGCATCTGCTTGGCCAGCTCGACCGTCTGGGGGCCGGCCTTCCAGGCATGCAGGACCTTGTCGCCGGCCGCGGCGAGCCCCTCGACCTGATCGAACAGGAAGTCGACACCGGGTGCGACGATCAGCCGGTCGTAGGTGAGCACGCCGTCACCCACCCGGACGCGCTTGGTGTCGGGCTCGATCGCGGTGGCCGCCTCGTGACGCACCTTGACGCCGTACTCGCGCAGCCCGCCGTAGCCGAAGGTGAGCGAGCCGATGCCGCGGGCGCCGCTGAGGACCAGGTTGCTGAACGGACACGAGACGAACTTCCGGTTCGGCTCCAGCAGCACGACCTCGATCGTGGCATCGGCCAGGCGGACGTACTTGGCGGCGGTGGCGCCGCCCCAGCCACCGCCGACGACGACGACGCGCCGGCCGCTCGTGGCGTCGGTCTCGCCGCGGACCATCGCACAGCCGGGCAGGCCCGCGACCGCGAGCGCGCCGGCGGCCGTGCTCGACGTCTTGAGGAACTCCCTGCGCGTCATGCGTGCCATCGGCGGTCGCCTCCTGAGGGATGCCGCCGGTAAAATAGCAGAGTCTCGCGCGTTGCGCCTCACTCCAGCGCGCTCACGACGCGCGTGTCCTCGTTCCAGGTCGCCAGCAGTGCCCACGCGGCCAGCACGACCAGGGTGAGCAGGATGGCGCCGCCCCAGCCGATCGCCGACGGCAGGAACACCGCCCAGCCGAGCTTGGTCAGCGCGCCGGCCTGCACGAGCGCCAGCCGCGCGAGCGAGGCGCCCAGCGCGAAGCCGACCAGCGCGGCCCAGAGCTTGACCTGTCCCTCGCCCGCCCGCCAGATCGAGCCGGCCCCGCAGCCACCCGCCAGCGTCATGCCGACGCCGAACAGCGTGCCGCCGGCCAGCGCGCCGATGCCGGCGCCTGCGAACACCCAGTCGCCCTTGTCCTTGAGGTCGGTGAACTTGAGGATCGCGAAGCCGAGCATGCTGACCGCCAGCGCCAGCGCGGCCGCCCGGGTGTGCTCGGCATCGCCGGTCATGAACGGCTCGCGGAAGGCCCGCACCAGGCAAAAGCGCGAGCGCTGAAAGACCACGCCGAAGACGACGCCGAACAGCAGGAACACGCCCTGGGCGTGGTAGCCGCCGCTCGCGTAGACGAACGGCAGCGCCAGCAGGGCTCCGACCAGCAGCAGGCCGACCAGCGGCTGGCGGCCGGGCGTCTGCGCCGTCGGCGCGCCCCACACTCGGGCCGTGCCGCTCGACCACGCGGGCCGCCGCTCCATCTCCCACAGGAGATAGCGCAGCCCGAGGAAGGCACCGAGCCCCAGGCCCAGCATCATGCCGAAGCCCGAGAGGCTGAGCGCGCTCACCGCCGAGAAGAAGCCGCCGATGTTGCAGCCGAAGGCGAGCATCGCGCCCACGCCCATCAGGAGCCCGCCGCCGGCACCCTTCACCAGCTCGCCGCGCGGCGGCACCCGGATCGCGAACTCGCGGCTGAGCAGCGCGGCCGTGAGACCGCCGAGCAGCACGCCGAGGTTCAGCAGCGAGCCCGAGTAGAGCCAGGGCGCCACGAGGTCGGAGCGATGCGAGAGGCCGAGGCCGGTGAGCACCCAGTCGCCCCAGTTGCGCAGGCCGTCGGACGCGGTCCACGGCCGGTCGAACGCGAAGAGGAACACGTTGACCGTCGCGATGAGGATGGCCGCCCCCCACACGGGCCACGGGCGGCCGAAGACGGCGGCGTACTGCGCCGAGAGCGCTGGACCGGTCACTGCGCGCGCTGGACGACGAAGCGGAGCACGGCCCCTGACTGCGACTGCTCGACGATGCGGTGGCCGGTGCGGAGGGCGAACGCCTCGAGATCGCCCGGGGCGCCGGGGTCGGTGGCCAGCACCTCCAGCATGCCGCCGGGTTCGACGTCTCCGATCGCCTTCGAGACCTTCATGCTCGGCCACGGGCAGGACAGCCCGCGGCAGTCCACCACCACGACGGCGGGCGCCCCGACGGGCGCGGCGGCGCGCGACGCCGGCACTGTCTCACGCTGGCGCGTGACGACGTACCCGGCCTTGACCCAGGCCGCCATGCCGCCGGTGACGTTGTGAAACCCGCCGAACCCATGGCGCTGCAGCGCGCCGATCACCGCGCTCGAGCGAAGGCCGCCGGCGCACAGCACCGCCTTGGGCCGGCCGTCGGGCACCTCCGCGCGACGGGTCACCGCCTCGAACATCGGCAGGTGCAGCGCGCCGTCGATGTGGCCATCGTCCCACTCGGACGGGTCGCGCACGTCGATCACCGCGACGTCGCGCCCCTGCTCGAGCCAGGCGGCGAGGTCGTGGACGGTGATCTGCGGCACCGTCTCGACCGGAAAGCCCTCGCTCCGCCACTCGACCATGCCCCACTGCAGGAAGCCGACGATCTCGTCCACGCCGACGCGCGAGAGCGTCGTGACCGCGCGATCGACGTCCGAGGGCGCGCCCATCAACAAGATCGGCGCCCCGGCCGGCGCCATCCCGGCCACACGCTCGGCGAACTGCGGGCCGTCGATCCACACGTTGATGGCCCCGGGCACGTGGCTCTCGCCGAAGTCGGCCGCCTCGCGCAGGTCGAGCACGAACGCGCCCTGGGCGATGGCCTCGCGCGCCTCGCGCGCGGAGTACGGCCGCGGCTTGGCGGCGGCCAGGGCGACGAGCCCCTTGTTCTTGGCGACGATCTTGTCGAACGAGACCGGCTTGGGCGGGATCCCGGCCATGATGAAGTCCACGAACGCGCGCTTGTCGTCGTAGCGGAACGCCGGGTTGAAGCGCCGCTCGAAGCCGATCGTCGAGCCGGCCTTGGCCGACATCGCCTTGCCGCAGGAGGAGCCGGCGCCGTGGGCCGGGTAGATCTCGACGAGGTCGTCCAGCGGCAGCAGCACCCTGTGGAGGCTCGCCCAGATGTCCTCGGCCGCGGTGGCGCCGCCGAGGTCCGGGCGCCCGACCGAGCCCACGAACAGCAGGTCGCCGGTCAGCACGAACCACGGCTCGGGTCCCCGCGAGTGGTCGATCACGAACACCGAGACGGAGTCGGGCGTGTGGCCCGGCGTGTGGGCCACCCGGAGCTCCACGTTGCCCAGGCGGATGGTGGAGCCATCACGCAGGTCCTCGTGGTCGAACGCCACGCCCGCCGACTGGTGGACATGGATCGCCGCGCCGGTGGCGGCGGCCAGGTCGCGGTTGCCGGAGATGTGGTCGGCGTGGGTGTGCGTCTCGAGGATGTGGGCGATGCGCAGGCCCTTCTTGCGCGCGAATCTCAGGTATTCGTTGACGCGGTCCCGACCGGGATCGACGACGATCGCCTGCCCCGCCTCGCCGCAGCCGATGAGATAGGACAGGCAGCCGGAATCCTCGTTCACGAACTGCTGGAAGATCATGGGCCCCTATTCTACGCCCGGCCGGGAGCCCGGCCTCAGTGCTTCTCGGCCTTTTCCTTCTCGGTCTTCGCGTCCTTCACGATCTTGTCGGCCAGGAAGGCCGGCACCTCTTCGTAGTGCGAGAACTCCATCGAGTAACCGCCACGCCCGCCCGTCATGCTGCGCAGGCTGGACTCGTAGGTCAGCATCTCGGCCATCGGCGCCGAGGCCCGGACAACCGCGGTCTCACCGCTGGGCTCCATGCCGACGATGCGCCCGCGCCGCGAGTTCATGTCGCCGATGATGTCGCCGGCGACGTCGGCGGGGGTCGTGACTTCCACGTGCATGACCGGCTCCAGCAAGATCGGGTGGGCGTCCAGGAAGACCTTCTGCAGGCCCAGGGACGCCGCGATCTGGAACGCCATGTCGGAGGAGTCGACGTCGTGATAGGAGCCGTCGTAGAGGGAGACCTTGAGGTCGACGATCGGGTAGCCGGCCAGGATGCCCTTCTTCATGCACTCGCGGACGCCCTTCTCCACCGAGGGGATGAAGTTGCGCGGCACCGCCCCGCCGAAGATGTCGTCCACGAACTCGAAGCCGCTCCCGCGCGCCAGCGGCTCGACGCGCAGCCAGGTGTCACCGTACTGGCCGCGGCCGCCCGTCTGCTTCTTGTACTTGCCCTGCCCCTCGGCGCGCCCCTTCACCGTTTCCTTGTAGGGGATGCGCGGGGGCAGCAGCGAGACGTCGACGTTGTACTTGCGCTTCATCCGCTCCACGGTCATCTCGACGTGGAGACTGCCGACCCCGGAGATCAGCAGCTGCTTGGTCTCGGGATCGAAGTGGTGGTGGACCGTCGGGTCCTCCTCGGCGATGCGGGCCAGCGCCAGCGAGATCTTGTCCTCGTCACCGCGACTCTTGGGCTGGATGGCGAAGTTGATCGCCGGCTCCGGAAACGTGATCCGCGGCAGCTCGAAGGGATGCGCCTCGTCGCCGAGCGTGTCACCCGTCTGCGTTTCCTTCAGCTTCTGGGCGACGCCGATCTCGCCGGGCCCGAGGGTCTCCACGTTCCTCTGCGTCTTGCCCTGCAGCCACGAGACGTGCCCCATGCGCTCTTTGGCGCCGCGCCCGGGGTTCAGCAGCGTGGAGTCGGCGCGCAGCGTGCCCGAGTACACGCGGAAGAGCGAGAGCTTGCCAATATGCGGATCGGACAGCGTCTTGAAGACGAGCGCGCAGACCGGCGCCTTGGCGTCGGCCGCGCGGGTGCCGGCCTGCTTGGCCTTGAGGTCGGTGCCCCCGACCTCGGCGCGGTCGACCGGCGACGGAAACTCGTGGATGATCAGGTCGAGCAGCGCCTGGCTGCCGATGCCCTTCGTCGCCGCCGCGCACAGCACCGGCACGATCTTGCCCTGACTGATGCCGGCCCGCAGCGCCTTGAGCATCTCGGCCTCGGCCAGCGAGCCGTCCTCCAGGTACTTGGCCAGCAGATCGTCGTCCGTCTCGGCCGCCGCCTCGACGAGCTTCTCGCGCCACTCCTTCACACGGTCGGCTACCTCGGCGGGGACGGCGGCGTCGCTGGCCTTGCCGTCCGCGTAGAGCGTCGCCCGCTGGGTGACGAGGTCCACGAAGCCCCGGAAGCCGCTCTCCTCGCCGACCGGGATGTGCACGGGGACGATGCGGCCCTTGAGCCGGCGGCCCAGCGACTCCAGCGTACGGAAGAAGTCGGACCGCTCGCGGTCAAGCCGGTTGACGACGATGGCGCGCGGCAGCTCGAACTCGCTGGCGAACTTCCAGACCTTCTCGGTCTGCACCTGCACGCCGGCCACCGCGTCCACGACCACGACGGCCGCCTCCACCACCCGCAGGCCGGCCCGCGCGTCCGCGATGAAATCGCCGTAGCCCGGGGTGTCGACGAAGTTGATCCGGTGTCCCTTGGCGTCGCAGTAGGCGATCGCGGTATTGATCGAGATCTTGCGCTTGATCTCGTCGGGATCGAAGTCGGTGGTGGTGCTACCGTCGTCGACCCGCCCCAGGCGCGTGACCGCGCCGGCGGCGAACAGCATGGCTTCCACCAGTGAGGTCTTGCCGACGCCTCCGTGACCGACGACACCGACGTTGCGGATCTTCCCGGTCTCGATCGCCATTGCCCCGGCCTCCTGGACGGACGATACGGTGGGGCGAATGCTACCACTGAACGGGAATCGGGTTAAGCCCCGAGGGCGCCGCGGACGGCCGCCCGGACCTCCTCGTCACTGCCGGTGAGATCGATCGGGGTGGGCAGCTCCGGCGGCGGGTTCTTGATGCCGGCGCCCGTCAGCATGATGACGACGCGGGCGTCCGCGGCCACCTGCCCCTTGTCCTTCATGACGCCGAGGGCGGCGACCAGCGCCGCCCCCTCGGGCGAGGTCCAGATCCCCTCCAGCCGCGCGAGTCGCCCCTGGGCCTCGACGATGGCGCGCTCGCTCACGGCGATGGCGTCGCCGCCCGACTCGCGCAGGATGCGCAGCATCTGGCGGCCGGCGAAGGGCGACGGCACGCGCAGGCCCGGGGCGTCCGTCGTGGGGTTCTCCCAGGCGGTCGTCGTCTCGGCCCCCTCGTGGAAGGCCTTGATCACCGGCGCGCAGCCCTCGGCCTGCACGGCGACGAAGCGCGTGCGGCCGGTCACCCAGCCCATCTGCCGCAGCTCGTCGAACCCCTTGGGAATTCCGACCAGGCCGGTGCCGCCGCCGGTCGGGTAGAGCAGGACGTCGGGCAGCGTCCAGCCCAGCTGCTCGGCCAGCTCGAGCCCCATCGTCTTCTTGCCCTCCAGCCGGTAGGGCTCCTTGAGCGTGGAGAGATCGAACCAGCCGAGCTCGGGCGCCACCCGCGCGACCACGCGGCCGGCGGTGGCGATGGTGCCCTCGATGGTGAAGACCGCGGCGCCGGCGATGACCGCCTCGGCGATCGCGGCCGGCGGGGTGGCGCGCGGCACGATCACCGCGCACGGCAGCCCGCAGGCCGCCGCGTACACCGCGGCGGCGCCGCCCGCATTGCCAGCCGAGGGAATGATGAAGCCGCGCGCGCCCAGTGTGCGGGCCCGGGTGATGGCCATGCCGAGGCCGCGCGCCTTGAAGGAGCCGGTCGGATTCTGGCCCTCGTCTTTTCCCCACACGTGTCGCAGGCCAAGATGCGCGGCAAGACGCGGCAGCGCGAGCAGCGGCGTGCCGCCTTCACCCAGCGTCACCGGCTCCTCGCGATCGGCGAGCGGCGTCAGCTCGCGGAAGCGATACATGCCGGGCGGCCGCGGTCGCAGCGCGTCCTTCGTGACCGCCGCCCTTACCCGCTCGAGATCGTAGCGCACGGCCAGCATCTGGCCGCACTGCGCGCAGACCGTGAGCGTGCCATTGGCGTCGTGGCGGTGACCGCAGACCGTGCACTCGACGTGGCTGACGAACGTCATGTTGAGCTGGCATCCTCGGCGTTTTCGATCATCGCGCAACCCTCACCGATCGGCGAGGAACGCTTGGGCGCACGCTCGCCAGTAGGGCATGTCAAGCATACGATACTCGGCGAGCGCCACGCCGCCCTCGACCTGGGCGCGCTCGCGGTCACCGGCGCGCTCATACGCCTGGCCGAGCCCCATGTGGCAGTGAGCGAGCAGGGGTCGCATCTCGAGCTCGCCGGCCAGCGCCATCGACTGGCGGAAGCGCTCCGCGGCCCCGGGGAGGTCGACCGCGTCACGCCGGACGGCGACCTCCCCCAGCAGGCGCAGCGCCCACGCCTCCCAGCCGCGCTGGCCGTACCGGCGCGCGAGGTCGAGCGCTTCCACGGCGCACCGCCCGGCCGCCTCGACGTCGCCGGCCAGCAGGTGGACGCCGCCGAGGATGCCGAGGACCAGGGCGTGGCTGTAGGCGAACCCGATCGCTTCGCCGTGGCTCACCGCGCCCTGGAGCAGCGTCAGCCCCTCGGCGATGCGCCCCGAGCGCGCATACGCCTCGCCGAGCGAGGACGCCGTGCGCGAGAAGTAGACGGCGAGGTCGCCGCTCGTCTGGCAGAGCGGCAGCGCCTGCTCGAGGATGTCGATGCCGCGCTCCAGCGCGCCCTGGACGACGTACAGACGCCCCAGGCCGAGCAGCGCCCAGACGTGAGGATGGGGTCCGAGCTCGGCCCGCGCGATTCGCACGGCTTCCTCGCCCAGAAGGGCCCCGTCCCGGAACTCTCCGACCTCGGTCATCGTCAGCACGATAAACCCGCGTGCGAAGCCCACGTTGTGGCGGCGCACGAGATCCTCCTGCGGGGGCTTCGGGCCGCCGGGGAGAACGATGGCCATGTTACGCCGAGCGACCTCGATCGCACGGCGATACTGCCCGAGGGCATAGAGCGTGCGGGCGACGAGCACGCCGGACCCGCTCAGTGTGTGCAGATCCTGTTCCTCCGCGGCGATCGCCAGGGCCTGCTCCCCCTTGGCGAGCGCGGCCGCGAGGTCGCCGAGCGAGCCGAGGTCGTATGTCATCCGGGAGTACACCCGGCCCAGCCGCCGCCGGTCGCCCGCCCTCAGGGCCAGCGCCTCGGCCTCGCGCAGGCGCTCGAAGCTACGCCGGATCTCCCCCAGGCCCATGAGCACCAGCTCGAGATCGATGCGTATGTCGATCGCGAGTCCAGGCTTCGCCGGCCCGTCGGCGAGATGCTCCAGCGCGCCCAGCGCGCTCTCGAAGCTGGCGACCCCCTCCCGGTTGGCGCCGCGGGCCCACGCGGCGCGGCCGGCCTTCCACAGATATGTAACCGCCGGGTCCCACGCCTCGGCTTCGCGGTAGTGCTGCCCGAGGGCGAGCGCGTGGGCGTCTAGGTCCCCGCCGTGCAGCGCCTCGATGGCCTCGGCGACTTTCCGGTGAAGGATCCTGCGCCGTGGCGCCAGGATCCGCGCGTAGGCGACTTCCCGAATGCGGTCGTGGGTGAAATCGAAGCGCTCACCCACACCGTGCAGGACGCGCCGGCGAACGAGCTCCTCGACGCCGGCGGCCGTGTCCTCCTCCCCGAGCCCCCCGGCTCGCTGGAGCAGCGCGAAGTCGAACTCTCGGCCGATCGCCGCCGCGGCGGCGGCCAGTGCCTGGCTGCGCTCGGACAGCCGCTCGAGGCGCCGGCCGACGATCTCCCGCACCCGCTCGGGGAGCGCGAGACCGTGTCCGGGAGCGATTGCGGCGCCCTCGGCGTGAGCGCGGACCGTCTCCACGGCGACGAAGGGATTGCCCTCGCTCGCGGCCCACGCCTGCTCGCCGAGCCGCTCGTCCGCCACCGCCTCCCCGCTGCGCGCCACCGTCCGCACGAGGGTCAGCGTGTCAAAACGGGAGAGTGGGCGCAGGGTCAGCGTCGTCAGAGCGCTGTCACGCCGCAGATCGTCCAGCGCCTGCCGGAACGCGGGCGCCTCCGCCAGCTCGTCCTCACGCGCCGTCGCGACCATCAGCACCGGCCGGTCGGCGAGGCGGCGGCCGATGAACGCGACGAGCCGAGCGCTCACCTCGTCGGCCCAGTGCAAGTCCTCGAGGACGACCAGGAGCGGCTGGCGTCCGGCAAGTTGCCCGAGCAGCCGCGCCACACTCTCGAAGATCTGGCGGATGTCGGTCGTCGCATCCGCGGGCGCGATACCGCCGACCTCGGGCAGCAGTCGCGCCAGGCCCGAGCGCAGGATGGGACCAAGCTGCTCCAGCAGGTCGACGTCCTCGGCGATGCGACCGGCGCGCAAGGCGTCGACCCACGGGCCGAACGGCAGGATCTGCTCCGATTCGTACGAGCGCCCGACCAGCACGGTATGGCCAAGGCGGGCGGCGTCGCCTGCCAGCTCGCCGACGAGTCGGCTCTTGCCGATGCCGCCCTCGCCCAGCACCGCGACGACCTGCCCGGTGCCGCCGGCCGTCGCCGCGAGCAGGTCTCGAAGCCGCGCCAGCTCGTCCGCTCGTCCGACCAGCGGCGTCTCGGCGCGGCCGGGCGCGCGCACCTCGGCGCCGGGCGGCGCGAGCGATGGCTCGGCCATGGCGACGCGATGCTGCGGCCGCTCGCGAAGAATCTCCTGGTAGAGCGCCTTGGTCTCGGGCTCCGGCTCGATGCCGAGCTCGCGCCCGAGCACGCTGACACACTGCTGGTACTGCCGCAGCGCCGTCCCCCGCCGCCCGAGGTCGGCGTACAGCCGCATGAGCGAGCGGTGCACGACCTCTTGCAGCGGATCCAGCGTGAGCAGTCGCAACGCGGTGCCGACGGCCACTTCCGAGGCGCCCGACTTCCGCTGATACGCGAGCAGCTTCGCCAGCCCTTCCAGCGCCAGCTCCCGCAGCCGCTCGCGCTCGCCGAGCAGCCACTCCTCGAACGGCGCTTCGGCCAGGACCAGCCCCGCGAGCAGGTCGCCCTGATAGAGCGTCGCCGCCCGCTCCAGCGACTCGGGCGTGCCGTCGGCCACCGCCTGCTCGAAAGCCGCGACGTCCGCCTCCACCGCCGCGGGCGCCAGGGCCAGGGCCTCGCCCTCCTGCTGCAGCACCGCGCCCTCCGCTCCGCCCAGCGCCTTGCGGACGACGAACAGGGTCTGGCGCAGGCTGGCCCGGGCAGATTCCTCGCGGATACCACCCCACAGCAGGGCGGCCAGCTTGTCACGGGGATGCGCGCGCCCCAGCGGCAGGGCGAGGAACGCGAGCAACGCCTGGGCTTTGCGGCCCGGCAGCGGCAGGACCTCCCCCGTCTGCAGCCGGGCCTGGAAGCCACCGAGCAGGGTCAAGCGCAACTGCGTCATGGCGCCTCCGGGGTCCCCACCCTATCACTTCCGACCTTGACGCGAGGTTTGACGCGGCCGGTGACGGGCGGCAAACGCCGGTCCCGTACAACGGGCGCATGGGAAGTGATCCGGACGACGTCAACACGTTCGTGGTGCGGATCTCCGGCTCCGGCGCCGAGATCCGCGGGGTGGTCGAGCGGGTCAGGACCGGCCGCAAGGCGCCGGTTCGTGGCTTCGAGGACATCGGCCGCGTGATCGCGGCGATGGTGTCCGGAAAGGAGAGCGCCATGACGCTCAAGGGCAAGCACGCGCTGGTCACGGGAGGGTCGCGGGGCATCGGCCGGGGGATCGCGCTCAAGCTGGCGGAGAGCGGGGCCCGGGTGGCCGTCCACTACTACGTCAACGAATCAGCGGCCAAGGAGACGCTGGAGCGCGTCCGCAAGCACGGCGCCGACGGCGTCCTCGTGCAGGCCGACGTCTCGAAGGCGGAGGACGTGCGCCGGATGTTCGCCGAGGTGCGCAAAGCGTTCGGCACGCTCGACGTCTTCGTGGCCAACGCCCGGCCGGAGCTCGCGACGTTCTACCAGAAGCCGATGGAGATCACGCTCGAAGCCTGGGACCAGGCGATGGACTCCCAGGGCAAGGCCTTCCTCGTGGGCGTGCAGCAGGCCGTCCCCCTGATGGGCGCCGGCGGCCGCATCGTGGCGATCACCTACGCGCCGGGTGCTCAGAAGGGCACCTGGCAGCCGTGGGTCGCGATGGGCGCCGGCAAGGCGGCGATGGAGTCGCTGGTGCGCTACTTCGCCGTCGCGCTCGCGCCGCGCGGGATCACCGTCAACTCTCTGAGCCCGGGGCTCACCGACGACAGCGTGCTCAACGGGCTGCCCGACGCGGTCGTGCAGACCGCCCGCGCGTGGCACGCCAGCGGCTGGACGCCGATGGGCCGCATGGGCACGCCCGCCGACATCGGCAACGCCGTGTCGCTGCTCTGCTCCACCGACGCCGACTGGATCACGGGCCAGCTCCTCCACGCCGACGGCGGCGCCTCGCTCGTGGACACCCTGATGCCGCTCGAGATCCAGCGCGGCTGACCCAGATAAGGAGAGAGCCTTGGAGATCATGAGAACCCTGATCGGACGAACCCCGATGCAGCGCCGTTGTCGAGTCCTCCTCGCGGCCGGGTCGATCGCGTGGGGAACCTGGGCGGGCGGCGTGGAGGCCTCTGGAGCCCGAGCACAAGTGGCCGTCAGTGCCTGCCCCTCGAACGACTTGGATCCCTCGCTGTGTCAATCGGTGGGGGATGGGACCCTCAACGAGTCCATTCCCGAGCCGACGCGCGTGTCTGTCGAGACCCGCCTGAGTCACACCTTTGGCATCGGCGAGGCCCGCGCGCGGGCCGAGCTGTCAAACGGGGAGCTCGGCGTCTCGGCCCTGGCCGACCGAAACGAGACATTCCCGTCCGCCTCCCTGGCGAGCTCCGCCTTCGCCCTGCTGTTCGACACGATCCTCCTGCACGGGTACCCGAGCCTGGCCGACGGGGTGACGGTCAGGATCCCGATCTCGGTGATCGGGACGATCGTGCAGGGGCTGGTCGGCCAGTTCGGCGGGTCTTACAGCATCGGGATCTCGAGCCCGTCCGGTCCACTGGCCGCAATCAGCAGGCCGCTGACCGACGCCCCCTTCTCGGAGACGGTGGAGTTCGTCGTTCCCCGGTTCGAGTTCGAGGGCTCCGACGGCCGTTTCTTCCTGACGGTCCAGATGGGGCTGAGCGTCTTCAACCAAGTGAACGCGGATTTCTTCGGGACGGCCACGCTCGCGCTCGAGCTTCCTCCCGGTGTCTCGTTCACCTCGGAGTCGGGCGTATTCCTGACCGCGCAGCAAGCGTCCGTGCCGGCCGCCAACGCCGGGGCCGATCAGACGGTGAACGAGGGCGACGGGGTGACCCTCGATGGCTCCGCGAGTAGCGACCCCGAGGGCGACACGCTGGCGTACACGTGGACCCAGACCGCCGGCCCGCCCGTCACCCTGGACCTCGCCGACCCCGCGCGGCCGGCCTTCGCTGCGCCCCCGGTGCCCCGTGATGGCGCCACGCTCACGTTCCAGCTCGTGGTGAGCGACCGGCAGCAGGCCAGTGCCCCCGCGTTCGTCAACGTGACGGTCGCGAACGTCAACCACGCGCCGTCCGCCGACGCGGGGCCCGACCAAGGGGTGAACGAGGGGAGCCCGGTGACTCTGGACGGCTCGGCGACCTTCGACCCCGACGGGGACGACGTCAGCTACGTCTGGACCCAGACGGGCGGGCCATCCGTCGCGGTCGCGGACGCCACGACCGCCCAGCCATCCTTCGTGGCACCTTCTGTCGGCCCGGCCGGGGCGCTCCTCACCTTCGCGCTCACCGTCGGCGACGGGCTCGCCAGTGCGAGCGACTCGGTCTCCGTCCTCGTCGAGAACGTGAACCATCCGCCGACCGCCGACGCCGGAGCCGACCAGACGAGCAACGAAGGCGCCACGGTCACCCTCGACGGCACGGCCAGCAGCGATGCCGACGCCGATCCGCTCACGTACGCCTGGACCCAGTTGAGCGGGCCCCCGGTCACGCTCTCCGGCTCCACGAGTGCGACGCCGACATTCGTGGCGCCGCCGGTGACGGCCGGCGGCGCGACTCTGGCCTTCCGCCTGCTCGTCTCCGACGGCCTCGGCGGCAGCGGCAGCGACGAGGTCTCGGCGCTCGTGCAAGACGTCAACGACCCACCCGCGTGCCACCGGGCCCGCGCCCACCCCCGGATGCTCTGGCCACCCAATCACAAGCTGGTGCCCGTCACGATCACCGGCCACCGCTGGGGCCCCTCACACCGGATGACAACCACCGTTACGCGCGTCACCCAGGACGAGCCGGTCAACGGCCTCGGCGACGGTGACACGGGTCCCGATGCCGTGATCCACGGTTCGAAGATGCTCCTGCGTGCCGAGCGCTCGGGCTCCGGGAACGGCCGGGTGTACCGGCTGCACTTCACGGAGACGAAAGACAGCGGCCAGAGCTGCACGGGATTCGTGGACGTCTGGGTGCCCAAGAGCCTCAAACCGGGGCTACCCGTGATCGACGACGGCCAGCTCTACGACTCGACACAACGCTGAGCCGGGCCGGCGAGTGCAGTGAACCGAGCATCGAACAGGAGGAACGATCATGAAGAGCAAGAGCCAGGCGAAGAGCAGGAAGCCGAGGAAGGTGGGCGACCTGCCGGCCGGGGACAAGCAGGCGGCGGGCGTCAAGGGCGGCTTCGACCCGGTGAATAGCGTGAAGATCGGCACGCCGTCCGCGGCGGGCCCGACACTCTCGTTCGAGCCCGTGAACAGCGTGCGGCCCCGGTAGGTCCCGCTGGCCGCGCAGCGCGAGGCGGCGGCAGCCACCGCCGCCTCGCGTTCGGCGGTCAGCGGCCGGCCGGCGCTACGGCGCGGCGACCCGGTTGGCCAGCACGCCGATGCGCTCGACCTCGGCTTCCATCCGGTCGCCCGCCTCGAGGAACTTGCCGAGCGCGGCACCCACGCCCTCCGGCGTGCCGGTGGCGATGACGTCGCCGGGCAGGATCGTGAAGCCGAGCGAGAGCACGGCGATGCACTCGTCGACCGGGAAGATCATCTTGGAGGTGTGGCTCGACTGCCGGGTCTCGCCGTTGATCCGCATGGCCACGCTCAGCGCTTGCGGGTCGGGGATCTCGTCGGCGGTGACGAGCACCGGGCCCATGGGGCAGAAGGTATCGAGCGACTTGCCCTTGAACCACTGGCCGTGGCGCTTCTGCAGATCCCGCGCGGTGACGTCGTTGACGATCGTGTAGCCGAACACGTGCGCCAGCGCCCCCTCGCGGGGGATGTCGCGCCCGGCGGTGCCGATCACGACCGCCAGCTCGACCTCGTAGTCGAGCTCCTTCGTCGCCGCGTGGTGGATGACCTTCGCGCCCGGGGCCACGACCGTCTCCGGCGCCTTGGTGAAGTAGACGGGATGCGGCGGCGCCTCGGCGCCGCGCTCGGCGGCGTGCTCCTTGTAATTGCGGCCCAGGCAGAAGACGTTGCGGGCCGGCCGCGGGATCGGCGCTTCCAGCCGGACCTTGGCGGCCGGCGCGCCCAGCTTGCGCTCGGCCAGCGCGCCGACGCCGTCGCGCTTGATCATGGCCTCGCCGTGGCCCAGCGCCTCGCGGGCGGCGGCCAGCGCGTCGGCGCCGCCCTGGATCAGCTCGAGCATCGTCTTCGGGAAGCTGCGGCCGCGGCGCACGGTGCCGCGCTCACGGGCCAGGTCGGCGGCGAGCGCTCCCAGGTCGAGCACCGCGTCGGCGACGAGCGCGCCCACCCGGGGCTTGGACGATCCCTTGCGATAGGTCACCAGGCGCATACGCTCACCGTCCTTTCAGCAGCACGACCAGCACGCGTGCCGGCTTCCTGGTCTCGTTCACGGAATAGTGCACGACGCCCTTCGGTGCCCACTCGATCTCCCCGGCTCGCACTCGCTGCTTGCCCTTGCCCTTCGTGATCACCGCGAACTCCCCCTCGAGCACATACGCGAACTCGTCCACCGGCGCCTCATGCTCCTCCCCCTTGAACCCCGGCGGGAACACGAACTCCACCACCATCACCCGTTCATTGTCCAATACCGTGCGCTGTTCGACCGGCGCCGTCGGCCCCGGTGCGGGCGCAAGGAGAATGACGGTGAGCACGATGGCGAGCGCTGTCGGGGCGGGAAGCACGTGCTTCAAGAGGTGACCCTCCTCGCGGATTGCGCGTCCACTCCGAGCGCCGGCTTTGCCGGCGCAATCCTGTCCTTTCCTAGGGGGAGGCAGGGAGGAGCACGCCGAAGGCGTGCGACGACCGCCGGAAGGGGGACAACGTCCCCCTCCGGGTCATATCGATCGCCGCATCGCCGTCCGCTCCGGCAGCGTCAGGCCGCGGTCGCGGGCGGAATGCGTCAGCTCCTGGGGCAGCGCGAAGCGCACGTCTTCCTCGACCACGTGGACCTCGCGCACCTTCACACCCTCGGCGCGCAGGGCCTCGACCGCCTGCGTCACCAGGATCTCCGGCGTCGAGGCGCCCGCGGTGATGCCAACGCGGGAGGCGCTCTCCAGCCACTCGGGGCGGATGTCGCCGACGTCGTTGATCAGGTAGGCCCGGGTGCCGGCCGTCTGGGCTACCTCCACCAGCCGCTTGGCGTTCGAGCTGTTGGCGGCGCCGATCACCAGCAGCACGTCCACGTCGTCGACCAGTCGCTTCACCGCGGTCTGGCGGTTCTGGGTGGCGTAGCAGATGTCGTCGCGCGAGGGGCCCACGATCTTGGGGAACTTGCGGCGCAGCGCCTCGATGACGTCGCGGGTGTCGTCGACCGACAGCGTCGTCTGCGTGAGATAGGCGACCTTGTCGGGGTCGGGCAGCACGAGCCGCTCGACCTCCTCCACGCTGTCGACCACCACGATGCGCTCGGGCGCCTCGCCCAGCGTACCGATGACCTCGTCGTGGTCCTCGTGGCCGATCAGGATGATCGAGTAGCCCTCGCGGGCGTAGCGGATCGCCTCCAGGTGGACCTTGGTCACCAGCGGGCACGTGGCATCGATGACGCGCAGCCCGCGTCGCCCCGCCTCCTCCCGCACCGCCGGCGAGATGCCGTGGGCACTGAAGATCACGGTCGCGTCGTCCGGCACCTCGTCCAGCTCGTCGACGAAGATCGCGCCCTTGTGGCGCAGGGTCTCGACCACGAGCCGGTTGTGGACGATCTCACGGCGGACGTAGACCGGCGGCGGGCACACCGACAGAGCGACCTCGACGATGTCGATCGCGCGCTCGACGCCCGCGCAGAAGCCGCGGGGCCCGGCCAGGAGGATCTCGGTGATGGGGGCCTTCATGACAACCTCACTCGAAGAAGAATGACACGCCGACCACGCCCGTGTGCGACTCGAAGCCGCGGTTCGGCTCCTTGGTGTTGCCGTTCGAGATGTGCTGCCAGCGATAGCCCGCGTAG
This sequence comes from uncultured Candidatus Rokubacteria bacterium, assembly GCA_963743355.1. Lineage (GTDB taxonomy): Bacteria > Methylomirabilota > Methylomirabilia > Rokubacteriales > CSP1-6 > AR5. Next base: position 1,676,601 of record CAVUPM010000002.1, read on the forward strand.
AGCGCCGCCCGGTCGGTGACGAAGACCGAGGCGCCGGCGCCGGCCCACAGCAGGAACGTGAAGTCCGAGTCGATCTCACGGATCTTGAGATCGGTGCCGCCCGCGAACGCCGCCGCCTCCGCGTAGGGCACGAAGCGGCCCAGCGACAGGAAGTGATAGCGGCCGGTCAGGCCGAGGCCGGCGAAGAAGGCGTCGTGCGGTTCCAGGTAGCGCTGGTAGAGCGGCTCCAGCCCGATCTCGAACGAGCCGTACAGGGGGCCGGGGCCGGCCGGCTTGAACGGCAGCCACCCGAACCGGACCCCGCCGTTCACCAGCTCGACGTCCGAGAAGACCCGCTTGTCCTCGAGGTTGAACTGCTGGCCGTAGCCGACCTCGGGCGAGATGACGAACGCGCCCTGGTGGAAGGTCGTGGCGGGATCGAAGGCGAACGCAGCCGGCGCCGCCAGCAGCACCAGGAGCGCGACCAGAGCTCCGGCCAGGCAACGAGTCATGGCTCGATCAGGACCTTCAACGCCTCACCAGTGGCCATCAGCTCCAGTGCCTCGCGGACTCCGCCGAGGTCCATGCGGTGTGTGATGAGGGCCTCGGGCTCGATGATGTTGGCTTCGAGGAGCTCCACGGCGCGCCGGATGAGATCAGGCGTGTGGTGGAACGCCCCGAGGAGTGCCAGCTCCTCGTAGTGCGCCCGCCGCGTGTCCACGCGGACCGTCGTGCCGGGCGCACATCCCCCAAAGAATACCACGCAGCCTCCGCGGCCCACCGCATCCATGGCCTGCCCCCACCCCTGGGGCCGCCCGGTGGCGTCGATGGTGACCTCGGCGCCCCGTCCGGCCGTGACGGCCCGCAGGTCGGCCACCACGTCGTCGGTGGCGGTGGCGTCGAGCACCTCGGCGATGCCCAGGCTGCGCACCCGATCCAGGCGCCAGCCGCGCTTGCCGACCAGGATCACCCGCGCCTTGCGGGCCACGGCGACCATCGCCAGCAGGCAGCCGAGCGGTCCGTGGCCGAAGACGACCACCGTCTGGCCGCCCTCGACGCGGGCGCGCTCGACGCCGCCCAGCGCACACGCCAGCGGCTCGGCGAAGGCGGCCCGGGCGGCGGACGTCGCCGCCTGCAGGCGCACGAGGTTGACCGCGACCAGCCGCGCCGGCAGCGCGATGAACTCGCCGTAGGCGCCGTTGACGAACAGCAGGTCCTCGCAGAGGTTCGGGCGGCCGGCCAGGCACAGCGCGCAGGCCCGGCAAGGCGCCGAGTTGGCGGCCACGGCGTGGTCGCCCTCGCGCACGTCGCGCACCCCGGCGCCGACAGCGGCCACCCGCCCCGCGAACTCGTGGCCGAAGACGGTCGGCACGTGCGGGATCATGACCGGGTGGCCACGGCGCAGCGTCTTGACGTCGGTCCCACACGTCAGCGCGGCGTCGATGCGGAGGACCACCTCGCCCTCCCGCGGCTCCGGCACCGGCACGCGCTCGTCGCGAAGGTCGCCGGGACCATGGAAGACCATCGCGCGCATCGTGCTCACGGCGTCACGTAGACCTTCAGCGCCTCGCGGCGCCGCATGAGGTCGACGCCCTCGGCCAGACGCTCCAGTGGCAGCCGGTGCGTGATGAGCCGGTCGACCTCCACCTTGCCGGCGGCCAGCAGCCAGAAGGCGCGGGCCAGCGTCGCCGGCGAGGACGAATAGGTCGACGTCACGGTCAGCTCGCGATGGTAGAGCGTGGCCAGGGGCAGCGGCAGGCTGTCGCCCGGGCCGCCGGCGAAGAAGTGCAGCGTCCCGCCCTCGCGCACGAGCCCCACCGCCCACGGCAGCACGTCGGCGCCGCCCCCGGTGACCACGATATGGTCGGCGCCCCGGCCCTGGCTCAGCTCGCGCACCGCCGTGGCCACGGCATCGGCGCCGCCGGCCGCGTGCGCCCCGAGCTCCCGCGCCATCGCCGCGCGCCCGCTCAGCGGATCGGCGCCGACGACGGTGGCGCCGGCGCGGCGCAGGAGCTGGACGAGGAGGCAGCCGATCGAGCCCAGCCCGACCACGACGGCGGTGTCGCCGGGCTCGACGCGCGCCCGATCCACCGCGCGCACGCAGCAGGCCAGCGGCTCCACGAACGAGGCCTCCTCGTCCGTGAGGTGATCGGGAATCCGGAACGTCGCGTGCTGCACGTTGGCCGGCGGCACGCGGACGTACTCGGCGAAGCCGCCCGGGTCGAGGTTGGACGCCTTGAACGCCCGACACATCGACTCGCTGCCGCGCCGGCAGTAGTGGCACTCGCCGCACGGCACGTGGTGGGCCGCCACCACGCGGTCCCCCACCCCGAACCCGGCCACGCCGGGCCCGGCCTCGACGACGTCGCCGACGATCTCGTGGCCCAGGACCGCGGGGCCGCGCGTGTCCGGCGCCACGATCTTCGCGATGTCGGAGCCGCACAGCCCGCAGCCGCGCACGCGCAGCAGCAGCTCGCCGGGGCCGACGGCCGGCCGCGGCCACTGGCCGGGCGTGATGCGGCCGCCGCCCTGGAACACCGCGGCCCTCATCGACCGGGTCGGCCTCACGCCGCGCTCCGGTCGCGCCGCAGCCGGGCGGCCGCCCAGCGGCGCAGCGCGATGGCGACCTTGCGCCGCGCCGGCAGCGTGATCCGCTCGCCGAAGACCTCGAAGCGCCGCGCCTCGATCTCCTCCAGCAGCGCGTGGTAGATCCCCCCCATGATCTCGGCGGCGATCAGCGAGCGGGCGTCGGCAACCGGGTAGGCCTTCGCCGCCGCCGCGTAGAACTGGCGGGCGCGGGCGGCCTGGTGCTCCATCAACCGCACGAACCGCTCGCCGTAGCGCCCGGCGACGAGGTCGTCCTCGCTCACGCCGAACGTCGCGAGATCCTGCTGCGGCAGGTACACGCGGCCGTCCCGGGCGTCGGCGCCGACGTCCCGCAGGATGTTGGTGAGCTGCAGTGCCGTCCCCAGCTGCACCGCGTACTCGCGGGCCCGGGGGTCGGTGTACCCGAAGATCTCGATGCAGCAGAGCCCCACCGCGGAGGCCACCCGGTAGCAGTACGGATAGAGATCCTCGGCGGTCGCGAAGCGGACGCGCTCGAGGTCCATCTCGCAGCCCTCGATGATCGCCTCCAGCGCCGCCCGCGGGATAGGGTACGCGCGCACGGCGGCGGCGAGCTGGCGGGCGATCGGATGCTCGGGCGGCGGTTCCGGCTGAAAGCACCGCGCCACCTCCTCGCGCCAGCGGGCCAGGCCGGCGCGCTGGGCGGCGCGATCGTGGCCGAGGTCGGCGACGTCGTCCACGGTGCGGCAGAACGCGTACACGGCGTACAGCGCATCGCGCCGCGCCCGCGGCAGCGTGAGGAAGGCGTAGTAGAAGTTCGAGCGGCTGCGCCGCGTGAGCGTCGCGCTCAGGCTGCCGAGGCTCATGCGATCGCCGCGCCCTTCGCGCGCGCGTAGCCGTGGGCCTCGAACCACTGGACGGCGTCGGCCAGGGCGGCGCGGACGTCGGTCTGGGGTAGCCCCAGCTCGCGCACGGCCCGGGCCGGGCTGAAGTACATCCGCTTGCGGGCCATCCGCACCGCCGTCAGCGGCACCGCCGGCGGCCGGCCCGTCACCCGCGCCACACTCTCGCAGCAGGCCGCGCCGAGCCAGGCCAGCGCGTACGGGACGCGGAAGCGCGGCGGCCGGCGTCCCGTGATCTCGCCCAGGACCCCAAACAGGTCGGCCAGCGAGAGGTCGCGGTGGCCGAGGATGTAGCGCTCGCCCGGCTGGCCACGCTCGGCCGCCAGCAGATGACCGCGCGCGACGTCGCGAACGTGGACGACGTTGAGGCCGGTGTCGACGATGGCGACCATGCGGCCGCGCATGAAGTCGACGACCATCTGCCCGGTCGGGGTCGGCTTGACGTCCCACGGGCCGACCGGAGCCGAGGGATTGACGACGACGACCGGCAGCCCGCGCCGCGCGAAGTCGAGGGCCACCTGCTCGGACAGGAACTTGGAGCGCTTGTAGTGGCCCACCATGTCGGCCAGCGTGACGGGCGTGTGCTCGGTGCCCGGCCGGCCGTCCTTGGGGATGCCGAGGGCGCCGACGCTGGAGGTGTGCACGATCCGCTTCGCGCCGGCCTCGCCGGCCGCCTCCAGCACGGCGCGGGTGCCGTCGACGTTCGTGCGATACAGGGTGGCGGGGTCGGGCGTCCAGAGCCGATAGTCGGCGGCCACGTGATAGACGACCTGCACGCCGCTGACGGCGCGCCGCACGGAGGCGGGCTCCAGCAGGTCGCCCTCGACGATCTCGACCTTCACGCCGGCCAGCGCCCGCCGATCACCGCGCGGTCGGGCCAGCACCCGTACCGTCGCCCCGGCGGCAACCAGCTCCCGCGCGACGTTGGCGCCGATGAACCCCGTGCCCCCGGTCACGAGCGCGTCCATTGGATCGGAGCCTTTAGCTCGGGTAGGGACGAGGGTGGGCTGTTATAGAAGGGCGCGGATCCGACACGTCCGGTCTTCGCGTGAGAGGAGGCTGTCGATCCGTTGATTGCGATATTCGCTGTAAAAGCAAAGTCTTCATACGGCTTTTCTCATATCGCTCTCGAGAGTGTGCCCAGGGCGGCGGCGACTGTTTTGAGGGCGGCGGTGGTGCCGGCGCGCAGGGCGACGGCGTCGGCGAGGGCGCGGGGCCGGGCGAGCATCGCGGTCACCGCGCGCATGGGGCGGACGCGCCCGTCGTCGTGGACCACGCGGGCGAGGTCGGCGGGGACGCCGCGGGCGGCGGGATCCGAGACGCCGCGTATCACGAGGCCCGGCAGGCCACGGGCGGCGGCCCAGTCCAGGATCGTGGCCGACTCCATGTCCACGGCGAGCGCGCCGGTCTCCAGCCAGCGACGTGACTTGGCCGCCGCGTCCTCGAGCACGCGATCCGCCGTGAGCAGGGTGCCGTGCCGCCGCACGCCGCCGGCCGCGGCGGTCAACCGGCGCCGCCCGTCGGGGCCCAGCACCGCCTCGGGAACGACGAGCGCGCCGACGGCGAGCTCGGGCGCGAGCGCGCCGCACACCCCAGCCGAGACGACGAGTGCGGGCGCAGCACCGCTCTGGGCGCGGGCCTCGAGATGGCAGGCACCGACGCCGACAGCGACGATCTCGAGGGACCCACCGGAGAAGTGCGACCACGCGCGGCCGGCGGCCGGGTCGAGCCCAAGATGACGCGCCAGGCCACGCGCTTCGAAATCGAGGGCGGTGAGAATCAGTAGACGGCTCACGCCCGACCGCTCAGCGACCCGATGCTGCCTTGGCCGCCTGCCGTAGCCGGAGCCACGCGGCGTACGAGTTGCCCGCCGCCGTGTCCTTGCCGGTGAACCGGACCGCGCGGATCCGCGCGTAGGGGATGGTGGACGGCGTGGCCTGCCCGGTCTGGAACATCTGCACGAACGGCTCGGCCACGTCACGGTTGCGGTTGAAGAGATAGCCATCGACCCGCCGGCCGTCGTCGAGGTCCAGCGTGACGTCGCCGCGATAGTCGAAGGCGTGCTCGACCGCCTCGGCCAGGGTCGCGGCGTCGGCGATCTCCGGCACCCAGCCCTCGAGGCTCTTGTCGTCGTCGCCCATGACTACAGCTGGCCGGTGACCGTGGCCACGACGGTGTCGCGGAAGCCGCGCCAGGAGCTGAAGGTCGCGTCCACGGCGGACGGCTCGTGGCCGCAGTGGACCATGCAGTCGCGGCACTTCTCGTTGCCGCTGCGCCGGCCGTACTGCTCCCACCGCGTCGTCTCCAGTAGCTCCTTGAACGAGGCGGCGTAGCCCTCCTGCAGCAGGTAGCAGGGGCGCTGCCAGCCGAACATGTTGTAGGTGGGGTTGCCCCACGGCGTGCACTCGAAATCGCGCCGACCCATGAGGAACTGCAAGAACAGCGGCGACTGGTTGAACTTCCAGCGCCGCTTGGCGCCGTCGAGCATGCGCCGGAACAGCTCGTTGGCGCGCTGCCGACGCAGGAAATGCTCCTGGTCGGGCGCCTTCGAGTAGCTGTACCCGGGCGAGATCATCATGCCCTCGACGCCCAGGTCCATCATCTCGTCGAAGAACTGGCGCATCCGGGTCGGTTCCACACCGTCGAACACGGTCGTGTTGGTGGTCACGCGGAAGCCCCGCTGCAGCGCCGCGCGGATGCCCCCCACGGCCTGGTCGAAGACGCCATCGCGGCACACCGCCTCGTCGTGCTCCTCGCGGAGGCCGTCCATGTGGACGCTGAAGGACAGGTACTTGGACGGCTGGAACAGGCCTTCCTCCAGCTTCTTCTCGAGGAGGATCGCGTTCGTGCAGAGATAGACGTACTTGCGGCGCGCGACCAGCTCACGGACCAGGGGGCCGATCTCGGGGTACATGAGGGGCTCGCCGCCGGGGATCGACACCATCGGCGCGCCGCACTCGTCGACGGCGGCCAGGCACTGCTCCACGGTGAGGTGCTTCTTGAGGATATGGGCGGGGTACTGAATCTTGCCGCACCCCGCGCAGGCGAGGTTACAGCGGAAGAGCGGCTCCAGCATCAGCACCAGCGGATAACGCTTGCGCCCACGCAGCTTCTGACCCAGGACGTACGTCGCCACCGTCCACATCTGGGACACCGGGACACTCATGCGCGCTGCTTCTCCAGACCCAACCGAGCGGCGGGTCGCAGGCCGATGTTCCAGACGATCGTGGCCGTGACCACGTGCGCGGCGGCGCCGATGATCAACAGCACCCACTCTCCGATCCAACCCGTCACGACGAGGTTGAAGGCGAGCACGGCGTAGTATAACGCGATCCCCGGCCAGCACCGCCGTCCATAGCGGTCTCCCCCGTCCTCCCCCCAACCGGTAAGACCAAGGTCCCCTTCCGCGCTTCCTATCCAAGCGTCAGAGCCCCGCCCTCCTCTCGCGGGTTGACCCCAGGCGTCGGAGCCCCGCCCTCCTCTCGCGGGTTGACCGCAGGCGTCAGAGCCACGCCCTCCTCTCGCGGGATGCCCCGACGGGTCGGAGCCACGACTTTCCATACCAGCCCACCCACGCCTCGACCCGGGCAAGCGGCACCCGCTCCAACAGACATACCCGCCTATGCTCAGCGTCCCGAGAATCATCCACCCCGCGAAATTGGACAGAGGCACCCCGAAATACACTCCGGGCTCGGCGTAGGTGAAGATGAGGCCGAGAAACCACTGGTCGCCGCGCACGGCCACCGGATCGATCACCACATCGAGCAGCATCATGAGCACGCCCGAGGCCAGCGCCAGGGCCGCCGAGGGCACCCGCCGCCGGCTCAGCGCGCCGCGGGCCAGGCAGAACGCCGCATAGGTCAGGAACGTGAAGGACAGGCAGTCCATCAGCGGCACGTTGGCGACGAACAATTCCTGGCCCTGGGTGGTACCCGTGTAATGGTAGAGCCCGAACGGAATGCCGATCCTGGTCGACGTGAACTCGGACAGCCAGGCCAGCGGGGCGACCCAGGCGCCGAAGAGCAGCGTCCGACGCCAGCCGAGGTCCAGCGTCCCCGCGACGAGGAACGCCGCGACGAACCCGAAGACGTATGGGCGCAACACGAAGGTGCTGATCAGTAGATCCATATCTACACTCGAGTGGTCCGCAGCCGAGTGTGCATGTTACCATTTGCGCTCGTGACGCCCGTTCAGGACGCCATTTCGCGCGCGCAGGACCATCTCCTCTCCCTCCAGGCGCCCGACGGGCACTGGGTCGGCGAGCTGGAGGCCGATCGCGCGCTCACCGCCGAGTACCTGCTGCTCTGCCAGCTCATCGACCGCGTCGACCGCACCGTCGAGCAGCGGGCGGTGCGCTATTTCCGCCGCCGGCAGAACGCCGACGGCGGCTGGAGCCTGTTCGAGGGCGGCCCCTCCGATCTCTCGGCGACGATCAAGATCTACTTCGCGATGAAGATGGCCGGCGTCGCGGTCATCGATCCGGCCCTGGCATCGGCGCGCGACCGGATCCTCGCCATGGGCGGGCCGGCCAAGGCCAACGTCTTCACCAAGATCCAGCTGGCGCTGTTCGGCGAGTACGACTGGAACGGCGTGCCGACCATGCCGGCCGAGATCATGCTGCTGCCGCCGCCGTTCTTCCTGTTCAACATCTACGAGGTCTCCTACTGGTCGCGGTGCGTGATCGTCCCGCTGCTCATCATCATGGACCGCAAGCCGATCAAGTGGCTGCCGCCGCACCAGTCGCTCGACGAGCTGTGGCCGGTCCCGCGCGAGCAGACGAGCCTGCGCTTCCCGCGCGTCCCCGAGCCCTTCTCGTGGCGCGGCCTGTTCTGGAAGAGCTTCTTCATCGCGGTCGACGACGGCCTGAAGATCTGGGAGCGCTTCTCGCCGCGCGCCCTGCGCAAGCGGGCGATCGAGGCCGCCCGCCTGTGGCTGGAGGAGCGGCTGGCGGTGCCGGGCGGGCTGGGCGGCATCTACCCGGCCATGGCCAACTCGGTGCTGGCGCTGCGCCTGCTCGGCTACCCCGACGACCATCCGCTGATCCTCGGCCAGCTCAAGGAGATCGAGGCCCTCGCCGTCGAGCACGACGACGAGTTCTACCTGCAGCCGTGCCCCTCGCCCGTGTGGGACACCTCGCTGGCGGCCAACGCGCTGATCGAGAGCGACCTGCCCCCCAACCATCCCGCGCTCGTGCGCAGCGTGGACTGGATGCTGGCCAAGCAGGTGGCGCTGCCCGGCGACTGGCAGGTGAAGCGGCCCCACGTGCAGCCCGGCGGCTGGGCGTTCCAGTACGACAATCCGTACTATCCGGACCTCGACGACACCGCGATGGTCCTGATGGCGCTGGAGAAGGTGAAGGGCGTCGACGCCGACCGGACGCGGCTGGCCAAGGAACAGGGGCTCGGCTGGTTCCTGGGAATGCAGAACCAGGACGGGGGCTGGGCGTCGTTCGACGCCGACAACAACCGCATCTTCCTCAACAACATCCCGTTCGCCGACCACGGGGCCCTGCTCGACCCCTCCACCGAGGACCTCACCGGCCGCGGTCTCGAGCTGCTCGGCACGCTGGGGTACGGGCTCGACTTCGATCCGGCCGACCGGGCGCTGGACTTCATCCGCCATAGCCAGCGCCACGACGGCCCCTGGTACGGGCGCTGGGGCGTGAACTACATCTACGGCACCTGGTCGGTCCTGCGCGGCCTCGGCGCGATCGGCATCGATCCCCGCCACGAGTTCGTGCAGCGGGCGGTGCGCTGGCTCATCCGCCGGCAGAACGCCGACGGGGGCTGGGGCGAGACGTGCGAGAGCTACACCAAGCCGGAGCTGGCCGGGCGTGGCGTGTCGATCCCGAGCCAGACGGCGTGGGCGCTGCTGGCGCTCTTCGCCGCCGGCCACACGTCGGGCGCGGCCGTCGAGAACGGCATCGCCTATCTGCTGCGCACCCAGCGTCCGGACGGGGCGTGGGAGGACGTGTTGTGGAATGGCACCGGCTTCCCGCGGGTCTTCTATTTGAAGTACCACCTCTACGCCCGCTACTTCCCGCTCTGGGCCCTGGGCGTGTACCGCCGCGCGCATGCATGACTGAGCCACGCATCGCACCGGTGCTGCGGCCGTTCGAGGGCCTCGGCCGGTGGGTCATTGGTATCGTCGAGTCGCTCGGTCGCTTCGGCAGTTTCCTGGGACAGGCCGTCGCCACGATGGCCACGCCGCCGTTCAAGCTCGGGGCGCTGCTCGGGCGCATCCACTACATCGGCTTCCGCTCGCTCCTCATCATCCTGCTCACCGGGGCGTTCACCGGGATGGTGCTGGGGCTGCAGATCTTCTTCACGCTCTCGCGCTTCGGCTCCGAGGCGTTCCTGGGGCCGGCGGTCGCGCTCACGCTGATCCGCGAGCTGGGGCCGGTCCTGGGGGCGCTGATGGTGACGGGCCGGGCGGGCTCGGCCCTCACCGCCGAGCTCGGCATCATGCGCATCACCGAGCAGATCGACGCGCTGACCGTCATGGCGCTGTCGCCCATGCGCTACCTGGTGGCGCCGTCGATCGTGGCCGGCGTCATCACCTTCCCGCTCATGACCGCGCTGTTCGACGTCGTCGGCATCTTCGGCGGCTACCTGGTCGGCGTGAAGCTGCTCGGCCTCAGCGAGGGCACCTACTTCGGCGAGATGCAGACCTTCGTGAATATGGCCGACGTCATGACTGGCTTCTGGAAGTCGATCTCGTTCGGGGTCATCGTGACCTGGGTGTGCACCTACAAGGGCTTTCACGTCAGCCACGGCGCCGAGGGTGTCGCCCGGGCGACCACGCAGGCGGTGGTGCTGTCCTCCGTGCTGATCCTGGTCTGGGACTATTTCCTGGGCTCCGTTCTGCCTTAGATAACAAGTGATTAAAGTCGTCGGTCTACGGAAGTCCTTTCATGGCCAGCCGGTGCTGAACGGGATCGATCTCGAGGTGCCGGACGGGTCGATCACCATCATCATCGGCCGCAGCGGCGGCGGCAAATCGGTCTTCCTCAAGCATCTGCTCGGGCTGCTGCGGCCCGACAGCGGGCGCATCGAGGTGGACGGCGTGGACCTCACGCGCCTGCGGGGACGGGCGCTGGACGAGGTGCGCAAGCGCTACGGGGTCGTGTTCCAGGGTGGCGCGCTCTTCGACTCCATGACGTGCCGGGACAACGTCGGCTTCCCCCTGCGCGAGAAGTTCAGGCTGTCGGCGGCCAAGATCCGGCGTCGGGTGGACATCGCGCTGGAGCGCGTGGAGCTGGCTGGCATCGGCGACAAGTACCCGGAGGAGGTGTCGGGCGGGATGCGCAAGCGGGTGGCGATCGCCCGGGCGCTGATCACCGAGCCCGAGATCGTCTTCTTCGACGAGCCGACGACCGGCCTCGACCCCGTGCTCGTCAACGCGATCCACCGCCTGATCCTCGAGCTGCACCGCCGCGCGCGCTTCACCGCGGTGATGGTCAGCCACGAGATCCCCGAGATTTTCGAGATCGCCGACCGGGTCGGTATGCTGCACCAGGGACGCATCGTGGAGCAGGGACCGCCGGCGGCCATCCAGGCGTCGGCCAATCCGATCGTCCGCCAGTTCATCCGGGGCGAACCCGATCCCCCGGCCTGAGCGTTATCAGGAGGAGGAGCGCCGATGGATCGACGCGTCAACGTCGCGGTAGGGCTGTTCCTGGTGCTCGGCATCTTGGCATTGGGCTATCTTTCGATTAAACTCGGCCGCGTCTCGTTCCTCGGCGCCGGCGGTTACCCTGTCACGGTCGAGTTCCCGTCCGTCGGGGGCCTGAAGGCTGGGTCGTCCGTCGAGATCGCCGGCGTCGAGATCGGCCGCGTCGAGTCGATCGGGCTCGCCGACTACCAGGCGCGGGTGGTGCTCCGCCTCAACCGCGACATCGCGCTGCAGGAGGACTCGATCGCGTCGATCAAGACGAAGGGGCTGATCGGTGAGAAGTACGTGCGCATCAGTCCCGGGGGGTCCGACAAGATCATTCCCCCCAATGGGCGGATCCGGGAAGTGGAGGCGCCCGTAGACTTCGAGGAGCTCTTGTCCAAGTACATCTTCGGGAAGGTGTAGGGAGGTGTCGATGAGGTCGCTGCACCGCCACGTCGCGCTCGCGCTGGGCCTCGTCCTGAGCGCGGTCATCGTGCTGCCCGCCGCCGCCGGCGTCCCGAGCGATCAGCTGAAGGCGCAGATCGACCGGGTGCTCAAGGCGCTCGACGACCCCGAGCTGAAGAAGGGGGGCAAGGCCAAGGACCGGCGCGCCGCCGTCCGGAAGATCGCCAACGATATCTTCGATTTCGGCGAGACCGCCCGCCGGTCGCTGGGCCGGCACTGGCAGCCGCGCACGCCGGCCGAGCGCGACGAGTTCGTCCAGCTCTTCAGCGACCTCCTGGAGCGCTCCTACATCTCCCGGGTCGAGCTCTACGGGGGCGAGAAGATCCAGTACCTGGGCGACAGCATCGAGGCCGACCAGGCCAAGGTGCAGACCAAGCTCCAGACCAAGGGCGGCAGCGAGATCCCCATCGAGTACCGCATGCACCGCAAGGGCGACCGCTGGCTCGTCTACGACGTGATCATCGAGGGCGTGAGCCTGATCGCCAACTACCGGACCCAGTTCAACAAGATCATCCAGACCTCGTCCTACCAGGAGCTGGTCCGGAAGATGAAGACGAAGCAAGAAGAGCAGTCGTGAATGCCGTCATCCTGATCGCCGGCGTCGCGCGGCGCCTGGCGCCGCTGACCGACACCACCCACAAGGCCCTGTTGCCGGTGGGCGGCCGGCCGATCCTGGCGCGCATGCTGGAGTCGCTGAACGCCGTCGGTGTCCGCCAGACCACGCTGGTGCTGGGGCACTGCGCCGACCAGGTCCGCGGGCTCGCCGGCGAGCGGGTGGGCCGCATGGCGGTGCGCTACATCCACAATCCCGAGTACACGCGGGGGTCGGTCATCTCGCTGCACGCGGCCCGCCAGTGCCTGCGCGAGCCGACGCTCATCATGGACGCCGACGTGCTGTTCCCCCGCGAGTTCCTCACCCGCCTGCTGGCGCTGCCGGCGCCGAGTGCGCTGCTCGTCGACCGCGGCTTCAACGACACCGGCGAGGAGGTCAAGATCTACACTCGCGGCGACCGCGTCATCGCGCTCGGCAAGAAGGTCGTGCCGGAGGCGTGGGACGCCGTCGGCGAGGGCGTGGGCTTCTTCAAGTGCGGCGTCGAGGCCGCGCCCGAGCTGGTGCGCTGCCTGGCCCGGGTCATCGAGGAGAGCCACGGCCTCGGCGAGTGGGAGGACGCGCTCCACATGCTGGTACCGCATCGCCACGTGGGCTGGGCCGACGTGACCGGCCTGCCGTGGACCGAGATCGACTTCGTCGAGGACCTGCGCCGCGCCGAGACCGACGTGCTCCCTCACGTCGCCAGTCTCGACGGCGCGTGATCCGGCAGGCCGCCCTCTACCTCGCCGGAGCCGACGACCTCGCCGCGGCCCGGGTACCTGTGGTCGGTCGTCCCGTCGCCTTTCGCGTGATCGTCGCCGCCGTCCGGGCGGGCGCCCGTCGGGTCGTGGTGCCGGCGGCGCTGCGGTCGCCCGAGCTGGTGGCCGCCCTCGACTCCTCGCCGAGCGCCCGTGCGGCGCTCGTCTGGCTGGACACGGCCAGGGCCCTGGAGCTCGAACCGACCCTGCTCCTGCCGGTCGCTGCCCTGGCACCGCCGCCCGCGCTGCGGGTACTCTTGCAAGCGACGCCTGGGCGGGTGCTCTCCGACTCGCAGGGCACCGGCGCTCCGATTCTGACCGTCGAGGCGTCGGTGCTCGATGCCTTCGCCGCGACGCTTGCCGCTGGTGCGCCGATCGGTGACGAGCTGGCGAAGCGCGAACTGACGCCGCTGCCAGGCCCGGCCTGGTTCGTCCGCGTCACCGACCTGGCGACGGCCGCTGCCGCGGAGGCACGGTTGTGGCGCGAGCTCGGCTCGCCGATCGATTCGCGCCTGGACCGGGGCGTCCATCGGCGGCTGTCAAAGTGGGTGACCCGCGCCGCCGTCGCGCTGGGCATCGGCCCCAACGCCATCACCGCCGCCAGCGGCGCGGTCGGGCTCGTCGCCGCGGTGGCCTTTGCCCAGGGCGACGTGGCGGCCCTGGTCGGGGGGCTCGCCCTCTACCTCGCCGCCGTCGTGCTCGACCACACCGACGGGGAGATCGCTCGCCTGTCGTTGACGGAATCGGCGGTGGGCGAATGGCTCGACATCATCGTCGACACGATGGTGCACACCGCGCTCGTGCTGGCCCTCGGCCTGGCCGCGACGCGGGTCACTGGTAGCGGACTCGGCGCCGGCGTGATCGCCGCGGTCGGCGTGGTGGCCAGCGCGCTGGTCGGCAAGGTATGGCCGCCGGCACCACCCAGTGCCGGCAAGCGCCGGGGGCTGGATGCGCTCACCTCGCGCGACGGGTTCTACGCGATGCTCGTGCTGTTCATCGCGCTGCGGATCGGCTCGCCGGACCGGCTGCCCACGCTGATGGCGGTGGTCGCCGCCGGCACCCACGCCTACTGGGTCGCCCGACTGGCCTTGCTGGGCGGCCGGCGTCGCGGCTGAACCGTCAGACGCGGGCGGGTGGGCGGAAGACGCCCCTGAATCCGAAGTACGCGACGGCATCCTTCAAGTTCGAAAAGAGCCGCTTCACCGGGTGCATCGAAGGATCGGTCACGTATTCCAGCGTCAGGCTCACCCGCTCCTCGCCTTCCCCCAGCGGCGTGATCGAGTGCCAGAGCTTGTCGCCGTTGAAGAGGATGAACGTCCCCGGATGGGTCGCCAGCCGCACCTCGACCGGCGACCGCGTCGGATCCTTCTTGAAGGGCTGGCAGACCAGCCGGCTGGACGAGCGCTCGATGAGGCCGAGCAGCACGGTGTAGCGGGCGCCGCGATAGTACGAGGTGTCGAAGTGGAAGCCGATGTGGTCGCCCGGCTCGGTGTAGAAGTACAGCGCGCACGAGTGCGGATCGCTGGGCGGGCACGTCTGGAGCCGGGCGCCGGTGAGGCGGGCCAGGAACTCGATGAACGCCGGCGCCCGGTAGAGCGCGACGATCGTCGGCGCCTGCTCGACGAGCGTGTAGAAGCTGACGCTGCCGCCCTTCTTGTGGCGCGGGATGTAGTTGCGGTTGATGGCCGGCCGGACCCGGTCCACCTCGGCGAGCATGCGGTCCACCAGCGGAGGCGGCAGCCAGCGCTCGAGGTAGACGAACTCGTTCTGCTCCCAGTAGCGCCGGCGTACCTCGTCGGCATCCACGCCGGCGAGGGCCTGCGCCACCGTCTCCGCCACCGACGTCATCGTCTCGCTCACGCCCGCCCTCCCGTACCGGGTGCCTGCGCCTGGATCATACACGCTCCGTGTTACACTCACGCCACCATCGCGCTGTCCGCCGCGGCGCTCGCCCGGCGGACGTTCCGGCGCGCCAGGAGGCCGGCCGTGGGATCCGTTCGAGTCGCCGTCATCGGCGTTGGCAACTGCGCCTCGTCGCTCGTCCAGGGTGTCCAGTACTACCGCCAGGCCCCCGTCGACGCCTTCATCCCCGGCCTGATGCACGCGCGCCTGGGCGACTACCACGTCGGCGACATCGAGTTCTCGGCCGCCTTCGACATCGACGCCCGCAAGGTCGGGCGCGACCTCGGCGAGGCCATCTTCGAAGCCCCGAACAACACCGTGCGCTTCGCCGAGGTGAAGCCGCTCGGCGTGCCCGTGCACCGCGGGATGACCCACGACGGCATCGGAACCTACCTGGCCCAGATGATCCAGAAGGCGCCCGGCTCCACCGCCGACATCACCGGCATCCTGCGCGACACCGGCACCCACGTGGTCGTGAACTACCTGCCGGTCGGCAGCGAGATGGCCACCAAGTGGTACGTCGAGCAGGTGCTCGACGCCGGCTGCGCGTTCGTGAACTGCATCCCCGTGTTCATCGCCCGGGAGCCGTACTGGCGGCGGCGGTTCGAGGAGCGCGGGCTGCCGATCGTCGGCGACGACGTGAAGTCGCAGCTCGGCGCCACCATCGTGCACCGCATGCTCACGCGGCTGTTCATGGACCGCGGCGTGCGTCTGGAGCGGACGAGCCAGCTCAACTTCGGCGGCAACACCGACTTCTACAACATGCTGGAGCGCGACCGGCTCGTCTCCAAGAAGGTCTCGAAGACCGACGCCGTCCGCTCGCAGCTCGCCCACGACCTGCCGGCCGAGGCCGTGCACATCGGCCCCAGCGACTACGTGCCCTGGCTGGAAGACCGCAAGTGGGCCCACATCCGCCTCGAGGGCCGCGGCTTCGGCGAGCAGCCGATCAACGTGGAGCTGAAGCTGGAGGTGTGGGACTCGCCGAACTCCGCCGGCGTGGTGATCGACGCCATCCGCTGCTGCAAGCTCGCGCTCGACCGCGGGCTCAAGGGCGGCCTCACCGCCGCCTCGGCCTATCTCATGAAATCGCCGCCCGAGCAGTGGACGGATGACCTGGCCCGCCACCGCCTGGAGCGGTTCATCGCCGGCGAAGAGTAAGCTTGCCGGCGACGGTGCGGGTCGGGCGCCTCCTGCGCCGCCTGGTACGGCTCTCCTGCCGCCGGCCCTGGCTGACCCTGCTGGTGGGCGTGCTGCTGGCGGCCGTCTCGGTCGTCTACGCGCTCACCACGCTCACCTTCGCCACCTCCACGCGCGCGCTCCTGCCCAAGAACGAGCCGTACATCCAGCGCTACGTCGAGTACGACCGCGAGTTCGGTGAGCTCGACGACCTGGCGATCGTGGTGGAGGCGCCCTCGCTGCCGGAGGCGACCCTGTACGCCGGCCGGCTGGTGCGGGAGCTGAAGGAAGGACGGGTGCCCCTGGCCCGCGTGGCGTACCGGATCGATCCCAAGCAGTTCGAGGAGCGGGCGCTGCTCTACCTGTCCCTCGACCGGCTCACGGAGATCCGCGAGCGCATCTTCGATTACCAGGAGTTCGTGGAGTCGTTCGCGGCGCGGCCGACCCTCGACCAGCTCGTGGACGGCGTGGCGACCCAGATCGCCAACGCGTTCCTCGGTGGCTTCCTCGACCTCGGCCTGTCCGAGCAGAGCAAGGGCTCGCTCGATCTGCGCTTCGTGCGGGACCTGGTCGCCCAGGTCTCCACCCGCCTCGACCGGCCGGCGCCCTATCAATCGCCGTGGGGGGCGCTGTTCTCGGTCGGCGGCGACAGCGCCGGCGCCGGCTACTTCCTCTCCGACGACCAGCGGCTGCTGTTCATCCTGGCCGAGCCGGAGAGCGAGGCGGGCAGCTTCACCGGCAACCGGCGGGCCATCGAGGGCGTGCGGGCCACGGTGGCCCGCCTCAAGGGCGAGTTCCCCGACGTCAACGTCGGCGTCACCGGCAAGCCGGCCCTGTCCAACGACGAGATGACCGCGGCCTTCGACGACAGCGAGCGGGGCACCTATTTGGCGTTCGGCCTCACGCTGGGGCTGCTGCTCATCGCCTTCCTGCGCGTCGGCAAGCCGCTCATCGTGCTGGCGATCCTCACGCTGAGCCTGTGCTGGTCGATCGGCGTGGCCACGCTGGTCATCGGCCACCTGTCGCTGTTCTCGGTGGTGTTCATCTCCATCGTCATCGGCATCGGCATCGACTACGGCGTCTACCTCCTCTTCCGCTACGAGGAGGAGCTGTTCCTCGGCCGCAACCTCCGGGAGGCGCTGGAGATCACGGCCGCCCGCACCGGCCCCGGCGTGCTGCTCAGCGCGGTCACGGCGGCGGCCACCTTCTACGTGCTGTGTCTCACCGACTTCCGCGGAGTGCAGGAGCTGGGCTTCATCTCGGGCACGGCCATCCTGCTCTCCTGGCTCGTGATGATGACGGTCTTCCCGGCCACGATCGTGCTGGTGGACCGACGCCACGCCAACCGCCCGCGCGGCAGCGTGCCGCGCGCCATCGCCCTGGAGTCGATCCACGTGCCGCTGGTGGATCGCATCACCGGTCATCCGCGCACCGTCCTGGCGGTGGCGGCGGTGCTCACGGCGGCCTCGCTGCTCGCGCTGGGCTGGGTGCAGTTCGACTACAACTTGCTGAACCTCCAGGCCAAGGGCACCGAGTCGGTGGAGTGGGAGAAGAAGATCCTGGCGACGTCGGGGCGCTCGGGCTTCGCGGCGCTGTCCACGGCGGAGACGCTCGAGCAGCTGCGGCGCAAGCAGGAGGCCTTCCGCAAGCTGCCCACGGTCTCCGAGGTCGACTCCGCGCTGCTGCTCATCCCCGACCAGCAGGCCGAGAAGCGCAAGGTCATCGCCGACTTCGCGCCGATCGTGGGCCCGGTCCGGGTCAGCCGTCCGCTCCGCCTCGACCTGGAACGGCTCGTCACCTCGTTCGAGACGCTGCAGCGCCGCTTCGACGTGGCCTCCCGTGAGGCCCCCGCGGGCGACGCCAAGCGCGATCTCACCCGGGTGACCCAGGACATCGGACGCCTGGTCGCCAAGCTGCGCCGGAGCGACGCCGAGACCGCCGCCGCCGCGCTGACGCTGCTGCAGCGTCAGGTGTACCGCGACTTCGTCACCAGCTTCCAGCACTTGCAGAGCAATCTCAATCCGCGCACGGTCGGCTTGACCGACGTGCCGCCGGAGATCAAGCGCAAGTTCATCAGCGATGGCGGGCGCTTCCTGCTGCAGATCCACCCGGCCGTGAACATCTGGGACCGGGACGGGGCCGCCCGCTTCGTCGCCGACCTCCGCCGGGTCGACCCCGAGGTGACCGGCACCCCGATCATCACCCACGAGGCGATCCTCTTGATGGAGCGGGCCTACAAGCAGGGCACGCTCTACGCGATCATCCTGGTCTCCGGCCTCACCTTCCTCATGCTGCGCCGGGTGAAGGAGACGCTGCTGGCGCTCCTGCCCCTGAGCCTGGGCCTGGTGTGGACGATCGGGCTGATGTACGTCTTCGACCTGAAGTTCAACCTCGGCAACGTGTTCGGCTTGCCGCTGATCATCGGCGCCGCCGCCGAGTACGGCCTCGTCATCGTGGTGCGCTTCATGGAGGGTCGCCAGCACGGCGGCGCGCTCGTCGCGCGCTCGACGATCATGGGCGTCCTGGTGTCGGGCCTGACGACCATCACGGGGTTCGGCACCCTCATGATGGCCCACCACCAGGGGATCTACGGGCTCGGGCTCCTGCTGACGCTGGGGAGCGTCACCAGCCTCATCGCTGCGCTGATCGTCTTGCCGGTGCTGTTGCGGACCCTCGGAGGGGGGGCTCGCCCCCCTTCCGAACCCTTCCCCCAGAGCAGGATTGCGCCGGCGGAGCCGGCGCTGGAGCGCGGACAGACCTGATATGGCCGTCCGGGCGGCGGAAGCGCACCTCGCCGTCGGCCTGACGATCGAGCTGGTAGCGCCCGTCGGGGTCGTGTCGCATCACCACCCGGCTGGCGTCGCACGCCAGGCGCTGCGACGTTCCCGCGGGAACGCGCGCGCCGTCCGCCAGGACCGACTGGCCGGACGCGTCGGCGTCCGCCCTTCACGACCTCTGGGCCGCTCCGATGGCGAGCCGTCGCCGCCGCGCTCACGCAGGGCGTAGCGAAGTGTCAGCGGTTGACGGTGGTCGCATCCTCGCCGGCGGCCGGCGAGATCACGGCCGACGCGCGCGTTACCTCCACCATGTTGGAGTGCAGCGCGGGGCCGCCGCCCATGTCGGTGGTGCGGTCGTCGGTCAGGAAGTTCACGCCGTGGCCGCCGGGGTGGAAGCGGTGCCACCAGATGCCCTCGATGACCGCGACGCCGGGGCGCGTGGCGTCGGTCACGCGGGCGGTGAACCAGGCGGCGCCGCGCGCGCTCTCCACTCGCACGCCGTCGCCGTCGGCGATCCCGCGGGCGGCGGCGTCGGCCGGCGCCAGCATCACCGTCGGCGCGCCCTGGCGGCGGCGCAGCAGCTCCGACTGACTGAAGGACGAGTTCAGGAAGAACCGGTTGGGCGGCACGATGCACTGCAGCGGATAGGGCCCGCTCACGCCGTTCTCGGCCGGCCCCTCGCGGAGCGGCGTCCACGTCGGCAGCGCCGGCAGGCCACGCTCGGCCAGCTTCTCCGAGTAGAACTCGACCCGGCCGGACTCGGTGGGCGCGCCGTTGGCGAACGGCAGGTACGGGCGCGGCAGGTTGAGCCGCACCGAACCCTCCGCCTGGAGGCGCTCGTAGGTGATGCCACGCACGCTGTCGTCGCCCTTCGCCAGCAGCTCGCGGATCACCGCCGCCGGGCTCCGGGCGTAGTGCGCCTCGGCCACGCCGAGCGCCCGGGCCAGCATCCCGATGGCCTCCCAGTTGGAGCGGGCCTGGCCGACCGGCGCCACCACCGGCTCGGCGAGCTGCACGTAGAGCTGCCCGAACGAGCGGTAGAGGTCCTCGTGCTCCATCGACGTCGTGGCCGGCAGCACGAGGTCGGCGTAGCGGGCGGTGTCGGTCATCACCTGCTCGTGCACGACCGTGAACAGGTCCTCGCGGGCCAGGCCGGCGAGCACGAGTGCCTGGTTCGGACAGATGGCCGCCGGGTTGGAGCTGTACACGTAGAGCGCCTTCACGGGCGGCGCCAGCGCGGGATCGGTGAGCACGCGGCCGAGCTGGATCATGTTGATCACGCGCGGCGGCGGAGCGGGCATGAGGTCGGCGCGCTCGAGCACGGAGTAGTCGAAGCCGGCGGCGCCGCCCGAGGACAGCAGGGCGCCGCCGTGCGGATCGGCGTAGGCGCCGGTGAGGGCCGGCAGGCAGGCCAGCGTCCGGCACGTCATGGCCCCGTTGTCGTGGCGTGACAGGCCGATACCGATGCGCACGAACGACCGCCGGGTCGCCCCGTAGCGCCGGGCGAAGCCCACGACCGTCTCCTCCGACAGGCCGACGATGGGCGCCACCCGCGCCGGTGTCCACGCCCGCACGTGTGCGGCGAGCCGGTCGAAGCCCAGCGTCGCGCGGGCGATGTATTCGTGATCGACACGCGCCTCGGCGATCAGCACCTGCATCATCGCCAGGGCCAGCGCCCCGTCGGTGCCGGGGCGGACCATCAGGTGCTCGTCGGCCTGCTGCGCGGTGGGCGTCCGGTACGGATCGACGACCACGACGTGGGCGCCCCGGGCCCGGGCCTGCTTGACCAGCGTCATGACGTTGATCGTGGAATAGGCGGCATTGATGCCCCACAGCACGACGAGGTCGGCGCCCACCATCTGCTCGGAGTCGTTGCCGGTGACCACCCCCACGGTCGCGCGCCAGCCCGCGTAGGCGGTGGCCGTGCAGATGGTCCGGTCGAGGCGGCTGGCCCCCAGCGCATGGAAGAGCGGATGCCCCGCGAAGTACTGCACCTGGCCCATGGAGCCCGCGTAGGAGAACGGCAGGATCGCCTCGGCGCCGTGGTCGGCGATGATCCCGCGCCAGCGCCGCGCGATCTCGGCCACCGCCGCGTCCCAGCCGATCGGCTCGAAGCGGCCGGCGCCCTTGGGCCCGACCCGGCGCAGCGGCTGGGCGATCCGCAGGGGCGAGTGCACGCGCTCGGCGTACTCGCGCACCTTACCGCAGATCACCCCCTGGGTGAACGGGTGCGAGGATGTGCCGGTCACGGTGGCAACGCGACCGCCGTCGGCGCGGACCTCCAGGCTGCAGGCGGACGGGCAGTCGTGAGGACACACAGAACGCATGGTCGAGATAGTAGACTAGGCGGGCTCGCAATGCTCGACGCCATCCGAAAACTGCACCCGTTCACGACGCCCGAAGCGGAGCGGCTGGCCCTGCTGTTCGCCATCGTCTACTTCGCGCAGGGCATGTGGTACCTGCCCAACCAGACGATCACGATCGTGCTCAAGGACGCCGGCCTCAGCGCCGGGCTGGTCGCGAACTTCTTCGCCGTGAGCACCATGCCGTGGCTGATCAAGCCGGTCTACGGGATGATCTCCGACTTCGTGCCGCTGTTCGGGCGCCGCCGGCTCAGCTACCTGGTGCTGACCTCGTCGCTGGCCGCCGTGGCCGGCCTCACGGTCGGCCTCACCGGCACCCGCGAGTACTGGACGCTGCTCCTGCTGTTCACGGCGATGGGCCTGGGGTTGGCCTTCACCGACGTGCTGGCCGACGCGCTCATGGTCGAGAACGGCCGGCGCCTGAACCTCACCGGCGCCTTCCAGTCGGTGCAGTGGGCCTCGATCTACACGTCGGCCGTCCTGGTCGGGATCGTCGGCGGCTGGCTGGCGCATCACCGGCACCTGGCCGGCGCGTTCCTGCTGGCGGCGTGCTTTCCCCTGCTCACCCTGGCCGCCGGGGCCGTGGTCGTGCGCGAGCCGCGGGCGAGGGCGGACCGCGCGGCCCTGCTCGAACGGATCCGCGCGGTCCGGAACGCGCTGCGCGCCCGGGAGGTGTGGCTGGTCGCCGGCTTCATCTTCCTCTTCACGTTCAGCCCGTCGTTCGGGCCGGGGTTCCTCTTCTATCAGACCGATCGACTGGGCTTCAGCCAGCAGTTCATCGGCACCCTCGGCGCGCTGCAGTCGCTCGGCTCCGTGCTGGGCGCCCTGACCTACGCACCGATATCCCGGCGCTGGCCGCTGCGCACCCGTATCAACGTGACGATCGGGCTCAGCGCCGCGAGCATGCTCATCTACCTGCTCTATCGCGGCGCCGGCTCGGCCCTGGTGATCGATTTCACCTACGGCTGGGTGTACATGGTCACGACGCTGGCGTTCCTGGAGCTCGCCGCCAAGGCCTGCCCGTCTCATATCGAGGGCACGTTCTTCGCGCTCCTGATGTCGGTCTACAACGCCGGCATGCAGGGCTCACAATGGGTCGGCGGCCACCTCTACGATGCGATCGGCTTCCATCGGCTCGTCCTGATCTCGACGGCGACCACCGCGGTCATCTGGCTCTTCGTGCCGCTCGTCCCCATCGACGCGATCGAGGCCCGGTCCCGCGACGAGGTCGCGGCGAGGGCCTGACTCTCACCGGGCTCCTCAGACCTTTCTCGCCATTGTTTGAAGCCCGTCTCCTATGCTCTTGAGGGTGCCGCTGAGCGAGCCGCCTCCCTTTGCGTCCTTCGCTTTGGCGTCAGAGACGGGGAGATCCTTGATCCCGCGCTTGCCAGCCTGCTCGCCCTTGCCGCTGCTCTTCTTCGACTTCATGGCGCCCCTCCCTGGGGATGCGATGACGAGGCACCGTTCGCATAGTCGGTGCCACGCGGGATTTCAGGCCATTTCGTGAGGCTGGGACGGGTGACTCGGGCGTCATGCCGGGCAGGTCGCCTCCGTATCGGCGGGCAGAGTGCCCGCGGCCCGCTCACCAAGGGTCAGGAGGAGCTGCAGTGACGGTACTCCAGAAGGTGCGGTGCTGGTTGCGGCAGCGATCATGTTGTCACTCCCGGAGTGCGCGGCCGGCCGTGCGCCACATGAGTCGGGCCTTGGCGACGAGCCGGAGCGGCAGGCCGCGCCGGGGGCCGAACTCCAGCGACCAGGCCAGCCGCGGGACCGCCGTGAGATTCGGCCCCGTGTAGTGCAACGTCCGCGGGAAGTGGACGGTGACGTCGCCGGCCCGCAGCGGACACGCGACCGCCCGCCTGATGTCCACGTCGTCCGTCTCGAGGGCGTGGGCGTGGCGCAGGCGCTCCAGCCGATGGTGCGGCCGGATCCGTTCCCGGTGACTGCCGGGGATGAACTGCATGCAGCCCATCTCCACGCTGACGTCCTGCACCGGCACCCAGAAGTGCGCGGTCACCAGGGTGGGATCGAGCGTGTAGGCCTCGTCCTGGTGCCAGGCGGTCGCCCGGCCGTTGAAGGCCGGCTTGTAGATGGCGTGGTCGAAGCGGTACTCGACCGGTCGTCTCAGCAGCGCCTCGGCCAGCGCCCGGCACCGCCGAAACGTCAGCGTCGTTTCCAGCTCCGGCTCCAGCTCGAGCGTCTGGTTGATCTCGAGGATCTCGGGCGCCCCTTCCGCGGTGCCGGGGCCGAGGTCCCAGGCCTGCCTCAGCCGCGTGAGGCCCCGATATCGCCGATAGAGTCGCGCCATGATCCGACTGATCCGGTCGAGGTCCTCGCCGGTCGTGACCCGCTCGATGACGGTGAAGCCGTCACGCTGGAACTCGTCGATCATGGCCGTTGACACCGACGGCTGCGGCACTATGGAGGGTGTCACCACTGTCAACCACGCTGGAGCGGTGCAAGCACCGCGCCGCACTCGACGGCGCGGCCACATCCTGCATCCGGCGTGATTCGCGGCGCCACCCCCACGGGAGCGGCCCTCAGTGCGCAACGAATTTCACGCAGCGGGGTGCACAGGCGAAACATTTCCCTGCCCCCCGGGGGGGAGGCGCCTGCGACCTCCGACCTAGGCCTATGGTCCCGGCTGCGCACGCTCGGCGGACTCCCGGGCGGCGGCCGCGAAGATGCCCCGCGTCATGAGGGCCGCGGCGTCGCGGGACCGGGCCTCGTAAATCAGGGCGCGGGCCGCGTGGGCGACGCGGTCGTCAGGCTTGGCGGCGACGGCCCAGTCGATCAGGTGGGCCGCCAGCTCGAGATCGCCGGCGGTGGCCAGCCCCTGCGCGCGGGCCACCAGCCGCTCGACGCCGCCGGCCAGGTGCGCCACTTCCCGCGCGATCTCGGCCTCGCGGGCGGGTTTGAGGTGAGACGGCACGCCGTCCCACCAGCCGCCGTACAGCCGCCAGAGGTTGCGGACGACGTACTCGGGCTCGTCGTACACGGCTTGCAGGTAGGGACGCGCGGCCAGATGGGCGGGTGGCCGCACCTCGGCCAGGACCGTATCCAGCGTCGCTCCGGCATTCATGCGCGCCACGGTCTGGGCCACCAGCGACTCCAGCCACTCCGCCGTCTCGTCGAGGGCCTGGCGAATACGGGCGCGGCCGAGAATGGGCACGCCGTGGCCGGGGATCAACAGCTCGGGCTCGAGGGCCCGCATCGCGCGGAGCGAGGCGGCCCAGTCGGCGGCGTAGCGCTGGACCTTCTGGGGGTTGCCGGCGTTCGGCGCGACCCAGATGAACTGGTCGCCGGTCCAGAGGATCCGCCGCTCGGCCCACCAGATCCAGGTGTGGTCGTCGGTCTCACCACGCGCGTGGTGCAGCTCGAGCGTCACCTCGCCCGCCGTGAACGTCAGCCCGGCGTCGTACACGACGTCGGGCTCGTCGTAGTCCATCGGCCACGACGGGGCGATCCCGAACTGGCGGGCGTTGATCAGCGCGTTGTAGGCGTTGGTCCGGCGATAGCGCGCGAAGCGCGCCGCCACGTTGCGATGGCCCACGATGCGCGGCCGCGGCCAGCCGCGCTCGCGCGCCTCGGCCAGGAACGGCGGCAGGCCGAGCGCGTGATCGGCGTGCCCGTGCGTGTAGATCGCGGCGAAGACCGGCGCGGGATCGAGCGAGCGGACCAGGGCGAAGGTCTTCGCGCGCGCCGCGTAGTTCGAGGTGTCGACGAGCACCAGCCCGGCGCCGGTGCGCAGCACCGTCATGTTGGCGAAGGTGTGGAGGAAGACGACACCGGGCGACAGCTCCTCGGTCTGCCCGGTCGACTTCCAGAACTGGCTCGGGGGCACCGCGCCCGACCAGAAGCGCTCGGCGAGGTCGCGGATCGGCCCGTTCACGGTCCGTCCCCCTCGGCCTCGTCGGCCCGCGCGGCCGCGGCCCGGGCCCGGCGCAGCCAGCCCAGCGCGCGGGGGATGTCGGCGTCGCTCTCGATCACCAGCTCGATCCAGCCGCGCCCGGCGAAGCGCCGGTGCGGGCGCACGCCGGGCTCGCGGAGCGCGCGGGCCTGGTCGGCCCGCGCCAGGCGGATCCACAGGTCGCGGTCCCGCTCGCGCAGCGGGAAGCACGCGAAGAGGCGCTCGCCCCGGAAATAGCCCCAGCGGCCGAACATCGGTGTGATGCGAACGCCGTCCCAGCCGCCGAGGACCGTGTTGAGCGCGCGGGCGGGGCCGGTGCCACCGCGCTCGAGCGCACGCCGCGTCTTGCGGCCACGGCCGACGCCCCGCACACGACGGCGCGGCGGAGTGTTCATAGGCGCGCATTCTCCCATTGACAGGCGCGCGGCGCCCATGCAAAAAGGGGCCTCTATGGCCCCCAATCCCCGCTTCCGGTACGAGTCCGTGCAGGGCGCCGACGCGCTCTTCACGCCGTCGTTCGTCGACTACCTGCTGGCGCTCCACGACCAGCTCACGCCGCGCATCACCGCGCTGATGGGCCGCCGGGCCGACGCGCTCGCGCGCGCGCTCACGCAGGGCGCGCTGCCCACGCACCCGCCGCGCAGCGAGGCGAACACCGGCAACTGGAAGGTGCCGCCGGTGCCGGACGACCTGCGCAAGCCCGGCATCGAGATCTCGGGACCCTGCTCGATCACCTCGATGTTCATCAACGCGCTGAACCCGGGGCCGGAGGGCGAGCGCGCCGAGGGCGACCTCGACGACGACGAGGACTCGGGTGGGCACCGGCTGATCGATACCGTGCAGTCCGCGCACAACCGGGTGGCGGCGGTCCAGCGCGAGCTGTACTTCCGCGACGCCGCCCGCAATCGCGAGTACAAGATCGCCCCCGGCGAGCTGCCGTTCTTCATGCACCGCGAGCGCGGCCTCCACCTGTCCGAGCCCGAGGTGACCATCGACGGCCGGCCGGTCAACGCGGCGGTGCTCGGTACCGCGCTCACGCTCTTCCACGCCGGCCGCGCCCAGGCCGAGCGCGGCCAGGGCATCTACTTCTACCTGCCCAAGCTCGAGTTCGCCGCCGAGGCCCGCGTCTACCGCGATCTCTTCGACATCAGCCGCGCGCGGCTGCCGTGGCTGGCCAGCGCCACCATCCGCGCCATCGTGCTCGTCGAGTCGCTGCCCTGCGTGTACGAGATGGAGGAGATGCTCTACGAGCTGGGCCCCTACGCCGCCGGCCTCAACGCCGCGCGGTGGGACCTCAAGGCCTCCGTCTTCGAGTACGTCATGGCCGATCCAAGATCGGTGTGGCCCGATCGCTTCGGCGTCGACGTCAAGACGACGCCGTTCATCGCCGACATCTTCCGGCGCCTGGTCGCCGTCTGCCTCAAGCGCGGCGCCGTTCCCGTCGGCGGCATGGCCACCGCCCTGCCCAACCCCGACCCCGAGGTGAACCGCGCGGCCGCCGAGTCGATCCGCAAGGACAAGGAGTGGGAAGCGGCCCAGGGCTTCATCCGCGCGTGGGTGGCGCACATCTTCCACATGAAGACCGCCGCCGATCCGTTCCGGCAGCTCATCGGCTCCGGGTGGAAGCCCACCGCGCCGATGGCCAACCCCGACAACTATCCGGTGACGATCCAGGTGCCGGCCGGTCCCGTCACCGTGGAGGGCACGCGGCGCAACGCGCGGATGCTCATCGAGTACGTCGAGGGCTGGCTCAACGGCCGCGGCGCCAAGGGCATCGACAGCCTCGAGGGCAAGCCGGGCGTGCATCCCGCGCTCATGGAGGACCTCGCCACCGGCCGCATGTCGGTCGCCCAGATCGCCCAGCGCATCCGCCACGCCGCCCGCACCACCGACGGCCCGGCGGCGGCGCACGACTTCGCGCTGGTCAAGCGGCTGCTCGGCGAGGAGCTGGACGACATCCTGAGCAAGCGCCCCGCCGATGCCGCCCTGCGCGAGCGCTACCGCAAGGCGGTCCGGATCGCCATGCGCTGGATCAAGAACTACACGGATCTCGACTTCCGCAGCCTCGGGTCGTACACACGCCGCGAGCTCGAGGCGATCGCCGCCGCCCCGCCGCCGTTCTGACCTCGCGGGGGGCCTGACGTGCCCCCCTTACCGTCCATCCCGAACGATCTGGGCCTCGGTCTTGCAGCGCGCTCCGCAACTTAGACCTCGATGGGGTCGAGAACCGGACCGCACGCGTGATCGCCTCAGCACCTTGATTCACAGAGTCTGCACCGAGCAGTCATGAGTCGCCCAGGGACTTCCCACGTGCCCGACCGGCTATGCGTCGCGTTCATCGCCCTGGCCACGCTCGCCGCGGGGCGCGGGTCGCCTTCGAGCGCCACCTGCCGCAGGAGCTGCATACCACCCGCCTACCGGTCTTCTTCGCCACCACGCGCGCAGCCACGGGCGGGCCCGAGCACTTCGGAAACGACACGGCCGAGGGCGTCACGCTCGGCGTGGCCCGCGTGCGGCTGGGCGAGCCGGACTGGACCTGGAACGAGCTTCTCGCCTCGCACCTGACGAGCAGCGTGAAAACGCCTCGCGCCGGCGCGGTGGAGTCCGTCGAGATTCTCGGCCGCGCGGGGGGCGGGCCGTGGCGGCGAGCGTCGCCTCGGCAAGCCAGCTGCGAGCTCTGCCCACCATGCCCGCGCACGGCCTCCAGCGCCGCGCGACATACGGTCTCCACGAGCTCATCGGGGGCGTTGACCTCCCGGGCCAGGCGGCAAGCGGCGCGCACCACCGATTCCACGGCCTCACCCACCTCGCGGGCGCCGAGCGGACCGCGCTCCATGCGCGCGACCACGCGCTCCCGGACGGTGATGCGGACGGCGCGGGCAGGCGCGCCCGCCCGCAGCAGCGCCGCCAGCTCCGCCTCCATCGTGGCCTCGAACGGGGTGATGGCCGAGGCGGATGCGCGCCTTCGTGACCAGCGATCGACGCGCAGCTCGCGCGCACGCTCAACCCGGAAGTGGTCGTGTACGTGCCGAGATATCGCGCCACGGGTTCGACGTCGCGGTGGATGGCCGCTTCAGCGGCCGGGCGCCGAAGACGGGATCGTAGCCGACGCGAGCCAGATAGGCGCGCGCCGCGTCGGCAACCTCAAGGGTGATCCGGCGCTCGGCCAGGCGCCGCCGCAACCCGTCGCAGCTGGATGTCCACGATCTTCGCGCAGCTCGACCTCGGTGAGCGCGCGGAAGACGACGACGTCGTCCACGCGATTCAGGAACTCCGGCCGGAACTGACGCTGCAGTGCCTGCAGCACCTGCTCGCGCATGCGCTGGTAGCTGCGCATCGTCGGCCCCGCGCAGCTCGAGGATCGAGCTGGCTGCCGATGTTCGAGGTCATGATGATGACCGTGTTCTTGAAGTCGACCGTGCGGCCGTGGCCGTCGGTCAGCCGCCCGTCGTCGAGCATCTGCAGCAGGATGTTGAAGACATCAGGATGCGCCTTCTCGATCTCGTCGAAGAGAATCACGGAATAGGGTCGCCGGCGTACGGCCTCGGTGAGCTGGCCGCCCTCGTCGTAGCCGATGTACCCCGGCGGCGCCCCGATCAGGCGCGCGACGGTGTGCTTCTCCATGTACTCGGACATGTCGAGGCGGATCATGTCGCTCTCGTCGTCGAACAGGACCTCGGCCAGGGCCGGGCCAGCTCGGTCTTGCCGACGCCGGTGGGGCCGAGGAACAGGAACGAGCCGATCGGCCGCTTCGGGTCCTTGATGCCGGCCCGGGCGCGGATGACGGCGTCGGCGACCGCGCGCACGGCCTCGTCCTGGCCGATGACGCGGCGGTGCAGCTCCTCCTCCAGGCGAAGGAGCTTCTGCATCTCGCCCTCCATGATCTTGGACACCGGAATACCGGTCCACCGCGCGACGATCTCGGCGATGTCCTCCTCGTCCACTTCCTCCTTGAAGAGCCGCTCGACCGCCCGTGGCCTGCAGCCTGCGCCTCCGCCTCCTGCATCTCACGCTCGAGCTCGGCCAGCGTGCCGTACTGCAGCTCGGCCGCGCGGTTGAGGTCGTAGGCGCGCATGGCCTGCTCGATCTCCAGCTTCGACCTCTTCGATGCTGCTTGCGCAGCTGGCGAGGACGCTCGAGCGCGGCCTTTTCGCGCTCCCACTGCGCACGCAGCGTCGTGGCCTGCTCCTGCAGGCCGCGCCAGCTCCTGCTCGAGCTTGCTCAGCCGGTCGCGGGAGGCGACGTCGGTCTCCTTCTGCAGCGCCTCGCGCTCGATCTCGAGCTGCAGGATCGCGGCGCGAGATCTCGTCCAGCTCGGCCGGCATCGAGTCGATCTCGGTGCGCAGGCGCGCGGCGGCCTCGTCGACGAGGTCGATCGCCTTGTCGGGGAGGAACCGGTCGGAGATGTAGCGATGGGACAGCACGGCGGCGGCCACCAGGGCGGCGTCCTTGATGCGGACGCCGTGGTGGATCTCGTAGCGCTCCTTGAGCCCGCGCAGGATCGAGATGGTGTCCTCCACCGACGGCTCGTCCACCATCACCGGCTGGAAGCGCCGCTCGAGGGCGGCGTCCTTCTCGATGTGCTTGCGTGTACTCGTCGAGGGTCGTGGCGCCGATGCAGTGCAGCTCGCCCCGGGCCAGCATCGGCTTCGAGCAGGTTGCTGGCGTCCATGGCGCCTTCGGCGGCGCCGGCCCCCACGACGGTGTGCAATTCGTCGATGAAGAGGATGATCTCGCCTTGCGAGTCGAGTGACCTCCTTCAGCACGGCCTTCAGGCGCTCCTCGAACTCGCCGCGATACTTGGCCCCGGCGACCAGCGCGCCCATGTCGAGCGCGACGATGCGCTTGTGCTTGAGCCCTTCGGGCACGTCGCCGCGCACGATCCGCTGGGCCAGTCCCTCGACGATCGCCGTCTAGCCGACGCGGGCGCGCCGACAGGCCCCCCAATCATCATGGGGGCCTCGACATGGCCCCCAAGCCCCCAACGCTCGCCACGCCCCGGGAAACCCGGGGCGCTCCTCGGTCTTGCGTGTGCTCTCCGGGCCCAGATCGAGACGGCCCACCCCGCAGGACGAAATGCCCCCGCATTTCCGAGGCAAGCCCCCGTCGCTTGTCGCGCGCCGGCATAGCCGGGGCGCGCCTCGATCACCCTGGGTTGCTCGTCACTTCACGGCGCGCGTGCGTCAGGTCGGCCTCCAGCTGGCCGAGGCGCTCCAAGAGGTCCAGGATGATCGTGGCCCCCATCAGGTTCACGTGGAGGTCGCGGCGCAGGCGCAGCATCCGCCGCAGGCGCGCCGCCGTTGCCGCCGTGAAGTCGCTCGTCCCCGGTTCGCTGGGCTCCACCAGCCCGAGACTGATCAGGCGCGCGAGCTGGGCGTGACTGATGTCGGCCGCCGCCGCCAGCTGCACGGTGGAGAGGTGCACCTCGGTGCGCAACGCGGCCCGCGCGACCGAGGCGCTCACGCTCAGCCCCGCGCCGGCTGATCGGCGGGCACGGCGGCGGCCTGCCGTAGCGCCTCGTAGGCGGCCCGCTCGGCCTCGCTCGGTTGCTCGGGCACCATGATCCGCGCGACCGCGTGGAGATCCCCGCGACGGCCGTCCGGGCGCGGCAGCCCACGGCCGCGCAGCCGCAGGCGTCGCCCGCTCTGCGTCCCCGCCGGCACGCGGAGCGTGACGTTGCCATCGGGTGTGTCGACCTTCACCTGGGCGCCGAGGACCGCTTGCCACGGCCACAGCGGCAGGTCCATCTCCAGATCGTCGCGTTTGACGCGATAGCGCGGGTCCGGCACGAGGCGCACGCGCAGGAACAGATCGCCGGGCGGTCCGCCCCCGCCGCCGCGCTCACCCTGGCCCGGCAGGCGCAGCACGGTGCCGTCGCGGACGCCGGCTGGAATCTCCACGTCGAGGCCGCGGCCGCCGTCCAGGGTGATGCGCCGACGGCCGCCGCGGAGGACGTCCTGCAACGTGATCGGGAGCTCGGCCTCGACGTCGCTGCCGGGAAACGTCACACGAACGCCGTCGCGCCCGTCCCGCCCCGAGCGGGTTCCGCGGCCGGACGACCGACCGAACAGGGAGGCGAAGAAGTCGCTGAAGTCCGAGACGCTTTCCCATTCGCCCGGTCCGCCCGTCGTCGTCGTCGTCCGCCACTCGCTGCCGGGCGGGGGCGTGAAGTCGGTGCCGCTCCTGTAGCCGGAGCCGAGCGCGTCGTAGCGGGCACGCTTGTCCGCGTCGCTCAGCACCTCGTAGGCCTCGTTGATCTCCTTGAAGCGCTCGGCGGCCCGGTTACGCTCGGCGGCCGGTTGCAGGTCGGGATGGTGCTTGCGGGCGAGCTGGCGATAGGCCCGCTTGATGTCGTCGGCGGTGGCGGTGCGCGGCACTCCCAGTACCTCGTAGTAGTCGCGAAACTTCACCGCCATGAGTCGGCGGGTTCCGGGCCCGTGGCCACGACGACCTGGGCGGGGCGGAGCAGCTCGTTGCCGATCCGATAGCCACGCCGCACCTCGCCCGCCACGGTGCCGGGCTCGACCCCGCTCGACGGCACCGTGGCCACGGCTTCGTGCACCTGCGGGTCGAACGCGCGGCCCACGCTCTCGACCGCCTCGGCCCCGGCCTCGCGCAGGGCGCTGGTGAAGAGTCGATGCGTCGCCGCTACCCCCTCGTAGAAATCGGGATCGGTGGAGCCGGCGGCCAGCGCGCGCTCCAGCGTGTCGAGCACGGCAAGCAGCGGCAGCAGGGCCGCCCGGCGGCCGTCCTGTCGGGCAGCGTCACGCTCATGGGCGGCGCGCCGGCGGACATTCTCGAAGTCCGCCCGCAGGCGGAGATGGCGACGCTCCTCGTCGTCGAGCGCCTGGCGCAGGCGCTCCACGTCCTCGGCTCCATCCGCCCGGTCGAAACCTTCCGCCTCGGCGGCGTCCATTCGATCAACTGGCCTTGCGCTCGTTGCGCTCGTCGGTATCGGTGAACTCGGCGTCCACGACCTCGCCGTCGCGCGGACCGCCCGACGGTGCCGCGCCGGCCTGCGGCCCGCCGCCCGCGCCGCTCCGGGCCTCGCGATACGCGACCTGGCTGAGCGTCTGGGCGACGCGCGTCAGGTTCTCGTGCGCCCGCCGGATGCGGTCCATGTCGTCCGAGCGCAGGGCGTCGCGGGCATCGGCCAGTGCCTGCTCGACCGCCTGGCGCTCACCGCCATCCAGCTTTGCTCCGTGCTCGTTCAGCGTCCGCTCGGCCGAGTACACGAGCGCATCGGTCTGGTTGCGTAGTTCGACGTCCTGCTTGCGGCGGGCGTCGTCGGCGGCGTGGGTCTCCGCCTCACGCACCTTGCGCTCGACCTCCTCCTTGCTGAGGCCGGAGGAGGCGGTGATCTGGACCTGCTGCTGCTTGCCGGTGGCGATGTCCTTGGCCGACACGTTCAGGATGCCGTTGGCGTCGATGTCGAAGGCCACCTCGATCTGCGGTACGCCGCGCGGCGCCGGCGCGATCCCGGCCAGCTGGAACCGCCCCAGCGTCCGGTTGTCCTGCGCCAGGGGCCGCTCGCCCTGAAGCACGTGCACCTCGACGCCGGGCTGGTTGTCGGCGGCGGTGGTGAACATCTCGCTTTTCCGGGTGGGGATGGTCGTGTTGCGCGGGATGAGGACGGTGGTGACGCCGCCCTGCGTCTCCACGCCGAGCGACAGCGGGGTGACATCGAGGAGCACCACGTCCCGGACGTCGCCGGCCAGGACGCCGGCCTGGATGGCGGCACCGACCGCGACCACCTCGTCGGGGTTCACGCCCTTGTGCGGCTCCTTGCCGAACAGGCTGGTCACCACCTGCTGGACCTTCGGCATGCGGGTCTGACCGCCGACGAGCACGACCTCGTCGACGTCCTGCGCGGTGACCCCGGCGTCCTTGATCGCCTGCTGACACGGCGGCACGGTGCGCTGGATCAGGTCGTCCACGAGGCTCTCGAGCTTGGCCCGGGTGAGCGTCATCACCAGATGCTTGGGACCGCTGGCGTCGGCCGTGATGAACGGCAGGTTGATCTCGGTCTGCATCGTCGAGCTCAGCTCGATCTTGGCCCTCTCGGCGCCCTCCTTCAGCCGCTGCAGCGCCATCCGGTCCTTCCGGAGGTCGATGCCGTTCTGCCGGCCGAACTCGTCGGCGATCCAGTCGATGACGCGCTGGTCGAAGTCGTCGCCGCCGAGGTGGGTGTCGCCGTTGGTCGCCTTCACCTCGAAGACACCCTGGCCGATTTCGAGAATCGAGATGTCGAAGGTGCCGCCGCCGAGGTCGTAGACGGAGATCTGCTCGTCCGCCTTCTTGTCGAGCCCGTACGCCAGCGCGGCGGCGGTCGGCTCGTTGATGATACGCGGCACTTCCAGGCCGGCGATCTTGCCGGCGTCCTTGGTGGCCTGGCGCTGGCTGTCGTTGAAGTAGGCGGGCACGGTGATGACGGCCTGGGTGACCTTCTCGCCCAGGTAGGCCTCGGCCGCCTCCTTCAGCTTGCGCAGGATCATGGCCGAGATCTCCGGCGGTGAGTATTGCTTGCCCCGGATCTCGACACGCACGTCGCCGTTCGCCGCCTTCACGACCTTGTAGGGGACCTTCTTGATCTCCTC
Organism: uncultured Candidatus Rokubacteria bacterium; assembly: GCA_963743355.1. Lineage (GTDB taxonomy): Bacteria > Methylomirabilota > Methylomirabilia > Rokubacteriales > CSP1-6 > AR5. The sequence goes on from CAVUPM010000002.1 coordinate 1,710,243, forward strand.
CTGCACCTCCTCGTAGCGACGCCCCACGAACCGCTTGATCGAGAACACGGTGTTCTCGGGGTTCGTGATGGCCTGCCGCTTCGCGACCTGGCCGACGAGGATCTCACCGTCCTTGGTGAAGGCCACCACCGACGGGGTGAGGCGACTGCCCTCCTGGTTGGGGATGACGACGGGGTTGCCGCCCTCCATCGCCGCGACGACCGAATTGGTGGTGCCGAGGTCGATGCCGATCACTTTGGCCATGGCGTCCTCCGGGTCAGGTGTGGATCGGGATGCGGCGGGTGCCGGGCCGCGTCGCCATCTTGGGAAACCGGATCGTCAGCACGCTATTGGTGACGCGCGCTTCCGCGCGGTCGAGGTCGATCCCGGGTGGGCAGCGGCACGGTGCGTACGAACGCCCCGTAGTGGCACTCGGCGACATAGACGTCGCGGCGCCGGCCTCCGGGTGCGTCAGCCCGGTCGGGTCGTGGCGCAGCAGGCGCTCCAGGCGCTCGGCGGTGCTCATGTCGCTCGGCTCCAGGATGGCGATCACCCTGCCGGCCAGAAGCAGCTGCGCGGCCATCAGGCGGAGGATCTCGCCTCGCCTTCTCCGCGTCGAACACCAGGAGCGGCTTCTCGTGGATCGTATCGCCGCCTGGGATCACGCGTGGACGTGAGCGGCCGTCAGCAGGGCGTCGCTCAGGGCTGGCTGGCTCTCGAACAGCATGTCGTGCATCTCCCAGAACTTGCCCTGGGTGCCCGCCGCCTCCGCGGCCTCGGCCACCGGCACCGCGCGCGGGTGAATCTCGCTGAGCGGGAAATGACGATACGCGGAGCAAAGCCGTCGGCCGAGCCGGGCCTGCACGGCCTTGACGATCGGGTAGGCTTGCCCGCAGAAGGGGCACTCGTTGTCGCCGTACTCCACCAGGGTGCACGGTGCGTTCGCCGGCCCCTGAACGTGATCGCGCTCGCTCACCGGCAGCACGAGGCGAGCGATCTGTCATGGTGCCGAGGTCGTGCAACGGTGATGCCCTCGACGTGCGTCTCGAGCGCCCTCACCCGAAGGTACGCACGCCGACCTCGTCCAGATGGCGCAGCAGGTCGGCAGGGTCCTGGTAGACGCGGTACGCGCCCGCCCGCTCCAATTCCTCCTGTCCGTACCCGCCAGAGAGCAAGCCGACGCCCAGCGCCCGGGCACGGTGGGCGGCGAGGAGATCCCACACGCTATCGCCGACGACCACCGACTCCGTCACGTCCACGCCCAGACGCCGCGCCGCCGCCAGAAAAAGATCAGGATCGGGCTTGGCACGTTCCACCTGGTCCCTTGTAACAACGGGAACCTCCGCCGACAGGCCGAGCAACGCGAGAGCGGGTCCGGCACTCTCCCGTCGTCCACTCGTCGCGATCGCCCAGGGCACCCCGGCCCGCGACAGGAACGCCAGCAGTTCCCGAGCGCCGGGCAGTGGCCGCACCTGACCGATCTGCGCGGCGTAGGCCCGGGCGTGATGCGCCTGCAGGCGCGCCGCCTCCTCCTCGCTCACGCGGTGCCCGGTTTCGCGCAACAGCGCGTTGACGAACAACCCCCCGCTCATGCCGACCCGACGGTGAATACGCCACACCGCGACGTCGATCCCGGCCGCTTCGAGCGCCTCACGCCAGGCCAGGACGTGCTGGTACACGCTATCGACCAGGGTGCCGTCGAGGTCGAAGAGAAAGGCCGGTGGCTTCATGTGGGCTCCCTGGCGCAGGGGTTGCACGAACATCTCCGCCCGATTCTCGCAGCAGGAGGCACGCACATGGACATGGCGGCATTGGCCCGAAACTGGTGGGCGCTGGCGATTCGTGGCGTGGCCGCGATCATCTTTGGTGTCCTCGCATTCGTTCTGCCAGGTGTGACACTGGTAACCCTGATCCTGCTGTTCGGCGTCTATGCCATCGTCGATGGCGTCTTCAATCTGATCGCCGCCCTCCGGGGACGCACCGGCGAGCAACCGCGATGGTGGCTGGCCCTCGAGGGCCTGGTGAGCCTCGGGGCGGGCATCGTCACCTTCGCCATGCCGGGCCTGACCACGCTCGTGCTCCTCTACGTGATCGCCGTGTGGGCGGTGATCACCGGCGTGCTGGAGATCGTCGCGGCCATCCGGCTGCGCGACGAGATCCCGAACGAGTGGTGGCTGGTGGCGAGCGGGGTGCTCTCGGTCGTCTTCGGCGGGTTGCTCATGTTCGCGCCGGGAGCCGGCGCGCTGGCTCTGGTCTTCTGGATCGGCGCCTACGCGGTCGTCTTTGGCGCGCTGCTGGTAGGGCTGGCATTCCGTCTACGTCGTGGACAGTCCGAGATACGGGCGGAGTTCCGCCGCGCCGCCTGACCTGAGTGGGGGGCCCCGATATGGCCCCCCACACCCCCCCATCATTCGGAGCGACCCGGCGGAGCCGTGTCGCTCCTCTGGTGCGCGCTCGCGCCTGGGGCCCCGACATGGCCCCCCACACCCCCCGACCACGTGATTCGTTCACTGGCTGTCACCGGCGGGCGGTCCGGGTCCCTCACGCCGCGCGGTGCAGGTCGGCCGCGGGCGTGAGGGCGTAGCGCAGGACCTCGGCGGCGTCGTCCACGAAGACGACGTGCACGTCACGGCGGATCTCCGCCGGGACGTCGTCGACGTCACGCTCGTTGCGGCGCGGCAGGATCACCGAGCGCAGCCCCGCCCGGTGCGCCGCCAGCACCTTTTCCTTGATCCCGCCGACGGGCAGCACCTTGCCCCGGAGCGTGATCTCGCCGGTCATCGCCAGGTCACTGCGCACCGGCCGCCCGCTGGCCAGCGAGGCGAGCGCCGTGGTGATCGTCACCCCCGCCGACGGCCCGTCCTTGGGAATGGCGCCGGCCGGCACGTGCACGTGGATCGTCTTGCCCTCGAAGGTCTTGGGGTCGATGTCGAGCGCGGTGGCGTTGGACCACACGTAGGAAACGGCAGCCTGGGCACTCTCGCGCATCACGTCGCCGAGCATCCCGGTGAGCAGCAGCCGCTCCTCGGAGCTCGGCATCATCGTCACCTCCACGAAGAGCACGTCGCCACCGGTCGGCGTCCACGCCAGGCCCGTGGCGACGCCGGGCCGGGTGGTGCGCTCGGCCACCTCGTCGAAGAAGCGCGGGCGGCCGAGGAACTCGACCAGGCTGTCGGCGGTGACCCGGACCGGGCCCCGCTCGCCCTCGGCCAGCCGCCGGGCCACCTTGCGCGCCACCGTGGCGATCTCCCGCTCCAGGTTCCGCACGCCGGCCTCGCGCGTGTACGCTCGCACGATGTGGCGCAGCGCCTCCGGCTCGAAGACCAGCTCGTCGGCGGCCAGCCCGTGGGCGGCGAGCTGCTTGGGGATCAGGTACTGCCGCGCGATCCCGACCTTCTCCTCGTCGGTGTAGCCGGACAGCGTGAGGATCTCCATGCGGTCGCGCAGCGGCCCCGGGATGGTGTCGAGCGTATTCGCGGTGGCGATGAACAGCACCTGCGACAGGTCGAAGGGCACCCCCAGGTAGTTGTCGACGAAGGTGTGGTTCTGGGCCGGGTCGAGCACCTCCAGCAGCGCCGAGGCGGGATCGCCCCGCCAGTCCGCGCCGATCTTGTCGATCTCGTCGAGCATGAAGACGGGATCGCGCCGCTCGACCCGCCGCAGCCCCTGGATGACGCGGCCGGGCAGCGCGCCGATGTACGTGCGGCGGTGGCCGCGGATCTCCGCCTCGTCGCGCACGCCGCCCAGCGACATGCGCACGAACTTGCGGCCGAGGGCGCGGGCCACGCTCTGGCCCAGGCTGGTCTTGCCCACGCCGGGTGGGCCGACGAAACACAGGATGGGCTCGCGCGCCGGCGTGTCGCCCGTCACCGGCGGCGGCTCGACCGTCCGGCCGGCCCGTTCCTGCCGGAGCTTCTTCACGGCGAGGTACTCGAGGATCCGGTCCTTGACCTTGTCGAGGTCGTAGTGGTCCTCGTCGAGAATCCGGCGGGCGTGGTGGATGTCGATGATCCCGCCGTCGAGCCTGGTCCACGGCAGGCTCACCATCACGTCCAGATACGTTCGGATCATGCCGTGCTCCGGCGAGGCCGGCGACAGGTTCGCCAGGCGGGCGAGCTCGCGCTCCGCCTCCCGCCGCGGCTCGTCCGGCAGCCCGGCCTCCTCGAGCCGCCGGCGCAGCTCGGCCAGCTCGCCGGCGCCGCCGTCCCCGTCACCGAGCTCGCGCTGGATGGAGCGCACCTGTTCGCGCAGATAGTGCTCGCGCTGGGCCTTGGTCAGCCGCTCTTCGGTCTCGCTGGTGATCTTGCGGCCCAGCTCGCGCACGGCCAGCTCGCGCTGCAGCAGGTCGACCAGGCGCCGCAGCTTGGCCGTGATCGGGTCCAGCTCGAGCAGCTCCTGCCGTGCGGCCACGCCGAGCGGCACGACCGAGGCGGCGAAGTAGACGAGCTGGCGGGGATCGGCCACGTTGGCGGCACCGGCCGCCAGCTCGTCCGGCAGCTCCGGGGAGACGGCCACCAGCCGGCCGAAGATCTCGACGACCGCGCGCCGGAGCGCGTCCACCTCCGGTGCGTCCACCACCGGCTCGCCGGCCACCTCGACCCGCCCGACCAGGTAGGGCTCGGCGCCGAGCAGGTCCAGCAGGCGCACGCGCTCGAGGCCCTGCACCATCAGGCGCACGCTGCCGTCGGCGCCGCGCGCGAGCTGGTGGATCACGCCGGCGGTCCCGACCCGGTGGAGGTCGTCGAGGGCGACCGGCTCCTTCTGCGGATCACGTTGCGCGACCAGCGCCAGGAGCCGATTGCCGCGCATGACGTCGTCGACGAGCCGGATGGAGCCGGGCTGAGTGACGGCGAGCGGCACCGCGGTCTGGGGGAAGACGACGCCATCCCGCAGCGGCAGGATGGGGAGCGCGTCCGGAATGGCGACGTCGCCGGCGACTGCGGGCACGGCCATCAGGCGGCCTCCGCGCGCTTGGGAAGCGTGATGCGCAGCAGGCCGCGGTCGTAGCGCGCCTCGACCTGCTCGGGATCGACGGGCGCCGGCAGCGGCAAGGTCACCTGGAAGGCGCCCTGGCGGATGCCGGCCGCGTGGAACCGGGCCTCCGCGGTCGCCGAGGGGAGCCGGCGACGCCCCGCGACGACGAGCACGTCGTCGAAGAGCTGGATCTCGACGTCCTCTTCGTCGACGCCGGCCAGCTCCACCGCGACCTCGACGGTGGCCGCCGTCTCGTAGAGATCGGCGTCCGGGCGCCAGGACGCCTGCACCAGGATGCGCAGGCGATCGTCCGGCCACACGGCGCCGTACGGCCACGCCCCGCCGGAGGGCATCACCATCGCGTATCGAACGTGCAGGCGTCGGTAGCGCATGAGGGCTGCCTCGATTCGCGCTTCAATGTTCCCACCAACGACGCGACAGTCAATGCGGCTCCCGAACGGCTAGGGCCCCACGTCAGAAATTCGCGCACCGTGTCGCCGACGTGGGTGGGGGATGCACGAGGTGCGGTCCGTGGACCCGTTCCCGCCGCCCGTGACCGTGCGCCCCGCAGCCGGATGGAGCCCAGCCGCGGACGGGCGAGGCGGACTCCAGCCGCGTGGTGCCACGGACCCCACCTCGTGCATCCCCCACCCACGTCGGCCCGGACGGCGGACGAATATCTGACGCGAGGCACTAGCGCCGCCGCCCTTCCATCCTCGCGATCGCGCGGGCCGCGTCGGCCTGCTCGGGCACCAGCGCCAGGATCTCGCGGTACTCACGGTAGGCGTCGGTCGGCTGGCCGACCCGCTCGTAGGCGCGGCCAAGCGCCAGCCGGGTCTCGACGTCGCGGGGTTGCTGCTCCTTGAGCGCGCGCCACTCGTTGATCGCCTGGAAGAACTGCTCGCTCTGCCACAGGCGCTCGGCCAGGCGCCGGCGGTAGCGCGACGCCCGCGGGTCCAGGCTGACGGCGGCGCGGAAGGCGTCCAGCGCCTCGGCGATCGCGCCGGTCGCCTCGAGGGCCACGCCCAGACCGAAGCGTGACTCGGCGTCGCGCGGCTCGGCGGCGACCAGCTCGCGCCATTGCGGCAGCGCCTGGTCCCACAGACGGCGCTCGCCGAGATAGTTGGCGAGCGCGCGACGATAGCGTAGCGGGCGATCGAGGTCGCCGGCCAGTCCCTCGACGAGCCCGGCCAGGCGCGGCGCGCGGACGGGGAACGGCCGGCGCTCCGTCGCCCCCACGAGTCGGTCCATGCCGGCCGCGGCCGCGCGCAGGTAGTCGAGCGCCTCCGGGTCCCCGCGGCGCGCGAGGGCCGCGCCCAGCGCGCGGGCCAGCTCGGGATTGTCCGCCTCCGTCGCCAGGGCGGCGCGCAGCATCTGTACCGCCTCGGCATCCTCGCCCGCGCGCCCGAGCGCCTCGGCCAGCGCCCACCGATAGACGCCCGCCTCCGACGGTGACGCCGCCGCGACGGCCGCGCGGAAGACGTGGAGGCTGGCGGCACGGAGCCCGCGCGCCTCGAGCAGGATCGCCAGCTCGAGCCGGTCGACGGCGGTGGCGGGGACCAGCGCCAGCCACTCCGTGTCGGTGAGACCGAGCGGCCGATAGAGATCGACCATCTCGGGCATCAGCGTCGCCCGGCGCGCGACACCCTCGCGCGCCGCGCGCAGGCTCAGCTCGGGCACCGAGTAGGCGAGCCGCGCCATGCCGGCGTAGAACAGCGGACTGTCGCGGCCGAGCGCGACGGCGCGGGCGCCGTGGGTGAGCGCGGCCGCGAGGCCCTCGGGGCCGCCGCGTCCCTGCACCACCGCGTCGCTCGCCTCCACCCACGCGAGGTCGAGGTGGAGCCACGGATTGCTCGGCGTGGCGGTCAGTGCGGCGTGCAGATCCGCGCGGGCCCGGCCCAGCAGCTCGCGCGCGCGCCGATCGCGATCGACGCCGGCCGACGGCGACGATCCCCAGGCGCGCAGCGCCTCGCGCTGCCGCGCCCGGGCGCGAGCCACCAGGGCGTGCGGACTGCGGGCGTCGAGCGCCAGGAGCGCCTCCGCGCGCGCCGGCGCCTCGACGGCCGGCCTCTCGAGGAGCGCGGCCTCGGCCGTCCGCACGCGGCCCGTGTGTACCCACGCCCACGTCCAGCCGGCGACGGCGACCGTCGCCAGGGCGCCGAAGACGACGGCGCGCCCGGGCCGCGCGAGCGTCACCGTCACCGTCCCGCTCAGGAGCTGCTCGTGGCCGGGCTGCAGGCGCGTGTGCAGCGCGACGGTGGCCAGCCCCAGCAGCGTCGCCGCCAGGAAGCCGACAGCCGGAATGCGCGCCGAGAAATCGAGCGCGCTGTGGGCGACCAGCCCGGCGATCCCGGCCAGCGCGCCGATCGCGATGCCGGCGCTGTAGCGATCGCTGCGCATCGCCGCCTGCCCCTCGCCGCCGTCCACCGGGCAGGCGCCGCGCCCGAGCAGGTGCGCGCCGAGCAGATCGGCGACGAGACGCCAGCCCAGGAAGAGGCAGAGCAGCGCGCCGGCCGGGCCCAGCTCGATGGCGAGCTGGAGCAGGTCGTTGTGGGCGTAGGGGAAGTACAGCGTCTCGGGCTGATGCGCGAGCGGCTGGTAGCGGAAATAGATCTCGCGATAGGCGCCGAGGCCCACGCCGAGCAGCGGGAACTCGCGCAGCATCGGCAAGGAGGCCGCGTACTGACCGAGCCGGTAGGCGGTGCCCTCCGAGGCGACCGCGAGCCTCGCCAGCACCGGGCCGAAGCCGATCCAGCCGCCGCCGGCGAGGACGGCGAGCAGCAGCACGCCGGTTGCGACGAGGCTGCGCCGTACGCGCCGCACGGCCCGCAGCATCGCGAGCAGGGCCAGCAGCGCCGCGACCACGTTCACCAGACCGCCCCGGCTCAGCGTGAAGACGAGGGCCAGGCTCATGGCCACGATACCCACCAGCGGCAGGGTGCGCCGCATCGCCTGCTCGCGCAGCTCGCGCACCGAGAGCAGCGTGGCCAGCGAGGGCGTCCGGCGAGGCGCCGGCGCCCGCGCGACCATCCAGCCCAGGCCGAGCGCGATGAGCATGGCCAGCCAGGCCGCGAAGTGGTCGGGGTTCACGAACGTCCCCGACAGCCGCGCGGGGAACGCGTGCCCGCGCAGCCGCGTGAGCGCCGACTCCCCCGTGAGGTAGTCGACCAGGCCCAGGAACGCCATGAGACCGCCGACGAGCAGGAGGACGCGGACGAGGCGGCCGACCTGCCGGCGCGTGCGCACGGTCTGGACCACGAGGAAATACACGATCGCGTAGCCGACGAAGGTCAGGCCGGCGGCGACGGTGTGGCGCGGCGCCACCGTCCCGACCGCGAGGAACGGCGCCGGAAAGTCCGCGGCGACGTCGGTCACGAGCTGAGCGGGCGCCAGCGCCCAGACGACGAGCGCGCGGTTGCCGACGGCGAGCTGGACGGCAATCAGGGCCAGCAGGAGCAGGACGGGGAGGTCGAGCGGCGTACGCCGCCACTCGAGGCGGCCCGCCGCCAGCGCAGCGGCGAGCCAGGCCGCCGCCGCCGCCCCCACCAGCAGGAACGCCACCGCGAGCGGCCAGCCCTGGTACGCGCCCGATGCCAGCGGCGCCCACACCAGCAGCGCGTACAGCGCCCCGCGACTCGCGCGTTCGAGCCTAGTACCGTGAGTCAGCAGCTCGCGCACCGCGTGGCTGGCGTGGGCACGGGGCGTACGAGGTGGGGTCCGTGGACCCGTTCCCGCCGCCCGTCACCGTGCGTCACCCGGCCGGATGGAGCCCAGCCGCCGCCGGTGCGAGGCGGACGCCAGCCCCGTGGTGCCACGGACCCCACCTCGTACGCCCCGCGCCCACGCCACCCCGGGCGGAGCACGAACCTCTGACTCGAGACACTAGCGGACGACAGGGCGGGTCACGGGAACATGTAGCGGCTGATGTGCAGGTGCACGCCGTGGCTGCCGGCCGGCTCCACCGTGACCTCGCCGGTCCCGTCGAGGCGCGGCGTCCCCGCCCGGCTCAGCGCCGCGGTGAGCGCGAAGAAGTCCTCGGCGACGAACGACAATGCCACCATGCCGGCGGTGCCGCCGACCTCGCGTGCCGGGACGACCAGCAGCGTGCCACGTCCCACCGCCAGCATCGTGCGCGGCCCCCCGTTCATCGCCACCTCGCTGAAGCCGAACAGCGACTGGAAGATGCCGGCGGTGGCGCGGACGTCCTCGCTGCCGATGACGAGGCGCTTGAGGCGCAGCGGCGATGGCCGCTCGTGGCCGGGCGCCTCGGGCGGCGTGGCAAGCTCCACGAGCACGCCGGAGCAGGCGCTGGGGTGCAGGAAGCCGATCTGCCCGGCGAGGCCGGCGCGCGGCTTGGTGTCGAGCATCGGCACGCCGCGGGCGCTCAGGTCGGCCAGCGAGTGCGCGACGTTCGGCGTCTCGAAGCAAATATGGTGTAGGCCCTCGCCGCGCTTGGCGAGGAAGCGGCCCACGGGCGTGGACGGTCCGAGCGGCTCGAGCAGCTCGATCTCACTCTCGCCAGCCGCCAGCAGCGCGGCGCGGACGCCCTGGTCGGCGATCTCCGCCTCGCGGACGAGCGGCAGTCCGAGCACGTCACGGTAGAACACGTACGCATCGGTGAGACGCTCCACCACGATTCCGACGTGATGAATCCGCCGCATCACCTGGGCATCCTCCTAACGGACGAAGGCCGCGGCGCGCCGGCTGCGCGCATCGCGGATCCGGATTCGATGGTTGGCAAGCAACGTCCCGGGCAGCCGCGTGGGCGACACGTACGCGAGGGCCAGCGTCTCGTCGCAGGTCGTGAGCTCGCCGCCCCGCACCGCGCACTCGAAGCACACGCTGACGTAGTGCCACACGTTGCCGTCCGGGTAGCGCACGACCTGCCGCCGTGGCTCGGAGTAGACGCCGACGAGGCGCCGAACGCTCACGCGCAGCCCCGTCTCCTCCCGCACTTCGCGGATCACCGCGTCGCGCACCGACTCGCCGATCTCGACCGATCCGCCCGGCAATCCCCACTGACCGCCGTCCGACCGTTGCTGCAGCAGCAGCCGGCCCCGGCGGTCGAAGATCACCGCCGAGACGGCCGGTCGCACGCCCAGCGCCCGGTCCCAGTCGGGCTCGAGCGCGAGGCCGGCAGCGACACTACGCGAGGCGGGCGGGGTCCGCAAGATCCGCTCAGGCCTCGTTGAACAGCCGCTTGAACTGCTCCCACGGCATCGGGGCCGCGGCCGCCACCCCGGTGTTGTCCTCGACGTGGGCGAGCATCTTCATGCCGACCAGCGCGGTCCCGATGCCCGGCGTGGAGCGCACGAACTGGATGGCGCGCTGGGCGTCGGAGGTGAACCCCGGCAGATAGTCGGTGACGACGGACGGCAACCCACGCGTGAGCTGGCCCTGGTAGACCGACGCCGAGGCCATGACGTACACGCCCAGCCGCCGCGCGGCCTCCAGTGTGCTCACGAACACCCCGTCGACCTTCTGGTTGGCGCGGGTGAACGCCTCCGGCATGGCCAGGTTGTACGGGAGCTGGATGACGCGGAAGCGGTGCTCGGCGCCGCCGACCTCGCGCGCGACGTCCACCAGCTCGGCGAGCGAGAGATAACCCGGCTCGGTCGGGTCCACCCGGAAGCCGTTCCAGGTCGCTGCACCGTACAGCCGCAGCTTGCCCTCGCGGCCGGCCTCCTCCAGCGCGGCGAACGCCTTGCCCACGCGCTCGAGCAGCTCGGGTCGGCTCACCTCGTCGAGCTGGGTCTCCGGGTTGTGGACGTAGTAGACGTCGACGGTCTCCAGGCCGAGGTTGGCGCGGCTGCGGTCGAGCTGGTCCCGCAGGTAGCGCGGCGTCATGCAGTGCGAGCCCACCACCTCGCCGGGCTGGATGATGCCGGGGCGCACGTACGTCGCCTGGACGTAGGCGGCGGGATCGCTCGGGACCTCGGCGTCGAAGGGGATGAACCCGCCCTTGGTCGCCACGACGATCTCGTCGCGGGCCGCGCCGCCGCGCAGGGCGGCGGCCACCGCGGCGCCGATGGCCCGCTCGCTGCGCTGATGGCGATAGTTGACGGCCGTGTCGAGCACGTTGACGCCCCGCTCGAGCGCGCGGGCGACAGCCTTCTGGTAGAGCGCGTCGGTGGCGGCGTCCTCGCGGCCGAGGTAGGTGCCGATGCCGATGGACGAGGCCCGGGCGCCCCCGGCCAGCTCGCGGAAGTGCTCGGCGGGCACGCCCTTCGCGAAGCGCTCGAGATAGCGGGTGGTGCCCTCCGCCGTGGCGTGTCCGCCGATCATCGGGCCCATTATGCTATCGTCCCGCCCCTCAAGCCTCGCGATAGACGCCCAGGATCAGCCCCACCGCGATCAGGCAGACGGTCCAGAACCAGCCGGGCCCGCGGCCCGCGTCCGGCAGGCGCAGCTCGAGCCAGCGTCCCCACCCCGCGAACGCGCCCAGGATGCCGATCGGCGCGTGCGTCACCTCGGTGAGGAACTCGGTCTTGAGGTTGAACATCGCGTGCGAGTGCGTGAGCAGCAGCCCGCCACCGACCGCGCACAGCAGGGGGAACACGTACCCCCACGGGGTACTCGGCAGCCGCCGGGTACGCACCATCCACTCGAACACGGCGAAGGCCACGATGAGCACGACGAAGGCGCGGTGCTGCAGCACGTCGGGCAGCGTGAAGCTCTCCCAGAAGCCGGCCGGCCCCAGCGGCCACGCCCGCGGATCGTTGCGCAGGAAGAGGAACCCGGCCAGGCCGAGCAGGACCAGCGGCCAGTGCCGCGCCGCTCGCACGCCCAGCCGCTCGAGCGCGGCCAATAGCCCCATGGTGAGGACGAAGAGGCCGGCCCAGTGGTGGTTGTACTCCGACCACGCGCGCTCGATCGCCTCGCGCCGCGTGACGGGCGCCATGAGCGGCTCCGCCTTTTCGATGAGCTCGGCCACCGGCGGACTCGTCAGCCGCGGCGGCGTCGGCCGGAAACGATCGGCCACCTCGGCCACCGTCGCCCGATCGGTCGTCACGTCCACCGCCGGCGGCAGCGACGTGAGGGACGCCGCCGCGAAGAGTACCGTGACACCGAGCCCCAGCTCCACTTCCACGAGCCTGAGCAGCCGCGTGCGCGACGCCGCGCTCGCCTGCCGGACCGCGCGAAAATTCAGGGCGGCCAGCGCCAGGATCACCGCCAGCAGGATGACCTTGCTCAGCACCATCACCCCGTACGCCGTCCCCACCAACCCCGCCCACGCCCCCACGTACTGCCACGTGAGCACGGCGCCGGCCACCATCAGCACCATCACCGACCCGAACGCCACATTCGAGAACCGTTGGATGACCACCCCGTCGTCGACGACACCATCGTCGGGAAACGAATGGCCGGACACGTCACTGTCTCGGACGGTATGTCCGGACACCTGATCACCGAGAACGTCACTGTCTCGGACGGTATGACCCGACGTGTCGGAGCCGGAGACCTTCTGGAACAGGCCACCCACGTGTCTATCCGGGCTGGCGGCACCCGCTCCAACAGACCTGGGCCGTCGCACCTGGCGCGCCCTGAACCCCGCATACAACGTGAGATGGGCCAGACCGCCGATCCACACGGCGGCGGCCACCTGATGAGCGGCGTCGAGCAACAGGAGGAGCTCCCGGCTCTCCACGCGGGCCACGGCGTGGCTCAGCACGGCCGACGAGCCAACGAGCGTGAGGGCGCCGGCGCCCAGGGCGTGCCAGGCCAGCGACCCTGCCACGCGCCGCGACAGGCGCAGCGCGAGGAATCCGACCGCCAGGCCCAGCCCGACGCGCACGAGCGTGGTGCGCGCGAACGTCGTCGCGAAGAACGCGCCCAGCGGCCAGCCCTCCGTGGTGCGCAGCGCGGTGAGCGCGACCAGGAGCGTGGAGGTCTGGGCGAGCGCGATCAGCCCACCCCCCGCGGCGACGACGCGGAGCGCGAGCGCGATGGGCGGTGTCGGCGCCGCGCCCGGTCCGGCGCGCAGGATCAGCCGCGCCCACACGAAGCCACCGAGGACGAGGCTCGCGAGGACGAGGATCGCGCCTCGCAGGAGGACGTCGACGAAACCTGCCATGCGCTACGGCGCCAGGCGGAACTCGAAGCGGCCCGCCACGACGTGGCCGTCCATCGACAGGACCTGCCATTCCACCCGCCAGCGACCGGGGGCGAGCGGCGGGATGCTCGCCGTCAGCCGATCAGCCGCGCTCGGATCGCCGGTGACGGCGAGCGTCTGGGCGGCGCCGCGCTCGTCCAGCACGCGGACACGCGACAGGGATTTCTCGATGCGGTTGTTGAAGCGCAACATCAGCTCCCGCGGCAGCGTCGTCAGGGTGGCGCCGGCCGCCGGCGCCGATTCGAGCAGCAGGGAGTGGGCGGCGGCGGGCCCGGCGGCGGCCAGCATTAGGCCGGCCGCGAGCAGCCGGCGCCACGGCGGGATCAACGCCAGTCGTCGAGCAGAAGGTCCGCGGAGTCCTCGTTGTCCTCCGGCTTGCCCTTCTCCATCCGCACCATGGTGAAGTCGACCTGGTAGCCGCACTTCAACAGAGTGCTGTAAGCGAGCCAGTATCGCAAGTACACCGGCAAGATGACCCTCGGCAGGCCGTGCTCCTGGGCGAGATCCTCGATGCTGGAGACGAACTGCTCGAGGTGCTCCACCTTGCGCTGGCGCCGGTCGATGGCCAGGTATTTCACGTAGAGGGCGCCGGTGGGCGCCTCGCTCACGCCCGGCGTGTGATAGACGGCGAAGCCGATCAGATCGGTCCCGCGCTCGAGCAGCAGCGTGTCGCCCAGCGCCAGGCCGTCGACGATCTCCACCTCCTTGGACAGGTCCATCCCGCGGCAGATCGCGTTGGTGACGCGATGGAACCGCGCGAGCGCCGCCTTCTTCTTCGTCTCCTCCAGGGTCGAGAAGCGCCGGACGGTCAACGCCCCCCTGGGCGCCTTGGGCAGCACGGGCCGGGTGCCCGGACGGTCCAGCGCGCGGCTCATGATCGCGGTGAGCGACTTGGGCCGGTACCCGAACTTGTGGAAGAGCGCCAGGTGCTTGGCGCTGTGCGGGTAGGTCACGACCCCGTGCAGCGTGGCCTTGTTCTCGTCGAAGAACTCCTGCACGGCGCGGATGAGCTGCTGGGCGATCGTCTGGTTGTGATAGTGCGTGAGCACCGCCACCGGCCCCAGGAGGCCGACCGTGCCCCAGGTGACGGCGAGCGCGGCGCCGACGATCTTGGTATTGTCCTCCTCCGCCACGAAGCAGCCCCACGGCTCCATGAGCCAGCGGTGGTGCACGTACTGGGCGCCGTTGAACGCCTGGCGCGGCCGCGTCCCGAGCTGGCGCTCGAGGAAGTCGCCGAAGCTCTGCTCGAAGCAGTCGCGGACCTTGGACAGATCGCCCTTGCGGACGCGCCGGATCTGGACCTTCGGCAGACGCCCCTGCGGATCCAGGCCCGCCCGGTCGACGGTGGCCCTCACGAGGCGCCCGCGAGGTCTTCCAGCAGGGTGATGACGCCCGAGTGATCGAGGCCACCGCGGCCCTTCACGCGGAGCGCGTTGAAGAGCTCCTGGACCACGGCCGTGGCCGGTAGCGGCACGCCGAGCGCGCGCGCCGATTCCATGATGAGCCCCAGGTCCTTGTAGTGCAGGTCGATCTTGAACCCCGGGTTGTAGGTGTTGGCCACGTAGTTGGGCCGCTTCTGCTCGAGGCACTTGGAGCCGGCCAGGCCGCCGGCCAGGGCCGTGAGCAGCAGATCGCGGTCGAGGCCGGCCTTCTTGCCGAGCGTGAGCGCCTCGGCCAGCGCCGTGAGGTTTACGGCCACGATGATCTGGTTGGCGAGCTTGGTGAAGCCGCCGAAGCCGAGCGGGCCGAGCAGCGTGATTGTCTTGCCCATCGCCTGGAAGATCGGCAGCACGCGCTCGAACACGCCCTTGTCACCACCGACCATGATCGACAGCGCGCCGTCGATCGCGCCCTTCTCACCGCCCGACACCGGCGCGTCGAGCATCGCCACGCCCTTGGCCTCGAGCGCCTTGCCGACCTTCTGCGAGACGATCGGCGAGATCGTGGACATGTCCGCGACGATCAGGCCACGCCGCGCGCCCTCGATGATGCCCCCCGACCCGAGCGCCACCTGCTCCACGTCGGGCGAGTTGGGCAGCATCGTGATCAGCACGTCGCACTGGGCGGCGACGTCCTTCGGAGAACCGGCCGCGGTGGCGCCGCCCTTGACGATCTCGTCGACGGGACCGCGGCTGCGACTATGGACGACCAGCGAGTAGCCGGCCTTGAGGAGATTGCGTGCCATGGGCCGCCCCATGATCCCCAGGCCAATGAATCCAATCACTTGAGCCATAAGACTCCCCTCACGCCTCGCCGTCGGCTAAGCGCCGACAAGTAACACATAGTTGTCGGGGGGGTCAAGGTCGAACCAGGATGGGCGCCCCCTCCACCCAGGTCTGGAGCACCCGTACGTCCTTGATGGCCTCGGCCGGGCACTCGAGTGGGTTGGACGATAGGACCAGGAAATCCGCGCGCTTACCGGACGTCAGGATGCCTCGATCCGCCTCGAATCCGGCCGCCCGGGCGGCGTCCAGCGTGTAGGCGAGCAGGGCGGTTTCAGCGGACAGCGCCTCCTCTAACCCGGAAGGTTCGCCCAGACGCGTCCGGCGGGTGACGGCGGCCTGGATTCCAAGGAGCGGCGCGTTCTCGCCGCACGGGTAGTCGGAGGAGAACGCCTGGCGCAGGCCGGCGGCGTGCGCCGTCGCGAAGGGACGCAGCATCACCTCCGCCGAGGGCGCGTGGCCGCCGTGGTCCCAGATGAACGACGGCTGGACGACGACCCACACACCGAGATCGACGAGCCGCGCCAGCGACGCGCGGTCGAGGAACATCGCGTGATCGACGCGCACGCGGCCGCGCCCCGCCGGCTCGCGGGCGAGTGCATCCTCGATCGCCCCGACCGCCGTCTCCACGCCCAGGTTGCCGAGCGCGT
This sequence comes from uncultured Candidatus Rokubacteria bacterium, assembly GCA_963743355.1. GTDB lineage: Bacteria > Methylomirabilota > Methylomirabilia > Rokubacteriales > CSP1-6 > AR5. The sequence continues at coordinate 1,726,181 of CAVUPM010000002.1, forward strand.
GACAGACGACGCTCCGGCCACTCCGCCAGGCGACGATCATGCGCGCCGCCAGCGCGTCGCGCTCGTAGAACAGGAAGCCGCTCACGCGGTCGCCCACGCGCATCGCGCAGCGATAGCCGCCGTCGGCGAAGAGCTTGACCGGCGCGCCGGGCGCGGCGTCATCCGGTGGATCGAACCACCCGGTCGAACCCACGTGGACCTCGCCGATGTCGATGGCCAGTGCGCCGGCCGCGCGCGCCTCGGCATAGCGGCGGGCCATCGCGGGCGAGACGGCGGCGTCCTGGATCGTCGTGATGCCGAGCGCGGCGTAGCGCAGGGTGGCCGCGCGCGCGACATCGACGAACCGGCCCTCCCAGCCGGCCCGCGAGGCGGTCTCCACCGCGCTGATCGCGCGCTCGAAGAGGAGCCCGGTCGGCTCGCCGGTCTTGTCGCGCCCGATCTCGCCGCCCGGCGGATCGGGCGTGCCGCGCGCGATGCCGGCGGCGGCCAGCGCATGCGAGTTGGCGACCGCCTGGTGATGCGAGTAGTGCACGAGCAGCGCGGGGCGGTCGGGCACGGCGGCGTCGAGATCCGCGCGGGTCGGGTGCCGGCGGGCCGGCAGCCGCGCGTGGTCGTAGCCGACGCCGCGAATCCACTCCCCGGCCGGCGTCTCGGCGGCCGCCCGGGCCAGCCGACGCTGGAGCTCCTCGACGCTGCCGGCCGTGCGGCAATCGGGCCAGAACACTTCGAGGGCGGCGATCGAGAAGTGGTTGTGCGGATCGACGAAGCCGGGGACGATCGCGCGCCCCCCGAGGTCGATCAGCTCGTACTCGTCCTCACGCAGCCAGAGGATCTCGTCGGTACCGCCGACCTCGACGATGCGTCCGTCCTTCACCGCCAGCGCCTGGGCCACCGGCAGCGAGTCGTCCATGGTGAGGACGGTCGCGTTGACGAGGAGGTGGATCACGTCTCTCGCGACGCTTCGACGTTCAGCGTGGGAAGGCCTTCGGCCGCCGCCGCCCGCAGCAACTTCTCGTCGGCCGCGGCGAACTGAAGAGCCTCGCCCAGTGCCCGATGCATGGCCAACGCCGACGCCAGATGGACGGCATCGAAGCCACGCAGAGGATGGCGCTGGATCAAGTCGCGGGCCATCGACAGGATCTCGTCCGTCAACTCGATCCGTACATAGGCAGGCCAGTCGCGCTCGAACTGTGAGGTGGCCAGCGCGTGGCCCTTCGCGGACAGCGCCGCTTCCCGGCGCTTCCGTGCCAGTCCTGCGTAGACTTCGACGTAGGCGATCTTGGCGGTGGAGACGGGGTCGGCGCGGCCGACGAGGGCGTTCACACGCGACGATCCCGGCTCCTCGACGAAGCGCTTGATGAGCGCGCTCGTGTCGAGGTAGATCAGCGCCGGTCCTCGAGAATCACCTGCGAAAGACGCGGCCCCGAGATCTTCACCGCCCGAACCGTCCGCAGGGGCTTCCGCCGAGGGAGCGCCACCAACCCCTGGGCGGCGGCCCCGGCCAGCCGCGCCTCCAGGCTGGCCGACGGCCGCACGGCACGGATCGAGTGCAGCAGGGCGACGGGCTTGCCACGCTCGGTGACGACGACTTCCTCGCCCCGCGCCACCCGCCGCAAATAGTGCGTCAGGCGGTTCTTCAGCTCGCGGATCCCGACCTCTCCCACCCGGGTCCCTCCTGTGTGACTACTGTAGCCACATCAGACGGACCGGTCAAGACGTCGGGCGGTAGGCCGGCCGCTAGGGGCGAGGACTATTCATGAACGATGTCGCGTGAGCCGGGCGGGTGGCGCTGGGTGCAGCCCCTCCCCCCGGCGCGCCTTCCGATGGCGAGCCGTCGCCGCCCCGCTCGCGCCGGGCGTGGCTCGGCGCGCCGCCGACGATTCGACTGCCCTCACGCCAACCCCTCTGGGGGATGGGGGGCTCGCGCGAGCCACGCCCTGCGCGAGCAGCCGGCGGCAGGCGAGCCGTCGTGGCGCGCCGGGGGGAGGGGCCGCACCCGGCGCCACTCGCCCAGCTCACGCGCCGTGATTCGTGAATACTCCGCGCCTAGGCCTTGCCGCCCCAGAGCTCCTTCGACAGCCAGTCGAGGCCGAGTGCCTTGAGCGTCTTCGGCAGTGGCTTGCCGGTCTTCCGGTCGTAGCCGACCTCGGCGTACCAGGTGTCGACCATCTGCTCCCACTGCGCGCTCACGGCCTGCCCCTTGGCGGGGCCGTCGTGCGGCGTCGAGCCGTAGCGCTTGGACGGGACCTCGAGCGCCGGGGTCAGCCCGCACCGCAGCGCGACGGCGCGGTTGATCGCCGCCGTCTTGCGGCCCATGCGCATGGCTTCCTCGACCGTGTAGGCCCAGCCGGTCGCCGCCGACAGGGCGCGGCAGACGTTCTCCAGCCGGGTGCGCGTGGTGAAGATGCAGATGCCGAGCGAGTCCTCGAAGTTGCGCCGCCCGCGGCAGCCGGCCACGAGCTTGGCCACCTCGACGCCGTCGAACGGATTGATGCGCGCGGGGAGCCCGAGCTCGGTCTGGTGCACGGGGTTACCCGTCTCCATCGTCGCGGTCGACGACGTGGCGGTGTCGAGCATCTCCTCCCAGCGCGCGCGGTGATCGTGGCCGCGTGGCGAGGCGCCCTTGCCCGTGTAGATGGCCGCCTCGGCCGCCGCGCCGCCCAGCTTCTCGGAGGCGCGCTTGACGCCCTCGGCGAGCAGGTCGCCGAAGCCCTCGCGCTTGCTGATCAGCTTGATCAGCCGGTCGGCGCCCTGGATATCACCCCACTTCAGCTCGAAGCCGAGCTGCTGCTTCGTGATCCAGCCCTTCTCCTGTCCTTCCATGACCCAGCCACAGAGCCAGCCGAACTCGTTGACGTCGAGGCAAGCGCGATCGAGCTGGGTGTTGAGCCAGGCCACCCCGTCGATGTCGCGGGTGACGCCGATCGTCCAGCCGGCGCCGGACCATCCCTCGTACTCCGGCTCGTCGACGATCTTGCCCTTGTGCACACCCTGGCGGATCACCGACATGTGGCAGTGGTGCATGCCGCACGAGTTGCACTGGTGCCCGCGGTGGTCGAAGCCCTCGCGCAGCTTGGGCGCCTCCCACGGCGCCATGTCGACCCCGGTCACGCTGGTCGTGTAGTTGCGGATGGGCAGCGCGCCCATCTTGGAGAGGTTCACGACACCGGGGAGTGTGCCGTACTCGTAGAGCGAGCGCGCGGACGGATCGGTCTGCAGATCGTGGGCGATCTCGTCGGCGGCCTGCACGAGCCCGCGCGGGTCGTTCGCCCGCAGCGCCCGGGTGCCCTTCACGATGGCGACGGCCTTCACCTTCTTCTTGCCCATCACGGCGCCGACGCCGTTCTTGGACGCGACGTGGCCGTAGTCGCCCTGGATGGCCGCGAAGCGGACGCAGGTCTCGCCGGCCGGCCCGATGGAGTACACGGAGAGCTGATGGCCGCGCAGCCCGAGGTCCTCGCTCAGCGCGTCCTGCGTCTCCCACGTGTCCTTGCCGAGGTAGGCGCGCGCGTCGCGCAGCTCGACCCGGTCGTCGTCGATGTAGAGGTAGACCCAGTCCTTCGACTGGCCCTGGATGACGATGGCGTCGTAGCCGCAGTACTTCAGATTGGTGCCGAAGAACCCGTTGGCCTGCGTCGAGGTCGGGCCGTTGGTGCCGGCGCCGATGGTGACGACGGTGAGACCCCCCGTACCCCATACCGGCAGCCCGGCCAGCGGCCCCGTGGCCAGGATCAGCCGGTTGTCCGGATGGTCCCAGCTGACGTTGCCGCCCTTGCCCTTGCGCGTCTCGTTATAGAGGATGCGCGAGCCGAGGCCGATGCCGCCGAGCTGGTCGCGCATCTCCTCGGGACCGCCCCACGGCTCGGCCCAGCACCGGCGCCGGGAGAGGTCCACGCGCAGGATCTGGCCGGCGAAACCGCCGGGCAGGACGGGTTGCGTCTTGGCGGACTTCTTGGGCGCGCTCATGGTCACAGGGGTCATACGGCCACCGGGCTGTCACCGGGCGCCTTCGACGGGCGCCCCAGGACGGTTTCGGGCAGTAAAGCGCTCGTGGTCTTGGCCGCGATGAACGCGGTCTTCACGTCGAACGGGTTGCGCCGCAGGTGCTCCTTGTAGCGGCCGAGCGGCTGGCCGCTCTGCACTAGCCCCTTCAGCATGCCGACGTCGTTGGTCGTCCAGATGTCGTTCGAGCGGCCGATGATGATCGCCCCGGTCAGCCGGTCCCCCGTGAACAGGAGCTTCCGGTAGGCGTTCCGGTCCTTCTTCAGACCCGTCATCGCCTCCGCCCGGGCGTCGTCCCAGGCGCCGAAGGAGGCGGCGTCGAGGTGGCAGACCTCCACGATGTTGATGATGAGCGAGCCGCGATACCGCACGTCCTTGCCCGCCATGTTGGCGCCGGCCACGCGCCCGTGCTCCTGCGCGGTCGGCTCGATGGCGTGTACGGACGACTCGCCCGAGATCAGGTCGCGGCCCTGCGCCACGTCGCCGGCCGCGTAGAGGTTGGGGACGTTCGACCGCAGGTGCTCGTCCACGACGATCCCCTGCTTGACGTCCACGCCCGAGCCCTTGAGCCAGTCGAGGTTCGTCCGGATCCCGGTGGCCATGATGACGACGTCGGCCACGAGGTCGGGCCCAGCCGAGAACTTGAGCCGCTTGCGATCCTTCACGTCCTCGATCTTCGCCAGCTTCACGTTGGTCCGGACCGTCACGCCGTGCGCCTTCAGCCAGCCCTCCACGAGCTCGGCGCCGGTGGCGTCGATCATCCGCGGCAGGATCCGCGGCGCCAGCTCGACCACGGTGAGCTTGGCCCCCAGCGAGAGGATGGAGTTGAGGATCGTGAAGGAGATGAAGCCCGCCCCGACCATGACCACGTGGCAGCCGGGGGTGACGGCGTCCAGTACGCTCCGGGCCTCGGCGAGCGTCCAGAACGAGTGGACGCCGCCGCCGTCGGCGCCCGGCACCGGCGCCCGGGCCGCCGAGGAACCGGTCGCGATCAGGCAGTCGTCGTACTCGACCTTGGCGCCATCGTCGAGCATGCACACGTTGGCCTTCGGATCGAGCGCGGCCGCCCGCCGTCCGATGAGCGCCTTGACCTTCCACCTGGCCAGATTCGCCGCGGTGGCGGTGAAGACGTGCGACTCGGCGATCGAGCGGTCGAGGTAGTACGGCAGCACCATGCGCGAGTACGGGCGCTCGGCGCTCACCAGCGTGATCTCGGAGGGCTCCCGCTCCTCCTCGCGGATGGTTCGCATCGCGTTCATCCCGGCGGTGCCGCCGCCGATGATCAGATGGCGGGTCGGCATCAGCGGGCTCCTTCCAGCGCCAAAGCGACGTAGCTCACGCGCTCGCGGGCGAAGTCGCCGATCCAGTCGGCCGTCGCCGTCTCCTCGTACTCGATGGCCGCGGTCGGGCAGGCGTGGGCGCAGGCGGGATCGCCGCCGCAGAGGTTGCACTTGAACGCCTTGCGGGTGGACGTGTCGTAGAACATGGTCCCGTACGGGCAGGCGATCGTGCACAGCTTGCAACCCACGCACTTGTCGTCGATCACGTCCTTGGCCCCGGCCTCGTTGATGGTGATCGCGCCCACCGGGCAGGCCGTCATGCACCAGCCCTCCGCGCACTGCGTGCACGTATAGGGCGCGTAGGAGGTGTGGCCCTCGAAGGGCGAGACCCGGATGACGGACTTGGCCGGCTGGTAGACGCCGGTCTGCACGTACGAGCAGGCGATCTCGCAACGCAGGCAGCCGGTGCAGCGTTCTGGCGTCAGCTTGAGCACTTTCATGCGCGCTTCTTCTTCCCCTGGCGGCGCGGGCGACTGCCCTCGAGCCGCCCGATGAACTCGTCGAGCGGGATCGCGGCCATCGTCATGCCGGCCACGCCGCCGCGCGCGCCCAGCTCGACCGACACCCGCGAGATCGTGGCATTGTCCGGCGCCTCGATGATCGTGACGAAATCGTACGGGCCGAGCACGGCGTACTGAGAGACGACCCGCGCTCCCATCCGCTGCACGTCGGCGTTGACCTTGCGAATCCACCCCGGGCGCTCGCGCAGCACCTTGCGGCCGGACTCCGACAGCGTGCTCAGCATCACGTAGAGACTCACGGCGGCCTCCTTGATGCGCGCCGTCGCGCGACAACGCCGGGTAGTATAGCACCGGCGTTTCGGGCCGTTCGGAGCCCGCGATCCCACCAGGACGTGAAGTCAAACGGCGTTTGCGCGCCGGCTTCGCCGGCGCAATCCTGTCCTGGGGGAAGCCATCGGAGGGGGCCGTCGTGGCCCCCTCCGAGTTTCATACGGGCGCCTGGTCGCTCGAGGGCTTGATGAACGTGTAGACGGCGGTGAAGTCCTTGCGGCCGAGGCCGTGGGAAGACGCCAGCCGCAACACCTGCTGGGCGGCCGCGGCGACGATCGCCGGCACGCGCAGCTCGCGGGCGGCGTTGACCGCGAGGCCGAGATCCTTGGCCATCAGGTCGGTCATGAAGCCGGGCGCGTAGTCGCGGCTCGACGCCGCCCGCGCCACCAGGCCCGGCACCGGATGTGCCTGCTGCATCACCCACGTGTTGCCGGACGACTTCGAGATCACGTCGGTCAGCACCTTGGGATCGACGCCGAAACCCTCCGCGATGCGGAACGCCTCGCTGACGGCCACCGCCGCCACGCCGGCGATCAGGTTGTTGCAGATCTTGGCCACCTCGCCGCTGCCGACGGCGCCGACGTGGATGACGTTGGCGCCCATCGCCGCCAGCGCCGGCCGCGCCTCCTCGAGGTCGCGCGCGTCGCCACCGACCATGATGGCCAGCGTGCCGTCGGTGGCGCCGGGTACGCCGCCGGACACGGGCGCGTCGAGAAAGCGCACCTGCCGCTGGGCCAGCGCGGCCGCCACCCGCCGCGTGACGCCCGGGTCGATCGTCGACATGTCCACGCACAGCCGGCCCGCCGCCACGCTCTCCAGCACTCCGCCGGCGCCGAGGTAGACGCTCTCGACGTGCGACGAGGAGGGCAGCATGGTGACGATCAGATCGCTCCGCCGGGCGACCTCCGCCACCGAGGCGGCGCCGGTGGCGCCCAGCTTCACCGCCGCCGCCAGCGCGGCCGGCACCACGTCGTAGGCGACGACCGAGAAGGTCTTCTTGAGCAGGTTGGCCAGCATCGGCTGCCCCATGGTCCCGGTCCCGACGAATCCGATGTTCATAGAGGGCTCCTTTGGAGCGGGTGGCGCTTGCACCGGTAGAAACGTGGGTGGCCCGCTATAGAAGGGCGTGGCTCCGACACGCCCGACAACCGTTTCGACCTGTGCGACGACCCGTTTCGTTCGACCGGTGCGACTGTCGTTTCGATTCGTGTGCCTACCGTTTCGACCCGCGTGACGACCGTTCCGACCCCGCGACTACCGTTTCGACCCGCGACGCTCGCCTTGCAACCGTTACTACGTCGTTCGTACCCGGCGCGCTATCATCACGGGCGGTGTCGGCTCCGTCAAGTCCGGCGCGGCTTCGGGGGCTCGTCCTGATCGGTCTTGCCGCCGTGTCCTGGGGCACGACGGGGTCGGTCACGGCAGTGCTGGTGGCGACGGCGGGGACGACGGCGCTGGTCATCGGCGCGGTGCGCATGCTCGTCGCGGCGGTGCTCCTGGTGGTCCTCGCGCGGTGGATGGCTGGCCCGCTGCGCATCGATCCGGCCGATCGCTGGCGCTGCGTGGTGCTCGGCGTGTGCATGGCGGCGTTCCAGGCGACCTACTTCAGCGCGGTCACCCTGATCGGTATCGCGATCGCCGCGCTGATCGCCATCTGCTGCGCTCCCCTGCTGATCGCCGGGCTGGCGGCCGCGGTACTCGGCGAACAGCTCACCGCCCGCGTCGGCGGGGCGCTCGCCCTCGGCATCGCCGGCACCGCGCTCCTGATCGTGGGGCCGCGCACCGCCGCCGACGTCTCCCCACGCTTCGTGGCCGGCGTGCTGCTGGCGCTCGGCGCCAGTCTCGCCTACGCGCTCTACGTCGTTCTCGCCAAGGCGACGCTGGCGCGGACGGCGCCGCTGCCGCTGGCGGCGGCGAGCTTCGGCGTCGGGGCGCTCGTGCTGGCGCCGATGCTGGCCACGTCCGACATCGGCCGGCAGCTCGCTCTCGGCTGGCCGTGGCTGCTCTACCTCGGCGCCGTCACCACGGCGGGCGCGTACGCGCTCTACGCCCTCGGCCTGCGCGACGTGCCGGCGTCCAGCGCCGGCGTCGTCGCGCTGCTGGAGCCGCTCACGGCAACCGTGCTCGGCGTCTTCCTCTTCGGTGAGCGCCTCGGCACCGCCGGGGTGCTCGGCACGATCCTGCTCTTCGCCGCGCTCGGCCTGCTGGTCACCCGGGACGCCGCGTGACGCCGCGGATCATCCTGCCCACGTACGAGGAGCGCGACAGCATCGCCGGCCTGCTCGCCGAGCTGCACGTGCAGCTGGGCCCCGCCGCGCGCATTCTCGTCGTCGACGACGGCTCACCGGACGGCACCGCCGCGGTCGTGCGGGAGGTCGCCGCCCACGACCGCACGGTCGAGCTGCTCTCGCGCCCGCGCAAGCTAGGGCTGGCCTCCGCCTACCAGACCGCGCTGCGCCGCGTGCTGGACGAGGACCGGGACGACTGCGTGGTGACGATGGACGCCGACTTCTCGCACCACCCGCGCTACGTGCCGCCACTCGTCGCCGCGGCGGCCACGCACGATCTCGTGATCGGCTCGCGCTACGTCGCCGGCGGCGGCATCGACAACTGGGGCGCGCGGCGGCGGCTGCTCTCCCTGGCCGGCAACTGGTACGCCCGCACCGTCACCGGCACCCCCGTCCGCGACCTCACCGCCGGCCTCACCTGCATGCGCACCGACTTCCTCCGCACCGTCCCCTTCGAGCGCATCGAAGCCCGCGGCTACGCCTGGCTCATCGCCCTCAAGACCCTCTTCCACCAGCGCGGCGCCCGCATCCGCGAGCTCCCCATCCGCTTCGTCGAGCGCCGCTTCGGCCACTCCAAGCTATCCAAGAACATCATCTACGAGGGACTCGTCGAACCCTGGCGCATCCGCCGCCGAACCATCGCCTGACGTCAGTCCCGATTCTCGAAGTCCTCGCACCGCGTAGACCGCATCCGCGGGGTGAAGCCGGGGTGGGATGTGTCGAGGGTCCGCCGACCCATTTCCCTCCCAACCGTGACCGCGCGCGACCCAGCCGGATGGAACTCAGCCATCACCAATCCAACTCGACCACCAACCCTGTGGTCGCCGGACCCTCGACACATCCCACCCCGGCTCCACCCCACCGGTCGCCGTGACGCGCGCGAAGGGCTGCAGACGCGGGACGCTAGGGCTTGGCTGGCGCGCGCTGGGCGAGCGTCCGCTCCGCGTCTTCGACGAGCAAGCGGATCTTGGGGAGATCAGCGTCGTCGCGGGGGTCGAGCGCGAGGTAGCGCCGCCAGTGGCGCACCATCGGGGCGAGGGCGTCGGGGCGCGTCTGGGCGAGGAACTGGTAGGCGACGCCGAGGTTGCGGAGAACGACGGGGGTCACGGTGGGGCGCGCGGCGAGCGTCTCGAGGACGCGTACGGTCGTTTCTTGCGCGTCGCGGTCGTCGCGGCGGCGGGCGGCCATGCGCACGACGGCGAGGCCGTAGCGCTCGTACTGCTTCCAGTAGGCCGGGCCGAGCGCGTTCTCCCAGCTCGACGGTGGAAAGGACTCGGCCCGGGCAGGGTCGAAGCGGGCGAACGAGGCCTCATTGTCGCGCGTCCACGACGCGAACTCGGGCTCCTGCGCCCGGGGCAGGACCTGCTCGACGAGACCGAGCGGCCACAGGGCGTACGCCTCCTCGAGCGTGCGCAGCCACGGCGCGCGGTTGCAGACGACGACGGGGTGGCGGGCCAGGTTCGCGTCGAGGAACTGGCGGAAGGTGAACGCGCCCGGCGGCAGGACCAGCTCCGGCATGTGGCGCGCCGCCACCGCCCGGAACCACGGCAGCGTCACGATCCCGATGGGCAGCACGCGCACGTCGCGCCGCAGGCCCTCGATCTCCTGCAAATAGCGCACGCTGCCGATCGTGTCGTCGCTCGAGACGAGCAGCACGCCGCCGGCCGGCACCGACGTCAAGACCGCCTCGCCGTAGTCGCGCACGAGCGTGTTGGCGTGGGCGCGCATCTCGGCGCCGTGCACGAGGACGAGCGCCAGCGGTAGCGCGACCGCCACTGGCCAGCGCAGCCAGGGTCCCGCCCGGGCGCCCAGCGCGCGGGCGGCCTCGGCCAGTCCCAGTCCGAGCAGCGCCGCGACGACGACGAGACCCTGCTGCCAGAAGCGCTCCTGCATGAACACGTGCAGCGGATCGTCCAGTCGCACGTTGGCCAGGTAGCAGAAGACGATCAGGTAGAAGAGCAGCGCCGCGACCCAGAAGCCGGTGAACCGGCGCCCGAGCCCGGGCCGGCGGAGCGCGGCCAGCGCGGCGAGGCCGAGCGGGATCACCAGGAACAAGGTCGACCGCGCCGCGTCCTTCCAGAACAGCGCGAACCGCGGCAGCAGCGACCCGGCGCTGCCGATGCCCTCGTCGGCCAGCCGGAAGGTGCCGTACTCGCGCCGCAGGAAGTGGTCGAGGAAGCCGGACCACGAGGCGGTGTCGCCCCACGTCACCGGCGCCGGTCGGGCGCCCGCGAGCGGCAGGTAGAGATACGGCAGCACGCCGAGTGCCATGGCCAGCCCGAGGCCGGCGACGACGCGCGGCGTGAGCAGACGCCGCCCGGTCAGGGCCAGCACGACCAGGCCGACGGGCACGCTGAAGAAGACGAGCGTGTGGTGGTTGGCCAACCCCAGGCTCAGCCAGAACGCGGCGAGATAGAGCGTGCGTAACGACGCGCCGCCCTGCGCGTCCTCCCGGAGCGCGCGCGCCGACCAGTACAGAAGGCCGGCCGCGAAGAGGTTGTTCAGCGCGAACACCTCGGCCGTGATCGCGTAGGGCCACACCAGCGGCGCGAACGCGAACGCTCCGGCCGTCAGGAGCCCCGCCGCCAGGTCGCCGGTCAACAGGACGAGCGCGCGGAACAGCAGCACCGCGGCGCCCGCACCGCAGAGCGCCGAGAGCAGGTTGACGCGCCAGGCCACGCTGCCGAGCGGCAGGAAGGCCAGCACCTTGCCGAGCATGGCGTGGAGCGGATAGCCGGGCGGATGCGCCACACCGCCGACGTAGGCGACGGCGACGAACTCGCCGCTGTCCCCGCCGCTGACGGTCGGGCTCAGCGTCGCCAGGTAGACGCCCAGCGGCACGAGCCCAGCGGCCAGCGCCGCGGCAAGCGTGGCGCGCGTCCACGCCGCCTCGGGCAGCGCAACGGCCGGCCCCGGGGCGGCGGCGGCACGCGCGTTCACCGCCCGGGCGCGCCGCCTCCGACTCACCGCGGGTGGCCTCGACGCCCCGGCCCCACTAGTCTAGTAGGCGGCGGAAAACACGCGCAGGGCGATCGAAACTGGCCAGATGCTGCACGCCGACGAGCGACGCCAGCGGCGTTGGCCGCCGACGCCGCCGAGAGGAGCGAGGAAGCAACGACGCCGATGGCCAGTCTTCATCGCCCTGCCTGGATCGGTCGTGACACCGCGCGGCTGAACGTGCAGTTCGGTACCACCGCCGAGTGCTTGCCGGAGCCGCCCGCCACCACGACGAACACGTCCTCGGGCGAGGGCACCCGCGGCAGCCGGGCGTCGGGATCGCTGGTGGCGTTCATCCACGCCGGCCAGTCCTGCATGCCGTACATGCCTCCCAGCCGCATCAGGCTCAGCGGCTGGCGGGCGTTCTCGTAGACGAAGCGCTGCACGTCGGCCCGCTCGAGGCCGTCGCCGGCGATCGTCTTCGCGTGCTCGGGGCCGAGCACGACCATGAGCTGCGCCTGCGAGAAGTACCAGCCGACGTTCGAGCCCAGCGACACGGCGGTGTCGGCCACGTTGCCGAGAATGCCGGCGGCCGTGGTGGAGACGTGATCGTTGACGTTGTGCGGGCCCTCGCCGCCGTAGACGGTGACGACGTCCCCGTCGCGCAGCGGCGCCCACGGCGACGCCGCCTCGTTCTCGGCGATGCAATACGCGAATTTCGCCGGGCTGCCCTGCGTGGCCATGTCGTAGCGCCCCGGCCACGCCCCGCCCACGTTGAGCAGGATCAGCCGGATCGCCCGGCCGATGGTCGCGTTGGCGCGGAAGCCGGGCCCGAAGCACCCGCTGCCCGAGTGCAGGCCGATCTGCCGGCCATAGGGCCCGTTGACCACGAGCAACGGCGCCACCGGGTGCGTCGTCGCCTGCACGCCGTACAGGTTGAACGCCGGATCCAGCATCGCCTCGACCGCGGCGACGATGACCGGAAACGCCGCCGGCTCGCAGCCGGCCATCACCGCGTTGACCGCGAGCTTCTCCAGCGTGGCCTGCCGCCACAGCGGCGGCATCGAGCCGATCACGCGCACGCCGTCGCGGCCACCGAGCATGACGGCGACGCGCTCCGGCGTGGGGGGAACGATCGGCAGCCCGTCGCACCACGCCCGTTGCGTGAACTCGGCGAGGACGGCCATCGGATCGTCGTCCAGCGCGATGTCCGCAACGTCCGGGATTGTTGTAGCGAGGGCCGCTTGCTCGGGTAGGGGCGTGGGTGGCCTGTTCGAGGCAGTGGTGGCTCCGACACGCCTGACCGCGGTTCCGGAACCCACGACGGCGGTTTCGGAGCCTGCGACGGCGGTGCCGGAGCCCGCGATCGTGCCGACGGCGGAGCTACCCTCTATGAGGCTGGCCAGTTGCTCGAACGCCTGGCGCGAGCGGCGGGCGACGGAGTCGGGGCGCTCGCCGCCGAGCGGGTGGTCGATGACCAGCAACGGGAGGCCGGAGACGCCGAGCGAGGACAGCTCACTGACGGCCAGGCCCTGGAATGCGGTCGTCGCGATGAGGCCGGCGGCGGTCCCGCTCTTCGCCAGCTCGATGGCGTCGTGGAGACTCCACGACGTGCACGACCCTCAATCCGCGGAGCCAGCGAAGACGACGTCGCACTGCTTGCTCAGCTCGGCGATGATCTCGGGCGCGGCCGGCGTGGAGGCGTTGGCCTTGCGGCGATGCACCACCGCCTTGACGCCGTAGCGCTCGCGCAGCAGCTCGCCGATCCCGGCGGTCAGCCGGTCGAAATTTGACTTGGTGTTGTCGAGGAAGCCGACCGTGCGGCCGTTCCACTCGCGCGGCAGCGACGGCACCGCCATCGCCTGGACGGCGACGACACCCACGGGACTCAGGACTCGGATGCGGGGCATGCGTGTCTCCTTCTCCGATGACGATGACGCCTGTTGAGACCGCATCTTACAACAGCCGGTCGGTCATGGCCGCGCGTGGGCTTCCGCGGTGCGGGCGGGCGCCTCCGCCGTGAGCGCCTCCCGGGGTGGCGGGCACGGAGCGAAGTTCGTTCCGCGTGCGAGGTCGTAACGCCCCTCGCCACCACGCCGGCGTGGGCGAAGCGACCGGCGTCACGCGCGCGGCAACCGGCTCCGGCCTCGGCTCGACGCTCGGCGGGGCAGCCCAGGCGATCGGGCCGGCCAGGACCCTGAAGCTGTCATCGGGGCTGAACGCCACCGGCGTTGGTGTGGGGGCGGGCTCGGCCACCGGCGCCGACGTCGCGGGCCGAAGCCGGGCTGTGCGGCGAGCCCGGACCCGGCAACGCTTCAACTCCTGCTCGACCTTGTCGAGGCGTTCGCCGGCCCCCTTCATCGCCGCCGCCATCTCCGTCACGGCGGCTCGCTCGCCGTCGATACGGCGCTGGCGTTCCGCCTCCCAGCTCGAATGCGCCGAGGCGCCGTAGCCGATCGCCACCAGCGTCACGAGTGTCTGGCCGACGATCGTGCCTACCACCAGCTTGTTCTTCACGCCGTGCCCCTTTCGCACTCGGTCTGGATCGGGCCCCGCGGGCGCCGAGACTCCAGCGCAGCGGGCCGGGAGCGTACTCGTTTCCCGCGCGACGGCGAGGCGGACATCGGGTGGAGTACTGCACGGTTGGTCGCGCGCACCGCGCATCTTACAATAGCCGCCGCATGGTGATCGCGCTCGATCTGGGCACCTCGTCGGCACGGGCGACACTCTACGACGCTCGCGGCCGGGCCGTCGACGGGCGCTTCCACCAGGTGCACTACGAGCCCGCCACGACGCGCGACGGAGGTGTGGAGCACGACCCGGCCGAGCTCCTCGAGGCCGCCGCCGCCTGCCTGGACGCGGTCGTGCGGGCGGCCCGTCACGACGACATCCAGGCCGTCGGCGTCACCTCCTTCTGGCACGGCCTGATCGGCTTCGACGCCGGCCACCGCCCGGTGACACCAGTGTTCATGTGGGCCGACTCGCGCAGCGCCCGCGACGCCGGCTTGCTGCGCGACGCGCTCGACGAGGAGGCGCTGCACGCCCGTACCGGCTGCCACCTGCACGCCTCGTACTGGCCGGCCAAGCTCCGCTGGCTGGCGCACGAGCGGCCCGCCGAGGCGCAGCGCGTCGCCCGCTGGGGCTCGATCGGCGAGCACCTGGAGCTGACGTTCTTCGGCGAGGCCGTGACCAGCCTCTCGATGGCCTCGGGCACCGGGCTCCTCGACCAGGACACGCTGCGCTGGGACGCGGAGGCGCTGGCGGCGGCCGGCATCGAGGTCGAGCGGCTCTTCCCCCTGGCGCCCCGCACCGAGGGCCGGCGCGGCCTGCGGGCGCCGTGGGCCGGCCGCTGGCCGGCGCTGCGCAGCGTGCCGTGGTTCCCGGCCGTTGGCGACGGGGCGGCCAGCAACGTCGGCTCCGACTGCACCGATCCCGGCCGCGTCGCCCTCAACGTCGGCACCTCCGCCGCGCTGCGCATCGTCTGCGAGACCGCGGTGGCGCCGCCGCGCGGGCTCTGGCGCTATCGCCTGGATCGCCGCCGCGCGCTGCTCGGCGGCGCGACGTCGGAAGGCGGCAACGTGTACGCGTGGTGCCGGGAGGTGCTGCGGCTGCCGGACGACAACACCGTGGAGCAGCACCTGGCCGGGCGCGCGCCGGACTCGCACGGCCTCACCGTCCTGCCGTTCCTCGCCGGCGAGCGGGCGCCGGGCTGGCGGGGCGACCGGCGCGCAACCGTCACCGGTCTGTCACTCGACACCACGGCCGTCGATGTGGCCCACGCCGCACTGGAGGCCGTGGCCCTGCGGTTGACGCTGGTCTACGAACTGCTCGCGCCGTATGCGGCACCCGACCACCTCGTCGTCGCCTCGGGCGGCGCCCTCAGCCGGTCGCGGGCGTGGACGCAGATGCTCACCGACGCCCTCGGCCGGGCCATCCACGTCTCGGCCGAGGACGAGGCGACCAGCCGCGGCGCCGCGCTGCTCGCCCTCGAGGCACTCGGCGTGTTGCCGGACGTCGGGGCGGTCCGGGCACCGCTGGGCGACGTGTTCACGCCCGACGCCGCGCATCACGCCCGGTATCGGGCCGCGTTGGAGCGCCACAGACGGCTCGACGAGAGAGTATGATCGTCGTCATGGACGGCGCGCCGGAGATCATCGTCGCCGAGAATCCCGCGGCCCTCGCCGAGGCGGCGGCCCAGGCGATCGTGGAGGTGGCGACCGAGGCGGTGAACACGCACGGTCGCTTCACGATCGCGCTGGCCGGCGGCGGCACCCCGCGCGCGACGTACGAGCGGCTGGCGCGGCCGCCGCTGCGCGACCGCATGCCGTGGGAGCGTACGTGGGTCTTCTTCGGTGACGAGCGCGGCGTGGCGCCCGACCATCCCGACTCGAACTATCGGATGGCCAACCAGTCGCTCCTCTCGAAGGTGCCCATCCCGCCTGCGCAGATCGCCCGCATCCGCGGCGAGGCCGACGACCCCGAGGCGGCCGCCACGGAATACGCGCGGCGCCTCGGCGAGGTGTTCGGGTGCAAGCGCGGCGAGCTGCCGCGCTTCGACCTCGTGCTGCTCGGCATGGGTGTGGACGGCCACACGGGCTCGCTGTTCCCCGGCTCTCCCGTGCTCAAGGAGGTGTTCCGGCCGGTCGCCGCCGTGCACGCCGCCGCCGCCTCGATCCCGCAGCGGTTCACCTTCACGTTCCCGGTGGTCAACGCCGCCGCCCGGGTGATGTTCCTGGTGGCGGGCGCCGAGAAGGCCAAGGTGCTGAAGGCGGTGCTCGGTGAGCCCAACAGCTCGCTGCCGGCGGCGATGGTGCGCCCCACCAACGGCCGGCTGGTCTGGCTTCTCGACCGTCCCGCGGCCGCGCTGCTCAGCCCCGCGAAGGCGCGGTAGCTCTGGCATCCCCCACGGGTGCGACCGGCATGCCCGCGAGCGACGAGCCGTTCTCGCTGGTCATCTTCGGCGCCTCGGGCGACCTGGCGCACCGCAAGCTCATCCCCGCGCTCTGGAGTCTCTACGCCGGCCGGACGCTCCCGGAGCCGTTCGTGATCGTCGGCACCGGCCGCACCGAGATGAGCGACGAGGCCTTCCGCACCCGGATGCGGGACGGCGTCAAGCAGTTCGCCCGCCTGAAGATCCCCAACGACAACGTGTGGACGCGGTTCGCCTCGAGCCTCGTCTACGTCGCCGGCGATCCCACCCAGCCCGAGCTCTACGCCAGGCTGCGCGCGACCCTCGAAGACGTGGAGCGCCGGCACAGCGGGGCGGCCAACCGGCTCTACTACCTGTCGACCCCGCCCAGTCTCTACGATGACATCACCGAGCAGATCGGCAAGGCCGGGCTGGCCGAGGAGCAGGGCGGCTGGACGCGCATCATCATCGAGAAGCCGTTCGGCCACGACCTGCCCTCCGCCCAGACACTGAACGAGCTGGTCACCAGCGTCTTCAGGGAGGAGCAGGTCTACCGGATCGATCACTACCTGGGCAAGGAGACGGTCCAGAACGTCCTGGCCCTGCGCTTCGCCAACGGCATCCTGGAGCCGCTGTGGAACCGCAACCAGGTGGCCGAGGTGCAGCTCACCGTGGCCGAGACCGTCGGCGTCGAGGGGCGCGGCGGCTACTACGAGGAGTCGGGCGCCCTGCGCGACATGATCCAGAACCACCTGCTCCAGGTGCTGTGCCTGGTGGCGATGGAGCCGCCGGTGACGTTCGACGCCCAGGCGGTGCGCGACGAGAAGAGCAAGGTCATGCAGGCCATCCGGCCGATCGATCCGGCCAGGGTCGACCAGGTGGCGCTCCGCGCCCAGTACGCGCCGGGGTTCATCGAAGGACGGGCGGTGCCCGGCTATCTGCAAGAAAAGGGCGTCAAGCCCGATTCGACGACCGAGACGTACGCCGCACTGCGGCTGCAGATCGACAACTGGCGCTGGGCCGGCGTGCCGTTCTACCTGCAGACCGGCAAGCGGATGGCCCGGCGCGTGAGCGAGATCGTCATCCGCTTCCACCGGACGCCGCACATGATCTTCCGCCGCGGCGACATCAGCGCGGACCCCAACCTGCTCGTCATCCGCATCCAGCCCGACGAGGGGATCGCGCTCATCGTCGACGCCAAGGAGCCGGGACCGGATCTGAAGATCAGTCCGGTGACGCTGAACTTCAAGTACCAGGACGTCTTCGGCGGGGAGCCACCCGAGGCCTACGAGCGGTTGCTGCTCGACGCCATCCACGGCGACCCCACGCTCTACTCGCGCGGCGACTGGATCGAGCAGGCGTGGCGGCTGACGCA
This sequence comes from uncultured Candidatus Rokubacteria bacterium, assembly GCA_963743355.1. Classification (GTDB taxonomy): domain Bacteria; phylum Methylomirabilota; class Methylomirabilia; order Rokubacteriales; family CSP1-6; genus AR5. Next base: position 1,743,823 of record CAVUPM010000002.1, read on the forward strand.
ACCGGTCCTGGACCACTGGGCCCGCGCGCCCGGCCCCCTGCCCCAGTACGAGGCCGGCGGGTGGGGCCCGGCCGAGGCCGACGCGTTCATCGCCCGCGACGGCGGGCGGTGGCGGCGCCCGTAAGCCGTCGGCCGCCGCACCCTGTCGATCCTATCGGAGACCGGCCGTCCGGCTCGAGACGGCCGAGGTTCACCCCGCCGACTCTGCCCTTCTCCCAGCGCTGCCAGGCCAGGTCCTGCGCGAGGGTGTTACTCACCAAGCCTCCTCGAGAATGGGCATAGCACTCTATAGGTGGCACGATGGTAGAGCGTCGGGCGCACGCCCGGCCCACCTGCCCGGTGCGAGGCCGGCTCGTGGGGCCCGGCCGAGGCCGACACGTTCACCGCCCGCGACGGCGGGAGGTGGCAACAACGGCCGTAACGTTTCTACCCGGCGCGACCGTCGATCCGACGCCCGCTCAGGGGCTCACGCGCAGGTCGGGATGACGCCGCCTGAAGTACGCGGTCATGGCCGCCGCCGCCAGGAGATTGGCGACGAGGATCGACCACGGCGACAACACGCGCAGCACCGGCGCGGCGAAGACCGTCGCGACGACGATGAACCCGAACTGGAAGACCACGAAGAGCAGGAGCACGCCGAAGCCCGAGCTCGGATGGCGCTCGACGTAGCCCAGGAGGCGGGCCACGATCCCGCCGAGCGCGACGAAGACGAGGCCGTGGACCCACGTGAACATCAGCGCCATCTCGACGGACACCGGCAGCGTCTCCGGGGTGCCGAGCCCGGCACCGCCGCGGAAGAGCGCGGTGCCGAGGAGGGTCGGCGTCCACAGCGGTCGACCCGAGAGTGCGTCGAGGAGCAGGAACCACAAGGCGATCGTGAGCGCGCCGAGGACGCCGGCGACCATGCCCTCCTGATAGAGCCGCGTGGCATCGAGCGGGGCGGGGCGCGGGGCATCGACCGGAATCGAGAGACGAGCGTCGGTGGTCATGACCCTCTCCTTTCCGGGACAGGACCGAGCGCGAGGGCGTACGGGGCGATTCTACTCCCGGCACCGGGCCGGAGACAGCGCGGCCAGCGGCGCCACGGCGGGGGTTGAACTAAGGCCGGCTAGCGCTTCTTGCTGTCGCCCGGCGAGGAGTACGCATTGTAGTACCGGTAGTAATCGTAATAGTAGCCGTCGCGCTTGAGGTTGACGCCGTTCATCACGACGCCCAGGATCCGGCCCTTGACGGCCAGGATCTGCCCGGTGGCGCGGCGGATCACCTCGTGCGGGACCTTGCCGGTCTGCACCACCATCACGACGCCGTCCGCGAACGTGGCCAGCGCGACGGCGTCGGCCACCGACACGACCGGCGGCGAGTCGAGCAGGATCATGTCGTAGTCGCCGGTGGCGGCCTCCAGCGCCTCCCGCATCCGGTTGGAGCCCACCAGCTCGGCCGGGTTGGGCGGCAGCGGGCCGCTGGTGATGACCGACAGGTTCGGCACGTTCGTCGGCTGGGCGATCTGCGCCAGCGGCAGCCCGTCGAGCAGCGCGGTCGTCAGCCCGCGGTTGTTGGGCAGGCCGAAGATCCGGTGCAGCGTCGGGCGGCGCAGGTCGGAGTCGATCAGGCAGACGCGGGAGCCGGTCTGGGCGAGGACGACGCCGAAGTTCGCGACCGTGGTCGACTTGCCCTCGCCGGGGCTGGACGACGTCACGACGATCGAGCGGCACTTGTGGTCCAGCCCGGCGAACTGGATGCTCGTGCGCAACGTCCGGTAGGCCTCGGCCGCCGGCGACTTCGGCTCGAGGTGGGCGACCAGCGTCGACGACGGACCGGCGGGAGGCTTGGCGCGCTCGGTCACGGCCGCTTCACCACGAACTGGGGCACGATGCCGATGACCGGCAGCCCCAGGTAGCGCTCGACGTCGTCGGGGGTCTTCACCGTCGTGTCGAAGTACTCCAGCGTCAGCGCGGTCCCCACGCCGACCAGCAGCCCCACCACGATGCTGATCACCAGATTCACGCTCTTGCGGGGCCGGATCGGGATCCGCGGCGCGATCGCGTCCTCGATGACGCTCACGTTGTTGGTCTCGAGCCCGCCGGTGATCCCCGTCTCCTTGAGGCGCTTGAGCACGGCCTCGTAGAGCTGCTGGTTGGAGTCGGAGTCCCGCTGCAGGTTGAGGTACTGGATCTCCTTCTCGTTCAGCTCCTGGGCCTCGGTCCGCAGGCGGTTGACGTTGCCGAGCAGCGTCTCCTCGCGGGCCCGGGCGACGCGGAACTCGGTCTGCACGGCCCGCATCATGTTCTTGATCTCGGCGTCGATGCGCTGGCTCACCTGTTCGATCTGGGCGTCGATCTTCAAGATCTCCGGGTGCTTGTCCTTGTAGGTCTTGGAGAGCTTGGCCTTGGTGACCTCCAGCTCGGAGGCCTCCTGCTTCAGCTTCTGGATGAGCAGGCTGTCGGCCACGGTGAAGATCGTCTGGGCGCCGCCGCTGCCGGTCACGCGCTGGAGCTCGTTCATCTTGGCCTCGACCGACAGCCGCTGGGCCTGGGACTCCAGGTACTGCTTGTTGAAGTCCATGATCTTCTGGGCGGTGATCTGGCGCTGCTCCAGCAGCCCCATGATGCCGGCCTTCACGCGGTAGTTCTGCAGCGCGACGGACGACTCCTGCACCTTGACCCGGAGCGTGGTCATCTGCTCGTTGAGCCAGGTCATCGCCTCCTGGGCGCCGCGCAGCTTGATGTCGAGGTTGTGCTTCACGTACTGGCGGGCCAGCGCGTTGGTGACCTCGGCGGCCAGCTGCGGATCGGGATGCTCGAACTTCACGGCCACCAGCCGGGTGTTGCGGCGCGGCTCGACGATGACCGCGTTCCGCAGCGCGCCGACGGGATCGGCGGCGTGCTGCAGCTCGGGGATGCGCGGCTTGAGGTTCAGCGTCTCGATGACCTTCTCGACGACCGGCCGGCTCGTCATCAGCTCGTACTGTGTGCGGTAGTACTCCTGGGTCGGCCCACCGATCGGCGTGACCTCCTGGATGTTCAGGACCCTGGGCGGCTCCGGCTCGATCAGCACCGTCGCGCTGGCCTGGTAGACCGGCGTCTGCACGAACGACCAGATGGTCACGCTGAAGACCGTGACCAGGAACAGGCCGGCCACCAGCCACCGGTGCTTGCGCAGGGTCCGGTAGTAGTCCCTCAGGTGGGTCTCGCGCACCGGCTCCAGGGGCTCGTTGGTGCTCAAAAGAAGCTCTCCGGGACGACGATGACGTCGTTCTCGAGCAGTCGAATGGCCTTGTCGCGCTGGCCGCGCCGAATGATGTCGTTCATGTCCACGCTGATCGTCTGCTGGCCCTTGTCGGTGGTGCGGATGACGCGGGTCCGGCCGGGCGCGGCCTTGTCGGTGAAGCCGCCGGCGATCGTGATGCCCTCCAGGACGTTGGTCTCCTTGTCGAGCTGGTAGGCGCCCGGCTTCTTCACCTCGCCGAAGACGAAGAAGGTGTTGCCCTTGGGCACCATCACGGTGTCCCCGTCCTCGATCCGGAAGTTCTTGTCGCGGGGGACCGCGCCCGACAGATCGATCGAGATCGTCTCCTGCTTGCCCTCCGCCGTGCGCCGCAGCACCTTGGCGCCGGACGGGGCGGCCGTTCCGTTGAAGCCGCCGGCCAGCGTGACGGCCTCCAGCACCGAGATCTCCTTGTCGAGCGGGAAGGTGCCGGGCTTGTTGACCTCGCCCAGCACGAAGAAGGCCGAGGCCTTGGGGACGAACATCATGTCCCCGTTCTGCAGCAGGACGTTCTCCTTGACGTCACCCGCCTGGATCTTGCGGATGTCGAAGCGCAGGAGCACCGTGCTCTTCACGTCGGGCGTCCCGCCGTTCTTGACCGTCTCCGTGCGCACGAGCACGAGGTCCTTGCCGGCCGTGCGCGAGAGCCCGCCCGCCTTGGCGAGCATCTCCAGCAGGGTGGTGGGACCGGTCAGGTAGAAGAGGCCCGGCTTCTCCGCCTCGCCGAGCACGTGGACCTTGCTGGACAGGTAGTCCTTCACGGAGACGATCACCTGCGGGTTGACCAGGTAGTCCTTCTCGAGCAGGTCGCGCAGCCGCCGGGCCAGCTCGCTGGTGCTCAGCCCGGCCGCCGGCAGGCTGCCGATCAGCGGGAACGGGACCCGGCCGTCGAGCGTCACCGGGTAGTCCTTCGAGAGGTCGTCGTGACCCCACACGGTGATCTTGAGGATGTCGCCCGGGCCGATCGTGTACTCCTGGGCGGTGGACGAGTCACCAACGAGGAGGGCCAGCAGGACGAGCACCCAGCAGACGACGCTGCGACTCACCCCTAGAACGACAGTGTCACCTTGGCGCCAACGATATCGTCTTTGAAGTCGAAGTTGTCGAAGTTCGAGTCGCGGCGCGCGTGCGTGTAGTCGGCGCTGAGGCCGAGCCACTTCTGGATCTGGTACTCGACGCCGACGGAGTACGCGTAGACCCAGTCGGTGCGCCAGTCGAAGGTGCCGTTCACCTTGGACGCCTTCTCGAAGTAGTCGCCGTTGCCGCCGAACACCCGCCCGCTGAGCAGCAGCTTCGGCGTGAGGAAGTGCTCCACCGACAGCGTCACCAGGTTGGACAGGTACGCCACGTTGGTCGCGAACACCGACTCCTGCACGGAGCGGTCGACGACCAGCGTGATCCGCGTTCGCTCGGTGGGCGTGTACGCCAAGTCCCCGCCCACGACGACGCCGCTGTAGGCGCCGATCCGGCCGCGGTCGGGATCGCGGACCTCGTACCCGATGCGCAGCGTCGAGACCAGCCGGCTGGTGATCTCGCCGCGCACGCCCACGGCGCCGATGTACCGGCTCACGTCGCGGTTGCTGGCGCGATCGAACTCCTTGACGCCGTAGGAGAAGTTGGCCAGCACGTCGGTCTTGGGCTGCACCCGGTAGAAGCCCGTCACACCGACCGTGTGCTCGTTGCGATCGAGCTCGCTGACGATGTCGTCGAAGCTGACGTTGGCCCACACGTAGTCCAGGCCGATCGCGTAGCGCTGGGCGAACCCGTACTCGACCGACGGGGACAGCACGTTCGTGCTGCTCTTGATCCGGCCGGTCAGCTCGGTGCCGGGCGGGTCGCTGGTCCGGGCGAAGTCTTCCTTCAGCTCGAACTTCAGCCCGCCCGGAAAGTCGAGCAGGAGGTTACCGAGGACGAAGTAGTGCTCGGTGTCCTGATTCTCGAGTTCGACGTACTTCAAGATTTCGGTCCGGAAGCCGAGATCGATCTTGTGCCGTCCGAGCGGCAGCTCCAGCACGAAGCCCGGGATGGTCTTGAAGATGACGTCGTCCTGAGACCGGCTGGGCGCCTGGAAGATGTTGGACTCGTACTCGACCCGCTCGGAGATGAACGGGGAGACCTTGAAGCCCGGCAGGCCGAGGTCGGGCCAGACCGCATTGAGATCGACGGCCGCCGCCGGGCGGGGGCCGAACCCTGCCGTCACGAGGAGGGCCCCCGCCGCCAGCAGCCGCCTCCCCGCCCCCCACCACGCGTGCCTGTCGATCACTGCAGTCCCCCGTAGGCCTCTCGCGGACATAGGCCCAGGCTCAGGCTACGAGCAGAGGCCGCAACGACGAAGGCGATGATAGGGGACCGGTGCTGCGAGTGTCAAATTTTGAGCCTATTTTGAGCCTATTTGGAGCGCGTCATCACCCGGCCGGTGGTGTACTCGGCATACGTGTACCACCAGCCTTCCCAGAGCTGGACCTGGAGCGAGTCACCGCCCTTCTCGTAGACCTGGGTGGTGCCGTGCTGCGAGCTCTTGGTGCTGCTCACGTGGCGCCACCCGTTGGCCTCGAGCGTGTTGCGGATGGCCGTCGTCAGGCTGTCCAGCTCGAGCCGCCCCCGGTACACGTGGCGGCCGGCCTTGACGTTCGGCGTCTCGATGATGGTGGACTCTTCCTGCTGATAGGCGAGCCCCTTCGGCACCGGGATGTCCTCGAACTCGCTGCGGACGGCGCGTGGCGGCGTGCTCGCACAGGCGGTCAGCATCAGGCACACGGCGAACGCGGGAGCGAGCTTTCGCAATGTCATGGGCGCATCCTAGCAAGCCGTACCGCCACCACCAAAAAAATACGCTACCCCTTGGGGCTAGCCCTGGACGCTGAAGCCGCCGTCGACCGGGATCGCGGTGCCGGTGACGAAGTCGGACGCCGGCGCGGCCAGGAACACCGCGACGCCAGCCATGTCGTCGATACCCCCCCAGCGCGCGGCCGGCGTGCGGCGCAGCACCGCCTCGTTCAGCCCGGTGACCTCGCGCCGCGCGTTCTGGGTGAGCTCGGTGTCGATCCAGCCGGGCAGCACGGCGTTCACCTGGATGTTGTCCCGGGCCCACGCCACCGCCATCGACCGGGTGAGCTGGACGATCCCGCCCTTGCTCGAGCCGTAGGCGGGCGCGAAGGCAGCGCCGAAGAGGGACATCATCGAGCCGATGTTGATGACCTTGCCGCCGCCAGCCGCCTTGAACGCTGGATAGGCGGCTTTGGAGCACAGGAAGGCGGACGTCAGGTTGGTGTCCAGCACGCGGTGCCACTCGTCCAGCGCCAGCTCGTGCACCGGCTTGCGGATGTTGATGCCGGCGTTGTTGACGAGGATGTCCAGGCGCCCGCACCGCTCCAGCGTCGTCTCGATCAGCTTGGCGACCGACCGCTCGTCGGCGACGTCGGTGGCGACGGCGTGCGCCTCGCCGCCACGGCCGGTCAGATCCATCACGGCTGCCCTCGACTTGTCGGCGTTGCGCGCGGCGATGACGATGCGGGCGCCCGCGGCCGCCAGCCCGCGCGCCATTCCCAAGCCGATGCCGCCGTTGCCGCCGGTGACGATGGCCACTCTCCCTTTGAGATCGAACACGGCGCCCTCCCCCGTTGCCCTGTAAACGTTACAGCGCGCCCCAGGAATTTTGCAGGTATTGCCACCCCAACGACGGCGCGACTTACGCGACGGTGCGAGTTTGCCCCGCCGGCCCCCCTGGCACGGCCGCTGCACATCAGAGCCTCGTAGTCGATGTAGCGCCGTCGCCGACGGAGGGTACCTCAAATGCTGGCTCGCGTGCCGTTCATTCCGCGGTTCGACGTCCAGCACGACGCTCCCCACGCCCACGTGTGGACGATCGTGCTGACCGGCGATGCGCCGCCGATCCCGGCCCGCGGTCATCGGCCCCAGCGGCATCGCCCGGTGCGCTGGCCGCTCGGCGTCACGGCCTGCCCACCCCCCCTCCGCGCGCAGCGCGCGCTGGAGCGCGCCAGCCGCCTCGCGCCGGCCGGCCAGATGGTGACCGTGATGACGCGGCAGCGGGCGGCGGCGTGGGAGCGCGAGCTCGCGGCGGTGCTCCGCGGCCCTCGCATCGTGCAGCCCGTCTATCGGGGTCGCGCCGCCGAGGTCCTGCTCCCGCTGCTGAAGATCGTGCGGCAGGACCCTGCGGCCACCGTGATCGTGCTGCCGGCCGCGCAGCGCGTGGAACACGATGCGCGGTTCCTCCGCTACGTGGGCCGGGCGGTGTGGGCCATCGCGCTGAGGCCGGACGTGCCGCTCCTCATCGGCGCCCAGCCGTACGCCCCCGTCGCCGACGGCTGGATCGAGCCGGGAGCGCCGGTGGAGGGGCTCGAGACGCTCGCGGTGCGCGCGGTGAAGCACTTCGTCGACGACGCCTCGCCGGCCGAGCGCCGGCGCCTCCTCGACAGCCACGCGCTCATGAGCACGTCGATCTTCGTCGCGCGGGCCGACACGTTGCTGGCCCTCGCCGAGCGCGCGCTGCCCGAGGTGCGGGAAGCGCTGGAGCCGCTCGAGGACGCCTTCGACCGTCCGGAGGAATCGCTCCTGGGCGAGGCGATCTACGAGAGCATGCCGCACGCGGGGCTGGAGTCGCTCGAGCGCGCCCCCGAGCTGGCCGTCCTGGCGCTCCCCGACGTCGTCTGGCGCGCCCCGGACCGCGAGGCGCTGCACCTGCTCGCGTCGTAGTCAGGAACCCAGTCGGGCCCCGGGTTCAGTGGGCGTTGGGGAGCGAGAGCGTGACGACGGTGCCGTCACCGGGGGACTCGAAGCTCAGGCTGCCGCCGTGCAGCCGGGCGATGCGTTCGACGGTGACGAGACCGAGGCCGCGGTGGCCGGGCTTGGTGGAGTGCAGGAGGCGGATGAGGAGCTTGGGGTTGGTGGTGCGCAAGCCCGGGCCCCAGTCGCGCACGGTCACGTGCGTGGTGGCTCCGTCGACCGAGGCGCTGGCCACCGGCGGCCGCACGGCGGCGGCCGCCGCCGTCGCTTCCGCCGCGTTGCGGAAGAGCTGACCGAGCGCTTCCGTCAAGAGTCCCGCGTCGCCCACGATCGACGGCCACGGTCGGGCCGCGAGCTGCACCGTCCCCCCCGCCACCTGCCGGGCGGCGGCCGCGACGGCGCCGAGGTCGATCGGCGCTGACCGGCCGAGCTCCAGCGACGCCACCTCGAACGCGGCCGGCAGCATCTCGGCCAGGCGCCCGAGCTGCTCGAGCACGGTGCGCAGGCTGTCCTCGGCGGCCGCGTCGTCGCGGACGGTGCGCTTGAGGACCTCTGCGTGCATCGTGAGCGAATTCAGCGGACCGCGCAGATCGTGAAGCAACCGCCCGAGGTCCGCCGGCAGCGGGCGCCGGGCGGGGTCGTCGGCGACCGACATCAGGTCAGGCGGGCCGACTTCACCGCCTGGATGCCGTACTTGGCCAGCTTGTTGTAGAGCGTCTTGAGGCTGATGCCCAGCAGCTGGGCCGCGCGCCGCTTGTCCTGCCCCGTCTCCTCCAGCGCGCGCAGGATCATGTCGCGCTCCATCTCCCGGATGGGCGTGACGGAGCCGCCGGCGGCCGCGGGAGCGGGCGCCGCCCGCAGGACGTTGTCCGGCAGGTGCTCGGCACCGATGAGCCCGCTGCCGCTGATCACCACCGCCCGCTGGATGACGTTGCGCAGCTCGCGCACGTTGCCGGGCCAGTGGTAGCGCTCCAGCTCCTTCTCGGCGTCGGAGGACAGGCCGCGGACCTGGCGATTGTCCTGGCGGTTGAACTCCTCGATGAAGTTCCGCGCCAGCAGCGGGATGTCCTCGCGGCGCTCCCGCAGTGGCGGCAAGTGGATCGAGAAGACGTTGAGCCGGTAGAACAGGTCCTCGCGCAGCTTGCCGTTGGCGATCGCCTCGGTGGGCACCTGGTTGGTGGCCGCCACCACGCGTACGTCGACCTGGATCTCGTGCTTGCCGCCACCGACGCGCCGGAAGGTGCCCTCCTGGAGGACGCGCAAGAGCTTGGCCTGCGTGTTGGGATCCATCTCGGCGATCTCGTCCAGGAACAGCGTGCCGCCGTCGGCGAGCTCGAAGCAGCCCAGCCGCCGCTCGGTGGCGCCGGTGAACGCGCCGCGCTCGTGGCCGAACAGCTCGCTCTCGATGAGCGTCTCCGGGATCGCCGCGCAGTTGATGGCGACGAACGGCTTGTTGCGCCGGTTCGATAGCTCGTGGACGGTGCGCGCCACCAGCTCCTTGCCGGTGCCGCTCTCGCCGTAGACGAGCACGGGCGCGGTGCTGGTCCCCGCCAGCTCGACCCAGCGGTAGACCTCCTGCATGCCGCGCGACTGTCCCACCATCTGGCCGAAGCTGCCCTTCTGCCGAAGCTGGTGGCGCAGGAGATTGACCTCGCGCGAGAGCGACTCCTGCTCGATCGACTTCTCCAGCAACACCTGCAGCCGCGTGGTGTCCACCGGCTTGGTGAGGTAGTCGAAGGCGCCGTGGCGCATGGCCTCCACCGCGGTCTCCACGGTGCCGTGACCGGTCACGAGCAGGACGATCGGCGGCCGGCCGGTCTCCTTGAGCTTCTGCAGCAGCGTGAGGCCGTCCATCTCCGGCAGCACGAGGTCGGTGACGACCACGGCCGGATGCTGCGTCTCCACCAGGTTGAGCGCCTCCTCGGCCGAGGAGGCGGTCTCCACCTCGTACCCCCACTGCCCGACGAGACGGGCGAGGCCTTCGCGCTCGGCCGGCTCGTCGTCGACGACGAGGATCTTGCCGGACTTCATCTGGTCTCGTCTGTTTGGACTCACAATTTTCGTCTTCCCTCGTTCAAGGGATAGGTCTCGAATGCGGCAGGGACCGTACCCGGTCCCTGCCGCTCAGAGCTGGCGATCCTGGCTACTTCTTCTGAACCTGCAGGTTGTTGACGACGCTCTTCACGCCCTTGGCCTGCCACGCGAGCTGCTCGGCCCGGGACTTCTGCTCGGGTGACTCGACCGTGCCGTTAAGGTAAACAGTGCCGTTGTTCGTGTCAACGTCCACGCGCGTGAGGTTCCCCGCCTTCTCGGCGACGAGCTTGGACTTCACGCTGGCGGTGATGGTCGCGTCGTCGACGTTGGTCCCGGCGCTCTTGCCGGTCATCGACTGGCACGCCGCGGTGGCCAGGACCAGCGCCAGCAGGATCACGGTTCGGATGACCGCTCTCATCGGATGTCTCCCTGCCCCTGGATGATTGGTGGGTCGAACGAGCTCAGGCGGCACGGTCGAGCCCCTCCGACCGTGCCTGACACGCCACGCAGCGCGTGGCGAACGGCATCACCTGGAGCCGGGCCTTGGCGATCGGCTCGCCGCACTCTCGGCAGATGCCGTACCGCCCGGCGTTGATGTCCTCGAGGGCCCGCGTCACTTCCGCCAGCTGCCGCGCCCGATGATCCGCGACGGCGAACGCGATCTCGTCGTCGTGGGTGAGCGAGGCGGAGCCGTACGGATCCTTGATGACCTCCCGGCCGTGATCGGCAGGACGGTCGGAGCCCAGGGATTTGATCGAACTACTCAGCGCCGAGCGCTGCTCTTCGAGATCATGCTTGATCGAGCGCATCGTTGTTTCCCTCCTCCGCCCGCGTCCCGGGCTGGCCCCAGGAAAGGCAGATGTCGTGCCACCCTCGGTAGGAGGGAAAATTCTCGTTTTGGCGCCGGCTTCGGAGGCATCGCCGCCCCTACGTCGGGAGGCCGCCGGTAGCGCCTGCAACTCCTCCAACCCCAATCGTGGAAGAAATTTCAATAGGAGGCCGGGGCTGGGCACACGCGAATCACCGTTCGGTGTCCTGGCACACCGGCTGCACGCCCCTGTCACGAGACATTCGCCCATCAAACCAAGAGAAGGAGGAGCAATGGCCCACCTCAGAGCCGTCAGGACCGCACGCACGAGTCAGGCGAGTCTTCGCGACCTGCTGTACAAGCCCGACCATCCCCGCCGGATCGACGAGTACATCGACTTCTTCGGTGACGGTGCCGCACGGCGCGTGATGGTCGCCGACTGCTGTGGTGATCTCCTCCTGGGGTCCCTGGCGTGAGGGCGCGGGGAACGTTCGCCCGGCAGGCCTGCGGGCTGGGCCTCACGCTGACGTTGGGCGCGATGGCCACCGGCTGCGCCGGGCTCGTGGGCGGTTCCGACTCGGCCTCCCCGCCCCAGACCTCGGGTCGCCCCCCCAGCCCGAGCACCCGGCCGGTCGACGCCCGGCAGGCCCAGCGGCTGCAGAGGGTGATGACCCCGCTCATCAAGGGGATGGACCGTCCGCTTCCGCTCAACCAGGTCAAGATCGGTATCATCGACGACGCCAGGATCAACGCCGCCAACGCCGGCGGCGGCGAGTTCTACGTCACGCGCGGCCTGCTCGAGCGGGCCAACGATCAGCAGCTGGCCGGCGTCCTCGCCCACGAGATCGCCCACGACGACCTCAACCACGTCGCCAAGGCGCAGACACTCGGGGCCGGTCTCAACGTCGGCATGATCATCCTCGACCAGGTCTTCCCCGGCGCCGGCGCCATCGCGCCGATCGCCGGACAGCTCGTGATGAACCGGTACACGCAGTCCGAAGAGTACGCCGCCGATCGCCACGGCATGGACATTCTCCAGAAGGCCGGGCTGTCCCCGAACATCATGCCCGACACGCTGACGTGGCTGATGCAGACCGAGGGCGGCAGCAGCGGCGGGTTCTTCGCCACGCACCCCGCGACCGGCGACCGCATCGAAGCCCTCCGCCGCCCCCGCTGACCCGACTCCATCAGCGGAGCTGAGCATTCGAGGAGGGCCCCGGGTTCCCCAGGGCGCTCCGAGTCGGACCGACGAGAACCACGCGGGTGGTCGAGGCGCGCCCCGGGGAACCCGGGGCGCGCCGAGCGTGTGGGGGTCTGGGGGCCATGTCGGGGCCCCCACTTTGATCAACCGGCCATGTCGGGGCCCCCCACGTGGTCAGATCTTCAGGTCGACGGTCCCGGGAGAGTTCGGGGTGGCGTTCAGCTCATCGAAGGTGCGCTCGCCGTCCTGATCCGCCACCAGCAATCGAACGTACAGGCGATCGCCGACGAGCGTCGCGTTGGTCAGCACGATGAGCGTCGGCGTGAACGCGATCGCCTCCTTCAAGACACCATCCACGGCGGTCAACAGCGCGTCCTGCAGCACGCTCTGGTCGCCGGCATCGCGGACCGACACCGACGTGGTGACCTCGACCAGGTAGGCCGCGGCCGGGGAGGCCGTGAGCAGAAGGAGGGCCAGGGCGGGGGCCAGCCGGCGTACCATCACCGGCTCAGTCCCGCCCGAGGATCTTGCCGAGCACGAAGCCGAGCCCGATCGTCAGCGCGATGGCCCGCAACGGATGCTCACGGACGTAGTGGCGCGCGTCGCGGGTCCACGACTCCATGGGGCGCCCGGTCAGCCGCTCCACCTGGTTACCGACCTCGCGCGCGCGATCCTGGACGTAGGTCCCAGCCCGGTCCGCCATCTCCTGCGCGCGCTCCTGCGCGTACCCGCTCTTGCTCTCCAGTCGTCGCTCGTCCATGGTCGCCTCCTTGGTGACGGCGGAGGGGTGCGACTTCTATGCCATCGGTCGCAGGCGGCGGGTGCGCCCGCTGTCGAGCAGCGGGGCCAGCGACTGCGCGTGCGGGAAGAAGGACGCCAGCGGATCGCCGACCTGGAGGAGGCGCTCGGGGACGTTGCGGACGTGGAAGTCCTCGGGATAGAGCGCGCGCTCCAGCTCCGGCCACTCCAGCGGCGTGGAGACGGCGGCGCCAGTGTACTCGCGGGCGCCATAGGGGCTGACGAGGGTCGCGCCGCGGTGGTTGCGGTGCACGTCGATGAGGATCTTGCCCCGCCGTCGCGCGCGTCGCATGTCGAGGGTGAACAGCCGGGGCTCGCGGGTGCGGGCCAACCGCACGATGGTCTCGGCCGCCGTGCGCACCTGCTCGAAGCTGTGGATCGGCGCCAGCGGGACCATCACGTGCAGGCCGCGCCCGCCGGAGGTCTTCACCCACGCACGAATCTTGAAGAGCGCGAGCAGGTCGCGCAGCAGCAGGGCGGCGTTGCGCACCTCGCGAAACGCGATCTCGGTGGGGTCGAGATCGAAGAGGAGCTGGTCGGGCCGATCGAGGGTGTCGACGGTGCACGACCACGGATGCAGCGCGATGAAGCCGAGGTTCAGCATGTACAGCAGGGACGGCAGGTCGGCGCCGATGACGTAGTCGGCGTAGCCGAGGGCGGCATGCTCGCTCCGCACGCGGCGGGTTGGCACCCAGCTCGGCAGCCCCGGCGGCGCGGTCTTCTGGTACACGCACTCCCCGGTGAGCGGGTCGGGCGCCCGCTGCAGGCTGAGCGGGCGGTTGGCGATGAACGGCAGCAGGTGATCGGCGACGTCGCTGTAGTAGTCGAGGAGCTCGCTCTTGGTGATGCCGTCCTCCGACCACAGGACCTCGTCGAGGTGGGTGAGGATCAGGCGGCGACCCTGCACCTCGGTGACGCGCGTGCTCGTCGTCATCGCGTTCGTCCCGCGCGCACGCGATTGCGCACGATCGTGATCCCGTTGCAGGTCAAGCCGCCGGCCGCCGGCGCGCGGCGAGGAAGCGATCGACCGCGGCCACGGTGCCCGCCACCGCGATGCCGGTCTGGACGGCCCGCGCTCCGAGCCCGACGGTGCGGAGCAGCGGCATCCGCGACAATAGGATACCCACCCCCAGCGAGGCCGCCCCGAGGAGCCAGGGTAGCCATCGCGTGTTGGGCACGCGTCGCGACAGCGCGTCGAGCTGGTCCTCGATGACCGCCCGGGTCAGTGCAATGTCAGCCTGGATCTCAGCTGGGCTGCGAGCCATCGCCAGTTCTCCTCGAAGGACTTCAGCGTTTGGGTGGGCCACGACAGGTGCCTCAGGCGCCACGCGCTCCAGCCGAGCGCAGCCAGCGACAGCAGCGCGACCCCGCCGCCGGCGATCAGCAATGGCTCCCAGCGCGCGTCGAACATCGGCGCCACCGCGGCGACCACCAACACGACCAGCGAGGAGATCAGGGCGATGGCCGCGAGCGCGGCGACGGCCACCGCGAGCGCGAGGCGGCGGATGAGCTGGCGGCCCTCGACGAGGCCGAGCTCGACCTCGAGGCGGAGAAGGCGGGTGAGACGGGTCACCACGCCCTCGTCGTCGGGGTGGGCAGCGACCGGGAGTCGATGCACGGTAGCCATGCACTGAACCGAAGAAGCAATAACATTGCCAGCCGCGCCGGGCGCGACTGGCAAATGTGCAACGAACTAGCCGAAATCGTGGGAGGGAATGGCGTCACCACGGGCCGGAATCGGCGTCACCTGATGCGCGCGCACCGACACCACGCCGTCCTGCGATTGTAAGACTCCCTCCACCAGGAGCAGGGGCGCGGTGACGAGCACGAGACGCTGTCGCTCGAACAATCCCGGCGTCACGATGACGTTGGCGATGCCCGTCTCGTCCTCGAGGCTCAGGAACACGAACCCCTTCGCCGTCCCCGGCCGCTGGCGCACGATCACGCTGCCGGCGACGCGCACGGTGTCGCCGTCCGGCCGGCGTCGCAGATCGGTCGCGCGCACGATCCCCGCCCGCGCGAGGGCACGCCGGCGCAGCGCCATCGGATGCGGGCCGAGCGTCACCCCGGTGCCGGCGAAGTCGGCGGTCAGGCGTTCGTCGGCGGTCATCTCGCGCAGCGGGCCCGCCGGCGTCGGCGCCGCGGGCCCGGCGGCGAAGAGCGGCCCCGGCGAGGCGACGGCGGCCGCCCACAGATCCGCGCGCCGGGTGCCGCCGAGCGCGCGCAGGGCGCCGATCGCCGCCAGCGTCTGCGCTTCGTCGCTCGCCAGCTCCGCCCGCGCGGCGAGGTCCGCCACCGAGAGGAACGGCCGGGCCTGGCGCGCCGCCTCGATCGCGCGACCGGCCGTCTCGCGCAATCCCTTGACGTAGCGCAGGCCGAGCCGCACCGCCCATCCACCCGCCATCGCCTCGACCGCGCACGCCCACGTCGAGCGCGTGACGTCGATGGGCAGGATGGCGAGCCGGTGCCGCTGGGCGTCCTTCACGATCGTGGCGGGATGATAGAAGCCCATCGGCTGGTTGTTGAGCAGCGCCGCGTAGAACGGCGCCGGGTGCCGCACCTTCAGCCACGCGCTGGCGTACGCGATCAGCGCGAAGCTGGAGGCGTGCGACTCGGGGAAGCCGTACAGCGCGAAGGCGGTGATGGCGCGCACGATCTCGTCGGCGGCGCGCCCGGCGATCCTCTGCCGCGCCATCCCCGTCCGCAGCTTGGCCTCGATCTCCACCATGCGGCGCTCGCTGCGCTTGAAGCCGAAGGCGCGGCGCAGCTCCTCGGCCTCGGTGCCGCTGAAGCCGGCCGCCACCATGGCCATGCGCAGCAGTTGCTCCTGGAACAGCGGCACGCCGAGCGTACGCTTCAGGATCGGCTCCAGGCTGGGGTGCGCGTACGTCACCGCCTCGCGCCCGCGGCGGCGACGGATGTAGGGATGCACCATGTCGCCCACGATCGGCCCCGGCCGGATGATGGCGACCTGGACGACGAGATCGTAGAACGTCTCCGGATGGATCCGCGGGAGCGTGGCCATCTGGGCGCGGCTCTCGACCTGGAAGACCCCGATCGTGTCGGCCTGCTGCAGCGTCGCGTACACCTCGGGATCGTCGGGCGGGAGATGCGCGAGGTCGACCTCGGCGCCGGTCTCGCGCGCGAGCCCGATCGAATCCTGGAGCACCGACATCATCCGCAGCCCGAGCAGGTCGACCTTCACGATGCCGAGCGCGGCGCAGTCGTCCTTGTCCCACTGGATCACCACGCGCCCCGGCATCGTCGCCGGCTCCAGCGGCACCACGTCGTCGAGACGGCCGGCGGCGATCACCATGCCGCCCGAGTGCTGGCCGAGATGCCGCGGCAGGTCTTGCAGCCGCGTCCACAGCGCGGCGAACGTGCGGATGCGCGGGTGACGGGGATCGCAGCCGGCCTCGGCCAGGTGGCGCGTGAGCACCTCGGCCGGATCCTGATAGCCCCAGTTCGAGACCAGGCGCGCGAGCCGCTCCTGCAGCTCGCCGGGCAGGCCGAGGGCCTTGCCGACCTCGCGGGCGGCGCTCCGCCCCCGGTAGGTGATGACGTTGGCGGTCATGCCGGCGCCGTGGCGGCCGTAGCGCCGGTAGACGTATTGAATCGCCGCCTCGCGACGCTCGCCGCTCGGAAGATCGAGATCGATGTCCGGCCACTCCCCCCGTGCCTCGCTGAGAAAGCGCTCGAAGAGCAGATCCATCGTCACCGGATCGACGGCGGTGATGCCGAGCGCGTAGCACACCGCGCTGTTGGCGGCCGAGCCGCGCCCCTGCACCAGGATGTCGCTGGCCCGGCAGAACTCGACGATGTCCCACACGATCAGGAAGTAGCCGGCGAGGTCCAGACGCCCGATGATCTCCAGCTCGTGGGCGATCTGCCGGCGCGCGCGACCGGCCAGCGGGCCGTCGCCGTAGCGGCGGCGGGCGCCGGCCTGCGCGAGCTCGCGCAGGTGCTCGAGCGCGGCGGTGGCGGGCGGCAGCGGGAACTCGGGGAAGCGGTAGCCGAGGTTCTTGAGCGTGAAGGCCAGGCGCAGCGCCAGCTCCCCGGTGTTGGCGAGCGCCTCCGGCAGGTCGCGGAACCGTTGCGCCATCTCGAGCCCGCCCTTGAGGTCGCGCTCGCCGTTCGCGGTGAGCCGGCGGCCGGCGTGATCGAGATCGGTCTTCTCGCGAATGCACGTGAAGACGTCGGTCACCGCGCGCCCGCCCGGGCGGCCGTAGAGCGGCTGGTTGGCGGCGATCAGGGGCAGTCGCGCGTCGCCGGCCAGCCTGACGAGACGGGGGAGATCCCGCTCCTGCGCGCGGTCGAGGTGGCGTTGCACCTCGACGAAGCAGTTGTCGCGGCCGAAGATTCCCGCCAGCCGATCGAGGAGTCGTCGCGCGGCCTCGCGATCGCCGCGCGCGACGGCGCCGGCCAGCGGGCCGTGGCGCCCGCCGGTGAGGCAGACGAGCCCACCGGCGTACGGCTCGAGGTCGTCGAGCGTGATCCGGCCGGCGCCCTTGGGGGCGCCGAGCTTGAGGCGCGTGATCAGCCGGCAGAGATTGCGGTAGCCGTCGCGGTCCTCGACGAGCACCGGCAGGCGGGCGCCGTCGGCGAGCGTCAGCTCGCTGCCGATGATCGCGCGCACTCCGGCGTTCTCGGCCGCGCGATGAAACCGCGCGGCGCCGTACACGCCGTCGCGATCGACCAGCGCCACCGCCGGCATGCCTTGCCGCGCGGCCTCGCTCACCAGCGTCTCAGGTTGCTCGGCGCCCTCGAGGAACGTGAACGCGGACTGCGCGTGCAGCTCGACGAACACGAGCTAGACCCCCCGGTGCGAGCGGGGAGGTGTGAGAGGGTCCGCCGTGGGTGACCCCGCCGCGCAATTCCGATGGCGAGCCGTCGGAGCCGCGCTCGCTCGGAGCGTGGCTCTCCCGCGTCGCCAACGGTCTACTGGCCGCATCCCAGCCCCCTTGTATCTCTCGTACACGGCCCGGCAGTAAGCTGAGCCGGGTGAAGGTGGGCGGGAGCCCGCAGCCCCCTGGGTCTCCCAAGACCGTCCCCAAGCTCGGAGCCCCGCCCACTGTTCCATCATTGAACCCGAACAGTCGCCTGGGCCCTCGGAGCCCGCATTCGCAAGGACGGGTCATGGAACACTCCACGGTCGTCGGCATCGATGTCGCCAAGGATCATCTCGACGTCCACCTCCGCCCCACCGATGAGGCCTTTCGCGTCCGCTACGATGACGCCGGTCTCGCCACGCTCCTCACGCGCCTGCGCGCGCTGAGGCCCACGGTAATCGTCTTCGAGGCCACCGGCGGGTATGAAGTCCCCCTCGCCGCCACGTTGGCCACCGCCGGCCTGCCGGTGGCGGTCGTCAATCCCCGCCAGATTCGGGCCTACGGCCGCGCCCTCGGCCAGCTGGCCAAGACCGACCGCCTGGACGCGCGCCTCATCGCGGGCTTTGCCGAGGCCGTGCGCCCGGCGGCGCGCCCCGTCCCCGACGAGCAAGCCCAGGCCTTGGGCGAGCTCATCGCCCGCCGCCGCCAGCTCGTCGACATGCTCACGGCCGAGCAGAACCGGCGGCGGTTGCTGCGCGATCGCCGCCTGCAGCGCCACGTCGACGCGCATATCACGTGGCTCGAAGAGGCCCTGCGCCGCCTGGATCACGACCTCACGACCCTGGTGCGCTCGACCCCCGCGTGGCGCGAGGCCGACGACCTGCTCCGCTCGGTCCCCGGCATCGGTCCGGTCACGGCCTGCACCCTCATCGCGGATATGCCCGAACTGGGGCGCCTCGATCGTCGCCGCATTGCCGCGCTCGCCGGGCTGGCGCCCTTCGCCCGCGACAGCGGCGTCTTCCGCGGGCGCCGCATGATCGCGGGCGGGCGGCCTCACGTGCGCCGCGTGCTCTACATGGCGACCCTGTCCGCGATCAAATACAATCCGGCGATCCGCGTCTTCCATCAACGCCTGGTCGCTGCGGGACGCCCCGGCAAGGTCGCCATCACCGCGGCCATGCGCAAGCTGCTCACCATCCTCAATGCGATGCTCCGCGACCGACGCCCATGGCAACCCGCTTGACTCGCAAGACAGTCGCTTGGGGGATGGGGGGCCGCGCGAGCCACGCTCGGAGCGAGCCCCCGGCGACAGGCGAGCCATCGTGGCGCGGCGGGGTCACCCACGGCGGACCCTCTCACACCTCCCCGCTGGCCGTGGCCGTCGAGCATCGAACAACGACTCGGATCGACTGCAGCTCAGTCATATCGGCCTCAGTCATAGAGGGCGGTGAGGAACCATTGGTTGGTGAGGCGGTTGTGGGTCAGGCGCCAGACGGTGTGGTCGGAGAGTTCGACGTCCCATTCGTCGTGGGCCCAGGCGTGGGTGTCCCACCAGTGGCCGGAAAGACGCCAGGGGCCGGCGGAGGTGTCGACGGCGGCGTCGAGACTGGATCTGTCTCGCACGCGGGTGGGGCGGCCGTCGAGGGTTTCGACCTCGACGGGGCGCGGTGGGCGCAGGCGTCGCAGCGCGAGCGAGCCTGCGATGGCACGCGGCGTCGCACGGTCGTCGTCTCGTCCGGGCATCCCGTCACCAGCTCCATCGCGGCCGTCGAAGGGGGCCAGCGTGTAGTCGTCGGGGCGGTGCGAATCAACGATCACCGGAGTGCCGACGTTGGCGCCGCCCACCAGCAGTGTCAGGCGGGTGAGGACGGTGGCAAGATCGCGCGGAGCCGGGGCGGGCGGCTGCCAGAGGCCGCCGGGCGCGGCGCGACGGGGGATGACCCGCGCGCTGAGGGCAACGCCGGTGACGGCGGCCGGCGGGGGATGCGCCTCGATCTCCAGCGCGAGCAGCGCCACGATGGGCGCGGCCTCACCGAGCGGCGCGGCCAGCGCGACCGAGCGCGCGTGATGCCCCCCGGAGACGAGGGCCAACCGCACCTCGAGCACGTCGATGAGCAGATGGGCGGCGGCCAGCCGCGCGCACAGCCGCGCGAGCACACGCTCCAGCACGGGGACGAGCGCCGGCACCGTGGCGATCTCCCAGTCGAGCCCCTGCGCTTCCGCCCAGAACGGCGGTGGCGTCCACGCCCGAAAGGGCGCGCGATCGACGCCGGCGGCGAGATCGTGCGCGGCCAGGCCCGCGCGGCCCAGCCGCGCGCCGACACCCTGGCGCGGCAGCGCGGCGAGATCGCCCAGCGTCGCCAGGCCCCAGCGCGCGAACGTCGCCGCCAGCCCCGCCGGCCACTCGAGCGTGGTCAGCGGCACCACCGACAGCGCGGCGCGCTCGGCGCCCGGCGCCAGCGCGTGCACCGGAGAGCCGGCGCGGGCGGCCACCTCGGCGGCGGCGCGACTCCCGGCGATGCCCACGCGCGCCTCGAGCCCCACGGCGTGGGCGTGACGGCGGAGACGGCGACCGAGCTCGACATCGTCGCCGAACAAGCGCTCGAGCCCGTCGAGGTCGACGTGCACGAGGCCGGGGGCGGCATCCTCGAGCCGCGGCGACACCGACAGGCACGCCTCGAGGAGTGCATGCCGCGCGGCCGCCTCGGCCTCCGCCGACGCCGACCGTCGCACGAGGGCGGGACAGCGCACGACGGCCTCGGTGTCGCTGAGTCCCGGGCGCACGCCCTCCGCGCGCGCCCGCGCGTTGGCCTCGACGACGCGCGTGGCCGGCGGCGCGCCGGTGACCACCGCCAGCGGTTGCTCGCGCAGCCCCGGCTCACCGCGCTCGAGCGCCGCCGCCGCGAAGGCCTCCACGCGGACGCACGCGTAGCGACTCACGCCGTCCACCACAGGCGCTCGGCCTGGGCCGGCCAGGGCGCACCTTGCTTGCGGACAACGTGCAGCCCGGTACGCATTCCGGCCAGCCGGCGGGGCATCGGGCCGGGACCGACCCACGCCAGGCGGTCGCGCCGCGTCCGCACCGACAGCGTGGCGGCGCCGCCGACGACCCGGCGCGCGCCGACCACCAGCACGGCGACGCCCGAGCGGCGCGCCGCTTGCCGCAGACGGAAGGCCGCGTCCAGCGGCAGGCGGGGCGGCGACTCGCCGACGTCGAGCGCCACCAGCGCGAAGCCCGGGCATCGCGCGAGCAGATCGACGGCCTGGAGCGCGTCGCGGCGCCGGCCCTCGCCGCGCACCCACAGCAGGCGCCGGAGCTCGACGCCGCCCGTGGCGGCCGAATCCGGATCGAAGGCGTGATCGACGTCCACGAGCGCGGCGAACGCCCCACGCCGTGTGACCGCGCGCAAGCAGAGCGTGAGCACGCTCGTGCGCCCCGACGACAGCGGTCCCACGAGCTCGGTCATCGCCCCCTGGCGGAGGAGCCGATCGACCAGCATGGGCTTAAGCTATTCACTTGTTGAGTGGATGGCAAGGCCCAGATGTCGTAGGCGGACCCCCGGCACCCCCAAGATGCTGAGCCGGGCTCGCCTCATTCGCCCCGGCCCAACGCCGCGTCGAACCGGTGCCGTCGCGGCATTGCGTGGCCTCGTGCTTGCAGTCTTTTGCAAAAAACACTGCGTGAAGGGACAGCACGATGGCGAAGCAGATCGGATATGCAGTCGTGGGCGTCGGCGACCTCACGCAGCATGGCGTGCTCCCCGCCTTCACCCGCGCCGGCGAGAACTCGCGGCTGGTCGCGCTCGTCGCCGGCGACCGCGCGCAGGTCCAGGCCATGGCCCAGCAGGTCCGGGCCGCCGCGTACCACACCGACGAGTTCCGGCAGTGCCTGCAGCGCGAGGACGTCAACGCGGTGTACGTCGCCCTGCCGAACTCGCTGCACTGCGACTACGCGGTGGAGGCGGCGCGCGCGGGCGTCCACGTGGTGTGCGAGAAGCCGATGGCCGTCATGGCCGACGAGTGCCGCCGCATGATCCGCACCGCGCAGACCAACCGCGTGAAGCTGATGATCGCCTACCGCCTGCAATTCCACCCGGCCCACGCCAAGGCGCTCGAGCTCGTGCGTGGCGGCACCATCGGCACGCCGAAGACCATCAGCGCGGACTTCATCACCCGGATCGAGGATGCCGACGACCCGCGGCTGCAGCGGCGCCTCGGCGGCGGGAGCATGTACGACCTCGGGGTGACGTGCATCAACGCGGCCCGGGCACTGTTCGGCACCGAGCCGGCCCAGGTGATGGCGATGACCGCGCGCACCAGCCGCCGCTACGGCGGCGACGTGGACGAGGGCACGGTGGCGCTGATCCGCTTCCCCGACGAGCGCCTCGCCCACCTGCACACGAGCTTCGGCGAGGAGCCGACCGCGACGCTGCGGATCTTCGGCGAGGACGGCTGGATCCAGCTCGACAACGCGTACCTGCACGACCAGCCCGTCACGCTCACGCTGTCCCGGCGCGGGCATCGCGAGACGCTGTCGTTCGAGCCCACCGATCAGTTCGCCGCCGAGCTCTCATACTTCTCCAACTGCGTGCTCCAGGATCGGGCGCCCGAGCCCTCCGGCATCGAGGGACTGCAGGACGTGCGGCTGGTGGAGGCCATCTACCGCTCGGCCCGCGACGGGCGGCCCGTCACGCTCCCCCGGCTGGCCCGCCCCGAAGCGATGCCGACGCCGGAGCCCGAACAGCGCAAGGGGATGTTCGACCAGCGTCAGGCGGGCTGAACAGCGGCACATGGATTGCTCCTCATCGGGGCCAGTAGGTCCCGATGAACATGGTCATCTCTCACCAGCCGAAGGAGGGTTCGATGAAACCATGGACGAGCGCGATGGCGCTGATCGTGGCCGGCTCGATGCTGGCCGGATCAGCGTTCGCCCAGACGACGCCGCCGAGCAGTGACCCGAAAGCCAAGGAGAGCACGGGTGGCGCCGCCGGTAAGTCCGACACCATGAAGTCGGGCCAGGCCGCCGGCATGGCCGGCGGCAAGAGCGGGCAGGTCAAGGCGGTGCAGCAGGCGCTCAAGGACAAGGGGCACGATCCGGGCACGGTCGACGGCAAGATGGGCCCCAAGACCCAGGCCGCCCTGCGTGACTTCCAGAGCAAGGAAGGGCTCAAGGCCAGCGGTCGTCTCGACACCGAGACCATGTCGAAGCTCGGCGTCGAGGCCAAGGCCGGCGCCTCCGCGACCGGCAGCAGCACGACGCCGTCGGCCTCACCGTCGGGCACGGGCAGTCCCAGCAAGAGCGGCACGAAGTAGCACTCGCGTTTCGGCGGTCGAAGCGAAGGCCGGGAGCGTCCCTCCCGGCCTTCGCGCGTCTCGTCTACGGCGACAGGGCGGGCGCGGGCATGGCCGAGGGGACGTCGGGCTCGGGCACCGTGCGAGCGGCGTCCTCGAGGGCGCCGAGGAGCAACCCCAGCGGCAGGCCGCCCGGGGCGGAAACGTCGTACGGCACGATCCGATCGACGCCCAGGCGGTCGCCGACTTCCGTCGAGGCCGACAGGCGTAGATGGGCGCCGCCGGCGACGCCGGTGGGCGCGAGGCTCACCTCGAGATCGTGAAGCGCGCGACCGGCCCGGGCTTCGCGCAGCTCGCCGCCGACGATGCTCACGCCCCCGGTCACGAGCAAGCGCGGCCACGGCAGCGCGGCGGGCAGCGCGAACGCCGGCCGCGTCATCACGACGGTGTCGACGACGGCGTCGGTGGCCGGCCACTGCAGGCGCTCGATGCCGAGCGCGATGCGCTCGGCGCGAAAGCCGCCCGGGCCGACGCCGCCCACGTCCGCCAGCACCGCCTGGCCGGCCAGCGTGACGGCCGTCGCGCCCTCGTGCACGGCGACGCGGAGGCGGCCGTCGAACGACACGCGCGCGTTCCACTCGGCCGGCACGCCGGTCAAGACGCGCCACGGCGCCACGGCGAGACGCTGCAGTCGCGCGACCGCGTCGAGGCCGCGCAGGTCGCGCGCGACGACGCCCTCGAGCGTCATCTCGGCGTCGGCGCCGAGTCCGGCCCGGGCGCTCACGATCCAGGCGCGGTCGCCGCGGCGCTCGGGGGCGTGGGCGGCCAGTTGCAAACGCTCCAGGCGCACGCCGCCGGCGCCCTCCAGCGCCAGCGTGCCGTCGGTGACGGCGATGCGGCGGACCAGCAGCTCCGGCCGGCTCCGCAGCGGCTCCACGAGCGCGGCCAGCGTCGGCGCCGCGGTGGCGGCCGGCAGGGACAGCACGGGTGCGGTGAGATCGAGCCGGGTGACGCGGCCGGCGCCGGAGGCGAGATCGACGTGGTCCAGGGCGACGACCAGCGCCGCGGCGCGCAGCCGGGGCCGGCCGCTCCCGGGCAGCGCCAGGACGACGTCGGTCGCCCGCGCGAAACCGGACGCCAGCAGGTGGCCACCGATCAGCAGCAGATCGCCGTCGATCTCTCCCTGCCCCCGCCGCAGCCCCGCGAGGAGGCTCACGCCGAGGTCCCGCGCGAGGGCGACGACGTCCAGGCCGCGCGCGCGCACGCGGATCGCGTAGCCGGCGCCGCGCGGCTGGCCGGTCACGTGGACGGTGGTGCCGTACACGGCCATCTCGACCGCGAACGCCACGTCGTGCCGATCGGGCGTGGCGGTGGTGAGCCGGCTCAGGCGCACGTCGAGGTCGCGCACCACGAGGGGCGCGCCCCTCTCGCCGGCGCCCTCCACCACGATGCTGCCGCCGGCGACGGTGAGGTCCTCGATGCGCACGGGCAGGTTCGTCGCCGCCGCCGGTGCCGCGCCGAGGCCGGCCGCCAGCTCCGCGAGGTCGACGCCGGCGGTGGCGCCCAGCGTGAGCCGGGGCGCGGTGACGTGCGCGCGGACGAGCGTGAGCGGCCGGACGAGCAGTCGGAGGGGATCGACGCGGGCGACCACGTGGTCGGCGGCGAACAGCTCGCGCCCGGCCGCATCGTGCGCGCGCACGCCGGCCAGCGTCAGCTGTCCGCTCAGCGGGTTGTAGTGCAGCGCGGCGATCTCCACGCCGCCCGGGACGAGCGCGGCCAGGCGGTGCTCGAGCACCAGCGTGGCGACGCCGGCGCCCCCGAGCACGGCGGCGAGGAGCGCCAGCACGCCGAGGAACGCCCTCACGCCGCCCGGTGCCCGACGTCCGCGCGCAGGCGCTCGATCGCCGCCGCCCGCTCGAGGTCGTGACGGCTGACGGTGCCCACCAGCCGGCCGCGGTCGACGACCGCGACACGACCGGCCCGACTGCGCGCGGTCTTGAGAAACGCCAGCCACGCCGGGGACTCCGGCGCCACGACGTCGTCGGGCCCGATCGGCGCCAGCGTGTCGGCGGCGGTGCCGTCGCCGTTGGCGCCCAGGGGCCGCGTCATCACGTCGGCGACGCGGAGCGACTCGAGGCGGTCGTACATGCGCACCAGCGCGTAGCTCGAGCGCGCCGCCTGGTGGAGGAACAGGCCGATGAGGATGAACCACAGGCCACCCACCATCTCACCGCCGACGGCCCGGACGGCGCCGAGGGCGACGAGGAGGAAGGCGAAGAGCGAGCCGGCGCGGCTCGCCCAGCGGGTGGCCCAGCCCAGGCGGCCGCTCCACCACCACAGCATGGCCCGTAGCAGTCGCCCACCGTCGAGCGGGAAGCCCGGCACGAGGTTGAAGAGCCCGACGATCAGGTTCACCGCCATGAGGTAGCCGGTGAGCGCGGCGAGCCACGACACGCCGGTCAGCGTGCGCCCGAGGCCGTAGCAGAGCGCGGCGATCGCGAAACTCGTGAGCGGGCCGACGACCGCGATGAGGAACTCCGCACGCGGCGTGGGCGGCTCCGACTCCAGCTCCGACACACCACCGAAGACGTGCAGGCGGATGCCGCTGACGCGAACGCCGTGCTGCCGAGCCACCAGCGCGTGGGACAACTCGTGCAGCAACACCGAGGCGAACAGCAGCGCGGCCGCCGTCACCGCGTGCAGCCACGCCGCGCCCGGCGTCAGCTCGGGCAGGACGTACGGGAAATAGCCGGAGGCCAGGCTCCAGGAGATGAGCGCGAACACCAGGAGCCAGCTGGCGTCCACTCGCACCGGAATTCCGGCCACGCGAAAGATCTGGAACATGGGCGTATGCTCAAATGAGACGCGAGCAAACGATGCGCCACCGATCCCCACCGGGTCGGCGGCTTCACGATCCGAGGACGTCCATGGTCCCAGCCCGTATCATCGCGATCGTCACCACCCTCCTGAGCCTGGTCGCCACGGTCGGCTGCGCCCGCGTGCAGCCGCACGTGTCCCTGCCCTCCCTGGCGCTGGGCGAGCCGTCGTTCTTTCCCACCCTGGAGGCGTACGCCGGCGCGCCGATCGTCGGCGGCAACACCGTCGAAATCCTGTTGAACGGCGAGCACATCTTCCCGGCCGTGCTGAGCAGCATCCGGTCCGCCCAGCGCACGATCACGTACGCGCAGTACTACTACGAGGAAGGGCCGGTCGCCCGGGACATCGCCGAGGGGCTGGCCGAGCGCTGCCGGGCGGGCGTGGGCGTCAACGTCCTGCTCGACGCCTTCGGCTCGTTGAGCATTCCCGGCGAGTATCTCGAGCTCATGCGCGCCTCCGGCTGCCACGTCGTGTGGTTCCGGCCGCTCAGCCAGTACGTCTTCCGCCGCTATCACAAGCGCAACCACCGCCGCATCCTCGTGGTCGACGGCCGGGTCGGGTTCACGGGCGGGGCCGGCGTGAGCCGCAAGTGGATGGGCAACGGGCGCACCGAGCACCACTGGCGCGACACCGACGTGCGCGTGGAGGGCCCGGTCGTCGAATACCTACAGGCGGCCTTCGCCGAGAACTGGCTGGAGGCGACCGGCATGGTCCTGGGCGGCGAGGCGTACTTCCCGCGTCCGATCGAGGCGCGGGGGCAAGTGCACGCGCAGGTGGCCCGCAGCTCGCCCGCCAGCGGCAGCGCCGCGATGTACACCACGCTGCTGCTCGCGCTGTCCGGCGCCCGGCGCTCGGTGCTGGTCACCAACCCGTACTTCGTCCTGGACGACCGGATGCGGGACGCCGTGCTCCGCACCGTGCGGCGGGGCGTGCGGGTCGCCGTGCTGGTGCCCGCGGTCATCGACCACAACATCGTGCGGCAGGCCAGCCGCGCGCAGTTCGGGGATCTGCTCCAGGCCGGCGTGGAGATCTACGAGTACACGCCGGCGCTGCTGCACGCCAAGACCATGGTCATCGACGGCGTGTGGGCGACGATCGGCAGCACCAACCTCGACAACCTCTCGTTCGCGTTCAACGACGAGCTGAATCTGTTCTTCTACGACCGGGCCGTGGCCCAGCAGCTCGAGCGCATCTTCACGGACGACCTCCAGGTCTCCCGGCGCGTCACCTACGAGGCGTGGAAAGACCGCGGCATCGGCTGGCGCTTCCTGGAAGTGCTGGCGCTGCCGATTCGCGACCTGCTGTGAGGGGAGCCGGAGGGGGCTGATGCCCCCTCCGTTCTTCACGCGTGAGGGACGACGACTACAGGCGGCTCCGGCCGGCCGGCATGACGAGCCGGTAGACGCCGAGCACGACGATGGCGCCGACGACGGCCATGATGAACCCGGCCGCTTCACCCTCGCGATACAGCCCCATGACACGGCCCAGCCAACCGCCGAGCATGGCGCCGATGACGCCGAGCACGACCGTCAGGATGATCCCGCCCGGGTCAGGCCCCGGCATGATGAGCCTGGCGACGAGCCCCACAACCAAGCCGAACACGATCCAGAGGAGAATGTCCATCGCGGCACTCCTTTCACGGGTCAACGCGGAACTCGCGCACCCACACGATGGACGACTCTGCACACCGGATGCCAGAGGCGTCGATTGTAGAAGCTACTCCCCGGGGCGTTGCCAGGCGGCGACGATGCGGGTGGCGCTGAGGGCGGACAAGCCGACCAGCGGCGGAGTGAGCAGCCCCGGAAGGAGAGCCTCGTCCCACGGCAGCGTGACCGCGGCCTTGAACACCTCCACGCCCAGCAGGTTGGCGACGACGAAGAACGCGACCCACAGCGACAGCCGCATGCACAGGCTCCTCTCGACGATGGGATCGAGTGAAACGACCCACGCACTCTACGGCATCGCCCCACGACGACCAAGCGCGATCTGGACCTCCGCACCGCACGAGCGCTTGGCACGGCCTTCGCTAGATCCCCGGGCATGAGCCTTTGCGCTTCGTGCGGCCTACAACTCTCCGGGGAAGCCGCGCTGTGCCCGCACCATCACTGCGTGTATGGCGATGACTGGGCCGTGGCCAATCGCATCATGTGCGACTTTTTCCATCGGAAGAAAGTTCCACCCCGATTGGCGCAGCACGACCGCGACGACGACTTCTGGGCCCACACCGCCGAAGCCGCCTGAGCCCGGGGGTCGTCGGCTTCGCCGGGCGCCCCGAGCCTTGGGACCGTCACGGCTCTGCCGGGGCGCTCCGAGCGGTGGGGCCGTCGAGGAGCGTCACGGCTTCGCCGGGGCGCTCCGAGCGGTGGGGCCGTCGAGGAGCGTCACGGCTTCGCCGGGGCGCTCCGAGCGGTGGGGCCGTCGAGGAGCGTCACGGCTTCGCCGGGGCGCTCCGAGCGGTGGGGCCGTCGAGGAGCGTCACGGCTTCGCCGGGGCGCTCCGAGCGGTGGGGCCGTCGAGGAGCGTCACGGCTTCGCCGGGGCGCTCCGAGCGGTGGGGGCGTCGAGGAGCGTCACGGCTTCGCCGGGGCGCTCCGAGCGGTGGGGCGTCGAGGAGCGTCACGGCTTCGCCGGGGCGCTCCGAGCGGTGGGGGCGTCGAGGAGCGTCACGGCTTCGCCGGGGCGCTCCGAGCGGTGGGGGGTTTGGGGGGCCATTTCGTGGCCCCCCATGTAACGAGGAGCCCGCACCACCGTCGGCGGCGCGTAGAACGAGGCCTCGCCGACGCCCTGCAGGGCGTCGCGCGTGAACTCGATCAGGTGGTGGCTCACCACCGCGGCGTGGATCAGCGGCTCGATGTCTCCCGCCTTCAGGGTGGGCCACGCCAGCCGCCAGAACGTGCGCCGGTAGTCGCTGCGCACGCCGACGCGCCAGATCAGCCGAGCCAGGATCCCCAGCCCCATGCGGACGTTGCTCCACGAGGCGCGCTGCGGGTTCATCGGGTACTTCTTCCGCCGGGAGAAGGTGTGGGCGATGTTGTGGGTGAAGCGCGCGTACACCGCCTCCGGCGTGTAGGCGGCCGTGATGCACCGGCGCCACATCTCGCGCACCGTCTCGTAGGGCAGCTTGAAGTCGACGTTGGACTCGCGGCCCTCCCCGCTGAGCAGGCGGCCCTCGGCCTCCAGCCGGCGCCACAGCGGGGTCTTGGGGAGCGCGTAGAGAATGTTGATCGTCAGCATGGGGATGCGGGAGGCGTGGATGAACTCGATGATGTGGTCGGCGGTGGTGGGCCCGTCGGTGTCCAGCCCCAGGATGATGCCGGAGACCACCTCGAGACCGTAGCTGTTGATTCGCTGCACGGAGTCCAGGATGGGCATCCGTAGGTTGTGATCCTTGGAGATCGCGTGCAGGGCGTCGGGCTCGGGGGTCTCGATGCCGCAGAAGACCGTGATGAAGCCCGCCTCGCGCATCAGCTCCAGCACCCGCTCGTTCTTGGCGATGTTCAGCGTGGCCTCGCAGGCAAAGCGGACGGGATACTTGTTGCGCGTCTGCCACTCGACCAGGTGGGGCAGCAGCTCCAGCGCGGCCTTCTGGTTGCCGATGAAGTTGTCGTCGACGAAGTAGACGCTGGTCGCCCCCGCCGCCGCGATCAGATCGAGCTCGCGCACCACCTGCGCGGCCGTCTTCAGCCGCGGGTTGCGCCCGTACAGGGCCGGGATGTCGCAGAATTCGCACGCGTACGGGCAGCCGCTCGAGAACTGCATGTTGGCGATGAAGTACTCGCTCAGCGGAATCATCTCGTAGGCCGGCGTCGGGAAGTCGGCGAGCGGCAGCCGGTCCTTCGTCTCGAAGCGTCGCTGGCTGGACGGGCGGCCGGGCGTGCGGTCCAGGTGCTCGATGAGGCGGTCGGTGGCGTCGCCGAGCTCGCCCACGTGGATCATGTCGGCGTCGGGATAGTACTCGGGGCACCCGGACACCGACGGGCCGCCGACGATCACGGGCCGGTCGTGCGCGTGCGCGCGCGCGATGACGTCGTGGATCTGCGGCCGTTGGATGTGCATGCCGGAGACGAATACGGCGTCGGCCCACGCGAAGTCCGCCGCGGTTGCCGGCTGCAAGTTCTCGTCGACGAAGCGCACGGTCCACGACTCCGGCAGGTAGGCGGTCACGACCAGCAGCCCCTGCGGCGGCATGAACGCGCGCACGCGGCCGCCGAAGAATCCGTACGCGTGCTGGAACGTGCCGAACGAGCGCGCGTAGCGAGGATAGACGCAGAGAATCCGCCGGCGGTGGCTGGGCGTGTAGACCGTTCGCATGAGATCGGCCCCAAGCATAACGTATCTGTGCAAGCATCGCCCTGCGTGTAACGCCGTCCGCATGGGCAACGGTTTTCGCATCGGCTAGAATGCGCCGGTCAGGAGGAACCAGTCATGGAGCTGAGCTCGGTCAAAGCGGTCGTCACCGGCGGCGCCTCGGGACTGGGCCGGGCCACCGCGGCGCGGCTGGTGGCCGCCGGCGCCCGCGTCGCGCTGCTCGACCGGCCGGCCTCCGCCGGCGCCGACGTGGCCAAGGAGCTTGGTCAGGCCACCGTCTTCACGCCGGCCGACGTGACGAGCGCCGACGAGGTGGCCGGCGCCCTGGACCGGGCGGCCGCCGCCTGCGGCGGCCTCAACGTCCTCGTCAACTGCGCGGGCATCGGCACCGCCATGAAGACCTTTGGCAAGGCCGGCCCGGCCAAGCTCGAGGACTTCACCCGGGTCATCCAGGTGAACCTGATCGGCACGTTCAACTGCATCCGGCTGGCCGCCGTCCACATGGCGCGCAACACCCCCACCGCCGACGGTGAGCGCGGCGTGGTCATCAACACGGCGTCGGTGGCGGCATTCGACGGCCAGATCGGACAGGCAGCCTACTCGGCCTCCAAGGGCGGCATCGTCGGCCTCACGCTGCCGGTGGCCCGCGACCTCGCCGAGCAAGGCATTCGCGTGATGACGATCGCGCCCGGCATCTTCGAGACGCCGATGCTCGGCACCCTGCCGGACGCGGTTCGCGCCTCGCTCGCCAATCAGGTGCCCTTCCCCAAGCGCCTCGGCCAGCCGGACGAGTACGCGGCG
This sequence comes from uncultured Candidatus Rokubacteria bacterium, assembly GCA_963743355.1. GTDB lineage: Bacteria > Methylomirabilota > Methylomirabilia > Rokubacteriales > CSP1-6 > AR5. The sequence goes on from CAVUPM010000002.1 coordinate 1,774,777, forward strand.
CTCGCCACCCAGATCATTACCAACGTCATGCTGAACGGCGAGACGATCCGCCTGGACGGCGCCATCCGGATGCAGCCACGCTAGCCCGAAGGGGGGCTTGGCCCCCCTTTCGGCGGTCGTCGCGCGCCTGCGGCGCACTCCTTCCTGCATCCCCCCAGGACCGGATCGCGCGGGCTTCGCCCGCGCAAGAACTTGCGCGAGGTACAGCAGCGCATGGGCGTTGACGCACCGAAAACGCATCAGAATGGCCGCGGCACGGCAATCGCTCGAACACGCGAGCGGCACGAGCCAGCCGCGGCGACTGAGGCGAGGGTCGATCGGACGGCGCTCGAGGAGTATGGGCGCGCGGAGGGGCCGCGGCGGAAGTCGCGGACGGTGTTCGAGGCGCGAACGCAGACGACGGGGCGGGTACGGGTCGTCGACTATCGCAACGAGCGGCGGTTGATCGTCAGCGGGGACATCCTGTCGATCTACCCGCTGGACGAGGACTGGGAACGGCTCAAGAAGGAGTACTGGTGGCACGCGCTGGCGGCGGTGGGGTTACCACGCCGGCCGCGGGCGTTGCTGGTCGGGCTCGGTGGGGGAACGCAGGTGCACATGCTCCAGCGGCTCGCCCAGCCGCGGGAGATCACCGTGATCGAGCGCGACCCGGTGATCGTGCGCGTGGCCTGCGACTGGTTCGGGCTGCGCCGCCTCGACGGGCTGCAGTTCCTGTGCGGCGACGCCACCCGGATCGTGCCGTGGCTCACGCAGGTCGGCCGCCGCTTCGACTTCGTGATGGAGGACGCCGCCTACGCCGCCCCGCCCGAGGTCGGCTTGCCGCTGGCCGAGGCGCTGGTGCCGCTGGTCGCGCCCGGCGGCCGGCTGGTGATCAACCGGCACCTGCGCGGCGACGGCCGCCAGGTGGCCACCGCGCTACGGCCCCACTTCCGCGAGATCCGCGTGCGCCGGGTGCGGCAGGACGGCGAGAACGTGCTGGTGTGTTGTTACATGGGGGACAAGCCCATTTCTCAGCGGGCCGGCAGGCGCTTGTAGCGGAGGCGGTGCGGGCGCTCGGCCTCGGCGCCCAGGCGACGCCGGCGGTCGGCCTCGTAGTCGGCGTAGTTGCCCTCGAACCAGACCACCCGCCCCTCGTCTTCGAAGGCGAGCATGTGGGTGGCGATGCGGTCGAGGAACCAGCGGTCGTGGCTGATGACGACGGCGCAGCCGGCGAACTCCAGCAGCGCGTCCTCGAGCGCGCGCAGCGTGTCGACGTCGAGGTCGTTGGTCGGCTCGTCGAGCAGCAGGACGTTGCCGCCGCTCTTGAGCGTCTTGGCCAGGTGGAGCCGGTTGCGCTCGCCGCCCGACAGCGTGCCGACCTTCTTCTGCTGGTCGGTGCCCTTGAAGTTGAACGACGCGACGTAGGCACGGGAGGGGAGCTTGCGGCCGCCGACCTCCATGATCTCGGCGCCGTCGGAGATCTCCTGCCACACGGTCTTGTCGCCATCGAGCGTGTCGCGGCTCTGATCGACGTAGGCGAGCGTCACCGTGTCGCCCACCCGCAGGGTGCCGCCGTCGGGTTGCTCCTGGCCCGCGATCATCCGGAACAGCGTCGTCTTGCCGGCGCCGTTGGGGCCGATGACGCCCACGATCCCGCCGCGCGGCAGCTTGAACGACAGCCCGTCGATCAGAGCACGATCGCCGTAACCCTTCGTGAGCGCGTCGGCCTCGACCACGAGGTCGCCCAGACGCGGGCCCGGCGGGATGGCGATCTCCAGCTTCTCGGCGCGCTCGACGAACGCGGTGTCGAGCATCTGCTCGTAGGCCTGCAGGCGGGCCTTGCTCTTGGCCTGACGCGCCCGCGGCGACAATCGCACCCACTCCAGCTCGCGCGCGAGCGTGCGCTGGCGGGCGAGGTCGGACTTCTCCTCCTGCGCCAGCCGCTGCTGTTTCTGATCGAGCCAGGAGGAGTAGTTGCCTTCCCACGGGATGCCGTGGCCCCGGTCGAGCTCGAGGATCCAGCCGGCGGCGTTGTCGAGGAAGTAGCGGTCGTGGGTGATGGCCACCACCGTGCCCGTGTACTCCTTGAGAAAGCGCTCCAGCCACGCCACCGACTCGGCATCCAGGTGATTCGTGGGCTCGTCCAGCAGCAGCATGTCGGGCTTGGCCAGCAGCAGCCGGCACAGCGCGACCCGGCGTCGCTCGCCGCCGGAAATCTTGCCCACATCGGCGTCGCCCGGCGGCACCCGCAGCGCGTCCATCGCCAGCTCGACGGTGCGGTCGAGGTCCCAAGCGTTGACCGCGTCGATCTGATCTTGAAGGCGCGACTGCTCCTCGAGCAATTTCTCCATCTCGTCGTCGGCGAGCGGCTCCCCCAGCCGGGCGCTGAGGACCTCGAAGCGCGTGAGCAGCGCCCGCGTGTCGGCCACGCCCTCCTCGACGTTACCGCGCACGTCCTTGGCGGGATCGAGGGCGGGCTCCTGCGGCAGGAAGCCGATACGCAGGCCGTCGGCGGGAAAGGCCTCGCCCAGGAAGTCGTCGTCCACGCCGGCCATGATCCGCAGCAGCGACGACTTGCCGGCGCCATTGGCGCCGAGCACGCCAATCTTCGCTCCGTGAAAGAACGACAAATAGATGCCGCGCAAGATCTCCCGCTTGGGCGGGACGACCTTGCGCAGATCCTTCATGACGAACGCGTACTCACCGGCCATGTTTACATGGGGGCCCCGACATGGCCCCCAATCCCCCATTCGTTCGGAGCAACCCGGCGGAGCCGTGGCGCTCGCTTGATTCAGATGGGGGCTCCGAGATGGCCCCCAGGCCCCCCGACGTTCGTCGCGCCCCGGCGGAGCCGTGGCGCTCGCTTGATTCAGATGGGGGCCCCGAGATGGCCCCCAAGCCCCCCGACGTTCGTCGCGCCCCGGCGGAGCCGTGGCGCTCGCTTGATTCAGATGGGGGCCCCGAGATGGCCCCCAAGCCCCCCGACGTTCGTCGCGCCCCGGCGGAGCCGTGGCGCTCGCTTGATTCAGATGGGGGCCCCGAGATGGCCCCCAAGCCCCCCGACGTTCGTCGCGCCCCGGCGGAGCCGTGGCGCTCCTCTGATGTGGCGGTCCGCAATTCGCTCTACCCGGCTGCCTTCATCAGTCGGCGGTGTTCGGGCATCATGCAGCGGTCCTGGACCACGCGGATGCCCGCGCGGGCCAACCGCTCGGCGGCGACGTCGTTGCGGATGCCGAGCTGGAACCACACCACCGCCGGACGCCACGGCAGGGCCAGGATCTCCGTCGCGTGGCCTGGCAGATATTCCGGGCGGCGAAACACGTCGATCACGTCCACCGGACCCGGCAGGTCGGCCAGCGTCGGCACCACCGCCTCGCCGAGGATCTGCGTGCCGGCCAGCGTCGGGTTCACGGGCCGCACCCGATAGCCCTCGCGGGCGAGGTAGGCGGGGACGTAGTGGGCGGCCTGCGACGGCTGCGCCTTGGCGCCCAGCACGGCGACGGTGCGCGCCTCGCGCAGGATGCGCGTGAGCCCGGCGTCGTCGTCGACGAGATTCGCGGACCACTGATCAGTCAGGGGCATTGCGGGCACCCTCTCACGGCGCGGCCAGCGCGGCAAGCAGCCCGTCGCCGAGCGTCGTCACCCGCCACTGTCGCACGCCATCGACGCGGGCCAGCTCGTCCAGCGTGCGCGGCGCCGCCTCGGCGATCGCCGTGATGAGCCGGTTGGGCAGCAGCACGCCCGGCTCCAGCCCCACCGGCTCGGTGGCGCCGGCCCGCCAGCGGCGCAGCTTGTCGATGCGGCGGCTCATCGCTCCCGGGATGCTCGGCCGCTTGTGCCGGGGCAGCACCGGCAGCTCGCCGTCGTCGAGCGCGAGCGCCCGCTCCACCGATTCCAGGATCGCGCCGCCCCACCGCCCGAGGACGCGGGGCGTGATGCCGGAGATGGCGCCGAGCGTGGTCGCATCGCCTGGCAGCGCCTGGGCCACGCGGAGCATGGTGTCCTCGTTGAGGATCTTGAACGGCGGCCGGTCGGCCGCGCGCGCGAGCTGTTCGCGCAGCGACCACAGCTCGCGCAGGATCGCCATGCCTCGCGCGGGCAGGTCCCGGGCGCCCTTGACGCCGAGCCAGGCGTCGGGATCCACCGGTCGCTCGGGCGCCGGCTGCGCGGCCAGCGCGGCGCACTCCTCTTCGACCCATGCCAGGCGCCCGATCTTCTCCAGCTCCTCGATGAGCTTCCCCTTCAACGCGAAGAGGTGCTGGACGTCGGCCGCCGCGTAGGCGAGCTGTGACGGGCTCAGGGGCCGCTCCGACCAGTCGTCCTTCTGCCGGGAGGGCGGCAGCGTGACGCCGAGGTACGTCGCGAGCAGGACGTCGAGCCCGAGCGCGCGCCCGCCCAGGAAGCGCCCGGCGATCGCCGTGTCGAACACCGCGGCGAAGGCGAGACCGTAGCGGCGCTTGAGGTGGACGAGGTCATTGTCACCCGCGTGCAGCACCAGCGTGGGACCGGTGGTGAAGAGCGGAGCCAGCGGCGTCAGGTCCGGCAGGGCCAGGGGGTCGACCAGCCAGACACCCCCCTCCGGCACGCCGATCTGGATCAGCGCCAGGCGCTCGGGATAGTGATGCAGGCTGTCGCCCTCGGTGTCGAGCGCGAGCTCGGAGGCGGCGGACAGCTCGCGCACGGCACGCGCGAGGTCGTCGGGCTCGGCGGCCCAGCGGATGGCGGTGAGGTCGTGAGCGGTCAGGACGCCGCTACGCCTTCCGGCGGCTCGAGATCGACTGCTGCATGCGATCGAAGCGGCGCCGCAGCGGCTCGAGCCCCTCGTCGTGAGTGATCACGTACAGCTCGCCGCGACGGATGGCGTCGAGCACCATGCCGGCCACGGTGTCCGGCGTCAGATAGCGGCCGATCAGCTCCACCGCGGCCTCGGCCGTCCCCGCCTCGTTACGGAGCGCGGCCGGCCGGCTGCGCTCCGACTCGCGGATCCGCGTCTCCACGCCCATCGGGCACAGCACCGACACGCCGATCCCGTACGGCTTGAGATCCTTGGCGAGCGTCTCCGAGAGCCCGACCACGGCGTACTTCGAGGTGTTGTAGACCCCGAGACCCTGGCTGGCGATCAGCCCGGCCATGGAGGCGGTGTTGACGACGTGACCGCGCTGGCCGCCGGCGATCATCCGGGGCACGAAGGCCTCGACGCCGTGGATCACGCCCCACAGGTTCACCCCGAGAACCCACTGCCAATCGTGGTGCGTGGCCTTCTCGAGCCCGCCCCAGGCGGCGACCCCGGCGTTGTTGCAGAGCACGTGCACGGCGCCGAACGTCTTCCAGGCGCGCTCGGCCAGCGCCTGCACCTGCCCCAGGTCGGTGACGTCGGTGCGCACGGCCAGCGACTCGACGCCGTGCCCGCGCACCTCGCGGGTGACCCTCTCCATCGCCGCCTCGTCCACGTCGGCGACGACGACCCGCGCACCCTCGCGCGCCAGCGCCAGGGTCAGTGCGCGGCCGATGCCGCTCCCCCCGCCCGTCACCACCGCGACCTTGTCCTTGAACACGTCCACGAGGACTCACGGTATCCGGGTCAGGGCTCGCGGTCAAATCGAGAGCCCCGCGAGGACCGCTCGACGGGGCTGCAGCTAGCCCGCGGCGGGAAGCGGGAGGCGGTCGAGCCAGCGGGGCCGCCAGCCGGTGCGGCGGATCGTGGCGAACACCCGCTCGGCGTTGCCCCAGTCGCTCCACTCCACGCCCTTCACGCGCACCACGCCGAGGCGATCGGCCGCCGGCACCAGCACCCGCTCGGAGAAGTTGAGGTCGGGGAGCGTCGCGTAGACCCGCTCGGCCACGGCTTCCTCGCGCGCCGAGCCGCGGGCCCGCCGGATGGGCTCGAAGGCCCGCAGCAGGTCGGGCGTGCCGGCTTCGATCAAGTCGATGAAGGCCGCGATCCGGCCGACCATCACGAAGCTGTTCCAGAGACAGCCGCGGTTGAACAAGGCGCCGGCGAGCTCGGACGAGGGCTTCTCCCAGAACCGGCGGATCGGGAACACCGGCTCGCCGTCGATGGCCAGCGGCTGCTCCTCGGGCTCGATCCACCCGTACTCCGTCTCGGCCTCGGCCGCCTCGATGCCGAGCAGGATAACGAGGTCCGGGCGTGCGGTCACAGCCGCCAGGGCTCCGTTCACCGCGTCCACGAATACCGCGTCGTCGTCCACGAAGTGGTCGGAGGGGAAGACCGCGACCGGGACGTCACCCGCCAGCTCGGCGATTCGCAGCAGCGGGTACAGCAGGCCGGGCGCCGTCCCACGATTGCGCGCCTGGACCACGAGGCGGCCGGGCGCCAGTTCGGCCACCAGCGGCCGGTAGTATGCCTCGTGGGGCCGCGTGACGACGACGACCTGGCGGTCGGGGCGGGTCAGCAGCTCCACGCGACGGCGGGTCCGATCCAGCAGGGTCTCGCCGTCCAGCAGGGGGCAGAACTGCTTGGGACGTGGATCGCCCGCGATCCGCCGGGTGAGCGCGCGAAGCCGCGTACCATCCCCGCCGGCCAGAATCAGCGCCCACGGCGGCGCTGCTGTCGTCTGCATGTCGGTCTCCCCTCCGCTGGCGTCGTTCGGTTGGTGCCGGAACGCGTGGAGGGTCGGAGCAACAACAGTGCCGAGACCGATCGTCGATGCTTTAGGCATTGTTTACGCGGCATCCCGCGGCAGATGGTCAAAAAACTGCCCAGTTTGATGAGCACCAGCCGGGAATCACGCCCGGCTCCGGAGCCGCATCCTGCCCTTTTTGACCTGGTGGCCCCGATATGGCCCCCAGACCCCCAATCGCTCAGGACGCCCCGGCGACGCCGTGGCGCCCTTCGATATTCCCACAGATTCTCAACGCGGGACCAGGATGGCGCGCTGGGAGACGGCGTCAACGGTGAGCGTGAAGGCGTCGAGCACGTCGCGCCCGAGCAGTCCATCGACGCTCTGGCCCGGCAACGCGTGAACGACCACCGCCACCGGGCCCAGCTGCGTCCCTGCCACGTCGAGGCGGGGCACGGAAACGAGCGCGGCGACGGCATCGCCGGTGACGCCACGGATATGCACGGGCGTACCGCCGGTCACGGCGAAACCCGCCCGCGCCATGGCGGCCGGCGAGATCAGCGTGCGGTCGGCGCCGGTGTCGAGCACGAGCCGAAGCGGCACGCCGTTCAGCGACGCGTCCACGACGAGCGGGCCGCCGGTGTACGGGATCACGATTGCAGCCGCGGCAGGGGGTGGCGGCGGCGCGTGCTGGGGACCCGGCGTGGGCGCGCCGATGTCGCGGGCGCTGTCGCGATAGGCCGGCGGGATGGTGGCGAGATCGGTCGTGTAGTAGATCGTACCCGCGGCGTCGGTCCAGCGGTAGAGCTGAGCCCAGGCCGGTGATACTAACGTGACTATTGTAGCGAGTGCCGCGAGACCGGCTCGGAACGCAGGTGGCCTGTTCAAGAAGCGGGTGGCTCCGTACATCTTGCCGATTTTATTGAATGGCGGTTGTTCGATTGCGGCGTTCCCGATACCGGCGCGCTACCAGGCGCGGCGTCCTACACGACGACTTTCTTTCCGCGGAGGGCGGCGATGTCGGCGGGGGAGTAATCGTATTCGGCAAGGATCTCGTCGGTGTGCTGGCCCTGCTGGGGCGCGGCGCGGCGGACGCCCGCCTTCATGCGCGAGAACTTGATCGGCGTGCCGACCACCGGGATCTCGCCCAGGCGCGGGTGCACGACGCGCTCGATCATCGAGCGGGCGGCCGTCTGGGCGTCCTCCATCACCTGCTGCACGGTGTTGACCGGCGTCGCCGGCACTCCGGCGTCCTCCAGCACCTTGAGCAGCGGCTCGCGGTCGTGCCGGGCGATCGCCGCCTCCAGCGCGGTCTCCAGCTCGCGGCGGTTCTTCACGCGCTCGATGTTGACGGCGAACCGCGGATCGGTCGCGAGGTCGGCGAGGCCCAGCGCTGGCGCCAGCCGCTGCCAGAACCGATCGTTGGCGCCGGCGATGAAGATCCACTGCCCGTCGCGGCACTTGAACGTGCGGTACGGCGACAGCGACGGATGCGAGGAGCCGAGCGGCTTGGGCTGGTTCCCGGTGAGCAGGTAGCCCTCGGCGTGATAGTTGAGCAGCGTCACCGCGGTCTCCAGCAGCGAGCCGTCCACCCGCTGGCCGAGCCCCGTCCGTTCCCGATACAGCAGCGCGTTGACGATGCCGAAGGCGCAGAAGATCCCGGTGGTGAGGTCGAGGAACGACACCCCGCAGCGCAGCGGCGCGCCGTCGGGCTCGCCGGTGATCGACATGATGCCGCTGAAGGCCTGCATCAGCGCCTCGTAGCCGGCGGCGTCCTTGCGAGGCCCGGTGCGGCCGAAGGCCGAGACCGAGCAGTAGACGAGGCGGGGATTGATGGCCGCCAGCGTGTCGTACCCCAGCCCGAACGACTCCATCGTGCCCGTGCGGAAATTCTCGATGAGGACGTCGGCGGTGGCGACCATGCGCTTGAGCACCTCGACACCCTCCGGCGCCTTGAGGTCCAGCGTCATGTCGCGCTTGTTCCGGTTGATGACGAGGAAGGCCGCGGACTCGCCGTCCTTGTGCGGCGGCCACGTGCGCGACTCGTCCCCGGTGCCGGTGTCTTCGATCTTGACGACGTCGGCGCCCAGATCGGACAGCAGCATGCCGCAGAAGGGACCGGCCAGCACCCGGGAGAGATCGAGCACGCGAACGCCATCGAGGGAGAGGGACGGGGGGGTCATGGTCATGCGCTACTATACATTGCATGACCCGTCTGCGAGCCGCGCTCGGCGAGCGGATCCTCGTGCTCGACGGTGCCATGGGCACGATGCTCCAGGCCGCCAGCCTCACCGCCGCCGACTTTGGCGGACCGGCGCTGGAGGGCTGCAACGAGCACCTCAACCTGACCCGGCCCGACGTCGTGCGCGGCGTCCATCGGGCCTACCGCGAGGCCGGCGCCGACTGCATCTCCACCAACACGTTCGGCTGCGCGCCCTACGTGCTCGGTGAGTACGGCCTGGCCGAGCGGGCGTTCGAGATCTGCCAGGTCGCCGCCCGCCTGGCCCGGGAGGCGGTCGGCGACGCGTTCGTGATCGGGGCCATGGGCCCGTCCACCCGGACGATCACGGTCACCCGCAACGTGACCTTCGACGACGTGCGCGCCGGCTACCGTGTGCAGGCGGCCGGCCTCATCGCGGGTGGTGCCGACGCGCTGCTCCTGGAGACGTGCCAGGACACGCTCAACGTGAAGGCGGCCGCGCTCGGCGCGCGGGAGGCGATGCAGGAAGCCGGCGTGGCGCTGCCGCTGATGATCAGCGCGACGATCGAGCCCACGGGTACCATGCTGGCCGGCCAGGGCGTCGACGCGCTCACCGTGTCGCTCGAGCACCTGGAGCCGTTCTCGCTCGGCCTCAACTGCTCCACCGGCCCCGAGTTCATGACCGACCACCTGCGCTCGCTCTCGGCGTTGGCGACGGCGTTCACCAGCGTCTACCCCAACGCCGGGCTCCCCGACGAGCGCGGGCAGTACGGCGAGACGCCGGCGAGCCTGGCCTACAAGCTGCGGCGCTTCCTCGACGAGGGCTGGGTGAACGTCGTGGGCGGCTGCTGCGGCACGACGCCGGCGCACATCGCGGCGATCGCCACCCTGGCCCGGGGACGGCGACCGCGGGTGCCGCCGACGGCGACGGTGCCGGCGGTGAGCGGCGTGGAGTCGATCACGCCCGCCGACGACAACCGGCCGCTGTTCGTGGGCGAGCGTACCAACGTCATCGGCTCGCGGAAGTTCAAGGAGCTGGTCGTCGCCGAGCGCTTCGACGACGCCGCCGAGGTGGGCCGGGCCCAGGTCAAGGCCGGCGCCCAGGTGCTCGACGTGTGCCTGGCCAATCCCGACCGCGACGAGAACACCGACATGGACCGCTTCATGCGGGAGCTGACCCGCCGGGTCAAGGTCCCGTTGATGATCGACTCCACCGACGCCGCCGTCATCGAGCTGGCACTGCGCCACTGCCAGGGCAAGGCGATCGTGAACTCGATCAACCTGGAGGACGGCGAGGAGCGCTTCGAGAAGGTCTGCCCCCTGCTCCACCGGTACGGCGGCGCCGTCGTCGTCGGCTGCATCGACGAGAACAAGCAACAGGGCATGGCCGTCACGCGCGAGCGCAAGCTGGCGATCGCCGAGCGCTCGTACGAGCTCCTGACGGGGAAGTATGGCCTACCGGCCCGAGACCTGATTTTCGATCCGCTGGTCTTCCCGGTCGGCACCGGCGACGCGAACTATGTCGGATCGGCGATGGAAACCCTCGAAGGGTTGCGCGCGATCAAGGCTCGCTTTCCCGATTGCCGGACGATCCTGGGTATCTCCAACGTCTCGTTCGGCCTACCCTCGGCCGGGCGCGAGGTGCTCAACGGCGCTTTCCTGTACCACTGCGTCAAGGCCGGCCTCGACTACGCCATCATCAACACCGAGCGACTGGAGCGCTATCCCTCGATCCCCGAGGAGGAGCGGCGCCTGGCCGAGGACCTCATCTACTGGCGCGGCGCCGACCCGGTGGCGGCCTTCGCCGCGCACTTCCGCGACCGCACGAAGGCGCCGGTCGCCCGGAGCACGCTGTCGCTGGACGAGCGGCTGGCGCGCTACATCGTCGAGGGCAGCCGGGACGGGTTGCCGGAGGACCTGGACGAGAAGCTGCGCGAGGCGGCCCCGCTGGAGATCATCAACGGCCCACTCATGCGGGGCATGGACGAGGTGGGCCGGCTCTTCAACGACAACCAGCTCATCGTGGCCGAGGTGCTCCAGTCGGCGGAGGCGATGAAGGCGGCCGTCGCCCACCTGGAGCGGTTCATGGAGAAGGCCGACAGCGCGACGCGCGCCACGATCGTGCTGGCCACCGTGAAAGGCGACGTCCACGACATCGGCAAGAACCTCGTCGACATCATCCTGTCCAACAACGGCTACCGCGTGATCAACCTGGGGATCAAGATCCCGCCGGAGGAGCTGATCGCGGCGTACCGTGCCCACAAGCCGGACGCCTTCGGGCTCTCGGGGTTGCTCGTGAAGTCGGCCCAGCAGATGGTCGTGACGGCGCAGGACCTCCGCGAGGCCGGCGTCGACATCCCGCTGTTCGTCGGCGGCGCGGCGCTGACCCGCAAGTTCACGGCGACGCGGATCGCGACCGAGTACGGCGGTGTGACGCTCTACGCCAAGGACGCGATGGACGGCCTCGACCTGGCCAACCGGCTCTTCTCGGCGGTCACCCGTGACGCGCTCATCGAGCGCGTGCGGACGGAGCAAGCCGCCCTCGCCGCGAGCGCCGTCGAGACGGCGCCGGTCCGCCCCGCCACGCCGGCGGCGCGGCCGGCGGGCGTGCCGCGAGTGGAGGTGCCGGCGCCACCCGATCTCGAACGCCACGTCGTGAGGGACGTGCCCCTGGCCCACGTCTATCCCTACCTGAACCTCCAGATGCTCTACGGCAAGCACCTGGGGCTGCGGGGGCCGGTGGTCCGGATGCTGGAGCAGGGTGACGCGAAGGCGCTGGAGCTGCGCGAGGTCATCGAGACGCTGCAGGGCGAGGCGGCGCGGGATGGATGGCTGCACGCCCGCGGCGTGTACCAGTGGTTCCGCGCACGGGCCGCCGGCGAGACGCTGAGGCTGCTGGCGCCCGACGGCCGGCCGGCCGCCCAGTTCACCTTCCCGCGCCAGCCCGACGGCGAGCGGCTCTGCCTGACCGACTACGCGCGCGACGATCGCGACGACTACGTGGCCCTGTTCGCCGTGACGTGTGGCGCCGGCGTGCGCGAGCGGGCGACGGCGTGGAAGGAGCGCGGCGACTACCTGCGCTCGCACGCCCTGCAGGCGCTGGCCATCGAGTGCGCGGAGGCCACCGCCGAGTGGCTGCACGCCCGGCTGCGCACGCTGTGGGGTTTCCCCGACCCGCCCGAGCTGACGATCGCCGACAAGCTCAAGGCGCACTATCGCGGGATCCGCGTGTCGTTCGGCTATCCGGCCTGCCCGGAGCTGGCCGACCAGGTCACGCTCTGGCGCCTGCTCCGCCCCGAGGAGATCGGCGTTCAGCTCACCGAGGGCTTCATGATGGACCCGGAGGCGTCAGTGTCGGCGCTCGTCTTCCACCACCCCGGCGCGAAATACTTCAAAGCCGCCGACTGATGGCCCGGGCCCGGGGTGCCTGGCGCGCCTACCTGCTGATCGCGCTCGGCGTCGTCGCGGTCATCGGCGGCGTGTGGTTCATCGCGCCCAACTTCCTGTACGTGGTGGAGTTCAACCTCTACGACCAGCACTTCCGGCTGCGCGGCCCCCGCCCCGCCAATCCCCAGGTCGCCATCGTCACCATCGACGAGGCCAGCCTGGCCGCCGTCGACCGCTGGCCGTGGTCACGGGCCATCCTCGCCCGACTCGTGCAGCGCCTGGACGAGGCCGGCGCCGCCTCGATCGCGTTCGATCTGCTGCTGAACGAGCCGCAGCGCTCGCCCGAGCGCGCGATCGTCGAGCGGCTGCGGCAGCGGCTCGGCGCGCGCGGGCTCGACGCCGGCGTGCGCCGGGAGCTGGACACGATGCTCGCCGAGGCCGATCCCGACGCCGCCCTGGCCGCGGCGATCCGTGACAGCGGCCGCGTCGTGCTGGCCAGCAACTTCCTCTTCAGCGACGGCGTGCCGACCGACATTCCGGAGCGCAAGGGCTCGCCATTGAAGTCGGCAATCGGCGTGCGCCTCGCGACGGACCCGCCGCCGGCCAACCGGGGCCCCGCCTTCAAGAACTTCCCCGAGCGGGGTCACTACCCGCCTCCGCGCGCCCGCCAGGAGACGTTCCCGATCCCCCCGCTCATGGCCGCGGCCGCCTCGATCGGCCACGTCAACATGATCCCCGAGGTCGACGGCTCGACGCGCTACGAGGCGCTCGTCATCGAGTCGCGCGGCTACTACTACCCGAGCCTCGCCATCGAGGCGGTGCGGATCGCCGCCGCCCTCGACCCGTCCGCGCTCACGCTGACGTTCGGTGAGGCGGTCCAGCTCGGCGACATCGCCATTCCGACCGACGCCCGCAGCCGGGTGCTGATCGACTACGCGGGGCCCGACGGCACGATCCCCTACGTGCCGGCCGTCGACGTCCTGGAGGGCAAGGGCCTGGAGCGCGTCAAGGACCGCGCGGTGTTCGTCGGCGCGACGGCGCCGGGCCTCTTCGATCTCCGGACCACGCCGTTCTCGGCGATCATGCCGGGGGTCGAGAAGCACGCGAACATGGCGGCGAACATCCTCGACCGGCGGTTCATCGTCCGACCGGTGTGGGGCGAGCTCCTGGAGGCCGGGGCCATCGTGCTCTTTCCGCTGCTGCTGGTCGTCGTGATACCGGCCATGCGCCCGGTGCCGAGCGTCGCGATGACCCTCGTGGTCTGGGCGGCGCTGTTCGGAGCCGGCCACTACGCGTTCCGCCGGGGGCAGTGGGTCAACCTCGTGTACCCGTCGCTGGCCCTGCTGCTCACGTTCATCGCCATCACGGTCTATCGCTTCCTCACCGAGGAGCGGCAGCGGCAGTACACCCGGCGGGCCTTCCAGCAGTACGTGAGCCCCGAGGTCGTCGAGCGGATCATGCAGAATCCGGAGGCGCTCCAGTTCGGCGGCGAGCTGCGCAACCTCACCGTGCTGTTCTCCGACATCCGCGACTTCACGACCTTCACCGAGAAGAACGACCCTCACCTCGTCGTGCAGATGCTCCGGGAGTACCTGACCGAGATGACGCGGATCGTGATCGAGGAGGGCGGGACCCTCGACAAGTACATCGGCGACGCGGTGATGGCCGAGTTCGGCGCGCCGATCGCCTACCCCGACCACGCGCTGCGCGGCTGCCGGGCCGCCCTGCGCATGGCCGCCGAAGTCGAGCGGCTGACGGCGAAGTGGACGACCGAGGGCAAGGAGCCGTTTCGCATCGGCCTCGGCGTGAACACCGGCACCATGGTCGTGGGCAACCTGGGCTCCGAGCAGCTCTTCGACTACACGGTCATCGGCGACGAGGTCAACCTGGGAGCGCGCCTGGAGTCGCTGAACAAGGACTACCAGACCGACAAGCACATCATCATCAGCGACGCGACGTACGAGGCCGTCGGCGCCGCCATCGAGGTCCGGCGCCTCGGCGAGGTGAAGGTGAAGGGAAAGACCCGCCCGGTGGTGGTCTACGAGCTGCTAGCGCTCACGGCGACCCCCGCCCCGGCCTAGTTGCAGGGCTCCGAGGCGCACCGAGGGGGTCGCGCCGCCGAGGTCCGGCCGTCGCTGGGCTCGCACGGCGGCTGCTGACCCGGCGGGCAGGTCTGGCCGGGTGGGGGCGTCGGTTCCGGGTTGTTGACGGGGTTCGTGTTCTGACCGCATCCGGGACAGGCGCCGGTGAGCGGCGGCGCCGGGAGGCCGATCGGTAGGATGCTGACGAACCCACCCGTCCCGGTCCCCGTGTTCGCGAGATTCCGCGTCTGCTCGGCGGTCGGGAGCACCACGCCGATCACGACGAGCTCGCTGGAGCCCAGCGTCGCCTGGTTCTGGGCGGTCTGCAACGCCGCCTGCACGGCGCCCGGCAGGCTCGAGATGGGCGTCGGGGCGCCGGGGGGCTGGTTCCCCACCTGGCGCACGGCGTTGCCACCCGTCACCGTGACCGCCTGGCCGCTGCGACTCACGAACGTCACGCGGGCCGAGCCGGGCGACTGCCCCGGGGACGGGAACACGAACGCCTGCGTCTCCTGCGTGGCCGGGTTGAACGCCATCACGACGATCGTGCCTCGGACCGCCGCCACGCCGTTGGGCGTCGAGATGTTGAAGTTCGACTGCCGCGCCCGCACGAGCTGCACCGCCGCCTGCGACACCTGCGCCCGGACCTTGCCGGCCACGACGTGGAACGAGGCGTCACGGTCCCGGTTGGCGACGTCGTAGTCGAGCTTCGTCACGGCGAAGCGCGTGTTCTCGGCGATGAGGATCGTGCTGCCGTCGGGCAGCGTCAGGTCGGCGGCGGCGCCGGCCTGCGCCCGTACCTGATCGCCCTCGACGAGGCGCGCTCCGACCGTCGCCGCCGTCCAGACGGTCTGCCCCTTCGGCAGGATCTCGACGCGCCCGGTGGCACGCACGAGCTCGGCGCTCGACGGACGCATCTGCGCGTCGGCCGAGCTCCAGGCCGCCAGCACCAGCGCGGCGACGATGCCGACGACGACCGACCGGGGTCTCAGGGTGTGCATGACGTTGTCCTCGTCGCGACCGAGATTCGCGCTTCGACAACAAAAGTGCGACCAAATTTAGCACGAACGCTGGTGCCGCCGGTAGTGAGCTCCGCCCGCGGTTCACCCCCAGCCGCCGATAGGTGTGTCTAACCTCGCATGAAGCCTCGCCGAACCCTGGAGGTGCCGACCGCGGAGGGGGCTTGGGGCTAATGGTGGCAGGCGATGCAGTCGAGCGGCGCCTGAGTGCCTCGGGTGGCGTTCTCCCGGCGGTGGCACTCGACGCACCAGCCCATGCTCAGGGGCGGGGGAGCCGGCCTCAACCCGAGCAGATGGGCGAGATCGTTGAGGAGACGCGGCCCCGTGTGCGCCCCCACTACCCGCATCTGCTCGATGGGCCCGTGGCAGCTCTGGCAGGTCACTCCCGCGCGGACGTGTGGCTTGTGCGGGAAATAGGTGAACTCGGGCACCTTGAACACGCGCACCCACGGGATCGGCTCGCCGCGGGCGGCGTACGCCTGGATCTTGGCGATCTCGGGATTGTCCTGGGCGCCGATCACCCTGTGGCATCCCAGGCACCGCTCCACCGACGGCAGCCCCGCGTACTCCGAGCGTCGCGCGTCAGCGTGGCAGAACTGGCAGTCGATCTGGAAGGAGCCCGCGTGGATCAGATGGCTGAAGAGGATCGGCTGCCGCGGCGCGCCCGGCACCTCCACGAGCTGGCGCGCAGCCTCCGGCCGGAACGGCGGATTGGCCAGCGAGCGGAGATAGGCGGTGATGTCGCGGGCTTGCGCTTCGCCCAGATACGCCCCGAACGGGGGCATCCCCGGCGACAGCCCCTCGGCGGGCCCGCCCTTGAGGATGATGTTCACGATGAAGGCGTCGGGCAGCGGGTTCATGAGACGCCCATCGGCCAGGTTGGACGGCTTGCTCGCGAAGCC
This sequence comes from uncultured Candidatus Rokubacteria bacterium, assembly GCA_963743355.1. Lineage (GTDB taxonomy): Bacteria > Methylomirabilota > Methylomirabilia > Rokubacteriales > CSP1-6 > AR5. Next base: position 1,790,926 of record CAVUPM010000002.1, read on the forward strand.
GGCGGCGGAGGGGCCATCACCCCGGCCGCCGTCGCCATGGCAGACCGCGCAGTGCGTGACGTAGAGCTGGCGGCCGCTGGTGACTTCACGCGACGTGGGGGGCGTGACGGCGCCGGCGCCCGACCAGAGCGCGGATGCGAGAGCGACCAGGACGATCAGGCCGGCAGCGAGGCCCCCGGCCCAGATCCGCCGGCTCAACGCGTGGGAACTCCTCTGGGTGACGCTACTCTTTGATCAGCTGCAGCCGCCGCTGGAGGTAGCCGTGCCGGACGGCACTGTACATGTCGATCACGCTCTCCTCGAAGCCCTGGAAGAGCTCGTAGTTGAGCGCGCGCTCGTTGACCGCGTCGCCGATCTTCATGCCGAGTCGGTCGTAGAAGAACGGCAGGAAATAGCTGAGCGGATCCATGGCGCTGTCGACGAACTTCCCGATGCCGTCCCGCACGGTCAGCGGCTCCATGAACGGCAGCACCAGGTACGGACCGGGGCCGCTTCCCCACACGCCGAGCGTCTGCCCGAAGTCCTCGCGGCTCTTCTGGATGCCCCAGAAGTCCTTGGCCGGATCGAAGAGGCCGCCGATGCCCGCGGTGCTGTTGATCAGGAAGCGCCCGAGCTCGCGGCCGGCGCCACTCCACTTGCCCTGCAGCAGGCTGTTGATCAGGCGCGGCACGAAATTGATGTTGTCGAAACCGTTGCTGATCAGCACCTGCCACGGCTCCGGCATGACGAACATGTAGGCGCGCGCGACCGGCTTGAAAACCCAGCGGTCGACGCCGCGATTGAACGAGAACATCTTCTCGTTGAACGGCTCCCACGGATCGTACTCGTCGTCCAGCGCGTCGGTCGGGTCCTGCGCGCGCTGGGCGAGCGCCGAGCCGCCGACAAAGTCGAGGAGCGTGGGCGCCGCCACCAGCGTGTCCGTCTCGTCGACCACGCTCAGCAGCGTGGGAGCGTCGTCGGTCTCCAGCAACGCCTCATCCGGCCGCTCGGTCACGACGGCTTCGCCGTGGTCCTCGGTCTCCGTGAGAACCACGGTGGGCGTCGGGAGGAGCGCGGTGGGTGTCGGCGCCGGGGGCGCGGGCTCCACCTGCGGCGCGACGGCTCCCTGCAGACCGGCCGCCACCCCCTCGTCGGACTTCGCCAGCCCCGAGAAGGTACCGCAGCCGCCGAGGACGACGGTCAGCACGACCGCCAGCACCCACATCGAGCCGATGCCATCGAAGCCCTTGTCGCGACGACGCACGATCGATTCCTCCCCGGGAAAGGTCGGCGCGACGCTCCGCGCCCCCGCAACAATATAGCGGAACTCTCGGGGCCGTTCGGCGGAAAATGCACCACCTGACCGCGCGCGCGCAGCCGTTGTGCCGTACTCGCTCCCGGGCTATGGTGGTGGGGTCGCCTGGACCGGGACTGCGGCGCTGATGAGGGGGCACACGTGAGCCGAGGTCGTGCACGAGAGTTCTGGTGCGAGGTCGTGTCGGAGGCGGTGATGATCCGGCTGAAGCGGAACGGCGGGTTCGGACGCGTGCAGGGCTACTTCGTGCAGTGCAATCAGGTCGACTGCCAGTACGTCGAGGAGAACAAGCCGCCCTGCCCGCTCCACGTCGGGCTCTTCGCTGACGAGATTCGCGCGGCGGAAGAGGCGCGCGCTCGCCGCACCGAGGACGAGGGCTAGCGCTAGCTGCCCGCGTCAGGGCGTCGAGGCCCGGTGGGGTCCGGCGACCACGCCGGGTGGTCGCCGGACCCCACCGGGCCTCGACGCCCTGACGCTACCGGTTGCGGCATCGTCCGTCGCATCTACTGCCCACGCGAGCATCCACTGCTTTACACCATTGCTGACCCCGGGTCATTTCACGGACGGCGCGCCGACTCGATCGCGACGGCGCAAAGGGCTTTAGCGGGCGGCGAGGGTCAGCGAGGGGCGGGCGGTGTGAGGATGACGGTCGTCGGGGTGGCGAGGTGGGTGCGGGCGACGCGTTGGACGTCGGCGGCGGTGACGGCGTCGACCTGGCGGCGGAAGCGGTCGGGGTAGGAGCGGCCGACGCCCTCGACTTCGTAGAACGCGAGGTACCAGGCGAGGCGCTCGTTGGTGCGGCGGTCCAGCGCGTAGCGGCCGAGCAGATAGCCCTTCGCGCGTGCCAGCTCGTCCGCCCCCACCGGGACGTCGCGGATCTTCTGCACCTCGCGTAGGAGCGCCTGCTCGGCCCGAGCGCCGTTGGCGGGCGCGGTGCCGAGGTAGAGCACCAGCACGCCGGGCTCGCGCACGGGGTCGTAGTAGCGACGCCGCCGTGTAGGCCAGCGCGCTGCGGTCGCGCAGCTCGACGAAGAGCCGGCCGGCCATACCCCCACCGAGGATCGTCGACAGCACCTTCACCGCGGCGTGGTCGGGATGATCGAGCGCGGGCGCCAGGCCGCCGACGAGGAGCTGCGTCTGCTGGGCCGGCGCCTCGATCACGACGCGACCGCCGGGGGCACGGGGTGCCGCCAGCGCCGGCTCGGGCGGCAGCGCGGCACCCGGCACCGCGCCGAACAGGCGGCGCGCCTCGGCGGTCACCTCGGCCGACGAGACCTGGCCGCTGATCGCCAGCGTCATGCGCTCCGGACGATAGAACGCGCGATACCAGGCTACGAGCGCCCGGTGATCGATGCGGCCCAGGGACTCCCGCGTACCGAGGCTCGGCAGCGCGTAGGGATGCGTGCGATAGATCGTGGCGTAGAGCTCGTCGAACGCGCGGGACGGCGCGTTGTCGCGGCGGCGCTGCAGACGAGAGAGCAGCCAGTCGCGCTCGCGATCGACCTCCTCCGGCGCGAGCCGGGGCTGCAGCGCCAGCTCGGCGGTGAGCTCCAGCAGCTCCCGCCAGAAGCGCGCCAGCGCGGTGGCCTGGATGCCGGAGTAGTCGACGTCGCCGGCCGCGCTGATCTTGCCGCCGAGCCCGGCCACCGCCTCGGCCAGCTCGCCGCCGCCCCGCTTCGTCGTCCCCTTCACCATCACGGCGTGGGTGAAGTTCGAGATGCCGGCGTTGTCGCCCGTCTCCCAGCGCGATCCCATGCGGACCAGCAGCGCGATGGCCACGACCGGTGCCACCGGATTCTCGCGCACGATCACCGTCAGCCCGTTGTCGAGCCGCGTCGCCCGCACGTTCTCCGCCGGCGCCTGGGCGGGCGCGAGCCGGGGCGCGGCCAGCATCGCCACCACGAGCAGCGCCACCGCCAGCCGGCGCCAGGGGGTCATCGCGCCCCCGTCGGCACGAAGCGCACGCGCGCGAGGTTGTCGTCGCCGAGGTACTTGCGGGCGGCGGCCTGGATCTGGGCCGCCGTCACCTGGCGCAGCCGCTCCAGGTAGCGCAGCTCGTTGTCGAGCGTCCACGTGGTCTCGGCCTGGCCGTAGGACTTCGCCAGCCCCTCGGCGGTCTCGATGTCGAAGGCGTAGAAGGACTCGGCGGTGACGATCGCGCGCTGCCGCTCGGCCTCGCTCACGCCGTCGGCGCGCACGCGGCGGACGACCTCGCGGATCGCCGCCTCGGCGGCGTCCAGGTCCTTGGGGGCCAGGCGCGCGGTCACCGAGACGAGGCCCGACAGCTCGCGGGTGACGTAGGTGGCCTCGATCGACTGCACGAGCCGCTTCTCCTCGCGCACGGCCTGGTTCAGCCGCGAGCTGGGCCCATCCCCCAGGATGTAGGTCAGCAGGTCGACGGCCGAGATGTCCTCGGAGGCCACGCCGGTCGCCGCCGCCTGCCAGGCCAGGCCCAGGTAGGCCTGCTGCTCGGGGCGCGGGACGTCGTCCGTGCGCCCGCCGGTGAGCGGTGGCACCACGGTGGACGGCGGCCGCGCCGAGGGCGGCCCGCCAAGACGGCCGAAGGTCGCCGCCGCCAGCGGCCGCACCTGAGCCGGCGTCACCGGCCCCACGACGACGAGTACCATGTTACGGGGGACGTAACTCTTCTTGTAATACGCATTGAGGCGATCGCGCGCGAGCCCCTGCACGAGCTCGCGGGTGCCGAGGATCGGCCGCCCATAGGGATGCGCCCGGTAGGCGACCTCCGAGAGGCGGCGGGCCAGGAACTTCTCGGGGTCGTCCTCGGTGAGGTTCATCTCCTCGAAGACGACCTTCTTCTCGCCCTCGAGCTCCTCCGGAACGAATGCCGCGTTCACGGCGATGTCGGCGAGCAGCTCGAGCGCCGTCCGCACGTGAGCGGCCGGCACCACGACGTCATAGTGCGTGAAGTCGTAGGAAGTGAACGCGTTGCTGGTGCCGCCGAGCCCCTCGATGAGCTGGTCGATGGAGCCGAGGGGGCGCGTGGGCGTGCCCTTGAACAGCATGTGCTCGAGGTAGTGGCTGAGGCCGAGCTCGTCGGGCCGCTCGTCGCGCCCGCCCACCCGCATCCACAGCTGCAGCGCGACCACGTCGGCCGCGCGGTGGCTCTTGCATGATCAGCACGACGCCGTTGGGCAGCACCTCGCGGACCGGGCCGACCGCTGCGGTGGGCCGCGCGGCCGGAGCCGGAGCGGGTGCCGGCGTCGCGCAGCCGGCGAGCACGAGCCCCAGCAACAGGACGGCGGCGAGCCGCGTCGTCATCGAACTTGAGCCTATCACGCGGTCGGCCCGCGACCGCCGACCCGGATATTCCTGAACGCAAGCGCGGAACGGGCGGGTGGCGCCGGGTGCCGCTCTTCCCCCCGGCGCGCCACGATGGCTCTCCTGCCGCCGCTGCTCGCTCCGGGCGTGGCTCGCGCGGCCCCCCATCCCCCACCGGGGGTTGGCGCCGGGCCAGTCGAATCCTCGGCAGCGCGCTTCGCCACGCCCTGCGCGAGCGCGTCGGCGACGGCTCGCCATCGGAAGGCGCGCCGGGGGGAAGAGCGGCACCCGGCGCCACCCGCCCGGCTCACGCGGCGTCGTTCTTGAAGGCCAGTGCGGGTCGGCGACGTTTCAGGAGCTTGCGCGTCGCATCCCAGACGCGGATGCCGAGGAGCAGCGCCAGCACGGCGGCGTAGACCCAGGGCTCGACCAGGACCTTCTTGGCGAGCCAGATGTAGTGCAGCGCGCCGAGCGCGGCGGCCACGTAGACGAGGCGGTGGAGGCGGCGCCAGGCGACGCCACCCAGACGCTTGATCATCCCCGTCGTCGAGGTGGCGGCGAGCGGCACCAGCAGCAGCAGCGCCGCCACGCCCACCGTGATCCACGGGCGCTTGACGACGTCGTCGAGCATCGTGCGCCAGTCGAAGAAGTGATCGAGCACGATGAACACCGCGAAGTGGAGGACGACGTAGAAGAACGCGAAGAGCCCGAGCAGCCGGCGCAGCGTGACCGGCCAGCCGATCCCGAACACGATCCGCAGCGGCGTCATCGCGAGGCTCGCCAGCAGCAGCCGCAGCCCGGTCTCGCCGAGCTCACGCGTGACGTACTCGATCGGGTTGACGGTGAGGTCGTCGGTCCAGAAGCCGTACAGCAGGCGGGCCAGTGGCACCAGGGCCACGACCCACACGGCGGTCTTCAGCGCGACCCGGGTCCGGACCGACACGCTCAGTACAGCTTCTTGAGATCCATCCCCGCGTACAGGGACGCCACCTGGTCGCCGTAGCCGTTGAACATCAGCGTCTGGCGCCGGCGGAACTCGCCGATGCGGCGCTCGGTGGCCTGGCTCCACCGCGGGTGATCGACGGTCGGATTGACGTTGGAGTAGAAGCCGTACTCCTGGGAGGCCGCCTTGTTCCAGGCCGTCTTCGGCTCGGTGTCGGTCAGCCGGATGCGGACGAGGGACTTGGCGCTCTTGAAGCCGTACTTCCACGGGATGACGATGCGCACCGGCGCGCCGTTCTGGTTGGGCAGCACCTGGCCGTACATGCCGACGGTGAGCAGCGTCAGCGGGTGCAGGGCCTCGTCCAGGCGTAGCCCCTCGGTGTAGGGCCAGTCGAGCGAGCCGAAGCCGAAGAAGCTCGGCTTCTGGGCGGGGAACTGCTCGGGGTCCTTCAGCGTCGTGAACTCCACGTACCTGGCGGCCGGCCGCGGCTCGACCTGCTTGAGCAGCGCCGCCAGCGGATAGCCGATCCACGGGATCACCATCGACCACGCCTCGACGCACCGGAGCGAGTAGATGCGCTCCTCGAGCGGCGCGACTTTCAAGATGTCCTCGATGTCGAAGGTGCGGGGCTTCGCGCAGAGTCCGTCCACCTGCACGTGCCAGGGCCGCGGCTTGAGCGTCCCGGCCAGCCGCGCGGGGTCGTCCTTGTTGGTGCCGAACTCGTAGAAGTTGTTGTAGGTGGTGGCCGCCTCGACCTTGGTCGGCGCGTCGGCGACCTTGTAGGCCGGGTTCGGCGTCGCCTTGAGCGGCGTGCCCGTCGGCGCGGCCGCCGTGGCGTCGGTCCCGGCGTCGCAGCCGACCATCGCCAGCGCGGCGGCGCCGGCCACGAACTCGCGGCGGCTCACGTAGAGCTTCTCGGGCGTGACGTCCGCATAGCGCAGCCTCATGTCCGTCCCCTTTCGCTCAGCATCTCACGTGGCCAGGAACCTGTAACCCTGGCCGTGCACGGTGTGGATGAACCGCGGGCGGTCGGGATCGGCCTCGAGCTTGCGGCGCAGGCGCAGCACGTGGGTGTCCACGGTGCGCGTGGTCGGGAACCGCTCGTAGCCCCACACCTCGTCGAGCAGCCGCTCGCGCGTCACGACGTCGCCCTGGTGCTCGGCCAGGTACACGAGCAGGTCGTACTCCTTGCGCGTGAGCCGCACCTCGCGGCCGGCCCGGGTCACCCGCCGCCCGCGCCGGTGCACGCGCACGTCCCCGAACGCCAGCTCCTCGAACTTCTGGCGCGGCCCGGGCCGGCGCAGGACGGCGCGGACGCGCGCCAGCAGCTCGCGCAGCGAGAACGGCTTGGTCACGTAGTCGTCGGCGCCCAGCTCGAGGCCGCGCACGCGGTCGACCTCCTCGCCGCGCGCGGTCAGCATGATGATCGGCACGTCCACGCCGCGTTGCCGCAGCTCGCGGCACACGTCCCAGCCCGAGCGCGTCGGCATCATGACGTCGAGGAGGACGAGGTCGGGCGCCTCGCCGAGCGCCCGCGCCAGCCCCTCCTCGCCGCTGGTCGCCGCCAGCGTCTCGTAGCCCTCGAAGCGGAGGTTGTCCTCCAGCCCGCGGACGATGGCCGGCTCGTCGTCGACGATCAGGATGCGCATTAGGTGGAATGGGGGGCCTCGAAAGGGCCCCCCATGCCCCCCGGGGTGGCTCGGGACCCCCCGGCGGAGCCGGGGCGCCCCTCGGAACCGGGACGTCCCTCGATAGCCCGGGGCGCTCCCAGCGGCAGCCAGAGCGTGAAGCGGCTGCCCTGCCCGGGCGCGCTCTGCACGGTCACGGTGCCGCCGTGGGCCTCGGCGATGTGGCGCACGAGGGCCAGCCCCACCCCGCTGCCGCGCCGCCCCTGCGTCTCGCTCCGTCCGACCCGGTAGAACTTCTCGAAGATCCGCGCGTGCTCGCCCGGCGGGATGCCGATGCCGCGATCGGTCACGCTGAGAGCCAGCCGGTCGCCGTCGCGGCGGGCGTCGACGGCAACGACGCGCTGCTCGCCCGCGTACTTGATGGCGTTGTCGATGAGATTGGCCAGCGCCTGGCCGAGGGCGTCGGCGTCCATGGGGACCTCCGGCAGGTCGGGCGCGACGGCGACCTCGACCTTGAAGCCCTGCTGCTCGAGCGGGTAGGCGAACGCCTCCAGGGTGTCGCGGACGAGCGGCTCGACCGCGGTCGGCACGCGCTCGTAGCGCCGGCGGCCGCCCTCGATCCGCGAGAAGTCCAGCACGTTGTCGATGAGCCGCGACAGTCGCTCGCTCTCGCGCGTGATCACGCGGTAGTACTCCCGGCGCCGCGCCTCGTCGGGCACGCGCCCCAGCTCCAGGGTCTCGCCGAACATCCGGATGACGGACAGCGGCGTCTTCAGATCATGGGACACGTTGGCGACGAAATCCGATTTGAGCTGGGCCATCTCGCTCTCGCGGCGCAGGAGGCGCCAGGCCAGCACGATGCCCACCGCGATGACCGCGAGGAGCACGGCGAAGGCGCCGGTGAACATCATCACCTGGCGGCGCACGACGTCGCGGGGCGCCGTGCCCGGCGGCGCGTACACCGCCACCCGCCAGTCCGGCAGCGCCTCGCCCACCGCGACCGCCAGCACCCGCTCCGCGCGGTCCAGGGGCGCCCGGCTGTACACGGCGCGCCCAGCCTCGTCGAGCACGGCCACGATCGTCGGCGACTCCAGGCCGGCCAGCGACGCTTCGAGGATCTCGCGCCGGAGCGCCTCGAGGTCGTGCGCGTAGGCCGCGAGCACCGGCTCGCCCCGCGACGTCCGCAGCACGGCCACGCTGACCGGCGTTCCCGGCACGGCCTGCCGCTTGCCCGCGCGTTCCCAGGCGGCCGGCGGCAGCCCCCGCACCACGGGCGCGAACACCGCGGCGTCGCTGGCGTCGCGCCAGGCGCCGGGATAGCGCAGGCGGCCGTCGCGCTCCAGCAGGTACAGCCGCCGGATCAGCCGCGCCTCGCCCACGAGGCGGTCCAGGGCGGGCGCCGCCTCGTCGCCACCGGCCAGCTGGGCCTGCAGCCGATCCAGGAACGCCTCGTCGGCATGGCGCAGCATCATGTCGACCTTCTGCGCCGCCATCGCCGCCACGTCACGCGCCTGCTCGCGGAACAGCAGCTCGGCGGAGGTCTGCCACTGGCGCAGCGAGAGGTAGCCCAGCACGGCGACCACGACGGCGGGCGCCGCGATCGCGGCCAGGGTCAGCGCCGACAGGCGAGCGCCGGGCGAGCGCACCGGGCCCTCAGCCTCCCTCGGCCAGCAGGCGTTGGATCATCCCCTCGGTCTCGGCATAGGCGCCCTCACCGATGTGACGGTAGCGAAGCGTCCCTCGCTTGTCGACCAGCCCCAGCGTCGGCCACGCGCGCACGCCCCACCGGTTCCAGATCGCGAAGTCGTTGTCCTGCACGACGGGATAGCGGATGCCGAGATTCTCGGTGGCCGCGACCACCTTGTCGTAGGGCTTCTCCCAGAAGAACTCGGGGCTGTGCACGCCGACGATCGTGAGCCCGGCCTTCGCGTACCGACCGTGCCAGTCCCGCAACTGCGGGATCACGTTGCGGCAGTTGATTCAGCCGTAGGTCCAGAACTCCACCAGGACCACGCGCCCGCGCAGGCCCGCCAGCGTCAGCGGCGCGCTGTTGACCCAGGGACCGCCCGCCACGTCGGGCGCCGCCGCCCCCGCGCGCGGCACCTGCGCGCCCGCTGGTCCCGCAAGCGCCAGCGCGGCCAGGCCGAGCGCGAGCCAGAGCCGGGCGGCCCCTGGATCGCGCATGGCTACTGCTTCTTCTCCATCGCCTCGCCCTTCACCAGCGACACGCCCACCGCGAGGGCCACCAACCACGACCGTCCGGATTCGATCATCGTCTTCATCGCCGCCTCCCGTCGAGACAAATGGGCTTCACGACGGACAGTCTGCCGGACGCCGGCCGACGGATCGTCACAGCCGTGTGAAATCTTCGGGAGGACCCGGGTGGGGGTGATGGCGGGCGACCGGGGGCGTTACACCACCTCGTCGGTGCGGGCGGTCGTCTCGCCGAAGCGGCCGAGCGCGTAGGGCGGCAAGCCAGCGTAGACCTCGCCCAGCCTCAAATTGATCTCGCGATTGGCCAGCGCGAACAGGCTGCGGCCCTGGCGGTCACCCTCGACCAGGAAGGGGCCGAGGCGCTCGACCTCCAGCACCCACAGCGCCTGGGCGATCCCCAGCTCGCGCAGCCAGTGCACCTCCCGCACGCGCTTGATACAGCGCCCGTAGGTGGCGCCCAGACCGTACCCGACGGTCGTCAGGTAGACAGCGCCGTGCGGGACGAACCACTCGCGGTAGGCCAGCTCGGTGAGCCCGGCCTTGCCGACCACGACCTTCGTGCCCGAGCGCTCGAACCAGCGGCTCATCGACTTGCCGAACCGGAAGCTCGCCGTCGCGGTGACCGCCTCGACGGCGTAGGTGCCGTCGGGCCGCACGCTGGCCGCCGGCGAGCAGTGGAAGTTCACGTTCGTGAGCGCCCGCACCGCCTCCGGCAGGCCGTGCCCCTCGTCCACCACCTTGCGATACACACCCTCGCGCGCGGTGTAGAGAACGCCGCTGAGGTAGACGACGTCGCCGAGCGTGAGGCGCGCGATGTCGGCGTCGCTGACCGGCGTCGTGAGGTGAACCTCCTGCATGCGGACGTCGTCTAATCGGGTGATTGTTGGAGCGGGCGGTGGCTCCGTCGTCACTCGATCCCCTCGCGGCGGTAGTAGTCGGTGAACCAGCCGGGGTCGGCGCGGAACTCGACGCGGCCGTCGGGGTGGATGCGCGCCGTCGCGCGACGTGACGACAGGCAGAACTGGTGGATGCCGACCGGCATGCCGCCCGTGTGGGTGGCGGCGACCTCGACGTGGGTGGCGACCACCAGCGAGGTCCCCGCGAAGCCCATGGCGCCGATGCCGATGTAGTTGCCGAGCGCGGTCAGCTCTTCCTCGAGCCGCGCGATCTCCGGATCGGGATTACGGCTGCCGACGGTGCGCAGGCAGGCCGCCTCCTTGCCGAGCCGCACGCACGTGTCCTTGGCGCCGCCGATGCCGACGCCCACGATGGCCGGCTGGCAGGCCAGCCCCCGCTTGCCGTGCTCGATGAGCGTGTCGACGAAGAACCGCTTGAGACCGCCGACGCCGTCGGCCGGGAACAGCATCCGGTAGTCGCTGCCGAAGAGCCCGCCCTTGTGCACGGTGGTGACGTCGATCCAGTCCGCGCCCGGCTCGAACGCATACGTCACTTCCGGCGCGTGCACGCCGACGTTGTTGTTGTGATCCACCCGGCTCAGCGGATGCACCCGATTGGGTCGGAGCGGCACCGCCGCCGTCGCCTCCGCCGTCGCCCGCCGCAGCGCCCGCTCCAGCGCCACGAACCCACCCTCGACCCTCGCCTCGTTCCCCGCCCTCACGTAATACCGCGGCAACCCCGTATCCGCGCACATCGGCCGCCGCTCCGCACTCGCAATCTCCCAGTTGCGCAACATCTCGTCGAGCACGAACCGCGCAATCCTGTTCCTCTCCCCGTCCCTCGCCTTCTCGACGCCCTCCCGATAGTCCGCCGGAATATCGATCGCCGCCCGCGCCATCAGCTCCCGCGCGACGTCCTCGATCAGCTTCGCCGCAATGCTCCTGGACATGCGCTGACCCTAACATCCCCCCGCGGGCGGCGAAAGCCACCCGCCGCCCACATTCCCTCGAGCTCGCGCGCCCTCCGGCCCGAACTCGCCGACGGAGCGGGCCGGCCCCCGGCCCGCGGCGCCTCACGCTCGCCCGAAAGCTCGCGCGCTGACCTCGGGAAAGCGCTCCTCGATCTCGGCGACGAGTGCGGCGCCGACCTCGCGCGCCGATCCGGGACGCTCGCCGTCGGTCGCGCCCCAGTGCTCGAGGTACGCGTCGTCGTGCACGCCGAGCTGCATTGCCACCGAGTCGATCAGCGCCTGAAACCGCTCGGAGAGCGGCAAGGTGACGGCGTCGGCGTCGTCGCGAGCCTCGACCGTCGCCGGAATATCCTTCCACGCGATGATCCGGTACCTCGCCATCACCGCCCGCCCATGAACTGCGCGAGCAGCACGATCCGATCGCCGGCTGTCACCGGCGAGTCCAGGGTGTGGTCGATGCCGAGGACGGCGTCGTTGACGAGGATCTCGATGTGCTCGCCCAGCTCGTTGCCGTACCAGAGGGCGGCGGCCAGCTCGGGAAAGCGCGCGCTCAGGCCGCGCAGCACGCTGCGTACGGTGGCGTCCGCCGCGACGGGCTCGTCGAAGACGCGCCGGTTGGCTCCGTCTCCTCCGACGAAGCGGGTCGGCCAGCCGATCACCTCGACCGGCAGGGAGGTCAGCGCGGTCACGCGCCCCCGGCGCTCCGGTCCTTGTCCTGCAGGAACTCGCCGTGCTTGCGCAGGCGCTTCACCAGATCGGCGTAGGACGACGTGCGGATGATGCGGTCGAACTGCGAGCGATAGTTCGCGATGAGGCTGATGTTCTCGATGGCGACGTCGTAGATGAGCCACCGGTCCGCTTTCTTGTGCATGCGGCCCTCGACCGGGACCTCCGCCCCCTGCCGCGTCAGCACCCGGGCGCGAACGACCGCGGTGTCGCCGTCGACCCGCTCGTCGGTGAACTTCAACCGCTCGCCACCGTAGAGGTCGATCTTCGCGATGTAGGTCCGCTCCAGCAGGTCGGCGAAGAGCTGCACGAACTCCTCGCGCTCGGCGGGTGTCCGCTGCTGCCAGTGCCGCCCGAGAGCGCGCCGGGCAGTCTCCTGAACGTCGAAGGCCTCGATGGCCACCTTGCGGACCGCCGCCCGGCGCTCGTGGCGCCGGTCGTCCGCCTTCAGACCGGGATCGTCGAGGACCTTCTGCACCGCCTCGGTGTACTCGCGCAGGGTGTCCGTCGGCGGCCCGGCCCACGCCGGGCTCAGGAGTGCCGTCACGAGCACGGAAGTGGAAAGAATCCTGACGCCAAACCCCCTGACACTTCTCATCCGTGGAGTCTCCTTCCGGGCCCGAGTATACAGCGCGCGTACCCCTTGACTCGGAGGGACCGTTTCGCGCACCCTGCTTGGCACGCACTCCTGCCGCGGCGCGGCGGTGGCGAGTGTGACCCCCCGGGAAGGCCGGGGACACGTCGGCTGCACCTGTAGTTGGCGGTTCCACGCTGTACCGGGAGGGGTCTTTGGTGGCACTCCGCGTCGCGCTGGGCCTTGTCGTCCTTCTGCTCGCCGCCTCGCCGGCATCCGCACAGTTCTCGACCGAGGACCTGAACGGTCCCTGGATCCTCCACGGCACTCGTGTCGGCCTGCAGGACGCTCGGGAGGCCGGGTGGGTCCAGGGACCCATGTTCTTCCTCCGGAGCGGCGCCCTCGCCGACGACGAGGTCCGCGACCAGGGGGAGAACCTGCTCGTGCTCCGCCCGGGCGCGCTGACCGTCAGCGCGAGCGGCGAGGTGACGGGGATCCTGAACACCACCACCACCGTCCGCGGCCAGTTCACCAGCTTCAATCTGATCGTCGGCGTGGCAACGTCGGATGCCCGCACGCCCGACGAGACCAACACGTTCTTCGTCCTCATCAGGCAGCCGGCCGCCGTGTTCAGCCAGGCCGACGCCACCGGGACCTGGCGGCTGAGCACCCTGCTGGTGCCGGCTCCCCCGGCCACGACGCCGGAGTGGGTCCTCGGCGAGATCGTCGTCGACGGCGGCACGATCACGGGCGGTGAGCTGACCTCTTCCAACGGGTCCACGACGACGGAGGTGGGCGGGAGCTTGTTCGTCAATCCCGACGGCACCTTCAATGGCCAGCTCGACATCGGGCCGGCCGGCGCCGACGGCACGACCTTCTTCGGCACCTTCGTCCCCGGCCGGCCCCTGCGGGACCTGATGGTGGGTGCGGCGAGCCGATCCGGCGAAGACCGCTACGGGACGTTCGTCCTGCAGCAGGAGCCGACCCCGGCCACCGTCTACGGGCCGGCAGACGGAGCGGGGACGTGGGAGCTCTTCAGCGTCCAGGCGGTGGACGGCGGGACCGGCGCCGGGGGCACCTGGCTGCGCGGCACGCTGGTGGCCGACGGCTTCGGCGTGGTCACCGGCGGGACGCTGACGGACGGGCTCGGCAAGTCGTTCACGGTCGACCAGGGCGTCATCGCCGTGCTGAGCGATGGCACCGTCATCGCCGAGGTTATCTTCAACTCCGGCCTCGATCTCCTCCTCGTGCAGGGCAGCATGCTGCCGAGCAAGACCCAGATCTTCGGCGTGGACAACTTCGTCGGCGGGCTCACGCCGTACCTCGGGTTCTCGACCCTCGTGAAGCCCGGACCGGCGGGCCCGGCCCCGGCGGTCGTGCAGTTCAGCCAGCCCGCCTACACGGTGACGGAGGGCACTCCCAACGCCGTCATCACCGCGGTCCGCACCGGCACGCCGACCGTCCCGTTCACCGTGACCTTCACCGCGTCACCGGTGACGGCGGTGCCGGGTCAGGACTTCACGCCTGTCTCGGGCACGCTGACCTTCGCCTCCGGCGCACTCAGCCGCACCTTCAACATCCCGGTCGTCAACAACGCGCTGGTGGGCGGCAACCGCAGCGTCGCGCTCAACCTCGGCCCGCCGGTCGGCAACGCGGTCCTCGGGTCCCAGGCCGCCGCCGGGCTGACGATCCTCGACAACGACCAGGGCGGGAGCATCAAGCTGAGCAGCGCGACGTACTCGGTGGGCGAGGCGACCGCCTCTGTCGTTGTCACCGTCATGCGGACCGGCACCAACCTGGCCGGCAACGTCTCCGTGTCCTACACGACCGGCAACGCCAGCGCCCTGTCCGGACTCGACTACACCGCCACCGCCGGCGTCCTCACCTTCCTCGCGGGCCAGACCTCGCGGACCGTCAGCATCCCGATCCTCAACGACACACTGGCCGAGGGCAACGAGACGTTCACGTTCACCCTCAGCGACCCGTCCGCCGGCGCCACTCTCGGGGTGCCGGCCGCGGCCGTCATCACCATCACCGACAACGAGGTCGTGAGCACGCTGAAGTTCTCGAGCGCGAGCTACTCGGTGAACGAGGGTGCCCGCAACGTGACCCTCACCGTGGTGCGCAGCCCGGCCACCTCCAGCGGCGTCGAGGTCGACTTCACCACGCGCGACGGCACTGCCATCTCGAACGCGGGCGCGCTGAACGATTTCACCACCACCTCCGGCGCGCTCAGCTTCGGCGCCGGCAACGCGTCGGCGACCATCGTGATTTCGATCGCCGAAGACCTGCGCGCGGAGGGCAACGAGACCTTCACCGTCGAGCTCAGCAACCCGCGGGGCGGCGCCAAGCTCGCCACGCCGTCCACGGCCACGGTGACCATCGTCGACGACGAGCCGGCCATCCAGCTCGGCGCCGGCGAGTACGTGGGCAAGGAGGGCACGCCGTCGGTCATCACGATCCTCCGCTCGGGCCCGCTCACCGCGCCCGCCACCGTCACCTTCACGGCGACGCCCGGCACCGCCGTCCCCGACCGGGATTTCACGCCGGTCTCCAGGCTCGTCAGCTTCGTCGCCGGCCAGGCCAGCAACACGGTCAGCGTGCCGATCCGCAACAACACGGAGGTGCACGGCAATCGGACGATCATGCTGGGCCTCAACGGGCCCACCGGCGGCGCCCAGCTCGGCCCCCGCGCCAGCGCCGTCCTCACCATCCCCGAGGACGACCAGGGCGGCGTCGTCAAGCTGAGCGCCGGGGCATACACGGTCGCCGAGACGGCGGCCTCCGTCGTCGTCATGATCATGCGGACCGGCACCAACCTGGCCGGCAACGTCTCCGTCTCCTACGCGACCGGCAACGGCAGCGCCCTGTCCGGGCTGGACTACACGGCCACCGCCGGCGTCCTCACCTTCAGCGCTGGCCAGGCCTCGCGGACCATCAGCATCCCGATCTTGAACGACACGCTGGTGGAGCCGGACGAGACCTTCACGTTCACGCTCAGCGATCCCACCGGCGGCGCCACGCTGGGCTCGCCGCCGGCGGCCCCTGTCACGGCCACCGTCACGATCAAGAGCGAGGACGCCGGTGGGCTGGTGAAGTTCAGCGCCGGGGCCTACAGCATCACCGAGGGCGCCGGCAACCTGAGCATCACCGTCGTGCGCACCGGCGGCACGGCCAGCGACGTCACCGTCGACTACACGATGGCCGGCGGCACCGCGACCGCGGGCGCCGACTTCCAGCCGCCGGCCGCCACGGTCGGCACGCTCACCTTCGCGGCCAAGCAGACGAGCGCCAGCATCGTCGTGCCGATCCTTCAAGATCTGCTGGCCGAGGGGAACGAGACCTTCACTGTCACGCTCGGCAACCCCCAGGGCGGCGCCGCGCTCGGCGCGCCGGCCGTCGCCACGGTGACCATCGTCGACGACGAGGCGGCCATCCAGCTCGGCGCCGGCGAGTACGTGGGCAAGGAGGGCACGCCGTCGGTCATCACGATCCTCCGCTCGGGCCCGCTCACCGCGCCCGCCACCGTCACCTTCACGGCGACGCCCGGCACCGCCGTCCCCGACCGGGATTTCACGCCGGTCTCCAGGCTCGTCAGCTTCGTCGCCGGCCAGGCCAGCAACACGGTCAGCGTGCCGATCCGCAACAACACGGAGGTGCACGGCAATCGCACGATCATGCTGGGCCTCAACGGGCCCACCGGCGGCGCCCAGCTCGGCCCCCGCGCCAGCGCCGTTCTCACCATCCCCGAGGACGACCAGGGCGGCGTCATCAAGCTGAGCGCCGGGGCATACACGGTCGCCGAGGGCGCCGGCGCCGTGGTCGTCATGGTCATGCGGACCGGCGTCAACCTCGCCGGCAACGTTTCCGTCGACTTCGGGACCTTCGACGGCACCGCGCGCTCGAACACCGACGGCGACAACGACTACAGCGGGCGGTCGGGCACGCTGACCTTCAACGCCGGCGAGACGAGCAAGCCGATCACCATTCCCATCCTCCAGGACACCCTGGTCGAGCCGGACGAGACGTTCACGGTGGTGCTCAGCAACCCGACCGGCGGCGCGACGCTGGCCTCCTCGCCGGCCGTGGCCACCGTGGCCACCGTCACCATCAAGAGCGACGACGTCGCCAGCCGGGTGAAGCTCAGCGCCGCGACCTACCGGGTGCTCGAGGGCGCCGGCAACCTGAGCGTCACGGTCGTGCGCAGCGTGAGCCTGGCCCGGACCGTCTCCGTCGACTTCGCCACCGACAGCCCCGCTGGCGCCGGCGCGGCGACCGCGGACGGCGAGGACGGCGACTACCTACCCACCACCGGCAGGGTCACCTTCCAGCCCAACCAGACGACCGCGGTCATCACCATCCCGATCGTTCAGGACTCGCTGGCCGAAGGTGACGAAATATTCACGATCATGCTGAGCAACCCGCAGGGCGGCGCCGTCCTCGATCCGCCGTCGAGCGCGACGGCGACCATCGTGGACGACGAGGGCGTCGTGCAGTTCAGCCTGCGCTTCGTCGGCAACATGCCGGAGGTCGTCCGCACCGGCTCGCTGGCCACCCAGGCAACGGTCGGTTTCGCCAGCGAGGACGAAACCGCCATCGGCGGCATCGACTACAGGCCGGTATCGGGCACCCTCACCTTCCGGGCCGGCGTGGCGTCGCAGTTCATCCCGCTGCTCATCGTCCCCGACGTCCTGGCCGAGGGGCCGGAGACGTTCACGATATCCCTCGTGAACCCGGCGCCGGAGGGCACGCTCAGCCTGGGCCCGCTCTCCTCGCAGACGTTCACCATCACCGACAACGACTTCGGCGGCTCGGTGCAGTTCGGCACCACGAGCGTCACGGCGGCGCCGGGGGAGAGCCGGAGCATCCCGATCGTCCGCACCGGCGGCGGCGGCACGGCACTGGTCGTCAACTGGCAGGCCATCAGCGGGACGTCGTCCGAGGCCTTCAGCCCCACGTCGGGCACCGTGATCTTCGCCGCCAACGAGACGAGCAAGAGCTTCACGATCAACGTCTCGAACCAGGACACCGAGGGCCCCGACGTGACGGCCGTGTTCGGGCTCAGCGTGGCCCCAGGCGCGGCGAACATCGGCGCGACGAACACCTCCACGCTGACGATCTTCGGCTCGCGGGCGAACGTCAACCTGCCGCTCTCCGTCTACTCGGTCGTCGAGGGCGGCGGGCCGGCGGTCGTCTCGGTCATCCGCGACGGCGGCCTCGACCGCCAGGTCAGCGTCGCCTACGCGACCGGCAACGACACCGCCCTGGCCGGGCGAGACTACACCGCGACGTCGGGACGCCTGACGTTCGCCCCCGGGCAGGAGGTGGCGACGTTCACGGTTCCGATCCTCAACAACGGTCCCTCCGGTCAGACCCGCTCCCTGAACCTCACGCTCGGCAGCCCCTCGCCGAACACGTTCATCGGCGAGGGCGGCAACGCGCGGCTGCAGATCCGGGAGGCGCCGGTCTTCAGCTACCGCCTCATCGCCGACAACACCGGAGAGATCAGTGGCTTCGGCGGCGTGCCGTCGATCAACGACGGTGGCACGGTGGCGTTCAGGGCGGCCACGACCGGGGAGGACGTGGTGGTCCTCAGGGGCAACGGCGGCGAGCTGACGACCATCGCGTCGGTGAACATCGACGACCTGCTCGGCATCGACGGCGCCCGGTTCCCGATCGACGCCGCCGGCAACGTGGTGTTCCTCGGGACGGCCGGCAACGAGCGGCCGACCATCTTCCGAGGTTCCGGCGGCGCGCTCACGTCGCTGTTCCAGACGAACGACGGCTTCACGGGCCTGTTCGACCCCTTCGTAAGTCCCGGGGGCAACGTCGTGTTCGGCGCCACCCAGAGCCAGGGTGGGACGGCCATCTTCACCGGGCCCGGCGGCGGGGAGATCGGCTTCCTCGTGGGGGCGGGCGACGAGGTGTTCGACGAGGTCGGCGCCCTGCCGTCCGTGAACGACGCCGGTGTCGTGGCGTTCGTCGGCACCATGAGCGAGGGCGGCGGCCGGCAACTCTTCGTCGGCAGCCCGGGGAGTGGCGACTTCCCGGTCATCGCCACCGGCATCGACACCGACGCGTTCGGCAACCTCTCGGTCAACGACGCCGGCCAGGTGGCATTCATCAACGGGCTGCCCGCGCCCGACCAGCGGGGCATCCTGATCGGACAGAGCGGCAGCGACCCCACGACGTTCGTCTCGGTGGCGAACGGCTTTCAGACGTTCGGGCAGGCGGGCGAGGACAGTTCGCCGATCATCAACACGCTCGGCAACGTCGCCTACCTCGCCGTGACCCAGGGCGGGTCGTCCGGCATCCTCACCGGTCCGAACCCCGACACCAGCATGCTCATCCAGGAGGGTGACCCGCTGCTCGGCTCCAACGTCGCCTTCCTGCGGTTCGGCGGGTTCAACGCCGCCGGCCAGATCGCCTTCCGCGCCAATCTCCTGGACGGCCGCGAGGTCATCGTGGTCGGCACACCGACCGCCGCCGCCAGCGCAGACCTGTCGATCACCAACGTCGTGAGCGTCGCGAGCCCCCCCGTCGGGAGCACCGTGACCTTCACGCTGACCGCGCGGAACGGCGGCCCCTCGAGCGCCGCCAACGTCCAGGCGGCCCAGGTGCTCCCGAGCGGCTACACCTTCGTTTCGGCGACGCCGACCGTGGGCTCGGCCGTCTTCTCGCAGGGCTCCGTCCTGTGGACGGTCGGCAACCTCGCCACCGGCGGCACCGCCACCCTGAGCGTGGTCGCCACCGTCCTGCTGACCGGCACCTACAACTCCATCGCGTCGATCACCACCGCCAACCAGTTCCCCGACCCCAACACGACGAACAACACGACCACCGTGGTCGTCACGCCGGTGCTGCAGGCCGACATCGCCGTCGCCAAGAGTGTCGACAACGCCACCCCGCTCGTCGGCAGCATCGTGGTCTTCACCGTGACCGTGACGAACGGCGGCCCCCTCGCCGCCACCGGGGTGCAGGTGACCGACGCGCTGCCCAGCGGCTACACCTTCGTGACCTCGACGCCCAGCCAGGGCACGTACGTGAGCGGCACCGGGCTCTGGACGGTGGGCAACCTCGGCGCCAACAACAGCGCGACCCTGCAGCTCACGACCACGGTGCGCCCCACCGGCACCTACACCAACACGGCCACGCGGATCGCCTCCACGCCGACCGATCCCGACGCGGCGAACAACGCCGCGACGGTCACGGTGACGCCGACCACGGGATCACCCTGACCACCCAGGGTCCGCTGGTGGGCGTCGGGGGACCTGAGATCACCGAACCATCGATGGGCCGGGTATCGGGTGTCGCTGGGCGTGCGAGCGGCGGACGAGGTGACGTCCGAGTACGGGAGGAGCGAGGCTAGCGGACGACGCTCTTGAGGTGCCCCAGCACCTCGAGCTCGAACTGCTCGAGGCTCTGCCCGAAGGTGTCGCGGAAGTTGGCGTGGCGATCCTGCTTGCGCTCGAACGAGCGGAAATAGGCGACGACGCGCGCGAAGCCGTCGCGCGTGATCAGGTAGTCGGCCATCAGGAACGCGAGCTGGTACGTCGGCAGCGAGCCTTCCCGCAGGTGGCGCACGGTGAAGCCGCGTGGATTGCCGAGCGTCTCCAGGTCCAGCCGCGCGGCCACGAGGGCGGCGTGGTTACGGATGCCGGCGGTCGCCATTGCGCGCCGGTTCACCACGGTGTCGAGGCTCAGGCGCTCCAGCACGTTGAACGCCACCCACTCGGCCATGCCCTCGGCCAGCCACTGCTCGGCGCGGCCCTCACCCTGCGCGAGCTCGATCTGCGAGACGTGCGCCAGCTCGTGGGCGATCAGCCGGAACCACTCCCGACCCCGCGCCGCCCCGCCCTCGTCGTTGAGGAGCAGCTGACGGCGCTTGCCGATGCCCACCGCGAACTCCGACAGCTCGGCGGCGCGGATCGGCGAGACGTGCGCGTCGGCGACCAGCCCACGCTCGAAGCCCTCGCGGCCCGAGTACACATACGCGGTGAAGGCCGACGGCATCGGCAGCGAGAGATGGCGCACCAGGATCGTGGCAATGCCGCGGATGGCGTCCTCGTGCGAGGCGAGCTGCGTGATGTCGAGCGGCGGCGAGGCCAGCCCCGCGGGATCGATCGTGAAGGGCAGGACCATGCGTCCACTACCGCACCCGGCGATGGACGTCAGCGCAACGAGCAACGCGGCAGTGAGCCGCTGTGAAACAGAATTCATTGGTTCGGGTGATTTTGACACGCTCGCTGCGACAAGGAAAGAATTTTCCCCTATTTTCCCCGTTGTGGAATTTACAAGCACCCGTGCGCGACCGTGACCTGGGCTACTATCACCGGGCGGGAGGGCTGGATTGCCCGAGGCGAGGATCTCGTCGGCGGACTGGTACGAGCGGCGGAGGATGGCCGTGCTCGACAGCCACATATCCTACGTGGAGGTCGGCGTCGGCGACCCCATCGTGCTCCTGCACGGCAACCCGACCTCCTCCTACCTGTGGCGCAACGTCATCCCCCAGCTCGCCGGTCTCGGGCGGTGCCTGGCGCCTGACCTGATCGGCATGGGGCGCTCGGGCAAGGCCGCGGGCGGCCGGTATCGCCTGGCCGATCACGTCCGCTACCTCGACGTCTGGTTCGAGACGCTCGACCTCAGACGCGTGACGCTCGTCGTCCACGACTGGGGCTCGGCGCTGGGCTTCCACTGGGCGCGGCGCCACCCCGATCGGATGAAGGCGCTCGTCTACATGGAGGCGATCGTGCGTCCGGTGACATGGGCGGAGTGGCCGGAGGCGGCGCGCAAGATCTTTCAGGCGCTGCGGTCGGCGGGTGGCGAGGAGATGGTCCTGGCCAAGAACGTCTTCGTCGAGCGCATCCTGCCGGCCAGCGTGCTGCGCGGTCTCACACCCGAGGAGATGGAGCACTATCGCGAGCCCTTCCGCGAGCCCGGCGAGGGCCGGCGGCCAACGCTGACGTGGCCGCGCGAGATTCCCGTCGAGGGGGAGCCCGCCGACGTGACGGGGCTGGTGCAGCAATACGCGACGTGGCTGAGCCACAATCTCCTGCCCAAGCTCTTCGTCAACGGCAACCCGGGCTCGATCCTGGTCGGCGCCCAGCGCGAGTTCTGCCGGGCGTGGCCGAACCAGCAGGAAGTCACGGTCAAGGGCAGCCACTTCCTGCAGGAGGACTCGCCGGTCGAGATCGGCCAGGCCATCGCCCATTTCCTCCGACGGCTGTCGTGATCGGGGGGCGGCCGGTGAGCGAGATCCTGGTCGAGCGCTTCCCCCGCTCGATGGAGCTGACGTTCATGAAGGTCTGCTCGCGCAAGAGCCGGCTCGCTGGCATCGCCACTGCAGCCTCCGGTCGGGAGGAGGCGTGGCCATGTTCAAGCGAATCGTCTGCGCAACGGATTTCTCCGACACCGCCGAGGTCGCGTGGGAGCTCGCCGCCGAGCTGGCGCGCGCGCACCAGGCCGAGCTGGTGTTGGTCCACGTCTTCATCGTGCTCCCCCTCTATCCGGAGATCCCGGGCCCGACCATCCAGCAGGTGTGGGAGGACCAGCGGCTGTGGGTCGAGCAGCAGCTCGCCGACCGCGTCGAGGCGGCGACGGGACGCGGGCTCGCGGCCCGCTACCTGCTGAGGGCGGGGACGGCCCCGGAGGAGATCGTCCAGGCCGCCACCGACGAGAATGCCGATCTCATCGTCGTCGGCACCCACGGCCGGACCGGCATCAACCGCCTGGTGATCGGCAGCGTGGCCGAGCGTGTCGTTCGCGTCGCGCCGTGCCCGGTCCTCACCGTGAAGCCGCGGCCCGCCCGCGCGGCCGCCCGCGCGGCTTAGATACAGTCGCGCGAGCTAGCGCGACTCACGCGACACCCGCTCGATCGAGATCACCAGCAGCGCGTCGGGCACTTCACGAAGTCCGAAGGTGATGCGATCGCCCGGCCGGATCCCCTCGAACAACGCGGGTGACGTGACCAGGAACGGCATCGCCATCGCCTGCTCCATGAGACCGGGAATCGCTTCGTGCTGCAGCACGATGACCGGCCGGGTGGCGTGCAGATCGGAGGGGGGTGGCAGGATCGCGAGCACGACGGCGCTGCCGTGCCAGTCGGCCTTGGGGGCGGCCGGTCGCGCGGGCTGAGCGGCGGCCGGCGCGGCGAGCGCCACGAGCAGGACAAGACCCGTCAGCCGGCGCGCGACGCGACCCACGCCCGGAGCATACTCCACCGCTCAGGCCACCGGCTGCGGCGCCACCTCCGGGCGGACGCGGACGAATTGCAAGATCAGATCGCGCGTCTCGA
This sequence comes from uncultured Candidatus Rokubacteria bacterium, assembly GCA_963743355.1. Classification (GTDB taxonomy): domain Bacteria; phylum Methylomirabilota; class Methylomirabilia; order Rokubacteriales; family CSP1-6; genus AR5. The sequence goes on from CAVUPM010000002.1 coordinate 1,813,748, forward strand.
CCAGGCTCGTGCCGACCGCATCGGCCCCCGCCGACAGCAGCGCTTGCCGCACGGCCTCGACGTTCTCTCCGACGCCCAACCGCGCCACGATGATCCGGACGCCCGGCACGGCAGCCCGGAGCCGCTTGCACAGGTACCGGGCCTGGGCCACGCCGCCGGGCGGAACGGCGCCCACGACGACGATGTCGGCGCCGTGCTCGCGCACGTCGCGCACGACCTCGGCGGACAGCAGATCGGAGGAGACGGTATCCAGCGCCACCCGGGCCGGCGCCAACACGTCCCGCAGCAGCAACATTCCGACGCCGTCCGCCTCTCCGCGGACGGCGGCGCCGAAGACGCGGCTGTCCGGCGGCGCCGCGCGCTCGGCGGTCAGCTCCTCGACGATCGCGCGGAGCGCCTGAATCACGTAACGGTACTCGTCGGGATCGATCCGCCCGCGCGCGTGGTCGCCGCCGGCCAGCGCGAGCACCGGGATCAGGATCGCGTCGTACACGCGCTCGAGCGGCTGCTCGGCCAGCGCACGCTCGACGATGTCACTGGCCTCGTCCTCGTCCATGGCGAGCAGCCGCTGGTAGAGGACGACGTCGGGGGAGATGACCGGCTCGTCCCCCATCAGGACCCAGAGAAATTCCAGGGCGGGGATGTGCTTGGCGAAGACGAGGAGACAGACGGTGAGCGGCGTGGCGACCACCAGGCCGATCGAGCCCCACAGCCACGTCCAGAAGCCCACCGCCAGCAGCAGCCCGACGTGCGACACGCCGGCGCTCCGGGCCCAGAACACCGTCTCGAGCACGAGGTTGGTGAACAGCTCGAGCACGAGCCAGAACGCCAGGAGCAGCAGCGGGCGCGTCCAGCCGGGAAAGATCGCCAGGCTGACGCCGATCGGCAGCAGCGCGCCGATCCAGGGCCCCACGTAGGGAATGAAGCGAAGCGCGCCGCCCAGCAGACCGAACAGCAGCGCGTACGGCACTCCCAGCAGGAAGAGCCCCAGCGCCGCCAGCACGCCGAACGCCGCGTTGATCACCGTCTGGGATAGCAGGTAGCGGCTCACGCGGGCGTTGGCCTCGTCGAGCGCGCGCGTGGTGAGCGCGAGCCGCCCGAAGCCGAAGAGGCGCACCACGCGGTTGCGAAGCTCCTGCCGGCCCAGCAGCATGAAGGGCACCAGGATGACGACGAGGCCGGCTCCGCCGAGCGGCTCCAGCCACGGACCGAGCGCCGCCGGCACGTTCCACAGGTCACGCTCGTACTGGATGATCACGGGCGTGGGCTTCGGCTGTCGGGTCGAGGACGGCGTCGCGCGCTCGACGTCGCGCTCGGCCTCGCCGGCCGCGCCCTCCACCGTCTTCTGCGCCCGGTCCAGTCCGCTGTCCTGCCCGAGCAGCCGGACGTCGGCGATCTTCTGCCTGATATTGTGCCGGTACTTCGGCAGCTCGGTGCCCAGAGCGGACATCTGGAGAGCCAGGATCCAGCCGAGGCCGCCGAGCGCCACGAACGCCAGCGTGACCACCGTGACCACGGCGGCGGCGGACGGCAACCCGCGGTGTTCGAGAACGCCGACGAGCGGCGAGAACAGATAGGTCAGGAGCGCCGCGAGCGCGACCGGGATCAGGAAGGCCTGCGCCCAGTACAGGCAGCCGACGGTCAGCACGAGGCCGGCGAGCGTCACCAGCGGAGACGGACCGAAAAGTGTCGGGCCGTCCCCCCGATGCACAACCGGCCCCCGCGATGGGCGGGACGTGGCCATCGGTATCAGCTTGTGCACGTTGCGGGCCATCCGAACGCGACCTCCGATTAGAATCGTGGACATGGACATCCTCGCCCACCATGCCCAGGCCCGCTCCGACCAGCCCGCCGTCATCGAGGGCGAGCGCCGGCGGTCCTGGTCGCAGTACCACGAGGCGCGTAACCGGCTCGCCCACGCGCTGGCCGACCTCGACCTCGCCACCGGCGAGCACGCGGTGCTCTACGCCCACAACTCCCTCGAGGTCCTGCTGGCCTCGGCGGCGACGCGCGCGCTCGGCGTGATCCCGGTGCCGATGAACCATCGCCTCACCGCCGACGAGGTGGCCTACATCCTCGACGACTCCGACGCCGTCGTCGTCTTCGCCAGCGACGCGTTCGTCCCCATGCTCGAGCGCGTGCGGGAGCAGGCGCCGCGGCTGCGTCACGTGGTGCTGCTGGGCGACGAGCGGCGGCCGTGGGCCCGGCACCTCGCAGACCTGGTGGCGGCCGGGCGCCCGGACCCGGTGGCGGCGCCGCCCGGTCTGGGCGGCTCGATGATCTACACTGCTGGCACGACCGGCAAGCCCAAGGGTGCGCTACGCCGCGCCACCGACCCCGCCGCGCTCCTGCCGCGGATCGCGGCGCTGAACTGCGTGGCGCCGGACGACGTCCACCTGGTGGCGGGGCCCCTCTACCACTCCGCGCCCAGCGGCTTCGCGCTCTACGCGCACATGCTGGGGCAGACGGTCGTGGTCATGCGGAAGTTCGACGCCGAGGACGCGCTGCGCACGATCGAGCGCCACCGGTGCACGACGACGTTCATGGCGCCCACGCTGCTCAAGCGCCTCGTGGACCTGCCGGCGACGATCCGCGCGCGCTACGACGTCTCGTCGATGCGCTCGATCGTGGTGGCGGCCGCCCCCTGCCCCATGCGCGTGAAGGAGGAGATCCTGGCCTGGTTCGGCCCGGTCCTCTACGAGTTCTACGGCTCGACCGAGCTCGGGGTGAACACCGTGCTCGGCCCTCTCGACATGCTGCGCAAGCCGCACTCGTGCGGCCGGGCGGCGTCCGGGATCGAGCTGGCCGTGCTCGACGACGACGGGCACCCCCGGCCGCCCGGCCAGCCGGGCGAGCTGCACGTGCGCCGCGATGAGGGCATGTTCGAGGGCTACTACAAGAACGCGCGGGCCACGCAGGAGACGGCGCGCGGCGAGTGGCTGAGCGTCGGCGACGTGGCGTGGATCGACGACGAGGGCTTCGTCTTCATCTGCGACCGCAAGCGCGACATGATCATCTCGGGCGGCGTGAACATCTACCCGGCCGAGATCGAGGACGTGCTGCATCGCCACCCGGCCATCGAGGACGTGGCCGTCTTCGGCGTCCCCGACGCGGACTGGGGCGAGCGCGTGCACGCAGCCGTCCAGCCGCGCGCGGACGCCGCCCTCACCGCGGCCGAGCTGATCGACTTCTGCCGCCGCCACCTCGCCGACTACAAGGCGCCGCGGGAGGTCTCCTTCCACACCGACTTTCCGCGCGACACCGCCGGCAAGCTCGTCAAGCGCCTGCTCCGCGAACCCTACTGGGCGGGCCGCGCGACCCGAGTCTAGCGGGTGGTCGAGGAGCGCCACGGCTTCGCCGGGGCGCTCCGAATGTCGGGGGGTTTGGGGGCCATATCGGGGCCCCCATGCCGAAAAACCGCGAGAGAGCGCGACTCCATGTCGTAGATCTGGCCGCCGCGCAGCGTGCGGCGCCGGGGCGCTCCCGCCTCGCGGGTGTCGAGCACGGGCTCCCAGCGCACGCCGCTCTTGTGGGCGGGGAGCACGAAGGGCAGCGGCTCCCAGAAGCCGTTGACGAGGATCAGGAAGCTGTCGTCCACGATCCGCTCGCCGTGGTCGTCCACCTCCTCGATCGTGTCGCCGGCCAGGCGCAGCGCGAAGGCGCGCGTGCCCGCGTTCTGCCAGTCCTCCTCGGTCATCTCGCGCCCGTCGGGGCGGAACCACGTCACGTCCTTGAGGTCGGAGTAGATCGCCCGCCCGTAGAAGAACTGCTTGCGGCGGAGCACCGGGTGCTGGCGGCGCAGGCGGATGAGCTGCCGCGTGAACTCGAGCAAGGCCTTGCCGCGGCGATCGAGGCTCCAGTCGTGCCAGGAGAGCTGGTTGTCCTGGCAGTAGGCGTTGTTGTTGCCGCGCTGGGTGCGGCCGATCTCGTCGCCGGCGCTCAGCATCGGCACGCCCTGCGAGAGCAGGAGCGTGGCCAGGAAGTTGCGCTTCTGCCGCTCGCGCAGGGCCAGGATCTTGGCGTCGTCGGTCGGCCCCTCGACGCCGCCGTTCCAGGACAGGTTGTGGTCGTGGCCGTCGCGGTTGTCCTCGCCGTTGGCCTCGTTGTGCTTGTCGTGGTAGGACACCAGGTCCTCGAGCGTGAAGCCGTCGTGGGCAGTCACGAAGTTGATCGACGCGTAGGGGCGCCGGCCGCCCTGGCCGTAGAGGTCGCTGGAGCCGGTGAGCCGGTGGCCCATGCTGCCCACCTGCCCCTCGTCGCCCTTCCAGAACGCCCGCACGGTGTCGCGGTAGACGCCGTTCCACTCCGCCCAGTGATTGGGGAAGTTGCCGACCTGGTAGCCGCCCTCGCCCAGGTCCCACGGCTCGGCGATGAGCTTGGCCTGCGAGATGACCGGGTCCTGGTGGATGATGTCGAAGAACGAGCCGAGGCGGTCGACCTCGTTCAGCTCGCGCGCCAGTGCCGAGGCCAGGTCGAAGCGGAAGCCGTCGACGTGCATCTCCTGGACCCAGTAGCGCAAACTATCCATGATGAGCTGCAGCGTGCGCGGATGGGTCATGTTCAGCGTGTTGCCGCAGCCGGTGAAGTCCGTGTAGTACCGGCGGTCGTCGGTGAGCCGGTAGTAGGCCGCGTTGTCGAGACCGCGGAAGCACAGCGTGGGCCCCAGGTGGTTGCCCTCGGCCGTGTGGTTGTAGACGACGTCGAGGATGACCTCGATGCCTTCCTCGTGGAGCACCTTGACCATCGTCTTGAACTCGTTGACGTGGCCGCCGGCGGCCCGGGTCGACGCGTAGCGGATGTCGGGGGCGAAGAAGCCGATCGAGTTGTAGCCCCAGTAGTTGGTGAGGCCCCGGTCGCGCAGGTGCTTGTCGGCCACGAAGTGATGGATCGGCATCAGCTCCACCGCGGTCACGCCGAGATGCCGCAGGTGCGCGAGCGCGGCCGGGGCGATCAGACCCGCGTAGGTCCCCCGCAGGTGCTTGGGCACGCCGGGGTGCCGCGCGGTGAAGCCCTTGACGTGCATCTCGTAGATCACCGTCTGGCTCCAGGGCGTGCGCAGTGGCCGGTCGTTGCCCCAGGTGAAGGCGCTATCCACGACGACCGACTTCGGCATCCCGGACGCGCTGTCGCGAGTGTCCGCCACCAGGTCGGTCTCGGGATGACCGACCTCGTAGCCGAACAGCGCGTTGCTCCACTTGATCGTGCCGTCCAGCGCGCGCGCATAGGGATCGAGCAGCAGCTTGGCGGCGTTGAAGCGGTGGCCGGCGACCGGATCCCACGGCCCCTGCACCCGATAGCCGTACCGGATGCCCGGCCGGGCCTCCGGCAGATAGACGTGCCACACGTGCTCGGTCTGCTCGGTCACGGGTACGCACGTCTCGCGCCCATCGTCGAACACGCACAGATCGACGCCCTGCGCGTTCTCGGAGAACAAGGCGAAGTTCACGCCCGAGCCGTCCCAGGTCGCGCCGAGCGGATAGGGCCGGCCGGGTCGGGCGCGTACCGGGGTCGACCAGGGTCGCGGGGTCACACCCCGCTACAAGCGAACGGGATGCCAGCGGCTAGTTCAGCCTTCCGCGCAGGGAGTGCAGGGCCTTGGCGGCGCCTTCGTCCTTGGGGGCGGCCCGGACGGCGGCCTCGAACTCCCGCAATGCTTCCCACCATTTGCCCTGTTTGAGGTAGATCCTTCCGAGGTTCATGTAAGGGAATTGCCGGGGCTCGTACCGCCTGGCCAGCTTGGCCTTCTCCAGCCACGGCACCGCCTCGTCGAGCCGATCCTGCTGCATCAGGTAGACGCCGATGTCGTTGTACGGGTTGCCGAAGTCGGGGTCGAGCTCGATCGCCAGGTGGCACTCGCGGGTGGCCTCGTCGAGCCGGCCCTGGAACGAGTAGGTCCAGCCCAGGAAGGTGTGGGCCTCGGCGGTCGGGCAGATGCGGATCGACTCCTGGTACAGCGAGACGGCCCGGTCGAGCTCGCCCGCCATCTGGTGGCGGTACGCTTCCCGCCAGAGATCGATGGCCCGGCTCAGGTTCTCGGGCGGCGGCGACGCCACGGCCTTACTCCGGCCGCAGGCTCACGGCTGCGGACCGCCCGGTGCCGGCGTGCGATCGACGGGCGCGATGCCGCCCATGTCCGGCTCGAGCTGCAGCGTGTCGGCGATCTTCGTGTACGACGAGAACATCTGGGTCACGCCGACGACCTCCATGATTCCCCCCTCACCCACGCCGAGCCGGCGCATCTCCGTCAGGTGGAACGCGGTGCCGAACGCCGAGCGCGTCGTCAACGACACCGCGAACGCCAGCGACGTCTTGAGCCGGCGGCTGAGCTGGTTGTCGGTGAATGCGCGCTTGACGGCCGCCCACAGGTCGCCGAGATAGCCGGGATCCTGTGCGGCCAGGCCGAAGGGAATCGGGATCTCGCCGGCGCCCCCGTAGAACGCGTGGATGTCGTCGTACACGGCCGCGACCTCCGCTCCCCCCGCCTCCGCCTTCACCGGGGCCATCAGGGCGCCGAGGCCGTCGGCCACCACGTTGAGCGCGTTGGTGATGCCGACGACCATCGCGGCCTCGTACCAGAGCGTGTCGCCGACCATCCCCTGCAGCTTCCCGGCTGCAGTGTGTGCCTGCACTCAATAGTTGCAGGCGTTGACACCGCTAACGACGGCCGCGACCATCTCCTTCTCGCCGCGGCTGAACTCGCCCGGCGCCATCGCCCGCTTCATGGCCCGGCCGTGCGGCCCGCCGAAGTGCGGGTCCCACGCCATGACCCGGCTCATGGCGGCCGGCTGGGGGAAGTCGTAGTTGAACCACTGCTTGCTGAGCTCGAAGGCCCGGCGGGCGGGTTCGGGATACTCGTCGGCGTCGCGCAGGCGGACCGTCGGCACTAGTTGAACATGGGGGCCCCGACATGGCCCCCAAGCCCCCGAACGCGCGTCGCGCCCCGGCCAAGCCGTGGCGCTCCTCGATAGCCCGCGTCTGCATGGGCCCCGACATGGCCCCCAAGCCCCTCATCGCTCGGGACGCCCCGGCGCAGCCGTAGCGTCCCTCGATATCCCGCCACGCTCCTAGCTCCGCCGCCGCCGGGCCGGGCGGGGCCGCGCCTTGGCCTTCGTGCGGGACGCCGGGGGGCGCCGCTCGGGAATCACCGCGGTCGCCTCGATCTCGATCAGGTAGTCGTCACGGACGAGCCGTGAGATCTCGACCAGGGTGCTGGCCGGCCGGTGGGCGCCGAAGTACTCCTGGCGGACCGTGTTGACCTTCTCGCGGTCGCCGATGTTGCGCAGGAACACGGTCACCTTGCAGATGTCCGCGAAGGTGGCGCCGGCCGCGGTGAGGCAGCGCTTGATGTTCTCGTGCACCTGCCGGGTCTGGGCGACGACGTCGTTGCCGCCGACGACGCGCCCCTGGGCGTCGGTGGCCACGCAGCCGGAGACGAAGACGATCCGGCCGGCCCGGACGACGTGGGTGAAATGGCTGACCGGCTCCGACATCCCGGCGACCATGAATTCTTCACGATGAGCGCTCACGAGTTCCCTCCCGGTGGGGGTGGTGCGAGCAACGCGACCGCGGCGACGAACGCGCTTACGCGCCCTCGCCCTCCTGGGACTGCTTCTCCAGCACGCGGGCGACCGCCCGGCCCTTGCCGGGCGAGGGGTCCTGGACGACGCCGTAGGCCTGCCGGCCCTCGTGATCCTCGGGCAGGTACTCGGTGATCGGCACCCCCTCGGCGGTGACGAACAGCAGGCAATGGCAGTACTTGTACTTCTGCATCTCGTCGCAGGCGCAGATCCAGCGGCGGAGCTTGGCCTCGGCGGCGGGGTCCGGATAGAAGTTGCACGGGCAGAGCGGCCGGCCGACCGACTCGATGTGCCTGGCGAGGCCCTCGACGACCGTCTGGGTGACATTGACGTCGGGGTGCAGCGACGTCCCCGACTTCTCGGCATACTTGCGTGCGTACGCCCACATCTTGTCGACGTTCGCCTTCGATGGTTCCGTCATCACGGGACTCTCGTTTTCCCCGGGTTCGCCCCGCCCGCGGCTCACCTACTCTGCGGCGAGGGCCGCGTCGATCGCGTTCGGGTTGAAACCCGTCAGTCGTTTGTCGCCGATGAGAATGACCGGTAACGACATCAGGCCCAGCTCCATCAACTCCTGGCGCGCGGTCGGATCCTTCCCGACGTTGCGCTCGGTGAACGGCACACCCTTGCGCGACAGATACTCTGTCGCCCGATGGCAGGGCCCTCACCCGATGTTGGTATAGACGGTGATCGGCGGTGTCATGGAGCCTCCTGGCGCGATTGTAACCGAACGCCGAAGGTCAGGCGCGCTCGATCTTGACAAACGCCCAGCCGTACACGCGCAGCCCCTCGTCGACCCGCGTCTGCACCCGGCGCTCGGGGCGCGGCGTGCCGCCGCCTCGCCGGCGCTCCACGCGCCGGTCGAGGATGACCTCCACCTCGTCCTGCTCGGCGAGCGAGCGGACCAGGTGCTCGTAGAGCTGCTCGTGGTCCCGCGCAACGATGAACCGGTATCGCCTCATGCGACCTCCGCGCCGCCGGTCAGAAGGCGCATTCGATGGCCCGGACCTCATCCGGGGTCAGCGCGAACTCCAGCGCCGCGGCGTTCTCGCGCACGTGCTCAACCCGGCCGGCCTTGGGGATCGTGAACAGCGCCGGGCGCCGCGTGAGGAAGTTGAGCGCGACCTGGCGCGGCGTCCGGCCGTGCCGCGCCGCGATCGCCTCGACCACGTCGCGCTTGAAGCCGCCGCGGGCCAGCGGCGTGTAGCCGACGACGGCGGCGCGGTGCTTCTCGCACCAGGGCAGCACGTCGCGCTCGATCGCCCGGTCGCGCAGGTGATAGAGGACCTGGTTGCAGGCGAGCGGCACCTCCCCGAGCGCCGCCCGCGCCTCCGCCATCTGGGGGACGTCGAAGTTGCTGACGCCGACGCTACGGGCGAGACCGCGCCGCACCAGCTCGCGCATGCCCCGCATGGTCTCGGCGATCGGGTGCTGGCCCGGCCAGTGCAGCAGGTAGAGATCGACGTGGTCGGTGCCCAGCCGTTTGAGTGACGCCTCGCAGGCGGCCAGCGTGCCGGCGTACGAGGCATTCGAGGGCTGGACCTTGGTGGCAATGAACAGCGACTCGCGCCGGCCCCGGATGGCCTTCGCGACCACGCGCTCGGAGCCGCCGTCCCCGTACAGCTCCGCGGTGTCGATGTGGGTCAGGCCCAGCTCGATGCCGACGCGCAGCGCCGCGATCTCAGCATTCTCCTCGGCCTTCGACTCCCCCATCCGCCAGGTGCCCTGCCCGATGACCGGTATCGCCACGCCGGTCGCGCCGAAGGGCCGCGAGATCATGGGGCGATGATAGCGCGGTGCCAGCCGGCGACCATACGACTGGAAGCGCTCCGGCTCCTCGACGATCAGGTGGTGATGGGCGCGCGAGAGCCAGCGGGGGTCGAGGAGCGCCACGGCTTTTGCCGGGGCGCTGCCGAGCGGCGGGGGTCGAGGAGCGCCACGGCTTTGCCGGGCGCTGCCGGCGGCGGTGGGCCGACCGGGGCGCTGCGAGGCGGGTCAGGAGCGCCACGGCTTTTGCCGGGGCGCTGCCGAGCGGCGGGGGGTCGAGGAGCGCCACGGCTTTGCCGGGGCGCTGCCGAGCGGCGGGGGGTCGAGGAGCGCCACGGCTTTTGCCGGGGCGCTGCCGAGCGGCGGGGGGTCGAGGAGCGCCACGGCTTTGCCGGGGCGCTGCCGAGCGGCGGGGGTCGAGGAGCGCCACGGCTTTTGCCGGGGCGCTGCCGAGCGGCGGGGGGTGTGGGGGCCATTTCGGGGCCCCCACTTCAGTCAGACGGGCAGCAGGGGCTCGCCGGGCGTGGGCTCGATGCCGAAGGCGTTCAGGGCGCAGGCGATCATCGCGTAGTAGCCGATGGTGGCCGTGAGGTCGACGAGCCCCTCCAGCCCGAAGCGCTTCTCGAGCGCGGCGAAGGCCTCATCGCCCACCCGGTGCTCGCGCAGCAGGGCCACGGCGTAGCCGTGCACCTGGGCCTCGGCGGGCGTCAGCCCGGCCGGCGCCCGGCGCTCGCGGATGGCCGCGATCACCTCGTCGCGGACGCCGGCCTTGCGCGCGAGGACGGCGTGCGCCACCCACTCGTACTGGGCATCGAGCATGCGCGCGACCGTGATGATCGCCAGCTCCCGCTCGGCCTGGGTCAGCGGCCCCTCGAAGCGCACGTAGTGGCCGGTCTCGGCGATCCGCCGCGCCAGCTCGGGGCTGTGCAGCAGCGCGGCGAAGGGCCCGGCCACCCGCCCGCGGCTCTGGGCGATCCGATCCCACACGGTGAGCTGCGCGGGCGTGGCCTTGTCCTTGTCGACCAGCGGCACGCGGGCACGCGCCACGCTGGGTCCGGCCTTGGGGTCCGTGCTCATGCCTTGCCTTTCGCGTAGCCGGCGCCCTTGAGGGCGTCGGTGATCTCGTCCAGGATGGCCGGATCGTCGATCGTGGCCGGCGCGGTGTACTCCTGGCTGTCGGCGATGCGCTTCATCGTACCTCTCAGGATCTTGCCGGAGCGCGTCTTGGGCAGGCGCTTGACCACCAGCGCCGTCTTGAACGAGGCCACCGGTCCGATTTGCTGGCGGATCTTCTCGACCAGCTCCTTCACGATCTCCCCGTCGCCGCGCGACACGCCGGCCTTGGTGACGACGAAGCCGACCGGCACCTCGCCCTTGATCTCGTCGGCCACGCCCACGACCGCGCACTCCGCGATGTCCGGATGCGCGGAGAGCACCTCCTCCATGGCGCCCGTGGACAGCCGATGGCCGGCAACATTGATGATGTCGTCCACGCGGCTCATGATGTAGAGGTAGCCGTCCTCGTCGCGATAGCCGGCGTCGCCGGTGAGGTAGAAGCCGGGATGCTTGGTCAGGTACGACGCCTCGTAGCCGGCGTCGTTGTTCCACAGCGTCGGCAGGCAGGCGGGCGGCATGGGCAGCTTGATGGCGATGGAGCCGATCTGGCCGGGCGCCATCTCGGCGTTCTCCTCGCTCAGCACCCGCACGTCGTAGCCCGGCGCCGCCTTGGTCGGCGAGCCCGGCTTGACCGGCAGCATCCCGAGGCCGACGCAGTTGGCCGCGATCGCCCACGCGGTCTCGGTCTGCCACCAGTGATCGATGACCGGCACGTTCAGGCGCTCGCGCGCCCACAAGAGCGTATCGGGGTCGCAGCGCTCGCCGGCGAGGAAGAGCGTGCGAAAGTGCCGGAGGTCGTGCTTGCCGATGTGCACGCCCTGCGGATCTTCCTTCTTGATCGCGCGGAACGCGGTCGGCGCCGTGAACATGGCGTTCACGCCGTGCTGGGCGATGAGGCGCCAGAAGGCGCCGGGGTCCGGCGTGCCCACCGGCTTGCCCTCGTACAGGATCGTCGTGCAGCCCTTGAGGAGCGGCGCGTAGACGATGTAGGAGTGGCCGACGACCCAGCCGATGTCGGAGGCCGCCCAGTAGCACTCGCCGGCGCCCATGCCGTACACCGCGCTCATCGAGTACTTGAGCGCGACGGCGTGACCGCCGTTGTCACGGACGACGCCCTTGGGGATGCCGGTCGTGCCCGAGGTGTACAGGATGTAGAGCGGATCGGTGGCGGCCAGCGGCACGCACTCGGCCGGGGCGGCGCCGCTCACGAAATCGTCCCAGTCGAGGTCGCGGCCGCGCACGAGCTCGGCCTTCAGCTGCGGCCGCTGCAAGATCACGCAGCGCTCGACCTTGTGGGCGGCGAGAGCGATGGCTCCGTCCAGCAGGGGCTTGTAGGGGATGACGCGGTTCACCTCGATGCCGCACGAGGCCGACAGGATCGCCTTGGGTTTCGCGTCGTCGATGCGCTTGGCCAGCTCGTTGCTGGCGAAGCCGCCGAAGACCACCGAGTGGACGGCGCCGATACGCGCGCAAGCCAGCATCGCGATGACGGCCTCCGGGACCATCGGCATGTAGATGATGACCCGGTCGCCCTTGGCGATGCCCTGGCGGCGGAGCGCGCCGGCGACGCGCGCGACCTCGTCGCGGAGCTCGGCGTAGGTGAACGTCTGGACGGTGTCGGTGACGGGGCTGTCGTAGACGAGCGCGCGCTGCTTGCCGCGGCCGCGGTCGACGTGCAGGTCGAGCGTGTTGTAGCACGTGTTCAGCACGCCCCCGGTGAACCAGCGGTAGTAGGGCGGACGCGAGTCGTCGAACACGCGGTCCCAGCGCCGCTCCCAGTAGATGTCCTCGGCCACCGCCGCCCAGAAGCCTTCCGGGTCACGCAGGGATCGCGCGTACGCCTCGTCGTACTGACTCTTCATCCAGGCCCTCCTCCGCACCGGAAAGGTATCCGCGGGCGCCGGGCGCCGCAAGCCCCCGCTGGGGTAGGATGTGGCGCGAGGAGGTGTCATGTCCCGCTATTTCTGCCACGAGCATCCCGAGGTCCTCACGCTGGAGACCCGCGTCGTCGACGCCCGCCCCGGCGCCGTCGTGCTGGAGCAGACGCCGTTTCACCCGGGCGGCGGCGGTCAGCTCGCGGATCGCGGCATGCTGCGCTGGAACGGCGGCGAGGCGACGGTCGCCGGATTCGAGATGACCGCGGGGCGTCTGTGGCACCTGCTGGCCACGCCCGGGGAGGCGTCGGGCACCGTGCAGGTCGTGGTCGAGCCCACGTTCCGCACGATGATGACCGAGCTGCACACCGGCACGCATATCTTGAATGCGCTCGTCTACCAGCAGTTCCAGGGCGCGCTCGTGACCGGCGCCCAGCTCAACGACGACGGCACCGCGCGGATGGATTTCGACCTGCCAGACGCCGACAACGACAAGCTCCGCGCGCTCGAGCCCGGGATCAACGACCTCATCCGGCAGGATCTGCCGATCCGCTACGTCTACGTGCCGCTGGCCGAGGCGATGGCCGAGCCCGGCCTCATCCGCAGCCGCTCGGTGGCGCCACCGCCCGACGAGCTGGGCACGATTCGCATCGTCGAGATCGTCGGCCTCGATCGCCAGGCCTGCGGCGGCACCCACCTGGCGTCCACCGCGCGGTCACGCCCCGTGAAGCTCCTCAAGATCGACAACAAGGGTCGCCACAACCGGCGCGTGAAGCTCGGTCTTGATTAGACTGGGGGCCCCGACATGGCCCCCAGACCCCCACGCGCTCGGGACGCCCCGGCGGAGCCGTGGCGCCCCTCGACATTGCCACGGGACCGGGGCCCCGACCTGGCCCGCCGACCCCCACGCGCTCGGGACGCCCCGGCGGAGCCGTGGCGCCCCTCGACATTGCCACGGGACCGGGGCCCCGACCTGGCCCGCCGACCCCCACGCGCTCGGGACGCCCCGGCGGAGCCGTGGCGCCCCTCGACATTCCGGCAGACTCCCGGCTAGCGAGTCGTGACCCAGGGCATCTCGGCGCGGTGACGCGCCTCGAACTCGCGGATCTGGGCCTCGTAGCCCAGCGTCAGCGCGATCTCGTCCTGGCCGGTCAGGAGCATCCGTCGGGCGAACGCCTCGATCTCGAAGCGGTGGGCGGCGCCGTCGGGCGCCGTCACCGTCTGCGCTTCGAGATCCGCGCTCATCGTGGCGCCCGGGCGCGCGTGGAGCTGGCGGCGGACGTCGGCGACGACGTCGGCCGACAGGATGACCGGCAGCAGGCCGTTCTTGAAGCAGTTCTGGTGGAAGATGTCGCCCAGGCTCGGCGCGATCACCGCGCGGATGCCGTACGCCATCAGCGCCCACACCGCCGCCTCGCGCGAGGAGCCACAGCCGAAATTCTCGGCGGCGACCACGATCGTGGCCGGACGATACGGGGCCTGGTTCAGCACGAACTCCGGCTTCTCCGAGCCGTCGGCGTTGAACCGCACGTCGTGGAAGAGAAAGCGCTCGTAGCCGGCGCTGCCCTGCGGCTTGCGCAGGAAGCGCGCGGGGATGACGCGGTCGGTATCGATGTTCGGCAGGTCGATCGGGACGGCGACGCCGGTGAAGCGCGTGAAGGCTTGCATGGTCAGCCTCGCAGCGTCCGGACGTCGGTCAGCCGCCCGGTGACCGCGGCGGCCGCCGCCATCGCCGGCGACATGAGATGGGTCCGGGCGCCCTTGCCCTGGCGCCCCTCGAAGTTGCGGTTCGAGGTCGAGGCCACGCGCTCACCCTCGCGCGCGGTCTCGCCGTTCATCCCGACACACATCGAGCAGCCGGCCTCCCGCCACTCGAAGCCCGCGTCCAGGAAGACCCGATCGAGCCCCTCCGCCTCCGCCGCCTGCTTCACGAGCCCCGAGCCCGGCACCACCCAGGCGGGGATGGTGGCACGCCGCCCCTTCGCCACGGCGGCGGCGGCTCTCAGATCCTCGAGGCGGCTGTTCGTGCACGAGCCGATGAACACGCGGTCCACCGCGATGTCCGTCAGCGGCATGCCCGCGGTGAGCCCCATGTAGCCGAGCGCGCGCTCGACGCTCTGCCGGCGCCCGATCTCGCCGATGGCGGCCGGGTCGGGCACGCGTCCGGTGATCGGCAGCGCGTCCTGGGGGCTCGTCCCCCAGGTGACCGTGGGCGCGATCTGCGCGCCGTCCAGCCGCACCTCGCGGTCGAAGGCGGCGCCGGGGTCGCTCGGCAACGACGTCCAGTACGCCATGGCCGTGGCCCACGCCTCGCCCTTCGGGGCGAACGGGCGCCCCTCGAGATAGGCGAAGGTCGTGTCGTCGGGCGCCACCATGCCGGCACGGGCGCCGGCCTCGATCGACATGTTGCAGACGGTGGCCCGCTCGCCGATCGACATCGCGTGGAAGACCGCCCCCGCGTACTCCAGCGCGTAGCCCACGCCGCCGCCGGCGCCGAGCGTGGCGATGATCGCCAGGATCACGTCCTTGGCGCTGACGCCGGCGCCGAGACGCCCGTCCACCGTGATGCGCATCGTGCGGGGCTTGCGCTGCCAGAGTGTCTGCGTGGCCAGCACGTGCTCCACCTCGCTGGAGCCGATGCCGAACGCCAGCGCGCCGAGCGCGCCGTGCGTGGCCGTGTGGCTGTCGCCGCAGACGAGCAGCATGCCGGGCAGCGTGAGCCCCTGCTCCGGGCCGATCACGTGCACGATGCCGCGCCGCGCGTCCCCGCGACCGAACAGCGTGATCCCCTGCCCGGCGGTATTCGTGGACAGCGACTCGAGCATGCGGGCGATCTCGTCGTCGGGCGCCGGCGCCCCCGGCGAGGTCAGCACGTAGTGATCCGCCGTCGCCGCGCACAGATCGGGCCGCCGCACGCGCCGGCCCGCCCGGGCCAGCCGCGTAAACGCCGCCGCCGAGCCCTCGTGCAGCAGATGACGATCGACGTAGAGCAGCGTGTGACCACCCGGGCCTTCGGCCACGACGTGCCGCGCCCAGATCTTGTCGAAACTGGTGAGGGCCATGGCGCTCGGAAGATTACCGGCTTCCAGGCGTCGGCTCAACGACTATCGAGAGGTACTAGCTCAGGCGGTCGATGGAGGTGACGCGGCCGTAGGCGATGGGGAGCGAGCCGTCGGGCTGCTCGAGGATCAATCCGTCGGTGGTCGCCTCGCTCAGGATGCCGACGAGCGGCTCGCGGCTGTTGGCGACCGAGATCTGCACGCGCTGGTTCAGATGGACCGTGGCCTCGCGTAGCCAGAGCGCGTCCATCGTGCGCACCACCTCGCTCAGCTCGCGGATCATGCCGATGCCGGCCACGCCGGCAGCCGGGCTGGGCTCCGCCGTGGGGCGGGGGACGACCGCGGCCATGGCCGGAGCCGGGGCGGACGAGATCGCGGCCGGGGCGGCGACTGTCTCGGCCTTGGCGGGGGCCGCGGTGGCGGCCGCCGCCGCGCCGCTCGCCACCGCGGCGAGCGCGGAAGCACCCGCCGCCGGCTCGGCCGAAACGGGCGCGCGGCGCGTGCGGCTTGCCTGCTCCACGGCGGCCGTCAGCGCCTGAACGACCTCGGCCATGCGCCCCAGCAACGAGCGGAACATCCAGAAGCCGAGGAGTGCGACCGCGAGCGCCAGGCCGAGGCTCAGCTGAGCTTGCGTGCTGCGGATGGCGCCGAGCGCGTGGAGCGTCCACGCGAAGATCAGGAGCGGGACGATCGCGACCAGGGCGAAGATCATCGAAGCCGCCTGCTGCAGGCCGTGCTGCCTGGTCCCCACCGATCCCTCGTCTGCCATCGATCCCCCCGTCGATATTCCGACAGGCGCCCCATGGCGGCGAAGCACTTTCAGCGACGGGTCGGCTGGTGCCCGACCGACCCCTCGTACTTCTCCAGCTCCTCGGCCGGCAAGTACTCGGCTTCCCAGGCCCGAATCTGGTCGAAGCCGGCGAAGGTGTGCAGGTCGCCGACCGGGTGGTTGCGGAAGCGCTCGGCGAAGCGGGCCTCGGCGGCCGGCCCCTCGGCGCGCAGGGCCGCCGCGAAATCCCAGATCGCCTGCAGCGCCACGCGCAGCATGGCGCCGGGCAGGATGGTGATCGCGATCCCCAGCTCCTTCATCTGGGCCGGCGTGAGCCGCGGCGACACACCCGTCTGGTTGTAGAAGATCGGCCCGCGCACCTCGCGGCACACCCGCGCGACCTCCTCCAGGCTCGTGGGGCCCTCGACGAACGCCAGATCGGCGCCCGCCTCGAGATAGGCGTTGGCGCGGCGGATGGCCTCGTCGAGCGAGCCGCCGTGGGCGCCGCGCGCGTCGGTGCGGGCGATCACGACGAAGTCGGGATCGAGGTCGCGGCGCACGGCCGCGGCCGCGCGATACTTGCCGACCGCCTCCTCGATCGGGATCACGCGCCGCCCCGCCACGTGGCCGCAGCGCTTGGGAATCGCCTGGTCCTCGATGTGGATGCCGGCCACGCCGGTCTGGATGTACTCGCGCACGGTGCGCATGACGTTGACCGCGTTGCCGTAGCCGTTGTCGGCATCGGCGATCACCGGCACCCGGACGGCGTTGGCGATGTAGCGGGCGTTCAGGTGCATCTCGCTCATCGTCGCCAGCCCGGCGTCGGGCAGGCCGAGCAGCGCCAGCGAGGTGCCGTAGCCGGTCATGTAGACGGCCGGAAATCCGGCGTGCTCGAGCACCTTGGCGCTCATCGCGTCGTAGCACCCGGGCACGACGAGCGGGGTGGACGTCAGCAGGTGGCGGAGTTTCGTGGTGGCGCGCATCGGGAGTCCTCCTGTCGGAGGGGGCGTCTCGCCCTCTCTGACTTTCAACGAGGCAGGCGTGAGCGGACCAGCTCGTCGAACGGGCCGGAGATGCGGACGATGTCGTTCAGCGACCACGTGCCCCGGCGGATGAGCACGACGAAGAGGTCACCGGCGATGCCGGCCCGGCGGGTGGCCTCGGTGACCGGCGCCCAGACGAGCGTGCGGGGCGCGTCCCCGTCGGTGAAGGTGGCGAAGTCGATCGACGTGCCGTCCCCGCCCACGGCGAGGATGCGGGCGCCCTGGCGATCGGCGACGAACAGATGGCCGGTGCGGCTCACGTCCATCCCCGCCGCGATCGGCCCTCGCAGGGCCAGGCGGCGGCCCTCGGGACCGAAGCTCCAGATCTCGCCGGTGCCGCGTTGCCACGGCGCCTCCGCGTCGCCGTCGCCGGCGACCCACAGCCGCTCGCCGTGGGCGGCGATCAGGCGCGGGCGGGAGAGCGCGAGCCAGCGGGGGTCGAGCACGCGCCCGGCGGGATCCAGGCGCAGCACGGCGCCGTGCTGGC
The DNA here is from genome assembly GCA_963743355.1 of uncultured Candidatus Rokubacteria bacterium. Lineage (GTDB taxonomy): Bacteria > Methylomirabilota > Methylomirabilia > Rokubacteriales > CSP1-6 > AR5. Next base: position 1,831,440 of record CAVUPM010000002.1, read on the forward strand.
GGTCGGCCACGTACAGGTTGCCGGCGGCATCGAGCGCCACGCCCTCGGGCTGCTTGAGCTGCGGCGGCGTGCCGGGTGGCGGCGTGCCCCCGGCCACCAGCTCGGCGCGGCCGTCCACGATCCGGTAGAGGACGCCGAGGGCACGGTCGCGATCGTAGGTGGTCACCAGCAGCTCATGGCCGCCGCGCGTCGTGGCGACTTGCACGTTGGGCAACGGCGGCCCGTACAGATAGCGGGCTTCCGTGCCCTTCGTCAGCCGGGCGCCGCCGAGCGGGATCCGGAACACCGGCCACACGTCCTCGACCTCGCCGCCCATGTAGCGCCGCCCCGAGCGCGCCGCGTAGAGCGTGCCGGCGGCGTCGAACGCGAGCGACGCCGTGGAGGGAATGCCACCGACGACGCGGCTGCCGTCGAACCCTTCGCCGGTGACGTAGACCTGGGCGGTGAAGCCGGGCGGCAGCTGCACCTCGGCGCCGACCGCCGCCGGCACCAGCAGGAACGCGGCGAGGATGACCGCCCGGATCATCACCCCTTCACGCTGCCGGCCGTCAACCCCTCGACCATGTACTTCTGCAGATAGATGTAGGCCGCGATGACCGGCAGCGTCGTCAGGACCGCACCGGACATGAGATAGCCCCAACCGTAGACGTCGCCGGTGATGAAGCTGGCCAGGCCCACCGGCAGTGTGCGGAGCTTGCCGTCGGTGATGAACACGAGCGCGTAGAGGAACTCGTTCCACGCCTGGGTGAACGCGTACAGCCCCGCCGCCAGCACGCCGGGGGCCGAGAGCGGCAGCACGATGCGGTAGAAGGCGACGAACCGGGTGGCGCCGTCGATCATCGCCGCTTCCTCGAGCTCCTCGGGGATCGACTCGAAGTACCCCATCAGGAGCCAGGTGACGAACGGCACCGTGAACGACGGGTAGGCCGCGATGAGGCCGGCCAGGCTGTTGGCCATCCCCAGCCCCTGCATCTGCTTGTAGAGCGGGATGAACAGGATCGAGGGCGGCACCAGATACGTGATGAGCGTTGCGCTCGCCATGAACCCGCGCCCCAGGAACTTGAGGCGCGCCAGCGCGTAGGCCCCGATGGTCCCAACGGCCGTGGCGAGCAGCGTGCTCGAGACTGCGACGAAGACGCTGTTGCCGTACCAGGCCGCAAACTCGGTCTTGGCCAGGAGCTGCTGGTAGTTCTCGACGGCGAACGGCTTGGGCCAGAACATGGAGACGATGCTCCGCATCTGGTCTTCGCTCTTGAACGAGGTGACGATCATCCAATAGAACGGGAACAGCACGGCGATGGCGAGCACGCTGAGGACGCCGTAGGCCAGCGTCTTCTCGACGGCGACGGCTCCGCGGCCCTTCACCGCCGGCGCCCCTTCCGCATGTACCGCGCCAGCACCATGATCGTCACCGCCAGCACCGGCAGCAGGTAGAGCGCCACCGCGATGGCCTCGCCCAGGCGCTGCGCGCCGAACGCGGTCTCGTAAGTGAACACCGGCATGACCATCGTCGTGCCGCCGGGACCGCCCTTGGTCAGGATGTAGATGATCTGGAAGTCGTTGAAGGTCCAGATCGTGGAGAGCAGGACCACGATGATCATGATGTTCCTGATTCCGGGCAGCGTGACGTGGCGGAAGCGCTGGAGCACACTGGCGCCGTCCACGGCCGCCGCCTCGTACAACTCGGCCGGGATCCCCTTCATGCCCGCCAGGAACGAGATGCCGAAGAATGGAAAGCCGCGCCAGACGTTCACGGCGACGACCGATGCCATGGCCGTCCCCGGCTCGCTCAGCCAGCCGACGCCCTGGGGCAGGATGCGGAAGACTCGCACCAGCAGGTAGTTCAGCACCCCGAGGCTGCCATCGAACATCCACAGGAAGTTCAGCGCGGAGACGACCGTCGGCGCCACCCATGGGATCAGCAGGACGCCCGTCCAGAAGGATCGCCAGCGGATGCGCGAGGTGAGGACGAGCGCCATCACCACCCCGAGGAGGAGCTTGAAGATCACCGAGCCGAACGTGAAGATGAAGCTGTTGACGACGGCGCGCTGGAAGAACCCGTCCCACGTCAGCCGGATGTAGTTCTCGAAGCCAACGAAGACCGGCGGCAGGCCCACCAGCTTGTGCGTCATGGACAGGTAGATCGCGTAGCAGAACGGGTAGGCGACCAGCGACAGCACGCAGATCGCAATGGGTGCGACGAAGAGAAAGCCCAGGCGGTAGTCGGGCCCGAGCACGCGCTTGAGCCCGACCGCCCACCCGCCGCTGACGACAGCTTTGCTGCGCAGTTCCGCCGCCGGGACGGCCACCGCTAGGGCCTCCCTCTCAGGCCCGGCTGCGTATACGGTGGATGTCCTCCACCCGCTTGTGGGCTTCCTTGATCGCCGCCTCTGCCGACAGACCGCCGACGGCGACGCGGCCAGCCATGTCACAGAGGATGTACTGCGCCTGCACCTCGATCGCCGCCGGTGTGATGGGCCCGGGGTAACCGGGCCACACGCCGCGGAGCACGTTCTGCAGCATGCCCTGGAAGTTCGGGTCCGACTTCCAGTACGGGTTCTCGGCGCGCACCTTGTAGACGGGGCCGGCCTGGCCGATCGAGACCTTCATGTACTCCTCGAAGCGCTTCTCGTCCTCCAGCCAGCGGATCAGGTCCTCGGACAGCTCGGAGTGCTTGCTCGCCTTGAAGATGCCCCAGTTGTAGCAGCCGGCGGCCAGGAACGAGCCGGCCGGCCCGCCCGGCGTGGCGATGACCTGGGTCTTCTCGGCCAGCGGATGCTTCTTGTTGACCATGGCGTAATACAGGCTGGCACCGTTGTTCGTCGCCACGAGCTTGCCGGCCATGTACGCCTCGTTGTTGTGGACGTCCGTCCACGACATCACGCCTGGCGGCTGGATCTTGTGCTTCTGGATCGTGTCGACCGCAAACTGCAGCGCCGCGATGTTCTGCTTGAGGTAGGTCGTGCCGAGCCCCGGCTTGCCGTCCTTGTCCCAGGTGCTGCCACCGTAGTTCCACAGGATGTTCTGCATGAACCCGTTGCCGTCGTCGGAGCGGTTGAGCGTCTGGCCCAGTCCCCACAGGTCCTTTGATGGATCCTGCACCTTCTTGGCCATGTCGACGACGTCGGGATCGTACACCTTCGGCATCTTGATGCCCTTGGCGTCGAGCAGATCCTTGCGCACGAAGAACCCGCCCGGCCACGTCTGGCGGGCGACGGCCATGTGCTGGCCACCGAGCACGACGTAGCGCTCGGCGTGCGGCAGCAGGCCGCCGCGGGCATTGGCGATGTCCTTGGAGAGCGCCGTCATGTCGCGGAGCGCCGGCCGATAGCGAGCCGGGCCCTGGTAGTTCATCTCGGCCAGGTCGGGCGGGTTGCCGGCCTCGATGGCCGCCACGAACTTCTGCTCGCGATCGCCGAAGGTGGCCCAATCCATCTCGACCTGGACCTTGCGCTCCTTGGCCCACTCTTCGATCTGCCGGGCCAGGATCTCGTTGCCATTGGTGACGAAGCTCTTGAAGAGCCAGATGCGCATCTTCGGACCCTGCGCCTGCGCCATCTTGCCGAGCACCTGCAGGCCGGCGGCGGTGCCACCCGTGATGAGGGCGGTGCGCCGGACGAATTCACGGCGGGAGATCTGGCTGGCGTCGAGCTGCTCGGCGAGCTGACGGATCCGACGGTCCATGCACACTCCTCCTTGGAGGCACTACAGCTTCAGTGGCGATAGGTTGCGCGCGGATGGTACCGCACGAGGCGCGCCGCGGCAAGACGCCCCGCGTCGATGTGTGAACAATACCCCGAGCGACCACGTTCCCGGGAAATCGAGGAGCGCCACGGCTACGCCGGGGTGCTCCGAGCGTCGGGGGGCTTGGGGGGCCCGTTCGAGGCCCCCATGCAATCAAGCCACGCGGATGCCGACCGACTCCAGGCGGGGGCGGATGCGCTCGGTGAGCAGGCCGACCTTCTGGAGATTCGCCAGCAGGGTGCCGTGCAGGTCTTTGCGGAACAGCTTGCGGAAGTGCGAGCCCTCGGCGCCGGCCGCGCGCTCGCGCCGGTGGGTGTGGATCGCCTTGATCTCGGCCTCGCCGAAGCCGATCTCCCGGAAGACGGGCTCCGGGAACTGTCCGGTCAAGGTCTTGACCAGCGCCCAGTGCGTGACGTCTTCGAGCTCGGCGCGCTCGGCCTCGGTCAGCTCGCTGATGACATCGGGCAGGCTGAGCATGCCGAAGCCCATGTGGCGCGACTCGTCCTGCAGGATGAGCTTGCAGATCTGCCGCAGGAGCGGGTCCTTGGACGTCTCGGCCAGCATGCGGAACAGCGCCACCGCGAAGGTCTCGGCGACGAGCTGCAGGCCGATCGTCTTGACCGTCCAGCGCGAGTCGGACAGGAGCGTGTCGAACAGCTCGCGCTCGAAGTCCGGGAGCGGGTAGCGCAGCCCGCCCAGGCGCTCGGTGACGTACCGGTTGAGCACCTCGTTGTGGCGCGCCTCGTCGACCACCTGGGTGGCCTGGAAGAACTTGGCGTCGGTGCCCGACACGCACTCCACCAGCTGGCTGCACAGCAGCATGGCGCCGTGCTCGCCGTAGAGCAGCACGCCCAGCCGCCAGTTCGCGAAGCGCATGTTGAGCTCGCCCCGCTCGGCCGGGGTCAGCCGATCCCAGAACGGCGTGCCGTAGATGTCCATCATCTCGTCGGCGAGCACGCCCTGCTCGATGTCGAACGGCTGGCTCCAGTCGACGTCGCGCGAGACGTTCCACTGGTCGCGCTTGGCCTTCTCGTAGAGGGATCTCAGATCGGGCGCCTCGACCGGGTACGCGTGCTCGAAGAGCGTCTCGTGGCGGGCGCTGACGGGGTGGCTCTCGACGGGCATGGCCGGCTGCCTTTCCTTTGTGGTTCAGATCCTGAACTAGCGAGTTTATGCTAGGGCCCGGAGGGCTCGCATGTCAAGGGACGCCACGTTGCCCCCGACCCGGGCCGCGGTGCTGGACGAGATCGTCCGGGCCGCCGCCACCGCCTTCGGCGAGGTGGGCTACCGCACCGCCACCCTGGAGGCCATCGCCGAGCGGGCCGGGCTGTCCAAGGTCACCCTCTACCGCTACGTCGGGAGCAAGGAAGAGCTGCTGAGCCTGGTCGTCGAGCGCATCATCGACGAGTTCCAGGGCGGGCTGCGGCGCATCGTCGCCGAGCGGCGGCCCGCCAACGAGACGCTGCGGCGCATCATCCACTACCAGGTCGAGCTGCTGGCCGCGCACCTGCCCTTCCTCACGGTCTTCTTCAGCGAGGAGAGCGGGCTGCCGGCGCCGATGGCGGCGCGCGCCACGCGGGCCAAGCGCGAGTACGACCAGACGATCGAGCGCGTGGTGCGCGAGGGGGTCGAGGCGGGCCTTCTGCGCGACCTGCCGCCCAGGCTCGTGGTGTTCGGCCTGCTCGGCATGTGCAACTGGCTCCACAAGTGGTACCGGGCGGACGGCAAGCGCAGCGCCGCCGAGATCGCCGACGTGTTCGTGGCCCTGCTGGAGCGCGGTTATCTCGTCGAGCCGGTCGCGACCGGCCAGGACGCCGATGCGCTGGCGCGCATCGATCGGCGGCTGGCGCGACTGGAGCAGACGCTCGGCCCGGCCCGGCGACCGCGCCGGCCGCGCGCCCGCAAGACCGGCCGCTGATTCCTGGAGCGCGCCCCGCCGCCGCCGAGGCCGGCGGCGGCGGGGTCGGGCTCGGTCACCGCGGTCCGGCTAGAATTCTCCCTCGTGGCCCATGGGTGGGTGGGTGGCGGCCGTCCCCGCTTCCGGGCTGTCCGTGATGACCACCTCGGTCGTGAGCATCAGCGCCGCGATCGACGCCGCGTTTTGCAGCGCGACGCGCTCGACCTTGGTGGGGTCGATGATCCCCGCCTGCATCATGTCGACGTACTCGTTGGTCTCGGCGTCGAAGCCGCGCGTGATCGGGACCATGGACTTGACCTTCTCGACGATCACCGAGCCCTCGAGCCCGGCGTTCTCCACGATCATCCTGATCGGCTCCTCGAGGGCGCGCCGCACGATGCTGACGCCGGTCGCCTCGTCGCCCGAGAGCTTGAGGCTGTCGAGGACCTCCGAGGCGCGCAGCAGCGCCACGCCGCCCCCCGGCACGATCCCTTCCTCCACGGCCGCCCGGGTGGCGTTGAGCGCATCCTCGACCCGCGCCTTCTTCTCCTTCATCTCGGTCTCGGTCGCCGCCCCCACCTTGATGACGGCGATGCCGCCCGCCAGCTTGGCGAGGCGTTCCTGGAGCTTCTCCCGGTCGTAGTCCGAGGTCGTCTCCTCGATCTGGGCCCGGAGCTGCTTGATGCGGCCCTGGATCTCCTTGGCCTTGCCGGCCCCCTCGATGATCGTGGTGGTGTCCTTGTCGACGACCACCTTCTTCGCGCGGCCGAGGTCCGCGAGCTTGAGGTTCTCGAGCTTCATCCCGAGATCCTCGGTGATCGCCTTGCCGCCCGTCAGGGTCGCGATGTCCTCGAGCATGGCCTTGCGGCGGTCGCCGAAGCCCGGCGCCTTGACGGCGCAACAGGTGAGCGTCCCCCGCAGCTTGTTCACTACCAGGGTGGCCAGGGCCTCGCCCTCCAGATCCTCGGCGATGATGAGGAACGGCTTGCCTGACTTGGCCACTTGCTCGAGCAGCGGCAGCATGTCCTTCATCACGCTGAGCTTCTTCTCGTGGATCAGGACGAGGGCGTCCTCCAGCACCACCTCCATTCGCTCCGGATTCGTCACGAAGTAGGGCGAGAGGTACCCCCGGTCGAGCTGCATGCCCTCGACCACGTCGAGGGTCGTCTCCATCGCCTTGGCCTCTTCGACGGTGATGACGCCGTCCTTGCCGACCTTCTCCATCGCCTCGGCGATCAGGTTGCCGATCGTCTTGTCGTTGTTCGACGCGATCGTCGCGACCTGGGCGATCTCCTTCTTGTCCTTGGTGGCCTTGGACATCTGCTTCAGCTCCTCGACCACGGCGGCGACCGCCTGCTCGATCCCCCGCTGCAGGCCCATGGGGTTCGCGCCGGCGGTGACGTTCTTGAGGCCCCCGCGGAAGATGGCCTGGGCCAGGACCGTCGCGGTCGTCGTGCCGTCACCCGCGGTGTCGGAGGTCTTGGCGGCGACTTCCTTCAGCATCTGCGCGCCCAGGTTCTCCGCGGGGTCTTTGAGGTCGATCTCCTTGGCGACGGTGACCCCGTCCTTGGTCAGCGTGGGGCTGCCGAACTTGCGGGCGATGACGACGTTCCGCCCCTTCGGCCCCAGCGTGACCTTGACGGCGTGCGACATGACGTTGATTCCGCGCAACAGCGCGGCGCGCGCTTCCTCGTTGAACCGGAGCTGCTTGGACATGGATCCCTTTCTGCCGGATGTGACGAATGGTCGACAGCGGCGGAGCCGCTCGTTTACCCGCCGAGGATGCCGAGGACGTCCTCCTCCTTCATGACGAGGTACTCCGTGCCGTCCAGCGTGACCTCGGCGCCGGAATACTTGGCGAAGAGGATCCGGTCGCCTTGCTTGACCGCCACCGGGATGGTCGTGCCGTCGTCGCCGACGCGCCCGGCGCCCACGGCGATCACCCGGCCCTCCTGCGGCTTTTCCTTCGCGGTGTCGGGGATGAGAATGCGGCCGTGCGCGTCCGGCTCCGCCAGGCGCTGGACGAGCACCCGGTCGTGGAGCGGACGCAGCGTCGTCCGGCTTGCTGGAGCCATCGTGGTCGTCTGAGCCATAGCGGGGGCCTCCACCTTCTGCGGCGAGCCTCACGGGTCTCGCGGCTGGCGCTACTGTACCACTAAAATAGTACAGTATGACAATTTCGAGCAGTGTACTATCCAGCTCGTACAGTCGCCCGGCCAGAGGCGTTGGGCGGAAGGGGGCAGTCGATGATGCTCGAAGACATCGTGCAGATGGGGCCCATGCTGATCCTGGCCGGGCTGGCGGCCGGGTGGATCGCCGGGGCCGTCACCCGAGCGGGGGGCCACGGGTCCACCTGGGATATGGCGCTCGGTCTCATCGGGAGCGTGGTCGCCGGCGCGACGGTCTGGTTCGGGATCTCCAGCGGAGCCGGGATGGCGACGATGTTCCTGATCGGGTGCGCAGGCGCGGCGCTGCTGATCGCCGCTCAGCGGAGCGTGTGGCGCGGCGCCGGAGTCGGACCATGAGGCCCCGTCACCGGGGCGCGGTCATCGGTGTGGTGTGCATGGCGACGCTCACGCTCGTGGGCGGCGCCCGCGCGTTGAGCGTCGCCGCCGACGGCCACCGCCGAGCCGAAGAGAACGCGGCCCACCAGTCGTACCTCTATCGGCAGCTCGCGGACAAGGACGCCGTCCTCGAGTCGCAACGCCGGATCTACATCGACCGGTTCCGGAGACTGGAAGCCCAGGTCCGCGAACGCGAGCAGGATATCGCCATGCTGCGCGCCCGCCTGGGCGGCCACGCTCCGGCCCTCGTTCGCGTTGGCCCTTGACAGAATTGATCTAGTGTACTATTGATGTAATACAGTATGCGTCTTGCCATGGACCTGCGAGTGGACGTCCACAGCCCGATCCCGATCCGCCGGCAGCTGACAGAGCAGCTCAAGCACATCATCGAGGGCGGCGGGGTCCCGCGGGAGCAGGCCCTGCCCAGCATCCGGGAGCTGGCCGGATTCCTCGGCATCAATCCGAATACCGTCGCGCGCGTCATCGAGGATCTCAAGCAGGGCGGATACGTGGAAGCTCGCCGGGGCAGCGGCGTGTTCGTCGCCCCGGCGCCGCCCGCCCGGCCCGCCTCTCACCTGCGCGAGAATTTCTTGCAGGATATGGTGATCCGGGCGGCGGCCCTGGGCATGACCGCCGACGACCTGGCGGTGGGCGTCCTGAGCCTGACCGGTGAGCGACCCGCCGCCGTCCAGGGGGCCATCGAGGTCCTCCTCGTGGAGTGCAGCCCACCGGAGCTCGACTTCTTCGCCGGGCAACTCGAGGCCCAGCTCCCGATCCGCGTCGACAAGGTGCTCCTCGGCGAGCTGGCGGCGGTGACGCGGCGCCCGAAGCAACCCGGACGCTGGCGGGCGGCGGTCACGAGCTTCTGTCATCTCCCGGAGGTCGAGCGGCTGCTGAGCCTGAGGGGCGTCCCGGTGATCGCGCTCCTGGCCGAGGCGCATCTCGAGACCCTCCACCGGTTGGCCCAGCTCCCGCCCGGGACGCGGGTCGGCGTGGTCTCCGCGGCCGTCGAGACGGCGCACAACCTGGAGCACTCGATCGCGAACGCCGGCCTGCCGAACATCATCCTGGTCGGGGCGTGCCCCGCGGAGGGGGCGGCGCTGGCTCGCCTGGTGCGGAAGGTCGACGTCATCGTGTGCTCGACCTCCGCCGCCGATCGGGTCCGGGCGCTCGCGGGCCCCGCCGTGGAAGTGATGATCGACGACCGGGCGCTGGACCAGCGGGCCATCGAAATGCTCGCCGGCCTGCTCGTCCAGCCGAACGGCGCCCGGCCCGCGGCGGCCGCGCGCCTGCGCCCCCGTCGATCCGGCGCCGGGCCCACCGAGCCGGCGGCCGTACGTGAGGGACCGCGAACGCGGAGTGACGCGAAGCCGACAATTCGACACCGGGCGAAGGAGAAGCAGTCATGAGTTTCGCAATGTTCGTGACGTGGGTTCTCGTGGGACTCCTGGCAGGTGTGCTCGGCAGTCTCCTCATGAAACGCGGCGGGCACGGGCTGAAGACGGACGTCACCCTCGGTCTGATCGGGAGCATCGGGGCAAGCTGGATCTTCCGGGGCCTGGTCTATTCGGGTGGCGGGATGTTCACAAGCCTGGTGGTGGCGGGCATCGGAGCGGCCATTCCCATCGTCGTCCAGCGCATGATGTGGCCCACCGAGCGTCTCGGCCAGGGCAAGGGCGCCATGTGGAGATGGGGCTTCGGTGCCGCTCTGGTCGCCGCGATGCTCTGGACGAACCTGGGCCCCGCCCAGCAGCCGACGGCCGCGGCGGCGGTGATCGAGGACAAGAGCTACGCGGTGACGCCGGCCACGCTGCAGGTGAAGGCCGGCATCGTCACCGGCGAGGTCGCCGACATGAAGGTGACGGAGCGGGTCGAGAAGGGCTCCGATCGGGTCGTCTCGCTGGCGAAGCTTTCCGGCATCCTCCGGCTGAAGAATACCTCCTCGAACCAGACCGTCCGGCTCGTCGGCGGGAAGATCCGGTACGTCGATGCCCAGGGGCAGCCCATCAAGCTCGAGGACGCGCGGACCGAGCCGACGCTCAGGTTCACCTCGTCCAGCACCGACCGCCTCGATCCCGGACAGGAGACGACGGAGGCGATGGACGTGGACTTCCCCGCGGAGGCCCTGAAGGCGGCCAGGTTGAAGGAGATCCGCCTGGAGCTCGCCTACATCACGTCACCCTATCGGGAGGAGACGGTTCGCTTCCCCGTGTCCATTGGCAGCGGTCGATGATGGCGACCATGCGCCACGTCACCGTCCGAGGTGAACAGGACCTCGGCGTGAGCCGCCCCCCCCTGCGGAGTCGCGCGCTGGCCCGGATGGCGACCACCGGGATCTACCTGCTACGCGGGGTCTCGCCCGGCGTCCAGCGGACCGCGCGCGCCCGCGCCGCCAGCGAGGGGACCACGCTGCGCTGGGTGCTCGTGCAAGCCTTGCGCGAGTACGCGGCGGGAACCTGGACGCCACGCGCGGATGAGACGGGCCATGAATATCCCCAGCGATAGGCCCCGGGGGGCGAAGTTCACCCAGGTCTGTGCCTCGCAGAACGACCTCTTTGCCCTCGACGAGGAGGGGCACATCCACCAGTACAACTTCACGGCGAAGACGTGGGAGAGGCTCGTCGGCAGCCGCACGGAACAACAGTCACCTGACCGAAGCGACCGCGCACTCCGCGGCAACGGCGCCCGGGCGGGCGGCGCCTAGGAGACTCGGCGGGATGAGGTGGCGACTGGAGTTCTACAACGAGCGGCGCGGCCTCCTGGCGCACTACTCGATCGAGGCGCCGTTACCAGCGGCGGCGGTGCGGTTGGGCCGGCAGGCGGTTCTCGCGGAGCATCCGCCGGGTCGAGCGCCACGGAGGCTGAGTCTGTTCGCGCGCGCCGAGCGCATCGGCGGACAGGACGGCAGCGGGTGGGTTCTGTACCGAATCTCGAACGACACGTAGGGAGTACGCCATGACCACGCAGTCCAGAGTCGTGATTGTTCTCGTGCTGACCCTCCTCCTCGCGCTCGGCACCACGCAGATGGTCGGCGGCGAGGTCCCCACCGCCGCCGACGTTGCCGCCTGCAATGAACACGCGCCCCAGGCGATCAAGACGGGACGAGCCTCCCCGACCGTCGGCGACCACGCCCGGGCCGAGAGCGTGCGCGGGGAGGCCACGACGGCGAACGCCACCGCGAGGGTGATCGAGTCGTCCGATCCGCAGATCCACGGCATGGAGGCGGAAGGGGCCAGGAACGCCGTGTTTCAGGCCGCCTATCGCAGTTGCATGAGACGGAAAGGCTTTTGAGCTCGGTCAGCCGAGGACGATTCGGACGCGATGAGTGCTCCGGTCGTCGGCGAGCCCGATGCTGAGATCGCCGGCCAGGCGGACGCCGTCGATCTCCACGGTCCCCACGCCCCGCGACACCCCCTGCGGATTCTCCACGACGAGGTCATACCGCGCGGAGCGATAGCGGAATACCAGCTCGAAGCCGGGCCACGTACGCGGAATGCACGGGTCGATCGTCAGTCGCCCGCCACGCAGCCGGAATCCGAGGATGGACTCCAGCCCCGCCCGATACATCCAACCCGCTGACCCCGTGTACCACGTCCAGCCCCCGCGGCCGACGTGCGGCGGCTCGGCGTAGACGTCGGCCGCGACGACGTAGGGCTCGACCTTGTAGCGCTGGACGCCGGCGTCGGTGCTGGCCCGGTTGATGGGATTCAGCATCGCGAAGAGCTCGGTCGCCTGGTCCCCGTCACCGAGCGCCGCGAAGGCGATCGCCGACCACACCGCCGCGTGCGTGTACTGTCCGCCGTTCTCCCGGACGCCCGGCACGTACCCCTTGATGTAGCCCGGCTCCAGGAGGGTGTCGTCGAACGGCGGCGTGAAGAGCAAGACCAGGCCCTCGGTGTGACGCACGAGGTGCGCGTCGACGGCCGCCATGGCGCGGGCCTGGCGGGCCGGGTCCGCCGCCGCCGAGATCACGCTCCAGGACTGCGCGATCGAATCGATGCGGCACGCGTCGTTGCTGGCGGCGCCGAGCGGGGTGCCGTCATCGAAGTACGCGCGGCGATACCAGTGGCCGTCCCAGGCCTCGCGTTCCAGCGACGCCTTCAGCGCGGAGACGTATGCACGCCACCGCCCGGCGCGCTTGCCCTCTCCCCGCGCGTCGGCCAGCGTCGCCCACTCGGACAGCACGGCGTGAAGGAACCACCCGAGCCAGACGCTCTCCCCCTTTCCTCCCGCGCCCACCTCGTTCATCCCGTCGTTCCAATCCCCCGTTCCCATCAGCGGAAGGCCGTGGGTTCCGGCCGTCAGACTGAGGTCGAGCGCGCGGGCGCAGTGCTCGAAGAGCGTGGCGCGCTCCTCGGAGGCGCGGGGCTCGAAGTACGACTCGGCCTGGCCCACCACGAGCGGCGGCCCGTCGAGGAAGGCAACGCTCTCGTCCAGGACCGCGCCGTCGCCGGCGACCTCGACATATCGGGCGACGACGTACGGGAGCCAGAGCCGGTCGTCGGAGATCCGGGTCCGGACGCCCCGGCCGCTCGGCGGGTGCCACCAGTGCTGGACGTCACCCTCGCCGAATTGCCGCGCCGCGGCCCGCAGCACGTGCTCCCGGGCCAGCCCGGGCTCGGCCACGGTGAGCGCCATCACGTCCTGAAGCTGATCGCGAAAGCCGTAGGCGCCGCCGGCCTGATAGAACGCCGACCTCGCCCACACCCGACACGCGAGCGTCTGGTACTGCAGCCACCGGTTGAGCAGGATGTCCATGGAGCGGTCCGGCGTCTTGACCTGCACCGTGCCGAGCACCTCCTCCCACCGCTGGCCGACAGCCCGCACGACCGCCCCCACGTCACGCGTCCGGTACTGCCGAATGAGCGCCCTCGCGTGCTCGGCGCTCGCCGCCTCGCCCAGGAAGAACACGACCTCCGCGCGCCCTCCGGCGGCCAGCTCGAGCGTCGCCTGGAGCGCGCCGCACGGATCGAGGCCGGCGCCGATCCGTCCCGAGAGCCGATGTCGGTGCGCGAGCGCCGCCGGAAGATCCGGGGAGCCGTGACGCCCGAGAAACTCGGTCCGGTCTCCGGTCCACGACGTCTGCGTCCCGCCCAGATCGGCGAAGGCGACGCGGGCGCCGAACTCGTGCCGCCAGGCGTTGCGCGCGAACATCGCCCCCGTCGTCCCGTCGATCTCGGTGACGACGAACGGCGCGGCGGCGCGCGACGCGCCCAGGACCCACTCCACGTAGGCGGTCACGGAGAGCCGGCGCGGTCGCCCCGACTGATCCGTCAGCGTGAGGCGCGAGATCTTGATGGGGTCGTCGAGCGGCACCAGCTGCAGCAGCTCGAGCGCGACGCCGTGGGAGACGTGCTCGAAGCGGCTGTAGCCCTGCCCGTGACGGATGACGTAGGGCGCGCTGTCCTCCCGAATCGGGAGCGCCGTTGGCCCCCAGACGTCTCCCGTCTCCTCGTCGCGGACGTAGATCGTCTCGCCGGGCGGGTCGCTGATCGGGTCGTTCGACCACGCGGTCAGCTGGTTCTCGCGGCTGTTGAGCGACCACGTGTACCCGGAGCCCGACTCGGACACCTGGAACCCGAAGCTCGGATTCGCGATCACGTTGATCCACGGGGCCGGCGTCCATCGCCCGTCGCGCAGGACGGTCACGTACTCCCGTCCATCCGCCGTGAAGCCGCCGAGACCGTTGAAGAACTCGAGATCCGGCGGCGGGACCGCCTCGACCGGCGCCGGCTTCGTCGGCGCCGGCCGTCGGGACCGAGCGAGCGGAGGCGTGTCGGGCCGCTGCGCGCGCGCCGTCTGCTCGGCCAGCGTTCCCCGCCGGCTCGACAGCACCACCCGCGCGACGGACTGGAGCACGTCACGTTGCGGCGGCGTCACCCGGTCAGCCCGCACGATGTACACGTTCCCCTGCGGCCCCGGCCCCTCGTGGAGCCCCACCGACTGGCTCCGGCGGACGAGCGTCTCCAGCAACGCCTGGAGGTCCTGAGCGTAGGACGGCGCGCGCTCGTTCAGGATGACCAGGTCGACGGCCAGCTGCTTCATCCGCCAGTACTCGTGGGCACGGAGGAGCTGCCGCACGATGCCCACCTCCTCGGGCTCGTCGATCTGCACCAGCACGATCGGGAGGTCGCCGGAGATCCCGTGGGCCCACAAGGTGTCGGGGCCCCCCGCCGCCCGTGTGAGGACGTCCGCGCCGGGCCGGAGTCCCCGGTCCGAGTAGAGCACGCGGCTCGCGAGGCCCTGGAAGAGGTGCGCTTCATCGGGACCGACGCCGAGGTGGTGCTGTTGAACCTGCGCCTGCGTCCACGCCAGCGTCGCCGCCCGGTCGAACGTCGCCGGATCGCGATACTTCTCGGCGAGGCCGAGGGCCTCCGCCCGCGACGGCGCCACCAGCGTCGAGAACGCGACGCGCACGGTCGCGCCCGGCGTCACCCGCACGCGGCGCCGCAGGCTCACGATCGGGTCGAGGACGGCACCGGTCGTGTTGGACAGGGGCCGGCCGTCGATCACCGCGGCCGGTGTCCGGATCCCGCGCCCGCGGCCGAGGAAGGCGGCCCGATCCGTCTCCCACTGCAGGTCGCCCACGGTCTCGCCGTCGACGACCACCACGTGAGCCAGCCAGATCGGGGCCTCCCGGCGTGACCGCGGCCGGCGGGTCGCCAGCAGCGTGTCGAGCTCGGGGACACACTCCGTCTCGACGCTCAGGTTGGAGAACGCCGGGTGGGCGGCGTCCGCCGCCGGCGGGGCCAGCACGACCTCGGCGTACGACGTCAGCTCGAGCTCCCGGCTCTTCGTCCCGAGGTTGGTGAGCGAGACGCGCCGGAGCTCGGCATCGTCCTCCGGCGACACGATCACCTGCAGGGTGGTGCCGATGGCGCCGTCTCGCCTGACGAACTCCGCCCGATCCTCGGAGAACGTGACCTCGTAGCTGTCGGGCTCGCCTCCGCGCGGCTGGTAGCCGGCCGACCAGCCCTCGCCAGTGTCGATGTCGCGGATGAACACGTAGGCCCCCCACGCGTCGCGGGTGACGTCTTCCCGCCACCGCGTGATGGCAAGATCGCGCCAGCGACTGTAGCCCGAGCCGGCCGTCGTCAGCATCACCGCGTACCGGCCGTTCGAGAGCAGCTGGGTGCGCGGTGTCGCGCCGTGGGGGGAGCGGAAGCGCCGCTCGACCGGCGGAATGAACTCGCGCACGTCGCCGACCGCCTCCACCTCTTCCGCCCGTGGTCGCGCCACCGCCACGTCACGGGGCGTCCGTTCCTGGAGCACCAGCTCGGTGGCCTGCACGCTGGGCTCGGCATGGAAGCGCGCGCGCATCGCGCCGTCGTGGAGGACGTTGCCGATGGCCACGACCACCATGCCCTGGTGGTGCGCCATGTAGGCGCGCACCACCGCGAGCTCGGCGCCGTCCGGAAGCCGGGGCCGGGTGTAGTCGAGAGCCTCGTAGTACCCGTAGGTGCCGCTGGCTCCGGCCGTCGTCAGGCGCTGGAAGTTGCGAGCCGCGGCGGCCGGGTCGATCATCGCCGCCAGCGCCGTCGCGTAGGGCGCGATGACGACGTCCTCACTGAGTCCGCGCCGCAGGCCGAGCCCCGGCACCCCGAAGTTCGAATACTGGTAGGTCATCTCCAGATCGCGCACGCTGTAGGCCGACTCCGACACCCCCCACGGCACCCGGCGCTCGGCGCCGTACCGGATCTGCCGACCCACGACCAGGCGCGAGGTCTGCTCGAGCAGACTGCCGGCCGGCGCCCGCATGACGAGCGCCGGCATCAGGTACTCGAACATCGAGCCCGACCACGAGACGAGCACCGAGTCGAGCTCCACCGGGGTGAGGGCCCGGCCCAGCCGGAACCAGTGCGAGACGGGGACGTCGCCCTTGGCGATCGCGATGAAGCTCGCGAGTCGGGCTTCCGAGGCCAGGAGGTCGTACCGGCCGGGGTCGAGGGCGCCGTCGCTGACGCGGTAGCCGATCGCCAGCAGCTTGCGCAGCGGATCGAAGAGAAAGCCGAAGTCCATGGCGTCCGCCATCGCGTGCGCGCTCCGGGCGAGACCCCGGACCCGACCACCGAGCGTCTCGGGCATGTCGAGATCGCGCCGGTGGCTGTCGACCGTGGCGACGAGCGCCTCCGCCCAGACCAGCGCGTCCGGCGGCGCCCCGTCCGGATTGTCCTCGACCACGGCGCGCACGATGTCCAGCACCGTGTCGGCGCGCGCGCTGAGCGCCGTGAGCCGTGAGCCCCAGTCGGACGGGCCGCCGGGGGGCGCGTGGACCGCGGCGATGACGGCGTCGAGAGCCTCCGGCAGGCGCCGGCGGGTGGCCGGGCTCGGGCGGGCCTCATCGGCCCCGGTGAGGGTCGACAGCCGGACGAGCAGCGCCGCGTCTTCGATCCCGGCGAGCGCCGCCGCCTCGAGACGTGGGCGGTCGATGATCTCCTCGAGACCGTGGGCGAGCGCGATCAGGTGGCCGGCGAGATTGCCGCTATCGACCGACGAGACGTACTTCGGCTCGAGGGGATAGCAGTGCCTCGTGTCGTACCAGTTGTAGAAGTGACCGCGGAAGCGCTCCAGGGCGCTCATCGTCGCGAGCGTGGCCTCGAGCCGCTCGACGGCGTCGAGCGTGCCCAGCCAGCCGAAGTCGCGCGCCGCCAGGGTGGAGAGCAGATAGAGCCCGATGTTCGTGGGCGACGTGCGATGGGCGACGACCGGACTCGGCGTTTCCTGGAAGTTGTCGGGCGGCAACGCGTGGTCCTCGGCGCCGACGAACGTCGCGAAGTACCGCCACGTCCGCCGCGCGGTCAACCGGAGCGCCCGCGCATCCGCCGGCGACAGCGGCTGGGTCGGCGCCGCGCCCCGCGGCAGGCTGATCCAGCGCGCCACGACGGGGGACGCCGCCCACAGGATCAGAAACGGCAACGCGGCGGGCCAGGCCTCCGGCCGCGCCCACGCCACGGCGACGGCCGCGGCGGCCGCGAGCGCGAGGCCGCCGGCCATTCGACGGCCGAAGCCACGAAGGTCGAGCCGGAGACCGGCTTTCGCCTGCGCCGCCGTCACCCATTCCAGCAACCGCCGGCGCGTCACGTACATGCGCACGAACGTTCGCACGATGGCGTCCGTCATCAGCCAGGCCTGGTACGCCAGCATCGTGATCGTGAGCCCGATCTGGGAGCCGGCCTGGACCACGTCGCGGCCCACCGCGCGGGCGTGGCTGCGCTTGGACACGCCACGCCGGTGCGGGATCAAGCCACCCAGCACCGGCAAGAGCGCGGGCCCGGCGATGGTGGCGAGGATGAAGACGCTCCACATCGCGGGCGACGTGCCCGGCAGCGTCCACGCCACGACGAGCGTCAGAAAGGCGGCCGGGGCCGACACCGTGCGACGCAGGTTGTCGAGCATCTTCCAGCGCCCGATCACCGGGATCCGGGTTCCCAGGATCCACGGAACCAGCTGCCAGTCGCCGCGCGCCCATCGGTGCTGACGCGCCGCTGCCACCCCGTAGTGCGAGGGAGCGCTCTCGAACAGCTCGACGTCGGTCACGAGACCGGCGCGTGCGTAGACCCCCTCGAAGAGATCGTGGCTCAGCAGCGCGTTCTCCGGCACCCGTCCCACCAGCGCCGCCTCGAACGCATCCACGTCGTAGATGCCCTTGCCGGTGTAGGAGCCCTCCCCCCAGAGGTCCTGGTACACGTCGGACACCGCCGCCGCGTAGGGGTCGATGCCGGCCGGGCCGGACGACAGGCGCTGGAAGAGCGAGCCCTCGCGGCCCGGCAGCGGCGGCGTCACGCGCGGCTGCAGGACCGCGTATCCGTCGACGACGCGCCGGTCCTGGGGATCGAACCGCGGCCGGTTGAGGGGATGCGCCATCGTGCCGACCAGCCGCTCGATCGCGCCCCGGGGGAGCCGCGTGTCGGCGTCGAGGGTCACGACGTAGCGGACGCCGGCGGGTGTGACGGGCCCGCCGGGGACGAAGCTCGTGTCCGTCGCCCCCCGCAGCAGGCGATTCAGCTCGTGGAGCTTGCCCCGCTTGCGCTCCCACCCCATCCACACCCGCTCGCGCGCGTTCCAGAGTCGCCGGCGATGGAAGAGCAGGAATCGCTCGCCGCCTCCCGGGGCCTGGCCGTGACGCCGGTTCAGGCGCGCGATCCCCTCGCGCGCCGCCGCCAGCATGTCGGCATCCGCCGGCCCACTCTCGGCGGCCGCATCGGTCCAGTCGGAGAGGATCGCGAAGCGAAGATCGCCGTCCGGATTGGCCAGGTAGTGGACCTCGAGCCGCTCGATCTGCGCCTCGACTTCGGCGCCGTCGGTCAGCAGCATCGGCACGACGACCATCGTGCGGAGATGCGCCGGGACGCCGTCGCCCAGCTCGAGCCGAGGCAGCACGGCCGGCGTGACGAACGCGGCGACGCTTCGATTCAGCAGCGCGATGGCGAGGTCCGAGGCCGGGACGACCGCCAGGAGGGCCAGCACCAGCAGGCTGCCCGGCCCCACCCCCGATGCACCGGCCGCGAGGAGGGGCAGCGTGAACATGAAGCCACTGAGGACGGCGATCGTGCCCAGATATCCGGGCGTCGCCGCCGCCACGTAGGCGCGCAGCAGCCGCCGCACGAGCGGCGCTCGGTCGCCGAGGGTCAGCTCGAAAGCGCGGCGTCCGCGGCCCACGAGATGGAAGCCGGGATCGTGCGAGGGCTCCGCGTCGACCCCGGCCGCGCGGTGCGGGTGCGCCATGGTCGCGCGGGCGACATCCAGCTCGGACCGCCCCGAGCCCCGCGCGAGCTCTTCGATCGCGTGGCGGTAGGCGTCGCGGGTCGCGAAGTCCATCGCGGCGTAGCTCGGGGCCGCGCACAGGATCTCGTCGACGAGGCTGACGGTCTCGAAGAACTCCGTCCAGTCCAGCGCGGACATGAGGCTCATGCTCAGGATGACGTTGCGGACCGTCACGTTCATCGCCGCCTGTCGCTGATGCTCGACGCGGACGATGTCCTCGGAGGTCGTCCCCTGCGCCTCCAGCCGCTGGTCGAGCCAGAGCAGCGCCGGGGTCGCGGCGCGATCCTGTTCCCGCAGGCGCTGGACGAGCTGCACCGCGAAGGCGGTCACCAGCGGGTCGCTCTCGAATCTCGCGAGTCCCCTCGCCGTCGGCGCCGTGACACCGTCGTGACCGACACCGAGCAGCTCGTCGGCCAGGACGTCCGCCTGCTGGCGCGCGGCTCGCCCGTGGACGATCCGCTCGGCCAGGCGCCGGAGATTCTCGACGAGCACGACGCGTAGCGTGATCGCCACCGCCCACAGCTCGCCGATCGTCAGCGGCTGCACCCGCTGGTACGCCCGCACGAAGCGCCGGAGCGATTCGGGGTCGAACCGGCTATCGGTATGGGCAACGAAGGCCCAGGCGATCCCGTAGACGCGCGGATATCCGGCGAACGGTCCCTCGGACAGCTTGGGCAGCTCCCGGTAGAAGCCGGGCGGCAGGTCGTCGCGAATCTCGCGGAGCTGCTCGTCCACGACGTGGAAGTTGTCGACGAGCCATTCCGCCGCCGGAGTGATCGCCCGCTCCTCGCGGATCGCATTGGCGATCACGCGGTACGACTCGCGGAGTACGCGACCGTTGTCCTCGACCCGCGGCAGCAACCGCCGGCCTCGGCCCGAGGTGGCGCGCTGAGCGGCGGCCAGGCTCATGGCGTGCTGCTCGAGGCGCTCGATGCCGAAGAGCTCGGCACGGATCGGATCCTGAAGCGACGTCCGGGTGATGACCATGCCGCCTTGCCGCCGCGGCTAGATCACGAACGGGGCGGGGATGTCGTCGAGCGCGCCTGCAGCGTTCACGGTCGTCTCCGGTGAGCGGTTCGTGGAAGCCATGTCACCGGGGACTCGACGCCCACAGGCGTCAGCCATGAAGGCCGGGGTGGCGGCGTCTGCAGTGTAGCATTGACGACCGGCGCCGCGCCGGAGTAGCGTTCCGGCATTCGTCCCACGAGGCGGCGGTCATGCCTCGAACGCTCGGACTGGCCGTGGTGATGCTCGTGGCCGTGCTGACCGGCGAGAGCGTCGGCCAGCAGCCATCGGTCCCGATGTGGCCGGACGTACGCGGCCGCGGCGTCTGCCTGACGGATCCCGGCTGGTGTCCCCTACCCTATCCCGAACAGACCCCGGTCGGGGCCGCCTGCTACTGCATTGTGCCGGGCCCGCGCTACGTCTACGGCGTGACCACGGCGGACTTCTACAGCGGGCACGTCAACCCGTACTTCAATCCTCACCAGACGGTGCCGCTGAACATCAAGTAGCCGCGCGGCTCGAGAGATAGTTAGACGGCCGGCGGCCGTGATGCCGGCGGCTCGGGCGTGTGCTGGCGTCGCAGGAGTATCTGGTCCCGCTCGGCGAGCGCCTTGTCCAGCATCGCCGCCCGAGCTTCGGCCGAGCGGGCTCGCGAGCGCCACCGCCAGCTACGGATCCACAGGGGCAGGCCGGCCACGATGAGTCCGACGCCCAGCGAGATCAGCGCCACGGCCGCGACCGGCAGGCCCTCGAGGGTCCACACCAGGAACTGGACCCTCGTCTCGGCGCTGTTCTGCAGCGCGAAGACCGCCACGGACGCGGCGAGGAGCGCGACGATCAGATAGCCGAAAGCCATGGCCGGGACGATAGCGCGGAATCGGCGCCCGGGCCACCTCCGCTGTAGTGCACGCACACCGGGTGATAGACTCCCCCGGCGGCATGGCCCTGCACATCGGCGTCGTCGGGGAAGGCGTCTGCTCCGCGCGGGTCGCCCGCGAGGCCGAGCGGGTCGGCGCGGCGATCGCGCGGGCCGGCGCCGTCCTCCTCTGCGGCGGGTTGCGCGGCGTCATGGGGGCGGCCTCGCGCGGCGCCGCCGAGGCGGGCGGCGTCGTGGTCGGGCTGCTGCCCGGCTTCCGGCGAGGCGACGCCAACCGCTGGGTGACGATCCCGATCGTCACCGGCATGGACCAGGCCCGCAACGTCGTCCTGGTGCGCTCGTGCGACGCCGTCGTCGCCATCGGCGGGATGTACGGCACGCTGTCCGAGATCGCGCTCGCGCTCAAGCTCGGCATCCCCGTCGTCGGCCTGCGCACCTGGCGGCTGCGGCAGCCGGAGGGCCGCCGGGTGCCGCTCCTCGTCGCCGCCACGCCCGAGCAGGCCGTCGCCCGGGCGCTTCGCGCGGCCACCCGTGGCAGCCGGCGGGCGGGGAGGTGGCTGACCTGAGCGCCGCCAGCGGGCACGGCGCCGGCGCGGTCGACGTCCGCCTCGAGGACCTGCGCAAGCGCTACGGCTCGGTCGAGGCGCTGCGCGACGTGTCGCTGGCGTTCGAGGCCGGCCGCCTCACCGCCATCCTGGGGCCGTCGGGCTGCGGCAAGACCACGCTGCTGCGCTCGATCGCCGGCTTCATTCGCGTGGACGGCGGCCGCATCCGCTTCGGGGGCGAGGACGTGACCGCGCGGCCGCCGCAGGAGCGCGCGACGGCGATGGTCTTCCAGAGCTACGCGCTGTGGCCGCACATGACCGTCTTCGACAACGTGGCCTACGGCCTGCGCCTGCGGCGCGTGCCGCGCGAGCAGATCCGCGAGCGGGTGCTGACGGCCCTGGCGCTGGTCGAGATCGGCGAGGTCGAGGCGGTCGCGGCCCGGAAACCCGGCGCGCTGTCGGGCGGACAACAGCAGCGCGTGGCCCTGGCCCGCGCGCTCGTCATCGAGCCGCGCGTGCTGCTGCTGGACGAGCCCCTGTCCAACCTGGACGCCAAGGTGCGCCAGCGGCTGCGGGCGGAGATCCGGCGGCTGCAGCGCCGGATCGCCATCACGACGATCTACGTCACCCACGATCAAGAGGAAGCGCTGGCCATCGCCGACCAGGTCGTGCTGATGAACGCCGGTGCGATCGTGCAGGCCGGCCCGCCGGAGGAGGTCTACCGGCGCCCGGCCGACGCCTTCGCCGCCGACTTCCTCGGCGTGACCACGCGCCTGGCCGGCCGCGCCGAGGCCGGACGCCTCGAGATCGCCGGCCAGAGCCTGCCGTACGCGGGCGCCGTGCGGGGCCCGGTCGAGGTCGTGCTGCGCGCCTCGGACCTGAGCCTGGCCGCGCCCGGCACGCCGGAGGACACGCCGGCGCTGGCCGGGCGCATCGAGGAGAGCCTCTTCCTCGGCACGCACTATCGCCACTACGTGCGCGTCGGTAACGTTCTCGTCATGATCGACGGCGTCGAGCCCGTGCCCCCGGGGCCGGTCGGCGTTATCATCCCGCCCGACGCGCTGCGCGTCTTCGAGGTGCCTCGATCGTGACCATGGACAAGGAGACCTCGCCATGCTGCTTCGCCTGCTGATCCTGCTCCTCGCCCTCGCCGTGCCCGCGTCAGCCGCGACGCGGATCAACGTGGCGATCGGCGCCGACGTCAACGTCGTCGAGGTGCACAAGACCGTCCTCGGCCCGGGCTTCGCCCAGACGAACAAGGACGTCGAGCTCAACGTGATCGGCACCGGCACCGGCGAGCCGGCCAGCCGCGCGATCCACACCAAGCTCAAGGCCCAGGCCGACACCGGCCGCAAGAACTGGGACATCGACGTGGCGCTGGTCAGCATGGCCGTCGCCTCCCAGATGGTGAAGGAGGGGCTGCTGCACCGCTACGTCCCCCAGATGAAGAACGCCGCGCTCGTGAAGGGCGCCGAGGTGAAGGAAGCGTTCGGCGTCACGGTCGACGGCTACGTGGTGCCGATGTTCCAGAACCAGATCGCCATCGCCTACAACCCCGCCAAGGTGGCCACGCCGCCGAAGTCGCTCGACGACCTCGTGACGTGGGCCAAGGCCAACCCCGGCAAGTTCGGCTACAACGGCATCAAGGGCGGGGTGAGCGGCGTCGGGTTCACGATGGGCTGGGTGTACTGGAAGACCGGCCAGTACAAGGCGCTCGCCCAGGGGCCGTTCGACAAGGGCAAGGAAGGCGCGATCCGCGAGGCCGTCACCGCGCTGCGCGACTTCAACAAGACCGCCCTCATCACCAGCGGCAACGCCGGTACGCTCGACGCGCTCAACCGCGGCGAGATCTGGATGGGCGCCGTGTGGATCGACCAGCTCGTCGCCTGGAAGAACGAGGGACGGATGGACGCCTCGATCACGCCGGTGCTGCCGGCGCCGGGGCTGCCGATCTACCCGCTCTACCTGGTGGTGCCGCGCGAGGCCGCCAACCGCGACGTCGCCGTGCGCTACATCGACTACGTGGCCACTCCCGAGGTGCAGGCCAGGGCCATCGTCGAGAAGTTCGGCTGGTACCCGGGCGTCGACGCCGACAAGGTGCTGCCGCTCATCAGCGCCAAGAGCCGCGAGCTGCTCTTCAAGGGCGTGTCGGCGGCGGACCTGGCCAGGTACTCGCGGCAGATGCCGATCAAGGAGTACCACGACCTGATCACGCTGGCGTACGAGGAGATCGTGCGCTGACCCTTCCCGAGCGGCTGCTGTGGGGAGCGCTCTGCGCTCCCCCGCTGGCGGTGCTGAGCGGCGTCTTCCTGTGGCCCCTCGGCGCCTCCGTCGTGGCCAGCTTCACGCGCGACGGCGCCTTCACGCTGGCCCACTACGAGACGGTCTGGCGGCTCTACACGCGCGACGTCCTCTACACGGTCGGCGTGGCCGCCGCCGGCACCGCGCTCACCTTCGCGCTGGCGATCCCCGCCTGCGGCTGGCTGCGCCTGCGCGCGTTCGGCCCCGTCGAGTTCCTGCTGAAGGTGCCGCTGTTCGTGCCGTTCGTCGTCGTCGGCCACGCGCTGCGCGTCGCCCTGAGCCCTCACGCGCCGGGGCTGGCCGGCTCGTGGGGCGGCATCGCCCTGGCCCTGGCCTGGAAGCACCTCGGCCTCGCCGCCATCCTGCTGCTCGGCGCCTTCCGCGGCGTGGACGAGAGCTACCTGGAGGCCGCGCGCGACGTCGGTGCCCGCGGCCCCCGTCTGATCCGCGACATCCTGCTGCCCATGTCGGTCCCCGCCCTCGTGGTGAGCGGCATCCTGATCTTCTCCTCGATGCTGGCCTCGTTCTCGATCCCGCTCATGATGGGGCGCGGCAGCGGCCCGCAGATGCTGATGATCGACGTCTATTACCGGTACGGCCAGCACGGCGACTTCGCCACGGCATCGGCCCTGGGCGTGGTTGCCTATCTGCTGGCGATGGGCGCGGCTCTCGTCTACCTCCGGCGGCTCACCGCATGAGCGCCCGCGCCCTGGTCGCCCGGGCCGCCGGCTTCGCCGTCGTCGCCTTCTTCATCGTCGGCCCGCTCACGAGCCTGGCCGTGTGGTCGGTGGCCGAGCGCTGGACGTATCCGAGCGCGTGGCCGCAGCGCATCGGCCTGCGCTACTGGTCCCGCGTCGCCAGCGGCGACTTCCTGGAGCCGCTCCGCCTCGGTGTCTTCATCGCCGTCGTCGTGACGATCATCGCGCTGGCGATGGCCATCCCCCTCGGCTACGCCCTGGCGCGCCTGGCCTTCCCCGGCCGAACATTGGTGCTCCTCCTCTTCCTGCTGCCGCAGGCGTTCCCGCAGCTCCCCGTGTTCGCCAGCGCCACGCGCGAGTTCTACCGGTACGGCCTTGCCGGCACGATCACCGGTGTCGTGCTGGTACACCTGGTCGGCGGGCTGGTCTTCGCGGTGTGGACGATGACCGCGGTCTTCCGATCGATCGCCCCCGAGCTGGAGGAAGCCGCCTGGAACCTCGGCGCCTCGACCACGCGGGCCTTCGCGACTGTCGCGCTGCCGCTGGCCCTGCCCGGCATCGTGGCGAGCGCCGTCCTCGTGTTCCTCTACTCGCTCGACGAGTTCACGGGCACGCTGCTGGTGGGCGCGCCGTTCGTCACCACGCTGCCGGTCTACATGTACACGGCGAGCCTGGGGTACGAGCTGCAGATCGCCTCGGTGACGGCGATCGTGCTGATGGCACCGGGCGCGGTGCTGCTGCTGCTGCTCGAGCGCTTCCTGAAGTCGGAGTACCTGGTGTTCTTCGGCCAGCTGTAGGCCCGTCCACGCCCTTGACTCCGGGCCCTCGGCCGACGCATGCTCCCGCGGACCCCAGCCGGAGATCTCGGGGGGCCGACGGCGGCTTGCTCTCATATGCGTGAGGCCAGTTGTCCGGCGCCGACCCCGGAAGGGCGTGTGCGATGACCAGACTCATGTGTAATCGGGGCCGAGTGCCATGAGCGGAGCGACCAACGGGGGCCGGGCGCGCGCCTACCAGGCGTTACGCGAGTCCGAGGAGCTCCATCGGCTCACCCTCGGCAGCATCTCGGATGCGGTCTTTCTCACCGACGACGAGGGGCTGTTCACATTCATTTGCCCGAACGTCGACGTGATCTTCGGTTACGTGCCGGACGAAGTGCAAGCCATGATGCGGATCGGCGGGCTCCTCGGCGCTGACCTGTTCGATCGCGCCGAGCTCGCGGCGCGGCGAGAAATCAGGAACATCGAACGCGAGATCACGTCGAAGTCGGGCGAGCGGCGCATCGTCCTGA
Source organism: uncultured Candidatus Rokubacteria bacterium (assembly GCA_963743355.1). Classification (GTDB taxonomy): domain Bacteria; phylum Methylomirabilota; class Methylomirabilia; order Rokubacteriales; family CSP1-6; genus AR5. Next base: position 1,857,126 of record CAVUPM010000002.1, read on the forward strand.
TTCACCTCAAGGCGGTTTCGATCAAGGGGAGCACGGTGCTCTATACCTGCCGCGACATCACCGACCGCAAGCACGCGGAGGACGAGCTGCGGGTGGCGCGTCTGGATCTCGCCCATGCCTCGCGTCTTGCGCTGGTTGGCGAGCTGATGGCGTCGCTCGCGCACGAGATCACCCAGCCCCTGACGTCCATTCTCAACAACGCGAGCGCCGGACTCCGTCGGCTGGGCAGCGACGAGGTGACCGAGCTTCGCGAAATCTTCGACGACATTCGAGACCAGGGTCGCCTGGCCGGGGACATCATCAGACGGCTTCGGGCGTTGGCCCGCAAGCGGCCACTGGAGCGGCAAGCCCTCGACGTGAACGAAGTCGTCAGCGACATCCTGCGGCTCGTCGGAGGCGACGCCCGGCGGCGCGGCGTCACGCTCCGCGCGGAGCTGGTGCCGTCTCTCGGGGCGATCACCGCCGATCGGGTGGGCCTGCAGCAGGTCGTGTTGAACCTGATCCTGAATGCCATGGACGCGATGGACGAGCTGGAGGCGAAAGACCGTCAACTCGTCGTCCGAACTCGCAGGCTGGACGATGCCGTCGAGGTCGCGGTGAGTGACACCGGCCACGGCATTCCCGCCGACCGCCTGCCCGAGCTCTTCGACGCGTTCTTCACGACGAAGAAAGACGGCCTCGGCCTGGGCCTCGCGATCGCGCGATCGCTCGTCGAGGCACACGGGGGGCGGATCTGGGCCGAGGATCACGGTGGACGCGGCGCCACGTTCCGCCTGACGCTGCCGCTGCCGTGATCCGCGACGCCACCGACGCCAAGCAGGCACCGGCCGTCGCTCGTGTCAGGCCGGCCTACGCCGGAGCCACGTCGAGCCGGCGGATCTCGCAGAGCCCGGAGCGCAGCGGCACCGTACCGCTGAGCGGATCCGTCACCTCCGTGTCGATCAGCGCGTTGTAGTTCGCGCTCGCGGGGCCATCCGCGTCGTACCCCGGCAACCCGAGCGGCTCGCACGCCTGCCACCACCCGAACTGCGCGCATACGACGTCGGGCGCCAAGCTGCTCGTCAGTCGCGCGCGAGCCCGCATCGTGGCCCGCGGGGTCTCGATCACGACCCAATCGTCCGCCGCGATCCCCCGCGCTTCCGCCGCCGACGGATGCAGCTCGACCTGCGGGTCCGGGCTGTGACGCCGCAGCCGCGGCAGGCTGCGGTGCTGACTGTGGCAGAACTGCACGACCTTGGCGGTCGTGAGCACCAGCGGGTAGCGCTGGGCGAGATCAGGCCGGCTGACCGGGCTCGCCGCCGGCTCGACGTAGTCGGGAAGCGGTGCCTGGCCGACCTCGAGGAGCGCCCCCGCGTAGATCTCCACCCGCCGGCTCGGCGTGGCGAAGCCGACCACGCCCTCGCCTCGAGGCGTCGCGTGGCGCCGGTAGCGAAGCTCGACCGGCACCGACACGCCCTCGGGTCGCTCGCGCAGCGCCTTCACCGTCACGCCCGACGGCTCCAGCATGAAGGCGTGGCCGGCGTCCTCGTCGCCGCCGAAGAACCGATCACCGAAGCCCAGCCGCTTGGCCAGCTCGCAGGCGATCCAGATGTCCGAGCGCGCCTCGCCGCGGGGCGCGACGGCTGCGCGACGGAGCTGGATGTGCCGCTCGCCCGCGTGCGTCGGACCGAAGCCCACGCGCAGCCCCTCGCGCTCCCACGCGGAGGACACGGGCAGGACCACGTCGGCCAGCGCCGCCGTCGGCGTGAGGAAGAGATCGGCGTAGACGAGGAAGTCCAGTCGCGATAGCGCTTCGCGCGCGACGCTCGCGTCCGGCTGGGAGAGGAGCAGGTTGGCGCCGAAGCCGACCATCCCCCGCACCGGGTACGGCGTGCCGTGCAGCATGGCGCGGTAGGTGTCCACACCCGTCGCCCAGCCGAAGCGCGCCGGGCCGAGCGGCCGCTCGGCGAGGCCCAGCGCTTTCGCGCGCTGCGCCTCGGAGAGCAGCGTGAGCGGCGCCAGTTCGTTGGCGGCGGGTCGCGTGGGCCGGACGTTACCGCCGGGGGCATCCCAGCTGCCGGTCAAGCGCGTAGAGCAGCGACATCGCCCGCACGGTCTGGCTCGCGTTGGTGTGCTGCTCGAGCCCGGTCCAGTGGAAGTAGGCGACGGGCCGGCGCTCCCAGAGCAGCCGCGCCGTCGCGATGATCTGGGCCGCTGGCACGCCGGTGATCTGCGCGACGCGCTCGGGCGGGTACTCGCGACAGAGCGCCGCGTAGCGCTCGAACGCCGGACGGCAATCGACGGGGCCGCCGCGGGTGGCGCAGCGCACGGCACCGAGCATCAGTGGATCCTCGACGCGCTCCGCGAACCGCCCGGCCGCCGGATCGTAGATGACCGGACGCCCTCGCGCCTGGTCCCACGCCACGTGATGCGCGGCCTCGCCCGCGTCGAGGTCGGCGGCGGTGAGGAACCGGCCCGTGTCGTCGCGCACCAGGAGCGCGCCGTTGGACCAGTCGCGGATGAACTCACGGTCGTACCAGCCCTCGGCGATCATGACGCCGGCCACGCCGAGCGCGAGCGCGCCGTCCGTCCCCGGCCGCACGCGCAGCCACTGATCGGCCCGGTTGGCAGGGCCGGCGCGCCGCGGGTCCACGACGACGAGCGCGGCACCGCGCGCCTTCATCTCGGCGACCGCGGTGGCCTGCGCCAGATACGTGTTCGCCGGGTTGTGGCCCCAGAGCAGCAGGCAGCCGGTCCGCTCGAAGTCGGGCGTGCCGATGTCGGTGCCGAAGGTGTACGCCGTGACGAAGTCGCGGTGCCAGGCGCAGACCTCCTCGCCCCAGACCATGTTCGGGCTGCCGAACATGCGGATCAGCCGGTTGATCCACGGGAAGCCGTCGGACACCGCGGTGCCGGCCGGCGTCGTCACCGCGAACGCCACCGCCTCGGGCCCGTGGCGCTCGGCCACCTCGCGCATGCGATCCGCCGTCCACGCCAGCGCCTCGTCCCAGCCGATCCGCACCCACCCGGCGTCGGGGTCGCCCTTCGGCCGCGTGCGGCGCATCGGATAGAGGAGCCGATCGGGGGCGTAGACGAGCTCGGGCGCGGCGCGCCCCTTGACGCAGAGGTTCGCGCCGGTCGGATGCGAGGGATCGGGCTCGACCGCGACCAGCGTGTCGTCCTCGACGACCGAGACACAGCCGCAGCGCGAGCGGCACAGCGCGCAGAAGCCGGGGATGCGCTCCGTCGCCATCAGCCGAGCTCGATGTCGAGCCAGCCGCGCGGCGTCACCGTCGCCTGCTCGCCCTCGCGCAGCAGCACCGTCGTCGTCGCCGACTCGAACACGGCCGGTCCCTTCACCTGGTGGCCGGCCGGCAACCCGTCGAGCCGGTAGACCGGCACCTCTGTCCACCCGCCCAGCCAGACACGCCGCCTCGCCGGCGTCACCAGCGCGCGTCCCTCCGCCATCGCCTCGTCGGCGGGCAACACCGGCAGGCGGCCGATGACGGCCACCCGCGCGTTCACGATCACGACCTCCTGCCCCTGCGCGCTGTAGGCGTACAGCTCCTCGTGGCGCCGGTGGAAGCGCGCGGCGGTCTCGTCGAGCAGGTCGGCGCGGCCGAGGTCGACGCCGTCGAGCGGCACCGTGATCTCGAAGATCTGCTCGCCGTAGCGCATGTCGAGCGAGCGGCGCACGTCGACGGTGCCGTCGAAGCGGCCCAGGCGGCGCCGGCCGTCAGCCTCCAGCGTCGCGAACAGCCGGCGCAGCCGGGCCGGCGTCAGCCGCCCGACCTCGCTCACGTGCGAGCGCACCATCTCGTAGCGCAGATCGGTCGCCAGCATGCCCCAGGCCGACAGCACGGCGGCCACGCTCGGCACGATCACGCGGCGGATCTCGAGCAGCCGCGCGACCTCCGTCACCTGCAGGCCGGCGGCGCCGCCGAAAGCCACGAGCGTGTAGCCGCGCGGATCGACGCCGCGCCGCACGGAGACGAGCTTGATACCCTCCGCCATGTTGGTGTTCACGACCTGCGCGATGCCCTCGGCGGCCGTGAGCGCGTCCGTCCCGAGGCCCTTGGCGATCGTCTCCACGGCACGCCGGGCGGCGGCCGCGTCGAGCGCGATGCGGCCGCCCAGGAAGTTGCCGGGGTCGAGCAGGCCGCGCACCAGGTTGGCGTCGGTCACGGTCGGCGCCGTGCCGCCGCGGCCGTAGCAGGCCGGGCCGGGGTCGGCTCCCGCGCTCTCCGGCCCGACGTGGAGGATGCCGCCCGGGTCCACCCGGGCGATGGAGCCGCCGCCGGCGCCGAGCGTGTGGATGTCGAGCGAGGGCAGCGCCACCCGCGCGATGCCGACGGTCTTCTCGCCGGTCAGCGTCGGCTCGCCGCGCTGAAGCAGCGCGATGTCGGTGCTGGTGCCACCCATGTCGAACGTCACCAGGTCGCCCCGGCCGGTGAGCTGGGCGACGTGCCGGCCGGCCGCCACGCCGCCGGCCGGACCCGACAGCACGGCGCCGGCGGCCAGCCGCGCCGACTCCCGGATCGGCGCCACGCCACCGTGCGACTGCATGATCAGGACGTCCTTCGCGTAGCCGTGAGCGCGCAGGCGGGCGGCGAGATTCGCGAGATAGCGGGCGAGCGCTGGACCGACGTAGGCGTTCACCACCGTCGTCCACACGCGCTCGTACTCCTTGATCTGGGGCAGCACCTGCGAGGACAGCGACACGTAGAGGCCCCGCCGGCCGCGGGCGACCGCGCGTCCGGTCTCCTGCTCGTGGCGCGCATTGCGGTAGGCGTGCAGGTAGCACACCGCCACCGCCTCGACCCCCGCGCGCTCGAGGGTGGTCAGCGCCGCGCTCAGCGAGCGCCGGTCGAGCGCGGTGCGCACGGTGCCGTCGAACGCCATGCGCTCGCGCACGCCGAGCCGGAGCGCGCGGGGCACCAGGGGCACCGGCGGGGGCATGCGCAGATTGTAGCGATCGTCCTTGAGCCCCTCGCGCATCTCGATGACGTCGCGATGGCCCTCGGTGGTGAGCAGGCCGACGCGCGCGCCCTTGCGCTCGAGCAGCGCGTTGGTGGCCACGGTCGTGCCGTGCACGATGCGCTCGGTCTGGGCCAGCAGCCCGCCGAGGTCGGTCCCGAGCTCGGCGGCCAGCAGGCGCAGGCCCTCGAGCAGGCCCTCGGAGGGGTCGCGGGGTGTGGAGGCGGCCTTGGCCACGGTCACGCGCCCATCGGCGTCGACGGCGACGAGGTCGGTGAAGGTGCCGCCGACGTCGATCCCGATCCGGTACATCGCTCAGTAGAGCCGCTGGCGATAACCGTCCTGGAGCACGCGGTCGAGCTCCTCGACAGTCGTGCCGGGCGGGCGCGTATGATCGAACAGCATCCGGGCCGGCGACGCCAGGCCGTCGAGCGCGGGCCACCGCGCCGGCTCCCACAGCCCCGAGCGCTTGAACGCCTTCGCGCAGTGGATGAAGGCCTCCTCCACCTCGACGCCGATTCCCAGCGTCGGCACCTTGCCGCGCACCTCGCAGCGGGCGAGCAGATCGTCGTCGCGCACGATCGAGCCGCGGCCGTTCACGCGCAGCGTCTCCTCCATGCCGGGGATCAGGAAGATCAGGCCCACGTGCGGGTTCTGCAGCAGATTGCGCATGCCGTCGAGGCGCTTGTTGCCGGGCCGGTCGGGAATGAGCAGCCGGCCCTCGTCGACCACCAGCACGAAGCCCGCCGCGTCGCCCTTGGGCGAGACGTCACACCGGCCGGCCGCGTTGGACGTGGCGACCAGCACGAAGGGCGAGCGCGCGATGAAGTTGCGGCAGTGGACGTCGAGCGTGCTCTGCTCCTTGGCCAGGGCCAGGGCGCTCGGCTCGCCGCCGATCAGCGTGCGGAGCTCGGCCTCGGTCGTCACGGGTGTGCGAAACGCGCTCATGTTCTTCCTCCCAGGCCGGTCACGCCGGCTGCCCGCAGTGTAATTCGTCGGCACGCCCTGTGCACTGACCACCGTCGGAGTGAGGATTACCCCCGAAGGAGAAGAACGATGCTCTACATCCTGGCCTGGTTGCTCGGTGTTCCGCTCGGCGTCATCCTGCTGCTGTTCCTGTTCGGAATCGGTCGGTGAGCCTGGAGGGGGCGTTACTTCTTGGGGGCGATGAGCATGTAGGTCGCGCGGCCGACGGCGACGAGGGCGCCGCTGGAATCCGTCACCCGGGTTTCGCCGAACGCGATCGTGCGGCCGCGGCGGACAATCTTTCCCTCGGCAAAGATCGCGTCGCCGCGGGCGGCGCCGACGAAGCTGACGTTGAGATCGAGCGTGGCCTGGTCGACGCCGCCGGCCGCCGCCGAGCCGTAGGTGCCGAGGGCCCCGCCGACGGCAGCGTCGACCAGTGTCGCGAGGACGCCGCCGTGGACGGGGGCGCCGGCGGCGTTGCGGAGCTCGTCACGCATCGCCACCTTCAACTTCACCCAGCCTTCGCCGGCCGCTTCGACCTCGATCCCCAGATACCGCCAGAAGAGATTCGCGTGGGCACGCTCGCGGACGCCGGCCAGGAGATCGTCAGCCACGCCTGGGTGCCCGCGTGACGACGCCGTTGGCGCGATCACGCTGCCGCGCCTCCCTGCGCCCGCCGCGACGGCGGCCCGTAGCCACCTCCGCCCGACGACTCGACGTGGAAGACGTCGCCCGGCCGCACCGGGATGCCGACTTCCTTGGTCTTCAGCTCGCGCGCCTTGCCGCGCGACAGCAGCCGGTAGCGATGCGGCAGCCCGTCGCGGCCTCCCATCAGCCCATACGGCGCGTGGCGAACGCCGTCGCCGGCCGTGTTGGCGACGCCCGGCTCCGCGATGTCCACGCGCAGCTTGAGAACGGCGCCCACGCCGCCGCGGTACTGGCCGTCGCCGCCGGAGTCGGCGCGGAACTCGTGGTGCTCGAAGGTCAGCGGAAAGCGCGCCTCGGCCACCTCCACGCTGCCGAACTTGATGCCGCCGGCGGCCTGCCCCTCGCCCGCCGTCTCCCAGCCGTCGCCGGCGATGGTGGCGCCGCCGCCCGGCCGGGCGTGGAACATGTGCCAGATGAACGGCCGCTGCGTGCGCGGGTTCACGCCCTTGATCGCGATGCGGAAGCGCCGGCCCCAGCCGGCGATCGCGCGGGCGGGCGCCGCCGGCGCCAGCGCCTTGATGATCGACTCGGCGATGTCCTGCGCGCAGTGGTTGGTCGACAGCGTCACCGGCGCCGGCGGGTTGGGATTCACGATCGTACCCGGCTTGGCGATCACCTTCACCGGCCGGAACGTCCCCGAGTTCTTGGGCGTGCGCGGGTCGATCAGGTACGCGAAGGCCATGTGGACGGCCGACATCGTGTTGGGGAGCGCGGAGTTCACGAAGCCGGTCACCTGGGGCGCCGACTCGCTGAGGTCGATCACGAGGCCGTCGCCCTTCTTGGTGATCGTGGCCCGGATGGGGATGTCGCGGGCGCCGTGGCCGTCGTCGTCCAGGATCGTCTCGCCGCGATAGACCCCGTCCTTCCAGCCCCGCACGCAGGCGCGGGCCTGGCGCTCGGCGCCGTCGAGGATCTCGTCGACCGCGTCGATCACCGTCTTGGCGCCGTACGACTCCACGAGCGACAGCAGCCGGCGCTCGCCGACCCGGGCCGAGCCGATCATCGCGCGCAGGTCGCCCATGAAGTCGTGCGGATGACGGACGTTGGTCGTGATCATCTGCAGCACGTCGTCGCGCAGCTCGCCGGCGTCGTAGAGCTTGAGCGGCGTGATGCGGATGCCTTCCTGCCAGATCTCGGTGGCGCCGGGGTTGTAGGCGCCGTGGGTCGAGCCGCCGATGTCGCTCTGGTGGGCGCGGTTCACCGACCAGAACGCGACCTCGCCCTCCACGAACACCGGCACGAAGGCCGTGAGGTCCGGCAGGTGGTTGTTGCCGTGATAGGGATCATTGAGCAGGAACACGTCGCCGGACTTGACGCGGCCGGCGAAGGCGTCCCGCACCGACGCCACAGCCCACGGGATCGCGCCCACGTGGATCGGCACGTGCTCGGCCTGGGCGACCAGGCGCGCCTGGTTGTCGCAGATGGCCGTGGAGAAATCGCGGCTGGAGTTCAGGATCTGCGAGTAGGCGGTGCGCAGCATCGCCTCGCCCATCTCCTGCACGATGGCCTCGAAGCGGTGGGTCAGGACCGACACGGTGATGGGATCGATCATGGTGTCCTCAGAGAAGCCGGCTGCGGATGTTGATCTCGGAGGTCAGCGTACGATGGACCGGGCACTTCTGCGCGATCTCCAGGAGCCGGGCCCGCTGCTCGCCGTCCAGCCGGCCGGCGAGGACGATCTCGGTGTCGATCCGGTCGAGCTTGCCCTCCTTCGTCTCGCACTCGTCGCAGTCGGTCGCGTGGATCTTCGAATGCCGGAGCCGGACCTCCACCCCCTCGAGCGGCCACTGCTTCTTTCGCGCATACAGCGCGAGCGTCATCGACGTTCACGCGCCCAGCGCGACGAGCAGGTAGTCGTAGGGCGTGGGCCCGGTGTCGGTGCCGCCGGCCGCCTCGGGCTCGTCCGCCTTCAGGCGGTGGGGCTCGACGACGACGTCCTGGGCGAATCCTGAGGCCGCGCCCCGCACCACCACCATCGCCATGCTCACGCCTCCTCACCCCTGACAACGCCCGGATGTTCGCAAGCCCCAGCCCCCCGGTCAATCAAGTCATGATCGCATCCGAAGCCCCGCCAGGATCAGGGCCGAAATCGGGGCCGGGGTCGCTACGACGTCGGTGTGGTCGCTCCGATGTCGACACGGACGCGACCGGGCGCAAACGGCCGGGCGGGACGGGGATGGGGTGGGGACTCGCCGACCCGTTCCCTCCCAACCGCGACCGCGCGCGACCCAGCCGGATGGAACTCAGCCACCCCCAATCCAACTCGGCCACCACCCTCGTGGTCGCCGAGCCCCCACCCCATCCCCGTCCCGCCCGGCGGCGGCCAGGGCGACACCGATTCCCGCGGCCCGGTTGGGTCCGCGACGCCGCGTTTCACATCGGGCCGGGTTCGGTGTTTGATAGGGCGATGGAGGAGACCGCCTTCGACACGGTCGTGACGTCCCATCACGGGGAGATCTTCCGCTACCTGCGACGGCTCTCGTGGCGGGCCGCCGAAGCCGACGATCTCTCGCAGGAGACGTTCCTGCGCGCCTACCGCGCCTGGCGCCGCCTGGCGCCGGACGCCAACGTCCGCGCCTGGCTGTTCACGATCGCGACCAACGTCTTTCGCAACCACGTGCGGTCGGAGCGGCGCCGGCAGGCCGCCCACGCCACCGTGCGGACGACCCGGCGCGAGCTGGAGCTGGACGGACCCGAGGAGGAGGCCATGGCCGGTGAGATGAAGACGCTGACGGAGGCGGCGATCCGCCGCTTGCCGCTCAAGCAACGGCTGGCCTTCACGCTGCGCAAGCTGCACGAGCTCGATTACGAGGCGATCGGGCAGAGCCTGGAGTGCTCGCCGGAGAGCGCCCGCGCCCACGTGTTCCAGGCGCTGCGCAAGATCCGCACGACGCTCAACGGTCACGTCCAGCCCCTGACGGAGTCCACGCGATGACCCGCAAGCCGAGGGTGTGTGTCGCGCTCGAGCCGGACCTCATCGCCACGGCGACGGGGGAGGCGGCGGTGCCGGCGGCCGAGCGGGTGGAGGCCCACGTGGCGGCCTGCCCCCCCTGCCGCGACGACTTCGCGCGCTATCGCGCGATCGACACCGCGGTCGGGACGCTGCGATCCACGGCGCCGCCGGCCGGCGACGCCGACGCCGCCCGCCAGCGTCTCATCGCGCGCCTGGCCGATCTGCGGACGCGCATCCTCGGGTATCGCGTCTTCCCGTCGTCGCTGGGTCCGATCCTGATCGCGCGCTCCGAGCACGGCGTGGCGCTCGTGGAGTACCTCCCGCGCGAAGGGGTGGCCGCCTCCCGGTTGTTTCGGATGGCCGGGATCGAGGCCCAGGAGGACAGCGGCGATCTCGAGGGGCTGCAGCGCGAGCTGCTCGACTATCTCGCCGGCCGCCGCACGCGGCTGGAGTGGCCGCTCGATTTCCGCGGCGTCCGGAGCGATTTCCAGCGCGCGGTGCTCGAGGCCACGGTGGCGGTGCCCTACGGCGCGGTGTCGTCGTACACCGGCATCGCCGGCGAGCTGGGGAAGCCGGCCGCGGTCCGCGCGGTGGCCCAGGCGCTGCGGCACAATCCGCTGCCGATCGTGGTGCCGTGCCACCGCATCGTGGGCAGCGGCGGCGACCTGGTCGGTTACGCCGGCGACCGTGTCAATCTCAAGGAACGCCTGCTTGCCGTCGAGGGGGTGCCGACGCATCTGGCGCGCACGCGGAGGATCGCCCGCCGCGCGCTCTACCACTACGAGCCGAGCCCGTCGCGGGAGTACTGCCTGCCGACGTGCGGCGACATCGCGGAGCGTCCGATCAGCATGCTCTTCGCGCGCCGCGAGCAGGCCGAGGGGCTGGGCCTGGTCCCCTGCACCACCTGCCAGCCCCACCTGCACCCCCTGCCCGAATAGCCCCCACCGCGTTTCACGCGGGCGCCCCCACGGTGTCGTAGGGAGCAAAGGGAGGCGCTGAAATGGCAACGCTGGTGGGAGTCCTGATGTTCGTGGCGCCGATCGCCGCCCTGGCGGGATTTCTGTTCCTGGCCGAGCGGCGACAGGGACGGCGACGCGACGAGATCCTGCGGCAGATCGCGCTCACGGACGCGCTTCACGCCCGGCTCGGCGCGCTGGTGGCGCCGGTCGTGCGGTGGCGCCAGCGCGCGTGGCAGGTCGCCGTGGCCGTGCCGTTCGAGGAGCCGGCGGTCGTGGCCACCGTGGTGGGGACCGTGGACGAACTCTTCGGGCGGGTCCGTTACGAGGTGGTCCTGAGCCGGCAGGCGCCGGCGGTCTCGATGTCGCGGGCTCCGCGGCGCGTGGCGCTCGGGCGGGAGTCGTTGTCATGGACATGAACGTCTACGTGATGGAGACACTGTCGCGGTATCAGCTCGCCGAGCTTCGGGCCGGCGCCGAGCGCCAGAGCCAGCTCCGGGAAGCGTTGCCGACGCGACGACCGCTCCGGGTCAGCGTCGGCATGGCGCTGATCCGCGTGGGCACCTGGGCGGTCGGTCACGACCGCCGGACGCTGGCGTCCCGCCCGTCCTGACGCGCCCGGAGCGCCCCGGGGAAGCCCGGGGCGCTCCGTGGATCCCTCTTTGCCTCGCCCCGCGCGTCGGGTATCTTCCTAGTCCTCATGAATCTGCCCCGGACCGCGAGCGTGGTCGTCATCGGCGGCGGCGTGGTGGGCTGCAGCATCGCCTATCACCTCGCCCGGCGTGGCCAGCGCGACGTCGTCGTGCTCGAGCGGGAGGCGGTCGGCAGCGGCACCACCAGCAAGGCGGCCGGCGGCATCCGCTCGCAGTTCCCCACCGAGACCGAGATCCGCTTCTCGCTGGAGGCCATCGGCGTCTTCGAGCGCTTCCAGGAGGAGTTCGGCGTCGACATCGGGTATCGCCGGATCGGCTATCTCTTCCTCGTCTCCGACTCCGACGATCTGGCCGGTTACCGCGAGCGCATGGCCCTGCAGCGGCGGCTCGGCGTCGACGTGCGCGAGATCGCGCCGGCCGAGGCGAAGGCCATCGTCCCGGCGCTGCACGTGGACGATCTGCTCGCGGCGATCTGGGGTCCAACCGACGGGATGGCCGGGCCCGCCGAGGTCACCAACGGCTTCGCGCGACGCGCGCGCGAACTGGGCGTCCGCATCGTCGAGGGCGTGGACGTGACGGCGATCGCCGTGGAGCGCGGGTGCGCGCGCGGCGTCACGACGTCGCTGGGCTCGGTGTCGGCGCCGATCGTGATCAACGCCGCCGGCCCGGCGGCGGCGCGCGTGGGACGCCTGGCCGGCGTGACGGTGCCGGTGCATCCGCGCCGGCGCCACATCTTCTTCACCGAGCCGTTCCCCGAGATCCCGGGGCCGGTGCCGCTCACGACCGATCGCGCCAGCGGCTTCTACTTCCGCAAGGAGATGGAGCAGCTCCTGCTCTCGCCCGGCGACGTGGAGGACATCGGCGAGGACTTCGAGGTGCCGGTGGACCGCGCGCGCATCGACGAGACGGTGGAGAAGGCGCTGCACCGCATCCCGATCGTCGAGAAGGCGCGGATCGCCGGCGGCTGGGCGGGGCTGCGCCCACTGACGCCCGACGACCACGCGATCATCGGCTGGGCCCCCGGCGTGGACGGTTTCTTCCTGGCCGTCGGCTTCGGCGGCCACGGCTTCCAGCACTCGCCGGCCACCGGCCGCTACGTCGCCGAGTGGCTGCTGGACGGCCAGCCCTCGCTCGATCTCGCGCTCTTCGACCCGGGGCGCTTCGCCGCCGGTCGCGCCACGCACCACGACCGCGGCCCCGACGCCGAGTGAGCGAGTCCCCGCGTCAGCTGACGATCGGCGAGGTGCGGCTGATCGTGGCGGACATCCCGGTCAGCCGTCCGCACCACATGTCGTTCACCACGCTCACGGCGGTGAACTTCGTCTTCGTGCGGATCGAGACGCGCGAGGGGCTCGTCGGCTGGGGCGAGGCCGCCTGCCTGGGCGGGCCGACGTGGAGCGAGGAGTCGGCGGAGTCGATCGCGGCCACGCTGGAGCGCTACGTGGTCCCCTGGCTCGTCGGGCGCGACGCCACCCAGCTCGAGGCGCTGCGGCTGGAGATGGCCAGGCGCGTGCAGGGCAATCCGTTCGCGCGCGCCGCCGTCGAGATGGCGCTGTGGGACCTCAACGGCCGCGCCCTCGGCGTGCCGGTGCACCGGCTGCTCGGCGGCCGCGTGCGCGACCGCGTGCCGCTCTCGTGGTCGCTGGCGGTGTCGAGCGGCGACGCCGAGCTGGCCGAGGCGCGCGAGAAGATCGCGCGCGGCCATCGCATCTTCAAGATCAAGACGGCGGCGCATCCGGTGACGGAGGACGTCGCGCGCGTGCGCGCGATCCGCGAGGCGGTCGGCCCCGCGGTGCGGCTACGCGTGGATGCCAACCAGGGTTGGGATCGGCCGACGGCGCTGCGGGCGATCCGCGCGATGGAGCCCTACGACCTGGATTTCGTCGAACAGCCGGTGCCGCGCTGGGACCTCGATGGCCTCGCCGAGATCGCGCGGACGGTGGCGGTGCCGATCATGGCCGACGAGTCGTGCGGCTCGCCCCAGGACGCGCTGGCCCTCGCGCGCCGCGGCGGGGTGTCGATCCTCGCGCTCAAGCTCACCAAGTCGGCGGGCCTGGCCAACACGATGGCCATCGCGCGCATTGCCGAGGCCGCCGGCCTGGGCTGCTACGTCGGCTGTATGATCGAGACCTCGCTGGGCACGGCCGCGTATCTGCAGGCCGCGCTGGCGGCGGCGCCGGTGACCTGGGGCTGCGAGCTGTTCGGCCCGCTGCTGCTGCGGGGCGACGTGGTGCGGGAGCCGGTCCGCTACGCCGACGGTTGCATCCTCGCCCTGGACGGTCCGGGGCTCGGGGTCGAGGTCGACGAGACCGCGCTCGAGGAGTGGAGGCGACGTTCATAGACGCTCACAAGGAGACCACCATGCGACGTTTCTCCGTTGTCGCGCTCGCGCTCGCGCTGGCCTTCGCCGCCGTCGTGCCCGGCGAGGCCCAGCAGCGCAACCTCACGTGGACGGCCGGTCAGGTCGGCGGCGGCTGGTACGCGCAGGCCGGCGGCTTCGTCGAGCTCATCAAGAGCAAGGACCAGTCGTTCAACATCAAGGTCATCCCCGGCGCCGGCATCCAGAACATGACCAAGCTGCAGCAGGGCGAGACCGAGATCGCCTGGGGCCTGCCGCCGTTCATCGCGGCCTCCTACGCGGGTCAGGATCCCTACAAGGACAAGCACGCGGACATGCGACTGGTCATGAACGGGCTCGGGTTCGTGCACATCCAGTTCTGCGTGCCGGCCGATTACCCGGCCAGGTCGATCCGGGAGGTCTTCGAATCCAAGAAGCCCATCACGATCGGCACCACCCCGCCCGGCGGCTCCGACGAGTGGGTCATGCGCAAGGTGTTCGAGTTCTACAAGGCGACCTACGCCGACGTCCGCGGGCGCGGCGGCAAGGTCGTCCTGGTGTCCTACACCGACCTCGCCAACCAGTACCGCGACCGCAACATGGACATCCTGTTCGCCAACTTGGCCGTGCCCGGCGCGGCCGTCCAGGAGGCGTCGCTCGGCCGCAAGATGCGCATCCTGCCGATGGACGACGACCTCATCAAGTTCATGGAGGGCCACGGGCTGTCGCGCGGCGTGATTCCCAAGGGCAGCTACAAGGACGTCGTGAACAACGACACGGACATCCCGACCATCGCGATGGCCAACACGATCGTGGCCAACGCCAAGCTGCCGGCCGACGTCGTCCACGACTTCGTCAAGGTGCTGCTCGGCAACCTCGACGGCGTGCGCAGGGTGCACGCGGCGTTCAAGGACTTCAATCCCAAGGACGCAGTCAAGCTGGGCAACGTCCCCCTGCATCCCGGCGCCGAGCGCGCCTACCGGGAGGCGGGACTGCTGAAGTAGCGCCCGGCGGGCGGGCCGATGAGGACGCTGCACGGCTGGGTCGGCGGGGCGGTCGGCGTGTGGGCCGCCGCCGCCGCCCTGTTCCACATCTGGACCTCGTACGCCGGCGTGTGGGAGCCGCGCGAGATGCGCGCCATCCACCTGCTCTTCCTGCTGCCGCTCGGGTTCCTGCTCTTTCCCGCCCGGCCCCGCTCGCCCACGACGCGGCCGACGCTGCCGGACCTGCTCGGGGTCCTCGCGGCGGCGGTGCCGTGCGTCTACGTCATCGTCCACGCGCACGACCTCACCGAGCGGTGGGAGGGCGTGCACCCGGTCACCACCGCCCAGGTCGTCCTCGGCACCCTGCTGGTGCTGGCCGTCCTCGAGGCCGCCCGCCGCTCGGTGGGCTTCTGGTTCTTCGTGACGACGCTCGTGTTCATGGCGTACTTGATCCTGGCGCCGTGGCTGCCCGGCTTCCTGCGCTCGCCGCGGGCCTATTCCTATCCGCAGCTGATCGAGATGTTCTTCCTCTACGCCGACGAGGGCGTCCTCGGCTCGCTGACCGGCATCTCGTCCAACATCCTGATGATCATGATCCTGTTCGCGTCGTTCATGCTGTACTCGGGCGTCGGCCAGTTCTTCATGGACATCGCGATCACCATGGCCGGGCGCTTCCGCGGGGGCCCGGCCAAGGTGGCGGTGGTCTCCTCGGCCATGTACGGCACGGTCAGCGGCTCCTCGGTGGCCGACGTCTACGCGACCGGCGTGTTCACGATCCCGCTCATGAAGAAGATCGGCTACCGCCCGGAGATCGCCGGCGCCATCGAGGCGACGGCGTCGTGCGGTGGCCCGCTCATGCCGCCGGTCATGGGCGCCGGCGCCTTCATCATGGCCGAGCTGACCGGCATCCCCTACTCGACGATCGTCGTCGCGGCCCTGCTGCCGGCGCTCCTCTTCTACATCGGCGTGCTGGCCACGGTCCACTGGGAGGCGCTCAAGCACGGCCTCGGGACCATGGCGGCCGACGTGCCGCCGCTGTGGAGCATCCTGCGGCGCTCGGTGCTCTTCGCCCCGTTCTTCACCATCGTCTACTTCATGCACGCGGGCTATTCGCCCTCCAAGGCCGCCCTCTACAGCCTGCTCACGGCGGTGGTCGTCTCCTGGCTCGCCGGCCAGTCGCCGATGACGCCCCGGCGGATCTTCGACACGATGGGCGACGCGATGCGCTCGGGCGTGATCATCGCGGCCGTGCTGGCCGCCTCTGGCCTCATCGTGGCCGCCATGAGCCGCACCGGCTTCGCGCTCTCGTTCTCGAGCGCCATCATCAACGTCTCGGGCGGCTCGCTGATCGTGGCGTTGCTGGCGATCTTCGTGGTCATCTCGCTGCTGGGGGCCGGCATCCCGACCACGCCGGCCTACATCCTGGCCGTCACCGTCGGCGGGGCGGCGCTGCAGAAGCTCGGGGTGGACACGCTGGCCGCCCACCTGTTCGTCTTCTACTACGCGGTGCTCGCCGACGTGACGCCGCCCGTGGCCGTCACGGCCGTGGCCGGCGCTCAGATCGCCGGCGCCAATCCGATGACGACCGGCTGGCACGCCTCGCGGATCGGCATCGGCGGGTTCCTGGCGCCGTTCCTCTTCGTCTACCAGCCGGCGTTGCTGATGAACGGCTCCTGGGGCGAGATCGCGATCGCGTTCGGCTCGGCGCTCATCGGCATCACCGCGCTGTCGGCCGCGGTCGCCGGGCACATGTTCGGACCGCTGTCCTGGCCCCAGCGCCTCTTCCTGATCGCCGTCTCTCTGGCCGCGATCAGCCCGTCGCTCGTCGTCTCGGTGGTCTGCGGCTTCGTGCTGGTGGCCTACGCGACCTGGGACGCGCGCCGGAGCCGGCTCGCCCCCGCCCCGGTCCTGCGCGTCACCGAGCGCCCCGCGATCGTCGACCGCCCCGACGCCCCACCCCCGTCGATCTCCGTCTGACCGCACGGCCTCGCCGGGGTGCCCCCACGCCTACGTCGTGTACTCCGTCGTGCTTCCGCTGGGGGCCGGCGGTATCGAGGGCATCGGGTTCGTCTTCGGGGTCCTGCTGGTCGGCGCCATGATCGTCGTCCCGACGCTGGCCGGGTTCGCCGCCGCCCACAGTTTCCGGCAGGCGCTGGTCTCGCTCGTCGCCCGGCCCTCCCGGGCTGCGTGGTGAGGCACCAGCCCCGCCGCCGTCGCGTGCTCATGCCGGCGCTTGCCGGGGCCGCGCTCGGTCTGGTCCTCACCGTGCTGCCGTGCCTCGCGCCGCCCGTGCCCGGCGAAGGGCGCGGTGAGCGGTCACGCGAGGGCGACGCGCGCGGCTCCCCGCGCCTCGACGAGCCCTCGCGCCCGTGGTCGCCGCGGTGGTCGGTCAGCCCCCCGGCGAGGCGCCCGGCCCCTGGGGATCTCGGCCGGGAGAGGAGTTCCCGCCGCCACCCGCTCCGCTCACGAGTCCCGACGGCCTCGTCTGCTGGCCCCACGGCGACCACGTCCACTGCCGCCGCGTTCCCTGACTTGCGGCGGCGGCTGACGCCAGGTCCCGATCGGCCGCGGCGTCACCGTCGCAACCCAGGCGCCGGCGGCGCTACTCCCTCGCGAGCGCGCGGCGGCGCTCGCGGTGGTAGCCGGCCAGCGTGTCGTTGGCGCCGATAATCGCGGCCAGCGAGGCGACGACGCGCGCCGCGTCGCGCCCGGGCAGGGCCACGTACATCTCGTCGTCACCGAGGTCGGTGTAGACGCGGTTCCCGATGCACCCCGTGCTGGCCACGGTTCCGCCGGCGAGCGCGGCCGGCAGGGCCATGCAGGTCGGCCGCCCGAGCAGGCCCGGCTGGGTGGCGGCGCCGGCGTGGCCGGCCGCCTCCATCAGGAGCATCAGCCGGCCCGGGCGCCCGGCCACGAGGACGACGTCGGGATCGACCGGCGTCTCCCCGAGCGGCGCGTAGACGACGGCGCCGGGCGTCCGCGGCAGGCGCAGGATATCCGGCACCTCTTCCATGCGCACGTAGCCCAGCCCGGCCATGAACCCGAGCGTCTGCTCGAGCTCGGGGGCGCGCGGGGGCGGCAGCGTGATGGCGTGGGTGTGGCTGCCGATCGGGCAGTTGTGGTGGTCGGCCGGGACCGTGTAGAAGGCGCGGCCGCCGGCGGCCAGGCGCCAGAAGCTGCAGCCGGACGGCTCGGTGCCGGCGAAGGCGGCGACGCCGGCCGGGGGCGTCTCGCGGAAGGCGACGGCGACCGGGCGGCGGGACAGATTCAACGCGCGCTGCAGCTCCTGCTCCACGTCAGCCCAAGGTGTCATGCCGTCACGCTCCTTCTCCGGTTGGATCGAACGGGGGAATAGTACACGGCGCGTCGACCGCGTCGGGGGCGCGGTCGCATCGCACCGGTATGATGACGTCATGGGACGTGGGTGCCGCACCGCCGCCGCGCTGCTGCTGGCCGCGCTCCTCGGGGGCGCCCGCGCGTCCGAGGCGACCGCGCAGGTGCCCCCGCCCGTCGGCGCCACGCCGGCGCCGCGCGAGGTCGTGGCCGAGCTGCACGGCGCAATCGAGGCGGCACGGCAGCGCTTCGAGGCGCGCGATCGCGCCGGCGTGCTCGCCTCCGTGTCCGAGGGGTATCGCAGCGCCGGGCTGACGAAGACCGCCGTGCGCGACCAGCTGAGCGCGATGTTCGCCCTCTATCAGGAGCTGCGCGCGCGGGTCACCATCGATCGCGTCGAGATGGTCGGCGCCGGCGCCCACGTTTACACGACCGGCGAGGTGTCCGGACGCCTGCCGCTCATGGGCTGGGTGATCGTCCTCACCTGGCAGGGCGAGCCGGAGGTGGCGCGCCGGGAGGCCGCGGGCTGGCGCCTGTTCGGGTTCCAGGACTAGTATGGCCGCCTGAGAGGAGCCTCCCATTCGCCCACTCGCGCTCGGCCTGGCCCTATCCGTCCAGCACCGCCCGGAGGATTCGCAGGCGGCGCGCTTCGCGGAGCACGTGGAGCAGGTGCGCCTGGCGCGCGCCGTCGGGTTCTCGTCGGTGTGGGCGAGCCAGCACTATCTCTCGGAGCCGTTCACGTACTTTCAGCCGCTGCCCACGCTCGGCCGCATGGCGGCGGAGGCCGAGGGCATGACGCTCGGCACCGGCGTGCTGCTGCTGCCGCTGCACCAGCCGGTGGACTTCGCCGAGCAGCTCGCCACCCTCGACGTGATCAGCGGCGGCCGCCTGATCGTGGGCGTGGGTCTCGGCTACCGCGACGCCGAGAACGAGGCGCTCGGCCTGAACCCGCGCGAGCGCGTCGGCCGCTTCGTCGAGGCGCTGCAGGTCGTGGAGCGCCTGTGGAGCGGCGAGCCGGTGAGCCATCGGGGCACGCACTTCACGCTGAACGACGTCCGTATCTCGATGCCGCCCGCGCAGCGGCCCCGCCCACCGATCTGGCTCGCCGCCAACACCGATCCCGGCGTGCGCCGGGCCGCCCGACTCGGTGACGCCTGGCTCATGAACCCGCACACCACGGGCGCGGCGCTCCAGCGCCAGCTCGCCCTGTTCCACGACACGCGGCGGGAGGCGGGCCGGCCGGCCGCGCGCGAGGTGCCGCTGATCCGCGAGTGCTGCGTGGCGCCCACGACCGCCGACGCGCTGGCCGCCGGTGGGCCGTTCCTCGACGCCAAGTACGGCGCCTATCGGAGCTGGGAGCAGGACAAGGCGCTGCCCGACGACGACCAGTGGAGCGCGCGCTTCGACGAGCTCGCCCGCGACCGCTTCCTGCTCGGCGACCCCGCCCGCGTGCGCGAGGAGATCGCACGCTACCGCGAGCAGCTCGCGCTCACCACGCTGATCGTGCGGGTGCAGTGGCCGGGCATGGCGCAGGAAGCGGTGCTGCGCTCGATCCGCCTGCTCGGCGAGCAGGTCCTCCCGAAGCTCGCGCGCTAGCCCCGCGCCGTGAGCGGCACGTAGTCGTACTCGCCGATCCCCTGCAGGACCAGGAAGGTCGCCGAGCGCTGGCCGGGGTTCGTCACCAGGTGGGCGCGGCCCGGGCGGACGGCGTACGTCTGCCCCGGAGACAGGCGGATCTCCTCCTTGGGATCCTGCAGGAAGATCCGGAGCTCTCCGTCCAGCACGTAGAACGTGTCCTGGATGTTCGTGTGGCAGTGCCACGGCACCTGCTGGGTGGGCGAGATCTGCAGCTCGCTGATGCGGAAGCCCGGCCGCTCGGCGTGACGGACCCGCCGCTCGACCTCGTAGAGATGGCTCGCGTCCTTGACTGCTTCCATGCTGGGGCTCCTCTCGTGCGGGCGCGCCCAGTATACCGGCGGACCGAACGCCCCGCGCGTGTGGCCCGCCTGGCCCTGGCGGGGCGGTCGACGACGTTCTACCCGTGAAGGGGGCGACATCCGCGGCAGGAGGCGTACGTCATGCGAGCACTCAGTCGATTCACCGCCGGCGCGATCGCGCTGGCCGGCGCGATGGCGCTGCCGGCCACGGCGCAGGGCCCGGACTGCATCGTGATCGACGACTTCTCGGGTGGCACCGCCGGACAGTTCCCGGCGGAGTGGAAGCCGCGCAAGGACGAGGGCAAGGAGGTGTACGCGGTCCAGGAGGAGGGCGGGATGCGCTTCCTGCGCGCCGTCTCCAAGGGGCTCGGCATCCAGGCCGGTCGGGCCTACGAGTGGGAGCTCAAGGAGTACCCGGTGCTGGCGTGGTCCTGGCGCCCGCGTCAGTTCCCGGAGACCGGCGACGAGCGCAAGAGCGCGACGAACGACAGCGCGGCCTCGGTCTACGTGCTGGTGCCGCATTCCAAGATTCGCGGCCCCAAGGCGGTCAAGTACGTCTGGAGCGAGCGCGTCCCGGTCGGCGAGCGTCTCAACTCCAACGCCGGCCTCACCCAGGCCCGCGTCCTGCGCTCCGGCGCCAACGCCGGCGGCGCCTGGCAGGAGGAGCGCGTGAACGCGCGCGACGACTACCAGCAGTTCTTCAAGGAGTCGGCAACGCCGCGCACGGCCGGGATCGCCGTGCTCACCGACGCGGACGACACGAGGTCCGTCGCCAGCGGCGACTACGCGAACTTCCGCGCCTGCCGCGGCTAGAGCCCCTCACGCCGCCCCCGGCAAGTCGTCCTCCGGCGACGCGCCGGGGACCGTGAACAGCACCGCGGCCTCGGCCCGGCGGGTGACCCGCAGCTTGCTGAACGCGTGGCCGAGCCGGTTCTTCACGGTCTTCACGCTCAGCGCGAGGTCCAGGCCGATCTCCTTGTTGGTCTTGCCGGCCGCCACCAGCGTCAGCACGCGCCGCTCGACCTCGGTCAGCGCCGTCTCGCCGTCGCGGGCCCGCGCGGGCTGCCGGCGCAGGTGGGCCAGCAGCACCCGCGTGGTGCGCGCGTCGAGCGCCGCCTCGCCGGCCGCCAGCAGGCGCACGATCCGGCACAGGTCCTCGAGCCGGGAGCGCTTCGAGATGCAGCCGTCGGCCCCGGCGCGGACGGCGGTCAGCACGGACAGGCAGTTCACCTGGTCGATGAGCACCAACACGCGGGAGGTGGGGCTGTACGCGCGGACCTCGCGACAGACCTCGAGGCCGCCGCCGTCGGGCAGCGCGCCGTCGACGATGACGACGTCGGGCGCGAGCCGCGCCACGTGACGGATCGCGTCCTCGCGGGTGGTGGCCTCGCCCACCACCCGCATGTCGTCCTCGCCGTGGAAGAGGGCCCGCATCCCCGCCCGCGTGAAGTCGTCGCCGTCCACGATCATCAGGCCGATCCGCTTGTCGAGGCTCATCCCACTGACCTCCTGGTCATACGGCTCGCGAAGTCCGGATGCTCGCGGGGATCGGCGGCGGACGAGGGTCGTGGCTCTCCGGCGGAAACGGGGTCGAGGCGCACGCCGTACTCCTTGGCGAACAACACGGCCGCCTGAGCCCGGCGTGACACGCTCAACTTCTCGAAGGCGTGCGAGAGATAGTTCTTCACCGTCTTCTCGCTCAGCCCCAGCGTGCTCCCGATCTCCTTGTTGGTCTTGCCGCGGGCCACCAGCTCGAGCACGCGGTGCTCTTGCGCGGTGAGGGCCAGCAGGCCCGGCCCGGTGCCCGCCCGGAAGCGCTCCCGCAGGGGTGCCGGCGCGGCCGTCACCCGCCCGCCGCCACCGGCGGCGAGATCGTGCAGCGCGCGGCACAGGCTCTGCGCCCCCATGCGCCGCGACAGGTAGCCGAGGGCGCCGACGCCGGAGGCGGCACGCACCGCGTCGGCGTCGACGTGGCTCTCGCCCAGGATCACGACCCGCGTCTCGGGGACGCGGGCAAGGACTTCGCGACAGACGTCGACCCCGGTGCCGTCGCGGAGCGTCCGCGCCGCCACGACGAGCGCCGGTCGCTGCTCCACCGACGCGGTGACGGCGCCCGCCACCGTGGACACCTCGGCCACGACCTCGAGCGGCCGGTAGGCGTCGAGCAACGCCCGCAGGCCGAGCCGCACGAGGTCGTGATCCTCGGCGATCAACACCCTGAGCCGCCGGTACGGTCTGCTCACACCGCGCAGCATGACAGCCGGGGCCAACCGCGGCGTTACTGTCCGGCGTTGATCGACAGCCGCTGTCCCTGCTCCAGCTCCCTCAACACGCCGGACGGCAGGCGCACGACCACGTCGCCGGTCGCCGTGTGCACGGTGACGTCACCAGTGTCACGGTCGATCGCCGTGACCTGGCCCGAGATCGTCATCGGGCCCGCCACCGGGCTCGCCGCCGGACTTCCGGCCGGCCCCGCCCCGTCGCCGGCCTTGGCAGTCTTGGCGTCCCGCGGAACCACCACGATGTTGTTCTTCACCCCCCGCACGCCGGCGACCCGGCTCGCGATCCGCTCCGCCTCCACCCGCTCCGCTTCGTTGGCCACGTTGCCGTCGAGGTGCACGACGCCGAACTGCGTCCCCACCCCGGTCGAGAACAAGTTCCCGAACCTGTCGGTGGTCAGCTTGCTCTTCACGTGGGCCGTGATGATCTTGTCGTCGAACTGTTGTCCCAGCGACCGCCCCGTCATCGAACGGCACCCCACGAACGCCAGCGTACAGACAACAACGATCACCGCATACTGCAACGCCTTCATGGACGTCCCTCCTGAAGCGATCACTCGAGACACTCGAGACCACTCGAGACCACCCGAGACCAGCGCGGCTGGATGTCCGAGCGCTTCCGACACCCGGCTGCCCCTGTAGGCTAGAGGCGGGCGGGCGGTCCGGCTATCGGATCAACGTCGCGCGGGGCTTGGACCAACGTCCTAGGACCGGGCCACGACCGAACGGCCGACGCGACGCCGCTCGAGGCGCTCGAGCACGCGGTCGATGTGCAGCAGCAGCAGGTACAGCTCGCCGAGGTGCAGCAGGGGCGTGTCGCGCAGCTCGGCGACCTGGCGGCGCACCTCCCGCAGCCGCGCGATCTCGGCGTCCAGGCTCTCGCCGGTGGCCGTGGCGCACCGCTGCTCGGCCGCGCGCAGCACGCCGTACCACCGGGCGATCCGCGCCCGCCGGCGGCGCTCGAACATCGGCAGGATGACGCCGAAGAACGGCAACAGCAGCGTCACGACGGGCAGGACGATCAGCACGAGACGGTCGAGGATGCCCGCCAGCCAGAACGGGAACGTCCGCTCCAACCAGGACGGCCCGCTGCGCAGGTAACGAGCGGCCTGCTCGTTGAGCGGCAGCTCGACGAACGACTCCGAGGGGAAGCGGCCCGACTGCTCCATCACGCTGGTCGTCCGGTGCACGCGATCGGCCGCCAGGAGCAGCAGCCGCACCAGGTCCGGATGGATGCCGTTGCGCACGACCAGGCTGGCCCGCGCGGCCAGCAGGATCTTGTCCTCGGGGGGAATGTTGCGCCCCATGTCGATCATGCCCTCGCCGATCGGCATGCTCGTCAGGAACGGATGCCGGGTGCGGTAGGCGAGGTGCCGGCGCTCGCTCATCAGGACCAGGTCGGGCGCGGCGAGCAGGCGATGCACGACCGGCGCCCGGGGGGAGGCCACGACGAACGCGGCGTCGACCGTCCCGGCGCCCAGCGCGGCCTCCGCCTCGCTGCCCGGCAGCTCCCGCAGCGTGGTGTTGGCGCCGGTGACGCCGGTGTCGTTCAGGAGCTGCAGGGCCAGGAGCCGCGTCCCGCTGCCGGGCTCCCCCACCGCCACCCGGCGCCCCCTGAGCTCGGACAGGTCGGAGATCCGCACGGCGCGCCGGTGGAAGACCCAGACGGGCTCGTCGAACACGCCGCCGAGCGCGGTCAGCCCCTCGGTGTCCACGGCGCGCGCAGCACCGCCCTGCACGAAGCCGACGTCCGCCGTTCCGGCCACCAGCCGGGTGAGCGTCTCGACCGAGCCGGCGCCGGTGACGACGTCGAGCGTGAAGCCCTGCCGGGCCAGCACCTGGCGATAGTGTCGGGCGAACTCGAAGTAGGCGCCGTCCTCCCGGCCGGTCGACATGACGAGCCGGCGGGGCGGCAGCGGCCCCGCGAACCGGTTGGCCGCCGCCACTCCGATCGCGAGGGCGACGAGCACGGCCACGATCACGATACCGATCAGCCGCGCGCGACGGCGACGCAATCGGGGCATCCGTGTCACAGGCCTCCCTGCTCCTCGCAGGAAACACCCGATCCCCGCCCGCCGTCATACGACCTTCGGCCATAGCGAACGATTCATGAAGTACGCGCTACCGGGCGTGGCGCCGGGTACGGGCAGGGGCGCCGGGTGTGGCCCCTCGCCCCCGGCGCGCCACCATGGCTCGCCTGCCGCCGGCTGCTCGCCCAGGGCGTGGCTCGCGCGACCCCCCCATCCCCCAGAGCGGAAGGCGCGCCGGGGGCGAAGGGCCACACCCGGCGCCTCTGCCCGCACCCGGCGTCACTCACCCGCTACGCGCGGGCGCTCATGAATCGTCGGGGCTGGCCGATGGGGAAATCATTCGCTGGATGGCGTCGAGGAGGTCGGCGTCGTCGACCGGCTTGGCCAGGACCGTCACCGACGCAGCGCCCGCGCCCCGCGTCCCCACGGGAATCTCGCCGTCGCCCGTGATGAACACGGCCGGGCAGCGGTAGCCGGCCTCGACGAGCGCCTCGTGCAACGCCAGACCGCTCTGGCCGGGCATGCGCACGTCGAGGACGAAGCAGCACGGCTCCTCGACCGCCCGGTCGTCGAGGAGCTCGCGTCCGGAGGCGAACACGCGAACCCGGTATCCGGCCGACACGAGCAAGCGTCGCAGACCTCGGCGGACCGAGGCGTCGTCGTCGACGACGAAGACGACGGGATCGAGAGCCGTCAGGCCGTCTCCTGGCCGGGGATCGTGAGCGCGAAGTGGAACGTGGCCCCACCGGTCGAGTTGTTCTCCGCCCAAATCCGGCCTCCGTGGGCCTCGATGATCGATCGGGCGATGGACAGGCCCATTCCCATGCCCTCGGCCTTCGTCGTGTAGAACGGCTCGAAGATGCTGGCGGCGGCGGCGATGCCGGTCCCCGCGTCCTGCACCGAGACCTGGACCGTCTCCGGCTCGGAGCACGCCGTGCGGACGACCACGATCCGGCCGGTGACGCCCCGCCCCGCCATCGCCTCCATGGCGTTGACGAGCAGATTCAGCACCACCTGCTGCAGCTCGACCCGGTCCGCGGTCACCGGCGGCAGCTTGGGATCGAAGTCGAGCATGATCGACAGGCCCCGGATCAGCGCGTCGCTGCTCAGCAGCTTGGCGACGTCGCCGATGAGCGCATTGAGGTCCAGGAGCACGCGGCTCGGCGCGCCCTTGCGCAGCATCTCACGCAGACGCCGGATGACCTCGCCGGCGCGCCGGTCGTCCGCGACGATGTCGGAGAAGATGGCCCGGATCTCCTCGGGGTCGGCGCAGCCGGCGGCCAGGAAGCGCTGGCCGGCCTGGGCGTTGGCGAGGATGCCGGCCAGCGGCTGGTTGAGCTCGTGGGCCAGCGAGGCGGCCAGCTCGCCCATCGCCGACACCCGCGTGAAGTGCGCCAGCTCCTGGCGCGTCCGCTGGGCCTCGAGCTCCATCTGTTTTCGCCGCGTGATGTCGGTGAGCGAGACGACCGCCCCTCCCTCGGCCCGGTTCAGGGGCAGCACCGCCATCTCGAACCATCGCTCGATCGCCGCCGAGGCCTGCGGCCACTCCAGCAGGAAGCTGGATTCCGAGCCGTCGATCACGGACTGGATGCCGTTCAGCGCGGCGCCGACGCACAGGGGGTCGACCCCGACCGCGAGCCGGCACACGTCGCCGGAGCTAGCGCCGACCCGAAGGCCGCCGACGCACGAGGCCGCGGCGTCGCCGCCGAAGGGCGACCCCCCCTCGTTGAGGGCCACCACCCGTCCCCGCTGGTCGAGCACCACGACGCTGCTCCGCAACGAGCCGAGGATGGCCGCGTTCATGGCCTCGCTCAGGCGCAGCGCGTCCTCGGCCTGCTTGCGCGCCAGGGCGTTGCCGAAGACCTCCGCGACCAGCCGGATCTGCGCGATCATCGCTGACGACCACGGCGCACCGTTTGCGCGCGCGCCGAAGCTCAGCACGCCGGAGTCGGTGATCAACAGCGGAACGTCGTGCAGGTCGCCGTCGTTCGAGGCCGGAGCCGGCAGCTCCAGCCCCGGCACCGGCTCGGGGTGCGCGGGCCAGGAGTGCGACGGCACGAAGGTCTTCGCCGCGTTCGAGAGCTGGAAGATCGTGATGTGACGGACGCCCAGGTGCTCGCCGAGCCGCCGCAGCCAGACGTCGATCGTCCGGTCGACGTCGTCGCTGGGCAGGTGCACGAACGCGCGCGAGAGCCGCGACAGCACCTCCTCGAAGCGCAGCCGGCCCTCGAGCGCCTGCTGGGTGCGCTGCCGCTCCTCGATGAGCGCGGCCAGGCACATGAGCGGGATGGCCAGCACGATCAGCACGATCTGCAGCGAGAGCACGTTCTCGGCCGGCGGCAGGATCGCGAACGGCCCGCGCGCTGACGCGCCGCCGACGATCGCCAGCACCTCGACCGTCAGCAGCGACAGGCTCGTGCCGGTCGGCCCCAGCCGCACCGCCGCCCACACGAGGAAGGGCACGATGAACGCCAGCGGAATCGTCAGGAGGATATCGAAGCCGCTGCTGCCGGTCGGCTCCTCGAAGACGGACCAGCCGACCAGGAGCAGAGCGAGCCACACCACGCCGGCCTCGAGGACGCGGCCCGGCACCGCGGGGCGCGGCCACGTCCACCGGCGCCCGACGACCATCACCACCGCCGGCACCAGCGTGAGTGCCGTCAGCACATTGGCGAAGAACCGCGTGCGCCAGACGAGCCAGTAGTCGTCGCCGCGCAGCAGCGTCACCGCCGCCGCGTCGAGAAACGACGACACCGCCGGGGCCAGGAAGCCGGCGCCCACGATGAAGATCACGACCGAGCCGAGCGAGTGGAACAGGGCGGGCCCCTGGCCGGCAAAGCGACGAACCACGGCGGCCGCCAGGAGCGCCTCGCTGCAGTTCGTCAGGAACAGCGCCGCCACCAGCCCGACGGGCCGCTCCGTCCCCAGCTGGACGGCGAGATGGGCGGGCAGCGACGCCAGCAGGACGAGACCCCACCGACGCCGCGGCGTGAGCAGCAGCGCGGCGGTCAGGATCGCGTTGGGTGGCCACAACAGCGACGGGCTCATCGACCCGACCGTGAGCGCGAAGCCAACGCGCGCGCCGACGTAGTAGGCGACGGCGACGGCGACGGCGATCGCGGTCGTCTGGAGGGCCGCGCGCACGCGGTCGGGCGACCCGGCCCGGGTCACGGCTCGGCCGCGCCCGCGACCACTCGCGCGATCATGGCCAGGAGCGTGCGGTCGTCGAACGGCTTGCAGAGGTACGCGGCGGTGCCGGCCGACAGGCATCGCTCGCGCGTCTCCGGCGCGTCGTCGGCGGTGATGATGATCGTCGGCACCCGGACACCGCCGGCGGCGAGCAGACGCTGCACCTCCAGTCCGCTCAGGCCCGGCATCTGCAAGTCGAGTACGAGGCAGTCGGGCGGACGGTCCGGGAGTGCGTCGAGGAACTCCTGACCGGACGCGAACGTCTCGGCGTCGAGCTCGGAGGCGCTGAACAGGCGGCGGAGCGACTTCCGCACCGACTCCTCGTCGTCCACGACGGCGACGAGCAGCCGCGCTCCCGTCACGCCGCCCCCGCGGGCCAGCCTCGGCCCCGGCCCAGCGTCGACTCGAGCACGGCAGCGGCCGGGTCGCGTCCGGTCGTCGTGAGGGTGAAGAAGAAGGTTGCACCGCAATCCGCGTTGTTGACGGCCCACAACCGGCCTCCATGCGCGTCCACGATGGACCGCGCGATCGGCAGCCCCATCCCCATGCCCTCGGGTTTGCTCGAGAAGAACGGCTCGAAGATCCGCTCCTGGCACTCCGCCGTCAGCCCCGTCCCCGAATCGCGCACGCCGACGCACACCCCGTCGCCCGCGCGCCGGGTCGTGATGAGCAGGCGCCGGTGCCCGACCGGCACGTCCCGCATGGCGTCGAGGCCGTTCAGGGCGAGGTTCACCAGCACCTGCTGCAGCTGGACGAGGTCACCCCGGATCGCCGGCAGGTCGGGCTCCAGCTCGGTGCGGATGCCGGCGTTGCGGATGACCACGTCGGTGCGCAGGAAGCGCACCACGTCCTCGATCAGCCGGCTCACGTCGATCGTCGTCAGCTCGGGCTCGCGACGCTTCAGCATCGCCCGCAGCCGCTGGATGACGCCGGCGGCCCGCTGGTCGTCCTCGATGATGTCGTCGAGGATGCTCCGGATCTCGTCGAGGTCCGGCCGGTCGGTGGCCAGGAAGCGCCGGGCCGCCTGGGCATTGGTGAGGATGCCCGTCAGCGGCTGCTTCACCTCGTGGGCGAGCGCGGCGGTGAGCTGCCCCACGGTCGCCATGCGCCCCACCCGGGCCAGCTCCTCGCGCACCCGTCGCGTCTCGGCGGCCGCGCGCTTGCGATCGCTGATGTCGATCCGCGAGATCACCGCGCCGCCGGTCGCCGTGCGGAGCGGATGCACGCGGATCTCGAACCACTGGGCGTCCCGGTCCTCGGCGGCGGGCGCCTGGTGCTCCAGCGCGACCTCGAGGCTGGTGCCGTCGAGCACGGACTGGATCCCGCGCAGGACCTCCGCGGCCGTCCGGTCGCCCGCCGCCAGGAGCCCACGCCACACCGCCAGGTAGTTGGCGCCGATCGCCAGCTCCGCGTCGTGATCGGTGCCGACGACCGCGCCCCGGCGCCAGTGATTCGTCGCGATGATCGCGCCCGAGCGGTTGATCACCACCACGGTGCCGGGCAGCGACTCCACGATGGCGCCGCTGAGAGCCCGGCTCTCCCGGAGCGCGCCATCGGCGCGCCGCCGCGCCAGCACGTTGGCCAGCACCCCGGCCAGCAGCTGCAGCCGCTGCACCAGCTCGTCGGGCCACGCCCGCTCGTCGAGCACCGTCGTGAAGGCGATCGAGCCCAGCACCAGGTCGTCGGCGAGGAGCGGCACGCTGACGTGCGATCGGGTGCCGATGGCCTGGTAGGTCGTTCGATCGACGGCGGCATCCGGCGGCAACTCCTCGAGCCGGGAGAACTTCACGATCTCGCCCCGCCGCAGGCGCGCGGTCGTCCAGGGAAAGCGCAGGAGGGAGATCGCCGCCGGGCCGGGGTCGACGCCGCGGCGCGCCCAGCCGCGAATGCGCAGGAAGCCGGTCTTCTCGCTCGGCGCCACCAGCGTCGCCCGATCGACGCCGAGGAACTCGCCGACCGCGGCCAGGCTGCGCTCGCTCTCGGCTTCCACGTCGGCGATCTGCAGCAGCGCGAAGCGCGCGTACAGCCCGGACAGCACCTCCTCGAAGCGCAGGCGCTCGGTCAGGGAGCGCTCCGCGCGCCGGCGACGCCGCCACTGCAGCAGCAGCACGACGATCAGGCCGGACTCCAGGAGGCTGACGACGGTGAGCCCGATGATCGTCCCGTAGCGCTGCCAGAACGTCTGGTCCCGGAACAGCACCGTCGAGCCGGGCGGCAGCCGCCGCTCGTCGAGGGACCAGCGCCGCAGCTCGCGCCAGTCGAAGACGGCCGCGCTGCCGCCTTCGCGCGGCGGGGGCAGCGCGCTCGCCGATCCGGCCGCCAGCACCTCCCGGCCCAGCGCGCCGGCCTGGGTGCCGAGGTCGGCGACGTCGATGACGCGACCGCCGACCGTGC
This sequence comes from uncultured Candidatus Rokubacteria bacterium, assembly GCA_963743355.1. Taxonomy (GTDB): domain Bacteria; phylum Methylomirabilota; class Methylomirabilia; order Rokubacteriales; family CSP1-6; genus AR5. The sequence continues at coordinate 1,886,801 of CAVUPM010000002.1, forward strand.
CGTGGCCGAGGTACGAGTCGAACAGCCCGTACACGGGCACGCTCGAGGCCTCGCCGATCCGCTCGAGCGCCTCCCGGGGGACGAACGTGCTCCCCTGCCGGTCGCGCGTCAGCGACTGGTACAGCACGAGCGCACCCGACGGCAGTGCCGCGACCTCGTCGAGGACTTCCGGCATCGTGTGGTTGGCGAGATACCGTACCCGCAGACGGCCGTCGTAGGGCGCGAGCGCCACCCGCACGTCGTCCAGCATCGCCCGCTCCGAGCGCGAGGTGCCGGCGATCACCACCAGGTCCTCCGTCGCCGGCTGCAGGCGCAGGGCCGCGTCCACCGTGTCGGCGACGGTGACGGGGCGCCAGATGCCGGTGACCCGGGCCGGCAGCTCCGGCGTCTCCAGATCGCCCGGGCGAAGCCCGGAGAACACGATCGGGACGTCGACGAACAGCTCGCTCCGGTACCGGAGCAGGAAGTTCAGCGCGGCCGGGCCGATCGCGAAGACGAGCTGGACCGGGCGCCCGGCGTACTTGTCGCGCAGGAAGGTGTGCAGGATCCGGCCGTACCGCTCACCCGGAAAGCGGGATTCCTCAAGGAACTCCACGTGGATCTGGATCGACCCCACGGCGGCCGGCGCGAGCGCGGCGCGAATGCGCTCCGTCACGACCCCGTGGGCCGGGAGCGCGCCCGGCAGCACGATGACGACCTCGACGTGCTCTCGGGCGCCGGCCGCGACTGGTGCGGCCAGTACCGCGGCGATCAGCACCGGCCCGGCGAGCGCCCGGATCATGGACAGAGGTCGGTCTGGCGGCCGCATCCCCGCCAACCAAACATGGCCGGCCGACGGGGGGAATCTGGACCTTAGTCCCACCCTGCGGCCGGCGGCACCTGCGCGATCAGCTCGAAGAGCTGCTCGGGAACGACCGGCTTGACCAGATAGCCGTCGAAGCCCGCGGCGTGCGCCTGCCGGCGGTCCTCCGGCTGCCCGCGCCCCGTGACCGCGACCAGCACGATCTTCTTGCCATCGTCCCGGGCGCGGAGCTGGCGGGCGACCTCGAACCCGTCGAGGCCGGGCAGCGCGATGTCGATGAAGGCGATCTGGGGCCGGAACGCGGCGCCGAGCTCGACACCGTCGGCGCCGTCGACCGCCGCTGCCACCCGGTGCCCCTCCATCTCCAGCACCCCGCGCAGCGCCTCCCGCGCATCCGGATTGTCCTCCACGACCAGGATCCGGGTCGGACGCGTCCACCGTCGTGACGGGCCGTCGGCCGCCGGCGCCGGAGCCGCCGGGCTCAGCGGCAGGCGGACCGTGAACTGGCTGCCGCGGCCGAGCCCGGGGCTCTCGGCCGTCACGCTGCCCCCGTGATGCTCGACCAGCGCCCGCACCAGCGCCAGGCCGAGCCCCAGCCCGCCCTGGGCGCGGTCGAGGGAGCGGTCGGCCTGCGTGAACATCTGGAAGATGTGGGGCAACACGTCGGGGGCGATGCCGATGCCGCGATCGTGCACGCGCAGGATCGCCTCGCCGGCGGTCCGCTCGACCGCGACGTGGATCGGCGCGCCGGGCGGCGTGTACTTCACCGCGTTCTGCAGCAGGTTGCCGACGACTTGCTCGAGCCGGCCCGGGTCGCCGTTGACGACGACCGGCCCCGGCCCCATCGACAGGGCGATCTCGTGGCCCTCGGCATGTCGCGAGACCTGAAGCGCCTCGAAGCTTCGCCGCACGAGGTCGCGGAGATCGAGGGGCTCCCGTCGCAGGCTCAGCTTGCCGAGCCGGATCCGCGAGACGTCGAGCAGATCGTCGACGAGGCAGCCGAGGTGATGGGTCTGGCGGGCCATGATCGCCCGTAGCTGCACGCCCTGCGGCCCGTGGCCCGGCACGCGGTCGAGGAGGTGGAGGGCGTGCACGATGGGGGCAAGCGGGTTGCGCAGCTCGTGGGCGAGCCGGGCCAGGAAGTCGTCCTTGCGCCGGTCCGCCTCGCGCACCTCGCGGTAGCGTCGCGCGTTCTCCAGCGCGGTCGCCGCGTGGGCGCACAGCGTCGTCATGACCTCCACGTCCTCGGCGACGAACGGCCGCGCCGCCGGCCGCGCCGCCGCCAGAACGCCGAGGATCTGCCAGGCGCCCCGCAGCGGCACCGCCACCACCGTGCGGGCGCCCCCGGCGTCGGGGATCACGACGGCGGCCCCGGTCTGGATCGCCGCGCCCAGGGCGCTCCGCGCCCGCGCGGGGCCGGACTCACCGAACACCTCGGCGGCATCGCCGACCGCGCCCCGCACGACGAACCGCTCCTCGTTCAGGAGGAGGACGCCGAGGGCGTCGGCGGGGAGGATCTGGGCGCCCCGCTCCGCGATACGTTGCAGCAGCAGCTCCTCGCGTACCTGGCTCCGGGCCAACTCGTGCGTGATCTCGAGCAACTGCTCGAGCCGGGCCTGGCGCCCGCGGAGCTCTTCGAGAACCCGCACGGTGCTCCACGACTGCACCACGTCCTGCCGCCCCTCGTCCGTCATCGGCCGCTCCTGGGGGGCGGCCACGACCGCCGCCCCGCTCTCCCTGGTGCTCGGGCCGTTCATCGACTCCGGCCTCCCTTCCTCGTCCTCGAACCCGTGCGTACCACACCACGCACCGGCACCCGCGCGGAAGCTGGACCTTGGGCCTGAGCCCTGGACTAACGTCGCAGTCGATTGGGATCTTGGCCCCGCCCCGTCCGCGGAGCTCGCGAATCGCGTATAAGGACCAGTATCGTTCCGCCCTTGCGGGGTGAGCACGGCCACGCACGGGCGCCGTATCGGGGAAATCCCCAATTGTTCCAAGGCAGGGGCTCTGGCATCCTGAGTGGGCAGTATCGCGGCGATACCTAAAGAGCGCTCTTCGACGGAGCCGCGCCGAACGGCGACCGTCGTCACATCGACGAGGACCCTCGGCGCCCTTTGGGGAGATGGCGATGACGAATCGACGCGGTCCACGTCCCGAAGGTGCACTGCCCCGCGGCAACTCCGCCGTGCATGCGAACGACACGACCGCCATGGTGACGCCGATCGTCTTCGTCATCGACGACGACGAGTCGATGCGGCGCGCGCTCGAGCGGCTCTTGCGCTCCGACGGGCTGCCGGTCGAGACGTTCGGCGCCGCCAGCGAGTTCATCGGACGCCCGCTCCCGGATCGGCCCGCCTGCGTGGTCCTCGATCTCCGCATGCCGGGGCTGAGCGGGCTCGAGGTGCAGGAGAGCCTCGCGCGGGCCGGGCGCGAGATCCCCATCATCTTCATCAGCGGCTACGCCGACGTCCCCTCCAGCGTCCGCGCGCTCAAGGCCGGTGCCTTCGACTTCCTGCAGAAGCCGTTCAGCGATCAGCAGCTGCTCGACGTCATCCACGAGGCGCTGGAGCGCGATCGTACCGGGCGCCGGCAGCGGGCCGAGCGCGACGCCGCCCGCGAGCGATTCGCCACGCTGACGCCGCGCGAGCGCGACGTGCTGCGTCTCGTGCTGCGGGGACTGCTCAACAAGCAGATCGCCGCCGAGCTGGGCATCAGCGAGAAGACGGTGAAGTTCCATCGGGGCCGCGTGATGGACAAGACCCAGGCGGGCTCCGTCGCCGAGCTGGTCCGGCAAGCCGAGAAGCTCGAGTCGGCTTGAGATGGGAGGCCTCGAGCGGGCCCCCCATCCCAAAGCTCGCTCCGCTCGATCGTGGACTGCTACAATTCCGGGGTGCGCGCCGGCCTCGGCCGCATCCTGAGCGTCGACGACGAGCACTCCGTTCGCGAGTGCTGACCGCCACTCAGCGCCGCCCGCCCAGCCCCCACGCCCACGCCCCGGCGCCGACGAGCGATGGCAGCACCACGACCGAATGCAGTAGCGCGGCCACCGCGTTGTTGGCCGGGTCGCCCCGCGTGTACTCCAGCCCGGTGACGCCCAGCACGGACGCGATCAGCGTGATGAGCCAGTTCCCCCACGCGGGCACCGTGACGACCCAGGCCAGCCGCCGGCGGCCCGTCTCGCCGTAGCGGAGCATGTGCAGGGTGACGGCCACGGCGATGAGCCACAGCCCGCCCAGCAACGCGTTGAGGTGAGCGGCCAGGGCCAGGCGGGGAAGCTCGACGGTGACCTTCTCGGTGAGCACGGCCGCCGCCCACAACCCGGTGACCATGCCGATGGCGAACAGCCAGGCGCCGGCCCAGGCGAGTCGGCGCTGCACACCATCGTGGACCATCACCGCATTCTAGGCGAGCGGACCTCCCAGGGCCGTCAACTCGTGCAGGCGCTCCTGGGAGCGCACCGGGGGACGGCCCTCCGCGTGCACGCGCACCGAGGAGCCGTCGCCGAGCACCCGGCGGGCCTTGACCGTGTCGGCGAGCTGGATGTCGAGGATCTGGCGGACCTGCGACTGGAGCGTCGGGTCGAGCACGGGGAAGGCGATCTCGACGCGGCGGTCGAGGTTGCGGGGCATCCAGTCGGCCGAGGCGAGCAGGTACTCGGGGATACCGCCGTTCTCGAAGTAGAAGATCCGGGCGTGCTCGAGATAGCGATCGACGATCGACACGACCCGGATGTTCTCCGAGAGGCCAGGCACCTCGGGCCGCAGACAGCAGATACCCCGCACGATGAGGTCGATCGGCACCCCGGCCGCGCTGGCGGCGTACAGCTCCTCGATCAACCGGCGATCCACCAGGTTGTTCAGCTTGGCGATGATGCGCGCCGGCAGCCCCACCCGGGCCCGGGTCGCCTCCCGACGGATGCGCTCGGTCAGCTCGTCGCGCAGGTTGGTGGGGGCGAGCAGCAGGTGGTGGAAGCCGGGCGGTCGGGTGTAGCCGGTGAGCAGGTTGAACAGTGACGTGAGGTCCTCGCCGAACGAGTCGCGGCTGGTGAACAGCCCCAGGTCCTCGTACACGCCCCCCGTCCGCACGTTGTAGTTGCCCGTGGCGAGATGGCAGTAGCGCCGGATGCCGTCGGCCTCCTGGCGAACGACGAGGCACGCCTTGCAGTGCGTCTTGAACCCGACGAGGCCGTAGACGACGTGGGCGCCGACCTCCTCCAGCGCGCGGGCCCAGCGGATGTTCGCCTCCTCGTCGAAGCGCGCCTGCAGCTCTACCAGCACCGCGACCTCCTTGCCGTTTTCGACGGCGGTGTGCAGCGCATGGGCGATCGGTGAGGCCGGGCTCACGCGGTAGAGCGTCATCTTGATCGCCAACACCTTGGGATCGACCGCGGCCTCCCGCACGAAGCGGGTGACGGCGTCGAAGCCGTGGTACGGGTGATGGACGAGCACGTCGCGCGCGCGGATGGCGCTCCAGATGTCGCTGGCGCCCTCGAAGGCCGGCACCGCGTGCGGCGGGCGCAGCGCGTCCTTGAGCCGGGGGACGTCGAGCGCCGCGTAGAGCTGGAGCAGGTCGGAGAACGCCGTGAAGCCCTCGCCCTCGTACAGGTCCTCGGGCTGCAGCTCCAGCTCCTCCAGGAGCGTGGTCAGGATGTCGGGCGGCAGGTCGGCATCGTACTGCAGACGGACCGCGGTGCCCAGCCGCCGCTCGCGCAGGCTCTCCTCGATGCTCGCCAGCAGATCCTCCGGGCGCCCGCGCATCTGGATGTCGGCGTCCCGCGTGACCCGGATGGCGTGGCTCGAGAGGATGTCGTAGCCGTTGTAGAGGCTCGGCAGCTGCAGGCGGATGACGTCCTCGAGCAGGATGACGACGTGGCGGCCGTGGGCGTCGGGCAACGGCACGAAGCGCGGCAGCACCTGGCTCGGGATGTGGATGATCGCCAGCGAGCTGTGGGGCAGCGTCGAGGGCGCGGCCGGGCGGATCGAGGCCACCAGGCACATCGAGCGGTTGCCGAGATACGGAAACGGGTGCCCGGGGTCGACGGCCAGCGGGGTGAGCACCGGCAAGACCGTGCGCCGGAAGTACTCCTCGAGGAACCGCTGCTGCTCGCCGGTCAGCTCCTTCGGTCGCAGCAGCACCACGCCCTCGTCGGCGAGCAGCGGCTGGATCTCCTGCAGGAAGCAGCGGTGCTGCTCGTCCGCGAGCTGGTGCACGCGCGCCGACACCGCCGCCAGCGTCTCGGCCGTCGTGAGGCCGTCGGGCCCCGAGGTCGGCTCGCCGGCGTGCAGGCGGCGCTTCAGCGTGGCCACCCGGACCATGAAGAATTCGTCCAGGTTCGAGCTGAAGATGGCCAGGAACTTCACGCGCTCCAGCAGGGGCACCGAGGGATCCTGCGCCTCTTCCAGCACGCGGCGATTGAACTCCAGCCACGACAGCTCGCGATTCACGAAGGCATTCGCGTCCATCTCATCCCCGTCCGTTGAACGTCTCGCGCAGCAACAGGCCATCCCGGACACCGCGCGTGCACACGAGCAGCGCCCGGTAGCCGCCGAACACCAGGGCCTCCTCGATGACCACGGCGCCGGCCAGGATGATGTCGGCCCGCTCGGCCTTGAGGCCGCGGAGCGTCCGCCGCCGGCGCAGCGACACGCTCTCCAGACGCTCGCGGATCGCGGTCACGTCCGCTTGCTGCAGGCGCATGCCGTGGCGGTGCCGCCGCTCGCCCCGGTGACTCTTCAAGTGCATGCTGGCCAGCGTGCGGACGGTGCCGCCCAGCCCGACCAGGATGTCGTCCCGCCCGGCCGGCGGCAACGCCGTGCGCAGCTGCGTGCGAATCTCGTCGCGCAGCGCCTGCAGCTCGCGCGCCGACGGCGGGTCGTGATGCAGGAACCGGCGCGTGGTCCGCACGGCGCCCAGCGGGACGCTGGCCGTCGACACGACCTTGCGAGCACGCACGCGGCTGAGCTGAAGGCTGGAGCCACCGAGGTCGGCGACCACCGCGTTGCGCACCGGCAGACTCTCCAGCACGGCGTCGACACCCAGGCGCGCCTCGTCACGCGCGCTCAGCACCTGCACCTCGATGCCCTCCTCGTAGCGCAGCGGCGCCAGCAAGCGCTCGCGATTGCGGGCGTCGCGCACGGCCGAGGTCGCCACCGCCACGATGCGGGGGCCGCCACCGGGCTCGGCGTGGCGCCGAAAGAACCGGCGGACCGCGCGCAGCGTCGCCTCGATCGCCCGGGTCGGCAGCGTGCCGGGCGTACCGCCGCCCAGGCGCGTGGGCACCCGTTCCTGGGCGACGATCCGAAATCGGGCGGCCGGCGTCAGTCGCGCGAGGAGGATACGGACGGCGGTCGAGCCGAGATCGACGACCGCCACCAGCTCCTGCATCCGGCGGGCATCGTGCCGTGTGGGTCTCATCGGGTCAAATTACGGATTCGTGACGAAATTCGGGGCGCGGTTCAGTCGTGCCAGAGCGCGATGCCGCCCTTGATACCGGCATCATTGGACACCACGGTGACGTCGGGGGCGAGCTCGACGTCGATCTTCTTGGCGTTGCCGCCGCCGATGTAGAGGTGATCGAAGCTGGTGAGCGCGCGCAGCGTCCGGATCGCCCGACCCACGCGCTTGTTCCACTTCCGGTTGCCCACGCGCTTGCGGGCCGCGTTGCCCAGCTGCTCGTCGTAGGTCTCGCCCTTGCGGAAGGGATGGTGCGACAGCTCCAGGTGCGGCGCCAGCCGCCCGTCGAGGTAGAGCCCGGTGCCGAAGCCGGTGCCGAGCGTGACGACCATCTCCACGCCCCGGCCGGCGATGACCGCCAGGCCCTGCACGTCGGCGTCGTTGGCGACGCGCACCGGCTTGCCGAGCGCGCGGCCGAGGGCGCCGGCGAGGTCGAAGGCCTTCCACCCCTCGTTGTCGAGGTTCGGCGCGGTGACGACGCGGCCGTTGCGGACGACGCCCGGGAAGCCGACCGACACCCGGTCGAACGTGCCGAGCGGCGCCACCAGGCCGACGAGCGCCTCGACGATCTCGCGGGGCGGGCATCCGACCGGGGTGTCGATACGGACGCGGTCGGTCAGCAGGCGGCCCGTCTCGTCGAGCACGGAGGCCTTGAGGCCGGTCCCACCGACGTCGATCGCCAGCGTACGGGTGCGTCCGATCGACGAGATCGCGGCGGGCTGTCCGTGGGCCATGGGGCGCCTCCTCAGGCTGGACCCCCGCCGGAGTGGCAGGGATACCGATCGTAGCACGTGCGGCCGGCGCGCCAGGGTGCCGGCGGGCTAGTGTCCCGAGCCGGGACACACTAGGAGCGAGCGAGAGCCCTGAGAATCCGGGGCTTCACGAACCAGACGAGGCGACCGCCGCCACGGACGCCGTCGGGCAGGTCGACCAGCGCCGCCCCCCCCTTCTTGAAGGCGAAGCGGGCGCCGTCCTGGGCTCCGACCAGGCGCGCCACCAGCGCGCTGACCACCGGCTCGTGGCCGACGAGCCCGACCGTGGCGTCGATCGGTTGCCGGCTCAGCGCCGCCACGATGTCGGCGACGGTGCCGTGGGCCAGCGCCGGCTCGACGAGGGGCTCGACGCGATCGAAGGCGCGCGCGGCGATCTCGGCGGTCGCGCGGGCGCGTGGCAGCGGACTCGTCAGCAGCACGTCCGGCCGGTGCGCGATCCGCGCCAGGCCCTGGGCCGCCACCCGGAATCGGGCGCGGCCGCGGGGCGTGAGGGGGCGGTCGTCGTCGGCCATCCCCGGCGTGCCGCTCGGCACCGCGCTCGCGTGGCGGATGACGAGCAGCCTCATGACGCGCCGTCGGCCGGCGTCCCCTTGACCTCCAGGAGCCGGTGCACCGTGATCGGCTCGCTCGCGCCCTTCACGCGCTCATGCCGGCCCGGCGCCACGCTCACCACCGACGACACGCGTGCCAGCAGCGCCTCGGACAGGAGCACCTCGCCGCCGCCGGTCAGCGCCTGGATGCGCGCGGTGACGTTCACGGCGGGGCCCACGACGCCGTACTTCACCCGATCGGAGCTGCCGATGTTGCCGGCCACGACGGGGCCGACGTGCAGGCCGATGCCCATGCTGAGCTCGGGCAGGCCGTGCCCGCGGCTGTCCGCGTTGAACGCCGCCAGCGCCTGCTGCATCGCCGCCGCGCAGCGCACGGCGCGCTCGGCGTCGTCGGGGCGGCCGAAGGGCGCGCCGAAGAGCACGAAGATCGCGTCGCCGATGAACTCGTCGATGACCCCCCCGTGCTGCTGGATCACCGGCGTCATGCAGGCCAGGTAGCGGTTGAGCAGGCCGATCATCGCCGACGGGCCCAGGCGCTCGGACAGCTCGGAGAAGCCGCGCAGGTCCGACATCAGCATGGCCACGTCGCGCACCTCGCCGCCGAGCTGCAGCGCCTCGCGATCACGCAGGACCTCGGCGGCCAGCTCGGGGCTCACGTAGCGCCCGAGCGTCTCCCGCACGAAGTCGCGGTCGCGCAGCGCGCGGGCCATGTCGTTCATGGCGTGGGTGAGAACGCCGATCTCGTCGCGGCTGCGGGGCACGGCCGCCACGTCGAGGTGGCCCTGACGGATCCGGCGCGCCAGCTGGGCCAGCTCGCGCAGCGGATGCGCGATCCAACCCGCCACCGCGATGCCGCCCACGAGGGCCACGCCGAGGGCGAGGAGCCCGAGCAGCGCGGCCAGCCGCCCCTCGGCGTCGATCTGCTCCGTGTAGTCGCGCTCGGGGACGACGACCTCGACCAGCCACCGGAGATCGCCGGCCGCCAGCGGCACCGCGCGGCCCAGGTAGCGCTCCTCGTGGTGGTCGAACTCGAACGTCGCCTCTTTCTCCAGGGGCGCCCGACGCACGGTGGCGGCGGCCAGCTCGGCGTCGATGACCTCGGCCCGGGAGGCCCCCGACCCCCGACGGCCGATCACGACGGTCCCCTGCCCGGTCGCGATGAAGACACGCCCGCGCGGCGAGACCTCGAGGTCCTCCAGCGTGCCGGCCAACCGGTCCAGCGAGAAGTCCACCGTGAAGACCCCGCGCACCTGCCCGGCGGCGTCCACCAGGGGCGCCGCACAGGTGATGCCCAGGCCGCCGCCGGCGTAGAACTCGTAGGGCTCCGTCCACACCACCGTCCGGCGCGCCTCGGCGGCGCGGAAGTAGGGCCGCTCGGTCGGGCGGTACTTGTGGTCGGAGGAGCGCCGCACCACCTCGCGCCGGCCGTCCGGCAGCACCCGGTCCTCCGCGAGATGCACGAGGGCGCCGACCGGGAAGCTGTGGTTGACGTAGACGTGGCCGCGCTCGTCGCGCCAGGCGCCGACGAACCGGTTCTGGCGGTCGCCGTAGCTCACCCAGCTCACGTGCGGGTGCGCGCGCAGCACGGCCAGCACGTAGTGCTCGAGCGCGTCGGCGTCGTTGGCGTCGAGCTGGCCCTGCTCGACCAGCAGCGGTCCGAGGCGCACCGTCGCCTCGGCGTCCTCGAACACGCGGGCGGCGTGGGCGGCGGTGAGGCGCGCCGCCTGGGCCATCGCGGTGTCCAGGAGCGAGCGCGAGCGCACCCGCTGGTCGCGCCAGGCCAGACCACCGATGACGGCCCCGGTGAGGCCGGTGAGCACCACCACCAGGCCGACGAGGGCCAGCGTGAAGGGGGGACGGCGGCGGAAATACCCGGTGAAGCGTGTCAACCAGCTCAGGGTAGTCCTCGACCCGGGCTAGGCCTCGCGCAGCGGAAGGCCCGTGAGCCGGGTGAGCGCCTCGACGTACTTGGCGCTGGTAGCCCGGACGACGTCGGCCGGCAGCGCGGGCCCGGGCGGCTGCTTGTCGAAGCCGATCTGCTCGAGGTAGTCGCGCACGAACTGCTTGTCGAACGAGGGCTGGGGCTTGCCGGGGCTGTACTGATCGGCCGGCCAGAAGCGCGAGGAATCCGGCGTCAGCACCTCGTCCACGAGGGCGATCCGGCCGTCGATGAGGCCGAACTCGAACTTGGTGTCGCACACGATGATCCCGCGCCGGGAGGCGTACTCGGCGGCGCGACGGTAGATCTCGAGCGACAGCGCCCTCAGCCGCTGGATCGTGTCGGCGCCGATCCGGCGGGCGGCCTCGTCCTCGGAGATGTTCTCGTCGTGCAGCCCGGCGGCCGCCTTCGTGGCCGGCGTGAAGATCGGCTCGGGCAGCCGATCCGACTCGCGCAGGCCCGGCGGCAGCGCCACGCCGCTCACCGCGCCGGACACCTGGTAGTCCTTGAGCCCGGAGCCGGCCAGGTAGCCGCGCACCACGCACTCCACCGGGAACACCGCCGCCTTGCGCACGAGCATCGAGCGGCCCTGCACCTGCTCGCGATGCCGCCGCACCTCGGGCGGGAAGTCCTCCAGCCGCGTCGAGACGAGGTGGTTCGCCACGACATCGCCCAGGTGCGCGAACCAGAACTCCGACATCTGGGTGAGCACCTTGCCCTTGTTCGGGATGGGCGTGGGCAGGACCACGTCGAAGGCGGACAGGCGGTCGCTCGCGACGATGAGGAAGTGCTCGCCGAGATCGTAGAGATCGCGGACCTTGCCGCGGCTGTGCAGCTTCACTCCCGCGAGGTCCGTCTGGACGATCGCCATGGCGCTCACGTCTCCTTGTCCTGTCGGAACGTACAACAGCGACGCCGCCGATGCCAGCGGCGGCGTCCCCGACTTCGGTCTTGACGCGACCAGGAGCCGAGGGCACAGTTTGCCAGTGGAGCCTCAGTCAGGGAGGCCATGGCCCGGGGCCGTAGACACACGGCCGAGGCACGTGTGCGCTCACCCCAACCGGCACGAGTTCTACTGCTGGCGCAGTCCCGACGCCGCCCGGTACGAGCGCGATCTGATGGCCCGCAACCCCCACTACGCGCGCCTGTACGTCTCGGAAGTCTACGCGGGCACGCTGGGCGGCTGGGCGTGGGCGGTGTGCTGGACCTGTCCCCGCGTCGAGGACTGACTGAATGGGGGCCCCGACATGGCCCCCCACACCCCCCTCTGACGCTCGTCACGCCCCGGCAAAGCCGTGGCGCTCCTCGACTCTGCGATTCATTCACAGCCCCTCGAGCGTGGCCTCAGGCGTCGCGCAGCTGCGGTAGGACGGTGGCGGCGAACAGCCAGGTTCCCTCGGGTCTCGGCACGTCCGCGAAGTTGACCGTCAATTGGTGGGCGCCCTGGGCGACGATCGCGAGCAGCGTGTCCGTCACCTGGGCGGGCGTCCCGATCAGCCGGATGTCGCCGAGCGCGCGGGTGTCCGGCCGCGCCTTGATGCGCTCCACCTCGCGCTCGCTCTCGCCGATGAGGATCCCGACGCGGACCACCTGCTGGATCTCGTCGTAGTCGCGGCCGACCTCGCGGCAGTGCGCCTTGAGCACCTCCTGCTTGTGCGCGTAGACGTCGAGACCGCGGAAGGGATAGTTCCACCAGTCGGCGTGCCTGGCGACCACACGCAGGAGATAGCGCTCCCCGTGGCCGCCGACCATGATCGGCGGGCACGGCTCGGGCCGTGGCTCGCAGTAGGCGCCGGCGACCTGGTAATGCTCGCCTTTGTAGTGCGCGGGGGCCTGCGTCCACATCGCCCGGATCAGCTCGATCGCCTCGGCGAGCTGGGCGATGCGGACCCTCGCCGGCGGAAACGGCCACCCGTACGCGTGGTACTCCTCCGCGTTCCAGCCGGCGCCGATGCCCAGGATCAGCCGGCCGTGGGACAGGGCCTGCACCGTCGCGGCCAGCTTCGCCAGGTGCGCGGGATTGCGGAAGCTGTTGCACAGCACCTCGTGACCGCACCGCTTGTCGGGGTAACGCGCCAGGGCCCACGTAAGCAGGCTCCAGCCCTCCGCCACCTTGTGGCCGGCGTACTGCACGTGATCGGGCAGCCAGAGCGAGTCGAACGGCGCCGCCGTGCGGTCGAGGTAGGGGAACGTCGCGTCGACGAGGCGCGACCACACGTTGAGGCCGACGGGGATCGCCATCGCTGCGCACGATCCTCCCGAAGCCAACGCCTGTCAAGGGGTGTGGGACAATGCTGAGCGGGATGCGTTCCACCGTCACCCGGCTCATCCTCGTCGCGGCCCTGACCGGGGGGGCGCGACGGCCGCGCCGGCCGAGGCCGGCCCCGCCTCTCCCCTCGTCCGCGTCGAGCTGCTCAGCGAGCGGCAGTCGATCGCGCCCGGCGAGACGTTCTGGCTCGGGCTGCGGCAGCAGATCACGCCCGGGTGGCACACGTACTGGATCAATCCCGGCGACTCCGGCGAGCCGCCGCGCGTCGAGTGGGCGCTGCCGAGCGGATTCACCGCGGGCGAGATCGACTGGCCGCATCCCGAGCGGATCGCCGTGGGACCGGCGATGAGCTACGGCTACTCGAACGAGATCGTCTTGCCGATCCCGATGACGGCGCCGTCGGACCTGGCGCCGGGCGCGCGCGTCACCCTGCGCGGACAGGCGAGCTGGCTCGTCTGCGAGAAGACGTGCGTGCCGGAGGAGGCGCCGGTCGCGCTGAGCCTGCCGGTCGCCACGGGCACGGCAGCGCCCGATCCGCGCGGCGCGCCCTCGATCGCGGCGGCGCGCCGCGCGGTGCCCACGCCGAGCCCGTGGCCGGCGTCCTTCGTCGCCACGCCCGAGCGCGTGACGCTCACCGTCGCCGCGCCGGGCCTCACCGCCGAGCGCGTGTCCCAGGTGTGGTTCTATCCCGCCCGCTGGGGTGTCATCGAGCACGCCGCCCCGCAGCAGGCGCGCACGAGCGCGGACGGCATCACGCTCGAGGTGGCGCGCGGCCCGTTGCCGGAAGCGGTCGCGGAGCCGATCGAGGGCGTGCTGGTGGTGACCGAACGACTGGACGGCGGTCTCGAGCGCCATGCCTTGACCATCCGCGCCGAGCCCAGGCCGGCCACCGCCGATCGCTCCGGGGCGGCGCTGCTCGGCGCGATGGCGCTGGCGCTCGCCGGCGGTCTCGTGCTCAACCTGATGCCGTGCGTCCTGCCCGTGCTGTCGGTGAAGGCGCTCGGCCTCGTCCACCACGCCGGCGGCCGACTGCGTGCGTCACGGCCTCGCCTACACGGCCGGCGTGCTGGCGTCGTTCGCGCTCGTGGCGGGCGCGCTCATCGCGCTGCGCGCTGGCGGCCAGCAGATCGGCTGGGGCTTTCAGCTGCAGTCGCCGCTCGTCGTCACCCTGCTCGCGTACGTGCTGTTCGCGCTGGCGCTCAGCCTGTCGGGCGTGATCGTCCTCGGCGGACGCCTGGCCGGCGCCGGGCAGGCGCTCGCCGGCCGCTCCGGCTACGCGGGGTCCTTCTTCACGGGCGCGCTCGCGACCGTGGCGGCCACACCCTGCACGGCGCCGTTCATGGGCGCGGCGGTCGGCTACGCGCTCACCCAGCCGTGGACGTCGGCGCTGCTCGTCTTCGAGGCGCTCGGGTTGGGGCTGGCCCTGCCGTACCTGCTGCTCACGCTGGTTCCGGCGTGGCGGCGCGCGCTGCCGCGACCCGGCCCCTGGATGGTCCAGCTCGAGCGATTCCTGGCGTTCCCGCTCTACGCCTCGGTCGCCTGGCTCGTGTGGGTCGTGAGCCAGCAGGCCGGCCCCGCGGGCGTGGCGGCCGCGCTCGGTGGCCTCGTCGCGATCGCCTTCGCGGCCTGGCTCTATCAATCCTCGCGCGGGGCCCGCGCGCTCTGGCGGCGCGCGGCGACCGGCGTCGGGCTGGCGCTCGCCATCGGGGCGGTGGGCGCGGCGGCGCTCGATCCGGCGCCGGCCGCCCGTCGAGCGCGTGGCGGGCGCCCGCGAGGCCGGCGGGGAGCCGTTCAGCCCGGCGCGGCTGGCCGAGCTGCGCGCGACCGGCACGCCGGTCTTCGTCAACGTCACCGCCGCCTGGTGCATCACCTGTCTCGTCAACGAGCGGGTGGCGCTGCGATCGACCGCCGTCACCGAGGCCTTCGCGCGCAAGGGCGTGGTGACCCTCAAGGCCGACTGGACCCGCCGCGATCCGGTCATCACGCGCGTGCTCGGCTCGTTCGGGCGGAGCGGCGTCCCGCTCTACTTGCTCTACCCGGCCGGCGCCGGCGGCGAGCCCGCCGTGCTGCCGCAGATCCTGAGCGAACGCGTCGTGCTCGACGCAACGGAGAGAATCTGATGAACGATCTTGCGCAAGGAGGATCCATGGCCCAGCCGAGACTGACCCGTCGTGCGTTCCTGGCCGGCACCGGCGTCGCCGTGCTCGCCCCCGGCGGCCTGCTGGTACCGCTCCCCGCGTGGGCCGCCGCCAAGGTCGGCGAGGCGGCGCCCACCTTCACCGCCGGGGCCACGACCGGCAAGGGCGTGAGCCTGGCCGACTACCAGGGCAAGATCGTCGTGCTCGAGTGGACGAACCACGACTGTCCGTACGTGCGCAAGCATTACGAGACCGGCAACATGCAGGCGCTGCAGAAGGAGGCCACCGGACAGGGCGTGATCTGGCTCACGATCATCTCGTCCTCGCCGGGCACGCAGGGGCACGTGAGCGCGGGCCAGGCCGACGAGCTGACCGTGAAGCGCAACGCGAGTCCGAGCGCCGTGCTGCTCGATCCCACCGGCGTCGTGGGCCAGATGTACGGCGCCACCAACACGCCGCACATGTACGTGATCGACAAGGCGGGCACGCTCGTCTACGCGGGCGCGATCGACGACAAGCCGACCTCGCGGCGGAGCGACGTGCAGGGCGCCCAGAACTATGTGCGCGCGGCGCTGCAGAGCGTGGCCGCGGGCCAGCCGGTGAAGACGCCGGTCACTCGCGCCTACGGCTGCACCGTGAAGTACCCCTGAGCACCGGTCGGCGGGAGGGGATCGGCCGCCGCCGGCTCCTGCACGGCGCGGCGGCGGCCGGGGTCGCCTGGGCATTGCGCGCGCCCGCCTTCGCCCAGGTCGCCGACGGGGGCCGAGCGGCGATGGCCGGCGCGGCGACCGCGTTTCTGTCGGCGCTCGGCGCCGACGCCCGCCGGCGCGCGGTCTTCGCCTTCAGCGACAAGGAGCGCTTCAACTGGGGCTACGTCCCGCGGCGCCGCGAGGGACTGCCGTTCAAGGAGATGGCCGCCCCGGCCCGCGCCGCGGCGCACGAGCTGATGAAGGCGAGCCTGAGCGAGGTGGGCTACGCCAAGGCCGTCAACGTCATCCGGCTCGAGGGCGTGCTGCGCCAGCTCGAGACGTTCGGCGCACTGATGCGCGATCCCGAGAACTACTCCGTGAGCGTCTTCGGTCCGCCCGGCGCCGCCGCTCCGTGGGGCTGGCGGCTCGAGGGCCACCACCTCTCGCTCAACTTCACGCTCGTGCCCGGCAAGCCGGTGGCCGTCACCCCGGCCTTCCTGGGCGCGAATCCGGCCGAGGTGCGCACGGGCGCGTCGAAGGGCCTGCGCGCCCTCGCGCGCGAGGAGGACGTCGCCCGCACGCTCGCGCAGGGCATGGACGCGCCGCAGCGCCGCCGCATGATCATCGCGGCCCAGTCGCTGGGCGACATCGTCTCCGGGCCCGGCCGTCGCGAGAGCCTCGCCTCCCCCGCGGGCATTCCGGCTGCCGACCTGGCACCGCCGCAGCGCGAGGCGCTGCTGCGGCTCGTCGAGGAGTACGCGCGGAACATGCGGGCGGAGGCGGCCGACGACGAGCTGCGGCGGCTGCGCGAGGCGGGGCTCGAGCGCGTGCATTTCGCCTGGGCCGGGCCCCTCGACGCCGGTGCCCACTACTATCGGATCCACGGTCCGACGCTGCTCATCGAGCTCGACAACACGCAGAACGAGGCCAACCACATTCACTCGGTCTGGCACGACCCGCGCAACGATTTCGGCGCCGACCTGCTCCGCGCCCACTACGAGCACGGCCACGGCCACCACCACCACCTCGGCTGACGCTCACGCAACGGGAAGTCGCAGCAGCCCGACGAGCCCGCCCAGGCAAAGCTACACCGCGAGACCGAGCAGCACCAGGCGCATCGAGCGCCGCCGGAGCTGCTGGGAGATACCGGCGAAGAACAGCACGCCGCCGAACACGACGGTGTCGAGCACGTAGTTGTCGCCGTGCTCGTTCGCGGTCTGGCCCTCCTGGAAGAGCCGTTCCGCCTCCGTGGCGAGGCGGGTCGCCTGCTCGGCCAGCGCGAGACGATATTCCGGCAGGGTGAACGGACCCGGGGCCGCCTGCGGATTGACCGCCGGCCGGCTCTGGAGCCAGGCCTCGAACGCCGGCTTGAACTCGGCGCGGAACCGGCGCTGATAGAACGTCTCGAGCTGCGTGTTCCCCGCGCCGTATCCCCACGACGCGGCCAGCGTGGCCACCGAGAGCAGGACGACGGTGACGAGGTCGAGCGCGTAGTCTCCCGGCTCGGATTGCACTCCGGCAGCTCACTCGCGGAGCCGTCGGGGGTCCGCCGCGCTCTTCCGGGGCGGCAGTCGCTCCAGCATGGCGTCCACTTCGTCGCGCTGCGCCTCGATGTATCCGCAATGCAGACGCTCGACCCGGCGGTACGGCGTCCCGCGCACACTCGCCAGGCCGTTGCCCCCCTCCCGACAGCTTGCGAGGATCGCGCTGTATCTCCCCCGGAAATAGCGGAGGTTGGCCTCCAGATCCACGAAACGCTCGTCCGAGAGCAGCTCCACCGCATGGGCGGTCTTGCCCATCCTGAGCGGCGACTGAAGGGTGAAGAGTCGAAACGTCGTATCGTAAATGTCGTTCGGCTCGTGGACGGCCAGGGTCTTCAGCAGCGCGCCGTGGCGGGTGGGAAGCCAGCCGAACTCATGGAGAGCGTCTCGCGGCGGGCCCTCCGCTTGTATGTGCCGGTGGTCCTCGATATTCCCCTCGGCACCGAGCTCGGCCAGATTCACGAACTCGTTGGCGGGGACGGCGAGATTGAAGAGGTGAAGGAGCTTGACGGTTCGCACTGACATCGGCGACCACACGTTCGCGGCGGCCAGCGCGTTCCGCAGGGTGTGGACGCAGTTGTCCGCCAGGAGGCTCCAGTTGTAGTCGGCGTCCCCCTGGGCGTACTCGCGATTCTTGTCGTTCAGGAAGGCCATCATCTCGTCCACCATTCGTTCGGTCACGGGCAGGCGCGCGCAGAAGACCGACCGCGCGAACTGGAGCGCGAGGTCGGTCCCGATCGACTGGGTCCTGATGAAATCAGCGAGGCTTCTCCCTGCGCTCGCGGTCGGGTACTCGTGGAACTCGACGCCCTTGTAGACGCCCTTGTCGATGACCTCACGCACGGTGGCCTCGAAATGGGCCTCCGTCAGGCGCTCGCCGGTCTCGAGGTTGCCCTGATAGAAGAGCTCGTAGCCGGGGATGGCGACCCAGTTGACGTTCCGAAACCATCGCCCCACGCTCACCCCGGCTCCGTGCTCGGGGTCGTCGAACGTGGTCGCGGTCACGCGACAACGCCGCAGCTGCGGGAAAGGCGCCTGCTCGTCCTTGCAGGCGCCCTTGATGTACATGACGGCGTGCCCCGTGACCCCGCCCTCACCCTTCACGACGGACCGGAACTGGCTGATCGCACAGAGCTCCACGTAGTAGGGGAAGAGCTGGTCATACACGGGGTCGGGGCGGCGCTCGACGATGATCCGGTCCGGAGTCAGCATGAACCGCAGCATCGCGCCGTGGGCGCCGCATCCACCGAGCAGGGTCGTGGGCACCGCGAGCATCACCCAGAAGAGCGGGCGGATCACCTGTGTTCTCGGGACATCGCTTGCTCCTTGCCCCGCATCGTGCAGAGCGCGGCAACAGCGTCACAAGGGCCGAGGGTCCCGCGCCGCGAGGGCTAGCCGGCTCTAGCGAGCGTCCGGCCGGGGTTCGAGACGTGGAGAGTGTCGCCACCATCTCCCACCGCGGCCGGTGTCGCGAGCTTCCGTCGCCGCCCGGCGTTCTCGACGGCGCTGGTGGCCCTCGTCGCGCTCGTGACCGGCCTCACCGGGGCCGTGCTCGGTGGACCGGCCTGGCAGGAGAAGCGCGCCGGGGCCCGCGCGCTCACCGACGTCGCGATGGCGCAGGTCGCGCGCCTGACTGCGCAGTCGCGTGTTCATCGCGACCGGGGACGGGGCGATCGTGGCCGGCTCCGGCGGCGGCCGGCCGGGCGGCGACGACCCGGCGCTGGTGGCGACCGCCGTCCGCGCCCTGGATCACGGCGCCGCCGGCCGCCGCGTCTTCGATCACGCGGGCGAGCGCGTGCTGGGACGGGCGGCGTCCTTCACCGTCGGGCGCCGCGCCTGGCGGGTGGCCATCCTGGTGCCCGAGCGTGACCTGACGGCGGAGATCGATGCGCAGGCGGGGCGGGCCCGCCGCGCTCGGCGCGCTCGGGCTGCTCCTGACCGCCGCCGGCGGCGTGGCGTTGTCGCGGTGGATCGCGCGGCCGCTGCGCAGCCTCGGCGCCCCGGCCCAGCGCGTGCGCGACGGCGACCTCTCGGTCGCCGTCGTCCCCGACAGCCGCGACGAGATCGGGACGCTGGCCCACGCGATGGCCGAGATGATCCAGGGGCTGCGCGACCGACCGCGACGCGGTGAAGCTGGGCGGTGAGCTGCGCACGGTGTCCATCGTGATGTCGGACCTGCGCGGATTCTCCGCCCTGTCCGAGCGGGTGCGCGTCACCCGCCTGGGCCTGGCCCGGGTCGAGTTCGAGGCGGACGGCACCGTCCCGGACGACGCGTTCGACGTGAAGCTCGTGATCGAGTTCGCCGACGGCGCCGCCGGCAACGGCAGCTATGCGCGGGCGGCGGCGCGCCGGCCGGTCGCCGCCGGCGTCCAGGTGGCGGCGGTCTTCACCGCCCTCGACGCCGGCGACGCCGAGCGCATCACGGCTGTGGTCGCAGCCGCGCCGTCGTCCGGCTCTGGTTCGCCCCCGTCATGTCGACCATGAGCGTCGGCTGGCCCTCGCGCGAGAACAGGGTCGCGGTTCCGCGGGCACCGCTTTCCCCCCGGAGGACGAGACGGCCGTCACTCAGTGCGACGGTGCCTTGCCGGTCCATCATGCCGATCGTACGGGCCGACGTCGCCCGGTAGGTGCCGTCCTCCAGCACCGTGACCTCGAGATACTGCACGTCGCGGCCGCCGCCCGGCAGGTCCATCAATCCGGCCCAGCGGCCCGTCACGCTCTTCAAGTCGG
Source organism: uncultured Candidatus Rokubacteria bacterium (assembly GCA_963743355.1). GTDB lineage: Bacteria > Methylomirabilota > Methylomirabilia > Rokubacteriales > CSP1-6 > AR5. The sequence continues at coordinate 1,906,686 of CAVUPM010000002.1, forward strand.
TGACCGCCACCGGGGCGCCGACGGTGGTGCTAGCGCTACCACCGGCCGGAGCGCCGGCTCCGCCGGACGCGCAGGCCCCGAGGGTCAGCAGGGTCATCACGCACATCGCGGTCAGCGACCAGTTCCGTCCGGACATACGTCGTCCTCCTCCGGGCTCTCGATGACACATCGACGAAGGCGGGCGCGGCGCGGCCGCGCCCGCCCGTGCGCCTGCCACGCTATCGCGTCGCTCCGACGGAGCTCGTCGAGGCCGGGCTCGCCGCCGGGCTCGAGCCGGGTGTCCCCGGCGTCCTCGAGTCGCGCGGAACGACGACGATGTCGTTGACCACGCGCTTCACGCCGTTGACCCGGCTGGCGATCCGCTCCGCCTCCGCCCGCTCCGCCGGCGTGGCGACGTTGCCACTGAGGTGCACGACGCCGTAGTGCGTCCCGACCCCGGTCGAGAACAGGTGGACGAACTTGTCGGTGGTCAGCTTGGTCTTCACCTGGCTGGTGATGGTCTTGTCGTCGACGTGCTGGACGAACGACCGGCCCGTCATCGAGTGACAGCCGACGACCGTGAACGCACAGACGACGATGACCGCGGGAATAGACAACCACTTCAGCAACATCAACGTATTCCTCCTGACACGATCACTTCGAACGTCATCACTTCGTCGCGCGGCCGCTGAGCTCGAGGACTTGGCCGCCGCGCAGCACGCGGGCAGTGAACGGCGCCCCGGCGGCGAGCTGCCGCAGGTGCTCGCGGATCTTCACGAGATCGGCCGCCGAGTTGACCGGGATGCCGGCGACCTCGAGAATGATGTCGCCCCCGATCGTCAGCGGCCCGCCGTCGATGGTGGCGAGCCTGGTGCCGCCGCGCAGTCCCATCGCCGACGCCGGCGAGTCCTTGGCCACGGTCTTGACGAGGTAGCCGAGGACGCGGGTCGGGATGTTGAAGAGATCGGCGAGGTCTTCGGTCAGCAGCTGGCCCTCGAGCCCGCTCCAGAACGAGCGCTGCTCCAGCAGCAGCTGCCGGGCCGTGTTCATCGTGACGACGAAGCCGAGCCCCTCGCTGCCGCCGCTCTTGGAGATGTTGTGGCTCACGACCCCGATGACGTCGCCCTTCAGGCTGAACATCGGTCCCCCGGAGTTCCCGGTGTTGATGACCGCGTCGGTCTGGAAGAATTCGGCCAGCGGCATCGCCTTGTACATCGTGTTGGGCGCCCACCGGGCGCTGATCCAGCCCACGCTGAGCGAGTGGCTCAGCCCGTAGGGCGCGCCCACCACGAAGACCGTGTCGCCGACCCGCACGCCGTCCGAGTCCGCCATGCGGGCGACGCGCATGCCGGCGGGGACGCGGTCGAGCTGGAGCAGCGAGAGGTCGGCGGCCGGCTCCGAGGCCACCACCCGGGCCGGGATGCTCTCGCCGCCGACGGTCTCCACGGTGATGGTGTCCATGGCGTGCACGACGTGCGCCGCCGTCATCACCTTGCCGTCCGGCGCGATGAGCACGCCCGAGCCCGTCTCGGTGAACGTGGCCTCGCCGCCATCCCGGGCGACCTCGCGCCCGCGGGCCCGGATCACGACGACGGAGGGCGCCACCTGGCGGAAGACGTCGCCGACGCTGGGTGACTGCGCCGTGACGGGCGACCATCCGGTCGCGATCGCGAGGGTCAGCGCGGCGAGGGCGGCGCGCCGCCGGTGGGGGGCCATCTCACTCGACCAGCGGCACACGCTCGGCGAGCTCGGCGTTGACGATGGCGTCCAGCTTGTTCTCGACCTGGAAGAAGCGCGCCACCTGCCGATCGGGGAGCACCTTGCGGAAGCGCGAGACGTATTGTCGGCGCACCTGGTTGCGGGCCTCCTCGATGCTGAGCGACTCGTCGAGCAGCTGGCCGGCCAGCGTGTCCGGCAGGTGCGGGTAGTTCTCGAGATAGCGGGCGAGCAGCTTGACGAAGCGATCGTTGACCTTTCCCATCGCGAGCCGGTACTCGCGGTAGAGCGGCCAGAACGCCTGGGTCTGCCGGGGGTCGAGGTCGATCGCCTCGGTGACGATGGCCTGCCGATGCGTCTGGATCGAGGCGCGCGTCAGTGCGAGCTGGCCCGACACGCCCTCGGTGTCCCCACCCCCTGCGGCCGGCTTGGCCGACGGCTCCGCGCGCGGCGTCTGCGCCTGGCCCGGCCCGGCGGCGGCGACCGTGATCAGCGCGATCCCGAGCAGCACGATCCCTGGCCACTTCATCCCCACTCCTCGGCGTCAGCGGACCTGGTAGCCGCGCCCGGACATGCAGGCGGCGTACGAGCGGTCGTAGCGATCGACGTTGCTCTGCTGCTGCGCCTGCGATTGCGCGGCGACGCTCGCCGCTTCTCGGTTGTGGGCGCCCTGGCGCAGCAGTCCGGTGGCGGCCCCGACGCCGGCGCCCACCGCCGCGCCCTTGCCGGCGTCGCCACCGATGGCGCCGCCGATCGCACCGACGGCGGCCCCGCGCGCCCCGCCTCGCACGGCCCCACCGCTGTGCGCCACCGGCGCCGGCGCGGCAGCGACGGGGGGCTGCGAGGGATCGAATCCCGTCTGCGTCTTCGCCCAGGTGTGACATTCGTACTGGTCCTGCCGCATCTGCTCCTGGCCGACACCGGGCCGGGGATAGACGAATACCTCGGCGCCAGCGCCGGCGGTCACCGCCAGCCAGCCCAGCCCCGTCACCACCGCGGTCGCGGCCCGTCTCGTCATCGGGAACCTCCGGTCGGGTCGCTCGGGCCGGGCGCGTCCGGCTGCGGCCGGACGATCAAGCGAATGCCGAGATGACAGGTCGAGGTGTCGACCGCCTGCGCCATGCGCGCGGCCGGCCGGTAGCGCCGGCAGTAGTTCGGCGCGCACAGGAACGAGCCGCCCTTGATCACCTTGCGGGGGATGCGAATGCCGGGTGTCCGGGGGTCGTAGCTCCCCTCCCGCTCGCCGCCGCGCGGATTCACGCTCGCGCAGCACGCGTGGGCCGGCTCGTGGCGCTCCTCGTACCAATCGGTCGTCCACTCCCAGACGTTGCCGATCACGTCGTACAGGCCGTAGCCGTTGGGCGGGAACTGCCCGACCGGCGCCGTCCCCTCGTAGCCGTCGACCACGAGGTTCTCCCACGGAAACGCGCCCTGCCACGTGTTGGCCATCTGGCGCCCGCGGGGCGCGAACTCGTCGCCCCACGCGTACACGGCGCCCTCGAGCGCGCCCCGCGCCGCGAACTCCCACTCGGCCTCGGTCGGCAGATCCTTGCCCATCCAGCCGGCGTAAGCGACGGCGTCGTCGTAGGCGATGTGCCGCACGGGATGGCGCGCGCGTTCCTTGAGCGAGCTCTCCGGACCCTCCGGGTGCCGCCAGTCGGCGCCGGCGACGTAGACCCACCAGTTGTAGTGATTGCGGAGATCGACGGGATGCTTGGGCTTGCGAAACACGACCGAGGCGGGGACGAGCAGCTCGGGCCGGGAGCCGGGGTAGTCGGCGGCATTCGGCTTCCGCTCGGCGACCGTCACGTAGCCGGTGGCCTCGACGAAGCGCCGGAACTGGCTATTGGTGACCGTGTGCTTGTCCATCCAGAACCCGTCGACGGTCACGTCGTGGGCGGGCGCCTCCTCCGGGTAGTGATCGTTGGAACCCATCGTGAACGTTCCGCCGGAGATCCAGACCATGTCGACCGTGGGAGGCCGGCCGGGCCGGCGTGAGGTGATACTCAGATGGCAGCTCATGCTCCGCTTCCCTCCGCGGGCGTGGACTCATCGACGGCCCGGGTCTGCCACGGCCGGCGGATCAGCACGAGGATGCCGAGGCCGGCGACACTGCGCAGCGTGTTATCCAGCGCGACCGGCGCCGACGATGACCGCGACGATGAGCGCGACCGCCAGCGTCTCGATGCCCTGTGCCGCCTTCTCGATCCACCACAGGAATCCGCGCGTCATCTCGAGTGTCTCGCCGGCTCATGGCTCACGATGGAGACGACCGCGACACATGTCCATCGGACCATGGTCCCATCGCGCGCGCGGCGCTCACACGCTCCGCATCGCGGCATCGACGGCGAGGCGACGCCGTCGCACGACGGCGAGCCCGGCGACGATCACGCGCAGCACGATCAGCACGACGACGAACACGACGATGGCCAGACCAACGCCGCCGTGCGGAACGCCGACGGTGGCGATCAGCAGGCTCAGGCCGACGTTGCGCATCGCGGTCACGCGCGCCAGCCGCCGACGCGTCGGCGCCGCCGGGCCGCCCGCCAGCCAGCCGACCGCGGCCGCGCCGGCGACGAAGAGCACCATCGCGACCACGTCGAGGGCACCCACACGTCGCTGGGCGCCGTGGACGATCACGATGGCGAGATTGGCGGCGACGAAGAGCACGACGGAGACCACCGCCATCACGCGGGTCAGCATCTCGGCCGCGGCCGGCGCGGCCCGGCGGATCGCGAGGCCGGCGAGCAACGGCACCAGCAGGCCCAGCACGCTGGCGACCACGAGCCGTGTATAGGACAGCGCCAGCGGCGGCCCGAACTGCTGGACGAGGATTCGCATCACCGGGGCGACGACGACCGCCACGATCGACAGCAGGAAGACGAGCGCCGCCGGGCTCCGCGCCCCGGCGCCGGGCGAGTCCTTCCAGACAAGGAAGTCGATGCCGCCGGGAACCGCCGCCAGCAGCAGGATCGCCAGCCGCGCGTCGCCGCTCAGCGGCAGCACGCTCACGAGGAGCACGGCCAGCGCCGGCACCACGAGGACGTTCGCGAGCAGGGCCCGCGTGAGGAAGCCGCGCGCACGGAGCGTGGCGCGGATCTCGGTGGGGGTCACGCTGAGACCGACCCACAGCATCCGGGCGACGAGGAACAGAGCGATGAGGCTGAACGACATCGCCCACAGCAGCATGAAGAAGAACTCGGCCATCAACCGCATGCGACGCCTCCTGAGCCGGCGTCTGCACTATGGCCGCCGGGCGCCCCAGTCGAAAGGGCCGTTTGGGCGCGCCGGCCCCGCCAATGGTCCCGCTGGCGTGACGCGCTAGTGCGGCATGGTCGGTCGCAGGAAGAAGGCCGAGACGTCCAGTGGATCGGGGAACGGCATGACCTGCCGCAGCGCCTGCAGGCACACGGCCAGGAGATACCCCCCGGTGGGGCGGTCGCCCATGGCGTTCCAGCGGTCGGTGATGGTCGCCGCGAACGTGCCGGCGGTGACGGCCTCGACCAGGGTGTCGAGATCGAAGGCGTGGCTCACAGCGTCACCACGAGCCCGTCGCTGGCGCACTCCTCCGGCACCTCGTCGGCGTGGTCGAGCATCTCCCGGCTCATGTGGGTGAGGATCACGCGCTTGGCGCCCAGCTCGCTCCGGTGCGCGGCGATGGCCGGGTAGTTCAGGTGCCACTTGATCGGCTTCGCGTAGTAGTAGCACTCGGCGATGAAGAGGTCCGCGCCCTGGGCAACCGTGACGACGTCGTCCGTCCACTCGGTATCGCCCGTGTAGGCGACCACCTTGCCGCCGACCTCGACGCGCAGCGACATCGGGTTCGTTTCCCGCGTGTGGCGCGCGGGCTGCGCGGTCACCGTCAGATCCAGGACCCGGCACGGGCGCCCGGGCTCGAGCTCGATCCAGTCCACGGCGAAGTCCGGCGTCATCACGTGCGAGCCCGGAAACAGCGCCTCGCGGATCTCCGCCATCCGGCGCCGCAGATCGCGGGGCCCCGCGATGGTGAGGGGCCGCTGGCGCTTGGCCGCCAGCATCGCGTCGATGAGCAGGAATGGCACGCCGCCGCAGTGATCGCCGTGCAGGTGGGTGAGCAGGATCGCGTCGATCGAGTTGTGCGCGATCCCCTGCTGGGCCAGCGCGATCAGCGACGAGGTGCCGAAGTCGATCGCCACCCGGGAGGCCGGCCCGTCGACCAGGATGCAGGTCTGGAACCGCCCGCCGCTGCCGAACGAGTCACCACTGCCGACGAACCGGACCGTCACCGCCATCGAGCCCTCTCCGATCTATCGGGGCGGCAGGTCAGCCGCGCCCTCCCGCAGGGTATACCAGGCCTCCCGGGGGTCCCCACCGCCATGCGCGCGACCGTTGACAGCGGGCGCTACACACCGATAATGCGTGTCGTGGCCCTCCACCTGTCCCACCGCGCGGCCGGTGTCCTCCGGCAGGTCTTCGCCGATGCCCAGGTGGACTTCGCCTTCCGCCTCTGGGACGGCACGATGGTCCCCTTCGGGTCCGGCGCGCCGGCCTTCACCGTCGTCATCCACGCCCCGGAGACGTTCGTGCGGCTGATGCGCGATCCCACCCCCCTGACGTTCGGGGAGGCCTACGTGCAGAGCGCCATCGACATCGACGGCGATCTGTTCGCGGCGATGCACGTGGCCAACGCGCTCGAGTCCATCCGGTTGCCGCTGGCGCAGCGCCTGCGCCTCCTGCTGTCGATCGGCCCGGCCGCGTTGCGGCCGCCGCGCCAGAACCACGCATGACCCACGACGTCATCGTGGTGGGCGGCGGTCCCGGCGGCAGCACCGCGGCCTGGCGGCTGGCCCAGGCGGGCGTGCGGACGCTCGTGCTCGACGCGGCCGTCTTCCCGCGCGTCAAGATCTGCGCCGGCTGGGTGACGCCGGTGGCCCTGGCCGACGTCGAGATCGATCCCGAGACGTACCCGCGCACGATCCAGCCCTTCACGGCCTGCCGGCTCGCCTTCGCGGGAGCGCGTCACGAGACGCGCTGGGACCGCCCGGCCAGCTACGGCATCCTGCGCCGCGAGTTCGATCACTACCTCCTCGAGCGCGCGGCGAAGGCGGGGGCGGACGTGCGGTGCGGCGTGCGTGTCGGCGAGGTCGCCGTGAGCCGCGGCGGCGCCCGGGTGGTGACCGCGCGCGGCGAGTTCGAGGCCCCGGTGGTGATCGGGGCCGGTGGCCACCACTGCCCGGTCGCGCGGGCGCTCGGCCGGATCTCCGGGCGCGAGGAGGTCGTGGTCGCGCAGGAGAGCGAGACGCAGCTCACGCCCGTGCAGCTGGCCTCCCTGGCGCCGTTCATGGACGCGCCCGAGCTGTACGTCGAGCCCGACCTGCGGGGATACGGCTGGTACTTCCCGAAGGGCGACTGGGTCAACATCGGGATCGGCTGCACGGGCGGCTCCGACGGCAGCCTGCCCCAGCGGCGCGAGGCGCTCGTGGAGGCGCTCCGCGCGTCCGGCCGCCTGCCCGCCGACCTGCCGATCGCGCCCTTCAAGGGGCACGCGTACGTCGTGAGACGCCAGGCCCCGCGGCGCATCATCGGCGAGCGGTTCTGCCTGGTCGGCGACGCCGCCGGTCTCGCGCGCGACCTCAGCGGCGAGGGCATCGGCCCCGCCATCCGCAGCGGCAGCCTCGCCGCCGAGGCGGTGGCGGCGTTTGTCCGGCACGGGGTCCCGCTCGACGGGTACGCGCGCGAGGTCGTGCGCCTCTACGGTCGCGGCGACCCGGGCTGGCTGGGCCGGCGCCTGGCTGGTCTTCCCGACGCCGTCGCCCGGACGGCCGTGCGCCTCGTGCTGGGCGCCGGCGTCGCGCGGCGGCGCATCGTGTTCGACACCATCTTCGGCATGAAGGAGGCCGTGCCGTGAGCACGCCGAGGCAGCGCGACGCCCAGGCCATCTCGTATCACTACGACGTCTCCAACGAGTTCTACGCGTTGTTCCTCGATCCGCTGATGGTCTACACGTGCGCCTACTTTCGCGAGCCCGACGGCACCCTCGAGCAGGCGCAGGCCGACAAGCTCGACCTGGTGTGCCGCAAGCTCCGCCTGAACGCCGGCGAGACACTGCTGGACATCGGCTGCGGCTGGGGCAGCCTGGCCATCTGGGCGACGCAGCACTACGGCGTGCGCGCCCACGGCGTCACCCTGTCGCGCGCCCAGGCCGACTACGCAGCCGAGCGCATCGCCGCCCTCGGCCTGGCCGACCGCTGCCGGGTCGAGTATCTCGACCTGCGCGACCTGCCGGCCTCGGCCCGGTACGACAAGATCGCGGCCGTCGGCGTCATCGAGCACGTGGGGATCCCGAACTACCCGGCCTTCTTCGCGCGCGTCCACGCGATGCTCAATCCGGGCGGTCTCTACCTGAACCACGGCATCAAGCACAGCTTTCACTGGAAACCGACCAGCCACACGACGTTCCTCACGCGCTACGTCTTCCCCAACGGGGACCTGGGCGGGTTGTCGGAGACGCTGACCGAGATGGAGCGGGCGCGCTTCGAGGTCCTCGACGTCGAGTGTCTGCGCCAGCACTACGCCCGCACGTGCCGGCAGTGGGCCGACCGCTTGGGCGCCCGCGCGGCGGAGGCGCGCCGCATCGCCGGCGAGCGGGTCTACCGCACCTGGCTGCTCTACCTCACCTGCTCGGCCGTGGCCTTCGAGACCAGCTCGATCGGCCTCTACCAGGTCCTCATGCAGAAGCACGGCGACCGCGCCACCGGCGACGCGCCCCGGACGCGCGAGGACCTCTACGATCGCCGCACCAATCCGTAACAGCTGAGTCGACCGGGCGTCCGTCCACCATGGTGCGGCGGGGGCCGGGCATCGGGCCTGTGCGGTGTCCCCTCCGCGCAACGATGGCTAGCCGTCGGGGGGCTCGCTTCGGGCGTGGCTCGAACGCGCCCCCGACGGTCTACTGGCCACAACCCAGCCCCCTCCGGGGGATGGGGGGGCCGCGCGAGCCACGCCCGAAGCGAGCCCCGGCGACGGCGCGCCATCGAATTGCGCGGAGGGGACACCGCACAGGCCCGATGCCCGGCCCCCGCCGCACCACGACGCGCGCGGTCCGGATTTTTTGGGTTTAGAGCGGCGGCAGAGCACCGAGTGAGCGGTAGAGGTTCAGGTAGGCGTCGATCTCGCGGTCGGGGGGGTAGTCGCGCTCCACTCGGGCGCGGCCGGCGGCGCCCAGGCGGGCGCGGAGATCGGGATCGGTGACGAGGCGCTCGGCCTGGGCGGTCAACTCGTCCGGGTCGCGGAACAGCAGCCCCGTCACGTCGTGCTCGATGAGCGAGCGGTTGCCCTCGATGTCGGAGGCGAGGACGGCACGGCCGAGCGCCAGCGCCTCCAGCACCGCGTTCGCCATCCCGCCTTCCGAGACCGAGCTGTTGACGACCACGTCAGCCTGCGCGAGCAGCGAGGCCATCTGCGTGTGCGGGATCGTGCCGACATAGCGCGCCCACGGGCGCGAGCGGAGCGCGTGGAACAGCACCTCGCCCTCGGCCGCCTCCAGTACCGGTCCGGCGTACACCAGCTTCAACTGTGGATGTCGTGCCGCCACCGGCGCCAGCCCGCGCAGCGCGAGGAGCGGGGCTTTCACGGGGCGGATGCCGCCGGGGAAGAGTATGAGCAGCCGGTCGGCGGGCAGGGCCCAGCGGGTGTCGAGGTCCAGGGGATCGGTGCGTGCGAAGGCGACGGCCTGCGGAATCTCCACCACGCGCGACGCCACGTCGGGGAGCGCGGCGACGACGCGGGCGGTGATGGATCGATGGAACACCGTGATCGACGCCGCCGCCTTCAGCACGCGGGCGACGGCGGGCGCGCGCTCGTCGGCGACGAGATCGTGGTTGACGTCGGTGCCGGTCAGCGTCACCACGCAGGGGACCCTCAGCCGCCGGGCTGCCTCGAGCGCGAGCGGGCCGGCCCGCCACGCGTGGAACGCGTGGACCAGGCACGGCCGGTCGGCGACGACGCCGGCCACGAGGGCGGGCGCGGCCGTCGCCGACAGGTCCCACACGCGCGCCAGCACGCCACGCTCGGCCAGTCCTCGCGCGATGCGGTCGACGGTGACGGCGTTGCCCCGCCCGGCGGATGCGTTCACCGGCGTCAGCATCGCGACGCGCGCGCTCAGCGTGGACGGCCCTCCGCTTCGTAGAACGCCAGCGCGGCGGCCCCGCGCACCGTCGTTCCCTTGCCGCTCGGCACGATGGCGATGCGCGTGGGGGCCAGCGCCAGCCCCAGCGAGTGCCGCCCGGCCGCCCGCAACACCCGGGCCTCGCGGGCGGCGTACGCCGCGGCGACGCCGCCCGTCACCACGACGACCTCCGGGTTGAGACCATTCACGATGGTCCCGATCATCGCGCCGAGCGCGTCGCACGCCTCGTCGACGAGGACGGCGGCCTCCCGGTCCCCGTCGGCCGCCGCCTGGAAGACGAGCGGGGCCGGGCGGCCGCCGGCCGCCTCCGCGATCCCCCGCCCGCTCGCGTACACCACGAGGCAGCCGCGTCCACCGCACCAGCACGGCCGGCCGTCGAACTTCACCGGGGCGTGGCCGAACTCGCCGGCGTAGCCGCCGGCCCCGCGCACGAGTCGGCCGTCGAGGACGATGCCGGCCCCGATACCGGTGCCGGCGGCGAGGACGACGAGCGAGCGCGTCCCGCGGCCGAGGCCGAACATCCACTCGCCCAGCGCGAGCGCGTTGACGTCGTTGTCGACGAAGGCGGGGATCCCGAAGCGCTCGCCCACGCTGCGCCCGAGGTGCTGACCGGTGAGCTCGGCCGTGTGATGCGATTCACCGATCACGCCGGTGGTGGGGTCCACCGTCCCCGGCACGCCGACGCCGATGGCCCCGACCGCCACGCCCTGGCTCGCGGCGCGCTCGAGCACGCGGGCCAGGAGCGCGACGAGCGTGCGCCCCGCGGTGCCCGGCCCGTCGCCGTACGTGGGGGCGATCTCGGTCATGAGCACGGCGCCGTCGCGGCTGACGATCCCGGCCGACGTCGTCGTGCCGCCGACGTCGACGCCGGCGACGGCGTTCAGCGCGCCCGCCCTTCGATGACGAGCCGCTCGACGGTGCTCGGGATCCCCACACCGGCCAGCGTGCCCTCGGCGTCCACGCTGCGGATGTGGTCGAGCCGCTCGTAGCCGATCCGGGGGAACGACTGGGTCTCGGTGGCGACGACCGCGGGCGCCAGGCCGCGAGCCTCGAGCCGGGCGAACGCGGCCCGGCGGCCGAGGAAGCCGAAGATGGTGAAGACGAGGCGGCCGCCCGGGGCGAGATGGTCGGGCGCGCCGGCGATGATGCGCTCGAGCATCATCCAGCCGTCGACGCCGCCGTTGTCGGCGAGCGCGGTGGCGTCCGCCCGCTCGCGGCCGGGCGGCGTCGGCATCTGGGGCGGGTTCGCGCAGATCAGATCGAACCGCTCGCCCCGCACCGGCGCGTAGCAGTCGCCCCGGCGGACGTCGACGGCGACGTCGTTGCGCCGGGCGTTGTCACGGATGGCCTCGACGGCCTCGGGCACGACGTCGGTGGCGACGACGCGCGCACCGGCCTTCGCCATCAGCACGGCGGCCAGGCCGAGCCCGGCCCCGATCTCCAGCACCCGCTCGCCCCGCCCGACGGTGACGTTGCGGCAGAAGAACAGCGAGCCCTGCTTGGGCGCCGCCAGGCCGTCCGGGATCGTGAACTGGCAGCCGCGGTACGCATACGTCAGGACACCGTCGGTATCGGTCACGCGAACATCATACGGGGGTGACGGGGCCGGGGCCGTCGGATGACGGCCCCGGCCCCTCGAGCTCAGAACGTGAGCGGATCGGTCAGGCGGACCCAGCGGCCGCCCTTGACGACGGCCAGGAACGACGAGCTCGCGCCCTGGTGCTTGTCGGGACCGAAGGTCGCCTCGGGCCCGTTGAAGATGTCGCGGTAGCCCTTGATCGCCTCCAGCCCCTTCACGAAGGTGTCGAGGTTCAGGTCCTTGCCGGCCTTGCCCAGCCCCACGGCGGTCAGGTCGGCGGCCACGTGGCCGTACACCGCCCCGATGTTCGGGTCGGCCTTGTAGCGGTCCTTGTAGCGGTCGAACCAGTTCTGGGCAGTGGGGCTCAGCGTGTCCCGGTACGGCATGTCGGTCAGGCCCATCGCGTGGAGCCCTTCCGTCACCCCGCCCTGGGCGGCGGCCACGAAGAGGTCGTAGGTGGCGGCGGAGCCGAGGAAGTCGACGTCGGTCCAGCCGATCTTGCGCGCCGTCGCGTACGGCACGATCGAGTCGCGCACGATGGTGCCCAGCGCGACGAGGTCGCAGCCGGCGCTCTTGAGCTTGGTGATCTGGGCCGTGAAATCCTGGTCGGTCGGCTTGTGGGTCACCGTCTCCACGACCTTGATCTTCATCCGCTCGGCCTGCTGCTGCACGCCGTCCAGCACCTCCTTGCCAAAGTCGGTGTCCTGGTACATGGCGCACAGCGCCTTCTTGCCCTTCTTCGTCACGAAGTAGTTGATGCCGGCCCGGATCTGGTCGACGTAGGAGGCGGCGCCGTAGAACTTGAGCTTGTGGAACGGCTCGTACATCGAGCGGGCCGCCGACAGCGGGAAGAGGTTGGGCACGCCGGCCTCGAACTGGTCTTTGAAGAGCGCGTTGTTCATGGGGGTGCCGAGCGGCGCCACCATCGCGAAGATGCGATCGCGGTTGATCAGCTTGGTCCCGGCCTGCACCGCCCGCGGCACCTGGTACTGGGTGTCCTCGACCACCAGCCGGATCTTGCGGCCGTGGATGCCGCCCTTTTCGTTGGCCTCGTCGAACCGCATCTTCACCGCGTTCGACGACGACACGCCGTAGGTGGCGGCCGGGCCCGACAGGTCGGTGTGCATACCGAGGACGATCTCGTTGCCGGTGACGCCCCGCGTGTCCTTCTGCGCCATCGCGGCGCCGGCCACCGCCACGGCGGCCACCACCGCACTCACGACCAGTATCTTTCTCATCGCTCGCTCCTTTCGTACATGCCGTCGATGACGTCCTTGTACTTGCGGTTCACGAAGGATCGCTTCAGCTTCATGGTCGGGGTCAGCTCCTCGTCCTCCGGGGTGAGGATCTGCTCGATCAGGCGGAACGTCTTGATGGTCTCGACCCGGGCCAGCTGCCGGTTCACCCGCTCGATCTCGCCCCAGATGAGGTCCTGAACCTCCTTGGCGCGACAGAGCGAGGTGAAGTCGGTGAACGGGACGCTCCGCTCCTGGGCGAACTGGCTCACCGTCTCGGGGTCGATCATGACCAGGCAGGAGAGGAACTTCCGCTGGTCGCCGATCACGACCGCGTCGGCGATGAACGGCGAGAACTTGAGCTGGTTCTCGATCTCGGAGGGCGTGACGTTCTTGCCGCCAGCGGTGATGATGATGTCCTTCATCCGGTCGGTGATCCGCACGAAGCCGTCGGCGTCGATCTCCCCGACGTCGCCCGTGTGCAGCCAGCCGTCCACCACCGTCTCCGCCGTCCTGACCGGGCTCTTGTAGTACCCGAGGAAGACGTGCGGCCCCTTCAGGAGGATCTCGCCGGCGGGCGACACGCGGACCTCGGTGTCGGGCCGCGCCACGCCCACCGTGCCGAGCTTGATTCGGTGAGCGGGCATGGCCGTGGCCAGCCCGCAGTTCTCCGTCTGGCCGTAGACCTCGCGCATGTCGATGCCCAGCGCCATGTACCACTTGATCAGGTCGGGGGCGATGGGGGCCGCCCCGGTCGCCGCCCCCCGCGCCCGGTGCAGCCCCAGCGAGCGCTTGACGTTGTCGAGCACCAGGACGTCGGCGATCCGGTAGAGCAGCCGCCCGGCGACCGACGGCCGGCGGCCGGCGATCCGCGCCTCGGCCACGCGCATGCCGGCACCGATCGCCCACCGGTAGGCGAGGCGGCCGAGCCACGTGGCCTCCCGCATGCGCAGCGCCACCCCCGAGTAGAACTTCTCCCAGATGCGCGGCACCGCGAAGAACACCGCCGGGGCCACCTCGCGGATGTTCTCGGGGACGGTGTCGATGCTCTCGGCGAAGTTCACGGTGGCGCCCGTCCGCAGCGGGTAGAAGACGGTGAAGGTCCGCTCGGCGACGTGCGAGAGCGGCAGGAAGGAGAGCTGCTGGTCGCCCTCGCGCGGCTCGGCGAGGAAATCGGCGTAGCCGAGCTGGAACAGGATATTGCGGTGGCTCAGCATCGCCCCCTTGGGCGGGCCGGTGGTGCCCGAGGTGTACACGAGGATGGCGAGGTCGTCGGGCCGGGCGATCTCCACCATCGCATCCCAGGCGCCGGGGTGCTCGCGGTCGTAGCGGGCACCCAGCTCGAGCAGGGCCTCGAACGGCATCACCTGGTCGTCCCGGAAGCCGTGCAGGCCGTCCATGTCGTAGACGACGATCTTCACGAGCTGCGGGCACTGCGCGCGCACCTCGAGGATCTTGTCGAGCTGCTCCTCGTTCTCGGCGAAGAAGAAGCGGCTGCCGCTGTCGTTGACGATGTACTCCACCTGCCGCGGCGAGTCGGTCGTGTAGATGCCGTTGGTGACGCCGGCCACCGACATCGTGCCGAGGTCGGTGAAGAGCCACTCCGGGCGGTTCTCGGCGATGACCGAGACGACGTCGCCCGGCCGCAGGCCGAGCGCGACCAGGCCGAGACCGGTGTGGCGGGCCCGGGCGCCGTACTCCCGCCAGGAGATGGCGCGCCAGATCCCCAGGTCCTTCTCGCGCATGGCCACCTTGTCGCCGCGCTCGCGCACGACGTGGCGGAAGAGCCTGGGCAGCGTGTCCTGACCGTGGATCAGCGCCATGTCTTCTTTCGCTTCCAGCGGCGGGTGCCCCGCACGCTCGTCTCCTTCACGCCCAGGTAGAACTCCTTGATGTCTTCCTTGTCCAGCAGGCGCGCGCAGGTATCGGCCATGACGATGCGGCCGACCTCGAGCACGTAGCCGTAGTCGGCGACGTGCAGCGCCATGTTGGCGTTCTGCTCGACGAGGAGCACGGTCACCCCCCGCTCGCGGTTGATCCGCCCGATGATCTCGAAGATCTCCTTCACCAGCCGGGGGGCCAGCCCCAGCGAGGGCTCGTCGAGCAGCATCATCTTGGGCCGGGCCATCAGGGCCCGGCTGATGGCCAGCATCTGCTGCTCGCCACCCGACAGGGAGCCGGCCCGCTGCTCGGCGCGGGCGCGCAGGACCGGGAAGTACTCGTACACCGTCTCGAGATCCTGGGCGATGCCGGCGGTGTCGGACCGCGTGAACGCGCCCATGCGGAGGTTCTCGAGCACCGTGAGCAGCGGGAAGACCTCGCGCCCCTCGGGCACGTGGGCCAGTCCGCGCCGCATCACCTTGTCCGGGTCCAGCCCGTGGATCGGCTTGCCTTCGAAGGTCACCGACCCCTTCTGGGGATCCATCACGCCGCACACCGTGCGGAGGATCGTCGTCTTGCCGGCGCCGTTGGCCCCGAGGATCGTCACGATGCCGCCCCTGGGCACGACGAAGCTGACGCCGCGGATGGCCATGATCGGACCGTAGAAGGTCTCGATGTTGGTCGCCTCGAGGAGCGCCTCCGTCATCCTCAGCCTCCGAGGTACGCCTTCACGACCTCGGGATGCTCCTGCACCTCGCGGGCATCGCCGGCGGCGATGGGGCGGCCGTAGTTCAGGGCCAGCACGCGGTCGGACACCGCGCTGACCAGGCGCATGTCGTGCTCGACCATGAGCACGGTGATGCCGAGCAGCGTCCGGATGTCCTGGATCCAGAACGCCATGTCGTCCGTCTCCTCCACGTTGAGGCCCGACGACGGCTCGTCGAGCAGGAGCAGCGTGGGCTGCGTGCACAGCGCCCGCGCCATCTCCACGACCTTGCGGACGCCGTAGGGCAGGTTGGCGATCAGGCTGTCCCGGTAGGGCTGCAGGTCGAGGAAGTCGATCACCTTCTCCACCGCCTCGCGGTGCTCGAGCTCGAGCGCCCGCACGCGGGGCAGGAACAAGAGCTCCTCGACGAACCGCGAGCGCCGATGGGCGTGGCGGCCGAGCAGCAGATTCTGCAGCACCGTCGCGTGCTCGAACAGCTCGATGTTCTGGAAGGTACGGGCGATCCCCCGCCGGGCGATCTCGTGCGGCGCCACCCGGGTGATGTCCTCGTCCTTGAAGATCAGCCGGCCCTGGCTCGGGTCGTAGATGCGGCTCACGAGGTTGAAGATGGTCGTCTTGCCGGCGCCGTTGGGACCGATGATCGTGAAGACCTGGCCCGGCTCGACCTCGAACGACACCCCGTCGAGGGCCCGGATCCCCCCGAAGTTGATGGCGAGGCCGTCGGCCTTGAAGAAGGTCATCGCAGGCGCTCGGATCGCATGTACGACTTCTGCCGCTTGAACGTCGCACGCTTGTACAACGGGAACGTCGAGAAAAAGATCCGGAGCTTGAGCCAGCGCCCGTAGATCCCCAGCGGCTCGAACAGGATGAAGAGTACCAGGATCAGCCCGAAGATGCCGGGCTCCAGCCCGGGTTGCTTGACGAACCGCTCCACGCCCAGGTAAGCGGCGGTGCTGGCGTCCTTGCCGAAGATGCCCGTGGCCGAGCCGATCCAGGCCGGCACCGAGTCCCGCGCCTGGGAGATGGCCACCGGCAGCATCGCCACGAAGACGGCCCCGAACAGCGCGCCGTGCAGGCTGCCGAGACCGCCCACCACGACCATGAGCAGGAGCTGGATCGAGAGCAGCACGCTGAAGATGTCGGGGGCGAGGAAGCCGACCTTGTGGGCGAAGAGCGCCCCGGCGATGCCCATGAGACCGGCCGAGTAGGCGAACGCCATGGTCTTGTAGACCGCGAGGTTCACGCCCATCGACTGGGCGGCGATCTCGCTGTCCCGGATCGCGACCCACGCCCGCCCCGTCGGCGACCGCAGCACGTTGCTGGTGAGCCAGAGGCCGCCCATCAGCACGCCCACGCACAGGAAGTAGAAGGCGACGTCGTTGGAGAACGCCACCCCGAAGATGACCGGCTTGTCGACCGGCTTGCCCCGGAGGCCGCCGGTCACGCGCTCCCACTGCACGAAGACCTCCTGGATGATCAGCGCGAAGGCCAGCGTGGCGATGGTCAGGTACACGCCGGTCATGCGCAACGCGGGCAGGCCGACCAGCACGCCGGCGGCGGCCGTCAGCGCGGCGGCCAGCGCCACCGCCACCACCCACGGCAGGCCGAGGTCCTGCGCGAAGTACACGTGGGCGTAGGCGCCGATGCCGAGGAAGGCGGCGTGGCCGAGGCTGACGAGCCCCGTGTAGCCGGCGAGCACCATGAGCGAGAGGCCGGCCAGCCCGTAGATGAGGACGAGGCTCACGTCGACCAGGTAGGTGGGCACGAGCGTCGGCAGCACGAGCAAGCCGACCAGGAGCGCGACGTACCAGTTGCGCTGCACGCCGTCGCGAAAGAGGCCCAGGTCCTGCGCGTACGACGTCTTGAAGACGAACCGCATGCCGCCGTCAGACCTTCTTGCGACCGGCCGTGCCGAACATGCCCTGGGGCCGGATCGCCAGCACCGTCAGCAGCACGACGTAAGCGGCGACATCCTTGAAGCCGTGCGGCAGGTAGGCGCCGGAGCCCAGCTCGATGAGCCCGATGGTGAGGCCCCCGACCAGCGCGCCGGGAATCGAGCCGAATCCGCCGAGCACGGCGGCGGCGAAGGCCTTGAGGCCGATGAACCCGAGGTTGGTGTCGATCAGCGAGACCGGCGCCAGCAGCACGCCGGCGATCGCGGCCACCCCCGCCGAGATCGCCCAGATCAGCGAGAACATCCGCTTCACGGGGATGCCCATGTAGTAGGCGGCCAGCTGGTTCTGCGAGGCGGCCTGCATGGCCACGCCGACCTTCGTATAGGTGAAGAAGGCGTACAGGATCGCGCAGAGCAGGATGGTGCCGACGATGATCGAGACGTACTCGTGGCTGACGCTGACGCCGCCGATCCGGGTCGTGCGGGCGCTGAAGGGCGTCGGCAGCGTGTAGATCTCCGAGCCCCACGTCATCGACGCGAAGCTCCGGAAGATGGCGCCGAGGCCGATGGTCAGCATGACCACCGCGAACTGGGGCTGGCCGAGGACGCGACGGAGGACCACCGAGTCGAGGACGGCGCCGAACAGGCCCACCGCGGCGACGGCCGCCGCGAACGCCACCCAGTACCCGAAGCCGTACCAGACGACGAACATGTAACAGGTGAACGCGCCGAGCATCATGAGGTCGCCCTGCGCAAAGTTCACCAGCTCGGTCGCCTTGTAGATGAGGACGAACCCGAGCGCGACCAGGCCGTAGATGCACCCGACGGCGAGGCCGTTCAACGTGAGCTGAAGGATGATGTCCACGGGGTGTCCCTCTCTCGCTGAGGAGTGCGCAGTTTATAGCGAGAGTGGCCCCCCGCGTCAACTCGGCTCGAACATCGCCTCCCGGGCGATCTCGGGGCCCGCCGGGCGGTCAGGCGTCACGCATCCGCACGTCGCCGAGCCCGATCCGCATGGCCTCGACGTCGAGCTCCTGCTCGAGCCGGTGGAAGACCTCGTCGCTGATCACGTCCCGATCGCGCAGCTCGTGTAGCGCCCGGCGCTCGGCGGAGAGCGTCTCGTGGCGGAGCCGGCGCAGAGCCGCCTGCGCCGCGGCGGTCTCCTCGCCATCGCCCAGGTCGATCGGCGACGCGCGCCGGATCCGCTGGGTGTGGATGGCGCGCAGGCGCTCGACATCCTCCGCTCGGGGCCAGGCCTCCGAGGAGGCCTGATCGAGCCGGGCCAGCGCGGCCCGGGCGGCGTCCTCGCGTGCGCGCGCCTCTTCCAGCTCGAGCGTCCGGTCCTCGTCGAGATCGAGCCAGCGGATCAGCGGGATCAGGCTCAGCCCCTGGAGGACCAGCGTCGACAGGATCACGGCGAAGGTGATCAGGATGATCTGGTCGCGGAACGGAAAGGTCTCGGGCAGCGCGAGGGCGGCCGCGAGGGAAACGATGCCGCGCATCGCGATCCACGCCACGAGCACGATGGCGCGCCAGGGCGGGATGGGGTCGCGCCGTCGCAGCGACGGGCTGACGAGCCGCGGGATCACGACGGCCAGCGGGACCCAGACGAGGCGCACGCCGATGGCGGTGGCCGTGACGAGGGCGCCCTGCCACACCACGGTCGTGAGATTCGTCGGCAGCCCCGCCTCCCGGATGGCGCCGAGCTGCAGGCCGATGAGGATGAAGATCACGCCGTTCAGCACGAAGACCAGCAGGCTCCACACCGCCAGCGCCTGGACGCGAGTGGCCGGCGCCACCAGTGCGCTGAACCGCTGGCCGAAATAGAGGCCGCCGGCGACGCAGGCCAGCACGGCCGAGGTGTGGACCCGCTCGGCGATGACCCAGGCGGCGTAGGGCGCGAGCAGGGTGACGGCCGTCTCGACGAGGCTGTCCGAGGTGAAGCGCAGGGCGTGGGTGGTCAGCGCGCCCACGGCCAGGCCGATGAGCACGCCGCCGACCGACGCCAGGATGAACTGCCCCACCGCCTCCGTCACCACGAAGCCGCCGCCCGCGACCGCCACGGCCACCGCCGTGCGGTACGCCACCAGCGCGGAGGCGTCGTTGATGAGACTCTCGCCCTCGAGGACGGCGACGACGCGATGCGGGATGCGCAGCCGGCGGGCGATCGCCGTCGCCGCCACGGCGTCGGGCGGCGAGACGATCGCGCCCAGGGCGAGCGCCACCGGCCAGCTCATCCCCGGGAACAGGACCCGCGCCACCGCCGCCACGGCGGCCGTCGTGGCCAGCACCAGTCCGACTGCGAGCAGCGTGATGAGGCGCAGGTTCGCACGGAAGTCGCGCAGCGAGGTGAAGTACGCGGCCGCCCACAGGATGGGCGGCAGGAAGACCAGGAACACCAGGTCCGGGTCGAGGCGCACGGGCACGATGGTCGGGACGAAGCTGAGCGCCAGCCCGCCGAGCACCAGGAAGATCGGATACGGGATGGGGACGCGGCTGGCGAGCGTGACCAGGGCCAGCACCGCGCCAAGCAACACGATCACGACCTCGAGCTCGCGCAGGCCGCACCTCCGCGGACAGGATCGGGAA
The DNA here is from genome assembly GCA_963743355.1 of uncultured Candidatus Rokubacteria bacterium. GTDB lineage: Bacteria > Methylomirabilota > Methylomirabilia > Rokubacteriales > CSP1-6 > AR5. The sequence goes on from CAVUPM010000002.1 coordinate 1,926,453, forward strand.
TCAGCCTACGCGAGCCGCACCCTCACGGCGACGTCAAACTTCCCGGGAGCGTGCTAGCATCCGGCGGCGTGAGCATCGACGCGTTCCTCGGCGCCACGCGGCAGGCCGCGCTCGTGCGGGCCGGGCAGGTGTCGCCCGTCGAGCTGGTGTGCGCGTACCTCGACCGCATCGACCGGCTCGACGGGCGGCTGCGCGCCTACATCACGGTCACGCGGGCAGCGGCGCTTGACGCCGCGCGCGAGGCCGAGGAGGCGGTGACGCGCGGCGCCCCGCTGGGCCCGCTGCACGGCGTGCCCTTCGCGGTGAAGGACCAGTTCGCGACGCGCGGCGTTCGCACGACCGCCGGCTCGCGCATCCTCGCCGATCACGTCCCCGACGAGGATGCGACCGTGGTCGCGCGACTGACGGCGGCCGGCGGCATCCTGCTCGGCAAGCTGAACCTCACCGAGTTCGCGCTCGGCGGGACCATCCACTTCCCCTTCGGCCAGCCGCGCAACCCCTGGAACACCGACCACGACACCGGCGGCTCCTCGGCCGGCTCCGGCGTGGCGGTGGCCGCGGCGCTGTGCGCGGTCTCGCTCGGCGAGGACACCGGCGGGTCGGTGCGCACGCCGGCCTCGTGGTGCGGCGTCGCCGGTCACCGGCCGACGTGGGGCCTGGTCTCGCGGCACGGCTGTATCCCCCTGAGCTGGTCGCACGACGCGCCGGGCCCGCTCGGGCGCACCGTCGAGGACTGCGCGCTGCTGCTCGGGATCATCGCCGGGTCGGATCCGCGCGACCCGCTCACCACGCGCCGCCCGGTGCCCGACTACCGCGCCGCACTGACCGGCCAGGTGCGCGGGCTGCGCGTCGGCGTGATCCGCGAGCTGACCCACGGCGGCGAGACCGATCCGGAGGTCCGCGATGCGGTCCTGGCGGCGGTGGGCGTGCTGCGCGCGCTCGGCGCCGTGGTCGACGAGGTATCGCTGCCGATGGTGGCGCGGGCCGGCGCCGCCTTCATGGCGATCTGCGACTCGGAAGGTGCGGGACTGCACCTGGCCTGGCTGCGCCGCCGCCCCGGTGACTACGATGCCGGCACGCGCCGGCGGCTGCTCGCCGCCAGCCTCCTGCCGGCCGTCCTGCTCCAGAAGGCCCAGCACGCCCGGGCCCTGGTCCGCCAGCAGGTCCTCGACGCCCTCGTCGACCACGACGTGCTCGTCGCCCCCACCTCGCACCGGGCCGCGCCCACGATCGCCACCTTCACCGCGCCCATCACCAGCACGCGCGAGGCGGGCGCGCGGTTCTTCACGCGCCGGTCGTTCACGACGCCGGCCGCCCTGGCCGGCACGCCCGCCCTGGCGGTGCCGTGCGGGTTCGGCGCCTCCGGCCTGCCGCTGAGCCTGCAGATCATCGGCCGGCGCTTCGAGGACGCCACCGTGCTGCGCGTGGGCCACGCCTACGAGCAGTCCACCGACTGGCACCGGCGCCGGCCCCAGCTCTGAACGCCATGACCGAGCTCACCGAAGCCCAGGTTCGCGCGCTGGCCCAGGCGCTCGACCTGCCGCTGACGCCCGAGGACGCCGCCGAGGTCACGCATCGCCTCAACGCGTTCATCGAGGTGCTGCTGCCGCTGGCCGACCTGCCACCCGGCGGTCCCGAGCCCGTTCCCGCCCCGATCGATCCGGATCGAGTGTAGCCGCCAGGCCGACGGCATGAAGGTGGTGCTGACTCCGCAAGGTTCCGCGCGTATCCTCATGGCCATGACGGCGAACGAGCGGCAGCGCCTGATCGCGCGCTACAAGGCCGGATACGAGCGGGTGACCGCCGCCCTCGCGGGCATCGCCGGCGAGGAGCTGGACTTTCGGCCGGGCCCCAACGAGTGGAGCGCGCGCGAGGTGGTCCACCACCTCGCGGATAGCGAGACCATCGCCGCGCAGCGCCTGCGTCAGCTCCTCGTCGACGACGCGCCGAGGATCCAGGCCTACGATCAGGAGGAGTACGCGCGGCGGCTCCGCTACCAGAGCCGGGCCGTCGAGCCCGCGCTCAGGGCCTTCGAGGCGGCCCGGGCATCGACCGCACCGCTTCTCGAGCTGATGACCGAAGCCGATTGGCGGCGCAGCGGAACCCACAGCGAGTCCGGGCCCTACTCGGCGACGAGGTGGCTCCAGCTCTATGCCGACCACGCCGAGATTCACGCCGAGCAGATCCAGAACAACCGCGCGGCCTGGGCCGCCCGGCGAGGCTGAACCCGCCCAGCGCTGTCCGGCCGTGAGCGCGCCCGCCCTCAGCAGGCGGGACGGCGCAGGATGACGGGGTCGATCGCGCGTGTGAGCTCGCGCCCGTCGTCGGTGGTGCCGAGCAGCCGGCCGCGGTCCACGATCACCTTGCCGCGCAGCAGCGTGGTCACCGGCCAGCCGGAGACGGTCCAGCCCTCCCAGGGGCTGTAGTCGGTGACGTGGAAGTCGTCCTTGACCAGCGTCTTGCGCACCGACGGATCGATGAAGACGAGATCGGCGTCGCTGCCGGCGGCGATCGCACCCTTCCGAGGATAGAGACCGAAGATCTTCGCCGCGTTGGTCGCCGTGATGTCGGCGAAGCGCTCGAGCGTCATCCCACGCTTCACCACGCCCTCGCTGTAGCCGATGCCCATGCGCGCCTCGGCGCCCACGTTGCCGCCGGTCACGTCCTCGATCGTGCGGCCGCGGAGCTTCAGCTCGAGCGAGGTCGGGTACTCGTCGGTGGCCAGCGTGGCCAGGCCGTCGTGCACCAGGCCGCGCCAGAGCGACGCCTGGTCCTCGGGGGACTTGAGCGAGGGATAGGTGTGCGAGCAGAACCCGCGCGGCGTCGTGTAGTACTCGGCGTTGAAGCAGGCGTACTGGTGCAGCGTCTCGCCGTACACCGGGAGCCCGTCGGCGCGAGCCTCGCCGATGGTGTCCACGCCCTCCTTGGCGGAGGTGTGCACGAAGTACACCGCCGCGCTCATCGCGCGCGCCAGCGCGACCGTGCGGCGAAAGGCCAGCAGCTCCGAGAGCTTGCTGTGGACGAGGTGCAGGTTCGTGCCGTCCATCCGCCCCTCGGCGCGGAACCGCTCGTAGTTGAATTGCACCAGGTCCTCGTCCTCGCCGTGCACGACCATGAGGCCGCCGGCCGGCGCCACCTTCTCCATGGCGAAGCCGATGCGCCCGAAGTCGAGCCGGTTCCCCTGCCGCTTCGGGTGCGGCGGCAGCACGTTGGTGGTGAACACCTTGAAGCTCGGGTAACCGGCGCGGATCGCCTCGGGGATCTGCTCGAAGACCTTCAGGTCGAGGCTGCCGCACAGCGTGACGTGGTAGGCGTAGTCGACGTGGGAGTTGCCCTTCCAGCGCGCCGCGCGCTGCTCGATGGCGCCCTGGATGCTGTCGACCCCCGGCCGCACGTAGACGAAGTCGAGATGCGTGGTGGTTCCGCCGTAGGCCATGCCGCGCGTGTCGTCCTCCGGCCCCAGCGTCGCCGACGGCTGGTCGGGATGACTCATGATCGCGTGGGCGAGATGCGTGTGCGGATCGATGCCGCCGGGGACGACGACCAGCCCGGCGGCGTCGATCAGCCGGGCGCCGTCGCGGGGCAGCGAGCCCGGCAGGCCCACCGCGACGATCTGCTCGCCCTCGATGCCGATCTCCCACGCCCCCGCGCCCAGGGGCGTCACGACCCGACCGTTCGCGATCACGCTGTCGAGCATGACGGCATGCTAGCACCCGGCGACCGGCCCATGACGCGCTTCCTCGCGGTCGACAACCTCGCCAAGGCGTTCGGTAGCGTGCGCGCCGTCGACGGCTGCTCGCTCGAGGTGCGTGAGGGCACCATCACACCAGGTCTTCCGGCCCGGCATCTGCCGCACGTCCCAGATCCCTCGTGAGTCCAAGGACCTCACCGATGGTGGCGATGGGCCGGGCGCCCATGCTCGACCCGCGCCTGCTGCTGCTCGACGAGCCCTCGGCCGGGCGCTCCCCCGTTCCAATCGACACCGTGTTCGCGGCGACGTCCTCGCCGACGGTCAGGTGCGGCTGGAGGGGCCGGGCACGGCCCTGCTCGAGGACCCCGAGGTCGGCCGACTCTACCTGGGGAGGGTAGCGGTCGGTCGCGGCCACTCCGCTCGTGGTCGGTCGAGGGCCGCGCGATCCCAGTGCGCGAGATCGGCGGCAGCGTCGTACGCGCCCTGATAGAAGTCGAGCACCGTGTCATCCGGTGAGGGTGCCGACCGCACCGCTTCGTAGGGCAGGATGAAGTCGGCCAGCTCGGGGCTGTAGAAAGCCGCCGGCGGGCGGATCGACATCGAAGCAAGGCCGGCCGGCTCGGGACGGGCATACGCATAGAACGCGGGCTCGGCCACCGTGGCGCTGCCCGGCCAGAATCCGACGCTGATCTCTTCGTGTGAGTTCGCCTCGCGCAGCACCGACCACTCGCTCGCCGCCGGCTCGGGAGCACGACGCCCGCTGAACCGCGTGAGCGCGAGATCAAAGGCGCCCCAGAAGAAGTGCACCGGGCTCGACTTGCCGAGGAAGCGCCCCTGGAACCGTTTCGTGATTCGATCGGCGTGCGACAGCACCTGGAAGAAGCGATGCGCGTGGGCCGGGTCGTACGAAGCATGGAGACGGTCATCGAGGAACGGGATCGCGCGCTCCACCTCGACCGGCACCGGCCACAGCCTCACCGCGATCCCGAGACCGGCGAGGGCACTCAGGTACTCTCGATAGAAGTCCGCGACCGCCTGCGGTCGCAGTGCGACCGCCCGGGTCGCCCCCTCGCTCGTCTCCACACGGAGTCGGTGGTCGATGAAATCTAACTCGACCTCGAACGCACGGGCACCGTAGGGGATGGGCGTCGTGGTCAGGCCCCGCGCGCTCACGTACAGCGGCACGTGCCACCAGTGGTTCTGCTTCGGCGCCAGGGCCAACCGGGTCTTGCCGACCATCTGCATCCACATGTGCAGCGTGTCGTGAGTCTCCTGCCACTCCGCGAGCGGCAGCGTGGGCCAGAGCTCGGCATCGTCGCCGCGACGCGCCTCCGTAGGCATGGTCATGATCTCCGGCGTGTCCGGTGGCGCAAACACGGTGCCATCGAGATGTCCCGGGAGCTTGATCTGGCTAGCACGCTCTTTTCAGGGGCACGGTGGCGACCGTGACAGGCGTCGGCCCTGGCCCGGCCTGCGGCGGCCTGCGCATGTGGACCTACGCGACGGAGGAGGACGCCGCCATCATGGACGCCTCGGTCGCGGCCGCGGCATGACCTACAAGTACGCGGCGGCCGGCGTGAATCTCGGGGGCGGCAAGGCGGTGATCATCGGCGATCCGACGACGCAGAAGACCGAGGCGCTGATGCGCGCGATGGGCCGCACCACGCTCAACGACATGGAGCTGCTCTACCAGGAGACGGAGCACGTCATCACGCTGCCGGAGTACTGCAGGAGCGCCGGGAACATCGGGCCGGCCACGGCGTTCGGTGTGCAGCAGGCCATGAAGGCGTGCGTGCACGCGGTGTGGGGATCTTCACGGTGGTCGTGGCCGACATCGACGCGGCCAAGGTCGAACGCGCCCGGCGCATCGCCCACAAGGGGGGCTTCAACCGCGAGCGGGCGTGGCGCAACGTCGCCCGCATCCGGGAGCGGATGACCGAGCTGATCGCGATCAGCACGCGCGAGGGGATCCCGACCTGGCTCGCCGCCGATCGCCTGGCCGAGCGGCGCCCGCCAGCTCCGGATGATCCGAGGCGACGGAGCTGCCGGCGGCGCCGCGCGGCGCGACCGCTCGCGGCGGCCCGGTGGCCCCGGTAGGATGGAGTCATGTCGTGGCTCGACGACGTCATCCGCGCCAATCCCGACTACGTGGAGTCGTTGTACGAGGCCTACCGGCGGGACCCGGCCTCCGTGGACGAGCGCTGGGCCCTGCTCTTCGCGGGCTACGAGTGGGCGCGCGACGGCGCCGGGCCCCCGATCGCCGATCTCGTGCACTCTTACCGCGAGCTCGGTCATCTCGTCGCCGACCTCGATCCCCTCGGCGGCAGTCCCCGCACGCATCCGCTGCTGCGCCTGGAGGAGCTCGGGCTCCGGGAGCAGGATCTCGATCGCGTCGTCGACTGGGCGCCGCTGCACGGAGGCGGCCGCGGGCCGCTACGGGGACTCCTGCACGCGCTGGCCGAGACGTACACCGGCACCCTGGGCGTCGAGTATCTCGGCATCTCCGACAAGCGCCGCCGCGCCTGGCTGCAGGAGCGGATGGAGCCGCGCCGCAACCGCCCGGAGCTGTCGGCGGCCGAGCGGCGCGCGCTGCTCGCGCGCCTGCTCGACGCCGAGATGTTCGAGCAGTTCCTCCACGTGCGGTACGCGGGGCGGAAGCGGTTCTCGCTCGAGGGCGGCGAGGCGCTCATCCCGCTCCTGGACACCCTCGTCGACGACGCCGCGCGGCTCGGCGTCGAGGAGATGGTCCTCGGCATGGCGCATCGCGGCCGGCTCAACGTGCTCGCCCACGTCCTCGGCAAGCCCCCCGAGATGATCTTCGCCGAGTTCGAAGGCGCGCTCCTGCCCGAGGACGTGCAAGGCGACGGCGACGTGAAGTACCACCTCGGCTACTCGCACGATCGCCGAACGCCCGGCGGCGGCACCATCCATCTCTCGCTGGCGCCGAACCCCAGCCACCTGGAGGCGGTGAACCCGATCGTCGAGGGCATCGTGCGCGCCAAGCAGGCCTACCGCGACGACCGCGACCGCCGGCGGGTGGCGCCGGTGCTGCTGCACGGCGACGCGGCCTTCGCCGGCCAGGGCGTGGTGTACGAGACGCTGGCGCTGTCGTCGCTGCCCGGCTACACCACGGGGGGGACGATCCACGTCATCGTGGACAACCAGCTCGGCTTCACGACGGCGCCGGCGGAGTACCTGTTCGGGCACTACCCATCCGACCTGGCCCACGTGCTCCACGCCCCGGTGTTCCACGTCAACGCCGACGACCCCGAGGCCGCGGTGCAGGCCGCCCGGCTGGCGGCGGGCTACCGCCAGGCGTTCGGCGCCGACGTGTTCATCCGCCTGGTGTGCTACCGCCGCCACGGCCACAACGAGGGCGACGATCCGACGCTCACGCAGCCCGTGATGTACGAGCAGATCCGCAACCACCCCACGGTGGTCGCGCTCTACACCAAGCGGCTGGTCGACGCCGGCGTGCTCGACGAGGCGCAGGTGAGCGAGCTCCGGCAGCGCCGCCGGGCCGCCCTCGAGACCGCCCAGGCGACCGCCCGCAGAGAGATGCCGCGCCAGCAGATCTTCGCCTTCGGCGGCGTCTGGCAGGGGCTCGGCTGGGCCGGCGACGACTGGAACGCCGACACCCGGGTGACGGCCGAACGGCTGCGCGCGATCGCCGATGGCCTGGCCCGACGGCCGGACGGCTTCACGCCTCACCCGCGGCTGGCCAAGCTTCTCGAGGAGCGGCACCAGCGCGTGCAGCGCGGCGAGGCGGTCGACTGGGCCACCGCCGAGCTCCTGGCCTACGGCAGCCTCCTGCTCGAGGGCACGCCCGTGCGGCTGAGCGGTCAGGACACCGTGCGCGGGACGTTCAGCCACCGCCACGCCGCACTCGTCGACGCCAAGGACGGGCGGTCGTGGGTGCCGCTCGATCATCTCGCCGACGGCCAGGCCCGGATGGAAGCTCTCAACAGTCCGCTCAGCGAGGAGGCCGCGCTCGGCTTCGAGTACGGCATGTCGAGCGGCGACCCGCGCCGGCTCGTGGTGTGGGAGGCGCAGTTCGGCGACTTCGCCAACGGCGCCCAGAACGTCATCGACGAGTTCCTGGCGAGCGGCGAGTCGAAGTGGCAGCGGATGAGCGGCCTCGTGCTGCTGCTGCCGCACGGCCACGAGGGCCAGGGGCCCGATCACTCCAGCGCGCGGCTCGAGCGATTCCTGCAGCTCGGCGCCGAGCGCAATCTACAAATTATCGGGCCCACGACGCCGGCCCAGCTCTTCCACGCGCTCCGGCGCCAGATCCACCGCCCGTTCCGCAAGCCGCTCGTCGTCATGTCGCCCAAGAGCCTGCTGCGCTACGCGCCGAGCTTCTCGCCGCTGGCCGAGCTGACCGAGGGTGGGTTCCGGCCGGTGCTCGACGATCCGCGCGCGCCAACGCCGGAGGCCGTGCGCCGGGTGATCGTCTGCGCGGGCAAGATCTTCCACGCCCTCGACGCCGCGCGCGCCAAGTCCCGCCGCGCCGAGATCGCGCTCCTGCGCGTCGAGCAGCTCTACCCGTTCCCGGCCGCCGAGCTGGCGGGCGCACTCGGGCGCTACCCGAGCGCGGCCGAGGTCTGCTGGGTCCAGGAGGAGCCGGCCAACCAGGGCGGCTGGACGTTCGTGCGTCCGCTGATCTCGCCGTTGTTGCGGCCCGAGGTCCGCTTCAGCTACATCGGGCGCGACGAGGCGGCGAGCCCGGCCACCGGGATCTACCCGATCCACCAGGCCGAGGAGCGCGCGATCCTCGAGCAGGCGCTGGAGGGCTGAGCCATGCCGGTCGAGGTCAGGATCCCGCAGCTCGGCGAGTCGGTGAGCGAGGCGGTCATCGTCCGCTGGCTCAAGCAGGACGGCGACCTGGTCCGGGCCGACGAGCCGCTGCTGGAGATCGAAACCGAGAAGGCGGCGATGGAAGTCGTCGCCGAGGCGGCGGGCCGGCTACACATCGGCGAGGCGGCGGGCGCGCGGGTGCAAGCGGGGGCGCCGGTCGGACGCATCACGGAGGCGGCGGCGGGCGATGGCGACAGCGAGCGCGCCCCGGCGGCGGCGAGCGAGCCGCGGGCGGCTCCGCCCCCACTCGCCCCGCCGACCCCGGTCGCGCCGCCCCGCGTCGAGCCGCCGGCCGCCGAGCCGGCGCCGCGCGCCGAGCCTCCGGCCGAGCCGCGGGAGCCGGAGACCACGCCGCGCCCGGAGCGGCCGGCCGCGGTGGTGACGGCGCCCGTGGACAACGGCAGCGGTCGCGTGGCCGAACCGGCGCCGGACCGGACCGGCGAGCCACGCCGCGCCGAGGCGCCCGACGTCGAGCGCGTCCCCATGTCCGAGCTACGGCGGGTCATCGCCCGACGCCTGGTCGAAGCCCAGCGCACCGCGGCGATCCTCACCACGTTCAACGAGGTCGACCTCGCCGAGCTGCTCGCGCTCCGCGGGCGGCACCGGGAGCGCTTTCGCGCGCGGCACGGGGTCGACCTCGGGCTCGTGTCGCTGTTCGGGCGCGCGGCGGTCCACGCGCTGCGCGAGGTGCCGATCGTCAATGCCCGCATCGACGGCGATGACATCGTGTACCACCGCCGCGTGCACCTCGGGATCGCCGTCAGTACGCCGCGCGGCCTCGTCGTGCCCGTCGTCCGCGACGCCGACTCGCTGTCGCTGGCCGCGCTCGAGCGCGCGATCGCCGCGCTGGCCGGCCGCGCCCGGGAGGGCCGGCTGGGGCCGCTCGAGCTGCGCGACGGCACCTTCACGATCACCAACGGCGGCGTGTTCGGCTCGCTGCTGTCCACGCCGATCCTCAATCCGCCGCAGTCCGGCATCCTCGGCATGCACAAGATCGAGCAACGGCCGATCGCCGTCGACGGCCAGGTCGTGATCCGGCCGATGATGTACGTGGCCCTGTCCTACGATCACCGGCTCGTGGACGGCGAGCAGGCGGTGACCTTCCTCGTTCGCCTCAAGGAGGCGCTGGAAGATCCCGCCCGGATGGTGCTCGAGGTGTGAGCGTCAGGGCGCGCGGAACACGCGTCGCTTGTTCTCGTCCAGCATCACGACCGACGGCTGATCGCCCGCCATCGAGATGACGGCCCTCACCTTCAGCTCACCGTCGTACAGCACGAAGGCCGGCTCGCCCTCGAAGAGCCCGAGGCTCGCGCGCTTCCCGCCGCGGGCGTCCAGCAGATGGAGACTCGGGCCGCCCTCGTCGACGCCCAGCCGCAGGCGCGGCCGATCGCCCGGGTCGAAGAAGACCAGCTCCGGCCCGCGCGCGGTGAACTCGAGCGTGGCCCCGCTGCCCTGGCCGCCCGGGCTCAGCAGAACGAACCGCTGAGCGGTCACGGTGCGCGGAGCCTGCGCCAGGCTCGGGGTCTGGGGAAACGTCGCGAACAGCACCACGCCGGCGCCGGCGACCCCCAGCGCGAAACGCTTCCAGCGTCGATGCGACCGCTCGAGCCGCGCCAGCCGCGCAGGTACGTCGCGCGTGTCGTCAGCCGACATGCACCACCTCCCGCAAGCTAGCGGCCGCTCATGTAACGCTTGGCGACCATGGCGGCGATCCCGGCCAGGGCCGCCTTGGCCACGGGCGAGCTGAGCATGCTCGAGACGCCACTCGGCTCGGCCGAACCGGGCTGGGCACTGCCACCCCCTCCGAGCAGATCGCGCAGCCGCCCCGGGCTCTGATGCAGATCCGAAAAGACGTTGCCCAGATCACGCGGTGACGTCCCGACCTGAGCCGGCAGCTGCACGCCCTGCGCCTGCGCCCGCTGCTGCAACGTCTTGACGAGCGACGCGCGCTCCTCCGGAGACAGCCGCGCCAGCGCTTCCTGCGCCGCTTGCGAATACTGGTCCGGCGGGACCGCATGGGCGACGTCCCGGTAGCGGTCGAGGACCTCCTGGTCGGAGTACCCCTCGGAGGGATGCCCCTGGTCGTAGCGGCTCACGAAGTCGCGGAACTCCTTCTGTCGCTGCCCGCCTCCGAGCAGGTCGTCGAGGAAACCCATGATCGACTCCTTCCGTGGTTGGTCGTGCGCTCCTCTGAGTGCAGGCTCGCCGGCGAACGACCCGCGGAAAAGAGCCGAATGGCCCGCGCCGATCGGGCCAAGTCGTCGGTCAGAGGCTCGCGCCGCAGTACTTGCAGTGGGTCGCGTCGGCGTCGTGCCCCTCGGCGCCGCACGCCGGGCACGCCTGGCGAGAGACGGTGCGACCGGCGTGGGCCAGCTCCACCGACACGATGCCGGTCGGGACCGCGATGATGCCGTAGCCGAGAATCATCAGCAGCGCCGCGACGAACTGGCCGAGCGGGGTCCGGGGCGCGAGATCGCCGTACCCCACCGTTGTCATCGTCACCACCGCCCAGTACATGCTCGTCGGGATGCTGGTGAAGCCGTGCGCCTCGCCCTCGATGACGTACATGAGCGCGCCGACGATCACCACGACGGTCACGATGCCGCCCAGGAACACGGTGATCTTCCGGCGGCTGGCGCGCAGCGCGGTGACGAGGAGCTGGGCCTCGCCGAGGAACTGGGCCAGCTTGAGGATCCGGAACACGCGCAGCAGGCGGATGGCGCGAATGACCATCAGCGAGTGCGCTTCCAGCACGACCAGCGCCAGGTACGTCGGCGCGACCGCCAGGAGGTCCGCGAGGCCGAAGAAGCTGCGAGCGTAGTGCCACGGACGATCGACCGCCACGAGCCGCAGCACGTACTCGAGCGTGAAGGCGACGGTGAGGGTCCACTCCACCGCCCGGAGCACGACACCGTAGTCGCGCCGCACGCCGGCGACGCTCTCCAGCATCACGGCGATGACGCTCACGAGGATCGCGATCAGCAGGCCGACGTCGAACGCCCGGCCGGCGGGCGTGTCGGCCTCGAAGATCACCTCGTGCAGACGCGCACGCCAGCTCGGTCGGGCGGGAAGCCGGTCCGCGGAAGTGGTCACGCCTCCATCGTGGCGCGTGACCAGCGAGGAGGCGGGCTACCGTCCGGGGGCGAACGCGGCCTCGAGCTGGGCCAGCATCGTGGCCTCGGCGCCCGACACCTTGGCGCCCATGCCGAGCACGCCGCCGCTGGCGCCGGCCACCGCGCGGGCCTGGTCCAGCAAGCCGGTCTTGAGGCGCGCGGCGTCGGCGGCCCCGAGCTGATCGCTGATGCCGCGGACCATGTGCGTCCACGCGTCGAGGAGCTTGGGATCCGGCCGGCGCTCCAGCCAGGCCTCGAGCAGGGCCTGGGCCGTCGAGCCGGGGGCGACGCCGGAGTCGCGCGCGCGGTCCAGGACCGTGCGGCGCTCCTTGGGATCGAGCGTGCCGTCGGCCCACGCCACCTCGACGAGCGGGACGATCGAGAGCGCCGCGAGCGTCTCGGCGCGGATCCCCAGTCGCAGCAACGTGTCGAGGATCTCCGGCGTGGTGATGCCCGAGGCCTTGGCCAGGGCCTCCCGGTTCGCCTCGGCCGCCTTCAGGTCGCTCAGCTTGGCGATCAGCCGCTTGTCTTCGCGGCGGAAGAACTCGTCCTCGAGGCTCTTGCCACGATCGCGCAGGATCTCCGGACCCTCTGCCATCGACGCGCCCTCCCTAGTACAGGAATCGCAGTCCGTACGTGAAATCGTAGCCGCTGATCCCGGTGTCGGCGGGCGTCTTCGCGCCAGGAGCCGCGAGCCCGCCCTGGCTCGTGGTCATGACCTCGTAAGCGCCGAACACCGTCGTCTTCTTGCCGAGTCGCCAGTTCACCCCGGCCCCCGCCTTCGCGCCCAGGTGAAGGACCGGATCGATGCGAGTGCCGAGCAGCCTCCCGGCATAGTCGGGCTCGATGACGAAGAGCGCCGGCCCCAGCGCCACGTACGGCTCCAGATGGGTCGCTCGCGCCGCCCCCGGCCAGGCCAGCGTGAGATCGAAGGACACCGCGGTGCCGCGGCCATCGGCATCGAGAGGCCGCACGCTCTCGCCGCCCTGGGCACCCGGCATGGCGGCCGCGGCCAGGCCGAGCTGCTCGCGAAGCGGCGAGACCCCGAAACCGAGGCGGATGGCCGACCCCACGTCGATCAGGTGCTCCAGGACCTGGGGGCTCGGCTCACTCGCCGGCCCCGCCGTCGTCGCCGGCGCCGCGCCGAACGCGATGACGAATGCCGCGACCCAGCCCCCCAGGCAACGCACGGTGGATCGCTTCATACGTGAGTTGGACGAATCAACCCAGGAATTCTTCACTGGAGCCGCCGTATCCGAGTATCGAGGGGCACCCCGGCTCCGCCGCGCCCTTGGGGGCTGGGGCCATATCGGGGCCCCGCTCGCCACGCATCATCGAGGGGCGCCACGGCTCCGCCGGGGCGGCCCGAGCGTCTGGGGGTCTGGGGGCCATATCGGGGCCCCGCTCGCCACGCATCATCGAGGGGCGCCACGGCTCCGCCGGGGCGGCCCGAGCGTCTGGGGGTCTGGGGGCCATATCGGGGCCCCCAGTTCAATCAGACCGTGAATGACATCCCGCCGTCGAAGTTGACGGCCGTCCCGGTGATGTACGAGGCCCGCTCCGAGGCGAGGAAGGCCACCAGATCGCCGAACTCGCTGGCGTCGGCCACGCGCCCGACCGGAACGCGCTTGGCCAGATCGCGGTAGTGCGCCTCCACGTCGCCGTCCTTGGCTCGCCGGGCGATCTGCGCGCTCTTCACGAGGCCGATGCAGATCGTGTTCACGAGGATGCGATCGGCCGCGTACTCGTTGGCGAGCGACTTCGTCAGGTTGATCCCGGCGGCGCGCGACACGCTCGTGGGCAGGCCCTGCGCCCGGGGCGCCTTGCCCCCGACGGTCGTGACGTTGATGATCCGGCCGCCGCCCCGTTGCTTCATGTGGGGGATGACGAGCCGGGACATCCGGACCGCGCCCATGACCTTGAGGTCGAAATCCGCCTGCCAGGCCTCGTCCCCCACCTTCTCGAAGGCGGCCGCCGCCGAGGTGCCGGCGTTGTTGAGGAGAATGTCGACCCCGCCGAACTGCCGGACGGTCGCCGCCACGACGGCCTCGCAGTCCGCCGCCCTCGACATGTCGGCCGACAGGGGCAACAGCTCGGCCCCGGTCGCCTTCCGGATGTCGTCCGCGGCACGCTCGAGGACGTCCTTGCGCCGGGCGCACAGGGCGACCCGCGCCCCGGATCGAGCGAATCGCTCGACGGCGGCCCGCCCCAGCCCCTCGCTACCCCCGGTGACGATCGCGATCTTGCCCTTGAGCCCGAGATCCAGAGTATCCATGGCGCGCAAGAATAGCAGGCACGGAAGATTTCCACCACCGGCTACTATTCGACCCGGGGAGCGTCATGACCGACTACTGGGAGCGGAAAGACCTGGCGGAGGCGATCGTCGCGGCGCTGGCGGCGGCGGGCAAGAACCTGGATGCGCTGACCATCGACGAGCTGGCGCTCACGGACCAGTTCCACGGAGGCGGCAAGGCGGCGACCGTGCGGCTGGCGCGCCTGCTCGGCGCGACGCCCGGCAGCCGGGTGCTGGACGTCGGCGGCGGGCTCGGCGGCCCCGCGCGCACGCTGGCCGTCGAGTTCGGCTGCCGCGTCACCGTGGTGGATCTCACCGAGTCCTTCGTGCGCGCCGGTCAGATGCTCACGGCCCGTCTCGGGCTCGCGGATCGCGTGAGCCACCACGTCGGCAACGCCCTCGACCTCCGGTTCGAGACCGGAACGTTCGACGTCGTGTGGACCCAGAACAGCGGCATGAACGTCGCGGACAAGGCGGGGCTCTACGCCGGCTTTCGGCGCGTGCTGCGCGCGGGCGGGGTGCTCGCGCTCCAGGAGCCCATGGCCGGACCGGTGCAACCACCCGTCTTTCCGCTGATGTGGGCGACCGACCCGTCGGCCAGCTTTCTCCGGACGCCGCTCGAGATGCAGGCGCTGATCGAGCGGGCCGGGTTCATCGGCCGCGTGTGGGACGACGTGACTGCCGAGACGGCGGGACCGCCGACGGCCGCCGCCATTCCGGCCCACAGCGCGCAACGGCTCATCATGGGTGCCGCTCTCGACGACATCATCCGCGCCAACCAGCGCAACCGCGCGGAAGGTCGCATGGTGTCCGTGCAGGCCGTCTTCGACCGGCCCTGACCGTGTGGCGAGCTGTTGAGGGTGGTCGTACAATCGAGGGTCTATGTCGCTCCTCCTCGAGGCGCGCAGTCTGGTCAAGGAGCTCGGTGGACGGCGCGTCGTCGACGGCGTCGATCTGTGCTGCGAGGCGGGGCAGATCGTCGGCCTCCTCGGCCCCAACGGCGCCGGCAAGACGACGACGCTGCGCATGCTCTACGGCTTCCTGCGTCCAGACGCCGGCCGCGTCCAGGTCGACGGGATCGAGCTGGGGCGGGACCTGGTCCGGGCCAAGCGTTCGATCGGCGTGTGCACCCAGGACGACACCTTCGACGGCGACTTCACCGTCGAGCAGAACCTCACCATCGCCGCCAGCTACTTCCGGCCCCGGCCGACCGATCTCGCGCGGCGCGTGCCCGAGCTGCTCGAGCGCTTCGAGCTGGGCTCCTACGCGAGCCAGAAGCCCGAGACGCTCTCGGGCGGGTACCGACGGCGCCTGATGATCGCGCGGGCCCTGGTGCACCGGCCGCGCCTGCTCTTCCTGGACGAGCCCACCACCGGGCTCGATCCCCAGGCCCGGATGGGCGTGTGGGACCTCGTCGACGGGCTGCGCACCGAGGGCCTCGGCATCATCCTCACCACGCACTACATGGACGAGGCCGAGCGGCTGAGCGACGCGCTCACCGTGCTGGCCCGGGGCCGCGTGGTGGCGCAGGGCACGGCGAAGACGGTGCTCGGCGATCTGGTCGGCGAGCACGTGGTCGTGCTCGACGCCGCGGCCGCCACCGGTGTGGTCGCCTGGCTCCGGCAGCGCGGTCGCGGCGCGCCGGCCGGCGTGCTGGGCGCCTGGCACGTGCCGGTGTCGAGCGAGGAGCTGGCCGACTTCGCGCGCGCGTTCCCGGCGCTGCGCTACGAGGTGCGGGTGCCGACGCTCGACGACCTCTTCCTCAAGCTGGCCCTCGAGCCATGAGCTGGCTCGCCGCCGCCGTCGACTGGCAGAGCCGCGCGGTGGTCGCGCGACACCTGCGGGTCTATCTCCGGAACTGGTACACGGCCTTCCTGCCGCCGGTCCTGGAGCCGGTGACGATGCTGGTGGCGTTCGGCATCGGGCTCGGCGGGTACGTGGCGAGCCTGAGCTGGCAGGGGCGGCCGATCGAGTACATGACGTACGTGGCGCCGGGGCTGCTGGCCTACGCCACCTTCATGACCGCGATCTTCCAGTCGCTCTTCGGCGCCTTCATCCGGATGCGCTACCAGCGGACCTGGGAGGGTCAGCTCACCACGCAGATCGAGCTGACCCACGTGATCTGGGGCGAGGTGCTGTGGGCTGGTCTGCTGGCGACGATGTACGTCGCCATCGTGGCGGCGGTGCTCGCGGGCTTCCACGCCGCCGGCCTCATCACCCTCCAGGTGGCGTGGCTGCCGGCCCTCCTGCCCGTCAGCTTCGTGGCGGCCTGCGCCTTCGGCGCCCTGGGGCTCTGCTTCACGGCGCTGTTGCCGACGATCGACCACATGAACCTGCCGGTGTTCCTGCTCGTGCTGCCCATGGGGCTGCTGTCGTCGACGTACTTCCCGCTCGAGCACCCGGTGCTCGTCGCGCTCAATCTCGCCAACCCGCTCTACCACCTGGCGCAGGCCTTCCGTGGCCTGCTGCTCGGCGGGCCGGTGCTGGCGCCGCTGGCCTGGGTCGCCGCGCTGTCGGCTCTTCTGCTCGCGGTGCTGGTGCCGCTCGACCTGCGCCTGCTACGCCGGCGGGTGCTCGGGGAGTAGAGCGAGACGCATCGAGCGATCGGAGGGGCAGGGGGCCACGTCGGGGCCCAGCACTCGCGCGGCCCAGAGGAGCGGCACGGCTCCGCCGGGGCGCTCCGAACGATGGGGGGGGCTCGGAAATGCGGGGGCATTTCGTCCTGCGCGGTGGGCCGTCTCGATCTGGGCCCGGAGAGCACACGCAAGACCGAGGAGCGCCCCGGGTTTCCCGGGGCGTGACGAGCGTTGGGGGGCTTGGGGGCCATGTCGAGGCCCCCATGATGATTGGGGGGCCATATCGGGGCCCCCCATGTAACTAAAACCCGGCGATCTTCAGGAGGATGAAGCCGGAGATCGCGCGCGAGGAGCTCTGGGGAACGACGGCGTCGACGTACTGGTCGTAGCCCGCCTCGAACGACAGCGTGGATCGCGGCGGGAGCAGCGCGCCGAGCGCGCAGGTCAGCGCGCCGCTGAGGCTGATGCTGCGCGCGTCGATGGCGCCGCCGCCGGTGCGGGTCGAGGTGTAGCTCACGAACGTCGAGGCCCACCATCGACTCGCCGGCGGCGCGTACGACAGGGTGAACGCGGCCGTGCCCGTGTCGCTGCGGACATCCGACGACGCGTAGCGCTCCTGCCCGAGGCTGATCGTGGGAATCGCGGTGAGCGAGTCGAGCAGGTAGAGCGTGAGGCTCAGGTCCTGATAGATCGCCGCCGTCTCTTCGTCCGGCCGGGCGATGTGGCGGCTCAGGGTCAGCGTCGACGACACCGTGGCGTCCCACCCCGGCCCGCCGTAGTAGTACGCCGAGCTCGTGAGGCTCTCGAACTGGTGTCGCTCCGGCGTCCCTTCGCGTCGCTCCGGCGTGAGCCGAGCTCGCGCCGACTCGCCCGACGCATACGTCAGCCCGAGCACCGGCCAGTCCGCCATGGACAGCTCCGTCGTGACCGCGCTCTGATCCTTCGTCGTCCGGGGCAGCGCCGCGTTCCGGTCGACGTTGTCCGTGAGCTCGGAGTCCGACAGCCGCAGCCGCAGCAGTCCCAGTCGCTGCGCCACCCACACCTCGTGGCCCTCCCGGTCCTTGAGCGTCGCCGGCCCGCCGACGAGCCGATCGAGCCGCTTGCCCACCGAGCGGTACTGGGCTCCCGCCTCGAAGCCTCCCACCTCGCCCTTGACGCCGAGCGACGCGGGCTCATGCGCCTCATCGAAGGCCGGCGCGCGGTCGAGCCGTTCGGAGACCACGTAGGGCAGCTGTCCAAATGCCGTCAGCTTCGCGGCCAGCGGCCGCCAGGTCGCCGCCGCCCCGAATTCCATCAGGCGCCACCGCTCCTCCTCCGCGACCAGCAGGCGCAGATCGGTCGGCTCCTTGTCGGCGACGGAGGTGGTGAGCAGGGGCAGCGCTGGACCGACCGGCGCCGGTGCGGGAGATTCAGCCGTGCGCGCGTCGAGATCGCTCGGCCGGGCAGCGACGGGGTGCTTCCACTCAGGGCCCTCGACGCGAAGCCGCGAGCTCACGACGGTGTGGCCGCCGGCGGTGGCCGAGGGCTCGCTCGAGGCGACGCCGACCCAGGCCGCCGTCGTGATGATCAGGGCCCCGAGCGCCGTCAGCCTGCGCGCGTCGACGATGATCACAACGACAAATTCTAGGGGCTCGGGGAACGCCGACAAACGGGAATCTTCGGGGCGCATGATTGTCGTGGCTCGCGCGCTCACGCGGGCGAAGAGCCGGGGGGGTGGACCGAATACCGCAAAGACCCTAGCCCTCGCGGGAATCGTTGTCATCGCGACAGCAAGCCTTGTCATACTTTCGTGGTGTTCAGAAGCTCGCGACGGACAGGGCACGAGTCGGTCGGATCCCCCCACGACGAGAGCGGCTGGCCGCACCAACCGCCGTTCCGTCCGGACGTGGAATTTCGGGATCGAGGGGATCGATTCGGCCCTCCGTGACGCCGGCTTGCCTTGATGGCGCCGCGATGGTAAGTCTCCGGTCGTGTTCGTGATCGACCCGAAGCGGACCGATCTCGCCCTCGAGTTCAAGCGACGGCCGTTCGGCCCGCACAGCCCGGAGCTCCAGGCGGTGCTGAACGTGCTGCGGTCTTCGTTGCACTGCCAGAACTTGCTGCTGGTCTCCACGCGGCCGCACGCCGAGTGGACGCTCGCGGAGAAGCAGCCGGGCGGCCGGCCCCCGCGGCTCTTCCCGGATCTGACCTTCACGAGCCTCGAGACCGCCGAGTGGCACGCGTTCCGGATGCGCTGGGAGGCCGTCACCGGCCAGGCGTTGTCGGCGCTCGATCGCGGGTGAAAAGCCGCTCGCTGCCATGAGCGTGCCGATGCCGCGCGTGCTCGGCTACGCTGACCCGCTCAGTGTCGCGCCGGGCGACGAGATCCGGTTCATGGTCGGGACCCTCGACGGTCCCCGGCGCTATCGCGCGGAGGTCGTCCGGCTGGTCTCCGGCGACACTGGCCCCGCGGGTCCCGGTCTCAAGACCGTCCGGCTTCCGACGTCGATCGAGGGCGAGCACGAGGGCACGCCGCAGCCGATCGACGCGGGCTCGTATGCGATCGTCGAGCGCCCCGAGGCGTTCGGCGCCCTCGAACGCTTCACCTTGCAGGCGTTCATCCACCCGACGCGCGTGCCGGTCCGGCCGGAGCCCCCCCGGCAGGTCATCATGGGAACCTGGGCGGAGGACCGCGGTGCCGGCTTCGCGCTGATGCTCGACGAGACGGGCGCGCTGGCGTTTCTCGTCGCCACCACGGTGGTCTCCACGGGCACTCCCCTCACCGGCCGGCGCTGGTATCACGTCGCGGCGTCGGTCGACCTGGTCGCCGGCACGGTGACGCTCCGCCAGACGCCGCTCGCCGACCACACGCCGAGTCTCGAGCGACCGGTTGCCGTGACCGCCACTGTCCGCGCGACACCGCCGCCCGCCGGCGACTTCTTCCTCGGCGCCGCCCGCCAGACGATCGAGGACGGCCGGTTGCGGACGACGTGGCACTTCAACGGCAAGATCGACCGGCCGACCCTCGCCCGCCGCGCCCTCACGCCGGCCGAGCTGCTGGCCGCGGCGACGGCGCGGAGCACACAGGTCACCGCCGATGACGCGATCGGCCTCTGGGACTTCACCGCCGACATCGCCACCGACCGGGTGACCGATCGCTCGGCCAACCACCTCCACGGCCGCACGGTGAACGCGCCCAAGCGCGCCGTCACCGGTCACAACTGGGACGGCACCGAGATGGATTGGCACCGAGCGCCGCACCAGTACGGCGCCATCCATTTCCACGACGACGATCTCCACGACGCCGGGTGGCGTCCGAGCCTCACCATGACGGTCCCGGCCGGCGCGCGCAGCGGCGTGTACGCGCTCCGCCTCGAGGCCGCCGGTGGCCCCGAGTTCTGGGTGGTGTTCTACGTGCGCCCGCCGCGCCGCGGACCGCGCGCGCGGGTGGCGTTCCTCGCCTCGACCGCCACCTATCTCTGCTACTCGAACTACCGCGCGCGCATGCGGCCGGGGCCGGCCGAGCTGTACATCGGCGCGCTGCCGGTCGTGGACACGACCGATCTCTTGCTCATGCATCACCCCGAGCTGGGCGGCTCGACCTACGACACGCACTCGGACGGTTCCGGCGTGTGCCACGTCTCGCGCCTGCGGCCGATCGTCAACACCAGGCCGACCGGGCGGCTCTGGAACCTGTTCCTCGATCTCTGTCTGCTCGACTGGCTGGAAGCCCACGCCCAGCCCTACGACGTCATCACCGACGACGATCTCCACACCGAGGGCTTGCCGCTCCTCGATGGGTACGCGGTGATCCTGACCGGCTGTCATCCCGAATATTATTCGCGCGAGATGATGGACGCGCTCGCGGCGTACCTCGGCCGCGGCGGCCGGCTGATGTACATGGGCGGCAACGGGTTCTACTGGCGGGTCTCGTATCCGTCTGCCCACCCCGGGATGATCGAGATGCGGCGGGCCGAGGACGGCACCCGCGCCTGGGTGGAAGCAACCGGCGAGTACTACCATAGCTCGACCGGCGAGTACGGTGGGCTCTGGCGGCGGCAGGGCCGCGCGCCCAACACCCTGGTCGGCGTGGGCTTCGTGGCCCAGGGCTTCGACCGCTCGTCCTACTATCGCCGCACCCCTGCGAGCCGCGATCCACGCGCGCGCTTCATCTTCGACGGCATCGAGGACGACGTCCTCGGCGACTTCGGCGTGGCCGGGGGCGGCGCCGCCGGGCTCGAGCTGGACGCCTTCAACCCGGGCCTCGGCTCGCCCGCGTGGGCCCTCGTCGTCGCGTCCTCCGAAGACCACTCCAACGCCTTCCAGCTCGTCAACGAGGAGATGAACGTGTCGTTCGCCGGGGCGGACGGACAGTTCTCGGCTGCCGTCCGCGCCGACATGGTCTTCTACGAGCATCCGGGTGGCGGCGCCGTCTTCTCGACCGGCTCCATCGCCTACGTCGGGAGCCTCGCGCACGAGGGCTACGCCAGCAACATCTCCCGGCTGACCCTGAACGTCCTGCGGCGCTTCCTCGACCCCACGCCCTTCGCGACGCCGTGACGTCGTCGCGCCGCATCGGAGCTGGTCGAGCGCCTCGAGCGCGCGATCACGGCGTACGAGCGCACGCTCGGGCTCGTCTTTCTCCTCCGGCCTGTCGATCTCGGGTTGCCCCGCTCGACCGCTCGGGCTGGGCACGCACAGCGAGGTGCGCGGCCGCAATGCCGACCCGGCCCGACACATGGTCGGCCTCACGACCGACGACCTCGAGGCGGACTGCAATCGACTCAAGGCCGCCGGGGTCGAGTTCGTCGAGGATCCCACCGCCCGAGCTGACCGGGTTCGCTCGGCGGCGATGGTTTATCCTAGGCGGCGTCATGCCACCCAGGCGTTCCGCCCGGCCGAACCTCGTCGTCATCCTGATCGACGACCTCCGCTTCGACGAGACCGGCGCCTCCGGCCACCCGTACATGAAGACGCCGCACATCGATCGCCTCGCCGCCGAGGGGGCCACGTTCCGCAACGCCTTCCACACCACCCCGCTCTGCTCGCCGAATCGGGCCTCGATCGTGACCGGGCAGTACGCCTCGCGCCACGGCATCTTTGACAACGTGGGCCGGGACGCCCTGAGTCACCAGCTGCCCAACTACCACCGGGCGCTGCAGGCGCTCGGGTACGAGACCGCGCATATCGGCAAGTGGCACATGGGCAACGACGCCCGTCCCCGCCCGGGCTACGACACGTGGATCAGCTTCCGCGGCCAGGGCACGATCGTCGACCCCGTGCTCTGGGAGGACGGCGCCGAGCGCCAGGTGTCGGGCTACGTCACGGATCTCCTGTCGGAGCGCGCCGTCGACTTCGTCGACCGGGCCCGCGCGCGCCCCTTCGCGCTGTTCCTCTCGCACAAGGCGGTCCATCCGGACGTCCAGCAGCTGCAGGACGGCACCCTCGACATGACGACCATGCGCGGCTACGTGCTGCCGGAGCGCCATCGGGACCTCTACCAGGACGCGCACTACCCGATGCGCCCGAGCGTGCGGCCCATCGCCGAGGTCGTCGCCGACAAGCCC
This sequence comes from uncultured Candidatus Rokubacteria bacterium, assembly GCA_963743355.1. GTDB lineage: Bacteria > Methylomirabilota > Methylomirabilia > Rokubacteriales > CSP1-6 > AR5. The sequence goes on from CAVUPM010000002.1 coordinate 1,948,529, forward strand.
GTCTGGCGGGAGGTGTTCGCGCAGCGGGAGGCCCATCGCGCCAATCAGACCCTCGCCGGGGTGCTCCGCGGCTCCCCCCAGGAAGAGATTCGCAAGCGCGCGGCGATGATGGCCTCGGTGGACGAGGGGGTCGGCGCGCTGCTGGAAACCCTGGAGCGCCGGGCGGTCGCGGACGACACGCTCATCCTCTTCCTCGGCGACAACGGCTTCTTCTTCGGTGAGCACGGCCTCGAGGCGGAACGGCGGTTCGCCTACGAGGAGGGCATTCGCACCCCGTTCTTCGTGCGCTACCCGGCGCTGCTCCGTCCGGGCACGACCATCGAGCCCATGGCCCTGGCGCTCGACATCGCGCCGACGATGATCGACCTCGCCGGCGGCACCCCGGGCGCTCACGTCCAGGGCCGCTCGCTCGTGCCGCTGCTGAAGGGCCGCGCTCCCCGGTGGCGCACGTCGTTCCTGGTCGAGTACTTCAACGAGTCCGCGTTCCCGTGGCTCGTCGGCATGAGCTACAAGGCGGTGCGGACCGACCGCCACAAGCTCATCCACTGGATCCACAAGGAAGGCGTCGACGAGCTGTACGACCTCGAGCAGGACCCCTACGAGATGACGAACGTCATCGGGCACCCGGCGCACGCGGAGACGGTCAAGGGTCTGCGGCGGGAGCTGCGGACGCTCGTCGCCGATGCCGTCGGACTGTGACCCGCCTACGGGACGGTGGTAGGGGGAAACGCCTGCGGGGTCTTCAAGCCGATGCTGGGAACCTCGTACGGAGGGGGCGTCGCCGACCCGATGCTGGGGACCGTGAGCGGCGGATAGGCTTGCCGCGTCCCCAGCCCGATGCTCGGCACCTCGTACGAGCGCGGTGTCGAGGACCCGATGCTGGGAACCGTGGACGGCGCATACGTCTGGGGCGCCTTCAGCCCGATGCTCGGCACAGTCTGCGGTGGCGGCGGCCAGCTCTGCGCCAGGGCAGTCGTCGCGATGAAGAGCACGCTCGCGAGGAGCGCGACCACCACGGTGCTCCTCGAAGGCCTCCGGCCGCATGGGTTCGTCATGGCCCGGAGTATGCCACACCGAAACCGCGTGTAAAGGGTCGGCGGGTGCGCCTTGAAGGCGCTCATGGCCTCAGGGCCGGCGCCGGCGGGAGCCCCGTGACCTCGAGGATCTCCTGCTCGTTGAGGGTCTCCCGCGCCACCAGGGCCTCGGCGAGCGCGTCGAGCTGCTTGCGATGCGCGCTCAGCAGTCGCCTGGCTTCGTCGTGGCTCTCGTCGATGATCTTGAGCACCTCGGCGTCGATGGCCTTCGCGGTCTCCTCGCTGAACGGTCTGGTACCTCCGTAACCACCCGGGCCGCTCAGATAGGGGTTCTCCCGGGGCGCGAGCTGCACCAGCCCGAGCCGCTCGCTCATGCCCCAGCGCGTGACCATCCGGCGGGCCAGGCCGGTGGCTTGCTCGATATCGCTTTCGGCGCCGGTGGTCTTGGTGCCGTAGACGATCTCCTCGGCCGCGCGGCCGCCCAGCATGCCGACGATCCTCGCGCGCAGATAGGCCTCCGGATAGTTGTAGCGGTCGCTGTCGGGCCGCTGATAGGTCACGCCGAGGGCCTGCCCACGCGGCACGATCGTCACCCGGTGCACCGGGTCGGCGCCGGGCACCACCAGGCCCAGGATGGCGTGTCCGCCCTCGTGGTAGGCGATGCGCTCCTTGTCGCTCGGCTCAAGAGGAGCGGGCGCTCGGGGCCGAGCACGATCTTCTCCAGCGCGTCCAGGAAGTCCTTGTGACGGACGTCGTTCTGCCCGCGACGGGCCGCCAGCAGTGCCGCCTCGTTGACCAGGTTCCTCAGGTCCGCCCCCGAGAACCCCGGCGTCGCGGCGGCCAGCTCCGCCAGGCTCGCGTCGCTCGCGAGCGGCACGTTGCGCGTGTGGACCTTGAGGATCGCCTCGCGCCCGGTCTTGTCCGGGAGGTTGACCACCACGCGCCGGTCGAAGCGGCCGGGCCGCAGGAGCGCCTTGTCGAGCACGTCCGGCTGGTTGGTCGCCGCCAGCACGATGATGCCCTCCCGGCTGGAGAAGCCGTCCATCTCGGTGAGGATCTGGTTCAAGGTCTGCTCCTGCTCGTTCGTGCCTCCGATCGCCATCTGCCCCCGCGCGCGACCGATGGCGTCCAGCTCGTCGATGAAGATGATCGCCGGCGCGTGCTCGCGCGCCTGCTTGAAGAGGTCCCGCACTCTCGCCGCCCCCACCCCCACGATCATCTCCACGAACTCCGAGCCGCTCATCGAGAAGAACGGCACCCCCGCCTCTCCCGCGACCGCCTTCGCCAGCAGGGTCTTCCCGGTCCCCGGCGCGCCCACCAGCAGCACGCCCTTCGGAGCGGTTCCGCCCAGGCGGGTGTACTTCGGGGGGTCCTTGAGGAAATCCACGATCTCGACCAGCTCGTTCTCGGCTTCGTCGATGCCGGCGACGTCGTCGAAGGTCACCTTCGTGTCCTTCTCCTGGTCGTAGCGGCGCGCCTTGCTCTTGCCGATGCCCATGAGCCCGCCACCCATGCCGCCGCCCTGCTGGGCCCGCCGGAACATCCACACGTAGAAGCCGATGAAGAGCAGGGCCGGGCCGAACCCGAAGAGGAGCGTCGTCCAGGGGCTGCTGCCTTCCTGGATCGGTTTGGCGCTGATCTCGACCTCGTGGTCGATCAGGAATGCTTCCAGGCCGGGGTCGACGAAGGCGGGGAGCGTGGTCGTGAACGAGCTCACCGCCTTCGGGGGCGCGGCGCGGCGCTCGCTCGGGGCCTGGGGCTCGCCCTTGGGCGCCGCACTCTGGTCGCCCGCCGGCGGATACGTGACCGGCGCCTTGAAGCGGCCCGTGATGGTGTCGCCCTGGCTGTGGATCGCCTGGACGTTGCCCTTCCTGACCTCCTCCTTGAACAGGGTGTAGGGCACGGTGACCGGTGCTTCCGCGCCCGGCATCAGCAACCTCACCAGCAAGAAGTTCGCGACCAGAACGAGCACGAACCAGAGCCAGGTCTTGCGCGGCGGCATCGTCGCCTGCCCGGTACCCCTCGCCCCAGGCCTGGAGTTGACCCGTCCGGCCGGGGCGGGGTCGCTCTTGCGTCCTCTCTGCTGTCCGGTCGAGCCCATGGTCATCTCCTCGGGCTCACCTTGCCTGAATCGTGGGCGCAGATCCAGCCAGTCAGCGCCGATTCGGCGCCAGGCTCGCTCACAAGTACAGCCGGCTCACGGTCGAGGAGATTCGGTGACCGCTCTCAGGTATTCAGGCGGGCCCGCAGCCGCCAGAGCGCCGGGGCGTATTGCGTCTCGATCCAGCGGAAGGCGCGGTAGAGCCCGGGCCGGAAGACGAGATCGTAGTAGCCAGCGAGATGGGTGACCGAGCAGCCAAACCCGCGCTTGAACTCGTAGATCCCGTAGCCGAGGCTCCCCTGGCGCGGCGGGAAGCCCGTCCCCGCCCCGCCCCAGTCGAGCGCCTCGCATCCGGCGTCCTTCGCCCAGCGGATCAGCGCCCAGTGGGCCGCGGTGCCGGCGCGCAGCTTCCGCGCCTGCTCGGAGTCGCCGTCGATCGCGGCGTAGAGCAGGTAGGCCCGGCGGCCGAAGCGCACGGCGAGCACGCCGGCCAGATCGCGGTCCCCGTGGCACGCCAGCACCAGACAGCCGTGGCCGCCTGCGAGGTACTGGCGACGCAGCGCCTGGAAAAAGCCGAGGTCGCGCACGGGATGGCCCTTGCGCCGGCCGGCGGCCACGAGCAGACGGTGCAGCCGGGCCACGGCCGCCTCGGAGACGTCCAGCTCCACGCGGCCGCCGTTCCTTTGCACCCGCGTCAGCGACAGGCGCGTGCTCTCGCGCATCGCGCGCTTCAGCCCGGCCTCGCCCGGGCGCAGATCGAGGGCCATCACGACGCGCGGCGCATTCCAGAGCGTCCAGTCGTCCGGGAGGCGGACGAACCCGCGGCGCAGGAGCGCGGCGTGGAGGCCCTGGTCGTCGGCGGGGATGCCGGGGCTGCACCGGAGGAGCACAGCGCGGGTCCGCTGCGCCATGTCCGCGGCTGCCTCGAGGAGGCCCGGCCACACGCTCTCACTCGCCGTCCCCAGCACCGGGCCGCGTGAGGCGTACAGCAGGGAGAAGGGGGATCCGAACGACCCCCACACGGTGGCCGCGATCGCCGCCACCGCCGTGTGCCCGTCGTACACGGCGTAGCGGAGCGTGCGCCCCTCGACGTGGCGCCGAAGCTCGCCCCACTCGAAGCCCTGGCGGAGATCGGCATCGCCCAGTCCCAGCACGAGCTCGTTCCATTCGGGACCGCTCGCGACGGCGGCGGCGCGGACGCCGGCGGCGACCGCATCGCTCACCGGGAGCGCGACGGGAATCGGGAGGGGGGGCCGGGTCACGGGGAGCGATCGCGCGTGCATGTCGCCAGGACGCGAAGGCAACGCGCGTACCATGCCGGCCGTCGCGCGCCGACGTGCGATTCCGCGGGGAACGGCGGCGGGCGCCTCGGACAGCGCCTGCACCGTGCGCCCACGTGGCGACAGGGCGGTGCACCGGGGGCAAGGCGTTGCACACCGGGGCGGCACGGGGCTTGCCGTTCATCAGCATCGTGTTCATTCCCGCGTTCCCTCCGATCGCCGCGCGCGGCCCACACCCCCGCGGGCGCACCCGCCCGTGGCGGACGAATGACGTCTTCCCCGGTGCCCGGCTGTTCGCACGCGGGCGCTTCGCGCTGTTCGAGGGGTTACGCGCCCTCGCCGAGGTCCGTGGCGTGCGCCGCGTATGGGCGCCCGCGTACCTGTGCCGGCCCGTGGTCGACGTCGCAAGCGCCGTGGGCCTCGAGATCGCCCTGTACGACGTGGACGAACGGCTGCAGCCGCGCTGGCCGACCATCGCGCCCCTCCGGGGCGACGCGCTGCTTGCCCTGCACTATTTCGGTCTGGCGCTTCCGAGACATCCGTTGCAGGAATTCTGCAGGGCGCACGACATGCCGCTGGTGGAGGACTGCGCGCACACGGTCCCCGACCCCAGCGCCCCCGTGCAGGTCGGGTACTCCGGCGCCCTCGCCGTCTTCAGTCTGCGAAAGCAGGCGCCGGTGCCCGGCGGCGGGCTGCTCGTGGTGAGCGACCCGGACGTCCGCGCCGCCATCCGGGTAGCCGCCGGTCCCGGCGTGGGCGACCGCCGCACTCTCGTCAAGCTGGGCATCATGCTGGCAGAGCGGGCGGCGTTCGCGCTGGGCTGGAACGTGCTGCCGTTCAAGGACCGCCTGCCCGTGCTCGATGCTCATCCCGCGGCCGGCGCCGAACCGTCTCCGGACGCGCCGGGGGCCCTGTCGGAGTACTCGAGGCCGCCGGCACCGACATTCCTGCTGCGGCCGATGCTCGCCCGGCTCGACTGGCGAGTGCAGATCCGCACCCGCCAGGTGGCCTACCGGCGCCTGGCCGCGCGGCTGCGCGAGACCCCGGGCGTCACCCTTCCCGTCGTGATGCCGCCGCCGGGCTCGGTGCCGCAGGCGATGCCGATCTGGGTGGCCGATCCCGACCACGCCGTCCGTGTGCTGCGCGCGCGGGGGGTGGAGGCGATGTGCTGGCCCGGCCGGGAGCAGGTCCCGTTCCGTCGCGTCGCCTGCCCCGGCACCGCGGCCTGGCTCGAGCGCAGTCTGCTCCTGCCGCTGGGCTGTGCGCTCACCCCCCCGCGCCTCGACGGGGTGGTGCGCGCGGTCGGCGAGGCCGTTGGCACCCGGGCGACCGCCGTTGCGACAGAGACGGCGAGGGTGGGCGACGATCCGCCGCGCCGTCCGAGGCGTTACCCGTGGAGGTTCAGTAGCCGACCGTGAAGCGTTGACGCACGTGCTGCGGCTTTTCCAGCTCGTCGATCAGGGCGACGGCAAAGTCCTCGAACGAGATGCTGCTCTGACCTGTGTCGTCGGAAAGGAGCTGGTCGCCGCCAAGCCTGAATGTGCCGGTGCGCCGGCCCGGGTTGAACGACGCGGACGGCGACAGGAACGTCCATTCGAGGGTCCGCTCGCGGCGGAGCGCGTCCAGGAACTCGGCGCCCCTGAGCGCCTCGGCCCGTGCCGTCGCGGGAAACTTGGGAGCGTCGACGAGCCTGTGGCCGGGCGCCACCTCGAGACTGCCGGCACCGCCGACGACGACATAGCGCTTCACGCCAGCCGCCTTCACTGCCGCGATGAGCCTCGGCGGATCGCTGTCGACGAACCGGATCGCGCTGATCACGGCGTCGTGGCCAGCGAGCACCGAGGACAGGCGATCGGGATCGGACGCGTCGCCCGCCGTCGGGGTGACGCGCGGATGGGCCTTGACCTTCGTCGTGTCGCGGGCGATGGCCGTCACGTGATGGCCGCGATCGACGAGCTCGGCCAGGATGCGTGACCCTGCGTGTCCAGTCGCGCCGATGCGCGATCTTCATGACAGACCTTTCGTGGCAAATCCCAGGCCAGGGAGCCCCGACGGCCTCGCGATCCGCGCTCTCGAAGCGCCGGGCGGTCACTTGCGGTCGGGAATGAATTCGCCCGACCGCGGGATCTGAATGTCGAGCTGCGCATCGCCGGTGATCAGCCGGGCATCCCGGGCGTTCAGCAGCCAGTTCCAGAACCAGCTGAGCAACACCTGCAGGCGATGGCGAAAGCCGATGAGGAACGCGATGTGGACACCGCCCCACAGCAGCCACGCGAGAAAGCCGCCGCACTCGAGCCGGCCGATCTGGGCGACGGCCTTCGCCTTGCCGATGACCGCCAGCGACCCCTTGTCGCGATACACGAACGGCGGGCGCGCCGAGACCGTCGACCGCCCCCGCACCTCGTTGGCGATCGTCTGGCCGGCGAAGCGTCCCATCTGAAGGCCGCCCTGCGCCACGCCCGGAACCGGCTTCCCCGTGTCGGCCGACTTCGCCGCCGCCATGTCGCCGGCGACGAACACCTCCGGGTGACCCGGAATCGTCAGGTCCCCGCCGACGATCACGCGCCCCGCGCGATCGAGCGGCACACCCAGCGACTGGCCCAGCGGGCTGGCCTTCACGCCGGCCGCCCAGAAGACGTTGCGCACCGCGATGAAATCGTCGCCGATGAAGATGCCTTGCCGCGTGACGTTGGTCACCGTCGAATTCACGCGGACCTCCACGCCCATACGCTCCAGGTCGCGCTGCGCACGCGCGCTCAATGCCGGCGGGAACGGCGGCAGCACCCGGCTGCCCCCCTCGAAGAGGATGACGCGGGTCGTCCGCGTGTCGATGTGCCGGTAGTCCCGGGGCAGCGTCTGGCCGGCGATCTCCTTGATCGCCCCGGCCAGCTCGACGCCGGTCGGCCCCGCGCCGACGATACCGAACGTCAAGACCGCGCGCCGGGCCTCCTCGCTGCCTTCGTACTCGGCCGACTCGAACGCCAGTAAAATGCGCCGCCGTAGCTCGGTGGCGTCCTCGATGCTCTTGAGGCCCGGCGCGATCGGCGCCCAGTCGTCGTGGCCGAAGTAGGCGTGCGTCGCGCCGGCGGCGAGGACGAGGTAGTCGTACCGGACGTGACCGTTCGCGATGAGCAAGCGTCGGTTGGCGACGTCGACGCCGGTGATCTCGGCCAGCACGACCTGGCAGTTCATCTGGCCGCGCAGCACGGAACGGATCGGCGCGCTGATGTCGGCCGGCGACAGCGAGGCCGTGGCGACCTGGTACAGCAGCGGCTGGAACACGTGATGGTTGCGGCGGTCGATCATCGTCACCTCGACCGGCACGCCGGCCAGGGCCTTGGCCGCCGCCAGACCGGCAAAGCCCCCGCCGACGATGAACACCCTGGGGAGTGGTTGCGGCGTCATCGCCCTTCCGTCATTCTACCGACGAGAGTACTGCCGTGCCCGAATCCGGGCGACGTGAGGACGCGACGCTCATGAGCGATATCGACGTTGGCACCATCCCGACGACGGTGCTGACGGTCTATGCCCTCGCCACCGGCGTGTTCCTCATCTCCGAGAACCACTCGCCGCAGGCGACGCTGGCGTGGATGCTGGCGTTCATCCTCGCTCCCGGAATCGGGGTGTTGATCTACGTCCTCTTCGGCCGAGACCGCAAGGCCTTCAGCAAACAGAGCACGCTCCTCAAGCAGGACCTCGAGGCGAACGCCGCTCGCCTCCTGGTGGTCGTGCAGCGGCTATACCGCAAGCGCCTTTGAGTGCCGCGGCCCCGGCCGCGCCGGCCCCGACTACCTTCATGAAGGCCCTTCTGTTCACGCTTTCCGGCATCTCCCAGTCCTCCTTGCCGGTAGTGAGCCAGCGGGGTTCGGAGCACGTGACGGTGGCGAGCCCCACGACGTTGCCCAGCGCAGCGCGGCTGGGGATCAGTCGAGGGGCCGCCTCCGGGCCACTTCAGGCGCCCGCTCTATTTCTTGCCCTTCATCTGACCGCCCATCGGCTTCATGTGCTCGTTCATCATCTTCATGTGGTCGCTCATCGCCTTCATTTGCTCGGGAGACATCTGCCCCCCCTCCTTCATCCGATCGGCCATCATCTGCATGTGCTCGCCCATCATCTTCATTTGCTCGGGGGTCATCTTGCCCGCCTTCATCCGGTCACTCATCGTCTTCATGTCGCCGCTCATCATCTTCGTCTGCTCGGGAGTGATCGCCCCGGTCTGGGCATACCCCATCGTCGCCACGCCCGTCATGAGCAAGGCCATCGTCGCTGTCCTCAGTCCACGCATGATCGCTGCCTCCAAAGGTGAAAGGCACTGCAATGCAACGCTTCCGCTCGGGCTGAATCCTCCTCTCCGCACCGTCATCGTGCTCACTCGATCGCCACGCGATCGCGATAGGCGGGCACGCCGACCGTCCAGCCTCACTCCCTTTGATTCTCGTCGCGAGGGCTTGTGCGGGACCGGGGTCGCCGTGGACGGCGAACGCACGCCGGGGGGCTGGCGGGCCGTCCGGAGCCAGCGCATGATGCGCCCATGACGCCGATACGCATCTGCACACCGGTGATCGGGTCGAGGATCATCGCGCGTTCCCGACCGGTATCACTTCCCGACATACTGGCCGGGAGCCTTCTCGAAGGTGACCTTGCAGCCGGCCGAGCAGAAGTAGTAGGTCTTGCCCTGGTAGGTAACAGTCGTCGCCTTCTTCTCGTCCGCATTCATTCCGCACACGGGATCCTTCGCCATGATTCGTCTCCTTCTCTTGCTTCCTTCAAGCCCCCGGTCAGCGACACCGGCGGGCGGCGAGGTTGTAGATTGGCGTGAAGACCATGCCCGCGTAAGCGCCGTAGAGAAAGGTCTCGACGAGCCCGAGCACGAAGCTCCCGGGGCTCAGCCATCTGAAGCCGGGCAGCGTGATCTCCAGGAACTGCACCATGTGCAGTGTCTTCGGGACAACGAGCCCGTACAGGACACACAGCACGAACGAGACCGCGCAGAACAGTCCCAGGGACCACGTCATGACCTTCCAGCTCAACGGATGCATGAGTTCCCTCCCACTCGCGCTCGCGCGTCAGTGCTGGTGCCCGCCGTCTGGTGAGGCGCCATCCTTGCCACGTTCGTCGTCTCGGCGGCCGTGACCGCCATGGCCACCGTGGCCGAGATGGCAGACCACCATGAACAGCGCGATCAGGATGAAGAACCCGTAGTTTCCGAGGAAGTCGCCCATGGCACGTCCTCCTTCAGCGAAGATCGCGCTGCTTCGCCTCGAACTCGTCCTTGTTGATCTCGCCTCGCGCGTACCGCTCGCGGAGAATGTCGAGGGCCCGATCCGATCGGGAGCGCTCGCCCTGTCCGGCGAGCCAGCGAATCGCGAGCACGATGCCCGCGATCACGAGGCCCCAGAACACCAGCATCATCAGCATCATCCCGAGCCCCCAGGCGCCCCACATCCACGACGGGTGCATGCCCCAGCCCCAGTCGCTGCCGCGCTCTTGCGCCCACGCCGAGCCTGGCGCGCTGACCGCGGCGACGAGGCCCGCGAGCGCGGCGCTCCTCCACCTCCATCTGCCGGCGCCGGGGTCTCCTGCCATCGCCGCTTGCCGCGAATGCCTGGTCCATGGTTCTCTCCGCGTATTCATGCCGCACTCTCCTTCCCTCTGCCCCCGCTGCTGGCGCCGGTGGACCGGAGCTCGGCGAGTCGGGCGCACCCGGCGGCGAACGCCTCCTCCTGCGACCCATAGGCCGTCCACTCGCCGGCCCAGCTGCTGTGTACCAGCGCACCCCGGCGATACGGATCCACGATTTCCCAGCACCACAGACACGGCTCCGGCAAGAGCCGCACCCGCACCTCCAGGGCCGCAGCGCGCCCGCTCATCGCTCGCCCCACCGAGGCTCGGCGGTATGGCCGGCCCGGAGCCGGGGCACGAACATCGGCACCCGCGCCTCGTACGCGCGGTGGGCATCCCCGAACGCGACCTCGGCCTCGCGCTCCTCGCGGCGAGCGAGGCGGTCGTACACCGCCATCGGGATCGGCCAAGTGGCGATCGTGATGAGCGGTGAGCAGCACGAAAATGCCCTTCCCTGGTCGGTGATCCAAGGCCTCTGCTGCCAGTCCCACTCCGACCGTCTCGGACGGGCGGACTTCGCCCGACCGCCCGGAACGGCAGGAACGCTCGAGACGGCCTGAGATCTAGCGGAAGAGAACGGGCCGGGGAGGGGGATCGGGAATGTGGCGCGCTACGACATACGCTGCGAGAGCAGGAGGGCTCACCGTCCAACCGACGGCGAGGAGTCGGACCAACGGCAGCACCGTAACGGACGCGGCAAGCATGCCGAGGCAGAGGTCCGGCACCTGATGGCCGGCGGCGCCGTGGTCATCCTGATCGAAGAGGCAGAAGCCGGTTGCCACCGTGAGGAGCACGACGGCCATGACCATGCCGCGGACCCACCAGACCTCCCTCGACCGATCGCGTCCTATGGCAGGCATCACCCGCATGCAGTGCAACCCGAGTGCCAGGGCGGCCTCATCGGTGCCACTTCACAAGGTCCGATATTGCTGTGCTTCTTTTGGAGTTCCGCCTTCGCTGCGGGCCCACGCGGCCTCGGCCCGTGGGGCGGGACCGCCACAACCGGGGCGCATCTTCCGCCGTTCAGTCGATTCCATTGGCCCGCTGAAGCTCCCGAACGTACTCCACGATGACTCGGAGGTCATCCGCTCGCGCCGCCGGAACCGGCGCCATATCTCCGAACCGCCAGTGGTGCCTACCGCCAAGGATCACCCATTGCCAGCGGCGGTTCATGGGCGGGGGGCGCTCGCCGTGATGCGCGGACTGACCGGCGGGGAGTGATGATGCCTGTCTCAATGACCGCGGTGGCCCTGGCTGCCCGCCGGCGGCTTCAGCGCTCGCAGGTACGCGACCAGGTCGATCAACTCCTGCACGCTCAGTGAATCGTTGAAGGACGGCATTTTCGAGCTTCCGTCCGCGGCCTGATAGCCTCTGCCCTTCTCGATCACGGCATTGGGATTGACGATCGCCTCCGCGAAGTACTCCGCCTCGTGCAGCGGCCCCATCATGGAGAGTTCCGGCCCGACCTTGTCCGTGTCGGTCGGCGCCCGGAACTTCTCCCCCTGCACCTCGTGACAGGTGTAGCACTCCAGTTTCGCGAAGATCGTCCGCCCCCTGCCGGGATCGCCCTTCGGCCAGGCGAACCTCCACCCCTCGGGAGTTCCGTGCTCGCCGTGCGGCCGCGGGCGCGCCGGCGGCGCCTGCTTGGACTTCGGTGGCTGGGCGAGGCCCAGGGACACCGGCGAAGCCAGGAGCGCACCGACCAGCGCCGCAACCATGGGGACACGAATTCTCGTCATCGTCAGCGTTCCAGCACTACCTTGACGAGGTCGGCGACTTCCTTGTCGCCCTCGTGCTTCGTCGCGACGCTGACGATCCACCCCGGCTTCACGTCGGCGAGGGGTACCGGTTGCTCGACGAAGCCGGTCTTGCCCGGCTCGGTGGCTCGAGTGAACCGGACCACCCTGGCGCCCGGCGTGAGATGCACCACGACCTGCCGGGCCTTGCCCTTCGCGGTGGCTTCGATCGTCAGCGTCTGCGCCGCCGGATCCACCGCCTTCACCGACCCGGAGATCGGCGCCTCGTCGGCGACGGCGGCGCCGACAACCCACGCGGCCACGACCAGCACGGACAAGAGTCGAATCACGATGGATCCTCCGCTTCGTATCGTCGATGGTGAGCTCATCGACCGCCCTCGGCCGCCCGGCCTCCGTCCCTCGAGAGCGACAGCACGTAGTAGACGAGGTCCCAGGTCTGATCCGGTTCCAGAGCGTCGCCGTACGACGGCATCGGCGTACCGGCCAGCCCGGTGACGAGTGTCCGGTAGATGTCCTCCGGCCGCTCGCCGTTCTTGAAGCGCCGCGGATTCCGCAGATCGGGCGCGGCGATGGGAAGCTCTCGACTGTCCTTGAGCGTCGGCGCCGACGGGCCGTCGCCACGTCCGGTGTCACCGTGGCAGGCGAGGCACTCGGCGTCGGCGTAGAGCTTCTTGCCCCGCGCCACGCGCTCGGCCGTCATCGGCGGTGGGGTCGGGATCTGGACGACCTTCACGTCGCCTCGTTCCCAGAAGCTCTTGTTCAGGCTCTTGACGTACTCGAGCAGCTCCAGCTGCTGCTCTTCGGGCATGTGCCGGAAGCTCGGCATGATGCGGTAGCCGCGCAAGCCGAGCGTCATCGGTCCACCGGCGGCCCGCACACCCTCGGTGAGGGTGCGCACGAGGTCGCCGGTGGTCGGAAGCTGGCCCGAGGGCGTCGAGCGGAACTTGAAGTCCCGGGTCGTGAGGTCGCGAGGCTGCGGGGAGCGCCGGGGCGATAGCGTGGCGCCGACCGAGCCGTCGCCTTTACCCTCCACGCCGTGGCAGCCGACGCACGCCATCTTGAAGATGTCGCGCCCCACGGCGACGCTCTGCGGATGCTCCCAGGGCACGTGGGGGCCGTCGTGGCCCGAGAACGTGTGCTGATAGGCCATGACGGCCCACCGATCCTCCACCGAGAGCGTGTTCTTCCAGGGCGGCATCGCCGAGCCTTTCGATTTGAACGGCTCCCCTTGCCCGCCCTCGCTGACGCGCCAGAACCAGTAGTTGTCGCGCATCTCGCCGACGCCGGTCTTGTCGCGGAAGTCCGACGGTTTGAGCGGGAGTGCCATGCCGGCGGGGCCCTTTCCATCTCCGGCATCACCGTGACACACCGCGCAGTTCGTCGTGTAGATCTCCTTGCCGCGGGCGATCATCTTCGGGTCGGTCCAGATGCTGATCGGCACGTGAGCGTCGGCGTAGGGAAGAGGAGCCGGCACGTGGGCGTGGCCACCCGCCTCTTCCTCATGTGGCTCACCGTTGCCGACCGGATCGGCCTGCGTCACCCGGGTGTCGTCGATCCACAGCCCGATCGCAAGGACAACGACCACGATGCCGAGGATCGACCAGTGCCTGGCTCTCATCTGCGTCTCCCCTCAGAAGTCCCAGTCGATGCCGACGAACACCTGGTTGCGATAGCTCCGCAAGGGGTTGCCCTCGTGGAACTTGCGCACGTTCACGCTGTCCCGGATGAAGAACGCGATGTTCTGCCAGTGGTAGTAACGGATCTGGGCGGTCAGCACGGTGGCGTCGAGCTTGTCGTCCTTCAATCCTCCCGCCCAGAGCTGATCGAACCGGCCTGACAGCACCACTTTCTCGTGCGCCAGGTAATCGGCTTGCACGGTCAGGCCCATCGCCGTGCGGTCGAACTCCCGCCGCAACTCGCCCGGCAGCCGATAGATCCGGTCCCAGGTCAGGGCGCCGTAGACGTCGAGACCCTTCCAGCGCGCGTTGGCCGCGATGCCGGCGCGCAGCCGATCGAGACGCCGATCCCCCGGCTCCTCGTGCTCCTCCGGGTTCGGGGCCCGGACGACGCCGAACCCCCAGTTGAGCAGGCCCGAGACGTTGAACGTGAACCCCTGGCGGTCGAGCAGATCGAAGCGCAAGACGCCGTACGTGTTGAATCCCTCATTTTCCCGGAGGAACCCGGCCTGCGCCAGTACGACGTCATTGAACATGGCGTGGAAGTCCGCGCCCGGCGCCCCGGTCGTGTTGTACATCACCTGATCGGTGACGAGCTGCGGCTCGCCTTCATCCCGGTTCTTGAACAGCCCGAAGAACTTCGAGGCGAACGCGTACGGGACGATCGGCAGCCGGTGGACTTCCGAGATGTCCTCGCCGGGCTCCTTCTCGAACTCGAGCTCGGTGTCCAGGATCAGCTGGCGGTTCGTGGCGTACGAGAAGTTCGTGCTCGGGTCGATCTTCCCGGCCATCAACATGGGGCCGTGCATGTAGTTGCCACCATGCCGGCCGACCATCGTCTGCCCACCCATCACCATGGTGGGCGCGCCCAGCGCACCGAACACGCTACCGAGATTGGCCATGAAGAAGGCTTCTTTTCCCAGACCGAACGTGTGGCCGCGGTTGAAGAAGCCGCGATCGCGCGAGAACCCGGTGCCGTTCGGCTCGTACTCGAGCTCGGCATAGACGCTGAGATTCGGCGTGATGGCTCGCGTGATGAAGATCTCGACCTCGTGGGGGGGCTCGAGCTTCACCTCGGTCTCGCGGGGCGACTCCGAATACTCGAGGAGGCCCCCGACGACCCGGACCGCGACGCTGTCGAGGAGCGTCTTGACCGGCCCGTCCTCCTTCAGCGTGCCGAGCAGACCGTCGGGCCTCGAGGCGCTCGGGATCTGAAAGCCCATCATGTGGAACTGCTCGCCGAACCGGTTCAGCCGCGGCGGCCGGGTATGGCAGGCGGTGCACTGGACATCGTACTGCCGGGCGAACGCCGGGACGGCCTCGGCCGGCTTCGCGCTCACCACGCCCAGAACTCCGCTGAGCAAGACGAACAGCATCAGCAAGCGAATGTGCATGCACCTCTCCCGTCGACGTGGGATCGCCGGCCGCAAACCGACCGGTGGACCGCGCGCGGAGAGGACTTAGATCCGGAGAGTCAGGTGGAGCAGAAAAAGCGGAGACGAGCGGGAGTGGACCGGGCGAAAGATGAGCGCCGGCGACATGACCACCGGCGGTGCCAGCGCTGCGCCAGCGACCGTCGCCGGCACGGGAGCCGGCACAGAGTGGGAGGGCGCCGGTGAAGCCGCCTCACACGAGCCCTCGTCGCCGTGGGTGTCGGTCGGCGTCGCGTGCGGGGCGACGGGCTCGCGGGCTGCTTCCGCGGAGAGTGGAAGGACACAGACGTGACTGAAGACGGCCAGCACGGCCAGAGCGACGAGCACAAGGCAGAACGGTGAACGGCCTCTCATGACTGGCGCCACACGTTACCCGAGCCCCGGCGGGGGTGTCAACTGCTGCCGTCACTCCCCACCGCCTGCTCATGCCAACGTCACGCACCTCTGACGCGCGAGGCCACCTTGCTCAGCTCGCGGAGCCACAGCACCGAGCTTGCCACCGCCGCGCAGCGCAGCCAATCGCCGGCGCTCAGACTCACCGTCGAAAACGCCTGCTGGAGAAACGGCACGTAGATCACCGCCACCTGCAGCACCAGCGACAACACGACCGCGCCCCACAGCCACGTGTTGGAGAACATCCCGATGAACGCGCTCCGTTCGTCAGAACGCGCGTTGAACACGGTGAAGAGCGAAAAGAACAGCAGCGTCGTGAACGCCATCGTCTGCGCGTAACGCATGCTCCCCGAGCCCTCGATCAGCCCGCCGGGCAGGCTCGCAGTCCAGCACGAGCAACGTCCCCGCCGCCATGATCGCTCCCACGAAGAAGATGCCGATCCACATGCGGCGGGTGATGACGCCCTCTCGCTCGCGGGCGCGGCGGTTCGTTCATCACCCCCGCGTCGGCCGGATCGACGCCGAGCGCGAGCGCGGGCGCGCCGTCCGTCACGAGGTTGATCCACAGGATGTGCGTGGCCAGCAGCGGCAGGACCACGCTGCTGCCCTCCGCCGCTCTCAGCCCGATCACGTCCGCCAGCAGCACGCCGAAGAACATCGTCATCACTTCGCCGAGATTCGACGACAGGAGGTAGCGCAGGAACTTCCGGATGTTGGCGAAGATCGCCCGCCCCTCCTCGACGGCGGCGACGATCGAGGCGAAGTTGTCGTCCGCCAGCACCATGTCGGCGGCCTCCTTCGACACGTCCGTCCCGGTGATCCCCATGGCCACGCCGATGTCCGCCGTCTTCAGCGCCGGCGCATCGTTGACGCCGTCGCCCGTCATCGCCACCGTCGCGCCCTGGCGCTGCAACGCCTTCACGATCCGCAGCTTGTGCTCGGGGTTGACGCGCGCATAGACCGAGACCTCCTGGACGGTCCGGTCGAGCACGTCATCCGGCATCCGCTCGAGCTCGGCACCGGTGACGGCTCGTCCGTCCGCCGGCGATGCCGAGCTCGGCGGCGATGACGGACGCGGTCTTCGGGTGATCGCCGGTGATCATCATCGGGCGAATGCCGGCGCCCCTGGCGCGGGCCACGGCCTCCTTCGCCTCCGCGCGCGGCGGATCGATCATGCCGATCAGGCCCAGGAAGACGAGGTCCTGCTCGACGCGCTCGTCCAGCTCGTCGCGGGCGAGGACGTCCTTCGGCAGCGACCGGAAGGCCACCCCCAGCGTTCGCAGCGCCTCGCCGGCCAGCTCGTCGTTCGTCGTCAGGATCTCGGACCGCCGTTCCGCGGTGAGCGGCCTCGTCGCCTCGCCGACCAGCTCCTGCGGCACAGCGGGCCAGCAGGACGTCCGGCGCGCCCTTGGTGAAGACGAGCAGCCGCTCCTGCCGCTCGGCGTCCGTGTGGATCGTGCTCATCAGCTTGCGCTCGGAGGAGAAGGGCACTTCCGCGATCGCGTGCGAAGCGCGCGTCGAGCGCCTCGTCCTCCAGCCCGGCCTTGCGCGCCGCGACGATCAGCGCGCCCTCGGTCGGGTCGCCCTGCACCGATCCAGCGCCCATCGCGCTCCTGCAAGACGGCGTTGTTGGCGCGGTCGGCGGCGGCCAGGGCGCGCACCAGCTCGACCCGCAGCGCGCCCTCGATCGCTCCGCCTCCGTCCCGCCGCACC
This sequence comes from uncultured Candidatus Rokubacteria bacterium, assembly GCA_963743355.1. Lineage (GTDB taxonomy): Bacteria > Methylomirabilota > Methylomirabilia > Rokubacteriales > CSP1-6 > AR5. Next base: position 1,965,538 of record CAVUPM010000002.1, read on the forward strand.
TCACCCTCGCGGCTCGTACCCGGTGCCCCCGAGACTGACGCGCCCGCTCGCGGTGACCACGGCACGCACCGTCATCTCGTTCTTCGTCAGCGTGCCCGTCTTGTCGGAGGCGATGACGCTCGGCCGAGCCGAGCGTCTCGACCGCGGCAAGATGGCGCACGATGGCGTTCCGCTTGGCCATGCGCTGCACGCCGAGGGAGAGGACGGCGGTCACCACCGCCGGCAGGCCCTCCGGCACCGCCGCCACCGCGAGCGCGACACCCAGGATCAGCACGTCGAACAGCGCCGAGAACCCACGGATGTCCTCGACGAGGAGGATCGTCGCGATCATCACGACGGCGATGACCACGACGATGACGGCGAGCAGTCGGCCGACGCGGTCGAGCTCCTTCTGCAGGGGCGTCGTCTCCGCCGGCGCTTCCTTCAGCATCCCGGCGATGCGTCCCATCTCGGTCTGCATCGCCGTCGCCACGACCACCGCGCGCCCGCGCCCGTAGGTCGCCGCCGTGCCGCTGAAGACCATGTTGTGGCGGTCGCCCAGGCCGACCTCTTCGCTGATGACAAGCGGTGTCCTTCGACACCGGCAGGCTCTCGCCGGTCAGCGCCGCCTCCGCGGTCTGCAGCGCCGCTTCACTGCATCAGGCGCGCGTCGGCCGGGATGGTGTCGCCCTCCTCGAGGAGGATGATGTCGCCGGGCACGACCTCCGCCGCCGGGATGCGCTGCCGCGCGCCGTCCCGGATGACGGTGGCGTGCGCCGCCGACATCTGGCGCAACGCTGCCACCGCCTGCTCCGCGCGTGACTGCTGGATGTAGCCCATGACGGCGTTGAGGAGCACGACGGCGAAGATGGCCATCGCCTCGTAGGGCCAGCGCGGATTCGCGCTCGTACAGCCACAGTCCGGCCGAGATCGCGGTCGCGATGAGCAGCAGGATGACGAGCACGTCCGGAACTGGGCCAGGAACTTCCGCCAGGCGGGCACCGGCTTCTCCGCCGTCAGCTCGTTCCGGCCGTGGCGTTCCAGCCGCGCCCGCGCCTCCCCCTGGCTCAAGCCACTCCGGGCGTCGGTGCCGAGCGCCGCCACGACCTCGTCAGCCGGGTGACGATACGCGGTCATGAGATCTCGCTGAAGGGGCGCGGCGCCCGTCTCCGGCCTCTTCACTTCAACGTGAAGCGGCGACTCTCGGACGCCGCAATGTCAAAGGTCTCTCCGTTGACGGCGACGCGAATCGAGGGCGCCTGGCAGTACATCGCATTCACCCGGACGGCGTCCGCGGTCAGCTCGAGATCGAGCGACTGGCCCCGGTAGCGTACGAACAGTCGCAAGCGCCGGAGCGGCTTGGGTAAGCGAGGGTTGAGCCAGAGCACGTCGCCGCGCAGCTCGATGCCCGTGTAGCAGCGCTGCAGGACGTCGACCGTCCCGGCCATCGCCCCGAGATGGATGCCCTCCGGCGTCGTCCCGCCCTGGATGTCCGCCACGTCGGTCACGAGGGCTTCCATGAAGACGTCCCAGGAAGCCGGACGGTCCGCCCGGGCCAGCACCCAGGAGTCGGCCACCCGGCTGAGCGACGAGTCGTGGGCGCTCCGGGGATAGTAATAGTTGATGTTCCTCGACATCGTCTGGTCGTCGAACGGGTAGCCCAGCCGCTCGAAGAGCGACCGGAGCTCGTGAAACGAGAAGAGATAGAACAGCATGAGGACATCCGGCTGCTTCGAGAGCTTGTAGTGAATGGTGCTGTCGCCCTCGGCCTCGAGGATGAAGTCGAGCCGGTACAAATGCCCGTAGCGCTGCCGGTAGACCTCCCAGTCGAAGTCCTTCAGTGCCTCGTAGCCCTCGAACTGGCTCAGGATGCCGTCGTCGTGGAAGACGAGACGCATCCGTCGGCTGATGGTGTCCCACTCGGCGAGCTCCTGGTCGGTGACGCCCAGCCGGGCGCACACCCGGCGGCGCGCGTCGGCCGGGAGGACGTCGAGGACCGCGCTCGCACGCGAGAGGACCCAGACGGCCATGACGTTCGTGTAGGCGTTGTTGGTCAACCCGGGAACGGCGGCCCCGGGGTAGCGGTCGTGGTACTCGTCAGGACCCATCATCCCCCGGATCTCGTAGCGCTCGAGGCGGGCGTCATACGTGGCAGCGCTCGCCCAGAAGCGGGCCATGTCCAGCAGCATCTCCGCGCCGTAGTCGACGAGGAACTCCAGGTCGCCGGTCACCTCGTAGTACTGCCAGACGTTGTAGGCGACCGCCGCGCCGACGTGCCGCTGCAGGTGCGAGTGGTCCGCCATCCAGCGCCCGGATCGCGGGTTGAAGAACTGGGTGTCGGTTTCCTCGCGCCCGTTGCTGCCGCTCTGCCACGGGAACATCGCGCCGCGGTAGCCGGCGGTCCGGGCCGCCGTCCGGGCCTCGTCGAGCCGGCGATAGCGATAGAGCAACAGCGCTCGCGTGATCTCCGGCATGCGGAGATTCAGGAACGGAAAGACGAAGACCTCGTCCCAGAAGACGTGGCCCCGGTAGGCCTCGCCGTGGAGCCCCCTCGCCGGCACGCCGACGTCGAGATCCTTCGTGTGAGGCGAGGCGGTCTGCAGGAGGTGAAAGATGTGCAGCCGCACGAGGGCGGCGGTGGCGAGCGCGCCGTTGCCCGGGGTGACGGGACCGGCCTCCACCTCCAGATCCATGTCGAAGGTCCGCCACAGGTGTTTCCAGGCGAGCGCGTGGGTCTTGAGGAGCGCCTTGAAGGTGCCGGCCCGCGCGATCGCCGTTCGCGCCTCGAGGCCGCACTCGCTGATGGCTCGATCCCGCGAGGTGTAGAGCGTCACGATCTTCTCGATCCTGACCGGCGTCCCGGCGGTGACCTCCACGACAGTGTCCCGGGCGACGTAGCGGGGCTCCTCGATCGCCGGGCGGACGTCGCCGACGAGCCGGTCGCCCTGGAATGCGCGGATCCGCGCAGCCTGGGCGATCAGGATCTCCGACTGGCGTGTTCGAACCCTGAGGACGATGCCGTCGTTCCCGACGGCCCCCGCCTCGACGGGTGCGAGGTGCTCGTGGGCGAGGTGACGATAGCGCCCGACGAGGTCGTTGACGACACGGCCGTCGAGCGCCGCCCGGATCTCGAGCAGGCCGGACCAGTCCTCGGGTGTGATCGTCGTCTCGAGCGCCGCCAGGTGCGGCGTCGCCATGTGGACCAGGCGGACGCTCTGCACGCGCGTCGTCCGGCCCGCGGAATCACGCACGCGCATGTCGCGGACGAGGACGCCGCGCCGGAGGTCCAGCTCCTGCCGGTACGAGAGCACCTCGAGGATCTGCAGGCTGAGCCATGGGTCCCCAGGGCTCCGGAAGGTCAACGGTAGCCAGTTGGGCGCGTTGACGAGGTCTTCGTGCTCGAGCGTGCGGCCGTCGATGACGCTCGGCAGGCGGTTGTAGCAGCCCGCGAGGTAGGTGCCGGGGTAGTGCGCCGGGCCGGCGGGGCTCTCGGGTGCCGCACCCCGCGTCGCGAAATATCCGTTCCCGAGCGTGCACAGCGTCTCGCGCAGGCGCTCCTGGGCCGGGTCGAAGCCCTCGTAGACCAGCGACCACCCCTTCATGACGCGGCCCTCGCGCGCGGCTGGAGACGAATTGTTCCCAGGTCGGCGACGACGACGTGAGCGCCGTGCTGTCGCAGCCGCTCGGCCTGGTCGAGGTCGCCCACCCCGACCACGAGGCCGAAGCCGCCCCGCCGCCCCGCTTCGACCCCGGCGGTGGCATCCTCGAACACGACGCCTCGCGCCGGCGGCACGCCCAGACGCCGCGCGGCTTCCAGAAACATCGCGGGATCGGGTTTGCCCGGCAGTCCCATGCGCACGACCTCCAGGCCATCGACCCGTGCCTGGAACAGGTCCGTCAGCCGGGCGACGCGCAGGATGGCCACGGTACTCCGGCTGGAGGACACCACCGCGGTCTTCACGCCGAGCGAGCGCGCCTCGCGCACCAGCGCGACGGCGGACTGGTACACGCGCACTCCCTCCTGCTCGAGCAAGGCCAGAAAGTATCGATTCTTGCGCTTGCCCAGGCCAGGCACGGTGTCCTGGCTCGCATCGTCCTGCGGCGTACCCTCGGGCAGGCGGATCCCGCGCGACGCGAGGAAGTCTCGGATCCCCGCGTGGCGCGGCTTGCCGTCCACGTGCGCGCGATAGTCGGCGACGATGTCGAAGGGCACGAACGCCGCGCCGGTGCGCGCCGCCGCCAGTGCGAGGTATTCGTCGAACAGCTTCTTCCACGCCGCTGCGTGCAGCCCGGCGGTCCTGGTGATGACGCCATCGAGATCGAACAGGAAGGCGTCAAAGACGGACACGTCGATGACAACGGGGTCGAATGTCCTCACGTGGGCCTCTACGCGCTCCAGCAGTGATCATGGCGATTGTCCCATGGAAGGAGCCGGTGGGACACGATCCGGACGATCGGCGCGGCAACATCGCAGAGGCGGGCGGACAACGTCCGGTCCGTGAAACGGTTCCCCCGAGGGCGTCACGACACCGCGGCCTGCCGCACGACGTCGCCAGCCGCCGCGGCTGCACATAGATCGTGTCGAGTTTCAATGCTTCGCCGCGCGAGCTGTTGACGATGTTGTGTGACGTCCCGGCCGGTATGACGACTGCGCAACCGTCCTCGAGGCCATGCTCCTTGCCGTCGAGGATGGCCTTCCCGTGTCCGGCTTCTACCCGAATGAACTGATCGACGTCGGGATGGGTCTCGCGTCCGATCTCCTCACCGGGCGCAAGCGCCCTGACGACCAGGTGACTGTACACGGTCAAGAATCGCCGGGATGCCCGGCCGGGCTCACGGGTTCAGCGCCCTAGAGCTCGATGCGCCGCAGCCGCAACGCGTTACCGATGACCGACACCGAGCTGAACGTCATCGCGGCGCTGGCGATGATCGGGCTCAGCAGGATGCCCAGGACGGGGTACAGCACACCGGCAGCGAGCGGAACGCCGAGCGCGTTGTAGATGAACGCGAAGAAGAGGTTCTGGCGGATGTTGCGCATCGTCGCCCGACTCAGATGCCGGGCTCGGACGGCGCCGCGGAGATCGCCCTTCACCAGCGTGATACCCGCGCTCTCGATGGCCACGTCGGTGCCGGTTCCCATCGCGATGCCGACGTCGGCTTGCGCCAGCGCCGGCGCGTCGTTGACGCCGTCGCCGGCCATCGCCACGCGCCGGCCCCTGGCCTGGAGTGCGCGAACGATCTCGCTCTTGTACTCGGGCAACACCTCCGCCTCGACCTGTTCGATGCCGAGCGTGCGCGCGACCGCCTCCGCGGTCCGCCGGCTGTCCCCCGTCACCATCACGATGCGCAAGCCGGACTGCCGCAGCGCGGTGAGGGCTTCCGGCGTCGACGGCTTGATCGGATCGGCGACGCCGACGAGCCCCGCCGCCCGCCCATCGACGGCGACGAACATGACGGTCTGGCCCTCCGCGCGGAAGGCGTCCGCATCGGCGAGCAGCGCCTCGACCGCCACGCCGGAATCCTGCATCAGGCGGAGATTCCCCAGGGCGACGGCGTGACCGTCGACGCGGCCCACGACGCCTCTGCCCGTCACGGAACGAAACTCCTCCGCCGCCGCGACCGCCACGCGGCGCTCGGCGGCACCGGCGAGGATGGCCGCGGCCAGCGGGTGCTCGCTGCCCCGCTCGAGGCTGGCGGCGAGTCGGAGGACGGATGCCTCGTCATGTCCCGTCGCCGCCTTCACCACCGTCAGGCGCGGCTTGCCTTCGGTCAGCGTCCCGGTCTTGTCGACGATCAGCGTGTCGACCTCTTCCATCAGCTCCAGCGCCTCGGCGTTCTTGATGAGCACGCCGGCCTGCGCGCCGCGCCCGGTGCCGACCATGATCGACATCGGCGTGGCGAGGCCCAGCGCGCACGGGCACGCGATGATGAGCACGGCGACCGCGTTGACCAGGCCGTAGGCCAGGCGCGGCTCGGGGCCCCCGAGGCTCCACCCGATGAATGCCAGCACCGCGATGCCAACGACGGTCGGCACGAACCACGCCGACACCTGGTCGGCCAGCCGCTGGATCGGCGCTCGGGTCCGTTGCGCCTCGCCAACCATGTGGACGATCCGCGCCAGGAGCGTCTCCCTCCCCACCCGCTCCGCGCGCATGACGACCGTGCCGGTTCCGTTCACGGTGCCGCCCGTGACCCGGCTGCCGGGGACCTTCTCGACGGGAATCGGCTCGCCGGTCACCATCGATTCGTCCACGGCGCTCGCCCCCTCGACCACCGCGCCGTCGACCGGCACCCGTTCGCCTGGACGGACCCGCAGGAGATCGCCGACCTGGACGACCTCCAGCGGCACGTCCTCCTCGGCGCCGTCGGCCCGCACGCGGCGCGCCGTCGGCGGCGCCAGATTCAAGAGTGCCTTGATCGCGCTGCTCGTCTGGCTCCGGGCCCGCAACTCCAGCACCTGGCCCAGCAGGACGAGCACCGTGATCACGGCCGCCGCTTCGAAGTAGAGCCCGACCTCACCTCCGTGAGTACGAAACGACTCCGGGAACAGGCCCGGAGCGACCGTGCCGACGACACTGTAGACGTACGCCACCCCGGTGCCGAGGGCGATCAGCGTGAACATGTTGAGACTGCGATTGACCACCGAGGCCCAGCCGCGCACGAAGAACGGCCAGCCCGCCCACAGCACCACCGGCGTCGCCAGGATGAGCTGCAGCCATGCCGACCCGCGCCCGGGAACGAGGTGGCGCAGCGGCTGGCCGGGCAGCATGTCGCCCATGGCGAAGGCGAGCAACGGCAGCGTCAACAACAGGCCGATCCAGAACCGGCGCGTCATGTCGACGAGCTCCGGATCGGGGCCCTCATCCACGCCGATGGTCCGTGGCTCCAGCGCCATCCCGCACTTCGGGCAACGGCCGGGCCCGCGCTGCCGGACCTCTGGATGCATCGGGCAGGTGTACATCTGCTCAGCGTTACCGGACGGAATCGCGTTCGTTCGGGCGCTACCGTTCAACGCGATAGCGCTCGAGCGCATCGGGATCGATCGTGGCGCCAAGGCCAGGGGCGTCGCTGAGATGGATGATCCCGGTGTCGAGTTTCACCGGATCTCTCACCACGTCGCCGGCCATCTTGAGCGGGCCGACGGCCTCGCATCCCGGCATGACCGCGTCGCTCGTCGCCGCCACCGCCGCCTCGGCCAGCGTCGACAGCGTGAGGCCAAAGCCATGGCCGATGACGACGCGCAGGCCGGCGGCGGCCGCGCACTCGATCATCTGCCGCGTGCGCATGAGCCCCCCCTGCTTCATGACCTTCACCTTCACGATGTCGGCGGCCTCGCGCCGGATGATGTCGATCAGCGAGGCCGGTCCCGTCACGCTCTCGTCGGCCATCAGCGGGACGCCGATCTCGCGGCGGATCCGGGCGAGGCCGGCGATGTCGGTCCGCGCAATCGGCTGCTCGACGAGCGTCAGCGCGTACGGCTCGAGGCGCCGGATGACGGACACCGATTCGGCGAGCGCGAGGCTCTCGTTGAAGTCCACGCGCAGAGCCATCCGGTCTCCGACGGCGGCCCGGACGGCCGCGACCCGCTCGACGCCTTCGTGGCCGGCGCCCGCGACCTTGATCTTCGCCGTCGTGAACCCGCGCCGCAGCCATTCGCTCGCCTCGCGCGCGGCCTGGGCGGGAGCCACGGCGCCGATCCACGCGTTGAGCGTCAACGCGTGCGTCAGGGCGCCCCCGAGGAGCGAGTGGACGGGAAGATCGAGCGCGCGCCCCTTCAGGTCGAGGAGGGCCATCTCGATCGCGGCCTTCGCCTCGAAGGCGTCCGCCGCCGCCTCGCGGTCCATGAGCGCGAGCGCGCGATGGAGGTTGAACGGGTCGGCGCCCACGAGCACGGGCGCCAGCCGCGCGACGGCATCCCGGATGTCGGCCGCCGTCACCAGTGAGTAGCCCGGGGTTGGATCGACGTTGCCCCAGCCCTCGGCGCCTTCGTCAGTCGTCACCCGCACCAGCACGCTGCGCTGCCCGGCCGTCGTTCCATGGACGCCCTGGACCGGGGTCGCGAGCGGCACCTCCACGAGGATCGGCTCGGTCGTCGCGATGCGCATGCCGTGGGAATTACGCCAGTTCACGATCCGGCCGCGCCGAGCTCCAGACGCGTCGGCACGCCGGTGCGCTCGGCGCGACCGGCGGCCTCGGTGTCGCCAACCTCCACGCGCGCCGCGGCCGTCCCGGCGCGCTCCTTCAACACGCGGGCGGTCGCCTCGCCCCGGCGCTGGCCGAGGGCCGTCACCTCGGCATCGGTCAGCGGGGCCGTCTCCACCAGCCGCCGGAACAGCGCCTCGTAGAAGGCGCGGTCGGCGCTGCCGCGGCCCACGAGCGCCAGCACGGGGTTGGCGCGCTCGGCCTTTTTTCCGGTGCTCTTCTCGTAACCCGCCTGAAACTCCTCGAGGGCCTTGGCGCCGCCGCGCTCGGTCAGCAACGCCTCCAGCGCGCGCTGGGTCTTCGCCTGGTCGAAGGCCACGGGGCCCGGGTCATCGCCCGGCTTCAGCTTCACCCCCAGGCGCTGCGCCAGGTCCTGGCGCACGCGGAGCGAGCGCAGCGCCTCGCCGTCCACCTTCGCCTCGTACCCGCCGTGCACCGTGAGCTTGAGCCGTGTGCGCTTGCCGAGCACCTCGGCCACCCGCGCCAGCTTCTGTCGCTCGGGCGGCTGCAGGGTGTCGCTGCCCGGCTCGAAGACGATGCTCTGCAGGCTCTCCGCGTCGCCGCCGAACAGCCCGGCCAGGGCCCGGAACGGGGACGTCACGATCCGGGTGATCACGGTGACCAGCGCCTGCCAGATGACACTGCCGTAGCTGAACTCGGGGTGATCGACGTTGCCCCGTACCGGCAGCGCGATGTCGATCCGTCCCTCCGAATCGCTCAGGATGGCGATGGCCAGGTCCAGGGGCAGGCGCATCGCACCCGGGCTCTCGACCCGCTCGCCGAGCTGGATTTTCTCCAGGACGACCTTGTTCTCGCCCACCAGCGCGCTCCGGTCGATCTTGTACTGGAGATCGAGGCTCATGGCGCCGCCCACGATGCGCCGCCCGGCGAACGTGGCGCTGTAGGGCGTCAGCGTGGACATGGGGACGTTGCGGAAGATCACCGTGATGTCGGTGAAGACCTTGGGACGGAACGCGCTGAGCGCGCCGTCGATCTTGACCTGGCCGAACTCGTCCACCCGGCCGTCGAGCTTCACGGTCGCGCGGCTCTCCACGTCCGACCCGAGGCCGACCACCACGCCGTTCAGCCCATGCACTCGGGTCGCGAACGGCAGGACCAGGCTGAGGTCGGCGAAGCTCATCGAGCTCTCGTCGATGCGCACGCGCTCGACGACCACGGGGAAGCCAGGGGCCGCATCGCTCGCCGGCGCGGCCGGCGGGGTGCTCGCCGGCGGGGTGCTCGCCGGCGGGGTGCCAGCCGGCGGGGTGCCAGCCGGCGCGCCGCTCGGTGACGGGGTACCAGCCGGTGCCGCGGCCGGCTTCATCAGCTTGGCCACGCTGAGACTCTTGTCCTTGAAGATCACCAGCTTTCCATCCAGCTCGGTCAGCCTCACCTCGGCGATCTCCAGCCGATCGGGGGCAAGCCCGAACCGGAGGTTGTCGACATGCAGCGACTTCCAGGACACCACGGGCTCACTGCCCGCCGCCTCGACCACGTTCAAACGGTCGATGTCGGCCGAGCCGGTGTACGTGATCGTGGCGCGATCGCGGCCGGCGCGATAGGTCAGCCGCCCGGCGGTGGACACCTCGCCGGAGCGGAGCGTGACGTCGGCGTTCTGGGCGATGTAGGGCTGGGCCGGGGTGAGGGCGAGCTGGGCGAGGGTCAGCGTCGCCTCGGCCGAAGTTCCGTCCGGTGCCACCCGCCCCTTGGCCGTGAAGCGGCCTCCCTGCGTGACGCGGAGGCTCGCGTCGAAGGGAACGGGCTTCTTGCCGTCGCTGCGCAGCTCCCGGGCGCTGACCTTGATCCCGCTGATCTCGAGCTGGACGGCGGGAGTCATGCTCCGGTCGGCGATGGCGAGACGATGATCGGCGAGGTCGAACCTTCCCAGCGCGATGGTCCAGGGCTTGGAGGCCGGCGCCGGCGCGGTTTTCGAAACGCGAGCAGGGACTGCGGCCGATGGTCTCGGGGGCTTGCCCTGATCGGCCGGGCTCAGCATCTTCACCAGGGGCAGAGAGCCATCGGCGGCACGCACCACCGTGGTGGTCCCGCCCGTCACCGCGACCCGGGACACCGCGACGTGCTGTGCTCCCAGATCGACGCGCCCGCCCTCCACCAGGATCTGATCCAGCGAGAGCAGGCGCGCCGCCTTCGCGGCGGCGGCGGCCTCGCCCACCGCTACACGCGCGAGCTTCACGCCCACGTCCTCCACCGTGCCGGCCAGGCCCGCGGGACCGCTCTCGAGCTTCGCGGAGAGATCGACGGTGAGATCGCCGACGTCGACCTCGAGCGGAGTCGCGCGGCTCTGGTCGGTGAGGGACAGCGCGATCTCCTCGACGCGTACTTTCTCCACCGCGAGACGCCAGGGGCGCGCATCGGGGCTGGCCGCAGGCGGGGCAATCTGCGCCGCCGCGGTGGTGCCGGCCGCGGGAGCCGCGGCAGTCGCCGGCGGGGTGATCATCAGGCGCTGCCAGTTCAGCGTGCCGTCCCGGGCCATCGTGGCGGCCAGCCGGCCCCGGCTCACGGAGATCTCCGGCACCGTCAGCTCGCGCGTGATGAGATCACCCCGCCCGCCGGCCAGGCGGATCTTCTCGAGCGCCAGCAGCGGCGCCTTGCCCCCGCGCTGGGTGAGGGCGAGCCCCGCCAGGGTGACGTCGATGCCCTCCACCTTCAGCGACATCGCCCCGTCTCGATAGGCGAGCTGATAGCGCACGTCGGCGTCGACGCGACCGGCCGGCTCGGCCAGGGCGACGTTCTCCTGAATGAAGCGCCAGGCGGTCGACAGGGGGAAGCCTCGGAGACCGAGGCGGCCGCTCGAGCCGAGGGGGACGAGGGACACCTCGCCGTCCCAGTCCACGACGCCGCCTCCGGTCAACGTCGCCGAGATGGCATAGGGACCGCGGCGGCCGGGCAAGGTCGTGATGTTACGGAGCTCGACGTTGATCGGCTCCACCGTCGCCTTCTGCGCCGCCCGGCCCGAGAGATCCGTGAAGATCAGCACGCCCCCGCTCACCCGTGCATGCTGCAGCAGCATCCGCGGCGGGGCCGTCGGCTCCGGCTGCTGCCCCGGCTCGCCGCGGGGAAGAGCGTCCAGCAGCTCGGCCAGGTTCAGCCGGCCATCCGGGCCCAGGACCACGTCCAGGCGGGGCGCCTCCAGCTGGATCTCGGCCAAGGTCCACGCCCTCTGGAACAGGCTCGAGAGCTCGAAATCGACGAAGAGGCGGTCGAAGCCGAGCAGGGGTCGCCCATCAGCCTCCTGGAGGCGGAAGTGCTTGATCTCCAGCTTGAACAGGAGCGGGTTCACCCGGACCTCGCCGATCTCCGCCCGCCGCTTCAGCTGCTCCTGGACGTAACGGGGCACGTAGGCCTTGACCAGCCGGGGCACGAGGAAGAAGCCGGCAAGCGTGTACGCCACGGCCAGGACCGCCACCGCCGCGACGGTGACGAGGAACGGGACCGTGGTCACCAGCCGCCGGAGCCGGCGGGTCCAGCCGCGAGGGGCGTCTGATGTCATGCGCAGATTCTCCGCTGGGTCTCCCGTCTAGACTCCGGGGTAGGGCTGACCCCACCGGTCCTGGTAGACCATGTCGCCGAGCGGCGCCCGGCCGACGGGGCCGAACTGTCCCATGGGGTAGCCGATGGGCAGGATGGCGTAGGAGTGGACGCCGGGCGGCAGGCCGAGCGCGGCCTCCGCCTCCTTCTCGTACAGCAGGTGGCGTGTCGTCAGCGTCGCCCCCAGCCCGAGCGCCCGCGCGGCCAGGAGCATGTTCTGCACCGCGGGGTAGATCGAGGCGCCGGACCAGCGCGTCGGTGGCGTCGTCCCTTCCTCGAGACAGGCGACGATCCAGACGGGCGCCTCGTGAAAGTGATCGGTCAGGTACTGCACGGCCGCGTGCTGGCGATCGTAGGCTTCACGGCTCACGCCGGGGGGCGGCGTGCTCTTGAGATAGCGCGGTCCCACCACCTCGTCGAAGGCGCGCTTGTAGTACGCCTGCACGGCCTGCTTGATCCTGGCGTCCTTGACGACCAGGAACCGCCAGCGCTGCGTGTTGCCGCCGTTGGGCGCGCACACGCCGGCGCGCAGGATCTTGGCGATCAGCGCATCGGGCACCGGGTCGGGCTTCAGCCGTCGCATGGCGCGCGTCGTGTGCATCACCTCGAACAGGTCGCTCATCTCGGACATGGCGTCCCTCCTTGGATGACCGGCGCCGGCGCCGTCGCTCACGCGGGCTTACGGGCCAGGACGTAGAACATCGGCGTGAAGGTCCCCGTCTCGCCTCCGCGGACGATGGCGTCGGCCGCGGCGTTCAGGAACGAGCTGACGGCCGCCGCGCCCCTCGGCGCGACCCTCACCAGCTCGAGGCCGCGCACGGCGACGCTGGTGACCACGCGGCCCACGCGCGAGTGATGGAATCCGGACAGCGCGACCCGCGCGGCCAGCGGCTGGTACCACGGTGTCGACGGATCGCACTCCAGCGCGAGGTCCCGGCTCTCGACGAGCTCGAAGCCGGCCTGGGTCACCGCGTCGGTCACGACCTCGAACGGGGGGAGCTCCGGCAGCGCATCACCTTCCTCGATCCCGCGCTTGATCGCCCGGTGCTCGGGGTTCGTGCCGTCGTATCTGGGCGTCAGGCACCAGTCGTAGATGGCGAACAACGCGCCCGGCCTCATGACGCGATGGAGCGTGCGGAAGAGCCGGGCCTTGTCCGGCGCGTGGGGGGTCGCCTCGATCGCGTAGACCGCGTCGTAGGGGCCGTCGTCGGGCGGGATCTCCATGAAGTCCGCCTTGACCAGTGCGCACAGGTGCTCGAGCCCGGCCACCCGCGTGTGCTCGACGGCGCGCCGTACCTGGTAGGCGTTGTTGTTGACGCCGACGATGGTCGCGCCCGAGAACCGCGCCATGGCCCGCATCGGGCCCCCGACGCCGCAGCCGACGTCGAGCACCTTCATGCCGGGCCGCAGCCCCAGGCGCAGCGCCAGGAAGAACTCGTGCCGCGCGATGGAGGCGGCCAGCGACTCGCCGCGGCGCCGGGGCGCGAAGTGGAACGACTGGCCCCATCCGAACTCGTAGAAGTCGGTGACGAGGTCGTAGAAGTTGTTGACCATGCGGGCGTAGTGCTGACGACGCGCCGCCAGGCCGCCCCCGCGCGCCTCGTCGTGGAAGGCCAGGTAGTCGGACGCCGTGCGCTCCACCGCGTCGCGCGGCAAGGACGACTGGACAAGATCGGTGAGCCGGGGATCGTCGGCCATTCGTTCGGGCGCTGCCCTCCATGTCACTGCGACGTCGGGCCGTAGCCTAACGCATCGCCGGCCCGGAGCACAGCCGCCTTTATCGACGCGCGGCCGCGAACGTCACGTCAGAAGAGCCCGGGAACGATCCGGTAGGGCACTCGCCGCCGGTACTCGCTCCACGCCGCGCCGTACTTGGCCGCACAGCGCTTGTCGTCGCCGACGGCGCGCTCGACGAGCAGCGCGGCCAGAAACAGCAGGTAGAACCACGGCAGCGCGCGCTCGAACAGCACGGGGAGCGTCCAGAAGAAGGCGGCGGCCAGTTCCGGCACATAGTGGAAGTGGCGCGCCAGACCCCAGAAGCCCGAGGCGAGAAGCAGGCTCTCCCCCGGCCCGCCGCACTCCGGCGCGATGGCGGCGCGGATCAGCGCGGGGGGCTTGCCCCACACCACGCACTGGCCGCCGGTGGCGCGCACGCGCTGGCGCTGCGTGTCGGCCAGGTAGTTCGTCACGATGCTGGCAAGGCCGAGGACGGCGATCGCCGCGGCCAGCGGTGCGCCGAGCCGGTTCGGATGGTCGACGAGGTACAGCGTGGACGCGGTGTAGATCGCCGGCACCCAGACCAGGCAGCCCCAGCAGATGAGGAACCCCGCCCGGTAGTGCATGATGTCGAGCGAGCGCAGGTACCCCGGCTCCCACCAGAAGAACTTCGCCACGTAGACGAGCTGCAGCCCCACCGCGACGATCATGGAGTCGGCCAGGCCGTGGCGCGCCTGCTGGGCGGCCGCGAACGACAGGAGGATGAGCGGCCACGCCATCAGGGCGAACCGGCAGTTGGTCATCAGCTTGACGTTGAAGCCTCCCACCGCCGGATACAGCTCCGTGCCCCAGAAGTAGTCCCGGATGGGATTGCCCGTCACGACGACGTCGCGCGTGGACGGCACCCGCCGGCCCTTGAGGTACAGGCCGAGGCAGAGCGCCAGGCCGAGCACGTTCAGCGCGCCGATGATCTCGCCGAAGTGGTCGTACACGATCGTCGGGGAGAACAGGCCGAGCCCGTACGAGGCGCCGAGAAAGAGCGCGAGCGTGACGGCAAAGGCGGCCATGCCGTTCGCCCGGTAGACGGGGACGTGGCCGGTGGGCGTGGAGGGTCCGGCGAACGAGCGGCCGGGCAGGATCCGCACGAGCGCCAGCTGGGTCGCGACGAAGACGCCGATGATCGTCCACGCGGTCGCCGAGCCCCAGAGAACCGGCCGCCAGACCGCGACGAACGTGCCCACCGGGCCGCGCTGAGTGATCTCGCGGGCGAGCGCCGTCAGGGAGCCGTCGAGCGCGACGTGCGTGTGCCACACCAGCAGCGCCGTCACCGGCGCGCCGACCATGATCAGCGCCGGGGCCACGGTCCGGCGCAGCCCGCTCACGCGTCGGCTCCCTCGTCAGCGATCGGCAAGCGCGAGCTTGGCGCCGAGCGCGGCAAACGCGCCGGCGAACGCACGGCGCATCCAGGTCAAGACGCGCGGGCGTGAGATGACGTGATTTCGAACTGAGGCGGCGAAGATCCCGTATCCGACGAAGACGGCGAACGTGAGTAGCATGAAAATCGCGCTCAGCTCGAGCATGCGCGAAAGCGGCTGTGGCTCATTGGCGCTCACGAACTGCGGCAGGAATGCCAGGAAGAATATCGACAGTTTCGGATTGAGGATGTTGATCAGGATGGCCGAGGTGATCACCTGAGCTGCCGAGCGCGGGTCGATTTCCGTTTCCACGCTGAGCGCGCCCTGCTCCCTCAGCGTGTTCCAAGCCATGTAGAGGAGATAGGCCACGCCCAGATACTTGAGGGTCTGGAACGCGAGCGCGCTCGTATGCAGGAGTGCCGCGAGGCCCATGATCGTCGCGGCCATGTGCGGGACGATCCCCAGAGTGCATCCGAACGCCGCGACTACGCTTGCGCGGGACCCCCGCGAGAGGCCGGCCGCCAGCGTATAGAGAACGCCCGTGCCGGGTGACACGACAACAACAAGCGACGTGACCAGAAAATCGATGCTCACGGCGCTCAGCATGCGGGCATTGTAAGCGACGCGATCCAGGGAGCGCCAGCCACGCCAGGCTCGAGACCCATCGGGCGCAATCGAGCTACTTCGCCAGCGCCTCGCGCATCCGGGCCAGCGCCGAGCCGTAGACGTGATCGGGCCGCAGCACCATCGCGACGCGCTTGTCGGCAGCCGCGATCCGATCGTACTGGTCCCAGTCCGCGCTGCGCCGCCGGGTGGTGGCGCTGTAGATGTGGCGGCGGGCCAGCCGGAGCGTCTCGGGGGCGGTGTTGCCGGAGTGGGTGAGCTCCGCCTTGCCCTCGAACACGAGGAACCCCGACCACCAGTCGGCGTGCGAGACCAGCACCGAGCAGCGGGGGTCTCGCACCAGGTTCCTGAACTTTGCCCGGGTCTCCGTGATGGAAATTCCCACCCCCCCGTCTCGCGGGTACACGGTGACGATGCTGAGCTGCGGCATGCCGTTCCGCCTGAACGAGGTCAGGACGCCCTGCGGGTTGTCGTGGAGGAACTGCTCGATCTGAGGGGCCAGCTGGGTCGGTGTCGGCATCGGCGTAGGCCTCAGTTTCTGCGGATCGCGGTCGTCAAGAGCCCGAGGGCGTTGTCCAGCGCGCGCATCGCCACCTGAGAGCCCGTCGAGTGGCCGAGCCGGACGACGACGAGCTGACGAGACGGCACGACGAGCATGATCTGGCCTCCGGCCCCCGCCGCGAAGTAGGCATCCCTCGGCAGGTTGAAAACGCCGGTGCGGTTGAGCCAGAAGAACGCGCCGTAGCGCTGCTGCTTCCACGCCGGCGCCGGCGTGCTCACGAACGTCGCCCAGCCTTCGGGCAGCAGGCGCTGGCCCTGCCACACGCCGTCCTGCAGGTAGAGAAGGCCCAGGCGTGCCCAGTTGCGCGCCGTGCCGTAGTCGTAGCCCGAGAGAAGGAAGTTGCCGTACGGATCCGTCTCCAGCACCTGGCGGCGAATCCCGATCCGATCGAACAGCGCGCGCTGGGGATAGGTCAGGTACTCCTCGCCGCGCTTCGTGACCGCCTGCTTGATCAGGTAGCCGATCGTCAGCGGGTCGCAGTTGCGGTAGCGCCCCTCCGTGTTGACCGGGAACTGCAGGGGTTGGTTGATGGAATACTCGAAGACGTCGACCGCGCCCGTATAGACGTAGAAGTGGTCGGTATAGCCCGTGTCGGCCCGGTAGTCGGGGTCCCGCGGGGCGACGAAGCGGAGCCCGCTGCTCATGCGCAGAAGATCCATGACCCGGATCTGGCTGCGTGGATCGCCGGGCTCCCTCCATTCGGGCACGGGGGCCGGCTGCTCGAGCGTATACGTGCCGTCCTTGACGAGCAGGGCGAACAGGGTCGAGGTGAGGCTCTTGCCCATCGACCAGTTCTCGAGCTGCGTGTCCTTCGTGATGCCGGGCATGTAGCGCTCGGCGACCAGGCGCCCCTTGTAGACAACGACGAACGCGGTCGTCAGGCCGGCGGGATCGAACGCGGCCTCGACCGCCACGTCGAGCTTCGCGCGATCGATCTCCGGCGGCGGCGGCTCCTCCGGCAGCCGGTCTCCCATCGGCCAGGGCTGCGACATCGCGTCGGGCAGCATCGTCGTCACCGGCACCGGCGTGAAGGAGATGCCGGGCTTGTCGGGCCGCTGGATGATGCAGCCCTGGTCGCCGTAGAAACGGGCTTCGCGCGTGACGCCGTCGAGGGTCATGCGCACGGACTTCTGCTCGCGGTCGACGTGCCACGCGACCCTATCGCGGCCCGATGCCATCAGGACGTCGCCGCTGTTCTTCGCCGCTTCGGCCGGGTCGCGGCCGGACACGAAGACGGCCGAACAGAGGACCTTGGCGTAGCCCGCCAGGCTGAGCTCCTGCGCGGTGCCCACCGGGCGGTAGGCAGGTGTCGCCGGCACCGTCTGGCCCGCGACGAGCGTCGCGGCCGTGAGGGCTCCGACCACCGTCACGACGACGGTCAGAATCCGGCGAGCCGTCACTTGCCCATCACGGTATTCGGCAGCCACAGCGCGATGCCCGGAAACATCAGCAGCAGCGCGATGCAGATCGCCATGCCCACCATGAACGGGAGCACCCCGATCCAGAGGTCGAGCATGGTCCCGACCTTGAGCCCGGCCTCCTCGGAGACCGACTTGCGGATGCCTTGAATGATGTAGAGGTTGAGGCCCTCCGGCGGGCTGACCAGTGCGGCCTCCAGCAGGATGACCATGATGATGCCGAACCACACCAGGTCCACGTCCATCGCCTTCAGCACGGGCACCAGGATCGGCATGGTCGTCACCATCATCGACAGGGCTTCCATGAAGGTGCCGAGGATCAGGTAGAAGACCACCAGGACGAGCACGAAGGTCACGGGGGTGAGGTTCCAGCCCGAGATCAGCTCGGTGAGCTGCGCGGGCACGCCGAGGATGGCCAGCGCGAAGCTCAGGATGAAGGCCGAGCTGACGATGAGCATGATCATGGAGGACGCGCGCACCGTCGTGACCATGACCTGCTTCAGGATGGCGCCACTGAGCTGGCGGTTCAGCGCCGCCAGGATGAGGCTCGCCACCACCCCGAACGCGGCCGCCTCCGTGGGCGTGGCGATCCCCAGGTAGATCGTGCCCAGCACCACGAACATGAGGGCGATGATGGGCAGGAGCGCCAGCAGCCCCACGAACCGCACCCGCCAGGACGGTGGCGCCTCGCGCGGCGCCACCGACGGCCAGATCTTCGCGGTCACCGCGATGATGAGCATGAAGATCCCGGCGAGCATGAAGCCGGGGATGAATCCCGCCAGGTAGAGACGGCCGATCGACTCCTCCGCCAGCACGCCGTAGATGATCATCGAGATGCTGGGCGGGATGAGGATGTCCAGGGTTCCGCCGGCGGCCAGGCTCCCGATCACCAGCCGCTCGTTGTAGTTCCGGGCCCGGAAGGCGGGCAGCGCCACCGCCCCCACGGTGGCGGCGCAGGCCGCGCTCGAGCCGGAGATGGCCCCGAAGACCGCGCAGAAGGCGATGTTGGAGTGCAGGATCCCCCCGGGCAGGGGCGCCAGCCAGTGGGAGAGGACCTCGTAGAGTCGCTCGGAGAGACGGCTGTAGATGAGGATCTCGCCCAT
Organism: uncultured Candidatus Rokubacteria bacterium; assembly: GCA_963743355.1. Taxonomy (GTDB): domain Bacteria; phylum Methylomirabilota; class Methylomirabilia; order Rokubacteriales; family CSP1-6; genus AR5. The sequence goes on from CAVUPM010000002.1 coordinate 1,984,106, forward strand.
CATCACGAACAGCGGAATGGCCACCAGCACGGAGCTGCTGTTCACGTTCCAGGCGATCTGCCCCAGCATGTCCCACAGCGGCCGGTCGGAGAACACGTACATCACGGACATGCCGATGAGGCCCAGCGCGCTGGCCACGTGCAGCCCGGCCAGGAACAGCACGACCATGAGCGCCGAGGCGATCGCCAGGATCATCGGCTCGCGCTCCCTCAGGCCTGCGGCCCGGCCGTCGCTTCGCTGGACTCCCAGCCGGCCAGGATTGCGACCGCGCCGAACACGGCCGCCAGCGCCAGGAGGCTGAACCCGATGCCCAGGATGCCCTGCGGAACGTACAAGGGGGTCAGCAGATAGGTGGAGGACCGCGCGTCGCTCTGCATGGAGTCCACCACCAGGGACCAGATCTTCCACGCGACGGTGCCGGCGAACACCGCCATGAGGAGCTGGGCGAGCACGTCCACCGCTGTGCGCAGCCCGCGCGCCAGGTAGGGGAACGTCACGTCGATGCGCACGTGCCCGCCGGTGCGCAGCGCGAAGGCGAAGCCCCAGGTGGCGGCCAGGGCTAACAGATATCCGCTGATCTCGTCGGTGACCCGGGTGGTCGGCAACCCGACGTAGCTCCCCCACTTCCGAGCCAGCACGTCGTACGTCACGAAGAAGGCCAGCACGAAGTACAGAGCGCCGGCCAGGTACCCCGGCCAGATGAAGACGCAGTCCACGGCCCGCGCGAGGGCCGGCGCTCTCGAGGCTGCCGGTCGTGCGTCGCTCATCGGGCGCGCGCTACGGCGTGACCGTGAAACCGACCAGCGGGGCGACGACCTCGTTGAACAGCTTGGCGGCCTCGGCGCCGCCCGCCCGCTTCACCCAGTCCGGCACCACCCGCGTGCGCAGGACGTCCTTGATCGCGGCGTGGGTCTCCGGCGAGAACGGGATGTGCTCCATCCCCTTCTCGACGTTCTTGTCGATCCCTTCCTTGTTCCAGGCCTCGATCGCCTCGAAGGCCCGCCCCTCGACGACCTTCTCCGCCTCCCCCTTCAAGACCTGCTGGAGGTCGGGCGGCAGCCGCTTCCACGTGGCCTTGTTGATGGCCAGCGAGACGTGCGGCCGCATCGAGATGGGACCCACCAGGTACTTCGACACCTCGTACCAGCGCAGGCCAAACCCCGGCTTGGTGCCGGTGATGGCTGCGTCCAGCGTGCCGCGCTCGAGCGCGGTGTAGGTCTCGGCGAACGGCACGGTGAGGGGCTCGCCGCCGAGCCCGGCGACCAGCGAGGCCAGGGCCACGCTGTGCACGCGCGTCTTGAGGCCCTTGAAGTCAGCGGGCTTGCGGATGGCCCGCTTGCTGAAGAACGCCTGATCCGGATACACCGCCATCGCCAGGACCACCGCGTTGGCCTTCTGGTCGAGGATCCTGGTCTCGTGCGCCTTCCAGGCCTGGATCGCTTTGCGGGCCGTCGGTCCGTCGGGGAAGATCCCCGGCAGCTCGAGGATCTCGACCATGGGGAGCTCGCCGGCGACGTAGCCGCCGTACACCTCCGCCACGTCGACCACGCCCGTCTTGATCACGCGAATCGTCTCGGCGCCGCCCAGGCTGAGCTCGGGCAGCGAGGTCAGCTCGAACTGCACCCGGCCGCCGGTGCGCTTCTCCACCGCCTGCGCCCATTCCTGGAACAGCTTCCAGGGATCGAGCGTGCGGTTGATGCCCATCAGCTTGAGCTTGAACTCCGCCTTGGACGCCTGCGCGACCACCGGCGCCGGCCTCCCGAGAGCAGCGATCAGGACGAGAAACGCCAGGACACCGAGCAGACATGCGGTGCTTCGCCACGATGTGCGCATGGAGCGAGCCTCCTTCCCGTTCGGTCAACGCTACCGTCCGTAGGCCCGGGCCGATCACTCTGTGTGGTGGCGGACACCGTACGGTAACCCCCATCGGGTGTCAACGCGCTTACTTCCCCCTGCGCGGCTGGTTTGGCGCCCTTGAGAATCCTGTCTACATATCCCCCGGTGCGGCGGAACATGTCAGGAATGTTGGCGGCGTAAACGATCAGCCGTCGAAGAGCGAGCGTTCCCGGAGGGTCGCCTCGGGACTGGTTCGAGAGAACGCCGATCCTTGCCACCTTCCCGGCCAGCTGCGCTGTAGAGGTCGGGGGCGCGAGCAAGAGTACAGCGATGAAGACGACGACAAGAGCCCGCTGTGAAGCGGCCCGCTGCATCGCGGGGTTGGGCATCGCCTAGCTCGCGACGGTTGCCCGGACCGCCCAAGCCCGAGCAGTGAGAGAGATCGAACCGTCCGCCTGGGGAGGCATGCGCTCCCTCAGGCGTTCCCGGAGGCTCGCCCGTGTCGCCTCATCGAGGGCCATGGCGTATGCGGGTGCCGGGCCCTGGCCGCCCAGGAACGGACGCCAGTAGTCGTCGAAGGTCGCAAAGCGCGTTGGAATGTCGATGGCCGTGACCTCGACTCCGCGCAACCCGCCGCGGGTGAACACGTCGGTGAGCGCTTCCGGACGACACAGCGGGAAACGAGCTCCCTCATCCATTTTCACCGCGTCCGGGTTGAGCTCGACCGCCGCATCCCAGAAGGCGCGCATCATCTCCATCTTTCCGGCGTAGTCCCAGACGTATGCCGCAATCGTGCCCCCGTGGACGGTGACGCGCGCCATCTCGGCAAGTGCCGCTCGTTGATCCGGGACGAAGTTCAAGACCAATCCCGACACGGTCACATCGACGCATCCGGCCTCGAGGGGGATCTCCGCGGCACTGCCGCGGTGAAACCGGGCCCGACCTGCGCACTGTTCCATGGCCTTCTCGAGAAAGCCCTCCGAGGGCTCCACACCCATGACCGACGACGGCGAGCAGTGGTCCAGAATCGCGGCGCTCAGCGCCCCCGTGCCGCATCCAACATCCAGCCAGCGACGCCCGGCCGGAATGCTCAACCACGAGAGAAACTGCGGCGCGACCCGACGGCTCCACCGGCCGACGTATTGCTCGTAGGGGCTACCCCTTTCCCACGTATCCGATACCCGCATCGGCACCATGGTCGCATCCTCTCTTCCCAGCTGTCCGCTCACACGCGTTCTTCGGCATCGGACGCCTGGCCATGCTTGCTCTCCGGGCCTGCAGTAACCACCGCCTCGAGCTGTCGCCGCAGATCGAACAGATCGAGCCCGCCCCACTCTTCGACCAACCGGCGGTGTTCGATGCGAACGATGGCTGTGAGCGAGACCGTCACATGCTTGCCAGTCGGGGGAATGCCCTGAAAGGCGCCTTGATGGGTGCCGCGTATCGTCAGGCGGTACGCGACTCGGTCACCCTCCGCGAGGATGTCCTCGAGCGTCACCGTGGCGTCGGGGAAGGCCGCCCGAAGTCTGTTCGCTCGCTCTCGTTGATCCTCGGGAGTGAGCGGTGCCGTCGTGGGATTGAGGTGTCGTTTGTAGCTCGGCGCGAAGAACTCCTCGAGGACAGCAGGGCTCCACCCGTCCCTCAGCCTTTCGAGGAGACGACGCACCAGCGCTTTGTTCTCTTCTGCCGACACGTCCTCAAACAACTCCCTGAACCCCCCAAGCCCGGGCGGTCAGCTCGATCGGCCCGCCTCGCGTCGACGCGAGGCGCGACTCAAGGCACAGCCGGATTCGTTCCCGTACCTCGTCGCCGACCGAGGCCAGATAACTCGGGGCAGCGCCGGTCCGGCCGAGGAACGGGCTCCAATAGTCATCGAAGTCCCGAAAGACGGTCGGAATGTCGATGGCGTGATGCGTCACGGACTTCAGTCCCATCTGCTCGAACAGAGCCTGGAGCGGCCCCGGTTGGCAAAGAGAAAACCTCTCGGCCTGGTCGAGCTTGGCATCATGCGGGCTCACTGCTATGGCTGCGTCCCAGAAGTGCCGCATCATCTGCATTCCACCGGCATAGTCCCAGACATACGCGGCCACCCGTCCGCCAGCCCTTGTGACCCTGGCCATCTCTCGCGTCATGGATTCGTGGTCGCGCACGAAGTTGAGAACCAAGCCAGACACGGTCACGTCACGGACGCCCGACTCCCACGGCAAGCGAGTCGCATCTCCGGTCTCGAAGTGGGCCCGGGGGTCTCCAATGCGCGTCCGCGCCTGGGACACGAAGCCCTCCGACGAGTCGATACCGTAGACCGACGACGGCTCACATACCTTTAGGATGGTGGACGCCAATGCTCCCGTCCCGCAGCCGACATCCGCCCACGCGAGGCCCGGAAGAGGCGCGAGCCAGCGAAGGAACTCGGTCGCGACCTTCCGGCTCCAACGCCCAACGTACTGCTCGTAGGCGTGACCAGAATCCCAGGCCTCCGCCACCGCCCTATTCATCCCAGATCGCCATGTCAGCCCAACGCCCGAGGTGAGCGGCCGGGTGCGAGCAGCGCGAGCGCCCGGCCACGGGGATCGGAGGGAATAGGCGGCTCACCGGACGGAGACCTCCGCCCTGGGTGACGAGGACCACAGGGCAGCGTCTCGCCGGCCAGCTCTGTCGCGCGGCGCTGGTCGGACGAGATCGCCATCTAGGCCTACTCTCAGATGCCAAGGGCGAAGCCCGCGAGGCCGCGGATTGTGACCGCTTCCCCGATGTGCCCCGCATTGTGGCGAAGTGCTGAGCTCGCGAGCTGATCGCCGCGGGTCCAGCCCAGCCACGGGTATTTCGTGCCGGCGACCCAGTCGCGGAACGCGCCAGCCACCGCGCCGCGCTTGATGTCCTCCACGCCGACGATCTCGTCCCACGCCTCGGGACGAAGCGTGCCCACGACCTCGCGAGTCCGGAGTCCGACGGCCGCGCGGTAGGCCCGCACCGACGCGATCTCGGCGCGCGCCGTCATCTCGGTGACCTCGTCGTCGGTCATCCCAGTCCCGATGATGCGCCAGGGCACATTCATGCGACGCATCCACTCGTCGTCCAGGACCTGATCCCGACCGGCGACGACGGGATTCACCGCGGCGTCTTCGGTCCGCGCCATGTGCCAGAGCAGCCAGACGAGGGAGTTGAGGCCCGTGCCTGGGCGCACCCGCATCTGGTCGTCGCTGACCTCACCGAAGATGCGCTGGCTCGGGAACACGTGACCGCTCACGTCGCTCGCGTGCACCGCGGCGTGCTGCCGGAGGAAGAAGGTCACCAGGTCCACGCCGACCTCGAACTCAGCTTGTCAGTCTCGCTGTGCGCCGAACGCCCACGCTCAGCGGCGGGGGCTTGCCGCCCGTCCGCTGGAGCGTGAAGTTAGACGCCGTGTTGCCTCGGACATCCTGAGTAGGGACCGAAGTGCCTCGTTCACGGCCGCCGAACTACGGAACGCCTTTGCCACGTCCGGGTCGAGGACGACGACGTTCGCGCCTTCCTTCAGGAGGCGTCGGTAATACTTGCCGCGCACAGCCTTTGAATAGTCGAGGTCGTACTCGGCGCGCATGTCGTCGGACGATACTGTGCTCTTAGCCTTCATGGCGTTTCCTCTCGCGGACCGTCGCGCGGCGCGCGCTGATCAACCTGGTAGCGGCGCCTCGCTCAACATGGCAGACGACCAGGAGTCGATCTCGGGCCGAGTAGCCGACCGTGACAAGACGATTCTCGTCGTCCGAATGATCGGGATCTCCAAAGGTTGCGGCGAGAGCATCATAGAATACGGTCACGGCTTCGTCGAACGACACGCGATGCTTCTTGACGTTCGCTGCGGCCTTGTCGCCATCCCATTCGAAGCGCATCGTACCATTCTCACGTGTGTGGTCAGCGCTGTGCGTCTAACGCATGCATCAGCCGCGCGCGTCAGCGCGTCGGCTGCATGCGGAGTTAGGGTTCGGTCTTGTCCGCACCGTCCGCACGATCGGACCTGGAGGATCATTCGATCAGGTGATCGGCCCGGTTCAAGAGCGATTGAGGGATTGTTAAGTCGAGGGCCTTGGCGGTCTTGCGGTTGATGATGAGCTCGAACTTCGTCGGCTGCTCCACAGGGAGATCACCGGGCTTGGCGCCGTTCAGAATCCTATCCACGAAGAACGCCCCGTGCCGGTACATTTCGGGTAAATTCACCCCGTAGGCCATCAGACCCCCAGCCTCCGCGAGCTCCCTGACCCCGTACATCGTCGGGATTCGGTGCTTCGCCGCAAGGTCGATGATCAGTGCTTGGTGAGCAAGGAACATCCCGTCCGGAGGCACTGTCAGAGCTTGAACACGCTCTTGGGCCATGGCCGAAAAGGCACCCTGGAGCTTTTGAGGGTCTTGCACCCCCATTGGGTGAAGCTGCACCTTGAGCCTCCGGGCTGCGGCTTCGACCTCCTTCAAACTCGGTCCATGTATGGGGTTGGCAGGGTTCCAGAGGGCACCGATCCGAGCAGCTCCGGGGACGGCCTCCTTAAGTATCCCAAGACGCTTCGCGTTCAACTCCAGTCCCGCCAGGTGCGTCCACCCCGTGATGTTGCCCCCCGGGCGCGCGAGACGAGAGACGAGTCCGCTCCCGACCGGATCGGCGACAAACCCGATGACGATGGGTATCGTCGTGGTGGCTTGCTTGGCTGCCAGTGCCGCTGGCGTGGTCGAGGCGAAGATGAGGTCCACTTTGAGGTTGACGAGGTCAACCGCGAACTTGGGAAGGCGATCCTGCTTTCCCTCGGCGTATCGGACCTCAATGGCAAGGTTCTGACCCTCAACCCAACCACGCTCGCGGAGCCCTTGCCGGAATGCCTCCAAGAGCGGCGTACCAGGGGTCGCCGATCCAAATTCCAGATACCCTATCCGGGCCGTCTTTTGGGGCTGCTGCGCCTCCGCGGCTGGGAGCGCACTGAGGACGCCGAGGGCGAGGGCTACCAGTGGTGCAAACCTTTTGTTAATTATCCCGCCTCCTGTCCCCGAGCTCTCCGTCCGGATTGCGCCCGAACCGAACGCACGCCCTCGCCAGACCTCCGAAGCCTAACGCCGCCGATAACCCGCGGCGGCTGAGCAACGCGAAGCCGACGACGGGTTGATCGGGAAGTTAGATGGCAGTGTGCAGCGTGCTTCATGGCTTCAACGTGCTGTGTCACTCAATGATCTGGGTCGCCCGGAGGAGCAAGGACTGCGGGATCGTCAGCGCGAGCGCCCTGGCGGCCTTGCGATTGATCACGAGGTCGAACCGCGTGGCCTGCTCGACAGGCAGCTCCCCGGGTTTCGCGCCCCTGAAGATCTTGTCGACGAAGACCGCGGCTTGTCGCCAGAAATCCGGGAAGTTGACGGCGTAGGCTATGAGGCCACCCGCGTCGGCATAGTCCCTGTCGCCGATCACCGGGATCCGGTTCTTGGCGGCGAGGTCTGCGATCTGTCGGGCATTCGCGATGAGCATCGGGTCGTCGATCAGCACGACCCCATCGACCCGGGTCCTGGCCATCGCCGAGAAGGCGCCGACGAACTCATCCGGTCCCCGGACTTGTACCGCATCGATGTCTACCCTCAACGACTTGGCTCTCAGCTCCATCGCTTGGAGCGCGGGCCCCGCCGCGAGATTGTCGGCATTCGCGAAGGCGGTCATCCGCGTGGCGCGTGGCAAGGCCTCCTTGAGCAGTTCCAGTCGCTTCGCCATCAGCTCGGGAAAGAAGAAGGTAGATCCCGTGACGTTTCCGCCCGGGCGGGCGATGCTGGCTACGAGCCCGGTCGCCACGGCATCACCGCTGACCGCCATAACGATGGGAATCGTCGATGTCGCTTGCTTGGCCGCGCGACTCCCCGGCGTCCCATGTGTGACGATGAGGTCGACCGGCAGGCGGACCAGGTCGGCGGCGAGCTCGGGAAGCCGGTCGTACTTCCCCTCCGCCCAGCGGTACTCGATCATGACGTCCCGGCCCTCCACATAGCCGAGCTCGCGCAGCCCACGCCGGAAGGCCTCAATGAGCTGCGCGTGGACGCCGGAAGGTGAGGTGCTGCCTAGGTACCCGATCCGGTAGACCTTCCCGGTGGGCTGCGCCGCGCCGGTGAGTGGTGCGGTGAGAAAGGCGCCGGTCGCGGTCAGGAGGAACGTTCTGCGAGAGCTCGTTGAATCACCCGATCTCCCGCCGCGGTATCCGCCGGGATCGTGAGCTCCACGGTCTTGACACGTGATGTCGCCGTTAATGTGTACCACCTCGACACCGAGTATCGCAATCGTCACTGGGCGAATGTCTGCCAATCGACATCTAACGCGCACGTTGACCGGCCGCGGCGAGCGAATGCGAGCCAGCGGTCTGCTCGACTGCGTAGTTGGGCGGCGTCAACGTGTACTGCGCCGTTCGCATACTGGCAGGTTGGTCACTCAATCACCTGATCTGCTCGTGCCAGCAGCGACGGTGAAATCGCCACGCCGAGCGTTCGGGCCGTCTTGAGGTTGATGGCGAGCTCGAATTTCGTCGATTGTTCGACCGGAAGATCGCCAGGCTTGGCTCCCTTCAGGATGCGGTCAACGTAGACGGCGCCGCGACGGTAAGCGTCCGCGATGCTTGGCCCGTAAGACATGAGGATGCCGTCCGCGACAAACTGTCGGTCGTACCCAATGGTCGGGATCCTGCGGGGCAGCGCAAAATCGGCGATTCTCTTGCGGTGGACGCCGAAGAAGGGACTCGCGGTGATGATGAGGGCACCGGGCGCTGACTTCCCGACCGCCGACAGCGCCCTGTCTAGCGCCGCGACGTCCGGGACGTCAAAGACCTGAAGTTTCAGCCCCAGTGTCCGAGCCGCGCGCTCCATACCCCTGACGTACATCGTCGTCATCGGATGGTCTGAGTGGCCGAGTACTGCCACGTTGGAGGCTCGAGGGACGGCCTCCCTGACAAACTCGACCCACTTGCCGGCAAGCTCTTCCCCGATAAGCAGGGACGTCCCAGTCAGGTTGCCGCCAGGGTGCGCGAGGCTTGCAACGACCCCGCTTCCGATGGGATCGGTCACGGCCACGAAGACAACTGGCGCCGTGGTCGTGGCCTGCTTTGCCGCACGCGCCCCGGTCGCCGAGGCAACGACGATCACGTCGACATTCAGCCGCTGAAGCTCGGCGATGAGGTGGCCGAAACGCTCGGGCTGCCCCTCCGCCCAGCGTTCCTCGATGAGGATGTTCTGCCGATCGATGTAGCCCAGCTCGCGAAGGCCGTCCCGGAAGGCGTCTACTTGGTGCCGCGCCAGCGCCGGCGATGTCGCCGCAACGATTCCGACACGCGGGATCGACTGCGGCCGCTGCGCATGAGCGGTCAGCGACGACGCGAGCAGCGCCAAAGCTATGGCGGAGGCAAGCAGAGTCACCACGAGCTTACCAGTCGGGGCTCCCCGGGAGTTCACTCCCCCCTCACGCAGTAGAGCACTGTGGCTTCCTCGCTGCCATGGCCGCCCAACGTTTGAGTTCACCCGCTCGCGGAAGCGGGCGAAGCCCGCTGTAGCGAGTCGGGTGCAACGAAGGGTTAGGCGGCGCCATGCGTGAGCGCTTGAAGGACAAACTCGGCGCGTCCGGCGACTGGCAAGCGAGGCACCTCACATAGAGCGTAGCCGCATGAACGGTACCACCGCACAAGCTGGTTGTGAACATGCTCAACCCAGGGATAGGAGTGATCGCGCTCGCTATCGGTTGTGTAGATGGCGGACCATGGAGGCAAGATGAAAACGGACGAGTGAAACTGGTACTTTCGAAGAGTGACGTCGAGCTCGGCTGCAGTTAGCGGCGCAGCCTCGTGAAGCATGCCAAGCGCCTCAACGGCGCCGCGATCGAAGAAAACCCAACCGGACTTGCCTGAATTGGCGTGGTACTTCTCGGCGTCGCGACGAAGAATCTCCTGGGCGAATGCGACGGGCTCCGGACGAGGGCTTTGCCCTTGGGCGCGGCGCTCAGAAATGATTGCTCGCGCGGACTCCGAGACAGTTGCGTAGCCTCTCGCTTCGAGCTCGGCAAGTAGCGTTGTCTTGCCAACGCCAGGCCCACCGGTGATGACGACGCGTGGCATCAATGTGGCGCGCGACGCCTAACGGCTCGGCGTTGAGCGGCCGGCGCTCGCGCGCCCGGTCGGGTACAGCGGGTTCGTGCCGGGCCGCTCTAACGGCCTGTTATACGGCAGGGCCATCACCGCCAGCCTCCTTGCGAACGATGACATCGACCACAGTCCGGCCGTCCGCGCTGCGAAGGCCATCAAAGTGCTGATGATGGTTCGGATCGGCGGAGGAGTCGAGCTCGGCGAGGGCGAGGAAGTATCGACCAAGCTCGCGAAACCCGTGTGCCGTTCCGGCCAGGTTGAGCTGAAAGGTGCCTTCGACACTCGGTTCGCCGGGCTTGGGTCCGAGCAACCCATCCTCGTCCGCGGCCGTGCGGTGGAGACTGTACCCAACCTCCCCGCTCAGCATCGGCGGGAATACCCCGCCGGAGAAGGCTCCCTCTCCGACTTGTCGAACCCTGCCGTCACCGTCGAAGTGGACTTCGATTCGAACAAGTCTGGAGGTCATGAGTGTTGCCGCCTTCGTCAGTCCGTATAACGAGCACGCTGAGCGGCGGGGGCGAGCGCAGGCGAGCCCGCCGTCCGTTCTAGCGTGATGTTCGACGCCTGAATGCGTGCCCGCGACCCCGAGTCCCCTTCACGGAGCGCACACCGCTGCCGCGACGATACGCGGTGCCTCGTGGCCGCGCGGTCTCGCTCATCGCCGCCCTTTCTCATGCGGTGTTCTCACTCGTGGCAACTCGCGCATCGTTGCAAGCGACAGCGCGTCGCCGACGATTGCTGCCCTCTATCCCGTCGCTTGGTTCGCTGTGCGCCGAACGATCACGCTGAGCAGCCGGGGCGAGCGCAGGCGAGCCCCGGTCTGCTCCTGCGTGATGTTCGGCGCCAAGTGATCGGACACCGGGCTGGGCCGCCGGGCGGTTGAGATGAGGGCGTGTCGGCACTTGAACACCTGCTTCCCCGCGGCGGCTGTGTCGCAGGCCGCCAAGCGACTCTGGCAAACGCAGCCCCGGCCGTCGATGCGACGACTTCACGACTCTGGCGCCTCGCTGCCCCCGGCCGACGTCAATCATCGCTGGTGCGTCGAACTACTATTCGGCCACAGGATAGGCCGGTCTGCGTATTGCCGTAACTGCTGCGGATTCCTGCAGCCTATCCCGGCGGCGCGAGTGGCGATCGGACTGGCCCTTGGGCTTCTGATTCCGCGGTGTTGCGCGCCAGGATCGGGCTCCCCAGCAGTCGGGATAGGCTGCGAGATCTTGCAGTCTATCCAGGCGGGTTGGGGTTGCGACACGGCGGGCCAGGTCATGGGCCAAACACCCTGTCGGCAGGGCTGCGCACGGCCGCCGGTCCCCGGTTCAGGACGTGGGTGTAGATCATCGTCGTGCTCACGTCGCGGTGCCCCAGCAGCTCCTGAACGGTCCGGATGTCGTGGCCATCCTCGAGCAGGTGCGTGGCAAACGAATGGCGCAACGTGTGGGGGCTGGCGCGCTTGGCGATCTCGGCGCGCCGGACGGCAGCCTTTACCGCGCGTTGCAGAACCGATTCGTGCAGATGGTGACGACGCAGTTCGCCGGTGAGCCGATCGCGATAGATGCGTGTCGCTGGGAACACCCACTGCCAGCCCCACTGTCGCGGCGCGTTCGGGTATTTCCTCCGGTACAGGAACAAGAGAGCGCTGAGGGCTTGGTTCTGCGTGGACGCCGCCACGCGCCCCTCCACGGCCAGGGAGGTCAGGAAGCGCGTGACCTCCGGAGCGCCCAGCTCGATCGGGTGACGCTTGTCGTGGAAGAAGATGTACCGTCGGATCCACGCGACGTAGCTCTCCTCGGTTCGCCGACTGTAGTGGCGCGCGCGTAGCGCCCCGCGAACACGGTCGAGGAGCCTGGGCCGCTGGGGCTCCCGCGGGGTCTCACGAACGGCGAGCAACAGACTCCGTTCACTGTCAGAGAATACTGACGCATACGAGACGGTAACGGGTGGGTGAACGTGCGCCATGCCTGCCCCGTAGCTCGGCACTATAGCCGTCGGCGTAGGCACGGGCAAGCCAGAGAACCTCGGCAGCCCGCGCGATGTGCGCGGTGGTGGCCGCCGGGGGCCAGCAGGATCGCGCCGGCGCCGAAGCTGTGAGATAAGAAACTCCGTGGCGCCAGGCGCTCGGCTGGGGGTCGACGTCGGGGGGACGTTCACCGACATCGCGCTGTGGGATGAAGCGCGGCAGCGCCTCACCGTGCTCAAGCTCCCCTCCGTCCCCGCCGACCCCGCGGAGGGGATCCTGACCGGCATCCGCGCGATCGCCGCGCGCGACGGCATCCCGCCGGCGGCGCTGGGCTTCGTCGCCCACGGGACCACGGTCGCCACCAACGCGCTGCTCGAGAAGAAGGGCGCGCGCACCGCGCTCCTCACCACCCGCGGGTTTCGCGATCTGCTGGAGATCGCGCGGCAGAAGCGCCCCGACCTCTACGATCTCCAGGCGGACAAGCCGCCCGCGCTGGTCCCGCGGGCCTGGCGGCTGGAGGCCGGCGAGCGCCTCCTGGCCGACGGCACGGTGCGCGAGAAGCTCCACGAGGCGGACGTCGCCGCGGCGGTCGACGCGCTGCACGCGGCGCCCGAACCCGTCGAGGCGCTCGCCATCTGCTTCCTCTACAGCTTCCTCGACCCCGCGCACGAGCGGCGCGCCGCGGAGCTCGTGCAGGCCCACCTGCCCGGCCTGTACCTGTCGCTGTCGTCCGACGTCTCGCCGGAATTCCGCGAGTACGAGCGCCTGTCGACCACGGTCCTCAACGCCTACCTCGGCCCGCTCATCGGCCGCTACGTGCGGCGCTTCGCCGACCGGGTCCGCGAGCTGGGAGTGGCCGCCGCACCGTACATCAACCAGTCGAACGGCGGCATCATCTCGGTCGCCGAAGCCGCGGCCCGGCCGGTGCGCACCCTGCTCTCGGGGCCCGCCGCGGGGGTGATGGGTGCGGCCTGGGTGGCGGGCCAGGCGGGAATCGACGCCATCATCACGTTCGACATGGGCGGCACCTCCACCGACGTGGCGCGCGTGGAGGGCGGCGTCCCCCGCATCGCGGCCGAACGCACGATCGACGGGTATCCCGTGCGCATTCCCGCGCTGGAGATCGAGAGCGTCGGCGCCGGCGGCGGCAGCCTGGCCTGGGTGGACTCCGGCGGCGCGCTCAAGGTGGGGCCGCAGAGCGCCGGTGCTGCGCCCGGGCCCGCGTGCTACGGCCGCGGTGGCGAGCGGCCCACGGTGACCGACGCCAACGTGGTGCTGGGCCGCCTCAGCGCTACTCACCTGCTCGACGGGGACATGCGCCTGGAGCCCGCGCTGGCCGAGCGCGCCATCGCGGGCCTGGCGCGCGAGCTGGGCCTCGAGCCCCTGCAGGCCGCGCGCGGCGTCGTCTCGGTGGTGCAGGCCAACATGCTCGCCGCCATCCGGCTCGTCTCCGTGCGCAAGGGCTACGATCCCCGCGGCGCCACCATGGTGGCCTTCGGCGGGGCGGGGCCGCTGCACGCCGCCGCGCTGGCGCGCGATCTCGGCGTGGCGCGTGTGCTCGTGCCGCGCGCACCCGGCATTCTCTGCGCGCTGGGCCTGCTCGTCGAGCCCCTGCGCTTCGACCTCGTCCGCACGCGCGTCGAGCCCCTCGATGGCCTCGGCGTGGCCGAGCTCGAGGCAGCCTTCGCCGAGACTGGAGCGTGAAGCCCACGCCTGGCTCGACCGCGAGGGCGTGCCGGCCAGCCGGCGGCGGCTGGCGCGCGCGCTCGACATGCGCTACGTCGGCCAGAACTTCGAGCTGCTGGTGCAGGCACCCGCCGAGCTCTGGCGCGGCGACCGGGACGCCCTCCGCCAGGCATTCCTGCGCGAGCACGCGCGCGTCTACGGGCACGGCGCGGAGGACGACGCCATCCAGGTCGTCAGCTACCGCCTCACGGCGCTGGGTGAGCCGGGTGCGCTGACCCTGCCGCCGCTGCCGCCCGCGCCCAGCACCTCTCCCGCGGCCGCCCGGGTCGGCGAGCGGCCCGTCTACTTCGACGAGGCCGGCGGCTTCGTGCCCACGCCGGTGTACCGGCGCGAGCTGCTCCAGGCCGGCCACCGCCTCGACGGCCCGGCCATCGTGGAGCAGATGGACTCGACAACGGTGCTCCTGCCGGGCCAGTGGGCCGCGATCGACGCGCAGGCCAACATCCTCGTGGGGGGCCCCGACATGGCCTCCCATACCCCCCAGACGCTCGGACCGCCCCGGCGAAGCCGTGGCGGTCCTCGTTAACCCGATGGACTCGGAGCCGCGCGCCGTGGACCGGATCACGCTCGAGGTGATCGGCGCCGCCCTGCTCTCGGCCGCCGAGGAGATGGGCCAGGTGCTCATCAGGTCCTCGTACTCGACCAACATCAAGGAGCGCCAGGACTGTTCGACGGCCGTCTTCGACCCGCGCGGCGAGGTCATCGCCCAGGCCGAGCACATCCCCATGCACCTGGGCTCGCTGATCATGATCGTGCAGGAGGTGCTGCGCCGGTACCCGCTGGCCGGCATGCGCGTGGGCGACCTCTTCATCGGCAACGATCCCTACACCGGCGGCAGCACGCACCTGCCCGACATCACGGTGGCCTCGCCGGTGTTCGTCGGCGGCGAGATCGTGGCCTTCGTGGCCAACATCGCGCACCACGCCGACGGCTCCGGGCGCGAGACCCGCTCAATCTGGGACGAGGGGCTGCGCATCCCGCCCCTGCGCCTCGTCGAGGGCGGCGTGCTGCGTGAAGATCTCATGGAGCTGCTCCTGCTGAACTTTCGCCTGCCGCGGGAGCGGCGGGGCGACTTCCGCGCCCAGTTCGCCGCCAACCGGATCGGCGGCGAGCGCGTGGCCGATCTCTTCACCCGGCACGGCCGCGCCACCTGCGAGGCCGCCATGACCGAGCTCCTGGCCTACGGCGAGCGGAAGATCCGCGCCGCGCTGCGCAGCATTCCCGACGGCGTCTACGCCTTCGAGGACTGGATGGACGACGACGGCGCCGACGGGCCCCCTGTGCCCATCCGCGTCACGATCACCGTGACGGGGGACGCGATCGCGCTCGACTGGACCGGCAGCGGCCCCCAGGTCCCGGGCGACATCAACGTCGTATACCTGGCCCTCGTCGCCACGGTGTACTACGCGCTGAAGGCGCTGCTCGACCCCACCATCCCCGCCAACGGCGGCTTCTACCGTGCCATCCGCGTGACCGCCCCCGAGGGCTCGATCGTCAACGCGCGCCCGCCCGCCGCCGTGGCCTGGCGCACGCAGACCTGCCAGCGCATCGCCGACGTCGTCTTCGGCGCGCTGGCGCCCGCCCTCCCGGAGCGCGTCATCGCCGCCACCAACGGCGCCAACTCGGCGTGGGTCTTCAGCGGCGTGGACCCCCGCACCGGCCAGTACTACGTCTATCTGGAGACGCTGGCCGGCGGCTCCGGCGCGCGGGCCACCAAGGACGGCCTCGACGCCGTGCAGGTGCACATCACGAACACCTCGAACCTCCCCGTGGAGTCGCTGGAGATGGAGTACCCGCTGCTCGTCGAGGAGTACGGCCTGGTGCCCGAGTCCGCGGGCACCGGCCGCCATCGGGGCGGCATCGGGCTCCGGCGCACCATCCGCGTGCTGGGCGAGGAGGCGACGTTCCTCGGCACCCTGGATCGCGCGCGGATCGCGCCGTGGGGCCTGGCCGGCGGTGGACCGGGCGGCAAGGGCGCGCTCGTCCTCAACGCGGGCACGCCGGGCGAGCGGCCCTTGCCCCCCAAGCTCGCGGGCATGCGCCTCGCGCAGGGCGACGCGGTGACGATCGTGACGCCGGGGGCCGGCGGGTACGGCACGCCGGGGGACGAGTCCTCTTACGCGTGGAGGAGCTCGACCGCCTCCTCGTAGACCTCCATGTTCTTGCCGTAGGAGATGGCCGACGCCTGGGCCGCGCTCACGAGATGGCGCCAGCGCCACGGCAGCCGGGTGGCGTGGAACTCCTCGAAGGTGGCCTGATGGTGCTTGAAGGCGTGCATCTCGGTGAAGTTGTCGTGAACGACGATCTCGGCGAGACGGCTGATCAGCGCGTCCGGGTCGTACCCGAGGTCGGCATACTGCTGCGCGAGGTTCACGGTGTTCTTCACCTCGGGCACCGCGCGCATCTGGCCGAGATTGGTGACCTTCGACCAGTCGGTCGGCGGCTGCGTGTAGATGCTCTCCGCGAGCGCATCCAGCAACGCGGCCTGGCGTGCGATGGGGCAGCGCGGCGACCGCCTCCGGATCCGGCTGGGGCGGCGGCTCCATGCGGTTCTGCGTCGAGCGCACCTCGGGCCCGGTGTGCCACGTCAGCAGCGCCAGCAGCTTGTTGCGCAGGCTCACGCCTTCCAGGTTCAGGAGATACCGGCGCAGGTTCGCGCCCGTGTGCAGGTGCACGTCCATCGGATTCCCCGTGAGCGATCGCATGAACAGGCCGGCGGCACCGATCGACAGGGCTTCACCGGTGCCCTGGAGCGACAGGCCGTCCGCGAGGGCCTTCGCGAGCATCCTCGGGATCTCCGCGTAGGCGTCGCATCGGGTGATCGCCTCGCCCAGGAGGCCGATCGCCGGTGTTTCCTCCGGGCTCGTGTGGAACCCGAGCGGGCGCGTCAGCAGCTCGTACTCCTCGAGCAGCGGCTCGATGTCGCGCAGCACGGGCGGCGTGGGGAACCGGCTGACGTACCGGACGGCGGGGCGCATCAGGAACGACGTGTACTCGCGCCCGAGCCAGTCGAGCGCGCGCCACGTGAACATGGGGAAGATGAAGTAGTGATCGTCGAGCGTGTTCTTCGGGATCGCCACGGTCAGCAGCAGGTCCAGCGCCTCGGCGTGGGGGATGTTGTCCCAGAGCCAGAGGAAGTGGTGATCGGCGGCGTTGTACAGGCCGCGATCCACGGCGGCGAAGAACGCCTTCTTCGTGGCTTCGACGCCGCCCGAGTCCACGGGCTCGGCATCCGCCAGGATGTACGGGCCCATGTCCGGGGTGATTGATGTGCTTGTTCGACAGCGCGACGTGCTGAAGGATCGGCAGGAAGCGCTGCTCGCCCGACACGCGCTCGACGGTGTGGTGGAGCGCATGAATGCCGACGAGCGGGTGCAGCGGCCCGCCATGATGGCCGGGCGGTAAGTCCGAGGACCGCGTGACCGCGAGCGCCGACGCGGTCAGGAGCTTCTTGACCGACAGGCCATCGCGCAGCTTGTCCAGCGTGGCTTCGAGGATCCGGCCGGGGTCGGTCTCCTCGACGAACTGCACCAGCGGCTCGATGTCATCGGAAAATCGCACGGGCCTGTGCATGACCTCTCTCCTCTTGTTCCGTAGAGAGCGCATCGCAAGAGAGCGCATCGCGCCTGACAACGTAACGCCCACACCCGGCCCGCCGTCCAGGGCCGCCAGCGCACGGCGCGGGTGAATCGTACCGCGCAACCGGACCCTGCGCAGCAATCTTGTCAGCGATCTCGCTCGAGGCCCTCCACGCGTTGCCACAGGCGCGCTCCGGCGTCGACCACCGCTGACTCACCTGGAGACGGCGCGGCCGGCGGTGCGGCAGATCAAGGCGCCGGGGTCAGGCCAGCTCGACGAACGCCCTCCAGGCCTCGGACTCGGCGATCGTCTTGATCGTCCGATTCCGCACCACCAGGAAGCGGTGGAGATACGGGGTCAGGAGGAGGCGCTCCACCACGCGCCCCAGCAGTCCGTAGGGAGCCGCGAACTCGAAGACGTCGCGCACGATCGTTCCCCCGTACCCGTCGTCGGTGAAGTGGTGGTCGTGATCGAGCCGCGCGAAGGCGCCGCGCACCATCGAGTCGCGGAAATGGGCGGGCCGCTCGTACGCCGTGATCCGGCTCGTCAGCGTCTGACGGACGCCGAAGTGTCGGCCTTGCCAGGTGACCTCGTCGCCGAGCTCGAGCAGGCCGCTGGTCCGGCCGGCAATGGCGACTTCACCCGTCGCCGCCGCCGACCGGGTGTGCAGCTCGACGCTCCGGCTGAGATCGAAGCATCGGTCTGGCGGCGCCGCGATATGGGTGGTGATGTCGATGCGGGCCATGGGGCCCCGCGCTAGGCCGCCGCGCGCCGGCGCATCCGGTAGTGTAGGCGGAGGAACCGCGTCCCCCAGATCCGGAGATCATGGTCGGCGCGCAGCGTGCCCGCGTCGTCGGCGTACACGCGGATACTTTCCTGGAGCGCGCGCACGTAGCGGGCCCACCCGCGGCCCGGCTCCTGCTCGACGAAGAAGTAGAACCCCGGATCGCCGAAGCGGGCGCCGGCCGACCGGACGACGAGGCTTCCGTCCGGGTCCGACTCCGGGCGCATGATCACGATGGCGCTTCCGTTCGGGAGCGGGAAGACGACCTTCACGCACGGGCCCGGGAACCCCGGAACCCGGCAGATCGAATAGCTGCCCGCGTACAGCGTTCGCTTCGTCGATACCACATCCCGCACCCAGGCCGTGTATACGACCCGGCCGGAGGGTCCGGTGAGCTGCAGCACCTCGCTGGTGATCCCGAGCTTCGTGTCGAGGGGTGACAGGGGAACGTTCAGCTGCTGCAGGCGGCGGCTGAAGATCGCCGCGAGCGCGGCGCCGAACGGCCGGAACGCGCCGCACCACTCCGACCAGACGTCGAACTCGAAGTCGGCGGTGTTCTCGTAGAAGGCCACCACGCGCGCGTCGATGTCGTCCGGGTTGCAGGTCGGGCCGCGGAGACGCGAGAAGTCGTCGAGGAGGCCGCACCCCGGTCCATTCGCCACCACATCGAGCTTCCGGCGCTCGGCGAGCCGCCGGAAGAACGCGGAGCCGATCAGGGCCACGTCGCCCACTGGTCCGTCGAGCCACGGGTGCTCGGCCACGGTGACGGCCTTCCCGGTGGCCTGGACCCAGCGTTGCGTGATCCAATCGCTGAGAGCTCCGCGGCGGCCGCCCAGGTGCGGCGTCCGGAGCTGAAGGCCGGGCGGGGCACTCATCGCTCGGCGACCCAGCCCATGAAGTCGTCGAGCAGGCCCGCCTCGAGTTCGAGGATCGCCTCGGCCAGCCGCGGATGTCCGTTGGCCACCGCCAGGGCCGCGGCGACCACCCGGCACGGGCCCTCCGAGAGCGCCAAACCGGCCGCGGCCTGCACGACGCCGGCGAGGCGGCGGAGCGCCGCGCCGTACGAGTTCTCCAGCGCGCCCGGCACGGCCGGCCCGCGGCCTTGGGCACGGGCGATCTCGATGCAGACGACCAGCTGAAGCGGAGAGTCATGCACGGTGGTGGGCCACGTGAGCAGTGCATCGACGATGTGCGGCACGGCCGCGTAGGAGGCAGTGTAGACCTGGCCCTGGTGACAGAGCGCACTCCAGAGCGAGAAGTAGGGTTCCGCCCGGGCGTCCGTCGCCCGGGGGAGCGCGCGAAGTTGCCGCAGGAGTCCCGGGACATTCTCCGCCGACCCGTACGCGTGGCGCAGGTCGGACCAGCTCCGGTCATCGAGCTCCATCACGCGTGGTCCTCACCCATCGTTTGGGTGGTAGGAGGGCCCATCCCTCGATCACTGTATCAGGGGGAGCCGCTAACCCGCCCGAACTCCCGGCGAGGGGCGTATAGTGCGCGAGCACGAGCCCGCCGACACAGGAGGAGGAGCCCATGATCTACGAGGTTCGCACCTACACGCTTCGCACCGGCGCCGTGGCGGAGTTCGAAGACCGGTTCGCCAAGCGCAAGCCGCTGCGGGAAAAGCACTCGAAGCTGGGAGCCTTCTGGCACACCGACTTCGGCCCGCTCAACCAGGTCATCCACGCCTGGCCCTACGCGGACCTGAAAGAGCGCACGGCGGTGCGCGAGGCGATGGCGAAGGACGCCGAGCTGAACGCGCTGCCGGGCGGGCGGGACCTGATCGTGGAGCAGCAGTCCGACATCATGATCCCCGCGCCGTTCATGCAGCCGCTGGGCAGCCGCGACCTCGGCATCGGGAACTTCTACGAGATGCGGATCTACACCTACGCGCCGGGCGACCTTCCCAAGGTGCTGGAGGCGTGGGGCAAGGCCGTCCCCGCCCGGGAGAAGCTCTCGCCGCTGGCGGCGTGCTGGACCAGCGACATCGGAAGCCTGAACAAGTTCGTGCACGTCTGGGTCTACAAGGACACCAACGAGCGCGCGCGCATCCGGGAGGAATCTCGCAAGGGGGGCCAGTGGCCGCCCCAGTCCGGGGTCCGGCCGGTGCGGCAGGAAAACAAGCTGCTGATCCCGGCGGTGTTCTCGCCCCTGCAGTAGTGCCCTCGCTCAGCCGCCAGCTCGCGCGGTGGGTCGTCGGTCTGGGGTACGACGATCTACCGCGCGCGGTGGTCGATCGCGCCAGGGGTGTCACGCTTCACGGCCTCGCGTCCGTGCTCCTCGGCTCTCAGACCCGCGACGGCCGGCAGGCCGTGACGCTCATGACCGAAGAAGAAGCCGGCGTGACGACGGGCGCCACCATCATGGTGGACGGCACCAGGGTGACGAAGGGCGGGGCCGCGTTCGCCAACGCGGAGATGGCGATGGCGGGCGGCAAGTGGGACACGTTCCGCATGCTGACCCACCCCGGCACGAGCATCATCCCGGGCGCCTTCGTCGCGGCGGAGGCCGCGGGCGTCTCCGGTCGGGACTTCATCACCGGCCTCGTCGCCGGCTACGAGGTCATGGAGCGGATGGCGGCCGACTTCATTCCGACGGTGATGGCCCGTGGCTTTCACGCGGGGGTGGTGTTCGGCATCTTCGGCCCCGCCGTGGCCGCCGCGAAGATCCTCCGCTTCACCGAGGACCAGGTGAACAGCACGATCGCCCTCTGCGCGAGCCTGGCGGCCGGCAATCTCGAAGGGCCCCGGAGTGGTGGCCGCGCGCTGCGCGAGGGCGGTGCGGTGCGCAACGCCATGCTGGCCGTCGCCCTGGCCCAGCGAGGGCATGTCGGCGGCGAGACCGTGCTCGAGGGTGACGCCGGCTTCTATCACGCCTACGCGGGCAACAACCAGGGGCGGCTCACCTACAGCTTCGTCGGCGACACCCGGACCAGCCTGGACCGGATCACGGCCGGGCTGGGGACGGACTGGCTGTTCCTCGAGACGCTCTATCGGATTTACTCGACGGCCGGCTACAACATCGCGCACGTCGACGTCACCGCCCGGCTCTGCGAAGAGCACGACATCCGCTACGAGAACGTCGACCGCGTCGAGGCCGTGGTGAACTGGCTCGAGACGCAGTATCCCAGCCCGGCCTACCCGAGCCGGCGGGAAGACCTGGAGGCCCGGCCGGGGAGCACGGCGTATTTCACCGCCTACGGGGTCGTGAAGCGTGGCTTCCCCGTGCTGCGGGGCGCGATCGATCCCGCCGGCGCCGATGACCCCCCCGAGGTGCTGGATCTGATGAAGCGGGTGACGATCATCCCGTCGCATCGGATGGCGCTCTTCGGCCCGCGGATCACGATCCACACCAGAGACGGCCGGAGTCACACCAGGCAGTCCACCGGCCGCGAGTTCATGTGGGACTTCGACGAGGAGGCCCGCCGGATCCGCGACGTCATCCCCGGCCTGCCGATCCCGCCCGCCCGCTTCGAGGAGATCATCGCGACCTGCCGGGACCTCGACCGGCAGCCGCGGGCCGACACGCTGATTCGGTTGACTCTCACGTAGCGCCGTTCCACCCTGTCGGCCGGGGTCGGGCGTACGATCAACACCGGCGGGAATCGCGGCCGATATTCTCAGCAGCCCTTCCGTCGATTTCGGGGCTCCCCGAACGACTATCTGTGTCCGCGGCCATCCCGACCGCGACGAGGAGGGGCCGATGAAATACGTCTGCCTGGTCTATCTTGTTGAAAAGGAAATGCACGCCATGACCAGGGGGGAGGCCGACACCTGCCGCGACGAGAGCCTGGCCTATGATGACGCCCTTCGGAAGGCCGGCCATCTCGTCGTCGCCCACGCGCTGCAGCCGGTCGAGGCGGCGACCACCGTCCGGGTGCGGAACAGCAGGCTGTCCGCCACCGACGGCCCCTTCGCCGAGACGACAGAACAGCTGGGCGGGTTCATCCTGATCGAGGCGCGGGATCTGAACGACGCCATCCAGGTGGCCGCGAAGATCCCCCTGGCCCGCTGCGGCAGCATCGAGGTGCGACCGATCTTGGATCTCCGGCCGTGAGGAGGATGCGATGAAGTTCCTGTTCATGATCTACCACGACGAAAATACGCTCGCCGCGCTGCCCGAGGGCGAGATGCAGGCCCTCGTCGACTCGGCCCTCGACTACGACGAGGAGATCCGGCGGAGCGGCCACTACATCGTCTCGAACGCGTTGCAGCCCGCGCGGACCGCCCGGACCCTCCGGGTCCGCGGCAGCAAGGTGTCCACGACCGATGGCCCCTTCGCCGAGACGAAGGAGCAGCTCGGCGGCTTCTTCCTCATCGAGGCCAAAGACATCGACGAGGCGTGCGAGGTCGCCTCGAGGTTCCCACCGGCACGCATCGGGACCATCGAGGTCCGCCCGGTCCAGGAGCTGCGGCACTCCTAGCCGGCCCGACCCGCCATGAGCGAGCCCACAGTCGACCGCGCCCGCGAGGCGGTGAACGCGGTCTATCGTTCGGAATCGCGCCGCGTCCTCGCTACCCTCATCCGCTTGCTCGGCGGCTTCGACCTCGCAGAGGAGGCGCTGCACGAGGCCTTCGCGGCCGCGGTCGAGCAGTGGTCGCGGGAGGGTACGCCGGCCAATCCGCGGGCCTGGCTCATCTCGACCGGCCGCTTCAAGGCCATCGACGCCATGCGCCGCCGCGCCCGGTTCGACGCCTCACAGGCAGAGCTCGCCGAACGCCTCGAGGCGGAGACCGCCCGCACCACGCCGGGAGAGGTCGAGGACATCGAGGACGATCGGCTCCGCCTGATCTTCACCTGCTGTCACCCGGCCCTGCCGCCGGACGCCCAGGTGGCGCTGACCCTGCGCGAAGTCTGCGGCCTGACGACCGAGGAGATCGCGCGCGCTTTTCTCACCGCCCCGCCCACGCTGGCCCAGCGCATCGTCCGCGCCAAGTCGAAGATCCGTGACGCGCGCATCCCCTACGAGGTCCCGGCGCGGCCGGAGCTGCCGGATCGCCTGGACACGGTCCTCCACGTGATCTATCTGGTCTTCAACGAGGGATACTCGGCCTCGTCGGGCGATTCGCTGACCCGGGCGGATCTCTCGGGCGAGGCCATCCGCCTGGGGCGGCTGCTGGTCGCGTTGCTGCCGGAGCCCGAGGCCCTGGGCCTGCTGGCGTTGATGCTGCTGCACGAGGCGCGCCGTCCCGCGCGCACGTCACCGACCGGCGAGCTGATCCTGCTGGACGATCAGGACCGCTCGCTCTGGAATCGCGAGCAGATCGCGGGGGGCGCGGCGCTGGTGGAGCGGGCGCTCGCCTCGCGCCGGATCGGCCCGTACACCCTCCAGGCGGCGATCGCCGCGGTCCACGCGGAGGCCCCGGTCGCCGCCGCGACCGACTGGGCCCAGATCGTCGGTCTCTACGACGTGCTGGTGCGCGCCGAGCCATCGCCGGTGGTCAGACTGAACCGCGCCGCCGCGGTCGCGATGCGCGATGGGCCGGCGGCGGGCCTGGCCCTGATCGACGAGATCCTGGCGCGCGGCGACCTCGCCGACTATCCGCTGGCGCACTCGGCTCGGGCGGAGCTGTGCCGGCGGCTCGGAAAGACCGGCGACGCCCGCGCATCCTGGGAGCGCGCGCTCGGCCTCACGCGGCAGGAGCCGCAGCGACGCTTTCTCGAGCGACGCCTGGCGGAGCTGGAGGACTGAGCCGACTGAGTCCTGGCCCAGGCCGGCTCAACGGAACGACGGGTCCGTCTCGGCCCCCGGCCGGGGTCTCCACCCGAGCGAGTAGTACTCGCCCTGGTCCCGGGCCCAGGGGTCGAAGGCGTTGACCACGTGCTCGAGCTCCGGCGCCAGCTCCGGCAGCGTCCGCAGCAACACGCGCTTGAAGGGCGAGACGGGATCGTGGTGCCCGTTGCGCTCGGCCTTCTCCATCGCCACGCCGTCGGGCCCGTTGTCGTTGACCCACCGCACCCCCAGGTCCGTGTAGAACTCCGGCCGGAAGCTCGAGGTGAAGAAGCGGTCGCTGAACAGCCGCCGCGAGGCGTTGAGGATGAAGACCTGGAACTGGGTTTCCGAGATCGCGAAGCCGTGCGGGCGGCCGAACTCGGCGAGCCAGCCCACGACCGTGTCCACGTCCTCGACGTTGTCGACCATGGTGCCGTTCGGGTGCCCGAGGCAGTCGTCGATCGGCGAGCCGTCGGCGTTGACCTGGGCCGAGGTGATGACCTTGGCGGCGTCGCACCGGTGCTGGCCGTAGACCTCGCGCAGCAGGCCCACGATCCGCTCCTGCTCGCCGCGCTCGGGCGAGCCCTTGGCGAGCCGCTGGTCCACGAAGTCGTCGTAGCTCGTGAGCTGGCGCAGCCCGTACTGGCGGCGGAACTCGTTGAAGCGCGGCACGCCCCGCTCTCGATCGCGGATCAGGTCGAGCGCGGCCACGTCGATGGTGCCGGTGGCCGCGGCCAGGCGCGGCATGGGCAGGTTCTGGAGGAACTGCGGGTGGTTCTGGAGGGTGAGCGCGCCCAGGCGCTGGCGTCCCATCGACAGCGCCCAGTTGGCCAGCCCGCGCTCCTGCGTGGCTGCCGTCGCCTTGCCCCGCACGGTCTCGATCACCGGCACGCGAGCGCGGATCTGGTTGGCGTCGCGGTCCCACTCGCGGAACTCGATGAGGTCCGGCACCAGCGGGTGCAGGCGATAGACGGTGACGAATTCCTCGGGGAAGTTGAACGGTGATCCGAAGTGGTTGATGCCACCGTTGACGTGGTCGGGGTTGGACAGGCTCCAGGTGTCGCGGTTCGGCGTGTCCAGGCGAGCGAAAAGGGAATCGTGCGCGTAGACCCGGCTGCCCAGGCCGAAGATGCCGGGGCCGGCGGCAAGGACCGAGTACCACTGGTTGGCGTACTTCGCGTCCTCAGACTTGCCGAAGCTGCGCACCACGATCTTCTCGAGGGCGGCCGAGGCCAGGTCGTGCTTGGCCAGGAGGCCGTGCCAGTTGGCGTTCATGCCGCGGTAGAGCGGCTCGTCGTAGAGGAGCTGCGGCGTCCACTCCGTGGTGTGGATCTTGGCGATCATCGCCGAGACCACCAGCCGCCCCACCTCGAAGAGCTCGTCCGCGCTGACGTCCTTGTAGGCGATGGGCTCTGCCGGGCGCGCCGGGTTGCGCAGTCCACTGTCCGCCCCCGGCGTGGCCGCCACTTGCTTCCGGAAGGCCTCGACGAAGAGGTTGTGCTCCCGTGCGAAGACGTTGTGATAGAAGCTCATGCCCACCGACCAGTTGTCGGGGAAGCCCGTCGCCTCCTGCCCTGACCACTCGGGCGCGACGGGATCGCCCGCCTCGAAGCGCGGTAGGTATCCCTGTCGCTCGCCCGGACCCGTGCGCTGCCCCACCGGGCGGAGCAACAGCTTGGCCCGATCCGCCGGGTCGCGCTTCACGCGCCGGCGCGAGATCTCGTCGTGGCCGTAGATCTGCGAGGCGTCCCACCACGCGGTGACGTGATTGCGCGTCGTGCGATAGGCGCGCGCGGGATAGGTCCTGCCAGCGTGGTTGAACGTGGGCGGGTCAGCGGCCTCGGCCACCAGGCCACGGTCAGCGCGGTCGGCCGGGCGGCAGCCCAGCCGCGCGGCCTCCTCGGCGGACAGCGGCCGCTCGGCGTTTCCGACGCGTTGGCTGGCACAGCCCACTGCCATCAGCTCCGGCTGGTTGCGCCCCTCTTGCAGGTGCGAGAACCAGTCGTGGGTCATGAACTGGATCCAGAACGCGGCGAGCACGTTGAAGAACGGCGCCTTCTTGTAGTCGCAGCTCGCGTCGGTGGCGCCGCCGGGCAGGCCCTCGCCGGCGCGGCACTTCTCGGGGCGGGACTGAGCGCGGGTGAAGAGCGTGCGGCTGATCACCTGCGGGTCGGGCCGGAGCAGGCTCAGGCGATCGCCGTGGCGGTTGCGCGCGAGGTCCGTCTTGCCCAGGTCGGGGTAGGTCGCCTCGAGCTGCACGTTGCGGGCGAAGGGCATGCCGCTCGAACCCATCAGCGGGTTGCGGAGATCGTTGCAGATGCCGCTGAGCGTGCGCCAGCGGATGAGCTCGCCCTGGCAGAGCTGCGCGCCGTCGCCGCCGACCTTCGCGTGGTCGGGGTGCCCCGCCGGCAGGCGCATGGCGTCCCAGGTCTTGATGGCGCTCCCGTCAACCCCGGGCCGGCCGCGCACGTAGTCCGGGTACGTGCCGCTGTTGTCGAAGAGGTTGAACTTGATCAGCTCGATGCGCTGATACTCGAGGTCGAGCAGCGTGCCGTCGATGCCCCGGCCGTTGGCGCGCAGGTGCCCGATGTCATCGCCGAGGCTCTTTGCCAGCGTGCCGGCGTCCCCGGTGGCCCAGTAGTTCGCCCAGTCCACCCAGGGGAGGTCGCGGTGTGCCACGGCCTTGTCGCCGCCGCGGCAGCGCGCCGTATCCTCCTGCACCTTGCCGAGGAATCGCCCGGTACGCTCCCCGGCCACCGGCCGCAGGCCGCCCGCCGTCATCGAGGCGCACGCGGCCACGTCGTCCCGCTTCGTCGACACGCACCCACCGAGCGCCACCGCCACCGCCAGGGCCACCAGGGAAATACGGACGCTCATAGGCTGACCCTCATCCGTTGATGTGCGCCTCGAGGATACTGGGATAGATTTTCCAGTGGGCATGGGGCTCCTGGTCCATGCGGGCCTGGAGCTCTTCCAGCTCGCGCCGGAAGGTCTGGAAGCACTCGCGGCCCGCCGCATCCAGCGCCAGGGACCCGAAGTCGCTCAGCAGCCGGGTGCGGTGGACGTTCAGGTTGAAGTTGGCGTTGACCAGGCGCTGGTAGACATCGAGCGGCTCGCGCCGGCCATCCGCGTAGACCCGCGCCGGGATCCGATGAACCCAGAGCTGATAGTTCCACAGGGAAGTGCCGAGCGCGTCGTGCTCGACGGTCGCAAGGTAGATGCAGGCTCCGATCAGTCGCGCCGTGCCGGCGAGCGTGACCTCGCGGCCGGCCACACTCTCGAGCCCGTTGGGGGTCAGCCGGGCCAGTTCCTCGAGCCAGGCCCGGGCCGCGACGTCCTCCCGGAGCGCCTCGTCCGTCGGGTAGTAGGAGGCGAGATAGCGCGTGGCGTGGCGGTGCATCACGTCGAAGAGCGCGCGCAGATTGTCGAGGCCCGGCGTGTCGAAGCCGGCGTCGAGCACGCCGCGCCGTGCGGCGTCCCGCTCGGGGTCCATCGTCACGATGGGGAACGCCGGCCAGGTGCGCGCGAACAGCTCGCACATGCCGCGGTGGGTGAGGCTCCAGATGGAGTCGAAGTCGCCCCCCGGGGACATCTGGCCCTTGGTGGTCATCGCGTTGCTCTGCTGGGTCCCGTACGTGTGGGGCCAGAGCAGCCGGCGCAGGGGATGGCTCGCGGGCAGCGCGTTCCGCGTGGAGATCGCCAGGGCCGAGCCCAGGGCCAGGTGGATCCAGTTGAAGTGGCGCACCAGCGAGAGGTAGGTGGAAGCCGCGCACAGTGCCAGGCGTGAGGCCGGCTCCCAGCTGCCATCGCCCGGCGTCGCCACGCCCCGCTCGCTCTCGACGTGGGTGGCGCGCAGGGCGCGCGCCGCCGCATCGACCCGAAAGCGCACGCGCACGGCGAGGGAGCGCAGGCCGGGGTGGTGCTCGTACTGGCCCAGCTCGCGCAGGTCCCACTGGTAGCCGCCCTCGGGCGCGCGCTCGGTGTAGCGCGAGAAGGCGCCGGCCACGGCGAGAAAGCCCAGGTCTGGCGGCTCTCGCAGCTCCGGAGGCAGTACGGGTGCGGGGAAGAGCTTCCGGTGCGCCTCGGTGTAGGCCTCGTCGAGCGCGTGGTGAGGGTCGGCGTCGATGGACGGCAGGTCGTCCTGCATGGCGCCGAAGGTGCCGTAGAGGCCGACCTGCACGTCGTACGCTCCACGCTTGGCCAGCGAGGACTCGTCGTCAGGAACGCGGTCGGCGACCAGGATATTGGGGATCGCGATGCTCGGGAACTGAGAGACCAGCGGCACCGCGGTCAGCTTGATGAAGTCGTCGGTGGGGACAGGGACGACCGCCGGCGTGGCGGCGCGGAACTTCAGGATGCCGAGCCGATCCCAGAGGGCCTTGCGGGTCTTCCAGAGGAGTGCACTCATGAGTCATCGGTCAACCAGATCGCTGGCGGCCGGCGCCATTGTAGCGTGGTCGCGCTATCCCAGTCCCATCGTGTTGACGCACAGGTGCGTGATGCCGCGCCAGGCGTCCCTCGATACCGAACGCGGCGGGATCGCGGCCCGCCGCCCTGACGAGGCTGTGCGTTCGGCGTTTCTCGGCCGCCTCGAACACCCAGCGCCCCCGACGGGATGGGCGGTGCTGCTTGGCCCTCAGACGCTGTAGAACCACAACAACCGCGTGATGGCCGGGCTCTGGGTCTGTCGGACCAGCTCCAGGCCGTCACTGACTCCCGACGTGCAGCGTACAGGCTCGGCGGCGCCGGGTTCGGCGGCATTCAATATCGCCAGGCAGCGTCTGGGGCACGCGACCTCCAACGAGTGGCGCGGGGCCGGATCGACCTCGCAGAGGTACGGCACGGGCGGCGCCACATCCGAGAAATAGCCGCTCCTTGCGAGCGGGACGAAGGACGTCGACGGCAGTAACGAGCAGGCCGTCACGTCGAGGTGCCGACGAGATGGATAGCCGCCGGGATCGGTGCGCACCGTCAAGCTGGCGGTGCAGTCTTCCAATGGGCAGCGCACGGTGTGTTGCGTGAGTGCCAGCCGTTTCATACACCCTCCCCCGCCCTCGTCGGGCCTTCCTTGGACTTGCGGCTGTGCTGAGCATGTCCAATGCCAGAGCCACCGCCAGGGATTCCGGGTATTTGCAGCACCTTGACCGCGACTTCGCCGCCCCGCCTGGGACTCCGCCGCCCCGGTGGCGTTGTGGCCGAGCGGCGTGATCGGTGTCCATCTGTGGGCCGCGCCATGACGCATCCGTCCGTCAGGGCTGACCCTCACGCGAGACGCGCGGTACCTCGCGGCCGCGCCAGCACCGGAACCGCCGGCGGCCACTGCACGCGGAAGCTACGATCAGGGCAGCGCCGGGCGCAGGCAATCGCCGTGGGATCCTCGAATGCCGAGCAGGACTGCACACACCCGCGCCTTAGACGCATCTCGACGTCGCGCCCGACGGTGGCACACCAGAACGAGTGACGCACGACGCGCTGCCGGTTCCACATCATCGCCGCGGCCAGCGTGATCAGGGCCAAGACAAGCCAGGCAGTGAGTGATCCACCATCCGCAGGCGGGTCGACACGCTCGATCTCTAGATAGGGCACGGGATAGGGCAGGGGCTCCCACACGCTGAACCAGTCCATGCGTCGACCTCCTCACGGTAAGGCGTGTGCATCAACCGCGCCCTGCGAGGCCCATTCGAAATCGGGGGTTTGCTATCGCGCCGCAGGCTTGCGATGAGCCAGGGGCGCCTCAGTACCCGCAGGGTGTGGCGCGAGCGCCTCAGCCCAGGCGGAGGGCACTATCGCTGGTTGTCGTCCACGTGCATGCCACCCGGATCGACTCACGGGTCGACATAGGCGACGCGCTCCTGAACGGGCCGTGACGAAGTCATCAGAACGATCACCGAGCTTGGCGTACCCACCAACCGGGAGCTGGGGCTTCTTCGTCGGGCCCTGCGTCTCGCCCATGACCGTCAGCTCCTGCCTTCCTTCCCCAAGGTCAGGGTGCTGACAGAGAACAAGCCCCGAGACTGTTGCAACCGCGGGGCGCGCGCGAAGAATCGTTCGTGAGGTGTTCTGGACGGACAAGCCACGCGAAAGGGTATATCGGCGGGGGCCGACGCGCCCCACCCGCATAGGCGTCGCCAGCTGATGTTTTCAAGTTTTCAACTTGATTCTTGCTCAGGACGGCAGGATGACGGCCTTGCCCGTCGTCTGCGTGTCGAAGAGCTTGTAGGCTTCCTCCGCCTGCTCGAGCTTCCAGCGGTGCGTGAAGAGCTTCTCCACGTCCACCTTCCGGTCGGCGACGAACTCGGCGCACTCGGCCTGGCCTTGCTTCGAGAACGTCCAGGACCCCACCAGGGTCACCTGCCGGCGCAGGAGATCCGGGCTGACGTCCAGCGTCACCTGGCCGCGCTCGCCGACGAAGCAGGCCGTGCCCCACGAGCGCACCGAGCGCACGGCCGCGGCGCGGGCGTCCGGCGCCGAGGAAGCGTCCAGCGTCTTGTGCGCGCCCTCGCCGTGCGTCAGGCTGCGGATGGCCGCCACCATGTCGCCCGACTTGGCGTCGAGCACCTCGTGCGCGCCGAACGCCTGGGCGAGCTTGCGCCGCTCGGGCGCGACGTCGATGGCGATGACGCGTGCGCCCATGACGACGGCGAGCTGCGTCGCCGACAGGCCCACCGGGCCCTGGCCGAAGATCGCGATCGTCTCGCCGCCCTGCAGATTGACCCGCTTCAGGGCACCCCAGGCCGTGCCGGTGCCGCAGGAGATCGCCGCGCCCGTCACGAAGGAGAGCGAGTCCGGCAGCGGCACCAGCGTCGACACCGGCACCTTCATGTACCTGGCGTGTCCGCCGTGCCCGCCCGAGCCGTAGACCACCGTGCCCGCGAGGCACATCTGCGTCCAGCCCGCTCGACAATGCTTGCAGTTGCCGCAGCCGTCATAGTGGTGGTCCATCACGCGCTGGCCGACCCGGGCCTCCTTCTCGGTGACACCGGCGCCCACCGCGGCGACGACGCCGCAGGGCTCGTGGCCGGCGATCATGCCGGCCTCTCGCTTGATGCCGCCGGTCACGGTCCCGGGCGAATGGGCCGGGGCGCGATAGTTGTGCAGGTCGCTGCCGCACATGCCCGAGGCCTTGATCTCGAGGATCACGTCTCGGGGGCCTGGTGTCGGATCGGGGAACTCCCTGAGCTCCAGCTTGCGATCTCCGAGAAACACGACGCCTTTCATGGCTTCCTCCGGTGCCCTATCCTCGTGCCTCCCCGCGATTCTGTCTACCCCGCCGTTCAAGTCCAGACCCCTTGTTCGCCCTGGGCTGCCGGACTACCCTCTCGCCACCTGTCTGACCCGGCTCGCTGAACGACACACCAACAAGCACTCGGGAGGATTCTCATGACGGTGTATGAGATGCGGACCTACACGCTTCACGTCGGCAAGATGGCCGAGGCAGTCAAGCTGTATACCGAGTTCGGCTACCCGGCGCTCCAGAAAGGCGGCCAGGACAAGAAACTGATCGGCTACTTCCAGGCCGACACGGGCACGGTCAATCAGCTCGTCCATCTCTGGAAGTTCGACGACGATGCCGACCGTCGCGCGCACTGGGCCTCGGTGTTCGCCAACAAGGATTTCGTCGAGGGCTTCGCCGTGAAATTCCGTCCGCTACTCGTCTCCCAGGAGGTCAAGCTGCTGACCGCGGCCCCATGGGGACCGCATCCCTGAGAGGCGCTTCCCTACTCCACGAGCGAGCCGTACGTCCGTCATCACGCGTCGTCAGCCGCTTGCATGCTGCTGCGCCGGCATCGGCCCCTCGTCGGGGACGGTCGAGGGGCCGCGCAGGTCGGCGTGCCCGGTCTTCGCCGTGGGGAGCGTGACGTGCAAGGTCAGGCCGCGGTCGGGATTGCGGGTCGCGACGATGTGTCCGCCGTGCGCCTCGACGATGGAACGATTGATCGACAACCCCATGCCGAGCCCTTCGGCCTTGCTCGAGACGAAGGGCTCGAACATGCGCTCGAGCTCCGGCCCGGCCACGCCGGCACCGGTATCGGCGACGGTGATCTCGATGCTCCCGGGCTTCGGCTCCGCCGTCTCGATGCGCAGCACCCGTGGTCCGTCCACGACGCCAGCCATGGCCTGGCACGCGTTGACGAGCAGGTTGAGCACGACCTGCTGGAGCTGGACGGCGTCCCCGATCACCCGAGGCAGGTTCTCGGCCAGGCGGAGCTGCAACGAGACGTCGGCCCGCGCGATGTCACGGCGCAGGATCGTCGTCACCTCGGTGACCGTCGCATTGACGTCGACGAGCTCGCGCTCGCCGGGCTGCTTGCGGACCAGCGCGCGCAGCCGCCGCACGATCGACCCGGCCCGCTCGGCGTCGCCCGCGATGTCGACGAGCGCCTCGTCCAGCTCGTCAGCCTCGGCCCGCGACGAGGCCAGCAAGCGCCGCGCCGCGTGCGCGTTCGTGGCGATCGCGGTCAGCGGCTGGGTGATCTCGTGGGCGAGCGACGCCGAGAGCTCGCCGATGGTCGCCACGCGCTGCGCGTGGGCCAGCTCCTCGCGGCGCGCGCGAGCCTGGTCCTCCGCGCGCTGGCGCCGCGCCCGCTGCACCAGCAGCGCCGCGAGGAGCAGGCTCTGCGTGGCCATCAGCACCGCCGCCGCGATGATGTGGCCCTTGTAGAGATCCCAGACCGACGCCTCCCGGAACCGGACGACGCTGCCCGCGGGCAGCCGGCTCTCGTCGATTCGCCACCGCCGGAGCTGGTGCCAGTCGAACAGGTACGGATTGTCCGCCTCCACGATGTCGGCCGGCCCGAGCCGCGCACCACCGAGGATCCGGAGCGCCAGCTGGGCCGCCGTGACGCCCTGGGAGGCGAAGTCGAGGAAGCGGCCGCCGACGGCGCCGCGACCGAGCATGTTCGACGTCACCGCGTAGATCGGCACGCGGGAAACCTTCGCCATCGCCACGAGCGCCTCGTGAGGCAGGTAGGGTCGGCCGGTGCCGTCCTGGAGGACGGCGCCATACAGGATGACCGTGCCCGGGGACAGCGATTCGACGGCCTTCAGGAGCTGGGGCATCGGCCGGCGGGCCAGATAGGTGACCGTCACCCGGCCCGGGTAGCCGGCGAGGGCGCGACGCGCCTCGGCCTCCCACCTCGTATCGACGCCACCGCTACCGGTGACGATGGCGACTTCGCGGGTCCCGGGGTGCAGGCGCTGGATCAGGTCGAGCGACGACGTCCAGTCGATGCGCCGGGAGACCCCCGTGACCGCCGAACCCGCGCCGAGCTGGGGCAGCAGGGCCGGGTCGACCGCGCAGAAGACGACCGGGACTCCCTCGAACAGCGCCGCACGGTGCTCGAGCACGAAGCGGAGGCCGCCCGTTCCCCAGACGACGACGACGTCCGGTCGTCTCGCCGCGTAGGTCTTCTGTAAGAGGTCGCGGAGCGCGAGCTCGCGTGCCTCCTCCGGGAACCACGACAGGCCGAGGTACTCCGTGTAGAGCCGGATCGGCAGCGTGGAGCCCGCCTTGAGCGTCGAGCGGATCGCGTCGTCCGTCTCGGCCACCGCGGGCAGGACCCGGGTCTCCTCCGTCTTCGGCTACGGCTACCAGACGTGGATCCTGCCGACCAAGCGCCGGATGTTCTTGCTCTGGGGCATCCGCGGGCAGCGGATCTTCGTCGATCCCGAAAACACGCTCGTCATGGTGAACACCGCCGTGCACAAGCTGCCCGTCGATCTTGCCCCACTCGAGGAGATGGCGGCGCTTTGGTTTGGGCTCGTGCGCCAGCTCGGACTGCGGTAGGTGCCATCTTCACGCAGACCCGCCGATCCCGGCGGCGAGCGGCGGCGGCCCGAACACGCCGCCTGTGGTGATCGGCATGTCCAGCAGCGCCCTGACGAGATCGCCCAGCGCCGTGCGGGACGCCTGATCGGTGAGCGCGCCCTCGCGGAAGTGCGCGGCTTCGAGATAAACGCTGGTCGGCGCCACGCGCGCTCCGAACCACGCCAGCACCGCGCGGAGCTGCCAGTCCACGCCCAGGTAGTGATGCGGCGTGGCGCCCATGGCCACGATGCCCACGGGCTTGGCGCGCAGGGCCTCGATGGGCGTCAGGTCGAGCAGATTCTTGAGCGCGCCCGTGAAGGTGCCGCGATAGACGGGGCTGGCCAGCAGCACGCAGTCGGCAGCAGCCACTCGCGCCACGACCGTGCCGGTGTCGTCGTCGAACTTCTCGGGTGGGCGGCCGTCGGCAAACGAGACGCGGTGATCGGCCAGGTTCAGCAGCGACGCCGACACGCCGGGCCGCGCCGCCGCCATCTCCACCGCCGTGGCAATCGCCGCGTTCAAGCGGCCGGGCGGGGTGACGCTGCCGACGACGGCGAGCAGCGCGGTCACACCCCCACCATGGCCACGCGATCGCGGCGGGCCACCTCGGCGCGCACCAGTGGGATCAGCTCGCGCCCGTACTCGAGCGCGTCGTTCAGCGGATCGAAGCCGCGGATGAGCAGGGTCGTGCAGCCGATGTCGTAGTAGTCGAGCAGGGACTCGGCCACCTGCTCCGGGGTGCCCACCAGCGCGGTGGTGTTGCCGGCGCCGCCCATGGCCGCGGCGATCGGGGTCCACAGGCGCTTGTCGTGCACCTCGGCCTCGCGCGCGAAATCCACGAGCCGCCGCGCGCCCACGGCCTGCGGGCGCATGCCCGCACCCTCGCCTATGACGCTCGGTCGGGTCTCCATCACCTTGGCGAGGATGCGCCGCGCGCGCTCCCACGCCTGTGTCTCCGTGGGCGCGATGATCGGGCGCAGCGACACGCTGATGCGTGGGCGGCGCCCGAAGGCCGCGGCCTTCTCATGGATATCGGCGATGCGCTGCTTGACGGCGGCGAGCGGCTCGCCCCAGAGTGCGTACACGTCGCAGTGCTTGGCCGCCACCGTGGCGGCCGCGCCCGAGGCGCCGCCGAAGTAGAGCGGGATGGAGCTCGACCGGACCGGCTTGACCTCCGAGAACGCCTTGGCGAACCGGTAGAACTCGCCGTCGTGATCGAACGGCTCGGGCGCCGTCCACATGCGGCGCAGCACGTCGAGATATTCGTCGGTGCGGCGATAGCGCGTGTCGTGGTCGAGCCAGTCGCCGTCACGCGTCTGCTCGGCATCGCTGCCGCCCGTGATGATGTGCAGGGCGACGCGGCCGTTCGTCACGTGGTCCAGCGTGGCCGTGGCGCGTGCGGTCAGCGTGGGCGCCACGAAGCCCGGCCGGTGCGCGATGAGGTAGCTCAGCCGCTCGGTGTGCGCGGCCGCGTACCCCGTCACCGCGAACCCCTCGGCCGACGTCGAGGTGTACCCCACGAGCACGCGGTCGAAGCCGGCCTTCTCGTGCGCCTGGGCGAAGGCGCGCAACCACTGCGTGTCGACGGCGCCCCCGATCACGTGCACGGCCGCGCCGTCCGCACCTTCCGGCCTCACCCCGATCATGCCGATGATCTCGACGGGCACGGTGGCGATGCTAACCCCGGGCGGCCGTCCGTTCAACAGCAGGCGGGGCGTGATGCACCTTGAATTCCGGGCCGGTCTGCTGAATAGTGTCCGCCGGTGCCGACGTGACAATCCCTCACGACGTGCTGCTGCTCGTGCCACTGGTGATCTTCGCCGGGTACCTCGTGTTCGGCATCACGGGGTTCGGCGCCTCGCCGATCACGATTCCCGTTCTCGTCCACCTCCTCCCGCTGGCCTTTGTGCTCCCCCTGGCCGCCCTCCTCGATCTCGGCTCCGCGCTGGCGCTCGGCTTCCACACGCGCCGGCAGGCCGACTCCCGAGAGATCGTGACCCTCGTGCCCTTCACGCTCCTCGGGCTCACCCTGGGCGTCACACTGCTCCTTCGCCTGCCGCGCGACGCGACCCTGCTGGCCCTCGGTCTGTTCGTGTGCGCCTATGCGGTCAACCTGATGCTCCGTCGCAAAAGCCGACGGCGGTTGAGTCGGTACTGGGCGGCGCCCGCCGGCATCGTGGGCGGGCTGGTCGGAGCACTCTTCGGCATGGGCGGCCCGCCGTACGTCATGTACCTCGCCGGCCGGATTGCCGAGCCGGATGCGCAACGCGCCACCATCTCGCAGATGGTGATCCTCAACGTCGGATTGCGGGTTCTCGCATTCACTCTCGCGGGGCTCCTCGCCTCCACCGCGCTCTGGCTCGCGGTCGCGGCCTTGCTGCCCGTGGCCTGGGCGGGAGTGTGGGCCGGTCATCGCGCCCACCTCCGTCTGGCGCCTGCCACAGCAGCGCGAATCATCGCCGCCGCACTGTTCACGGCCGGCGCGGCACTGGTTGCGCGGACTCTCTAGGAGGAGGTCATTCGCTTCCCCACGCTCAGGATCTGCTCGGCCGACGGCGGCGGCTAACAAGGGGACCGGGGGGCTCGGAGGCCCCCCGGTCTCAACAGCTCAGGGCGTGACTCCGGCCGCCTTGTGCAGCTCCGCGAGCGGAACCGTTCGGCGTGCTGTAGCTCGCGCAGCCGTGGAACCCGGATCCTAGACGCCGTCGAGCGCCGGCTTCATCTTCAGGATCGCGTCGATGTGGCCGCGCGCAGAGAGCCCTGCGCCCATCGTGTTCACCGAGAGGTGGGTGGCGCCGAGGTCGCGCCACTCCCGGGCCCGCTTCGCCCATTCGGTCGGGCCGCCGATGCCGTAGGAGAACCGGCCCTCGATCCCCACGGCCGAGAGCGGGCGGCCCGCCTCCTTCATGTACGCCCGCACGCGATCGAGCGTGTGGCTCGCCTCGTCACCGGGCTGAAACTGGGGGAACCAGCCGTCGGAGATCTGGGCCACCCGCTTGAGCACCGGCTCGGCCATGCCGCCCATCCACACCGGGATAGGGCGCTGGACGGGCAGAGGGTTGATGCCGGCCCGGTCGAGGTGATGATACGAGCCTTTGAAGCTCACCACCGGCTCGGTCCAGAGCTTCCGCATGACGGCAATCTGCTCGCTGACGCGGCGACCCCGTGTGTGGAAGTCCTCGTTCAGGGCCTCGTACTCGACATGGTTCCAGCCGATGCCCACGCCGAGGCGCAGGCGCCCGCCGGTGAGCACGTCCACCGCGGCGGCCTGCTTGGCCACCAGCGCAGTCTGGCGCTGGGGCAGGATGACGATGCCGGTGACCAGCTCGAGGCGCTGAGTGCAGGCCCCGAGGTAGCCGAACAGAACGAAGACCTCGTGGAAGGGGCTCTCGTCGGTGTAGGGCGGGCGGCGACCGAGCTTGTCGAAGCGCTCCAGCTTGCCGCCCAGCACATGGTCGAAGACGAGCAGGTGATCGTAGCCGGCACTCTCGGCGGCCTGCGCGTAGTCGCGGATCACCGCAGGGTCAGAGCCGATCTCCGTCTGGGGAAACACCACGCCGAGTCTCATGTCGTGTTCGTCCTCCATGATTGGTTCGCGTCGCATCCGGACTGCGCGATCAGCGCAGGACGGCAGGGAATTGCCTTGCCTGAGAGGACTATCGCTAGCGAAGCCGCGGGCCCGGGTCCATCTTCAGGAAGACCCGGCCGCCCATCGGGTACCACTCCGGCATGACGGTGACAGCCTGGCCGACGACCTGGAGATCGCGCCAGCACTCGGCCAGGCGGCTCTCGCGCCGATAGGACGTGCTGCCACCCTGCCGGTACACCAGGTCCATCGCCTCGCGGGCGCAGTCGGCTGCGTGGACCGCGGCCAGCCGGCACCGGGCTCGCTGTTCCAGGGTAGTGTCCGCTCCGGCCGCGATCGTGTTCCAGACGTCCGTGATCGTCGCGCTGCGATACGCGCGGCCGGCGTTCAGGATCGCGTCGGCCCGGCCGACCGCGTCCTGCACTTGAGGATTGTCGCAGAGCCGAGCGGTCCGGCCGCGTGGCGTCTTCTCGACGGCCAGATCGATCAGCGCGTCGATGCCGGCCCGGGCGATGCCGGTGATCACGGCGCTGTGATGAGGCCCGACCCAGGCCTGGGCCGGCAGCGCGTACGAGATTCCCGGCCAGTGGCTCCACTGGTTGTCGAGCGGGACGCCGGCGTGGACCATCGTTCGCCGCTCCGGCAAGAAGACGTCGTCGACCGTCCAATCGAAGCTGCCGGTTGCACGGAGCCCGGACACGTCCCAGCTTCCCGCGACGATCTGCGCTTCGGAGCGATGGAAGACGCCGCGCCAGTAGACCGAGGCGCCATCCGGGCTGCGGCGCGGCTGGTCGCCGTCGAGGATCTGGAAGCTGCCCAGCATCCAGGCGCTCTCCTGGCAGCCGGTGCCGAATGGCCAGCGACCGGTGACGCGGTAGCCACCGTCGACAGGTACGGCCCGGCCACCCCCCTGCACAGCGGTGCCGGCGACGGCGACGTCGCCCCCGTGCCCGTAGATCTCCTGGATACCCTCGTCCGGCAAACCGAGCGTGACGAGCTGGGCGATATTGTTGTTGCAGAGGTTCCAGCCGACCGAGCCGGAACCCTCGGCCAGCAGCTCGACCGCTCTCAGATAGGTGAGCGGGTCGGCCTGCAGGCCGCCCAGCTCCCGCGGTCTCACGAGCCTGTAGAAGCCGGCCGCGTGGAACTGTTCGACCAGCGCCTTCGGCAAGCGCTGCTCGCGCTCGAGCTCGTCGTGATAGCCGCGGATGACCGATCGCAGGGCGGCCGCGGCCTGTACCGGGGCCTGAGCTTCGACGTCGACCGGTAAACGTTTGTCGTCGGCAATCTGACGCATTGGCCGGGATGTTCCGCTGGCCAAGCGGAGGTGTCAAGAGGTACTGTCGCTGATCATCGCCAACCAGGAGACCTGCTCATGTCCCGCTTAGGCTTCGGCGCGTTCCTCGCCCCCCACCATCCCATCGGGGAGCATCCGATGCTGCAGTTCCGCCGCGATCTCGACCTCGTGGAGCACCTGGACACGCTCGGGTACGACGAATTCTGGTGCGGGGAGCATCATTCCAGCGGCTGGGAGATGATCGGCTCGCCCGAGATGTTCCTGGCCGCGGCGGGCGAACGGTCCAAGCGCATCAAGCTCGCCACCGGGGTCGTCTCCCTGCCCTATCACCATCCGTTCAACGTGGCGCAACGGATGGTGCAGCTCGACTACATGACCGGTGGGCGGGTGATCTTCGGCTCCGGGCCGGGCGCGCTGGCGTCGGACGCCCACACGCTCGGGATCGATCCGATGCTGCTGCGCGACCGCCAGGACGAGGCCATCGGCGTCATCCGCCGCCTGATGCGCGGCGAGCGGCTGACCGCCACCTCCGACTGGTTCACGCTGCAGGACGCCGCGCTGCAGCTGTTGCCGTTGCAGGAGGACCTGCCGTTCGCGGTCGCCTCCCAGATCAGTCCCTCGGGCATGACGCTGGCCGGAAAGCACGGCATCGGCGTCATCTCGATCGGGTCGCTGTCCGAGGAAGGTCTGAACGCGCTGCCGACGCAATGGGGCTTCGCGGAGGCCGCCGCCGCCGAGCACGGCCAGAGCGTCGATCGCAAGAACTGGCGCGTGCTGATGAGCTGGCACATCGCCGAGACCCGCGAGAAGGCCCGCGCCGAGGCCCGTGACGGCCTGCTCCGGCACAACAACGAGTACATCACGGCGACCCTGCAACGGCCCGGCGCGCGCGCCTTCACAGACCCCCGACGAGGCCGTGGACAAGACCGCCTTCGTTCCCGGCGCCGTCGCCACGATCGGCACGCCGGACGATCTCGTGGAGCGGATCAAGTCGGTGCTCGAGATCTCCGGCGGGTTCGGGACGGTCGTCGGCTTCGTCCACGACTGGGCCAACCCGGAGAACACGATGCGAAGCTGGGACATGGTGGCGCGCTACGTGGTGCCGGAGATCAACGGCTATCTCGCCGGTCTGCGAACGTCTCGCGAATTCGTCGCCAGCAACCGCGAG
The DNA here is from genome assembly GCA_963743355.1 of uncultured Candidatus Rokubacteria bacterium. Lineage (GTDB taxonomy): Bacteria > Methylomirabilota > Methylomirabilia > Rokubacteriales > CSP1-6 > AR5. The sequence continues at coordinate 2,023,697 of CAVUPM010000002.1, forward strand.
TATTTCAACCGCGCTCGCGAGGCCGTGATGGCCAAGATCACCGAGAACCCGGCCGCGGTCGCCGCGCTCGCGGTCACGAAGTCGCCGCTGCTGGCCGCCTCGTCCAGCAACGTGCCCGATCTGAACCAGGCCCCCGACCGCGTCGCATCGCGATGACGGGCCTCGCTTCATACAAGACCTGGAGGCTCAGATGACAGACAAGATTCGCGTGGGAATCGTGGGAGCGACCGTGACACAAGGGGGCAGCGGCTGGGGGGCCAATGCCCACGTTCCCGCCCTGAAGGCTCTGCCCCACTACGAGCTGAAGGCGGTCTGCACCGCGCACGAGGACACCGCCAAGGCCTCGGCCGCGGCGTTTGGTGCCGAGCGGGCCTTCCACCGGTTCAGCGAGATGGCGGCGCATCCGGAGGTCGACCTCATCGTCGTCTGCGTGCGGGTGCCCGGGCACCGGGAGCTGGTCATGGCCGGCCTGCAGGCCGGAAAGGCCGTGCTCTGCGAGTGGCCGCTGGGTGCGAATCTGGCCGAGGCGGAAGAGATGGCCGGGCTCGCCCGCCAGCGCTCGCTGAAGACCATCGTCGGCCTGCAGGCGCGCAGCGATCCGGCGATTCTGTACGCGCGCGACCTGGTCCAGGGGGGCTACATCGGTGAGGTGCTCACGGCGAACCTGAACACCGTTGCCCAGGCCGTGCTGCAGCGGGGCCCCGGCCGCATCTGGCAGGGCGTACGCGCCAACGGCGCCAACACGCTGACCATCGCCGGCGGCCACGCCATCGACGCCTTGTGCGCCGTCCTCGGCGAGTTCGCGGAGGTCTCGGCCCGGGTGTCGACGCGGATCCCGGAGTGGCGAACCCTGGACGGAAAGCCGGTCCCGGTCGATGCGCCGGACAGCATCAACGTGGTCGGCCGCATGGTGGGCGGCGCCGAGGTATCGGTCAACGTGGCCGCCGTTCCCTCGAATCCCGGCGGCAACCGGCTGGAGATCTACGGGCGCGAGGGCGCCCTGGTCATCCGGGCGGATGGCTCGCTCAACATCGGCCCGAGCCAGGTGCACGCGGGCAAGGGCAAGGAGCCCATGGTCTCGATGCCCGTCCCGTCCAAGTACAAGGTCGCTCCGGAGGGCACTCCGGCCGGCCAGGCCTACAACGTCGCCCAGGCCTACGCGCGCGCGGCCGACGCCCTGCGCGGCGGTGGGTCCTTCGACGTCGACTTCAACCTGGCCGTCCAGCGCCACAAGCTGATCGACGCGATCGAGCGGTCCTCCGCCACGGGCCGGTCGGTGAAGGTGGACCAGACCTAGCCGACATGGAGGACGTCTACTGCTTCGGCGGCAATCCGCTGGATCGGGCCAGCGAGCGCCGGGATGACGGCGACTGGATCGCCAAGCTGCTCGGCGACCCGGAGACGCGCCTGCTGCCGCTGCGCGACCTGAAGCCGTTCACTCGCGGCACGGCGGTACCGGCGCTCGACTGGCAGCCGGTGGCGCCGTGGCGCGGCCAGATCGACACCGGCGCGCCGCTGATCTTTCTCGGCCTCGGCGACGGGCGCGCGCACTTCGCGATCGATGCGACCGGGGCGGACGTCGCCCCCGACGTCGACACCGAGCTGATCGACGTGCGCGCCCTTGCCCCGACGATCGCCGCCGGCGAGGCGGCCATCCTCGCCGAGGCCCGCTCCCTGCTCGACTGGCACGCCCGACATCGCTTCTGCGCCCAGTGCGGATCGCCGACCCGGATGGCGTCGGCCGGCTGGAAACGGCGCTGCCCGGAGTGCCGGGCCTCGCACTTCCCGCGCACCGATCCCGTCGTGATCATGCTCGCCATCCATGGCGATCGGGCCCTGCTCGGCCGCAACCGACGGCGCCCGGGCGCCCGGTTCTCATGCCTCGCCGGCTTCGTCGAGCCGGGTGAGACCCCGGAGGAGGCCGTGCGCCGCGAGGTACGCGAGGAGGCGGGCGTTCGCTGCGGGCGCGTGCGCTACCTGGCCGCGCAGCCGTGGCCGTTTCCGTCGAGCCTGATGATGGGGTTTCTCGCCGAGGCCCTGACCGAGGAGATCACCGTCGACGCCGAGGAGATCGCTGAGGCGCGCTGGTTCTCCCGCGACGAGATCCGGGAGATGGTGGCGCGCGCCGCCGCCGGCCCCGACGATCCGGCGCAGGTGTCGCTGCCGTCGCCCATCGCGATCGCCCATCACATCTGCCGGCGCTGGTCGAGCGGCCTCGACAGCGTGTGATCACGGGAGAAGCCAATGTCCGAATTGTCACCGCTGCCGAGTGAAGTCCTCCCCGCCGGCATCCGCGCGCGCTTCGTCTCCGGCATCAATGGCCTGCGCATGCACATCCTCGAGGCGGGCTCGGCGGCGCCGGGCCGGCCCGCCGTCCTGTTGCTGCACGGCTTTCCCGAGCTCGCCTATTCCTGGCGAACGATCATGCCCGCCGCTGGCCGCGGCGGGGTTCCACGTCATCGCCCCCGACCAGCGCGGGTACGGCCGCACCACCGGCTGGAGCGCGAGCTACGACGACGATCTCCGGCCGTTTCGGCTGCTGAACGCGGTGCGCGACGCACTGGGGCTGGTCGCCGCACTCGGCTACCGCTCGGTCGCGTCTGTCGTCGGGCACGATTTCGGCGCCTCGATTGCCGCCTGGTGCGCGCTGGTGCGACCCGACGTGTTCCGGTCCGTCGCGTTGATGAGCGCGCCCTTCGCCGGGCCACCGGATCTGCCGTTCGACACCGAGCGCCATCCGCCAGAGGTCCCCGCAAGCCCCACCATCCACGAGGCGCTGGCGGCGCTGTCTCGGCCGCGCAAGCATTACCAGTGGTGGTATTCGACCCGATCGGCAAATACCCAGATGTGGCGTTGCCAGCAGGGCGTCCACGACTTCCTGCGGGCCTATTTCCATCACAAGAGCGCGGACTGGAAGGACAACCGGCCGCATCGGCTGGCCGCGTGGTCGGCGGAAGAGCTGGCGAAGATGCCGACCTACTACATCATGGACCTCGCCGACGACATGCCGGCGGCGGTGGCGAAGGAGATGCCGTCGCCGCAGGAGATCGCCGCCTGCCGATGGCTGCCGGACGATGAGCTGGCGGTCTACGCCGGCGAGTATCAGCGCACCGGGTTTCAGGGCGGCCTCAACTGGTACCGGTCGCGCAGCGGCGGCGCGTTCGAGTCCGAATTGCAGCTGTTCTCGGGGCGAACCATCGACGTCCCGTCGATCTTCATCTCGGGCCAGAGCGACTGGGGCGTCTATCAGCGGCCGGGAGCGGTCGAGCGCATGCAGGACACGGCGTGCACCCGCTTCGCCGGCTGCCACCTGCTCGACGGCGCCGGGCACTGGGTGCAGCAGGAGCAGGCGGCGCGCGTCAGCGGACTACTTCTGGATTTCCTGAAGGGGCAGGCGGGGCCGCGGTTGTGAAGGGCGCCGCTCTTCTCTATGCTGGCCGGGTTCATCTACCGTGGGCAGTCAACGCCAGCTAGCGAGGAATCCGGGATGAGTGCAGCCCGTAGACAGGTCGCCGTTGTGGTCGGGGCAACCTCGAAGTGGCAGGCCGATGGACGCAACACCAGACTGGCGCACGGCAAGGCGCTCGACGACAGCGACATACCCGTCGGGATCCGCTGGGGCATCGGCGGCGCCGTCGCCCAGAAGTTCAGCATGGAGGGCTTCTTTGTCGTCCTGACGACCCGTCATGCCGCCAACGCCTCGGCCCTCGAGAAGGCCATCGACGCTGGAGACCCGGACGTCCTGGTCTACAACGCCGGCTATCTGGAGGGGCGTGACCTGCCGCCGGAGAAGGAGTTGTTGGAACACATTCCCCTCGCCAGCGTGGCGCCGGCTCCTTCCTCATCTCCAACAACTCGTCGTCACTGCGTGGCCGCAAACGGATGACCGGACAGTCGCTGTACTATCCGCGCGTCATGATGCGCACGCTGGCGCAGGTGCTCACGGAGGAATATTCCGAGCATGGCGTACACGTGGCCAATGTCGTGATCGACGGCCTCATCGACTCGCCGGGCACCAGAGCACTGCCGAGAGCTCAACAGCGTCCGGAAGTGGTGATGAACCCCCTCAGGATCGCTGAGGCTTTCTACTACCTGCACACCCAGGACAGGTCCTGCTGGACGCACGAGTTGCAGCTGACACCGTTCGCAACCAAGCCGAGCTTCTGAGATGCAGGACGCACCGGGAGTGGATGGGCGACCCTCGCCACTGCCGAGAGGATACGCATGGACCACGTAGAGTTCGATCGCGAGCCACCGGCCAACTTGACGACGATGGTCGTGGCGTTCGGGGGATGGATCGATGCCGGCCGGGCGGCCACGGGCGCCTTGCGTCACCTGACCCGCGATCTCCGGGCCACGCGGTTGGCCCGGATGGACCCTGAAGAGTTTTTCGTGTTTACCCAGGAACGGCCCGAGGTGCGGTTGAGGGCCGATGGGGGCCGCGACATCCAGTGGCCACTGAGCGAGTTCTTTGCATGGCATCCAGGGGATGGCCGGGACGGCCTCCTGCTGTTCTGCGGCCCGGAGCCCCACCAGAGGTGGCAGACCTATACGAAGGCGTTCCTCGACGTGGCCGAGCGCTGTGGGGTGAGGCGGATCGTCTCGCTCGGGGCGCTCCTGGCGGGCGCTCCGCATACCCGGCCGGTACGCGTCACGGCTCGCAGCACCGACCCCGCCGCGCGGTCGCTGCTCGAAGCCTGGGGCATCTATCGTCGTCCGACCTACGAAGGCCCGACCGGTATCTCCACGGTCGTCCTGGACGCGGCGGAGCGACGGGGAATGCAGCATGTCGGCTTCATGGGGCAAGCACCGCACTATCTACCAGATGCCGAGAATCCGGCGGCGATCCAGACCCTGGTGAGCTATGTGGCCCGCCTGCTCGACCTGAGCCCGGACATGTCCCACTTCGACGAGGCCATCCAGGACTTCCGCACCCAATGTGATCAGGCGGTGGCCCGGGATCGCGCCACGCGAGAGCACGTGCGGAAGCTGGAGCAGGAGTACGACGCGGCAGCGGGCGAGGAGCGGCCACCGCTACCTGGCGGAGAGGTCGACTCGGAAAAGCTGATGCAAGAGCTACAGGACTTCCTGCGCAAGCAGCGGGAAGGAGGTGCGGGCAGCTAGCCGGCCTTACCTGCCATGCCTTCGATCCGCGCCCATTCCGCATCGGTGACCGGCATCACCGACAGCCGCCCGATGCGGACCAGCGGAAAGTCCTTGAAGGCTGCGTCTGCCTTGATCTCGGCGAGCGTGACCGGCCTGGGAAGGCGCTTGACCGGTGCGACATCCACCGCAACATACTTTCCGCTCGCGTCTTCCGGATCGGGATAGGCGTCGGACAGCGCCTTCACGATCCCGACCACCGCCCTCTCGTCACCGGTGTGGTAGTAGAAGATGCGGTCGCCCTTCTTGATCGCGCGCAGATGCTTCTGCGCCAGCGCGTTCCTCACACCGCTCCAGACCGCCTTCCGGTCCTTCACGAGGGCGTCGAACCCGTAGTGGGTCGGCTCTTCCTTCACCAGCCAGTTCATGGTCCCCCGAGCGCCTTTTCGACCTTCGGCTTGATCTCGCCGATCATCAATTCCATCGAGCGCATCGCCGCCTTGTGCGGCGTGTTCCCGACCTTGAACGAGAAGCACACATGCACGGGCTTGGTGGCGCGGATCTCGGTGACGAGCTTCTCGGCGACCGTGTCGACATCACCGATCAGCAGATTGTCGTGGATGGTCTCGAGCGACGGCTCGTCGGGGAACGGGACATCGACCAGCACGGTGCCTTGCATGACTTCCTGCCGGCGCCGGAGACTCGACGCGAGCCGCGTCTGATAGCGCGCGTTCTCGGCGAAGCGCATCCCCTCCTCGCGGATGTCGGTGATGTGGGCGAAGCGGTTGATGGTGATGTGCGCCCGCGACAGGGGCGCGTTCTCGACGGCGAACGCGGCGACGATGTCGGCATACTGCTCGGCCAGCAACGCGGCGCCGCCGACCCGGCCCGACGACAGCACCCGATAACCATGCCGCGCGGCGGCACGGAACATCGCCTGGCTATGGCCGGCGACGTAGATCGGCAGCGGGTTCTGCACCGGGCGGGCGGGGATATGAGTTTCCGGCATCCGGTAGTGCTTGCCGTTGTAGCTGAAGAAATCACGGCTGAAGGCCAGGTCGAGGATCTCGCAGAACTCCTCGGTCATTTCGAGATTCTGCGCGATGTCGGTCCCGAACCGCTCGAATTCGTAGGGCTGGTAGCCGGCTCCGACGCCGAGCATCAGTCGGCCATTCGACAATGCGTCGGCCGTGGCGATTTCGGCGGCGAGCCGCGCCGGGTTGTACAGGGGCAACACCACGACCGCAGTGCCGAGCCGGATCCGCCTGGTGATCGAGGCGCAGTGCGCCACCATCATCAATGGCGACGCACACAAGCAGTAATTCGAGAAGTGGTGCTCGGCGAACCAGGCGGTCGTGTAGCCGAGCTCGTCGGCCAGCCTCGTCTGCTCGGCAACTTCGCCGAACACCTGCGCGGTCGGCTTGTCCGCCTCGCGCGCCCCCATCAGATTGAAGATCCCGAACTCCATCGCCTCCTCCTCCAGTCGAGAGCGGGGCGGATCGGTAAGCCCCGCAATCACCCCAGCGAGCGCGTCGCCCAGCATCCGAGATGGTACTCCACGCCCCGACCCGGCAACCCGCGGTCCTCGAGTCCGACGTAGAACACGCTCCCGGATCGGTCGTCCCCGCCGGGAAGACGTCTACGTGTTACAGAGCTGCCTGCACACGCCGGCGAAAGTCGTCGGCGCCGAGGCGGAGGAGGCTCAAGGACGAGATGGTCACGAGGTTGGCTCTAAGCTTGATGAACTCCGCGATCCCCGCGGCGCCCGCGATCCTCGATCGGGGTCGGCTACTTCAGCGGGGGCTCGACGCCGGCGGGCAGGGGGACGCGCGCGACGTTCAGCACCATCGATACGAGGCTGTAGTAGCCGACCGCGCCCACCAGGTCGATCACGCCGCGCTCACCAAAGGCCGCCTTCACGCGCGCAAAGGCGGCGTCCGATACCTGGCCCGTCGCGAGCAGCTCGGAGACGAAGTCGTACGCGATCGCCTCGTCCTCCGCCATGCCGCTGGGGCGCGTCGCGGGCCGACCCGCGCCGGCGCGCTGGCGGAAACGGTCGCACGGGCCAGGGTCACGAGCACGAGCAGGTCTCTCATGGCTATTCCCCGTTATCGGCGGCGACCATCGCCACCACCGGAGGCGCTGCCCCCGGACCGGCGGTACGATCCGCGCTGGCTCTGGGCCGAGGCCTGGGAACCGGAGCGAGAGCCGGATCCGGCTTGAGATTCGGATCGCTCTTGCGCTTGTCGAGGAAGCGCTGCGCCTTGACGAGATCGAGCGGCGTGGTCGCCGCGGGCAGCATGATGGCCAGCAGGTCGTCCGGGTAGAGCGCGACCCGGGCCACCAGCGATTCCAGGTCAGCCGCCGCCACCGGCTTGGCGGACGGCGGGGGCGCGGGGGCGCCGGCCGGAGCCTGGGCGAACACGCTCGTCGGGAGCAGGCAGGCGGCGACCAGCAAGCGTGGGGCCCATGCGAGGAAAGGGTCGGTTCCGTCTGATCACATCATCCTCCACGTCTGAATCCAGTCTCGCCGCACGGCCGCCCGCGCGCGCTGACGCTCGGAACTCCTCGAGCTAGGGCTGACCCGCACGCCGCACGGGGGCGTCGAGGAATTCGAGGATCGCCTCGCGCTGTTGCGTCACGACCTTTGCCGCCGCCGTCGCCAGCAGCTGCCGGTCGCACTCCGACGCCACCCGCAGGCGGGTCGGGATCTCGGCAAGACGCTGCTGCACGGCCGCCACCGATTGCAGGGCCGGTGTGACCTCGCGGCAGGCCGGGGGTACATCGCTCAGGTCGTCGCGCCAGCGGGCCTCGATGTGGCGGAGCGGGATGACGCGGAACACCTCCTGACCCGGGAACACACCCTCCGCCTGGAGACTCCGAAAGAACAGCGTGCGGTACGCGCTCGCCCGCTCCTCCATGATGCCGGGCACCCGCGAAAAGTCGAAGCTCAGCATCGAGAACGGCTTGGCGCGCTGGCTGAGTCGCCGGTCGCCGACCGCGAAGGGAAACGAGCTGTCGAAGGCGAGCACCAGCACCCGGCGAGAGCGACCCTCCTGCAGCTGCCGCAGGGACAGGAAGAGCAGCGACTCGACTCCCTGATTCTCGTAGAGACCGCCGTCGCCGGCGTGCCAGTACGTCGCCTGGCCGCCGACCTGGAGCGAGATGGGTCCGATCAGCGGGGGAAAGGATGCCGAAGCGGTCACCGCTCCGGCCGTCCGGATCTGGCACGGGTCGGCGCCGATGTCGACCGGCGTCAGCGGGAGCAACTGCTCCCAGTTCCTCTGCATGATGGGGTCGGTCCCGGACGGTCGGCCGCTGCGTACCATGGCCGCCTCGAGATCCTTCAGGAAGTCGTAGCGGAAGGCATCCCGCGGCAGCGTGGTGATCATCAGACGCTTGCCGTTGTTGTAGAGCGTGGTGTTGATGATCAATCCCGGGCTGTCGCCCCTCGCCTCGCGCAGGCCGATGTCGCGCATCGTCCCCTTGCCGACCAGCCGCTCCCCGAGGATGTCGACCAGGGTGCGGGCGGCCAGGAACGAGTTGAACCACCGGAACGAGGCCAGGTGACGACGCAGCAACGGGCGCTCGAAATCCTGGCTCAGCGCGGTGCGGTATCGCTCGAAGAACGCGCGGTAGGCGTCGGTGAGTGTGCCGGCCGGCGTCAGCACCGCCACCTCGCGGGAGGGTTTCTCGAGCGCGTAGTAGCTGGCCGCCAGGCTGCCGCCGGAAACGCTCGACAGATACGCGACGTGCTCGAGCGCGGACGTGCCGGCGGCGGTCCGGACCCCTCCCAGCGCCTCCAGGCCGGCGGCCCCGAACAGGGCCGCCCGGCTGCCGCCACCGGACAGGGACACGCCGATCAGCACGTCCCGCTCGGGCACCACGGCCTGGCAGGTCAGCGGGCCTTGCAGCGGCGGCACCTGAGCCACGTGCACGGGCGTACATGCAGCGGGCAGGAGCAGCCCGCACACCAGCACGCCGCGCGTCCACCAGCTGTTCCACATCGTCCACAGCATTGCTATGGGGAATCACTGTCGGAAGGGCCATCCGGCCCCCGGCTGGTTGGCCGTCCGCTACCGCCTCCGTGCCCGGGACGTGGTGGTTCAGCGCCGCGCGGCCGTCCAGTCGTCGATCAGCACGCGGGCGACCAGCGCATAGGTCCCGTCTCCGGCTGGCCGGAAGATCGAGGCCTCGCCCTCCTTGATCTCGAACCACTCCTTGCCGAGCGCGTCCAGGATGTTGGGCTTGTGGCTGACCATCAGGTTGTTGGCGCCCGGCGCCGGCCGCTTGCCCACGAGCGCGCGCAGGGCCTGGGGGTCTGCGGCTCCTTGCCCGCGATGAGGCGCGCGGTCTCCACCGCCCGCTGGAAGCGGATGGAGTAGGCGACGTCGATCGCCACGCCGGCGGCCTTGACCGCATCGACCAGCGCCCGGGCCTGGGCGCGGCCCTTGTCGGTGAGGTGCCGCTGGCGACCCACGTTGTCGAGCTCGGCCTGATCGGCGTGGGTCGCGCCGTGGCGGAGCAGGATCAGATCGTAGACGACATAAAGCGACATCGTCAGCACCGCTGCCGCAGGCAGGCCATACTCGACAACGCGCTCACGCCATCGCGCGTGCGGCGCGAGCACCCCGTGATAGAGGATCAGGTTGATCTGCGGGCGTGGGGTCAGGGCGGCAAGTTTCTCGAGGAGCTCCAGCGGGGCAAACAGCAGGTGGCGCGTGCCATCCGCCCACGGCGTCTTCAGCGTGAGCCGGATGTAATCGTCGTCCAGACGCTGCAGCCGATCCTGGGCCACGGGCGGGCGCAGGTATCGGCAGAGCTGCTCCAGGCGCGCGCGGTCGGCGGCCGCCACGGCAACATTCGCGTGGAGATCGAAGCCGGCGAGGTGCGCGTGGCGAGGGTGGCTCGATACCACCCACGGCGCGCCCGGCTCCTCTCCCTCCCGCCACACGCGCCGACCCGCGCGGGGCCCGAGCGCGATCCGCCCCCGGATCGACGCGCTGCTGATACCCGCGAGCGGTGGCGACTCCTCCGCGATCGGGTCCGGGCGTGAGAGATCGGCGGCGGCCGCGTCGAAGCCCCGGCGGCGCGCAGGAGGCGGCACACCCGCACGCAGATCGTCGCAAGGACAGCGCCCACCTCCTCGTCTGTCGGCGGCGGCAGGGGCCGGAAGTGCAGCGCGCCGTCCTCGCCGTCCGTGAACACGCCGTCGAACACGAGGGTGTGGAAGTGGACGTTGAGATTGAGCCCGCCCCCGAATCGCTGGATCACCGTCACGCAGCCAGAATGGCCGTCGTGAAGGCCGCGGCGGCGCGCGCGGCGTCGTTGGAACGACAACAACGCGCGCGCGTAGACGGCCAGCACGGTGCGACAGAGCGCGTGGTCCCAGGCCAGGAGATAGCGAAGCCGAACGAGCCGTTCGAAGGCGCAGTCGCCGCAGCGGAGTCGTGCAAAGCCGTGCTCCAGCACGCCGCACGTCAGGAACTCTCGGAACTCCTGCTCCACGAACGCCGGCAATCGGTGGCCATCGGCGTACTGCGCCGCTACATCCAGGAACGTCTCCAGACGTGCGTCGATCACGCGATACAACACGCCGTGCTCGGCGGCGCGGGGCTGATACGCGGCAGAGTGGGCCACGCCGACGACGTGGACGCAGCTTCGCGACGCTGGCAATGCCGCGAAAGCGATACGCGCCACGCGTGGGGGTGGCCGGGCAATGCAAGACGATCGAGCGAGTGTCTATTTCCGGGAACGCCAGCGGCGCGTCGGCTCGCCCCCCTCACTCACGCCGTGCTTGTTGCAGAGCGCGATCCTGTGCGCGTCTTCGGCGTCCAGCTCGTGCTGGGGCAAGCACCGCACTCTTCGCGTCTTCCGGACCCGGATAGGCGCCGGGCAGCCGCCTTCACGATCCCGACCAGCGCATCGAACCCGTAGTCGGTCGGTTCTTCCTTCACCAGCCAGTTCATGGTCCCGCCTCGCGTCACGTCCTCTTCGGCGACCACTTGTACACGCGCTGCAGCGCTCCTCCCATCAGCGTGCGCTTGTCGCCCTCGGACAGGCGATCGGTGATGCGGAAGGCCTCGACGCCCTGCTGGTAGGTCAGCAGCGCGACCGCGCGGGTCCAGTCGGTGCCCCACATGCAGCGCTCGATGCCGAAGGCATCGAAGATGCGCGCGAGCGGGTCCCAGATGTCCTTGTAGGGATAGGTCTCGCGCGAGAGCGTGCAGGCGCCGGTGATCTTGATCGCGACGTTCCGGTGGGCGCCGAGCTTCAGGACCTCCGGCAGATCGGCGAAGGGCTGGGCCGGCGGGGGCGGCTCGAACGGCTGCTGCAGGCCGAGATGGTCGATCACGATCGCCGTATCGGGGTTGCGCGCCGCCAGCGCCCGGGCCTGCTCCAGGCGACCCCAGCACAGGATGTTCACCGGGAACCCGTGCCGCGCCCCGGCAGCCAGCACCCGGTTGAGTCCGAGATCGGCGGGGTCCTCGGACACGCCCCGGTTCAGCATGATGCGGATGCCGACCGTGCCCGCGGTGGCGACCCAGTTGGCGATCGTCTCCGTGACAGCGGGGTCGGAGGGATCGACCGGCTTGATCAGCCCGAACCGGCCGGGATGCCTAACGCCCACCTCGACCGCGAAGCTCGCGTCGAAGCCGTACATGGTGAACGGCGAGATGAGCAGGGCACCGTCGACGCCGACGGCGTCCATGGCCGCGACCATCTCGTCGCCGGTGACCTGCGGCGGGCCGTGCAGCGCGGCGGCCCAGGGCCGGCCGGGGTGATTGCGCTCGTAGGCGTGCACCTGGGCGTCGATCGTCAGCATGGTGTTCGATCTTTTCCGCTGCCTGCACCAGCCATGTTACTCGCGAAGCGCCTGGAGTCGAAGACCGAGTACCATCTGGCTGGGAGGATCGGGAATGAGTGAGACTGGCCAGGACCTCGAGTGTCTCGCCGGCATCCGGGTCGTCGATTTCACCCAGTTCGAGGCAGGGCCATCCTGCACGGAGGCGCTCGCCTGGCTCGGCGCCGAGGTCGTCAAGATCGAGAACCCGAAGACGGGCGATCCCGCCCGCCGGGTGCTCCCGGGCAAGAACCCCGACGACCCGTGGTACTTCCACATGTTCAACGCGAACAAGAAATCGCTGGCGATCGATCTCAAGTCGCCGCGCGGGCTTGCGATCGTGAAGGAGCTGCTGAAGAAGGCCGACGTCACCGCCGAGAACATGGCGCCGGGCACGATCGAGCGCCTCGGCCTCGGCTACGACGAGGTGAAGAAGCTCAACCCGCGCATCATCTACTGTTCGATCCAGGGGTTCGGCACCGGCAGCCCGTACGAAAAGGGGCTCGCCTTCGACATGATCGCGCAGGCCGCCGGCGGCCTGATCAGCGTCACCGGCGAGGCCGATCGGCCGCCGGTCAAGCCCGGCCCGAGCTTCGGCGACACCGGGACCGGGATGCTGATGGCGATCACCATTTTGGGGGCGCTGTTCGAGCGCCAGCGAACCGGCCAGGGGCGGCGGCTCCAGGTCGCCATGCAGGACGCGATGCTGCACTACATGCGCACCTGCTTCGCGGTCCAGGCGCGCACCGGGAAGGCGGCGGCACGACGCGGCGGGAAGACCGTCATGGGCAGCAATGCGCCCTCCGGCCTCTACCAGTGCAAGCCCTACGGCTCCAACGACTGGATCTACGTCATGACGAGCCGCGCCAATCCCGAGCATTGGGCCCGGCTCATGAAGCTGTTCGGCCGCGAGGAGCTGATCGACGATCCGCGCTACGCCACCGGCGCGGCCCGGATCGAGCACGAGGCCGAGGTCGACGCCATCGTCACCGAATGGACGCGCCAGCACACGAAGGAAGAGGCGATGACCCTGATCAGCGGCGTCGGCGTGCCCGCGGGCGCCGTCTTCGACACGATGGAGCTGCAGAACGATCCGAGCTTCGAGAAGCGCGGAATCATGCAGGTGATGGACCATCCGAGCGGCCCGTTCAAGATGCCGACGTGGCCGGTGCGGGTCGACGGCCGACCGCCGCGGCTCAAGCCCTCGCCGCTCCTGGGCCAGCACGGCGCCGAGGTGCTGAACGCGTGGCTCGGCATCGGGGCCGGCGACATCGCCGCCTTGAAGGGTGAGGGCGTGCTGTAGCCGGAAACGGGGCCGCCCCCTGGCGGGAGCGGCCCCGTGCGGTGACGCGTCAGCCGTTCAGCTGTGCCACCTGAACTGCTGCGGCTTGCGCGCGGACTCCTGGGAGATCACGACGTTGACCAGCGCCGGGCCCCGGAACGCCATCGCCTGCTCCAGCGCGGACTTTAAATCTTTAGGATTCTCGACGAACCAGCCCTTCCCCCCGAAGGCCTCCATCATCTTGTCGTAGCGGGCGCCGTAGATCAGCGCGTTCGGCCTCATGTTCTGGAGCGGGTTGTCGGGATGCGTCGCGTGGCCCGGCCCGATGCCGCCATTGTTGAAGACGACGATCTTGACCGGCAGCTGGTAGCGGCAGACCGTCTCCATCTCCATGCCGGAGAAGCCGATCGCCGAGTCGCCCGAGACCGAGATGATCGGCTTGTCGGGATGTACCACCGCGGCGGCGACGACGAAGCCCATGCCGATGCCCATCGTGCCGTAGCTGCCGGCGTCGAGCCGGTGCCGCGGCTTCGCGTTGGGCAGCTGGGTGCGGCCGATATCCATCGTGCTGGCGCCCTCGCCGATGATGATCGCGTCCTCCGGCGCCCAGGCGGCCACGTCCTTCAGCGCGCGGTAGTAGTTGGCCGGCGCCGCGTCGTCGACGAGCTGGGGGGCGATCTGCGCCGCATTCGCCGCCGCTTTCTCGGCGATCGCGGCATGCCAGGGCGCGTCCTTGGGATAGACCCACTCGCGCTTCTCCAGCGCCTTGTTGAGCTGCCCGACGATTGCCCTGCCGTCGCCGACCAGCGCAACCTCGGTCGGCGCGTTCTGGCCGATCGTCTCCGGGGCGATGTCGAGCTGGATGATGCGCACGTTCTTGTTGAAGCGCGGCGGCAGACCGAAATGCATGATCCAGTTGAGCCGCGCGCCCATCAGGACGACGACGTCGGCGTTCTGCAGCGCGTGGCTGCGCGCCGCGCCGACCGACAGCGGATGGTTGTCGGGCATCACGCCCTTGCCCATCGGCGAGGCGAGGAACGGCACCTTGGTGCGCTCGATGAATTTCCGGACCTCGTCCTCGGCACGCGCGTAGGCCATGCCCTTGCCGACGATGACGAGCGGCCGCTCCGCCGACCGGAGCGCATCCAGCGCGCGCTCGACATCCTCCGGGATGGCCTGGGTGCGTGGCGGGTCCGGGCAGCGCGCCGGCTCCTCCACCCGCGACTCGTCGATCTTGCCGGTGATGATGTCGTCCGGCATGTCGAGATAGCTCGCGCCGGGCCGGCCGTAGATCGAGTTCCTCACCGCCATCTCGACGTAGAACGGGATGCGGTGGACGTGCTCGACCGCGTGCGCGAACTTGCAGAACGGTGTGGCGATCAGCACCTGGCGCTCTTCCTGGAACGCTCCCATGCCGTTGCGCCAGGTCTCCGAGGCGCCGCCGATGAGGATCATCGGCCAGCCATTCTGCTGCGCATTGGCGAGGCCGGCGAGGGCGTGGACGACGCCGGGGCCCGACACGACGATGCAGGCGCCGGGGCGCCCGGTCAGATAGCCGACGGCCTGGGCGGCATACGAGGCGGACTGCTCGTTGCGCATCCCGACGTAGGTAATCCCCTCCGCCTGCGCGGCCGTAGCGATCGGACCGACCGGAAACCCGACGATCCCGAACATGAACTTGACGCCCTGCCGTTTGAGGCTCCTCGCCACCAAGGTTGCGCCGTCGACTTCGCTCATGAGTCCTCTCCTGTCAGATGGGGTCGGCCCTTACGGGTACCAACCGTGCTACTTGCGCCTGTGCGGCGGTCTAAGATCGCGCCCCCCGGAGTCGGAGTCAAGCCCCGAGGAGGAGTGATGCCCCTCGACTGCGCTCAGGCCGGTGCCGCGCCGTCGCGGCCATAGGGTGCATCCGCTTTGGAGTGTTCCCGAGCCGACCACGAGGCGACTTGGTGCCACGGCCGGCCCTGCGGGCGGATGGGCCCGCTGCCCGCGCGAACAGCCCTAGCTTGGGGGCCACGTTGGCCGTGAACGACACAAGCGGTGGTTCCGCGCGGCTCGTGCCGCCCGGGATGGCGGCCGAGGTAGGTCTCAAAGGAGGAAGCAAAAGGCTCTCTCATCCCCACCAAGCCGTTCTTCATGTACTTCGCGCCCGGCGCGACGCACGCCCCTCATCACGTCCCGAGGAGTGGGCGGACAAGTACAAAGGTAAGTTCGATGCGGGCTGGGACACACTGCGCGAGGAGACCTTTGCGCGACAGAAACAGTTGGGCGTCATTCCGCCCGACTGCCAGCTCACCGCGCGTCACGAGCAGATCCCCGCGTGGAACGCGATGCCGGAGGCGCTCAAACCGGTGCTGCGGCGCGAGATGGAGGTGTACGCGGGTTACATGGAGTACATAGACCATCACGTCGGCCGGTTGCTCGACGGGCTGAAGGACCTCCAGATCCTCGACGACACACTCGCTGTTCATCGATGGCAAGAGGGTCGGCTCGGGCGCTGTCGCCGCGACCGCAGCGATGATCTTCTCGGCCGACGATGGCTGCGATATCGGCCAGGATACTGGCGCTCCGGTCTCCGAGGACTACGGACCGCGTGGGAACGGGTTCTCGGGGCGGGTCAAGGGTGTGCAAATCGCCATCGCCAGGGCCGCCGAGAGTGAGACGCACCTGGTTTCGCCCGAGGAGGCCCTGCGCGTCGCCATGGCGCGGCAGTAACGCCCGGCAGGCGCAGGTCGACGGGGCGGCTTCGGCGTGGCGCCGACGCCGTGGGGGGCGGTCCAGCAGGCGGCGTGGGCGGCGGTGACGCTCTTCATCTCAGACCGTCGCGACGATGAACAGGCGGCGGAACGGGTAGAGCGTGCGGCCGTTCGCTCGCATCGGGTAGGCGGCGCGCAGGCGGCGGGCGTACTCGTCGAGGTAGATCGCGCGCTCGGCCTCGCTCAGCTCGCTCAGGATCGGGCGCAGGCCAGATCCCTTCACCCACTCCAGGACCGGGTCGTCGCCGGCGAGGATCTGGAGGTATTCGGTCTCCCAGATGTCGATGCTGGCCGTCTGCCCCACCAGCAGGTCGTAGTACTCGTCGGCATCGTCGACCCACTTGCGGGCGACGCGCTGGCGGAGCTCCTCGGTGCCGAAGGGCGTGCCGCCGGTGCCGCCGTCCACCAGGGCCTGGCGCATCATGCGGTGCGACGGCATCCCCCAGCTCAGCGGCATCTGGACAGCCAGGCAGCCGCCCGGCGCCAGCAGCCCGACCAGGCGTGGGAACAGCTCGCGATGGCCGTCGACCCACTGAAAGGCGGCGTTGGAGTAGATCAGGTCAGGCGGCGTCTCAGGCTGCCAGGTGCGGACATCGGCCTCGACCCACTGGACCCGCCCGGGCTCTGCGCCGGCCTTCTGCAGCATCTCGCGGGAGCTATCGACGCCGGAGACGGTCGCGTCCGGCCACTGCTCGGCGATCATGCGGGCCTGCTCGCCGGCACCGCAGCCGAGGTCATAGACCACCCGAGGATCGGTCAGCGGAACGCGAGCGAGCAGCTCGAGGGACGGCCGCAGCCGGTGATCGGCGAACTTGAGGTACTGGTCCGGATCCCAGCGAGTCGCCCCGCGCGGGCCGGGTGGCCCCGGCTGCGCCTGCAACGCCATGCTCGATCCCTCCTCGTGGCCGGCCCGGGCCGTTCGCCGGCGGGCCTGACGATCGGGGCCACTATAGCCCAGGAGACAGGAGAACAATCACCGAGCCGCGCTACCGGCTATCCGCTGTTGGTTCTACCCAGCGCCGAACGACAGGATCGCTGAGCAGGACCCGGCGCGGTTCCGTTTCTTGTTTGTCCTGGTGGCTGGCAGTGGGTGTTGTGGGTCGCGGTCAGAGTGGCGGCGGGCACGTTCATGGACACGCCACGATATAGTGGTGTGGGCGACGGGGCCCCGGTGACTAGCTGGCCCGCGCCATCCCGACGCCCAGCGACGAGGGGCCGAAGCCGGCGGCGGCTACTGTGTCTGGGGCTGGTCGTTGCCGGCGGTCCACACCTTCTTGACGGCCCCGCCTTTCACCGAGGGTGTCCGGCGATCACCGACCGGGAGGTCGCGCACGCTGCTCCTGGTCAACCCCAGCTTCTTTCGGCCCGTCCTGGCTGACGCCGCTCGCTTGCCCGCGCGCTTGCTCGACATCGGGTGGCCTTCCTTTCCTGGATCGCGCAAGAATACTCCAGTCAGGAGGAGGACGATACCGTGCAGATCGATCTGCGACGCATCCTGCGCCCTCATACCCCCGAGGACTTCGTCCAGCGCTACTGGACGAAGCAGGCGCTGTACATCCGGGGAACGCCATCGAAGTTCCGGCCCCTCGAGTTCGGGCAGCATGCGCTCGGGGGACTGGCGGCCGGCCCCGTCGCCCCCGAGATCATCGCGCAGCATCACGACGTCGACGGGCGCCCGCGCGGCGTCGTCATCGATCCGCCGCTGGCCGAGCCGCTCTTCCGCGCCGGGATGACGATCTGCTTCCAGGGCCTCGACCGCTTGCATCCGGGGATCGCCCGCGGGGCGGCGGCCATCAAGCGGGGCCTCAACTACCCCGACCGCGTCGCCGTGAACGCCAACTGGTCGCCGGACGGCGCCGGGTACGGATTGCACTTCGACTGCCATCAAACGTTCGTGCTCCAGCTCGAGGGGGAGAAGCGCTGGCGCTTCGTGCCGGCGCCGCTCCTCCCCTTTCCACCGCGCAGCCTGTCCTTCGGCGATCCGGAGCTCGTCGCCGCCTTCCGCCGTGACTACCCGTGGGCACGGCTGGTGATGCCGGACGAGACCCGCATGGTCGAGCGGGTGCTGCGGCCGGGGGACGTCCTCTACCTGCCGGCCGGAACGTGCCACCGCACCGACGCGCGTGGATCGTCCTTGAGCTTGACCGTTTCCTGCTGGCGCACGAGCGTCCTCGAGCTGCTGTGGCAAGACCTCACGTCGAGACTCACGCGCCGGGAGAGCTGGCGCCGGCCGGTCCCCGCCTTCACCCGATCCGGCGCGGGGGGAACGACGTTCCCGCCGGCGGCGACGGACTTCCTGGCCGCGCGTCTGCGTGATCTGCGCACGATCGTCAATGGCTGGACGCCAGCCGACCTGGCACCGACCTTCTTCTCGTCGGTCGGCGACGCGGGAATGCCGGCGGCGCCGATCGACTCGCCGACGCCCATCCGTCGGGCCGATCGCTTCGAGGTCCCCTCGCCCATCGTCTGCGTGCCGGCAACAGGCGCTGGGGCCGACGGGCGGCTGCACGTGTTCGCGGCGGGCGTCCGCCTCTCGGTGCCGCCGACGGCACGCCCGTTTCTTCAGCAGCTCGCGCGGCGCCGCCACTTCCGGGCCGACGAGGCGCTGCGCTGGAGCGGCTCGCGGGGCCGGCTGCCCTGGACCCAGGTGCGCGAAGGACTGGCGGTGCTCCTGAGCCGAGGGCTGATCCGGCGCTGGCGGGGCCGGTCTCCTCGATGAAGCGGTTGAGGTCGCTCCTCCCGCAGGGAGGAAGGCGCCTCGCGGATTTCTGAACTATGGCCGTGATGGTCGTGTGTTCTTCATGATGACCAAGAAGCAGGCCCGCCATGTGAGTCGTCACGGATCGGGAAGGAGGCCCACGGCCCGGCGGCGGAGAATCGACCGCCCCTTCTCTATGGGCGGTCCAGGAACTCGAGGATCTCGTTACGGTGCTCGGCGACGAGCTTGGTGGCGGCCGCGACGAGAAGCTGACGGTCGCATTCCGAGGGCAGCTCCAGGGCCGTCGGGATCTCGGCGATGCGTTCCCTCACCGCCTCTGGGGACCCGAGGGGCTTCGGCTCCGTCTTGCAGGCCGGCGGGAGGTCGCTCATGTCGGCCGCCCACTTGGCGTCCGTGTGACGGAGGATGATTCCGTTGACGGTTTTGGAGTCCGGGAACACGCCCTCGAGCTGGAGGCTGCGGAAGAAGAGCGCCTGGTACGTGGTGGCGCGCTCTTCCATGATGCTGGGAATGCGCGAGAAGTCGAAGGTGAGCAGAGTGAACGGCAGCGAGCGGAGACCGAGTCGTCGCTCGCCGACCGAGAAGGGGTAGGAGCTATCGAAGGCGATCACGAGCGCCCGCTTCGCCTGCTTCGCCTGGATCTGCTTGAGGTAGAGGAATAGGAGCGCTTCGATGCCCTGGTTCTCGTAGAGGCCGCCATCCCCGGCATGCCAGTACGTGTTCTCCCCGCCGACCTGCAGGGTGATGGGCCCGACGAGAGGCGGAAAGGACGCCGACGCGGTGACCGCGCCGGCCAGGCCGGCCGGGCACGGATCCATGTGGATATCGAGGGGTGTCATCGGCCGCATGCGCTTCCAGCGCTCGCGAATATAGGGCGCCGGCTCCATCACCTGTCCACGCTCCCGGAGTGAGCGCTCGAGGTCGGCGAAGAAGTCGTACTCGAACGCCTCGGTGGGCAGCACGGTCAGGGCGAGGCGACGGCCATTGTTGTAGAGGGTGGTGTTGATGATGAGGCCAGGACTGTCGCCCGCCTTCTCTCGCATGCTGATGTCCTGCATGCGCGCGTCGTCGAAGAGGCGTTCCTGGAATATCTCGGCGAGAGTCCGGGCGGCGAGAGCGGAGTTGATCCACCGGAAGGACAGGAGCTGGCGCCAGATCAGGGATGTCTCGAAGTTCTGGCTGACGGCGGCGCCGTACTGCTCGAAGAAGGTTCGGTACGCATCGGACAAGGCCCCGTCGGCATCGAGGACCTTCACGTCCCGGCCGGGCTTCTTGAGGGCGTAGTAGCTGGCCGCGATGCTCCCCCCGGACACGCTCGACAGATGAGAGATCTTCTCGATCAGCGAGGCGCCATCGGGCGTTCGCACACGCGCCAGCGCCTCCAGCCCCGCCGCCCCAAAGAGGGCCGCACGGCTCCCGCCGCCCGAGAGCGCCACGCCCAGGAGCAGGGCGCGCTCGGGAACCGGCATCTGGCATGGCACCACCGCGTCCGCCCGCTTCACAGGATAGGCGTGGGAGCTCGCGCACCCGGCGAGCAGGATCAGGGCCAGCAGGACCAGCCAGACGAACCTGACCGCGGCCCGCGCTCCGATCATGGCCTGTCCATATGCTTCGGGCGGCGACTACTTCATGGTTCTTACGCGCCTGGACTATTTTGCAGATCGTGCGGGATTCTCGGCCAGAGCGGCCGTCCGCTCGAAGGCCACCATGCCTCCCACGATCGTCATATCGACGGGAAGGTCTTTTAGGTCATCCTGGGGGCAAGTGAGGGGGTCTCCATCGAGCACGACCATATCCGCCACTTTGCCAGGTTCAATCGACCCGTAGCGGTCTTCACTCCACGTCGCCCAATGACCGGTCTGCGTTCCCAACCGCAGCGCTTCTTCGCGGCTCAGCCTGCTATCTCCATGCCGCTGGTGCGTCTCTCCGTCCATGCGCGCCAAAGCTTCCCACACGGTCCACAGCATCGAAATGGGGACGCCGTCGGTGCCGAGCGCCACTGGGATTTCCGCATCGAGCAACGACCGTAGAGGAACGCCGCGTTCTCCGAGTTGGTCGAGCCCATAACGATCTCCGGCCAGGTAGAGGAAGCCCGGGACCGTCGTGACCACAACGCCAAGGGCCTTCATCCGCTTGAGCTGCTCGGGCGTGGTGCTGTTCACGTGGATGAGGGCCCAGCGGCGGTCACGAATTGGACACTCACGATCGGCAGCTTCATAGGCGCGCAGCGCGTATTCCAGATCACGGCTGACCACACAACCGACGCGCAGGCGCAGGCGCGCCGCTTCGCGGCACATCTCGGTGAAGCGATCCTGAGGCATGGCCTGATTGAAATGTCCCGCCCACTGATCGTAGGGATAGCCGCCGGCGATAATCTCGGCGACGCGCTGGTCGGAAGCCCCGCCAAGGTTGATGCCCTCCACGCGGAGCCACTCGTCACCCAGACCGCGCCCGCCAACCGTGCCCGAGAGGTGGTGAAGCATGTCCTTGAGGGCGCGGTCGTCCAGGGCGGTGCTGGGAACGCTGGCATGGGCATACATCCGCAGCCGCAACTCACCGCGTTCATGCGCTTCGCGGTAAGCACGGATCACGCTTGGAGCGAGGCCATGCCCCTCAAAAGCGCTGGTGGTGCCGGAAGCAAGATATGCCTGCGTGCCGAGCCGCACGCTTTCCACGCGATCCTCGTAAGTGAAGCGGGGAAGACACGAAAATAGCGTGTATTCGAGGATGGGCACGAAGTTACGCTCCAGGAAAACGCCGTTCGGGTCCCCCTGGGAATCCTTCAGGATCTCGCAATTGTACGGGGCTGGTGTGTTTGAAGTGATTCCGGCGACGCGTAGCGCCATGGAGTTCGCAACCGACGGAAACGGGCGATGGCTCCACCACCCCCACACGGCGCGAATATAAACAGGGTTGTCGGGCGCCGCGGCGTCGAGATCGCGTCGCGTGGGAAAGCGTCCCTCGCGGAGTTGATCGGGCCGACTGATGAAGTCGTGGGGCGGCGCACCCATGGGCATCATAACGATCCAGTCGCCAGGGCGAGCCCGCGACGCCGCACGCCTGACCTCTTCAACGATCTCGGCTACAGAAGTCAGCGTGGCGAGCGACATTCCACCCCGCGCGCGCAGCCCCTCGCGATCCACATGGGGATGGCCATCAAAGAACCCCGGAAGGACCGACCGTCCCCGGAGGTCGAGAGATCGCGTCGCAGGCGAGGTCTCTTTCAGCAGAGCCGCAGAAGCCCCCACCGACACGATACGGCCGTCCCGCACCGCTACGGCCTCGGCCAGGTGAGAGCCTCTGTCGAGCGTGATGACTTTACCGCCGTGAAGTAGCAGATCCGGAACGATCACCACTCACCGGTGCCGGGCCGAGCGGCCGAGGAGCTGCCGGACTTCGGGCTCCAAAGATCCGTTCCATGCCCGCGCATTCCGGTCCGGACGATACAGCGTGCAGCTGTCCGTCGGCAACCGGGAACACCGGCGTCGCGGCAGTCCAGCAAATCTCGGACGCGGTCTCGATGATGCATAATGGCGGGCAGATGACGATCGCGACGCTGCCGAAGCGCCTGGGTTTCTTCACGCGCCTGCTCGATCAGGCGGACCCCGCCGAGCGGTACCGGCTGGCGACCGCGCAGATCATCCACGCCGAACGGTTCGGCTTCCATTCGGCCTGGATCGCCCAGCACCATTTCCATGAAGACGAGGGCGGCCTTCCCGCGCCGTTCGTCTTCCTGGCCCAGGTCGCCGCCCAGACAACGCGGATCCGTCTCGGGACGGGGATCGTGACCCTGCCGCTGGAGCTACCGATCCGGGTGGCCGAGGACGCCGCCGTGCTCGATCTGATGTGTGGCGGCCGCCTGGAAGTCGGCGTCGGAGGCGGAGGCAACCTTTCCTCCTACGCGGCGTTCGGCCAGAACAGTGCCGAGCGCGCGACGGTGCTCGCTGGGCACCTTCAAGTGTTGCGCGACGCCTGGGCGGGGCGGCCGTTGCCCGGCGGAGGCGATCAGCTGTATCCGGCGAATCCGAGCCTGGTCGAGCGCGTCTGGCAGGCGACGTTCTCGGTCGAGGGAGCCAGGCGGGCTGGCGCCGCGGGGGACGGTCTCATGCTGTCGCGCACGCAGCCCCGGCCGGTCGACGCTGCCGACCTGTCGCTGGCCGAGATCCAGAAGCCGATGATCGACGTGTACCTGGAGGCGCTGCCCGAGGGCCGCGAGCCCCGGATCCTCGCCTCCCGCACCGTGTTCGTTACCGATGACAACAAGGAAGCCATGCGTTTGGCCGAGATCGGGCTGGGGCGGCATCGCGCGCGCCTGGCCAGGTTGGGCCGCGCGACCGGCGATGGATCCCTGGACGGGATGATCGCCGCCATGGATGTTCATCTCGGAACGCCAGACACTGTGATCGCCTCGCTCCAGACGGACAGCGCGCTCGCCCGGGCGACGGACGTCGCAGTTCAGGTGCATTCGATCGATCCGCCGCATCCCTTCATCCTCCGATCGATCGAGCTGGTCTCCGAGGTGCTGGCACCCGCGCTCGGCTGGGGACGGGATGCTGCGGGGGCCCGGCGACGCGTGACCACTGAGCCAAGAGGACGATGACGATGCCAGGGACAGACGCCGACGTCATCGATGCGCTGGTCGGGATCACGCCGGGATCCCCCCTGAGCGCGATCCGCGCCCGGAGACCGGAAGCGCGCGCTCACGCGCAGGCGACGTATCGGGCGTTGTTCGCGCCGGAGGCGCCAGGCAACGTCACCGCCCAGGAGCGTTCTGCGGTGGGCGGATTCGTCGCTGGCCTGCATGGTGCCACGGCGATTGCGGCCTACTATGCCGCGCGCCTCGCCGAGAGCGGAGCCTCGGCGGCGCTCCGGCAAGCGGTTGACGCGGCCATCGCGGAGGCCAGGACCAACGGTCCCTATGGCCGCTACCCGGCGGGACCGCTGAGCCGCGAAGACACTGCCGGCTTGAGCTATCGCGTGGGAGCGGCGATCCGCCGGACGCTCGGTCCGCGCCTCGCCGCGGCATTCGAGCACGTGCACATGCTCGTCTTTCACCCGCGCGACGCCGCGCCGGCGGCGCTGCAGGCGCTGCTGGACGCTGGCTGGTCCACGACCGACATCGTGACGCTCTCCCAGATCGTCGCCTTCCTCTCCTTCCAGATCCGGGTGGTCACTGGATTGCGCACCCTGGCCGGTTCCCTGACACGCGAGGTCCCCACATGACCGATACCGTTCTGGTGCCTCCGGAGCACTCGATTCCGACCGCCTTCACCCGGGCCCAGCTCGACTGGCTCCCCTGGCTCGAGCCGCTCGCCGTCGATGCGATGACCGAGCGCCACCTGGCGAGTCTGGTGGACGCCGCGCGCGTGAAGTCGCCGTACTTCCGCCTCCTCGCCCGCGACCCGGACGCGCTGGAGGCCAGGACGCGAACCGACAAGGACATCTTCTACAACCCCGATGCCGGCCTGCCGCGGGCCGAGCGCGAGCTGGCCGCCGCCGCGACGTCCCGCTTCAACGGGTGCCTCTACTGTGCCTCGGTGCATGCGCGCCACGCGGCGACCTACTCCAAGCGCGAGGCCGACGTCCAGCGCCTGCTCGCCGCCGGCGTCACCGCCGACCTCGGCGAACGCTGGAACGCCATCGTCGCGGCCTCGGTGGCGCTGACGGCGACGCCGAGCGTGTTCGGGCCAGAGCACGTCGACCGCCTGCGCCGCGCCGGGCTCGACGATCTGGCGATCGCCGACGTCATTCACGCCTCGGCCTTCTTCAACTGGGCCAATCGCCTGATGCTCTCGCTGGGCGAACCGGCGGCCACGGCGTAGGCATGACGACGATTGACCGCCGGGGGCCATACGACGCGCGACGCCTCGCACAGAGGCTGCGAGAGCCGGGGGGCCCGGAGGCCCCCGGCTCGACGGCTCAGGGCGGGACGCCGGCCGCCTTGTGCAGCTCCGCGAGCGGAACCATACGGCCGTGTAGCGGAAGAATCTGGTCGACCGCGAGCCCCTGCTTCGTGATGTTCTCCGCGAGACTGACGTTGAAGGGGCTCGGCGGGCTCATCGGCGCCGTATTCGGCGCCGGCGGCGTGTAGGCGTCCGCTTCGATCAGGAACTTCTCCTGCGGCAGATAGACCATCAGCATGTCGTCGGCGTGCTGGATGCCGGCGATCTGAGGATCTCGACGGTCCGCGTCCCGTCGGTCAGCACGCGGCGGTCGCGGACGCCTTCCACCGACCGAAGGCGATCGTGCGACCCTGCATCGCGCCCTTGCCCGCCAGCGCGGCCTTGATGACGCCGTGCGGGGTCGACCAGAGCTGGAACTGACGGTCCGCGAGCGTCGCATTTCTGACCTTCATTGGGATTGTCGGGTTGGGTCGGTCGCCGGGTGGTTCGTTGGCCGAGATACTGCACCCTGCGCCGGCTTCTGTCGAGAGGCCGCTCGTCAGACGATCTTGGATCGCCCCGCGCCCAGGCGCCGGAGCGCCACGAGCCTGTGCTCAAGGACCTTCTGACCGGGTCACCAACCGCGTCATCGGCGTCCGGAGCGACGACCGGGCGCCTACTTCACGGTGTAGCCACGTCCCTCGAGGCATGCGGCAACAGCCTTGTTGTAGTTCGACTGCGCCTGGCTCGTGGCCTGCTGCTGTTGTTGAGTCTTCGCTTGCTGCTCTTTTTGCGCCTGTTGTTGCGCCTGCTCTTGCTTCTTGGCGGCGGGGCCCCTGGCCCGCTCCCCTGTCGGCGGCTGCGCCGGCGGCGAGGCCGCGGGCTGGGTCTTGGCGGGGTCGAAGCCGGACTGCTGCACGGCCCACACGTGACATTCGCCCTTGTCCTTGTTCTGTTGTTCGGGACTCTGGCCCTTGGCCGGGTAGACGACGGGACCTTGGGCTCCGCTGGACGAGACCAAGAGCGCCACGCTCAGGACGGTCGTGAGAGCCGACAGCGCCTGCTTCATTTCTCGTCTCCTACTTCTTCGCCCAGGTCGCCGGGGAGAGTCGGGTCAACGACGAAGGCAGTGAACGACAGTCGATCATGCCCGACCATGACGCCCAGCCCGACCTACGGCTGACCCGCCCGGCGGGCCGGGGCGTCGAGAAGCTCGAGAATCCGCTCGCGCTGCTGCGCCACGACCTTCGCCGCCGCCCTCGCCAGCAGCTGCCGGTCGCACTCCGACGCCACCCGCAGGCGGGTCGGGATCTCGGCAAGGCGCTCCTGCACGGCGGCGGCCGACTCCAGTGGGGGTGTGACCCGGTGGCAGGCCGGAGGCAGATCGCTGAGGTCGTCGCGCCAGCGGGCCTCGATGTGGCGGAGCGGAACGACGCGGAGCGTCTCGTCACCCGGGAACACGCCCTCCGCCCGGAGACTTCGAAAAAACAGCGTGCGGTACGAGGTCGCCCGCTCCTCCATGATGCTGGGCACTCGCGAGAAGTCGAAGTTTAACATCGAGAACGGCTTGGCGCGCTGGCTCAGCCGCCGGTCGCCGACCGCGAAGGGGAACGAGCTGTCGAAGCCGAGCAGGAGTACCCGGCGGGCGCGGCCCTCCTGCAGCTGCCGGAGGAGCAGGAACAGAAGTGACTCCGCTCCCTGGTTCTCGTAGAGGCCGCCGTCGCCGACGTGCCAGTAGGTGGCTTGGCCGCCGACCTGCAGTGAGATGGGGCCGATCAGCGGGGGAAAGGACGCCGACCCGGTCACAGCCCCGGCCAGCCGCATCGGGCACGGGTCTGCGCCGATGTCGACCGGTGTCAGCGGGAGCAGCTGCTCCCAGTGCTGCCGCACGAGGGGGTCGATTCCGGCCGTTTGGCCACGGCGTACCAGGGACGCCTCGAAATCCTTCAGGAAGTCGTAGCGGAAGGCCTCCGGCGGCAGAGTGGCGACCATCAGGCGCCGGCCGTTATTGTAGAGCGTGGTGTTGATGATCAATCCCGGGCTGTCGCCCCTCGCCTCGCGGAGGCCGATGTCACGCATCGTCGCGTCGCCGACCAGCCGCTCCCCGAGGACCGCGGTCAAGGCGCGGGCGGCCAGGAACGAGTTGGTCCAGCGGAACGAGGCCAAGTGGCGACGAAGCAACTGGCGCTCGAAATCCTGGCTGAGCGCGGTGCGGTAGCGTTCGAAGAAGGCCCGGTAGGTGTCGGAGACGGCGCCGGTGGGCGTCAGCACCGGCACCTCGCGCGGGGGTTTCTCGAGCGCGTAGTAGCTGGCGGCCAGGCTGCCGCCGGAGACGCTCGACAGAAGCGCGACGTGCTCGAGCGCCGATGTGCCGGCAGCGGTCCGCAGCCCGGCCAGCGCCTCCAGGCCGGCAGCCCCGAAGAGGGCCGCTCGGCTGCCGCCACCGGAGAGGGACACGCCGACCAGCACATCCCGCTCAGGGACCACCGTCTGGCAGGCGACCGGGCCTTGCAGAGGCGGCACCTGGGCCACATGCACGGGCGTACACCCGGCCAGCACGAGCAGCGCGCACACCAGCACGCCGCCGAAGCGCGTCCGCCAGCCCTTCCTCATCGCCCACGAGTATCGCGACGGGCCGGCGCGGGCGGAAGGGCCATCCGGCCCCCGGCGCCGGTCGGCCGTCCGCCCCTTGGCGCCCGGACCGGAGGCGTCCCAGGGCGCCGGGCCCCCGGCAGGCCGACTCGGGCAACTGCCGTTCAGGGCTTCGCACGCTTGGACGTGATGAGGACATCCCCGGACCCACTCTTTGTCTCGAACGCCGCGGGCCGGCCCTTGTCCAGGTTCGGTGCGTTGTCGCACATCGTCAGCGTGTCGCCGTCCAGGGCATAGATCCCCTTCCACGCCTTCCCCTTTAGGGCCCCTTCCGCATGCTCGAAATCAATGGCTGCTGGCTTCGCGCGCGGGTCCACCCGGACGGCTCCGGTGTAGAGGGGCTTGCCGTCCTTCGACTCGATCTGGAACCGGTTGCTGGTAAAGGAGAGCCGGTGTCCGACAACGTCATTGGCTGCTTTGCCGTCGCGTTCCGCCTGTGTTGCCGTCCAGGTTCCTTGCAGTTTCTTGTAGGCTTCCTCGACCGGCTGCGCGACGGCAGGAACGAGCCCGGTCCCGAGGATCAACCAGCAGATCGCCCAGGTCAGCCGGTGCATGGTATTTCTCCTGTGACGAGAAGTGAAGAACCTAGGTAAGGTTTGCCGTAGTCTAGCGCTGACCCTTTCGTTGGACGGGCGCTGGCAAAGCGATCACACGGCGCGTAGGATGGCTCCGGTGCGGTTGCGGGTTTCCAGCTCCGATCGCGCGCGGAGTGCCTCCTGACTCTGTGATGTATAGCAGACACGCGGCTTCAGTTCATCGTCGATGCGGTGCCGGCGCTCATCGCCTACGTCGACAACGAGGAGTGCTACCGCTTCAATAACCACGCCTGCGAGCACTGGTTCGGTCGCCCTCGAAGCGAGGTCTACGGTCGGACCGTCCGCGAGATCCTCGGGGAGACCGCCTACGCGGCCGTCGCCCCCCACGTGCGGGCGGCGCTGAGCGGCCGTCTCGTCACCTTCGAGGACTCGCTGGTCTATCGTGACGGCAAGACGCGGCACGTACAGGCGACCTACGCTCCGGACGTGGGTGACGACGGGGTCGTTCGCGGCTTCGTGGCACTCGTCAATGACATCACGGATCATAAGCATGCCGATGAGGATCGGACGGAGCTCCGGCGCCGCACCGAAGAGCTGGCGCGGACCGCGCGCACGCTGACGGAGTCGCTCGACCTCTCGGAGGTTGCGAAAGGGATCGGCCAGGGCGTGCTGCCGCTGTTCCGTGCCCGCGCCGCCGTGCTGTGGCTGCTGCAGCCCGACGCCTCGCTCGCGTGCGTGGCCATGGCGGGCGAATGGCTGAAGCACTTCCAGCCGGGCGACGTCCTTCCCCCCGGCGTCGGCCTCGTCGGGCGCGCGGTCCTCGAGCGCCGGGCGCTGTGGACAGCGGACCTCGTGAACGATCCGGGCGTCGTCCTCACCGACGAGTTCCGCCGCAGCGTCGCCGGCGCCGGCCATCACGCGGTGGTCGCGGTGCCCCTGCAGGTCAAAGGCGAGATCATCGGAGCGATGTCGACGGCGCACAGTGAGGTCCGGACCTTCTCCCCGGCCGAGATCGATCTGCTCCAGGCGTTCGCCGACCAGGGGGCGCTCGCCATGCGGAACGTGCAGCTCTTCGCGCGCGAGCAGGCGGCTCGCACGGAAGCGGAGGCAGCGAACCGGGCGAAGGACCAGTTCCTGGCCTTGCTCGCCCACGAGCTGCGCAATCCGCTGGCGCCGATCCTGACCTCGGCCGTGGTCATCCGTCGGAACGGGGCGGCGCCGGCCATCGAGCGCGCCGCCAATATCGTGGAGCGGCAGGCCAGGCATCTCGGGCGGCTGCTGGACGACCTCCTGGACGTCTCGCGCATCACGCGCGGCATGATCGAGCTGCGATGCGAGACCGTGGCGCTCGCGGCGGCGGTCACCGATGCCCTGGAGGCCGCGCGTCCCTTGATCGATGAGGCGGGACACGCCGTGTCGCTCTCGCTCCCCTCGAGCCCCGTCTACGTCGAGGCGGACCCCACGCGGCTCGAGCAGATCGTCGTCAACATCCTCAACAACGCCGCCAAGTACACACCGCCCAAGGGCCGCATCACTGTGAACGTGGTCCAGGAAGATGGCGAGGGTGTGCTGCGAATCCGCGATACCGGCGTCGGGATCTCTCCGGAGATGCTCCCGCGCATCTTCGATCTCTTCGCTCAGGGCGACCAGTCCCTCGCGCATACCTCCGGGGGCCTGGGAGTCGGCCTCACCCTCGTGCACCGGCTCGTCGAGCTGCACGACGGCCGCGTCTCGGTCCACAGCGACGGCGCCGGTCGAGGCAGCGAGTTCACGATCCGTCTCCCGCTGAGCGGACACGCCGGCGTTGCCGCCCGCGGGACCGTCGCGGCGCCGGATCGCTGCCCGGCGGGTACGGTGCTCATCATCGAGGACAATGTGGACGCCCGGGAGTCGCTCCGCTCCTTCCTGGAGCACGAGGGCCATCGCGTCGACGCGACAGCCGACGGTCCGAGGGGTCTCGCGCGGGCCGAGACGAGTCGTCCCGACGTCGTCCTCGTCGATATCGGGTTGCCCGTGATGGACGGCTACGAGGTCGCGCGCCGGATCCGCGCTCGAGATGCCAAGGTGATCCTCGTCGCAATCAGCGGGTACGGTCAGGCCGACGACCGGCAACGCGCGCTCGAGGTCGGCTTCGACGCCCACCTGACGAAGCCCGTGGACCCTGATCAGCTCCTCGCCACTCTCGCCCGGCTCAGGGGGCGGACCGACGCTCGCTGATCATTGCCATCATCGGGTCGTAGTCTCGCCGACTGACGCACCGGCAGGATCTCGTCAGGATTTTTTCCCCGCCGTCCGGCGTCGGGAAACCCGTCTTGATCGTGGCGCGCGGCATCGTGGCTTCCGCTGCAGGAACTTGGCCGAGACTAGCCCGGATGGCCTCACCGACTGTACCCGTTTGGCCCTTCCGGTGCGGCCGCCCGCCGCGCCACGCTCACGGGAGCGGGAAGACATCCAACGATGGCCAGAGGCTCGATACGCGTGGCGCTGTTGGCGCTCTCCGCCCTGCTGGCCGCCGGCTGCGCCACGTTCACGAAGGACCACCCGCGCACGGCATCGACCGCTTTCCCGGCCCACGAGTCGACTCCCCTTGGCAAGGAAATCGCCGCCCTTGCCGCGCAGCACCCCGGTGAATCGGGATTCGCGCTCATCCGCCGGGGGCGGCAGGCGTTCACAGCTCGGGTGGCACTGGCCGACCTCGCCGAGCAGACCCTCGATGTCCAGTACTTCTTGTGGGAGCGCGACGCCACGGGCCTCATCCTCGGCGATCATCTGCTCCGCGCCGCCGATCGCGGGGTGCGAGTCCGCGTCCTGATCGACGACGTCAACCTCAAGGACCGCGACGCTCGTCTCGCGTCGCTCGACGCGCACCCGAACGTCGAGATCCGTGTGTTCAATCCGTTCCCCCATCGCGCCTCCAAGCTTCTCGGCTTCCTCATCAACTTCAATCAAGTCAATCACCGAATGCACAACAAGCTGATGGTGCTGGACAACGCGCTGGCAATCGTCGGCGGGCGCAACATGAGCGACCACTACTTCGAGGTGGACCCGATGTTCAACTTTCGGGACCTCGATATCGCGGCGGCCGGTCCAGTCGTCCGGGACCTGTCGAATGTGTTCGACCGGTTCTGGAACGGCGAGTGGTCGGAGCCGATCGCTGCGCTGGTGGGCCGGCCCTACACCCAGGAGGATCTGCGCCTGGCCGTGCAACGCGCGCGCCAAGAACTCGCCAACGTCCGGTATCCGCATCCCCTGGGACAGGACCTGGCCACGCTCAAGGCAGAACTTTCGACCGTCCTCGGCAGCTTCATCTGGGCGCCGGGGCGGGTCGTGTTCGACGACCCGTCGTCGATCAACAACCCGAACGCGCGCGTCATGCAGCGGGCGCTGTTCAGCCGGCTCGAGCGGCTGGAGAAGGAGTTGCTGATCGAATCGGCGTACTTCATCCCCTTGGCACCCGGTGTCGGGCGGGCCAAGGCCCTGGTCGATCGCGGCGTCCGGATCCGCGTCGTCACCAACTCGCTCGCCTCCAACGACGTCCTGGCCGCCTTCGCCGGATACTCGATCAGCCGCAAAGGCATGATCCGGGTGGGCGTGGAGCTCCATGAGGCGCGCTGGGAACCGGGGCCTCTGCGTCAACAGCAGATCACGCCGGGCTCCAGGTCGGCCGTACACACGAAGACGATCGTGTTCGATCGCAAGGACGTGTTCATCGGCAGCTTCAACCTCGACGCTCGCTCGGCCACCATCAACACCGAGGCCGGTCTCTATGTGGAGAGCCCGGTGCTCGCCGCGCAGGTCGTCGAGTACCTGGACGAAGGGGCCGGCTCCGAACTCAGCTACCGGGTGCTGTTGGACAAGGACGACAAGCTCTACTGGGTCGCCGCGGACGACGGCAAGCCCCTGCACTGGAACACCGATCCGCTGACCACGCGCTGGCAGCGCTTCAAGACCCGTGTCTTGAGCATCCTGCCGATCATCGAGCAGCTCTAGGGCCGGCCCACTTCCGCCCATCCGTATCGCTTTGGTCGCGAGTGGGGAGACTAGTTCCCCTTTCTCAACGGAGGGTTGGCAGGTCGACGTGCAGCGTGAGGCCCCGGTCGATGTTACGGGTAGCCCAGATGCGGCCTCCGTGAGCCTCCACGCCGGGGCATCGTCTTTCCCAGGCCCCGCCCGAGGCCGGCCTACTTGGTTGACTTGGGCGCGGGCTTGTCGAGCGCGACCGCGAGCGCCTGGGCGTAGGTGATGTCGACCAGGTCGCCGACCTTCACGCCCTCGAGGTTCTTCGGGTTCTTCACCTTGATCGTCTCGGCGTTGCCCTCGGGGCCCTTGATGGTCACGGTCTGGGCCTTCTTGTCGATGGCATCGATGGTGGCCGTGACCGTTATCTGGCGCGCGACGGCGCCTGCGGGAGTCTCGCCCGGTTTCGAGGTCGCCCGCTCCTCCTTGACGCTCACCCCCGGCGCCCCGCTTCCCGCCTTGCGCACCTGGACGGCCACGGCTTCGATATAGGTGGCCACGACCGGGTCACCGACCGCGATGGCGTCGAGCTTCGACTTGTCTTTCACGCCCAGCGTGACCGTGCGGCCCTTGGGGCCCTTCAGCGTCACGGTGCCCTTCGCCTTGTCGACGGCGTCGACCGTGCCCTGCACCTTCGTCGCGGAGGCCTCACTCTTACCCGGAAGCGTGTCCGTCTTGGCGGGCGCCGGCGCCTTCTCGGTCGTCGTGGGCGCTTGGGCCCACGCGGCGGCCATCATTGTGAGGAGCACTCCCCCGGCGATCACTGCTGTCACAGCTCTCATGCTCGTCTCCTGTGGCTGGGATTCGTGGCGGCCTGGTCTCATGGCCCAGCGTTGAGGATCGGCGGGCGCGAAGCCATGGGATCAAGGTCCTACGTGCGTCGAGGGTCAGGCCGGGCGAGCGAAGATTACAACCAGGGCAGCCCGTAGATCCCGGCGGCGTTTCCCCCGAGCACCCGCCGCCCCACCGCGAGCGCCTCGCCACCGTCGAGCGCGCCGAGGGCGATCAGCTCGTCCAGCACCGTCCCGAGCCCGCGTCGCCCCCAGCGCGCGGCCAGCCAGAACAGCTCGGGGATCTGCGAGGCGTCGCTCGAGTACACCACCTTGGTCGAGGGGGTGAGGCTCAGCAGCTGGCGCAGCATCGTCGGGATCTCGGCGGCGAGATGCGGGATGGCCAGCCCCACGTCGGCGTAGACGTTGGGGTAGATGGCCGCCAGGTATCCGAGCTCGCGGACGTAGGGGTAGCTGGCGTGCAGGAGGACGAAGGGCACGCTCGCATACCGGCCGCTCTCGAGCAGTGGGCGCAGGTGCAGCGGGTTCGCCTCACGGAGGTCGAGATCGGCGTCGCCAAAGCCGGTGTGGATCTGCACGGGCAGGGCCTGGCGCTCGGCGATCTCGAGCGCCCGCAGGAGCAGGTAGTCGTTGACCGGCTTCGCGGCCAGACGCACCCCACCGTCGCGCCGCGCGCGCTCCTTCACGGGGCCGAACGCGGCGGCGGCGGCGCCGCGC
The DNA here is from genome assembly GCA_963743355.1 of uncultured Candidatus Rokubacteria bacterium. Lineage (GTDB taxonomy): Bacteria > Methylomirabilota > Methylomirabilia > Rokubacteriales > CSP1-6 > AR5. The sequence continues at coordinate 2,056,996 of CAVUPM010000002.1, forward strand.
GACGTCGGCTGCACCGCGAGCCCCGTCCGGTACGCGATGATGCTCTTGAGGCCGACGAAGCCATCCGCCCGCGCCCGCTCGACGGACGCGGAGTACGCGTCGAGCAGGGCATCGAACGTCGCGTGGTCGACGATCAGCTCCTGCGCGAGCGCCTCGAGACGCAGGACTGGCAAGACACGACAGGGCACCCGCGCCGCCAGCTCCGCCGGCGGCCACGTCTCGTCGGTCCGGTAGCCGTGATCGACGAGGAGCACCGCGATGTTGGCCTCGCCGAGCAGGCGCTGTGCCAGCGCGTCGGCGGACATGCCCGCGCGCGCGGCGAGCACGGCTTCGGTCGTCGGCTCGCAGGCCAGGAACGCCGCGAGCTCCCGGATGGCCCACCGGTAGAAGACGGTCTCGGGGACGTGCCGGGCGTGCATCGTCGGATCGCTGCTCTCGGTGAAGAACCGTGCGTAGGCGACGGCGTCGGTGACGGTCCCGTCACGCAGCAGCGCGTGGCAGTGCTGATCCAGGATCGGGAGGGCGTCGAGGTTCAGCTCAGAACTTCCAGAAGTGATGCTTCGTCTCGAAGGCCGCGTCCTCGCGGCCGAACGCCTCCGCCTCCGAGCGCTTCACGGCGAGGTACGCGCGGGCCAGTGTCGGGCCCAGGGCCGGCATGAGCACGGCGTCGCGCTCCAGCCGATCGAGGGCCGCCCCCAGCGTGGTCGGGTACCGCTGGATCCCGCGCTTGCACCGCTCACCCTCGGAGAGGGCGCCGGGGTCGACGAGCACGGGCTCGCCCGGTTCGAGCGCGCGCGTGACGCCGTCGAGCCCGGCCGCGAGCACTCCGCCCAGCGCGAGGTAGGGATTCGACGACGAGTCCGACGCCTTGAGCTCGGCGTTGGTCGTGCCAGCGCGGTCGGAGGAAAACGCCGACGGCACCCGCACCGCCGCCTCGCGATTGTCGGGGCCCCACGCCGTGTAGGCGGAGCTCCAGAAGTGCGGCTGGAGCCGGCGGTACGAGTTCACGCTCGGACACGTGAGCGCGAGCAGGGCCGGCAGGTGCTCGAGGACACCCGCGATGAAGTGATAGCCGAGTGTGCTCACGCCGTAGCGGCCCCGCGGGTCGTGCATGCGGGATCGGCGGCCCGCCGTATCCCACAGGCTGAAGTGGATGTGCGCGCCGTTGCCGGCCTGGTCGACGAAGGGCTTGGGCGCGAGCGAGGCCCAGAGTCCGTGGCGGTGAGCGACGGCTCGCACGGTCTCACGATAGAAGACCTGGCGGTCGGCGGCTTCGAGCGCCGGCGCGTGGGCGATCGTCAGCTCCTGCTGGCCGTGGCCGAGCTCCGGGTAGTACTGCTCGACCGGAATGCGCTGCGCCTCGAGCGCGGCCACGATGTCGTCCATCACGGGCGCCGCCGCCGTCATCCCGACGGTGGAAAAGCAGAGGCTCTCGTCCAGCGGCGCGAACCCGCCGTCGGCCTGCTTCACGGCCAGGGTGAACTCGCATTCGAAGGCGGCGCGCACGCCGAACCCTGCCGCGGCGCAGGCGGCGATCTGCCGCTTGAGGAAGGCACGCGGGCACGCCTCCCACGGCGCCCCCTCCAGCGTGCGCATGTCGCTCGTCATGGCCGCCGCGTGCGGCGCGTACGGGAGCACGGTGAACGTCTGCGGATCCGGGATCAGCCGGATCTCGCCGACGGGGCCGAGGCCCTCGACGGACTGGAGCTGATCCAGCATGTTCATCGCCTGCATGGCCACGGTGAGCCCGATGCCGTCGGTCAGCCGATGCCCCAGCCCGTCCACGTGCGTGGCCTTCCCGCGCGTGATGCCGCCGTTGTCGGTATAGAGGAAGCGCACGAGGCGGACGCCCGCCCGCCGGGCCTGCGCAGTCAGGTCGGGACCGGGTCGTCGGGGACGCCGCGTGGCCATGGCACGCGTAGGATAGCGGATCGCTGCAGGAGCAAGCGCCTCAATCCGTGGTTCCCGTCGAGCGATGATGCGCGGTCCGCGTCCGCTGACGGACGATCCACTTCGAGCGTCCCGCCAGGCGGAACGTCCACCGTCGCGGCGACCGCTTCGGAGCGTGTCACGATCTTGGCGCCGGACCTCCTGGCCGCATTGGCCAGCGCATTGATGACCTGCTGGCACACGATGCTGAACACCCGCGTGCGCGTGTCCCAACGGTGGACCGAAGGGACACGATCGTGCTCATCACGGACCTCCCGCGTGTGCGCGAAGGGCGCACTCTCGACCGCTTCCTCGAAGGCGCCGAGAGTCTGGAGGACGCGCAGCCCGTTCTCGTAGATGTAGATGCCGGCGCCCGTGGTGCGCAGTTCGTCGGCGCGCTCGTGCACGCGGACCTGCCATCCGCGCTGCGCCAGCGCACAGGCCGCCGACAATCCGGCGAAGCCGGCTCCGACGATTTCAGCGCGACGCGCGGGCATGAGCCCCTCGCCTGGCATAAGGCCGCACCATCAATGCACGCCTCGCGTTGTGAAGGCCCGGCTTCCTCTGCCTCAGTCCTCCACAATCGACAACGCCAGCTTCGGGCACCGCCGCACGGCGTGCTCTACGCGCTCCCGCACCGCCTCGGGCGGCTGCTCCTGCTTGATCTGCAGCCGGTCGTCGTCGTCGACGACGAAGATCTCCGGCACGAGCCGCGCGCACACGGCGTTACTCTCGCAGAGCGTGCGGTTCACGACCACTCGCATGCTGTCCCCCTAGTTGGCGACGCCTTGACAGGAGTGTAGTCGATACGATAGACCCGGAACGCTCCACATAGGCGGTGACAAGGAGTCCCCACATGAGCACCGTGCCCACCCCGACGACGGCCCTGACCCTGGACGAGATCAACCCGGCCAGCTTCGACTTCTGGCTCCGCGACGACGTGGAGGGCGCGTTGGCCAAGCTCCGGCACGAACGGCCGGTGGCCTGGCACCAGCATCCCGACTCGGGCAAGGGCTTCTGGTCCATCACCCGCTTCGACGACGTCGCCGCCGCCACGCGCGACTGGGAGACCTTCAGCTCCGCGTACGGGATCCAGGTGCTGACCGATCCCGAGGACATGCAGTACCTGGGGGCCATCCGCTCGATGATCTCCACCGATCCTCCGAAGCACACCAAGCTCCGGGGAGTGGTGAACCGGGGCTTCACGCCGAAGATGATCGCGAAGGCGGAAGGCGCGGTCCGGGAGCGCGCCCGCCGGATCGTCGATGCCATCGCCCCGAAGGGCGAGGCCGAGTTCGTCACCGAGGTCGCCGACGCGCTGCCCGTGGCGATCATCTGCGACATGATGGGCGTTCCTGAGGGCGATCGGGCGAAGCTGCTCGACCTGACCAACCGCCTCCTGGCCGGCGGCGACCGGGACTTCGGGGGTACGCGCGAGTCCCTCCTGCAAGCGGCCGGCGAGCTCCGCGAGTACGGACTCTGGCTCGGCAAGAAGCGTCTCGAGCATCCTGAGAACGATCTGACGACCACGCTCGTACATGCCGAGGTGGACGGCGAGGCGATGCCGCCGGAGGACCTCGGCCCGTTCTTCCTCCTGTTGATCGCCGCCGGCAACGAGACCACCCGCACGGCCATCAGTCAGGGCATGTGGGCCTTCACGCAGTTCCCCGACGAGAAGCGCAAGTGGCAGGCCGACCTCGACGGGCTGAGTGCATCGGCGGTTGAGGAGATCATCCGCTGGGCGAGCCCGGTGATGCACATGCGGCGGACAGTCACGCGCGACACCACGTTCGCCGGCGTGCCGATGCAGCGGCACCAGAAGATCGCGATGTGGTACATCTCCGCCAATCGCGATGAGAAGTACTTCCCGGACTCCTACCGCTTCGACATCGCGCGCACGCCGAACGAGCAGGGCGCATTCGGGACCGGCGGCGCCCACTTCTGCCTGGGCTCGCACCTGGCGCGCCGCGAAGTCACCGCCATGTTTGTCGAGCTGTTTCGTCGACTGCCGGACATCGAGGCCACGGCCGAGCCGGAGAGGCTGCGCTCGAACTTCATCCGGGGCATCAAGCGGTTGCCGGTGGCGTTCAGGCCAGCCTGAGCGCCGGAGGGTCCGATCGGGACGTCAGGAGCACATAGGCGTCCGTGAGGCGTGCGGCGACCGGACGGGCGTCCGGTGGTGCGGCGCCGACGACCCGCAGATGAAGCTGCTCGCCGTCGCGTTCGGCCGAGACGACGTCCCAGTCCTTGCTCTGCGGCAGGTGCTGAACGGGCATCGAGGTTTCGAAGGTGTGCCCGACCGCCATCTGCGTGATCTCCGACGGGCTACCGCACACGACGGCCCGGCCCCGGTGCAGGATCAGGATCTCGTCGCAAACGGCGGCGGCATCTTCCGGATGGTGTGTCGAGAAAATGATGCCCGCGAGGGTCCGCAGCCGGCCCAGCAGACGGAGGACGCGGAAGCGCTCGCGGATGTCCAGCCCCGTCATCGGCTCGTCGAGCACCAGCAACCGAGGCGTGTGGAGCATCGCGTAGGCGATGCGCGCCTTCTGTTTCATGCCGGCGGAATAGCCCGCGGCGGTCCGGTCTTCGTCCCCGAGCCCGAGGGCGTCGAGGAACTGGTCGGGGTAGTCTGACGCCTTGATCCCCTTGAGGGACAGAGCCAGCGTCATCGTTTCCTTCGGGCGCTGGAAGAAGGGGAAGGCGCCCGCGTCCTGCGGGACGTACGCGACATCACGGCGCTTCGTCGGCTGAACGACGTGCCCGTCGATCCGAAGCTCACCACCCGAGGGCGCGATCTGGCCCGCGATGATCTGCAGCAGTGACGTCTTTCCCGATGCGGTGGCCCCGAGCACGCCGAGGACACTGCCGGTGATCTCGGCCGTGAGGTTCCGCAAGGCGACGGCGTCGCCGTAGGCGAGCGAGAGGTCCTGGGCCTGGAGTCTCATGTGCGGATCACGGCCCCGTGATCCACGGGTTCTCGGCGCGCGACAGGGAGCGGAATCGCTGCCACGCCATCGCCGGGACCTCCGGCGCTTCGTTCTTGGCCTCTCGCTTGCGGCGGACGTACTCCTCCAGTTGATCCAGCGCCGTCCCAGCCATGACGACGATCGGTAGCTCGAGCATCTCGGGGGTCACAAAGAGCGGCGCGCCGGTGTGGAGGGCGAGGATGATGGCGTCGCTGGGGCGGGCGTCCACCTCATGCAGCCGGCCATCGATGCGCAGGCACAGCAACGCGTAGAAGATCTCGTCGCGAAGCGCGTTGACCACGACGCGCTCGACCGTGATCCCGGCCACCTCGAGTACGCGGGCCATCAGCATGTACGGCGTCGGCCGGGCGGTCGAGAGCCCGGCCAGGCGCATGGCGATCATGTCGCCTTCGATGGGGCCCACCCAGATCGGGAGCGCGCGCTGGCCATCGCGTTCTCGGAGCAGGATGACCCGCCAATGGCCGAGTTTGTAGTCCTTGCCGAGAGGGATCCACTGTGCCTCCCCGTCCTTCGGAGTCCGCACGACCACGTCGTCGATGGTGACCTCGATCATCGCGATCTCCTCCGAGCCTTGACCGTGCCCGAGGGCACGCCCACGAGCGCCGCGATCTCCCAAACGCGAAGTTCCTCCACGTAGTGGAGCTGCACGGCTTCCCGCTGCTCGGCCGGCAGCTCGGCCAGCGCCCTCCAGATGTGGTCGTGCAGCTCGCGGGCCTCCTGCCTAGCCTCGGGCGACGGTTCGGCGTCGATCCAGAGGAACCCCGCGACGGCGCGGCCGCCGGCCCAATCCGCGACCGGGACCTCCCGTCGGGCACGGAGGCGGCTCTTGGCCAGGTTCATCACGATCCCGAGGACCCAGGCGAGGAAGCGATCCGGGGCGCGGAGCTCCCGAAGGCCGAGCAAGGCGTAGAGGAAGGCCTCCTGGACGCAGTCCTCGGCGTCGACCGTCCCGCGGAGCACGTATCGGGCCAGGCGCAACACCTCCGGCCGGTGCCGATCGATGAGTACCCCGAACGCAGACTTGTCCCCGGCCAGCGTCCGGCGGACGAGCAGGTCGTCGGTTTCCATCGCAGGGTCGACTATACGTCGCGGGCGGGGTCCAAAAGGTTGCATCGGTTGGACAAGGGCCTCGAGGGCGAATTTCGTTCTGGAAGCGCTTCCAGGGTCGGCAGGGACCGACCTCTAATGGTGCTCCACTCGCACGGACCTTGACGACGGGCCACGGGCGAAGCACCATTCGGCGCAGTGCAGGTGCGCCAAGCCAAGCGCGTTGCCCGGACCGACCCAGTCCGGCACCCGCAGGGCGGAGGGGTCGCCTCTGGGAATGGCTTTCTATGTCGCCCACGCTCGGAAAACGGGGGTCAAGCTATGGCTCGACAGCGTCCTAGGAAGGTTGCCGCGTTCCGCTACGTCCTGCTGCTGCCGCTTCTGCTCCTGGTGGCCGCCCCTGCGGTGGCGCAAACGCCCACGCCGGGGAAGCCCAAGGTGGACCGCCTGGTGATGGGCCTGATCACGCCGTACCTGGACTATGTGCGCCCCTGGATCAATGGGACGGCCGATCACAATATTCAACACGATCCCATGCTCGAGTGGCTCGTGGAGGTCGACGCGGAGACGGGCCAGTACAAACCCTGGTTGGCGGATAGCTGGACGCTGGGCCCCAATGGGAGGTCCTGGAGGGTAAAGCTGCACAAGGGCGTGCAATTCCATCATGGGTACGGCGAGTTCACGGCCCAGGATGTCGTCCACACCCATGCCCTCTGGTGCGACCCGAACTACCCCGGCCGGAAGGACCCACCGGTTGCTGGCTACCGGGCCGGCATCTGTCAGGTGCAGAAGATCGAGGTGGTCAGCGCTCACGAGATCACCATGCACTGCAAGGTCGTGTGTCTGGACATGCCGTTTTACTACTCGAGCGCTTCGAACGTCATGATCTTCAGCAAGAAGCAGTGGGACGCAGAAGGAGAGATGGGTTACGACCGCAAGCCAGCCGGGACGGGGCCGTACATCTTCAAAGAGCGACAGCTGGGTCGGTATGTCCTGTACGAGCGGGCGCCAACCCCGCACTGGAAGCATGGCGTGGTGGACTGGAAAGAGATCAAGATGACGTGGACCATCGAAGAATCGACGCGCTTTGCGCAGCTGATCGCGGGCGAAACCCACCTCACCGAGGTCAACAAGGACCTCACCGACGAGCTGGTCGCCAAAGGCTACAAGCTCATCCGGAGCCGAGGCACCGCGCAGCAGATGCAGGTCAATTTCGGCGGGCTCTACTTCGGCACCGAGGACAAGGCCACGGGGCGCTACACGGAGTACGGAGGCACCACGGGCAAACTCGACCCGAAGCTTCCCTGGGCGAACGTCAAAGTGCGGCAGGCCATGAACAAAGCGATCAACCGGAATGAGCTGCTCAAGGTGTTGTACAAGGGTCGGGCGAGCCCCATGTACGTGCATGGGTTCTACCCGGACCTGGAAGGCTGGGACCCCACCTGGGAGAAGCGGTTCCCGGCCATGTATGGCTTCGACCGGGCGGCGGCGAAACGGCTGCTCGCGGAGGCGGGGTATCCCAAGGGCTTCAAAGCCAAGGCCTGGCTATATCCCTTCGCCGGCGCTCCGGAAATGATCGCGGTGATGGAAGCCGTGGCCCTTCAGCTGCGCGAGGTGGGCATCGAGATAGAGCTCCAAGAGGCCGACTGGGTGGCTGCCGTGCGCCCCAAGTTGCAGAAGCGCGAAGCCAGTGGCTATCTCTGGGCGATCCCCCCTTCGAAGAAGGCGGTAGAGCCGCAGCTCGCTGTCTTCAACGTCGGTAAGGGCATCGGACATATCTTTCAGACCGATGAGATTTACAAGATGTGGGAAGACCTCCTGCAGATCACCGATGCCAAGGCCAGAGAAGCCCAGCTGCGCAAGATCGGCAACTACAAGTTCGAAAATTTCGAAGCCATCCCCTTGTTCGACGTATTCATCGAGGTCGTCGTGGACCCCAAGATCGTCGCGGACTGGCCTTTCCCTGGCTGGGATGGGGGCGACGTCGGCCACACGTGGCGAATCATGGCGTGTAAACAGCAGAAGCCTTGCAAGTAGTAGCCGTAGCCATGCGGCCGGTGATGACTTAGCCACTTCCTGGGTGAAGTCTGGGTAAACGAAAGGGGTTAGCGGCTCCTGCGGCCGCTGACCCCTCGTCACGGTTTCGCGCCCCGCGGTGCGGAAGTTAGGCTATCTCCCGCGGCATCAGCATAGGGCACCGTCCTCGCGATCCGCAGAGCGATGTGCCACACTACCCGCTGCTCGCCTGTGCGAGCGCAGAGACCACGTCATGGACGAAGAGCCCTCGATACAGCGCCGGCTCGCCGCCATTCTTGCCGCCGATATCGCGGGCTACAGCCGGCTCATGCACGAGGACGAGCCCGCCACCGTGCGCGACCTCAAGGCCCATCAGAGCGTGATCCTGCCGCTGATCGGCCGGCACGGTGGGCGGATCATCGACACCGCCGGCGATGGCATCATGGCTGAGTTCCCCAGCGTCATTGGCGCCACCGAGTGTGCGGTCGAGATCCAGACCGTGATGGCCGAGCGGAATCGGCAAGTGCCCGAGAGTCGCCGCATGCGGTTTCGCATCGGGATCAATCTGGGCGATGTGATCCACGACGAGACCCGGATCTACGGTGACGGCATCAACATCGCGGCGCGGCTGGAGGCACTGGCCGAGCCGGGTGGCGTGCTCGTGTCCAGTACCGTCTACGATCAGGTCCGCGGCAAACTCCCGTTCACCTTCGAGGATGTGGGCGAGCGGCAGGTCAAGAACATCGAGCAGCCCGTGCGAATGTATCAACTCCACATCCCGGGCGCATCCTCCGAGGCCGTCGCCACGCTCGTCAGACGCCCCGCCCTAACGGACCGCAGGCGTTGGATTGTGTGGGGCCTGGCGACGTTCCTGGTTCTCTTCGGGGCGGGAGGAGCTTGGTGGATGGGCTCGCCCTTCTTCCCAAGTCAGCCAGCAGACAGAACAGAGGCGCCGCGTCTCTCAATCCTCGTGCTGCCCTTTAGCAACCTGAGTGGCGATCCGAGCCAGGACTACTTCGCCGATGGCATAACTGAAGACCTGACCAGTGATCTATCGCGAATTGCTGGAAGCTTTGTTATCTCCAGGAACACGGCGTTCACATTCAAGGGCAAGGCCGTCGATGTCCGGCAACTTGGCCGCGAGTTGGGTGTCCGGTATGTGCTCGAGGGGAGCGTACGCCGGATGGGAGGCACCGTCCGCGTCAACGCGCAGCTCATCGACGCGGGCACCGGCGCGCATCTGTGGGCCGAACAGATGGACGTCGACCAAAGCACGCTGGCCCTCCAGGACAACTTCGGCATCGCGAACCGACTTGCCAGGATGCTCAGTGTCGAGCTCGTCAATGTCGAGGGGCGCCGGGCGCCGCGCACCGACCCGGATGCGGTGGATCTCACCATGCGTGGCTGGTCGGTCTTGAATGGCGGGCCGAACAAGGACGATGCGCAGAGGTCCGTCACGTTGTTCGAGGATGCTCTTCGAATCGATCCGGATAATAGTCAAGCCAGAGTCGGGCTCGCCCAGGCGCTCACTCTCATCTACCGCAACCGCTGGGATCCCGAACCTGCCAAGGTGCTGGCCCGTGCCGACGAAGCAGCCTCGCGGGCCATCTCCACCGCGCCCAACTATGCCCATGCGCATTACGTGAAGGCCGAGGTTCTCGGATTGTCCAGCCGATTTGATGCCGCGCTTGCGACGTACGACAGGGCCATCGCCCTTGATCGTAACCATGCAGCGGCATACGTTGGACGGGCGCGGAACTTGAATGTGATTGGTCGGGCAGCGGATGCATTGGCGCCTGTCGAGAGGGCGATACGTCTAAGTCCGCGCGATCCTGAGTTGTATGTCTGGTATTTCGTCCTCTGCCACGCGAACACGCACCTGGCGCGCGACGCTCAGGCCATCGACTGGTGCCTCAAGTCGATTGCGACCGGTAAGACGTTCTACTTTGCCTACGTCGATCTCGCCTCTGCGTACGCTTGGCGGGGGCAGAACGCAGAGGCGGCGGCCGCGGTTGCGGAGCTCCTCAAGCTGAGGCCAGGGTACACGGTGCAGACACTGGTGCAGGAAGGATCAGGAGTTTCCGACAATCCAGCCTTCCGCAAGGAATTCCAGCGGATTGTCGAGGGAGCACGCAAGGCCGGGTTGCCAGAAAGCTAACGCGAATCCGAAGGTGGCTACCACATCCCGTGCCCCGTCCCGTGCCCGGCCGAGCGCTGGGTGTCCGCGACGCCCTGACTCGCCGCAGATCGTCACGTTGGTTCGAGCGCGCCACAGCCGGCGTCAGCCAGCGCGCGAGGAGCCGCCGAAGCTATCAGATGATGTCGTGGGCCTTGAGATCCTCCAGGTCGCGCGCGGTCAAGCCCAGCCACTCGGCATAGATCGCGGTATTGTGCTCGCCGAGCAGCGGTGAGCGATCCACCGCGACGTGCGATTCGGACATCTTGACTGGCCATCCGGGCAGCGTGAATTTGCCGCGCTTGGGGTGGTCGACGGTGACGATCATCTCGCGCTTCTGGAGCGCGGGATCCTGCGTGATCTCCATCGTATCGTAGACGGCCCCGGCGGGGACGCCGGCGTCGCCCAGGATCTGCATGACCTCGGCCTTGGTACGGCTCTGGGTAAACTCGCTCAGAATGCGGTCCACCTCGTCGTGATTGGCCCAGCGCTTCTCCGGCGAGTTGAAGCGTTCGTCACCGATCAGGTCCTCTCGGCCGATGGCCTTCAGCAGGCGGTCCCAGTGCCGGTTGCCGGCGCGGGTCGTATAGATGAAGCAGTAGTCGTTGAGACCTCCGCCTTTGCACTTGTAGAGGCCGCTCGGAGCCGTCGTGCCCAGCGCGCTGCGATTGCCCGAGCGCACCGCCGCCTTGCCGCTGGCAGCCTGGCGCGCGAAGGCGATGCGGCTGAAGTTGATCACGGCATCCTGCATAGCCACTTTGATGTGCTGACCCCGGCCGGTGCGCTCGCGCTGGTGCAGGGCGGCCAGAATGCCGATGGCGCAGTGCAGCCCGGTGCCCGTGTCGCCGATGGTCGGTCCGGGCTTGAGGGGCTCGGTCTCCGTCGTGCCCGTCAAGCTCAGGGCTCCGCCCACGGACTGAGCGATCATGTCGAAGCTCACGTAGTTCTCGTATGGACCGTCGCCAAAACCCTTGACCTGCGCATAGATGAGCCGGGGATTGATCTGCCGGGCGACGTCGTAGCCGAAGCCCAGCCGCTCGATGGCGCCGGGGGCGAAATTCTCGATCATGACGTCGGCCTTCGTCAACATCTGCGTGAAAATCTCGCGACCGCGTGGGCTGCCGAGGTTCAGGGTGATGCTGCGCTTGTTGGCGTTGAGCAGCATGAAGTAGTGCGAATCCACCCCCGGCTGGTCGGTGGAAGCACCGCGCCCCTGGTCGCCGCCCCGGGGATTCTCGACTTTGATGACATCGGCCCCCAGCCATGCCAGCGCCTCGGTGCATGAGGTTCCGGCCTCGAACTGGGTCAGATCAAGGACCTTCACGTCCTCCAGCGCGGTCTTCTGCGACATGGTGTGAGCTCTCCTGTCAGCGCAACGGTTAACAACCTTCGAGAGCACTCGCGCTGGCCACGATGATCTTCGTTCCGTCATTCTTCTCGCAGAAGACCGTGACCTCGGCGCGCGTCTGGCCGCCCTCCACGCGCCGGCCGGTGATGATCCCCCGCGTGGTGAAGGGCTCGTTCGGCCACAGCACGTTGGTGAACTTCACGTCCAGGCGGCCGCCCAGGTAGAAGCCGCGGCCGAAATGCCGGGTCAGGAGCTCGGTGACGCACGAGAGCGTCATGCGGCCCCCGATCACCGTGTCTCCGAAGCCGAGCTCCTTCGAGGCGGCCTTGTCGTTGTGGTAGTTCCGGCTGCTGTAGAAGAACTCGTCGCACATCGCTTCGGTAAACGTCTTGCGGAGCTCGACCGACAGCGGCTCCCCGGAGGGCTCGCCCGCCTGCCTCACGCCTTCCTTGGTCGCCGGATCGCGCAAGGTGACTTCGCCGCTGGTCTGCTCCGCCAGGAAGCTCTGGTGATGGACGCTGCGCGCGATCAGGTGCCCGGCCTCGTCTCGCACCCACATCTCCTGCGCGACGACGTCGCGATCCCGCCTCCGGTAGCGTTCGGCCACCCGCGCGCTGAACTTCAAGATTTGCCCCACGCGCGTCGGCGCATGGATCTCCCATTCCTGACGCCTCCACAGGTTGCCGAAGAGGTTGTCGAGGTACCAGCCCTTGAACTGGCTGTCCGCCTGCTGGTAGATGATCACCGGCGCCACCGGTCCGCCAAAGGGCGTCGCCGTCGTATACCAGGGGTTTGGCTCGTCGAGCCCCTTGATGTAGTGCTGGACCATCTCGTCGGTGATCGTCAGCTCGAGCGTGCCGAGATCCTTGCCCGGGTACACATCAGTCGTCATCATGAGTGCGATCCTCCTGTCATGCTCCTGCTGCCCCGAGCGCCTTCTCGACCTTCGGCCCGACCTCGCCGATCATCAGCTCCATCGAGCGCATCGCCGCCTTGTGCGGCGTGTTGCCGACCTTGAACGAGAAGCACACATGCACGGGCCTGGTCGCGTGGACCTCGGCGACGAGCTTCTCGGCGACCGTGTCGACATCACCGATCAGCAGATTGTCGTGGATGGTCTCGAGCGGCGGCTCGTCGGGAAACGGGACATCGACCAGCACGGTACCTTGCATGACTTCCTGCCGGCGCCGGAGACTCGACGCGAGCCGCGTCTGATAGCGCGCGTTCTCGGCAAAGCGCATCCCCTCCTCGCGGCTGTCGGTGATGTGGGCAAAGCGGTTGATGGTGATGTGCGCCCGCGACAACGGCGCGTTCTCGGCGGCGAACGCGGCGACGATGTCGGCATACTGCTCGGCCAGCAACGTGGCGCCGCCCACCCGGCCCGACGAGAGCACCCGATAGCCATGCCGCGCGGCGGTACGGAACATCGCCTGGGTATGGCCGGCGACGTAGATCGGCAGCGGGTTCTGCACCGGGCGGGCGGGGATATGCGTGTCCGGTATCCGGTAGTGCTTGCCCTGGTAGCTGAAGAAATCCCGGCTGAAGGCCAGGTCGAGGATGTCGCAGAACTCCTCGGTCATCTCGAGGTTCTGCGCGATGTCGGTGCCGAACCGCTCGAATTCGTACGGCTGGTAGCCGGCGCCGACGCCGAGCATCAGTCGGCCATTCGACAATGCGTCGGCCGTCGCGATCTCGGCCACGAGGCGCGCCGGGTTGTACAGGGGCAACACCACCACCGCAGTACCCAGCCGGATCCGCCTGGTGATCGAGGCGCAGTGCGCCACCATCATCAATGGCGACGCACACAAACAGTAGTTCGAGAAGTGGTGCTCGGCGAACCAGGCAATCGTGTAGCCGAGCTCGTCGGCCAGCCTCGTCTGCTCGGCGACTTCGCCGAACACCTGCGCGGTCGGCTTGTCCGCCTCGCGCGCCCCCATCAGATTGAAGATCCCGAACTCCATCGCCTCATCCTCCAGTCGAGAGCGGCACGGATTCTGCGCACCGCGCCATCCGGTCGAGAGCGGGACGGATCGGTGAGCCCCGCCATCACGCCAGCGCCCGCGTCACCCAGCACCCGAGATGGTACTCCACGCCCCCGACCCCGCCACACCCGCCGGTCCGCGAGCCCCACGTCGGAGGCGCTCCCCGGATCGGTCGTGCCGCCGGGAAGACGCCAACGGGCTACAGCGCCGCCTGCACCCGCCGGCGAAAGTCGTCGGCGCCGAGGCGCAGGAGGCCCAGGGCCGAGATGGTCACGAGGTTGGCGCCGAGCTTGATGAACTCCGCGATCCCCGCGGCATCCATCGGCGAATTGCCGCCCACGCCGACCATCTTGCCGCCCGCCCTGATCCGGGGAACGACCTGGCGCATGACCTGGCGAACCGCCGCCGCGCCGGGGTTGCCCATGCTCTGGCCGAGATCGCCGGACGCGACGTGCAGCACGTCGATCCCGGGCACGGTGAGGATCGCATCCAGGTTGTCCACGGCCTCGATCTCTTCGACCATGGGTATCACCAGGAGCTCGGCGTTGATCCAGCGGGTCGATTCGTCACGCGAGACTCCGACGCCATAGTCATGGGCGCGCCCCCCGGCCATCCCCCGGTGGCCATCCGGCCAGTACCGGGCCGCCCTGGCTACGGCCTCGGCGGCCTCGCGGGTGTTGACGTGCGGCACGATGATGCCCTGCACGCCGCGATCCAGAAAGCGCAGGATCGTGGAGTCCTCGTGATTGGGAATGCGGGTGATGGGGGTGATGCCGAACACTTCGGCGGCCCGCACCATGTGCTCGACCTCGTCCAGGTCCATCGGGCCGTGCTCGCAGTCGATCATGACGAAGTCGTAGCCGATCGCTCCGAACAGCTCGACCTGGTCCGGCGCATGGCGGCTGATGATGGCGCCGAAGACCACCTGGCCTGCGGCCAGTTTCGCCTTCGTCGTGTTGGTGCGCATGACGCTCCGCGTCGGCGGCCGTCGTTCGCCGGCTACTTCAGCGGGGGCTCGACGCCGGCAGGCAGGGGGACCCGCGCGACGTTCAGCACCATCGAGACGAGGCTGTAGTAGCCGACCGCGCCCACGAGGTCGATCACACCGCGCTCACCGAAGGCCGCCTTCGCACGCGCAAAGGCGGCGTCCGAGACCTGGCCCGTCGCGAGCAGCTCAGAGACGAAGTCGTACGCGATCGCCTCGTCCTCCGCCATGCCGCGAGGGCGCGTGCCAGCAGCGATGGCGTCGGCGATGGCGGGCTCGAGGCCGGCCTCGATGGCGAGCCGGCGATGCGCGTAGAACTCGTACTGCGCCGTCCACTTCCGCCCGGCCATGATGATCGCCAGCTCGTTGACCCGCGCGGGGATCGACGTGCCGAACCGGACGAAGGCGCCGACCCGCTGGACGAGATCGCACAGCTCCGGACTTCGCAGGAGCGCGTTGAACGGCCCGCGGAGACCCGCGCCGCGCGGGCCCGACTGGATAGCCTCCGCCACGCACTTCTGCTCCGGAGTCATCGTCTCGGCCGTCAACGTGGTGAATCGTCCGTCGCTCATTGGCTAGGCCCTCACGAGCTCGTGGGACTTGAGGAAGCGCATGGCGATTCCCCTCCCGGGCGGTAGTCTACCTCACGGCCACGTGGTCGCGCAGAGTCTGGCGCTGGCACACCGTAAATGCGTCATCCGAGCCCGGCTGCTCGCGCGATCAGAAACAACCCTGCCCCGACGACGACGGCCCCGATGGCTCGCGCGACGCGCTCACCGGCCGGTGCGAGACGTTCGACGGTGATGGCTGCCGCCACGACAGCCATCGCGCGAAGGTCCATGACCCCGATGACCAGGAGGATCGCCATCAGACCGGCACAGCAGTGGCTGCAGTGGAGGCCGAGGCGCAGGCCGTGTCGCCAGGCCGTGCCGGCGTCGGCCGGCAGCGTACGGCCGCGCCCGGGTGCCTCCCGGCAGCAGGCAAGGTGACGCGCCTTCCACGCGGTGAACTGGAGCGCGCCGGCGATCAGGACGACCACACCGACCGCGATCGGTACGGCGCGCGCCAGCGCCGGCTGCTGCATCTCGATCGCCGCCAGCGCGACGCCCAGCGGAAAGGCGGCCATTCCGAACACGGTCCAGACGAAGAAGTAACCCACGCCCACGAGCGCGGTCAGCCGACCGAGGCGCGTCTCGCCTGCCCTGCCGACGGCCTGGCGGTAGCGCCACAGCATCGGGACCAGGGACGGCAGCATCATCGCCACCATCATCACGACCCACATGCCGAGGAACGACGCCGCGGCGCCGGGCCACGTCTGTCCGGGCATCCGCATCCACGCCATCGACATCGTCCAGCCGCCGGGCATCGGCATCTCGCCCATCGCCGACATGGACGCGCACCAGACGATCGTCACCGCCGCGCTGGCGGCGAAGAGCAGCGCCGAGACGCCGAAGAACGCTCGCTGGGAAGCTCGCTCGGAAGCCATGCGTCGTGAGATCTCCTGTCCGCCGGTTGCGCCAACGACACTCACGACTTCGCTCAGCGCTTGTCGTACTCGTCGTGGCGGCGCCACCAGACGCCCGTCTCGTTGCGCCCCCTGGGTGCGCGGTCGAGCCACTGGTACATGCCCCAGAGGCCGTCCAGTCCGCGCGCATAGGTGGAATAGGTGTGGTAGACGACGCCGTCCTCGAGCGCGAACGCGCTCATGCCCGGCCTCTCGCGCGTGTACGTGGCCACGTCGGTTCCGGTCATGGCCGCGATCTCGGCGACGGGCCCCTCGCCGCCGTCGCAACGTGCCATCGCCGCCGCTCGCGCCGGTAGTTGTACTCGATGCCTCCCTCGCGCTGTTGCTCCTCGGTGAACCGGACGTTGAAGTCGAAGTTGAAGTCGCCGCCGAACGAGGACGCCCAGGGAAACGTCCACCCCATCCGCCGCTTGTACGCCTGCAGCTTCGCGAGCGGCGCCCGCGACACCGCCGAGAGCGTGACGTCGTGGTTGGCCAGGTGGACGACGAAGCCGTCGAACCCGTCCGCGATCGCCGAGCAGGACGGACACCCCGCCGTGTAGTCGGGCCCGAACATGAAGTGGTAGACGAGGAGCTGCGAGCGCCCTCGGAAGAGGTCCGCCAGCGAGGCGCTCCCCTCGTCGGTCTCGAATCGATACTCCTTGTCGATCCGAACCCACGGCAGCTCCTGCCGCCGCCGCGCCAGCTCGTCGCTGCGCCGCGTGAGCTCCTTCTCCGCCTCGAGCAGCTCGAGCCGCGCTGCGAGCCACTCTTTACGTGTCCCGGTCATGTGCTTCGTCATCGCTCTTCTCTCCTTCCTTCGGGTGTCCTTCATCGTTCGTGCCCTTCCGTCGCGCGTTCGGTCGATGTCCGGCGCCGGCACCGATTCACGGTTCCATTCGCCGCCCATCCCTCGTTCTGGTCATGAGATAGATTTAGCGCCGGGCATCGAACGGTGGGAGTGACAAGTGTGACGGGATTCCGATGGACTCGCTGATCACCGCCGCGGCGCGTGCACTCGCGGCGGGTGATCCCCTCGGCGCGTTGAAGCGGGTCGCCCTGCGCGACGACGCGCCGGCGCTCGCGCTTCGAGGCATCGCGATGGCGCAGCTCGGCGATCTCGTTCGAGCGAAGGCGCTCCTGCGACGTGCCGCGCGCGCCTTCGGTCCGAAAGAGGCCGTGGCCCGCGCGAGGTGCGTCGTCGCCGAGGCCGAGATCGCGCTCGTCTCGCGCGACCTGGGCTGGCCTGCGAAGGCGCTCGACGCGGCGCGGGCGACGCTCGAAGCGCACGGCGACCGGGTCAACGCCGCGCACGCGCGGTATCTCGAGGTCCGGCGCCTCCTCCTGATCGGGCGCATCGACGAGGCCGAGCGTACGCTCGCCGAGCTCGACCCCGCGCCCCTCCCTCCCGCGTCGAGGACCGCCCACGAGCTGGTGGTCGCGGGGATCGCGATGCGGCGCCTCCGGACGAAGGCGGCGCGCGCTGCGCTCGCTCGGGCCGAGCGCGCAGCGCGCCACGCACGTATCCCTGCGCTGACGGCGGAGGTCGAAAGCGCATTCCTCGTCCTGAACACGCCCGCTGCGCGCCTGATTGCGAGTGGCGAGGAGCGACTCCTCCTGCTCGAGGAGGTCGAAGCGTTGCTGGCGTCGAAAGCATTCGTCGTGGACGCGTGCCGTCATGTCGTGCGTGACGCAAGCACGGTGGTCTCGCTCGCAACGCGTCCGGTGTTGTTCGCGCTCGCACGCGCGCTGGGCGAAGCGTGGCCGGGAGACGTACCGAGGGACACGCTCGTCGCGCGCGCATTCGGATCGAAGCTCGCCGATGAATCGCATCGCGCGCGGTTGCGCGTCGAAGTCGGGCGGCTTCGCACGGTGCTTCGGACGCTGGCCGACGTGAGCGCGACGAAGCGAGGGTTTGCGCTGGCGCCGCGCCGCGCACGCGAGGTCGTCGTGCTGGCGCGGCCCGTCGAAGAGGAGCATGCGGCGGTGCTCGCCTTCCTCGCCGACGGTGAATCGTGGTCGAGCTCGGCCCTTGCGCTTGCGCTTGGAACGAGCCAGCGCACCGTGCAGCGGGCGCTCGACTCGCTTGCGGCAGCAGGCAAGGTGCAGTCGTTCGGTCGCGGGCGAGCTCGTCGTTGGATGACCCCGCCCGTGCCGGGATTCACGACGACCTTGTTACTCCCCGCTCCTCTGCCGATTGACTAGGATGGAAGCATGAGTCGATCAACCGCCGAGATCGTCCGTGAGTATGGACCCTTTCCGGGTGCCGACCACGTGCATGGAGTCACGTATGACGGCCAGAACGTCTGGTTTGCTGCCGGAGACAAGCTGAACGCCTTCGATCCTGCGAGCGGGAAGACGCTGCGCTCGATCGATGTCGCCGCGCATGCAGGAACGGCCTTCGACGGCCAGCACCTGTTTCAGCTCGCCGAGGATCGCATCCAGAAGATCGATCCGAAGACCGGCCGTGTGCTCGCCACGATCCCGGCGCCCGGCGGCGGCGGTGACTCGGGGCTCACGTGGGCCGAAGGGACGCTCTGGGTGGGGCAGTATCGGGACCGGAAGATCCATCAGATCGATCCCGAAACAGGGGCGATTCTTCGCACGATCGAGTCCAACCGCTTCGTCACCGGGGTCACCTGGGTCGACGGAGAGCTCTGGCACGGCACCTGGGAAGGTGACGAGAGCGATTTGAGGCGAGTCGATCCTCGAACGGGAGAGGTCCTGGAGAGGCTCGAGATGCCGCCCGGAGTGGGCGTTTCGGGGCTCGAGTCCGATGGCGGCGATCAGTTCTTCTGCGGAGGCGGAGGGAGCGGGAAGGTGAGGACCGTCCGCCGGCCCAAGCGAGGCTCCGCGACCGGCAGCGGCTCCGGGGATCCGCGGCGGCGCTGAAGCCTGCGCGCAATCTTGACGTCGGGCCCCCCCACGGGGCAACCTCCGGGCAGATCATCGCGGGAGGGGGGGGTGGGAGTGGAGCCCGGCAACCTTCTTTTCATCCTGTCGGACGAGCACCAGCGTGACCGGACCGGCTGCTACGGCGATCCCATCGCCATCACCCCGAACCTCGACCGGCTGGCGGTGCGGGGCGTCCGGTTCACCAGCGCGTACACGCCCTGCCCGATCTGCGTGCCCGCCCGCGCGGCGCTGGCGACCGGCCGCTGGGTGTACGCGACGAAGGCCTGGGACAACGCCGCCCCCTATCACGGGCAGCTGCCGAGCTGGCACCACCGCCTTCGGGCCGGCGGTCATCGCGTCGTGTCCATCGGCAAGCTGCACTTCCGCGCGACGGCCGACGACAATGGCTTCAGCGAGGAGATCGTGCCCCTGCACGTCCTCGACGGTCGGGGCGACCTCCTCGGCATGCTGCGCGAGCCGCCAGCCCGGCGGGGCAGCACCCCCACGCTGGCCGCGAGCGCCGGCCCGGGACCGTCGCCCTACAACGACTACGACCTGGCGATCGCGGCCGCGGCCTGCCGCTGGATCGCGACGGAGGGCGCGCGGAGCGGCGACCGACCCTGGGCCCTGTTCGTGTCCTTCGTGCGGCCGCACTTCCCCCTGACCCCGCCGCCGGAGTTCTTCAAGCTCTATCCGCCCGAGCGCATGCCGCTGCCGCGGCTCTATGGCGAGGCGGCCCGGCCGCGCCACCCGGCGGTGGCGGCGCTGCGGTCGATCATGGACTACGACGACCACTTCGCCGATGCGGCGGCGGTGCAGCGCGCCATCGCGGCCTACTACGGCCTCGTCAGCTTCCTCGACGACAACGTCGGCAAGGTGCTGGCGGCGCTCGAGGCGGCCGGGGCCACGGCGACCACGCGGGTGATCTACAGCTCCGACCACGGCGACAACCTCGGCTGCCGCGGGCTCTGGGGCAAGTCGGTGATGTACGAGGAATCCGCCGCGGTCCCACTCATCGTGGCCGGGCCCGGGGTGCCGGCCGGCGCGACCGTCGCCACGCCGGTGTCGCTGGTGGACTGCCACCGCTCCGTTCTCGAGGCCGTGGGCTGCCCCCTGACCGCCGAGGACGAGGCGCTGCCCTCCCGCTCGCTGTGGGCCATCGCGGCCGGCCAGCGTCCCGAGCGGACGGTGCTCTCCGAGTACCACGCGGCCGCCGAGGCGTTCGCGGACCAGCGCCGCCGGATCGCCGCGCACGGCGGTCGCGACGTCATCCTGGCGCGCGGCGACTTCAGCTACACGCCGGCGCCGGACGAGAAGCCGGTGCTCGTCGGCGAGCGGAAGGAGGGCTGAGACGCGACGGGCGGAGATCGCCTACATCGTGCTCGTCCTGCGTGGTCGCTGGCGTGACGTGGCACGAGGCGCGCGGGCTGCCGCCGGCCCCGTACGACCCGCTGGGCCCGAAGGCCTTTCCCATCGGCGTCAGCGTCGCGCTCGCGCTGCTCGGGCTCGCGATGCTGGTGCGGCTCCTGTTCGGGCGCTCCCTGGGCCAGGCCGCAACGGGCATGGTGGTGGGACTCGATGCCGCCGCCAGTCACGCGCGGCGCCCCTGGACGGCGGCCGGCATCCTGCTTCTGGCCTTCGGCTACGCGGGCGCCCTGAGCGTCCGCGGCGTCGGCTTCCTGCCCGCGACCGCGGTGTACCTGTTCCTGTCCGGCGTGCTGCTGGGGCCCCTCGAGCGCGGGCGGGTGGCGGCGATGGCCGGGTTCGCCGTGGCGGCGGCCGTCGTCCTCGACCTGCTGTTCCGTGTCCTCTTCAGGCTCGACCTGACCTGAGGGCGGCCGGGGCGTGACGCTCGCCGACGCCTTCCTGCACCTCTTCACGCTCAAGGCCTTCGCGGTCATGGTCGCGGGGGTCGCGCTCGGCGTCTCGGTCGGCGTGCTGCCTGGGATCACGGCGGGCACGCTCATGGCCCTCACGCTGCCGTTCACCTACCAGATGGGCAGCGTCGAGGCGGTCTCGCTGCTCGTCGCCATGTTCGTGGGCGGCGTGTCGGGCGGCCTCATCACCGCCACCCTGATGCGCATTCCCGGCGAGCCCAACGCGATCATGACCTGCCTGGACGGCTACCAGCTCGCCCGGCGCGGCCAGCCCGGCCGGGCGCTCGGACTCGGCAACGCCTCGTCAGTGGTCGGCGGCGCCCTCTCGTGGGCCGCGCTGGTGTTGCTCTCCCCGCCGCTCGCCCGCCTCGCCGTGTCGTTCGGCCCGTTCGAGAACTTCGCCGTGATCGTGATGGCCCTCATCCTCATCTCGTCGCTGTCCGAGGCGTCCTTCCTCAAGGGGCTCTCGGCCGGCCTGCTGGGCATGCTCGTGTCGTACCCCGGCATCGACGAGAGCTCGGGCATCGTGCGGCTGACCTTCGGCGTCAGCGCGCTGGAGGGCGGGTTCAACAGCCTGCCCGTCATCCTGGGCATGTTCGCGGTCAGCCAGGTCGTGGCCGACGCCCTGAACGTGGAGTCGGGCCCCGAGCCCATCCGGGCCTCGATGCACGGCATGTTCGTGTCGCTGCGCGACTACGCCGTGCACGGCTGGAACATGGTGCGCTCGTCGCTGATCGGGATCTGGATCGGCATCCTGCCGGGGGTCGGCGCCACCGTCGCCTCCATCGTGGCCTACACGACGGCGAAGAACCTCTCGAAGCGACCCCACGAGTTCGGGTCGGGCAGCGAGGAGGCGATCGTCGCGGCCGAGAGCGCCAACAACGCCACCACCGGCGGCACCCTGGTACCCATCCTGACGCTCGGCATCGCGGGCGGCCTGACCGACTCGGTCCTTCTGGGGGCTCTCGTCATCCACAACCTGCAGCCGGGGCCGCTGCTCTTCAAGAACAACCCCGAGATCGTGAACACGATCTTCGCCACCCACCTCGTGGCGCATCTCGTCATGTTCGCGCTGATGACGTTCGGCATCGCCCTCTTCGCGCGCCTGATGCTGGTGCCGCCGGCGGTGATCCTGCCCATGGTGATCGTGTTCTCCGTCATCGGCGCCTTCGCGCTCAACAACCGCCCGTTCGACATCTGGGTGATGCTGGGCTTCGGCCTGCTCGGCATCCTGCT
This sequence comes from uncultured Candidatus Rokubacteria bacterium, assembly GCA_963743355.1. GTDB lineage: Bacteria > Methylomirabilota > Methylomirabilia > Rokubacteriales > CSP1-6 > AR5. The sequence goes on from CAVUPM010000002.1 coordinate 2,078,981, forward strand.
GGAGCTGGCCCGGGTCCCGCTCGCCCCCTTCGTGGTCGGGCTCGTGCTGGCCCCTGCCGCCGAGGCCGAGCTGCGGGCGGGCCTGATGGCGTCGGCGGGCAGCTACCTGCCGCTCGTGCAGCGCCCGATGGCCGCCACGATGCTGGCCGTCGCGGCCGCGCTGTTCGTCTGGCCGTTCGTGCGAGAGTGGCGCCGGGCGGCCCGCGGGCCGGCCGGGCCACCGCAGACGGGCCCACAAACCCCGGGAGGATGACCATGCACACGCTCACTCGACGCGAGGCCCTCCAACTCCTGGCCGCCGCCGGCGCGGTGCCGCTCGGCCTGGCCGGCGCGGCGGCCGCCGCTTATCCCGACAAGCCGGTCCGGATGATCATCCCGATCGCGCCGGGCGGCCAGACCGACATCGTCGGCCGCCTCCTGCAGCAGACGATCGACCGGCGGAAGCTGCTATCGCAGCCGATCGTCGTCGTCAACAACGCGGCGGCCGGGGGAACCGTCGGCACCCGGCTGATCAGGGATGCCGATCCCGACGGCTACACCATCGGGATGTTCCACATGGGCCTGCTGACGGCGCCAGCGATCGGGGTGGTCGACTACGATCACACCGCCTTCGAGCTGGTCGGCCAGGTCGGGCGCACGCAGGTGGGCCTGGGGTGCCTGGAAGACAGCCGCTTCAAGACCATCCAGGACGTGCTGGCCGAGGCCCGAGCCAAGCCCGAGACGATCACGGTGGCGATGAACATCGGGCTGCTGCCGCACTTCGTGCCGCTGATGTTCCAGCAGGAGGCCGGTGTCAGGTTCCGGTACGTCCAGGCCGGCGGCGGGGCCGTCCGCCTGAAGTCCATCCTCGGCAAGCACACGGAGCTGTCGCTCTTCTCGGGTCCGGAGTTCCTGCTGTACAGGTCGCAGGGCGTCCGCCCGCTGGTCGTGTTCTCGGAGGAGCGCGTGCCCGAGCTGCCCGACGTGCCGACCGCGAGGGAGGCCGGCGTGCCGACGGTGTTCGAGGAGCGCATCATCGTCTTCGCGCCCAAGGGGGTGCCGCGGGCCAGCCTCGACGTGGTGGCCCGGGCCCTGCGCGCGGCCATGGAGGACTCCGAGGTCGCCGCCCGCTACAAGGGGCTCGGCATCGACGGCATCTTCCTCGAGGGACCCCGGCTCAGGACGATCCTCGACGGGCTCAAGGGGCCGATCGCGAAGGTGGGCGACGTGGTCAAGCAGGCGCAGGCCGAGCAGGCGCAGAAGAAGAAGTGAGCGGCGAGCCGCATATCCGCAAGGTCCGGCCGGACGAGCTCGAGGAGGTCTGGCGGGTGCACGTCGCCTCGAGCAACGACCTCCTGGTGCGCAGAGGCCGGCCGCCGGCGAGGCCGGCCGACGCCCCGGTGGCGAGCGATGCCCGGGCGGGGCTCGCGATCTTCCTCGCCTCGCGGCCGTTCGGGGAGAAGGCGAATCAGCGGGAGAGCTTCTCCGCGCGCACGCCGATGAGGCGGAGCTTGCGGTGCCGTGGATTCTCGCGGTCGTCGAGGAAGGGCAGGAGTAGCTCGAGCGCCTCCGCGCACAGGGCCTCCTCGCTCGTCCACGCCTCGCGGCCGGTCCGCGAACGCGCGAAGGTGATGAAATTCTCGAAGCGGACGGTCACCGTGACCGTCCGGAACGCACGGAAGCCGTGGCCCTCGAGCCGGCTCCACACCGTCCGGGCCAGCGCACGGGCGCGCTCCAGCACGAACGTCGCGTCCAGGGTGTCGATTTCGAAGGTCTCCTGCTCACCGACGGACTTGCGCTCCCGCTCGTTCGACACCACGCTCTCCGAGAGACCGCGGGCCTTGGCGAAGAGGTCCTCGCCCCAGCGGCCGAACCACTCCGCGAGCTGCGCCCGCTCGAGCGTCCTGAGATCCGCGACGGTCCGGATGTGACGCTCGTGCAGGAAACGCTCCGTCTTGGGTCCGATCCCCGGGATGACCCGGATCCGCAACGGATCGAGAAACGGCTGGACCTCCTCCGCTCGCACGACCGTGAGCCCGTCGGGCTTGTCGAAATCCGAGGCGATCTTGGCGACGAGCTTGTTGGGGCCTATGCCCACCGAGGCGGTCAGCCCTTCCTGGCTCACGATCTCCGCCTTCAGCCGGCGGGCGCGCTCGACGGCGGCGTCGAAGCTGCCGAGCGACGAGAGCTCGAGATACGCCTCGTCGATGCTGGTCTTCTGGAAGGCGTCGCCGGCCGCGGCGAGGATCGCCATGATCCGCGCCGAGACTTCCCGATAGAGGCCGTGATCGTCACGGACGAAGATCGTCTCGGGCTCGCCCCGGCGACGTGCGGCCTCCGCCAGGCGCCAGGCCCGCGAGATCGGCAAGGCCGAGCGGATGCCGTACCGTCGGGCCGCGTAGCTCGCCGCCGTCACGACGCCCCGGCCGTGGCCCTCCTTGGGATCGGCTCCGACCACGAGCGGCCGGTCTCGGAGCGCAGGATTCCGCTGCGCCTCGACGGCCGCATAGAAGGCGTCCATGTCCACGTGCGCGACGATCCTCACCGAACCTCCCGTGGGCGTCAGATTGCGTAGGGTCGACAGCTAGCTCAGGATAACGGCCGCCGGCGGGCCGCCCTGGCAAGATCATTTCGCTGCGCCCGCGAACCGCATCCCGCGATCGGGAAAGAGGAGATGGTGAGTTCTCCTCCGGACGCCGAGGTGATCGGCCGCTCGCTGGACCAGCCCGAGGCCTTCGGGCTCATCTACGACCGCCACGCCTCCACGGTGCTCCGCTTCCTGGGCCGCCGGGCGGGCGCCGAAGTCGGATTGCTGCCATGAGCACTGCCTTTCCTCGGTCGAGCGAAGGCCACCGCTGGCGCTTCCACCAGCTGCTGCGGCAGTTCATGGAGCTGCAAGCCGTGTTCGCGATCGTGATCCTCAGCGGCGAAGTGCCGTCAGGGTTGCTCTCGGACCTGTGGGGACGGCCCAAGACCTCAAAGAGGTCCTCTCCGCCACCCTCGTACGGGACACCGCAACGCGGCTCGTCTTCCTCAATCTGGTCGTTTGGGGGAGCGGCGCGTTGGTGATGTTCTGGGTGAACCAGAAATACTGGCAGGAGAGTGGGGTGCCCCTGGCCGGGTTCGGAGTCCTGTTGGCTGCCTACAACCTTATCGACGGCTTCGCCGCGAGATCCGCCGCTCTCGGCGTCCTCTTCTCGATCGCCTTCGTCTGCCTGCTCCTGCCGCTGGCCCTTCGCGAAACGGCTCTGACCACGAAGGAGGCTTCACCATGACCCTGGCCCACGGCACAGACCGGCTGGAGTCGGATCGCCTCGTGCTGCGGCGGGTCGGGCCGGACGACCTGCCGTTCTTCACTCGCATCCACGCACTTCCCCAAGTCGCGGAGCATCTGTATCCCCAAGGCCGGCCGCGCTCACCCGAAGAGACGGCTGGATGGTTGAAGTACACGCTCGCGAGCTATGAGCAGCTCGCGCTCGGCTATCTCGCGGTCGTGCGCAAGGCAGACCGAGCGCTGATCGGGCGCTGCGGCTTGATGGACATGGTGGTCGAATCCGCGGCACCCGAGCACGGGGTTCGCAGAGGATGGTTCGGGCGCGAACAGGCGCCTGCTGACGTCGCGCTGACATTCGAGACGGAGCTGGGCTACACGTTCGACCCCGCGGTCTGGGGCCAGGGTTTTGCGACCGAAGCGGCGCGTTGCGTTCGCGACTACGCGCGCGACGTTTTGCGGCTGTCGTACACGATCTCGGCCATCCTTCCGCAGAACGCCCGCTCGCGGCGCGTCGCCGAACGGTCGGGCGCGCGAGCCGCCGGCCAGATGGAAGTGGTCGGTCTCGCGTGGGATCGGTACGTGTGGCCGCTCGCCACAGGCGGCGCGCCTCAGCTCCAGCCGGCATCGATGACCTAGGCGTGGCCGAGCGGCTGCCTGTCGCGTAACTACGGCGGAAGGATCAGGGAGGGACATCAATATGGACGCGACCAAAGGCTTGGTCGTACCCGCGGGCGGTGGGAAGCATCTCGACATGGCGGCGCCTGGCCGCTTCGCCGCCCTGAAGCTCGTCGGCCACGAGACCAATGAGAGCATCATGCTGTTCGAGGAAACCGTGCCCGTCGGCACCAAGAGCCTCTTCCATCTGCACCGCGACAGCGACGAGGTCGCCTGGGTGCTCGCCGGCGAGATCACCTTCAAGATCGGCGACGAGGTCACCGTCGGCGGGCCCGGCACCTGCGCGTTCTTCCCGCGCAACGTCCCGCATGCCTGGAAGAGCACCGGCCGCGAAACCGGCCGCGTCCTGTCCATGTACACCCCGGCCGCAGCCGGCGGCTACGTCGAGGAGCTCTTGAACCACCGCCCGATCAACGACGACGAACGCAACCAGCTCCGCGACCGCTACCACTGGGAAGTCGTCGGTCCAAACCCGCTCTGACGGGGTGCGCGGGGCCGGTCCTAACCGATGACGATACCCGCCGTCTCGCGGCGCAAGATCGACACCCCCGACCAGGCGAAGCCGTACCTGGACATGGGGGTGACGCACTTCTGCACGGGCTGGGACGTGGGTATCCTCTTCGACTGGTTCAAGGGTAACGGCGCGAAGCTCCGCGCCATGATGGGAGCGTGAGCATGGCGGCGAACGGCATCGTGCGGGACGCGCTGGGCGACCTGGACGCGCGGCTCGACCACTGGAAGCAGACGCTGGTGGACCTCTGCCGCATCCCCAGCATGTCCGCCGCCGGCTTCCCCCCGGAGGAGGTGCGCCGCTCCGCGCAGGCGATGGCGCAGGCGCTCCGCGACACGGGCGTGGAGCACGTCGAGGTGCTGGAGATCCCCGGTGTGCATCCCTACGTGTACGGGGATTGGCTGCGCCGGCCGGGCGCGCCCACCGTGCTCCTCTACGGGCATCACGACGTGATGCCCCCCGGCCGCGCGGAGAAGTGGCTCTCGCCCGCCTTCGAGCCCACCGAGCGCGGCGGCCGTCTCTACGGCCGGGGCACCGCCGACGACAAGGGCGGGGTCATGGCCCACGTGGCCGCAGTCGGCTCCTACCTCCGTGCTGCCAGGACGCTCCCGCTCAACGTGAAGTTCATCATCGAGGGTGAGGAGGAGATCGGCTCGAGGAACCTGGGCCGCTTCCTCGAGCAGTACCAGGCGAAGATGGCCGCGGACTTCATCGTGCTCACCGACACCCGCAACTACGACGTCGGCCACCCCGCGCTCACCTATCAGCTCCGCGGCATCTGCCAGGTGGACGTGGAGGTGCAGGGCCTCCACCAGCCGCTCCACAGCGGCCTCAGCGGGCCCGTGCCCGATCCCGTGCAGATCCTCTGCGCCATGATCGCCGACCTCCGCAAGCCGAACGGCGCCCTGAACGTGCCCGGCCTCTACGCCAAGGTGGCGCGCCCCAGCGCGAAGCAGCTCGCGCGCATCCGGAAGCTGCCGCTGTCGGAGGCCAAGTTCAAGAAGGACTCCGGCATGCTCCCCGGCGTGCGGCTGTGGGGCGAGCGGCAGTTCTCGCTGCTCGAGCGCATGTGGACGCGGCCGGCGCTCACCGTGATCGCGCTGGAGGCGCGCCCGTTCCTCGGCTCGTCCAACCAGATCATCGAGGCGGCCCGAGCGCGGCTCTCGCTCCGCACCGTCCCCGGCATGGACGCGCGCGAGGCGGGCCGCCTCCTCGTGAAGAAGCTCACCACCAGGCCGCCCTACGGCGTGAAGGTCACCGCGAAGATCAACGGCACCACACCGTGGTGGACCACCGACCCCGAGGGGCCGGCCTTCGAGGCCGCGCGCGGCGCCCTCAAGGCGGGCTTCGGCAAGGAGACGGCCATGGTCGGCGCGGGCGGCACCATCGGCTTCGTGCAGCCGTTCGCCGATCTCCTCAAGGGCGCGCCCTGCATCCTGATGGGCGTGGCCGATCCCAACACCCAGGCCCACTCGGAGAACGAGAGCCTCCACCTGGGCGACTGGGTGAAGGCGATGCGCTCGACCATCCACCTCTACGACGCGCTCGCGCGCCTGCCGCGGCGGTAGCGCGGCGGCGCTCGGGGTTGACCTCGTGCTCCTCTTTGGCTCTCGTTGGGAGCAACTTCCTGGGTAATTCCTGGGTGAAGTCTGGACGCGCAGTTCTCCTCATACTCTTGGCTACTGGAGTCCCGCCTCCGCCCTTTCCAGCCAGTACGTCATGCCCATCTCCCGGTACATTGTCGTCGCGGTGGCGAAATGCTTCTCGGCCTGCTCGCGCTTGTCCGTGCGGTCGCAGAGCTTGGCGAGGCCGAGGTGGCAGTGCGCGACGAGGGGCCGCATGCCGCGGGGCTGGGCGAGCGCCAGCGCCTCGCGATAATGAGCCTCGCCGCGAACGGGGTCGAACCGGTCGGGATGCGCTGCGATGTCGCCGAGCAGGTGCAGCGCATGGGCCACGTACCCCGGGTGACATGGCGAGGATTCGATCGCGCGGTCACTCAGGCTCCGCGCCTCGTCGAGCCGCCCGAGCAGCAGACCGGCTCGACCTAGCGCGTAGAAGGCCCATCCCCGCTGACCGACGAGCCCTCTGGCCGTCTGACGCTCGAGCAGCTGGTGGCCTTCCCTGAACCGGTCCGACGCCTCACCCACCTCGCCCAACTGCGCCCCGACCCAAGCGGACGAAGCGACCGCATAGGGAAGTTGGCGAAAGACGTTCCTCGCCCGGATCCAGGCGATCCATTGCTCGATCAGCGCGCGTACCTTCGCCCAATCGCCCTTCAGGGTGTAGAGCGTACCCGCAGCCCAGTGCGCTACCGCGACGGTGTAGGCATCCTGTGTCGGCTCGGCGAGCCGCATCGCCTCGGCTTCGTGCCCGGTCGCCTCGGCGAATCTGCCGAGCTGGGCGAGGCTCACGACGAGCTGGCAGCGGTCGTAGACGGAGGCTGGTGCAGCGGTACCGAAGTCTTCGTGGGCCCGGGCGGCGGGCAGGGCCGCGAGGTTGTCGGTTGCCAGCTCGACCGCTTGCTCGTAGTCGCCGCGAAGATAACGCGTGTGCCCGAGAAAGCTCGTGGCGAGGATTCGAAGGTCCAGGTCTCCCAGCATCCGTGCGATCGTCACTGCACGGATCCCGAACGCCAGCGCCTCGTCCAGCTCGCCGAGGTCCGAGTGGGTGTTCGTCACGAGGGCCGAGACCCGCCCTCGCCGACGATCGTCCTTCAGCCGTTCGGCGAGCGCCTCGGCCTCCCGTAGTCGCTCCAGGCACTGTGGGATTTCAGCAAGCTGAGTGAGGACCGGCCGCAGCTCGAGGCGGATGTCGACGCCATGCTCGAGCGCGGCCGGGCTCTCCTGGAGCGTCTCGAGCACCCCCAGCGCCTGCTCGAGCCAGACCTGCGCCTCGGGGAGCGCCGATCGGGCTGATGCCCTGAGCCCAGCCTGGCGCAGGTAGTGCACCGCCTTCTCTCCAAGCTCCCCCCGCGCGGCGTGATGGGCGAGGCGCTCGGTCTGCTCCCCGAGCCGGTCCTGGTAGAGGGTCTCGATCGCCGTGACGATGCGCCCGTGGACGTCGCGCCGGCGATCGTGCAGCAGGCCGCCGTAGGTCACTTCGTGAGTGAGGGCGTGCTTGAACGCGTACTCGAGGTCCGGATAGAGCCCGGTCTCCTGGATGAGCTCGGCCGACAGGAGCCGATCGAGCCCCGCCCGCAGGGCCTCCTCTCGCAACTCGGCGATCCCCCGGAGCAGGCTCAACGGCACGACCTTGCCCACGACGGCCGCCGCCTGGAGCAGGCGCTTGTCCTCCGGCGAGAGCCGGTCGATACGCGCGGCGAGGATGGTCTGCACCGTGGTCGGCACCTGGATCGCCTGCAGCGGCTGGGTCAGTCGATAGCGCCCGCGCTCTCCCGCCAGCGTCTTTGTCTCAACGAGCGTCCGGACGGTCTCCTCCAGAAAGAACGGGTTTCCCCGTTTGACGAGGAGTTGCTTCAGCAACGCCAGCCCGGAGTCGTCACCGAGCAGCGTGTCCAGGAACTCCCCTGCGCTCACGGCCGGGAGCGTGTCTAGCCGTAGCTGCGAGTAGTAGGTCTTGCTCCCCCAGCCATGCTGGTACTCAGGCCGGTAGTTGACGAGCAGCAGGAGACGCGCCGACCCCAGGCTTTCGACGAGACCGTCGAGGACGGCCTGGGTTTCACTGTCGATCCAGTGCAGGTCCTCGAAGATCAGGAGCAGGGGCCGCTCGCGCGCCTCCCGTAGCACGAGCCGCTTGACGGCGTCGAGCGTGAGCTGGCGCCGTTGCCGTGGATCCAGGGCCTGCCAGGCACTGTCGTCGACCGGCACATCGAGGAGGGCGAGGAATGCCGGGAGTGTTGGCTCGAGGGCACGGTCGAGCGTCAAGAGCTTGCCCGTCACCTTCTCGCGGATCTGCCGGAGGTCGTCCCGGTCCTGGATCTTGAAGTAGCCCTGAAGGAGCTCGATCACCGGTAGGTAGCTCGTCGCCTTGCCGTACGAGACCGAGGCCGCCTCGAGGGTGAGCCAGCCCCGCAGGCGGTGCGAGTGGGTGAGCTCGTAGACCAGCCGCGACTTGCCGACGCCGGCTTCGCCGACGATCGCCGCCACCTGACCGCGGCCGCTCTCGGCCAGCTCCTGACAGCGGCGGAGCTGCGCCAGCTCGTCGTCCCGGCCCACAAAGCGGGTGAGCCCACGCCGGGCCGTCGCCTGCAGTCGCGTTCGTGCCGGGCCCGCCCCCGTCACCTCGTAGACCTCCACCGGATCGGCGAGCCCCTTCACCGGCACGAGGCCAAGCGGCTTCACGGCGACGAAGCCTTCGATCAGGTCCAGGGTCGCCCGAGTCAAGAGCGCGTTGCCCGGACTCGCGAGCTGCTCCATCCGGGCCGCCAGGTGGGTCGTCTGGCCGACGGCCGTGTAGTCCATGTGCAGATCGCCGCGGATCGTCCGCACCACGACCTCTCCAGAGTTGAGCCCGACGCGCATCTGCACGTTGACGCCGTGAGCGCGGCGTGTCTCCTCCGCGTAGCGCCGCACGGTCTCCTGCGCGCGGAGCGCCGCGTAGCACGCCCGCACGGCATGGTCCTCATGCGCGATCGGCGCGCCGAACAGCGCCATGATGCCATCGCCCATCACCTGGTTGACCGTGCCCTCGTAGTGGTGCACCGCGTCCATCATGAGTTCGAGGACGGGATCGAGCAGCTTGCGCGCCTCCTCGGGATCACGGTCGGCCAGCAGCTCCATTGAGCCCTTGAGATCGGCGAATAGAACCGTCACTTGCTTTCGTTCGCCCTCAAGCGCTGCCCTCGAATTGATGATCCGCTCGGCAAGGTGCCTCGGCGTATAGGCCTCAGGCGAGACAAAACGTGGCGGTGAGCCGGGCGCACCAACGGCCGTCGCGCACTGAAAGCAGAACTTGGCATTCGAGGGCAGCTGCGTCCCGCAGTTGGCGCACCGGAGAGCAAGCGGGGTCGCGCATTCGAGGCAGAACCTCGCCTGGGGTGGATTCTCCTGCTGGCACCGGGGACACTGCATTGCCGAGCCTCCAGTGAATCGGGCCGGGCGTAGGGGCAGCGCGACGATAGCTCGCTGGTGGCGACCGCGTCAACGAGTACATCCTTTTGATCGGACAAGGTGTTTCAGTGACAGCGGGCCGATGCTCAGGACAGTGGGTTATGAGCCCTTCCCGATTGGGTGCTACACCCAGCGGGCAACAAACAACACGCCGTAAATTAGCGCTTCTCACCACAAGTGGGTTTGAGCCTATTTGGCCCTCGTTGGGAGCAACTTCCTGGGCGCAGTCGCCGCCGAACAGGAGCCGCTTCCCTTTCCCGGACTGCTGAGCTACGCTTGCGACGCGCTCCAGAAGTCCGTGATCGTGCGAGGACGACGATGCGGTGCCCTCGTTGCCACGCAGAAAATCGCCAAGCCCGCCGCTTCTGTGGCGGGTGCGGTCTGTCGTTCGCCGGCGTGTGTCCGTCCTGCAGCTTTCTCAACGAGCCGAATGAACAGTTCTGCGGTGGCTGCGGTGCGCGACTGCCCACCTCGACGTCGACATCCACTGTCCCCGCCGAGAGCGCGTCCTCCTCGCCGAGCGTGCAGTCCGGAGGCGAGCGCCGCCAACTTACCGTGATGTTCTGCGATCTGGTCGGATCGACGGCCCTGTCCCAGCGACTCGATCCCGAAGACTGGAGAACAGTCGTGCGCGACTATCAGCGCACCTGCGCCGCGGTCATTGACCGTTTCGAAGGGCAGATCGCGCAGTATCTCGGCGACGGACTACTCGTCTACTTCGGCTATCCGCAGGCGCACGAGGACGATGCGCGCCGCGCGGTGCAGGCCGGCCTGGACATCGTCGCGGCGCTTCGAGCCGGCGATGCCTCTCGCCGGGAGCCGGATCCCGTGACGGCCGTCGAGGCACGCATCGGCATTCATACCGGGCTCGTCGTTGTAGGCGACATCGGTGATCCCGGAACCTCCGAGCGGCTCGCACTCGGCGAAACGCCGAACGTCGCCGCGCGCCTGCAAACGATCGCCGAGCCGAATGCAGTGGTGATCAGCAGCGCGACGAGCAGGCTCGTCACCGGCTTCTTCGATTGCCAAGATCTTGGCCCTCACCCCCTGAAGGGGCTGTCCGCTCCCGTCAACGCATACCGGGTCACCGGCGCGAGCGGCGTGCAGAGTCGTCTCGGGGCGGTGGACGCCTCCGGACTCACGCCGCTCGTCGGTCGTGACGAGGAAGTCGCGTTCTTGCGCCGACGTTGGGAACGGGCCGCCGCTGGCGACGGTCAGGTCGTGCTGGTAAGCGGCGAGCCGGGCATCGGGAAATCACGGCTCGTGCGGGTGCTCACCGACGATCTTGCCGGCGGCGCTCACGGCCTGATCGAATGGCGCTGCTCTCCCTACTATCAGAACAGCGCCTTCTACCCCGTGATCGAGGATCTGCACCGCCGACTGCGCTTCGACAGGGACGATGCTCCCGGGGAAAAGCTCCGAAAGCTCGAGGCAGCGCTGGAGCGGTATGGCCTCGACCTCTCGGCGACGGTGCCGCTGCTCGGCGCACTGCTCTCACTGCCCCTGCCCGAGCGCTACCCGCCGCTGACGATCGCCCCCGAGCGGCAAAAGCAACGGACGCTGGACGCCCTGGTCAGTTGTGTACGAACCGAGACCACACGACAGCCGATGCTGTTGATCGTCGAAGACCTGCACTGGGTCGATCCGTCGACGCTAGAGCTGCTGGGGCTGGTCATCGATCAGCTCGCGACGTCCAGGCTGCTCCAGCTGTTGACGTTCAGGTCGGACTTCCGTCCGCCGTGGCCGATGCTCGCGCACGTGACCCAGCTCACGCTCAGTCGTCTGGCGCGCCGGGACGTCGAGGCGATGGTCGAGAGCCTCGCACGAGGCGAGGACCTTTCCGCTGAGATGCGTCGGCAACTGATCGCACGAACCGATGGCGTGCCGCTCTTTGTCGAGGAGCTGACCAAGGCGGTCATGGAATCGGACCTGGCGATTCCCGCCAGCCTGCACGACTCGTTGATGGCCCGGCTCGATCGGCTGGCGAATGCGAAGGAGATCGCGCAGCTCGGCGCCGCTCTCGGCCGGGAGTTCGCTTACGAGCTGATCCGTGCAGTGTCTCCGGTCGACGACGCGGGACTGCGGCAGGCGCTGGCAAGGCTGGTCGACGCCGGGCTCCTCTATCAGCGCGGGCTGCCACCCCAGTCACGCTACGTCTTCAAGCACGCGTTGATACAGGATGCCGCGTACGAGTCCCTGCTCAAGACCACGCGGCAGCAGTATCACCGCCAGATCGCCCGCGTCCTCGAAGCGCAACGCGACGACGCGACGAGCACGCCGCCGGAGCTGCTGGCTCATCACTACACCGAGGCGGGACTTCTCGAGCAGGCTCTTCCGCACTGGCAAAGCGCCGGCGAGCAAGCCGTGCAACGCTCGGCGAACGTGGAAGCGATCAGCCATCTCTCCCGGGGCCTGGATGTGCTGAGGGCATTGCCGGGCACCGCCGAACACACGCGGCGCGAGCTGGCGCTACAGGTCGCGCTCGGCGTGCCGCTGCGAGCCGCGAAGGGATTCGCCGATCCTCAAGTCGGTCACGCGTATACGCGCGCCCGCGAGCTGTGCCGTGAGGACAGCGAGACGGTCGAGTTGTTCTCGATTCTGAGAGGCCTCTGGGAGTTTCACGAGCTGCGCGGGGAGTACCAGGCCGGCCTCGATCTCGCACGGCAGTTGCTCACCTTGGCCGAGCGCGGGGCGAACCGCGCCGATCTCCTCGTCGCCCATGAGGTCATGGGCGATACGCAGCTCTGGATAGGCGACTTCGGCGCGACGCGCATGCACATGGACCATGCATTCACGCTCTACGACCCCCGACAGCATGACGCCCACGTCTTTCGCTACGGCTATGACCTCGGGGTGGCCTGTCTCTGCTTCGGCGCGTGGGCTCTGTGGTTCCTCGGTTATCCCGGAGAGGCGATGCGGAGAGCCGAAGCCGGAGTCACCCTGGCGAGAAAGCTGGGACATCCGTTCACGTTTGCCTTCGCCCTACTGTTTCTTGCCCAGCTCCATTCCTATCGTCATGAGGCCGACTCGACCCGCGAGCTGACCGCCGAAGTGATGGCGATCTCGGCGAAGCAGAACTTCCCCATGCTGCTGAACCAGGCGGCGATCATCCAAGGATGGGCGCTCGCGGATCAGGGTCACGCCGTCGAGGCCATCACTCAGATCCGGCAGGGAATGCTCGAGTGGAAGGCCATGGGGCAGGAGCTGGAGCGATCGCATTTCCTCGGCCTGCTCGCCGAGGCCTATCGACGAGCCGATCGGCCTGACGAAGGCCTCGAAATCCTGACTGAAGCCCTGTCGGTCGCCGACAGGATCGGGGAGGGCTTCTGGGAGGCGGAGCTGTATCGCTTGCGTGGAGAGCTGTTGCTCGACACCGGCTCTCCGTCAGGTTCCGTCGCCGCGGAAGAGTCGTTCCAGAAAGCGATCGCCGTCGCCCGCGCGCGGAGCTCAAAGGCGCTGGAGCTGCGGGCGGTGACGAGTCTCGCTCGATTGTGGCGGCAACAAGGCCGCAACGAGGACGCGTGCCAAGTGCTCGCCGAGATCCAGCGCTGGTTCACCGAGGGCCTCGACACGCCAGATCTGAGCGAGGCACGTACGTTGCTGACCGCGCTGAGGAATAAGAGTATATAGAGGCCGTTTCGGCCCTCGCAGCGCCCTCGCCGGAGCGCCATCCCTGAAGTAATAACGCCTGCACACGGTTCAGGCATCATCGGCAACTCCACCGCGTGCTTCGCCGGCGCCTTCATCGAAGCCCTCGAAAGCGTCGCGGACAATGCTTTCAAGTGAGCTAACTTCCTCATCGCGCAGTTTCCTGAACTCATCCTCCCGGCGCCTCTTGGAGAGCGTGCCTTTGTTCTGCCGGATGAACATCGCCAGGTTCTCGGCAATCCGGTCCGGCATCTCGACCGCGTCCATGATGCGCGAATGGCGGCGTCATGTCGCCGCAGATACTCGATCTCGCGCGGCAGATCATGCTCGACAGTGCGGCTGACGCACGCATACAGAAACTCCGCTTCTTCCGTGCAGTCGAAATAACGGTACAGATCCGCGGTCGCGTTCAGTACCTCGACGTTGCGCGCCGGTGTCGGCCGCCATTCGATGAAGGGCATCAGCGGGGAGGAGTGGCCCTGCAGGGTTGAGTGGTAGTCGTCAATGCGGTCTAGCATCACGGACGAAACCGGGAGCACCATCCCCGGCGGCGTGAGTTTCCTCTCGGCGAGGACGTGATGGATCAGGCAGCGGTGCATGCGCCCGTTGCCGTCCTCGAAGGGATGCACGTAGACAAAGCCGAAGGCGGTGGCTGCAGCCTCCAGCACCGGGTCAAGATCGTCTGCGCGCATGCGGTCGTTCGCTTCGAGCAAGCCGCCCATGAGATCGGCAAGGTCATCGGGCCGCGCGCCGACGAATTCCGGCAGCGGATCACCCTGGTGATCCCGTTCACCCCAAAAGACCCCGTCGGGCCGCAGGCCCGCGCGCACGAAGCGGTTGTCCTCGATGAGAACGCGCTGCAGGCGGAGGATTTCGTCAAGCGTCAGCGGGTTCTTGCCGGCCTGCAGGACCGCGCGACCCCATCGCTCCAGCCGGTTGCGCGGCGGTCCTTCGTCTCGAATTTGAACCAGCGACCTTTGGGTTATGAGCCCTCCCCGATTCGGCATGTTCCTGGAGAGCTTCTTCCCGCTCGCCGGTGCCACCGTCCGCGACCGAGGCCGCATCGAGCTGCCGTTCGGGCAGGGCAAGACCTCTCCGGTCGCCGCGGCCGATGTCGCGCGGGTCGTCGCTGCTGTCCTCGCCGACCCTCGGCCGCACCTGGGCCGGCTCTACGAACTTACCGGCCCGCAGTCGCAGGACATGCACGGGGTCGCCCGGGAGTACTCGGACGCCCTGAACCGTGAGATCACATACGCCGACATTCCCCACGAGGAGTGGGAGCGCGCGCTGAAGCAGGCGGGGGTGCCGGACCCACCTGGCCCTGCACCTGCTGACGATGGCCGAGCTGCACCGGGCGGGTCGCTACGACCGGCTGGCGGACGGCGTGGAGCGCGTCACCGGACGGCCGTCGACGAGCGTCCGGGAATTCGTGTCGCTTCACGCGGGCACCCGAATACACGAGACCGGCCGTGCTCCGCGCTCGCGGGTCAGTATCGTCCGCCGAGCTTGCGGTGGTCCCAGCTGACCACCTTCTCCGGGACGATCCTGAGCACCACGCGCTTCGGCGCGCTGGCCAGCGCGCCCGGCTGGACGGGTGCTGCATTCGCTTGCGCCGTCGCCCGCGCCGCGAACGCCCCCCTGACGCTGGCTTCGTCGTCGAGGATCTCGCAGCGGCCCCGGATCATCACGCCCCGCAGCTCGGCGTACTCGTCGCCGGCCTCGATCATCAGCGCCACCCTGGGATTGCGCCGGATGTTGACGACCTTCTGCGCCTTCCCGTACGAGGTCATGTAGAACGCGCCGTCTCGCGCGACGTAGTTCATGGCCACGACGTGGGGGAAGCCGTCCTTGTCGATGGTGGCCAGCGCGGCCTTCTTGCGTTCCCGGAAGAACGCGGCTTGCTCGTCGGGGCTCAGCTGGATCTGCTGCCGTCGGTTGGTCGCCATTCGTGCCCGTCTCCTCTCACGTGTGCAGCTCACTCCTGCCCAAGGACCGGCAGGTGCGTCGCCAGGAAGCGCCTGGCCTCGTCGAAGCTCTGCTTCGCCGCATCCTCGGCATAGCCGGGGTGGGTGCGCACGGCGAAGCCGTGGCGAGCGCCGTCGTAGAACCTGAACGTGCAGGCCTTGCCGAGCGCCCGCATCCGCGCCTCCATCCGACGCATGTCCGCCATGGGCGCCCGCTCGTCCTCCGTACCGTGCAGGACCAGCATGGGGACGTTCACGCCCTCGGCGAGGTCGTACGGCTCGGCGCCGGGCTGAGCGCCCGCCGGCCGGAAGGCGAAGCCGTGGAAGACGACGATCACGCGGATCTCCGGATGCGCTCGGGCCGCCATGACCGCGTGCACCCCGCCGCGGCAGAAACCGAAGACCGCCAGCCTCTGAAGATCGGCCCGGCCGACCGATCCCAGGAAGGTCATCGCTCCCTGCAGATCGGCGTACACGAGCCCGTCCGCCGGGTCGGCCCCGCGAACCTTCCACCCGTGAACCAGGGCGACGTAGCCCCACTCGGCGAGCCGGCGAGCGATCTCCGTGTACCCGTCGTCCGGTCCAGCCACACCCCGGAGGATCAACACGACCGGCTGCGGCCCGGGGCGGTCGGGCGTGGCCAGGTAGGACGGGACACTCGTCTCCCCGTCCCCGCTCGTGAACGTCACTGACTGAAGGCGCACCGTCCCGATGACCTCCCGGCCGGCGCCCTACCGCTCCGCGCCCGGTCGGTCGCTGAAGAGCGACGGGACGAACGTGTGGGGATCCGCCGGCTCGGTGAGGAGCGCTTGCTGCCGCGGGGTGAGCGGGACATCGGGCGGTGGAAGCACCCGCGCCCGCGACCACGCCATGTGGGAGACGCAATACTTGTAGAGCAGAGTGCGGCGCTCGTGGTCGGCTCTCCACGGGGCT
Organism: uncultured Candidatus Rokubacteria bacterium; assembly: GCA_963743355.1. Taxonomy (GTDB): domain Bacteria; phylum Methylomirabilota; class Methylomirabilia; order Rokubacteriales; family CSP1-6; genus AR5. Next base: position 2,095,034 of record CAVUPM010000002.1, read on the forward strand.
GTTCCGTGCATCACCGCCTCGGTGAACAACACGACCGACCCCGCCGATATCTCCGGAATGACGACGCAGGCGGCCTTTTCCGGGGCCTCGTGGATCTGGCGCGGCAACTTGAAATTGCTCTTGTGACTGCCGGGAATGCACCAGAATCCGCCGTGGGCCGGTCCGGCATCGGCAAGACTCCAGGCCGCGACCACGAATCCCTCGTAGATGCCGTTGGGGGCAAAGTGAAAGCGCTCGCCTGGCCTGGTGAAGGAGTTGAGCGCCGAAGCCCCGTAGTCCGCGTGCATGGAGCCCATCGTCTGCCCCTTGTGCATGCGGATCCCGTAGAGACGGTCGAGCCGGAAGCAGTCGCCGAGCCGAAGGCGAAGCATCGGCATGACCGCCTCGTGATCCAGCAGGCGACAGAACGGCTCCCCCCAGTTGAGGAAGCCGTGATCAGGTCCGTGCTTGCCGGCGGCGGAGCCGAAGCGAATTTTTTCGCGAGGGCTGGGGAGCTGCTGCGCATCGATCAATCGATTCAGCTCGGCCACCTCCGCCGGCTTCAGGACGTTGTGAATCACCAGATAGCCGTGAAGATCGAAAAGATACTGTTGCAGCTCCCGGTCCGAAGCGTCCACGCTCACACCCTCCCCTGTCTTGGCTGTCACCGCCGCATCCTCACCGCTCCGTATCTTCGGGTACCACCGTCACCGACACGACCGTGACCTCGATGTCGCCTCGTGGGCGCCGAAGCACGACCAGGTCTCCCGCGCGCTTCCCGAGCAGAGCCCGCGCCACGGGCGACGCGACGCTGATCTGCCGCCTGGCAGGATCGACCTCGTCAGGGCCGACGATCTCATAGGAGGTGCGGCGACCATCGGCCTCCTCGACGGTCACGCTCGTTCCGAACCCGACCCGCCCATCGACCAGCGAGGGCTCCTGCACAAAGACCGACTTCAGCACCTGGGCGAGCACCCGGGCCCGGCGCGCGCCGATCTCCGACGGCCCGGCGGCCGACAGCCCGGCCAGCTCGGCCCGGAGCCGCGCGAGCCCCGCTCGCGTGATCGGCAGATCGCGCTCGCGCGGCGGCAGCGCCTCCGGGCCGTCCGGAACGGGCGTCTCTTCGTCGGTGAAGGCCTTTGACATGGCTCCCCGACGTCAGCGCTCCTGCATCAGGTGATCGCGCTGCGTGGTACCGGCGTAGTCCCGCCGGTAGCGGCCTCGCCTCTGCAGCTCCGGCACCACGAGATCCACGAACTCCTCGATCGCCCCCGGGGTGTAGATCGGCGACAGCATGAATCCGTCGCCGCCGACCTGGTCGATGTAGTCCTCCATCTGATCGGCCACCTCGGCCGGCGTGCCGACCATCTGCAGCAGCCCCACGCTCTGCCCGTGGCGCTGCGCCACCTCGCGCAGCGTGAGCAGCTCACCGGTCAGCGTGCGGTACCGCGTCTGCATCCGCTGCAGCTGCGGCTCGGTCCGGTGCGCCATCAGCTCCTCGAGACCGATCTGCGACAGGTCGAAGTCGAGGTGCCCCGAGAGAATGGCCAGGCCCCCCTCGAGAGGCACGAGCGCGTTGTGCATCGCCTGCTTCTGGCGCGCCTCCGCCGAGGTCCGGCCGAGGATCGGCTGGATGCCGAACAGGATCCGGCACGCCTCCGGCTTGCGCCCCTCGCGGACGGTCTCCCGCTTGATGTCCTCGTAGTAGGCCCTGGCGCCCGCGATGTTCGGCTGGATGGCGAAGATCGCGTCCGCGTAGCGCGCGGCGAACGTGCGGCCCTTGGGCGACGTCCCCGCCTGGAGGATCGCCGGCCCGTTCTGCGGCGAGTGGACGACATTGAGCGGGCCGCGCGACTGGAAGAACCGGCCCCCGTGCTCGATGCGGTGCACCTTGGCCGGATCGGCGAAGACCCCGGCCTCTCGATCCATCACGACGGCATCAGGCTCCCAGCTGTCCCACAGCTTGCGGCACACCTCCATGAACTCGTGCGCGCGGTCGTAGCGCTCGTCGGTCGGCTTGCGCTCCTCCCCGTGGTTCGCCGCCTGGTTGTGGTTGAGCGACGTCACCACGTTCCACGCCGCCCGCCCGCGCGTGAGGTGGTCCAAGGTGGCCCAGAGCCGCGCGGCGTAGAACGGGTGCTGGTGGCTGATGGAGAAGGTCGCGCCAAGCCCGATGCGCGTCGTGACCGCGGCCATGAACGACAGCAGTGGGACCGGATCGTGCTCGGGCGCCTGGGTGGCGTGGCGGATCGCGGGGTCCATCGTCCCGCGATACGTGTCGGAGATGTAGTTCAGGTCGGCGAAGAACACCATGTCGAACTTCCCGCGCTCGCACACGCGGGCGATGTGCTGGTACAGCTCGGGCCGCGCCCAATCGTACCCCGCCGCCGCGGTGCGCGGGTGCCGCCACATCGCCAGGCTGTGGTAGGTCGGCCCGTGGCAAAGGAATTGCGCGAGGTGAATGTGCGGTTTCGTCACGATGCCCGGACGCCTCTCGCCGCCACTGGACCGGTCATTTGTCGTGGAGAGTATAGGCCGCATGAAGGCCGAGCCGATGGAACCTCGCAGTCAAAGCGGATCCCTGGCTGAGCGCGCGCCGGAAGCGTCCATCGGCATGCTGGAGGGACGCAACTTCGGCGTGCCGCGGCGGTAGCGCGGCGGCGCCCGACGCCCAACATGCTCATGGCCGGGGGTGACCCGGCCCATGAGCGTGAGAAGAAATGCGGGCGAGACGCCCGCGTTCCAGGCTATTTCGCCGCGGCGCGCAGGGTCGGGGCGCCACGCTTCAACAACGCCGCAGCTTCCTTGGCCACCGCCGTGCCCTCGAAGAAGCGCGGGTTCTGCGTGCCCCACAGCCGCACGGCATTGCCGAAGACGAAGTCGTGAAAATCGCTTTCGGTGATGTGGCCGTCCTCGACCAGCTCGAACGCCTCGGGCAGCGGGTCGCGCATGTCGACGACGTCGAAATGCCCGATATCGGAGCTGTAGATCGCGTTGATCCGCGCGTCCAGCGGCATCGCCTTGCCGAACGCCACCGCGTTCATCCGGTCGTCGGCCTCGCAGCCGAAGTAGTACGGCGTGGCGTAGAGGTCGATCCAGTCCTGCTTCTGGGTGATGTTGCAGTGGATGTAGTCGTCGGGCAGCATCCCGCCGGTGAGGAAGTCCTCTTCGAGCGGCCAGCCGTCGCGCTTGTCGAGCTCGGCGGCGATATCGGCGTAGCCGTACTTGTCGACCAGCTCGCGCAGCAGCGGGCGATTGAGCTTGGTCGGGTCCATGTTCGCCATGCCCTTGGCGCCGCGCCGCTCCCAATGCTCGACCAGGTCACAGAACAGCTGGCAGCCCCAGCCGACGCCACCCTCGAGGAACGCGAAGCGCAGATCGGGGAAGCGCCGGGTCACGCCGCCGAGGAACAGCGCCTTGGCGACGTTGTGGCCGGCCGCGGCGAAGTGACCGATGTGGTTGAAGGTGAAGTTGGTCGGGCTGTTGCGCTCGCCATAGGAGCGGCCGCCGGTATGGAAGGTCGGCGCGATGCCGAGCTCGCGGCACTTCTGCCACAGCGGGTCGTAGTCGTGCTCGCTATCGAGGCCGAGCTGATCGAAGCTCTGGGCATAGCGGGCGAGGTCGGCGGGGGCGCCCTTGGCGTGCGGGATGGGCCGGCGCACGCCGCTGCCGAACATGCAGACCTTCGCGCCCAGCTGCTTGGTGACGAACGTCAATTCCTCGATTGCCTCGTCCGGCGTGTGCACCGGGATCACCGCGGCCGGGGTCAGCTTGTCGCCGAGGTCCTTGAAGTACTCGTGGGTGACGACGTTGAAGCCGCGGATCACGGCGCGCCGCGTCGCGTCGTCGGCGATGCGCGGGATACCGAGCCCGGCGGTCGGGTAGACGATCCCGAAGTCGATCCCGAGCTCGTCCAGGCGGTCGTACAGCATCCTGGGCATCATGGCCGTCGCGCGGTCGCGGGTGTTGGTCGATTGCCGACCCCAGAACCCCTCCATCGCGACGCCGCGTTCAGCGCGCTGCCCGGGGGTCATGCTGAGCGAATCCGGCCCGCGCCGCTGCGACTGCAAGAAGCCGTTGGCGCCGAGGTCGCCCGTGACTTTGCGGATCTTCTCGGCAAAGACCGGGGCGTACTCGACCCAATGCCCGTCGCCGTCGATGACGGGGTGCGTGAGGCCCTTGCGGATTTCCTCGGGCGTATGGTGCGCGCTCATCTGGCCCCTCCCCCGACAGGTGAAGTGCGATTTCGGGTGAGCGTATGCTCCCAGCACAACCCAAGTCAAACTGCCTGACGAGGCCCGCGGACGCGTCACATTTGACAGGCCCGGCGTCGACGCGCTATGTCTCGCTCGCACACCAGCGCGCCGGGTCGGCGGTCTTCTGGGCCGGGCGGCCTCGCGACGGAGGACGGGATCGTGGGTCTCAAGGAGCGGGGCGCGATCACCGGGATCGGTGAGACGGCCTACAGCCGCAACTCCGGCAAGAGCGTGGTGGCGCTCCAGATGGAGGCCTCGCTCGCGGCCATCGCCGATGCCGGGCTGGCGCCGACGGACATCGACGGCATCATCGCCTACGCGCCCAGCGGCGTGGTCGCGGAGGACTTCGTCACCAACTTCGGCATTCCCGACCTCCGGTTCTCGGCGACCACCCCCATGGGCGGCGCCAGCGCGGTCGCCGCCGTGCAATGTGCCCTCGCGGTGGTCGCGACCGGCGTCTGCCGTCACGTCCTCATACCGCTCGGCCGCAACGGGGCCTCGGGCAGCCGGATCGGCGCCCGTGTCCGCGAGATGCCGCAGTTCCGCGTCGTCGGCGAGTTCGAGATGCCGGTGGGGGCGCTCGCGCCGGTGCAGCTCTACGCGCCAATGGCCCGTCGTCACATGGAGCTCTACGGGACCACCAGTCGCCAGTTCGGCGAGATCGCCGTGGCGACCCGCCGGCACGCGGCGCTCCACGGCAACGCCATCATGACCGCGCCCATCACGATCGAGGACCATCAGGCCTCGCGCATGATCGCCGACCCCCTCCGGCTGCTCGACTGCAGCCTCGAGAGCGACGGCGCCGCCGCCGTCGTCGTCAGCGCGGCGGAGCGCGCCCGGGACCTGGCGCGGCGGCCGGTCTACGTGATGGGCGCCGCCGAGGGCCATCCCGATTCGCCGAGCGTCATCTCGCAGCGTCCGGACCTCACGACGCTGGGCCTCGCCAAGGCGGCGCCGCGCGCGTTCGCGATGGCCGGGGTCGGGCCGGCCGACATCGACGTCGCCGAGATCTACGATTGCTTCACCTTCACCGTCCTCTGCGAGATCGAGGACCTCGGGTTCTGCCGGAAGGGCGAGGGGGGCCCCTTCGTCGAGGGCGGAGCGATCGCGCTGGGCGGCCGGCTCCCGGTCAACACCCACGGCGGGCTCCTGTCCCAGGCGCACATGGCGGGTCTGAACCACGTCGTCGAGCTCGTGCGGCAACTGCGCGGCGAGGGCGGAGCGACGCAGGTCCCGGACGCCGAGATCGGCCTCGTCACCGGGTATGGCGACATGGGTGACGGATCCTTGGCCATCATGCGGCGAGGCTGACGCGATGGCGACCGAGGCGGCCGCGAAGCCCCTGCCCGAGCCGACGCGCGATTCGAAGCCGTACTGGGACGGTCTGAACGAGGGACGCCTGCTGCTCCAGCAGTGCGCGGCCTGCCGGAAGATCCGCCACTATCCGCGCCCGGTGTGCGACGCGTGCTACTCGATGGAGGTGGCATGGATCGAGGCCTCCGGGCGGGGCCGCGTGCACAGCTGGACCGTGGCGCACCACCCGTTCCACCCCGGTTTCAAGGAGGAGTTGCCCTACATCGTCGCCATCGTCGATCTCGAGGAAGGCGTCCGCATGAACGCGCAGATGCGCGGGGTGACGCCGGACGAGATGCGAATCGGCTTGCCCGTCCAGGTCACCTTCGAACGGACGAAGGAGGGTGTGACCCTGCCGGCGTTCGTCCGGGCTCAGTGAAAGGAGGTTCCATGTCCGCCCGCGTCTGCGACTTCACCTTCCTGAAGGGCGTGAAGGTCGTCGATTTCACGCAGTTCGAGGCAGGTCCGTCCTGTACCGAGGTACTCGGCTGGCTGGGTGCCGATGTCGTGAAGATCGAGAACCCGAACATGGGCGATCCCGGCCGTCGTCTCCGCCCCGGCCAGCCCGACACCGATCCCTACTACTTTCACGCCTTCAACGCCAACAAGAAGTCGATCACGGTCAATCTCAAGTCCCCCAAGGGGCTCGAGCTCGTCAAGGACATGATTCGCAAGGCGGACGTGATGATCGAGAACTTTGCCCCCGACGCGATCGAGCGGCTGGGCCTGTCCTATGACGTCGTGAAGGCGATCAATCCGAGCATCATCTACGCCCAGGTCAAGGGCTTCGGCGAAGGCAGCCCGTTCGAGCACAACCTCGCCTTCGACATGATTGCCCAGGCGTGCGGCGGCACCTTCAGCGTCACCGGAGACAAGAACGGCCCGCCGACCCGGCCCGGCATCTCGCTCGGTGACACCGGCACCGGCATGCTGATGGCGATCACGATCCTGGGCGCGCTGTACAAGCGCCGCGAGACGGGCGAGGGCCATCGCCTGCAGGTCGCCATGCAGGACGCGATGCTGCACTACATGCGCATCAACTTTGCGACTCAGGGCCTGACCGGGAAGGCGGCCGAACGCGGCGGCAGCAAGGTGCCCGGCGTGAGCAACGCGCCGATGGGGCTGTATCCGTGTGCGCCGGGCGGGCCGAACGACTATGTCTACATCATGACCAGCCGAGCGAACCCGGACCATTGGGACCGCCTGCTGAAGCTGATCGATCGGCAGGATCTGATTGGCGACCAGCGCTACCTGACCCCCGCCGACCGCGTCGAGCGGGAAGCCGAGGTGGATGAGGTCATCTCCGGGTGGTCCCGCAAGCACACCAAGCTCGACGCCATGAAGCTGGTGGGTGACGCAGGCATTCCGGCCGGGGCGGTGCTGGACACGGACGAGCTGAACAAGGACGTCACGTTCGAGCAGCGCGGAATATTGCAGACCATGATCCATCCCGTGCACCGGCCGTTCAAGATGCCGGGCTGGCCGGTGCGCGTCGACGGGAAGGCCACGCGCATCGCATCGTCCCCCATGCTCGGCGAGCACACGGACCAGGTGCTGAGCGACTGGCTGGGTCTGACGGCCCAGGCGGTGGCGGAAATGAAGCGCGAAGGCGTGATCTGACCGCATGGCCGATAGTGGACCCATCCTCGTAACCGGGGCAGCCGGTCAACTCGGCGCGGTCGGGCGAACCGTGACCGGGCTGCTCCTCGATCGCGGGCTCCCGGTTCGCGCCATGGTCCGCCGCGAGGACGATCGGGCGGCGGCCTTGCGGGCCGCCGGCGCCGAGGTGGTGAAGGCAAGAGACTACGTTTTCACGGACTACGGGAAGCGGTGAAACGGGAACGGCGCACGCAGGGAGTAACGCGATGTCCATCGATGACACCGGACGGGTTGACCACGGCGTCCAGGCCGGGTCGGCCTTGGCCAGGTGGCCCACCATGCAGCCCTGTAGGGTTCGCTCAACCTCGACGTGGTCCGGGATGACCCGATGCCACGTCGAGGCTGTTCGGCACAAGACCCTTTAATTCTCCGAGATCACGCCAGGTCGAAGCGATCGAGATTCATCACCTTGGTCCAGGCCGCGACGAAGTCCTGGACGAACTTCGCTTGCGCATCCGCGCTTCCGTAGACCTCCGCCAGGGCCCGGAGCTGGGAGTTCGAACCGAAGACGAGATCGACACGCGTGCCGGTCCACTTGACCTGGCCCGTCTTGCGATCGCGGCCTTCGAACACGTCCTTGGCGTCCGACTACCGCCTTCCACTCCGTGCCCATGTCGAGCAGGTTCACGAAGAAGTCGTTGGTCAGCGCTTCCGGCCGCTTGGTGAAGACGCCGTGTTTCGTCTGTCCGACGTTGGTGTTCAGGACGCGCATGCCGCCCACGAGCACCGTCATCTCGGGCGCGGTCAGCGTCAGCAACTGCGCTCGATCGATCAGCAGCTCCTCGGCCGGTACCGGGTACGTGCCCTTGAGGTAGTTGCGGAAGCCATCCGCGACCGGTTCGAGGACGGCGAAGGAGTCCACATCGGTTTGCTCCTGCGAGGCGTCCATGCGGCCCGGCGCGAAGGGAACCGTCACGGCGTGACCGGCATTCTTCGCCGCCTGCTCGACGCCCGCGCAACCGGCCAGCACGATCAGGTCGGCGAGCGAGACCTTCTTGCCGCCAGACTGCGCGCTGTTGAATTTGCTCTGGATGCTCTCCAGAGTCGTCAGCACCTTCGCGAGTTGATCCGGCTGGTTAACTTCCCATGCCTTCTGCGGCGCGAGACGAATGCGCGCGCCGTTGGCACCGCCGCGCTTGTCGGAGCCACGGAAGGTGGACGCCGACGCCCAGGCGGTCGACACCAGCTGCGAGACGGACAGCCCCGAAGCTCATGATCATGCTCTTGAGGGAGGCAATGTCCCCTTCATCGACCAACTTGTGATTGACCGCAGGGATGGGGTCTTGCCAGATGAGCTCTTCGGCCGGAACCTCCGGGCCGAGGTAGCGTGCGCGCGGGCCCATGTCCCGGTGCGTCAGCTTGAACCACGCGCGCGCGAATGCGTCCGCGAACTGATCCGGATTCTCGAAGAACCGCCTCGAGATTCGTTCGTATGCGGGGTCGACCCGCAGCGAGAGGTCCGTGGTCAGCATGGCCGGCGCGTGGCGCTTGGTCCGGTCGTGGGCATCCGGAATCGTGCCGGCGCCGGCGCCACCCTTCGGTCGCCACTGATGCGCGCCGGCCGGGCTCTTCGTCAGCTCCCATTCGTAGCCGAACAGGTTCCAGAAGAAGTTGCTGCTCCACTTCGTGGGCGTGGTGGTCCAGGTGACCTCCAGGCCGCTGGTGATCGTGTCACCGCCCTTGCCCGTGCCGAAGCTGCTCTTCCAGCCGAGGCCCTGCTCCTCGAGGCCGGCGGCTTCGGGCTCAGGCCCCACATGGGACTCAGGGCCGGCGCCATGGGTCTTGCCGAAGGTGTGGCCGCCCGCAATCAGCGCGACGGTCTCTTCGTCGTTCATCGCCATGCGAGCAAACGTCTCGCGGATATCCCGGGCCGCCAGCATCGGATCCGGATTGCCGTTCGGGCCCTGCGGGTTGACGTAGATCAGCCCCATCTGAACGGCGGCGAGCGGATTCTCGAGATCCCGGTCGCCGGAGTAGCGCTTGTCACCCAGCCACTTGTCCTCCGAGCCCCAGTAGACAGCGTCTTCCGGCTCCCAGACGTCCGCACGCCCGCCGGCGAAACCGAAGGTCTTGAAACCCATCGACTCCAGCGCGACGTTGCCCGCGAGGATCATGAGGTCGGCCCATGAGATCTTCCGGCCATACTTCTGCTTGATCGGCCACAGCAGTCTGCGCGCCTTGTCGAGACTGACGTTGTCGGGCCAGCTGTTGAGGGGCGCAAAGCGCTGCTGGCCGGCACCGGCGCCGCCGCGCCCGTCGCCGATGCGGTACGTGCCGGCGCTGTGCCATGCCATGCGAATGAACAAAGGTCCGTAGTGGCCGAAGTCCGCCGGCCACCAGTCCTGCGAGTCGGTCATCAGCGCCAGGAGATCCTTCTTCACGGCCGCCAGGTCGAGGCTCTTGAACTCTTGGGCGTAGTTGAAGCCCTTGCCCATGGGATCGGACAGGGGCGAGTGCTGGTGCAGGAGCTTGAGGTTCAGCTGATTGGGCCACCATTCTCGGTTCGACGTGCCGCCGCCCGCCGGGCGCGTGAACGGGCACTTTGCTTCGGTCGACATCTGTTCTCTCCTTTTGGTCGTCTGCACCCGCCTGCAGGGCGTGCGCCGACGCAGCCGACGGCTCCCCTGTATCGGCATCGTGGAGCATAAGCTGAGCCAAAGGTAAGCCCCTGAATTGTCGAGGTTCGAGCCACCGTCCACTGCGGCCCGTACGCCCCGGATGGGGCACGGCCGCCGCAGCGCGGATGCCGGGGGACGAATTGATCTCGCGGCGATGGCGGCATGGCATCGGTGCCTCCCACCTCGGTGCAAACGAGGATTACCCGATCCGACGTAGCAATACCCCGTCAAGTCCCACTTGTCGAGGGGAGCGTCGATGCTGCCCGCGCGCAGGTCGGTGGCCAGTTTGAGAACCCACGCCTTGTGGGGTTCTGAATCATGGGAGTAGGAAACGAAGACGCTAACAGCCGCCATCGCGGTCGGGCGGCGCGGCGTGGCACCAAGATGGCCCGAATGCCGCGGAACGCGAACCGCGAGCACGCCAAGGGTGAGGAGAGATCAAATCTTCGTAGCGGTTATCGCGAGTCTATGCTGAGGAGGCGGGCGGGCAGACATGACGGCCGGAACCTGGATGAGCGGAGTCAGGGATCCCCCGGGACCGCGTCACGAGCCCGATCGTCTCCACGTTCCGCCTCGGGACACCGCAGCGCACTCTAGCGCAGCATCGCCCGTATCCGCTCGATCGCGGACTCCTGAGCCCTGACTCGGTAGTGCACGCCGTCCGCTTCGTAGGACTCCGAGATCACGTGGACCTTGTGGACCTCGCCGATCGCGCTGCCCGCGTCGTACGGGACGACGAGGTCGACCTCGGTCATGTTCGCCTCGAAGGCACCGATGATCGCGTCCCGCACGCGCCGGACGTCCGCCGGGTCCTTGGCCGAGACGAGCAGCGCGGCCGGGAACTCCTTCAACAGCTCCTCCCGCTCGGTCTGGGCGACCTTGTCGATCTTGTTGAGGACGAGGATCCACGGCACGTCGCCGGCGCCGATCTCTTTCAGCACTTCGCGTGTGACCTGCATCTGAGCGCGAAAGACAGGGTCGGCCGCATCGACCATCTGCAGCAGCAGTGACGCTTCGAGCGCCTCGTCGAGCGTGGAGCGGAAGCTAGCGACGAGGTCGTGCGGGAGCTTCTTGATGAAACCAACCGTGTCCGAAACCAAGATACGCGGCCGGCTCTCGGGCCACAGCGCACGGACGGTGGTGTCGAGGGTCGCGAACAGCTTGTCGGCGACGAGCACGTGCGAGCCGGTGAGCGCGCGCATCAGCGACGACTTGCCCGCGTTGGTGTACCCGACCAGCGCGACGCGCAGTGCCTCCTGACGCTTCGCCCGTCGCGTCTTCGACTCGTCTTCGATGGCGGCCAGCTCCGCCTTGAGCTCGGAGATGCGATCGCGGATCTTGCGGCGATCGAGCTCCACGGAGGACTCCCCCGCGCCCCTCAGCCCGATGCCACCGCGCTGGCGCTCGCCGCCGCCGATCTCGCGCAATCGGGGGGCTACATAGGTGAGCCGCGCGATCTCGACCTGCAGCCGCGCCGGTCGGCTCGACGCGTGGCGATGGAAGATCTCGATGATCACACCCGTGCGATCCAGGACCTCCGCGGCCGAGGTTGCGCCCTGGATGTTGCGGAGCTGGCGAGGCGACAGCTCGTGGTCGATGACGACGACGGTGGCGCGCGGCTCCCCGGTCGGCGTGGGCGGCGCCGCGAGGTCCAGTGGTTCGGTCTCGCCCTCCTCTTCCTCTTCGTCTTCTTCGGTCGCTTTCTTCGTGCCGGGAGGACCCTTGGGGACGACGCCCGTGCCGCCGGTCCAGGCGGCCAGCTCCACCAGCTTGCCCTCGCCGAGCAGCGTGGCGGCGCCGAGGCCCTTGCGCTTCTGCGTCACCTCGCCGACGACCTCGAAGCCGAGCGTCTCGCACAGACGCTTGAGCTCCTTCAGCGAGGACCGCTGTTCCGCGTCGGTGACGCCTGAAAGTTGCACGCCGACGAGCACCGCCTTGGGGCGCGGGGCTTCGGTGAGGGCTGACATGATGGTCCTCCGGGATTTCCAAGTCCCTTGGATCCCCTACTTGGATCGGGATAACGCGCGCCGCCCCCCGAAGGAGACTCCATGCTGGCGCTCGCCTTGTACACTTCGACCGCCCACGCCGGCACCCCGCCGGATTCGGCGGAACGCCGCGCGTCAGTCCGAATGCAGACCAGTCTAACGGAAGATCAGCGGGCGCTTCCGAAGCACAGCCAGCGGCTCCCGGAAGACTGGTCGGGACGCTCGTCTTCCTTGCCTCGGACGTCTGCTGTCGGGCCTGATCCGGGTCGAGGGCCAAGCGAATTGGTACTCGGTCATCTGTGCCCGAGGCAAGCAGCACGAGATCTCCACGGGCACCCCGGACCTGGAGCTCGCCAAGCGATTCCACCGGCAGAAGCTCGACGAGCTCGCCGCCGACCGGCATTGCTGGGTGTATCAGGGGCTCGGAACCAGTGCGTCAGACGGGTTTGGCCGGATGCGCATCCTGGCTCCGGGGCTGCTGGCGTACGGCGTGGTGCTCGGAAGCCTGACACTTTTCACGTACCCGCTGGCGCTTGGGCATTTGGAGCGTGGCGGTGGGTACTGCGGCGGGCTTGGTGATGCCTCTGCCGACCGCGCTCATCGGAGATCGGGTGCCCCCCATCTCCAAGGAGTGGCGGTCGGCTGGCTACGCACGATGACCGACATCGGCCACATCCTCGGCGCTCTCGCAATAGGGGTTCTGGCTGATGGTGTCGACATCGCGGCGCCCTTCCTCTGCGGGGCGGGCATGCTGTTCGTCGTTGCGTGGCTATGCCATCGGCAGACTGCCGCGCTCCGTGCCGCACCATGAGCAGTGGTGTGAAGCGCATCCTGCTGATGACCGCGCACCCGGACGACGCGGACATCATGGCCGGCGGCGCGGTGGCGCGATGGGTTCACGAAGGACACGAGGTACAGGCGGTTCTCTTCACGCGAGGCGACAAGGGGCACGATGATCCCGCGATGACGTCGGAGGCCGTCGCCACCCTACGCGAGGTCGAGCAGCGTGCCGCCGCGACGATCCTGGGCGTCCCACAGTCGACCTTCCTCGACTTCTCCGACGGTGAGCTCGCCTGGACCGGGCCGCAGTTCGCCTGGCGTACGCGAACGTACTGGAATTGCTGCCACCGGCGCCTCCGCACGGACCGCATCGCGCCTCACGTGGATGGCGTCACACACTACGACAGCCGTTCCGACCGCTCTTTTGCGTCATCGCTCAGCTGCCGCACGACCTCGGTGGTCTGGCGGATGTCCGCTTCTCTGAGACCGACACCCATCGTCGATGCGATCGCCAGGAACCGGGCGTTCAAGTCGCGGTAGCGCGCATCACCTTTCGGCGTGAGCTGCAGCAGCTTCGAGCGCCGGTGTTTCGGATTGTCCAGGAATTCCACGAGCCCCTCGGCCGCTAGCTCATCGGCCAACCGCTGCATGCGTTGGCGGCTCGTCGGCCGCATCTGCGCGATCTGCGGGACGGTCAGCGGACCAAGCAGCGCGAGGCTACGCATGAAACCAAACGCACCACCGCCCCAGCCCGTGATGAGCCCTGTTCTCTGACCAACTGCCCGTATTCGAAAAAAGAATTGTGCCACTTCGAGCATCAGATCCGCGATCGCCTCGCCCTTGGTGCTGTCGATTCGCGCTCCCGCTTTCCTCTGTCGCACCTTGGCCATCCTATCGCGCTCCCGCGTCATTGAGATCGTCCATTGACACCTGAGTTGCCAATATCCATAATGACACCCAAGTTGTCACACATGAGCTCTGCCCGCCAACCGCCTCGTGACGCCATCACCGCGAGCGTCGCCAATCCCGTCGTTCGCCCGCCGCTGGTCGTTCTGGCTTCGCTTCTCGCGGGGGCGGTGCTCACCGTCGCCTGGCCACTTTCCTTCGTTCCCCACGTGCTCGGTCTGCCGGTCGGATGTCTGCTGGTCGCGATGGCGGCGGCGCTGTTTACGTACTCGATCAAGCAGTTCAGGATGGCGGGGACCCCGGTGCCGGGCGACAAGCCGGCGACCGCGATCGTCGGCACTGGCCCCTATCGCTTCAGCCGGAATCCAATCTACCTCGCGTTCTTCGCGTTGCAGCTTGGCCTGGCGATCTTGGTCAACAGCCTGTGGCTGGTGGCCACGTTGATCCCGACAGTTGCCATCATCGCCGTTGTCGTGGTCCCGCGCGAAGAGCGGTACCTGACCGGGCGGTTCGGTTCCGAATACCTGCAATACAAGGCCTCCGTGCGTCGTTGGCTATGACCTTCGCGGCCGACGCGGACCGCTCGCCTCGGCACCGAGCGACAGAAGGGAAACAGCAGATGATGAGGAACCGAGGGAGCACGGCGGCCATCATCCTACTGGCCGTTGTTCTCGGCGCTGGCTGCAATGGCTGGCGTGGCTTTGGCTTCCGTACCACTGGATCCGAGATGCCTCGGCTCAGGCACGCGCTCGCGCTGAAGCCGGGTATGTCGGTGGCTGACGTCGGCGCCGGTCGTGGCGAGCTGACGGTGGCACTGGCAGCCGAAGTCGGGCCCAGCGGGCAGGTGTTTTCGACCGACATCGACACCCAAGCGCAGGAGCAGATTCGCGCGCGGGTCGCGGCCGCCGCGCTCCAGAACGTGACGGTCGTGCAGGCCCACGCACGCGACACGGGCTTGCCCACCAATTGCTGTGACGCCGTGGTGCTGCGCCGCGTATATCACCACCTGAGTGATCCCCTGGCGACGAACGGCGATCTCCTGCGCGTCCTGCGTCCGGGCGGTGTGCTCGCGGTCATCGACTTTCCGCCGATGCTTTCCTGGGTGTGGCCATGGGTGCCGAAAGGTGTCCCGCAGAATCGGGGTGGCCACGGTATCGCCGTCCACCTCGTAGTCGAGGAGGTGACCGCGAGCGGGTTCGAGCTGGTCCAGGTCATTGAGGATTGGCCCGGCCGCTCGCCGCTCGCCAGCTATTGCGTCGTCTTCCGCAAGTCTGGGTAAACGAAAGCGGTTAACGGCTGCTGCGTCCGCTAACCCCTGGACTAGAGTCTAGATCGAGCTGTGCGGGACATGAAGGGTCGCGCCGATGGGACGTATGTCCGATGGACCCGACACGTCGGTGCTGAAATCATGACGGCACTTGGGGTCGTCGCCTTGCGAGCGCGACTCGTGGAGATGGTGCGTGCGTCGCTCATTGCCGCTGTCCTGGCGAACGTGGGCGCCCAGCAGGAGAGCGACGCGCCATCCTCTCCTCAGAACACTACCTGGAGCAGTCGCTTCAGGAGCTCCTCCAGGGGCACCATGGTGAGGACCAGCGGGGCGACCGGCAGGAGCGTGATCACCGCGAGCTGGAGCACCGTGTTCTTCGTGAACGGCACCAACCGCATGCCTTCGACGATCTGGAAGCTATTGCCCAGGTCCGCGAGGGACTGGATATCGCCGCTCCCCACGAGTGACTCGTCCGGGGCGACTCCTCCGCGAAGCCATTTGTCGTCGAACTCCCGCACGTAACGCTGGGCCAGGGTGCCGTACTCGCGCAAGCCGACGCGCCGCACCGCCGACAGGTGGGGCACGAACAGCACGAGCGGCCCCAGCATGACGAGCAGGACAAAGGCGACGACCACGACCAGCTCGATTTTGAAGTCGAGCAGCGTCGCTCCCTGGAAGAAGATCTGCTTGGCGATCACCCCGGCGAGCAGCGCCCCGTGGGCCGCGAGGAACGGTGCGAACGCGATCGCGATGGTCGACAGGAAGCCGAGGCCGCCCGCGCGATCCGGGTGCGCGGGCAGCAGGTGGAGCTCGCACCGCGCCACCTGCCACAGGAAGCGGATCCAGATGAACAACCGGAAGTACCAGCGGAAGAGGACGAACTGGAACAGCGGGAGGCTCACGTACACGAACCACCACCCGGCCGGGGACAGCCGGTGGCCACCGCCAACCGTCGTCGTATACCAGGTCGCCACGTCCAGGACACCGTAGAGAGGCCAGATGTAGACGACGCCGACGAAGTACACGAAGGCGATGAGCAGCACCTCCGCCACCACCGAGTTCCGCAGTCGCAGGGCCGAGGGCAAGGCCGCGTCGAACCTCGCCCGGGAGGTGTCCGCGATCAGGCCGCGCTCCACGAACTGCCGCATCACTGGGCGCATCCGCTGATGCACCACCAGCTCCGCGAGAATGAGCAGGGGCAGTGCCACCAGAAACCGCACATGGACCTCGATGTCCGCCAGAAAGGGCACCCTGACCGCGTCACCCCACGCGCGCCCGCCCAGCGCCGACAGGATCAGCAACGGCAGCCAGGCGAACAGCGCGATGACGACGATCCGGCGGCGCAAGAGCTCCAGCGCGTCGCCAGTCAGGTGAGCGCGCCGGACGATCTGGTATAGCGGTCCGCCCAGGACCACGGAGAAGTCGTACGGATCCTGCGGCTGCGTCTCACCTCCCGACGGGGCGCGCGGAACGCCGAGGTTACGGGCCGGAGGGTTGGATGTGGCCTTCACCGGGCCCTGGTCTCGAACAGTGGTAGCTCCACGGTGGCATATCGACGCGCGACAGAAGATACTGGCGCTCTCAATCCGAGGGCAATAGGCCTTTGGTCGTACGTCCAGTGCACCTCGTGGGCCTCCATGCACCGATGTGCCGCACGTCCGGTCGACCACGCGACAGTCCGGCCCATCTGCACCTACGCGGGCCCGACGAGCGCGTGGATCGAGGAGCGTGACGTCGACCGCAGTCTCCTCGCCGGGTGGAGTGCTCCCCGTTTCGACTGCTCACCGTTGGGGACCGTCCGATGCGACGGGAGGCCCCCCAGCCTGACCCCTGCGAGGTCTCACCGCCCGGCCCGGAAAAAGAGGCGGATCACGGCGTGACGAGGCCACCGCATGCAGCGTGAACGAGGTCCGGGAGAGATTTCCCAATGGCCGGGCCGAATGGCTCTAGCGATGCGCGCTTCTCAGCATTAACTAATGAGCAACGATCGGACACCGACGGAGGGCGCCGCCATGTCGAAGAGAGCATGCCACCTCGCTCTCGCGTTCGCACTGTTGAGCGTGCTCGCGGGCGGGGCGGCGGCGCAGACCGTAGCACCGGAGCTGGAGACGACGGGCGTCGTGGCGCGCGTAGACGACCGCCACAACGTGGTCATCTTGAACGACGGACGCATGCTCCGCGCCACGCCCGCCACCGTCATCATGGCTGCGGGACAGCCGGCGACCGTCAGCTGGCTCCGGGCGGGGACGATGGGCGTCATCCGCTCTGCGGAACCCGTGGTACTCAGTGGCGGCCAGTATGTCGGATTGAGAGACTCGCCTGCGGCCAGCATCCCCGCCGGCTCGGTTCGGACGCGAACGTTGGACCAGGTGAAGGACATCGATCGCGTCGGTGACGTGAAGGTCGAGACGCAATCGGGCACTCTTCACGTGAAGGTTTCCCCCGACGCCGCTCGCACGTTGAAGGAGGGCGACACCGCAATCGTCGATGGCATCATCGTGCCGCCGGCGCCAACGGTGCGCTGACGCGTTTTGGGCTGCAGTGTCGCGCGAACCAGCCTTGCTGTCCTCTACGCGTCGCTGTCTCTGCTCGCGGGCTGCTCGGTTGAGCTGCACCTGATGCCGACACCGGCCGTATACAAGGACGAGCGTCTCGATTTCGCTTCCAGGTTGCCCGCGGAGCTGCGCTCGACGCGCCTGTCCGTGTTCTACGCCACCACGCGTGCTCCGGCTCCTCCAGGCAAGCCCGGACACTACAGCAATCGAGCCGGTGACGGGATGCAGCTCGGGGCCGCCGACGTCCGTCTCGGCGAGCCGGACTGGACATGGAACGATCTGGTC
Organism: uncultured Candidatus Rokubacteria bacterium; assembly: GCA_963743355.1. Lineage (GTDB taxonomy): Bacteria > Methylomirabilota > Methylomirabilia > Rokubacteriales > CSP1-6 > AR5. The sequence continues at coordinate 2,112,677 of CAVUPM010000002.1, forward strand.
GCCTCACAACGCACGGCCACCGTCCACCGCGTACCGTCCGGCGCCGTGCAGGCAGTCGAAGAATTCGGTAAGTCTCGCGAGGACGGGGAGGTTGGCGAAGCCGAGAGCCGGTTCCTGGCCAGAATCGACGAACAGCTCGCCCGGACGATGAACCGCGAGCTCGTGCTTTACGTCCACGGCTATCGCGTCACCTTCGACGAGATCTCCGTGCAGATGGGCTCGTTCGCGCACTACCTTGGCCGCGGTGCGATGGTCACCTTTCAGTGGCCGACCGGGCTCAATTTCTGGAACTACGTGACCGACTGCCCGCGCGCCGAGCGCTACATCCCCGACATCGAGCGCCTCATCGTGCTCCTTGCGCGATCGTCGGCCGAGAAGATCAATGTCATGGCGTATAGCTGTGGCTCGCCGCTGGTGGCGGCGGCGCTCGTGCGGCTGCGTGAGCGTCATCCGGCGGAGGGGCACGCGGAGCTGGCGAAGCGCTACCGCCTCGGCAACGTGATCTTCGTGGCCTCCGACGTCGATCTCAAGACCTTTGCCCGCGAGTACGTGCCCCCGACCCTCGATCTTGCCGAGCAGTTGCTCGTCTACGTGTCGCGCCGGGACCGCGCCCTCGGCTTCTCGAATCTGCTTGCGGGCGCTTCCCGGATCGGCAAGCCGGACATCGCTGACCTGACGCCTCGGGAGCTGGAGCGCCTCGCCGCCGACGTGCGATTTCAAGTGATCGACGTCTCGGACGTACGGGGAGCTCATGAGATGGGCGGCATGAAGGGGCACGGTTACTGGTACGCCAACGACTGGATCTCCACCGACATCATCCTGTCGCTGCGTCATCCCTTGCCGCCAGCGCGGCGCTGCCTCGTCAAGAAGCCGAACACGCGGATGGTCTGGCAGCTTCCTGAAAAGTATCCCGAGTGCGTGGCCGACCGGCTGCTCGAGGCGTTCCCCGATCTGCGCCGATCGCCGTGAACAACCCCGGCCGGCACGGCTGAGTGCTCTGGCCGCCATCCGAAGCTCGGTCACCAGGTAGTCGTCGGTCTTCGACGCCGCGGTGGCGGCTCGGCTCAGGCACACACCTCGTGCCCTCCCCGGCTGAGACCTCACCACGCTGCGGCCAGACCCGAGACCGGCCTACTTGGTTGACTTGGGCGCGGGCTTGTCGAGCGCGACCGCGAGCGCCTGGGCGTAGGTGATGTCGACGAGGTCGCCGACCTTCACGCCCTTGAGGTTCTTCGGGTTCTTCACCTTGATCGTCTCGGCGTTGCCCTCGGGGCCCTTGATGGTCACGGTCTGGGCCTTCTTGTCGATGGCATCGATGGTGGCCGTGACCGTAATTTTGCGCGCAACCGCGCCTGCAGGAGTCTCGCCGGGTTTCGAGGTCGCCCGCTCCTCCTTGACGCTCACCCCCGGTGCCCCGCTTCCCGCCTTGCGCACCTGGAAGGCCACGGCTTCGACATAGGTGGCCACGACCGGGTCACCGACCGCGATGGCGTCGAGCTTCGACTTGTCTTCCACGGCCAACGTGACCGTGCGGCCCTTCGGGCCTCAGAGCTTGAGCCTGTAGAGATCCTCGGCGGGTATCTGGCGATCAGCGACGCGATCGAAGAGATGCCGGCGGAGACTCGGTGGAAGATCGGTCCACCGAATCTTGGGCATCAGGCGCCGAACGTCATGCGCGCCAGCTCTTCCTTCAAGCGCTCCCGCTCGGAGGGGTCGGACGATTCGGTGAGTCGGCTCACGACCGAGAAAAACCGTTCCTTCTCGGCCTCTTTGGCTTGCAGGCCGGCCTCGATCAAGTCGACGAGCACGCGATTGGCGCTCGTTTTCCTCGTCTTGGCGAGCGTGCGGACACGCCTCGCAATACCAGCCGGGATCGAGACGCTCTGACGGACTGTTCGCTCTGTCTCAGCCATAGACCTAATCTTACACCATGATGCACCAGTCTGCACCACGGCGCAGCGCAGGAACCGCTGATTGGGTCGTTGACCCAGAGCGCAGACACAACCCAATGCGCGGCCGCAACCCCGCGTCAGTGGTTCGATTTTCGGGTCGCGTGCGTACAGCCAGTAGCAAGATGCGCGCGCGGACCTCGCCCTCTTTCGCACGCCGCCTACCATGCGGTAGGCTCCTGGCGGTGAGCCTGCTGACCGAGCCTTCTACACCGAGCATCGGCGGTGTGGCGAGCTGGACGGCGGCTTGATGGGCCGGTCGTGTGGATCACGTGCGAGTGCGGGCGAGCATGGCGCGGCGGGTGAACGAGGACGACCAGTGAATGTCGGCGAGGCGGACGAACGGGCCCGGCCTTTCGGGGTCAGGTCCTGATGCGATTCGGTCGCCTCCGATGACGACCTGGGGCAGGCTACCGCTCGGGCTCCTCCTCTTGGGGCTCACGGTCGGTGCCTCCACCGGGGCGGAGCCTCCGCCCAAGCGCGTCCTCATCGTCCACTCCTTCGGAAGCACGGCGCCCCCGTTCACGACGCACTCGACGGCCTTCCAGATCACGCTGACCAGGGAGCTGGGGCGGCGCGTCGATATGGACGAGGTCTCGCTGGACATGGCCCGCTACGCGCAGCCGGACATGGAGGGCCCGTTCCGTCGAGTTCCTGCTCGCGCGTCTCGCGAAGTGGCAACCCGATCTGGTGGTACCGATCGGATCGCCGGCTGGCCGCTTCGTGCTGAAATATCGGGACCGTCTCTTTCCAGGGACGCCAGTCATCTACACGGGCATGGACCGGCGCACGCTGCCTCACGACGCGTTCCAGAGCAACGCCACCTTCGTCGGCGAGTCGTTCGACCTCGCGGGCCTGGTCGAGGACATTCTGCAGCTGGCGCCCGACACGAACCACATCGCCGTCGTGATCGGGGCCTCCCCGCTCGAGCGGTTCTGGACGACGATCTTTCAAAAGGCGTTCGAGCCCTTCCACGGACCGCGTACGCTTCACCTGGCTCAACGACCTGTCGTTCGACCAGCTGCTGCAGCGGGTGGCCACGTTGCCTCCGCGCTCTTTCGTCCTCCTCGCCCTGCTCATCCGCGATGCGTCGGGCGTGACCCATAACCAGGACGAGGCGCTCCAGCAGCTCCGCGCGGTGTCCAACGCGCCCATCAACGGCCTCTACCAGAACCAGGTGGGGCTAGGTCTGGTTGGTGGCCGCGTCTACCAGGCCGAAGCCCAGGGCGAGGCGTCGGCCCGTATCGCCATTCGGGTCCTGCGCGGGGAGGCCGATCTCCATGTTCCCTCCCCAGGTCATCCCGGCTCTGAGCCCGCGGTACGACTGGCGGGAGCTGCGACGGTGGAATATCAGCGAGGATCGCCTGCCGCCCGGCAGCGTGATCCTCTTCCGCCAGCCGACGCTCTGGCAGGAATACCGCTGGCATATCGTGAGCGCGCTCGGACTCGTCGCGGCGCAGGCGGCACTCATCGTCGCGCTGCTCGTTCAACGCCAGCGCCGCCGCGAGGCCCAGGCGGCGCTCGGGCAGGCCGAGACGGACGCGCAGCGCCACTTGACTCAGATCGTTCATCTCGACCGCGTCGCCGGCATGGGCCAGCTCGTCTCATCGCTCGCGCATGAGCTGGGCCAGCCGCTGACGGGCATCCGCATCAACGCGCAGGCGGCGAAGCGCCTGCTGGCGGGCGCAGAGCCGAACCTCGACGAGCTGCGATCGTGTCTCGACGACATCGTCAGCGATGACAGGCGAGCGAGCGAGGTGATCCGACGTGTGCGGCAAGTGCTCAGGAAGACCGAGTCTGTCAGGACGCCTTTCGCACTCAACGACCTCGTGGCAACCACGATCCGCCTGGTCGCGAACGACGCACTGCTGCATGCCGTCAGCATCGAGTTCGTCCCGGCGGCCGCCCTGCCGGTTGCGTACGGCGACACGGTGCAGATCCAGCAAGTGATCTTGAACCTGCTCACCAACGCGATCAGCCGCCGCGGCGAACGGAGGAGCCCCGACGCGGAAGGTGACCGTGTGGACCTCGGACGCGACGCCGCCGTACCTCGAACTCGGCGTGCACGACTCGGGCAAGGGCATCACGGAAGCTGACCTCGATCGGATCTTCGAGCCGTTCTTCACCACCAAGCCCGACGGACTCGGCATGGGGCTGGCGATCAGCCGGACCATCGTCGAGGCGCACGGCGGTCGCCTGCTCGTCGAGAACGATCCGGCCGGAGGCGCGATCTTTCGGGTCCGCCTACGTACCGATCAGCCCGAGATGAATTAGCAGAGGCAGCGCCGAGGGCGAGTGATTCGACGGCGCGCGTGCTCGATGCACGCACCCGCTCCTGTGATCGCAGCTCCCGGCTGGAAGACATCGTCGCCTGCAGTGAACGCGTCTTCCCGGTGCGGCGGCCCGCGGCCAATGGGCTTGAGGCTTGGGCGCAGGTACCGGAACGCGGGTAAGAGGGCCACGTCGCCAAGGACGAGGCGAGCAAGTACGTCGGCGGCGTCACGCGGTCGTGGCTCAAGGTGAAGCAGCCGGGGTGGACGGATGTGGAGGATCGCTGGAAACGGGTGCTGATCGCGCGCGGCGGTGGCTGAACGGTCGCCACGAGGCTCGCGCGCGCTGACGACTACGCGATGGCCGTCAGATCGAGACGCGTGCCCCACATCGCCACGCGTGCGGCCTCGTCCAGCTTCCAGAAGCTCTCGATGCCCGCGTCGGTCTTGAACAGCTCGAAGAGCGCCTCGTTCTCAAGCACCCGAGGGGCCGCGCCAGGAGCGGGTGACGCTGGCCGAGCTGCTGGATGGCCTGGAGAAGGACCACGAAATCAGGGGCCGGAAGGGGCTCGCCCCGCTCAAGTCCCACCTCAAGCACGCCCGCACGTACTTCTCCGTGGACCGGGCGCTGTCGGTCACGCCGCAGCGCCTGCGCGACTACATCGTTCACCGCCAGCGCGAGGGGGCCCCGCTCGACTTCCGCGTTCGGGTGTTGTTCTAATGACGTCCAGGTCGATCTCGTCGTCGCGCCGGAGCGTGTGATCCGCGCCCAGGGCCGGCGCGCGAAGCCGCGCGGGATCCGGTGGGCAGAGCTGAGCGGGGAGCAGCTCGCCGCGATGCCGCGGCTCGCGCGATTGGCGCCCGCGCGCACACGCTAGGCGGCACCGCCGCAACGGGGTACAACAGGATATGGCCTACGACCACCTCGAGATCGAGGCCCGCTGGCAGCGCTACTGGGACGAGCACGGGACGTTCCGCGCCGCGCGCCGGAGCGGCCGGCCCAAGCGCTACGTCCTCGACATGTTCCCCTATCCGTCCGGCGTCGGTCTGCACGTCGGTCATCCCGAGGGGTACACCGCCACCGACATCATGGCGCGCGCCTGGCGCATGCGCGGCTACGACGTGCTGCACCCGATGGGCTGGGACGCGTTCGGCCTGCCGGCCGAGCAGCACGCGATCGAGACCGGGCAGCATCCCGCGGGGACGACGGCGAACAACATCGCGACGTTCAAGCGCCAGCTCAGGATGCTCGGCTTCAGCTACGATTGGTCGCGGGAGATCGACACCACGGATCCGGGCTACGTACGCTGGACGCAGTGGATCTTCCTGCAGCTGTTCCGGCGCGGCCTCGCGTACCAGGCGACGGTGCCAGTCAACTGGTGTCCCGCGCTCGGCACCGTGCTCGCCAACGAGGAAGTCGTCGATGGCAAGAGCGAGCGCGGCGGCCATCCCGTCTATCGCACGCCGCTCCGACAGTGGATGCTGAAGATCACCGCTTATGCCGATAGGCTCGCCGAGGACCTGGCGCTCGTCGACTGGCCCGAGGGGACACTTACCGCGCAGCGCCGCTGGATCGGCCGTTCGGAGGGCGCCGAGATCGTCTTCGGTGTCGACGGTCACCCGGACGCGCGCATCACCGTCTTCACGACGCGGCCCGATACCCTCATGGGCGCGACCTACGTCGTGCTCGCGCCCGAGCATGAGCTGACGCGCACGCTGGCGACGCCGGCTCGGCGCGAGGCCGTCGTCGCGTACGTCGAGGCGGCCGCCCGCAAGAGTGAGCTGGACCGCGTTGCGCTCGCCAAGACGAAGACCGGTGTGCCGGCGGGCGCCGTGGCCATCCACCCGATCACCGGAGCTCGCCTGCCGATCTGGGTGGCTGACTACGTGCTTGGCGGCTACGGGACGGGTGCCGTCATGGCCGTCCCCGGGCACGATCAGCGCGACTTCGAGTTCGCGACCGCCTTCGGTCTTCCGATTGTCGAGGTCGTGAGCCCGGACGGGAGACTGCACGACGCGCTCGAGGCCGCGTATGTCGACGACGGCGTTAACGTCCGCAGCGGCGAGTTCAACGGCCTGGCGACGCCCGAGGTCAAGCGCGCGGTCGTCCGCCGACTCGAGGTGCTCGACCGCGGCCGCGGCACGATCAGCTACCGGCTGCGCGACTGGGTCTTCTCGCGTCAGCGCTACTGGGGCGAGCCCATCCCGATCTACTTTCCGGTCGAGCTCGCTGACCCGACCGGCGACCCTCGGCGAGGGGCCGCGCACACGATTCGCTATGACCAGCCGCTCGCGGTCGACGAGTCCGAGCTGCCGCTGCGCCTGCCCGAGCTCGCCGATTACAACCCGGGCGAGGACCCAGCCGGCCCGCTCGCGCGCGTCGGCGACTGGCGCTTCTTCCAGCGCGACGGTCGCTGGTTCGCGCGCGAGACCAACACCATGCCGCAATGGGCAGGCTCTTGCTGGTACTACCTGCGGTTTCTCGACCCGGACGATGACGACAAGCCCTGGGCGATGGACGCGTACGACGCGTGGATGCCCGTCGACCTCTACGTCGGCGGCGCCGAGCACGCGGTGCTCCACCTCCTCTACGCCCGCTTCTGGCACAAGGTGCTCTTCGATCTCGGTCGCGTCCGACACCCCGAGCCGTTCATGAAGCTCGTGCACCAGGGGACGATCCTGGGCGAGGACAATGAGCGGATGTCGAAGTCGCGGGGCAACGTCGTGAATCCCGACGACATCGTGCGGGAGTACGGTGCCGACGCGCTCCGGCTCTACGAGATGTTCATGGGGCCGCTCGAGGCCGTGAAGCCGTGGCAGACCTCGCAGATCCAGGGCGTAGTGCGCTTCCGCGACCGCCTCCACGCGGTCTGTCGCCAGCCCCTCGTGGACGCGATGGACGACGCCACGCGCCGGCTGCTCCACCAAACCATCAAGAAGGTCAGCACGGACATCGACGCGATGGCCTTCAATACGGCCATCTCGGCCCTCATGGTCTTCGTGAACCACCTCGCCCGCCTCTCCGCGATGCCGCGCGAGGCGGTGCGGGCGCTCGTCCTGCTCGTCTCGCCGTTCGCGCCGCACGTCGCCGAGGAGCTGTGGCGGCATCTCGGCCACGCGGCGTCGCTCGCGTACGAGCCCTGGCCAGCGTGGGACGAGGCCCTCGCGGTCGACGACGTGATCGAGCTCCCCGTCCAGGTGAACGGCAAGGTGCGCGGACGCGTCCAGCTCGCCCGCGACGCCTCCGAGGCGGACGCGCGCGCGGCGGCGCTGGCCGCGGATGGGATCGAGGCGCGCCTGGCCGGACAGGCGGTGCGGAAGTTCGTCTACGTGCCGGGGCAGGTCGTGAATCTCGTGGTCGGCTGAGGACACCCGGGTGGGGGCTCGCCACGGAGATCGCGCGACTCGAGCGCGAGGGAAAAAACCTAGTTCGGTTCGTGGCTGAGGGCACTCATAGGATGATGGCGTGGTGAACCTCACCCGTGTTGTTGTCGTCGGAACCAGTTGCTCCGGGAAAACCACGCTGGCGCGCCGGCCAGGATCGGAATTGACCATCTCCTCATACCTGGGCTAGCATCCCGGTCGACCCCACGTGTTTTGTCCTATTGAGTTCGAGGAGTGAGCGCATGACCCAAGCCACCGCGGGCTTACAGCCATCCTGAGTATCGGTGTCGGCCGCTACAGCCGGCTGATGGGCTACGACGAACCAGGGATAGCGGCATCGTCCGAACTCCAGAGTACGTTCCAACGCGGCTGCGCCATGCCCGCGCGGCGAAGATCGACCCGTTGCCAGTGAACCGCCACCTCGAAGCGCCGTCGATCGGGTCCGAGACCCCCCGACGGTTCGGGCGGCCGGACGCGGGTGAAACCGGACGCTACGTCCTCCAGGTGCTGCTCCTCGCGGCTGCCTACGTGTTCTCGGGCTGGCTCGGGTCGCTGCTGGCCGTTCCCCCGGGTTATGCCACCGCCGTCTTTCCCGCCGCCGGTGTCGCGCTCGCGGCGCTGTTGCTGTACGGCGTGCCACTGACTCCCGGGGTCTGGCTCGGCTCGTTCGCAATGAATCTCGCCATCGGCTACCAGGGAAGTGGGCACGTCACAACCACCACCGCGACGTTGGCCGCCACCATAGCCGTCGGGTCGACCGCCCAAGCCGTGGCGGGGGTCTGGCTCATACGGCGCGCGATCGGCTTCCCGAATGCACTGGATCGCGAGAGGGACATCGGATCGTTCCTGCTGCTCGGGGGGCCTTTGAGCTGCCTGATCAGCGCCACGACGGGCGTGACGAGCCTCCATCGCTACGGTGTGGTCGCCACCGATCAATACCTCAATAACTGGGTGGTGTGGTGGGTGGGGGATGCAATCGGCGTGGTTGTCACGACGCCGCTCCTGCTCGCGATGCTTGGCAAGCCGCGCTCGGCCTGGCGGCCTAGGCGCACCGCACTCGTCTTGCCGCCCATCGCACTGGTCGCTGCCAGCGTTGTGTTGTTCCTGCTGACGAGCCGTTGGGAGCAAGACCGCCTCCGCGCTGCCTTTCACTCTCGCGCCGAGACGGTGGCGACGAGCCTGGTCACCGGTGTCAATGGCTACCTGCAATTCCTCCACGCCATCGAACGTCTCTACGTGACCTCCAGCCCGGTGGAACGGCACCAGTTTCACCAGTTCGTGCAGACGGCGCTGCGGGACCTCCCCGGGCTTGCCGCACTCAGCTGGAACCCGCTCGTGCGCCATGCCGCGCGTGAGTCGTTCGAGGCAGCGGTTCGGCCTGAAGGTCATGCGAGCTTTCGGATCATGGAGCGCGATGAGCAGGGCCAGTTGCGACCGGCTACGCGCCGAAACGAGTACATCGTCGTGACGTATATCGAACCGTACGCCGGGAACGAGGGCGCGCTGGGGTACGACATCGCCTCGGATGCCAGGCGTGGGGAGGCGATCGAGCGAGCGCGCGATAGCGGAGCGACGGCCGCTACGGGACGGATCCGACTGGTACAGGAACCCGGAGAACGGTGGGGAATACTTCTGCTCCACCCCGTATACCGGGACGGCGAAGCGTTCACCGATACCCAATCGCGCCGCCGGGCGCTTCAGGGCTTCGCGGCTGGCGTGGTTCGAGTGTCGTCGATCGTGCAGGCAGCACTGCCGTCCGCCGACCGCGACAACATGTCGCTGCGGATCCTGGATGAATCGGCGCCGGCCTCCGAGCGCACGCTCTACGAGATGAACGCCGGCATCGCCACACCCGCGGCCGAGGCGCTTCGTTTCGATCACGTGTTCGAGGCTGCTGGGCGGCGCTATCGTATCGTCGCCCTGCCCACGGCGGTCTATCTTGCGGCGAACCCTGCGCTGGTGGCGTGGTCAGTGCTGGCCGCGAGCCTCGTGTTCTGCGCGCTGCTCGAAGCCTTCCTGCTGTTCGTCACCGGCCGCGCCGCACACGTGGCGCGGTTGGTAGACCAGCGCACCCTGCAGCTACGCGACAGCCGCGAGCGCCTCGCGCTCGCGATCGAAGGCTCGAACCAGGCCCTGTTCGACTGGGATGTCGTCACCGGCAAGGTGGTCCTGGGCGAGCAATGGTCGCGCCTCATCGGCGGCGGCCAGGGCGCCCCCATCACGACCATCGAGGATTTCCACGCACTGGTGCACCCCGACGACCTCCCGCACGCGCGCCAGCAGGGCGCCGACCTGGTCAGCGGCCAGCGCCCCTTCTATCACGTCGAGCACCGCGTGCGGACCGTGAATGGCGGCTGGCGGTGGATCTCCAGCCGGGCCAAGGTGGTCGAGCGCGACGCGGCCGGGCGCGCGACGCGCGTCGCGGGAACCAACGTGGACGTCACCGAACGCAAGGAGATCGAGCGGCTGAAGAATGGGTTCATCGCAACCGTCAGCCACGAGCTGCGCACGCCGTTGAACGCGATCATCGGGATCACCGAGATGCTGATCGCGGATGCCCGCGAGCTCGAGCGGGGACAACCGGAGCTCGAGCCGCTGGAGCGCGTGCTGCGTGCGGGCCGGCACCTGCTCGCCCTGATCAACGACATCCTCGACCTCTCCAAGATCGAGGCGGGCAAGATGGAGCTGTACCTCGATTCCTTCCCTGTCGCGCCGCTGATCGAGGACGTCGTCGAGACGATCCGGCCCCTGGCGCAGCAACACGACAATCAGCTGGTCGTCGAATGTTCCCCCGATGCCGGCACCCTGCACGCCGACCAGACGAGGGTCCGGCAAGCGTTGCTCAACCTCGCAAGCAACGCCAACAAATTCACCGAGCACGGCACGGTCACGATACGCGCGCGGCGCGTGGCGTACGACGGCAGCGCATGGATCACGCTGGCGGTCATGGACACCGGCGTCGGCATGACGCCCGAACTGATGGCCCGGCTATTCCAGGAGTTCGTGCAGGCCGATGCCACCACCCACATCAAGCACGGCGGCACCGGGCTCGGGCTCGCCATCAGCCGGCGCCTCTGCCAGATGATGGGAGGCGATATCACCGTGGAGAGCGAGGTCGGCCGGGGATCGACGTTCACGATCCGTCTTCCCGCCGAAGTGGTGGCCGCCCATCCCGTTCCCGGCACCCGCCGCTCACCGGCTCCCCAGGCGGCCGAGGCGCGCACGTAGCTCGATGCCCCCTGATTACGCGGGCTCACCGAGGAGGAAAGGAGCGGCCGACGTGACCAGAATTCTCTGCGTCGAGGACAGCGACGACAACCTGTACATGCTGCACCGGCGATTGAGCCGTGCCGGATACGACGTCAAGGTCGCGACGAACGGGGTCGAGGGGGTCGACTGGGCGAAGACGGCGCAGCCCGACCTCATCGTGATGGATTTGAATCTTCCCAAGCTCGACGGCTGGGAGGCGACGCGCCGCCTGAAGGGTCAGCCGGACACGAAGCACATTCCGATCATCGTCCTTACCGTCGAGACCTCCAGGGCAAGCCGTGACGCGGCGAATGCCGCGGGCTGCGACGCGTTCCTGGTGAAGCCCATCGCTTTTGACGAGCTGATCGAGAGGATCCAGTCGCTCGTCGGAAAAGTCGAGCAGCCCTGACGGGTTCGCCGGGGGCGACCATTCGCTGTTGACTCCTGCCGGCCGTCGCAGTGCGCCGGCGCCGGAGGGGCTGCATCGTGAGGATTCTCTACGTCGAGGACAACGACGACAACGTCTACGTCGTCAAGAATCGGTTCGCGCGAGTCGGCTTCACCGTTCTCGTTGCGACCGACGGCGAGCAGGGAGTGGCGATGGCCGCGGCCGAGCGCCCGGACCTCATCCTGATGGACCTGGGGCTGCCCGGCGTGGACGGCTGGGAGGCGACGAAACGGATCAAGTCGCAGCCTGAGACCCGGCACATTCCGGTTATCGCGCTCTCCGCACACGCGATGACGGGCGACCGGGAACGAGCCCTCGAGGCGGGATGCGACGATTACGACACGAAGCCGGTGGAGATGCCGCGGCTCCTGTCGAAAATTCGCGCGCTGCTGTCGAAGGAGAAGGCGCCGTGAACTCGATCACCTCAACGCCGAAGCGTGGCAGCCTCGAACCCAATCCTGGGTGAAGTCTGGGTAAACGAAAGGGGTTAGCGGCTCTTGCGTCCGCTAACCCCTCGTCGTTCATGGTTGCGGGGGCTGGATATGCAGAATGCTACACGGTGCCGGAGAGGTATTGGGTAGACGACCATGTTCTTGCCATGGACGCCTCACGCCTCGTTGGACCGCTCCCGTCTTTTCTCCGAGGCCACGGTTTGATCCGTTCCTGACGATCTGGCAGGATCGGCACGATGGCACTGCCCTCATCCGTGCTGTGGGAAGAGAACAGGCTTTACGTCTCCTACGCTCCCAGCCCCATGGGGAGGGTCCGTACCATCACAGCATGACGGAGACGACACGTGACGCCGGGCGAACGGTCCCCGAGAAGCCGACCCTCGACGGCCTCGAGGAGACTTGGTCGCGCCGCTGGGACGAGGAGGGAACGTATGCCTTCGACCGGACCAGGAGCCGGGTCGAGGTCTACGCCATCGACACGCCCCCGCCGACCGTGTCCGGCAACCTGCACGTAGGACACGTCTTCTCGTATACGCATACCGACACCGTCGCCCGGTTCCAGCGGATGCGCGGCAAGGCCGTCTTCTATCCGATGGGTTGGGACGACAACGGGTTGCCGACGGAGCGTCGGGTGCAGAACTTCTTCGGCGTACGCTGCGACCCGTCGCTGCCCTACGCCCCGTCGTTCGAGCCGCCGGCCACCGCCCCGAAAGCGCACCTCCCGATCTCCCGGCACAACTTCATCGAGCTCTGCGCGCGCCTGACCGTCGAGGACGAGAAGGCCTACGAGACGCTCTGGCGGCACCTGGGCCTGTCGGTGGACTGGGCACACACGTACACGACGATCGGTGACACCGCACGATCCGCGAGCCAGCGCGCGTTCCTGCGCAACCTCGCCCGCGGCGAGGCGTACCCGGCTGAGGCGCCCACGCTCTGGGACGTCAGCTTCCAGACCGCGGTCGCCCAGGCGGAGCTGGAGGACCGCGAGTGGCCAGGCGCGTTTTACCGTCTGAAGTTCGGCGAGCAGATCGTCGAGACGACGCGCCCCGAGCTCTTGCCCGCCTGCGTGGCAGTGGTCTGCCACCCGTCCGACGCCCGGTATACGGCGCTCGTCGGAGGGACCGTGTGCACGCCCCTCTTCGGCGTCGAGGTGCCCGTGTACGCCCACACGCTCGCGGACCCCGAGAAGGGCTCCGGCCTGGTCATGGTGTGCACGTTCGGCGACCTCACCGACGTGACCTGGTGGCGCGAGCTGCATTTGGCAACCCGCGCCGTGATCGGCCGCGACGGCCGGTTTCTGCCCGACGCGCCGCCTGGCGTTGGCTCGCCCTATCGCGAGCTGACCGGACTCACCGTGAGCCAGGCGAGACGCCGGACAATCGAGCTGCTGACCGGGGCCGGCGCGATCGACGGGGAGCCGCGGCCGATCACCCACCCGGTGAAGTTCTACGAGAAGGGCGACGCGCCCCTGGAGATTGTCACCACCCGGCAGTGGTACCTGCGCAACGGCGGCCGCGACCTCGAGCTGCGGGACCGGTTACTGGCTCGAGGCCGGGAGCTGCGCTGGGTGCCGGAGTTCATGCGGCACCGGTACGAGCACTGGGTCACCGGGCTCACCGGCGACTGGCTTGTCAGTCGGCAGCGCTATTTCGGAGTGCCGATCCCGGTGTGGTATCCCGTTCGGCCCGACGGGACGCCTGACCACGCCCACCCGATCGTGCCGGCCGAGGAATCGCTGCCCGTCGACCCGTCGTCAGACATGCCGCCCGGCTACACAGCGGCGGACCGCGGCCGGCCGGGTGGTTTCGTCGCCGACCCGGACGTGATGGACACTTGGGCGACCTCGTCGCTGACGCCGCTGATCGCCGGCGGCTGGGAGCGGGACCCGGACCTCTTTGCGCGGGTGTACCCGATGGACCTGCGCCCCCAGGCCCACGAGATCATCCGCACCTGGCTCTTCTCCAGCGTGGTCCGCGCCCACCTGGAGCAGAATGTGCTGCCATGGCGGAACACAGTAATCTCCGGCTGGATCCTCGACCCGGACCGCAAGAAGATGTCGAAGTCGAAGGGGAACGCGCTGACACCGCTGGACCTCCTCGAACGGCACGGTGCGGACGCGGTCCGGTACTGGGCGGCGAGCGGCCGGCCCGGGACCGACTTCGCGTTCGACGAGGGCCAGATGAAGGTGGGGCGGCGGCTGGCGGTCAAGCTGCTCAACGCGTCCCGCTTCGTGCTCGGTCTCGGTGCGCTGGACTCGCGGCGGCAGCCGATCACGGGTTCGCTGGACCGGTCGATGCTCGCGGCCCTGTCCGCGGTGGTCAGCGAGGCGACGGCCGGGTTCGAGCGGTACGAGCACACGGCCGCGCTCGAGGTGGCCGAGCGCTTCTTCTGGACGTTCTGCGACGACTACGTGGAGCTGGTCAAGGAGCGCGCCTACGGCGGCCGGGGCGAGGAAGCGGCCGACTCCGCGACGGCAGCGCTCGCGATGGCGCTGTCGGTACAGCTGCGGCTCTTCGCGCCGTTCCTGCCGTTCGCCACCGAGGAGGTCTGGTCCTGGTGGCGGACCGGCTCGGTGCACCGCGCACCGTGGCCGTCGCCGGACGAGATCGCCCGGGTGGCCGGCGACGGGGACGCCACGGTGTTGGACACCGTCGGCGCGGCGCTGTCGCAGGTACGCCGGGCGAAGTCGGAGCGCAAGCTGTCGATGCGCGCGGCGATCCGACTCGCCGAGGTGCGCGGGCCGGCCGCGCAGGTCGCGCTCGTCGCGACCTGCGCCGACGACCTGCGCGCGGCCGGTCGGATCGAGCGGCTCGAGCTGCGACCCGATACCGGGCGCGAGCTGAGCGTCGCGTGCGCGTTCTGACGTCGGGCAGCGCGGGCCCTCGCCGATGTCGCCGAGGACCTCAGGGCCCTCGCGCAGACTCACGACGGCCTGGCGCAGCTCGGCGGCGTCGACCGAATCGATGAGCGTGCGTGGATCGGGACCGGCAAGCGCGACTCCATGCTCACGGACGACATGCCGGTGAATCACCCACGCGCGGTCGTGCTCCTCGGTGACGAGCTGATGGCCTCACCCTCCGGGCTCGGGTGCTGCGCGCGGGGCTCATTCACCGCCTCGTCATCAGCCGCGTACCCGTGCTCATCGGACAAGGGATGCCGCTCTTCGGCCCACTCCCACATGACGTCCGACTCCGCCATGTCGCGACGCGCACGTACCCGGACGGCATCGTGCAGACGGAATATCAGGTGATCGCTTAGGCCAGTCGCGCGGCGCGGGTCACGAGATAGTTCCTTTCAGGCACGCTCGAAGTGCGGGCGGCGGCTTTCCGATAGTGCGCAACCGCCGCCTCCCGATCGCCGGCCTTTTCGAGCAGGTGGGCGCGCACGGCGTCCAAACGGTAGTGACCTTTGAGGCGGGCGTCCGCCGCTAGCACGTCCAGCGCCTCCAGGCCCGCCTTTGGTCCCTCCACCATGGCCGTCGCCACGATTCGGTTGAGCGAAACGATCGGGTTGTTCGAAAGCCGCTCGAGCAGCTGATAGAACGCGAGGATCTGCGGCCAGTCGGTCTCCTCGAAGCGCGAGGCTTCGTCGTGGATCGCCGCTATCGCCGCCTGGATCTGATAGGGACCGACAGGCCCCTTCGGCAGCGCAGCGCTGACGAGCGCTACGCCTTCGGCAATGAACTCCTTGTTCCAGAGCGTCCGATCCTGCTCGTCCAACGGGACGAGCTCGCCATTCGCGTCGGTGCGCGCCGGCCGGCGCGCATCGGTGAGCAGCATCAGGGCCAGAAGGGCCGCGACCTCCGCATCGTCTGGAAGAACCTGGTGTAGCGCTCGGGCCAGGCGCATGGCCTCCGACGAGAGGTCGCTGCGATGCAGCGTCGGGCCGGCGCTGGTCGTGTAGCCCTCGCTGTAGATCAGGTACAGCGTATGCAGCACGGCGTTCAGCCTCCGCGCGCGCTCTTCGCGCGTCGGCATGCGGAACGCGACGCCGGAGGATCGGATAGTCTCCTTGGCGCGGCTGATCCTTTGGGCCATCGTCGCTTCGGGAACCAGGAAAGCGTTCGCGATCTCCGCCGTCGTCAATCCTCCGACCGCGCGCAGCGTGAGCGCGACCGCCGACGGTGTCGTCAGCGAGGGATGGCAACACATGAACAGGAGAAGAAGCGTGTCATCGCCTGGATCCGCGTCCTCCGCGTCCGCGACTCGCACGGCGGGATGAAGGAGCGCGTCTCGAGCCGCGGCCTCTTCGCGGCGCCGGCGCGCCGCCTCGCTGCGCGAGTGATCGGTCATCCGCCGCGAGGCGACCTGGATCAGCCAGCCGCGCGGGTTCGCCGGAAGCCCGTCGCGCGGCCACTGAACGGCCGCTGCGATCAGCGCCTCCTGCACGGCGTCTTCGGCCGCGGCGAAGTCTCCGTAGCGTCCGACGACGCAGCCGAGAACCTGTGGCGCCAGCTCACGCAACAGGCTCTCGGCGCGGCTATCGAGAGAGGGTGACGTCACGCCTCGACGGGTGAAACGCTCATGACCTCGCGGACCTCGATGTCCATGTTCAGCGGCTTGCCGCCGGGCCCGGGCGCCGCCGAGGCTGTCCCGGCGACCTCATAGGCGCGCTCCGGACGATCGACTTCGATGATCCAGTAGCCGGCGAGGAATTCCTTCGTCTCCGGAAACACGCCATCGGTCACCGGCCGACCGTCGTTGCCTGCCCGCACGAGCCGGGCCGTGCCCGGTCCGGTCAAGCCCTCGCCGCCGACCAGCTCGCCTGCGTCCCTCAATTCCTTGTTCAGCCGGTGCATGAAGTCGATATGGGCTTTGATGTCCTGCGGGGGCCAATTGAAGATCTCCCAGTCCCCCTTACCCTTCGGTGCGTGCATCATGAGCATGTATTTCATCGCTGTGGCTCCTTTTTCAGGCGACGTGATCAGCGCCTTCATCGGTAGGTCGGAGCACGGACCGGATTCTCGACATCGCGGATGAAGAAAACTCTCGGCAGGGCGTTCCGACTGCCTCAGATCTGCGCCGCGCCGCCGTCGACGAAGAGTTCCGCGGCGTTGACGAAGCTGCTGTCGTCGGAGGCGAGGAAGACGACGGCCTTCGCGATCTCGTCCGGCGAGCCCGTGCGGCCCAGCGGCGTCGAAGCGGCGGCCAGAGCCTTGAACCGGAGGTGAGGTGGATGGGAACGCCAAGGAACCAATTCCTGGGTGAAGTCTGGGTAAAGCGAAGGGGTTAGCGGCTCTTGCGTCCGCTAACCCCTCGTCGTCCATGGTTGCGGGGGCTGGATTTGAACCAGCGACCTTTGGGTTATGAGCCCTTTTCAAATCGAGACTGGAGCCAACGCGCCACAAACAACGCGTCGTAAATTAGCGCTTCTTACGTCGTCGCCTGTGGGCCTCTTTGGCTCTCGTTGGGAGCAACTTCCTGGATAATTCCTGGGTGAAGTCTGGGTGGAGGGCGTGCCTGACGCCCGGCTCATGCCGTCGCGCTTCGTGGGTGTGCGGCCGCACGGTAAGCCGCCGTACCGCGATCCGCCAAGGCGGCACGGACGGTTTCCGCCATGCGGCTTCCGGCGAACCACAGGGGGAATGCCCGGACATCCGCGGCTGCCCCGTCCAGGCGGACCTGATGGCGCCTCGTGACGGATCGCTCCAGGACCGCCAGTTGATGGCGCAGGGCGAGGTTCTCGAGGGCGATCGCGGCTGAGGCACCCAAGAAGGCGCGCAGAACGTATAAGCACAGACCAATCCGCATCGCAAGTCCGTCGGAGGCGGCGCCCCGGCTTGCCGACCCAGCGACGCGCGCGCTGTTCCAATCGCCGGAAATTCCCGGGGGCCGCCTGACGTTCCGAGGCGCTTCGCTCAGCCCGAGCCCGTCGCGTGCGACGCCACCTTCGACACGAGCTCGTCGAAGCCGACCCGCAGCGCCTTCGCAGCATCGACCACGAGGTCGCTCAGCTCTCCGACAAGTCCCATCTCCGGGCGCACATCCCAGTCGACGTAACGGCACGGGCGTTTGAGATCCGCGGCGTGCTCCGGCACGCACTCGGGGCACAGGCGCCGGTCGCCACACGCGAGGCACTCGATCGTGGCGAGGCGGTCCGGGTGGGCCGCACAGCGCATCGCTTCCACCGGCAGCCAGCGGTACACCGACTGCACGGCGCGCTCCGCCCCGTCGATCTCGCGCAGCCGCGCGCCCAGGGCCTGGGCGCGCTCGCGGACCTGTGGCCGCCGGCAGGCGTCGAACGCCGCGGTGAGCGCCGCGGTGGTAAGCCGGGTGATGGGAATCGGGTCCGGCCCCGCGCCGGCGTCTGAGACCATCCGTCCCCAGAAGAACTGGTCGCCGAACGACGGCACCACGATGGTGGGCAGGCCGGCGCGGAGGCCGGCGGAAGTGGTCCCGGCTCCCCCGTGATGGCAGACGGCGCGGCAGCGGGGGAACAGCCAGTCGTGCGGGGTGTCTCCGAGCAGGAACACGTTGGGCGGCGGCGTCCCGCCGCGCAGGTGCGCCCACCCCTCGGACACGACTCCACGCGCGCCCGCCTTCTCGAGCGCCGAGAAGATCGTGCGGGCCACGGCCGCCGGGTCCTCGACGAGGACCGAGCCGAAGCCGACGTAGATCGGCGCCTCGCCGCCAGCCAGGAACTCGGCGAGGGCGGCCGGCGGCTGATAGCCGTGCCCCATGTCGTAGAACGTGAAGTTCGCCAGCTCGACGTGCGGGGGCCAGTCGGCAGGCCTGGGCACCAGCGCATCGGGCCACAGGTACGTGAACGGCACCGCGTGGTCCTCGAGCATTCCCGCCCCCTCGGCGAGCGAGAGGGGTGGGAGTCCAAGGGCATCGCGGCGGAAGGCGTTCACCAGGTCGTGGATGCCGGTCCAGATCACCAGGTCGACCGCACCGTACGACAGGTAGTTCTGCAGCGGCTGGTTCTGCGCGAAGTCGAGGCCGGCGAGCGGGTGCGGGTATACCGTCGTGGGACTCCACGGCATCGTGAAGATCATGTGCAGGGGAACGCGGAGCGCCTCGGCACAGTGGATGTGGCCGAAGCTCGGCGGGTTGGCGATGATGAGGTCGGCCTTGAACGGGAGGGCGCCGGGCCGATCCGGGTCCGGCTCGGTGCACGCGCGCCAGGTCGACGCGAAGATCTCCGCGATCAGCGCGCGCTGGCGCGGGACGTCGACGAGCACCCGGTCGAGACGCCTGGGCTTGAGGATGTGGCCACCCGACCGCAGCATGTAATCCATCAGGACCGTGGGATCACCGGCGAGCGGATAGAACTCGAGCCCGGCGCCCTCGACCATGGATCGGAACACGCGGTGCGTCGCGATGCGCACGCGGTGGCGCTCCGCGAGCCGCCGTCCGATGGGAATGAAGGGCTGCACGTCGCCCCGTGAGCCGACGGTCATGACGACGATGGACAGCGGCGGCACCTCCTCCGCCGTGTGATAGGTCCGCGCCGCGGCGGCGCCCTCGCGCTCGCGCACGGCAGCCACGCGCATCCGCTGGTGCTGGAGGCGCCGCGCCAGGAATATGGCGGCGGCCGTATCGAGAAACCCGCGAGTCGCGTCCGGATCCGCCATGAATCGTCCTTCCCGCGGAGCGCGAGCCCTCTCGGAGAGGTCAGCGCTCGCGCATCGCGTTGGCTCGCGCGATGGCGCCGAGCCAGCGCGCACTCGGCTTCACCGTCCGAGCCTGCGTCACGCGATCCACGGCGACCAGGCCGAAGGTCGGACGGTAGCCCAAGATCCACTCGAAGTTGTCGAGCAAGCTCCAGTAGATGTAGCCGCGCACGTCGATGCCGTCGGCCAGACAGGCGAGCACGCCGGCTAGCGCCTCCTCGATGTACTCGATGCGCTCGGCGTCGTCGTCGGTCGCGATGCCGTTCTCGGTCACGAGCAGCGGAACGCCTCCGGTGAGTTTCCAGGCGTAGCGGAGCGTCGATTCCAGCGCCACCGGCCAGAACTCGTAGCCCATCTGGGTGATCCGCCCGTCCCAGTCGGGATCGAGTAAGCCGTATGGTCCGACGCGCATGCGCGTGTAGCACTGCAGGCCGAGGAAATCATCGCCCTGCACGGCCTCGAGGAAGACGTCTTCCATGTCGCGGCGGTGGCGGTCGCGCTCGGCTTCGCCGCCGTCGACGGCCTGCCAGTCGAACATCGCCAGCGTCAAGCCGACGAGCGGCGACCCGGGACCGGCATGGATCGCCTCGGCGGCCTTCCGGTGGGCCGCGATAAACACCTCGTTGGCGCGCAGGCGGAGATCGGGATTGCGCTCGCCGGGCGGGAAGATGCCGTAGAGGTAGCCCATGCTCGCCACGATGTTCGGCTCGCACACCGTGCACGCGCGCCCGATCAGGTCCCCGAGGTGCGCTGTCGCACGCTCGCAGAAGCGGGCGAAGCGGTCGGCCGTCGAGGGCTCGATCCACCCGCCGCGAGCCACGACCCAGCGGGGCGTGGTGAAGTGGTGGAAGGTGACGATCGGCTGAAGGCCGTGCTCGAGGCAGACGCCGCACATGCGGCGGTAGTGCTCGAGCGCGACTCGAGAGAACTCCCCCTCCTCAGGCTCGATTCGGCTCCACTCGAGCGAGAACCGATACGCGCCGAAGCCTAGCCCGGCGCACAGGCGGATGTCCTCGGGATATCGATGCCAGTGGTCGCAGGCGTCGCCGCTCGGCTCCTGGCACGGCGAGTCCGCCATGTGCTCCCACGCCCACCAGTCGTTGTTCCAGTTGCCGCCCTCCGCCTGGTGCGCGGATGTCGCCGTCGCCCACACGAACCCCTCGGGAAATCGCCACGCTGTCATCGCCCCCGAGGGTATTGTTAAATTACGAACATGACAAGTGGTCCCCATGACGAGCATAAACGTCCTCCCTTCACTCTCCTCGATCAGGACACTGTCATCGTTAAGTATCGAGATCGGGGCGGAGAGACCGGCAATCGTCCGCATCCGCATCGGACCTAGCCTCGAACCTCAGACTGAACCGCCCCGGGTTTCTCGAGGCTCCAATCCCTGAGCGGATCGGGCGATGACGAGCGCGAGTCGGTTTTCCCCGGAGGTCCGGGAGCGGGCGGTGCAGCCCGGCCCGCCTTTTGCGAGTCGAAGCGCGCGGGTCGTCCACGGAAGGAGAGCCACGGTCCGGTCCGATCCTTTGACTTGGGAAGCTAATGCGGTCGATGGAGCGGTACGTCTGCGGTGACCTCCTGGACCTGGCCCGCGCGCATGAGCGACTTCGCGAGACCGAGGGGCAGATCGATCACCTCGGAGCATAGGCGGTATAAAGGCCCAGTTGACGAAACCGCCGTTCTCCGCCCCTCCACCCCCGGTCCCCTCCCGCCGCTGCTACCGCCCGGCACAGGCTGTGCTTCTGGCATCGCTGCCTGCGCGGCGCCTGACCGCGCCCACGAGCTCGGGGCCGCCGACGCCCGGATCGCCGACAGGCTTCAGAGCCAGCTGCCCCGGAAGCCCGCACGGCGCAGTCCTACCTTCACGTACGGGCAGCGGCGCATGATCTCCCAGATCAAGCCGGTGCGGTAGTTCTCGATCATCAGGGCCACCGGACCTTGGTCGATGCCGAAGTGATAGGGGGTGACCCACCAGCCCGTCGGACTGTCAGGCACCGCGTAGGTCTGGTTGAACGAAGGCTTGAAGCCGTAACGCTTCGTCGCGCCCAGCTCGAGCCGGGCCATGGCGCGGATGGTGGGGATCACGATCTCGGGAGCGAAGGGGAGCGAAGCGACCACCACCCACGGCGCCAACGTTCCGTCGTCGGGACCGTAGGGAGCTCCGCGTGCCTGATAGTCGAAGAACTGACGCTCGATGCCGTTCACCCGACGCGTCTCCCAACCCGGGCCGTCGGTCGCCGTGATGCCCCAGCAGTACTCGCCATAGCCGGCGAACTGGAGCGGGTTGCGCCGCGCGTACTCCTGGTGGACGTACGTCGCCTGGCGAGCTGTTCTCGAAGTAATCGCTGCCGTGTTCCCGCATGAACGCGTCCCGCAGGCCGCGGAAGTCGATCCAGAGGTGCGAGAGCTGGTGCGTGAACAACGGCCCGGAGTAGAGAAGCTCACGGCCGTAGATCGTCTTCCACTGGTAGGTCGAACAGTAGGCGGCGTAGCTCTCGGCCGGCAGCGGAAAGGTCGGCGAGCCGAGGCCGAGCAGGTACACCAGCAAGGCCTCGTCGTAGCCGGTCCAGGTGTGCGGGAGGAAACCCGTCTCGGGCCGCCAGCCGTGGGAGACCGCCGCGCCGCCGTGCGAGCGCCCACTGCCAGTCCGCCCGACGGTAGAGCTCGTCCGCCAGCCGGCGGACCTCGGCCTCCTCCTCGGTGTCGCGCGTCGAAGTAGGCGGCACAGGTGAGCATCCCGGCGAAGAGGAATGCCGAGTCGATCGTCGAGAGCTCGCACTTCCAGACGCGGCGACCGGTCTTCATGTCGAGGAAGTGGTAGTAGAAGCCCTTGTAGCCCGTTGCATCCGGCTCCGGCCCCTGCGGGCTGTCGCGGAAGAAGCGCAGCGTTCGCGAGCGCAACCTCGGGCGCGAACTCGCGGGAGATCACGCCGCGTTCGACGAGCACCGGGATGGTCGCCAGAGCGAGGCCCACGGCGGCGATGCTGCAAGGAGCGCTGGGATCGGTCTTGTCGCGGATCAGGCCGTTGGCCGGGTTGGACTCGTGCAGGTAGTACTGGAGCGTCGTCAGCTGAAGCTGGTTCAGCTCTTCCTCCGTCGGAACGCTGTCCAGCGCTGCAACGTCGTCACTCACGAGGCCTCGCCATCGTCTCCGCTAGCTGTGAAGTCACCCGACCGAGGCTCCGGAGAGCCGAGGCGGAGCAGGCGCCCGTCGCCGTCGTACGAAGGGTGAGCGTCGATGACGATGAGGCGCTCGACGTCCGCTGAGCTGAGCGTCACCTTGCGGAACCGCTCGGACTGGGTGCCGACGAGCCCAACCACCCAGCCGGATGGGCCGTTCGCCTGGACGGTCTCGACGCGCATCGGCTCGTTGAAGAGGGGGCCAGTCAGGACCTGGCCTTCTTTGAGGCTGTCAGCGCGAGTCATGGGGTATGTCCGCGATTATAGGGTGGAGGAGGCCAAGGCCGCTTCATTGCCTGGACTGAACCGCACCGGGTTATCGGAGCCTCAAAGGACGCGGTCATCGCGAGATCGGGTCGGCTGTCGCGCGCGCGTGCGGATGGTGTTCGAGCTGTCAACGCCGCCGTACTTTGACCCACATTCGCCGGTTTGCCATTGACCCACCGTCGTTGACCGCGTCGCTCCGGGGCCCGCTAACCGGCCGCATCGACGCGTAGGATGCCAGCCTTTTCTTCTCTCGGAGGCGGTAGCTCTCGCCCGGGATTGCGTGTCCCGATCGATGCCACCTGGCCGTCCGGCAAACCGATTCCTGGGTGCAGTCTGGGTAAACGAAAGGGGCCAGCGGCGTCGGCGTCCGCTAACCCCTCGTCGTTCATGGTTGAGGGGGCTGGATATCCACAATACTACACGGCTCCGGAAACCTACTGGGTCGACCTGATCTTAAGATCGCGAACCCCCTCGCAGGTTCGAAACCCGGCGGGTTCCGCTCGCTTTAGGTTGACGGTGCCGCTACGCACCGTTTACCGCTCTCGCCTTCCTTCGTCGCGTACTGCGAAGAAGGCTTGATGATGAGCGGCACGGCACGTCGGCGTCGGTATCGACAACCATCGGCGGTCCACATTCGCAGTGGGCCATGGCACACTGGGGAAGGAGCGAGCCCCACAGCGGGACCACGGAGGGTATCTTCGGCAGCAAGGAGGAACGCCGGATGGAAACAGGGAGACAGGCACAGCAAGCGGCCGGCCCGCAGCCACTCTCCGTGTCCTCGCTGGCGGGGCTGTCGGCGCGACTACGGGTCGACGTCGGCGGCCAGCCGGCGCGGATGCTGGAGATCTACGACGGAACCTTCTCAAGCAGGCCGGCGGCCGGTGCCGAGGACGCGGATGCGGTCCTCCAGTGTGACAGCGAGGAAACGGTGGCGGCGTTCAGACGCGGGGAGCTCAACCCGATCGTGGCGATGCTCCAGGGGCGCATGCACCCCGAGGGCGACGCCGCCCTGGCCATTAGGGTCATCCAGGGACTGCAGGCGGTGTTCCATCCCCCACCGGCCTCCGCGCGCGCCCTGCAGGTCGACGACGGTGCCCGAAAGGAACGCTAAGCCATGCGCGTGGACACCGTGCGCATCATGGATGGCAACGAGTTCGTGGTCAGCGATGCCCGGGGTGACATCGAGGACTCGCACACCGACACCCTGGGTCTGTTCCGCGATGACACCCGGTTTCTGTCACGCTGGGTCCTCACCATCAACAACCTGCGCCCCAAGCTGCTGTCCACCGACGACCTGGCGTACTACCGCGTCAACTTCTTCCTGGCGTTGGCGACAGGGACCATCTACTTGGACTCTCGTCTATCGGTGCAGCGGCAGCGCTCGGTGGGCGACGGCTTTCACGAAGAGCTGACCTTGGTCAACCATGACAAACAGCCGGTGGAGTTGATCGTACGCCTGGAGGCGGCGGCGGACTTCGCCGACCTGTTCGAGGTAAAGGACGACGACTTGAACAAGAAGGGTCAGCTCTATCGGCGTGTGGAGGACGGCAGCCTGACCCTGGGCTACCGGCGCGGCACGTTTCAGCGTAAGACCGTCATCACCAGCAGCCGCCCCGCCCAAGTGAGTGAGGATGACCTCGTCTACCAGATCGCGATCCCGCCGCACGGCCGGTGGTGCACCCGCCTCGACGTCACGGCGATCTCCAACATCGCGCAGCGTCGGAACGGAGTCGGCGCGAGAGAGCCAAAGCACGATCACGGCGGCACCGAGCCGCGGCCCGAGCTGGAAGCGAACCTCAAGGAGTGGATCTCCGCCGCGCCCAAGCTGGTCTCCGTGCGGACGCCGCTCGAGCGCACGTACCAGCGCAGCCTGGTGGACCTCGCGGCGTTGCGCTTCCATGCCGGAGTCATCCCCGGTGCCCTGCCGGCAGCCGGGCTGCCATGGTTCATGGCCATCTTCGGGCGCGACAGCCTGATCACCAGCCTTCAGGCGCTGCCGTTCGTGCCCGCGCTGGCGTCGACCACCTTGCGGACGCTCGCCCTCGTCCAAGCGCGCGTCTTCGACCCGTTCCGCGACGAGGAACCAGGCAAGATCCTCCACGAGCTCCGCTTGGGCGAGCTGACCGCGTTCGAGGAGCGCCCGCACTCGCCGTACTACGGGTCCGCCGACAGCACCATGCTGTTCCTGATCCTGCTCGACGAGTACGAGCGCTGGTCAGGCGACCGCGCGCTGGTCGCCTCGCTTGAGCGCGAGGCGCGCGCAGCCATCGACTGGATTGATCGCTGGGGCGACCGCGACGGTGACGGATTCGTGGAGTATGAACGGCGCAACTCGGAAACCGGGCTGGAGAACCAGGGCTGGAAGGACTCGTGGGACTCAATCGCCTTTGCGGACGGCACGGTGGCATCCACGCCGCGGGCCACCTGCGAGCTGCAGGGCTACGTCTATGACGCCAAGATCCGGACGGCACGCCTGGCCCGCTTGGTTTGGGGGGATCCGGCCTGGGCCGATCGCCTCGAGCGCGAAGCCGAGGAGCTCAAGGAACACTTCAACGACGCGTTCTGGATCCCAGAGCGCGGGTTTTTCGCCCTGGCCCTCGATGGCGACAAGCGCAAAGTGGACTCGCTGACCTCCAACATCGGCCACCTGCTGTGGAGCGGAATCGCCGATCGGGACAAGGCCCAAAGCTGCGTGCGCCACCTGATGAGCGACGCCCTGTTCTCGGGTTGGGGCGTGCGCACGATGGCGGTGGGGGAGGGATCCTTCAACCCACTCGGCTATCACGTGGGTACGGTTTGGCCCCACGACACGTCGATCGTGGCGTGGGGCCTGTGGCGCTACGGGTATCGGAAGGAGGCGGCGCGGCTCGCCGTGGGAATCCTGGAGGCGGCCGAGCTGTTCCACCACCGTTTGCCCGAGGCCTTCGCCGGCTACGCGCGCGCGGCCACCAAATACCCCGTCGAGTACCCGACCGCGTGCAGCCCTCAGGCCTGGGCTGCCGGCGCGCCGCTGCTGTTGCTGCGCATCGTGCTGGGCCTCGATCCACTCGGCGACCACCTGATCATCGACCCGGCCCTGCCTGATGCGTTCGGCGAGCTGCAGTTGCTGGACATCCCGGGCCGCTGGGGCCGCATGGACGCGTTCGGCCGCGCCCGCCACCTGACCTGAGGCGTCGGCTTGACTACAGAAAAGCCGCCGTGCGGCCGGCTGCTCGTCCTAATGCAACTCAACCCCCCAGCGCCGGCAGCGCTTCACTGAGGACATTCCGAAGAAACGAAATCAGCCAGTCGCCTTAACGTGAGAGTCGACCGTCGCGCGACAAACCATACAGCGTCCATTCGGATCCGGTGGCCGCCAGACGCTCCGCGCGTGAGATCGCGACCGGAACAGGCGGAGGCGGATTCGATCGCCGGTTGATGAAGCGAACGACGACCAGGATCAGAATCGCAACACCCAGCGGGCGATGGATTGACACGAGCGCCGAGGGAGCGCTCAGCGATGGATCATCGGACGGCGCGATGCCCGCGGGCAACACCAATGGGTCGAAGTTGATGAATAAATATGACTACCAAGCTCCCAGGAGCGGGGCGAGGTGAAGCCCGAGGCTCGCAGCCCCAAGCGGTTGGCTGTGCTATTTCCGACCCGTATCGAATCCCCAGGCGTGCCTTGGCCTTTCGCCCAGAGCACGGGCAGTCGTCAACCGAGCGGGATGAGATTTTGGCGAACGACAGGATCGAGCTCGTGGTCGCGGACACTGGGCCGGGGATCCCGCCCGAGATCGCATCGAAGATCTTCGATCCGTTCTTCAGCACCAAGGCCACCGGGACGGGGCTCGGGCTGTCCATCACCTATCGCATCGTCCGGGATCACGGCGGGACGATCGACGTGCGATCGACGCCGGGGCAAGGAACCGAGTTCATTCTCCGGTTCCCAGCGGCCGCCGACGCCTCGGCTCGCCAGACCGATTGAGGTCGACCGGCGCCGACGGGGGCAACTTCCTGGGTAATTCCTGGTTGAAGTCTATGTGGGCTCGCGCACCTATGTGGGCTCGCGCACGCTCATGCGCCCGACCGCGACGGCCCGCGCACGACGGTTGCGGAGGGCGTGAGGGCATGTTGCAGGACCTCCTCAGCGTCGTCGACGAAGATGAAGCGCAGCTGCTTACGCAGCTCCTCGGGCACCTCCTCGACGTCCCGCTCGTTCCGACGCGGCAGGATCACGGAGCGGATCCCAGCCCGGTGCGCCGCCAGGATCTTTTCCTTGATCCCCCCGACAGGGAGCACTTTGCCGCGGAGCGTGATCTCGCCGGTCATGGCCACCTCGTTCTCGACCGGCCGCCGGGTGGCCAGGGAGGCCAGCGCCGTCATGATGGTCACTCCGGCCGAGGGCCCATCCTTGGGGATCGCCCCGGCCGGCACGTGCACGTGAATGGTCTTGCCCTCGAAGAGCCTGGGATCGATGTCGAGCGCCTCGGCGTTGGACCACACGTAGGAGACGGCCGCCTGGGCACTCTCGCGCATGACGTCTCCGAGCATCCCGGTGAGGACGAGCCGCTCTTCGGAGCTCGGCATCATCGTCACCTCCACGAACAGGACATCCCCACCGGTCGGCGTCCAGGCCAGGCCGGTGGCGACACCGGGACGGATGGTCCGGTCGGCGACCTCATCGAAGAACCGTGGCCGGCCGAGGTACTCGGTCAGGCCGTCAGCGGGGATCTGGACCGACACGCGTTGACCCTCGGCCAGCCGACGGGCAACCTTGCGGGCGACCGCCGCGATCTCTCGCTCCAGGTTCCTCACACCGGCCTCGCGGGTGTATCCCCTCACGATCTGGCGGATGGCTTCAGGGTCGAAGGAGAGTTCGGCCACGCTGAGGCTGTGGGCAGCCAGCTGCTTCGGAATCAGATACTGTCTCGCGATCCCGATCTTCTCTTCGTCCGTGTATCCCGACAGCACCAGGGTCTCCATCCGGTCTCGCAGGGGCCCGGGGATGGTCTCGAGTGTGTTGGCCGTAGCGATAAACAACACCTGTGACAAGTCGAAGGACACCCCGACGTAGTTGTCAACGAAGGTGTTGTTCTGGGCCGGATCCAGCACCTCCAGCAACGCCGAGGACGGATCACCCCTCCAGTCCGCGCCGATCTTGTCGATCTCGTCGAGCATGAAAACGGGATCGCGGGTCTCGGCTCGCCGGAGCCCCTGGATGATGCGCCCCGGGAGCGCGCCGATGTACGTTCGCCGATGGCCTCGGATCTCCGCTTCGTCTCGCACACCGCCCAGCGACATGCGCACGAACCGCCGGCCCAGGGCACGGGCAATGCTCTGGCCGAGGCTGGTCTTGCCCACGCCGGGCGGCCCCACGAAACAGAGGATCGGTTCTCGCGCCGGGCTGTCACCCGTCACGCGCGGCGGCTCGGCAGGGGCTCCAGAGCCGGGAGAGCTCTCCCGGCCGTCGCGCTCCTGCCGCAGCTTCTTGACGGCCAGGTATTCGAGGATCCGGTCCTTGATCTTCTCGAGGTCGAAGTGATCTTCGTCCAGAACCTGCCGGGCCCGGGGAATGTCGATGGTCCCGGCGCCGAGCTTGTTCCAGGGCAGGCTCGCCATCCACTCGAGATAGGTGACGACCATGCCGTGCTCCGGCGAGGTCGGCGCGCTCACCGCCAGCCGGCTCAGCTCACGCTCCGCCTCACGCCGTGCCTCGTCAGGCAGGCGAGCTTCCTCGATTCGGCGGCGGAGCTCGCTGACTTGACTGTCGCCGCCTTCGTCCTCCCCGAGCTCGCGTTGAATGGATCGGAGCTGCTCGCGCAGGTAGAACTCGCGCTGGCTCTTCGAGAGCCGCTCCTCCGTGTCTGTCGTGATCTTCCGGCCCAGCTCCCGTACGGCGAGCTCGCGCTGCAACAAATCAACCAATCGGCGGAGTTTGGCAGTGACCGGGTCAATCTCGAGGAGCTCCTGCCGCGCGGCGACGTTGAGGGGAACCACCGACGCGACGAAGTAGACGAGATGGAGAGGATCGGTGACGGTCTCCACAGCGGCCGCCAGCTCGTCGGGTAGCCCCGGAGACGCCTCCACGAGCCGGCGGAAGATGTCCACGACGGCGCGCCGATGAGCGTCTACCTCGGTCGCCTGGACCGTCTGGTCGCGGGCCGCCTCGATCCGCGCGATCAAATACGGCTCCGTCCCGCTAACGTCCAGCAGCCGGATCCGTTCGAGGCCCTGGACCATCAGGCGCACGCTGCCGTCGGGGGCCCGAGCGAGCTGGTGGATCACTCCCACCGTTCCGACACGGTAGAGGTCCTCGGGCTTGGCCGGCTCCACCTTCGGATCGCGCTGCGCCACCAGCGCCAGAAGCCGGTTGCCGCGCATGACATCGTCGACGAGCCGAACAGAACGCGGCTGCGCCACGGCGAGCGGGATCGCCGTCAGCGGAAACAAAACCGCGTCCCGAAGCGGCAGGACTGGGAGCGCATCCGGGATGACGAAATCCTCGGCGTTACCGCCCGGCTGGACGGCCATCACCCGGCCTCCGCGCGCTTGGGCAGCGTGATGCGAAGCAGGCCACGATCGTAGCGCGCCTCGACTCGCTCGGGGTCCACACGCGCCGGCAACGCCAGCTCCACCCGGAACGGGCCGTGGCGAATGCCGGCTGCATGGTACACAGCCCCTTCCTGGCACGAGAGAGGCTGGCGGCGTCCTTCGACAACCAGCGCGTCGTCGAAGAGCTGTACCTCGAAGTCGTCTTCCTCGACGCCGGCGAGGTCGACAACGACCTCGACCGCCGTCGCCGTCTCGTACGTGTCCGTGTCCGGCCGCCAGCGGGTCTGCACCAAAAGGTGAAGCCGATCGCTTCGCCAGATGTCGCCGAAGGGCGATATCTGACCGGACCCCATCACCATCGCGTAGCGGTAACTCAAGTGCCGATAGCGCATTGCCGTTCTCTATGGGCGCGAGTGTGCTCGCGCAGGTCGCCGCCGTCAATGGGGTCCGGACGAGCTCGGCGCCATCCAGGATTCCGCGACCCCCTACATCTCGCGCCTCCTGCGTGATGCCGACGCGATGGCGGGCCCCCGCCGAACTCGCTCGCAGGAAGACACTTCGGCGGGAAGCGGCCCCAAGGCCACGCGGCAGCTCGCTATACGGTTGCGCGATTGATGCAGTAGCTCGGCCCAGACGGGATCTTCGGGGTCGGGCGTCGCCTCTCAGGTTCGGTGCCGGATGTCTTCGCCTTCGACGAGATAAAATACCTCCTCGCAGATGTTCGTCGCATGGTCGGCAATCCGCTCCAGGGACTGCGCGGCGAGAATCAGACCAATGCCCCGCGTGACGATGTCTGGGTCTGTGGTCCTCTGTTCAAGAAGGTGACGAAAGGTCTCGGCGTTCATCGCATCGACCTGATCGTCCAGCCCGATCACAGACTGCGCCTTGTCGATATCTTCCTGCTCGAAGGCCTGCAGCGCCTCCTGAACCATCCGCAACGTCATCACCGACATGTCGGACAACTCGCGGAGTGGCGTCGGTGGGGGACTCAACGGAAAGATCTCGACGTACTTGCAGTTGTCCACGGCCTGATCGCCGATGCGCTCGAGCTCGGAGTTGATCCGCAGCATCATCAAGAGGACTCGGAGGTCCTTGGCAACCGGGGCGTAGACCGTGATGAGCCGGATCGCTTCGCGGTCGATCTCGACCTGACAACGATCGAGCCTCGGTTCGCTCGTGCGCACCTCCTCGA
The DNA here is from genome assembly GCA_963743355.1 of uncultured Candidatus Rokubacteria bacterium. Classification (GTDB taxonomy): domain Bacteria; phylum Methylomirabilota; class Methylomirabilia; order Rokubacteriales; family CSP1-6; genus AR5. The sequence goes on from CAVUPM010000002.1 coordinate 2,143,223, forward strand.
TGGCGGCGCGCTCAGCGTTGATGAGCGCGCTGGACGCTGCCGCGACCATCGATTCAGCCAGCGCGCCCATTTCACTAATCCGCTGCTTCAGCGTCGCCAGCTCCTGTTCAAACCTCTTCATCGGTGACTCTCCTAGCCATACCGGCCCTCGACGTACATCTCTGTCTCCTTCTTCTTCGGTGTCAGAAAGATGTCCGGTGTCGGTCCCTGTTCGATGACCTGGCCCAGGAACATGAAAATGCATTCGTCGCTCGTCCGGCGGGCCTGTCCCATGTTGTGGGTCACGATCGCGATCGTGTACGTTCTCTTCAGGTCGTTCATCAGCCGTTCGATCGCCGCCGTCCCCTCCGCGTCCAGCGCCGAACAGGGTTCGTCCATCAGGATGACCTGCGGCTTGAGTGGAAGCAGACGTGCGATGCACAGCTTCTGCTGCTGTTCCAGGGTGAGCTCGGTCGCCTTCCTGCGCAAGTCGTCCTTGACGTCCTTCCAGAGCAGTACCTCGGTGAGCGCCGACTCGACGAGCTGATCGAGTGTGCCGCGCTTCAGCGCGCGCGCAGCGGAGTGCACGCGCAGGCCAAACACGACGTTCTCGTAGATGGAGATGGGCAGCGGGTTGGGCCGTTGAAATACCATGCCGACCGCCTTGCGGAGCTCTCCGAGGCTGACATCCATATCGTAAATGTTCTTGCCGAGGACCTTGACTTCGCCGGTCGTGGTGACGTTGCCGTAACGCTCGTTGAGGCGGTTGAAGCAACGCAAAAACGTGGTCTTGCCGCACCCCGATGGTCCGATCAACGCCGTGATCAAGCCCTGTCGAATGTCGACGGTCACGTTGTTCAGCGCCTGAAACTCTTCGTACCAAAGGTTCAAGCCCCGCGTCTGGATGCTGTACGGAGCGTGCGGCTCTGTCTGAGTCATCCAAAGCGCCCGCGGACATAGTCGAACGTCAGCTGGTGCGCGGGATGCTCGGAGAAGAGCACCTCATTCGGCCCGACTTCGATCAAGCGCGAACTATTGAGAAACGCCACGCGGTCGGCGAGCCGACGAACCTGCTGCACGAGATTGGAGACCACCACGATCGTCATCTCTCGCTTGAGCTCGAGGAGGACATCCTCGATCCTCGAGGTCGTCACCGGGTCCACGGCGATAGAGAACCGATTGAGACAGAGAATCTCCGGCCGGTGAGACAAGGCTCTGGCAAGCGTGAGCCGCTGCTGCTGACCGCCGGACAGCTTCGTGCCGAGGAGACGCAGGCGGTCCTTCACCTCGTCCCACAGCGCTGCCTGCCGGAGGCATCTCTCGACCAGCTCGTCCAGCTGGGCACGGTCGCGCATGCCCCCCATTCGGGGCGCATACGCCACGTTGTCGTACACGGACAGCGGGAGGCCGACCGGGAGAGGAAAGACCATACCGATCCTGCGCCGAAGATCACGCAGGTTCTTCACTCGAAACACGTCTTCCCCGTCAATAGTGACCCTCCCGGTGACCCGGGCGCTGGGGATGAAGTCGATCGTCCGATTGATGCACTTGAGGAGCGTCGTCTTGCCCGAATTCGCGGGGCCGATGATGCCGAAGATCTGGTGGGGAGGAATCTCGAGGCTGATGTCGTCAAGCGCAGTCTTGGCCCCGTACTTCACAGTGACGTTCCGAAACATGACGTGCGGGGCCATGACGCGGCTACCACTTCCGTCGCGAGCGGAGGCGCATCCGAAAGACGATCGAGACCAGATTCACGGTGAGGACGAGCGCAATCAAGACCACGGCGGTGCCGTACGCGAGAGCGTCCGAGGCACCGGTCACCTGCGTCGAGATCGTGAAGAGATGGTATGAAAGCGCCATGAACGGGTCGTGCAGCCGGTAGGGAAAGAATGACGCCAGGCCGGAGTCCGCGACCGCCACATAGAACACCGCACCTGTAAACAGAATGGGAGCGGTCTCTCCCGCCGCCCTCGACACCTGAAGGATCACGCCAGTGAGAATCCCGCTGATCGCATTGGGAAGCACGATGGTGCGGATCGTCTGCCAACGGCTCGCGCCCAGGTTCCAACAGGCCTCGCGAAACGCAAACGGCACCGCCGCCAGCGCCTCTGTCGTGCTGGTGATGATCACCGGCAGTGTCATGATCGCCAGCGTGCAGGAGGCGGCCACAATCGACCGCCCGAACCCCGCCATCAGCACGAAGACACCGACCCCGAAGAGCGCGTGCACGATGCTTGGGACGCCAGCCAGGTTGACGACGGCGAGGTTGACGAGACGAGTCAGCCAGTTCTCGCGGGCATACTCGCTCAGGTACACACCCGCCAGGACACCGATCGGCGCGGCGATCGCGAGAGAAAGAACCACGACGTAGAACGTCCCCACGAGCGGCGCCCAAATGCCTCCTGCCGTCATGTAGTTCTTCGGATTCTCGACCAGGAAAGACCATGAGAGCACCGGCCAGGCCTTGACCACCAGGTAGGCCAGAATCGCCAGCAGCGGCAGGATGAGGGCGGCCGTCGTCAGGAGGAGGATCACGTAGGCCGCACGTTCAACCAGCCGCTTCCGCCGCTCGATCGGTCCCGGCGCGAAGAGCCCTGCCTCAACGCTCACGTGCGCTGCCTTCCCTTGAGACCCCTGACGATGAGATCTGCAGTCAGGTTGGTGATCAAGGAAATGATCATGAGCAGGCTGCCTATGACGAACAGCACCCGGTAGTGCGTGCCTCCCTCAACCGTCTCCCCCAGCTCGGCGGCAATCGTCGCCGTCAGCGTTCGCACCGGGTCGAGGACGCTATGAGGGATTTGCACCGAGTGGCCCGTGGCCATGAGAACCGCCATGGTTTCGCCGACGGCCCGTCCGACCCCTAACAGTGCCGCGGCCAGAAGCCCATTCCTTGCGGCCGGCAGGAGAACCCGGGTGGTGAGCTGCCAACGGCTGGCCCCCAGGGCCAGTGCCGCCTCCCGATACGCATCCGGAACGGCTTTGAGCGCGTCCTCGCCCACCGACATGATGATGGGCACACTCATCAGCGCGAGGATGATACCGCCGTTCAGAATATTGATGCCGATCGGAGCGCCGGCGGCCCAGATGATCACCGGGTTCAAGACCATGTAGCCGATGAATCCCCAGACCACTGAAGGGATGGCCGCGAGGAGCTCGATGATGATCTTCAGCGCTTCCCTGGCTTTCGGACCACAGAATTCCGAAATGAAGATCGCTGAGGCGAAGCCGGCGGGCACGGAGATGGCCATCGCCAAAGCCGTGACGGACGCCGTACCGGCGAGGAGCGCGAGAATGCCGAACTGCGGGCGGATCGTCGAGTCCGGGCGCCAGTTGACGCTGGTGAAGAACTCCTTGAGATCGAGCTCCCCGAAGAGGACGGGCGCGCCTTCACGAAAGACGAAGGCGAAGATCGCGAAGACGAAAAGAATGGCGCTCCACCCGCAAAGCCGGATCGTCCACTCCACGGCTGATTCGCCAAGTGTCGAGAATCGGCACCTCAGATCCTTGCGCATGTCCGCTGAGGGCGCCACGCCGCGTTATGTACCGGCAGCGTGGACTGGAACGAAGCCTACCTTTCGCACGATCTGCTGCCCGTCGGTCCCGAGTACCCAGTCGAGGAATGCCTTGGTCTGGCCCATGGGTTCTCCGCGAGTGTACAGATACAGGCGTCGGGCGATGGGGTAGGAGCCGCTGATGGCCGCCTCCGTCGTCGGAGGGACCATCGGTCCGCCTTTCTTCTTCGACACCTTCAGAGCTTTCACCCCGCTCACGGCGAATGCCATCCCGCTGTAACCGATGGCACACGGTGTTCGCGAGACGAGCGCCACCACGTCCTTGGAGCCGCTCTGGTCGATGGACCCCAGTTTGTACTCCCGCTTGTCCCCGAGGACGACTTCACGAAAGTAAGCGTACGTGCCGGAGCTGTTCTGGCGGCCCACGCGGATGATCGCGTCGCGTTTGCAGGCCCGGTGCGTGATGCCAAGTTGAGACCATTTCTGAATCTGTCCTGACTCACCATAGATCTCGGCGAGTTCTTCGATGGAGATCGAGTCGAGGGGGTTGTCCTTGTGGACGTAGACGGCAAGCGCATCGAGGGCGACCGTGAATTCCCGCGGCCCTGTGCCATTGCGTGCCTTCGCGCGATTCATCTCGTCGACCTTCATCTCGCGACTGGCTGCGGCGATATCGAGAATCCCTTCGCTGAGGCCGGCAAAGCCGACGCCGGAACCGCCGCCTGCGACCTGCACGGACACGTCGGGCCGTGCCTGCTTGTAGTTCTCGGCCCACGCCTGCACCAGGTTCACCATCGTGTCCGAACCCGTGATGCGGATGACCGCTTCGGCTGATGAAACGTCGGTTGAACGCTGTCCGCCCCGACCGTCCGAACACGCGGCTGAGGACACAACCACGCCCGCACCAATCGCGAGGGCGGCCCAGAATATGGATGCTGACATCGATAACGCGCTCTCCCAACGCAACCCAGCCGCAATCACTCTCCAAGGCCGCCCCTGCCCTCGGCCGCCCGCAAGCATAGCCGAGGTTCCATCCTCCCACTTGCCCAGGGGCCTTCGCCTCTCGCCTGTCGTCGATCGCTGCGCCGTGGGAGGGAAGATAGAGAGTCACCCCCCATCGTGAAGGTCTCCATGGGACACGACACTTCCACAAGCCAGATGAGAGGCGGCGCGATTTACGCGTCTTTCGTGACTCATCATCTTGCCCAGCACGGTCTAAACGCTTCAGGGAAGGTCGTTGCGAAGAAATCGTCCTGGAACATGGGAGGTGCACGCCATGACGTGCGTGATGGCACTGGTGTCGTATTCGTCGCCAGAGCGGTACGAAGCGAAGAACGCGTTCAGTCGCCGCACCCGTTCGCCGTGCGCGTGCACGGCCTGGAGGCCCAACGAGACACCGTAGTTGGTGAAGGCGAACTTGACCTGGCGGTGCGACGGCTCGCGGCTGAAGTAACCGGGCGGGTCGACCCACATCTGGTCGAGCATGGCCAGGGCCCGCGTGCGCTGAATCGCCGCCCACGGCTCGTCGGGAAAGAAGTGGCTCATCCAGAGCATCATGCCGAGGCCGAGGTCCTGGGTGATCGTGAGGGTGCGATAGCTCGCCTCGACCAGCGCCCTCATGTCGGCGATTTCGGGCGCCAGCCCGGCCGGGTCCAGCAGGCGATAGACCACCAGCCCGTGAAAGGCGTCCAGCGCCCCGAGCCCGAAGCCCGGGTAGGGACCGCTCAGATCCTCGCGCATCTTCCAGATGACCCCGGTCCCGGGGACAACGAAGGCGGGGTGAATATCGCGCACCAGCGCGATCGCTTTGACGCGATAGCGGGCGTCGATGGCGCCGAGCCGGTCGAGGGCGAAGACCCACATGGCCAGGTAGTGGAAGTACTGGCCATCCCGATCCGGTTCCTCGCCGATCCGGATTCCGCGCCGCCGCCCCAGCACTCGCTCGACCTCGGCGACGACCCATTCGCACTCGCGTAGCAGGCGCTCGTCCCGCAACTCGTGCCAGAGCGAGACGAGCAGCACCACGCCGAACGCGTCCGTCCACAGATAGCGGAGCCCATTGGGCCAGATGTTGGCCTGCCTCATCCAGGCCAGCCGGGCCTGAACGGCTGTGACATCCCGCAGCGGCGGATTGCTGCTCACACGCCGAACGGGTAGGTGTCGGCCATGCCCTCGCGAACCGGCGTGGGAAGGGCCCGGACGGCCTGCGTCTCGTCGAACCAGACGTACTCGTCGAACTGGACGGGGAGCACGGCCTGAAAGTAGTGGCTCTGCAGCTCGGTCTCGGGCCGGTAGACCACGCCGATCGCCCGCTCCAGACGCGGGGCACGCAGCTCCTCGCGGAGTTCAGGCCGGGCGGCGGGACCGAGGGCCAGCAGCAGGGCCGGCACGCCTGCCTGGTGGAATAGCCTCTCGTAGCTCTCGGCGTGAGCAGGTCGCACCGCCATGACCTGCATCGGCGCGTCCCAATCGTGCGCCGCCGCCACTGTCCCGTGGTCGGTGCCGAACCCCAGGAGGAACGCCTGCTCCCCGAACCGCTCGCGGCAGAGCTGGCCGACGTTGAGCTCGCCGCGGGCGCTCATCTCGGTGGCGGCCGCGTTGCCGACGTGCGAGTTGTGCGCCCAAACGACAGCCCGAACCTGGGGCCCGTGAAAGTCGAGCAGTGCCTCTAGCGTCTCAAACATGTGGCGGTCCCTCAGGTTCCACGACTCCGCCTGGCCGTAGTACATCACTCGGTAGTAGCGCTCGGCGTCCGCCACCAGGCGCGCGTTCTGGGCCGCGTCCAGGAATCGCTCGCCGTCGTACCGGACATACTCGAGCCGCCGTTCCAGCATGTCGCGGAGCATGCGGGTGACCGGCTCCTCGCAGGTCTGGTAGCGGCCGCTGAGGGCCGCCCGCCCATAGACCGCGGGGTCCCGTTCCCAGGGGCTAAGACAGGCATACCGCCGGCGCGCGATCGCCGCCGTCTCCGGATCGACCTCGTCCAGGTAGCGCAGCACGGCCGCGATCGACGTGGCGAGGCTGTAGAGGTCGAGGCCATAGAAGCCGGCCCGGCGATCCGGGTCGCGACGCTCGGCGTTCCACGCGCGCAGCCACTCGACGAACTCGTGGAACTCAGCGTTTCTCCACATCCAGGTGGGAAAGCGGGTGAAGGCGGGCTCGCCCTCCGGCCCCGGCGTGCCGTGACGGACGTAGCGGTTGACCCGAGCCGCGTCAGGCCAGTCGGCCTCCGCGGCGACGATGGTGAAGCCGCGCTTCGTGATCAGCTCGCGCGTGATCCGAGCCCGCATTTGATAGAACTCGGAGGTGCCGTGGGTCGCCTCACCGAGGAGGACGACCTTCGCCTGGCCGATCCGCTCCAGCAGCGGGTCGAGGTCCACATCGCCCATGTCGGCAATCGGCTCGGCGACCTCGCGAATCAGGGCCGCGGACGTGGCCGGCCGGCTGCCGCGGGCAGAGACCGGGGCCGTGATGACGCGCGGTTCTTCCCATGCGTCCGCGCCCACGAGCGGGACGAAGCAGACGTTTCCCAAGTCTTCCTCGTCGAACCGCTCAGGGGTGACGCGAATCACCCGGACGAGTTGCTGCAGGCGCGGATCGGTGCCGACCGGAATCACCATGCGCCCGCCGACGGCAAGCTGCTCGCGCAGCTGCCGTGGCACGTGCGGCCCGCCCGCCGTCACGATGATGCTGTCGTAGGGCGCATGCTCAGGCCACCCCAGACTACCGTCGCCGTGGAGCACCTCGACGTTGCGATAGCCCAGGGTCCGGAAACGCCGCCGCGCCTGCTCGGCGAGCGCCTCGTGCCGCTCGACCGTGTAGACGTGGTTGACCACCCGCGACAGCACGGCCGCCGCATACCCCGAGCCCGTGCCGATTTCGAGCACGCGGTCCTTCGGCTGCGGCTCGATGGCGGCGATCATGAGGGCGACGATGTAGGGCTGGGAGATCGTCTGCCCTTCCTCGATCGGCAGCGGGCTGTCCTCGTAGGCGAACTCCGCCAGGGCTTCGGGCAGGAACGCCTCCCGCGGGACCATCCGCATGCCGTCGAGGATCTTCTCGTCCTTCACCCCTCGGGCGGCAATCTGGTACCGCACCATGTTGTTGCGTAGGACGCTCATGTCAGGCATGACATCCTCCCTCGCAGACGCCGCCGCCGACGTGTCGTCGCCACGCTAACGCCGGCGATGCCTCGCTTGGCACCCGCCCCCGTCGAACAGAGCCAAGATGAGCGGCTCGCAGTGGCCATGATATCGCCAGGATCCCCCGCAGGGGGGTCAGAAGGCTGGGATTCGATGCCTTGGACCATTGGGTTGAAAATCAATGGAGCTACGACGCGGCCACGAACAACGCCTCGTAAACTCGCGCTTCTCACGTCGTCGCCTTTGGGGACGTCATCGGGCCGACGTCACGTGCCGAGCAGCGCGGCCTGCGGCCGAGACAGCACGTTTCCCGAAAAATCGTCCCGATGGAGCCTGGCTTCGTGCGAACCGAAGAACGTTCGAAACACAGCGAGACAGCACATAGCGGGAACCGCGCGGACCGCTCGGGCTTGGGCCGGCGGCGCGGCATTTCAAGGGGCGTCGGGACGCGTCCTTCTGCGTCCGCACGCATAGCACAGGGCGACGTCCGGGCCTTGCTAGCCGAGCACGGCCTCGAGGAGGCTCGACGGCGAGGCGGTCGGGATGACGCGCTGCAGTCGGAACCCGGTCGCGGCGAACAGCTCGCGGAACTCGGCCTCGGTGCGCTCCTGGCCCCCCAGGAGGATCAGCATCTGGAGGTCCAGGAACTTGGTCATCCAATCCCCGGGCTGACCCCTGCCCGCGACCACCTGCTCGATGACCAGCAGCCGCCCGTCCGGCGGCATTGCCGCGCGGCAGGCCCGCAGGATATACGGGCGGCCCGCTCGTCGTCGAAATCGTGGAGGATCCAGCGCAGCAGGTAGGTATCGCCGCCGGTGGGCACGCCTGCGAAGAAATTTCCGCCCACCCACTCGCAGCGCGCCGCGACGCCGGCGGCCGCGATCTGTCGCCGCGCCTGATCGAGCACGTGCGGCAGGTCGAAGAGGATGCCGCGGGTGGATGCGTTCGTCGCGAGGACCGACGCCAGCAGGCTTCCGTTGCCGCCTCCGACGTCCACGATGGTGCCGCACCGCGAGAAATCGTAGGCGGCCGGGACCGCGGCGTTCGTGACGAGGTTCAGGTGGGCCATCATCTCCTGGAATCGCCCGCCCACAGGTCCGGATGCGCGGCGAGGTGGGCGAAGAAGCCCGCCCCAAACACCTGCTCGAAGCGCGGCGCGCCCGTTCGTAGGCTGTGCAGCAGCTCGCTCCAGGCCGGATGGAGCAGCTCCGCCGTGAGGATGCCGCTGGCTCGGAGCGAGCCGGGCACATCCGTCCGCAGGCAGTCCGCCAACGGTGTCAACCCGAAGCTTCCGTCCTCGACCTCGGCGAACACGCCGACGCTCGCCAGGGCGCGGAGCAGTCGGTGCAGTGAGCGAGCCGGCACACCGGTGAGTTTGGCCAAGTCCGCGCATGACCGCGGGCCATCCGCAAGGCCGTCGGCGATGCCCAACTGCGCGGCAGCGGCGATCGCCTGGGAGACCCAGTAGCCCCGCATCATCTGCAGGAGGACCAGCGCGGGCGTCGCTCCGGCCGGTGCAGGCTCCTGTGACATGGCCCCTCCTTCTCGTGCCCGCACTTCGAGAGCTGCCAGATCATACTCAGGATCGGGGCGGCGAGGATGCTCCGCCGGCACTCGATGGCAAGGGTGACGATCGACGCGTTGCGCGCGAGAACTGCAGGAAGCGCCAGCGCGGTGCAGGTTGGACACTGGACCAATTCCTGGGTGAAGTCTGGGGCAAACGAAAGGGTTAGCGGCTCTTGCGTCCTTTTTGGGCTCTCATTGGGAGCAACTCCCTGGGTGAAGTCTCGGTCATCGCCCCTCGTCGTTGTCGCGAGGCGCAAAGGATTACGATGTTGGGCGATTCCCGCTGGGCAGGTGGTCGGCACGGTGCGATCCAACCGGGTTTACCGCGCGGCGGCCGTGGTGGCGACCCGCTCGACGCGGGAGAAGCTGCTCAGCCGGAGCCAGGTCGGGAAGGCGCGGACGAGGGACGGCGGCCCTTCGAGCCGGATCGAGCCGGCATGGAGCGCCGCGGCCATGGGGACGTCGCCCATCCAGACCCGGGTGAGCGTCCGCAGGTCGGCGGTCACGACGACGTCGACCGGGAAGCCGGGGTCCTTCAGACAGAGATCGACCTCCGACCGGGCGAGCAGGAGCCACCACGTCCGCGGGCACCGCATGGTGGCCGGCGCGCCGCGGAAGTCGAGGCGGACGACGACCCGTTCCTGCGGCAGCGCGTCCACGTCGACACGGCGGTGGATGTCCCACATGAGCAGCCCCGCGTCCAGGTCGTCGCGGCCGATCTGGGCGCGGGCCCACCGCTGACCCCACTCGCCGAGCCGGTCGATCAATGGCCGCAGCTCCTCCCCAGCCGCGGTGAGCTCATACTCGCGCCCGCGGCCGTGTGGCCGCGGCACGCTCCGGACAATCCCGGCGTCTTCGAGCTGTTCCAGGCGCTGGGCGAGAAGCGTGGGCGACATGAGCGGCATCCCGCGGTGGAGGTCGCTGAATCGGCGGCTGCCGCAGAGCAGTTCCCGGAGCACGAGCGGGGTCCACCGCTCGGCGACGATCTCGGCCGCCTTGGCGACCGGGCAGAACTGCCCGTAGCTCTTCATGGTGAGCCGAGCGTAGTCAGCCGCGCCAGCCGCCGCAACTCCATTTTCTGGTATTTCCGGGGACGGGCGGCCAGGGCCATCCTGCCATGGCAAGGAGGTGCGCCATGGCTGCCCCACTCATGCTCGACGCCGACCATCGCAACGCCCCGGTGCTGGATGACGCCGCCCTCGCCGACCTCGCGCGACAGTTCCGCGGAGAGCTGATCCGCGCAGGCGATCCGCCGTACGAGGCCGCCCGCCGAGTCTGGAACGGTGCCATCGACCGCCGCCCCGTCCTCGTCGCGCGCTGCACCGGCGTCGCCGACGTTCAGGCCGCCGTGCGGTTCGCCCGCGAGCGGCAGCTCGTTGTCGCCGTGCGCGGCGGCGGCCACAACGTGGCCGGCACGGCGACGTGCGATGGCGGAGTCGTCATCGATCTGTCCCCGATGAAGGGCCTCTGGGTCGATCCCGTCACGCGGACCGCCCGCGCGCAGCCGGGACTGCTTTGGGGCGAGGTCGACCGTGAGACCCAGGCCTTCGGCCTCGCCACTCCGGGCGGCATCGTGACGCACACCGGGATCGGAGGTCTCACCCTCGGCGGCGGCTTGGGCTGGCTGATGCGCCGGTATGGGCTCACCATCGACAACCTGCTCTCGGCCGACGTGGTCACCGCTGACGGGGAGTTCCTGCGTGCCAGCGCCGACGAGCACGCCGACCTCTTCTGGGGTCTCCGCGGCGGCGGCGGCAACTTCGGCGTGGTGACGTCGTTCGAGTATCGCCTGCATTCGGTCGGCCCGACCGTCCTGGCCGGCCTGATGCTCTACCCTGCCGCCAGGGCGCGCGAGGTCCTCGCCTCCTACCGGGAGTTCGTGGCGACGGCGCCCGACGAGCTGATGACCATCGTCGTGCTGACGGCGGCCCCAGCCGCCCCGTTCCTGCCGGCGTCGGTCCACGGGCAGTCCGTAGTGATCATCGGGGTGTGCTACGCCGGCTCTGTCGACGAGGGCGAACACGCGATCGCTGGACTGCGACGGCTCGGCGCGCCGCTGGCGGACACGATCCGCCCGACGCCGTACGTCGGGCACCAGGCGCTGCTCGACCCCGGGGTGCCGCACGGGCTCGCGTACTACTGGAAGTCGGAGTACGTGGCGGCGCTCAGCGACCCCCTGATCGCGACGCTGGCCGAGCACGCCTGGCGCCCGGCCACGCCGGAGTCCTACACGATCATCTTCCATCTCGGCGGCGCCGTCGCGAAAGAGGATCCCGAGGGATCGGCGTTCGAGGACCGGCGGGCCGGGCATGCGGTGAACATCGACGCCGTCTGGTCCGACCCCGGCCGGGCGTCGGCGTGCATGGCGTGGACCCGGAACTTCTGGGAGGCGATCCGCCCGTACTCGACGGGCCGCGTCTACGTGAACTTCCTGGGCGAGGAGGGACAGGACCGAGTGCGGGCCGCCTATGGGGACGCGAAGTACGAACGGCTGCGCGCGCTCAAGCGGACGTACGACCCGACGAACCTGTTCCGTCTCAACCAGAACATCCGGCCGTAGCGCCGACTGCGGAAAGGGGGTTAGCGGCTTCGACGTCCGCTAACCCCTCGTTCGTCATGGTTGCGGGGGGCTGGATTTGCAGAATGCTACACGCAGCCGAATACACTATGGATTGACTTGGTCGGTCCGATCGTCATTTAGCCTCCAATACCAGGTCTGTTCCTTGATGTAGACCAAGGTCCAATTGCAGCCCGGCGCGGCGCCGTAAGACACTTCCGGACGTCCTATATCTCCCATCCTCGACGCGTATCTCCCATCCTCGACGCGTATCTCCCATCCTCGACGCGAAGGAGGCCGACCTGGCAGGCGATCGCGGCGCGTACCACAAACCCACAAATCCAAAACTCCTCAAAAGGAGGACGCCATGACCCTCACCAGTGCTACACAGCGGGGCACGGAGCAGGCAGCTGACAAGAATGCGATTCGTCCGTTTCATGTGAACGTTCCGGAAGCGGAACTGACCGAATTGCGCCGGCGCGTCGCCGCCGCCCGGTTGCCGGAGCGGGAAACCGTCACGGACTTTTCGCAGGGCGTGCCGCTCGCGACCACGCAGAAACTCGCGCGTTACTGGGCCACCGAATATGACTGGCGCAAAGTCGAGGCGCGCCTCAATGCCGTGCCGAACTTCATCACCGAGATCGATGGTCTCGACATCCACTTCATACACGTGCGCTCGAAGCACGAAAATGCCTTGCCCGTGCTCATCTCGCACGGCTGGCCGGGCTCCATCGTCGAGCAGCTCAAGCTCATCGAGCCGCTCACCAACCCGACCGCGCACGGTGGCACCGCCGCCGATGCCTTCCACGTGGTGATTCCGTCCATGCCGGGCTACGGTTTTTCGGGCAAGCCGACCGAGACTGGCTGGGGGGCCGAGCGCATCGCGCGCGCGTGGATTGTGCTGATGAAGCGCCTCGGGTACACGAGTTACGTGGCGCAGGGCGGCGACTGGGGTGCGGTCGTCGTCGACCTGATGGGCGTGCAGGCACCCAAGGAACTGCTGGCCATCCACACCAACATGCCCGCCGTGATTCCGCCCGCGATCGACGCTGCGGCTCTCGCCGGCGCGCCAGTGCCAGCCGGTCTTTCCGCGGATGAAAAGCATGCCTACGAGCAGCTGGCGGGCTTCTACAAGAACGTCTACTACGCCTTCTTCATGGGCACGCGTCCGCAAACCCTGACCGCGCTGGCGGATTCACCCGTCGGCCTAGCCACCTTCATGATCGACCACGACGCGCGCAGCCTCGAGCTGATCTCGCGCTCCTTCAATGGAGTCTCCGAAGGCCTCTCGCGCGACGATGTGCTCGACAACATCACGCTGTTCTGGCTGACGAACACGGGGGTTTCCGCGGCTCGTCTCTACTGGGAGCGCAAGCTCGGCTTCTTTACGCCGAAGGGCGTCAAGATCCCCGTGGCCGCGAGCGCCTTCCCGGATGAACTCTATCAGGCGCCGCGGAGTTGGGCGGAGCAGGCATATCCCAACCTCATCCACTACAACAAGCTCCCCAAGGGCGGCCACTTCGCCGCCTGGGAGCAGCCGAAGTTCCTCGCGCAAGAACTTCGCGCCGGCTTCAAGTCGCTGCGCAAATAGTGGCGGCGAACCAGTACTTCAACTGATACGAGCGGGCGACCACGCGGAGCACCCGGCTCGATGCCGACGCGGCCCTCATCGATGTGCTGAGGCGTGAGGACGGTGACGGCATCGAGCACCGGGTCGAGCGGCATGCCGACCACGTGTAGCCTGGCCGTGCGCGGTCTGGCTGCTCTGCAGACGCCGCAGGAGGTCGCCCAGGATCGGCGGCCGGGTAGGGCGCGCTTTCTGGTGATTCCTGGGTGAGCCGTTTCCTGGGTGAAGCCTGGGTAAACGAAAGGGGTTAGCGGCTGCTGCGTACGCTACGGTTCCCTGCTCCACGACCGGGTTCGCCGCCGTCATCAATCGATCACTCGGTCGGCCTGCAGCAACAGCGATTGCGGGATCGTCAGGCCGAGGGCCCTAGCCGTCTTGAGATTGATGACCAGTTCCAGCTTCGTCGGCTGCTCGATCGGCAGATCGCTCGGCTTGGACCCCTTGAGGATCTTGTCGACGTAGGTGGCGGAGCGCCGTATCTGGTCGTAGAAATCCGCAGCGTACGACATGAGCCCGCCCGATTCGACGAACTGGCGCTCACCCCAGATCGCGGGGATCCGCGCCTTCGCCGCGAGGTTCACGAGGATCTGCCGGTGCGGCGTTGTGAGCAGACCGGCAGCCCCGAACAGCGCCTGGGCCTGCCGTCGCGTCATCGTGGCAAATGCGCTTTCGAATTCAGCGGGCTTGCGCACTTCCACACGTTGCAGCGTGAGGCCGAGTGCCGGCGCTGACTGCTCCAATTCCTTCGAGACGAGCACGTTCGAGCTGTCGCCAGGATTGTAGAGCACCGCAATCCGCGACGCCTTTGGCACCAGAGCCTTAAGGAGTTCCAGGCGTTTGCCACCGAGCTGGGCGCTGTTGCTCGTCAAGCCCGTGATGTTCGCCGTCGGTCGCGCGAAGTCGGCGGCGAGTCCGGAGCCCACCGCATCCGCGACCCCGACGAACACGATGGGGATCGTTCCCGTCGCCCGCTTCGCCGCCACAGCCGCTGGCGTGCCCGGAGCGACGATCACGCTGGGTTTGAGAGCGACGAGCTGCGCTGCGAGCTCCGGCAGGCGCTCTGGTCGTCCGTCCCCGAAACGATAGTCGACGGCGACGTTCTGAGCCTCGATGTACCCGACGTCGGTCAACCCCTTCTCGAAGGCGTTGATTTCCGGAGACGGGCCCGGCGACCCGTAGAAGAGGAACCCGATTCGGGGAGGCCCGCCTGCCTTCTGCGCCGCCGCGACACGCGGCGCGGACAGAGCAGCAACGGCTCCGGTGAGAAAGTCGCGGCGGCTCAGCATCGTTCGGCATTCTACAGTCGTGCGACGATCTTGGCCACGTGCTCGGTGGGCCGTGCTATCGTGTTGAATCGCCAATGGCATTCTCGGTGGTCGCGCGCGCCAGCTTGCGGAGTGTGCCCGTTCTGGGCCACCGTCGGCGTGGCCGTATTGGTGAGCCCATCCGACATCGGCCACGCCGCCGAGTGACCGACGGGGGCCGCCATCCTCCAGGAGCTGCGCAGCTTCGCCACGATGGGCAGCGTGCTCTACGTCGCCGCGCATCCGGACGACGAGAACACGCAGGTCATCACCTACCTGGCGCGCGGCCGCGGATACCGCACGGCCTATCTCTCGCTCACCCGCGGCGACGGCGGACAGAACCTGCTCGGCCCCCAGCTCGGCGAGGCGCTGGGCGTGGCGCGCACCCAGGAGCTGCTCGCCGCGCGCCGGCTCGACGGCGGACGGCAGTACTTCACGCGCGCGAAGGACTTCGGCTACTCGAAGAACTACCGAGGAGACGCTGCGCGATCTGGGACCGGCAGGCCGTCCTCGGCGACATCGTCCGCGTGATCCGCGCGTTCCGCCCGGACGTGATCATCACGCGGTTCTCGCCGGAGCCCGCGCCCACGCACGGCCATCACACCGCGTCCGCCGTCCTCGCCGTCGAAGCGTTCAAGCTCGCCGCCGACCCCGCGGCGTTTCCCGAGCAGCTCGGCGAGCTCACGCCGTGGCAAGCCCGCCGCATCGTTCACAACGTCGGCCTGGGCGTCGCCGCGGCGAATCCGGGCGCCGGCATGGCCGTCGCCGGCTCGCCGGCGACGTGCCGGATGGTCCGGCGTGGTGAAGCTCGACGTCGGCGGCCGGGATCCGGTGTCGGGCGAGTCGTTCGCGCTCGATCGCCGCCCGCAGCCGGGCATGCACAAGACGCAGGGCTTCGGCGTCGGCGGTCCGCCCGTGAACGAGGGCTCGCGGATCGAGCCGTTCGTGCTGCTCGCCGGCGAGCCGGCGACGCGCGATCTCCTCGACGGCGTCGACACGACGTGGAACCGCGTGCCGGGCGGCGCCGAGATCGCGCGGTTGATCGACGAGGCGATCGCGAGCTTCAACGCGCAGGACGCCGCGGCCAGCGTGCCCGCGCTGCTCGCGATCCGCCGCCGGCTCGCCGCGCTGCCCGCCGATCCCCGTCGTGAGCGACAAGCGCGAGCAGCTCGATCGGCATCATCCAGGCCTGCCTCGGTCTCGAGGTCGAGACCGTGGTGGATCGCGCCGAGGTCGTGCCCGGCGAGACGGTGAAGCTGCGCCACACGGCCGTCGTGCGCTCGCGCATCCCCGTGCGCTGGACGGCGGTGCGGTACCCGAGCGCGCACGCGCGCGATCACCAAGGCCGTCGAGCTGCGCGCCGAACCAGCCGGTCGTCCGCGAGAGCCTCCCAGGTCCTGCCCGCGAGCACGCCGCCGAGCCAGCCGTACTGGCTGCGCGCGGAGGGCACGGCCGGGCTGTTCGACGTCGACGATCCGTCGCTCATCGGCCGCGCCGAGAATCCGCCCGCGTTCCCGCTCGAGTACGTCTTCGAGGTCGGCGGGCAGACGCTGGTGATCGCGGCGAGCCGGTGCCGGCCGCGGATCCCGCCAATCCCGCGCTGCGCCGCCGGCTGGACGTCATCGCCGCCGGTCTCGCTGCGGTTCATCGCGGGCGTGCAGCTCTTCGCGCCCGGCGCCGCGCGTCCGGTGACGGTGGAGCTCACCGCCGCCCGCGCGCGCGCCGCCGGCACCGTGCAGCTCGACGCGCCGGCCGGCTGGACCGTCACGCCCGCCTCGCAGCCGTTTCGCCTCGGCCGCCCCGGGCGAGCACGCGCGCTTCACCTTCACCGTGACGGCGCCGCCGCAGCTCGCGACGGCGACGCTCGGCGCGAGCGTGGAGATCAACGGCCGGCGCTTCAACCAGCAGCGCGTCGAGGTTCGCTACGATCACATTCCGCTCCAGCTCCTGCAGCCGCCGGCGCGCGCCAAGGCGGTGTCGCTCGAGCTGGCGATTCGCGGCCACCACGTCGGCTACCTGCCGGGCGCGGGCGACGACGTGGCCGCAGCCTCGAGCAGATGGGATATGCGGTCACGTCGCTGACCGGCGCCGATCTGACGCCGGAACGGCTGCGCGACCTCGACGCCGTCGTCATCGGCATCCGCGCCTTCAACGTGCGGAAGGATCTCGCCGAGCGCCTGCCCGCGCTGTTCGCCTACGTCGAGGCCGGCGGCACGGTCGTCGCGCAGTACAACACGCTCGGACGGCCTGCGCGAGAGCTGGCTCGCGCCGTTCCAGCTGCGCCTCTCGCGCGACCGCGTGACGGACGAGCACGCGCCGGTGACGATCCTCGCGCCCGATCATCCCGTGCTGACCACGCCGAATCGGATCACGCCGGCGGATTTCGACGGCTGGGTGCAGGAGCGCGGCCTCTACTTCCCGGACCAATGGGACGAGCACTTCACCCCGATCCTCGCGTCCAGCGACCCGGGCGAGACGCCGCTGAAGGGCGGCCTGCTCGTGGCGCGGCACGGCAAGGGCTATTTCGTCTACACCAGCCTGGCGTGGTTCCGCCAGCTCCCCGAAGGCGTGCCCGGCGCGTATCGGCTGTTCGCGAATCTCGTCTCGCTGGGCAAGTGACGCCCGCCGCCGCGCCCCGACGAGCGCTCCGAGGCCGAGCCGCCCGGACGTCCCCGGCTTCCGCACCTGGCGCGGCGTCTACCTGTTCGTCTTCGGCTGGTTCGTGCTCGTGGTGATCCTGCTTGACCGTGTTCACGGCGGATCTTCTCGTGAACCTCGCCGACTGGGTCGTGCTGCTCGGCACCATGGTCGGCATCGCCGCGTACGGCGTCCTGGCGCACGCGCCACGTGCGGAGCCTCAACACCTACCTGCGCGGCAAGCCGTCCACCGGCTGGGGCACGATCGGCCTCTCCGTGATGGCCACGCAGGCGAGCGCGATCACGTTCCTCTCGATCCCGGGCCAGGGCTTCGAGAGCGGCATCGGCTTCGTGCAGAACTATTTCGGGTTGCCGCTCGCGCTCATCATCGTGTGCGCCGTGTTCCTGCCCATGTACCGGCGGCTCAACGTCTACACCGCCTACGAGTTCCTCGGCCGGCGCTTCGACGAGAAGACGCGCCTGCTCGGCGCCGGCCTCTTCCTGCTGCAGCGCGGCCTCGCCGCCGGGGTCACGATCTACGCGCCGGCGCATCATCCTCTCGACGGTGCTCGGCTGGCGGCTCGATCTCGCCATCGTGTTCACCGGGCTGCTCGTGATCGTCTACACGGTCACCGGCGGCAGCGAGGCGGTCACCCTGACGCAGAAGTGGCAGATGGCGGTGATCTCGGCGGCATGGTGACGGCCCTGGTCGTGCTGCTGCTCCGGCTGCCCGACGGGCTCGGCTTCACCGGCGCCGCGCACGTGGCCGGCGCGCTGGGCAAGCTGCAGGCGGTGGACTTCTCGCTCGATCCGAGCCGGCGCTACACGTTGTGGACCGGCCTGCTCGGCGGACTGTTCCTCTCGCTCTCCTACTTCGGCACCGACCAGTCGCAGGTGCAGCGCTACATCGGCGGCGCCTCGCTGCGCGAGGGCCGCCTGGGGCTGATGTTCAACGCCGTGCTGAAGATCCCGATGCAGTTCTTCATCCTGTTGCTGGGCGCGCTCCTGTTCGTCTTCTACCAGTTCGCGCCGCACCCGGTGTTCTTCAACCAGGCGGAGTGGCGCCGCCACGCGCAGGACGGCCGCGTTCCGCGCCCTCGAGGCCGAGCACGCCGCGGCCGCCGCGCAGAGCCAGTCGGCCATTCGCGCCTGGCTCGCAGGCCCGCGCGTCGGACGACGCCGCGCGGGAAGCGAGCCGCGCGGGCCGCCATGGTCGCGGCCAGCGACCGCACCGACGCCGATCCGCGCCGAGGCCAAGGCCGCCCTCGCTGGCCGCCGATCCGCGCGCCAAGACCAAGGACTCCGACTACGTCTTCATCACGTTCATCCTGACCGCAGCTGCCGCACGGGGCGATCGGTCTGCTGGTCGCGGTGATGTTCGCCGCGGCGCTGTCGTCGAAGGCCGCCGAGCTCACCGCGCTCGGCACCACGACCACGATCGACTTCTGGCGCCACTTCCGCCCGCTCGCCGCCGCCGACGAGGCGCGCAACGTGCGCGTGGCGCGACGCTTCACCGCGCTGTGGGGCGTCTTCGCGGTCGCCTTCGCGCTCTTCGCCGGCTTCGCGGAGAACCTGATCGAGGCGATCAACATCCTCGGCTCGATCTTCTACGGCGTCCTGCTGGGCCTCTTCCTGGTGGCGTTCTTCCTCCGCCGCGTGGGCGGCACCGCGGTGTTCTTCGCGGCCGTGACCGCGCAGGCCCTCGTGATCGTGATGTACTTCTCGCTCAACATCGGCTACCTCTGGTACAACCTCATCGGCTGCGCCGCGTGCATCGCCTTGAGCGTCGCGCTGCAGGCGGTCCTGCCGCCGCGCGCCCGCACCGACGAGGCCGCGCCGGCATGAGCGGCGGCGCCGGTCATCGCGTTCGGCCAGCAGCCCTGCGGCTTCTTCCCGCGGCGCTTTCTCGTGGCCAAGATCCGGACCGCGCGGCGCCTGCAGGCGGAGATCGGCGGGCGCATCGTGTATCTTCTGCCACGACAGCGACCACGATCCGCGCGAGACGCGGACGATCCTGCGCCATCGCACGACCGGGCGAGCCCGCGCACCTCAACTTCGCCGTCGCCAGCAAGCTCCAGCGCAAGTTCTCGCCCGCTCTACGCCAAGCGCATCGCCGCCGACTGGCACGCCCGGACGCTGGCGCCAGCTGCCCGAACTACGTGGACGCGTCCCGTCATCGACCTGTTCCGCAAGACGTCGGCGGAGACGGTGGCCGACTTCTGCCTCGAGATGTACCGCGGCATGGGCCTGCTCGACGGCATCGACGTCGTGCGCTCGAGCGATCCGGCGGTGCGGCGCCGCGCGTGCGACGTGGACGACTTCTTCGTGGACGTGCCGTACGAGGGCGAGATCGTCCGCGCACGCGTGCGCGACGGCGCGCTGTACCTGCACGAGGGCGGCGATTCGTTCGTCACCCTGCCCGCGGCCGGCCTCCGGCTTCGCCAAGGAGCAGATCAGCCCCACGCGCGACACGCGGCTGCGCTGGATGCAGTCGGTGATCCACTGCACGCACTACGTGACGGGCGCGGGCGAGCAGGCGTATCTTCGGCCGGAGGACGCGCCGGAGATCACCTACGTGCGACGGGACGACATCGAGCGATCGGATGAAGCGTTCACCGAGCTGTCGGGCTGAGACGATGCCGCCCGCGCGCGCGTCTCTGACATGGCGACGGCACACGCTGCGCGTCGGCATCACGCTGCTACCCCTCCGTCGGGGGGAGCGGCGTGCTGGCCACGGCGCTCGGCGAGGACCTGGCCGCGCGCGGACACGACGTGCACTTCATCGCCTACGAGCGCCCGTTCCGCCTGCCCTCGGACGCGCCGCGCCTGCACTTCCATCCCGTCGCGATCAACGAGTACGAGCTGTTCCGGTTCCCCGACTACACCTTGCCGCTCTCCGTGCGCATGGCCGAGGTGAGCCGCGATCATCGGCTCGACGTGCTGCACGTCCACTACGCCGTGCCGCACGCCACCGCCGCGATCCTCGCGCGCGCGATGCTCCCGCCCGAGCAGCAGCCTCGCGTGGTCACGACGCTGCACGGCACGGACACGACGCTGCTCGGCCACGACGCCGGCTACGCGCCCGCCATCAAGCACGCGCTGACCGCGTCGGACGCGGTCACCGCCGTGTCCGAGTCGCTCAAGCGCGAGACGCAGCGCGTGCTCGACTTCGACGGCCCGATCGAGGTCATCCACAACTTCTTCGCCCCGCGCCCGCCCAGCCGCTCGCCCGAGGTCGTCCGCCGCGAGCTCGGCCTCGGCGACGAAGTGCGTCGTGGTGCACTCCTCCAACCTCCGCCCGGGCAAGCGCGTCGATCTCCTGCTGGAGACCGTCGCGCGCGTTCGCCCGCGCGAGGCCTTCAAGCTCCTCATCCTCGCCGGCGAAGCGTTCGCGCCGTTCGCCGGCGACGTGCGGCGCCTCGGCCTGGCCGACCGCGTGATCGTCCGCGAGAAGGTCCACGCCATCGAGGAGTATCTTCAGATCGCCGACGTCGGTCTCTACACCTCCGACGCCGAGAGCTTCTGCCTGAGCATCCTCGAGGCCATGTGCTTCGGCTGCCCGAGCGTCTCCACGCGCGTGGGCGGGATCCCGGAGGTGGTGGAGGACAACGAGAGCGGCGTGCTCGTGCCGGCCGGCGACGTCGCCGCGCTCGCCAAGGCGCTGGAGGCCTTGATCCACGACGAGCCGCGACGCCACGCGCTCGGGCGCGCCGCGCAGGCGCGCGCGCGCGAGCGGTTCTCCGCCGAGGTCATCGTGCCGCGCTACGAAGCGCTCTACCGCCGGCTGTGCCGGTGACGGCTCACGCACGCGCGCGTGGATCGATCACCTTGACCAGGAAGTGAACGCTGTGCGAATGAATCTCGCCAGGAGGCGACCATGAAAACTCTGCCCTACGCATGCGTAGCAGTTCTTGCCGTGTCGCAGCCGCCATGCCCTCGTTGCTCTGGGCCCAGGCGCCGGCACCGAGCCTGGCCAAGGAGCTCGGCGGCGACCTTCCAGCGCGCCGCCACCGAGATCCTCGACATCGCCGAGGCGATGCCCGCCGAGAAGTACGGCTTCAAACCGACGCCCGAGATCTCGAGCTTCGGCGACCAGCTGTGCATCGTCGCCGGGATCACCCAGCGCTTCATCGATACCGCCAAGGGCACGAAGACGGAAGCGGCGCATCACGCCGCGATGTCGAAGCCCGAGGTCATCGCCCTTCTGAAGAAGAACGTTCCAGAACGCTCAGGACACGCTCGCGCCGCTGACCGACGCCCAGCTGCTCGAGCCCGTGAAGTTCCCGTTCGGGACCGCACGGTGACCCGCTTCACCTTCTGGCAGGGTCCGCTGTATCCAGATCCGCAACCACCACGGCCAGCTCGTGGTCTATCTGCGGACTGAACGGAATCGTGCCGCCGACGACGGCGCGACGCTAGGCTCGATGAAGCGAAGGGGGTTAGCGGATAACGTCCGCTAACCCCTCGTTGTCGATGCCCGTCACTCGATCACCTGCTCCGCCCGCAGAAAAGCAGCAGCGAAGTCACCCGCTCGGCGCACGATGAACGTGTGAACCTCTATCCCGAGGCTCCGAGCCACGATAGCGACTCGTTCATCGTACCGATCGAATATGTAGGGGAATGGCGAGGTTGTGACATCCCCTCGAAGGGGCGTTCAGGAGCTGTGACCCGGTGATGTTGCCCCCGGGCCTTGCGAGGCTGTCGACGAGTCCTGCGGCAACAAGATCAGTGTCGGCGCGCCCGACCACAATGGCCGAACGAGCTGGGCCACGCTCTCGAAGAGATGGCGATAATCCACCGGTCCCTGAGCGGGCCCCTGCCCCGGCCGGCCAAGCTCAGGGAGAAGGCGCGCCAGCTCCGTGCGCCACAGAGAACCGAGGCTCTGGAGAACTTCCTGGTCTGCACCGAGGCGGCCAGCGCGGAGCGCGTCGACCCACGAGGCGAACGGCAGCATCTGTTCGGCCTCGTAGCAGCGCCCGAGGCGCACGCGGCCCCCTCGCGCGCCCGCCTCGGCGGCGAACTCGGCCAGCAACCGCGTCTTGCCGACGCCCGCCTCGCCGATCATCGCCACGACCCGACCATGCCCTGCCCACGCCTCGTCCATGATCTCCCGGAGCTGGTTCAGCTCCGCGTCGCGGCCGACGAGCGGCAGCTCGCGCGGCAGGACGTCATCGGACCAGCGCACCGCTTCAGGCACTGGGGAGGCGAGGACGGCTTCCGGGCTCTCGATGCTCTTCGTCGGCGGCGCTGGCCGCCGACGAAGAATGTCCTGGTAGAGCTGTCTCGTCATCGCTTCGGGCTCGACACCGAGCTCGCGCTGCAAGACACCGACACAGACCTGGTACTGTCGAAGCGCCGCCGACCGGCGGCCAAGCTCGACATAGAGGCGCATGAGCGCGCGATGTACGGGCTCCTGCAAAGGGTCGAGCGTGAGGAGCCGGAGCGCCGTCTGCAGCGCCGCCTCCGTCGCGCCGGTCCTGTGCTGCTCGCGGAGGACTTTCGCCAGCGCCTCGAGCGCCAGCTCGCGCAATCGCTCACGCTGCGCGAGCAGCCACTCCTCGAACGGCGCTTCCTGAAGCGCGAGGCCCTCGAGGAACTCACCGCGGTACAGAGCGGCTGCGCGCTCGAGCGTCTCCGTCGTGCCCTCGACAACCGAGCGCTCGAACTCGACGACGTCCACGTCAACGGCGACCGGGTTCACGGCGATAGATTCCCCGGCGATGAGCAACGCCGGTGGGTCCGTGGCGACCGCCTTGCGGAGGGTGAAAAGCGCCTGCCGGAGGCTTCGGCGCGCCTGCGGCTCGCGCATCCCGCCCCACAGCAAGGAGGCAAGCTTCTCGCGTGGATACGACCGGCCAGGCGTGAGCGCAAGAAAGGCAAGGAGCGCCTGAGCTTTCCGGGTCGACAATGCCAGGGCCGCCCCCGTGCCGAACCGCCCCTGAAAGCCTCCGAAGAGCGTGAGCTCGAGACCCGCCATGCTGACCTTCCGTGCGTGGGACCGGCCATAGCACGGCCGCGTGAGCGGCGGCCATCGGCCATTTGACGCGATTTTTGACGGCGGTTTCTACGGATCGCGAACGTCCACCGCGTAAGAAAGAGCGTGGGAAGGAGGCCGGTATGACGGACAGATTCGCCCTGATCGGCTCGGCCTTGATGCTGCTACTGGCTGCGTGCGCCACCTTGCAAGGGGGAGGCGCCGAGCCAAGCGCCAGATTCGACTTCGCGCTGATCGGCGACATCCCGTATGACGCGAGACACGAACGCGAGTTTACCAACGTCATGAAGGACATCGACTCGGCTGATCTGGCCTTCGTCGTTCACAACGGAGATTTCTGGTGGGACGGCGCGGCGTGGACGGAGAAAGCCGGCGGTTATCCCCCGTGTAGCGACGAGACCTTCCAGCATCGTCTGGGCCTGTCTCAGAACTCTCGATACCCCTTCATCTTCGTTGCCGGCGACAACGAGTGGGCCGACTGTCACCGGGCCAAGCCGCGGACGTACGAGCCGTTCGAGCGGCTGGCCAAGCTGCGCCAGATGTTTTTCTCCGGTGACGAGAGCCTCGGCCGGGGCAAGCTGCGGCTGATTCGACAGAGTGGTGGAGACACCCGGTACGCCAAGTTCCGGGAGAACGTGCGATGGACGCACGGCGACGTGCTGTTTGTCACGCTCCACGTGATCGGCAGTAACAACAATTTTGGACGCACTCAGGAAATGGACGCCGAGTACGGCGAGCGGACCGCGGCCAACCTCCACTGGATGAGAGAGGCGTTCGATCTGGCCAGGCATAGCGGCATCCGCGCGATCATGATCATTGCCCAGGCCAACCCAAGGTTCGAAACGACCTGGCCCGCCTACGTCCAGCAGCGCTACATGCTGGCCGGCTTGGGGCTCAAATCACCGGAAACGCGACGAGCCACCGGCTTCGACGAGTTTCTGGCGGCCCTGGAGAAGGAGACGGTGACGTTCGGCAAGCCGGTGGTTTACGTCCACGGCGATACGCACATCTTTCGCGTCGACAAACCTCTGTTCGGCTCGATGAGCCGGCGATCCATTGAGAACTTCACGAGGGTCGAGACCGTTGGCTATCCGGATGCGCATTGGGTTCGAGCGCGCGTCGACCCCAAGGATCCGAATGTCTTCACTTTCCGACTGGAGATCGTGAAAGAGAATCTGCTCGACCACGGATCCAAGAGTCCGTAACCGAGCAGTTGAACTCCCGATCGGTCAGCTCTCGAGAACGACGGCATAGCCGCGCCCGCCTTCGGCCCAGGGCGATACTCCGGGAACGTTGGCTGGCCGAGTCGGCGAGAGGAGCACCGATCGACTTCAGAGTGATTCAGCGCGGGTAGAAGGGCAGGCCCGCCGGCAGCTGACGGCCCCCTTCCAACCTCCCGAAGCGTTTGGTCGCGGGAGACTCGTGGACGAGTCCCTGACGTCCCCGACACCGAGCTACTGCCGCGCTGGCTCTACGGCGGAGCAGAAGACGTTTTCCACAGAATCCCCCCACTCGCCGCGCCGGTCTCGCTGAAGCACTCGCCTTCCGACACGGCAGGCGAGACGGCTCTGCACGTGATACCCTTCCGCTGAGCCTGCACCTCGGCCTCTCGGGTTGGCGCTCCTGAGCGCTAAGGCTCGGGTGAATCTGGCTTGATCGCTTGGTCGTAACCGACAGAGTCCTGCTGTGGAAAAGTCGCTCTCCCTCTCCCCCGTGGTGGACCACACTCGCTGACGGCGGCTTGCCGCACAACCATCACAAACCCCGGCTTGCGGGCTACGAACTAGGAGGTTCGCAATGAAGATCGTCGTTATCGGCGGCACCGGCCTGATCGGCTCGAAGACCGTCGCCATTCTGCGCCAGGGCGGCCACGAGGTCGTCGCCGCCTCGCCCAATACCGGCGTCAACACCATCACCGGCGAGGGCCTCAAAGAGGCCATGGCCGGCACGCAGGTGGTGATCGACCTCGCCAACTCGCCCTCATTTGAAGACAAGGCGGTGCTGGAATTCTTCGAGACCTCCGGCCGCAACCTTCTCGCGGCGGAGGCCGCAGCCGGCGTCCGGCACCATGTCGCGCTCTCCATCGTCGGAACGGACCGGACGCCCGACAATGGCTATTTCCGCGCCAAGGTCGCCCAAGAGAAACTGATCGAGACCTCCGGCATCCCCTACACCATCATCCGCTCGACCCAGTTCCTGGAATTCCTCGGCGGCATCGCCGCTTCAAGTGCGGATGGAAGCATGGTCAGGCTTTCGCCCGGCCTGTTCCAGCCCATCGCGGCGGACGACGTTGCTGCCATCGTCGCCGATGTGGCGCTCGCGGCGCCACGAAACGGCATCGTCGAGATCGCCGGCCCGGAACGAGCACCGTTCAACGAAATCGTCGCCCGCTATCTGAAGGCGGTCGGCGACCCGCGTGCGGTCGTGAGTGACCCCGAGGCCCGATACTTCGGCGGCCGGGTCGAGGAGCGCTCGCTCGTGCCGTTGGGCGAAGCGCGCCTCGGCCGCATCGGTCTCGACGAATGGCTCCGCCGCTCACAGGCAAGAGCCTGATCCTGCTGCCGGCGCTGACACAATCGGTGCGGTGATCGCGAAATGCCCGAGCGGAGCGTTGCACCCGGGCGTCTCGGGCGACGAACGAAAGAGGCGACCATGACGACCACACTCGTTGCGTTGGTTCTGCTATGCCTCATGACCGGCACGGCGATGGCTCAGCAGGCTAAGGTCACGTCGCTCATGTCGAAAGATCTTCCGGAGAGTCCCGGCAAGGAAGTTCTGATGATCACAGTAGAGCATGCGCCCGGCGGGTCGGACCCTATCCACCGACACAATGCACATGCGATTGTCTACGTACTGGAGGGCTCCGTTGTGATGCAGGTGAAGGGTGGAAAACAGGTAACACTGACACCAGGACAGACCTTCTATGAAGGCCCCGACGATGTTCATGTCGTTGACCGGAACGCAAGCAGTACCAAGCCGGCGAAATTCCTGGTGTTCTTGATCAAGGACAAGGGCGCTCCGGTGCTCGTGCCGGTAGAGTGACTGTTGGACGGACAAAGCGAGTCTTTACGCTAGCTCCTCCAGCAACGCTTTGGCCTCCTGGAGATCGGCAGTGTCAAAGCCCTCGGTAAACCACGCGTAGACCTCAGCCAGCAGGTCCTGCGCCTCCTTCCGTTTCCCCTGCTGGTGCCAGAGCCTACTCAGACTCATGGCGGCCCGCAGCTCCAGCGATCGTGCCTCCTGGCGGCGGGCGACGTCCAATGCCCGCTGAAAGCAGGTCTCGACCTCCGTCAGCGATGTCCCCGGCTGGCGCAGGAGCAAGCTCCCCCGGAGACGATACAGCTCCGCCTCCACCATGCGTTGTCCCGTGCCCTGCGCGGCCGCCAGTGCCTCGTCCAGGGTGACAAGCCCCGCCTCCACCTGCCCCTCTTGCGCGTAAGCGTCGGCCAGCAGCCCCAGAAAATACGGCTCCCAGACCGCGCTCCCCGTCTCGCGCACGGCCGCCAGGTCCTGACGGATCTGGCCGATCTGCTCCCCCCGCTGGCCGAGCGCGGTCCGCGTCCCTCCACGCAGGATCCCGCCGATCGCCAGAAAGAGCGCAAACCCCTGCTCCGTCGCCAACTCGATGAGCGCCTCGGCCTGCTCGTGCGCGGCCTGAGTCTCCCGGCGCAGCTGCTTGGCAATGGCCACCAGCATCCTCATGAAGGCGAGACTCGGGGGATGCGCTACCTCGTGGGCCAGCGCGTCGGCGGCGTGCTGCTGCCGCGAGGCCTGGTCGGGATAGCCCAGCAGCCAGAGGGCCACGGCCGCCCCGCCCCGGCAACACACCCCAGGGTCGTGCCCATAGAGGACGGCCAGCGCCCGGTGCTGCCGAGGGTCGTAGAGCGCCAGGCCCTGCTCCAGGTGGGTGCGCGCAAGGGGCAGCTCTCCCATCAGGAGATTGGTGGTCCAGAGCGTGTGGTGGGCCTCCAGCCGGCGCGACGAGTCGTGTCCCTGCTGAGCCAGCTGCAGACACTGCTCCCCCAGCTCGCGCGCGGTCTGGTACGCCCCCCGCCCGTTATAGAACTGCCAGAGTCCCCGCAGGACGGAGAAGAGCTGGGGCGTCTCGCCCACGCGCTGACAGAGCGCACGCGCCCGGGCATAGGCCTGTTCCGCTTCGGGTGCGGCAAAGCCCTTCGTGTTCATCAACGCCGGGCCCAGGGTGATCAGCAAGAGGAGTTCTTGCTCG
Source organism: uncultured Candidatus Rokubacteria bacterium (assembly GCA_963743355.1). GTDB lineage: Bacteria > Methylomirabilota > Methylomirabilia > Rokubacteriales > CSP1-6 > AR5. Next base: position 2,170,773 of record CAVUPM010000002.1, read on the forward strand.
ATGCGCTCGGTGTTCTCCGGGAGCGTCTGAAGCACCGCGAGGCCCGTCGTCAGGTGGCTGATCGCCTCCAGGTTGGCGGAGCGCGCGACCGCCCTCTCGCCTGCCCGCTGCCAGTACCCGACGGCCTGCGCAGAGTGCCCGGCCTCGGTGAGGTGGTGCGCGAGCAGTTCCGGCTGGGTCGCGACCATCTCGGGAAAGTGCGCTTCGAGCACCTGTGCAATTCGCTGGTGGACCTGTTGCCGGGTGCTCTTGAGCAACGACGCATAGGCGGCATCCTGGATCAACGCATGCTTGAACACATACCGGGCCCGCGGCGGCCGTCCCCGCTGGTAGAGGAGCTCGGCGGCCACCAGCTGTCCCAGCCCCGCCTGTAAGATGTCTTCGTCCCGGTGGGAAATAGCCTGGACCAGGTCATAGGTAAACTCCCGCCCCAGCACCGCCCCGAGCTGCGCGACCTCTTTGGCTACCGCGAGCTGATCCAGGCGGGCCATGAGCGCATCCTGCAAAGTGTCGGGAATCGTCGCCGTGCGCAGCGGCCCTGTCAGCACATGCTGGCCCGCTTCTTCCCGGAGGAGCGGGGACGCCAGCAACATCTTCGTGAGCTCTTCGACATACAGTGGCACCCCATCCGTTTTGGTCACGATGTGCTGCATCACCTCGGTGGGCAGGGCTTTGCCTCCTACCCGCTGGGCAATGAGCGCCTCGACCTGCCGGCGCTCCAGGCGATTGAGCACAAGCGAGGTGAGGTGGGAGCGGGGCGGCCAGGGCGGGCTAAACGTGGGGCGAGACGTCAGGACGTGCAGCATCGGCACCGTGGGCGCCTGCTCGATCACGAGCCCGAGCATCTCCAGCGTGGTCGGGTCGGCCCAGTGCAAGTCTTCCCACACCGCCAGCACGGGCTGCCGCTCGGCCTGTGCCGCCAGCCATGCGACCAGCATGTCCAGCGTCTGCTGTTTCTGGTGCTGCGGGGTCCCCGTCAGCGGCGCGTACCGCTCTGCCGGGAGCGGGACCGCCAGCAACCCGGCGAACAGCGGGACCACTTCGGCCAGCGGCAGGTCCGAGGACCGCAGCCCTTCTTCCAATTTGGTCAGGCGGGTCGCAGGGGCATCGTCTGGCGCAAATTGCCATAGGTGCTCGAGGTGGGTGATCACGGGATAGAAGGCGCTGGCCGTGTGATAGGGCGAACAGCGAAAGGCGATGCGGGGCAAGCCCTCCGCACGCACCTGCGCCCGCAGCCCCTCCACCAGGGCTGACTTGCCGATACCGGCTTCGCCGCTGACGAAGACGACCTGCCCCAACCCGGCTTGGCTCTGATTCCAGCGGCGGCGTAGCAACCCGCTTTCTTCCTCGCGCCCTACCAGCACGGGGACCGTGCGCGTCACAAACTCCTCGTCGGGGCTGGGCGTCACCAGCAGACCACGCACACGCGTGATCGTCATGGGCTCTGCAATCCCCCGGAGGGTGTGGGTCCCCACGTCCTCCAGGGCAAACGCCCCGCGCACGAGCCGGGCCGTCACGGCGCTGATCACCACCGCGTTGGCCGGGGCGAGGCCTTCGAGCCGCGCCGCGATATTCGGGGTTTCCCCCAGCGCCAGGTGCTCGTGCCGCCCGCCGCCTCCCATCACGCCCACCACGACCGGGCCCGTGTGGATACCGAGCCGCACGGCGAGTTGCACCGCGTACTGTCCCATCAGACGGGTGTTCAGGGTGGCGATGGCATCGACAATGCCCAGGCCCGTGTGCACCGCGCGCCGGGCATCATCTTCATGAGCCGTGGGGTAGCCAAAATAGACCAACAGGCCATCGCCGAGATACTGGGCGATATGGCCCGCGTACTGCTGGATGACCGCGGCTGCGGCCTCCTGGTAGGCGCACACCACCGCACGCAAGTCTTCCGGGTCAAGCTGGCCCGAGAGCTGTGTGGAGCCCACCAGGTCGCAGAAGAGCACGGTGAGCTGCCGTCGTTCCGCCTCGGCGGGCACCTTCGAGGTGCCCATGATTTCGACGACGTCTTCAGCGGTGCCGGCCTGGGCTCTGTCAAGACGTGCTCGCTCGGGTCCCGGCCTTGGTGCCGCGGCCAGCGGCGTTCCGCAGCTATCGCAGAACTTGCTTCCGGCCTGGACCTTCGCGCCACAGCTCGAACACACGGCATCGAGCGGTGCGCCGCATTCGCGACAGAATCGTGCCCCCTCGCGGTTCTCTGCCCGGCACCGGGGACACTCCACCAGCGCGCCTCCATCGTCGACCGGCCTCGGCAGGAGGGACGATAGCCCAGGGCTGACAACAGCGTCAACGACTCTAGAGCTTCTCGCGGCGTCGGCCTCGGCGCTTTTTGGCTCTCGTTGGAAGCAACTTCCTGGGTAATTCCTGGGTGAAGTCTGGGTATCCCAGCTTCCGGTGGCGGCCCTTCCGCAAATTCCCGTCGAATCTGTTCCGGGACAGCATCGATGTTCACTTGCACGGCTAATGCGGGGCGTGGATTTGTGGCAGGGTGGCCTCGCAAGACAGAAAAGCGCCCAAAAGACGTGGAGATGGCGGTGGCGTCCGGCGCGAAGGTCTCGCACATGCTCTCCGCGCTGCGCGCGGGCGACCTGTCGCCGTTCGGGGTGGACCTGGCCCACGCGGGATAATCGTCGCCTCGCCCGCGAACCTAACTCCACGATCGGGAAAGAGAAGGCGATGAACCCTCCCTCGGACGCCGAGGTCATCCGCCGCTCGCTGGGCGAGCCCGAGGCCTTCGGGCTGGTCTACGACCGCCACGCGGCCACCCTGCTGCGCTTCCTGGGCCGCCGCGTGGGCGCCGGGGTCGCGGAGGGGCTGGTCGGCGAGCTGTTCCGGATCGCGTTCGAGCGGCGCAAGACGTTCGACGGGTCGCGCGCGAGCGCCCTGCCGTGGCTGTACGGCATCGGCTCGAATCTGTTGCTGAAGCACCGGCGCGGCGAGGCCCGGCGGCTGCGCGCGAGCGCCCGGATGGCGGCCGACGAGGCAACAGACAGGCGCGCGAGCGCCAGGGCGCTCGATGCCCGCTTGCTCTTCCCGCGCGTGGCCGACGCGATCGAGGCGCTGCCCGACGGCGAGCGCGAGGCGCTTCTGCTCTTCGCGTGGGAAGACCTCTCGTACCAGAGTGTGGCCGAGGCGCTGGAGCTGCCCATCGGCACGGTGCGGTCGCGGCTCAACCGCGCCCGGACGCAGCTGCGCGAACTACTCGAGCCGGGCGGGAAAAAAAGGAAGAGGTCGCGATGAAGCCGGTGAATCTGGTGAGGAAGCTGCGGCGCGATGCCGCGGTCAAGCCGGCGGCGCTCGACCGGGGAAAGGCAGTGCTCATGGCCGCGATCCGGCAGGAGGTCCAGCCCATGCGACGACCAACGATCGTTCCGCGGCTTCCGTACGAGAACGTCGGTGCCGCGCTCTCGTTCCTGGAGCGCGCGTTCGGGTTCCGCGAGGTCCCGGCCGCGCGGGGCGTGCGCGCAGACGGCGCGATCGACCACACGATGGTCGAGTTCGGCGACGGCATGATCGGGCTCGGCGCCCAGGGCGCCCATGGCGCGTTCAGCCCGAAGAGGGCCGGCACCACGACCCAGTACATCACCGTGCACGTCGACGACATCGACGCGCACCATCAGCGCGCGCTCGCCTCGGGTGCCGAGATCGTGAGCCGGTTGCACGATCACTTGCGGGACTATCGCGTCTACGAGGCGCTCGACCCCGAGGGCCACCGCTGGCGCTTCCTCCAGTGGCTGCGCGAGGTGCCGCAGTGAGCGGCGAGCCGCTCATCCGCAAGGTCCGGCCGGACGAGCTCGAGGAGGTCTGGCGGGTGCACGTCGCCTCGAGCCGCGACCTCGCAGAGCGCAGAGGTCGGCCGGCTACGAGGCCGGCCGACACCCCGGTGGCGAGCGATGCCCGGGCGGGGCTGGCCAGCGACCCGGACGGCTACTTCTGCGCCGTCGAGGAGGGGCGGATCCGTGGCATGGTCTCGGCCCTCGTCCGCGGCCGGGTGTGGTACCTGTCCATGTTCTTCGTGCTCCCCGGCGACCAGGGGCGGGGCCTGGGGCGGGCGCTGCTCGAGCGAGCGCTGGCCTACGGCGAGGCGCGCGGGGCAGAGGTGCGCTGCACCTGGGCCACGCTCGATCCGCGCGCCCAGGCCCGCTACGTGATGGCCGGGATGGCGCCGCGCTGGCCGATCTACCGCCTTGATGCGGATGCCGCGGCGGTGGCGCGGCTCAAGGCGCGGGTCGGGCTCGACCCGCGGGAGCGGGAGCTGTCGTGCGATCCCAGCGACGTTGAGAAGCTGACCGCCGAGGTCTTCGGCCACGGCCGCACCGACGACCTGGCCCACTGGCGGAGCGACGGCGGCGCAGCGGTGGCGATCGAGCGCGGCGGCGGGCTCGCCGCCTTCGCCTACCGGCGGGGGGAGCGGATCGGGCCGGCGGCGGGGCGCGACGAGACGGCGCTCCTCCAGGCGGTGGCGGCGGCGGCAGCCGCGGGCGGCGGGGAAAGCGTGACGATGCGCGTTCCCGGCGCGTGCGCTTCCCTGCTCGAGGCGCTGGTCAGCTGCGGCTTCCGCATCGGCGACCCGACGCTGTTCATGGCCTCGCGGCTGTTCGGCCGGCCTGAGCTCTACCTCCCCTCGGGGCCTATCCTCTACTAGGGAGGCGGCTCCGGGGACGGGATGGCCCGTGTCCGGATGGTGGCCGCGGCGAGCCGCCGCCCGCCCGGCTGGTCGCCCGGCCCCGCGAACCCGAGCCCACGATCGGGAAAGGGAAGACGATGAGCCCTCCCTCGGACGCCGAGGTGATCGGCCGCTCGCTGGGCGAGCCGAGGCCTTCGGGCTGATCTACGACCGCCACGCGGCCACCCTTCTGCGGTTCCGGGGCCGCCGGGCGGGCGCCCGGGTCGCGGAGGGGCTGGTCGGCGAGGTGTTCCGGATCGCGTTCGAGCGGCGCAAGGCGTTCGACGCCTCGCGCACCAGCGCGCTCCCGTGGCTGTACGGGATCGGCGCGAATCTGCTGCTGAAGCACCGGCGCGGCGAGGCGCGCTGGCTGCGCGCGAGCGCGCGGCTGGCGGCGGCTCGCGAGGCGACGGACCGGCGCGCGACCGCCGCCGCGCTCGACGCGCGCGTGGTGTTCTCGCGCGTGGCCGACGCGATCGAGGCGCTGCCGGACGGGGAGCGCGAGGCGCTCCTGCTCTTCGCCTGGGAGGACCTCCCGTACGAGGGCGTGGCCGAGGCGCTCGAGCTGCCGGTCGGCACGGTGCGCTCGCGGCTCAACCGCGCCCGCGCGCGCCTGCGCGAACTGCTCGAGCCCGGCGGGGAAAGCAAGGTGAAGGCGCGATGAGGCCGCTGGACCTGGCGAGGCAGCTGCGGCGCGAGGCCGCCATCGAGCCGGCGGCGCTCGACCGGGGAAAGGCAGTGCTCATGGCGGCGATCCGGCAGGAGGTCGCGCCGGCGCGCCCGCGGACGATCGTGCCCCAGCTTCCGTACGAGAACATCCTCGCCGCGCTCTCGTTCCTGGAGCGCGCGTTCGGGTTCCGCGAGATCCGGACCGAGCGGCTCGTGAGCGCGGGCCTGCTCGTCCACGCGACGGTCGAGTTCGGCGGCGCGGTGGTCGGGATCGGGGAGCAGGGCGGCCACGGCGCGGTCAGCCCGCAGAGCGGCGGCGTCGAGAGCCAGTACATCAGCGTGTACGTCGACGACGTCGATGCGCACTACCAGCGTGCGGTCGCGGCCGGGGCCCGGATCGCCAGCGAGCTGCGTACCCAGGCGCAATGGGGCCATCGCACCTATGAGGCGCTGGACCCCGAGGGCCACCGCTGGCGCTTCCACCAGCTCTTGCCCGAGCCGTGGAGGACGGCGCGCTGATCGGGCGCTGCAGGCTGATGGACCTCGCGGTCCAGTCCACCGCCCGCGAGCTCGAGACCCGGCTCCAGCCGGTGCCCACGAGATGGGCGAGCCCCGCCGCACCAAGCCCGGGGAAGGAGATCAGCATGACGGCGACGCAGACGACATGGACCATCGATCCCGTGCACTCGAGCGTCGAGTTCTCGCTCGACTACATGGGGTTCTCGACGTACAAGGGGGCACTACCATGACCGCAAGCAAGGGCTTCGTCGTTCCCGCGGGCGGCGGGAAGTATGTCGGTGACAACGAGCCAGACCGCTTCTCTCACCTGAAGCTGCTCACCGACCAGACCAACGGCAGCATCATGATGTTCGAGCAGGCCGTGCCGGCTGGAACCAAGAGCTGGTTCCACCGGCATCACAACAGCGACGAGGTCGCCTGGGTCCTCAAGGGCGAGTTCAGCTTCAAGATCGGCGACGTGGAGAGCACAGGCGGGCCCGGCACCTGCGCTTTCATGCCACGCAACGTGCCGCATGCCTGGAAGAACTGCGGCAGCACGCCGGGCCGCGTGCTGTTCCTCTACACGCCTGCCATCGCCGGCCGCTTCGTCGAGAGGATGATGGAAGGGCCGAAGAGCCAGGAGGAACGGGACAAGCAGCTCAAGGAGTATGGCTGGGAACTGCTCGGCCCGAATCCGCTCTAAGCAGGCCAGAGCAACCTGATCTCCTGCAGCTGCACGTGCTGCTGGGCCCCCGCACCACGAGCCTGCGCGCGCACGGGATCAGTGGCTTCCAGTCGTACGGCGCGTGGTCTGCCACTGGTGCAGATCGAACAGTGGCGAACCGTGGACCCTACGAGGTCGTGTCGGGCACTTGTCGCCGCGCCGGTGAAGTGGAGCTGGCGCTGCATTGTTGCGCCACTCAAGGAGGCATAGAAGCTGTGACTGGCTGTAGAGTTGAGGTCAGATCAGTTGCGGAGCGCCAACGCGCCACGAACAACACCTCGTAATTGGCACTTCTCACGTCGTCGCCTTTAGGGCTCTTGGCTCTCGTTGGGAGCAACTTCCTGGGTAATTCCTGGGTGAAGTCTGGGTGACAGGTCTAGAAAGCGTTCGACCCGGTTGAACGCCCCGGACGGCGAGAAGCATGAGCTCACTTGTGGAATGGAGACGTACGGCGGTCGGTCGCCGGTCGACAGTCGCCCAGGCGCGGCGCCTGGGCCACACCCGTTGGCTCGGCGCGCGAGAGCGCAACGGTCGCGACCCGGCCCTGAAGCTTCACCTCGCGCACGGTACTCCCGTCGCGCGGGTCGTCGAAGATGAGCGCAACGGCCAGCGTCTCCCCCCGGATGTACACCTCGTGCTCTTCGAGCACCGCCCGCTGATCCGCATCCGCCGCGACCGACAGCCGGATGCGGTCGGCGACGGCGAGGCCGGCCTCCTTGCGCAGCATCTGGACCTGGTGAACGAAATGACGCGCGAGGCCCAGGCGCTCGAGAGCCGGCGTGAGCCGCGTATCGACTGCGACGGTGACATCGCCGTCATGCGCGGCGGCGAGCCACGCCGCGTCCGCCGGGACCGAGGCCACCGGCCCGACGTCGAGCGTCTCGACGTTGAGCTCTTCGCGCACGTCGCCGTCGAACCGCGCGAGCCACGTCGCCAGCGCCGAGGGACCGCTGACGATCGCGAGCGCGAGCGGCTGGCGCACCTTTAGCTTCGCCGTGTTGCGAGCCGCGAGGCCGGCACTCAACGCGCGCCGGACGAGCGCGACGCCGGCCTCGAGCTCCGGGTTCTCGAGCGACGTGTTGGCTTCGGGGAACGCGGTGAGATGCACGCTCACCGGCGCCTCGTCGACGTCAGCGGCGCCCCGGACGACGAGTGCGCGATAGAGGTGCTCGGCCACGAACGGCGTCACGGGCGCGAGCATCTGCGCGACGCGCACGAGCACGTGGTGGAGCGTCCGGTACGCGACTGCGCCTTCTCCGCCGTCATCTCGCCCTTCCAGAACCACCGCCGGCGTCGACGCACGTACCAGTTCGACAGGTCGTCCTGGATGAAGACCTCGATCGTCTGCGACGGCGCGTCGGAGGTGATAGCCGTCGAGCGCCGTGCGGACGTCGCGCACGGTCGTCTGCAGCCGCGACAGAATCCAGGCTTCGAGGCCCGTCGACGTCAGCCGGCGCGGCGGCATCCGCCGCGAGCGACGGCCGGTCGAGGTTCGCGTACGTGACGAACAGCGTCGTACACGTTCCAGAGCGTGAGGAATCGCCGCGTCGACCTCGCGGCCGGCGCCGTCGCCGAAGCGGATCGGGTCGGCCATCGGCTGCGACGGCGAACAGGTAGCGGACGACGTCCGGGCCCATGCGGTCGACGCGCCTCGTCGAGCCACACCGCGTTGCCCCAGCTCTTGTGCATCTCGCGGCCGTCCTCGCCGAGCACGCGGTCGTGCGCCATCACCGACGCGGTACGGCGCGCGGTCCTCGAGGGCCACGGACATGAACAGCATCGCGTAGAACCAGCCGCGGATCTGCGCCGCCATCTCGACGACGAGGTCGGCCGGGAACCAGCGCGCCCAGTGCTTCGCGGTCCTCGAGGTAGCGGAGCGTGGAGAACGGCACGATGCCGCGCGTCGAGCCAGCAGTCGCCGACCTCGGCCACGCGGCGCACGGCTCGCCGCCGCAGCCCGGACAGCGGATGACGACGGCGTCGATCCACGGCCGGTGGAGCTCCGGCAGCGCGTCGACGGCCGCGGGTCGACGGCGAGCGCGCGCAGCTCCGCCACGCGAGCCCGACGACCGTCAGCCGCCCGCAGGCCGCGCACGGATAGAACGGCAGCGGGCAGGCCCCAGTACCGCTTGCGCGAGATGCACCAGTCGCCCATGTTCGCGAGCCAGTCGTCCATGCGAAGACGCATGTGCTCGGGCAGCCACGTCGACCTCGGCGTTGGCGGCGAGGGCGCGAGGGCCGCAGCTCGTCGGCGCGGATGAACCACTCGTCGACGACGCGGAAGATCAGCTCCTGCCCGCAGCGCCAGCACGTCGGATACCGATGGCGGTACGGCGCCTCGCGCACGAGGACGCCTGTCGCGCGCAGAGCCGCGACGACGACTCGGGCGCCGCCTCGAGCACGCGACGACTCTCGAGCGGACCGAAGCCGCCGCCGTAGCGGCCATCCTCGTCGGCGGGCGCGACGACGGCGAGGCCGTGACGACGGCCCAGCTCGAAGTCCTCCTCGACCGCAGCCCGGGAGCGATGTGGACGATGCCGGTTCCCTCGTCGGCCGCGACATCGCTCCCACGCGATGACGCGATGCTCGACGCCGCGCTGGGCGGGCAGCTCGTCGAACGGCGCCGACGTAGCGAAGCCCGACGAGGTGCGGCGCCGGTGAGCGCGCTCACGCACGTCGGTGAAGCCGGGCAATCGCGAGCGCGCCGCCGCCGCCACGTAGTAGCGCCGGTCGCCGACCGCGACGCCCTCGTAGGCAAGCTCCGGGTGCACCGCGAGCGCGACGTTGGCGGGCAGCGTCCACGGCGTGGTGGTCCACGCGAGGAGGAAGCGCGCTCGCGACCGTCGACGGGGAAGGCGACGACCACGGAGCGGTGCGTCAGCTCCGACGTGGGACTCGAGCATCTCGTGCTGCGAGATCGACGTGCCGCACCGCGACGCACCACGGCATGACGCGGTGACCACGCACGATCCAGCCGCGCGCGTGGCATACGCTGGAGGAAGTGCCAGATGTGGGCGACGTTGTCGTCGGACATCGTGAAGTACGAGCGGCCGGCCAGTCCATCCACTGGCCGAGTCGGCGCGACTGCTCGGTCTGGAGCGCGGCGAAGCGGAGCACGCGTTCGCGGCACGCGCGCGCGAACGCCTCGAGCCCCATCTGCTCGATCTCGCGCTTGTCGTTCAGCCCGAGCGCGCGCTCGACCTCCACCTCAACCCAGAGGCCCTGGCAGTCGAACCCGTTCTGGTAGCGCTGGTCGAAGCCGCACATCGCCTTGTACCGCTGGAAGACGTCCTTGTACGTGCGGCCGCGCGCGTGGTGGACGCCCATAGGGTTGTTGGCGGTGATCGGCCCGTCGAGGAACGACCAGCGCGGACCACCGCGGTTCTTCGCGACGAGCCGCGCGAAGACGTCGTCGACGATCCCAGAAGGCCAGCGTCGTCGCGTGCGAGCGCGACAAAGTCGAGCGGTCCTGGTCGTCGTCGAACATGTCCGGCTCCCGTGGTGTCGTGTGCGCTGCACCGGGTTCCGGGACGGCCGAAAAAACATCACGGCCGCCAGGAACCCCTGACGGCCGTATCGAAGATCCGCACCGAAACGAGCACGACCGTCAGCTCACTGCGTGTCCTGCGCTATGGCTGACGGTCTAATTCGATTCATGCCAATAATCCTACCACGGTTCACCTGAGCCGAAGGTCGTCGATCGCCCGCCGATATGGCGTCCCTCAAACAACATGTCGTAAATTAGCGCTCTTCACGTCAGTGGCTTTGGGCTCGTTGGCTCTCGTTGGGAGGCGCAGGACGGCGCGCAGTACTCCGACAATCCAACGTTCCGCAAGGAGTTCCAGCGCATCGTCGAGGGAGCACGCAAGGCCGGCTCGCCGGAACGCTGACTCCGGAATCTACCGGAGAACTCGCGTGGAGGCGAGGGCCAGCCCGGTGCTAGACTCGGCGCGGATCGGGACCCTCGGCTTCCCCGACAAAGGAGACTCGTCATGGCCCGCATTCCGATCGCTCCGCCCGGCATGAAGGATCAGCGGCCGCGCTACACGCTCGGCTGGCGCGTGGGCAACCACATCTACGTCGCTGGCCAGCTGCCGTTCGACAAGGATGGCAACCTCCTCGGCAAGGGCGACATCAAGGCGCAGACGCGCCGCATCTTCGAGCAGATCAAGATGATCGTCGAGGCGGGCGGCGGCAAGATGGACGACGTGGTGAAGGTCACCGTCTTCGTCACCGACGTCCGGTATCGCGAGCCGTACGGCGAGGTGCGCTCGGAGTTCTTCGGGCCCAATCCGCCCGCCAGCACGCTGGTGCAGATCGGAAACCTCGCGATCCCCGACGCGCTCATCGAGATCGAGGCCGTCGCGGCGCTCGACGGCTGAGGGCCCCGACCATGCCCAAGATCCTGGTGATCCACGGCGCCGGCATGAACATGCGCGGCAAGGTCCAGCTGGACGTCTTCGGCCGGCTTCGGGATCGCCGGCTACGCGCTCGCGCTGCGCGGCATCCGGGACCAGCTCGCGGCGAAGAAGTAGCGGGGAGGGCGAGATGAACGACAGTCGGATCGCGCCGGTGTTCCAGATCCTGGCCGAGGACATCCACGCCCTCGGCGTCCGCACCGTGTTCGGGCTCATGAGCGACGACACGGCGGTCTTCGCGGTCACGCTCGACGGGCTCGGCGTCAAGTTCGTCGGCGCGCGGCACGAGAACAATGCCATCGCCATGGCCGAGGGCTATGCCTACGCCACCGGCGAGCTGGGCGTGGCCGTCATCGGTCGTGGGCCGGCGACGGCCAACGGGCTCCACGCCGCCGTGGCGGCCAGCCGCATGGGCTCGCGCGTGCTGGTGATCTACGGCGACGCCGCCGTCGGGGGCGGCGCCGTCAACGGCATCGGCCCCGACTACAAGGGCTTCAACGCGCAGGCCGTCCTGGGGGCCGCGGGACTCACCTGCTTCACGGCCGCCAGCGCGGCGACCGCGCGCCAGACCCTGGCCGACGCTGTGGCCGCCGCCAGTCATGGAGCGCTGGCGGCGCTGCTCCTGCCCACTAACGTCCAGATGGCGAACGTGGAGGTCTGGGGGCCGGCCGCGGCGCGGCTCATCCCGGCCGGCGAGCCGGCGGCCGCGCGCCAGCAGTCCATCGACTCCGCCGCGGCGCTCCTTCGCCGGAGCCGGCGTCCCGTCATCGTGGCTGGCCTCGGCGCTCATCGAGCGGGGGCGAAGGAGGCGTTGCAGGCCTTGGCGGAGAAGATCGGCGCCCTGCTGATGACCTCGGCCCGCGGCAAGGACATGTTCCACGGCCATCCGTACAACCTGGGCATTCTGGGGTCGTTCTCCCACACGATGGGGCGGCGCATGATGGACCAGGCCGATTGCGTGCTGGTGTTCGGCGCCGGGCTCAACTTCCTCACCATGAGCTTCGGGGCCTCCGTGCCTGCGGTCCCCATCATCCAGGTCGACACCGTGCGCGCCCACATCGGACGGTGGACCACGGCGGACGTGGCGGTGGTGGGCGACGCCCGGCGGGTGGCCGAGCAGTTGCTGGCCGCGCTGCCCGGGCGGCGCAGCTCCGAGAAGCCCTTTCACACCGCCGAGAGCCTGGCCACCATCGCCGGCTTCGACGTCGCCCGGGACTTCGAGGCGGCGCACACCCCCCGCACCGTGGATCCCCGGGCGCTGGGCGTCGAGCTCGACGGGCTGCTGCCCCGGGAGCGCAACGTCGTCTACGACGCGGGGAACTTCCTCGGCATCCTGCCCTACCTCACCGTGCCCACGCCCGACCATCTGAAGATGACGAGCGAGTTCGCGTCCATCGGGCTCGGCTTCGGCACGGCGCTGGGGGTGGCGAAGGGACGCCCGCGTGTCCCCACCGTGCTGGTGATCGGGGACGGCGGCTTCCTCATGACGATGAGCGAGCTGGAGACGGTGAGCCGGGAAGACATCCCGCTGATCATCGTGCTGATGAACGACTGCGCGTACGGGGCCGAGCTGCACTTCCTGGCCCTGCGCAAGCTCCCCGTCGGCAAGTCGGTGTTTCCGGACGTGGAGTTCGCGGCGGTGGCGGAGGCGTTCGGGTTTCAGGCGTACACGATCCGCAGCCTGGACGACCTGCGCGCGCTCGGACCGGTGCTGGGCAAGCCGGACGGCCCCATCCTTCTGGACTGCAAGGTCAACGCGGACATCGCCGCGCCCTTCATGGGCGAGTTCGCCGAATTCGAAGCGCGACAGCACGGTTGATCAAGAGGGCCGGCCACTGCGGGTGAGCGACTCGGTCATCGTGGCCGCGGCGATCTCGTAGGACCGCAGGCGGGCCGACTGATCGTAGATGTGCGACACGACCATCAGCTCGTCGGCCTGCGTGCGCTCCACGAACTCGCGCATCTCCGCGGCCACGGTGCCCGGCGCGCCGACGAACGAGACGCGCGACCGCCGAAGCGGATCGCCGGCATCGCGCAGGTCGCGCTCCCACTCCTTCGACGGCGGCGGCAGCTGGATCGGCCGACCGGAGCGCAGGCTGGCGAACGACTGGCGCCCCGACGAGGCCAGGAATCGCGCCTCGTCGTCGGTGTCCGCCGCCACCACGTTCACCCCCAGCATCACGTACGGAGCGGCCAGCTGGGCCGATGGCCGGAAGCGCTCCCGATAGATGCCGATCGCGTCGAAGAGCATCGCGGGCGCGAAGTGTGAGGCGAACGCGAACGGCAGGCCCAGCGCCGCGGCCACCTCGGCGCCGAACGTGCTGGACCCGAGAATCCAGATGGGCACCCGCAGGCCGGCGCCGGGCACCGCGTGCACGGCCTGCCCCGGTCGCGGGTCGGCCAGGAACTCCATCACCTCGAGCACGTCGTTGGGGAAGTTGTTGGGATCGACGTTCAGTGTGCGCCGCAAGGCGAACGCAGCGGCCTGGTCCGTGCCCGGGGCGCGCCCCAGGCCGAGATCGATGCGCCCGGGGAACAGCGCCTCCAGCGTGCCAAACTGCTCGGCCACCTGCAGCGGCGCGTGGTTCGGCAGCATGATGCCCCCGGCGCCGATCCGGATGCGCGAGGTGCCCGCCCCCACGTGGCCGATGAGCACGGAGGTGGCCGCGCTGCCGATCCCGGGCATGTTGTGATGCTCGGCCAGCCAGAACCGCCGGTAGCCCAGCCGCTCCGCGTGCTGCGCCAGCTGCAGCGAGTGCCGGAAGGCCTCTGCCGGCGTGCCGCCCTGAAGGATGGGAGCGAGATCGAGAACTGACAGTGTCAATCGGCGGCCCCGAGGTTCGGAGTCGGCTCCAGCGGCAGCCCGGGATGACCGGTCAGCCGCCGCCCTTGCTCCCACATATCGAGCGCCTGCTTCTTCATCGCCGGCAGCACCGAGGCGATCTTCTCGACGTCGAGATCCGCCGCCACGCCTGGATAGCCGGCGCGCTCGATCATCGCCGGCAGCTTGCCCTTCTCGAACTGCTCCAGCGTCCAGGCGAGCGGATCCTCGACCAGGGTGCGATCCCAGTAGATGCGATGGTTCTTGTTGCGCGGGCCGTAGTGGTAGTGCGCACCATTCCAGAAGTGATCAAAAGCCAGCAGCTCGGTTTCCTCCGTGTACTTCTTGCCCGGCGTCCCGCCGATGTCGGCCAGGACATGGATCGCGAGACCGCCATCGCCCATCGCCAGCCGCCTCATTTCGAGCCCAAATCGGATGTTGCCAGCCTCGAAGATATGGGTGCCGCGGTTGTGCTTGACGGTGTTGCGCTTCGTCGCGCGTAGTTCGCGGGCACAGGCTTCGACATCCGGGAGGACCGCCGTCACCGCCGCCATGTCGACGAGCTCGGCAATCTGCGGATAGCCCGCGCGCCCCAGCATTCTCGGCAGCTTCGTCCCCAAGGTGCGGATCGTCCAGCCGATCGGGTTGCCGTCGACGGTCGAGTCCATCCGGTAGAGATTCGTCGTGGCAGCGCCCCCGAGCATCGCTGGCCCTTCAGCACGCAAGTCCGCATTTTCCGGGCCGTAGACGTAACTTCGCTCGACGTCGAAGCAGTTGAACCGCAGCAGCGCTGTCTCCTTGCCGGCGACGTCCGCCATCACCAGGATGGCGACGCCCTGATCCGGATGATCCTGGATGTTGCCGTCCCACAATTCGTGGCGGACGGCGAAGGTCAACGGACCGGCGCTGAACCTCCCCTTCTTCACCTCTTCCATCGTCGGACCCTCCCTTCCACGGGTTTGCAAGAGTTTAGAGGCCGAAGTCAAGAATTGGAAGCCGCGCAGAACTAGGCGGCCCCGCCGCAACGGGGTACAACAGGACATGGCCTACGACCATCTCGAGATCGAGGCGCGCTGGGGGACAATCCTGGGCGAGGATAACGAGCGGATGTCGAAGTCGCGGGGCAACGTCGTGAATCCCGACGACATCGGGCGGGAGTACGGCGCCGACGCGCTCCGGCTCTACGAGATGTTCATGGGGCCGCTCGAGGCCGTGAAGCCCTGGCAGACCTCGCAGATCCAGGGCGTAAGTGGCTTTGGGCCGCTTTGGCTCTCGTTGGGAGCAACTTCCTGGGTAATTCCTGGGTGGATGCTGAACCGCAAGTGCTTAACCCACCTCAAGGGGCTGCCCGCTCGGGCTGTAGCGCCCGAAGCAGCGGGGCCGTACTCGACCGAGTGGTGGCCATCGAGATGGCGGCGGACGGGGACGCGCAACCCCGCACGGTGCGGCGCCCGCGTTGCTTATGGTATCAACGCATCGGGCGATGGTGACGACGGCGAGATGCACCGAGTCGCGGGCTGACATGATGGTGTGATGCCGCGCCGCAACCGGGTGGATCCGTGGGGGGACCTGCACGCGGTGAGCGCCCGCGGCCTGTTCACTGGCAACCGCGGCTGCCTCGTCGACGAGCGCGAGCAGGTCGTGCGCCACCACCGAAGCTCGACGCTGTGGATCACTTGCTTGACCGAGTTTCGCGACTGGCGCGTGCCGCTGGCCCGGCCCAACCGCTGGACGCCGATCTTCTTCCTCGACGACGCTGTCGCGCTGGCCGCCGGACACCGCCCCTGTGCGACGTGCCGGCGTGACATGTATCGCTCGTATCGCGACGCCGTCGATCCAGCACTGCGTGCCGTCGAGCTCGATCGGCGGCTCACGACCGAACGCCTGCGGCGCGGGAGCGGCATCGACCGCGGCCGCGACCGCAAGACCTGGCGAGCCGACCTCGAGTCGCTGCCCGATGGCACCGTGATCGTCGGCGCAGACGGCCAAGCGCGACTCGTGCTCGCCGACCGGATGCTCGCGTTTTCCTTCGGCGGCTGGACCCGACCCGAGGCGCGGACCGTGACCGACGTCGTGGAGGTGCTCACGCCACCGACGTCGGTGAGGGCGCTCGCCAACGGCTTCACGCCGGTGCTGCACCCAACAGCTGGTTGATGAGGCTCAGAACAGTTTCTGAGGATCGCGTTCGATGCCTGTGCTTCGCCAAGACTCCGTCAGGCGACCAAGTCGTTGATCTGTTGGTTCTGATCCGGCGTGCTCAGGCTCTTCGTGTCAGCCAGGAGGTTTTTCAGCTGCTCGATCTTGCCGGCGTCAACGTCCTTCGACTCCGCCAGTTTCGCCAGGAACTTGTCGGATATCTGCTGTTGAAGTGTCGCCATGCACACAGCCTTGACCGGAAAGACCATGGCGAGCCAGTCAGCCGCCGAGCCAAATCATGAAGAGGCGTGACGCTGAACCAATTCCTGGGTGAAGTCTGGGTCAACGAACTTCCTGGGTAATTCCCGGGTGAGGTCTGGGTCGCGGTGACCGTTCCAACTCCCCGTCGACCGCGCAGAGTCTGGGTGCCGGGGAACCTTTCAATAAGAACACGACTGCGGGACGACCTTCGACCCTAGCGACTGGAAACTGTGCGCGCCTGAGGCGAGGCCGGGCCGGCGCGCCCGGACATGCGCCCATCCGTTTCCGCGTAGGAGCCGTCCGACAAGCTATAGGCGTCGAGGCGATGTACCCTGCCATCGATCCCGGCTGCTAGACCAACAAAGCCTCTTCCAGCCGCTGGGGCAGCGCATTGTCTGCGCCTTGCGCCTTGAGATAGCCAGCGACCGAGCCGTATTCCCGGCGGAGCAGCGCAAGAAGACGCGTCATGGATTCAGCCGAGGCTTCCCACTGGAAATCAGGCACCTCTTTTACCTCCGGCGGGGCGGCGGGGTCGTTTCGCCAGCGGTCCCGGAGTTCCAGCATGAACGGGGCTGAAAGGGTGTAGTCGTGGATGATGTCCTCATCCATCACGCCTACAGCCGCCAGGAGCATGGCCGCGAGCACGCCGGTCCTGTCCTTGCCCACGCTGCAATGGAATACCAGCGGGTGATTGTTCCGGTCGGCAATCAGCTCCAGCGCGTCCCCCAGCCTCTTAGCGAATTCCGGGGGACGGATGCGGTACAGATAGAGCTCTGCCAGATCGGTCGCATCGCGGAACAGCTCCGTTTCATGCCTCAGGTAGTCAGACGAATCAGGTCGGAAGGGGACGTTGTGATACCGCGCGCCCACTTCACCGAGGAGGCTGATTTCGCGCTGCTTGGTCAACTCTCTCGGAGTCCGAAGGTCTATGACCGCCCTGGGGCGGATGTCCTCTTTGAGCCTGGCAATATCCGGTCGGCTCATGGAATGCAGCTCCGCACTTCTGAAAAGCCGCCTCCATGCCACCGCGCGCCCGTCCCGCGTCCTGTATCCGCCGAGGTCTCGGAAATTAGGCACGGATTCAAAATTGATGTGTCTTGGATACGATTGGTTCATCTGTACTCCATTCCGGGCCAGCCCGCCGGGCGGCCGTCAGGCGTGGGGAAGCTGCAGCGCCTCGACGCCGATCTCGTCGCGCTCGCGCCGCCGCGCGGCGCGCTCAACGACGTCGGCCAGCTCGCGCACGTTGCCTGGCCAGCGATAGCCGAGCAGCCGTGCCTCGGCGTCGCGCGTCAGCCGGAGCACGCCGCCGTGACGGCGGGCGAGTCGATCGGCGAAGTGACGCGCCAGCGGTACGATATCGTCGGGGCGCTCACGCAGCGGCGGCAGCGCCACCGTCGAGCGCGCGAAGCGGGCGAGCAGGCCGGCGCTGAACGCGCGACGGCGGACGGCGTCGGCGAGGTCCACATGCGTCGCAACGACGACGCGAACGTCCCGCGGCGGCGCATCGATCAGCCCGAGTACGGCCGCCTGCATCGCAGGGGACAGCGCGTCGACCTCGTCGAGGAACAGCGTGCCGCCGGCGGCGGCGGCGAGCGACCCGGGGAACTCGCCCTCGAGCCGCGCCGTCGGCGTGGCGGTGCAGCTCACCTCCACGAAGGGACCAGCGGCGCGCCGGCTCAGCGCATGGATCTCGCGCGCCACCACGCCCTTGCCGGTACCGCGCTCGCCCGCGATGAGCACCGGCGCCTCGTCCATCGCCGCCAGCCGGCTCACGCGTTCGCGCAACGCGCGCACGGCCGCGGAGTCGCCGACCAGGCGCGGGTGCGATTCGTTGCCCTCGTGCAGGCTCTGCAACCGCGAGAAGGTATTCAAGCAGACGAGGCATGACGTGACGTGCGCCATCGTGTCCGCTGCCTCGGCGGCGGGCAAGGCGCCGACGACGAGACGCTCGAGCAACCGCCCCGGCAGGCACGCGCGCTCGTCCAGCCGCCGCAGCAGCCCCTGGGGGATCTCGTCGGGCTCGAGCGGGCTCATGAATCGGCGACCTCGTCCAGCAGGCGCTGGCGTAGTCGATGGAATCGCGTGTCGATGGTGGCGAGAGCGGTGAAGTGGCCGAACGGCGGCTGCTCCAGCGTCTGCTGGATGACGCGCGCCGACACGCCGTTGAGCTTGGCGATGAACAGGTAACGGTCCTCCGCAGGCCACGACCGTAAGAGCGCCTCCGCGCGGTCCAGCTGTTCGGCGGCGATCGCTCGCGCGTCCTGCGACGAGGTGTCGTCCGGAATCCTCTCGCCGGGCGTGTCGATGATCGAATCGACCTCGCGCCGCCGTGCCCGACCGCGCAGGACGTTCAGCGCGCGCCGCCGGATCGCCGTGCACACGTAGGCGTCGATCTCGGCGTTGCTGGCGCCGCGGATCTCACCGCGTCGCACGACCGTGACGAGGCTCTTCAGCGTCTCCGCCACGGCGTCCTCGCCGTCGGCATCGCTCAGCCGGTCGACGCCCCCGAGGATCGTGCGTCCGCGCGTCGTCACCCAGCCGGCGAAGCGCTCCCATGCCGCGCCATCGTCGGCACGGCAACGCTCGAGCAGGGTGTGCAACTCGCCGGGCATCACGCGCATCGGTCCTGATATCTCAGACACCGCTTGGTCGCGATCCTTCCCAACAGGTACGCGCCGCCGTGCCGCACCCTCGTCGGGGTCTGTTCGGGTGAAGGAGGGCACGATGGCGACCCGTGACGAGGTGGCCCGACAACCGCTTGAGCAGCGCAGGGCCCGCCTGGCCCTGACCCCCGACGAGCTCGCGGCAGGGATTCACGGCCAGCCCGAGGCGGTGCTCGCCCGGCGGCCGGAGGCCACGAGCTGGGCTGCGAAGGAAATCATATGCCACCTGCGCGATACAGAGGAAATGTTCCTCCTCCGCCTGGAGGCAATCGCCGCCGTGGACGAGCCGCTGATCGCTGCCGCCGGCATGGGCGCGCGGGTGCTGGCGCTGAAGCCCGACGGCCAGCCGGCCGCCCCCGATCGCTGGGCCGAGGACCGGCAATATCTTCGCAACGATGCCGCCGAGGCGCTCGCGACGTTCCGCCGCCTGCGCGAGGGGACGCTCGCTCATCTCACCACGCTGTCGCCCGAACAATGGCATCGCGGCGGCGTCCATCCTCGCCGCGGCCGCCTGACCGTCGAGGACTTCGTCACCGACATGGCCTGGCACGATGACAACCACCTGGACCAGTTCCGGCGCGCGCTCGCAGGACACGCGTGATCGAGGAGTGTCGCTCGATTGTAGCCGGACCCTCCACGCTCGACGCCGCCAGGACGATCACGCTCATCAGGAACGCCCCAAGCCCTCGGCGGAGCCCTCATCGACCGGGACGGTTGGGAACGCACGAATTCGCGGGCCCATAAAGGCCGACAGCCTCATGGCGCTGAACCAAACCAATTCCTGGGTGAAGTCTGGGTAAACGAAAGGGGTTAGCGGCTGTTGCGTCCGCTAACCCCTCGTCATTCATGGTTGCGGGGGCTGGATTTGAACCAGCGACCTTTGGGTTATGAGCCCCTTTCGAATCGACACTGGAGCCAAGGCGGCCCAAACAACGCCTAGTAAGTTGGCGCTTCTCACGTCCTCGCCTTTGGGGCTCTTTGGCGCGCGTTGGGAGCAACTTCCTGGGTAATTCCTGGGTAAATTCTGGGCGGTTACCCGGCGGAGCCCACGCGGGTTCGGGTCCCGCTGCACCTCGACGGCGGCGTAGAAGGCGTCCCACGTGCGCGGCAATCCTCACTGAGTCAGTCGCTATAACCGTCGCTATCTGACTTCACTTATTGGCCAGAAACCCGCGCACGATTTTGTTGAAGAGCTCTGGATCTTCCATGTTTGACATATGCCCAACACCCGCCATAACGACCTTGGAAGCATTGGGAATGCGCTGATGCAAGGTGTCGGCGATCGCGAGGAAATCCGGCACATCGCGCTCGCCAACAATAACGAGTGTTGGGATGTTAATTCTGTGAATCTGTTGAATGGAGGGAGGCTCTAAAGGACGGAGAGGCTCGTCATTGATCCACGCCCAACCTGAGTAGTCTCCAACCATCTGCTTGAGACGAGGGGCCACACGCAGGTTTTCCAGCGACGCAGCAAACAGCGCGTCATCCAACCAACGTTGTCGTGCCGCTTCAACGCCAGAGGTCCTACCCGCGGAATGGATTTCTGACAGCGACTTCCCAAAGCCTTTCCACTGAAACCCTCTCAACACTGGATCCACCGCAATCAGCGTCGCCGTTGCCTCTGGATACGTGAGGGCAAAGTCTATGGCTACTGCTCCACCGCGCGATTGTCCCAGAATATGGGCAGATCTCAATCCGAGGTGGCGCAAGAGAGCCATCAGGTCATCAGCCGGCGCATAGCTCTCAGCGGTCGGAAGGGCAGACTTACCATAACCGCGCATGTCATAGCGGATGACCCGGTAATGGCGGGCGAAAGGCTCGAACTGGTCGTCCCACATGCGGGTGTCGCACGTATGGCCGTGAATGAGCACGAGGGGGTCTCCTGAGCCGGCCATCTCATAGTAGAGCCGGGTACCATTGACCTCTGCGAACCCTGTCTGTGCCTGCATCGGCATTGCCCTTTCCGTCCGTATAGGCGCGGGCTATGTAGTCCAACGCCGGGGTGAGTGCTCGATGCACGCGTGGCAGCGAGCGGTCACTGCTCCCCCGTCATCCCTCGGCCCGGCAGATGATCTCCGTCGGCGAGATAAGCCCGCCCTCGATGGCGCTAACCATGTTGGCGATCTTCTGGGGGGTCGTCACACCCATCAGAAGATGCAGCCCGAGGGGCGGCGCACCGCTCTGCGTGATGCGTGCGCGCAGTTCGCGGAAGAACGTGATTATGATCCCTCGCCCGGTCCCGGGTGACCCAGCGGGCGATCCCAGACATTTGAGGCCTCCTTCGTCCCCAATCGAGAAGGTTGCCCGAGCCGGACGCGCCCGGGCGGCCAAGTCGGCTGGACGGCTTACTTCCTCGCTTCCAGGATCAGGTTAAACGGCGTCTCCGTCGCCCGCCGGAACCGCGTGAAGCCTGCCTCCGCGAATACCCGCGCGAGCCGTGCTTCCCCGGCCTGGGCCCCGAGCGCGAGGCCAACTTCCTGCGAGAGGGAGTTCGGCGTGCAGACCATGGTGGACGCGGCGTAGTACAACCGCCCGACCGGCGTCGAATTCTCCGCGAGACTGTTGCCTGCGAACGGTTCCACCAGGAGTACGGTGCCGTCATCCTTCAACGCTTGTCGCGCGTGGCGGGCCGCCCCGACGGGATCGCCCATGTCATGCAGGCAATCGAAGAAGCAGATGAGATCGAACGCGCGCTCGGCATACCCCTGAGCGGTGCCGGTCGTGAAGGATACGCGGGCGCCGACTCCTGCCTCCGCGGCGCGCTTGCCGGCCACCTCGATCGACGGGGCGTGGAAGTCGAAGCCGAAAAACCGGGAGTTGGGATAGGCCTTCGCCATGACGATGGAGGAGGCACCATGGCCGCAGCCGACGTCCGCCACCTTGGCCCCGTTCTGGAGCTTGTCGACCACTCCCTCCAGCGTCGGCAGCCAGGAGGAGGTGAGGTGAGCCTGGTAGCCGGGCCGGAAGAACTTCTCGACCCCGTGGAACATGCGGTGATGATGCTCACCCCATGGGAGAGCGCCATTGCCGCGGAATGCCGCGAGGAGCTTGTCGAGGTCCATGAAGCACGCGGCGACTACGCTCTGCCCGGGCGCCACGAAGACGGGTGAGTCTTCGTTGGCCAGTGCCATGGCTTGCTCGACAGGCAGTCGGAAGGCGCCGTTTGCCGCCTCCACATATCCCGCGGCCGCATTGGCGTTCAGCCACTCGCGGACGAGCCGTGGCTGGCAACCGGACCGTTTGGCCACCTCCTCGGCAGTAACGGGCTGGTTGTCGGCCATCGCCTTGTAGAGCCCAAGCTCGTCGCCGACCAGTACCATGGCCATCATCCAGGCGCCGCCCATGTCGGTGACAACCTTGCCCATGAACTCGTGGAGCTTCGTCTCGTTCATGTCTCCCTCCGCGCCGACCAATAGTTTGGGGCGCAGGCGGGGATCGCGCGTGCGCACCGCCTGCGCATCGCGTCACTTGTGGATTGACTGGCGTTTCAGATCCGTCGCGTGGAGCGTCGAGGAAGTCCGTTTCTCTGTGATGCGAGAGAAGTTATGCGATGCTTGGGCACGCGGGAAAGTCATGGGGCAGATCAGTCTGACTTTGCTCGGCGGCTTCCAGGCTCGCTTCGGCTCGGGCGCGGTCCTCCGTTTGCGGACGCGGCACACTCAGGCGCTGCTGGCCTACCTCGCTCTTCCCTCCGGTCGGGCGCAGCCGCGCGACAAGCTCGCCGCGCTCCTTTGGGGCCATCTCGCCCAGGACGAGGCTCGAAATCGGCTCCGCCAAGCGTTGTTCGCGCTGCGCCGAGCCCTCACCCCTGCTCACCTCTCATGCCTGAGGGTTGACGGGGACGCCCTGGTCCTGGATCCGGCTGGGGTCAAGGTTGATGCCCTCGTCTTCGAGGAGCTGGTGCGAAACGGCTCGCCGGACGACCTTGAACGGGCGGCGATCCTGTATCATGGCGACCTCCTCCATGGCCTGCCCGCCCAGGGACCGCATCCATCCGCCTTCGAAGAGTGGCTCGCAGGGGAGCGGGAACGCCTGAGGGAGTTGGTGCTCGAGGCGCTCGCCAAGCTCATCAACGTCCAGCGTTCGGAATCTCCGGAGCGCGCGCTGTCCATTGCCCTGCGGCTTCTGGCTCTCGATCCCCTCCAGGAGGCCACCCATCGCACGGCCATGCGCCTTCACGCGCAACTCGGGCGGCGCACCGCGGCCCTGCGACAGTACCAGGCCTGTGTGAACTCACTTCGCCGCGAGCTCAACGTCGAGCCGGAGGAGGAGACCCGCCAACTCTACCGAGATATCCTGCGCCGCCGGCCCATCCTGGCCGCCACCGGGTTGGTCCCGCGCACCGCAGTGTGGCCCGCGGCCGCCTCACCGTCCGAGGACAACGTCCCCCTTATTGGCCGCGAGTTGGAAACCGACCGCCTCCGCGCCTGGCTCGCCAAGGCGTCAAGCGGGTCGTGTCAAGTAGCTCTGCTGGTCGGGGAAACCGGAGCCGGCAAGAGCCGCCTCGTGGCCGAGCTCGTCTCGGAAGCCCGTGCTGCCGCCGATCTGAGCCCCCGGCCATTCCGCATGCTGCTGGGACGGTGTCACGAGGGCGAGCAGATCTTGCCCTTCGGCCCCTGGATCGACGCGTTTCGAAGCGGCCGGCTGCTCGAGGATGTCGCGCTTCTCGAAACGTTGGACCCGGTCTGGCGAGCGGAACTGGTCCGCTTGCTACCAGAACTGGGGGGAATGGAGGTCGCTGTCTCCTCTTCCACTCCAGACGCACCGCGGCTCTTCGAGGGTGTGAGGCAGCTCGTCGCATGCCTCATCAACCGGTCTCCGGTGATGGTCATCCTCGAGGATCTCCACTGGGCCGATGAGATGAGCGTGCGCATGCTCCAGTTCCTCGCTCACCGGTCCTCGGGATGGCCGCTGCTCCTCGTGGGCACCGTGCGGGAGGAGGAGCTCCCTGATCTGCCGCTCCTTCGCGAAACGCTCAACAGCTTCGAGGGAGAGCTACACGTCGAGCGGGTGCGCGTGGCGTCGCTCTCTCGCCGTGCCACTCTCCGGCTCGTACGCGCCCTGTCAAGTACGACCAGCGAGCGTTCGACGCTGGAGCGGGTCGGCGAAGAGGTGTGGCGCGCCAGCGAAGGAAACCCCTTCGTCGTCGTCGAGACGATGCGCGCGCTCCAGCACGGCATCTCGCTCAGGCGGTCAGGAGGGCTGCCGATCGTCGAGCGGGTGCGGCGGGTGATCGCCAGGCGGCTCGAACGCCTGAGCGAGGTGGCACGCGACCTTGCTGCGGTCGGCGCTGTGATCAGGCACGGCTTCGAGTTCAGCCTCCTCCAGCGCGCGGCCTCGCGTGACGAGGCGGCAACCGCCGACGGTGTGGAAGAGCTCGTCCGCCGTCAGGTCCTGCACGAGGTGGTCGGCGGCTTGGATTTCGTACACGAGCGGGTCCGAGGCGTCGTCTACGCGGAGCTCCTGGCCCCGCGCCGGCGTCTGCTCCATCGGCGGGTAGCGGAGGCAATCGAGGCCCTGTATCCCCGTGATCTTGACCGACACCTCGTTGCCCTCGGCATCCACTGTTGCGAAGGCGAAGTATGGGACAAGGCGGTCGGCTACCTGCGACGGGCCGGTCTCAACGCTGCTGACCGTTCCGCCCACCGCGAAGCGGCGGCGTCCTTCGAGAAGGCGCTCGTTGCGCTCATGCATCTCCCAGAGGGACCCGACACGCTCCTGCAGGCGGTTGATATTCGACTAGATCTGCGCAGCTCGCTCAACCCACTCGGGGACATGGCACGGCTCCACGATCATCTGCGTGAGGCCGAAGCTCTGGCTACACACCTGGGTGATCATCGTCGGCTGGGGCAGATCGCCGCCTTCATGACCCAGACGTTCGCGGTGATGGGAGATCACGAAGCCGCCGCGCAGTCTGGACAGCGCGCCCTCGAAATTGCCACGGCCCTCGGTGATTTGAAGCTTCGGGTATTCGCAAATTACTTCCTGCATCAGTCCTACTACTTCTCCGGGGAGTATCGTCGGGCCATCGACGGCCTTCGCTGGAACATCACGTCCCTTGAAGGCGATCTACAACACGAGCGCTTCGGCTCGTCCACCTATCCCTCCATCGTCTCGCGGGCCGGTCTCGCAACCTGTCTGGCCGAGCTCGGTAAGTTCGCCGAAGGTGCCGCGCACGGCGAGCAAGCAGTCCGGATGGCCGTAGCGCTCGATCACCCATACAGCCTGATCCAGGCATCATGGGCGGTCAGCACGGTGTACCTGCGCCGAGGGGACGCTGAGAATGCCTTACCTCTCCTTGAACGTGCAGCTGGCCTCTGCCGACTCCGCGATATCCCCCGCCAGCTCTTCCCGAGTACGGTCTTCCTGGGCTTCGCCTACGCGCTCGCGAGGCGCATCGAGGAGGCCGTGTCGCACCTTGAGCAGGCCGAAGCTCTGCGTGAGGCGTGGGGAACCACTGCGACCTGGACCCACTGGCTCGCCGAAGGCTTCCGGCTGGTTGGACGCTTCGAGGACGCGGCCCGGATCGCGAGACGTGCTCTCACTCAGGCCCGCGAGACCAGCGAACGCGGCAACGAGGCCTGGCTGCTGAGGCTATTTGGTGAGCTTGATAGCCAAAACGATCCACCGGCTCTCAGCAAGGCGGAATCTCACTATAAGCAAGCCCTAGCTGTGGCCACCGAGCTCGGCATGCGCCCCCTGGAGTCCCACTGTCACCTCGGCCTCGGCAACCTCTACCGCCGCACTGGCAAGCGCGACCAGGCCCAGGAGCACCTCACTACGGCGACAACGATGTACCGCGAGATGGGCATGACGTACTGGATGGAGAAGGCGGAGGCGGAGATGGCGGCGTGGGGCTGATGGACCGGGCGGCCGTCATCGTTCGGCGGCGTCGCGACCACACTACCTCACGCTGGATCTTTTGGGTTGAAACCCCAATGGACGTCGTAAGCGCGCGATTTAGCGTGGTTGCGTGGATAGCCTTGAACCTCGGTACAGTGGGTTATGAGCCCTTTTCAAATCGATGCTGCAGCCAACGAACCACAAACAACGCCTTGTAAATTCGCGCTTCTGACGTAAATCGCTTTGGGCCGCTTTGGCCCTCGTTGGGAGCAACTTCCTGGGTAATTCCTGGGTGAAGTCTGGGTGGCCCATAACCCCGCATCTCTCTCCGCGTCAGCGCACTGGCCCGTCGCCCTGCCACGCTGCTTGTCCGCGCTGTGCCGGAAGGCCGGAGTGGCGGAAGAGGGCCAGGGTGGAGAGCCGGAGACGGATGTTCCGTCAACAGGGCCTTTATGCGGCCTATGCTCATCGCCGTGCTGCCGCTCGTCACGATTGGCCGGATTGCCAGCCTGCTGCCTGCACGCCGGGCCTCCCGGATCGATCCTATGACAACAATCCGTCATTCATGATTCCACCTTGCGTGCCGCCAGGTTATAAATTAGCCTTCTTCGTTATGGCGCAATCTTCCGTGAAGATTGGATCGGTTGGAATCTGGACCCTGCAGTTTGACGATCATCCTGCGGCGAAGGTTCAGGAAGCCGCTAGCGAGTTGGAGGAACTCGGGTACGGCGCAATTTGGTTCGGCGAGGCCGCCGGACGGGAAGCGCTTACGCACGCCGGTTTGTTGCTTGCGGCAACCCGCCGGATCGTTGTCGCAACGGGAATTGCAAATATTTACGCTCGCGATCCCGTGGCCATGGCTTCGGGGCAGAAGACATTGGCCGAGGCTTATCCGGACCGGTTTGTTCTCGGGCTTGGCGTGAGCCACGCGCCGGTAGTCGAGCAATTCCGCGGCCACCAATACGAGAAGCCGGTGCCACGCATGCGCGCCTATCTCGACGCGATGGATCAGGCCGGTTATCGCTCCGTCGCGCCGCCATTCAAACCGGTACGGGTCCTGGCAGCGTTAAGACCGAAGATGCTGGAACTTGCCGCGCAACGAGCCGATGGAGCTCATCCTTATAATGTGAATCCCGAGCACACAGCGCGAGCTCGCAAGATTCTTGGTGCAGATCGATACCTGTGTCCGGAGCAAGCGGTTGTGCTCGAAACGGATCCGGCGAAAGCACGAAAAATCGGGCGCTCGTTCCTCGAGTTCTATCTCAAGCTGCCGAACTACACCAACAATTTCCTATGGCTCGGATTCGACGAAAACGATTTCGGGAATGGCGGTAGTGACAGGTTGATCGACGCCATCATCGCTTGGGGTGATCTCAATGCAATCCGAAATCGTATTCGCGAACATCATTCGGCCGGCGCCGACCACGTTTGCATTCAAATACTCACCGCCGACCCGCACGCGCTGCCTCTCCGCGAATGGCGTGAGCTGGCTTCCGCCGTGCTTTGAAACCTCGCAAAGCCGGCCGTGAAGTCGCCCACGCGGTGTGCGCCCGAGCAACGTTTTATCGCCCCACAATTCGCGCAACTTAGTGCTTGCCAGGGCAAGTGTCGTCTCCACCGGTGGCCTGACCTCAGTCTTGACGAGCCATAGATAATCATGCCGTGCCCTTCCCGCTAGTCCCGATGGCGCCGACGCTTGTCCGGCCGCCATTTCATAGGGGCGACTGGGTCTACGAGGAGAAGGTCGACGGCTGGCGAATGCTCGCCTACAAAGACGCCCGCCGCGTTCGGCTTATCTCCCGTAACGCGGTCGACCACACCCACCGCTTCCGTGAACTCGCCGCCGCGATAGGGGCGCTAAGGCCAGATACCGTCGTGCTAGACGGCGAGGTCGCCGTCTTTGACGAGCAGCTCATCAGCCGTTTTCACCTCGTCGGCGACAATGAAAGCGGTGTGCTTTCGACGCCACCCGTCTTCATTGCTTTTGATGTCCTCCAAGTTGGCGGTCAAGACCTACGACGTACCTCGCTCGCCGAACGTCGCTTGATTCTTGAGGACCTGGTCCACGAAGTCCGCTTCGTACTGCCCTGCCGCCGACTTCCGCAGAACGGAACAAAGGCCTGGGAGGCTGTCGAGAGCAACGGCTACGAGGGCATGGTCGCTAAAGACCCACGGTCGACATACCGCTTCGGCCCGACTCGTGCCTGGGTCAAGGTGAAGGTTAGGCACGAGTCCGTATTCGCAGTCGGCGGCATCCGCGATGCCAACGCCTTTGACGGTGTCCTGGTCGGTGAGAACATCGGGGGCAAACTACATTACAGAGGTGTCGTCCTGTGGGGTTATCGGGCCGCTGATGTCCTTGAAGTACTGCACGCCGCTCGTATGTTCGACACGCGCACATCGCCGTTCGTCGACCTCCGCGCGATGCGTGGAGCTGTATGGCTAGAGCCACGGCTACGCGCCGAAATCAGTTACGCCGAGGTGATTGGGGGGCGCCTGCGAGCACCGTCGTGGCGGCGCCTGGTTAAGTCGCCGTAATGGACAGCTAGGCGGTCAGTATTCTTCGGGCAACAGGATCGTCGTCGCTGATCGATCGGCTTCGGTGATGATCCAGATGCGCGTGCCGTCCCGCAGTTCGTAGGCCGAGAACACTCGAGTGCTCTCGCGCACCGCCCGTAGGTTCTGCAACTGGTCCTCGACTCCGAGCGAGCCGGGGTCCAGGTTCATGTGGCGGACGATATAGCTCATGGGGTTTTCGCCCGTCGCCGCGAAGGCATTCAGGGCGCCCGGCGTAGCCATGAGCCGCCCAAGCAGAAAGTGCGGAGTACCCACCGTTCGATGGTCCCGGCCGTAGCGAACACGACCAGGGCGCCTCGGGGCTCCGCCTACGCAGATTCCGGGCTGGGCTCCTTGGGCTTAGGGCCGGGCTTGACGGTGCTGATCGGTGTCGTTCGCCAAAACCTCGTCCGCGCCGCAAGTGATTGATTCCGGACCGATGGTCCGGTCACAATCTCGGCTCATGATCACGCTCCTCCTCCACCTACTCCGGCTCCTTCCCTTCCTCGTCGGCGGTCATCGCCAGATCGCGCTCGAGAACCTGGCGCTGCGCCAGCAGCTCGCCGTCTATAAGCGAACGGCGCCCCGGCCGAGGCGCCACACGATGGATCGTCTGTTCTGGGTTGGGCTGGCCAGAGTCTGGACCGGCTGGCGACAGGCGCTGATCATCGTCTCGCCCGACACCGTCCTGCGCTGGCAGCGCCGCCGCTTCCGCGAGTACTGGGCCCGGCTCTCGCGCCGCCCAACCGGAGGGCGCCCGCCCTTCAACGCCGAGATCGCCGACCTCGTCAGGAGGATGGCTGCCGCGAATCCTCTCTGGGGCGCCCCGCGCATTCATGGCGAGCTCCTGAAGCTCGGCATCGATGTCGCGGAGCGGACCGTCTCCCGCCTCATGCCGAAGCGTCGTCCCGAGCCCTCTCAGACCTGGCGGACGTTCCTCGCCAACCACATCGCCGACTTGGTCTCCATCGACTTCTTTACCGTGCCGACTGCTCGCCTCCGCGTCCTCTTCGTCCTTGTCATCCTCGCCCACCACCGCCGACGCGTGGTCCACTTCAACGTCACCGAGCACCCGACTGCTACCTGGACCGCCCAGCAGATCGTCGACGCCTTCCCCAACGACTCCGCACTGGCCTATCTCCTCCGCGACCGCGACCAGGTGTTTGGCGAGCAGTTTCGCCACCGAGTGAGGCGCATGGGGATTGCCGAAGTCCTCACGGCGCCGCAGAGCCCGTGGCAGAACCCTTTCGTGGAGCGGCTCATCGGCTCGATCCGGCGCGAGTGCCTGAATCACGTGCTCGTCCTCGGCGAGCGCCACCTCCGTCGCATCCTGACCCGCTACCTCGGTTACTACCATCAGGCGCGTACCCACCTCGCGCTCGACAAGGACGCCCCCGACGTCAGGCCGATCGAGCTCCCCATGGCAGGGAGAATCGTTCAGCTTCCCGAAGTCGGCGGCCTGCACCACCGCTACCTCCGCCAGGCCGCATAGTTCAGCATCCTCGGTCTTCTGTCACGCTGAACGTGCCAACCCGCGTCGCCCGCCCGCTCTCCCTCGACCCATCGCGAAGCCGGTGCGTCCGTGCACGGTTCGACGGCGTGAGGATGCCGGTCCTCTGTCTCAGGCCCGGCCCGCGGCCGGGGCTTGCGGATCCCGGATGGCGCCGAGCGAGGTGGACGAGCTTTTGGCGAAGGGGCCGGCATCGAGCGATGCCTTGCGCCAGACCCGTGGTGACCCTGCGCGAGGCGGTCACCGAGCCCGGCTACGCCGGGCTGGTGGCCGCCCAGGGCCGGCTTCTCGCTACGCTGACCGGCGACATCGCGGCGGAGATCAGGAGCCACCCGCGTTGAGTCGGCGATCAGGCGCGCCGCCTGGAGACCTCAGGCCTTGGCCACCGGCCAGGATGAGTGCCCATCGTCCAGGCGCGGGTGGAGAGAGGAGATCGTCCATGCTGAGCGGCGTGGGTGCAACGGCACTGCCACCCCCGGTTCGAGACGACGTGTCCGGTAAGATGCCGTTCTCGCGGACGAAGGCGTGGTCAACGGCGGAACTAAAGGCAAGGAGACCGCAAGCAGAGGGGTGGCTCCGTCTCGGGGTCGCAGAGCCCCAGATGGGGTTCTACTGCCTCGCTCGCTGTCAGGTCGGCACCCTGCGCGGCGCGTGCCGCCATCGGTGTTCCTCTTCGATAATCCGCTTTGTTCGCGTACGCGAGTGAAGCCAACGAACCTGGCGATGTTCTTGCTCTCTTACACCGTGCTGCCGCCAACATGCGGCAGAGCCGGCGGGCTTTCTCGCCGGCAACGAGACGGGAGGACTCATCGTGAAAGCCTTGGCCCTTGCCGCGACCCTGCTCGCTGTGCCCTCCGTCGCCGGCGCCGCCGGTCCCTACGACGGTTCGATGCCGATGAAGTGTACGATCGAGGCGGTCTTCGATTGCGTCGAGGCGGCGATGTGCGTGCGCGGCACGGCGCAAACCGTCAGCCTCCCCCCCGTCTTCACCCTGGACGTGAGCAAGCGCCTCATCAGCGGCGACCGCGCCGGCCGGACCGTCCGGATCTCGGGCGTCGGCCGCGGCGCCGGCCAGCTCATGATCCACGGCGAGGAGGTCGAGACCCTCGGGAAGGCGTGGGGCCTCACGGTCACCGAGAAAACGGGCGTCATGTGGGGGGCCGTGCTGTCGCCGGTCGGCGGCATGTTGATCTTCGGCGCCTGCTCGGTGCCCTGAATCGGGCGACGCGGCCCGCATCGAAGGCCCGGGTCGTGACGAGTCTCCCGCGGTCGCAGCGCCCCATGTGAGGCAATGCCACTCGCCTCAGCCCGACGCTCGTCGCGCATATGCCATCTATCGGATCTTCTCTCGACAATTCGCGTCGTTCGCGCACGAGAGTGAGAGGCAACGTCCTGGCCACGTTTTTGCCCCCGGTTCTCGCCAGAGCCGGGGGATCCTCGCCGGCAGCGAGGGCTAGCGGCTTCACCGGGACTGACCCTCGCGCAAGTGTGGCCACGGGGACGCGGGCGATCGTGGATAGCCTGACGCGGGCAGATAGGTGAGGCGATGATGTCAGGTCGAACGACGAAACGGATCGCTGCAGCCAGCGTGCTCCTTCTCGTCGCGCTGACGGGCTGGGCCACCTGGCGGTATTCCGCCAGCCCGGCAACATCGTCTCACGAGCCATCGCCTACTTCCGAGGGCCCACGCTCCCCGAGGGCTTCGCGTCCGGAAACGGTCGCATCGAGGCCACGGAATACGACATCGCCACCAAGCGGGCAACCCGGATCATCGTGGTCCTGCTCAAGGAGGGCGACCTCGTCGAGCCTGGCCAGGTGGTCGTCCGGATGGACACGGCTGACCTCCAAGCGGACCTGTGGACGAACGAGGCCCAGCTGGTGCAGGCACGGGAGGGCGTGTCACTTGCCGTTGGCTTATCGGTATCCTTAATCAGCGTCGGTCACCGAGCAGAAGGATGACGGCCTCGGCCCACCGCACCCCGGCGAGGCAGGCCTGCTGTGGCGTAGCGGAGGAAGCTGCGAAATCCTCGGCGCGCTTGACCTCATGGCGAAGAGCTCTTGCCGCGCGTGCCGCAGCGTCTCGATAGGCCTCGAAGCCACGAATAACTGAAGATAGAAAGATCCTCATCGCGGCACGACTCCGCTCTTGTGGTCGGCAAAGCCATCCCTACAGTACTGGAGCCAGGCGTGCGACACGACTTCCTGGCGTGAAGCAAAATCATTGGCTATCCAAGATGCGCGCGCGCTCGACGAATCGAAGCTCTGGCGCGACCGCGAGGCCGGAACCCCGGATATCCTCATTGCCGCCGCGAACGAGCGCAACGTGCGGGCCGTGATCGAGACGGGCTGCCCCCCAATCCAGATTTACCGGGAAGAACTGGCAGGCTGCCGTCATACGGCACATCCCGCTGACGGACCCCTGTTCCTCGTGCCTGTTCCCGGAAACCGACTATGCCCCTACGCAGTGCGCGACGAGCGAAGGCGCTGTGGGCTCGGACAGTGAGAGAATCGACGCCGCCCTGCCGTTTCTCTCGTTCGCGGCGGGCGCGATGACCGCGGCGGAAGTCTTGAAGCTGAGCTTACCCGGATACCCGTTCGCTCCGAACCGCGTTGTGCTTAACACGCAACCATCCACACGAGCTGTGCGGGCCGCCCTCTCGCTGCGCCCGTACTGCATCTGCCAAGTACCACGGTGCACCGACAGATGATCGGCGGCGGCCGCTTCGGAAACTGCGCTAGCGCACGCGGTGGCGCTGGAAACCCAGCAGCTCCCGCACGAACGAATTCCTGGGTGAAGTCTGTGTAAACGAAAGGGGCTAGCGGTTTCAACGTCCGCTAACCCCTCGTCGTTCATGGTTGCGGGGGCTGGCTTTGAACCAGCGACCTTTGGGTTATGAGCCCTTTTCAAATCAGGACCGGAGCCGAGGCGCCACAAAGAACGCCTCGGGAATCAACGCTTCGCGCGTTGTCGGCTTTGTGGCTCTTTGGCGCTCGTTGGGAGCAACTTCCTGGGTGAAGTCTGGGTGAAGTCTTGGCGATGCTGACCCGGCACCGATAAACACGGGGTCGGATCGCCAACGGGACCCGCACGCTATTGAACGCTCCCTTCCAAGAGATCGTGAGGTGCGCTGCCTGACGCGGTGACGCAGCGGCGCGATCGATGAGCTGATGCACCTCCTCGGGATCGAGCCGCTCCGCGAGGCTCGTGTACCCGGCGATGTCCGCGAAGAGGATCGTGACCTGCCGGCGCTCACCTTCGAGCGCCGAGCGCGCCTTAAGGATCTTCTCCGAGAGGTGACGTGGCGTGTACGTGCGGAGCCGCTGGCCAGCATCGGCGGGCGGCCGCGGGCGTCGGCGCCGTGGCGGCCGGCAGGGTGTCGGCGGAGGCCGCGACCGGTGCGGCCGGGCTCGTGGCAACGCGCTGCCCGCACTCGAGACAGAACCGGGCGCCCGCGGGCAGCTCGGTTCCGCATTGCGTGCAACGCAAGGCAAGGCGCGTGCCGCATTCCAGGCAGAACTTCGCCTGGGCGGGGTTCTCGTGCTGACATCCGGGACACCGCATGCAGGTCTCCGCGGAGACACTATCACTCCTGCACGTGGCAGGCGTCGGTGACCCGGCGATTGAAATTCACGCGATACTTCGTTCAGCGTGACCCCGATCCCCTCGTGCGGGCCGCGGACGTCCGGAAAGTGTTTCCCGAAATGGCGAGGTCCCCGCGACAGTGACCTACCCTCGATTGCACGACAAAGACATACGGCTTCCCGCAGAGCTACCGTCGTCGGGACGGCCGTCACGGACACGGGCATCGGCATCGCGGCCGAGCATCACGACGCGGTGTTCGAGGAATTCCGGCCGATCGGCGCCGCCGAGCACAGGGCGCAGGGAACCGGCCTCGGCCTCGCCCTCTGTCGAAAGTTCGTCGAGCTCCACGGTGGCCGGATCTGGGTGAAGAGTCAGGCCGGCGTCGGCTCGACGTTCACGTTCACCGTGCCGCTCGCGCGCTGACCGGCCTCACACCGCGGGCATGCCGTTGGCCTTGCGGATCTTGGCGATCTGCCCGGCGTGGTCGTTCCAGTGGAAGTCGAACATCGCGCCGACGTAGACCGGCAGGGCGATCTCGTCGGTCCCCATGAACTGCTTGAAGAGCGGAATCTTCGCCTTGCGACCGAGATCGGCGTCGCCGAGGGAGTCGAGATAGCCGAAGACTCGCGGCGCTGGGCTTCGAGCGCCTCCCGCAGCTGCGCCATTCGTCATCTTCTGCCGCTCGGGCGTGACTGGGGCTGCCCCGGGCTCGATCTCGATCACCGGGAGGTTGGAGGCGGCGAAGCTCTTGAGCACGGCCACCGGCTTCCAGTCCGGATCCTCCAGCAGATGACAGAGGACCTGCCCGGGTGGTCCATTCGCCCGGGGCGTCCGACTTGTCCAGGTGCGGCTCCATGCCCTGGAGCTGCCTCGCGAGATTCGCGGCCGCCGCGTCGCTCTTCTTTCTCAGCTCGTTGACTACCGCGCTGGCCATGGCTAGCCCCTTTCGTCCGAGCCGATCTCCATCTAGACCTCGCCGCGGGTTGCGATTGTTGCCGCGACTGTCCGTGACGTTGCAGCTCCAGTGGCTAGCCCCCGGAGCGGCCTGCAGGTCCGCCAGGTTGATGCGCTCCTGGAGCTTCGGGTTGTCGAGCGCGATCTGGACCCGGAGCGCCCGGAGGCCCTGGACGCCCTGCAGCTCCCCGAGCTCGAGGCGCTCGACGGGACCGGTCAGATAGCCGAGGCTCTCGCAGGTACTCGATGTACGCCCGGTACTCCCGGGCCTCGCCGGGTTGATTGTAGATGATGGCCACCTTCCCCGGCTGGGTCACGCGCTCGGTCGTCCCCTGGACGACCGCCTTGTCGATCCGCTTCTTGACGATCTCGTAGCGGATGTCGTACGCGCCGTCCACGTCGAACCGCTTCTCGTCGAACCGGAACCGGATCGACAGCGGCGCGTGCTGGACGAGGATCAGATGCGTCGTCTCGAGCGGGATCGGAAGGCGGTCGCGGAGCCGATGGGCACGGACCGCGATCCCGCACGTGACCATCAGCTGCCACAGACGCAGGTTCTTCAGGCACAGAGGGTCGACGCGACCGTCCTCCAGGAGGCCGGGGCCGACGTACATCTGGTAGTCGACGCCGTCGGTCTTCTGCTTCTCGAAGTAGTGCGGGAACATGCGCCTGCGCCGCCTGCTCCTCGAGGTCGAGGTAGGACGAGATGCTCTCCGCGATGCCGCGTGACGCTCTCCTCGAACAGCCGGCGCCGGTGGTACACGGTGCCCAGCCGCGGGTCGAGGCTGCTCCGGTACGCCGCGATCCGCTCGCGGACGCCGGGGCCGAACGTGGCCAGATGATCCAGCAGGCTCTCGACCTCGGTCCGCAGGAACGCGATGATCCCGATCTCGTCGCTCGAGTTCAGCGCGCGCTCGATCTGGGCGGCGCGGTTGTCGATCCGGTACGCGAGCTCGTCCAGCGCCGGGCAAGGACCGCGTCTCGCTCGCGGCCTGGATCACCGCCCTCGCGAGGCGGAGCTGCGCGAGCAGATCGGCCTGGATGGCCTGCCCGCGCTGCGTCGACGACCCGCGGATGTCGGCGAGGCCGTAGAGCGGGTACACGCCCTCGAAGACGATCGGCTCCAGCTCGGTGACCATGCTCGCGGTGCCGCCGCTGCCGCTCGAAGCCGTTGAGCACGGCCCGCCGGAAGCGCCACTCGACGGTCGGGTGGATGGCGGTGCACTGCTCGTTGATGACGGTCTGGATCCGGCTGTTCAGCTCCTCGACGCTCCGCTGGACCGCCATGGAGAACAGCGGCAGCACTTCCTGGAGCTTCGGGAGGTGGTTCGCGTTCAGATCGCCGACGCGGTCGGAGACCAGCTCCAGCGTGCCGATCACCTTGTCCTGGTAGTGGAGCGGGGCGCAGATGAAGTTCCGCACCCCGCTCTGGATCAGCTCCTCCTCGACCGGCGTCCGGTCCGGGTACGCCGTGCAGGTCGTCGATGACGACGGGGTGATCCTGGACGACGGCCCGCTCGTAGAGAGACCCCGTGAACTCGGCCGTCGTGTGGTGGGCGGAGTCGGCGAAGATGCACGCCTGCTCGTGGCTCGAGGCGTCGTTCAGGACGAGCACGCGGTCTCCCTCCACGGCCGCGAGGCCGAGGCGCAGCTCGGGCCGCCGGAAGAACGTCCGGAGCTTCGCCTGCAGCCCCTGGAAGTGCGTGCTGCGACACGATCGAGTCCTTGTCGATGAGATCGCGCTTGAGCGAGGACAGCACCTCCTGGTCGGTGACGTCCACCGCCTTCACGATCATGAAGCCGCGCAGCACGAAGCGCTCGGGCGGCAGGAGCTCGCGGAGCAGATCACCGTCGATGCGCGCCGGTCTGCAGCCGCTGCCGCGCCGCCTCCGGGAGCGACGGCTTCGGCCCGACCGAGCTCGACGTCCACGAAGCGCCAGTCGAACTGCAGCCGGAAGTGCTGATCCAGTCCCGTCGCGGCGTCGGCGGTCGTGAAGATCACGGGGACGTCGCCGCCGACGCTCGATGCCGTAAGGTCCGCTCGAGAATCAGCTGCGTAGGCGAGCAAGAGCCGCGCGGCGGCCAGCGTCTGCTCCACGCTGTGCTCCTGCAGGAAGTTCGCCCGGCCCTGGAGCGTTCCGTCCGCGCTCATGAGCGAGCGCCGGAAGGGAGGCGTGGCGTAGAACGCGCGCAGCTGGAACGGGAACAGGGCCGCGCCGTACTCCTGCTCCCAGAAGGCCGGAGGGAACAGGGCGCTCATCATCAGGTCAACGAACGCGCGATGCTTCTCGATGACCGACAGGTCGTCGATCGACTCCGCCAGCTCCGGGCGCCGCGCGCGCCTTCTCGCGAACGAGACCCGGGATCGGTCCGCGGCCGAACTCGTGGTAGGCGGAGAGCTGTGTCCAGAAGGTGATCAACGGGGCGAGGCTCAGCTCGCATCTGAACGGGAACGCCGCCGGATCCATGGCGGTCGTCACCGGAGCGGTGGTCGGACCTGACGTCAGGGTACCCGTCGTCGCCACGTAAGAATTCTACCCCCTAACCGAAGTTCACCATGACATGGCGGACGACGGTGTAGTCCTCCAGCCCGTAGACCGACATGTCCGTGCCGTAGCCGGACATCTGCCGTCCGCCGTGCGGCATCTCGTTGACCAGCGTGAAGTGCTGGTTGACCCAGACGCAGCCGTACTGGAGCCGGCTCGCGACCTGCATCGCCGTCTTCACGTTGCCGGTCCAGACAGACGCGGCCAGTCTCGGAGCGCAAATGTTGGACGTAATCATCGGCGTGTGGCTGCTTGGCGAGTCCGCGCCAATGGAGTGAAATCATGTTGCCACTTTCCTTCCTCGTGCCATGAGGCAGCAAAGAATTGTTGTTCGACGAGGTATCTGCTCGGCGCGAACGTGGTCGCCCAGGCTGTCGTGCCGCCCGTCTCAAGCCATCATAAGGTAAGCCACGCCGAGAGTTACCAGAGCGACCGAAAGGACCATTTCATATCGCATTTGCAGCGGAGGCGCGAGCTTGTAGATGAGAACGACGATGCCGAGGATCACCGCCCACCATAGATTAGACATCCCGATGAGGACCATGGCCACCATGAGGGCTGCGCTGCATCCGACGCAGCTGAGGCCGTAGCGCACACCGGCGACAACAGCGCTCCGCATCAGGTTGAACGGGAGTGGCCCGTGCAGCGCGCACAGCTCACGGCAGCGAGCCTGGCTCGACCGTTTGATCGGGCTGAGGGAGTAGACACCGGCCAGAGCCAGGGTCAGTCCAACCACCATGGCCTGATTGGGCCAGGGCATTCTCAGAGCGGTGTAGATCGCGTGGCACACCACCCCGAACATCAGCCACACGCCGAGGTACGTGAGGGCAAGCACTCCAGTGGCGACCTGCCATCCCCTTCGTCCTTCGGCCGTCCGCGCGAACTCGAGGACGACCGAGATCGCCGAGGGCAACATCATCGCCGCCATCATCACGGCCCACGTCACCGCGAAGGACTCGATCGGGCCGAGGCCCATATCCATTCCGGCCATGCCGGCCATGGCGCGCGAGTGCTGGACCATGGCCGCCCAGGCCACGCCTGCGACAGCGAGGACGGCCGAGGCGGCTACCATGGGTTTGGCCAGTTCCTCATTGGCGTCGCGGGCCTTCATCAGCACCCGGCACGCTGGACAGAATCCGCGCGGCCTCGCTTGCCGGAGCAGCCCGATGGTCGTGAAGAGCCGGCCGCCGTTCATCAGTCCCGATACTCGTCGCGACGGCGAACCCACGCGCCCGCCCCTTCGTCGCCCTCGTCGCGGCCCTTCGGGACGAGATCCATGTAGTGGTAGGCGACGTTCAACATGTCGAGCCCACGCTCATAGGTGGAGTACGTGTGGTAGATCTGGCCGCCGTCCGTCAGGAACACGCTGATCCCGGGCGCCTCGGTCAACCCCCAGGGACGGAGTCGGTAGTTGTAGTCCACCTTCTCCGCTTTCGCATCGTTGAAAGAGACGCCATAGTCGAAGTTGAACTCGCTGCCGAACGATGACAGCCACGGAAAACCCCAGCCCATTCGCTGCTTGTACGCGGCAATCTTCGGGTAGGGAGCCCGTGAGACCGCCGCCATCGTGATGTCGCGGTGGTTCAGGTGGATGGTGACGCCATTGAAATTGTCCATCCAGAACGAGCAGACGTAGCAGGCCGCGTCCGCGGTCCAGGGCGTATTGGGCCCGGCGGTGTCCGGGTAGAACATCGCGTGATAGATGACCAGCTGGCCGCGTCCCTCGAAAAGATCGCTGAGTGTCTGCCTCCCATGCTCGCCCTCAAAGGTGTATTGCTTGTCGACGAGCTCCCAGGGGAGATCGCGCCGCTCCCGACTCAACTGGTCGCGCATCCGGGTGAACTCTTTCTCCTTCGCCAAATGCTTCCTTCGTGCCCTGAGCCACTCGTCGTGCTTCACCACCTTGTGGGGTGTCATGTGATCCCTCCGCCTCAAGCTCGCGCGATGCGGGCCTTCGCAATCGGGTGACTCAGCCGCCGATCGTCTTGCGAATGCTGCCGAAATGCTCGTCGATGTGGCCAAGAAGAGCACCCTTGACCATGTCCTCAGCGCTCATCGGGGGCATCCCCGTGAACACGGTGCCGGTCTTCGCGAGCTCGGCATCGGAGAGGCCACGCACGGCCGCGGCCGCGGTCGCAGCCTCCTTCTGGTGGAGCGTGATCGTCTCCTGCTTCGTGCAACCGGCGAACTCCTTGGCATGCTGGGCGTTCACCTCGTCGAGCATCTGAGGGGTGAAGTGCGGCAGCGTCTTGCCGGCGGCGATCGTCTTGATGATGTGAGTGATCGGCTCGTAGCTGGCGGCGACGTGGTGCGCCGTCGCGGCGACCGTCCACTTCTCGGCGGCTGTCGTTCTCTTCCAATCCGCATCGGTGAGCTTCTCGAGAAGAGCCGTGGCCTCCTCCACCTTGGCCTCGAACTGCTCGGCGAACGCTTCTCCGTTGGTCCCCATGGTGTCCTCCTTGGTTTGTTGTTCACTCCGTTCCATTGGCCGCCCATTGCTCGTTGTTGCGCATGAGATCCATTTAGCACCGGGTAGCGAACGGTGGGAGTTACAAGTGTGACGGGATTCCGCTGGACAACTGCTGCGGCGCGTGCACTGGCGGTTGTCGTTAGCGACGATCCTGCGCCGGGCCCTCACAATCCAAGTCCAGGTCGATCCGCAGCGTGCCAGCCCACGTCGAATCGCGGGGGCGCGACAACCGAAGCCTGACGCTGAAGTATCCCAAGAACAAAGTCCTACAGTCCGGCTTCGTCCGCCTGCCCTAGCCTCCGCCGGAATCTAGTGGGCTATTGCACGAGTAACTGCACCGTATCGGCGCACTGCTGCAAGCGCACGATCTTGCCGCTTTGCAGGGTCCACACATGAGCAAACTGAGCGGTGAAATCTTTCCCGGTAGCCTTCGCCCGGCCGCGGTAGGTACCCAGGGCGATGACGTGGTCGCCGGACTCGAAGAACTCGGAGCCGATGGCAACGAAGTTCTCGTAGTCCTGGAAGAGACGGCCGAAGAAGTTGTGGATTACGTTGTCGAGGCCAACGTAGACACCGCCGTACGGAAAGCCCTCGACGACTTCCCAGCGTACGTCAGGCGCCAGCACCTGCCGGACGATGTCCGGATTGCCGCGCGCATCGTAGAGCCGACGGACGACTGCTATGTGAAGGGATTCTGGCATGAAAACCTCCTCAAGTTTGGCTCACCACCGAGCATGCGAGGGATGAGCGACCGACTAGCGTTGCCGGGGCTGCCATGGACCGATTCCGGCGTAGCGTTCCGGCGTGATGTGCGCGATGAAGCCTGGTTTACTGCGGAACGATTCCGGAGGAAATTCGACGTCGGGACCCAGATAAATTCGAGCGAGCCGCTGAAGGAGTTCTGCCGCGCCCCCCTCAGTGATTCGGGCGTTGCCGTAGATGACGAGGTACTCTTGGAGACCCATGGCGTTCTTACCCCTGCCGATTAAGGAGAGGGCGACGCGCGGGTCTTTCTGAAGATTCTTGATCTTTCGCCATTCGCCCATGTGTCCCGTGACGAACTCGTTCCCGTCGATTCCAACCCAGACCACGGAGACCTGCGGGCTCCCATCCCCATTGAGGGTTGCCACATGAGCAAGCGGACCGGAATCTATGAGTTCTCGGATTGCCGGAGGAATTGTCATACCGCAGCCCTCTTCCTGCGCCTTAAACGGCGGCGCTCCCAATCACCGGATTACAGTGCTCCGCCGGAGCAGCCCATCCCACCGGCCCCGCACGTGGTGCACAGTCAGGCCCGCCGCACGACATCCCGAACATCGAGCGTCTCGCTGCCTGCCCATCGTCAAGCCCCGGCTCATGGTTGAGATGCTCACCAATCAGGGGAAAGGTTCACAGCTGGGCCATCGTTGTGGCGCAGAGCGTCATATCTCGCCGCCCGGTGGCCGCTCAACCTGGCTAGGTTCCAGCGAATGTCGCTCCGAGGCCGGATCGTTCCACTATCTAGCAGGAGGTCACCCTCAAGAGTGGCGGTGCGGGCGCTCAAGGGCCCCGTCATGGCAGTGGCGCTCCAGCCGAACACGACGCCACCCGTGAAGCCGGTTGCGGTGAGAGCAATGGAGACGGCATATGGGCGCTCCGTATGAATCTCGGTGCGCTTCGGACGACGCTGACGGGTCAGCGCACTACTCTACGTGTCGGCTTCTTGGAGCGTAACATCAGGTTTCGCCCACAACGCGCATCACCGGCCGCGGCGCGGCTGGCAAGGAGGTTTCGTGGACGAGGATCTTAGAGCCATGACGCGCGACGAGCTGATTGCCGAGGCGATGCGGTTGCGCGTCGGGGATCCGAGCGCACCGAGACAGCAGCGGACACGCGCTCTGCTGGCATCACCCGGCGCTCTGGGGCCTTCTGCCCGAGAAAATGGACCCGGTACCGACTGTCCCGACCTGGCCGGAGTTTCTCCGGGGTTGCCTGCGGTACCGCCAGTCCTTGGACGAGCAATTACCTCATGCGCCGCGGGCAGACGAGCCATATCACGCGTGAGCGCGGGCGTGAGATCCAACTCTCGATTGACACGAGCGCAGCGGTGCTTTCCTACGTGGGTCGCGAGTTCATCGTTCGCCCGGTACTCGTTAGGGCGGCGCCGCATTCAGCGTGCGACAACTACGGCTTGAGGTCCACCGCGGCGCGATAGCTGCCGTCCATGTAGAAGGGCACGGACGAGTGATCGCAGATGATTCGCCATCGCCCGCTCGTCTTCCGAAGACACACCGTCGTGCGATACCACATGTCCTGATCTTCACCGCCCTGGCGCCCGCGCATTCTGTTGAGCGCTGATACGAAGGCTAAATGGCCATCAACAACAAGATTGACGTCGTGCGCATCGATCCGAATTGGCCCCTCCCAGCCGGCGAGCCAATCCACGATGCTGTTGCGATTCATTCCGCGGCGCGCCAGCGGGGGTGCCAGGTCGTAAATCACGGCGTCCGGCGTGTAGGCCTCGACGATGGCGTCGGCATCGTGGTCCGCATGTGCTCTTGCTAGTTGTTGGAGGAGCGCTTCGATCTCGGCCTTCTGCGCTAGCGAGCTCATTCCATTCTTCTCCTGGAATTAGCCGTCGCACTCGAGAGTCGATCGGCCCGATTGTGGATCGACATCACGTGCTGTAGGTCAGACGGACCAAGCCCGACTTTAGCGGCTTGGTGTCCAGATGCTTCAGCGCGTGCCGCTCGGTGACGTCCTTGAATAGCGCTGTCCCTCCACCGAGCACGATGGGGTGTACGACGAGGCGAAGCTCGTCAATCAAGCGCTGGTTCATCAGACTGCCAACCAGCGTGGCGCCGCCGACGGCATGCATGTGCTTGCCGGGCTGCTGCTTCATTCGTCGGATGTCTTCGACGTCTCGAACGATCCGTGTGTTGTTCCAGGCGACGTTGTCCAACGTCCTGGACAGGACGACATGGGGCGTTCTTTCCGCGAAGCGGGCGTACGCGATTTCGCCGTTCGTCGCGACCTTGCCGGTGAAGGGCAGGACGGCCCCGGGGTTCGCGAGGATAGCTCCCCAGTACTGCTCGTAGCCGGGATACATCCGGCGGCCGAGGATGCATGTGTCGATCTGGGGAAGCAAATCGAAGGGATCCTCCCACGTGTCGACCCAATCGAGTTCACCATTGGGTCCCTCGATGAAGCCGTCCACGGAGACCACCAGGGCGGCGATGATCTTTCTCATGTGAAGGATCCCCGTGCCGTGACTAAGGAGCAGGCAACGGTCGACCGAGACCGACGCATCTCTGGCCCTATCAGTAGTCGAAGGACGCCCCCGCGAAATCGACCGCCGGCGCAAAAGGGCGTCACCGCCCAACGCCTCTAAGGTCACCAGCCGCTTTGGAGCGCCGCGGAGATGCGGTCAAGTGGGTGCCTTGTCATGCCGAAGCTT
Source organism: uncultured Candidatus Rokubacteria bacterium (assembly GCA_963743355.1). Lineage (GTDB taxonomy): Bacteria > Methylomirabilota > Methylomirabilia > Rokubacteriales > CSP1-6 > AR5. Next base: position 2,213,533 of record CAVUPM010000002.1, read on the forward strand.
GTCCAAATGACGACTGCACGTTCCGCAAGTTGATGAGTGAGATGATGTGCAGAACGATCCAGAATGGTACAGCGAACGTCGGGATCATGCTGAGCGGCAGTTCCAGCATGATGTCCGTTGTCACGCCACCGCGAAGAACCCCAATGGGCGAGCTACCGCTGAGTACGCCACCGCCAACGGCACCGACGAAGTCAAGTAGGCCAAGCACATTGAGCAGGACAACGTGTCGGTGCCAGCCCGGTGTGCGGCGCGATATTGCGAGAACCACAAATGGCGCATACGCACCGACGATGAGATCGCCGATCCCTGCAGGCCATGCAAATGTCCCAGGCAATAAACCGAACGACATGAGGACAAGGAACATCGCGCCGATGACGCGCCATCCTTGCATTGCGGTCAACAAGCGAAGATCAAGCCGGAGTGAGAGAGTGCGGACGTTCGCAGAGATGGCGTACGCGATAAGAAACAATATTGGTGGGCCTGTGATCGCTGTCAGTAACGCAAGAGGTGGTTGGTCCGGGTGAGCCGTGAACACGCCAAGGACATTCAGAGTGAGTGAGAGCGCTGCCCAGGCAATGACGACGAACCAGACTGGTGGCGTGTTCGCCTCTGTGGTCATCAGCTGACGAGCCCCGTGTGGCATAACGTGTGCGCTCAAGTGGCCGGGGAGCTACGCAAGCCGCGGCTTGGCCCGTTGAAGCGTTCAGTGCGGCAGCTACTTGGCATAGTGGTCCGCACCCAGAAAGTGGAGAGATACATAGGGCTCGTTGCCGACCACCAAGCTGTCGTGCGGGATCTGGGGGATGTAGAACAAGTTGCCCGCCCGGAGCTCGAATACCCGTCCGTCTTCCAGCGCCGCCGTCGCCGTGCCCGACACGACGAGCCCGACGTGCGCCACCGTGCAACGCTTGGCTCCGACTGTCGGGCCAACGTGCTCGGACCATCGCCATCCGGGCTCGTACATGGCCCGCCCCACGCTGAGACCCCCGATGTTGACGACTTCGAACTTTCCCTTCTCCATGACACGTGTCTCGTCGGGAGATTCGAACCGTCGAAGGATCACCTCGATTTCAAGTGCGCTCATAGGATCTCCATGCTACGGATCAAGCCGTCCTGGATACGGTACGCGTGGACAACCATGCCATCCGATACGACGCGGCCGTGGAGATCCCGCACGACCTGACGCGCGCTCACCACCGTGCGCCCCTTCTGATCGGTTGAGAATCCAACTGGTTCGACCGTGGGATCGATTGCCGCCCACTGCCGCGTCCAGTAGTCACGAACCTGTTCGTGCCCGCGGACGCGGCCGCCCTCCCAGCCGTTGGGCCAATCCACGTCCGTATGCATGGCGGCCAGCACCGCGTCCATGTCGCGCGCATTGAAGGCAGCATATGCCTTGGTCAGTACGTCGCGCCCGTCGGTCATGTCCGCCTCCCTTCCCTCTGGCGACGTGCGGGTCACAGCGTCCTTCACCAGGGAGTCGAACGGCGCACCTTCAAATCGACACCCACCGGAGGGTTTCGTCCACGACTACGGCCACCCGACACCACGTGCGGGTGCCTCATCGTCAGGACCTGTCCGGTCCCCGCCCGCGCCACCTCAAGAATCTGGTCCATGCCGCGCCATTCCGCGACGATGAGAACAGCGTCCTCTTATCCGTGCCTTCCAGCATGCAGGCGAAACAGCCCCGGTCGAGATCGATGGTCTGCAACACCGCCCCGCCTTCGCGCACGCCTACGCAACGCTTATTCGGAACGTCTCCATACCAGACGGCGTTGTCGGCGTCGAGGCAGATGCCGTCGGGAACGCCGCTGCCAGAGTCCGCCCACATCCGCCGGTTCGACAGGCCGCCGTCGGCAGTGATGTCGAAGGTGGTGAGCCTGTTGGCGTGCGACTCGGCGACGATCAACATGGCATTGTCGGGCGTCACGGCGATGCCATTGCGACGATCGGGCGACGGTATTCAACCAGCACGAGCTCATATCCCGGCACGTCGCGAGTGAGCTCTCGCGGCTCCGCAAAACCGGCCCGCTCGTAGAAGTGACGGCCGCTGCCGTTGTCGCGCTCGACCTCGACGGTCAGGTATTTCAAGCCCTCCGCCCCAAATTCTGTCAGCCCTGCGTCGAGCAACCGTATCCCGACCCCGCTCCGTTGCCTGGCCGGCAACACGTAGATGCGCGTGAGCTCCGCCGACTGTGCCGACCGGCGAACGAACTGCGCGAACCCGATGACATCGCCACTCGATTCGGCGACGAAGAAACTCGATCCTCGCGCCGCCAGCGCGCGACTCAAGCTCTCCCGTGAGTACCTGTCGTTCGCCAAAACTTCGTCCGCCCAGCAAGTGATTGATTCGCCGGCCCCCTCCGGCCACGATCACACCTTGTGATCACTCTCGTACTCCACCTGCTCCGGCTCCTACCCTTCCTCCTCGGCGGCCACCGACAGCTCGCTCTTGAGAACCTGGCCCTGCGCCAGCAGCTCGCCATCTACAAGCGAACGGCGCCCCGCCCGAAGCTCCGCCCGGCCGACCGTCTGTTCTGGACCGGCCTGGCCAGACTCTGGACCGGCTGGCGGGAAGCGCTGGTCATCGTCTCGCCCGATACCGTCCTGCGCTGGCAGCGTTGCCGCTTTCGCGAGTGCTGGACCCAGCTCTCGCGCCGTCCGACCCAAGGGCGCCCGCCCCTCGACGCCGAGATCGCCCTCCTCGTCAGGAAGATGGCCGCCGCGAATCCTCTCTGGGGCGCCCCGCGCATCCACGGCGAGCTCCTGAAGCTCGGCATCGTCATCGCCGAGCGGACCGTCTCCCGCCTCATGCCGAAGCACCGCCCCCGCCCCTCTCACACCTGGCGGACGTTTCTCGCCAACCACGTCGGCGACTTTGTCTCGATCGACTTCTTTACCGTACCTACTGCTCGCCTCCGCGTCCTGTTCGTTCTCGTCGTGCTCGCTCACCACCGTCGGCGCGTTGTCCACTTCAACGTCACCGAGCACCCCACCGCTGCCTGGACCGCTCAGCAGCTCGTCGATGCCTTCCCTGAGGAGTCCGCCTATCTCCTGCGGGATCGTGACCAAGTCTACGGCCAGCGGTTCCGGCACCGCGTGAAGGGCATGGGAATCGAGGAGGTTCTCACGGCGCCGCAGAGCCCGTGGCAGAACCCGTTCGCCGAGCGGCTCATCGGCTCAATCCGGCGCGAGTGCCTGAATCACGTCCTCGTGCTCGGTGAGCGACACCTCCGCCGCATCCTGACCCGCTACTTCTCCTATTACCATCAGGCGCGCACCCACCTCGCGCTCGACAAGGACGCCCCCGACATCAGGCCGATCACGCTCCCCGCAGCGGGGAAGATCGCGCAGCTTCCCGAAGTCCGCGGGTTGCATCATCGCTACGTCCGGCAAGCCGCGTAGTACGGCATCCTCGCTCCTTCTCTCCTGGGGACCGCTCCGGTCTCGCCTGGCCACTCTCACTCATCCGTCGCTCATCCGGTGGCCCGCGCACGGCCGGCACTCTGGAAGACTCGTTTGCCCTGTCTCAGGCCCGGCTCGCGGCCATCGCACGCGCACCCGGTGTGGCGCCGATGGCGTCGGACAAGGTTCTGGCGAGGGACAGGGAGGCGGCGATCACGGTCGCCGGTCGACCGTATAGGGCGCGGTATGCTCGCTCAGCTCCTGCCCAGCATCGAACGCAAACAGCGTCACGTTGCCGGCATCGCGTTTCAAAAGGATGCGGCTGACAATCGCGTCGGCCTGGTAAGACACAAGGTCGATCACTCGACTCACCTGCAGCTCGTCGCGCATCGACGCCACCTCCCAGCAGGCCAGCGGGCCCAGGCGGCTTTGGGCGCCGGGATAGAAGGTAGAGCGAGCCTCACCGCCGATCATCCAATCTATGCTCGGGGCTTACGCCGCAAGGCCGACACAAGCAGAATGCCCACGACGATGCACAGGATTGCCAGTAGGCTGCCGGACATCCTGGTTCTACCGAAGTCGATGTCGAGCAACTCCCAAACGCCCCATACGACGAAAACGACTCCGATAACCAACCCGAACCGCTCAGCGCGGCGGTCCCGGGTGGCGGCGCCCCACGTGGGGCGCGCCCACCACACGCTCGGCGGCGGCGACCGCGACGCCGCGTGCCGGCCGGGGCCAGCCCTTCCCCTGAGGCGATAAAATGTGGCGCCAATGGCGCCCTCCGTGTCCGACCTCCTCCCCGCCCAACACGCCGGGCTCTCGGACGCCGTCGCGGCCGAGCGCCTGCGCCGCGACGGCCACAACGACCTGCCGACCGCGCGGCGGCGCGGGCTCCTCGCCATCGCAGCCGAGGTCCTGCGCGAGCCGATGTTCCTGCTCCTGGTGGCCGCCGGCGTCGTCTACGTCGTCCTGGGGGATCCTACCGAGGCGCTGATGCTGCTCGGCTTCGTCGTCCTCATCACCGGGATGACGCTGTACCAGGAGAACAAGACCGAGCGCGCGCTCGACCGGCTCCGGGATCTGGCGAGCCCGCGGGCCCTGGTGATCCGCGACGGCCGGCAGCGGCGCATCCCGGGGCGCGACGTCGTGCGGGGCGACGTCGTGCTGCTCGAGGCGGGCGATCGCGTGCCGGCCGACGGCGTCGTGCTGTCGGCCACGAACCTGTCCGTCGACGAGTCGCTCCTCACCGGCGAATCGGTCCCGGTGCGGAAGAGCTCGCACGACCGAGGCGGGGCCCGTGCCGCCGCCGGGCGGCGACGACCTGCCTTTCGTGTACTCGGGCACGCTGGTGGTGCACGGCCACGGGATCGCCCTGGTGGAGCGCACCGGCCCACGCACGGCGCTCGGGCGGATCGGCCGGGCCCTGGAGTCGATCACGCAGGAGGCCACGCCGCTGCAGGCCGAGACCCGCCGGGTCGTGCGCGTGCTCGCCGTCGTCGGGCATCCTGCTCTGCGTGGTCGTGGCCGTCGGCTACGGGCTCACGCGCGGGCACTGGCTCGACGGCATCCTGGCCAGCCTCACGCTCGCCATGGCGATCATTCCCAACGAGTTCCCGGTGGTCCTCACGCTGTTCCTCTCGCTCGGCGCCTGGCGGCTCTCCCGCGTGCACCTGCTCACCCGCCGCATCCCGGCCGTCGAGACGCTCGGGGCCATCACCGTGCTCTGCGTGGACAAGACGGGGACGCTCACGCTGAACCAGATGTCGGTCGCGATGCTGGCCACGGACGGGCAGACCCTCGACCTGCGCGCGCATCCGCCGGACTTGCCGGAGATCTTCCACGGTCTGGTCGAGTTCGGCATCCTCGCCAGCCAGCGGGCGGCGCTCGACCCGATCGACCGGGCCTTGAAGCGGGTGGGCGACGAGTACCTGGCGAGGACCGAGCACATCCACGACGACTGGTCGCTGGTGCAGGAGTATCCCCTGTCGCGCGAGCTCCTGGCGCTCTCGCGCGTGTGGCGCTCGCCGGACGGCCGGGACTACGTCATCGCGGCCAAGGGCGCCCCCGAGGCGATCGCCGACCTCTGCCACCTGGACGCCGCCGCGCTGGCCGAGCTGGATGCGGCCGTCGGCGCGATGGCCGATCGCGGCCTGCGGGTGCTCGGCGTGGCGCGCGCGCGCTTCCGTCCGCTCGAGCTGCCCGCTCACCAGCACGACTTCGAGTTCGAGCTGCTCGGCCTCGTCGGCTTCGAGGACCCGGTCCGGCCGACGGCGCCCGACGCCATCCGTGAGTGTCGCGAGGCCGGGATCCGGGTCGTCGTCGTCACGGGCGACTACCCCGCCACCGCCGTCCACGTCGCTCGGCAGGTCGGTCTGCCTGCGCAGACGGTCGTGACCGGCCCCGAGCTGGCCGCGATGGACGACGCGACGCTGCGCGCGCGCATCGGCTCCATCGATCTCTTCGCCCGCGTCGTTCCCGAGCAGAAGCTGCGGCTGGTCGAGGCCCTGAAGGCCGGCGGCGAAGTCGTCGCCATGACCGGTGATGGCGTGAACGACGCCCCGGCGCTGCGGGCCGCCCACATCGGCCTGGCGATGGGCCAGCGCGGCACCGACGTCGCCCGCGAGGCGGCCGCCCTCGTCCTGCTCGAGGACGACTTCTCGGCGCTCGTCGAGGGCATCCGGCAGGGCCGGCGCATCTTCGACAACCTCGTGAAGGCCATGACCTACATCCTTGCGATCCACGTCCCCATCGCGGGTCTCTCGCTGCTACCGGTGCTGTTCAACTGGCCCCTGATCCTGTTGCCGATCCACATCGCCTTTCTGCATCTGATCATCGATCCGGCGTGCTCGATCGTCTTCGAGGCGGAGCCGGCCGACGACGCGGTGATGACGCGGCCACCGCGCCCGCCGGGAGAGCGGCTCTTCGGCCGACCGACCGTGGCGTTTGCTCTTGCGCAAGGTCTCGTGACGTTCGCCGTTCTCTCGGTCCTGTTTGGGACCGTGCTGCGTCAGGGGCAGGGCGAACTCGAGGCCCGCGCGCTCGCGTTCACATCCCTCATCATCGCTAACCTCGGCCTCATTCTCACGAATCGCTCCTGGTCTCGGCCCATGCTCGCGATGCTCCAAGTCCGCAACCCTGCGCTGTGGTGGGTGGTCGGCGGCGCGCTCGGGTTCCTGGTGCTCACCCTGTCGGTCCCGACCGCGCGTGCGATGTTCCGGTTCTCGCCCGTTCATGCAGACGACGCGGTGATCTGTGTCCTTGCCGGCCTGCTACCCGTGCTCGCGTTCGAGGCCGTGAAGATGACGCACCTCGTTCGCCGTCGATCGGTTCTGGGCCCGTAGTGTCGTACTCTGCTCGATTGCCGATCACGGCCAGCGCAGGAGCCGTGAGTCAGGGCTCCCGCGTCCACTGCCTCAGCAGTGCGCGATCCTCCGCAGACAGTCGAGCGTCGCGATGGGCGGGCAGGTAGAACCACGGGGGCATCTCGCCCTCGGCGACTTCTTCCCAGCTCTCCTTGAACTTCTTCGCCTGTTGCTGCGTGCTGTACTGGTTCCAGGTCGAGAAGTTGAGCTCCGCCCGGCCCTCGCGAACGTCGCGTGCGAGCAGCCATGAAACCGGAGCGATGCGGCTGTACCAGGGCCACTGGGTCTCGTTCGAATGGCAATCGTAGCAGGCGCGTCTCAGAACGGCCTTGATTGGCGCCGAGGTCGGCACGTCGCCTGTGACCGGTGGATTGCTCGTCTGGACCGGAACGAACTGGATGGCGACCAGCGCGACAAGCAGCACCAGTCCCGACACGGCGATCCACTTGCGCATGTCCCATTCCCTTCTCTCGTTGCGCTGGGCGACGATGCCTCCCGCCCGCGCGTGCCCGACCCCTCGCAGGAGACGAGCACGCACGAGCGGGTGGCTGGCCGGTTCGGAACTACGAGTGGCCGGCCTTGCGCTTCACCTCGATCTTCGTGGCCTTGAGGCTGCCGTCCGGTTGCGACTGCCCCTTCACCTCGACGTAGGCGCCGACCGCGGGCTGGCCATGTTCCTGCTCGATCCTCGTGCTCGGCTCGACGCGCACCGTGCGCCCGTCGATTGTCCAGTCTCCGACCCAGTTCGGCGTCCCGGGCAGGCTGTCGACCACGCCATAGAATTCCCCCGTCCGGGCCTGGGCATGATCTCGGTCCCTCTCGGCGAGGGCGCTGCCCGGCGCCATCCCGAGCGCCAGGAGCGTCATGAACCCGGCCACGATCAACGTCCGTCGATTACCTCTGGTCCACTCCATGATCGTCTCTCCTCTTGTCTGGATCGCTGGTGGTTAGTCGTCGTCCTCGGCGCCGCGGCGATCCGTCGCGGCGGCCATGCTGCCTCCCAGTTCGGTGTGCCGGATCTGCCCGCCCAGATACCCCGTCCAGGCGAAGAGCCCGGTTGTCGTCAGCGTGAGCGCGAGGAGCCCGGCGGCGAACACCTTCGGAACGCCGGCCGCCCTGCGGAACGCGATCACACCCAAAAGCGCCAGGCCTCCCAGGACCCCGATGGCCACGATGCTCGCTTCGGCCGCGTCCGCGTGGCGCTCAATGGCGGCCTCGGAGACGGCGGTCATACCCTCGACCGTGTCCTCCGCAGCCTCGCCCGTTAGGTAGACGGGCACCGCAACCAGCGCGCTGCCCACCATCACCACCAGAGCGAGGCGCTGGAACTGCGGGCTCCGGTACCAGAGCGCGGCACCGAGCAGCAGACCCGCGAAGAGCACGCCCAGGACGGGCACGTGATTCAGGATCAGATGAAGATGTGCGGCCCCCATGCGCGACCTCCCCTCAATCGTCGTCGTCGTCTTCGTCGTGGCGCTCGGCCGCGAGCACGCGGCCCCCGCGGACGTCGATCCGGATCGTGCCCACCACCCGGCCCTCCCAGCGGAGCGGGACGGCCCAGGCCCGGCCGTGCTCGACCGGCCACGCCCACGCACCTGGCTCGAGACCGGCGACCGCGGCAGCGACCTGTGGCCGGAGCCGCGCCGGATCGAGCGAGCCCTGTCCGCGCGCCGGACGCTTCCCTCGAGGCAGGAATCGGGCGGTCGCGGGATCGACCCTGAGCCAGGCGACGGGTGTCCCGTCGGCGACCAGCTCGGCCTCGACCTGGCGGCGTCCGTCGTGCTCGCGCGTGAGCAAGCGCCCGAGCCGCCACCCGGGCTGGCTCGCCCGGGCGATCTCAAGCGCTTCGGTCGACGTGCCGGAGGCGGCGCGCTCGGATGCCACCGCGGACATCGTGGCCGCGCCGAGCAGCATCAGGGTCGCCAGGGTCACCCTCGTGGAGCGCATTGCGTGTCTCATCGAAAGGGAGAATACGGAGCGGCGTCTGAAGGGATGCTGAACGGACCCTGAATTCTTCTTCAGGAATCGGGGGCAAGAGGCAGCCGCACGACGATCGTCGTGCCGGCTCCGGGACCGCTCTGCGCCTCGATTCGCCCCCCGTACGTCTCCGTCACGGCGCGGCAGATGGCGAGCCCGAGCCCCACCCCCGACGCCTCGGTGGCGCGGCCGGCACCACGGTAGAAGCGTTCGAAGATGTGGGGCAGATCCTCGGCGGGAATACCCGGGCCGGTGTCGGAAACTGTCAACACAGCGGCGGCGGCGTCCGAGGCGGTCCGGACCGTGACGCGGCTACCCGGCGGCGAGTACTTGAACGCGTTGTCGACGAGGTTCCGGATGAGCTGCGCCAGGTCGTGAGCCGATACGCGGACCTGCCGGCGGGCGGTGAGCTCGAGGTGCAGCGTGAGTCCGCGGTCCTTCGCCTCGAGCCGCCGTGGCTCGACCAGCCCGGCCACGGCCTCGTCGAGGGACACGGCGGCTGCCGCCGACGGACCACGGGCATCGAGCCGGGCGAGCGTCAATAGATTTTCGGCAAGCGTGGAGAGACCGACGGCCTCCTCGAGGGCCGAGCGGAGCACTTCCTCGTACTCGGTCGTGGTCCGCGAGCGGCGCAATGCGATCTCGAGGTCGGCGCGCAGGCGCGAGAGCGGGGACCGGAGCTCGTGGGCGGCGTCGGTCGTGAAGCGCCGCTCTACCTCGACGGCCTGGGCGACCCGGCCGAGCATCTCGTTGAGGGTCGTCGCAAGCCGGCCGATCTCGTCCTCCGTCCGGGGCTCCGGGAGACGCTCGGTCAAGGGCCCTCGCCCGATACGGCGAGCGCCGCGGATGAGCGCATCGACCGGACGGAGCGCGCTGCGGGCGAGCCCGAGGCCGACCACGATCACCGCGGTGAGAACGGCGGCGCCGGCGACCACGATGACGAGGCGGGCCGTGCGCAGGAACGTCCGCTGCGGCGCCAGGCTGGCGCCGACCTGCACTGCATAGCGGAAGGTGCCGTCCACCTCGATCGGCAGCGATGCGATCCGTACCAGCTCGCCTGGACGAAGCTCCGCCGTCTCGATCACGACCTCGCTCCGGCGCAACCGGTCCAGCACCCCGGGCCCGGCCGGCAGCGTCCGCTCGCCGAGCGCGGCGTTGCGCTCCAGCACGCGTCCGTCCGCATCGAGGAGCTGGGCCAGCTTGTCGAGCGCCCCGAGAGGCGTGCGCCCCCGCGAGGACCCGGTCGCGTGCAGGTGGATCGCGCCCGATGGATCGTCGAGCGCCGAGGCCGCCTCGGTCTCTGCGAGTGCCACGAGGCTCGCATCGAGCTGCTGCTGGATCGCGCGCGACAGCAATGTGTCGGCGACGATGCCCGTCGTACCGAGGATGCCCGTGATGACGACGGCGTGCCAGAGGGCGAGCCGGCGGCGGAGCGGCCACCGGCGCGAGGCCGCGATCACGGCTGTCGCGGCCGGGTCTTGGCGTCCACCACCGGGCTCGCCCCGTCCGGGGCGGCGAGCCGGAATCCGCGCCCGCGGACAGTGTGGATCAGCGCGGGGGCGCGCCCGGTGTCGAGCTTCCTTCGCAGGTGGCTCACGTGGACGTCGACGAGGTTCGGGAGGTTGTCGTGCTCCTCCTGCCAGACGTGCTCGCCCAGCTCCGTGCGCGTCACCAGCCGGCCAGTGTGACGCATCAAGTATTCGAGGATCGCGTACTCCTTCGCGGTGAGCTCGACGGGCTCGCCCCCGCGGCTGACCCGATGCTCGACAGGGTCGAGCCGTAGATCGGCCACCTCGAGGACGGGCGAGCGAACCCCCTCCGCCCTGCGCAGCAGCGCCCGAACACGGGCCAGCAGCTCGGCGAACGCGAACGGCTTCGTCATGTAATCGTCCGCGCCCGCGTCCAGGCCGGTGACGCGGTCCACCACCGCATCGCGCGCCGTCAGCATGAGAATCGGTGTCGCGACGCGCCGGTGGCGAAGTCGTCGGCACACGTCGATCCCCGGTACACCGGGCAGGAGCCAGTCGAGAACGATCAGGTCGTAGTCGTTGATCCCGGCAAGATCCTCGGCCTCCTCACCGGAACCCGCGACATCGACGACGAAGCCCTCTTCGGTCAGCCCCTTCGCCAGGATCCGAGCGGCCTTCCGATCGTCCTCGACGAGCAGGATCCGCACCGGCGCTCCTCGACGCCTGGGACCGCTCAGCGCTTCGGCGGTCCGCCGGGGCCCGCCATCCCTCGCCCATGCGGACCAGGCTCAGCCGGCATCGCGATGCCGCGTTCCTTCGCGCGCTCGCGCATCTTCTCGTGGGTTTCTCGGCGATACCGCTCCCGCTCTTCGCCCGTCAGGGTCCGCATCTTGTCGTGATGCTCCTTCCACTCCTCCTCGGTCATGAGCTTCGGTCCGAGGCCGCGGCCGAGCCCGAACTCTTTCTCGGCCTCCTGGCCCCAGCGCGGCCGTCCTCCGGAAGGTGGGCCTCCCTGGGCGGCGGCGCCGCTGGCGATGCCGGCGATCCCTGCAGCGACGAGACTCACGAACGCTCGACGATCCACGAGCCATCTCCGGTTCCTGGTCCAGGCCTGCTCGGAATACACGCTGATCTTAGATGAGGCAGGGATCATGCCACGGGGACAGTTAAGTAAAGTCAAAGGGTTAGGTAACAACCCGTCAGCGACATAGTGGGGCGGCGGCACCTCAGGCGGGGACAGAATCCTCCGCTGTGACTGCACTAATCCCTATCAGTGGCGGGCTGCAGCACCTCAGCGGTGCCCTGCATCACTCCGATCGTCGGATGGAAGGCGATAACCGTGATCGGGGCTTGCAGGGTAGCGGCAAATCTGAAGCAAGACAGACCCTTGTGAGATGGGGACACCATCGGTGAAGAGGCCGCGGCCCCCATGGCAACGGCATTGCGTTCGCCAGCGGGCTTTCCTCGGTGGGGCTTCGAAAGGTCGAGATAGATTCGGCGAGGGCAGTCGTTGGGGTGAAGTCCCTCTTGCGGCCCATCATGATGGTGCGCTTCTTCGTCCCAGCACCGTCGGAGATCGCTGTGGCTTGGTTGACGGTACGAGAAGCGGCAGATCTACTCCGCGTCCCCGTGAGCTGGCTGTACGAGCGGACGCGCACGAACAGCGTACCTCACGTGAAGCTCGGGAAATACCTTCGATTCGATCGCGATGAGCTCACCGCGTGGGTCGATGAGTTGCGACGAGACGGGCGCGGAGCAGGCCGGCGATCAACACGGCCGGCTGTACGGACCCAGCAACGTTGACTTCGCCCGCCGCATCCGGTACTTCCTTCCCACGTATAACCCCGACCGATCAGAGGGTGCCGGCGTGGCCTCCGCGAGAAAGGAGGCACTGACTTGGGGGCCATCCGGAAACGGGGAAAGCAGTACGCGATCCGGTATTACGACGCGGCGGGTCGGCGCCGGTGGGAGACCGTCGGGCCGAATCTCCACGAGGCTAGGAAGGTCCTGGCCGAGCGCATGTGGGAGCGTCGCAACGCGAAGTTCCGCCTCGACCGACAGCCGATCACGATGAAGGAGTTCGCGGCGAAGTGGGACGACGACTACGTGAGCGTGCAGGTTCGGCTCGGCCGCATGAAGGAGTCATCGGCCGAGAGCTGTCGCAGCCGCGTGCGGCTGCACGTGGTGCCGTTCTTCGGCCAGACGCGCCTCGACACGATCACGCTGCCGCAGGTGCGGGAGTTCATGAAAGCGCTGCTGGCCAAGAAGCTCTCGCCCAAGACCGTTCTTAACGTCGTGGTGGTGCTCAAGGAGATGCTCAAGCACGCGGTTCAGTGGGGCTATCTCGACGCGAACCCGGCCCTGTCCTTCGCCAAAACGTCGTCCGCCCTGCAAGTGGTTGATCTGTCGGCCCCGGTCGGCCAAAATCGCGGCTCGTGATCACCCTCGTACTTCACCTGCTCCGGCTCCTCCCCTTCCTCGTCGGCGGCCATCGCCAGCTCGCCCTCGAGAACCTGGCCTTGCACCAGCAGCTCACCGTCTACAAGCGAACGACGGCCCGGCCGAGGCTCCACACGACGGATCGTCTGTTCTGGGTCGGCCTGGCCCGAGTCTGGACCGGCTGGCGACAGGCGTTGGTCATCGTCTCACCCGACACCGTTCTGCGCTGGCAGCGGCGTCGCTTCCGCGAGTACTGGACCCAGCTTTCTGGTCGGCACAGCGGAGGTCGCCCACCCATCAGCGCCAAGATCGCCGCACTCGTCATGAAGATGGCCACGGCGAATCCCCTGTGGGGTGCTCCCCGCATCCACGGGGAGCTCCTGAAGCTCGGCATTGTCATCGCCGAGCGGACCGTCTCCCGCCTCATGCCGAAGCACCGCCCCCCACCCTCTCAGACCTGGCGGGCGTTTCTCGCCAACCACATCGGCGACTTGGTCTCGATCGACTTCTTTACCGTACCTACTGCTCGCCTCCGCGTCCTCTTCGTTCTCGTTGTGCTCGCTCACCACCGCCGGCTCGTCGTCCACTTCAACGTCACCGAGCACCCCAGCGCCGCCTGGGCCGCTCAGCAGCTCGTGGACGCCTTCCCTGACGAGTCTGCGCCGGCCTATCTCCTGCGGGATCGTGACCAAGTCTACGGCCAGCGGTTCCGGCACCGCGTGAAGGGCATGGGGATCGACGAGGTTCTCACCGCGCCGCAGAGCCCGTGGCAGAATCCCTTCGCGGAGCGGCTCATCGGCTCCATCCGGCGCGAGTGCCTGAATCACGTGCTCGTGCTCGGCGAGCGGCACCTCCACCGCATTCTGACCCGCTACTTCTCGTATTACCATCAGGCCCGCACCCATCTCGCGCTCGACAAGGACGCCCCCGACGGCAGGCCGATCGCACTCCCCGCCGCGGGGAAGATCGTGCAGCTTCCCGAAGTCGGCGGGCTGCACCATCGCTACATCCGTCAGGCCGCATAGTTCAGCATCGTCGTCCTCTGGACCACCGAGCACGCAACCGGTCCCGAGCAATCTGCCTGCTCTCGCTCGCAACCGCAAAATCCGCCGGGATCACGCCCTGTCGGCCGCCTGAGAATGCGGAACGTCCTGCATCGCACCTGGCTTACGCCCTTGGCGCGCGGCTCTCGGATGCTGCCGAGACAGTCGGATGAGATATTGGCGAAGGACAGCGTGGATCGCTGCCCTGCGCCGACTGCGCGTGCGCGGACGTTCACCCGGTCGCCTACCTGCACGGGCTGGCGTGTGAAGGGCGGTAGCATCATCTGCCGATGCACAACGTGGACCGACATCCGCGACTCGACGGTGCCGAGCGCGATTCGCCGTGCCGGCCCGAAGCAGCCGCAGACGCGGCGCGCGTGTCGTGACCGTCGCAGCTCGTAAGTGACGAATCTCGCCGAGCTGATCTGACCGGCGCTCCCGGGAGTCGCGAAGCTATTCGAGAAGGACGGCAACGCTCCGAGTCTACAGGTCACCTGGTGCTCCACCGGGCCTACGGCAAGCCATGCCCGGCGATCTCCAAGCACCAGGCCGGGCGACCGCGTCGCCGAATGGCTGGAGCTGGCCGGACTAAGCTGTTCCACGACCTCGCCGCACCGCGGCCCGAATATGGTGCGCGCGGGCGTCCCGGCAACGATCGTCGCCGATGGTCCGGTGATCGAGCACGTCACGCCGAACCAGCGGTCTCGACCGCTCACCACGTCGTCAGCTGAGGTGACCAATCCGGAGGCGCGCTCCGCGCTCGACCGATCAGCGCCTCCGCCGTTGGGAACGGAGACACAAGTGCGATCGACGACCTTTCCGCAATCGGTCTCAGCGAAGCGGCGTCGTTGCTTGCGACTACCGAGGACACCCTATGTCGGAAGTCGGCGCAGCTTGTCCTTTGCCTACAAAGACCGTTTGGACGGGCACATAAAGTTCCACCGGGCGGGCCTGGCCGCCTATGTTCGCCGCCATCAAAAACCGCCGTTTTAAGGGCACATTGGCCCCTTTTTCGTCTTTAGGAGACCCCGTGTTCCGGCTAACATTTTTCATGAGACTACCAGCGAGCCGCCCCCACCAAGCCACGGGCCATGAGAGGCGATGGCCGGGTGTTCCGACGCGGTAGTAAGTGGTACATCAGCTACTACGCCCCGTATCGAGGGACGTAGCCGGGAAAAGCGTGAAGTGGCAGGTCGACCGAAGGCGGCTCGGAAGCTATTGCGGGCCCGTCCTGCATGGGATCCTGAACGCCAAAGCCGGCCTACAGCGGTTCAGGGGCCCCCGACAGGAAAAGGTCACGTTGGACGAGATTCTCAAGAACTTGGAGCGCAACTACGAGGTGCACGGACGGCGTTCCCTGCCCCAGTTACGTTCGCATCTCAAGCACGTTCGACGGTTCTTCGTGTTCGATCGAGCCCTGGCTATCACGACGCCACGCCTTCAAGACTACATCGCGCACCGCCAGAAGGAGGGTGCCGCGGCGGCAACGATTAACCGAGAGCTCGAGGCAATCCAGCGAGCATTCGGTTTGGCGGTGGAGTCAGATGTCCTCTCCCTCGCACCCCGGGTACCGAGCCTTCCAGAGCACAATGCCCGCCAAGGATTCTTTGAGCGGGCCGATTTTGACCGGGTACTCGCTGGACTCGGCGATAGTGACCTGCGCGACTTCTGCGAGTGGTTTTGGTGGACAGGGATGCGGCCCGGCGAGATTTGTGCTCTTGCGTGGGACGCGTTGGATCGTGAGACGTGGACTCTCCGGCTGCACGCGAAAGACGCAAAAACAGGGCATGGCCGCGCGATAGCCCTCACGGGGCCGTGGCGTGATGTTATAGAGCGGCGCCTGAAGGCGCGGCGGCTTGATTGTGAGTTGATCTTTCATCGCAAGGGAGGCCAATCGGCGACTTTCGAAAGCGGTGGCGTCGCGCGTGTCGGGCTGCCGGGGTCGAAGGGCGTCTCCTCGATGATCTCCGCCGCACCGCCGTTCGCAATCTGGTGCGCGCCGGGGTCGATCCCGCGGTCGTGATGAAAATCAGCGGCCACAGAACACGCCAAGTGTTCGACCGATACAACATCGTCGATGAACAAGACCTGAAACTGGCGGTTCTGAAAGTCACCGCCTATGTCGAAGGCCTCCCGACCAAGCCGAATATTTTTCCACTCCAGCAGCGAACAATCGCCAAGGCCGCTAAGGAGACGGCTGGTGGTCCTGCGTCCGCTAACCCCTCGTTGTCGCTGGTTGCGGGGGCTGGATTTGAACCAGCGACCTTTGGGTTATGAGCCCAACGAGCTACCGGGCTGCTCCACCCCGCGGTGACCTACGCACGTTACCCGAGGCCTTCCCCCGAGTCAAGCGGAGGCTCGGCTACTCCCCTCGCAGGCGCGGATCCAGCAGGTCGCGCAGAGCGTCGCCCACGATGTTGAACGCGAGCACGGCCAGCATGATCGCCAGCCCCGAGAACGTCGTGATCCACGGGCAGCACTTGATGTACTGGCGGCCCTCGCTGAGGATGTTGCCCCAGCTCGGCGTGGGCGGGGGGATGCCCAGCCCCAGGAAGGACAGGCTGGCCTCCGTGCGGATGGCCGTGGCGATGTAGAGCGTGGCCACGACCACGAGCGCGTAGAGGGCGTTGGGGAAGACGTGCCGCCACATGACGCGGAGCTGGCCGGTGCCGATGGCGCGGGCGGCCATGATGTAGTCCTGCTCGCGGATGGTCAGCGTGATGCTGCGGGACAGCCGCACGAAGTTCGGGGTCAGCGCCACGCCGATGGCCAGGATCTCGTTGATGAGCGCGCCGCCCAGGGCGACGACGATGATCAGGGCGAGCAGCAGGGTGGGAAACGCCATGAGCATGTCGGTGATGCGCATGATCATGGTCTCGGCCGCGCCGCCGCGATAGCCGGCGTAGATCCCCAGCGGCACGCCCAGCGCGAAGCCGAAGAGCACGGAGGCCAGCCCGACCTGGAGCGAGATGCGCGCGCCCCAGATGACCCGGCTCAGGATGTCGCGGCCGAACTCGTCCGTGCCCAGCGCGTGGCGCTCGACGGCGCCCGGGCCCTTGAGGACGGCGTCGGAGAACTGGGCCGAGGGGCTCAGGGGGGCGATCAGCGGCGCGGCGGCCGCGATCACGATCATCGCCACCGCGAGCAGGGCGCCGATGCCGATGGGCAGCCACCGGCGCAGGTAGGTCCGGACCGTCCCCCGCCCCGGCTCGGCGGGGATGGCAACGGCCAGGTCGACCGGGTCGGCGCGGCGCGCGATGGCCATCGTGGGCCTACCGGTAGGAGATGCGCGGGTCGACGACGGCGTAGAGCATGTCGACCAGCAGGTTGACGACGATGATGGTCATGGTGAACACGGTGATGGCGCCCTGGGCCAGCGGGTAGTCGCGGGCGCCGATCGAGTCCACCAGCATCTTGCCCAGCCCCGGACGCGTGAACACGGTCTCGGTGAGGACCGTGCCGGTCAGCGCGATGGCGACGAAGATCCCGATGATCGTGAGCAGCGGCACCATCATGTTGCGGAGGGCGTGCTTGTAGATCACCATCCGCTCGATCTGACCCTTGGCGCGGGCGGTGCGGATGTAGTCCTGGCTGATCACCTCCAGCATGGCCGAGCGCGACAGCCGGCTGACCGTGGCGGCCAGCGTGAAGCCCAGCGCGAAGGCGGGCAGCGTCAGGTGATACAGCACGTCCCCCACCGCGGCCAGGAAGTCGCCGGGGTACGTGAACATCTCGCCGGAGGCGATCATGGACATCACGCCGTCGAGGTCGCCGCCCCCGATGAGCGGGAAGATGTCCAGGTGCAGCGAGAACACGATGAGCAGCAGGATGCCCAGCCAGAACACCGGCATGGACAGGCCCAGCAGCGCGAAGATGCGCAGTGGGTAGTCGATGAGCGGGCTGCGGCGCTTGAGGGCCGAGACGATCCCGATCGGGACGCCGACCAGCGCCGCCACCACCGCGCTCGCCATCACCAGGATGAAGGTGTGGGGGAACATGCGCGCGATGTACTGGCTGACCGGGTAGCCCTGGCGGAGCGAGTGGCCGAAGTCGAACTGCAGCGAGCGCCAGAGATAGTCCACGTACTGCACGGCCAGCGGCCGGTGCAGGCCGAGGTTCTTGGTGCAGTCGGCCAGGGCCTCGGTGGTCGCCTGGTCGCCCATCATGGCGACGCAGGGGTCGCCGGGCAGGATGCGCATCGCGAAGAAGACGATGCTCATGGCCCCGAGCAGCATCGGGACCGCGACCAGGAGCCGCCGCAGCACGTACTGGAGCATGGCTCAGCTCAGTTGAGGATCTTGAGCATCTCGGGATAGTTGTAGCTGTAGTGCAGCGAGAACTCGCCGTACTCGGGATCGAACGGCGTGCTCACCCGCTTGGGATTGCGCGCCCACTGCCCCGCGAGGTCGCTGATGGGCAGACACACCAGGTCGCGCTCGATGCGCTTCTGGGCCTCGGCGTAGATCGCCGCGCGCTTCTTCACGTCGCGCTCCACTCGCCCCGTCGCCAGCAGGTCGTCGATCGCCCGGTAGTGGGCGAAGTTGGTGCCCTTGTTGCCGGTGGCCGGGTCGGGGATTTCCTTGGAGTCGAAAAACAGCGACAGCCAGGGGTCGGCGTCCGGCAGGCGCGTGCCGCCGTAGAGCACGAACGGGTTGAGGTTCTTGCGGATGTTCTCGTGGAAGGTCGCGTGCTCGACCACCTGCAGCTCGACGATGATGCCTACCTGCTTGAGCTGCTCCTGGGCCAGCGTGAGCACCTTGGGATAGAAGAACGATTTGCTGATGAAATAGTTCTTGATCGTGAAGCCGTTGGGATGGCCCGCCTCGGCCAGCAGCTTCTTGGCCAGCGCCGGGTTGTGCTCCGGGAAGTTCATGGGGATGTGGCCGAAGTAGCCGGGCGGCACGCAGCTCGGCGCCACCCGGGCCAGGCCGCCGGGGTACATCGTCTCCTTGATGGCCTTGCGGTCGATGGCGTGCATGAACGCCTTGCGCACGCGGATGTCGTCGAAGGGCTTGGCGGTCATGTTGATGTAGAAGCGCTCCTGCGTCCCCGGGCCGCGCTTGTCGATGACCGCGCCCATCTTCAACACCTGGCCCGCGAAGTCGGCGGTGACGGCCTCCGGGTAGAGCACGTCGAACGTGCCCTTCTCCAGGCCGATCAGCTTGGTGGCGTCCTCCGGCACGTCGAACCAGTGCACCTCGTCGATCTGGGGCCGCCCCAGGTGGTACTTGTCAAAGGCCTTGAGGACGATCTTCTCCCGAGGCGAGTGGCGCTCGAAGTAGAACGGGCCGGTGCCGACGGGGTTCCACTTGAACTGGTCGCCGAGCTTCTCCGCGGCCTTCTTCGAGATGATGTAGCCCTGCTGGTAGCCCACCATGCGCAGCAGGAAGATCGGGTCGAAGGCCTTCAGCGCGATCTGCACAGTGTGCGGGTCGATGACCTCGATGCCCTTGATCATCTCGAGGTTGACGCCGAAGCGCGTACCCGGCGCCCGCTTGATCTGCCGCTCGAAGCTGAACTTGACGTCCTCGGCGGTCACCTCGCCGAAGCCCTTGTGGAACTGCACGCCCTTCTTGAGCTTGAACGTCCACAGAGTCCCCTCGGGGGACAGCGTCCAGCTCTCCGCCAGGTCCGGGTCCACCTCCGCCGTGGTCACCTTGCCGTCCCGGATGGCGAAGCGCGTCAGCCCCCGGTACATGAAGCGCTTGATGGCCTGGGTCTGCCCGAGGATGCTCGTGTGCGGGTCGAGGGTTTCGGGCTCCTTGGCCGCGACGTTGAGGATCTTCTTGCGTTGCGCCTCGGCCGCCGGCGGGCCGGCCAGCGTGACGAGGCCGACGGCGATCAGGGTCGCGAGGACCACGACCAGTGCGAACGGGAATCGTGACCGGACGTGACTCGACATGGGCTTTCTCCTGTTCGAGGCGCGGGGCGGGGGCGACGAGCGCACTCGCGAGCAGACGCGGGGGCTCGACGTGGCGGCGGGCGCTGCCGCGACCCGGAGCGATTCGAGAGCGACGATCGCTGGATCGATCATGCCGTCCTTTGGCTGATCGGTCGGGCTCTTACTTCCCCCGGGGCATCACGCGACGCGACCCCTCCCGGCGACGGGGTGGGCGACAGCATAGTCGAGATACCCGCCGGCGGCAACCGCAGGGCGGCGCCTGCCCGGTCCGCGTCGAGCGGACCGGAATGTCCCTACCGGCCGCGCCACCGGCGAAGCGCGCGCGACACCAGCGCCGGCTCGGCCCAGGCGCGGACCGCCAGGGCCAGCGCCTGGCGTAGCGGCCCCGCCCGGATGACACGGACGGCGGCGACGGGGTTCGAGTCGACCATCCAGGCCTGGGCCAGCCAGTCGCGCTCGTCGCGGATGGGATGCACGCGTTTGCGATAGACGGCGAAGCGATGGTCGCGCCGCACCTCGTCCCACCGCTCGTCGGCTCGCAGAAAGTCGGCCAGGATCCGCGGCGGTCACCAGTTGCAGATCGTCCACGACCACCAGACCGCCGATCTTCAGCGATTCGGCGGTGTAGCACCAGTCTACGAAGGGTGCCGGGAAGGCATGGGCGCCGTCGATGAGCACGAGATCGAGCGGTGGCAGGGTTGCCGACGGCAGCCAGTCCAATGAGCTGGCGGCGACAGGTTCCCAGCCGCCGGTGGCGATGCCGGCCTTGCTGCAGTAGGTCCGGATCACCTCGAACTCCGCCGGGTAGGGCGTCACGCTGATGTGGCGGGCGACGCCACGGCGGAGGATCACGAGCGTGCTGAGGCCGGCGCCCGTCTCCAGCGTGACGGCGTCCGGCGCGAGGTGCCCGTCGAGGAAACGGCACAGCGCCGGGCTGACGCCCCACGTGGTCTGGCCGCCGTGCACGATGGGCGGGTGCGCAATGACCTCCTCGAGCGGGATCATGCCACACTGAGCGCGTCGGCCGGGACAGCCCGACGCGCTCTCTCGGGGAGGTTCACTCGAAGGTGACGACGCCGCGCGCGACCTGGCCGGTGCGCAACGCCGCGAAGCCTTCGTTGATCTCCTCGATCTTGTACGTCCGGCTCACCAGCTCGTCGATCTTCAGCCGCTTCTGCATGTAGAGGTCGACGAGGCGCGGGAAGTCGAGGTCCGGCCGCACCGAGCCGTACATCGTCCCCTTCAGGCTCTTCTCCTGCAGCGCCATCATGTACGGCGTGATCGGCGCCCGCACGGCCATGGCCGCCATGCCGACGATGACCGCGGTGCCGCCGGGCCGGATGGCGTCGACGATCTGCAGCGTGGTGGCCTCGCCGCCGATCGCGTCGAAGGCGTAGTCGACGCCGCGGCCGCCGGTCAGGCTGCGCGCGTAGTCGACGACCTTGGTGGTCGACCCGTTGACCGTGTGGGTGGCGCCGAAATCCTTCGCGTACGTCAGCTTGGAGTCGAGCAGGTCGCAGGCGATGATCGTCGCCGCGCCGGCCAGCCGGGCCCCCTGCACCACGTTGAGGCCCACGCCGCCGCAGCCGATCACCAGCACCGAGGCGCCGGCCTCGACCTCGGCGCAGCGGGTGACGGCGCCGACGCCGGTCGGCACGCAACAGCCCATCAGCGCCGCCTGCGGCCACGGCATGTCGTTGCGGATCGGCGACGAGCTGCTCGGCCGGGCACACGACCTTCTCGGCGAAGGTGCCGATGCGCGCGAGCTGGTTCAGCCCCTCGCCGTTGCGCGACAGGCGCGGGGTGCCGTCGAACATCACCCACCGGGGCGTGTCGTTGTGGCCGTCGCACAGGACGGAGCGGCCGATCGAGCAGTAGAGACAGTGGCCGCACTTCGGCCGGAACGAGAAGATCACGTGATCGCCGGGCTTCACGGTGGTCACGCCGGCGCCGACGTCCTCGACGATGCCGGCCGCCTCGTGGCCGAGCACCATCGGCAGCGGCACCGTCCAGTCGCCGTTCATGATGTGCCAGTCGCTGTGGCAGACACCGGCTGCCTTGACCTTCACGCGCGCCTCGCCGGGCCTGGGATCCTCCTGCGTGACGTCCACGACCTCGAGCGGAGTGTTGGCCTTGTAGAGGACGGCCGCTTTCATGGTGGCTCCCTTCGCGGAGTCCGGACCGCCGGAACCGCGCCGACACCCTACCCGCTCTGCCGGCCCCGGGTCAACACACGCGGTGGCGGTAGGATGATGCGAGGGAGGTGGTCATGAGGCTCGTGTCGATCGTGGTCGGGCTGCTGGTGCTTCTCGCGGGTTGCGCGCGGGCGCGGACGAGTGTCCCCGGGCAGGACGCCGCCCTGGTCGGGACCTCGTGGACGGTGGAGCGGATCGAGGAGCTCGGGGCCAACCGCGCCACCACCACCGTGCGCTTCGAGGACGGGCGCGTGTCCGGACGGGCCGGCTGCAATCAGTACTCCGGCTATCTGCAGGCGGCCGGGGACTCGCTCCGGGCCAGCGAGATCCGCAGCACCCGCATGGCGTGTGCGCCTGCCGTGATGGAACAGGAGACCCGGTTCCTGGCCGCGCTGGCGGCGGTCCGGGTCGCGCGCCGCGAGGGCGACCGGCTCGTGCTGCTCGACGAGAGCGGGCGCGTTCGCCTCCGTCTCGCTCCGCTGCCCTCCCCCGCCGCGGCCGGGCCCCCGCGTCGCACGCACGTCTACACCTGCGTCGGCGGGCCCGCACTCGCGATCACGGAGATCGAGGGCGACACGATCGACGCCTGGCTCGCCGACGGCCGGCGCCGGCTCACCCGTGTGCCGACCGCCTCGGGCGTGCGCTACGCCGACGACCAGGTCAGCGTGTGGAACAAGGGCACCGAGGTGCTGCTCGAGCGCGACGGCGGCTCCTGGCGATGCGCCGAGAACCAGGCGAGCTCCCCGCGCTGACCCCCGACACCACGCGGTACCATGTGGCGGCGCCCGGGGCTCGACCCGCGGGCCGTGGAGGATTCATGAGCGACAGCGAGACGATGCGGAAGGGCAGCGAGGTGCGGCGCAAGCTGCTGGGCGACGCGTGGGTGGAACGGGCGAACAAGAACAACTACACCGACCCGATCATGAAGGAGTTCATCGACGTCGCGACCGAGTCGGTGTTCGGCACCCTGTGGACGCGGCCGGGGCTGGATCTCAAGACGCGCACGCTGATCTGCGTCATCTCCGACGCCGCCACCGCGCACGAGGCCGAGCTGGAGATCCACCTGCGCATGGCGCTGCGCCAGGGCTGGACGGAGAAGGAGCTGACCGAGGCGCTGATCCACCTGCTCGGGTACTGCGGCGCGCCCGCCTCGCGCGACGCCCTGCTCGTTGCCTCCCGTGTGTTCAAAGAGGTCCGCGCGGGCAACTGAGGCCCCGGCCCGGACACCGGTCGCCGAGACGACGAGAGGCCGGGAGCTCTCCCGGCCTCTCGTGAATCGCGGCGAGATCGTTACTGCGACTGGCGCTTCGGATTGGTTTCCTTCGGCCCCGACGCCGGCGAGGCGGCGGGCGTGCCGGCGGCGGCCATCAGGCGGGCGTGGGTCTCGGCGTCGAGCTGACCCGTCACCGTGAGATTTTCCTTCTGCTGGAAGTCACGCACCGCTGCGGTGGTGCGGGGGCCCTGGACCCCGTCGATCGGACCAGGGTTGAAGCCCTTGTCCTGGAGCGCCTGCTGAGCGGTGCGAACCTCGGCGCTCATGCGCCCGTTGCCCATGCGGCCGTCGTTGCCGGTGACCTTGTCCTTCATCTCGCGGCTCTTGGCCTTGGTCTTGTCCCAGGCGCGGTCCATCTTGTCGCCGACGGTGCTGCCCTCGGCCTTGCCGCGGACCCGGTCGGCCTCGGCGTCACCCTTGATGCGGGTGTCACGAGCCTGCTGCTGGGCCTTGTCCTCGATCTGGTCGGCCTTCTGCTCGGCCTTCCGCTCGATCTGGTCGGCCTTCTGCTCCTTCGTGTCCTGTGCGATCGCGGGCGCGGCGGCCCAGGTGATCCCCAGGGCAAGCGCGCACGCGGCTGTCGTCAGCTTCTTCATGGGCCTTGGCCCTCCTCGCCTGGTGTATGTGCAAGAGCGGCACCAGGGTCGAACGGGCCTCGGAAGGGACCAAACAGCTCGTGCGCGAGATCGGGTGTATGTCTTACACCCACGTCTTACAACGACGCTAGGACCGAAGCAGCTCCTCGGCGATGCGCTTGACGTCGCCCGCCTCGACCTGGCCCTTGTGCGTCTTCATGACGTCGCCAACCAGGCGGCCCACCTGCTTCGCATCGGTGATGCCGAGCGCGTCCAGGCGCTCTCGTACCAGCACGCGCAGCGCGCCGTCGTCGAGGCCGCGCGGCAGGAAGCGCTCGCAGAACTCGATCTCGAAGCGGAGCTGGGCGGCCTGCGCCTGGCCGCGCTCGCCGGCCTTCTCGTAGTCGGGCAGCGCCTTCTGCAGCGACTTCCGGTAGGCGCCGATCACGTCGAGGACGAGGGCGTCGTCCACCTGGCCGCTGAAGCCCTTGGCGGTCCGGCGCTCGGTGATCCGGCTCTTGAGCATGCGCACGACGGCGGCGACGCGCGAGTCTCTGTCGCGGATCGCCTGGGTCAGCGTGTCGTTGAGGGTCTGCTCGAGGCTCATGGTGGGGGGGCGCCTAGTTGATGCGCTTGGCCTGTCCCTTCCATTCCTGATCGCGCAGGACGAACTTCTGCACCTTGCCGGTCGACGTCTTCGGCAGGTCGCCGAACTCGACGGCCGCCGGGCACTTGAAGTGGGCGATGTGCTCGCGGCAGAACGCGATGATCTCCTGCTCGGTAGCCTGCCGGCCCGGCTTCAGCGTCACGAAGGCCTTGGGGCGCTCACCCCACCTGGCGTCGGGCACGGCGACCACCGCGCACTCCATCACGGCCGGGTGCTTGGCCACCGCCTGCTCCACCTCGATCGTCGAGATGTTCTCGCCGCCCGAGATAATGATGTCCTTCTTCCGATCCCGCAGCTCGATGTAGCCGTCCGGATGCCAGACGGCCAGGTCGCCCGAATGAAACCACCCTCCCTTGAACGCCTCGGCGCTGGCCTCCGGCTGCTCGAAGTAGCCCTTCATGACGTTGTTGCCGCGCATGACCACCTCGCCCAGCGTCTCGCCGTCCGTGGGGACGTCGCGCATCTGCTCGTCGACCACGCGGACCAGGTCGGCGACGACGTATCCCTGCCCCTGGCGGGCCGCCTTGACGGCCATCTCGTCGACGGGCAGCCGATCCCAGTCGCCGTTCCAGGCGCACACGGTGTGCGGGCCATACGTCTCGGTGAGGCCGTACACGTGCACCGGCCGGAAGCCGAGCTCCTTCAGCTTGCCGAGCAGCGTCGGCGACGGCGGCGCCCCGGCCACGGCGCAGGTCACCGGCCGCGCCAGCGCGTGGGCCCGGGGATCGTTCACGATGCCGATCTGCACGGTCGGCGCGCCGCAGTAGTGCGTGATGCCCTCGCGGTCGATCAGGTCCCAGACGCGCCCCGCGTCCACCCGCCGCAGGCACACGTGCGTGCCCGACAGCGCGGTGACGCCCCAGGTGAAACACCACCCGTTGCAGTGGAACATCGGCAGCGTCCAGAGATACCTCGACTCGAACGTCATGCCCGTCTCGATCGTCTCGCCGAGCGCGTTGAGGTAGGCGCCCCGGTGGTGGACCATGACGCCCTTGGGGCGGCCGGTGGTGCCGGAGGTGTAGTTGATCGAGATCGTCTCGTACTCGTCCTCGATCCACGGGTCGCCGGGCTCCGGCGACTGCGCGGCCAGGAAGTCCTCGTAGGGATCGCCGGCGGCGCCGGTGTCGTCGACGCGGATCACCGTCATGTCGCCCAGGTCCAGCGGCTTCACCAGTCCCTCGAACTCCTGATCGACGAGCAGCGTCCTGGCGCCGGAGTGCTGGAGGATGTAGCCGATCTCGTCGCTGCTGAGCCGCGTGTTCACCGGCACGATGACCAGCCCGGCCGCCGGCACCGCGAAGTGCGCGTCGAGCATGGCCGGCGTGTTCGGCAGGATCGCCGCCACCCGATCGAGATGCCGCAGGCCCAGCCCGCGCAACCCCGACGCCAGCCGGTTGACCCGCTCCTCGAACTGCCGATAGGTGTACCGGCGCTCGCCGTGCACGATCGCCGGCTTGTCGGGAAACACGTAGGCGCTGCGGCGCAGGAACGCGACCGGCGTCAGCTCGGTCCGGTACGGATGGGTTTCCTTCGACACACGCCGCACACGCTTCGCCCCCGACGCCATGTCCGCTCCTCCGTGAGAGACTCGCGACGCATTATATCGCTGCTCGGCGCGCCGGCCCGAGGCGGTGGGCGGCGAGGTCGAGCACACCGCCGTCGATGCTGGGATACTGAGCGCGATGCCCAAGTCGGCCGCCGACCGCGTCCTCGCGATGCTGCGGGCCCAGCGGGCGGCGCTCGCCGCCCACGAGGCGGGGGCGCGCAGGGGCGCCGACCCCGACGAGCTGCGCCAGATGCGCACGGCCGTCCGCCGGCTCCGGGCGGTCCTCCGGACGGCGCCCGAGATGTTCGGTCCCGAGTTCCAGCCGCTCGGGCGCGAGCTCCACTGGCTCGGCACGGCCCTGGGCGCGGTGCGCGATCTCGACGTGTTCCACGAATACCTCCGTGCCGAGCTCGCATCGCTCCCCGACGTCGAAGCGGACGTCGTCCGGCGCGTCCTCGCGCGCCTCGAGACCGAACGGGCCCGCGCGAAGGAAGGCGCGGCGGCGGCGCTCACCTCCCCTCGCTACGCCCGGCTGCGGAAGGGGCTTGCCAAGGCGCTCGGGCGGCCGCACCTCGCCGCCGACGACCTCTCGCTGGTCGAGGTCGCCCGCCGCCGGTTCACGAAGCTGCGCAAGACCGTGCGAGCCCTTCCCGCGAAGCCCAGCGACGAGGAGCTGCATGCGGTACGCATCCGTGTGAAGCGAGCGCGCTATGCCGCGGAGCTGGTCCAGGCCACGGTCGGCCGGCCGGCCCGGCGGTTCGTGGCGAAGGCGGGCGCGGTGCAGGACATCCTGGGTGAGCACCAGGATGCCGCGGTGGCCGAGACGCGGCTGCGGGCGCTCGGGACGAGCGGGCGCGGCGGCCTCGACGGATCGGCGATGGACCGCTTGCTCGCGCGACAGCGCGGCCGCCGCCGCGCGGCGTGGGCCGCGTTTCAGGATCAGTGGCCGAAGCTCGAGCGCCGCGGGCGGAAGGCGTGGACCTGATCGAGCAGCGCCCGATCGCGCGGGTAGGTGAGCATCCGGGACGCCTCCGCCGTCGACAGCCATCGCACGTCGTCGACTTCGTTGTGCGGGGCGGCCTCGCCGCCGATCGGACGCATCAGCCAGTAGCGAACCACCTTCAGCCGCTGCTTGTGGTCGATGTGCGAGATCGTCAGGAGCTCGTCCCCGAGTGTGCAGCGCAGGCCGGTTTCCTCTTCGACTTCCCGCAGCGCGCACGCCTCATCACTCTCGCCGGGCTCGACCTTGCCCTTGGGAAACGTCCAATCCTGTCGATGGGGACGGTGGACGAGGAGGACTTCCGTCCCCCCCGAGGCGGTGTGCCGCACGATCACGCCGCCGGCCGCCTTGCGCGTTTCGTGGCTCACCGGGCGGCTCATCTATCCGAGTGTGACGCGATCGGTCTTGGCCGGCTCGAACCGGCCGGTGCGCGCCAGCGCCAGCAGCACGCGCCAGGCGCCGCGCGTGGCCAGCAGCCAGTACGTCTGGCAGCGGAACGTCCCCCAGAACTTCGCCAGCAGCGTGGTCCGCGCGACGTTCAGGGGCTTCGGCAGGTACGGCGTGAGGCTCTCGATGAGGTCCTGGGTGACGACGCCGCCCACCCAGATCGTGAGCCCCAGCGAGATCGACGGGAACGCGATGGCCAGCACGAACAGCAGCGGATGGTCGGAGAAGCGATAGGCCAGGTGCCAGCCGAGGAAGCCGACGAGGGGATAGACGACGGCCGCGATCGGCCACTCGACGACCTTGTTGCCGACGTGTCGTACCAGCTGGGCGGAATTGAAGGCGGTCGGGGCCGCCCGCCACGTGCGCACCAGGAAGCGCACGTCGTCGAGCACACCCTTGTACCAGCGGGCGTTCTGGCGAACCATCTTGTCGGTCGTCTCCGGCAGATCCACCAGCTCGAGCATCGGCAGCGCCCCCATGAGGACGCCCCGCGCGCCGAGCGCGTAGCCGAGCGTGGAGTCCTCCGTCGCGCCCTCGGTCGGAAAGCCGCCGAGCGCGCGCAGCGTGTCCAGCCGCACGAACTGGTGGTGGCCGAGGCAGATCTGCGAGCGGCGGAAGCCGAGCTCGAACAGCGGCCGCACCAGCCGTGCCAGCCGCGGCCGCCGGGCGGCCAGCCGCTGGAACCACGCCACCCGGCGCACCTCGTTGATGAGCCGGGCGACCGACACCCGGATGAAGATCGACGACTGCTGGATCGCGCAGACACGGCCGCGGTGATCGAGGCGCTCGAAGTTCGCCAGCGACAGCGTCACGCCCTGGTAGGCGAGACGGCCGCGGCCGGCCAGCACGTCGGCCGCGAGCCAGCGGTAGGTGTTGCGGTCGGGCAGCGAGTCGGCGTCGCTGACGCCGACGTACACGCCAGCCGGATCGTGATCGTCGCCCAGCACCGCGCGCAGCGTCTCCGGTCGCAGCGCCCAGTTGAGCTGATGGGCCTTGCGTTCCCCGGCCGCCGGCGCCACCACCACCGTCAGCATCTTCTGCTGCCAGGGGGGCAGGGTGTCGCGGAAGCGCCGGACCAGCTCGGCCGTGGTCGCGGCCATCAGCGGGTGGGGAGCGCGGTCCTCCTCAGCGCGGGTGGCCACGATCACGTGCAGGCGATTGTGCGGATAGCGCGAGCCGAGCAGCGCGGCCAGCGTCGCGGCGACGGCCGGCTCGTGGTAGGCCGGCACCAGGTGCACGAACACCGGCGCCGCCGCGTCCTCCAGCACGGCCTCGTCGGGCAGCGTGTCGAGCGCGGCGTGGGCGTCCTCGACGAAGCGGCACGTGGTCAGCATGCCCTTCCAGTCGACCAGCAGCTTGAAGGCGGCGCGCCCGTTGAAGAACGTCGTGACGAGGAACAGCGCGAACCAGAACGGTCCCGTCGACTCGAGCCAGTCCATGCGCCGCTACTTGGTGAGGGCGCCGCGGCCGGCCGGCGGAAACCTGATCACGGTTTCGCCCGGGCGCACGTAGCCGAACTCCTCGCGGGCGAGCTTCTCCATCGCGGCGGAATCGTTGCGCAGCCGCTCCACCGTGCGGCTCAGCTCGTCGGCGCGGGTGCGGAGCGTGACGATCTCGCGCTCCATCGTCTCCATGTCGCGGCGCATCTGGGTGACGCGGAGCACCTGGTTGCCGCCGTAGACGGCGAGGCCGAGCGTGAGGAGGGCGACGGCGCCGCTGCCGAGGAGGCGGGGGCTCACCGATCGGAGCGCGCGTAGAGGCTGCGGCCGGGCCAGGAGGCGGCGTGGCCCAGCTCTTCCTCGATGCGCAGCAGCTGGTTGTACTTGGCGGTGCGCTCGCTGCGGGCCAGCGAGCCCGTCTTGATCTGGCCGGCGTTGACGGCCACCGCCAGGTCGGCCACGAAGGTGTCCTCGGTCTCGCCGGAGCGGTGGGAGATGACCGTGCCGTAGGCCGCCCGCTTGGCCAGCTCGATGGCCTGCATCGTCTCCGTCAGCGTGCCCACCTGGTTCACCTTCACCAGCACCGCGTTGGCGATCGACTTCTGGATGCCCTGCTGGATGATGGCCGGGTTGGTGACGAACAGGTCGTCGCCGACGAGCTGCACCCGCCCGCCCAGCCGCCTCGTCAGCAGCGCCCAGCCCGCCCAGTCGTCCTCGCCGAGGCCGTCCTCGATCGACACGATCGGATAGTGGTCGACGAGCGCCTCGTAGCGGCCGACCATCTCGTCGCTGTTGAGCACGACGTTCTCGCGGCGCAGCCGGTACCGGCCGCCCTCCTCGGCGAACTCGCTGGCGGCGATGTCCAGCGCCAGCGCGATGTCGTCGCCGGGCCGGTAGCCGGCCGCCTCGATGGCCTCCATCAGGAGGTCGAGCGCGGCCGTGTTGGAGCCGAGCGCGGGGGCGAATCCGCCCTCGTCGCCGACGCCGGTGCTCAGCTTCTTGCTCTTCAGCAGCTCCTTGAGCGCGTGGAAGACCTCCACGCCCATCCGCAGGGCGTTGCTGAACGAGTCGGCGCCGGCCGGCACCAGCATGAACTCCTGGAAGTCGATACCGTTGTCGGCGTGGGCGCCGCCGTTGATGACGTTCATGAGCGGCACCGGCAGCAGCCGTCCGCCCACGCCGCCCAGATAGGCGTAGAGCGGCAGCCCGGCGTCGTCGGCGGCCGCCCGCGCGACGGCGAGCGACACGGCGAGGATGGCGTTGGCGCCGAGCGCCGATTTGTTCGGCGTGCCGTCCAGCTCGAGCAGGGCCTGGTCGATGGCGGCCTGCTCGCTGGCCTCCATGCCGTCGATCTCCGGCGCGATCGTCTCCTCGACGTTGCGCACCGCCTGCTGCACGCCCTTGCCGCGATAGCGCTGGCCGTCGCCGTCGCGCAGCTCCACCGCCTCCCGCTTGCCGGTCGACGCGCCGGACGGCACCGCGGCGCGGCCCCAGGCACCGGACTCCAGCTGGATCTCCACCTCGACGGTCGGGAAGCCGCGGGAGTCGAGAATCTCGCGGCCGTAGACGCCGGTGATCGCGGACATGCTCAGGACCTCCGCTCGAAGACGAAATCGGCGAGCGCGCGGATGGGGTCGGCGGCGGGTCCGAGCGGAATCAGCAGGCGCTTCGTCTCTTCGATCAGCTCGCGCGCCCGTTGCTTCGAGGCGGGCAGGCCGTGAAGCGACGGGTACGTCGCCTTCTTCCTGCGCTCGTCACTGCCGGCCGATTTGCCCAACTCCGCGAGGCTGCCCTCGACGTCGAGGATATCATCCACGATCTGAAACGCGAGCCCGAGCGCTTGGCCGGCCCGGCTGATCGCCTCGACCTGCTCGGCGCGGGCGCCGGCCAGGAGCGCCCCCACCCGCAGCGCCGCCCGGATCAGCGCGGCGGTCTTGTGCAGGTGGATGTAGTCGAGCATCTCCGGCGAGATGGCCTTGCCCTCCGACTCGATGTCCACCACCTGCCCGCCCACCATGCCGTCGGTGCCGGCCGCATCCGCAACCTCGGTCACCACCGCGCCGACGATGGCGGGCGTCGCCACGCGGGCGGCGTTGGCGGCGACCAGCCGGAAGGCCAGCGTGAGCAGCGCGTCGCCGGCCAGGATGGCCATGGCCTCGCCGAAGACCTTGTGGTTGGTGAGGCGGCCGCGGCGATAGTCGTCGTCGTCCATCGCCGGCAGGTCGTCGTGGATGAGCGAGTACGCGTGGATCAGCTCGAGCGCGCAGGCGGTGTCGAGCACGTCATCGCCCCGGCCGCCGACCGCCTCGGCGCCGGCGATGACGAGCACCGGTCGGAGCCGCTTGCCCGGTGCCAGCACGCTGTAGCGCATCGCCCGGTGGATGTTGGTCGGCGGCGCCGACTCCGGCGGCAGCACGCGATCGAGGGCGGCGTCGACCGTGGCCCGTCGCGCCTCCAGGTACTCCTTGAGGGCGAGGGTCACGCCTCGTCCTCCGCCTCGAAGACGAAGGGCTTGCTGGTGGTGCCGCCGTTCTCGTCCTTGACCAGCAGCTCGATGCGGCGCTCGGCGTCGTCGAGGTAGCGCGAGCAGTGGCGGGCCAGCGTGATGCCCTCCTCGAAGACCTTCAGCGACTCCTCCAGCGGCAGGTTCCCCGTCTCCAGCGCCCCCACGATCTGCTCCAGGCGCGCCAGGCAATCCTCAAACTTGAGGTCGGTCATCGTGCTCCCTGGTCGCGTCGACGCGACAGTCCAGGCTCCCCTCGTGCAGCAACACGCGTACAGCGTCGCCGGCGGCGATCTCACGCCAGCTACGCACGATGCGGCCCTGGGGCGTACGCGTCAAGCTGTATCCCCGGCTCAGCACCGCGAGCGGTGACAGCGAGTCGAGCCGCCCGGCGGCGCCGCCGAGCCCGTGGCGCGAGCGGTCGAGCAACCGGTGCACGCCGCGCTCCAGCCGGCCGTGCAGATCGGTGAGCGCGCGGCGGCCGTTCACGGTGCGGGCCACCGGGCTCAGCGCGCGCAGGCCGCGGCCGGCCAGCGCGACGCGGCGCTCGGCGCGGCCGACGGCGGCCAGCCCCGCCTGGCGCAGGCGGGCGCGGGCGTCGTCGAGCCGGCGATCGAGGTCGCGCAGCGGGCGGGCGGGGTCGGTCAGCACGCGCCGGCCGCGCGTGCGCTCCAGCCGGTCGCGGTGCGCGGCCACCGCGCGGACCATCCCCCGCCGCAGCCGCCCGGCGAGATCGGCCAGGCTCTCGACCACGGCCCGCTTCTCCTTCACCACCAGCTCGGCCGCGTTGGACGGCGTGGCGGCGCGCACGTCGGCGACGAAGTCGGCGATCGTGAAGTCGACCTCGTGACCGACCGCGGAGATGACCGGGATCTTCGACGCGGCGATCGTGCGGGCCAGCATCTCGTCGTTGAAGGCCCACAGGTCCTCCAGCGAGCCGCCGCCGCGGCCGACGATGATGACGTCGACGCCGCCCAGCGCGTTCAGCTCGCGGATGCCCTGCGCGACCTCGCCGGCCGCCCCGTCGCCCTGGACGCGGGCCGGCGCCACCACGATGTGGATCTCGCCGAAGCGGCGACCGATGATGCGCAGCATGTCGCGCAGGGCGGCGCCGCTCGGCGACGTCACGATGCCGATCTTCCGCGGGAAGCGCGGCAGCGGCCGCTTGCGCGCGGGGCTGAACAGCCCCTCGGCCTGCAGCCGCTCCTTGAGCTGCTCGAAGGCGAGCTGCAGGGCCCCGAGGCCCTTGGGCTCCAGCAGCTCGACGACGAGCTGGTACTCGCCGCGCTGCGCGTAGACCTCGACGGCGCCGAAGCCCATGACGTGCAGGCCGTCCCTGGGCTCGAAGCGCACGCGGCGGGCGCGGTTGCGGAAGAGCACGCAGCGAAGCTGGGCGCCCTCGTCCTTCAGCGTGAAGTAGGCATGCCCGGAGCCGTAGACCTTGAAGTTGGAGATCTCGCCCTCGACCCACACCGCCGGGAACCGCTCCTCCATGACCGCGGACAGCTGAGCCGAGAGGGCGGACACCGTGAGGACGCTGCGATCGGCGCTCACGACGTCCGGGGGCGAAGCCCCCCTCCGAGGATCCGTTCGGCGGCCTCGAGGGTGTTGCGCAGGAGCATGGCCCGCGTCATGGGCCCCACGCCGCCGGGCACCGGCGTCACGTGGGCGTGCCGGCTGACCGCCGGGAAGTCGACGTCGCCGACCCACTTGCCCGAGGGCAGCTGGGTGTTGCCGACGTCGATCACCCACGCGTCGGCCTTCACCATGTCGGCGGTGATCAGCCCGGCGCGGCCCACGGCGACGCACAGCACGTCGGCCCGGCGCGTGTGGAACGCGAGGTCGCGCGTGCGCGTGTGGCACATGGTGACGGTGGCGTGCCGCGCGAGCAGCATCTGGGCGAGCGGCTTGCCGACGATCCGCGAGCGTCCGATCATGACGGCCTCGGCGCCCTCCAGCTTGGCGCCGTAGTGATCGAGGATCGCCATGCACCCGGACGGCGTGCACGGCAGCACCGTCGGCGAGCCGGCCAGCAACCGGCCCATGTTCACCGGGTGGATGCCGTCGACGTCCTTGTCCGGCGCGATCCGCGCGAGCACCTCGTCCTCGTCGATACCCTTGGGCAGCGGCAGCTGCGGCAGGATGCCGTGGATGCCGGGATCGGCGTTGAGCCGGTCGATCAGGGCCAGCAGCGCCTCGCGGCTGAGTCCCTCGGGATAGACGTGATCGGGGGACTCGATGCCGACCGCGGCGGCCATCCGCTTCTTGCTGCGCACGTAGAGACCGGACGCCGGGTCGGCGCCGAGCAGAAGGACCGCCAGCGTCGGTGCCACGCCGTACCGCTCGCGCAGGCGGGCGACGCCCGCCCGGACCTCGGCCTGCGTCTGCTCGGCGACGACGTTGCCGTCCAGGATCATCGGCGGCATCGGGTCAACGTGGCGGGCGGATCACGCCGGCACGCGCAGCCGACGGATGTCGGAGGCGCGTCCCGTCTCCGGATCGATGACGATGAGGACGGCGTGGAGCGCGGCCGGGCCCTTGGCCGGCTCGAAGCGCACCGGCATCTGGGTGAGGAAGCGCTGCAGGATGATGTCGCGGTCCACGCCGATGACGCCGTCGGTGGGGCCGGTCATGCCGAGGTCGGTGATGTAGGCGGTGCCGCCGGGCAGCACGCGCTCGTCGGCAGTCTGCACGTGCCGGTGGGTGCCGACGACGGCGCTCACGCGCCCGTCCAGGTACCAGCCGAGCGCCACCGACTCGCTGGTGGCCTCGCAGTGCGCGTCGACCAGCACGATCGGTGTGTCCTTGCGCAGCTCCGGCACGATCTCGTCGGCCTTGCGGAACGGACAGTCGATCGGCGTCATGAACACCCGGCCCATGAGGTTCAGGACGGCGACCCGATGGGGCCCGGCCTTGATCGTCACGTGGCCCACGCCGGGGGTGCCGACCGGGAAGTTGGCCGGGCGCAGGAGCAGGTTCTCCTTGGTGATGTACTCGACGATCTCCTTCTTGTCCCAGATGTGGTTGCCGGAGGTCATCACGTCGGCGCCCTGCTCCAGGAACTGGCGGGCCATGGCGGGGGTGACGCCGAAGCCGCCGGCGGCGTTCTCGACGTTGACCGTGCAGAAATCGATCGCGTGCTCCTGGCGCAGCCGGGGCAGGAGCCTGGCGACGGCGGCGCGCCCGGAGTCGCCGAACACGTCGCCCACCATCAAGACGTTCATGGGCGTGACCGGCCTTCCTACTTGGCCACTTCGACGGCGCGCGTCTCGCGGATGACGACGACCTTGATGTGGCCGGGGTACTGCATCTCGGCTTCGATCCGCTTGGAGATGTCCTTGGCGAGCTGATAGGCGTCGAGGTCGCTGATGATGTCGGCCTTGGTGATCACGCGGAGCTCGCGGCCGGCCTGGATCGCGTAGCACATCTCGACGCCCTTGTAGCTGAGCGCGATCTCCTCCAGCTTGGCCAGCCGCTTGATGTACGACTCCAGCACGTCGCGGCGGGCACCGGGCCGGGCCGCCGAGATGCCGTCGGCGGCCTCGACCAGCGTGGCCTCGATCGTCTCCGCCTTCACGTCCTCGTGGCCGCACAGCGCGGCGTTGATGACCTGCTTGCTCTCGTTGTACTTGGTCAGCACCTGCAGCGACAGCTCGGGGTGGCTGCCCTCCTGCTCGTGGGTCAGCGCCTTGCCGATGTCGTGCAGCAGCCCCATGCGCTTGGCCAGCTTCACGTCGCCGCGAATCTCGGCCGCCATCATGCCGGCCAGCCACGCGACTTCCTTGGAGTGTTGCAGGCAGTTCTGGCCATAGGACGTCCGGTACTTCATCCGGCCCACGAGCTTCACCAGCTCCGGGTGCAGGCCGTGCACGCCCACCTCGAAGCAGGCCTTGTCGCCTTCCTCCTTGAGGTGGACCTCCATCTCCTGCTTGACCTTGTTGACGACCTCCTCGATCCGCGCCGGGTGGATGCGCCCGTCGGCGATCAGCCGCTGCAGGGCGAGCCGCGCGATCTCGCGGCGGTACGGATCGTAGGCGGAGATCAGCACGGCCTCCGGCGTGTCGTCCACGATGAGGTCCACGCCGGTGTGCAGCTCCAGCGCGCGGATGTTGCGCCCCTCGCGGCCGATGATCCGGCCCTTCATGTCGTCGCTGGGCAGGTCGACCACCGAGACCGCGGTCTCGACGGTGTAGTCCGGCGCCAGCCGCTGGATGGTCGTGGCCAGCACTTCCTTGGCCTTCTCGCGCGCGGTCTCGCGCGCTTCCTCCTCCAGGCGCATGCCGGTCAGCTGGGCCTCCCGGCGCGCCTCGTCCTCCATCTGGCCGAGCAGCTGGCGCTTGGCCTCCTCGGCGGTGAGCCCGGCGATCGACTCGAGCTTGCGGCGCTGATCCTCCAGCGCGGAGGCAAGCCGTCGCTCGCTCTCGGTCACCGTGCGCTCGCGTCCGGTGAGGCCTCGTTCCTTGTCGGTGCACTCGCCGAGGCGCCGCTCGACCTGGTCCAGCTTGCGGCCGAGCTCCTCCTCCTTGGCAAGGCTGCGCTGCTCGACGGACTGGATTTCGCGCTCGCGGCGGCGGGTCTCTTCGTCCAGGACTCCCCGCGCCTTCAGCGTGCTCTCGCGGGTCTCGAGCTCGCTGGACTTGCGGCGCGTCTCGGCGTCGCGCTCGGCGGTTTCCACGATGCGGCGGGCCTCGCGCTCGGCGCCGCCGATGCGGCGGTCGGAGGAGGCCTTGTGGAGCAGGAACCCGACGGCAAGCGCGAGGGCAGCGACAACCGGCAGCATGATCCAGGTCGCGTCCATCATCGCCCTCGTTTTAAAAGGGTCGTGAGCGTCAAATAGCCGTCAAAATTGACGAGTTACGGGATCAGTATAGAGGGGTACCCGGCGGGGAGTCAACGCTTTGGAAAGAAAAAGTCCCCACCTCTGCCGTGTGCCGGGGTGTTTCGAACCTGGCTAGCCAGGTGGGTGCTGTGATTGGAGAGCTTCAGGCTTCCCCTTCAACGAGGGGCATGCTCACCGCTCCCGCGTACAGCTCCCGTTGGGTTGATGAGGTTGAAACTTCCCTCCGGCATCACCAACAGCGCAGGGACCCTCATGGTGTACCCGCCCGCCTGACCCGGCGTCAAGGAGTTTGTCGGCTATCATGGCGTTGTGGCGCGCGTCATCCTCATCAGCATCGACGGCCTCGCGCACTTCTACTGGAGCGATCCCGCCGCTCGCCTGCCGGTCCTGCGTGGCCTCGCCGAGCGCGGGGCCATCGCCGACGGCATGGCGACCGTCTTCATCAGCACCACCTGGCCCTCGCACGTGAGCCTGGTGACCGGCGTCGGCCCGCGCGCGCACGGCGTCGTCGCCAATCACATCCTCAACCGCGCGACGCGGCGGCCGGAGGACTTCACCGGCGACCCGGTGTACGACGCCGCCGACCTGATCAAGGCGCCGACGATCTACGACCGCGCCCACGCGGCCGGCCTGCGCACGGCGGCCATCGACTGGCCGGCGACGCGGCGCGCGGCCTCGCTCGACTTCAACCTGCCCTTCTTCAAGAACCAGCAGATCTTCGAGACGCAGACCGCCCCGGCGGTGTGGAAGGAGCTCGGCGACCTCGGCTATCCCGTCGAGCGACAGGGCGAGTGGGCGGAGCTGCCGCGGCGCTTCCTCAAGGACGCGATGGTCGCCGACCTGGCGATCGACGTCCTGCGCCGGCACGCCCCCGACCTCCTGCTCGTGCACTTCCTGTGCGCCGACAGCCACCAGCACCTCTACGGCCCCCGCTCGCCGGAGGCGTACTGGGCGATCGCCTACATCGACGGGCTCGTCGGCCGCCTGCTGGCCGCGCTCGGCGGCGACGGCCTCGACCGCACCAGCGTGGTGGTCGTCTCCGACCATGGCTTCCTGCCGGTGACGCGCGAGATCCGTCCCAACGTCCGCCTGCGCCGCCGCGGCCTGCTGCATCTCGACGCCGGCGGCGCCGTCGCCAGCGCCGAGGCGCGCTTCGTGATGAACCACGGTGCCGGCTGGGTCTACGCGCTCGGCGACGGCGACCGGGCGCGCCTGGCCCACGACCTGCGGGGCGAGCTGGCCGCGCTGGAGGGCGTGTCGGCGGTGTGGACACCCGACGAGTACGCCGCGCTGGGGCTGCCCACCCCGGAGGAGA
Source organism: uncultured Candidatus Rokubacteria bacterium (assembly GCA_963743355.1). Lineage (GTDB taxonomy): Bacteria > Methylomirabilota > Methylomirabilia > Rokubacteriales > CSP1-6 > AR5. The sequence goes on from CAVUPM010000002.1 coordinate 2,250,933, forward strand.
ACCCGCGCGCCGGCGATCTGCTGCTGGAGGCCGCGCCCGGGTACTTCATGGTCGACCAGATGACCGGGGACGAGGAGCACGGCCCTCCGCGCTACCGCGGGACCCATGGCCAGCGGCCGTCGCACCCGGACAACCACGCCCTGTTCGTCGCGGCCGGGCGGGGCGTGAAGCGGGGCGTGGCGCTCGGCCGCATCACGAGCCGCGACGTCGCCCCCACGCTGGCGACGCTGCTCGACCTGCCCCCGGCGCCGTCGGAGGGACGCGCGCTGACCGAGGCATTGGCGTAGACCCGCCGTCCCGCCGGGCTCGTCATCCTCGTGACCGTCACGGTCATCGACCACGCCAGCGAATGGCTCCGGCGGAGGCTCGAGTAGTGGCCCGTCCCGACCGCGGCACGGTCCGCAGCGCATGAGCGACGCCCTGCGCACCGCCCCGGCCGATCGCGAGTGGGACGCCGGCGAGCTCGGCTGCGGCGAGCTCGTCCTCGAGCTGCGGGGCCGGATGCTGGCGATGGAGCCCGGCCGCGTGCTGCGGCTGATCGCGCTCGATCCCGGCGCCGCCGCCGACATCCCCGCCTGGTGCCGGCTCACCGGGCACGCGCTGCTCGACCACCACCCTCCCATCTACCTGATCCGCCGAAAGGAGAACTGACCATGGCCAACCGATTCTGCGTCAGCCTCACCCACGCCAAGGACAACACCGACAAGGCCACCGTGGGCTTCGTCGTCGCCAACGCCGCCGTCGGCTCCGGCAAGGAGACGCTCGTCTTCCTCAGCATCGAGGGCGTGCGCCTGGCCCAGAAGGGCTACGCCGAGGACATCCGCGAGGAAGGCTTCGCGCCGCTGCGCGAGCTGATGGACAACTTCGCCAAGGCCGGTGGCACCATCTACGTCTGCTCGCCCTGCTTCAAGAAGCGCAAGCTCGACGAGAACAACCTGGTGGCCGGCGCCTCGATCGTCGGCGGCGCCAAGCTCGTCGAGTTCCTCTCCGACGGCAGCCCCTGCGTGAGCTACTGAGCGGTGGAGCTGGAGCCCGTTGACCGCCATCAACGGGCTCCAGCTCCTGATCCGCCAGCACCTCGACCCGCTCGCGCTAGCGCGGCGTGGCGGTGGACCACCGCGCCCGGTCGAGCGCGTAGACGAGGGCTTCGTGTCCGAACAGCTCGGTCCGGCCCTCGAGCCGCTCGCCCAGGCGCTCGGCCACGCGGATCGACGCGAGGTTCCCCGGCCGGATGAGACTGATGAGGCGGGCGCGGCGCATCTCGGTGAACGCGTGCGCGATCGCGCGTCCCGCCCCTTCGGTCGCGTAGCCCAGCCCCCACGAGGCGCGCCGCAGCATCCAGCCGAGCTCGAAGCCCGGCCAGCCTTCGGGCTGGAAGAACCCGAGGCGGCCGATCAGCGCGCCGGTCGTGCGTTCCTCCACTGCCCACAGGCCGTAGCCCCGCAGCTGCCAGTGCCCGAGGATCATGGCCATCTGTCGCCACGCCTCGGGGCGCGTGAGGGGCTTGCCGTCCGCGAGGTAGCGCATGACCTCCGGGTCCGCACAGATCGCCGCGTACGGCTCCAGGTCGTCCTCGCGGAACATCCGCAGGCGCAGCCGCTCGGTCTCGAGCGTGATCACCGCAGGGTAAGGCTCAGCATCGCGGACGCGAGCCGTATTGCGAGCTCCCCGTCACGCCCGCGGTGGCGGCGTGCCCGGGGCCAGGCGGTCGAGGATCTCCACGAGCGCGCTCAGCCGGGTGTCGACGTCGCCGTCCTGGCGCGTCCGGTCTTCGCGGATGCGGAACAGCTCGTCGGTGATGTCGAGCGCGGCCAGCGTCAGTGAGGCCAGTGGGTCCTTGATCCCCGCGCCCCGCAGCTCCATCACGCGCTCCTCGAGGTAGGCGGCCAGCCGGCGGATGTACTCCGGCGACGCCTCGGTCCGCACCGTGAGCGTCTGGCCCAGCAGAGAGAGCTCGACGCGCCCGACCGCCATACGCTACCCCCCTGCCAGGTCGAGCTTGCCGATGTCCTTCAGGATCGCGTCGACCTGGGTCAGCACCTGGCGGCGCTCGTCTTCCAGCCGCTTGACCTCGCGCCGCAGGCGGTCGTTGTCCTCGCGCATCCGCCCCACCGTCTCGGCGGCGCGGCGGACCGCCTCCTCCAGCTGGGTCAGTCGTTCCACGATATCGGTCATCCCGTCAACTCCCCCGCAGCGCGATGCCGAACTCGCGGCTGACCGCGTCCGCCACCCGCCGGTGAATCGCGTTGATCTCCTCGTCGGTGAGCGTGCGGTCGTCGGCCTGGAACGTCAAGCGCCAGGCCACGCTGCGCGAGGCGTCGGGCAACCGGAAGACGTCGAAGACGGCGACCTCCCGCAACAGCGGGCCGGCCATGCGGCCGATGGCGCTCTGCACCGCCGCCACCGCCAGCGCCGGATCGCCGATCGAGAACGCCATGTCGCGCTGGACAAAGGGAAAGCGCGGCAGCGGCTGATACCGCGGCGCGACCGGCATGGACGGCAGCCGGTCGAGCGGGATGGCCGCCACGAACACCGGCCCGTCGACGCCGAAGCGCTCGCGCGCGGGCGCCGCCACCTCGCCGAATTCGGCCACGACCTCGCCGGCCCCGGTCACCAGGCTCGCGTGGCTGTCGGGCTCGAAGCCGCCGAGACGCCCGCCGAGCCGGGTCTGCGTCGCCACCCCGAAGGTCGCCAGCACGTGCTCGGCGTAGCCCTTGGCGTCGTACACGTCCACGGCGCCGGGGTCGCCCTGCCAGCCGGGATCACGACGGGCGCCGGTCAGCGCGACCGCGGCCCAGCGCGGCTCCGCCGTCCCGGTGTCGCCACCGGTCGCGCGCTCGTACGTGCGCCCGATCTCGAAGACGCGGACGTCGGGCTGCTGGCGCCGCACGTTGGTGGCGACGACGCCGAGCACGCCGTCGAGCGGGTGCGGGCGCAGCACCGAGGCGTCCTGGCTCAGCGGGTTCAGCAGCGCCACCGGGTCGGCGTCGCCGGGCGCGCGCAGCGCCGCCGCCCGCGCGGGATCGGTGAAGCTGTAGGCCACCGCCTCCACGAGCCCGGCGCCGACCAGCGCCCGCCGCACGAGGCCCTCCTGGCGCAGCCGCTCCGACTCGCGCGCCACCTCGACCGTGGCGCCGGACAGCAGCGTGGACGGGATCTTGTCGTAGCCCCACACGCGGATGATCTCCTCGGCGAGGTCGTCCTCCATCGCGAGGTCGCGCCGGAAGCTCGGCACCTCGACGTCGAGGTCGCGCCCGCGGTCGCGCACGCCGAGGCCGAGCCCGGCCAGGATGCGGCGCGCGTGCGGCCGAGTCGGCACGACGCCGAGCACGCGCTCGACGCGGTCCAGTCGCAAGCGGACGCGCACCGGCTTGCGCCGCTGCCGGTAGACGTCGACCATCCCCCGCGCCACCGTGCCGCCGGCCAGCTCGGCGATGAGCCGGGCCGCCCGGGCGCTGGCGTCCACCAGGCCCTCGATGTCGGCGCCCCGTTCGAAGCGGTAGGCGGCGTCGGTGCGCAGGCCGAGCGTCCGCGAGGTGCGGCGGATGCAGGCCGGCGCGAAGCAGGCGCTCTCGAGAAACACGCGCGAGGTGGCGGCGCCGACCTCGGAGTTGGCGCCGCCCATCACGCCGGCCAGGCCGATGGCGCGCTCGGGATCGGCGATCACGAGCATCGATGGGTCGAGCGCGCGATCCTGGCCGTCGAGCGTCGTGAAGCGCTCGCCCGCCCGCGCGCGCCGCACCACGAAGGTCGCGTCGCTCACGCGGTCGCCGTCGAAGGCGTGCAGCGGATGGCCCAGCTCCCACAGCACGTAGTTGGTGATGTCCACGACGTTGCTGATCGGCCGCAGCCCGCACGCCCGCAGGCGCGCCGCCATCCAGGCCGGGCTCGGGCCCACCCGGACGCCGCCGATCACCCGCACCGTGTAGCGGGGGCAGAGGTCCGGCGCCTCGACGCGCACGCGGGCGACGGAGCGCGCCGACGGCCGCCCCTCGCGCACGGCGACGGCCGGCGGGCGGAGCCGGCGGCCGGTGAGCGCGGCCAGCTCACGGGCGACCCCCAGCACCGACAGGCAGTCGGGACGGTTCGGGGTGATCTCGATCTCCAGCACCCGGTCGTCGAGACCGAGGTGGCCGATGAGATCGGCGCCGAGCGGCGCGTCGGCGTCGAGGGCGAGCACGCCCGCCTCGTGCTCGTCGCCGAGGCCGAGCTCGCGCTCGGAGCAGAGCATCCCCTGGGACTCGGCGTCGCGGATCTTCGCGACGCCGATCTCCCGCCCGCCCGGCAGCGTGGCGCCCGGCGGCGCGAAGGCCGCCCGCAGGCCGACGCGCGTGTTCGGCGCCCCGCACACGACGGCGAAGCGCTCGCGGCCCGTGCTCACGCGGCAGAGCACCAGCCGGTGTCCATGACTCTCGCCCAGCTCGCGCTCGATCGCCTCGATCTCGCCGACGACGACGCCGCGCACGTCGGCCGCCACCGCCGTCACGCTCGGCACCTCCAGCCCCGCATTGATCAGGCGCTCGGCCGCCTGCTCCGCCGTCAGATCGACGTCGACGAACTCCCGGATCCAGCTGTACGGAATCTTCACGAGATCGGCCTACGCAAACTGTCTGAGAAACCGCAGGTCATTCTCGAAGAACAGGCGCAGGTCGTCGACACCGTACTTGAGCATCGCGATACGCTCGATACCCATGCCGAACGCCCAGCCCGTGACCTCCTCGGGGTCGTAGCCACCGTTGCGCAGGACCCGGGGATGGACCATGCCGGAGCCGAGGATCTCCAGCCAGCCGTCCTTGCACGCGCGGCAGCCGGCGCCCCCGCACATGAAGCACAGCACGTCCACCTCGGCCGAGGGCTCGGTGAACGGGAAGAAGGACGGACGGAACCGGATCCGCGACTTCGGCCCGAACATCTCGCGGGCGAACAGCTCGAGCGTGCCCTTGAGGTCGCCCATCGTGATGTTGCGGTCCACGGCCAGCCCCTCCACCTGGTGGAAGACCGGCGAGTGCGAGGCGTCGGGGACGTCGCGCCGGAACACGCGGCCGGGGACGATGATCTTCACGGGCGCGCGGCCGGTCGCCGCCCGCATGGTGCGGATCTGCACCGGCGAGGTGTGCGTGCGCAGCAGGGTCTCGTCGGAGAGGTAGAAGGTGTCCTGCATGTCGCGCGCCGGATGATCCTTGGGGATGTTGAGCGCCTCGAAGTTGTAGAAGTCGCTCTCGATCTCCGGCCCCTCGGCGACCGAGAAGCCCAGGCCCCCGAAGATCGACACGATCTCGTCGTGCACGCGCGTGAGCGGATGCACGGCGCCCAGCGGCGGCCGGCGGCCGGGCAGCGTGAGGTCGAGCCGGTCGCGCGCGCGCTGGGCGCTGTTCTCGCGGGCCAGCGCCTCGGCCAGCCGCGCGTCGAGCAAGGCCTCCAGCTCGCGCTTGGCCTCGTTGGCCGCCGCGCCCACCAGCGGCCGCTCCTGCGCGGGCAACGAGCCGAGCGAGCGGAGGAGCTGGGTCAGCGCGCCCTGGCGGCCGAGGTACCGGACCCGCACGGCCTCGAGATCGGCCGCGGAGCCCGCGGCCTCGACCGCGCCGCGGGCCTCGCCGGCGAGGGCGTCGACGCGCGGGTGGGTCGAGTTCACGGGCTCGCCTCGCCTTCGGCTGCGGCTCGCACGGCCGCGGTCTAGCGCGCCTGCGCCTTGGCGGTCTCGGCGAGCTTGGAGAAGCCGGCCGGGTCGCGGACGGCTATCTCGGCGAGGATCTTGCGATCGAGCAGGATGCCGGTCTTCTTCAGCGCGGCGATGAAGACGGAGTACGTCAGCCCGGCCTCGCGGCAGGCGGCGTTGATGCGCGCGATCCACAGCCGGCGCGACAGCCGCTTCTTCGCCTTGCGATCGCGGTAGGCGAATGCGCCCGCCCGCAGCACCGTCTCGGCGGCGGTGCGGTACAGCCGCGACCGCCCACCGACGTAGCCCTTGGCCTTCTTGAGGATCTTCTTCCGGCGGTGGCGCGTCTTGGCGCCGCCCTTGGCCCGTGGCATGCCCCTGACCTCCTCGTTCTTACAGGTACGGGACGAGCACCTTGAGGCGCGGCTCGTCCACCTTGTTCACCAGCGTGCCCGTGCGGAGCCGCTTGCGCCGCTTGGGCGACTTGGCCTCCAGCAAATGGCTCTTCCACCCGCGATTACGCTTGAGACGGCCCGAAGCGGTCTTGCGCAACCGCTTCGCCGCCGCCCGCTTCGTCTTCATCTTCGGCATTACCGTATTCTCCGTCCAGCGTTGTCGAGGAGCGCCACGGCTTCGCCGGGGCGCTCCGAGCGTTGGGGGCTTGGGGGCCATGTCGGGGCCCCCATGTCAATGAGACGCCTTGGGGCTCAGCATGATGTGGAGCATGCGGCCTTCCATGCGGGGGTTGTTGTCCGCCACCGCGATGTCGGAGACCGCCGTCACCATCTTCTGGAGCATCTTCCAGCCGAGCTCGGTGTGGGCCATCTCGCGGCCCTTGAAGCGGACCGTCACCTTGGCCTTGTGCCCCTCCTCCAGGAACCGCCGCACGTGCTTCAGCTTGAAGTCGAAGTCGTGGCGCTCCGTCTTGGGGCCCATCTTCACTTCCTTCACCGAGACCGTCGTCTGCTTCTTGCGCGCTTCCTTCAGCCGCCGGGCCTGCGTGTACTTGTACTTGCCGAAGTCCATGATGCGGCAGACCGGCGGGCTCGCCTCCGGCGCGACCTCGACGAGGTCGAGCTCCTGCCCGCGCGCCGTCTCCAGCGCCTGCTGGGTGGGCATGACACCGAGCTGTTCGCCGTCGGCGCTCACGACGCGGACCTCGCGGACCCGGATCCCCTCGTTGATGCGAATCTCTTGTGCTTTGCTCAGAGGCGTGGCTCCTCAGCATGGGTTGGGGCAGTGGCAGTGCGAGCCGCAGTCGTCAAGACCGGCCCACGGTCAGGCTGGCGACACGCGCGGCGATCTCCGCCGTGAGATCGGTCACGACCCGATCGAGCGGCACGGCGCCGAGGTCCTCGCCCGTCCGGTGGCGCAGGCTCACCGTGCCCTGCTCGGCCTCGCGCCCGCCGACCACCAGCATGTAGGGGACCTTGCGCACCTGGGCGTCGCGGATCTTGTAGCCGAGCTTCTCGTTGCGCTCGTCGAGCTCGGCGCGGATGTGGGCGGCGCGCAGCGTCAGATGAACCGAGCGCGCATAGTCCATGAACTTCTCGGACACGGGCAGCACGCGGGCCTGCACGGGGGCCAGCCACGTGGGGAACGCGCCGGCATAGTGCTCGATCAGGATGCCGATGAAGCGCTCGTAGGAGCCGAAGATGGCCCGGTGGATCGCCACCGGCCGCTTCGGCTGGCCGTCGGTGTCGATGTACTCGAGCGCGAAGCGCTCCGGCAGCATCGTGAGGTCGACCTGGATCGTGGCCACCTGCCAGCCGCGCCCGAGCGCGTCGCGCACGTCGATGTCGACCTTGGGGCCGTAGAAGTTGCCGCCGCCCGGCTCGACGTCGTACGCGAGCCCGTTGCCGCGCAGCGCCTCCGCGAGCGAGTTCTCGGCGTTGTCCCACTGGGCCCCGGTCCCCAGCCGTTGCTCCGGGCGGGTCGAGAGCTTGTACGACGGCTGCAGGTCGAACGTCTTGTACCACTCGCGGACGAGATCGAGCAGGGCGGTGATCTCGTCCTGGAGCTGGTCCGGTCGGCAGAAGATGTGCGCGTCGTCCTGGGTGAACTGGCGCACACGGACCAGGCCGGTCAGCGTCCCCGAGCGCTCGTTGCGGTGATCGCGCCCCATCTCGCTGAAGCGCAGCGGCAGGTCGCGGTACGAGCGCAGCGAGCGCCGGTAGACGTAGGTGGCCTCCGGGCAGTTCATGGGCTTCAGGCTGAAGATCTCACCCTCGACCTCGATCTTGAACATGTTGTCCCGATAGTGCTCCCAGTGCCCCGACTGCTCCCACAGCTTCTTGTTGACGAGCATCGGGGTGGAGATCTCCTGGTAGCCCTGCGCGTCCAGCCGCTCGCGGGCGAACTTCTCGAGCTCGCGGACCAGGATCATGCCGTTGGGCAGCCAGAACGGCGCCCCCGGCGCCACGTCGTAGAAGTCGAAGAGATCGAGCTCGCGGCCGAGCTTGCGATGGTCGCGCTTCTTGGCCTCCTCGAGCCGCCACAGGTGCTGGTCGAGCTCCTCCTGGGTCAGCCAGGCAGTGCCGTAGATGCGCTGGAGCATCGGGTTCTTCTCGTCGCCGCGCCAGTAGGCGCCCGAGGACGAGAGCAGCTTGAACGCCTTGATCTCGCCGGTGCGGCGGACGTGCGGGCCACGGCAGAGGTCGACGAAATCGCCCTGGGTGTAGAGCGACACCCGGTCGGCGGCGATGCCCTCGATGATCTCGACCTTGAAGCGCTCGCCCCGCTCGCGGAAGAACGCAATCGCCTCGGCGCGGCTCAGCTCGCGGCGCTCGAACGGCAGGTCGGCCTTCACGATGTCGGCCATCACGGACTCGATGCGCGCCAGGTCCTCCGGTGTGAACGGCTCGCCCCTGGCGAAGTCGTAGTAGAAGCCGTCCTCGATCGCGGGGCCGATGGCGACCTTGACGTCGGGGAACAGGCGCTTCACCGCCTGCGCCATCACGTGCGAGGTGGAGTGACGCAGCGTGGAGAGCGGCGTCGGATCGCAGTCGAACTCGCCGGTCAGCTTGAGATGTCGGTCTTCTTCAGACTCGGCCATACACTCCTGAGGTGCGGGGGGATGGTAGGCTCGGGCGGTTTCGAACCGCCGACCTCCTCTGCGTCAGAGAGGCGCTCTCCCACTGAGCTACGAGCCTATCCAGAGTAGGGCACATGCTACCTACGACGACGCGGGGTGTCAAGACAACGTCCTGCAGTTGCAGGCGTTTCCGTACCACTCAGCGCAGGAGGTTCGTGAGCGAGGACTCCACGACGTAGCTGAAGCGCGCGCTGATGGCCAGCCCGCTGCTGCCACGCCGCATCGCGGCCATCATGGCGGGCGGTACCGGCGGAAATGGCTGGGCCAGCAGGATGGCGCGCGTCGCGTACTGGTCGTAGACGCTGTGGTCCGACGACTTCACGACGTCCACGAACTGCACCCGGCCGTCCTTGAGGATGCCGAAGTGCACGTCGAGCGAGGTCGTGTAGTGGTCGCACCCCCCCGTCTTTGCGTTGGGCACGCACGGGAAGCCCCATTTCTCCTTGATCCGGCGCCGGATCTGCTCGAGGTACTCGCTGTAGTTCGCGTCGGTGGAGTCGAGCCGGATCGGATCGCCCTCGATCCCGCCCCGCCCCTGGCCCCGCCCACCGGCCCCCTGCCGGAGCGCCGCCCGCACGTCGGTGACGCTGGGCGCGGGACGACCGCCGGGCGGCAGGCTGGCCACCTGGCGCTCCGTCGGCTCGCGACGTACCTCGGCCGGCGACGGGGTGGTGGGCCGTGGCGCCGGCTCGGCCTGCGGAGCGGGGGGCGCCGGCTCCGTCGCGCTGGGGGCGGGCTCGGGCGGCGCCGGCTCGGGCGCGCGGGGCGCCGGCTCGGGCGTGCGCGGAACCGGAGGTGGCTCGGCCGGGCGCGGCGCGCTGGCCACGCGGCGCTCCTCGCGCGGTGGGGCGGGCGCCTGGCGTGGGGACGGCGTGGGCCTGGCTGCTGGCGGTGGCTGCGGCGGGGCGGGCCGCGCGGCGGGAGGCGGTGGCGCGGCGGGGTTCCCCGCGCTGGCGGTCTCCTCCGGCTTCGGCAGCTCCACGATGATGGTATCGCCCTTCTTCGGCACCCAGCGCGGCGCCAGGCCGCCCTCGAGGCCCCCCAGCACTCCCCAGACGACGAGTACGTGGACCAGGATCGAGACGACGACCCCCGCGATCATCCGTCCACGCGGCCACTGGCGCAAAAATTCCCACAGACCCATCCCCTCGATTATAAGTCGCGGTCGACGGCCCGGGCGACCTTCCTCAGGCGGCTCATCAGTGCCACGAAGCGTTCCGGTTTGAGCGATTGCGGCCCGTCCGACAGCGCCTCCTCGGGCTTGGGATGCACTTCGATCAGCAGGCCGTCGGCGCCCGCCGCCACGCCCGCCATCGCCATCGACTCGACGTACTCCCAGTGGCCGGTGCCGTGGCTCGGGTCGACGACGACCGGCAAGTGGGTGAGCTTCTTGAGGACCGGCACCGCGTTGAGGTCGAGCGTGAAGCGCGTGGCCGTCTCGAAGGTCCGGATGCCGCGCTCGCACAGGATGACGTTGGGGTTGCCGCCCGACAGCACGTACTCGGCCGACAGCAGCCACTCCTGGATCGTCGTGGACATGCCGCGCTTGAGCAGCACCGGCTTGCCGGCCTCGGCCACCCGGCGCAGCAGCGAGAAGTTCTGCACGTTGCGGGCGCCGATTTGCAAGATATCGGAGTGCTCGGCGACGAGGTCGACGCGCTCGGGCTCCATGACCTCGGTGATGATCGGCAGCCCCGTCTCGCGCCTGGCCTCGGCCAGGAGCTTGAGCCCCTCCGCCTCCAGCCCCTGGAACGCGTAGGGCGAGGTGCGCGGCTTGAAGGCGCCGCCGCGGAGCACGCGGGCACCGGCCGCCTTCACGCGCGCCGCCACCTCGAGCACCTGAGACCGCGACTCCACCGAGCAGGGCCCGGCCATCACCACGATCGCGCGGCCGCCGACGACGGCGTCGCCCACCCGCACCTGCGTGTTGGCGCTGCGCACCTCGCGGCTGGCCAGCTTGAACGGCTGCAGGATGGGCGTGACGCTCTCCACGCACTCCAGCGACTCCAGCGCGCGCAGCCGCTCCTTGCCGCGGTCGTCGCCGATCGCCCCGATGACGTTGCGCAGCTCGCCGCGGATGGTGTGCGGCGTGTAGCCCATGGCGCGGATGCGCCGCTCGACGTCCGCCAGGTCGGCGTCGGAGGTCCCCGACTTCAGCACGATGATCATCGCTGTCTCCTTTGTAAAAAAAAGAGGCCGCGGGGTCCCGCGGCCTCGAATCGCTCAGGGCCGCGGGCTCCGTCCGCCCGCGGCTCTTGTGGGATCAGGTCAGAGCCGGTGGGCGGACCTCGGCGTAAAAGTAAAAGTAGAAGAAGCCGGTGCGCGTCGAGTGGCCCATAGCGTGCCGCGTAATGTACGAGCCGGCCCGGGGAGTGTCAAGCGCTTTTCCGGCCCGCGGCTCAACCGGCCCTCTTCTTGCGGTCGGGTCGGCTCATCCGCGGCTTGCGGTGAAAGCGGCGCAGGATCTGGTGGCGGTAGTAGTACAGAGGCAGGCAGGCCGCCGTCACCAGCGCGATGAAGATCGCCGCGTTGACGTACTGCTGGTCGCCCACGTGGGCACCGAAGTACGAGCTGATCCAGGTCCCCGGGATCCGCCCGATGGTCGACACGAGCGCGAAGAGCCAGAACGGCATCGGACTGATCCCGAACAGGTACGAGACGATGTCCTTCGGGAAGCCGGGGATCAGGTAGAGGATGAAGCAGAAGATCGCTCCCTCCGCCTCGACGATGAAGTTCATCCGGTGCCAGTTGTGCTCGCTGAGCCAGGGGCGGATGAGCGGCTCGCCCCACAGCCGGCCCAGCCCGAAGCAGACCAGGGTGCCGATCGTCAGCCCCACCGTCGAGTAGACGAGCCCCCACGTCGTGCCGAACAGGGCGCCGCCCACCGGGCCGGTGATCTCGCCGGGAATGGGCGAGACGATCACCTGCATCGCCTGGATGCCGATGAAGACCAGCGGCGCCAGCCAGCCCCAGGAGGCGACGGCGTCGCGCATGAAGTACTTGTCGCGGTAGAGCTGCACGAGGAACTTGATGGCCGGCGAATCGGTCACGACGAGCCAGACGACGAAGACGAGCGCGGCGGCAAGGAGCAGGGAGGCCAGGGCCCACCGGGCGGGGACGCTCCATGCTGCCGGGCCCCGCTTGACGTGAACGGTCACTGCACCGGCCGGCGGTCCCGCCACGGGCACGCCGTCTCGAACGCGGCGGCCGCGGCCAGCACCGTGCGGTCGGCGTGGCGCCGGCCCACGATCTGCAGCCCGACGGGCACATCGTCTTCGGTCCAGCCGGCCGGCACGGAAGCGGCGGGCTGCCCGGTCAGATTGAACGGATACGTGAACGGCATCCAGCCCAGACGCGACACCGGCTGACCGGCGATCTCGCGCGGGACCCCGGCGCCGAGCGGGAACGGCGGCACCGCGGTCGTCGGCGTCAGCAGCAGGTCGAAGCGCGCCAGGAAGACGTGGACCTCCTGCCAGTAGGCGTTGACCTTCGCCATGGCCGTGAGGTAGTCGCGCGCGGTGACGGCACCGCCGCGGCGGATGAAGCGCACGAGCGAGGCGTCCATGTCGGCCTCGCGCGCCGGCAGCTCGTCGGCCCAGGCGGCGTAGAACTGCGCGGCCAGGATGGTCGAGAACGCCTCCTCGGGATTTTCCCAGCCGGGGTTCACGACCTCCACGTGGCAGCCGAGGTTCTCGAACTCGGCGGCGGCGTTGCCGCAGATCTCCAGCACGCGGTCGTCGACGGCGGCGTAGCCGAGATCCGGCGTCCACGCCACGTGCAGGCCCCGCACGTCGTCGTCGCACGATGCCAGATAGGAGCCCGGCTCGCGCGGCAGCGTCGTGCGATCGCGGTCGTCGCCGCCGGCGACCACGTCGAGGACGGCGGCGGCGTCTCGCACGGTCCGCGCCAGCGGGCCGGTGGTCCCGACGTGGTCCCAGCCCGGGAACCCGGGCGTCTGCGGCACGCGGCCGAACGACGGCTTGACGCCGACCAGCCCGCAGAAGCCGGCCGGGATGCGTACGGAGCCGCCGCCGTCGGTGCCGAGCGCGACGGGCCCCAGCCCGCTGGCCACCGCCGCCGCGGCGCCGCCGCTGGAGCCGCCCGGCGTGCGCTCGAGGTCCCAGGGATTGCGGGTGACGCCGAAGAGCGGATTGTCGGTGAGCGCCTTGTGGCCGAACTCCGAGGTGTTGGTCTTGCCGAGGATGATGGCGCCGGCCGCCTTGAGACGGCCCACGGCGACGTTGTCCTCCTCCGGCACGAGGTCCGCGAACAGGCGGGACCCACCGGTCGTCCGCAGCCCGCGCGTGTAGAGCACGTCCTTGAGCGACAGGGGCACGCCGTGCAGCACGCCGATCGGCTCGCGCTTCATGACGGCGATCTCCGCCTCCCGCGCCGCCGCCCGCGCCGCGTCCGCCGTCACCAGGCAGAAGGCGTTCAGACGCGGATCGAGCGCCTCGATCCGGGCCAGCAGCGCAGCGGTGAGCTCGACCGGGGAGAGCTGCTTGTCACGGACGAGCGCGGCGATCTCGAGCGCCGAACGCCAGGCGAGATCCTCGTGGATCACGGGTTACTCCTCCGCACCGGTGAGATTGTATCATCCGGCGCGTGAGCGGCGGCGACGGCGGCGAGGTGCTCCGCGACGCCCGCGGCCGCCGGGTCGGCGAGCACGACCGCTACGGCGCCCCGGTCGCCACCCTGGCCTGGGCCGACGACGAGCGCCTGGCTGAGGCCGCGGTGCGGGTCCCGGACGGCTCCTGGCTCGCCATCCAGCCGCGCGCGGCTCACGACCCACGCTGGGGCGTGTCGGACCTGCTCCGCCACGGTGGGGCGCCACTCACGCACTGCGCGTCGATCGAGTGGGGGCGCGTCGACGCCATCCCCCCGCTGGCCGAGCCCGCGCGGCTGCCGCCCGGCGGCGGCACCGCCGTCCTGAACCTGATCGCCGCGCTGGCCGCCGATCAGGGACGCACCGCGCTCGCCTACCGCGGCCCCTATCCGACCGAGCAGCTCTTCCTCGCGCTGCTCGAGTCCTTCCTGTGGACGCGGCTCGACGCCGACGATCCCGGCCGTCTCCCTGACGTCCTGGCGGCCTTCATGGCCGGCGCGCTGCGCTGGTCGCCGGCGCCGCACGCCCGCGCGTTCGCGCCGGGCGGCGTGTACGTGCAGTCGCGCGCGCGCATCGAAAAGCTGGCGTGGCGTGGCCGCGCCTACTACCGCGCCGACTGGCCGGGCGTGCAGCGCCGCACGACCCATCGCGTGCACGACGTCGGCGACCACGTCCACGGCTCGCTGTGGGCGCTCGACACGGCGCTCGAGGACCACCTCGTGCTGGCGCCCGACGGTCGCGTGCTCGCGGCCGCGCTGCCGGCGCCCGACGCCGACCCGCGCCGCGCGCTCGCCCCCGCGGTGGCGGCGGGCGTGGTGGCCGTGGTCGTGGCCGCCAGCGCGCCGCCGCTGGCGGAGTCCCTCCGGGCCGTCGCCGCCGGGCTCACGCTCGAGTGGGCACCCCTGACCGGCGAGATCGCCGCGCTGGCGGACGGCCGCGCGGCGATCTCGGCCCGGCTGCGACGCGCCCTGGCCACGCGCCTGGCGAGCGCGGCCAGCCGCGTCGACCAGGTACGGCTCGGCTTCGCGGCGCTGGCCGAGCTGGGGCTGGCGCTGGGCGACGCGCTGCGGGCCCGCGCCCAGGCGCGGCTGGCCGCGGCGACACCCGCCGAGCAGGCGGCGGCCTTCGATGAGCACCGGACGTCGGCCGGCGCGGCGGCCGGGGCGCGGGAAATCGGGGTGGCGGTGGAGGCGCTGCTGGAGGACGCCGGTCAGCTGCGCGCGTGAACGATCAGCATCACGTTGAAGGCGACGAAGGCGGCGACCGAGATCGTCGACACCACCACGTAGAACGCGAACACCGCCTCCTGCCGTCCCATGCGCCAGGAGGCACCGCGCCGCACGAGGCTGCCGGCCCAGCTCATCGCCTCCTGCTTGAGGGTCGGCATGCCGAGCACGTCCACCAGGACGTGATAGCCGTCCATCTCGATGAAGCAGAACGGGTAGAGCGCGATGACGAAGGCCTGCCACTGGATGATGCCGGAGGCCGCCGCGAACGCCTGGGTGAAGCTGCCGAGCGGCGCGAACAGCGCGACGAGGAACCAGGCCGAGCCCAGGACCAGGTGCACCCCCGCGCCCGAGATCGCGGTGACCACCCGGGCCCGGCGGCTCGTCATGAAGATGTCGGTGACGTCCACGTAGAAGGTCGGCACGAAGCCGTGCAGGAACGTGAAGCCGAACTCGCGCACGCGCCGCCGGTAGTGGATGAGCGCCAGCCCGTGGACGATCTGGTGGGCGGCGACGGTGAGGAAGAAGAGCAGCTTGACGGTGAGCAGGCCCCGCAGGGCGTGACCGCCGAAGCCGGCCACGATGTCGCCGCCCTCGTGCCACAGCTTCACGCCGGCCACCAGCCCCGCCCCCGCCAGCAGCAGGCACGCGACCACGCCGGCCGGCGTGAAGAGCAGGAAGCCGCCCCACCGATAGGCCGCGGTGAACACGCGCTGCACGTTGCGGCTGGAGATGTTGATGCGCTCCAGCGCGGTGAGGCCGCTCTCGATCGCCTTCACGATCGGCCGGCGCCGGTTGCGCGCCAGCGCCTGCCGCAGCCGGGAGGTCGGCGTGAGGGTGAGGAGCTGCGCGCGCTGCAGCTTGCGCATGAGCGCGGGGATGATGTCGAAGTCGAAGGCGCCGTAGCGCAGCACGTAGGCGGTGGCGATCTCCTGCAGCGACGTCTGCCCGTCCATCTGCTGCCACAGGAACTTCTCGGGCTCGGTCAGCAGCAGGAACCGATCGGTGGTCGTGTTCTTCAGAAAGAAGCTGGGCTGCCCGGCCACCCGCGACGGCATCTCGGCCAGCTCCCAGGACTCGGCCGGCACCCGCTGCGGCCGCGATTGCACGAACGCGGTCGCGCTGCCGATCTGGCGGACGTCGAAGCCCTCGTCGGCGTCGTGCCGGACGAGCAGCTCCAGCTTGGCGCGGCGCGGGGGCGTGGGAGAGGCGTCCGTCTCCTTCATCGCGAGTCCAGGTCGAGGCCGGTGGCCTCCAGCCCCCACCGCGTCACCTCGGCGACGAGGTCGCCGGAGGCACGCAACCGCTCGATGAACACCTGCACCAGCGCGTGGAAGAACGCGGCCGCCGCCCGGGGGCTCTGCTCGGTGAGCCGGCGCAGCGCCTCGCGGTCGAGCACGAGGAGCGTCGCGTCGGAATCGGACTGGACGGTCGCCGAGCGTGGCGAGCGGTCGAAGAGGCTCATCTCGCCGAAGAAGTCGCCGGGGCCGATGCGGGCCAGCACCTGCTCGACGCGACCGGTGACCGGCTTGGAGATGACGATCGAGCCGCGCAGGACGACGAACATCTCCTCGCCCACTTCACCCTCGCGGAAGAGCACCTGGCCCCGCTTGAGCGGACGCTCGCGGAGGGTCTGGGCCAGCGTGGTGAGCTCCGGCTCCGCGATGTCCTTGAACAGCCGCACCTCTCGCAGGAAGGCGAGCGTCTCGGCGGGGCTGGACACCGACGTCCCCGCCGGTCTAGGTGGCCACGCGGCGGATGAGAGCCGAGCGGAATGCCTGGGCGCGCTCCCGGGTCGGGGCCTTGTCCAGCCGGGCGATGGCGCCGAGCACGGTGTTACGTTCGTCGGCGCTCAGCTCGTACTCGGCCAGAACCGTGTCGGGGGACCTCTGCAGATCGGCGAGGAAATCTGGGTCGATCATCGCCCGGCCGATGAGTTCAGGAAGGCGCTGCACCATGGCTCGCCGATCATACCAAACGGGCGTCACCCGAGGAAGGCTCTACGTCTTGCCGTCGCCGGGTGATTGGACGCAGTCGAGCCACGTATCCGCCGGACTCTTGATCCCCGCGAAGTTGCTGCCGTCCCGCCCGCCACCGTAGCGCGCCGCTTCGAGGGCCTGGGTCGCCCGGCCCCAGGCGGCCGTCATCGGGGGCGTGACGCCCGTCTGGCAGATGTCCTTCATGGACTCGTAGTATCGCTGGACCTCGGTCTGAAAGGCCATGGTCGGACCCGCCCCGGCGAGCAGCACCGCGATGCCCGCACAGATCGTGCGAAATCGACGCCTCGATGTCATGTCTTCACCGCTCCGCTCGGCGCGGCAACCACGAATCCATCGCCGGGGTTCCCGCGTTGTAAGAGACAGGGTACGCGCGAACGGACGGCGCGGCCCGAGGAGGCTTGGCCATGCGTCGCGTCTGGACCGCCGTGCTGGCTCTGCTGCTCCTGGCCTCGACCGCGCAGGCAGGACCGAACTATGCACCGGGAAGTCTCGACCACTACTTCACCCTGGAGTGGAGGCCCGGGACGGCCGCGCGCGGCCCGGTGGTCGAGGGTTTCATCTACAACCGTTCGGGCCTCATTGCGGACCGCATGCGTCTCAGCATCGATCAGCTCGACGCCGCCGGCAAGGTGGTCGGCACCACCACGACCTGGGTGCTGGGCACGGTCCCCTCCAACAACCGCACGTGGTTCCAGGCGCCGGTGCCGGCGGCGGCGAACTATCGCGTTGAGATCCTCTCGTTCGACTGGCTGGGGCGCGGCGGGGCGTAGCACCCCTTCAACCTAGCACCGTGTCGACGCACCGGCTTTGACACGACGGGCCCGGCCGACCTAGAGTACGGCTCAGATCTTGTGACCAAATCGCGGGGTCGACGCGCGCCACGGGTTCCCCGGGGCGCGCCGAGCGCCTGGGGGAGTGGGGGGCCATATCGGGGCCCTCCACTGATTCGGAGGGCTTATGGACACGACCGTCGGCCGTTGCCTCGCCGGTGTCGCCCTGCTCGCCACGCTCGTCGTCGCCTCCACCAGCGCCCACGCGCAGTCGCAGCTGGGACCGGCCTACGTCACGCGCGTCGTCGACGGCGACACGCTGTATACGGAGCTGGGCGGCCGGCTCGAGGTGGTGCGCTATCTGGGTGTCAACACGCCGCGGATCGAGCACCCCTCGTACGGTCCCGAGCGCTATGCCACGGCCGCGCGCGAGGCCAATCGACGCCTGGTCGAGGGCAAGTGGATCCGGCTGGTCTTCGACGGCCCCCTGCGCGACCCCCACGGCCGGCTCCTGGCGTACGTCTGGGTCGGCGATACCTTCGTGAACGCCATCCTGGTGCATCGCGGGTACGGCGAGGCCGCGGTGGCGTCGAGCGCCGGCTACGCGAGCTACTTCCGCATGCTGCAAGACGGCGCGGTGCGGGACGCGCGCGGG
The DNA here is from genome assembly GCA_963743355.1 of uncultured Candidatus Rokubacteria bacterium. GTDB lineage: Bacteria > Methylomirabilota > Methylomirabilia > Rokubacteriales > CSP1-6 > AR5. Next base: position 2,268,940 of record CAVUPM010000002.1, read on the forward strand.
CTCTGGCGCGACCCTGACGCGCAGACCTACCACCGCCCGCGGCCCACCGAGCTCGCCGCCGATGAGGACCGCGGCCCCGAGTTCGCCGGCGCCCGCGTGTTCTCGGCGCCGGCGCCGTTCATTCCGTCCTCGTCGGCGTCCTCGCCCGCCTACGCGCCCTCGCTCGGCGTGCCGGCCGGGCCGCCGCCGAGATCCAGCGCCGGCTCTCCCTCGTACGTCGCCCCCCGGGGGTCGATGCGGAAGTAGGCGCCGTCAGCGCTTGAGCAGGTAGGGGACGTCGGCCACCACGGTGTTCGCGCGGAACAGCAGCGCGCCCTTCACCAGCAGCGCGGTCTGGTTGTGCAGCACGTGCTGCCACCACCGGCGGGGCAGGAACTCTGGCAGCACGACCGTCACCATCTGATCGTCGCCGCGCGCATGGATCTTGTCGATGTAGTCGAGCAGGGGGCGCAGCAGCGACCGGTACGGCGACCCCAGCACCACCAGGGGCACGCCGAGCCCCCAGTGGGCCCACTTCTCCTCGAGCCGACTCGTCCGCGCGGGGTCCGTCTCCACGTAGACGCCGCGCACCGTCGCGGTGGGGGCGAGCGTCTTCGCGTACTGCACGGCGCGGACGACGCCGCGATGCACGTCGCCGACCAGCACCAGGATGGTGTGCTGGAACTCGGGGGGCGCCTCCATGCCCTCCAGCGAGAGGTCCTCGGCCACCTCCTCGTAGTGCCGCGACATCATGACGAACGCGGTGACCAGCAGCGGGATGACGAGCACGACGATCCAGGCGCCGTGGGAGAACTTGGTGACGGCGATGACGACCGTCACCACGGCGGTCGCCGTGGCGCCGACCCCGTTGATCCCGATCCGCCACCGCCAGCCGCTCGTGCGCTCGCGCCACCAGTGGCGCACCATGCCCGACTGCGACAGCGTGAACGAGATGAACACGCCGACGGCGTAGAGCGGGATCAGCGCGTGGGTCTCGCCGCCGAACAGGACGAGCAGCAACGCGGCGAAGCCGGCCAGCACGAGGATGCCGTTGGAGAAGACCAGCCGCTCGCCGAGCGTGGCGAACTGGCGGGGGACGAAGTGGTCCCGGGCCAGGAGCGAGGCCAGCCGCGGGAAGTCGGCGAACGAGGTGTTGGCGGCCAGCACGAGGATGAGCGCGGTCGCCGCCTGGATCACGTAGTACAAGACGCCGCCGCCGAACAGCCGGCGCGCGATCTGCGACACGACCGTCTCGCTCTCGCTTGGCATCACGCCCAGCGTCGAGGCCAGTACGGTGATGCCGACGAACAGGGTGCCCAGGATCGCCGCCATCCAGCCGAGCGTGATGGCCGCGTTGCGCGACTCGGGCGAGCGGAAGGCGGAGATGCCGTTGGAGATTGCCTCGGTCCCCGTCATCGCCGTGCAGCCCGAGGAGAACGCGCGCAGGACGAGGAACCAGGTGAGCGGCTCGACCGCCGCCGTCGGGGGCGGCGGGGCCGGCGGCAGCGAGCCCGTCAGCAGGCGGAAGGCGCCGACCACCAGGAGCAGGCCGAAGCTGGCGATGAAGAAGTAGGTCGGTACCGCGAAGATCCGGCCCGACTCTCGAACGCCGCGGATGTTGGCCAGGGCGATGGCCGCCACGAAGACGACCCCCAGCACGACCTTGTGCGTCGACAGCTCGGGGATGGCGGACGTGATCGCCGCCACGCCGGCCGCCACCGAGACCGCCACGGTCAGCACGTAGTCGACCAGCAGCGCCGCCGCCGCCACCAGGCCGGGCATCGTCCCCAGATTCGCGCGGGCGACGATGTAGGAGCCGCCGCCGCTCGGGTAGGCGTGGATCGTCTGCTGGTACGAGATGACGACGATGATCAGCAGCGCGGTGATGGCCAGCGCGATCGGCACCGTGAAGTGCACGGCGACAGCGCCGGCCAGGATGAGGATCAACAAGATTTCCTCGGTCGCGTAGGCCACCGAGGACATCGCGTCGGAGGAGAAGACCGCCAGCGCGACGCGCTTGCTGAGGCGCTCGTGCCGCGCCTGCGCCAGCGGCATCGGCGGTCCCACGAGCCAGCGCTTCATCAGCGAGACGCGCATACGCGACTCCGATGCTACGCCGACGCGCCATCGGTACGGCACGTCGGTCGGGATTTTTACGGGATTTTTATGCGGGCGCTCGCTGTCTTGATGCGAGCTTGAGAGGAGTCGTGGGAGAGTCGCGAACAGGGAGGAGTGCCGCGATGTGCGAGACGTCTGCGCGGACGGTCGGACGCCCCCGCTGGGGGTGGCTCTACGCAGCGACGCTCCCGCCACTGGCCGCGCTCGCGGTCGTCGAGACCACCACTCCACCGAACGTGCTGCGCACCGTGCTCCGCTACGCGCTCGCGCTCGCCGCCCTGGCGGCGATGGCTCTGTGGATCCGGGCGAACCGCGCGGCCTTCGATCTTCAAGACTGGTGCGAGTGCGCGGCCGGGACGATCACCGTCCGGGTGATCGAGTCTCGCCGGCCGGCGGCCTCGGAGCGGCCCGACCCGCTCGAGCCGGCGCCGGCCTTTGCCGACGCCGAGCCCGAGCTGACGCACCGCTGAGCGGCATCCTCCCGCCGGCTTACCCGCCGTCGAGCGCCAGGTTCAAGGCGAGCACGTTCACGCGCGGCTCGCCGAGGAGTCCGAGCTGCCGGCCGGCGGTGTGCTGCTCCACCAGGCGGCGCACGGCGGCCTCGTCCAGCTTGCGCGCCCGCGCCACGCGGCCCGCCTGGTAGAGGGCGGCGGCCGGGCTGACGTGCGGGTCGAGGCCGCTGCCGGAGGCGGTGACCAGATCCACGGGCACCGGCGCCGTGTTGCCGGGGTCGGCCGCCCGCAGGGCATCCACCCGGTCTTGCACCGTCTTGGTGAGCGCCGGGTTCGTCGGCCCCAGGTTCGAGCCCGACGACGCGCCCGCGTTGTAGGCGAATGGGGACGTCGCCGACGGGCGGCCCCAGAAATACCTCGGGTCGTCGAAGGGCTGCCCGATCTGCGTGGAGCCGACGGCCTTGCCGTCCTTCATGATCAGGCTGCCGTTGGCCTGATGGGGAAAGACCACCTGCGCGATGGCGGTGACGAGCGCCGGATAGGCGAGGCCCGTCACCACCGACAGGATGACCAGCGAGACGAGGGCGGGACGAATCTGAGCACCCATGGCGTTGGCTCCTTTACACCAGGCCCAGCGCGACCAGGATCATGTCGATCAGCTTGATGCCCGGGAACGGGATGAGGATGCCGCCGATGCCGTAGATCCACACGTGGCGGCGCAGGACGGCGGCGGCGCCGAGCGGCCGATACCGCACGCCCTTCAGGGCCAGCGGGATCAGCGCGATGATGATAAGCGCGTTGAAGATGACCGCGGACAGGATCGCACTCTGCGCCGTCGCCAGCCGCATGAGGTTCAGCGCCGCCAGCACCGGGTAGGTCGAGGCAAACGCCGCCGGGATGATGGCGAAGTACTTGGCGACGTCGTTGGCGATGCTGAACGTCGTGAGCGCCCCGCGCGTCATGAGCATCTGCTTGCCGGTCTCGACGACCTCGAGCAGCTTGGTCGGGTTGGATTCGAGATCGATCATGTTGCCGGCTTCCTTGGCGGCCTGGGTGCCGGAGTTCATGGCCACCGCCACGTCGGCCTGGGCCAGCGCCGGCGCGTCGTTGGTGCCGTCGCCGGTCATGGCGACCAGCCGCCCCTGCCCCTGCAGCTCGCGGATCAGCCGCAGCTTCGCCTCGGGTGTCGCCTCGGCCAGGAAGTCGTCGATGCCGGCCTCGGCGGCGATCGCGGCCGCGGTCAGCGGGTTGTCGCCGGTGATCATCACGGTCTTGATGCCCATGCGCCGGAGCTGGGCGAAGCGCTCGCGGATACCGCCCTTGACGATGTCCTTGAGGTGGATCACCCCGAGCACCCGGGGGCCGTCGCAGACGACCAGGGGCGTGGCGCCTTCCTTGGCGACCCGATCCACGACGCCGCGGACCTCGGCGGGCACCACGCCCCCGACCCCCTTGACGTGGGCCTCGATGGCGTCGGCGGCGCCCTTGCGCACCTGGCGGCCGGTCAAATTGACGCCGCTCATGCGCGTCTGCGCGGTGAACGCCACGAAGGTGGCGCCGAGCTTGGCGACGTCGCGCTCGCGGATCGCGTACTGCTCCTTGGCCAGCACGACGATGCTGCGCCCTTCCGGCGTCTCGTCGGCGAGCGAGGCCAGCTGGGCGGCATCGGCCAGGTCCCGCTCGGTGACGCCCGGCGCTGGATAGAACCGCGTCGCCTGGCGGTTGCCGAGGGTGATCGTGCCGGTCTTGTCGAGCAGGAGGACGTCCACGTCGCCGGCCGCCTCCACGGCGCGGCCCGACATGGCGATGACGTTCTTCTGGATCATGCGGTCCATGCCGGCGATGCCGATCGCCGAGAGCAGGGCGCCGATCGTCGTCGGGATCAGGCACACCAGCAGGGCCACGAGGACGGTGACCGTCACCGGTGCCCCCTGCCCGGCGGCGCCGACACTGTAGATGGAGTACGGCAGCAGCGTGGCGGTGGCCAGCAGGAAGATGATGGTCATCGCCGCCAGCAAGATGTCGAGCGCGATCTCGTTCGGCGTCTTCTGGCGCTTGGCCCCTTCCACCAGCGAGATCATCCGGTCCAAGAATGTCTCGCCGGGATTCGCGGTGACCTCGACGATGAGCCAGTCCGACAGCACCTGGGTGCCGCCGGTCACCGAGCTGCGGTCGCCCCCGCTCTCGCGGATCACCGGGGCGCTCTCCCCGGTGATCGCGCTCTCGTTCACCGAGGCGACGCCCTCGACCACCGTGCCGTCGGCCGGGATGAAGTCCCCGGCCTCGACGAGCACGAACTGGCCACGGCGCAGCGACGACGCCGACACCGCCTCGTGCTTCGCGCCGCGGTCGGGCCGCGGCAGCCGCTTGGCCTGGAGCTCGCGTCGGGCCTTCCGGAGCGAGGCGGCCTGGGCCTTGCCCCGTCCCTCGGCCATCGCCTCGGCGAAGTTGGCGAAGAGCACCGTGAACCAGAGCCAGACCGACACCCAAAAGATGAACCAGGCGGGCGCCTCGCCCTGCCCGACGAGCGCCTGCAGCCACAGGAGCGTCGTCAGGATCGAGCCCACGTAGACGACGAACATCACCGGGTTGCGCACCTGTCGGCGAGGCGTCAGCTTGCGGAAGGAGTCGACGATCGCCTGCTTCACGATCGTTGGATCGAAGAGTGAACGCACTTTCGTGGTCGAGACCATGTCGTCAGTCCCTCACTTCACCGTGGCGAGCATCAAGTGCTCGACGATCGGGCCGAGCGCGAGCGCGGGTACGAAGGTGAGCGCACCGACCAGGACCACGACACCGATCAGCAGCCCCACGAACAACGCCTGGTGGGTCGGCAGGGTGCCGGGGCCGGCCGGGACAGTCTTCTTGCGGGCCAGCGAGCCCGCGATCGCCAGCGTGGGAATGGCCAGCCAGTACCGGGCGAGCAGCATCGCGAACCCGAGCGCCGTGTTGTAAAAGGGCGTGTTGGCCCCGAGCCCCGCGAAGGCGCTGCCGTTGTTGTTGCCCGCCGAGGAAAACGCGTACAGCACCTCGCTGAAGCCGTGCGGCCCCGGATTGAACACGGTGGCCTTGCCGCCCGGCGCCAGCACGGCAACGGCGATGCCGATCAGCACCACCGCCGGCGGGATGAGGATCACCAGCGAGGCCATCTTCATCTCGTAGGCCTCGATCTTCTTGCCGAGGTACTCGGGCGTGCGGCCGACCATGAGCCCCGCCACGAACACCGCGATGATCGCAAAGACGATCATCCCGTAGAGGCCGGAGCCGACGCCGCCGAAGACGACCTCCCCGAGCTGCATCAGCCACATCGGCACCAGCCCGCCGAGGGGCGTGTAGGAGTCGTGCATGGAGTTGACCGATCCGTTCGAGGCCGCCGTCGTGGCCGTGGCCCACAGCGCGGAGCTGACGATGCCGAACCGGACCTCCTTGCCCTCCATGTTGCCACCCGACGAGAGCGCGCTCGCCGTGTGGTCCACGCCCTGCTGCGCGAGGGTGTGACCGTTCTGCTCGGCGACCACGCACACGGCCAGCAGCCCGACGAACATCACCGTCATGGCCGCGAGGATGGCCCAGCCCTGGCGCGTGTCGCCGACCATGACGCCGAACGTATAGCAGAGCGCCGCGGCGATCAGGAGGATCGACAGCATCTGCACGAAGTTCGAGAGCGGCGTGGCGTTCTCCAGGGGGTGCGCGGAGTTGACGTTGAAGAAGCCGCCGCCGTTCGTCCCCAGCTGCTTGATGGCAATCTGCGAGGCCGCCGGACCGACGGCGATGACCTGCTCGGTCAGCGTGGCCTTCTTGGTCTTGGGCTGGCCCTTCTCGTCCAGGACGGGCTTGCCGTCCTTGTCGGTGACCGGCTCGTCGTACTCGGTCGGCTGCAGCACCGCGACCTTCGCGTACGGGCTGTACGTCTGCACCACCCCCTGGGAGACGAGGATCAGCGCGAGGACGAAGGACATCGGCAGCAGGATGTAGAGCGTCGTTCGCGTCAGGTCGACCCAGAAGTTGCCGATCGTCTCGACGGAGCGGCGCGCGAATCCGCGGATCAGCGCCACCAGCGTCGCCATGCCGGCGGCCGCCGAGACGAAATTCTGGACGGTCAACCCGAGCATCTGCGTGAGGTAGCTCATCGTCGTCTCGCCGCCGTAGCCCTGCCAGTTGGTGTTCGTGGCGAAGCTCACCGCGGTGTTGAACGACGAGTCGGTCGAGACGGCGCCCAGCCCCTGGGGGTTGAGCGGGAGCACGCCCTGCAGGCGCTGGAGCAGGTAGACCGTGAGCAGGCCGACGACGTTGAAGAGCAGCATCGCCACGGCGTAGGTCTTCCACCCCATCTCCTGGTCGGGGCGGACTCCGGCGGCCCGATAGATCAAGCGCTCGAGCCAGCCGAGCACCCTGGCCAGGGCGAGCGGCTGGTTCTGGTAGACCCGGGCCATGTAGGCGCCGAGCGGCTTGACCAGCGCGAGCAGAACGACCAGGTACAGCGCGAGCTGAAAGACGCCGTTCGCGGTCATGTGAACAGCTCCGGCTCGAGAAGGGCCAGCACCAGATAGACCAGCAGTCCCAGCGACACGATTCCGCCCACGACGTAGATCAATGGCATGGCTCGCCTCCTACACCCGCTCGCAGAGCCTGACGAACGTCCAGGTGAGCCCGAAGAAGAGCAGGGTGAGCCCGACGTACAGCACGTCCCCGACCAGATTCATGGCCCGATCCTCCACTCCGCAGTGTAGGAAGAGGCCTCGTCAAAAAGCCGTTAAGACCTTGGCCCCACCCGTAGAAAGCGTCTCAACGACGCCGCCCTCCCGGCATTGACTCCGCTTCGACGGCGATGGGCGAGCCCTTCTCTCGCTCGCCGCACACGCCTGCGCGGGCTCGTAGAGCGCTTCCGAGCACTCGGGCGAGTAGAATACGGCCGGGACGACCATGAGCGAGCATCGGCCCGACCCCGAAGCAATGCTGGCGCGCGTCAAGGAAGAGGAGGCGCGGGCCCGGCGCGGCAAGCTGAAGGTGTTCTTCGGTGCCGCGGCCGGCGTGGGCAAGACGTACGCGATGCTGGAAGCCGCGCGCGAGCAGCGCGACGACGGCGTCGACGTCGTCGTGGGATACGTCGAGACCCACAAGCGCGCGGAGACCGAGGCGCTGGTCGAAGGGCTCGAGGTGCTGCCACGCCGCCCGGTCGAATATCGCGGCACGGTGCTCCACGAGTTCGACCTGGACGCCGCGCTGCAGCGCCGTCCCGCCGTGATCCTCGTCGACGAGCTCGCCCACACCAACGCGCCGGGCTCGCGCCACGCCAAGCGCTGGCAGGACGTGGTGGAGCTCCTCGATACCGGCATCGACGTCTACACGACCGTCAATGTCCAGCACGTCGAGAGCCTCAACGACATCGTGGCCAGGATCACCGGCGTCGTGATGCGGGAGACGGTGCCCGACTCGGTGTTCGAACGGGCCGACGAGGTGGAGCTGATCGACCTGCCGCCCGACGACCTCCTGCAGCGGCTCCGCGAGGGCAAGGTCTACCTGCCGGCCCAGGCCGGGGAAGCGGTCGAGCACTTCTTCCGCAAGGGCAACCTCATCGCCCTGCGCGAGCTGGCCCTCCGGCGCACCGCCGAGCGGGTAGACGCGCAGATGCGCGTCTATCGGCGCGAGCACGCCATCGACACGGTATGGCCGACGGCCGAGCGCGTGCTGGTCTGCGTTGGCCCCGGCCCGTGGGCGACGCGGCTGGTCCGCGCCGCCAAGCGCATGGCCGATCAGATCGGCGCCGAGTGGATCGCCGCCTACGTCGAGACGCCGGCCCAGCTCCGCCTGCCGGCCGAGGCCCGCGACAGCGTCATCCAGACCCTGCGCCTGGCCGAGCAGCTCGGCGGGCAGACGATCACGCTGAGCGGCGAGACGATGAGCGAGGCCATCCTGGCCTACGCGCGCGACCGCAACGTCAGCAAGATCGTCGTCGGCAAGCCGACGCGCACGCGCTGGCAACGCCTGCTGGTGGGCTCCATCGTCGACGCGCTCGTGCAGGGCAGCGGCGACGTCGACGTCTACGTCATCACCGGCGGCCGCGAGGACGGGGCACCGCCGGCGCCGGTCGAGCGGCGCGCGCTGGCGACCGACTGGCGGGCCCACGGACTGGCCGTCGCGGTGGTGGCGGCCGCCACCGCCCTGGCGTGGCTGCTGTTCCCCATCGCAGAACTGTCGAATCTCGTGATGGTCTATCTGCTCGGCATCATCGCGGTGGCCATGCGCACCGGCCGCGGCCCCTCGCTGCTGGCCTCCATCCTGAGCGTCGCCGCCTTCGACGTCTTCTTCGTGCCGCCCTACCTGACGTTCGCGGTGAGCGACGTGCGCCACCTGCTGACCTTCCTGGTGATGCTGGCCGTCGGCTTCGTCATCAGCGGACTGACCGTCCGCACCCGCGCCCAGGCCGAGGCCGCGCTCCACCGCGAGCAGCGAACCGCCGCGCTCTACGCCATGAGCCGCGAGCTGGCCAGCACGCCCGGCGTGGACGCCCTGCTCACGATCGCGGTGCGTCACGTGGCCGAGGTGTTCCAGAGCCAGGTGGTCGTGCTCACGGCCGGTCACGACGGCCGCCTGGTGTCGTGGGCGGGCGGACAGTTCGACGTGGACGCCAACGACCTCGGCGTCGGCCGCTGGGTCTTCGAGCACCGGCAGCCGGCCGGCCTCGGCACCGCGACGTTGCCGGGCGCCTCGGCGCTGTACGTCCCCCTGGTGGCGTCCACGGGGCCGGTCGGCGTGCTCGGGCTGCGGCCGCCCGATCGGCACGCGATGGATGCGCCCGAGCGCCTGCACCAGCTCGAGACGTTCGCCGGCCAGACGGCGCTGGCCCTCGAGCGCGCGCGCCTCACGGCGGACGCGCAAGCCGCCCAGGTCAGGATCGAGACCGAGCGCCTGCGGAACTCGCTGCTCAGCTCGGTGTCGCACGACCTGCGCACGCCCCTGGCCACGATCACCGGCGCCGTCAGCACGATCCTGGACGACGGCACCCGCCTCGACGAGCGGACACGACACGACCTGCTGGAGTCCGTCCGCGACGAAGCCGAGCGTTTGAACCGGCTCGTGCACAACCTGCTGGAGATGACGCGGCTGGAGTCCGGCGCGCTGCAGCTGCGCCGCGAGTGGCATCCGCTGGAGGAGGTCATCGGTGCCGCCCTGAGCCACCTCGGCAAGAGGCTGGCCGGCCGCCGGGTGACGCCGCGAGTGCCCGCCGATCTGCCGCTGGTCGCCATCGACGACGTGCTGATCGAGCAGGTCCTCGTCAACCTGCTCGACAACGCCCTGAAGTACTCGCCACCCGGCGCGCCGATCGAGATCATCGCCACCGCCGGTGACCGCAACGTCACCGTCGAGGTCGCCGACCACGGTCCCGGCCTGCCGCCCGGGAACGAAGAGAAGGTCTTCGAGAAGTTCTACCGGGTCGACGCGGTGGCCGGGCGCGGCGCCGGGCTCGGGCTGGCGATCGCGCGCGGCATCGTGCAGGCGCACGGCGGGCGCATCTGGGCCCAGAACCTGCCCGGCGGCGGCGTGGCCTTCCTCTTCACGCTGCCGCTCGGCGAGCCGCCGTCGCCGCCGCCCGCCGATGCCTGAGCCCGTCGTCGTGCTCATCGAGGACGAGGCCCAGATCCGGCGCTTCCTGCGCGCCACCCTCACCGGCCAGGGCTATCGCCTCTTCGAGGCGACGACGGGAGCGGATGGCCTCGTCGAGGTCGCCTCGCGGCAACCCGACGTGGTCATCGTCGATCTGGGCCTGCCCGACCTCGACGGCCTGGAGGTCATCCGGCGCCTGCGGGAATGGAGCGCGGTGCCCGTCATCGTGCTGTCGGCACGGGGCCAGGAGCGCGACAAGGTCACCGCGCTCGACGCCGGCGCCGACGACTACGTGTCCAAGCCGTTCAGCGCCGGCGAGCTGCTGGCGCGCATCCGGGTCGCCCTGCGCCACACCGCCGGGGCCTCGCACGAGGACAGCGAGGCCACGTTCAAGGTGGGCGAGCTCCAGGTCGACCAGCTCCGCCGTCACGTGACCGTCCGCGGCGCCGAGGTGCGGCTCACGCCGATCGAGTACAAGCTGCTGACCACGCTCGTCCGCCACGCCGGCAAGGTCGTCACCCATCAGCAGCTGCTGCGCGAGGTCTGGGGACCGAACCACGAGGGCCAGGCCCACTACGTGCGCGTCTACATGGCGCACCTGCGCCACAAGCTCGAGGCCGAGCCCGCGCACCCGCGCTACCTGCTGACCGAGGCGGGCGTCGGCTACCGGCTGACCGCTGACTAGGACCGCCGGGCCGCGTTGCTCGCGGGCGGCGTCTTGACTAGAGTGTGACGCCGACGATCGCGCCGGCAAGGAGCCAGCCATGAAAGCGATTCGCGTGCACAAGTTCGGCGGTCCGGAGGTCCTGCAGCTCGACGACGTCGCCGACCCCACCCCCGGACCGGGCCAGGTGCTGGTCCAGGTGAGGGCGGCCGGAGTGAACCCGGTCGATACCTACGTCCGCTCCGGCACCTACGCGCAGTCGCCCACCCTGCCCTACGTCCCGGGCGGCGACGCGGCCGGCGTCGTGAAGGCCATCGGCCAGGGCGTCACGCGCCTGAAGCCCGGGGACCGCGTGTGGGTCTGCCGTGCGGCGGGCTACGCCGAGCTGGCGGCCTGCGACGCGGCGATGGTGCACCCGCTGCCGGCGGGCCTCTCGTTCGAGCAGGGGGCCGGGGTGGGCGTGCCTTACGCGACCGCCTATCGAGGCCTGCACCACAAGGCGCAGGCGCGGCCGGGCGAGAGCGTGCTGGTGCACGGCGCCTCCGGCGGCGTCGGCATCGCGGCCGTCCAGCTCGCGGTCGCCCACGGCATGACGGTCATCGGCACCGGCGGCACCGAGCGCGGGCGCAAGCTCGTCGCCGAGCACGGCGCCCACCACGTCCTCGATCACACGGCGCCGGACTACACGAGGCGGCTGACGGAGGTGACCGGCGGCGCCGGCCCCGACGTCATTCTCGAGATGCTGGCCAACGTGAATCTCCAGAAAGACCTCGACGTGGTCGCGCGATTCGGGCGGATCGTCATCATCGGCAACCGCGGCACCATCGAGATCAACCCGCGCGGCACGATGGGCAAGGACGCGTCGATCACTGGCCTGGCGCTGTGGAACGCCTCGGCCGCCGAGCTGGCCTCGATCATGGCGGCGCTGACCGCCGGCCTCGCCAACGGCACGCTGCGCCCGGTGGTCGGGCGCGAGTTCAAGCTGGCCGACGCCGCCGCCGCCCAGAAAGCGGTGCTGGAGCCCGGCGCCTACGGAAAGATCGTCCTGGTGGCGTGAATGATTCGGAGCGCCCCGGGAAGCCCGGGGCGCTCCTCGATCTCGCGCTCAGTCCCCGGCGGCGGCGACTTCGCGGCCGAACACTGGATTGTCCGTCCGGTCGATCAGCGACTCGGCGCCCTCGGTGGGCAGCTGCTCGGCGTAGTTCTGGGCACCGTCGATGTCGTGCTCCCACACCTCGCGCGGCAGCTCGTAGAGCACCTCGATCCCGTGACCGTTGGGATCGGAGATGTACACGCTGTGGGTCATGCCGTGGTTCACCCGCCGGTGGAACGTGACGCCCTTGGCCTGCAGATGCTCGAGCTGCTTGAGCCACGTGTCGCGGTCCGGGTAGCAGATCGCGATGTGGTTGAGGCCGATGGCCCGGGGCTTCATGCTCCACGTCTCGTCGGGCGCCGGCGGCGTGGTGTCCTCGATCTCGGCCAGGGCCAGATCGTGGTGGCTGACCTCACCGTGCGGGGAGAGGCCGCTGTAGAAGCGCATCTTCAGCCGACCCGGGCGCGGCTTGAGCGCCGCCACGCACTTCAGGCCGATGATCTCGGTCCAGAAGTGGTGCGACTCTTCCAGGTTGCGGACGTTCAGGACGACGTGGTTGACTCCACGAGGCGTCTGGGCCTGAGCCATGGCATCCTCCGTGGCGGGCTGGCATCGTCCGCCGGCTATCGTGGCCCTATGGTAATACGGAACCGGATTCCATGACGGGAGTGCGCTGAATGGGACAGTTCGGGATCGGACAGGCGGTCACGCGGTTCGAGGACCGCCGGCTGCTGCAGGGCGGCGGCCGGTATCTCGACGACGTGAACCTCCCCGGCCAGGCCTACGCGGTCATCGTGCGCTCGATGCACGCCCACGCCCGGATTCGGGGCATCGACACGAGGGCGGCGCTGAAGGCGCCGGGCGTGGTAGCCGTGCTCACCGGCGCCGACGTGGCGCAAGGACGGCCTCGGCACCATGCAGATGACGCTCAAGCGCAAGCGCCCCGACGGCGCGCCGATGTTCGCGCCGCCCCACCGGGGGCTGGCCCAGGATCGGGTCCGCTACGTGGGCGATCCCGTGGCCGTGGTCGTGGCCGAGACGCGGGCCCAGGCCGAGGATGCCGCCGAGCTGGTCGAGATCGACTACGAGCCGCTGCCCTCGGTGACCTCCACGGCCGAGGCCGTCGGCGGCGCCCCCGTGTGCGACGAGTGCCGCGACAACATCTCCAACGTGTTCGAGGCCGGCGACCGGGCGGCCACCGACGCCGCCATCGCCGCCGCCCCCCGCGTGGTCCGCCGCCGCTACGTCATCACGCGCGTGCACGCCCAGTACATGGAGGCGCGCGGCGCGCTGGGGTCCTGGGATCCGAGCGAGGAGCGCTACACGCTCTACGCCGACGTGCAGTACCCGCACCGCGTGCGCAACGCGCTGGCGACCAACATCTTCAAGGTCCCCGAGCACCAGATCCGCGTCGTCGCCGGCGACGTCGGCGGCGGCTTCGGCACCAAGGGCTGGCAGTACCCCGAGCACCGCCTCGTGCTGTGGGCGGCGCGCAAGCTCGGGCGGCCGGTGAAGTGGACGTGCGACCGGCGCGAGGCGATCCCGGCCGACGAGCACGCGCGCGACAACGTCACCGAGGCCGAGCTGGCCCTCGACGGCGAGGGCCGGTTCCTCGGCCTGCGCGTCCGCACGCTCGCCAACGTGGGCGCCTACGTCTCGTCCGATCGCAACCTGCTGGCGACGTTCAGCAACGTGGTCACGCTGGTCGGCGTCTACACCTTCCCCGCCGCCCACGTCGAGGTGCTGAGCGTGCTGACCAACACCAACTCGACGGCGCCCTATCGCGGCGCCGGCCGGCCGGAGGCGACGTACGTCATCGAGCGGCTGATCGACGACGCCGCCCGCGAGCTCGGCCTCGATCGATTCGAGCTGCGCCGCCGCAACCTGATCCCGGCCTCCGCGATGCCGTACAAGAATCCGCTCGGCGTGACGTACGACTGCGGCAATTTCCCCAAGAGCCTGGAGGATGCCCTGCAGCTGGCCGACGTGGCCGGCTTTCCGGCCCGGCGCGAGGCGTCGAAGGCCCGGGGGCGGCTGCGCGGCCTCGGCATCGCCAACGCCATCGAGCGCGCGGCCGGGGCGCAGCCGGAGTTCGCGGAGATCCGCTTCGCCCCGAGCGGCACCGCCACGGTCCTGATGGGCAGCAAGAACCAGGGCCAGGGCCACGAGACGACCTTCAAGCAGATCCTCAACGAGCGGCTCGGCCTCGACCCGAGGGAAGTCCGCTACGTCGACGGCGACACCGACCGGGTGGCGTTCGGCATGGGCACCATGGGCTCGCGCTCGACCGTGATCGGCGGCACCGCCCTGTGGATGGCCGCCGACAAGGTCATCGCCAAGGGCAAGAAGATCGCCGCCCGCATGCTCGAGGCCTCCGAGGCGGACATCGTGTTCGCCGACGCGCGCTTCGCGGTGGCCGGGACCGACCGCGGGGTCACGCTGAAGGAGGTGGCGCGCGCCGCCTTCCAGCCGCCCCAGCTCCCGCCTGGCGTGGAGCCGGGATTCTACGAGACCGGCACGTTCGCGCCCAAGCAGGACACGTGGCCGAACGGCACCCACCTGTGCGAGGTGGAGATCGATCCCGAAACCGGCGCCGTCACCCTCGACCGCTACGTGCTCGTCGACGACGTCGGCACCGTCATCAATCCCGCTCACGCTGAAGGGCCAGATCCACGGCGGCGTGGCCCAGGGCGTGGGCCAGGCGCTCATGGAGCAGGTCGTCTACGACGGCGAGTCGGGCCAGCTCCTCACCGCCACGTTCATGGACTACGCCATGCCGCGCGCCGACATCTTCTGCGACATCGTCGTCGGCAGCAATTCCGTGCCGACCAAGCTCAACCCGATGGGCGCCAAGGGCGCGGGCGAGGCCGGGACCGTCGGCGCGCTGCCGGTGGTGATCAGCGCGGTGAACGACGCGCTGGCGCCGCTCGGCGTGCGCGACTTCGAGATGCCGGCCACCAGCGCCCGGGTCTGGGAAGCGATCCAGAAGGTGAAGCGCCCCGGCTGAGCCGGGGCGCTCCTCGATCCCGCCAGAACATCACAGGAGGCACACGTGCGGCCCACGCTCGACCAGGCAACGCTGAACCAGTTGTTCCTCGAGGCGCGGACACAGAACGGCTGGCTCCCCACGCCGGTCAGCGACGACCAGCTGCGCCAGATCTACGACATCATGAAGATGGGCCCGACCAGCGCCAACTCCTCGCCGGCCCGCGTGCTGTTCGTGCGGACGCCCGAGGCGAAGGCCCGGCTCATCCCCGCGCTCAGCCCCGGCAACGTCGACAAGACGAAGGCGGCGCCGGTGACCGCGATCATCGGCTACGACACGCGCTTCTTCGAGTGGATGCCGAAGAAGCTGTTCACCCATCGGCCGGAGATGGCCGACAACTTCGCGAAGAACCCGGCGGCGACCGAGACCACCGCGTTCCGCAACGGCACCCTGCAGGGCGCCTACTTCATGCTGGCCGCGCGCGCGGTCGGGCTCGACGTCGGCGGGATGTCGGGGTTCGACAACGCCAAGGTGGACGCCGAGTTCTTCCCCGGCGGCCGCGTCCGGTCCAACTTCCTGTGCAACCTCGGCCACGGCGATCCCAGCAAGGTCATGCAGCGGCTGCCCCGCCTGGACTTCGACGAGGCCTGCACGCTCCTCTGACCGGAAGGGAGCTCACCATGATCCGCATCATCGCGCTCACGTTCATCGCGGTCCTCGCCCTGGCGCCCCGGGCCGGGCTCGCGGCCGACTCCGCCCAGCAGGAAGCCAACAAGAAGGCGGTCGTCGAGTTCTACGACAAGGCGATCAACCAGAAGGACTTCGAGGCGGCGGCGAAGTACCTGGGGCCGCGCTACACCCAGCACAACCCCAACGCGGCCGACGGGCCCGAGGGGCTCAAGGCGTTCTTGCAGTTCTTGCGCGAGAAGTTCCCCAGCTCGCGCAGCGAGATCAAGCGCGTGTTCGCCGACGGCGACTACGTGATCCTGCACGTGCACGCGGTGCGCGAGCCCGGCACTCGCGGCAGCGCCATCGTCGACATCTTCAAGCTGGAGAACGGCAAGGTCGTCGAGCACTGGGACGTCGTGCAACCCGTCCCCGAGAAGGCCGCGAACGCCAACGGGATGTTTTAGGCAACGTGGGGCCCCGGCGGGGCCCCCTTCACTTCAGTCGTTCCAGACGCGGTAGCCCTGGGCGTCGCTCGGGCCGCCGTCCTTGTAGTCCACGATGCGGCGCGGCGAGACGTGCGTGCCCAGCAGCCGGAGCTCCTGATCGCCGACGACCCGGAAGCTGTGGGGCACGTTCGGCTGCAGCGCGATCGTGTCGCCCTTCCGGAGCAGGATCGGCCGGGCCTCGCCACCCTCGATCCACGCCTCGGCCGTGCCGTCGAGAATGTGGAGCACCTCGAGGTAGGGGTGCGAGTGGAGCGGCGCCACGTAGCCGGGCTGCGAGGTCTGGATGCCGGTGCGGATCGGCGTGGTGCCCGTCTCGTCGCCGAGGATCGGCTGGTAGTGCGCGTCCGGACCGAACTTCACGAGCGCGGTGTCTTCGAGCCGGATGACCGTGGGCTCTCTCATGGCGTTCTCCTTGGCATGGCAATGAGCGGCAGCGGCACGCAGTCGGCGCCGCAGGACGACGCCGGGTCGGGCGACGGACCCTCCCGGTGCAGCACGACCTTGGTCGGCGTCACCCGCACGCGGGACCCGCCGTCGCCCGGCTCGACGACGGCGGTGCCGTCGACGATCAGGCTATAGTCGCCGTCCACCCGGACCGGGTAGAGCAGCGACACCTGCGACCGCGCGGCCGCGTTCGCCGCGGTGCGGGCGCCGATCTCGGCGACGAGGCCGCCGCGCTCCCAGCGCACGGCCGCGTACACGGTGTGAGGCGCCCCGTGCTCCGATACGGTGACGACGTACGCGTGCCCGCCCCGCTCGCGCACGACGGATTCCAGATCTGGCGCGGTCCCGATGCTCATGGATGGAAGCCTCCCGTATACTCGGATCGAGCGCGGAGACGGCCCGGGCCGCCCGCGCCGGAGGAGCGGTCATGACCAGCAAGAAGCCGACCGATGCCGAGCTGAAGGCCAAGCTCACGCCGGCCCAGTACCAGGTCACGCAGTGCAGCGCCACCGAGCCGCCGTTCCGCAACGAGTTCTGGAACCACCACGAGCCCGGCATCTACGTGGACGTCGTCACCGGCGAGCCGCTCTTCTCGTCGACGGACAAGTTCGACTCGGGGACGGGCTGGCCCAGCTTCGTACGGCCGCTCGAGGCCGCCACCGTGGCCGAGCACACCGACGCCTCGCACGGGATGGAGCGCGTCGAGGTCCGTTCCGCCGGCGGCGATTCCCATCTCGGCCATCTCTTTCCGGACGGTCCGCGTCCGACCGGGCTGCGCTACTGCATCAACTCGGCCGCGCTCCGCTTCATCCCCGTCGCCAGGCTGGACGCGGAGGGTTACGGGCGATTCAAGCCGTTGTTCGAGCAGGCCGCCGCTACGACAGGTCGACCCACACGGTCTTGACCTCGGTGTAGCCGTCGAGGCCGACCGAGCCCATCTCGCGGCCGAAGCCCGACTCCTTGAAGCCGCCGAACGGCAGGGCGGCGTCGAAGAGGTTGTAGGCGTTCACCCACACCGTGCCGGCCCGGATCGCCTTCGCCGCCCTGAGCGCTTTCGACACGTCACGCGTCCACACGGCGGCCGCCAGTCCGTAGGAGGTCTGGTTGCCCTGGGCGATCCCGTCCTCCACCGAGCGGAACGGGATCACCGACAGCACGGGGCCGAAGATCTCCTCGCGGGCGATCTTCATCGAGTTCGTCACGCCGTCGAAGATCGTCGGCTCGATGAAGAACCCTTTGCCGTTGCCGACCCGCACGCGGCCGCCACCCGCCACCACCTGGGCGCCCTCTCGCTTGCCGGCCTCGATGTACGAGAGCACCGTCTCCATCTGCGACTTCGACACCACCGGGCCCATGCGCGTGGCCTTGTCCATCGGGTCGCCGACCTTCAGGGTCTTCACGCGATCGGTGAGCTTGGACATGAACTCGTCGTGCACCGACTGCTCGAGGAACAGCCGGGAGCCGGCCGCGCACACCTCGCCCTTGTTGTAGAAGATCCCGGTCATGGCGCCCCGCACCGCGGCTTCCAGGTCGGCGTCGGCGAACACGATGTTCGGCGACTTGCCACCCAGCTCCAGCGACAGGCGCTTCAGCGTTCCCGCCGCCTCCCGCATGATCTGCTTGCCGACGTCGGTCGAGCCGGTGAAAGCGATCTTGTCGACGCGCGGATCGCGCACGAGCGCCATGCCGACCTTGCCGCCGGGGCCGGTGACCACGTTGAAGACGCCCTCGGGGAGCCCGGCCTCCTGGCACAGCTCGGCGAACCTGAGCGCGGTGAGCGGCGTCTGCGAGGCCGGCTTGAGGACCATCGTGTTGCCGGCGGCCAGGGCCGGCGCGATCTTCCACGACGAGAGCAGGAACGGGAAGTTCCACGGCACGATCGCGCCCACCACGCCGACCGGCTGGCGCAGCGTGAAGGTGAAGGCGTTGTCGCGCAGGGCCAGCGTCTCGCCGTGGATCTTCGTCGCCCAGCCGGCGAAGTAACGGAAGACCTCGGCCGCGAACGGGATCTCGACCTTGCCGGAGTCGAACATGGTCTTGCCGGTGCAGAGGCTCTCCAGCTTCGCCATCTCGTCCAGGTGCTGCTGGATCAGGTCGCCCAGCCGCCACACGATCCGGCCGCGCTCGTGCGCGCTCATCCGCGGCCACGGACCGTCGTCGAAGGCCTTGCGGGCCGCGGCCACCGCCGCGTCGATGTCCCGCTCGTCGGCCTTGCCGACCACGGCCACCGGCTCCTCGTTGGCGGGGTTGATCGGCTGATAGGTCTCGCCGGAGACCGGCGCCTGCCACTTGCCTGCCACGAAAATCTGCCCTGCGTTCATCGTCTCGTCCTCACCGACGCCTCGTCATGACTTGAATGAGCGTTCGAAGTGCCGCGCCACCGTCTCGTCGAGCCCGCTCCGGAACTTGCGATAGCGCCGGAGGAACAGTCGCCCGGCCTCGGTCAGCCGCATGCCGCTCTGGGGCCCGCCGCCGGGCGCCCGCTCCACGAACTTGAAGCCAGCGGCGCGCTCGAGCTCGCGGAGGTAACCCCAGGCGTTGCGATAGGACATCTCGAAGGCCTCGGCCGCCTTGCGCAGGGATCCCTGCTCGTCGATCGCCTCCAGCAGCCGAGCCCGCCCGTCGCCGAACTTGAGCTCGCCGAAGGTCACCCATACCTTGAGCTTGGGCTTCATGTTACATGGGGGGCCCCGAGAGGGCCCCCCAAGCCCCCCGGGTGGCTCGGAGCGTCCCGGCGGAGCCGTGACGCTCCTCGAATCCCCGGGTGGCTGGAGCGTCCCGGCGGAGCCGTGACGCTCCTCGAATCCCCGGGTGGCTCGGAGCGTCCCGGCGGAGCCGTGACGCTCCTCGAATCGCGCGCGGTGCGCTCCTCGACTAGGAGGTTGTCCGTGCTCCAACGGACATCCTCCTAGCGTGCGTGCAGGGCCAGCGCGATCCGCTCGGGGGTGAGCGGCGCCTCGGTGAGGCGCACGCCCGTCGCGTCGTGGATGGCGTTGGCCAGGGCGGCCGGCGCCGGGACGATCGGCGGCTCGCCGACGCCACGGGCACCGAACGGACCCGCCGGGGCCGGCACTTCCACGATGATGGTCTCGATGTTGGGGAGATCGGCCGCCGTCAGCTTCCGATAGTCGAGCAGGCTGGCGTTCATCAACCGTCCGCTGTCGTCGTACATGAACCCCTCGGTCAGCGCCATGCCGAGGCTCTGCACGGCACCGCCCTGCATCTGGCCCTCGACGCCCAGCGGGTTGATCGCCTTGCCCGCGTCCTGGACCACGACGAAGTCGTGCAGCGTCAGCTCGCCGGTGTCGGGATCGACCTCGATGCGCGCGAGCTGGGCCGCGAAGGCCGGGGCCTGCACGGCGAAGGCCGGGTGGGCCACCCCGAGCACCGGCGGCACCTTCGACATGTAGAGGTTGCCCTTCTTGCCGATCGAGGCCAGCGTCACGCCCTTGTCGGGCACACCGCGCACGACCACGCGCCCGTCCTCGATCTCGAGGTCCTCGATCGCCGCTTCCATCTCCTTGGCGGCGATCTCCAGCGTCTGCCGCCGCGCGTCCTGGGCCGCCTGCATCACCGCGGTGCCGACGGTGTAGATCGTCTTGCTACCCGCACTGAGCCCCGTCATGGGCGCGGTGTCGGTGTCGCCGGTGGTGATCTTGATCTTGTCGATGTCGACGCCGTACGCGGTCGCGGCGATCTGGGCCAGCGCGATGTTGGTGCCGGCGATGTCCACCTGGCCGGTCAGCACCTGGAGCGAGCCGTCGGGGTTGAGGCGCACGGTGGCGCCGGTCGGCTGCAGGCCGGGGATCCAGCCGCCGACGGCCAGACCCGTGCCGCACAGCCCGCGCCCGTCCTTGCCGCTCTTGGCCTTCCACTCGGCCCGGCTCTTCCACAGCGGGTGCTCGGCCAACCGCTGCAGCACCTGCTTGGCGCCGTTGCTCTGCCACGGCTGGCCGTTGGCCATCGGGTCGCCTTCCTTCATCAGGTGGCGCATGCGGAACTCGACGGGATCCAGCCCGAGCTCCCGGGCCATCACCTCCATCTGGGAATCGATGGCGAAGAAGGTCTGGGGCGCGGTCGGTGCGCGGTAGGCGGCGATCGACGGCTTGTGGGTCAGCACCTCGAAGGCGCGCACCTCGAAGTTCGGGAACTGGTAGACGCTGGAGACGAACACCGCGCTCATCGTGAGCACGGCGCCCGAGTACGCGCCCGATTCGATGATCGTCTCGCCGTCGAGCGCCATCAGCGTGCCGTCGCGCTTGGCGCCGGTCTTCAGCTTGATGATGACCTGGGGCGCCGGCATCCCGGCGTCGAGCTCCTCGCGCCGGGTCATGACGTAGCGCACCGGCCGCTTGGTGACGCGGGCCAGGATCGCGGTGATGGGCTCGCACAGCGCGCGGATCTTGCCGCCGAAGCCGCCGCCGCACTCCACCGGGATGACCTTGATCCGGTTCTCCTCGATGTGCAGGACGTCCGCGACCTCGGAGCGCGTGTTGAAGGAGCCCTGCGTGCTGGAGTAGAGCGTGAGCTGGCCGTTGCTGTCCCACTGGGCCAGCACCGCGTGGGGCTCGAGATAGCCCTGGTGCACCATCGGCACCCGGTAGGTCTTCTCGACGATCACGTCGGACTCGGCGAAGGCCTTGGCGACGTCGCCGCGGCCGAGCTTGGCCTGCTGCGAGATGTTGACGGCCTTGGTCGGCGCCGCCTCCGTCTTGCCCACGGCCACGCCGGAGTGGGCGAGCGCCTCGCTGGTGTCGGCCTCGGTCCCGGCGTCGGCCACCGGTGGGGCGCCCACCTGCATCGATTTCAGCGGATCGACGGCGGCCGGCAGCACCTCGTACTCGACGTCGATCAGGTCACACGCCTCTTCGGCGATGGCCAGCTCGTCGGCGGCGACGGCCGCGATCGGCTGGCCGGCGAAGACCACGCGGTCGATGGCCAGCACCGCGTGCGCGCGCGTCGGCGCCTTGCGCTTGAGCTCGGGGATGTCGCGCGCGGTCAGGATCGCGCGCACGCCGGGCAGCGTCTTGGCCCGGCTGGTGTCGATCTTCACGATGCGCGCGTGGGCGTGGGGGCTGCGCAGCAGCTTGGCGTGCAGCATCCCCTTGGGCTTGATGTCGGCGACGTACTGCACCTGGCCGGTGACCTTCTCCGGCCCGTCCGGCCGCGGAATGGCGAGCCCGACTCCCTTGACCTCGCGCGTCGTCTTCATCACGGCCATGACGTCAGGCTCCCTTGGCGGGCAGCGCGCCCGCCACCTCGGTGATCGCGGCCAGCATCTTCGTGTAGCCCGTGCACCGGCAGAGATTGCCGGCGATGCCGTAGCGGATCTGCTCCTCCGTGGGGTGCGGGTTCTCGGTCAGCAGCGCGGCGGCCGCCATCAGCACCCCCGGGATACAGAAGCCGCACTGGGGCACGCCCAGGCGGACGAAGGCGTCCTGCAGCGGGTGCAGCGGGCCGGCGCCGGCCAGCCCCTCGATCGTCCGGACGGTACGGCCGCGCACCTGCATGGCCAGCATCAGGCAGCTGGCGACCGGCTCGCCGTCCAGATGCACGGTGCAGGCCCCGCAGTCACCGGTGCCGCAGCCTTCCTTCGGCCCGGTCAGGTTCAGGTCCTCGCGCAGCGCGTCGAGCAGCGTGACGTAGGGCTGGACGAGCACCTCGATGCTCTCGTCGTTGACGGTGCAGCTCAGGATCTGCTTCGGCACGAGCGCTCCTCCCGGATATCAGCCGCCCGCCCGCGTGAGCGCGGTGCGGAGCGTGCGAGCAGTCAGGACACGAACCAGGTGACGGCGATAGTCGGCCGACCCGCGCTGGTCGCTGATCGGCTTGGCGACGCCGACGGCCAGCTCGGCCGCCCGCTCGATCGCCTCGGCGGTGACCGGCTTGCCCTCCAGCGCCTGCTCGGCGGCCCGGGCCCGAACCGGCGTCGGCGCCACGGCGGCCAGCGCGATGCGGGCCCTGGAGCACACGCCGTTGGACAGGGTGAGCTGCGAGGCCACGCCCACCACGGCGATGTCGAGCTCGCGGCGCGGCGTGTGGCGCAGGTAGTTGCCGCCACTGCGCGGGCCCGGCGCCGGGACCACGATCTCCAGCAGGATCTCGTCGGGACCGAGCACGGTGCGCCGCACTCCGGTGAAGAAGTCGGCGACCGGCACGCGGCGCTCGCCCTTGGGTCCCACGATGACCGCCTCGGCGTCGAGCGCCAGCAGCGGCGGCGCCATGTCGGCCGACGGTGCGGCGTTGCACAGGTTGCCGCCGAGGGTGGCCAGGTTGCGCACCTGCACGGAGCCGACCAGGGCCGCGCTCTCGGCCAGCGAGGTGTAGGTCGAGCGCGCGGTGGTGTCCCGCTCGAGCGCGCGGGCGGAGACGGCGGCGCCGACGTGGAGGCCGGCCGCGTCCGGCCGCAGGGTCCGGACTTGCGCCACGCCGGAGAGGTCGACGACGCAGGCCGGCTTGAGGAGCCCGTTCTTCATCTGGGGCAGCAGGTCGGTCCCACCTGCCAGCAGCTTCGCCTCGGAACCGCGATCGCTCAGGACACGCAAGGCCTCGTCGACACTGCGAGGCAGGGCCAGCTCGAATCGTCGCACTCACACACTCCAGCGTTCAGGGTGCACTGCCCGTCGGTCGCGCCAGTCATACTATGCTCGCAAGAGCATAGTCAATTCCCCTGCCGCAACGCCCGCGCGTCGCGAGGCTGATCCTAGCACTTCTGGGCCGCCCAGGCCGGGTCGATGGTATCGTGGCCCGCGCTGAGGCGAACCGCCCGGTGTGGGGCCGCGGGTGGCCGATCCCGCGCTCCTGCTGATCGACCCCTACCCGTGGGCGGCGCCATACGAAGAGCTGCGCTCGAAGAAGTAGCCGCTGGTCGAAACGTGGGAGCGCCGTCAAGAGAGGTGAGGCCATGCTAGGCAACGTCATCGAGCTGTCGGTCGTCGTGCGCGACCTGGACGAGGCGGTCGAGCGGTTCACGAAGCTGTTCGGGCTCAAGGTGCATCACCGCGGCGAGTCGAAGGACTTCGGGTTCAAGAACGCGATCCTGCCGACCGGCATCGGCCACATCGAGCTGATGCAGCCGACCGACCCCGACAAGGCGGTGGGCAAGTTCCTCGCCAAGAACGGCGAGGGCGTGTACCTGGTGGGGTTCGAGTGCAAGGACATCCCCGGCGCGGTGGCCAAGCTCCGCGGCGACGGCGTCCGCGTCGACAGCCCGCGCGAGGACATCGCCTGGGTCCATCCGCGCGCGACCAACGGCCTGTTCGTCGAGCTCCGTCACCGTGAGACGTACGACTAAAAGGAGACACGCGTGGCGCTCGAGATTCCGGACGACTGGGGACTGACCGGGAAGGTGGCGGTGGTGACCGGCGGCGGCGCTGCCGGGGACGGCATCGGCAACGGGCGCGCGGCGGCGATCTTGATCGCCCGGGCGGGCGCGCACGTCGTGGTGGTCGACCGCGACAAGGCGCTCGCCCAGCGCACCGTGGCGATGATCGAGGAGGGCGGCGGCAAGGCCGTCGCCGTGGCGGCCGACGTCACCCGGGCCGCCGACTGCGCCGCGATCGTGCAGACCGCGATCGATCGGTTCGGCCGCCTCGACCTCCTCGACAACAACGTGGGGATCGGCAGTCGCGGCACGGTGCTCGACGAGACCGAGGAGAACTGGCGCCGGGTGATGCAGGTCAACGTCGACAGCATGTTCCTGATGGCCAAGCACGCCATCCCCGCCATGCGGCGGGCGGGCGGTGGCGCCATCGTCAACGTATCGTCGATCTCCGCGCTCCGGCCGCGCGGCCTCACCGCCTACAGCGTCTCCAAGGGCGCGGTCATCGCGCTGACCCGCGCGATGGCGGTCGACCACGGGCGCGAGGGGATCCGCGTGAACTGCGTGGCGCCCGGGCCGGTCTACACGCCGATGGTCTACGAGCGCGGCATGAGCCCCACCGCCCGCGATCGCCGGCGCCAGGCCTCGGCCCTCGGGATCGAGGGCACCGGCTGGGACATCGGCCACGCCGTGCGCTTCCTGCTCTCCAACCACGCGCGCTACATCACCGGCCACACACTCGTCGTCGACGGCGGCACCACGCTCTCCGCGCCCGAGCGCGACTCCGCGTCTCATTGAAGATGGGGGCCCCGACATGGCCCCCCAGCCCGCCGACGCTCGGAGCACCCCGGCGAAGCCGGCGTGCTCCTCGACAGTCCGTCCCGGTAGGGTGCGATTCGTTCCGGTAAGGCAAGGAAGGGAGACCTCATGGCCAAGACGATCGCCGAGCTGATCGAGGATCGATTCGGGCTGCCGACGAAGGCGGGCGCCGCGCTGCCCGCCGAGGGCACCGTGGCCCAGCTCCTCGCCCACCGCACGCACCGGCGCTACACGGCCGATCCGGTGCCCGACGACGTGCTGGAGATCGCCCTCGCCGCGGCGCTCTCGGCGCCGTCGAAGTCCGACCTGCAGCAGGTCGGTGTCGTCCTCGTGAAGGACCGAGCCAAGCAGGCCACGATCGGTGGCTGGATCCCCGACATGCCGTGGATCGCCACGGCGCCGCTGTTCATGGTCTTCTGCGGCGACAACCGGCGCATCCGGCGGATCTCGAACGAGCTGCGCCATCGCCCGTTCCCCAACGACACGCTGGACATGTTCATGAACGCGGCGGTCGACGCGGGGCTGGTGCTGCACGGCTTCATCACGGCCGCGGAAGCGCTCGGGCTGGGCTGCTGCCCCATCAGCGTGGTGCGCAACCACGTCGAGAAGCTCGCCGAGCTGCTCGAGCTGCCGGCCGGCGTTTTTCCCGTGGCGGGGCTCACCGTCGGCTATCCGAGCCAGGCGGGCTGGATCAGCCTGCGACTGCCGCCCGCGCTCACGGTCCACACCGACCGCTACGACGACGGCGACCTCGCCCCCGAGCTCGATGCCTACGACCGCCGGCGCGAGTCGCGCCACGCCACGCCGGCGGCGAGCCAGCGCTTCGTCGACCGCTACGGCCTCACGGAGCCCTACGGCTGGTCAGAGGACAAGGCGCGGCAGTACTCCGTCCCCGAGCGCCACAGCTTCGGCGTGTTCATCCGCCGGCACGGCTTCGAGCTGGCCTGATTCCCGCGCTTACCCCAACGCCTTCTCGATCGCCTGGCGCATCTCCGGGGCGGCGGGCGGCGCCTTGGGGTCGAAGCGGGCGACGACGTGGCCGCGGCGGTCGACGAGGAACTTGGCGAAGTTCCACTTGATGTCGCCGGGGCCGTCGGGCTTGGTCGCCTCCGCGGTGAGCCAGGTGTAGAGCGGCGCGCGCGCGGGACCGTTGACGTCGATCTTCGAGAACATCGGGAAGGTCACGCCGTAGTTGGTCGTGCAGAACGCCTTGACGTCGGCGTCGCTGCCCGGCTCCTGCCCCGCGAACTGGTTGCACGGGAAGCCCAGCACCGCGAAGCCCCGCGGCGCGAGCTCCGCGTGGAGCTTCTGCAGCCCCTCGTATTGCGGGGTGAGTCCGCACTGCGACGCAACGTTGACCACCAGCAGGACCTGGTCGCGGTAATCGGCCAGCGGTCGCGCGGCCCCGTCGATCGTCTTCATGGTGAACCCGTAGATGTCGGTCATCGCCGTCCCTGCTCGTGAGGCCTGTATACCAGACGGCCTGGTACTACGCGCGGGGAGACGCACACGATGAGTGAGGCTCGCATCACGCGGCTGAGCCTCAGCGCCCCGCGCGGCCGCGCTCCTGTGGCTCGGAGCGCTCCTGCCGTCCCTCGGTCCGCGGCCGGCCCTGAGGCGCGCGGTGGTCCGACTCGGGGCGACGCTCAACCGCCGGACGTGGCGGCTCGGGGCGCGGGGCGGGCGTTGCCGCGCGCCGCGGCGCCTCGATACGGGGCGATTCCCGCGGCGTCTCGGGCCGCCGTATCTCGACGCGCGGCTCCCCCCGCGGAACCTCGGGCCGCCGCGGTTCCACTCGCGGGGGCTCCACGCGCGGGACGTCGGGCCGGCGCGGCTCCACGCGCGGCGGCTCGGGCCGGGGCGGCTCGACCCGGGGCGGCTCGCTGCGCGGAATCTCCTGCCGGCGAGGTTCGACTCGCGGTGGCTCGACACGCGGGACGTCGGGCCGGCGCGGCTCGACACGCGGCGGGTCGGGCCGTGGGGTGTCGACGCGCGGCTCAGGACGCGGCGTGTCGGGCCGGCGCGGTTCATTCCGGCGTGGCTCGACCCGCGGCGCCTCCGGCCGTGGGGTGTCGACGCGTGGCTCAGGGCGCGGTGTGTCGGGCCGGCGCGGTTCGCCACGCGGCGGCTCGACACGCGGGACGTCGGGCCGGCGCGGCTCCACGCGCGGCGTCTCGGGCCGCGGAGTCACGACGCGCGGCGTCTCGGGCCGCGGAGTCCCGGGCCGCGGAGTCTCCGGGCGCCGATCGCGTTCCGCATCGCGCCGCGTGTCTGGACGCCCGTCGCGCCGGTCGTCAGGTCGCGGGTCGTTGCGCACGCCGGGCCGCGGCTGGCGCCGATCGTCCGGACGGGCATCGCGCCGATCCTCCGGCCGTCCGTCGCGCCGGTCGTCCCGCGGGCGAGGCGGCTCCGGTCGTTGCACCGGAGGCCGCGTGGAGACGACATGCCGCGAGACGTGGTCGTCCGGCGGCCGCTGGGCATGGCCGTCGCGTCCCCGGAAGCTCTCGCGCTCCGGCTTCACGTCGAGCCGGCCGCGCACCGGCTGGAGCCGGCGCAGGTCGGGCCGCGCGATCCGCACTTCCTGCACGCCGCGACGGCCGAAGTGATCGGAGCGCACCGCCACCACCGCGTTGACGACCGTGACGTTGCGGTGAACGGTCACGTGCGTCACGCGCGGGCCACCCCACCCGCCCCACCACGGCCGGCCCACGAAGTGCGGCCGGCCCCACCACGGCACCACCGGCTCGCCCCAGCCGAGCGCGACCCAGCCGATCGACGGGCCGGCGACGTGCACGCCGACCCCGGGTGTGCCGAAGAAGGCGACGAGTGCCGGCGCGTACACGGGCCGCACGACGATGGGCCCCGGCGCCCACGCCCACACGCCCCCGAGCGAGACCCAGCGACCGTAGTGGTACGGCGCCCAGCCCCACGGCGCGGTGTCGAGCCACGTCCAGCCGAAGCGCGGATCCCAGATCCAGCGGCCGCTGCTGTACGGCGCCCAGCCCGGCGCGACGCTGGCGGGCACCCATACGGAGCCGTACGCCGGATCCGGGCGCCAGGCGCCGTAGCGGTCGAGCTCATTCACCCCGTAGACCTGCGCGGGCACGTGCTGGGCGCTGACGGTGGCGACCAGCGCGGCGGTCCGCGCATCGTTCCAGCGGTCCCAGACGTCGAGGTCGGGCGCGGCGAGACGGCGCACGGTCCCGCCCTCGACAACGACGGCTTCGCCCGCCGCGATGGCCGGGGCCGGGCCACCGGCCGTGGTCATCGTCGCCCGACCCGAGCGGCGCGTCGTGAACGAGGTGCGCTCCGCGCTGACGTCGGCGCGGTAGTAGCCCGGCTGGTCGATGGTGAACGCGGCGGCCGGCGTGTCGATCTCCACGACATCGCCCACGTCGAGGGCGCGCAGATCGAGGGCGACGTGACCGGCGGCGACGCGCAGTTGCAGGAAGTTCGGCTCGTGGTTGATGAGCCCGAGCTGGGTGTCGCCCCAGGCGCGCACGAACGCGCGGCCGCCGATCTGCAGCTCGAGATTGCCGTCGCGGGCGGTGTAGAGCTCGTCGCCTTCCGCGAGCGGCGTGTTGACCTGGGCCGGCGCCCAGTCGTCACCGCCGGGACGCCAGAAGGAAACGGAGCCCGCGGTGTAGCTCAGGCGCGCCGGCGTGGCGTCATTGGACTCGGCGTCGGGCTCGACGGCGGTCGCGCGGACACCGCTGGCGGGACCGAGGACCGTGGCGAGGACCATCACAGCGGCCAGCATCCGTCTCAGCATGACGGCACCCTCCCTGGGCACGCATGCTAAGACGAACGGCGCGCCGGGATTCTTCATTTCTGATCCCGGCGCGCCGCGTCAGAAACGGGTAACCCGGGTCAGCAGGCGGTGCAGGTCAGTCCGGAAGCCAGTCGGGCGACCGTGGCCGCGAACTCGGCGACCTGGACCGGCTTGGCCAGGTGGCAGTCGTAGCCGGCCTCCCGGGTGCGCTCTCTGGAATGACTGCCGGGGTCGCCGGTGACGGCCAGCGCGGGGATACGTTCGCCGGGAAGATCGCGCAGAGCGCGGATCAGCCAGTAGCCGTCCTCGCCCGGCATCATGATGTCGCTGACGACGGCGTCGGGGACTTCCTGCTGCACCATCAGCAGCGCGGCACGCGCCGAGGTCGCGACGCGGACGCGGGCGCCGGCCAGGGTGAGAATTTCACGGTAGAGTTCCAGCGGCCCTGGATCATCGTCGACGATTAGCACCGTCAGCCCATCGAGCTTCCGCGAAAGCATGGCCCCTCCTTAAGGTGGCTCTTTCCGGAGGGCCTGGCTCACTCGCCGCCCCCTTCTTCGGTAACCCGGCTGTCAGGGATCCGTGCCCCTGACCCGTGGCTTTGCGTCCCAGCCTCACGACTGGTTTGCCCTTGTCGGAAGAGTCTGGACGGTCCCTTCTTCAAGTGGCGGGCCATGGCTGCATCTCTCTGGAAACAGGCCGTTTCCCACGAATGAGCCGGCGTGAGATGAGTGTTTTCTGGCCGGTCGCGCCGAAATTGCGTGGCCAGAACGGCGCCGCGTGACCCCCGTGACTTCGCACCGCGGATGGACTATCATCCGCGGTACCGAATGCGGAACGTGATTCCGACATGGGAACGGGGGGCTGCGATCCCGCGCAGCATCCGCGGCCGGGTCGCCGTCGTCGGTGTCGGCGAGACGAAGTACTACAAGCACGGCCAGTCGCCGGAGCCCGAGGTGAAGCTGGCGCTCCAGGCGATCGTCGCCGCCTGCGCCGACGCCGGCATCGAGCCGCGCGCCATCGACGGCTTCGCCTCGTACAGCAACGATCGCAACGACCCCTCGCGGCTGGCCGCCGCGCTCGGCATTCCCGAGCTGCGCTTCTCGAACATGCAGTGGGGCGGCGGCGGTGGCGGCGGCTCGGCGGCCGTCGGCAACGCGGCGGCGGCGATCGCCGCCGGCTACGCCGACTGCGTGGTCGTCTTCCGCGCGCTCGCCCAGGGCCAGTTCCAGCGCTTCGGGGCCGCGCCGCCGGCGGCGACGGCTTCCGGGGAGGCGGCGCTGACCTTCCCCTACGGGCTGATCTCGCCGGCGCAGCGCTTCGCCATGCGGGTCATGCGGTTCATGCACGACCACGGCATCGGGCCCGGCGCCCAGCGCGCGATCGCGCTGGCCTCCTATCACCACGCCCAGTCCAACCCGCGCGCGGTGATGCACGGGCGGCCGCTCACCGCGGAGGGCTACGACGAATCGCGCTGGATCGTGGAGCCCTTCCGGCTCTTCGACTGCTGCATGGAGAACGACGGCGCGGCGGCGCTGATCCTGGCGTCGGAGGAGCGCGCGCGCGACCTGCGCCAGCGCCCCGCCTATCTGCTCGGCGTGGCCCAGGGCTCCGAATACCGCAACGCCGCCCGCGGCCACAACGCGCCGACCTACGCCTCGGCCAGCTTCACGACGGTGGCGCCGCACCTCTACGCGATGGCCGGCGTCACGCCCAAGGACGTCTCGGTCGTGCAGAGCTACGAGAACTTCACCGGCGGCGTCCTCATGAGCCTGGTCGAGCACGGCTTCTTCGCTCCAGAAGACGCAAACGACTTCCTCACGCTCGAGAATCTGATCGCACCGGCCGGCCGTCTGCCTCTCAACACGAGCGGCGGCAACCTCGCCGAATGCTACATGCACGGGCTCGAGCTGCAGATCGAGGCCGTCCGCCAGCTCCGCGGGCAGTCGACCAACCCGGTGGCCGGCGCGCGCGTGGCCATGGTGATCTCGGGCCCGATGGTCACGCCGGTGTCGAGCATGATTCTCGGCACCGAGGACGCTCTGTGAGCGCGCCGCCCGCGTATTACCTGCCGGCCGGCCTGCCGCGGCCGGTGCCCGAGCCCGACGGGCTCGATGCGCCGTACTGGGAGGGCACCCGCGGCGGCGAGCTGCGCGTGCAGCGCTGTCGCGCCTGCCGCGGGTGGCAGTGGGGCCCGGAGTGGATCTGTCACCGCTGCCTGGCGTTCGACCTGGAGTGGACGGCCGTCGAGCCGCGGGGCACGATCTACTCGTGGGAGCGGGCCTGGCACCCCGTGCACCCCGCGCTGCAAGGCCGCGGGCCCTACGTGGTGGTGCTGGTCGAGCTGCCGCTCGCGGGCGGCGTGCGGATGGTCGGCAACCTGCTCGGCGATCCGATGCAATCGGTGGAGATCGACGCGCCCGTCGAGGCCGTGTTCGAGGCGCACGACGATGCGACGCCCCCGTTCACGCTGGTGCACTGGAGGAGGACGGCATGAGCACGACCGCGCTGACCATCAACGAGCCCAACGTCTGGCGCCTGCGGACTCCCGGCCACGCGAGCTGGCCGCGCACCGCGCGGCCCGGCGACCCGCAGAAGTACTTCATCGTCTCCGCCGACGCGCACGCCAACGAGCCGGCCGACCTCTGGGTCACGCGCATCGACGCCAAGTACCGCGAGCGGGTGCCGCGGGTCACCGTGGACGCCAACGGCGTGAAGTGGCGCGTCTCCGAGGGGCACCGGCCCGACCGGCTGCGCACCGACGAGCTCGAGGGCGAGGATCGGCTGCGCCAGCTCGCCGGCGCCGACCCCGAGCAGCGCCTGCGCGACATGGACCGCGACGGCATCGACGCCGAGGTGATCTTCCCCAACAAGGGCCTGTCGATGTGGGCGACTCCGGATGGAGCCTTCGCGATGGCCCAGTGCCGCGTCTACAACGAATGGGCGTGGGAGACGTACGCGACGTACAACCACCGGATGTCGCCGGCGGCGGCCATCGCCACCGCCGACCTCGAGGGCTCCATCGCCGAGGTCCAGCGCGTGGCCAGGCTGGGCTTCCGCGCGCTGACCCTGCCCTGCAAGCCGGTGTGGGGCGCCCACGACGTCGATCATCCCGAACTACAACCTGCCGGTCTTCGATCCGCTGTGGGCGGCGATCCAGGACGTGAACCTGCCGATCACCTTCCACGTCTCGACCGGGCGCGACCCGCGGGCCGCGCGCGGCAACGGTGGCGCCGTCATCAACTACGTGTCGCACTCGCTGTCGCCGACGATCGAGCCGGTGGCCAACCTCTGCGCCTCCGGCGTGCTGTCGCGCTTCCCGCGGCTGCGCTTCGCGACCATCGAGGCCGGCATCGGCTGGGTGGCGTGGCTGCTCGACGCCATGGACGAGGCGTACAAGAAGCACCACTTCTGGGTCCGGCCCAAGCTCGGGCCGGCTGCCGAGCGAGTACTTCCGCGAGCACGGGTTCGCCTCGTTCCAGGAGGACCCGGCGGGTCTGGCGCTGGCCGAACCGATGAATCTCGCCGACAACTTCATGTGGGGCAACGACTACCCGCACCACGAGGGCACGTGGCCGCACTCGGCCGAGGCGATCGAGCGCACGATGGGCGGCCTCTCCGACGCCGCCCGCGCGAAGGTCCTCGGCCTGAACGCGGCGCGTCTCTTCGGCTTCGAGGTGCGCGGGTGACCGTTCGGAGAGAAGGGGCGGGATCGGCGGACGTGCGGCCCCGCGCGAGCCGGGGAGGTGTCGGAGGGGTCGCCTCGACCCCTCTGACCTCCATAGGCCACAGGGCCGCGAACCGGGTCGTCGACATCCTCGAGCTGCTGGCGGCGAGCCGCGGCGGGATGGCGCTGCGCGAGGTGAGCGCGCAGCTGGAGGCGCCGAAGAGCAGCCTGCTGCCCCTGCTGCGCGCGCTCACCGCGCGTGGCTACCTCGAGCAGGAGCGCACCGGGGAGTACCGGCTGGGGCCGCACGCGCTCGAGCTGGGCGCAGGCTCGGCGGCGCGCCTGGAGCTGGCGGACGTGGCCCGGCCGGCGCTCGCGGAGCTGATGCGCCGGACCGGCGAGACGGTCTTCCTCGGCACGCTGGCCGCCGACGGCGTGTCGGTGGTGTATATCGACAAGGTGGAGAGCGAGCAGCTCATCCGCTACTCGGCTGGCGTGGGCGACCGCCGGCCGCTGCACGCGACCTCCACCGGAAAGGCGATCCTCGCCTTTCTCCCCGAGGAGCAGCGCGAGGCGCTCCTCGGCACGCTGCCGCTGGCCCGCCACACGGAGCGCACGGTGACCAGCCTGGCCGCGCTCCGCGGCTCGCTCGAGGAGACCCGCCGCACCGGCGTCTGCGTCAGTCTCGACGAGATGGTGCGGGGCGCTTCCGGCGTGGCGGCGCCGATCTTCGACCGCCACGGCCGGGTCGTCGGCGCCTGCACGATCGGCGGCCCCACCGACCGCGTACGGCCGCGCCTGCGCCAGCTCGCGGCCGACGTGAAGGAGACGGCGCGCGGCATCTCGTCATGGCTTGGACATCGCTCGCCCGAGGAACGCAAACCGGCCGGGAGGACATCATGAAAGTCGGCATCTCGCTGAACATGTTGACCAAGGAAGGGCGCTCGGACGCCTCGGTCTTCGCCGAGCACCTGGCCCTGGGCGATCTGGCCGAGCCGCTCGGTTTCGATTCGCTCTTCGCGCTCGAGCACCACTTCACCGGCTACGCCATGTCGCCGTCGCCGACCCAGCTCCTGAGCTACTTCGCCGGCCGCACCAAGCGCCTGGCCCTCGGCACCGCGGTGATCGTCCTGCCGTGGCACGACCCGGTGCGCGTGGCCGAGCAGATCGCGCTCCTCGACATCCTCTCCCACGGGCGGTGCGTGTTCGGCTTCGGCCGCGGCGCCGCCAGCGTGGAGTACGCCGGCTTCCGCGTCCCCATGGAAGAGGCGCGCCCGCGGTTCGTCGAGGCCGCCAAGATCGTGGTCAAGGCGCTGACCCACGAGGTCTTCGACTGGGACGGCGAGTTCTTCAAGATTCCGCCGACGTCGATCCGGCCGCGCCCGGTCTCCCATCCCGAGCGGCGGTTCTACGCCTCGTCGGTGAGCCCGGAGTCGGCCGAGATCATGGCCAAGCTCGGCTTCGGGCTGCTCGTCATCATGCAGAACGAGTGGCCGAAGGCCGCCGAGGACATCCAGCGCTACCGCGACATCACCGCCAGCGTCGGCCACACGCCGCGCCCGCCGATCATCTCGACCAACATCTCGGTGGCCGAGAGCCGCGAGGAGGCGCACGAGCGTGCCGTGAAGTACCTGGCCCGCAAGTGGGACTCCATCGACGCGCACTACCATTTCTCCGACGGGCACCTGGCGACGGTGAAGGGCTACGAGTTCTATGGCGGCATGGCCAAGACCTACTCGAAGATGAAGGACGAGGGGTACCGGAAGAAGGCGACCGAGTTCTACGTCAAGATCCAGGTCGTGGGCACGCCCGACGACTGCATCCAGCAGATCGGCGAGCTGCAGCGCCTGACCGGCCTGAACCACCTGGTCGGCGAGTTCGGCTACGGTGGCATGCCCCACGAGGAGGCCCAGCTCAACATGCGGCTCTTCGCCGACCGCGTCATGCCCGCGCTCCAGCGCGACCGCGCGTTCGCGGGGCCGCCGCCCGGAGCCGCCGCCGAGGCATCGGACGTCGTGGGCACGGCCGGCATCTTCGCGCCGGCGTGAGTGGGGTGCCCATGTCGGACACCAGCTACGTCCGCTACATCGACAAGACCCGCGAGTACTACGCGGGCGAGGGCTACGACGCAGCCTACCGCTGGGCGCACTTCGACGACATCCCGTTCACGCCGCTGACCAAGCCGCTGTCGGCCTGTCGGGTCGGCCTCGTCACGACGAGCGAGATGGCCATCCGCGGTGCCGCGCAGCCCGTGCCCGACGACGATCCCCTCCGCAATCCGTACTGGCTGCCCTCGGACACCCCGATCGGCGATCTGCATAGCCTGAAGGCCGCCTACGATCGTTACGCGACCACGCTCGACGACGTCGACTCCTACCTGCCGCTCACGCGGCTGCGCGAGTGCGTCGCCGAAGGCCGCGTCGCCGGGCTGGCGCCGCGGTTCCAGACGGCGTTCTCGCAGTACAGCCAGCGCAAGACGCTGAGGGTCGACGCACCGATGATCCTCGAGTGGCTGCGGGAGGACCGCGTCGACGTCGCGGTCCTCACCGCCGTCTGACCGGTCTGCCACCAGACCGTGAGTCTGGTCGCCCGCCATCTCGAGGAGCACGGCATCCCGACGGTCGTCTTCGGCTGCGCACGGGACATCGTCGAGCACGCCGGCGTGCCCCGCTTCGTCTTCTGCGACTTTCCGCTCGGCAACCCGTGCGGCAAGCCTTTCGACGCGGCCATGCAGCGCGCCATCGTCGGGATGGGGCTCGATCTCCTGGCCAGCGCCACCACGCCGGGAACCACCCTCACCGCCCCCTACGCCTGGGGCGACGACACGTGGAAGGCAAAGTGCTTCACGAAGGAGCGGCCGTTCCTGGACGACGCGGCGGCGGCGCGCTGGCTCGAGCGCAAGCAAGCGTACCGCGATCTCAAGAGCGCCGGGAGCGCGTGACGGCGATGCCGCGCGAGATCGTCGTCTATGCCACGCCGTTCTGAGGCCCATGCGAGCGTCTGAAAGACCACCTGCGGTCCGCAGGCGTCGCGTTCACGGTGAAGGACGTCATGGCCGACGAGGCCGCCGCCGACTTCCTGGAGTCGCGGGGGATCTACGCGACGCCCGTCCTTCGAGTGGACGACGAGCTGCTGATCGGATTCCAGCCCGGGAACGTCGATCGCCTGCTCGGTCTCACCCCACCACCGAACCCGTGAGGACCCTGCCATGATCACGAAGTTCGCGACCGTGTACGCCGGTCACATCGACCTCCCCGACATGGGCCAGATGGCCACGCCGGCCAACGAGCGGCGCTACTCGAACGCGCAGCTGGCCGGCGTCTTCGAGAAGACCGACGTCGTGGCCAGGACGATGGACGACCTGGGCTACCACGCGATCTGGCTGGCCGAGCACCACTTCCAGCACGAGGGCTACGAGTGCCTGCCGAACGTCCTGATGTCGGCCGTGCACCTGGCCCACGTCACCGAGCAGATCCGCATCGGCTGCGGCTTCAACATCGCGCCCATGTGGCATCCGCTGCGCCTGGCCGAGGACTTCGCCACCGCCGACATTCTCACGAAGGGCCGCGTGATCTTCGGCGTGGGCCGTGGCTACCACAGCCGCGAGGTCGAGACGTTCGGGGCGCCCATCCTCGACGGCGAGGCCAACCGCGAGCTGTTCGAGGAGCAGGTCGAGATCGTCATGAAGGCCTTCAACCAGGAGTCGTTCTCGCACCACGGCAAGCACTACACGCTGCCGCCGGCCGTGCCCTACCGCGGCTACGAGCTGAAGGAGATCACGCTGGTGCCCCGCCCGATCCACCGCCCCGTGGAGTGCTGGCAGCCGATCGTGAGCGCCAAGCCGCGCGCGCTCGACTTCATGGTGCGCCACGACATCAAGGGCGTGATCGGCGGCGGGGCGGCCACCATGGCCGAGGGCCCGATCCTCGGCTACCGCGAGGCGGCCGCCCGTGCCGGCCGCGATCTGAAGCCCGGTGAGAACCTCTGCCTGGGCATCTTCATCCACCTGGCCGAGACGCGTGAGAAGGCCGTCCGCGAGATCACGCCCTACTACGAGGAGCACGTGAAGATGTTCGCGCCGCTCGGCTTCGTGCCGGGCGCCACGCCCGCCCAGATCGAGGCGTCCAGCAAGCGCGGAGGCTGGGGCGCGGCCGGCGTACCGACGGTCGAGCACTACATGAAGACCGGCGCGTGGTTCGCGGGCCCGCCCGAGGAGCTGACCGCCTACCTGAAGGATCTGGAGTCGCGCTACCCCGGCCTCGAGCACGTGAACGTGAGCATCAGCATGGGCACCCCGCAGAGCGTGATGGTCGAGCAGCTCACGGCGTTCGCCAAGGACGTCATGCCGAAGTTCACGCAACGTCAGGCCGGGGCCGGGCGCAGGGGTTGAAGACGCGCTGAGGACCCTCTGTGCAACCCCGGCGATCGGGCGCTCACCTTCACCCGGCTGGAGCGCACGAGATCATGCTCCCCCGGAACCGGCCCGCTCCGCGGACCTGTCGATCAACCGGGGGTTCACCCCCGCGGCGGGTCCACTCACGCCGTCGAAGCCGTAGCTGCCGCGATCGGGGCCGGCCGGCGAGTCGTTGCGGCGCCGGACACGGCGGCCCTATACTCCGGGGCCAGTGGCACTCCGGATCGGCGTCGACATCGGCGGCACCTTCACGGATCTCGTCGCGCTCGACGAGGCGACGGGTGTCGTGCGCAACACCAAGGCCCTCAGCACGCCGCGGGAACTGCTCGACGGTGTGCTCCGCTGCGTCGACCAGGCCGGGGTCCGCCTGGAGGACTGCCGGCTCGTCATCCACGGGACCACGATCGGCATCAACGCCCTGCTCGAGGGCAAGGGCGCGCGGACCGGGCTCATCACCACCAAGGGCTTCCGTGACGTGCTCGAGATCGGGCGCGGCAACTTCCTGCGCATGTACGACGTCCTCTACCGGCGGCCGACGCCGCTGGTCCCTCGCGGGCGATGCCTGGAGGTGCCGGAGCGGCTGAGCGCCCGGGGTGACGTGCTGGTGCCGCTGGACGAGGCAGCCGTGCGGGCGGCGGCGAGGCGGCTCGGCGGCCGATGGCGTCGTCGCGGTGGCGTTGACCTTCCTCTTCTCGTACCGCAATCCGGCGCACGAGCAGCGGGCCGCCGAGATCGTCGCCGAGGAGCTGCCCGGGCGCGGCCATCTCCGTCTCGCATCGCCTGACGCAGGAGTGGCGGGAGTACGAGCGGACCAGCACGACCGTCGTGAACGCCTACGTGCTGCCGATCGTCGACCGCTACCTGGGCGCGTTCGGGCGGCGGCTGGGCGAGCGCGGCTTCCGCGGGCAGCTCCTCATCACGCAGTCCAACGGTGGCGCCTTCTCGCTGGAGGCGGCGCGCGCCAAGCCGGTGCACACGATCGAGTCGGGACCGGCGGCGGGCGCCGTCGGGTGCACGAGCCTGGCCGGCGTGCTCGGCCTCGACCGGCTGATCTCGTTCGACATGGGCGGGACGACGGCCAAGTGCGCCGTCGTCGAGCGCGGCATGGTCCAGACGACCGACGAGTACCACGTCGACGGCCGGCCACTGCGCATCCCCGTGATCGACATCCGCGAGGTGAGCGCGGGCGGGCGGCACGATCGCCTGGATCGACGCCGGCGGCGCGCTGACGCTCGGCCCCCAGAGCGCGGGTGCCGAGCCCGGCCCGGTCTGCTACGGCCTGGGTGGAACCGAGCCCACCGTGACCGACGCCAACGTCGTGCTCGGGCGCATCGACGCTCGGACGCTTCCTCGGCGGCACGATGCCGCTCGACGCGCCGGCCGCCGCCCGCGCCGTCGAGGAGAAGCTGGCCCAGCCGCTCGGCCTGGCCCGCGTGAACGCCGGCGGCCGGCGTCGTCCGGCTGGCTGACGTGAAGATGGCGCTCGCCGTGCGCAGCATCACCACCGAGCCGCGGGCTCGACCCGCGCGACTACACGCTGGTCGCCTACGGCGGCGGTGGGCCGCTCCACGCCGTCGCCATCGCGCGCGAGCTGGGCATTCCGCGCGTCGTGATCCCGCCGTCGCCGTCCACGTTCTCGGCGTGGGGCATGCTCGCCACCGACCTCCGGCACGATCTCGTGCGCACCGTGCTGGAGCCGCTCGAGCAGACGGACGCCGCCTGGGCCCGGGACCGGTACGCCGAGATGCAGCGTGAGATCGGCCGCGATCCTGCCGCCGGTGAGGCACGCCCGTCACGCACCGCGCCGTGGATATGCGCTACCTCGGTCAGGAGCACACGGTGACGGTCGACGCTGGAGCGATCTCGACGAGTGGGCCAATCTCCGCGAACAATTCGACGATGCTCACGAGCGGGCCTACGGCTACGCCGCCCCCGACGTCGAGGTCCAGCTCCTCAACCTCCGCCTGACCGTCGTCTTCCCGCTCGAGCGCCCGCGCCTGCCGACCCTCGAGCGCCGCGCATCGGGCGCGGCCCCGGCTTCGAGACGCGGACGATCTACTCGATGCTGCGCGGCGACTCGCTCGAGAATTCCGCGTCTATCAGCGCGATGACCTCCGCGCCGGCGACGCGATCGAGGGCCCGGCCGCCGTCGAGGAGGCCGGGCACCACGACGATCCTCGACCCCGGCGACACCCTTTCGATCGAGGACCACGGCTGCCTGATCATCCACCTGAACGCCGTCGAGGCGATGGGGGGTGTCGGGGGGAGCGAGCATCGCTCCCCCCGACGTCAATAAGCACGATGGAGGCTCGGCTCTCTCGGCCCCTCGACCCCATCACGGTCGAGGTCGTTCGCGCCGCTCTCAACGCCGCGGCCGAGCGCATGCGCATCACCATGATCAAGACGGCGTACAACCACATCATCAGCGAGAGCCTCGACTTCGGCTGCGCCATCTTCGATCCCGACGTGCAGATGATCGCCCAGGGCATCGGCCTGCCGGTCTTCCAGGGCCACCTGGGCTTCCCGATCGAGGCGACGATCCGGGACCGCGGGATCGAGGCGTTCCGCGAGGGCGACATCTTCATCCACAACGATCCCTACGCCGGCAACGGCAACCACCTGAACGACGTCGCCATGTACGCGCCGGTGTTCTGGGAGGGCCGGCTCACCGGCTTCGTGTCGGTGAAGGCGCACTGGAGCGACGTCGGGCGGGCCGGTGCCGAGCACGCATGCAGGTGAGCTCGCGCGAGTTCCGCCAGGAGGGGCTGCGCTTCCAGTCGGTGCGCCTGTTCAGCCGGGGCGAGCTGAACGACGAGGTCATGCGCGTCATCCGCGCCAACATCCGCACCGAGAGCGGCACCCTCAAGGATATCCAGGCGATGATCGCGGTGTGCCGCACCGGCGAGGCGTACTTCCACGAGATCCTCGCCAGGTACGGGCGCGACACGGTGCTCGACGCCACCGGCGTCTACATGGACCAGTCCGAGCGCCGCACGCGGGCGGCGCTGGCCGCGCATCCCGGCCGGCACCTACCGGGCGGCCGGCACACTTCGACAACGACGGCATCACGCTCGACCAGCCGGTGCGCGTGGAGATGGCCATCACGGTCGGCGACGGCGGCATGACGGTGGACTTCACCGGCTCGAGCCCGCAGGTGGCGGGGCCGTTCAACTGCGGCGACGCCATCACCATCAGCGCCTGCCGGCTCCTCGTCAAGTGCCTGACGACGCCGATCGATCCCGTGGACGAGGGCTGCTTCCGCCCGCTGCGGGTGATCATCCCCCGCGCGTCGGTGCTCGCCGCCGAGGAGCCGGCGCCGACCGCGCGCTACTACGTGCCCATCAACCTGCTCATCGACCTCGGGCTGCGCGCGCTGGCGCCGGCGCATGCCCGATCGCATCCCCGCCGGCTCCTACGGCGACCAGATGCCGACCATCGCCTTCGGCACCCACCCCGAGACGGGCCGGCTCTTCATCCAGGGCGACCTCAACGCCGGCGGTACCGGTGCCCGGCCCGCCTACGACGGCGAGTCGGCGCATGATCATCTTCGCGGGCTCCACCGCGCGCAACAACCCGGTCGAGGTCGTGGAGTCGCGCGTGGCCCACGATGCGGATCCTCGCGCTACGGGCTGCGCCAGGACTCCGGCGGCGCCGGCACGTATCGCGGCGGCCTCGGCATCGAGCGCGTGTACGAGTTCCTCGCCGACGCCTTCATCACCTTCAGCCTCGAGCGCAAGGTGACGCCGCCGTGGGGCCTCCGCGGCGGCGCCGACGGCGCGGTGAACGGCGTCGAGATCACCTCGCCCGACGGCGCGGTGCGGCACGTGCGCAAGGCCACCCAGCATCCGATCGCCGCCGGCGAGAGTCGTGCGCATCATGACCGGCGGCGGCGGCGGCTACGGGCCCGCCGGCCCAGCGCGATCCCGAGGCGGTGCGCCGCGACGTCGCGCGAGGGCTACGTGTCGGCGGAGGCGGCGCGGCGCGACTACGGCGTCGCCGCGGTCGAGCGGCGCCTGACGTGACCGTCCGCGCGATCCGCTGCGGCACCCTCTTCGACGGCACCGGCGCCGTCCCGCTGCGCGACGCCGTCGTCATCGTGGAGGACGGGCGCATCGCCGCGCGGCCCGCCGCCACCACCCCGGCCCGCCGGGCGCCGAGACGCTCGACCTCGGCGACCGCTTCGTGATGCCCGGGCTCGTCGACGCCCACAGCCACATCTCGATCGTGCCCGGCGAGGGCGACCAGATCGGCCAGCTCCGCCAGGCGCCCGTGCCCCAGGCGCTGCGCGCCACCGCCAATCTCCGCCGGGACCTCGCCGCCGGCACCACGACCATGCGGGTCATGGCCGAGGAGCACTTCCTCGACGTGGACGTGCGCGAGGCGCATCGAGGCCGGCGTCATCCCCGGCCCGCGCCTGCTGTGCGCCACCCGCGGGCATCACCGCCAGCAACGGCCACGGCCGCGCCTACACCAGCTTCGACGGCGTGGACGAGATCCGCCGCGGCGTCCGCGAGAACTTCCAGCACGGCGCCGACCACGTGAAGATCTTCGCCACCGGCGGCGTCAGCTCGCCCGGCACCACGCCGCAAGGCGAGCGTCTACACGCGCGAGGAGATCCGCGCCGCCGTGGAGGAGGCCGAGCGGGTGGGCAAGTACGCGGCCGCCCACGCCCACGGCGGGCCCGGGCTGCGCCTGTCCGTGGAGGAGGGCGTGTCCACGATCGAGCACGGCGCTCTCGCCGACGACGAGGACATCGCGCTCATGATCGAGCGGCGGCGTCTGGCTCGTCTGCACCTTCTCGATCTTCCTGCATCCGACCGGCATCGAGCAGGGCGACGGCCAGCGCCCGGCGCATCATGGACAAGGTGCACTGGGCCCGCCGCGATGGTGGCCGAGAACTTTCCGCGCCACCTGGCCTCCGGCGTCCGCTTCGCCGTCGGGCACCGACAGCATGCACGGGCTGATGCCGTTCGAGCTGGCAGACGCTGGTGCGCCTCGGCGTGTCGCCGCGCGACGCCCTGCTGGCCGGCACCCGCTGGGGCGCCGAGGCCTGCCGCGTCGACGCGGGAGGTCGGGCACGCTCGACGCCCGGCAAGCGCGCCGACCTGATCGCGGTGGACGGCGACCCGCTGAAGGACATCGCGACCATGGACCGCGTGAGTCTGGTGATGAAGGACGGCGTCGATCTACGACGGAGTCTTCGGGAGGGATGAGCGATGAGCGAGATCAACGGTTCGGCAGTCGACCGGCCCCGGTCGGCCTCAGCCGGCGCGAGTGGCTCGCCGGCGCCGCCGCCGGCGCTCGGCGTCCTCGGCACCCCGCGGCGCTCGCGCCGCTGGCCCAGGGCTCGCCCAAGCGCGGCGGCACCCTGCGGGTGGCCACCGTGGACAAGCCCGTCAACATGGACCCGGGCTACGCCCAGCTCTACTCGTCGCTGCAGGTCTACCAGAACGTCTACAACAAGCTCGTCTACGTGGACGAGGCCGGCCAGTTCGTCCCCGGCCTCGCCAAGGCCTGGAAGCAGGACGAGCGACAAGACCTGGCTGTTCGACCTCGTCGACAACGCCGTCTTCCACAACGGCGAGCCGCTTCACGGCCAAGGACGTGGTGTTCACGTTCACCGCCTGCTCGACGCCAAGAACAAGCTGCCGATGCGCGTCTTCTTCTCGCCGGTCGAGGGGGTGGAGGCCGTCGGCGCCGCACCAGGTGCGCTTCCACCTGCGCCCGGCCGTTCGGCCCGCTGCTGGCCATGCTGTCGCAGGCCACCGAGATCGTGAACGAGAAGGCGCTCGCGGAGAAGGACCCCAAGCTCTTCCCCGTCGGCACCGGCCCCTACAAGTTCGTGGAGTGGGTGAAGGACGACCACGTCACGCTCGAGCGCTGGGACAAGTACTTCCGGCCCGGCCGCCCGTACCTCGACAAGCGTCATCTTCTACGCGCCGGCCGACGACACCGTGCGCCTCACCGGGCTGCAGACCGGGCGCTTCAACTGGATCCAGACGGTGCCGCCCCAGCGCATCCCCGAGCTCGAGCGGGGGCGCGACATGAAGTCGTCGCCGGGCAAGCCGTACTTCCCGTTCTTCCTGATGCTCAACGCGAGCCAGCCGCCGTTCAACGACAAGCGGCTGCGCCAGGCCATCGCGTGGGCGATCGACCGGACCGAGATCGTGAAGCTCGTCTACTTCGGCAGCCACGTGGTCACCGCCGAGCCCACACCCGAGCCGAGCCCGTGGGCCACCGGCGTGAACGCCCACAAGGGCGGCCCCGACCTCGCCCGGGCCAAGCAGCTCCTGGCCGACGCCGGCGTCACCGGCGGGCTGAACCTCACCTACCTGGTGAAGTCGCAGGTGCCGGTGCTGGTCAAGACCGGCGAGATCCTGCGCGAGCAGCTCAAGAAGGTCGGCATCACGCTCGAGGTGCAGCCGGCTCGAGTCCGGCCAGTACTTCGAGGAGCTGGTCGGCAAGAAGTTCGACGTCGCGGCGGCGTGGTGGAGCGTCACCGTCGATCCCGACATGTTCTACTCCCCGCTGCAGCACTCGACCTCGGGCTGGAACTTCTCCGGCTTCAAGTCCGAGGAGGCCGACAAGCGGCTCGACGCCTTCCGGTTCACCGCGAGTCCGGCCGCGCGCAAGAAGATGTACCCGGAGCTGGTGCGCTGGTTCCAGGAGGAGGGCTCGCTGGTCGTCTTCAGCAACGAGATCCAGCGCTA
Organism: uncultured Candidatus Rokubacteria bacterium; assembly: GCA_963743355.1. Lineage (GTDB taxonomy): Bacteria > Methylomirabilota > Methylomirabilia > Rokubacteriales > CSP1-6 > AR5. The sequence continues at coordinate 2,312,159 of CAVUPM010000002.1, forward strand.
CTGGATGAAGCCCAACGTCCACGGCTCGGTGCCGCTCGGCTCGCTGGAGCTGCGGTTCGAGGACACCTGGATCGCTTGACGCCCTTGGTCTACGCGACCCGGCGATTGCTGCTCGCCGTGCCGCTGCTGTTCGGCATGAGCGTGCTGGTCTTCGGGCTCATGCGGCTGGTGCCGGGCGACCCGGCCGTCGCCGTGCTCGGCTACAAGGCGACGCCGGAGGGCATCCGCGCGCTGCGCGAGGCCTTCCACCTCGACGAGCCGGTGGCCCAGCAGTATCTGCGCTGGCTGGCCGGCGTCGCCCGCGGCGACTTCGGCCTCGACTTCCGCCAGAACGAGCCGATCGGCCGGATGATCCTCGACCGGCTCCCCGTCACCCTCGAGCTCACGCTGCTGGCCACGGTCTGCGCGGCGCTGATCGGCGTCCCGCTCGGGCTCTTCGGCGGTGGCCGCCGGGGTGGCGCGGCGGACCGCGCCGCGCTGGCGATCGGCCTGGTCGGCATCTCGATCCCGGACTTCTGGCTCGGCATCATGCTGATCCTCGGCGTGTCGCTCGGCACCGGCCTGCTGCCGTCGGGCGGGTTCGTGCCGCTCAGCGAGGGGCCGCTCGACAACCTGCTGCACCTGGTGCTGCCGGCCCTCACGCTGGCCGTGAGCCGGGCCGCCGTGCTCGGCCGGCTCACGCGGGCGGCGGTGCTCGACATCGTGCAGCGCGGCTTCGTGCAGTACGCCCGCGCCAAGGGCCTGGCCGAGCGGGCCGTCCTCTTCCGTCACGTGCTCCCCAACGCCGCCATCCCGATCGTGACCGTGCTGGGGCTGCAGATCGGCTACATGCTCGGTGGCGCCATCGTGGTCGAGATGATCTTCACGCTGCCCGGCGTGGGGCGCATGACGCTCGACGCCGTGCTCGAGCGCAACTACCCGGTGGTGCAGAGCACCGTGCTGGTGATCGGCGCCATGTTCATGCTCGTGAACCTGGCGACCGACATTCTCTACGGCGTGATCGACCCGCGGGTGCGGCGGCGGTGATCCGCGGCCGGGTGGCCCTGGCCGGGCTCGTCATCGTGGCGGCGCTCGCGCTGGCCGCCGCGATCGCCCCCGCCCTGCCGGTGGGGAGCCCCACCGAGATCTCCAAGGACCTCGCCCTGCGCGGCCCCACCGTGGCCGAGCCGTTCGGGATGGACGACCTCGGGCGCAGCGTGCTCAGCCGCGTCGTGCACGCGTACCGGATCTCGCTCGGCGTGGCGGTGACGGCGGCGGTGCTCGCGCTGCTGATCGGGGGGCCGCTCGGCCTGATCGCCGGCTACGCCGAGGGCGTGCCGGAGCAGCTCATCATGCGCCCGCTCGACGTGCTGATGGCGTTCCCGGCCATCCTGCTCGCCATCGCGCTCATGAGCGTCTTCGGCACCGGCGCGCTGCTCGTCTCGGTCGCGCTGGCCGTCGTCTATACGCCCATCGTGGCCCGTGTGGTGCGTGCCGCCGTGCTCGCCATCAAGGTCGAGGTCTACGTCGACGGCGCCCGCGCGCTCGGCGCTACCGTCCCCCGCCTGGTCCTCGCCCACATCCTGCCCAACGCCGCCACGCCGGTGCTGGTCCAGGCCTCGGTGCTGATGGCCATCGGCATCCTGGTCGAGGCCGCACTGTCGTTCCTCGGCGTCGGCGTTCGTCCGCCCACGCCCTCGCTCGGCCTGATGCTCGCCGACGGGCGGGGCTTCATGCTCCAGGCGCCGTGGATGGTCGTCTTCCCTGGTGCGGCCATCATGCTCGCCGTGCTCGGCTTCAACATGCTCGCCGACGGCCTGCGCGACTGGCTCGATCCGCAGCAGGCGGGCGGGCGCTGAGCGGACCGGGTGACACTCAGCGTCGCCGGGGCGTCGCTGCAGCGCCCGCACTCGGCGTAAGTCCGCATCGCCGCTGGCCGGCCGCCGTGGCACGCGCGCTGCACCCGAGCGCGTCCCATGCGACCCCTCCGACTGTTCCTCGCCTCATTCGTGCTCCTCGCGACGGCCAGCGCCGGCCACGCCGCGCCCCTGCGCACGCTGCACGTCGCGACGACCGGCAACGACGGCGCCGACGGCTCGGCGGCCACACCCTGGCGGACGATGCAGCGCGCGGCCAACGCCGCCCGGGCCGGCGACCTCATCGTCGTGCGCCCCGGCCGCTACGCGGGCTTCAACCTGACCACGAGCGGGACCGCCACGAACCCGATCGTCTTCAGCGCCGAGCCCGGCGTCATCGTGGACACGCCGAACACGGTGCGGCCGCAGGAGGGCATCAACCTCGAGGGCGCGAGCTTCATCGTGATCGAGGGCTTCACGGTCGTCGGGATGCCGCGCACCGGCATCCGGTCGGTCCTCAACCACCACGTGACGATCCGCCGTAATGTCGGCGATGCCAACGGGCGCTGGGGCATCCTCACCGGGTTCAGCGACGACCTGCTCATCGAGGACAACGAGATGTCGCGCTCGGTGGCCGAGCACGGCATCTACGTGAGCAACAGCGGGGACCGGCCGGTCATCCGGCGCAACCACGTGTGGGGCAACTCCGGCAACGGCATCCACATGAACGGCGACCTCAGCCAGGGCGGCGACGGGATCATCTCGGGCGCGGTGGTCGAGGCCAACGTGATCCACGGCAACGGCCGCACCGGCGGCTCCGGCATCAACGGCGACGGCGTGCAGAGCTCACGCATCGTCAACAACATCCTCTACGACAACCACGCCAGCGGGATCTCGCTCTACCGGATCGACGGCGCCCAGGGCGCCCGCAACAACCTCGTGGCCCACAACACGATCGTGCAGGCGGCCGACGGCCGCTGGGCGATCAACATCCAGAACGCCAGCACCGGCAACCGCGTGGTGAATAATATCCTGCTGTCGCTGCACACCTTCCGCGGCGCCATCGCCATCTCGCCGGACAGCCTGCCCGGGTTCGTGAGCGACGCCAACGCCCTCACCGGACGCTTCACGCTCGACGGGGGTAACTCCGTCCTCGCGCTCGCGGCGTGGCGGCAGGCGACCGGCCAGGACCTGCACTCGTTCGTCCAGCACGCCGGCGGCACTGTTCGTCGACGCCGCCGGTGGCGACTACCACCTGCGCGCCGACGCCCCCGCCCGCGACACTGCGCTGGCGCCGACCGACGTCACCACCGACTTCGACGGCAAGCCGCGCCCGGTCGGGCTCGCGGCCGACATCGGCGCCGACGAGTGGGGCGACGTCGTCGTCCCGCCGCCTCCGCCGCCGCCGGCCCCGGTCGATCTCGTCGTGAGCGCCGTGTCGAATCCACCGGCCAGCGTGCGACGCGGCGGCCACTTCACCGTCACCGACACCGTGAAGAACGTCGGGGGCATCGCGGCCACGCCGAGCGTGACCCGCTACTACCTGTCGGCCGACCCGGTGAAGAGCGTCACTGACCGCGCGCTGGACGGTCGCCGGCAGGTGCCGGCGCTCGCCGCCGGCGCGGCGTCGAAGGGCAGCCGGAGCGTGATGGTGCCGTCGGGTCTCCCGCGTGGCACCTACTTCCTGCTGGCGTGCGCCGACCAGGCGGCCGGCGTGGCCGAGGCGAGCGAGACGAACAACTGCCGGCCGGCGACGACCTCGGTGATCGTGCGCTAGCCGCTCGCAAGCTGTCGCGATGACGAGGAGCGTCACGGCTCCGCCGGGGCGCGACGAGCGCCGGGGGGGATCGGGGGCCATGTCGGGGCCCCCGTCTAGCTGGGCGGCACCGCCCGTGGGGACTTCGTGCTGTCCAGCGCGGGCCAGCGCTTCGAGACCGCCGGCAGCGGGGTCTCCTTGCCGGTCAACCGCTCGATGGTGATGGCGTAGAGCGTGATCTCGTTCAGGCGCGGAAAGAACTCCCGGGGCCGCTCCCACGCCGCGTCGCCGTACTTCCGCATCAGCTCCGTGAAGAACCGCGTCTGGCTCGCGGTGTCCTCCACGACGCGGATCGTGCCGAAGGCGACGACGCTCCGGTAGGCGATCGAGGTGTCGCACTCGAACCGACCGTAGGCGAACACGTCGCCCACCTCGTCCACCTCGAAGCACACGCGCGGCTCATGGTCGACGTTGCGGCGCAGGTGGCCCTGCCCGCGCGCATTGTGGAGCCAGACCTCCCCGTCGAGCCAGACGTAGAGCAGCGGCACGACGTACGGCCAGCCGTCGGCTCCCACGGTCCCCAGCCGGCCACAGAAGCCACCGGCCACCGTCTCCCGCGCCCGCTCGGCCGTCATCACCTTGTCCACGCGCCGCACCTGGGGCGGCCCGCTCATGCCGGCGCCCTCACCGCGACGGAGGCGGCGGCGGGGGCGGCGGCCCGGGCGGGGGCGGCGGGGCGCCCGCCGGCAGCGTCGCCGGCGGCGGGCAGCGGAAGACCTGCGCGTGGATCATCGACATGTCCTCGATCCCGAACACGAGCACGGCGGTGTCGCCGCCCGAGCGCACGACCTTGCGGCGCAGATCCTTGACCGAGTCGTCGCTGACCGAGCCCAGCCGCGTGCACTCTCGCGTCACCGCCGGGTCGGTCGTGAGGCGCAGGCGGGCCATGGCGATGCGTTCGCCGTCCTGGGCGGCGGCGGGCGCGGCCGACACGAGCAGCAGCACGAGCGCGCGGCCGAGTCGGATTCTCATGATCTTACTGTAGCCTCGACGCCGCCCGGCGGCAGCGTTCTCAGTGCCGCCTCGCGCAGCTTCACCTTCTGGATCTTGCCCGAGCTGGTCATCGGGAACGCCTCCACGAACAGCACGTGACGGGGGATCTTGAAGCTCGCGATGCGGCCCCGGCAGTAGGCGAGGACGTCCGCCGCGGTGAGGCGATGGCCCGGCTCGCACCGCACGAACGCCACGCCGACCTCGCTCAGGCGCGCGTCGGGATAGCTCACCACCGCGGCCAGGTTGATGGCCGGGTGGCTCATGAGATAGGCCTCCACCTCCATTGGATCCACGTTCTCGCCGCCGATCTTCAGCATGTCCTTGTAGCGGCCCATGAAGCGCAGGTGGCCGTCCACGCGCAGGACGCCCATGTCGCCGGTGTGCATCCAGCCCTCGGTGTCGATGGCGGCCGCGGTCGCCTCGGGCTTGTCGTAGTAGCCACGCATGAGCGTGTAGCCGCGCACGAGGATCTCGCCCGGGGTGCCGGCCGGCTGGTCACGCCCGGTCTCGGGATCGACCACGCGGATCTCGTAGCCCGGTGCCGGAGAGCCGGAGGCCTCGCACGACTGCTCCTCGGTCGAGTCGAGGCTTCCGATCGTCACGCCCACGCCGAACTCGCTCATGCCGTAGCCGGAGACGAGCGGCCCGAACAGCGCCCGCGCCCGGCGGGCGATGGGAGCCGAGCTCGACATGCCGGCCGCGAAGATCCCCGTGCGCACGCTCGACACGTCACACGGCTGCCGGGCGTGCGCCTCGGCCAGCTCCTTGTAGTGCGTGTCGAACCCGTGGAGCACGGTCGCCCGCTCGCGGGCGATCAGCTCCAGGCTCTCGGCGGCGTCGAAGCTCTCGGTGAGGATCTGGCGGGCGCCGGTCACCAGCGAGGTCAGCATCCCCTCGGAGAATGCGAAGAGGTGGAACAGCGGTAAGTACATCATGATGACGTCCTGCTCGGTGATGGCCAGCCGGAAGGCGCGCTCGGTCACGTTGCGAATCATCCGGTGGCTGTGCATGACGCCCTTGGGGAAGCCGGTCGTCCCCGACGTGTACATCAGGAACGCCAGGTCCTCGGGATCGACGGCGTCCGCGCGCGCGGCCAGCGCGGCGGGATCCACCGCCGAGGCGCGCTCGAGCAGCGCCGTCCACGGGACGGTGGCCGGGCGCCGCTCGTCACCGAGAACCACGAGACGCTGCAGCTTCGGAAGCCGGTTCGTGCCGCCGGCGCCGTCGATGGGGACCAGCTCGCGGATCATCGCAAGATAGTCGATGGGCCCGGAGCGCTCGGCCAGGATCAGCGTGCTCGAATCGGACTGCTCGAGGATGTAGGCGACGTCGTCGGTCCGCAGACGCGTGTTGACGGGGACCAGCACGGCACCGATCTTGAACACCGCGAAGGCGATCTCGATCCACTCCGGACGATTCAGCATCCAGAGCGCGACCTTGTCGCCGGGCCGGAGGCCGAGCGCCAGCAGCCCCCGCGCGAGGCGATCGACGCCGGCCGCGAGATCCGCGAACGTCCACCGCCGGCCCCAGAACCACACCGCCTCCCGCGCGCCCCAGCGGGCGGCGGCCCGGCCCGGCAGCGCGCCGAGCGTGATCGGCTCGAACCACGAGCGGTCGGGCATGGTCTCGCTAGCCGGCGCTCCACGCGAAGGGCGCGAAGTGACCGTTGTTTCCGCCCGACGTGTCGTCCCAGTCGATGCCAAAGGCGTGCATGTGACTACGGGAGGCCTTGGCCAGCGCGAGCCGACTGGCGGCGGGATGACCGACGTTGTCGAAGTAGATCGGCTCGTCGGCCCTCGCCCCGGGGATACCTTCGATGGCGATGTCGAGGACGCCGGGGATCGACACCGACCGACGCATCCCGTGCTGCTCGATCGTGATCGTCCCGGCTTGGGCGCCGCCGAAGTGCCCGACCAGCGGACCGAGCGCGGCCATCGGGCCGCCGCCCTGGCCGCTGGCGATCGCCGTCAGCGCCTCGCGCTGGGCCGCCGACGCGCGCGCGTCGACGATGACCCCCACGGTCCAGTTGCCCTGGATCATGGGGCCCGGGGTGTGCAGCAGCACGGCGAAGCTCAGGCCGTCCAGCCTGGTGTCGCCGTACTGGCCCCGATCGACCCGGAACACGAGGCCGGCATCGCAGGATCCCCTGGTCGGCGGCGCCGCCAGCCCGGAGGTCGGGCACGGGCACACGGAATCACAGCTGCACGCCTCGAGGTACTCGCCGCTGATCTGCCATTGCGCATTGGCCATGACATCCTCCGTCTCACATCCGAGCGTTCGTCACATCGAGGGGCCGCCGCCTCGCAGTGCCACCGCGAGATCGGGCCGGACCGCCACGGCCATGCCCAGGAGCACGAGTGCGATGCCGGTCACGACCGCCATCTGCTCCCCGCGCGGCAGCAGCTTCTCGGCCGTGACCACGGCCGAGATGAGCAGGACCCAGGCGAGCCCCATCGCCCCGGCGCCGACGAGCACGATCATCAGCGCCCAGCAGCAGCCCAGGCAATAGGCCGCGTGGGTCCACCCGATGGCGAGGGCGCCGCGCCACCCTCCGCGCCAGTGGCCGAGGAAGAATCCGAGCGGGCTGCGGCACCGGCGCAGGCACACGTGCTTGAGCGGCGACAGCTGGAACATGCCGGCGACGACGAGCAGTCCGGCGACGGTGTAGGCCCTCACGTCGGCGGCGAGAACGCTGAGCGCCACGCTCGCGAAGTAGATCGGAACGCCGGTCAACGCCCAGAGCGCGAGATAGATCAGCGTGAACAGGGTGACCGGCAACGCCGTGCGGGTCGGGCTCGCGGTGCCCCGCTGGGTCGCGGCGTAGAGGGCGATCATCGGCAGCGCGCCGGGCAGCATCATCGCCGCCATCATGACCGTCCACGCCGCCACGAAGGCGAGCCCCTCGAGCACGGCCGGGGTCATCACCATGTCCATGCCCGCCATGTCGTCCATCAGCGCCGTCCACACGACGTGCACCCACGCCGCCGCGGTGATCACGAGAAGGATGGCGTACGTGAGCAGCGTCGTGCGGCCCACCGGGACGGCTGGACTCGGACTCGACACGGGGGAGTGGCCGCCAGACATCGTCGCGCTGGTCTCCCACCGCGACGCCGCCGTCGACGCGCGGGGTCGCGGCCTTCGTCGCAGGCACTCTAGCCCGCGCCCGGGCGCATGTCCAATCGGCGCGGAGCGCGCCGGCCGGCGCCGAGCAGGCCCGCCCGGCTCGCGGTGACGAGCAGCACGCCGGCCAGCGTCGCGACACCGCCGGCGATCTCGATCCGCGTCGGCCGGCCGCCGAACACCGCGAAGGACCACAGCCACGTCACGACCGGCGTGAGGGTGAGGACGATCGTGAGGAAGCTCATGTCCAGCCGGCGCAAGGCGAGATAGTAGACGCCCCGGCTGAGCACGACGTTCACCGCGGCCGCCACGACGAGCCAGCCCCACGCGACGGGCGTCGGCCACACGATGGCCCCCTGGGCGAAGGCCAGCGCCACCACCACCGCCGCGACCGATGCCACCCGGAAGAACATGAACTCCCCGAACGGGATCTCGCCGGCGAAGCGCTTCACGAGCGCGGAATGCAGCGCGTACAGGGCCGTCGACGAGACCACGATGAGCGAGCCCCAGCGCAGGTAGTCGCCGGGCTGGAAGCTGACGACCAGCACACCGGCGACCGCGATCACGGCGCCGACGATCTCCAGCCGCCCGAGCCGCTCACCCAGCCAGGCGACGCCGAGCCCGACCCCGAACAGGATGGAGGTGCGCGACAGGAGCGAGGCGGTGCCGGGATCCACGTACTGGACGGCGACGAAGCCCATGTTGGTGTTGACGCCCACGAGCAGCCCGACGGCCAGGAAGAGCCACCGGTGGCGCCACAGCACGCCCCAGTCGAGGCGGCCCCGCATGAGCCCGGCGATCAGCACCGCGCCCAGCACCATCATGTACATCGCGCCCGCCGCCGGGGGCAGCAGCGGCAGGAGCAGCCGCGCGAAAATATAGTAGAGGCTGTCGACGAGCAGCAGCCCGATCAACCACATGGGGGGCCCCGACATGGCCCCCCAATCCCCCCAGCGCTCGGAGCGCCCCGGCGGAGCCGTGGCGCTCCTCGATGGCCCGTTGGTCAATCACCCATCACGAGGCCGCCGTCGATCTTGATGGCCTGGCCCGTCATGTAGTCGGAGTCCGGTCCGGCCAGGAAGGCGACGACGCCGGCCACGTCCTCCGGCTGTTCCGGCCGGCCGAGCGGGATGCCGGCGATCCGCTTCTTCCACGCCTCGCGCGGCGCCAGGCCGTGGAGCGCGGCCAGCTCGGTGTCGAGCTGCTTCCACATGGCCGTGTCCACGGCGCCGGGGCAGACGCAGTTCGACGTGATCCGATCGCGGGCCAGCGCCTGGGCGGCCGACCGGGTGAGGCTGATCACTCCGGCCTTCGAGGCGGAGTACGGCGTGGTGAGATGGTTGCCCCCGCGATAGCCGGCGATCGAGGCGGTCTGGATGAGCTTGCCGCGCAGCTCCGAGCCGGGCATCGGCGGCTGGGCCTTCATCCGCTGGGCCGCCGCCTGGAGCACGAAGAACACCGCCTTGAGGTTCACCGTCATCACGCGGTCCCATTCCGCCTCGGTGACGTCGAGCAGCGGCTGCACGCGGATGACGCCGGCGTTGTTGAAGAGCACGTCCAGGCGCCCCCAGCGCTGGTAGGGCTCGTCCACCATGCGGGCGACGTCGGCGGCGCGCGTCACGTCGGCGTGGACGGCGACGCCGCCCAGCTCGCCGGCGAGCGTCTCGACGCCGGCCCGGTCGAGGTCGGCGAGCACGAGCCGGGCGCCGTCGGCGGCGAGCCGGCGGGCCGTGGCCGCGCCGATGCCGCGGGCGGCGCCGGTGATCAACACGATGCGGTGGTCGAGCTGGGCCATGGATCTCCTCCGGAGCGGGTTGTCAGCCGAGGCGCGCGCGCACGAACGTCCCGATGCCGTCGACGGCCCGCTGGGCCTCGTCGAGCATCGGCAGGAACCAGTGCCAGACGTGGATCATCGCCGGCCACTCCTCGACGGTGGCGTCGACGCCCGCCGCCCGCGCGCGCGCGCCGAGGCTCACCGCGTCGTCGAGCAGCACCTCGTCGCTGCCGACCTGCACGAGCAGTGCCGGCAGCCCGCGCAGGTCGGCGTAGAGCGGCGAGACCAGCGACGCCTTGGGATCGCCGGCGCCCACGTAGGCCTGGGCCATCATCGTCACGCCCTCGCGGGTGACGATCGGGTCCGCGTCCTTCTTGGTCGCGTAGGTGGCCCCGCTGCAGGTGAGGTCGACCCAGGGTGAGATGCACACGCCGCCGCCGGGCCGCGGCAGGCCTTGATCGCGCAGCGCGAGCAGCGTCGCGACCGTGAGCCCGCCGCCCGCCGAGTCGCCGGCCACGACGACCCGCTCCGGCGCGATACCGCGCGCGAGGAGCCACTGGTAGGCGGCGATCGCATCCTCCAGCGCGGCCGGGAACGGGTGTTCGGGGGCCAGCCGGTAGTCGACGAGCAGCGCGGCGGTGCCGGCCGCGCGCGCGATGGCGGCGGCGAGGTGGCGGTGCGAGCGCGGCGAGCCGATCACGTAGCCCCCGCCGTGCAGGTAGAGGACCGCGGCGTCGGTCCGCACCCCCGGCGGCCGCAGCCACTCGGCCGGCCGCTCCGGCGCCTTCACCGCCTCGACGCTCACGTCAGCCGGCGTGGGGAAGACGCGCTCGGCCCGCTCGTACTGGGCGCGCCGCTCGGCGATGGTGAGCGAGGCCGAGGGCGGCAGCTTGGCCAGGTGGGCGCGGACGACGTCGATGCCACGAGCGGTCATGGGTGCTCAGCTCCTCGGGCAACCAGGAATCGCCAGGTCGGGCCGTGGCGGACGATGCGTCCCGCCGTCGGGTGATGGAAGTGCGTGCCGAGCACGGCCACGGCGGTGTCGGCGTAGCGCTCGCAGAACGCCCGGCGCGTCTTGCGGCCCTGCTCGACGTCGCTGTCGAAGTGGCTGCCCCACTCCGGCTCGGCCACCTGCACGGGGCAATGCATGAGGTCGCCGGTGATGACGGCCTCGCCATCCCCCGAGCGCAGCCGCACGCTGACGTGGCCGGGGGTGTGGCCGGGCGTCGGCTCGAGCCACAGCTCGTCCGAGATCCGGTGGTCCATGTCGACGAGGTCGGCCAGACCGGCGTCGAGCACCGGCTTCACGCTGTCGGCCATGATGCGCCGCGTGCCATCCTCGTCCTCGGCCGACCAGTGCTCCCACTCTCGCCGCGCGAACAGATGGCGGGCCCGCGGAAATGTCGGCACCCAGCGGCCGTTGTCCAGCCGCGTGTTCCAGCCGACGTGGTCCACGTGCAGGTGCGTGCAGATCACGAGGTCGATCGACTCGGGCGGGAAGCCGGCCGCGCCCAGGTCGTCGAGAAACGTCGTGCGCATCATGTGAAACGGCGGGCGCCCGCCACGGTCCTTGTCATTGCCCACGCAGGTGTCGACCAGCGCGGTGAGGCCGGGCGTTTGCACGACGAAGGTGTGGATGGACTGGAGAAACCGGCCCTTGGCGTCGAGGAAGTGCGGCGCCAGCCAGTCCCGGTGCCGCTCCACGGCCTCCGGCACCGCATCGGGCAGGAGCCAGGTCGGCCGCGTCGGCCCCGCCCGCTCGACGACGGCGGCGACGCGGACGCGGCCGAGCGTGAGCGGGTTCATACGGCCAGGTAGCCCCCGTCGACGACCAGCTCCGTCCCCGTGATGTACGAGGCCTCGTCGGAGGCCAGGAAGAGCACCGCGTGGGCGACCTCCTCGACGCGGCCCTCCCGCTTCATCGGGACGGCTTTGAGCATCTTGGCGCGCCACTCGGGATCGGCCGAAGTCTTGGACGTGCGCATCGGTGGCAGGAAGCCGGGATGCACGGAGTTCACGCGGATGCCGTCCTTGGCGAACTGCACGGCCGCCGTCTTGGTCATGATCCGCACGGCGCCCTTGGAGGCGTTGTAGCCCATGTGGACGCCGGTCTGCCCGACGAAGCCCGAGATCGACGAGATGTTCACGATGGCGCCCCCGCCGGCCTTCTGCATGGCCGGGATGGCGAACTTCATGCCGAGGAAGACACCCTTGGCGTTCACGTTCATGAGGCTGTCCCAGGCGCTGGTGCTCAGCATGTCCTGGTCGAAGGTGCCGCTGATGCCCGCGTTGTTCACGAGGACGTCGAGCTTGCCGAACGCGGACACGGTGGCGTCGACCGCCGCGCGCCACTCCGCCTCGTTGGTGACGTCCAGCTTCACGAACACCGCCTGGCCGCCGGCTCCCTTGATCTTGTCGACGGTCTGGCGGCCTTCTGCCTCGAGCAGATCGGCCACGACGACCCGGGCGCCTTCCCGGGCGAAGATCGTGGCCTCGCTCTGCCCCATGCCGCTGGCGCCTCCGGTGACGAGCGCGACCTTCCCCGTGAGTCTCATACCGCCTCCTTGCGTGAGCGTTCCGCCCGCGCCACGTATAGCATTACCCGCCGGGTAATTGAAGGGTGTCGCGACCTCCGCCACGATGCGCAACAGGAGGTGCGACATGAGTGACGTGACGTGGCATCGACGTCGGGGCGCTGGCGCCCGACGGGCGGCTGCGGAGGATCACCGGCTTCTTCGGCGAGCTTCCCGCCGCGCGGTAGGAGCGGAGGTGCTACGGGCGGGGGCTTCGCCAGGCAGCGCGAAGCCCCCGCCCGGTGGTCAGCTCTGGGGGGCGAGCAGGCGCATCTCGACGCGCCGGCTCTTCGCGAACGTCTCCTTGTTGCCCTTCTCGCCGGACGCGAGCGTCGCCTTGCCCATGCCGACGGCGTGGATGCGACGCAGGTCGATCCCGTGGCGCTGGACCAGGTAGCGCACGACGGCGTCGACGCGGTCGCGCGTCAGGACGTAGTTGTACCGGTCGGTCCCGCGCTGATCGGCGAAGCCCTGCAGCTCGAGCACCGCGTTGGGATCGGCCTTGAGCGCCTTGGCCACGTCCTCGAGCTCGGCCATCCCCTCGTCCCGGAGATCGGCCTTGTTGAACTCGAAGTACACGAGCTTCGTTTCGACCATCGCGTACTTGTTGCGGTTGGAGAAGCGCTGCGTGAACGCGGCTTCGGCATCACGCTGGGCCGCCGCGACCGCCGCGGCGTCCTTCTTGGCATCGCTCGCGAGCGTGCCTACCTCGGTCACCCGGCCGTCGAGGCCTTGCAGCCGCTGGCCGGTAGCGTCGATGGCCTGGCTGTTGGCCGTCGTCTTGTCGGCCGTCTCCTTCAGCCTGGTCTCCTGCGTATCGACGCGCTGGGTGATTCTGGTCTCCGTGGTGCCGACCTGCTCCCGAACGAATCCCTTCGTGGCGCAGGCCGAGGCCAGCACGGCCACGCCGCCGCAAAGGATGATGGCAGCGAACTGTCGGTTCATATGCAGCACCTCCTGCAGGCTAGGGTCGCACGGCAATCAAGCCCGGGCGCGGGAATCAAGGGTACGATGACCCTGTATGAAGGCCCGGGTGTCCCTGATCGCCGTGCTCATTGCGCTGGCCGGTTGTGCCAGCGCGTCCCTGCCCTATCAGCCGGATCCGCAGCCCTCGGGGGCGCGCATCTCCGCGGCCTATCAGCTCACCGGCGATCGGGTGAGGATCGAGATCGACACCGACGGCCGCCGGCTCGAGGAGGCAAAGATCCTCAGGGCCGACGGGACCGAGGTCCGGGCCCTGGCGATCGACAACCCCCCCGTCGTGTCGTCCGGCTCCCCGGTCGGCGTCGGCATCGGCGTCGGGGGTGGCAGCTTCGGCGGGCGGGGCGGTGTCGGTGTCGGCACCGGCGTGAGCGTCGGGATCCCGGTCGGCGGCAGCTCCACGTCGGTCGAGGGCCACACGTTCGCCTGGTTCCCGCTCGACCAGGCCGGGCCGGCGCCCTGGCGGGTCTACGTGAGGCTCGTCGGCCTTCCGCCGGCGGTCATCCTCGTGGGCGGCCCGGTCCGGTAGGACATGGGGGCCCCGATATGGCCCCCAAACCCCCAAACGCTCGTCGCGCCCCGGCCAAGCCGTGGCGCTCCTCGTTTACCGCGATAGGCATCAGCGGCGCTGCCAGCGATCGAGGATCGGCAGGACCTCGTCGGCCTTCGCCGCCGGCAGATTGAAGACGAGGCGGGCGACGCCGGCGTCCTCGTAGCGCTTGATCAGGTCGAGGTCCTCGGCCACACCGAAGACCGTGATGGGAACGGAGTCCAGCGGCCGCCCGGCCTCGGCCGCCAGCGCGCGGAACTGGGGCAGCAGGCCGAGCACGTCGCCATAGGCCGGACGGCGGGCGTGCGGCACCCAGCCGTCGCCGTAGGCGAGCGCCCGTTTCGCCCCGTAGGGAAACGCGCCCCCCACGATCACCGGCGGGTGCGGCTTCTGCACCGGCTTCGGCCACGTCATCATCGGCGGGACCGTGACGAACTCGCCCCGGTACTCCGGCTTGGACTTCGTCCAGATCGCCTTCATGGCCTCCACCCGCTCGCGCATCACCTTGAAGCGGGACTTGAACTCCGTGCCGTGGTCGGCCATCTCCTCGGCGTTCCAGCCGGCGCCGATGCCGAACAGAAAACGACCGCCCGAGACCTGATCGAGCGTGGCGACCGCCTTGGCAGTCTGGATCGGGTCACGCTGCACGACCAGGCAGATGCCGGTCGCGACCCTCAACCGGGTCGTGACCGCGGCAGCGGCGGCCAGCGTCACGAACGGATCCATCACGTCGTAGTACTTCTTGGGCAGGTCGCCGCCCTGCGGGAAGGGTGACTGGCGCGACAGCGGGATGTGCGAATGCTCCGGCGCCCAGAGCGACTCGAACCCCCGCTCCTCCAGCGCCCGGCCGAGCTCGCTCGGCCCCATCGAGTAATCGGTAAAGAAGATCGCCGCGCCGAAGTCCATGTCCGCCCGCCTTACTGCGGAATCGTCACGCGCTCCAGGAGCGGAAGGTCGTCCAGTAGCGCGCCGATCCCGAGCGCCACGCACGAGAGCGGGTCCTTGGCGATCCTGACCGGCAGGTACGTCTCCTTGCGGATGATGTCGTCGAGGCCGGCCAGCAGCGAGCCACCGCCGGTGAGGACGATGCCGTTGTCCACCATGTCGGCGGCGATCTCGGGTGGGATCCGCTCCAGGCAGACGCGCACCGTCTCCACGATGGTCCCCACACAGTCGTAGAGCGCCTCGCGCACCTCGTCCTCGTTGATCGTGATCGTCTTGGGCACGCGGGCCACGATGTCACTGCCCTTGACCTGGACCGTGCGCGGTCCCTCGCCGGCCGCCCGCGCGGAGCCCAGCGCCAGCTTGAACTCCTCGACACGGCGCTCACCCACCAGCAGGTTGTAGTGCTTGCGGATGTACTGCGTGATCGCCTCGTTCATGTCGTCGCCGGCGGTGCGCGCGGACTGGCAGAAGACGATGCCCGACAGCGAGATCACCGCCACCTCCGTCGTGCCGCCCCCGATGTCGACGACGAGGTGCCCGCCCGGCTCCTGGATCGGCAGCCCGGCGCCGATGGCGGCCGCCATGGGCTCTTCGACGAGGTAGACGGCGTGGGCGCCCGCCTGCATGGCCGCCTCGCGCACGGCCCGCCGCTCGACCTGCGTCGTACAGGAGCTGACGCCGATCACGATGCGGGGCCGGAAGAAGCGGCTGCGCGGCTGCACCCGCGCGATGAGCTCTTTCAGCATCGTCTGGGCGACTTCGAAGTCCGCGATGACCCCGTTCCGGAGCGGCCGCACGACCTCGATGTTCGCGGGGGTCCGACCAAGCATTGCCCGGGCCGGCTGCCCGACGGCGATGACCGTATGGCGCACGCGATCCAGGGCGACGATGGACGGTTCGGACACGACCACGCCCTGCCCGCGGACGAAGAGCAGCGTGTTCGCAGTGCCGAGGTCGATCCCGATGTCGGTGGAGAACACCCCGGACGGCAGCCGAAGCTTCATGCGCGATTCCTCCCGGCCCGTTGGGAGCCGGTCCTTGGGTTGTCCACAGCACCGACGTGACAATTTGGTGCGGCGGTGTGCAAGCAAGGCACGAGCCGTACGGCCGTGGCTTGCAAAGTCCGGCGTTTGAACTCAGGGGCGCCGGCGTCGATGTCGAAGAACGAACAGATGCCGGCGGACACTGTCAGCAGTCCGATGCTTCGTGGAGCGCCGATTGTAGGAAGTGATCTGGCCAACGTTCAGCTCACCCGCCAGCTCTTGTCCACGTAGCGGTGCCCGTCCACCACGGAGATCTGCAGGGCGGCCCGATACGAGCCCGCCTCCGTAGTGTGGACCCGGGTGTCGACCCCCACATGTTCGGCGTCCGGGCCGTCGACGAGCGCCTCGGACAGGATCCGGCCGTCGATGCCGGCGGGCTCGGCCACGCCGAGCAGGGCCAGAATCGTCGGTGTCACGTCCACGGTGCCCGCCGGCACCCGGACGGTCGCCCGCGACTTGAAGCCGACGCCCCAGCCCACCAGGGTAATGCGCACGTTCCACGGGCTCATGCTCCCGTGATCGCTCGTCAGCGGCCCCTTGCCGGCACCCACGTGGGCCAGGTCGGTCCCCGGCACGCCGAACGCGTTCGGCCGGGACGTCCACGGAAACGTGAACAGCAGATCGGGACCCCGCTCGCCGTTGGCCACGTGGATGAGCTCCAGCGAGAACGTGCCCTCGACCGCCCCGCGCGGGTCGCCGGGCGCCGAGCCGGCGGTGAAGACGACGCCGCCCCAGTCACATGATTGGAGGAAGCGGACGATGCGCGAGATCCGATCGGCATCGCGGCGCTCGACGTGCAGCGCGACGGCCTGTCCGCTGCTCGCGAGGACGACGTCCCCGGAGGTCGGCGACGCCTTGAGGCCGGCGTCGATCAGCGCCCGGGCGACGTCGACGCCGGCGATATTGGTGCTGAACCCGTGGTCGGAGACGACGAACACGGCGGTCGACTTCGTCAGGCCGAGCTGCTCGAGCGTCGCGAGCACCGCGGCGATCTCGCGGTCGTCGTTGCGGAGCGCCTCGCGCGCGGCCGGCGAGCCCACGCCGAGGTGATGCTGGGTGTGGTCCGGCTCGGTCAGCCAGTTGATCACGACCGCGGGCCGGAGCTCGGGCAGCACGTACTCGCGCAGCACGCGCTGGGTCCAGTCGACCGACGCGTCGTAGCGGTCGGCGCCGCCACCCTTGGCCGGCGCCTTGCCGAACTTCGCGAGGACCGCCGCGTTCACGTCGGCGGGCCAGGCCACCGTCGTGCCGGGATCGAAATAGCCGTTGATCAGCACGCCGACCCCCGTGGTCGCCCTGGGGTTCGTCAGCAGCGCGCTGCCCGTCGAGCCCGAGCTGACGGCGGCCAGCCGCAGCCCGTGCCCCTGGAGGCGCTCGGCGAGGGTTCGCCCGAGCACCAGCCGGCCGCCGGTGGCCCGATCGAGCGCCAGCAGGCTGCGGTGATCGTCGGTGCCGAACGCTCGCGCCGGCTCGACGGCCGGAACGTACATCTGGTTGCCGACGATCCCGCTGGTGCCCGGCTGCATGCCCGTCGCCAGGGCGGCCGCGTTGACACGCGTGACCGTCGGGAACACCGCGTGGCCGTTCACGAAATCCACGCCCTCGGCGCGCAGCCGGAACAGCGTGGGCGTGTCCTCGGCGGTGATCGAGTCGGGACGAAGCCCATCGACCACGAACACGACGACGAGCCGGGTGGGTGTCACGCTCGATGCCCCCTGGTGCGTCGCGGGTCACGATCCACGCCCACGCCGCGGACCGGAGTGTAGTGCATGACGCGTGGGGGCACCACCCCAACGGACAGATCGCCTCGGCCGCTGGGCGCCGCCGGCGCTCCGGCGGCGCCCCCGTGAAGCGATCGGGCAAAACGGGGGGTCGAGGGCTACTCGCCGTAGACGACGGTCGTGTACTTGGCGTAGACCCCCAGGATGTTCAGCGTCTCGTGGTCCACGTGGTGCACCCGGGTGATGCCGCCGTTGCGCATGGCGGCCGAGATGCTCGCATCGCCGGTGGCGTATACGAGGATGCCCCAGGCCTCCGACCGGCCGATCTTCGAGCTGCCGGCGGCCGGCCCCACGGAGACGGGGCCCTTCATGTCGATCGTGACCGCGGCGGTCACCGGGCCGTGACCGACCGCGCAGCCGCTCAGCATGGCCGCGCAGGTCAGGGCGAACAGAGGACGGCGTCCGATGCGTTTCATCACTTCTCCTTTTCTCACCTCGAGATCATTCGGGTCGGCGTCAGGGCACGTTGCAGCGCGCCCTCGAGATAGACCGGGGTGAGACCGGTCGCCCAGTATTCGAGATCCACGAGATTGGGCTGTGTGGTCTCGCGCCCGGAGCGGACGGCGTCGGATCCATCGGCCGGCCCGAACTCCAGCCAGCCCTCCCACGTGCCGCCGTCCCGTTCGCGCCCGCACGCCTGCGCCGTGTAGACCCGGCCGTCCCGGCCCGTGAGCAGTGCTTGATAGGTGAGAAGGACCCGCGTCATGTCCGCGGTTGAAGCAAGCGGGCTGCCACCGAGCCGTGTCGCGAGCACAGCGGGTCCTGCCGCTGTAGACTCTCTCGGTGTCCATCTTCGTGATCCGTCATGGCGAGACCGTCGGTAACGCTTCGCGCACCGTCCAACTGCCCGAGAGCCCCCTCTCACCCCGCGGCGTAGCGCAAGCCGAGCGGCTGGCGCGCCGGCTCGCCCACGAGGGCATCGCGCGGATCGTCTCCAGCGACTTCGCCCGGGCCGCGACCACCGCCGAGCATCTGCGGCGCGCGACTGGCGTTCCCCTCGCCTTCGAGCCGCTGCTCCAGGAGCGGAACTTCGGGGATCTCCGGGGCACCCCCTACGCTGAGCTGGGCTTCGACATGTTCGATCCCGACTACGCCCCGCCGAACGGCGAGAGCTGGCCGGTGTTTCACGGGCGGGTCGATCGGGCGTGGGCGCGTGTGCAGGAGCTGGCGACGGCAACCGATGGTCACCTCGCCGTGGTCACGCATGGCCTCGTGTGCCGCTCGCTCGCCGCCCGGCATTTCATCCTCTCGGACGGCGCCACGGCGCCCGAGCGCTGGGAGAACACGTCGCTGACGGTCGTGGATTGCCCGGCGCCCTGGCGCGTGCGCCTGCTCAACTGCATCGCCCACCTCGAGGATCTGGACGCTCCGCTCGCCGACTCCGGAGTCGTCTGAGCGGTCGACACCCCTTCGGCGCGTCGTGGCGCCAGGATCATCGGCCCGGGGAGCAGGCTCATCACGCCACACGCCACCAGCCGGCGCGATCTCATGAGGTAAGTAGGGCGCGGTCTGGCGGTGTTGTTGCTATACTCCCCAGCGATGCGCTGTGCGTGCATCGTGGTCTGGGCTCTCCTGCTGCTGCTGATCGCCATTCCCGCGCTGCGTCACGCCTCCGCCCCGGAGTTCGCGGTGTCGAGCGAGATCAGCTTCAAGCCCGCACCGCGGACCGCACCGAGCATCGCACGGATCGCCGCCGTCCTCGCCGCGGTGGGCGTCGACGTCCCGACGCTGATCCCCACCGCGGTCACGCTGCTGCCCGCGCCACCGAAGGCACCCGTCCGGCTGACCGTCGCGCCTCTCGTTCCGCTTCGGCTGTAGACCTCCTCGCGCGCAGTCCGCTCTGTCGGCCGATTCCCCTGGAGGTGTTATGGATCACCATCATCCGAGCGCTGTCGTCGCATGGATTGACGGGACGAAAGCCGCGAACGAGGAATGCGAGGTCATTCACGATGTCGTCGTTCGGCAACAGATCACCCGCCTCAAGGAGGTGTCCGAGGCCGTCGCAGCGGAACTGTTCGCCCGGGACCAGCGGCGCGCCGGCGGACACGTCGAGGCCATGGCACGGCTGCAGCCATGGTATGGCGTGGTCGCTCGGCGCCTGCTCCAATCCCAGAACGGGACGTCGATCCGCATCACGCCCACCGTGATCTCGTGTCCGGCTTCGCCGGACGATGATGTCGCCCGGGCACCCCTGAGTTGGCGGCGACCGGTCGGACTGTATGCGGCGCTCGGCGGCTTCCTCGCGGCATTTCAGCACACCGTGCAGCGCCACGTCTTCCAGGAACGGCCAATCGACCTCGGCTCGGGACTGATCCTGGCGGTCTACCTCGCAATCGGCGGCCTGGGCATCCTGTGCCTGCTCGACTCGCGTGACGTCCCCCGCCCCAGTCCGACCGGGCGGGAGCAGTGTTGACTCCGCCGTCCTCCGTCACCCGTTGCGGCGTCGTGACGATCCTGGTGTCGCTGATGGTTGTCTCGGTGGTGAGCGTATCGACGGCGCAGCTCCTCTCGTCGGCCGGCCGCGGCGCCGGCTCGGTCAGCCGCGCGTCGCAGTGCTGCTGGCGCGCCGAGCCGTGAGCGCCGGACGGTCGCCGGCGAGGTCGGCCGGGCGCAGCCACATGAACGCGAGCGCCCCGAGCAGCAGCGCGATGGTCACGTGGCCGAACGCGACGCCCCATCCGATCACGCTGGCGCCGCCGAAGAGGTCGAGCGTCGCACCCAGCGCGAGCGGACCGAGGAAGCCGCCGGCATAGCCGAGCGTCGAGTGGACGGCCAGCGTCGCGCCACGCCGGCCGGGCTGGGCGCTGCCGGCGCTGCCCGCGGTCAGCGACGCGGAGTCCGACCAGATCAGCACGGCGTAGACCAGCACGAGGGCGGCCGCTCCGGCATACGGGAGCGCGGCGCCGAAGCCGATCATCCCGGCCATCGCGGCCGAGGCGAGCATCGTGCCGAGGATGAAGCGGCGGCGACCGAACCGGATCGCCAGCTCGTTGCCCCACACGCTGGCCCACACGCCGAGGAGCCCCATCACGCTGGCGACCGTCGCCGGCGCCAGCGGCGTCCACCCACCGGCGCCCTGCGCGGCGGCGAACGTGAGGAAGGTCACCACCCACGCGCGGAGCGCCGACATCTCCCACGTGTGCACGCAATACGCGAGCGAGTAGGCGAGCGCCGACCGGTTGCGCAGGACCGGGCGAAAGTCGAGGAGCGCGCCGCGCGGCCCGGTCGGGGCGCGCGGCGGGTGGGACGGCACGCCCACCAGAACGAGCACGAAGGCCAGCGCGGCGCCGAGCGCTCCCGGCAGCAGGGCCCACTGCCAGCCCAGCCAGGCGCTCACCGCCCCCGCCACGACGAACGACAGTGCCCCGCTGACACCGACCGCCGCCGCGTGCGCTGCGACGGCGCGCGACTGCTGCGGGCCCTCGGCGAGGTCGCTCAGCGCCTTGAGCCCGGGCATGTAACTGCCGGCCCAGCCCACGCCCATCAGCGCGCGGAACGCGAGCGCCGACCAGAACCCCGCCGCCACCCACGCGAATCCGGCGAACGCGACGGCGGTGAGCGCAACGGAGCCGAGGTAGATGCGCTTGGGATCCACCCGATCGGTGAGCGACGACAGCAGCGGCACGACCAAGGTGTAGGCCGCGTAGTAGATGCCGCCGATCCAGCCGGCCTCGGTGTTGCTGAGCGACCACGCGGGGATCAGCGTGGGCAGGAGCGCGGCGACGCTGAACGCGCCGATCTGCGCGCACCCCTGGGCCGCGCACATCGCCACAACGCCGCGGTTCAGGATCATGCCACCGCCGACGTCACGACGACGCCACCGGCGGCATCACGGCGCCTCGTCCAGGAGTCGTTCGACGATGACGCAGTCGCGCCACGCCCCCTCGAGCTTGCCGTGGCGCCGGTAGACGCCGACCACGCGGAAGCCGCAGCGCTCGTGCAGCGCGAGGCTCGCGGTGTTCTCCGGAAAGATGCGGGACACGATCTTCCAGAAGCCGCGCTCCGCGTACGCCCGGCAGAGGCCCTCCAGCGCCGCGCGGCCGGCGCCCGCGCCCCGCGCGGCGCGCGCGACGTAGACGGAATGCTCGGCCACGCCTGCGTACGCCGGGCGGTTGCGATAGGCGCCGGCGCTCGCCCACGCCACCACCTCGCCCGCACGCTCGACGACGACGGTGGGATAGCGATCGCCCTTTTCCGCCAGCGTCGAGGCGAGCTGCGCGGCCGTGCGCGGTTGCGTCTCGAAGGTCGCGATCCGATCCGCGATGCCCTCGTTGTAGATCCGCGCGATGGCCTCGGCATCCTCGACCGCGGCGAGACGGACGATCAGCGCGGTCATGCGGGCGGGGGCTCCAGCCAGCGGAAGAGCGCGGTGGCGGCCCCGGCGCCGGCGAGCTGCGCCACGATGAACCCGGGCGCGTCGGCGGGGCGGATGCCCGCGAAGGTGTCGCTGGCGGCGCGGGCCAGCGTCACGGCGGGGTTCGCGAACGACGTCGAGGCCGTGAACCAGTAGGCGGCAGTGATGTACGCGGCCACCGCGAACGGCACGGCGGCGGCGCGCGAGCGGACGCAGCCCCAGATCACCGCCAGCAGCCCGAAGGTCGCCACGAACTCGCTGACGAGCTGCGGGAGACCGTGGCGAGCGTGTCGCGACGCCGTGAAGAGGGGCTCGCCGAACATGACGTGCGCGATCGCCACCCCCGCGAACGCGCCCGCGACCTGCGCGACGACGTAGACGGGCACCGCGGACCAGGCGAGGCCGCCCTGGGAGGCGTCGGCGAAGGTGACCGCGGGGTTGAAGTGGGCACCGGAGATCGGGCCGAAGGCCAGGATGAGCGCCACCAGCGCGGCACCGGTGGCCAGCGTGTTGGCGAGGAGCGCGATCGCGACGTTGCCGCCCGCCAGGCGCTCGCCCATGATCCCCGAACCCACCACGGCGGCCAGCAGCATCGCGGTGCCGACGGCCTCCGCCACGGCGCGCCGGTGCAGACCTGGGCGCGCCGACGGCCGTTCAGCGCTCACGAGAGAGCGCGGCCCTCACGCGGGGATCCGCTCGGCGACCCAGTCCCGCAGTCGGGCGGCGATGGCGTCGCGGACCCGCCGGAAGACCGCGAGCCGCTCCTCCTCGCTCCCCGTCGCCGCCGACGGGTCCTCGAAGCTCCAGTGCAGGCGCGTCGTCCGCCCCGGAAAGATCGGACAGCGCTCGTTCGCGCTGTCGCAGACCGTGATGACGTAGTCCCACGGCTCGACCATGAACCGGTCGACGGTCTTCGACCGGTGGTCGCGCAGGTCGATCTCCAGCTCGTCCATCGCCCGAATCGCCAGCGGATGCACCCGCGTGGCCTCCGTCCCCGCGCTGGCGACCTCGAAACGATCGGACGCCAGCGCGCGCAGCAGCCCCTCCGCCATCTGGCTGCGGGCGGAGTTGTGCGTGCAGAGGATCAGCACGCGCCGGCGCGTCACCGGCCCGGCTTGCGCGCCCGGATGAACGCGCTCATGAACTTGCCCTCGATGGCGGGCGCGACCGCCTCCACCTGCAGCCCGGCCTTGGCGAGAGCGCCACGCGCATCCTCCGCCGTGTAGATCCGGGTCGGCTCCAGCGCGACGGTCTCGAACCCCGCCTTCTGCAGCTTCGCCCGGTAGTCGGATTCCTCCAGCGCGCCCGCGACACACCCGATCCACAGCTCGACGTTCCGGCGGATCACCGCCGGCACCTCCCCGCGCACGACGACGTCGGAGACGGCCAGGCGGCCACCGGGCTTCAAGACCCGGAACGCCTCGGCGAGCACCGCATCCTTGTCGGCGGAGAGGTTGATGACGCAGTTCGAGATGATGACGTCCACGGCGTTGTCCGGCAGCGGGATGTGCTCGATCTCCCCCTTGAGGAACTCGACGTTGTCCAGGCCGGACTTCCGCTGATTCTCCCGGGCCAGCGCCAGCATATCGTCGGTCATGTCGAGCCCGTAGGCCTTACCCGTCGGCGCGACCCGTCGGGCGGACAGCAGCACGTCGATGCCGCCGCCCGAGCCGAGATCCAGCACGACCTCGCCCGGCCGCAGCTCGGCCAGCGCCGTCGGATTGCCGCAGCCCCGAGAGGCGGCCACCGCCTCGGTGGGGACCTCGGTCGCTTCGGCCCCGTAGAGCCTGGACGAGATGGGACTCTGCTGCGCAGCGGCGCTGCCGCAGCAGGAGCCGGCTCCATCCGACACTCCCCGGGCCACCGCAGCGTACTTCTCCTTCACGACGTCCTTGATCGAGTCGACCCCCGGCACGGCAGCGCTCGCCCCCGGGCGTGCCAGTGTCGTCACCAGGGTCGAGGTCGGGGCGCAGCAGGCACTGGTCGCCTCGGTGGGTGCCGGAGCGCAGCAGGAGACGCCGGCCGGCGCGTTCAGCGAGTCCTCACAACACGCGCCCGCCTCCGTGGCCTCGGCCGTGACGGTGCAGCACGCGGTCTCGGTGCCGGCCGCCGGCGTCGCCGAGCATACCCCGGTCGCGGGCAGCGTCAGCTCCACGCGCCGCGCCGCTTCGAGGTCGCCGGTCAGCTCGGCGACGACGGAGCGCACCTGCTCGTACCCCGTCAGCATCAGGAACGTCGGCGCCCGACCGTAGCTCTTCATGCCGACCACATAGAAGCCGGGCTCGGGATGGCGCAGCTCCGCGGCGCCGTGCGGGGGCACGGTGCCGCAGCTGTGGAGGTTCGGATCGATGAGCGGCGCCAGCGACCGCGGGCTCTCGACCGCGGGATCGATGTCCAGCCGGAGCTCGCCCAGCATCGCGAGATCCGGACGGAAGCCGGTCGCCCCCACGATCTCGTCGAACGGGCCGAGGGCGCGGCCCGAGGCATCGATGACCGTGACGCCGCTGCCGTCGTCGCGCAGCTCCGCCGTCCGAAATCCGGTGACCAGTCGCACCCGGCCCGCGTCCACCAGCCCGCGCAGCCGAGCGCCGAGACTGCCACGGGCGGGCAGCGCGTCGGCCTCGCTGCCGCCGTACATCGCGCCGACCTCGCTGCGCCGGACCGCCCAGGTGAGGGTCGTGTTCGCGGAGGTGCTGGCCAGCTCGGCGAGGTCGAGCAGGGCGTTGAACGCGGAGTGCCCGCTTCCCACCACGAGCGTCCGGCGCCCGGCGTAGCGCCGCCGATGAACGCCCAGCACGTCGGGGATGCCGTAGAAGATCCGCCCGGAGCACCGCGGCTCGCCGATCGCGGCGAGACCATTGGCGCCAAGCGGATTCGGCACGCCGTACGTCCCGGAGGCGTCGATCACGGCGTCGGCGACGAGCGTCTCCTCGCCGGCCGTGGACCGCACCCGAAGCTCGAACGGCGCTGCTTCCCGCCCCGTCGTCTTCATCTTGTCGTAGCCGGCGCGCGCCACCGCGACGACACGAGCACCGAGGCGCACGTGGGGCGCGATCTGCGGAAGCGCCGCGAGGGGCTGGAGGTAGTCGGCGACGATCTCCGCGCCGGTCGGCAACACCTCCGGGTCCGGCTCCTTCCAACCTGACGCGCGGAGCAGCGTCTCCGCGACGGGATCGACGTTGTAGCGCCACGGTGAGAACACCTGCACGTGGCGCCACGCGAGCACCTGCGCGCCCACCGTCTCGCCTGCCTCGAGGACGACGGGCGTTTCGCCCTTGGCCACGAGATGCGCCGCCGCGGCAAGTCCGATGGGGCCCGCGCCGATCACCGCGATTCGCCGATTGCTCGTCTCACTCATCGTCCGACCCTCCGCTCATCAACGGTCCTTGATGTATGAAGGCAAAAAAGGGTTACTAGCACGTCCGCGCGGCACGCAGGCTCAGCCGCGATGGTTTGAGGCCCGCGAGGACGCGCTCCAGCGTGGCGAGCGCCTCCGGGTTGATCGCGTAGTAGACCCACCGGCCCTCCCGACGGTCGGTGACGAGGCCGGCGTCCTTCAGCGTCTTCAGGTGGAAGGACAGCCGCGACTGGCTGGCCTCGAGCTCGTCGGTGAGATCGCAGACGCACTGCTCGCCGCCGTGGAGCTGCTCGAGGAGCCGCAACCGCGTCTCGTCACCAAGCGCGCGGAAGAGCCGCAGGGTCGCCTCGACGTCCGTGGTCACGATCGCCATGCCCGGATCATGCATCAAGAACCACTGATGTGTCAAGCGGTCGCCGGATTCGCTGTTCGGGGGTACTGGCCGCTCACTTCACGGCGGGGGCTGGCCACAGGCGACGGCACACACCGAAGGAGAACCGCACCGCGGCCAGGAACGCCG
The DNA here is from genome assembly GCA_963743355.1 of uncultured Candidatus Rokubacteria bacterium. Taxonomy (GTDB): domain Bacteria; phylum Methylomirabilota; class Methylomirabilia; order Rokubacteriales; family CSP1-6; genus AR5. The sequence goes on from CAVUPM010000002.1 coordinate 2,337,802, forward strand.
CGACGATCACGCTCTTGCTGAGGATCTCGGACCAGCTCCCGGCCAGCTCGAGCGTCGAGGGAAGCAGGAGGCCGAGCAGCATCGTCGCGACGGTGAAGATGGCGTGCACGAGCACCGGGAACGCGACCAGCGCGATGACGGCCTTCGCGGCAATTGACCCGTTCACACTCGTCCTCCCGCCGCATTCGTATGGCCCCGACGGCCCGAGCTGAGCGTCCCGGTCATGATCACGCCCACCGGCGTGCTCCACATGCGCAGCGGTCACCCGGCTGGGGCCGCCCGTTCCACACGTGGACCTCGTGCCCATCGAACTCGTACGCGAGTTCCTCGCCGGTTGCGCTCTTCAGCGCCTCCCAGTCGTGACACAGCACTTCCGTTCGAGCAGGCGGCTTTGCCACGGCAGGCTGGACACAGCAAGTCGAAGACCATACCCCTAACCCCCTGTAATCACTGGTGTCCTGGTCCTACGACCGGATACTTCCTGACCGGGGGCAGCGGTAAGAAACGCGTCGCCGTCTTCGAGGCGTGGAAGGCTCAGCGCCGGCGGTGGTCGGCGACGAGACGACCGCCCTTGAAGACCATCTCCAGTGTTCGCACGTTGTCGATGTCGTCGAGCGGGTTGTCCCGCACGACGATCAGGTCGGCGAGCTTGCCGGCCTCGATGGTGCCGAGCTCGTCTCCCACGCCGGACACCTCCGCCGCGTGCCTGGTCGCGGCCTGGAGCGTCTGCCACGGCGTGGCGCCGGACTTCACCCAGAGCCCCAGCTCCAGGAGGGCGCCGTCGCGGACGGGGCGCACGTCCGAGCCGAGCGCCATCTTGAGGCCGGCGGCGAGCGCGCGGCGGAACCACGTCCGGTGCTCGTCCACGGCGTCCTCCGCACGCTTGACGAGGTCGGGCGACAGGGCGCGCTGCTCCACCCACTGCTTCTCCCACCGGGTGCTCGCCTGGCCGGGCGTCAGGTGCGTGATGCCGAGCGTCGGGACGTACCAGGCGTCGCGCTCGCGGAAGAGGGCCAGGCACTCGTCGTCCATGATGTAGCCGTGCTCGATGGAGTGGGCGCCCAGGCGTAGCGCGACCTTCACCGCGTCGGGGCTCGCGGCGTGGGCCATGACCTTGACGCCGCGCTGGTGGCAGATGGCGAAGGCGGCCTGCAGCTCGTCCCGGGTGAAGAACGAGTGCCAGTGGCGGTCCCACGCGGGCCCCATGATCCCGCCCGTGAGGTTGAACTTGATGTGGTCGACGCCGGCCTGGATGTGCTCGCGGATCGTGCGCACGAACCCATCCGGGCCGTCGCACGGCAGGGCGAAACCGGTCCCGAGCGCATGGCCGCCCGTGGTCGTGAGGAACCAGCCGCACGTGGAAAGCCGGGGGCCGACGTGCTGCCCGGAGTCGAACGCGCGCTTGAGGGCGACGTCGATGAAGTGCGGCGTTCCCGCCATGCGTAGTCCCGTCACGCCGGCCTCGAGGAGCGCGCGCTGCGCGTTGGCGAGATATTGCGCCGTCAGCTCCGGCACGCCGGCCTGCGGAATGCGAGGCCACTCGAGATGCACGTGGGCGTCCCACAGCCCGGGGAGCAGATACCCGCCGCGCAGGTCGACGACCTGCGCGCCGTGCGTGGCCGGCGAGCGGCGCCCGTCCAGGACCTCGACGATGCGCTCCCCCTCGACGGTGACGCTGGCACCGGCGGCGACCCCCGGCGTGACCGCGTCGATGAGGCTCGCGTTGGTCAGGACGAGGCGCGACGGGGTCAGGCGCCGTCTCCCCGGGGTCCGCGAAAGGCCGGAAGCACCTGCTCGCCGAAGCGGCGCATGGACGCCAGGATCTTGGCGTGGGCCAGGTACCCGAAACTCATCTGGCACAACACGTGTCGAACGCCCGCAGCGCGCAGCTCCGCGACCTGCTCGGCGACGCGCGCGGCGGTGCCGCACAGCGCGCCGGTCTCGAGCGACCACCGCACGGCGTCCTGGTCGGCGACGCCCGGATCGTTGAACGGATTGAGGACGGCCGGATCGACGCGGAAGTCCGCGGGGTTGTACGCGGAGCGAGCGTGCAGCATGTGCCGCCGCGTGTGCACGACGGCGGCGGCCAGGTCGTCTTCCGCCTCCGCCTGGCTGTCGCCGACGTAGACGTGGCGCCACACCGCCACCTCGCGCCGCCGGCGCTCGCGCATCGGCGCGGGGTGGCCGCCCTCGATCAGGCCATCCTCGTAGAGCTTCAGTCGCTCGGGTAGACGGTCCAGCGGCACGCGGGCCGTCATGATCGGCACGCCCAGCCGCCCGCATTCCGTGAACGAGCGCGGCGTCACGACGCTGCGCCAGATCGGCGGATGCGGTCGCTGATAGGTGCGGGGCCGCAGCGCCGGGAGTCGGACCTGGTAGTACTTGCCCTGATGGACGAAGGGCTCCTCGGTCCACGCCCGGGTCATGACCTCGATGGCCTCGGTGCTCCGTTCGTGGCTGTCGTCGCTCCGAAGACCGTAGCCCACGTACTCATACTCGTTGTAGAGGGAGCCCCGCCCCACTCCCACGTCGATCCGGCCGCGGCTCAGGTTATCGAGCAGGGCGAGCTGCACGGCCAGGCGGATCGGATGACGCAGGGCCATCTGGATGACCGCGAACCCGATGCGCACGCGCGAGGTGCGCATGGCCAGGGCGCTGGCGAACGGGATTGGATCGCAGTAGACGGCCTCGCCGGTGAAGTTGTGCTCGGTCAGCCATACCCCGTCGAAGCCCGCGGTCTCCGCGTAGCACGCCTCGGCGAGGAGATCCTCGATAGCCGCGTGGTCCGCGTCCGCCGACGGCGAGTGGGCGAGGGTCAACCAGCCGAAGCGCATATCACTCTCCGCGGGGCTCTCGGACACCCGTTCTCCATACCCGGAGACCACCGTCGGGTCAAGGGGAGGCGGCCGGCGCCTCATCGGTGACGCTGGTGTCACGAACCAGACATCACCATTTGTCGCTCCGGAACGTGCGCGTCGCTCGCTTTACCGCAATTCGTGCGGCTCTGAGGCCTCCGCACCGTGTGGCCCCGCTCTTGCCCAGGCAACCCCGCCCGAGCCGCGTGGCATTTCTAACATTTGCACGAAGGAGACGGGAACGCATGAACGGTGTCTTCTCGACAAGCGACGTCTGTCGATGGGGTCGGGCGATCCTCATTGCCGCGGCCACGTTCGGCTGGATGTCGAGCGCCGACGCAGGGTCGGTGAATGTCAGCTGGACCGCGCCCACCAGGAGTGCGGACGGAACGTCTCTCAGAGATCTCGCCGGATATCGCCTGTACGTCGATACCAGGATGCCCACGTGTCCCGGTGGGCCGTTCCTCGCGGTGCCGTCGCCGACGTCGACGCCGGCCCCGGCGCAGACGGTGAGCGATCACGTCACGGGTCTCACGGCGTCCACCACGTACTTCGCCCGCGTGACCGCCGTCGACACGTCTGGCAACGAGAGCGCGTGCTCGCCGGCGGCGAGCAGTGTCGCGCGCTCCGATATCGGGGTCACGCCCACGGCGGCCGTGACCTTCGGGAGCGTCGCCACCGGAGCCACGGTCGATCGCACCTTCACGGTCGAGAACACCAGCGCATCGGCGCTGTCGGGGGCGGCGAGCGTCGTCGCGCCATTCACGATCGCCTCCGGCGGGTCGTTCTCGCTCGCACCGGGCGCCCGACAGACCGTCGTCGTGCGATTCCGGCCCTCCGTCACCGGAGTCTTTTCCGGGAACGTCAACTTCACTGCCGATGGCGACACCATGTCGCGGGGAGTCAGCGGCACGGCGACGGGGGCTCCTGCGCCCAATCCGGGGCCGGCACCGGCCCCGGCGCCGATTCCGCGCGGCTCGCTCAAGGTCTTCATCACTCAACCGAAGGCTGGCGCCACCGTCAGCACGACCCAGTCGGTCGTGATGTGGGTCGAGGGCACCAGTGGGGCCGCCAACACGTTCGCGCTGAGCGCCGACGGCGCCGTCATCGGCAATCGGACGACGTCGGCGCGTGGTCCCGTTACCATCCCGTGGACACCCCCGACGAACGGCCCCCACACGCTGACCGCCGGGGTGCGAGACGCGGCGGGGAACACCGGCACCACGAGTGTCAGCGTCACGGTCGTGGGGAGGAGCCCTGGCGCCGGAACACCCACGCCCACTCCCCCGCCGCCGCCCGCCCCGGCTGCGAATGACACACTCAAGGTCTTCATCACCCAGCCGACCGGTGGCGCCACCGTCGGCGGCACCGCCTGGGTCGTGCTGTGGGTCGAGGGCACCAGTGGGTCGAACAACACCTTCACGTTGAGCGTGGACGGCGCCACCATCGGCAGTCGGACGACATCGGCCAGGGGCCCGGTCGTCATCCCGTGGGCGACCTCGACCACGAACGGCTCTCACACGTTGACGGCCGTGGTGCGCGATGCGGCCGGCCATACCGGCCGGCGGAGCGTGTCCGTCACCGTGAGGAACTGAGCTGGCGCCGAAGCGCGGGTAACACGATGGACCAGCGCGAGCTTGCCGGTCGGGAGCTCTCGACGAGCTCCTGACCGGCATCGTTCGCAAGCCCGCTGGTGACCCTGCGCAGGCCGTCGGGAGGATAGGGTAAATCGCGGCGCAGGGCGTGAGGCGCCGATGCGTTCAGGTGGACGAGTCGAGATCCCGCGGCGTGGCACGCGCCTTGCCAATCCGGCGAGCCGGAGGTGTGCCGCCATGACGCACATGCTGATCATGCTCCTGCTCGGCGCCGTCCTCACCGCCCCAGCCTTCGCAGCTCCAGGCGATCCGCGACTCGTCCAGGGAACGCTCGAGTGGCCCGCCACGCTCGCCCGCGAGCCCGTGGTCATCGTGCGCGGTGACGATGGACGCGTCTATTTCTGCGATGTCACCGACGCCCGCCAGCGGGCCGAGGGGCTCCGGGCGGGCGGTCGCGTCTCTGTCCTCGGCCTCGAGGCGGCCAGGCCCCACGAGCTCACGGCCATCGTGATCGCCGCGGCATCAGCTCCGCCGACGCCGACGCCAGCGACGGCGCCCGAGCCGTCCACCGCCCCGACACCTCCGCCGGCCGCGGCCCCGACCGTCGTCATCATGGCGCCCAGCTCGCACGCGACGGCGCCAACCCCGGGTGCGGGACCCGCACCCGTGCCGACCATCGTTCCCGCAACTGCAACGACGGGGACGGTCATGGCGCCGTCGCCGCCGGCCCGTCGCGTCATCCCACCGGCGGCGCCGGCGGCCGGCGGGCGTAGTCAGTGGAGTCGTCTGGACGGGATGGTCGAGGCTGTGGCCGGCTCAACGCTCACGCTGAAGATGGACGACGGTGCGGTCGCCTACGTCGACATCTCACAGCTGAGCCCCAACGTCGCCCAGGTCCTGCGTCAGGGCACCGCGGTCTCCGTGTTCGGATATCCGCTGGAACAGAAGTTCGAGGCGGCGGGCTACATCCAGACGCATTCCATCACCCCGGAGCCCCGAGGGCCCGCGCGAACGAATCGCTGAGAGAGAGAGCCGGAACCCGCTCGCCGGCAGGCCCAGGACCAGCGAACACCGGGGACCTTGACAGGTCCGCCCGAGCGCTGGATCTTGGCGTCCGACAGCGGCGCGCCAATGCATCCGAATCGGCGCGGCTGGCGGTTCACCGCGAACGGGGGGCACGACGATGAGCAGCACACCGACGTTCGGACGCTACGCCGAGATTCCCGTAGACCACATGACGCCCGAACAGCGGGAAGGATATCGCTTCCTGGTTGACGGTCCGCGCGGCCGACTTCCCGGCCCCTACAAGGTGTGGGTGCACAACCCGAAGCTGCTGCGCGCGGCCGCCCCGCTCGGAGAACACTTCACGCCCGGCCACTCGTCGCTGACGGAGCGGGAGCGAGAAATCGCCGTCCTCGTCATCACCAGCCGATGGCATTCGGCTTACCCGACGGCCGCGCACGAGAAGCGCGGCAAGGAGGTCGGGCTGAGCGCTCCCACGCTGGAAGCGATCATCGCCGGCCTGCCGGCCTCGTTCTCGGATCCGCGGGAGCAGGTGGTCTACGAGGTGGCGATGACGCTCGCCGGCGGCCGGCTGCTCTCGCAGGGCCTGCATGATCGCGCGGTCAAGACCCTGGGGCATGAGAGCATCACCGACATGATCGTCCTGATGGGCTACTACACGGCCGTGTCGCTGACGATGAACTTCTATGCCGTGCCGGCCGGAACTCCCGGCCTGGCCCGCTGAGGCCGGCACATCATGGCCCCACTACAGATCGCACCGCTCCATCCCTCGCTCGGCGCCGAGGTCGTGGGCGTCGACCTCAGCAAGGCGATCGACGAGCCGACCCGACAGGCGCTGTCCCACGCGCTCGCCGACCATCTGGCGCTGGTGTTCCGCGACCAGGCGTTGACCCCGGCTCAGTATCTCGCCGCCGCGTCGGTGTTCGGACCACCGATGGAGCAGCACTACTCGCAGCATCACATGCCGGAGTTCCCGCTCATCGGGCTGATATGGCACCGCAACGGCCAGCAACCGGCCGAACAGTGGCACACCGACCACACCAATCGGGAATGTCCGCCGGCCGCGACCATCTTGCATGGCGTGGAGATTCCCTCGGCCGGGGGCGGGACCAGTGTGGCGAACATGCGCGCGGCCTACGTCGCCCTGCCCGGCGACGAACGCCGGCGCCTCGAGTCGCTGACGACGTTCAACACCCTGGACCGCGGTCACACGGACACGCGCCAGGAGGATCGGGACAAGTACGGCACGCCGATCGAGCATCCGATGGTACGCACCCATCCCGTGCACGGGTCGAGAGCGGTGTACTTCCACATCTCCAAGGCCACCCACATCGCCGGCATGACCCCGGAGGCCAGCCGGGCCTACATGGCCGATCTCATCGACCGGATGATCCGGCCGGAGATCGTCTATCACCACGTCTGGCGCAAGGGTGACGTGCTGGTCATCGACGACCGCGCGACGATGCACCGGGCGCACGGCGACTACGATCGAACCGCAGAGCCGCGTTCTGTGGCGGATCATCGTGGAAGGCGATCGCCCCCGGCTCGTCTGAGGGCTTGCTGGACGAGCTGCCGACCTCCAACCTCCTCCGCTACGGCCCGGACTTCGCGCGGCCGTCGGCCGCCTTCCGAGCGGAGGGGCGAGCCATGACGCAGTCGAACTCGATCACGCGCTGGGTGGCCTCGTCGCGACTGACTACGAACAGGCCCGTCAGCTCGATGTGCTCCTCCTGCCACGGCGGACGAGGTCGCGCATCGGCGACTTCCTGCTCGGGCCGCACATCATGGCCCTGTGCAGGACATACGGCATCAACTGCGTCCTTGACGTAGGGGCCAACCGCGGGCAGTACGGACTCGAGCTGCGCGCCGCCGGTACGAGGGCGACATCGTGTCGTTCGAGCCTGTGCCCGAGGCCTACGGGGCGCTGCGAGAGATCGCCCGCGCGGACGGGCCGGCCCGGGCAACCGGATAGCTTCGAGGCCACCGAGCCGGAGTCCGGCCCGGAGCAGGCGCTTCATGTGCTTCGACACGTCGGTCAGTCTCAAGGAAGTCGCCGCCGCTTCGCCGGGCGCCGCGCCTTGCGGCCGGCGGCCGCCGCCCCCCTGGCCGCCCGCTGCGCATCCCGCAGCCGCTCACGGGCGGCGCTCGTCTTCCTGGCCAGCTCCTCGAGCTCCCGCTGCGCCGCGTCGGCCGCCTCCCGACGCGCCACCGCCTCGCGCTCGAGCTCGTCGGCCGCGCGACGGCGCCGCTCCTCGGCCTGGGCGCGACGCTCGGCCTCCCGGGCGCGGGCCTCCTTTTCTCCGGCTGTCTTGCCACCCGGGATGAGTCGAAGGGACCCACCCGGTGGCGCACCCGTCAGGACCTCGAAGCCGGGTGCCGACAACTCCTCGGTGAGCCGACCCTCGCGCAGCTCCTGGGCGAGGCGCCGATCCACCGCGGCGCCGAGCAGCGTGTCCGCGATCCGGCGCTGCGTTGCCGGCGTCATGCGACGGCCCTGGCGAGCGAGGAGCTCGCCAGCCCGATTCACGAGGACGTCGAGGTCGGCGCGCTGCCGCCGCAGGGCATCACCGGCCGCGCGCGGGTCCCGCAGCTGCGTGCGGCGAACTTCGTCGACCGCACGGATGAAGGCGTCGAGACCCTTGGCCTCGACGTGGGCGAGCTGATTGGCGGCCCAGAGCGTCGCGGGCGGCCGACGGAGCTGGCGAACGGCGCGCGCCTCGTCGGCCCGGCCGGCCGCCTTCAGCGCGGCGGCCTTGGCGTTCCGCGCGCCCGTGAACTCCTGGGCTGGAAGGGCATAGAGCTCCTGAACGAATCGATCGCCGGTACGATCCACAGGCTCAGCGTAACGCCTATGGCGGCTGAACCGAACCGGATGACGGGGAATCCTGGAAGATTGATGGTGACCCCGGCGGGATTCGAACCCGCGATCTCAACCTTGAAAGGGTTGCGTCCTGGGCCAGGCTAGACGACGGGGTCAGCCGACGCAGTATACCCAAGGATCAGCGGCGAGCGAGTAGATCGTCGAGCCGCGCCGGATCGACGGGCTTGGTGAGGTGCAGGTCGAAGCCGGCAGCGAGCGCGCGCTGGCGATCGTCCTCCTGACCGTAGCCGGTGAGGGCCACCAGGCGGATGGCGGCGGTCTCTGGGCGCTCGCGGGCGAGGCGGGCCAGCGCGTAGCCGTCGAGGCCGGGCAGGCCGATGTCGATCAGCGCCACCTCGGGACGGAAACTTTGCAGCTTGGCGAGTCCCGTCGCGCCGTCCTCGGCGGTCTCCACGACGTGGCCCGCGTGCTCGAGCAGCAGCCGCAGGCTCTCGCGGGCGTCGAGACCGTCCTCCACGATCAGCACGCGGCGCAGCGGTGTCGCCACCTCACGTCCGGCGGCGGTGGTCCCGGGCGCGGCGCCCGCGGGTTGGGCGAGCGCGGGCAGGCGCACGACGAACTCGCTGCCACGATCGGGCCCATCGCTCCAGGCGGCGACCGAGCCGCCGTGCAGCTCGACCAGGCGCTTGACCAACGTGAGGCCGAGCCCGAGACCGCCGGGGGCACGGTCGAGCGCCTGCGGCGCCTGCACGAAGAGATCGAACACGTGCGCGAGGACGTCGGCGCTGATCCCCCGGCCGGTGTCGCGCACGCGCAGCACGGCGTCCCCGTCCACGCGCTCGGTGACGACGCTGACGGCGCCGCCGGCCGGGGTGTACTTGAGGGCGTTGTCGACGAGGTTGTTGACGATCTGCTCGAGGCGGGCGGCGTCGCCCACGACGTGGACGGGGCCGCCCAGCAGCCTGACGTGATGCTCCTGCGTGCGGCCGGCGTGGGCGAGCGTCTCCAGGCAGCGCCCGGCCAGCGTGTGCAGGTCCACCGGGCTGGGCCTGCAGGCCGATCTTGCCGGACGTCACGCGCGCGACGTCGAGCAGGTCGTCGACGAGGCGGCTCAGGTGGGTCGTCTGGCGCCGGATCATCGCGGTCAGCTGACGCGTCGTCCCCTCCGCGACGAGGCGGTCGAGCATGGTGGCCGCGTTGGTGATCGTGCCCAGCGGGTTGCGCAGCTCATGGCCGAGCATGGCGAGGAACTCGTCCTTGGCCCGGTTGGCGGCCTCGGCCTCGGCCCGGCGGGCGTGGCTCCGCGCCTCGATCTCCGCGCGCTCGGTGATGTCGAGCGACGCGGTCAACACCGCCGGCACGCCCGCGAACCTGATCACCTGGGAGTTCACCAGGAGCTGGCGCTGCTGGCCCGTTCGCGTCCGGCACGTGATCTCGACGTCACGGACGTGCCCGTCGGCGCGCAGACGGCGCATGATCTCCTCGCGCTGCTCGGGGGCCACCCAGTACCCGAGCTCGAGCTTGGTGCGCCCGAGCATCTCCTCGCGCGTGAAGCCCGTCTGCCGGAGGGCGGCCTCGTTGACCTCCAGATGGGTGTGGTCGGCCAGGCTCGTGATCGTCATCGGCAGCGGGTTGGCGTGGAAGAGGAGCATGAAGCGGCGCTCGCTCTCGCGCAGCGCCTCCTCGGCCCGCGTGCGGTCGGTGATGTCGGTCAGCGTGGTCAGGATGCACGTCTCGCCGCCCAGCGTCACCAGCTCGGCGGCCAGCACGCAGACGCGCTCCTCGCCGCCCTTCACCCTCAGGCGCGCCGTGAAGTCTCGGACCGGCGTGCCCGTCCGGAGCATGGCGATACCCCGCTCGCGGTCGGCGGGGTCGATCCACAGGCCCAGCTCCAGCATGTGTCGGCCCAGGACGTCCTCCCGAGCGAGGCCCACCAGCTGCAGGAACGCGTCGTTGACCTCGCGGACCCGCCCGTCGTCGAGCCCGGTGATGCACATGATCACCGGGCTGCGCTCGAAGAAGGCGCGGAGCTTGGCCTGGGTCTCCTGGTCCACGTTCACAATGTTATCCTGGGACGCCATGATCTCCAGGATCGTCTACGAGACCCCGCGCGTCGACCCCGCCCCCGGCGAGGCCGTCTTCACGAGTACCTGCGGCCACAACTGCGGCGGCCGCTGCGTCGTCAACGCCCACGTCCGCGACGGGCGCATCGTCCGGATCAGCACCGATCCCCGCAAGTGGACGCCGGAGATGCCGCCGCTGCACGCCTGCGTGCGGGGCTTCGGCCAGGCCGAGCGGGTCAACCACCCGGACCGGCTGCGTCATCCCCTGCGCCGGGTGGGACCGCGCGGCGCCGGGCAATTCGAGCGGATCGGCTGGGACGAGGCGCTGGACGAGGTCGCGCGCCAGCTGCGGCGCGTGCGCGACGCCTACGGTCCCGCCGCCATCCTCGACTGCTCGCGGACCGGCAGCCTGTCGATGCTGCACGGCCGCGGCGTCGCCCAGCGCCTGCTGCACATGTTCGGCGGCTGCACCGAGCTGTGGTCGAACATCTCGGCCGAGGCCGAGGTCTTCTCGGTCCGCGCCACCTACGGGGCCAAGGCCGACTACAAGAGCGCGGGACGCGAGCCGACCGACTACGTCAACTCGCGGCTGATCCTCATGTGGGGCTGGAGCCCGGCCGACGGCACCTTCGGCACCGGCACCCACCAGTACCTCAAGCTGGCCAAGAAGCACGGCGTGCGTATCGTGTGCGTGGATCCGCGGGTGACGCGGACCAGCCGTGAGTTCGCCGACGAGCACGTCTTCATCCGTCCCTCGACCGACACCGCCGCCCTCGTCGCGATGGCCTACGTGATCGCCAGCGAGGGTCTTCAAGATTCGGCCTACCTCGACCGTCACGTGCTCGGCTTCGACGAGGCGCATCTGCCGCCGGAGGCGCCGGCCGGGGCGTCCTATCGCGCGTACCTCATGGGCCACGTGGACGGCGTGCGCAAGACGCCGGAGTGGGCCGCGGAGATCACCGGCATTCCGGCCGACACGCTGCGGCGGCTGGCGATCGAGTTCGCCACCACCAGGCCGGCCGCGCTGCAGACCGGCTATGCGCCGGGCCGCACGATCCACGGCGAGCAGTTCCACCGCGCCGCCTACGCGCTGGCCGCGATGACCGGTAACGTCGGTGTCCCCGGCGGCAACTCCGGCACCAGCAACGGGGCGACCGGCCGCGGGGGGATCCGGCCGCTGCCGGCCGGCCCGAATCCCGCCGGCGCCCGCGTGGCGTCCTCGCGGCTGGCCGATCTGCTCGACCGCGGCCAGGCCGGCGGCTATCCGGCCGACATCAAGATGATCTATTCCTCGGCCGGCGACCTGTTCAACCAGCTCCCCAACGTGAACAAGATCGTCGCCGCCGCCGAGAAGCTGGAGTTCATGGTCGTCCACGACCACTTCGTGACGCCGACCGCGCGCTACGCCGACATCGTGCTCCCGGCCACGACCTTCTGGGAGCGCAACGACGTCCACACGCCGTGGGCGGGCGCCGGCCACTACGCGATCTTCATGCAGAAGGCGATCGAGCCCGTGGGCGAGTGCCGCAACGACCTCGACATCTGCACCGAGCTGGCGCGGCGGCTGGGCCTGGAGGGCTACAACGACAAGACCGAGGAGGCCTGGCTGCGCGAGCTGACCCGCGACGCCATCGACGACTTCGACACCTTCCGCGCGAGCGGGCTGGCCCGCCTGCCGGCCCCCGACGACGCGATCGCGTTCGCCCGGGAGATCCGCGATCCCGAGCGGTATCCGTTCACGACGCCATCCGGGAAGATCGAGATCTACTCGATGGCGCTGGCCGCCAACCCGAATCCCTACGGAATGGGCGCGATCCCGCCCATCCCCACGTGGATTCCCGACGCGCCGGCGTCGCCGCATCCGCTCCGGCTGATCACGCCGAAGTCGCGGGCGCGCACCCACTCCATCCACGACAATCAGCCGATCCTGGCTCGGGCCGATCGCGACGACATGTGGATCCACCCGGCCGACGCCGCCGCCCGCGGCATCGCCGACGGCGATCGCGTGCGCGTATTCAACGACCGCGGCGCCACCCAGCTGCCGGCGCGGGTGACGGACCGCATCGCGCCCGGCGTGGTGTCGATCAAGGAGGGCGCCTGGTTCTCGCTCGACGCCGGCGGCCAGGACACGCGCGGCTGCGCCAATCTGCTGACCGACGACCGCTCGTCCCCGGCCGGCGCCACCCCGTTCAACACCTGCTTCGTGGACGTGACGCGCGCCTAGGAGGCGGGCGCCGCGCCCGGCAACGCGTTCGCGGCTTCCATGCGATGCTTGCTAGCGTGACCGGCCAGCGACGCACCGCCCTGGGTGTCTTCGACGATCTTCGAGGGTTCTGGCACGGGCGCCGATGCCCGCTGGAGCGGATGACGCGGGGGGAGCTGATCGCGGTCTTCGTCCGCCACCCCGCCGTCGCCGTCTACCTCGCGCTCGTCGCGGGCAGCGCGGTCCTCGTGACCCTGTTGCATTCCCCGGCGGCTGGCGGCCTGAGCCTGGCCGGCGCCGCCGCGGCCGCCCTGCTCATCTATCTACCGGCGGAGTATCTGCTCCATCGCTTCGTGCTCCACGGGCGCTTCCTCTACCGCTCGCCCCGCACCGTCACCCTCTGGAAGAGGATCCACTACGACCACCACCGCGATCCCGATGACCTCCGCGTGCTGTTCGGCGCTCTGCGCACGACGCTGCCCACGATCGCCGTCGCCACCATTCCCACCGGCGCCCTGATCGCCGGCGCCGCCGGCGCCGCGGCCACCTTCGGGGCCGGCGTGCTGAGCGTGCTGGTCTACGAGTTCGTCCACTGCGTGCAGCACTTGCCCTACGCTCCGCGCAATCCGGTGCTGCGCCGCCTCAAGCGCCTGCACCTGCTCCACCACCGGCACAACGAGCGCGGCAACTTCGGGATCACCAGCAGTGTCATCGACCACCTCGCCGGCACCTACTACCCGCGCGCGAGCGAGGTGCCCCGAAGCCCGACCGCCTTCGACCTCGGCTACACCGCCGCCGAACGCATCCGCTACCCCTGGCTGGCGGAGCGCTCGGAGCCCGGTGACCCTGGCCGCTGAGGAAGCCCGCCGCCCGCTCCGGCTGGTGCCGGCCGATCGGGGCCGCGCCCGCTCCGATTTCCTCCGGGTGCCCTGGCCCCTCTACGCGGACGACCCGGCGTGGGTACCCCCGCTCCTGCTCGAGCGCCGGCTGCAGCTCTGGCACCGGCGGCCCTACTTCGCGCACGCTCGGGCGGCGTTCTGGGTGGCGTACCGCGGCCCCCGCCCGGTCGGACGCATCAGCGCGCAGGTCGACCGCCTCCACCTCGAACGCCACCGCGACGGCGCCGGCTTCTTCGGCCTCCTGGAGGCCGAGGACGACGCCGAGGTGTTCGCGGCGCTCTCGGGCCGCGCCGAGGAGTGGCTGCGGAGCCAGGGCCTCTCGCGCGTGCGCGGGCCCTTCGACCTGTCGATCAACGAGGAGTGCGGGCTGCTGATCGACGGGTTCGGCACGCCGCCGATGATCATGATGCGCCACGGCCGGCCCTACTACGCGGCCCGCCTCGAGGAGTGCCGGTACCACGCGGTCAAGGACCTGCTGGCCTACCGCCTGACGGACACGGTCGAGATGACGCCGCTCATGCGCGCGGCGATCGCGAAGCTGGAGGACGTGCGCGTCCGGCCGCTCCGGCGGTCGCGCCTGCGCGAGGAGCTCGGCATCCTGCGCGACATCTTCGAGGACGCGTGGGCGGACAACTGGGGCTTCGTGCCGTTCACGGCGGCGGAGTTCGAGGAGCTCGGCTGGGTGCTGCGCTTCGTGGTCGACGACGACTTCGTGCAGATCGCGGAGGTGGCCGGCGCGCCGGCCGCCATGCTCGTGCTCCTGCCGAACGTCAACGAGCTCATCCGCGACCTGGACGGCCGCTTGCTGCCTCTCGGGTGGGCGCGGCTGCTCGTCCGCCTCCTCCGGCGGCGGCCCCGGACCGGCCGGGTGGCGCTGATGGGCGTGTGCCGGCGCTACCAGCGCACGCCGCTGGGGCTCGGCCTCGCGTGCCTGGTCATCGACACCGTGCGCCGCGCGGGACTTGCGCGCGGTCTCGAGGAGGTAGAGCTGTCCTGGATCCTCGAGGACAACCTGGGCGTGCGGCGCATTCTCGAGGCGCTCGGCGGCGATCCGTACAAGCGCTACCGGATCTACGAGAAGGCCCTCGTGTGAGCTTCACGGCCGTGGTCCTGGCGGGCGACCGCACGCCAAACGATCCGGTCGCCCGGGCCGCCGGCGTGCCCTGCAAGGCGCTGGCCCTCGTGGGCGGCCGGCCGATGGTGCGTCGTGTCCTCGACGCGCTCGGGGCGGCGCGCGAGGTCGGCTCGCGCATCCTCTGCGGCCCGCGCCGCGATGCGCTCGAGCAGGACGCGGGGCTCCGCGCTCTCGTCGACACCGGGACGGTCGAGTGGCTCGCGGCCGCGGCCACGCCCAGCCTGAGCGCGGCGGCCGCAATGGAGCGCGTGCCGCTGGCCGCCCCGGTCCTGCTCACGACCGCCGATCACGCGCTCCTCACACCCGCCGTTGTCGACTACTTCTGCGAGGCGGCCCGCGCCACCGGCGCCGACGTCGTCGTCGGGCTGGCCCGCGCCACGCAGGTGACCGCGGCCTTCCCGGGGACGCGGCGGACGATTCTGCGGTTGAGGGGCGGCGGCTACTGCGGCTGCAACCTCTTTGCGTTCCTCACGCCGGCCGGGCGCGGAGCCGCCCGGTACTGGCGCCGCGTGGAGCAGGAGCGCAAGCACCCGCTGCGGCTCGTGGCCGGCGCGCTCGGGTGGTCCGCGCTCCTCGACTACGCGCTGGGGCGATTGACGCTGGACGCGGCCCTGGCCCGGGTGTCACGACGGCTGGGCTTCCAGGCCGGCTCGGTGATCCTGCCCTTCCCCGAAGCTGCGGTGGACGTCGACAGCGTGGAGGACCTTCAGCTGGTGCGCGCGATCGTCGAGCCGAGGAACTGATCCGCCGGGCCCTCCACGACTCCTAGGGCGCGCGCGATGTCGGCCGGCGAGTCGATCTCCGCCCACCTGAGACCCTGGATGCTCTCCGTCCACACGCGGCCGTGGTCGGCCATCTCGTCGATCACGGACAGGTACCAGGCGTGCAGCGTGTCGGGCCGCCGCAGCGCGTGCTCGATCGCCTCCCGGAAGAGCGCGGGCCCGGCGCCGCGGAACAACATCAGGCCGATCGACTCGGCGCCGACGATCTCGGGGGCCAGCCGCTTGCCGACTCTCCGCAGGCGCCCGTCGGCGTCGAGGCTGACCTTCATGTCGTCCGCGTCGTATGCCTCCTTGCGGTCGACCGCGAGGCGGACCGGCCGGGGCGGCGCGGCCAGCAGCCGTTGCAGCACCGCCGGCTCGAAGAGCGTGTCACCGTTCAGGAGCACGAAGTCCCCGCTCATTTCCCCCCTGGCGATCCAGCAGCTGACGAGATTGTCGGAGACCCGGAAGAAGGGGTTGTAGAGGACCTGCGTGCGCGGCGCCGTCGTGCGCGCGGCCAGCAGCCGTTCGACGTGCTCGCTGGCGAACCCCGTGACGACCGTCGCGTGCGGGATCCCGCAGCGGGCGAGCGCGTCGAGTTGCCATTCGAGGAGCGTGCGCTGGTGGACGGGCAGCAGGCACTTGGGCATGGTCGCGGTCAGCGGAAGCAGGCGCCGGCCTTGCCCGGCGCTCAGGATGACGGCCCTGATCATTTGCCCACGGTATCATGAGGAGCCTCATGGGTCCTCGACCGATCGAGCGTCGGCGGCTCCGGCCCGGGGGCTGGCTCCTCGAGCACTACGTCGTCCGCGAGATCGTCAAGCCGGCCATCGTCGTCTCGGCCGTCCTCGTCATCGTGTTCATCAGCTACCTGCTGGCCCGCTTCCTCGCCGACGTGGTCGACGGCCTCCTGCCGTCCCGGACGATCGCCTTGCTTGTGCTGCTGCGAACGGCGATCGCGCTCGAGGTGCTGATGCCCATCACCCTCTTCCTCTGCGTGGTCATGGCCCTGGGCCGGCTGCACGCCGACTACGAGATCGTCGCGATGTCGGCCCTGGGGGTGAGCCCCGCCCGCATCGTCCGCGCCGTCGCCGGGCTGGCCGTGGTGCTGGCCCTGGGCGTGGCGGTCCTGTCGCTCGTCGTGCGGCCGTGGGCCTACGAGAAGAGCTACCGCCTGCGGGCCGAGGCCGGCGCCGAGATCGACCTGGACCGGTTCAAGGCCGGCCGGTTCTACGCCAAGCAACGGGGCGAGTACGTCGTCTTCGCCGAGAGCAGCGACACCCCCACGGGGCGACTCTCGGGCGTGTTCGTGCACCACGAGGAGCGGGGCATCCGGCAGGTGGTGTTCGCCCAGAGCGCCTACCAGCGCGTCGATCCGGTGACCGGTGACCGCACGCTGGTCATGCTGCGCGGGCACCACTACCGGATCTCCGTCGGCGAGGGGCGCGATCGCACCGTCGGGTTCGAGCAGATGGAGATGCCCCTGCGGATCGAGGAGATCGTGCCGGAGTACCGCCGCAAGTCCGCCCCCACCGAGACCCTGGCGCGGTCGCGCGATCCGATCGACCTCGCCGAGCTGCAGTGGCGCCTCACGACCCCGCTGGCCACGGTGTTCCTGGCGCTGCTGGGGATCCCGCTCAGCCGTGCCGTGCCGCGGCAGGGCCGGTATGCCCGCTTCGGCACCGCCGTGCTCGCCTACGCCGCCTACTACAACCTCAAGGCGATGGCCAAGACGTGGGTGGAGCGCGGAACCGTCGGCGCGGTGCCGGGGCTCTGGTGGGTCGACGTGCTGCTCGGCGTCGTCGTCCTGCTCCTGCTCTGGCGCCCGTGGCCGCAGGGCCGGTGGCGCCGATGAGGCGGCTGCGCACGCTCGACCGCTACATCGCCCTCACCCTGGCGCGCAATTACCTGCTCGCCCTGGGCGCGCTGCTCGCGGTCTTCACCATCTTCGGCTTCGTCGAGGAGCTCGAGGATCTGGGCAAGGGACGCTACCGGCTCAAGGACGCCGCCCTGTTCATCCTGCTCACGACGCCCCGCCGCGCCATCGACCTGGCGCCGGTCACCGCGCTCCTGGCCAGCCTCACCGCCCTCGGCGCGCTCGCCAGCGGGCGCGAGCTGGTGGCGATGCAGGCGGCGGGCGTGTCGCCCCTGCGGATCGGCTGGTCGGCGCTCCGGCCCGGCCTGCTGTTCATCGCCGCCGCCGTGGCGCTCGGGCAGTTCGTCGCGCCGCCGCTCGATCGGGCCGCTCACGTCAAGCGCGCGCAGGCGCTGTCGGCCACGGTGGCCATCCAGTCCGACCACGGCTTCTGGTCGCGGGCCGGCCACCGCTTCCTCCGAGTGCGCGACATCCGCGCCGGCGGGGTCCTGGGCGGTGTCGAGATCTACGAGTTCGACGAGGATGGTCGACTCCGGCGCTTCACGCACGCCCAGCGGGCCGACATCCGGGCGGGCCGCGAATGGCGCCTGACCGACGTGGTCCAGAAGGACTTCGGGGCCGGCGGCATCGTGCGGCGCGAGCTACCAACCCTGGCCTGGGGGTCGTTCCTCAACGCCGAGCAGGTCGATCTGCTGGCGATGCAGCCGTCGATCCTGTCGTTCTCGGACCTCTACGAGTACGTCCGCTATCTCCGGGCGAGCGGCCAGGACTCGGCCAGCTACGAGCTGGCCCTGTGGCAGAAGGCGAGCATGCCGCTGGCCGTCAGCGCCATGACGCTGCTGTCGGTCACCTTCGTGCTCGGCGTGATGCGGATGGCGAGCACCGGACAGCGCATGATGGTCGGCTCCCTGGTGGGCGTGGGATTCCACCTCGCGAGCCAGGTCACCGCCCGGCTGGGTCTCCTGCTGAGCCTGAGCCCGGCCGTTACCGCGCTGGCGCCGGCCCTCGTCGTGCTGGCGGTGACGGTGTGGCGGTTTCGCCGGATCGGCTGAGCGGACCCGGCGGGGTGAGCAAGGGGTGGGCGGCGCCATCGGGCACGAAGCGGCCGGTGACCGGCTCGTAGATGCGCGCGGAGAGCCAGAGCTGAAAGCGCGCGCCGTCCCGCTCGAGGCGGTAGAGGTGATAGCGTGCGAGCCGCTCGCGCCCCGGTCCGGTCGCGGAGGCCGACGACACCCCGACCACCGCCGCGCGGCCTGTGGAGGTCTCGAGGCTGCCGACCGACGCCCGGTGGGTGTGCCCGTGCAGCACCAGCTCCACGCCCTCGGCCTCGAGCACCGCCCGCAGGCGCGCCCCGTCGACCAGCCGCTTGCGCCATCCGGTGGCGTCGGCCAGGGGCGGATGGTGCAGCAGCACGACGCGCACGAGCCCCCGGCGTCGCGCGTCGGCCAGGACCCCCGCGAGGGCGTCGAGCTGGCGCGACCCCACCTCGCCCACCGCGAGCAACGGTGCCGACGGCCTGGCCGTGGAGAGCCCGACAAAGACAACGGGGCCGCGCACGCGTACGCTGGGGAAGGCCGACGCCCCGCCCGCGCCCGGGTCGGAGTCGAAGAACGGCGCCCAGCGCCCGATCGTCTGCTCCCAGCGGCTGCGCGCGTAGACGTCGTGGTTGCCGGGCACCACGCTGAGCGCCGGCGCGGGCGCGAGCGCGTCGAGCCACCGCCGCACCTGCTCGAACTCGTGGGGCAGTCCCAGGTGCGTGAGGTCCCCGGTCACGACCACGTGGTCGGCCTGCATCGCGCGGAGGTCCTCCACCAGCGCGGCGAGGACCTCGGGCCGGTGGCGATGCCGTCGCACCAGGCGCCAGGACAGGTAGCTCAGGGCCCGCTTGCCGAGGAGGTCGCCGGCCCGCACCGGCGCCGGACAGGACAGATGGGGATCAGACAGCTGCGCGAACGTGAGCATCCGAGGCCATAATAGACCTCCCGTGAGCCCGCCGAACAGCGCCGCCTCCCCGCCCGCCGCCATCCACGCGCGGATCCTCGCCGACGCCGCCGTCCGCCTGTGGGGCCTGTCCCCGCGCGAGCGACTCGCCCGGCTCCTGCACCGCGCCGGCGTCGCGCACGTCGGGGACGCCACCGAGCCCGTGCCGGCCGGGAGCTCGATGGTCCTCATGCGCGGGGACTGGGTCTACGACGACCGTGTCGTCAGCGCCCTCGTCCGCACGCCGAACGTGCTGCTCCGGGTGACGGGCGACGACGGCCCGACCGTCGTCGCCGCCCACGTGCCGGCCGCGCTGGCCGCCCGCGCCCGCGAGGTGGTGAGCGGCGCGGCCTCTCCCGACCTGCCCGGCGTCGCGGTCAAGGAGCCGGCGTCGCTCGCCTCGTCCTCCCAGGTGCAGCTGCGCAAGCTCGAGCGGCCCTTCGTGCGCCGGGCGCGACCCGAACAACGGCGCGAGCTGGAGGACCGGCTCTTCGCGGGCGCGTACAAGGGCGTGACTGACCTCGTCACCAAGTGGGTCTGGCCGCGGCCGGCCCGATGGGTGACCGGCCTGTGCGTCGCCGGCGGGCTCCGCCCCAACCACGTCACGCTGTTCGGCCTGACCATGGTCATCCTGGCTGGGCTCGCGTTCGCTCACGGCGAGCGCGGCTGGGGACTGGCGGCGGCCTGGCTGATGACCTTCCTCGATACCGTGGACGGCAAGCTCGCGCGGGTGACGGTGACCTCCAGCCGCTTCGGCCACTGGCTCGACCACGGCATGGACCTCGTCCATCCGCCGCTCTGGTACATCGCCTGGGGCATCGGACTCCAGACGTTCGAGCCGGGGGTGCCGGGGCTGTCGCTGACCGGGGTGCTCTGGGTGATCGTGATCGGCTACGTCGTCGGACGCCTCGTCGAGGGCGCGTTCCACCTCATCGCACCCTTCTCCATCTTCCTGTGGCGCAGGCTCGACTCGTACTCGCGCCTGATCACCGCCCGTCGCAACCCCAACTTGATCTGGCTCACCGCCGGCGCGCTCCTCGGCCGGCCCGACCTCGGCCTGGTTGCGGTCGCCACCTGGACCGCGCTCTCGAGCCTCGTGCTGCTCGTGCGCCTGGCCCAGGCCGCTCGCGAGCGCCACGCCTCCAGGCCACTGCGCTCCTGGCTCGTCGACGCGACCCAGGATCCGCCCGCGCGGTCACTGGCCACCCGCATCTTCGCGACCTCGGCCGGCGACTGATGAGCGCCGGGCGCGCCTGCTCGACGCTCTTCCCCGTCGTCCCGGTCGTGGGCGGGCGACCGCTGCGAGTCGGGTGCCTCAACAACCCGCTGAGTGGCGGCAACCGCCGCCGCCTCGGCCCGGTGCGCCGGGTGCTCGATGCGCACGCCCAGGTGCGGCGGCGCGACGTCGAGACGCCCGCGGACGTCGTCGCCGCGCTGCAGGACTTTGCCCGTCACGGGATCGACGTCATCGCGATCAACGGCGGCGACGGGACGGTGCAGGCCGTGCTCACCGCGATCGTCGGCGACCGGATCTTCGAGTCCCCCCCGCTCCTCGCCGTGCTCGCCGCCGGCACGACCAGCATGATCGCGGGCGACGTCGGCGTGCGCGGTCGGCGCGCCGAGGGCCTGCGGCGACTGCTCGACTGGGCCCGCTCGCCCGATGCCAGCGCCCGCCTGGTGGAGCGCTCGGTGTTGCGGCTCGAGCACTCCCCCGGCGCCCGACCGTTGTTCGGCATGTTCTTCGGCACCGCCGGCATCGAGCAGGGCATCCGCTTCTGCCTGGACAGGGTCCACACCAAGGGCGTGCGGGGCGAGCTGGGCGCCGGGCTGGCGCTGGCCGCCCTCCTGCTCGGACTGGCGCGGGGCCGATGCGCCGCGGTGAGGCCCGTCCCCATCACGGCGGCGGTGGACGGCGAGAACCCGCAGCGTCGCGACCACCTGGTGTTCATGATCACCACGCTGGAGCGGCTCGTCGTGGGGCTCCGCCCGTTCTGGGGACAGGGGCCCGGTGCCCTGCGCTACACCGCGGTGCTCGGCCGGCCGCACCGCCTGCTCGCCGCGCTGCCGCGCCTGCTGCGGGGGCGCGCGGGAGGCCAGGTCACCGCCGACAACGGCTACGTCAGCCGCAACGTCGACGAGGCACGGCTCTGGCTCGACGGCGCCGGCTACACGCTGGACGGGGAGATGTTCACGGGCGAGCCGGGACGCGGACCGATCGTGCTTCGCGAGGGAGGACGCGCCACCTTTGTACGCTGCTGACCCCGCCGCCGGGCCCGGCGGCTTCGCGGTGCCGGCGGGAGCGCAGGCGCTGGCCCAGGCGCTGCTGGCGCGCCACGGCGCCGCGGTGCAGGCCATCCTGCTCTACGGCTCGTGCTACCGCCGGGGCGACGACCGCGATGGGCTCGTGGACCTCTACCTGCTCGTCGACGGCTACCGATCCCTGCACGGCGCCGGCCTGGCCGCGGTCGCCAACCGCGTCTTGCCGCCGAGCGTGTATTTCCTCGAGGTGCCGCTCGGCGAGCGCGTGCTCCGGGCCAAGTACGCGATCCTCTCCCTCGACGCTCTGGAGCGCGGCACCGGCCGGCGGGCATTCCACCCGTACTTCTGGGGACGCTTCGCCCAGCCGACGGCGCTGCTCTACGCGCGCAGCGACGCGGTCGCCGCGCGCGTGCGCGCGGCGCTCGCCGAGGCGGTCGCGACGTTCGTCGCCCGCGTCGTGCCGATACTGCCGCGCGAGTTCGACGCGGCGCTGCTGTGGCAGCGTGGCCTCCTGCTCAGCTACCGGGCTGAGCTGCGCGCCGAGCGTGCGGAGAGCGTGCAGGCGCTCTGGGCCGCCGCGCGCGCGCACTATGCCGGCGTCACGAGGGCCGCGCTGGCCCGGACGCCGTTCGTCGCGACGACCGCCGGGGCTGCGGAGGCCCTGCGCTACCGCGTCGAGCTCCCGGCCGGCGCGCGCCTGCGCAGCCAGGTCGCCTGGGCGGGCCGGCGCGCGCTGGGCAAGATCCTGTCCGTCCTGCGGCTCGTGAAGGGCCTTTTCACGTTCCAGGGTGGTCCCGACTACATCCTATGGAAGATCGAGCGGCACGCGGGGATCGCGCTGGAGGTGCCGCCGCGCGCGCGGCGCTACCCGCTGCTGGCCGCCTGGGCCATCGCGTGGCGACTCTACCGCCGCCGCGCGTTCAGGTAGGGCGCTCGCGCGCGAGCTGACGCACGCGCGCGACGGCGCGCGCGAGGTCGTCGGGCCGCGGGCTCCCCGCCTCCCGCGCCTCCACCACGCGGTGCACGCGCGTGAGGTCCCGCGTCCGCTTGATCAGCCCCAGGTCCAGCAGACGATCCCAGAGGCGGCCGACCCAGTCCTGCTGGCGGACCGTGCCGCGCACGCTCCGGCGTGCCTGCCGCCGCTCGACCCACCGCTGCACGCCGCGGGTCGTCCGCCAGCGCCAGTCCGCCTGCTCGGGCAGCGGAAAGATCGAGACCGGCTTCCCCGTGGCGCACGCCTCGGCGAGCATCGACGCGCTGTCGCCGGTGACGATGAAGCGGTCGGCAAGCGCCAGGTAGGCGAGGTACGGGTTGTCCGGATCGTCGGAGCGCCAGCGGTGCAGGTGGCCCGCCGAGCTCGCGGCGGCCGCCAGCGCCTCGACCGCGGGCCCGCGCACCCGCGGTCCGCACGTCACGACGAGCGTGCCGTCGAGCGCTCGCGCGGCCTCACCGGCCTCACGCCCGAGGCGCTCCGCGGTCTGCGGATCGAGGACGTAGGGCGGGCTGTCGCCGCCGACGAGCAGCGCCACGAGCGGGCGCGGGAGGGCCGCCAGCCGCGGCGTCCAGCGTCGGCGCGCCTCGGCCAGGCGGACGGCATCGACGCGTGTGATCGGCAGGGCGTTGTGCAGGACGTTGGCCCGCTGCGGCAGCCCGTACTGTGGTGTCGTGACGACCAGGTCGAAGCATGCGAGCGGGGCCCACGGCCGGCCGATGTGCACCAGGCGGGTCCGGCCGCCCGACTGCTTGCGGATCCAGCGCGCGATCGGCGCGCCCCGGCGGCCGGCGGCGATGACGAGGTCCGGCCAGGGCGGGACGAGCGCGCTCGAGCGCCGGCGATCCAGGCTGAGCAGCGAGGCGCCGAGCAGGAGGTTCCACCACTTGTAGCGGCGGGTGTAGGTCAGGCGCTTGGCCTCGGCCGGCCAGCCGAGCGCCTCGGCCAGGCCGCGGACCTGCGCGTTGTCACCCTCGCGCTCGCCCAGGAGCGTCCACACGCGCGGCGCCGCGGCCGCGCCGGCGTCGTCCGGCCGCGACTCGAAGGACACGACCTCCGGACGCCGGAGCACCCGGCGCCGGCTCACGTCCAGCCGCCAGGCCAGCCCGGGGTGCCGGCCGCCCGCAGCCGCCACCACCCGGCGCCAGCGGGCGGCGACGGGCGCCAGCCGACGCCTGCCGCCCGCATCCACGCCGACGTGGACGAGCCGCCGCGCGCGCGCGAACAGCTCCTCGACGACCCAGAGGGCGTCCTCGACGGGCAACCGCTCGAGATCCGTGGCCACGACGGCATCCGCCGGGCCCGGAGGCCACTCGGGACCCGCGGTCAGGTCGAAGGCGGTGACGTCGAGATTCTCGAGCGCGCCGGCCGCGAGTCCGTCGCCGCCGACCCGACAGTGGAGCACCGAGCGGATGCCGAGCCTCTCGGCCAGGCGTCCGAACGTCCGGTCCACCGCAGCGTGCGCGCGCTTCTCCGCCGGGCGCAAGCCGCGGTGGCGCGCGAGCGCCTCGGCGAACCGCGCGCTCGGGCGGGCGCGCGTGAAGACCCGGTAGCCCTCGGCATCGGCTGCGCGCTCGAGATCGAGCCAGATCTCCGCGAGGGGATGTGGGTGATACGAGTACTGCTCGGGGAACGGCTGCCACGGCTGCAGATGCAGGGTCGTGTAGTGCAGGACCCCCGATGCTCCGGCGACGTACTCCAGATCGCGGGCGTTCCAGCCGGACGCGAGCGCGCCCCACCGCTCCGGCGCCGACGCCGCCTGCCGGATCAGCGTGTCCTTGTCCGAGCGCCGGGCCGCGGCGAGGTTCCACGCCGCGGCCATGTGCGCGCAGTCGATCAGCATGACCGAGGTGTCGTCGGGCGAGACGGCGAGGTAGCCGTGGGGGCCCATGTCGAGGTCGAAGAGCAGCCCGGGGTCGGCCAGGTAGACCTGGTCGACGTCGTTGTAGATGGCGCGACCCTGGCGGCCGGCCAGCTCCGGGACGGCGAACCGATAGTTGGTGAAGCCGGTGCGCCAGCCTCGTCGGTCGAAGCCCGGCAGGTCCCGCAGCAGGTGGATCTCGTAGGCGCGGGCGGGATCGCGGACCCGCTCGATCGCGTAGACGAAGACGCGCTCGGCCCGCCACTGGCCGTCCTCGGTGCCGAGAAAGATCCGGACGAGAGGCTTCGGGCCCGGGACGTGCCCGGCACGCACCGGCAGCGTGACCGTGTCCGGCGTCAGGGGCGGCGGTTCGTCGAGGCCGGCGCCAGCGCGGCGAAGGCGCCGGCGATGCGCTCGATCTGCTCGGGCGTGTGGGCAGCACCGACGCTGCACCGCAGCAGGCAGCCCCCGTTCGGCGCGGCCGGCGGCACGATCAGGTTGACGTAGACGCCCTGCTCGAGGAGCCCCCGCCAGAACGCCAGCCCCTCCTCCGGGCTCGCCATCATGACCGCCACGATGGGACTGGGCTCGGGGCCGAGCGCGAACTCGAGCTCGCGCAGGCGCCCGTAGAGGTGCTGGGCATTGTCCCAAAGCCGCCGGCGCAGCTCGGGCCGGGCCTGCAGCACCGCGAGGGCCGCACGGGCCGAGGCGACGACCGGGGGCGAGAGCGACGCGGTGAACAGGTACGGACGGCTGATATAGCGCAGGCTCTCGAGCTCGGGATGATCACTGGTGCTGAAGCCGCCAATCGTGCCGAGACTCTTGCTGAAGGTGCCGAGCACGAAATCGACCGCGTCCTCGACGCCGGCCTCCTCGGCCAGGCCCCGGCCGTGGGCGCCGAGCACACCGAACGAGTGGGCCTCGTCCACGAGCAGATAGGCCCCGTAGCGGCGCTTGAGGGCGGCGATCGCCGCCAGCGGCGCGCGGTCCCCCAGCATGCTGTAGATGCCCTCGACCACGATCAGCGCCCGGGTGCTGCGCGCGCCAAGCCGCTTCAGCCGGATGTCGAGGTCCTCCACGCCGTTGTGGCGGAAGCGGAGCACCTCGGCCGTCCCCTGGCGGCACCCGTCGTAGATGCTGGCGTGGCAGTCGGCGTCGATGAGGATGACGTCGTCCCGGCCGGGCAGCGCCGACAGCATCCCGAGGTTGGCGAGGTAGCCCGTGGAAAAGACGATGGCGCCACGCCGGCCGAAGAACGCGGCCAGCTCGCGCTCGAGCGCGGCGTGCGCCGCGAAGGTGCCGTTGGCCATCCGCGAGCCCGTCGTGCCGGTGCCCTCGTCGCGGAGCGCGGCGCACGCCGCCTCGATGCAGTCCGGATCGAAGGTCAGGCCGAGGTAGTTGTTGGTCCCGGCCAGGATGGTGCGGCGGCCATCGAGGATGCCCTCGGTGGCCGAGAGCACCGTCTCGACCACCGTGCCGAAGGGCGAGACGCGGTCGTCGTCGAGTAAGGCTCGGCGGGCGGCGGCCACGGCACGAAGGTTTTCGAGCACGGCGGTCAGCGCCGCTCGAGCAGGTGCTGCAGCTGCCGGGCGAGGTCGCCGACCGTGCGCACCTCCGCCAGGACGTTGAGGGGGATCGACATGTCGAACCGGCCTTCCGCCGCCAGCAGGACTTCCATCGCCTGGATCGAGTCCAGACCCACGTGGGTCAGGAGATCGGTCCCCTCCTCCAGCGCCTGGCCATTCGCGTACGGCTCCAGCAGCTCACAGGTCTGCGTCAGGATATCTCGGTATGTCGGCATGAGCCAGCACCCTCGACCTTTCGTTCGCCCGGCGCCGGGCCACCGAGCGTTCGCCGCAGACCTTCGTCCAGCCGGATCCGGGGCCGCCAGCCCGTGGCCTCGGCGAGCGGGGCATTGTCGCAGATCCACTCGGGATGGAAGATTTCCCGCACCTTGCCCGGCGTCAACATCGGCGCGCGACCCCGGATGCGGGCGCCCAGGACGTTCAGCCTGGACAGGCCGCCGAGCAGGCCCGCCGGCACGGACACGCGCACGACGGCGCGGCCGCGGTACCGCTCGGCCGCGACGACGAGGTCGTCCATCGCGTAGCCCGACGGGCGGCCGTCGTCCAGCTCGAACACGCGGCCGGTCCCGCCCATCAGGACGAGCCGGGCCACCGCCTCGGCCAGGTCGTCGACGTAGAGGAGCGAGAAGCGGCCTTGGGGCGATCCCACCATCGGGGCGATGCCGCGGGCCATCCAGCGCAGCAGCGGCAGCAGCTCGCGGTCACCGGGGCCATAGACCACCGGCGGCCGCAGCACGGTCCACGCCGGAGCGGCCAGCAGGGCCTGCTCGCCACCGCGCTTGCTCGCGGCGTAGGGCGACAGCTCCGGGTGACGGGCCGCCAGCGACGAGAGGTGGACGATGGGCGGTGCTGGACGCTCGGCCAGGGTCGCGCGCGCCAGCCGCGCCACGCCGGCCACGTTGACCGGATCGAAGTCGCGCGCGCCGGCGCCTCGCACGACGCCCGCGCAATGCACGACGGCTCTGGCCCCACGCACGAGGCGCCCGAGACTCTGCGCGTCGTCGAGCCCGCCCACGACCCGCTCGACGCCGGCCGGGAGCAGTGTCACGTCGGAGGTCGGCCGCACGAGGGCGCGCACGTTGAGGCCCGCCGACTGCAACCGGCGGACGAGCGTGCGCCCGATGAATCCCGTGGCGCCGGTCAGGGCAACCGTGGCGACCATGCCTCGGCCGGGGCCGCGCTCTCGAGACGCCGGAGGAAGTCGGCCCGGGCGGCGGCCCGCGAGAGCTTGCCCGACGACGTCCGCGCCAAGGTGTGCGGCGGCACCAGATCGATGACACACCGGATGCCGATCTCCTGCAGGATCGCCGTCTGCAGGCGCTCGACGAGGGCGGCCCGCCGGGCCGGATCGAAGATCTGGCACTGCACGACCATGGCCGCCGTCTCCTCGCCCCCGGGTCCCGAGACCGAGAACGCGGCAGCCGCGCGGCCGCTCACCTCGGGCTGCTGCGAGGCGATGAACTCGAGGTCCTGCGGCCAGATGTTCCGCCCGTTGATGATCAATAGATCTTTGCGGCGCCCGGTGATGACGAGACTGCCGTCGAGGTGGTAGCCGAGGTCGCCGGTGTCGAGCCATCCATCCGGGCTCAGGACCTCCGCGGTCGCCGCGGCGTCGGCGAAGTATCCCGGGCTGACGCTCGGACCACGCACGAAGACCGTGCCGCAGCGGCGCGCCGGCAGCGCGCGGCCCTCCTCGTCACGGATCTCCACATCGAAGCCCGGCAGCGCGCGGCCACAGTTGACGAAGCGGCCGATCTCCGCCTGCCCTGGCGTGTCGTCGGCCGGCAGCGCGATCCGCGACTCCGCCAGCCGGCGGCGGTCGACCAGATCGACGCGAAGCCCGCTGTCGAGCGGCGAGAAGCTCACTGCCAGCGAGCACTCCGCCATGCCGTAGCAGGCCAGGAAGGCGCGGCGGTCGAAGCCGGCCGGCGCGAGCTGATCGGCAAACCGCCCGAGGGCATCCGGCCGGACCATCTCGGCCCCGACCCCGGCCACCCGCCAGGAGCGCAGATCGAGCTGGTCGACGTCCTTGCTCCGGAGCCGCCGGGTGCACAGCTCGTATCCGAACGTCGGGCTGAAGGCGATGGTGGCGCGGCTCGCCGAGATCAGTGCCAGCCACTGCAGGGGTCGCTTGGCGAACTCACTCGGGCTCAGGTAGTCCACGGATAGCTGCGAGGCCATCGGCGCCAGCACGAATCCCACGAAGCCCATGTCGTGGTAGTAGGGCAGCCACGAGACCGCCCGATCGCCGGCCCTGACCCCGATGCCGATCTGCAGGATCCCCGCGAGGTTGTTCATCAACGCGGCCTGGGTGACCACCACGCCCCGCACGAACCGCGTCGTCCCCGAGGTGTACTGCAGGAACGCGATGTCCTCGGGTCCGAGGGCCCGGAGCTCCGCACCGCCCGGGGCGAGGTCGTCGAAGGCCGCGGGCTCGCCGAGGAAGCGCAGCGGCAGGCCTCCGGCCGCCTGCCCGAGATAGGCCAGGGACCCCGGCGACGCCATGGCGGCCTCGGCGCCGCAGCTCACCAGCAGCTGGTGAAGCTGGGCGACGTACGCCCGCTGGCTGCCGAGGTGGAGCGAGGCCGAGAGCGGTACGGGCACGAGGCCCGCGTACTGGCAGGCGAAGAAGAAGCGGATGAAGTCGGGATTGGTGTCCGCCACGAGCGCGACGCGCGCGCCACGTTGCAGCCCGAGCCCGGACAGGCGGCGCGCCAGCTCGAGGGCGCGCGTGCGCAGCTCGGCGTAGGTCAGCGTGGCGTCGTGCTCGCCGCGGCCGCTGTGGAAGTTGTAGCCCGTGCGCCCGCCGGCGGCGTAGTCGAGGGCATCCACGAGCGAGGCGAACCCCGCGAGCCGCAGGGGCAGCGTGTTGTCGGTCGGCGTGGCCGTCGTCTCCATTGTTCCCTTTTTATCCTGTGCTGGGCTTCAAGTGTCCCACCGCAGTCACGGGCGCCCGGCCAACGATCGGTGCGAGGCGGCCTTCGTGCACCCGGTAGACACGATCGGCGGCCGCCGCCAGGGCCGGCCGGTGGGAGATGGCCAGGATCGTGAGGTTACCCCGCAAGGCGCGGAGGGTCTCGCAGATCTGCGCCTCGGTCTCGAGGTCGAGGGCGCTGGTCGCTTCGTCGAGGATGAGGAGCCGGGGCCGGTGCACCAGGGCCCGGGCGATCGCCAG
Organism: uncultured Candidatus Rokubacteria bacterium; assembly: GCA_963743355.1. Lineage (GTDB taxonomy): Bacteria > Methylomirabilota > Methylomirabilia > Rokubacteriales > CSP1-6 > AR5. The sequence continues at coordinate 2,366,885 of CAVUPM010000002.1, forward strand.
GCGCTGCCGCTGCCCGCCGGAGAGCCGGGCCCCCCGCTCCCCGACCAGCGTGTCGGGGCCGGCGGGGGCAGCGGCGACGAATTCCCAGGCGCCGGCCGCGCGGAGCGCCCGCTCGGCATCCGCGGCCGTGAGCGCCGGGTCGCCAAGCGTGACGTTGCCGAAGATCGTCTCGTTCAGCAGCAGCGTCTCCTGGGGGACGTAGCCGATCATTCGACGCCAGCCCCGGCGGTCCAGTGTACCGAGCGCGACGCCGTCGATCCGTATCTCACCGGAATCCGGTCGCAGGAGGGCGGTCAGCAGATCGACGAGCGTGGTCTTGCCCGCCCCCGAGGGGCCCATGAGCGTCGTGAACGAGCCGGCCGGGATCGTCAGCGAGACGTCCTGGAGCACCGGGGCGTCGCCGTACGCGAAGCTGACCCGCTCGACGCTGATCGCGTGATCCAGGCGGGGCGCCACGCTGCCGAGCGGAAGCTCGTGCGCCTCCTCGGCGTCCTGGATCATCTCGCGCAGGGCCCAGTAGGCGCTCTCGAACGCCACCATCTGCTGGTACTGCCGCTGCATGCGACCGAGCTGGATCAGCAGCCGTCCCAGGACGAACACGAGGACCGTCAGGGTCGGGAGCGGCAAGGCCAGGCGTGTCAGAGCGACGTAGAGGCCGACGGCGATCAGCACCGTGATGGCCGGCTCCTGGAACGCCTTGAGGGCCTCCTTGCTGAGCACGTCGCGCTGCAGCGCACGGTTGAGCTGGACCGTCTCCGTCCTCAGGAGCGTCTCGGCGCTCGCCTCGCGGGCCATGGCCTTCAGGGCCTTCACCGACTGCAGAGTGTCCGTCAGGTGCGCCAGCAGCGAGCGCAGCAGCACGGTCTGGCGGGCCCCGGCCCGGCGCGAGGCGCGCACGAGGCGGTGAACCGCCCAGGTGAAGACGAGGCCCGCCAGCAACGCGGTGAGCGCGGCCTTCCAGGAGACGAGGAACGCCACCACCGCGTAGACGAGCGCCTGGACGCCGAGCGCGACCAGGGCGGTGGCGCTCAGGTAGGCGGAGGCCGCGCGCGCCGCCTCCGTCGCCACCGAGTTGACGACGGCCCCCACCGGCTGGCGCGTGTAGTACTCCCAGCGGGCGCCGAGGAGCGCGCGGACGAGAGCCAGGCGGAGGTCGGTCGCGACCTGGGCGACGGCGTAGCCGGCCTGGCGGTTGGCCAAGAGCGTCAGGGCGCTCTTGAGCACCGCGGCGACGACGATCATGGCGAGCAGCACGCCCGTCGTGGCCTCCACACCGATGGCGCGCAGGCTATCGACGACGAGCCGCCCGATTCCGCCTCCCGGCGCCACGCCGCCGGGGCCGCCCTCGAGGGCGAAGCTCAGCAGGGGAAGGAGCGCGGTGAGGCCGAGCCCCTCGGCGAGCGCTCCGAGCAGGAGCGCCGCCAGCACGAGGGCGCTGCGGCCGGGATAGGCGCGAACGAAGGCGCGGAGAAGACTCACGGCCCCGACGTCAATACCGAAGGTCGATGTTCACGACGCGGTTCCCCGAAGTCACCTCGAAGGCCGACTCACCGTGGGTGGGAGCACGCAGGAACGGCCGCGGGTTGTTCGACACGCCGAATCCCTCCAGAGGCAATCCGGTCCAGGCTCGATCGAACCGGCGGTTGTCGTTTTCGTCATGGTACACGGCCACCGCGTACATGCCGAGCCGCGGCGCCTCCAGGCACATCGTGACGGAGCCGGGCCGGGCCGGGACCCGCTCGCGGGCCACCCCGGCGCCCTTCTTGAGGAACTCGCCCGGGTTGTCGCCGTAGAGCACGGCCACGAGGGTGCCCTTGCTGCTGCGAACGCCGTGCACCTGGATCAGCACGCTGGTGCGGACCTGCTCGCAGGGCCGCGCATCCTCGCTCGCAACGGCGGGAACCCCGGCCCCCGGCGCGAACGCTATGACGACCCCGAACCACCAGCTCAACCGCCTCACGAACGCTCTCTCTCTCTTGCTCTTGGGCGCCGCGCACGGACAAGGCGCTGGCAGACCGAGTGATCCCGGCCGAGCGAATCCTGGTACCCCGCAGTATGCTGGACTTTGCGTGCGCATGTCGGATGACGGCCGCCTCGCGCCCGGCCTCGGGACGAGCCGCGCGCGCATCGAGAGGCCCTACCGCCGCAGCTCCACCGTCACGCAGTTGCGGGGGCCGACCCGCGCGTACTGACAGCGCTCCGCCAGCTCGGTGATGAGGAAGACGCCCAGGTGGCCGACGCTGCGCGCCTCCACCGCGGCGGTGGGGTCGGGCCGCTCGACGCGGGCGAAGGGATCGAACGGCGGCGCCGTGTCCGTGTAGTCCAGCAGCACCCGGTCCCCCACGATGCGGACGGTCACCTCCACCGGGGCGTCGGAATCGCCGCCGTGGCCGTGGGTGACCGTGTTGACGAACAGCTCCTCGACGGCCAGCCGCAGCCGCATCATCAACCGTGCTTCCGTCCCCGCCATCGCCGACTCGACGAACGCCGAGACGTTCGTGCACTCGTGCAGCCGGGCTCGAAAGGTCCGCGTCTGCTTGATCGTCACTCGGATTAGTATAGTCGTCCGAGGAGGCAGGCCATGCGCTATGGGCTCGGGGTGGTCGTGGCAGTCGTCCTGCTGGTCACGATCGCCGTCGCGGCCGCCGACGACGTCGGCAGGGTCAAGGTCGTCAAGGGCAGCGTCAGCATCGAGCGGGCCGGCCGCAGCCTGCCGGGCACGGTCGGCATGACGGTCCAGGAGGGCGACGTCATTGTGACCGGGCGCGACGGCTCGGCCGGCGTCACGTTCAACGACGACAGCCTGCTCTCGGTCGGCCCGGACAGCGTGCTGGCCGTCGACCGCTTCGCCTTCGACACCACGACCCACGCCGGCCGGTTCGACACCTCGCTCCGGCGGGGCACCCTGTCGGCGGTCTCCGGCAAGCTCGCCAGGCAGTCCCCCGACGCCATGAAGGTGCGGACGCCGTCGACGATCCTCGGCGTGCGCGGCACCGAGTTCGTCGTGCGCGCGCTCCCGGTCGCTCCCTGACCGCCCACATGCGACGCGCGCTGGTGGTGCTGGCCTTGCTGGCGGCGGGATGCGCGAAGAGCGTGCCGGTGGCTCCGGCGCCGCCCGCGCGCGACGAGATGATCGTGCTGCTGCCCGGCCCGGACGGCAAGGTCGGCGCGCTCACCGTCACCCACGAGGGCCAGCAGCAGACGCTCGACGCGCCGTACGCCACCGCCCGGGTGCAGCAGCAGGGCAAGCTCGAAGACGGCGGGCGCCTGACCGCCGAGCAGGTCCAGCAGGGCTTCCAGCGCGCGCTGAGCGCGCAGCCCCCGCGTCCCGTCAGATTCGTGCTCTACTTCCTCGACAACAGCGACGAGTTCACCGCGCAGTCGAAGCTCGAGATCCCAAAGATCTCGGCGGAGATCGCCGGTCACCCGTCGCCCGAGATCGTCGTGGTGGGTCACACCGATCGGGTCGGCACGGTCCCCTACAACGACGCCCTGTCGCTCCGGCGCGCCGAGCGGGTGCGCAACGGCCTGGCGCAGATGGGCATCCCGCGCGATCAGATCAGCGTGGCCGGACGCGGCGAGCGAGAGCCGCTCGTGCCGACCGAGGACGAGGTCGCCGAGGCGCGCAACCGGCGGGTCGAGATCACCGTCCGCTGAGGCCGGGAGGACCTTCCCAGCGCACGACCAGGATCGCCAGGTCGTCGGCGGGCTCGGCGCCGGCCACGAACCGCCGCACGTCGTCCTGGATCGTCGTGCTGAGCTTCTCCGTGCTCGCGTCCGGGGCCACCGACGCCAGGCGCGCCTCCAGCCGGCCGCGGCCGAACTGCTCGCCCACCGGGTTCCTCGCATCCGTCACGCCGTCGGTCAGCAGGCAGAGCGTGTCGCCGGGCCGCAGCGGGTACGTGGCGGCCGTGTACTCGAACTCATCGAGCACGCACAGCGGCGGCCCCCCGCCCTCGGCGAGCTGCTGGAGCGGGCCGCCCCCGCGCGCAATCAGGTAGGGACGGTCGTGGCCGGCGTTGCAGTACTCGAGCACGCCGGTGTTCACGTCCAGCACCGCCGCGAACACCGTGACGAACAGCGCCTCGGGGTTGTCGCGCGAGATCTCGGTGTTCGCCTCCCGCATCATGGTGGCCACCGCGGCGCCGCGCCGCAGCGCCGTGCTCTTGTAGAGCGACTTGCTCACCGCCATGAACAGGCTGCCCGGCAGCCCCTTGCCGGAGACGTCGCCGAGCAGGAAGAAGAGCCGGTCGCGGTCCAGCATGAAGAAGTCGTAGAGGTCGCCGCCCACCTCGCGGGCCGGCTCCAGCACGATGTGCAGGCTGAAGCGGCTCTCGCCGGTCAGCACGTCGCCCGGCTTGGGCAGGATGCCGAGCTGGATACGCCGGGCCGCCGACAGCTCGCCCTCGAACCGCGCCGCCGCCTCCCGCTGCCGTTCCACCTGACGGCGCAGCAGGCGCCGCTGGCGCTCGGCCTCGGTCAGCGTCACCCCGAGCATGAACGTGAACGTCACGATCAAGCCGAGCGACGGCATGACGGCGTCGAAGAGCAGGAAGCGCCAGTGGTAGAGCGCCAGGCTGCCGCCGAGGGCGAGGCCCAGCAGCGGCAGGAGCAACAGCCAGGCGGCGCGACCCCGCTTGATCGGGACCGTCACAATCAGCAGCAGGCCGCCGACGAAGAGAAACGCCGACTCTGACCAGCCCGCCCACGGTGGACGCGTCAAAAGCGCGCTGTCGAAGAGGCTCTCGATCAGCTCGGCGTGGATCTCCACGCCGTCCATCGTTCCGCCGCCCGGGATCGGGCGACGGTCGGACAGGCCCAGGGCGGTGACACCCACGAGCACGAGCTTCCGCTCGAAGGTCTGAGGGCCGACGGTCCCCGCCAGCACGTCGGAGGCGGACACGAACCGCGTGCCCGTGTGGCCGGCGTACCGAAGCCAGACCGAGCCGTCCGCCTGGGTCGGGACGGTCAGCGTGCCGACGCCGACACGCGTGACACCGTGGCCGCGGACGGTCAGCGCGATCGCCGGCTCTCCGCTCGCCACGCGAAACATCTCCGGCGCCAGCGCGGGAACGAGCACCCCGCCCACGCCGGCGACCAGCGGGACGCGCCGCACGGCCCGGCCCTCGAACTCCACGTTCAGCAGTCCGTGACCGGCCGCCGCCCGGTCGATCTCGTCGATCGTGCGCAGTGCCGTGTCGAAGCGTCGGAGGAACGGCGCCGGATCGCCCCCGACGACACGGACCGGCGCGGTGCGGGCGGGCGCCGAAGCGGCCCCGTGGCCGGCTCCGTCGACACCGGCCACGCCGAGCACGATCGGCCGGTCGCGCAGCGCCCCGGCGAACACGGCGTCGTTGCTCGGTAGCTCGGCGAGCCGGGCGGCGAGGTCGCTGCCGATCGTCGGGATCAGCGCCGGCAGGCGCTGGGGCGACAGCCGGTCGGCCTCCGGCATGATGATGTCGATACCGATCGCGGCGGGGTGGGCCGCGATGAGTCGATCGACCAGGCGCGCCAGCAGCGTGCGCGGCCACGGCCACTGGCCGTGACGCGCCAGGCTCGTGCCGTCGACGTCGACGATGACGACGGGGCCCGAGACCCGCGCCCGCGGCGCCAGGCGCTGGCAGGCGTCGAACCAGACGTAGCGCACCAGATCGCGGCCGGGAACGTACGGCGCGGCGACGACGGCCGTGAGCAGGACGAGCAGCGCGACGCCGAGCAGCCGGCCTTGCCGGAGCGGCGACATGGCGCTAGAGATCGATCTCCATGCCGTCCCAGGCAGACGAGACCTGCACGGCGTGATCGCCACGCGTGATCTCTTCGAACCGCCGGGTCTCGGCCAGCACGGAGGCGATCATCTCGTCGTCGTAGGTCGGCTCGTGGTGGAACATGCACAGGTGCCGCGCGCGCGCGAGCTGGCACAATTCCACGCCCACCACGTTGCTGGAGTGGCCCCAGTCCTCCTTGATCGAGATCGCCTCGGCCAGCGAGTACTGGGCGTCGAAGATGACCAGGTCGGCGTGGCGGAAGAACTCGACGAACGCCTCGGTCTGGCCGGAATCGTCGAGCTTGTGCTCGGAGTCGGTCGAGTAGACGACCGTGCGTCCCTGCCGCTCGAACCGGTAGCCGTAGGAGTCACCGGTGTGGTGCTGGCGCTTGGCCCGCACGCGGAAGCCCGCCAGGTCGTACGCGCGATCCGGCTCCAGGCGCACGAAGCGGATCTCCGCCCCCAGCCGCGCCCACTCCACCGGAAACGACGGCGCGCCGTGCTGGCGCCGGATCGCCTCTTCCAGCCACGCGTGGCAGCCATAGATCGTGATCGTGTTGCCGGGGATGTAGGCCGGCATGAAGAACGGAAAGCCCATGATGTGGTCCCAGTGGGTGTGGGACATGAACACGTGGAAGACCCCCGGCGCACCGCGGCGGCTGGCCAGCACGTGGTTGCCGAAGGCCCGCACGCCGCTGCCCAGATCGCACAGCACGTACTCGTCGCCGCCGTGGTCGAGCTGCACGCACGAGGAGTTGCCGCCGTAGGTGTGGCGGATCGCGAAGTCCAGCTCGTGATCGACGAACGCCTCGATCCGCTCGGGTGTGTCGAGCCCGCGGCCGATCGACTGGGTCAGGGCCGCCACCAGCTTGCGGCGGATGGCTGCCGCCGTCGTCGCGATGGGGATGGAGCCGCGCGTGCCCCAGAACCGGACGCGCACGCCGGCTCAGCCTCGCTCGAGCGCAGCGAGAGCAGCCGGCGACGCCGCCGCCACCGCGTCGCGCACGGAGGGCAGCATGCGGAGGACGAGCGTGAACTTGCTGATCTCGAGGATCTCCTGCACCAGGGGCTGCACGGCCACGACCGCGAGGAACCCGCCCTGCGCCTTCGCCTGCTTGGCGGCCAGCATCAGCACGCGCAGCCCCGCGCTGCTGATGTAGTCGACGCCCGCGAAGTCGAGGACGACATGGTCCTGACCCTGCGCGCAGCGGGCCAGGTGGGGCGCCAGCGCCGTCTTGAGCTCCTCGGCGGTCGCGTGATCGACGCGTCCCCTGGGAGAGAGCACGACGACGTCGGCGAACCGTGTGTGGTCCAGGCGCATGGCGCTGAGCGCCAGGATCGTAGCACAGTGGGCCGCCCCCAAACGGCCGCCGCCGCGGGCGCCGCCGACCAGCCACCTTGCCTCACCGACGCTCCCCGGAGTAGTCTCGGCGGCACCGGCATCGACACTCCGACCGTGAGAGGGCTTCCACCATGGCTCGTCGTCTCATGCTCGCGCTGTGTGTCCTCGCGCTGACCGGCTGTCAGCTCTACTGGCTGAAGCCGGGGGCGGACATGGCCGCGTTCACGACCGATCATCACGCGTGCGTGAAGATGGCCGGCAGCTCGGTAGGGACCGACGTCGTGCTGGTCAACCTGGAAATGTACAAGGCATGCCTGAAGGTGCGCGGCTGGAAACGCGAGACCGGCAGCAGCTACGGTAACCCGCCCGGATACTACCGGGGGCTCGAGAACGAAGGACCCGTCAGGCTCGACGAGGTGCCGAAGCAGGTACCGACGATGGAGCGGAGGTAGACAGAGACGCGCATGAGTGAGTCCATTTCCGTCGAGAAGTTCGCCATCGGCCAGTCCGTGCGTCGCCTCGAGGACCCGCGGCTGGTCCAGGGCCTGGGCCGCTATTCCGACGACGTCACCCTCCCGCGCGAGGCGCACGCCGTCCTCGCGCGCTCCCCGCACGCGCACGCGCGGATCCGCACCATCGACGCCACAGCGACGCTGAAAGCGCCGGGCGTCATCGCCGTGCTCACCGCCGCCGACCTGGCGGCCGACGGCGTGGGGAACCTGCCGACCGACCGCGCGCGGAAGCGGCGCGACGGCTCGGCGGCCTTCCCCACCCCGCGGCCGGCGCTGGCCCGCGAGCGCGTGCGCCACGTGGGCGATCCCGTCGCGCTGGTGATCGCCGAGACGCACACGCAGGCTGTCGACGCGGTCGAGCGCCTCCGCATCGACTACGAGCCGCTCCCCGCGGTGGCCGCCACCGCGGGCGCACTTCGCGCGGGCGCCCCGGCCGTGTGGGACGAGGCGCCCGACAACGTCGCCTTCGTGGCCGAGGCCGGCCAGCGCGAGCCGGTCACGCGCGCCTTCGCGGGCGCCGCCCACGTGGCGCGCGTGGACTTCGTCGTCACCCGCGTGGCCGCCGCTCCGCTCGAGCCGCGCGCCGCCGTCGGCGAGTTCGACCGCCGCAGCGGGCGCTACACGCTGCACACCGGCATCCAGGCTCCGCACGGCACCCGCACCCTGATCGCCGGGATCTTGAAGGTGCCGCAGAGCCAGGTGCGCGTCGTCACCGGCGACGTCGGCGGCAGCTTCGGCATGCGTAGCGGCATCTATCCCGAGATGGTGCTCGTGCTCTGGGCCGCCAGGCGGCTGGGCCGGCCGGTGAAGTGGACCTCCGACCGGCGCGAGGGCTTCGTGACCGACGAGCACGGGCGCGACAACCTGTCGACCGTCGAGCTGGCCCTCGGCCCCGACGGCACCTTCCTGGCGCTGCGCGTGGCCATCAACCTCAACGTCGGCGCCTATCTCACGCAGCGCAGCGCCGGTCCCGGCACCAACAACATCGGCGGCGTGGCCGGCGTCTATACCACGCCCGCCATCCACCATCAGACAACCGGCGTCTTCTCGAACACGACGCCCACCGGGCCCTATCGCGGCGCCGGGAGACCGGAGGCGACCTTCGCGATCGAGCGGGTGATCGACGTGGCCGCCCGCGAGCTCGGCCGCGATCCGATCGCGCTGCGCCGCCAGAACCTGATTCCGCCCTCCGCGATGCCGTTCAAGACCGGGCTCGTGTTCACCTACGACTCCGGCGATTTCGCCCGCGGCATGGACATGGCGCTGTCGCTGGCCGACCACGCCGGCTTCGAGAAGCGCCGGGTGGAGGCGCGCCAGCGCGGCACGCTGCGCGGCCTCGGCGTCGCCAACGCCATCGAGGTGGCCGGCGGCCCCTACACCTCGGTCAATCCCGACACCGCGTCGATCCGCGTCAATCCCGACGGCTCGGTCACGGTGCTCACCGGCTCTACCTCGATGGGCCAGGGCAACGAGACCGCCTACGCCCAGATCGTGAGCGAGCGGCTCGGCGTGCCGCCCGAGCGGATCCAGGTCTTGTGGGGCGACAGCGACGCGCTCGACGCCGGTCGTGGCAACGGCGGCTCCGGCGCGCTCACGGTCGGCGGCTCCGCCGTCACCCGCGCCAGCGAGAAGATCGTCGAGCGCGGCCGCCGCATCGCCGCCCGCATGGTCGAGGCCGCGCCGGAGGACATCCAGTTCCGCGAGGGGCGCTTCACCGTCGCCGGCACCGACCGGGGCGTCAGCTTCGCGGAGGTGGCGCGCACGGCCTACGTGTCGCGACAGCTCCCGGCCGGGATGGAGCCCGGCTTCACCGAGACCGCGGCCTTCACGCCGCCGGCGGTCACCTTCCCCAACGGCTGCCAGGTGTGCGAGGTGGAGATCGACGCGGAGACCGGTGTCGTGCGGATCGTGCGTCACAGCGTCGTCGACGACGTCGGCCGCATGGTGAATCCAATGCTGGTCAAGGGCCAGATCCACGGCGGCGTCGTGCAGGGTCTCGGCCAGGCGCTCTTCGAGGACCTGGTCTACGACGAGGGCGGCCAGCTCCTGGCCGGCTCGTTCATGGACTACGCGATGCCGCGCGCCGACGACATGCCGTTCTTCGAGGTGGACTCCCACGAGGTGCCGACCCAGGTCAACCCGCTCGGCGCCAAGGGCGTCGGCGAGGCCGGTACCGTGGGCGCCCTGCCCGCGCTCGTCAATGCCGTCAACGACGCGCTGGCCCCGCTCGGCGTGCGCCACCTCGACATGCCGATGACGCCCGAGCGCGTCTGGAGCGCGATCCAGGCGGCGAAGGCGCGGCGGTAGGGCCCCGCCGGTTCAGTCGCAGCGAGCCGCGCCGCGGGGCTCGGCACCCTCCACGGCGCCACCCAGCGCCCGCACGAGGGAGACGAAATAGGGCGACCGGCGTACCAGGCTCTCGCCCATGTCGATTACCGCCTGGAGGTCGGCGGCGGTCAGGTCGAAGCTCGTCGGAAGGTTCTGAAACTTCCGCCGCTGGGTGTCGTCCTCGATCGCGTCGAAGCTCACCTCGATCACGCACGGCTTGAATGTCGGCTGCATCGGCGGCAGCGGCGGCGCGGCCGGGCAGTCCCGACGGAGCACGCGGCCGCAGTCCTCGTACGACTGGACGGCGCCCGCGTGCTCCCGCAGGAAGCTGCGCATCGTCTCAACCGTCTCGAAGCTGTAGTTCTCCATGCTTACCGTCGCCGTCTTGAGGGCCACGTCGATCAGCCCGGGCGCCGGCGCCGAAAGGCTGGAGGCGTCGTCGGGATCGGTCTTGGCGTTGACGGCGATGAGGACGAGCCGCGCGATCGAGGGCCGCCGCCCGAACAGGAAGCCGTTGGTGGCGGCGTAGGCGCGCTCCACCGACCGCAGCCCGATGTTGTCGGCGAGCCCGCCGTCTAGCAGGTGCACATAGCGCACGCGCTCGGGGTCGAGATAGTCCATCTGCGGCCGGGCCCAGTGGTGGCGAAGCGGGCTGAGATGAAAGTCCTTCAGCGCCGTGGTGTATTCCTCGTTGAGCTTGAACTCCGGCGCCGGGCCGTAGGCCTGCAGGGTGAGCGGGGTCAGTAGGAACGGGAACGCCGACGACGCCGCCACTGCGCGCGCCACCGGATAGGTATCCAGGGTCGAGCCCAGGAAATCGAACTGGTCCTGGGTGAACTCGAAGCCGACCCCGTTACGCATGTTCGTCGCGTTGAGGATGATGAACGGCCGCCGGCGTGATTCCACGAGCGCTCGGTACGTCTTGCCCCGGAACACCGTCTCGTCGTAGAGCTCGGCGGCCAGGTCGGTGCGGCCGAAGTGGGGCGACGCCATGCGGAACCAGTTGACAGGGTTCAGCGCCCGCCAGAACAGCTCGCTGGTGATGTTGCGCCGGAGGAAATCGCGCTCGAATGCCGGGAAGAACTCGTCGGGGAAGAGCGCGTAGTACGCGGCCGCGAAGGATCCCCCCGACACCGACGAGATGCAGTCGACCTCCGCCAGCACCGTGGTCGGCCGGCCCTTCCACACGATCGGCGTCTCTCGCAGCGCCTTCATCACGCCGTAGGCCAGCGCGGCGGCGCGGGTACCGCCGCCGGAGAGGCTGAGGCAAATGAACAGGGAGTCCGTGTTGCCATCCGCGGTCCCGAGCGTCTGGAAGCGATAGCCGGCCTCGCCATCCCACCTGGTGAGGCGGTCGTTCATCACGTGCTTGGCGCACCCGGTGGCGGCCAGGCCGATGAGCAGAAGCGCGCCGACGAGCCGGCTCACGTGCGCGCGACCGAGGCGGGCAGGCGATGGAAGGTCACCTCCATCGGTATGAACGCGCTGGTGCTGATGAGCTCGATCTCCTGGACGCCGGGCGCGAAGTCGTTGGGTGGCCCCAGGGTGATCCGGTAGGTGCCCGGCAGCGGAAACGTGATCACGGTGTTCGTCGGGCCGCCCGGGTTGCCGTTGACCAGCACGAGCCGCCCTGCACCCTCGAAGTTCACCTTCAAGAATTCCATGGCTTCCCCCTCGGTAGTCCTTTCGGTCGGTCAACCGCAACTCGAGCGGGCGCAGCAGTGCGGGTTCGATGCCAGATGCGAGGCATGGATTTTCAACTGGTTGCGCCGGCGGGGGGCTGGGCAGAGCTGGTCAGGAGTGGTCAGGTGATCACATGCCCCGCTCCAGGCGGGGGTCGAGGGCGTCGCGCAGCCAGTCGCCAACGACGTTGATGCCGAGCACGACGGCCAGGATCGCCAGCCCGGGGAAGAGGGCCAGCCACCAGCCCGTGGTCAGGTAGTTCCGCCCCTCGTCCAGCATCGCGCCCCAGCTCGGCGCCGGCGGCGGGATCCCCAGCCCGAGGAACGACAGCGAGGCCTCGGCGATGATCGTGCGTGCGACCGAGAACGTCGCGACCACGGTGATGGACGGCAGCACGTTGGGCAGCACGTGGCGCCAGAGGATGCCGGCGTCGCGGGCGCCGAGCGCGCGGGCGCTCTCGACGAACTCGCGGTGCCGCAGCGACAGCGTCTCGCCCCGCGCGATGCGCGCGTAGGTCACCCAGCCGGTCACCCCCAGCACCAGCACGACGTTGCCGAGGCCGGAGCCCACCACCGCCAGCACGGCGATCGCCAGCACGAGCGCGGGGAACGCGAGCTGGACGTCGCCCAGCCGCATGAGGGCGTCGTCGAGGCGGCCGCCGTAGTAGCCGGCCACGAGTCCCAGCCCGACGCCGAGGGCGCCGGCCAGGACGACGGCCGAGAAGCCGACGATCAGCGACACCCGGGCGCCGTACAGCATCCGGCTGACGACATCGCGGCCCAGCGTGTCCGTCCCCAGCGGGTGCTGCCAGCTCCCGCCGTCCAGCCACATGGGCGGCGTCAGGCGCGCCAGCAGGTCGTTGCGGGCGGGATCGGCGGGGGCCAGCGCCGGCGCCAGCGCCGCCAGCACGACGCTCACCACGAGGACCGCCAGCCCGAGCAGCGCGACGCGGTCCGGTGGCGCGCGCATCAGGCGCCGTCCCCGAACACGCGGGCGCGCGGATCGAGCAGGCCCTGCAGCACGTCCACGACGAGGTTGACCGCCACGAACAGGAGCGCGAAGAGGAAGACCGCCGCCTGGATGACCGGGAAGTCGCGGCCGGGCACCGCCTGCACGATGAGCCGCCCCATGCCCGGCCACGAGAAGACCGTCTCGATCACGATCGTGCCGCTGAGCATGAAGCCGAGCGAGAGCCCGCTCACGGTCAGGAAGGGGCCGGCGGCGTTGCGGAAGGCGTGGCGATAGATCACGCTGCGCTCGGCCAGCCCCTTGGCGCGCGCGGTGCGGACGTAGTCGTGCTGCAGGACCTCCAGCATCCCGGCCCGGATCAGGCGCACGTTCTGGGCCAGCGGTGCGGCGGCCAGCGTGAGCGCGGGCAGGATCAGGTGGCTCAGCGTGCCCCAGCCATACGCGGGCAGCAGCCCACCGAGCGCGACGGCGAAGAGGAGGATCAGCATGAGCCCGAGCCAGAAGCTCGGCATCGACTGGAGAAAAAGCGAGCCGAGCCGGCTCGCGTGATCGAGCACGCCGTTGCGATGTGTCGCCGCGATCACCCCCAGCGGGATGGGCAGCACCACCGCCAGGGCGAGCGCCGCGAAGGCGAGCTGGGCGGTGGCCGGCCAGAAGTGCTCGAGCACCATGCGCATGGCCGGGCGGCGCTCGCGGATGGACGCGCCGAAGTCGCCGAGCGGGGCCGATGTCAAGAAATCGGCGTACTGCTCGTAGAGCGGGCGGTCCAGGCCGAGCGCCTGGCGGGCGCGCGCGACCTCCTCGCGGGTGGCGCTGGCGTCGACGAGCAGCGCGGCGGGATCGCCGGTGAGCCGGACCAGGAAGAAGACGACGGTGACTACGCCCCAGACGACGAAGACGGCGTGGAGGAGCCGCCGGAGCAGGAAGGCGCGCACGCCGCGTCGGTCAGCGCTTCAGGGCGACGCCGCGGAAGTCCATGTTCAGCTCCTGGGTGGGCACGAACCGGAGCACGCGCGTGGTGTGCGCGTACGCCTTCTTCTCCTGGTAGAGCGAGACGACCGGGGCCCAGTCGCGCACCCGCTGCTGCAGGTCGGCCAGCAGCGCCAGCCGCTTCTTCGCGTCGACCTGGCGGCGCGTCGACTGGTAGAGGGTCAGCAGCTCCGGCGGGTACGGCGTCCAGTTGACCAGCGTGGTCGTCGCCCAGTCCCGTACGAAGTCGTCGGCGTCGAGGTTGTTGCTCGTCCGGCAGGCGGCAAAGCCGCCGTTGGGCGGCAGCGTCCCCTTGTTGAGCGTCTGCAGCAGCGTCCCGAAGTCGAGCGTCTGCACCGTCACCTGCACGCCGACCGCCTTGAGCATCTCGACCACCGCCGTCACCGTCTCGTCGAACGCCTGACCGTAGTGCTTGGCGGGCAGCAGGAGCTGCAGCGTGAGCGGCTTCTCCCCGCTCCAGCCCGCCTCGGCGAGCAGGGCCCGGGCCCGCGTGGGATCGTACGGATACGGCGGCTGCGGGGCGTGGCCGTACGCGACCGTGGCGACCGGCGAGGCGTTCGGCAGTGCCAGGCCGTGGAAGATCTTGGCGATGATCGCCTCGCGGTTCACCGCGAGGTTCAGCGCCATGCGCACCCGGGGATCGACGAAGGCGCCGTCGCGGCCGCCGGACTCGTAGCTGTCCTTCGTGCGCCCGTTGAGGTACAGCCGGCAGGCCAGCTTCTGCACGCTGTTGACGACGCGCAGCGCGGGATTGCGGCCGAGCACCTCGGCGTCCAGCGGCGGGACCGCCTCGACGAGATGCACCTGGCCGGCGCGCAGCGCGGCGATGCGCGCGGCCGCCTCCGGGATCACCTGCAGGCGCAGGCGCTTGGTCAAGCTGGGCCCGCCCCAGTAGGCGTCGTGGCGCTCGAAGGCCATGTGGTCCTTGCGCTTCCAGGCGACGAGCTTCCAGGGGCCGGTGCCGACGGGCTTGTCGTTCAGCGCCTCCACGCCGTGCTTGATCGTCCACGCGCGGGGCACGAGCGGCTCGCGACCGAGAAAATCCCACAGGCTCGCGGACGGCTCGCTGGTGTGGACGCGGACGGTGAAGTCGTCGACCTTCTCCCAGCGCGTCACGAACGGGTAGACCTTGTCGAACGCGGTGCCGGCCGCCACGTCCTTGATCCCCCACCGGTCGAGATTCTTGCGGAACATCCGGTCGAGGTTGAAGAGCACCGTGTCGGCGTTGAACGGCTCGCCGTCGTGGAAGGTGACCCCGCGGCGCAGCGCGAACTCCCAGGTGAGGTCGTTGACCGGCTTCCAGGACAGCGCCAGGCCCGGGACCGGCTTGCCCTGGCGGTCGACGTCCACGAGACTCTCGAAGACCTGGCGGATGTAGTTGGACCGGATCGACCCCATGCCGATCCGGGGGTCCATGTTGGTCGTGTCGTCGGTGAGCGCGACGACCAGCTCGGCGTCGGGGTCGATCGGCACGCCGTCCACGCTGGTCGGCGGCGCCGCGCCGCTCCGAACGGGGTGGACGGCGACGACCAGCGCGAGCACGACCCCGAGAACGACGCGGCCCAAGGTTGTCATGGCGGCGTTATCATACGCGGGCAGGCAGATCGGGAACATGGGGGGCCACGACAGGGCCCTCCAAGCCCCCCAACGCTCGGAGCACCCCGGCGAAGCCGTGGCGCTCCTCGACAACCGGCTCGGTGAGGAGGGTCGCGATGGCGCACTCGAAGGCTTCGAAGTCGGCGGCGGTGAGGGCGCGGCTCGACCACCCGGTGATCGACGGCGACGGCCACTGGCTGGAGCCGATCCCGATCTTCCTGGACTATCTCAAGGACGTCGCCGGTGCCTCGGTCGTCGACAAGTTCGTCAAGCGGGCCAAGGACACCACCTGGTACGACCTCGCCCCCGACGAGCGGATGCGGCGGCGCCTGCACCGCCCGACCTGGTGGGGCGAGCCGGCGCGCACGCTGGACCGCGCCACCGCGATGATCCCGCGGCTCTTCTACGAGCGCCTCGACGATTTCGGCATCGACTTCTGCGTGCTCTACACCTCGCTCGGCCTGTTCTTCGTTGGTAACCCCGACGAGGAGATCCGCCGCGGCGTCTCCCGCGCCGTCAACAAGATGAACGCCGATCTGTTCAAGCCCTACCGCCACCGCATCACGCCGGCCGCGGTGGTCCCGGTCCACACGCCCGACGAGGCGATCGAGGAGGCCACCTACGCCGTCCGCGAGCTCGGTCTCAAGGTCGTGATGATCGCCAACCACGTCCGGCGGCCGGTGCCGGCCTTCGCGCGCGAGGGCGCGCCGCTCAACGAGGTGCGCACCTACGTCGACTCGCTCGCCTTCGAGAGCCCCTACGACTACGACCCGTTCTGGCAGCGCTGCGCCGATCTGAAGGTGGCGGTCACCGCGCACTCGGGCAGCATGGGTACCCACTGGCGCGAATCGGTGTGGAGCTTCACCTACAACCACATCGGCCACTTCGCCAACGCCAGCCACGCCTTCGCCAAGGCGCTGATCCTGGGCGGGGTCACCCACCGCTTCCCCCAGCTCCGCTTCGCCATGCTGGAGGGCGGCGTGGGCTGGGCCTGCAACCTCGTGACGGATCTGGTCGGCCACTGGGAGCGGCGCCGGCGGGCCGCGATGGAGGAGCAGACGCGACCGACCAATCTCGATCGCGCCCAGCTCGAGCAGCTCTTCCGGGAGTACGGCGGCCCGCCCTACGCGGCGAAGCTGGACGAGCTGTTCCGATGCATCAACCTCGCCGAGCCGTTCACGAGCGCGGAGGAAGCCACCGAGCGCGCCTACCGGCAGGAGCGCTTCGACGACTTCGCCGCCGTCCCGGTGGGCTCGGGCGAGGAGCTCCGCCGGCACTTCGCCGAGCGGTTCTTCTTCGGCTGCGAGGCCGACGACCCGACGACCGCGTGGGCCTTCGACCGCCACGGCAACCACCGCCTCAACCCGATCTTCAGCTCCGACGTCGGCCACTTCGACGTCACCGACATGTCGGAAGTCCTGGAGGAGGCCTGGGAGCTGGTCGAGCACGGCCTCATCACCGAGGACGACTTCCGTCAGTTCGTCTTCGCCAACCCCGCGCGCCTGCACACCGCGCTGAACCCCGACTTCTTCAAGGGCACGGTCGTGGAGGACGCGGTCGCGAAGGTCTGACGCGCGGTCGTATCAGTCTCAGGCGCCCCAGGGCTCCCGCACGCGCCCCTGCGGCCGCCAGTGGTGGCCGCGGTGGGCCGCGACGTCGTTGGAGCGCGCGAACAGCTTGATCAGCACGAGGCCGGCGACGAAGCCGCCGATGTGCGCCCAGAAGGCGACGCCGCCGCGCTCCGCGCCGAACAAGCCCACCACGCCGCTGAGGAACTGAAGGGCCATCCAGTACAGGAGCATCGTCCACGCCGGCAAGGCGATCGAGGTGAGGAAGAAGCCGATCGGCACCATCGTCCACACGCGCACGCGCGGGTAGAGGATCAGGTAGGCGCCCATGACGCCGCTGATGGCGCCGGAGGCGCCGACCATCGGGATGCCCGAGGCCGGGCTGATCGCCACCTGCGTGAGCGCCGCCGCCACGCCGCAGAGCAGGTAGAAGGCGGCGAAGCGCGCGTGTCCCATGGAGTCCTCGATGTTGTTGCCGAAGATCCACAGGAACCACATGTTGCCGAGGAGGTGCATCCAGGAGCCGTGCATGAACATCGAGGTGACGACGTTCGAGACCTGGCGGCCGGGATCGGTCAGACACACGAGCCCCTCGCCCATCGGGAACGGCGTGCCGGGCCGCAGCATGCCGGTCAGCTCACCCGGGATCAGGCCGAGCTCGCACACCGAGCGCGCCAGCGCCATCGTCGAGCCGGCGCCCTGGATCAACAGCCACGCCAGGACGTTCAGCCCGATGAAGGCGAAGGTGACGAAGGGCGTTCGCTGCGTCGCGTTCTCGTCGTGATACGGGAACATGGGCTCACCTCCGGGCGTGCCGGGGTATCGTACCCCGGCCGCCCGGACCGCGCTCGATCAGGACCTCGCGCGGACCGAGGTGCGGACCTGGACGGCGTCGCCGACCTTGTAGCGGCTGCTGTCGGCGCTCAGCACCTGGATCGGGCCGATCGGCGACTCCACGACCAGCACGCCGCCCGGGTTGATCCCGACGATGCGGCCGGTGACGACGGCGTGATCGCCCGGCTCGCTCGTGGGCGACGCGGATGGCGCGCCGACGGGCGTGGGCGTCGGCGCCGCCGGTGCGCTCGCGGGCACCAGGTCCACCGGCTGCAGACTGATGCGCACGGTCACCGGCGCGCCCTTGGCGAATCGCTGCTCGGCGCCCTCGGCCACCCACACGTGCATGGGGCCGCGATCGGAGGCGAGCACCAGTCGGCCCTTCGGATCGACCGTGGTGACCGTCCCCGCCACCTCGACGAGCTCCGGCTGGCCCTTGGGGACGGCGTTGACGGGCCCGACCGCTTGGGTCGTGTGCACGAGCTCGGCGGGGCCCACCGGCGTGCCGGACACGCGGGTGAACTGGTGGAGCCGCAGCGTGCCCAGTGTCTCGGGCTCGACCTTGACGCGCACCAGTCGGCCGCCGTCCTCCATGATGGTCACGATCGAGTCCTTCGTGTTCCAGGTCCAGACCTCGCCGACGAACGTCTGAGTGCCGGGCGGGGTCGCCCGCGCCGTGGCACAGCCGGCGAGCAGGGCGACGATCCCAACGACTGTCACAATCCTCATGGCGCACCTCCGTCTGGCGTCGATCGCCGGGCGATCGCGCCGGGCAAGAGATACAAACGCGATGCCAGGACGATCCGCCACCGACTTCGACGCGGTGGGCACCGCCGGCAGGGAACGCAAGTACCGAGAACGGGAGGCCAAGTCGTTGACAATGCCGGGCTCAGCCCGTATCAGGGAGGGGCGATGCCGGCCTCCCCGCTCGACGGTACCGTCAGCGCGGCGACTGGCGGGGCCCACCGCTCGCCGCGCGGTGCGGGGCAGCCGACCGGCAACCGGGGCACACCAAGGACGTGATGGACCGCGGCGGCGAGACGATCGGCAAGACCGCGCTGCGCGAGGACGTGCGGCGGCGGGTGGAGACGGCGTGAGCGACATCATGGTCGGCAACGTCGGCGACCGGCTGCTGCCCGGCATGGCGACCCTCGTGCAGGAGCAGTTCGACCTCTACGCGAGCGGGCTGCCGGCTGCCCGTGCGGTCACCAGCGCGAGACGGCACGCGGGCTGGACGCCGCGCGATGGGAGGCGGCCCAGCGCCGCCACGGAGGAAGCGCGTGACCCACGAGACGAGCGTGATCGAGGACGCCGAGCAGCGGGGCCGGATGTTGCTCAAGATGCTGCGCCACGAGGGCGAGCGCGCCGGCAACAAGAGTTTCCTCGGCTTCATGGCGACCTGCCTGGACCTGGCCGAGGCGATCTTCCCCGACGCCGAGTCGAAGCTGCTCAAGGCCGAATACCTGGCCGAGGAGCTGAAGCACGCGATCATGTTCCACCGCCTGGCCGTGGGCCTCGAGCGCGACTTCGCGCTGAAGGACGTCCCCTACGCCCACTACACCTTCCACCTGCCGCGGGAGACGTGGGCCGACGACGCCTTCTTCCACTTCTTCGTGGACCTCAACGGCGCCTTCCACGCCCGCGACTGGCGCGAGTCGTCCTACGTGCCGCTGGCCAAGATGTCGGCCACCGTCGAGCGCGACGAGCTGGGCCACTCCGAGATGGGTTATCACTTCCTGCAGCGCATCTGCGCGGAGCCGCGCGGCCGGACGCTGGTGCAGCACCTGCTCGGCAAGTGGTACCCGGCGGCGCTCGACATGTTCGGACGCTCGGATTCAACGAACGCGCCCAAGTTCGTGCACTGGGGGCTGAAGTCGGTCGGCAACGCCGAGATCCGCGCGGCGTACAAGGCCTACGTCGACGGCAAGCTCGTCGCGCTGGGCCTCGACCTGCCGGACGAGCGGAAGAACCGTCACTTTCTGTGAGGAGGATCGTCATGAAAGAGAAGCCGGCGAAGGATGGGTGACGCCGGGCCGCGCTACCAGTTCCGCTGCATCCGCTGCGGACTCGACTTCCTCGTCTCGCGCCCCGCCGCCACCGCCGCCCGCGAGGCGACCTGCCCCATCGACAACGCGCTCATGGCGCGCTGGGACGGCCCACCGACCGCAGTCACCGGCCGCCGCGCGGTCGCCTACGAGCACTCGCACGGCCCCGGGCAGCCCTGCCACGCGCATGGGCTGACCAGGGCGACGGAGGGCCGGCCGGTCATCCGATCGCCGTGCGGGATGCCCACGCCGCTCGTCGTCGGCGTCGGCGGCGCGGCCGGGGGCGGCAAGACAACGCTCATCGCGGCGATCCGCCGGCGGGTCGCCGGACGGCTCACCGTCGCCGTCTCCGGCACCGGTACACCGCGGGCCGACGCCGCAACGCCCGACCTCCTGCTGGTCGAGCGGACCGGCGAGAGCGCCGCGGCCACGTTCAGCTCCGACCTCGTCGACGCCACCATCGGCGTCATCGACCTCGCCACCGCCGCGCGCGACGCTGGGGCCGGTCCCGCAGGCGCCCGATGGCGCCTGCTCGTCGTCAGCAAGATCGACGGCGCCAAGGCGCTCGGCGTGGATCTTCGACGCCTGGAGCGCGCGCTGGGCGACCGGTCGGCCGACCGCCCCGCCGTGCTCACCGATCTCACCGCGGCCGGCGGCGCCGACGCGGTGGTGGCCTGGCTCGAGCACGACCTGCTCCTCGGGCACTGAGGAAGCTGGCCGGCGATCCCTAACCGGCCCAATCAGCGCCGTTCCCCGCCCCCTTTACATGTATGCCAACCTGTTGTTGACAAGATGGGATTCATGTAGAGTGTCGCCCAACTGTCGCGGGTATTACCTCGAATCCGGTCGCTCGATCGCCAAATGGGGAGGTACGACGCTATGCGCCTACGACCTTTCTCGCGGCCCACCCACCTGGTCGCCGTCCTCGCCCTGTCCCTCGTCGCCGGGGCCGCGCTGCCGCCCTCCGCCGACGCGCAGGCGCCGAAACGGGGCGGCACGCTCCGCGTCTCCTATGGCAATGAGATCGCGAACCTCGATTTCCACACGGCGCCCGGCTACGAAATGATGTGGGTCGCCATGAACGTCGGCTGCGGCCTCATCGACATCACGCCCGACGGAAAGTTCGTGGGTGACGCCGCCGAATCGTGGCAGGTCGCGCCCGACGGCCTCAGCTACACCTTCAAGCTCCACAAGAACATCCTCTTCCACGACGGCACCAAGGCCGACGCGGCCGCTGTGAAGTTCAGCATCGACCGGCTGATGGACCCGGGCACCAAGTCGGGCATGCGCGCATTCTTCGACTCGATCCACAGCACCGAGGTGCTCGATCCCCTCACTGTGCAGATCCGCATGAAGCAGCCCTACGCGTTCATGCTCCACATGCTGGCGGCGTACCGCACCGGCCTGGTGCTCTACTCGCCGGCCGCCACCCAGAAGTACAGCGTCGAGGACCGCAAGAAGGGCAAGCCGGAGGCCATCCCGGGCTGCGGCCCCTTCAGGCTCATCGAGTGGGTGAAGGGTAGCCACCTGGCCATGGAGCGCTTCGACAAGTACTTCAAGCCCGGCCGGCCCTACCTGGACCGCATCATGATCCGCACGATCAAGGATCCCGTCACCGAGATGGCCGCGTTCAAGGCGGGGGAGATCGACTTCATCGCCTCCTTCTCGCCCGAGCACGTCGACACGCTGAAGGCGCAGACGCCCAACGCCAGCATCATGACGGGCAAGGAAACCACGCCGATGGTGGCGGCGATGAAGGTGACGATCCCCAAGGACGGCAAGCCGATGTCCAAGGAGCGGGCGCCGCACCCGATCTTCGGCGACCTCCGGGTGCGCAAGGCAATCGGCTGCTACGGGATCGACCGCAAGGAGATCGTGAAGATCGCGTTCAAGGGCCAGGCGACGCCGTGGGTGGGCATGGCCCCTCCGGGAACGCTCGAGTCGATCGACCTCAACCACAAGTGCCCCTACGACCAGGCCAAGGCCAAGGCCCTGCTGGCCGAGGCCGGCTACGGCCCGGGGGGCAAGCCACTCACCTTCGAGATCATGGCCGACACCGAGAAGTCCGTCTTCAACGTCATCGCCACGGTCATCAAGGAGCAGCTGGCCCGCATCGGCGCGACCGCGAACATCCGGGTGCTCGACAAGGTCTCCTGGATGAACACGACCCTGCAGGACGGGCCGTGGGACATGTACGTCGAGGACCTGCTCTCGCTGCTGACGATCGACTCGAACGGCTACCTGTCGAACTCGACGTCGACGTGGAGCCACCCGCGCCACAACGACAAGAAGGTCGACGACTACTACGCTCGCTACGCCCGGGAGCTGGACTCGGCCAAGCGCCAGGCCATCGGCAAGGAGCTGCTGGAGTTCATGGTCGACAACATGTACTGGAACAACGTCTCCGGCTCGCCCTTCTACATGGTGGCGCAGCCGTGGGTGAAGGGCTACACGTACAACGCGGAGTTCGAGGTCGACTGGGAGACCGTCTGGCTGGACAAGTAGCCTCTCCAGTCCCCGCGGCGCCCTGCGGGGCGCCGCGGGGACGAGGTGGACGATGCGCACCTACATCCTGAAGCGGCTGGTGGAGATCGTACCGACGATCCTCATGATCACCCTCGTGGTGTTCGTGATGATGCGCTCGATCCCCGGCGACCCGGTAGTTGCAATGCTGGGCGACGCCTACACCGAGGAGGACGCCGCCACGGCCCGCGTGACCTACGGGCTGGACCAGCCGATCGTCGTCCAGTACGCGATCTGGCTCGGCAAGCTGGTCCAGGGCGACTGGGGGACCTCGATCCTGAGCGGGCGCCCGGTCCTCGAGGACGTGCTGGTACGCCTGCCGGTCACGTTCGAGCTGATCGTGCTGTCCATGGGCGTGGCCCTCGCCATCGCCATCCCCGCCGCGATCATCGGCGCCCTGCGGCAGAACACGTGGGCGGACTACACGGCGACCTCGGTCGCCATGATCGGCGTGTCCATTCCCGAGTTCTTCATCGGCGTGCTCCTGCTGCTGGTCTTCTCGATCGGCCTCGGCGGGCTGCTGCCCAGCTCGGGCTGGATCTACCTGCCGGGCACCTGCCCGTCGATCGTGTGCGCGGCGAGCCTGCTGGGCAACGCCCAGCACGTCCTCATGCCCGCGCTCGCGCTGGGCGTCGGGCGGGCCGCCCTCCTCACGCGCCTGCTGCGGGCCAGCATGCTGGAGGTCATCCGCACCGAGTACGTCACCACCGCCCGCGCCAAGGGCCTGAGCGAGCGGCCGGTGGTGTTCAAGCACGCGCTCAAGAACGCCCTCATCCCGACCATCACCGTCATGGGCCTGCAGGTGGGCTTCCTCATCGGGGGCGCCATCGTGGTGGAGACGCTGTTCGCGATGCCGGGGCTGGGCACGTTCGGCATCGACGCGATCATCGCGCGCGACTACCAGCAGGTGCAGGGCTTCGCCCTCATCACCGCCTTCACGTTCGTGGGCATCAACCTGCTCGTGGACCTGACCTACACCTTCCTGGATCCACGGATCCGGTACTCGTGAGGGGATCATGGTGAAACCCATCAGTGGGGGCAGCCTCCGGGAAGCCGAACTCCCCGGCGTCGCGACATGGCGGGGCCCCGCCGCACGATCGGAGTCGCCGTTCGTGCAGGGTCTTCGGCGGCTGCGGCGAAGCACCACGGCGGTGATCGGCGCCGTCGTCGTCGGCCTGCTCCTGGTCGTGGCCATCTTCGCCGATGTGCTGGCCCCCGAGAGCCCGACCGCCAGCGACCAGACGCAGACGTTCGCGGCACCGAGCTGGGACCACCCGCTGGGGACGGACCAGCTCGGCCGCGACATGCTCAGTCGCGTCATCCACGGCACCCGGATCTCGCTGATCGTGGGGGTGTCGTCGGTCCTGCTGGCCCTCTTCGTGGGCGTGCCCTTCGGGATGATCGCCGGCTACTACGGCGGCCGCGTCGACACGCTCGTGATGCGGGTGATGGACCTGATCCTGGCGTTCCCGATCTACCTGCTCGCCATCATCCTGATGGTCATCTTCACGCCGACGGCGGGCCTGATCGGCACCATGAAGGTTACCGGCGCCATCGCCATCGTCCGCATCCCGATCTACGCGCGCCTGGTGCGGGGCAGCGTGCTGTCGATCAAGGAGAAGGAGTACGTGGAGGCCTGCCGCGCGCTGGGCGTGCGCGACCCGTGGATCCTGTTCCGTCACGTGCTGCCCAACTGCCTGGCCCCGATCATCGTGACCACCACGCTCGGCGTCGCCACCTCGATCATCGTGGAGGCCACGCTGTCGTTCCTCGGCCTCGGCACCCAGCCGCCCACGCCGAGCTGGGGCTGGGACCTCAAGGCCAACGTGGCGTTCATCCAGGCCAACATGTGGCTCTCGCTCTTCCCCGGCCTCGCCATCTTCGTGACCGTGCTCGGCTTCAACCTCTTCGGTGACGGTCTGCGCGACGCGCTCGACCCGCGCCTCAAGTAAGCGATCTCCAACCTTCGGGGGGACTTTGCATGATGATGACGATCCGGACGCTGGCGGCACTGGCGACGCTCCTCGTGGCCGGGGCCGGGACGGCCTGGGCCGACCACCGGCCCAACAACGAGGTCCTGGTGGGGGGCGCGATCTCCCAGACCGGACGCTACGCCGAGCCGGCCGGCCGGCAGGTCAACGCGATCAAGATGTGGGTGGACGAGGTGAACGGCCGCGGCGGCCTGCTCGGCCACAAGATCCAGCTGCTCCTGCTCGACGACAAATCCGACACCCAGACCGCCATCAAGCTCTACGAGAAGCTGATCACCGAGGACAAGGTCGACGTGCTGCTGGCGCCGTACTCCAGCGGCATCACCGAGGCCGTGGCCAACGTCAACGAGCGCTACAAGATGCCGTTCGTGGCCTACGGGGCGGCCTCCAGCCCCATCTGGGAGAAGGGGCGGCGCTACATCTTCAACATCGTCGCCGTCGCCGAGGACTACCAGAAGGGGGCCGTGCACCTGGCCAAGCAGATCGGCGTGAAGACGGCGGCGATCATCGGCGAGGACAGCCTCTTCCCCCGCCAGGCCGCCAAGGGGGCCAAGGACTGGGCCACGAAGCTCGGGATCCAGATCGTGGTCGAGGAGAACTACCCGCTGAAGCAGACGGACTTCACCGCCCTGCTCCAGAAGATCAAGGCCTCGGGCGCCGAGGCGGTGTTCTCCAACAGCTACTTTGCGGACTCGGCCGCCCAGCTCCGCCAGATGCGCGAGCAGAACATGAACTTCAAGCTGTACTCCAGCACGATCGGCCCGGCGCTGCCGAACTTCCCCGAGCAGCTCGGCGCCACGGCCGAGTACGTCCTGGGCTTCAGCCAGTGGGAGCCGCTGCCCAAGGTCCTCAAGAACCCGGGCATGGAGCAATTCATCGCGGCCTACGAGAAGCGCTTCAACGAGAAGCCCAACTACCACGCCGGCGGCGCCTACGGCGCGCTGCAGGTGACCGAGTCCGCTCTCAAGAAGGCCGGCAGCTTCGACAAGGAAAAGCTGCGCGACGCGCTGGCCACGCTCGAGACGCAGACGATCTACGGCCGCTACAAGGTCGACGCCAAGGGCATGAACGCCCACGAGGGGCTCACGTTCCAGATCCTCAAGGGTCAGCGCAAGGTGGTATGGCCGGAGAAGTGGGCGGAGACGAAGGCCGAGCTGCCCATGCCGGACTGGAGCAAGCGGTAATCCCGCCGACCCCGCGGCCGCTCTGGAGGGAGGGCCGGGAGTCGCGCAAGCGCTCCCGGCCTTTCGTTGCCCACGTGACCCCGGCGTCGGCGGGGCGAGGCTAGCCCGCGCATGGAACGCAGCGACGTCCGCAGTCTCTACTGGCTGGCCGCCTTCCTCGTCGGCGCCTACGCCCTGCCCTTCGTCGTCGGTCTCTCGGCGGGGACCGTCCACGCCAATGAGGCCTGGGTCGGCTACCTGGTTACCGTCGTCATCGCCGGGCTCATGCAGGGCGGCGTCTACGCCATGTTCGCCGTCGGCCTCACGCTGATCTTCGGGGTGATGCGCATCATCAATGCGGCGCACGGCGAGATGGTCATGATGGGCGCCTATCTCACCTGGATGGCCTTCTTCTACCTCGGCGTCGATCCGCTCCTGGCCCTGGTCTTCACCTTGCCGCTGGCCTTCCTGTTCGGCATGGCGGTGCAGCGGGTCCTGCTGGACTCCGCCGTGGGCCAGCCCGAGCTGACCGCGCTGCTCATCACCTTCGGCCTCGGCCTCGTGATGATCTACACCGCCGAGCTGCTCTTCACGACCGACTTCCGCACGATCCCCTACGCGCCCGGCAGCGTGCGGCTCACCCGCAACGTCGCGGTCGGCCAGAACCGGGTGATCAGCTTCGCGATGGCGGTGGTCATCACCACCGCCGTCTACCTGTTCCTCAAGTTCTCGCGCCTGGGCAAGGCGGTGCGGGCCACCGCGCTGAACGCCGAGGTGGCCATGGTGTGCGGCATCGACGTGAAGCGGATCTACCTGGTCACGACCGGCATCGCCGCGGCCCTGGCGGCGGCGGGCGGGGCGCTGGTGTCGATCCAGTTCGGCTTCAACCCCGAGACCGGCGTGCTCTATACGCTGCAGGCGTTCGCCATCATCGTCCTCGGCGGGCGCGGCCACTACGTGGGCGCGTTGATCGGCGGCCTGATGCTGGGCGTGCTCGAGAATCTGGTCTCGCTCATGGTCCCCAATGGCACCGCGATGGTCGAGCTGGCCGCCTACGGCCTGATGATCTTCGTGCTGCTGATCCGCCCGGGCGGCCTCATGGGCGTCAAGGAAGGCTGAGGACGCATGGTCCGGAGCCAGCACACCCGCAATCTGATCCTCGTCGGCCTCGTCGCGCTCGCCCTGGCGCTGCTGCCCCACGGGCTCACCGTGTACATGCGCTCGTTCGTGCTGTTCACGATGATGTACGTGGTGCTCGCGCTCTCCTGGAACATCATCAGCGGCTTCACCGGCTACACCTCGTTCGGTCACGTGGCGTTCTACGGCATCGGCGCCTACGCCTGCGCCATCCTCGTGGCCGACTACCACTGGCACTGGCTCGCCACGCTCGCCGCCGGCGCCGTGGTCGCCGGCGTGGTGGCGGCCGCGGTGGGTTACCCCGTGCTGCGCCTCAAGGGGCCGTACTTCGCCATCGCCATGCTGGGCTTGGCCGAGGGCACGCGCGTGATCGCCACCGTCTGGGACAGCCTCACCCACGGCGGGCTCGGCATCAGCCTGCCGAGCGTCGAGACGTCGATGCCGACCTACTACGCAATGCTGGTCCTGATGGCGCTGACGATCGTGGTCGCCTACGCCGTCGGTCACTCGCGCTTCGGCATCCGCCTCAACGCCATCCGCGAGGACGAGGGCGCCGCCGAGGCGCTCGGCATCGACGCCACCCGCTACAAGCTGGCGGCCTTCACGCTCTCGGCCGTGTTCCCGGCGGTGGCCGGCGGGATCCAGGCCTACAAGGTGCTCTACATCGACCCGCCCTCGGTGTTCTTCGTGCAGATCACGATCGCCATGGCGCTCATGTCGATGCTCGGCGGCAAGGGCACCGTCATCGGCCCGGTCGTCGGCGCCACCGTCCTCTACACCGCCCAGGAGCTGACGTGGGTGAACTTCCCGTCCGCCCACCTCATCGCCTACGGCCTGTTCATCATCGTGGTCGCGCGCTTCATGCCGCGCGGTCTCGTCGGCTTCGCCATCGACCGGGGCTGGGTGCGCAAGGGCATGGTCCACTGATGGACGCGCGGGTGATCGAGGAGCGCCACGGGTTCCCCGGGGCGCTCCGAACGCTGGGGGGTGTGGGGGGCCATGTCGGGGCCCCCCACGTGGACTGATGGACGCGCGGGTGATCGAGGAGCGCCACGGGTTCCCCGGGGCGCTCCGAACGCTGGGGGGTGTGGGGGGCCATGTCGGGGCCCCCCACGTGGACTGATGGACGCGCGGGTGATCGAGGAGCGCCACGGGTTCCCCGGGGCGCTCCGAACGCTGGGGGGTGTGGGGGGCCATGTCGGGGCCCCCCACGTGGACTGATGGGCGAGAGTCCGGATCAGATCGCGCTCGACGTCCGCGACCTCCGCAAGGCATTCGGCGGGGTGCGCGCGGTGGACGGCTGCAGCTTCGCCGTCCCCCAGGGGCGGATCTCCGGCCTCATCGGCCCCAACGGCTCGGGCAAGACCACGACCTTCAATCTTCTCACCGGCGTGGTGGCGCCCGACGCCGGTCAGGTGATCTACCGGGGCCAGGACATCGCGGGGCTCAAGCCGTTCCAGGTGTTCCACCGGGGCATCACCCGGACCTTCCAGATCACGCGCGTGTTCCGCGAGATGACGGTCTTCGAGAACATGCTCTCGGTCACCTCGCTCGGCGTGCCCGATCGCGCCGCCCGGGCCCGGGCCGAGGAGCTGCTGGCGCTCGTGAATCTCACCCACCTGCGCGGCGAGTACGGCGGGCGCCTGTCCTACGGCCAGCAGAAGCTGCTGGAGTTCGCCCGGGCGCTCATGACCGACCCCGACCTGATCCTGCTCGACGAGCCGGCCGCCGGCGTCAACCGCACGCTGCTCCAGCACCTGCTCGACCACATCCATCGCCTTCAGGAGCGCGGCAAGACCATCCTGATCGTCGAGCACGACATGAACGTGATCATGAACCACTGCGAGCGGATCTTCGTGATGGACGGGGGCGTGAAGATCGCGGAAGGGCCGCCCAGCGAGATCCAGCGCGACGAGCGGGTGATCGACGCCTACTTCGGCCGGCGGCGGCAGCGCTGATGGCCCTGCTCGAGCTGCGCGACGTCCAGGCCGGCTACGGGTCGATCCAGATCCTGCACGGCGTGTCGCTCCAGGTGAACCCCGGCGAGGTGGTGGCCGTCATCGGCCCCAACGGCGCCGGCAAGTCCACGGCCTTCAAGGTGATCATGGGCCTCATCACCCATCTCGGCGGGGAGATCGTCTTCGACGGCAAGAGCCTGGTCGGCCAGCGCCCCAATCGCGTGCTCGGCCTCGGGCTCGGCTACGTGCCCCAGGGCCGCGTCGTCTTCACCCAGATGACCGTCCGCGAGAATCTCGAGATGGGCGCCTATCTCGAGCGCGACCGGGCCAAGATCCAGGCCTCCATGGACTTCGTGTTCTCCCTGTTCCCGCGGCTGCGCGAGCGAGCCCGCCAGCTGGCCGGCACCATGAGCGGCGGCGAGCAGCAGATGCTGGCCATGGGCCGCGCGCTCATGATGCACCCCCGCATGATGATGCTCGACGAGCCCTCGCTCGGGCTCAGCCCCCGCTTCGTCGACGAGGTCTTCGACAAGATCGTCGAGCTGGCCCGCGGCGGCCTCACCGTCATGCTGGTCGAGCAGAACGCCGCCCGCGCGCTGGAGGTCTCCGACCGCGCCTACGTGCTGGAGCTGGGCCGCAACCGCTACGAGGGCACCGGCCGCGACCTGCTCGCCAACCCCGAGGTCAGGCGGATGTACCTCGGGGGCCAGACCGGCGCCGGCGGCTGACCCCGGGAGACGCGCACGCCGGAGCGATTCGAGACGACCTCCCTGCCGGCGCGGCCCGACGCCGTCGCCCCGGACGGCTCGCACGTCCGGATCCTCGGGCGGGTCGAGCGCGGCAGCGCCGTCCACTTCGGCACCCGGCCGGTCCAGCGCAAGGGGCCTGTGAGCCCGCCAGGCAGGCCACGACGGGGATGTTGGGGTTCCGGCGGCACCGGTGCGAACATGGGTGGCGGTGACCGGCCGCCGCGTCAGCATCGCCTTCCAGACCGACCAGCCGCTCAGCGCGTACGGCCCAATGGCCGCCACCGCCGAGCGTCACGGGTTCGACCTCGTGTCCGTCTACAACGACCTCCTGTACCAGCCGGCCTGGCTGCCGCTGCTGGAGGTCGCGCGGGCCACGCGCCGGGTGGCGCTCGGGCCGGCGGCGGTAAACCCCTTCACCTGCCACCCGGTCACCATCGCCGGCGATGCCGCGCTCATCGACGAGGCCTCCGGCGGCCGCGCCTACCTCGGCCTGGCGCGCGGAGCCTGGCTCGACTTCCTCGGCGTGCAGCCCGCGCGGCCGGTGACGGCGCTGCGCGAGGCGTTCGAGTGCGTGCGTCACCTGCTTCGCCGCTCGAAGGAGCCCTACCGCGGCGAGGTCTTCCGGCTCGGCGGCGGCGACTCGCTCCGCTGGAACATCGCGCGCCCGGAGATGCCCTTCCTGCTCGGCGCCTGGGGCGTGGCCACGATCCGCGCCTGCATCCGTGAGATCGCCGAGGTGAAGGTCGGCGGCAGCGCGAACCCCGCCCTGGTCCCGCGATACCGCGCGGAGATCGACGCCGCGGCGGTGGGGGCCGGACGCCCGGCCGGCGAGATCGGGCTCGCCTTCGGCGGCGTGTCGGTGGTGGATCGTGACGGCCGCGCGGCCCGCGCGCTGGCGCGCCGCAAGGCGGCGCCCTACCTGGGCGTGATCGCCGACCTCGATCCCGCCCTTGGCATCGAGCCCGATCGTCTCGCGCGGATCCGGGCCGCCGTGGCGGCCCACGATTTCGACGGCGCCGCCCGGGACATTCCCGACGCGCTCCTGGACAAGATCGCGCTGGCCGGAGCGCCGGACGACGTCGCCGCCCGGGCGGACGCGCTGTACGCGGCCGGGGTCAATCGCGTGGAGTTCGGGGCGCCGCACGGCCTCACCGAGTCGGACGGCCTGCGCCTGCTCGGCGAGGCCGTCCTGCCGGCCCTGCGCATCAAGTGGGGCGTGGCGCGCCGCTAGACGGCCTCCCCGCGCTACGCGCGAACAGGGAGAAGGATGTCACCACCGCGCAGATGACGTCGTTGTCGGAATCGACTGCGTCGCGTCGCGACCGGGCGAAGACGACGAGGCGGCGGTCCACCTGCGCGATGCGCAGGCAGGATTCCGCTCGCGCGCGCCTGGGGCCTGCCGATGGTCACTTGAGCCGCAGGTCCTCCCACGCCGGGTACGGCACCAGGTGGAAGGTGTCGAGCATGTGCTCGGCCACCCGCGGGCCCACACCGCGCAGGGTGCGATAGTCCATGATCGGCGCGAACATCACCCGGTCGATCGTGAGCTGCTGGATGCGATGGAGCAGCGCCTCGCGCTTGCGCGGATCCCGCTCGCGGGCCTGCTGCAGGGCCAGGTCGTCGATGTCGGGATAGCCGCCGTAGGCGTAGCTGCCCTTGGAGTAGATGAACTCCGCCACCCGGCTGGCCGCATTGCCCGAGCTCCCGGCGGCCACCATGAAGAGCCCGCGCAGCTTCTTCTCCCGCCAGGCGGCATAGAAGGCCGCCCGCTCCATTGTGCGGATCCGCACGCGGATGCCCACCGCGCTCAGATAGTTCACGGCCGCCTCCGCCGTGGCGAAGAACGGCGGGATCGGCACGAACTCCCCGGCGTCGAGCCCATTCGGGTAGCCCGCCTCCTTGAGGAGCTGCCTGGCCCTGGCCGCGTCGTACGGCAGCCCCGGTGTCTGCAGCGCGAAGTCCATGACGCGCGGCACGATGACCGAGGTCGGCGGGCAGAACCCCAGGCAGGAGGCCTCGTTGATCGCCTGGCGATCCAGCGCGTAGTTGACGGCCTGCCGCAGGCGCTTGTCGTGCCACGGCGACTTGGGATCCCACTGCTCCGCGAACTCGATCCAGTAGATCGACGCGTGCTTGGACGGCACCAGCTGCAGCCGGGGATCGCGGCGGACGTTCTCGGCGTCCTCGCCGTCGAGCGCGAAGGCGATGTCCGCCTCGCCCTTCTTCAGCATCGCCACGCGCGTCGTGCCCTCGGGCACACTCTTCATGACCAGCCGCTTGACGTTGGGCACGCGGCGCCAGTAGGTCGCGTTGGCCTCCAGCACCACCTCCACGCCCGGAGCGTGGCTCACGAACTTGTAGGGGCCGGCGCCGATCGGATGCTTGCGGAAGCCGTCCTCGCCGACCTGCTGCACGTACTTCTTGGGGACGACGAGCCCGGCCGCGGTGGCCGTGGTGCCGTAGAAGGTCATGAAGTCCGGCCACGGCTCCTTCAGGTGGAAGCGGATGATCGAGGGGTCGACGACCTCCACCTGCTTGACACGCGCGCGCAGCTCGGTGGCCCCGGCACCCTTGTAACGCTCGAAGCTGAACCTCGCGTCCTCGGCGGTGACGGGCTCACCGTTGTGGAACTTGACGCCCCGGCGGAGCTTGAACTCGTACACCAGGCCGTCCGGGCTCTCCGTCCACGACTCCGCGAGGCTGCTGCCCAGCTTCTGCCCGGGCAGCGGGCGCACCAGCCCGTCGTGGAGCGCGTACAGGATCCCGAACGGGGTGATCTGTGGCGGCGCGGTGGACGGATCGAACCAGCTCGGCGCGATCGTGACGTGCCAGGCGATGATGGCTTCGCCGGCCGGCGTCGTCTGGGCTGCAGACGGCTCGGCCGAGGCGGCGATCAGCACGGCGGCGAGGAGCAGCGAGGCGATGCCGGAGGCGACGGGACGGCGGAGCGCGCGACAGCATGGACCCATGTTCATCACCTGCCCCTGGAGCCGATCAGGTGGAGGATCGGGCGAGTCGGGCCGAGCATACCACTCGGCGGCGGTCACCCGAGTGACGGGGTGACGCCCTCAGCGCGGCGTGGAGCTGCACGGCCTCACAACAGCGTGTCCGGTCGGATGGGGAGAGCCCGGATCCGTTTGCCGGTCGCGTGGAAGACGGCGTTGGCGATCGCCGCCGCGACGCCCGACGACGCCGATCTCGCCCAGCCCCTTGGCCCCGAGCGGGTTGACGACGTCGTCGCGCTCCTCGACGAAGATCACCTCGATGTCGCGCACGTCGGCGTTGACCGGGACGTGGTAGTCGGCCAGGTTGTGGTTCATGAACCGGCCGAAGGCCGTGGTCGATGACGCTCTCCTCCTCGCAGCGCCATGCCGATGCCCCAGACGATGCCGCCCGATGATCTGGCTCCGGGCCGTCTTCGGGTTCAGGATGCGGCCGCCGGCGATCGCGCTCACGACCCGCGTGACGCGGACGGTGCCGAAGTCCTCGTCGACCTCCACCTCGGCGAAGATCGCCGAGTGCGCGTAGCGCGAGTACTCGTCCTGCTTCGGCGCCGGCGGAGGCCTCCTCCTCGATGACGTCGACCTCGCCCGCTCGCATCACCTCGGCGAGGGCGACGGACCGCGACGGGTCGCTTCAGGACGGATCGGCCCGTCGGCGAACTCACGTCGTCGAGCGACGCCGGCGAGCGGCGAGCCGTCGATCTTCCGCGCGAGCTCGAACAGCCTCTCGCGGACCTTCTCGCAGACGGCCTTGACCGCCGAGCCGACCGAGGCGACCGTGAACGACCCGCCCTCGCACGGGCGCGTCGGGCAGCGACGAGTCGCCGAGCTTGAACGTCACGTCCTCGATCGGCAGCCCGAGCGTCTCGGCGGCGATCTGGGTCATGATCGTGTAGGTGCCGGTGCCGATGTCCTCCGTCGCGCTGCTGACCGTCAGCTTGCCGTCGGCGGTCAGCACGGCCTTCGCGGCCGCCGGCATCTGCTGCATGGCCTCCCAGACGCCGCCGGCCATGCCCCAGCCGATCAGCGCGCCGCCCTCGCGCATCGACCGCGGCTCGGGGATCGCGCCGCGCCCAGCCGAACCGCTCCGCCGCCTGCCGGTAGCAGTCGCGCAGTTCCTTGCTCGAGAACGGCTTGTCGTCGTTCTGGTCCCGCTCGGCGTAGTTCCTCAGCCGCAGCTCGACGCGGATCGATGCCGAGCTTGACGGCCAGCTCGTCCATCGCGCATTCGAGCGCGTACACGCCCCAGGCGGCCCCGGGCGCCCGCATGTCGCACGGCGTGCTCAGGTCGAGCTGCACGACCTTGTGATCGAGCGTGACGTTGTCGCACCGGTAGAGCAGGCCCGACCAGTTGACGACGGCCTCGCTGTAGTCCTCGAACCGCGAGGTCTCGGCGATCGCCTCGTGGATGACCGCCTCGAGCGCGCCGTCGGCGTCGGCGCCGAGCGCGACGCGCTGCCAGGTCGTCGGGCGATGCCCGAGGCTGAACATCTGCTGGCGCGTCAGCGCCACGCGGACGGAGCGCTTCAGCTCCCGGGCCGCCAGGACGGCCAGGAACACCTGGTACTGCGGGCGCAGTCCCGAGCCGAACGCCCCGCCGACGAAGGGCGAGACGACGCGCAGCTCGTCCGTGCGAGAAGCCGAACACGTTGCAGAGGTAGTCCCGGACGTTCTGCACGCCCTGCGTCTTGTCGTAGACGGTGAGCGTGCCGTCCTCGTCCCGGACCACCGTCGTCGCGAACAGCTCCATCGGGTTGTGGTGCTCGACCGGCACCAGGTACTCCGCATCGACCTGCACGGCGGCGCTGGCGAAGGCCTTGTCGGCGTCACCGCGCGGCTTCGGCGCCGGCTGGATGCCAGCTCGCTCGGCTTCGGCTGGTACGCGTCCTCCGCGCTGCGCCTCGCAGATCCGTGGCATGCGGCGCGCGTTCGTACTCGACCCGGACGAGCGTCGCGGCGTAGCGCGCCAGCTCGAAGCGTGTCGGCGACGACCAGGGCGACCGGCTGGGCGCTGAACTGGATCTCGGCGTCGTGGAGCGGGCGGAACGGCGAGCCGGGCGGCGCGACCTCGTCGCGGTAGCTGCTGTCGAACCACGGCGAGCCGCGGCGCGTTCTCGTGCGTGAAGACCTGGAGCACGCCCGGCAGCGCCAGCGCCGTCGGCCGCGTCGATCCGCAGCGATCTGCCCCGCGGCGACGGCGCTGGAGACGACCCACGCCGTAGGCGAGGTCCGGGACGTGGTACTCGGCGGCGTACTTCGCCTCGCCGGTCACCTTGGCGCGGCCGTCGACGCGGTTGATCGGCTTGCCGATGTGTGCGGTCGTCATGGCCGTTCCTCCCCGGCGGCGGCCTCGCCGTCAAGGCCGCGGACGATCGCGCGCTGCGCCAGCTCGATCTTGAAGTCGTTGTGCGCCGAACCCCCTGGCGTCGCGCAGGAGCGCGTCGGCCGCCCGCTGGAAGTTGCTCCCGGGTCGCGCGGCCGGCCGCGCAGCAGCGCCTCGGCCTCGCGGGTCGCGCCAGGGCTTGTGCGCCACGCCGCCGAGCGCGAGGCGCGCCTCCGTGATCGTGCTCGCCGTCCATCTCGCAGCGCCGCGGCGACCGACACCAGGGCGAAGGCGTAGGACGTGCGGTCGCGGACCTTCAGGTAGGCGTGATGCTCGGCGAAGCCCTCGCGCGGGCAGATCGACCGCCGTGATGATCTCGTCCGGCCCCAGGTTCGTGTCGAGGTGCGGCGTGTCGCCGGGCAGGCGGTGGAACTCGGCGAACGGGATCGCGCGCTCGCCGCCCGGCCCGGTCACGCGGACGACCGCCTCCAGCGCCGCCAGCGCGACGCACATGTCCGACGGGTGGGTGGCGATGCAGTGCTCGCTCGTGCCCAGGATCGCGTGGTATGCGGTTGAAGCCCGTCGATGGCCGAGCAGCCCGTCCCCGGCTCGCGCTTGTTGCAGGGCGTGGCCGTGTCGTAGAAGTACGGACAGCGCGTCCGCTGCATCAGGTTGCCGCCCACCGTCGCCATGTTGCGGAGCTGCGGCGACGCGCCCGCCAGGATCGCCTGTCGACAGCAGCGGGTAGCGCCGCTCGACCTGCGCGTCGTAGGCGACATCCGTGTTCGTCACGAGCGCGCCGAGCCGCAGCCCGCCGTCGGCGCCGGGCCGGATCTCGCGCCAGCGGCAGGCGCGTGATGTCGATCAGCCGGCGCGGCCGCTCGACGTTCTCCTTCATCAGGTCGAGCAGGTTCGTGCCGCCGGCGATGAACTTGGCCGCCGCCGTCCGCGGCGATCTCGCGCACGGCGGTCGCCACGTCGTCGGCCCGGGTGTAGGTGAAGGGGTTCATCGACGTCGCCCCTCCTGTCCCGGCGCCCATCGCCTGCTCGATCGCCGCGACGATGTTCGGGTAGGCGCCGCACCGGCAGATGTTGCCGCTCATGAGCTCGCGGATGTCGTCGGCCGTCTTCGCCCGGCCCTCGCGCGATCAGCCCGACCGCGGAGCAGATCTGGCCCGGCGTGCAGTAGCCGCACTGGAAGGCGTCGTGCTCGATGAACGCCTGCTGCAGCGGGTGCAGCGCGTCGCCCTCGGCCAGCCCCTCGATCGTCGTGACCTCCGCGCCGTCCTTCATGACGGCCAGCGTCAGGCAGGAGTTGATGCGCCGGCCGTCGACCAGGACCGTGCAGGCGCCGCACTGCCCGTGGTCGCAGCCCTTCTTCGTCCCGGTCAGGTCGAGGTGCTCGCGCAGGGCGTCGAGCAGGGTCGTCCACGGGGGCGAGCTCCAGCCGCCTGGCCGCCCCGTTCACGTTCAGCGTGATCCATGACTTCGCGGGAGGCGCGACGGGCCTCCGCTCGGTGGAAGTCGATACATCCGTCTTCATGACTCCTCGATTCCGTGCACGGGCGCAATTGACGAGCTCTTCCCATCGTCAGCAAGCGTCGTGCTAGTGACTCTGAATCGAACTCTGAATCGAGGTTGTGAAAGGGTTACGGCCGTGGAGGTCCTGACGCGGCGTCAGCGACTGGGAGCGAGCTGCTTCTTCGCCGCCTCCACCACCGCCTCGACCGTGAAGCCGAACTTCTTCTGCAGCTCCTTGAGCGGCGCCGACGCGCCGAAGGTCTTCATGCCGATCGATCTGCGCCGGTCGAGGCCGACGTAGCGGTGCCAGCCGAACGTCGACGCCTGCTCGACGGCGACGCGCGCGGTGACCGCCGGCGGCAGGACGCCGTCGCGGTAGCTCCTGGCTCTGGTGCTCGAACAGCTCCCACGACGGCATGCTGACCACCCGCGCCTTCGACGCCCTCCTTGCTCGAGCTGCTCGTACGCGCTCGACGCAGAGCGAGACCTCGCTGCCGGTGGCCAGCAGGATGCACGTCGGGCTTGCCGCCCGGCGCGTCGGCCAGCACGTAGGCGCCCTTGCGCCACGCCGGCGGCCGGCGGCGTAACTTCGTGCGGTCGAGCGTCGGCAGCGCCTGGCGCGAGAGGATCAGCAGCCACCGGCTCGTGCTTGCAGCTGCATGATGAGCTTCCACGCCTCCAGCACCTCGTTGGCGTCGCCGGGGCGCAGCGTGATCAGGCCGGGGATCGCGCGCAGCGAGGCGAGCTGCTCGATCGGCTGGTGGGTCGGACCGTCCTCGCCGACGCCGATCGAGTCGTGGGTGAAGATGTAGATGATCGGGATCTCCATGATCGCGCTCAGCCGGATCGGCGCCGCGCACGTAGTCGCTGAAGATCAGGAAGCCGGAGCCGTAGGCGCGGATCTTGGACAGCGCCAGGCCGTTCAGGATGGCGCCCATCGCGTGCTCGCGGATGCCGAAGTGGAAGTTGCGGCCGCCGCGGTTGTGCGGCGGTGAAGTCGCCGGCGCCCTCGAAGGTCAGGCGCGTCTTGGTCGACGGCGCCAGGTCGGCCGAGCCGCCGATCAGCCACGGCACGTTCTGGGCGAGCGCGTTGAGCACCTTGCCGGACGACGTCGCGGCCGGCCGACGCCCTTGGGGTCGGCCGGGAACGGCGTCAGGTCCTTGTCCCAGCCGTCCGGCAGCTCGCGGCGCTGCATCCGGATGAGCTGGTCGGCGAGATCCGGGTGCTTGCCGCGGTACTGCTCGTAGAGCGTGCATCCAGGCCTGCCGCGCAGCTCCTTGCCGCGCGCGCCGATGCCGGCCGCGAAGTGCTCGCGCACGCCGTCGGGCACGAGGAACTTCGCGTCCTCCGGCCAGCCGTAGTTGCGCTTGGTGAGCTTGATCTCCTCCTCGCCGAGCGGCTCGCCGTGGGCGGCGTGGGTGTCCTGCTTGTTCGGCGCGCCCCAGGCGATGTGGCTGTCGACGATGATCAGCGTCGGCCGATCGTTCGTCGTTCTTGAACGTCTTGAACGCGCGCTCGAGCATCTCCAGGTCGTTCGCGTCGCCGACGCGGGTGACGTTCCAGCCGTAGCGCGATGAAGCGCGTGGCGACGTCCTCGCTGAAGGCCCAGCTCGGTGTGGCCCTCGATCGTGATCTTGTTGTTGTCGTAGATCCAGCACAGGTTGGAGAGCTCGAGGTGGCCGGCCAGCGAGGCGGCCTCGCCGGAGATGCCCTCCATCATGCAGCCGTCGCCGCACAGCGCGTAGACGTCGTAGTCGAACATGTCGAAGCCGGGCCGGTTGAAGTGCGCGGCCATGCCAGCGGCCGGCGATCGCCATGCCGACGCTGGTCGCCACGCCCTGGCCCGAGCGGCCCGGTCGTGGTCTCGACGCCCGAGGTCCAGCGGTACTCCGGATGGCCCGGCGCACTTGCTGTCGAGCTGGCGGAAGCGCTTGATGTCGTCGAGCGTGACCGACAGCTCGCCCGAGCCGTCTCGTACTCGGGGTTCGACGGCCTTCACGCCGGTCAGGTGCAGCAGCGAGTAGAGCAGCATCGAGGCGTGGCCGCACGAGAGCACGAAGCGGTCGCGGTTCGGCCAGATCGGATCGTCGGGATCGAAGCGCAGGAAGCGCTGCCAGAGGCAGTAGGCGACCGGGCGCCAGCGCCATCGGCGTGCCCGGGATGACCGGAGTTCGCCGCCTGCACGGCGTCCATGGACAGCGTGCGGATCGTGTTGACGGTGAGCTGGTCGAGGCGCGCCTGGTCGGTCATGAGTCCCCCCTGCACGGCCGCGCCGACGGCGCGAAACACGCGCTTTGGGCAGCATACCCCAGCGCCCCGCTGCGACGAGAGGTTCTCGGTCAGGCTGATTGGCCGGCCAGCAGCTCCAGCGCCGCGGTCACGACCGACTCCGGTGCCACGCGGCGCAGGCAGTCGTGGTGGCCCAGGGGGCAGACGCTCCTGTAGCAATACTTGCAGGGCACATCGTGGAACAGCACGCGGTGGGCCACCGACCACGGCGTGTGCTGCGGGTTCGTCTGGGCGTAGAGGTCCACGACCGGCGTGCCCACGGCGGCCGCGATGTGCACGGGGCCCGTGTTGTTGCTGACCAGCAGCCGCGCGCGGGCCAGCAGGGCCGCGAGCTCCGCGACCCCCAGGCGGCCGACGAGCGAGTGCGTGGCCACCCCGGCCTCGCGCTGGATCGTCTGCACCAGCGCCGTCTCCTCGGGCGCGCCCGTGAACACCACCTCAGTCCCGGCGGTGGCCAGCCCGCGCACGGCCTCGGCGAAGCGCTCCGGGGGATAGCGACGCGACGGCGCGGTACCGCCCGGATGGACCGCGATCCACGGCCGGCTGGCGCCGACGCCGAGATCGTCGAGCAGCCCGGCGACGCGCGCGGCGGCGGCGGCCGGCACCGCGAGCGCCAGCCGCTCGTCCTCCACCGCGGCGCCGACGGCGCCGACCAGGTCGAGCTGGCGGCGCACCTCGTGCCGGATGCCGCCGGCCGGCTCGGGATCGGGGATCCACTCGGTCAGGAGCTGATAGGGGTTCTCGCGGCAGTGGGCCAGCCGCCGCGGAATACCGGCCAGGACGCACAGCAGCGCGGCCGGCAGCGCGCTCTGGCTGTACACCGTGAAGATCGCCGCGGCGTCGAAGCGGCGGGCGGCGAGCCGCGCGATCAACCCGATGTCGGGCCCGGCGTCGGCCCGGGGCGCCGTCGCCTTCATCCACGGCGCCTCGTACACGATCACGCCGTCGACGCCGGGCAGCAGGCGCGCGGCCGCGGCACCGGCCGGCGAGGTCAGCAGCGTGAGCCGGCGGCCCGGCCGGGCGGCCTTGAGCGCGCGCAGCGCCGGCCCGGTCATGACGACGTCGCCGAGCGCGTCCAGGCGTACGGCGAGGACGCGGACCGCCTCGGCCCAGCCGGGCGGCGTCACGCGATGTTCTCCAGCGCGCGCCGCGCCCGGACGCGCTCGATGATCGAGCTGGTCGAGCGGTCGCGCACGTAGGGCAGGATGCGCACGACGCCGCCGAGCGTCTGCACCACGGCCGCCTCCGGCATCCGCTCCAGCGTGTAGTCGCCGCCCTTGACGAAGACGTCGGGACGCGCCGCGCGCACCAGCTCGACCGGCGTCGCCTCGTCGAACGGCACGATGTGATCGACCGCGCTGAGCGCGGCCAGCACGTGGGCGCGATCGTCGAGGTCGTTGATGGGCCGCCCCGTCCCCTTCAGCCGCCGCACGCCGGCGTCGGAGTTCAGGCCGACGACCAGCACGTCGCCCAGCGACTTGGCGGCGTTGAGGAACGTGATGTGGCCGCGGTGCAGGATGTCGAAGCAGCCGCTGGTCATGACGATGCGGCGGCCGGCCGCGCGGTGGCCGTCGAGCCGCGCGCCCAGCGTGCGGAGATCGCCCACCACCTTGTCGGCCGGCGTGACCGCCGCCCGCAGCTCGAGTGCGGAGCAGACCGCGGTGCCGTCCTTGCCGACGACGACGTTGGCGGCCGCCGAGGCCAGCTCGGCGGCGGCGGCGAGGTCGGCGCCGGCGGCGAGCGCCAGGCCCAGCGCGGCCACGAACGTGTCGCCGGCGCCGGCGGCCCGGGCGTGCGCGGTGGGACGCGCGTAGGTGCGGTAGGGCGGGCTCTCCCGCTCGAAGAACAGCGCGCCGTCGGTGTCGAGGCTCACGGCGGCGATCTGGGCGCCGGTGGCGTCGAGCAGCCGCTGGCCGGCGCCGGCGAGCGCGCCGATCCGCTCATCGACGGGCCGACGCCCTCGATCGCCGAGCAGGGCGAGCGCCTCGGCGAAGTTCGGCTTCACCGCGGTGACGCCGACGCGCCGATAGGCCGCCAGCGTCTTGGAGTCGACGACGACCACGCGCGCCGCGCGCGCCTGGCACTCGGCCAGCAGCGCGATCGTGGGCGGGCCCAGGATGCCGTAGCCGTAGTCGGACACGACGACGGCCTCGTGCGTGCGGGCCAGCCCGGCCAGGCGCGCGCCGAGCGCACGCTCCGATGCCCCGTCCAGGGCGCCGGTGCTGCCCTGATCGAAGCGCACCAGCATGTGGCCGCCGGCCACCAGCCGCTGCTTGGCCAGCGTGCGGCGCGACGGGTCGTCGACCAGCGCTCCCACCGCCACCCCGTGCGCGGTGAGCGCCCGCCGCAGCGTCTCGCCCTCGGCGTCGGCACCGACGACGGACAGCAGCGTCACCTGGGCCCCCAGGCTGCGCGCGTTCAGCGCGGTGTTGGCCGCGCCGCCCGGCACCTCCACCTCGCGCGCGATGTCCACGATCGGCACCGGCGCCTCCCGGCACAGCCGCTCGGTGACGCCGTAGAGATAGCGGTCCAGCATCGCCTCGCCGATCACGAGCACCCGCAGGCCGGCGAAGCGCTCGATGAGCCCGTCCAGCGTCGCGCTCATGGCCACGACGCCTCCCGCATCGGCAGCACGGTCACCTCCGGCACCACCGTCTCCGCCGGCTGGGTGAGCACGAAGACGACCATGGCGGCGACGTTGCCGGCGTCCTGCAGCAGGCCGGGATCCAGATCGGGGAAGCGCTCGAGCAGGAACGGCGTGCGCATGCCGCCGGCGATGACGGCGGTGACCTTCACACCGTGCGGCCGCCCCTCGACGTGCAGGGCGTGACTGAGCCCGAGCAGCCCCCACTTCGAGGCGTGATAGGCGGCCGCGTTGGGCCACGCGCGCTTGGCCGCCGTGGACACGATGTTGACGATGTGGCCGCGGCCGCGGCGCCGCATGATCGGGAACGCCTGGCGCGCCATGAGGAACGCGCCGCGCAGGTTCACGCCGACGATGCGGTCCCAGTCCTCCACCGCCAGCATCTCGAAGGGCACCGTGAGGTCCACGCCCGCGTTGTTGACCAGCACGTCGAGGGCGCCGGCCGCGGCCACGACCTCGTGCACCACCCGGGCGGCGGCGCCCTCGTCGCCGACGTCGAGCGGCAGCGGCCACGCGCCGGCGCCGACGGCCGCCGCCACCCGCTCGGCGGCCTCCCAGCGGATGTCGGCGACGACGACGCGCGCGCCCGCGGCGGCGAGCGCGCGGCACAGCGCCTCGCCCAGCCCGCCGCCGCCGCCGGTCACCAGGGCGACGCGGTCGGCCAGCGCGCCGGTGACCGCGCCCTTCGCGGGCGCCGGCGTCTCGGGAGCCACGTCAGGCCGCCCGCGCGCGCGATGCCCGCAGCGCCCGGCGCGCCGGCGAGTTCCACATCCGCGGCAGCCCGGCGGTGGCGCCGGCGTCGGCACCGACGACGCGCGCTTCGATCAGCTCGCACATCAGGTGGATCGCCACGACGTGGATCTCCTGGATCCGCTGCGTATCCAGTGACGGCACGGTGATCGCGACGTCCACCAGCGGCTGGGCCGGGCCGCCGTCGCGCCCGAGCAGGCCCACCGTGCGCACGCCCTGGTGCCGGGCCGCCCGCAGCGCGCGCACGACGTTGGGCGAGTGGCCGCTGGTACTGAGCACGATGAGCACGTCGCCGGCCCGCCCGAGCGCCTCGACCTGGCGCGCGAAGACATCGTCGTAGCCGGCGTCGTTCGCCCAGGCGGTGACGACCGTGGAGTCGGCGGTCAGCGCGATCGCCGGCAGCGCCCGGCGCCCGGCGAGGCGGAAGCGCCCGACGAGCTCACCGGCCAGGTGCTGGGCCTGGGCGGCGCTGCCGCCGTTGCCGCAGATCAGCGCCTTGCCGTCGGCCGCGAAGCACCCGGCGAGGAGGTCCGCCGCCTCGGTGATGGGCCCGCGGAGGCGCCGGCGCGACTCCTGCAGAGCCGCCACCATCTCGTCGAAGCCGCGGTCGACCACGGCGAGGTCGCCGGCCTGCGCGCGCCGGCGCGGGTCGCCGGCCGCCAGCACGTCCTCGTAGAGCGCGGCGACACCGCCGGCGACGTGGCGCCACGTGAAGAGGTCATTGGCCCGGCGGATCGCCTGCCTGCGGAAGACATTCATCAGGCGCGGATGGCGATACAGGTGGGCAATGCGCTCGGCCACCGCCCCCGCGTCGTCGGGGGCCACCAGGTAGCCGGTCTCGCCGTCGCGGACGGTGAACTTGATGCCGCCGACGTTGGCGCCGATGACCGGCGTGCCGCACGCCATCGCCTCCAGCGGCGTGATGCCGAACGGCTCGTACCAGGGCGTGGTCACGAAGACGTCGGCCGCGCTGTAGTAGTACTTGAGGATCTCGCGCCCGCGGCGTCCCACGAACACCACCGCGTCCTCCACGCCCTCCGCCCGGGCAATCTCCTGCAGGCGCCCGATCTCCGGCGTGACGCGCGGATCGGGATCGTTGGAGTCGCCGCCCACGATCACCAGGCGCGCCGGCACGCCGTGCTCGCGGCGCAGCCGGGCCAGCCCGCGGATCACCGTGTCCACGCCCTTGCGCGGCACCAGCCGGCCGAGCTGCAGGACGATCGGCTCGTCGGGCGACAGCCCCAGCGTCACGCGCGCCAGCGGCCTGGCGATCGGCCAGAACTCGGCCGGATCGAAGCCGCCGGGGATGATGGTCGTCCGCGCCGGGTCGGCATTGTAGTGGCGGACCAGGTCCTCTTCTTCCTGCGGACACTCGGCGACGATGTGATCGGCCTCGGCCACGATGCGGTCCTCGATCGCGAAGCGCGCGTCGGGGAACGCATCGGCCGCGCGCTGAATCGCGCGGCGCACGCGGCCCAGCGCGTGGAAGGTGATCACGAACGGCAGCCCGAGCGCCTGCCGCACGTCGGCGGCGACGAGGCCGGACATCCAGAAGTTGGCGTGGGCCAGCGCGTACCGGGGGCGCTGGCGCCGGCAGAACCGCAGCATGCCGGCGGTGAACTCCGCCATGTGCGGCAGCAGATCCTCCTTGCGCACGTGCTCGGCGGGGCCGGCCGCCAGGTGCACGATGCGCACGCCGCTCACCCACTCCGCGACCTCGGGCAGGCCGGCGCTATCGCGCCGGGTGAACACGTCGACCTCGTAGCCGACGGCCGCCAGGTGGCGGGCGAGCTGTCCCACGTAGACGTTCTGCCCCCCGCTGTCGATGCCGCCCAGCATCGCCAGCGGCGAGGCGTGCTCGCTGATCATCGCGATTCGCTTCATCGCTTCCTCACGACGTAAGACTTACATCCGCTTCGGGGAAAACGTTAGGCCGGTGGTCATGCGCTACGTCAGAATCGAGCGTTGGAGATGGGAAACTTTTTGCACACCCTCTGGAGTGAGATCCGCATGCAAGCTCTCGTCGCTCGATTCGTGCCCGCGCTGGCCCCGGCGCGGCTGCTGGAGTTCAGTCCACCGGTTCGCCGCGCGCTGCGCATCGACATCTCGGTCATGCTGTTGTTCACGCTGTTTGCCGGGCTCACGACGCCGTTCACCGGACTCATCTTGCGGCGGGAGCTCGGCGCCTCGCCCCTGCAGCTCTCCGTACTGGCCTCGGCCAGCGCCGCCTGTCTGCTGCTGTCGCTGTGGCTCACGCGCCTCGTGGACAGCCGCCGCCCCTTGCCGTACGTCGTCTGGCCGCACTTCCTGGCGCGGGGCCTGTTCCTGCTGGTGCCGTTCATCGCCACGCCGTGGCCGTTCGTGGGCGTCCTCGTGGCCGCCACCCTGCTGGGCACCGTCTCCGGCCCCGCCCACACCGTGCTGGTCGAGCGCGTCTATCCGCGCGAGGAGCGCGGCCGGGCACTCGGCACCGTCCGCGTGGTGGGCGCCCTGGTCGCGATCGGCCTGGCGCTCGCCGCCGGCCAGCTGCTCGGGTACCTGGGCTTCCGCTGGGTGTTCGCCGCCGCCGGCCTCGTGGGCATGGCGGCCGCGCTGCGCCAGCGCCGGCTGCCGGTGCCGGACGCGCCCCCGGAGACGGCCCGGCCGCGGCCGCGCCTGCTCGAGGCCTGGCGCGTGGTGCGCGAGGACCACGCCTACCGGCGCGTCCTGCTCGGCTCGTTCCTCTTCGGCAGCGGCGTCTGGCTGATGATGCCGGCCAACCCGATCCTGCTCGCCGACGTCGTGCGCGCCACGACGGCCCAGGTCGGGGTGCTGGCGGCGGTCGCCGCCGGCGCGGCGCTGGTGGGCAACGTGATGTGGGGTCGCCTGGTCGACCACCAGTCGAGCCTGCGGGCGCTGCGGATCGTCTACGTGCTCGGCACGCTGACGCCCCTCATCTACTGCGGCGCCAGCCTGGTGGCCACGACGCCGTGGATCCTGCTCGG
The DNA here is from genome assembly GCA_963743355.1 of uncultured Candidatus Rokubacteria bacterium. Classification (GTDB taxonomy): domain Bacteria; phylum Methylomirabilota; class Methylomirabilia; order Rokubacteriales; family CSP1-6; genus AR5. Next base: position 2,411,551 of record CAVUPM010000002.1, read on the forward strand.
CGCGGTGGTGGCCGAGTCGCTCATGCACACGGGTCTCGACCTCGTGTGGATGCTCGCGATGATCGAGCTCGGCGGCAAGGAGCGGACCACGCAGTACGCGGCAATCGGCGCCACGATGGCCGGGGTCCGCGGCGTGCTGGGCCCGCTCGCCAGCGCGCTCATGCTCGAGACGCTCGGGCTGCAGGCGGTCTACCTGGCCGCGGCGGCAGTGATGGCGTGCGGGGCGTGGGTCCTGAGCCACCACGTTCAGAAGACTCCGCGGTACATCGCACAGCCCGCGCACACGTCGGGCGGTGTCGGGCTGGTCAGCGCCGCCCGGAACGCCTCGTAAGCGTCACCCCGCCACACCGCGGCCAGGCCGCCGCGGGTCGTGTCGCCGAGGATCGCGCGGTCGCCGCCCATGAGCATGCAGCAGGGCTGCACCCGACCGTCGTGACGGACGTAGGCCGAGCGCCACGGCCAGTCGCAGCCCGGCGCGCCCGCCGCGCGCGGCGCCGGTCGCTCCTCCAGGTGCGGCAGCCGCAGCGTCACGCCGAGCGCCGTCGCCGTGCGCGCGGCCTCGGCGAACGCCGTCTCGCTGGCCGCGGCCGGGGCCCGCCACAGCGCCTCGCTGACGGCGAACTCGCGGATCTCGCGGTAGGCGCCGAAGGGATCGGTGTCGCTGAACGAGTGCGAGAGGTTCTGCACACGGACGGTCGGCACGCCCCACGCGGCGGCCAGCGCGACGAGCGCGGGCAGCTCGGCGACGTTGCGGCGCATGGCGACGAACACGAGCGACAGGGTGGGCCGGGTCGCCTTCCGCTCGCGCATCACCTGCACCAGGCCCCGGACGTTCCGGGCCACCCGCGCGAACCGCGCGCCGTCACGGATGCTCTCGTAGGTCGCCGCGGTGGCGCCGTCGAGCGAGACGCACAGCCAGTCGAGCCCGGCGTCGATCAGCCGCTCGGCCGCGCGGCGCGTGAGCAGCGTGGCGTTGGTGTTGAAGCCGGCCCGCACGCCGCGCGCGGTGGCGTAGGCGAGCATGCGGAACAGCTCCGGCGCCAGCAGCGGCTCGCCGAGCCCCTGCAGCGTGAGGGTGTCGAGCTCGGGCAGCGCGTCCACGATCGCCCGGAAGCGCTCGAACGACAGGCCGCCCTCGGCGCGATCCAGCGGCGGCCGGTACCGGACGAGGCACATCCGGCAGCGCAGGTTGCAGGCCGCGGTCACCTCCACCTGCAGCTCGCGCGGCAGCGGTGGCGCGCTCACGCGGTCGCCCCGGCCGGGGCGCGCTCGAGCCCGGCGAGCGCGTCCAGCACGTCGTCCACCGAGATGGCGAGCAGCCCCGGGTCCACGGTGGCGCCGCGCGGATCGCCGCGGCGCCCCGCCCACAGCGCGCGGTGCTGGCGGCGCGCGGGCGGCGGCCCCCATCGCGCCGGCGACGTCGGGCCGAACAGGATGATCGACGGCGTGCCGAGCGCGGTGGCGAGATGGGCGACGCCGGTGTCGCCGACCACGACGCGCGCGGCGGCGGCGACCAGCGCCGCGAGCCGCCCGAGATCGGCGCCGGCGTGCACGGCGGCGGCGGCGAGACCGGCCTGGCGGGCCACCGAGCGGGCGAGGTCGGTTTCCCCGGCGCCGGCCGTGACGATGACGCGTCGGCCCGTCGCCGTCTCCGCGCGGGCCACCGCGGCCCAGCGCTCGGCCGGCCAGCGCCGCGCCTCGTAGGCCGCCCCGGGATGCAGCAGCGTCGCGCCCACCGCCGCCGGGGGCATCGTCGCCGCAGGCGCGGCCAGCTCGAGTCGGCTCGGATCGGCAGGAATGCCGTGCTCGGCAAGGAGGCGGCACCAGCGATGGACCTCGTGCTCGTCGTCACGCCAGTGAGGGGCGAGCGCGGTCCGCGGGATCTCCGGGTGACGGAAGGCGATGAACCGGCGCGGCCGCGTGCCGAGCACCACGCGATGGCTCTGCGGCCCGCGACCGTGCAGGTTCACCGCGACGTCGGGGGCCGGCACGAGCGGGGCCAGCCGCACGACGTCGACCACGCCGTGGACGACCCCGGCCAGCCGGGCCAGCGGCTCGAGCGCCGGCGGCGCGGCCAGCAGACGCCGGTGACGCGGAAACGCCTCGGCGAGGCCGCGGAGCGCCGGCAGCGCGGTCAGGAAGTCGCCGAGACCGAGCGCGCGGAGCACCAGCAGCACCGGCCGGCCGCAGGTCACCGGGTCACCTCCGTGAGGAGCGCATCCCAGTCGGCCAGGAAGCGACCGAGGCCGTAGCGCGCGAGCGCGTACGCGCGCGCCGCCTTGCCCATCACGCGCGCCTGCTCGGGATCGTCGACGAGCGCGCGGAGCGCCTCGCCCAGCACGTCCACGCGCGTGGAGATCACGCCGGCCTCCGGGGGTACGGCCTCCGGGATCTCGGTCGTCGCCAGCGCCACGATCGGCATCGCCAGGTGCATGGCCTCGATCAGCGACAGGCCGAGCGAGGTCCAGCGCACGGAGTGCAGGTACACGCGCCGCCGCGCCATCGCCGCGTGCAGGCGTGCCTGGGGCAGGCTCTCGATCCCTCCGAGCGCCCCCGCCCCGATGCCGAAGACGTCGATGGGGACGTCGCGGCCGAGCGCCGGCAGCAGGTCGGTGCCGGTGACGCGACCGCGCCGGCCGGGCTCGTTCACCACGACGGCGGCTCGCGGCAGCTCGCCCGTGTAGTGCGCGCCGGGATCGACGACGCCGTGCTCGATGACGCGCGTCGGGGCCGCGCCCGTGTCCCAGAACAGGGCGTTGAAGTGCGTGACGTGGACGACGGTGAGCTCGGGCCGATCGGCGGCCGGATGCCGCATCTCGGCGATGCGCCCCTGCGGCGCGTTGTGCTCGAGCCACACGGCCGGCACCTCCCGTCCGGGCCGGCGCCCGCCCAGCCAGCGCGTGGCCAGCGCCTCGTCCTCCGGCCGCTGGAGGATGACCACGTCCACCGGCGCACGCGCGAGCCGCTCCGGCGGCATCTCCACCACCGACGCGGGCCACGACCACGTCTGAGCCCGCCCCCGCCCCTCGGGTCCACGATCCGGTACGACCGGCACGAGGTATTCGTGTCGCCCCTGCACGAACGCGGTCGTCCACGAGCCATGCACGTGCCACAGGAGGATCCTCATCGCCGGGCCCCCAGCAGCAGATCGACGGCGGCGCCCAGGTCGGCCGCCACCTCCGGCGCGGCGTCGATCTCCTCGCGGCGCGTGACGGCGTTGGGCACGAGCACCCCGCGGGCACCGGCGGCCCGGGCCGCCGCCACGTCGGCGCCGGTGTCGCCGACGAGCGCGCACTCCGCGGGCGCGACGCCGAGTGCGTCCGCCGCGCGCAGCACCAGCGCCGGCGACGGCTTGCGGCAGCCGCACGCGTCGGTGGGCGCGTGCGGGCACACGAGCCAGGGGCCGAGCGGGCCGAGCAGGCTCTCGATGCGCCGGTTCACCGCCTCCACCTGCTCGAACCGCAGCCGCCCGCGGCCCACGCCGCTCTGGTTGGAGACGATGGCCACGCGCACGCCGGCCGCGCGCAGGCGATCGAGCGCGGCGCGCGCGCCCGGCACCGGGACCACGCGGGCGGGATCGCCGTTGTCGGGAACGTCGACGACCAGCGTCCCGTCACGATCGAACAGCACCGCGCGCGGCGTCCCCGGTCGGCCGGTGGACGGCGGCCTCCGCTCGGCGCGCGCGGCAACGCTCCACCAGCCGCGGAGCCAGTGCCACGACGCGGCGGCGGGGATCACCACGCTGGTGGCGACCATCGTCGCGATCTCGGCGCGCGTGCGCGGGCCCGGGGCGATGCGGGTCCACGCGAACCTCGCGGTGCCGGCGAGCCACAGCGTCGCCGCCGTCGCCGCCGCGCGTCGACGGCCGAGCGCCAGCGCCCCGAGCGCGAGCAGAGCGGCCGCCGTGACCGTGAGATGGCGCGCCCGACGGCCGGGGACGATCCCGGCATGATCGCGCCACGAGGGGCCGTGGCGCGCGCGCATCAGCGCGTCGTCGGCGTTGCCGGCCTGCCGGCGCACGCTGATCCAGGCGCCGACCAGCCCCGCCGGGTGCCGCACCGAGCGCCGGCCCCGAACGAGGCGCCAGCCGGCGGCCTGAACGCGGAGCGCGAGATCGGCGTCTTCGCGATACGCGCGCGGGAACCGCTCGTCGAAGCCGCCGACCGCCTCCAGCGCGGCGCGCCGGTACGCCATGTCGGCCGTGGCCCAGTGCGCCGTCTCCAGTCCCTTGACGGTGCGCTCCCAGTCGGTCAGCCGTCGATCCGACGGCACCGGCACCACGAGGCGCCCCTGGCTGCCGCCCACGCCACGCGGCTGGTCGGCGAGATCCTTCTCGAGCGCGTCGAGCCAGTCGACCCCCGGCACCACATCGTCGTCGAGGAACGCCACCCATTCGGCCGTGGAGGTGCGCCAGCCGGCATTGCGCGCGGCGGCGGGGCCGGTCGCGCGCCCCCGCACGATCGTCAGGCGCTCGGCCAGGGCCGCCGGGGGGCCGGACGGCACCAGCGGCGTGGCCGCATGGCGTCGATCGTCGACGAGGACGATCCGGGCGGGTAGGGTCGGGCCAGCGGCCAATGCCTCCAGCAGCGCGGCCAGCGATGGACGGCCGAGGGTGGGCACCACGATGTCGAGCGTCATCGCGGTCGCCGCACGAGGAAGGGGCCGAGCGCCAGCGCGGTGATCGGCGCGGCGCCGAAGCACTCCAGCGCGTCACGTGGATCGTCCACCATCGGACGTCCGGCGGTGTTGAAGCTCGTGTTGACGACGACGGGCAGCCCCGTGCGCCGCTCCACGGCCGCCAGCAGGCACGCCAGCAGCGGCTCCTCGCCCGGATCGACGGTCTGGATCCGGGCGGTGCCGTCGACGTGGACGACGGCCGGGATGCGCGCGCGCCAGGCGGACCGCACGCGCTGGGTGAAGAGCATGTGCGGGCTCGGCAGCGGGCCGTCGAAGATCTCGGCGGCCCGCGCGAGCAGGACCATGGGTGCGACGGGCCGGAAGGACTCGCGCCCCTTGATCGTGTTCAGGCGCTGGACGTTGTCGGGATCGCCGGCATGGGCCAGCAGGCTGCGATGGCCCAGCGCGCGCGGCCCGTACTCGCTGCGGCCCTGGAACCAGCCGACGACGCCGTCCGCCGCGACGATCTCGGCCACCGCCTCGGCGATGTCGGCGGGGGCCTCGCAGGGCACCGCCGCGCCGCCGAGCCACGCCCGCAGCTCGTCGTCCGACCAGCCGCGGCCGAGCGCCGCCGTCGCCATCGGCGTGATCGGGTCGCCCAGCCGCTGCGCCACGTGCAGGGCGGCGCCGAGCGCGGTGCCGGCATCGCCCGCCGCCGGCTGCACCCACACGTGTTCGAAGGGGCCGCGCTCGGCCAGGAACGAGTTCGCCACGCAGTTGAGGGCGACGCCACCGGCCATCACCACGGCCGACTCGCCGGTGCGGCCGTGCAGCCAGCGTGCGAGCTCGAGCAGCACCTCCTGCAGCCGGGCCTGGACGCTGGCCGCCAGGTCGGCGTGGCGCTCGTCCCAGGCGCCGTCGCGGGCGGGCGGCGCGAGGGCGCTCCACGCCAGCGGGGCGACCGTGAACCCGCCGTCGCCCGTCGGACGGATCGCCTCGCGCAGTGCCGGCAGGAAGCGCGGCCGCCCGTACGAGGCCAGCGCCATCACCTTGTACTCGTCCGACGAGCGGCGGAAGCCCAGGTGCTCCGTCGCCTCCTCGTAGACGAGGCCGAGCGAGTGCGGCAGCCGCTGGCTGGCGAGGATCTTCAGCTCACCGCCGACGGCGTGGCCGGCCAGGTGCGAGGCGCGCTCGCCGCGGCCGTCCAGCACCAGCACCGCGGCGCGCTCGAACGGCGCGGCCAGGTATGCGGACGCGGCGTGCGCCAGATGGTGGGGAACGTGCCGGACCCGCGCGGGATCCAGCCCGGGCAGCGCCGTCCGGAGAAAGAGCGGCGCCCGGTGCGCGTAGAGCGTGCGCAGCCCCTCCCAGCTCTCGGCGGTGAGGTCCGCGCCGGCGGGCGCCAGGCCGGGCTCGTAGGAGTAGCCGACGGCATCGACATCGGCCGGGCCCAGCCCCGCGTGCTCCAGACACCAGCGCGCCGACTGCTCCGGCAGCTCCCACGTCGAGAACGCGACCGGCGCCTTGCCGTGCTTGCGGCGGCTGAAGCGCTCCTCCTCGGCGGCGGCGACGATGCGACCGTCGACGACGAGGGCGGCGGCGGGGTCGTGGAAGACGGCGTTGATCCCGAGCACTCGCATGCGCTGCTCCGTGTGGCCCTTTCAATCGCACTGTCTCGCGGTGGAACGGCTCCGGCGGGGTGCGAATGGTGTGCCGGGCACCGCGTGGCCCGCCGACCGGCAGTCGTCAGCAAAGTGGGCGGCGCGTCACTTGCTCGTTCGCCGCGCCGTGGCGGTGATCGACCGGGACGTGACGCGACTGAGTTGGAACTGCGGTCCGACGCCGGCGCGCGGATGGATCAACGCGGACCGGCTGCGCGCGTCCGAAATCGCGCTGTCCGGCAACATCCGCGATGGTCTGCCGCTCGCCGACGACGTCGTCGACTACGCCGTCGCCGTTCATGACCTTCAAGACCTGCCCGACCTGGACGTTGTGCCGACGTTGCAAGAGCTGCGACGCGTGCTGCGGCCGGACGGGTCCTGCGGCCGGGGGCGGCCGGATCTCGAGCGCGCGCTGGCCGCGTACGCGCGCGGTGATACCACCTATTTTTACATTCCGGATGGGGAAGTGACCCTCCTATGCCGACATCGCCGAGCTCGACAATCGCGAGCGCGAGAGCGTCTTCGTCGAAGCCGTCAAGTGACGCCGGGCGGCCGCTCGTGGTCGTGTCGCCCCACTGTGACGACGCCGTCTTCGGCTGCGGTGAGCTGCTGGCCGCCCGGCCCGGCAGCGCGGTGATCACGGTCTTCGCCGGGCGGCCCGAGCACGGCGTGCCGCTCACCCGCTGGGACGCCGCCGCCGGCTTCGACGAGGGCGACGACGTCATGGGCCACCGGCACGCCGAGGACCGCGCGGCGCTGGCCGTGCTGGGCGCCCGCGCCCGCTGGCTGCCGTTCCGCGACGCGCAGTACGGCGGGCCGATCGCCGCCGACGCGGTGGTGCCAGGCCTGGCGGCGGCGGTGCGGGCCTACCGGCCCGACGTCGTCGCCATCCCGCTCGGCCTCTTCCACGACGACCACAAGACGACGCACGAGGCGGGGCTGCGCCTGGCGCGGCGCTGGCCGCAGCTCACCTGGCTGCTCTACGCGGACGCGCTGTATCGGCACATCGCCGGGCTCGTGGAGGAGCGGCTCGCCCGCCTCGGCGCCGCCGGCCTGGTCGCGGTGCCGCTCCCATCGCCGCCGGTGCACCGGGACGAGCTGAAACGGCGCGCCGTGGCCTGCTACGCCTCGCAGCTCCGCGCCCTCTCCGGCCCGGGGCGGGCGAGCCACACCGACCTGTTCGAGCCCGAGAGCTACTGGAGGCTCTCGCCGTGAGCGAACCCGACGCGCGCGTCGGCGTCGTCGTCCTCACCCACAACCGGCCGGCCGAGCTCGTGCGCACGCTCACGCGGTTGGTGGCGTTGCCCGAGCAGCCGCGCGTGGTGGTGGTGGACAACGGCGCGACCGCGGCGGCCGGGCTGGCGATGCGCTTCCCCCGCGTGGAGGTGCTGCGGCTGCCGCGCAACCTCGGCACCGCCGGACGCAACTTCGGCGTGGCGCTCCTCGGTACGCCGTACGTCGCGTTCTGCGACGACGACACCTGGTGGTCGCCGGGCGCGCTGCGACGTGGTGCCGACCTGCTCGACGCCCATCCCCCGCTGGGCCTCGTCACCGGCAAGGTCCTGGTGGGACCCGAGGGCCGCGTCGACCCGACGTGCGCCGAGATGGCGCGCAGTCCCCTCCGGGGTCCGGCGGACCTGCCCGGCCGCGCCGTCCTCGGCTTCCTGTGCGCGGCCACCATGGTGCGCCGCCGAGCCTTCCTCCGGATCGGAGGCTTCGAGCCACGCTTCTTCCTGGGCGGCGAGGAGAGGCTGCTGGCCATCGACATGGCGGCGGCGGGATTCGCGCTGGCCTACGTCGAGGAAATCGTCGTGCACCATCACCCCTCGACGCGGCGCCAGACCGGCCGGCGACGGCGGCTGCTGCTGCGCAACGCCCTCTGGTGCGCGTGGCTGCGACGGCCGGCGGCGACAGCCCTGCGGTTCACGCTGGCGACGGCCCGCGCCCACCTGACCGATCCCGCGCTGGCGCCGGCGCTGGCGTCCGGGCTGGCCGGGTTGCCGTGGATCGTGCGTTGCCGACGCGTCGTGCCGTTCGAGGTCGAGCAGGGACTGCGCGCGCTGGAGGGTGCGGCGAGGGTGACGGCGAGCGCCTCCTGAAACGGCACGCGAGGTGCATCTACGAGCAGCATGGCCGAAACGCCGTCACCGTGGAACCTGGGCGGACTTTCCGTGCTGGAACTCGGCCGACGAGTCTGGACGGAGATCTCGGAGGACGAGGTCACCGACCGGGCGGCCGCGCTCGGCTACTACTTCCTCTTCGCCTTGTTCCCGGCGCTGCTCTTCCTCACCTCGCTGCTGGGCCTGCTGCCTCTGGGCGGCCTCATGGAGCACCTGATCGCCTACGCGGACCAGGCCCTGCCTGGCGACGCCGCCTCGATCGTCCGCCGGACGCTCGAAGAGATCGAGGCCGGGGCGCAGGGCGGCTTGCTGTCCTTCGGCGTGCTGGCGGCCCTGTGGGCAGGCTCCAACGGCATGGCGTCGGTCATGACCGCGCTGGACGCCGCCTATGGCGTCGAGGACACGCGCGCGTGGTGGAAGAGCCGGCTCGTGTCCATCGTGCTGACGTTCGGTTTCGCGCTCTTCATCCTCTCGGCGCTGATGCTGATCGTGTTCGGTCCGCGGATCGGCGAAACGGTCGCCGACCGCCTGGGCCTCGGCGCGCTCTTCAGCCTCGCCTGGAGCGTCCTCAACCTGCCGGTCGTGATCTTCTTCGTCCTGCTCGGCATCGCGCTCGTCTACTACTTCGCGCCGGCCGCGAAGCAGCACTGGCGGTGGGTGACGCCGGGCTCCGTCGTCGCGCTGGTGCTGTGGCTGGCGATGTCCTACGGCCTGCGCTTCTACGTGGCCCGCTTCGCCGACTACGGCGCGACCTACGGCTCCATCGGCGGCGTCATCCTGCTCATGCTGTGGCTCTATCTCACCGGGGTCGTGCTGCTCGTCGGCGCCGAGATCAATGCCGAGATCGAGCACGCCGCCGCCGGGCGCGGCGCCATCACCGCCAAGGCTCCCGGCGAGCAGGTCGCGCCGGTGGACGCCGTGGCCGAGCCCGCGCGGGTCGTCGATGACGACGTCGCCGTGGCGGGCCAGACCGTCGAGCGCTGGATCGAGCAGGCGCGGAGCCGGGGTTGGGCGCCCCTGGCGCTGCTAGGAGCCGGGGTCACGATGGGCTGGCTCCTTCGGCGACGGCCGGCGTCCGAGCTGGCATCGACCGGCAGCCGCCTGGCCGGCACCGCGCTGCAGGTGGCCGGCGCGATCGCTGCCGTCGAGCGGTTCCGGCGGCCCCGCACCGACCAGGAGGCGCGCGAGCAGGCGATCCAGCGGCGGGCTGCTTGAGATGGGGTCAAGCGGTGCGGTGCAGGTCGGTCGGCAGGGTCTTGCGCGCGGCGATCAGGCCTTCGAGCGCGCGGAGCAAGACCCACGGCTCGATCGGCTTGCGCAGGGTGAGTTGCGCGCCAGCCGCCCGCGCCTCGGCGAGCGCGTCCCGCCAGATCGTGCCGGCGTCGCCGGACATGGCCACGATGACGACGGCGGGAAATTCGGCGCGCAACTCGCGAATGGTGGTGACGCCGTCCCTGCGCGGCATGTAGAGATCCATCAGCACGACCTCCGCCGCCCGCTCGCGGTAGCGGCGTAGCGCGACGTCCCCGTCCTCGGCCAGCGCGACGTCATAGCCTTCGGTCTTGAGGATCGTCACCAGCAAGTCGCGCGTGTCGGGGTGGTCGTCGACCACCAGCACGCGTGCCCGGGTCGCCGTCTCCACCCGACCGTTGCGATGGGGTGGCGCCGCGGGAGGGGCCGCGGGTCGACTGCGCTGGAGGCGGCGGCGCGGGGGACGATTCATCGGCTGGTGGAAATGAGACGCAATCGAGGTGCCACGCTCAATCACCGGTAAACCCGGCTGACACGCTCCTTGACTGGGAGAAATTTTTCCCAGAACGGCGAGCGGGCTACCCCCGCGGCGGGTGGCATCCGTGTTGCTTTTGTACGAGCTGCCATGCCACGCGCGATCTGGAAGGGCGCGATCAGCTTCGGTCTCGTCACCGTGCCCGTCGGGCTGTACTCGGCGACCGAGCGCGCGGCCGAGCTCCACTTCCGCCTCCTGCACGCCAAGGACACCAGCCCCATCGACTACAAGCGGGTCTGCGAGGCCGAGGGCGTGGAGGTGCCGTGGTCGGAGATCGTGCGTGGCTACGAGTACGCGAAGGGCCAGTACGTGGTCGTCACCGACACGGATTTCGCCAGGGCGCGGGTCGAGGCGACGCAGACCTTCACGATTCGCGACTTCGTCCCCGCTCGCTCCGTCGATGCCGTCTACTTCGACGAGCCGTACTACCTGGCGCCCACCGGCAAGCCCGGGGCGAAGGCCTACGCGCTGCTGCGCGACGCCCTGGCCGAGACCGAGCGCATCGGCATCGGCACCATCGTGCTCCGCCAGCGCGAGCACCTGGCCGCCCTCGCGCCCGTCGGCATGGCGCTGGCGCTCACGACCATGCGGTTCGCCCGCGAGATCCGCTCGCCCGGGACGCTCGACCTGCCGGCCGCCGGCCGCTCCGACCAGCGCGAGCTCGGCCTGGCCCGCCAGCTCATCGACACGCTGGCCAGCGAGTGGGACCCGGCGCGCTACCGCGACACCTACCACGAGGTGCTGATGCAGGTGATCGAGCGGAAGGCGAAGGGCGAGGAGATCTCGGTCCCAGCGCCGCGCAAGCCGGCGCGCGTGGTGAGCTTGATGGATGCGCTCCAGCAGAGCCTGAAGACGCGCCGCCCCGAGCCGGCCAAGGCCGGGGGCCGCCGCGGCGCCCACCGCCCCGGGCGCCGGGCGCCGCGGCGCGCGGCCTAGCCGCGCGGGCCCAGCCGCGTCTCAGGCCGACGCCATCGGCCGGCACCGAGGACGCCTCCGATGACCGCGCCGGTCGTGTTGGTGAGGATGTCGATCACCGACGAGTAGCGGGACGGGAGGAAGAACTGCACCGTCTCCACGGTGAGGCTGAGCCCGGCGCAGAACACCGCGACGATCAGAACCCGGGCCGTCGGCGAAAGGGCAAGGCCGCGGGTGCTCCGGCAAAGCAGCCAGCCCAGCGGCACGAACGCGGCGACATTGAGGATCCCGTCGCCAGCCAGACGCGCCGGGGATGCGAACCAGAACTCCAGCAGATACGCGCGCGGATGAGGGCGCAGGCCGATGTCCATGACGAGCCACGGCAGCAGCACGACGAGGTAGAGGCCGGCAGCGATCAGCAGTCCGGTCGGGGCTCTCACGTGGTCAATGTCAGATTCTCCACCCCATCGAGATCGAGCGCCAGAGCCCTTGACATGGCTTGCGGGGGCCAACATCCTGGCTCGCGTGCTGGGGGGTCGGGCCCGATCGGAAGGGACGAGACCATGACGATGAGCGACTGGAGCAAGGTGACCAGGCCAATTCCCGTCCCGAACGAGTGGACGAAACCCTTCTGGGAAGCGGCCAGGCGGGGCGTGCTGGCGCTGCAGCGCTGCCAGGCGTGCGGGCACTTCCAGCATCCGCCGTACGCGACCTGCGTGAACTGCATGGCGATCGACCTCGCGTTCGAACCCGTCAGCGGCAAGGGCACCATCTACGCCTACACGATCATGTACCACGCCGGTGACCGGCGATTTGCCGCGGCCATTCCCTACGCGAGCATCATCGTGGAGCTCGACGACGCACCCGGCGCCCTGCTGGCGGCCAACCTGCTGGAGGCTCCGTACACGGAGGCGAAGGTGGGGCGTCGCGTGGAGGTGGTCTTCGAGCCGCTGAACGACGACATCACGCTGCCGCAGTTCCGGCTGGCGCCGCGACGCGCACGTCGTCGCAAGGAGATCGGCCGCATGTGGGAGCACCGGTGCAAGGTCGCGGTGAGCGGCGTGGGATTCTCTCGCGTGACGCGCTCGGCGGAGATCCCCCTGGCCGCGCATGCGCTCGAGGCGGTCAAGGGCGCCGTGGAAGACTCCGGGCTCACCATGTCCGACATCGATGGGCTGGCGACCTATCCGGAGCTGCCGGCGACGGGACACGCGGTGGTGGACGGCGTCACCATCGTGTCCGTCAACTGCATGATGGCGATGCTGAAGCTCCCGAATCTGAGCTGGCACGTCCAGGTGGAGACGGTGAACATCGGCGGCGCCGTCCAGCAGGCCGTCAACGCGCTGCTCGCCGGAGTGTGCAAGTACGCGGTGGTCTGGCGAGCGATGCACAACCCCCGGGGCACCTACCAGAACCTGCCGGGCACCTACGCCCAGGGCGCCGACGCAGTTCACCGCGCCGTACGGGTTCGGCGGTCCGGGACAGGGCATGGCCGTCGCGTACACGCGCTGGCTGGAGCGGCACGGCCAGAACCGGGAGAAGATGGCGACGCTCGCCGTGACCCAGCGCCGGCACACGCACATGAACCCGCACGCCTACTTCTACAGGACGCCGCTCACGCGCGAGGACTACCTGAATTCCCGGATGGTCGCGTACCCGTTCTGTCTCTACGACTGCGACATCCCGGTGCAGGGCGCGGTCGCCATCGTCCTGACCACCGCCGACCGCGCGCGCGATCTGCGGCCGCGCCCCGCCTACCTCGCGGGTTACGGTCAGCGGCTGGCCTTCGAGGTGGCCGGACGCATCGGGAGCCTGAGCAGCTACATGGAGGGCGGCCGCAGCTCGTCGCGCCTCACCTGGGAGCGCTCGGGCTTCTCCCCGAGCGACGTCGACGTGGCGCAGATCTACGACGGCTTCTCCGCCTCGGTGATCTACGGCCTCGAGTCCTACGGGTTCTGCAAGGAGGGCGAAGCGCTCGATTTCATCCAGGACGGACGCATGGAGCTGGACGGCGAGCTGCCGCTGAACACCTTCGGCGGAAGCCTGGGCACCGGGCGCATCCACGGGCTCTGGCACATCATCGAGGGCGCGCTGCAGGCGTCGGGACGCGCCGGGGAGCGCCAGGTCAAGGACGTCAACGTCTCCTTCGTCGGCGCCAGCGCTCCCATCGTGCAGGGGACCACCTTCATCTTCGTCAGGGAACCCTACTGACCGCCGCCCACAGGTCGGCACATACCCCGCCCGGAAGCATCGTTGAACGGGTGTCGGGCGGATCCTAGCGCCGGCTGGTCGGCAGCGCGTCGAAGGGCGCCTCGCGATCGACGCGGATGTCCTGGGGCAACCCCAGAACGCGCTCGGCGAGGATGTTCTTGAGGATCTCGTCGGTGCCCGCCGCGATGCGGCTGCCCGGCGAGGACAGCAGCGACTCCTGGAAGGCCGCCCGCATCGGTGCCCAGTCCTTGTCGGTCACCACGCCGCCCATGTCCAGCAGATCGAGCGCGAAGGAGGCCATGTCCTGCGCCTTGGCGGCGTTGACGAGCTTGCCGATGGCGTTCTCGGGCCCCGGGGTGTCGCCGCGGCTGAGCGCGGTCATGGTGCGGTAGCGCGACCAGCGTACGCCCTGGGTGCGTACGTAGTAGTCAGCCAGCCGGTCGCGGACCGCCGCGTTGGCGAGGGCCGGCCCGTCCTCCAGCTCGACCGTACGCGCCAGCGCGAACAGCTCCTCGAAGTCGGGGCCGCGCAGCTCGCCGGAGGTGAGGCGCTCGTTCATGAGCGTGGTGATGGCCACGCCCCAGCCCTGGCCGACTCCGCCCAGCCGCTGGCGGTCGGGGATGCGGACGTCGGTCAGGTAGACCTCGTTGAAGTGCGACTGCCCGGAGATCTGCTTGATCCGCCGCGTCTCGATCCCCGGCGACTTCATCGACAGGAAGAAGAAGGTGAGGCCCTTGTGCTTGGGGGTCTTGGGGTCGCTGCGCGTGACCAGGATGGCGTGGTCGGCCCAGTGGGCGCCCGAGGTCCAGATCTTCTGACCATTGACGACCCACGTGTCGCCGTCGCGGACGGCGCGCGTGCGCAGCCCCGCCAGGTCGGAGCCGGCGCCGGGCTCTGAGAAGAGCTGGCACCAGACCTCGTCGCCGCGTAGCGCGGCCGGCGCGTAGCGCCGCCGCTGCTCCTCCGTGGCGTAGGCGAACAGGGTCGGCATGCACATGCCGAGGCCGATCTCGAAGTACCCGCGGGGGACGAGGTAGCGCGCCTCCTCCTGGGCCAGGATCACCTGGAAGATCGGCGGTGCCTCGCGGCCGCCGTAGGCCTTGGGCCAGTGCAGCCCGGCCAGCCCGGCATCGGCCCGCTTCCGCTGGAAGTCCTTGGCGCGCTCCAGACCTTCGCGGTCGGGGTAGCGGCTCTGCCACGTCTCGAAGGCGCCGCGCCGGGGCTCGGCGTGGCGCTCCAGGAACGTGCGCGCCTCGTTGCGGAAGCCGGCCTCGTCGGGCGTGTCGGAGAAATCCATGGGCTCGGCCTCAGCCGGCGCGCGCCTCGAGGCGCGTGATCAGGAGGTCCTTCCAGCGGCGCGCGCTGCCGAGACCGAGCCCGGTCAGCTTCGCGCGGCGGTAGTGCAGGTGGCAATCGAACTCCCAGGTGAAGCCCATGCCGCCGTGCGTCTGGATGTTCTCCTTGGCGGCGTGGAAGTAGGCCTCGGTGGCGCTGACGCGTGCGGCCGCGGCCGCCACCGGCAGCTCGGCGGCGTCCGTCGAGAGCGCCCAGGCGGCGTAGTAGGCGTTGGAGCGCGCCAGCTCGACGCCCACGTACATGTCCACGAGCTTGTGCTTGATCGCCTGGAACGAGGCGATGGGTCGCCCGAAGGCGAAGCGTCCCATGGCGTACTCTCGCGCCATGTCGAGCGCGGCCTGGGCGCCGCCGACCTGCTCGAAGGCGACCAGCACCGCGGCGCGGTCGAGCACGCGCTCCAGCAGCGCGGCGCCGTCGCCGGCCGTACCGAGTGGCTCGGCCGCCGCGCCGTCGAAGACGAGGCGGCCGTGCGAGCGCGTGGGGTCCACGGTGGGCAGCGGCGTGCGGGCGGCGCCGCCGCTGGCCAGGTCCACCAGGTACAGAGAGAGGTCTTTCGATCCGTCAGCGTGGGCGGCGACGACCGCGATATCCGCCACGTCGCCGTCGGCGACCGGGGCTTTCGTGCCGCTGATCCGCCCGCCTTCGGCGCGCGTTTTCACCGTGCGCGGCGTCGGCGCGCCGGCGCCCTCGGCCAGGGCCAGGCAGCCCACGATCTCACCGCTGGCGATGCGGGGCAGCCACGTCTGCTTCTGCGCCTCGCTGCCGGCCAGCAACAGCGCCTCGGCCACGAGGTACACGGTGGACGAGAACGGAATGGGTGCGACGCTCCGTCCCAGCTCCTCGGCGATCACGCACAGCTCCAGGTAGCCGAAGCCGGCGCCGCCGTACGCCTCGGGAATGGCCGTGCCCGTCCAGCCCATCTCGGCCACGCCACGCCAGAGGTCGCGGTCGTATGGCTCGTCGGTGTCGAGGATGCGGCGCACGCGGACGGAGGAGGCGTGCTCGCCGAGGAACTTGCGCGCCTGGTCGCGCAGCGCCTTCTGGTCGGGCGAGAAGTCGAAGTTCACGGGCGCACTATAGCATCGGCGCCCACCTGCCTCGCGACGCCTCTCGCTGGCGTGCGGAAGATTGGACATTCCCCGGGGAGTGTCCAGCGTGGTGTCATGCGCGAGCGTGGCCGGGTGCTAGACTCGATGGGGAACGACCATGACGACTCGCGTGCGCCTGACTTACGAGGATTACGCGGAACTCCCCGACGACGGCCGTCGCTACGAGCTGCACGAGGGGGAGCTGTCCGTGACACCGTCGCCCGGCACCGGCCACCAGGCAATCCTTCTCAACCTGGCCGTGATTCTCCACGGCCACGTCAACGCCAGGGGACTCGGGGAAGTATTCCCCGCCCCCCTGGATTGCATCCTCGAGAACGTCACCGTCGTTCAGCCCGATATCGTGTTCATCGAGACAGCGCGCGGGTCGGTCATAAGCGAACGAGGCATCGAGGGGGCACCGACGCTCGCCGTGGAGGTGATTTCACCGTCGACTACTGGTATCGACCGGCGACGCAAGCTGCAGCTGTACGCGCGGTACGGCGTATCCTACTACTGGATCGTCGACCCGCCCGCGAGAACGATCGAGGCGTATCAGCTGACCCAGGGGCAGTACCGGAATGCGGGCACCCTATCCGAAAGCACGACGGTCTCGCTCCCGCCGTTCCCTGATTTGATCCTCGGCCCTCGAGCGATCTGGCCCAGGCAGCGGTAGCGCGTCAGTAGACCACCGGCGTGCGCGACGGGGCGCCGACGCCCGCGCGCACCGCGGCCACCGACACCGCGAGATCGGCCACGTAGTCGTCGACGATCGGCGCGTGGACGGGCGTGAGCATCAGGTGGATCCCCGCCGGCTTCCGCACACGGCCCACCGACCAGCGGCGGGCGCTCATCGCGTCGGCGACGGCGTGGATGTCGCAGTCCTCGGCTCCGTAGGCCACCGCCCACAGGTCGGGCTCGCCCCAGACGTGGAGCGCGTCGATGCGAGCGAGCCCCGCCACGAGGCGCTCCCGCGCCTGCATCACGGTCGCGGCGATGCGCCGGTAGCCCTCGGCGCCGAGGAAGTGCATGACCGCCCACGCGGCGGCGATGGCGCCGCCCGGCCGCGTGCCGGCGAAGGTGGGCACGGCGTAGAGCCCGGTGGGCCAGTCGCTGAACTCGTAGCGCCCGCAGGCCTCTCGCGCCGCGTCCCGGTAGAGGATGACCGAGGCGCCCTTGGCGGCATAGCCCGACTTGTGGAGATCGGCCGAGAGCGAGGACACACCGGGCAGGTCGAGGCCGAACGCCGGTACCGGGTAGCCCAGCTCCCGCACGAAGGGGCCGAGGACGCCGCCCACGCAGGCGTCAACGTGCAGCCAGAGGCCGCGTTCTTCCGCCAGCGCGCCGAGCGCGGAGACCGGGTCCACGACGCCCAGCGAGTAGGTGGGCGCCGAGGCGTAGCACATGACGGTCCGTGGCGTGACGGCCGCCGCCATCGCCGCCACGTCGGCGCGGAAGTCGGCGCCGGTGGGGACGCGCACCACGCGCATGCCGAGGTAGTGGGCCGCCTTGTCGATGGCCGGGTGCGCCGAGAAGGCCGCCACGATCTCCGGCGCGGTGACGTCGGGGCGGTGGCGCCGCGCCCACTCGCGCGCCGCGTGGGCGGCCAGGAAGATGCTCTCCGTGCCGCCAGAGGTCATGTGGCCGGCCACGGAGGCGTCGCCGCCGAGGAGGCCGGCCACCATCGCGACGACGTCGGCCTCCATGCGGCGCAGGCTCGGGAACACGCGCAGGCCGAGGCCGTTCTCGGTCATGAAGAGCGCGTACGCCTCGCGCGCCACCGTCTCGACCGCGTCGTCGGCGTGCCAGACGAAGGCGGCGTGTCGCCCGCCGCGCCAGTCGAGGTCGTCGCGCTTGAGGTCGGCCATCTCCCGGGAGAGCTCGTCCCAGGGTCGCCCGCGCTCGGGAAGCCGCGCGCTCACGCGGAGTGCCCGCTGGGCTGAGCGAGAGCGCCGGCGGCTGGCGCGAACGGCTCCGCCAGAAGCCGCCCGGCGCCAGGCACCGCCGCCGTCACGCCGAGCGCGCGCAGGCCGAGCCAGAGTGTGGCCTGGTTCGAGGTCACCACGGGCTTGCCCAGCTCGGTCTCGAGCCGCTCGATGATCGGCGCCGTCGCCAGATTCGTGCAGGAGATGAAGACGCCGTCGGCCTCCGGGCGATCCGCCTTGAGGGCCAGCCGGGCTGTGTCCTCCGGGTCGATGCGCGGGATCGCGTGGCTGTCCCCTTCGCGGAAGCTCTCGAGGCTCACCGGCGCGAAGCCCAGCTCGGCGAAGAACGCCATCTCGCGCTCGTTGATCTCGTCCGGGTACGGCGTGACCACGGCCGGGCGCCGGATGCCGAGGGCGCGCAGCGCCGCGGCGACGGCGGTAGCGGTGGTGGATGCCGGCGCGCCCGAGGCGCGGGCGATGCGCTCGCTCAGCTTCCGGTCGAAGCCGCCCGTCTCCAGCGAGCTGCCGCTGGTGCAGGCGTAGAGCACGACGCCGGGCTGGGCCATGGCGAGCCGCGCGCAGTCGTCGTCGAGGCGCGTCAGCATCTCGCGCAGGTCGTCGGGGGTCAGCCGCGCGCGCCGGCGCCACATCCGGGAGGCGTGGACGGTCACGCCCGGTGGCGCCCAGCGATTGAACTCGGGCTCGACGGTCACGTTCACCGGAGGGATGAGCACGCCAATCCGCAACATGGCAGCGACTCTATGCGCCGCCGGACCCGCGGTCAAGCCGCGGACGCGCGTGCTACGCTTGCGCGACGGTGCGCCCCGACCGGGGCGAGAGGAGAGAGTGGATGCCGCTGCAACCGATGATCACCGCGGGACGTCACATGATCTCGGCCGGCCACTACCTGGCCGCCGAGGCCGGTGATGCCGTGCTCAAGGCCGGCGGCAACGTGGTCGACGCCGGCGTCGCCGCCGGGATCGCGCTCGGCGTGGTGCACAGCGACCAGGTGCAGTTCTCTGGCGTGGCGCCGATGGTGATCCACCTGGCCGACCGCGACGAGACCATCACGATCGCCGGGCTCGGGGGCTGGCCGCGCGCGGCCCGCCTCGAGACCTTCGTGGAGCAGCACGGTGGCACCATCCCGGTCGGCCTCCTGCGTACGGTGGTGCCGGCGGCCCCCGACGCCTGGATCCTCGCGCTGGAGCGCTACGGCACGCTGAGCTTCGGCGACGTGGCCGCCGCGGCCATCCGCTACGCGCGCGAGGGCTTCACCATGCATCCGGTGATGGCCCACTACATCGAGAAGAATGCCGACGGGTACCGGCGCTGGCCGGCCAGCGCGGCGATCTGGCTCCCCGGGGGCCGCGCACCGCGCGAGGGGGAGCTGTTCGTGCAGGCGGATCTCGCGCGGTCGCTGCAGTTCATGGCGGACGAGGAGCGCTCGGCGAGCCCGCGCGGCCGCGCCGCCGGCCTGCGGGCCGCGCGCGACGCCTTCTACCTCGGCGACCTCGCCGCCGCCATGGTGCGATATCACCGCGACAATGGCGGCTGGTTGACGGCCGACGACCTGGCCTCCTATCAGTCCGAGATCGCGCCCCCGGTGCGCACCACCTTCGGCGGCATGGAGGTGCTCACGTGCGGCCCCTGGTGCCAGGGCCCGGTTCTGCTGCAGATGCTCTCGTTGCTGGAAGGCGTGGACCTGAAAGCCCTCGGCCACAACACGCCGGCGTACGTCCATCTGGTCACGGAGGCGATGAAGCTCTGCCTCGCCGATCGCGAACGGTACTACGGCGACCCGCGGTTCGTCGAGGTGCCGATGGACGCGCTGCTGAAGTCCGCGTACGCAGCCGAGCGGCGGCGGCTCATCGGCGAGCATGCCTGTCCCGAGATGCCGACGGCAGGCCGCCTCCCCGGACTCGAAGCGGCCATATCTCGCGCGGCCGAGCCGGCCGCCGCGGGTGGCGGCGACCTCGACGGCGACACCTCCTACGTGTGCGTCGTCGATCGTCGCGGCAACGCCTTCTCGGCGACGCCCAGCGACTCGTCGTGGGATGGCCCGGTGATTCCTGGCCTGGGCTTCTGCCCCTCGACGCGCGGCTCGCAGTCGTGGGCGGTGCCGGGTCATCCGTCCTGCGTCGCGCCGGGCAAGCGCCCGCGCCTGACGCCCAACCCGGCGCTCGCGCGGCGCGGCCGCGAGTGGATCATGCCCTTCGGCGCACCCGGCGGAGATCTTCAGCCCCAGGGCATGCTGCAGGTCTTCCTGAACCACACGGTGTTCGGCATGAGCATCCAGGAGGCGGTCGAGGCGCCGCGCTTCGTCACGCACAGTTTCCCGGGGTCTTTCGAGCCGCATCCCTACTATCCCGGCCGGCTCGACCTCGAGCGGCCCATCGGCGAGGCGACGGGCGAGGCGCTGGCCGCGCGCGGGCATCGGGTGCAATGGCTGCCCGACCTGTCGATCGG
The DNA here is from genome assembly GCA_963743355.1 of uncultured Candidatus Rokubacteria bacterium. Taxonomy (GTDB): domain Bacteria; phylum Methylomirabilota; class Methylomirabilia; order Rokubacteriales; family CSP1-6; genus AR5. The sequence continues at coordinate 2,431,693 of CAVUPM010000002.1, forward strand.
CACCGCGGGGGTGTGCGCGATCTCGGCAGATCTGGAGCGGGGGATCCTCTACGGCGGCGCCGACCCGCGCCGGGCGGCGCGGGCGATCGGCTGGTGACCGACTAGAGCGTGGACGGTCGACGCGTCCTCTCAATGTCCTCGCGGCCGGCGCCTGGATCGCCGTCTGGGCGTCATCGTCGTCTCGCCCATCGGGCTGCTGCTCTCCATGTACTTCCTGACGGCCAGGCGGAGCATACCGACCGTCGTCGCCTGTGGGGCGCTGGTGGGGCTTGGCGTGTCCCTGGTGCCCCTCCTTCCGTGGCCGACGTGGTGAGACTGGCGACGGAGGACTGACCGACCAGACCGCCGTTCTCCGGAAGTAGGATGTCGGCGACAATCCGATGGCGGGCGATCGAACGCCGCCGGCGAGGAGACGAGCATGACATCGACCACCACGGCACCACCCGCGACCGCACACCCGCTGGACCCTCTCGGCGCCGCCGAGGTCGAGCGCGCCTGGGAGATCCTGACCGCCGAGCGGTCGCCCGGTCCGAAGAGCCGGGTGATCTTCATCATGCTGCACGAGCCGGGCAAGAAGGTCGTGCTCGGGCACAGGCCCGGTGATGCCGTGGAGCGCGCCGCCTTCGTGGTGCTCGTGGATGGCGCCACGGGAAGAACGTACGAGGCCGTCGTCTCGCTGTCCCACGGACGGGTGCTGTCCTGGGAGCACGTGCCCGGCGCTCAGCCTGCCATCGTGCTCGACGAGTTCGCGGAGTGCGAGGCGGCGGTCCGGGCCGACCCCCGCTGGCAGGAGGCCATGCGCCGCCGCGGGGTGACGGACTTCGGCCTGGCGATGGTGGACTCGTGGTCCGCCGGCAACTTCGGCTTCGCCGACGACGAGGGCCGCCGGCTCGTGCGGGCGCTGACGTGGGTGCGCCGGCATCCCGACGACAACGGCTACGCGCGGCCCGTCGCCAATCTCCTCACCGTCGTGGACCTGAACGCGATGCAGGTGGTGAAGGTCGAGGACGGCGGCGTGGTGGCCCTGCCGCCGGAGGACGCCAACTACTCCCCTGACACGACGTCCGTCCGCCCGGATCTCAAGCCGATCGAGATCCACCAGCCCGACGGCCCGAGCTTCGAGCTCCGTGGCCACGAGCTCACCTGGCAGAAGTGGCGGATGCGTCTGGGGTTCACCCCCCGCGAGGGGCTGGTCATCCACACCGTGAGCTACGCGGACCAGGGACGGGAGCGCCCCATCCTGTACCGCGCCTCCATCGCCGACATGGTCGTGCCGTACGGCGACCCGCGGCCGACCTACTTTCACCGCAATGCCTTCGACGTGGGCGAGTACGGCATCGGCACCCTCGCCAACGCCCTCGAGAACGGGTGCGATTGCCTGGGGGAGATCCGCTATCTCGACGCCGTCGTCAACGACAGCCGGGGCCGCGCGGTGACCCTGCCCAACGCGGTGTGCATCCACGAGGAGGACAACGGGATCCTCTGGAAGCACGTCGACTGGCGCCGCAACCACGCCGAGGTCCGCCGCTCCCGCCGCCTCGTCGTGTCGTTCATCGCCACCGTGGGCAACTACGAGTACGGCTTCTACTGGTACTTCTACCAGGACGGGAGCATCGAGCTCGAGGTGAAGATGACCGGCATCATCTCGAACGGGGCAGAGCCGCCCGGTGTGAAGCCGCCGTGGGGCGAGCTGGTGGCTCCCCAGGTCTACGGGCCCATCCATCAGCACTTCTTCAACGCCCGGCTCGACATGATGGTGGACGGCCTGGAGAACTCCGTGTACGAGGTGAACACGGTGGCTGACCCGCCCGGCCCGGACAACCCGCATCACAATGCCTTCCGCGCCGAGGCGACCCTGCTCGAGTCCGAGGTCCGCGCGCCGCGCCTCGTCGACCCGCTTCGCGGCCGCTTCTGGAAGGTCGTGAACCCGTCCGTCCGCAATCGCCTGGGCGAGCCGGTGGCCTACAAGCTGATGCCCGGCGACAACGTGCTGCCCTTCGCGGGGCCCGAGGCCTCCGTCACGAAGCGCGCAGCCTTCATGACCCGGCATCTCTGGGTGACGCGTCACGACCCCCGCGAGCGTTACGCGGCGGGCGACTACCCGAACCAGCACCCCGGCGGGGCCGGGCTACCGGCCTATGTGCAGGACGACGCGCCGCTGCAGAACACGGACGTCGTCCTCTGGTACACGTTCGGCGCGCATCACATCGTCCGTCCCGAGGACTGGCCGGTGATGCCCGTCATGGCCATCGGCTTCACGCTCAAGCCCACCGGCTTCTTCGACCGGAGCCCCGCCCTCGACGTGCCCCCGCCGACGCCTCACTGCTGCGCCGCCGGCGGCTGACGCGCCCGGTGCGATATCGTTTCACCAGCCGCGATCAGTGAACCCCCAGCGAGTGAGGAGCCCCGGATGAGCGCAGTCCGCAAGCAGGTCGCCGTCGTGGTTGGGGCAACGTCCAAGTGGCAGGGCGATGGACGTAACACCAAGCTGGCGCACGGCAAGGCGCTCGACGACAGCGACATCCCCGTCGGGATCCGCTGGGGCGTCGGCGGTGCCATCGCTCAGAAATTCGCCAAGGAGGGCTTTCTCGTCGTCCTGACGACCCGCCAGGCCGCCAATGCCGCGGGGCTGGAGAAGGCCATCGTCGAGCAAGGCGGTCAGAGCATGATCGTCGAGCTGGACCTGGTGTCACGCGACTCCATATCGCGCGCGTTCGACACGATCCGCACGAAAGCGGGTGACCCGGATGTCCTGGTCTACAACGCCGGCTATCTGGAGGGGCGCGACTTGCCGCCGGAGAAGGAGCTGCTGGAACACGTACCCGTCGAGATATTCGAAACCGCCCAGCACATCGCCAGCCGTGGCCCCTTCCTGGTCGCCCAGGACGTCTTGCCCGCCATGCGCCGGCGCGGGGCCGGCTCCTTCCTCATCTCAAACAACCAGTTTTCGTTGCGTGGCCGCAAGCGCCTGACCGGACAGTCGCTCTACTATCCGCGTGTCATGATGCGCACGCTGGCGCAGGTCCTCACGGAGGAGTATTCCGAGCACGGCGTCCACGTGGCCAATGTCGTGATCGACGGCCTCATCGACTCCCCCGGCACCCGGGCGCTTCCGAGAGCCCAGAAGAACCCCGAGATCGTGATGAATCCCGTGAAGATTGCCGAGGCGTTCTACTACCTGCACACTCAGGACAAATCCTGCTGGACGCACGAGCTGCAGCTGACACCATTCGCGACCAAGCCGAGCTTCTGAGCGCCGACCCGCGCTCGCCCCAGGACGTCCTTCGTGAAGCGTTCGAGCGTCCTCACGTGGTCCGCTGGGCTCGGAAGACCGAGCCCCATCGTGTTGACGCACACGTGCGTGATGCCGCGCATCGCGCGCCAGGCGGCCATCTCCTTCGCCCACTCCGCCGGGGGAACCTGGGCCAGGGCCACGCGTCCCTCGATGCCGAACGCGGCCGGATCGCGACCCGCCTCCCGGACGAGGCCGTGGAGGCGGTCGATCGTGTGCTGGGCGGCGGGGCCCGGGCGGAAGGTCTGCAGCGTGATCCAGCCGTCCGCGAGGCGGGCGGCGCGGCGGAGCACCACCTCGCTCTCGCCTCCCATCCAGATGGGAATGGGCTGCTGGACGGGCAACGGCTTGATGCCCGCGTCGGGCACGCGGTGCCACTGGCCCTCGTAGGTCACCAGCTCGCTGGTCCAGAGACGTCGCATGACCTCGAGCTGTTCCTCGACCCGCTTGCCGCGATTGCCGAAGTTCTCGCCCAGCGCCTCGAACTCGACGGGGTTCCAGCCGACTCCGATGCCCAGGCGCAGCCGTCCCCCCGAGAGGACGTCCACCGCAGCCGCCTGCTTGGCGACGAGCGTCGTCTGCCGCTGGGGCAGGATGATGATGCCCGTGACCAGCTCGATGCTCCGCGTGACCCCGGCGCAGAAGCCGAAGAGAACGAACGGCTCGTGGAAGGCGTGCTGGTACGTGTACGGGCTGGTCCAGCCTCCCGGTCGGTCGGGGTTCGCGCCGACCACGCTGTCGAAGGCGAGGATGTGCGTGTACCCCATCGACTCGACGGCCTGGGCGTAATCGCGGATGACCGCCGGATCCTGCCCGATCTCGGTCTGCGGAAAGACGACGCCGATCTTCACGTGGCCCGTGGCGGCCACACCGGCTGGTGGTAGCCGAGCGGGACGGAGGGCCGCGCCCAGCGGGGTGGCGTCTCCGAGAGCCGTAGCACCGGCGCGAGGTGGTGTAGCCGGCCAGCGGGCGTCTCGCTCGTCGTCGACCAGCGCTGCAACTCCGCTGACGTGAACTCCTTCGGCACGTCCTTCAGCTCGGCCTCCGCCAGCTGGCCGCGGTCGACGAGCCAGCGCCCGGTCTGGGCCAGCGAGATCCGCACGAGCCAGCTCCCGCCCTCGCGCACCCGCCGGGCCAGGGCCACCGCCGCCCCGAACGCCATCAGGTAACCGGTCAGGTAGTCGATCGCCGACACCGGGTAGAACTGTGGGCCCGGCTCGGCGCCGGGGAACAGCTCGCCCTGGCGAGCGGTGATGCCGCTGACCGTCTGCACCACCGTGTCGAAGCCGCGCCGCGACGCCCAGGGACCGACGTGGCTGAAGGCGCACAGCGAGACGAACACGATGCCGGGGCGGAGCTTCGCCAGCGCCTCGGGCGCGAACCCGCGATCGCCGAGCGTGCCGGGCCGGTAGCCCTGCGAGAACACGTCGGTCTCGCGGACCAGTCCGCGCAGGATGTCGACGTCCTTCTTCTCGCGAAGATCGAGGTGCGCGGAGAGCTTGCCGTGGCCGGTGTCGAACTCCTGGTGGCCGAGGTTCGGCAGGTGCGCGCCGGTGATCTTGAGCACGTCGGCGCCGTGCTCGGCGAGGCTGCGGGCACAGGTCGGCCCGGCGAGGACCCGTGTGAGGTCGAGCACCCGGACGCCGGACAGCGGCCGATCACCGTCGGGCAGCTTCTCCGGCGGGCTGTCGGCGATCTTCACGATCTCCATGAGCGGCAGCGAGGCGATCGCGGCGGCCTGCGGGTGCTTGGCCCACTCGTCCATCGTGCGTACCATGCCGCCGGCGCCCTTGGCGGCGATGATCGCCTCCTCGAGCTCGAGCGCGTCCCACTTCGCCACCGCCTGGCGCACGGCCTCGCGATCCTCCGGCACGCCGAGCACGCGGAGGGCAGCCTCTCGATGGTTCGGGAAGTTGCAGTGCAGGTAGCTCCACCGCCCGTTCCGGGCCGGGTAAACGCCCATGATCGAGTTGCGCTCGGTCGACACGGCCGCCCCGTCCAGCTTCATGTAGTGCCCGCTGCGGAGCGAGGCCGTCGCCTGGCGGGTATCGACCGCGACGTCCTGGCGGCGCCCGGTGCGCAGGGCCCACAGGTCGGAGATGGCGAGGCCGAGCGCCGCCAGCGTGGCCGCCGCGGTCTCGCCGATGCGGAACGACGTCGGCAGGATCGGATCGATGCCGCCCGTGATCTCGACCGCGCGGGCGCGATCGTCACCCCAGCCGGCGATCGGAAGAATCGTGCGCAGGGCCTCGTTGGTCATGGTCGTGATGGTAGGAGCGATCGGAGACGGCTTCAAGGGGTCGAGACGACCCGCCTGGAACCGGCGCTTTCGTCGTCCGCGGATCTCGGGTAGTCTGCACGCCGACGACCACGCCCCACGGGAGAACACCATGCGCGTGACCGCTGCCGTCCTCTACGCCGTCAACAAGCCGTACTCGGTCGAAACCGTCGATCTGGATGCCCCGCGACGCGGCGAGGTGCTGATCAAGGTCGCCGCCGCCGGGGTATGCCGCAGCGATCTGCACTTCCAGAAGGGCGAGGCCACCATCGCCATGCCCGCGGTGCTGGGCCACGAGGGCGCCGGCACCGTGCAGAGCGTGGGCGAGGGCGTGAGCATGGTCAAGCCGGGCGACCGGGTCATCCTGAGCTTCGTGCCCAACTGTGGCCACTGCCACTCCTGCGAGAGCGGTCACCCCCACCTGTGCGACGAGCACGCGCGCACCAGCGGCAAGCTCTACGACAACACCTCCCGCCTGCACACACTGACCGGGCAGGACTGCACCCACATGGGCAAGGTGGCGTGCTTTGCCGAGTACGCCGTCGTCCCCGAGACGGGCTGCGTCCCGGCCCCGGCCGCGCTCGATTTCCCGCAGCTGGCGCTCATCGGGTGCAGCGTGACCACCGGGGTGGGCGCCGCGGTGTTCAGCGCGCGCGTGCAGCCCGGGGACGCGGTAGCAGTGATCGGCTGCGGCGGCGTCGGCCTCAACGTGGTGCAGGGCGCGCGGCTGGCCGGCGCCACCACCATCGTGGCGGTGGACGTCAAGGACGCGGCGCTGGCCTTCGCGCGGAAGTTCGGGGCCACCCACGTCGTCAACGCGCGTACCGAGGACGCGGTGGCGCGCGTGCAAGCCCTCACCGGCGGCGGTGCCCACTTCGCCTTCGAGGCCTACGGCAGCGGCGCCACCACGCGGATGGCCGTCGACATGCTGCGCAAGCGCGGCACCGCGGTCATCGTCGGCATCGCGCCCCTCGGAGACACCGCCGCCATCGAGCCGGCGGTGCTGACGCGCGGCGAGAAGACCATCACGGGGACGTACTACGGCTCGGCGCATCCCCGCCAGGACATGCCGCGCATCGCCGATTGGGTGGAGCGCGGCCGGCTCGACGTCGCCAGCCTCGTCACCCGGCACTATGCGCTGGCCGACATCAATCGCGCCTACGAGGACATCGAGACCGACGCCGTCGGGCGGGGCGTGATCGTCTTTCCCTGAAATCCACTCGAGCCAAAGGAGGGCCCGATGCATGCACTCGCGCTCGTCACGGGAATCGTCGTGTCCGCGCTCATGACGGTGGTGGGCACCGCCCACGCGGCGACGTTCGTCTACGTCTCGAATGCCGAGGATGGGACCATCGGCATGTACACGCTCGGATCCGACGGCACGCTGCAGCCCGGGCCGCGCGTCGACGCGGGCAAGCCGGTGATGCCGATGAGTGTGAGCCCCGACAAGCGCTTTCTCTTCGCCGCGGTCCGCTCCAAGCCCTTCACGGTGGTCAGCTACTCCATCGATCGCGGCACCGGTGCGCTGAAGCAGCTCTCCACCGCGCCGCTCGCCGACAGCTTCCCGTACATCCAGGTCGACCAGACTGGCCGTTACCTGCTCGGGGCCTCCTACGGCGGGCACCTCGTGAGCGTCAACGCGATCGGCAAGGACGGCAAGGTGTCCGAGCCGATCCAGGTCACCTCGACCGCCCGGAACGCCCACGCGATCATCACCGACCGGACCAACCGCTACGTCTTCGTGCCCCATCTGGGCACCGACCAGATCTTCCAGTTCCGCCTCGACGCGAAGACCGGGAAGCTGACGGCGAACACGCCGCCGCTCGTGCAGCTGAAGGCGATGACCGGCCCGCGCCACATCGTCATGTCGCCCGACAACAAGTTCGCCTTTCTGCTGAACGAGCTGGTGGCGACGGTCACGACGCTGTCGCTGGACGCGGCGACGGGACTCCTGACCGAGGTGAGCTCGGCCTCCGCGCTGCCCGCCGACACCAAGCTGGTGCCGGGCGCGCCGCGCGGCGGGGTCGTCGCGCCGGGCCAGGCGCCTCGCGACACCTCGAACGACATCTGGGCGTCCGACCTGCACGTCACGCCGGACGGCAAGTTCCTGTACGCCGCCGAGCGAACCAGCAGCTCGATCGGCATCTTCAGCGTCGACGTGGCCACCGGCAAGCTGACCTATCTGTCGAGCACGCCCACCGAGAAGCAGCCGCGCGGCTTTCGCATCGACCCCAAGGGCCGCTACGTGGTGGTGAGCGGCGAGAAGTCGGACACGATCTCGGTCTACGAGATCGACCGCGCGAACGGGGCGCTCAAGCTGCTGCAGAAGTACCCGACGGGCAAGGGCTCGAACTGGGTCGAGATCGTCGGCTTTGATTAGTACATGGGGGCCCCGATATGGCCCCCAAGCCCCCCCGGGCGGTTCGGGGCGCCCCGGCGAAGCCGTGGCGCCCCTCGTTACTCAACCCGCCGGCAGGGCCTTCTCGGTCGGATGCGCCGGCGCCTCCAGCTCGTAGGCGTTCATGTTGTACGCCAGCACCGCGTAGCAGGCGATCAGGTTCGTCAGCGTCATCGTTCCCCGCTGTCCAAAGCGGGCGGTGGCGGCGTCGAACGTCGGCCGGCTGACCTTGCGGTGCTGGAGCAGCTCGCGGGTGAAATCCACCACGGTCTGCTCCTCGGCATCGAGGTGGGCGGGGGCGCGCTTCTCGCGGATGCTGTCCACGACGTCGCCGCGGACGCCGGCCTGCTTGGCGGCGGCGGCGTGGGCGTACCAGATGAAGGCGCAGCCCATCTCCCGGGCCACCGAGATCATGACCAGCTCCTGCAGCTTCTGCGACAGGCTGGCCTCGTCGCGGAGGTAGGTGCGCAGCGCTTCCAGCCGCTGGGCCATCTCGGGCATGTGCACGAGGAGCGAGTACGGGCCGACGTTGGGCCGGTTCGCCCGGCTCGCCATGAAGGCGTCGTACGTGGGCTTTTCCTTGTCGGCGACCTGATCCCTGGTGGCGAGCGGTATGCGGGCCATGGAGCCTCCTGGAAGGTTACTGGCCGGCGCCGGCCGCGGCCTGGCGCATCGTCTTGAGATACGCCTCGCTGCTCTGCTGGAGCAGTCGGTTCACGCCGCTGTGGAAGTACTGCACGCCCAGCCCCAGGAACTTGGGGATGAGGTTGTCGGGACAGCTGCACCCGGCGATGCGCCCGGCGCCGGTGATCGTCTTGACGCCGCGCTCCATCACCTGCTGCACCTCCGGATGCGCCTGCTGGCCGGTGTAGCCCATCGACTGCGACAGGTCGCCCGAGCCGATGAAGAAGACGTCCACGCCCGGCACGGTCACCAGCTCCGGCAAGGTCTCGATGGCCTCGACTTCTTCCAGCATCAGGCACACCAGGGTCTGGCGATTGGCTTCCCTGGCATAGTCCGCCGTCGTGCCCTTGAAGCCGTAGCCGGCGGGCCGGCCGCCGCTGAAGATCCCCCGGTGACCTTCCGGAGCGTACTTCACGGCGTCGACGGCGGCCCGCGCCTCGGCCGCCGTGTTGACGTGGGGCACCTGCACGCCCCACGCGCCCCGATCCAGGAACGGCGCGATGATCTCGGGCCGGTTGCCGACCGGGCGGACGATGGGCGCCATCCCGGTCAGCTCGGCGGCGGCGATGCACGCCTCGGCGGTGTCGACCGTGATGGAGCCGTGCTCGTTGTCGAGCAGGATCCAGTCGAACCCGAGGTGGCCCAGCATCTCCACCACGGGCGGCGACGGGAAGGTGCACATGACACCGAAGGCCGCCTTCCCGGCGTGGAGCCGTTGCTTGAGTGTGTTCTCACGCATGGTGGTCCCTCACAGAGCCGTGTAGCCGCCATCGACGAACAGGAGCGTGCCCGTCACGTACGACGCGTCGTCGGATGCGAGAAACAGGATGCACGCGGCGACCTCCTCGGGCGTGCCCGGACGCCTGAGCATGGTGCCCTTGGCGGCATCCTCTCGATACTGCTCGAGGGTCCGACCCAGCTCGCGGGTGCGGCGCTCGTGAAAGGGCGTGAAGATGGGCCCCGGACAGACGGCGTTCACCCGGATCTGGTCAGGCGCGTGATCCGCCGCCATCCCCCGCGTCAGCCCGGCCACCGCGGCCTTGGTGGTGTCGTACTGGGTCGTCTTGCCGACGCTCGTCACCGACCGGACCGACGCGACGTTGACGATGCTGCCTCCCCCGCCCTGACGGATGAGCGGGATCGCCGCCTTCGCGCAGAACGCGTACCCCTTGAGGTTCACGCCCAGGATCTCGTCCCAGCTCTCGGCACTGGCCTCGACCACCGTGTGATACAGCCGGATCCCGGCGTTGTTGACGAGGACGTCGAGCCGGCCGAAGCGGTCCGCCGCCTGCCTGACGAAGGCCGCGGCCTCGGCCTCGCGCTCCATGTGCGCCTCGACGAACAGCGCCTGGCCGCCGCCGGCTTCGATCTCCGCCGCGACGCGCTTGCCCCGCTCGACGTCGCGGTCGGCAAACGCGACCTTGGCCCCCTCCGCCACGAACCGTCGCACCGTGGCCTCGCCGATGCCGGACGCCCCGCCGGTGACGGCGGCGATTTTCCCGCTCAGTCGTGCCATGCCCACTACCTCCCTCCGCGCGTCGGTCAACTCGCACGATCTGGGGCGAGCGCCTCGATGCCGTTGCCTGAACGTCTTATCACGCACTCCTGCCCGCCGCGAGCTTGATCAGCGCGTCCTGGATGCGCCGGTCGATCTCGATGCCCTCGCGGGCGAGCCGCGCGCGCTCGCGATACGCGCGTTCTCCGGGGATGCGGATCTCGTCGACGCCCTCCTGCCGCGGCGTCGCCTTGATGGCGGCGATCTCCGCAGCCAGCGCGCGCCGGTAGTCGTCCAGGGGCACGAACAGGTCGGGCCTGAACGCAATGAAGAGGTACCCGCCCCCCTCCCGGTCGGCCATCCCGCCACCGAGCACGCCGAGCGCGTGCATCGCGAGGGCCAGCGCGTAGCCCTTGTGCCCGCCGAACGGCAGGATCGCGCCGCGTCGCGCGGCCCCCGCGTCCGTCGTGGGACGGCCGTGCTCGTCGATCGCCACGCCCTCCGGCAGCGGGATGCCGAGACGCTGCCGGAACTGCAGATCCGTGCCCATGAACGCGGAGGTGCCCAGATCGATCACCAGCGGGTCGCCCTCCAACGGGAAGCCGAAGGCGATCGGATTGGTGCCGAGGGCCGCCTTGGCACCGCCCAGCGGGGCGACCATCGGGGGCGCGGCCACCGTGTGGATCCCGATCAGGCCGGCCCGCGCCACCATCTCGACGTAGTAGGCGCTGCGGCCGCTCATCCAGAGGTTCTTGACGCCGACGAGCGCGATGCCATGCGCTCGCGCCCGCTCGATCACCGCGCGCGTCGCGTAGTACATCCCCAGCATGCCGCTCTGGTTACCACCATCGAACAGCACCGACACGCTCGTCTCCTTGAGCGCACGCATCGGGTTGCGCGCCGCCTTGAAGCGGGGGTGGTCGGCGACGTTGAGCAGCTTCGGCAGGCCGGAGTACTCGTAGCCGCACAGGGCCGCGTCGATCACGTGGTCGGCGAGGATCCGGGCCTCCTCGGGCTCGTACCCGATCCCGCGCATGGCACGCTCGGACAGCGTGCGGGCCTCGGCGACGCTCAAGTGAACACGTTCGGTGGTATCGGCCGGCATTCTGGATCAGGTGCCCGGCGTGACGGTTCGATCGACGACGCTCAGGCCTTCCAGCGCGAGGCCGTAGCCCAGGTAGTCGACCAGCTGTCGCTTGAGGGGCTGGGTGAACAGCACGCGTGTGTAGCGGAGGAGGAGCGAAGGCTGCTGCGCGATCTGCTCGGCCAGCGCCCAGGCGCGCGGGAGGAGATCGGGGCGAGGCAGCAGCTCGCTGACCAGACCCAGCTCCAGCGCCTTGGGGGCGTCGAGGACCTGCCCGGTCAGCAAGAAGTAGCGGCCGCGATTCCAGCCCAGCAACAGCGGATAGATGATGTGCATGCCGTCGCCCGGCACCATCCCGTTCGGGAAGTGGGCCGAATCCTGAAACTGGACGTCATCGGCGGCCAGCACGATATCGCACAAGAGCGGGATCTCGGAGTGCCTCCAGGCCGGGCCGTTGATCGCGCTGATCATCGGCACCTCGATGTCGAGCAGGCTCATCAGCAGGTGCTTGCCCTCCCAGTAGACGCGATCCCACTGCGCCGGCGTGCTGCGCATGCCGGTGCCCCCGGCCGCGCGGGGACCGGAATAGGTATCACCGGTGCCGGTGATGATGACGACCTTGTTCTCGGGATCGCTGCCCACGTCGCGGAAGGCCTGGGGAAACTCCCCGTGCGGCAAGAGCCCCCACTGCAAGGGCCCGCCACTGGTGTGGAACGTCATCTGGAGGATGCCATCGCGCCGTTCCATCCGGACGGTCTGGTACTTCGTGGCGTAGTCGTCGAGGTGCGTCATCGGACCTGATCCCCCTCGTGGCGTGCTCGAAACCCTAGCCGCAGCGCTCCGCGTGGTCAAGGCGGTCCGGGGTATCATCCAGCCGGCAACGCTTTGCCACGGAGGAGCGGCCTATGCCGACCAACGGTCAGACCGGAGCCCGGAAGCTGCGCGGCCGCCTGAACCATCCGATCATCGACGCCGACGGACACTGGGCCGAATTCGCACCGCTCATGCGCGAGGAGTTTCGCCGCATCGGCGGCGACACGGCGGTCGAAGCGCTGGCCATGGCGAGCGCGCGCATTCCCAGCTCGCTCGGCATGTCCGTGGCCGAGCGGCGGCGCCGCCGGATCGGCCAGGAGGCGTTCTGGTTCCTGCCGACGAAGAACACGCTCGACCGCGCAACCGCCATGATGCCGCGCCTCCTGTACGAGCGGCTCGACGATCTCGGCCTCGACTTCTGCGTCGTCTATCCGACCGCCGGCCTCGGGTACTACCGCCTGCCGCCGGAGAAGCATCGCCGCGCGCTCTGCCGCGCCTACAACACGTTCACCGCCGAGCAGTTTCGCCCGTTCGGCGATCGCATCATCCCGGCCGCCATCATTCCGATGTACTCGCCGGAGGAGGCCATCGAGGAGCTGGAGTTCGCCTCGAAGCAGCTCGGCCTCCGTGTCGCCATGCTGGGCAGCCTCATCCGCCGCCCGATTCCTGCGCTCGTCGAAGAGCATCCCGAGGCGTCGAAGCTCGTCGAGTGGTACGACGCGATCGGCATCGACAGCGACCACGACTACGATCCGGTGTGGGCCAAGCTTCGCGAGCTGAGGATCGCGCCGAGCTTCCACAACGGCGCGCGCTCGATCCTGCTCCGAAACTCACCGTCGAACTTCTGCTACAACCACATCGGTCACTTCGCCTCGGCCAGCGAGGCCATGGCGAAGGCCCTTTTCTTCGGCGGCGTCACGCGCCGCTTTCCGGAGCTGAACTTCGCCTTCCTGGAGGGCGGGGCGGGCTGGGCCTGCTCGCTCTACGCGGACCTCATCGGGCACTGGGAGAAGCGGAACCGACAGGCACTCGAGAACACGAACCCCGCGCGGCTCGATCACCCCGCGCTCCTGGCGCTGGCCGAGAAGTACGCGCAGCCCACGATGCTGGAGGCCGTGCGGCGCGGCGAGGGGCTGGACGACAACGGCAATGGCACCGGCGGCGTCGAGGATCTCGACGACTACTCGCGGTGCCAGATCTCGCGCAAGGAAGACTTCCGCGACCTGTACGTCGCGCGCTACTTCTTCGGCTGCGAGGCCGACGATCCGATCAACGCGTGGGCCTTCAACCGCAACGCGAACCCGATGGGCGCGCGCCTCAACGCCTTCTTCAGCTCGGACATCGGACACTTCGACGTGCCGGACATGACCGAGGTCGTGCCCGAGGCGTACGAGCTGGTCGAGCACGGGCTGCTCGACGACGACGATTTCCGCGACTTCATGTTCGCCAACGCCGTGCGCTTCTGGGGCGAGGTGAACCCGGACTTCTTCAAGGGCACCGTGGTCGAGAAGCAAGCGGCGGCGGTGCTCGCCGGCGCGGGGAGGAAGCCATGCTGATCGTCGATTCCCAGATCCACCTCTGGCAGAACGGCAAGATGAGCGCCCACCATCGCCAGATCCCGACCTATTCGGTCGACGACGCGCTGGTCGAGATGGCCTCGGCCGGGGTCGATTGTGCGGTGATCCATCCGCCCAGCTCGCTCGGCGAGGCGGTCAACGTGCTCGCCGTCGAGGCGGTGCGCCGGCACCCCGACAAGTTCTGCATCCTCGGGCACTTCGACCTCGAAAGCCCGGATCGCGACAAGATCGTCGCCCGCTGGCGAGAGCGGCCGGGCATGCTCGGGTTCCGGTTCACCTTCAATCAGCCGCATCAGAAGGCCTGGTGGACCGATGGCTCGCTCGACTGGTTCTGGGCGGCCTGCGAGAAGGCGCAATTGCCCGTCGGTCTCCTGGCCGGCGGGAACATGGCGGCGCTGGCCAAAATCGCCGAGCGGCATCCTCGTCTGAAGCTGCACATCGATCACCTCGGGCGCCACGGTGGCGGCACCGGGGGAACCGACGACGCAGCCTTTGCCGACCTCAAGGACATGCTCGCCCTCGCCCGGTTCCCCAACGTCGGGGTCAAGATGTCGGGCGCGCCGAGCTACTCGAGCCAGCCCTACCCGTACAAGAGCATCCACGGCTATCTGCGCCGGATCTTCGAGGCGTTCGGGCCCGAGCGCTCGTTCTGGGGCACCGACATCACCCGCATGCCGTGCTCCTACCGGCAATGCGTGACGATGTTCACCGAGGAGCTGCCCTGGCTGAGGGGCCGCGACCTCGAGCGGGTGATGGGTGGAGCCATCGTCGACTGGCTCGGCTGGAAGCGCCCCACCACGGCATGAGACATCCAACGCTCGGGAGGAGATCGTGACCAAGATCCTCACGCCCCCGCAACCTGCGCCCGTCATGGACATCGCCCGTGAACTGCTCCCGCCTGGCATGGAGCTGGTCGTCGCCGATCCCAGCAAGCCCGAGTTCTACGATGCGGCCGCCGATGCCGAGTACTACCTCGGCTCGCCGCGTCACGGGATCGGCAACGAGTTCTTCCGCGCCGCACCCAAGCTGAAGCTGGTTCAGCTGACCAGTGCCGGCTACGATCGCGTCGACATCGAGGCCGCCCGTAAGGCCAAGGTACCCGTCGCCAACAACGGCGGCGCCAACTCGGTCGCCGTCGCCGAGCACGCCGTCATGCTCATGCTGGCCGTGCTCAAGAGGCTCGTGTATCACCACGCCAACGTCGTCGCCGGCACCTGGCGCGCCAGCGATTTCGCCTCGCTTCGAACCTACGAGGTGGAAGGCAAGCGGCTCGGCATCGTCGGTCTCGGCAACATCGGCAAGAAGGTCGCGCGCCGGGTGCAGGGTTTCGACATGGACGTTCGCTACTACGACGTCGCCCGGCTCACCGAGGACCAGGAGGACGCGCTCGGTGTCCGCTTCGCGCTCTTCACCGAGCTCCTGCGCACCTCGGACGTCGTGACCCTGCACGTGCCATTGAACGACGTCACCCGCAAGATGATGTCCACGCGTGAGCTCGCGATGATGAAGCGCAGCGCGATCCTCATCAACACGTGCCGCGGGCCCGTGGTCGACGAGGACGCGCTCCATCAGGCGCTCACGTCGGGAACGATCGCCGCCGCCGGCCTCGACGTGATGGTGGAGGAGCCGCCGAAGAAGAACCACCCCCTCTTCTCGCTCCCGAACGTCACCCTGACGCCGCACAGTGCCGGGCCGACGTGGGACAACTGGGCGAAGGCGTACCGCAACGGCTTCGACAACATTCAACGCATGCAGTCCGGGCAGGCGCCATTGTGGGTGGTGCCGGAACTGCGGAGTCAGGCGGGCTGAAGCGTCGACGCGTCGGCGAAGGCCGGTCGCACCTCGCGCGCGAAGCGCCGCAGCGACGCCGGCCCGCCCGCGCTGTTGAGCAGCACGTACGCCGCTCCGGCGGCCCGCAGGGCCTCGAGCATGACGGCGATCTCGTCGGGCGTGCCGTAGAGCGCGCCGGCGATGGAGGCGTACTGGTCGAGCAGGAGTTTGTAGCCCTGGGCCGCCACCTTCTTGATGGACTCCGGGCTCCCGGCCCCCATCCACAGCGGCGGATGGGGCTTCGGCGCCGTCGGCGGCTCGACGACGACGTCCTCGAACTGCCAGTACCTGCCGCGGTGCGACCACGGTGCGTCCGACGTCCACGCCTTGAGGATGACGGCCAGGGATTCGTCGAAGCGCTCGGCGGCTGGCGGCCTGCTCCGCCAGCAGCACGGGGTTGTGCCAGGGCAGGACGATCACCGCCGTGCCCAGCCGCAGGGTCGTGGTGCGCGCCGCGATGAACGTCAGGGGGGCCTTTCGTCGCGGCGATCACAGTACACAATACGCGTCGGACGTTCCGGACTTTTCCAGTCTATGCTACGTCACGCCCAGGCGGCCGAGCCACAAGGGAGGTCCGGAATGAAGACGTCCTACGATCCCGCGGCGACGCTCGAGCTCAAGGTCAGCGAGGTGGAGTTCCTGCGAACGGCGGGCGGGCGGCAGCTGATGGCCCGCATCTATCAGCCGCAGGGCCCGGGGCCGTTCCCGACGCTGCTCGATCTGCACGGCGGCGCCTGGCGCCGCAAGGACCGTCTCGCCGAGGAGCCGATGGACCACGCCATCGCGGCCAGCGGCGTCCTCGTGGTGGCCATCGATCTGAGGCTCTCGGAGGAAGCGCCGTACCCGGCCTCGGTGCAGGACGCGAACTACGGCGTGCGCTGGCTCAAATGGAGGGCCGCCGAATGGAACGGCGACCCGTCGAAGATCGGCGTGTACGGCAGCTCCAGCGGCGGCCACGTCGCCCAGCTGCTGGCCATGCGCCCGCGCGATGCGCGCTACAACGCGATCCCCCTGCCCGCGGCTCCGAACCTCGATGCGACGGTGGCCTACGTCGCGACCCGCTCGCCGATCAGCGATCCGTACGCACGCTTCCAGCAGGCGGAGCGGATGAAGCGCGAGGGGATGATCGAGAACAGCAAGATCTACTTCAACCCGTGGGACACGATCTACGAAGGCAATCCGCAGCAGATCCTCGAGCGCCGCGAGGCGGTCACGCTGGTGCCGATGCTGATCATGCAGGGCGCGCTCGACGACAACGTGCTGCCGGCCGTGCAGGAGAAGTTCGCGGCGACGTACCGGGCCGCCGGCGGCGTGTGTGAGCTGACCGTCTTCGAGGGCAGCGAACACGAGTGGGTCGCCAAGCCGGGGCCGCAGACCGACCGCGCCCGCGAGATGGTCAAGGCGTTCATCGCGCGTCAGTTGAGAGCGTAACGATACCCGGTGGAGGTGTGACATGGCACGTGACGGCTATCTGATCCTCGACAGCGACCTTCACATGATGGAGCCGGACGATCTCTGGGCTCGCTACCTCGAAGGACCACATCGAGCGAACCTGCCGCGGTTCTTCGGCGGGCAACAGCAGACAGCTCGACGACAGCTCCGAGGACAAGGGCAACGCCGACACCATCATGGGGATGGAGGTCGCCGGGCTGGCGATTCCCGCGCATGGCAAGGCGACCGCCGCCACCGCGTCCAGCCGCGAGCTGCGGCGCCGGAGCCGCGCGCGGCACCCCCACTTCCAGGTCGCGCGCGGTCGCGGCTTCGACCCGGACTCGACCCTGACCGCCATGGACATCGAGGGCGTCGACGTCGCCGTCATGTACGGCACGCGCGGGCGGCAGATCCTGATGCACGACGACCTCGCGCCGGACTACGCGGCGGCGCTGGCGCGCGCCTACAACAACTGGGCGCACGACTATTGCCGGAGCCAGCCGACGCGGCTGAAGTTCGCCGCCCAGGTGGCGATGCACAGCATTCCCGGCGGCGATCGAAGAGGCGCGGCGATGCGTCAGGGAGCTCGGCGCCGTCGGCATCATCGGGACCCCGAACCCGGTCAACGGCCAGCATCTGCACGACGAGGCGTGCGAGCCGCTGTGGAGCGCGCTGGAGCAGCTCGACGTGCCGATCGGATTTCACCCCACCGGCAACACCTCCCTCAAGGACGACGCCGGGCGGCGCTACGTCGGCCACGCCAACTTCCACCCGATCGCCCATGCCATTCGCAATCCCGTCGAGCTGATGGGAGCCATCGCCAGCATGACCACCGGCGGCATCCTCGAACGCCATCCGCGGCTGCGCTGCGCGTTTCTCGAGGGCACGGCGGGGTGGCTCCACTGGTGGCTGTGGCGGCTCGACGACCAGTGGGAGAAGTTCGGCCCCGGCTGCGAGCATCAGCTGTCGATGCCGCCGAGCGAGTACTTCAAGCGCCAGTGCTACATCGCGCTCGACGTGGACGAGGAGCCGGCGGTCGACGTCGTCAACAAGATGGGCGCCGACTACTTCGTGGTCTCGACCGACTATCCGCATTCGGACGGCGCGTTCCCCGAGGCGATGGAGCAGTTCTTCGGGCTGCCGTTCGGCGACGAGGTCCGCCGCAAGATCCTCTGGGACAACTGCGCGCGCCTCTACAAGATCGACACGCCGGCGGCGGCCTTGACGAAGGACGTCAAGATGCTCCATGGAGGACGGCGATGAATACAGTGGCCACCGCGACCCGAACCCTCCCGGCGTCCTCGCAGCAGATCGCCCCGGAGAAGTTCGCCCATGTCGTCCTCAAGACTGCCAACTATGACGCGGTGATCGCCTGGTACGCCACCGTCCTGCAAGCGCGTGTGGCCTTCCGCAACGATTTCATCGCCTTCCTTACCTACGACGACGAGCACCATCGGGTGGCCGTCCTCAACACTCCCGGTAGTCTGGCCCCGGATCCGGCCGCCGCCGGCGTGCACCACATCGCCTACACCTACGCCGGTCTGGGCGAGCTCCTGTCGACCTACCGGCGGCTCAAGGCCGGCGGAATCGAGCCCGCCCGCTGCATCAACCATGGGCCGACGACCTCCATGTACTATCGCGACCCCGACGGCCTGCGCGTCGAGCTGCAGATCGACAACTTCGCCACCATGAACGAGGCGCACGCCTACCTGACGGGCCCGGACTTTGCCGAGAACCCCATTGGCGTCATCTTCGACCCGGAGCAGTTGATCCAAGGCTACGAGGCCGGCCTCGCCTTCGACGATCTGGTGCGGCGCCCGCCGCTCCCGCCCGGCAAGACCCCCATGGACATGCGCGCGGAAACGCCTCGCGCCTGAGGCACTGCGCATCATTCGTCATGGTCGTACCCGTCGGGGCGCGAGGCTTAGATCACGCCCTCGGCGGCGAGGTCGTCGATCTCCTGGGACGACATCCCGAGCAGCTCGCCGTACACGTAGTGGTTGTCCTCGCCATAGCAGGGCGCGCCGCGGTCGATGCGCCCGCCGATGTAGGCCGGGCTCTCGCTCATCTTGACGGGCACCTCGGCCAGCGGCCACCGGCCGATCTTCGTGCCCGTCACCTCGGTCAGCCAGTCGAGCGCCGCCAGTTGCGGGTCGTGGTCGCAGCGGTCCTCCGCCGTCTGACAGACCCCGGCCGGCACGCCGGCCTGCTGCAGGCTCCCACATCGCCTCGATAGGCATCCCGCGATTTCGTCCAGCCACCGACCAGGGCGTCGAGGGCATCCTGGTGCCGGAGCCGCCCGGCGAGATCTCCGAACCGGCCGTCCTTCGCCCACTCCGGATGTCCCGCGACATCGGTCAGCGCGCGCCACTCCGCGTCCGTGAAGCAGGCGATGGCGAGCCACCGATCCTCCCCGGCGCAGGGATAGACGCCATGGGGCGCCGCCGGCTTGTACGGCGACCGGTTGCCGTAGCGTGACCAGATGCGCCCGTTGGCCGACCAGTCGAGGATGGTGGTGCCGTTGATGAAGAGCCCGACCTCGGACTGCGAGGCGTCGATCCACTGCCCTTCGCCCGTGCGGGCCCGATGGAAGAGGCGCGCTGAGCATGGCCAGGGCGAAGCTGTAGGCCCCCATCCAGTCCAGGTAGGAGTAGCCCCACCCCGCCGGCATCGCCGGCTCGGGGAGTCCCGACATGTCCGACAGGCCGGCAAAGGAGTTCGCGATCGGGCCCACGGTGCGAAAGCGGCCGTAGGTGCCCTTCGCCCCCATGCCCGACTGCTGGACGTAGATGATGTCCGGCTTGATGGCGCGCAGCGCGTCGTATCCCAGGCCCCAGCTATCGAGCACGCCCGGCGAGAACCCTTCCGCGACGACGTCCGAGAGGGCCACCAGGCGCCGGGCGATCTCGAGGCCCTTCGGATGCCTGACGTTCAGCGAGATCCCCCGCTTGCCGGGGTTCTTGTTGTTGAATTGCCCGCCCATGTCGGGGTCGGTCACGCCGGGCAGCGGCGCCGTGGCCCGTTCGCGGGCGGCCCGACCTCCGACGGGCGCCATGGCGGCCATGCCGCGTGTCCGGATGGCTCTTCAGCTCGACCTTGATGCTCTCGGCGCCGAAGGCGCTCATGAACCGCGTGCCGCCGGCCGAGGCCAGGAACCACGTGAAGTCCAGGATGCGGATGCCGTGCAGGGGGAACGGCTTGCCGCGGGGCGAGAGCGCCTCGGCGAACCGGCGCCCGCGCGGAGGCATCGATCACCGGCAGGTCGCGATCCGGCGCGAGGGCCACGGCCTTCGGCATCCTCGTTCAACAGCGGCGCGCGCCGGCCGACCGACCAGGACGTGGCGGTGCCGAGCCACTTGCTCGTGGCGTAGCGGAAGGCGCGACCCAGCTCGGGGTGCTCGACGTCGGTGCAGCTTCCGCGCGCGAGCCAGTGCGGATCGAGGGCGTTCTCGTGCGGCTTGCGCAGCGGCGCCCAGAGCATCCCCGCCTCCTGGGCTTCGCGCCACGGCACGTTCTCGTACGTGAAGGCCCGCACGAAGCGCTGAACGGCCTCCATGGCGTGATCGCGCTGTCCCTTGTCGGGCCCGGTGCCCGGAACGAACCGTCCGCCCTGGGGCGCGGCGGTCTGCTCCGCGTCGAGGCCGGCGGCCATGCCGTAGCGCTCGAGCAACGCGATCAGCCGTGCTCCTTCACCGGGGCGCGTCCCCAGATTGGCCATCACCCAGCGCCCATCCTTCGTGTGCACGATGGACGGGTGCGGCGAGACGGTCTCCCGCGCGTGACGGCAGGTCTGGCGCAGCACCGGGGACGCGCCGCATCACCCACGACATGAGGTCGACCTCGGTGGATTTCGCCACCGCCTCGTGGATCGGCGCACGACAGCTGCTGCCCCTTCCCCGTCCGCCAGCGATAGAGCAGCGCGGCGATGATGGCCACGGCGAGCTGCTCACCGGCGATGTGGAAGGCGTGCCACATCTGGGGGGCGATCGGCGGCAGATCGTACGTGCCGCCGGGGGCCGGATCGTAGCCGCAATTCATCATGACGCCCCCCAGCGCGAGGTGCACCAGGTCCGAGGCCTTGAAGTCGGCCCAGGGGCCATGGTCACCGAAGGGGGACATCCGCGCGACGATCAGGGTGGGATACTGCTGCATCAGCGCGTCCGCGCCCAGCCCGAGCCCGTCGAGCTCTCCCCGGGGCGTGGACTCCAGCAGCACGTCGGCGGTGGCGACGAGCGCGCGGAACCGCTCGCGGTCTTCCGGCTGGCGCAGATCGAGCACGATCGAGCGCTTCCCGCGGTTGTACTGCCAGAAGAACAGGGAGCGCTCGGGATCTTCCCGGTCCTGGTAGAAGGGGCCGATGCGGCGCGTGGGGCTGCCGCCGGGCGGCTCCACCTTGACGACGTCGGCGCCCAGGCCCGCCAGCGTCAGCCCACAGTACTCCGCCTGCTCGTCGGCCAGCTCGATGACGCGGATGCCGGTGAGAGGACCCCGGCTGGGCGCCGAGGTGGCTGGGAACGGAACGCTCGTCCTGTGCTTCCATGGTGACTCTCCAATCCTTGCCGTGGCGCATCCGACCGCGCGCGTCAAACGGCTCGCGTCGGCGAATATATCCTGTCCGGACACCGGAGGCTCGGCTCGAGCAAGGAGGATGTCGCCGCCTCGAGAGCCAGGCCGGGGAGATCGCGTCTGGCGCTGTTCCTCGCGTCCGAGCAGAGCGACCACATCACCGGTCAAGCGTGGAATGTCGACGGGGGACCGGTGATGCACTGGAGCAACGCTCCGCCGCTGGCAATGATCGAGGGTTCCTGGTCACAAGGGCGCGAGAGGATTGGTGAGCCGTCTCGGGATCGAACCGAGGACCCCCTGATTAAAAGTCAGGTGCTCTACCGACTGAGCTAACGGCTCGCGGCGTTCACTGTAGCGCAGTTACGCGGCGCCGACCATCCTTCAGCCTTGGGCGTCGGCGACAGGTGCGTGTAGCGCCCGTGCCGCCACCCTGCACCGCAGTATGCTGGGTGTGGCGACACGTCAACGACAGCCCTGCCATGACCGGGCTGCCATCGTGGCGGCCTTCGGAGAACCCGTATGAGAGCCGTCCTGGTTGGCCTGGCGGTGCTGCTCGTGACCTCTCCCGTCGCAGCCCAGCGCGACACGACTCCGCCGCCGCCAGCCGGCCCTCTGACGGTGGGCGCGCCTGCGTTGCAGCCGACGGCGGCGCTGTTCAAAGTGACGTGGGAGGCCGTCCTCGACCCGCCCGCGAACGTGCCTGTCCCCGTCTACCGTTGGACGGCGGGATTCAACGACGGCAGCGGGCCCATCCAAGGCGCCGTGGCGGCGACCGTTCTCACACTGCAGATGCCCTACCACGCGACGGGGGCGTCGTCCGGGTTCGTCTGTGTCCTCGCGGAGGATGCCGCCGGCAATGTCAGCCCCGGCGCGACGTGCGCAACTCTCGCGATACCCGCTCAGCCGGCCCCGGCAACCACCACGCACGCGGTCGACTATCAGGAGCCCACCACGAAGGCAGACGGAACACCGCTGCTGGATTTGGCCTCGATACGGTTGTACTGGCGGGTGGATGACGGCCCGGAAACCCTCGTCACGCTTCCGGCGTCGTCGATCAAGGGCGGCCTGGTGCGCCGGTTCAGCCTCACCGTACCGGCCACCAGCGGCACTCTGTCCGTGACGGTGACGGGCGTCGATGCGGCCGGCAACGAGAGTGCCCGGTCAGCTCCCGCCACGAAGATCATTGGCCCCTCGACGACAGGTGAGGGCGGCGGGCGTTGATCGGTCGCGGCACATGCAGCGCCGGTAGGGCGCCCTGCGCGCTTCTGCTAGAATCCGGCCGTGGTCGCTCCCGTGGTGACCGTGGCCGGGTGGCGGGGACGCTGATGGCGCTCGTGCTCGTCGTCGACGACGATGAGCCCATCCGCGACATCCTGCGCGAGGCGCTGGAGAACGCCGGGCATCGCGTGGTGACCGCGAACGACGGGCGCGACGCGCTGCGCGTCTACCACGCGCAGCGGCCGGACGTCGTCATCACGGACATCGTCATGCCCCGCCGCTCGGGCATCGACCTCGTGCTCGAGCTCAGTCGCCTGTCGCCGCAACCCAAGGTCATCGCGATCTCCGGGGTGACCGGCAAGGACTTCCTCGACGCCGCCCGCGAGGCGAACGTGGCGCGGACGTTCGTGAAGCCGTTCGACGTCCTGGAAGTCGTGCGCGTCGCCACGCAGCTGGCCGGCGCCTGACGCGACCCCCTCCGCCGGCGACGCCGGCGAACGTCCGCGCCGCATTTCGCTTGCCCGCACCTATATTTCGTTGCTAGAGTGCCGCTCGGCTACTAGATCTGGGAGGAGCGCTGCTGCTCAGGGGATGGTCACGAGCCACTCTGCATGCACCTACCTCGTCGTCGTCGCCGCTTCCGAGGAGGGGCTCTATCGCTATCTCAAGGCCCGGTTCGATGCCGACGCCGGAACCCAGGTCATCGTCGATCGCCGCCGGCGCGGGGATGTGCGCTCCGGCCCGGCCGATCGCCAGGCGGCTGAGCGCCGCCGGTCGCCGTCCGTGGAGATCCTCTCGTCCCAGCGCGTCGCGATCATCCGGCTGATCGCCGGCGGCGGGGAGGATCGGCTCAGGGTCAACGAACCAGCCGGCAAAAGGGGAGCCGCAAGCATGGAGGGCATCGAGGGTCTGGAGGATCGGCAACGCGTGGACCGGTGGCTCGAGGAGAGCCAGTACCTGATCGGCCGCCTGGTTCCCGCCTACCTGGACGACCGGGACCGCGTGCGGTCGCGCGTGGACGTGGTCGAGCAGGACAACGAGCGGCTGCGGACCGAGCTGGCGGAGGCCCGCCGCGAGGCCTCCGAGCTGCGCGGCGAGCTCGAGTTGCACCGGTCGGAGCGGGCGAGCGTCGCCGACTCCTTCGGCGCCATCGTGGAACACCTGGCCGCGCTGCAACGGCCCATCAACGACATCTCCCGCCGGATTCAGACCGGCAGCGAGGTGAAGGTCTAGCCGGAACGCGAGCGCGGCGGGGCCGGCTGGCCCGGGGTCGGCCGGCCCCGCCCGGGCTCACGGCCGTCGCCCGCGCTTCTGCTCGGAGGCCACGGCGGCCATGTGCTCCATGTAGGTGAGGTTGAACGGCTTCGGCACGTAGCTGAAGGCGCCCTGCTTCAGGCACTCCTCGGCCACCGGAATCTCGGTGTTGCCCGTCACCACGATGATCGGGATGCTGGCATCGCTCTGCTTGAAGAGCTTGAGCAGCTCCAGGCCGCTGATCCCCGGCATGTTGACGTCGAGGAAGACGACGTCCGGTCGCTGGCGAACGAACCGCTCGATGGCGGCGGCGCCCGAGCCGGCGGTGTCGACCTCGTACCGCCCCGCGAAGTGCTCCTTCAAGATCTCCAGAAGCTCCGGCTCGTCGTCGACCAGGAGCAGCCGCTTCACGACATGAGGCTCGAGCGGACCGACGGGTACCAGCGGAGCAGCGGCGAGTCCTCGCACAGGATCGTCTCGTCGCGCTGGGCGCCGGTGGAGATCAGGCAGAACGGCACCCCGATCAGCTCCTCCAGGCGTTCGAGGTAGCGGCGGGCCTTGGCCGGCAGGTCGCCCTCGTTCCTGGCGCCCGCGGTGGAGCTCATCCAGCCCTGGATCTCCTCGTACACCGGTTCGAGCGTCGCCATCGCCGTCTCTTCCTCGGGAAAGTCGGTGATGATCTCGCCCCGCCAGCGGTACCCCGTGCACACCTTGACCGTCTCGCACTGGTCCAGCACGTCGAGCTTGGTCAGGGCCACCGTGTCGAAGCCGTTGATGCGGACGGCGTAGCGCATGACGACGTTGTCGAACCACCCGCACCGCCGCGGCCGGCCGGTGGTGGCGCCGTACTCGTTGCCGCGAGCGCGGATCGTCTCGGCCAGCGGCCCGGTCATCTCGGTGGGGAACGGCCCCTCCCCGACCCGCGTGCTGTAGGCCTTGGCGACGCCGAGCACGCCGTGGATCTTGGTCGGCGGCACGCCGGTGCCGGTGGCGGCCCCGCCGGCCGTGGTCGAGGACGACGTGATGTAGGGATAGGTGCCGTGGTCGATGTCGAGCATCGTGGCCTGGGCGCCCTCGAACAGCACCGAGTAGCCGCTGTCGATCCACTTGCTCAGCAGCAGCGCGGTGTCGGTGATGTAGGGCGCCAGCCAGCCCGCGTAGCGCAGGTACTGGTTGAGGATCGCCTCCACGCCGAACGTCTCGGCGTCGTAGAAATCGCGCAGCAGGCGGTTCTTGTGAGCCAGGTTGACCTCGACCTTCTCCCGGAACAGCCGCTCGTCGAGCAGGTCGGCCATGCGGATGCCCACCCGGGCCGCCTTGTCGACGTAGGCCGGCCCCACGCCCTTGCCGGTCGTCCCGATCCGGCGGGCCCCCAGCTTGGCCTCGGAGGCGCGGTCGAGGGCCGGGTGGTAGGGCATGATCAGGTGCGCGTTCTTGGAGATGTAGAGGTTGCCGTCCAGCGTGACACCGCGCTGCACGAGCGACTCCATCTCCTCGATCAGCGAGCCGGGGTCGACGACGACCCCGCAGCCGATCACGCAGCGGCGGCCGTTGTGCAGGATCCCCGACGGGATCGTGTGCAGCACGTACTTCTCGCGGCCGACCACCACCGTGTGCCCGGCGTTGTTGCCACCGGAGAAGCGCACGACGACGTTGACGTGCGGCGTGATGACGTCGACGACCTTGCCCTTGCCCTCGTCGCCCCACTGCGCCCCGATCACCACGATGTTAGGCATCGCTGCTCTCCTTGACCTCCCCGAAGTAGCGCTTCGGGTCGTCCAGCACTTCGCGCACCGTCAACGTGCGCTCGCCCCCGCCCGGCAGGTCGAGGGCCAGGAGCTGGTCGGGCCCCGTGCGGGGGCTGCCGACGACCAGCACGTGACGCGCCCGCTGCGTCCGGGCGTAGGCGACCGACTCCTCGAGCCCCCGGGTGATGATGTCCCGCGCGACCGAAGCGCCGCGGTCCCGCAGCCGTCGCGCCAGTGACAGCGCCACGGTCTTCTCGCGCGTGAAGTCGATGATGAAAAAGTCGGGGCCCGGCAGCACCACGTCCACGCCCTGGGCGTCCATGACCGCCAGCACCCGGCCGACGTCGAAGGCGAACCCGACCGCCGGGCACTCGTAGCCGAAGCGCCCCAGCATGTGATCGTAGCGCCCGCCCCCGGCCACCGAGGCGCCGAAGCCGCCCACGTAGGCCTCGAAGTACGTGCCCGAATAGTAGTCGAGTCCGCGGACGCCGCCCAGGTCCAACAGCACGGCGTCGGCCAACCCATAGATGGTGAGCAGCCGGTACACCTCCGAGAGGTTCGCGAGCGCCCGGGCCGAGCGCTCGTTGCGGGCGTGCCCGGCCGCCTGCTCGAGGACGGCGGCGTGGCCGAACAGCCCGGGCAGCGCGCACAGTGCGTCGCCCACGTGGGCCGGCGGCGCGATCTCCCCCACCACCCGCTCGAGGGTGGAGACGTCCTTGCGGGCCAGCGCGTCCCGCAGCGCCTGCCGGTGCTCGGCGTCGGCCTCGACCTCCTCGAGCAGGCCCCGGAAGAAGTCGGGGTGGCCGAGGTCGAGCTGGAACCGATCGAGGCCGAGGGCGCGGAGCCCCTCGATGGCCATGGCGATGATCTCGACCTCCGCCTCCGGCTTCTCGAGCCCGATCAGCTCGACGCCGGCCTGGTAGAACTCGCGATAGTGCGACACCCGCGGCTCCTCGTACCGGAACACGTTGGTGACGTAGCCCAGGCGCAGCGGCTTGGGCTCGTCCCGCAGTCGGGTGGCCACGACACGGGCGATCTGCGGCGTGATGTCGGCGCGCAGCGCCAGCATCCGCCCGGTCTCGCGGTCGACCAGCTTGAACATGTTCTCCTGCATCGCCACGTCGGTGCCGGTGGCCAGCACGTCGGCGTACTCGAACGTCGGGGTGACGATCTCACGGTAGCCCCAGCGCTGGAAGACGCCGAAGAGCCCGCGCTCGACGTGCCGCTTGCGCGCCGCCTCGTCGGGCAGATAGATCCGGGCGCCGCGCGGCAGCTGCGTGTGCAGCGGCCTCACGGCGAACCCTCCACGGGGTCCCCTTCCATGGCATCGAGGTGGATGAGCGTGTTCATCCGGTGCACGGTGGTCCAGCCGTCAACGTACTCGATCTCGGTGATCCCGGCCGGGGAGGCGTCCACCGACCACAGGCGGTCGGGGCCGAGGCCGAGCGCGGCCAGCACGACCAGGCGCGTGACGATCGCGTGCGAGACGACAACGACGGTCTGGCCGCCGTGCTCGTCGGTCAGCGCCGCCAGGCCGACGGCCACCCGGGCGGCGACGTCCTCGAGGCGCTCGCCGCCCGGCGGCTGCACCAGGTGCGGCGTCGCCGCCCACGCCTCCATCTCGCGCGGGAAGTGGCTGGCCACCTCGGCGCGCGTGAGTCCCTCCCACTCGCCGAACGCCATCTCGCGGAACGCCGGCTCCACCCGCACCTGGAGGTGATGAGGCGCGGCGATCGGCACGGCCGAGGCGCGGGCGCGGCCGAGCGGACTGGTGTAGACCGCGCCGACGAAGGCGCCGGACAGGGCCCGGGCCACCGCCTCGCACTGCCGCCCGCCCCGCGGCGTGAGCGGCACGTCGCGGGCGCCGGCGAAGCGCCGGTCGCGGGCGAACTCCGTCTCGCCGTGGCGTATGGTGAAAAGCCTGAGCGGTTTCACAACCCGATCATTCTATCCCATCGGTCGACGGGGCCCCCCGGCCGGCGGACCTCTGCCCGGGCTGCGGGGGACCGGCCGTATGCTGGCCCGACCCCACGCCGCACCGGGGAGGCTCGCATGCCCGCGCACGTCCGCTCGCTCGGTCTGCCACCCCTTTCCCGAGCGCCGCATCGACGCCGTCGTGAAGGCTTGCGAGAGCGAGCAGCGCCGGCGCTGAGCGCGAGATCGAGGAGCGCCCCGGCTCAGCCGGGGCGTGACGAGCGCTGGGGGGTGTGCTCGGAAATGCGGGGGCATTTCGTCCTGCGGGGTGGGCCGTCTCGATCTGGGCCCGGAGAGCACACGCAAGACCGAGGAGCGCCCCGGGTTTCCCGGGGCGTGACGAGCGTTGGGGGCTTGGGGGCCATGTCGAGGCCCCCATGATGATTGGGGGGCCATCTCGGGGCCCCATGCGCGAGCGCGCACCAGAGGAGCGACACGGCTCCGCCGGGTCGCTCCGAATGATCGGGGGGCGTGGGGGGCCTCTCGGGGCCCCCCACTTACAACCGGACCAGGCGGGCGAAGACGATGTCGGGCATCGCGCGGATCTCGTCCAGCGCGGCGGGCGGCATGGGGTCGTCGAGGTTCAGGATGGACACCGCGCGGCCGCCGCGGCGCTCGCGGCCGAGCTGCATGCCGGCGATGTTGATCCCGTGCCGCCCGCACAGCGTGCCGATGCGCCCGACGACGCCCGGCACGTCCTGGTTGGCGAAGACCAGCATGAAGCCGAGCGGTACCGCCTCCAGCGAGAACCCGTCGATGGCGACGAAGCGCGGCTCGTGGTGGAAGAGCGTGCCCGCCACCGACGACACGCCCCGGTCCGTCCGCAGCTCCGCCGTCAGCAGGCTCGAGTAGCCCGCGCTCTCGGTGGTGGACGTCTCGGTCACGCGCAGCCCGCGGCCCCGGGCGATCAGCATCGCGTTCACGTCGGTGACGTGCTCGGCCAGGATCGTGCCGAGCACCCCGCGCAGGAACGCGAGCGTGAGCGCGGCGGTCGGGCGCTGGCCGACGTCGCCGGCGTACGTCAGTCGCGCCTCGGCCATCCGGCCCTCGGCCATCTGCGCGAGGAAGCGGCCCATCGCCGCCGCCAGCCCGGCGTAGGGCGCCTGCTCGCGGAGCGTCTCGGCGTCCACGGTCGGCAGGTTCACGGCGTTGGCGACGACGCCGCGCACGAGGACGTCGGCCACCTGGTCGGCGATCGCCAGCGCGACCGCGGACTGCGCCTCGTCGGTGGCGGCGCCGAGGTGGGGCGTGAGCACGACCTGCTCGAAGCGCAGGAGCGGGTGGTCGGCCGGCGGCGGCTCCTGCTCGAAGACGTCGATGCCGGCCCCGCCGACGTGACCCGACGCCAGCGCGCGCACCAGCGCCGCCTCGTCGATGATCCCGCCCCGCGCGCAGTTGATCAGCCGCACGCCCGGTTTCATGCGGGCCAGCTCGGCCTCGCCGATCAGGTGGCGCGTGTCGCCGGTGAGCGGCGTGTGGATGGTGATGAAGTCCGAGCGGCTCAGCAGCTCGTCCAGCTCGACGCTTTCCACGCCCAGCCGCTCGGCGGCCTCCCGCGTGAGATAGGGATCGTAGGCCAGCACCTGCATGCGGAAGCCGAGCGCGCGGCGGGCGACCTCGCCGCCGATGCGGCCGAGGCCGAGGATGCCCAGCGTCTTGCCCAGCAGCTCGACGCCCTGCAGCCGGTTCTTCTCCCACCGCCCCGCCTTGAGGGTGGCGTCGGCGACGGCGACGTGGCGGGCCAGGGCCAGCAGCAGCGCCAGCGTGTGCTCGGCCACCGCGGTGGTGTTGCCGCCCGGCGTGTTCATCACGATGATGCCGCGCTCGGTGGCGGCGTCCACGTCGATGGTGTCCACGCCGGCGCCGGCGCGGCCGATGACCTCCAGCCGGGTGGCGGCGGCGATGACGGCCCGGGTGACCCGGGTGGCGCTGCGGACGATCAGCCCCTCGTACTCCCCCACCCGCGCGAGCAGCGCGCGCTCGTCGAGCGAGCCGGCCACGTCCACCTCGAGCCCGTGCTTGCGGAGGGCGTCGACACCGACGGCCTGCAGGGCGTCGGCGACGAGGACGCGCTTCACGACTTCTCGGCGAACACTTTCTGGGCGCCGCGCAGGCCCGCCCCGAAGTCGACGGGCTGGCCGAGGTCGGCGAGCACCTGCTCCAGCGCGGCCAGCGCCACGATCACGTCGAACTCGGCGGCGTAGCCCATGTGGCCCAGCCGGAAGGTGCGGCCCTTCATCTCGCCCTGCCCCCCGGCGATCGTGATGTCGTGCGTCTGCGAGTAGGCCTTCACGATCTGCTCGCTGTCGACGCCGGGTGGCGCGACGACCGCGGTCACCGCCGGGCTCGGCGTCGCCCTGCAGAACAGCCCCAGGCCGAGCGCCTCGACGCCGGCGCGGGTGGCCCGGGCCAGGCGGTCGTGGCGCTTGAAGACGTTGGCCAGCCCCTCGCGCTGCAGCATGTCGAGCACGGTGCGCAGGCCGATGACGATGGACACCGCCGGCGTGAAGTGCGCCTCGTTCCTGGCCACGGTCTTCCGCTCGGCGGCGAGGTCGAAGTAGTACTTCGGCAACCGCGAGGTCTTGTTCTTCGCCCACGCCTTGTCGCTCAGCGCGCAGAAGCCGAGGCCGGGCGGCAGCATCAGGCCCTTCTGCGAGCCCGACACCATCACGTCCACGCCCCAGGCGTCCATCTCGAGGTTGGCGATGCCGAGGCTCGAGACGGCGTCGACGATCAGGATGGCGTCGGTGCCCCGCGTGACGGCCGCGTAGCTGCGGACGTCGTGGAGCACGCCGGTCGAGGTCTCGCTGTGCTGAGCGAGGACGGCCTTGATCGCGGGCGCGGCCTTCAGCGCCTCGGCCACGCGCTCGGCCGGCACGGTCTCGCCGTAGGGCGCCTTCAGCTCCACGACCTCGATGCCGTAGGCGCGGCAGAGCTCGAGCCAGCGCTCGCCGAACTTGCCCGCGGTGACCACCGCCACGGTGTCGCCCGCCGACAGCGTGTTCGCGACCGCCGCCTCCATCGCGCCGGTGCCGGAGCACGCCAGCGGGATCACGTCCTGGGAGGTCTGCGACCAGCCGCTTGAGCCCGGCCCGCACCTCCACGAACAGCGCCTCGTACTCCGGCGTGCGGTGATGGATCATCGGCTGCGCCATCGCCAGCAGCACTTCGCTCGGCACCGGCGTGGGGCCGGGCGCCATCAGCTGGTACTTCTTCATCGGCTCACGACCTCCTCGGCGGCGGTTGGATCGCGTTCGATAGTAGCATGCCGCTCTGCGTCGAACCGGCGCGGCCGAGCGCGGTGACGAAGATCGCGTCGCGTCCCTCCGCGTGCGGCGAGAAGAAGCGGACGACGTCGGCGTCGTAGAACGTCAGACCGCTGGCGCCGAAGCCGGTGCCGTAGGCGGCGAGGTAGGCGCGGCCGCCCGCGATCCCCGCCTGGAGGTTGGCGAGGCGGTATCCGCGCTCGCCCCAGGCGGCGAGGATCGCGTCCAGCGGCGCCAGGAAGAAGATCGTCGCCGCCGCGTCGCCGCCGAGCGCCTGCCCCAGCGTCAGGTACGCCGCCTCGCGCCGGAACTCGCCCTGCCGCACGAGCTCGAGCCCGCGCCCCGGCCAGTACGCATACGCGCCGGGCGCCACGCCCTCGACGGCATTCACGATGACGTAGAGATCGACGAGTCCGCTCGGGACATCGGCCGGGACCGGCAGCGTCGCTGCCCCCAGCGCGGCGGAGAGCTCCGGTGCGGAGAGCGGCGCCGGCCCGAACCGGCGCGAGGAGCCACGCCGCTGGATCGCCTCGCCGAGCGGTCGGCCCTCGAGCGTCGGCTCCGGCAGCGCGATCAGCGGGCCGCGCGGCTCGCGCGGCGGCGGCGCGATCGCGCGGCGCCACGGCGACGACCTCGTCCGGAGTGCGCAGGCTCGAGGCGTGGTGGATCTCGCGCAGCGCCGGATAGTCGACCTCCTCGCTCGAGAGCGGCATGACGTCATGGACAAGCGGCGGCAGACTGCCGGGTGGCGCGGCCGGAGCGCCCTCGGGACCGACCGGCATCAGCTCCAGCGCGGCCTCCCGCTCTGGATCCAGCCCGACGAGGCGATTGACCGCGTCGTCGACGAAGCCGGTGATGATCGCGGGCGCCAGGCCCAGCGCGCCGCCGACGGCCAGCGCATTGGCGAGCATCGTGCCCGAGTCCCAGAAGAGATGGCGGTAGCCGCGCGCCTGATACTTCCAGGTGTTCCGCCAGTAGATCGCGCTGAGCACCAGCGTCGCCGCCCGCCGCGCGACGCTCGGGTCCACCGCGGCGCCGGCGAGCGCAGCGCGCACGTCACCGGCCCGGAGTCGACGCAGCGTGAAGTCTCCCGGGCAGAAGTGATAGAGGCCGGCGTCCAGACCGTCCACCTGGCCGGCGACGACGTAGACCTCTGTCTGGTAGAGCGCCCCGGTCGATGCCGCCGCGCGGAAGAGCACCTCGCCCCCGCCCGGGTACGTCTTCTTTTTGGTCACCCCGGCCGTGTAGTAGAGGAGCGCGGTCAGCGCGGCCAGCGTGAGTCGTTCGGTCGACGGGCCGGGCGAGACCAGCGCCTGCAGCGTCGGCACCGCCGGCACGTCGACGTCGCGCGGCAGCGCCACCGCCGGGGCGTCCGTGTAGATCTTGAAGGGAAACGGCTTGTTGTCCCAGTCGAGCGTGTGGCCGCTCGTCCGCACGGAGTACGGCGTATGCGTCGTGTCGTCGTGAAAGCGGCGCGCCACCGAGCTCACGCCCTGATTGTACCGGCCCGCTCTACTTCGGAGGCCTCGCCGCACCCGCGCGGCGCCGTGCAGCCGAGGCGCCGCGAGCGACCTGAACGCTCCGGCCCGGTACCCGTTGGCCGGTGTCGGCCCGGAAGTACCCGAGCCGCACCTCCTGCCCCGAGTCGGCGTCGACGAGCTTCGCCCGCGTGTAGGCGTGGCGCGATCCCCACGCCGCCAGCGCGCCGACCACCACGCCCAGCTCCTGGCCCTTGGCCGTCAGCTCGTACTCGGCGCGGGGCGGATGGTCGGAGTAGAACCGGCGCGCCACCAGGCCGTGCTCCTCCAGCAGCTTGAGCCGGTCCGACAGGATGTTGGGCGCCAGGCCCGGCAACCCCGTCTGGAGATCCTGGAAGCGGCGCGTCCCCCCGAGCAGATCGCGTACGAGCAGCAGGGTCCAGCGGTCGCCGACGATCTCGAGCGTCTTGGCGACGGGACACCGCTGGCCGTAGTCCTTCTTCGGCATGCCCACATTCTAGGCCGCCTTGACAGCAATGCAAGTTACTATTAATTTACAAGTCATGGCCACGACGACCCTCGCCGCCGCCCCGATGGCGGCCCGCACGAAGCGCCTGCTCGAAGCGCCCGTCGCGCCGACGTTGCTGCGCCTGGCCGCGCCCAACGTGCTGGTGATGGTGCTGCAGGCCGTCGTCACCACGCTCGACGCGGTCTTCGTCGGCTGGCTCGGCTCCTCCGCGCTGGCCGGCGTCTCGCTCGTGTACCCGCTGGTCATGCTGATGCAGACGATGTCGGCCGGCGGCATGGGCGGCGGCGTCGCCGCGGCGGTGGCGCGCGCGCTCGGCGCCGGCCGCCGGGCCGAAGCCCAGGCGCTGGCCGCCCACGCCGTCGTCATCGCGCTCGTGATGGCGGCGATCTTCACGACGGGGCTCCTGCTCGGCGGGCCCGCCATCTACCGCGCCATCGGCGGCACCGGCGAGGCGCTGGAGGCCGCGCTCACCTACTCGCGCGTGATGTTCGGCGGTGCCGTCGTCTTCTGGCTGCTCAACACGCTCGGCAGCATCGTGCGGGGGACCGGCACGATGGCGTTGCCGGCGGCGGTCATGGCCGGCTCGGCGCTCGTCTATCTGGCCCTCGCCCCCGCGCTCGTCGCGGGCTGGGGCCCGTTCCCGCGGCTGGGCGTGGCCGGGACGGCGACGGCCAATCTCACCGCCTTCGGCCTGGCCACCCTCGTGCTGGCCGTCTACCTCTGCTCGCCGCGGAGCACGGTGCGGCTGTCGTTCCGGGGGCTTCGTTTTCGCCGAGCGCTCTTCTGGGAGATCCTGCGCGTCGGCGCACCCGGCTCGCTGAACACGATCCTCACGAACCTGACCGTGGTGCTCATGACGGGCCTCGTCGGCCCCTTCGGCACCGCCGCGCTGGCGGGGTATGGCATGGGCGCGCGGCTCGAGTACATCCAGATCCCGCTGGTCTTCGGGATGGGGTCGGCGCTGGTGGCCATGGTGGGCACCAACGTGGGCGCCGGTCAGGTCGCGCGAGCCGAGCGCGTCGCCTGGACCGGCGCCGGCCTCGCCGCCGGCGTCACGGCCTCGATCGGACTCGTGACCGCCGTGTTCCCGCGCGCCTGGCTGGGACTCTTCACCACGGACGCCGAGGTGCAGGCCGCCGGCGCGACCTATTTGATGATCGTCGGCCCGACCTACGGCTTCTTCGGTCTGGGCCTGGCACTCTACTTCGCGTCACAGGGTGCGGGCCGCCTCGCGTGGCCGCTCACGGCCGGCTTCGCGCGCCTGACGGTCGCGGCGGCGGGCGGTTGGCTCGGCGGCTACGGGCTCGGCTGGGGCTTGCCGGGCATCTTCGCCGCGATGGCCCTCGCGCTCATCGTATTCGGGACGACGACCGCCAGCGCCGTCCGGCTCGGCGCCTGGCGCTAGCCCAACGTCCGGCGGCTGCTGGCCCGCGCCTCCAGCACCGGCATGACCCTGCGCGGCCCGCCGGCGCCGGGACGCTCGCGCGCGCTCAGAATTGGTAGGGAGCCCGGAAGAC
This sequence comes from uncultured Candidatus Rokubacteria bacterium, assembly GCA_963743355.1. Classification (GTDB taxonomy): domain Bacteria; phylum Methylomirabilota; class Methylomirabilia; order Rokubacteriales; family CSP1-6; genus AR5. The sequence goes on from CAVUPM010000002.1 coordinate 2,466,125, forward strand.
CCCGCGCTCGGTGATGATCGCGGAGATCAGCGCGGCGGGGGTGACGTCGAAGGCCGGATTGAAGACGGGCGACGCCTCCGGCGCGGTGGCGTGGCCGCCCACGCGCCGGACCTCGAGGGCGTCGCGCTCCTCGATGGGGATCTGCGTGCCCGACGGCAGCGCGGGGTCGATCGTCGAGAACGGCGCCGCGATGTAGAACGGCACGCCGTGGTGACGGGCCAGCACGGCCAGCCCGTAGGTGCCGATCTTGTTCGCGGTGTCGCCGTTGGCGGCGATCCGGTCGGCGCCGGTCACCACGAGATCGACCTGGCCGCGGCCCATCAGCGAGGCAGCCGCCACGTCGGCGATGAGCCGGTGCGGAATGCCCTCGCGCACGCACTCCCACGCGGTGAGCCGCGAGCCCTGCATCACCGGGCGCGTCTCGTCCACCCACAGCAGCGAGAGCTTGCCCTGCGCGTGGGCCGAGCGCACGACGCCGAGCGCGGTGCCGTAGCCGGCGGTGGCCAGCGCGCCGGCGTTGCAGTGCGTGAGGATGCGGGCGCGCGGCGGCACCAGCGCGGCGCCGTGCTCGCCGAGCGCGTGGTTGGCGGCGAGATCCTCGTCGAGGATGGCGTGGGCCTCGCCCAGCAGCCGCGCGCGCACCTCGTCGAGCGGACGGCCGCGCAGCGCCCCCACCGCGCGCCACATGCGATCGAGCGCCCAGAAGAGATTGACGGCAGTGGGCCTGGTCGCCGCCAGCCCCTTGCGCGCAACCTCCAGATCGCCCAGGAGCACGTCGTACGTGGTCGCCCCGCTCGTGCGGGCCGCGAGCACGAGTCCGAACGCCGCCGCCACGCCGATCGCCGGCGCGCCGCGAACCGCCAGCGTGCGGATCGCGTCGGCAACGTCCTCCCACCGCCCGTACACGCGCTCCAGCTCCTGGCCCGGCAGCAGCCGCTGGTCGAGCAGGACCAGGCGGTCGTGCTCCCAGCGGACGGGCGCGATCGTCGACGTCACCGGCCGTCGCGCCCGCACAGCCGGCCCCTCTTCATGAACCCGCTCCTGTGAGGCGCCGCCGGATCTCCTCCGGAGTGAAGCCTTCCACGCGCACGAGCTTGTCACGTCCGTGGGCGCCGTGCTCGACCGTGACCGCCGAGGGCCGCACGGCCAGCGCTCCGGCCAGCAGCGCGGCCAGCGCGGCGTTGGCCTGCCCCTCGACCGGCGGCGCCGCCACCCGCACGCTCAGCACCCCGTCGGCACGCCAGCCCACGATCACGCTGCGCGGCGCCCTCGGCTGCACGCGCACGCGCAGCAGCCGGCTCGTCACTCCGGCTCGCCGCCCTCGCGGCTCTCGGCGCCGAGCAGGCGCTGGTAACGCTCGATCGTGGCGCCGAGATCCTCCACCACCTGGCGGCGGATCCGCTTGAGAGCCTGGATGTCCACGCGGAGCCGCGCCTCCTCGCCCCGCGCCGTCTCCACCGCCTTCTCGCCGCGCAGCTCGGCCTCGCGCACGATCAGCTCGGCCTCGTGCTTGGCGGCGGAGCGGATCTCGTCGGCGTCGCGCCGGGCGGTGGACTGCATCTCCGCGACCAGGCGCTGCGTCGTCAGCAGCGTGTCCTGCAGCGTCCGCTCGAGCTCCAGCACGCCCCGCTGCCGCTCCTCCTGGGCCGCGCGCTGTTCCCGGAGGAGCTGGGACTCCTTCAGCAGGGTCTCGTAGTCGTCGGCCACGTCCTTCAGGAAGGCGTCGACCTCGTGGGGCTCGAAGCCGCGGAACATGCGGACCGAGAATTGCTGCTGCCGGATGTCGTGGGGAGAGATACGCATCGAATCCTCCGGCTCGTTTATCTGAGGCTCAAGGCCAGATCGCGCAGGGACTCCACCAGGAACGCCTGGAGAAAATAGATGGCCAGGATGACGAGCATCGGGGAGAGATCGAGCCCCATCTGCATCATGGGCATCCGGCGGCGGATCGGGCGCAGCACGGGCTCGGTCACACGGTAGAGGAAGCGCACGATCGGGTTGAACGGGTCGGGGTTGACCCAGGAGAGCACCGCCCGCGCGATGATGATCCAGAAGTACGCCCACAGCACCAGCTCGAGCAGCCGCGCCAGCGCCAGCACCAGGTTGGAGAACACGAACATCAGGCCGGGCCCCGGCCCAGCTCGCGCGAGCGCAGCGTGGCGCGCTCCACGGCGCGGATGAGCGTGGCGCGCAGGCCGCCCTCCTCCAGCGCCGCGATGCCCGCGATGGTCGTGCCGCCCGGGCTCGACACCATGTCCTTGAGCGCGCCGGGATGCATGCCCGTCTCCGCCAGGAGGTGGGCGGCGCCCAGCACCGTCTGGATGGCGAGCGTCATCGCGGTCGCCCGGTCGAGCCCCATCTTCACGCCGCCGTCGGCCAGCGCCTCGACGACGATCGCGACGTAGCCCGGCCCGGAGCCGCTCAGCCCGGTCACGGCGTCCATCAGCTCCTCGTCGAGCACCACGACCCGGCCGACGGCGCCGAAGATCGCCTCGGCGATGGCGAGGTCGTCCGGTCCCAGCCCCGTGCCCCTGGCGATGGCGGCGGCGCCCTGCAGCACCAGCGCCGGCGTGTTGGGCATGACGCGGATGATGCGCGCGTCCTTGCCGAGCGCGGCGCGGATGGTGGCGGTGGACACGCCGGCGGCGATGGAGATCAGCAGGTGCTTGGCGGTGACGGCGGACGCGACCTCGGCCAGCACCCCGGCCAGGATCTGCGGCTTCACGGCCAGGATGACGACGTCGGCCTCGCGGACGAGACGAAGGTTGTCGGCGTGGGCGGTGATCGCGAACTGCCTGGTGAGCTGCGCGGTGCGGTCGGCCCGCACGTCCGTCGCCGACAGCAGCTCGGCGGGGACGAGGTTGGTGCCGAGCAGGCCGCGGATGAGCGCCTCACCCATGTTGCCGCCGCCGAGGAAGCCAACCCGCTTGCCCTTGAGGCTCATCCGCGCGGCCCGAAGATGGCCGTGCCGACCCGCACCATCGTCGCCCCTTCCTCGACCGCCACCTCGAAGTCGCCGCTCATGCCCATCGACAGCTCGCGCAGCCCGTGACGCTCGGCCAGCTCGCGCAGCCGGCGGAACCACGGCCGCGCGTCCTCGGCGCGCTCCACCTCGGGCGGGATCGTCATGAGGCCGCGCACGCGCAGATGGACCAGCTTGCCGATGACGTCCAGCGCCTCCCCCACCGCGTCGGGGCCCACGCCGCCCTTGCTCGCCTCGGCCGCGACGTTCACCTGCAGGAGCGCGTCCACCACCTGCCCGCGCGCCGCCGCGCGCCGCTCGATCTCCGGGGCGAGCTCCAGCCGGTCGAGGGAGTGGATGACGTCGAACAGCTCCAGCGCGTCCTTCACCTTGTTCGTCTGCAGGTGACCGATCAGGTGCCAGGCGACCGGACGCCCCAGCTCGGCGATCTTGGCCTTCGCCTCCTGCACGCGGTTCTCGCCCAGCGCGGTGACGCCGGCCGCCACCGCCGCCCGGATGCGCACGACGTCGACGGTCTTCGACACGCCGATCAGCAGCACGTCGTCGGCACGCCGGCCGGCCCGCTCGGCGGCGCGCGCCAGGCGCTCGCGCACGCGCGCGAGATTCTCCGAGATGTCGGGCATGCGCGATTCTAGCACGTGGCGCGGCGCGCTCCCGGCCCCCGGGCACGCCGCGACGCCCGTCAGAAAGCTGTCGGAGGATCGAGGGGCGTCATGGCGACGCCGCGGCGCCCCCCGCAAGACCGAGGAGCGCCCCGGGTTTCCCGGGGCGCGACGAGCGCTGGGGGCCTGGGGGCCATCTCGGGGCCCCCAGCACAATCAAGGCAATGCCGCGACGGTGACGAGGCGGCCGCGGTTGCCCTTGCGGTAGGAGTAGAGCAGGTCGAGGTGGCAGGCGGTGCACAGGCGGGGGTTCTCGATCAGCGCGGGATCGACGCCGGCCTCGACCAGCAACGCCTCGTTGGCCGCCCACAGATCCAGCATCGCGTGGCCGTCGCGCGCCGGCCGGAACCACGCCCGGGCCTGACGGCCGAAGGCGCCACCGAACTCGCGCAGGACCGGCTCATCCACCTCGTAGCAGCACGGCCCGATCGACGGCGCGATCGCCACGTGCAGCTGTTCCGCCCGGGCGCCGGCGTCCACCGAGGCGCGCACGGCCGCGCGGGTGGCGCCGCGCACGGTCCCCCGCCAGCCCACGTGGGCCACGGTCAGCACGCGGGCGATCGAGTCCCACAGGGTGATGGCCAGGCAGTCGGCGGTGAAGATCGCCACCGGCACGCCGCGCTCGGTCGTCGTGAGCACGTCGCCGGCCCCCGCCCACCCACCGCCGGTGGGCGCGCGGAGCGCATCGGCGCCGTGCACCTGCTTGGCGTGGGCCACCCGGCCCAGGTCGAGCCCCGCCGCCGCCAGCGCCCCCCGCGCATCGTCGTCGAACGGCGCCACCGGCCGTGACGCCGCCGTCACCCCCGGAAAATGTCGCGTGGTCGTCGCATGCGGCAACCCCAGCGCCGCCAACCCACTGAACGTGAAGTACCTCGTCGGCTCCCCATGCGCCACCAGTCGCGACGAAGGCGTAGCGCTCATGAATCCAAGAATACCGATGCTCGCGCCCGACCGACGACGCCGACTACGGCGCCGCCGCTGGTCTGACAATGGCCGAACAGCCAAGGCCGGCGGGGCACGGGGGGCAGGCTCCCAGAGCGAATGCTGTACTGAGCGAAGGAGCCTGCCCGCCGTGCCCCGCCGGCCGTTTGCTCAATCGGCCTGCTTGCGGAGGAACGCAGGAACGTCGTAGTCGGCGTCGCCGAGCGGGTCGTCGGCCTCGGCCCGCACGTCGGCCGCCAGCCGCCGCCGCCACGCCGCCGCCGCGCCGGGTTGCGCGCCGGGGCGCGCCGCGCGCGGCAGGTCCAGCACCTTGCTCGGCGACGCCTCCTGCTTGCGTTCGGTGAAGCCGGTGGCGATCACGGTCATGCGGACTTCGTCCTGCAGCGTCGGGTCGATGACGGCACCGAAGATGATGTTGGCCTCCTCGTGGGCGGCCTCCTGCACGATGCGCGCGGCCTCCTCGACCTCGTGGATCGAGAGGTCACCGCCCCCGGTGAAGTTGATGAGGATGCCGCGGGCGCCCTCGATCGAGGTGTCGTCCAGCAGCGGACTGGCCACCGCCTTCTGGGCGGCGTCGAGCGCGCGATGCTCGCCGTGCCCCACGCCGGTGCCCATCATCGCCATGCCCATGCCGGACATGATCGTGCGCACGTCGGCGAAGTCGAGGTTGATGAGGCCGGGGACGAGGATGAGGTCGGAGATGCCCTGCACCGCCTGCTGGAGCACGGTGTCGGCCACCTTGAACGCCTCCAGCAGCGGCGTGCCGCGGTCCACGACCGACAGCAGGCGCTGGTTGGGGATCGCGATGAGCGTGTCGACGACGCCGCGCAGCGCCTCCATGCCGGCCTCGGCCTGGAGCAGGCGCTTGCGCCCCTCGAACGTGAACGGCTTGGTGACGACCGCCACGGTGAGGATGCCGAGGTCCTTGGCCAGCGAGGCGACGACGGGGGCAGCACCGGTGCCGGTGCCGCCGCCGAGCCCGGCGGTGATGAAGACCATGTCGGCGCCCTCGAGGAGCCGCGTGATCTCCTCGGGGTCCTCGAGCGCGGAGCCGCGCCCGACGTCCGGGTTCGAGCCGGCGCCCAGGCCCTGGGTCAGCTTCGCCCCGAGCTGGATCTTGACCGGCGCCGGCGAGCTGCGCAGCGCCTGCAGATCCGTGTTGGCGACGATGAAGTCGACGCCCGTGAAGTCGGCGGAAATCATCCGGCTCACCGCGTTGCCGCCGCCGCCGCCCAGACCGATGACCTTGATCTTCGCCGCCGGCGGCACCTGCTCGAGCTCGAAGAGCGGGCGCCGTGTCCGATCCTTCTCCATCAAGTCCTCCCCTTCCGTGGACGCGGCCTGCCGTCGCGTCCCCCGCGGGCGTGTGAGTTTGCCGTCGGCCGCCGGCTCGGGCGTGAACAGAGCCGGCTGCCGCTCGCCTCCCGTCGACCGTCCTCCGTTCGAGGCTCCGTCAGAAGATTTCACCGAACCACCCTGCCAGGCGCCGGCCGATGCGGGCCAGGAACGCGCCGTCATTGGGATCGAGGGGCGGGGCGCCGCTGGAGAGCCGGCGGGCGCCGTAGATCGCCAGTCCCACCCCGGTCGCGTAGATCGGGCTGCGGACGATGTCGGCGAGACCGCCGACCGCGGCCGGCACCCCGCGGCGCACCGGCTGGTCGAACACCGCCTCGGCCAGCTCGGGGACGCCCTCCATGATCGAGCTGCCGCCGGTCACGACGATCCCGGCGGCGGCGGCGTCCTGGAAGCCCGCCTTGGTGAGCTCGCGCGCCACCAGCGTGAAGATCTCCTCGACCCGCGGCTGGATGATCTCCGACAGCACCTGCCGCGAGAGCTGGCGCGGCTTGCGCCCGCCGACCGAGGGCACGTCCACCGTCTCCTCGGCCGGCACCATCGCCGTCAGCGCGCAGCCGTAGCGCTTCTTGAGGCTCTCGGCATCCGCCATCGGCGTCCGCAGCCCGACCGCGACGTCGTTGGTGATGTGATCGCCGCCCAGTGGCAGCACGGCCGTGTGCCACAGAGCACCGTCGCGGAAGAAGGCCATGTCGGTGGTGCCGCCGCCGATGTCGATGAGCACGACGCCCAGCTCCTTCTCGTCGGGGAACAGCACCGCCTCGGCCGAGGCGATGGGCTCCAGCACGACGTCCTGCACGGCCAGCCCGGCCCGGTTCACCGAGCGTACGACGTTCTGCACCGACGTCACCGCGGCGGTCACGATGTGGACCTCGACCTCCAGCCGCACGCCCGACATGCCGAGCGGCTCCCGCACGCCGTCGGCGTCGTCCACCATGAAGGTCTGGGGCAGGACGTGGATGATCTCGCGGTCCTGCGGCACGTTGATGGCGCGGGCCGCCTCCACCGCCCGCTCGACGTCGGCCGACGTCACCTCGCGCTCGCGTCCGGAGATCGCCACCACGCCGCGGCTGTTGTGCGAGCGGATGTGGCCGCCGGCCACGCCCGCGTATACGCGCGCGACCTCCGCCCCCGCCATCTGCTCGGCCTCGGCGATCGCGTGCTTGATGGCCTCGACGGTGGACTCGATGTTCACGACCACGCCCCGGCGGAGGCCGCGCGAGGGCGCGTTGCCGACGCCCACCACGTCGAGGCCGCCGCCCGGCCTGGGCTCGCCGATCACCGCACAGATCTTCGTCGTGCCGACGTCGAGCCCGACCACCAGCTCCGGCGCCTTGACCTTCCTCATTGGGGTGTCATCGATGCGTGCCTCGCTTCAACACCACCTGGTCGCGGAAGCGTAGATCGACCCCCTGCACGTCCTGGGTCGCCACCTGGGCCAGCACGCCCTCGAGCCGGGCCAGCCGCTCCTCCCACTCCTCGCTGCCCAGCCGCACCTCGACGCCGTCGATCGTGTAGAGCACGGGGCCCTCGGGGCGGCTCATGTCGATCTCGGAGATCTCCGAGGCCAGCGCCGAGCCCGTGCGCAGCAGCGCGCGGATGAGCGCGATGGCCGCCCGGGCCCGCGGCCCCGGCGTGGTGCGCATGGTGGCCAGCTCGTCCTCGCTGAGGCCGCTGATGACCGGCACCTCGGTGGCGACCGCGTGGCTCTCCTCGCCGAGCAGGCGGCCGTCCTCGTCCAGCCAGTGCAGGCGGGCGGCGTGCACGAGCGTGAAGGGCCGGCGCTCGTCGATCAGGATCGACACCCGGTTGGGCAGCTCGCGGACGACGTCGGCGCGGCGGATCTCCGGCAGCGCCTCCAGCCGCCCGCGCACGTGATCGGGATCGATGCGCCAGAGATTGGTGCCGCGCACGATGCCGGAGACCTCGAGAATCCGCTGGGCCGGCACCCGCGAGGCGCCCCGCACCTCGACCGCGACGACGGCGAAGCGCGGTGTGGTGAACACCCAGTGGCCGGCCACGACCACCGCCGCCGCGGTGCCCACGGCCAGCAGAACGGCGCCCGTCACCCGGCGCCACGGGACGGGCCGCCGGGGCCGCCGGCGCACGCGGGGAACGCGCTGGCCGGCGACCGCCGTCGCGTGATCGCCGAAATCGCCGAGCGCGGGCGGCCGCCCGCGGGGCGAGATGAGGCCTCTACTCACCGATGATCCTGATCTCGGGCTCGAGCGTCACCCCGCAGTGAGCGTGCACCCGATCCTGGGTCAGCTCCATGAGCGCCAGCACGTCGGCGGCCATGGCGCCCCCCCGGTTGACGATGAAGTTGGCGTGCTTGGCCGACACCTCGGCGCCGTTGATCCGCTTGCTCTTGAGGCCGGCCTTCTCGATCAGCCTGGCCGCGACCTCGCCGGCGGGGTTCTTCCACACGCAGCCGGCCGAGGCCAGCGCCAGCGGCTGCGTGGACTTCTTCACCTTGAGCCGCTGCTTGATGTCCTTCTGGATCTCGGCGAGCGGGCGGCGGTGCAGCTGCAGCCGGCAGCCGACGAGTACCGATCCGGCCGGCGCGTGGAACGCCCGGTAGGTGAAGGCGCCCCCGGCCGGCTTGAACTCGCCGACCGTGCCGTCGGGATGCAGGTAGTAGACGGCGCTCACGAAGTCGCCGATGCAGCCGTCGGGCGTGCCCGCGTTCATGGCGAGCGCGCCACCGATCGTGGCGGGGATCCCGACCAGGCACTCGATGCCGCCCAGGTTGAGGACGGCCGCCTCACGGATGAGCGAGGAGAGGCTGACCCCGGCGCCGGCCACGGCCTCCTCGCCGTGGAACTCGGCCCGGCCCAGGCAGCCCTCCAGCTTGAGCACGACCCCGCGAATGCCGCGGTCGCGCACGAGCAGGTTGTTGCCGCCGCCGAGCACCGCCACCGGCAGCTGTTCGCGCTCGGCGAACATCAGCGCGTGGCGGATGTCGTCGGTGTCCTGAGGCACCACGAAGATATCCGCCGCTCCGCCCATGCGAAGCGACGTATGAAAGCTCAGGGGCTCCTTGAACCGGACTTCCCCCCGGATCTCTCCTAGCATTTAAGTCCCCCCATTCGGCGACTCGGCGTCGAGCCGTCGCAGAATGTCCGAGCCAAGCTGGCTCACGTCGCCGGCCCCCAGGGTCAGCACGAGGTCCCCGGGGCGGCTGATCTCGCACACGTAGTCGACGATGCGCGCCCGATCGCTGCCGAGATAGCTGACGTTGCGGTGGCCGTGCGCGCGGATGCCTTCCGCGAGGTCGGCGGCGCTGACGCCGGGGATCGGCGCCTCGCCCGCCGCGTAGATGTCCATCACCACCAGCACGTCGGTCTGGTTGAAGGCGGTGAGGAACTCCTGGCGCAGGTGCAGCGTGCGGCTGTAGCGGTGCGGCTGAAAGACCGTGACGACACGGCTGTCGAACCCGGCCTTGGCGGCGGCCAGGGTCGCGCGGACCTCGGCGGGATGGTGGCCGTAATCGTCGACCACGGTGACGCCGCCCGCCGTGCCACGGATCTGGAAGCGGCGCTGCACGCCGGCGAAGCCGGCCAGCGCCTTCTGGATGGTCGGGAACGGGATCTCGAGGTCCAACCCCACGCCGATGGCGGCCAGCGCGTTGAGGACGTTGTGGCGGCCGGGGATCTGCAGCGTGCACTCACCCAGCCGCGTGCCCCGGTGATAGACGTCGAAGCGGCTCGTCATGCCGGCGAGCTTCAGCCGGCGGGCGACGAGCTCGGCGCCGGACTCGAGCCCGTAGGGGATGATGCGCTTCTCGACCTGGGGGATCAGCATCTGGATGTTCGGCTGGTCCAGGCAGAGGACGACCGCGCCGTAGAACGGCACCTTGTTGACGAAGGTCAGGAACGCCTCGCGGATCGCCTCCAGGCTGCCGTAGTGGTCGAGATGCTCGGCGTCGATCGTGGTGACCACCGCGATGGTCGGCGCCAGCTTGAGGAACGAGCCGTCGGACTCGTCGGCCTCCGCCACCAGGTACTCGCCCTGGCCGAGCCGCGCGTTGGAGCCGAGGTTGGTGACGCGGCCGCCCACGACGATCGTCGGATCCAGGCGTCCCTCGGCGAGGACGGCGCCGACCATGGACGTCGTCGTGGTCTTGCCGTGGGTGCCCGCCACCGCGATCCCGTACTTGAGACGCATCAGCTCGGCCAGCATCTCCGCCCGGGGGATGGTCGGGACCTGGTGCTGACGCGCCGTCTGGACCTCGATGTTGTCGCGCGAGACGGCCGAGGAGTACACCAGCACGTGCACGCCCTCGACGTTGCTGGCCTGGTGCCCGATGACGATCTTGGCCCCCATCCGCTCCAGCCGCTCGATGGTCTCGTTGCGCCTTTGATCGGAGCCGCTCACCCGATAGCCGAGGGTCAGTAATATTTCGGCGATGCCCGACATCCCGCTGCCGCCGATGCCCACGAAGTGGATGTGCTGGTAGCGCTTATACATGCGCGTGCTGGGAGATGTTGAGCAGCATCCCCGTCGAGAGCATCGTCATGAGCAGGGCGGAGCCGCCGAAGGAGATGAACGGCAGCGGCAGCCCCTTGGTCGGCAGCAGGCCCGTCACCACTCCCAGGTTGACCAGCGTCTGGGTGGCGATGAGCAGGGTGATCCCGAGCGCGAGGTACGCGCCGAACGGCTCGGAGGTCCGCAGTCCGATCCTCAGCCCTCTCCAGATCAAGACCGCGAACAAGACGACGAACGCCGTCGCCCCGACGAACCCGAGCTCCTCGCCGACGATCGCGAAGATGAAGTCGGTGTGCGACTCCGGCAGATAGAAGAGTTTCTGGCGCGAGCCGCCGACGCCCTGGCCGAGCAGGCCGCCGTTGCCGAAGGCGAGCCACGACTGGATGATCTGGAATCCGCTGCCGCGCGGATCGGACCACGGATCCCAGAACGCCGTGATGCGCCGCAGCCGGTAGGGCGCCGCGTAGATCGCGATCACCAGCAGCGGCAGCGCCGGCGCGATGGCCCACGCCAGGTAGCGCGCGGGGCTGCCGGCCAGGTACAGCAGGCCGAACGTCAGCGCGATGAGCGTGAGGCAGTTGCCGAGATCCGGCTGCACGAACACGAGCGTCGCGAAGGCGCCGGCCACCAGCAGCGGCGGCAGCAACCCCCGCCGTAGCTCACCGAGCTGCTCCTGCCGGCGAGCGACGAACGCGGCCAGGTACAGGACGAGCGCCAGCTTGGCCAGCTCCGCCGGCTGGAACGACACCACCCCGAACCGGATCCACCGCCGCGTCCCGTTGATCGACTGCCCGAACGGCGGCACCAGCACCAGCACCAACAACACCCCCGCCACGATCAGGGCCGGCACCACCAGCTTCTCGAGATGCCGATAGTCCACGCGCACCGCCGCCAGCATCGCGATCGATCCCAGCAACGCCCAGAACAACTGCTTCTTCAGGAAGAAGTACGGATCGTGAAACCGATCCGCCGCCACGATCGCGCTCGCCGAATACACCATCACCACGCCCGCCGACAGCAACACGACCGCCACCCCGAACAGCCACATGTCAGGCGTCAGCTTCCTCGGCATCTACGCGCTCGCTCGGGCGGCGCCGACGGCAGGGCCGGGATGGCAGGCCTCCGGTCGCGCCAGTGGCTCGCCTGAATGACGCGAGCGGGGTTCGCCCGGCCCCCCATCCCCCTGAGGGGGCTGGGCCGTGGCCTGTCCATCGTCGGCGGCTCGCTCACCCCGCCCCGATAGAGCGCGGGTGGCACGGCTCGCCCCAAGGCGCGCCCGGAGGCCCGCCATCCCAGCCCCGCCGTCAGCGCCACGCGCGCCGATCATCAGACCCATCGTCGAGTCGAGCATCGCGGCCGACTGCAGGAGCTCCTCCGACATCTCGTGACCCCGACCGGGCCCGCCGGTGGCGGGGCGGGGGTGGTGGCTCCTCAGGCGCGAACCAGGGCGAGCCGAAACACGCGCGTTCGCTGCCGGCGGGGCGAGCGAGCCGCCAACGCCGGACAGCCGCAACCCCAGCCCCCTCAGGGGGATGGGGGGCCGAGCGAGCCCCGCTCGCGTCGTAGAGGCGAGCCATGGGCGCGCCTGAGGAGCCACCACCCCCGCCCCGCCACCGGCGACGCGCGCGTAGGTCACTAGTCGAGCGCTCCGACGAGCTTCTTGAAGACGTCCCCGCGGTGCTCGTAGTTGTCGAACATGTCGAAGGACGCGCAGGCGGGCGAGAGGAGAACGACGTCGCCGCGCTCGGCGTGCGTGCGGGCCGCGTCGATCGCGGCCTGCATCGTGGGCGCGGCGCTCACCGGGATGCCGACCGCCGCGAGCGCCGTGGCGATCTTGGGGCCGTCCTCGCCGATGACGACGGCGTGGGCGACGCGGCCGCGGGCCGTCGCGGCCAGGGGCGTGAAGTCCTGACCCTTGCCCTTGCCGCCGGCGATCAGCACCACGCGCTCGTCGAAGCTCTCGAGGGCCTTGACCGTCGAGGCGACGTTCGTGCCCTTGGAGTCGTTGTAGAACTGCACACCGCGCAGGTCGCGGACGAACTCGATGCGGTGCTCGACGGCGCGGAAGCGACCGATGCCCCGGCGGATCGCGGCGGCGCCGAGGCCGAGCCAGAGCGCGCAGGCGGTGGCGGCCAGCACGTTCTCGACGTTGTGCTGCCCGCGCAGCTGCATGTCGGCCAGCGGGCAGATCGTCTCCACGTGGCCGTTGAGCTTGGCCGCCACCCAGCCGTCGTGTACGAACACGCCGTGGTCGAGCAGGCGCCGGCGGCTGAACCACAGCACGCGGGCCCGCGTGCGCGACGCCAGGGCGGCCGCCGCGGGGTCGTCGGCGTTCAGTACCGCGCAGTCGGTCGGCGCCTGGTTCAGGAAGATGCGCGCCTTGGCCTCGACGTAGGCGTCGAAGGAGCCGTGGCGGTCCAGGTGGTCGGGGGTGACGTTGAGCACGACCGCCACCCGCGGCTGGAACGCATCGATCGTCTCGAGCTGGAACGACGATACCTCGGCCACGACCAGCCCGTCGCGCGCGAAGGTCAGGGCACTGGCGGCCAGCGGGGTGCCGATGTTGCCGGCCACCAGCACCGGGCGCGGCTGCTCGGCCAGCAGGGCGCCGGTCAGCGCGGTCGTCGTCGTCTTGCCGTTGGTGCCGGTGATCGCAATCGTCTCCGCTTCCATGGCCCGCCAGCCCAGCTCCAGCTCGCCGATGATCGGCAGCCCGGCCGCCCGCGCCGGCGCCAGCTGCGGCGAGTCGAGCGGCACGCCCGGGCTCACCACGACCAGCGCGGCACCCTCGAACGCCCGCCCGGCGCCGCCGCTGGTGAGCAGGCGCACGCCGGCCTCGCGGAGCGCGGCCGCCTCGCGCCCGAGCGCCTCCAGCGGCTTGACGTCGGTGCCGATCACCTCGGCGCCGGCCTGGGACAGCAGCCGCGCGGCGGCGACGCCGCTGCGGGCCAGCCCGACCACGGTCACCCGTCGGCCGGCCAGCGAAGCGAGCCAGGCCCGACCCCGCGTCGCCACGTCGTCGTCCTCCAGTTCGATCATGCCGCGCACCTCGCCGGGTTCACGGGCTCGCCCCGCATCACCGCAGCTTGAGAGTGGTCAGCGCGAGCAGCGCCAAGGCGAACGAGACGATCCAGAACCGCACCACGATCTTGGGCTCCGGCCACCCGGTCAGCTCGTAGTGGTGATGGAGCGGCGCCATGCGGAAGATGCGCCGTCCCGTCAGCTTGAACGAGGCGACCTGCAGGATGACCGACACCGCCTCGACCACGTAGATCCCGCCGATCAGCGGCAGCAGCAGCTCGGCCTTGGTCAGCACGGCCAACATGCCGATCGCGCCGCCCAGGGCCAGCGACCCCGCGTCGCCCATGAAGACCTCGGCCGGATGGCAGTTGAACCACAGGAAGCCGACGGCGGCGCCGATGAGCGCGGCGCAGAGCACGCTCAGCTCGCCCGCGCCCCGGACGTTGAGGATCTTCAGATAGTCGGCCGCCCGGAAGTTGCCGGTCAGGTACGCGAGGACCGCGAAGGCGCCGCCGGCCATGACGATCGGACCGATGGCGAGGCCGTCGAGGCCGTCGGTGAGGTTCACTGCGTTGGAGGCGCCCACCACGACCAGCATCGCGAACGGGAACCACCACCAGCCCAGGTTCACCAGCCAGCCCTTGAAGAAGGGGATGGCCAGCACCGGCTGCCAGTCCGCCCGCGGCTGCCAGAACACGACCTGCAGTAGCGCCAGCGTGAGCAGCGCCTGCAGCAGGAACTTCACGCGCGCGGAGAGGCCGCGGCGCTTCTTGATCTTCAGCCAGTCGTCCCACATGCCGATCAGCCCGAAGCCGGCGATCGCCAGCATGACGACCCAGACGTAGCGGTTCACGAGATTGGCCCACAGCAGGGTCGAGCCCAGGATGGCGGTCAGGATCACGACGCCGCCCATGGTCGGCGTGCCCTTCTTGCTGCGATGGCGCTCCGGCGTGTCCTCGCGCACGGTGTCGGCGCCGTACTGCATCCGGCGCAGCCGCCCGATCAGCCACGGCCCGATCACGAGTGAGATCACCAGCGCCGTGATCAGCGCCATGAAGGAACGGAACGTCACGTACCGGAAGACGTTGAAGACGATGTAGTCCTTGGCCAGCGGGACGAGGAAGTGGTAAAGCATCCGCCATCCTCATTCGGGGTCCGAGCGCTCACGCCCCGACCGGGCCAACCGGGCCACGAGCGCGTCCACCACGCGCTCCATGCGCATCCCGCGCGAGCCCTTCACCAGCACCAGGTCGCCGGCCACCACCCGCTTGAGCAGGTGGGCGACCGTGTCCTCGAACGTCGTCAGGTGCCGCGCCTCGCCCATCCCGGCCTCGCGGGCGGTCTCGACGGCGAGCTGCATCGCGCGGCCCACGCCGATCAGCTCGTCGGCGGGCAGCGCCGCCACCTGGCGACCCACCTCGCGATGGGCGTCGTCGGTGATCGCGCCGAGCTCCAGCATGTCGCCCAGCACCACGATCACGCGCCGCCCGCGCCGATGGGCGGCGATCGTGTCCAGCGCGGCCCGCACCGACGTCGGGCTCGCGTTGTAGGTGTCGTCGAGGACGGTGACCTCGCCGGCCCGCTTCCACACGCAGCGACCGGCCACCGGACGCACGCCGGCCAGCCCGCGGGCGACGTCGGCCAGCGGCAGGCCCAGCGCCACGCCGGCGGCCGCGGCCGCCAGCGCATTGCCGACGTTGTGCCGGCCGGCCAGGGCCAGCGTCACCGTCTGCCGCTCGCCGCCAGCCTCCAGCGTGAGCGTGAGCCCCTCCTCGCCGTCGACGACGTCGCCGATGGCCCGCACGTCGGCGGCGCCGCTGCGGCCGTACGTCACCACCCGCGCGCGCGTCTCGCGCGCCATGCCGGCCACCCGGGGGTCGTCGGCGTTGAGAATGGCCACGCCGTCGGCGGCCAGCGCGCGCACCAGGCCGGCCTTCTCCTCGCGCACGCCGTCGAGCGAGCCCAGGAACTCGGTGTGGACCGCGGCCACGGTGGTGACGATGCCGACCGTGGGGGCCGCCAGCGCCGCCAGCGCGGCGACCTCGCCGCGCGCGTTGGAGCCGATCTCCAGCACCGCCGCCTGGTGCTCGGGCGTCAGCTTCAGCAGCGTGAGCGGCAGGCCCCACTGGTTGTTGAACGAGCGCTCGGGCCGGAGGACCTCCCACCGGGTGGCCAGGACGCCGGCCGTCAGCTCCTTGGTGGTCGTCTTGCCGTTGCTGCCGGTGACCGCGACGACGGGGATCGGGAAGCGGCCGCGGTGCCAGGCGCCCAGCTGCCCCAGCGCCCGCGTGGTCTCCTCGACCAGCACCAGCGGAACGTTGGCCGGCACGTCGTCGGGCAGCGTGTCCACGATCAGGCAGGCGGCACCGCGGGCCGCCGCCTCGGCCAGAAAGGCGTGACCGTCGAGCCGGTGACCGCGGATAGCGAAGAACGCCTCGCCGACGCCGAGCGAGCGCGAGTCGATCGACACCCCGGTGACCGGGATGCCGAGGTCGCCCGCGACGAGCGCGCCCTGGGTGGCGCGCACGATGTCCTGCACGGTGAACGGCGGCAGGCGGTTCATCGGCGGTCGCCCTCCTCGAGCACCTCGCGCGCGACCGCGCGGTCGTCGAACTCGAGCACGTCGGCGCCGACGATCTGGTAGGTCTCGTGGCCCTTGCCCGCGATGACCACCGTGTCGTCGGCCCCGGCCCAGGCCAGCGCGGCGCGGATGGCCCGCCGCCGGTCGGGCTCGCGCGCGGCGCGGTCGGCGCCGCCGGCGACGCGGGCGACGCCCGCGACGATCTCGTCGACGATCGCCTCCGGCCGCTCGGAGCGCGGGTTGTCGGAAGTGACCCACACGCGATCGGCCAGCCGCGCGCCGATCTCGCCCATGATCGGCCGTTTGCCGCGGTCGCGGTCGCCACCGCAGCCGAACACGACGCCCAGCCGGCCCCGCGTGATCTTGCGCGCGGTGGCCAGCACCCGCTCGAGCGCGTCCGGCGTGTGCGCGTAGTCGACCACGACCAGGAAGGGCTGGCCGGCCCGGACCTGCTCGAAGCGGCCGGGGACGGCGCTCACGCCGGCCAGCGCCCGGGCGATCACGTCGGGCGCCAGGCCGAGCGCCAGACCGGTGGCGACGGCGCCGAGCAGGTTCATCACGTTGTGCTCGCCGATGAGCGCCGAGCGCAGCGTCAGGCGGCCGCGCGGCGTGTCGACCGTCATGCGGATGCCGTCGAGCGCCGAGGTGTGCTCGAGGGCGCGCACGCGGGCGCCCGGGCCAAGCCCGAACGGCAGAACCGGCACGTCGAGGCCCTCGACCATCGCGGCCCCGGCCGGATCGTCGGCGTTGACGACGGCGGTCCGCCCGCGCTTCGGGGAGGCGGCCAGCAGCTCGAACAGCCGCCGCTTGGCGCGCCGGTACTCGTCGAAGGTGCCGTGAAAGTCCAGGTGGTCCTGGGTCAGGTTGGTGAACACCGCCACGTCGAAGTCGACGCCGTCCACCCGCGAGAGCGCCAGCGCGTGCGAGGAGACCTCCATCGCCACGCCGCCGATGCCCCGCGCGCGCATCTCGGCCAGCATCCCCTGGATCTCGAGCGACTCCGGCGTGGTCTGATGCGCCGGCCGCGTCTCACCGCCCAGCACGTACTGGATGGTGCCGATGATCCCGGTGCCGAGGCCGCGCGTGCGCAAGAGTGCGTCGACGAGGTACGACGTCGTCGTCTTGCCGTTGGTGCCGGTGATCCCCACCAGCGTGAGCGCGGCCGAGGGATGGCCGTGGAAGGCATCGGCCAGCCGCGCCAGCGCTCGCCGGGCCGAGGGCACCACCACCTGGGCCACCGGCAGATCGACCAGCGGCTCGCCCTCGGTCACCACGAGCCGGGCGCCGCGGGCGATGGCCTCGGGCACGAAGCGGCGGGCATCCTGCTTGAAACCGGGGACGGCGACGAAGCAGTCGCCCGGCTCCACGCGGCGAGAGTCCGCGGTCAGGCCGCTCACCGCCGGCGGCGGCGCGCCGACCACCCGGCGCTCGGGCAGCGCGTCGATCAGCAGCCTCACGGGAACGTCATGCCTGGACATCTCATCTCGCAACGGCGCCCGCCAGGGTGAGCCGCACGCCGGCCGGCCCGTCGAGCGCCTCCCCGGGCGGCGGCGCCTGCTCCGTCACCATCCGCCCCTTGCCGGCCACCTTCACGGTCACGTCGAGCGGCGCCAGGGTGGCCAGCGCCTGGCGCAGCGTCCGCCCGCGCAGGTCCGGCATGACGCGCGCCTCGAGGGCCTCGGCCGCCACCACCCCGAACAGCCGCCCGCGCCCGGCCGGGCCCTCGGCCGGACCCATCACGATCGACAGCGGTGCGGCGTCGCCCGGTGGCACGTCGAGATAGCGGAGCACCTCGGCCCCGATCGCCGAGAAGATCGGCGCGGCCGCCTCGCTGCCCCACTTCTCGTTCTTCGGTTCGTCGAGCATCACCAGCATCGCGAACCGGGGCTCGTCGGCCGGCGCGAAGCCAACGAACGAGAGGACACCGGGGTTCCGCGAGTACCGCCGGGTCGCCGGGTCGAGCTTCTGGGCGGTGCCCGTCTTGCCGGCCACCTCGTAGCCGGGGATCGCGGCGTTGTGCCCGGTGCCCGCCGCCACCACCTGCGTCATCAGCCGGGTGAGCGTGCGCGCCGTCTCCGGCGAGATCACCTGGCGCACCGCCTGCGGCTCGAACCGCCGCGTCTCCCGGCCCTCGGCATCGAACACCGACCGGACCAGCCGGGGCTGCATCAGGGTGCCGCCGTTGGCGATGGCGCCGAACGCCGCGACCATCTGCAGCGCCGTGACCGAGACCTCCTGGCCGATCGACATCGTCGGCAGCGAGAGCCCCGACCAGCGCTCGGGCTCGCGGAGCTGACCGCGGCTCTCGCCGGCCAGGCCCACGCCGGTCGGCGCCCCGAAGCCAAAGGCGGTCATGTAGCGGTAGTAGCGCTCACGGCCGAGCGCCAGCCCCACCTTGATCGAACCCACGTTCGAGGAGTTCTGCAACACTTCGCCGAACGTCAGCCAGCCGTACTTCTTCCAGTCGTGGATCGTCGTCCTGGCGATCGTGATGCGGCCGTTCTCGGCCCAGATGCGGTCGTCGGGCCGCACCACGCCCTCCTCGAGCGCGGCGGCGGCCAGGATCACCTTGAACGTCGAGCCGGGCTCGAACGGATCGGTCACGGCGCGGTTGCGCCAGTGGTCGCGGGAGGGCACCTCGAGGAAGGTGTTGGGGTTGAACGTGGGGCGCACGGCCAGCGCCAGCACATCACCGGTGCGCGGATCCAGCACGACGGCCATGGCGGCCTTGGCCCGGGTGCGCCGGAAGGCCGCGTCGAGCTCGCGCTCGGCCAGGTACTGGATCGTCCGGTCAATCGTCAGCATCACGCCGTGCCCCGGCGCCGGCTTCTGCACCACCGCCTCGGTGACCACCTCGCGGCCGAGCGCGTCCCGGCCGACCACCGCCTTGCCGGCGGTGCCGGTGAGCGTGTCGTTCAGTGCGCGCTCGATGCCCTCCAGCCCGCCGTCCACGCCCTCGAAGCCGACGACGTGGGCCGCCAGCTCGCGGTTGGGGTAGAGCCGCAGGGGCTCGGGCAGGAGGCCCAACCCCGGCTCGCGCAGCGCGCGGACGCTCGCGGCCGTCGCCGGCGGCAGCCGGCGGCGCAGCCACACGAACGCCTTGCCGCTGGTCAGGGCTGCGTGCAGCTCGCGCT
The DNA here is from genome assembly GCA_963743355.1 of uncultured Candidatus Rokubacteria bacterium. Lineage (GTDB taxonomy): Bacteria > Methylomirabilota > Methylomirabilia > Rokubacteriales > CSP1-6 > AR5. The sequence continues at coordinate 2,485,289 of CAVUPM010000002.1, forward strand.
CGGGCACGCCGACCAGCGGCGCCAGGCGGGCGGCGACGCGGACGGGATCGCCAACGGCGCGCGGCTGGGCGAAGAGCGACTCGGCCGGGCTGGACGTCGCCAGCGCCACGCCCTGCCGGTCCACGATGGGGCCACGCTGGGCCTGCAGCACGACGGTGCGGGAGTACTGGCGCTCGGCGAGGGCGGCGAGGTCGGCCTGGCGGACGACCTGCAGCCAGCCCAGGCGGCCGACGACGCCCGTGAACGCCAGGGCGAGGACGCCGGCGAGGACAAGGACGCGCGTGCGGAGCCCGGTCATTCTGAATGGGGGCCCCGACATGGCCCCCATACCCCCCAGCGCTCGTCGCGCCCCGGCGCAGCCGTGGCGCTCCTCGATCGTGCGCGAGGGCGGGCGCCCCGACATGGCCCCCATATCCCCCAGCGCTCGTCGCGCCCCGGCGCAGCCGTGGCGCTCCTCGATCGTGCGCGAGGGCGGGCGCCCCGACATGGCCCCCATACCCCCCGGACGGCTCGGGACGCCCCGGCGGAGCCGTGGCGCCCCTCGACACTCCGACGGCCTCGCCCCGCGCCGGCGCGCGTCACCGGATCGGTGCCCTCGGGACGCCATCGGGAGCCGCGGCGACGCGGCTGCGGTGGGCGGCGGCCAGGCCGGTACCGGCCGGCACGAACTCGCGGGCGAGGCGGACCTGCTCGCGCTCCGGCCTCGTCAGGCCGAGCTGGCGCGCGCGCTGCTCGACCCGGGCCGGCGCCTGCAGCGTCGCCACCTCGACCTCGAGCTGGCGGATCGCCGTCTCGACCTGCGCCCGCTCGCGGTGCAGGCGGTCGAGCTGGTAGGCGAGGTGCACCTGCTGCACCCGCAGCCCGACGACGCCGAGGCCGCCGCCGACCAGTGCCGCCGACACGAGGAGCACGCCGACGAGCGAGCGCCGCACGCCCGGATCCTGTTCCCGATGCAGTCTCTGCTGAGTCTTCACGGCAGCCGCTCCAGCACGCGCAGCTTCGCGCTCCGGGCGCGGGGGTTGGCCCGCACCTCGTCGTCCCCGGGCTCGAGGGGCGACGGCTCGAGCGCCGCGAATCCCGCGGCCTCGAGGCTCCGGAACGTCTGCTTCACGATGCGGTCTTCGCCCGAGTGAAACGCAATCACGCCGAGTCGCCCGCCACGGGCCAGCAGTCGTGGCCCGTCCTCGAGGGCGCGCCGAAGGGCACCCGGCTCGTCGTTCACGGCCATGCGCACGGCCTGGAAGGTGCGGGTCGCGACGTGCAGCCGCCGCGGCCACGCCGCGCGCGGGACCGCCGCCCGCACGGCGGCGACGAGATCGCCGGTGGTGGCGAGCGGGCGGCGGTGGACGATGGCGCGCGCGATGCGGCGCGCGAAGCGCTCCTCGCCGTACTCGTGCAGGATGCGGGACAGCTCGGCCTCCGGCCGCCGGTTCAGCAGCGTCCGGGCCGGCTCGCCGCGCGTGGGGTCCAGACGCATGTCGAGCGGCTCGTCGCCCTGGAACGAGAAGCCGCGGCCGGAAGCCTCGAGCTGCCACGACGACACCCCGAGGTCGAGCAGCACCGCCCGCGCCTCGTCGACGCCGTGCTCGGCGGCCACGGCGCCGAGGTCGGCGAAGCTGGCATGGGCCAGGCGCGCGCGCGCGCCGAAGCGCGCCAGCCGGGCGCCGGCCCGCCGCACCGCCTCGGGGTCGGCGTCGAGGCCGAGCAGGCGCACGTCGTCGCCGCTCCGCTCCAGCATCGCCTCCGCGTGTCCTCCCATCCCCACCGTCCCGTCGATCACCCAGCCCCCGTCACGCGGCCGCAACAGAAACGCGACCTCGTCCACGAGGACGGGAACGTGAACCGCTAGACTCCGTACGCCGACAGCTTCTCGAACAGCGTCGGCAGCGAATCGCCCTGCGTCCGCTCGTATTCTTCGAACCGCGAGCGGTCCCACACCTCGAACATCCGGCGGCCGCCGCCGACGAGGGTGACGTCCTTCTCGAGGCCCGCCTGCTTGCGCGTGTCGGGTGGCAGCAGGACGCGGCCGGCCCCGTCGAGGGTGATCTCCCTGGCGCGCGACATGTACAGGCGGGAGAGCTGGCGCACCTCCGGCGTGAACCTGGGCTGCGCGTTCAGCTTCTCCTCGATGCGCTGCCACTCGTCCAGCGGGTGGACCTCCAGGGAGTGCTCGTTGGGGACGACGATCAGCTCACCAGCCTGATCGCCGTAGTGGGCCAGGACGTCCCGGAACTTGGCCGGGATGCTCAGGCGCCCCTTCGGGTCGATCGTGTGCTGGTAGCGTCCTCTGAACATGTCCCCTCGTGGGTCTGTGGAGCCATTTCATCCCACTTCGCCCCACTTGTCGGCCGAGATTACAATTGCCAAAAAGGCGTGTCAAGGGAAAATCAGCGATTTTTTAAGGCGATCCCGAGCAGGGGGGAACAAACGACGGGTTGGGTGATCCCACCAGGGCCCCCACCCCGGATGGTGGCCCGGCCCAGCTCAGCGGGGTTGGTAGTGCTGCAGGGCCTCGGGGATCCAGGCCTCGATCTGGGCGATCCGGGTGGCAGGCAGCGGGTGGGTGGAGAGGAATTCCGGCTGGCGGTTCTTCGAGCCCTCCCCCATCCGCACCCAGAGGTCCCGGGCGGCGCGGGGATGGTAGCCGGCCTTGGCCATGTAGATCAGCCCCAGATGGTCGGCCTCGGATTCCTGAGCGCGACCCCATGGCATCAGCAGCCCGACGGTGGCACCGGCGCCCAGCAATCCGCTCACCAGCTGCACGGTTGCTGGATCGCGGCCGGCGAGCAGCGCCTGGGTCCCCGCGAGCGTCACGCCCTGCACCGCGAGCTGCTGCGACATGCGCTCGCCGCCGTGGCGCGCGACGGCGTGCGCGACCTCGTGGCCGAGGACGGCGGCCAGTCCGGCGTCGTCGCGCGTGACGGGCAGCATGCCGGTGTAGACGGCGACCTTGCCGCCGGGCAGGCAGAAGGCGTTCACCTGCGTGTCCTCGATGAGCTTGAACTCCCACTGGTAGTCGAAGCGCCCCGTCGCCTCGGCGATGCGACGGCCGACGCGCGCGACCTGCTCGGTCAGGCGCGCATCCGTCGAGAGCTTCGACTTGCCGAGAATCTCCTGGTACGACTCGAGGCCCATCTGGACCTCGGTGCCCTCGGGCACCAGCACGAGCTGCGAGCGTCCCGTGATCGGCACGGTCTCGCAGGCGGCGGCCCCCAGCAGGAGGAGCAGGATCAGGATACGCACGCGCCGATTCTAACCCACGACGGGCGTTGCCGGATCCACTCCCGTCGCCCCACCCTGCGCGCCGTCATCGGTTCCGCAGGTGGACGTCAGTGGTGAACACCGCGCCGAGATGCTGGGCGGCGCGGGAGGTGGCGTGGTCAGCGCGGGTCACGAGGGTGATGGTGAGGCGGCGCACGGCGGTGGGATCGGTCGTCGGCGCGCCGACGGCGTCGAAGTACGCGAGGTGCAGGGCGCGCACGCCGTTGATCACGGGCTGCGCGCCGCCGCCGGCGTCGCGACGGAGAATGTCCCCGGCGAGGCGCCACGTGACCACTTCGGTGGGGCCCGCGCTCGCGCCGTCTCGGTTTCGATCGACGTGCACGGCCACGCGAGCCGGCTCGGCCACCGAGAGCGCCGCCGTGGTGCGCGGGCCGGTGCCCTGCCCCGCGGTGCGCAGCTCGGCGGCGAGCCAGGCGAGCGCGGCGCGGCCGCTCTGCTGCGCCTCGACGCGCGCCGTGCCGACGGCCCACGCCTGCTGCCCCTGCTCGAGCGTCACCAGCGTGGTGCCCAGGGTGATGCCGAGCACGGCCGTCGAGACGAGGAGATCGGCGAGCGTCACGGATGGAGCGTGGATCGTGCGCGCTGACGCGTCAACGTCCAATCATCGCGACGTCGCCGATCGCGGACGTCAGCCGCTGGTCGACATCAGGAAGCCGCGCAGATGGTAGTGCAGCGTCGTCGTGGTCGTCGTGGTCGCCGCCGGCGTGCTCGTGTTGGCCAGCACCACGGTCTGCCCGGACGCGAACTCCAGACCGGTCGTCAGGTCGAGGCTCAGCGATGTCTGGGACGGGACGCACAGCACGCCGGTACCCGCCTCGGCGGTTCCGTTCGTCAGCGTCGTCGCGGCCGCCGCGGGCGGCGTCGTGGTCGTCGTCCCGCTCGGGCTCACCGCGGCGCCGCACGAGGCGGTCGTGCCCGGGTTCGTGATGAGCACGTCGGTGATCACGAGCTGCTGCCCGGCCGGCACCGTGAACGCGTTGACCGGGGTGCCGGCGGCGACGGAGCGCGTGATGGAGACGACCTGATCGACGGCGAGCACGCCGCCCGTCGTCGCCGGCACGCCGGTCGTCGGCGTCGTGGCGGTGCCGCCGGTGGTGGTGCCGTTCGTCGTGCCGGTCGTGGTCGGCGTGCCCGTGCTGGGCCCCACCGTCGTCGGGGCGGTGGTGGTGCCCGTCGTCGAGGGCGCGGCCTGCGCGACCACCGATCCGCCGCCGACCGAGAGGCCGGCTGACGGGCCAGCGAGCATGCTGTTGGCTGCCGCGACACCGGCCGCGAGCACGACGAGCGAGGCGACGATCAGGCTCGGGGTTTTGCGCACCATGCGTACCTCCTGAGGTGAATTGCGCCTCAGGCGGCACGCAAGACGTGTGCCCGTGAGCCGGCCTTGAAAAGGCTACACGCCGGGCGGACGGCGATCAGCCCACGGCCGCAGACGCTCGAACGCGGCGGCCGCGCGCAGCACGGCGACGTCGGCGAAGCGACGTCCGACGATCTGCAGGCCCACCGGCAGCCCGTCGCTCGTGAATCCGCACGGCACCGAGGCGGCCGGCTGGCCGGTCAGGTTGAACGGATACGTGAACGGAATCCACGCGTAGGGGACGACCGGCCGGCCGGCGATCTCCGTGGGGTTGTCGAGGCCGACCTTGAACGGAGGACACGCGATCGTCGGCGTGAGGAGCAGATCGTACTTCTCGAAGAACGCGCGCGGGTGCTGCCACCACGCGAGCCGGTCGAACCAGGCCTGCACGTACTTCGTCGGCGAGTTCCGCAGCGTGCCGTCGATGATCTTGGCCAGGCCCGCGTCGATCTCCGCGCGCCGGTCGAGGTATGGCGCCAGCCGGGTGGCGATGCCCCCGCAGAAGATCTCCGACCACGCCTCGAATGGCGAGGGCCAGCGTGGCGTCACCTCCTCGACGCGGCAGCCCAGGTCGCGGAAGGCGCGGGCCGCGCGCGCACACACGGCGGCCACCTCGGGGTCCACGCAATCGGCGAAGCCGAGGTCGTCGCTCCAGGCCAGGCGCAGGCCCTCGAGCGAGCCGCGCAGCGCCGTGACGTAGTCGACGCGCTCGGCGGGCAGCGAGCCGGGATCACGCTCGTCCGGCCCCGCGCAGACGTTCATCATGAGCGCGGCGTCGGCCACGGTGCGCGTCATCGGCCCGACGTGGGAGAGGCTCCAGGCGCCGCTCGCCGGATAGACCGGGATGCGGCCGTACGAGGCCTTGAAGCCGAAGATCCCCGTGCACGACGCGGGGATGCGGATCGAGCCGCCACCGTCGGTGCCGACGTGCAGCGGCCCCATTCCGGCCGCCGCGGCGGCCGAGGCGCCGCCGCTGGAGCCGCCCGGCGTGCGGTCGAGGTTCCAGGGATTGCGGGTGATGCCGAAGAGCAGGTTGTGGGTGGCGCCGATCCAGCCCATGGTCGGCGTGTTGGTCTTGCCGAGCATGATCCCGCCGGCCGCCTTCAGCCGCGCCACGATCGGCGCGTCCTCGGTGGGGACGTTGTCACGATAGAGCGGCGTGCCGAACGTCGTGCGCACGCCCCTGGTGATGACGAGGTCCTTCACCGAGAACGGCACGCCGTGCAGCGGGCCGAGCGTGGCGCCGCGCTTGCCGAGCGCCCGCTCGGCCGCGCGCGCGTCGCGGCGCGCCTGGTCCGCCGTCAGCGTCACGAAGGCGTTGAGGATCGGATTGAGCGCCTCGATGCGCGCGAGGATCGCGTTCACGACCTCCACCGGCGAGACCTTCTTGCGCTTGATCATCCCCGCCAGCGTGGTCGCCGGCAGCCAGCTCAGCTCGTCCGCGCGCTCCTCCCGGGCCATCGATCTCTCCTGAGACGACAGGTGAACGGCTCGTCGTTGGCGTTCGTATGGTAGGGCGTTTCCCGCCGCGTCTCAATCATCCGAGATCGAGGCGATAGCCCTTGACCACCAGGCCCGGCGCCACCCGGACGTCGAGCTCGGGCGCGCGCACGAATCCCATGCGCTCGTAGAGACGGACCGCCGCCCGCATCAGGTCGGTGGTGTGCAGCGCGAGCACCGGCGCTGCCGCCGCCCGGGCGCGGCGCACGCACTCCTGCATCAGCGCCGCCCCCACCCCCCGGCCCCGGCCGGCCGGCGCGACGGCCAGCAGCCGCACTTCCGGCCACGGCATCCGGCCCTGGCCGCCCCCGGCGCCGGGCAGCGCGATGCCGGTGGGATAGAGCAGGACCGCGCCCACGACGGCGCCGGCGTGCTCGGCGACGATCTGCTCGGCGGGCGCCGGGCTGGCCAGCGTGGCCAGGATGTTGTCCCGGTAGCCGTCCCACAGCTCCGGCATCAGCGTCGCGTACTCCGCGTAGGCCGCCAGCGTCACCTCGCGAACGGCATCCCGATCGCCCGGCCGCGCGTCGCGGATCCGCTCAGGGCCGGTGAAGGCATCGCCGTACACCGGGCCGTCCTCGCCGATGAAGACGTCGGTGGCGACGACGGCGGCCTCTCGCAGATGCGCCAGCTCGGCAAGCCGGGCGTCGCCCTGGTAGGCGCGGAACGCCGCCTCGTCGGGGAAGGTCACGACGTGGATCTCCCGGACGAGCCCGGGCGCGGGATCCGGCGTCACGACCACCGTGCGCTCGATCCGGCCTCCGTGCGTGCGCATGACGGCCGCGGCGTGCCGCTCGAACGCCCGGAACTCGTCCAGCGCGGCCCCGCGGACGGTGAGGATCGCGACGAGGGTCACGCGCCGCGCAGGCGGGGGTCGAGCGTGTCGCGGAGCGCGTCACCGAACAGGTTGGCCCCGAACACGGCCAGGCTGATCGCGAGGCCGGGGTACAGCACGAGGTGCGGGGCCTTCTGCGCGTACTCGGCGGCCGACACCGACAGCATCCGTCCCCACGACGGGTACGGCTCGGGCACGCCGAGACCGAGAAAGGACAGCGCGGCCTCGACCAGGATGGCCGCTCCGAGCTGCGCGGTGCCCAGCACGATGAAGGGGCCCATCGTGTTGGGCAGCACGTGCCGGAAGGCGATGCGCAGGTGGCGCAGCCCCAGCGCGCGGGCCGCCTCGACGTACTGCATCTCGCGGATCGACAGCACGCTGGCCCGGATGACGCGGGCCGCGCGGGGGACGATCGGGATCGAGATCGCCACGATCACGTTCGGGATCGAGGGGCCCAGCGAGGCCGACATGACCAGCGCCAGCACGAGCAGCGGCAGCCCCTGCAGGATGTCGAGGAGCCGCTGGGCGATGAGGTCGGTCTTGCCGCCGGCGTACCCGGACAGCAGCCCGATGATGCCGCCCAGGACCGAGCCGAGCAGCGTGGAGCCGATGCCGACGATCAGCGAGACGCGGGCGCCGTGCACGATGCGCGAGTAGATGTCGCGCCCGAGGTGGTCGGTGCCGAGCCAGTGCGCGTCGCTGGACCGCGCCAGCGTCGCCGAGGCGTCGGTCGCGATGGGGTCGTGCGTCTGCAGCACGTCGGCGAACACACCCGTCAGCAGCATGATCACCATGAGCACGCCGCCGGCCGCGCCCAGCGGCTTCTTGCGGATGAAGCGGGCGATGGTCGCCGCGGCCGAATCCCGGCGGACGCTCCCCGTGGGCACCGTCAGCTCGATCTCGGCGCCGATCGGCCTCACCGCCACGCCGGTCCACCTCCGCCAGCCGGACGGCCACGCATGCCCCGGGGCACGGCGGCGAGGAGCGACGACCGAGACATCCTAGCTGGCATAGCGCACTCGGGGGTCGAGGACGCCGTACAGCAGGTCCACGACCAGGTTGGAGACGATGACCACGATGGCGATGAACATGACGAGATTCTGCACCACCGGGTAGTCGCGCCACAGGATCGCCTCGACCAGGAACCGCGCCACCCCCGGCAGGTTGAACACCGTCTCGGTCACCACGAGGCCGCCGATGAGGAACGCGAACTCGATGCCGATGACCGTGACGACCGGCAGGACCGCGTTCTTGAGCGCGTGCCGCCACACCACCGCCCGTCCGTGCTGGCCCTTGGCCCGCGCGGTCCGGATGTAGTCCTCGCGCAGCACCTCCAGCATGGCCGAGCGGGTGATGCGCATGATCAGCGCCGAGGACCGGTAACCGACCGCGAGGGCCGGCAGCATGAACTGCACGGCGTGGAGCCAGAAGTTCTCCGTCGGGCCCACGTAGGTCAGCGGCGGGATCCAGGCCAGCCACGACACCAGCGACAGGATGATGACCATGCCCAGCCAGAACGACGGCATCGAGAGCCCGGCCAGGCTGAACACCCGCAGTGCGTAGTCGAGCGCGGAGTCCTGCCGGACCGCGCTGATCACCCCCGCCGGCACGCCGAGCAGCACGGAGATGATCGTGGCGAGGATGGCCAGCTCGACGGTGACGGGGACCAGCGGCTTGATGATCTGCCAGGCCGGCAGGTCGTAGCGGTACGACTTGCCGAGGTCGCCGACGAGGATCTGCCCGATCCAGTCGAGGTACTGGCGCCAGTACGGCTTGTCGAGACCGAGCTCCTCGAGGATGGCCGTCTTCTCGGCGGGGTTCACGTAGCCCGCCGCCGAGAAGAGCACGTCGACGATGTCGCCGGGGGCCAGGCGCAGGAGCACGAAGATGACCACCGACATCCCGAACAGCGTGAGAACGGCGATGCCGAGGCGCTGCGCGATGTAGGTCTTCACTCGACCGTCGGGCTTCCTCCGGAAAAGTGCCGCAGATTGCCGCAGTGTACCACGCCAAAATGCCGCGCCGCGTCGCGCCCTCGCCCTTCCACTCGTCAAAACACAGCGTCCACGAGCAGGTGGACCGCGTAGATCAAACCGCCCGCCAGCCCGCCCACGACGGTGCCGTTGACCCGGATGAACTGCAGGTCGTCGCCGGCGTGCTCCTCGATCAGCCGCACCGCGCCCTCGGGCCCGAGCGCCCGCACGCCGTTCTCGATGAAGCCGGCGATCCGCGCGTGGTGGCGCTCGACCAGCTCGCTCAGCCGCGTCTTGGCCCAGGCGTCGACCTCGCCGCGCAGCCCGGCGTCGGCGACCAGCGCCTGCCGCGCGCGATCCAGCCGGTCGGCCAGCCACGCGAGCAGCTCCGAGCGCGCGTCGGTCAGCTCGGCCCGCAGCGTGCGCGTGAGCGCCGCCGCCGCCTCGTCCAGCAGCGCGGCCACCGCCGGCGCCTCCAGCAGTTCGGCCTTGGCCGCTTCCACGCGCGCGGCGAGGGCGGCGTCGCCGGTGAGCCGGCGCTCGAGATCGGCGAGCAGCTCCACGCCCTGCATCCGCAGCGGGTGATCGCGGTCCTTGGCCACCTCGCGCAGGCCGGCGTGCAGCGCGGCCACCAGCCGGTCCCGGTCCAGCACGCCGAGCAGCGAAGCCACGCCCATCCACATCCGCGGATAGACGCCCAGCCGCTCGCGGTAGCGCGCGAGCAAGTCGTCGATCACCTCGCTCACCGCCGCGCGGAACTCCGGCCGGTCCATCGACTCCGCCAGCACGGCGAACGCGCCGTCGAGCATCCGCTGATCCCAGCCCTGGCGGCGGGCCACGCGCAGCGCGGCGGCCAGCAGCGGCGCCACCGGCTGCGCCACGAGCGCGCGGCGCGCGCGCGCGAGCAGCTCGGCGGTGGTCGCCGGCGTGAGCTGCTCGGCGGCCCAGCCGGCGACGATGCGGGTGGCGCGCTCGAGGTCGGCGCGCGAGATCCGCTCGGCGCCGCGGGCGAGCAGGTCGGCCAGGTCGACGCGGCCGATCTCCTCGCGCACGTAGTCCTTGGTGAGCACGCGGCTGCCGACCATCACGCCGACGCGCTCGGCCATGCGCTCCCAGTTGCGGGGGATGAGCCCGGTGTGCGGGATCGGCAGCCCCAGCGGGCGCCGGAAGATCGCGGTGACCGCGAACCAGTCGGCCAGGCCGCCGACGACGCCGGCCTCGGCGATCGCCAGGATCCAACCGCCCCACCACGTCGCCCGGAACGGAAACGCGGCGATCGCCGCCACCGCCGCGCCGAGGAGGACACCGAGCGCGAGTCGCCGCTGGCCCGGCATCGCTCAGCGCGCGGCCAGCAGGAAATCGAGCATGCGCTCGGTGGCGGACGGACCGGCGGGCCAGGCGTGGGTGCCGCGCGCGTCACCGCCGCTCCACGCGTGGCCCATGCCCGGCACCAGCCACGTCTCGAGTACCGGCGCCCCGCGCGCGTCGCGGTAGACGGCGTGGACGGCCCCCTCGTCGGTGGTCGTCACGCCGGCGCTGGCCCCGAGCAGCCGGGCGAACATCGCCTCCAGCGCGTTCAGGTTCGTCGGACTCACCACGGAATCGAGCGCGCCGTGCCAGAGCGAGACGCGGACGCCCGGCGTCCGGCCGCACGCGACGGCGGCCGCGGCGCCGTCGCGCGCGGTGCCGCGCATGCACTGGATCGCGCCCTCGGGGCCGCCGGCGCAGCGGTACGGACCGCCGGCCAGCGCGCCGATGCCGGCCACCGCGTCCGGGACCGCGCAGGCGAGGTTCACCGCCATCCAGGCGCCCGCCGAGAAGCCGAGGACGATCACGCGCCCCTCCCGCACACCGCGCTCGGCCTGCACGCGCCGGGCGATGGCCATGATCTGCTCCGGCTCGCTCCCGGTGGCCGTTTGCTGCGCCGGCTCGAACCAGTTCCAGCAGCGATAGGGATTCTCCCGCCGACCCTGGGCCGGATAGACCACGACGAGGCCGCGCCGCTCGGCGGCGTCGTTCAGGCGGGTGCCGAGGGCGAAGTCCTCGGGCGTCTGCCAGCAGCCGTGCAGCGCGACGACGAGCGGGCGCTCGGCGGCCGGCCGGGTGGGCACCCACACACGATACGCGCGGCCCTGGAGCGTGCCGCGCGCGAAGGTGCCGGCCGGCGCCGCGGCGCCGGCCAGGGCCAGCGTCGCGACGAGCGCCGCGAGTCCGGCGCGCCGGCGTCCCGGGGCCATCGCCGCCCTCAGGCCCGGCGCGCGCGGCGTGGCAGCAGCACCCGGCCCTGCTTGACGTCCCAGACGCCGCGTGGCGACAGGCGCACGAACGGCAGGAAGTCGGCGGCGAGGAAGAACAGCGTGAACAGGGGCTCGTGGTGGGGATAGCCGCGCGCGACCAGCGCGGCCCGCAGCGCGTCCTCGTGGGCGGCGGCCTCCAGCACGCTCATGCGCGTCATCACGCCTCCGAGCGGCAGCGGCATCTCGAGCGCCACCCGGTCGCCGTCGACCAGCACGACGCCGCCGCGCACGTCGAGCAGACGGTTCACCGCCTGGGCCATCGCCTCCGGCCGCCGGCCCAGGACGAGGATGTTGAAGTCGGTGGTGATCGTCGACGCCAGGCCGTCCACGCGGTCGCCGAAGCCCGCCACCACGCCCGGCGCGACCCAGCGGCCGCCGCGGTCGACGAGGGCCGCGTGCAGATCGCCCTCGGCCGGCGCCCGCTCCTCCAGGCGCGTGATGACCGCGCTGACGAGCCGCGCGACCGGGTAGGTCGCGCGCGGCGGCAGCCGGAAGTCGGCGGGCCGCGCCCGCCAGCGCACGGTCAGGCGCGCCTCGGGCGAGGTGAACGCGCGCCGCCAGTCCGGCTCCCGCACGTCCACGAGCGCCTGGCCGTCGCGGGCCGCCAGCCGGCCGCGCGCGACCACCGCCCGAGGCCGCGGCTCGGCGAGATCGCGGAGCACGCACAGGTCGGCGTAGCGGCCGGGCGCGATGCCGCCGAGATCGCCCTCACGGCCGAGGTAGGTCGCCGGGTTCAGCGTGGCCATCCGATAGGCATCGATCGGCGCGATCCCGCGCTCGAGTGCCACGCGGATGAGATGGTCCACGAAGCCGTGGTCGCGGATGAACGCCGGCATCGAGCCGTCGGCGGTCAGCATGAGCCGCGAGGCGAGCGCCGGCGCCTCCTTCAGCGCGTCCAGCAGGCCCGCCAGGTCCGGCCGCAGCGACGACTCGCGCAGCATGACGCTCATGCCCTGGCGCGCCCGGTCGAGCACCTCGCGGGCCGTGATCGGCTCGTGGTCGGAGGTGAGGCCGCCGGCGGCGATCGCCGACATCTTGTCGGCGGCGGCGCCGGCCGTGTGGCCCTCCACGCGCTGCCCCCGGCGCAGCGCCAGGTCGAGGCGACCGAGGAGATCCCGGCTGCCGCCCCACACCTGGGGCCAGCGGGTCACCTCGCCGGCGGCGAAGCTCCAGGGATGCGCCAGCGCCCGCGCGATGTCGGCCGGCCGGTAGCGGCGGGGCTCGTCGGTCGAGCGCGCCTGCGCGTGCACGCGGATCATCCAGTAGAACTTCAGCGGCGAGCGGGCCAGCGCGTCGGCGACCACGCGAAACGCGCGCAGCCCGCCGAGCTCCCAGATCTGCAGCGTGTCGGCGAAGACCGTCGTCGTGCCGAGCGGCAGCAGGTGCCGGGCCAGGCCCGACGGCGTCACCATGTGGGCCGGGTGCACGTGGGGATCGATGTAGCCGGGCACGAGGATGCGCCCCCCCGCATCCAGCTCCGACGTGCGCGGGCCGACCATGTCGTCGCGCGAGCCCACGTAGGCGATCCGCTCGCCGGCGACCGCGACGTTGGCGGGGTAGATCTCACCGGTGTAGACGTTCAGCAGCGTGCCGCCCCGCACGTAGAGGTCGGCCGGGGTCTCCCCACGCGCGACGGCGGTGAGCCGGCGGCGCTCGGCGACGGACATCGCCGCCGGAGGCGGCGTCACTTCCCCTTCGTCCGAGCGCTGGCCCGATAGGCGGCGGCGCCGGCCCGCACGCCCGCCCGCAGTCCGCGCCCCACGCGCGTGGCCTCGTCGACGGCCTGGCGCACCTGGGGCTCGGTCTTCCGCAGCGCGCGCGCCACCGCCACGCGCGTGCGCCGCTCCAGGCGCTTCATTCGCCGGCGCGCCTGGCCCCGCGCGCTCTGCGCCTGCTTGCCGAGTTCCTTGAGCTGCTTCTGGACCGCCTTCCACTGCTCCTCGAGCGTCATGGTTGCCTCCGGTGTGCGTGGTCTGCCGCGGAGTTCAGCCTGATTATGCCGCTACAATGGCGCCATGAGCGAGGCGATCATCGTCACCGACGGGGTCCGGGTGCCGGGGCGCGCCCTCACGCTACGGGCCGTGCGGGCGTCGGGGCCGGGCGGGCAGAACGTGAACAAGGTGGCCACGAAGGTCGACCTGCGCGTGGCGCTCGATGCCATCGAGGGGTTGTCCGAGGCCGCCCGGGCCCGACTCGCCGCCCTCGCCCGGCACCGGCTGGACGCGGCGGGGCGGCTCGTGATCACCAGTCAGGCCAGCCGCAATCAGGCCCGCAACGTCGAGGACGCGCGGGAGAAGGTGCGCCGGCTGGTCGCGGCGGCTCTGGTCCGGCCGCGGGCGAGGGTGGCGACCCGGGTGACGGCCGGCGCCGAGGAGCGCCGCCTCGCCCTGAAGCGACAGCGCTCGGGGCTCAAGCGCTCACGAACGCGCCCGAGCGCCGACGACTGAGCGGGATCTCGAGGAGCGTCACGGCTTCGCCGCGACGCTCCGAGCGTGGGGGGTCTGGGGGGCCATGTCGGCGCCCCCCAGCACGACGGACGACTGAGCGGCTCTACACGCCGAGCGCGCGAACCTCGTCGCGGTACTTCTCGACGTTGCGCAGCTTGATGTCCTCGTAGCCGCGGATGACGTCGGGCAGCCGCGCCGCCCGCACCGCGCGCTCGTAGGTGTCGCGCGAGAGCGTGCCCAGCGCCCGCTCGATCATCGCGCGGTACTCGCCCGGCAGCGCGCGCTCCACCCTCCGGACGGCGGCGCGGCCGAACGGATCCAGCGCGGTGCCGCGCAGTCCCTTCATGCCGGCCAGGCCGCGGAACGCGGCGTCGAACCAGGGGCCGAACTTCGAGCTTGCGCGTGAGCCCGAGCGCGCGCAGCAGCGGCGGGTGCAGGTGGTACTGCACGCGGACGCCGCCCGGGAACTCCTCGGCGAGGCTGCGGGCGAGGTCGGCCCTGAGGTGCAGGCGGGCCACCTCGTACTCGTCCTTGTAGGCCATCAGCTTGAACAGGTAGCGGGCGACGGCCTCGCTCAGCCGCGTCTCGTCCGGGCAGCGCGGCCTGCTCGGCCGCGCGCGACGCGCGCCACGAAGTCGACGTACTCGCGGGCGTAGCGCTCGTTCTGGTAGTCGATCAGCTCGGGGACCCGGACCTCGAGCAGGCGCCGCAGCTCGCCGGCGGCGCCCGACCCGGTCGCACCAGCGGCGCGGGCGGCCGCCGTCAGCGGTGCCGCCGTCTCGACGGCGGCGCCCAGTCGGTGCTGCTTGATCGTCGAGACCCAGGTCGGGTCGGCGACCAGGCAGGCGGCCCGCCCGGAACGCCTGCGGTGTTCATCGCGACCGCCACGCCGTTGAGCGCGATCGCCTGCTCGATCGCCGCCGCGCCGACCGGGATGGCGCCGGCCTGGTAGGCGGCGCCGAGGACCAGCATGTTCGACGCCATGTGGTCGTCGAACAGCGTCTCGGCCAGGCCGAGCGCGTCGAGGTAGACGTTCTCGTCCTTGCGGGTGATCCGGTCGATCGCGGTTCGCAGCCCGCCGCTCTCCGGGAACTGCACGTCGGTGTGCGTGACCATCGCGCCCGTCGGCACCTGGCTCGTGGAGACGACGGCGATGGTCTTGTCGGGCCGGGCGTGGTCGAGGTTCGCCGGCGACGGTGGCCACCAGGACGTCGAAGCCGAGGTAGCAGTCGGCCGCGCCGGCGGCGATCTTGTTCGACAGCTCCTCGGCGCCGCTCGGTGATCTTCAGGTGCGAGACGACCGGCCCGCCCTTCTGACTGAGCCCGGTCTGATCGAGGCCGCGCACGTGCTTGCCGTCGAGCAGGGCGGCGGTGCCCAGCACCTGGTTGACGGTCACCACGCCGGTGCCGCCGATGCCCATCATGAAGACGTTGGCGTCGCGTGGCACCCGCAGCACGGGCTCCGGCAGCGGCCGGTCGATCGTGACGTTCTTGCGCTCCTCTTCTTCGGCGCGCCGAGCGGGACGACGGTGACGAACGACGGGCAGTCGCCGCGCAGGCACGAGTAGTCCTTGTTGCACGACGACTGGTGGATCTGGGTCTTGCGGCCGAACTCCGTCTCGACCGGGTGCACGCTGAGGCAGTTGGACTTCACGCCGCAGTCGCCGCAGCCCTCGCACACCGCCTCGTTGATGACGACGCGCATGGCCGGATCCGGCAGCTTGCCGCGCTTGCGCAGCCGGCGCTTCTCGGCCGCGCACCGCTGGTCGTAGATCAGCACCGTGACGCCCGGCATGTCGCGCAGCATGCGCTGCGCCTCGTCGAGCCGGTCGCGGTGCCACACCTCCACGCCCGGGCGCCCAGCGGGCGCCGCGCCCGTACTTGTCGGGCTCGTCGGTGCATGACGATGATCCGCTTGACGCCCTCGGCCTCGAGCATGCGCGTGAGCGTCGGGCACCGGCATGGCGCCGGCCGCGTCCTGGCCGCCGGTCATGGCGACCGCGGAGTTGTAGAGGATCTTGTAGGTGACGTTGGTGCCCGGCGGCGATCGCCTGCCGGATGGCCAGCGAGCCCGAGTGGAAGAGCGTGCCGTCGCCGAGGTTCTGGAACATGTGCGGCGTGTCGGTGAACGGCGCCATGCCGACCCACTGCACGCCCTCGCCGCCCATGTGGGTGACGCCGGCCGTGCGGCGCTCGGGCATGGTGAGCGCCATGCCGTGGCAGCCGATGCCGGCCGCCGCCATCGAGCCGTCGGGGACGACGGTCGAGCGGTTGTGCGGGCAGCCCGAGCAGAAGTACGGCTGGCGGGACAGCGTCAGCGCGGCCGGGCGCTCGCGCAGCGCCTCCAGCAGGGCCACCCGGGCCGTGATCGACTCGAGCTGCAGGCGCCTCTCCAGCCGGCTGGCGACGATCTGGGCGATGCGGTCGGCGTCGAGCTCGCCGTTGGCGGGCACCAGCGGGCGGCCCTGCTCGTCGCGCTTGCCGACCACGCGCGGATGGTCGGCGTCGTTGTAGAGGACGTCGCGCACGAACATCTCCAGGAACGAGCGCTTCTCCTCGACGACCAGGATCTCCTCGAGCCCACGCGCGAAGTGCGCGCACGATGCCGGGCTCCATCGGGAACAGCATGCCGATCTTGAGGAGGCGGATGCCGTGGTGCCGCAGCGCCGCGTCGTCCAGGCCCAGCTCGCGCAGCGCCTCGCGCAGGTCGTAGTAGGTCTTGCCGGCGGCGACGATGCCGAGCCAGGCCTCCACGGTGTCGAGCGCGACCCGGTTGATGCCGTTGGCGGCGGCGAACGCCTTGGCCGCCTCCAGGCGCCCGTAGTGGATCTCGCGCTCCATCTCCAGGCCGTACGGCGGTAGCAGCAGCGGGTTCTGCGTGTGCCGCCACGGCTTGCCCTCGTACGTGAAGCCGGGGTCGACGATCGTGATGCGTCCCGGCCCGACCTCCGCGGTGCCGATCTCGTCGGCCACGTTCGTCACGATCTTGAAGCCGACCCACAGGCCGGAGTAGCGGCGACAGCTCGAAGCCGAGCCGGCCGAGGTCGAGGATCTCCTGGACGTTGCCGGGGAACAGGACCGGGAACTGGGCGTCGTAGAACGCGACCTCCGAATGCGTCGGCAGCGTCGAGGACTTCGACAGCGGATCGTCGCCGCCGAGCGCGAGCACGCCGCCGTGCTTGCCCACCCCGGCGAAGTTGGCGTGCTTGAAGATGTCACCGGTGCGGTCGACGCCGGGGCCCTTGCCGTACCAGACGCCGAGCACGCCGTCGTACTTCGCCTGCGGGAAATAGTTGGCGAGCTGGCTGCCGTAGACGGCCGTCGCGCCGAGGTCCTCGTTCACGCCGGAGATGAAGACGACGTTGTGGTCGCGCAGCAGCGCCGGGTTGCGCTCGAGCGTGAGATCGAGCCCGCCGAGCGGCGAGCCCCGATAGCCGGAGATCAGCGTCGCCGTGTTGAGCCCGCGGCGCTGGTCGGCGTGGTGCTGGTCGAGCGGCAGCCGGACCAGCGCCTGGATGCCGGACAGGAAGATGACGCCGTCCTGCTGGCGGTACTTCGCGTCGAGCGAGAAGTCGTGGGCGATCGGCATGGCCCCTCCGGCCGGATTCAGGCGATCTGGACGTATGATACGGGCGGCGCCGGACCGGCGCAAATATCCCGGGCGCACCACATCGAGGGACGCATGGCGATCCAGCTCGCGGTCATGATCGAGGGACAGGAGGGGCTCACCTGGGAGCGCTGGCAGGCCCTGGCCCGCACGGCGGAGGACGCGGGGTACGCGGCGCTGTTCCGCTCCGATCACCTCACCGGCCTGTTCGGCGACCCCACCCGGCCCTCGCTCGACACCTGGACCTCGCTCACCTGGCTGGCCAGCCACACGCGGCGGATCCGCTTCGGCCCGCTGGTGTGCCCGCTGACGTTCTATCATCCGGCCCTGCTCGCCAAGCGCGCGGCCGCGGTCGCCGAGCTCTCCGGGGGGCGGCTCGACCTCGGCATCGGCGCCGGCTGGCACGAGGGCGAGCACGCGATGTTCGGCATCCCCTTCCCGCCGCTGAAGGAGCGCATGGACCGGTTCGAGAGCGGCGCCCGCGTCATCCGCGCGCTCTGGCGCGGCCGGCCGGTCACGCTCGAGCAGCCCCACTACCCTCTGCGCGAGGCCCAGTCTTTCCCGCTCCCCCCCGGCGGCGGCGTGCCGCTGATCGTGGGCGGCCGCGGCGAGCGCCGCACCCTGCGGATCGTGGCGGAGCACGCCGACGAGTGGAATCTCACCCGTGTCACCCCCGAGGAGTACACGGCGAAGTGCCGGGTGCTCGAGGAGCACTGCCGCGCGGTGGGCCGCGATCCCGCCGCCATCCGGCGCTCGCTGATGGTGCCGATCGTCACCGGGCGCACGCCGGCCGAGGTCACCGCCCGGCTCGCGCGCGCGCGGGCGACCTTCCCGCGGCTGCCCGAGGACGCCGCCGGCTGGCACAAGGCAGGCTTCCTCTACGGCACGCTCGACGAGGTCCGCCAGGGGATCCGGCGCTGGGAGTCGGCCGGCATGCATCGCCTGATGCTGCAGGTCCTCGACATGACGGATCTCGAGATGATCCGCCTCATCGGGCAGGAACTGCAGGGCTCGTGAGTCTCGTGGAATGCGGTGGCGGCGGGCGCCGGCGCCGCGAGCGCGCCATCATGACGAGCCGTCGTCGCCGTTCGAGCGCAGGGCGCGGCGAGCGCGCCGCCGACGATTCAACTAGGTCGTGCCCAGCCCCCTGGGGATGGGGGGTTCGAGCGAGCCGTGCCCGGAGCGAGTTACGGCGACAGGCGAGTCATGCAGGCGCGCCCGCGGCGCCGGCGCCCGCCGCCACCGCATTCCACGAACTCCTCACGCGCGACGCCAGAGTCCGCGGCCGGCCTCGCGGGCGTCGCGCTGGAGCTTCACGAACAGCGCCTGGTGACGGACGTTGGGCGGGATCGTCATGACTTGCGCGTAGCCGAGCCGCAGCAGCTCCGCGTTGATCATCGTGTCGCCGGCCCAGACGTAGGCAAGCAGGCGCCCGTGGCGATCGCGCGCCTGCACGTCCAGCTCGAGCCGCACGCGCTTGCCCTCGACCAGCCGGCGGTTCACCGTGTGCGCCTCACGCCCGCCCGGCTCCTCGCCCTTGCTGGGGTGATGAACCTCCGGCGTGTTCACCCCGATGTAGCGCACCTTCTCGAGGCGGTCCCCGAGCCGGACGTGAATGGTGTCACCGTCCACGACGCGGACAACGAGGCCCTCGCCCGGAGCGGCGGATCGGGCGACGGCGGGCGCGGCACCGCACAGGAGGGCCACCAGCACCACGAGCGCGTGCAGCACGCGCTGACGGTGTCATGCGCGCGGCGCCGATGTCAACAAACCGATACGGCGTGAGCACCGCCGAACGAGCGGTGCGGTGTTGCTACACCGCCCCGCCACCTGGCGAGAGGTAGGGCGTCGAGCACCTCGGTGCCCGGCATCCCTGGCATCAGGACGTCGAGAAGCACCACGTCGGGCTGGTAGAGGGGAGCCAGCCGCCAGGCGTCCGGCCCGTTCAACGCGCCCGTGCTCTCGTCGTCGAGGCTGGTGAGAGCGTCAGCCAGCATGTCAGCGACCTGCGGCTCGTCCTCCACCACCAGCACTCGACCGAGCGGCATCCGATCTCGCTTTCGCCGCGCGGTCTGGGCGAGGCCTGACCAAGCCCGCGTCCAACGCGACCGAGCATACGCCGGGGGAGAGTCGAGCGCCAAGTCCGGTTGCGCTCACTCGCGCGGGGGGACGAGTCGAACGATGGCCTGCACCAGCGCATCGGAATCGAGCGGCTTGGTGAGATACGCGTCGAACCCCGCGTCCAGCGCGCGGCGCCGGTAGCTGGAGCTGTCGAACGCCGTCAGCGCGACGGCCGGCGTCGGCTGCTGCCCCTCGTCCGGCAGCGTGCGCAGGTGGAGCAGCAGCTCGTGCCCATCCATCCCGGGCATCGACAGGTCGCTGACGACGAGGTGCACCTTCACCCGGCGCAGCGCGGCGAGCGCGTCGGTGGCGCTGCCGGCGACCGTGACGAGAGCGCCGTGGTGCGACAGGTACGCGCGCAAGATCGCACGCGAGTCCTCGTCGTCGTCGACGACCAGGACGTGCACGCCTTCGAGCGGTGGACGCTTCCGGGGGGCCACGGGCGGGGACGAGTCCGTGCGGCCGCGCGTCAGTCGCCGCGCGGGGAGAGCAGATCGCGAATCTTCCGCTCGAGGTCCTCGGGGAGGCAGGGTTTCGTGAGGAACGCATCGGCGCCGGCCTCGAGGGCTCCCTGCTCGATCGCCCGGAAGGCATAGCCCGTCAGCACGATGACGGGGATGCGCCGCGTGCGCGGGTTCAGTCGGAGCTGGTGAGTCGCCGTGATCCCGTTGAGCCCCGGCATGGAGATGTCCATGACGATCACGTCCGGCCTCAACGTCTGGGCCAGTCTCAGCCCCGTCTCCGCCTCGGGCGCCGACACGACACCGAGACCGCGGTACGTCAGGTACTCGGTGTAGAGCTCGCGCGTGTGCAGGGAGTCGTCCACGATCAGCACCAACCGGGCGCGCCGGCGAGCGCGCCGGCCACGCGCGGCGTCCGTCAGGGCTCCCTCCGCCAGGCCAGGCAGACGATGAGAACGCGGGACGTCGTCTCGGTGTCGCCGCGGCTGCTCCGGCATTCGCCGGGGGGAGGCGCTGAGCGATAGCATGCCGCGAAATATGGATGCAGGCCCGGTGCCAGCAAATATTTCCACGGGGGCAAGGAGTTACGTCGAGCTGCCCCGTGTAAGTCGTTCAATTTTCACGCCGTCCGTGTAGGTGTTACATGCGTCGAGATCATCGGAAGCATCGGCCGCCACGAGCGGAACAGTAGCGGCTCGCCGTCCGGCGAGGCAACCGCCTTCGGTCAGTCGGCTATGGGTGTGGGAGTTCGCGGCGGAGGATCGTCAGTTGAGACGGACGAACGCGTAGCCGAGCGTGGAGAGCTGTCCGACGATCTCCGCCTGGAGTCGGCGCTCGGTCTGGCGCCGGTCCGACGACGCCACCGGCCGCCGGCCGCTCCGCCGCTCGCCCTGACGTCGGTCGAGGATCACGGTGACGTCCGGCTCGGCCGAGAACTCGCGGGCCAGATACGAGAAGAGATCCGGTTGGTGGCGATCGACGATGAAGAGGTGCTGGGCCACGAAATAATTATGTAGCCGATTCCTCGCCGAGGGTCAACGCAATCGAAGGCGGCGCAGCACGCGGGCGGCGTCCCGAGCCTCTCGTGACGGGCGCCGGCTCGGCCCGCGCCGGGGCGCCGGGGCGTCATCGTCCTCGACGTCGTCGTCCGCGGTTCCGTCGGGTGCCGTCACCGCCCCCACGAAGGCCTCCGCACTGACGGCCACCGCGCCGGCCCGTCGCGCGGAATCTTGCACGGCCCGATCGGACGTTACGACGACCGCGCCCTCGCGCAGCGAGGCCGCCTGGCGTCGGAGCACGTCGTCCGCTGTCTCCGGTGGACGCGAGAAGATGACCTGCACACGACCCGGGCTCGGCGAGCCGCCGGTGCGGCGGGCTCCGTCGAACACGACTGTAAAATCATCCGACAGTCTCGCGGCGACGCGGGCCAGCAACCTCAGCAGCGCCGTCCGGCCCGCCTCGAGGCTCTCGGTCTCGTGCGCGTGCAGCTCCGGATCCCGCCGGATGACGTTGTAGCCGTCGATGAGCCACCGCATCCGTCACCGATCGTCGTGGCGAAGCGGAAGCGGCAGCGAGCGGCGGGCCGAGGAAACGATCGATACCGGCGCGGCCCTCGTCGGAGGCGACCAGCCGCCCGAACTCGCGCGCCTCGGCGGCCAGGCCCGGCCGCGACGCCCTGCGTGAAGCCCAGCCGCACCAGCTCGAGGATCGCGCGGGCCGGCGCCGCGCGCGGCACGTGCGCGTGGTGGGCGAGCAGGCGCTGGATCTCGGGGTCGCGCTCGACGTTGGGGAACGCGAGCGTGCCCTCGCTCGGTCGAGCGGCGACCACAGGGCGCCGGTGAACTCGCCGCAGCGCGATGCGTCGCGCGATGCCGAGCGCGTGCGACAGCGCGTCGGCCGGCGCCACCTCGTCGACGACGCCGAGGGCGAGCATGCGCTCGGCGCCGGGCGACGGCGGCCGTCGAGCATCACGGCGAGGGCGTCGATCAGCAGCGGGAACATCTGGCCGCCGCCGGTCCGCGCGCGACGCGCGGCCAGGCGCGGGAGCATCTGGGTGCCGCCGAAGCCGGGGATGACGTGCAGGTTGATCTCGGGCTGGCCCAGCTCGGCCCGCGCGCGAGGCGATCCGATACGCGCACGCCATCTGCAGCTCGTTGCCGCCGCCCAGCGCGTAGCCGTCGACGGCGGCGATGAACGGGCGCCGGCGAGCCGCGCGATGCGGCCGAACAGTCGCTGGGCGCGGGCGGCCAAGCGCCTCGACCTCCTCGGCGCGTCGCGAACGCGCGGAGCTGGCGGATGTCGGCGCCGGCCACGAACATGGCTGCCGCCGCCGTTGAGCACCGCGGCCGCAGGCGCGGCTCGGCCTCCAGCAGGTCGAGCGCGCGCTCGAGATCGTCCAGCGTGGCGCCGCCCAAGGCGTTGGCCGGCGGCACGTCGATCGTCACCAGCGCCACGCGTTCGGGCAGGCCGGGCCGCACGGGGTCGATGCGCACGCGAACACGTCTTGCCGTCGACGAAGCGCGAGCCCCACGCCTCGTAGACCTGGCGGGTGGTGCGCGCGCCGTCGAGCGCCGGCGGTGGCGCCGACGCGGACGGTCAGTGTGCCGGCGTGGCGGTTCTCGTGGATCGCCTGGTGCGCCTCGGCCAGCTCGTCCCAGGCGTGCACGGCCGGCGGGTGGACGGTCGAGCGCACCGCCGTCGAGCAGCCGCACGACCTCCGTCGGCCTGGTGCGCGTTGGAGAGATGGCTGCCCAGGATGGCGAAGCCCGGAAAGAGCACGCGCTTCTGGTGCATCCAGACGTTGGGCGCGTAGAACGAGAGCCGGTCGTCGGCGGTGTCCTCGAGGTAGACGACGACGCCGGTGAAGGGCCGGGCGAGGAACGTGCTGACGCCGAGCGTGTCCTGGCCCGCCCGCTCCACGATGACGTCGGGGTAGCCGCGCGGGTTGTCGGGCGTGGCGAGCAGCCGGCCCACCGCCAGGCCGAACGGCTTGAGCGTCGCGTCCTGGTACTCGCGATAGCCGTCGGCATCCTCGTCGTAGTCGGGCATCGCCTCGGGCCAGCGCAGGCCGCCGTCGCGGGCGAGCGTCTCCAGGCTCACCACGCCGCGCACGTGATGCGTCGCCTGCACCTCGGCGGCCTCCGCGTCGGTGCGCGTGGCGACGACCACGCGGGCGCCGGCGCGCAGCGCGGTGGTGAGCGCATCGGCGCCGGCGGCGTCGCCGCGGCCGCGCCAGTAGACGAGCACGCCGTGCGCGGGCCGCAGGCCGGCCCGCCGCAGCATCTCGGCCGCCGGGGCGGCGCCGGGCTTACCGAGGAACGTCAGCGTGTAGCCGCTGGTGGCGCCGTAGAAGACCAGGCGGCCGCCGGGACCGAGCAGGTCGACCATGCGCGAGAAGAGATCGCGGCCGACCGAGGAGACCACCACGTCGATGGGCGCGCCCCCGTTGGCGTCGCGCACGAGCTCCCGAAGCTTGCGGCCGGCCGCGGTCCAGGCGTCCCGGGCGCCGCGCTCCCGCGGCACCGGGGTGAACGCGCCCGGCCACCGCCGGGTCCTTGCGATTCACGAACGCGCGACCGCCGCGGCCGAGCACGAGCCGGCCCTTGTCCGTCGGTGGACACCAGGCCCGTCACCTGGGCGCCGCGCAGCACGGCGCACGCGACCGCGTAGAGCCCGGTGCCGCCGGCGGCGCCCTCGACGAACACGCGCTCGTCCACGCCCGACGCGGGCCACGTCGAAGAGCGCCTTGTAGACCGTCTCCAGATCCAGCATGTACGACGAGCCCTCCGGCAGCGTGAGCCGCTCGGAGTGGGCCAGGAGCTGCGGCGCCTGGCAGCGCACGAACTGGCAGAAGGAGCCGTCCGGCGTCTCGTAGCCCTGGATCTTGAAGTCGGCGTGCATCGGGTCTTCGCCCGGCGCGCGGCGACAGCAGATTCGGACACGCCCGGATAGAGCACGCGCAGCTCGCCCGTCTTGAGCCGGCCCTCGCGCGCCGTCTCGCTGCCGAGCGCGGCCACCAGCACGACGGCGCCGCTGCCCGGCACGTGCAGGTCGCGGTCGTGCAGGTCGAAGACCGAGATCGGCACGCCGCGCGCGGCGAACATCGTGTTGTACGTGAGCCCGGCGTAGAGGACGTAGCCGATCGCCTCGTGGGGCCGAGGCGCCGGCACCGGGATGGTGACGCGGTGCAGCGCCCCGCGCGGCTCGTCGTGCGCCGGCCGGCCCGCAGCGGTCCTTGACCACCGCCCACGCGTGCTGCCGCCGCGGCAGCGGATCGAGCCCCGGACGGAACGGCGCCCCGAGCGGGAGCGCACCCTCGTCGTCGTCGAACCAGGCGCCGTCGACGTTGGGCATCATGGCTCGCGGCCACGCCCCCTCAGGCGATCTGCACGACCCCGGGCTCGAGCGGCTTGAACCGCTCGGCGACCTCGGGGTCGTGGCCGGCGACGATGCGCGAGCGGTCGCCGGCCAGGGCGTGGATCGTGTCGAACCCGGCCAGCATCTGGGGCAGGCTCGTGAAGAGCTGGGCCGGCTGGTAGCGCTCGACGTTGCGATAGAAGTGCGCGGCGTCGGAGGTCAGCACGATGGGGCCCCTGGCCGTCTCCACCGTGACGATCTGCAGCCCGGCCGTGTGCCCGCCCAGCCAGCGCACGCGGAGCCCGGGGAAGATCTCGTGCTCGCCCTCCACGACGCGGACGCGGTTGGCGTAGCTCATCCGCACCAGCGCGGCGAGCGACGGCGCGCTGGCGACCACCTTGTAGGCGTCGTAGCGCGCGACCGGTCCCGTCCAGAACGCGATCTCCTCCTTCTGGATCCAGAACTCGGCCGACGGGAACAGCGAGTGGCCCGCCCAGTGATCCCAGTGCAGGTGCGTGATCAACGCGGTCGGGATGTCGGCGGCCTTGACGCCGAGCTTCTCCACCATCGCGGCCGGGCTCACGAAGTTGGCGATGCCGCGCTCGGCGGCGTCCTCCGGGCGGAAGCCCGTGTCCACCAGCACTGGATAGGGACCGCCGAGGATGAGCCACACGAAGAAGTGCAGCGTGAGCGGCTCGTGCGAGGCCTCCCGGAAGAAGAACTGGCAGGCGGTGGTGTGCCGCTCGCCGTACTTGAGGGCGAAGACGTGGAGCATCGCTCGATCTAGCCTCCCAGCTCTCGTCGGACGATTCGGGCGCCGGCGCCCAGCGCGTGCAGCTTACCGCGGGCGACCGCGCGCGGCAGGGGAACCATGCCGCAGTTGGTGCACGGGTAGAGGCGCTCGGGCGGGCACGTACTGCAGGGCCCGCCGGATCGTCGCCGCCACCTCGTCGGGCGTCTCCACCGCGTGGGTGGCCACGTCGATGCAGCCGACCAGCACGTCCTTGCCGGCCAGCAGGCCGAGCAGCGACAGCGGGACGCGCGAGTTGGCGCACTCCAGCGAGACCTGGTCGATCCGGCTCGCGGCCAGCAGCGGAAACGTCTGCTCGTACTGGCGCCACTCGCCGCCCAGCGTCTGCTTCCAGTCGACGTTGGCCTTGATGCCGTAGCCGTAGCAGATGTGGACGGCGGTCGTGCAGCCGAGACCCTCGATGGCCCGGTGCAGCGCCGCGATCCCCCACTCGGCCACGTCGTCCATGTACACGTTGAAGGCGGGCTCGTCGAGCTGGAGCACGTCGAGCCCGGCCGCCACCAGCTCGCGCGCCTCCTCGTTGATGATGCGCGCGAACTCCAGCGCCAGCCGGCGGCGGTCGCCATAGTACTCGTCGGCGAGGGTATCCACGATCGTCATCGGCCCCGGGATCGTGAACTTCAGTCGCCGGTCGGTGTGGGCGCGCGCCCACCGGACCTCGTCGAGGTGGACGGGGCCGCGCCGGACGAGCGGCCCGGTCACCGTCGGCACCTCGGCCTTGTAGCGGTCGGCCCGGATGCCGATCGTCACGCGACGGCTGAAGTCGATGCCCTCGATCGTCACGAGGAACCCGTGGACGAAGTGCTGCCGCGACTGCTCGCCGTCGGTCACGACGTCGATGCCGGCCGCCTCCTGGTCCTTGAGCGCCGCCAGCACCGCGTCGCGCTGCCCCTCGGCCAGCGTCTCGGGCGGCAGAACCCACGGCGCCCACAGGCGCTCGGGTGTCGCGAGCCACGGCGGCTTCGGCAGGCTTCCCGCGATCGTCGTGCGCAGCATCACACCCCCTTCCCCGCCCATCAGCGGAGCTGGTGCGCGCCCCGGCGCACCAGCGCAGCGGCGGCGCCGCCCACCACGCCCCCCAGTCGTCGGGCGTGGGCGCGGTACAGGGCGGGCAGCGAGACCGCGTCGATGCCGTAGCGCGCGCGCATCCAGCCCGCCGACGGCCACAGCGCGTGGCGGAGCGTGCCGACGAGGTCACGGCCGCGGTCGACGAGCAGCAGCGTGACCAGGTGCTCGAGCCGGAGGAGGCGGCCGTCGTCGCTGCGGCGCACGATCGCCGCCAGCAGCCGGGCCCGCGGCCCCGCCGGGCGCAGCGACGCCATGACCGCCGGCGGCACCGGCGCGTCGAACCGGGAGCGCGCGCCGAGCAGCACGAAGAACAGCGCCCGGCGAACGCGCCAGCGCGCCGCCCGCACCAGCAGCACCGGCCAGTCGACGTCACCGCCCCATCGCTCGAGGAGCAGCGCCACGTCCCAGTAGCGCAGCGGGCCGGCCAGCGTGTGGTGGACCGCCAGGTGCGCGGCCAGGTACAGAACGAGGTCTTCGCGCCCCAGCCCGCGCGCGGCCTCCCCGGCCACGGTGAGCGCCACGCTGCGCTCCCAGATCTCCGCCTCGCCGGCGTTCCACACGAAGCGCGGCTCGGTGAGCAGCGACCAGTGGAGGTCGATCCGCACGCCGCCGGGCGTCTCATAGACCGTGGCCCCGTCGTAGGCGATGTCGAAGTCCCACGAGTGCTCGTCGGCCACGCGGCGGTGGCCGAGCTCGCGCAGGAGAGCGTCCGCGCGGAGGCGGTCGGCGGGACGCACGAGCAGGTCGAGGTCGCTGAAGGGCCGGAGCGCGGGATCGGGATACACGCTGTCGGCCAGCACGGGGCCCTTCAAGACGATGACCTCGAGGCCGTCGGCCGCGCACCGCCGGAGCACCCGCCCCAGCTCGCGCGTCATGAGGAGGTGGCGCGCGCGGCTCGCCGCCAGCTCGTCGGTCAGCCGGCGGCGGGCGGAGGGCGGCACACCGCTCCAGCCGGCGCCGGCCAGCGCGTGCGCCAGCGCCGGCAGCACGTCCTCGGCGTCGGCGGCGTCCACCACGGCCGGCCAGTCGAGATCAGCCGGAGGTGACGGCGACGGCCGTCGCGTGCCGAGCGCGTGCAGGCAGCCGACGAGCCAGGCGCGCTCGGCGACGGTCGACGGCCGCGCCTCGCTCACCGGGGTGCGCGACGCGGAGGCGCCAGCGAGGCGGGCACCACGGCGACACCGGCCAGCTCGGCCCCGGCCAGCGCATGCTCGCACGCCGCCGTCGACGGGCCGTAGAGATCGCCGTCCTCGACGAGGGCCTGCCCCGGACACCGGGTGCAGAACGCAGCGGCCTCGCACCCCGCGCAGGTGTGCAGGCTCCGCACGCGGATGGACCGCACCTCGCGCATCGATCGTGAGTCCGACCAGATCTCGGCGAACGGTGTGTCGCGGATGTTGCCGCACGCCAGCGGCAGCGCCACGCACGGCATCACGTCGCCATAGGCGCTCACGTAGCAGGCGTTGTGGCCGGCGCCGCACGCGATGTCGTCGAGGTCCGGCCGCACGTCGGGGATCTCGGTCGGCAGCGGATCGGGATTCAGCGTCGCGTCGCTCAGCACGCGCTTCACGTCCGCGCGGCCGATGCGCAGCCGCACCGTCGCGAGGTCGCCGTCGTTGCGCGCGGTGATCATGGGGTCGATCCCGCACGCCACCCCGAGGCGCTCGGCCAGCGCGCGGACGTCGCGGTACCCGCCGACGGTGGCGCGCATCAGCGGGCAGTTCAGCTTCACGCCGACGCCGGCCGCCCGCAGCCGCTCGATGCCGGCCAGGCTCCGCTCGAGCGAGCCGGGGATCTTCGTCACCGCGTCGTGCACGGCCGGATCGACGCTGTAGATGCTGACGTCCACCTGCCGCACGCCCAGTTCGCGCAGGCGGCGCGCGCGCTCCTCGGTGATCAGGAGGGCGTTGGACTTCAGCCGCAGGTCGAAGCGCAGCCGCTTGGCCTCGGTGATGAGCTCGAAGAGGTCGGGGCGCAGGAAGATCTCGCCGCCGCTGAACGTCAGGTAAAGCGTGCCCGCCCGGGCGAGGTCGGCCAGCAGGGCCTTGACCTCGGCCGTCGTCAGCTCCGCCCGGTCCTCGATGACGCGATAGCAGTGCACGCACAACTCGTTGCACCGCATCGTCAGGTCGACGTGGACGGACAGTGGGATGGCGCGGGCCATGCTCCGCTCGACCACGCGCTCACTGAGCACGCTCATGCCGGTCTCAGGACGCCTTGGGGCGGGCGTTGCATTTGCCGCCCTGGGCCGGCCGCTTGCCGCACGCCAGCGCGGTCGTCTCGAAGATCTGCTCGCTGACGATCGCCGGCGCCTCGTACGGGCGCTTGCCCTGCTCCACAACGCGCTCGGACGGTTCCATAACTCTCCCCCTTCGATGGGGGCCCCGAATGGCCCCCCAATCATCATGGGGGCCTCGACATGGCCCCCAAGCCCCCCAACGCTCGTCACGCCCCGGGAAACCCGGGGCGCTCCTCGGTCTTGCGTGTGCTCTCCGGGCCCAGATCGAGACGGCCCACCCCGCAGGACGAAATGCCCGCGCATTTCCGAGCAACCCCCACACGCTCGTCACGCCCCGGCAACGCCGTGGCGCTCCTCGTTATGGCGTCAGTCCTCTCGTCCCCTACGCCGCCTCCGGCGGCGCTTGCAGCACGGTCAGCAGACCGCGTCGGCACAGCAGCTCGACGAACGTCGTCGCATCCCGGGCGGCCGACGCGTGGTCGACCTCGAACGCCGCGCAGACACGCTCCACGATGGCCCCGAGTGGCGTGCGCCCGTCGGCCGCCTCCCAGATGAAGGTGCCGACCGGGTTCAGCGTGTGCAGCGTGCTGTCCTCGGGCGAGACGATCACGGCCTCGCCCTCGTACACGCGCCAGGCGGCCCGTGGATTCTGGGCGGGATAGCCCTCAGGCATCGTGGATCGCCTCCCAGACCGAGGCCTCCGGACGGAAGCCGAGCGCGTAGCACGGCACCCGCGCCACCAGGTCGGCGGCGACGTCGAGCACGCGGGCGACCAGCGCCGGCTCGGCCGCGAAGAAGAGCACGTTGGGCAGCAGCGATTCCAGCGCCCGGCGCGGCGTCAGCGGCGTCGTCGCGTGCCGGTCGGCGTGGCGCAGGAAGTGGACCGCCGCCAGCGGCACCGCCGCGTTGCGTCCGGCTTCGCCCAGCTCGCCCCAGAACGGCGAGCCGTAGCAGGAGGCGCCGGCGCCGCCCAGGCGCACGATCGAGATCTCGTCGCTCAGCAGCGTGGCGTCCGGCGACAGGCGCGTCAGCGTGGTCTTGCCGCTGCCCGACGGCCCCGCGAACATCCAGGCCCGGGCGCCGCGACCGAGGCTGGCGGCGTGCACCAGCAGCGCACCGGCCTCGAGCAGGGCCAGCGAGTACGCGACGCGCAGGAACGAGTCGACGGCGACGTGGTCGACCGCCCCCAGCGCCAGCGTCCCCGCGCGCGCGGAAAGGTCGAGGGTGGCGACGAAGTCGTGACGCTCGACCGTGAGCCGCCCGGGGCCACCGGCGGGCCGTACCACGACGTCCTCGAGCTCGACGAGGCCACCGGGACGCCCGCCCGTCTCGATGCGCCAGTCGGCGGGCCCCGAGGCGAGGAAGCCGGCGTACCGGTGGGCGACGACGTCGAGCACGGCGGGATCGCGTGTCAGGAACGCGGTGCGCAGCCCTCCGATCTCGACGGTGATCTCACCCACGGAGCACCGCCCGGCCGGCGCGGCGCAGCCCCCGCGCCAGCGGCAGCAGCCGCGCGATCAGCGGGGCGACGGCGGCGATGACACGGCCTCGCCGGCGCGCCGGCGGCGTGTCGAGCGCGGCCCGGCGGCCGTGTCGCTCGCGCGCGGTCACCACGCCCAGGAGCGCGGCGTCCGGCACGACCTCGACGTAGGTCAGGGCGTCCCCTCTCGTCACGAAGCCTCGTTCCTCGCGCGCGATCACGCGGTGCAGGCACAACCCGCCCGACGGCGGCTCATAGCATATAACATCGCCGATCCCGATCTCGGCGGCGGCCGCCGGCCGCACCACGACGACGTCACCGTCGAGGAGGAAGGGCAGCATGCTCCCCCCGCGGGCCCGCAGGCGAAGCGTGTTTCCGCGCCGCAGCGACTGCGCGGCCAGGTCGTCGAAGCTCGGCGCCGGGTCGGACGTGGCCGGCTCAGGGCGCCGTCAGCACGAACCCGCGGCGGGCGATGGGAGCCTCCTCGTCGTCGAGGTAGAGCTCCACGCACCACGCGCCGTACAGCCCGGCGTCGACGATGGACGTGCCGTTGACGAGCAGGCGGTTCGTGACCGACAGCGGCCGGCCGGTGGCCGTGAGGGCGCCGGTGAAGCGCTGGTAGAGCGAGCCGTCGGGGCTGAAGACTTCGACCCGCTGGTGATGGGCCCGGTCGAGCTCGGTCCAGGCGGCGACGATGCGCAGCTCGCGCACGCCGTCGCCGGGGAACTCGGTGCCGAGCCGGCTGGCGCCGTTCGCGACGATGCCGACGAACGAGAGCCGACCCTCGGCGAAGCCGTCGGGCAGCCGGACGCGGCGGTGCTGCTGCGCGCACTCCCCGTCCGCGCGCACCGCCGGCGGCGTCGCCGCCGCCAGCGCCAGGAAGACCGCCAGCGCGCCGCCGAGCCGCCGCGTCATGGCAGGCTCTCCCCGGTCAGGCCGATCTTGTAGAGCGTGCCGTCGGTGGTCCCCACGTAGAGCTCGGCGCCGGTCTCGGTCGACACCGGGCCCACGCTGAGCGTGCCGCCGCCGACCGTGAGGGTCTTCGCAATCGCGCCCGAGGTGAGGTCGAGCTGGTAGAGGGTTCCGTTGGACCCGCCGACCCACAGCGACGTGTTGCCGGGCAGCAGCTGGGCGACGGTTCCGGTGGCGACCGGCCGCGTGCTCCAGCACGAGGAGGCCGAGCTCGCGGTGGGCAGGCACCACACGAACCCGTTCGTCGTGACGAAGTACAGGCGCCCGGGAAGGTGGAAGTCCTCCCACACGAACCCCTTGAACGCGGTGCCGCTCGCGATCGAGTT
Organism: uncultured Candidatus Rokubacteria bacterium; assembly: GCA_963743355.1. Taxonomy (GTDB): domain Bacteria; phylum Methylomirabilota; class Methylomirabilia; order Rokubacteriales; family CSP1-6; genus AR5. The sequence continues at coordinate 2,516,421 of CAVUPM010000002.1, forward strand.
GGTCGTTCGCGAAAGCGCGGCCAGGTCGACGATGCTCAGGACGCCGGCCTCGCTGCCGATCACCAGCTTGGTGTTGTCGAAGAGCACGGTCGGCGCCGTCGTGAAGTCGCCGGCCGCGAACGCCGCCAGGAGCGCGCCGCCGGCGGCGACGTCGAGGACCCACAGGCTGTTCTGGTTGTTGGCGCTGCCGTCGCGACTCGCCACGTAGAGCCGGGCGCGCTCGTAGTCGACCCACGGCTGGCCCAGCACCTGATCCATCGGGCACCCGCCGACGCACGGCGCCACGTTGAGCGTCGCCGGGCTGAAGGTCCACAGCACGGCGCCGGTGTCGGAGCGGAGCGCGAAGACCTTGTTGTTGATGAAGCCGCCCGACCCCGTGTTGTTCAGGGTGGCGACGAAGACGATGTCGTAGGTGCCGGGGTAGGCCGCGGTCATGGACGCGATGAAGCCCGTCCGCAGATACACGCTGACGGCCGCCTGCACCGCGTCGGCGCTGAGCTTCCGCGTCCAGTTCACGACCCCCGTGGCCGGATCGACGGAATAGAGCCAGCCGCTCTGGTCGGCGGCCACGACCGCCTGGCCGCCGCCGAACGGAAACACGCTCACGTAGCCCTGCACGGCGCCCAGCGTACTGCCGGGCACGCTCGACCAGGCCCCGGTCGCCGAGTTCATCGACAGGAGCTTGCCGGCGTTGGAGCCGAAGGACATGGTGCCGTCGCCGGCCACCGCCGGGTTCAGCGCAGCACCGCCGACCGTGATCGACGTCCACTGCGTGGCCCCGCCCCGGGGCGTCACCGTGCCCTGGGCCCCGCCGATGTAGCAGGGCGCCGTCGCGCAGGATCCGACCGGGCCCGCCTTCGCCCAGATCTTGTAGGAGTACGAGGTGCCGACGCTCAGGCCCGCGGCGGAGACGGTCGTCTCCGTGGCCTGCGTCCCGCTGTAGAAGACCGCCACCCCGCCGACGCTCTGGCCCGCCGTGTACGTGGTGCCGTTCGTCGGGGTCGCCGAGATCGGCGACGTGGCGCCCAGGATGATCACCGGATTGACGCTCGACCAGTTCACGGTGGCCGTCGTCCCTGCCGCCGAGGCGGCCAGCGTGCACAGCGTGTCGGCCACGACGCCGCTCGCCGCGTTGCAGCGGAAGAACGACACGGCGAACCAGGCCGCCGCGATGGTGCCCACGTTGTTGCTGCCGAGCCGCGTAAACGTGATGCCCGAGCCCGAACCGCCGTTGGAGCCGTTGAGGGTGCCGGTGAGGAACGTGTCGTCGATGCGGTTCGCGCCGGAGTTGCCGCCCGACACCGTGAAGAGCACCGCGGTCCGGGTGGTATCCACGGCCGTGAGGGTCGCGGTGGAAGTGCCGTTCGACCCGGTGAGGGCCGTGGTCCCGCTCTGCACCGTGCTGCCGTCGCTGAGAGTCACGACCTCGTAGGCGATGTCGGCCTGCCGGTTGTTCCCGGTCGCGGTGACGGTGCGGGCGAACTGCACGCCGGTCACGGCCGTCCCCGCGGTGAGGAACTCGCCGCGGACGTTGTACTCGCCCTCGACGCCGTCGACCGAGGTGCCGCTGCGGCGCGTGAGGAGGATGAAGGACTTGCTGGTGTCCACGCCGGTCCCGAGCGTCACGCGGTTGTTCAGCCCGTTGGTGGCGCCGGAGGCGGTCGGGCACGCGGGGCTGGCGCCGGAGCCGCCGATGCACGACGTCCCGCGCTGCACGCTGGCCCCCTCGTACTCCACGACCTGCCAGGCGACCGTCACCGTCCGGTTGCTCTGACCCGCATTGCGCGTGAGCTGCAGGCTCGTCGTCGTGCCCGTCGTGCACGCGCTCGCCCCGGTCGCGAGCAGCGCGCGGATCGTCCACACCTCGTCGCGCGAGGTGGACGTGTCCGTACTGCGCTGCGAGAGGAGCACGAAGCTCTTCGTGCAATCGACGGCCGTGAGCGAGGGCGTCGCGGTGGGCGTCGTGCTCGTGCCGCTGAAGGTGGCGGTGCCCCGCTGGACCGACACCCCGGCCGCGAACTCGACGACGTAGTACTGCACCCGCGTGGTCGTGTTGCCCGGCGCGACGGCCGGCGTGATCGTCAGCCGGGCGGCGCCGCCGGTTCCGCCGTTGTTCAGGTCGCACGTGTACAGCGCCTCGTCCTGGCTGGTGTTCGCCGTGCGGGTCGAGCAGAGCACGAACGCCTTGCTGATGTCGACGCCGGTGAGCGAGACCTGCGTCGGCGTGGAGCTGTTCGGCAGGCTGGCCGTCCCGCTCGTCACCTTGTTGACGATCGCGGCCTCGACGGGCGCGGGCACCCCCGCGGCGACCGCAAGCGCCGCCGTCAGGACGATGCGCCAGGCGCGCGTGGCCGTCAGCCGGTCGGTCGCGATCTCCATCATGCCGGCGACGGCTCAACGGGGGGTGTACGACAGACCGCGGGGGGGCTCGGAGGGGTCACCACAACCAGAATAGTGGCGGCCACATCCGTGGCCCAAGCCTGCTGTTCGGGGGCGCCCGAACACCACCGGCGGGATACCTCGCCGCTGCGCGACTCGGCCCGCGGCGCCAGGCCGGACAGATCCTGATCGTTGGCCTGACACGAATGGTCTGGCCGGGCCGGCCCGCGAGGCGATGGCGGAGCGTTGTACGATACCCGCCGTGACGCCGGACACCCGCTGGGCCGAGACGCACGCGTGCCGCGGCCTCGTCGCCACCCCCCACGCGCTCGCCACCGAAGCCGGTCGGAACGCCTTCCGCCGCGGCGGCAACGCGCTGGACGCGGCCATCGCCGCGGCCACGACGATCGCGGTCGTCTACCCGCACATGAACGGGATCGGCGGCGACAACGTGTGGCTGATCTACGACGCCGGCCGCCGGCAGCTGCACGGACTCAACGCGATCGGCCGCTCGGCGGCGGCGGTCGATCCGGCGGACTATCGCGCGCGCTTCGGCGCCGCCATCCCGCCGCGCGGCGGCGCCGCCGCGCTGACGGTGCCCGGCGCCGTATCGGGCTGGTGGGAGGCGCACGTCTACAGCCGCGACGCGATGGGCTCGCCGGTGCCGTGGACGGCGCTCTTCGAGGACGCCATCGGCCACGCGGTCGACGGGTTCCCGGTCTCGCCCGGCCAGCGCCGGGTGACCGCGGCCGCCCGCGATCTCTTCGCCGGCGAGCCGGACGCCGACGTGCGGCGGACCCTGTGGCCGATCTATCATCCGGAACGGCTCGGGGGCGAACGGTTCACGCAGCGCGATCTCGCGGCCACGCTCGCGCTGGTCGCCGAGCACGGTCCGGAGGAGTTCTATCGCGGCGGCCTGGCCCGCCGTCTCGCCGACGGTGTGGCGCGCGCCGGCAGCCCGCTGGCGCTCGCCGATCTCGCCGAGCATCGCGCCGACTGGGTGGAACCGCTACGGGTCCGCTACCGCGGCGGCGAGGCCGCCAGCTTCCCGCCGCCCACCCAGGGCTTCGCCGCGCTCGCCATCCTGGCGCTGCTCGAGGGCTTCGACGTCGCGGCGCTCGACGACGCCGACCACGTCCACCTGGCCGTCGAGGCGACGAAGCTGGCCTTCGAGGACCGCGAGCGCTACCTGACGGATCCCACCGCCGCGGAGGTGCCGGTCGCGCGCTGCCTCGACCCCGCGCGCCTGGCGGCCCGGCGCGCGCGCATCGCGCGCCGGGCCGCGATGGTGGCGGACGCGCGGCCGGCCGGCGGCGACACGATCGCCATCGTGGCCGCCGACGCCGCCGGCAACGCGGTCGCCCTGATCCAGAGCCTCTACCACGAGTTCGGCTCCGGCCTCGTCGCCGGCGACACCGGCGTGCTCCTGCAGAATCGGGGCGCCTTCTTCTCCCTCGACGAGCGTCACCCCAACCGCCTGGCGCCGCGCAAGCGGACGGCCCACACGCTGATCCCGTCCATGTTCCTGGTCGACGGTCGGCCGCGCTTCGTCTACGGCACGATGGGCGGCGACGGCCAGCCGCAGACCCAGGCCGCGCTGGTGACACGCGTGGTCGATCGCGGCCTCGGCCCCCAGGCGGCCGTCGAGGCGCCACGCTGGCTGTTCGGGCGCACGTGGGGCGAGACCTCGGGCTCGCTGCGGCTGGAGCGTCGCTTCGCGCCGGGCGTCGCCGACGAGCTGCGGCGTCGCGGGCACGACGTGCAGATCGTCGAGGACTGGAGCGACCTCATGGGCCACGCCCAGCTGATCCGGCTCGACGCCGATGGGCTGGTCGGCGCCTCCGACCCGCGCGCCGACGGCGCCGCGCTGGGCGTGTAGACGGCCGGGCCCGCCGTGCGCCGCCTCCTCGTCGCCTCGCTGGTCGGCCTCGCCCGCACGCTCGACCGCGGCGTCACCGTGAGCACGTTCGTCGCCGCCGGGCTGCTCCGCTTCGAGACGTTGGGACGCCACATGGGCGAGAACTGGCGTCACTTCGGCGCCACCCAGGCCGAGCCGGACGTGGCCGCCGGGCTCTTTCACTGGGAGAAGCAGTTCTACGGGCCGTTTCTGGCCGCCGGGGATCGCGTGCTGGTCGTGGGCTGCGGCAGCGGCCGCGACCTCGTGCCCCTGCTCGAGCAGGGCTGTCGCGCCGAAGGGCTGGAGCCGGTCGCGGCTTGCGCCGACATGGCGCGCGCGCGTGTGGCCGAGCGTGGCCTGTCGGCCCCGGTCTACACGGCCGACATCGCGACGGCGACGCTCACGGGACGCTACGACGTCGTCATCTTCTCCTGGCTGTGCTACAGCTACATCCCTCAGCGCGCGCGGCGCGTCGCCGTCCTGCGCACGGTGACGAACCATCTCGAGGCGGGCGGGCGCGTCCTGATCTCCTACGTCCTCGCCCAGCCGGCGCCCCGGCGGACGCCGTGGCGGCTCGCGCGACTGGCCTCGCAGCTCAGCCGGTCCGACTGGCGGCCGCAGTACGGTGACGTGTTCATCGCGCGGCCCGACACCGGCTGCATTCACTTCGAGCATCAGTTCGCTCCCGCCGAGATCGAAGCCGAGGCGCGCGCGGCCGGCCTCGCCGTGACCTTTCACGACCAGGGCAGCGATGGCAACATCGCGCTGAGGGTGCCGGCAACGGGCGGGACGAGATCGTGAGCGCATGGGTTCGGCCGGTCGCGATCGGCATGACCGCGCACGCGGCGGTGGTGAGGGCCGGGGGCGCCGGTCGCGTGCTGGCGCGGCTCGGGCGATCGACGTATCTGACCGTGGGAGACGAGATCGTGTGGCTCGGCGGTGCCGGCGCGACGCTGCATCCGCGAGCGATCCTCGCTCCGCAGTCGCCGCATCCGGAGCACGACGTCGTGCGACTCGAGGTCGGCGCGCTGGCGCCGTGGCGGCCGGCGGCGCCCGCGCTCGACGGGGTGGCGGCGGATCTCGCGAAGGGCTGGCGGGATCTCGCCGCCGCCCCGCTGGGGACGCCGGGCGGCTTCGGCGCCCTGCTGAGCGGTCGGCCGCTGGCGTTTCCGCTCGACGGCGCGCGCGGGGCCGCCGAGGCGCTGGCGCGCGCGTGCGCCCGCAACGACACGGTGGGCGCCGGTGACGCCGCCCTCGCGCTGCTGGGGGTCGGCGGCGGACTGACGCCGTCCGGCGATGACTACGTCGGCGGCGCGCTCTTCGCCCGTGTGCTCGTCGTCGCCACGCGACCGGACGACGCGGTGGCGTGGCGGGGCACCGCCGACCGGGTCCTGGCCAGGGCACCCGCGTGCACACATCCGATCAGCGCCGCGCTGCTGGGTGACCTGGCGGCCGGGCGGAGCTGGGCGCCGTTGCACGAGCTCGTCAGCGCGCTCGCCGCCGGCACGCCGCGCGCCGCCCACGCGGCCGCGCGCCGGCTCGTCACGCTGGGCCACACCTCGGGCTGGGACATGCTGGCCGGCGTCGGCGCCGGCCTCGGCGCCCTCCTCTCCTGACGGCACCGAGAGCGGATGGCGCGCGGCCCAGTTAGTTCCGATGCCGGGCGTTCCGGGGTACAGTAGCGGGGCATTCTGACCCTCCCGGAGGTCCTGTGGATCCCTATCGACTGCCGCGTGCCGTTGTTCCGAGCCGCTATGACATCCGGCTCGAGCCCGATCTCACCACGCTCACCTTCCGCGGCGAGGAAAGCATCGCCGTCGGCGTCGCCGAACCCGTTCGCGAGATCGTCGTCAACGCCGTCGAGCTGGCCATCGACGAGGCCGTCGTCGTCGACGCGCGCGGCCGCGAGCAGCGGGCGACCGTGAGCCTGGACGAAGCGGCCGAGCGCTGCCGCCTGGCGTTCGCCGAGCCGCTCGCCACCGGCGAGGGCCGGCTGCTCCTCCGCTTCCGGGGCACGCTGAATGACAAGCTCCGCGGCTTCTACCGGTCGGTCTACAAGGACCCGGGTGGCGTGACACGCACGATGGCCGCCACCCAGTTCGAGGCCACCGACGCCCGCCGCGCGTTCCCCTGCTGGGATGAGCCGGCGTTCAAGGCGGTCTTCCGCGTGACGCTGGCGATCGAGCCGGGGCTCACCGCTGTCTCCAACACGCGGATCCTGTCGGAGACGAACGAGGGCGGCCGCAAGGTCGTGCGCTTCGCCGACACGATCACGATGTCGACGTATCTCGTGGCCTTCGTGGTCGGCGAGCTCGAGCACACCGAGCCGAGCCGCGTGGGCGACACGCCGCTCAGCGTCTGGTGCGTGCCGGGCAAGCGGCGGCTGGCCGCCTTCGGCCAGGAGATCGCGGTGGCCTCGCTCCGCTACTTCGAGGACTACTACGGCCTGCCGTACCCGGGCGACAAGCTCGACCTGCTCGCGATCCCCGACTTCGCGGCGGGGGCCATGGAAAATCTCGGCGCCATCACCTTCCGGGAGACCGCGCTGCTCGTCGACGAGGGCGCGGCCTCGCACGCCGAGCTGCAGCGCGTCGCCGACGTCGTCGCCCACGAGAACGCCCACATGTGGTTCGGCGACCTGGTGACGATGAGCTGGTGGAACGGCATCTGGCTCAACGAGGCGTTCGCGACCTTCATGGAGATGCTGGCCGTCGATGCCTGGAAGCCGGGCTGGCAGCGCTGGGTCGCCTTCGGCGTCTCGCGGGCCGCCGCGCTCACCGTGGACGGCCTGCACTCCACCCGATCCATCGAGTTCCCGGTGCGAGCGCCACGCGAGGCCGACGCGATGTTCGACGTGCTCACCTACGAGAAGGGCGCCTCCGTCCTCCGCATGCTCGAGCAGTACCTGGGGCCCGAGGTGTTCCGCCAGGGCGTGCGCGACTACCTGCGCGCGCATCAGTACGCCAACGCCGACACCGGCGACCTGTGGGCCGCGCTCGGCCAGGCCTCGCACCAGCCGATCCCGGCCGTGATGGACGCGTGGATCTTCGCCCCGGGGTATCCGCTCGTGAGCGTGAGCGTCGAGGGCCGCGAGATCGTGCTGCGGCAGCAGCGCTTCACGTACCTCGCCGAGCCGCTGCACTGGTGGGGCGCCGCACCCGCCGCGCCCGCCGGCCCCGGGCGGTGGCAGGTGCCGGTGCAGCTCCGCGTGACGGCGGGCGGGCGCGCCTCGGTCGAGCGCGTGCTGCTGGCGGAGCCCGAGGTCCGCCGGCCGCTGCCGGCCGGGCTCGAGGCCGTCGTCGCCAACGAGGGCGGCCACGGCTTCTATCGCGTGCGCTACGACGACGATCTTCGCGCGCGGCTCCTGGGTCGCCTGCCCGAGCTGGCCGCCATCGAGCGCTTCAACCTCGTCAACGACGCGTGGGCCGTCACCGTGGCCGGGCTCATGCCGGCCACCGACTATCTCGAGCTGACCGCGCGCTTCCGCGACGAGCGCGACAAGAACGTGTGGTCGATTCTGCTCGGGTCGTTCCACACGCTCAATCGGCTGGTCACGCCGGCCGATCGGCCGAAGCTGGAGGCGCTGGTGCGCGATCGGGCGGCGCCAGCCCTGGCCGCGCTCGGCTGGACGCCGCGACCGGGCGAGGACGAGCTGACGCGTCAGCTCCGCGGCGATCTCGTGCGCGCGCTCGGCACGCTCGGCAACGACCGCGACGTCCAGGCTCGCGCGGCCGAGCTCTACGCCGGCCACGAGCGGGGCTCGGCACCGGTCGATCCCAACGTGCTGCCCGCGCTCATCGCCGTTCTCGCCCACGCCGGTGACGAGGGGCGGTACCACGAATTCTTCGAGCGCTTCCGGACGGCCACCACGCCGCAGGAGGAACAGCGCTACCTCTACGCGCTGACCGCGTTCCCGCCGTCGTCGCTGGTGGAGCAGACGCTGGCCCGCACCATCAACGGCGAGATCCGCACCCAGGACGCGCCCTTCGTCGCCCGCACGCTGCTCATGACCGTGCACGGCCGCGAGCTGGCCTGGGACTTCGTCAAGAAGCACTGGGACACGATGGACCGGCTGTACCCCAAGCATGGGCTGCGACGGATGGCCGAGGGCGTCATCGGTCTGGCCACCCCCGAGCTGGAGGCGGACGTCCACCGCTTCTTCCAGGAGCGGCGCATCGACCTCGGTGGCAAGACGCTCGAGCAGTACCTCGAACAGCTGCGGGTGGCGGTGGCCCTCCGCGAGCGCGAAGGCGCTGCGCTGTCCCGCCACCTCGCGCGCTTCTGAGCAGGGAGCGGACGATGCACGTGATGCCCCTCGTTGTCGCCGCCATCGCGGTGATGATCGCCGGCCCCGCGTTCGCGCAGTCCGGCCACGGTCACGGCCACCAGCCCGGCGGCCGCGACGACGCCCAGGCCCATCGTCGGGTCGAAGCCTGCCTGGGCGAGTTCGACCAGGTCGCCGCCGACGGCCGGGGGGTCGGGCTCGCCTTCCCCGCCGACCAGAACGGCTATCCCGGCCCGATGCACGCGGTCGAGCTGAAGGACCGACTGCGCTTGACGCCCGAGCAGGAGGCGCGCATGCGCGCGCTGTTCGAGACGATGCTGGCCGAGGCGAGGAGCCGCGCCGCCCGCCTGACCGTCGCCGAGGCCCGGGCCGAGGTGCGGCTCGTGCACCTGGTGACCCACGTGCAGGCGCGCGACGTGCTCACCGAGACGCAGCGGCGCACGTACCATCAGATCCGCTGGGGCGCCGCGAAAAATCACTGACGGCCGGTGACCGGGTTCTGGTATTCGTGAAGAACGTGACTGAGATCAAGCGGACCGGTCCGCCGAGCGCGCGCGACGTGAAGGGCCGCGTCATCACGTGGACGCTGCCGCTCAACGCCATGCCCGACAAGGACTGGCGGCAGCTCTTCAATCAGACCAAGGACACCACCATCACGTGCACGCCCAAGCACGTGCACATGTACCAGGGCGTGATCGTGTTCGAGAGCGCCGAAGAGGACGTGAAGACCTGGGTCGCCTTCATCGACAAGTGGACGGCGTCCGCCAACACGCGCTACGCCGAATGGCAGGCCAGGCAGCAGCGCGCGCAGGCCGACGTCACCGGAGGGTCCGACCGTGACCGCCGGCTGGTCGACCTGAACGAGAAATTCAAGAACTTGTAGCGGACACCTCCGCCGCTCAGCGCGGCGCCACCACCACCCGGCCCGTCAGCAGCCCCAGGTAGCACAGCGCCAGGCAGGCCGCGGTCGTGAGCACGACGTTCAGCCACGCCGAGCTCCACGCGCCGCTCTCCATCAGTCGGACCGTCTCGTAGCTGAAGGCCGAGTACGTCGTCACCCCTCCCATCACGCCCGTGGTGAGGAACAGCCGCGCCTCCTCGCCGAGCACGAGCCCCTCGGTGGCCAGCGACTGCACGAGGCCGATCAGGAACGAGCCGGCGAGGTTCACCGCCAGCGTACCCCACGGGAACGCCGGCCCCAGCCACCCGAGCGCCGCGAGCGCCACGAGATAGCGCAGCGCGGAGCCGATGGCGCCACCGGCGGCCACGAGGAGCAGGCGCTCCATCGCTCAGGCCAGCGCGATCGGTGCGTCCACCCAGACGGTGTAGCGCCGCGGGCGGCCGCGGGCGGCGTCGGCGGGATCGACGTACATGATCGAGCTCTGCCCCCGGATCTCGGCGGGCAGGATCGAGACGCGGACGAAGCTGGTCGGCTCGGTCGCGGAGGCGCGCGCGAGCACCGGCTCGCACCCGCTCTCGAACCAGGCGCCGCCCGGACGTACCGGCTTCGGCGGCGCGTCGCCGACCGTCACCTCCAGCGCGCCGGCGACGAGACAGCGGATGCCGCCACCCCGGTGGCGATGCGGCAGCGCCACGCCGCCCGGATCGAAGTCCACCCGGTCGCAGCGCATGAGCCAGGCGTCGCCGGCCGCGAGCTCCATCGCCTGCTCGAGCACCAGCTCGCCGTGGCGGCCGGCTGCCGGGTGCACCAGCTCCCACCGCAGCACGGTGGCGCCCGTGTCGCGCGCGCTCGCGGCGCAGGCGCCGGCGCCGTGCCACGCGCTGCCCGCCGTCATGGTGGACGTCGCGCCGTCGTGGACGACGGCGACGTCGCCGGTGTGCGCGTAGAGCACGCGAGCGGCGGGCGGCAGCGTCCGCGCCGGTGCTGCCGCCAGTCGGTCGCGGAACAGACGCAGGCTCCAGCCGCTCATGGTCCGCCGAGGTTCACGCCGAGGAGGAGCGAGGCGAGCCGGCCGAGGCCGAAGCTGAGCGTGCCGGAGGCGGCCGCCAGGGCGGCGACCTCGAGGCCCGAGCGGATCGGCGCCACGCCGGCCACGCGCGCCTTCATCACCCCGACGGCGAAAAGCGCTAGCAGGGTCAGCGTGGCCGAGAGCGCGAAGGCCGGCAAGACGCGGCCGGCCAGGAACGGCAGGAGCGGGATGAGCGACGCGCACCCGAACGCGCCGGCCATCACGAAGGCGTCGCGCACGGGGCTGCCGAGGCGCTGGGGCGCCAGTCCGAGCTCGAACGTGGCCAGCGTGCTGAGCAGCAGCTCGGGGTGCCGCGCGATGCGCCGGGCAACCTCGACGGCGTCGGCCCGCGACATGCCGCGCGCGACCAGGGCGGCCATCAGCTCCGCGACCTCCTCGCCGGGGTGGTCGCGGATCTCGTGCCACTCGCGCTCGAGCTCGGACTCGTAGAGCTGGCGCTGGGCACGTGACGCGAGGAACGTCCCGATCGACATCGACAGGACGCCGGCTACCGCCGACACCAGCCCACCGAGCAGCACGACCAGGTGGCCGACCCCGGCCGCGGCCAGGCCGGCCACCACCGCGAACGTCGACACGAGGCCGTCCTGGGCGCCGAAGACGACCTCGCGGATCGAGGACAGGCGCTCGATCCGCCCGGCTTCGGTGGCGAGCTCGTCCGGCCGGCCCGGCGGTGAAGCGACGGCGCGCTCACCGGCCCGGGTCGATTCCGACGCGACGACCCGCCCGCGTTCCAGCGGCGCCGGCACGCGAGGCGTGACGCGCGCGCCCGGCGCGCGATCGAAGGTCTCCAGCGCGGTACGGAACATCTCGCGGTGGTGGCGCTCGCGCTCCAGGGCCAGACGGAACGACGCCGCGGCGTCGGGGCGTCCGTCCGCCTCGGCCTCGCGGATCATGCGCGGCAGCACGACGTCGATCTCCAGCATCTCGCCGGTGGCCGCCGTCTGGAGGTTCTCCCGGGTGGTACCGATCGCGCCCATGGTGCGCAGGTGGTTGAGGGCGTGGATGGTCTCGGCACCGGCGGCCTCGAAGAAGAGCTGCGCGATGTCGGGGCGCCCTTCCGTGAGCGCCTCGATGCCGTACGCGAGGTAGCGCCGATTCGCGTCCGCCTCGCCGGCGAGCGCCACCAGCAGGTTGGCGTCGGTCTTCGAGTCGGTCCGCTCGCGGGTCATTGCCGCGCCATTGTAGCCCGCGCGTTCGCTAAATTTCACACGCTCGGAGAGCGTGTGATGGCACCCGCGTTGCTCGACTGGAGCCGGTGCGAACCCGGGTCGACAAGGAAGGGGCTCGTGATGAAGAAGTTGATCGTGCCGATGATCCTGGTGGCCGGCGTCGTGATCCATGCCGGCGCAGTCTTTGCCCGGAGCGGTGGCGCCGGGGGTGCCGGCGGCGCCGGGGCGAGCGGCGCCAGCGGGAGCGGCGCCGCCAGCGCGGGGGACGCGGGGACGGGCGCCGCGGCCGGCCCCGGCGCCGCCGGCGACACCTCTACGGCCGAGACGGGCCCCGGGGACCGCCTCGGTGGCCCGCCCGCCGGCTATGCCAACGACTCTTCGATCTATCGCAGCTCGGCGTCCGCATGGCCTGGCGAGGTCGAATATCCGTCCGCGAGTCCCCGCAGCGGGGCGAGCGTCACACCGGCCAGCGGGGTGTACGTCGCGCCAGCCGGAGCCGTCGAAGTGCCGTCAACACCCATGATGTGCCCGGGCATCAACGCGAGCGATCCGCGCAAGTGCTGAAGACGCCGCCGGCGAGGACCGGAGCCGGCCTCCGGTCCTCGGCGCGCGGCCGGCCGGGGATGCAAAGCCTCGCGCCTCCGTGATACGGTCGGAGGCCATGAGAATGTTGGCAGCGGTGGTGGCCGGCCTCGCCGCGGCGCTCGTCGCCGCGCCCGCCCTTGCGCTCTCCGTGCAGGAGGCGATCCAGCGCGCCAACCCCGGGGTCGCGCTGGTCACCGCGCGGGTCGACGCCGAGGTCACGATGAACTGCGGCAAGGGGCCGGTGACCGTGAAGCCCGCCCCGTTCGTGGAGACCGGCACCGGGTGGTTCGTCGACGGGCGTGGCTGGGTCGTCACCAACGCCCACGTGGTCGACCCCGTCCACCGGAACCCACCGTGGGTGGCGCACGAGCTGAAGAAGAAGGCCATCGATCAGGCGTGCGTCGAGCCGGTGCTCAAGGCCCAGGGGCTCATGCACGGCCAGCGGCCTGACCTCGAGGACCAGATCCGCCGCGAGGCCAGCGCCCGGGCGCTGAGCAGCGCCCAGGTCGAGTTGCAGCCGCAGCTCACCGTGCTGCTCCCCAACGGCGTGAGCCTGCCGGCCGAGGTGAAGAAGTTCAGCGCCCCGATCAGCCTCGGCGTGAACAACAAGGCGCTGGCCGACTCGGGACGCGACCTGGCGCTGGTGCGCGTGAAGGACGGCGTGTACCCGGCGCTCGGCCTGTCGGCGCGCGACCCGCAGATCGGCGACGCCGTGCACATCATCGGCTTCCCCGGCGTGGTGCTCACGCACGAGCTCCTCAACCGGTCGGCCACGATCCAGGCGTCGGTCACCAACGGCGCCGTCTCCGGCTTCCAGGTGGACGCGATCGGCCAGGACATGATCCAGACCGACGCGCCGGCCTCGCACGGCAACAGCGGCGGCCCCGCCGTTGGCGACGACTCCCGGGTCGTCGGCGTTCTCACCTTCGTCTCGCTGTCGCAGGGCGGGGCGATCGTGCAGGGGTTCAACTTCCTGATCCCGGCGCGCGACGTACGGACGTTCCTGCAGGGCACCGGCGTCCGGGCGGGCGAGAGCACGTTCAACCCCGTGTGGGCCGCGGGCGTCGAGCTGCTGCGCGACGAGCGCTACAAGGCGGCGGTGGCGAAGCTCCACGAGGCCAACGCGCTCCTGCCGAACCTCCCCGACGTCAAGCGCGCGCTGGCCGACGCGGAAGCCAAGGTGAAGAATCCCCCGCCGCGGCCGTTCCCGTGGGCGTGGGCCACGCTGGGCGTCTCGCTGCTGAGCGTCGGCGCCTACGGCGGGATGTTCGCCCACCGGTGGTGGCGCAACCGCTTCCGCATCCTGCCCGCGCAGGTCATCGGAGCCATCGAGGCCGGCGACACGCCGGTGCTGCTCGACGTGCGCACCACCACCGACTTCGAGACGAGCCCGCTGCGGCTGCCCGGCGCCGTGCGGCTGGACCCGGCGGCGGTGAACGCCGGCGACTTCACCCTCGAGGCCGCGCCGGACCAGATGATCGTCACCTACTGCACGAGCCCGGAGGAGGCCACCAGCGCCGCGGTCGCCCAGGCGCTGCAGAAGCGCGGCTACAAGCGGGTGCGCATCCTCAAGGGGGGGCTCGGCGGCTGGACCAACGCGCGGCTGCCGGTGGAGTCCAAGTCGGCGCTGCCGTCGATCGGTCTCGAGATCTACAAGAACCTCACCCTCGGCGACCTCGAGCGCCGCCGCTTCAAGGCCGGCGAGATCATCGCCAAGGAGGGTGACGATGCCCGGGGCGAGGCGTACGTCGTGCACTCCGGCGTCGTCGATGTCCGCCGGATGTTCGACGGCGACCACCGGCTGCTTAGCACGATGGGAGAGGGCGAGCTGATTGGCGAGATATCGCTCTTCCGCGAGTCGCCCCGTTCGGCCGATCTCATCGCCCAGACCGAGGTCGAGCTGCTCATCATCAAGAACGAGCGACTCGACTGGCTGATCCGCAATCGTCCGCAGCTCACGATCGAGATCCTGCGCCGGCTGTCGAACTGGATCGTGCAGTCGGATCGGGAGCGCGCGCACGCCACCCGATGACGGGGCCCCTCCGCGTCCCCGTCCTCCGGGTCGACGCGGACCTGCCGCTGCCGGCCTACGCCCGCGCTGACGACGCCGGTCTCGATCTCCACGCCGCCGAGACGGTCACGCTGAAGTGCGGCGACCGGATGCTGGTCGCGACCGGGATCGCGCTGGCCATTCCATCCGGGTTCGCCGGCTTCGTGCTGCCGCGCTCGGGGCTGGCCCTGCGCCACGGGGTGACGCTGCTCAACACGCCGGGGCTGATCGACGCGGGCTATCGCGGCGAGATCAAGGTCTTGCTCGTGAACCACGGCACCGCCCCGGTCACCCTGCAGCGCGGCGACCGCGTCGCGCAGCTGGTGATCCAGCGGGTCGAGCGCGTCGCGCTGGCGCCGGTCCCCGAGCTCCCCGACAGCGCGCGCGGCGACGGCGGCTTCGGCTCGACCGGCGCCTGAGTACGCTCAGGCCTTCTCGGCCGTGGCCGTGGGCGCCCGCTTGCGGAGCAGGACGAGCGCCGCCACGAGCGCGAGCACCATCACCGTCAGCAGCCCCAGCTCGAGCATCGCATTGCGGAAGACGTGCTCGCCCTTCTCCAGCAGCTCGCCGAACTCCCCACTCGCGGCCTTCGTCGGTGCGTCCGCGCGGCACGTCAGGAGACGCGCGGCTGCGGCGTCCCGCTGAGTCCCTGATCGACGGTGTCGGCCACCGACTGCAGCGTGTCGGCCACGCCCTGCAGCTGCTCGGCGGTCCGCGTCCGCACACCGCTCGTGGCCTCGTCGACGGCCTCACGAATCTGATCGCCCCAGAACCACATGACCACCCCGCCCGCGATCGCACCGACCAGGAAGCTCTTGATCACTGGTGCCCTCCCTGAAGATGTCTTACCGAGATCTCCGGCAAGTGCGATGCCGGAGTGACCCTAGCCGGGCCAGGTCTCCAGGGGCGCCGCGAAGCGCTCGAGCGAGAGGAGCGCGATCCGGCCGCCGGCGGCCACGTGGGCGCGATCCGCCTGCGTGTTGTAGCCCCAGTCGCACAGGAAGAGACGCACACCGGCGACGTCGGGGCGCCGGGCGGTCGCCTCCAGCGTCTCCAGCATGTCCTCGACGAACCAGACCCCGGCCGCATCGGCGCCGAGCCCGCGGCTATCGGCCAGGCGCCTCAGGATGACCGGCTTGGGCACCGGCTGGCCCGGCTCGCGACCGACCACGGAGATGGCCGAGAGCCGCGGATCGGCGCCGACCAGCAGCGCGCGCGCGAACCGCTCGGTCTTGGTGGTGACGATCACGACCCGCGTGGGCCCGTCGAGCATGGACACCAGCCGGGCAGGGACGCCCGGGTAGAAGCGGTGATGGGCGAGCCAGCCGGGCGCGTCACGCGCGAACCAGTCGTCGCGCACGCGGTTGAGGGCGCGCCCCAGCACCTCCGCCGACACGCCGGCGGTCTTCAGGAGCGGCGGGGCCGCCTCCAGCCAGCCCTGGCGACTCTCGAGCGCACGCGCCTCGACACCGGCCAGCAGCGCGTGCACCATCAGCGGCATCTCCCAGCCGCTCTCGATCAGCGGACGCAGCGCGCCGAAGCGCTCGGCGACGGCGGCCGGGCGCGTGGTCGTCAATGGCTGGGGCCAGGCGGCGACGTACGCCTGCCAGGCCGTCTCGAAGTACTCCGGCCGCCCGTCGCAGACGACGCCGTCGAAATCGAGCGCGAGAATCGAGGGAACGGTCATTGGTAGAACGCTGGCGCGGTACCCGTTACCGGGCCCGTCTCCAGCACCCCCCTTTCAAACCGTGCGTGCCCTTTTCGGGCACACGGCTTACCGATGATCTCTTGGCGTCAAGCATGCGCAGCGCCGGGATAGCGCACCGTCCCGTACAGCCGATGGAGCCCGAGCCCCCAAAACCAGTCGAACGACCACCGGGAGATCGCCGCGTGCCGGTCCTGCAAGCCCCGGCGCCGAGCCAGCAACAGCCCGAGCCGTTGCCGCACGTAGTGATCGACCTGGTTGAACTTCAGGGAGGCGTTCCCTGTACGAAAGTAGTTCCCCCAGCCCCGCAGCACGGGATTCAGCCGTGCGATCACCTCCCGCACGTCCTTCACCCCGCTGTGCCGCGCGTCTGTCAGCGCTCGAATGCGGGCTCGTACTCGCTTCATGCTCCTCGGGGACGGCCACCGCTGCAAAAACATCCGGCCGGGATACCGCACCGACCGACACTTCTTCAGCCGACACCCCAGAAACTCGAAGCTCTCCTTGCCGCCCTCCAGCGCCACCAGCCGCGTCTTCTCCGGATGCGCTTCCAACCCGAGATGCTGAAGAATGAGCCCTACTCGCCGGAGCGCCTCCCGAGCCTGAGCCTCGATGCGACAGAGCACCACAAAGTCGTCGGCGTATCGCCCAAGCACGCCGACCTCCGCGCACCGCTGCTGCCAGATCCGATCGAGCACGTGCAAGTAGATATTCGAGAGCAGGGGTGAAATGACTCCGCCTTGCGGCGTCCCCACCACCGTCTCCTCTCGCCGCCCCTCCTCCAGTACCCCGGCCTTCAGCCATCGCCGGATCAGCTTGAGCACCCTCCGGTCCGATACCCGCCGCCCCACTTCCGCCAGCAGCCGGTCGTGGTCGATGCGGCCGAAGTAGTCTTTGATGTCGACGTCCACGACGTAGTCGTACCCCTTGTTCGCCGTGACCCGAATGCCCTCCAGCGCCTCCGTGGCGTTCCGCTTCGGCCGGAACCCGTAGGACCCCGGCAGAAAGTCCGCCTCGAAGAGGGGCTCGATCACGAGCTTGGTCGCCATCTGGATCACCCGGTCCCGGACCGTTGGAATGCCCAACGGCCGTCGTTGTCCGTCCGCCTTCGGGATGTACCGCCGCTCCTCCGGTGCCGGTCGGTACCGCCCAGCCTTGAGGTCGGCCTGGATCTCGTGTAGAAACCCCTCGACCCCACGCTGCTCAATGGCGGCGATCGTCTCGCCATCCACCCCCGCCGCGCCTCGATTTGCTCGCACGCGCGTCCACGCTTCCTCCAGGACGTCACCCCTGAAGATCCGGTCGTACAGCGCGTGGAAGCGCCGCCCCCGCTGCTGCTTGGCTGCTCGCCACAGCGTGCGCTGGAGTTCTCGCACTTTGTCTTCCGGGTCGTTGGAGCTTGCGCTCATGCCCTCGCGCTTACCCCCATGCGCACGCGCGATCAAAGTAGGGGCCCTTCCCTCCAGGCGGTTGTCTTTCCACCCTTCCTCGGTACTACGACCCCCTCGGACTCCCTCCCGACGCCGCGCCGTTTCGGCGTCGCCTTATCGGCGCACCCGCGCTCCGACCCGAGCCGCCGGGTAGGGCCTCTCCAGTTCCGCACCGGGCCGTGGACACGTGCCGCTCCCCATACCCCGGAGGAGTCCAGCGCTGTTCCGATGGCTTCGCGCTGTCTGTGGCCTTCGCCGTGACATGCCCGGCTCGGCCTCCTCGGCCTTTCGGCTGATAATCTGTCGAGGCGGCAGGATTCACGTGATGTTGCGGCCCGCGCCCTCGCTCCCTCCGTAGAGGCTCTTGACGCCCCGCTCGGCGCTGCGGATCTCTCCTCAACGCTGGGGCCTGCTACTGAGCGCATCGGCGCTTACTCAGGCGGGACTTGCACCCGCAGGTCCGGTGCAGCTTCGCTGGACGCACCATGGCCCGCGATTATACGTCGCCGAGGATCGTGCGGTACGCCGCGTACACGTCGTCGTCGAAGGCGACCAGCGTGACCTGCTGGGGAACGGGGTGGGCCACCAGGTGCGCCTGGATCTCTCCCACCGCGACGCGACAGGCGCGCGGGACGGGGAAGCCATAGACGCCGCAGCTGATCGCCGGGAACGCGACGCGCGCGAACCGCCGCTCGGCCGCCAGCGCCAGCGCCGTCCGGTAGCACGACGCCAGCACCTCGTCCTCGCGCTCGCGGCCGCCCCGCCAGATCGGACCCACGGTGTGGACCACCCAGCCGGCCGGCAACCGGTACCCGCGCGTGAGCTTCGACGCCCCCGGCGCGCAACCGCCGAGCGTGCGGCACTCGACCAGCAGCTCGGGCCCGGCCGCGCGGTGGATGGCGCCGTCCACACCGCCACCGCCGAGCAGCGTGGCGTTGGCGGCGTTGACGATGGCGTCCACCGCCAGGCGCGTGATGTCGCCCCGCACGACCTCGATCCGGCCGGCGCTCACCGCGCGTGATAGCCCACGAGGCCGGCGTCCAGGGAGCGCCGGTCGACCCGGTGGAGGCGATGGATCATGGCCCGGCTCAGCAGGCGCGTGTGGCGGACGCCGACCAGGTGCTCGGCGATCCACCACAGGTCGCCGTCCGTCGTCATCCAGCCCGGGCGACGGCGGTCGAAGCGCGCGAGGTTCACGGGGTCCGAGTACGCGCGCAGCGTGCGGTCGCCGCGCAGGTTGATGTAGCCCTCGAAGTAGCTCATCACCAGCTCGCGCACGCTGCGGTGCACGGGCTCGCGATAGCGCAGGCCGGCGAAGTTCGACTTGGCGATCGCGCCCCAGTGCCCGCGCACGCGGTAGACGGCCAGCACGTGATCGGTGTCCTGTACGGCCTCGAGATCGAGCAGGAGCGGCGGGAAGCCCAGCACCCGCAGCGCCGCCGCCGCGAACACCGCTCCCTCCAGGCAGTGGGCGGTGTGCTCGCCCAGCACCCGGCGCGGCGACCACGCCGTGGAGGCGTGGTGATAGGGCATGGCGTCGAGCGCGCGCTGGACGCCGTGCGGCGTGCGCAGGGCGCGCAGCGCGCGGAGCTCACGGGCCGTGAAGCCGCAGGACGCGCGGGCGGTCATGACCGGGCCGGGAGCACCACGAACGCGAGCGAGCCGGCCTGGATCGCCAGCGCGGCGGCGGTGGCGGCGACGAAGCCACCCGTCACGCCGAGTCGCTCGATCAGCCCACTCAGCGCGACGAAGAAGCCCGCGAACGAGAACAACCCGAGCAGCAGCCCGCGGAGCACCTCCACCGCGGGGACGGCGCCCGCGCGGTGCGCGAACACCGTGAGGATGGCGGCGTAGACCGGGAACGCGGCCAGCACGCCGCTGAGGCGCGGGCCCAGCACCGGCGCCAGCTCGGTGAGCGCGACCACCAGCGCGGTGGTGATGACCATACGCGCCGGCAGGTCCCAGCGCGGCGGGGCCGTGGGCGCCCCCGGCGCCGCGCGCGGCGGCATGAGCCGGAGCGCGGCGAGCAGCGTGACGACGGCAACGGCCGCGAGGACCAGCAGCGGCCACGCCAGCCGCTGCAGGCCCACCGCCACGACGGCGAACGCCGCGCAGGCGGCGGCGAGCGCGACCGGCCAGCCGCGGCGCGCCGACCACCCATAGGCCACGCAGAACGCGGCCTCGGCGAGCGCCCCGGCCAGCGAGCCGAACCCGGCGGCCGCCGCGAAGCCGACGCCATGCTCGAGCGCCAGGAAGAACGCCACCGGACCGGACGTCAGCGGCAGACCGACGAGCCAGCCGCCGACCGCCTGGCCCCAGCGCCGCCCGGCCAGGCTGGCGGCGGCGATCAGGATCGGCGTGAGGAGGAGCTTGAACGCGAGCGTATCCGTCATGCGCCGCGAGGCATTCTACCCGCGCGGACAAACGAACGGGGCAGCGCGTCGCTGCCCCTTCGTGACGGCATTTAATGGCGGGCTCGACGGGACTTGAACCCGCGGCCTCTGGATTGACAGTCCAGTGTGCTAACCAGGCTGCACCACGAGCCCGTGCCGTGAAAGCTGGCAAAGGCTACCACGCGCTCCGGGGTCGGTCAAACGGCTAGAGCGAGAGCTGTCGCCCGTCCTCGCGCGGCGGGAGCTCCACGCGCGCGATGCGCAGCTTGCCCTCCTGCGCGAGCATCGAGAGCACGGAGATCACCGCGCCTTCCGAGAGGTCGAGCTGTCGGGCGAGCTCGGCGGGCGCCATCGCGCCGTGGCGCTCCAGGCAGGTCCGCACCTGATCGTCGATCTCGGTCCACCAGCCATCCATGGCTCATCCCCTGCGAGTTCGGAGCGTTGCGGAAAGAGCCAGGCTAGCCGCGTCCAGCACGGGCCACAACCCCTGAAAGAACTTTCCGGCAGGCTGAAAATCCGACCACGACGCTGGCACGGCGTATGCCGTCGGCGGGTGCGAAGAAGTCTCAGGGCCCCTGGCTGCTGAGGCCAGCCCGGTACGAGCTGACGACGACGCGGAAGTTGGCGGTGCCGGCGACCGTAGGAACACTCATCGAGAACGGCCGGCCGTCGCCGCGCCCGATCCGCGAATCCACGTACGAGATGCCGCGGGCCAGCACCTTGCCGCGCGCGTCGACCGCCTCCGCGGTGACGCTCACCTCGAAGACGTCATCGGAGCGCTCGTTGACCACGCGTCCGGTCAGCCGCGCACGCTCGGGCCGGCTGCGGTCGACCTCGTAGGTAATGCGAAAACCGTCCTGCGCTCTGGTCTCGTCGGAGTCCAAGATGACGAGGGCCGCGACGAACACGAGGACGAACATCCGAAAGATCGCCCGGACACGCATCGTCTTCCGAAGGTATCACACCGCTCACCGCGCGGCCGAACGGCGGGCACCGAGCCCCTCGGCGGCATCCCCTTTGCTCCGACAGGGGCGTGAGAGGGAGGACTCGAACATGCGTAAGACAGCATCGGTGCTGACCGTATTACTCCTGAGCGCCGCGCTCGCCGTCACCGCCTCGGCCCAGACGCGGCCGTCCGGTGACACGGCCACCAAGCCCCAGCGCCAGGCCTGGTCGGCCCCGTCGACCGCCGTCGACACGAAGCAGCTCGTTGGCATGAAGGTGAAGAACGCCCAGGGCAAGGACGTCGGTGAGATCGATCAGCTCATCGTGGATCCCGCCGACGGCAAGATCACCCACGCCGTCCTCGGCCGGGGCGGCGTGCTCGGCATGGGCGAGCAGAAGGTCGTGCTGGCGTGGTCGGAGCTGAAAATGCAGCCGGATCCCAACAACCGCACTCGCTGGGTGGCGATGGTGGACCAGGCCAAGATCGACAGCGCCCCGCGCTACGAGGCGCGTCGCGACGCCGCCCCCGCCGCCAGCCCGATGACGACGCCGAGCACCCCCAAACCCTGAACTCTCCCCACCCGCGAGAGGCGCGATGGACACGCAGCCGGGGGGACTCGGAGAGCGCGCAGCCCACGCCATCGAACGGCAGGACAGGCTGCGCGCGATCGAGAACGCCCGGCCGCGTGCCATCACCGCCGCCTGAGGCCTCAGGCGCTCGGCCCGGTCGCCAACCGCCAGTCCTGGTTCCAGACCTGGATGACGCGCGTCTCCCGCTCGTAGCCGAGCACGCTGATCGACGCGGTCCCGAGCGTGAGGTTCCGCCCGTGGATCGGCGGGAGCCCGATCCAGCACGCCGCGAGGATACGGAGGATGTGGGCGTGGGCGAAGAACGCCACGTCGCCGTTTACGCCCTCGGCGCGTGCGATGACCCGCCGCGCGCGCTCGCCCACCTGCTCCACCGTCTCGCCCTGCGGGACCGTCGTGGTCCAGATCGACCAGCCGGGCTGCTCGACGCGCACGTCGGCGGTCGTGCGTCCCTCGTAGACCCCGTAGTTCCACTCGCACAGGTCGTCGGTCACCTGGGCGCCGGCGGCGAAGCCGGCCAGGCGGCACGTCTCACGCGCGCGCCCGAGCGGGCTCGTGAGCACGAGCACGAACCGCCGCCCGGCGAGATGCCGGCCGAGCGCCTTGCCCTGCTGCTCACCGCCCGGCGTCAACGGGATGTCGGTCCGCCCGGTGTGCTGCCCGCTCTTGCTCCACTCCGTCTCGCCGTGACGCACGAGCCAGATGCGACGTCGCTCCGCCATGCCGCTACCATGCCTCACGGGCCGAGGCCGAGGCAACAGGCTAGCGGCGAGCCAGGGCGCGCTCGAGCTCGTCCAGGTGCTCCCGCCGGTGGGTCGCGCGGACGAGGTTCAACGGCCCGCCGGCGGCGGCGTTCCGGGCGAGCATCTCCTCCGACAGCGTCTCAACGTTGCGGTCCACCGCTCGCGCGAGGCTGACCGCGAGCTCGGCCGCTCGGCGCGGCGGCAGCGCCAGGAACATGGGCTTCGCCGAGTCGTTGATCCAGTCGACGTCCGACTCGTCTTCATCGGTCGGCGCCAGGCCGTCGGTCTGCCAGCGCTCGAAGAGGACCCGCACGCGCTCATCCCAGAACGCGATGTGGGCCAGGATCGCGGCGCCCGTCCATCCGGCGGGCAGAGGACGTTGCAGATCGGCATCGCTGCAGCGCGCGACGAAGGCCTCCAGGCGTTCACGCTCGGCATTGTTCAGCGCGATGTAGCTCCGGTCAGCCGCCATGACGTCTCCTCCTGCTCTTAGTTTTGCCGGCGCTGCGACGACATCCGCTCGCGCAGTTCCAGCAGCTCCTTCAACACGTCCTGTAGCACGTACAGGATGACGACCTCACGGAGCCACACCGGCGTGCCCAGGTCGACGAGCGTCTTCCGGAGTCGCCCCACCGCCTGGTGCGTCAGCACGCTCCAGTCCGTTTGTTCGCCGCGTTGCAGCCGCTCATACGCGTCACGCCACAGCTCGTCAAGGCCGGGCTTCACCGCGGCCACGATGCGCGCCAGTTCCTCGTTGCTGACGTTGCCTTCGCCCTCGCTCGACGACGTCATGGCGAATCAGCCGGGAGCGACGAGAAATCGAGCTTCGAGCGTGAGGCGGCGTTGACCGGTGCGTTGCAGTTCTTGCGTTCGTGCGCCCGGCGGCATGCATCTCGCACCGATAGGGCCGTATGGCGAGAAGTGGGCCCGGGCTGCCCTTGAATCTTGGCCTGCTGGTGCGGCGCCGCGCCGACCGGGCTGAGGTCATGGGTCTCGTCGTGGCCTTGATCCTGCGCCCATCCCGCCTGGCGCTCGTGCGGTGGCGCGGCGGCGGGCTGACGTTCGAGAGCCTCGACAACTTGGTCGAGGTTCACGGCTTCGCCCTGTAGACCGGACGCCGTGCGCGGTAGGCTGCCGGTGGACCGCTCCGCTGTGTCGTCATCGATCACCCGGGTGTTGGTCGTGGACGATGAGTCCCGCGTCGCCGCGGTACTTCGCGACGCGCTGGCCGATCTCGGCTACGCCGTCCAGGTCGCCGCGAACGGCGCCGAGGCGCTCCAGCTCGTCCCCGTCTACCCGCCGGACGTGGTGCTGCTGGATCTTGCGATTGAGATGGCGGGCGACGTCGTCCTGGAGCACCTCTGTCAGGCCGACCCGGCCGTCGTCTACCGCGGTTGATCGGCGCGTCGGCACCGCAACGCTCTTGCGGGCGCAGATAGCGGCGATCATGGCAACTCCTCGATTGATGGTAGGCGGAGCAGGGATCGAACCTGCGACTTCAGCCTTGTAAGGGCGTCGGCGCCGCCTGATGTGGCGCGAGTTTACCACTCCGCTGCCACGGCCCGCTGCCACTCCAGCCTACGGTTTCCCGACCCCCCAGAGAGATACGATCACCCAGATAACGAGTGGCGGCCGCCTCGAGAGCGAAGTCCGTCCGACCGTCCTCGGGCAAGACGTCCGGATAGTCGTCGTTACGGGCGTCGCTGACTCGTCTCGGTTCGACCGTTGCGCCATTAGATCGAGCCTCCCTCCTCCGGCCGGCTTGGATCCAGTCCCGCATCGCCGCTGTAGCGACGAGCAAGGTCCATGTTTTTGGCCGTTGCCCGCGAGAGCAGCGTCGCCCACTCAGGATCACGCATCAGGGCTCCACCGCAGCACTCGTCCAGCACGCGCAGGATGCGCTCGTGGACGTCGGCCAGCATGATGAACTCTCTCTCGATGAGGCGCGGGTTCGTGGTGTGGAACGCCAACTCCACCGTAGCGAGCCCCTCGACCGCTGACATCGTCTCCCAGCTCTGATGCGCCTCGAATTCCGGCGTGAAGTGAACCGACATGTCGGAGTACACGCCCAGGAGGCGCTGCAACGCTTGAAGCTCTGGATGGTCCCTTGGAAGGATCAACTCGGGGCTGAAGTGTTTCGGCCTTTCCCCGGCCTGGCGCTTTTCCCAGCGCTCGAGTCGCCGCTCGGCACTCGACCATCGCGCCAGGCTGTGCACGCCGCGGGCGATCAAGGTCCGCAGCCGCCACGTCGCCGACGCCACCGGCGGCCACGTCGGCGTCGAGACGCGCGTGCCCATCATCTACACCGAGGGCGTGTCCAAGCGCGGGATGTCGCTCGAGCGCTTCGTCGCCGTCACGTCGACGAACGCGGCCAGGGTTCTCGGGCTCTATCCCCGCAAGGGGGTGATCGCCCCCGGCAGCGACGTCGACCTCGTCGTCTTCGACCCCACCGTCCGTCGCGCGCTGCGCTCCGCGGACCTCCACGGCTCCGACTACAGCGCCTGGGACGGCTGGGAGGTGCACGGCTGGCCAGCGCTGGTGATCCTGCGCGGCAAGGTCGTCGTCGAGAACGGCAAGCTCAGCGGCCAGGCGAGTGACGGCCGCCGCGTCCCCGGCAAGCTCGCCGCGGCCATCCAGGATGGCCCCGCCGTTTGATCCCGCCGCGGGGCTCCACCGCCGGGATCTGGCCGCCCTCGCCGCGCCTTCGCTGTTGACAGTCCTGCTTGGCCGCGCCCCGTCGCGAGGAATACAATCGGCTCGATGCTCTTGCCCTGCGGCCCGCCAGCTCAGTGAACGAAGCTGACACCTGCCGCAAGCTCGTCCTGCCGTGCCTTCTGGCCGCGGGGTGGGACAGCGAACCCCACTCCATCGCCGAGCAGCGACTACGCCCGGGGTCTTGAGCAGGCCCGAAGCGACTATCCGACCCCTGACGAACTGTGGCAGCGGTACCGGACCAACAGCGGCCTGAGCGACCCGACGACCGCCTCCCGGCTACTCACACCGCTCAACCACGCCGTCGGGAAGGGCGACCGCTACTATCAGGCGATCGCGATCAACCGCGTCGTCGAAGCCATCCTCACCGGGCGCCGCCGCGTGCTCTTCACGATGGCGACGGGCACGGGCAAGACCGCGGTCGCCTTCCAGATCTGCTGGAAGCTCTGGAGCGCCCGCTGGAACCGCACCGGTGAACATCGGCGCTCCAGGATCCTCTATCTCGCCGACCGGAACATCCTCGTCGATCAGCCGCCGTCCTCGACGGACAGGTGGTAGTCCGTTTCGCCTACGTGTTCGGTGGAGCGGGGCGTGGCAAGCTGCGCCCCCTCAGGGACGTCGACCCGGTGCAAGCGCGCCTCGACCTGATCGGCGTCGTGACAAAGCACCTGGGCACCGATGAGGTCGACCTCGTCGTCTTGAATCAGGCGCCGACTGCCCTCCTCGGACGTATAGTTCAATCCCGGCGGATGATCGTCGACAAGCTCGTCATGCTTCGCGGCCAGGGCGAGGATCGCAATCTCTATGGCTCGACGAGTGATCGAGCCGGCGTCCTCGGGATGGAGCCGCGCGAGGGCAACGCCAGCGCTCAGGAGGCTCTTGTAGCAAAGCGCCATGCCCCGCGCGACGATCACCGCCGATGTTGCGGGAAGCAGTGACAGACCGAGATCGTAGAGATTGTCGAAGAGCCTCACCAGCTAGAAGTGCGGAACCGAGGCGCGAGAATGGTCGAGGTTGCGCGCATCGGTCGCGATGAAGGCCTCGATCTGCCTGTCCGGGATCTGAGTCAAAGATCGGTCCCTTGACACAAGAGCTTGACCAGCTCTTCGTGATTCGTCACCCGGATCCGGTCGAAGAGAGCTGCCTGGATAAGTTCCCGGGCCGTCACTCCCTGACGAAGCCGATAGGCCGCGATTGGGCTCTTCGCCGTCCTGGCGGTGAACAGGAGAAAATGAAGCCCGTTCGTATAGCCCGCGTGATACAGCCGGCAGTACTCATCCACCACGGTGTTGATGCGGGCCTGCGCTCGCTTTCGCTGCTCTTCCTCGCGGCGCTGCGCTGCGTCCTCTCGCCGGTACCAGGCTCAACCACTCAGCGGTGAACATCACGCGCCCTCCGGGATAATGTCGTCGTCGTCGCCTTTCACCCAGGAGTCCGGCGGCGGCAGCTCGGTCGCACCCATTGTCCCCTCCTCATGAGGACGCGGGCGGGGCCGCGAGGAACGACCCCCTCAGCGCCGGTGATCAAGCCGGCGCGTAGCCCGCGCTCCCACCTTGCCCCAGGAGCCAGTGTCAGGGCAAACCCTGATTGCGCTCGCCGGGGGCGGCGCGGTACGGTTCCGAGTGGGCGTGCTCGCCCCCGGAGGACCGTGATGAAGCGAACGGGGTTGGTTCCCGCATCAATCCTCCTCGCCCTGGCCGGCGCTGGGCCTGCCGATGCCGACGACTTCCCAACCGCGCTGCGCGAGCTCCAGGCGTTACGCTCGGTGACGGAGGGCAGCCTCTCGTACATCGAGTACAATCGCCGGCTGCTTGACGCGAAGGTGATCGTCGATCGCTATCTCCGGGCGACCGCGCCGCGAGACAGCGGCCGCGTCGCCATCGAGGGAGCTCTCAGGCAATTCCTCGCTGCCGACGACGCATGGCGCCTCTATGTGCGCGGTCATCAGTTCGTGGACCTGATGCCGCTACCCGCCACGTCCCCGATTAAGGAGTGTCCGCTGGCCAATCGGACCATGGAGACGCTGTGGCTCTCCATGTCCGCGTTCGAGAGGGGCTCGAAGGGTAACGATATGCTGAAGATGCTCGTGCCGCTCCACTGGTCGTGCGCCAGTGATCAACTCGGTGATGCCGAGTGGCTAGCTCGAAAGGCACGCTGATTCGGTGCGCCACTTCTTCGCCCACGTCGCTGGCGAGAGCTTCTGCTCGAGGCCGAGCCCGACAACCCGGAAGACGAGAACGCCGGCCGGGTGCTCCGGGAGGACGGAAGGCAAGTCGGCTATCTCGAGCGCGACATGGCCGCGCAGCTCGTCAACGACCTGAGCGACTTTTCGGCATTCGTGGCCAGCATGCGACGCCCTAAGCGCAGCCGGTACTACGGCGTTGGGCTGCTGATCGTGGTGATGGAGGGCCAGAGTACGGGGGTAGTTGAGGCGTACGCGCGCGACGTCCTGGCGGCTGATAGGGCGGTACCGGCCGGTCCACGCCGCGCGCTTAAGCACACCGCCGGCGGCCTGTCCGACAACGGGGTGGTGCTCGCGGTAATCAGCATCGTCGTGCTCGCGGTCATCATCGCCATCGTCGTGCGCTTCGCGATACTGCCATGAAGACCCGCGCGCCGTGTCGTGTCGCATGATGGATCCGCGGGCTACGCGTCCGCCGGAGGGCTCAATAGAAGCGGGGCCGAATCCGCTCGAACAGAACGCGGAGCTCGCGATCGTCGTCGGGCGACTTTCGGATGAAGCCCTCGATCGTCGTCTTCCTGGGCCACAAGCGCTAGAGGGATGTCTTCATCGACCGCCGGCGTGATGATGTGCCAGATCATTCCCATGATGTGGTCCGACAGCGCGCCGCAGCTGCCCGCCAGGTGCTCACGGCCGCGGTCCAGGGTCGCTCGAAGGGCCGCGCGCCCAGCCGACTCGCCGCGATATACGAACAGCTTGTCGCCCGCGTTAACGATCTTCGTCAGAGAAACCGCGATGACGCCCCGGCTTCCGGGCCGACACTTCTTGAGGTTCTGAACGATCTGCCGTCGAGCACGCGCGATAGCCTCCCGGGCGCCACCAACGGACGCTGGCCGTTTACATTCGATCAGGAGCAGGCGCGCGTCTATCTCGCACGAGAGATCCGGATGCTCTCCGAGGGCTGGGTTTAACCCCGCGGCCCAAAGCTTCGCCGCAAGGTTGAGCTCAAAGAGCATGTTCCGACCGATGCTTGAATTCTGGTCCTCGTCCGTCGGGAGCGTCGGACCGAGTAGCACGCGCTCAAGTTTCGGACGCATGACCGCGCGCTCGCATGATTCGAGGAACGGTATCAACGTCCTCAGTTCACTACACTCTGCGAGCGCCACTCCGTGGGTAGCGCGATCGGCAGTAAAGGCGGTGCGGGCCCTCCTGCCCCCCGTGCTCGAGTGCCCGAATGAGACCGCCGAGCCGGTCTTGATAGAGAGCGAACCGGCTCCTCGCGACGAGATCACTCAACCCCAACCCGCGGCATAGCGCAAGGGCGCGGTCGACATCTTCGGCAATCTCCTGCCACGTGACCCGTTTCAGTCCCCACCTCCTCCTGCTGCCATTCCGCTGCCACTCCGGGGGTCATTTGAGGTCATTTACGGGCCTTTGTCGACCATAGCCTCGCGTCGTCGAAGTGGGCCTGAAGCAGTGAAAATATCGGGAAGATTGATGGTGGGCGGAGCAGGGATCGAACCTGCGACCTCAGCCTTGTAAGGGCTGCGCTCTCCCAACTGAGCTATCCGCCCGTGCGCTGTGAGGCAGCGTGACGCGGAGCGCTCCCATCGTAGCACCGACCGCGCTCCCGCCTCGCCGTTCGAGCGGCGAGCCGCCGTCGCGCAGGAGAACGGTGATGGCGTCGGCGAGCTGCCGGTCGCGATCCTTCAGCGGCTTCGCAGCGGGGATGGTCCGCGGGTCTCGCCGCGGTAGTGCTGGCGGGCCCGAGCACGGATGTCGTTGGCGATGAGGGGCGGCATGTCGTCGAGCGCGAACAGCGCCGCGTGCGCCGCCGGCACCACCGGGCCCTGGGCGTGGCGTGACAGCATGAGCTTCCGCAACGCGGCGACGTCCCCGGTGACGCCGAACACCTCCGTGTACGCCCGATCGACCGCCTGCTCGAAGCGCTCGGGATCGTCGGCGGGCATCAGGCGGGAGTGACAATGCGTGACCTGGCGCAGGACGCCCTTCGCGTGGCGATCGAGCGCGTCGATGCGGTACGCACACAGCAGCGAGAGACGTTCGTCGGCCAGCACCTCGTTCCACAGCCGCTCGAGTTCCAGCGTCGCCTCGAATTGCTCCTGCCACAGCAGGTCCACCATCTCGCCGTAGAGACGGACGGAGCCATAGCCAGCCGTGCGGACGTGGTCGAGCGCGGCCGTGACGACGCTCGAGAAGGTCGCGCGATCGGGGCGACCCTCCACCATGAAGAGGGCCAGCGTGCGCTCGGCGTCGAGGAAGAGCAGCTGGCCCGCGCCGATGGCCGCCGCCACGTCGATACCCGTCGCGGCGAGATGATCGGTGAACGCTCGCGTGTGCTCGGCGGTCGCGATGACAACGACCCCGGCGCGCCGCGCGAGTCCGGCGCCGATGTAGTCGCCGACCACGCGGGCGAGAAATGCGTCGTCGGTGTACGCCTGAATGAGGTGGTCACACGGCGGAGTCGTTCGGTACGCGGGCGCTTCAACGGCCATGACGAACTCAACCTAGCATCGTCTCCGAGGCGTGTCGCCGGCAAATTCCCGATGTGAAAAGATTTTCCCAGATCCGGCTTCGCCGGTGCCTGCGCTAGACTGGACGCCTGATGAGGCCGGTCGTCGCGTGGCTCGTCGCGACCGTTGCCCTGCTGATGCTGCCCGCGCTCGCCGCGGCGGCACCGCCCCAGGACGTCGCCGCCTACTGCCGGGCGACGTATCCCCAGGTGCAGTTCCAGGTCCGCTGTCTCAACGTCGAGCACGCCGCCGCCGAGCGAGTCTCGCGCGCGGACCCGGCCGCCGACCGCGACGCCTTCAACCGCTGCCTGAGCGGCAGTGCCTCGTGGGCGGCGATGGAAGCCTGCCTGGCCCAGTCCGCGCGCGGCGAGGCGGCCGGCGGCCCCGCCGTGACGACGGGGACACCCTCGCCTACCGTCGGCCCCGGGGCGCCACGGCCTGCCCAGGAAGGCGGCTCCCCCGCGGGTCCGTCCCCGGAAACGGCCGCGGCGCCGCCACCCGCGCCGGCGCCGGGCGCCGCCGGAACGCCGTCGCCGTCCACGGTCATTCTCGGTCCGCAGCCCTCGCCGTGGGCCGCAACCGCCGAGAGAGATCGACCGAGCCGTCCGATCTCGGAAGCCGACGCCGATCGACACCTGCGCGGCATCCTGGAGCGGGCGGGCGATACCACGGCGCGATGCACCAAGAAGCAGTACGGTCCGGGCTGGGTGATCATCTGCGAGTGACATCCGGCCGCCCGACGATGGCGCATGGCTGATCGCTCCCTCGGCGGAGCCGATCGCCGCGGGCTCGACGGGGTGCGCGTGCTCCTCGTCGAAGACACCGACGACGCCCGTGAGCTGCTGGCCTTCGTGCTCGAGCAGTGCGCGCCGGTGGTGACCGCGGCCGCGAACGCGACCGACGGACTCGCGGCGTTCCTCCGCGACCGCCCTCGGATCGTCGTCACCGATCTCGCCATGCCCGGGCACGACGGCTACTGGCTGCTGCGCCAGGTGCGGGCGCGCGCGGCCGCCGCCGACGTGCGCGCCACGGCTCCGCCGGGGCGTCCCGAGCCACCCTAGGGGCTTGGGGAGCCCGTTCGAGGCCCCCCATCCTAACTAATCCAGCAGCCGCCGCCGAAGGCCGTCGACGGCACTGCGAAAGTCGTCGCCCGCCGAATCGACACCTCGCTGGATCTCGCGCCAGTCTTCGCGGAGCTTGTTCGGCAGATCGAAGCCCCGCCGGGGCGCCGGGCGTGACGCGGCCGGGGCGGGCGCAGCGTCGGTCGGTGCCGCGCGTGGAGTCACCGCCGCCACCGGCGGCGAGGGCGCGATGATGGGCGCGGGCGGCGGGGCTGGGGGATCCATGGTCCGTGACGTCGACGGTGACGCGGCCGGGGCGGGCGGCTCGGACC
The DNA here is from genome assembly GCA_963743355.1 of uncultured Candidatus Rokubacteria bacterium. Classification (GTDB taxonomy): domain Bacteria; phylum Methylomirabilota; class Methylomirabilia; order Rokubacteriales; family CSP1-6; genus AR5. The sequence goes on from CAVUPM010000002.1 coordinate 2,547,402, forward strand.
TGGCCATCTCTTCGATCGGCCTCGCGAGAGTCGGCGGCACGGGTCTGACGGCAGGCGAAGCGCCCGGCCGGGTCCCCGCCGGCGGCGGGGTCGGCGCAGGCCGCTCGACCACCGGCCGCGGTGGGGCGGCCTCGCGCCGGCGCAGCGCGTCCTGCAGCTCTCGAATCCGAGCCTCGGTCTCCATCAGCCGCGACTCCTGCCCTGCGACCTTCTCGCCAAGCGCCGGGACCTGGGCGTCGGACGCCGGCACCGCAACGGCCGCTGGCGACGGTGTGGGCGAGGGCTGAACGAGCACGATGGCAATCAGGATGGCCGTCGCGGCGAAGCACGCGGCGGCCACCGTGTGGCCGAGGCGGGTCAGGATGAGACGGCGGTTGGCTCGGTCAGGCGCGTCCTCGTCGCCCGGAGTGAAGCCGTAAAGCACCACGAGGATGCAGATGACGACGGCACCGAGGGCGCTGAGGGCCACTGCGGTGGCGAGCGCGGCCGGGGCGAACGCAGGCATGGTACTCCTCCTGCCCCCAAGTCTGCACACACTATACCAGGCCCGCCGAGCTCAGAGCCCGAGCGCGGACAGGCGCGCGCGCGTGGGCACCCCGTCGTCGTCCCAGCCGCGCAGCGCGTAGTAGGCGTCGAGCATGGCGGCCAGCTCGGCGGGCGGACAGTACATGCCCGCCGATGGTCCCTCGGCAATCGGCTCGTGCATGACCTTCCACGGCAGCACGTCCTGGCCGCGGCGCACGCCCTCGCGGACGTTGAACAGGCGCTCGAGGTTGACGATGCGCTCGCCGATCCGCTCCAGCTCCTCGACGCTCACGTCCCAGCCGGTGATCGCGCTCACCATCCGCGCGTAGGGCTCGCCCACGAACAGGCCGAAGCCGCGCTCGGAGGTGAAGCGGCACAGCACGAGCGAGTCGCCGACCGCGGTGAAGTGCTGGCTGCGCGCGGCAAAGGCGGGCTTGTCCTCGGTGGATCGGCGATCGAAGGTCGGCGCGTACTGCGGCGTGGGGCGCGTGTCGTGGTGGCTGCCGCCCCGGGTCGCGGTCGCGTAACCGATCGACAGCCCCTTGAGCGCGCGCGCGGAGTGCGCGGGCAGCTCGAGGCGCTTGACCGCGTACACCAGCCGCGTCGCCTCGGGGTGGATCGACTCGGCCAGGCGCCAGGCCCCGTCGGCCAGGCGATCGCCGAAGCCCTCGCGGCGCGCGGTCATCTCGACCAGGCGCAGCATCCCGCGCCAGTCGCCCCAGCCGAACGGCACCCCGACCTCGGCCGGCGACAGCCACCCGCGCTCCAGCGCCTCGCACACGAGCGCGAGCGTGACGCCCATGGAGATCGTGTCGAGCCCCTGCAGGTCGCACAGGTCGTTGGCAAGGATCAACGCCTCCGGCTCGGCGATCCCCAGCATCGGCCCCAGCGCGAAGATCGACTCGTACTCCGGCATCTTCGCCCGCGTGCCGGCGAATTCCCCGTCCCGGATCGCGTACTGCTTGCCGCACGCCACCGGGCACTTCAGGCACGTGGTGTCGCGCTCGTGGTAGTGCTCCTTCATCGACTCGCCGCCGATCACGCGCGCCTCGGCGAAGACCTCGCTCCGGAGGTTGTAGCTGCCGAGCGCGCCGAGCGCGTTGATCGGGCCGACCAGGAACGGCGTGCCGAACGTGGTCAGCGCCTGCGTGCCCTTCTTCAGTGGCTCGCGCGTCTCCTCGAGCAATGCCTTGAGGGCGGCGGGATCGGCGACCTCGGTCCGGCAAGCGCCCCGGACCACGACCGCCTTGACGTTTTTGCTGCCCAGCACGGCGCCGAGCCCGCCGCGCCCGGCGACGGCCTCGCGGTTTTTCCAGTAGTGCGCCATCGCCGCGAAGCGCACGCCGCGCTCGCCGGCGGGGCCGATGGCGATCGCGTCGGCGTCGGCGCCCTCGGCGGCCACCAGCGCGGTGACGGCCTCCCGCGTCGACTGCCCCCACACCGCGGCCGCGGATTTCAGGACGGCGCCGTGCTCGTCGACGGCGACGTAGCTGGGCGCCGGCGCCCGCCCGGTCAGCACGACGGCGTCGAAGCCGGTGCGCTTGAGCGTCACCGGAAAGCGGCCGCCGAACGTGGAGTCGAAGAAGAGCCCCGTGAGCGGCGACTTGGCCACCGCGCACGCGCGACTGTTGCCGGCCACCGTGGTGTCGGTCACCGGCCCGACGGCGAAGATGATCGCGTTGGCCGGATCGAACGCGTCGACGCCCGCCGGCACCAGGTCGTAGAGCAGCCGCGCGGCAAGGCCGTTGCCGCCCAGGAGGGCGCGGGCCGTGGCCTCGGCCAGCGGCTCGATGCGGGAGGAGCCCGTCGTACAGTCGACGAACAGGATGCGGCCGCCATAACCCTTCATGGCGTCGTATCTTACCTGCTCAGCGCGGGAGCGTGGAGAGACCCTGGCGGGCGGCGTCGGCGAGGTCGGTCGGCAGGTCGCCCTGGGCGAGCAGCTTGCGATAGGCGAGCTCCGCGGCCTCGTGCTGCTTGAGCGAGGCGAACGCGCGGCCGGCGGCGAGCAGACTGCGGCGGCCCTGGGGCGACGCCGGCGCCACGTAGGCGGCGGTGAGGTAGTACTCGGCCGCGGCGAGCGCATCGCCCTCCCCGCTGTAGGTGTCGCCGATGGCCTGCGCAGCCTCGGAGGCCACCGTGATCTCGTCGCTCTTCAGGAGCCGCTCGAGGACGCCGCGGGCCTGGTCCCAGCGCTTCTCCTGGGTCAGCAGCCGCGCGTGGCCGAACAGCGCGGGCGTGCTCCACTCCGGCCCCGACCCGTCGCGGGCCGCCCGGGAGTACGCCTCGAGCGCACCCGGACGATCGCCGGCCGCCTCCCGCACGCGCGCGAGGATCATCGTGGCCCGCTGGTCGTTCGGCGTATCGACGACGGCCTTCTCGATCTCCTGGCGGGCGTCGTTCACGCGGCCGGTCTCGAACAACGCCTCCGCCACGCGCACGCGCGCCGCGGCGGTGAACGGGCTCTGCGGATAGCGTTGCCGCAGCAGCGTGTCGGCCTCGTAGGCGATCGGCCACGCCTTTGCCCCGGCGGCGGCGGCGGCCACGCGCTCGAGCGCGTCGTCGGCCGTCTCGTGAGCCGCCTGGTCGGTCGCGAGTCGGCGCGCGGTGCCGAGCGCGCCCGACCAGTCACGGCCGTCGAGCGCGACCCCCGTGAGGGCGTACAGCAGCTCGCCGGCGCGATCCGCGCTGGCCGGGCCCGGCGGCAACGCCGCCAGCGCCGCCTGGGCCGGCCTGGCGAACTCGCGGACGGCCCCCGTCTGGAAGCTCGCCACCGCCATCCCGTAGTCGGCCGCGGCGACGACGTCAGGCGTGCCGGCGTCGCGCGCCTCGGAGAAGGCCTTCTTCGCGTCGTCCCAGCGCCGCTGGCGCAGCGCGATCGCGCCCGTCCCCAGGCTCGAGAACGCCGTGAGCCCCTCGCGGCGGGCCAGCGCCAGGGCACGCTGGGCGCCGGGGAGGTCGCCGGTCGCCAGCGCGGCGGCGGCGAGCGCGGCGTGGGCACGCCCGAACAGCGCCGGGAAGGGCGCGCGGCCGAGCCAGTCGTTCAGCGCGGTCCTGGCGGCGGCGGCGTCGCCCGTGCGCACCAGCACGATGCCGCGATTCAGCCGTGCGAAGTCTGTGCGGGGATGGGTCGGGTACGTCTGCACGATCCGGTCGAGCAGGGCCCGTCCCCCCTCCAGATCGCCGGCGCTCACCGTGAGCTCGGCGGCGAGCACGAGGGCGTCGATGGCGTTCGGGTGATTGGGCGCGCTCTGCGCGAAGTCGAGGAACTCGCGCCGCGCGACGTCGGCCCGGCCCTGCCGCAGCGACGTCCAGGCGACGGCCAGGCGGAGCATCGGACTCTCGGAGGCGCCGGGGAACTCGAGCAGGGCGCGCCGGAAGGCGGCGGCCGCGACCGCGTGATCACCGACCTGGTACGCCGCCTCGGCCTGCTGGATCAGCACGGCGACGCGCAGGTCGGGCGGCAGCGGGGCATTGGCCAGGGGTGCCAGTTCGACGAGCACCTGCCGGAACTCGCGCAGCTCGAAGTTCGTACGGGCCAGGCGGAACGCCGCCTGCCACGCCGTCGGCGTGTTGCCCGCCACCTGGCGGGCCAGCTCGAACTGCGTCCGCGCCTCGTCGCGATTGCCCTGGGCGCGATCGATCTCACCCTTGACGAGGAGCACCCAGCCGCGCACCGGCGGCGTGAGATTGGCGGCCAGCAGGTCCTGCACGATCGGATCGATCTGGGCGGTCCCTGCCGAGTCGAGCGCCGTGCGCACCAGCCGCAGCTGCAGCGGCAGCGCCAGCGGCGAGCGCCGGGCGTTGAGGGCGGCGGCCGCGTCGCGGGCGCCGTTCCACTCGCCCGTGGCCAGCAGCGCCAGCGCGAGGCCGGCCTCGCCCCACTCGCGCTCCTTGCCGGTGAACGACGGGAGATGGGTGAGATAGGCGCGGAACGCCGTCACCGCCTCGGGCGCGTGCCGGGCGGCCAGCGCCCACCAGGCCAGCCGCAGCTGCGCGGTCGGCATGAGCGGGTGCGCGCCGCCGGCGATGAAGCGCTTGAGGTTGGCCTCGGCCCGGCCCGGCTCGCCGATGCGCCCGAGCGCCTCGCCGTGCCAGAACAGGATGTCGCGCCCCAGCATGACCGGCGTGCCCCGCTGCAGCGCCAGCGCCCACGCCTGCTCGGCCTCCTGATGGCGACTGAGCGCGTAGCTGGCGAGCCCCAGGCCGTGGCGCGCCCACGCCTCGATCGGCGCCGGCGCCGCCCCCGCGAGGACCGCGGTGAATGCGTCGCGCGCGCGGGTCGCGTCGCCAACCCGCAGCGCCGTCCACCCGCTCGAGTGCTGCGCCCACACGCCCCACTCCTGGCGCGGGCTGTCCTGGCCGACCTGGCGGAACAGCCAGTCGGCCTCCTCGATGCGGTTGAGACGGTAGTAGGTCTCGCCGAGCCAGTACCGGGCCTCGCGAAGGAGGTCGCGATCGGCGCCGGGACGCGCCGCGCTCTCCAGTGCCTTGGCGGCCTCTTCGAACTCGCCGCGCTGGAAGCGCGCGCGGCCACACTCCAGGGACTCCGACGGCACGCCGGTCCACGCCCCGATGCAGGGCAGCGAGCGAGGCGGCTGGGCGAACGCAACCGGCTTGTCGCCGGCCGGCACGCTGAGCGCCGCCAGCGGCAGCGGCGGCAATTCCAGCGGCGCCGGTGGCAGCGGTGCGTCGGCAAGCACGGGCGGCTTGTCGAGGGGCGCGGCGACGAACGGAACGAGCGGCGTGATCTCGGGCGGCGGCGGCAGGAACGGACGCGGCGTCGCCGCCACCAGGCCGACCCAGACCACCGCGAGCACGAGCGCGCGCCTCACGACTTCTTCCCCGCCGGCTTGGACGGCTCCGAGCGCTTCGGCGCCGCGGGCGCCGCGGGGCTCGCTTTCAGCTGGGTCTTCATCGCCGTCACGCGCTCACGCGCCCAGTCGCGCAGGCCGGAGTCGGGGCTGCGGCCGGCGACGGCCTCGTAGGCGGTCAGCGCCGCTTTCCACTCCTTCTGCTCCTCGCGCGCCAGGCCCAGCCCGGCCAGCGCGCGGTACCGCGCGCCGGCCTCGACGCCGCCGACCGCGCCGACCGCCTCGAACGCCTTGGCCGCCTGGGGAAAGCGCTTCAGCTTCAGCTCGGACTCGCCGATCAGCAGCCAGGCATCGGCGCGCACGGTGTCCTCGTCGCTCTGGGCCGCCGTCGCGCCGAGCGCGCTCGCGTCCTTCCAGTTCTTCTGCTTGAACGCCGTGTCGGCCAGACTGAGCGCCAGTCGCCGGGTGAGCGCGTGCTCGGGGAACTGGCTCTTGAGCCGGCGCCAGGCGGCGTCGACGTCCTTGGGCCGCGAGAGCTGCCTGGCGATGTCCGCCGCCCGGGAGAGGTCCTCGGCGGTGGGCGGGCTCTGCTCCATCAAGGCTTTGTAGGCGTCGAGCATCTCGTCCTTGTTGCCGGACCGGCCGAGCGCCTGATTGATGAGCTTCTGCGCCACGGGCGCCTGCTCGTGCGACGGGTTGGCCGCGACGAACGCGCGCAGGTCGGCGAGACCGCCGCGCGGATCGCCGTTGTTGACCTTCACCCAGCCGAGCAGGTACTGGGCGTCGGGAATCAGCTTGGAGCTGGGATACTTCGTCGCAAACGTGGTGAGGAGCGGCAGCGCGTCGCTGGGGTGCTTGAGCTCGATCTGCGCCCGCGCGAGGTGCAGCGTGGCCGAGGGCGCCAGCGCGTGCTCGGGCCAGGTCGTCAGGAACTCGCGGAGCGCGGTGACGGCCGGCTCGGGGCGCTGCAGCTCGAGCTCGGTCCACGCCAAGCCGTACATCGCCTCGGGGGCGAGCGGCGAGGCGGCGTCGGTGCGCACGACTTCGTCGTACAGGGTCCGGGCCTCGCCGAATCGCTTGAGTCGGAACAGCGCCTCGGCCTGCCAGAACTTCGTCTCCAGCAGTTCGGCCGGCGCCGTGAGCGAGCCCTGCGTCCGGGCGAACGCCTCGAGGGCCGATTGCGGGTCGTTGAGGGCCAGGCGCGCCTTGCCGAGCATGACGAGGGCCCGGGCGCCGCGCGGGTCCTTGGGATACTGCGCGACGAACCGCTCGAGCGCGCGACGGGCGACCGGGTAGAACCGATCGGCCAGGGCCCGCTCGCCGACCATGAACAGACGATCGGCCTCGTCGAGCGCCGATACGGGGGCGACTGCGACCACCAGCACCAGGAGCGCAGCGAGGGTCGAAACCATCGCCAGGCAGCGCTTCATGCCACCGAGCGTAGCACGGTCATAGTAAAGTCAGTGCGTGCGTTTGTGCGTGTTCGACCTGGATCACACTCTCGTCCACACCCCGCTGGACCTGGCGGCGATGGCGCTGGACATGCGCGCGACGCTGGAGCGCCGCTGGGGTCCCCTCCCGGCCCGCCCGGATCGCTACCGGGTCGGCGAGCTCATCGGCTGGTGCCAGGCGAATGCCCCCGACGCCGAGAAGCCACTCTGGGAGATCGCGCTCGATCACGAGCGCCGGGCCATGGCCATCGCCGCGCTCGAGGCCGGCGCGCGGGAGGCGATCGACGGCGCCCGCGCGGCCGGCTTCGCCACCGCGGTGTGGACGAACAACGCCCGTGAGGTCACGGCCGTCGCGCTCGAGCGATTCGAGCTTCTGCCCGTGCTCGACCTCGTGGTGACCCGCGACGAGATGCGGGCGCTCAAGCCCGACCCCGACGGCTGGCGCGTCATCCTCGAGCACTTCGGCCCCACGCGCGACGCCGTCGTCGTCGGCGACTCCTGGGTCGACGGCATCGCCGCCCAGGCGGCCGGCGTTCCCTTCGTCGCCTACCGCCCGAAGGAAGCCGACCTCGAGCGCTGGAAGATCACCCCGATCGCTCGAATCACCGATCTCGCCGCGCTGCCCGCCTGGCTTCGCCGGCGCGGGGCCTGACACCGCCATGGAGCTGTTCGAGGAGCCCGCGAGCGCGGCCGGAGCGGCGCCGGCGGGGCCGCTGGCCGATCGCATGCGCCCGCACGTGCTCGACGAGATCGTCGGCCAGGAGCACCTGCTCGGGCCCGGCCGCGTGCTGCGGGCGGCGATCGAGAGCGGCGAGCTGCACTCGATGATCCTGTGGGGGCCGCCGGGCTCGGGCAAGACCACGCTGGCCTCGCTGATGGCCCAGGTGGCCGGCGCCCGCTTCGTCGCGTTCTCGGCCGTCCTGTCCGGCGTCAAGGAGATCCGCCAGGTGGTCGCCGAGGCGGAGACCGAGCGCGCGCGGCGCCGCCGGCGGACCATCCTCTTCGTCGACGAGATCCACCGCTTCAATCGCGGGCAGCAGGACGCCTTCCTGCCCCACGTCGAGAAGGGGACGATCGTGCTCGTCGGCGCCACGACCGAGAACCCGTCGTTCGAGGTGAACTCCGCCCTGCTGTCGCGCTGCCGCGTGTACGTGCTGCGCGCGCTCACCGACGAGGATCTGACATCGATCATGCGGCGCGCGCTGGCCGACGGCGAGCGCGGCCTGGCCAGGCTTCAGGCCGAGGTCCCCGACGATGCGCTGCGGCACATCGCGCGCCTGGCCAACGGCGACGCGCGGTCGGCGCTGAACATCCTGGAGCTGGCGGTGCAGCTCGCCCCGGTGACGAATGGCCGGCGGCGGGTGACCGAGCCCGCGATCCGCGACGCCGCCCAGCGCAAGACGCTGCTCTACGACAAGAGCGGAGAGGAGCACTACAACCTCATCTCGGCCCTCCACAAGTCGCTGCGTGACTCCGACGCCGACGCCGCCCTCTACTGGATGACCCGCATGCTCGACTCCGGCGAGGACGCGCTCTACGTCGCCCGCCGGCTCGTGCGCTTCGCCTCGGAAGACATCGGCAACGCCGATCCGCGGGCGCTCACGCTCACGCTTGCCGCCAAGGACGCCTACGACTTCCTCGGCTCCCCGGAGGGCGAGCTGGCGCTGGCCCAGGCCACCCTCTACCTGGCGCTGGCGCCGAAGTCCAACGCCGCCTACGTGGCGTTCAACGAGGCCAAGGCCGACGTGCAGGAGCGGCCCGCCGAGCCGGTCCCGCTGCACATCCGCAACGCCCCCACCGGCCTCATGCGCGACCTGGGCTACGGCGCCGGCTACCAGTACGCGCACGACGCCCCCCAGGCCCGGGTGGAGCAGGAGCACCTGCCCGAGGCGCTGCGCGATCGCCAGTACTACCGCCCCGTCGAGCGCGGCCTCGAGGCCGAGCTGGGCCGGCGCCTGGCCGAGTGGCGCCGCTGGCGGGCCGAGCGGCAGAAGTGAACTTCCCGACCTGACTGGCACCCGCCTTGCCTGAACGACAGGCGAGGAGGTCCGTCATGAAGCGCTCCCTCATCACCCTCGCTATCCTCGCGCTCACTGCCGGCACGGCGCTCGCCGCGCCCGGTGACCCGCGCATCATCCAGGGGACCGTCGAATGGCCCCCCACCCTGTCCACCGAGCCCTTCGTCGTGATACGCGGCGACGACGGCCGTCTCTACTACGCCGACATCAGCGCCGCTCAGCGCCGCGCGCCCGGCGCGGTGACGGCCGGCTCGCCGGTCGCTGCGCTCGGGATCGAGGGCAGCCGGCCGTACGAGCTGGCGGGCCTCGCCTTCGGGCCGGGCACCGCGGCCTCGCTCGGGCTGACAACGCTCACGCCGTCCCCGGCGCCCTCGGCCTCGATGCCGTCCACGGCGCCCCAGGCGAGCTCGGCCCCGGAGCCCATGTGGCGGCTCGACGGGACTGTGCAATCCGTTTCCGGCACGATGGTGGCGTTGCAGACTGCTGACGGGCGAACCCACACCGTCGACGCCTCCCAGCTCAGCAACGGGACGATCCGCGCCCTCCGACCCGGCGATCCCGTGACGCTGTTCGGGGTGCCACGCGCCGACAACAAGCTCATCGCCAACGGCTATGTCCAGAGCGAGCCGGCCTCGCCCGCCGCCTCGCCACCTTCCACCCGCTAGTTTCTGCGATTGATGAATCTCGTGCTACGTGGTGACGCCGGGCCCCGGACCCGAGGGCCGCGGGCGCGCCATCACGGCGGCCGTCGTCGCCGTTCGAGCGCAGGGGGCGGCGAGCGAGCCGCCGAGGATTCGGCTGGTCCGCGCCCGAGCCCCCGCGGGGGGATGGGGGCCCCGAGCGAGCCGGGCAGGCGCGCCCGCGGCCCTCGGGCCTGGCGCCCGGCGTCACCAGACTCCACGAGGATCGTTCGCCCCGCGGCGTCGGACTTCCGCATTCACGTGTGGCTGAGCGGGACTGCTACAATCCGGGGCATGCGGCGCGTCGGCGTGATTTTCGGGGGGCGCTCCGGCGAGCACGAGGTGTCCCTGGCCTCCGCCGCCTCGGTGATCGCCGCGCTTGAGCGCCGCGGGCACCACGTGGTCCCCATCGGCATCGCGCGCGATGGGGGCTGGGTGGTGGGCGGCGATCCGATGCGCGCGCTCGCCGAGCAGGCCCGGGTCGCACTCCCCAACGGTGACGAGACCGGCGCCGTCAAGAAGGCCCTGGCCGATCGCGCCGAGGGCGTCCTGAGCGACACTGCCGTCTCCCTCGTGCGCTCGGAGCCGGCCGGTAGCGTGCCCAGCGAGCTGCGCCAGGGTCTCGACGTCGTCTTCATCGCGCTGCACGGGCCGTACGGCGAGGACGGCACCATCCAGGGCCTGCTGGAGGTCGCCGACATCCCCTACGTCGGCGCCGGGGTGCTGGCCTCCGCCGTCGGCATGGACAAGGCAACCATGAAGACGGTGTTCCGGGCGCACGGGCTGCCGATCGTCGAGCACGTGGTCGTCATGCGTCGCGACTGGCGCGAGCGGCCCGCCGCCGTCGCCCGCGAGATCGCCGAGACCATCGGCTTCCCCTGCTTCGTCAAGCCCTCCAACCTCGGCTCCAGCGTCGGCATCAGCAAGGTGAAGTACGCCGGCGACCTCGCCGCCGCCATCGACGAGGCCGCCCGCCACGACCGCAAGCTGGTCGTCGAGCGGGCGGTCCGCGCGCGCGAGATCGAGGTCAGCGTTCTCGGCAACGACGCGCCGGACGCCTCGCTGCCGGGCGAGATCGTCTACGAGGGTGAGTGGTACGACTACGCCACCAAGTACGGCGAGGGCCAGGCCCGCCTCGTCTGCCCGGCGCCGGTGACCCCGGAGCTCACGGCCCAGTTCCGCGAGCTCGCGGTGGCGACGTTCCGCGCGATCGACTGCGCCGGGATGGCCCGCGTCGACTTCTTTCTCGAGGGCAATCGCATCCTCGTGAACGAGATCAACACGATCCCCGGCTTCACGTCGACCAGCGGCTACGCGCGGATGTGGGAAGCAACCGGGCTGTCGTATCCCGACCTCGTCCAGCGCCTCGTCGACCTCGCCCTGGAGCGGCACCGCGAAAAGTCGTAGCGTGACGATCGTCATCGCGGGCGGCGGGACCGGGGGCCACACCAGCCCCGGACTCGCCGTGGCCACGCTGTTGCGCGAGCGCGGCGTGGGCCACGCCTGGATCGGCAGTCGGGACGGCGTCGAAGCGCGGCGCGCGCCCGAAGAAGGCATCCCCTACCACGCCATCGCGACCGGCAAGCTGCGCCGCTACTGGGCGTGGCGCAACGTCACCGACCTCGCGATCAACGTGCCGGCCGGCATCGTCGGCGCCCACGTCCTGCTGCGCCGGCTGCGCCCGCGCGTCGTGCTGGCCACCGGCGGCTTCGTCGCCCTGCCCGTTGTGCTGGGCGCCGCGCTGGCCGGCATCCCGGTCGTCGTCCACGAGCAGACGGCGGTGCCGGGCCTGGCCAACCGGATCGCCGCCCGGGGCGCGCGCCGCATCGCGGTGACGTTCGCGGAGAGCGCGCGACACTTCCCGGCCGACCGGGTGGTCGTCACCGGCAACCCGCTGCGTCCGGACCTGCGCGCCGGCTCGCGGGCGGATGCGGTGGGGCGCTTCGGCCTGGATGCCGCGTTGCCCCTCGTCTACGTCACGGGCGGCGCGCTGGGCGCGCACGCCATCAACCGGGTCGTCGGCGAGATCGCGGGCGACCTGCTCGCGCACGCCCAGGTGATCCACCAGTGCGGCGACAACGCCGTCACCGGCGACCGCGCCTGGCTCGAGGCCAGGCGCAACGCGCTGCCGGCAGCACTCGCGCGCCGGTACACGGTGCAGCCGTGGGTCGGCCCGGAGCTGGCCGGCATTTACGCGACCGCGGCGCTCGTGGTCGCCCGCTCCGGCGCCGGCACCGTGAACGAATGCTGCCAGCTCGGGCTGCCGGCCCTCTACGTCCCGATGCCCGGCGCCAGCGGCGACGAGCAGACGGCCAACGCCCGGCTGGTCGGCCGTGTCGGCGGCTGCTCGATCGCGCCCCAGGCCTCGCTCACACCCGAGCTGCTCCTCGAGCGCATCCGCGGCCTCCTGGCCGAGCCCGCCCGACTCAAAGACATGGGCGAGCGCGCCCGCACCCTGGCGATTCCCGACGCCGCCGAGCGCCTCGTCAACCTCCTGCTGGAGATCGTCGGGTGATCAGGCTACCGGCGTTTCGTGGTGTGGCGGCTCGACGGATATCGAGGAGCGCCCCGGCTCCGCCGGGGCGCTCCGAGCGTCGGGGGGGTCTGGGGGGCCATCTCGGGGCCCCCCATCAGGTCGAAGCGGGCCGGGCAGGAATCGCAGCGCGGGATCGTGCGGCAGTGTGCCTTGGCAACCGCGACCAGCAAGGCGTGGAACTCGTTGAAGAGCGCGGGGTCCGAGGGCAGGTGCGCCTCGAGGAACGCGCGCGTCTCCTCGTAGCCGGCGTGGAGCCGCAGCAGGCGGTGACGCACGAGCACGCGGCGCGTGTAGGCGTCGGCGACGAAGACCGGACGGCCGGCGGCGTAGAGCAGGATCGCGTCGGCCGTCTCCGGCCCCAGGCCGGGGACCCCGAGCAGCTCACGCCGCACGGGCCCCAGCGGCGCCCGGCGCATGGCGCGGAAGTCGCCGCCGAAGCGCTCGAGCAGCCAGCCGGTGAAGTCGAGCAGGCGGCGCGCCTTCAGGCGATAGGTGCCGGCCGGTCGCACCAGCGCGCCGAGGGCGACGACATCGCAGCCGGCCAGGCGTCTCGGGGTCAGCAGTCGATGGGCCCGGAGCGCGGCCACGGCCCGAGCGGCGCCCGGCCAGGCCGTGTGCTGGGTCAGGATCGCTCCGACGGCCACCTCGAAGGCCGTGCGGGCCGGCCACCAGCCCTGCGGGCCGTAGCGCGCCTGCAGCGCGCGGTAGAGCCGCAGCAGGCGCGCCTTGCTGGGATCGCGCGGCGGGCCGGGGATCCGGCGCCAGCCCGGCAGCATGGGACGGCCTGAGGCAATGCTGGGCGTCATCATCCTGGTCCAGACTCTCGTGCTGGCGATTGCGGGCCCGGCGACCTCACCGGAGTATCTCCCGCTCCGCGTCGCCGAGGCCGAGGGGTTCTTCGCGCGCGAGGGTCTGAACGTCGTCCTGCGCACCACGCGGGCCGAGCCCGGCGCCGCCGAGGCGCTGGTGCAGGCCCAGGCCGACCTGGTCGCGACCTCGCTCGACGCGATCCTGCGCTTCGGTCCGCGCTCCGTCACGCAGGGCCCGCGGCTGGTGTTCGGGCTGACCGCGGCGCCGCCGGTCGCCCTGCTGGTACCGACCTCCCAGGTCACGATCGTCAGGTCGCTGAACGACCTGCCGGGCACGCGCGTGGGACTGTCCAGCCCCGGCGCGCCCGAGCAGATGTGGTTCGGGTGGTTGCTGGCCCGGACGGGGCTCAGCGTGGCGCAGATGTGGGTCGTGAGCTACGGCAGCCGGGGCCTCGTCGCCGCGGTGGAGAGTGGCGACGTCCACTCCGGGCTCGTGCACGAGCCGGCGGCGTCGCGACTGATCGCGGACGGCCAGGCGCGGGTGCTCGTGGATCTGCGGAGCCCGGCCGCGGTCGCGCAGGCGATCGGCACGTCGACGGTGAACGCCGCGGTCTTCGCGCGGGCCGACCGGCGGCCGCGCGACCGTGACCTCGGCGCCTTCGCGCGGGCCGTGCTCGCCGCCGAGCAGCGCATCGCGGCCGCCAAGGCGGACGACCTGGCCACGCGCCTGCCCAAGCGCATCGGCGCCGATGACTTCGCGACCCGGCTGGAGGCGACGCGAGCGATCTATCTGCCCGACGGCCTCGTCACCGCCGACCAGCTCCGCGAGACGCTGGCGCTGATCCGCGCCCATCAGCCGCTGCCCGTCACCAGCCGGGTGCCTTCGCCGGAGGAGCTGCTCCACATCGAGCCTCTGCGCCGCGTCCTCAGCGCTCCGGCGGAACGCTGACCGGCACCCCGAAGGCCGCCAGCAGCCCGGCCGTCTCCTCGAGCGGCAGCCCGACCACGTTGCTGAAGGAGCCCTCGAGCCCGGCCACCAGCGCGCCGCCGCGCCCCTGGATCGCGTAGGCGCCGGCCTTGTCGAGCGGCTCGCCGGTCGCCACGTAGGCCTCGATGTCGCCCTCGCCGTACTCGGCCATCCGTACCCGGCTCACCACCACCGTCGCCTGGGACCGTCCGGTGCGCGCGTCCACGACCGCCACGCCGGTAATCACCTCGTGCTCGCGCCCGCGCAACCGTCGGAGCATGACGCGCGCGTCGCCGGCGTCGGCCGGCTTGCCGAGCGCTTCCCCGTCGATCACCACGATGGTGTCGGCGCCGAGCACCACCCCCTCGCCCACGCGCGTCGCCACCGCTCGCGCCTTGTCGAGCGCCAACCGGGCGACGGCGTCGGCGAGCGGGCCGGGGGCGAGCGCTTCCTCGACGTCACTGGGCACGACGCGGAAGTCGGCGCCGAGCGAGCCGAGGAGCTCCCGCCGTCTCGGCGAGGCCGACGCGAGGATGAGAGACGGCGCCGCGGCGGGTCCTACGTGACGATCAGGGGGTGGGCGTCGGTGACCACGCGCGTCTGCGCGGCGATGGCCGCCCGGATGTGCCGGGGCAGGTGGAACGCGTGCTGGTGGGTCTGGCCGTCCCAGTACGTCATCGGCCCCTTGATCCGCTCGCTGATGAGCCGGTCCACCGTCGCGGCGTCCTGCCGGAGGGGATCGACCTTCTTGGTGGCCGTGATGAAGCCCCACGGCGTGCCGAAGCAGGAGATGAACGTCTGGTAGCCGGCGACGACGGGGAAGACCTCGCGCAGCGTGCGGTGGATCGACGTGAAGAAGTCGAGCTCGCCGAGCTTGGTCATGCCGGCTTGCAGGGTGAGCGCGCCGCCGGGAGTCAGGCGGTCGCGCACCAGGGTATAGAACTCCTTCGTGAACAGCAGACAGGCCGGGCCTTCTTCGAGCGGCTCGACCAGGTCGATCGTGATGAAGTCGAAGCGCTCGCTGGTCTTCTCGAGGTAGGCCCGGGCGTCCTCGTGCCGCAGCTCGGAGCGCCGGTCCTCGAACGCCCCCTGGTGCATCTCCGGCAGGTGTTTCTTGCAGAGCTCGACCACCTCGTCGTCGATGTCGACCATGACGGCGCGCCTGATCGAGGGGTAGCGCAGGATCTCGCGCAGGGTGGCGCCCTCACCCCCGCCGATGACCAGGCCCGACTCGGGGGCGCGCTCGGAGGCCAGCATGCCCGGGTGGACGAGGGCCTCGTGATAGACGAAGTCTTCGGCCTGGCTCGACTGGATCCGCCCGTCGAGAACCAGGACCTTGCCGTAGGCGTGGGTTTCCATGATCTCGACGTGCTGAAACTTCGTCTGAGCCTCGACGATCGTCCGCCGGATGGCGTGCATGTGGCCTTCGACGGCCGTGGTGGGCTCGAAGAACCACTTATAGGACTGCGGGGTGATCAACTGATGGCGACCGGGCTCTTGTTGACGACCGCCGACGGGGAGTTGATGAACATGCCCCGCTGCATCTCCACGACCGAGGCGCGCTCGGCCCCGAACTGCTCGACCAGGTAGTTGGCCGCCACCTCCGGCTGAAGGACGTCGCCGCACGAGAAGATGTCGACCGCGGCGTAACGGTACTCCGGCCAGGTGTGGATGGACAGGTGGGACTCGGCGATCACGACGACTCCGCTGATGCCGAACGGGTTGAACTCGTGGAACACCACGTCGACGATGGTGGCCTGGGCCCGCTTTGCCGCTTCGACGAGGGCGCCCTTGACACTTTCAAGATTGTTGATGGCGTCCGTGTCGCAGTCGAACAACTCGAGAAGCAGGTGCCGCCCCAGCGCGTTCAATCCACTGACCCTCCTTTGTCCGGTCCGCCCATCTACCGCACCTCACTTGCGACGTTGCGGTCGCGTCGCTGTTACGGCGAAAAAGTTTTTCGCCGGTGACAAAATCTGTTTCACTGTATGGTCCGCAAACCCCCATTGCAAGAAAAAAACGCGTCTCGCCGCCGTTTCCGTCCCGTCTCTCTCCCGATTCACCTCACCGACAGCGCGCCGCGCGCCCGCGTGCGCACCTCGCAAGGCGCTTCACAGTCTCGCCGCGCGGTGGCGCGCTCCACGTGCTCGTCGCCCTCGCCTCGTGCAGCCTCGGCGGCGGGTTCTTCGTCTCACCGACGAGCCGCTCGCGCCCGCCGGCGCGCCGCGCGCACGCCGGTGTCGCCGGCGCGCGTACCGGCGGCCTGCTCGCGCGCCCGGCGGCCGCCGGAGCGGCGCGGTGACGTCACTTTTCTCTTGCGTTGAGTCGACGGGCCGGTAAAGTGACAAAAGATTTCTCTCCGCCCTGGTGGCGGCACGGTGATTGGAGGCGAGATCCCAGCGTGAGGAGGAGCGAGCGAATGACGAAGACGGTGACGATGGCGGCAGCGACTGCGGGTCACGCAGAAGGCGGCACCACCCTCAATGCCTTCGACAACGCGCTTCTGGCCGCGGGCATCGGCAACATCAACCTCATCAAGGTGTCGAGCATCCTGCCCCCCGAAGTGCCGGTGATCGACCTCCCCAAGATCAAGCCCGGCGCCCTGATTCCGACGGCCTACGCGGCCATCACCAGCGAGACGCCCGGCGAGACCCTGGCAGCGGCGGTCGGCTACGCCGTGCCCGACGACCCGGCCAAGAACGGCGTCATCATGGAGTTCCACGGGGTGGCGACGAAGGCCGAGGCCGAGCGGCAGATCCATCTGATGCTGGAAGAGGCGTTCCGGACCCGCGGCGAGGTCATCCGCGAGCGCGCGGTCTTCGCCGTCGAGCACACGGTGGAGCGGGTCGGCTGCGCGCTGGCCGCCATCACCCTGCTCGCGGACGAGGACCTCGTCTAGGCCGGACGCGGCGGCAGTACCCGACGGGATGCGACCGGTCTCACCGCGCTTCATCGCCTGCGACCGGTCGCTCACCGACGGGCGGATCATCGTCTACGGCATCCCGTTCGAGGGCCAGGTCAACCTCCGCAAGGGCGCCGACAGCGGTCCGCTCGACCTGCGGCTGGCCTCCGACTCCATCGAGACGTACTCGCCGTGGGTCGAACGCGACCTCGAAGATCTGGCGCTCGCCGACATCGGCGACTGTGAGCTGCCGAAGGACGTCTCGCCCCGCGAGCAGCTCGACGCGGCGCGCAAGCAGATCGCGGCCTGGTGGCGGCCCGGGCTGATCCCCTTCATGCTGGGCGGCGACCATACCTCGACCGTGCCGGTGATCGAGGTGCTCGCGCCCTCCTTTCCGGACCTGCGCATCCTGCAGCTCGACGCCCACCCCGACACCCGCGAGGAGTTCCTCGGTGAGCGCTACAACTACGCCTCGGCGATGGCGCGGGTGATGGAGGTGGTCGAGCCGGCGCGCGTGTTCCAGGTGGGCATGCGGACGGGCTCGCGCGAGGAGTACGTGAACCGTCGGCCCAACTTCTACCCGGTGCTGGCCGGCCATCCGGTCGACGTCGTCCGCCGGCTCCTGCCCCAGCTTCGGCGCCACCCACTCTACGTGACGATCGACGTGGACGTGCTCGACCCGGCCGAGGCGCCGGGAACGGGCTCGCCGGAGCCCGGCGGCCTGCGCGTCCCCGAGCTGCTCGAGATCGTCCGCATGCTGGCCGACTGCCAGATCATCGGCGGCGACCTGGTCGAGGTCACCCACGCGTGGGATCCGAGCGGACGCACTGGCATCGCCGCCGCCTGGGTCATCCGCGAGGCCATGCTGACCTGGTGGGGCGACACCCGGTGACGTCGCGGCAGGGCGCCCGGCGCGAGCGTGAGTACACCGCGCCCCGGCTCTACGAGATCGCCTTCGACATGAACCGCAAGGGCGAGGTCGATTTCCTCGTCCACTGCTTCAAGCGCTACGCCCGCCGGCCGGTCAAGCGCGTGCTCGACATCGCGTGTGGCACCGGGCCCCACCTGGTCCGGCTCGCCGAGCGGGGGTACCGCATGGCCGGGCTCGACCTGTCCCGCCGCAACGTCGAGTTCCTCGGCGAGCGGCTGGCCGACAAGGGACTGGCGGGCGAGCTCGTCGTCGGCGACATGACCGACTTCCGCCTCGCGAAGCCGGTCGACGCCGCCATCTGCATGCAGGACTCGCAAGGGCACCTGCTCACCAACGCGCAGCTGCTCGCCCACCTGCGAAGCGTGGCGGGCAATCTCCGAAGGGGCGGGCTCTACATCTTCGACCGCTACATGGCGTCGTCGTGGACGAACCCGGCGCGCTCGTGGTCGTGGTCGCGCCGCCGCGGCGGCCTGATCGTCCGCGCCTCGTTCTCGGCGCTGAACGACGTCGATCCGGTTTCCCAGGTCTTCAAGGAGCACATGACGCTGGAGGCCGTCGAGAACGGCACCCGTCGCGTGTACCGCCAGACGCATCTCTCGCGGATGGTCTTCCCCCAGGAGCTGCGCGGTCTCGTGGAGCTGGCGGGCGGGTTTGAGTTCGAGCAGTGGTTTTTCGGCTTCAAGCCGCACCAGCTCCTGGAGAAATCGAAGCACCCGCTGCTGATGGTGGTCGTTCTCAGGCGCACCTGATCGACGGGCCGCCGAACAGCGGCCATCCGCGGCGTTGGCTCCTCGCTCTTCCCTGAGGCGCCTGCGGCATACGCCTCAGAGCTCGTGCACGAATCGCGTGGTCGAGGCGCGCCCCGGGTGTCCCGGGGCGCGCCGAGCGCATGGGGGGCGTGGGGCCCTGACCGCGAGGTAGGCTTCAGACCATGCCCAGACTGACGGCGGTTGTGAGGCTCAAGCGCGGACGTGAGCAGAAGGCTCGGGTGCATCCGTGGATCTTCAAGGGCGATGTCGCCGATGCCAGCGATGTTGCGCCCGGCAGCATCGTGACGGTGGTGGATGCCGGGGGACGGTTCGTGGGGCGGGGGTTCTTCAATCCGCGGCCGGCGCTGTGCTGTCGGATCGTGACGTGGGAAGACGAGGCGGTCGACGCCCGGCTCCTGTCGCGCCGGCTCGTGGCGGCGGTCGACGCGCGGGGGCGCGGGGGAGCGGTGCCCGACGTCGGGCGGCTGGTGTGGAGCGAGGCGGACGGGTTGCCGGGGCTGGTGGTCGATCGGTACGGGCCGGGGCTGGTGGTGCAGTGTCTGACGCTGGGCATGGCGCGGGTACGGGATGACATCGTTGCCGGGCTCCGCGCCCGGGTCGGCGATCTCGCCGTGTTCAGCATGGACGACGCCGTGGTGGCTCAACTGGAGGGCTTCGAACCGGCGGCCGGCTGGGTGGATCGGCCCGGGCCCGAGGAGATCGTGATCGACGAGGGCGGTGTGCGCTTCGCGGTGCGGCCCGGCGTCGGCCACAAGACCGGCGTCTACCTCGACCAGGCCGGTAACCGGGTAGCCGTCGGGGCCGCGGCCGGTCCCGGCGTCGCCCTGGACGTCTTCGCCTACACCGGCGGCTTCGCCTGCCACGCGCTCCAACGGGGCGCGCGGCGGGTGGTGTGCATCGAGTCCTCCCCCGAGGCCATCGCGGGCGCCCGCCGCAACCTCGAGCTGAACGGCTTCACCGAGCGCGCGGAAATCCGCGCCGTCAACGCCTTCGACGAGCTCCGCCGCCTGGACCGCGACCGCACCCGCTTCGACCTCATCGTCCTCGACCCCCCACCCTTCGCCCGCAGCCGATCAGCCCTGGACGCCGCCCTCCGCGGCTACAAGGAGATCAACCTGCGCGCGCTGCGCCTGCTGGCTCCCGGCGGCCGCCTGGCCACGTTCTCGTGCTCCCACCACGTGGACGAGACCACCTTCGAAGCCACCATCCGCGACGCCGCCACCGACGCCGCCGTCCGTCTCCGCCTCCTCACCCGCCTGGACCAAGCCCCCGACCACCCGATCCTCCTGACCATCCCCGAGACCCGCTATCTGAAAGGATTTCTCCTCCAAGCGCTGTGACCGCGCGGGGCCCGGCGCTGGCGCCGGGTGGCGGGCGAGGCACTCCCGCCGGACGAGCCGTGGCACCACCCGCAACGCAAGGCTGGCCGGGCGAGCCGGCGGGCGGGTGCCGAGCCGGACAGGGCCCGGCGCCAGCGCCGGGCCCCGCGCGGTCACAGCGCTTGGAGGACTACCAGGCGCGCGTCTCGCCGTGCGTGAGGATCCAGACGCGATCGGGGTCGAGGCCGAGCCGGCGCGCCTCGACCTGAAGCCGCGCCGGCGGCTCGGTCAGCGGCTCGTCCGCGAGGTCGAACGTCCCCCAGTGCATGGCGACGAAGCGGCGCCCGCGCACGTCGCCGAAGATCCGCAACGACTCCTCGGGCGTCGTGTGCGTGTGGCGCATGATGGCCGCCGGCATGTAGGCGCCGATCGAGATCGCCGCCAGGTCGAAGGGGCCGAGGCGGGCGCCGATCTCCTTGAAGTACGGCTCCCAGTATCCCGTGTCCCCCGTGAAGAGCAGGCGTCGGTCGCGGCCGACCACGGTCCAGCCGCTCCAGAGCCGGCCGTTCTGCTCGAAGAACGCGCGGGCCGTCCAGTGCTGCACGGGCACGCACGTCAGCGTGAGCCCGCGCTCCGTCCGGCTGTCCCACCAGTCGAGCTCGACGACGTCGGTGATGCCGCGGCCGGCGAACCACGCCTTGAGCCCGAGCGGCACGTAGAACCGCGGCCGGTGAGCGGCGGCCAGCCGGGTGACCGTCGCCTCGTCGAGGTGATCGAAGTGGTCGTGCGAGATCAGCACGACGTGGATCGGCGGCAGGTCCTCGAAGCGCAGCCCGGGCGGCGTCACCCGCCGGGGGCCGGCGAAGCTCAGCGGACTGGCGCGCTCCGACCACTGCGGGTCGGTGAGCACGTTCACGCCGTCGAGCTGGATCAGCAGCGTGGCGTGTCCGACCCACGTGATGGTGGCCTCGGTCTGGTTGGCCCGCAGGGCGGCCCCGTCGTTGGGCACGCGGGGCAGCGTCACCGTGCGCGGCGAGAAGGTGCTGGCCCACACCCGCTTCGCGAAGAACCTGGTGCGGGTCCAGAACGCCGGCCGGGCGAAGTCGGGATTGGCGTTGGCGAAGCCGCGCTCACGGTGGTGGGCGGGCGCGCCGGGGATGGGTCCTCCGACCCCGGTACAGGCGGCGGCCAGGAGGAGACACGGCACGAGCAGGGCGAGCCGGCGACACGGGCGGAGCGACGACAGCCTCAGGCGGTCTCTCCGGCCGGCAACGCCACGGTGAAGATCGCGCCACGGCGGTCGAGGCGGTTCTCGCCGCGCAGCGTACCCTTGTGCTCGGCCACGATGCCGTAGGACACCGACAGGCCGAGACCGCTGCCCTCGCCCGGCGGCTTGGTGGTGAAGAAGGGATCGAACAACCGCGGCAGCGCCTCCGGCGGAATGCCGTGGCCCGTGTCGAGAATCTCCACCAGGAGCGTCGCCGCCAGCGGCCGCACCCGGACGGTCAAGACCCTCTCGTCCCCCTGCTGGAGCATCGCCTGGTGGGCATTCTGCACCAGGTTGAGAATGACCTGCTGGATCTGGTTCTCGTCGGCGGAGGCCGAGGCGCACGGCTCGAAGTCCGTCAGCACCTCCACCCGATCCCGCTCGAGCTGGTAGGCCTTGAGCTCGATCACCCGACGCACCTGCTCGGCCAGCGAGCAGGGCCGCCGCTCGGGCGGGTAGTGACGCGAGAACAACAAGAGGTTCTGCACGATGCGGCCGGCACGCGAGGCCTCGTCGGCGATGATCGCCAGCCGGCTGCGGACGTGGGACGTGACCTCGCGGTGATCCAGCAGCAGGTGCGCCTGGCCCAGGATCGTGGTGAGCGGGTTGTTGATCTCGTGGGCGACGCCGGAGGCCAGCTCGCCGACCGCCGACAGCTTCTCGACGTGGACCAGATGGGCCTGCGTCCGCTGCTGCTCCTCGAGCTGGCGCCGCGCCTCCGAGTAGAGCCGCGCGTTGTCGAGCGCCGCCCCGATCTGATCGGCCGTCGCCTCGACGAGCGTCACCTCCCGTTCGTCGAACGGGTCGCTGTTCTGGCGGCCGAGCGACAGGGTGCCGAGCCGCCGCCCCCGGCTGTTGATCGGCACGCACAGGAAGCCACGCATGCGGTCCTGCTGCACGACCGCCTTGGCCGCCGGCAGCAGGTGCGGCGATTTGACGACGTTGCGTAGATTGAGCGTCTGCCCGGTGGCGGCCACCGTGCCGATCAGCCCGTGGCCGACCGTGAGGACGCGATTGATCTCGCGCAGCCCCGCGGACAGGCCGCGGTCGCCGCGCAGCTGGAGGGTTGCGCCGTCCTCGGACAGCAGGTGCAGGCTGGAGATCTCGTGGCCGGTCACGTGCGTGAGCGCGTCGAGCGCCGTGCGCAGGACTTCGTCGACGTCGAGCGATCGGCTCACCGTCCCCGCGACGGTGTGCAGGATCTCCAGATGCCGCGCGGAGCCCAGGCGGTCACTCATGTGGCGTGACCCATCCCGTCGGGCATTCTAGCATCACCGTTGTCGGCCGCTCTCGGCGCTCGAGCTGATCGAGCAGCGTCTTGACCCGCCGCAGCGCGCCCACGCGCGCACGCAGCTCGAGGAAGTCGAACGGCTTGCCGAAGACGTCGTGGTAGCGCCGCCGTTGCCGTGCAGGGACTGGAGCATCACTCACCTGGAGGCCCCCCGGGCGGGCCGGCGGGTGTCCGGCTTACGCGCCGGTGCGGGCCACGGCGTCGTACACGCCGTCGAGAGCAGCGTCGAGCTTGGCGGGTTCCTTGCCGCCGGCCTGGGCGAGATCCGGACGGCCGCCCCCGCCCCCGCCGACGGCGCGGGCCACCTCCTGCACCAGCTTGCCGGCCTGGAAGCGCTTGGTCAGGTCCTTGGTGACCGCCGCCACGAGATTGACCTTGCCGTCCACGACGCTGCCGACGAGCACGATGCCCGAGCCGAGCCGCTCGCGCAGGCGATCGGCCACCGCGCGCAGGCCGTCGGCGTCGAGCCCGTCGATGCGGCCGGTCACGACGGCGACCCCGTTCACCTGGCGGGCGCCCGCCACCAGATCGTCGGCCTTCGAGCGGGCGGCCTTGCCCTGGAGCTCCTGGAGCTGGCGCTCGAGCGCGCGCTGCTCGTCCAGCAACTTGCGCAACCGCTGCGGCGCCTCGGCCGGCGCGATCCTGAGGATGTCGCCGATCTCGCGCAGCACCCGTTGCTGGCGAGCCACCGCCTCGATCGCGGCGGTGCCGGCCACCGCCTCGATGCGGCGCACGCCGGCCGCCACGGCCCCTTCGGTGTCGACCTTGAAGAAGCCGATCTGGCCGGTGGAATCCAGGTGCGTACCGCCGCACAGCTCGGTCGAGAAGTCGCCGATGCGCACCACGCGCACGCGGTCGCCGTACTTCTCGCCGAACAGCGCCATGGCGCCGGAGGCCAGCGCCTCCTTGATGCCCATCACGTCGTGGGTGACGGGCGTGTTGGCCTGGACCTGCTCGTTGACCAGCTCCTCGATCTGCTCGACCTCGCGGTCCTTCACCGAGCCGCCGTGCGAGAAGTCGAAGCGCAGGTGGTCGGGCGCGACGAGCGAGCCAGCCTGGGCCACGTGCGTGCCGAGCACGCGGCGGAGCGCGGCGTGTAGCAGGTGGGTGCCGGTGTGGTGCTGGCGCAGCCCCTGGCGCCGAGGCGTCTGCACCGCCACCGCCACGTCCTCGTTGTCGCGGAAGCCGCCCGACCGCACGGCCACGCGGTGCACGATGAGCTTGGAGCCTCGGTAGTACGTGTCGAGAATCTCGCCGCGGCCCTGGCGACCGGCCAGCGTGCCGGTGTCGCCGATCTGGCCGCCCGACTCGGCGTAGGCGGGCGTGCGATCGAGAATGACCTCGACCTCGTCGCCGGCCGCCGCCTCCCGCACGCGCTGCGTGCCGCGCACCATCGCGAGGATCCGCGCCGGCGTCGTCAGCGTCTCGTAGCCGACGAACTGGACCGCGGGGATCTCCGCGCTCAGTCGCTGGTAGACGGCGGCGCTCTCGCTCTCGTCGCCCGCGGTGAACGTCGCGCCCGCCCGCGCCCGGTCGCGCTGGGCGGTCATCTCGGCCTCGTACGCCACTTGCGTCTCGTCGGTCACGCGCCAGCCCTTCTCCTGGAAAATCTCCTCGGCGAGGTCTTTGGGGAATCCGTGGGTGTCGTACAGCTTGAAGAGGAACTTCCCATCGAGCTCGAGCGGAGTCGTGAGGTCCGACGGTCCCTGACGGCCCTGGACCCCGGCGTACTCATCTATCAGGCGCATACCGCTGTCGAGGGTCTCGGCGAACCGCTCCTCCTCGCTCCGCACCACGTCCTCGATGCGCACCCGCTCCTTGAGGATCTCCGGGTACGCCGCACCCATCACGTCACCGACCCAGGCTACGGTCTTCCAGAGGAACGGCTCGGTGAGGCCGAGCATGCGGCCGTGGCGCATGGCCCGGCGCATGATCCGTCGCAGCACGTAGCCGCGCCACTCGTTGGACGGCGTCACGCCGTCGGCGATGAGGAAACTCGCCGTGCGGCCGTGGTCGGCGATGACGCGCATGGAGACGTCGTCGTCCCCGGAGGCGCCGGGGCGCTTGCCGGCCAGCTCACTGATGCGCGCGATGAGCGGCGCGAACAGGTCGGTCTCCCAGCTCGAGAGCTTACCCTGCATCACCGCGGCGACGCGCTCGAGCCCCATGCCGGTGTCGATCGACGGCCGCGGCAGCGGTGTCATGCGCCCGCTGGCGTCGCGGTTGAACTGCATGAACACGAGGTTCCAGATCTCCAGCCAGCGATCGCACTCGCAGGCCGGCCCCTGGCACACGCGCCCGGCCGCCTCTTCGGCGCACGGCAGGTGATCGCCCTGGTGGAAGTGGACCTCCGAGCACGGCCCGCAGGGCCCGGTGTCCCCCATCGCCCAGAAGTTGTCCTTCTCGCCCAGGCGCAAGACGCGGTCGTCCTTCAGCCCCGCGATCTGCTTCCACAGGGCGAAGGCGTCGTCGTCGTCGGTGTAGACGGTGGCGATGAGCCGGCTCGCGTCGATCCCGAGCTCCTTGGTGAGGAACTCCCAGCCGAAGGTGATGGCCTCGGCCTTGAAGTAGTCGCCGAACGAGAAGTTGCCGAGCATCTCGAAGAACGTGTGGTGGCGCGCGGTCCGGCCGACGTTCTCGAGGTCGTTGTGCTTACCGCCGGCCCGCACGCACTTCTGGCAGGTGGTGGCCCGCACGTAGTCGCGCCGCTCCTCACCGAGGAACACGCTCTTGAACTGCACCATCCCGGCGTTGGTGAACAGCAGGGTGGGGTCGTTGCCGGGGACGAGCGGGGAGGACTGCACCCGGGTATGGCCGTGGCGCTCGAAGTAGCGGAGGAAGGCTTCGCGAATGTCGCTACCGGTCATGAGAAAGATAGTTTACCACCCCGGGCGGTGGGGCCCCGGCGCCTGGCACCCCCCGACAGGGGGGGCCGGGGTTACTCCCCGTCTGGCTGTATGCGCAGCGACTCGCGCACCACCCGGGCCACCACCCCGCCCGGAAACCCGCGCCGTAGCAGGTGATCGCGCAGGCGCGCGGCGGCCTTGCGAGGCTCCGCGCGGGCCAGTGCTGGAAGCCGGCGGCGGGCCAGGCGCCGCGCTTCTTCGAGCTGATCGCCGCGGTCCACGACGGTCAGCGCCGTGTCGATGAGCGGGGCGGGAACCCCGCGGGCCCGAAGCTCGGCCCGCAGCCGGGCGGTGCCATAGCCGCGGGGGGCGCGGGTCGTGACCCAGTGCCGGGCGAACGCCGCATCGTCCACGTGGCCGCGCGCAACGAGGTCGTCGGTGACGCTGGCGGCGACGTCCAGCGGGGCGCCGCGGCGCCGGAGCCTGGTCATGAGGTCGGCCCGGGTCCAGGCGCGGCGGGCCAGCAGGTCACCCGCGGCCAGGCGGGCGGCCTTGAGATCCAGCTCCCGCCGTGGCGCGCGGATGGTCGGCTACTTCAGCGAGGCGGCCGCCCGCAGGCCGAGCGCCTCGCGGACCTTGGCCTCGAGGTCGGCCAGCGCCACCGGGTTCTCCTGCAGCCACTTCTTGGCGTTCTCCCGGCCCTGCCCGATGCGCTCGTTCTTGAAGCTGTACCAGGTGCCGGACTTCTCGACGAGGCTCTGCTCGACCGCCGCGTCGAGCACGGTCCCCGACTTGGACACACCCTCGCCGTAGATGACGTCGAACTCGGCCTCGCGGAACGGCGGCGCCAGCTTGTTCTTCACGACCTTCACCTTGGTGCGCACGCCGATCGACTCCGTCCCCTGCTTGATCGCATCCTGCCGCCGGATGTCCAGCCGCACGGAGGCGTAGAACTTGAGCGCGCGCCCGCCGGTCGTGGTTTCTGGCGAGTTGTGCACGACGACGCCGTCGGCCAGGTAGGTATGGTTGCCCTCGATCTCGAGGTCGAAGCGGTGCGTCGACCGCGTCGGTGGCTTGATGTAGCACTTCGTGATCTCGACAGGGACAACGCGCAGTCGGCGTCGGCCCGCGAGGCGCTCAGTCTCACTCAGATGAGCATCTCCATCGTCGACGTGCCAGATGAACCGGCCCCTCTGAGAGGGATGCAGCTTGTAGTCCATCGAGGGATGAAGGTATGGCGAGATCAGCTCGTGAAACCGGGCCGTGTCCTCGGAGTTGAACCAGAAACCGCGATCATCGTCACGAACATCGGGGAACCCAAGGCGGGCCAAGGCCCCGAGGACTACGGCGCGTCCGGCAGCCTTCAATGACGTATTGTAGATGACTGCCTTGCCCTTGCCCCAGCGATTGTAAGACCCCATGAAGGAGCCGTCGTCGCCATACCAGACAGCGAGCCCTCGGGCATCGAGGCGGCCGAGACCGGGGTTCGTTGCGATGCGGCGTCCGGTCGTGTCGTAGAGCTCACCGTGCAGTTCAGCAAGGGCAGGCATCGTGAGAATGCTGAACCCGACGCCGTTGCCGACCCGGCCAATCGGCCGCGCGAAGGGTTCGAGCATCGAATGCTTCCATTCCAGGTAAGCCTTTTGCGCCGGCGCGTGGGCCACCCGGAAATGCGCGGCGTGACGCCCCACCATACGGATCGAACCGTCGCCTAGGGTCCCCCCGAGCAGAAGCTGGTACTGGTCACCGGACAACGCATAGTCCGGCATGGCGAACAGCACCTTGTCACCGACCTTCAGCTTACCCGCAGGAACTTCACCAGTGGGGGTAAAGACCATGTGGTTCGGAGTCGCGGCAAAGCAGCGTCGGCGCGCTGGTCCTCCACGAACTTCAAACTGAATAAAGTGCTCGGTCACGCCGTTGTCGAACCAGTTGACGACGCGGCGAGGCTCTACCCGTCCGCTCTCGGGATCGTACGAGAGCACCTCCACCGCTCGACGTTCCCGGACGATCCGACCGATCGGTACGCGGGTTCCATCGGCTAGAAGCACGAGAGTGTCGTGATGCAGACACCCAAACATTACTCCGATCTTCTCGCGGATCTGGTTGATGAAGACGACGACGACGCCGGAGCGGGAGATGGCGGCGGTGAGCTTGCGCAGGGCCTGCGACATGAGGCGCGCCTGCAGGCCGGGCAGCGAGTCGCCCATGTCGCCGTCGAGCTCGGCGCGCGGCACCAGCGCGGCGACCGAGTCGATCACGATGACGTCGACCGCGTTGGAACGCACGAGCGTCTCGGTGATCTCCAGCGCCTGCTCGCCGGTGTCGGGCTGCGAGATCAGCAGCTCGTCGATGTTGACGCCGAGCTTGCGCGCGTAGATGGGATCGAGGGCGTGCTCGGCGTCGATGAAGGCCGCGATGCCGCCCAGGTTCTGGGCCTCGGCGATGACGTGCAGGGCCAGCGTCGTCTTGCCCGACGACTCCGGCCCGTAGATCTCGACGACCCGACCGCGCGGCAGGCCCCCGATGCCGAGCGCGGCGTCGAGCGAGAGGGCGCCGGTGGGGATGACGGCGATCTCCTCGAGCGGGCCGTTCGCGCCCAGCCGCATGACCGAGCCCTTGCCGAACTGTCGCTCGATCTGCGAGATCGCCAGCTCGAGGGCCTGCCGCCGATCGTTCTTGCTCTCAGCCATGCGTAGGCTCCTTGTCTCGTGTAAGGGTCGAACGCGGCTCACGAGGGTGATGCACGCGTGCATTCTAGGTGCGTGCGCACGACACCGTCAATGTCCCGGATCGCGGACAGCGATCTTTTTCGCCGGGGCTCACCCATCACGCCGGCTCGTGTAGCCCTTGCGCTCCATGCACTCGTTGATCGCCTCCTGGTCCAGGCGCCCCGCGCGCGTCACCGCGAACCACTGCGGGCGAACCGACTGCCGCCGGCAGGCTTCCAGGTCATGATCGAGACCGGCCGGCGTCAAGCCGGGCTTGGCGTAGGTCCACGGCTCGGTCGCGCATCCCGCCAGCAGGCCGAGCCCGAGCACCGCCCAGGCGCGGCCCCTCACGGGCGGTCCGCCTGCCAGCGCTCGAGGCACCGCACCGCGTCGGCCCGGCCGCGCGCGAGCGCCGCGATCATGCCAGCCGGATCGAACTCGAGCGGCCGCAGTTGCAGCGGCCCCCCCGGCGTGAGGAGCTGAACGTCCACGGCCGGGTACTTGAAGCGCGCCAGCTCGGCGTCGCGCCGGATCTGATGAATCATCGCCGTCTCGAATGCCTCCTCCAGCGTGCGGCGCAAGCGAGTGGGTGCCTGGCCGGGCTCGTCGGCGGCGTAGCTCAACAGCACGAGCGCGCGGCCGATCGGGACCTCGGTCGCCAGCGCCTCCAGCACCGGCGCGCGGCCGGTGAGCCCGCCGTCGACGAGCAGCGTGCCGTCCACGCTCACCGGCGGGAAGGCGCCGGGCACCGCCGCCGCCGCCATCAGCGCGTCCACGCTGACCGTGGCGTTGTCGAAGATGCGGGGCGCGCGCCGGGCCAGGTCGGTGGTGACGACGAGCAAGCGGCGGGGCGAGACGCGGATGCGCTCGACGTCCAGCGCGCCGGCGATCAGCTCGCGCAGCGGGGTCGGGTCGAAGAGCGAGCCAGCCGCGTCGAGCGCGAGAAGCGTCAGCCAGCCCGGCAACAGGCCGGCGAAGATCACGCTGGGACGGAAGGCGTACACCTGCTCGCGTGACAGCGAGCGCCAGAGCGCCTGCAGCCGGTCGAGACGTCCGTCGGCGAGCATGGCCGCGTTGAGGGCGCCGGCCGAGGAGCCGGCGACCAGGTTCACCGGCAGGCCGCGCTCGATGAGGGCCGCGGCGGCGCCGGCCTCCCACGCGCCCTTGGCCCCCCCGCCGGACAGGACGAGCGCGACGGGCGTGTCGAGGGCCGTGCGGGCCGGCTCGCAGGCGTGCGCGGGGGTCACCGAGACGAGAAGGACGGCGGCGAGCAGCGTGCGGAGCGCCCGTGGGGCTGACGGCACGCCCCACATTCTACCCGGGCGATCCAGCCACCAGCGGCACGGCGGCGAGCTCGGTGTAGCGGGCTCCACGCGGAGACAGCTCGCTGCGCATCAGCGCCAGACGATCCACGCGCTGCCGGCCGAAGGCCGCGCCGCCGGCCAGCGCCTCGACCAAGCGCGGGTTGGAGCGCGGCGCGCGCACGCGACCGAGGGTCACGTGGGCGGAGAACGCGCGCGACTCGGCCGGAAAGCCGAGCGCGACGAGCGCGTCGTCGACCCGGCGGGCCAGCGTCGCCGCCAGTGCAGCGCCCTCGTCGGCCCCGGCCCAGAGCACGCGCGGGCGCGCCGGAGTGGGAAAGGCGCCCAGGCCGCGCACGGTGAGGTCGAAGGGGCGACAGCCCGCCACCGCGCCGGCCAGCGCGCCAGCGACGGCGTCGAGCCGAGCCGCCTCGACGCCGCCAAGAAACTTGAGCGTCAGGTGGACGTTGTCGGGGGCGACCCAGGCCACGTCCCGGGCCACGAGCCGCAGGCGCTCGACCTCCGTCGCCAGCCGCTCCCGGATGTCCTCGGTCAGCAGGATGGCGACGAAGGACCGAACGGTCGCTATGGTGCGCTTTCCAGCATCCGCAGGAGATTCTCGAGCGAGACCCGCCGCGCCGGGTCCTTCTCCATGTCGAGCGCGGCTCGGAGATCCTGCAGCGCGCCGGCGCGGTCGCCATCGAGCTGACGGCTGATCGCCCGCGTGGCCAGCGCTCGCGCGTCGATCGACTCGGGCGTGGGCGGCGAGGCCGCCGGCGCCGTCGGCGGCGTGGCCGCCAGCGTCGCGGGTGGCGGGAGCGGTACGGCATCGGTCGCCATGCCGGGCGGCGGCGCCGGCGCCACCGTGGCCGCGGTCGTCGGCACCCCGGCCGTGGCCAGCGCCGGGCTCCGCTCGAGGCCGGCGCTGCGGCGCATGGCCGCACGCGCCCATGGATCGCCCTCCACGTCGATGGCGTGCAGCCAGTCCTTCATGGCCGCCTCGGGTTGGCCGGCCAGCGCGCGCGCGCTGCCGCGGTTGAACCACGCCTTGGCGTACACCGGCGACAGCTCGACGGCCCGAGTGAAGTCCTCGATCGCCGGCCCGTACTGGCCGGCGGCGACCAGGGCGTTGCCGCGGTTGAAATAGATTGCGGGGTCGTCGTTGTCGAGTTGGATGGCCCGGTTGTAGTCCTCGATCGCCAAATTGAGCTGGCCCAGCCTCACTCGCGCGATGCCGCGATTGACGTAGGCGTCGACCGAGCGCGGATCCTGCCGGACCGCCTCGTTGAACTCGCCGGCGGCGAAGACGTAGTTGCCGTCCTGATAGTGCGCGATCCCCCGCTCGAGCGGGCGGGCCGAGGTCGCGCATCCGGCCGCGACGACGGCGAGGCCCCCGAGCGTCACAGTGGTCAACGTCTTGCGCATCATGGTCGCGAGCCTCCCAGCGACCTGCGCAGCATATCTAGTGCCATCTGGGACGACTGCCACTTGACGGCCGCACGGCCGCCGGCGAACCGGAAGTGCCGCGCCTCCACCGCCCCCGCGACCGCCAGGCCGATGAAGACGGTGCCCACCGGCTTGCTCGGCGTCCCGCCGTCGGGCCCGGCGATGCCCGTGATCGAGAGACCGCACGCCGTACCCGACCGCTCGCAGATCCCCCGCACCATCGCCTCCGCGCACGGGCCGCTGACGGCGCCGTGCGTGCGGAGGATCTCGGACGGCACCCCGAGCAGCTCCTCCTTGGCGCGGTTGGAATAGACGACGACGCCACGCTCGAAGAACGCGGACGAGCCCGACACGCTCGTGAGTCGATGGCCCACCAGTCCGCCCGTGCACGACTCGGCCACCGCCAGCGTCATCCCGCGCGCCCCGAGCCGGCGTCCCACCGCTTGCTCCAGTGACTCGCCGTCGCGGCCGTAGCAGTCGTCGCCCAGCACCTCGGCGATGCGCCGGTCGAGGGCGTTCAGCGCCTCGGCCGCCGCCTCGGGCGTGCCCGCTCGCGCGCGCAGCCGCACCCACACCTCACCCTCGCCGGAGGCGGTCAGCGCGACGTCGCCGCCACCGTCGCCGGGGACCAGCCACGGCGCCAGCCGCTCCTCGAGATCTGCCAGCGACACGCCGGCAGTGCGCAGCGTGCGGACGCCCAGGGCCGGGCCGCGACCGAGCCGCGCGCGGGCGAAGTCGATCACGAGCGCGGCGAGGTCCGCGCTCAGGCCGCCGCGGGGCAAGACCACCCAGGCGACGCCGTCGCCCTCCAGCGCCCACGCCGGCTCCCCCTCCGGCAGCGCCCACACCGTGGCCCCCTGCGGCAGCAGCGCCAGCCGCTCGTCGCGGCGCGGCAGCGGGCGATCGCGGCGACGGTGGATCTCCCCCAGCGCCACCAGCATGCGCTCGTTGAGGACGAGCCGGGCGCCGGTCACGCGCGCCAGCACACGGCGCGTGACGTCGCCCGTCGAGCCGCCGGGACCCGCCACGAGCACGGTCAGCGGCGCGGCGGGGGTGAGCGCGCGCTCGAGCGCGGCCTCGTCCTCCTCGACGACCGTGCGGCTCTCGAGCCCGACGCCGGCGCCGGCCAGCGCCGCCGCCACCACCGCCCCGTCGTCGTCGAGGGCGACGAGCGGCGAGCCGATCGCGACCAGGCGGACGCCGGGGCTCACAGCCATCCGAGCGACCTCGCCAGCACCACGAGCGCGAGCGCGTAGAGGCCGGCGATCAGATCGTCGACCATCACGCCCAGGCCGCCGCGCAGCCGCTGGGAGACGTTGGCCGGGAACGGCTTGACGACGTCGAACGCGCGGAACAGGAGGAAGGCGACGATCAGCGCCGGCAGCGTCGGCGGAGCCGTGAGGAGTGCCAGGGTCATGCCGGCGACCTCGTCCACGACGATGGCGCCGGGGTCCTTGCCGCCGCCGAGCGTGCGCTCGGCTTCGTGGGCGGCCCAGGTACCGAGCACGGTGACGACGATCAGCAGCCCGAGGAGTACCAGCGGCGAGAGATTCAGCAGCCACAGGACGACGGCGGTGAGGGCACTGGCGACGGTCCCCGGCGCCAGCGGCGCCCGGCCGACGCCGCCGAGCGTGGCGACGGCGATCGCCAGGCGGGTGCGGAGGGCGAGGCTAGGCGCGCTCGCCGACGAGCTCGTAGCCGTCGACCTCGACGACGCGCACGCGGGCGAAGTGTCCGGCGCGGAAATCGCGCCGGCCGCGCAGGTACACGACGCCGTCGATCTCCGGGGCCTGGCCGGCGGTCCGGCCCTCCCAGGCGAAGGCGCCGTCCTCGCTGGTCCCGTCCACCAGCACGTCGGTCTCGGTCCCCACGAGCTTGGCCGCCCGCTCCCAGGCGATCGCGTCCTGCGCCTCCTGCACCCGCGCCGCGCGCTCGGCCGCCGTCTCGGGATCGACCTGGCCGGGGAACTCCGGCGACGGGGTGCCCTCCTCCGCGGAGTACGTGAAGACGCCCAGCCGGTCGAAGCGCACCTCGTCGACGAACGCCAGCAGCCGCTCGAAGGCGGCGTCGGTCTCGCCGGGGAAGCCGACCAGCACGGTGGTGCGCACGGTCACCCCGGGAATCGCCGCGCGGAACTGCGCGACGATGTCGCGCATGCGCCGGACGGTGACCGCGCGGCGCATCGACTTCAAGATTGCGTCGTCGGCGTGCTGGATCGGCATGTCGAGGTACGGAACGACCCGCGCGCTGGCCCACGCCTCCACGAGCCGGTCGTTGACGTGGGCCGGGTGCAGGTACATCGGGCGGATCCACGGCATGCGCGTGTCGCCGAGCGCCAGCAGCAGCGCGCCGATGTCGCCGTTGCCCGGCAGGTCACGGCCGTAGGCGAGCGTGTCCTGGGAGACGAGGATCGCCTCCTGCACGCCGCGCGCGGCCAGGCCCTCGACCTCCCGGACGATGTCCGCCAGCGGGCGGCTGCGGTGGCGGCCGCGGAACTGGGGGATCGCACAGAAGGTACAGCCCATGTCGCAACCCTCGGCGATCTTCACGTACGTGTAGGGCACCTTCGCGGTCAGCAGCCGCGGCGTGCTGGCGTCGTACAGGTAGCCGGGCGGGGCCGCCGTCGCCCAGTCGTGGCGATTGGCGGCCTGGCGAACCAGGTCCACGATGGCGGGCAGGTTGGAGGTGCCGAGGATGCCGTCGATCTCCGGCATCTCCTTCATCACCTCGGCGCCGTAGCGCTGGGTGAGGCAGCCGGTGACGATCAGCGCCCGGCAGCGGCCGCGCTCCTTGAGGCGGGCCAGCTCCAGGATCGTCTGCACCGACTCCTCGCGCGCCCGGTCGATGAACGCGCAGGTGTTGACGATCAGGCACTCGGCGTCCTCGGCGCGCTCGGCCAGCACGAAGCCGGCCTCGCCGAGGAGCCCGAGCATGATTTCGGAATCCACCTGATTCTTCGGACAGCCCAGCGTCGTGAGATGGACCTTCATGGACGAGGAGAAAGTATACCCTGCCGGTGACTAGCGGTCGCGCTTGCGGAAGCGACGGGCCTCCAGGCGGAGCAGCCGCCGGTCGACCCTCGTGAACTGAGCGCGAACCTCGCTCTGGAAGCGGTCGAGCCGCTCGTTGGTCCCTCGCACGCCTTCGGCGACCAGCTCGATCTTCATGATGAGGCCCTCGGCGACGACCCCGGCGTGCCGACGCGTCTCCGCGCCCTGCTCGTCGACGTAGTGGCGGGTCTCCACGCCCTGCTCGTCGACGTAGCGGCGCGTCTCCACGCCCTGCTCATCGATGTAGCGGCGCGTCTCCACGCCCTGCTCATCGATGTAGCGGCGCGTCTCCACGCCCTGCTCATCGATGTAGTGACGCGTCTCCACGCCCTGCTCATCGATGTAGCGGCGCGTCTCCACGCCCTGCTCATCGATGTAGTGACGCGTCTCCACGCCCTGCTCATCGATGTAGCGGCGCGTCTCCACGCCCTGCTCATCGATGTAGTGACGCGTCTCCACGCCCTGCTCATCGATGTAGCGGCGCGTCTCCACGCCCTGCTCATCGATGTAGCGGCGGGTCTCGGCGTGACTCGCGTCGACGTCGCGACGGGTCTCGGCCGCACTCTCGTCGACACGGTGCAGGATCCGCTGTTCGAGAGCGGCCAGAGTAGCGAGCAGCTCCTGACGGAAGGGATCGGGAGACGGCTCAGGTGCGGGCGTGTCCACGACCCGCAGTGTGGTCCGGCGGCGCCGGCAGTGTCAATGTCTCCGCCCGGAGACGGTCAGGCGTTGCGGCGGTTCGTGAACTGCAGCGCGATCCCGAAGTCGCGCTCGCGCAACAAGGCCATGATCCGCTGCAAGTCGTCGAGGCTCTTGCCGGATACGCGGACCTGGTCCTCCTGGATGGAGGCCTGCACCTTGATCTTCGTGTCCTTGATGAGCCGCACGATCTCCTTGGCTTTGTCGATGGGGATCCCCTGCTGCAGCCCGATCTTCTGCCGGAGCACGCCGGCAGCACCCGTCTCCACCGTGCCATAGGTCAGGGCCTTGAGCGGCACGCCGCGCTTGTGCAGCTTGGACTGGAGAATGTCGGTCACGGCCTTGAGCTTCATGTCGTCGGCCGAGGTCAGCTTGATGTCGGTCTTCTCCAGCACGATCTCGTTCTTGGAGCCCTTGAGGTCGTAGCGGGTCTCGATCTCCCGCCGGGCCTGGTCGAGCGCGTTGGTGACCTCCTGCATGTCGATCTTGCAAACGACGTCGAAGGAGTTGTCGGCGGCCATGCCCGGCAGTCTACCGCAACGGGACCGTGGCCACGCCTTTGGGTGCCACGAAGGTGAAGAGCGAGTCGGCCAGCCCGGTGTTCACGGCCGGCTTGCGGAACAGCATGGTCACCGTGTTCTCGAACTGGTCGTAGACCACCCCCCGCCGCACCTCCCAGGAACGCGGGTCGAAGGACAGGACCAGCCGGTTCATGGTCGGCAGCGGCTGCTTGGGCACCAGGTCGAGCACGATGTTGCCGTCGCGGTCGCGCGGCTCGGCCGGATTGAGGAAGCGCGCGTTGAAGTGCTCGCGCACACGGCCCAGCCCGGTCAGGAACGAACCGGCCGGCCCCGCCAGCGCCTCGGGCGCGGGGCCGACGTTCACCTGGTTGAGCGCCGGGGTGTAGATCCAGACGGTCTTGCCGTCAGAGACGATCTGCTGGGGCGTGGGATCGGCGTACTCCCAGCGCAGCTTGCCGCCCTTCTTGAGGTAGACCGTCCCCTGGGCGGGGATGCTCTGGTTGAGGCTCTTGTTGAAGGCGGTCTGGGTGAACTCGGCCTTGAGGTCGATGATTCGACCGTACGCGCTCTCCACGGACTTGATGACCTCCTCGAGCGAGGGCACCTTCCCGGGCGCCGGGGCGGGTGCCGGGGCCTGGGCCCAGGCGGCGGCGGCACCGAGGACGAGCACGCTGAGGACGAGGGCGACGAGCCTCCGGGCCATGAGCTTACTGTA
This sequence comes from uncultured Candidatus Rokubacteria bacterium, assembly GCA_963743355.1. Lineage (GTDB taxonomy): Bacteria > Methylomirabilota > Methylomirabilia > Rokubacteriales > CSP1-6 > AR5. The sequence goes on from CAVUPM010000002.1 coordinate 2,582,971, forward strand.
CATGAGCACCTCCCGAGGGATAGACGAACGGAAGCGCCACTGCCTTCAGCCGGCAAACGCCACCGGCCGCCGAACGGCCGCGGCCAGCCGCATGAGGTACTCGTCGCGGGGGATCGCCCGGGCGCCCAGCGTGGTCAGGTGCTCCGAGAGCACCTGCACGTCGAGCAGCGCGGTGCCCACGCGCCGGGCGTGCTGAACCAGCGCGACGACCGCCACCTTGGAGGCGTCGGTCACGCGGTGGAACATCGACTCGGCCGCGAAGAGGCCACCGATCGCCACGCCGTAGAGCCCACCGGCCAGCGCGCCGTCCGTTCCCCACACCTCCACGCTGTGCGCCCAGCCCAGGCCGTGCAGCCGCACGTAGGCCGCGCGCATGGCCGGCGTGATCCACGTCTCCTGCCGCGCCGCGCAGCCGTCGATCACCGCCGCAAACGCCGCGTTGAGGGTGACGCGAAAGCGGCCGCGCCGCACGGTGCGCGCCAGACTGCGCGAGACGTGCAGCGCGTCCAGCGGCAGGACCGCCCGCGGATCCGGCGACCACCAGAGCAGCGCCGTCTCGTCGTACGGCCAGGGAAACACGCCCTGGCGGTAGGCGGCGACGAGCGTGCCGGGCTCCAGGTCGCCGCCCTGGGCGAGGAGCCCTTCGGCGTCGGCCCGCGCGGGGTCGGGAAAGCGGAAGCGGCAGGCCGGCAACCGCGCCGGCGCCGGAGCCGGGGCGATCGCGATGTCGAGCACGCCCCGAGCCTCCGCGCCGGCGATAGGCGTCAGCGCGCCAGCGTCAGCTCGGCCGCCAGCACCAGCGCGGTGAAGGCCAGCTCCAGCGTGGCCGGCAGGCGCTCGAGCACGAGCCCGAACGCCGGCTGCTGGTGACGGAAGGACTCCCCGAGGTCGCCGCGGACGGCGCCGCCGAGGAACGCCACGTACTGCACGGGCACCGACCGGTCGAGACCGAGCTCACGGCGCAGATGGGCCAGCTCGTCGACCGTGGCGTCGCCGGGGAGCATCGAGGCTGCCGGGTCACCGCTGAGCCGCAGGGCGATGAACACCAGGGTAGCGACGCCGACGGTCACGAGGGCGGTGTGCAGGAGACGGCGGGCGACGAACTCGAGCACGGCCAGACTCTAGCACCGCACCGCTGTGGTAGGGTAACCACGATGCTGCGCCGCGCCGCTCTCCTCGCGCTCGTCCTGGCGCTCGCCGCGTGCGACGGGCCCAAGCCCCCCAAGACCCAGGCCGCGGAGCGCCTCGCCAAGGCCCAGACCGCAATGGAGGAGTGCAAGAAGCGCGTCGGGCTCGGCGACATCGCGACGCCGACGGCCGCCATCCTCGACGATCCGGCCACACGCGGTCAGGCGCTGACGCAGGAGCTGGCGGGGCAGTTGCGGCTCAAGGTCCAGTGCCGGCTGGAGCTCGACGAATTGCTGGCGGCCGGCGGGCGGTAGGTCTACGAACGGCGGTCGTCGGCGCTGTCGACCGGCGCCCAGCCCAGGACGGCGCGCGCGTGCTCGAGGTCGCGGTAGCTCCAGCGATTGTTGGAGACGACGAAGAACGTGTCGAAGCGCAGCGTGGCGGGCGCCTCGATACACGCGACGAGCATGCGGACCACGTCGCGCTGGCTGCACCAGACAGAGAGATCGCGCGGTCCGGTCGGCCGGTCCTCCTCCTTCACGCGGCCGATCCGCAGACAGATGACCGACATCCCGTAGGCGTCGGAGTAGTGGCGCGCGAGGGCTTCGCCCCACACCTTGCTGGCGCCGTAGAGCCCGCCCGGACGCAGCGGGGACTCGTGCGTCAGCTTCGCCCAGGCGCCGAGCTTGTCGTAGTCGCCGGCGACGACGTGCGCGAGCGGCGGCTCACGCTCCCAGCCGGCGACGGTCGCGCCGCTGCTGGCGAAGATGACGCGGGCGACGCCGGCCAGCCGCGCCGCCTCGAAGACGTGGTAGGCGCCCATCACGTTGGATCTCAGGATATCGGCGGGCGCGTTGTTGTCGCCGGCGGCGGCGGCCAGATGCACGACGGTGTCAATGCCGGCGAACGCGGGCCGGATCGCGGCGAGATCGCCGAGGTCGGCCAGGTGACAATCTACGCCGGGGACCGCGCGCCGGTTCAGCGCGCGCAGCGTGTACGTCCCCTCGACGTGCTTGCGCAGCGCGCCGCCGATGAGACCGCTCAGCCCGGTGATCAGCAGGCGACGGGTCGCCACGGCCGGACTAGCCGTCCACCTCGTGGTTGAGCCCGAAGTCGTCCGGCACCGGCGGCCCCCACCGGTAGAGCGCGTCGGCCTCCGGGAAATCGCGCGGCTCCCACGCGCACTGCTCGGGAATGTAGTCGAGGTCGTGGAAGTACTCGGCGAAGGAGCCCCACGGGTCGCGGATGTAGTAGAAGAAGTTCGAGCCGATGACGTGACGGCCCAGCCCCCAGCCCGGCTGCCAGCCGGCCTCCTGCATCCGCAGCGCCCCCATGGCGATCTCGTCCACGCTGCCGACCTCGAACGAGGCGTGGTGGAAGCCCGGGCCCCGGGAGGTCAGGAACGCCACGTTGTGATGGTCGGTCGTGCAGCGCAGGAACGCGATGATGCTCTGCGACCGGTCGGAGAGCTTCAGCCCGAGCACGCGCGTGTAGAAGTCGAGCTGGCGCTGGACCTCGGGGGTGAAGAGCAGCACGTGGCCGAGCCGGCGGGGGCTCGCGGTCAGCCCCGCGTCGGGGGCGCCGCGGTCGACCTGGCGCGCGATGTGGCCGGGGCTGTTGAGCCGCAGGGGCGGGTCGGCCGGCGGCGGCGCCGGCGCCTCGTCGCGCACCGTGAGGAGGTTGCCGTCGGGATCGCGCACCCACACGCCGCCGTCGGGGACGCCGCGCGGCGGGTCCACCTCCGGCACACCGGCGCGGCGGATCGACGCGACCGTCGCCTCGTAGTCGCCGCCGGGCGCGCCGAAGGCCAGATGGTGCAGGCGCTTCCTGGGGCCGGGGTAGAGACGGACGGACTCGCGCGTCAGCGGCGCCGGCCGCAGGTGCACGGCGCCGTCGCGCCCCGCCTCGTCGACCAGGCCGAAGCTCCGGTAGAATTTTTCGCCGACCGTCTGGTCGGGCACCTCGAGCGCGTAGTGGAGCAGCGAGCGGACCGCCATGTCGGCACCTCCGGGTGACGCTGCGCGAGTGTACACCGGCCGGAGCGCCGGCGATCGCTGCGACCGTTCCGAGCGCTCGGAGCCGATGGGAGGATCCGAATTGACACCCGTGAGACCGGCGCCTAGAATTCCGCCACTTGCGCGCGGAGGACATTCCTACGGAGGGACTCCTCAGGAGGACATTTCCATGGATCGTCGCACATTTCTGCACTCGACCACGGCCGCTGTCGCCATCCTCGGCTTCCCCTCGATCCTGCGAGCCCAGAGCGGCCCCCTGAAGATCGGCTTCCCGCTGCCCCTCACCGGGCCCTTCGCCTCCATCGCCGCCGACCAGAAGCGCGGGGCCGAGCTGGCCGTGGACGAGCTGAACGCCAAGGGCGGGGTGCTCGGCCGCAAGGTCGAGGTGCTCTTCCGTGACGACGAGCTCAAGCCGGCCGTGGGCGCGCAGCGCACGAAGGAGCTGATCGAGAACCAGAACGTCGACTTCGTGGTCGGCGGGCTGGCCGCCCACGTGCAGATGGCGATCAACGAGCAGACGAAGAGAGCCGGCAAGCTCTTCATCTCGATCAGCCAGTCCGACGAGATCTCGGCCAAGCCCGACACCAGCCCGATCACCTTCCACGAGGCCCTGAACCCGACCATCACCGGCCGGGCGGTCGGGGGCTGGGGCGTGCAGAACCTCGGCAAGAAGTGGTGGATCGTCTACGCCGACTACGCGTGGGGCAAGCAGAACAACGCGGTCTTCACCGACGTCGTCCAGAAGGGCGGCGGCACGGTGCTCGGCAGCACGCCCTACCCGCTCGGCAAGCCCGAGTTCTCCGCCCACATTCCCAAGATCCAGTCGGCCAAGCCCGAGGTGCTGCTGGCCGTGACGCCCGGCGCCGACGGCGTGGCGTTCATGAAACAGGCCATCAGCTTCGGGATGAAGAAGGAGATGAAGATCCTCGTCCCGCTCCACTTCCTCTTCCTGGCCAAGGAGGGCGGGGCCGAGCTGTTCGCCGACGTCTACGGCGGCACCAACTTCTACTGGGAGCTGGCCGAGACGCTGCCCCAGGCCAAGAAGTTCGTCGACGCCTCGCTCAAGAAGTTCGGCGTGCCGCCCGACGGCTACGCCGGTTACGGCTACAACGGCATCATGGAGGTCGCCCGCGGCGCCACGCTGGCCAAATCCACCGACGCCAACGCGGTGGCCGACGCCCTCCGCAAGAACGCCACCTACGACCACTACAAGGGCAAGCAGTTCTGGCGGGCCTGCGACAACAAGTCCTTCCAGGACCTCTACCTCGTCAAGGGGCGGGCCCAGGCCAAGGGCGAGTGGGGCTACTTCGAGGTCACCGGCAAGGTGCCGGCCGACGAGAAGCTCGAGCGCACCTGCGCCGAGAAGGGCCACGTGTAAGGCGTGCCCGACGTCACGCTGTCCGCCCTGGCGGCCCAGCTCTTCACGGGGCTCGTCCTCGGCGGCATCCTGGTGTTGCTCGCCATCGGGCTCAGCCTGATCTTCGGGCTGATGACCGTCGTGAACTTCGCCCACGGGTCCTTCTTCATGCTGGGCGCCTACGCGGGCTTCTTCGTGCTGGCCTACACGAAGAGCTTCTGGGTTGCGCTCGTGGTGGCCCCGCTCGTGGTCGGGGCCTTCGGCCTCGTCGTCGAGCGGTTCCTCATCCGCCCCCTCTACGGGCGCGGCCCCGACGACCCGCTGCTCCTCACCTTCGGGCTGTCGCTGGTGCTGATCGAGGCGGTCAAGCTCCTCGTCGGCAAGATCGGCCTCACGCTCGATCCCCCGGCCGCGCTGGCCGGCGCCGCCGACCTCGGCTTCATGATGTTCCCGGCCTATCGGATCTTCGTGCTCGTGGTGACCGCGGTGGTGCTGCTCGCGCTCTGGCTCTTCCTCGAGAAGACCAACGTCGGCCTCGTGGTCCGCGCGGGCTCCCGGGACGCCCTCATGGTCCGCGCGCTCGGCATCGATCTGGGGCGGGTGTGGTTTCTCGTCTTCGGCCTCGGCATCGCCATGGCCGGGCTCGCCGGCATCCTGGCCGGACCGCTGCGCGGTGTCTACGCCGAGATGGGGATCGAGATCATCATCGAGGCCTTCGTGGTGGTCGTGGTCGGTGGCATGGGCAGCCTGCCGGGGGCGATCGTCGCCGGCCTGATGATCGGCCAGGTCATCAGCCTCACGACCTTCTTCGCGCCCAAGCTCGCCGAGATCGTCGTCTTCGTCGTGATGGCGGTCGTCCTCCTGACCCGACCCAGCGGGTTGCTCGGCGAAGCGGGTCTCGCGGAATGACGCGCGGTCCGCTCGCGCCGGTCGCTGCGTGGATCGCCGCCCACCCGGTCGTCTCCATCGTGGCCTTCTTCGCCGTGCTGCCGTTCGTGGTGCCGTACACGTCGCTGGCCACCCAGATCCTCGTCTACGGTCTCTTCGCGCTCGGATTCAACCTGCTCTACGGCTACACCGGCCTGCTGTCGTTCGGTCACGCCGCCTACTGGGGTCTCGGCGCCTACGGTGCCGGGATCATGCTGGCCAAGCTCGGGTGGACCTCGCTGTGGGGCGCGCTCGCCGTCGGCGTGCTCACCGCCGGCCTGGGGGGCGCCTTCGTCGGGTTCTTCGCGCTGCGGCGGCGCGGCATCTACTTCGCGATGCTGACACTGGCCTTCGCCCAGCTCTTCTACTTCGTCGCGTTCCACCTCGCCGATCTCACCGGCGGCGACGACGGCCTGCGTGGCATCCCCCAGCTGCCGCTGGGGTTCTTCTGGTGGTCGATCCCCCTCAAGACCCCGCTGGCCTTCCACTACTTCGCGCTGGCCTGGGCGGCGCTGGCGGTGGCCGGACTGCAGCGCGTGCTGAAGTCCCCGTTCGGGGCGGTGCTCGCCGCCATCCGGGAAAACGGGGACCGAGCCTCCGCGTGCGGCTACGACGTCAACCGGGCGAGGCTGCTGTCGTTCGTGTTCTCGGCGTCCATCACCGGGCTGGCCGGGTCGCTCGACGCGCTCCGGCTCAACGTCGTGCCGGTCGAAGCGCTGTTCTGGTCGACGTCGGGCCAGGTGGTGATCATGACCCTGCTCGGCGGGGCCGGGACGTTCTTCGGGCCGTTCGTGGGCGCGGCAACCTTCCTCGTACTCGCCGACCGGCTGAGCCTGGTGATGGCCGACTCGTGGCCCATCGTGATCGGAAGCGTGTTCATGGCGTTCGTGCTCTTCCTTCCCAAGGGCATCTGGGGCACGTTGATCGGAGGGTTCCATGGCCGTTAAAGTGCTCGAGCTGCATCATCACGGCATCCGCGTCGGCCCCTCGCCGGAGGAGGTCGCGAAGGCCCGCCAGTTCTACGGCGACGTGCTCGGCCTCGGGCACGACCCCGGTCGTCCGACCATTCCGACCATCGACGGGTACTGGATGGACGTGGGCGGCACCGCGCAGATCCACCTCATGGGTGTGAACGGGCAGTCGAAGTTCGCCAAGGGGCCCGGCCGGGACCCGTCGACGCCGCACGTGGCCCTCGCCGTCGCCGACATCCAGGAGACGCGCCAGGAGCTGGAACGGCTCGGCGTGGACTACTGGGTAGCCGAGAGCGTCGTGGGTCCCCAGTCGCAGCAGATCTTCATGAAGGACCCGTTCGACAACATGATCGAGCTGCACCAGATCGACACCTGCCGGTGCGTGACGTCGCGGCGCTCGGCCGCGGGCGGCCGGATGGCGTGAGTGAGCCCCGCCTCGACCGGGATCGTCGCGACGGCGGCCCGGCTCGCCCGCGAATGCCTGGCGCCGCGGGCGGCCCGCTACGACCGCGACGCCGCCAACCCGGTCGACAGCTGGCGTGATCTACACGCCGAGCACCTGATCGCGGCCGCCGTCCCCACCGCCCACGGGGGCCTCGGCCTCGACATGCCCACCTACGTGGAGGTCATCCGCGCGCTGGCCCAGGGCTGCGCCAGCACCGCGATGACCCTGCACATGCACTCCACCGTCATGCGCTTCATCGCGGCGCTCGGCACCTGCGACCAGCAGCGGCGCTACTTCGGCGAGGTCGTCGACCGCGGCCGGATGTTCGGCTCGTGGGGCAGCGAGCCGGCCGTGAGCCTGTCACGCACGTTCCTGATGGAGACGACGCTGCGCGCCGACGGCGACGGGTTCGTCGTGGACGGTGTGAAGTACTTCTGCACGATGGCGCTCGGCGCGTCCTTCTACATGGTGTGGTGCGCGCTCGACGGCGAGGCCGACATGGGCAAGGCGCTGTGCCTGGCCCTGGTGCCGGCCGACACCGCCGGCCTGGCCACCGACGGCAAGTGGGACACGCTCGGCATGCGGGGGACGTACAGCCCGTCGGTGACGCTCACCGGCGTATGGATCCCGGGCGACGCGGTGCTGGGCCGGCCGGGCGCGGCGACCCAGGTCGGCGTCGTCGAGAGCTTCGGCCTGGGCTACGCGGCGGTCTACGTCGGAATCGCCGAGGCCGCGCTGGATTTCACGCTCGACTACGCCAAGAAGCGCGTGGTGAAGCCGGAGAACGTCGCGGTCGCCCAGGACCCCACCGTGCAGCGCCACCTCGGCGGGCTCGTCGTGCACCTGGATGCCGCCCGTCTGGTGCTGCGCGCCGCCGCCGCCGGCTGGGAGGTGGCCGACGTGGCCGAGCGCGGCAACCTCGCCAACCGCGCCAAGTTCCTCGGCACCGAGGTCGGGCTGGACGTGACGTCGAAGTGCATCCAGGTCGTGGGCGGCCGCGGCGCCTACCGCGATTACCCAGTGGAGCGCGCCTTCCGCGACGCCCGTACCGCCACGCTCATGCCGCCGACGATGGACCGCATGGCGGAGCTGATTGGCAAGAGCGCGCTCGGGCTCACCGAGGGGATGTTCCGGATCAGCGGCGAGAGCTGACGGGACATCGAGGGGCGCCACGGCTCCGCCGGGGTGCCCCGAGCGACTGGGGGGTCTAGGGGGGCCATGTCGGGGCCCCCCTACACTTCGAGGAAGCGCTGCTGGATCGTGGGGTCGCGGCGCAGCTCGGCCGGCGTTCCCTCGAACTGGATCCGTCCCTGGTCCATCACGTAGAGGCGGTGGGAGAGGCTCATCGCCACCTCCAGCGTCTGCTCCACCAGCAGCAGCGTCGTGCCGCGCTGGTTGATGCGGGCCAGGATCGCGGTCAGGTTCTGCACGATCAGCGGCGCCAGCCCCTCGGTGGGCTCGTCGACCAGCATCACCGACGGCCGGGCCACCAGCCCCCGCGCGATGGCGAGCATCTGCTGCTCGCCCCCCGACAGGAAGACCCCGCGCTGATCCACGCGCTCGCGCAGCCGCGGGAAGTACTCGAAGACCTCGTCGAGAGCGCCAGGGGCCGCCCCGCCCGCGCGGCCGAGCATGCCGAGCCGCAGGTTCTCGAGCACGGTGAGGTTCGGCAGGATCCGGCGCTCCTCGGGGATCCACGCGATGCCGTGGCGGGCGATCTCGTGGGTCTCGAGGCGGCCGATGTCGACGCCGCGCAGGGTGACCCGGCCACGGCTCGGCCGCGCGATGCCCATGATCGAGCGCAGCGTGGTGGTCTTGCCGGCGCCGTTGCGCCCGATCAGCGTGACGACCTCGCCTTCGTCCAGGCGCAGCGACACGCCCTGGAGGATATGCGCCTCGCCGTAGTAGGTGTGGATGTCCTCGACGCTGAGGAACGCCATCGAATTAGCGGACGACGCCGAGGTAGGTCTGCTGGACGCGGTCGTTGTTGCGGATCTCCTCGGGCGTGCCCTCGGCGAGCACCTGGCCCTGGTGGAGCACGGTGATCCGGTCGGAGATCTTCATCACGACCTTCATCTTGTGCTCGACCAGGATCACGGTGCGGCCGACGGCCAGCTCGCGGATGAGGCGCATCGTCTCGTCGGTCTCCTCGGGGCTCATCCCGGCGGTCGGCTCGTCGAGCAGGAGCAGTGCCGGGTTGGACGCGAGCGCGATGCCGAGCTCCAGGTGCCGCTTCTCCCCGTGGGAGAGATGCGCGGCCAGCTGGTCGCCCTTGGCCGTGAGCCCGACCGTCTTCAGCAGGGCGGCCGCCCGGTCGCGCACGTCGTCGAGATGGTCGGCCCGCGACCAGAAGTCGAAGGCGCGCGCGGGCCCCTGGACGGCGACGCGGACGTTCTCGTGCACGGAGAGGTGCGGAAAGACATTCGTGATCTGGTACGACTTCGCGATGCCGAGCCGCACCACCGCGTGCTGGGGCAGGCCGGTGATGTCGCGGTCGTCGAAGACGATGCGCCCCGAGCTCGGCGTCGTCTCGCCCGAGATGAGCCGGAAGAAGGTCGTCTTGCCGGCGCCGTTGGGGCCGATGATCGAGCGCAGCTCGCCGCGGTGGACGACAACGTCCACGCGATCGACGGCGATGAGGCTGCCGAACGCCCGGGTCAGGCGCTCGGTGCGCAGCAGGACGGGCTCGGGCATACGCGCAAATAGCACGCCCGCTTTCGACGTGTCAAGCCGAGCGGCGGTGTAGTATCGACTCGCGATGACGACGCCGCCCGCCGACGGCATGCCGACCACGCGCGGGCCGAACGTCTATCTCGCCGAGCCCGCCGGAGGCTGCTGAGATCCCGCCGCCGCGGGAACTTCCCGGACCGCGCCCGGTCTAACCGTGCGTGAGGGGCTCACAGACGACGCCCCGCTGCTCGCGCGGCTGCGCGCCGGCGACACGCGGGCGTTCGAGGAGCTGGTGACGATGTACCAGCACCGGGTCTTCGGGGTCGCGCTCCGCATGCTGGGCAATCGCGCCGAGGCCGAGGAGATCGCCCAGGAGACCTTCCTGCGCGCCCACCGCGCGCTCGACGCGTTCCGCGGCGAGGCCCGGCTCGCCACCTGGCTCTACGGGATCGCTTCCCGGCTGTGTCTGAATCGGCTGGCCTCCGGCCCCCGCCGTCACGAGCGGAGCGACGTCATCGCGTTGTCGCTGGCGCCGGCCGAGGGCGCCGACGCCGTCGGGGCGCTGGAGCGCGGCGAGCTGGAGGCCGCGCTCCACGAGGCCGTCGCCGCGCTGCCGGAGGAGCGGCGGATCGTCGTCGTGCTCCGCGATCTCGAGGGGCTGAGCTACGAGGAGATCGCCGAGGTCCTCGGGGTACCGCTCAACACGGTCCGCACGCGCCTGCACCGGGCGCGGCTGGACCTCAAGGCCAAGCTGGAGCGATGGCTGCCGTGACGTGCCCGGAGATCCGCGAGCTGTTCTCGTCGCGCGTGGACGACGCGCTCACCGCCGCCGAGCGCGGCCGTCTCGACGCGCACCTGGCCACGTGCGCCGAGTGCACGGCCGAGTGGCAGCGCTTCGAGCGCACCGTCGGCCTGCTGCGGGCGGTCGCGCCGGCCCGGGCGCCTGCCGGCTTCGTCGACCGGATGCTGGCCGCCCGGCCCCGGCCGTGGTACCGGCGGCTCGCGCGTGGCCTGTTCGTGCCGTGGCCGGTGAAGCTGCCGCTCGAGGCCGCTGCCCTCGTGCTCGTCGCCGGCCTGGCGGTCATGATCTTCCAGCGGTCACCCGAGCTGCGGCAGGCGGCGCGCGCGCCGGAGACGCCGTCCGGCGTGACGGCGCCGGCGCCCACGGTTCCAGCACCCGGCACCCTCGAGCCGGACTCCGTCCAGACTCTAACCAACCCCGAGGCCAAGCGCTCGCTCCAGGACGATGCCACGTCGCGGGCTGCCGAGCCTCCCTCCGCCGACACGCGGACGGACCTGAAAGCGGCCCGCGACGCCCCCCCGGCGGCACCACCAGCCGCGTCGTCGCCGCGCCTCTCCGAAGAATCGCGGACGAAGCGCGCGGACGCGCCGGAGGCGGGCGCGCGGCAGGAGGCCGTCTCAGGAGCGGACAGGCGCCGCGGCCCGCCAGGCGGCTCCGGCGCCGGCCCTGGGCAAGTCCGGCGAGATCCAGGCGCTGGCGGCTCCGACGTCGTTGCAGGGGCGTCTGACCGTCGGGGACCACGCCGCGGCCGAGCGCACGGTGAGCGATCTCGTGACCCGGGCCGGAGGTCGCATCGTCACTCGCGTCGAGGAGCCGGGTGCGCTCGTCCTGGGTCTCGCCGTTCCCGGCGACCGCTGGGACGAGGTGAGGCGCGGCCTGGAGTCGCTGGGCACGCTCCGGCTCGAGGGTGAGCGCGGGCCCGCGACCGGTCCGCTGCGCGTCACCCTTCGCCTCGAGCGCTGAGCGCTCCGGGAACTTCCTCGCCACCGCCCTGTCTAACCGGGCAGGAGTCGATTCGATCGCCCGGAGGGGCCCATGAAGACCCGGCTGCTCGCGCTCGCGTTGCTCATCGTGTTCGTGACGGCGCCGCCCGCCTCCGCCGCCACGCTCGCCGTCACCCGCGAGGTCCAGAAGGACGTGATGGTGACCATCTACAACGGCAACCTCGGCCTCGTGAAGGACGTGCGCGAGGTGCGGTTTCCGATCGGGCTCACCGAGGCGCAGTTCATGGACGTGGCCGCCCAGATCGACCCCACGACCGTCCACCTCAAATCGCTCACCGCTCCGGCCGGCCTCAAGATCCTGGAGCAGAACTACGAGTACGACCTGCTCTCCAGCGACAAGCTGCTCGAGAAGTACGTCGGCAAGATCGTACGCCTCTACCAGTCCGACGGCACCTTCCACGAGGCCCGGCTCCTGTCGACGGCCGGGCCGGTGTTCGAGATCAACGGCCAGATCCATCTCGGCTACTCCGGCCGGATGGTGCTGCCCTCGCTGCCGGAGAACCTCGTGGCCAGGCCCACGCTGGTCTGGCTGCTCCGCAACCAGACGGCGGCGCCCCAGAAGGTGGAGGCGTCCTACCTCACCGGCGGGATCACCTGGAAGGCCGACTACGTGATGGTCGTCAACGACACCGATGCGAAGAGCGACCTCACCGGCTGGGTCACGATCGACAACAAGAGCGGCGCGACCTACGCCAACGCCGCGCTCAAGCTCGTGGCCGGCGACGTCAACCGCGCCCGCGAGGGCCGGCGTGACGGACGCCTGATGGAGCTGGCCGCCAAGGCCGCCTCCCCGCGCGAGGCCAGCCGCGACTTCGCCGAGGAGGGCTTCTTCGAGTACCACCTCTACACCCTCGACGGCCGCACGACGATCAAGAACCAGCAGACCAAGCAGCTCGCGCTCCTGAACGCCGCCGAGGTGCCGGTGACCAAGCACCTGATGTACTACGGCGCCCAGGACTACTACCGGACGTCCTACGGCATGCCGATGTCCAACCAGAAGGTGTCGGTGCTGCTCGAGCTGAAGAACAGCAAGGAGCACCGCCTGGGGCTGCCGCTACCCAAGGGCAAGGTGCGCGTCTACAAGGCCGATGCCTCCGGCAGCCAGCAGTTCATCGGCGAGGACTGGATCGACCACACGCCCCAGGGCGAGCGCGTGAAGATCAAGCTGGGCGAGGCGTTCGACGTGGTCGGCGAGCGCACGCAGAAGGAGTATCGCAAGCTGGCCCCCGGCCTCTGGGAGGTCGAGTGGGAGATCTCGCTGCGCAACCACAAGAAGCAGGATCAGACGGTGACCGTCATCGAGCCGGTGCCCGGCGACTGGCAGGTGCTGCACGCGACGCACCCCTACGAGAAGCCCCAGGCCCACACGCTGCGTTTCTCGATCCCCGTCCCGAAAGAGAGCGCCGCGAAGCTCGTCTACCGCGTCCGCATCCGCGGCTAGCGTCCCCGGTCTGATATCGCGCACCGTGACAGCGGTGTCGCCGACGCGGGCGGAGGACGTACGAGATGGGGTCCGTGGACCCGTTCCCGCCACCCATCACCGTGTGCCCCCCAGCCGGATGGAGCCCAGCCACGGCCGGGCGAGGCGGCCTCCGGCCGCGTGGTGCCACGGACCCCACCTCGTACGTCCTCCGCCCGCGTCGGCGACACCGACCGGCGGCGCGGAGGCTAGCCGGCGGGACCGAGAACGGTCGCGACGATGTGGTTGAGGTACTGGAACTTCACGGGCTTGGGCAGGTAGGAGTAGGCGCCGTCCCTGATCACCTCACCGGCAACGCGCGTGCTCGCGTTGCCGGTGACCATGATGACCGGGATCCTGGCGTCGATGGCGCGCATGCCCCGCAGCGCCTCGACGCCGTCCATGCCGGGCATGTCGATGTCGAGCAGGACCAGCGCGGGCCGCCGGCGGCGCACCGCCGCCAGCGCCTCGGCGCCGTCACCGGCCGTCTCGACGCTGTAGCCACGCGGCCCGTAGTGATGCTCGAAGTAGCCGACCAGCACCTCGCGCACCGACGGCTCGTCATCCACGATCAGGATCGTCTTGCTGACCGGCGCGCTCATGCCGGCCACCCTACACCGGCGCCGCGCGGCTGGCGCGTCCCTATCCATCTACTGTGGACAAAATCTGACCGCCCCATGGAGACGCTCGCCGGATCGCCATGCTGGCAGGAGGTTACGGGTCACCCGGGGTATGGTGCCGCCCTTGCAGCCCATGCTCGGTTCGATGACCGACATCGCGGCATCGCGATCGACGACGGCCGGGCGGAGGCCGGGGACGAGCGGCGGCCCGCTGGCGCCCGCAGCGCACCCTGCGGCGGCGAGCGAAGCCGACGCGGTCTTCGTGCGTCCACCGACCGACGCCGAGCGCCGGCGCACGCGGCTGCGCCAGGAGATCGCCGCCCGCGTCATCGTCTCCGTCGCGGCGCTGGTCTTCAACGAGCTCGTCGCGTTCGACCACGAGGCCGCCGCGGTCATCCGCGTCACCGCGCTGATCGCGCTCGGCGTCAACCTGCCCTACCTCCTCGCGGTCCGCACCGGCCGTGCGCTGCGTACGCAGGCCCATCTCAGGATCCTGATCGACGTCGCACTCACCACCGCCGGCCTCTACGGCGCCGGCGGACTCAGCGCCGCGCCCTACATCGGCATCTACGCCATCGTGCCCGTGTACAGCGCCATCGTGTTCTCGAGCCTCGCCTGCGTGCTGGCCGTGCTGTTCGCGACGGCCACCTATCTCGTGCTCGCCGCGCTCCAGTCGGCCGGCGTCCTGCCGTTCCTGGCGCCACCGCCGCCGGGCGCCTGGACGACGGCCGCCTTCAATCTGCTGATCCTCAACATCGTCGGCTGGCTGGCGGCCCTGCTCGCCCACGCCTACCGCGTCAGCCGCGAGCGCCTGGCCGCGCTCTACGCCGAGCTGGAGCGGGCCCACGACCACTCGGTGCAGATGAACACGCAGCTGCAGCTCGCGACGCGGCGCTACGTGCTGGGCGAGGTGGTGACCGGCGTCACCCACGAGGTGCGCGACGCGCTGCAGGGCGTGTTCGGCCACCTGTGGCTGGCGCGGCGCGGGGGCCCGGCGCTGCCGGCCGCCGCTCTCGACCACCTGGCCCGGGCCGAGCAGGCGTGCGAGAACGCCATGCGCATCATGGCGACCACGCTCGACATGGCGCGCCGCCCCGAGCCCACGCGCGAGACCGTTGCCGTCGCGGAGGTCGTGCGCCGCGTGGCCGAGCTCAAGGCCGTCGAGTTCCGCCGCGAGCGCATCGTGCTGCGCGTGGAGCTCGCCGAGCCGCTGCCGCCCATCCTCGGCGGCTCGCTCCAGCTCCAGCAGGCGTTGCTGAACCTGGTCGTCAACGCGCAGGAGGAGCTGCGCGGCGCGGGCGGCCGGCGCGAGATCTCGATCGTGGCGCGGGAGGACGGCGACCGGGTGCTCCTGGACGTGCGCGACACCGGCCGGGGCATCCCGCCCAGCATCCTGCCCCACCTCTTCGAGCCGTTCCACACGACCAAGACGGCCGGCACCGGGATCGGGCTGGCGATGTCGGCGGGCATCGCGGAGAGTCTGGCGGGCACGCTGACCGGCGAGAACCGCCCCGAGGGCGGCGCCGCCTTCCGCCTCACGCTGCCCGCCGCTACTCGCCGGGCTGCAGCTTCCTGAGCAGGCGACGCGTGATGGGGCGTTCGTCCTCGCCCTGATCGGTCAGGAGCACGTCGCCGGGTAGCACCGGCACCTTGCTCCCCGGATCGCGTACCGCCCGCATCACCACCCGGCACTCGCCCTTCTCGACCCGCGTGGCGCCGGCGTTCTGCCGCATCAGCCGGCCGCCGGCATCCAGCGCCCAGGTCGTCGCGGCCGGCGCCAGCAGCATCGCGCGGTGCTCGTCCGGCGTCGGAGGCGCCGGGGAGGCCGCGTAGGCCATCGTGGCGTTGGAGTTGAAGACGTAGCGCTGGTGCATCTGGTAGGCCGGCGCGCTGCGGTCGACGTCAGCCCCGGTCGCGAACCCGAAGCGGACCACGCGCCAGAAGCCCAGGAGGTCGGCGCGCCGGCACGGACGCAGGACGTCCACCTCCTGCGCGAGCGCCGGCACCGCCATCAGCCCGAGCAGCACCAGCACCAGGACCGGCGACAGTCGCCGGGGCGGCACGGCCCTTACCGTCCGGCCTTGGCCAGGAACTCCGGACCGACGAGGATCTCGCGCGGCTTGGCGCCCTGGCCGGGACCGATGATCCGGTCCTGCTCCATCATGTCGATGAAGCGCGCGGCCTTCGGGTAGCCCAGGCTCATGCGACGCTGCAGGAACGAGATCGACCCCTGCCGCTGGCCGATGACGAGCCGCACGCAGTCCCAGTACAGGTCGTCGCGCTCGGCACCGTCGCCACCTTCGCCGCCGTCGGCGTCGGCGGGCAGCACGACCTCCTCGTAGACGGCCGTCCCCTGCTTCCTCAAGAATTCGCAGACGCCCTTGACCTCGTCGTCGGCCACCCAGGCGCCGTGCACGCGCATCTGCTTGTTCGCGCCCGGCGGCACGTAGATCATGTCGCCCCGGCCCAGCAGCTGCTCGGCGCCGTTGCCGTCGAGCACGGTGCGCGAGTCGACCTTGGAGGCCACCTGGAACGCGATGCGGGTGGGGAAGTTGGCCTTGATCAGCCCGGTGACGACGTCGACGGACGGCCGCTGCGTCGCGATGATCAGGTGGATGCCGACCGCCCGGGCGATCTGGGCCAGCCGCACCAGCGACGTCTGGACCTCGCCGGCCGAGACCATCATGAGGTCGGCCAGCTCGTCGACGACGACCACCCAGTAGGGCAGCCGCTCCTCGGGGCCGACGGCGCGGTTGTAGCCCTCGATGTTGCGCACCTGCTTGTGCTGCAGCGTCTTGTAGCGCTCGTCCATCTTGCCGACGATCCAGCGCAGCCGGGCCGCCGCCTCCTTGGCGTCGGTGACGACCGGCGCCAGCAGGTGCGGAATGCCCTCGTAGCAGGACAGCTCCAGCCGCTTGGGGTCGATCATCAGGAAGCGCACGTCGGCCGGCGTGGCCTTGTACAGGATCGAGCAGATCATGCCGTTGAGGCCGACCGACTTGCCGCTGCCGGTGGCGCCGGCGATGAGCAGGTGCGGCATCGCGGTGAGATCGGCCACGACCGGCTGGCCCTGGACGTCCTTGCCGAGGGCCAGCGGCAGCTTGCCCTTGGACTCGGCGAACTCCGGCGAGACGAAGATCTCGCGCAGGTAGACGATCGCGTGGTCGTCGTTGGGGACCTCGATCGCCACCGTGCCGCGCCCCGGGATCGGTCCCACGATGCGCACGGAGGCGGCCTTGAGCGCCAGCGCCAGGTCGTCGGAGAGGTTCACGACCTGGCTCACCTTGATGCCCGGCGCCGGCTCGAACTCGTAGGACGTGATGATCGGGCCCGGGCTCACCTGCACGATGCGGCCGTCGACCTCGAAGTCCTGCAGCTTGCGCCGCAGGACCTCGGCGTTGTCCTGCAGCTCCAGGCGCGTGCGCTTCAGCTCGGACGCCGGCGGCGGCTTGAGCAGGCCGACCGGCGGAAGCTGGAAGGACTGGGCGCCGCCCTTGCCGAAGTCGAAGGTCTCCTGCCACGCCAGCCCCTGCTCCATGAGGCGGCCGCGCGGCTTGGCCGGCTCGACCACGACCGGCAGCGGCGGCTCGACGGCGTCCGCGGGCAACGCGATGGCCGGCGAGGTCCGCTCGAGCTCGAGCCGGGGTACGGCCGGCTTGGCCGCGCGACGCGTGCGCCGCAGCTTCGCCACGCCGGACCGCCGTGAGCCGGGCGACGGCGGCGTAGGAGGCCTGGGTGACGAGCAGCACGCCGACCGGCACGGCGGCGAGCAACAGCAGCCAGGCTCCGACCCGGCCGAGCGTGGCGTGCAGCGACGCCGTGAGCGTCCAGCCCAGCCAGCCGCCGGTGGCCAGGATGCCGCCGCGGGTCACGCGCGTGGCGACGAACGTATCGGCCGCCTGCTGCAGCAGTCCGGCGGAGGCGAGCAGCAGGACGCCGAGGCCGGCCAGCGGCAGCCAGCCCTTCGCCACGTGCGGCCGCACGAACGCCGCCGCGCCCCAGGCGCCGAGCAACAGCGGGAGCAGGAACCCCGCGTACCCCAGCACGCGGAACAGCCCCCAGCCCAGGTACCAGCCACCGGGGCCGACGGGCGAGCCCTGGTCGGCCGGCGGCAGCGCCGGGTCGAAGACGGCCAGCGAGATCAGCGCGAAGCCGGCGATGGCGAGGGCCACGATGCCGCGCGCCTCGCGCGTCCACCGGCGTGGATCGCTCTTGCGGCGCTTCCGGGGCCGGGCGGCCACCGGCCTGGGGATGGTGAGGGGCTTGTCGCGCTCGACGGAGACGGTCGCGGGCATCAGACCTCCAGGATCATGGGCAGCACCACGGGCTTGCGCTGGAAGCGGTGGTTCACGAACTGACGCACCGTGGTGCGCACGCGGGCGCCGATGGCCTCGCGGTCCCACGGCTCGTCCGGCACGCGCTCGCCGAGCGCGGCGATCACCGCCGCGCGCATCGCCTCCAGCAGCGCCTCGTTCTCCTTGACGTAGATGACGCCGCGGGTGGCAATCTCGGGGCCCGCCACCAGCGCGCCCTTGGCGTCGACGGCGAGCGAGACGGCGATGACGCCGTCCTCGTTCAGGATCTGCCGGTCGCGCAGGACGACCGCGCCGACGTCGCCGATCCCCTTGCCGTCGACCAGCACGCGGCCGGCCGGGAACCCCTCCACCACGCGCGCGGACGTCGGCGTGGCCTCCAGGCCGGCGCCGTCCTCGATGAGGAAGATCCGCTCGGAGGGCAGCCCCGTCGACGCGGCCAGGCGGGCGTGGCCCAGCAGGTGCCGATACTCGCCGTGAACGGGCACGAAGTAGCGCGGGCGCGTGAGCGCGAGCATCCGCTTGAGGTCTTCCTGACTCGCGTGCCCGGAGACGTGCACGAAGGCGTTGTCGTCGTACAGCACCTCGGCGCCCAGCCGGTAGAGCGCGTTGATCACCCGCCCCACGGTGCGCTCGTTGCCGGGGATGACGCGCGCGGAGATGACGACGAGGTCGCCGCGCGCGACCTGCACGTACTTGTGCTCGCCGGCGGCCATGAGGGCCAGCGCGGAGTGCGGCTCGCCCTGGCTGCCGGTGGAGAGGATCACCTGGCGCTCGGGCGGCAGCGCCACCAGCTCCTCCAGCGGCAGCAGCAGGCCCTCCGGCACGCGCAGGTACCCGAGCTCGGCGGCGATCGCCACGTTGCGCTCCATCGAGCGCCCCAGCAGCGCGACCTGCCGGCCGAACCGTGCGGCCTGAGTGAGGACCTGCTGGATGCGATGGATGTGCGAGGCGAAGGTGGCGAGGATGATGCGGCCGGAGGCGTGCGCGAACCGCTCGGCGAACGCGGCCCCCACCTCGAGCTCCGAGGGCGTGTGGCCGGGCCGGTCGACGTTGGTGGAGTCCGAGCACAGCACGAGGACGCCGCGCTCGCCCAGCTCGGCGAACCGGCGATCGTCGGACGGCTCGCCGTCGAGCGGGCTCGGATCGAGCTTGAAGTCGCCGGTGAGGACGACGGTGCCGGCGGGCGTGTCGACCGCCAGGCCGATGCCGTCCACGATCGAGTGGGTCACCCGGATCGGCTCCACCCGGAACGGCCCCACCTCGAACGCCTCCCGCGGCCGCATGACCCGCAGGTCCGCGCTCTCGAGCAGACCGTGCTCGCGCAGCTTCTCGGTGACCAGCGCCAGCGTCAGCGGCGTGCCGTACACCGGCACGGTGGCCGCGCGCAGCAGGTACGGGATCGCGCCGATGTGGTCTTCGTGACCGTGCGTCAGCACCACCGCCCGAAACCCGTCGCCCTTGGCCAGCGCGTGGGAGAAATCCGGGATGACGTAGTCGATGCCCGGCAGCTCGTCGTCCGGGAACATCAGGCCGCAGTCCACGGCGATGACGTCGTCCCCGAACTCGACGAGCATCATGTTCAAACCGATTTCGCCGAGCCCACCGAGGGGAATGAGACGAACCGCTGGCTCCACCAGAACTCCTTTCGAGACGCCAGTCATCGTAGCACCCGGCCCGCGCCGCCCCGAAGTTCTGCTACGGGCACGATTCTTGGATACCCAAAGGGTATGAAAGTTTTCATCCTGGCCGTTTTGGTAGGTCTTCTCGCTGGTTGCACGAACTCGTACTGGGCGCGGCCGGGGGCCACGCTGCCCGATCTGGTAAGCGAATCCGAGAATTGTTACCGGGCCGCGTTCGACTTCGACGCGCCTTCCGCACTCCCCGGCCCCAGCGGCGCGCCACAGCTGCTGCCCCGGACGACCCCGCCGCCCAGGCTGTGGGAGCGGGCGCCGTCGGCGGCCGCCTTCGAACGCTTCGATGAGCAGTTGAAATACGAGCGCTGCATGCACACGCGCGGCTGGGACTCGGCCCGGGCCTCCGCCCCGAAACTCTGACGCTCGGCCCGCAAGGCGGCGCCGCCGGGCCGGCACCCCCGAGCCACCCGGGGGGTCTGGGGGCCATGTCGGGGCCCCCCAGGCAGGCTATCCCCCCGGTAAACTATCCCGCGTGCCGCTGCGCCGCCTGCGCTACGCGACCCTGGATGCCCTGCTCCGCCGCGAGCTGGTCCGCGAGGAGCATCCGGCCACCGCGGCGCTGATCCGCGACCTCGCCGGCGTGCGCGCGCGCGGCGCCTTCACGCGCGGGGAGTTCACGCGGATGTGCCGGTGGAAGAGCCCGCGGGCGCGCCTGCTGTGGGGGGCCAACTCCCCGGCGCGCGTCCGCGCGGTCTCTCGCGCAGTCCTGGCGACCCGCAGCGAGCGGCGCCGGATGGAACTGCTGACGAGCCTGCGCGGCGTCGGCGTGCCCATCGCCTCCGCCATCCTCACCCTCATCGACCCGCGCCGCTACGGCGTCCTCGACATCCGCGCCTGGCAACTCCTCGTCGCCATCCGCTCCGTCCGCACGAACGCCCGCGGCCAAGCCTTCACCATCGCGCAGTGGGAGCAATACCTCTCGGCCCTACGCCACCACGCCCGTTGCCTCGGCGTCACCGCCCGTACGATCGAATACACGCTGTTCGAGTGCCACCGGAAATTTCAACAGGGGACTCTCTACGTCCGCTCCGAGCGCCGGCTCCGCCGGCGCAATCCTGTCCTCGGGGGAGGCAGCGAGGAGCGCGCCGCCAGGCGCGCGACGACCGTCGGCCGGGGAGTCCGAGGGGGCGTAGCCCCCTCGCTCACACGGGGGACGAAGTCCCCCGTGTGAGTCCTAAAACGGCGAGGAGTCCTCGAGCCGGCGGACGAGGGCGCGCGCTTCCTTGAGGTAGCGGCGGTGCTCGGCGCCATCCAGCGGCTGGCCGGGGACGAACTTCTCGTTCAGCGGGTTCACGAAGCGCCCGTTCTTCTTGACGCGATAGTCCAGATGGGGGCCGGTGCTCAATCCGGTGGACCCGACGTAGCCGATCACGTCGCGCTGGCTCACGCGCGTGCCCGTCCGGACGCCAGGCCCGAGCCGCGCGAGATGGTTGTACAGCGTCTCGTAGCCCGCGTGGTGCCGCAGGTGCACCTGGATGCCGTTGCCGCCGTTCCAGCCGGCCAGGACCACGGTGCCGTCGGCGACGGCGCGAACGGGCGTGCCCACCGGCGCCCCGTAGTCCACCGCCAGGTGCGGCCGCACGCCGCCCAGGATCGGGTGCGGGCGCGCGTAGGTGAAGCCCGAGGTGACGCGCGTGAACTCCAGCGGCGACTTCAGGAAGGTCTTCTTCAGCGAGCGGCCGTCGAGATCGTAGTACGCGTTCCGCCCGCCGGCCGGCTCGAAGCCCACCCCGGTCAGGATGCGGCCGTCACTCAGATACTGCGCGACGAGGATCTGGCCGTAGTCCACGAACTGCTCGCCGGCGTAGCGCTTCTCGACGAGCAGGCGGAAGCGGTCGCCGCCGCGGCTGTCGGCGGTGAAGTCGAAGTCCGAGGAGAAGATCTCGACCAGCTCGAGCACGAGCTGCGGCGACTCGCCCAGCGCCTCGACCGCCTCGAACAGCGAGCGCTTCAGCTCGCCGCCCACCGCCTCCACGCGCACGTCGGGACGGGTCTCGGCGCGCCGCACCTCCCAGCCCGGTGTCGGTCGCCACCACCGCGAAGCCCAGCCACGGGCTCGGCTCCCAGCGCACCGCGACCGGCTCGCCCTCGAGCGTCCACGTGATCTCCAGCTCGTCGCTCGGGCGCATGCGCCGCAGGTCGGCGCCGCCGGCGCGCAGCGCGGCGGCGATGCCGGTGGAGGCGCGGCGGTCGAGGCCGAGCCGGCCGAGCGCGCTGACGAGCGTGTCGCCCCGGCGCAGCGAGACCGACTCCGTGCGGACCTGGGGCGGCGGGGGCTCGGCGGCGACGGGCTCGGGCGCCGGCGCCGGGGCGATCGCAACCGGGGGCGGGGCCGACGGCTTGAAGACGACGAGGCCGGTGGCGGCAACTGGCAACACGGCGAGGAGCGAGAGCACGATCGTGCGCCGCGACATCCCCGTTATGATAGCCGAGCCGTCAGCGCGACGAACTCCTCAATCGTCAGGGTCTCAGCCCGGCGCCCGGGGTCGACCCCAGATCTGGTGGCCGCCTCGCGTGCGACCCCCAGCGAAAGGCCGAGCCCGCCCGTGAGCGCGTTGGCGAGGGTCTTGCGCCGACTCGCGAACGCCGCGCGCACGACGTCGCGAAAGCGCGCCTCGAGCCCGGGGGGCACCCGCGTCTGCGCGCGCGGCGTGAGCCGCACCACGGCGGAGTCCACCTTGGGGGGCGGACGGAACGCGCCGGGCGGCACCCGCAACGCCAGCTCCACGTCGCACACGGCCTGGGTCAGCACCGACATCGCGCCGTACACCTTGCCGCCGGGCGGCGCGGCCAGACGCTCGGCCACCTCGCGCTGGAGCATGAGCGCCATCGCGTCGATCACGCCCCGCGCCTCGAGCAGGGCCGCCACGATCGGCTTGCCGACGCTGTAGGGCAGGTTGCCGACGACGAGCACGCGGCCGCCGGCCGGCCGCTCGAGCGTGCCGTAGTCCCACGTCCGCGCATCCGCCTCCAGCACCTCCACCGCCGGCCACCGGCGGCGCAGCGCCTCGAGGAGCCCGCGGTCCACCTCCAGCGCGATGAGTCGGCCCGCCCGGCGGGCCAGCTCGTGCGTGAGCGCGCCCTCCCCCGGCCCGATCTCGACGACGAGGTCGGCGGAGGTCGGCGCGACGAGATCGACGATGGATCGGGCGATGCCGGCGTCGCGGAGAAAGTGCTGCCCGAGCGCCCGGCGCTTACCGCCCGGCACGGGTGCGCAGGTCTTCGAGGAGGGCGGCGTGGACCTCGCGGGTGCGGGCCTCGGTGGCGGCGCGGTCGCCGGAGTTGTCGATGACGTGGTCGGCGAGCCTGGCCTTGTCGGCCAGCGACATCTGGCTGGCGATCTTGCGCTCGGCGTCGGCCCGGTCGCCGTCGCGGGCCAGCGCGCGGGCGCGCTGGGTCGCATCGTCGGTGATCACGACGATCAGCCGGTCCATGTCACGGTAGCCACCCGACTCGATCATCACGGGCGCGTCCCAGACGACGATCCCCTCGAAGCCCCGCGCCTCCAGCTCGGTCAGGCGGGCGCGGTAACGGTCGCGGATCGCGGGGTGCGTGATCGCCTCCAGGCGTTGGCGCCGAGCCGGGTCGGCGAAGACGACGGCGCCGAGTCGCCTGCGGTCGAGCGTGCCGTCCGCCTGCAGGACGTCGCGGCCGAACTCCTCGGCGATGGCGACCAGGGCGGGCTCGCCCGGGGTCGACGACCTCGCGGGCCAGCACGTCGGCATCGAGCACGACGCAGCCGAGCCCCCGCAAGGTCTCCGACACGGTGCTCTTGCCGGTCGCGAGGCCGCCGGTGAGCCCGACCAGCAGGAAGCGGCGGCTCACACGTCCGACCAGTCGGCGCCTGTCTTGACGTCCACGACGATCGGCACCGCCAGCGGCAACGCCGCCTCCATGATCTCCTGCGCCAGCGCCGCCATCGCGTCGACCTCCTCGGGCGGCGACTCGAAGAGCAGCTCGTCGTGCACCTGCAGCAGCATGCGGCTGGCCAGCCCGCGCTCGCGCAGCGCCGCCTGCATGCGCACCATCGCGATCTTGATCATGTCGCTGGCGGTCCCCTGCACCGGCGCGTTCATGGCCATGCGCTCGGCCGCGTTGCGGGCCACCGGGTTGTTGGAGCGCAGGTCGGGCAGGTAGCGCCGGCGGCCCAGCAGCGTGGTGACGTAGCCGCGCTCGCGGCCGTCGGCCAGCGTGCGGTCGATGAACGCCCGCACCCGCGGATGGGCGGCGAAGTACGCCTCGATGTACCGCTGCGCCTCCTTCTGGTCGATCTTGGTCGCCTGCGACAGCCCGAACGCCGAGACGCCGTAGAGGATCGCGTAGTTGGCGCTCTTGGCGATCGTGCGCTGCAGCGACGTCACGCTCGCCGGCGCGATCTTGAAGACCTCGCAGGCCGTGCGGGTGTGGATGTCCTCGCCCCGCTGGAACGACTCGATGATCGCCGTCTCGCCGGAGAGGTGCGCGAGGATGCGCAGCTCGATCTGCGAGTAGTCGGCGGCCACGAAGCGCCAGCCCTCCTCCGGCACGAACGCCTGCCGGATCCGCCGCCCCAGCTCGGTCCGGATCGGAATGTTCATGAGGTTCGGGTCCTGGCTCGACAGCCGTCCCGTCGCCGCCACCAGCTGGTTGAACGTGGTGTGGATCCGGCCCGTCCCCGGATTCACCAGCACCGGCAGCGCGTCGGCGTAGGTGCCCTTGAGCTTCGACAGCGTGCGGTGCTCGAGGATCTTGGCCGGGAGCGGATGGCCCACGGCCAGCTCGGTGAGCACGTCGGCGTCGGTGGAGTAGCCGGTCTTGGTGCGCCGGATGGCCGGCAGCTTGAGCTTCTCGAACAGGATCTGGGCGAGCTGCTTGGGCGAGGCGATGGTGAACGACTCGCCGGCCAGCTCGTAGATCTCACGGGTGAGATTGTCGAGGCCGCGCTCCAGCTCCTTGGCGAACGCCTCCAGCCGGGCCGGCTCCACCCGGATGCCGTGCCGCTCCATCTCGGCCAGCACGGGCACCAGCGGGCGCTCGATGTCGTCGTAGATCCGGCGCAGCGCGCGCTCGTCGAGCTCGGCCGCCGCGTGCGTCCAGTAGCGCACCAGCCAGCGGGCGCGCTCGCCGAGGATCGCGCCGAGCGCGTCGTCGACCACGCGGCCGTCCGGAGCGGGCGCGGGCGGCGTGGGTGGACACTCGCCGAACGCCTCCATGCACACCTCGTCCAGCCGGTACGTCGCCCGCGCCGGGTTCAGCAGATAGGCGGCCAGCGCGGTGTCCTCCGCCGAGGGCAACGCGACGCCCGCGGCCAGGCCGGCCTCCAGGAGCGGCTTGGCGTCGTGCACGATCACCGGCCGCCCGGCGAGCGCCGCGCCCGGCGCCAGGCGCGTCCACGCCGCGCCGGCCGCCGGATGGAACAGCCCGAGCGCGTCGATGCGCGGCACCGGCGGGCGCGCCTCGCCGACCCAGTCGACGGCCAGCGGCGCGCCGGCCGGTACCCGACCCAGATAGTCGGCGAGAGCCGCCGCGTCGTCGAGCCGCGCCACCGGCTCCGCACTCACCGACACCACGGTGGCCGGCAGCTCCTTGACGAGGCGCGTGAACTCCATCTCCATCCAGAGCCCGCGCAGCCGCACCCAGTCCGGCTCGCCGAGACGGAACGCCTCGAGGTCCAGCGTCGCCGGCGCCGAGCGCGACAGCGAGGCCAGCTCGCGCGAGAGCAGCGCCTGCTTGCGGCTGGCCGCCAGGGTCTCGCGCAGCTTGCCGCCCACCAGCGTGAGGTTCTCGTACAGGCGCTCGACCGAGCCGAACTGCGTGATCAGCTTCACCGCGGTCTTCTCGCCCACGCCCTTGACGCCGGGGATGTTGTCGATGGCGTCGCCCATGAGCGCCAGTACGTCGGCGATCTGGGCCGGCTCCACGCCCCACCGCTCGCGCACCTTGGCCTCGTCGTACATCACGCGCTCGCCGGTGCGGCCGAGCACCGAGAGCACGCGCACGCGGGGCCCGACCAGCTGCAGCAGGTCCTTGTCGCCGCTGACGACCACGACGTCGAGGTCCTCCTGACGAAGCGCCTGCTCGACCAGGGTGGCGAGCACGTCGTCGGCCTCGTAGCCGGGCACCTCGACGACCGGCGTCCGCAGGGCCTCGAACAGCCGTCGCACATACGGAAGCTGGCGCACGAGGTCGTCGGGCATGGCGGTCCGCGTGGCCTTGTACTCGGCGAACATCGCGTCGCGGAAGGTGGGGCCGGGCGGATCCAGCGCGATGCCGAGATAGTCGGGCCGCTCCTCGCGGATCAGCTTCCACAGCATCGTGCTGAGGATCAGCACCGCGTGGCTCGGCACGCCCTTGGAGGTCGAGAGGTAGCCGACCGCATGGTAGGCCCGGAAGATGTGCGAGTGCCCATCGACGATGTAGAGCGTGGGTGTGGTAGCGGGTGTCATGAGCCCGGCTCGGGACGTGGGTGGCCCGCACTCGAGGGTTGCCGGCTCCGTGCGTTGTCGGGAGAGAAGACTTCGTCGTACGCAGCTCGCACCCTCGACGTGCGCTCGCGGTAGGCGGCCAGGAATGCGTCGCGGGAGGCGAGGCCGAGTGCGCTGGCCACGCGGGCGGGCATCGGGCCGGCCAGCTCCAGCGTGTCGCTGGGGCGAGCGCCGAGAAGACGCAGGGCCGTCGAGACGCGGCGCAGGAACCGATAGTCGTCGCTCAGCCGGGCGGCGGCCGCCGCCGGCAGCGCCCCCACGCGGACCAGCCCGGCCAGGGCCGCGGTCGTGGACGTCCGTCGCACGTCGGGATGCGTGGCGCCGTGCACGAGCTGGAGCGCCTGGGTCAGGAACTCGACGTCCACGAGGCCGCCGCGGCCGAACTTCACGTGCCACCGGCCCGGCGTCTCCTTGCCCAGCTCCAGCTCCATCCGCGTCCGCACCTCCCCGATCTCCTTCAGCGCGCTGTGGGGCAGGGGCGCCCCGTACACGAGCCCCCGCAGCGTCGCCCGCACCCGGCGGCCCAGCGCGCGATCGCCCAGCACGAGGCGCGCGCGGGTCAGGGTCTGGCGCTCCCACAGGTCCCCGTGCTCCTCATAGTACCGTCGTAGCGCATCGACGGAGGCCGCGAAGCCACTGCCCTTGCTGCCGGGTCGCAAGCGCAGGTCGACGGCGAACGCCACCCCGGCCGGAGTGATGTCGCCGAGCGCGCCGGCCAGTCGCTCGACGGCGCCGCTGTAGAAGGTGTGGGCGTCCACCGGGGCGGCGCCGTCGGTCATCCCGTCGCGGGATCCCGGCGTGTCGAACACGACGAACAGGTCGAGGTCGGAGCCCGTCGTCAGCTCGCGCCCCCCCAGCTTGCCGACCCCGACGATCACGGCGGGGACGAAGCGACCACGGTCGTCGCGCGGCACGCCGTGGCGCTCGACCTGGGCGCCGAGCGCCATCAGCCAGCCGGCCTGCAGCGTGGCCTCGGCGAGCCCGGTCATCTCGCGGGCGTAGCGCTCGATCGTGGTCACCCCCAGCAGGTAGCGCCACACGATCGTCAGCTCCTCGGCTTGCTTGATCCGGCGCAGCCGGTCGCGCCGCTCGGCCGGCGCCGGGCCGGGCGCGAACACCGCCGCCAGCGCCGCGCCCAGGCTCGACCGCGTGCGCCGCCCCGCGAGCGATGCCGGATCGGCCAGCGACGCCAGCAGCTCGGGCTGCGTGATCAGGAGCTGCGTGAGCAGGTCGCCTCCGGCGCACAGGCGCACCAGGCCCTCGAGCAAGTGGGGGTCGTCAGCCAGCAGCTCGATGTAGCCGGCCCGGGGGCCGGCCGCCGACAGGAAGCGCTCGAACTGGTTCAGCGCCTCGTCGGGATCCGGGCTCTTCCAGAGCGCGTCGAGCAGCGCCGGGTAGAGCCGCTCGAGCGCCGCCCCGAGGGCGCCCGCGTAGGGCACCAGCGGGCGCCCCTCCAGGATCAGCCGGAGATTGTGGCGGGCGCGCTCGGGATCGGCGAAGCCGGTGGCCTGCAGCGCGACGAGCCCGGGCAGGCGCAGCCGTCGTCGCGACGGCGCCGGCCGCTCGCGGAAGAACTCGACGAACGCCCGGTGCACGGCGGTCGTCACCGCCCGGTGGCGCGCGCGGAACGTGCGGGCCGCCGCCGCCGGCGACCCCTCGATGCCGAGCCGGCGGGCCAGACGCCCGAGCGACGGCGCGTCATCCGGCAGGGTGTGCGTCTGGAACTCGTGCAGCAGCTGTAGCCGGTGCTCGACGGTCCGCAGGTGCACGAGGGCGTGCGACAGGGCGCGGCCGAGGGCGGGCGCCAGGAAGCCGCGCTCGGTGAGCCGGAAGAGCGCCTTGAGCGAGTTGCGCTCGCGCAGCCACGGGTCGTCGCCCCCGTACAGGAGCTGCAGCGCCTGCACGATGAACTCGATCTCGCGGATGCCGCCGCGCCCGAGCTTGACGTTGGTCGCCAGCGACTCCCCGCGCCGGCCCAGCTCGCGGTCGATCCCCTGCTTCATCGTCCGGATCGCGGGCAGGATGCGCTCGTCCAGGCCCGGCCGGTAGACGGTCGCGCCGGCGAAGTCCATGAAGCGCGCGCCCACCCCCTCGTCGCCGGCCGCCACGCGCGCCTTGAGCAGCGCCTGGCGCTCCCACGGCTCGGCCCGCTCGCGGTGGTAGGTCTGGTAGCCGTCGAGCGACAGGGCCACGGCGCCCATGCGCCCCTCGGGGCGCAGGCGGAGGTCGACGCGGAAGACGTAGCCCTCCTCCGTCACCGACTCGATGATGGCCGCGATGTCGCGACAGACGCGGGCGAAGTACTCGCCGTTGGCGATCCGCCCCTCGGAGCCGCCGGCGGTCTCGCCCTCGGCGCCGTAGACGAACATCAGATCGATGTCCGACGAGTAGTTCAGCTCCTCGCCGCCCAGCTTGCCCATGCCGATCACGGCCACGCCGGTCGGCTCGCCAGCGGCGTCGAGCGGCGCGCCGACCCGGGCCCGCCCCTCGGCCTCGGCCATCCGCCACGCCTCCCCCAGGCAGGTGTCGGCCAGCCGCGCCAGCTCCTCGGTCGTGACGCTGAGGTCGGCGTCGCCCAGCAGGTCGCGGGCGCCGATGCGGAGCACGTGGCGGTACTTGAAGCGGCGCAGCGCGTTCATGCGCGCCTCGCGCGCGGGGAAAGGCGCCAGCGACTGAGTGAGATCGGCGGCGAAGTCGTCGGCGAGCCACACGCGCATCGTGCGCGGCTCCAGCAGCCACGCCAGCGCGACGGGACGGCGGCGAAGCGCGTCGGCGAGGAACTGGCTGCCGCCGCCGAGCCGCGTCAGTAAGTGCACGGCCCCGGGGTGGGTGGCCAGCGTGCGGAAGAGGACGGCGCGGTCGACGACGGCCGCGTAGCGCTCGAGATTGTTGAGCGCCATGTCGGGATCCGCCGCCCCCGCCAGCTCCGCCAGCAGCCGCGGCAACGCCGGCGCCAGCAACTCCGCCTCCCGCGGCGTCGGCGTCAGCGCCTCCAGGTTCGAACTCGCCGCCCTCGGATCCTGAAATCCAAGACGCTTGAGGACGCGCACACGCGCAGCGGGCGACTCCGTCAACAGATCGTTGGTACGCACTCTGTGGCTCCGCTGGGGGGTGTCGGGGGGAGCGGCGCGCTCCCCCTGACGTCGACTAGACCGCGGACTCTCCCGTCTCCCCCGTCCGGATCCGGATCGACTCATCGATCGACAGCACGAACACCTTGCCGTCGCCGATCGATCCGGTCTTGGCCGCCCCCACGATCGTCGAGACGACCTTGTCGACGACGTGATCGGCCACCACCACCTCGATCTTCACCTTGGGCAGGAAGTCCACGGTGTACTCGGAGCCGCGGTACAGCTCGGTGTGGCCCTTCTGGCGGCCGAAGCCGCGGACCTCCGTCACCGTCATGCCGATCACGCCGATCTCGGTGAGGGCCTCCTTGACGTCGTCGAGCTTGAACGGCTTGATGATGGCCTCGATCTTCTTCATGGGCTCACACCTCGTCGAGGATGGGGAACATCAGCGCCGACACGTGGGAGCTGATGCGCTTGAGATTCGTCAGGACGTCCAGGTGGATCTCCGAGGTCTCCAGCGACTCGGCCAGGCCTGCCCGCAGCCGCCCCAGGTGCGATTCGCGCAGCTCGCGCTCCCGCGAGCGCATGAGCGGCCGCTGGTCCAGCACCTCCTGCGCCAGCGCCTGGTCGTTGGCCGCGAAGGCGGCGATGGCGCGCTCCAGATTCTTGGACACGAGTCCGTGGAAATCCTGGATCTCGGCCCAGCCCGCCTCCGAGAAGCGGCGGCCCTGATAGTACTTCTTGCGGGCCAGCTCCATCAGGTTCTTGTCGATGATGTCGCCGATGTTCTCGAGGTTGCCGATGAAGGAGATCATGCCGATCTCCTTGCGGGAGAGATCGGGCCCCATCGCCTCGCGACCGAGCCGGGCCAGGAACAGCTTGATCTCACGCTCCAGGAAGTCGACCTGGTCGTCGCGCTTCTCGAGGTTCTCGATCATCCCGAGACTGTCGGACCGGAACGTCGACAGCGCATCGCGCAGCATCCCCTGCGTCACGTCGGCCATCCGCAGCGCCTCGCGGTGGGCCTGGCCCAGCGCCAGCGAGGGCTGGTCCAGCGCGCGCTCGTCGAGGTACCGGACGCGGAAGGGCGTGTCCTCGCGCTGGTCGTCGGGCACCAGGGTCTCGATGATGCGGGCGGCCAGCGGCGTGAAGGGCAGGAAGACCAGGCTGATGCCGAGGTTGAAGAACGTGTGCGCGTTGGCGACCTGGCGGGCGGGATCGCCGGCCGTGGCGGCGACGACGTCCGTGAACGGTCCGATGAACGGGAACACCAGCGCGGCGCCCAGGAGCTTGAAGGCGATGTGGGCGACGGCAACGCGCTTGGCCTCGGCGGTGGCGCCGATCGAGGCGGCCAGGGCCGTCGCGCAGGTGCCGACGTTGGCGCCGAGCACGATGGCCACCGCGCCCCCCAGGCCGATCAGCTCCTGCGAGGCCAGGGCCAGCGCGAGGCCGATCGTCGCCGCCGACGACGTCACCAGCGCGCTGAACAGCGCCGCCACCAGGACGGCGACGATCGGCGTGTCGGTCGCGACCTGGAGCAGCTCCAGCGCGAGCGGATTGGTCTTGAGCGGCGCCACGCCATCCAGGATCAGCTTGAGGCCGAGGAACATGAGGCCGAGCCCGAGGATCGCCTGGCCGACGTCCTTGGGGGGGCTGCGCCGCGCGATGAAGGTGATCAGGAAGCCGACACCGACCAGCAGCAACGCGTAGTCGGTGACGCGAAAGGCGATGAGCTGCACGGTGAGCGTGGTGCCGATGTCGGCGCCGAGGATCACGCCGAGCGTCTGGCGGAACGCCATCAGCCCGGCCGACACGAAGCCGATCAGCATGAGCGTCGTGGCCGCCGAGGACTGCAGAATGGCGGTCACCAGCGCGCCGGAGAAGACGGCGTTGAGCCGCGTGCGCGACATCACGGTGAGCAGCTGGCGCAGCCGGCCGCCGATCGCGCGCTGCATGCTGTCACCGGAGAGGCGGATGCCGTAGAGCAGCAGCGCGGTGCCGCCGAAGAGGGCCAGCAGCACCGTCATGGCGCGCTCGACGGGCGGGCGGCGAGGCTGGTCCGCTGCAGGGGGCCGGGCGCCAGGTCGGCGGGCAGATGCCCGGTCTCGTTGAGCGACACCAGCCGCGGCGGGCGCACGATCGTCAGCGAGGCGTTGTCCACGCGCAGCCGCCAGAGCTGGTTGAAGGAGCAGCCGAGCAGGTGGCAGGCGTAGACGCTGATGACCCCGCCGTGGGCGACGACCAGCACGTCGTCGCCGTTGGGATGGGCGGCGGCGATGCGGTCCAGCCCCGTCCGCACGCGCTCGCTCACGACGGGCAGCGGCTCGCCGCCGGGCGGCGGGCAGTCGTGGGGCGCACGGACCCAGGCGACGTACGGGTCGCCGTCCCGCGCGCGCACCTCGTCGACCGTGCACCCCTCCCACGTGCCCAGCGACAGCTCGCGCAGCTCCGCCATGACCACGAGCGGGACGCCCGTGCCGCGCAGCGCGAGCTCGGCGGTCTCCTGGGCTCGGCGGAAGGGGCTCACGTACGCAGCGCGCACACGATAACCGCGGAGTCCGCGGCCGAGGGCCTCGGCCTGGGCGCGGCCGCGCGGCGAGAGCGCGATGTCGGAAGAGCCCTGGAACCGTCGCTCGGCGTTCCACAGCGACTCGCCGTGGCGCGCCAGCAGAAGTCTCATCGCGCCGCCTCGAGGGCCGCGCGCAGCCGTACCAGCACCTCGTCCCGGCCGAGGAGCGCGAGCACGTCGAACAGCGGCGGCGACGCCGTGCGGCCCGTCACCGCCAGCCGTGTGAGCTGGGCCAGGTCGACGAGCTCGAGACCGAGGGCCGCGACCAGCTCCCGGTACAGCGCCTCCAGCGCGGGGGCCGTGAAGGGCTCGACGGCCTGCAGCCGCTCGCCGAGCAGGCGGAGCCGCTTGGCGCCCTCGGCCGTGAACAGCTTGGCCCGCGCCTTGTCCTCGTAGGTCGCCGGCCGCTCGAAGTAGAACCGGCCGACCTCGACCATCTCGCGCAGGGTCTTGGCCCGCTCGCGCAGGGTCTCCAGCATGGCGGCCAGGCGGGCGTCGTCCGGCGCCGTCAGGCCGGCCTCGGCCAGGAACGGCCGCACGAGCGCGGCCAGCCGGGGACCGGCGCTGGCCTTGATGTACTCCTGCGAGAGCCACTCGAGCTTGGCCCGATCGAACACGGCGCCCGACGAGGACACGTCCTTGATGTCGAAGCGCTCGATCAGCTCGGCGCGCGAGAAGATCTCCTGGTCGCCGTGCGACCAGCCCAGGCGGGCCAGGTAGTTCACCAGCGCCTCGGGCAGGATCCCCTGCTCACGGTACGCCTGCACCGAGGTGGCGCCGTGGCGCTTGGAGAGCCGGGCGCGGTCGGTGCCGAGGATCATCGACACGTGGGCGAAGGCCGGCACCGGGTAGCCGAGCGCCTCGTAGCACAGCACCTGCTTGGGCGTGTTCGACAGGTGGTCGTTGCCGCGGATGACGTGACTGATCCGCATGTCGACGTCGTCCACGACCACGCAGAAGTTGTAGGTCGGCGTGCCGTCGGTGCGAACGAGGATCCAGTCGTCGAGCTGCTGGTGCTCGAACACCACCGGCCCGTGGATGAGGTCCTGCACGACGGTCGCGCCGGCGTCGGGGATGCGCAGGCGCAGGGCGCCGGCGGTGAGCCCGCGCGCGCGGCAGCGGCCCGAGTAGCGGAAGGTCTCCTTCCGCGCCTCGGCCGCCTTGCGCTCGGCCTCGAGCTGCTCGGGCGGGCAATCGCAGTAGTAGGCGCGGCCGGCCGCGACGAGCCGCTCGGCGTGCGCCCGGTAGAGCTCGAGGCGCTCGGTCTGCCGATAGCCCGCCGTCGGCGAGCCCTCGTCCCAGTCGAGCTCCAGCCACCGCAGCGCGTCGACGATGAAGTCGATGTTCTCGTCGGTCGAGCGCGAGCGATCGGTGTCCTCGATCCTCAGGATGAACGTCCCGCCGTGGTGGCGCGCGAACAGCCAGTTGAAGAGCGCGGTACGGGCGCCGCCGACGTGCAGGTGGCCGGTCGGGCTGGGCGCGAAGCGCACGCGGACGTCGCGGCTCATCGGGCCGGCACCGCGACCTGATCTTCATCGTTCGCTCATTCTACGCCCCGCCGGTCCGTCAGATGGTGCCGCGTCGCTCCCCGCCAGCCCCGAGCCCTCCGCGCCTCCTCCGATGTCGCGCGCGAAGTCGCGCGGCGTCACCCGCCGAGACCGAGGAGCGCCCCGGGTTCCCCGGGGCGTGACGAGCGGTTGGGGGCTTGGGGGCCATGTCGAGGCCCCCATGACGATTAGCGGGCCATCTCGGGGCCCCCCATCCCATAAACAATCAGCAGGACCACGGTGAGCCACAGGAGCGTGTTGAGGAGCAGCGCGCGGTCGCGCACCACGATCTCCGACGGATTGCCGCCGAGCTGGCGGCGATACAGAAGGTAGAGGTAGCGGAAGATGCCGTACAGCACGAACGGCAGCGTCGCCGGCAACAGCGAGGTGTGGAACTTCGCCACCGTCTCCGGCGACATCGTGTAGAGAGCGTAGGCGGTGACGGTGGACGCGGTGACGACGGCGATCATCTGATCCAGGAGGGCGGGGCTGTACTCGGCCAGGATCGGCCGGTGGCGGGCGGCGTTCTCCTCCAGCGTCAGCACCTCGTGCCGCCGCTTGCCGAGCGCCAGGAAGAGCGCGAGCAGGATCGTGCAGATCAGGAGCCAGCCGGAAATGCCCACCCCGATCGCCAGCGCGCCGGCCGCCGCCCGCAGCACGAAGCCGAGCGCTACCACCAGCACGTCGATGATCACGACGTGCTTGAGCCACGCCGAGTAGGCGGACAGGAGGACCACGTAGGTGACAGCGGCCAGCGCGAACGGAGGCGACAGCCAGACGGCCGCGGCCAGGCCGGTCACGATGAGCGCCGCCGCCGCCACCAGGGCCACGCCCACCGGCAGCCGCCCGGAGGCGACCGGCCGCGCGCGCTTGTCGGGATGCAGGCGGTCCTTGTCGCGGTCGGCGACGTCGTTGAGCAGATAGATGGCGCCCGACAGACCGCAGAAGACGACGAAGGCGGCCAGGGCGATCCCCACGGCTGGCGGGTCGAAGAGGCGCTGGCCGAAGACCAGCCCGCCGAAGACGAACAGGTTTTTCACCCACTGGCGCGGCCGCAGCGAGACGAGGACGGCGGTCAGCATGCGCCGCCGGTTACAGCCGGATCACGGGCTCAGACCCGGCTGACCGCCGTGCGGACCGCGGCGACGACGCCGTCCGCCTCGGCGTCGGTCATTTCCGGATAGCACGGCAGCGAGAGCACCTCGCGCGCCGCCCGCCACGCCTGCGGCCACTGCCGCTCCCCGTGGAGCCCGAACATCGGCTGGTCGGGCACGGCCCGCGGGTAGTGCACCATCGTGCCCACGCCGAGGTCGCCCAGGACCTTGGCGAGCGCGTCGCGCTGCGGGTGGCGGACGACGAACTGGTGATAGACGTGGCGCGCCCGGGGATCCTCCCGCGGCAGACCCAGCGGCAGCCCGGCCAGCCCGTCGCGGTAGCGCGCGGCCAGGCCCCGGCGCGCCTCCGTCCACGCGTCCAGCCGGCCCAGCTTCACGCGCAGCATGGCCGCCTGCACCTCGTCGAGCCGGCTGCAGTAGCCGAGCTCGACGTGCTCATAGCGGCCGCTGTCGCCGTGGTGGCGCAGGCGCCGCAGGTGCTCGGCCACGTCGTCGCGATCGCTGAGCAGCAGGCCGCCATCGCCGCACGCCCCGAGGTTCTTGGTGGGATAGAACGACAGGCAGGCGGCGTCGCCCCAGCCGCCGATCGGTCGCCCGTCCCAGGTGGCGCCGATCGCCTGGGCGGCATCCTCGATGAGCGCGACGTCGTGCCGTCGCGCGACCTCCGCGATGCGGTCGATCCACGCCGGGTGGCCGTAGAGGTGCACGGCCACGATGGCGCGTGTGCGCGGCGTGAGCGCGCGCTCCAGCGCCTCGGGGTCGAGCCCGTACGTCGCCGGCTCGACGTCCACGAACACCGGGATGGCGCCCGCCATCACGATGGTCGAGGCCGAGGCCACGAACGAGAACGCCGGCGTGATCACCTCGTCGCCCGGCTTCACGCCGACGGCGGCGAGGGCCAGCCGCAGCGCGTCGGTGCCCGACCCCACGCCGATCCCGTGGCGGACGCCGGCCAGCGCGGCCAGCTCGGCCTCCAGTGCCCGCCCCGCCCCGCCCAGCACGAACTGGCCGCCGTCGAGCACGCGCTCGACGGCGCCCAGCAGCTCGGCCTTGAGGGCGCGGTGCTGCCGGGTGAGATCGAGGAACGGGATCTTCATCATCGCTCGCCGGCTCCCTCCAGCGCGCCCAGGCCCACCGAGGTGCGGATCGGACCGCCGACGCCGAGCAGATTCACCGCGAAGTTGACCTCGTCGTCGCGCCCCTCGCGGTGCACGAACTCCACGGTCAGCGCCCAGCACTGGAACTTGATGTCGGCCGCAGCGCGGCTCTCCACGAAGGTCAGCGTGCGGGCGTCGAAGAAGTTGGTGTTGCGCAGGGTCACGTAGCGCGAGATGTCGGCCACCAGCCCGGTCGTGATGAAGTTGATCCGGCTCGGGTCGCTGTAGCGCGACCCCACCGAGACGGTCACCGGGTCGGTGCGGACGATCAGGTCGGAGGTCGCGCTCTGCACGCCCTGGCCGTGCACGCTGTGGGCGACGTCGGTGCGCAGGCTGATGCGCGGCACCGGCTGCACGATCACGGTGCCCGTGATGTCACCGGCGCTGTCGTTGCGGAGGTCGTAGCCGTGTCCCAGCGCCACCCGCAGCGCCTCCCAGCGCAGCGGCTCGCCGTCCGCCAGCGCGGCCGTGCGCGCCCGGATGCGGTTGGTCAGCGAGTACTCGATCCGGCTCGTGTCGGGGATGCGATCCACGTCGGTCCACACGGGCAGCCGGTCCTGGTCCTTGCCGGTGATCCACGTGTAGTTCACCCGCGGCTCGATGCTGTGCAGCAGCGCGTCGATGCCCCCGGGACCCGCGACCGGGTAGACGCGCGAGAACTGCGTCTCGATGTCGGTGCCGGCCTCGAAGAGCCGGCGCAGCCGCGCCTCGTCCTCGGTGACCTCGATCGGCCCCGTCACGCCGCGAGTCGTGCGGAAGCCGGTGACCGTCTTGTCGTAGCCCGTGAGCCGGCCACCCACGAACGGCGTGACGGTCGCGAGCCCGCCGACGGAGATCGGCCGGGAGACGCGGGGGTGGAGATCCAGGCGCTGGCCGTTGGAGCCGACGTCGCGCACGAAGTTGACGTAGCCGGTCTCCAGCTCCCACAGGAACCCCGGCAGGCCGGGAATGGGCTGCCGTACGCCCAGCAGGCTCAGGTCGGGCAGGCGCTGCAGCTCCACGGGCCGCCGGGTGGTGAGGTCCTGGTAGCTGAAGGTGTTGGCGACGAAGTTCCAGGACTCCCACGTGCGCGTGAGGAAGACGTTGGACTCCACGCGCTGCGAGCTCCGCTGCTGCAGGCGGTCGCCGTACTCGCTGAGCACGGTGTCGCCCGTCACCGCGTTGACGTCGACCTTCAGGGAGAGGCCCGGCGCGATCTGCCAGTCGTGCTTGACGCTGCCGAGGCCCCGGGTGGCGCCGTTGCGCTCGGTCTCCTGCAGCAGGAAGCCCGAGGCGCTGCCCCGCTGCTCGCCCGACAGCACGTAGCGGGCCTCGCCGCTGAGCCCGACGCCCCGCTCGGTGTAGATGATGGGGGCGATGGTGGCGTCCGCGCTGTCGGACATCGCCCAGTAGAATGGGATCTCGGCCTGGAAGCCCTTGCGGCTGGAGTGGCCGAGCTTCGGGAACAGGAAACCGGTCTGGCGCTCGCGCCGGATGGCGGCGGCGAAGAACGGAAAGAACGGGATCAGCGGGACGTTCTTGACCCAGAACGAGGCGTTGGTGCCGTAGACGAAGTCCTCGAGGTCGGCGGTGGCCGAGCCGAACTTGAACGCCCACGTGGGCGGATCGTCCTCGCAGGTCGTGAACACGCCGCGCTGGATCTTGTAGACGCTCTCGCCGAGCCGGTCCATGCGCTCGCCGCCGATCCGATAGTAGGGCGCCACCCGCGCCTCGGACTCGTACACGACCCCGGTGCCGGTCCGGAGGTTGTAGTCGATGCGCCGGCCGGTGAGCTGGTCCTCCCCGTCGTAGAAGACCACGCGGCCCTGGGCGACCGCGTCCCCGGTGTCGCGGTTGATCTCGATCCGGTCCGCCATCAGCCGCGACCGGCCGCGCGTGACCTCGACGTTGCCGGTGGCGACCAGCAGGCGGTCGGGGCCGACCTCCTCGAGCCGGTCGGCGAGCACCGTGACGTCGCCGCCCGGCGTGGGCACGACAGCCGGAGCCTGCGGGGTCTGACCGAGGGACGTGCACGGCAGCACGGCCAACCCCAGGAGGACGGCCGC
Organism: uncultured Candidatus Rokubacteria bacterium; assembly: GCA_963743355.1. Taxonomy (GTDB): domain Bacteria; phylum Methylomirabilota; class Methylomirabilia; order Rokubacteriales; family CSP1-6; genus AR5. Next base: position 2,620,347 of record CAVUPM010000002.1, read on the forward strand.
GAGCAGCCCCACGCAGCGAAGTGGCGTTCTCAACTGTCCCGCAAACCCTCGTCAGAAAAGCGTGTTGATGCTATCAGCCGCGTTTTCCACCGGGCAAGGTTTATCGCCCCCGTCCAGGTGCCGGAGCGCATCGCCCACGAGGGCCAGCGACCCGGCGACGCACACGACGGCCGAGCGAGATCCCTCCTCGGCAAGACCCAGGGCGTCGGCGACCGACGGGGCCACGACGACCGGCACCGAGGGCGGAACGAGGGCGCGCAGATCCTCGGGCGCAGCCGCGCGAGGACTCCCGAAGGCCGTGAGCACCACGCGCCGCGCCCGGCCGAGCAGCGGGCGCAGTATACCGGGGGCGTCCTTGTCGCGCAGCACTCCCACGACGAATGTCGTGGGCGCCTCACCGAAGTACGTCTCCAGCGAGGCGGCCAGGGCGCGGGCGCCGGCCGGGTTGTGGGCGCCGTCGAGCACCAGCCAGCCGCCCTGGCGGCGGCGCACCTCGAAGCGCCCCGGCCACCGCGCCCGCGCCAGGCCCTCACGGATGGCGCGCTCCCCGACGTCGAGGACGCGGGCGGCGGTCACGGCCAGCAGCGCGTTGCCGGGCTGGTAGGCGCCGAGCAGGCCGAGCCGGAGATCGTCGAGCCGCCAGCCCGGCCCCGCGCAGTCGATGCGCTGGCCGTCGAGGCTGCGGTCGCGGACCGTGACGCTCAGCTCGCGCCCCTCCATCAGCAGCGGCACGCCGGCCCGGGCCGCGTGGGCGACCACCACCGCGGCGGCCTCGGGCGGCTGGGCGGCGGAGACGGCGGTGCCGGAGCGGAAGATCGCGGCCTTCTCGCCGGCGATGGCCTCGAGCGTGTCGCCCAGGTACTCGCGGTGGTCGATGTCGATGGGGCCGAGCGCCGCCACCACCGGGCGGCCCACGGTCGTGGAGTCGACCCGCCCGCCGAGGCCGACCTCCAGCACGGCGATGTCCACCCGCTCGTGCGCGAAGTGGTCGAGGGCCAGGGCCGTGGTCGCCTCGAAGACCGTGGCGTCGACGCGAGCGATCAGCGTGCCGAGCGCCTCGACGCCGTCCACCACCGCGTCCTCGGCGATGGGCTCGCCGTCCACGCGGATGCGCTCGCGGAAGGACACCAGATGCGGCGAGGTGTAGAGACCGACGCGGCGGCCGTCGGCGCGCAGGATCGCGGCCAGCATCGCCGCCGTCGAGCCCTTGCCGTTGGTGCCGCCGATCTGGGCCAGTGGGTAGGCGCGCTCGGGACGCCCCAGCGCGTCCAGCAGCGCCTCGATGCGCTCGAGCCCCGGCCGCATCCCGGCGTACTCGCCGCCGCGCAGGGCGAGGAGCCGGCCGACCGCCTCGGCATAGGTCATGCGGGCGGCGTCGGCTGGTCGGCGAAGAAGGCCAGGAGGCGGCGGAGCGTGTCCTTGAGCTCGCGGCGCTCGACGATGAGGTCGAGCTGTCCGTGCTCGAGGAGAAACTCGGCGCGCTGGAAGCCGTCGGGGAGCGGCTGGCGGATGGTCTCGGCGATGACCCGGGGACCCGCGAAGCCGATGAGCGCGCGCGGCTCGGCGAGGTTCACGTCGCCCAGCATCGCGAAGCTGGCGGTGACGCCGCCCGTGGTCGGATCGGTCAGCACCGACAGGTAGGGTAGCCGCGCCTCGGCCAGGCGCTGCAGCGCGGCCGAGGTCTTGGCCATCTGCATCAGCGACAGGATCCCCTCCTGCATGCGGGCGCCGCCAGAGGCGGAGACGATGATCACCGGCACCTGCTTGCCGATGGCCATTTCTATCGAGCGCGTCAGCTTCTCGCCGACCGCCGAGCCCATGCTGCCGCCCAGGAACGCGAACTCGAAGACGCCCAGCATGGCCGGGTAACCGCCGATGCGGGCCAGGCCGGTGATCACGGCCTCCTGCATCGCGGTCTTCTGCTTGGCGGTGCGAATCCGGTCGCGATAGCGCTTCGTGTCCTTGAAGGCGAGCGGGTCGATGCTGCCGAGGGAGGCCTGGTACTCCTCGAAGCTGCCGGGGTCGCTCAGCAGCGCGATGCGCTCGTGCGCGGTGATGCGGAAGGGGTAGTGGCACTTCGGGCACACCCGCCCGGCCTTCTCCACCTCGACGCGGTACATGATCTCCTTGCAGGACTCGCACTTGATCCAGAGTCCCTCGGCGATCACGACCTTCTTGGGTGTCCCCTGCGTCTCCTGTGCCGTCCGCTTGAACCACGCCATGTCAGCCCACCCTCAATGGTGCCTTGAGGGACGCGATGAAGTCGCCGACTTTGTCGACGAGCGCGGAGGAGCCGCTGTGCTCTTCGATGGCGCGGACGATCGCGGAGCCGACGACGACACCGTCGGCGAGCTCGCCGACCGCGGCGACCTGCTCGGGCGTGGACACGCCGAACCCGACGCAGACGGGCTTGGTCGTCACCAGGCGCAGCGTGCGAATCTGGGCGTCGAGGTCGGGCGGCAGGTCGCGCCGCGCGCCGGTCACGCCGGTGAGCGAGACGACGTAGACGAAGCCGCGGCTCAGCCGCGCGATGGCCTTCACCCGGGCCGGGGTCGAGGTCGGGGCGACGAGGTGGATCAGGTCGAGGCCGGCCGGCTCCGCCTCGGCCCGCAGGGGTTCGGCCTCCTCGTGCGGCAGGTCGGGCACGATGACGCCGTCGGCGCCGGCGTCGACGGCCGTCCGCGCGAAGCCCTCGAGGCCGAAAGCCAGGATCGGGTTGTAGTAGGTCATCAGCACCAGCGGCAGGCGCACACGCGCGCGCAGCGAGGCGACCATCTCCAGCACCCGCGGCAGGCTGGTGCCGGCCGCCAGCGCGCGCACGTCCGCGCGCTGGATCACCGGCCCGTCGGCGAGCGGGTCGGAGAACGGCACGCCCAGCTCGACCACGTCGGCGCCGCGGCGCTCGGCCTCGATCACCAGTCGCTCGGTCTCGGCCAGCGACGGATCGCCGGCCATGATGTAGGCAACCAGCGCCCGCTCACCCCGCGCGCGCAGCCGCTCGAACGTCGCGTCGATCCGTGATCTCGGAGCGGGGGGCGCGTGCCCGGCGGGAGCCGTGGGTGGCCTGGTCGAGGCGCGTCCCGGCGCCGATCTCATTCCACGCGTTTCCCAAGCGCCTTGGCCACGACGTGCACGTCCTTGTCGCCGCGGCCCGAGAGGCCGACCACGATGGTCTTCGAGCGCGGCAGCGTCTTGGCCAATCGCATCGCGTAGGCGATCGCATGGGCGGATTCCAGCGCCGGCATGATGCCCTCCAGCCGCGTGAGCGCCAGGAAGCCCTCCAGCGCCTCCTCGTCGGTGATCGAGACGAACTCGAAGCGGCCGGCGTCGCGGTAGTAGGCGTGCTCGGGGCCGACGCCCGGGTAGTCGAGCCCGGCCGAGATCGAGTGCGCGATGGCGATCTGGCCGTCGTCGTTCTGCAGCAGGTAGCTCATGGCGCCGTGCAGCACGCCGACGTGGCCGGCCGTCATGGTGGCGCCGTGCCGGCCGGTCGCGATGCCGTCGCCGCCCGGCTCGACGCCGACGATGCGCACGCGCCGGTCACCGATGAACGGGTGGAACAAGCCGATCGCGTTGGAGCCGCCGCCCACGCAGGCCACGAGGACGTCGGGCAGCCGCTTCAGCGCCCGCCGGGACTGGCGCTTGGTCTCCTGGCCGATGACCGCGTGGAGGTCGCGCACCATCATCGGGTACGGGTGCGGGCCCAGCGCGGATCCGAGCAGGTAGTAGGTGGTGCGGACGTTGGTGACCCAGTCGCGCAGTGCCTCGTTGACCGCGTCCTTCAGCGTGCGGCTGCCGGCCTCCACCGGGATCACGCGGGCGCCGAGCAGCCGCATGCGGAAGACGTTGAGCGCCTGGCGCTCGACGTCCTCGGCGCCCATGTAGACCTCGCACTCGAGACCGAGCAGCGCGGCGGCGGTGGCGCTGGCCACGCCGTGCTGGCCGGCGCCGGTCTCGGCGATGATGCGCCGCTTGCCCATGCGCTCGGCCAGCAGCGCCTGCCCCAGCACGTTGTTGATCTTGTGGGCGCCGGTGTGACAGAGATCCTCGCGCTTGAGCCAGATGCGCGCGCCGCCGCAGTGCTCGGTGAGGCGGGCCGCGTGATACAGCGGGGTCGGACGTCCCGCGTAGTCGGCGAGGAGCGCGTTGAGGCGCGCCTGGAACTTGCGATCGCGCCGGACCGCGGCGTACGCCTTCTCCAGATCCAGGAGCGGCGCCATCAGCACCTCCGGCACGAAGCGGCCGCCGAACCGGCCGAAGTGTCCGCGCGCGTCGGGCAGCCGCGCCATCACGCCGCCTTCGCGGCGGTGACGAAGCGCCGCACCTTGTCGGGATCCTTCTTCCCCGGCCGGGTCTCCACGCCGGAGTTCACGTCGACCGCGTGCGGCCGCACGATGCCGACCGCCTCCGTCACGTTCTCGGGCGTGAGGCCGCCGGACAGGATGATGTGCATGCGGTTGTCGTGCCGGCCGCCCATCATGCGGATGCGCTGCCAGGCGAGCGTCTCGCGCGCCTCGCCCTCGCTCCAGCGCGCCGTCGTGTCGAGCAGCAACGCGGAGGCGACGTTGCGGAAGTACAGCGCGTCGAGGAACCCACCGACCCGGTACTCGGGCAGGCCGTCGATCGTCGAGACGGGCGGCAGCTTGATCGTCTTGATGACCGGCAGGGCGTAGCCGGCCAGGTCCTCGGGCGTCTCGTCACCGTGGAACTGGAGCACGCGCAGCCCGCACGCCTCGGCCACGGCCTTCACGTGCCCCGACTTGTGGTCCCAGAACACCCCGACCGGCGTGACGAACGGTGGCAGGACCCGGATGATCGGCGCCACCTGCTCGGGCGTCACGAAGCGCGGCGTGTTCTCGACGAAGATGAACCCGAGTGCGTCCGCCCCGGCCTGGACGGCCATCCGCGCGTCTTCGATACTGGTGATGCCGCAGATTTTCACGCGCGTCATTGTTGAAGCATGGGTGGGGCGAGACGCCCCCCCATGTCCCCCCGGCTTGCGCGGGATCGTACGAGGCGCGTGTCTCAACTCCGCACCCCCGGTTGGCGCGAGACCTGTCTACCCGCCAGTCTCAACTCCTGGATCTTGCCCGCCACGTCCGGGGCGAGCACGAGCCCTTCCCCGACCAGCACGGCGCCGGCGCCGGCGGCGACGACGCGCTGGACCTGGTCGCCGGTGAAGAAGCCGCTCTCGCTGACGACGATGGGACCGGGCGGGATCAGCGGCAGCAGCTCCAGCGTGGTCTCGATGCGCGTCTCGAACGTCGCCAGGTCGCGGTTGTTGATGCCGAGAATCCGGCCGCCGGCGCCGAGCGCGCGGTCGACCTCGGCCGCGGTGTGGCACTCGACCAGCGCCGCGAGGCCGAGCCCCTTGGCGGCCGCCAGCAGGTCACCCAGCTGCGGGCCGTCGAGGATCGACACGATCAACAAGATGGCGTCGGCGCCGGCCCCACGCGACTCCCAGAGCTGCCACTCGTCGATCGTGAAGTCCTTGCGGAGCAGCGGCACGGTGACGCGCGCGCGGATGGCGTCGAGCAGGTCCAGGTGGCCCTTGAAGTACTTCTCGTCGGTGAGGACCGAGATGGCGTGGACGCCGTGGCGGCCATAGGTCTCGGCCAGGGCGACCGGATCGAGGTCGGCGGCCAGCACGCCGCGGGAGGGCGAGGCCTTCTTGACCTCGGCGATCAGCGCGACCGGGGCACCGGCCGGCCGCAGCGCGGCCTCGAAGTCGCGAGTGGGGGCCCGGCCCTGGCAGCGGCGCTCCAGCTCGGCCCGCGGGGCGGCGCGCCGGCGCGCGGCCACCTCGTCGCGCTTGTCGGCGACGATACGCTCGAGGATGGTGGACATCAGCTGCCGCTCAGAAGTCGCGGCGAAGTCCCTGCCGGCGAATCGTCTCCAGCGGCACGCCCGAGAGCTGGTCCAGCACAAAGTCGCGGATCGTGCGGGGCGGCGGCAGGTCGCGCGCCACCCGGCCGCGGGTCACCAGCGGCTTCAGCACCGGGTCCCAGGGGCCGCCGGCCGGGGCCGGCGAGCCGGTCGGCACCACCACGGTCTCCAGCGTGCCGCGCTTGCGCAGCACATCCTTGGCGCCCGACCACTTGCCCCGCTTGGCCATCGGCCGGCCCTCGATCTCCATGATGTCGAGCGCGAAGTTCAGAACGGGCGCGTTGGCGATGGAGGTGCCGACGCCGTAGGAGTCGACGACCGGATTGAGGTGGAGGATCTCGTACTCGTCGATACCGCCGGAGGCGACGATCTTGACGTGCTCGAACCCGCGCAGGTTCAGCTCCCAGCGCACCTCCTCGACGATCCGGTAGAGGTCGCCGCGGCGGGAGGATGGCGTGTCCAGGCGCACCGCGAAGAGTTCCTTGCCGAGCGCCTCGGCCACGCGGATCGCCTCGAACTTCTCGTCCTGCAGCGTGTCGATCAGCGCCACCCGGCGCACCTTGGGCTCGATCACCTCGTGGAAGGCCTTCAACGCCTCCACGGTGTCGCCGACCATGAGGACGAGGGCGTGCGGAATCGTGCCCATCGGGTCGGCCTCGATCAGCTCGGCCGCCTTGGTGACGGCGACGCCGTCGCAGCCGCCGATGAAGGCATTGCGCTCGATCATCGGCGCCAGCGTGGGGTGCATGCGACGCGCCCCGAACGAGATCACCTGCCGCTCGCCCGCCGCCTTCTTGCAACGCGCCGCCTTGGTCGCGATGCCGGAGGCCTGGCAGAGCAGGCCGAGCAGCGCGGTCTCGTACTGCGCCCACTCCACGTACACGCCTTCGAGGGTCAGGACCGGCTGGTAGGGCGCGAAGACGGTGCCCTCATCCATCGCCTTGACGTCGACCGAGACGCCCTCGAGCAGCGCCGCAACCTCCTCGATGCCGGCCAGCACGCCCCAGTCCCAGTCCTCGGGAAGCGACTTGAGGTAGACCTCGGCCTTGACGTGCTTGCGATCACCGCGGGCGACCAGGATCTCGACCGTCCGCTGGAAGTAGACGTCGGCGACCTCGCCGGCTTTGATCTCGGCGTCGGACGCCGTATGAAACGGCCGCTTTCGTGGCGCCATAAGTGTCGGGAATCCTCGGAAAGTGTCGTGAATTCTTGCAGACTTGCCGGGGCAAGTCAATTTCGTGCCGAAAGTCCGGGAAGGGTCTAGGGTCTCCCGGGCTTGAGCCGGATCTCCTCATAGGGCAGGGCGTACGGGATGCCCGCGATGAGGCCGAACCCGGACTGCTCGACCCGCGGCCCGTGGCCGCTCAGGAAGGCCGGCTCGACGATCGGCGCGAACATCGCGCTTGGGCACGATCCAGGCCGCCCCGGTCGCCGGCGTCGCGTAGAAGGTCATGAAGTCCGGCCACGGCTGCTTGAGCCGGATGCGCACGCGCTGCGAGTCCACGACCTCCACGGCCGCCACCCGCTCCTTCAGGGTGCTGGAGGCGCCGCCGCGGTACCGCTCGAGCGAGAACTTCACGTCCTCGGCGGAGACGGGATCGCCGTTGTGGAACTTCACGCCTCGGCGGAGGACGAACTCGTACACGAGCCCGTCCTTCGACATGCTCCACGACTCGGCCAGGCTCGGGGCCATCGCGTTGCCCGGCATCGGCTTCACCAGGGCGTCGGGCAGGGCGTAGAGGATCATGAACGGCGTGATGACCGACGGCGTCTCGGCGGGATCGAACCACGTGGGGGCGAGCGAGACGTGGACCGCCCACGTCATCTCTCCTTCCGGCGCGGCGCTGGCGAGGCCGACGGGAACGGCCGCGAGCAGCAGCACGGCGAGGACGAGCGGCGCTCGAAGACGGGTTGACATCGCTGGACTCCCGCGGGAATTATGCGGTCAGAGCGTCGTCAATTGGGCGAAATCGTCGTCGACGGATTGACCGTCCCGGAAGCGCCGCGCTGGCGCGACGGGAAACGGTGGCCGAGATCCCGCAGCGGCCGTCGGGTCTGGGCTGGACGCCTGACGGAGCGCTGCTGGTCGTCTCGATGCTCGATCGCCGCCTGCTCCGCTTCGACGGCGCCGGCGCGCACGTCGCGGCTGATCTATCGGAGATGGCAACGGGACCCTGCAACGACATCACGCCGGACGGCCGGACGCTGATCGTCGCCGAGATGTTCGCCAGCCGACTGACCGTCTTCGCCGTGGGCGCCGACGGCGCGCTGTCCAATCGGCGGCTGTTCGACGGGCGAATCGAAGCCTGCGGGCCGCTCCTCGGTCTTGCGTGGGCTCCCCGGGGCCGGCTGGCCGATCGCGATCTTGCATAATCAGATATGACGATATATGTTTGCAGACCGTGACGGGCAAGTCGTCGCCTTCCGGGCCGCTGCAGGTGTTCAAGGCCGAATTCTTCAAGGCGCTGGGGCATCCGGTCCGCATCCGCATCCTCGAGGTCCTCATCAGCGGCGGGCGGAGTGTGCAGGAGCTCCAGGAGGCCCTGGATCTGGAGCAGCCGATCGTCTCCCAGCATCTCGCCATGCTCAGGGCCAAGAACATCGTGAGGGCGCAAAAGGCCGGCACGACGGTGCGGTACACGATCCGCGTCGCGTCGATCGGCGCCCTGCTCACGATCGCCCGCCGGATCTTCGATAGTCAGCTCATCGACAGCCAGACCATGCTCCGCGAGCTCCGCCGGGAGGGGCGGCGCCGATAGTGCGCCTCTTCTCCAAGATCCTCCAGGTCGGCCTCGCCACCGAGCCGTTGATGGCCGGCGGCGATGAAGTCGTGCGCCTCCTCCACGACGTCGATGCGCGGGCCCGGCGGCTGTTCGGGCGCGCGCTCGCCATCCGGGAAGTCGACGCGGGATCGTGCAATGGCTGCGAGCTCGAGATCACCGGGCTCACCAGCCCCGTGTACGACAGCGAGCGGTTCGGCGTGCACTTCGTCGCCTCGCCCCGCCACGCCGACATGCTGCTGGTGACGGGCCCGGTGACGCGGAACATGGCGGTGCCGCTGCTGAAGACCTATGAGGCGACGCCCGCTCCGAAGCTGGTCGTGGCGATCGGCGACTGCGCGCGGTCCTGCGGCGTCTTCAAGGGCAGCTACGCCGTCGCCGGGAGTGTCGATCAGATCATCCCGGTCGACGTCTTCGTCGACGGCTGCCCCCCGGAGCCGGCTGACATCCTCCGCGGAATCCTCGCCGCCGTCGGTCGCCGATGATCCTCCTGTTCTCCCTCATGGTGGCGGGGTACGGGTTCGGCGCGGCCGCCGCGGTGCTCTCGCCGACCGGCAGCACCGCGCGCCGCGCGACCGCCGGCGGCGCCGTGATCGGCGGGGGGGCCGGGCTCGCCGTCGCGCTCGGGTTCTTCGCCGGGGGGGCCCCGCTCGTGGTGGAGGCCCCGGCGCTCCTGTCCGTCGCCGACGGCCTCGTGTTCCGGCTGGACGCACTGGGCGCCTTCTTCCTGGCGCTGGTCGGACTGGTCGCCGTGCCGTGCGCCATCTACGGCGCCGGCTACTCCGAGGCCTACGAAGGGCGGTACTCGCTGCGCTTGCTGGGCGCCATGCTGAATCTCTTCCTGCTGACCATGAGCCTGGTTCCCTGCGCCGGCAACGTGCTGACCTTCCTGCTGATGTGGGAAGGCATGTCGCTCACCTCGTACTTCCTGGTCATGACCGAGACCAACGAACCGGACACGATCCAGGCGGGCGGCTGGTACCTGGCCATGACCCACGCCGGGCTCGCGCTCGTGCTCGCGGCCTTCCTGCTCCTCGCCGGCGGCGCGGCCACGACCGCCTTCGCCGACTTGCGCGCGGCGGCGGCCACGCTCTCGCCGGTGAGGCGCGATGCCGTGTTCCTCCTGGCCGTCCTCGGGTTCGGCTCGAAGGCCGGGATCATCCCGCTCCACGTGTGGCTTCCGCGCGCGCATCCCGCCGCGCCGAGCCACGTGTCGGCACTGATGTCGGGCGTGATGATCAAGCTCGGTGTCTACGGGCTCCTCCGCGTCGGTCTGGACCTGCTGGGCGGCGGGCCGGCCTGGTGGGGGGCGCTTTTGATCGTGCTGGGCGCGCTGTCGGCCGTGCTCGGAGTGCTCTACGCCCTCATGGAAAACGACCTCAAGCGGCTTCTGGCCTACTCGAGCGTCGAGAACATCGGCCTCGTCTTCATCGGCGTCGGGACGGGCGCGCTCTTTCTGAGCCTGGGGACGGTCTCGGCGGCGACGCTCGCCCTGAGCGCCGGGCTGTACCACGCGCTGAACCACGCGGCGTTCAAGGGGCTCCTGTTCCTCGGCGCCGGGTCCGTCCTCCACGCGACCCGGACCCGCGACATGAACCGGCTGGGTGGTCTGATCCGCCGGCTGCCCTGGAGCGCCCTCTGCTTCCTGATCGGGTCCCTGGCCATCGCCGGACTGCCCCCGCTGAACGGCTTCGTCAGTGAGTGGCTGCTCTTCCAGTCCCTCCTGCCCGGCATCGGCAGCTCGGCCCCGCTGGTGGCTCCCCTCATGACGCTGGCGGTCGGGATCCTCGCCCTCACCGGCGGTCTCGCCGCGGCCGGCTTCGTGAAGGCCTTCGGCATCACGTTCCTCGCCATTCCCCGCTCGCCCGAGGCCGAGCACGCCCACGAGGCCCCCCTGTCGATGCGGATCGGCATGGGAATCCTGGCGGTGGCGTGCACGGGTCTCGGCCTGGCGGCGGTGCCCATCATGTCGGCGCTGGGCACCGTCCTGGCCGGCCGCGCCGGGCTTCCGGCGGTGCCGGCGAAGCTGGGCGGCGGACTGTCGCTCTCCACGCCCGGGGCGTTCGCGCAGATGTCGCCGACCCTGGTGGCTCTGGGGGTGGTCGTTGTCACGGTCGGGGTATGGCTGGGAGTCCGGCTCCTCGGGGCCGGGCGGCGTCTCCGCGTCGGCGACACCTGGGGCTGCGGCCGGGTGGTCCAGACGCCCCGGATGGAATACACGTCGACCGCCTTCGCGGAGCCCCTGCGCCGGGTGTTCGCCGAGCTGTATCGGCCGACGCAGGACCTCTCCATCGACTTCCATCCGGAGTCCCGGTATTTCGTGCAGTCCATCGAGTACCGGAGCGAGATCGTGCCCTGGTTCGAGCGCTACCTCTACGCCCCGATGATCGCGCGCGTGAGGCGGTGGGCCGCCCACGCGCGCGCCATCCAGTCGGGATCCGCGCACGCATACCTGACCTACCTGGTCATCGCTCTGCTGGGACTCCTGGCCATGCTCCTCGTGCGAGGCGCGTGAGATGGCCGCCGCGCAGGTCCTGCTGGGGGTGGTGCTCGCCGCGTACCCGCTCGGGGCGCTCGCCGCGCTCGCGGTCCGGGGCGCAGCCGGGCGCGGCCTCGTCGCCGCCTTCGCCCTGGCCGGCGCCCTGGCGGGGCTGGCCCTGGGCGCCGTCTGTCTCGGCGCCGGGCTCGCGCCGACCCTCACCGCCTCGTTCCTGCCGCTGACCGGCTTCATGCTGCGCATCGATGGCCTGAGCGCCTTCTTCCTCATCGTCATCGGCGTGGTCGGCGCCGCCGTGGCCGTGTACGGATTCGGCTACTCGGCGTCGTACGACGGCCGCTATTCCCTCCGGATGCTCGGCGCCATGCTGAACGTCCTGCTGCTGTCCCTGAGTGTGCAGGTGATGGCCGACAACGCCCTGACCTTCCTCATCGCCTGGGAGGCCATGTCGCTGTCGGCCTACTTCATGGTCCTCACCGAGCACGATCAGCCGGGGACGGTCCGCGCCGCGCGCTGGTACATCGGCATCACGCATGCCGGCTTCGCCGCCCTGGTGGCGATGTTCCTCCTCATGTCCACGGGCGATCTGACGACCTCCTACGCGTCCATGCGCTCGGCCGCGCTCTCGCCCGGCGCGCGCGACGCCGCGTTCGTGCTGGGCCTCTTCGGCTTCAGCGCCAAGGCCGGCGTCGTCCCGCTGCACGTATGGCTGCCGATGGCGCACCCGGTCGCGCCGAGCTACGTGTCGGCGCTGATGTCCGGCGTCGTCATCAAGATGGGCGTCTACGGCCTCCTGCGCGTCACGATCGACCTGCTCGGGGAGGGGCCGGCGTGGTGGGGCGGCCTGGTCCTCGGTCTCGGCACCGTCTCGGCGCTCCTCGGGGTGCTCTATGCCCTGATGGAGCACGATCTCAAGCGACTGCTCGCATTTCACTCCGTCGAGAACATCGGCATCATCTTCATCGGGATCGGGGCCGGCCTGATCTTCCAGAATTTCGGGCTGTCGGCGCTGGCCGCCCTCGGGATCATCGCCGGGCTCTATCACACGATCAACCACGCCTGCTTCAAGGGCCTGCTGTTCCTGGGCGCGGGCTCGGTGTTGCACGCGGTCGGCACCCGCAACATGGAGGCGATGGGCGGTCTGATCAAGCGGATGCCGCGCACCGCCCTCTTTTTCCTCGTCGGGGCGTGCGCGATCTCGGCCCTGCCGCCGCTCAACGGGTTCGTCTCCGAATGGCTGGTGTTTCAGGCCCTGCTCGGCGGCTCGGCGATCCCCCAGCCCGAAATCGCCGTGATCATGCCGATCGCCGTGGCCATGCTCGCGCTCACGAGCGGGCTGGCGGCGGCCTGCTTCGTCAAGGCGTTCGGGATCACGTTCCTGGCCATCCCGCGCTCGCCGGAGGCCGCGCGCGCGCACGAGGCCCCGCGGTCCATGCAGATCGGCATGGCGTCGCTGGCGCTGGCCTGCGTGGGGCTCGGGCTGGCGCCCTCGTTCGTCGTGCGGGCGCTCGGCGGGGTGCTGTCCAGCCTCGACCGCTTCGCAACGGCCGAGGTGACGTTCACCCTGGGGTTGCCGCTCCGGGTCCCCGGCGCCGTCGGCGAGATGTCCTCGCCCCTGCTGGCGCTCGGGCTGCTGCTGCTGCTGGGTCTCGTCCCGCTGGGATTGTGGTTGGGCGGCGCCGACCGCCGGCTCCGCATCGGCGACACGTGGGGCTGCGGCCGCATCGGCCAGACCGCGCGTATGGAGTACACCGCCACCGCCTTCGCGGAGCCGTTGCGGCGCATCTTCGCCGAGCTGTACCGGCCGACGCGGGACCTGTCCATCGACTTCCACCCGGCGTCGAAGTACTTCGTGCAGTCGATCGAGTACCGGAGCGAGATCCACCCGTGGTTCGAGCGGGTCCTCTACGATCCGCTGCTGCGCGCGCTCCGCATCGTGGCGACGTGGACCCGCCGGCTCCAGGGAGGGTCGCTGCACCTCTACCTCGCGTACATGACGTTCGCGCTGCTCGTCCTCCTCATGGTGGCGAGGTGGTGGCGGTGATCGGCTACGTGCTGGAGGTGGCGCAGGCGGCCCTGGCGCTGCTGCTCGCTCCGGGCGTGGTCGGGCTCGTGCGCTGGATGAAGGCGCGGCTGCAGAACCGGCGCGGGGCGCCCGTGTGGCAGCCGTACTGGGAGCTGCTCAAGCTGTTCCAGAAGGAGGTCGTCGTTTCGAGCAACGCCTCCTGGCTGTTCCGGGCGGCGCCGTTCGTCGTCTTCACCAGCGCGGTGGCCGTGACGTTCCTCGTCCCCATCCTCGCGGTGCCGCTCCCGTTCGACGGGATCGGCGACCTGCTCGTCGTCGTCTACCTCCTCCTGCTCGGCACCTTCTTCCTCTCGCTCGCCGGTCTCGACCCGGGCTCGCCCTTCGGCGGGATGGGCGCCAGCCGCGAGATGACCGTCGCCGCCCTCGCCGAGCCCACGGTCGCCCTCGCCATCTTCGCCCTCGCCCTCGGGGCCGGGTCCACCAACCTCGGTCAGATCGTGGCGCGCACCCTGACCGATCCGGTGACGGCCCTGAGCCCCGGCCATCTGCTCGCGTTCGGCGCGCTGTTCATCGTGACGCTCGCGGAGACGGGCCGGCTGCCGATCGACAATCCGGCGACGCATCTCGAGCTGACCATGATCCACGAGGCGATGGTGCTGGAGTACTCGGGCCGGTACCTCGCGCTCATCGAGTGGGCGGCGGCGGTCAAGCTGCTGATCTTCTTCTCGCTGCTCGGGAACCTGTTCGTGCCGCTGGGGATCTCCATGGCCCTGACGCCGGCCTCGCTCGCGATCGCCGTGGTCAGCTTGCTGGTCAAGTTCGTGGTGCTGGCGGGCGCGGTGGCGATCTTGGAGATCCGGATCGCGAAGCTGCGGCTGTTCCGGGTGCCCGAGCTGCTGAGCGTCTCGTTCGTCCTGGCGCTGCTCGCCGTCACCTCGTCCTTTCTCCTGAGGTAACCAATGGACAGCGTCTTCTCCCAGCTGTGCGTGCTCGGCTCGAGCCTGGTGCTGATCTTCGGCCTCATCCTGCTGTGGCGGCGGGGCGTGACCGCGTACGTGACCGCCTTCGCCTGGCAGTCCATCGTGCTCTCGGTGGTGACGGCGATCGTGGCGTACTTCGGCGACGACCACGAGCTCTACTGGGTAGCGGCCAGCCTCTTCCTGCTGAAGGTGGTCGTGATTCCGCGGCTCCTGAGGCGGATGCAGCGCCGGTTCGCGGCCGAGCGCGAGCTGGAGCCCTACGTCAACACGGCGACGTCCCTGGTGATCGCCGGCCTGCTCGTGCTCTTCGGCTACGCCATCACGCGGCCGCTCGTCGCGCTGAGTCAGCTGCCGACACGGGCCGGCATGCCGCTGGCGATGGGACTCGTGCTGGTGAGCCTGTTCGTCGTGATCAGCCGCAAGAAGGCGCTGACCCAGGTCGTCGGCTTTCTGATGCTGGAGAACGGCATCGCCCTGCTGGCGGTGCTGGGGACGTACGGGATCCCGCTGATCGTCGAGCTGGGCGTGTTCCTGGACGTCCTCATGGGGTTCCTGGTCATGCAGATCTTCATCTACCAGATCCACGAGACGTTCGAGAGCATCGACGTGGAACAGCTCAACCGCCTGAGGCACTGAGACCAGCGTGAGCACGTTCGCGATCCTCCTCGGCGCGCCGCTGCTGGCGGCGCTGCTGGCGGTGGCGGTGAAGCCCTATCGGCACCTCGTCGGATGGGCGAACGGCTTGCTGTCGCTGCTGTCGGTCGGCGCGGCGGTGGCGCTGTGGCGCTCCATCCTGGCCGGCGACGTGCTGACGTCGGGGCCCCGCGAGTTCCTGCGGGCCGACGCGCTCTCCACCCTGCTCGCGTTCTGCGTGAGCGTGGTGGGGGCGCTGGCGGCCTGGCTCGGGCCGGGCATGGGGGGCGATGACGGCTACGACGGCGCGCAGGCCCGGCGCTTCCGCATCTTCGGCAACCTGTTCACGTTCACGATGCTGTTCGCCGTGACCACGAACAACGTGGGGTTCATGTGGATCGCCATCGAGGCGACCACGATCACGTCGGCGATGCTCATCCCGCTCCACGTGACGAAGGCGTCGGTCGAGGCCTCGTGGAAATATATCCTGATCGGATCGATCGGCATCGCGCTGGCGTTCGCGGGGACGGTGCTGGGCTACTTCGACTTCGTCAACCTCGCCGGCCGCCGGGAGGACGCGTTGAACTGGACGGTCCTGATGGCCGCGGCGCCGCACCTGCACGCGCCCGTGATCCAGCTCGCGTTCGTCTTCATCCTCATCGGGTACGGCACGAAGGCCGGCCTGGCGCCCATGCACACGTGGCTGCCCGATGCCCACTCGGAGGCGCCGGCGCCGCTGTCCGCCATGATGTCGGGCGTGCTGCTCGCGGTCGCGCTCTACGCCGTGATGCGATGGGAGGCCGTCGTGAACGCGGCGGTGGGGACGCGGTTCACCGACGGCCTGTTCATCGTGCTCGGGATCCTCTCCATCGTCATCGCGGCCTTCAGCCTGGTGGTCCAGCGGAACTACAAGCGCATGCTGGCCTACTCGAGCATCGAGCACACCGGGCTGATGTGCGTGGGGCTGGCACTGGGCCCCCTGGGCACCTTCGCGGCGATGCTGCACCTGCTCAACCACACGCTGGCGAAGTCGACGATGTTCTTCCTCGCCGGCCGCATCCTTCACCGGTACCGGACCACGGAGATCGACGGGGTGTCCGGCCTCCTCCGGACCATGCCGTGGACGGGCGGCCTGTTCGCGGCGGCGGTGCTGGCCGTCGTCGGGCTGCCGCCCTTCGGCCTCTTCATCTCCGAGTTTGCGCTCTTCCGCGCCGGGTTCGCGGCCGGCCGCCCCTGGCTGATGGGGCTCGTCCTGGCGCTGCTCACGCTGGCGTTCGTCTCGATGATCGGGCACCTGAACCGGATGCTCTACGGCGCGCCGGCGGCGGGCACGGTCGTGGGCGAGGGGAACGCCTGGCCGCTGGTCCCACTCGGCGTGTGCATGGCGGCGCTGGTGGTCCTCGGGCTCACGCTGCCGGCGCCGCTGCAGACGCTGCTGGAGCACATCGTGGAGATCGTCGGGCGATGACGCGCATCCCGGAGCTCACGAGGGCGGTCGGCGAGCAGCTCGCGCACGGCGTGACCGACGTGCGCACGGTGCGCGACAACGAGCTCCACTGCTCGGTCGACCCGGCCGCCGTCCCGGCGCTGGCGAGCCTTCTTCGGGCGGGGTTCGGCGGGGAGCTGGTCTTCATGGCCGCCGCCGACCGCCGCGCGGACCGGGCCGCGTTCGAGGTCCACTATCTCTTCACGCATCAGCGGGAAGACTGGTTCGTCCACGCGTCGGCCACCGCGCCGGCCGACGCGCCCGTGATCCACTCGCTGGCCACGTTTCACTACCCGGCCTCGCGCTTCGAGCGGGAGATCTACGACCTCTTTGGAATCATCGCCGATGGTCATCCCGACCCCCGGCCCCTCGTCCGCCACGGATTCTGGCCGCCCGACTACTTCCCGCTGCGCAAAGACGCCGTCCCGCGCGAGTTCACCGACGACGGGCGCGCGTTTCCCTTCACCGAGGTGGGCGGGGAGGGCGTCTACGAGATCCCCGTCGGGCCGGTGCACGCCGGGATCATCGAGCCCGGGCACTTCCGGTTCAGTGTGGTGGGCGAGACGATCATCGACATGAAGTCGCGGCTGTACTTCACCCACAAGGGGACCGAGAAGCTCTTCGAGGGGCGCGAGCCCGCCGCCGGCGTCGAGCTGGCCGAGCGGATCTCCGGGGACACCACCGTGGGCCATGCGCTCGCCTTCTGCCAGGCGCTGGAGGCGGCCGCCGGAGTCCCGGCGCCGGAGCGGGCGGCCTACCTGCGGGTCGTCCTCCTCGAGATGGAACGCCTTTACAACCACGTGGGGGACTTCGGGGCGATCGCGAACGACACCGGCTACGCGGTGGCGCACTCGCATTGCTTGCGGATCCGCGAGCGGCTGCTGCGCCTGAACAAGCGGCTCACCGGCAACCGGCTGCTCCGCGGCGGCATCGTCCCGGGCGGCGTCGGGGTGGACCTCCCGGCGGGGCTGGACCTGCCGGCCGAAGTGGACGCCGCCCTGCGCGACTTCGAGGAGATCGCCGGGCTGGCCCTCGAGAACACGCTCGTCCTGGACCGGCTCGAGGGAACCGGGCGACTGACCACGGCGACCGCGCGCGACCACGGCGTCCTGGGCTACGTCGCGCGCGCCTCCGGCATCGATATCGATGTCCGCCGGGACCACCCGTTCGCGGCCTACGCTCACCTGTCCTTTCGGGTCCCGGTCTTCGAGTGGGGGGACGTCAAGGCGCGGACGCTGGTGCGCGTGGACGAGATGCGTGAGTCGGTCAAGCTCATCCGGCAGGCCGTGGACCGGCTGCCGGCGGGGCCGCTGACGGTCCCGCTGCCCGCACTCCCCGCCTTCGCCCCGGCCTTCGCGCTGGTGGAGGGGTGGCGGGGCGCCATCATCCACTGGGTGATGGGCGGGCCCGACGGCCGGCTCTACCGCGTGAAGGTGATGGACCCGTCCTTCCTGAACTGGCGGCCGCTCTCGTACGCGCTGCTCAAGAACATCGTTCCCGACTTCCCGCTCTGCAACAAGTCGTTCAACCAGTCCTACTCCGGGAATGACCTATAGATTGAGATGGGGGGCCTCGAACGGGCCCCCCAAGCCCCCCGGGGCCCCCGGGGCGGCTCGGGACGCCCCGGCGAAGCCGTGGCGCCCCTCGATACTCCGCCAGATCACCAGACTGGCCGGAACGGCTGTCGATTTTCGCAGGCGATCGTCGTCGTAGGGAGTGAGTGGTCGCCGGGCGGCACCGGCCGTGGTGGCCCTCAGAGGAGGCTTCATGCGCTACATGCTGCTCATCTGCGGCGACGAGAAGGTCGAGGCGGCCGTGCCACCGGCCGAGATGACGGCCATCGTGCAAGGCCACATGCGCTTCGCGGACGAGCTGCGCGCGTCCGGCAAGATGGTCGTGGGCGAGCGCCTGCGGCCGGACGCCGACGCCAGCCGTATCCGTCTGAAGGCCGGACAGCGCCAGGTCACCGACGGCCCCTTCGCCGAGACGAAGGAAGCCCTGGGTGGCTTCTACCTGATCGAGTGCGCCAGCAAGCAGGAAGCCCTCGAGTGGGCGAAGAAGATCCCGCTCCGCCCCGACAGCTTCGTCGACGTACGACCGGTCTGGCAGATGTGAGTCTAGGCCGTCGCCGCCGCGGCGTTCGCGTGGGCCTCGCGCTCGACGCGCCGGTTGATCTGCGCCGAGACGTCGAAGGTGCCCTCGAGTAGCCCCCAGCCGGCCATCCATTCCCACGCCCAGCGCGCCTCGTGCTCCGGGATCGGGCCCGGCTCCTTCAGCTGGATACGACCCAGGTTGAAGTCGTCGGGTGTGAGCCCGGCCAGCGCGGGGTGACCGGGGAAATCGCGCAGGTAGTAGGAGACGTACCGTCGCTTGTCCGCATTGATGCGCCGGACGGCGCGCGTGACCGCGCGCAGGAACGCCGCATAGGCCTCGGCGCTCACGCTCCGATCGGCGACCCACGTCCCGTGAAAGAACGTGGTCGAGACCAGACGGCATCCGATCTTCTCGGCCGCCGTGATCCATGGCTCTTGCAATACCGTGGCCTCGAACTCGCCCTCGCAGGAGCCCGTCGAGTCGCTCGCCGCCGTGGCTGCCGGCCGCGCGGGTGGTGATGGCCTCGCGCGGCATGGCGCCCTCGAGCATCAGCAGGCCGGCGTAGGCGGTGCCGTTGCCGTAGTCGAGGGCCACGGGCTTGCCGGCCAGCTCCTGCGGCGTATGGACGCTCGAGGTCGGCGCCACCACCAGCGCTCCACACACGATCATCGAGCGACGTCCGATCTGCAGCGCGCCCACGGCACTGTCCGCCACCCGGCGGTTATTGCCGCACTCTCACCCCTGGAACATGACGGCGTCCCCACGGTCGAGGAGCCGCCCCTGATTCGTGACCGGCTCGAGGAGCGTCCCGTCGGCGGCCGAACGGAGGTCGGCTGGGCGCCGGCGTCGCGATCCGGAGATCCAGGCCCTCGGCCTCGAAGAGGCCCTCGTCCCGGGCGACGAGCACGTCGAGGCCGTTGAACGCGAGCACCCGCTCGATCGTCATCGTCGGCCATGGTCCGGGATCGACTCCCGGGCTTTCCTCGCGGGACTCTAGGCAGTCCGGGCCAAGGGCGCGCCGTCAACACGCTCACCAGCGCACTCTGCTGCGGCACGCGGCCGAGCAGCAGGCGCGCCATGACGTAGCCTGCGACCACCAGCGCCGTCTGGAGCAAGGCCAGCACGGACGCGGCCTCCTGCCGGCCGGTCACGGTCCAGAGAAAGATGTCCACCGACAGCATGCGGCTGCCGGGGCCGGCCAGGAGGACGGCCAGATCGAGCACCCGCACGGCGACGACGAAGAGGAGGATCCACGCCCCCAGGATGGCCGGCCGCAGGAGCGGCACCCAGATGCGCACGACCGTCCGCAGCCAGGACGCGCCGTGGATCCGCGCCGACTCCTCGAGCTCGGCGCCGATCTGCACCATCGTGGCGGTGAAGAACCGCGAGCCCACGGGAAGCCCGCGCGCCACGAACACCAGCACCAGCAGCCAGAGGGTGCCGTAGATGGGAAGCGCCACGAACGCCCACAGGAAGCCGAGGGCCATGACCAGCCCCGGCACCGCCCACGGCGCCCACGCGATCATGTCGAGGACCTGGCGTCCCGGCCAGGTCGTCCGCGTGACGACGTAGGAAATGAGCGCGGAGGCAACCATGCCCAGCGTCGCCGCCGCCACGGCCACCGTGAGCGTGTCCTTGATCGAGGTGAGCACCGCCGTGCGCGACAGCGCGTCGGTCCAGTGCCGGGTGGTAAACATCTCCCACGCCAGAAAGCCGCTGATCTCCATGAAAGAGTTCAGGAGCAGGACCACGAGCGGCAGCGCGCCGAACACCAGGAAGAAGCCGACGATGCAGCCGAACGGCAGCCAGCGCCACGTCCCGAGGTCGAGGGGCCGGGCCCGATATCCACGACCGGAGATCGTCGTGTAGGCGCGCCCCTTCAGGAGCTTCCACTGCACCACGATCAGGCTCACGGTGAGCAGCAGCAGCAGGACCGCGAGCACCATGGCGGGACCGAAGCGGGCGACGTGCCCGCCGTAGGCGAGGTCGTAGATCCGGGTCGTGAACACGAAGATCTTCGCCGGCGTTCCCAGGAGCTGCGGGATCTCGAACGCCTCCATCGCCACCACGAAGGAGAGGATGCCCGAGGCCAGCAGGGCCGGCAGCAGCAGCGGGAGGTTGACCCGCCAGATGGTGCGCCAGGCGCTGGCGCCGGCCATGCGCGCCGCTTCCTCGAGCGTCGCGTCCATGGCCTGGAACGCTGGATAGACGAACAGGAACAGCACCGGCGCCGATCGCACGGCGCCGAGGACGATCAACCCGCCGTACGAGTAGACGTTGACGAACGTCTCCACGCCCGGGACGATCACGCGCAGCCACTGGTTCAGCAGGCCGACGTTCGGAGCGCCGAGCAGCATCCACGCCAGCACCCACGGCAGCTCCGGCAGGAAGAAGAGGAACACCAGGAGCCCTTCCAGCAACCGCTTGCCCGGCGTGGTCGTGCGGGCGATGCACCACGCAAAGGCCGTGGCGAGCAGTAGCGCCAGCACCGTTCTCGGCACCGCGATGAGGATGCTCGTGACGAGCACGCGGTACGTGCTGGCGTCGGCGAGGACGGCGCGCCAGTGCTCCAGGGTGAAGGCGCTCGGCTGCCCCGGGGCCGCGTCCCTCACGCTACCGTAGAGCACCATGGCCAGCGGGTACACGACCATGAACGCCGTCGCCGCCAGCAAGACCAGCGGGAGGAGCGTCCGCGCGGCAGCCGCCGAGTCGCCCGGCGTGCCTGGCGCCGTCCGCTCGATCGCGGTGTCGGACGTCGCCATCGGCCTATTTCAGGCCAGCCGCCTTCAGGTGGGGCTCGGCCTTGGCCGACCACTCGAAGAACAGCTTGGAGCCGAACTCGTAGGTGTCCGGGTTGTTCGGAAACGGCTTCGCCGTCGCGAAGTGGGCCAGCTCGGGGATGGACGGCTTCACGTCTCGGCGGATGAACGGCCCACCCGGGTCGTCGGCCTGGATCTGCTGCGCTGACTTCGTCAGCAGGTAGTTCAGGAAGACCCGGCCGGCGTTGGGGTGAGGCGCCCCCTGGAGCAGGTTGATACCGCCGGTCAGAAGCATCACCCCGTCCTCCGGCACGACCAGACGGAACGGATGCGGCTTGGGCAGTCGCCAGATGTCCGCGGCGCCGACCTGCGTGGGATGGATGAAGATGCCGTACTCGCCGCGGGCGATCTGCTTGGGCGCGTCGATCTCCGCCCGGGTCAGGGCCTTCACGTTGGCAATGACCTTGCGCAGGTGCTCGTCACCGTAGGCGCGCCAGGCATAGGCGGCCCAGCGCGAGCCGGGGGAGGGGCCGATCGGCTCGGAGAGGACGATGAGGCCCTTGTACTTCGGATCCTCCAGGTCCTTGTAGCTGCGCGGCCCCATCTCGGGCGGGACGAGCTTGTTGTTGACGAGCAGGAAGTACCCACCGGCGGTGAAGTGCAGCGTGTGGCCGTGGCCCGCCTTCACGTCGACCAGGGGGTCGACGATCCACTGCACGCCCGGCTCCTGGAGCGCGGGGAGGGTGCCGAACGATTGATCCAGCTTGCGGGCCGCGAGGCGCCGGTTTTCCGGGCTCCCCGAGGACCGGACGTCGATGCTCGGCTTGCCCGCGGCACGCTCGGCGTTCCAGCGCGCCTCGAAGTCGCCGGTGCGGCCGGGCGACAGCTCGACCCTGATGCCGTACAGCCGCTCGAACTCCCGCGCGTGCCGTTCCGTCGCGGCGCCCGGCGCGCCAAAAAACGACCAGACCACCACGCCCTCCTTCTTGGCGGCCGCGACCACCTCGTCCCAGGCCTTCGCCGAGGCCGGCGGGCTGCCGCCCGTCTGGGCCATGGTCCGCGGCCCGGCCACGAGCACGAACAGCACGAGCCCCACGGCGCCAACCATCAACAGGCTTGTCCTGTATGTCACATCGCCCCTCCCAGTGAGACTGGGGGCCCCGACATGGCCCCCAGACCCCCAATCGCTCGGGGCGCCCCGGCGGAGCCGTGGCGCCCCTCGACATTCCGCTCAGATTCCTAGACTAGCGGGCGCGCCAGGCGCGGATCGCGCTCGCGGGAATCTCGAGCTGCACGACCGTTCCCTTGCTCAGCGGCTCGATCACCGGGCCCGAGGCGCGGACCCGGGCCGCGCCCACGGCGACGACGTACTCGACGCGCTCGCCCAGGTAGATCGCCGACAGGACCGTGCCCTGCCAGTGGCCGCCGGTCGAGGGCGGGCACACCCGGACGTCGGCCGACCGGAACGCGAGGACGATCTCCTCACCGTCCTGCCAGCCCTGGTCCGGCGCCAGGGCCACCTCGCCGCCGTTGAGGCCGTCCGCGCGCGCCACGCAGACGCCGTCCGGCCGTCGCGTCACCCGGGCCCGGACGTGATCGGCCTGGCCGAGGAAGTCCATCACGAACCGCGAGCACGGCTGCTCGTAGATCTGCCGCGGCGTGCCGGCCTGGGCGATCCGGCCGGCGCTCATCACGAACACCCGGTCGGACAGGATCATGGCCTCGGCCTGGTCGTGGGTGACGAAGACGGTGGTGACCCCGACGCGGGCCTGCAGCTCCTTCAGCTCGATGCGCATCTCCTCGCGAAGCCGCGCATCGAGATTGGAGAACGGCTCGTCGAGGAGCAGCACCTCGGGGTCCGCCACCAGCGCGCGCCCGAGCGCCACTCGCTGCTGCTGGCCGCCGGAGAGCAGCGGCGCCGGACGATCGTGGAACCCCTGCAGGCCGAGCGTCACCAGGATCGCCATGACCCGTTCCCGGATCTCGCCCGGGCGCAGCCGTTTTTCCCGGAGCGGAAAGGCGATGTTCTCGAACACCGTCATGTGCGGCCAGATGGCGTAGGTCTGGAACACCATGCCCATGCGCCGCTTCTCGGGCGCGAGGAAGACGGCCTGCGTGGTGGATGTCAGCAGCCGCCCGCCCACGGACACCTCACCCGCGTCGGGCCTCTCGAGGCCGGCGATGAGCCGGAGCGTGGTGGTCTTGCCGCAGCCGCTCGGCCCGAGCAGCGTCGCGAGTGATCCGGCGGGAACCTCGAATCCCACGCCGTTCACGGCCAGGGCCTTGCCGAACGCCTTCGTCAGACCGCTCACCCGGATGTCCGGCACAGCCCGCCTCCTTGCAGTCCTGTCCTGATACCCGAGAACGAGGGCGAAGTCCAGAGACGGCGGTGCCCGCGGCCTCCGCCGCGCCTGGCTTCGAGTACCATCGGCGCGTGGGATGGATCCCGGGCGGGCCGGTCGCGGATGGAGGCGTCCCCGCGCGCGTGGCCGAGGCGTTCCGGCTGGAGTCCGCGCGCGTGGTCGCCTCCGTGCTGCGGATCGTGCGCGACATCGACGCGGCGGAAGAGATCGTGCAGGAGGCGTTCGCGCGGGCGCTCGATCGGTGGCCCACCGGCGGCACACCCGATCGCCCGGGCGCGTGGCTCCTGACGACGGCCCGGCGGCGCGCGCTCGATCACCTGCGCCGGGCTCGCCGGGCCGGCCGGCACGCCGCCGCGCTCGCGTACGAGGCGGCGCTCGACGCGCTCGACGAGGAGCCCGGCGTGACCGAGCCCGGAGCGATCGCCGACGACCGGCTCCGCCTGATCTTCACGTGCTGCCATCCGGGCCTGCCGGCCGACAGCCGCGTCGCGCTCACGCTGAGGCTGGTCGGCGGCCTGTCGACGCCGGAGATCGCGCGGGCCTTCCTCGTGCCCGAGCCCACGATCGCCCAGCGGCTCGTGCGCGCGAAGCGGACGATCCGCGACCGCGCCCTGCCCTACGAGGTCCCCGAGGGCGCCGAGCTGGCCGCGCGGCTGCCGGCGGTACTCGCGGTGGTCTACCTGATCTTCAACGAGGGCTACGCCGCCCACGCCGGCGACACTCTCGTGCGTCACGACCTTTGCCACGAGGCCATCCGCCTCGGGCACATGCTCGCCGAGCTGATGTCCGACGAGTCGGAGGTACTGGGACTCCTGGCGTTGATGGAGCTGCAGGCCTCCCGGGGCGCGACGCGCACCGACGCCGACGGCGAGCTCGTCCTGCTCGCCGATCAGGATCGGGCGCGCTGGGATCGGGCGGCCATCGCGCGCGGCCTGGCCGGGCTCGACCGCGCGGGGCGGCTGGAGCGAGCCGGACCGTACCAGCTGCAGGCGGCCATCGCCGCCTGCCACGCGCGCGCGGGCTCCTGGGAAGCGACGGACTGGTCGACGATCGTCGGGTACTACGATGCGCTCGCGGCCGTCACGCCCTCGCCGGTGATCGAGCTGAATCGAGCGGTGGCGATCGGCCTGGCGTCCGGACCGGCGGCTGGCCTGGCGGCGCTCGACGGCATCGGCGCCGACGCGCTGCACGGCTATCACCTGCTGCCCGCCGCCCGCGCCGACTTCCTGCGCCGCCTCGGGCGCTGGACGGAGGCGGCCGCGGAGTACCGCCGGGCGCTCGAGCTCGTCGACAATGCCCGTGAGCGATCGTTCCTCGCAGCCAGGCTCGCCGCCTGCGAAGCCCGGCGTGACGCGGGCGGGGTGGGCGTGAGGTGGGGTCCGTGAGACCCGTTCCCGTCATGCCGGACCGGGCGCCCTCCAGCCGGATGGAGCCCAGCCGAGGCGGATCCGAAGCGGACTCCCGCCGCGTGGTAGCACGGACCCCACCTCATGCCCACCCCGCCCGCGGCGCACCGGTCGAGGAGCGTTACGGCTCCGCCGGGACGCTCCGAGCCGCCCGGGGGGCGTGGGGGGCCATGTCGGGGCCCCCCAGCGGAATGATCGCGTAGAAGCGGGGCTGGTCGCCGACCACGCGGGTGACGTGGCCCTGGCCGGTGAGGTCCTCGGCGAGGACGACGTCGCCGGGCCCGACGCGGGCCACCGTGCCGTCGCCGACCTCGATCTCCGCCAGACCCGAGAGCGAGATCGAGTACTGCCGCCGGGGCGCGCAGTGCCAGTCGAGCACGTAGCCGGGCGGCGAGACGCGAAACGTGATGCCGGTCGCTGCCTGCGTGGGGGCCGCCTCGCCGTACGCGCCCTCCACGTCGACGAACGGCTTCATCGCCAGCGGCGTCTCCTCGACGTGCGACTTGCCATCCGGACCGCTGTACACCCGCCAGATCTTCGGCACGTCCGTCGGCCGGCTCACACGCCCTGGAGCTGGGCGCGACCCCAGGCCACGTCGACCGCGCCCGCGGGCGTGACGACGGCGCCGGGGACCTCCGGCACGACGGGGTCCTGGCCGGCCACCGTCGTGCGATGCATCACGCGGCGGTACGCGCTCTCGTCCCACGGGCGCCCGCGGTGCAGCACGCAGCGGTTGTCCCACATCACCAGATCGCCCGGCTGCCAGCGATGCGTGTAGACGAGCCCGGGGCGCGTCGCGCGCTGGAGCAGATCGCGGAGCAGCGCGCGCGCCTCCTCGGTCGGCATGCCGACGATCTCGCAGGCGTGCGACCCCACGTAGAACGCCTTGCGCCCATGGCGCGGGTTGGCGCGCACGAGCGCCTGGGGGACGGGCGGAACCTGGGCGGCGTGATCCGGCGGCAGCAGGCCGTCGTCGATCAGGCCGCGCGAATAGACGAAGCTGTGGATGGCGACCCTGCCCTCGAGGAACCGCTGCGTCGGCTCCGGCAGCGCCTCGTAGGCGACCCGCATGCTCGCGAACTCCGTCTCGCCTCCCCGGGTGGCACCTCGCGCGCCGACAGCAGCGAGGCGTGGGCCGGCACGCGCTTGAAGGAGCTGTCGCTGTGCCACATCTGGTTGCCGGCGTTGAAGAGGTTGCGCTTGTCGCCGGCCGGGATCAGCCGGTCCTCGGCGTCCACGTTGGCGAGGTTCGAGACCTCGGGGGCAACCCGGGCCAGCGAGGTGATCGTGCGGAGCGACGTCTCGAGCGGTCCGAACCGGCGGCTGAAGGCGATCTGCGCCTCGTCGCCGAGCTGCTGCCCGCGGAAGAGCAGCACCGAGTGCTCGTCGAAGGCCTCGACGATCTCGGCGAACCTCGCGTCGTCCACGCCCCGGACGTCGACGCCCAGGATCTCGACCCCGAAGCACGGATGCAACCGACGCGTCTCGAGCGCCATGGCAGCGTCCTCCCTGAGGGTTACTCGGCCAGCCAGACGGTGTCGAGCGTCTGGTTGAGGAAGTGGCTCGGCATGATCGTCCAGCCTCGGACCTTGGCGTTGTGGGGAATGATCCGGTGCCACTGGAAGCCCATGATGAAGTGCACTTCGTCGTCGTAGAGGCGCTTCTCGAACTGCCGCAGGAGCCGCCGCCGTTCCTCGGGATCCAGCGTCCGCGACTGCCGGGCGTAGAGGTCGTCCATCACGGTGTCCTTGTGCTTGCCGTAGTTCACCGGCGACGTCGTGAGGAACCAGTGGATGTCCATGTCGGGCTCGACGATCGAGTTGCAGGGCGCGGTGACGGCCACCTCGAAGTCGCCGCTTCCTCAGCGCCCCGAACCAGCCGGACGTCTCCAGCGACACGTGCTTGACGGTGATGCCCACCTGCCGCCACTGATCGATGAGCCAGATGCCGAACGGCTCGTAGGGCTGCGGCACCGCGCGGTTCAGCAGCGTGAACGACAGGTTCTCGACGCCGGCCTCCTTGAGCAGGCGCCGCGCCTCGGCCCGCGCCGCGTTGATGTCGCGGCCGTAGCCGGCCAGCTTCTCCAGCTCGGCCGGCGGCGTCGCCCACGGGGTGCCGGGCACCTGGATGCCGGCCACCTCCTTGATCAGCGCGATCCGGGAGAGCGCCTTGGAGCCCTCGTGCCGGTCGAGCGCCAGCGTGAGCGCGCGCCGCACACGCTTGTCGTCGAACGGCTTCTTCTGCTCGTTGGGCGTGACCCCGATGGAGCAGTTCCACGGGCTCTCCTGCACCGTGATCTTGCTGCCGAGCGCGTTCACCAGGCTGTCGCGGTCGGCCGGCGTGAAGCCGCGGAACTGGATCATGGCGCGCTCGCCGCGGACGGCCGCCACCTGGGCGGAGGCGCTGGGGATGAAGATGGCGCGAAAGCCGTCGAGGTAGGGCTTGCCCTTGTCCCAGTAGTCGGGGTTCTTCTTGCCGACCCAGTGCGAGCCGCGCACGTACTCGACGAACTTGAAGGGGCCGGTGCCCATCACGTTCTTCTCGTACCAGCGCGGGTCCTTGGCCAGGATGTCGGCCTTGTAGATCCAGTTCCAGGGCGACGCCAGCTGGGCCATGAACGAGGCTTCCGGGCGCTTCAGCCGGAAGACGACCGTGTCCGGCGTCGGCGCCTCCACCGACTCCACGGTGGCGTAGGTGGCCTGGCGGCTCGAGACGACGCCGGGCGGCGGGAAGATGATGTGGTCGTAGGAGGCCTTGACGTCCTTCGACGTCATCACGCTGCCGTCGTGGAACTTCACGCCCTGGCGGACCTTGAACGTGTAGGTCCGGTGGTCCGGCGAGATCGTCCACGACTCGGCGAGGTCGCCCACGAACTTGGTGCCGGTGCGGTCGGTGGGATCGACCCGCATCAGCGTGTTGTACTGCGGCGCCCTCGGGTGGAGCATCGCGAACGTTTCCTCGCGGTGCGCGTCGAAGCTCGGGGGCTCGGCGGCGACGACGAAGACCAGCTCGCCGCCGCTGCGGGGTTTCTCCTGCGCGGCCGCCGGCGCGACCGCGGCGAGGGTGATGAGCAGAGCCAGGCACGTGACGATCGACACTGATCTGACGCACAGCCTCATGTGAGCGGCCTCCGAAGAGCGAAAGGGTGCCGGTACGATAGCACGGCCCCGGGCCGGACAAGGTTGGGGCCGGCCGGGGCGGTGTTTCGGCTACCATTCGAGGGACCGAGGCCGGAAAGGAGTCCCCCGATGCCGATCGCCACTCCCGAGATCTACGCCGCCATGCTCGATCGGGCGAAGGCCGGGGCCTTCGCCTACCCGGCCATCAACGTCAGCTCCTCGCAGACCCTGAATGCCGCCCTGAAGGGCTTCGCCGACGCGGCCAGCGACGGCATCATCCAGGTCTCCACCGGCGGTGCGTCCTACCTCTCCGGCGCCAAGGTCAACGACATGGTCGTGGGGGCCTCGGCGCTGGCCGAGTACGCGCACGTGGTGGCCGCGCAGTATCCCGTCAACATCGCGCTGCACACCGACCACTGCCCCAAGAACAACCTCGACAAGTACGTCCGGCCCCTGATCGCGATCAGCCAGGAGCGCGTCGCGCGGGGGCAAGGCCCTCTGTTCCAGTCGCACATGTGGGACGGCTCGGCGGTCCCGCTCACCGAAAATCTCGCGATCGCCCGCGAGCTGCTGGCCGCCTGCCAGAAGGCGAAGATCGTCCTGGAGGTGGAGATCGGGGTCGTCGGCGGCGAGGAGGACGGCGTGGTCGGCGCCATCAACGCGAAGCTGTACTCCACCCCCGAGGACGCGCTGCTCACCGCGGCGGCGCTGGGGACCGGCGAGCACGGCCGCTATCTCCTCGCCGCGACGTTCGGCAACGTGCACGGCGTCTACCAGTCCGGCCACGTCAAGCTGCGGCCGCCAGTCCTCAAGCAGATCCAGGACGTCGTGGGCAGGAAGACCGCCAGGGCCAAGCCGTTCGACCTCGTCTTCCACGGCGGCAGCGGCTCGCTGCTCGAGGAGATCCGGGAGACGCTGGACTACGGCGTGGTGAAGATGAACATCGACACCGACACTCAGTACGACTTCACACGGCCGATCGTCGATCACATGATGAAGAACTACAGCGGCGTGCTCAAGGTCGACGGCGACGTCGGCGAGAAGAAGGCGTACGACCCGCGGACGTGGGGCAAGGCCGCCGAGGCCGGCATGGCGGCCCGCGTCGTGCGCGCCTGCGAGGATCTCCGGTCGGCCGGCACGACCCTGGCTACCTCATGATGCCTCCGGTCGGCTGGGTGGCGGAGTGACGGGGCGGCGCTGCGGCATCGGGGTGGCGCGCAGGCTGTCGAGCGCGATCGCCGGCATGTCGAGGCTGAGCGCCCGCAGCA
This sequence comes from uncultured Candidatus Rokubacteria bacterium, assembly GCA_963743355.1. GTDB lineage: Bacteria > Methylomirabilota > Methylomirabilia > Rokubacteriales > CSP1-6 > AR5. Next base: position 2,649,644 of record CAVUPM010000002.1, read on the forward strand.
CGCCGTTGGCGAGCTCGTCGTAGCGGCTGAAGGCGCGGCGCAGGCGCGCGCGCCAGGCGACGACGCCGCCATTGGCGTGCAGCTCGAACGCGGATTCGCGGCCGTCCAGGGCCGAGGCGACGTGGTCGGCGGCGAGCTGCAGCAGCGCCGCCCGCTGCAGCGCCGTGTACCCGCCGCCGCCGAACGACTCCTCGAGCCCGGCGCCGATCTCCGGCGACGCCAGGTCCTTGTCCGACGGCGCGACGACGAGCGACGAGCCGGGCAGGATCCGCAGGATCTCGGCCATGCGCTGCCGCGCCCTCTGCATGGCCAGGCTGCCCGCGGCGACGTGGGCGCGGCCGGGAATGCAGACACCGTCTTCACCGGGCTCGGGATCCAGCTCGGCGGCGGTCTGGCAGCTCCGGACCGTCTGCACGTCGGTGACGAGATCCATCAGGTACTCGAGCGTCGGCTCGTGGTCCTTGAGCCCCATCGCGTCGGCGCAGGCCAGCGCCAGCCCCAGCGTGAACTCGGCCTTGGCCAGCCAGGCGTAGAGCTGGTGCCAGAAGCACCAGGAGGCGATCGGCTCCGGTGACGGCTCGGTGAGGAAAACGCGCTCCCACGGGACGAGCACGTCGTCGAGCCAGAGCTGACCATCCAGCTCGTCGAAGCGGCTGCTCAGGGGCGCCAGGAACGGATTGGGGTGGCGCGCGGAGACCTTGCGGCAGAGGACGGTGACACCGGGCGCGTTCACGGCCACGACGAAGGTCGCGCGGTGGCCGGCGTGATCGACGCCCGAGTGGCTGCCGATGTACACGTCCTCGGCGTAGACGGGACTGGTGTGCATGCCGACCTTGCCGCGCAGCACGAGGCCGGCGCTGCTCTCGCGGACGACCCGCAGCGCGGCACGCTCGCGTGGGTCCTCGCGCAGCCGGTAGCCGATGGTCGCCGCCCCGGCCGAGAACGTCAGGAACCGGCCGGTGCGCGCGATCAGATCGCGATAGTCGGTCGCATCGGCGATCTGCTTCGGCGAGACCTTGCGCTGGCGGACGGCGTCGAGGATGCCCAGCGCGATGAGGTTGCCGTAGCCCGGCGTGTGCGTCATGTTGCCCGCCGTCTGGAAGATCGTGGCGGAATAGCTCCGCCCCATCGCGCGCAGGTCAGCCGCGCTCGCCGGCACGACGAAGGCCCACGGGGTTCGCGCGCCCCGCGCGTCGGGTGGGGTGAGGACGAGGTCCTGCCAGGCGGGATCGCGGTGGCGGTCGTACCAGGCGACGTACTCCTCCACCATCGGGCGAGTGGCGGGATGCAGCGTCACGTCCTCGATCAGGCCCTCGCCCATGACGAAGACCCGACGGCCGTCGCGCAGGGTCTCGCGATACTCGGCGCCGGTGCGCATCAGGCGAGCTTGGGCATGACGTGCTCGGCGAAACGGCGCATGGCCAGCTCGGCCTCCTCCTGCGGCAGCATCGAGCCCTGATCGAACCAGCCGATGATCTGCGAGAGCCCGAACTCGTCGCGCGCGGCCTGCAGCCGATCGACGACCTCGGCGGCGTCGCCGAAGACCGCCTGGTCGCGGACAGAACCTCTCGAACGGCAGGTTGGCCAGGGTCTCCTCGATGATCCGCAGGCGCGGCAGGTGGTCGGCGTAGGAGTCGGGAAGCTGAGAGAAGATCGTGCGGAGGTTCTCGTAGTACCTCCGCACGCCCGGCCGCATCGCATCCCGCGCGGCCGCACTGGTGGCGCCGACGTGGATGGGGAACATCAGCGCCATCTGATCGGGCTGCCACGCGTGCCCGGCGGCGGCCAGGCGCGCGCGATAGAGCGTCATGTACTCGCGGAGCTGGGGCAGCGGCGTGGTCGTCGTGCCCGAATAGATCGGCAGCCCGGTGCCGGCGATGTGGGCGAAGCTCTCCGCCGAGTGCACGGCCACGCGGATGGGCGGATGCGGCCTCTGCACCGGCCGCGGGACCACCGAGACGTCCTCGACCTGATAGAACGTCCCTCGAAAGCTGAACCGCTCCTGCGTCCACGCCAGCCGGATGATCTGCAGTGCCTCGTCGAAGCGCTCGCGGTTCTCCGCCACCGGGATGCCGAAGCCGTGAAACTGGCTGGGGATCGACCCGCGGCCGACGCCGAACTCCAGGCGCCCGCCCGACAGGAGATCGGCGGTGGCGGCCTGCTCGGCGCAGCTCAGCGGATGATGCAGGGGCAGCAGGCTGACGGCGGTCCCGACGCGGATCCGCTTCGTGCGGTGGGCGATCACCGGCACCGCCATGAGCGGGTTCGACAGCAGCGAGAAGGCGCCGCCGAAGTGCAGCTCGGCCAGCCAGGCCACGTCGAAGCCCAGCGACTCGGCCAGCGCGATGCGGTCGAACATCTCGCCGTAGCGCTCGGTGTGCGTCTGCCCCGGGGCCTCCGGCGCCTGGAAGAAAAGGCCGAATCGCATCGCAGGCGAGCATACGGCATACTGCCCCTCGCCGTCACCCCGCGCCAAAGGAGCCGGGATCATGCCGAGAGTCGCCCCCGTCACCGGGAAGTCCGACGTGCCCGCCGAGCACCATCACGTGGTCGACGCCGTCATGGAGGTGTTCGGCAACGTGCGCGGCCCCTTCAGCATGCTGCTGCACAGCCCGAAGCTGGCCGAGCGGGTGCTGGGCCTGGTCAAGTTCTTCCGCGACGAGAGCATCGTCGAAGGCCGGCTGCGGTCGCTGGCCATCCTCACCGCGGTGCGGGAGCGTGAGGCAGCCTACGTGTGGGCGGCGCAGGTGGGGGCGGCGCGCCGGGCCGGCCTGCGCGAGGAGGCGATCGACCTGATCCGCGCGAAGGGCGATCCGGGCAAGCTGCCGGCGGAGGAGGCGGAGATCGTCGCCTACACGCGTCAGCTCATGCGCACCAACCGCGTCGACCAGGCGGCGTTCGACGCGCTCGCCAAGCGCCATGGGGCGCAGTGGATTCTCGAGCTGACGGCCGCGGCAAACTACTTCGCGATGCTGTCCGGCGTGGTCAACGCCTTCGAGGTCCCCGCCCCGCCCGACGGCGACAAGCTGCCCGCGTGATGCGCTCGAGGGACGGGTCGCGGCGATCACCGGGGGCGCGCTCGGGATCGGGCGGGCGACGGCGCTGCTCTTCGCGGCCGAGGGGGCGGCGGTGGCGGTGGGCGACGTGCAGGTCGACGCCGCCGAGGGCGTGGCCAAGGAGATCGTGCAGCGCGGCGGCCGGGCGATCGCCGTCGGCGTGGACGTGGGCGACGCGGGCCAGGTGCAGGCGTTCGTGGACCGCGACGGTGGCCGAGTTCGGGCGGCTCGACGTGATGTTCGCCAACGCGGGGATCGCCCACTCCGCGCCGTTCCTGGAGCACGCCGAGGCGCAGTGGCACCGCGTCCTGCGCGTCAACCTCACCGGCGTGTTCCTCTGCTGCCAGATCGCCGCGCGCCAGATGGTCAAGCAGGGTGGCGGGCGCATCATCACCACCGCGTCCATCAACGGCTTCCGCGGGGTCGAGAACCTCGTCGGCTACAACATCGCCAAGGCCGGCGTGATCGAGCTGACCAAGACCATGGCGGTGGAGCTGGCCCAGCACAACATCCGGGTGAACGCCATCGCGCCCGCTCAGATCGACACCCGGCTCACGCGCGGCTTCTCCGACGACGCGAAAGCCCGCCGCACGGAGCGGATCCCGATGGGGCGCTTCGGCGAGGTGGACGAGGTCGCCCGGGTCGCGCTGTTCCTCGCCTCCGACGACGCCAGCTACGTCACCGGCCACACGCTCGCCGTGGACGGCGGCTACCTGGCCGGCGGCCTGTGGTCGCGGGCGCCGCACGCGGAGCGGGCGATGATCAAGCGCTTCTCGACCCTCTACGTGGGCCACATCGAGCTGGAGCAGTGCGGCCTGTCGGGCACGCCGGCCGACGATCGCCGGTATCCCAACGCAGCGGCTGACGGAGGTGTTCGATACCGCCGCGGCGCTGGCCCGCGCCACCGACGCGCTCGGCTACGAGACCCTGTGGCTGGCCGAGCACCACTTCCAGCACGAGGGCTACGAGTGCATCCCCAACATCCCGCATGCTGGCGGTCGACCTCGCCCATCGCACGGAGCGCGTCAAGATCGGCTGCGCCTTCAACATCGTCCCCACCTGGCATCCGCTTCGCCTGGCCGAGGACTACGCGACGGCGGACATCCTCACCGGGGGCCGCGTCGTCTTCGGCGTGGGCCGCGGCTATCACTCCCGCGAGGTCGAGACCTTCGGCAACCCGATGCTGGACGCCGAGGCCAACCGCGAGCTGTTCGAGGAGCAGGTCGAGATCATCCTCAAGGCGTTCCGCCAGGAGTCGTTCTCGCACCAGGGCAAGCACTACACGCTGCCGCCCGAGGTCCCCTATCGCGGCTATCGCCTGAAGGAGCTCACGCTGGTGCCGCGGCCCGTGCACCAGCCGGTCGAGGTCTGGCAGCCCATCGTCAGCGGCAGCGCGCGCAGCCTCGACTTCATGGCCAGCCACGGCATCAAGGGCGTGATCTCGTCCACGGCCGAGAGCGTCGTCGAGCGCTGGCTGCAGGACTACCAGGCGGCGGCGCGGCCGGCACGGGCGCGCGCTGGCGCTCGGCGAGGACGTGATCCTCGGCTTCCGGATGTGCCTCGACGAGACCCCCGAGCGCGCCATCGCAGCGCGCCCGCCCCTACTTCGAGGAGCACGCCAAGTTCATGGCGCCGCTCGGCATGCTGCGCTACAGCGAGGAGCACGTGACGGCGGTGGCCGCGCGGCAGGCGCAGTCGCCGACCGGGGCCACGCTGGAGAACGGCGTGCGCAACCGCAGCTGGCTCTGCGGCCGCCCGCGCTGACATCGTCGCCTATCTCAAAGAGGTCGAGGCCCGCTACCCCGGGCTGGAGCACGTCATGATCGCCTGGGCGCTGGGGACACCGCGCGAGCTGATGATCGAGCAGCTCACGCGCTTCGTCGCGCGAGGTCATGCCGGCGTTTCAGTGAACGTGGGGGCCCCGACATGGCCCCCCACTCCGAGGTGCGTGGTCGAGGCGCGCCACGCTCGATCGCGCCGCGATCGCCGCATGTCGCGCCTCCCAGAGGCCTCCGAATCCCGGGTGTAGAGTCCCGTCAGCAGAAGGAGGACTCGTCATGCAGATGTCCTCGTCCGACCTCGACCGCCTGGGCGATGAGATCGCCGAGCTCTCCGCCCACCTCGACGCCGCCACCGCGCGCCTGCTCGATCTCATCCGCGAGTTCGACGCCCGCGCCGGCTGGAACACCGGCTTCCGCTCCTGCGCCGCCTGGCTGTCCTGGCGCGTGGGGTTCTCCCCGACCGCGGCCCGCGAGCACGTGCGGGTGGCGCGCGCGCTCGGCACGCTGCCGCTGCTGGCCCAGGCCCTCGCCCGCGGTGAACTCTCCTACGCCAAGGTCCGCGCCCTGACCCGCGTCGCGACCCCCGAGACGGAGGAGCGGCTGCTGGCGGTGGGCCGGGCCGGCACCGCCGAGCACGTCGAGCGCATCGTGCGCGGCTGGCGGCAGGTGGACCGGCAGGCCGAGGCCCGAGAGGCGGCCCGGCAGCATGCCAGCCGCACCCTGCAGGTGTATCCGGACAGCGACGGCACGGTGATCGTCCGGGGGCGGCTGACCCCGGAGGTCGGTGCCCTGCTCGTGCAGGCGCTGGCGGCCGCGCGCGAGACGCTGTATCAGCAGGCGCGCGATCAGGAGCCGGAAGCCGACCCGCCGACGATGGTCCAGCAGCAGGCGGATGCCCTCGCCCTGCTCGCGGAGACGGCACTGCATCACGGGATGGATCCCGGCGCCCCGGGCGAGCGCTACCAGGTGGTCGTCCACGTCGACGCCGAGGTCCTGGCGGATGCCGATGCGCCGGGCCAGTCCGTCCTCGAGGACGGCGCGCGCGTTCCCGCGGGAACGTCCCAGCGCTGCCTGCGACGCCAGCCGGGTGATCATGCGACACGACCCCGACGGGCACGTGATGGAAGTCGGCGCCCGGACGCGCACGATTCCCCCGGCGCTACGGCGGGCGCTGCACCATCGCGATCGCGGCTGCCGCTTCCCGGGCTGCGGCGTGCGGTTCGGCCAGGGCCATCACATCCGTCACTGGGCGCACGGCGGGCCCACCACGCTCTCGAATCTCGCGCTGCTGCGTCGCCGACACCACCGCGCGGTCCACGAGGAGGGGTACCAGCTCGATCGCCAGGCGGATGGGGAGCTGCAGTTCCGGCGGCCGGATGGTCGACCCATACCCGAGGTCCCGCCGTCGCCCGAGGTGCGCGGCAATGCCGTGCAGGTCTTCCGAGAGCGACACGACGCGGAGGGGCTTTCCGTCGCTTCGGGTAGTCGAAGCGATTTCTTCACAACCTCTACGCCGCGGCGCGCCGAGCGCCGGGGGGGCATATCGGGCCCCCCCACGTCCCTAGACGCTGCCGCCGAGGAAGCCGGTGGCGTTGACCTCCACGAGGAGCTGCGGCGTCGCCAGCGCCCGCACCTCCACCAGCGTCGAGGTCGGGAAGTCGCCCGAGAAGGACTCCCGCCGCGCCTTCCAGACCTCCTCGCGCTGTTTGATGTCGGTCACGTAGATGTCCACCCGGATGATGTCGTTCATCGTGCCACCCGCCGCCTCGACGAGGTGCTTGATCTTGGTGAACGTCTCCTTCGCCTGGCTGTACATCGAGCCGTCGCCGAGCACGCCGCCCTGGCCGTCACCGGCGGTCATGCCCGCGACGAAGAACTGGTTGCCGTAGAGGCGGCAGTTCGACCACGTCCCGGGCGCGGGCTCCTTCAGATGTGGACTCGTCACGCGCTGCATCTTCATGGTGTCCTCCTCGGGACGTGTGTGGCATCGTTCACGCGGTCGCGACACTCGCGGCGGGCAGCACCGTGGTGACGAACCGATAGCTGTTGTTCGCCGTATAGCGCGGATCGGAGCGGCACAGGGCCATGAACGCCCGATGCCCGGCCCTGGCGCGCCCCACCAGACACCCGGCGCTGGCGCGTCCGATGTCCGACTTGGGCAGATCGAACCCCCAGTGCTGGTTCACGCCGAACAGCCCCTCGAACACCTGGTCGCCGGTCCGCTCGAAGTCCTGGTTCAGGTCCCGGTGCACGCGAATCGGGGCCGTCTGCACGAGCGCCTCGTGGCCGCTGGGCCGGCCGGCCATGTGCGTCCCGACCGACCACGCCTTGTACTGCCCGAAGGCGATGCGCGCCGCCCCCCGCGGATCGAGCTTTTCGATGAGCGTGTAGTGCTTGCCCGGCTCGGTGGTCGCCTCCCAGATCTCCTCGATGACCGGGTTGCCGGACCGGTTCACGCGCAGCACCACCCGCAGGTCGTTGAACACGTTCGGGGCATCGGTGTTCGGCGCGCCGTCCTCGTCCATCCCCTCCACGTAGACGATGTTGACGCAGTCCGGGTGGCGGCTGAGCCAGTGCCCGGCCTTCTGCATCGCGGCCACGATGCGCCCGGCCAGCGAGTCCGGCGGGCGAAGCGGAAACACCGGCGCGTCGGCCAGCAGCGCCCCGGCCACCTCCGCGTCGAGCGCCGTCTTCCCCGGCGTGCCGACCTTGCGCAGGAACTGTGCGATCCCCCACAGCGACACCGGGCCGAAGGCGCCGTCGGCCGGCGGGTCGAGCAGACCATGCGCGGTGAGACGTTCCTGCGTCTGGGTCGCCAGCGCGCGGTCACCTCCGATGAGCGCCAGCGGTACCGCGCGCCCGCTGGCCTCGATCTCGTGCAGGGTCATGGCGTCAGGCCCAGCAGCGCCTCCAGATTCCGCCAGAGGATCCGCTCCTTCTCCTCCGGCGTCAGGCTCGGGAGGCCCTGCACCCAGGTGACGGGCGACGGGTGCCACGGCACGAAGGGCCAGTCGCTGCCGAGCACCACGCGGTCGGCGCCGACCTGGTCGATCAGGAAGCGCAGCGCCTCCTCGCTGCCCGTCACCGAGTCGTAGTAGAGGCGGCGCTGGTAGGCGCTCGGCGGCTGCGGGATGCGGCGAGCCTCGGGCCGGCCCTGCCAGCCGCGGTCGAGCCGCCCCATCGCGTAGCAGGCCGGGCCGCCGCCGTGGGCGATGCACACGCGGAGATCGGGACACGCCTCCAGCACGCCGCCGCGATCAGGATCGCGACGACGATCGCGTCGTCGAGGATCACGCCGAGGCTGTTGAAGAGCCCGTCGCGCGGGGTGCGCTGCATCAGGAAGTTGTTCTGCGGCTGCGGGATGAAAGAAGAGGACGGCGCCCATCGCCTCGGCGGCCTTGAAGAACGGCAGGAACTTCGGCTCGTCCCACTGCTCGCCGTTCACGTGCGTGTCGAGCTCCGCCCCCTTGAGGCCCAGCACGGTGACCGCGCGCTCCAGCTCGTCGATGGCCGCCTTGACGTCCTGCACCGGCAGCGTCGCGAGGCCGGCGAAGCGCGCGGGGGTGCGCGCGCCATGCCGGCGATCTCGTCGTTGACCTCGCGCGCGAGCGCGAGCCCCTGCGCGCCGTCGAGGTGGTAGCCGAAGAACGGCGTGTGGATCGAGACGCACCTGCACGTCCACGCCCTGCGCGTCCATGTCCTTCAGCCGCTCGTCGACGGTGAAGCGGACCTTGGGCGAGTTGAAGGCGGTGCGCTTGCCATCGCCCGTCATGGTGCCGAGGCCCTCGCCCGGCTGGTGCCGGTAGCCGTGCCACTCCCGACCGGCGTCGACCGCGCGCCACAGCGACTGCGGCACGACGTGAGCGTGGATGTCGATGGTGCGCATGCGGGGTCCTCCTCCGGAGGCGGATCTCGGCGCAGTGTAGCTGAAGACGCGCGCGCCCCGATCGGCCTTGACATCGGGTGTGATAATTAACCATACGTTTAGTTGACACGTGAGGCGAACGGCCGAGATGACAACCGGATCTCCCCTGCGAAGCCGACGCGGCCGGCGCCGGGACGCCGCCGGGACGCGGGATGCCCTGCTGGCCGCCGGCACCGAGCTGTTCGCGGAGCGCGGCTACGAGGGCGTGCCGGTGTGGGCGATCGCCCAGGCGGCCGGCGTCAACAAGGCGATGATCAACTACCACTTCGGCGGCAAGCGGAAGCTCTACCTGGCGATCGTGAGCGCCACCTTCTCGGAGATCGTGGCCACCGTGGAGAGCCTGGCCGCCTCGCCACGGCCGGCGCCGGACGTGCTTCGCGAGCTGATCGCCGTCGTGGGCGAGATGGTGACCCGACGCCACCCCCACTTCTGCACGATGATGCTGCGCGAGGTGCTGGCGGGCGGCAAGCACCTGGAGCCGGAGCTGATCGACAAGCCCGTGCGGATGCTGGCCGCCGTGCAGCGGATCGTGGCGCGCGGCGTCCATGAAGGGGCGTTTCGGCCCGTCGATCCCCTGCTGACCCACCTGAGCCTCGTGGGAAGTCTCGTCTTCTTCTTCGCGACCGGCCGCTTCCGCGAGCGCGTGCTCGCGGATCGCCGCCTGGCAATCAAGCCGCCGGACGCCGCCGCCTACGTGAAGCACATCCAGGACCTGGTCACTCACGGGCTGGCGGCTCCCGGGCCGAGCCCGAGCCGCCGCCCATGAGCCGGCGCCGGCGCTCGCTCGCGATCGTCGCCGTCCTCCTCCTGCTGGGCCTCGGCGGGTTCGCCGCCTGGCGTTTCTTTCTCGCGGGGCCCGACGGCCCCCCGGGCGTGCTCGCCGTGAGCGGACGGATCGAAGGGGACGACGCCGCCATCGCCGCCAAGACCACCGGGCGGATCCGCGAGCTCACCGTGCGGGAAGGCGATCGCGTCGAAGCCGGCCAGGTCATCGCCATGCTCGACGACGAGCAGGTCCGCGCCCGTGAGCAGCAGGCGGCGGCCGCCGTCCGGCAGGCCGAGGCCCGCGTGCGCCTGGCCCAGCACCAGATCACGGTGCTCGAAGAGCAGCTCCGGCAGAGCCGGCTCGGTGTCGACCAGGCGCGCGTGGATGCCCAGGGCCGGGTCAGCGAGGCCGAAGGCCGGCTGGCCGCGGCCGAGGCCCAGCTGGCCCAGGCCGAGGCGTCGCACGCGCAAGCCCGGTGGGACCGCGAGGCGTTCACGCGCCTCTACCAGCGCGAGCTCGTGGCCGAACAGGAGGTGCGACGGACGCAGCACAACGAGGAGGCGCAGGCGGCGGTGGTCGCGGCCGCGCGGCGTCAAGTCGAGGCCACCCGTGGCTCGCTCATGGCGGCGCGGGCCAATCTCGTCAATCCGGCCATTCGCGCCTCGCAGGTTGCCGCCGTCGAGGGGCAGATCCTCCAGGCTCGGGCGGACATCGCCGCCGCGCAGGCGGACGCCGAGCGCGCACGCGCTCAGCTCGAGGAGGCGCAGGCCAACCGCCGCGATCTCCACATCGTCGCGCCGTTCGGCGGCACCGTCGCGACGCGAACGGCCGAGCCGGGCGAGGTCGTCATGGCCGGTACGCCGGTCGTCACGCTGGTGAACCTGGGCGAGGTCTATCTCCGGGCGTTCGTCCCCGAGGGCCAGATCGGGCGCGTGCGCGTGGGCCAGCCGGCGCGGGTCTATCTCGACTCCGCCCCGGCGACGCCGATCGACGCGCTCGTCTCCCGCGTCGATCCGGAGGCGTCGTTCACTCCCGAGAACACGTACTTCCGCGAGGACCGGGTGAAGCAGGTGGTCGGCGTGAAGCTGCAGCTCCGCGGCGCCGTCGGCTTCGCAAAGCCGGGGATGCCGGCCGACGGCGAGATCCTCGTCGACGGCAGCGTGTGGCCGACCCGTCAGGCGCGCCGATGAACGATCCGGCCGCCGCCATCCGGGTCCGCGCGCTCACGAAGCGATACGGCGACGTCGAGGCGGTGCGTGGCATCGACCTCGACGTGGAGCCCGGCGAGATCTTCGGTCTCATCGGACCGGACGGCGCCGGGAAGACCTCGACCTTCCAGATCCTGGGCGGCGTGATGGAGGCGACGTCCGGCGCCGCCGAGCTGCTCGGGCGGCCGGCGCGCGAGGCGCGGGCGTTCGTGGGCTACCTCACCCAGGCGTTCAGCCTCTACCCGGACCTGAGCGTGGCGGAGAATCTCCGGTACGTGGGCGAGCTGCGGCGAGTGCCGGTGCCGGCGATCGAGCAGCGCGGGCACCGCTATCTCACGATGTTCGGGATGGAGCGCTTCACCGGCCGGCTGGCCGGGCGGCTCAGCGGTGGCATGAAGCAGAAGCTGGCGCTGGCCTGCGCGCTGGTGGCCGAGCCGCGCATCCTCCTTCTCGACGAGCCGACGACGGGCGTCGATCCGGTCTCCCGTCGCGAGTTCTGGGACGCGCTCGCCCAGCTCTCGAGCGAGGGCATCACCATCGTGCTGGCGACGCCGTACCTGGACGAGGCGGAGCGCTGTCATCGCGTCGCCCTCATGCACGAGGGGCGCATCCACCGGACCGGGACGCCGGCTGCGCTGCGCCAGGCCCTCGGACTGCAGCGCCTCGAGGTGCGCGCGGCGGACCTGCGCCGGGCGGAGACGACGCTGGCGCAGCGCGACGGCATCGTCGACGTCCAGCGCTTCGGCGACCGTCTCGACGTGATGGTGCGCGACGTGCAGGCCGGCGAACGCACCGTCCGCGAGACGCTGGCCGGCGCCCACCTCACCGTGGAGAGCGTTCGGCCGGCGACGCCCACGCTCGAGAACACGTTCGTCGCCCTTCTGCGTGGTCTCGAGGGTGACCCGCGCATCCCCGAGTTCCCGGGCGGCGGCGACCACGGGCCGTCCGACGGCGCGGTGGCCATCGGCGCCCAGGCCCTGAGAAAGCGGTTCGACGCGTTCGAGGCCGTCAAGGGGATCGATCTGCACGTGCGCTACGGCGAAGTGTATGGCCTGCTCGGCGCCAACGGCGCGGGAAAGACCACCACGATCAAGATGCTCTGCGGCCTGCTGGAGCCGAGCGAGGGCGAGGTGCGGCTGGCGGGCGAGGTCGACGAGCTGCGCTCCGCGAGGGTGCGCCAGCAGGTCGGCTACATGTCACAGAAGTTCTCCCTGTACGACGACCTCACGATCGACGAGAACCTCGACTTCTTCGCCGGCGTCTATCGCGTGCCGTCCGCGCGGCGCGCCGCGCGGAAGCGCTGGGTCCTCGAGTTCGCCGGCCTCGAAGGCCGCGGAGGTCAGCTCACCGGCAGCCTGCCGGGCGGATGGAAGCAGCGCGTGGCGTTCGGCGCGGCGATCATGCACGAGCCGCGCGTCCTCTTCCTCGACGAGCCGACGTCGGGGGTGGATCCGATCGCCCGCCGCGCGTTCTGGGCCATGATCAACCGGCTCGCCGACCAGGGCACCGCGATCCTGGTCACCACGCACTACCTGGAAGAAGCCGAGCAGTGCAACCGTCTGGGGTTCATGGTCGCCGGCGAGCTCGTGGCGGAGGGCACGCCCAGCGGCGTGAAGGCCGCCCAGGGCGGCCGCGTGCTCGAGATCCGCACCGACGCGCCCCAGCGCGCGGTGACGTTGCTGAAGAGGGAAATGGAGCCCTGGCGCGTCTCGCTCTTCGGCGATCGGTTCCACGTCATCGTCGAGGGCGACGCCGAGGCCGCCGCGCGCCGGCTCGAGGCCCGGCTCGCGCGCGACGGCATCCGGGTCCTCGAGGCGACCGCGCAGGACTACACGCTGGAGGACGTCTTCCTGGTCATCGCCGAGAAGGGCGGAGCGCTATGCGACGGATCCTCGCCCAGGCCCGCAAGGAGCTGATCCAGCTCCTCCGCGACCGACTCGCCCTGGCCCTGGCCCTGGTGCTGCCGATCGGCCTCATCGCGCTGCTCGGCACGTCGATCTCCCTCACGGTGACCGACATCCCGATCGTCATCCAGGATCTCGATCAGACGCCGCTGTCCCGCCGGTACGCCGACGCGTTCCGGAACTCGCTGACGTTCCGCGTGATCACGCTGCCACCCGCGACGTCGCCGGAGGCGATGCTGGCGCGCGGGCGGGCGCGGGCGGCGGTCATCATTCCCGAGCACTTCGCGCGGGAGATCCTCCGCGGCCGGCCGGCCGAAGCGCAGATGCTCGTCGACGCGACCGACAGCAACACCGCGCTGCTCACCCGGGGCAGCGCCGGACAGGTCACCCGCGCCTTCGCGCGACAGGTCGTCCCGGCCCGCCCGCCGCCCGCCATCCAGACCGCGACCCGGCTCTGGTTCAATCCCGGTCGCGAGCCGCGGAAATTCTACGGTCCCGGGTTCCTGGTGCTGGCCCTGTCGATCTTCCCGACCGTGCTCGCCGCCCTCGCCATGTCGCGCGAGGGCGAGCAGAAGACGATCCTCCAGGTGTACGTCTCCAGCATCTCGGCCCACGAGTTCCTGCTCGGCAAGATCCTGGCCGGCATGGCGATCGGGCTCACCCAGTGGCTGCTCGCGATCGGGCTCATGTTCACGCTGTTCGGCCTGCGGCTCGCCGGCGATCCCACGCCCCTGGTGGCCGGAAGCGTGCTGTTCGTGTTCTGCGTGGTGAGCTTCGGCTCCCTCGTCGGCGCGGCCATCCCCAACCAGGCCGCGGCCGTCCAGGCCGTCGGACTCGGCGGATTCCTCCTCTCATTCCTCCTCTCGGGTCTCATCTTCCCCATCGAGAACATCCCCGACGGGCTGCGGTGGATCTCGAGCCTCGTCCAGGCCCGCTACTACGTCGTCATCGTGCGCGACGCCTTCCTGCAAGGCGCGGGCTGGCCGGCCGTGTGGTGGGCGGTGCTGGCGATCGGCGCCATCGGGCTGGTGTTCTACGGTCTCGCGTGGCGCGCGATGCACCGCATGCAGGTGAAGGCGTGAGGCGCGCCTGGAGCCGCCTCTTCGGGGGGCGCTTCTGGGCGCTCGCGCTGAAGGAGCTCCGGCAGATCCGGCGTGACCGGCGGCTCACGATCTCGCTGATCGTGCCGCCGACGCTGCAGATCCTCCTGTTCGGCTTCGCGCTGGATTCCGATGTCCGCAATCTGCGTCTGGGGATCGTCGACGAGAGCCGTACGACCGAGAGCCGCGAGCTGATCTCCGTGCTCACGGAGAACGACACGTTCCGGCTCGCCGGCGCCTACGCGACCCCGGCGGCGCTCGGGCAGGCACTCGCCGCGGGCCGCCTGGATGTCGGCGTGGTCGTGCCGTACGATTTCGCGCGCCTGCGCGCGCGGGGGCGCCCGGCGACGGTGCAGGTGCTGCTCAACGCCGCCAACGCCAACACCGCGCAGATCGCCCAGGGGTACGTGGAGGGCGCGGTCGCCTGGCTCAACCGCGGTCTTCACGGGACCCGGGCGACCCCCGTCGAGCTCCGGGCGGCCTACCTCTACAACCCGGGCCTGGTGAACGCGTGGTTCATCGTGACGGGGGTGTTCGGGACACTGATCATCCTGAACGGCTCGCTCGTCTCCGCCGCCACGATGATCCGGGAGAAGGAGCGCGGCACCGTCGAGCAGCTCCTGATGACCCCGGCCAGCGCGCTCGAGGTGGTGGCGGCGAAGCTCGTGCCGCTGTTCCTCCTGCTCATGGCGATGGTCGGGCTCGTGCTGATGATCGCCGGTCTGGTGTTCCACGTCCCGTTCCGTGGCAATCCCGTGCTCGTGCTCGCCGCCTGCGCGTGTTGCGTGCTGACCGGGATCGGCCTCGGCACCCTCATCTCCACCTTCGCCCGCTCCGCCAACCAGACCCAGCTCATCAGCTTCTTCGTGAACCCGCCGCTCGCGATGCTGTCCGGGGGGCTGACGCCGATCGAGGCGATGCCGCACTGGGTCCAGCCCCTGACGCTCCTCAACCCCATCGCGCACTTCGCGACGATCGCGCGCAGCGTGCTCGTGAAGGGCGCCGGCCTCGACGTCGTCTACCCGAACCTCCTCGCGCTGATCGCGCTGGCGAGCCTCTTCGTGGGCGTCAGCGCCTGGCGGTTCCGTCGCCAGCTGGGCTAGCCCGGCGAATCCCTCGCGTGCGCGCCCGGCATCTCAGAAGGGTCGGAATGGCACCGGGGACCGCTTCTACCGGCGCTGGTTCACGACGTGAAGCGGTCGACACCGGTGCCGCGGTAGAGGATCCTCGCCGAGCGGGCTACCGACTCCGCGTGGTGCGCGCGCGCCGGGGGCGCGAGGTCGGCCGTGGGCGCGCGCTCGGCGACGAAGTGGTGATGGTCGTCGACACCGCGCACGAGCATGGCCCCGTCCTCGCCGCCGGCGAGCTGCTTCACGTAGGTCGGGATGTAGCGGATCGCGAAGCCGATGCGCCGGTCGCCCGATCGGTTGGCGCGGCGAGCCGTGGACCATCCGCACGTGGTGCAGCGACATCTCGCCGGCGCGCAGCAGGATGTCGACCCCGCGCGCCTCGTCCACCTCGACGGCGATCTCCTGGCCCCGCGACAGCAGGTTGTGCGGCGCGAACGTGTCGTGGTGGGCGAGCTGCTCGCCGTGCGAGCCCGGCACCATCCGCATCGCGCCGTTCTCGACGGTGGCCTCGGTGAAGGCCACCCACGCGGTGACGACGTCCGGCTCGCTCAGCCCCCAGTACGTCGCGTCCTGGTGCCAGGACACGAAGGCGGGGTCGCGCGGCCTCCTTGGTGAAGAAGCTCGTGCTCCACACCAGGAGGTTCGGGCCGAGCACATCCTCGACGGCGGCGAGGATGGTCGGGTGACGCACGAGGTCGGCCAGCCACGTGAACAGCAGGTGCGGCTTCTGGCGCAGCTCGGCGGTGAGCCGGCCCCCGTGCGCGGCCTCGACGGCTTCGAGCCGGCGCCGGCGCTCCCGCGCCTCCTCCGGCGTGAGCACGGGGATCGGGAAGTAGAACCCGTCGCGGCGATATCGATCGAGCGCCGAGGCGGACAGGAGCTTCGTCATGACGTGCGTGCCCACACCACGTACAGCGGATCGCCGTTGCCGTCGGGCGACCGATCCTCCTCCTTCACGTCCCGCCAGCCGCCGGCGGCCTCGAAGTAGGAGCGGACCAGCATCACGTGTTGCTGGTCGGTGGCGTCGAGCCAGACGGCGACGGCCTTGGTGGGAAAGCAGCGGTTGGAGAAGGACACCACGAACGGCGCGCCCGGCTTCAGCACCCGGTGCAGCTCCCGCACGAGCAACACCGGGTGGGTCACGTACTGGATGGAGACCGCGCACATGGCGCCGTCGAACTCGGCGTCGTCGAACGGCAGGGCCGGGTCGCGGTTCACGTCGTGCACGACGGCGCGCGTGAGCCGGGGGTTGTCGGCCATCTCCTCGGCGTTCATCCCCAGGCCCACCACCTCGCCGGCGGCAAGCCCGTCGGGGAGATGGCTGCGCCAGCTGCTCATCAGATCCAGCAGGCGTCCACCCGAGGGCAGCACATCGGCATAGAGCCGGCCGAGCGCGGCGATGGCCCCCTCGTCGAGGTGGACGACCTTGCGCGCGAAGCTGTAGAACCCGCCATCGGGGGACTCGTCGTCCCGCGCGTAGGCCTCCGGCGGAAACAGACCGTCGCCGCGGGGCGGCTGGGAGGTCAATGCGCGGCGGCCGCCTCCGGCATCTGCGCGATCACCCGGGTCTCGTGCACCGCGGGCGAATAGATCTCGAGGATCTCGACGTCGTCCGAGCACTCGAGCTCGTTGTGGACGATGCCGGCCGGCTGCAGCACGCAGTCGCCCGCCTGGAACGTGTGCTCGCCCTGCCCCTCGTAGACGAACTTCATCCAGCCCTTGAGGACGTAGAACATCTGGAAGTCGCACTGGTGCTGGTGCAGGCCGGTGGTGTGCAGGTCGTGCGAGCCCGGCGCGTCCTTCTTGATCCGCACCACGTGGGCGCGGAACTGCCCGTGGGTCGCATTCGCGATGCCCAGGTCCCGGTACTCCATGAAGCTGCGCAGGCCCGTCTTGTAGACCGCGTCCTCGGCCCGGCTCACGCTGAAGAGCTGCTTGTCGTCACTCATCGCCGATCCCTCCCTGGGGGTGCGCTGCGCTGTCTCAGCTTCAGCGGCTCACGACGTCGCCGGTCTCGATGTCCATCAGATCGCGCCGGGGCCCCAGCGTCTGCATGGCCTCGAACCCATGCTCGACCATGTCGCAGTAGAGCTCCACGCGGTTGCCGTCGGGGTCGGCGAAGTAGATGCTGCGCGTCACGTTGTGCGCGATGGTCGACGTCGACGGCGATGCCGAGGTCGTGCAGCTCGCGGTAGGCGGCCTGCAGCTCGCCGAAGCTGCCGAGCTGCCAGGCCATGTGGTGCAGACCCGGCTGCGTCGTCGCCGGCGTCTCGCCGGTGGCCAGCTGGAACAGGGCCAGGTCGTGGTGCTGCTCGCCGACGCTCAGGAACACCGCCCCCCATTCCTGCTGCTCGTACGCCACCTTCAGACCCCAACGCGCGGGTGTAGAACTCCTTGGACTTCTGGACGTCCCTGACCTTGAGAACGACGTGGCCGAGCTTGCGAGCCTGGATCATGCCTGTGCTCCCGCGCCATCGCGGCGCCCCGACGGTTCGAGCGATGCCGTTACCTTATCGCCCGACGCCAGTATAGACGCCCGAGGGGGGCCAGGTCATGGGGATCGCGGAGAGCGGCGCGCTGAGGGGCAAGGTAGCCATCATCACGGGCGCGGCCACCGGCATCGGCCGGGCCAGCGCCCTGCTGTTCGCGCAGGCCGGCGCCCGGGTGGCGCTGGCCGACGCCCGCGCGAGCCGGAGCTGGCCCGCACGGTCGCGGATGTGCGCGCGGCCGGCGGTGAGGTCGCGTCGATCACGGCCGATCTCGCCCGTCCCGGAGGACTGCGCCGCGGTGGTGACGAGACCGTGCGGACGTTCGGCCGGCTCGACGTGCTGCTCAACAACGCCGGGCGTCGGCACGATGGTCGTCGGCGGCACGGTCGAGACGATCACGCTCGAGCACTGGGACCTGGCCCAGGACGTCAACGTGCGCGCGATGTACCTGGTGAGCCGCGCGGCGGTGCCGCACCTGCGGACCGCCGGCGGCGGCGCCATCGTGAACGTCTCGTCGGTGTCGGCTTTCCGCGGCTCGGTCGAGCGCCCGAGCCACGCCTACGCGGCATCCAAGGGCGCGGTGCTCGCGCCTCACCCGGGCGATGGCGGCCTCGTACGGACGCGACGGCATCCGGGTGAACGCGATCTGCCCGGGTACGATCCGCACGCGCCTGACGGCCGACATCGTCGGGCGCGTGGAGCAGGCCTCGAAGGAGGGCCACGGCATTCCGCTGGGCCGGGTCGGCGAGCCGGAGGACATCGCCCGGTGCGCGCTGTTCCTGGCCTCCGACGACGCGTCGTTCATCTCGGGCGCCCACATCGTCGCCGACGGCGGGGCGCTGGCGGCGTCGGCCTGAGCGTCGCCTCACTCGATGACCTGATTGGCCCGCAGCAGCAGCGACGGCGGAATCGTGAGTCCGAGCGCTTTGGCCGTCTTCATGTTGATCACCAGCTCAAACGTCGTGGCTGCTCGATCGGCAGGTCGCCGGCGTTCGTGCCCTTCAAGATCAGGTGAACGTACCGCGCTGCGCGCTTGCCAATCGATGGAGCGTCACCTGAAGGCCGCGCGCGGCCTGCTCGAGCGCGCCCCAGACGGCCCGGACCAATGGCTGGTCCGGCTCGCCTGGTATCAACACGGCGACCTTCGACGCTTCCGGAACGGCGAGCTTGAGGAACTCCAGGTTCTTGCCGGCGAGCTCCGGTCCGACGAAGGAGAACCCGGTCAGGTTCCCGGCGGGTCGAGCGAGGCTCGCTGCGAATCCCGAGCCGACCGGATCGCCGACGCCGATGAATACGATCGGCAGTGTCGTCGTTGCGTTTCTCACCGCCACGGTCACCGGCCGCCGAGACCGTGAGGAAGTGGCGTCGGTCCAGCGCCTGCACCTCAGGCTGTTGCGGCGGCCCGGGCGCGCGCCCGGTACTTCTCCAGATTGCCGCCCGACTTCAGCTTGCCCGGCAGCGGGTGACCGACCACGCGCTCGGCCAGCTGGCCCGCCTCGATCATCGCGTCGAGGTCGATGCCGGTCTCGACGCCCATCTCCTGGCAGAGGAACACCACGTCCTCGGTGGTGACGTTGCCGGCCGCGCCCTTGTGGGCGGCGAACGGGCAGCCGCCCATGCCGGCCACCGCGCTGTCGAAGCAGTCGACGCCCATCTCGAGCGCGGCGACGACGTTGGCGACGGCCAGCGCGCGCGTGTCGTGCAGGTGCAGCTTGATCGGGCGTGCTCGGCCAGCGCTCGCGCACGGCGCCCGACCAGGCGCTTGATCTGCAGCGGATTGGCCCAGCCCATCGTGTCGGCGAGGCTGATGTTGCCGAGGCGCGAGCCGCACGCGTTCGCCTTCTGCTCGACCTTCTGGAGCACGGTCACCACGTGCCGGGGGTCCACGTCGCCCTCGTAGTTGCAGCCGAACGCGGCCATCACGCCCGACGTCGAACCAGTCCATGCCGAGCTTCTGGTAGCGCTCGGCCCAGCCCGGCAGCTCCTCCAGGCGCTCGTCGACGCTGCGGTTGGTGTTCTTGCGCATGAAGGTGTCGGTGCCGGCCACGCTGAACATCGGGCGCAGCGCGAGCGAGTCGCGCAGCTTGGCGGCGCGCTCGAGCCCCGCCTCGTTGAGCCAGATCGCCTCGTAGGCGACGCCGGGCACGCGCTTGATGCCGGCCACCATCTGCTCGGCGTCGGCCATCTGCGGCACCCACTTCGGGCTCACGAACGAGGTGAACTCGATCGTCTTCACGCCGGTGTCGGAGAGCGCGTCGACCAGCGAGATCTTGTCGGCCAGGCTGATCGCGCCCTTCTCGAACTGGAAGCCCTCGCGCGGGCCCACTTCCTTGATCTTGACGGACTTCGGCAGGTCGCTCATCCGATGACCCTCCGTGACGCCAGCGCGTCGATGTCGTCCTTCGAGAGCCCGAACTCCGCGAGCACTTCGCGGGTGTGCTCGCCCAGCCGCGGCGCCGGGCGGCGCAGGCCGAACTCGTACGCCGTGCTGCGCACCGGCATCTTCGGCAGCTTGGCCGGCGGCCGCGGCCGGGCAGCGGCGTGTCCACGAACTGCTCCGACGCGTTCAGGTGCGGATCGTCCACGAGCTGATCGGGCCGGCGCAGCGGCGCGAACGGGATCCGCGCGCGCTCCAGCCGCTCGGCCAGCTCGGCGCTCGGGTAGCGCAGCATCTCCTCGGCGATGCGCGCCGGGCAGCCAGCCGCGCGCGGCGACGCGCTTGGCGTTGTCGCTCGAGCCGCTCGTCGGCCAGCAGATCGTCGAGCGCCGAACTCCGTGCAGAAGCGCTCCCAGTGCGCGTTGGACGTGATGCCGATGAAGACCTGCTCGCCGTCGGCGGCGGTGAAGAGCTGGTAGATGCCCCAGCCCATGCGCGTGCCCTGGCGGATCTCCGGCATCGGCACCGACGGCTCGCCGGTGGCCGCCGTAGTTGCGCCAGCCACTGGCCCACCCAGAACACCGTCGTCTCGTAGAGGCCCGAGGTGATCTTCTGCCCGCGGCCGGTGCTGCGCGCGCTGCTGGAGCGCGGCGAGCACCGCGATCACGCCGTAGGCGGCGGCGCCGACGTCCACGATCGAGGCGCCCGCGCGCATCGGCTGGCCGCGCGGCCCGGTCATGAACGCGAGCCCGGCCGACATCTGCGCCAGCTCGTCGAGAAACGGCCGCGCCTCGTACGGGCCCGGGCAGGAAGCCCTTGAGCGCCAGGTAGATGATGCCGGGTTCACGCGCGCCAGGACGTCGTAGCCGAGGCCCAGGCCTTCCACGGCGCCGTAGGCGAAGTTGTCGATGACCACGTCCGAGCCGCGCGACCAGGCGCAGGAACAGCTCGCGGCCCTCGGTCGAGCCCTTGAGGTCGATCGCGATGCTGCGCTTGTTGCGGTTGAGGAAGTGGAAGTTGGCGCCGTTGCCGGCCGGCATGCCGCGCGTCTGGTCGCCCTCGCCCGGCCGCTCCACCTTGATGACGTCGGCGCCGAGGTCGGCGAGCAGGAGGCCGGCCGAGGGCCCGGCGATGATGTGGCCGAGCTCGAGGACGCGCAGGCCGTCGAGCGGCAGCACGGCCGCATCATACCGCCTTGACAACCCCCGGGGCGCTGGCGCAGTTTTGGGCCGCCCGTTGACCGGCGCGCGAAGCCGGCAGAGAGAGAGGACGCAATGAAGCGCACTCCGTCCATCCGGACGATGGCCCTGATCGTGGCCGCCGTCGCCACCGTGGCGCTCGCCCTCGCCACGCCGTTTGTCGCCCGCGCGCAAAACCCCATCAAGCTCGGCTTCGGCATGGCCATGACCGGGGGGCTCTCCGCGAACGGCAAGCCGGCGTTGCTGGCGCTTCAGATCTGGAAGGACGACGTCAACAAGAGGGGCGGGCTGCTCGGCCGGCCGGTGGAGCTGGTCTACTACGACGACCAGACGAACCCGGCCACGGTGCCCGGGATCTACACGAAGCTGCTCGACGTCGACAAGGTCGACCTCGTCATCTCCGGCTACGGCACGAACCTCATCGCGCCGCTCATGCCGATCGCGATGGAGCGCAAGCTGACCATCATCGGGATGTTCGGCCTGGCCAACAACGAGAAGTACCAGTACCCGAACTACTTCCAGATCCAGCCGGCCGGGCCCGACCCGCAGACCAGCACGGCCATAGGCTTCTTCGAGCTGGCCGCCAAGCAGAATCCCAGGCCGCAGACCGTCGCGCTGGTGGGCGCCGACGCCGAGTACCCGCAGAACGCGCTGGTGGGCGCGCGCGACCTGATCAAGAAGTTCGGCTTCAAGACGGTCTACGACAAGACCTACCCGCCCAGCACCGTCGACTACACGCCGATCGTGCGCGCGATCAAGGCGACCAACCCCGACATCGTCTTCGTGGCCTCCTATCCGCCGGACTCGGTCGGCATGCTGCGCGCGGCCCACGAGGTCGGCCTGCAGCCCAAGATCTTCGGCGGCGGCATGGTCGGGCTGATGTTCACGACGGTGATGACGAGCATGGGGCCACTGCTCAATGGCATCGTGAACTACGACTTCTGGGCGCCCGAGCCGCCGTTCCTCGCGATGCCAGGCGTCAAGGAGTTCCTGAAGGAGTACCAGGCGCGCGCCGAGAAGGCCGGCGTCGATCCGCTCGGGTACTACCTGCCGCCCTACTCGTACGCAGTCGGTCAGGTGCTCGGTCAGGCCGTCGCGGCCACCAAGAGCGTCGACCAGCAGAAGATCGCCGACTATATCCGCGCCACCGAGTTCAACACGATCGTCGGGAAGGTGAAGTTCGGCAAGAACGGCGAGTGGGCCAAGGGCCGGACGCTCATGGTCCAGTACCAGAAGATTCAAGGCACCGGCATCGACCAGTTCCGCGGGCCGGGCAAGAAGGTCGTCCTCTACCCCGACGATCTCAAGTCCGGGGCCATCATCTACCCGTACTCGGCGGCGAAGAACTAGCGCGAGCGCTCCCTGTTCTCCTGGGACCTGCTCGCCAACGCGGTCGTCTCTGGGCTGCTGATCGGCGGCTTCTACGCCGCCGTCAGCCTCGGTATCTCGTTGATCTTCGGGCTGCTCGACATCGCGAACATCGCGCAGCCGGCGTTCGTGATCCTCGGCTCGTACGCGGCGTACGTGATGAACACCGCCTACGGGCTCGACCCGATCCTCACCGGGCTCCTGTTCACGCCGGTGTTCTACGTGCTCGGGGCGGCCGTCTATCGCGTCTACTACGGTAGCTTCGAGCGTCGAGGCGAGGAGTCGCTGCGGGGGCTGGTCTTCTTCTTCGGCATCCTCTTCATCATGGAGGTGAGCCTCAGCCTGAAGTTCGGCGTCGACTACCGGCTGGTGCAGGCGTGGTACATCGGCCCGTCGATCGAGCTGGGCGGCGTCGGGATCGCCTTCCGCTATCTGGTGCCGTGCATCGTCGGGATCGCGATGACGGTGGCGCTCTACCTGTTCCTGGGCCGGACGTTCTACGGGCGGGCCATCATGGCGGTGTCCCAGGATCGCCTGGCGCTGCGGCTGATGGGCGCCAATCCGGTCCACATCAAGACGATCGCCTTCGGCATCGGCATCGCGGCCGCCAGCCTGGCCGGCGCGCTCCTGATCAGCATCGCGCCGGTGGTGCCGTCGACCGACCGCGACTACATCGGCCGGATGTTCGCCATCACGGTCCTGGGTGGCATGGGCTCCATCGGGGGCACGCTGGTGGCCGCCGTCATCCTCGGCGTGATCGAGAGCCTGATGGCGACCTTCGCCGGTCCGTCGTGGTCGCTGGCGGTGTCGTTCGGCATCCTCCTCATGGCGCTCGCCGTGCGGCCGGCCGGGCTGTTCGGGCGGTAGATGCGGCGCACCAGTGTCGTGCTCCTGGTCGCCGTGGCCGTCGTGGCGGCCGGGATCGCGCTGGCCGGGCTGCGCGTGAACCCGTACGTCTACTTCGCCGGCTACGTCATTCTCCAGTACGTCGTCATCGCGACGGCGTGGAACATCCTCGGCGGCTACGCCGGCTACGTGAACTTCGGCACGCCGGCGTTCTTCGCCATGGGGGCGTACACCGCGGTCGCCCTCATCCAGTGGGTGCGGGCGCCGCTGCCAGTGCTGATCCTCGCCGGCGGGCTCGTGGCCGCCCTGCTCGGGCTCGGCATCGGCTATCTCACGCTGCGTCTGCGCGGCACCTTCTTCTCCATCGCGACCCTGGCCCTGTCGGTCGTCCTGCAGACGATGATGATCAACTGGGAGTACGTCGGTGGCTCGCGAGGGATCAGCGTGATCCGCCCGAGCGGGCCGCCGTTCGGCAGCTACGTGACGTTCCTGTTCACGGTGATGGTCGGGCTCGCCGTCGTCGCGGTGCTCGTCGCGCGGTTCATCGAGCGGTCCTGGATCGGCCGCGGCCTGGCGGCGCTGCGGGACAACGAGGAGGCGGCCGAGTGCATGGGGGTGCCCACCCTGCGCCTCAAGCTCTTCGCCACGACCGTCAGCGGCTTCTTCCTGGGCGTCGCCGGCGCACCGTTCCCCTACTACGTGACCTTCGTCGAGCCCAACTCGGCCTTCGCCCTCGACTACGCGGTGAACGCGCTGGCCATGCCGATGATCGGCGGCACCACGAGCTGGGTGGGCCCGGTCATCGGCGCCGTGCTGCTCGGGACCGCCCAGCAGCTCGCCACCGTGACGATCTCCTCCGAGCTGAACTTGTTGATCGTCGGCGTCGTGCTGGTCGCCTTCGTCGTCGTCGCCCCCGAGGGCATCCTCGGCCTGGTGCGGCGCCTGCGGGGCCGCTGATGGCCGCGGCGCTGCTCGAGGTGCAGGGCATCGTCAAGCGGTTCGGCGGGTTCACCGCGCTCAACCGGGTGACGCTGCACGTCAAGGCGGGGGAGCGGTTCGGTCTCATCGGCCCCAACGGCTCGGGCAAGACCACGCTCATCAACTGCGTGTCCGGCGCGCTCCACGCGGACGAGGGCCGGGTCCTCTTCGAGGGCCGGGACATCACGACGCTGGCGGCTCACCGGCGGACCCGGCTCGGCATCGCGCGGAGCTTTCAGATCCCCAAGCCGTTCACCAGCATGACGGTCCGCGACAACCTCGGCATCCCGCTGGAGTACGCGGGGCACGGGCGCGCCCACGACGGCGCCGAGGCGGACGAGATCCTCCGGGCCATCGGGCTCGAGGCCAAGGCGCACCTGCGGCCGGCCGGCCTGACGCAGATCGAGATGCGCAAGCTGGAGCTGGCCCGCGCGATGGCGGCGCGGCCCAAGCTGCTGATCTCCGACGAGGCCATGGCCGGGCTCTCCAGCGCCGAGGTGGACGACATCCTGGCCATCCTGTTCCGGCTGAACGCCCAGGGCATCACGATCATCATGATCGAGCACATCATGCGGGCGGTGATGCGCTTCTCCGAGCGCATCGTGGTGCTCGATGCCGGCGAGCGGATCGCCGAGGGAACGCCGGAAGAGGTCGTGCGGAACCCGGCCGTGGAGAAGGCCTACCTTGGCGAGTAGGCTCGTGGTCCGCAACGTGGACGCCGGCTACGGCGCCGTGCAGGTGCTGCACGGCGTCTCCCTGGAGGTCCGCGAGGGCGAGACGGTCGCCCTCCTCGGCACCAACGGCAACGGCAAGAGCACCCTGATCAAGTGCATCATGGGCATCGTGCCGCCGGAGGCCGGCGAGATCTTCCTGGAAACGGACGACGCCCGCATCGATCTCACGCGCAAGTCCACGGAGGAGATCGTCGGCCTCGGCATCGCCCTGGTGCCGGAGGGGCGGCGCCTCTTTCCCAGGCTCACCGTGGAGGAGAACCTGCTCCTCGGCGCCTATCGGACGGAGGCCCGGGCCGGCATCGCCCGCAACCTGGCCTTCTCCTTCGAGGCATTCCCGGTGCTGCGCGAGCGGCGGCGTCAGCTGGCCGGCAGCATGAGCGGCGGCGAGCAGCAGATGCTGGCGGTGGCCCGTGCGCTCATGTCGTCGCCGCGCATCCTGCTCGTCGACGAGCCGTCGGTGGGGCTGGCGCCCATCCTCGTGAGCCGCGTGATCGCCAAGATCAAGGAGCTGAAGGAGCAGTACCAGCTCACCGTCCTCATGGCCGAGCAGAACTTCAACCAGGCGACCAAGATCGCCGACCGCGGCTACATCATCGTCCACGGCAAGATCGAGTTCGAGGGCCGCAACACCCGCGAGCTGCGCGAGAACGAGCTGGTCAAGAAGTACTACCTCGGCGTGTAGCGCTGTCTACAATCTGAGACTCTTGAACCCCGGGCACACGTACGGTAGAGCTCGTTCATGAGCCCCACCGAATATCAGCAGCTCATCGAGTTCCTCGGGCAGAAGTTCGCCGAGGTGGACCAGCGCTTTGACGGCGTGGACCAGCGCCTGGGCAGGATGGACCAGCGCTTGGACAGGATGGACCAGCGCTCGATGGCGTGGACCAGCGCCTGGACAGGATGGACCAGCGCTTCGATGGCGTGGACCAGCGCCTGGACAGGATGGACCAGCGCTTCGATGGCGTGGACCAGCGCCTGGACAGGATGGACCAGCGCTTCGATGGCGTGGACCAGCGCCTGGACAGGATGGACCAGCGCTTCGATGGCGTGGACCAGCGCCTGGACGGGGTGGACCAGCGATTCAACGAACTGGACCGGCGCTTCCTCGAAATAGACCGGCGCTTCACAGGTCTCGATGGCCGCTTCACCGGTCTGCACGATGAACTTGCCGAGCTGCGGCGCGAGATGCTCGGCCACTTCGACGAGATCTATCGCCGCCTGGACCGCCTCGAGCAAGAGTACCAGGCGATCACCCAGGCCCTGCGGCGGATCGAGGCGGGACTGGCCGGCGAGCACCGGCGGCGAGAGATCATCGAGCGGGACATCGCCGAGCTGAAGCGGTACGTGGCGTCCCTCCAGGCGCGGATCGACGAGATCGAGCAGCGCCTCGGCAACTAGACCGTCGATCCACCCAGTTGCGCGTGGCCTATACTGGCTCGCGTGGACCTGACCGCTCCCGGGCGCCTCCGCCTGGGCTCCACGACCGCCCCCGCCAGCGACGAGCCGCTCACCGCGACCCGGAAGTGGACGATCACCGGCGCCGTGATGCTCGTCACCGTCATGCAGGTGCTCGACGTCACCGTGACGAACGTCGCGCTGCCGCACATCCAGGGCTCGCTGTCGGCGGCCGTCGACGAGGTCTCGTGGGTGCTCACCTCCTATCTCGCCGCCAACGCCATCATCCTGCCCGCGACGGGGTGGCTCGCCAGCGTCCTCGGGCGCAAGCGGCTGTTCCTCACGTGCACGGTCGTGTTCACGCTGGCCTCCATGCTCTGCGGGCTCGCCCCCAACATCGACGACGCTCCTGCTCGCGCGCATGCTGCAGGGCCTCGGCGGGGGACCGCTCATGCCCCTGTCCCAGGCGATCATGTGGGAGATCTTCCCGCTCCGGCAGCGGGGCATGGCCATGGCGGCGTGGGGCGTGGGCATCATGATGGCGCCGATCTTCGGCCCCACCCTCGGCGGCTGGATCTCGGACAACTGGTCGTGGCGCTGGATCTTCTACATCAACCTGCCCATCGGCGTCGTCGGCCTTCTCGTCGCCAGCGCCGTGCTCTTCGATCCGCCGGTATCTCAAGAGGCCGGGGCGCATCGACGCGATCGGCCTCGTGCTCATGGCCGTCGGCTTCCTCTCGCTCCAGCTCTTCCTCGACCAGGGAGAGCGCAACGAGTGGTTCGACTCGTCGTTCGTCCTCGTCCTCGCCGTCCTGGCGGCGCTGGCGCTCGTCGGCTTCGTGGTGCGCGAGCTGACCGCCGACGAGCCGATCCTCGATCTCAGCGTGTACGCGCGACCGCAACTTCGCGGCGGGCAGCGTCATCATGCTCACCGTCATGATCGGCTTCTTCTCGAGCATGGTGCTCCTCGCCCTCTTCACCCAGAAGGTGCTGGGGTACGACGCGTGGACGTCGGGACTCGTGCTGGCGCCGGGTGGTGTCGGCAACCTGCTGTCGCTCGTCGTCGCGGGCCGGCTCATCACGCGCGTGGACCAGCGCTGGCTCCTCGCCCTTGGCTGCGCGCTCAACGCGTACGCGACGTACGAGATGTCCGACGGTCACGCTGGGCGTCGACTACTGGGCGCTGGCGTGGCCGCGGCTGGTCCAGGGCGTCGGCATCGGCTTCATCTTCGTCCCCCTCAACACGGTGGCGCTGGCGACGATCTCCCGGGAGCGGATGGGCAACGCGACCGTCCTGCTGAACGTCGTCAGGAACCTCGGCGGCGCCATCGGCGTCGCGCTCATGACCACGCTGCTGGCCCGGCGCACCCAGGCAGCACCAGACCACGCTGGTCGGCCACGTCGACATCTGGGATGCGCGAGACGGCGGAGCGGCTCCAGGGCGTGGGCGACGCACTTCACGGCCCAGGGCGCCGACAGCTTCACGGCGGAACGGCGCGCCGTGGGCATGCTCTACCAGGAGGTGACGCGGCAGGCGCAGCTCCTGGCCTTCGCCGACGACTTCTGGCTGCTCTTCCTGCTGTTCTGCGGCTCGCTCGTTCTCCTGCCGATGCTGAGCCGGGTGCGCATCGTGCCCTCGACCCGCCGGGAGGCGGACGAGGTCGCGCCGCCTGTCGTGCACGCCGAGTGACGCGGGGCGGGCATCCGGGCGGCAGGTTGCGCAACCGGCAGGCGCGTTCTATCCTCGGTCGATGATCGTTCCGCTCACGCTGGTGGACTTTCTCGAGCGCGCCGAGGTGCGTGTACGGCGACCGCGTGGCCGTGGTCGACGAGCCGAGCCCGCCCGGCGGCGGCCTCGGCCGCTTCACCTACGCGCAGTTCGGCGCGATGGCGCGCAGCCTGGCCGCCGCCCTCGACGACCTCGGCGTCGGCCAGGACGAGCGCGTGGCCATCGTCTCGCCCAACGCCGCGCGCTTCCTGGTGAGCCTGTTCGGCGTCAGCGCCTACGGCCGGATCCTGGTGCCGGTGAACTTCCGCCTCAACGCCGAGGAGATCCGCTACATCCTCGAGCACTCCGGGCTCCTCGGTGCTGCTGGTCGATCCCGAGCTCGACGAGCCGCTGCGCGACATCCCGGTCAAGCACCGCATCGTGCTCGGCACCGCCAGCGACCCGCAGCTCTTCCTGCGCCAGGGCGCGCACGCCGCAGCTGCGGCGTGGCCGACGAGAACGCCACCGCGTCGATCAACTACACGTCCGGCACCACCGCGCGCCCCAAGGGCGTGCAGCTCACCCACCGCAACTGCTGGCTCAACGCGGTGACCTTCGGCTGGCACCTGGCGCTGACCGATCGCGACGTGTATCTGCACACGCTGCCGACCTTCCACTGCAACGGCTGGGGCATGCCGTACGCGGTGACCGGCATGGGCGTGCGCCAGGTCATCATCCGCAAGATCGACGGCGAGGAGATCCTGCGCGCGATCGAGGCCGAGGGCGTGACCCTCCTCAACTGCGCGCCCGCCGTGGTCGCCGCCGTCGCTCGACGCCGCCGCCGCGCGGCGCGGCCAAGGGCGTGGCGGTGCCGGGCCGCGGCCGCGTGCGGGTGGTGGTCGCCGGCGCGCCGCCGCCGTCCAGGACGATCGAGCGGGTCGAGACGGAGCTCGGCTGGGAGTTCATCCAGATCTACGGGCTCACCGAGACCGCGCCGCTGCTGACGATCAACCGCGCGCCGGCGGAGTGGGACGGGCTCGACGCCGCGGAGCGGGCCAGGCGCCTGTCGCGCGCGGGCGTGCCGGCGGTCGGCGTGCAGCATGCGCGTGGACGCCGAGGGCGAGGTGCTGGCGCGCTCCAACCACGTCTTCGAGGGGTACTGGAACCAGCCGGAGGAGACGGCCAAGGCCATCGACGACGGCTGGTTCCACACGGGCGACGGCGGCTACCGCGAGGACGCCTACGTCGTCATCAGCGACCGCAAGAAGGACGTGATCATCACCGGCGGCGAGAACGTCTCGTCGATCGAGGTGGAGGACTGCCTGTTCCAGCACCCGGCGGTGGCCGAGGTCGCGGTGATCGGCGTGCCCGACGAGAAGTGGGGCGAGACGATCAAGGCGCTCGTCGTGCTCCGCCCCGGCGCCAGCCGCCACCGAGCGCGATCTCATCGAGCACTGCCGCGGCCGCATGGCGCACTACAAGTGCCCGACCTCGGTCGAGCTGCGCGACGCGCTGACGCGCACGGCGACCGGGCAAGCTGCAGAAGTTCAAGCTGCGCGAGCCGTACTGGGCCGGCCGTACGCGTCGGGTTAATTAGATGGGGGGCCCCGATATGGCCCCCCATACCCCCCGGCGCTCGTCGCGCCCCGGCGAAGCCGCGGCGCTCCTCGATCCCCGGCGCTCGTCGCGCCCCGGCGGAGCCGCGGCGCTCCTCGATCGCGGGCGCGCCCAATTCCTGCCCACCTCCCGGGCCGACCTCGACGCGCGCGGCTGGGACGCAGCTCGACATCGTCATCGTCAGCGGCGACGCCTACGTCGATCACCCGGCCTTCGGGCCGGTGCTGATCGCGCGCTTCCTCGAGGGGCGCGGCTTCAAGGTCGGCATCATCGCCCAGCCCGACTGGCGCAGCGCCGAGCCGTTCCGCGCGCTCGGGCAAGCCGCGCCTGTTCTTCGGCATCTCCGCCGGCAACCTCGACTCGATGCTCAACCGGCTCACCGCGCAGAAGAAGAACCGCTCGGAGGACCAGTACACCCCCGGCGGCCGCACCGGCTGCCGCCCCAATCGCGCGACCATCGTCTACGCCCAGCGCTGCCGCGAGGCCTTCCCCGACGTGCCGATCGTGCTCGGCGGCATCGAGGCCTCGCTGCGGCGGATCGCCCACTACGACTACTGGACCGACACGGTGCGCCGCTCGATCCTGCTCGACGCCAAGGCCGACCTGCTCGTCTTCGGCATGGGCGAGCGGCCGGTCTGGGAGGTCGCCGACCGCCTGAACCGCGGCGAGCGCATCGCGCGAGATCCGCGACGTGCGCGGCACCGCGTTCCTGATCAACGACGCCGAGATGAAGCGCCACGAGGCCGATCCGGCGCGCATGGTCGCCGACCGCAAGACCGTGGTGCTGCCGTCGTACGAGGAGGTCGTCGCCGACAAGCGCGCCTTCGCGCTGATGTCGCGCGCGCTTCCAGCTCGAGACCAACCCGGGCAACGCGCGCCCGCTGCCCCAGCGCCACGGCGAGCGCGGCGTCTACTTCAACCCGCCGGCGCTCCCGCTCGAGGACGGCGCGGGCAGCGGCGGCGCGTCCGTCTCGATGGACGAGCTCTACGACCTGCCGTTCACGCGCGCGCCGCACCCGACGTACACGGAGCCGATCCCCGCCTTCGAGACGGTGAAGCACTCGCTCGTGCTCATGCGCGGCTGCTTCGGCGGCTGCACGTTCTGCTCGATCACCGAGCACGAGGGGCGCGTCATCCAGAACCGCTCGGCCGAGAGCGTGCTGCGCGAGGTCCGCGCGCTCCGCCGCCAGGGCGACTTCCGCGGCACGATCACCGACCTCGGCGGCCCGACCGCCAACATGTACAAGATGCGCTGCAAGAGCCCGGAGATCGAGTCGACGTGCCGGCGCCTCTCGTGCGTGCACCCGGGCATCTGCGAGAACCTCAAGACCGATCACGGGCCGCTGATCGACCTCATGCAGCAGGTGCGCAAGGAAGACGGGCGTCAAGCACGTCTTCATCGCCTCGCGGCGTGCGCTACGACCTCGCCGAGCGCTCGCCCGAGTTCGTCGACGAGCTGGCCCGGCACCACGTCGGCGGCCAGCTCTCGGTCGCGCCCGAGCACGTGAGCCCGCGCGTGCTCGAGAAGATGAAGAAGCCCGGCATCGAGAGCTACGAGCGCTTCCAGACGATGTTCGCGTGCGCCAGCGAGGACGCCGGGCAAGGAGCAGTACCTCATCCCCTACTTCATCAGCGGCCACCCCGGCTCGACGCTGGAGGACATGGTCGAGCTGGCGCTGTAGCTCAAGAAGAACGGGCTGCGGCCGCGCCAGGTGCAGGACTTCATCCCGACGCCGATGTCGATGGCCACCTGCATGTACTACACGGGCATCGACCCGCTCACCATGCAGCCGGTCTACACCGCCACCGGGCTGCGCGAGAAGAAGCTGCAGAAGGCGCTGCTGCTCTACTGGAACCCCGAGCAGTGGCCGCTGGCGCGCGAGGCGCTGCGCGAGGCCGGCCGCGCCGATCTGATCGGCAACGGCCCCGACGCGCTGGTGCCCGCCGAGGGCCCAGCTATGGCAGCAGGTCCGCGACGGCAACCTCGACCGCGCTGACAGCCATCAGTCCGACCGTGGCCGGCGGGGCCAGCGTTGCCACCGACCGGTACGCCCAGCCCCACGGAGCCGTGGGCTCCGGCGCCGGATCCCGGTGGATCTCCAGGACGCGCTCGACAAGGTTCACGATCCAGTAGTCCGGGACACCGGCGCGGGCGTACAGACTGCCTTTGCGCAGGCGATCGAAGCGTAGACTCGACTCGGCCACCTCGACCACGAGCACGGGCCGGCTGGGATGCGCGTCACGATAGTCGGAAGGGCGGCCCGGCACCACGAAGACATCCGGCTCCGGTTCAGACTCCTCGTCCAGTGACACGGGGAGCTGAGAACTGACAAGCCACCCCGGTGGCAGGACGGCCCTCAACGCGTGGTCGACGGTGCGGATCGCGGACGCGTGATAGGCGCTCTGTGGCTCGGCGACGATGAGCTGGCCACCGAGCAGCTCGAGGGGCTCTCGCTCGAACACACCAAGCGCGACGAGCCGATCGTACTCAGCACGCTTCCAGCGACGGACGGTGAGCGGAATCTGGGTCACGCGGCCAGGGTAGCCGTTCGGAGATTGCCGGTCAACGACGACAGGTCGATACGCCACATCGCCGGGCGTCAGATCAGGAACGACAGGTTGGGCAGCGGCTCGGCCGCGTTCACGAGCACGACCTTCTTGCCGGCTCATCCGCAGCTCGCCGTCCACGCGGCGCAGGCGGTGCGTGGTGCGGCCCACCCACCAGTGCATCTCGTGCTTCGACTGCACGGACAGCTCGGCCAGGATGAAGTTCGACTCGACGACCAGCTCGTCGCCGTCCGCCGCCGGTCACCTCGACGTTGGAGATGAGCCGGCGCATGAGCGAGGCGGGCTCCTGGCTGTGGCGATTCCCCGTCTGCAGCAGCTTGATGCGGGTGTCGATGCGGGCGCGGTTGTCGTAGATGTGCGAGAGGTGCGTGTCGGGCGTGGCGCGTCGGGTCGGTCGTCGCCGGCACCCAGTACACGCCGTCGTCCGTCCACAGCGCCAGCCACTCGGCGTAGCGCGCCTCGTCGGCCAGGCGGGCTTCGCGGTAGAGGAACGCGACTGCGGCTCGGTGGTCGGCGTCGGAGACCATGCGGGCGAGGGCGCGCGCTACGCGTCCGTCATCACTGTCCGGTAGTGGTGCCAGAGGGCCCGGTTCGTCGTCTCGTCGGTGACGTGGGAGACGACGCGGCCCTCGGCGTCGACGTACTCACGGTTCAGGCCGCGGCCCAGCAGCAGCCACTCCACGGTGCGGGCGTGCAGGCCGGCCTGGTTGCGGCTGGCCACGATCAGGTCCTCCGGCATCAGGAATGAGGCGGGCCCCATGCCGGCCTCGGCCATCCGCAGCAGGCGGCCGTTGAACTGCGGGACGCCGGTGAGGAACATCGGCGTGTGCCAGTGGACGCACTCCTCCACGCTGACCGGCTCGACGATGGCGATGTTCGTCTCGCCGAGAAAGAGATTCGGGAAGATCAACGCGTGGGCCGGACCCTCCATGATGCGCCGGCGCGTGATCTCCGGTCCGTCCCGGCGCTCCAGCGCGGCGACGTAGTCGGCGACCCCGGCGCCCGAGGCGTTGCCGAGCCACTCGAACGGGGCCTGGTAGCCGGGCGACCAGTCGATCTCGATGTGGCCGTGGCCCCAGTCGCGGATCACGGCCTTGATCGACTTCTCGTCGCCCACCACGCGCTGGTACTGGGTGCGGATCGACTTGAACAGGGCGCTGTGCACGAAGCCGAGGTGGTAGCCGTCGCTGTCGTTCTCGGGCAGCATCTTCCAGTTCGCGGTGCAGCGATGCTTCACCCAGCCCGCCGTCAGCTCGACCTCGCCGGTCGGGCGAGAGGTCGCACGAGCGGTCGATCAGCCTCGTGGCGGCGCCGAGGTGCTCGACGAGCGTCAGCCCCGTCGGACTCAGGCTCGCGAAGACGAAGCCCCGGTAGCTCGACACGCGCGCCGCCCGCGCCAGCCCGTGCGCGCTCTTGTCGAATGACGCGTAGCCGCCGGGATAGGGCACGCCGAGCAGCTCGCCGGACAGGTCGTAGGTCCAGCCGTGGTACGGACAGGCGAACGTACGGACGCTCCCGCGCTCGGCCGGGCACAGCATCGTGCCCCGGTGCATGCACCGGTTGACGAGCACGGCGATGCCGCCGTCCTTGCCGCGCACCATGATGACGGGCTCACGACCGATGGATCGGGTGACGTAGTCACCCGGGCGCGGGATCTCGCTGTCGTTCCCGCAGAATCGGTTGCCCCGCCTAGGATACCTGCTAAAAGTGTCACTTGCTTCCTCCACTGCGCGCGCTTAGACTAGGGGAACCTGGTGTTGCGCGCAGGGATCGAACTGGCAGAACATGAGTCCAGAGGATCCCTCCCTCGGCGCAGAAGCAATTCAACGTTCCCCTCATGCCGAGGGAAAGGTCTGCGCCATGGAACAGCAGGAGAAGCGGTTGTACGAAGTGATGGCAGTCCCGAAGAGCAAGGGTCAGACGGGCAACTACGACACGCAGTGGTATCTGGTGCAAGCGGCATCGGAAGACGACGTCCGGAAGATCATGAACGCCCAACCGGATTGCTCACCCTTTGCCGTCGTGCAGACGCAGCCCGTGGACTTCACGGAATTCATGTCGAGCATGAGCCATGTCGTGTACCTCGGTACGGTCGACGAACTGAGCGAAGCCGATCTGGCCGAGGTTGTGAACGGTAGGGCTCGGTTGTGACCTGGCTGGAGTTCCGGCAGGCGGTCGAGAAGGCTGGCGTGCAGGACGAGGACGAGATTCACTTCATCGACACGGAAGGCTTCAAGTGGCAGGTGGACGCCCTGTTAAACACTGGGGTGATCACCACGAAGGATTTGGAAACCCTCCACCCTGACCTGGAGTACGGCTGGGCCCACGAGAAGCTGCTCGTCGAGAAGTCGTGGCAAGGCGTCACCATCGTGGCGCCAGTCCCCGAGTAGAAGTAGCCTGACGTACCCCTGGGTGGTGGCCACCATGGCTGCCGCCCAGGTTCTTCACCCTTAAGAAAGCCCGGCCGATAGGGCGATCCAGCATCCTCCCCTTCGAAAAGTGACCAATAGTGGGCGTGCTTGGCCAAGGAGGCAGACCATGAGGAAGTCCAGTCAGAAGCGTCCTGTCCTTCGTTCGACTGATCGTCCTGTTCTGCGTTCGACCGATCCAGACGTCACCATCCGCCAGGAGCTGGGCGGGACAGTCTACGGCCTGCGCGGCAGGACCAGCCCGCACCTGCTGGCACTTCTGGAGGGGACTCGCTTCGACGATCCTCAGGAACGTGAGCTGGCCGAGATCGCCGGGCTCGTGCCCCGGAGGCCCACTGTGGAGTCTGTAGCGGCCCTGCCGCAGCCCATGCCCACCGGCCCGGCACCCGGTGCCCCCTCGCTGCCATCGCTGCCTGGCGAGCTCGACCAGGCCCAGTGGGACCTCTGGGAGCAGCAGTTCCGGGACGAACAAGGGATCGACATCGGCAGTGCCTTCGTGAAGGCTCCCAAGCTGGGCACCAAGGAGAAGCTACGGCAGTACTACCTCACCTTGCTGCTCCCAGCCTTGGAGGCGAGAGCACCAGTGTGGTGGAAGGTCCTCAGTCTCCTTCACGAGAAGTCTCCTGCGGATCTCTCCTGGTTCGAGCTTGGTAGTCGGGAGCTGGCGCGAGTTGCCGGGGTTGGTAAGGGTCGAGTCAGTGAAGCGATTGACCACCTTCACGAGCTGGGGCTGATAGAGATGAAGAAGGGTTTCTTCAAGGACGGCAAGCCCAAGGAGGGTGTCCGTCCGCGGTACCGACTGGTAGCTCGGGCGTAACGGGCCCCACCACGGGCCCGTGGGTACTGCCCTTCTGGGAACGGCCCCGGCTACGGGCCCGTTGCTACAACGTCCTGGGGAACGGGCCCGCCACGGGCCCAATGCTTCTTCTCTCTAGGAGAATAACAGAAGAACAACGATTGGGCCCGCCACGGGCCCGTGCGCGAGGAGATACGATGACCCCATACGAATTGACTGATGCAGTCGCGAAGAAGCTGGGTGTCGATCATCGCCAGGCTTCAGCCGTTCTACGTAATCTCTACGCCGTCATGCGCGATGCATTGTGTGAAGGCGATGACGTCCCTCTGGATGGAGTCGGTCGTCTTATCCCACGTGACGCACCCACACGAGTCTGCAGAATCCCAAACGGACCGCTCTGGACGGTTCCCTTCAGCATGACAGTCAAGCTCAAGCCATCGGCACGCTTACGAGACCGTATGACGAACTCATTGATCAAGAAGAGTACCTGATGCCTACGGTCGACACCGAACATGACTACGGACGTCAGGTCCCCCCAGATCTGTACCTTGACCATCGTCGCCCAGGGTTCGCACAGTATGAACGTGATGGACTGATCTTCTACGACATCCCTACGAAGGCAGTCGTAATCAACGTTGACCCTGAGGTACTGGCAGTCGCTTAACCTGTGCGCCCTAGGGCAGGGTGATCCAATCTTCAGCCCTCCCAGACCTACCCTATGGTTCGTGTTCAAGCCAAGGTCGCTAGTCTGCCCAGGTGCCTACTCGTATCCCTTCCGTACCGTAGCTGGACACGCTTAACCGTGTGCAGGAACCAAGTCCCGAGGAGAAGGGCCATGGTAACCACGTTCATCGCGATCGTGTGGGTAGCAGTACAAGTGCGGACGCTGCACTACGGTAGGTCACGTCACGGTTTACGTTCCCGAGACGTGCACGACTTCCTACGTGCCTGTCTACGTGCCGTCGGCCCACGGAGAGCTAAACCATGAACACCCTGGAGAAGCAGTACAACGACTGGCGACAGAGCTACCCGTGGGTTTACGAACGGTTCAAGCAACTCGCCGAGGAACGCATCCGGCTGAATCGCAGGTTCGGGATGAAGGCACTGGCCGAGCGTGTGCGCTGGGATATCCCGTTGAACATCCCGAAGTACGACGGCTACCGGATCAACAACAACCTCGTCGCGTACCTGGCCAGGGAACTCAAGCGTGACCTGCCTGGCCTGGACAAGCTGATCGAGACACGCAGCGTACAAGGCGAGAGAACAACGTGAAGATGCCATTCGGCAAGTTCAGGGGTATGGACCTAGCCGACATCCCCCAGCAGTACCTGGAGTGGCTCGTCAAGAAGATGCAGGCGGAGTCACCGGCCAACGATCCACTCCTGGTCGCCATGAGGAACGAGGCAGCATTCCGTAGGCAATGTGCACGCGCTACCCATGTGTGAAGACATCGTCCACACGTTCGCGACCGAGCAGAGCGAGGATGGAACTCCCATCGTTCCCCAGCCAGACGTACGGTGCGAGTGTGGCCTCGTCACGTGGGGAGGAGTGGACCATGCGTTGGAAGATCTCCTCGCGCTAGAGCAGCTGTGGAAGACGTGATGCATGCCTACTCGTCCTCCTCGTCCGTGCCTCACTGCTGGCTGTCCTGAACTCGTAACGGATGGTCGCTGTCCTGCCCATGCCAAGGAGCAGGACCTAGGTCGTCGTCCTGCCTGGGTACGCACGCTCTACTCCTCGTACCGATGGCAGAAGCTCCGCGACTGGAAGCGTAGCGTCAACCCGTTGTGCCAGTACTGCGAGGACGAGGGGTCAGTCACTCCGGCTACGTCCGTCGACCACGTGATCCCGTTGGAGCAGGAGCCGACGCTCGCCTTCAACGCAGAGAACCTACGTAGCTGCTGTGCGCACCATCAGCGATCCAAACGCAGGATGTGATCGTCGGGGAGCCGTCCCAATTTTCCATCGGGCATCTTTACCACGCCCTACTGCCCGCTCTTTTCCGTGCTTCAGAGATAAACGTGTCGTTTCCATGACAGGAGACCCATGCCCACAGGTGTTCACGATGGCATCCGAGGACCAGCTCCGACTCCGAGTGCTATCGGCAAGCTGATCAACGGTCACCAGCCAGATCCCCGTGAGCCACAGGTCATTCCCGCGTCGAAGACTCGGCTGCCGCGTGGCTTGGCTGGCTGGCGTGCGAAGGAACTCTACCGGACGTTCACAGAGTGGCTCTCGCAGATCGGCATGCTCGGCACGGTCGATGTCCATGCGCTCGTCCTGGCCTGCAACGAATGGGCGCAGGGCGAGTCGCTGTACCAGCAGTACATGTGCGAGCCGTGGAAGAAGGACCGGTTCGGCATCCTGGTACTGAACCCCGCACGACGGGCCGCGATGGACGCGTTCGGGGCCGCAGAGAAAATCTTCAAGCAGTTCGGGATCGGGTCCCCAGCTGAACGATCGCGGATGAAGACTCCCCAGGAGAAGCCCAAGAGCAGATGGTCGGGGCTGATTTCGTAGCCGGATGTTCAGCGTCAGCCGTGCCGCTCGTGCGCTGAAGTTCATCAACAACCTGTCCCACGTTAAGGGGACCGACGCTGGGAAGCCATTCAACCTGCGCCGCTGGCAGAAGCAGCCTCTGGTCAAGCTGTTCGGCGCGCTCAACCCAGACGGCACTCGGCAGTACCGCACCCTCTGGTTGGAGTTCCCACGGAAGAACGGCAAGAGCGAGCTGTGTGCCGCTCTCGCTCTTCTCATGCTGTGCGGTGACGGTGAGATGGGTGCCGAGGTCTACGGCGCAGCCAGCGACCAGGACCAGGCCAACCTCGTCTTCGACGTGGCGGCCCAGATGGTCCGGAACGATGCCGAGCTCTCCGCGAAGCTGGACGTACTCGATGCCGCCAAGCGCATCATCCACAAGGCCAACGGCTCGTTCTACCGAGCCATCCCGGCGGATGCCGGCGGATCGCACGGCTTCAATGGTCGGCGATCATTTTCGACGAGCTGCACGTCTGGCTCACTCCCAAGCCAGGAAGTTGTACGAGACGCTGACGACCTCTACCGGTGCCCGTCGTCAGCCCCTGTCATCGTCATCACGACTGCCGGGTACGACCGCACCTCGATCTGCTGGGAGATGCACCAGTACGCATTGGTGTGCGGGACGGGATGATCGAGGACCCGTCGTGTCTCCCGGTGATTTACGCCGCTCCTGAGGATGCTGACTGGACGGACGAGAAGGTCTGGGCTGCAGCCAATCCGGCTCTCGGCGACTTCCGTGGGATCGACGAGATGCGGACCTTCGCTCGTAAGGCCAAGGCGTACCGTCGCAGCAGAACACGTTCCGTCAGCTGTACCTGAACCAGTGGGTCGAGCAGGCGACTCGATGGCTGGACATGTTCGCCTGGAGGAAGTGCAAGGGCAACGTCAGCGAAGCCGATCTCGCCGGGCTGCCCTGCTTCGGTGGTCTCGACCTCGGCCAGTCTGACGATCTCTCCGCCTTCGTACGGCTGTGGTGCCACCCAGATGGGCGCAAGTTCGTCCGGGCTAACTTCTGGATTCCGCAAGCCGCCATCGAGCGATTCAAGACCAGGCCGTACGACGCCTGGCGACGCTCGGGCTGGCTCACGGTTACCCAAGGCGACATCACGGACTTCGACCAGGTGGAGGCAGAGGTCGCGAAGCTCTGCCACGAGTCCGGTGTCCGGCAGCTGGCCTACGACAAGAAGTTCGCGTCCCAGCTCGCTCTGCACCTACAGGGTCAGGGGATCAAGATGGTCGACACTCCGCAAGGTTTCCAGTTGAACGAGAGCCCTGAACAACCTGTCGGATCTGGTCGTTGAGGGAAAGCTGGTCCACGACGGGAACCCGATCCTGGACTTCCATGCGTCGAATGCTGTCGTCCGCACTGGACAGAAAGGGGAGATCCGCTTGGACAAGGAATAGACCCAGGAAAAGATCGACGGTATCTCCGCCCTCGCGATGGCGAATGCCCGAGCCATCACGCTGCCTCGCCACGTCTGCGTACGAGCGTGGCGTCATGATTTTGGGCTAGCCGATGAGCCTGCGCTCACGTCTCCTGCAACTCCGCGACTACTTCGGTCCCTTCATCCTCGGCACTCCTGCCGGGGACAAGGCCATCCGGCAGATGCTCGGCTCAGGTCCGACAGCACGGGCATCACCGTTACCGAGGAGCCGTCCCTGAACCTGTCGGCCGTGTGGGCAGCCGTGATCTGCATCGGCGGTGACCTTGGCACTCTCCCTCTGCACCACTACGCAAAGGTGGGAGCTGGCAAGGAGAAGCTCCACTCCACACTCGACTACGTGCTGCACGACGAGCCCAACCCGGACATGACCTCCTCGGTCTTCCGGGAGACGATGATGGAGTACGCCCTTCTCTGGGGTAACGCGGTCGCAGAAATCGTATGGGATAACGCTGGTCGCCCCGCGCAGCTCTGGCCCATCGAGCCTTGGCGAGTACGTCCTGATCGCGTGAACGGACAGCTGGTCTTCAAGGTCACCCGTGCGAATGGCCCTGAGGACACTCTGCTCGCAGAAGACGTGATCCACGTTCCGAACCTCACGCGTAACGGGGTATGGGGCTCGGTCAGTCATCCAACACGCCCGCGAGAGCCTGGGTCTCGCCATGGCAACGGAGAAGTTCGGAGCTACGTTCTTCGGCAACGGTTCCACGTTCGGCGGTGTCCTGTCCCACCCACAGGAGTTGAGCGACAAGGGTCGCGAGAACCTGCGGGGAGCAGTCGAGAATCTGCACCGAGGAGTCGAGCGGGCTCACAAGTTCCTGATTCTGGAGGCTGGCGGCGATTACAAGCCCCTGGGCATTCCGCCCGAGGCCGCACAGTTCCTCTCCACTCGCCAGTTCCAGGTCACGGAGATCGCGCGATGGTTCGGTATCCCGCCGCACAAGATCGCTGACCTCTCGCGTTCGTCGTTCTCCAACATCGAGCAAGAGAACGCGAGCTACGTGCAGCAGGCCCTCACCAGGTGGATCGTCCGCTGGGAGCAGGAGCTACGCAGCGCAAGCTCATCGGTCGGCTGGAACGCAACACGCAGACCATCGAGTTCAACCTGACCGCGCTGCTCCGGGGCGACACCACGACCGGTTCGCCTCGTACGCCATCGGCCGT
The DNA here is from genome assembly GCA_963743355.1 of uncultured Candidatus Rokubacteria bacterium. GTDB lineage: Bacteria > Methylomirabilota > Methylomirabilia > Rokubacteriales > CSP1-6 > AR5. The sequence continues at coordinate 2,690,162 of CAVUPM010000002.1, forward strand.
CAGTGGGGCTTCTACTCGCCCAACGACGTCCGGGAGAAGGAAGGTCTGAACCTGCTCCCCAAGGAATCGGAGACCAGTACATCCCGACCAACATGCCGGCACGGAGTGGCATCCTCCGGCCCAGCAGCAGAAGCCCGAGGAGAAGGACCCGACGGAGGAGCAGAAGTCCCTGGACCTCGGCCTAGCAGCTCGGGCAGTCACGTCGGACATCGTCCGCAGGATGCTGAAGCGAGAGGCGGACAAGATCCAGTCGGCAGTGGCCGACCCCGACACCATGGTGGAGCGGGTTAGGGACTTCTACGGCAAGTTCGCCGACACGTTCCGCTCGGCCCTGCTTCCCGCCTGCCAGATGCACTGTGCCATGACGGGTGATTCTCGCGCGCCGATGGCTCTGGCCGATGAGCTTGTGGCTGCCCACATCGCCACGTCGAGGAGGGACCTGGAGCACTGTGCTCCGGACGAGGTCGCCGCTCTGGTCGAGAAGTGGCATATCGAACGGCTGAATGTGATTCCCGACCTTCTGCAACGAGGGACGATCAATGGAGCGTGAACTTCGGTACCACACTGGCCTGGAGCTCCGAATCACCGGGGGCAAGACCCGGCTCGTGGGCTACGCGGCTGTCTTCAACAAGGACAGCCTCCCGTTTGGGGACGGGCTCTTCGTCGAGCGCATCGCTCCGGGGGCCTTCAAGCGCAGCCTGAAGGACAGCGACGTCCGCGCCTTCGACAGCCACGACCAGAGCAAGATCATCGGCCGAGAGTCGAACGGCACCCTGGCCGTCCGTGAGGACGAGAACGGTCTGCGGGTGGAGATCACTCCGCCCGACACTCAGGTCGGCCGTGACCTGCTGGAGAACGTTCGGTCCGGTCTGCTCGACGGCATGTCCATCGGCTTCACCATGAAGCCCGAAGACTACACCTTCGACTTCAAGCCGAAGCCAGCTGTTCGTCACATTCGCAACGTTGGTCTGGTGGAGGTCTCCGTGGTCGCCATCCCGGCGTTCCCAGACACCTCCGTCGCCCTCCGGTCCTACAGCGAGGCTCTGAAGCAACAGGGCCCGACGCTGGCCGACATGCTGGCGCGGCACGCGGCAAAGATCGCCGCCTGGAAGAAGTAACACCCTAGTCCATCCGATTGCCGGGACAGCCCCGGCGCTCAGGGAGAACGAACATGTCCTACGTCAGCAAGCGATTCGCAGTCGCCGATGTAACCCTGGTCACTCTTTTCACAACCACCCACCTGATCGTCTCCGGTGGTGTCGTCACCGATGACGGTGCTGCGGGCGACAAGGTCAACGTGACCGCCTGCAAGTACCTCTACGGCCGCTCGGCTCGCATCGCGCCAGCCGTGGTGGGTCTGACCGTGGTGGATACCCACAAGGTCTTCATCGACCCGGCCGACAACACGATCAAGACCGCCGCCTCCTCGGCTGGGAAGGTTCCGCTCGCGGCATGCGCGGTGTCTGGCGGTACTGTGACCCCAACCGACGAGCGCCGTCTCCTCGCCACTGTGGTCGACGGCACCCCGGAGTAAGCACGCAACATTTGCCTGGGTTATCCCACGGCACTTCGCAGTCCCGCCCGTTATCGGTCGGCGCTGCTCAACGCAGTCTGCAGCACCCAACCAAGAAGGATCACGTCCATGATCAAGGAACTCATCGAGAAGCGCGCTCGTCTGGCCGAAGAGGCCAACGGCATCCTGACCCGCTCGGCCAAGGAGAACCACGAGGTTCTGACCTCGGACGAGGAAACGAAGTTCAACGCCCTGCACGCCGAGATCGACGGTCTCACCAAGAGCATCGAGCTCCGTGAGAAGCAGGAGCAGATCGAGAAGCACCTGGCGCAGCCACAGGACCGCAAGACGTCGGCGACCCGGACCATGCAGGGTCACGTGCAGCGTGCCGCGCTGGAGCGGGAGCTGATCCTCCGGGGTTGGCTGCTCGGCGGTACGGACAAGCAGACGCAGGAGCAGCGCGATGCCGCCATCCGCGCGAACCTCGACCCTCGGGGCAAGTTCCTGACCTTCAACCTCTCCAAGAACCCGCTGGAGGTTCGCGCTGCGGGTGACAACCAGTCGGTGGCTGAGAACGCCGACGGTGGGTACACGGTCCCGAACGAGACGCACCGCTCCCTGGAGGACGCCCTGCTGTCGTTCGGTGGCGTGCGCCAGGTGGCCACCATCGTCCGCACGGACACGGGTGCCAACCTGCCGTTCCCGACGTCGAACGACACGGACGAGAAGGGTGAGATCGTCGCGGAGAACGCGACCTTCGGAGCCCACGACGGCATCGTGTTCGGTCAGATGGTGATGCACGCGTTCAAGTACAGCTCCAAGCCCGTCCTCGTCAGCGTCGAGCTGATGCAGGACTCGGCCGTCAACCTCCCCGCGTTCGTCGGTGCCAAGCTGGGCGAGCGCATCGGTCGGATCCAGAACGAGCACTTCACCACGGGTGCCGGGACGACCCTGCCCTTCGGCATCGTGGTCCGTTCCACGGCTGGTGTGAACCACGCCGGCTCGGTCGGTGCAGGAATCGTGTACGACGACATCGTCGACCTGGAGCACTCGGTCGACGCTGCCTACCGCAATGGCGCCAGCTTCATGTTCCACGACGCCATGCTCGCTCGGCTGCGCAAGCTTCGTGACGACATCGGCCGTCCGCTGTGGCAGGCCGGTCTCGCCGTGGGTGCCCCGAACACGCTCAACGGGTACCCCTACCAGATCAACAACGACATGACCGCCGCTGCCACCAACGGCAGCAAGGCCATGCTGTTCGGTGCTCTCAACAAGTACCAGGTCCGCGACGTGCGCGAGATCACCCTCGTGCGTCTGGACGAGCTGTTCGCCCTCTACGGTCAGGTGGCGTTCGTCGCCTGGTCGCGCGCGGACGGTGACCTGCTGGACGCCGGGACCAACCCGGTGAAGCATTTCGTGTATACGACCTAGTCGTAAGCCTCACCTCGGTCCTGGAGCCCATCGCCATGGTCGGGTCTCCTACGCCGATTCGCTCGCGCTGAAGGTCCAGGATAGGCGCGGGCTTCTTCACGAAAGGACACCATGGGACGACTGGTCAGTGTGGTCGAACCGTCAGCCGAGCCTCTCACTCTCGAAGAGGTCAAGGCGCATCTGCGCATCGACCACGACGACGATGATGCTCTGCTCACGGGGTTCATCGAGACCGCACGTCTGCATCTCGACGGTGTCGATGGCTTGCTAGGTCGCGCCCTCATGCCGCAGACCTGGAACCTGGTCATGGACTTCTTCCCTCTGCACCTGTGGCGACCATTTCCCATGCACCTGTCGGCCATTCAGGTTCCGCTGCCTCCGCTGCTTGCGGTCAATAGCATCACGTACATCGACCCGGACGGAGTGGAGCAGACCTTCGCGGTGGAGAAGTACATCGTCGACACCGCATCCGAGCCCGGCCTCATCTACCTGGCCCCTGGTGAGGTCTGGCCTGTTACTCGCTGCATCCCGAACGCGGTCACCATCGAGTTTGAATGTGGCTATTTCCTAGACGTGGATCAAGAGACGATCTTGGTCCCCCGGCCCATTCGCACTGCCTTGCTCGGCCTGATCGCCGACTACTACGAACACCGGGAGGCCGACGGCCCGACGCCCAAGTGGGTGCAGGCTCTGCTTGCTCCGTACAAGGTGCGGATGTAATGGCCACCATGCCGGAGCTCGTCGTCAGCGTGAAGGTTAGGCTCTCGCTCTGGGGGGCCATCAAGCTCCGCATCGCTGGCCTCACTCTCGCGGAGGCCGAGCGTCTGAAGCTCCCACGGGACATCGACCGATGAACCCCGGCGACCTGAAGGAGCGCATCACCCTTCAGCGCCTCAGCGACGCTCGTACCTGGACGGACTTGGGAACCAATCCCACGGTCTGGGCTTCAGTCGAGGCGACCGGCGGCGAGAGCTACCGCATCCGCATTCGCTATCGTTCGGATCTGCGAGGAGCGAAGGATGCAACCCCGGCTCTGCGAGTCCTCTGGAAGGACCGCATCCTGGAAGTCAACGACGTCATCGCGAAGTCGAGTACCACCGCGAGATCAACCTCATCGCGGAACACAAGCTGATCGATGTCTCAGTTCTACCTGCTGGCGTGAAGCGGCGGAAGCCGTTCCCGGCCTAATCAAGGGAGCGTACCCAAATGAGCGACGCGATTGTCACGAACGACTCCACCTTCCTGCGTGGTGACAGCGGCACCGGCCCCGGGGCAGCCACCCAGACCGGGAGTACCGGCACCGGCGACGGCGCCATGGGTGCCATCACCGTCAGCTCCGGCGCCAAGGTCGGCGCCTACACGCTGACCATCCTCTCCGAAGTGGCGAACGCCGGGGCCTTCAAGGTCACCGACCCGGACGGCATCATCATCGGCACCGGCAACGTCGCCGTTCCCTTCTCGGCTGGTGGTCTGGCCTTCACCCTCGCCGACGGCGCGAACGACTTCGACATCGGTGACACCCGCACCATCACGGTCACGTCGACCGAGGACGAGACCTTCGAGGAAGTTCCGGAGGTGTTCTCCATCAAGCCGGGCACTCCTTCGGCTCCGTCCATCGACGTCTCGCATCTCCGCTCAGCTCGGCGCGAGAAGCGTGGCGGTCTGCCCGACACCGGCACCATGTCGGTGACCATGAACTTCATCCCCGGCAACGCCGTGCAGGAAGCCATGGACGCCGAGCAGGGCAGCAACATCCCCCGCAACTACCGGATCATGTACCCCGGCTACGTCAGCGTGTCGGAACACCAGGGCGGGAAGCAGTTCTCGCTCGTGCTGACGTCCTTCGGACTCTCCGACATCGACCTGGACGGTCGCTACTCGGCTATCGCCACCTTCGAGGTGAACGACGTGCCGACGGAGATCAACCCGGTCTAGCCCAGTACTCGCTGCTAGCAGGCCAGTTCCAACCAAGAGGAGAAGGTCATGATTCTGAGTCGCGAGCAGATCCTGGGTGCACAAGACACTCAGCAAGAGACCGTACCCGTACCCGAGTGGGGCGGAGAGGTCATCGTTCGAGGTCTCACCGGTACCCAGCGGGATGCGTTCGAGGAGTCGATGTACACCGGCCGTGGGAAGGATCGGAAGGAGAACTTCGCCAACCTCCGTGCCCGGCTCACCGTTCTCTGCATCGTCGGGGAGGATGGGAAGCCTCTGTTCTCTGTCAAGGACGTGGAGGCCCTCGGCAACAAGTCGGCTGCCGCCCTGGACCGTGTGTTCGAAGCTTGCCAGCGCCTCAGCGGCCTGGCCAAGAAGGACGTCGACGAGATCGCGGGAAACTAGCCGGGCGAGCGGAGCGCCAGTACTACTTCGCCCTGGCCGAACGGCTGGGAATGACCGTCGCGGAGCTCCTCAGCCGGATCTCGTCCCGTGAGCTCACCGAGTGGATGCTGTACGACCAGCTTCAGGCGGAGAGAAACTCGATCCCGGCCTCCCCAGGACGCCACGTCTGCAGCCCCGCCGCCCGTGCCGGCTCCGGTAGCATCGGCTCCTGTAACGCCTCCTGCGGCGGTCTCAAAGGCTCCTACAGTCTTCCCGGTCCGGCGCTGGGCTCTCCCGACCTGATGACCGCACTCGACCCCGTCGCCCAGATGAACAAGTGGTGGGGCCCGAAGGAGAAGATCAATCGCCGAGCTACGGGCAACAGTCAAGATAAGCGGGCTGGAGGAACTCAACGCCGCACTCCAAGACCTTCCGAAGGTGATCCAGGAAGACATCCTTCGTGAAGCTCTGACTGCCGGCGGCGAGGTAATCCGCCTGAGTGTCGTTCGTAGGATTCGCAATCGGTCTGGCAAGACGGCGTCGAGCATCCGCGCTGTGGTTCAGGTTGAGGCTGCTGGTCTTCTGAACGATTCAGGCGGAGCGGTAGCCATCGGCGCAGATCCGAAGCGCCAGTACGTGCTGGGGTTTCTGGAGTTCGGGACCAAGCCCCACAAGATCACTGGCGGGTCTGAAGATCGCCGGCTCGTCAGTAAGGCTACGCGAGCTCTCCGTTCGGTCGGCGATCCAGCTGCACGACGGGCTCTCGCCAAGGGCATCAAGTCAGGCCGTATCAGTATGCGTCGGGCCCTGAAGGTCGGAGGGAAGTTCTACGGTGTCGTTCAGCATCCGGGCACCCGGCCTCAAGCTCCGCTCACCTCGGCCCTGGCTGAAGAGAGTGGCCACGTGATCAAGGTCTTCACCGACGTCGTTCGGAAGGGCATCGAGGACTTCTGTGCCAAGCGCAACGCGAGGACGCCCCACTAAATGGCAACCATCGGTTCGCTGATCGTCGAGCTCCGAGCCAACTCAGCGCAGTTCAACGCTGAGATGGACAAGGCCCGCTCCCAGATGGACAACACGGGCGGGACGGCCAAGGGGCTTGAGAGGACGCTGATCAACATGGGCGTGAAGGGCCTGGGTGGGGTCGTCCCTGGCGCCGAAGCCGCAACGCCTGCACTCTACAAGATCGTCAACGCCCTTGAGAAGGCCAAGATCGCCGGTATGGCGCTGACCCCTGTCCTGGTTGCCATCGCAGCCGCGTTCGTCGCCTTCAAGATCGGATCCCTCATCGGAGAGTACGCCGCTTTCGGCACTACCCTGGAGAATTTGAAGAAGCAACTGGAGGAAGCTGCCAAGGCCCAGACGGAGCTCGGGGCCCGGATGGAGAAGGAACGAGACACCGTCCGCGGTTTGGACAAGGAGCTCGCCGCCCTGCATGACAACTGGGAGAAGGTGCTGAAGCTCGAGAAGTCTTCTCGCGACGCCGACATCATCAAGAACTTCGGGGGAGCGGACCCGCGTACCCCGGAGCTCCTCGCCAAGTCTGAGGCCATCGCCACCGAGAAGCGCCGTCAGGAGTTGGAGAAGCAGGCTGCGGCTCGCAACAAGTTCGCGGAAGACTCTCTGAAGGCTCTCCTCGCTGAGCGTGAGGCCAAGTTCAAGATCTGGCAGGACGAGACGAACGAGTTCGTCAAGCAGCTGCAGAACCGGGTGCAAGCCCGTAAGCAGTTCGAGGGGCAGTTCGGCCAGGGTGGTCTCCCCGGGCTCTCTTCGACGAAGGGTGTCCGTGAGTCTCTGGACCTGCAGAAGGATATCACCAAGGACCTGCGGGACCTCGCCTTCGGCCAACGCGAAGGCTTCCTGAACGAGACCGAGGTGCAGGAAGGATTGCAGAACATCCGGGAGCGGGCCGTGTCCGCAGGTCAGGACATCAGGGACAAGTTCGGGGGAGCCTTCCCTGCCGTCGATCGGGCCCTGGACAAGACCCTGGGCAACGTCACAAACCTCGGTAGGCAGTTCGAGACTGCTCGCGGCTTCATCGACGCGACAGTCCCCACGGTCGGTCAGCTCACCGAGCAGCTGAACCAGTTCAACGGAATGCTGGCCAACACTCCCCCGGCTACTGCGGCTGCGCAGGGTGCCATCGCTGCTCTGTCGCAGCAGTACCGTGACCTGTCCACCGCCGTGTACGAATCCGTCCAGGCTGTGCAGGCTTGGCAGCAGGCGGCCACCCAGTAGTGGGCATCCAGGGTACGGTCAAGATCCTCCTCCCGGAGCTAGCGCGACTAGCTGCCTCCATCCGGGAAGCTGCCTCGCAGATGCAGGGTGCCAACGCCCAGTCACGCCAGGTCACCGTCACCTTCTCTGGCCCGGCGTACGAACGGTGGAGGGTAGCGACCGCCAAGCTCCTGCAGGCCACGGCGAAGGCGATCACTCGGATCGCTGGGCCGGAGTACGTGCAGTCCGCCGTCTCGTTCGTCTACTCGTGTGCCTACTACGTCCTCACGGCGGTCATCGCTGAGACGTGGGACCCGAAGAGCCGACCCGAGAACCTGCCTGGGAACCTCGCACCCGTCAAGGGTCTGACTCTCCCCGGCTACGGGCTACCGACCATGGGCCAGGAGTTCGCAGCACTCCGGTCCCAGATCGCGTCGCTCACGGAGAGCTACCACCGCTCCGTGACGGGGGACTGGGGTCCTCCGGGATCGAGAAACAGCAAGCACTACGAGACCGGTTACGGAGCCTTGGTCGGTGCCTGGGACTCCTTCGTCGCAGACGTCACTCTCGGACCCGCCATTACCGGGCTCCGATCATCACACGTTGGACTGTGAGGATTCCATGCTGAGCACTGTGAAGAGCCTTCGCTCCGAGTTCGACAAGCTGTCCGCAACCCTCTCACGGTTGTCGACGCCCAAGGTGCCGACCGTACCTCAGGCCCCATCTCGCTCGGCAAGTAGCAGCCTGGACAACCTGCGCCGGGGTCAGCTGGACGAGCTCGTGAACGAGTTGAGGAAGCGGCTGTGATGCTCTCCGGGCCCGTCAAGAAGATCGTGGTTGGTGCGGCTACTTCGATTCTGGCCGCAGTCGTGCTCGCCTCAGCTTCGACAGTCATCAAGCAGGGCAACCGAATCACCGGCCTCGAAGCCCACCGGGAAGACGTTATCGACCGGTTGGACCGCATCGAGAAGAAGTTGGATCGCAGCCTATTCTTTCGGCGCACACAGGAGAACTAACAGATGGCCGCACCCGTTGCCTCCAAGATCATCCTCGCCGACGACACCAGCAACGACGGCAAGAATGCCAGGACACAGACCCGTGTCGTGGGCGCAGATACAGTCCACGAACACTTCTTCGTCCCGGTCTGCCGCCGCTCGAAGCTCGGGGTGTACTACTACGCCTCGACCGTGCTGTCGATCCAGATCGCCGCAAGCTCCCCGCAGGACGGCATCAACACCGGCTTCTGGTGGATCATCAACCCGAGCGGCTCCGGTGTCACCGTGCTCCTGAAAGAGCTTCTGGTCCGCTTCACCATGGCCGCCGTGCTTGCTGAGGCTACGGGACCCCGAGTGATCGCGCAGAAGTTTGCCTACACCGGCACCGCCTCTGGTGCCCAGGTCACCCCGTGCAAGCGGAAGGCAACTGACGCCTCGCCCGGTGGATCCGTGCGTACCGCCGTCACTGGCATGACCTGTACCCTGGGTGCGACCCTCACGTCCTTCTTGACACCTGCCGTCCTGACGGGTGTCGGAGCGATGACAGGAGACGAGCAGGTGTGGCCGCATTCCCGCGACCCGCTGGACGAGGACGCGGGCGTCGAGCTCGCCCCCACCGAGGGTGTAGTCATCTACCAGGCCGATGCCGGTACCGCGACCACCGACAACCGACGCCTGGTCGTCAACGCGACCATCGAGGAATTCGAGTAAGTCGTGCTGACCCTGTTCGCGAAGAACCTGCTGGAAGAGGGGGACCGTCACGATCTCTTGTGGCGGAGACGAGACCCGTCTGTTCGACCGTGACCAGGCCATCCCCTTCATCCCCGGCTTCGAGCAGGCGTGGTCGCCCACGTACGACATCGCCCCGCTGTCTCTGGCGATGGGCCCCGTCACCCCGGTGGCCTACAACATCGACCTCGACCTCGGCAGTGCCCAGGACGTCAATGCCTGGTCCCTGGTCAACCACACGATCTCCACCCTCATCACCCTCTACGCCGGGGCTAGTTACCCGCCCGTCACGGAGATCGATTCCTTCACTCCGTCAGAGGACGGAACTGTGATGCGGGATCTCTCTCAAACGGAGAGCTACCGCTACTGGCGCATCACCATCGTCGCTGCTGAGACTGTCCAGACCATCGGGCAGATCCTCCTTGGTGTGCCCCGGATCATCCAGCTGAACCCGATCCTGGAGTCCGCAGGTCGCCAGGTCATCGGCAACGTCGCAAGGGACCAGTCACCGACGGGCATCTACCGGACCGCCAAGCGAGGCCCGGCGTCGAACGAAGCTCGACTTCTCCTGGAACTGGATGGACGAGGACGACTACGCCGAGCTCGCGGCTGCCTTCGAGGAGACCGACGAGGGAGCCAAGAACCTTCTCGTGAAGGACGAGGACGATGTCCTGCGGTGGATGCACATCACCACTGCGACCCTGGAGCCTCACCCCATCTCCGGTGACGACAGCCAGAGTGGGTGGACCGCAGAGATTGCCTGACTCTGGAGGAACAGCCTGCGTGAGTGCCGTGACCCGGCCGCACACCGCGCCTGTCATCGTAGCGCAGATCGAGCTCACCGATCCGCCACGGACTCTCTGGCTGTCGGACCGCTACCTGCCGAAGCAGTCGGCCACCGTGCTCGTAAAGGCCGAGGTGCCAATGGTGCCGGCCGGGCCAGATGAGGAGCATTTGACCAACGGCACCTTCGACACGGACCTGGCCGGTTGGACGGACGGCGGTGCCACGTGGGACGCTGGGAACGGGGGCCAGATGAAGCTCGGCGAGATCACCCTCGCCGGTCAGCTCGTAACGGTAGCGACGGGCATCGTGCAGGAAATTAGGTTCACGACACGCGGGGCCGGCACCGTTTTCGTGCGCGTCGGGTCCACCCAGCCGAACCAGGACCTGCTCCAGGAGGTCGGGGTCCATGCCGGCAACCACGTCTACCTGCTGGCCTCAACGACGGCGGAGATGTGGATCCAGTTCACGAATATCTTCGGCACCAACTACGTCGACGACGTCAGCATCATCACGCCGGGGATCCCTGCCGTTCCAGCGATACCCGCCATCTTCCGGTACATCCGCTTCCAGGAGTGCCTACCCTTCGTGATGTCCTGGGGCACCATCGAGGAGCGGTTGAATCATCTGGACGGCGGAGGCTCGCCCTCCACCTTCGAGTTCACCGTGAGCAACACTCGGCCCGTCGCTGGGGCTGCCAGGTTCTCGGACCTGTTGGACTCGCACGTGTTCGAATTCGCCAGAGTCACCGTCTACCGCTACGACGCCAACTTCGAGGGCATCTCCGGGGCTACCGTGCTCGGGGTGTTCTACCTGGAGGATGTCACAGAGGTGGATGAGCGGCTGCTCCGGCTTCGCGCCTCGGACATCGCCTTGGTCCTGGAGAACGAGAGCCCGGTCGTGACCATCGCCCGTGACGAGTTCCCGAACGCTGCCGCCGACCTGATCGGCGCGACCGTCCCCCGGCTCATCGGCCGACTCAGCAACGCACCCATGCGCTGGCTGGAAGCCGGGCAGGTGGGTAGCCTCGCCACCGACATCCTCGCCACGGACACCGAGATCAACGTGGTGGGTGGGGAGAACTTCACCCAGCTGACCTTCATGATCGGTGCTGAGATCGTCACCGCGACAGCTCGGAACGGCACGACCTTCACCGGCTGCACTCGGGCCAGCAACGGCACCGACGCGGCGGACCCTCGGCCGGGACGGCTGTGTACGAAATCCTTCCGTCCTACACGGCTGTCCTCGGCGAGCACGACTCTCGGTTCCCGCCGCTGATCAGCAACGTTCTGATCGACGGGGGGGCCTACAACACGGCTCTCACGGCGATCCTGCAGGAGCTCCGCATCGGAAGCCACACCTTCATCGGGGCGAGGTTCACTCCGGTGGACATCGCCAACTTCCATACCCTGCCTGGCACGCCAGTAGGACAGGCGGTCGCAGTGCTGAGCTCAGGGGCCGTGAATGAGGGAACCTCCTCGTCGGTCACCCGGACCGTCGCGGTCAGTGGCGCGGCCAGCGTCGCCGCAGGAGCCACGCTACGCAAGCTGAACTGCAGGGTGAATCTCGGTTCTGGCACAGGCCCCGTCAACTGGTACCTGGACCGCCGTCAGGGTACTGGCCCGTGGACGATCCTCGCCAGTCAGCTCAACATCAACGTCACACTTGTCGATACCGATGTGGTGGACGATCGCCTGTTCCCCGGCTCGGGCGACGACCAGATCAGGCTCCGTGTGTACGGCCTACAGGGTGCGGAGCTCTGCCGTCCTGAAGGTCACCTTCAACAGCTACACCGTGTCCTTCGGCACCGGGGGAGGCGACGGCTCCACGGCAGCCAAGGTCATCGGCCAAGTCACCGCCAACATGCTCGGCGTGCGGGATGATCCGGCCGGCACCCTCGACACGGGACTCCCTTCCAGCTGCTGGACAACCCGGCTGACGCCCTGGCCTACCTGCTGACCCGGTGCTACCCGAGCAGTGGACTTGTCCAACTGCACGAGGACTGGAACCTGGCCCGAGCGGCTCTCGCTGGGCGCGACTTCCGCTGGTCGGCCCTGGTCGGGTACGACGGGGCACCCCGCTTCAGCGACCTCCGAAAGCACGCTTCCGAGCAGTCCCGCTGCCTCCTGATGGTCGAGGGTGGGAAGTTCCTTCTGCGCTACATGGACGACGACCCGGCCGAGGACCTGACCCTGGACTACGAACGGGACGTGTGGGCCAATCGCCCGGCCAACATCAGCCGGACCAGCAGGGCCCAGGTGTAGAACCGCGTCACCGTCACGGCCCAGCGAGACTACGACACCGACGAGTTCGGCTACAGCGTTCGGGTGGAGGATCTCACTCAGCCTGGTCTGACGAAGCCCATCGAGACGACTCTGGAACTGCCGTGGGTGCAGGACGCCTACGTGGCTGACCTACTCGCTGACTTCTGGCTCGCTCGCTGGAAGCAGTCTCGTCTGGAGGTGGAGGCCGTCAGCTGGGGCCCGATCAGCTTCCAGAAGGGCCAGGTCGTCATCTTCGAGAACCACCCCGTCCTTGCCAACCTCGGCGGGGAGAGCCTGCTCTTCCGCATCATGGAGAAGTCCTATCTGCTTGGTGACGATCAGTCGTCCCGAGTCCAGATCGTCGCAGTCGAGATCTAACCCTTCCCGATAGGGTCCACGTCAGTTCTGTAACGCGCTGTAAGCCTCAACAAGCCCCCGTACGAAACTGACCCGGCACCCGCTGCCGGGTCGTTACACGTCGGCTCTCGCAGTGCCTGGCCTAGGCCGCTTAATAAGGTGGAGGAAAGAATGCCTAAAGGTGTCTATGTTCGTACCGCCGAGCACAATGCTGCCATGAGCGCAGCGTTGATGGGCAACAGGAACGGTCGTGGGAACCAGGATGCGCTAGGGCACCAAGTTTCTCCGGAGGCCCGTGCCAGCATCAGTGCAGGCGTTTCTGGGAACAAGAACGGGCATTACACGCATGGCGGGTGGGGTTCACCGACGTACTGCTCTTGGAATGCCATGCGGCAACGGTGTGCTGATCGAAACAATCCCAAGTACGGGAGGCCGAAGGCTCAATCCGGTCACTGTCTGCGAGCGTTGGGAGTCCTTCCCTAACTTCCTTGCTGACATGGGTGAGCGCCCAGCCAGAATGACTCTCGATCGCCGCGACAACGACGGCAATTACGAACCTGGCAACTGCCGATGGGCTACCGCAGTAGAGCAGGCTAGGAATCGGAGGCCGACCCAAGTCAAAAAGGTGTGACTGTTCGCACTGTAAACCCTCGTAAAAGGCAAATTGCCCTGATTCTGCGACGTAAACGTAGCGTACGGCAAGCTAAACCGCCCGCACTCTCCACGCCCTAGATCACCTTCCCAAAGTTACCTCCCGCACCGATGCTTTACACGTCGCGTTAAGGTCGTAACACACCTATCGGTTTGGCTCGCCTTTCGCAAGTTAAACATTGCGTGGGCAACGAACCGAAAGGAGACGGAACGATGGCCAAGAAGAGGAAGCGCACCAAGAAGACGGAAGAGGATGTCGTCACGCTGAAGGAGTTCGTCGAGATGGGCGAGCCCGCCGAGAAGATGCAGGCGCTCGCCGAGAGCATGGGGCACACCCTGAACTCGGGGGAGGTCCCGCAGCCCACCGAGCCGTCCCCGAACGGAGATGCTCCTGTGGCTCCCGTGAAGGTGCGTCGGCCTCGCCGAGATGCTGACGGCTGGGAGGGCACTGGCCCGTTCGAGTGTCAGGAGCACAAGTACCGCTGGACGATCAAGCGTTACTACGACAAGCACATGGCGACGGCCCACGGGGTGATGGAAGGCGCGGCCTAATGCCGTGGACAGAGTCAGGGTCGGGTCCCAAGCCCGACCCTGACGAACTCCTCGCCTGGTTCTGCTGCACCCACGTCCTCCGCAGACCAGTCCAGGTAACCCTGCGATTTCCTAAGCCTCCCGAAGAAATCGTTCCTACCACCCTATGCCGCGACGCGTCACAACCGCTTTACCTGCATGGCGGGGTCGCGGAAGCCGATCAAGGTCAAGATGACACAGGTACCGAACCCGGACCCGACCCGTCTGCAGAGGGCCTTCGAGCGTCTCCTCGCAGCGGCGAAGACGCCCCATGATGGGCCCCGCCCGGTTCCCCCTCGGTCGCCTCAACGCCACCCCAGCAGCCCTCCGAGCCCTCAAGGTCGCTAAGGAAGATCCCTTCCACTATGTCCGCCGCCACCTCGACCTGGACCCCGGACTACTCGATGCCCACGACCAGCTGGCGAATCTTCGGGCACTCCAGAAGGGCGGCCGCATCCTGTCGGCCTACCTCTTGGGCAACGGGACAAAGATCTGGATAATCACCGAGGCAGACCGTAGCCTAACTACCGCCCTGACCGTTACCGGAGGAGTACTAGGATGATCACCAAAGCGTTCCTGATCGTTCTGCTTCTCTTCGCAACACCAGCACTTGCCCAGGACTTTGTCCTCGTCGAGGGGGAGGTCCGCACACCGGGTGCGATCGCGTACACGAGCGGGATGACCCTTACCCATGCCGTCGCGGCAGCCGGAGGCTTTACCAAACAGGCAAATTCTACGCGTGTCCAACTGGACAGAGGCCAATCCAGAAGGACGTACAACCTGAATGTCCTGGAGCTGATTGATCCTGAGCTACGGCCAGGAGACATCGTTACCGTGGCGCCGAGATGGTTCTAACCTTATGACGCGGGTCGCGATCTACCGTCGTGTTTCCACCGAGCGGCAGGCCGCTCAAGGCTACGGTCTCAGTGCGCAGCTGGATGCCTGCACGGCCACGGCACGTCAGCGAGGGTACGAGGTTGTCGGAGATTACGTGGACGATGGCTACACGGGGACAAACGCTAACCGTCCCCATCTGACTCGTCTCCTAGCGGACGCTAGGGCTAAGGCGTTCGAGGTGGTCCTGGCCTACAGCGGTGACCGGATCGCCCGAGATGCCTACCTGAAGGAGGGGATCAAGCGAGAGCTGCGCAAGAACAAGGTCCGGCTGGAGTATGTCAACGCTACGTTCGAAGACAACCCGATGGGCGTGGCGTTCGAGCAGATCGCTGGGGTCATGGAGCAGCTGGACAAGGCCACCATCCTGGCGCGGATGAACGGTGGTCGCTACGCCAAGGCACGCAAGGGACTCGTCGTCTCCCCCGGCAACTCGCCCTACGGCTGGGAGCCCGATCCTGAGCATCCTGGCAAGCTGCGCATCCTGGAGAGCGAGGCCGAGATCATCCGCCTGATCTTCAGCCTGTGCGTGGATGAAGGCGTCAGCGTCTATGGGATCATCCGGGAGCTGGACCGTCGCGCGATCCGTCCTCGCTCAGGCGACTGGGCCTACTCCCTGGTGCTGAAGATCTTGAGCATGGAGCGGTACGTCGGCACGGCCTACTTCGGCCAGACCCAGATCGTCGAAGGTGAACGTCACCGTGGGAAGGAGATCATCGCGATCCCCATCCCGGCCATCGTGACACCGGAGCGTCGGGAAGCTGCCCTCGCCCAGCTACGGCGGAATCGTTCCGCACTGGTCGGACGCCCTGCGAACTACACGTACCTCCTGACTGGACTACTCAGGTGCGGAGCCTGTGGCCTACGGTACGAGTCCTCCCCGAACCATGGGAAGCGTGCCTACCGTCACCGGAAGAGCAAGACATGCAGTGGGCCTTTCCTCACTGCCCACAGTGCCGAGGAAGGGGTCTGGGAAACCCTCTACAACGCCTTCCACAAGCCCCGGTGCGCTCCTACACGCCGCGAATGCCCACGAGGCCGAACGCGGTGCCGCCTCCGGTGACATCGCGCGGCAGGCAGCCTCCTTGCGCAAACAGATTGCCAAGATCCAGAAGGCTGAGAAGCGGTACCTCAGGATGGTCCTCGATGACCGCGAGCAGGTTGAGCTGGTCGAGGCCCAACTACGGCAGCTAGGCCGGGACCGGCGTGGACTGGCAGACCAGTTGAGCAACCTTGAGGACAAGATGGCGAGGACTACCGACCGTCCTCGTGACGTGGAGGCCCTGATCGCCCAAGCCTGTCAGGGGATTGACGACCTCGACGAGAAGGGTAGGTTCGGCCTGCTGCGTAACGTGATCGATGAGATCAAGGTCGAGCAAGATCGCACCCTTAACATCGTGGGGGAACTCGCGGAGCATCGGGCGGGGGAAACGATTCGTCGGGGGTGACCGACGAACACCAGCCGGCGTGGAAGATGCGGTCCATCTCGTCGGCGAAGATGCGAGGGTCGGTGTAAAGCGACGCGTGGATGCGGTCGTCCTGGACGAGCGCCTTGTAGTCGATGGCGGAGGGGTTCGCCGACGACATCGCTCGTACTGTAGCGCGCGTTTCTTTCCCCTGACAAGACGGGTCAGCCGGCCATCGTCGTCACCGCTGCCCAGCGCTCGGCCAGCTGTGCCTCGAGCGCTCGCACAGCGGTGAGCGCCCCGAGCCCCTCGATCTCGCCGAGGACAGCGGTGAC
Organism: uncultured Candidatus Rokubacteria bacterium; assembly: GCA_963743355.1. GTDB lineage: Bacteria > Methylomirabilota > Methylomirabilia > Rokubacteriales > CSP1-6 > AR5. The sequence goes on from CAVUPM010000002.1 coordinate 2,706,626, forward strand.
GCGCCGCACGATCCGCCGTCCCTCGGCTTGACGCCAGCCCAGCGCGCTCAGCGTCTTCTCGCACTGGACGGTGTGTTCCACGAGGTGAGCGGCGAATCGGTGAAGGCGGAACCGCACGTCGATCTCGTACTTCACCCACACCGTGGGTCGGGTCATCGCGGCCGGCGGCAGGTCGCCGAGCCGACGGGTGGTCTCCGCCCGCGCCTCGCCGAGACGGGCGAGGATCGTGTCGACGTCGCCGCTGGCGTCCATCTGGGCCAGCGCTGGCATCCGGCCGTCGGGTATGCGCACCGGGTCGGAGTCCGCGCGCTCGACCGCGTAGAGCGTCTGCAGTGCGTACCGTCGCTCGATGAGGAGCAGGTGGCGGAGCGTCTCGCGGACCGGCCACTCTCCCGCGCGCGGCGTCGCGTCGAGCAGCTCGCCGGGCAGTCCGGCCAGCAGGCCGCGAAGGTCGCCGAAGGCGCGCTGCGCGAGGGCCAGGATGCGCCGCGACTCGGAATGAGGTTCGGCGGTCGACCTCGACGTGGGCCTCCTGCGCCTCCTCCAGCGTCCGGTACAGGGCGTAGCGGACGTCCATCGCGAAGTCGCGCCACGACCACGGCCGGGTCAGCGCGTCTTCGTCCAGTGCTGCGAACCCCCGGACCGCCGCGTCGATGTCGGTCATCTCGTCTCCTTGTTGGACTGGGGGCCCCGAGATGGCCCCCAGACCCCCCGTTCGCTCGGGACGCCCCGGCGGAGCCGGCGCGCCCCTCGATATTCCGCTGAATGTCCTAGCGCGCCGGATCGAACGGACGAAGATCCACCACCGAGCTGGCGCCGTCCACGATCAGCTCGGCGAGGGCGAGACCGGTGGCGGGCGCGTTCAGCATGCCCCAGGGGCCGTGGCCGGTCGCCACGTAGGCGCCGGCCACGCCGGGGACGGCCCCGATGAGCGGCAGGTTGTCGTCGGTGACCGGGCGGTAGCAGGCCTGCCGGCGCGTGATGCGAGCGGCCGCCAGCGCGGTCGACACGCGGCCGGCCGCGCGCGCGAGGACGCCGCACGCGTCGTCGTCCACCTCGACGGCCTCCGGCGAATCGGGCAGCGGCGCCGGATCGGCCATCCCGCACACGTAGACGTCGCCGTCGGGCCGCGGGAAGATTTCCGGCTCGAGCGCGCGGCCGTCGGCCGTGCGGTAGTCGACGAACAGCGCGTGGGCGGGGACGTCGGCCCCGGCCAGCGTGACGCTGTAGCCCTTGAGTCCGCGCACCCTCGGGAGCCGTAGTCCGCCGCCGAGGCGACCCGTCCACGGCCCCATCGCCAGGACGACGCCGTCGGCCTCGATGGTCTCGCCGTCCACGCGCACGCCGCGGGCCACGCCGGCGCGCAGCACCACCTCGTCGACCACGCCGATGCGCACGGGCGCCGGCGCCGCCTCGATCAGCGCCGCGGTGAAGCGGGCCGGGTGCACCTGCGCCGTCGTCTCGGTCGAGCCGAGCGCGGCGGTGACGACGCCGGTGCCGTCGATCCAGCCCGGCGCGGCGACGCGATGGCTGCCGGTCACGCTCCCCCGCTCACGCGCCGCCATCATGAAGGTGTCCATGCGTCGGTAGCCGTAGTCGATCCCGATCTGGCGGGCCAGCTCGGCGTGGAGCGTGAAGCTGGCGCGGGCGAGCGGGCCGAGCGGCGAGCCGTCGCACCAGTCCAGGGCCAGGAAGCCCCCGGACTTCCCGGAGGCGGCGCAGGCTACGCCCAGGCGCTCCACCACCGTGACGGCGACGCCGCGGCGGGCCAGGAAGTAGGCGACCGCGGCGCCCATCACGCCGGCGCCGCAGACGACCACGTGCCGGGGCGGCGTCACGCCAGGCCGTGACCGGCTACAGCTGCCAGTCCTGGTACCACGTCGAGTCGGCGCCGATGCCCTCGCGGGCGACGGCGACCTCGACCACGTACGGCCGGTTGCCGCGCGTGGTGATGTCCACCCCGCGCCGCAGGGCCGGCTCCAGCTCCTTGACGGTCTTCACGCACTCACCCTCCACGCCCTGGGCGCGGGCGAGCCCGACGTAGTCGACCGCCGGCGCGCTGAGCCACAGGCCGGGGTACTTGCCGTCGCGGATCATCTTGCTGTCCGGCATGTCCTTGGCCCAGTTGTGGCGCACGATCTGGTAGCTCTCGTTGTTCGACACGACGGTCAGGATCGCGGTGTTGTAGCGGGCCATCGTCCAGAAGCCGGCCGCGCTGTAGCCGAGGGCGCCGTCGCCCAGGTTCAGCACGACGGGCCGCTCGCGGCCGACGGCGATCTTGGCGCCGATGGCGGCGCCCACGCCGAAGCCCAGCGAGCCGCCGCCGCTGCGCGTCCACGCCATGCCGCCGTGGCCGAAGGGCAGCAGCGCCGTCCGCGCGGTCGAGCTCTCCTGCACCATGACGGCGTTCCTGGGCAGCGATCTCGGCCAGGTGCGCCTCGAGCACGCTGGGATGCGTGAGCGTGTCGTTCTGGTGCTCGCGCACCAGGTTCTCCTCGCGCTCGATCAGCAGCTTGGCGAACGCGCGCACCTTCGCGCGCTGGCGCGCCCAGCCGGCGGCGCCGCTCAGCCGCGTCAGGGCCTCGGCCAGCTCGCGCCAGCGTCCCCTTCACGTCGCACTGCGCGGCGACGTCGAGCGGATAGTGACGGCCCATCAGCAGCGGGTTCGGGCCGATCTGCATCACGCTCGGCTGGCCGACGCTGCCGTGCACGCCCTGGCAGCCGACGAGGAAGAGGAGATCGGGCGTCAGGCCCGTGACCTTCTCGAAATCTTTCGAGACGGGATAGTTGCCGCAGAAGAGCGGGTGCCGCGTGGGGAAGTTCGCGAAGATCTGCCGGGTGGTGAACACGGGCGCCTCGAGCACCTCGGCCAGGCGCACCGCCTCGGCCTGCGCACCCTCTCGCCACACGTCGTCGCCGAACATCACCACCGGGCACTGCGCCTCGGCGAGCCGGCGGGCGATCGCCTCGATCGTCTGTGGGCGCGCCGGTCCCGGCCGCTCGATCTGGTAGCCGGCGTCCTCCCCGATCGTCGTCTCCAGCCCCTCGCGATTGAGCAGCTCGGCGCTGATCGACAGGTAGACGGGGCCGGTCGGCGGCGTCGTCGCCTCGCGCAGCGCGCGAATGGTCGCGACGCTGATGGCGGCCGGGTTGGTGTGCACCTGGTAGGCGCAGCGCGCGTCCTTGGTGATCGGCCGCATCGACTCGGCCTGGGTCAGGCCCGGGAACGGCGCCAGCCCGCGATAGTCCTGCAGCTCGGAGGCCCAGTCACCCGCGACGACGAGGAGCGAGGAGCCGGCGACCTGCGCGTTGAAGAGCTGGCCGGCGAGCTGGTAGGAGCCGCCCATGACGTGGGCGATGACGACGCCGACCTTGCCGCTGATGCGGTGATAGCCGTCGGCCATCGCCGCCACCAGCCCCTCGTGCTTGCCCATCACGAGCTTGGTGTCACCGTCCTCGGCCAGCGCCGCGAAGATGCCAGTCTCCGCCGAGCCGGGGTTCGTGAAGATGTACTCGACCCCCGCGTCCTTCAGGGTCTGGAGGAGCAGCATCCCGCCGGTGCCGGTGATCGTCTTGCGCATGGACCTCACCTCGCTGGCCGGTAAGATACCATCGTCGCACCGCGCTCGAGCGGCAGCCGTATCGAGAAGGTGCTGCCCCCGCCCCGCTGACTCCTGACCGTAATCGTCCCGGCGTGGGCGGCGACGATGCGGTGGCAGATGGCGAGCCCGAGTCCGGTGCCGACGCCGACGCCCTTCGTCGTGAAGCCGGGGTCGAAGACGCGCGCCAGATGCTCGGGCGCGATACCGGAGCCCGTGTCCTCGACGTCGACCCGGAGGTCGCGGCCGTCCACGGCGAGCCGAACGCGGATGGCCCCCGGCCCCTCGATCGCCTGGATCGCGTTCACGAGCAGATTCATGAACACCTGGTTGAGCTGGCCCGGGTGGCAGGCGATCAGGGGCACCTCGCCGTACTCGCGCACGATCTCGATGCGCCCGCGGAGCAAATGCTCGACGAGCGCCAGCGTGCTGTCCATCCCCTCGCGCAGGTCGGCGGTCTTCCACTCGGCCTCGTCCAGGCGGGCGAAGTTCTTCAGATTCTTGACGATCGCCGAGATGCGCTGGCAGGCCTCCGCGTTGGTGCGGAGCAGGTCGTCCACGAGCCGCAGGACGTCCGCCCGCCGGGCCGGCACGTCGGGCGCCAGCTTGCCGAGGCCGCGCAGCACGACGTCGGTGTTGCTGGTGATGGCGCCCAGCGGCGTGTTGATCTCGTGGGCGAGACCGGCGACCAGGTTGCCGAGCGCGGCCATCTTCTCGGACTGCACGAGCTGGGCCTGCGTCTGGCGCAGCTCGGCCAGCGTCTCCGTGAGCCGGGCGTTGGCCGCGGTGAGCTCGCCGGTGCGTTCGCGCACGCGCTCCTCCAGGGTGGCGTAGACGCGCGCATTCTCGATGGCCACGCCCGCTTCGGCCGCGATGAGCTCGAGCACCTCGCGGTCGTGTGGCGTGAAGGTCCCGACCCGCTTGTTGAGGACCTGGATGACGCCGGTCACCGTGCCGCGGAACCGGATCGGGACGCACACGATCGAGCGTGTCCGGAACCCGGTGGCCGCGTCGACCCGCCGAGCGACGCGAGGATCGTGCTCGGCGTCGGCGACGATGATCGCCTCGCCGGTCGCCGCCACCGTCCCCGCGATCCCCTCGCCGACGGCCACCGTCATCTGGCGCAGGACGCCGGTCGCCACGTCGCCGTCGACGACCTCCCAGTGCAGCGCGGCGCGGTGCGCGTCCAGGAGCATGACGGCGCTGAGCTCGGCGCCGAGCGACTGCTCGGCGAGCCGCACGAGCTTGGCCAGCAGCGTCGGCAGCTCGAGGTCGGCGCCCAGGACCAGGCTGGTCTCCACGACCAGGTCGAGCAGGGCCCGGTGGCGGGCGGCTACATCCGGTCCCTCGGTCGAGTCTTTCACCGGCGGAACCCCTCGGGTATGATCTCCAGACCTCCATGGCGAATACCAGAAAACGTGTCCTGGTCGTCGACGACGAGCCGCTGGTCGTGAAGAGTCTCCAGGCGCTCCTGACCCTCGAGGGCGACTACGAGATCCTCGCCTTCACCTCGTGCCGGGCCGCCCTGGAGGCGATCCGCACCCGCCCCTGCGACGTGGCCATCTCGGACTTCCTCATGCCGGAGATGGACGGCGTCAGCTTCCTCAAGGAGGTCCGGCGCCTGTACGTCGAGGTGCCGCTGATCATCCTGACCGGCTACGCCGACAAGGAGAGCGCCATCCGGGCCATCAACGAGGTCGGCCTGTACCAGTACCTCGAGAAGCCGTGGAAGAACGACGACCTCCTGCAGGTCATCGACGGCGCGCTGAATCAGCGGCTGCAGATCCACCGGCTGCAAGAGTACGCGCGCGAGCTGGAGGCCCGGGTCCAGCAGCTCACCCGCGAGCTCGCCGCGCGCCGCGGCTGAACCGCTCGGGATCGAGCGCCTCCGGCCTCTGCCACTTCCGGTTCCAGCGCATGAGCTGGGCGGCGCCGCCGTCGTCCCGCAGCACGTGCATGTAGATGAACTGCCCCTCGTGGAGATTCGGCACCCACGTCCCGACATTGAAGTACCACTGATCCTTGTCCGCCGACAGGCGGTGCGCGTCGGGCTCGTGCGAGTGACCGAACACGACGTAGCGGACGCCGACGGTGTCGGCGATGCACCGGGCGATCTCTCGGAGATTGCGGTGGTCGTTGATGGTCGACGCGCGCCGCACCCACCCGGCGGTGAGTCCGGCGACCAGGAGGCCGGAGAGCGAGGCTGCCGCCACCCGGCCGCCCCGGGTGCGCGGCGTCCCCAGCCAGATGGCGGCCGCCGTCGCGAACCCGGCCGCCAGCATGTCCACCGAGAAGCTCTTCATGGTCGCGGGCAGGCTGCGGAGGATCGGCGCCTCCCGCAGCCCCTCGATCGCCGCGATCGTGGCCGGCGGCAGGTCGTACATCCGCTCCAGCTCGTCGCGCGCCGCCGCCTCCCGCGCCGCCACCCGGCGCTCGCCGTCCGGTGCCGCGCGGTTCACCTTGCGCAGGGTCCGCACGATCATCTCGACGTAGTAGTAGGGGATCACGAAGGCCTGCAGCGGGTGTCGGGCGAGGAGCCGCCCGAGGTAGCGGGGGATCGAGTTGACGTTCTCGATCGCGGCCGGGTCGATCACGGCCATCCGCGCAGCGAAGTAGCGCATGGAGAACGCCGAGAACGGCAGGTGGATCTGGTGTGGCTTGTCCGGGACCACCGGACACAGGTTGTGCTCGTTGGTGCAGAACGGGTCGTACTGACAGCCGTGCTCGACGTACAGCAGGTCCTTCTCGACGAAGAACCACGGCCGGAAGTGCAGGCGCGCCTGCACCGCCGCCTTCATGTCCAAATAGGTGGTATCGGCGGGATGGTGCTGGGCGAGCACGAGCCGGAAGTGGTCCTGGACCTGGGGCCAGAACATCTCCACGTCGTGGTTGCCGCGCAGGATGTAGATCTCGTTGCCGGCCAGCAGGAAGCGGGCGAGGGCCAGCAGGAGCTGCGGGTGGCTGCGCAGCACCCGGTCCAGCTTCCACACCGACTTCTCCCACTCGGTGCCCGGGAAGAACCGGCGGTCCGACGCGGTGAGCGTCACCCCCCGCAGGAGGCGCTCGCCCGGCTCGGGCGGCTCCGTCACCTGGAAGAACTCGATGAAGTCGCCGTCGATGATGAGTCGCCACCGGCGCTGCCCGACGTAGGACAGGCGGTAGTGGCGGAGGAAATCGGCGAAGTCCTCGTCGAAGTGGAAGAACCGGCCAGCGGGATTGCGGTCGGCTTCGCTCAGGTGCAGATCGCTGACGACGAGGTAGTTGAAGTCCTCGGCCGGAAGCGACATGGAGGCTCCTTGTAGCATCCTTCACCCACCGGCCGCAACGTGCTACGGTGCCGCGGCGAGAAGCGCGGATGACCGACACCGCCCGGCCCGAGGAGCTGCTCACCCGCGTCGGCCTGTTCGCCGCGCTCGGTCGCGTCGCGCTGGCCAAGCTGGCGGCATTCCTGGAGACGGTCGAGGTCCCGCCCGGCGGCGAGGTCTTTCGCCAGGGCGAAGCCGGCGACAGCCTCTACATCGTGACCGGGGGCGCGCTGGGCGTGTTCGTGGCCTCGCCCGAGGGCCGGAGCCCTCTCCGGGTGGGCGCGCTGGCGCCCGGGGATCTCTTCGGCGAGATGGCGCTGTTCACCGGGGAGCCGCGCTCGGCGACGATCCGCGCCGAGCAGGCCAGCACCGTGCTCCAGCTTCCCCGCGACCGTTTTCTCGTGCTCGTCCGCCAGGAGCCGACCATCTCCCTGGCCATCGTCGCCACGCTGAGCGAGCGGCTGCGGTCGGCGAACGAGTCCCGCGCCGAGCACGCCCGCTTCGTCGCCGCCGCGATCGAGCAGGCGCTGCGCCGCCTGCCCGCCGACCGGCGTGACGCCGTGCTCGACGCCTGCCTGCTCGAGACCATCGCGCCGGCCACGCTGCGCAGCCTGTTCCTCGCCCGGGCCGACACGGTCGCCGCCGATCTGCAGGCGCTCGGGGTCGACGGCACCGCCGACCGCGTCACGATGCGCGCGCTTCGCGAGTCGTTCGAGCGCGACCTCGGGCTCGACGAGCTCTCCGCGCGGGCGGAGACGCTCGCGGCCCGGCTGGCGGCGGCCGGTTGCTGGAACGACGCTCTGGACGTGCTGGCCCGGGTCTCCACGCCAGCCGTCTTCACCGACACGCTCGGGCGCGCGCTGCGCGCGGTCCCGGCGCTCGACACCGACGATGCGCTGCGGTGGATCGAGCGCGTCGCGGACGACGCGGCGAGCCGTGACGGTGACCTCGCCCTGGCCCGCGCGCGCCTCCACGAGTCGCGGGGGGACGTGGCCGGCGCGCTGGCCGTCCTGCGGCGCGCGCTCGGCGTCACCCTCGTGGGCAGCGATTCCACGACCGGCCAGCGGATGGCCGCCGAGATCGCCCGGCTCTCGAACGGCCGGGCGGCTGACGTGTCGGCCGGTCTCGGCGCCACCGTCGAACCGCCGTCCCCGGGGTGGCGTCGTCTGCCGGCGATGCTGTGCCTGGGCGCCGCCGGACTCTTCGCCGTCGCCGCCGGCTGGCCCGGCACCGCACCGCTGTGGGCGTTCGTCTGGCTGCTCGCCGCCGCCATCGCCCTGATGATGAGCCGCGTCGTGCCGGACTTCGCCGTCGGCCTCGTGCTCGTGACCGGCTGGGTGCTGCTCGGCGTCGCGAGCACGGCCGACGCGCTCGCGGGTTTCGCATCGAAGGAGTGGCTCTTCGTGCTTGCCACCTACGGGCTGGCGGCGGCGACCGCGCGCTCGGGGCTGCTCTACCGCATCGGTCTGCTCCTGGTGCGGCGCCTTCCGCACGGCATCGTGTGGCAGACCGCCACGCTGTTGTTGACGGGCCTCGTCCTCACGCCCCTGGTGCCGTCGAGCACGGGGCGCGCCTCGCTCACGTCGCCGCTGGCGCTCGCCGTGGCCGAGGCCCAGCGCCTGCCCGAGCGCGGACAGGCCGCCGCGTTGCTGGGACTCGGCACCTGGGTCGGCGCCGGTCCGCTGATGTTCGCCTTCCTCAACGGCTCCGGCACGTGCCTGCTCGCCTGGGGACTTCTGCCCGAGGCGAGCCGCGCCCGCTTCACCTGGGTCAACTGGTTCGTCGCCGCCGCCCCGCTCGCCGTCGGCGTCGCCGTGGGCTCGCTCGTGCTGCTGCGCGCGATGCTCCGTCCCGAGCCCATCCCCCGCCTTCCCCTGCAGCGCCTCGGTCTGCAGATCGCGGTGCTGGGCCCGGTGGCACCACGCGAGATGGGCACGATCGCCATCCTGGTCCTGACGGTGTCGGGCTGGGTGGCCGCGCCGTGGCTCGGGCTCGACCTGGCCACCATCGCGCTGCTCGGTCTGTTGGCCAGCGTGGCGCTGGGTACCTTCGACCGGCTCGCGCTCCAGTCGCTCGACTGGAGCTTTCTCGTCTTCTTCGGCGCCGTGCTGACGGTGGGCCGACTCGGCGTGACGGTGGGACTCGACCGCGTGGCGGCCGCCATCGTGGACCGGGTGCTCGGCGCCGCGCAGCCGGGGCCGCTCCTGTTCGTGCTGGCCGTGGCCGGCGTGAGCCTGCTGATCCGGCTCGTGCTCGACCAGGATCTCACCGTCGTGCTCGTCGGCGTCACGCTGCTACCGGTGGCGCCCCGCATCGGCGTCGACCCGTGGATCGTCGTCATCGCGCTGCTCGCGATGTCGGTCGCCTGGTTCCTGCCCGCCCAGACGCTCAGCTACCTGGTGGCCCAGTCGGCGTCGGAAGGACGGCTGTTCTCGCACGCCCAGGCCCAGCGCTTCGCCTTCGCCTACACCGCGCTGACCCTGCTGGGCCTGGCCCTCTGCGTCCCCTACTGGCGGCTGCTCGGGCTGCTGTGAGCGCTACCGCGGCCCAGACACACGAACGTGGCGGGTGACGGGCGGGTGGCGCCGGGGGCGGCCCCGCCCTCCGGCGCGCTTTCCGATGGCGAGCCGTCGCCGCCGCGCTCGCGCAGAGCGTGGCTCGGCGCGCCACCGACGATACGACTCGATCTCGCGCCAGCCCCCTCAGGGGGATGGGGGCCGCCCCCGGCGCTGCCCGCCCGGCTCGCGCGGCATCATTCAGGAGTCGTCCGTGGCTACCGCCGTCGCACGAACGCACGCCGGAAGACGTAGTCGGCGACGCGCCGGCCTTGCGCGATGCCCTCGGTCTTGTCGAAGGCCCAGTGGATGCCCAGGTAGATGCGGCTCTGACCGTTCTCTTCTTCGGCCTGTGACAGCGAGGCGAATCGTCGTGGCATGAGCGGACGCGGGTGGCCGTCGTTGTCGAGCGTCTCGCCGTTGAACTCGTCGGAGACGAACGTGAACGGCATGCGGTCGGTCCCGTAGAAGTCGCGCAGGATCTGGAACAGGGCGCCGCCGAAGCCGGCGTGGCCGGAGGGGTAGGCGGGAAACGGCGGCGTGAAGTTTGGCCCGGTGAGGTTGCTGGCCGGCGCGCCGAGCGGCGAGAACGTGGCGTCCTGCGTGGTGGCCTGATTGCCGTCGGCCTCGCGGATGCCGGCGACCGGGCGCCAGACCTGGTAGTGATATTTCGACTCCCAGATCGCGATCCCGGCATCCGCCATCGCCAGGTGCACCAGGGCCAGTAGCCGCGCCATCTCGAGCGGGTTGGTGGTCCACGGCTCGGCGATGCGCACCGCGATCTGATTGTAGAGCCGCGGCGGCGCGCAGAGACTCGGAGTGCCGTCGTAGGCCCAGTAGATGCCCGCGACGGTCTGGTCGTCGGTACGCGAGGTCGGGGTGACCTCGCCGTCGCCACCGAGCGCCTTCACCTCGTTGAAGGCCGCCGCGTACTGGCGGCTGGTGAGGGCGGGCGGCGGGGGCACCCGGAACTGGTCGCCCGACCGCAGGACGAACGGATCGACCTCGCCCCAGTGGGCGCCCATCGCGAGCGGATGCCGGCTGATGGGATCCTGGCGCCACTTGCCCGGCGCGTCGCTCGGGATGAAGTCGACGCCGATGCGGGGCTCGGGGTGCTGGGCGCCGTCGTGCGCGCGGCGCACGAGCATCGCGGCGGCCGCCGCCCGGCCCAGCTTGACGCCGTTGGTCTTGGCCCGCCCCTCGCGGATGATCCGTAGATCGTCGACCAGCACCTCGTCGAGATCGTCCTTCTGCGAGGGAAACATCGCGATCAGGGTGTCGTGCGCGGCCACCGCGATGGCCGCCTCGACCGACGTCTCGTCGGGCGCCGGACGCAGGCCCGTGTAGCCCTGGTAGCCGCCGCCGACCGCGTTCATGGCGTCGAAGACCGCGATGTGCACGATGGCCATGGCGCGACTGGCGCGCCCCGGCCCGACCTGCTCGCCGAAGACGCGGGGGTCACCGGGCGCCACCGGCGTGTGGTCGAGGCCGCTGGTGTCGACGGCGATCTCGTTCCAATGACGGAGGCGCTCCATGGCCCCGGCGCCGCGGCGGGGCCGTCGCTGTCCGAGGTCGCGGAGGCTCGGTCGCGCTCCGAAGCGTGGCCCGAACGCGTCCTCGAGGCCGCCCGGGAACCCCTGGGCGCCGGCGCGAATGGGCAGACCGAGCGCGAGCATGCCGAGCAGGAATGTTCGACGGCTTTTCATGAAGCTCTTCTCCTTGTACGAACGACTCCACCGAGGGACGTCGCGGAGGAGAGCAGCCGGCGTGCCAGACGCACGTCGGCGACGGCGATCAGAGATCTCGCGGAGTTTCTAGCGGAAGAATTTTTCCCTGCGCGTGCGCAGTCGACAAGCGCGCGTCAGCCGCTGTCAGGCGATGGACGCGTCATGTCCGGGCCCCCCACTCAGGCGGGCGCGTACTTCTGCCCCAGCTTCTCCTCCCAGCGCAGGTAGTTGATCATGTCGGCGTACCCGCGATCGGGTCCCGCTGGCACCACGTCGTCGGGCGGGCGCATCACGCCGGTCAGTCCCTGCTCCAGCGGCCGGCCCTCGGCCCGCCACGCCGCCGTGCCGCCGGCGAGCGCGGCCACCTCCGCGTAGCCCATCTCCAGCAGCGTGGCGGCGGCGAGGACGGCGTCGTGCCCGTCCGCGTCGGTGACCACGATCGGCGTCGTCAGATCGGGCGCGATCTCGGCGATACGCAGCTCCAGCCAGCTCCGCGACAGCCAGCGCGCGCCGACAACGTGGCCCGCGGCGAAGCGATCGCTCGGGTCGACGTGGAGCACCACGGGCGGGCGCGCTGAGGTCAGGCGCGACGCCAGATCGGCCGCCGCCAGCGTGCGCACGCGCTTCTGGGCCTCGGCCACCACCGGCTCGACCGGCTCGTCCGCGCCCGAGATCAGCGGCAGCCCGGCCGCCGTCCACGCGGTCGTGCCGCCGGTCACCACGTAGACCTCGGCGAACCCCATCTGCCGGTACCAGGAGGCCGTCACCGACGCGCGCACGGTGCCGTCGCAGCAGAACACGACGGTGGCGGCGCGCACCGCCACCGTGTCGTCCGCGCGCTGCACGGCCTGGCCGCCCGGCATCCACCAGAAGCCCGCGATGTGGCCGGCGACGAACTCCTCGCGCGTGCGCACGTCGATCAGGTAGACGCTCTCGCCGCCCCGGGCCATCACCTTCTGGAGCTCGGGCGCCGTCAGCATCCGCACGCCATCCTCGGCGGCGACGCGCGCGGCAAACGCCTCGGCGGCCGCGCGGCCTTCCGGCGAGGGCGCCGGCAGCTCGACGCGGTCAGCATCGCGCTCCAGCTCGAGGCCGGCCAGCAGCCAGCCGGACGTCCCGTTGCGCAGGCTGACGACGTTGGGAAGCTGCATGCGCTGGAGCACGCGGGCGCCGATGATGCTGCGCGTGCGGCCGGCGCAGTTGACCACCACCGTCGCGCGGGGGCGCTCGCGCACGAGGTCGTGGATGCGCAGGGCCAGCTCGCCGCCCGGCGCGCTGCGGCCGCCGGGGATGCAGAAGCGCCGGTACTCCTCCGGCGTGCGCGTGTCGACGATGAGCAGCTCGTCGCCCTGCCGCTGGCGGCGCGCCAGCTCGGCGGCGTCGATGGTCGGCACGTGGTGCTGCACCTCCACCTTCTCGCCGAAGTCCTTGCTGGGCACGTTCATGCCCCACTCGGTGGGCCGATCCTGGCTGGCCCAGCGGTTGACGCCCCCCTGCAGCACGGCCACGCGCGCGTACCCCATGCGCTCCAGCGTGCGGGCGGCCAGGGCCGCGCGGCGGCCGGTGTCGTCGCACACCACGACGTCGGCGCCGCGGAACGGCACCAGCCGCCCGATGCGCGCCTCGAGCTGGCGGCGCGGCACCGAGCTGGCGCCGGGGATGTGGGCAAGGTTGTACTCGCCGTGCTCGCGCACGTCGATGAGGGCCAGCGGCGAGCGCGTGTCCAGCAGCGAAGCGAGCGCGGCGACGGTGATCTCTCCGGCCATGTCAGGCCTCCTCTTTGGCGGCGGTTGATTATAGAATCTCCGCGTCCGATACGACCCGGGAGGACCCCATGCGACCCACGACCTTGCGTATCGTCCCTGCCCTGCTCGCCCTGTGCCTGGTCGCCGGCGTCGCCCACCCAGCGGCCGCCGCGCCCGAGGGCACCATGACCTGGGGCGTCCACATCACGCTGGCCTCCCGGTGGCTCGACCCCGCCGAGACCGAGGGGATCATCACGCCGTTCATGGTGCTGTACGCGCTGCACGACGCGCTGGTGAAGCCAATGCCGGCCGGCATCAACACGCCGAGCCTGGCGGCGTCGTTCACGCAGGCGAAGGACGGGCTGAGCTACGAGTTCGTCATCCGCAAGGGGGTGAAGTTCCACAACGGCGAGCCGGTGACCGGTGCCGACGTGAAGTTCTCCTTCGAACGGTACAAGGGCGCCGGCGCCAAGCTCCTCAAGGAGCGCGTCCGCGAGGTCCAGGTGGTCGATCCGGGCCGCGTGCGGTTCCTGCTCAAGGAGCCCTGGCCCGACTTCATGACCTTCTACGGCACCTCCGCCACCGGCGCCGGCTGGATCGTCCCCAAGGCCTACGTCGAGAAGGTCGGTGACGACGGCTTCAAGCGCGCGCCGATCGGCGCCGGGCCGTACAAGTTCGTGAGCTTCAACCCGGGCGTCGAGCTGGTGATGGAGGCGTGGGACGGATACTGGCGCAAGGTTCCCAACATCAAGCGGCTCGTCTACCGTAGCCTGCCCGAGGAGACCACGCGCGCCGCCGCCCTCAAGAAGGGCGAGGTGGACATCGCGTATCTGCTGACCGGCCCCGTGGCCCAGGACATCCAGCGCACGCCGGGGTTCAAGCTCGTCGCGCCGCGGGAGTCGCAGGGCACCTTCTGGCTCGATCTCCCCGACCAGTGGGACCCGAAGTCGCCCTGGCACGACCGGCGGGTCCGCCAGGCCGCGAGCCACGCGATCGACCGGCAGGCGCTGAACCAGGCCGAGACGCTCGGCTTCTCGAAGCCGACCGGCTCGCTGATCCCGCGCGCGCTCGAGTTCTCGCGCTTCTTCGAGCCGGATCCCTTCGACCCGGCGAAGGCCAAGAAGCTCCTCGCCGACGCCGGCTACCCGAACGGCTTCGACGCCGGCGACTTCTACCCGTGGCCGCCCTACCTCTCGATGGGCGAGGCGCTGGTCTCCTATCTGCAAGCCGTCGGTATCCGGACCCGGGTGCGGACCATGGAGCGCGCGACGCTGACGACGGCGTGGCGCGAGAAGAAGCTCAAAAACGTGATCGTCGGGATCACCGGCGCCGGCGGCAACGCGGCGACGCGGCTCGACGCCTACATCAGCAAGAACGGCATCTACACGTCCGGCGTCATGCCCGAGATCGAGGACCTGTTCCAGCGCCAGGCGCGGGAGACGGACGTGAAGAAGCGCGAGGCGCTGATCCACCAGATCCAGCAGAGCCTCTACGACCGGGTGACGCACATCCCGATCTACGAGCTGGCGTTCATCTGGGGCGTGGGCCCGACGGTCGAGGAGCCGGGCATCAACCTGATCCGGAGCTTCGCCTACTCGGGGCCGCTGGAGGACCTGCGGCTGAAGAAGCCGTGAGGGCGGGTCAGCTCGCCTGCCAGTAGGGCGGCAGGATTCTCACCTTGAGGATCCGGGCGGCGAGGTCGGCGACCTCCTGGTCGTGGACGGCGCCGATCATGATGTTGGGGTGCAGGCATGGGTCCACGTTCGGGTACGGGCCGTCCTTGTAGAGGCGGGTGAGGCCACGCTGGATCTTCTCCGCGGTCGACGTCACGATCTCGACGCGCAGGCGGACGAGCTGCTGCAGGTCCTCGACGATCGTGATGTCGGTGGGATCGTCCACCGCCGCCACGAGCATCCCCGCCGTGCGGAAGATCGGGACCACCTTGCGCTTGACCGCGTATTTCTCGCTGACGAGCTTCGCCAGCGCGGGATCGAGCGGGACGCGGTCGAGGTCGAAGAAGTTGACGTGCATCTGCGCGCACAGCGCCTCGCGCATCGTCACCTCGGTGAGGTAGCCGAGCGCCATGAGGGTCCGGCCGAGCGGCTGCCGGATCTGCTGCTGGCGCGCCAGCGCGGTCTGCAGCTGCTCCGGCGTGATGCGCTTGGCGCGGACGAGCAGGTCACCCAGGCGGGCGCGCTTGCGGTGGCGTCGCAGCAGGTTGGTGAGCTGGGTGCGCGTCAGCCATCCGCGCATCATCAAGATCTGGCCGAGCGGCGTGTAGGTGGCCAGGGTGCTCTGCACGCGCAGCGCTTCCGCCAGCTGATCTGGCGTGATGAGCGCCTCGTCGACCAACAGCTCGCCGAGCCTGCTTCCGGGCGCCGTCTCGCCGTCCGCGACGGTGCTCGCACCGCCGCTGGCGGGCGCTCTCTGCAGTAGCACGCGCTTGCCTCCTCGCTTCAGGCCGTTCGTTCACCACGCCTGAATGCCGGTCGGGGCCGGTAAGAGCAAGAGGGGTGCCGGGGCCGAGGAGACGATCTACGATGAGCTCTAACTATCTATGAATACAGGTATAACGCGAGTCTCGCCCACGCTCCGGCGGCTGGCCGGTGCGGCTTCGAAGCGGCCAGTTTCGAGCCAGAGCCCGGTCGCGGATGGATCAGCGGCGGTGATACATTCCCAGGCCATGGCCTACATCATCGGCATCGACACGGGCGGCACCTTCACCGACTGCGTGGTCATGGATACCGACGGGCGCATCGTCACCGCCAAGGCCTCGTCGACCCCCGACGACTTCTCCGAGGGCGTCATGGAGTCGCTCCGACTGGCCGGCGAGCGGCTCGGGATCACCACCGAGGCGCTGCTGGGCGACACCGCGCGGCTCGCGCTGGGCACCACCGTCGGCACCAACGCCATGCTGCAGCGCCGGGGCGCCCGGGTCGGGCTCATCACCACCCGCGGTCACCGCGACGTCATCCACATCATGCGCGGCGCCCGCGGCGTGCCCGGCCTCAACAATGTCCAGGTCCTGCACTTCCCCGAGAGCGGCAAGCCCGATCCCATCGTGCCCAAGCCGCTCATCGCCGAGGTCAGCGAGCGCGTGGACTGCAAGGGCCAGGTGGTTGTCGAGCTGAACGAAGAGGAGGCGGAGGCGGCCATCCGCAAGCTCGTGGCCAGGGGCGTGGAGGCGATCGCCATCTGCTTCCTGTGGTCGTTCAAGTTCGCCGAGCACGAGCGGCGCGTGAAGGCCATGGTGGAGCGGCTGGCGCCGGACGTCTTCGTCTGCTGCTCGGCCGACCTCATCCCCCGCTGGGGCGAGTACGAGCGCACGGTGGCGACCGTGCTGAACGCCTACCTCGGCCCGGTGATGTCGCGCTACCTCGGCCGGCTCGAGACGCGCGCCCAGGAGAGCGGCCTGCGCTATCCGCTGCAGGTCATGCAGTGCGGCGGCGGCGTGATCCCGGCCGCCGAGTCGGCACGGCGCGCCTTTCTGACGCTCGACTCCGGGCCGGTGGCCGGCGTCCTCGCCTCGCAGTACCTGGGCGGCATCATCGGCCACAAGCACGTGATCGGCACCGACATGGGCGGGACGTCGTTCGACGTCGGCCTCGTCTGGGACGGCGAGCCGGTGGCCAGCTACCAGAGCGTGGTCCACCAGTACGAGTACTTCGTGCCGCGCATCGACATCCGCTCGATCGGCAGCGGCGGGGGCTCGGTCGTGTGGATCGACGAGGTCAGCGGCACGATGCGCGTCGGCCCCCTCTCCGCCGGCGCCCAGCCCGGCCCCGCCTGCTACGGCCGCGGCGGCACCCAGCCGACGGTCACCGACGCCGACCTCGTGCTGGGCTATCTCGACCCCGGCACCTTCCTGGGCGGTCGGCTGCAGCTCGACGTCGAGCGCGCGCGCGAGAGCTTCGCGCCCATCGCCACCCGGCTCGGCCTCGGCCTGGTGGAGACCGCCGCCGGTGCCGCGCGGGTGGTCGAGCACCAGATGGCGGACCTGATCCGCAAGGCCACCGTGCAGAAGGGCTACGACCCGCGCGACTGCGTGGTCTTTGCCTACGGCGGTGCCGGCCCGGTCCACGCCGGCGTGTACGCGCGCGAGCTGGGCGCGCAGAGCGTCGTCGTCCCGCTCGGCGGTGTCTGCTCGCTGTGGTCGGCTCTCGGCGCCGCTTCCGCCGATCTCCTTCACATATATGAGGCGGTCGACATCCAGTCGAGCCCGTTCGACCCCGCCCGGGTCATGGAGCGCTTCGCCGAGCTGGAGGAGCGTGGTCGGGCGCAGCTGCGCGCGGATGGAATCGACCCGGCGCACGGGCGGCTCGCCCGCTCCGCCGACATCCGCTACAAGGGCCAGATCAACGAGGTCGAAGTGCCGGTGCCCGTCGGGCCGCTCGACCAGGCCGCGCTGGCCCAGCTCGTCGGCGACTTCCATCGCCGCTACGAGACGGTCTACGGCCAGGGTGCCGGCTTCCACGAGGCGCGCGTGGAGGTCGTCACCTACCGCGTGCGCGCCTCGGCGGTGAGCGGCAAGCCGCGCATCGTGGCCGCGCCCGAAGGCGATCGCGCGCCGTCGCGCGAGGCCGCGGCCGGCACGCGGCCGGTCTACTGGAGCGAGCTCGGCGACTTCGAGCAGACGCCCGTCTTCTGGGGCGAGCGCCTGGTCGCCGGTAACGTCGTGTCGGGCCCGGCGATCATCCAGGTGCCGGACACGACGATCGTCGTGCACCCGTTCCAGACGGCGCGCATCGACCCGTACGGCAACGTCCTCATCGACCTCGGCGGCCGATAGCGGCCACCTCCGCGGCCGGCCGGCCGCGTCGTCAGATCATCGCCAGAGCGTGAAGCCGGCCGCGGCGAAGTCCTGGTCGAAGCCGAGAACGTGACCGCACCCGAGTGCCTCCATCACCGCGAAGCTGACCGCATCCGTGTACGTGACGGGACGCGATCCCAGTCGCTCCAGCCACCGGCGCGCCGCGGCGTGATCCTCGGCCGTGGGGAAGTGGATCACCACGCCGGGGCTGGCGTCGATCAGCTCCAGCGCACGGGGGGCGGGCCGACGACCGGCGCGGAAGAGAGTGAGACGATGGGTCTCGGCGATGACGAGGCTCGTGGTGAGGAGCGGGATGCGCCGCCCGAGCGCGTCCCTGAAGAGCCGGTCGGCGTCGACGTGGTGCTGGTCGCGCCGACTGCGTAGCGCGATCCAGGCGCCGCTATCGACGAACAGGCGGGCCGGGGCGACGGCGGCGCGTGCGGTACGGGGCCGGCGATTCGGCAACGAACGTCTCGTCGAGGTAGCGCTGGAAGTTCGCGCTCAGGTGACGGGGAGGCCGTCGATGTCGCCGCTGAGCTCGAGCAGGGGATCCTCGGTGGGTCGGCGCGTGAGCGCCCGGCCAGCGGCACGAATCGCCTGCGACTTGGTCCACCCGCGCTCGCGGGCCCAGGCGTCGAGCCGCTCGAGATCGTTCTCATCCAGGTATGATCGGGCTCGGTGTCCGCTTGCCAACGCGCCGCGGCTTGCCACGCCGCGTAACGTAAGGTAACGTCCCGCCACCCTTACAGAGTCGTCGTCCCGGCTGGGAGGAGGGCTTCGCGAGGGGGTGGGCCCGCCATGTTCCCTCGTTGCGGCAGGAGGGATCGCGATGCAGCGGTACATCGCTAGGCGCGCGCTTCAGAGCGTGCTGGCCATCCTGGCCATGAGCCTCATCGTGTTCAGCCTTGCCCGCATCACCGGCAACCCGCTGGACGTGATGTTGCCGCTGGAGGCCGGGCCCGAGGACTACGCGCGGGTCTCGAAGCACTGGGGCCTCGATCAACCGCTCTCCACCCAGTACCTCATCTTCCTGCGCAAGGCGCTCCGGGGCGACTTCGGCAACTCCTGGAAGTGGCACGGCCACTCGGCCATGGGCCTGGTGTGGCAACGCCTGCCCGCCACTCTGCAGCTCGCCGGCTTCGCGCTGCTCATCAGCGTCGTGATCGCGCTGCCGATCGGGGTGCTGTCCGCGGTCATGAAGGGCACCGTGTGGGACTCCGCGGCGAAGATCATCGCCCTGCTGGGCCAGTCGCTGCCCGCCTTCTGGCTGGGCATCGTGCTGATGTGGATCTTCGCCGTGCACCTGGGGTGGTTCCCCACCTCCGGCAAGGGCGGGCTCTCAGCACATGATCCTGCCCGCCATCACGCTCGGCTGGTTCCAGGTCGCCGCCCTCATGCGGCTGGTCCGCTCGTCGATGCTCGAGGTGCTCGACAGCGAGTTCGTGAAGCTGACGCGCATCAAGGGGCTGGCGGAGTGGAAGGTGGTGTGGAAGCACTGCCTGCGCAACGCGGCGATCGCGCCGCTGACGTTCTTCGCGATCATCGCCGGCGTCCTCATGACCGGCGCGGTGGTGACCGAAAGCGTCTTCTCGTGGCCGGGCACCGGGCTGCTCGTGGTCGACGCCGTGCGGGCCCGGGACTTCCAGGTGGTCCAGGCGGTCGTGATCGTGTTCGCCGGGATCTTCATCCTGACCAACCTGCTGGTCGACATCCTCTACGCCTACCTCGACCCCCGCATCCGCTATCAGTAGGGAGGCCCACGCATGGCGACCGTGACGGCACGAACACTTCCCTGGTACGCGCCGCCCCGGATGGCGCTGGCGCTGCGCCAGGCTCCGGCGCTACCCGCTGGTGCCGCTGGCGATCCTCATGTTCCTGCTCGTGATCCCCGCCATGCTCGCGCCGCAGGTGGCGCCGCACGATCCCTTGAAGGGCTCGCTGGCCAACCGGTTGAAGGCGCCGGCCTGGCAGGAGGGCGGCAGCCTCGAGTATCCGCTGGGCACCGACAAGCTCGGCCGCGACATCCTGAGCCGGATCATCCACGGCGCTCGCGTGTCGCTCCTGGTGTCGCTGGTGGCGATCCTCGTCGGCGGCGGTCATCGGCACCGGCCTCGGGCTGATCTCCGGCTACTTCGGGCGCTGGGTGGACTCGCTGATCATGCGCCTGGTCGACATCTCGCTGTCCTTGCCGACGATCTTGCTGGCGCTGGTCCTGGTGGCCGCGGTCGGACCCAGCTTCGCGACCGTGATCACCGTGCTGGTGGTGCTGCTGTGGGCGCGCTACGCGCGGCTGGTGCGCGCCGAGACCCTCAGCATCAAGGAGCGCGACTTCATCGCGCGGGCCCGGGTGGCCGGCGCCTCCCACACCCGCATCATGGTGAAGTACATCTTCCCCAACGTCGTCAACTCGCTCGTCGTCCTGGCCACGCTGCAGGTGGGCTACGTCATCCTGCTGGAGTCGGCCCTCAGCTTCCTGGGCGCCGGCCTGCCGCGTCCGACTCCGGCGTGGGGCCTCATGATCGCGGACGGGCGCGAGCTGATCGTCACCGCCTGGTGGGTCTCGATGTTCCCCGGCCTGGCCATCATGCTGACCGTGCTCGCCCTGAACCTGCTCGGCGACTGGCTGCGCGATCACCTCGATCCCAAGCTCAGGCACGTGTAAGAGGAGGACTCGCGATGAGACTGCGAATCGTTCCCCTCGTGCTGCGTGGTGCTGGCGCGCGTGCTCGCCATCGGGACCGCTGCCCACCTCCGGCGTCGGCGCAGGACGCGAAGACCCAGAAGCTGGTCTTCGCCTCCGCCGGGTTCGACGAGAGCAACCGCTTCTGGGTCGTCGCCCGCCCCGACCACCTGCAGTACGACCCGTTCCTGGAAACGCTGCTCGAGGTCGATCCGAAGACCGGCGACTACACGCCGCGCCTGGCCGAGAAGTGGTCGCCCAGCCCCGACTTCAAGGAGTGGACGTTCCACCTGCGCAAGGGCGTGCAGTTCCACTTCGGCTACGGCCCGCTCACCGCGAAGGACGTCGTCCACTCGCACTCGCATCATGATGCGGCCGGAGGCGACGGCCACGCTGGCCGGCTTCTGGCGCCAGGTCGAGAAGGTCGAGGCCGTCAACGACCACCTGGTCGTGTTCCGCTTCAAGCGCCCGACGACCGTCATGCCCTACGCGGCCTCGCGCGCCGGCGACCTGCGGATCGTCAGCAAGGCGCAGTGGGACAAGGAAGGGCCAGGAGGGCTTCGAGAAGCGGCCGGCCGGCACCGGCTCCTACCGCTACGTCGGCCGGCAGCCCGGCCTGTCCGTCAGCTACGAGCGCGTCGACAACCACTGGGCGGGCGAGAAGCCGGCGTTCAAGGAGCTGGAGTTCCGGCTGGCCCGCGAGGAGTCGACGCGGCTGGCGCTGGTGCTGTCCGGCGAGGCCCACATCGCCGACCTGCCCCGCGAGCTGCAGAAGGACGCGCTCAAGCGCGGCATGAAGATCTACTCGTCGTCGTTCCCCGTCGACTGGATGACCGTGTACCTGGGCGGCCAGTACTACCTGCCCGACGATCCCGCCTTCAAGGCGGACGTGGCCTGGACCAAGAAGCCGGTCCGGCAGGCGCTGAACATGGCCATCAACCGCAAGGAGCTGCTGAACACCGTCTTCGCCGGCAAGGGCACGATGACGTACGTGACCGGCTGGTCCGACGAAGTCGGAGGGCTACAACCCGGAGTGGACAGAGCCGGTTCGACGGGATGTACGGCTACAACCCGGCCAAGGCCAAGGAGCTCCTGAAGGAGGCCGGCTACGGCCCCGGGCAGCTGAAGTTCAAGATCCTGGCGTTCACCGAGCCCGGGGAGTCGGAGGGCCCGCAGGTGGCCGAGGCGCTGGGCATCTACTACAAGGACATCGGCGTCGAGACCGAGATCCAGGTGCTCGACTGGGCCAAGGTGCGGGAGATGTTCCGCAAGAAGGCGATCCGGCTGCTGCATGTGGCCCAACATCATCTCGTGGCGGCCGTCCGAGGAGTGGATCCGCACCAGCTACTGGAGCAAGAGCCCGAACCACCACTACGAGAACGAGTTCGTCGACAAGCACTACGACGCGCTGACCAGGGCCGTGAACCCGCCGGAGCGGCAGAAGATCGCGCGCACGATCGGCGACCACCTGTTCGAGGAGTTCGCCGACATCCCGCTCTTCTGGTTCGCCAACGAGGTCGTCGCCAACCCCAAGGTGGTGGGCGAGTGGGTCTACCCGGGGCTGGCCGCCGGCCGGTCGACGCACTTCCACCTCGTGAAGCCCGCGAAGTAGGACGGGCCTCGAGGCGCTGGTGCATGCCGCGCAAGATCGGCGACGTCATCCTGGAGGTCGAGGACCTCCACACGTACTGCTTCACCCGCTGGGGCGTGGTGAAGGCCGTGGACGGGGTGAGCTTCTCGCTGCGCCAGGGCGAGGCCCTCGGCATCGTGGGCGAGTCGGGATGCGGCAAGACCATGACCGCGCTGTCGTTGCTGCGGCTGGTGCCCCGGCCGGCCGCCCGCATCGTCAAGGGCGTCGATCCGCTCGAGGGCGAGAACCTCCTCGAGAAGAGCGAGCGGGAGATGCGGAGCATCCGCGGGCGCCGCATCTCGATGATCCTGCAGGACCCGCAGACCTCCCTCAACCCGGTCTTCACCGTCGGCAACCAGCTGATCGAGGCCATCAAGATCCACCACCGGGACGGCCGCCGCAGTCGCTGGCGCCGCCGGGCGATCGACAGCCTGAAGCAGGTGCGGGTGGCCGCGCCCGAGCGCCGGGTGCAGGACTACCCGCACCAGATCAGCGGCGGGATGAAGCAGCGCGTGGTTGGCGCCATCGCCATCTCCTCCGAGCCGCGCGTCATCATCGCCGACGAGCCGACGACGTCGCTGGACGTGACCATCCAGGCCCAGTACCTGCGCCTGCTCCGCGAGATCCAGGAGGAGACCAACCTGGCGCTGATCTTCATCACGCACGACTTCGGCATCGTGGCCAAGATGTGCGACCGCGTCATGGTGATGTACGCCGGCCGGCCCGTGGAGAGCGGCCCCGTGCGCGACATCTTCAACCACCCCTCGCATCCCTACACGCAGGCGCTGCTGCGCTCGGTGCCCAGCATGGACGACGACGTCGAGCGGCTGGCCTCGATCGCCGGCCAGCCGCCCGCGCTCTGGGACCTGCCCGGCGGGTGCCGGTTCGCCGCCCGCTGCCCCCACGCCGACGACCGGTGCCGGCGCGAGTATCCGCCCGCGTTCACCGTGTCCGAGGGCCACTCCGCCGACTGCTGGAGACTGGAAGCCGAATGCACGCCGAGCCGATCCTCCGCGCTCAGGGCCTGACGAAGCACTTCGCGGTCACCCAGGGCGTGCTCTGGTCGAGCGTGGTCGGCTGGGTCAAGGCCGTCGACGGCATCAGCTTCTCCGTCCGCCAGGGGGAGACGCTCGCCATCGTGGGCGAGTCCGGCTGCGGCAAGACGACCACCGCCAAGCTCGTCCTGCGCCTGGAGGAGCCCACCGCCGGCCACGTGTTCGTGGACGGCAAGGACGTGCACGCGCTGCACGGCGACGGCCTCAAGGAGTACCGCACGACGGTCCAGGCGGTCTTCCAGGACCCCTGGTCGTCGCTGAGCCCGCGCATGCGGGTGCGCGAGATCGTGGCCGAGCCGCTGGTGGTCAACGGCACGGCGTCCCCGCACGAGATCAAGGAGCGCGTGGCCGAGATCCTGGACGCCGTCGGCCTGCGCCCGCAGCAGGCCAACCTCTACCCGCACGAGTTCAGCGGCGGCCAGCGCCAGCGCATCGCCGTGGCCAGCGCGCTGGTGTCGAATCCCAAGCTCATCGTGCTCGACGAGCCCGTGTCCGCCCTGGACGTGTCGATCCGCGCGCAGATCATGAACCTGCTCGTCGACCTGCAGAAGCAGTACGGCGTGAGCTACCTGCTCATCGCCCACCACCTGGCGACGACCCGGTACATGGCCCACGAGGTCGCGGTCATGTACCTGGGCAAGATCGTGGAGCGGGCCAAGACCAAGGAGCTGTTCAAGAACCCGCTGCACCCGTACACCAAGGCGCTCTTCTCGGCCGCGCTGCCCGCGCACCCGGACATCGTGCGGGAGGAGATCATCCTGACCGGCGAGGTGCCGTCGCCGATCAACCCGCCGTCGGGCTGCCGCTTCCATCCGCGCTGCCCGTTCGCGATGCCGCGAGTGCTCGGAGGTCGAGCCCGAGGAGAAGGAGATGGCCCCCGACCACCTGGTGGCCTGCCACCTCTATTGATTGGCAGCGCCACCCGATGCCGGCCCTGAGCTCGCGCGTGGCGGTGCTCGGCCGGGGGCTCGCCGTGCTGCTCGCCGGGGTGGGCATCGCCGCGGCGGTCGAGGCATGGCGCAGCATGCCACTCGGCACGGCGGACGACCCCGGGGCTGGCCTGCTGCCGCTCGTCCTCGGGCTCGCCGTCGCCGCGCTGGGCGGGGCGACGGCCCTCGCCCGCGCGTGGCCGCCCGGGGCGCCGCTCGAGCGCCGCCGGGCATTGGCGGTCGGCGGGGCGGTCGTCGCGTGGGCCCTGGCGCTGCCGTATCTCGGCTTCGCGGTGACGACGGTCGTGGCACTCTTCGTCCTGGGGCGCGGCATCGGCCGGGCACCGGTGGCCCGCCTGCTCGTCTTCGCGCTGCTGGCGGGCGGCGGCGCCGTCCTGCTGTTTCGCGGGCTCCTCAAGATGCCGCTCCCCCGCGGTCCCTGGGGCTGGTGAGCGTGCTCGACGGCCTCGCCCAGGGCTTCGGGGTCGCGCTCACCTGGAACAACCTGCTCTACTGCTTCGCCGGCGTGCTGCTCGGAACCGTCCTCGGCGTGCTGCCGGGCATCGGGCCCGTGGCCGGTATCGCGCTGCTGTTGCCGGCGACGTTCGCCTTGCCGCCGGCCTCGGCCATCATCATGCTGGCCGGCATCTTCTACGGCACGATGTACGGCGGCTCGACGACCTCCATCCTGGTCAACGTCCCCGGCGAAGCGGCATCGGTCATCACCTGCATCGACGGCCACGAGATGGCGAAGCAAGGCCGGGCCGGGCCCGCCCTCGGCATCGCAGCCATCGGCTCGTTCGTCGCCGGCACCGTGGGCACGGTGGGCCTCATGCTGCTGGCGCCACCCCTCATGCGGGTGGCGCTGCGGTTCGGACCGGCGGAGTACACGACGCTCATCGTGTTCGCGCTCGTCGTCCTCGCGTTCCTGGCTCGGGGCTCGACCCTTCGCGGCCTCCTGATGGGCGCGTTCGGCCTCCTGCTCGGCACCGTCGGGCTGGAGCCGATCTCGGGCCATGGGCGCTACACGTTCGGCCTCCCCGACCTCTTCGACGGCGTGGGGTTCGTCCCCGTCGCCATGGGGCTGTTCGGCCTCGCCGAGATCCTCGACCGCGCCGCGACGCCCGGCCGGACCGAGGTCGTCCGTGGGCGCATCACGCAGCTGTGGCCGGGCCGCGCGGACTGGCAGCGAGCGTGGCGGCCGATCCTGCGCGGCACGGGGATCGGCTTCCTGTGCGGCCTGCTGCCGGGTCCCAACGCGGTGATCGCGTCCATCGTCTCCTACGGCGTCGAGAAGCGCGCGAGCCGGCGCCCCGAGGAGTTCGGTCACGGCGCCATCGAGGGGGTCGCGGGGCCAGAGTCGGCGAACAACGCCGCTGCCTCGGGCGCGCTGGTACCGCTGTTCGCGCTGGGCTTGCCATCGTCGCCGCCGACGGCGGTGCTCCTGGCCGGCTTCCTGATCCACGGCCTGCAGCCGGGGCCGCTGCTGGTCCAGCAGCGGCCCGACGTCTTCTGGGGCGTGCTGGCAAGCATGTACGTCGGCAACGCAATGCTGCTGGTGCTGAACCTGCCGCTCGTCGGGCTGTTCGTTCGGATCTTGCGGGTGCCCGACGTCTATCTCCTGCCATCGGTCGTCCTGTTCTGCATGGTCGGCGCCTACAGCGTCGCCAACAGCCTGACCGATGTGTGGGTGATGGTGGGCTCCGGCCTCTTCGGCTTCGCGGCGCGCCGGCTCGGCTTCGACACCGCTCCGGTCGTCCTCGCGCTGGTGCTGGGCCCCACGCTCGAGACGGCGCTGCGGCAGGCGCTCATCATCTCCGGCGGCAGCCCCGCGATCTTCGTCACCCGGCCGATCGCCGCGCTCTTCCTGGCGCTGGCGGCGGCGCTCGTCATCTGGAATGCGATCGCCGCGATCCGCCACCACCGTCCGGCGGCTGCGCTGATCGCCGACAACCCGGGAGGTGTGTGATGGCTCGACTCGTCCTGTTCGCGCTCCTGACCACGATCGCCCTGGTCTCGGTGCCGCCTGGCGCCGCCGCGGAGTTCCCGGCGAAGCCCATCGAGCTCGTCGTGCCCTGGGCGGCCGGAGGGCGCGCCGACATCATCCTCCGACTCTTCGCGGCCAGTGCCGGTAAGCACTCGCCGCATCCGTTCGTCGTCGTCAACAAGCCGGGGGGCGGCGGGGCCACCGGGACCATCCTGGTGATGAACGCGGCCGCCGATGGCCACACGCTGCTGGCGGCCACGGTGGGCGGTAACGTGATCCGGCCGCTCACGACCAGCCTGCCGTACCGCTACGACTCGTTCGCCCCGGTGGGACAGATCACCGCCTCGACGCTGGTGCTGGCCAGCAAGGCCGACCGGCCGTGGAAGAACCTCGCCGAGATGGTCGCGGACGCGAAGAAGCGGGCGGCGTCACCGACGTTCGGGTGCCCCTTCGGGGTCATCCCGCACATCGCGATGATCGCCGTCGGCCGGCGCGGCGGCGTGGATTTCAAGATCGTGCCCCAGCAGGGCGATGGGCCCTCGGTGACCGCAGTGCTCGGCGGTCACATCGATACCATCATCGCGGCGCCGGCCGCGATTCTGCCGCACCTGAAGAGCGGCGACATGCGGGCGCTCGCCACGTTCGGCGAGGCGCGCGACCCGGTGCTGGCCGACGTGCCGACCGCGACGGAACAGGGCTTCCCCATCGTCGCCACTCCGTGGACCGGGATCGCGGCGCCGAAGGGCACGCCGCCCGCGGTTCTGGCCCGGCTCCGGCAGATGTTCGAGGCGGTGATGAAGGACCCCGAGTTCGTGGCCGGCCTGGACAAGCTCGGGGAGCGCGTCACGCCGATCGTCGGCGAGGCCTTCGGTGCGCGCTGGAAGCACGACCACGAGCAGTGGGAAGAGCCCGCGAAGACAGTGCGGAAGTGACGCCGCAGCACTTGCGCTGACGCCGCTCGAAGGGACGGATAGTCCTGGGGCGTCAGCGCTCCTCCACGAGGGCGAGCACGCGCGCCGGCGCCGACTCCGACCGCCACTTGGCGGGCAGCGCCAGCAGCTTCACCTTCGAGGGGATCCGGTCGAGGTTGATCAGGTTCTCGATCTGGAAGACCACGCGCGGCAGGATCGTGCGATGCACGCGCATCCCGCTGCCGAGGATCTCGTCGGCGTGCTCGTAGTCGCTGCCCTTCTCCTCCTGGGCGAAGTCGTAGCCCAGCACCGCCGGCCGCTTCGCCACCAGCCACTCGGCGGCCTTGTGGGTGAGGCAGGGCGACTCGTTCCACCACTTCGCATCCGTCGTCACGTGGCCCTTCGGCCAGTCCGTGCGCAGGAGCACGGTGCCGCCGGGCTCGAGCCGATGCCCCTGCGCGTTCAGGGCGCGCTCGGCCTGCTCGAGATCCTCGGGCGTGATGCGGGCGTTGGCCTGGCCCCGGAAAGTGAGGTCGAGCACGACGGCGTCGCTGACCATGTGCTCGACCGACAGGTCGGCCACGCCCGGGTGCTCGCGCACGAAGTGATGCGGCGAGTCGATGTGGGTGCCGGCGTGGACCGTCATCTCGACCATGTTGGAGACGAAGCCCTTGTCCTCCCAGCGCACGATGGGGCGCAGCTTGAAGTAGGCCTCCTCCGGCGCGAACGGGGTCGAGTCCCACTCCTCGACGGTCATGCTCAGGTCCACGATGCGCATGGGGCCCTCCTGGCGTCGGTGACCGGGTAAGCCTACTACGACAGGGGCGCCTCAGCGCGCGACGGGAGCCAGGGGCGTGGCGCCGCCGGACCGGATCCAGGCCAGCACTTCCGCCAGCCTCGCGGACTCCGTGAGCTGGCCGTGCGTGGCCACGGTGATGCGTCCGACGGCCTGGTCGCCGCGAGCCTCGAGCCAGTACTCGCCGCAGACCGAGATGACGTAGTCGCGCGTGCCGGGCTCACGCTTGAGCGCGAAGATCCAGCGGGTGCCGCGCGGGAAGCCCGTCACGTAGGGCCGGCAGAGGGCGCCGGTATCGCCCCAGACCCTGATCCACGGCCGGTCCTCCGCACCCTTGAGGACCTCGACGACGGCCAGGTCCATGCCGTGGCGGTAGTAGGACTGCACGTCGGCGAGGACCACGAGGTCCGTACCGAGCGCCACCTTCGTGAACGGCCCGGCCCACATGCAGCTGCAGGCGAGCGCGACGCCCGGCGCGCCCAGGAGGGCGACGAGGAACCCGATGACGACCGTCCAGAGTATGCTCATTCCGGTGTATTAGACCGCTGAGCATGGCGTTAGTTCCCTACCTCAAGTGGCTCGGGATCGCCCTGGTGGTGCTGGCGGCGATCTGGGTGCTGACGCGCCAGGTGGCGTCGCCCTTCAAGCGCCTCGCCGTGCGATGCCTCGCCACGTCGGCGGCCCTGATGCCCCAGCCCCTCTGGGCGCCTGGCGATGGCGGTGCCATCATGCCGGCGCTCACGATGGTGGTCTTCGGCGGCGCGCCCGTCTTCAGCTTCGCGATGGGCGCGTTCCCGATCTTTGCCGGGGCGACCCTGCTCTTCACGCTCGCCGGCTGGCGGCTCGCACGGGCGGCGACAGGCGCCGAGCGGCTTGCCCACCAGGCCGCGCGGCGCTGGGCCCTCGTGGGGCTGGTCCTGCCCCTGCTCGCGCTCGCGGCGACGTCGCCCTTCCTGGCCTTCTTCCTTTTCGGCGGGCCGATCGTCATGTGGGGCGCCCCGAGCCTCGCCCTCCTCGGGGGCGCCGCAGCGCTGGACTGGCGGGCGGCCCGGGCAATCGAGGCGGCGCCGGAGCCCCGGCGCCTTCGATGGGCGACGTACCTGCTGGCCACGCTGCTCGCGACCGTGCTGGTGGCGCTTCACGCGCGACGCTTCATCGGCTAGGACCCGCGCTCGGCCCACTGCATGTGGTCGCTTAGAATGGCCGGCATGACCATCGGCCGGCTCATCGCGTGTCTCGTCCTGCTCGCGGCGCTCACGGGCTGCAGCACTGTCCGTCACCTCGTCATCGCCAACGGCAACCACCTGCGCGTCGTCAACGCCGATACCGGCCAGGAGGTGCACGACGTCACGCGCTACCAGGAGGTGATGCACCTGGCCTACCGGCCCGACGGCGAACGGCTGGCCGTGGGCGTGTGCTTCGGCAACCGCATCGTCGAGCTTGAGTCGACCGGCTACGCCGAGCAGGCGGCGCCCATCACAGGCTCCGCGTGTCCGTGGGACGTGATCTATTCGCCGGACGGTCTCTCGCTGGCCGCCACCACCCCCGTGCGGCCGACCCCGCCCGAGGCACTCTTCGGCCACCTGCGTATCGTCGGACCCGAGACGCTCGACCGCGAGCTGGGCCGGCCGCTCCTGGCCCTCGCCTATCGCCCGGGCGGCGGGGAGATCGCCGTGTCCACGCCGCAGGGGATCTCGATCGTCGGCACCGGGCCCGGCTTCCCGGGGCAACCGGGCATGCCCAGCATTCCGGCGCGAGCGCTCGAGTACACGGTGGACGGCAGCCGACTGATCGCCGGCACCGGCAACGGCTTCGTCGTGCTCGACGCCACCCTGGGCTACTCTCTCCTGCTCGCCGACACCTCGGGCAGCGTGCTGGCGGTGGCGGTGGCGCGCTCGGGCGGCTGGGTGGCTCTCGTCCGCAGCGGCAGCGTGAGCGTGCGGCGCAGCGCGGACCTGGTCGAGGTCGCCTCCATCACCGGCGGCGTTGGCTTCCGCGCGGCGGACTTCTCACGCGACGGCGCCCTGCTGGCGGTGGCGGAAGAGCAGGGCACGGTCCGGCTCTTCCGGGCGCCAGCGTGGCAGCCGGCCACGTCGGTGGCGCTGACCGGCCGGGTGGACGCCGTGGCCTTCCGCCCGCGCAACGTGGCCTCGCGCATCCCGGTGCTGTTCGTTCACGGCGCGGGCAGCGGTGTCGGCCCGACCTGGTTCGAGCCGGGGACGGGCACGTCGGTGGCAGCGGCGCTGGCTACCAATCCGCAGCTGCCAATCGACGCGTTCTACATCGAGATGCCCGTGCACGGGAACAACCAGAACCTGACGCGCACGATCCAGCAGGACGCCGAGGACATCCTGGCGATGATCGAGGGCGGGCTCGACAGCCGCGGCGGCACCCAGGTCGGCATCCTGAACATGCCGGCCTACCAGGCGATCGGGAAGGTCGCGATCGTCGGCTACAGCCTGGGCACGATCAGCGCCCGCTACTTTCTGAAGAATCTCATGGGGACCCGCCGCAACGGGGCGATCACAGTGTCCGAATTCGTGGCCCTCGCATCACCGAACCACGGCATCGCCAGCACGGTCGTCGCCTGCGACGACGTGAACCAGCAGGACCGCGTCTCCCGGCAGCTCTGCGCCGGGCAGACGGCGACCGGCTTGAGCGCGATCGCCGCGTGCGGCTGCGGCGTCTTCTCGATGCCGGACGAGTTCGCCATGAACCAGACGGGGGACCTCACGTTCTTCAACGACCTCAACGGCCGCCCGCTGAGTGACACCTGCGAGGCGGCCCCGGCGACGCCGGACGAGGCGCCCCGCAGCCGGCCGACCACCGCCGGCGGCGTGCTCTACGCGAGCTTCTACGCCTTCGACAACGCCGACATCCTCGTCGGCGGCCACACCCAGACCACCGACTGCCTCGGCCGCAAGCTGGCGCGCAACCTCGCCCCGGACGCCGCCAACCGCGAGATCACTGACGTCCCCGGCGGCCTCCTCAATGTGGACACCCACGCGAACTTCCCCCACCACTGGCCGACGCTCTGCATGACGTTGCGGACGGTGGCGAACCACCAGGTGCCGGCTGACCAGACGGCGGCGTGCACGGGGCTCACCCAACCCTGAGCTCAGGGTCCGCGGTGCGAGCGGCGTGGCGCCACCTCGAGCGTGCTGCGGGCCCGACCGCGAGGCATCGGGTTTGCAATGAACAGTAGGTGTGGATCTATCGCGCCGGGCTCTCTTGCGAGGTGCCAGTCTCCTCACCATCCCGTGGCTCGGCTCGTGGCCGCTCCCAGCCTGGAGTGCGCTCGCCCAGCGGAGCATTCGCGACCACGGCGCCCGAGGCGACGGCAAGGCCAACGACACCGCGGCCATTCAGGCCGCCATCGATGCCGCCGCCCCCGGCGGAGTCGTGTTCTTCCCGCCCGGCGACTACCTGTCAGGTACCCTGCATCTCCGAGATCGGCTCGTCTTGAAACTAGCGGCCGGCGCGACGCTCATCGCGAGCCCCGACGACGACGATTTCGATTTCTACGAGAGGCTGGAGTACGAATCCTTTGCAGACCGCGAAACCACGGACTTCAACTTCGCCCTGCTGCAGGGGCGTCGCCTGCAGCACCTCAGCATCATCGGGCCAGGCCGGATCGACGGGAACCGGCGGTCACGCGGCGGCCCGAAGCCGATCGCGCTGAAGCAGTGTCGTCACGTCACGATCCGGGACCTGACGCTCGAGAACGCGCCCAACTACAACATCAGCCTCCTCGGCTGTGATCACGTCGACATCCGGGGCGTCACCATCCGCAATGGCTACTCCGACGGCATCGACCCGGATTGCTGTCGCCACGTGCGCATCGCCGGTTGCCGCGTGGAGTCCCGGGACGACGCGATCGTGCTCAAGACCAGCCTGGCCCTCGGGGTACGGCGGTCGACGGAATACGTCGTCGTGACCGACTGCGACCTCGTCAACGTCCGCAACGGGCTCAAGATCGGCACCGAGTCCACCGGCAACTTCAAGAACATCGTCTTCCGGAACTGCACCCTGTCGGGACGGTCGGAGATCCGGCAGCCGCCGCCCCTCGACGTGAGGCCGTTTCCGAGTGCCGGCGTGTCGATCCAGAACGTGGACGGAGGGCGGCTCGAGCAGGTCGTGGTGTCGGCGATCACGATGAGGAACATGCGGGCGCCCATCTTCGTGCGGCTGAGCGAGCGGGGCCAGGGCCAGACCGTGCCCACGGCCGGAACGTTGACGAAGATCACGATCTCCAACATCGTGGCCACCGGCGCCGAGTGGACGTCCTCCATCATGGGCGTCCCGGGTCGCGACGTCTCGGACATTGCCCTGAGCGACATCCGGATCTCCGGCAAGGGCGGCGGCGACGCCGCCCTGGTGTCGCGCCCGGTGCCGGAACGGGAACGGGAGTATCCGGATGCCGCCCGATTCCGCAATCTCCCCGCCCATGGCCTGTACTGCCGGCACGTCACGGGGCTGCGAGTGGAGCGGACCACGCTCGCCGTGGACGAGCCCGACGCTCGGCCGGCCCTGATCCTGGACGACGTGCGGAATGCGACCGTGAAGAGCCTAGTCGCGACGGCGCCCTCGGACGGTGGACCGGTCGCCTGGCTGCGCTCCTCGCGCGATTGCCTCCTCGAGGGCATTCGCTCCCCGGAGGGCCAGACGCTGGTACGGCTCAGCGGCGCCGAGACGGCGAGGGTTCGGATCGTGGCTGCCGCCGCCAGCCGGGCTCCGCAGGTCGCGCTCCTCGATCCCGGCGTACAGGCGACGGCGCTGCGCACCGAGGGAAGCGTGACCTCGAGGCGATGGACGCCTCCGCTTGAGGAGCGGCGCGCCGTGCGGGCGGGTCCGGACTAGCCTCTGCGCCTACTGGACCCGGATATTCTCGAAGTAGATCGAGCGCGCCGGGTAGTTGCTGTGGCTCGACATCTGCAAGTACAGGTAGGCTGCATCGAACGGCATCTCGTTCGGCTGCGATTGCCAGATCCGGCGATCGCCCTCGAAGACCTCGAGCGACCGGTTCTGAACCCGCAGCGTGATCTGCTGAACCCGGATCCGCCGCCCGGCCGGATTGGCGTCCGGCCAGCCGTCCGTGTAGACGGTGCGCTCGCGCCCGTGCGCCTTGAAGGACACCAGCATCCTCGCGTTGCGCCCGGGCGGAACCCCCACGTACGCCACCCGGAGCCAGTCGGGCGTCTCCAGAGGATTGCGCGGGGTGGAATGCGGTGAGAGGACGACGGCGGCGGTGAGATAGCTGCCGTTGGTCTGGTCGCCCCAGTCCAGTCGCACCGAGACACGCGTCTCGTCGCGAAGCGGGATCGCCTGAAGGCTCCGCACGCCGAGGTGCTTGAGGGTCTCGTCGGAGGTGCCGCGCGTATCGGCCCGCAGGCGCAGGCCGAAGCGCGGCGCCGGGCCGCCGGCCTCCACCACGTCGACCGACCAGTCGCGGAAGTCGCCTTCGACGGTGCGCTCCCACCGCGACGGGTCGAGCCGCCCCTGGCTGAAATCCTCCACCCAGCCGTGAGAGTCGGCGGCGGCGAGGCGAACGAGGGCGACGACGAGGAGGGTGGCGCCGGGCACCGTTCTGCGTACCCGACGCCACCCTTTCTGCATCCGGCGGCTACTTCTTGCGCTGGTCGTGGGCGACCGGGACGTCCACGTTTCGCAGGGCGCTGTTGCCGGAGTCGTCGGTGCAGCGCACGGTCACCGTGTAGACGCGCCCGCTGCCGGGGCCCGAGCGCTCGCTGCGCAGCTCCACCATGAGGTCGTCGACAATGCGCCAGTCCGGCGTCGTGTTGCCGTCGCCCTTGCCATTGACGGCCTCGTTGCTGACGGCCGAGATCACCTGGCAGCTCGGCGCGGCGTCGCAGATGTCCAAGACATCCACCGTGAACGTCACCGGCACCATCTTGTGGTTCGGCGGCCACAGCGACCCGGGAGTGGCCGTCACGTTCTGGATGGTCGGCGGCGTCGTGTCCACCACGGTCACCGTGGTCGTCGCCATCGCGCTGTTGCCGGAGCCATCGGTCACCGTGAACGTCACCGTGGTCATCCCGAGCGGGAAGACCGCGGGCGCATCGCTCATCACCGGGAGCGGGCCGCCGCAGTTGTCTATCGCGGTCGGCAGCGGCACGGTCACGGGCGTGCCCGCGAGCGCCGTCTGCTCGACCTGGATGGGCCCCGGAACGTTCTGGAGCACCGGCGGCTCGAGATCGACGACCTTGATCGTCGCCTGGCAGGAATCGGAGAGACTGTCGGCGTCCGTCGCGGTCAGCGTGACCAGGGTGCTGCCCAGCGGGTAGGGGCTCGCCGGCGACTGCATCAGCGTGACCGGGCCGCCCCCCGTGTCGAACGAGCCAGCGTCGATCGAGACGTTCGCGGCCGTGCAGACGCCCGGGTTCGTCTGCACCATGCGGTTCTGGCAGAGGGCCTGCGGTGGCAGCAGCGCCGCGAAGCAGTCGACCTGGCCCGCCCCCGTGGCAGGATCTTCCCCGGCCGGCGCGAAATCGACCGCCGTGCTGGCCAGGCGCGCCCGGATGGTGGCTGGCGCCGCCGCGGCGCCGACCAGCTGTCGCACGAGCGCGTCACACGCCGCCGTGTGCGGAGCCGCGGCCGAGGTGCCGGAGAACCGGCAGTCTCCCGGGTTGACCGCCGGGCAGGTGCCACCGCCAAAGCCGCCCACGCCGCTGATCGAGACGGCGTCCGCGCCGAGGAAGTCGAGCCCCTGGAACTGCTGGGCGGGTGGCCCGGCGACGCCGTCGGCGCAGGGATAGGCGCCCCCGGGACAGACGGTCGTCAGCACGAGATCGACGGGGCCGCCGCTGCTGAATCCCTCCAGGGCCCCGGAGGCCGCGTTCACGGCCCCGATGGAGAACGCCAGGCCGGTGTAGTTCTTGTCGGGATCATTGCTGCCCGCGCGCGTGGGCGTGTCGATCTGGTTCTGGGTGCCGCGCCAGCGCAGATCGAGGATGGGCGGCGCCACGGCGCCGTTCGCCCCGAAGACGTTCACGACGATCTTCGCCGTCGTTCCGGCCAGCGCGGCCGGCGTCGTGACCTGCTCGATGGTGTCGCCGGCTCCGCCGCCCTGCACGCCGAGGCTGGTCGCCAGACACGTGGTGCCCGCCGCGTCCATGATGTAGAGGTCCAGGTCGGTGAACCCGCCGGCGCCCGCCGTCGGGAAGATCGCGCGCGGCTCGCTCCACTGGAGCGTGAACCTCGTGTTGGCGCCCAGCACGACGTCGAACGTGGTGTCGCCGAGCGGGGCGATGGCCACGACGTCGAGGGGCGCGATGGGGCAGTTGGTGAACGGCCCGGCGTTGCCGTCGGGACCGGAGCCGGTGCCCACCGCGAGCACGCGGGCGGCATGGTTCCCGCCGCGGTTGCCGGACGACGAGTGGACGGAGACGCCGGCGGCCGCCGCGTTCTCCCGCGCGGTCGCGACGACACCGCGCTGGAATGCGGGCTCCGCGTCGAACGCCAGGTCCTCCGCAATCACGTTGACCCCGGCGGCCACCAGGGTCTGCACCGCGGTGACGTGACCGGCCGTGCCGCCGCCGGTGCCGTGGAACGCCAGCGCGGCCCCGGGCGCCATGTCGTGGATGATCTCGAGCATCCCTGTGCCTTCGTCGCCGGCACCGGCGTTGATCACGTTGACCATCGGGAGCTCGTTGCGGGCCTGCGCCGCCGCCAGGTTGCTGACGCCATCCGAGATGGCACCGATGGTGACGCCCGCTCCGGTGACCCCCTGCGCCTGGGCGATGTCGGCGTTGTGCAGCGCCACGCCCTCGCTGTTGATGGGGTTATTGGGATGGGTGTTGTGGTCCCCGTAGGCGGGTGGCGTCACCGCCACCACCCACGGCAGCGCGGCGGCGGCCTCGACCTGCTGATAGGGCACCCAGGCCTGGATCATGCCGGCCGGCGAGGTCAGCGTGATGACGATATCAGCGCCCAGCGCCACGAGATCCCTCGCCTCCGGGTCGCCAACGGGGCCGGCCGCGTGGAAGACCAGCTCGACCTTCCCTGCCTTGTTGACACGGACGAGGGGGTTGGACAGCGGCGAGAGGTCAACCGCCGCTCGTGCCGCGGCTCTCTGCGTGCTCGCCACGTCCAGATCCTGGAGCACCCGGTGGACCGAGTCCGCGATCTTGGAAGGCTGCTTGACCTGGGCGTCCGCCCGGTGTGGCCCTGCAGGGGTGAAGGTCAGGGCGAAGATGGTGGCCGCAAGCAGTGGGGCGAGGAAGCGCGACATGAACAGCCCTCCCGTAGCATCGGCTCCCCCCACCGGGGACTGCGACCTCGAACCCGGGACGCCTGACAGGGCATGATCGGGGAGGAGGGGCTGGCGGACCTAGCAAGTTCTTCGCGGGCTAGCGGCGCAGCTTGAAGCGCTGGTGCCAGGTAGAGTCGGCGCCGGCGCCCACGGTGGCCACGCGCACGTCGAGCACGTAGGGCTCGCCGGCCCTCATCGCGTCGGCCCCGCGCCGGAGCGCGGCCTCCAGCTCCTTCGGCTCGGTCACCTTGAGACCCTCGATCCCCTGGGACTTGGCCAGCATCACGAAATCGATCTCGGGATCGCCCAGGTACACCTCGGGGTACTTCTGCTGCTTGGCCATCTCGCCGCCGAACGTGTCGAAGTTCGTGCGCACGGTCTGGTAGTTGAGGTTGTTCCAGACCAGGGTCAGGATGGGCAGCCCGTAGCGGGCCATCGTCCAGAACCCGGAGGCGCTGTACATCACCGCGCCGTCCCCGAGGCTGCACACCACCGGCCGATCCGGCGCCCCCAGCTGCGCACCGACCGCCGCGCCGATGCCGTGCCCGAGCGATCCGCCGTACGTGCGGATCAGGCTCCACTGGCTCTTGTCCTGGCCGAAGGGAAACAGGTGATCGGTGTTCCGGAAGTTCTCGGAGACGACGACGGTCCCTTCAGGCAGCGTCCGGTTGGCGACGTGCGCAACGTAGTTGGGATGGATTGGCCGCTCGGAAGCGTGCCCCGACGCCTCCTCCGCCTGCTCGCGCAGGCGCTTGTCGCTTTGACGCCGCAGATCGGCCGCGCGCCGCTGGACGTGCGGCTGCTTGCCATCGGCCGCCTTCCACAGGCCGTTGAGCGCACGCACGGTATGCCGCACGTCGCCCCACACCGCGGTGTCCAGCGGAAACGTGTTGCCTAGCATCGACGGATCGTGGCCGATGCCGATGATGGTGCCGGCCTTGGCGAAGCGCAGGTCGCTGGGATAGCCGCGCGTGTTCTGCCGGTACCCCACGCAGCAAACGACGTCGTATTCCTCTTCCGACACGCTCTCGACCTGGCCGACGTAGTTGGGGTGATGCACCGGGAAGCTCGCGTAGTCGAAGAACCCGGTGGCCACGGGTAGCGCGAGTCGCTCGGCCAGCGTGAGGATCTCCTCCCCCGCGCCGGCGACGCCGATGTCCTGCCCGCACACCAGCAGCGGCTTCTCGGCGTTGAGGAGCGCGTCCCAGATCGACTGGATCACGCCGGCCTCGGGCAGCAGGCCCATGTGCGGGGCGTCCGCGGCCTGGATGACGCCCTCGACGTCGTTGCTCTCCAGCGCCTGGCTCGTGTACGCGACGTAGACCGGGCCGGTCGGAAACGTCAGGGCCTCCTTGAAGGCCCGGCGCGTCGCGGTGGGGATGCCCCGCGCGTCCCAGACCTCCCAGCGCTTCTTGGTGATGTCCTCCACCGCCCCCATCTGGGAGAAGCCGCCGCTGGAGCCGAGCGTGTTGTGGTCGCCGAACGATCCCGCATCGCGCATCGCCGCGGTCACCACCATCGGCGAGCCGTCGAAGTACGCGTTCTGGAGCTGGCCCGAGCCCTGGCGCGTTCCCGCCGCGAGATGCACGTTGACGAACGCGGCCTCGCGCGAGGCCTTGGCATAGCCATCCGCCGCCGAGAGCACGAGCGACTCGGCCAGGAGCAGGATCGGCTGGACCCCGGGGACGGTCAGCAGCGCGTTGAAGAACCCGGCCTCGGCGCTCCCGGTGTTCGTGAACGCGTACTTCACCCCCTGGGCCACCAGCTGATGCACGAGCAGCTCGCCACCGGTGCCGAACACGCGCTTCTTCTTCATCCCGGGCTCCTCATGGTCGGGCGTTCACGCCCCGACGGGACTGACTGCCCCGTCCGACGCCCGCGACTCTGGATACCATCGACGCGCGCCGCTGTCGAGGCATGCCCTCCACGGCGCTTGCAACGGAGGACATACGTCCATACATTGTGTCCGTAACCCTGGGGCTGAGCGACAACGGCGCGATCTGCTGGTCGTCGTGTATGTGTATCGGGAGCCGGACATCGTCCGGATGATCTCAGCGTGGAAGGCAAACCGACGACAGAAAGAACAGTATGAAGAAGGTCGCCGCTGAGAAATATCGGAACATCGACTTCGGGGGCGCTCGGCGAGGGGTAGTCGTCAAACCGGAGCCCGGGAAGACGAAGATCTCCATTCGCCTAGACAACGCGGTGCTCGAGCACTTCCGCAAGCTGGTGGACAAGGCGGGTGGCGGGAACTACCAGACCCTGATCAACGATGCCCTACTCGAGCACATCCACCGCCGGTCCACCCTGGATGTCGTGCGCGCGGTGGTCCGTGAGGAGCTTGCCCCCTACCGGGTCCTGGGAGCCCTCCGACGGAGACTCCCCTGGAAGCACAACAACCAGGAGGCGCGAAGGCGTCGATAGCAGACGCTGCTGTCGAGGCAGGGTCTGACCGAGGAACCCGAGCAACCTACGGAAGGCTGAGCGCGATCAGCTCGGCTGGAAGGT
Organism: uncultured Candidatus Rokubacteria bacterium; assembly: GCA_963743355.1. Lineage (GTDB taxonomy): Bacteria > Methylomirabilota > Methylomirabilia > Rokubacteriales > CSP1-6 > AR5. The sequence goes on from CAVUPM010000002.1 coordinate 2,745,135, forward strand.
TGGCGCCGCCCACCGGGATCACGATGTACTGCCGGCCTCGCGCCATGTAGGTCATCAGCGCGCCCTGGGCGTTCGCGGGGAGCTCGACTCGGGCCAGCAGGGCGCCGGTCGTCTTGTCGAACGCCTCCAGCGAGGGGTCCTCGAAGGCCCACGTCCAGATCCGCGTCCACGGCCGATCGAGGGCCGGCCGTAGCGAGGTCGGGCGGCCCTCCTGGGCCGCGAAGAGCAGCGTGCGCGTGAGGAGCGGGAAGCCGCGGCGCGCCGAGCCGAGGCGCGGCAGGTCGAGCGCGGCCAGGGTCGGGTGCTTGCGCGGCCCCTCGCCGAGCGGCACCGTCCACGCGTGCTCGCCGGTGTTGAGATCGATGGCGACGATGCGCCCGTACGGAGGCTTGAAGAGCGGCAGGCCCTCGGGGCCGGCGATCGGCTGGAAGCCGCCGACGTAGCGATCGACGATCGGGACCCGCGTCACCGGAGGCGCGAGCCTCGTCACGAGCGGCAGCGTGCGCGAGGTGACGTAGAGCCAGCCGGTGGCGGGATCGACCGCGGCGCCGGACCAGCTCGGCCCTCCCGCCTGGCCCGGCAAGAAGATGGTCCCCCGCTCGGTGGGCGGCGTGTAGAGCGGCCCCCAGTCGTAGCCTTCCAGGATCGCCAGCGCCCACCGGCGCAGCTCCGGCGTGAAGTCGATCACGTCCTCGGGCCGCACGCCCTGCCGGTCGACCGCCGCGGGCCGCGTGGGAAACGGCTGGGTCGCCGCGGTCTTCTCGCCCGGCACCTTCGACTGCGGCACCGGCCGGTCCTCGATGGGCCAGAGCGGGCGGCCGGTCACCCGGTCGAAGACGAAGACGAACCCCTGCTTGGTGACCTGGGCCACGGCCTTGACGCGCCGGCCGTCCACGGTGACGTCGGCGAGGTTCGGCGCGGCCGGGAGGTCGTAGTCCCAGATACCGTGGCGCACGATCTGGTAGTGCCAGACGCGCCGGCCCGTCGTGGCGTCCACGCAGACGAGCGACTCGCCGAAGAGGTTGTCGCCGTGACGACGGCCGCCGTAGTAGTCGTTGGCCGGCGTGCTGAACGGCAGGTAGACGTAGCCCAGATCCTCGTCGGCGCTCATGGGCGCCCAGACGTTCACCCCGCCGGCCTGCCGCCAGCTCTCCCCTTCCCAGGTCTCGTTGCCGGGCTCGCCGGCCTGGGGAATCGCGTGGAAGATCCAGCGCATCTGGCCGGTGCGGGCGTCGAAGCCGCGCACGTGGCCGGGCGGCATGTAGCCACCCACGGGGAAGTCGATGATCGAGGCGCCGACGACGACCACGTCGCGGACGACGACGGGCGGCGACGTCACCGAGTACCAGCGGCGGTCGACCGAGCGGCCCAGCCCCTGGGTGAGGTCGATGCGTCCTTCGTTGCCGAAGCTCGCGACCGGCTTGCCGGTCCGGGCATCGAGGGCCACGAGGAAGGCGTTGCCGGTGCCGATGAAGATGCGCGCCTCGCGACCGTCGGTCCAGTGGGCGACGCCCCGGTGCACCCAGCCGTGGTTGGGCGGCGTGCCCAGCTTCCAGACCTCGGGATCGTGCGTCCACAGCGTCTGCCCGGTGGCCGCGTCGATCGCCGCCACCTGGCTGAGCGACGTGCTCACGTAGAGGACGCCGCCGACCATCAGCGGCGTGGCCTCGTTCACGAACGTCTCGACGATCGGGTTCTGCGCCATGACGTCGTGGTCGGGCGAGCGCCAGCGCCAGGCCACGCGGAGCCGGCCGACGTTGGTCCGGTCGATCTGCGCCAGGGGGGAGTAGCGGGCGCTGGCGTAGGTGCCGCCATAGGCGCGCCACTCGACGTCGGGGGGGTCGGGAGCGGCGGCCCGGGGGGCGGTGGCCTGGCAGGCCGAGACGGCAAGGCCGAGGGCCAGGACCAGCATGAGCGAGTCGAGCCGGAGGGCCGACGCCCGCATCAGGGCGGGATCATCCCACGTCCGGGCTCGCTGCGCCGCGACGTTCGTCACCGCGACGGTGACGCGAGCTCCGCATGCCGGCCGGGTGGACACCGGCCATGCTAGAGTTACACCTGAAACGACGGATCAGGTGTATCCGATCGTGGAGGGTGCCGGTGGGTCGCACGAACATCGTGCTCGATGAGGATCTCGTCAAGCAGGCCATGCTGGTCACGGGGGCCAAGACCAAGCGTCAGGCCGTCGACCGAGCGTTGCGTGAGCTGGTCGCCCGCGGCTCGGTGTACCGCGCCCTCCGCAAGCTCAAGGGCAAGATGCCCTGGGACGGTGACGTGGACGCCTGGCGACGCGCGCGGCGGTGATCGTCGTCGACACGGCGGTCTGGGCCGACTGGTTCAACGGGATCGACTCGCCACAGGTAGGCCGCCTGGGCCAGGCCGTCGACCGGCAGGACGCCGGCCTGGTCCCCGTGGTCCTGACCGAGGTGCTGCAGGGCTTTCGCGCCGATCGTGACTTCGTGCGGGCGCGGGACCTGCTGCTCGGCCTTCCTCTCCTGGCGCTCGACGTCGATGGCCACGTCGAGGCCGCCCGCCTCTACCGGCGGCTACGAACGCGAGGCGTCACCGTGCGGGGCACGATCGACTGTATCATTGCCCAGACGTGCATCACGGCCGGCGCGGAACTGCTCAGCACCGACCAGGACTTCGCCGCCATCGCGCGCCACACACCGCTGCGGCTGTGCGCAGTCTGAGACACGGAGGCCACTGATGGCGGACCATCCACACCCGAGCTCGATCGCCGGCGGGCCCTACGACGGCACGACGTTCTCCTACATCCCGGGGCCGACGCTGAACATCGACCCGAGCCTGACGCTGCACCGGGAGTGGACGGACAAGATCGATCCCATCACCTACGAGGTCATCCGCCACAACCTCTGGAACATCAACGAAGAGCTGGGGATGACGATCCAGCGCATCTCCGGCTCGCCGGTGGCCATGTACGCGTTCGACCTGAACTCGTCGATCTTCACCGAGGACGGCGAGTTCATCTACTACGGCCCCTACCAGCTCTACATGTCGGGCGTGTCCGACGTGCAGGTGAAGTGGACGCTGGAGCACCGGAGCAAGAACCCGGGGATCCACGAGGACGACATGTTCCTCAGCAACGATCCCTGGGTGGGCGCCGCCCATCAGATGGACGTGACGCTGCTCACGCCCGTCTTCCACGAGGGCAAGCTCTTCTGCTGGATCACCAACGTGCTCCACCAGTACGACGTGGGCGGCATCACGCCGGGCAGCTTCTGCCCCAACGCCCGCGACAGCTTCGACGAGGGCATCCTGATCCCGCCCGTGAAGATCGTGGAGCGCGGCGAGCTGCGGAAGGACATCGAGGGCGTCTACCTGCGCGCCTCCCGCAAGCCGTACCTGGTGGCGCTGGACCTGCGCGCGCAGATCGCCGGCAACAACACGGCCAAGAAGCGCATCCTGCACCTGATCCAGCGCTACGGCGCTGATGTCGTCAAGGGCGTGATGCGCAAGATCATCGACAACGCCGAGGCGGCCTTCCTGGCCAAGCTGGCCAAGGTGCCGGACGGCACGTGGCGCGAGCGCAGCTACGTGGAGGTGGCCTACGTCGGCGACCGCAAGACCTACCAGGTCATGCTCACGATGCGCAAGCAGGGCGACAAGCTGATCTTCGACAACGCCGGCACGGCCGACCAGGTGGGCGCCATCAACACCACCTACTCCGGCTGGCGCGGCTCGCTCATGACCGCGATCAACGAGCTGCTGTGCTGGGACCAGCTCTACGCCATCGGCGGCGCGCTGCGGCACATCGAGTTCCAGCCGGCGCTGGGCTGCTTCACCTCCGCCACGCACCCGGCCTCGGTCTCGACGGCGCCCGTGCAGGCGATGGAGATCTCGCTCTATCCCGCCTACAACACGATCAGCAAGATGCTGTCGTGCGACCCCGAGCTTAAGAAGGACGTGATGACCATCGGCGGGACCAGCCAGTTCCCGCTGACGGTCTTCCGCGGCATCGACCAGTGGGGCGAGAAGTTCGGCTACCTGCTGCTCGATCCGATGGTGGGCGCGATCGGGGCCTTCAGCTTCAGCGACGGCATCGCCACCGGCGGCCAGGTGCGCAGCCCCATCTGCCGCATCGGCAACGTCGAGCACAACGAGCAGATCTTTCCCGCTGCTGATCATCCACCGGAAGGAGAACACCGACTCCGGCGGGGCCGGCAAGTACCGCGGCGGCAACTCGGCCTCGGTGGCGTTCATCCCGCACGGCACGACGCACATCACTCAGGACACGGAGTCGTCGGGCGCCGCGATCCCGACCGCGCCCGGGCTGGCCGGCGGCTATCCGGCGAACACGAACTACTACCTGTTCAAGCGGAACACCGACATCCTGCAGCGCTTCGCGCGGCGGCGGATGCCGAACGACATCGCCGAGGTCGAGGGGCAGGAGGAGCTGCTGCAGCTGCGGCAGATCGACATCTACCAGGGGCCGAGCGACGTCTACGAGGTGGCGTTCGCGGCGGGCGCGGGGTATGGGGATCCGCTGGAGCGCGATCCGGAGGCGGTGCGGAAGGACGTGTACCTGGAGGATATTTCGCCGCGGGCGGCGCGGGAGATCTTTTGGGTGGTGCTGGTCGGGGAGGGCGAGGAGCTGCGGGTGGATGTGGCGGCGACGGCCGACGCTACGGCGGCGGCGTTGACCGAGCGGCTCGGGACGAGAGCCGCGGCCGTACGCGGGGCCGCGGCTGACGATTGTGCGGCAGATCACGGAGTACCTCGACCTCGTCGAGTCACGACGGCGCGCTTGGCTCGCCTGCTCGCGCTGTGGCCAGCCGTTGCGGTCCGGCACGCGAGAACTACAAGCTTTACTGCCATCGGATCGATCGGCCGATCCAGGCGGCGAACACCCTGATCGGCGAACCCGAGCGATTCATCGACGACGCCGTGCAGTTTCGGCAGTTCTGCTGCCCGGCGTGCGGAGGATTGATCGAGAACGAGGTCTGTCGCGCGCAGGACCCTGTCTTGCACGATATCGAGCTTGAGCAGGAGTGATCGTAGCGTCCCCCGGCTTGCCGTCCACCGACCCACATCTCTTCCGCCGTCCACGTCTGTATCCTTTTAGACCTCGTGACAGCCGAACCCGTCCATGGATAATGTTGCTCTGATATGGAGACGATGGAACTCGACTACATAAGCGTCACAGGTTTCAGGAGCATTGCCCGTGTCGAGAACCTTAGCCTCCTCCCTGTCAATGTCATTATCGGTCCGAATGGGTCGGGAAAATCCAATTTCATCGGCGTGTTTTCATTCCTCCATGAAATCCGTGAGGGGCGGCTTCAGGACTACGTTCGAAGAACGGGCGGGGCAGAGCAAGTCCTCCACTTCGGTTCACGCGCCACCCCTGAGCTAAGCATCTTTCTGTCGTTTCGAGGCGGTGCGAATCAATACGAGATCTCACTTAGGCCTACAAACGACGACAGCCTCTATCCGGCGAGCGAATCTGTCTACTTCTGGAACAAGAGCCACAAACGCCCCTACCAGGAAGGATTGCCGTCTCGGCAGAACGGACGAGAAGCTGGAATCAGCGATCCGACCGTCCAGGGGATCGCAGATTGGGTACGCCTGCGCCTGAGTCGTTGGCGCCTCTATCACATGCACGACACGAGCCCCAACTCTCCGATGCGCAAGACAGCTCAGCTAAACGACAACGCGTTCTTGAGACCGGACGGCGGCAATCTCCCTGCATTCCTTTTCCTCCTTCAGGCGAAGCACCCCAACGCATACGACCTGATCAGACGCACTGTGCAGCGAGTGGCGCCCTTCTTCGACGACTTTTCGTTGAGGCCCGATCCCTTGAACGAGGAAACCATCCGACTGGCCTGGAAGCACAAGGAGTCGGATCAGTATTTCGGCCCCGCTGCCCTGTCGGATGGGTCACTGCGCTTTATCGCGCTTGCGACCTTGTTTCTCCAGCCTGAGTTGTATCGGCCTTCGGTCATTCTCGTCGATGAGCCAGAACTTGGCCTCCATCCCTACGCCATAACGATGCTAGCGTCTCTAGTTCGGCAGGCGTCGGTTACGACTCAAGTTATTCTGTCAACCCAGTCGCCATTGCTACTCGACCACTTCCGCCCGGAGGACGTATTGGTTGCAGACCGGATCGAGGGTGGAACTCGATTGACGCGTCTTGAATCAGCTCCTCTCGCTACATGGCTTGAGGATTACAGTCTCGGGCAATTGTGGGAGAAGAACGAGTTCGGTGGTCGCCCTGGTGCCAGATAGAACATGGCCAGACTGTTGGTACATGTAGAAGGCGAAACTGAGGAAGCCTTCGTCAATGAGCTCTTAAGCTCGCGTCTCCTTGGCTTCGGCTACGACCGCGTCGGTGCTCGGCTGCTGGGAAATGCGCGCCAGCGCGCTCAGCGCGGAGGAATCCGAGGATGGACGACGGTCAGACGCGACATCATGAGGCATTTAGTTGAAGATGGCGGTTGCATCGCGACGACTATGATCGACTACTATGGTCTGCCCGAGTCGGGAGAGAAGGCTTGGCCTGGTAGAGCCGTAGCCGCATCGCTGCCCGTGATGAACAAGGGATCTTATGTGGCAGCAGCAGTGCTGGACGATCTTGCTGCCGAGATGGGAGCGGGCTTTGATCGACGCCGCTTTGTGCCATTTGTCGTGGTTCACGAGTTCGAAGGGCTACTATTCAGTGACTGTCAGGCCTTTGCTCGTGGCGTAGGGCGGGATGCGCTCGCTGTGTCATTCCAAGCGATCAGGGATCAGTTCGAAACGCCGGAACACATCAACGACGCCGTGACGACCGCCCCTTCAAAGCGAGTAGAAGCCCTGATACCAGGATACGCAAAGCCGCTACTCGGCAATCTTGCCGCTCTCGAAATAGGGTTGGACCGGATCGCAGGGGCCTGTGCACATTTCCGGTCCTGGCTATCGGAGCTTGAGACTCGGATCTCCCCGGAGCTCTGATCTCCGCCGTGACGCACTCCCTGGTCCCGCTTACGCGCGAATCACCTTCCAATTGCTCGCCTTCTCTAACCCGGTAGATCGGTATCTAGTCGAAGGGGCTGCTCGACGTAGAGCCGGAACTTGATCGATCGCCATACGCAAGCACGCTGTCGGCTATCGGGGCCAGCGATAGAGCGTCATCGGCTTGGCCTCGCGGGCTTAGTAGGGCACTGGGCGGCGCTGGAGGACGCTGAGCCAGGGTCAAGGTCGGTGTCGTCCGCGGAGCACCATGGGATCCGGATCTACACGACGGCACGCCTGACGAGTGCAGCAGCTCAGCTATTCACCGCACACCTGGGTGAGCAGCACCGCAATATCGGCTATAGTGTCCATCGCCTGCCACGTCGGGCGTACGCCCTGCGTCAGCATCGCGATCACCAGCGTCCCGCCCGGCCACGTCACGATGCCGGCGTCGTGGATCACGTCCGCGAAGTTCCCCGTCTTGTTGGCAACGCGCGCGCTGTCGGCGAGCCGCCGCGGCAGCCGATCCTGAATCTGCTGAGCCTCAAGCGCCCGCCGCATCTGGCGCGACGCCTCGCTGGAGACGCACGCGCCCGCGGCGATGGCGGACAGCAGCGTCTCCATATCCGCCGCGCTCGTCCAGTTCCCCCGCCCCGCACTCATCGCCGCCCGATCCATCATCCGCCGTTCGAGACGGGTCTCGGCGAGCCCGGCCTTGTCGATCCACGCCTGGATCGCATCCATCCCCAGCCGGTCGATGACCAGGTTCGTCGCGACGTTGTCGCTCACCGTGATCATCAGCGTGGCGAGATCGCTCCAGGTCGGCTGCAGCCCAGGCGCAAGCGCCTTCAGCACCCCTGTTCCCTCGACGCGTAGCGCCTCCGCCGGAACACTCACGCGCTCCGCCGGATCGAGTCGCCCTGCCTCCACCGTCTCCCAGAACGCCGCCAGGATCGGCAGCTTGATCAAACTCGCCGACGGCAGCGCGAAGGTGCTCGTGGTGCCGCCACGTCCGCCCACTCTCGACATGCCGCGCCGCGAGGGCAACCATCCCGCTCGGCGGGTTCAGCAGCTCGACCAGTCGCGGCGGATAAGTCGTCAGTCATCTTGGCAGTGGCTCGTCGCGACGCTATGATGCACGCGCTTCGCGTCCCGCGAAAGGAGCTTCAAGATGATCCTCCGCCTGGTGCTGGCCGCCGTCCTCGCGCTCCTCCTCCCCTTCGAAGCCGCCGCGCAGACACCCAAGCGTGGCGGCACGCTCGTGGTGGGGATGAGCCAGGACCTGCCCGGGCTCGACCCGCATCCGTCCACGTCGACCATCACCTACCAGGTCCTCAGCCTCGTCTACCAGGGCCTGGTGGACTTCGATCGCGACCTCAAGATCAGGCCGGTGCTGGCCGAGTCGTGGACCACCAGCGCCGACGGCCGGACGTGGACGTTCAAGCTGCGCAAGGGCGTGAAGTTCCACAACGGGCGGCCGCTCACCGCCGCGGACGTGAAGTTCTCGCTCGACCGCATCCTCGACCCGAAGACGGCGGCGCGGGGCAAGGGCGCGCTCGGCATCATCGAGAGCGTCCAGGTCGTCGATCCGCAGACCGTCCGCGTGCACCTCACACGGCCCTCCGGCGCGTTCCTCTCGCGGATCGCCGGGACGTACCAGGCCATCCTGCCGCCCGAGGCGGTCCAGGGACCGGCGTTCAAGGCGATCGGGACCGGGCCCTTTCAGCTCACGGAGTGGAAGACGAACGAGCGCGTGGAGCTGAAGCGGTTCGACGGGTACTGGGAGGCCGGGCTGCCCTACCTCGACGCGGTCACGCTGAAGCCGGTGCCCGACGGCACCGTGCGGCTCACCGCGCTCAAGACCGGCGACGCGGGCTTCGTCCAGCTCATCCCGCTGGAGTCCCTGGCCGAGCTGCAGGCGGCGCCGTCCAGGGACTACGTCGTCCGCACCGTCAAGGGCGGCGGCGGGTTCAGCGCGATCATCCTCAACTCGCGCAAGGCGCCGTTCAACGACGTGCGCGTGCGCCGCGCCGTCGCCCTCGCCACCGACAAGAAGGAAGTGGGCCTCGGCGTCTGGCGCGGGTTCGCGCAGCCGGTCAACCAGTGGATGCCGCCGGGCACGCCGTGGTTCTTCGCGGTGCCCGACCGCAAGGTGGACGTCGAGCAGGCGAAGAAGCTCCTCGCCGAGGCGGGCTTCGCGCGCGGCACCAAGCTGACGCACACGGTGGGGCAGGTGGCCAACCTGGTGCCGGCGGCGCAGGTGTTCCAGGCGCAGCTCACGCGCATCGGCATCGACCTGCAGCTGGAAGTCCTGGACTGGCCCGCCTACATCAAGCGCCAGCGCGCCATGGACTTCACGAGCACGAACACCAACTTCTTCCCGAAGGTCGATCCGGACGACGCGTACTACCGCTACTTCCACTCCAAGGGCGGCGCCAACGAGCTGTCCGGCGGCTACGCCAACCCGGCGGCCGACAAGCTGCTGGAGGAGGGCGAGGCGACGGTCGATGCCGGCAAGCGCGCCGAGGCCTATCGCCGGTTCGTCGAGCTGATCGAGGACGAGGTGCCGGTCGTCACCACGGGCCTCGGCGACGCGGCGATCGGCTGGCGGACGCCGGTGAAGGGCTTCGAGCCGCACATCATCGGTCTGCTCGCGTATCCCGGGGGTGGGCTGCCGAACGTCTGGCTCGATCGGTGATGAGAGCCGCGCGCGCCTGGAACCGGGCTGGTCGACCCGAACGCTACGGTCGCGCGGCCTCGCCGAGCCTCGGCTCGAACTCGTAGATCCCGCCGTCCGCCATCAAGGACAGAAAGAGGTGGCCGTCCTTGAACACGTACGAGCGGACGAGTGCCCAGTCCTTGACCATCCGATCGTGAAGCGAGCCCGGTGGGCACACCGCTCGCGTGAGTCCCATTGCACCGAGCTCGAGCTGATTCGGTCCGGGAGTCGTCCAGGAGCCCCGACCCCGGTTGCAATCGATTCGCGCGTTGAGACGACCACCGTCGCCGAACTCGATGATGTACTTCGTTCGATCGTCCGGCGTCAGCGTCGTGCCGTCACTGCTCTGGAACTTGACCAGTTGCCAGGCGGTCCCGCCGAGGGCGGGCCCGGAGCTCGGGGCGGGCGGGCGCGCGCAGGAGGCGCCCGCGGCCAGTAACAGGAGTGCCACCAGCAGGTGCGTTCTCGGACACTTCCCTATCATACGTCTCCCACATCCACTGAGTCCGGCGTCTGCTCGCTGGTCGAGCAGACTCAACATGCCACGCCAAAGCGCAGCACGATGTAGGACCTTCGTCACGTCGAGTCGCGAGCCTCGGCGCCCCCCCACGATCCCGCTGTTGGTGCTTCAACAGGCCGATCAGGTCATCAGGTGAAGCCCGATCGCGGTCAAGCGAAGATGTCGGTCGTCCTCAGCTCGACATCGGGGAAGGCCTGCAGCGTCAGCGTCGCCGCGCCAGCTACCACGGCGAGGTCGGGCTCCGGCTCGGTGTCGTCGGAAAGCGCCACCGGGCCCTGCGATCTCGCCCTTGACCAGAAAAGTCCCTGGAAGGATACATCGCAACGCCCTCCGGTATACTCCCGCCCGTGAGCGGCGGCGTCGCGACGTATCTGGGGGGCCGCCTGCTCGGGGCCATCCCGATGCTCTTCCTCATGTCGCTGGTCGTGTTCGCAATCGTCTACCTCATCCCCGGCGACCCGGTCGACGCCATGCTCGGCCAGGACGCCGAGCGCTCCGCCCGCGAGGCGCTCCGCACGGAGCTCGGCCTCGACCAGCCGCTCTGGCGGCAGTACGTCACCTGGCTCGCGCGGGTGACGCAGGGCGACCTCGGCCGATCGCTCCGCGCCCAGCAGCCCGTGCGCGACCTCATCGTGGAAAAGCTGCCGGCCACGCTCCTGCTCACCACGAGCGCCGCCGTCATCGCGCTGCTCATCGCGTTCCCCGCCGGCATCATCGCGGCCGTCAAGCGCAACACGATCGTCGACCTCCTCGCCATGGTGGGGGCCCTGCTCGGTGTGTCGATCCCGAGCTTCTGGTCGGGGATCATGCTGATCATGATCTTCGCGCTGACGCTGGGCTGGCTCCCGGCGATCGGCTACGCGAGCCTCACGAATGATCCGGTGGCCGCGCTGCGCTACCTGATCCTGCCCGCGCTGACCCTCGGCTCCGTGATGGCCGGATCGGTGACGCGCCAGATCCGGGCGCAGATGCTGCAGGAGCTCGGCCGCGACTACGTCCGCACCGCCCGGAGCAAGGGCCTGCGCGAGCCGGGGGTCGTGGTGCGCCACGCGCTCCGCAACTCGCTGATCCCGGCGGTCACCGTGCTGGGGGTGCAGTTCAGCGTTCTGCTCGGGGGCGCGGTCATCACCGAGCAGATCTTCGCCTGGCCCGGCGTCGGCCAGCTTGCGGTGAACGCCATCGTCAACCGCGACTACCCGGTGCTCCAGGGCGTCATCCTCACGATCGCCCTGCTCGTCACCCTGGTGAACCTGGCTGTCGACGCCCTCTATGTCGTCCTCGACCCCCGCCTCCGCCTCTCCTGAGCGGCGCCACTCGCGCGCTCGGCCGGCTGGCGCGCAGCCGGCTCGCGCTGGTGGGGCTGGCCATCGTGGGGCTCACGGCGCTCGTCGGGCTCGTCGGGCCGCTCCTCGTCACTGCGGATCCCGTGGGCATGGACTTCGGCGCGCTGCTCAAGGGGCCGAGCCGCGCCCACCTGCTGGGCACCGACCAGTTCGGGCGCGACGTGCTGGCGCGCCTGGTCTGGGGCGCGCGGCTGTCGGTCAGCATCGGCGCGGTCGCCGTCGCGCTCGCGCTGGTCGTCGGCGTCCCGATCGGCGCGCTCTCCGGCTACGCGGGCGGCGCCATCGACAACGTGCTGATGCGCTGCATGGACGCGCTGCTGGCGTTTCCCGCCCTCCTGCTCGCGCTCGGCCTGGTGGCCATCATGGGGCCCGGGAGCACCAGCACCACGCTGGCGATCGGCATCGTCTACACGCCGGGCGTCGCCCGCCTCACGCGCGGCGTCGTCCTGGCCGAGCGGCCGCAGGAGTACGTCCAGGCCGCGCACGCGCTGGGGCAGCGCGATCGCTGGGTGCTGATGCGCCACATCATGCCGAACTGTGTGTCCGCGCTGCTGGTTCAGGCGAGCGTCAATTTCGCGAACGCGATGGTCATCGAGGCGGGGCTGTCGTTCCTCGGGATCGGCACGCCGCCGCCGACCGCGAGCTGGGGCCTGATGCTCAACGAGGCGCGCGCGTTCATGACGAGCGCGCGCCACGTGGCCATCGCCCCAGGGGTGGCGATCTCGCTGGCCGTGCTGGGCTGGAACCTCCTCGGCGACGGCCTGCGCGACGCGCTCGACCCACGGCTGACGGACTGAATCAGAGCGCCAGGAGCCGGCGGGCCATCGCCTCGATCCACTTCTGCGTCGGGTCCTCGTCGAACACCAGTCGCTCGTCGGCGGGTGCGACGCCCCACGCGCCGGTCGTCATCTCGGCATCGAGTTGACCCCGCGACCACCCGGCGTAGCCCAGGAAGAACAGCGCCCGTCGTGGGCCCGTGCCGCGGGCCATCGCTTGCAGCACCTTGGGGTCATCGGTGAGCGAGAAGTCTCCGTTCACCACGGTCGTGCCCTCGCCGGTCCAGTCCGGTGTGTGGAGCACGAAGCCGCGCTGCTCGTCGACGGGCCCGCCGTAGTGGACCCGAACGTTGCCACTGCCTGGCGGCACTTCGAGCCCGAACGGCCGGAGCGCGCGCTCGAACGACACCTCGCTCACGGGCACGTTGACGATGAGCCCGAATGCGCCTTGCTCGTTGTGCCGCACGATGTAGATCACCGTGCGGGCGAACCGCGGGTCACGGAGCGTATCGGTCGCGACGAGCAGGCGCCCGGCGAGCGAACGGTGGCCGGGCGTCTCGGCGCGCCCATCGGCGACCGCCAGCCCCACGAGGACGACTGTGAGGAGGAGCGCACTCACGGCAGCTTCCCCGACTCCACTGTCACCTCATCGAGCCAGAGCTGCATCTGCATGTCACGGTACATGAGCGCCGCCGCGGCCAGGTGCTCTCGGGCTTCGTCGTGCCTTTCGGTGCTCCGCAAAAGCTGGCCGAGGTGGAAGTGGCAGTGGGCGACGAGCGGACGCATCTCCAGCGTGGCCGCCAGGTCCCGTGCTTGCGTGAAGTATGCTTCGGCGGCCGCGGTGTCGGGGGGGTCCGCCGCAGTGGTGACCATGCCCAGGGCGCGAAGGCACACTGCCTCGCCGGCCGGCTGATGCTGCTCGCGGGCCAGCGCGACTCCGCGCCGCGCCGTCTCGCCAGCGTCGGCGTGGCGGCCCGCCAGCAACAGACTCTGCGCGAATCCTGCGAGCCGGGTGGCATGCCCGGTGACGCCCCGGATGGTTTCGCAATGCGCGTCGCCTTCCTCGAGAAGCCGAATGCCCTCGGCAAGCCGCCCGGCTTGTGCGTAGGCGAACCCCAGGCGCATCGCGACGAAACCCACCCAGTCGCGCACGTCGTGGGAGCGACACAGGATCAGGGCCTGCTCCAGGAGTGGGATGGCCCTGGCGGTGTCACCGAGGCCGAGGTGGACGTTCGCGAGGAGGCAACGCCCGGCGGCGTCGGAAGCCCTGTCGCCACGCGCCTCCGCGATCTGGACGGCCTCGCGCCCCAGGACGAGAGCCTCGCCGAACTCGCCGAGACTCTCGAGCGTCCATGCCAGCCACGCCCGGACGCCGCCGGTGTAACGCGGAAGCATCCGCGCCCGGTCCGGTGTCACCGCACCGGGGAGTGGAATCAGCGCCGCCCGGTAGGACGCGGCCGCCGCGCGGAACTCGCCCCGCGTGTAATGAGCGGTGCCGAGGAAAAAGCTCGCCGTGGCTGCGAGATCGGCGTCGGAGACCTCCGTGGCGATCGCCAGCGCCGCCCGGCCTGCCTCGATCGCGTCGTACGTGGCTCCCGTGATCCGTAGCATCAGACACTGGCTGGCGAGGGCACGTCCACGACGTCCCCGCTCGCCGCGGACATCCGCGAGCTTCGCCGCCTCGGAGAGATGCCCGAGGCAGCCGCCGTAGTCCGCGAGCGGGATAAGGACGCGGCTCAGATCCAGATGGAGGTCGATCGCTTCGATCGTAGCTCGGCCGCCGGGAAGGTGGCCCAGCGCCTCCAGCGCCTGCTCGAGACAGGCGACCGCTTCATGATTCGCCGAGCGATCGGCCGCCTTCAGCCCCGCTTGCCGCAAATAGGGCGCCGCCCGCTCCCAGAGCTGCCCCCGCACGGCGTGATGGGCCAGCTTCTCGGTCTGCTCCCCGAGCCGGTCGGCGTACTGCACCTCGATGGCGCCCACGACGCGTGCGTGGAGCCCTCGGCGATGCTCGGCAAGCAGGCTCGAATACGCCACCTCCTGTGTCAGCGCGTGCTTGAACCGGTATAGCTGCTGGGCGCCGTCGCTCCGGTCGTGGAGGTATTCGAGCTGCTGGAGCTCGCGAAGGCGCTCCGTCGGTGTCGCAATCTCAGGGGTGATGGCCTCGAGCAGACGCACCGGCACGTCGCGGCCCAGCACCGATGCCGCCTGGAGCACGCCCTTGGCGTCGTCAGGAAGGCGATCGATCCGGGCCAGGAGCACCGCCTCGATCGACTCGGGAACCGGCGCCACCGCCTCGGCGGCCGGCCCCATGGCGCGGGCGATCTCCTCGATGAAGAACGGATTGCCGTCGGCACGATCCAGGATAGCCTCGGCGATCGCCGTGGGCAGCGGCGCCGGCCGGCGCTCCCGCCCGAGCGCGACGTCCAGCACCAGGCGAGCGTCGGCGCGCGCGAGCGGCTGCAGCCTCACCTCCGAGACGTAGGACCGCTCGCTCCACGGCGGGCGATGGCCGCCGCGGTACGTCGTGAGGAGCAAGATCGGCGCCTCGACGATGGCATCGACGAGCGCGGCCAGGTAGCCCTCCGATGACCGGTCCATCCAGTGGAGATCCTCCACGGCGATCACCAGCGGGCCGGCACGGCTCGACGCCAGGGCGATCCCCCGGAAGATCTCGAGGGTCCGCTGGTGAAGCTGCTGCGGACTGAGGTGGGCGATGGTGTCGATCCCGTCGCCACTCCCGAGGAGACGCGCGAGGTACGGCGTCATCTCATCCGCGGGCAACCCGAGCACATTCAGCCTCGATCGCAGCTTGTCGCGGATGACGTCCGGGCCGTCGTCTTCCTCGATGCCATGGGCCCGCCGCAGCAGCTCGATGATCGGCAGCAGGGGCAAGTCACGGCCGTACGACTGCGATCGCGCGCTGAGGTACGCGACGGTGTCCGCGGCCAGCGTCCGCCGGAATTCGAAGAGCACTCTCGACTTGCCGATGCCCGGCTCGCCGGTAATGCCGACGACCTGCCCGCGCCCCGCCAGCGCGAGCTCGAAGCGCCCGCGCAGCATCGTCATCTCGTCGCGACGACCGACGAACACCGGTCCGGCGGTCCGGGGGATCACGGCTCGCTCGCCATCCAGCAGGAGACAGGCGCCGCCCCGCTCGGGGACGTCGATCAGATGGAACATGCTCCGCAGCAGCGCGCTCGTCGGCTCGCTCACGACGATGCTGCCGTCGACGTCGCCGGCGATGAGTCGGTCCAGCGTCTGCCAGATGTCCGGCCTGGTGTCCGCGTCGACGTGAACCCCGTCGGCCGCCTTCCACAGCAGCGCTGGCAACCCGTGGATCGCGAGCTTGATCGCTGGCAGCGTCGGATCACCGTCGCGCGCTCGCACACCCAGCTTGCGAATGGCCATCGCGGCGTGCGCAGCCCGCCGCGGGGCGTCCTCGAGCAGATCGAGGCCGAACACCGCGGTGACGCCGCCCGGGCTCACGCCGTCGAGCGTGCCGCCGAAGCCACGGACCTTCTCCCTCACGTCCTCGAGGAGTGCCCGTCTCCGGTGCTCGGCACCCTCATCGGTCGGGGCGAACGCCACACGAAGGAACGCGACACGACGACGCTCCCAGCGGGCGGCTACCGACGGCCGCGGGGCGGGTGAAGCGCCGGGCGAGGAAGGCGCGTGACTCGGACCACGCGCCATACCGTGCTTGCGCAGGCGATACCGGAACGTGTTGCGCGTCAGGCCGAGCCGCTGGGCAGCGCGCGTGACGTTGCCACGTGCCGCCTCGAGCGCCTCGACCAGACGCGTGCGTTCCAGGCTCGCGACGGCGGCATCGATATCCGGACGCTCGCCACCCGTGCGATCGTCGTCCGGACTCGTCGTCGGGCCATCACCAGCCCCGGTGAGACCGAGCACGTCGGCAGTGACGGATGGCCCCTCGGAGCGCAACGCCACACGCTCGATCACGTTGCCGAGCTCGCGAATGTTTCCCGGCCAGCGATGGGCCTTCAGTGTGGCGAGAGCGTCAGGCGTGAAGGTCTTCGTCGCCAGGCCGTAGTCGGCGCACGCCCGGGCGAGAAGATGCTTGGCCAGGATCACCACGTCGTCGACGCGCTCGCGCAATGGCGGCACCCGCAAGGTCACCACCGCGAGCCGGAAGTACAGGTCCTCGCGGAAGCGGCGCTTGCGAACGGCCGATTCCAGGTCCTCGCTGGTGGCGGCAATGATCCACACATCGATCGGCCTACTCGCCGTCGCCCCCAGCGGCCGCAGCTGCTGCTCTTCGACGATCTTCAGCAGCTTGGCCTGCAGGCCATCGGGCAACAGACCGATCTCGTCGAGGAAGATCGTGCCGCGATCGGCCTCGGCGAACCGCCCGGTCCTGGACTGCCGCGCATCGGTGAACGCCCCGCGCTCGACGCCGAACATCGCCGACTCCATGAGGGTCTCGGGGATCTCCGGGCAGGCGACGTCCACGAAGGGCCGCCCGGCCCGTGGCCCCTCGGCATGGAGAGCGCGGGCGATCATGCTCTTGCCCGTTCCCGTCTCTCCGAGCAGGAGGATCGGCGGCAAGCGGCGTCCGGTGGCGTAGCGGCGGACGAGCTGTTGCAGCTCGTGACGGAGGCCAACGAGGGCCGGGCTTTCCCCGAGCAGCTCCGCAAAGCCAGGCATGAGGCCGGTATCATAGCCGCCTGATTGCACCAGTGGTGCAAATTCCACCAGTGATGCACCACCGATCGGTGTGCAGTTCCTCGCGCGGCCACAAACCCTTCTAGACTCCATAGTTACGAGCCGCGACGACGCCGCTGTTGCCGCCTTCCGGGGCGGCATCCCGCTTGCCTAGTCCGCTCTCTCATTCAGCCGCGATCCGGCTCCCGGCCGACGCCAGGAGCGTGCACCTCCCCGCACCACCGGAGGCTGGTCCATGACTACATTTCGTCCTCGCTACCGTGCGCTGGCTTTGGTCGTGATGGTCCTGTCCCTGGCCCTCGTGTTGCCGACCGACGCCCGCGGCGACGGCGGGCGAGGCAATCACGAGGTGATCGTTCAGTGTGACAAAGGCCGGACGATCGGCGACGTGCTCGCTCGCCACCGCGGCGCGCTCACGATCAAGGTGGTCGGGACGTGTGACGAGCACGTGACCGTCGACCGCAACGACGTGAGCCTCGTGGCGGGCGGACCGGGAGCCGGCATCCATGGCCCGGACCCGAACACGGACACCGTCCTGGTGACCGCCGACCGCTTCCTGCTCGATGGCCTGACCGTCACCGGCGGGCGCAACGCCGTCGTCGTCTCGGGTGGTAGCCGCGCCACGATCGTCAACTGCGCCGTCCGCGGGAGCGGCAGCGGCCCCGTCGGCGGCATCGGGATCGTGTTCTTCCAGGGGGCCAACGGCAGCGTCGACCATTGCGACTCCTCCGGGAACCCGGCCGACGGGCTCATGCTCGACGCGTCGGTCGCGACCATCACCAACAGCACCTTCTCTGGGAACGGCCGGGCCGGCATCCTCGTCTTCAACGGCAGCAACGCGCGGATCGGCATCACCGGCGCCTTCACCTCGGCGCCGAACGCCATCACCGGGAACGGCTCGAATGGTATCCACGTGACTGTGGGCTCCGCGGCCGTGATCGCCGGCAACACGATCTCCGGGAACGGCACCAGCCCGGCCGGAGCCTTCGGTCGCTTCGGAGTCGTGGCCTTTCACTCCCGGATCTCGCTGCCCGGCGGCAACGTCATCGCGAATAACTTCGCGGCGGGCGTCGCCATCAACGCCTCGACCGCGGTAATCGGCGACCCCGGGTTCGCCATCCCGACGAACAACGTGATCCGCGGCAACTCGACGGCGGCGCCCTCGCAGGGCATCGCCGTGATCATGAACTCGATGCTGCAGATCAGGAATGCCACGGTCGAGAACAACAACGGCACGGGCGTCGGCGTCTCGGGTCGGTCCACCGTGAGGATGTTCTCGAGCACGGTCACGGGCCACGCCAACAATGGCGTCCATCTGAGCCAGGGAAGTGCGGCCATCTTCGAAGCGGCGCCACCGCTCTCGACCCTGACCGGCAACGCCCCCCTCGACCTCCGCTGCCTGGATGGCGAATCCAGCTTCACCGGGCCGCTCGCGGCCGGCGCCACGATCGACTGCACGGGGTTCTGAGGCGCTCGGCAGGGGCGCCGGCAGGATCGCCGGCGCCCCTGCCCGCCGGAGGCCGACCTAGGCGGTCTTGATCCCGACCAGCTCCACCTCGAAGATGAGGGTGGCGCCCGGTGGGATCAGGCCGCCCGCGCCGCGGTCGCCGTAGCCCAGGTGCGCCGGGATGATCAGCTTGCGCTTGCCGCCCACGCGCATGGTGCCGACGCCTTCGTCCCACCCCTTGATCACCTGGCCCCGCCCGACCGAAAACTCCAGCG
The DNA here is from genome assembly GCA_963743355.1 of uncultured Candidatus Rokubacteria bacterium. Taxonomy (GTDB): domain Bacteria; phylum Methylomirabilota; class Methylomirabilia; order Rokubacteriales; family CSP1-6; genus AR5. Next base: position 2,763,852 of record CAVUPM010000002.1, read on the forward strand.
GCTGGCCGCGGTCGTGCGACGAGTCGAACTTCTGCCCGCTCTTGAGCCAGCCGGTGTAGTGCACGCTCACGGAGTCGCCGGCCTTGGGCCGCGCCCCCGTGCCTTCGACGATCTCGACGTAGCCGAGCCCGGTGGCGGTCTCGACGATCTGCTCATTCATGATGGGCAACCTCCCGTTCTTGTCGTTGAGCGGAGCCTACGGCCGCACGCCCCTCCAGTCGCCGGCCTTCTCGAACGCCGACGCCGCCCGGTAGATCGCCACTTCGTCGAAGTGCTTCGCCGTCAGCATCATCCCCGCCGGCAGCCCGTCGCTGAGGCCGCACGGCACGCTCATGGACGGATGCCCCGTGACGTCGAACGGCGCGGTATTCGGCAGCATCTCGAACGCCCGTTGGATGATCTCCATGCGCGGCGCATCTGGCTTGGGGATCGGCGTGGCCTTCAGCGGCAGCGTCGGCATCAGCAGCAGGTCGTAGTCCTTCAGCACGGCGTCGTAGGCGGCGCGCAGCGTGCGGGCCAGGTTCTGGGACTTCGCGTAGTAGTGGCCGCGGTACTTGTTCAGCGCGTACTGCCCGAACAGGATCGTCGTCTTGAGCGTGTCGGAGAACTCGTCGGACCGCTGGCGCCAGGCCGAGTGGGCGTCGATGAGGCTGGTGACGTAGAGACCCTTCCAGTTGAAGCCGAAGCCGTTGCCGTTCAGCATCTGCCAGGTGGCCCCCTCGACAGCGATCGGCGTCCAGATGGCGGGGCCGGCCAGGTGGAAGGGGATCGACACCTCGTCGACCTGGGCGCCGAGCTGCTTGAACGTCGCGGCGGCCTTGCGGACCAGGGCGTCGACGTCCGCCTCCGAGTTCGCGTGGCCGAAGCCCTCCTTCACGACCGCGATCTTCAGGCCCCGCGCATCGCCCGTCAGCGCGTTCGTGTAGGCGGCGGTCTTCACGTCCACCTGGCGTGGATCGAGCCCGTCGGGCCCGGCCAGCACCTCGAGCAGCAGCGCGTTGTCGGCCACCGTCGCCGTCATGGGGCCCGTGTGATCGAGCGTGGTCTCGATGGGGAACACGCCGGTGTAGGGCACGAGGCCGTGCGTGGGCTTCAGGCCGTACACGCCGCAGTAGGCGGCCGGGATGCGGATCGAGCCGCCCTGGTCGCCGCCGATGGCCATGTCCACCTCGCCCGCCGCCACCACCGCCGCGCTGCCCGAGGACGACCCACCCGCCGAGTAGCCCGGCTTTCGCGGATTCTGCACGGGCCCGGCCGCGCTCGTGTGGCTGCCGCCCGAGAAGCAGAAGTACTCGCAGTGCACCTTGCCCATGATGGTGCCGCCGGCGTCGAGGATGCGCGTCACGATGGTGGCGTCGACGTCGGGCACGTAGCCCTCCAGCGTCGAGGCGCCGTTCATCATGGGCACGCCGGCCAGGCACACGTTGTCCTTCAGCGCGATCCGCTTGCCCTTCAGCTTGCCCGCGGGCGCGCCCGGCACCTCGCTCTTGTAGTACCAGGCGTTGTACGTGTTCTCCGCCCCCTCGGGACGATAGCCGGGCGTGCGCGGATACTTCACGCGCGGCATCGGGTCGGCCATGGCCTCGATGGCGTGATAGGCCGCCACGGTGCCGCCCATGGTCTCCAGAAAGAACGCCACGTCGGCGTCGGACAGGCTCATCCCCAGTTGCCGGCCGACGGCCTTGAGCTCATCAGGAGTGGGAAGCTTTGCGGTGGCCATGGGGTACCTCCTTCTGCGGGGGTCCGTCTGAGGTTGAGACCGGCTCAGCGACGTCCCGGGCTCACGATCTCAAAGCCGAGCGCCTTCCCACCGACGGCCTGGGCAGCGTCGGTCGTCATCAGGCGCCGAAGTCCCAGTTCTTCCATGGCCGCGAGGTGAAGCCGATCGAGCGTTCGGCAGTGGACCCTGCGCGCCCCGCGATCCTGGCGCAGCGCCGTCTGAAACAGCGAGCCAGCCAGCGGCCGAAAACGGAAGGGGTCGGTGTCGCGAAACACGTTCAAGCGGCCGACGTAGGCACGGTACCGCGGCTCGCGGTATTCTCCCGCGAGCCAGCCCGCCCTGAGCTGCACAGCCGTCTCCAGCTCCGTGAGCGCCGAGACGATGACCTCGGACTCGCGGGCCACCGCCACCCGCACCGCCTCGCTCTCCGGTTCCTCCAGCATGAGCTTCAGCAGGCAGCTGGTGTCGAGATAGATCACCCTCGCCGCGCCTCAGCGCCGATCCTCGCGCGCCTCCATCACGGCGCGATCGACCCAGCGCGAGACCCTGCCACCCGCGACTTTGCGTTGCCACCTCGCGTGGGCAGCGGGATCGAACCGCTTTCGCGGCTTCGAGCGCTCGTCGATCCGCACGAGCTTGGCGACCGGCTTGGCGTCGCGAGTGATCACGATCTCCTTCTCGACCTGCAGACGCGCCTCGGCTTCGGGCCATCGCTGACGCAGATCGCGGACGCTGATCGTTTTCACCGTCGCAGCATATCATGTTTCACGGTGGCTCGACTTTCACCTTCACCCTGCCGCTTCGCCTGATTCACGACAGGTCATGTACTTGCCAAGTGAGAATCACCGCCACAATCTCGCGGAGGCGAGCCGCGCGCCCTCGACGAGGGCCTCGAACTTGGCCCACATGATGGTCGGGTGCTGGCGCTGGAAGAGCGCGCCCTGGGCAAAGCCGCAGTCGGCGCCGGCCATGACTCGCTCCCGGCCGACCAGCCGGGCGTAGGTCGCGAGGCGCTCGGCCACCGTCTCGGGGTGCTCGACCACCGCGGTGGTGTGGGCGATGACGCCGGGAATGAGCACCTTGCCCTCGGGCAGCTTGACGTCCTCCCAGACGCGCCACTCGTACGAGTGGCGGGGCGTGGCGGCCTCGATCGAGTAGGCGCCGGCCTTGACCCGCAGCACGAGATCCACGACGTCGCGCAGGGCGAGATCCTGCAGGTGCGGGCCCTGCCAGCTTCCCCAGCAGAGGTGATAGCGCACGCGGTCCTCGGGGATGCCGGCCAGGGCGTGGTTGAGGGCGTCGATGTTGCGCGCCTGCGTTTTGCGGTAGTCCTCGAGCGGCGGCGCCGGGATCAGCATGTCCCACGTCTCGCCGAGGCCGGGATCGTCGATCTGGAGGATGAACCCGGCGTCGACGATGGCCCGGTATTCCGTCCGCAATGCCTCGGCGATGGCGAAGACGTAGGCTTCCTCGCTGGGGTAGAAGCGATTCTGGCCGCGGCCGACCATGGCCGGGGCGATCGCGGGCACGAAGGCCTCGGCGACCGCGACCTCCTTGAGCGCAGCCTTGAAGGTGGCCAGGTCCTTCTCGAGCAGCGCCTGACCCTTGTAGGTGACGGGGCCCTGGCAGACCGTGGGCGGTGCGGCCAGCGGCATCTCCCGCGGCAAGTACTCCGTGTAGTACTCGCGGAAGGCGCGCCACTCCCTCCGGCTGTCCACCCGCCGCGCCCAGAAGCCGGTGCCGGTCAGCGTCGCACTCGGGTCGCTCGCGGCCGTGGTGGTGACGAAGCCGGTGAGCCGATCATCGGTGTAGGCGAGAAAGCTCGTCTTGCTCATCTCGCCGTCGGAGACGACGTCGAGGCCGACCTCGGCCTGGCGGCGGACCGCCTCGGTCACCGCCTCGGCGGCCCGCGCCGCCAGCTCGGCCTCGTCGATGGGCTGGCCGCCGAGGCGGGCCCGGAGCAGGGCCCGTACGCTCTCCGGACGGGGGATGCTGCCGACGTGCGTGGTGAGGATGCGCTCGGTGCTGGTCTTCATCGCTCACTGCCCCCGGCTACGCCGCTCGTAGGAGATCGCGTAGGCCGCCGACCGTGCGAGCAGGACTGGATCGTTCGACAGCTCGATGCCGTCGGTCCGGTTGGCGGGGTCGAAGATCAAGCGGCGCTCCTCCTCCGCCCCCGCCGGCGAGACGCCTGTGATCTCCAGGCGGCCCAGCTCCACGCGCGGGCGGTCCGCCGGCCACAGCGCGGTGGGGTCGTCGGTCGGATCGCCGGCGCCGGCGACTTGCAAGAAAAGGCGGAAGGCGACGGGACCGGTGCGCAGGCGGCTCTCCAGCTCCTCCCGCAGGAAGTTCGCGCTGCGCTTGCTCCCGTCCTCGGCGGACAGGAAGGCCTCGCCCGCGTCGGGGACGAAATGATAGCGGCCGAAGCGGCGTGAGCCATCGGCGGCGGTGAACAGGAACGCGTGCTCGGCGTGGTAGCTGGCCTGCGCATAGCTGGCCGGCACCGGCTTCTGCATCAGGCGCCCGATGAAGGCCGCCGCGCCCGGGTGGCTGCCGAGGAACTTCGGCACCGTGCCGAGGATCTGGGCTTGCAGGAACTCCAGGAACTCCTCCGGGGTCCTGGCCAGGAAGCCCTCGATCGAGTTGGCCAGGATGTCCGCTGCCTTGCCGTCCGGGAGCTGGAACTTCACCGACAGCGCCCGCACGCCGGGCTGGCCGTCGTGCACCTCAGGGTTGCCGCTGGAGTTGGAGAAGCGGACGACGGCCGCCACCGGGGCACCTTGCAGGTGGAGAGCCTTGGTCAGCCGGCGCGCGTCCGGGGACGGCCGGAACGTCGCCGCGCAGACGATGCCCTTGGCGTGCGCAGCGCGGAAGCCGGGGTGCGGGCCGGCGAGCGTCCTCATGGTCTCGACGAGCTGGGCAACGACAGTCTGGGGCGCGGCGGATGCCGACATGGCGTGTCTCCTCTGACGAAGGTCAGACTACATCTGCGCTGTGGACGTTCGCCAGTCGGTCGGATCGCTCACCAGGGCGGGAGGGACCAGCTTCATCATGGTGCTCGAATTCACCGAACGAGGTCCGCGGGCCAACCTAGTCCAGCCAGTCCTCTTCCTTGAGCTTCCTCGGCAGGTAGGTCTTGGTCAGGTAGCGGAAGTCCTTGTTGGCGAGCGCGTCGAGCTCGTACTTGAGCCCGCTCGCGAGCATCCGCTTGATCTCGTCCTGCCAGGGCTTCTTCTGGAACCAGCGGTACTTGAGCAGCTCCTTGGCCCGGCTGATGTCCTTGTCGTTGAGCTTGATGCCGACGTTGCGCGGCAGGCCGTAGTGGTCGGGGTCGGCGCTGGAGAGGCCGATGAACTTGGCCTTGGGAATGGCCATGCGCTCGCTCTCGAACGCGAGGTTGATCGAGCCCTGCTTGACGACCGAGTAGATGTAGTAGCCCCACGGGTCGTTGTCGACGAGGACGTAGACGGGGAGCTTGTATTCCTCGTGCAGGCGGCGCGCCAGGCGCCGGACGCCGCGGGGCGGCTGGCCGTTGCCGGTCAGGAGCACGCAGTTGTACCGGCGCCAGAACTTGTCCTCCGACAGGCGGTTCCACTGGGTGCCCTTCTCGACGAGCAGGACGAAGTCCGCCGTGCAGCGGCGGATCTCGATGTACTCGGGCTCGACGATGGACGGCACCGAGTAGCCGCCCTTGCCCAGGCGCGCGCAGTCCACCCGGTCGCCGTCGTCGTCGAGCACGACGGGCCCCACGATGCTGCCGGCGTTCTCGGCGCGCACGTGGAGCTCCTCGCGCAGCGCGGCCAGCGCGACCTCGAGGTCCTCGATCAGCGGGTCGGACTCGTTCTGGTTGTCGAAGGTGTTCTCGTGCGAGCCCTTCATCGTGTGCTTGGTGCGGTAGTAGATCTCCCGCAGCGAGGTCGTGAGGTTCGCCCGCTGCAGCTCGGCCAGGGCATCGGCCACCAGCACCGTCTGCATGAACTTCTTCGCCATCCCCACGTTGAAGAACGTGCGCGCCTGCTTGCGCTTGCCCATCTCGATGATGCCGCGCTTCTCGTTGAAGTTGACGTTGGCGAGGCTGCGCACGGGGATCGCCAGCGTGGGGTCCTTGCTCCGATCGGCGGCGGTGATCACCGTGTCGGCCACGCCGACGAGCTTCTTCTCGACCGCTCCGAGCTTCTTCGGCTTTGCCGGCGCCATGCGTCCTTCTATCTCTTCTTGCGCTTCGGCTGCGTCTTGGTCTTGGGCTTTGCCGCCCTGGTCGTGCGCCGACCGGCCTTGGACTTGGGCCTGGCAACCTCCGTCTTGCGCCTGGTGGCCTTCGCCGAGCGCACCGGCGTGGCCTTGCCCTTCCCCCGCGCCCGCGCGGCCGTCTCGGTCTCCGGTTCCGTCTCCGGCGGCGCCGCGACAGCGCTCGGCTCGGCCCCGGGCAGCGCCGGCGCCTCCCCTTCCGGCCCTTCGGGGGTGACGATGATCGAGTGCGGGAGGCCTTCCGGGCCGCCGTCGCTGGCCCAGGATCTCGTCGGTCCTGGCGCCGCCGGTCCGCTTCGCGGCGATCTTCTGGAGCTGGGTCTTGAGCTTCTCCTTGGGCAGCTTGCCGCCCTTCAGGCGGGCGCAGGCCTCGACGACCTCCTCGATGTAGAGCTCGAAGATGTTGCGCCGGCGGAACTCGCTCTTGGCCCGCTCGCGCCGCCGCAGGAATACGCCGAGCCGGCGCCCGCACTCCTGCAGCGCGAGCTTGATCTCCTTGCGGATCTCGTCGTAGTCGGCGATCGCTTCCTTCGACTCGCTGGTGAACGGCACCCAGACCGAGGCCATGTGGACGAAGACCACCATGGGGCCGGCCGGGAGCGCGCCGCGGGACTGGGTCGACGCCGTAGTTCCGCCAGGCGGTCTCGAGCACGGCCTTGAAGGTCGCGCAGGCCGACTGCTGGTAGAGCAGCGGCACGCGGTTGGCGTAGCGGATGACGCGGGCCAGCTCGTCGTCGTCCTCCCGCTGCTCGCCCTCGGCGAGCGGGACCGCGGGCGCGTCCGGCGTCGCCGCCGCCTGATCCGGCCCTTTGCCGAAGGCCAGGCCCGCCTCGATGATGAACGGATTGCCGCGATACACCGCCGGCGGCCGGGTCACCGCCGTGTAGAACTCGCCCTTGATCTGCTTGTAGAGGCCGTGGAGGATCGCCTTCTCGCCGATGGGCGAGATGCAGTTCGACGGCGGCGCCATGATCTTGGTCGTCTGGATGGCCTTGTAGAGCGCCTCGGCGTCCTCGCCGTGGATGTTGCGCGGCCGCGCGTCCGGCGAGAGCTTGGCCGTCCTGCAGATCTCCTGCGGCGACGGCGGCGGAGACCCGGCTGAAGTCGCCGGCGAGGAACCCCGCGAGCGAGTGGCTCCGCGTGTCGTGGAGCATTCGCAGGAGCACGCCGAACTCGATGCCGTAGGGATGCGGCTTGATCTCGCGCGGCTGGGGCGGCAGCTCGTGGATCGTCCGCGGGTACTCCCGGGTCTCGCCCTCCGGCGTGTGGTAGACGAGCTGCACGTGCGGGTTGGCGATGGCCGACCTGCTCGAGATACTCGTCCACCGAGGCGCGGCCCTTCTGGTAGCGCCCCTCGATCTCGAGCGTCACCTGGGTGCCGCGCGGCGTGCTCCCAGTCGATCTTCTTGCTCTCGAAGATCCTCGGCTCGTTCTTCTTGGTGTCGATCTGGACCTCGAAGTAGTGGGCCGCCGCCCGCGCGCCGGTGCGCGAGATGATCTGCACCGGCTTGCCCGTCGTCAGCTGGGCGTACATGCCGGCCGCGGAGATGCCGATGCCCTGCTGGCCCCGGCTCATGCGCAGCCGGTGGAACTTCGAGCCGTAGAGGAGCTTGGCGAAGATCGGCGGAATCTGCTGGCGGACGATGCCGGGACCGTTGTCGGTGACGGTGACGCGGAAGCGGGTCGCCTGGCTGGCCGGCGGCGGCGCCGTCGCCGTTGCTCGGCACGACCTCCACCGTGACGACGACGTCGGGCAGGATGCCCGCTTCCTCGGACGCGTCGAGCGCGTTGTCGACCGCTTCCTTGACGCAGGTGAGGAGCGCCTTGCGCGGATTGTCGAAGCCGAGCAGGTGGCGGTTCTTGGTGAAGAACTCGGAGACCGAGATCTCCCGCTGGCGGGCGCCCATCTCGACGGCGGAGACGACGGTGGACATCTCCTTCCTTGATATCAGACCAGTGCTGGCAAGCCCCCCTTTATCGTCTGCTGGTCAGCGGACCACGATGGTGTCGGGAAGCCCCTCGAGGCGGTATCGCCGGTCACGAGGGGCGCGGGCCGACCTCGGTGCCGCCGGCCGGGCACGACGCGGGGCGACCCGCGACGGCCGGCCCCCCGGCCCCGGAGCGCCCCATTCCTTCGGTTCTAGGACGGCCTCGTCTAAACTGGATTGGGCGCGGCCAGGGTGGCACGTCGAGCGGCCGTCGCGCAACGAAGGGGAGAGTCCACATGCGGTCTCAACGGCCCTGGGGTCTCCGTCGGGCGGCCGACACGATCTTCGCGCTGATCTCCCTGCTGCCCCTGCTGCTGTTCGTCTTCTTCACCTGGCACTTCGGCCGCCTGGACGAAACCATGGCCCAGGTCGGCATCCTGCTGGCCCTGATCATCGCGCTGCTGGGCTTCGTCCTCTTCCGCCAGATGGTCGATCGGATCTCGGACCGGATCCTGGACCTCAACCGGGTGGTGGAGGGTCGGGGGCTGGTGGAGACCGTCGCCGCGCCGGCGGAACACTCCGCGATCGTGCCCGGGCTCGGCCACATCGCGGAGATCGGGGACATCGCCCAGGCGTTCAGCGGGATGCTCCGCGAGCTGCGGGCCTCGACCGAGCGGCTCGAGGACCTCGTCTTCAAGCTCGGCACGCTGAACGACATGGTCGAGATGGCGGCGCGGATCCCGAAGATCGAGGATCTGCTCGCCCACGTGCTGGAGCGCACGATGCGAGCGGTCAGCGCCACGATCGGGTCGATCATGCTGCTCGACCGCGAGCGGCAGGTGCTCCGGATCGCCGTCGGCCGTGGTCTCGGAGACCACGACCAGTCGCGGCCGCAGGTCGAGGTGAAGGTCGGGGAGGGCATCGCCGGGCGTGTCGTGCAGCTGGGCGAGGCCGTCCTGGTCGAGGACATCGAGAAGGATCCGCGCTTCGCCAAGGTCAACGACCCGAAGTACGGCGGCGGCTCTTTCATCTGCATGCCGCTGCGGGTGGGCGACCGGATCGTCGGCGTGGTGAACCTGGCCAAGAAGGAGAGCCCGGCCGGAGTGCCGGCGCAGACCTTCGCCCAGACCGACCTGCAGTTCCTCAACGCGCTGATGACCTACACCGCGTACGCAGTCGACAACGCCCGGCTCTTCGAGGAGGCGCGGACGGCGGCCCAGCGGCTCGAGGAGGTCGTGGCGGACCAGAAGCTGCGCCTGACGCTCGCCCAGCAGCAGATGCTGCAGGCCGCCAAGCTCTCGGCGCTCGGCGAGCTCGTCGCGGGCGTCGCCCACGAGCTGAACAACCCGCTGACCGTGCTCGTCGGCACCGCGGACCTGATCGAGGCGGCAGCCCCCGAGTCGATGCAGAGACACGTCCGTCTCTTGCGGGATGGGATCGACGCCGCCCAGCACATCGTGCGTGGTCTGCTGACCTTCGGCCGGCAGATGCCGCTGGCGAAGACGCAGGTGGATCTGGTGGGGCTCACCGAGAAGGTACTGGCACTGACGTTCGGTGAGCTGCACGTCGCCGAGGTGAAGGTCAGCAAGGACATCGCGCCGGGGCTGCCGCCGGTGTGGGCGGATGCCAATCAGCTGCAGCAGGTCCTCGTCAACCTCATCACGAACGCCAAGCAGGCCATGGCCGACGTGGCGGGTGAGCGCCGCCTGCGGATCTGCCTGCAACGCGCCGACCCCGAGCGTGTCCGCATCCAGGTCGAGGACACGGGGCCGGGCATCCCCGCCGATGTCATCTCCAAGATCTTCGACCCGTTCGTCACGACGAAGAGCGAGGGAACGGGCCTCGGCCTCAGCATCTCCTACGGCATCATCCGCGAGCACGGCGGGACGCTGACCGTCGAGAGCACGCCGGGCCGAGGCGCGATCTTCACACTCGAGCTTCCCATCGAGGCCGGGTCGATACCGGCCGCGGTGTAGGGCTGATGCGCCTGGAGGGCAAGATCGGGATCGTGACGGCAGCGGGTTCCGGGATGGGGCGCGCGGGCGCCCTTCGCTTCGCCCGGGAGGGCGCGAAGGTCACCGTGGTGGACGTCGCGGCCTCCAGGGTGGACGACGTGGTCAAGGAGATCACCGCGGCCGGCGGCAGCGCGCACGGGATCGTCGCGGACCTCACCAAGGACGCCGACTCACGCCGGATCGTGTGGGAGGCGCGCGATCGGTTCAAGGGGCTCGACTTCGTCTGGAACCACGTGGGCCATCCCGGCCCGGCCGCGGTCGAGGGCATCGACCTGCAGGCGTTCCAGCTCGCCATCGACCTGAACCTCCGCACGGTGCTGGTCACGACCGAGACCGCGATTCCCGAGCTGCGCGCGCGCGGCGGCGGCAGCCTGCTGTTCACGGCCTCCACGTCCGGGCTGCAGGGCTCGTCGTTCAGCCCGGTCTACTCCATGTGCAAGTTCGGGGTCGTCGGCTTCGTGCGCAGTCTGGCCGTGCGCCTGGCGCCCGAGAAGATCCGCGTGAACGCGATCTGCCCGGGCCCGATCGACACGCCGATGCTGCGCGTGTTCGTGGCGCGACCCGATCAGAAGTCCACGGCCGGGATGGACCCCGAGGACCTGGTGCGCCGGCGTGCCGGGGGCTCCGTGCCCATGGGACGCACCGGCCGGCCCGAGGAGGTGGCCAACGCCGCGCTCTTCCTGCTGTCCGACGAGGCCTCGTTCGTGACCGGCGCGGCGCTGCCGGTGGACGGCGGCGTGACCGCAGCGTAGCCCGGCGGACGCGCTCAGGCGAGCGGCAGCCGGACCATCATTCGCGTGCCGCGGCCGGGCACGCTCTCCGCCTCGAGCGTCCCGCCGTGCGCCTCGACGATACGCCGGCTGATCGGCAGGCCCAGGCCGGTGCCGGCGCCCTCGGGCTTCGTCGTGTAGAACGGCTCGAAGACGTGCGGCAGCAGCTCGGCCGGAATGCCCTGGCCGCCATCGACGACGTCGACGCCGGCGCGCCGGTCACCGTTGCGCTCGCCGTGCAGGCCCGTCTCGATCGTGAGCAGCCCGCCCTCCGGCATGGCGTCGATGGCGTTGCCGATGAGATTGATGAACACCTGGGTGAGCTGATCGCGGTCGCCGGGCAGGAGCGGCGGCCCCCCGTCGAACACCCGCGCGACCTCGACCCGCGCCCGCTGCAGGCGGCCCTCGAGGAGCGCCAGCGCGCGGTCGAGGAGCTGATCGAGCGCCACCGGCTCCCGGTTCGGCTCGCGCCGGCGGGCGAAGTCGAGGACGTCCCGCACGATCTTCCCGGCGCGATTGGCCTCGGAGACGATCGTGGCAGCCTTGCCCGCCGCGCGTGAGTCGGCCGGCAGCTCGCGCTGCAACAGGCCGCTGTGGCCGAGGATCACCATGAGCGGGTTGTTCAGCTCGTGGGCGAGACTGGCCGCCATCTCGCCGACGGCCGCGAGCTTGGCGGTCTGGAAGAGCTGCTCCTGGGTGCGGCGAGTCTCCTCCATCTGCGCGCGCAGGTCCTGGTAGAGCCGGGCGTTCTTGAGCGCGACGGCGGTCTCGCCCATGAGGGTCTCGAGCACGTCGATCTCGGCGCCGGCGTAGATCTCGCCGGACAGCTTCTCGCCGAGCGCCAGCACCGCGTGCAGCTCGCCGTCGAGCAGCAGCGGAATCAGCAGGGCGGTTCGCGAGCGCTCGAGCCGGGCCACGGGAGGGCGCAGCCGCTCGTAGGCCTGGCCGGGGAAGCTCGTCTCCTCGACGATCAGCGTCCGCCCCGTCATCGCGAGCCACGCCGCGACCGGGTCCTCCACCGCGACGGCCGTCGCCGGATCGTCGGCCGACGTCGAGGAGGCCACCCAGACCTCGACGAGGGCGCCCGTCACCGCGTCCCGGACGTGCAGGCTGGCGTGGCGCGCCGGCACGTTGGCCACCAGGCCCTCCGTGAGCGTGCGGGCGAGCGCGCCCGGGTCGAGCAGCGTCGGTAGCTCGCGGCCGAGCGCCACCAGGACGTCGCGCACGCCGTGCTGCCGGCGGAACATCAGCCGCTCGAGCGCGAGCTCCAGGCGGCGAAGCAGCGGCAGCGCGACGGTGAAGACGAGCAGCAGCATGAGGCCGTCGCGGACGAGGAGACCGAGCTCGTCGCCCCCGGCCGACGGCCGGCGCACGAGCACGTGGTCCACGCCGTAGAGGCCCAGGAAGAGCACGGGCGCCAGCGCCGCCGAGGTCGCCAGGTAGAGGACGAGGCGGCGCACGAGCGTGCCGACGTCCATCAGCCGGTAGCGCACGATCGCCACTCCGAGCGCCAGCGCGAAGAACGCGTTGGTCGGGATGCCGATCGGGTACAGCCACCCCCAGTCGAGGATGAAGCGCACGAAGTCGACGGCGCCGCCGAGCAGGCTCACCAGCGTGCCGACGATGACGAGCGCCGTGCGGTTACGGCGGAAGCTGGAGGTCTGGCGGCGGTACGCCAGCACGAGCCGGACGAGGCCGAGCACGAGGTAGCTCTGGAAGAACACGAAGAAGGGCGCGTACAGCGGGCCGGCGGCCGGCACGAACCCCCACGGCGTCTCGCGCACCCCGCCGATGAAGATCGGCGTCGCGCTCAGCGCCAGGAAGCCGCCACACAGCGCGTACCCCGCCACCAGCAGGCGCCGGCGCGGCAGCTCGAGGAAGATGAGCACGTAGTGATAGAAGAGCACCGGGATCGGGATGACGCCCACGTGGAGGATGCGCTGCCACAGCAGCGCGGTGCCAGCGTCGGGAGTCCAGCGCAGGCCGAAGACGCCGAGGTTCCAGAGGGCGAGGCAGGCGGCCAGATAGGCGAAGACGACGTTGCGAGAGCCGCGGCGGTCGGCGGCGAGCGCGCTGCCGAGCAGCAGGAGGTTGAGGCCGAGGGCCAGGAGGGGGACGAGCCTATGGACCGTCATCGCGCGGCCAGAATCCCATGTACGGGAAGTCTTCCCGGGCGCGCTGGCGGCGCATCTCGTCCTCCAGGATCGCGAACACGAAGATGTCCCACTGCTGGCCGTCCCACGTCCGCGCCCGGCGGAGCACCCCCTCCTCGGCGAAGCCGTTGCGGCGCAGCGAGTTGACGCTGAGCGCGTTGTACGCGTAGACCTTGGCCTCGATCCGGCGCAGGCCCAGGGCGTCCATCGCCCAGGCGACGACGAGGCGCGAGGCCTCGATACCGAGCCCGGCGCGGAGCGCCCGGCGGTCGACGAGCGCGGTCTCGAGGAAGCCGAAGCCCTCGCTGAGGTTCACGCCGTAGAGCCGCACGAACCCCGCGGGCGCGGCCCCGCGCGGATGCACGAGGACCGTGAACGCCGTCGGGTCGTGCAGGGCGCGAGCGGCGACGTCCGGGTGGAACGGGCCCAGGTGGCGACACATGTAGAGCAGCGTACTGCCGACCATCTGGTCGAGCAGCGGCTCCTTCGCCCACTGGGCGATGAGATCCAGCTCCTCCCACGCCGGCGGCCGCACGTCGACGCGTGCGGTGGACGCGACGGGGCCCGAGGGGCCGTCGCCGGCACCCAGCTCGACGAGCGGGGTGCTGTCGGGTGGCACGACCCCGGGCGGCTCCAGCGGCAACTCCTCCAGGATCGCGGCGCTCAGGAGCGCCCGGTAGACCGCGGCGCTCGGCATCACCGATACGCGGCCCCCCCCGGCCTGCAGCACGCGGCACGACTGCAGCGTCGCCGCGAGCCCCACGACGTCCGTGACCTTCACGTCCTCGAGGTCGAGCCATATATGGTCGCGGCCGCCGGCCGCGTCGCGCACGGCGGCGCACAAGGCGGGCGCGATGGCGCTGTTGAGCGCCTCGTGCACACGGATCGTGAGCCCTGAAGTCATGGCATGTCAGCTCAGTGCAACCCGAGGGCCACTCGGTAAATAGGCGTCACGGCAGGACGAATGGCAGGGTTGGGCAGAAGGTCGCCGGATGATCTCTGGTCGTGACGACCACGGATCGACCAGCCCGGCGGCGGATGGGGCCGGAGCTGACTATTTCGTGATCGCCGACCCTCCTCGACGCGGTGAGAGGCTGACCAGCACGGCGACCCGGCGTCGTGCAAGCGTACGTCGAATCATCGCTTCCCGGTCCGGCACGGCCATTGCCACACCCCCCTTACCTGCGTGACGGTCACGCGGCGATCACCGGGGGGCAGGGACATGGTTGAGCGAGTGGTCAAGGCGACGGTGTCGGGCTGGCGTCCGTGGGCGATCGGTGCGGCGCTGTCGATGGCCGGCGCCGCGTTTCTGTTCTTCCGGTGGCAGCGCAATGCCCTCGATACTTATGAGGCATGGTGGCAGCATCGGGATCACGTCCGCGCCAACGGCCACCAGCCGCCCTCGCGGGAAGGCGACCGCTCCGGGAATTCCCAGCTCTTCGTCTGATCCCCGTGGGGGAGTGAGCCGTGGATCGAGCCAAGCGCTATCTGCTGGCGAACTTCGAGAACCTGTTCGTGCTCGTGGCGCTCCTGAGCACGGCGGGCGTCAACTACCTCGTCCCCACGAAGCTCGCGTTCCTCAACTTCTACTTCCTGCCGATCATCCTGGCCGGCTACTACCTGGGGCGGCGCAGCGCGGTGCTCGGCGCCCTGCTCTGCACGCTGATGATCGGCATCTACGTCGTCCTCTTCCCGGAGGCGTTCCAGGTGGGCAACTCGCCGCGCGACGTCTACACCTACGTCGCGACCTGGGGCGGCTTCCTCATCCTGGCCGGCGCCGTCGTGGGCCGCCTGCAGGAGAAGCTCGCGGAACAGGTGCTGACGACCACGACCCTCAACGCCGAGCTGCGCCAGCGGGAGCAGGACCTCACGGCGCTGAACCAGACGCTGAAGGAGTACGGCGACGACCTCGAGATCCGGGTCCGCGACCGCACCGAGGAGCTGGAGCAATCCAAGCGCGCCGTCGAGGCGATGAAGACCAAGGTCGAGGACACGCTCTACGCGACGATGGACGCCTCGGTCGCCAACCTCCTCATCGAGGGGCGGCTACGGACCGAGAAGCGGAACGTCGCCGTGATGTTCTCGGACCTCAGCGGCTTCACCACCTACTCCGAGGAGCGGCCGCCCGAGCTCGTCATCCGCGACCTCAACCGCTACCTGGCGGAGATCGAGCCGATCATCCTGGCCTACCGCGGCCACATCGACAAGTACATGGGCGACGGCACGATGTGCGAGTTCGGCGCCCCCCTCGACAGCGACGCCTACCGCCTGCAGGCGGTGCTCGCCGCCATCAAGATGCAGGAGCGCGTGGCCGCCGGCGACTACCCGTGGACCATGCGGATCGGCATCGCCTCCGGCCTGGCCATCACCGGCATGATCGGCTCGCGCCGGCAGACCTACACCGCCATCGGCGACGTGGTCAACCTCGCCTCGCGGCTGGAGAAGCTGGCGGCGCCGGGCACGATCCTCATCGACCGCTACACCTACGAGGACGTGTCGCGCTTCATCGAGGCGCGCAAGAAGCGCGACCTGCCGCTGCGCGAGATCCGGGACGCCGAGCGGGAGCGGCAGCTCGAGTCGCTGCACGAGCAGATGACCGGCGGCGCCACCGACGCCGAGCGGTTCTATCGCATCGGCCAGCTCCACCAGGAGCTCGACGAGCCCGTGGAGGCGCTGCAGTACTTCGAGCGCGCGCTCCGGCTCGACCCCAACCACGTGCACTTCAAGGTCGCCTACGCCGAGGCCGGCATGCGCCTGGACTCCAACGGCGACCATCAGCGTCCGGGGCAAGCGCAAGCGCGTGGAGGCCTTCGAGGTGGTGGGACTCCGCGACCCGCTGGCCGATCGCGAGAAGATCCCCGAGGCGTTCTACAACCAGTACCGCGACGTCGCCGAGCGCATCCAGGTGCCGGCGGACCTGATCCTGCCGATCGAGGCACGGGACGCGCGGATCGGGCACGCGACCACGGTCGCGGTCCTCTGCTACGCGATCGCCGAGGTCCTCGGCTTCGGGGACGGCGACCGCATGGACATCCTCCGGGGCGGGTACCTGGCCGACATCGGCATGGAGATCGTCCCGCATCACCTCTTGAACCGTCGCGGCTCGCTCGCCGGCTCCGAGTACGAGGCGATCAAGAAGCATCCCCTGGCGGGTGAACGCCTGCTGCGCACGATGGGCTACACGAGCGAGAACGTGCTGGCGATCATCCGCTCGAGCCACGAGCTGATGGACGGCTCCGGCTATCCCGAGCGGCTGCGGGGCGAGACCATCCCCTTCGGCGCGCGCATCCTCGTCGTCGCCGACGCCTACGATGCGATGACGTCCTGGCGCCCGTACCGGGATCCGCTGGCTCGCGACGCCGCCCTGGACGAGATCAATCGAAGCTGCGCGCGGGGGATCTACGATCCGAGGGTCGTCGAAGCGCTCATGAAGCTGCTGGCATAGGCGGCAACCCTTTTCACGGGACACGGCGGTGGCCGCGACATGACAGTCGAAGTCGCTACCGCTTCTATGTTGCTGCCATTGCTGGGTAATCGAACCCTCGGCGGTCGACCGCCTCGTATGGACGACCATTGCGGGGCTCGAGACCTCCTTGGCTCAGGGATTGCCTCCGGACAGCGCACCAGGAGGACGTCTTCATGTCCGAAGAGCTCGGCACGGCAGGGGCAACGAGGCGAGAAGTTCTCGTGAAGGGGGTCTTCATCGCCCCGGCCATCCTCACGCTGGCCGCCGTTCCGTCGTTCGCCAGCGCCGGTTCCAGCGGTGGCCGTGACGAGGACGGGCAGCACGGCAAGCAGAAGCCGCACGGCCGGCCGGACGAGCACGACCGCCCGAGCCGGCGCGGCCGGTCTTGGCGGGACTGACGGCCTCACCGAGCCGAACGGCCTGGCTCATGGGAGGAGATCATCCCACGCGACGCTCCGACCTCAGCATCCAGACCGTCGACGGTGAAATGGTCGTGCTGGATCACGCGGCGAGCCAGATTCACCAACTCAACACCACCGCGAGCTTCATCTGGCACCGTTGCGATGGGCAGCACACGGTCCGTGACATCGCCGACGAGCTCACCCGCGCCTTCGACGTCGATCGCGATGCCGCGCACGGCGCCGTCATGGGATCACTCCGCCAGTTCAACGATCTCGGCCTGCTGCACGCCGACCGGGATTAGGCCCCCGACCCCGACGGCCACCCGGTGCACGTCCTCATTCTGAGGGTCCTCGAGCGGGGGATCAGCATCCGCTGTCCTGATCCCCGAACGTACGCCCTCATGACCACCGCCTATGGGTCCCTGCAAGGCGACGCCGAAAAAACTCAGCTCGACTATACGGTGCGCCGACGGGACGCGCCGGCGGCGTTCTCCATCGAGCGAGCGGGACGCGAGCCGCTGATGGCACGGGACGAGGGAGGCCTGCTCGCGCTGTTCGACGAGGACCTGACGATCGAGCTCCAGAAACTCCGACCCGATCTCTACGTCCTCCATGCGGCGGTCCTGAAGTTCGGGGACGGGGTGGTGATGCTCGTTGCGAGATCAGGTGGCGGCAAGTCGACCCTGAGCTGGGCGCTGCTGCATCACGGCTTCGGCTACTCGAGCGACGAACTGGGGCCCGTGGATCTCGGGACGTTGCACGTGCATCCATACGCGCGGGCCCTGATCTTAAAGATCGATCCGCCGCCGCCATACCGCTTCGGCTCCGCGATCGTTCGTACCTCGCGAGGGTTTCACGTCACCGCCACCGACATGCCCGGCGGGGTCAGCAAGGGCCCGGCGCCGCTCGCGGCGATCTTCTTCCTGCACTATCGCCCCGACGCTCCCCTCCCTTCAGTGAGAGCGATCAGCCCGGCCGAAGCCGCCACTCGCCTTTATGCCAATGCTCTCAACCCCCTGGCGCACGGAGGCGACGGCCTCGACGGTGCAATCCGGATCGCCACTGCGCGGCCCAGCTTCGAGCTCATCACCGCGGATCTGGGCGCGACCTGCTCGCTCGTGACCACCACCCTCGAACGGTCCCTCTAGGCGGATCCGCTCTCCGCCCGCCGTGGCTGGATGATCGCCCGGGCAAACAGCTCGAGCGAGCGGCAGACCTGCTCGTGGGAGAGGTTGCCGAAGCTGCAGACCAGCAGCAGGGTGTCGACGCCGATCGCCTTCAGGCCCTGCACCGTGGCCGCGACCTGGTCCGGCGCCCCGATGAGGAAGCCGCCGATCGCGTTCAGCTCGTCGTAGCTCTGCCCGCCCCACACGCGCGCCGTCAGCTCCTTGAGCCGGACCTCGGAGAACTCCGCCGGCGGGGGCGGCGCCGCCAGCGACGAGAGGTACCAGAAGCCCTGCAGCGCCAGGGCGCCTTCCGCCCGCGCGACCTCGGCCGTCTCGGCCAGGTAGGTCTCGCGACACAGAAGCAGCCGCGGCCGGTAGGGGCCGGCGCCCGGCGGCTCGGGCCGCTTGGCGAGCGCGGCGTGGTAGTCCTCGACGCTGCGGGCCACGATCTCGGTCGGCGTGAAGTGCATCGCCACCGGCCAGCCGCGGGCGCCGACCCGGGCGACCGACGCCGGCCGGCTGGCCACCTCGTGCAGGGGCGGATGCGGCCGCTGGAAGACCCGCGGGCGCAGGCTGAACTCGGGAAAGTTCCAGAAGCGGCCGGTGTGACTGGCCCGCTCGTTGGTCCACGCCTTCAGGAGGATCTCGATCGACTCCTCCGTCATCGCCACGCCGTCCTCGAACTTCAGGCCGAGCTGCGCGAACTCTCCCGGGCGCACGCCCTTGCCGACGCCGAAGTCGAAGCGGCCCTGCGCCATGTTGTCGAGCATGGCAGCCTCGGCGGCGAGCCGGAGCGGATGGTGGAAGGACAGCGCGTTGACGTAGTTGCCGAAGCGCATCCGCCGCGTGCGCTGCACCGCGGCGGCGATCATCAGATTGGGGCTGGGCAGCAGGGAGTAGTCGGTGAAGTGGTGCTCGGCGAACCAGCACTCGTCGAACCCCAGCGTGTCGGCCAGCGCGATCTGGTCCAGCATCTCGGCGTACGCCTGATCGTGGGGGGCGCCGCGCCCCTGGCAGTAGTAGAACAGTCCGAAGTTCATGTCATCCCGGGTAGGTCGCGAGGCCGACCACGCGAGCCGCAGCCGTCAGCCGCGCATCGAAGGAGGCGATCGACGCCGCTCGGGCCGACGTCGCCAGCGCCAGGTGAAGGGCATCGGCCGCGCGGAGCCGGACGGTCGTGAGACTCAGGAGCAAGTGCTCCGCCCGACGGTGCACCTCACGGGTCAGCTCGACCGGTCGGTCAACCGCGAGATCAGACACGAAAATATCGAGGCGCCCTTCCACGGCCCACGCTCCGTGATCACGACTTCTCGACCCTTCTTGACCTCGTCGAGAAGGGCCGACAGGTTCTGACGAGCCTCGCGAACTCCGGCGCTCCGCATGACCGCAGAAGCGCTGATCCCGGCTACGTGATCGATTCGGGCGCCACGGTGCGTCCGGTGCGGGCGGCCTCGTAGATCGCCAGCGGCACCTGGAGCATGCGCCGGGCCTCGTGGACGTCCTGCGCCGGCTGGCGTCCGTCCAGCACGCCGTCGACGAAGTCCACCGCGGCGCCGTCGAAGCCGAGCCGCCAGTCGGTCGGCACCTGGTAGCTGACCGTCTCCGTGCCCCGGATCACCATCACCGCTGGCATGTCGAGCATCTCGCCGGTGCACCGGGTGACCCAGATGATGCCGCGGCTGCCGTGGATCTCGAAGAACTCGTCGGCGCGGTAGTAGCGGGAGCGCAGCGTCATCTCGGGCGCGTAGGTGTAGTCGATGATGCCGAGGCAGTCGCGCCCCTTGAAGCGGAACGTGGCCACGCTCGGCGTCTCCTGGATGAAGTCGGCGCCGCGGCTCACGATCGCGGAGACGTCGCCGATCTCGCCGATCCAGAGGGCCGCGGTCGCGTACTTGTGCACGCCGTCGTCGTAGAGCGCGCCGCCCGGGTTCCGCCCCGGATCGCGCCGCCACACCAGGGCGTCGGGATCGAGCTCGATCGCCTGCCCGGTGATGTGCTGGGCCCGCGTGGTGTGGATGCGCACCAGCGACGGCTCGCCGATGGCGCCCGCGTCCAGCAGCTCCTTGGCCTTCAAGATCGGCGGGTAGTACAGGAAGTTCTCGGTGACCCGGAACGTGGTCCGCGCCCGCGCGACGGCGGCGGCGATGCGGTCGGCCTCGACCATGGAGACGGCCAGCGGCTTCTGGGCCGAGACGTGCTTGCCCGCCTCCAGCGCTGCCACGATCTGGTCGGCGTGCATCCAGGTGGGCGTGAGGAGCTCGACCGCGTCGACCGCGCCGTCGTCCAGCACCTGGGCGAAGTCCGAGTAGACGCGCGGCGTGATGCCCCAGTCGCGGGCGCGCCGCTTCGCCCGCTCGGGCTCGGTGTCGCAGAGCGCCACCACCTCGCAGCGCGGGTGCTGCAGATACCCGGGTGCGTTGAGCTGAGAGATGTTGCCGCAGCCGACGATGGCCAGGCGGACGCGGTCCATGCGCGGGGCGCGCTCCTAGCGGCCGCGCGCGTAGCGGCGCAGGACCAGGCGCAGGTGGTCGCGGAAGTGGGGCTGCAGGCGGCTGGTCCAGTCGCTCTGCCGCGCCTGCTTCCACTCGTCGGACTCCACCACGTCGGGCGTGGCCAGGTGGTAGAGCGCCACGTACTTGCGGTTGCCGCTGGTGCCCCGGAACCGGCGCGCGCACAGCACGCCGGGGACGGCGGCCAGCGCCGGGATGTGCTCCTTGTCGTACCACTCGTTGAACTCGGCCTCGAGGTCGGGCGCGATGTTCATCGCGTTCAGCAAGAGCCCGCCGGCATTGCCGGGCGGGAGCTGATCGCCGGGCAGGATCTGGTCGCCCTCGTAGCGCATCAGCCGGTCGACCTGGCCGGTCACGCGCTTGGACCACGGCGACAGGTTCTCGCCGCCGATCGCCAGGTAGGCCGGGCTCGTCAGCACGCCGAGCGTCTCGAGGTCGTAGGTCGCCACCGAGACCCTGCGGTCGGCCGTGCCGATCCAGCGCTCGCAGACGAGGAACCCCGGCACGCGCTGCCGCTCCGGCAGGTGCTCGGTGTCGTACCAGTCCTGGAACTCGTCCTCGGCCGCCCGCCCGATGCTCATCGCCGCGATCAGCGTGCCCTTCGCCATGGTCGGCTCCTCCCGTGGGCGCCGCCGAGCGCCCCGCCCGGCATCGTAGCCGATTTCATCGGGCAGCACAGGCGGCGCGCTTTGTTCTAGAATCTCGCATGCAATTCGGACTGTTCATGATGCCGCTGCACCCGCCCCATCGCGCCGTTCGCCGACGGCTACCAGCGCGACGTCGATCAGATCGTGCTGGCCGATCGGCTCGGCTTCCGCGAGGCCTGGATCGGCGAGCACCTGACCGAGCGCTGGGAGAACGCGCCGGCGCCCGATCTGCTCATCGCCCAGGCGCTCGCGCTGACGAAGCAGATGAGGCTCGGCACCGGCGTGACGCTGCTGGCGCTGCACAATCCCGTGTACCTGGCGCATCGCCTGGCCATGCTCGATCACATGGCCCGGGACGGCTTTCAGTGGGGCATCGGCGGCGGCGCCATCCCGACCGACCTGGCGCTGTTCGGCCTCGATCCGCGCCAATCCCGCCGCCGTGCGCGCCCGCTCGGCCGAGGTGCTGGAGGTCGTGCTCAAGCTGTGGGCCTCGGACGGCCAGTTCACGCTATCACGGCACGTTCTTCGACATCGAGACGCCGGTCTTCGATCCCGTCAAGGACCGCGGCTACTACATGAAGCCGTACCAGCAGCCGCATCCGCCCGATCGCGGTCGCGGCCAGCACGCCCGACTCCGGCTCCATGCGGATGGCGGGAGAGCGCGGCTTCATCCCGATGTCGAGCTCGCTGCTCTCCCGCTCGTATCTGAGCGACCACTGGCGCCTGGTCGAGGCCGGAGCGGCCAAGGGCGGCCGCAAGGCGAACCGGCGCGAGTGGCGCATCGCACGCGACGTGCTGGTCGGCGCCCACCGCCGCGGTGGCCCGCGAACGGGCGCGCGTCGGTGCTGGGACGCAACTACGACGCAGCATCAGCTTCCCAATCGCGTCGGCACCATCCAGATGGCGTCGACCAAGCTCGACCCCGCGATGGCCGACGAGGCGGTGACCGATCGACTACCTGATGGACAACGTGTGGATCGTCGGCGACCCGTCGCAGTGCGTGGACCAGATCGAGCAGCTGCACGCCGAGAGCGGCGGCTTCGGCACGCTGCTGACGATCACGACGGACTCCGACGATGCCGGCTGGGATCACGAGAGCCTGCGCCTGCTGATGGAGCAGGTGGCGCCGCGCGTCGAGCACCTCGGGTAGCGGATCGTGGAGCTGACGCACGGCCGCGTGCAGGCCAACGGCGTGACTTTCACTACCTCGAGGCCGGGCGAGGTCCGCTGGTGCTGTGTCTGCACGGCTTCCCGGACAACGCGCACACGTACGAGCGAGCTGCTGCCGGCTCTGGCCGCGCGCCGGCTTTCGCGGGGTCGCGCCGTTCATGCGTGGCTACGCGCCGACCTCGCCGGCGCCCGACGGCCGCTACCAGTCGGTGCTGCTCGCCCAGGACGCCGTCGCGCTCATCGACGCGCTGGGCGAGCGGGCGCGCGTTCGTGGTGGGCCACGACTGGGGCGCCACCGCCGCCTACGGCGCCGCGGCGCTCGCGCCCGAGCGCGTCGACGCGCCTGGTCACGATCGGCGCCGCGCATCCCGGCGCCGTCCGGGGCAGCCTCGCCCACCAGCTACGAGCGGCACAAGGGCATCTGGCACGCCTACTTCTTCCAGATGCCGTTCGCCGAGCAGGTCGTGGCCGCCGACGACTTCGCTTTTCTCGAGCAGTGGTGGCGCGACGCCTCGCCGGAGTTCGATCCCACGCCGGTCATCGAGCGGGTGAAGGCGACGTTCCGTGAGCCCGGCGTGGTGACCGCGGCGCTCGGCTACTATCGCCACACGTTCCATCCCGGCCAATCGCGATCCGGCGCTCCAGCGCCTGCAGGAACGGATCAGCCGCGCCGACGCCCGGTGCCGACGCTCTCGCTGCACGGCACCCGCGATCGGCCCGGCCGGCTCGAGGCGTTCGAGACGCATGGACGATCTGTTCCTCAAGGGACTCGAGAAGGTCATCGTGCCCGGGACCGGGCACTTCGTGCACGTCGAGCGACCCGACGAGGTGAATCGGCGTATCGTGGCATTCTTCCAGGCAGCCAAAGGAGGCTCCCCATGAGCTACGAGTTCAAGGTCGAGGACGTCGAGTACGTGCGTCACGGCGACACACCGCAGCTGGCGCGCCTCTACCGGCCGCAGGGCCCCGGGCCGTTCCCGATCATGGTCGAGCTGCACGGTGGCGCCTGGTGCCGGCAGGACCGTCTGGCCGACAAGCTCATCCACGAGTCGCTGGCGCAGGAGCGGCGTCATCGTGGCCTCGCTCGACTTCCGCCAGCCGCCGGCGGCGCCCTACCCCGCCTCGTTCCAGGACATCCACTACGGCATCCGCTGGCTGAAGTCGCGCGCGGCCGAGCTCGGCAGCCGGCCGGACATGATCGGCTCGATGGGCAACTCCAGCGGCGGCCACCAGGCCATGCTGCTCGCCATGCGGCCGTTCGACGCGCGCTACGGCGCGCTGCCGCAGCCGGCGGGCTCGACGGTGACGCCACCGTGCGCGGCCGTCATCATGTGCTCGCCGGTCATCGACCCGATCGGCCGTTACCGCTACGCCAAGGACATCGAGGCCAAGGGCAAGCCGTACCCGCTGGCGGTCGACGAGCTGCATCCCCTGCCACGACACGTACTGGCAGACCGAGGCCGCGATGGAGGAGGGCAGCCCGGCCACCGCGCTGGAGAAGGGCGAGCGGGTGCAGCTGCCGCCCGTGCTCTACCTGCAGGGCACCGAGGACCTCGCGCATCCGCGGCCGCATCTCGATCGCTTCGTCGCGGCCTATCGCAAGGCGGGCGGCGTGGTCGATCTCGAGCTGTTCGACGGCGAGGGCCAGGGCTTCATCATGCGCAAGGCCGGCTCACCGGCGTCCGACCGCGCGCTCGACCTGATCAGCGAGTTCACGCACAAGCAGGTTCGCTAGCGAGCCCGGCGGACGGCGCCCGGCGCGTACACCTCGGGGTTCACCACGTTGAGCGGCCGCTGCCCGGTGAGGACGCGCGCCACCTCCTCGCCGCACCGCCGCGGCACCTGGGCCACGGCGGGCGACGAGAAGTAGGCGGCGTGGGGCGTGGCGATGACGTTGTCCATCTTCAGGAGCGGGTTGTCGGCGCGCCACCGGCTCCTGCTCCCACACGTCGAGCGCGGCGCCGGCCAGCCGCTTGTCCTGGAGCGCCGGGCCAGCGCCACCTCGTCGACCACCGGGCCGCGCGAGGTGTTGATCAGGATCGCCGTGGGCTTCATGCGGCGGAAGAAGGCCTCGCCGATCAGGTGGCGCGTCTCCGGCGTTCAGGAGCGTGTGGACCGAGACGTAGTCGGACCGCTCGCGCCAGCGCCTCCAGCGAGACGCGCTCCACGCCGAGCGCGGCGAAGCGCGCGTCGTCCACGTAGGGATCGCAGGCGATCACCTTCGTCTCGAGCGCGGCCACGCGCCGCGCGAAGGCGCTGCCGATGTTGCCCAGCCCCACGATGCCGACCGTCTCGCCGTGCAGCGAGCCCGGTGCGGTCGCCGGGCACGCCCGCGCTCCACACGCCGGCGTGCACCTGCCGGTCGAGGACGATGATCTTGCGGTTCCAGGCCAGCAGCAGGGCCAGCGCGTGGTTGGCGACCTCGCGCACCCAGATGTCCGGGATGTTCACGACGATCACGCCCAGCTCGGTGGCGGCGGGCACGTCGATGACGTCGTAGCCCACCCCGGTGCGCGCCACGACCTTGAGCCCCTCGAGCGCGCTCATCACGCCGCGGGTGACCGGCGAGGCCGAGGTCACCAGCGCGTCGGCGTCGCGGGTCTTGGCGATCATCTCGTCCTCGGTGCCGATGAAGGGCAGCGCGGTCATGCGCGCGGGGACGTGGGCGAGCGCGGCCTGGCAGTCGGCGTAGTCGCGCTGGCCGCGCCCCTGGATGACGTAGACGTGGTAAGACTGGTCGGTCATGATGACTCCGTTCTGAGGGTCGATAGCGAAGGTCCGCCGAGAGTGTACAGGAGGGACCGATGAAGAGCGTCGAGATCGACCGCGGCAAGCGACTGAAAGACCAGCCGACCACGGGGCACAACCGGTTCCATCCCGACATCCCACCGCTCCTCACCGTCGACGAGGGCGAGGAGGTGGTCCTGGCCACGCGCGACGGCGTCGACGGCCAGCTCGGCCCCGGCACGACCGAGGCGGACATGGCGAGCGATGGAGGCCGGCGCCATCCATCCCCTCACCGGGCCGGTCTTCGTCAAGGGCGCCCAGCCCGGGCGACGTGCTGGAGGTGGAGTTCCTCGACATCGTCCCGCAGCCGCACGCGTTCACCGCGATCGTCCCCGGGCTCGGCTTTCTGCGCGACCTCTTCACCACGCCGTTCCTGGTTCACTGGCAGATCCGCGACGGCTGGGCGACGTCGCCCAAGCTCCCCGGCGTGCGCATTCCCGGCGCGCCGTTCATGGGCGTGTCGGGCGTCGCGCCCTCGGCGGCCCAGGTGAAGGCGTGGACGGCGCGCGAGAACGCGCTGATGTCGCGCGGCGGCATGGTCTTCCCGCCGGACGCGATCGGCGCCGTGCCCGCCCGCGGGCCGATCGGCGAGCGAGGGACTTCGCACGCTGCCGCCGCGCGAGAACGGCGGCAACTTCGACGTGAAGCAGCTCACCAAGGGCAGCAAGCTGCTGCCTGCCGGTCGCGGTCGAGGGCGCGCTGTTCTCCACGGGCGACGGCCACTTCGCCCAGGGCGACGGCGAGGTGTGCGTCACCGCCGTGGAGATGGGCGCCACCGCCGCCGTCCGCTTCCGGGTCCTGAAGGGCACCAGCGCGGCGCGCGCGCATGCGCGGCTCCGCGCTTCTCGCACGCCGGGTACTTCGCGCCGCCGGAGTGGGCCGCGCCGCGGGGCTTCGTCGCCGCCATGGGCATGCCGATCAAGGACGACGGCACCAACGAGGGCGAGAACCTGACGCTGGCCTGCCGCAACGCGCTGCTCAACATGATCGACCTGCTGCAGGAGCGCGGCTGGAGCCGCGAGCAGGCCTACGTCCTCTGCAGCGTGGCGGCGGACCTGCGCATCAGCAACGTGGTCGATGTGCCGAACTACGTCGTCTCGGCGCTCATCCCCGAGGCCATCTTCACGCGCTGACCCCGGGAGACGACGTGGCCGAATTCGGCCACACCCGGGACATCGCCCCCGCCGTGGTCTTCCTGGCCTCCGGGAACGCGGGCTGGATCACCGGCGAAACGCTGCTCATCGCCGGCGGCCTTCGCTGACGACAGCACCCAGGCGGCGACGAGCAGTGTGGCTCGTCGTCGCCGCGCCGAGATAGTACACTGCACCGCGTGCCGGCCCCAGACACCCCATGACGGAGGCGACACCCATGCCCGCTGAGACCATGGCCCCCACGGATCTCGACACCCTGCAGCAGCTCAACCGGGACTACATCACGTCCGTCCAGACCTCGGACGTCCGCCGGTTCGACGAGATCCTCGCGGAGGATTTCCTGTGCAGCAATCCCGACGGCTCGCTCGTCGACCGCGCGGCCTTCCTGGCCCAGACGGCGCGCCCGGTGACGATCGCGAACCTCGAGGCCCGCGACGTGGTCGTCCGGATCATCGGCGACGTCGCGCTCATCCACGCGCGGACGACCTACACGCTGCCCGACGGCCGCGCGGGGTCGGGCCGGTACACCGACGTCTGGGCGCGGCGCGGGGGCCGCTGGCTCGCGGTCTCGGCCCACGTCACACGCTGCTGACGGGCGAACCGGAGGCAGGCCCGCCTGACCTTCGTCAGGCAGGTCACCACAGCGGCGTCGTCGTTCATGGTGGAGACGTGCGCGGCGATCGACCTTCCAGCCGAGGTCGGGGAAGCGCACCCAGGTCTGGCTCTGACGGCCGATCAGGTCGCGGCCGCGCACCTTGAACTCGAGGTTCACGGTGGCGAGGTCGCGGCCGAGCGTGAGGATCTCCAGGCGAATGCGCTTCTCCTTGATGCCGGGCCCGGGCGGCCGCGCCACGCGGTGCGCGTGGATCTGCGTCGAAGCCGTAGCCGTGCTCGTTCAGCGCGTAGCGGATCGTGTGCGGGCTGTTCCAGAAGGTCGCGTCGAGCACGTCGACGTTCTTGTCGATCAGCGCCTGCTCGTAGCGCTCGAACAGCTCGCGCACCTCGGCCACCACCTCGGGGATGTTCGGCGTCACGTCGATCATCGACTGACCTCCATGGCCTTCGCCACCGCGACCAGCGCGGCGTCGCTGCCGCGGCGCGCCCACGATCGACAGGCCCGACCGGCAGCCCGTCGACGTGTCGCGCCCGGCAGGCTCACCTGCGGCACGCCGGTCAGGCCGCCGTGCGCGGCCAGGCAGGTGATGCGCGCGCGCAGCGGCTCGAGCGTCGCCAGCGACAGCCCCTTGCGCGGCGCCGGAAACGGTGTCGTCGGCATGCACAGGATGGTCCCGGGCGGGACCAGCCAGGCCAGGCGGGCGCGCGCCTCGGCGCGCATCAGCGCGGCCCACTGCCGCTCGCTCTCGGGGATCGCGCTGGCCGAGCGCCAGGCTGCGGGCCACGCTGAACGGCCATGCGCGGGTTGTCGCGATCGAGCCAGTCCTTGAAGGTGAGCCAGGCCTCGTAGGGCTGCAGCGTGCGCTGCGCCCGCGCCCAGACCGACAGCCCGGGCGGCGCCAGGAGATCCTCGCGCACGTAGCCGACCAGCGCCGACGAGCGTGCGCACCATCGGCTGCAGCGCGGCGGCGGTCTCGGCATCGGCCAGGCCGAAGGCGTCGACCGCCACGACGAGCGTCGTCGGCAGGCCGGTCGGGAATCGGCTCGCCGAGCAGCACCTCGGAGACGCGGGCGAAGGTGTCGGCGTCGCGCGCGAACCAGCCCGTCGTGTCGGAGCTCGGGCGCCTGCGGCATCATGCCGGTGAGGTCGAGCCGGCCGTGGGTCGGCCGGATGCCGTAGAGGCCGCAGAAGCTCGCCGGCACGCGCACCGATCCGCCGGTGTCGGTGCCGAGCGCGGTGTCGCACAGGCCCTGGGCCACCGCCGAGGCCGAGCCCGACGAGGATCCGCCGGGCACGCGGTCGGGCGCCTTGGGATTGAGCGGCGTGCCGTCGAAGGGGTTCTCGCCGAGGATGCCGAGCGACACCTCGTCGGTGACGGTCTTGCCGATCAGCGTGGCGCCGGCGTCGAGCAGGCGCTGCACCGCCCAGGCGTGGCGCGTCGGGACCGGGATGCTGCCGCGCCCAGTCCGGGTTGCCGCCGCCGGTCGGATGGCCGGCGACGTCGAAGAGATCCTTGGCGGCGAAGGTCAGGCCGGCGAGCGGACCGCGGGGCGCGCCGGCGATCGTCATCGGCGGGCCGGCGACGAACGGGCTGGCGGCGTCGGGCATCAGGCGTCCGAGCTCACGTCACCAGGGCGCGCGCGCGGAAGCGCGGATGATCCCAGGCGCGCGTCGCCAGGATCTCGCGGAGCGCGACGACGGCGTCGAACACGTCGACGTGGCGGACGTAGAGCGGGGCGAAGCCGAATCGCAAGACGTCCGGGGCCCGGAAGTCGCCGACGACGCGCCCTGCGATCATCGCCTGGACGATCGCGTACCCCTCGGGGTGCGCATAGCAGACCTGGCTGCCGCAGCGCTCGGGTCGACCGGGTGACACCAGGCGAAGCCCGAGACCGTCATCACTCCTGCTCCACGAGCTGCCGGAACAGCGTCCCGAGCGCCACCGACTTGGCGCCGCACGAGGCCGAGATCGACCCCGTCGAACGTCTCGAGGCCGGCGTCGAGCGCGGCCAGCGACAGCACCGGCGGGGTGCCGGCGAGCAGCCGCTCGATCCCCGGCGCCGGCTCGTACTTCGCGTCGAAGTCGAACGGCCGCGCGTGGCCCATCCAGCCCGGACAGTCGGCGGGCTGAGATTCTGCTCGAGCCAGCGCCCGGCCACGAACAGGTACGCCGGCGCGCCCGGGCCGCCGTTGAGGAACTTGTAGCCGCCGCCGACGGCGCAGATCGACGCCCGCCTCGGTCAGCGCCAGCGGCATGGCGCCCGCCGAGTGCGAGAGATCCCACAGGCACGAGCGCGCCCGGCTGCGTGCGCGGCGGCGGTGAGCGCGGCCATGTCGTGCATCGCACCGGTGCGGTAGTTCACGTGGGTGAGCATGAGCACGGCCACGTCGCGGCCGAGCGCGTCCGGCAGCGCCGCCGCCTCGACCGTGCGCAGCTCGACGGCGTCGCCGAGCAAGTCGCACGAGGCCTCTGCGCCAACGTGCAGATCGGTCGGGAAGTTGTCGGTCTCGGAGAGGATCACGCGCCGGCCGCGGTTGAGATCGAGGCCGCGGCCAGCAGCTTGAAGACGTTGATCGACGTCGAGTCGGCGACGATCACCTCGCCGGCCCGCGCGCCGATGAGTCGCGCGATCCGGTCGCCCACCCGTCGCGGCCAGCCGATCCAGTCGTGGCGGTTCCAGCTGCCGATGAGATCGCGTCCCCACGCCTGCACGCACCTGCCCGAGACGCTCGGCCGTCGCGACGGGCAGCGCGCCCAGCGAGTTGCCGTCGAGGTAGACGACGCCGGGCGGCAGCGCGAACCACGCACGACAGCCGGCGAGCGGATCGCGAGCGTCCATCGCCTCGACGGCCGCACGCGTGATGGGCGACATGGATCGCGTCTAGCCGACCTCGACCAGCTCCAGCGCCTCGCGGCTCGGCCCCTCGATCATCACCGCGCGGGTGTCGCCGAGCTTGTAGGGCTCCTCGAGGAAGCGTGACGCCCTCGCCGCGCAGCTTGGCGATCCAGGCGTCGAGATCGGGGACGCTGAGCGCGATGTGGTCGTACAGGTGACCGCGCGAGCTCGCCAGCGGCTGGTCGCCCTGGCGCATGTACCAGGGCAGCGCCACGTCGCCGAACACGACGGCGGCCGACGGCGAGCGGAACATGCCCTCCCGCTCGAGCGCCGGCCAGCTCCGATCGGGCCCGCGCGGCACCGTGCAGGTGGCCTCGGTCAGCGGCGTGCTGGCTGGTGCGCCCCGCGAACACCGGCGCGTTGAGGTGCGTCTGGTACCAGAGCTGCGCGCAGAACGGATCGTCCTGGAACATGTGCACGTGGTTGAAGCGCTCGGCCGGATGGTTGCCCGCGTACTCCACGAGCGCGTCGTCGGGACCGCGCATGTACCCGAAGCCGCCCTTGCGGGTCGGCTGCACGCCCTTGGCCTTGGCCTCGGCGATCTGCGCCTTCGTCAGTCCGGGCGTGGGCCCGTGCTCGGCCACGAGTCGCTGCTGACGAAGACCGAGCCGCCCTCGTCGGTGGTGTAGAGCGGCAAGAGCTCGAGGTCCGGGCCGGCCCTTGTAGGACTCGAGGCTCGCGCGCGTGTCGGGGACGTGCCAGCCGAAGTGCCAGATCGCGGTCTGCGGCGACGTCGGCGGCGGCGTCGGCGACCTTCGTGAACAGGACCAGCACGTCGTTCGGCGCGGCGAGCGCCGGCAGGCCGCCCCAGCTCGTCTTCGCCGAGGTCGGGAACTGCCGGATGTAGAACTCGATCGCCGCGTCGGGATCGACCGAGTTCAGATGCAGATGATGGAAGCCCGGAGCCGCCACGCTGCGCCTCACGTCAGGTAC
The DNA here is from genome assembly GCA_963743355.1 of uncultured Candidatus Rokubacteria bacterium. Taxonomy (GTDB): domain Bacteria; phylum Methylomirabilota; class Methylomirabilia; order Rokubacteriales; family CSP1-6; genus AR5. The sequence goes on from CAVUPM010000002.1 coordinate 2,794,430, forward strand.
TCCCTCACCTTGGCCAGCATGACGCGCGGGCTGAACGGCTTGGCCACGTAGGCGTCGGCGCCGGCGGCCAGCGCCTTGACGTCGTCGCCGCTGAGCGCGTAGGAGGTGACGACGATGAGCGGAATGCGGCGCAGGGCCTCGTTGGCCTTGATCCGCCGTGTCGCCTCGTAGCCGTCGATGCCGGGGAGCTGGATGTCCATGAGAATGAGATCGGGCACGGCCGCCTCGGCCCGGGCCACCGCCTCCTCGCCGGTCGGGCCTCCAGGATCTCGAAGCCGGCGCTGCCGAGCAGATCGCGCAGGATGCGCCGGTTGTCCGCGTGATCGTCGACGACGAGGATACGCCGGCTCACAAGGTCTCGCTCGGGAAGACGGGCGCCTGCCGCTCGACGCGCACCGGGATCGAGAACCGGAACGTCGCGCCCTCGCCCGACGACCGATTCCACCCACAGGCGGCCGCCGTGCAGCGCCACGATGCGCCGGGCGATCGCCAGACCCAGGCCGGTGCCGCCCTTCGGCCGCGTGGTGGACGTGTCGGCCTGCTGGAATTCCTCGAAGATGCGCGCCTGGTCGACCGGCGCGATGCCCGGCCCGGTGTCGCGTACGGAGACCTCGAACGCGGCGCCCGGAGGCGGCGACCTGGACGCCGACGCCGCCCTCCTCGGTGAACTTGATCGCGTTGCCGACCAGGTTGAGCAGCACCTGGATGAGCCGGCGCTGATCGCCGCGCCCGGTCGGCAAGTCCGGGCGCCAGGTCGACCGCCAGCGTCAGCCCCTTCTCGACGGCGAGCGCCTCGAGCGAGGCGATCACGCTCTCCACGATCTCCTTCATGGAGTAGTCGGCCAGCGCCAGCACCAGCTGACCCGCCTCGATCTTCGAGAGGTCGAGCACGTCGTTGATGAGCCCGAGCAGGTGCCGGCCGCTGGCGTCGACGCGCTCGAGCACCTCGCGCATGGCCGGCGGGCACGTCGCCGTAGATGCCGTCGACGATCAACTCGCCGTAGCCGAGGATCGCGTTGAGTGGCGTGCGCAGCTCGTGCGACATGTTGGCGAGGAACTGCGACTTGTGGCGGCTGGCGACTTCGAGCTCGTGCGATTTGGCCTCCAGCTCGCGGAACAGCCGCGCGTTCTGCAGCGCGATCGCCGACTGGGCGGCGAAGGCCGTGAGCAGGGCCACGACGTCCGGCGGGAATTCGCCGGTGACCCGGCGACTCACGGTCAGCCCGCCGAGGAGGCGGTCCTCGTGCAGGAGCGGAAGGGTCAGGACGGAGCCGCCCCCCGCGCGCAGCAGCGCAGCCCGGAGCGGTCCCTCGTAGGCCCCGGCCACGCTGACGTCGGGGATCTGGACCGGCGCCCGGGTGAGCGCGGCCCGCCCGAGCGCTCCCTCGCCCTTGCGGATGCCCGACGCGCGCAGGATCTCGGCGATCTCGGGATCGAGGATGTTGGTCGCCCGCAGGTGGAAGACCTCGGTGCGCTCGTCGTACTCCCAGATGGAGCAGCCCCGCGTGCCGGCCAGCTGGGCCGCGCGCGTCACGATGGCCTGCAGGACCGCGTCGAGGTCGAGCGTCGAGCTGACGGCCTGGCCGACGTCGCTGAGCGCGCGGAGCTGCTCGACCGAGCGGCCCAGCTCGCCGGTGCGCTGCTGCAGCTCGCTGAACAGCCGCGCGTTCTCGACGGCGATGACCGCCTGGTCGGCGAAGGTCTTCAGCAGCTCGACCCGACTCGGCGAGAAGGCGCCGACTTCCCGGCGGGTCACCGCGATCGCGCCGACGATCTCCGCATCGCGCCGCATCGGCACCACGAGGAGGCTCCGCACGCCACGTGCCCGCCAGCGCTCGTGGGTCTCGGGGAAGGCCTGAAACTGTTCGACGTCCGGAACCTCGAGCGTGCTTCCCGAGCGCGCAACCTGATGGACGGGATCGTCGTCCGCGCGTCTCGGAAACATGCGCCGCATGCCTTCCAGCTGGTCCGGCGGGATGTTGTGATGACCGACGAAGTCCACGAGGTCGCCCTCGTAACGCCAGACAGCGCCGTAGAGCGCGCCGCAGAGCCGTACCGCGTTGCGGATGATGGCGTCGAACACCGGCTGCGTGTCGGTCGGCGAGCTCGAGATGACCCTCAAGATCTCGCTGGTCGCCGTCTGCTGCTCGAGCGCCTCGGTCAGCGCGCGGTTGCGCGCCTGCAGCTCGGTGAACAGGCGGACGTTCTCGAGGGCGATGACCGCCTGGTCGGCGAAGGTCTGCAGCAGGGCGATCTGTGGTCGGTGAATGGTCCCACCTCCGCCCGCCACACCGTGATGGCGCCGATCGGATTGCCGTCGCGCAGCATCGGGCACCGACGAGCACGCTACGAAAGCCGGCCGCGCGCAGGAAATCCTGGACGGCATCCTCGCGGTCATGTTCGGCGTCGGGAACGTGGACCGACCGCGCGCTCGAGGATGGCGCGCCCGGTGACGAAACGACGGGTCGGCGGGGCCGGGAAGAACTGCCGGGATCGCTCCGGGCCGAGGGCCGGATAGTTATGGTGCGCGACCCAGGTGAATCAGCTCGCCGTCGTACCGGTAGACCGAGGCGTCAGGGCATCGCACAGACGGCCGGCATGCTCGGCGATGGTGTCGAGGACCGGCTGGACGTCCGTGGGCGAGCTGCTGATGACCCGGAGGATCTCGCTGGTCGCGGTCTGCTGCTCCAGCGCCTCGGTCAGCGCGCGGTTGCGCGCTTGCAGCTCGGTGAACAGGCGGACGTTCTCGATCGCGATGACCGCCTGGTCGGCGAAGATCTTCAGCAGCGCGATCTGCTGGTCGGTGAAGGGATGGACCTCGTGACGACGGATCGGGAGCGCGCCGATGCCGTTCCCTTCGCGGAGCAGGGCACGGCGAGGACGGTACGGTATCCGACCTGCTGGGCCGCCGCCCGGAGGTGGGCAAAGTCGTCGGCCGCGGGGGCCAGGATGTCGTGGAGGTGGACCGGCTCGCGGTCGAGAATGGCACGCCCCGTGGCGAAGGTCCGCGCGAGGGCACGCGTCTCGGGAACGCTGTTGACGATGGGCCCGTAGTGGGCGGCGCGCAGGACGAGCCCATCTTCCAGCAGACGAATCGTGGCGTCATATGCTCCGCACACGCGGGCGGCGTTGCTGGCAACGGTGTCCAGCACCGGCTGGAGGTTCGTGGGCGAGCTCGAGATGGCTCGCAAGATCTCGGCGGTCGCCGTCTGCTGCTCGAGCGCCGCGGTCAGCTCGCGGTTGCGAGTCTCCAGGGTCTGTGACAGCCGCGCGTTCTCGATCGCGATGGCCGCCTGGTCGGCGAAGGTCTTGAGGAGCGCGATCTGCTTGGCCGTGAACGGCCGAGGCCGCGTCCGCCGGATGACGATGCCGCCGAGGGCCACGCCGTCCCGGAGCAGCGGCACGACGAGGATCGTGCGGACCTGGCTGTTGTAGAGGCGGAGCTGCGACAGCCCACGGAACCGGGTGCGGACGGCGACGCGCACATCGTGAACGTGAACCGGTCGTCGCTCGAGCACCGCACGGCCGAGCGGCGTATCTCGGCGAATCTCGTGGGTATCGCCGACCCGCTGGAAGTGGGTGAGCGTGCCGTGCTTTGCCACCAGGCGGTGGCGATCGCCGTCCACGAGGTGGATGAGCGCGTCCGCCGCCTCACAGAGTCGGGCGGCGGTCCGGGCGATGGCGCGGAGAACCGACTCCAGCCCGGTCGGCCGGAGGCCGGCCGCACGGGGACTCACGGTCGAGCCTCCATGCCACCTCTCACCCCCCGGCAGCCTCCGGGGACGCCGCCTCTCGCACGAGCTGCTCCAGCACCTCGTAGGGCTGCGCGCCGACGACGCCGTGACGGCCGACGACGAACGTCGGCACGCCGGTGATGCCGTACCGGCGCGAGAGCTCCCAGTCGGCGTCGACGGCCGCCTTGAAGGTGCGCTTCTCCAGCACCTCGCGGGCGCCGTCGATCGGCAGGCCCACGCGCTCGGCGATCTCCAGGAGCACCGCGGGCTGCGAGATGTCGCGCGCCTCCACGAAGTAGGCGCGGAACAGCGCGTCGTGCAGCGCCTCGCCGCCCGGTTGCGTGTCCGCCCACTTGCCCAGCTCCTGGGCCAGGCGGCTGTTGTAGGTCATGGTGCGCTCGCCGTAGGGCAGGCCTTCGGCGTCCATGCGCGCCTTCATCTGCTCGTGCATGGCCTTGCGGTCCACGTTGCGGCCCGCGAACAGGTCGGCCAGCGAGCGGCCGCCGTCGACCGGCGTCTCGGGATGCAGCGGGAAGTGCACCCACTCGACCTTCACGTTGTGCTCGGTCCGGAGCTTCTCAATACGCACGGTACTGAGATAGCACCAGGGTCAGACGTAGTCGGAGAAGACTCTGCAGCGTCACTGGCGGCATCACGATGCCTCCTTGAGCGTGTCCTTGAATCGGCGCAGCACGTCCAGGTGTCCGTCCGGAAAGCGCAGGCCCGCGTTCCGCGGCTCGGCGATGACGGAGGTCGCGCCGAGCGCCTTCCACGCGTCGACCTGCGTTGCCCAGCCGTCAGCGCCCTGACCGGCGAGGCGGATGCGGCCCTCGAGCGGCAGCTTCGAGGGATCGCGGCCCGCATCGCGCGCGTACTGGTGCACGCGGGCGACGAGCGTCTGGCCCTGGGCGTCGGGCGCGAAGTTCGGGCTCCAGCCATCGGCAAGCCGCGCGATCCGGCGCAAGGCGGCGTCCGGCGGCACCGGCTGCTCTCGGCTGCCCACGCCGAACCAGATCGGGATCGGCCGCTGGATCGGCATGGGATTGAGACCGGCGTGGCTGATGCGGTGGAACTCGCCTCGGAAATCGACGACCGGCTGGGTCCACAGCGCGCGCAGGACGGCGATCTGCTCCGCGCTGCGCCGGCCGCGGTTCTCGAAGGTCTCGTTGAGCGCCTCGAACTCGACGGCGTTCCAGCCCACGCCGATCCCGAGACGCAGCCGCCCGCCGCTCAGCACGTCGAGCTGCGCGGCCTGCTTGGCCACCAGCGCCGTCTGCCGCTGCGGGAGGATCAAGATGCCAGTGGCCAGCGTGAGCCGGCGCGTGATGGCCGCGAGGTAGGCCATCAACGTGAGCGCCTCGTGGACCACCGCCTCGTGGGAGTACGTGGCCAGCGACGGGTGGGCATGGAACTTCGGATCGGCGCCGAGGACGTGATCGGCCACGAAGAGATGGTCGAAGCCCATCGCCTCGACGGTCCGGACGAACTCGCCGATGGCGACGACGTCGGTCCCGCACTCCGTCTGGGGAAAGATCACGCCGGCCTTCATGGTCGCCGGCCCGCTACGCGCCGCCGGTGACGACGAGCGTCTGGCCGCTGACGAAGTCGCTGTCGGGGCTGCAGAAGAGATAGATCGCGCCCGCCGCTTCCTCGGGCAACCCGCCGCGGCCGAGCGGGATCATCTGGTTCATGGCGGCGATGCGGGCGCCCTGCACGCCGACCTTCACCTGGCGCCCGGCGACCTCGATGGTGCCGGCCTCGCCCTCGGCGAGCGGCTTGGTGAGGCGCGTCTGGACGTAGCCGAAGGCGACGCAGTTCACGGTGACCGCGTAGCGGCCCCACTCCTTGGCGAGCGTGCGCGTCATGCCCGTCACCGCCGCCTTGGCCGAGGAGTAGTTCACCTGCCCCGCGTTGCCCCGGACACCGGACGTCGAGGAGATCTGCACGACCTTGCGGACGATGCGCTGGCCGCGCTTGGACTCGGCCTCGAACTGCTCGCGCAGGTACGGTGCGAACGCGCGCAGGATGCGGAACGGCGCCGTCACGTGGACGTCGAGGATGGCGTACCACTGCTCGTCGGTCATCTTCTGGATGACGTTGTCCCACGTGTAGCCGGCGTTGTTCACGATGACGTGGAGGCCGCCCAGCTGCTTGACCGCCGTCTCCACGATCCGATCACCGAAGTCCTTGGCCGTGACGTCGCCGTTGCAGGCGACCGCCCGGCCGCCGAGCTTCTCGATGAGCGCGATCGTCTCCTTGGCCGGCGCCTCGTCGAGGTCGTTGACGACCACCGCCGCGCCGTCGCGGGCCAGGCGCAACGCCACCTGCTGCCCAATGCCCCGCCCCGAGCCGGTGACGATCGCCACCTTGCCGTCGAGCTGTCCCATGCCGTGCGTCCTCCCGTCGCGGTGTGCGTCGAGCCGTGATGATACTCCCCATCCGCTCGCGCGAGGCCGGCGCCGGCACGGCGCCGATCACGGTCGAACACGACCGTGCACGAGCATGCGGATGCCGGGCTCCGGCCGGATCGTGACGTAGGGCGTCGGCGTGATCCGCTGGCCGGGAACCAGCGACAGCCGGCAGCGCTGGGCGATGGCGGCGAGGAGGAGGACGGCTTCCATCTGCGCGAAGCTGTTGCCGATGCACTGGCGGGGCCCGCCACCGAACGGGAAGTAGGCGAAGCGCGGGAGCCGGCGGGCGAGGTCGCCGGCCCACCGCTCCGGGCGGAAGGCCTCGGGATCCTCGAACCAGCGGCGGTCGCGATGCACCACCCACGTGGGCGCGATGAGGATGTCACTCGGCGCGATCGGGTGACCAGCGATCTCGGTCGCCTTCACCGCCTGACGGCCGAGCCCGTACGCCGGCGGGTAGAGCCGCATGGACTCCGTCACCACCATGTCGGCGTACTTCAGTCGCGGCAGATCGGCGACGGAGGGAGGCCGACCTCCGAGGACCTCGCGCAGCTCGTCGGCCAGCCGGGCCTCGGCGTCGGGATGCCGGGCGAGCAGGTACCAGGTCCACGAGAGCGCCACCGCGGTCGTCTCGTGGCCGGCCATGAAGATCGTCATGACCTCGTCGCGCACCTGGCGCGCGGTCATCCGGGTGCCGTCGTCGGCGTCCTGGGCACTGACCAGCATGGACAGCAGGTCGCCGCGGTCCTCGTCGCTCGCGCGTCTCGCGGCGATGATGCGATGGACGAGCGCGTCGAGCCGCCGGACCGCCCGCCAGGCTCGGAGGTTCCCCGGGGTCGGCGCCCAGTAGGGGATCAGGCGGAAGCCCCGCAGCCGGGCGCCGAAGTCCTCCGCCAGCACCTTCGCCGCCTGGCCGGCCTCGTGGGCGTCGCCGGAGACGTCGGCGTCGAAGAGGGTCTTGGCGACGATGGCCTGGGTCAGCGCCATCATCTCGGCGTGCACCTCGACGACGGCGCCGTCCTGCCAGTCGGCCACGTGACGCTCGGCGAAGGCGGTCATCACCTCGCCGTAGCCGGCCACGCGCTGGCGGTGGAAGGCGGGCTGGACGAGCCGGCGCTGGCGCAGCCAGGTGTCGCCCTCGGAGAGCAACAGGCCGTCGCCGAGCAGGGGGCGAAGCAGTTGCACGCCGGGACTCTTGACGAAATCCCGGTTCCGGGTGACCAGAAGCTCCTCGATGGCGTCGGGATGGTAGACGAGCAGGATGCGGAAGGGACCCATCCGCGTCGCGGCGACATCACCGTACTCCCGCGCGCACGACTCGTAGAAGCCGAGCTGATCGCGCCGGAAGGCGACGCCGCTTCCGAAGTAGAAGCCTCCCTTCGGCCCCGGGAGGGCCGTCTTCACCGCACCTTGACGAGCTTCTGCAGGCTGCGCAACCCGGGCGGAATGGGCCCGCGCCGGCCCCAGTTGGTGAACGAGACCTCGCCCACGTAGATGTCGCCGCGCGAATCGACGGCGAGCCCGTGCGGCGAGATGAACTGGCCGAGCTCGAGGCCGGCCGGGCGCTGGCCCAGCCGCGCCAGCAGCTCGCCCTTGTGGCTGTAGATGCCGACGCGCGGCCCGATGTTGGGCATGTCCTGATTGACGGCCATGCCGGCACCGATCTCGCCGACGTAGAAGCGCCCGTCAGGGCCCCGGTCCATGAACAGGCCCGAGGGCCGGTGCATGTTGTTCCACTGCGTCTCGTACTTGCCGTTGCCGTCGAACACCTGGACGCGATGGTTCTCGCGGTCGGCCACGTAGACCCAGCCGTCGGCGTCGCAACAGATGTTGTGGGCGATGTTGAACTGGCCGGGGTCGGTGCCCGGCTCGCCCCACGAGCGCAGCAGCGTGCCGTTCGGCGCGAACGTGTGCACGCGCGAGTTGCCGTAGCCGTCGGAGACGTAGAGATCGCCCTGCGGTGACAGCGCCGTGTGCGTACAGCGGTGGAACGGCTCGCCGCTCATGTAGGGCTTCGGCACCCCGGGGACGCCGATGGTCAGCAGCACCTTGCCGTCCAGCGTGCAGTGCCGGACGGTGTGGTCGCCGTCGTCGGTCAGCCACAGCGTGTCGTCGGGCGCCATGTGCACACCGTGCGCCCGGCGAAACACGCCCTCGCCCCACGAGCGCAGGAAGGTGCCGTCGCGATCGAAGACGACCATCGGGTGCGCGCCCCGATTGAACGCGTACACCCGGTCCTGCGCGTCGACGCCGACCGCCGCCACGTCGGCGTTGAACTCCCGCCCCGGCGGCAGCTTCGCCCAGTTGTCGACGACCTCGTAGCGATAGGCGCCCGTGCCCAGGATGACCGGCATCACGCGTTCTCCCCTCCCCGGCGGTGACGTGCGCCGATTATAGGCCAGTCCCTCCGGGGGCCGAGGAGACTGTCCGGGCGACCCCGGCCAAGGGGCCCCACGCCCGGACCCGATCGGGCCTGTTTCCGGCGATCCGCCGGTCGTACTGTCCCCCCCGTCGGTGCTCTCGCGCAGCGTGAACCGGACGTCGCGGACACGGGCTGCCGTGAGCACGCGATGAAGCATCCGTGAGGAGGAGACGTCGATGAAGGGGCTAGTGCTCTTTGTAACAGCGAGCGTGATCGTGGGCTCTGCGCTGACCGGATGCGCGAAACATCCGAAGACCGTCGCCGTGCCGCCGGCCCCGGCTCCCGCCGCATCGCCGGCCGACACCGGCTACGGCCTGCGCGGCGCCACCGTGGACTACCTGCCCGCGTCGGGCCAGGCGCCGATGGGGCTTCCGCCGAACGCGGCGCCGGGCGATTGCTACGCCCATGCGGTCGTCCCCGCCCAGTACGACACCGTGAGAGAGCGCGTGATCAAGAAGCCGGCCTCCTCGCGCATCGAGGTGGCCCCGGCCCAGTTCCAGGAGACCCAGGAGCGTGTGATGGTGCGTCCGGCGACCAAGAGAATCGAGGTCGTGCCGGCCACCTTCGAGGACGTCGAGGAACGGGTGCTCGTGCGGCCGGCGACGACGCGGCTGGAGGTCGTGCCCGCCACGATGCGCACGGTCACCGAGCGTGTCGCCGTCCGCCCGGCCTCCACCGTGTGGAAGCGGAGCTCCGAGCTCTCCGCGGCCGAGCGCGCCCAGCAGAAGCTGGATCCGAACGCGGGCGACATCCTGTGTCTGGTGGAAGTGCCCGGCGAGTTCCGGACCGTGACTCGCGAGGTAGTCGACAAGCCCGCCAGCACGCGCCAGGTCGACGTCCCCGCCGAGCACACGACCGTGAAGAAGACGGTGCTGAAGACGGCGGCCACCACGCGCGAGGTCGACGTCCCGGCTGAGTTCAAGACGGTGGCGGTCCAGAAGGTCGTGACCCCGGCGCGCGAGATCAAGATCGAGATCCCGGCCGAGTTCGAGGAGGTCCCCAAGCAGGTTCTCCGGGCTCCGGCCACGACCGAGTGGCGCGCAGTGCTGTGCGAGACCAACGCTTCTCCGCAGACGCTGGCGGCGCTCCAGCAGTCCCTACGGCGGGCCGGCTTCGATCCCGGCCGCGCCGACGGCCGGGTCGATGCCAAGACGCTGAACGCTGTGCGCGCCTTCCAGCAGTCGAAGGGCCTGCCGGTCGACAACGACCGGTACATCAACATGACGACCGTCAAGGCACTCGGGGTGGCGCCCTGAGCGTGCCGGGAGGACGCGATGACGACCAAGGCGAACTTCACCCCCGAGGAATGGAATCTCCTGAGACGGGCACCGATGATGGCCGGGCTCGTCGTCGTGGCGGCGAGCCCGAGCGGGCCGGTCGGAATTCTCCAGGAGACGTTTGAAGGCCCGGCCGGAGGAGAGTCAGGCGGTCAAGCGCTGGCTCCAGGATACCGGCAAGCGAGTCTCCGAGGCGGCCAGGGAGGGTGGCTTCCTCGGTCTCGGCGGCACCCAGGTCAGCGAGCAGGAGAAGACGGCGCTGAACGAGCTGGGACGATCGCTGGGCGTCGCCGCCTGAGCGGCGGGCGCCCGGCGTCATGAATCATGCCCGGAGGTAGTCCGCGAAATACTCCTCCGTCGTGACCTTGCGGTTCGTCAACCCCAGCCGGAAGGCCTCGCCGGTGAAGATGTCGATCTGTGCCCGGTTCCGCTCGAGTCCGTACGGGTGGAAGTCGTCACCCATCACGGCCGCCGTGTCCTCGAGCTCGGCCTCCAGCCAGGGCGTGGCGTACGGGAACCCATGCTGGGCCGCGGTGAAGACGTCGTTGGCGGCGCCGAACGCCTCGGTGAGGCTCCGAGCCATCCACGGGTTCGCCTCCCACACCTCCCGCCGCAGGACAATCAGGTGCTGCGGCGGAAACGCCCCGGTTTGCCGGAAGTACTCCTGCTCGACCCGGCGGAAATCCGGGAACAGGCGGGCGATACGACCGGTCTGGGGATGGTACGCCTGCGGGCGCGGCGGGCTGTAGACGGCCTCGAGCTCGTCGGCGAGCAGCAGATCCGACAGGGAACGGCCGGCCGGAGCCGCCTTCACGCCGGCCGGCAGATTCGGGTCCACCGGCGACGACCACGCGGCGTCGACGTCCCCGATCCACCACTGGATGGCCGCCGGATCGAGCCCGACGAAGCGCAGGAAGTGGCGGTACCAGATGGACCCGCTCGCGCTGTAGCTGTACATGCCGATGCGCTTGCCGGCCAGGTCCTTGGGCTCCCGGATCGGGCCACCGCGGCGGACGTACAGGTCGCGTGCCGTGAAGTTGCGCAACGGGAAGATCGGAAGGCCGACGTACCGGCGATCCCCCTTGTCGATGCGGTAGAGGTACTGGGCCATCGACCACTCGCCGCCCTGCACGGCCGGATCCTGCGCGGCGCGGCGCAGCATCTCGGCCCGCTCCGGCCACGAGCCCCGGCGGCTGAGGATCATCGTGAGCGCGATCCCCTCCGCCTTCACCTCGCCGGTCGCCAGGGGCATGACCCGGGCATAGTCGGCACAGGTGAGCGAGATCGGGATCTCAGCCATCGTGCTCACCCTTCGGGGACCAGCTTTCGAATCAGGCCGAGGAGGATGAACGGGCTGTACGGTTTCGCGAGATAGGCGGATGCTCCGGCCTCCTTTGCCCGCTGCTCGTCGCCGCTCAGCGCGAAGGACGTGATGGCGATGATCGGGGTGTCAGCGGTCGACGGCTCCGCGCGAAGGGCGCGGGTGGCCTCGATGCCGGAGATCTTCGGGAGCTGGACGTCCATGAGAATCAGATCCGGGCGCTGCTCCCTGGCCATCCTCATGCCAGCCTCCCCGTCGGGCGCCTCGATCAGGCGGTAGGACGTGCCGCGCAGCAAATGGCGGAGCATCTTCCGGTTCAACTCGTTGTCCTCGACGTAGAGGATGGTCTTCGCGCTCATGCCGTCGCACCTCCGTCCAGGCGGAGCGGGATCGCGATGAAGAAGGTCGACCCGCTCCCCAGCTCGCTTTCCAGCCAGATCCTACCCCGGTGAAGATCGACGAACTTCCTGGTGATGCTGAGTCCGAGCCCGGTCCCTCCGAACTCGCTGGTGATGGTAGTGTCGCCTTGCCGGAACTCGGCGAACAGGGTCTCGATCTTGTCGGCGGCGATCCCGATCCCCGTGTCGGCGACACGATAGACGAGCAGGTCGCCCCGGAGCTCGACGGCGATCTCGACCCGCCCCTGTCGGGTGAACTTCAAGGCGTTACCGGCGAGATTCATGAGGCACTGGACGATCCGCCCGCCGTCCCCGTAAGCCAGCGGGATGTCCTCGGGAACGGCGGCGACGAACTCCAACCCCTTGTCCACCGCCAGGGGGCGGAGCGAGGCCCGCACGCTCTCCACCGTGTCCTGGACCGAATAGTCCGCCAGCGCCAGCTCCATGTGCCCGGCCTCGATCTTGGCGAGATCGAGGACGTTGTTGATAAGGCGCAAGAGGTGCTTCCCGCTGCTCTGGATGTCGGCCAGCGGCTCCTGCAGTTCGCCCGGCACCTCGCCGTAGACCTGGCCGAGAATCATTTCGTTGAATCCGAGGATCGCGTTCAGCGGTGTGCGCAGCTCGTGCGACATGTTGGCAAGGAACTCGGACTTGTGACGGCTCGCGGCTTCGAGCTCCCGGCTCTTCTCCGCGAGCTCGCGGAACAGACGGGCGTTCTGGATCGCGAGCACGGACTGGGTTGCCAGGGTCTGGAGAAGGTCGACGATTTCCTGAGCGAACGTTCCAGGCTCGCGCCCCCAGACGGCGAGCACGCCGACGATCTGCTGCTCGAGGAGCATGGGAACCGCCAGCAGCGACCGATACCCGCGCCGCTCGAAGATGCCGCGGATCCGCGCCACATCATAGGTCCCCTCGGCCAACACGTCGGAGACTTGCACGGGAGCCTGCAGGGTGGCCGCCCTCCCTGCCGCGCCCTCGCCGAGTCGGAGGGGGCTTGCGCTGAGCACCTCCACGAGATCGTCGTCGAGACCGTGCCTGCCCCTGATGCGGCTGAACTCCTGCGTCGCCTCGTCGTATTCGTAGAGGATCCCGCCGTTGGCGTTGGACAGCTGGACGGCGCGCGTCACGATCGTGTTGAGGACGGTCTCCAGATCCAGGGTCGAGCTGACCGCCCGGCTGACCTCCCCCAGTGCTTGCAGCTCGGCGACGGACCGCGTGAGATCCCGTGTCCGCGCCTGCAGCTCGTTGAACAAGCGCACGTTCTCGATCGCGATGACCGCCTGATCGGCAAAGGTCTTGAGGAGCTCGACCTGCCGCCCGGGGAAGAGTCCCAACTGGGATCGCGAGATGGTAATCGCCCCGACGGGAAGGCCTTCACGCACCATGGGGACTGCCACCGTGCTCCGGGTCGTGGCGACCTCTGCGACCGCGCCAAGCGCGTACTCGGCATCCGCGTGCACGTTCGGGATGTGCTCGACGACGCCACTGAGCACCGACCGCCCCGCCGCGCTTTCGCGGCTCGGTGCCATCGGCCAGGCGCGGCGCACCGCCTCGGCCCCGTCGGGCGTCAACCCATGGTGCGCCACGACGTGGAGGAGTCCGCCGTCGAACCGGAACACGTGGCAGAACCGGGCCTCGCAGAGCCGGGCCGCGCTCTGCGCGATCGTGTCGAACACTGGTTGGACATCAGTCGGCGAGTTGCTGATGACACGCAGGATCTCGCCGGTGGCGGTCTGCTGCTCCAGCGCCTGGCTCAGCCCCGCGTTCGCGTCGGCCAGCTCGCGCGTGCGCGCCTCGACCTTCTGCTCGAGGTTCGCGTACGACTCCTCGAGCTGAGCGGCCGTCCGGTTGAACTCCTCGCCGAGCGCTTCCAGTTCGTCGCCCGTCCGGATGTCGATGCGGTGCCCGAGCTCGCCGGCGCCGATCCTCGCCGCGCCCTGCTGTAGCACACGGATGGGCGCGACCATCCGGCGGGCGAGCACGACGCTGGCGAGGACCGAGAGCCCGAGGCCGACCACGAAGAAGATCGTACTCAGGACGATCGCCCCCTGCAGGGGTGCGAACACCTCCGCGAGCGGCTGCTCGGCAAACACCAGCCAGCCGAGTCGCTCGATGGCGGTGTGGCTCGTCAGCACCCGGCCCCCCTGGAGCCCGGACGTCTCGGTCACGACATCGTGCCCGACGGGCGCGGCCCGGGCGGCACGGATCTGCGGCAGCTCCGAGAGGTCACGCTTCTGGAGGACGACGCTCATGTCGGGATGGGCGACGAGAAGTCCGCGCTGGTCGATGACGTACGCGTAGCCGGTGAGGCCGACCTGGATCTGCGAGATGACCGGCCCGATCGCCTTGAGGTTGACCTCCGCCGCCGCGACCTCTGGAGCGCCCTCACCCCAGGGCACTGCAATGGTGAGGTACGGCTCGGACTCGCTGCGAAAATACACCGGACCGAAGTACGTACGTCCGATGCGCGTTTTCGTGAAGCGGACATCCCGTGACAGGTCGCGCTGGCTGCCAATCTCGTTGGGCGCGAAGCGAGACACCAGCAGCTGCATCCGTACCGGCCGCATCGAGCTGGACGATCTCCATGATGGCGGGCACGTCACGGAGCAGGCGAAGGAAATCGATCTCGCGCTGCTCGCGCGCCATCGCGGCATCGCTGAACGGCACCTCCATCGCCGCGCGCACCTGCCGCTCGATCCCCGTGACGAACTGCTCGATGCGGCTGGCGGCTACCAGGGCCTGCTGGCGCTCGAGCCGGATCAGCGCCGCCTTGGTTTCCCGGTAGGAGAAGTAGAGGTTGATGAGGCTGCTCAGGAGCAGCACGCCGCCGACGAGCAGGATCAGGACGGCCGCGTACTTGCGGAAGAGCCGGCCGCGCGGCGTCACGTTCCTCACCGGCGAATGATGTCCGCCCGGAAGAGGAGCGTGCGCGGCGCAGTGAGACCGAAGGCCGCCGCCGTCTTGAGGTTGACGGCGAGGACGATGCGGTCGGCAGCCTCGACGGGAAGAGCCGCGGAACGCGCGCCGCGGAGGAGCTTCACGACGAGTCGGGCGGCCTGTACGCCTTGCGCGCGGTAGTCGGCGCCGTAGGAGACGAGTCCTCCGTGGCTCACCCACAGCTCGGAGGAGAACACCGCCGGAATGTGGCGGGCAAGGGAGGTCTCGAGGAGCACGGCCGAGATGTCCAGCGTGGCGATGTCCGGCACCAGCAGGGCGTCGCCCGGGCGCAGGCGCGCGAGAGTGTGCTTGAGGTCGTCCGGTGTGAGAATGGCCTGACGCACGATCTCGATTCCGAAGCGCGAGGAGACCTGGAGTGCGCTGGTGATCCCCGCGCTGGACGCTGGGTCCGCACCGTGATCGATTGCCCACACCCGGCGCAGCCCCGGAGCCAGCGCCTTGAGCGCCTCCAGACGTTTCGGGACGAGCCCAGTGGTGAGACTCGAGACGCCGGTGAGATTCCCGTCGGGGTGCGCGAGGGACGTCACGATGCCCGCCGCCACGGGATCACCGACGAGTGTGAACACGATGGGGATGGACTGCGTCGCCGCTTTTGCCGCGAGCGTCGCCGCGTCGCTGCTCGTGAAGATCACGTCCACCCCGGCCTTGACCAGGGCGGCGGCCGCCGCCGGCATCCGTTCGGGATTCCCATCGGTGAGCGTGACGGCGAAGGTCACGTCGCGACCTTCTTCGAAGCCGAGGTCCCGGAGGCCAGCCTTGAGCCCCTCGACGGTCGGGTGATTGGCTGCCCTCGCGTCGTTCAGCACACCGACGCGGTGGGGCGGACGAGTGCGCTGGGCGCTGGCCGAAAATGGAAGGGCGCCGACCATTGCGAGGACGCCGGCGCCGAGGACAACCGCCGCGAGGCCCCGGCGGATCAGCGCTGACTCTTGACCAGCGGGCAGCCACCTTGGCCCAAGGGCCGGAACGCCTCCGCCGCCGGGATGGTCGCGCGCAACTTATAGAAGTCCCATGGACTCTTGGACTCGGACGACTTCTTCACCTCGAAGAGGTACATGGGATGGATCTTTCGGCCGTCCTGACGGATGGTGCCCTTCCCGAAGAGGGGGTCGTCCGTGGGCAGCGCCTTCATCTTCGCGATCACCGCGGTGCCGTCGTCGTTCTTCAGCGCGTCCACCGCCTTGAGGTAGTGCAGCACCGACGAGTAGACACCGGCCTGCGCCATGGTCGGCATGGCACCCCAGTGACGCCGGGCGAAGCGGGTCGACCACGCGCGAGTCTGGTCGTCCAGATCCCAGTAGAAGGACTCGCTGAGCATCAGCCCCTGGGCCTTGTTCAGTCCCAGCCTGTGCACGTCGGTGAGGAACACCAGCAGGCCGGCGAAGTTCTGCCCCCCCTGGACGATGCCTAACTTGGTGCCCTGTTCGATGGCGTTGATCGTATCGCCCCCCGCGTTGGCCAGGCCGATGATCTTGGCCTGCGAGGATTGCGCCTTGAGCAAGAACGAGGCAAAGTCCGACGTCGGGAACGGGTGACGCACCTTGCCGAGCACCTTGCCGCCGTTCTCCAGCACCACGGCTTCCACGTCGCGCTCGAGGGCGGCGCCGAAGGCGTAGTCAGCGGTAAGGAAGAACCACGTATTCGCGCCCGATCTGACGAGCGCTCTTCCGGTGCTGTGGGCGAGCGCCCAGGTATCGTAGGTCCAGTGAATGGTGTTGGGCGAGCAGGCTTTGCCTGTGAGGTCTGACGAAGCCCCGCAGGAGACCAAGAGCGCCTTTCCCTTCTCTCGCGCGATCTGATTGATGGCCAAGGCCACCGATGACGTGCAGACGTCGACGATCACATCCACTTTCTCGGCGTCGTACCACTGACGGGCGATCTTCGCACCCACGTCGGGCTTGTTCTGATGGTCAGCGAAGACGATCTCGACCGTCATGCCCTTGGCCGCTGCGCCGAAATCCTCGACGGCCAGGAGCGCCGCCACTCTCGACCCGGGCCCGGCCAGGGCAGCGTATGGCCCGGACTCGTCGTTCAGGACGCCGACCTTGACGATCCCGTCGGAGATCTGGGCGTGGGCCTGCGCCGCGGGGAGGCTCAGCACCATGAAAAGCGCAACGAAGCTTACAATGCGCCAGAGTGGACGTTCCTTCGACCTGTTCATCGCGCGACTCAACGCCCCGACGCCTCGAAGATCGCCCGCGGGTTGCGCACGAGCATCTGGTCGATCTGGTCCTCGCTGACCCCCGCCTTGCGGAGCGCGGGCAGGATGTCGTCGGGGATGTGGTTGTAGTGCCAGTGCGGCCGGGTCCGGCGCTTGGCGTCCTCCGACAGCATGTCGGTCCAGCAGTTGGCGTCGTGCGAGAGGACCATCTTGCCGGCGTAGCCCTCGGCGCACAGCCGCGCGAGCACCTCGACCCGTTTCGTCGTCGACAGGAAGTTCTCGAGGCCGAAGCGGTCCATCCCGATGGTGCTCCCCCGCTCCATCATCCCGCGCAGGTAGCCGAGGTCCTCGCTGTCACCGCTGTGACCGATGATGACGCGGCCGAGGTCCACACCCTCCTGCGCGAAGATCGCCTGCTGCATCTCGCCGGTCCGGCCGGCCGCCCAGGTGTGCGTCGAGATCGGCACCCCGGTCGCCTTCTGGGCGCGCGCGGACGCGCGCAGGATGTTGTCGATCACCGGCGTCACGCCGGCCGTGTCGGTGGCGCACTTGATGATGGCCGCCTTGACGCCGCTGGCGCCGATGCCCTGGGTGATGTCGCGGATGAAGAGCTCGGCCACCGCGTCGACGCCGTGGGCGCTGAAGTACCGCTGCGGCATCCACCACACGCCGGTGGCGACGACGATGTGCACGCGCGAGCGGCGGGCCACCCCGATGATGAGGTCGATGTCGCGTCCCAGGTCGACGGTGGTCAGGTCGACGATCGCGCGGATGCCGCGGCTATAGAGGTCGGCCAGCTTCCGCTCGGCGATGTCGAGGATGGCGTTGCGGTCCCACAGGTGGGGCCAGTTCTCCTGCACCCCCGGCGAGCGGGTGACGACGTGCTCGTGCATCAGCGTCGGTCCGAGCTCGGCCGTGGCCACCGGTCCGAGCGCTGTCTCCACCGTTGTCATGCTGACCTCCCGATCCGGGAATGGCCCGGCCCGCAACCGGGGTAGCGTAGCACCCGCGTCGGACCCGCGGCGACCCGATCGGTTACTATCCCGCCGGGGGGTCTCATCGATGGGGGCAAGCGTCGTTGTCACGGGCTCGGGTGGACGCATCGGAGTGATTCTCCGGCGGGCGCTGGCCGACAAGTACAGCCTGCGCGGCGTCGACCGCGTCCCGACCCCGGGCATGGCCGGCGCCCTCGTCGCCAGCCTGACCGATCTCGACGCCATTCTTCCCGCGTTCAAGGGCGCCGACGCGGTGGTGCACCTGGCCGCCGACCCCCGCCACACCCCCGAGATCTGGTGGGACACGCTGATCCCGGACAACGTCGTGGCGACGGCCAACGTGTACGAGGCCGCGCGGCGGGGCGGGGTGAAGCGCGTCGTCTTCTTCAGCTCCATGCACGTATGCGGCATGTACGAGAGCGACCCGCCCTGGTCCCGGATCGCGACCGGGGACTACGCAGGCCTCGACCCAGCCGCGGTGCCGCTGGTGACGGCCGACATGCCGACCCGTCCCGACGGGCCGTACGCCGTGAGCAAGATCTTCGGCGAGGCGCTGGGTCAGTACTACGCGGAGGCGCACGGGATGGAGGTGGTGGTGGTGCGGCTCGGTACGGTGGGGCGGGACGACCGGCCCGGCCGCGACGCCCGCAGCTTCGTGTCGTGGCTGAGCCACCGGGACCTGGCGCACCTCACGGAGCGCGCCCTCGCCGCGCCACGCATCAAGCACGAGATCGTCTTCGGCGCCTCCGACAACACGTGGAAGATCTACGACACGCCTCGCGCGCGCACGGTGCTGGGCTACGCGCCCCAGGACAACGCCGAGCGTTTCCGGAACAGCTGAGCCGCTGACCCTGCCGCCCCCACGGGAGCCATCGTCCGACATGAGGCCGATCGACATCGCAATCGCTTCTGCTGCGGGGCTGGGCGATCGAATGATGGAGCGTCGAACGGTTGCGGGGAGCACGCAGGCGAGCCAATGACGGACAGGCGCGCGTTCATCAGCGAATTGGCGGTCGCCGCGGTGCTGTTGCCCGTCGCCGCCCACGCCCAGACGCCGGCGAAGGCTCGACGCGTCGGGGTCTTGATGACCACGACGCCGGCGGCGGCCGCCCACGTCGTCGCGGCGTTCGCGGACGGCCTGAAAGCGCTGGGTCACGTCGAAAGCAAGGACGTCGTCATCGAGTACCGCTGGGCCGAGGGCCGTCCCGAGCGCTTCGCCGAGATGGCCGCCGACCTGGTGCGGCAGAAGGTGGACGTGATCGTCGCCTCCTCCCAGGCGCCGGCGCTCGCGGCCAAGCGGGCGACGACGACGATCCCCATCGTCATGGTCAACGCCACAGATCCCGTGGAGGCGGGGCTCGTCGCGAGCTTGGCCCGGCCCGGGGGCAACGTCACCGGCCTCAGCCAGCAGCTCACGGCCGAGATCCGTGCCAAGCAGCTCCAGCTCCTCAAGGAGATGTTGCCCAGGGTCGCGCGCGTGGCCGTGCTTCGCAGCCCCGCCACGACGGTGGGCCTGCGAGAATACGAGGCCGCCGGGCAGACTCTCGATCTACGGGTCCAGTTCGTCGAGGTGCGCGGCCGCGACGACCTTGGGTCCGCGTTCACGGCGATGGTCCGGGATCGCTGCGACGCCCTGCTGGTGCCGGGAGACACCCTCCTGTTCACGGAGCGGCAGCGCGTCGCCGAGCTGGCCCGCGAACACCGGCTGCCCGGCATCTACTCGCTACGGGAGTTCACCGAAGCGGGCGGTCTCATGTCCTACTCGGCACGCATCACCGAGCAGTTCCGCCGCGCCGCCGTCTACGTCGACAAGATCCTCCGCGGCGCCCGCCCCGGCACCCTCCCGGTGGAGTCGCCCAGCCACTACGAACTGGTCATCAACCTCAAGACCGCCAAGGCGCTGGGCCTGACGATCCCGCCGTCGCTGCTGCTGAGGGCGGATCAGGTGATCGAATAGTGAGGCCGCTCGACCCCGTCGCGCTGTCGTCTCGCCCCGAGTTCGACGTGCACCTGACCGAGAACGTGCCGGTCGTCATGCGCGACGGCGTGCGCCTGGCCACCGACGTCTATCGTCCGGCCCGCGACGGGCGCCCGGTGGCCGACCGGCGCCCCGTCATCCTGCACCGCACGCCCTACAACAAGACGGAGACGGAGACCACGCTGGGCCAGTGCCGCTGGTTCGCGGCGCGCGGCTACGTGGTGGTCAACCAGGACTGCCGCGGCTGCTTCCGCTCCGAGGGTGAGGTGAACTTCCTCGTCCCCGAGGCCGAGGACGGCGCCGATACCATCGCGTGGATCCGTGGCCAGGCGTGGGCGAACGGGACGGTGGGCTCCTTCGGGACCTCATGGTCGGGCTGGACGCAGACCGCCATGGCCGCGCTGGGGCCCGAGGGGCTCGCGACGATGGTGGCCAACATGAGCGGCGCCGACGCCCACGAGAGCTCCGTCCGTCACGGCGGAGCGCTCGAGCTCCGCTTCCTCGCCTGGGCCTTCTGGCATTCCGCGTACAACACCCAGGCCGCGCTCACCGCCTCACCCGCCGTGACCCCGGCGCTCAACCTCGGCGCCCCGTCGTTCTCGGACTGGCTGCAGCGGATGCCCATCCGGCCCGGCCAGACCCAGCTCGCCCTGGTACCGCCCTACGAGAAGTGGGCGCTGGAGATCCTCACCCGGGCGGACTACGACGACTACTGGAAGCACCCGAGCCTCAACCCGCGCGCGCACTGGGACCGCTTCCCGGAGATGCCCATCCTCTTGGTGGGCGGCTGGTACGACTCGTACACCCGGGCGACCTTCCAGAACTTCGTCGGCCTTCAGGCCGCCGGGCGCCGCCCGGTGCGCGCGCTCGTCGGGCCGTGGACCCACGGCGCGAAGACCGTCGAGCTGTCGTACGCCGGCGACGTGGAGTTCGGGCGGCCGGCAGCCCTACCGAGCTTCGACGAGCTGCACCTGCGCTGGTTCGACCGGTGGCTCCGCGGCGTCGACAACGGCCTCGACGCCGAGGCGCCGCTGCGGATCTTCGTGATGGGCGGCGGCTCGGGGCGGCGGTCGGGAGCCGGCCGGCTCGTGCACGGCGGGCGCTGGCGCGACGAGCGCGAGTGGCCGCTGGCCCGCACGCGGTTCACCGACCTCTACCTGCACGGCGACGGATCGCTCGGCCTGGAGCCGCCGCGTGACGAACCCTCGTCGACCACGTACAGCTTCGATCCGGCCAACCCGGTACCGTCCATCGGCGGCAATGTCTCGTCGCATCGCGACGTGCTGCCGCCGCCGGCCGGGATCGCCGATCCGAGCTACCTCGGGCGGGGCGAGCGCACGGCGGACGTCATGGCTCCGGGCGGATTCGACCAGCGCGAGGCGCCGGCCTTTCACGGCTGCCGCCCGCCCTACCTGCCGCTCGGATCCCGACCCGACGTCCTCGTCTTCCAGACCGAGCCCCTGCGGGAGCCGACCGAGGTCACCGGCCCCATCGAGGTCGTCCTGTGGGTGGCGACGTCCGCCACGGACACCGACTTCACGGCCAAGCTCGTGGACGTCTATCCGCCGAGCCCGTGGCATCCGCTCGGGTACGCGCTGAACCTCACCGACAGCATCACGCGGCTGCGCTATCGCAACGGTCGCGAGCGGGGCGAGCCCGTGACACCGGGTGTCCCCGTGCAGGTGACGATCACGCTGTACCCGACGAGCAATCTCTTCGTGCCCGGCCACCGCATCCGTCTCGACGTCTCGAGCTCGAACCACCCGCGCTTCGACGTCAACCCCAACACCGGCGAGCCGATCGGGCGCGACCGTCGCCGCGTCGTCGCCGACAACACCGTCTTCCACGCACGCGGCCGCGAATCCAGGCTCATCCTGCCGATCATCCCGATCGAGTCTTCACATCCCTGAGGAGGCCTCATGGCACCGCTCGAAGTGCACGACCCGGGTCTTCACGATCTCGTCGCCCCTGACGCTCCCATCGACCGCATCGCCGGCGGGCTCGGGTTCACCGAGGGGCCGGTGTGGCGCGGCACCGATCTCCTCTTCAGCGACATTCCGAACAAGCGCATCGTCCGCTGGCGCCGGCTCCCGGAGGGCCCGGAGGTGACCACCTTCGCCACGGGCATGTCCAATGGCCTGACGCTGGATCGCCAGGGGCGGGTGCTCGCGGCGGAGCACGACGGCCGCCGGGTGACGCGCGTGGGGGACGATGGCAAGCGCACGGTCCTGGCCGAACAGTTCCAGGGCAAGCGGCTCAACAGCCCCAACGATCTCGTGGTCAAGTCCGACGGCTTCATCTATTTCACCGACCCGCCCTATGGGGTGCAGCCCAGCACGCCGGGCGTCCCGCGGCCCGCGGGTTGGTGGACCAAGCCCATCCCGGGCAAGGAACAGCCCTGCAACGGCGTCTACCGCCTCGCCCCCGACGGGAGCCTCCAGCTGCTGGTCGACGACTTCGCGCTGCCCAACGGCCTCGCTTTCTCGCCCGACGAGTCCGTCCTGTACATCGACGACTCGGCCCACAAGCACATCCGGGCGTTCGACGTCCGGCCCGATGGCACGCTGACCGGAAGCCGCATCCTGCTGGACATGGCGTCGGACGACCCCGGCGTGCCCGACGGCCTCAAGGTGGACGTGCACGGCAACGTGTTCTCCACCGGGCCGGGTGGCCTCTGGGTCTGCCGGCCGGACGGCACGCTGCTGGGGAGGATCGTCCTGCCGGAGCTGCCGGCGAACCTGGGCTGGGGCGAGGATGGCAGCACCCTCTACGTCACGGCGCGCACCAGCATCTACCGGCTGCCGACCAGGACGCGCGGGAGGCTGCCGAGCTGAGCGGCGGCCCGACCAGGGGCCCGACCCAGGGACTTCCCCTTGCCCCCGGGCATGGTGTATCGTCCCCACCACGATCCGCCCGGGCCGCTGCCGTCCCGTCGCAAAGTCGAAGGAGGACACCCTATGAGGCGTTGGTTCCCCGGCCTTGTCGCTCTGGCTCTCGCCGCGCTCGTCGCCATGCCGATCGGCGCCGCCGCCCAGGGCAAGGACACGCTCACCGTCGCGCTCCCGTCGCACGCGCCGACCCTCGACCCCCACATGCACTTCGAGCGGGTCGGCATCCTCGTCAACATCAACATGTTCGACTCGCTCCTGCACCGCTCCGCCAAGCTCGAGTTCGAGCCCTCGCTGGCCCTGTCGTGGAAGGCGCTGAACGACACGACGTGGGAGTTCAAGCTCCGCCAGGGCGTCAAGTTCCACGACGGCTCGACCCTGACCGCCGAGGACGTGAAGTTCTCCTTCGACCGGGTGCTCGAGCCGGGCAAGGAGAAGAAGACGTCGCCGCAGTACGGCAACGTCCGCGCGATCAAGGAAGTGAAGATCGTCAACCCCGACACGATCCACCTGATCACCGACAAGCCGTTCCCGCTGCTGCTCGAGCGCCTCGTGTTCTTCCCGATCGTGCCCAAGAAGCACGTCGAGAAGGTGGGGGCGGAGGCCTTCGGCAGCACGGCGACCGTGGGCACCGGCCCCTGGAAGCTCGTGGAGTGGAAGCGCGACCAGCACATCCGGCTGGAGGCGTTCGACCAGCACTGGCGCGGGAAGCCGGCGTTCAAGCACCTCGTCTTCCGGGCGATCCCCGAGGTGGCGACCCGGTGGCCGAGCTCAAGACGGGCGGCGTCGACATCATCCGCAACGTCAACGCCGACCTCATGCCCGACATCAAGGGCCATCCGCAGACGCGGATCAGCACGACGCCATCCTGCGCGTGCACTACATCTGCTCGACATGCGGAGCGCGCCGTTCGACAAGAAGGCCGCGCGCCAGGCCGCCAACTACGCCATCGACCGGCAGGCCGATGATCCAGAAGATGATGGCGGGGCTGGGGCGGCAGGTGGCCACGGTCGTCCAGCCCGCCGCCTTCGGGCACGATCCGTCCGTGCAGCCGTACCCGTACGACCCGAAGAAGGCCAAGGAGCTGCTGGCCCAGGCCGGCTATCCGAACGGCGTCGACATCACGCTGCACAGCGCCGTCGGTGGACTGGCGCCCGCACTTCGAGGCCCTGGGCCAGATGCTCACCGAGGTCGGGCTCCGGACGACGGTGAAGATGTGGGACCCGGGTCCGGCCTGGAACAAGTTCTTCCAGGCGGAGGGCAAGGCCACCCACGGCGCCGTACGGCTCGTGGGGCAACTACTCGGTCTTCGACGCCGATGCCGTGCTGCACCCGCTCTATCACACCGAGCCCGGCGGCTGGATCGGCAAGCACTACGCGCGCGTCGAGGGACTCGACAAGCTCATCGACGAGGCCCGCTCGAGCGTCGACCAGCCCAAGCGCAAGCAGATCTACGCGCGGATCCAGACCATGATCCGCGAGGAGGCGCCCTCGGTCTTCCTGTGGACGCAGAACGACACGCTCGGCATCTCGAAGAAGGTCGCCTACGAGGCGCGCCCCGACGAGTGGCTCTGGCTCTTCGCGGCCAAGCCGCAGAACTGAGGAGCTGAACGGAGGAGGCGCCGTGTCGGCGTTCCTGATCCGGCGCCTCCTCCGCTTCGTCGTCGTCTGCATCGGCGTGTCCCTCGTCACCTTCGCCATCCTCCACGCCAGCGGCGACCCGGTCTCGCTGATCATGCCGGAGGCGCCCGAGAGCCGATCGCGTCATGCTCCGGGCGGCGCTGGGGCTCTCGGATCCGCTGCCCACGCAGTTCGTCCGCTTCGTCACCAACGCGGCGCGCGGCGACTTCGGCAAGTCGTTCTTCCACCGGGAGCCGGCGTTCAAGCTCGTCACGGAGCGCATGCCGACGACGCTCGCGCTCACGTGCCTCGCCGTCCTGCTGGCGCTCGCGGTCGCCCTGCCCGTCGGCATCTACAGCGCCGTGCGGCGCAACACGCTCCTGGACCACGCGGCGACGGTGGTCGTCTTCCTCGGCCAGTCCATGCCGGTGTTCTGGATCGGCATCATGCTCATGCTGCTCTTCGCGGTGCAGTGGCGGCTGCTGCCGGTGTCCGGCTGGGACTCGTGGGCGTCGATGGTGCTGCCGGCGGTGACGCTGGGCGCCTTCACGATGCCGCTGTTCATGCGGCTCGTGCGCTCCAGCATGCTGGAGGTCATCAACCTCGACTACGTGCGGACGGCGCGGGCCAAGGGCGTCTCGGAGTGGTTCGTGATCTGCCGCCACGCGCTGCGCAACGCGGCGCTGCCCATCGTCACCGTGATCGGTCTGCAGTTCGGGCTCCTGCTCGGCGGCGCCGTGCTGACGGAGACGGTGTTCGCGGTCCCCGGCGTCGGGCGCCTGATCGTGGGGGCGATCCGGCAGCTCGACTTCCCGATCGTGCAGGCCGGCGTGTTCCTGCATCGCGATCATCATCGTGACCGTCAACTTCCTGGTGGACGTGCTGTACGTCTACCTGAACCCGACGATCCGGCTGCGCTGATGGCCGTCACGCTGCCGCGCGAAACGCTCGCCTACGATGCGTCGGCGCCGGCGCGCGTCGGGCTCGCGCGCGTGGCGCCGGTTCGCCCTCAACCCGGCGGCGCTGGCGGGGACGCTGATCCTGCTCGTCGTCGTGGGCGCGGCGCTGGCCGCCCCCTGGGTGGCGCCGCACGATCCGGCCAAGCAGACGCTGCTCCGGCGCTTCACGCCGCCGGTGTGGCAGACCGGGGGCAACGCCGCCTACCCGCTCGGCACCGACCAGGTCGGGCGCGACGTGCTGAGCCGGGTGATCCACGGCGCCCGCATCTCGCTGCTCGTCGGCGTGTCGGCGGTCATCGTGAGCCTCCTCGTCGGCGTCACGCTGGGACTGGTCAGCGGATTCGTCGGCGGGAAGGTGGACACCGTCATCGGCACCGTCGTCGACGTCACGCTGTCGTTCCCGCAGATCCTGCTCGCGCTCGCCTTCGTGGCGGCGCTGGGACCGAGCCTCGTCACCATCATCGTGGTGCTCGGACTCACCGGCTGGGAGCGCTACACGCGCGTGGTGCGGGCCGAGGTGATGGCGCTGCGCGAGAAGGAGTTCGTCGAGGCGGCGCGGGCGATCGGCGTGGGCCGGCTGCGCATCATCGTCCGGCACGTCCTGCCCAACACGGTGTCGTCGATCGTGGTGCTGTCCACCCTGCAGGTGGCCCAGGCGATCCTGGCGGAGCGGCGCTGTCGTTCCTCGGCGTGGGCTCGGGGCGCGCGTACCCGACGTGGGGCCAGATGATCTCCCTCGGACGCGACTTCGTGACCGTCGCCTGGTGGCTCTCCACGCTCCCGGGGCTCGCGATCTGCCTCACCGTGCTGGCGATCAACCTCGTCGGCGACCGGCTGCGCGACGCGCTCGATCCGCGGGCGGTGTGATCGACGGTCAGCCCCGCGCGCCCTTCGCCGCGCGCTCGATCAGCTCGTTCGCAGCGGCCTGGATCCAGGGGAAGAAGCTGGTCATCACCACGCGGACACCCAGCCTGGTATAGCGCTCGACGTTGCCGGCGTTGACGAGCGTGCCGGCCACGCGGCCGGCCTGGACGATCTTCGTGATCGCCCCGTCGACGGCCTGCTGGACCTCCGGATGCCCCAGGTTGCCGATCTGGCCCATCGAGGTCGCCAGGTCGTTGGGCGCCACGAAGAAGCAGTCGATGTGGTCGACCTTGACGATCTCGTCCAGATTGCGGATGGCGGCGATGTCCTCGATCAGGACGATCAGCAGGCTCTGGTCGTTGGCGGTCTTGAAGTAGTCGCCCACCCCGAAGCCCTGGCGGCTGGTGAACATGCCGCGCTTGCCGACCGGCGCGAACTTCGCGGCCTCGACCGCCGCCTCCCCCTCGGCGCGGGTGTTGACGTGCGGCACCACGATGCCCTGGGCGCCACGATCGAGCGTGCGGTAGATCGTGGCGTAGTCGTTGTCCATCACCCGGACGACCGAGGTCTTCCCCCACAGGTCGCAGGCCCGGGTGAGGTTGCCGAGATCGGCGTAGTCGACGCCGCCGTGCTCGCCCTCCAGCCAGATGCCGTCCACGTCGAGCGTGCCGAGCTGATCGATCAGGTCGGGGTCGTTGGTGCCGGACAGGATGGTGGCCACCTTGCCGGCGGCGAGCGTCTGCTTGATGCGATTCCCTCGAATGTTCACGCTGTCTCCCTCGCGGAGCGGCCTGGATTGCACCCGGCCACCGCGCGGATTCTAGCATCGCCCGGGCCTGCCCGGCGGCGCCCGCGACAGGACCTCCCGTGGCGGTGAGCCGGATCCATATATGCTGAAGTTCGGAGCCATGGGAGCATGACCGTCCAGCTGCGGCTGAGCGAGGGCGACGCCCGGACGTTGCTCTTGATCCAGGCCGTCGAGGACACGGACCAGGACGGCGTCCTGCTGGCCCCGCGGACGCGCGCCGCGGCGACCCGTCGCGCGTTCGACGATGGGCCTCGGTCCACCGACGACCTCGTCCGGCTCCGCACCCGCGCCTCGCTGCTCCGGGACGATGTGCTGCGTGAGGCGCCCGCCCTGGGGCGTGTGCTGGACCCACCACGCTCGCGGGGGACCTTCGTCCTCGCAACGGTCGGGCTGGCCGCGGTCACCGGCGCGTTGACGAACCTGTTCGGTCCCGAGCGTCACGTGAGCGTGCTGGCCTTCCCCCTCGCCGGCATCCTCGTGTGGAACCTCGCCGTCTACGCCGCCCTCGGCGCCCGGGCCATTGCACGCACGGTGGCGCGCTTGCACGGTGCCGGCCCGGCGCCGCAGTCGTCTCGCCTTCGTCGGGCGATGGCTGGAAGGCGCGTGGCTGGCCGGCCTCGTGCGTCGGCTGGGCGGGACCACCCGATCGGTCGCCGTGGCCGACGCCGTCCGCCGGTTCCAGCGGCTGTGGCTCCCGGCGGCCGCGCCGCTGATCGCGGCGCGCGTGCGGGTCGTTCTCCACCTGGCCGCGCTCGCGATGGCGCTGGGCGCGGTCGGCGGCATGTACGTGTCGGGCATTGCGTTCGAGTACCGCGCGACCTGGGAGAGCACCTGGCTCGAGGCCCCGGCCGTGCAGCGGTACCTCGACCTGGTGCTCGGGCCGGCGGCCCGCGTGCTGGGCCTGCCGGTTCCGGACGTCGCTTCCCTGCGCGGCCCCGCCGGCGAGGGCAGCGCGGCGCCCTGGATCCACCTCTGGGGGACGACCCTGGGCCTCTTCGTCCTGATCCCGCGGGCGGCGCTGGCCCTCCTCGACGCCCTGACCGCCGCGCGTCTCTCGCGGCGATTGTCGGTCCACGTCGACGCCGCCTACGCCCGGCGCGCGCTCCACAGCGGTCGCGGGGCGGCGACGCTCGTGGAGATCGTCTACTACAGCTGCACTCCGGACACCGGTCTGCGCGAGCGGCTGCACACGATACTTCAAGAACAGGTCGGCGCGCGCGCCGTGATCCGCGACGGCGCCCACCTCGACTACGGCGACGGGCCCGCGCGTGTCACGTTGCCCGAGGATCCAGCGCGGTCGGGCGTGGTCGGGCTGGTCTTCGCGCTGGCGCAGACACCGGAGCCCGAGGTGCATGGCGAGTTCGTCGAGCGCCTGCGGGAACGCCTCGACCGCGCCGGCTGGCAGCTGCGGGTGGTCCTCGAGACGGCGACGTACCGGCGCCGCGTCGGCTCCGACGCCCGCGTGCGCGAGCGCCGGGCCACGTGGGATCGCCTGCTGCGCGAGCTGCAGCTGACGGCGATCGATCTCGCCTAGCCTCATGACGACGGTGACGCTCAGCCTCATCTCGCACACCAACGTCGGCAAGACGACGCTCGCCCGCACGCTGCTTCGCCGCGAGATCGGCGAGGTGCGAGACCAGCCCCACGTGACGACGATCGCCGAGGCCCACGTGCTGATCGAGACCGACGACGCGCGCCTCCTGCTCTGGGACACGCCGGGGTTCGGGGACACCGTGCGGCTGATGACCCGGCTCCGCCACGAGCGCGATCCGATCGGCTGGTTCCTGCACCAGGCCTGGGACCGCGCGCTCAACCGCCCCCTCTGGTGCAGCCAGCAAGCGGTGCGGAACGTCCGGACCGAGGCCGACGTGGTCCTCTATCTCGTGAACGCGACCGAAGATCCCGAGGCGGCGGGATACCTGAAGCACGAGCTCGAGCTGCTGTCGTGGATGAACCATCCCGTCCTGGTCGTGCTGAACCAGGTCGGCGGGGACGACGCCGGCCGAACGGTGGAGCGATGGCGGAGTCACCTCGCGCCGTTCGAGGTCGTCCGCGGCGTGCTCTCGCTCGACGCGTTCAGCCGCGCCTGGGTGGAGGAGGGCCTCGTCCTCGAGCGCGTCGCGACCCTGCTCGTCGGCGACAAGCGAGCCGCGATGGGCCGCCTGCTGCGGGCGTGGAACGACCGCAACCTGCGCGTCTTCGACGCCTCGGTCGAAGCGATCGCGCAGTATCTCGCGGCGATCGGCGCCGACCGTGAGCCGATCGGGTCACCGTCGGGCGCGGACACCTCCTGGATACACGAGCGACTCGCCGATCTTCGCGCGCTGTCCCGCGTCGACCGCGAGCGCGCCATGGGCGCGCTGTTCGACCGTGTGCAGACGGCCACGCGGCGGCTGACGGAGCGATTGATCGAGCTGCATCAGCTCTCCGGCGCGAGCCAGGCGCAGATCGAGCGCCGCCTGGAGGACGCCGCGGTCCAGGGCCACGAGGCGATCAATCCCACGACGGGAGCGATCGCCGGGGGCGCCGTCAGCGGGCTCCTGGCCGGGCTCGGCGCCGACGTCCTGGCCGGAGGCCTGTCGCTCGGCGGCGGCGCCATCGTCGGGGCGATGCTCGGCGCGCTCGGAGGCTACGCGTTCGGCGGCGCCTACAAGCTCGCCACCGGCGGCGAGTCGGGCCTCCAGTTCCAGCCGGCTGCGCTGGATCGTCTCGCTCGCGAGGCTCTGCTTCGCTATCTCATGGTCGCGCATCATGGTCGCGGTCGCGGCGACTACGCCGACCTGGAGTATCCGACACACTGGGCGACCGACGTCGACGCCCAGATCGGGCTGCGTCGCGATGCGCTGCATGCGGTCTGGCGCGAGGCCGCGCGAGGCGGCCGTGGATCGGCCCCGGTGGTGGCCGAGCGCCTGCGGCCGGTGCTGCGCGACATCCTGCGCGACCTGCTGCGGCGCCGGTTCCCCGACGCGACGGTCCTGTCCGAGAATCAGGCGGAGCGCCATCCCTGACTCCGGCGTCGTACCATGGCCTGGATGGCCGCCGTACCGCCGGAAGCGGCGCCCGAGCGCCTGACCGCGATCCTGCGACACGCGGGCGTCGTCGGAAGCGTCGAGGTCGTCGACGTCGCGGTCGAGACGTCGCGCGACACCCTGGTCTCCCGCATCGCCCGCCTGCGTCGGGATCTGACCCTCGTCCACGGCGACGCCCACGTCTGGAACGCGCTGATCCCGCGTCATCCCGCCCTCGGCGACGTGCGCCTCATCGACTGGGACGGCTGGCGCGTGGACACGGCCACCGACGACCTCGCCTACATGCTCGCGCTGCACTGGTATCCGGAGTGGCGGCGCCGGCACGAGCGCGACAGCCTGGAGCGCTATCACGACACCCTCCTCGCGGGCGGCGTGCGCCGGTACTCGCTCGACGCGCTCTGGCAAGACTACCGGTACTCCGTGCTCTGGCAGATCACGACCCCGATGTGGCAGGCCAACCACGGGCTGCCGCCCGTGGTCTGGTGGAACGGCCTGGAGCGCATCATGCTGGCCGTGCACGACCTCGACTGTCTCGATCTGCTGGGCTCGACTTAGCTGGGCTCGGTGGCCTCCACCAGCAGCTCGGCCAGGCGCTGGCTGAACGCGGCGGGGTCGGGCAGCGTGCCGCCCTCGGCGAGGATGGCCTGACCGTGGAGCAGCTCGGCGTAGCGCTGAAGCGCTCGTCGGCGGGGTGCGCCGCGTGGAAGGCCTGCAGGCGCGTCACCAGCGGGTGCGCGGGGTTGAGCTCGAGCACGCGCTTGACCTTCGGCACCTCCTGGCCGCTGCGGCGGAGCAGCTCCTCGAGGTGCGGGCTGAGATCGCCGGCCTCGCCGACCAGGCAGGCGGGTGACGAGGTCAGCCGCCCCGACAGCCGCACGTCGCGGATCTCGTCCTGCAGCACCGCGCGCAGGGCGAGGAGCAGGTCCTTGAAGCGCTCGCTCGTCTCCTCGCGCGCCGACTCCTCCTGCTTCTTCTCCTCCTCGGTGCCGAGGTCGACGGCGCCCTTGGCCACCGACACGAGCGTCTTGCCCTCGAACTCGCGCGGCAGGCGCAGCCACAGCTCGTCGATCGGGTCGAGGAAGAAGAGCACCTCGTAGCCGCGCGCGCGGAACGCCTCCAGGTGGGGCGAGCGCTCGGCCGCCTCGCGCGAGGCGGCGGTGACGTAGTAGATGGCGGGCTGCCCCTCCTTCATCCGCGTCACGTAGTCGCCGAGCGAGGTGGGCGTGGGCCCGTCGGTGGAGGGCGCCAGGACCAGCTCCAGGAGCTTGTCGTGCCCCTCCTCGAAGGCCACGAGCCCTTCCTTGAGCACGGCGCCGAACTCGGTCCAGAACGTGCGGTACTTCTCCGGCCGCTGCTCCTTCATCTCCTTGAGGGCGGCCAGGAGGCGACGCACGAGGTACTTGCGGATGGCCTGGACCTGGCGGTCCTTCTGGAGGATCTCGCGCGAGACGTTCAGCGAGAGATCGTCGGAGGAGACGACGCCGCGCACGAAGCGCAGGTAGGCGGGCAGCAGCTCGCGCCAGTCGTCCATGATGAAGACGCGCTTGACGTAGAGCGACAGCCCGCGGTGGCTCGCCGTCGCGGTGGTGCAGGTCGAAGGGCGCCTTCGACGGGATGTAGAGGAGCGCGCGCGCCTCGAACCCGCCCTCCATGTGCACGCTGCAGGTGCTCGAGCGGGTCGTTCCAGTCGTGGCTGATGTGCTTGTAGAACTCCCGGTGCTCGTCCTCGGTGACCTCGTCCTTGCCCCGCGCCCAGATCGCCTTCATCGAGTTGAGCGTCTCGCCCCCGAGGCGGATCGGGTACGAGACGAAGTCGGAGTAGCGCTTGACGATGTCCTTCAGCACCCGGTCCTGGGTGTAGTCCTGCGAGCCCGTCCTCCTCGTCCTTCGGCTTGAGGTGCAGGGTGACCGTGGTCCCGGCGCCGGGCCGCTCGGCCGCGTCGAGGGTGTAGCCGCCGTCGCCGGTCGACTCCCAGCGCGTGGCCTCCTCCGTGCCCGCGCGCCGCGTGACGACCGTGATGCGATCGGCGACCATGAAGCTCGAGTAGAAGCCCACGCCGAACTGCCCGATCAGCTCGGGCGCGGCGGCCGCCTTGGCCTGCGCGGACGGCCTCGAGGAACTCGCGGGTGCCCGAGCGCGCGATGGTGCCGAGGTTCTCGACGACCTCCTGCCCGGCTCATGCCGATGCCGTTGTCGTGCACGGCCAGGGTGCGGGCCTCGGCGTCGACCTCCAGCGTGATCTCCAGCTCGCCGACGGGCGCCAGCTCCGGCCGGCTCAGCGCCTCGAAGCGGACCTTGTCGAGGGCGTCGGAGGCGTTGGAGATCAGCTCGCGCAGGAAGATGTCCTTGTGCGAGTAGAGCGAGTGGATCATGAGGTCCAGCAGCTCGCGGACCTCGGTCTGGAACTCGTGGCGCTCGGCCTGGTCGCTCATACCGGAAACCTGTAGCCCCGCGCCGGTCGGCTTGTCAACTACGCCCCACGCCGGGCGGCGTTCCGTTGCGATCACCAGCTCAACCGAGTGGGTCAGGAGCCGCGCGGTCCGATAGGCCCATAGTATGATGCAATATCATACCGAGGAGGGGAGGGGCACGATGCCGGCAGAGAAGATCGCCATCACGCTCGACCGGGAGCTCGTCAAGGAGATCGACCGCGGGGTGAAGGCGGGGCTCTACCGGAATCGCAGCCGCGCCATCGAGGAGGCCGTGCGGGAGAAGCTCGACCAGCACCGGCGACGCCGGCTCTCCGTCGAGGCGAGGAAACTCGACCGCAAGGAGGAGCGGGCGCTGGCCGAGGAGGGGATGACGGGTGAGGAGGCGACGTGGCCCGAGTACTGAGAGGCGACGTCTACTGGGCTGACCTGAACCCTACCCGTGGCCGTGAGCAAGCCGGGCTCCGGCCGGTCCTGATCATCAGCCACGAGGCTCTGAACCGGCACTCCGGCACCGTCATCGCGCTGGCTATCACGAGCCAGCCCCAGCGCGCCGGCTTCCCGCTTGCCCATCCCGTGGAGACCTTGCGCCTGCCCAAGGCTTCGTGGATCAAGATCAGCCAGATCCGTACGCTGGCCGTCGAGCGGCTCGGCCGCCGCATCGGCGCCCTGAGCGCCGATGAGGTTGATCGTGTCGTGGAAGGCCTGTTCGAACTGGTGGGGTGACCGTGCTTCGGCCGAAAGCGCCGCGCGTCACCCGAGCCTGGACGGCGGAAAGCTGAAGACGTTCGCGGGCTCGTGGTGCACGTCGTGGTCGCGGCGGAGGCGCTGCACCATGCCCAGCGCGTAGGGCGCGCCCTCCAGGAGCTGGGCCAGCATCAGGTCGTCGAGCTGCAGGCCCGCCCGCCGGGCGGCCTTCACGCAGAGATCGCGGGTGGCCGCGTCGACCGATCGCGCCGTCACCGACAGCACGGGCGGAGGCATGACCTCCGGCGCCGTGGCGCCGCGCACGAGCGGAGGACGCCGCGTGTGCCACTCGGTGGCCCGCTCGTAGGCGTGGCCGATGCGCAGGATGGTGCGTCTCGCCGAACGGCCGGCCGACGATCTGCATGCCGAGCGGCAGGCCGTTCCGCCCGAAGCCGTTGGGCAGCGCCAGCACCGGCTGGCCGGTCACGTTCCACGCGGTGAGCAGGCTCGGCTTCTGCCAGAACGAGACGCTGCGGTAGTCGGCCAGCCGCGGCGCCTCGCCCATGCCGGCGGTGACGAAGGCGT
This sequence comes from uncultured Candidatus Rokubacteria bacterium, assembly GCA_963743355.1. Classification (GTDB taxonomy): domain Bacteria; phylum Methylomirabilota; class Methylomirabilia; order Rokubacteriales; family CSP1-6; genus AR5. Next base: position 2,827,955 of record CAVUPM010000002.1, read on the forward strand.
CGAACCGGGCGTAGAGCGGCTCCATCTCGACCATCATCCGGCGATGCTCGCGCGTGGCCTGGACGTAGTCGTTCGCGGTGAAGAGCACGGAGGGCAGCGCGCGCGAGCGGAAGTCGGCGCCGAAGTCCTTGGGGCGCGCGATCAGGTTCTTCTGGTGGACGCTGAAGATCTCGCTCTCGGCGATGATGATCTTGACGTCGAAGTAGTGGCCGAGCGGCCGCACGCGGCACTTCTTCGAGCTCGGCGCCCAGCCGGCGCAGGACGTCGAGCGCGGTGTCCATGGCCCTGCGCACGTCCTCGGAGGCCGGAATGTCCTCCTCCCAGTGGTGCCGGAGGACGCCGATCCGGAGCCCGCGCAGATCCTGGCCGAGGGCCTCGACGATAGTCGGGGATCGGCCGCCGCAGGCTGCCGGCGTCCTTCGGGTCGTAGCCGGCCAGCGCCTGCAGCACCAGCGCGCAGTCCTCGACCGTCCGGGCCAGCGGCCCGCAGTGGTCGAACGTGTAGGAGTTGGTGATGACGCCCGCCCGGCTCACCAGGCCGAACGTCGGCATGAGCCCGACGACGCCGCAGTGCGACGCCGGGCCGCGGATCGAGCCACCGGTGTCGGAGCCGAGCGCCACCGGGACCATGCCCGCCGCCACCGCCGCGCCGGAGCCCGTCGACGAGCCCCCGGTGAAGTGCGCCAGGTTCCACGGGTTGCGCGCCGGTGGCCACGGCAGATCGAACGACGGCCCGGCGTGGGCCATCTCGTGGGTGGCCAGCTTGCCGAGCAGCACGGCGCCGGCCTCGTAGAGCTTGCTCGTCGCCGTGGCGTCCTCCGCGGGGAATCCGGTCGATGAAGACGCGCGAGTGGCCGGACGTGAGGATGCCCTTCGTGTCGTAGATGTCCTTGAGCGCGAACGGGATCCCGTGCAGCGGGCCCCGGCGGCTGCCGGCCGCGATCTCGGCCTCGGCCTCGCTCGCCTGCCGCCGCGCCAGGTCGAACGTGGGCGTGATGAACGCATGCGTCTGCGCGTCGTGCTGCTCGATACGCTGGATCAGCGCCTCGACCAGCTCGACGGGCGAGAGCTTGCGCGCGTCGATCAGGTCTGAGAGCTCGGCCATCGACAGGTCGTGGAGTTCGGTCATCCGATCGTCCCCGTAGGCTCCTGTCGTGTCTGGGAATGCCTCTGCATGGGGTGGAGTATGGCATGGCTAATGTCCGTCACGGCCGCAAGAGAGTATCATCCCGCTACGCAACGCTCCCGGCAGGGCGACTTGATACGGAGGCGACGCCATGCTCGATCTCGTGATCCGCGGTGGGCAGGTCGTGACCCCTCAGGGCGTGGGTGCCTGGGATGTCGGGGTCGAGGGCGAGCGCATCGTCGCCGTCGCCGCGCCCGGCACCTTGCCACGCGACGTGGCGCGCGTCGTCGACGCTACCGGCAAGCTCGTCATCCCCGGCGGCATCGACCCGCACGTGCACACCCACTGGCCGATCCCGGCTCTCGGCGGCGGGCACACGACCAGCGCGCCGCCCGAGCAGGTGAGCCGCGCCGCCATCTGCGGCGGCACCACCACGCTCGTCGACTTCGCCGTCTGGGAGCCCGGCATGACGATCGCCCGGGCGATCGAGGACAAGGAGAGCGGTGTGGCGCCAGGGCTACACGGACTACGGCCTGCACGTGATGCTGCAGGGCGCGGTCCCGCCGGATGTCATCGACCAGATCCCGGAGGCCATCCAGGGCTGGCTTCACGAGCCTCAAGATCTTCACCACCGACGTGCGGCCGATCGGCAAGGGCCGCATGATCCGCCTCGGCCACCTGTGGGCCATCATGGAGACGGCGGCCCGGCACGGCGGTATCCTCGCGATCCACGCCGAGGACGACGACCTCGTCATGTACATGTACGAGCGCCTCGAACGCGAGGGCCGCACCGACATCGCAGCACATGCCGCTCGTGCACAGCGTCGATGTCCGAAGACATCTCGTTCCGTCGCGTGCTGCGTCTGGCGCGCTACGTCGAGGGCGCCGCCGTGTACTTCGTGCACGTGAGCGCCGGGGCGGGCGTGGAGGCCATCGCCGAGGCGCGGGCCGAGGGCCGCGCCGTCTACGGCGAGACGCTGCACCACTACGCGACCTTCACGGCCGACACCTACCTCCGCCCCGACGGCGTGCTCTATCCACACGTACCCCTCGCTCAAGCACGAGGAGGACCGCCAGCGCCTCTGGACCGGACTCACGAGCGGCACGCTCAGCACCGTCGCCACCGACGAGCTGTGCACGCCGCGGGCGATCAAGGTGCGCAGCCGCCACGTCGCCGACGCCACCGGCGGCCACGTCGGCGTCGAGACACGCGTGCCGATCATCTACACCGAGGGCGTGTCCAAGCGCGGGATGTCGCTCGAGCGCTTCGTCGCCGTCACGTCGACGAACGCGGCCAGGGTCCTCGGGCTCTATCCGCGCAAGGGCGCGATCGCCCCCGGCAGCGACGCCGACCTCGTCGTCTTCGACCCCACCGTCCGTCGCACGCTGCGCTCCGCCGACCTCCACGGCTCCGACTACAGCGCCTGGGACGGCTGGGAGGTGCACGGCTGGCCAGCGCTGGTGATCCTGCGCGGCAAGGTCGTCGTCGAGAACGGCAAGCTCAGCGGCCAGGCGGGCGACGGCCGCCGCGTCCCCGGCAAGCTCGCCGCCGCCATCCAGGACGGCCCCGCGGTGTGATCCCGCCGCGGGGCTCCACGACCGGCTCGGGTGCGCCTTCGCTGTTGACAGTCCTGCTTGGCCGCGCCCCGTCGCGAGGAATACAATCGGCTCGATGCTCTCGCCCTGTGGCCCGCCAGCTCAGTGAACGAAGCTGACACCTGCCGCAAGCTCGTCCTGCCGGGCCTTCTGGCCGCGGGGTGGGACAGCGAACCCCACTCCATCGAAACCCGGATACAAGGCCGCCGCCGAGGGTCTCCAGCAGGCGAAGGACTACGCCGAGATGCTGGGGCTGAAGTTCGCCTATGCCACCAACGGGTACGACATCGTCGAGTTCGACTACGCCCGGGGTCTCGAGCAGGCCCGGAGCAACTATCCGACCCCTGACGAACTGTGGGAGCGGTACAGGGCCGCCAGCGGCCTGAGCGACCCGACGATCGCCTCCCGCTTGCTCGCACCGCTCAACCACGCCGTCGGGAAGGGAGACCGCTACTATCAGGCGATCGCGATCAACCGCGTCGTCGAAGCCATCCTCACGGGGCGCCGCCGCGTGCTCGTCACGATGGCGACGGGCACGGGCAAGACCGCGGTCGCCTCCAGATCTGCTGGAAGCTCTGGAGTGCCCGCTGGAACCGCACCGATGAGCATCGGCGCGCTACACGCGTGATTTCCCGCTCGCCGTCGTCGAGGCGCCAGTTCTTCCTGACGTTTCCATCAAACGAGATTCGCCAGACAGTGTCTGGCGCATCCGCGCCCAAGATTCGCCAGACGCTGTCGAGCAAATCTGCGACGTCGCCCCCCACTTTGACGATTGCCGCACTGGCCAACGCCTTCGCCCTGCCCTGGTCTCACTACGTCCGTCTGCTCTCTGTCAGGAACCCCCTTGCGCGCCAGTTCTACGAGGCCGAGGCCCTCCGCGGTGGCTGGTCCATCCGCCAGCTCGACCGGCAGATCGGCAGCCAGTTCTACGAGCGCACCGCCCGGTCACGTAAGAAGGTCAAGATGCTCGACACTGGCACCCGGGCCCGCCCGGCCGACGTGTCAGCGCCGACGAGGAGATCCGCGGTCCCCTCGTCCTCGAGTTCCTGAACCTCAAGGACGAGTACTCCGAGCGCGACCTGGAAGAGGCACTGATCCTCCACCTGGAGTCGTTCCTCCTCGAGCTTGGCGGAGACTTCACGTTCGTCGGCCGCCAGAAGCGGCTGCGTGTCGACGACGCGTGGTACCGCGTGGACCTCGTCTTCTTCCACCGCGCGCTCCGCTGCCTCGTCATCATCGACCTCAAGCTCGACGCTCTCACGCCCGGTGACATCGGGCAGATGCACCTCTACTGCAACTACGCCCGCGCCCACTGGGCGCGGGCCGGCGAGAACCCGCCGATCGGGCTCATCCTCCGCACCGCCAGGGGGAGGCCTTGGCCCGCTACGCCCTCGAAGGGCTGCCGAACAAGACCCTCGTCCGCGAATATCGCACCGCCCTTCCCAAGAAACAGTTCCTGGCTGACGAGATCACCCGCTCGCGCCGCCTGCTGGAGGCACGACTCGCCGCCCGAGATAGGCCACCGAAGCCGCGCTCCGGGAGGTCTGCTGGGAAACCCCTGCCGACATGAAGACACCTTGGCCCAAGGAGCCGCTGGGATTGTCCCCGACGCGCTCGGTGGCGCTATCGTCAGTAGCCACTACTTCCTCTTCGAGATCGACGAAACGAAGCTAGACCACCGCTTCCTGGCCGCCTTCGTCCAGACTCGGACGTTTCTCGATCACGATCGAAGCGCAGGGCTCCACGAACTACGCGGCCATCCGGCCAGCCGACGTACTCGGTTACGAGATTCCTTTGCCGCCAATTGCAGAGCAGCGCCGCGTCGTGACACGCATCGAGGGACTGGCCGCCAAGATTCACGAGGCGCACACCCTCCGTCATGAGGCTGCAACAGAAGTCGCAGCCCTGGTGGCCTCGCAGCTCGGTGCGCGCTTTACATGTCTTGCGCAGACTTTGCCTGTTCACCCGCTGGAGGAGCTGATCTCCCATATCGTCGACGGGCCACACAAGACGCCGCAGTACCTCCCTCCTGGCTCCCCGGGAATCCCATTCGTCACCGTGAAGAACATGGTCTCGGGGACTTTGAGCTTCGCGGAGCTGAACTACATATCCGAGGACGACCACCGTGTCTTCGCAAGACGTTGCCGACCCGAGTATGGAGACGTTCTGTACTCAAAGGATGGTGCGACGCGAGGGCACCCTTGCTTCGTAGACACAGAGCGCGAATTCAGCCACTTCGTGAGCGTCAACTCCCTCAGGCAGATGCAGGCCGATACCGATGCTGGACTCGATGCTCTCCTCCCCGCATCCTCGACCGCGCATTCAAGGGGGAGCTCTGACCATCGCGACCCAGCGCTACTCCGTCACGCCGTATCCCATCGAGACGCTGCTGACCTGGGTGAAGTCGGGCGAGATCGCCATCCCGGAGATCCAGCGGCCGTTCGTGTGGGCAGCCACGAAGGTGCGCAACCTCGTCGACTCGCTCTACCGCTGCTAACCGGTCGGCTACCTGATCGCCTGGCGCAAACCGACGGTGAAGCTCAAGGACGGCACGCCCTCGGCCGGCAAGCGCATCCTCATCGACGGCCAGCAGCGCCCGCTCGACCTCGTGGGCAGTCGCGTCCTGCCATATCGTGGCGATGGCAGGCGCGTCGTATAATCGCCGCGATGCGTCGTCGAGCACGCCTTCCCGAGGATGTCGAACACCGGCTGGCCACGCTGGGTGCCGTCCTCGACGGACAGGCGGTAGTCCGTTTCGCCTACGTGTTCGGTGGAGCGGGGCGCGGCAAGCTGCGCCCCCTCAGCGACGTCGACGTGGCGGTGTACCTCGACGAGACCGCAGACCCGGTGCAAGCGCGCCTCGACCTGATCGGCGTCGTGACGAAGCACCTGGGCACCGATGAGGTCGACCTCGTCGTCTTGAGTCAGGCGCCGACGGCCCTGCTCGGGCGTATCGTTCAATCCCGGCGGGTGATCGTCGACAAGGATCCCTTCCTGCGGCACCGCTTCGAGTCCATGGCGCTGCGAACGTTCCTGGACTTCCGCATCTTCGAACGGCGGCTCCTGGACGCCCGATTCGCCCGTGGTTGACCGCGATCTGCTCCGGCGCAAGCTCGCAGAGGTGGCGGAGTACGTCACCCAGGTCTCGGAGTACCGCGATCTCACGGTCGAGCGCTACCGGGCCGACTGGAAGACACAGCGAATCGTCGAGCGGACCCTTCAGATCGCGATCGAGGGGTGTCTCGACGTGGCGAGCCACGTCATCTCCGACCGGGGTCTGCGTGCTCCTTCGACGTACGCCGAGACGTTCGAGATTCTCGTGCAGGCAGGACTGATGTCGCCGGGTCTCGGACGTGTCATGGTCGAGATGACCGGATTCCGCAACGTCGTCGTCCACGAGTACACGCGGATCGATGCTGACGTGGTGATTCGGATTCTTCGGAAGAACCTGGAGGACTTCCGCCGGTTCGAGACCGAGGCGTTGGGCTGGTTGCCGCCAGCGTGAGACGGGCACGGAGCCCGCACAGGGGTCCCGGCCAGCAGCCCAGCGTCTGAAACCTCCTTCGGGCGCGAACGCTCGGGCGGCGCCCGCCGGGCCCGACGCGTCAGCGTCCACGACCCGGCGAGCACTCCCGCGATCACAGCTCCGGCGACTGCGCTACCGGTCGAGCCACACCCGTGCGATCGTCGGCGACCCATATCCGATGGTCCGCGCAGCACGCCGCCGGCCACGTTCCGCAGGTGCGGCTGGAAGAGCACGAAGTTGGAGCCGTGGGGCATCCACATCCGCAGCACCTGGTCGTACTCCCGGTCCACCACCCTCCGGGCGGTCGCGCGCTGCTCGGCCCGGTCAGGCGTCTGCCGGAGCTTCACGGTCAGCTCGTCGATGACCGGATCGTTGACGCGGAAGAAGTTCTTCGTGGACTTCGAGTGCATGTACACGTACGTCCGCTCGTCGAGACCCACCGCGTGGCCGGACTGGAAGCCCCAGGATATTGAGGTTCTTCTTGAGCTCCTGCTGGACGAGCTGCACCTGCGAGGTCATCTGCGTCAGCTGAGGGCGTCGAGGGGTCGGACGGGGACCGGTCGTGCCATCGGTCTCTCCTTCTATGTCTTCCTCTCGAGCCTTCCCCCTACGGCGAGGCGTCGCGCTCGGTCAGCAGGGCGGCGATCCGCGCGACCACGGCCTCCGCCTTCACCCGCAGCGCCTCATCACCGTCGTTCGCGATCGGGTGGTCGATCACGACGAACGGGTAGTCCGGGAGGCCGTTCAGCTCGGCCACGGCCCGGGCGCTCGCCACGAAGCGATCAGTCATGACGGCGACGGCCGGGATGCCGCGCGTCTCCGCGGCGATGGCGTCGTGCATACTGCACGACGAGCAGCTCCCTCAATCACCGATGCCGGAGACGATCGCGTCGGCCGCGCTCAGCTCGCCCAGCACGTCGGCCGGCGCCGGACGGCTCGAATCCGGCTTGCGGCGGCGAATGACCTCGCGCACGCCGAAGCGCTCTCGCAGCATCGCCTCCAGGTGATCGTAGAAGCGGGCGGTGCCGATCTTGGCGTTGTCGAGCAGGCCGACCAGGGCGCCATCGAGCGAGGCGAGCGGCGCCGCCAGGCGCGCCGCCTCGCCTTCGGCCGAGAGTCGCGGATCGAGGACCTTGAGCGTCATCAGTCGATTCCTTTCGTCACGGCCAGGGACTTCTTGCCGTACCACGGCGGCAGGATGGCGCCGAATCCCCCGGCCGGACCTCCGGCGGCGACCACCAGGAGATCGTCGGGCGAGCGGAGCGCGGTGTAGACGGCATCCTCGTCCTTGCGGGGGGCGACGGCGCTCTTGCCGACCGCCCGCCACTCGCGGCGCGACACGCGGGCGCGCTCGTGGATGCACTCGCGCAGGTCCTTCTTGCTCCACCCGGCCTCCGCGAAGATCTGCCGGTGCTGCCTGGGCACCACGATGGCGTAGTTCCCCGCCCAGATCGAGTACGTCAGCATGTTGGCGCGAATCGCGGCGGCGTAGGTCTCGGCGATCTCGCGAGGGTCGTGCGTCCACTCGTTCATGATCTGGTGCGGCGACTCGACCGCCAGCACCGTGACCGCCGACGCCCCCGGCGGCACACCGCGCTCGGTGGCCAGCGGCAGCCACGAGCTGTCCTCCTCGTCCTCGGCCAGGCAGAGGGTGAACTTCCCCGGGTGACCGAGCGTCGAGCGGTCGAGCTGACCCGGAATGCCGCCGAGCACGTTGATGATGAGCAGGCGCAGCGCGCGACCGATCGTCGCGTTGGGCCGGCTGCCGTTGCCGAGGACGTTGTGGGTGGCGTTCATGCCGAGCGCCCGTCGTATCGGGCCGTTGACCACCACGAACGGCGCGCTTCCTCCGGTGCTGGCGGTGACGCCGTGGAATCCGAATTCCGGCTCGCACATGGCCTTGACGGCCGCCATCACGACCGGCAGGTACTCCGGCAGGCACGCCGGCCATCACTGCCGCGATGGCGACCTTCTCGGCGGTGATCCGGCGGCGCCGGACCGGCTCGACGCCGACGACGGCGCCGGCCGGCAGCCCGGCCGCGTCGAGGAAGCGCCAGAACGGCGCTCTCCGTGGGCGGCACGATCGGCAGCCCGTCGGTCCAGCCGTTGCGCTGGAACAGCTCGTTGGCCTCGAACGCGTCGGCGACTTCGTGGAGCGGGCCCCGCAGCGTCTCCATCGCCCGCGTATCTTCGCTCATTCGCGTGTGCTGCGCACGCCGCGGGCGCGAGCGCGCCGGTGGTCCGTGCGGGTGACCACCGGCGCGGCGCGCGGGGCGGCTACTTCGGCTGGGGCACGATGCGCAGGTAGGGCTTCGGCGACTTCCAGCCCCCGGGATACGTCTTCTTCGCGTCCTCGTCGGAGACCGCGGGGACGATGATGACGTCCTGACCCTGCTTCCAGTTCACCGGCGTGGCCACCTTGTGCTTCGCCGTGAGCTGGCAGGAGTCCAGGATCCGCACCACCTCGTCGAAGTTGCGGCCGGTCGACATCGGGTACGTGAGCATCGCCTTCACCCTCTTGTCGGGCCCGATGACGAACACCGAGCGCACGGTCGCGTTGTCCGCGGCCGTGCGGCCCTGGGAGCTGGTGCCGGAGTCCTCCGGCAGCATGTCGTAGGCCTTGGCCACCTTCAGCTCGGGATCGCCGATCATCGGGTACGTCACGGCATGGCCCTGCGTCTCCTCGATGTCCTTGGACCAGCGCTGATGATCGGCAACCGGGTCGACGCTGAGGCCGACGATCTTGCAATTGCGCTTCTCGAACTCCGGCTTCAGGCCGGCCATGTAGCCGAGCTCGGTCGTGCACACCGGCGTGAAATCCTTGGGGTGCGAGAAGAGGATGGCCCAGCCGCTCCCTATCCAGTCGTGGAAGCTGATCGGCCCCTGGGTGGTCTCGGCGGTGAAGTTCGGCGCCTCGCTGTTGATTCGCAATGCCATGGTGCCCCTCCATCGGTCGTGATGCCTGAGGATACCGCTGACGTCCACGCTCGGGTTAGGATCTCTCCATGAAGATACGCATTGGAGTGGGGGCTGCCGGCGCGTCCTCGACACCTGACACGCTGGCCGAGCTCGTCACCGGGCTCGACGAGCTGGGGTTCGACTCCCTGTGGCTCTCGGAGGTGCTGACGGGCCCGGTGGTCGATCCCGTCGTGGGTCTGGCCTGGGCGGCGGCGAGCAATCCGCGCTTGAAGCTCGGGACGACGATGCTCTTGCCCGGGCGCCACGTGCTCCGGCTCGCCAAGCAGCTCGCGAGCCTGGACGTGCTGTGCCGGGGGCGGCTGCTGGTGACGCTGGTGCCCGGGCTCACCTACCCGCCCGAGCGCGAGGCCATCGGCGTCGACCCCAAGCGCCGCGGGGCGTTCATCGACGAGGCGCTTCCGCTGCTGCGGCGCTTGTGGGCCGGCGAGACGGTGAGCCACGACGGTACCGCCGGCACCTTCCGTGACGTCACGCTCTCACCCCTGCCGGTGCAGCAGCCGCTCGAAGTGTGGCTGGGCGGCACCGCGCCCGCCGCCCTCGAACGCTGTGGGCGGCTCTCGGACGGCTGGCTGCCCTCGCTGTGCACGCCCGACGAGGCGGCGGCGGGCCGCGAGGTGATCGACGACGCGGCGGCCCGGGCCGGGCGGTCGATCAGTCGCGAGCACTTCGGCATGAGCATCGGCTATGCCCGCGCGCCCATCGATCCGGCGACCGCCCGGGTGATGACCGCCCGGCGGCCCCGGGCGCTCGAGCTCACGCCGGTGGGCCTGCCGGCGTTGCGCCAGACGATCGAGCGCTTCATCGCCGTCGGCTTCTCGAAGTTCGTCGTGCGCCCCATCGCCGCCCCCGCCTCGTGGCGCGCCGAGCTCGAGGCGCTGGCGTCGGCGGTGGGCTACCTCCAGACGTAGCCGCGAACCGTCCCGGTCATGACGACGACGTCGATCGCGTGGGGGCCTGGTGAATGTAGAGGTCATGCGGGCGGGGTCGAGACGCGCCGAGAGCCGGCGGCGGCCGCATCGCGTACGTGACCGGACGGAAGTGATCGGCGTGCTGGCGCTCCGTATTGTAGACGCGACCGAACCGCCAGAGCATGCGGAGGAAGTTGGTCTGGCCGCGCAGGGCCAGTCCGGCGGCGGCCGCGGCGGTCTTCCGGAGCGCCGCCACGCCGAGGTGCTTTCGGTGCAACACCGCCTGCGTCCGCACCAGCTCCTGATAGAAGCGCGCGAGGGGCAGCCGCGTCGGCAACACCGCGTGCTGGACGTCGAAGAGGCGGTAGTCGACGGTCGTGAGCCGCCGGGACTCCGTGTGCCAGATCTCGGTGCCGGGGTACGGGGTGCTGACGGTGAGGTGCACGATCTCGGGCACGCTGAGCGCCCACTCGCGCACGATCGCGAAGCGCTGCTCGTCCCAGTCGGGATCGGCGATGATGTTGACCGCCACCGTGAGGCCGAGGCGGCGCGCCACCTCGAGCGCTTTGAGATTCTCGCTCGGAGTCACCCGCTTGCGGTGCTGCCGCAGCCCCTCCGCGTCGAGGGCCTCCACGCCGAGGAACATGTAGCGCAGGCCGAGCCGCTGCCAGTACTCGAAGACCTCCGGGTTGCGCAGCAGCACGTCGCAGCGCGTCTCGAGGTAGTACTGCTTGCGCACCCCGCGGCGCTCCAGCTCGCGGCCGATGGCGAAGCCGTGCTCGGGATGGATGAAGGCGACGTCGTCCACGATGAAGACGTTCGGCTCGGCGATCCGCGCGACCTCCTCGGCGGCGGCCGCCGGGGAGCCCTGGCGGTACGTCCGCCCGTAGAACGTCCACGCGCTGCAGAACGAGCAGTCCCACGGGCAGCCGCGCGTGAACTCGACCGAGGCACAGGGATCGAGGATCCCGATGAAGTACTTGTGGCGCCGGCGGGTGAGATCCCGCGCGGGTAGATGGCGGTCGATATTGTCGAGCATGAGCGGGGTCGGCCCCGCCCCGTGCGCGGTGACGACGCCCGGCAGCGTCGCGAGGCGGGCGTCACCGACGGCCTCCAGCAGCTGCGGCGCGATCAGCTCTCCTTCGCCACGCACGACGCAGTCGAGGGCACCGGCCGCGTGTTCGAGCAGCTCGGCGGCGATGAACGATCCGCTGTGGCCGCCGGCGAAGACGAAGCACGCCGGCCGGCGGCGCCGCGTCTCGCGGGCGAGGTCGAGCACCTCGGGGACGTTGGCGAGGTAATTCAGCGAGAAGCCGACCGCGCGGGGCGCGAAGCGCTCCAGCTCCCGGAGGTAGTCCCGCCGGTCGAAGAGCTGCAGGTCGAGCAGCCGGACTTCGTGACCGGCCTCGCGCAGCGCAGCGCCGACCCGCTCGAGCCCGAGGGGCTCGAGCCGGAGGTAGATCTCGGAGTACATCAGCGGACTCGGGTGGACGAGCAGGACGCGCATGGGGCCCTCCTTGGCTCGGTCTGGCCGATTCGTGCGACACCCCTGGGCACCAGCATACCGCCGCCGGGGATGAGGATCGCGCCCGGGCCCGCTAGAGGTACATCGGTCGGCGATCGATCAGCCCGAGCCAGCCGCGCGCGATGCGGTAGATGAACCACAGCCCCACCACGCCAAGGGGCACCCAGGCGATGAGCAGACCGATCCCGAGCGTGGCCACCACGAAGACCAGGCAGAGCGTCACCCACAGCAGCCCGAACCAGAAGGTGCGGATCTGCCAGCGGAAGTGCGACTCCAGCCACGTCCCGCGCGCCTCGCTCCGCTTCACGTAGTTCAGGATGACGGCGATGATCGAGGGCCAGCCGGTGAGAAACGCACCCACCACGGTGGCCGCGCCGATGATCCCGGTGATCAGGCTGAAGGCATGCAGGCCGTAGATGAGGTGCGTCAGGGGGATCACGGATGGGGTTCCGTCACGCTGCCATAGCGGTGGAGCACGCGGGAGACCGTCTGCTCGCGGAGGTACGCGCGCAGCTCCAGGCGGCCGTTGGCCAGCACGGGCGCGTCGATGACGGTGACGCCGGTGCCGTTGGCGGAGACCCGGGCCGCGGTCGAGATCGGCTCCCACGTCCGGAGACGCTCCGCATCCGCCGGACGCGCCAGGCGCTCCACGAACCCCGCCTCGGCCTCCACCACGAGCTCGACTCCCTCACAGTCCGTCAGCCACGACCAGGGCCGTGAGTCCGGCGACAGGCTCACCGTCAGCGGCGTTCCGGCGGCGCCCGCCGCCAGGATGACCTGGCACAGCGCGGCGGTCGTCGTTCCCCGCGCGATCACGCGGCGGCACGGCCGGTAGCGCAACGCGTTCCGCTCGCCCGCGGATCGCCCGGGGATCGTGCTCGCGGCCGAAGTGCTGGCGCCACGCGCGCGCGTAGCTCGCCGCGCTCGCCCGCACGAGGGCGCGCGCGTCGGCATCGGGCAGCTCGGCCAGGCAGCGCTCGAGGAGCACGGCCATCGGCTCGGGCAGAGGCTCGTCGTCGCCGGCCGGGCGCGACACTTGCCGCCAGCGCGCGAGCTGCAGCACGTAGTTGGGACCGCCCGCCTTGGCGCCGGGGCCGACGGACGAGGCCTTCCAGCCGCCGAAGGGCTGGCGGCCGACGATCGCGCCGGTGACAGGGCGATTGACGTAGAGGTTGCCGGCCTCGATGCCGTCGACCCAGCGCGCGATCTCGCGCTCGTCGAGCGTCTGGATGCCGCTGGTGAGGCCGAAGGGCGGCGCGTTGGCCAGCTCGATCGCCTGGTCGAGGTGCTCCGCCCGCATCAGCCCCAGCACCGGACCGAAGCACTCGGTGCGGTGGAAGAACGAGCCGGGACGCACGCCGAGCTTGATGCCCGGCGACCAGAGCTGCGGGTTGTCCACGGACGCGCGCGGCTCGAGCAGCCACTCCTCGCCCTCGTCGAGGACGGTGAGCGCGCGCCGGAGGGCGGCGCCGGGCGCCTGGGTCAGCGGCGTGATCCGACTCGTCAGCTCCCACGCGCTGCCGACGCCGAGGCTCGCCGCCGCGTCGCGAAGCTGGCGGCGAAAGGCGGGGTCGTCGTACACCTCGGCCTCGCAGATGGCCAGGCTGGCCGCCGAGCACTTCTGCCCGTCGTGACCGAAGGCCGAGCGGACGAGGTCGCGGATGGCCTGATCCCGGTCGGCCAGCGAGGTGATCGACGATGGCGTTCTTGCCGCTCGTCTCCGCGAACAGCGTGAGATCGGGCCGCCAGCCGAGGAAGAGGCCGCGCCGTCTCCACCGAGCCGGTGAGGATGACGCCGCCCACGCGCGGGTCCGTCACGAGCGCGCGACCGATCTCGTCGTCGGGGCACGGCAGGAACTGGAGGATCTCGCGCGGGACCCCGGCGTCCCAGAGGCAGGTGGCCAGCCCCCAGCCGACGAGCACCGCCTCCGGCGCCGGCTTGAGCACGACGGCGTTGCCGGCCGCGAGCGCGGCGAGCACGCCACCCGCGGGGATCGAGAGCGGGAAGTTCCAGGGCGGCGTCACGACCACCACGCCGAGCGGCTCCATGCGGCAATCGCCCAGCTCGCCGGCGGTCTCGCGCAGCGTCCGCGGCGTAGTAGCGCGCGAAGTCGACCGCCTCCGAGACCTCGGCGTCCGCCTCCGTCACCGTCTTGGCGCCGTCGAGGATCATCGCGCCGATCAGGTCGCCGCGCCGGCGGCCCAGCTCGGCCGCGCACGCCTCCAGGACGGGCGCCGCGCTCGGCGAGCGTGAGCGCGCCCCACGCCGGTTGCGCCGCCCGCGCCACCGTCAGCGCGCGGTCGACGTCCGCGGGGCCGGCCGAGCGCGTAACGGTAGGCGACGCGACCCGGGACGCGAGGGATCACGGCCCTCCCCCATCCGCGGCGCCCGCGCGGAGCTCTCCGCCGACCTGGAGCGGGATCTCCTCCGGCGGGCGCTCGCGCCAGCGAGCCACGACGTCGTCGATCCACGCGCGGTTGGCCGCCAGCGTCCAGTCGGTGTCGGGATCGTTCTCGAACCCGGCGTCGAGGGGACGCGGCGACGGCAGCCTCGGCCCGGCGGTCCTGGGTGCGGCGGGGCGCGTCGGCGACCCGGCCCTCGAGCTCGAACGCGGCCAGGAAGCGATCGCGCTCGGCGATCCACTCCGGCGAGCCCGGCTCGAGATCGAAGACGTGGCGCAGGAAGTTCTCGGGCGCGGTGTTCTCGTCCAGCCGGCGGACCAGGTAGGCGATGGCGCTGTGGAAGTCCTCCGCGCGGACGACGGGCGCGTAGAGCAGCAGGCCGCCGGCGCGCGCGTGCACCGCCCGCGCCTGGTGATTGGCCATGCCCTCCAGCATCTCGAACTCCACCCAGGGCTCGACGTGGTGCGCCTCGCGCAGCACGAGGCCGTAGGCGACGTCGAAGAGGTTGTGGCTGGCGACGCCCAGGTGCACCGCCTCCGCGTGCTCGGGCCGGCAGCCGTACTCGAGCATGCGCTTGTAGTTCGCGTCCACCTCGGCCTTGGTCTCGTAGGGCGCCTGCGGCCAGCCGTGCACCGCGGCCTCGATGCGCTCCATGGCCAGGTTCGCGCCCTTGACGATGCGCAGCTTGATCGGCGCGCCGCCGCGCGCCCGCCGCTCGACCGCCCACGCGGTGAGCGCGCGCTGCACGCGATGCGAGTCGGGCAGATAGGCCTGCAGCACGACGCCCGCGCTCAGCGGCAGGAACTCCGGCTCGTCCAGCACCTCGCGGAACGCCGTCACCGTGAGGTCGAGGTCGCGGTACTCCTCCATGTCGAGGTTGATGAACTTCGCCGTGATCCGTCCGTCCGGGTGCCGATACCGGTGACGGGCGGCGGCACGGTAGAGCGTACGGAGACGCTCGGCCACGCGCGCCACCGTCGCGCGGAAGGCGACGAGATCGATCTGGCTGAAGACAGACGACACCTTGACCGAGATGTACTCGACGTCGTCTCGAGCCAGCAGGCGCCAGGTATGCCTCGAGCCGTCGGGCAGCTTCCGCCTCGCCGAGGATCGCCTCGCCGAGCTGGTTGAGATTCAGCCGCATGCCCGCCCGGCGCCGCTCCTCGATGTAGCGGCGCAGGTCTTCCTCCTCGCCGGGCAGGATCACGTTCTGCGTCTCGTGGCGCAGCCGAGCGACGATGGGCGGAACGACCAGGCTCGGCAGATAGTGCGCCATCGCCCCGCCCAGCAGGAGCGCGACCCGCTCCCACCAGTCCATGTACTGCGGTACCCCGTAGCGCTCGAGCAGGTAGGCGAGCTGGTCGGCGATGCGCTCGGGGCGGTGGCTGCGGAAGGCCTGGTCGGCCAGCGCGATGGTGAGCTCCTTGCCGTGCGGATCGGCCATCATGCGGGCGAGCTTGCGGGCCTGGGCGCGCTCGTCGGGAGTCTGCTGCGCACGTGCCTCGCGCAGGAGCGCTTCGGCCAGCTCGACGGCGCGATGGGCGAGGCGCATCCACGTCTCCTCGCGCTCAGTGTACGACGCGCGCGTCCGGGCCTATCTGTCCGGCTGGGTGGCGGGGCCTGCCTCCGCCGGCCCGGGGAGTCGGCCCGACGTCAGGCCAGCACCATGAAGGCGTCGGCGGGCAGCTCCAGGTGGACGATCTCGCCGGGGGTCAGCGGGACAGACGTGGGCTCGGTGACGAAGACGAGGACGCGCTGCCCGTCGTCGAGCCGCGCCGTGACCTCGGTCTGGGCTCCCTGGTAGACGAGCGCCTCGACGCGCGCGTCCAGGACGTTGTCACCGGGGCCTCGGGCCAACCGGACGCGCTCCGGCCGGATCGCCAGCTCGACTTCCTCCCCGGCCCGCAATGGGCGGGCACTCTGCACGCGAAGGGGCGGCCCGGCCGTCAGCATCACCCGGTCGGCGGCGACGGCGCGGCCGCGAAGCATCGTCGAGGCGCCGATGAAATCCGCCACGAACCGCGTGGCCGGCCGCTCGTAGATCTCGCGCGGTGCGCCGAGCTGCTCGATGCGCCCCTGATTCATGACGGCGATGCGGTCCGAGAGGCCCAGCGCCTCGGCCTGATCGTGCGTCACGAAGATGGTGGTGATTCCCACCGAGCGCTGGATGGCGCGCAGCTCGTGGCGCATGCCCTCGCGGAGCTTCTTGTCTAGCGCGGCGAGCGGCTCGTCGAGCAGCAGCACGCGCGGCCGGTAGACCAGCGCGCGGGCCAGGGCAACGCGCTGCTGCATCCCACCCGACAGCTGCCCCGGCCGCTGCCCGCCATCGCGGTCCAAGCGCACGAGCTCGAGTGCGTCACCGACGCGGCGCTCGACGTCGGCCGCCGGCACCCGCCGCTCGCGCAGGCCGAAGGCCACGTTCTCTCGCACCGTGAGGTGGGGAAACAGCGCGTAGGACTGGAAGACCACGCCCAGACCGCGCAGATGCGCCGGGCGGCCCGTCACGTCCTCGCCGTCGATCACGACCCGCCCCGCCGTCGGCTCGACGAAGCCCGCGATGAGGTTGAGCGTGGTCGTCTTGCCGCAGCCGGATGGCCCGAGGAGCGAAAGGAACTCGCCCTCGTACACGGTGAGATCGAGTCCGGCGACCGCGCGCACGGCCCCGTAGTCGCGCGTGCAGTCCTGCAGCTCCACGACGACCCTCGTCAATGCTGGAGGAACACGCGACTCAGGTTCAGAAACCGGTCGGCCAGCCAGATCACGACGAAGGTCGCGGCGATGAACAGCGATGACAACGCCGCGATCGTGGGGTCCGTGTAGTTGACGACGTACGTGAACATCGCGACCGGGAGGATCTCGGTGACGCGGTTCGAAATGAAGAGCGAGACGACGAACTCGTTCAGCGACACCACGATGGCAAAGAGCAGCCCGGCGAAGAGCCCCGGCCGCAGGAGCGGCAGGGTGACACGGCGGAACGTGCGCCACGGCGTGGCGCCGAGACTGGCCGCCGCGCGCTCGAGCGTCGGGTCGAGGTTCCGTACGCTCACCCACACCGAGCGCACCACGAACGGAAGGACGAGCGCCACATGGGCCGCGATGAGGACGCTGCGACTGCGCAGGAGGCCGAGCGCCGCGGCCAGGATCAGGAAGCCGAGCCCGGCCGCGACTCCCGGAACGACGAGCGGCGAGAGCAGCACGGCCGCCCACACGCTGCGTCCCCGCAGTCGCCCGCGCTCGAGCGCCAGCGCGGCCAGGGTTCCGACGGGCAACGCCAGCGCCACCGCGGCGCCGGTCACGAGGAGGCTGTTCACCGCCGCCCGCTGGAACTGGGGATAGGTGAGAACGTTCTCGTACCAGCGGAGCGAAAGCCCGGCGGGCGGAAACGACAGGATGGCCGTCGGGTTGAACGAGACCGCGATCACGACCACGGTCGGCAGGGTCATGAAGGCGACCAGGGCCACGACGGCAGCGTTCAGGATCATCGCGCGCGGCTGGCTGACAGACGGCTCACCGCGGTGAGCAGGGCCAGGGTCAGCGCCAACGCGAGCATGGCGAACGCCGCCGCGCCGGGCCAGTTGAACGAGTCCAGCCCGAGGTCCTTGACGACGTTGGCGATCATCTTGACCTTGCCACCGCCCAGCAACTCGGGCGTGGGAAACGCCGACAGCGTCCACGCAAACACGATCAGACCGCCGGACACGATGCCCGGCATCGACAGCGGCAGCGTGACACGCCGGAACACGCGCGCCGGACTCGCGCCGAGGCTCGCCGCCGCCCGCTCGTAGACGGGGTCGATGTGGCTGAGGGCGGCGGCGAGGATCAGAATCATGGTCGGCATGGAGAAGTGGACGAGGCCGACGAGGACGCCGCGCTCGGTGAACAGCATCGGCACCGGCCAGTTCACCACGGTGTTGCCGAGCACGAGCACCCAGGCGTAGGTGCGGACGATGGCTCCCGTGAAGAAGGGCGCGAGCGTGAGGACGAGGAGGAGCGACCGCACCCGGCGCGACGGCGTCCGCGCCAGCGCGTACGCCACCGGATAGGCGCCCACGAGCGTGAGCACGGTGGTCAGCGCGCTCAAGACCACCGTGTCCCGCATGGCGCCGAGGTACTGGGGGGCCAGCACCCCGCGAAAGTTGGCGACGGTGAGCCCCCCCGGTTGCAGCGACCCGGGCACGAACTCCAGCAGACTCCACCGGAACAGCGCGGCGAGCGCCGCCGCGAAGACGGCCAGCACCACGACCGCCGGGACCAGCAGGAGCTTCACTTCTTGACGATGTTCGCCGTGAACCACTCCCGCCAGCCCGGGAGGTTCTTCGCCCGGGCCTCGTCGTTCATGATGTAACCGCGTTCCTTCCACTCCGCCGTGCTCACGAAGATGCCCGGCTGTCCCTTGAGATTCGCGGGCACCATGGCGCCGGTGTTGACCGGTCCCGCCCGAAGCGCCTTGACCAGCTCGGTCTGGATCTCCCTGGACAGCGCGAGATTGATGAACTGGTGGGCGGCGTCCGCCTTCTTCGTGCCGGCCATCACCGCCATCGTGTCGATGCCGACGATGCCCGGATAGTCGGTGGGCTGCACGATCTTGACGGGGATGCCCTGCTCCTGGAGGTGGTAGGCGTTGACCGACAGCATGACCTGGACCGGCCCCTGGCCCGTCTTCATGAGGTCCTGGCTCTGTGCATCCGTCGAATAGAAGGCCGCGACCGAGTCCTTGAGCTGCTTGAGCCTCGCCTCGCCCTTCTGCCAGTTGACCTCGTTGCCGCCCGCCATCAGGGCCGCGATCGTGATGATGTGCGAGGGGTCGAAGTCCGGGAGCGCGAGCTTGCCCTTGAGTGAGGGCTTCCAGAGATCCGACCACTTCGTGATGTCCTCTTTCACGAGGTCCGGCCGGTAGACGATGGTGTAGACGTAGGCCCACGAGCCCACATGGAAGTCGCTCCGGAACGCCTCCTTGGCGATCTCCCTGGTGTTGGGAAGCTTCGCCATGTCGAGCTTCTCGTAGAGTCCGTCCGAGATGTAGAGCCGGGCCACGTGCGTGGTGGTGAAGTTGAGATCGACGAGCGGGTTACCCTTGGCGACCCGGGCCTTGGCCAGCCGGTCGATGGTGCCGCCGACCTCGTACTCCACGGGGATGCCGGTCTTGGCGGTGAAGGCCTTGCCGATCACCCGCTCGACCGTGTCCTTCCAGTTGCCACCCCACACGCTGACGACGAGCGTGTTCTGCGCCCGCGCCGGCTGGACGAGGAGCGGCAGCGTGACCAGCGCGACGAGGAGTGTCCCGACGATGCGTGAGCGCATGACCTTCCTCCTGACGAGTGTGCGTGAGGTCGTGAAGCCACGCGCACTGTGCGCGAGCGTGACGCGGGCTGTCAAGGCCGGAACGCCGTGAGTCGTCGTCAGACCGCGCGCTGGCACAGGACGTTGAGGATCGCGGGCCGCCCCTCGCGTACGGCCGCCAGACCGCGCTTCAGAGCGGCCGGCAGCTCGGCCGGGCTCTCCACCCGCTCGCCGTAGCCGTCGACGGTCCTGGCCATCTCTTCGAAGTGTGGCGAGGGCGTCAGCTCGCTGAGCGGGAAGCGGCCGCGCGCCTGCGCGATGCCGGCGGGATGCACCGCCAGCGCGCCGAACTTCACGGCCTCCCACTGCTGGTTATTGAAGATGACGGTGAGGATGGGCAGCACGTGGGCGCGTTGCACGAAGAGACAGGACAGGGGTTCGCCGAAGAAGTAGGCGCCGTCCCCGACGGTGGCGATGACCGTGGCCTCCGGACGGGCAAGCTTCACACCGAGCGCGGCGCCGAGACCGAAGCCGAGACCGCTCGAATGCGGAGACGCGAAGTAGCTCCCGGGCCGAGTGAACGCTGCGAAGCGGCGGTCGAGCGGGTACTCGTTCACGACGATCGTGCCCTCGTCGGCGACCTCGCCGATGCACCGCGACGCCCACGCGAAACCGATCGTCGATACGCTCGCCTGCTCGAGCACGGCCTCGTCCCAGGCCGCCTGGCGCTTGCGATGCTCGGCAGCGAGACGGTGCCGCCGGCGGCTCACCGCCTGACCGTCGGCGTGCCGACGCACCGCGTCCGCGAGGAGCGGGAGCGCCGCGGCTGGCGTGGCCGCGATGGGCACGTCGCACGGATAGCTCCGCATCGGATAGCGCGAGAAGAAGGGGTCGACGCCGAGATGGATGATCGACGCACCGGCCGCCGGCTTCTGCAGAGCGGGATACCACGGCACATCGGCCTCGACGACCAGGATGGCATCGGCCTCGGCGAGCGACGGGTTCGTGGTTCCCGACTGGTTGTAGCCCAGATGAAGGTCGTGGCGGTGCGAGAAGTTCATGTATATCGGGTCCGCTTCCACGACGCCGATCCCGCCTGCCTCGGCGACCTCGACGAGGCCGGAGACGGCCCGGGCATCGAGCCCCGCGGCCGAGGTGAGGATGATCGGGTACTCGGCGCGGGCCAGGATGCGAGCGGCCTCGTCGATCCGCGCGGGATCCGGGAACCGGTCGCCGCGAGACTCGCGGCGCGGCGGCGACGTGATGACCATCGGCCCCGGGCGGGCGGCGAGGACTTCGCGCGGAAGTGTGAGGTACACCGGTCCTCGCGGCTCGGCGTGCATCAGCTCGAACGCCCGGTCCACGACCGCCTCGAGCTGGCCAGGGGTCCGCAGCTCGTAGTCCCACTTGACGTACTCGCGCAGCATCGCCGCCTGGTCGAAGCTCTCCTGCGCCCAGTGGATGTGCAGGTCGCGCGAGCCGGGCTGTCCCTCCTCGGTGATCGGCGTCCGCCCGGCGGTCATCAGCACCGGGACGTTTGCCCGGGAGGCGGTGATGACCGCCGTCGACGCATTGGCGGTGCCGACGTTGACGTGAACCATCACCGCCGCCGGCCGCCCTCCCGCCGCGTAGTAGCCGTGCGCCATCGACACGGCGACGAACTCGTGTGGCACCACCAGCGGGCGCGGTGCGCGCCGCCCCTCGCTCTCGAACCGGGCAAACGCCTCGACGAGCGACGCGAAGTCCGTGCCGGCATTGCCGAGGAAGACGTCGATGCCACGGTCCTTCAGCAGCTCGAGGTACGCCTCCGCGGTCGTTTCGGGATGGAGAGTTCGCGAGCCCATTGACGAACCTCCTTGTGGCGGAGTATCGCACGGAGAGGGGGCCCTCCCGCTCACGGCACGGACTGGACTCCGTGGCCCCGATGGGGCACGATACGCGCCGCGGGACCGCCCGCCGCCCCCGAGGCCGGCCGAGCCCGCGTTCGAAGAGGAGTTCCATGGCACGCACGCTGCTCGACAAGGTGTGGGACGCGCACACGGTCCGGACGCTGCCGTCCGGCCAGACCCAGCTCCTGATCGGCCTGCACCTCATCCACGAGGTGACGACGCCGCAGGCCTTCCAGATGCTGAAGGACTCGAAGCTGAAGGTGCGCATGCCCGAGCGGACCTTCGGCACGCTCGACCACATCATCCCGACGACGGACCAGACGCGCCCCTACGCCGACCCGATGGCGGAGGACATGGCGGCGCACATGTACCGCAACATGAAGGACTTCGGCCTGTCGCTCTTCGACATGTCGACCGGCAAGCAGGGCATCGTCCACGTCATCGGCCCCGAGCTGGGCCTCACCCAGCCGGGCATGACCATCGCCTGCGGCGACAGCCACACCTCCACGCACGGCGCCGTCGGCGCCATCGCCTTCGGCATCGGCACCACGCAGGTGCGCGACGTGCTGGCCACGCAGTGCCTGTCGATGGCCAAGCCCAAGCTGCGCCAGGTGCGGGTGGACGGCGCGCTGGCCAGGGGCGTCTACGCCAAGGACGTGATCCTCGCCATCATCAACCAGCTGGGCGTGAAGGGCGGCGTGGGCTACGCCTACGAGTACGCCGGCGACCGGTGATCGAGCGCATGACGATGGAAGAGCGTCTGACCGTCTGCAACATGTCGATCGAGGGCGGCGCGCGCTTCGGCTACGTCAACCCCGACGCGACGACCATCGACTATCTCCGCGGCCGGCCCTACGCGCCCGCGGGCGAGGCGTTCGACCGTGCGGCCGCCTGGTGGAAGACGATCGCGACCGAGCCGGGCGCCACGTTCGACGACGTCGCGCGCATCGACGGCTCGGCGCATCGAGCCGGTGGTGACGTGGGGCATCAACCCGGGCATGTCGGTGGGCGTGAGCCAGCGCATCCCGGCGCCCGAGTCGCAGCCCGAGGCCGAGCGGCCCGACGTTCCGCGAGGCGCTCGCCCACATGGGCTTCGAGGCCGGCCAGCCGATCAAGGGCGCGAAGATCGACGTGGCGTTCGTCGGCTCGTGCACCAACGGGCGCCTGTCCGACCTGCGCATCGCCGCCGAGGTGGCGAAGAAGGGCAAGGTGGCCAAGCACGTGCGCGCGCTCATCGTGCCCGGCTCGCAGCAGGTGGCCAAGGCCGCCGAGGCCGAGGGCCTGCACGAGATCTTCCAGGCCGCGGGCTTCCAGTGGCGCAAGGCCGGCTGCTCGATGTGCCTCGGCATGAACGACGACAAGCTCCAGGGCCGCGAGATGAGCGCGTCATCGAGCAACCGCAATTTCATCGGCCGCCAGGGCAGCCCGACCGGACGCACCCTCCTGATGAGCCCGGCCATGGTCGCCGCCGCCGCCATCACCGGCGCCGTCGCCGACGTGAGGGAGATCCTTCGATGACTGCCACCGATTTCAAGCGCCGCCAGATCACGGGCCGCGGCATCCCCGTCACCGGCAACGACATCGACACCGACCGCATCATCCCCGCCCGCTTCCTCAAGGCCGTGACCTTCGAGGGCATGGGCGAGCACGCCTTCGAGGACGCGCGCGAAGCAGAACCCCGAGCACCCGTTCAACGCAGCCGGTCTACCAGGGCGCGTCGGTGCTCGTGGTCGGCCAGAACTTCGGCTGCGGCTCCTCGCGCGAGCACGCGCCGCAGGCGCTGATGCGCTGGGGCATCCGCGCGATCGTGGGCGGCTCGTTCGGCGAGATCTTCTTCGGCAACTGCGTGATGCTGGGCATCCCGTGCCTGGTCGCCACCCAGGCGGATCTGGAGTGGCTGCAGAAGGCCGATCGAGCGCGCGCCGCAGGAGCCGGTGGTGGTGGACGTCGAGAAGCAGGAGGTGCGCTTCGGCGACCGCGTGATCAAGGCGACGGTGCCGGACGGGCCGCGCAACCAGCTCGTGGCGGGGACGTGGGACTCGACGGCGGTGCTGCTGGAGGCGGGCGCGGCGATCGAGGCGACGGCGAGGAAGCTGCCGTACGTGAAGGGGTACTGACGCCTCTACGCTCGCCGCATTCTCTACTCCGGAGCGACCGGCGCTCAGACGACCTCGAGCCACTCGAACCAGACCGGGTGATGGGCCTTGTACCACTCGAGGACCTTCCGGATCGCCGCCTGCTTGTCGCGCGGCATCACCCTCTCGTTGATCCGGTCGAAGTGCACCTGGATGCGCTCGCCGTCGTGCTCGAGCGCCTGCGGGAGCATCGTCTGCAGCTCGTTGCGGATGCGTCCCGAGTCGGAGATCTTCACCGGCCGCGTGGTGTGATCGACGCCCGAGAGGAACCGCACGAGGAGCGGGCTGAAGACCTGTCGCGTCGTCTCCAGCGATTCCATGAGCCGCAGGGTGAACGTGATCCGGCTGGAGGCCTTGCGCGTCGCCAGCCGGGTGGTGACCCGGTAGATGTTGTCGGCCACCCGGGTGACCCCGGGCGCGCCCGTGTAGGGGTCGTCGCACATGTAGCCGACGCTCGCCAGCACCTTCCAGTCCTTCTCGGGCAGGAAGTCGTCGGGCTGGAGCACCCGCTTGCCCAGCGGCATGTTGGAAGCCCCCGCCTCACGGATCGCCTCCGCGTACGACTGGACCCGGCCCGCCTCGACCTCGCGGACGCCGATGCAGCTCGCCCAGCCGCGGCGGCGAAGTCGGGCGCGGCGGGGTCGAGCTGCATCAGCCGGGCCTCGACGTCGCAGGGTAGCGCGAAGGAGGGCGAGAACAGCGCCATGGTGGAGCGGACGTCGAGGACGTCGGAGAGGCTGGCCGCCTGCATGGCCTCGGCGGTTGCCGCATAGCCGTCGCAGAGGAAGACGTGGGTGGCCGGCGACCGTCGCGCCAGCTGCCGACGAGGAAGGTGGGCGCGTACGTCCCCGAGTCGGTGAACACCGCCAGCCCCGAGGGTGCCTTCCAGCCGTCGTCGACCAGGTGGACGCCGAGCTTCTCCCACTCCTCCCACAGCCGTCCCAGGCGGTTCACGCGGCTCTTGCCGCGCAGCGTCCACACGTGGATGTGCTCGCGGCGGATTCCGGGATACGCCGCCTCGATCGCCTCGACCACCCGCGTGCGCGGCGTCCGATAGTCGAGCAGGACCGAGGCGCGATCGGCCGCCTCCGCCACGCGGGCGGGCACGGTCAGGCAGCCCATGTAGGACTCGTACGGGCGCGACAGCCGGAGCGGCGAGTCGAACAGGTGGAAGACCGCCATCGGCCCCGTGGGCTTGCCCTCGGCGAAGCGTGAGGTGTTCTCCAGCGTGTCGACGGCGGCGCCCCACAGCGTGATGCCCCGTCCCTGGAGCCACTCGTAGAACTGCTCGAAGGTGTGGCCCGGCTCGTTGAGCAGCCGCCGCACGCGGCGCTCGACGGTGCGGGCGAGCTCGGGGCGCGCGTAGACCCGCCCGAAGCCGAGCATCGGGTTGGCGCCCATCTCGGGCGTCTCGCCGGCCTTGGGCATCAGCCCCTCGCCCAGGCAGACCATCAGCGCGTGGTTCTCCGGCAGCGTCCGGGTGAGGTGCCACAGCCCCTCGCTCATCACGTAGGCGCTCACCGCGTCCGCCGACTTCTTGACCTGGTTGTAGGCCGCCTTGTCCCGGCCGGCGCCGGCGCCGTACTCGCCGAACAGGCGCGTGCCGAGCGCGGTCGCCGCCGAGGTCATGGCCAGGCAGCGGGCGATGCCGCGCGGCGTGAACGTGTACGCGGAGACGGGTTCGGCCTGCGAGCGCTCGACCTCGACGTCCTCCAGCCAGAGGTGGAAGCGGAGCAGCACGGGCCGCGTGTCGAACGCCCACTGCGCGACCAGATTGCGCTTGTCGATCTGGGTCATCGTCCCCTCGGGATGCGCGAGGTTCGGCCTGATAGCGACATTCTAGTGGGTCGCGACGCAGACGCGGAAGCTCCGCTACGAGATCGAGATCCCGCCGCCGGCCAGCTTCAAGGGGCGGCGACGGCTCGTCATGGACCCGTTCGACATGCCAGTCGATGCACCGATCGTGCAGGCTGTCGCGAGGGACTATCGCGCCGTCAGCGGCCGCTCAGAATATGGCGCGCAGGTGCAGACCGATGTACTGCGTCTTGAGGACCTGACTGGGCGAGCCGGCGCCTCGTGGTCCGGATCCGGCGAAGCGATCGCGCCACGAGACCGCGATATCCAGCGGCAGTGGGAAGCGCCCGGCGCGGTACAGCGGCAGCGTCGAATAGGTGAGCCGGAGCACGTAGACCTGCTCCGTCGAGTCCGTGTCCTTCTCGAGCGCCTGGGTGGACAGTCCCCGGTGGCTCGTGAAGACATCCTCCAGCTTGAAGCCGTACCGATAGCTGGCCGACAGGGCGAACGCCGATGTCAGCTGGTACAGCGCCGAGAACTCGAAGTCGAAGCGGTCGCCGAGATCGCGATCGAGGCGCTCGCGGGTCGTGGTGAGCGTGTCGGGCTCGCCCACGCGGAGGGTGGCGCTGTCGGGCAGCACCCACTCGTAGCGGAACGTGCCGTTCAGGATCAGGTCGCCCGCGGCCGCGATGCCGACGCTCGCCGGCGTCGGGCGCTCCTTCCACCAGTTGCTCAGGAGGTAGTCGTGCTGGAATCGGGCAAACAGGCCGTAGGCGCCCGCGCTCCACGACATGTCCACCAGGTCGTCGGGATCGTCCTGGCGTCCGGTGGGGAACCTCACCCCACCGCCGGCGGCCAGCCGCGCGTCCTGGGATCGCCAGTACTGGTACTTCGCGCCGAGCAGGATGTCGCCCAGGCCGTTGTCGGAGAAGTCACGGATAGACTTGAAGCCGAATCCGGGAATGCCCGGGAGGCCCTCGCCGAGAAGCCGCTGGACGTCCTCCGTCGTGAATCGCCGGGTGTTCGGGCAGGCCAGCGGGAGCACGGGCGCAGTGGAGCCGCACAGCGGGCCGGGACCGGGGCCGGTCCGCAGGCCGACGTTGGCGCTCGAGCCCGGGGCGGAATTGACGGACGCGTTGACGTCGTTGCGGACGTCGTAGTACGGGATCTCGAAGCCGACCGTGAGACGATCGGTGATCCCGTGCGCGAAGGTGATGTTCGTGATGTTGTAGTGATACCTGAACCGCACCCGGCTGTCGCCGATGCTGGCGCTTCCCCCGACGAATTGATCGAGGGGTTGCAGGAGCGGGAACACGCTGCTGTCGAGCGTTCGCCCGTCGAAGCCCGACGCGATACCCTCCGGGTTGCCGCTCGGGTTGTAGCGCTCTCCGGTCGCCAGGTAGAAGAGGTTCTCCAGCGTGCCGCTCGAGCGTCCCTTCGGCAGAACGAGGGCGTCGTCCCCGCACGCGAGCCGTGGCAGCGTGAGGCAGGCGGTCACGATCAGAGCGCCCAGTGTCCATCGTGTCCTCATCGCCGCCCTCCGGCCGCGAGCCTTGTTCGCCCGCCTCCATGCAATGCGTGAGCATCATCACGCGCGTGCGACGCGCGTTCGAGGCCGCCGTCAGTCCGACACGTGAGGGCTCGACACACGAGCCGCGTCCAGGCCGCGGCGAATATACCCCAATGCGGAGCCTGGCGGTGTGACCCGTAAAGTTCTCCGACATCACCCAGTAAGCGCCGTGTCAACCGCCCCGTCGACGCCAACCATGCACTCATTGCGCTCTTGACACGGTCACGCGCCCTGGACCACCATCCGCCCCACTGCAGAATGATTGATCGCGTCGTTCGAGAGAGAGGCGGCGTATGAGTCGACCGTTGGGTGCGCAGCAGACGTCGCACTCAGCCTCGTCTCTCTCGCACCCCGTTTCCGCTCGGATCCTCTGTGCAACGTCCAGCGCCTCAACTCGAAGGGAGAACACCATGAGACTCCAGACGCTCGTCCTCGCGGTGATCGCGTTCGTGTCCGTCCTCACCGTCTCGACCCCGGCGGTCCTGGCCGGCGCGCAAGACACCGGAGAGCTCGCCTCGTGCGAGATCGCCCGCGCCAAGGGAATCCCGATTCTCGGCACGGCCGCCCTGTCGATCGACCTGACCACCAACCTGGCCGTGGCCTCGTTCCAGACCCTGTCCCTCCAGCAGAGGCAGTTCGTCGTGCTCCGCGCCATGGTGGGACCGGACATCGGGGTGAGCCCGATGCAGTACATCTGCGACGTCCTGAACGGCCCCACGGCCGAGGGGGACGCCACGCTGGCCGAGCAGATCCTGGCGGCCGTGGGCCTGCCGGGGCGGGCGATCATGATCACCAAGCGCGGCATCTTCGGCTGCGACGTGCTCCCGTGTGACACCCGGGGCCGCCAACCCGACTTCGCGCTGGTCCCGGGCTCCGACGCGGCGGGCGTTCCCACCAGCTCGGCCCTCGGTGACGTGATCCTCTTCGCCGTCAGGCCGTGACGGGGACCGGCGGCGGCGCGTCGTGGCGGCGCGCGCTGCCGCCGTCACGACGCGAGGCGCCCGCCACCTCCTCGGTGCTAAAGGTCGATGCGTGACCTCGGTTCAACTGGCGAAACGGAAGCAGATCTCGTTGCGGAGGTCACGATGAGAGACGCCGGCTCGTCCGATCCAACACTGCTCGGTGTCGATTCGCGCCGCATGCTGGGGGTGCTGGTGATGGTGCTGGGGGTGCTGCTGATGGCCGGCCACGCCCAGGCCCAGACACCGTCGACACCGGTGACGAGCTGTGGAGCGGTCCTGAGTGCTGCCGGGAACTACCACCTCACCGGAAACCTCGGTCCCTGTTCGGGTCACGGGGTGGAGATCACGGCGAACGACGTCCACCTCGACTTGAAGGGATTCACGATCTCGGGCCTGTCGAGCCCCACGAGCTGCAACACCGTGACTCCGCAGCACGGCATCATGGTCACCGGGGCCGCCTCGGGCGTGACGATCACCGGCGGCACGGTGACCGGCTTCGTCGATGGGATCGTGGCCTCGAACTCCCGGGTGTCGGCGATGACTGTGCTCGACAGCTGCTTCTTCGGCATTCACCTGTCGGGCACTGGCGGCACGATCGAGACGAGCGTGGTGAGAGGGAGCGGCCTCGACGGCATCGCCTTCGCCGGGGCGACCTTCAGCACGGTGAGCTTGAACGAGATCTCCGGCAGCCTCCGGTACGGGGCCGTCCTTTCCTCCGCCGCCGACGACAACACCATCCGCGAGAACGTCTTCACCGACAACGGCGTCGTGGAAGGCGGCGCCATCCTCGTCGGGTTCGGCGACCGCACCCAGATCCTGTTCAATCGGTCCACGGGCGACTTCAACGGGTTCGTCGTGCGAACGAACAACAACGTCGTCGACGGCAACAATGTCACCGGCAGCAGCTCGATAGGCATCGCCATCGACGCCGTGGGGGCTGGCAACAACCTGGTCAAGAACAACACGGTGGTGGGGAGCGGCTCTGCCGATCTGGACGACGGCAACCCCGGCTGTGGGACGAACACCTGGCAGAACAACGCCTTCGTGACCGACATCGTGGCCGGGATCTCCGACGGCGGCCCCGGGGCCGGCTGCATACGGGGCGCGACGGCCTCCCTCATGAAGATCGATGCGCGGGCCCTCACGCAGATCGCGTACCAGATCTCGGGGCCGACGTTTGCGGTGGTCCGGGATACCGATACGACCGTCGCCTCGCTGGCGCTGCAGCCGGGCTTCTATTCGTTCATCCTCGGCTCCGGCAACGTGATGTTCTGTGTCCCGGAGGTGACCGCGACGGGGACCTGGAACTACGCTACGGCGTGCGACGGGTTCGTGAGTGGCCGCGGCACGGACACGCTGGTCCTGAAGGGTTACACGGTCTTCGTCGATGCGACACGCTTGAGCACCACCCGGTTCGTCCAGTCGAACTTGTTCGTGCGGGACACGTACGACTCCGCCGTCGTCCAGCAGTTCCAGCTCGTCCCTGCGGGACTGTACGGCATGCTGTTCCAGGCTGGTGTCTTCTGCTGCTTCTTCCAGGTCGCCGTCGACGGCAAAGTCGTGATCCCGACCGAGTTCTCCCCCGGGGACCCGACCGGATTCGGCGAGTTCATGCAACGGGACACCACGCCGTGCCCCGCCGGCGGGCTGTTGCCGTGCTCGACGACGGACAACACGGCCACCGTGCTCGGCAAGACCATCGAGATCGACGCGACAAAGCTCGGACCGGGGCAGTGGGCGTTGCTGCAGCCTTTGTTCCTGCCTGCTTTCGATCAGTCCGTGGTCAAGACGCTGACGCTCGCCCCGACGACGTTCGTCGAGTTCTTCTCGACCGTCACGTTTGGCATCAATCAGATCCTTCGGTTCCCCTGGCAGCTCTCGAACACCGGCCTGATCGACTACGATCCAGCGCTGGACACGTGCGTCCTCGCGGGCCGGGGGACGACTCGCCTCACCGTGCGGGGCATCCCGAACGCGGACGATCCGGACGGGGACTGCGTCCCGAACACCGTGTTGTCGGGAAGCACGCAGCGCGTGGACAACTGCCCGCTCACTCCCAACCCTGATCAACTCGACTTCGACGGCGACGGCGTCGGTGACGCCTGCGACAACTGCAAGCGCGTCGCCAACCCCGACCAGGACGATGGCAACTCCGATACGCCTGGGGATGGCGTGGGCGATGCGTGTCAGACCGAGCGCACGGCGACCCTGGAGCAGTTGACGCCCACGGACGGGGTCTTGTTCGGCGAACAGGTCCCCGTCCGGGTGAGCGTCGACTTCAACTGCAGCGCCCCCGGCTGCCTGGCCTTCTGCCCGACCGTCTACAACCTGGCCTTCATCGTGACGGACGTCACCAACGGCCTCCCGGGAGTCGAACTCGATCAGAGCCGGATCTGGGAGGGCCCACCGGTCCACACGACCAACGACGCGACCCCGGTGGCGGGCGGGACGCCGCTGACCTGTTCGACCGTCGTGGATCTGGCCGAGTTCTTCCCGCTGGAGGCGAATCGTACCTACACGGTGGAGGCGACCTACTTCAGCCACGCGACGGACGGCCTGGGGGACTACGTCATCGGCACCATCCTGACCCAGCCCCAGACGATCACCGTGGGCCCGGCCGTCACCAGCTTGACCGGCACGCTGGCAGTGAAGCCGGAAGCCCTCGGGGTCGCCTTCAACCCCGTCCCGATCCCGTCGACCCTGCGGGCCGTGCTCTGCAACATCCCGGGACACCCGGTCAGCGAGGTGGATCCGGCCTCGGCGCGGCTCAACGGCACGCTCGCCCCGCTCAGCTACAGGCTCCTGACCTCGTTCGCCGGCTGCACGGGCAAGGCCCTGGACTTCGCGTTCGACATGGGCGGGGTCATCGCGAGCGTCCGTGAGACGGCGGGCCATCCGCTGACCCTTGGCAGCCAGGAGACCCTCCTGCTGTCCGGGCGCCTCGAGAGCGGAGCGGCCTTCACCGCCATCGTCACCGCCAGCGACACCGTGCTCATCGAGAACGGCGCGATCAACCTGATCGTCGAGCTGATCGAGCTGCTGAAGGGCATGGCGCTCTCACCATCAGTCGAGAAGCAGCTCAAGGCGACCCTCGAGAAGATTCTGTCCAATCCCCGCAACATCCCGGGCGCCTGCACGCTCCTGAACGGCTTCATCGCGGTGGTGACCTCCCAGAGTGGGAAGTCGATCCCCGCCGCCAAGGCCACCGCGCTGATCAACCAGGCCAAGCGGATCAGGCTCGTGCTGGGGTGCTGACGCGGAGCTGCGGCGGTCGGGCGGAACCGTACGGCTTTCGTCGACCGGTCGCCTTCGCGACCCGCGGCGGAATGACGACGTGAACCGAGGCATTCGAAGGGAGGTCCGGTGAGACTTCGTGCGCGACAGCTCCGGCGGCACTCGGGCCCGTTCTCGCTTCGGTGGTAGCTCCTGCTGGGCGCCGGTTATGGCCGTCACGGCCCAGACCGGCGAAGTACTGCTTGATGCGCCAGAGCGGGTCAACGTATTCGGCATGTATTGTCCTCGCCTGCATTGCAGCCCATTCACGCGCGGCAGGCTACATGGCAACGTCGAGGTCGGTACTCGTCTATCCGACTGCGACGACGTTCACCACCGCAGGACTGTTCACTGCAGGACTCCAGACCGCCCCGATACGACTTTCGCCAGTGCAACGTTGACCGGTCCCTCTGGCGGCCCGAGCACAGCGGTACTCTCGTTCGACTGGGACCCTTCCTCCGGCCGCACATCGCGGCCAGCTCGGTGGGACTCGTGCGCCGGAACAGTGCAGCGGCACGTCGACGGCTTATGGGGTGGTGCGACCATTTCTACTCGGCAATGGCTCGTTCAACGGGCGGCACGGACGTGCAGCTCGTCCTGCGACGGCGCCAGGCTCCACTGACCCTCGTGCCGAATACCGTCAACATGTTCCGGGACACGCGAGGCCCCAATGATGTCGTGGGCGGTCAGGCAGACGTCTTCCAGTTCGGGGCCAATATCCAGGGCGGTTCCGCCGGGGCGACTATAGGCGCCTTTTATCCGCCAGACGGGTTCGTCGACCCTCAGGCCCCCTGCGGTCCGCTGGCTCTGGACGCGAACTTCTGCGCCGGCGGCACCGCCTTCAACGCAAACCGGATCGACGCACTGTGGACGCTCACGTTCATCAAGGACGCGCAGCAGCTGAATGTGTCTGGGCCGGATCTCACGGTCAACAACCGGGCGATCCTCGTCCCAGTGCCGTTCCCGACC
Organism: uncultured Candidatus Rokubacteria bacterium; assembly: GCA_963743355.1. Lineage (GTDB taxonomy): Bacteria > Methylomirabilota > Methylomirabilia > Rokubacteriales > CSP1-6 > AR5. The sequence goes on from CAVUPM010000002.1 coordinate 2,859,890, forward strand.
AGCTTTGCGTTCACGGCCGGCGCGACGCCGGAGACCCCAACGATCGGCTGGGTTCTCCCTGAGGGATTCGTCCCGGACGGATTCAGGGTCCTCATCCATGACAAGGACGACCGGCTGGCCAATGGTTCCGCGAACGCCCTCCATAGTGTCTCCGTGCCGCCCACGGCCACGAGTTATTCCATCCCGGCCGTCCTCAGCTCTGGGCGCACGCTGAACCCGGACGGCAACTACGCGGTCGGTTTTCAGCTCGTGGAGACCCGGGGCCACGTGCCGTTCACGAACAGCCAGACCCAGATCCTCAGGCGATCATCGTCGTACTTCGACTTCAACCCGAGGCCGCCGACGGTCACCGCGATCAGTGCTCCGAACACGTTCCTGGAACACACGACGGCCGACGTCACCATCACCGGCACGAACTTCCAGAACGGGGCGGGCGCGGATCTCGGTCCCTTCGTCGCGGTCAACGCGGTCACCTTCGTGAGTCCCACGCAGGTGATCGCCAACGTGACCTTCGTCGCTGAATGCTCGTCGGAGCCGTCGCCAGCCTTCTTCGACGTGAGGGTCATCAACCCGGACGGCGGATTCGGTACCCTGGCCAACGCCGGCAGGATCGTGCCCGACTGTGACGGCGACGGCGTGGCCGACATCACCTTCGCCGACTTCCCGGGCCCCGACAACTGCCGCTTCACGAAGAACCCCGAGCAACTCGACTTCGACCAGGATGGCGTCGGGGACGTCTGCGACAACTGCCGGCGCGTGGCCAACGCCAACCAGATCGATGACGATCTGGATGGCGTGGGGGATGCGTGCGCGACCGAGCGCGTGGCGAGTCTCGAACAACTGACCCCGCCCGGCGGCGTCTTGTTCGGCGAACAGGTCCCCGTCCGGGTGAGCGTCGACTTCGACTGCGGCGCCACCAACTGCCTGGCCTTCTGCCCGACCGTCTACAACCTGGCGTTCATCGTGACGGACACGACCCCCGGGAGCCCCACCTTCGGGCAGGAGCTGGATCAGAGCCGCGTCTGGGAGGGGCCCCCGATCCACACGACCGACGACGCCACCCCCGTCACGGGTGGCACGCTGACGTGCTCGACCGTCGTGGATCTCGCCGAGTTCTTCCCGCTGGAGGCGGATCGGACCTACAGCGTGGAGGCGACCTATTTCAGCCACGCGACGGACGGCCTGGGAGACTACGTGATCGGCACCATCCTGACCCAGCCGCAGACGATCGCCGTGGGGCCGGCCGTCACCGGCTTGACCGGCGCGCTGGCGGTGAAACCGGAAGCGCTGGGGGTGACGTTCGACTCGGTGCCGATCCCCTCGATCCTGCGCGCCGTGCTCTGCAACATCCCGGGGCACCTGGTCACCGAGGTGGATCGCCCCTCGGTGCGGCTCAATGGCGCACTCGCGCCGCTCCGGAACCGGCTCCTGACGACGTTCGCGGGCTGTACAGGCAAGGCCCTGGACTTCGAGTTCGACATGGGGGCGGTGATCGCGAGCGTCCGTGAGGGCGCCGGGCATCCGCTGACGGTGGGGACCCAGGAGACGTTGCTGCTGGCCGGGCGCCTGGGGAGCGGGGTCCCGTTCACGGCCATCGTCAACGCCAGCGACACGGTCCTCATCGAGGAGGCCGCGGTCGACCTGATCGTCGGGTTGATCGAGCTGCTGAGGGGCATGGCCCTGTCACCCACGGTCGAGCATCAGCTCGAGACGGCGCTGGAGAGGATCCTGTCCAATCGCCGCAACATCCCGGGCACCTGCCTGCTGCTGAACGGCTTCGTCACGCTGGTGCGTCTGCAGAGTGGCCGGGCGATCCCCGTCGCCAAGGCCACCGCGCTGATCAACCAGGCCAACCGGATCAGGCTCGTGCTGGGGTGCTGACGCGGGACCGCGATTGTCGGGCGGCCAGGACGTTCGTCGAGACGAACTCTCACGAGCGGAGGTTGACGATGACGACAGGGCGCCGGTGGATCTCAGGTGCGGCGGTGATCAAGGGTGCGGCCATCCTCGCCGTCACTCTTGCCTCAGCGGCACTCCCTCTAGGGGCGGTTCCAGCCGCCTACGCTCAAAGCCCACTGACGCTCGTGCCGAATAGCGTCAACATGTTCCGGGACACGCGAGCCCCGAACAACATCGGGGTTGGTGCGGGGGATTTCCTCCAGTACGGGGCCCAGATCCAGGGCGGTTCCGGCGGAGCGAGTGTGGGCGCCGTCTATCCGCCCGACGGATTCGTCGACCCGCAGGGCGTCTGCACTCCGCTGGCAGCGGATCCGAACTTCTGTGGCAACTCCGTCGCGTTCAACGTCAACCGTCTCGAGACACCGTGGAGTCTTCGATTCCTGAGAGGAGAGGATCAGGTGATCGTGTCGGGGCCGGATCTCACGGTCAACGACGGAGCGATCCTCAACCCGGTGCCGTTTCCGAGCAGCTTCACGATCACGGCCGGCGCGACACCGGTGACTCCGACGCTCAGCTGGTTCTGCCCGAGGGATTCGTTCCCGATGGAATCAGAATCACCGTCTACGACAAGGACGACCGGCTGGCCAACGGCTCATCGAACGTCATTCACAGCGTGGCGTTGCCGCCCACGGCCACGAGCTATGCCGTCCCGGCCGTTCTCAGCACGGGGCGCACGCTCAGCGTCGACGGCAACTACGCGTTCAGTCTCCAGATCGTCGAGACCCGGGCCCACGTGACGTTCACGAACAACAACGCCCAGATCCTCAGGCGGTCGTTCTCGGCCTTCGACTTCACCCCGAGGCCACCGGACGTCCTCGTGCAGTCGACGTTCCCTACGGGAACGGAGAACTGGTTCACCTTCCTGTCCGGGGAGCCGTTTCCAGCGAGCAACATCACCTGGATCGACGGGGCCGGGAATCCGGGAGGCGCGGTCAGGACGCTCGCACCCTCCGACGATCGAACGAGCTATTTCGCCAACAGCGTCCAGTTCCCCGCGGCCATGCGGGCGACGCCCAACGACGGCTTGGCGCTCTCCTTCGACCTGGCGACCATCCGCTCCGGGACGGATATCTTCTTCCTCTGGGACGAGGACATCGGAGTGCTTCAAACCACAGGACTCCTGGGCACGAGGATCGTCCTCGGCAACTTCTTCACCTCACCGCCCGCCGATCACCCGAGCTATTCACGCTACGAGATCAACTTCACCGTGGCGCAGGGCTGGGAATACCTGCAGGGTGGCATCCGCACGCCGGCCACGCAGGAGCAGATCGACACCGTCCTGGCCAACGCGGTGAGCCTCATCATCCGCGGCGAATACTGGACCGGACCGACTCCCGATACCACCTTCCTCGACAACGTCGTGCTCCTCTCCCGGGCCGCCAGGCCGCCGACCGTCACCACGATCAGCACGCAGACGTTCCTGGAGCACAGGACGGTCGACGTCATCATCAGCGGCACGAACTTCCAGAACGGGGCGAGCGCGGACTTCGGTCCGTCAGTCGGCGTCAATGCGGTCACCTTCGTGAGCCCCACGCAGGTGATCGCCAACGTGACCTTCCTGCCGGCCGCGGAGGGCTGTCCGGCCGAGCCGTCGACGGTCTTCTTCGGCGTGAGGGTCAGCAACCCGGACGGCGGATTCGGCACCCTGGCCAACGCCGGCAGAATCGTGCCCGACTGTGACGGCGACGGAGTGGCCGACATCACCGTGGCCGAGTTTCGGGGCCCCGACAACTGCCGCTTCACGAAGAATCCCGAGCAGCTCGACTTCGACCGGGATGGCGTCGGTGACGTCTGCGACAACTGCCGGCGCGTGGCCAACGCCAACCAGATCGATGACGATCTGGATGGCGTGGGGGATGCGTGCGCGACCGAGCGCGTGGCGACGTCTCGAACAACTGACGCCGCCCGGCGGCGTCTTGTTCGGCGAACAGGTCCCCGTCCGGGTGAGCGTCGACTTCAACTGCGGCGCCACCAACTGCCTGGCCTTCTGCCCGACCGTCTACAACCTGGCGTTCATCGTGACCGACACGACCCCCGGGAGCCCCACCTTCGGGCAGGAGCTGGATCAGAGCCGCGTCTGGGAGGGGCCCCCGATCCACACGACCGACGACGCCACCCCCGTCACGGGCGGCACGCTGACGTGCTCGACCGTCGTGGATCTCGCCGAGTTCTTCCCGCTGGAGGCGGATCGGACCTACAGCGTGGAGGCGACCTATTTCAGCCACGCGACGGACGGCCTGGGAGACTACGTGATCGGCACCATCCTCACCCAGCCCCAGACGATCGCCGTGGGGCCGGCCGTCACCGGCTTGACCGGCGCGCTGGCGGTGAAACCGGAAGCGCTGGGGGTGACGTTCGACTCGGTGCCGATCCCCTCGATCCTGCGCGCCGTGCTCTGCAACATCCCGGGGCACCTGGTCACCGAGGTGGATCGCCCCTCGGTGCGGCTCAATGGCGCACTGGCGCCGCTCCGGAACCGGCTCCTGACGACGTTCGCGGGCTGTACAGGCAAGGCCCTGGACTTCGAGTTCGACATGGGGGCGGTGATCGCGAGCGTCCGTGAGGGCGCCGGGCATCCGCTGACGGTGGGGACCCAGGAGACGCTGCTGCTGGCCGGGCGCCTGGGGAGCGGGGTCCCGTTCACGGCCATCGTCAACGCCAGCGACACGGTCCTCATCGAGGAGGCCGCGGTCGACCTGATCGTCGGGTTGATCGAGCTGCTGAGGGGCATGGCCCTCTCACCCACGGTCGAGCATCAGCTCGAGACGGCGCTGGAGAGGATCCTGTCCAATCGCCGCAACATCCCGGGCACCTGCCTGCTGCTGAACGGCTTCGTCACGCTGGTGCGTCTGCAGAGTGGCCGGGCGATCCCCGTCGCCAAGGCCACCGCGCTGATCAACCAGGCCAACCGGATCAAGCTGGTGCTGGGATGCTGAGGCGGGGCCGCGGCGGTCGAGCGGCCAGAACGTTCGTGGAAACGACCCATCAGGAGCGGAGGTTGACGATGACAGAGCGCCAGTGGATCTCATGCGCAGCGGCGGTGGCGGCCTGGATCGGGCTCGGTGTCGGGACGGCGCTCGGGGCGGCCCTGCCCATTGGCACCACGCCCCAGGGAACGACGGTCACGCTGTCCGTTATGCAAGGCAACCTCGACGTGGCCGATAGCTATCTCCCGGAGGTCACCATCGACCCCATCACGCGCCGCGTGACGGGGAAAGCGGTCACGTTGCAGGTTAACGGGCTGCCGGGCGCGGTGGTCTCCCTGCAGGCCTCGACGGCCTATCCGGGTACGTGCACGAACTTCAGCGCGCCGGTGGTAGGCGGCCAATCCTCCGATACCGGGACCAACGCTGCCGACTTCACGCTGGTCGGCAACGTGCTGACCTCCTGGGACTGTGGCGGGACGGCGACGCTCACCGTGGCGGCGCCAGGCACCCCGTCCTTCACCGTCAGGCTGCCGAGCGATGCGAACGGCAACGACATCGCCGACAGCTTCGAGGCGCCCTTCGGCAATCTCGTCCGCGATGCCGACCTCGACGCGGACGGCCACTCGAACTTCGACGAGTATCGGGGTTTCATCGTCTCCGGCAAGCTCGTGCGCGGCAACCCGACGAAGAAGGATCTCTTCGTCTTCCTCGTCAACCCCCAGATTACCGCCAGCCTCACCCTGCCCGCGGGCGGGAGCCTTCTCGGACGGCTGGCGGGTGAGAACCGGACCGTCTACCCGATCGACGGCACCCCCCTCAACGCCAACATCGACGCCCTGGAAGCCGTGGCGCAGGTGCACTTGCTCGGCCACAAGCGCGATCTGGCCGGCAACCTGATCTTCGACGGCACGAACAAGAACACCGACGAGATCATCGATCGACTGGCGATCTTCTCGCTCGCCGGCGGCAAGGAGACCTTCGTCTACCGGACGACGGACGCCCCGGCACCGACCATCACCATCACCAACCTCAACCGCAAGAGCACGCCGCTCGACGACCGGGTGGTCAACCGGAACCGGCGCTTCGGCGCCACCCAGAAAGTCGTGAGGATCATCGAGTCGCTCGACGTGAGCAAGACCACGCCCATCGGCTCGTCGAGCTGGGGGACGCCCAACGACCTCAACGAGGCCGTCTTCTACACCCGGCGGATCGTGAACTTCATCAATGTCACGGCGCCGGCGACCGAGACCCGCATCCACTACGCGACGCACAACGGCACCAGCTGGGGGGCGTACGCGAGCACCTTCATCGTGCCGGGCGCGCCCGGGGTCGCAGCCGATCACGCGCGACTACATCATCTCGAAGATGATGCAGTTCGTCTTCGCCCACGAGGCGGGCGGCCACGATACCAAGCTCACGGCGAGCGCCACGGCGCTGGGGTTCCACGACGCGACGGGCACGGGAGGCATGCTCGACAGCCAGGTCCAGATCATCACCACGGGGGACCCGCTGGGTATCAAGTTCCGCATCCCGTCCCGCTTCCTCGCCGGGCATCTGAGCAACGTCCAGGTGGGGCCGCGGTAGGCGCTTGGGGTTGCCGAGAATCGAAGACCGCCCGTCAGGATGCGGGTAAAGCATCGGGTAGGCGTCCTTGCGCTGGCCTGCCTGAGCGGGACGCTGCTCGTCCTGAGCTTTCCTCCGCTCAGGCTGGGAGGCCTGGCCTGGATCGCCCTGGTTCCCCTCCTCGTCGTCCTGATCGGGAGGGGCCCCTGGGCGGCGTTCGCCCTCTCGTACCTCGCGGGTCTGGTCTTCGTCGCCGGGGCCTTCTACTGGGTCTGGTGGGTTCCCGGCTACAACCTGCTGGACGAGGCTCTCCTGGGCTTCTACCTGGGCCTCTACGTCGCCGGCTGGGGACTCGGGGTCGGGTGGGTCCGCCGCCGGACGTCTGTGCCCCTGGCCCTGGTGGCGCCGGCGCTCTGGGTGGCGCTCGAGTACGTCCGTTCTAACCTTGGCTTCCTCAGCCTTCCCTGGATGCTGCTCGGGCACACCCAGCACCTCAGCATCCCCACCATTCAGGTCGCGTCCTTCACCGGCGTCTACGGGCTGACGTTCCTCATCGTCCTGGTCAACGTGGCCCTGGCCGAGATGGTCCTCTACGCGAGCGGCCGGTGGGGGCCGTCGTGGCCCGTCGGGACCCGGGTCCGACTGCCTCTCGGCACGCTGGTCTCCGCCGGCCTCCTTCTCACCGCCGTCGTGCTCTACGGGCTCGGCGTGACCGGCGAGCGCTTCAAGGGCGAGCCGATCGCGGTCGCCCTCGTCCACACGACCGTGCCACGAGACCAGAAGTGGGACCTCGCGCGGCGGCGGAGCATCCTCGAGCGGCACGAGGCGCTGACGCGCCAGGCCGCCGCCACGGCACCCCAGCTGATCGTCTGGCCCGAGACGGCCGTCCCCGGCGACGTCCAGCACCACCAGCCGCTGCGACAGCGGGTCAGCCAGGTGGCGCGCGAGGCCAACGCCGCGCTGCTGGTCGGCAGCTCCGAGCACGCCAAGTTCACCGACCGGCGCCTGCTGGACCGGCGCTACAACAACATGTACCTCTTCTCGCCGGCCGGGGAGATCGCCGGCCAGTACCGGAAGATCACCCTGGTCCCGTTCGGGGAATACGAGCCTCTGCAGGGCGTCGTCCGCTGGCCGAAAGCGATCGCCGCCGCGATGGGCTCCCACCTTCCCGGCGACCGGTACACCGTGTTCACGCTCGGCTCCGTCCCGTTCTCCGCCGTGATCTGCTGGGAGATCGTCTTCCCGGACCTCGTCCGCCGCTTCGTCCAGGGCGGCGCCCGCTTCATCGTCAACGCCTCGAACGAGGCGTGGTTCGCCGGGAGCGCGATGCCCGACCAGATGCTCGCGATGAGCGTCTTCCGTGCGGTCGAGAACCGGACGGCCGTGGCGCGCTCGGCCAATCTCGGGATCTCGGCCATCATCGACCCGTACGGGAGGGTCACGCGGCGCTTCACCGGCTCGGGCCCCGATGGCGCTCCGGCCGACGGGATTCTCGCCGGCGAGATTCGCCTCGCCGAATCGGGCACCTTCTACACCCGGCACGGCGACGTCTTCGCCTTCGCCTGCATTGTCGCCTCGCTCGTCCTCGTCGCCGGCGCGCTGACCACAACGCCCTCCTCGCTCCCCAGATAGGGCAGAATACCGGGCATGGCTGCCGACGGCGGGGCCGCGCATGAAATGATCGACGAGACCGCCCGCGGCGCCGTCTCCCCCGGACCCGCGCGCTCGGCGGTTCGTCCGATCTGGGCGCTCTCCGGCCTCTCGGCGCGCACGATCACGAGCCGGCTCGTCTTCTTCGGGCTCGTTCTGCTGTTCGGCCTGGTGAGCGCGACGTGCCTGGTCATCGCGAGCCGCTGGATCGACCGCACCTTCGCCGGCTTCCTGATGAACGAGCGCATGGTTCCCGGCAACGTCGGCCGTTACGACTGGACCGGCACCCAGACCGGGCTCAAATATCCCGACAAGGTTCTGGCCGCCAATGGACAGCCGGTCACCACGATGAAAGATCTCAACGCCATCCTCGGGGAGACGGCTCCGGGCGACCCGATCACGTACTCGGTCCAGCGGGGGCGCCGGATCGTCGCCGTCACGGTCAATACGATGCGCTTCACCTGGGCGGATTTCGTGATGACCTTCGGCATCACGTTCCTCTCCGGGCTTCTCTACCTGTCGCTCGGTGTCGTCGTCTTCCTCCTGAAGCCCGACGCCATCGTGAGCTGGGTCTTCCTCGTCATGGCCGCCTGCCTCGGTCTGTACTCGACCACGGCGTTCGACATTCAGTCCACGCACGCCGGATTCATCCGGCTCTACCTGCTCGTCCTCACGCTGCTCCCGGCGGCGCTCGTTCACCTCAGCCTGCTCTTCCCGCAGCGATTGAGCCTGCTCGACCGGCACCCCTATCTCCACACCGCTCCCTATGTCGTCTCGATGGCCCTGATCATTCCCATGCAGGCTCTCTATCCGCACCCCGCGTTCATGGTCCCGTACCGAATCGCCTTCGCCTACCTGATCCTGGGCGCGACGAGCACGGTAGCCTCCAGCCTCATCGCGTACATGAAGACGGGTTCGGTCCTGGCCCGGCAGCGCGCCAAGGTCGTCCTGTTCGGCGCCGCACTCGGCTTTCCTCTCCCGGCCCTGGGCCACTATCTCTCGCTGTTCGAGGGGGTCGCGATCCAGATCAACTTCCTGGCCATCCCGATCGCGATCTTCCCCGCGTCGATCGCGTACGCCATCGGGCGGCACAACCTGTTCGACGTCGACGTGTACATCAAGCGCGCGGTGGGGTACGGCCTGATGACCGCCCTCATCGGCTTCGCGTACACAATCTTGCAGATGGGGACGCGCTCGGTCGTGTTCACGACCCTGTTCGGCGAGGTCGGCGAGACGTTCTATCCGGTTCTCTTTGCTCTCATGGTCGTCTTCCTCTTCAATCCCGTGAACCGCAAGATCAAGGAAAGCGTGGACCGGCTCTTCTTCCGCGGGGCGTTCGATTACAAGAAGACCATCAGCGCCGTGAGCAACGCGCTGACCTCGATGCTGAACCTCGATCAGATCATCAGCCAGATCCTCCGAACGGTCCGGGACGAGATGTTCATCGACCGAGCCGGGGTGATCGTCTTCGAGCGCGAGGCGAAGCATTGGCAGGCGTTCTTCGCCGGCGGCGGGGACGGCGCCGCCGCCGAGGGGCCCGCCCAGGCGATACGCGGCGCCGTCCTCGCCGAAGACGATCCGCTGCTTCGACTGGTGCGCGAGGAGAAGCGCCTGATCACGATCTACGACGTGCATGAAGACCCCGCGTACCGGGCCGTGAGGGACGCGTGCCTTCAACGGGCGGCCGACATCGGGGCGACCCTGTTGATGCCGCTCCTGTACCACAGCGACGTCAGAGGGGTGCTCGCCATCGGCCGGAAGAAGTCCGGGCACTTCTACAGCCGGGAGGACATCGAGCTCTTGACCACCATGGCCGACCAGGCGGCCGTGGCCCTCGAGAATGCCGCGACGCACCAGGAGGTCGTCCGGTATGCCGAGGACCTGGCGACGAGCCTGCGCCGCATCCAGATCCTCGAGAACATCAAGTCGAACCTCTCGAAGTTCGTGCCGACGACGGTACAGACCCTCATCGAGGCGTCACCGGAAGCGCCGCTGCTGGAGAAGCGCGAGGCCGATGTCTCGGTGCTCTTCGCGGACATCACGGGTTACACCCGATTGTCGGCCGACATGGAGCTGCACGAGGTGAACAAGCTGGTGGAGCGCTACTTCGGCGCGTTCCTCGACGAGATCATCCGATGCGGCGGCGACGTCAACGAGACGGTCGGCGACGGGCTGATGGTCATCTTCCAGGATCCCGACGCCCGCCGGCACGCGGCGTCGGCCATCCAGGCGGCGCTGGCCATCCAGCGGCGGACGCTCGAGATCAACGACGAGCTCGCCGGGCACTCGGAGCCGATCGTGATGCACGTCGGCGTCAACTCCGGCGTCGCCTCGGTGGGCGCGACGAAGATCGAGGGGCTGGCGGGTGCGCGCTGGACCTATACGGCATCGGGCTCGACGACCAACGTGGCCGCCCGCCTGGCCGCGCTGTCGGAGGGCGGCGACGTGATCCTCTCCGAGGAGACCCGGCGCCGCATCGGCACCGGGCTCCTGACCGAGGACCTTGGCCTCCGCGAGTTGAAGAACGTCGCCCAGCCGATGTGGGTGCACCGCATCGACGCCGGCGCGCATCTGGCCAGCTCCAACGAATGAGGGGCCGGGATAGGGCGACGTCCGATCGATCGTGAGCAACCCTGACGTCGGGCCGAGCCCGTGGCGCACGGTCGCGGCCGCCACCGCGCTCAATGTCCCGCTCGGCTCGCTCTACGCGTTCAGCGTGTTCCTGAAGCCGCTGGAAGCGCTGCTCGGCCTGAGCCGGGGCGATCTGGCGCTCGTCTTCGCCCTGGCCTCCGCCGGATTCGGCGCCGGCATGAATCTGGTGCCCCACGTCTTCGGTCTCGCCTCGACCCCGATCCTGGTGCTCGCCTGCGCGGCCGCGAGCACGCTCGGCATCGCGGTCGCCGCCACGGCGGGCGGCCTGGTGCAGCTGGCCGTCGGATACGGCGTGTTCTTCGGCGCCGGTGGTGGCGCCGCCTACATCCTCGCGCAGCAGACGGTGAACCTGGCCGTGACGCGCCGCCACGGTCTGGTGAACGGCTACATCGTCAGCCTGTATCCGGCCGGCGCGATGCTCGCCGCGCCGCTGTTCGGCTGGTCGATCCGAGAGTTCGGCGTGCGCGCCACGCTCGGGCGGTCTCGCCGCGGTCCTGGCTATCACCGGGTCGATCAGCGCGTGGCTGATCGCGCGTTCCGCGCGTCACGCTGGCCGCGGCCGCGACCGATCGCGCCGGACGAGGGCGAGCGACGCCGGCCCGTGTTCTGGCGACTCTGGATCGTCTTCTTCCTGGCGGCCTCCGCCGGGCTGATGGTGCTCAGTCAGGCCGCCGGCATCATCACGGCCTACGGCGGCGCGACCTCGCTCGCCGTCTACGGCACCACGTTCATCGCCGGCAGCATCGCCGTCGCCCGCCTGGGCGGCGGCTGGATGGTCGACTGGCTCACCATTCCCGCGGTGGCGGCCGGCGGCCCACGCGGTTGCGCTCGCCGGCAACGTGACGCTGACGCTGTGGCCCGGCCCCGGCGGTCTCGGTCCTCGCGCTGACGCTCGTGGGGCTGGGCTACGGGCGTGATCTCCGGGCTCACGGCGGCCGCGGTGGCCGTGTACTGGCGACGCGCGCTGTACGGCCGGATGGCCAGCCGGATCTACCTGGCGTGGTGCGCCGCCGCCATCATCCTGCCGATCACCGCCGGGCGCCTGTTCGACCTGACCCAGGGCTATGGAGTGGCGGTCCTGATCGCCGCCGGTGGCAATGCCCTGGGCATCCTGGTGGCGCTTGGGCTGCCGGCGAAGGAGATGGCCGATGGATGACCTGACGCACGCGGTGCTGGCCCACGTCGACCAGCGAGAGCTGATCGACCTGGCCAGCGCCCTCATCCGCATCCCGAGCTTCAAGACCGAGGAGACGCCCGTCGCGCTCTTCCTCGAAGACTTCTTCCGCCAGCGCGGGTACGACGTCGACCTCCAGGAGATCGAGCCCGGACGGTTCCAGGCCATCGCCACGCTGCGCGGCACCGGCGGCGGCGCGAGCCTCATGCTGAACGGTCACACCGACATCAACGCGCTCACCCGGCGATGGACGGCGCGATCCGTGGACGCCGACGCTCGAGGGCGATCGGCTGTACGGCCACGGCGTGCAGAACATGAAAGGCGGCCTGGCCAGCATCATCATGACCGCCGAGGCCATTCGCCGCTCCGGCGTGCGGCTGCGCGGGTGATCTCGTCGTCGCCTGCGTCGCCGGCGAGACGCAGGGCGGCGAGGGCACGCACTATCCTCATGGCGAGCGGCCTCCGCACCGATGCCGCGGTGGTCGCGGAGCCCTTCGGCGCCGATAACCTCGTGACCGTGCACTCCGGCATCGTGCACATGGCGATCCACACCTACGGGGTGACGGGGCACATCGGGCGCCTCGAGGGCACGGTGAACGCGGTTCACACGATGACGGCGGTCATCGAGGCGCTGCAGCACGTGCGGTTCCGCCACACGCCGCGGCCCGACCTGCCCGCCTTCCCGCGGCTCAACATCGGCGGCATCCTCGGCGGGCGCGGCCGTGACTACGTGCTCGTGGAGCCGCCGTACGTGCCCGACGTCTGCACGATCATCGTGGACGTCCACTTCCTGCCGGGCCAGACGGTCGACGGCATCGTCGCCGACATCCGTCGCGCCCTCGACCCGCTCACCGCGCGCGATCCCGAGCTGCGCTACGAGATCGAGATCCCGCCGCCCGGCCAGCTTCAAGGGGCGGCGACGGCTCGTCATGGACCCGTTCGACATGCCAGTGGACGCACCGATCGTGCAGGCGGTCGCGCGGAGCTATCGGACCGTCACCGGCCAGGAGCCGAAGGCCATCGGCACGGTGCTGCCGCACTCGTACAGCGCCGACGACACGTGCCATCTGTGGAAGGCCGGGATCCCGTGTCTCCTCTACGGCCCGGCCACCATCCGCGGCAACGCCGACGAGGACGACGCCTGCGTGCTCGTGAGCGAGATGGAGAAGGTCACGCGCGTGCTGGCCGTGACCGCGCTCGACGTCTGCCGGCGCGAGCCGGCGGAGCTCGCCCTCGCCTCGCGGCGACGCTGAGCGTCGACCAGTCCCGTATACTCGCGGCGCGACTCTGACGTTTCCAGGAGGCCGTCCCATGGTCACCCTCGAGTTCCACGATCCGTCCGGCGCCATCGAGGTGAAGCAGCCGCACGCGCCGCGCGTCGACGCCCTCGCGGGCAAGCGCATCGGCTTCGTCAGCAACGAGCAGTGGCAGGCCTACCGCATGCTGCCGCTGCTCAAGACGCTGCTCGAGACGGACTTCCCGGGCATCGAGGTGCTGCCGATCGACGCCTTCCCGCAGGGCAACGCGGTGATCGGCTCGGAGGAGACGGCGGCGCTCGTCAAGGCGAGCGGGGTCGACGCCGTCATCATCGGCAACGCTGCCTGAGGGTCCTGCGCCACTGCATGCGGCCGGGCGGCCGCTAGGCTCGAAGCACAGGGGATTCCGACGGTCACGCTGACCCGCGCGGACTTCGTCGGCGTCATGACGAACGCGGTCGCCGGCCTCGGGCTGGCGCCGGACGCGGCGATGGTCACCTTTCCCATCGAGATGTTCCTGCCGGGCAGCGACATCTCGCCGGTGGAGGCGCGCAAGCGCGAGTTCTACGACGGCCTGACCGCGTGGCGCTCGGCCTTCGCCGGCGACGGCGCGCGGCGAGGCGCCGATGATCCGCGTGGAGGGCGCGAGCGTCGAGGACGCCTTCGCGCGCGCCAACCACCTGATGCTCGCCAACCGCTGGGGCGACGGGCTGCCGCTCTGGCCGCCGACGCGGCGAGCGGGTCGACTGGATCCTCGGCGGCACCGCGCAGCCGCGCCGGCGTGCGCTCGGCACCTTTCCGCCGCGCGGCGGCGTGACCACGGTCGAGACGCTGCGCCATCGCGCTGGCGATGGCGGGCGGGCGGCCCGAGTACCTGCCGGTGCTCGTCGCCGCGGTCGAGGCCTTTCTCGATCGCCGAGTCGGGCAGCGCGCAGCTGCAGGCCGCGTCGGGCAGCGCGTTCCCGGTGGTGATCGTCAACGGGCCGATCGGTGCCGCGATCCGGCTGAACGCCGGCTTCGGCTGTCTGGGTCCGGATCCGCAGCGGCCCGGCGGGCGCCAGCATCGGCCGCGCGCTGCGCCTGCTGCAGCAGAACCTCGGCGGCGCCCTGCCCGGCATCGGCACCATGGCCAACTACGGCGGCCTGCGCTACACGAACGTGGTCTTCGCCGAGGACGAGGCGAATCTGCCCGCGGGCTGGGCACCGCACGGCACCGAGCGCCACGGCTTCGCGCCGGGCACCAGCTCGATCTCGCTGGCCTTCGCCAACGGCGCCACCAACATCCGCCGGCGCGGCGCCAAGAAGGAGACGCCCGAGGAGGACGCGCTGCAGGGCATGTACCGCATGGCCGACTTCATGCGCGTGCCCAACATGGCCGGTCTCGCCGGCTACGAGCACGGCACGCCGGGCATCCTGATGATCCCGGGCGTGGTGGCCCAGACCATGGCCGGCCTCGGCTGGACCAAGGCGTCGATCCGCGAGTTCCTCTGGGAGCATTCGCGGATTCCGGCCGGCGAGCTGCGGCGCGCCGGCTGTCCGGCGTGGATCGAGATCGACACGAGCAAGGTGGTGCGCGAGAGCCTCGCCCTCGACCCGTGGCCGATCACCGCCAGCCCCGACAACTTCGTGATCGTCGTGGCCGGCGGCGGCCACCCGACCAACAGCTACTGGCTGCAGGGCTACAGCCCCGGCGTCGTCGGCCGCGCCGATCGAGCTGCCGCCGTCCTTCGAGCGCCTGCTCGCCGACGCCGAGCGCGATCTCGGACCTCGCTGAGGGGAGCGCACGCTCCCGAAGAATGACCACGCGCACCGACAGGCTGCTCCTCGCCAACGCGATCATGGGGCAGTTCATCTCCGGCGTCGCCACGCGGATCTTCGTCGTGTCGCTGCCCACGATCGCCGCCGCGCTGAACGCGGACATCCTGGCCGTGTCGTGGGCGCTCATCGCCTACCAGCTCGCGGGGATCTCGCTGTCGGTGGTCTTCGGCCGGCTCGGCGACATCCACGGACGCTACGCCATCTACGGCACCGGCTTCGTCGTCATGACCGTCAGCTCGGCCTGTGCGGCCTGGCGCCCGGCGTGGGCTGGCTCATCGCCTTCCGCCTCGTCCAGGGCATCGGCGCGGCCATGATCGCCTCTGCCACGCGGGTGCTGGCCATGGAGGCGATGCCGGAAGGCGCCGAGGGCCGCGCCAACGGGTTCATGACGATGTCGTTCCACGGCGGCTTGTTGCTGGGGCCGCCGCTGGGCGGGCTGGTGATCGACTGGCTGAGCTGGCGCTGGATCTTCTTTCTCCTGGTGCCCATCGGCGTGGCGGGGACCGTGCTGACCGTCGTCCGGGCACGGGGCCGCCGGGCCGCGCCGCGCGAGCGGCCGCCGGCCGTCGACTACGTCGGCGCGGTCCTCCTCGTGGTGCTCACCGTGATGCTCACGCTGATGGTCGACCGGCGGAGCGCGGAGGCGCTCGGGGCCGGGTCGAGCGAGCGTCATGCATCGTCGCCTTCGTCGTCGGCCTCGTCGGCTTCCTCGTCCACGAGCGCCGGGCCGTCAATCCGGTGGTGAACCTCGGCGCTGTTCCGGATCCGCATGTTCGTCTTCAGCGTCCTGAGCCTGCTCGTCTTCGCGACGACCAGCAGCGTGCTCACGTTCCTGCTGCCCTTCTACATCCAGGACGTGCTCCACCACTCGCCGTCGTTCATGGGGCTGCTCTTCCTGTCCGCGCCGGTGCTGACGATCAGCCTGGCCGTCCTCGCCGGCCACCTCACCGACCGCGTCGGACCGCGCATCCCGGCCACCATCGGCCTGTCGGTCGTCATGGCCGCCTTCGCGATCGGGGTCGGCCTGAAGGTCGATTCGCACTGGATCCTGCCGGCGCTGCTGCTGGCCTGCACGGGGATCGGCCAGGGCTTCTTCAACACGCCCAACCAGACGGCGATCATCGGCTCCGTGCCCCGCGAGTACCGCGGATTCGCCACCGGGCTGGTGCAGATGATGTTCGGCCTGGGCTCGCTGCTCGGCATCTCGCTGGGCGGCGTGCTGCTCACCCAGATGTTCCGCCACTACTCCGGCGTCCCCGACGCGACGCCGAGCGCCGCGGACCCGGGCCCCTTCGTGGCCGCGATGAGCGCGATCTACGCCGTCTGCTTCGTCCTGATGACGGTGGCCCTGGTCGCCTCGCTCATGCGCGGGAGGACGCCGGGTCGAGGCGGCCGAGTAGGCGGTCTCGCTACAGCGCGGCGTAGACGAGATCGATGAGATGGCGGACGTGCTTGTGCTGCCAGCCGCCGCGCCCCTGATTCATGGCGTAGCCGAAGGCGACGCGCGCGTCGGGATCGGCGAACCCAAGCGAGCCGCCGGCGCCGAAGTGCCCGAACGCGCGCGGGCTGGGACCGAGCGGGCGCTCGGCCATCGTGAGCTGGAACCCGAGCCCGAAGCGCGTGGGACGTTGCAGGAGGATGTCGTCTCCGTACACCTGTTGCTCGCTCGCGCGCGCGATGATCGCCGGCGAGAGCACGTGCACGCCGTCCAGCTCGCCGTCACCGGCGAGGGCCGCGTAGAGGCGCGCCACCGCGCGGGCATTGCCGTGCCCGTTGGTTGACGGCACCTCCGCCTCGCGCCAGGCGCGGGTGTTGACGACCCCCATCCCGGACAGCTCCGGCGGGTTGCGATAGGCGTTGACGCGCATCAGGGGCACGCCGCTCAGGCTCTCCGGATCCACGCTGAGCTGTCGGCGGAGCTCCTCGTCCTCGGGGGTCGCCGGTCGCGGCACGATGTCGGCACACCGGCCCTCGAGGCCCGGACCGAGGCCGATGAAGAAGTCGACGCCGGCGGGACCGGCGACGTCCTCGCGCAGATAGGTGCCGAGCGTCTTGCCGGTGACGCGTCGCACGACCTCACCGATCAGGAATCCCTGTGTGTTGACGTGATACCCGTGGCCAGTGCCCGGCTCCCACCACGGCGCCTGAGCGGCGAGCGCCTCCGTCATGACGTCCCAGCGACTCCACGCTCCCGATGGCAGCCGGCGGGCGATGGCCGGCAGCCCCGCCTGATGGGTCAGGAGATAGCGCACCGGGATCTGCGCCTTGCCCGCCTGGGCGAACTCGGGCCAGTACCGAGCGACCGGAGCGTCGAGATCGAGCCGGCCCGCCTCGACGAGGCGCAGCGCGCAGACGGCGGTGACCGCCTTTCCGACGGAGTAGAGGTTGACGATCGTGTCGCGCTCCCAGGGCCGTGTCCGCGCGGTGTCGGCGTGGCCGCCCCACAGGTCAACGACGGCGTGCCGGTCGACGTAGACAGCGACGGCAGCACCCACCTCGGAGCCGGAGGCGAGGATCTCGGCGAGCGCCCGTCGCACCCGGCGCGAATCCGGGCTCGCAGAGTCCGTGAACGACCGTGTCTTCACCATCTCGGTCGACCGCCGTCATGCCGGGACTCTACCGCAACGACGCCACCCGGGGACGGCACTTGATTGCGGACCCGGCTTGCCAACGGCTAGGATGATGCCCGCGTGCCCTCGCCAAGGAGCCAAGCGTGAAGATCACTGACGTGACGGTGAAGCGGTACAGCGCAGCGCGCGAGCCCCGGACGGATCCGGGGGGCATCCAGATCGTCGAGGTCCAGACGGATGCCGGCGTGACCGGAATGGGATTCGTGAGCGCGGGCAGCGCCACCAGCGACCTCGTGGCGACCCTGATCCGGCGCAATCTGAAATCCGTGGTCGTTGGCGAGAACCCCCTGCTCACCGACGACCTCTGGCGGCGCATGCGCGAGCAGGCCGTCCCGCGACGAGGGGGCGAGGGCATCGTGCGGGCCTGCATGGCGGCCGTCGACTTCGCGCTCTGGGATATCAAGGGCAAGCTCCTCAACGCCCCGGTGTCGGCGCTCCTCGGCGGCCAGCGCGCCCGGGTCGCGACCTACGCGAACTGCGCCCACGGTCTCCCGCCCGACAAGCTGGCGGCGAAGGCGGCCGCATACGTGAAGCAGGGTCACACCGCCCTGAAGATCCGCGGCTCCTTCGTGTCGGTGCACGAGGCGGCCGAACGCGTGAAGTACGTCCGCGAGGCCGTCGGGCCCGACGTCAAGCTGATGGTCGACGTCAACGGGACCTGGGACGTCGACACCGCGATCCAGCAACTCCGGCGCTGGGAGCGCTACGACGTCTACTGGCTGGAGGAGCCGGTGCCGCCCGACGATATCCCCGGCTACGTGCGAGTCCGGCAGCGGGCGGGACGCACGTTCATCGTCGGCGGCGAGCAGCACGTGGGCGTGCCGGAGTTCCGCCAGCTCATCGAGCAGGGTGCCGTCGATATCGTCCAGCCGAACGCGGCGATCACCGGCGGCATCACGGACTGGCTCCGCATCCACGCCCTGGCCACACTCTCGAGCGTGCCGGTGTCGCCGTGGAACCTCCAGATGATCCACATCCACCTTGCGGCCGGGCTGCCCAACGTGAAGTGGATCGAGTACTTCATGGCGGACAATCCCCTGCTGGAGTTCCAGAGCCGGCTCTTCAAGGGGCCGGTCCTGCGCGAGGAAACCACGCAGGACGGGATCTTCCTCGTTCCGCCCGACGCTCCCGGCCTCGGCCTGGAGCTGGATGACGCCGTGGCCGCCGCCGCTCTCGTCCCGGAGTAGGAATGCCCGACCGCATTGACGCCTCGCGCACCGCGCTGATCGTCTACGACGCCTGCCGCCGCGCCCTGACGCCCGCCGACCCCGCGCGGCGCGCGGCGATGCGGCCCGTCCTCGAGGCCTGGGTCTCCCTGATCGCCGCCTGTCGCGCGCACGCCCTGCCCATCATCTACACGACTCCGGTGAGCCGGGCGGACGGCGCCGACGTCGTGCTGCTGCCCACCGACCTCAGCGTCCAGACGGGCGTACCGTCGCTCACCAACTGCGTCGAGGGCACGCCGGAGGCCGGGTTCCCGGAGGAGATCGCCCCCCGGCCCGAGGACTACGTGTTCCTGAAGCGCCGACCCAGCGCGTTCTACGGCACCGGCGTGGCCGAGCTGCTGCGCTTGCTCCGCCGTACCGCGCTGGTGATCGGCGGCGGCGCGACCAATCGCGGTGTGGAGACCAGCGTGCGCGAGGCCTTCAGCATGGACCTCGACACCGTGATCGTGCGCGAGTGCTGCTGGGGCGGCGACGCCGCCGCCCACGCCTATTCCCTGAATACCTCGCTGAAGATGTACGCGCGCGTCCGGACCCTGCAACAGGCCCTCGCCATGCTCGCGTGAGTCGTGAGCCAGTGGATCTCGGCGCCCGACGGCCACCCGGCGGCCGCGGGCACGCTCGGATCGCGCCGGCACCGGCGCGCCCAGGCCGGTGCGCAGCTCTATCTGCCGCCTCGCTCCCCCGCCTGCCGGGTCCGGCGTTATCGCCGGGACCACGTGCCGCCGGCATGTCGATTGCCTGCTCAACGGGCATGTTGCTACCGGCGCCACCCCCACTGACACTGCGGTTCCGGCCGCCGGTCACCGCGGAGACCTCCGCGGCCGCGTAGCACGCCATTGGACCGCCGCTCGTTCCTTGCTCTCGGCGGAACGGCGCTTCTGCCGCGCACAGCCGGCTGTCTTCCTCAGCGGGTCATCGTCATTGGCGCCGGGCTCGCCGGTCTCGGCGCCGCGTGGGAGCTGGCGCAGGCCGGCGCCGACGTGACCGTCCTGGAGGCCCGCCAGGAGCCCGGCGGACGCGTGCGCACACTGAGGGCGCCGTTCGCCGACGGGTTGTACGCCGAAGCAGGCGCTCTTCTCATTCCCGACAGTCATCTGCTCGTGCGCCAGTATGCCGAGCAGCTCGGCCTGAGGCTCGCCGCGGTCGCGCTCCAGTCGGCCGGCGAGCTGTACTACGTCCGCGGGCGGCGAATCGTCGTGGGTGCCGACGCCGCCGAATCCTGGCCGCTCGATCTCACACCGGAAGAACGCACGCTGGGGCTGCGGGGCATGTGGGCGCGCTACGTCGAGAGTGCGCTCGACGACATCGGTGACCCGATGACACCCGGGTGGCCAGACCCGGCGCTCGCACGCTACGACGGGATGACGATGGCGGAGTTCTTGCGAGCGCGCGGCGCCTCGCCAGACGCGGTGGCGCTTCTCAACCTCGGCTACCTCGATCTTGGCGGCGACGGAAGCGACACCTACTCCGCGCTCTCGATGCTGCGCGATCTGGCCCTACGCCGCGGCAACCATCGCTACTGGGCGATCGCCGGCGGCAACGACCGGCTGCCCGCGGCGATGGCCGCACGCCTGGTCGGACACGTGTCCTATGGGGTTCCGGTGGTCCGCATCGAGCCTGGCGCGCGCACGGCGACCGTCGTGACGCGCGAGGACGGCGGGAGCCGGCGCTGGGTCGCGGACCACGTCATCTGCACGCTGCCGCCCCCGGTGCTGGCGCGTATGGACGTGACGCCGGCCTTCTCGCCCGCCCGGCGCGCGGCGATCGCGGCGATCGCCGCCACGAGCCTCACGCGCGTATTCTTCCAGACGCGCACACGCTTCTGGCGCGCCCAGCGGCTGCCGGCCTCCACCATCACCGACCTCCCGATCAAGTGGGTGTGGGACGCGACCGCCACGCAGGACGGCGCGCGCGGCATCCTGGACGCCCATGTCGGCGGCGGCGACGCTCGCCGGCTCGCCGGACTACCGCCTTCCGAGCGCGTCCAGCAGGTGCTCACGCACCTCGACCGCCTCTACCCGAGCGCGGGCGCGGAGGTGGAAGCAATTGCAGTGATCGACTGGGACGCCGAGCCGTGGGCGCGTGGTGCCTACGCCTGGTTCAGGCCTGGTCAGCTCACCTCGCTGATGCGCCCGCTCACGGCGCCCGAGGGATGCATCCACTTCGCGGGAGAGCATCTGTCGATCGCGTCGGGGTGGATGCAGGGTGCGCTCGATTCCGGGCTCCGCGCTGCGCGTGAAGTCCTCGCGGCCCCGCGGCCGCCTCCCGGCGCTCGACACCGTGTATCTTAGTCACCGCCCCGTCGCTGCTGCGCGCCGAGCCACTCCGCGGCTGACGGCACATTCGGATCGCGGGGGCGCAGGTTGTAGTACGGCACCAGCGGGAAATACGCGTCGGCCAGCCGGCGGAGCTCGGTGACCGGCTCGGGGTGCAGATCGACCCGCAGATCGACCATGGCGTACGGCTCGCGGTCCACGACGAAGAGTCCGCTGGATACTTCGCCGTTCGGCTGGCCGCCGGCCGCCTTCCCCGCCTCGAGAGCTCTCAGGAGTCGCTCCCAGAGCGCGAGGTCGGCGCCCCGCTGGAACACGCCGAACATCGCCTCCGCGACCTCCGCGCTCACGACCGCGTTGGCCGTGACGACCACGTTCCGGTCGACGCGATGGCCTGCCCACGGCTTGTTCCCGGCGCCGGTGCGGGCGGCGGCGAGACCGCTCACGTCCAGACACCCGAGCTGCCGGCGCTCGACGAACTGGTCACTCGCCGCGATCTCCTCCAGCACGCGCGGCGCCGAGTACCCCGCCCGCAGGAGATTCAGACCGAGGTGACCGAGGCGCGGATTGGTGCTGGCCTGGGTGACGACGACTCCCACCCCGGGGGCGACGTGGATGCAGCGCGAGCCAACGGCCATCTCGCTGGTCGCGATCGCGATCCCGAACATGCCGGTGCGCTCGCACCGGCCGATGAGCGAGAACGTCGTGAACTCGATGCCGATCACGGTCGCACCCTCAGCATGCTCGATCACCTCGCCGGGGCATGATACATCTGCGTCGACTCACCGTGCCGATCGTCGAGCGCGATCGCTGGCATCCCCGGGGCATGCGTGGTATCGGATACTCGTCGCGTCGCAGCGGACCTGTTCGGCGCGCGGGAGACATCCATGCTCAAGCCGATCCGTCGGGTCGTCACCGGTCACAACGCGCAGGGCAAGTCGATGATTCTGACCGACGGCCCCTCACCGCACGTGCTCACCATTCCCGGCGTGCCGACCTTCGGCCTCACCAATCTCTGGGTCACCGACGGGACGCCGGCCGACAACACCGGCACCGGGGACGCCGCCGCGCGTCCGGTCGTGCTCGAGCCGCCCGCCAGCGGCACGATCTTCCGCGTCGTGGAGTTTCCGCCCGACAACACGCTCGCGGGCTTCGACCGCAAGACCGCCTTCGAGTCGATGGGCGCCGGCCACGCGATGGACCGGGACGCCGCGCGCCATCCCGGCATGCACAAGACGGCGACGGTGGACTACGCGCTCGTCCTGAGTGGTGAGATCTGGGCCCTGCTGGACGAGGGCGAGACGCTCCTGCGGGCGGGCGACGTGCTCGTGCAGCGGGGAACGAACCACGCGTGGAGCAATCGGGGCGCCGGGCCCTGCCTGGTGGCGTTCATCCTGGTCTCCGCCAGGCCCGCGGGCTGACGGCTCGAGCCCTCCTCACGGTCCGACGACCTCGACCTCGTACGCGGAGAACTGCGCGTCCGACGTCATGATGACGAGCCCCTCGAGCTGCGCCTGAGCGATCAGCAGGCGGTCGAATGGATCGCGGTGAAGGGCCGGGAGGCTGGCGACCCGTAGCGCGTGCTCGTGCGTGATCGCGAGCGGCACCGTCTGCGACTGGACCAAGCGGGTGCGAACGTACTCCGCGGGGTCCATGGGCAAATGCAGTCTGCCGAGCGAAGTCTTGATCGCGATCTCCCAGGCGCTCGCCGCGGACAGGTACAACTCGTGCTCCGCTGCGGTCAGTCGCTCACGTCCAGCCGGGGAGAATCGATCAGGCGCGGCGAGCATCCACAGCCAGCACTGCGTGTCGAGCAGGATCCTCAGTGCTCGAACCCAGCCAGCATCTCGTCCGGCAAGGGCGCGTCGAAGTCGTCGTTGATGACGACGCGTCCCCTGTCGATGCCGAGCAGGCGCTCGGGTCGTTGGCCGGCCACCGGGACGAGGCGCGCGACCGGCTTGCCCGCCTTCGCGATCACGATCTCCTCGCCGGCAGCGACCTCCGCGAGCAGACGGGACAGGTGCGTCTTGGCCTCGTGGATGTTGACAGTCTTCACGCAAACCACACTAAACTAGACTAAGGACTTAGTCAATAATGGCGAGCCGGGCCGCGGGTCAGGCCCCCCACAGATCGGGCAGCGTATAGCCACCCCGGAACGGATCGGACGGATCGAAGCCGTGCTGGAACACACCGGTGATCCACGCCTGGCCGGCGATGGTGGGGACGATGGCCGGCCGGCCGGCCACCATGGTCTCGCTCGCGATTCCGGCCTCGAACCGCGAGCCGATGATCGACTCGTGGACGAATCCCTGGCCTGATGCGATCCGCCCGCGCGCGTGCAGGACCGCCAGTCGCGCGGAGGTGCCGGTGCCGCAGGGGCTGCGGTCGATGCGGCCGGGGGCAACGATCACGGCGTTCCGGCTTACCGTCCCCGGGCCCGTGAACGGCATGGCGAACTCGGTGAAGGTCACGGTGTGGATGTCCAGGTTCTCCGGATGGCGCACGGGGAGCTGGCGGGCGGCGGCGGCCGTGATCCGGTTGCCGAGGACGACCAGCTCCCGCGCTTCCTTCGGCTCCACCGCGAAGCCGAGGGCCGGCGCATCGACGATCGCGAAGAAGGCGCCACCGTAGGCCACGTCGACCGGGATCGGGCCCAGGCCCTCGACGTCGACCAGGGCACCGAGATGCGTGACGAAGCACGGGACGTTCGTGAACTGCACCCGCTCCACCTTGCCGTCCCGGCAGCGCGCCTCGACGGGCACCGGGCCCGCCGGCGTGTCCAGCGTGAGCGTCGTTACCGGCTCGCGCATCGGCAGCATGCCCGTCTCGAGCAGGACGGTGACGGTGCAGATGGTGTTCGAGCCGGACATCGGCGGATAGTCCGACGACTCCATGATGATCATGCCCGCGTCGCAGTCGGGCCGGGTCGGCGGCACGACCAGGTTGACGCAGAGCGAGGGCTTGCCCCGCGGCTCGTGCAGGAGCCAGCGCCGTAGCTCGTCGCCCTGCGTCTCGAGGTAGCGCTTCTTCTCGAACATGGTGGTACCCGGCGGCGGCAGCACGCCGCCGACGATCACGTGGTTGTCCTCACCGCCGACGTGGCAGCCGATCACCGTGATCGTACGCTCCCACCTCACCGCAGCGTCTCCCGCGGAAGGTCCAGCGCCCGCTCGGCGAGCAGGGCCAGCATGCGCCACGCCGTCTCGTGGTGGCGCGTGGCCTCCGCGTCGTCTGTGTACGTGTCGAGCAGGTCCGAGATCATCACGAAGTGATAGCCGAGGGTTTCCACGAGCTGCGTCCAGCCCGCGAGCGAGTCCGGGCTCACGCCCGGCCCGAAGTTCAGCAGGTTGACCCCAATCCGCATCCGCGTCGGCAAGATACTAGCGCGGAACGGCCGCTCATTCCTCCGTCGCCCGATCGGTTCTCCGCAGCTGCGCGATCTCCGCCGCCACCTTCTCCACCCAGAACGGCATGTCCATCTCGTGGTACATCGCCATCGCGGTGGCGAGGCTGTCGTAGGCTCGGGCGAGGTTGCCCGTGCGCCGATCGAGCGTGCCGAGGGCGAGGTGGCAGTGGCCGACGAGCGGGCGCATGTCGAGCTGCTCGGCCAGCGCGCGCGCTTGACCACAGTTCTCCAGCACCAGGGCAACGTCCGGCGGCGTCCGGTGCAGGGCCGTCTCGCCGACCAGAAGGAGCGACCACGCTTCGCATCCGCGATCCCGGCGCGACCGACACAGCTCGAGCGATCGAAGCGCCGCCTCCACGCTGTGCTCGAGCCGGCCTGCCGCGAGGTGCGCCTTGCCAAGGAGCAAGAAGGGGAAAGGATGTTGAGGCGACAAGGCGAAGGTGGACGGTTCGACGCTCTGCTCGAGCAAGGGCAGGGCTTCGCCAGGGCGTCCGGACACCGTGTGGGCATGGCCGAGGAGGGCGAGAAACATCGAGCGCAGAGCCAGAATCTCGCCGCTCTCCTGCAGAGCCTGCCCGGGCTTCAGGACGCTGACCGCGCGTCCAGGTTCTCCCTGGTGCAGGTAGAGGAAGCCCAGCGCGAAACGGGCGAAGGCGCGGCTGTACATCTGTCCTGATGCGTCCGCGATCTTGATCGCCTCCTCACCGTGCGTGATGCCCTCCTGAAACTTGCCCGCTTCGGCGAGTGACCAGACGAGGAAGCCTCGAGAGAAGACGGACGGCAAACCGGCGAGTCCGAAGAGCGCGAGGCGGTCCTCACCCTTCAGGGCGAGGACGTTCCTCTCGAGGTGCTGCATCGCGCGCCGGTAGTCCCCCAACCCGTGATACGCCTGTCCCAGGCGCAGGTTCGCCGTGACCGCCAGCGGCACATCGCGGCGTTCGTCGGCGATGTCGAGAGCCTGCCGACCAAGCGCAACGGCCCGCTCCGGATCACCTTCTCTCCAGAAGTAATTGCTCATGTAGACACGAGTCCACGCCAGCCGGTCCGTGTCCTGCGACGCCTGGGCGAGGCGCTGCGCTTCCTCGAGATGCGCGCGGATGCGGGTGTGCTCGCCGAGGGCAAACAGCCAGTTCCGGATCGCGAAGCGAAAGTCGATGGCCTGCCTGGTGGTCTCGGCGGTGGGGACCACACGCGTCAGCGCCACCAGCGCGTCTTCCATGTAGCGTACGGCCGCGCGGTGCGCCGACCGCCCCGCCGCCTTCTCGGCCCCTTGTTTGAGATAGAGCACTGCCTTGTCCCACGCTTCGCCGCGCACGGCGTGGTAGGCGAGCCGGTCGACCTGCTCTGCCAAGCGCTCGGTGTAGAGATTCTCCATGGCCTCGACGATCCGCGCGTGAAGGCGCCGCCGTTGACTCTCGAGCAGGCCTCCGTACGCCACGTCGTGGGTGAGAGCGTGCTTGAAGGTGTACTCCACCTCCTCGGGGAATCGCCTCGCCTGGTAGAGGAACTCCGCCGCCTGAAGATCGGACAGCTGGCGGTCCAGTATTTCGCCGGGCGCCTCGGCCACGGCCCCCAGCAGGCGAAGGGGAATGTCCTTTCCGATCACGGCCGCCGTCTGAAGCACTCTCTTGTTCTCCGGGGATAGACGGTCGATGCGCGCGGCAAGAAGGGACTGGATGGTGGCCGGGATCTTGAGCAGATCAGGGCGTGTGACGAGACGATAGGCGCCGCGCTCGCCGGTCAACACGCCGGTTTCGACGAGGGTGCGCACGCCCTCCTCCAGGAAGAAGGGGTTGCCCTCGCCGCGCTCGATCAACACCCGCTTGAGCACGTCCAGCTCCGGACCAGAACCGAGCAGGAGGCTGAGGAGCTCGTCGGCGCTCTCTGGCGGCAGCGCGTCGAGACTGAACTGCGTGCAGGGCGTCTTGCTTGCCCAGCCGTGCTGGTACTCGGGCCGGTAGTTGACCAGGAGCAAGATGCGCGTACCCGCGACGGCCTCCACCAGACTGTCCAGAAAGGCCTGCGTCTCGCTGTCGATCCAGTGCAGGTCCTCGAAGACGAGCAGAAGAGGCTGGCCTCGGCTCTCTCGAACCAGGAGGTGCTTGCACGCGTCGAGCGTTCGGCGACGTCGGTGCAGCGGGTCGAGGGCCTCCCAGCGTGGGTCGTCCACGGGCACATCGAGCAGGCTCAGGAAGACCACGACGTCGGGCGCGAGAGCCTCGTCCAGCGCCATCAGTTTGCCGATGACCTTTTCGCGGATCCTGGCCGCATCGTCATGATCCTGGACCCGGAAGTAGACTTTGAAGAGGTCGATGACTGGTCGGTACGGCGTCGCCTTGCCATGGGAGGCGGCCGCGCTTTCGAGCACGAGCCATCGCTGGACGGGCTCCGAGTGGGTCAACTCCCAGACGAGACGGGACTTGCCGACACCCGGCTCGGCAATGACGGCCACGACCTGGCCCTGGCCCTCATCGACCCGCTCGCGGGCTTCATGGAGAGCGGCGATCTCCGTGGCCCGGCCCACGAAGCGAGTGAGGCCTCGGGCCGCGGCGACCTGGAACCGCGTGCGACTGGTCGCCGCACCGGTCAACTCGAAGACATCGATGGGGTCGGCCAGACCCTTGATGGGGACGCGGCCCAGCGGGCTGACGTGAACGAACCCCTCGGCAAGGCGACGGGTGTGCTCGCTGAGGCGGATGGTCCCGGGGTGGGCGAGTTGCTCCATGCGTGCGGCAAGGTGTGTCGTCTGACCCACCGCGGTGTAGTCCATATGCAGGTCGCTCCCGATGGATCGGACGACGACCTCGCCGGAATTGAGTCCCACGCGGATCTGGACCAGCAGGCCCGCGGTGCGCCGGACGTGTCCGGCGTGCCGCTTCACGGCCTCTTGCATGCCCAACGCGGCGTAGCAGGCCCGGATGGCGTGATCCTCATGCGCGACCGGCGCGCCGAACAGCGCCATGACCCCGTCGCCCATCACCTGGTTCACCGTCCCCTCGTACCGGTGGATGGCCTCCATCATCCGCTCCAGCACTGGATCGAGGAGCGTGCGCGCCTCTTCGGGATCGCGGTCGGCCAGCAACTCCATCGAGCCCTTCACGTCGGCGAAGAGGACGGTCACCTGCTTCCGCTCGCCTTCGAGCGCGCTCCTCGAGGTGAGGATCTTCTCGGTCAGATGCTTGGGCGTGTATGCCTCCGGCGAGCCGAACCTCGATATCCCGGCGGACCAGAAGGCGAGCAGCTGCCCGCACGCACCACAGAACTTTCTTCCAGGCGGGATCGAGGTCCCGCAGGCCGGGCAGATGACCTCGAGCTTCGCGCCGCACTCCTCGCAGAAGCGAACGCCTTCGCGATTCTCGAATCGGCATTGCAGGCAGCGCATCATCCCGTTTGCCCGCTGCGGCGTCGGCAACGGCAGCATCCCCTCCGCCGCGAGCCGACTCCCTCTACGGAGCACACCTAGCCCCGCGCCGGCCGGGCTGTCAAGGCCCGGGGCGCACGCGCGCGCGACTCACCGCAAGGTCTCCCCGGCGAGATCCAGCAGCGGTCAGGCAGGCGGCCGCCGCCGCCGCCGCGGCACACTCGCCGCCGCCATCCAGAACGGCCCCGCCGCGTGAAGCCGGTGAGGCGACACCGACGCCCACCGCCGGATGCGCGTGGTCGGCCGACTCTATCGCAGCCGGGCACCCACCGCGGCGTCGGCCTCGTAGAGGTAGCAGGCGACCTCGTGCGTCGCGCCGACCGGTCGCAGTGGCGGCGGCGCCTCCCCGCAGCGGGGCATCGCGAACGCGCACCGCGTGCGGAAACGGCAGCCGGAGGGCGGGTCGATCGCGTTCGGCGGATCGCCAGCGATCGGTGGCCGCTCCATGCGCCGGTCGGGATCCATGCTCGGTGCCGACGCGAAGAGCGCCTGCGTGTAGGGATGCTTCGGCGACTGCGCGAGCGCGTCAGCGGTCCCCGATTCCACGACCTCGCCGAGATACATGACGAGCACGCGACTGCTCACGTACTCGATCACGTTCAGGTCGTGCGAGATGAACACGTAGGTGAGCGCGCGTTCAACCTTCAGATCTTGAAGCAGGTTGAGCACCTGCGCCTGGACCGACTTGTCGAGCGCGGACACCGGCTCGTCGAGGACCAGCAGCCTCGGATCGAGCACGAGGGCGCGCGCGATGTTCACGCGCTGGCGCTGTCCCCCGCTCAGCTCGTGCGCATACCTCCGGCCGTAGAGCCGCGGATCGAGACCGACGCGGCCCAGCAGCGTCCGGGCCCGCTCGCGAGCCTCGCCGCGCGGCGTGCCGTGCACGAGCAGGCTGAACGCCACGGCGTCCTCCATCGTGAGGCGAGGGTTCAGCGACGCGTACGGGTCCTGGAACACGAGCTGCATGTCGCGGCGCAGCCGCTTCATTCGCGGCGGGGACGCACCACGCACGTCCTCGCCCCCGAACGTCAGGCTGCCGGCGTCGGGTTCGATCAAGCGCAGGAGCAGCCGCGCCAGCGTCGATTTGCCGCAGCCGGACTCGCCGACGATCCCGAGCGTTTCGGTCGGATAGACGTCGAACGAGACGCCGTCGACGGCGCGCACCCAAGCGTTCACGCGCTGCAGCACACCGCCCCGCAGCGGAAAGTGCTTGCGCAACCCGCGCGCCTCCAGGAGCGGCGCTCGGCCATTCCCCGGGATCAGGCGCGGATCTCCATCGCGTCGCGCAGGCCATCGGAGAGCAGGTTGAACGCCATCGAGGTGACGAAGATCGCGAGCCCGGGCAGCGCGGGCACCACCGCGTTCACGTAGATCGACTGGCGCAGCGTGTTCAGCATCAGCCCCCACTCCGCCGCCGGCGGCGTGACGCCGAGCCCGAGGAACGAGAGGCCGGCGGCGAGGATGATGGAGAGCGACACCTGGGTGCTCGCGAACACGAGGATGGGGCCGAGCACGTTCGCGAGGAGGTGGTGACGCATGATCGCTCCGACGCCGGCGCCGCTCGCTCGCGCGGCCGCGATGTACTCCAGGCCTTTCACCTGCACGGTGGCCGACTCCGCGACGCGCACGACGCGCGGCACGAACACGATCGAGAGCGAGATCAGGGTGTTCGGAAGGCCGGGGCCGAGCGCGCCGGAGATCGCGATGGCCAGGAGGACGGCGGGGAACGCGTAGAAGATGTCCATCGTCCGCATCACGAGCGTGTTCGTGAGCCCACCGACGTAGCCGGCGAGCACGCCCAGCCCGGTGCCCAGCACGAATCCGATGATGACAGGCGTGAGCGCGGCCACCAGGGTCATGCGGCCGCCCCACAGCAGCCGGCTCAGCATGTCGCGGCCCTGCTCATCCGTCCCGAGGATGTGCGCCGAGGCGCCAACCGGCGCCAGGCGGAGGCGGATCGACCCGGCGTTCGGGTCGTAGGGCGCGAGCCACGGCGCCAGCACCGCGGAGAGCACGATCAGGGCGAGGACGGTGCCGGCGGCGAGCGTCATCCGATCGTGCGTGAGCCGCCACGCGACCGTACGCCAGTACGACATCGGCGGGGCGCCGACGGCGTCGATCTCGCGCGGCAGCGCGGTGGCGACGGCCATCAGTGGCGCGCGATCCGCGGATCGACGAGCGTCTGCAGCAGGTCGACGGCGAGGTTCAGCAGCACGAAGAAGGTCGCGAGAACCATGATCACGCCCTGCAGCACCGGAATGTCGCGCTGGAAGATGGCCAGGTTCAGGAGGTAGCCGGTCCCGGGCCACGAGAACACCGCTTCCACCAGGACCGAGCCGCCGAGCTGGAAGCCGAACTGCAGCCCCAGCACCGTGAAGATCTGGGGGGCGGAGTTCTTGACGACGTGCGCGAACACGCGCCGCGCCGCCAGGCCCTTCGCGCGCAGGGCGAGGACGAATTCCTGGCTCAGGATGTCGAGCGCGGCCGACCGCACGACGCGCGTGATCACGCCGAGCGGAATGAGCGACAGCGCCACCGTGGGCAGCACCATGTGGCGCAGGTACTCGAGCGGGCCGCCGCCGTCGGCCGCGCCCATGGCCGGGAGCCAGTTGAGCTGCACGGAGAAGACGATGATCAAGATGATGCCAGCCCAGTAGTGCGGGACCGAGACGCCGATGATCGCCACCGCGCTCGCGGCCTTGTCCAGCACGCGACCCTGCCGGAAGGCGGCAAGGAGGCCGAGCGCGATGCCGAGCACGAAGGCGAGCAGGGACGACGACAGCGCGAGGACGAGACTGTTCAGGAGCGAGTCGCGGACGTCGAGGATGACCGCCCGGCGGGTGGCGATCGAGCGGCCGAGATCACCCTGCACCACGCGCCCGAGCCAGACGAGGTACTGCACCGGCAGCGGCTTGTCGAAGCCGTACGCGCGCTTGGTGGCCTCGATCTCCGCCTGGCTGGACTCGGCCGGCATCACCGCCGCGATCGGGTCGCCGGGGGCGAGGTGCACCATCGCGAAGACGATGATGCTCGCCCCGAGCAGCGTCGGGATCGCGAGCAGGAGACGCCGGCCGGCGTACGCCCACACGGAGCGTGCGCTACCGGACGGTGACCGCCGTCAGATCGACGAACCAGCTCTGGGGCTGCACGAAGCCCTTGACCTTGGGCGACAGCGCGCGCGGGTTCTGGTCGTGCACGATGAAGATCCACGGCGCGTCGTCGACGATCACCTCGTGGAGCCGGGCGAGGATCTCGTTCTGCTTGGCGACGTCGAAGGTCCGCTCGGCTTCGTCGATGAGCTTGTCCGCTTCGGGATTGATGTAGGGCATGGTATTCACGGAGACGGGCACGACCGACTTGCTGTGGAAGAACCGCCCGAAGCCGCTCCACGGCTCCAGGAAGTTCCACGAGATGTTCCAGGCGTTCAGCCCCTCGTTGTCCCCGGTCTTGAAGCCGGCCCGCCACCGCGTGAGCAGGGTGTTCCACTCCACCGGCTGCAGGTCGACGTCGATGCCGACCTCTTTCAGGTTCTTCTGGATCAGCTCGTTCATGGCCAGCGGCAGCATCTGGCCCGAGCCGGAGGTGGAGATGAGGTGGACGGCCTTGGCCGGGCGCTTGGTTCCGTCGAAGCCGGCCTGCCGCAACAGGTCCTTGGCCTTGGCCGGGTTGTGCTCGTAGACCTCCTTGGGCTTGCCGAACCACGGATGCCCCTTGTACGCCACGCCCGTGGCGGGAATGCACGTGTCGTTCAGCAGGCTCTTGCAGATGCCGACCCGATCGATGGCGTAGTTCGCCGCCTTGCGCACGAGCTTGTTGTTCCACGGCTCCTTGTCGAGGCGGAGCGTGTGCGTCCAGTTGTGGGGATAGGAGTTCATCACGATCTGGAACCCGGCGCCCTTGAGCTGCGGGATGGAGTCGGGCGGCGGCACCTCGATCCAGTCGACCTGGCCGCTCCGGAGCGCGGCGAGACGCGTGGTCGGCTCCGGCATCGGGAGCAGGACGAGCTTGTCGACCTTGGGCCGCCGCTTGACGTCCCAGTACGCCTTGTTCGCCTCCAGCTCGAGCCGCTCGCGCGGCACGAACCGCGTCACGCGGTAGGGGCCCGTGCCGGACGGCTGCTCGGCAAATTTCCGCCAGTCCTTGACCTTCTGCCACTGCGCCGGCGACACGACCAGCATGTAGCAGATCTGGTACGGCACGAAGCTGGTGGGCCTGTTCGTCTCGAACTCGACCGTGTGGTCGTCGATCTTCCTGATGCCGGTCAGCGACGCCAGCCGGAAGCTCACCTGGCCCGAGCCGTACGCGTCGAAGTGCGGCGCGTCCTTCTTCTTGATCGACTCGTACGAGAAGACGACCGCGTCGGCGTTGAACGGGCTGCCGTCGTGGAAGGTCACGCCCTTCCGGAGCTTGAACACCCACTTCGTCGGCTGGTCCTTGCGGACTTCCCACGACTCCGCCAGCCCGGGGACGAGCGGCGCCAGCCGGTCGCCGCGCGTGAGGTCCCACGCGATGAGCGGCTCGTAGATCTGGTAGCCGACGAACCGGAAGCCCTCGAAGCCGTTGTCCGTCTGGCCGCCGGTGTAGGGAATGTCGCTGGCCGTCATCCCGATGCGCAGCGTGCCCTGCGCGAGCGCGACGCCGGTGAGCGACAGTGAGAGGGCGGTGGCGAGGAGCAGGGCGGTGACGCGTCTCATGACGATCCTCCTGGGGTCGGGCTCGAGCCGACGATGGCCAGCACCGCGCGCGGGTCCGCGAGGCGCTCGGCGACGAGGTGGCAGCGCGCGACGTGGCCGGGGGCCACGGGATGGAACGACGGCAGCGTCGTCATGCACACGTCGCGCGCGATCGGGCAGCGCGGGGCGAATGCGCAGCCCGGTGGCAGCAGGGCCAGGTTCGGGGGCGCACCGGGGATGGGGACGAGCGGGCGGCCCTTCTGGCCGCGGCGCACCGTCGCCTGCATCAGCCCCTCGGTATACGGATGCGCGGCACGACGGAACAGCTCCCGAATGGGCGCCTGCTCGACGATGCGCCCAGCGTACATCACCGCGGCGTCGTCCGCGATCTCGGCGGCGACACCCATGTCGTGGGTGACGAAGATGACCGCGAGGCCGAGCCGCTGCTGCAGGTCCCGCAGGAGCCAGAGAATCTGGGCCTGCACCGTCACGTCGAGCGCCGTGGTCGGCTCGTCGGCGAGCAGCAACTCGGGCTCACAGGCGAGCGCGATCGCGATCATCGCGCGCTGGCGCATGCCGCCGGAGATCTCGTGCGGATAGCTCGCCAGGCACCGCTCGGGGGACGGCACCTGGACGAGATCGAGGAGCTCGCGCGCGCGCCGGCGCGCCGCCCCGCGCTCGAGGTTGCGGTGTTGCACGAGCGTCTCGACGATCTGCCCTCCGATGGTGTAGACGGGATCGAGCGCGGTCATCGGCTCCTGGAACACCATCGAGACGACCCCACCCCGCAGACGTTCACGCGCGGGCTCGTCGAGCCGGTTCACGTCATGGCCCTTCACGAGCACCTCCCCGGTGACACGGGTGCGAACCTCTGGGTGGAGGCCGAGAATCGCGCGGAGGGTGACGCTCTTGCCGGAGCCCGATTCGCCCAGGAGGGCGAGGACCCTCCCGGCGTCGAGCGAGAAGGTCACGCCATTCACCGCACGTACGACTCCGTCGCGCGTTTCGAACGCCACGCTCAGATCGCGGATACTCAGGAGTGACATGCCAGGTGGACCCCGGGTGGCGGCGATCATAACACCGTCAGGCCGGGCGTCAGGCGCAGACCCAGCAGCTGTCGGCTCAGCCCAGCCGCTGGCGCAGGTACTCCGCGATCTCCAGCGTGCAGGCCAGGCCCTGCGGGATCGCCCTGGTGAGCGACACGAACGCGTGGATCTGGCCCGGGTACTCGCGGTAGACGACGTCCACCCCGGCCGCGCGCAGCCGCTCGCCGTACGCCCGGCCCTCGTCGCGCAGCGGATCGAAGCCGGCAGTGACGATCAGGGTCGGCGGCTGGCCGGCGAGGCTCGGCGCGCGCAGCGGAGCGGCGCGCAGGTCCGTCTTGTCCGCCTCGTCCCTCAGGTACTGCTCCGTGTACCAGACGATGCGGTCGCGCGGGATCACGTGCCCGTCCGCCAGGTCGCGGTGCGAGTCCGTGTCGAGCGAGAAGTCGACGGCGGGGTAGATGAGGGCCTGGCACGTGGGCACGGGCGTGCCGCCGGAGGCGGTGAGCTGCGAGACGACCGCCGAGAGGTTGCCGCCGGCCGAGTCGCCGGCCACGGCCACGCGGGCGGGGTCGGCGCCGAGATCGCGTCCGCGGGCCCGGAGCCAGCGATAGGCCGCCAGGCAGTCGTCGACCGCGGCCGGGAACTTGTGCTCGGGCGCCAGCCGATAGTCGACGGCGACGACGAGCGCACCCGCGTGGCTGGCCAGCCGTGCGCAGAGCCCATGGTGGGTCTCGAGGTCCCCCTGCACCCAGCCACCGCCGTGGAAGTAGGCGACGGCGGGTTGCGGCGCGCCCCCCACGCTCGGGGCGTAGACCCGCGCCGGGATGTCGCCGGCAGGCCCCGGGATGCGGATGTCCTCGACGCGCGGCAATGCCGGCGCCGGCTCGTCCATCAGCGTCACCATGGTGCGGAGCTGCTGGCGCAGCTCGGGCAACGGGGGAAAGTAGCCCGGCACGCGGATGGACTTCACGAACTCGCCCACGATCTGGGCCTTGGGGTCCATCGTGCGGCTCCCCAGGCGGATGCGGTGGCCCTCGAGGAAGCGCAGCGCGTCCTCCTCGCTCATCGCCGTGTGCGACAGCTCCAGCGCCGGATGCGTGCCCCGCTCGCTCATGCAAACGCTCCTCCTGCCCGGGATTGTACCGTCGGCACCAGCACGGTGGCACCGGTCGCCATTGTAAGAACGCACTCGGGCATTGAACGCGGTTCTGTAGGCCTGACTCTTGCTGACCGTACGGGTAAGCCGTTCGTGATCGCCATTGAACAGGGGGGACGCGATGAGCACGCTCGTGGCAATCGGCTACAACGATCCGTACAAGGCCGAGGAAGTCCGGCTGATGCTGCGCAAGATGAAGAAGGAGTATCTCGTCGACCTGGACGACGCCGTCGTGGCCGTGAAGGATGAGAAGGGAAAGGTCAAGCTGAACCAGCCGTTCTCACTGACCGGCGCCGGCGCGGTCAGCGGGGGCTTCTGGGGAGCCCTGATCGGCCTCGTCTTCTTGAATCCACTGCTGGGCATGGCGATCGGGGCGGCCGCCGGCGGGGTCTCTGGGGCTCTGACCGACGTGGGCATCGATGACAAGTTCATGAAGGAACTTGCCGTGACCTTGAAACCCGGGAGCTCGGTGCTGTTCGCCCTGGTCCGAACGGCCTCACCGGAACGGGTGCTGGAGGAGTTACAGGGGACGGGCGGCAAGGTCCTCAGGAGCTCGCTGGCGCACGAGGACGAGGCCAAGCTCCAGAAGGCGCTCAGCGCTGCCAAGGCGGCGTGACTCGTCATGACGCCATCAGCCGCCGCGACCGCCGCCGCGACCGCCGCGAAGCAGACGCAGCGCGAGCCCGTGCTCGTCGACCTCGCGCTTCAGGGTGGAGGCTCCCACGGCGCCTTCACCTGGGGAGTTCTGGATCGCCTGCTCGAGGAGCCCTGGTTGCGCATCGAGGGTGTCTCGGGCACGTCGGCCGGGGCGATGAACGCCGCGGTGCTGGTCGACGGCCACGCCCAGGGTGGGGCCGAAGGCGCCCGCGCCGCCCTCGAGAACTTCTGGCGCCGGGTTGCGCGCGCGGGATCGTTCAGTCCGCTGCGCCGGGCGCCGCTCGACGTCATGCTCGGCCGCTGGGGCCTCGACGGTAACCCGCTCTACCTGGCCCTCGACCTCTCGACGCGTCTGTTCTCGCCCTACGAGACGAATCCGGCCGGCTTGAACCCGCTGCGGCAGGTTCTCTCGAAGAGTGTGGACTTCGACCGGCTCGCCACTGCGCCCATCAAGCTGTTCGTCACCGCCACCAACGTCCGCACCGGCCGGATGCGAATCTTTCGCAACAAGGACGTGACACCGGACGCGCTGCTCGCCTCGGCGTGCCTGCCCTTCATGTTCCAGGCTGTCGAGCTCGACGGCGAGGCCTACTGGGACGGCGGCTATTCCGGTAACCCACCGATCACGCCGCTCGTGCGTGAAACCGCCTCGCACGACACCATTCTGGTGCCGATCAACCCGGTCGAGCGCGCGGGCACGCCTCGTACCGCGCGCGAGATCCTCAATCGAGTCAACGAGGTGTCCTTCAACGCAAACTTGCTCAAGGAGCTGCGCATGATCGCGGTCCTTCGGAAGGTGGTGAACGCGGGCGACTCCGAAGGCTCCCGGTGGGCGGAGATGCGCATGCACATGATCGCCACCAAGACGATGAACCGCCTCGGCGTCTCCTCCAAGATGAACGCCGAGTGGGAGTTCTTCTGCTTCCTGCGTGCCGAGGGCCGTCGCTCGGCCGACACATTCCTGGCGGAGCACGCGGCCAGTCTCGGCCGCCGCTCGACGCTCGACATCGAAGAGCTGCTGAACGACTGACTGTGTGAGCCGGCGACCCCCGGGCGCGCACGAGGAGGATGAGATGGACGGCAAAACGCAGGCCACCGCGCACGATGCGACCCAGAAGACCCAGGAGCGGACTCGGGATGCCGCCGGCGCTGCCGTGCGCATGATGGAGGGCGAGGCCAGCCGGCTGGCCGAGGAGGCGACGGAGTCATTCGCCGCCGCGGGAGAGCTGACGCAGCACGTTCTTCACACCGTGCTGGAGCTCGAGGCCAGCGCGGGCCAGGAGGGCGCGCGCTGTCTCGCCGAGCAGTACCGGACCGACATCGACGTGGCCCGCGAGTTCCAGGAGGCCGCCTTCCGCTGGCAGGCGACGTGGCCCGAGATGATGCGTGACCCGATGCGCTGGTATCTGCATGCCCTCGAGGAGAACGCGGCCCTCACCCGGAAGTGTCTCGGGGCGATGCGGCAAAACGCGGAGGCGATGACCCAATGCCTCCGCCGGATGGAGACGTCAACGGAGGAAGCCTCTCACGCGTTGCAGAAGGCGTTCACGGACGCCGCGGACCGGACGCCGGACGCCCGTGCGAAGGGGGAGTGGCACCGCGCGGCCTGAGTGCAGGAGGCACGGAGAGGCCATGGCGAGACTCCAGGCCCGCCCTCCGGCCAGGATCGCCGACGCCGACGCCGACCTCGACGTCCCGCTGTGCTACGGTGACTTCCCGTACCGGCTTCAGCGTGCGCTCGGCCTCATCCCGGCGCGGGGACTCGGCGTAGGTCGCCGCGCGGTCGTCGCCGTGCTCGTCACCTGGGTGCCCATCGCGATCGTCGCCGCGTCGGCGGGCCGCTTCCTGCCGGGCGCCACCGCGGAGCCACTCCTGCAGCACTTCGGCCTCAACGTGAAGTTCCTGGTGGCGGTCCCGGTGCTGATCGTCGGGGAAGTGCTGCTCGACACGTTGACCCAGAAGAAGATCGCGCACTTCGTGAAGAGCGGCCTGGTGGCCGAGGCCGATCGCCCTCACTTCGCGGGCATCGTCGAGCGCGTTGTCGCCTGGCGTGACGCCTGGAAGCCCTGGCTGGTGATCGCGGCACTGATCGCGGCCTGGACCCTGATGCCGGGGTCCATCAACGCGCACGACCTGCTCTGGGCGGCCGACGAGCCGCTGCGGCGGCTCAGCCTTCAGTTCGGTGCCTGGTGGTACACCTTCGTGGCGCGACCGATCTTCTTCGCGCTCGTGCTCATCTGGCTCTGGCGACTCACGGTGCTCGCGGTGCTCCTCGTGCAGATCTCGAGGCTGCGCCTGTCCCTGGTCCCCACCCACCCCGATCGCGCCGGCGGGCTGGGATTCCTCAAAGAGCTACCCCACGCCTTCTCGCCCCTGACTCTCGCGCTGGCCTCCGTGCTCGCCGCCCAGTGGGGACACTACGCGGTCTTCCACGGGGTGGAGCTGAGCGCCTTCACCCTGCCGGTGGTCGCGCTCGCGATCGTTGCGACCGTGGTAGTGCTCGCCCCGCTGCTGGCGTTCTCCCCGGCGCTCGTGGCGTTACGGCGGCGGGCGAAGCTCGACTACGGCGCGCTCGCGGGTGAGCACGGCCGGCTCCTGCACCGTCGGTGGATCCTCGGCGAGACGCTCCATGACGACAGCCTGCTCACGGCGCGAGAGCTGGGGCCAGCCGCGGACGCCGCGGCGATCTACGACGGCGTGGTGAACACCCGTTTCGTCCCCTTCGACCTGCGGACGTTCCTCCTGATCGTCGCGCCCATCGTCGTGCCCATGGTCCCATTGATCTCCGTCGAGATGCATCTCCTGGACGCTCTGAAGCTGGTCCTGGCGACGCTGAAGTGACCGCGTCAGGCCGCGCGCGTGTCCGCCGACCGGGCGGTGGTCCCATGCTCCACGAGGCAGATCCGCACCTTGCCCTCCAGCGCGAGCAGGCAGAGCAGTGAGGCGGCGGCCGATTCCGAGAGTCCGAGCCGGCGGCCGACCTCGTGGGGCGCCATCGCGCCGCTCGCCTCCAGGCACGCCATCACCGCGACGTCGAGCTCGCCCCACCACTCGTCGGAGGGGAGGGCCTGCTCATCCACCGACAAGGGGTTCCCCGTCGATGTCGATGAAGACGGTGGCGTCGTCCGCGAGGCCGCGCCTCACCCAGATGGCCGATGCCACCGAGCCGGTCTCGATGTTGAGCCCCTGCCATACGCCGCCGGTCGGCTCGCGGTCGCGGCGGCTTCGCGTGACCTCGCGCTTGTATTCCTGATATCCGTGACGTGACAGCGCGTCCACGATCTCCTCCGGACGCGCGATCCAGCCTCCCTCGTCGCGCCCCCAGGTCATCGGTCCGTGCTGCTGAAAGTCCTCGAGGTAATGCTTGCTGTCCACACACGGCGTCGGCACGCAATTCCACGGCCACGCGGACGAGCCTCGGCGCGTGGCGCCTCTCTCGCCAGCTTGTGTTCCGACGCGTTCGGCCCCGTCGCGACGCGGGCGGCCGCCGCAGGATCTACACAAAGCTGCGCAGAATGTAGAAAGCATCGCCCGCCACCGGGCTCGCCCACGACCGCAGGCATGGCCTCACAGAGTCGT
Organism: uncultured Candidatus Rokubacteria bacterium; assembly: GCA_963743355.1. Classification (GTDB taxonomy): domain Bacteria; phylum Methylomirabilota; class Methylomirabilia; order Rokubacteriales; family CSP1-6; genus AR5. The sequence continues at coordinate 2,898,956 of CAVUPM010000002.1, forward strand.
TCAGACGTCGCGATCACCCCGATGGCCCCTACCGCCGCCGCGCGTCCTGGCGACACATACTTCCATAGGAGCACAGGAGCCATGCCTGGTAGAGGCGGCCGACGACTGCTCGAGCGCGCGCTCGGCGTGGGCTTCGGCGTGGTGCTCGTCGTTGGCGCCCTGCTCTGGGCGTTGCCCGAGATCGTCCGGCGCGTGGCCCTCGACCAGATTCCCAGGCGCACCGGTCGCGCGGTCGCCATCGAGGACATCGACCTCAACGTCTTCACGCGCCGCCTGCGCATCAAGAACCTTCGGCTCGCCGAGCGCCAGGGTACCCAGGGCTTCGTGGAGCTGGAGCGCCTCGAGATACGCCTCGCGGCCACCGCGCTGTTGCGCTCGGAGGTCCGCCTGGCGGAGCTCACCCTCGTCGCGCCCTCGGTGCGCGTGATCCGCACGGGGCCCGGCGAGTTCAACTTCTCGGACCTTCTCTCGCCCGCCAGGTCCGATACCGCGCCGAGCCGGTGGACGGTCACGGTGGATCGGCTGACGATCTCGCGACGGCGCGGTGCGTGCCCGTGACGAGGCGGTCACGCCGCCGGCCGAGTGGGAGGTGCAGGACCTCCAGCTCGATGCCGGCGATATCACGACGCGCTCCGGCGCGGCGCCCGGGCGCGGCGCGGCGCACGCCCGGATCGACCAGGCCACGCTCGACGTCACCGGCGAGTCGCTGAGGCTCGCTCCGCTCGCGGGCGTCGTCACGGTCGCGCTCGACGGCTTCGAGCTCCGCCGTCTCGGTCCCTACATCGCGCGGGGGGGCTCCCCGTACCACTTGAAGGGCGGGCGGCTGGGGATGGCGCTCACGGCCACGGTCGACCATCTGGGCGAGGAGCTGGCGAAGGCCGTGCTCTCCGGCACCGTGACCGTGGAGGGGGAGGCCGTGGCGCGGACCGAGCAGGACGATCCGTTCCTGGACATCGCCCGCGTCGACGTGACCGTGAAAGAGGCCGATGCGATCACCCGCTCGCTCACGGTCGGGAGCGTGGCCATCGAGGGCGCGGCCCTTCGGGCGCGGCGCGACGCGCGCGGTGTCATCGACCTGCTGGATATGCTCGGGACGAACTTGCCGGTGCTCGGCGCCCTCGCGCCCGGCTTCGAGCAGATCCTCGTGGAGCGCGTCACGCTCGGGTCGAGCACCGTCACCTGGGTGGACGAGGCGGTCACGCCGACCACCACGCTCGCGCTCACCGGGATGCGGGCGACGTTGACCGACCTCACGTGGCCCCCCAAGGGCCCGGCCATCCTCACGCTCTCGACGGGGCTGCCCGGTGGCGGCACGTTCCACGCTCAGGGGCCGGTGGTGCCGGAGCCGTTCGATGCCGATCTCGCCTTCACGATGCGCAATGCGCCCATCCAGCCGTACCAGGCGTACGTCCCGGGCCCGGCCCAGCTCCGTGGGCGCTTCAGCGGGGACAGCCGCAACCGCATCGCGCTGAAGGACGGCAGGATGGTGCTCGCCTCGAGGGGCCGCGGCTGGGCCGAGGGCGTCGAGATCCGGGGGCCCGGCGCCGGCCGACCGACCCTCAGCGTCGAGCGCATGGACCTGGTCGGCATCGACTTCGACTGGCCCACGCACGCGAGGGTCGCGAGGGCCAGCCTCCGGCGTCCGCGCGTCGAGATCGTGCGCGAGGCCGACCGCTCGCTCGACGTGGCGAAGCTGTTCACCGCGCCCGACGTCCCCGGTGCGGAGCGGGAGGCTCGCGCGGCCCCCCAACCGGCCGCCCTGCCGCGAACCGAGCGGCGGAAGGGCCTCCTCGAGACGATGCGGCTCGACTTCGAGGCGATCCGCGTCGAGGACGGGTTCGTCCGCTTCCTGGACCGCACGACGCAGCCGGCCTTCTCGAAGGATCTGTCGCGCCTCACGGTGGCGGTCGACGACCTCAGCAACCGTCCGGATGAGCGCGCCCGGCTCGCCGTGCAGTCGATCGTCGGCGGTGACTCGACCTTCGATGTCCGGGGTGAGCTCGGCGCGATCGGCTCGCCGGCCTTCGTCGACCTGGTCGGGGAGCTGGGCGGCCTGGAGCTCGCCAGCTTCAATCCCTACACGGAGCCCGCCATCGGGTGGGTGATCAAGCAGGGCGAGCTCCAGTACAAGGTGCGCCTCCTGCTCCACGGCGACGCGCTGGAGGCGACCAACGAGTTCGTGCTCGGGCAGCTCCAGGTCGCGCCCGCCGGCGGCGCCGACGAGGTCAGGCAGCGCATCGGACTGCCGCTCGACTTCATCGTGGCGCTTGCCAAGGACGGCAACGGCGAGATTCGCGCCACCGTCCCGGTCGCCGGTTCGATCAGCGACCCGACGTTCGACATGCGGGCGACCATCTGGACGTCCATCACGAACGCGGTCGCCAACCTCGTGCAGTCGCCCTTCCGCACCATCAGCCGCCTCGTTCGAGGCGGCAACGCCAGGATCGAACGCGGGGCGGGCGGGATCGAAGTGCCGACGGTGGACCCGGTGATCTTCGTGGCCGGCAGCGCGCTGATCGACGCCGAGATGGAGCAGCACCTGCTGCGGGTCGCCGACTTCCTGCGCCGCTCGCCGTTCGTGAACCTCGCGCTGGCGCCGGCGGCGGGGGCCGCCGACGTCGCGGCGCTCAGGCCCCAGGCCCTGGCCGAGCACGAGCCCGCGCTCGAACACCTGCTCGCCGATCTGGCGCGGCGCCGCGTCGAGGTCACTCGCGAGCGGCTGGTGTCCGTCGAGGGCATTCCCGCCCAGCGGCTCGAGCTCGGCGAGCCGAGGCCCGACCCGGCGCCGCTGCCCGCGGACGCCGCCGGGCGGGTGGAGTTCGCGGTCGTCGCGGGCGGCGAATGAGCCGTCTCGCGCAAGCCGGCCCTGGCCCCACCGTCCCGATTCAGGAGGTGCGACCATGCTTCACGTCGACATCCCGTCCCGGTCGGATATCGAACGGTTGATCTCGGTCCGCGCGCCCGCGTGCGTCTCCATCTACGTGCGGACCACGCCGCTCACGCCGGAGGCGCAGAGAGACCGGATCGAGCTGAAGAACCTCGGGCGCGCGGCTCTCGATCAGCTGCGCGCTCAGGACACCGACAAGCGCACCGTTGCCGCGATCGAGGACGCGATCGACGGCCTGGTGGACGACGACGAGTTCTGGCGGTTCCAGGCGAACAGTCTCGCCGTGCTCGTCACCCCCGACACCACGCTCACCTTCCGCCTACCGAATCGGCTCGAGCCCCTGGTCGAGGTGTCGGACCGCTTCCACGTCAAGCCGCTCCTGCGCTGCCTCACGGTGCCGCAAACAGCCTTCGTCCTGGCGTTGGCGCAGGGCTCGGTGCGAGTCGTGGAGGTCTCCGCGGACATGCCGGCGGTTGCGGTCAAGGTCGACGGCCTGCCCAGGGACGCGGCGAGCGCCGTCGGCAAGGCCTCGATCCTCGATCGGTCGCCGAGCCGGCGCATTCAGGGCTCGGAGGGCCAGAAGGTACGGCTCCGGCAGTACGCGCGCCAGGTCGACAACGCGCTGCGCGACCTGCTGGGCGGGCGCGAGATCCCCCTGATCCTCGCCGCGACGGCGCCGCTCGATTCGATCTTCCGCTCGGTGAACACCTACTCGCATCTCGTCGAGGAGGGCATCGGCGGCAACCCGGAGGGTCTCAGCGAGGCGGAACTCGCTCAGGCCTCGCGCCGCATCCTGGATGGCCTGTTCCAGGCTGAGCTGGAGAAGGTCCATCGCCTGTTCGAGACCCGGACCGCGCAGGGACGGACCACGACGGACATCCCCCACGCCGCGCGCGCCGCGACCTGGGGAGCCGTGGCGGTGCTGCTCATGGATATCGACGAGGTCGTCCCGGGACTGGTCGACGACGAGGGCCGAGTCGAGTTCAGCGAGACGGGCTCTGCCAAGACCTATGGCGTCGCCGACCAGATCGCTACGCGCGCACTGCTGGCGGGCGCGCGGGTTCTTGGCGTGCGGCGCGGCGATATCCCAGGCGGTGGGAGCCTCGCCGCCATCCTTCGCTATCCGTTGTGAGTCGGCCCGCCGAGGATCCAAAAGCCTCGCCAGCTCCACTGGAGCAGGTGACGCACCATGGACACGCACTCGTGGGCCTGCTGCGGGCGGCCTGGATCGAGTACGAGCGTGACCGCGCGCGCTACCTTGCCGTGGCCATGATCTACTATGCGATCGTTTCGCTGGTACCGCTGCTCTTGTTGCTGCTGGCGGCGCTGGGGCTGCTCCTGCGTTTCTCCGCGATCGCCGCGGACGTTCAGCAGCAGGTGCTGCTCGGTATCGAAGCCAGCTTCGGGCCCGAGCTCCCGGTGACGATCAAACGACTCCTGACCACACTGCAACAGGAGTCGATCATCGCGACCGTCATCAGCCTGGCCGGCCTGTTTCTCGCCGCCTCGGTGCTGTTTCGTCACCTGCGGCTGAGCTTTCGCGCGATCTGGAAGTATGAGCCGCCGCTGGTCTCGGGGCCGGTGCGCGTCGTGGTGCGGGCGACGATTCTGGAGCAGGTCATCGCGTTCGTGATGGTGTTGGGCGGAGGCGGGCTGCTGCTGGCGGCGCTCGTGCTCATCGCCGCGACCCAGTGGCTGGACCGCCTGCTGGGCAGCCTGCCGCTGCTCAGCCAGACCGGATGGCTGCTCGCGGCATTGAGCTCGCTGGTCCTCGCGGTCATCACGTTCGCGCCCATGTTCAAATTCCTGCCGCCGGTTCCGGTCCGCTGGCGCGATGTCTGGCTCGCGGCGCTGCTGTGCGCCGTCACCTGGGTGGTCGCCGGCGAGGTCCTGGCGCTCTATGGCGTCTTCTTCGGCAACAGCCCAAGCGCCTACGGCGCGCTCGGTGGGGCGCTGGCGGTCATGCTGTGGATGAACATTGTCAGCCAGGTGCTGTTCTTCGGGGCCGAGCTGTGCAAGGTCGTCGCAACACAGGGCGGTGGATCACCGGGCCGGTCCCCCTCCGCGTGATCAGAGCCGTCGAGACACGCCGCCGGCCCAATGGACCCTGGCGCCGCCGGGCGGCCCGGTGCTCCATACGAGTGAGCTCGTCGCATGCACATCACCGTGGAGCTCGAGGAAACGACGCTGCGCTGGCTGCTCGCCGAGCTGCTGCCGATCACCATCCTGCTCGACGACGAGGAAGGCCTCGGCGGCCGCTGGATCAAGATCAATCCCGCCCGCCACCTCCAGTTCAGTGTCGACGAGGGCATTCGCCTGGTCACCAGCGGGGAGCTGCGCTGGAGCCTGGGTCCGGTGCCGGTCACGCTCACGGTGCAGAGTCTGGCCCTGAGGCTGAGGCCGGTGATCGTGGGCACGGGCGCGGAGGGTCGCTTGCTGTTCCGGCCCGTGCTCGAGAAGGCGGATCTTCACGGCGTTCCCGCCCTGCTCGACCGCGGTGTCGTGGGCCTCGTCAACCGGGCCCTGGAGGCCCGAAGTGATCGATTGGCCTGGGACTTCGGACGGACGCTCGCCCTGCGCTTCGTCCTGCCGGATACGCTGGTCCCGCTCGAGGCCGCCGCGGTCGGCGTCGAAGCGGCGCGGCTGCGCGTGCGCGCCGACGCCCTCGAGCTGACCATCTCGCTGACCATGCACATCAGCCGCCTCGCCGACGAACACCGACGAACAGCCTGAGTCCGGGCCGGCAGGGTCCACACGAGCGGAGGCGAGACTGCCGAGCTCGAGGCCCTGTCCGCGGCCCTCGGCGATCTCCAGACCTGATCAGGCGCCCGACGGAATATCGAGGGACGCCACGGCTCCGCGCATGAGCGCGATCGCCTTGTCCGTGTCGGCGCTCGCGTTCTGGATGAAGCCGTGCCGGGCGCCGGCGAAGTGCGTGCGCTCGATCCGCCCTCCGGCCTGACGATACGCGACGACCAGTGCCTCCGTGATCGCGGCGGGCACGTTGTCGTCGAGCTCGGGCTGCGCGACCCAGGCGGGCGGCAGCGCGCGCGCCTGGCCAGCCGACAGGACGCGGGTCACGCTGGCCTCCGCCATCGCCGCCTCGTCGGCGAAGTAGCCATGATGGGCGTCGATCAATCGCTTCGCCTGGAAGCCCGAGGGCTGCGGCGCCTCGCCCTGGCGCGAGAGCACGTAGCGGTACCGGGCCAGCGGATCGGCGACGGGGTAAAGCGCGAGGACGAACGCCACCGAGTCGTCGCTGGGACCCGCGCCGGACGAGCCGTCGGGCAACACGATCGGAGTGCTCCCGTGCTCCGGGGCGCCGGGCTTCACCGCCTGCAGGAGTGCCAGTTGCCCGCCACTGGAGCTGCCCACGAGCCCGACGCGGCGGGGATCGATGCCGAGCCGGCCCGCGTGGGCACGCACATAGCGCACGCCGGCCGCGACGTCGGCGCTGGCGGCGGGATGCTTGTGGTCGGGGCCCTGCCGGAAACCCAGCGAGACGACGACGAGGCCACTCGCGGCCAGGGCCCGGCAGTGCATCGCGCCGGTCGTGTGGTCGCCCCGGCTCCAGGCGCCGCCGTGAACGTCGACGAGTGCGACGAGCGGCGCGGCGGGCTCGCCGCGCGGGCGGTACACGCGGGCCAGGAGCTCTGTGCCTCCGGGCCGGGCGAACGGAGTGTCAGCCTCGTCGACCTCGTACGGGGCGCTCGGATCGAAGCGAATGCTCACGGCCATCTGGTCGTTCTCCCTTTCTCTCGCGGAGGCTCGTCTGCTGGCATGGTACCATTCTGGTTGATTTCCACCACGGAGGCGACGGCGTGGCCTTGAACATCAAGGACCGTGAGACCGAGCGGCTGGCCGCGGAAGTGGCGGCGCTCGCCGGAGAGAGCAAGACGCGGGCGGTCAAGGTGGCGCTCCAGGAGCGCCGGGCTCGGCTTGCGGTCGGTGGAGGCGCACGTGACCGGCATGCCGACTTCGTGCGCTTCCTCGAGACGGAGGTGTGGCCCCAGGTGCCCCGCAAGACGCTGGGCCGCAGGACGAGTAGACGAGAACGGGAACGGATCCTTGGCTTGGGACCGCAGGGCGTGTGATCGTCGACGCCTCCGCCCTCGTCGCGATCGTCCTCCGGGAACCTGGTTGGGAGGCTCTCGCCGACAAGCTCTCGGTGGGTCCCGTCGGCGCCGGAGCTCCAGCCCTGGCCGAAGCCGGGATCGTGCTCACCGCGAAGCTGGGTCCGCGCGGTCGAAGTCTCCTCGCCCGGGTCGTGCAGGAGGCGCGGATAGCGGTCGTCCCCTTCACCGACGCGCACTGGCCGATCGCGATCGACGCGTACGCCCGGTTCGGCAAGGGCCGGCACGCGGCCGCCCTGAACTTCGGCGACTGCCTCACCTACGCCGTCGCTAACCTTGCGAGTCGGCCGCTTCTCTACGTCGGCGAGGACTTCGCCAGGACCGACCTGCCGCGCGCCTGACCCGAAGGTCACGGTTGCACCGAGCGCCGCCGGCGCTTAGATTTCGTTTCGATGCGCGTGGCCATCCTCCCTTCGGGCGCGCTGCTCATGGACACGGGAGCCGGCGACGCCGAGGCGGGCGACGGCCTGTCCGTCGCGGCGCGCGCCCGCGTCGCCCGCGCCTTCGCGCGCGGCTCGGGACACGCCCTGCTCGACCTGGGCGCGACCGAGCTCGACGCGCCGCTCGACCCTCCGCTCGGATTTCTGCGCGACCTCGGCCGCGCGTTCGTGACCCGGCTCTGCGCCGTGCCCGATCTCGAGGAGCGGCGCGAGCGCGTCGAGGTCGACTGCCCGCCCGATGAGCGCGCGCGGCTGCCCGGCGCCGTCCCGCCGATGGACGGCGGCGAGTACGTCGACGCCGACTGGGTCGCCGCGCGCTGGGCCGATCTCAACCGCGCGTTCGCCGACGAGATTCGCGCGTACCGAGGCCCCGTCGCCGAGTGGCTGCGCGCGCGCCATCCCTCGTGGCACGCGGTCGGCAAGGTGTGCCTGCACCTGGCCGAGAACCGCGGTGACGAAGACCACCCGTTCGCCTTCCTCGCCACCTATGCGGTGCGGGCGGGCGCCGGAGGCAAGGTGCAGCATCGCCCGCTGGCGCGCGCACTCGAGGAATCCTCCGCGCGCGGCGATCGGCAGGCGCTGCTCCATCTCCTGGTGCCGCTGCAGCGCGCCGCCGGGCAGAGCGCGTGGCTGGGCGAGCTGATCGACTCCGGCGAGATCTACCAGGCGATGGCGTGGACGCCCGCCGAGGCGCACCGCTTCCTGCGCGATATCCCGGCGTTCGAGGCGGCCGGGCTGGTCGTGCGCGTCCCCGACTGGTGGCGCGCGCGGCGGCCGCCGCGGCCCGAGGTCGCCGTGCGCGTGGGCGAGAAGAAGCCGAGCGCGGTGGGCATGGACGCGCTGCTCGACTTCTCGGTCGGCGTCGCGCTGGGCGACGAGAAGCTCACGGCCGCCGAGGTGCGGCAGCTCCTGGCGTCGGCGGGCGGGCTCGTGCGGCTGCGCGGGCAATGGGTCGAGCTGGACCGCGAGCGGCTGCGCGAGGTGCTCGCTCACTGGGAGCGCGTGCGGCGCGAAGCCGAGGCCGGCGGGTTCTCGTTCCTCGAGGGCATGCGGCTGCTCGCCGGCGCCGCCCAGACGGACGACGACGCCGGCCCCGCTGGCGGCGGGCGAGGGCTGGTCGCGCGTCGAGGCCGGCACCTGGCTCGCGCGCACGCTCGAGGGGCTGCGCGGGCCGGCCGGGCTCGCGGCGGCCGACCCGGGCGCCGACCTGCGCGGCACGCTCCGGCCCTACCAGAAGGTCGGCGTGGCGTGGCTGGCCTTCGCCTCGTCGCTGCGGCTCGGCGTCTGCCTGGCCGACGACATGGGGCTCGGCAAGACCATCCAGGTGCTCGGAGCTGCTGCTCCTGGACAAGCGGCGCGCGCGCGGCGGCCCTCCGCACCTGCTCGTGGCGCCGGCCTCGCTCCTCGCCAACTGGCAGGCCGAGATCGAGCGCTTCGCGCCGTCGCTGACGACGCTCGTGGCTCATCCCTCCGCCATGCCCACGCGCGAGCTGGCCGAGCTGGGCGGCGCCGATCTCGGCGCCATCGATCTCGTCATCACGACCTACGGGACGCTGGGGCGCGTCGAGGCGCTCCGGACGCGGGAGTGGTCGCTGGCGATCCTCGACGAGGCGCAGGCGATCAAGAACCCCGGGGCCCGGCAGACGCAGGCGGTCAAGGCGCTGAAGGCGCGCGCGCGCATCGCGCTCACCGGCACGCCCGTCGAGAACCGACTCGGCGATCTGTGGTCGATCTACGACTTCCTCGACCCGGGCCTGCTGGGCTCGGCCCGCGAGTTCTCCGCGTTCGCCAAGCGGCTGGCCGATCGTCCGGACGAGAGCTACGCGCCCCTGCGTCGCCTGATCCAGCCCTATCTGCTGCGCCGGCTCAAGACCGACCGCTCCGTCGTGGCCGACCTGCCCGACAAGACCGAGGTGAAGGCGTTCTGCCTGCTCTCCGGCCCGCAGGCCGCGCTCTATCAGAAGACCGTCGACGAGCTGGAGCGCGCCATCGCCGCCGCTCACGCAGGGGATCGAGCGGCGCGGGCTCGTGCTCGCCTATCTCCTGCGCTTCAAGCAGATCTGCAACCACCCCGCGCACTTTCTGGGCGAGGGCGCCTGGGACGAGCCGGGCAGCGGCAAGCTCGCGCGGCTGCGCGAGATCGTCGAGGCGGTGGCCGCCAAGCAGGAGAAGGTGCTCGTGTTCACGCAGTTCCGCGAGGCCACCGAGCCGCTGGCGGCGTTTCTCACGGGCCTGTTCGGCCGGCCCGGGCTCGTGCTGCACGGCAGCACGCCGGTCCGCGCCCGCGGCGGGCTCGTGAAGCGCTTCCAGGAAGACGCGACGGTGCCGTTCTTCGTGCTGTCCGTGAAGGCGGGCGGGAGCGGCCTCAATCTCACCGCGGCCTCGCACGTGGTGCACTTCGACCGGTGGTGGAACCCCGCGGTCGAGGACCAGGCCACCGACCGCGCCTACCGCATCGGCCAGCACCGGAACGTGCTCGTGCACAAGCTCGTGTGCCGCGGCACCGTCGAGGAGCGCATCGACCGGCTCATCGAGGACAAGCAGACGATGGTGCGCGGGGTGCTCCAGGGCGGCGGCGAGACGCTGCTCACCGAGATGAGCGACGAGGAGCTGATGGCCATGGTCGCGCTCGATCTGCGTCGGGCCACGGCCGAGACGTGAGATAAGGGAGCGCGATGGCCTGGTACGGCAACGGCGGTTGGGACTACTACCCGCCCTACATGTCGGTGGCGGAAAAGAAAGCGCAGAGCGCCCGGGCGCTGGCGAAGCTGCTGAAGAAGCGCAAGCGGCCGGCCGAGCCGGTCGAGATCGCCCACCGCAAGCGACGGCTCACCACGACGTTCTGGGGCCAGGCCTGGTCCGACAACCTCGAGCGCTACGCCGACCTGGCCAACCGCCTGCCACGCGGCCGCGCCTACCTCCGCAACGGCTCGGTGCTGGATCTGGCGATCGCCGGGGGCACGGTCGAGGCGTACGTGGCGGGCAGCGAGCTGTACCGCGTGACGATCGCCATCGCCCCCATGACGAAGCCGCGCTGGCGCCGCGTCGTCACGCGCTGCACGCGGCCGGATCGGCTCGCTCATCGGCCTGCTGCGCGGTGAGCTGTCCGACGACGTGCTGGCCGTGCTGACCCACGCGACGGACGGCCTGTTCCCGGAGCCACGCGAGATGACCCTCGACTGCTCGTGCCCCGACCGGGCGGGCGTGTGCAAGCACTCGCCGCGGTCCTGTACGGCGTGGGCATTCGCCTCGACGCCAGGCCGGAGCTGTTCTTCGTGCTGCGCCAGGTGGACCAGGCGGAGCTGCTCAGCTCGGCCACCGCCGGCGCCGTGTCGCGTGCACGCACGGCCGCGGGCAAGCGCATCGCCGACGATCGGCTGTCGGCGGTGTTCGGCATCGAGCTGGAGGACGCACCACCGGTGCGCGCGAGTCGCGGGAGCCGCTCGTCCCGTCCGAGCAAGCGCCGCCCGGGGAGCCGGCAGACCGAGTCCGCGTGCTAGAATCGCGCGCCGTGGGCGGGACTTCGCTCGATACTCGCCAGGTTCGCCAGGACGCCGGCGCCGCCGGCGCAGGAGGAGCACGCATGCCACGCACCGTCGCCGCGTCCCTGTCACTCGTCGTCCTCGCCGTCGTCGGCGCCGGGGCGGTCCAGGCCCAGACCAAGGAGCTCGTCCTGGGCAACGTCAGCCCGCCCAAGCACGGGACCTCGCAGGCCTCCCAGCAGTTCATCGACAAGGTTGCCGAGCTGACCGGCAACAAGGTCAAGATCGTCCATCATCACTCCGGCGCCCTCGGCGGCGAGCGCGAAGTGGCCCAGCAGATCCAGCTCGGCACCGTCGACTTCGGCCCCATCACGACGGCGCCCCTGTCGACGCTCGTCCCCGAGATGTCGGTGTTCCAGCTCCCCTACATCTTCCGCGACTACCCGCACGTCTACGCCGCCCTCGACGGGGCCGACACGCTGCGCCGGTACTACGAGAGCGTCCTCGACAAGAAGAGCTTCAAGCTGCTCGGCTTCATCGCGGCGGGCTACCGGGGGATCTACGGCCACTATCCGATCAACGGGATCGCCGACGTGAAGGGCAAGAAGATCCGTGTGCAGGAGGACAAGATCCTGGTCGCGACCTTCAAGGCCCTCGGCATGATCTCGACGCCGATCGCCTTCCCCGAAGTGGCGACGTCGCTGCAGACGAAGGTCATCGACTTCGCCGAGGGCGGCATCAACACGTACTACCACAACAAGTTCTACGACATCGTGAAGCACGTGGCCGACGTCCGGCACACTCACCAGGCCGTCGCCCTCATCATGTCGAAGGCGTCGTGGGCCAAGCAGGACGCCACCACGCAGAAGGCGATCATGGAGGCGGCGAAGTACGCCGAGCAGTGGAACCGCAAGTTCATCCTCGAGGAGGACAAGTCGATCCAGGAGCAGGTGAAGGCGAAGGGCGCCTCCATCACCAAGCCCGACGCCACGCCGTTCCGCGACGCTACCAAGGGCGTCTACGAGGAGTTCTACGCGACGCCGGCCGGCAAGGACGCCCGCAAGATGGTCGACTACATCCTGAGCATCAAGTAGCCGGGTGGCCTCGCCCGAGACCGACGAGCCCGGCCGCCCGGGTCAGCCGTTCGGCCGCTGGGGGGCTCGAGCCTACGAGGGGCTCGGGCTTCTCGGCGGCGCCGTCCTGGCGCTGATGACCCTCGCCGTCTTTCTCCAGGTGGCCATGCGCTACGTGGGCCGCGCCTTCGACGGGCTGGACGAGGTGCCGCGCTATCTCTTCGTGTGGCTGGTCATGATCGGCGCGGCCGCCGCCATGCACCGCGGCGAGCACACGACGCTGGAGTACTTCCGGGACCGGCTCCGGCCGCGCAGCCGGGCGCTGGCCGGCGCGCTCACCCACGGGGTCGGCATGGTCCTGTTCGCCTCCCTCATCAAGTCCAGCCTGGTCCTGGTGCCGAACGCCCAACTCCAGACGAGCGCCGGGCTCAACCTGCCGCTCGGGTACGTCTATGCCGCCGTCCCGATGGGCTCGGCGCTGATTCTCCTGCCCATGGCCTGGCGCTTCGTCGCCTCGCTGAGAGACCTGTGGCAGAGACCCTCCTGATCGTCTTCGTCGTCTTCGTGGTGCTCGGCATGCCGATCGGCATCGCGCTGGGCGTCGGCACCCTCACGGCCGCGCTCTTCTTCCCGACGCTCAACCCGATCATCATCCCCACCCGATTCGTCGGGCTCCTCTCGGACTCCTTCCTGATCCTGGCCGCGCCGCTCTTCATCCTGGCCGGCAACATCGCCGCCCGTGGGGGCGTGGCCCGCGCCATCATCGACTTCGCCACCGTGCTCGTGGGGCGGTTCCGGGGCGGCCTCGCCTACGTGAACATCCTCGACAGCATGATCTTCGGCGGGATCTCGGGCTCGGCGGTGGCCGACGTCTCCGCCCTCGGCACCTTCCTGATCCCCCAGATGGTCCGCAAGGGCTACGATAAGGACTTCGCCACCGCGCTGACGATCTCGACCGCCATCATGGCGCCGATCATCCCGCCCTCGATCGTCGCGGTGATCTACGCGTGGATGGCCGACGAATCGGTGGCGGCCATCTTCGCAGGCGGGTACCTGCCCGGCCTCCTGGTTGGCATCGGCATGGCGGTGCCGACGTTCGTCATTGCGCGCAAGCGCAATTACCCGCGCGAGCCGGCGCCCACGCTGGCCAGCCTCAGCGCCGCCTTTCGCAAGGCGCTGCCCGCCCTCATGATCCCCGTCATCATCATGGGTGGCATCCTCATCGGCTGGTTCACGCCGACGGAAGCTGCGGCCGTCGCCGTGATGTACGCGCTCACCGTGCCGCCGATCTTCTACCGGGAGCTGGCGTGGAAGGACCTGCCGGGAATCTTCGCCGACTCGGCCCGGCTGTCCGGCGTGATCGGTCTCATCATCGGCCTCGTCGGGGCGTTCGGCTGGGTGCTGACCTACTCGAAGTTCCCCTTCCGGGTGGCCGAGGCGATCTCGACGATCGCGCCCACCTGGTGGCTCTTCATGACGGTCGTGATCGTGCTCTACGTCTTCCTGGGCACCTTCCTGACACCGTCGGAGATCATCCTCGTCACCGTCCCCGTGCTCCTCCCCGGCGCCCAGGCCATCGGGATCCACCCGATCCACTTCGGGATGGTCTGCGTCATCGCCTCCGCAGTCGGGCACATCACGCCGCCCGTCGGCCTCTGCCTCTTCGTCGGGATGGCCGTGAGCGGGCTGCCCATGGAGAAGCTGCTGAAGCCGCTCCTGCCCTTCCTGGCCGCGATCATCGTGGTCCTGTTCCTGGTCGCCTTCGTGCCGCAGACGGTGCTGTTCGTCCCGACCCTGCTCGGCTTCATCAAGTAGCCCCGAGGAGGAGGCCCCCATGGAGCCGACCCACGTCATCAACGTCGACCTCGCCGCGGTGTGGCGGAACGCGAATCCCGACAAGCGATCCACGGCCGACTTCCGAACGACGCTCGCCCTGGGCGACGAGGTCGACGTCAAGGCCATCACCGCCGATCACGTCGAGCTGCGCCTGAAGCGGTTCCGCCAGCAGGCCGACGGCACCGTCGCCCCGGTCGAGGAGAGCGGCTTCATCGTCCCCGGCAGCCGGGCCCCGAGCCGGGTCGTGCGGCCCATCGCCGCCGACGACATCCTCAAGGTGGACTTCGTCGACGTCCAGCAGGGCGACGGCGCCGTCATCGAGTCGCCCCGGGGCAAGATCGTGCTGCTCGACGGCGGCGACAACCAGCTCTTCGCCCGCTACCTGGCCGGCCGGTACACCGGGTCCAGCGCGGCCGCGCCCCGCGAGATCGACTGCATCGTGGTCTCCCACGGCGACGCCGACCACTTCGCCGGACTGGCGGAGATCGAGGAGTCCGAGCGTGGCGAGTTCGGCCGGTCGAACGCCTTCAAGCGGCTCTTCATCCACCCACGGCGCGTCTACCACAACGGCCTCGTCAAGCGCCCCGAGAAGGACGGCACCCGGAAGCGGAAGGAAGACGAGATGCTCGGCGGGACCGTCAAGGTCGGCCAGGACCTGTTCGTCACCGAGCTGGAGACGAACGTGCTCGATGTCGACGACAAGAAGCTGAACACACCCTTCCGGGGCTGGAAGAAAGCGCTGGCGGCGTGGGCGGGGCGCGGCCCGATCACGTTCCGCCGCCTGCAGCTCGGCGACGACGACGCCTTCGACTTCCTCGAGGACGAGGGCATCCGCGTCGAGGTGCTGGGGCCCATCGTGCGCGACGTGAACGGCACGCCGGGGCTGCGGTTCCTCGGCACGCCGGGGCCGCGGCTGGGCGGCCAGCCCCCCAAGTTCACCGGCCGCTCGGCGTCGCACACGATCAATGGCCACTCCATCATCCTGCGGCTGACGTTCGGCAACGTCCGGATGCTCTTCGCCGGCGACCTGAACGAGGAGGCGGAGCTGGCGCTGCTCGAGGGGCACGCCGGGCGGCTGCCGGCCGAGGTGTTCAAGGTCCCCCACCACGGCTCGGCCGACTTCTCACCGGGCTTCCTCCGGGCCGTCGGTCCCGTGATCTCCGTCGTCTCGTCGGGTGACGAGAGCGCGCGCAAGGAGTACATCCACCCCCGGGCCAACCTGGTGGGCGCGCTGGGCCGGTTCTCGCGCGTGGAGGAGCCGCTGATCTTCGTGACCGAGCTGGTGGCGTTCTTCGCCACCGAGGGGTTCGTGACTCCGCAGTTCCACGCGCTGAACACCAAGGGCAAGCAGGAAGTGAAGCGCCGCGGCTCCCAGGTGGTCGACGTGCCGAAGCGGGGTCCGTTCTTCTCCTTCAGCCGGGCGGCGTTCGGCCTCGTCAAGGTGCGCACCGACGGCCGCCGGCTGCTCGTCTACACCAACAGCGCCAACGTCCAGCAGAAGGAGGTGTACGCCTTCACGGCGCCGTCGCCCGGCGTGCTGATCCCGGCGAAGGTCCAGACCGTGTGACGACCTGCCCGTCTGGCGGATGGTCGCCGCGGGCGATCCTCTCTATCCTGGGCCCGAGATCGGGAATCCAGGAAAAGAGGGGACAAACCAATGACCACAGTGATGGATCTCTCCAGCGCTCTGGCCGGCGCGGTCGAGCGGGCGGCCACATCGGTCTTCGCGGTGCACGGGCGGCCCCGCCTGCCGTCGACGGGCGTGCACTGGCGCCCCGGGCTCATCGTCACCGCGAACCACACGGTCGAGCCGGACCGTGACGTGGCGCTCACCGGTCCGGACGGCCGGGCGTTCTCGGCCCGCGTCGCCGGGCGTGATCCCGGGCTCGACATCGCGGTGCTCCGCGCCGAGGTCGACGGCGTGCCCGCCGCCGACGTCGCCGCCGACGGCGACATCCGCGTCGGCCATCTGGTGCTGGCGCTCGGCGCCGGCCCCCGGGCCAGCGCCGGCATCGTCAGCGCGCTGGACGTGAGTGGCGGCCGCGGACCGGTGAGCGGCGAGACGCTCGTGGTCGACCTGACGCTGTATCCGGGCTTTTCCGGCGGGCCGCTCGTCGACGTGCTCGGCCGCGTCATCGGCATCACGACGTCGGGCGCCTCCCGACATCTTCAGTGTGCGGTCCGCGCCGCTGCCGTCACCCGCCTGGTCGAGCACGTGGTCCGTCGCGGAAGCATTCCGCGGGCATACCTCGGCGTCAGCACCCAACCCGTCGTGCTTCCCGACCCTCTGCGCGAGAGGCTGAGCCTGGGACAGCGGACGGCGGTCATCGTCGTGAGCGTCAGGCCCGACAGCCCCGCCGCCACGGCGGGACTCATCATCGGCGACGTTCTCGTCTCGATGGCCGGCCATGCGATCGCCGAGCCGCACGATCTCATGGCCGTGCTTCAGCCCGACTGCGTCGGTGGGGTCGTCACGATGAGCATCCTGCGCGGCGGCGAGCCTCGAGACTTGCAGGTCACCGTCGGTGAGCGCCCTTCCCGCGCGTGAGGCGTTGCCGCCGCACCTGACGCAGGTCGCCGACCGGCTCCGGCAGGTGACGGTCGAGATCGACGGGCCGGGTGGGAGCGGGGCCGGCATCCTGTGGGCGCCCGACCTCATCGTCACGAACGCCCACGTCGCCCGGGCCGCGTGCGTTCGCGTCGGGCTCCCCGACGACCGGCGGGTCGAGGCCTACCTGGTCGCCGCCGATCGCGAGGCGGATCTGGCGCTTCTCCGGATCCCGCGCTGCGGCGTCGCTCCGGCCGCCGCGGCCGACTCCGACGCCTTGCGCGTCGGCGCCCTCGTCGTCGCCCTTGGCCATCCACTGGGTCTGCGGCGGACGCTCACGGCCGGCGTCGTCCACGCGCTGGCGCCGGCGTCACCGGAGGGACAGCGCTGGATCCATGCGGCCCTGCGCCTGGCCCCGGGGAACTCCGGCGGCCCTCTGGCCGACACGGACGGTCGGGTCGTGGGGATCAACACGAGGATCGCCGGCGGCCTGGCGCTCGCGGTGCCCATCAACGACGTCCGCCGCTTCGTCGCCTCGACGATGGCGAGCGCGACATGAGCCGAGACCCGCGACGCGGGACGGTGATCGTCGTCGCGCAAGACCCGATGCACGCAGCCCGGGTCGAAGCCTCGCTTCACGAGCTCGCCGGCTGGCGGATCGACGTCGCCACGCCGCGGCAATTGCGCGGGCTCGTGGACGGGCATCCACAGGCGACCATCGTGATGGTGCTCACCGATGCCGAGACGCGCCGGATGCTGCGAGCGATGCGCGCCTGGCCGCGGAGCCCGGCCATCATCGCGCTCTCCGATGATCCCGCCCGGTTCTGGACGTCCGCGTTCCGCGCAGTCGGGCTGCGCGCCTCGCTGCCGCTCCGGGCGGCGGCGGAGGAGCTCGCCGGCGCCGTGCGCGCCGTGCACGCCGGTCTGTTCGTTCTCCACCCGGAGGCGCTACGGACGTCGGCGGCCGGCGACACACCCGTGACCGCGGGGGCTCCGCTGACCTCGCGCGAGCGTGAGGTGCTCGAGCTGATGGCCGACGGCGCGAACAATCGGGGCATCGCCGCTCGTCTCGCCATCTCGCGCCACACGGTGAAGTTTCACGTTGCCTCCATCCTGGGCAAGCTCCGCGCGGCAAGCCGCACGGAGGCGGTGGCGCTGGCGCTGCGCGGCGGACTCCTCGCGGTGTAGGTCCGCGGGCGAAATGGCTCCCGATATTCGAGTCTTGCCGCAAACGGTAAGCTGGAGGAAGCGCCTGGCCTGTTCGGCTCATCAGAAGAAAGATGAAACGCCCCGGGACCTCCACGCATCCGCTGGCCGGCGCCGCGCTGCTCGGGGTCCTGCTCGGGCTGGCGGCGTGCAGCCGGTCGCCCGAGGTGGGGGCCACCCCGAAGCCGCCGGCGGTGACGGTGGTCGCCGCGACGCCGCGCCGCGTGCCGGTGTACGGTCAGTACGTCGGCCAGACCGAGGCGGTGACGACCGTCGAGGTGCGGGCCCGGGTCGAGGGTTTCATCGAACGGCAGGTGGCGCCCGACGGCGCCGACGTCAAGGCGGGTGACGTCCTCTTCGTCATCGACCCGCAACCCTTCGAGGTCGCCCTCCGCCAGGCCCAGGCCAACGTCGCCCGCGACACCGCCCAGCTTCGCCAGACCGAAGCGGCGCTGGTGCAGCGCGAGGCCGACGTGCAGCAGGCCCAGGCCAACCTGGACCGCGACCTCGCCCAGCTCGAGAACGCGCGCACCCAGGACCGACGCTACCGCACCCTCGTCCAGCAAGAGCTGGTCGCCCGCGAGCAGTACGACCAGATCCGCACGAACATGACCGCGCTGGACGCCACGGTGCAGGCCGACCGGGCCGCCTTCGAGAACGCCAAGGCCGCGCTCGCCGCGGCCCGGGCGACGATCGAGAACGCGCGGGCCGTCATCCGCGCCGACGAGGCCGTGGTGGACAGCGCGCGGATCCAGCTCGGCTACACCACGATCAGATCGCCCCTCGATGGGCGTATGGGCCGCGCGGACGTCCGGGTGGGAAGCCTGGTCGGCCGGTCGGATTCGACGCTCCTGGCGACGGTGTCGACGCTGGATCCGATGTACGTCAGCTTCAGCGTGAGCGAGCGCGAGGCGCTCTCCGTGTGGCGGCGCCGGCCGGAGGCGGCGGCGCGACCCGGCGCCTCGGGTATCACCATCACGCTACCCGACGACAGCGCCTATCCGCACGACGGGCGGCTCGATTTCGTCGACCGCGCCGTGGACCCGCGGACCGGCACGCTCGCCCTGCGGGCCACGTTCCCGAATCCGCTTCGGCTGCTCCGCCCGGGACAGTACGTGCGCCTCCGCATCCTGCTCGAGGAACGGGCCGATGCGCTCGTCGTGCCGCAGGCGGCGATCCAGGAGAGCCAGGGCTCGGCCTCGCTGTTCGTGGTCGGGCCCGATCAGACCGTGCAGGCGCGCACCGTGCGGATGGGCCCGCGTTTCGGGACGCTGTGGGTCGTCGAGGAGGGCGTGAAGCCCGGCGAGCGGGTCGTCGTCAAGGGCCTGCAGCAGGTACGCGCGGGGATGCGCGTGGAGCCGACCCTGGAGCCCCTGCCGCCGGCGACCGGGAGCTGACCCGGGGTGTTCGTCAACTTCTTCATCGACCGGCCCATCTTCGCCTCCGTGCTGGCCATCGTCATCGTCGTGGCCGGCGCGGTGGCCATCCCGTTCCTGCCGATCGCGATGTTCCCCGAGATCACGCCGCCCCAGGTGGTGGTGACCGCGACCTACCCCGGGGCGAGCGCGGAGGTCGTCGAGCAGTCGGTGACCACGCCCATCGAGCAGCAGGTCAACGGCGTCGAGAACATGATCTACATGTCCTCCCGCAGCGGGAGCGACGGGACGATGACCCTCACCGTGACGTTCAACGTGGGCACCGACCTCGACATCGCCGCCGTGAACGTGCAGAACCGGGTCTCCATCGCCCAGGCCAAGCTCCCCCAGGACGTCATCCGACAAGGGCTCAGCATCACCAAGCAGTCCCCCGACCTCGTCGAGATCGTGGCCCTCACCTCGCCCGACGGGAGCCGTGACGAGCTCTACCTGGCCAACTACGCCACGCTCCAGGTCGTCGACGTGCTGGCGCGGGTGCCCGGCGTGGGTCAGGTGACCGTGTTCAACGGACGCGACTACGGGATGCGCCTCTGGCTGAATCCCGACCGGCTCGCGAGTCTCGGCCTCACGGCGGGCGACGTGGCCGACGCCGTCCGCGAGCAGAACCTGCAGGCCGCGGCCGGGCAGATCGGCCAGCCGCCGGTGCCGCGCGGCCAGCAATTCCAGTACACCGTCACCACGCGCGGTCGCCTCTCCACGCCCGCCGAGTTCGAGGAAATCATCCTCCGCACGCGGGCCGACGGCTCGGTCCTCCGACTCCGCGACGTCGGCCGCGTGGAGCTGGGCGCCCAGAGCTACGGCTCGTTCGGTCGCGTCGGCGGCAAGCCGGCGGCGCTCATCGGCATCTTCCAGCTGCCCGGCGCCAACGCCCTCGACGTGTCGCGCGGGGTCCAGGCCGCCGTGGCCCGGCTGGCCCCGAGCTTCCCGAGCGGCGTGACCCATACGCGTCCCTACAACACGACCGAGTTCGTCCGCGTCTCGATCGAGGAGGTCGTGGAGACGCTCCTCATCGCCATCGGGCTCGTCGTCCTGACGGTCTATGTCTTTCTGCAAGATTGGCGCACCACGCTGATCCCGACCCTGACCATCCCGGTGTCGCTCGTCGGGACCTTCGCCGTCATCAGCGTGTTCGGATTCTCGATCAACACGCTCACCCTCTTCGGCCTCGTCCTGGCCATCGGGATCGTGGTGGACGACGCCATCGTGGTGGTGGAGAACACCCAGCGACACCTCGACGAGGAGGGGCTGGCGCCGCGCGAGGCGACCCGGCGGGCGACGGCCGAGGTGGTGGGACCGGTCATCGCCACCGCGCTCGTCCTGATGGCGGTGTTCATCCCTATCGCCTTTTTGCCGGGCATCACCGGCCAGCTCTACCGTCAGTTCGCGCTGACGATCGCGGTGTCGGTGGCGCTCTCCGCGCTCAACGCCCTGACACTGACGCCGGCCCTCTGCGCGCTCCTCCTCCGACCGGCCGGCGCGGCCCGCCAGCGCTGGCTGGCCCGGGTCTGGAACGCGGGGTTCGCCCGCCTCACGGCCGGCTACGACTGGACCGTGCAGCACATCGTTCGGCGGGCGGCGCTGGCCGTGGTCGTACTGGTGATCCTGAGCGGCGCCAGCTACCTGCTGCTGCGCAGCGTGCCCACGGGCTTCGCGCCGACCGAGGACCAGGGCTACCTCCTGGTCAACGTCCAGCTTCCCGACGCCGCCTCGCTCGAGCGGACCGACGCCGTCGTGCGCCAGATCGAGGCGATCCTGCTCGACACACCCGGGGTCGAGAACGTGGTCGCCATCGGTGGACGCAGCTTCATCTCCGGCGTCAACGGCCCGAACGTCGCCTCCCTCTTCCCCCGGCTCGCGCCCTGGTCGGAGCGCGAGGCGCCCGAGCTGCAGGCCGGGGCGATCCTGGCCCGCCTGCGCGGTCGACTGGGCGCCATCCAGGAAGCGGTCGTCGTGGTCTTTCCTCCGCCCCCTATCCGGGGCATCAGCTCCGGCGGTGGATTCCAGTTCGAGCTGCAGAGCGTGGCCGGCGGCAGCCTTCACGATCTCGACGTCGCCGCCCGGCAGATCATGGAGGCGGCCCGCCAGCGGCCAGAGCTGGCGTCGACGTTCACGGCGTTCCGGCCGGGGGTGCCGCAGCTCGACGCGCAGGTCGACCGGACCAAGGCCAAGGCGCTCGGTGTGCCGCTGTCCGACGTCTTCACGAGCCTGCAGATCTTCCTGGGCTCGCTCTACGTCAACGACTTCAACGCGTTCGGCCGGGTGTACCGCGTGCAGCTCCAGGCCGAGCCGAGCTACCGCACCACGCCGGGTGACGTCGCGCGTCTCTACGTCCGCAGCCAGGCCGGTCAGAACGGCCAGGCCGCTCAGATGGTGCCGCTCAGCACGCTCGTCACCGTGAAGCCGATCACGGGGCCCGACACGATCTCGCACTACAACCTCTATCGCTCGGCGGAGATCGCCGGCGACACCGCGCCCGGCGCCAGCTCCGGCCAGGCCATCGCGGCCATGCAAGAGCTGGCGCAGCGCTCCCTGCCCGCCGGCATGGCGTACGAATGGTCGGGTCTCGCGTTCCAGGAGATCGAGGCGGGGAGCTGGGCGGGGTTCGTCTTCGGCCTGTCCGCGCTCTTCGTCTTCCTCGTCCTGGCCGCGCAGTACGAGAGCTGGCTGGTCCCCCTGGCGGTGATCCTGGCCGTGCCGCTCGGCGTGCTCGGGGCCCTGAGCGCGCTGTGGCTCAGCGGGCTCGCCAACGACGTCTACGCGCAGATCGGCCTCGCCCTGCTGATCGGGCTGGCGAGCAAGAACGCGATCCTCATCGTGGAGTTCGCCAAGGAGCGTCGCGAGCGCGGTCTCGACATCCGGGAGGCCGCGCGGGAAGCCGCCCGGCTACGCTTCCGGCCGATCCTGATGACCTCGTTCGCGTTCATCCTGGGCTCGCTTCCGCTGGTGGTCGCGTCGGGGGCGGGCGCGGCCAGCCGGCACTCGATCGGCACCACGGTGGTCGGCGGGATGCTCGCCGTGACCGTGCTCGGCGTGCTGCTGGTGCCGGCGTTCTACGTGGCGGTGGAGCGGCTCGCGGAGTGGCGGCGGCGACCGGCACCGACGGACGAGTCAGCCGGGTAAGCGGCGGTCACCCCCGGGGATGGACGAGATCGTCGACTTCATCGTCCGGCACGGCGAGGCGTTCGTGTTCCTGTACGTCCTCGCCGATCAGCTCGGCGTTCCGGTTCCCGCCGTTCCGGCGCTCCTCGCGATGGGCGCGCTCGCCGCGGTCGGCAAGCTCAACTTCGCGCTCGCGCTCCTGCTGAGCGTCGTCGCCTCGCTCATCGCGGACACCGTCTGGTATGCGCTCGGGCGTACACGCGGCGGCAGCGTGCTCCGCCTCGTCTGCAAGGTGTCGCTCGAGCCGGACTCCTGCGTTCGGCGCACGGAGAACGTCTTCCTCCGCTACGGTGTCCGCGCCTTGATCTTCGCCAAGTTCGTCCCCGGGCTCAGCACGGTGGCGCCGCCGCTCGCGGGGATCGTGGGCGTCACCTTCCCACGCTTCGCGGCCTACAGCAGCCTGGCCGCGCTCTTGTGGGCGGCGGCGTGGGGCGGCCTCGGCTACGTCGCCGGCGACGCGCTCGAGCGTGTCGCCAACCAGAGCGGGCGCCTGGGCGGAGCACTCGTCGCCCTGGTCGTGGCCGCCGTGGTCGGCTACGTGGTCGTCAAGTGGCTCCAGCGCCGGCGGTTCCTCCGGAGCCTCCGGATGGCACGGATCAGCCCGGGCGAGCTGAAGGCCGCGCTCAACGCGGCCACCCCGCCACTCGTGATCGACCTCCGGTCGGCGCTCGACATGGCCGCCGCCCCGTACGTGATCTCGGGCGCCCAGCGCATCGCGGCCGAGGACCTCGAGCGGCGGCACGCGGAGATCCCGCGCGATCGCGAGGTGATCGTCTACTGCTCGTGACCGAACGAGGCCACGAGCGCCCGGGTGGCGCTCACGCTCAGGCGGCTCGGCGTGACCCGCGTGCGGCCCCTCGAGGGCGGGTTCGTCGGTTGGCGGGAACGGGGGTTCCCGGTGCAACCGGTGCCGGCGCTCGGCGCCTCCGCTCCAGCCTCGGAGCGGCTCGTCTGAAGCTCAGGGACGATTGAGGGCGGGCCCGGTCTATGATTCGAGGATGAGGAGGGTGACGGCATGAAGCTCACGACGGCGCAGCTCGAGCAGTTCGACCGGGACGGGTACCTGTTCTTCCCCAGCCAGTTCTCCGCCGAGGAGATCAAGGTCCTGACCGACGAGGTGCCGAGCCTCTACGCGCAGCGCCGGCCCGAGAACGTGCGCGAAAAGGGCAGCGACGCCGTGCGGACGAACTTCGCCGCGCACATGTACAGCGCCCCCTTCGCGCGGCTCGCACGGCACCCGCGGATGATCGAGCCGGTCGTCCAGGTGTTCGGCGAGCCGGTCTACATGCACCAGTTCAAGATCAACGGCAAGATGGCCTTCGACGGCGACGTGTGGCAGTGGCATCAGGACTTCGGCACCTGGTTCAACGACGACCAGATGCCCGAGGCGCGGGCCATGAACGTGGCGATCTTCCTGGACGAGGTGAACGAGTTCAACGGCCCGCTGATGTTCATCCCGGGCAGCCACACGCTGGGCGTGATCGACGCCGGGCACGACACCACGACGACCAGCTATCCGCTGTGGACGATCGACCACGAGACGATCACCAGGCTCGTCGACCGGGGCGGCCTGGTGGCGCCCAAGGGGCCGGTCGGCTCGATGATCATGTTCCACTCGTGCCTGGTCCACGCCTCCACGTCGAACCTCTCGCCGTGGAACCGGGTGAGCGTGTACCTGAGTCTCTGCGCGGTGTCCAACCACATCCGGCGCTTCAAGCGCCCGGAGTACATCGCCCACCGCGACTTCACGCCGATCGAGTGTCTGCCGGACGATTGCCTGCGACGTCCCTACGAGGTGGCGCTGCCCTGGAAAGACGGCACGCCGGAGGCGGCGCTCCGGTCGGTCGTCCTCAGCGCTTCCTCTCCAGCTTCAGGTCGACTTGCTTGAGGCGCTCGATATCTCCGCGCAGGCGCTCGGCCTCGGCCTCGCGCACGGCGACCTCCTGACGCGTGCGCGCCAGGTCGCCCTCGCGGCGGGTCAGCTCGTCGCGCAGCTTCGTGAATTCGTCGCGCAGCTTCGTCCCCTCCGCACGCAAGGCGATGCGCTCGTCGCGCAGCCGGATCACCTCGTCGCGCAGCACCGTGGCTTCGGCGCGCATGCGGGTGCCGTCCTCGCGCAGCCGCATGCCCTCGTCCCGGAGGCTCGCCAGCTCGTCGCGCAGCCGGGCCACCTCTTCGCGCCGTCGTGTCAGCTCGGTCCGGGCCGTCAGCATCGCGGCCAACGTATCGCGGCTGTCCAGAACGCGGGGCGCCGAGCTGTCGTCGGGGAAGCGGGCCAGGTATTCGTCGTACGAGGCTACCGCCTCCTCCCACGCGCCCTCCCGGGCCTCGCGATCGGCCCGGGACAGCAGGAGCGTTGGGCCGAGGATCGGCAGCGAAACGCAGCCCGCGACGGTCGCGAGCAGCAGCAGGACGACCCCCCAGCGTGTCACCGGCCGCCGCCGGACCCCGGGGTCCGCGCTCTTCCGCGAGCAGGCTTCTTCCACGGCCACACCTGTAGGCCACGTTGGCCGGGCTGTCAAGGCCCGCTTCGACCCCCCGCGCGGGCGCTACTTCTTGATGTCGTCCACGGTGTTGTCGATCTTCCTTCCCGTCTTCTCCGCGGGCCCCTTGCCGATGAGCTTGTCCTGACCGGTGACCTCGTCGACCTTCTCCCCCGCCTTCTGCAGCGGCCCCTTCTCGCATCCCACCAGACACGCGCCGGCGACCAGCGCCGCCACGATCGCGGATGTCACGACGTGCCTCTTCATCGTTCCCCTCCCGGTTCCAGCATGTGGGCTCGTGCGATGTCTTGGACGCACGCGACATGCCAGCTCCGAGCCTTCGTCCAAGTTGGCGCCCTCGCAGCACTTGGGGGCGTCTCCGGCGCCGAAGGGGAAAAGAAGTCGCTTCCGGAAGGCCCCGGGGGGGTTCGATCAGGGCACCTCCCTGGCCACGACCCGGGTGACCGGCGCTAGCTCCTTGCGCCCGCCAGGATCGAGGCGCGCTCGAACAGCGCCCTGGTGCCGAGGCGCTCTGACCAGGTCGCGAAGTCGGCACGCGGCCCGGTCCAGCGCAGCGTGTCCACGCCGGCGCCGATGGGCGCATCCGCGCGCAGCGTTGCCAGCTCACGGAACAGCAGCGCGCGCTCACGTTGCTGCGTGAGTGTCGTGGCCAGCCGCAGCGCTCCACGCACGGACACGTCCCACTCCGTGGCCAGCCTCGGAATGTGCTCGAGGTGCTGATAGCGCGCCAGCACCGTCGCCGCGGATCGTGCGCCCCAGCCCGGCAGACCGGGGTAACCGTCGGCGCTGTCACCCACGAGCGCGAGCCAGTCGGGCATCGACGCGGGCATGACCCCGAACTTCCGGCGCACCGCCGACTCGTCGCGCAGCTCGCGCGTGCGCCGATCGAGCTGGACGACGCGGTCGCCTCGCACGCACTGCGCCAGGTCCTTGTCGGGCGTGCACACGACGACCTGCTCGACGCGCGCGTCGGTTGAGGCCGTGGCCGCCGCCGTGGCCAGCGCATCGTCGGCCTCGAGCTCGACCATGGGCCAGACCACCACGCCGAGGGCGCCCAGCGCCTCCTCCAGCGGCTGGAACTGGGCGTAGAGCACGGGGTCCATGCCCTCGCCCGTCTTGTAGTCGGCCCAGAGCGCGTTGCGAAACGACTCGATGACGTGGTCCGTGGCCACGCCCACGTGCGTGACGCCGCCCTCGAGCATCCCCAGCACGGATCCGACGACGCCGCGCACCGCCCGCAGCTCCTCCGGAGCGCTCCGGTCGAAGGCCGCCGCCGGCGAGAGGAAGTAGCGGAACAGCTCGTACGTCCCGTCGATCAGATGGACGATCACGACTCGAACGCGTCCTGACCCGGCCTCTTCATGAACGTGGCGCTCCGGGCTGGTGGCGCCGGGTGCGGCTTCTCACCCGGCGCCACCAGCCGGCCTCACGCGCGTCGTTCATGAACACTCCGACCTGGGGTATCGGCGGCGGCGAGTGCGCGCAGGCGGTCGCCGTTGACGCTCAGGATGCGCACCTCCGCGGCGGACGCTCCGAGACGGCGATAGAACTCGAGCGCGCCCGTGTTGGCGGTGTGCACGCCCCACTCCAGCGACACGCCGCCCGCCCGAACCGTTTCCGCCGCGACGGCGGCCATCAGCGCGTAGCCCACCCCGCGCCCGCGCGCCGCCGGCGCCACGAAGAGGTCGTGGAGGAACGTGGAGCGGGCGGCCACGTCCGTGCTGTAGCCCGGGCTGAAGAAGACGTAGCCGACCACCGGGCCGTCGAGCTCGGCGATCAGCGGGGTGAAGGCGGCCTGGGGACCGAAGCCGTCGGCGAGGATGCGCTCCGGCGTGAAGGGCCGGCCGTGAATGCCGACGTGGTCGTTGAGGTCGTTGGCCATCTCGGCCAGGATCGCGGCGTCCGCGGGACGGGCGGGGCGCACCCGGGCGGCGCCCGTGGCGGGGAGAGCCATGGCGGCATTATGCGGTGAGGCGCAGGCCTGTCAATCGCGGATGTGGCATGCTGCTGGCCATGCCCTCATCACGACGACCCCTGCGAGTGCTCCACACCGCCGACGTGCACCTCGACGGCGACGGCTACGGCAATGCCGCGCATCAGGCCGCCCACCGCGAGCGTGGCCGGCGCGTCTGGTCGCGCATCGTCGACCGGGCCCTGGTCGATCAGGTCGATCTGCTGCTGATCGCCGGCGATCTCTTCGATCACAACCGCGCGTCCGACGAGACCGTCGCGTTCGTACGGAGCGAGCTCGCTCGGCTGCGGCAGCCGGTCGTCATCCTGCCGGGTAATCACGACGCGCTCTACGCCAATGCCATCTACGACCGGCACGACTTCACGGCCGGGGCGCGCCACGTCCACGTGATCCGCCGCCTGGAGGGCGAGACCATCGACCTGCCGGAGCTCGACGTGGTCGTATGGGGCCGTGCCATGGAACAGCACGTGCCCGAGTTCCAGCCCCTCGCCCACATCCCCGGGCGCGACGGCCGGCGCTGGTGCCTGGCCATGGCGCACGGCTTCTTCTACCCGGAGCGGCAACGGCCTGAGCGGTCGTCGCCGATCTTCGCCGACGAGATTCGTGACACCGGCTGGGACTACGTCGCCCTCGGTCACCACCACGTCCGCACCGATGTCAGCCAGGAGCGCGTGACCGCCCACTATCCGGGAGCCCCGATGCTCGAGTGGGGAGACGGAGATCCGGACGGCACCGTCCTGCGCATCGACCTCTCGCCCGAGGACGGCGTCCGCGTGGAGCCACGACCGC
Organism: uncultured Candidatus Rokubacteria bacterium; assembly: GCA_963743355.1. Lineage (GTDB taxonomy): Bacteria > Methylomirabilota > Methylomirabilia > Rokubacteriales > CSP1-6 > AR5. The sequence goes on from CAVUPM010000002.1 coordinate 2,926,421, forward strand.
TCGGCTAGGGCGCCTTGCGCCTCGCTCATGACCGTCGCTCCTGACTCGGTCGCGGCGCGGCGGGCTCCGGCGACGCCCGCCAGCCGGCGCGGCGTCCTGCTGGTGGCCTGCGCAGCGATGTGCTGGAGCAGCGGCGGGCTCATCGTTCGCCTCGTCACCACCGGCCCCTGGACGACCAGTCTCTGGCGCAGCGTCTTCGCCTCCCTCTTCCTGGCCCTGGTGGTGTGGATGGTCTGGGGCCGCGGGATCTTCGCGCAATGGCGCAGGGCGGGCCCGGTCGTGGCCGTGGCCGGGTGCATGGCGCTGTCCTCGACGTGCTTCATCCTGTCGCTGGCTCACACCTCGGTGGCCAACACGCTCATCCTCATGTCCACGGGGCCCTACGTGGCCGGGCTGCTGGGCTGGGTGCTCCTCGGCGAGCGGGTCGCGGTGCGCACGTGGCTGACGATGGGCGTCGCGCTCGCGGGAGCGGTGGTCATGGTGTCGAATTCCTACGGGCGCGGCGCGCTGCTCGGCGACCTGCTGGCGATCGTCATGGCGTGCAGCTTCGCCGTCGCCACCGTCCTCATCCGCCGGCACCCGGAGATCCCGATGGCGCCGGCGGCGGTGCTGGCGACGGCGCTCACGGGCCTGGTGGCGCTGCCGCTGGCCGATCCGCTCGCGACCCGCCCGCGCGACCTGCCTGCTCCTGGCGTTCTTCGGCGTCGGGCAATTCGGCGCCGGCTTCCTGCTCTTCCTGGCCGGCGCGCGGCTGATTCCCGCCGCCGAGAGCTCGCTCATCGGCATGCTGGAGACCGTGCTGGGACCGCTGTGGGTCTGGCTCGTGCTGAACGAGCGACCGGCCGCGGCGTCGCTGGCGGGCGGCGCCCTCATCCTGGCCGCACTCGTGGCCAACACCCTCGTCGACCTCGTCACGCCGCGCCGGGCCGGGGCCGCCGGTCGGTGATGCCGCTACGCACCCCCATCCCCGCCGCGCCGGACGCGGCGCCCAAGGAGACGACGCATGCTGGTCGACTACACGTGCGCTGACCACGTCGCGACGCTCACGCTCAACCGCCCGGAGAAGCTCAACGCCTTCAGCGACGAGCTGGTCGTGGCCCTGAACGAGGCGCTGCGGCGCTTCGACGCCGACGCCGAGGCGTACGTGGCCATCATCCACGGTCGCGGCCGTGCCTTCTCCAGTGGCGCCGACGTGCTCCAGCGGCAGCTGCGCAAGCGCGAGGAGTTCGAGCGCCTGGGCGGCCCGCAGGGTTTCGGCGCGCACGCCGGTGACCTGCTGACACGAAGTCGGTCAACTGGAAGCCGGTGATCGCCGCACCCCACGGGTACGTGCTGGGCCTGGCCGTGGGCATCGTGCTGGAATCCGACCTGATCGTCGCCGAGGCCGGGACGAAGTTCCAGATCACGGAGACGCCGCGCGGCCTGGGTGGCGCCAAGTACTGGGGTCATCATGCACTTCCGCGGCGCCGGCGCCTTCGGCACCGAGGTGGCGCTGACCGGCCGGTTCTTCACCGCCGAGGAGGCGCTGGCCGCGGGCGTGATCAATCGCGTGGCGGCCACCGGCACCTATCTGGACGTCGCCCGTGAGCTGGCCCAGGCCGTGGGCAAGAACCCACCGCTCAGCGTGCGGGCCACCGTGCGCGCGCGCCGCTGGTACCTGGACCAGCTCGGGCGCGAGATCACGATGCAGATGGCTCCGCTCAAGCTCTACCTGACCGAGGATTTCCAGGAGGCCGCGCGCGCCTTCGCGGAGAAGCGAGCCCCGGGACCGTTCAAGGGGCGATAAGATCGAGCCGGCGCCCGGTCCTGGGGCATATCCCGGCCAAGGAGATCGCACGATGGCGTTCATGGTGAAGGACGGCTTTCGCCTCTACTACGAGGACACCGGCGGCACCGCGCCCACGCGTGCTGTTCCTGCACGGCGCCGGTGGCAATCACCTGAGCTGGTGGCAGCAGGTGCCGGTGTTCGCCGAGGAGTACCGGTGCGTCACGGTCGACCAGCGTGGCTTCGGCCAGTCGCCGGACGTCGACGCCGGGCCGGGGCCAGCCGCGCTCGCCACGGACGCGCTCGCGTTGCTCGATCACCTGGGGATCGCGCGGGCCGCGCGTGGTCGCGCAGTCGATGGGCGGCTGGGCGGCCGTGGGTGCTGCGGTGCGGGCGCCGGAGCGTTTCTGGGCGATCGTCCTGGCGAACACGGTCGGCAACCTCACCAATCCCGACATCGCCGCCGCGCGCGCGCAGCTGGCCGCCGCGAGCCCACCGCGGCCGGCCGTGCTGTGGCACGCGGCGCTGGGGAAGACCTTCCGCGCGGCGCAGCCGGTCCGCAGCCTTCCTCTACGCGCAGATCGCCGGCGTCAATGCACCGCGGCCCGCCGATTTCAGCGACCAGCTCGGCCGTCTGACCACGCCGGTCGAGCGCTACGCCGCCACGCGGGTGCCGACGCTCTTCCTGACCAGCGACGAGGACGGCCTCATCTGGCCCGAGCTGTCGCAGAAGGTCCACGAGCACGTCCCCGGCTCACGCTTCGAGCGCGTGGAGGCCGCCGGCCACTCGACGTACTTCGAGCGGCCTGACGTCTTCAACCGCGAGGTCGGCGCGTTCCTCAAGGGCCACCGGCCATGAACTGGTGCCGGTTCCAGTCCGGACGCACGGTCGCCTACGGCATCATCGAGGAGCAGCACCGTGACGGAGGTCACGGGCAGCCCGCTTCGACAGCTACACCCGGACGTCGACCACGGTGGGGCTGAGCCGGGTCAAGCTGCTGGTGCCCGGTGATTCCCCCCACCTTCTACGCCGCCGGCGTCAACTACCGGGAGCACGTGACCGAGATGGCCCAGCGGCGGGGCGTGAAGCCGGAGTTCCCGCCGCATGCCGACGTCGGCTACCGCGCCAACAACGCCCTCGTCGCCACCGACGAGCCGATCGTCATCCCCCGGGACGCGACGGACCAGGTCCAGTACGAGGGCGAGCTGGTGGTGGTGATCGGCAAGCGGTGCAAGCGCGTCTCGGAGGCGGAGGCGCTCGACTACGTCTTCGGCTACACGATCGGCAACGACGTCAGCGAGCGCACCTGGCAGCGCGGCGACCGGACGTTCTGGCGGGGCAAGAACACCGACACCTTCAAGCCGATGGGCCCGTGGATCGTCACCGGCCTCGATCCCGACGACGCTCCGCGTCACGATCCGGCTCAACGGCAAGGAGATGTTCGCCTACGCCGTCAAGGACGCGATCTTCGGCGTGCGCCAGTTCATCAGCCGCATGAGCCAGTACCTGACGCTCCACCCGGGTGACGTGCTGTGGATGGGCACCGACGGCGCCACCGAGAACATGAAGGACGGCGACGTGGTCGAGGTGGAGATCCCGGGCATCGGCGTGCTGCGCAACCCGGTCGTGAGAGAGCGCTAGGAGCGCGGCCGCCCCGGCCATGGTGCGATCGTTCCCGATCGTCCGACACCCCGCCCCGGCCAGGCGCACGCCGGTGCTGGTGAGCGTGCCTCACTTCGGCACCGAGCCTCTGCCCCACATCACCCGCGTCGACTACGGCGAGCCCTGGTTCGAGACCTTCGCGTACGGCTTCGCCGACACCTTCGTGGGCGATCTCTACGCCGACCTGCACGAGCACGGGGCCACCGTGCTGGCCACGCCGTTCTCGCGCATGTTCGTCGACGTCAACCGCCGCCGCGACGACTTCGAGCACCACGACGGCGAGGTGCGCTCCCGGCGCGGAGTGGTGCGCACCCACACCATGCGGGACGTGCCGATCTTCGCGCGCCCCCTCGGGATGGCCGACCTCGAGGAACGCCTGCAGACGCTCTACGATCCCTACTACGCGGCCCTGGACCGCCTGCTCGCCGACCTCCGCCAGACCTACGGATACGCGATGCTCCTCGACGGCCACACCGGCAGCCCGCGCCGGATGAAGGACCACCAGGTGATCGTCGGCACGCGCCACGACGCGACGTGCGCCCCCCAGCTCGCGGCGACCGTGGCCGCGATCTTCACCAGCCACGGCTTCGAGGTGCACGACAACGTCAGCGGCTATACCGGCGGCAACATCGTGGCCACGTGCGGCCACCCCCGGACCCGGCACGTCCACGCGCTCCAGCTCGAGATCAACGCCTCCCTGCTGATGACGACCAGCCGCGACGAATACATCGCCCTCGTGTCACGCGGAGGCGTCCCCGAGAAGGCCGAGGAGAACATCGCCCGCGTCCGGACGTGCCTGCACGAGGTGATGGCGACCCTGCCCGCCGTGCTCGCGACCGTGCACGAATCCTCGCCCTTCGCGTGAGCCGGGCGGGCGGCGCCACCCGCCCGTGATGCGCTTTCGTTCAGGAGGGATCCGGGCTAGCCGCGGCGCGCTGCGGTCCGCTGCTGCAGCAGGTCGTCGTAGAAGTCCGCGAGCGTCCCGAGCACCGGCGCGGCGTCGCCGGTGAAGGAGGACCCGTGCATCACCGCCAGTGTGCGCGGCCGCAGCTCCGCGAGCCGGCGGATGGTGGCGCCGGTGGCGGGCGTGACCGCCGTGTAGCCGAACTGTCGCTCGGCGGCCACGGCCGGGCCCAGGATGTCGCCGTCGGTCAGCGCCGGCGGGTCGCCCACGTGAGTGAAGAGATCGCTGCAGAAGAGGGTGCCGGTGGTCTCCTCGTGGAGCAGGCCCGCGTCCCAGCAATGGGGCACGTGGGGCGTGTCGAGGCGCTGCACGCGGCGGCCGCCCAGGTCGAGGATCTCGCCGTTCGCCAGCGCGCGCGGGGGCCGTGGCGCCTGGTCGTTCAGCCAGATGGCGCAGCCGATCGCGCCGTGGGTGACCGTCGCGTCCGGCGCGGCGGCGAGCCACTCGCCGAGGGCGCCGCACTCGTCGGCCTCGACGTGACTGAAGGCGATCCAGCGCAGCCGGCGCAGGTCCATGATGCGGGCCACCGCCCGGGAGACCGCCGGGAACAGCGCCCGCTGGCCGCAGTGGAAGAGCAGCGGCTCGTCCGCGTCCACGAGGAACTGGTTGAAGGTGAAGCCGCTCGGGCCCACCGCGGGCAGAAAGGTCGAGAGGCGATAGACTCGCTCGGCGATTTCGTCGACCCTCGTCTCCATCGGTGCCTTCCCCCCACCCCCCACGATCGCACGCCAGTGAAGCCTGGACTTGTCAGGGGAATGTCACGATAATCGGTCCCCGGCTGGGGGACACCGCACGCTCGTCCAACCATCCGTCAAAAGGGGGAAGCGGCATGACAGACCTCTGGCGCACGCTCCAGACACGCACGCTCCGATCCCGACTCACGGCCCTTCTCGTGGTGGGCGCCCTCAGCGGGGTCGTCGCCGCGGGCGCGCTCGCGCAGGGCGGCACCAAGAACCCGTTGATCGGGAAGCTGGAAGGTCCAGAGGTCGTGACCGACGCCGCGAAATTCCCCAAGACCCTCAAGGAAGCCCCGCAATTCGCGGCGCTGGTCAAGGCGGGCAAGCTGCCGCCGGTCGCGGAGCGCGTCGGACAGGACCCGCTGGTGATCAAGCCGCTGCACGAGATCGGCAAGTACGGAGGCACGTGGCGCAGCGGGTTCACGGGTCCGGCCGACTTCTGGAACGGCTTCCGGTGCTGTTCGGGGCCGGATCATCTGATGTTCTGGGACTACACGGGCGACAAGGTCATGCCGAACCTCGCCCGGGGCCTCGAGATGCAGGACGGCGGGCGCGCCTGGCTCGTGCACCTGCGCCGCGGCATGAAGTGGAGTGACGGCAAGCCGTTCACCGCCGACGACTTCGTGTTCTGGTTCGAGGACATCTACCGGAACAAGGACCTGATCCCGACCCCGTCGGCGGCCATGGCCATCAACGGCAAGCAGGGCTCGATCGAGAAGGTCGACACCCACACGGTGCGGTTCAAGTTCCCCGAGCCCTACTACATGCTGCCCGACGTGCTGGCCGGCTCCACCGACCTCGCCGGCCAGTGGGGCGCGTACCGCGGCATGGGCGGCTTCGCGCCCGCCCACTACCTCAAGCAGTTCCACCCCAAGTACGTGGGGCAGGCCGAGCTGGACCGGAAGGTGAAGGAGGCGAAGTTCGACAGCTGGGTCCGCATGTTCCTGGCCAAGAACGACTGGGCCCTCAACCCCGACCTGCCGGTGCTCTCGCCCTGGAAGACGGTGACGCCGATCAACACGCCGACCTGGACGCTGGAGCGCAACCCCTACAGCGTCTTCGTGGACACGGCGGGCAACCAGCTGCCCTACATCGACCGGGTGGTGCTGACGCTGGCCGAGAACCTGGAGGTCGTCAACCTGCGCGCGATCGCTGGAGAGTACGACTTCCAGCAGCGGCACGTCGACCTCGGCAAGCTGCCGGTGTTCATCGAGAACCAGACCAAGGGCAACTACAAGGTGTACCTCGATCCGGGCGACTACGGCGGCGACATGATCATCAAGTTCAACCTGACCTACGACGCCGACCCGGAGATCGCCAAGTGGTTCAACACCGCCGACTTCCGGCGCGCGCTGGCGCTCGGCATCGACCGTGACCAGATCAACGAGACGTTCTGGCTGGGCACGGGCACGCCCAGCTCGGTGGTGCCCGCGGACTCCAACAAGTACAACCCCGGGCCGCAGTACCGGAAGCTGTGGGCCACGCTCGACGTCAAGAAGGCCAACGAGATGCTCGACAAGATCGGGCTGGCCAAGAAGGACGCCCAGGGCTACCGCCTGCGCGCCGACGGCAAGGGCCGGCTGCGCATCGAGATCATGACGCTGGGCGGCCAGTTCGTCCAGTTCACGCAGATCGCCGAGATGATCCGCGAGCAGTGGAAGAAGATCGGCATCGACCTCACCGTGCAGGAGGTGGAGCGCAGCCTGGCCCTCAAGCGCACCGCCGCCAACGAGCAGCAGCTGGGGGCCTGGAACAACGACGGCAGCGAGCACCTCTTCACCTTCCCGCTCCACGTGTTCCCCTTCGAGGTCGCCTCCGTGGCCTCCTCCAGCCCGCTCTACGCGCGCTGGTTCCACTCCGCCGGCGCCCAGGGCAAGGAGCCGGACCCGAAGATGCGCGAGCTGATGGAGAAGTGGAAGAAGGCCTTCGGCGTGCCCGAGAAGGAGCGGATCCAGCTCGGCAAGGAGGTCTGGAGGATCGCCGCCGAGGAGGTCTACATCATCGGCGTGATCGGCATGGGGCCGGCCTCCATGGGCGTGCGCGTCGTCAAGACCAACATGGGCAACATCCCGTCGCGCCAGTACAACAGTCCGGACGGCAAGACCCCGGGAATCTCGCGTCCGGCGACGTTCTTCTACAAGAAGTAGACGGCCAACGACGCCCGGGTCGCCGCCTCAGCCGGCGGCGACCCGGGCTCCGTCCCATGCTGGCATACATCGGCCGCCGCGCTCTCCTCGCGATCTTCACCGTCTGGGCGATCTCCGTCCTGGCGTTCGTCATCATCCAGCTGCCGCCGGGCGACTACGTCACCTCCTACATCGCCCAGATGGCGTCGATGGGCAGCGTCGTCACCGACGAGGAGGCCGAGAACCTCCGGATCCAGTACGGGCTGGGCCAGCCGATCTACGTGCAGTACCTGAAGTGGATGGCGCCTGATCGTCCAGGGCAACTTCGGCATGTCGATGGAGTGGCGACGCCCGGTCACCGAGGTGATCGGCGAGCGTCTGTGGCTGACGGTGGTCGTCTCGGTGGCGGCGCTGATTCTGACGTGGGTGCTGGCGCTGCCGATCGGCATTTACTCCGCCGTTCGACAGTATTCGGTGGGCGACTACGTGGCGACGTTCGTCGGCTTCATCGGGCTTGCGGTCCCCAACTTCCTGCTCGCGCTGGTGCTGCTCTATCTGGGGTTCGTCCTGTTCAACGCGCACATCGGCGGACTGTTCTCCGCGGAGTTTCAGGACGCCCCGTGGAGCCTGGCGCGAGCGTGGGACCTGCTGAAGCATCTGCCGATCCCCGCCGTGATCCTCGGCCTGGCGGGAACGGCGCAGCAGATCCGGATCATGCGCGCCAATCTGCTCGACGAGCTGCGCAAGCCCTACGTGGTGACGGCGCGCTCCAAGGGCCTGTCCGAGGCCCGCGTCATCCTGAAGTATCCGGTGCGCGTCGCCCTCAACCCGTTTGCGAGCACGATCGGCTACACGCTGCCCTACATCGTGTCGGGCAGCATCATCGTGTCGCTCGTGCTCGGCTTGCCGACGGTCGGGCCGCTCCTGCTGAAGGCCCTCATCGCGCAGGACATGTTCCTGGCGGGGACGATCGTGCTCCTGCTGGGGGTGATGACGGTGATCGGCACGCTGGTCTCGGACATTCTCCTCGTGTGGATCGACCCGCGCATCCGGCTCGAGGAGACGTGATGGCCAAGTCCGACGTGGCCCTCGATCCCCCCGGCGCCCCCGCGCACGAGCCGACCGCCGACGTCACCGCGAAGGAGCAGCGCATCTTCGTGGCCTCGCAGTGGCAGCTCATGTGGTGGCGGTTCCGCAAGCACAAGGTGGCGGTGGCCAGCGCCGTCGTCGTCGCCGCGTTCTATCTCGTCGGTCCTCGGCGCCGACTTCCTCGCCTACGCCGACCCCAACGCCTCCGAGGCGCAGCGCTCGCTGATGCCCCCGCAGCGCGATCTACTGGTTCGACGGCTGGCGATTCAGCCCGCACGTCCACGCCGTGAAGGGCGCCCGCGACCCGCAGACCTTCAAGCGCGTCTATCGACGCCGATCCCGCCCAGAAGATTCCCATCCGGTTCTTCGCCGAGGGCTTCGAGTACCGGTTCCTCGGCGCTGATCCCGACGACGCGCCATCTCATCGGCGTCGACGGCGGGGTCGACGCCGGCACAGACGATCTTCCTGCTCGGCACGGACGTGCAGGGCCGCGACCTGTGGTCGCGGCTGATGTACGGCACGCGCATCTCGCTCACGATCGGGCTGTTCGGCGTCACGGTGAGCCTCGTCCTGGGCGTGGTCCTGGGCGGGCTCTCGGGCTTCTACGGCGGGCTCGCCGACACGGTGATCCAGCGGACGATCGAGATCCTCCGCTCGATCCCGACGATTCCCCTGTGGATGGGGCTGGCGGCGGCGCTGCCCCGCGACTGGTCGGTCTTGCAGGTCTACTTCGCCATCACGATCATCATCTCGCTGCTCGGCTGGACGGAGCTGGCGCGCGTCGTGCGCGGGCGCTTCCTGGCCATGCGCGAGGAGGACTTCGTCGTCTCCGCCCGGCTGGTCGGGTGCACCCAGATGCGGACGATCTTCGTGCACATGGTGCCGTCGTTCATGAGCCACATCATCGCGGCGACCACGCTGGCCCTGCCCGCGATGATCATCAGCGAGACCGCGCTGAGCTTCCTGGGCCTGGGCCTGCGCCCGCCCGCGATCAGCTGGGGCGTGCTGCTGCAGCAGGCGCAGAACGTCCAGACGGTGGCCATCTCCCCGTGGCTGATGCTGCCGGCCGTGCCCGTGATCATCGCGGTCATGGCCTTCAACTTCCTGGGCGACGGCCTGCGCGATGCGGCCGATCCCTATGGCCGGTAAGCTCGGAGGGGGGCTTCGCCCCCCTTCCGACGGTCGTCGCGCGCCTGGCGGCGCGCTCCTTCCTGCCTCCCCCAGGATTGCGCCGGCGGAGCCGGCGCTCGAAAGCGGACCACATGACGGTTGACGCCGTGCGCGGGCAGGCGATGTCGCCGCCGCGGCAGCCGCTGCTGTCGGTGCGGAATCTGAAGACGTACTTCGCGCAGGACGAGGGGATGGTGCGGGCGGTGGATGGGGTGAGCTTCGACCTGGCGCCGGGGGCGACGCTGGGGATCGTCGGGGAGAGCGGGTGCGGCAAGAGCGTGACGGCCCGGTCGATCCTGCGGATCGTCGATCGGCCGGGGCGGATCGTCGAGGGCGAGATCCACTTCCGGCGGCCGGCCGGCCCCGGCGGGGCCGGACACGGTGGTCGACCTGGCCGAGGCTCGAGCCCAACGGCGCCCGAGATGCGCTCGATCCGCGGCGCGGAGATCGCGCTCATCTTCCAGGAGCCGATGTCCTCGTTCAGTCCCGTCCACACGCGTCGGCAACCAGATCATCGAGGCGATCCGGCTGCACCAGCCCGTCGAGTCGGCACGGCAGGCGCGCGACAAGGCGATCGAGATGCTGCGGCGGGTCGGCGTGTCGTCGCCGGAGCAGCGGGTGGACCAGCTCTCCAACCAGCTGAGCGGCGGCCTGCGCCAGCGGGCCATGATCGCGATGGCGCTCTCCTGCCAGCCGACCCTGCTGATCGCCGACGAGCCCACGACCGCGCTCGACGTGACCACCCAGACGCAGATCCTCGAGCTGATGCGCCAGCTCCAGCAGGAAGACGGCATGGCGATCATGCTCATCACCCACGACCTCGGCGTGGTCGCCGAGATGGCCACCGACGTGGCGGTGATGTACCTGGGCCGGGTGGTCGAGCAGGCGCCCGTCGACGCGATCTTCCACGACCCGCGGCACCCGTACACGCGGGCGCTGCTGCGCTCGATCCCGCGCATCCGAGCGCGGACGCGCGAGCGGCTGACGCCGATCGCCGGCGCGGTGCCGCACCCCTACGACCGGCCGACCGGCTGTCCCTTCCACCCGCGCTGCGCCGAGTTCATGGCGGGCCGGTGCGATCGACAGGCGCCGGACCTGCGGCCGGTCGGCGACCACCACGCCGTGAGCTGCTTCCTCTACGAATGACGCGCCGCGCCAGCCTCCCCTGCTCCGGGTCTCCGGGCTGCAGAAGCTCTTCCCGATCCGCAAGGGCTTCCTGAAGCGGACGGTGGGCCACGTCCGCGCGGTGGACGGCGTCGACTTTCACATCGACGAGGGCGAGACCCTGGGCCTGGTCGGGGAGAGCGGCTGCGGGAAGACCACCACCGCGCGCTGCATCCTGCGCGCCATCGAGCCGACCGCGGGCGACAGGTCTTCATGCGGGTCGCCGGCGGCTCGGTGGTCGAGCTGGGCAAGCTCCGCCGCGCCGAGCTGCGCGCGCTGCGGCGCGAGATGCAGATGATCTTCCAGGACCCGTTCACCTCGCTCAATCCCCGCATGACCCTGCTCGACCTCGTCGGCGAGCCGCTGCTGGTCCACGGCATGAAGAGCCGGCGGGAGCGTGAGGACCGGGTGGCGGAGCTGCTGCGCCGCGTCGGGCTGCGGCCCGAGTACATGCGGCGGTTCCCGCATGCCTTCAGCGGCGGCGAGCGCCAGCGCATCGGCATCGCGCGCGCCCTGGCCCTGCACCCTCGACTGGTCGTCGCCGACGAGCCGGTGTCGGCCCTCGACGTCTCGGTGCAGGCCCAGATCCTGAATCTCCTGCTCGATCTGCAGGCCGAGTTCCGGCTGACCTATCTCTTCGTGGCCCACGACCTGAGCGTGGTGCGCCACATCAGCAACCGCGTGGCCGTGATGTACGTCGGGCGCATGGTGGAGCTGGCCGAGACCGAGGAGCTCTTCAGCGCGCCCAAGCACCCCTACACGGCGGCGCTGCTGTCCGCGGTGCCCGAGCCCGACCCCCGCACGCGCTCGCGGCGCATCGTGCTGCAGGGGGAGGTCGCGAACCCCGCCGCGCCTCCCCGCGGCTGCTACTTCCACCCGCGCTGCCCGCACGCGATCGAGCGTGTGCCGGACCGAGACGCCGGCGTGGCAGGAGATCTCCCCCGGCCACTTCGTCGGCTGCCACCGCGCCCACGAGCTCCAGCTCGCCGGGGTGGAGTGATCGTCCGAGCGCTGGGCCATGTCGGGACGCGTGACCGAGGAGGCACCCCGGCTACGAGGTTGTGAAGAAATCACTTCCACTACCGGAAGCGACGCAGCCGGAGTACCGAGGCGACAGCGTGCTGGCCATCACTGGAGTGAGTGGGCCAGCGTCATGCGGTTCGCCTCTCGGGTGGTTTCTCCTGAGCGAGCGGATGCAAGACGTCGATCGCCCAGCCCACGTCCAGGCGCTCCCCCAACCAGCCCGGCGTCGTGGTGTGCGCGTGCAGGCGAATCCCCGCCGCAACATGCCGCGCCTGTAGAGCGCTCACGGCATCGCCGCGGACTTCTGGTGGAAGCGGCACCTCGGGCAGGAGCTGGCCGTCCGGGCGACGGAAGTGAAGCTCGCCGTCGGACTGTCGATCTATCTGGTAACCCTCCTCGTGGACGGCGCGGTGGTGCCGGCGACACAGCAGCGTGAGGTTGGAGAGCGTGGTGGGCCCGCCGTGGGCCCAGTGACGGATGTGATGACCCTGGCCGAAGCGGACGCCACAGCCCGGAAAGCGACAGCCGCGGTCGCGATGGTGCAGCGCCCGCCGTAGCGCGGGCGGAATCGTCCGCGTCCGGGCGCCGACCTCCACCACGCGCCCGTCGGGGTCGTGTCGCATGACCACCCGGCTGGCGTCACACGCCAGGCGCTGGGACGTTCCCGCGGGAACGCGCGCGCCGTCCTCCAGGACCGACTGGCCGGGCTGGTCCGGGTCCGTAAGGACCTCGGCATCGACGTGCACCACCACCTGGTAGCGCTCGGCCGGGGCGCCGGGATCGATCCCGTGATGGAGCGCCGTCTCCGCGAGCAGGGCCAGCGCATCCGCCTGCTGCTGGACCATCGTCGGGGGGTCGGTTTCCGGATCCGTGTCGCGCGCCTGCTGATACAAGGCCTCGCGGGCGGCGGCGAGGGCTTGGACAAGCAGGGCGCCGACCTCCGCGGTCAGCCGACCCCGGACGATCACGGTGCCGTCGCTGTCCGGATACACGTGCAGGGTGCGGCTCGCGTGCTGCCGGGCCGCCTCCCGGGCCTCGGCCTGCCGGTCCACCTGCCGCCAGCCGCGCACGATGCGCTCGACGTGCTCGGCCGTGCCGGCGCGGCCCACCGCCAGCAGCCGCTCCTCAACCTCCGGCGTCGCGACGCGGGTCAGGGCTCGGACCTTGGCGTAGGAGAGCTCACCGCGGGCGAGCGCCTGGGCGAGCAGCGGAAGCGTGCCCAGGGCGCGCGCCACCCGCACGTGCTCGCGGGCCGCGGTCGGGGAGAACCCCACGCGCCAGCTCAGCCAGGCGGCGCAGGAGCGGAAGCCGATGTTCCAGCCGGCGCGCGCATCGAACTCGCGGATGAGATCGAGGAGGCGGGCAGTGGCGGCGTCGAGGTGGGCGGAGAGCTCGGCGATCTCGTCGCCCAGGCGGTCGAGGTCGGACGAGGACATCTGCATGGCGCGGCCCCCTTCTGCTTTGGGCGACTCTACACCCGAGTTTCGAAGCCAGCTGGGAGGCGCGACAGACGGTGATGGCGGCAGGATCGCCCTTTTTCGTGATGAGCCCACGATCCCCGCATCGTCGGGCTCCTGGAGTCCGCTGGGTCGGTATCTACGAAGCGCGGTCGACACGCGGCCGCTGCGCACGCAGAAAGCTGTCAAGCGAAAAACGCACGCGGCAGATGCTGGCCGATGAGAGCACGGAGGCTGGAGGCGGAGGCGACCGGCTGTCGGCGCCGCGACAATCACACGGTGGGCGCGTCGCCGGCGACGGTGGTGCGTCGCATGTCGCGCGGCTGATTGTCGTCGTAGCGGCGCACGCGGTGCATCATCTGCCGGTTGTCCCACATGACGAAGTCCCACGGGCGCCAGGCGTGCGCGTAGACGAACCTTGGCTGGGTCGCATGCTCGTTGAGGTCCCGGAGCAGGACGCGCGCCTCCGCCATCGGCATGCCGACGATGCCACCGGCGTGGGACGAGAGGTAGAGAGACTTGCGGCCGGTCACGGGATGGGTGCGCACGAGCCGCTGGCGCACCGGCCGGAACATCGCCCGCTCCTCCTCCGAGTAGTCGAGCATGCCCGAGCAGGCCGCGCGAGTACATCAGCGAGTGCTCGCAGACGAGATCCTCGATCTCGGCCTTCGTGCCCGCGTCGAGGGTGTCGTAGGCCGCGCGCATGTCGGCGAACTCGGTGTTGCCCCCGTCGGATTCACCACCCGCGCCGAGAGCAGCGAGTACTTGGCGGGGATCGGCCCGGAACGAGCTGTCCGAGTGCCAGAGCATGTTGCCGAGGTTGAACAGGCGCTGGCGGGAGTCGCGGGCCATCGGCGCGCCATCCCGGCCCAGGTTGGAGACGTCGTTCATGCCGACCTGCAGACGCCGGTCCTCGGGCCGCGTGATGTTACCACCCCGGGCGTCCTCCAGGACCCCGAAGTTGACGCTGAACGCCATCTGCTGCTCGTCGGCGATCTTCTGGTCGTGGAACACGAGCACGGCGTAGCGATCCATCCCCGCCGCGATGGCCGCCACCTCCTCGCGCGAGAGCGGTCTCGCGATGTCGATCCCGGACACCTCGCCCACGAACACCGGATGGATCTGGCGGATGGACACGCTCAGGATGGTACCCTCGGGGCACCGTATTCGGGAAGGGGGACCGCCCAACCGCCATCATTGCGCCGGGGCCCCGGGCTCCGCTAGCATCGACGGCATGCCGACGACGCCGACCGCGGACGTGGTGATCATCGGGGGCGGGGTGACCGGCGCCAGCACCGCGTTTCACCTGGCCCGGCGGGGGATCCGCAACGTGGTCGTCGTCGACAAGGGCGCGATCGCCTCCGGAGGCACCGGGAAGAGCTCGGCGTGCGTACGCCAGCACTATTCCACCGCCGAGACCTGTCGGATGATCCGGTACTCGCTCGACTTCTTCCAGCACTTCACCGAGCGCGCCGAGGGCGCCTCGTGCGGCTTTCGGCCCACGGGATATCTGCTCGGCGTGGACGAGCGGATGCGCGCGCCCATGGAGGCCTCGGTCGCGCTCCAGCGCTCGATCGGCATCGACACGCGCCTCGTCTCTCCCGTGGAGATGCGCGAGATCGAGCCCCGCCTGCGCGCCGACGACCTCGTGGCCGGCTGCTACGAGCCCGCCTCGGGCTACTGCAACCCCGTCGAGACGGCGCAGGGCTTCGCGCGGGCCGCCCGCGCGGCCGGCGCCCGCATCCTGGAAGACACCGCGGTCGTCGGGGTGCTCGTCGACGGTGACCGGGTCCGCGGCGTTCGGACCACCAGCGGCGACATCGAGGCCCCCGTGGTGGTCAACGCCGCCGGCCTGTGGAGCGCCCGCGTGGGCGCCATGGCCGGGGTCGAGCTGCCGATCAGCGTGTGCCGTCACAAGATCAACATCGTCACCTGGCCCGAGACCGACCGGCGGCCGCACCCGATGGTCTACGACTTCGTCACCAACATCTACACCCGCCCCGAGCTGGGCGACCACATCCTGGTGGGCGGTCTCGACGCCGAGGAGTCGCACGACACCGCCGATCCCGACGCGTACAAGGAAGGCGTGAGCCTCGACGAGTCGACCGATGCGCTCGCCCGCCTGAGCCACCGCTTCCCGGTGCTCGCCGAGGGCCGGATCGCCCGCGGCTACGCCGGATGCTTCGACGTCACGCCCGACTGGCATCCCATCCTGGACCGTGTCGGCCCCGAGGGCTTCCACGTGGCGGCCGGGTTCTCGGGCCACGGCTTCAAGCTCTCTCCGGCCGTGGGCCAGATGGTGGCGGCGCTCATCGCCGAGGGCCCGACCGCGCACCCCGACCTGCCGACGTTCCGCCTGTCGCGATTCGTGGAGGGCAAGCCGATCCGAGGCACGTACGGCGACTGGCTGATGTGCTAGGGGGACCACCGGCATGAGACGACGACTGACGACGACGGTACTCGTCACGCTCGCGCTCGGGGTGACCGCGTGGCTCGCCGGGACTCTCCCCGGCAACGACGGTAGCTGCCTCGTCCCCGCCGCCTCGGCGGCCCCGACCACGGGCTGCTGCCACTACAACAAGGGCGTCTGCGGCTGTGAATCCGGCCGGGCGCGCTGCTGCGACGGCAAGGTCAGCGCCTCCTGCCGCTGCGCTTCCGGGCTGCCCACTCGCCAGATCAGGATCGACACCGAGCCACTGGTCAGCCTGGCCGACTTCGCGTTCGCCAGCCAGGAGATCCCCGAGCCGCCCAGCACGCGCCTGACGCTGTTCCGGCTGGGCGCCGACCCGCTGCGGTTCTGGTTCCGGCTCAACTGCGGCCCGGAGTGCTGGACGCAGCTGGCCGTCGATGGCGCGTTGCCCCTGGAAGTCCGGTGGCTCTTCGATCCCGGTAGCGGGCCCGCGCTCGAGGGTGATCCGCAGCCGGTCACCCTGCAGCGCAACCGGCCCGCCGTGTTCGTCACCCGCCCGCCGAGCCAGCTCCGTCAGGGACGCTGGGAGACCGAGGTCCGCTTCGACACCGAGCGACTGTGCATGCGCGGTGATGCGAAGTGCTGGTTCCGGATCGAGGTGCGGCGCTGAGCGCGGAGGACGAAGCACCCGGCGCCAACGGCGTCTCGCGCCTGGCCCAAGGCGCCGAGGACGCCGACGCCCTGCTCTACTACGCCACCGCCAGCGGGCGTGACGTGGGCGCCGCCATCCGCATTCCGATCGTGCGGACGCATCGGGCGGCGAGCACGGGCCGCCCGGTGACCGACGCCGAGGAAGCGGAGTTCCTGGAGGCCTACGCGAAGCTGGCGGCCCTGGTGCATCCCACCACCGCGGCGACGCTGCGCGCCACCAGCCGGACGGTCCGGCGCCCCTGGATCTGGCGTCGGTTCTCCCACGAGCCCATCTCCGAAGCTCAGCGGGTGGCCTACCGGTTCGGTCTCCTGGCGCTGATCCTGATCCTCGTCATCGGCGGCGCCGAGTGGACGCGCACCTTCATCAACGCGGTCGTCACCGACCAGGCGGAGCACACCCGGGTGCTGGAGGAGCTCCGCACGGCCCGGGCCTCGCAGAAGCGGCTCGTGGAGCAGATCGCCCTGTTCGATCGCGAGCGTCAGGGGGCCGCCGACAGCCTCCGGGGCACCCTCGTCCGGCAGCGAGAGGACCTGGACTTGCGGGTGCAGCTCCTCGACGATCGCGAGGGCGGCCTGTCCCGGCGCATCCAGGCCGGCTACGAGACGCTCGACCGCATCCTGCCCTTCGTCAACTGGAACGAGCTGCGCAACGTGATCACGCCGGTGGCCACGATCGTGGCGGTCCTGGTGCTGCCGGTGCTCTACGGCGCCCTGGGCACCTGCGCCTTCGTCCTGCGCACCGTCTACGCCGAGATGGTCGAGCGCAGCTTCGACGGCCGGCGCACCGGCGAGTTCATGGTGCGGATCTTTCTCGGGATGCTCAGCGGCGTCAGCCTGCAGTGGCTGCTGGTCCGCGACGGCCAGGCGATCCCGGGCGGAGTCACCCCGGCGGTGCTGGCCTTCCTGGGAGGCTACGGCGTGGAGCTGCTCTTCGCCGCCATCGACCGGATCCTGTCGACGGTGATCACCGCGCTCCGGGGAGAGCGCCGCCGCGCGAAGCCTTCGGCGGAGCGCAAGGAGAGCGCGGCCTGACGCCCTAACCCGTCACCGCCCGCAGGAAGCGGTCGACCTCGGCCTCGTCGTTGTAGTAATGGACGCTGGCGCGGACGAGGGCGTCGAAGCCGCGCGCGGGCAGATCCAGGCGCGAGGAGCGCGCCTGCGTGTGCGTGACGTTGATGTTCAGGGCCCGCAGCCGCTGGCGGGTCGCGTGCGGCTCCTCGCCCGCCTTCCGGAAGGTGACGATGCCGCAGCGCTCCACGCCGAGATCGTGGACGGTCACGCCCGGCCGCTTCGCCAGCTCGTCGCGCAGCAGAGCGGCGAGCGCCTTCACCCGCGCTTCGATGGCCTCGATGCCCACGGTCAGCGCGTACCGGACGGCGACGCCCAGCCCGATCTGGCCGGCCACGAACCGCTCCCAGTTCTCGAACCGGCGGGCGTCGTCGCGGATCCGGTAGGTGTCGGCGTCGATCCACGACGGCGGCCTCCAGGTCGATGAAGGGCGGCTCGAGGGTGCCGATCGTGTCGCGCCGCACGTAGAGAAAGCCGGTGCCGCGCGGGCCGCGCAGGTACTTGCGGCCGGTGGCCGAGAGCATGTGGCAGCCGATCCGCCGGACGTCGACGGCGAGCTGGCCCACCGACTGGCAGGCGTCGAGCAGGTAGAGGATGCCGTGGCGGGCGGCGACCCGGCCGACCTCCGCGGCCGGATTGACGAGCCCACCCTGGGTCGGGACGTGGGTGATCGCGATGAGCCTGGTTCGCGGCCGGATCGCGCGCTCCAGCGCGGCCACGTCCACCTGGCCGGCGGCGTCGTCGTCCACCACGTCGATCTCGATGCCCACGCGCCGCTTCATCTGCAGGAAGGCGAGATAGTTGGACGCGTACTCGGCCCGCGCGGTGACGACGCGGTCGCCGGCCCGAAAGGGAATGGCGTAGAACGCCATGTCCCAGGCCCGCGTGGCGTTCTCCACGAAGGCGATCTCGTCCCGGCCGCCACCGATCAGCGTGGCGACGGCGTCGTAGACGTCGGCCGCCCGGTCGGCCGCCTCGTCGGCGGCCTCGTAGCCGCCGATCGCCGCCTCCCGCTGGAGGTGCCCCGTCACCGCGTCGAGGACCGGCCGCGGCGGCAGGGCCGAGCCGGCGTTGTTGAAGTGCAGGACGTTGGCGACGCCCGGGGTGTCGGCCCGCAGGAACGGAACGTCGAGCACGCGAGGCACCGGCCGATCATAGCGGATCGACGCCCGCCGTGCGGGACCGTCTGGCCGTATCATCGGCGGCATGAGACCCGCCGGGATCGCCCTCACCGCCGACGTCGTCATCGTGGGCGCCGGCATCATGGGCGTGAGCACGGCCTACCACCTGGCGCGCCGCGGGGCCGGGCGCATCGTGGTGCTGGAGCGCGACGACGTGTGCTCGGGCTCGACGGCGCTGGCGAGCGGGGGCATCCGGCACCAGTACGCCAACCGCATCGGGATCGAGCTGACCCGGCACAGCATCGAGACCTACGAGCGCTTCGCGGACGAGTTCGGCGTCGACCCGCACTTCCGCCAGCACGGCTACCTGATCCTCGTCACGACGGAGGCCGAGCAGGCGCAGGCGGAGCGCAACGTGGCCCTGCAGCGCAGCCTCGGCGTGGACGTGCACCTGCTGTCGCCGGACGAGACGCGCCGCCGCTTCCCCTATCTCGCCACCGACGACCTGCGCGGCGCCACCTGGTCGCCGCGCGACGGCTACGCCGATCCCTACCTGGCCACCACGGCCATCGCGGCGCGGGCGCGCGAGCTGGGAGTGACGATCCGGACCGGCTGCGAGGTCGTCGGCTTCGCGCGCACGCCGGCCGGCGTCGAGGGCGTGGTGACGCGCGACGGCCCGGTCTCGGCCCCCGTCGTCGTCGTCGCCACCGGCGCCTGGTCGGGGGTGGTCGGGCGGCTGGCCGGCGTGGACATTCCGGTGGCGCCCCTGCGGCGCTCGAAATTCATCACCGCGCCGTTCCCGTTCGAGAAGATCCCGGAGGCCACCCCGTTCGTCATCGACCCTCACCTGGGGATCTCGCTGCGGCGCGAGGGCGCCGGCGTCCTGCTCGGCATCGGCCGCCGCGAGGAGACGGGATCGTTCAGCACCGCGCTCGACTGGGGCCTGGCCGAACCGCTGGTGGAGCGCGCCGTGCGCCGGGCGCCCGTGCTGGCCGACGCCCAGCTCATGCGCACGTGGAGCGGCCTCTACGAGATGACGCCCGACCAGACGGGCATCGTGAGCGCCGTGCCCGGCGTGGCCGGCCTGCACGTCATCGCCGGCTTCAGCGGCCACGGCTTCATGCACGGCCCCATCGCCGGGCAGCTCATGGCCGAGCTGATCACCGACGGCCGCGCGAGCAGCATCGACATCGCACCGCTCGCCCTCGACCGCTTCGCCCGCGGCGAGATCAGCCCGGAACCCCTGACGTTTACCTGACCGAGTGGGGGGCCCCGACATGGTCGATCGAATCCCTGGCGACCAGGATCAGGGGGCGGAAGTGAAGCTCCCCATCCTCCTGACGATCGACCTGGTAGCCCTCCTCGTGGACGGCGCGGTGGTGCCGGCGACACAGCAGGGTTCGAGAGCGTGGTGGGGCCGCCCTGGGCCCAGTGACGGATGTGATGGCCCTGTCCGAACCGCACGCCGCAGCCCGGGAAGCGGCAACCCCAGTCGCGATGGTGCAGGGCTCTCCGTAGCCGTCGGGTCGCATGACCACCCGGCTGGCGTCGCACGCCAGGCGCTGGGACGTTCCCGCGGGAACGCACGCGCCGTCCTCCAGGACCGACTGGCCGGACGCGTCGGCATCCGCCAGGACCTCGGCGTCGACGTGGACCACGACCTGGTACCGCTCGCCCGGGTCGCCAGGATCGATGCCGTGGTGGAGGGCCGTCTCGGCGAGCAGCGCCAGCGCATCCGCCTGCTGCTGGACCAGCGTCGGCGGGTCCTCCGTCTCCGGCGTCGCGACGCGGGTCAGCGCCCGCACCTTGGCGTAGGAGAGCTCACCGCGGGCGAGCGCCTGGGCGAGCAGCGCGCAGAAAGCCGTCAAGACCCTAAGCTGTCGGCGCGCGCCAATCGCATGGCCCCCACGCGTGTTCCTTCACGACCGGTGCTACCATCGCCACCGGAGGGGTGACCCGATGGATCTGAACTACTCGCCCGAGGAAACCGCCTTTCGTGACGAGGTGCGCGGCTGGCTCGACCAGAACCTGCCCGGCGGACCTGCGCGACAAGGTGCTCACCTACCAGGAGCTGTCGAAGGACGACCTCGAGCGCTGGCACAAGATCCTGGCCACGAAGGGCTGGGTCGCGCCCGACTGGCCGGTGGAGTGGGGCGGCACCGGCTGGAACGTCGTGCAGCGCTACATCTTCGAGGAGGAGTGCGGCTACGCGGGCACGCCGCCGCTGGTGGCCTTCGGCCTGCGCATGTGCGCGCCGGTCCTCTTCGCTTCGGCACCGACGCCCAGAAGCAGCGCTACCTGCCGAAGATCTACAGCGGCGAGGAGTTCTGGTGCCAGGGCTACTCGGAGCCGGGCTCGGGCTCGGACCTGGCCTCGCTGAAGACGCGCGCCGTCCGCGAGCAACGGCCACTACGTCGTCACCGGCCAGAAGATCTGGACGACGCTCGCCCACTACGCCGACTGGATCTTCTGCCTCGTCCGCACCGACGCCAAGACGGACAAGCGCCAGGACGGCATCTCGTTCCTGCTGATCGACATGAAGACGCCGGGCATCACCGTGCGCCCGATCCACCTCATGGACGGCGGCCACGAGGTCAACGAGGTCTTCTTCGACGACGTGAAGGTGCCCGCCGAGAACCTCGTGCACGAGGAGGGCAAGGGCTGGACGGTGGCCAAGTACCTGCTCGGCTACGAGCGCATGGGCACCGGCCGCATCGGCGTCTCCAAGCGCGAGCTGCGTCCGGGTCAAGGACGTCGCGGCGGCCGCGACGAAGGACGGCAAGCCGCTGCTCGACGACCCGCGCTTCCGCGACCGGCTCTCGCGCGTGGAGGTCGAGCTGATGGCGCTGGAGATCACCAACCTCCGGTTCCTCGACCAGCTCCGCCGCGGCGGCAAGCCGCCCGGCGCCGAGGTGTCGCTGCTCAAGATCAAGGGCACCGAGATCCAGCAGTCGCTCACCGAGCTGATGATGCAGGCGGCGGGTCCGTTCGCCCAGGCGTTCCGGCCCGTCGAGGCCGATCCCGGCTTCGACCGCTTCACCGCCGCGCTGGCGCCGCGCTACTGCAATCTGCGCAAGGCGACGATCTACGCCGGCTCGAACGAGATCCAGCGCAACATCATCAGCAAGATGACGCTCGGCCTGTGAGCGGGGAGACCACGCGATGAACTTCGAGCTGAGCGACGAGCAGACGCTGCTGGCCGAGACCATCAAGCGCTTCGTCGACCACGCACTACAACTTCGACGCCCGCGCCAAGATCATGGCCTCCCCCGCCGGCCACAGCGAGGACGTGTGGGCGGCCATCGCCGAGATGGGCCTGCTCGGCCTGCCGTTCGACGAGGCGCACGGCGGCTTCGGCGGCACCACCGTCGACGTCATGCTGGTCATGGAGGCCATCGGCGAAGGGCTGCTCGTCGAGCCCTACCTGGCCACCGTCGGTCTCGGCGGCCGCTTCGTCGCCCGCGCCGGCACCAAGGCGCAGCAAGACCGCATCCTGCCCGCGCTGGTCCAGGGCAAGCACACGCTGGCCTTCGCGCACACCGAGCCGGGCGCGCGCTACGACCTGCGCCAGGTCGGGCTGCGGGCGCGCAAGGCGGGCGAGGGCTGGGTGCTCGACGGCGACAAGCGCATGGTCCTGCACGGCGGCAGCGCCGACACGCTCGTCGTCTCCGCGCGCACCGCGGGCGGCGACACCGCGACCGTCGGCATCACGCTGTTCCTCGTCCCGCGCGCGGCGGCCGGCGTGACGGTCAAGGAGTCGCGGACCATCGACAACCTGCGCACGGCCGACATCCGCTTCGCGGGCGTCACCGTGGGGCCCGACGCTCTGCTCGGACGCGAGGGCGAGGGCCTGCCCGTGATCGAGGAGGTCGTGGACTACGCCACCGCCCTGCTGTGCGCCGAGGCGGTGGGCGCCATCCGCTACGCCAACGAGGCGACGCTCGAGTATCTGAAGACGCGCCGCCAGTTCGGGGTGCCGATCGGCAGCTTCCAGGCGCTGCAGCACCGGATGGTCGAGATGATGATCAGCTACGAGCAGGCCCGCTCCATGGCCTGCCTGGCCTGCGTGAAGCTCGACACCGCGGACGCGGCCGAGCGCCGCCGCGTCATCTCCGCCGCCAAGATCAAGATCGCCGATGCCTGCCGCCACGTGAGCCAGGAGGCCGTGCAGCTGCACGGCGGCATGGGCATGACGGAGGAGCTGAAGATCAGCCACACGTTCCGGCGCCTGACGATGCTGGCCCAGACCTTCGGCGACGCCGAGCACCACCTCGAGCGCTTCGCGGCGGCCCAGCCCGTAGCTCAGCTAGACCCAGAAGGAGAGAATTCCCCGGACGACTGAGCGCCTCAGGGGCAGTTGATGACCGTCGTCACCGGGGCGTCGGGCGTGCCGTCGGCGCGCTGAGGCCGGTAGGTAAGCGTCGCGCGGCGGACCCGCAGCGTCACCCGCTCCGTGGGGATGGGGGCGCCGTCCACCTCGACGAGCTCTACGCTACCGACGGTCACGTTCTCGAGCACCGCCGTACTACGCGACCGGCACCTACCCCTACGTGAAGAGCTTCCTCGGGCGCTCCTCGTCGCCCTCGCGATCGGAGTGCCGGCCGGCATCGTCTCGGCGATCCGCCAGTATTCGTGGCTCGATCGCCTGAGCATGGCCGTCGCCGTCACCGGCGTGAGCCTGCCCGTCTTCTGGACGGGCATCATGCTCATCATCGTGTTCTCGCTCACCCTGCGCTGGCTGCCGTCGGCGGGCATGTTCTCGCCCTACGGCGGCGGCGACCTCGCCGACCTGCTGTGGCACCTCGTGCTGCCCGCGGTGACGCTCGGCACGGCTTCGGCGGCGGCGCTGGCGCGCATGACCCGCTCCAGCGTGCTCGAGATCGTGCGCCAGGACTTCGTGCGCTCGGCGCGGGCCAAGGGCCTGGCCGAGCGCGCGGTGGTGGGCCGCCACGTCCTGAAGAACGCGGTCAACCCGATCGTGACCGTGCTGGGCATCCAGGTCGGCACGCTGCTGGGCGGCGCGATCCTGACCGAGACGGTCTTCTCGTGGCCGGACCTCGGCTCGATGATGGTGCGCGCGATCCAGGCCCGCGACTATCCCCTCGTGCAGGGCGGCGTGCTCCTGATCGCGACGACGTTCGTCGGCGTCAACCTGCTCGTCGACCTGCTCTACGCCGTCTTCGACCCGCGCATCCGCTATGAGTGACGTCGTCCGCATGTTCCGCCGCAGCCACGCGGCCGTGCTCGGCCTCGGCCTGGTGGCGGCGTTGGCCGTGGCCGCGCTGCTGGCCCCGCTGCTGGCCCCGCACGACCCCAACGAGGTCGACACCACGCGGCGGCTGGCGCGGCCGTTGACCCCCGGCCACCCCCTCGGCACCGACGAGTTCGGTCGCGACATGACCGCGCGG
Organism: uncultured Candidatus Rokubacteria bacterium; assembly: GCA_963743355.1. Classification (GTDB taxonomy): domain Bacteria; phylum Methylomirabilota; class Methylomirabilia; order Rokubacteriales; family CSP1-6; genus AR5. Next base: position 2,950,298 of record CAVUPM010000002.1, read on the forward strand.
CTGCTGCACGGCGCGCGCATCTCGCTGGCCATCGGCCTGGCGGCGACGGCCCTGGCCGCGCTGGCCGGCTCGCTGTGCGGGCTCGTGGCGGGGCTGGGGGGGGCTGGATCGATCACGCGATCATGCGCTCGATCGACACGCTCATGGCGTTCCCCTACTTCCTGCTCGCGATCGCCATCATCGCCGCGCTGGGCCCGGGGCTGGTCAACGGCATGATCGCGGTCGCGATCGTCAACATCCCCTTCTACGGGCGCATCGTGCGCGGCACCGTGCTGGCGGTGCGCGAGACCGAGTACGTGCAGGCGGCGCGGGCGCTGGGGGTGACCGAGCTGGGGCTGGCCCTGCGGCACGTGCTCCGCAACTGCCTGGCGCCGATCATCGTGGCGGTCACGCTGAACGTGGGCGGCATGATCACGGCGCTGGCGGGGCTGTCGTTCCTCGGCCTCGGCGTGCAGCCACCGGTGTCCGACTGGGGCAGCATGCTGGCCAGCAGCCGGCAGTACATCAATGTGGCGCCGCACGTGGCCGCCCTGCCCGGGCTGGCCATCTTCCTGGCCGTGCTCGGCTTCAACCTCCTCGGCGACGGCCTGCGCGACGCGCTCGACCCGCGGCTGCGCTGAGCGCCGCCGGCGCCGCGCTCAGCGGGCCAGACCCGCCATCAGCTCCATCGCCTCCGGCTGGTCGGCGACGATCGTCAGCCCGGTGATGCCGGAGTCGGCCCAGGCGCGGTAGCGGTCGCGGATGCGCGCGACCGGTCCCACCAGCGACATCTCGTCGCAGAACTCGTCGGGCACGGCGGCGACGGCCTCGTCCCGGCACTTGGCCAGGTACAGCTCCTGGATGCGCTGGGCGGCGTCGCCGAAGCCGCGGCGGATCATCATGTCCTTGTGGAAGTTCTTGTCGCGGTGGCCCATGCCGCCGGCGTAGAGCGCCACGCGCGGCTTCATGTGCGCCAGCGCGCCGCGCACGTCGTCGGTGATCACGACCTCGGCGCGCGGCTGGATCTCGAAGTCGGCGAAGCCCTTGCCGTGACCGGCGCGGCGGAAGCCCTCCTCCAGCCAGGGCCGCAGCATCGGCATGAGCCGCGGCACGAAGCCGAGCGGCAGCCAGCCGTCGGCGATCTCCGCCGTCAGCTTCACGTTCGCCTCGGTGCCGGTGCCGAGCCAGATCGGCAATGTTGGATTAATGTGCAGGATCGACGTGAGCGGCTTGCCGACGCCGAGCGCGCCCGGCCCGGTGTACGGCAGCGAGATCTCGCGGCCGGCGTGCGCCACCGGCTCCTTGCGCTCGAACACCTTGCGCATGATCGTGACGTAGTCGCGGATGCGCCAGTACGGCTTGCCCCATGGCTGGCCGTACCAGCCCTCGACGATCTGGGGGCCGGAGACGCCGAGCCCGGCGATGACGCGGTTGCCGCCGGCGAGCGCGTCGACCGTGCCCGCTGCCATCGCGGCGGAGGCGGGCGGCCGCGCGGCCAGCTGCATGATGCCGGTGCCCAGGCGGATGCGCCTGGTCACCGCCGCCAGGTAGGCGAGCGGCGTGATCGCGTCGGAGCCATACGCCTCGGCCGTCCACACCGAGTCGAAGCCGAGGCGCTCTGCGAGGAGGACCTTGTCGACCGGCAGCTTCAGCTCCGCCCCCGAATACCCGATGCTCAGTCCGAGCTTCATGGCGTCTCTCCTGGCGTGACGGTCGTGGCGCGAGCCTGGCCGCCCCACCGACTGGGGTGCCGGACCCGCACGCTCCGCACAATAGCGCAGCGCGAACCCGCCGTGAAGGCGTCTGGCCGGCGGCCTCGTACCCGGAAGTGGTCAATCCACTGTTCAGCACCTGCGCAGCACCGGCTCGACGAACCACCGGACGCGAGACAACGCCTCGATTTCGCACCAGTCGCGATTGGCGCCAAACGTGCTACCCCCTCGCCCGCTGCGGAGAGCGGCACGGGGCCGGGCCAGGCCAGACGGCCTACAGGGAGGGGCGCGATGCGGATCGACGTGCGGTCGAGCGGAAGGCTGGGCACCGGGGCGCTGTTGCTGGCCGCGCTGGCGGTGTCGGGGTGCGCGACGTTCCGGCTCTACGACCAGAGCAAGGACACCGCCGCCAAGGACATCAAGGCCGGATACGGGCAAGTGCAGCTCCTCACCGTCGTGGACACGGAGCGCAAGAACCTCGACGCACTCCTGCAGGAGGAGCTCGCGGTCTTGCGCGAGGCGCGCCGCGCCGGTCTCGACCTCGACCTGCTGGCGCTGGTCGACAGCGCTCGGCCGATCGGGTTCGCGATCGCGAGCCCGCTCGAGACCCACACGCTGAGGGTGAAGAACGGCGAGGCCAAATGGGTGAAGGCGATCGACACCGGTCCGCTCATCAAGCGCGCCAACAACCTGATCGGCGGCGCCGGCGGGGTCGCTGCTCTGGGCATGGCGCCCCTCGCCACCACCAGGTACAAGTTGTTCGCCGGGCGCGTTCGAGATCGAGCCGAACTCATCACCGAACAGACCGGGGGCAGGAAACCGCCGGACTGCGAGACCGACAGGCTCGACGAGGCCCTCGACGCCTTCGTCAAGTCGATCCAGAATCCTGCCACTCAGGGGCTGGTACAGACCAGCGCTGGCGTCTACCAGAAAGCCTGCGCTGAGCTGCGCAGTGAGGTCAGCGCCGCCGGAATCGCTGCTCTGCGCAAGGCCACCCTCGCCGCCGCCAGGTACGAGTCGTTCGCCGGGCGCGTTCGAGATCGAGCCGAGTCCATCGCGGAACAGACCGGGGGCAGGAGACCACCGGCCTGCGAGACCGACCAGCTCCACGAGGCCCTCGACGCGTTCGTCAAGTCGATCCAGGACCCCACTACCCAGGCGATGGTCAAGATCAACGCCGACGTCTACCAGAAAGCCTGCGCCGAGCTGCGCGGCGAAATCGGCGTCGGTGAGATCGCCCGTGCGGCCCGGGCCGCCGAGGCGGCAAGGGCTGTCGTCAAGGCGCGGAAGGCGGAGTCCGAGCAGATCAGCACGCGGCTCAGCCAGGCGACAGTCGCGTACGACGCCGCGGTGAAAGCCGTGAAGGCCGCCGATACCAGCCAGACGCGCGAACGCCTCCGGGATGCGGCCACAGGGCTGAAGGGGGCGCTGGACGGCGCGGCCAAGGGCCTGGCCGCGCAGGATATCGAGATCCTCCCCGAGATGCAGGTCCAGGCGATCGATCGCATCCTGTCCGCCGTCGCCGGCGGGCAGGTGAACGCCGCCAAGCTCACCGAGCCGGACCTGGCCCGGGCGGCCGCGGTCGCCGGGAACGTACCGTCGCTGGCGGGGACGATCGAGACCATGGTCCGCAGAGCGCGGGCGCCCGGCGTGAGCGACCTGCTCATCGAGAAGGAGCATCAGCTCCTTCTCCGCGACCACGCCCTGCGTCGCACCGCGTTCGCCGAGCAGCGTGCCGAGCTCCACGAGGCGCGCTACCGCGCCCTCATCCTCGAAGCCAACGTGATCGTGGAAGAGCACGACGCCCTCTGCACCTTCATGGAAAAGCAGGCGGGGACCGACAAACGGGTGGACTGCGACAGCCTCCGCGTCGACGTCAAGCAGCCGCCGGACGCGCCGGTCGCCACGCTGCACGAGTGCACGTTCGGGATCGGCCGAACGTCGGCGGCGACCCAATCGGACCAGCGCCTGGCCGGCGCGGCCTGTCCGCTCGCCACCACCTGGAGCAAAGCGCTGGACGAGGCAACGCCGGAGGCCAAGCGTCAGCTCTACCGGGCGGTGAGCGCGCTGGTCCGCAGGCGCGCCATCGCCGAGGTGCTCCTCGACGAGGTCGACATCCGGCTGATCGACCTCGCCCACCAGGAGGTGCTCACCGCCGACGAGTACGCCGTCCGCGCCTGGAACAGCCTGATCGCCACGCCGATCAACCAGCTCGCCGCTTACTACGGGACGGGCATCAAGCCCGCCGAGCTCGCCGACCTCATCGTCAAGGCCGTCGGGCTCGCCGCCATCGGCATCGGAGTGAATCGATGAGCGCGCGGGCGATCCGCCTGCGCGCGCTCGCGCTCAGCCTCCTGGCCGGCGGCAGTGTGGCCGCCTGCGCGACACCCGGCCCCGTGCGCGACTTGACCGAGAAGACCGGCGCCAACGTCTCGTTCGTCAGCACCCAGCTCCGCCGGCTTGCCCAGGACAGCCGGCGGCTGGCCGACGGCCGGGCCGGGAACGCCGCGCGGCTGCACGCCCAGACGACCAACCTCAAGCTCGGCCTCGAGGCCGACACGGAGATTCTGCGGAAGGTCGACAACGCGCGCGTCAGCAAGGTGCGCGAGCTCCAGGAGTTCGCCGGACGGATCATCCAGAGCCACGCCGAGAGCGCCAAGGCCGAGACGGACCGTCGGACGCGGATCGTGGCCGGGCAGCACGCGCTGGAAGCGCCGGGGAGCCAGCTTTCCACCGTGGCGAGCGGCCTCGCCGCACTGGCCAAGGAGGATGAGCCGCGCGCGCGCCTCGAGTTCCTCGCCGGCTTCGTGCAGACGGTCGGCAAGGAAGTGGAGGACCGCCAGAAGGACAAGCAAGCCGCGACCAAGGCAGCCGAGGCCGGGATCGACAAGGGCGTCGCGCCCGGTGGAGGAGGCAACTGATGAGAAACGAGGACGTCGTCGTGGCCTTCGGGATGCTCAGTGACACGCTGGAGATGGTCGAGGACGCGCTCCTGGTGGTGGCCCAGGGCCTCAAGATGAATCCCACGGTGGACGAGCGCCGTGACCTCGAACGGCAGCAGCACGAGCTCAGCATCCAGAAGATGAAGGTCGTCGCAGCGATGAAGGCACTCGGCCGGGGGCAGCTCGGGATTCCGCGCCCGACGGACGCTCAGATCGCGGCGGTGAAGGCGCTCGCCCGGGACGTCGATGACCTCACGCGAGCCACCGTGGCGGCCAGCGACGCCGTCGCCACGGCCGGTCGGGCCATCGCCGCCGTCGACAAGATGCCGCTGGCCTGAGCCGGCGGCGTCAGGCGTCCCCCCGCCCACGCGTCGCCGACGCCTCCTCCTGGTGATGATGGTCACTCCATCAGCACGCCGCCGTCGACGTTGAAGCTCTCGCCGTAGACGAAGCTGGCGGCGTCGGAGAGCAGGAACAGGACGGCGTTGGCGATCTCCTCCGGCTGGGCGAAGCGGCCCAGCGGGATGCGGCCGGCCAGCATCGTGCGCTGCTCGGGCGTGAGCGGCGCGTGCATCGGCGTGTCGCAGGGGCCGGGGTTGACGCAGTTGATCCGCACCCCGGTGCCGACCAGCGTGCGCGCGAAGCCCTTCGTCATGGTGACGACCGCGCCCTTGGTGGCGGCGTAGGGGATGTTGGCGATCCGGCCGCCCCCCAGCTTGTAGCTGTCCGAGCCGATCGTCACGATCCTCCCCCGCCCACGGGGGATCATCCGCCGCAGCGCGGCCTGGACCGTGAAGAAGGTGCCCTTGGCGTTGACCGCAAAGACCCGGTCCCACTCCTCCGAGGTCACCTCGAGCAGGGGCAGCGTGGTGATGATGCCGGCGCAGGTCACCAGGCCGTCGATCCGGCCGAACTCGCGCTCGGCCAGCGCGAAGATCGCGTCGATCTCGGGCAGCCGGGTCACGTCGGCGCGCAGGTGGCGGACCTCGCCGCCCAGCTCGCCGGCGGTCGCCTTCAGCCGATCGTCGTCGAAGTCCGACAGGACCAGCCGGGCCCCGTGTTGGCCGGCCGCCCGGGCAATAGCCCGCCCCATTCCCGAGGCGGCCCCGGTGACGACGAGGACGTGATCACGGAGGTTCAGGAAGTCGGACATTGGATTACCATGGGCCCCTCGATACACCGCCGGCGATCACCCGGTCAAGACCCATATCCTCGAGGAGGCGACAATGCCCATGCCCAACCGCCCTGCTGCCGCGAAGCCGAAGAAGGTCGACGGAAAGACCAACAGTCCGTACGGCTACCCGTTCTGGGATTGGGTCGCGCGGGAAGATCCCGAGTACTTCCGGGCCCGCCAGCCGCTGAGCGCGCTGTCGATCGGCGAGGGCAAGGAGCTCTCGGTCAAGTACCGCGAGATGGTCATCATCGGGATCCTGGCGTTTCGCGGCCGCCCGGAAGGGTGTGTCGCCCACATGCGCCGCGCCATCGAGCACGGGGCGACCAAGCGCGAGCTGCTGGAGGCCATCCAGTCCGCGGCGGTGCCGGGCGGCGGGCCGACCTTCAGCACGGGCGTGCAGGCGCTGATGAAGCTCGATCAGGAAGGCGCGTTCAAGTAGGCTCGGCAGAGCCGGGAGGTGTCCGATGGCGAGAAAGCTCGTGGTGTGTTGCGACGGCACGTGGAATACGCCCCGGAACGAGACCAATATCTTCCGCACCTACCGTTTTCTCCGGGAGCGTCTCGGCGCGCCGGCCGAGGTGACCCAGAAGGACGGCGTGACGACCTGCGGCGGGCGCACCGGAGACGGGTCGGAGGTGTTGCTCTTCTACGATCGCGGCATCGGCACCGACTGGTTCTCCCGCATCGTCGGGGGCGCCGCCGGCGTCGGCCTGTCCGACAACGTGCGCGACGCCTACCACTTCCTCGGGCAGAACTTCGTGCCGGGCAGCGAGATCTACGTGTTCGGCTTCTCGCGCGGAGCCTACACCGCCCGCTCGCTGTGCGGCTTCATCAAGGCCGCCGGTCTCCTCGAGCGGCCGAGCGCGAAGGACGTGTGGCAGGCCTACATGGACTGCTACGCCACCGCGCCCCGGATCGTGGCGCGGCCCCGCGGCTGGAGCCTGGACCGCGTGCACGGCTGGCTCGCCGAGAAAGCCGGGGATGCGGTGGGCAAGCTGGGCGGCGGCAACGTGGCCTCGCTGCCCCGCCACGCCGGCGTCAAGGTCCGGTTCATCGGCGTGTACGACACGGTGGGCGCCCTCGGCGTGCCGCTCGCGGGGGCGACGAGCGTCAACGAGCCCATCGTCGGCTTCCACGACACCACGCTCGGCGACATGGTGGAGCACGCCGTGCAGGCGCTGGCGGTGGACGAGAAGCGCGGCCCCTACGTGCCGACGCTGTGGACCCAGGCGGCGGACGCGGCCGCTCCTGGCCGGGCAGAGCGTGCTGCAGGTGTGGTTCCCCGGCGTGCACTCCGACATCGGCGGCGGCTACGGCGACAAGGGCATCGGCAACATCACCTGGGACTTCATGATGCGACAGGCCGCGCGGCACGGGCTGGTGATCGACCCCAACCAGCCGACGCCACCGGTCAACCTGGAGCCGCTGCCCGTGCAGCACGAGTCGTTCGACGACACGTGGAAGGCGCTGAGCGACCAGCTGAAGCTCGTCCCCGAGGGCGTGCGGGCCATGGGGCCGAAGATCGTCGGGCCCGGCGGTGAAGCGCTGACCGCCGCCGGCGAGGTGCGCCTGCACCCCTCGCTCGTGGGCCGATTCGGTCAGCGCTGCACCACGATCCTGAGCGAGGCCAAGAACCTCCGGCAGGAGGGCGAGTACCGGCCGCCGAACGTGAAGGCCGACACGCTGCCCCCGTTCGCCTGATGTCGGCCACGATCGTCTACGTCGGCAACGCCGAGAGCAACGAGATCCACGTGCTCCGGCTCGACCGCCAGCACGGCGACCTGACGGCCGTCGAGCAGGTACCGATCCCCGGCATCGCGACGCCCGGCACGTCGACGCCGATGGCGGTGAGCCCCGATCGCCGGTTCCTCTACGTGGGCACGCGCGGCGAGCCGAAGATCGCCGCCGGCTTCGCCATCGACCCGGCCGCCGGCACGCTGCGGCACGTCGCCAGCGGCCCGCTCGCCGACAGCATGGCCTGCATCGCCACCGACCGCACGGGCCGCTTCCTCCTCGGCGCGTCGTATCCCGGCCACAAGGTCACCGTGAACCCGATCGGCCCGCCCGGAACCGTACAGCCGGCGCGGCAGGTGCTGACGGACCATCCGAACGCGCACTCGATCGGCGTCGACAGGGCGAACCGCCACGTGCTGGTGCCCACGCTCGGCAACGATCACGTCAACCAGTTCACGTTCGATGCGGCCACCGGCACGCTGGCGCCGAACACGCCGCCGGCGGTCGAGGTGCGGGCCAAGGCCGGCCCGCGCCACTTCGCGTTCCACCCCGGCGGTGCGCGCGTCTACGTCCTGGGCGAGCTCGACGGGGCGGTCTACGTCTTCGACTACGACGCCGGCGCCGGGACACTCGAGCAGAAGCAGAGCGTGAGCACGCTGCGCAGCCGACTTCCAGGGCAAGCCCGCGGCCGCCGACCTGCACCTCACGCCCGACGGCCGGTTCCTCTATGCGTCGGTGCGCGCGTCGAGCACGCTGGCGGGCTTCCGGGTCGACCCGGCGAGCGGCGACCCTCACGGCCATCGGCAGCGTGCCGACCGAGAAGCAACCGCGCGGCTTCACCATCGATTCCTCCGGCCGCTACCTGCTCGCGGTCGGCCAGCTCTCCCACGGCCTGTCGAGCTACGCGATCGACCCGGCGAGCGGCACGCTCACCAGGCTGAAGCAGTACCCGATGGGCAGGAACCCCAACTGGATCGAGATCATCGATCTTCCGTAGACAGGAGAACGACGATGGCGAGGATCGAGCCGCTCAGCATCCACGAGGTCGACGACGAGATCCGGCATCTGTGCGAGGAGGCCGAGCGCCAGTCCGGCACCTCGGCCAGCACGCGAACCTATGCGAAGAACCCGGCCGTGTTCAAGGCGCTCATCGCGTTCCGCGCCGCGCTCACGCGCGAGGCCACGATCGACCCCGTGCTCCGCGAGCTGGTGCGGCTGAAGATCGCCGCGCTGAACAACTGTCGCTACTGACTCACCGTCCGCTATGCCGGGGCCCGGCATGCAGGCGCGACGGAAGCCAAGATCGCGGCGATCAACGACGAGAGCTCGGACCTGCTGACTCCGCGCGAGCGGGCGGCCCTGCACTTCGCCGAGAAGCTCGCCGTCGACCACCACAAGGTCGACGACGCGCTGTGGGCCGAGGTGCGCCGCCACTTCTCGGAGGCCGAGGTCATCGAGCTGGTCGCCCACACGACGCTCTACATCGGGTTCGGACGGCTCAACGAGATCGTCGGACTGGACCCGGCCTAGCGATGGCGGGCGTGCGCGATCGCGTCGCCGTGGTGACCGGAGCCGCCGGCGGGCTCGGCCGGGAGATCGCGCAGCTCCTTGCCCGGGACGGCGCGTCCGTCGTCCTCGGCGACATCGAGCCCGTCGGGCTGGAGCGCACGGCCGCCACGATCACCGAGAAGGGAGGTACCGCGCTCGCCGTCGCCGGTGACCTGACCGAGGAGGCGCCGGCCCAGCGGCTGATCGACGCCTGTATCGATCGGTTCGGGCGCGTCGAGATCCTCGTCAACGTCGTCGGCGGCAGTCGCAACGCCAAGATCTGGGAGATGCGCGTGGAGGACTGGGACTTCGTGCTCCGCCTGAACCTCCGCTCCACCTTCCTCTGCACGCGCGCCGCGGTGCCGCACATGATCCGCCAGCAGTACGGCCGCATCGTCTGCATGTCCTCGGGCGCCCGGGAGGGAACGCCGTGGACCGCCTACTACCAGGGCGGCTCCGCGTACTCGGCGGCCAAGGCGGGCGTGCACGGCTTCGTGCGGGACGTGGCCCTCGAGCTGGCCGAGCACAAGGTCAACGTGAACGCGGTGGCGCCGGGGCCGATCGACACCGAGCGCTTCGGCCCCGGCCTGAAGAAGCTGAACGAGACGGTAGAGTACAGTCCCAGCCACATGACGCCGCTGCGCCGCCTGGGCGAGCCCTTCGAGGTCGCCCACGCCGTGCTCTTCCTGGCCTCCGACGAGGCCAGCTACGTCACCGGCCACACCCTCGCGGTCACCGGAGGGCGCTAGGCACCATCGACCCTCGAGGAGGCGTGATGCTCGAACGACGCAGGTTCCTCGCGAAAGCGAGCGGTGCGGCGGCCGTCGCCGCAACGCTCATCGCCGATGCGCCCACCGTTGTCGCCCAGCCCAAGGTCCAGTGGCGACTGTCCACGGCCTGGCCACCGCAGCTCGACAACCTCCAGGGGTCGGCTCAACGACTGGCCCAGGTGGTCGAAGAGATGAGCGGTGGACGGTTTCGCATCGAGGTGTTTCCTGGTGGCCAGATCATGCAGCCGTTCGAGTGCTTCGATGCCACCTCGAAGGGCACGATCGAGGCCTTCATGGCCGCGTCGAGCTACTGGACAGCGAAGGAGCCCGCGTGCGAGTGGTTCATCTCGGTCCCCTTCGGCATGGATCCCCAGGGGATGGCCGTCTGGTACTACCAGGGCGACGGGCTCAAGCTCTGGGAAGAGACGTACGCTCCATTCAATATCGTGCCCCGCCTCGGCCCCGGGTTCGCCCCGCAGATGGGCGGATGGTTCAGGAAGAAGATCAACACGATCGGGGACTACAAGGGCCTGAAGATGCGCATCGCGGGCCTCGGGGGCAAGGTCATCGCCCGGGCGGGCGCCACGCCGGTCCTCGCGCCGGCCGCCGAGATCTACGCCGCGTTCGAGCGGGGCGTGATCGACGCGTGCGAATGGGTCGGCCCGCACGACGACCTGAAGCTGGGCCTGCAGAACACCGCGCGTTACTACTACTACCCCGGCTGGCACGAGCCCGGCACGGTGGCGGAGTTCGGCTTCAACAAGAAGGCCTACGAGGCGCTCCCGGCCGACCTGAGGCGGATCCTCGACCTGGCCACCTCTGCCACCCAGGTCCACGGCTTCATGGACTTCCACGCGAAGAACGTCATCGCCGTCGAGAGGCTCCGGACGGAATTCAAGAGCAAGGTCGAGCTTGTCCAGTTTCCGCTTCCGGTCCTGCGCGATCTCAAGAAGCTGGCGACCGAGGTCATCAGGGAGCATTCCGACAAGAGCCCCATGGCCAGGAAGGTCTACGCGTCCTTCACGAAGTTCCAGGCGCAGCTCGGCCCCTGGGACCACGTCGCGCAAGGGGCGTACCATCAGTTCCTCAAGGGGTAACCGGTTCCCGACCAGATGCACCGACGCGGCCTTCCGCGAAGTCTGTATACTCCGCTCGTGACGGAGGCCGGCGCCGCGCGCACGCATCGTATCGCAACCCGATCGAGGAGGCGTTGTGATGACTGAACGGCGTAGGTTCATCGCAACGGCGGGCGGGGTGGTGGCGGCCGTCGCGGCGAGCGCCATCGTCGACGCGCCCGGCGTCATCGCCCAGCCGAAGGTCCAGTGGCGCATGTCCACCGCCTGGCCACCGCAGCTCGACATCATGCAGGGCTCGGCCATCCGGCTGGGCAAGCTCGTCGAGGAGATGAGCGGCGGGCGGTTCCGGATCGAGGTCTTCCCCGGCGGCCAGATCATGAAGCCGTTCGAGTGCTTCGACGCCACCTCGAAGGGCACCATCGAGGGATTCATGTCCGCCGCCGCCTACTGGGCTTCCCGGGAGCCGGCGGCCGAATGGTTCATGTCGGTCCCGTTCGGCATGGATCCTCAGGGTATGGCGGCCTGGTACTACCAGGGCGACGGGCTCAAGCTCTGGGAGGAGACCTACGCCCCGTTCGGCATCGTGCCGCGGCTCGGGCCCGCGTTCAGCCCCCAGATGGGCGGATGGTTCCGCAAGAAGATCAACACGCTCGCCGACTACAAGGGGCTCAAGATGCGCATCGCCGGGCTCGGCGGGCAGGTCGTCGCCCGGGCCGGGGCCACGGCCATTCTCACGCCGGCCGCCGAGATCTACGCGGCGCTCGAGCGGGGCGTGATCGACGCCGGCGAGTGGGTCGGGCCCCACGAGGACCTGCGGCTCGGACTGCAGAACACCGCGCGCTATTATTATTACCCGGGCTGGCACGAGCCCGGGACCGTGAGCGAGTTCGGCTTCAACCGTAAGGCCTACGAGGCGCTGCCGGTCGACCTGCGACTGATCCTCGACCTGGCCGTGACCGCGACCCACGTCGTCGGCTTCATGGACTTCCACACGAAGAACGCCACCGCCCTCGAGCGGATCAAGACGGAGTTCAAGGGCAAGGTCGAGCTCCTCCAGTTCCCCGCCCCGGTCCTGCGCGACCTGAAGAAGATCTCCGCCGAGGTCACCCGCACCCACGCCGAGAAGAGCCCCATGGCCAAGAAGGTGTACGCGTCGTTCACGAAGTTCCAGGCGCTGCTCGCCCCCTGGGATCAGGTCGCCCAGGGCGTCTACTACCAGCTCGCCAAGGGGTGACGGGGACCGCGACGACGCCCATGGTCAGGACGGTGCCCGGGCTCGGGATCGCCGTGGCGGTTCTGCTCTGGGCGTTCGCGGGCGCGGCCCCGGCGCAGGAGGCGCGGCGCCCCTTCCGCGTCGGCGTCCTCAACGAGGCGTTCGCGGCGAGCCATCCGACCGTCGAGGGGCTCAAGGCCGGGCTCAAGGAGCTCGGGCTGCGCGAAGGCCGCGACGTGACGTTCGACATCCGGTTCACCGAGGGTAAGCCGGAGGCGATGCCGGCTGCCGCCGAGGCCCTCGTCAAGACCGGCGTCGACCTGATCTTCACGAGCCAGGAAGCGGCCACGCTGGCCGCGAAGGATGCGACGAAGACCGTGCCGATCGTCTTCACCTCGGTGGGCGATCCGGTCGCCGCCGGCATCGTCGCCAATCTCGCGCAGCCGGTCGGCAACGTGACGGGCGTCTCCAGTCTGCAGACCGAGCTCGCGGCGAAACGTCTGCAAGTCTTGAAGACGCTGGCCCCCGCGGTGCGCCGGGTCTGGCTCATCTACTACGGCGCCGACCTGAGCACGACGCCGATGATCGGCAAGGCCCTGGACGCCGCACCGCGCATGAAGCTGGAGGTCGTGCCCCGCGGTGTGCTCGACGCCGCCGAGCTGAAGCGGGTGCTCCGCGAGGTCCGCCGCGGCGACGCCGTGCTCGCCCCCGAGGGCTCGAGCCTGGACATCCCCCTGGCGATCCTCGAGCAGTCGCTCGCCCTGCGGGTGCCGGCAGTCTTCGCGACGGCGCTGTGGGTCGGTCATGGCGGCCTGGTGTCCTACGGCCCCGACTCCTACGGTCAAGGGCTGCAGGCCGCCTCCCTCGCCGCCAAGATCCTGAGAGGCTCCCGGCCTCGGGACCTGCCCGTCGAAGGCGCCGACCGGATCGATCTGGCCGTGAACTTCAAGACCGCGGAGCTGCTCGGCCTCACCGTGCCCCGCACGATCCTGCTGCGGGCCGACGCCTTTCGTCGATGACCAGCGCGTCCTTCCAGGGCCGGCTCTTTCGCAAGTACGTCATCGTTCTCCTCCTCCTGGTCGGGGGCGTATTGATGGCCTCGAGCCTGGTCGACCTGTATTTCTCCTACCGCGAGACCCAGCGCGCCATCGTCCGGGTCGAGCGCGCGAACGCGATCGCGGCGGCGTCTCGCATCGAGCAGTTCCTGCAGGAGGTCGAGGAGCAGGTGCGGTCGACGACGCGCACCGCATCCGACGATCCCGCCGCCGGCCGCGCCGGGCGAGGCAGGCTGGGGTTTCGCGAGGGGCTGGCGGTAGCGATCGCCGAGCAGCGCGAGCTCGACTTCCTCCGGGTCCTCCGCAACGTCCCCGCGATCAGCGAGCTGCGTCATCTCGACGTCTCCGGCAAGGAGCAGCTGCGAATCTCTCGCCTGCAGCCGGACGTCGTCGCCAGCCAGGAGGACGCCTCCGCGGCTCCTGCCTTCCTCGTGGCCAAGACCGGCAAGGTGTACTGGAGCCCCGTCTATCTCCAGACGGAGTCCGAGCCGTACGTGACCCTGGCCCTGCCGGTCGGCCAGTACGCCGTCGAGGTCACCACGGCGGAGATCAGTCTCGCGGACGGTGCTGAAGGTCATCTCTCAGATCGAGATCGGCCCCGGCGGCTACGCCTACGTCGTCGACGCCCGCGACCAGCTCGTCGCCCACCGCGACAGTCGTATCCTGCGCGAACGCCGCGACCTCGCAACACTCGTCCAGGTGAAGTCCGCTCGCGCCGCCCATGCGGGCAGCGCGGCGGCGGTGCCCGTCGCGGTAGTCGCCGACGGTCTGGCGGGCGGCCGCGTCCTGGCCGCCCACGCGCTGATCGCGCCCCTCGACTGGCTCGTCTTCGTGGAGCGACCGGCCGCCGACGCGTACGCCCCTCTCCGGGAGCCGATCATCCGGAGCGTCATCATCTTCGTGCTGGGCCTCGGGCTCTCGGTCCTGGCCAGCGTGCTCCTCGCCCGTCGCATGGTCGCGCCCATCCGCGCGCTGCAGGAGGGGGCGGCACGGATGGGCGCCGGCGACCTCGGCCATCGCGTCGCGGTCCGCACCGGCGACGAGCTGGAAGCGCTCGGCGACGAGCTCAACCGGTCGGCGGCGGAGCTCGAGGCCTCGCGCGCCACCCTCGAGCACAAGGTGGAAGAACGCACGCGGGAGCTCGGGGAAGCCAATGCGGAGCTGACGCAGGCGCTGGGACAGCAGACGGCGACGAGCGAGGTCCTCAAGCTCATCAGCCGGTCCACGTTCGATCTGGCGACCGTCCTGCAGGCGCTGATCGAGAACGCCACGCAGCTCTGCAACGCGACCCGCGGGCACATCTTCAAGTTCGACGGCGAGGTCCTGCGCTTCGCCGCCGCCTACGGCGCCACCCCGGCGTTCGTGCATTTCCTGGAAGGCACCCCGATCCGGCCGGGGCCGGATTCCGCCGCGGGGCGCGCCGCGAGCACCCGCAAGACGGTGCACGTCCACGACGTCCTGGCCGAGCCCGGCTACCAGTATCACGACCTTCAAAGGCTCCAGGACTACCGGACCGTGCTGGCGGTGCCGGTGCTGCGCGGGGACGTCCTCCTGGCCGTCGTCACGATCCTCAAGACCAGGGTCGAGCCCTTCACCCAGAAGAACCTCGAGCTGATCACGACCTTCGCCGACCAGGCCGGGATCGCCATCGAGAACGCCCGGCTCATCGAGCAGCTGCAGACGCGGACGGACGCGCTGGCGCGCTCGGTCGAAGAGCTGAAGGCGCTCGGCGAAGTCGCCCAGGCCGTCAGCTCGACCCTGGACCTGGAGGTGGTCCTCACCACGATCGTCGCGCGCGCCGTGCAACTCGCCAAGGCGAACGGCGGAGTCATCTACGAGTTCGACGAGGCCACGCAGGTGTTCAGCCGCGTCCGGGGCGCCCACGGCCTCGACGAGGATCTCAGCGAGGTCATTCGCGCGGCGCCGATCCGCCTCGGGGAGGGTGTGGCGGGCAAGGCCGCCGCCCAGCAGGTTCCCGTGCAAGTCGCCGACGTGCTGCAGGGGACCTACGACGTGGCGCGCGTCCGCGCGGTCTTCGAGCGGCACGGCTATCGCTCGCTGCTGGGGGTGCCCCTGCTCGTCGAGCACCAGATCGTCGGCGTGCTCGCCGTCTGGGGGCGCGAGCCCCAACCCTTCACCCCGGACATCGTCGACCTGCTCCAGACCCTGGCGAACCAGTCCGTCCTCGCCATCCAGAACGCCCGCCTGTTCCGCGAGATCGCCGACAAGAGCCAGCAGCTCGAGGCGGCGAGCCGGCACAAGAGCGAGTTCCTCGCCAACATGTCTCACGAGCTGCGCACCCCCCTCAACGCCGTCATCGGTTTCTCGGAGGTGCTCGCCGAGGGGATGTTCGGGGACCTCAACGACAAGCAGGCCGAATACCTCCAGGACATCCTGGAGTCGGGGCGGCATCTCCTGTCGCTCATCAACGACATCCTCGACCTCGCCAAGATCGAGGCCGGACGCATGGAGCTGGAGGCGGCCGACGTCGACCTGCCGAGCGCCATCGACACCATCCTGCTCCTGATGCGGGAGCGGGCGAGTCGCAAGGACATCGAGATCGGGCGGGTCATCGACGAGCGCCTGGGCGCCGTCCGCGCCGACGAGCGCAAGGTGAAGCAGGTGCTGCTGAACCTGCTCTCCAACGCGCTCAAGTTCACGCCCGAGGGCGGGCGCATCGACGTCCGGGCCGACGCGCGCGATGGGATGGCCGAGATCTCCGTGACGGACACCGGGGTGGGCATCGCCGCCGAGGATCAGGAGGCCGTCTTCGAGGAGTTCCGGCAGGTCGGAGATTCGGCGAAACGGGTCGAGGGCACCGGGCTCGGGCTGGCCCTGTCGCGAAAGTTCGTCGAGCTGCACGGCGGACGGATCTGGGTCACGAGCCAGGTCGGCGTGGGCTCGACGTTCACGTTCACGCTCCCGATCGGCGCCGAAGCATGAGCCCGCTCCACCCGCTGAGGAGCACCCTGGCCGAGGGCCGGGCGACCCTGGGCTATCTCGTCACGATGCCGAGCGTGGCGCTCGTCCAGGCGCTGGCGCGGACGGGTGTGGACTGGCTGATGCTCGACATGGAGCACGCGCCCATCGGCATCGAGTCGGTCGCCGCCATGGTCGCGGCCACCGGCGGCACGCCGGTGGTGCCCCTCGTGCGCGTGCCCGGTGTGCGGGCGGAGCTGGTCAAGCCCGTGCTGGACTGCGGCGCGCTCGGCGTGGTGTTTCCCCAGATCGCCACGCGGGAAGAGGCCGAGGCCACGGTGCAGGCGGTGCGTTACGCTCCCGCGGGCCGGCGCGGCTACGGCCCGACCTACGCGGCGCTGCGCTGGGGGGCGCGGCGACCTCTCGGAGAACCTGGGCGTGGCGGGCCAGCTCGACCATCCCCGCCTGCGCGAGGTCGTCGCGAAGGCCGAGGCCAAGATCCTCGCCCACCCCGAGGTCGCCCTGGGCGGCATCGCGTTCTCGGCCGACGAGGCGCGCGCGATGATCGGGCGCGGCTACCGCTTCATCGTGCTGGGCAGCGACGCCGGCCTGATCACCGGCGCCGCCCAGCGCATGGTTCACGCCATCCGCGCTATTGATCAGGATGGGGGCGCCGACATGGCCCTCAAGCCCCCACTCGCTGGCGGCGCCCCGGCAGAGCCGCGGCGCCGCTCTGGAACGCGCCCCGGACGCGCTTGACTCGCCGTCCGTCAGGCCGAGAAGCCCTGGGGCTCCAGCCGGAACGCCTTGGCAAACTTGCTGGCGAAGACCTGGTAGCCGACGATGAACGCCAGCTCCACGATCTGCGGCTCGGTGAAGTGTTCGCGCAGCCGTACCAGGCACGCGTCGGACATCTCGAGGTCGTCGCGGGTCGTCCGCTCGCCGAAGTCCAGCGCGGCCCGCTCCCGCTCGCTGAACTGCGGACTACTCCGGTAGGTCAGGACGGCGGCGAGCTTCTCGGCCGGGACACCCACCTTCACGCCGACGGCGTGGCGGATGTCCATTCAGTAGGGCACGCCGTACAGCGAAGCCACCTGCACGTTGAGTAGCGCCCGGAGCTGGGCGTCGATGGTGCCGAACCACTCGATGGCGCCGTAGAGCCCGCCGAGCCCCACCATGAGCGGCATCCGCTGGGCCATGAGCCGCTCGGGCGTCGGCACCTGCCCGAACATCCGCTCGCCGATCTTGAAGAACGTCCGCGTCACCACACCGTCCATCGCATCCTCCATTCTCGAAAGATCCGCCTGCGATCTGTGGAAGGAGGAAGACCTCGCTGTCGGGGCCGATCGGCTGGAAGAGCGCGTCCTGGTAGATCTGGCCGTCGATGGCCACGGCCACGCCCTCTTCGAGGTGGCGGCTCGAGCGCGGGGTGCAGCTCAGCTCAGCTGCTGGAAGAGCTGCTTCACGGACGTCGCCGAGAGCTGAAACTCGGCGACGCCCCCCGTGAGCTGCGCGAGGTTCCCGACCAGCACCACCCGCGCCACGTCACACCTTGTTGAGGCCGCGCTCCTTCAGCGCCTTCAGCACCTTCGGCGGCGACATCGGCAGCTCCGTGAAGCGGATGCCGGTGGCCTGCTCCATGGCGTTGGCGATCGCCCCCAGCGGCGGGACGATGGGCGTCTCGCCGACGCCGCGTACGCCGTAGGGGTGCTTGGGGTTCGCGACCTCGACCAGGATCGCGTCGATCATCGGCACGTCGGAGGCCACCGGCATGCGGTAGTCGAGGAAGCCGGCGTTCTGCAGCTTGCCGTCGGCGCCGTAGACGTACTCCTCGTTCAGCGCCCAGCCGATGCCCTGCACCGCCCCGCCCTGGAACTGTCCCTCGACGTAGGCCGGGTGGAGGGCCCGACCGGCGTCCTGCGCGACCGTGTATCGCAGGATGGTCACGCGCCCGGTCTCGGGGTCGACCTCGAGGTCGACGAGGTGCGTGCCCAGGCTCGGGCCCGCGCCCTGCGCGTTGATGCGACCGTAGCCGCCGATGGGGCCGCCCGTCTTGCCGGCCACCTTGGCGAAGTCGGCGATCGACATCGGCTTGGCCTTCTCGGCGAGCGCGCCGAGCGGCCTCACGGAGCCGCCCGAGAACTCGACCTGGTCCGGCTTGGCGTCCCACAGCTTGGCCGCCCGCGCGCACAGCTCGGTCTTGATCTGCTTGGCCGCCTCGACGATGGCCATCGAGCCCGAGAAGGCCGAGCGGCTGCCGCCGGTGAGGAAGTTGAAGCCGAGCGAGCCGGTGTCGCCGATGATCGGGCGCACCTTGTCGTAGGGGATGCCCAGCTCGTCGGCCGCGACCATGGCCAGCGAGGCGCGCAGGCCGCCGATGTCCGGCGTGCCGGCCATCAGCGACACGGTGCCGTCCTCGTTCACGGTGAGCGACGCGGAGGTCTCGCCGCCGATGTTGAACCAGAAGCCGGAGGCCACGCCGCGGCCCTGCCACTTCCGGAGCGGCGTGTTCCAGTGCTCGGTCTTCTTGACGGCGTTGAGCGTCTCCTCGAGCCCGATGGGCCCGAGCTTCGGCCCGTAGGCCGCCTTCGTGCCCTCGTGCGCCGCGTTCATCAGGCGGAGCTCGATCGGGTCGAGGCCGAGCTTCTTGGCGATCTCGTCGACCACGCTCTCGACGGCGAACTCGGAGATCGGCGCGCCCGGCGCCCGGTAGGCCGCCACCTTCGGACGGTTGGAGACGACGTCGTAGCCGATGACCTTCACGTTCTCCATGTCGTAGGGCGCGTACGCGCACATGACGCCGGGCTGCACCGGCGAGCCCTGGAACGCGCCGGCCTGGTACTTCAGCTCGGCGAAGCCGGCCACGAACCGGCCGTCCTTGGTCGCGCCCATCTTGACCCGCACGGTGGCGCCGGAGGTCGGGCCGGAGGCCTTGAAGACTTCCTCGCGCGACATGACCATCTTCACCGGACGCTTGGCCTTGCGCGAGAGCGCGATGGCGAGCGGCTCGAGGTAGACGACCGTCTTGCCGCCGAAGCCGCCGCCGATCTCGGTGGCCGTGACGCGGACCTTGCCGATGTCCAGGCCGAGCAGCCGCGCGCAGTGCGCGCGCACGATGAAGTGGCCCTGCGTCGTGCACCACAGCTCGGTCGACCCGTCCTCGGACACGGTGGCCAGCGCCGCGTGCGGCTCGATGTACCCCTGGTGCACCGGCGCGGTCTTGAACTCGCGCTCGACGATCACGTCGGCCTTCTGGAAGCCGGCCTCGATGTCGCCCAGCGTGATCTCGACGCGCTTGGCGATGTTGGAGGGCTTGTCGGGCTTGGGCTCGACCCCGACCGTGAAGAGGTCGTCGTGCAGGAGCGGCGCGTCGGGCCGCATGGCCTCGACCACGTCGATCACGTGCGGCAGCACCTCGTACTTCACGTCGATGAGCTTGAGCGCGCGGCGGGCGATGGCGGCGCTGGTGGCGGCCACGGCGGCCACCGCGTGGCCCTCGTAGAGGGCCTTCTCGCGGGCCATGACGTTCCGCACCACGTCCTTGTAGTTCATCATCATCTCGCCGGCCGGGATGAACTCCGAGGGCTGGTCGGCGAAATCGTCGCGGGTGATCACGGCCTTGACCCCGGGCAGCGCCTCGGCCTTCGACGTGTCGATCGTGACGATGCGCGCGTGGGGGTGCGGGCTGCGCAGCACGCGCCCGATGAGCTGGCCGGGCAGGTTGAAGTCGGCGCCGAAGCGGGCGCGGCCCGTCACCTTGTCGACGCCGTCCGGGCGGATCGTGCGCGTCCCGACGTAGGTCTGCGACTGCCCGTTCGTCATCGTCTCGGCCATGGCTATCCCTTTCTCATCGTCGCGGCGGCGTCCTTCACCGCGCTGACGATCTTGTCGTATCCGGTGCACCGGCACAGGTTGCCGGCCAGCCAGTAGCGGATCTCGGTCTCCGTCGGATCGGGAGTCTTCTCGAGCAGGGCCTTGGAGGCCACGAGGAAGCCGGGCGTGCAGATGCCGCACTGCAGCGCGGCGTGCTCCAGGAACCGCTGCTGCAGGGGATGGAGCGTCTCGCCCTTGGCCATGCCCTCGATCGTCTCGACGCGGCGGCCCGCCGACCTCGCAGCCCAGCACGAGGCACGAGCAGACCAGCCGGCCGTCCAGCGTGACGCTGCAGGCGCCGCAGTCGCCGGAGGCGCAGCCTTCCTTGCTGCCGGTCAGCTGCAGCGTGTCGCGGAGGACGTCGAGCAGCGTCTCCTCCGTCTCGCAGAGGAACTCGACCTCGTCGCCGTTCACCGTCGCTTCGATGTGGTGCTTGGCCATCAGTTCGTCCTCGCTCGGTCCAGCGCGATCAGGGCCGCCCGGCGCGCCAGCACGCCCGCGACCTCGATGCGGAATTCTACGGTGCCCCGCTTGTCGTCGATCGGCCGGCAGGCCGCCCGTGCGGCCGCCTCGAGCCGGTCCTGCGCGGCCCGGTCGAGGCGGCTGCCCGACGATGGCCGCCGGCCGCCTCCGGCACCAGCAGCACCCGCGCCGCCACCGCGCCCAGCGACACGCGCGCCGCGGTGATCGTGCCGGCATCGTCGACCGTCACGCTCACGCCCGCGCCCACCACCGCGATGTCCATCTCCGTGCGCGGGATGAAGCGCAGGTAGGCGTCGCTCGAGCGCGTCGGCCGCGGCGGCAGCAGGAAGGAGACGACGATCTCGCCCTTCTGGAGGGCGAGCTTGCGGGGCCCGAGCATGACGTCCTCGACCGGGAGGTCGCGCTTGCCCTGCGGCCCGGCCAGGGTGGCGACGGCCCCCGCGGCGATGAGCGCCGGCACGCTGTCGGCCGCCGGCGAGCCGTTGCACAGGTTGCCCCCCAGCGTCGCCCGGCCCTGCACCTGGGTCGAGCCGATGAGGTTCGCGGCCTCGACCACGCCCGGCCACACCTGCTTGAGCCGGGGATGCTCCTTGAGCTCGGCCCCCGTCACCGCGGCGCCGATGCGCCAGCCGCCCTTCTCCTCGGTGATCGCCCGGGTCTCGGCGATCTTCTTGATGTCGACGATCAGCTCGGGGTCGACGACGTCGGCGCGCATCTGGACCAGGAGGTCGGTGCCTCCGGCCAGGACGCGGGCCTCGCCCGTCGCCCCCGCGAGCAGGGCTACCGCCCCCTCCAGCGATTCTGGTGCCTCGTATCGCATGAGTAGTGGTCTCGCCTTCTGTCTGGTGTCTGACTATGCCCGCGAAAGCATGACGATCCGACCGCCCCCTGTCAACTGGCGTTCGGCGGCGGCGCCACGACGTCCTCGTACCGGTGGCGCCGGGTGATCAGGCCCGCGTGCTGGAACACGTCCAGCGCCACCTCGAAGGCCGGGCGCGTGATCTCGACGTGCGGCGCCCAGCAGCCGAGCTTCTGATAGTACGCGATGGTGGCGGTGAGCACCGGACGGGCGATTTCCGGGAAGAACGACGCCTCCGCCTCGGCGACCTGGGCCGCCGGCGTCGCGATCAGCCAGGCGCGCGCCTTGCGATAGGCGCGCATGAAGCGCCTGGCAGCGTCCGTCTTCAGCCAGGCCGGCGTCGCCGCCAGGCTCGAGAAGGCGACCGGGCCGATCGCCTCGCCGACCGAGACCACCACGTGGCCCACGCCGTCGTGCTCGAGCTGCTGCGGCGCCGGCCCCTGCTGATGGATGTAGTCGCCCTCGCCCTTGCGGAACGTCTGGTCCATCTGGTCGCTCGGGACGTTGACCGCCTTGATGGCCGCGTAGTCCAGCCCCTGCCGGTGGCAGGCGTACTTGAACATGGCCAGCGGCTGGCCGCCGTGGTCGACGAGGACCGCCCGGCCACGGAGCTTGTCCCAGGTGAACGCGGGGTCGGGTGTGCGGGCGGTCAGGAAGAAGCCGTCCTTCTCGTTGATCTGGGCGAAGTGCAGCGCCGGCGGCGCCTGCCCCTTCTCCAGCGGGCCGAAGCCCTGCGACGGCGCCGACTGGCAGACGTCGACCGTCCCCCGCACCACGCCCTCGATCGCGGAGGTGCCGGCCGGCGCGATCGAGTGCTGCGGCGCGAACCCCTCGCCTTTCAGGAATCCGCCGGCGATCGTGGCGATCAGCGGCGAGTAGAACGCGGAGAACCGTGTGAACTGGATCCGGATGGGGTCGCTCAATTCACCCTCCTTCGGCGAGAGGTCATCGATCGGGCTCGGGCCAATTGTACGTCCGCCGTCGAGTCGCCCGCTCCGGCATGGCGACCCGCGGCTTGACGTGAGTCTCCGCGGGGGCGATTCTCCCTGCGACCAGTCCCAGCGACCTCGAACCCATGCCAGAGGAGGACCAGCCATCAGCCCCTTCTCGCCCGCGATCCTGTCAAGGATGCGGTGGTCGCGATGGCGGCGAGTACAATCCCGGTGACGCGATCCGAAGCCCCGAGGAAAGCCCATGACGACCGTGAAGCTGATCGAGTACGCGGAGGCGAGCGCCGAGGTGCGCGCCGTCTATGACGACATCATGGCCACGCGCAAGACCGACCGCATCAACAACTTCTGGAAGGCGCTGGCCGGCCACCCGCCCACACTGCGGCGCACGTGGGAGAGCGTGAAGGAGGTGATGGCGCCCGGTGCCCTCGACCCGCTCACCAAGGAGATGGTCTACCTGGCCGTCAGCGCCAGCAACGGCTGCGACTACTGCATCGCCTCCCACACCGCCTCCGCGCGGAAGCACGGCCTGACCGACGAGATGCTGGGCGAGCTGCTGGCGGTGGTCGGCATGGCCAACGAGACGAACCGGCTGGCCGACGGCTACCAGGTCGAGATCGACGAGATGTTCCGGAACCCCGTCTAGCGAGTGGGGGTCTGGGGGGCCATGTCGGGGCCCCCAGTCCAACGAGGAGGACGACATGAGCACGGTCGACTGGAGCTATCACCGCAACGGCTGAATGACCTGTGCCAGGACGCAAGGGTTCCTTGCGCGGCACAAGGTCGCGGTCGCCAGCCAGCGGGACGCCAAGAAGGCCACCATCAAGGGCGACGCCGCGCTGGCCGTGCTGAAGGACGTGGACGAGCTCTACGTCGCCAAGGGCAAGCGCGTCGTGCACCTCGACCTCAGGCGCGAGAAGCCGCCGCGGGCGGAGCTGCTCGGCCTGTTGCTGGGGCCGACCGGCAACCTGCGGGCGCCCACGCTCCGGAAGGGTCGTACACTGATCGTCGGGTTCGACGAGGCCACGTACAAGGACCTGCTCGCCTAGCCCCGAAGGGGACGGCGCAGCATGGAGGGTCCGGGGACGGCGGTGCGCGTGACACCCAGCCGTCGGCACGCCGACGAGTGGGCGGTCGTTCTCGCCGCCGCTGGCATCCCGCACTGGCTGCGCCAGCGGCTGGACGGCTGGGCCCTGATCGTCCCGCCCGACGATGTCGCGCTTGCGCTGGAGGCGCTCGCCGCCTACGACCAGGAGGACGCCCGGGAGGTCGCGACGGGCGCCGACGAGGTCACTCCCTCGCGTCCGCCGACGATCGTCGGGGCCGTGGTCGCGCTGCTGCTGATCGGGTTCTTCGCGATCACCGGCTCCCGCGCGGGGCGCAGCGCGTGGTTCGAGCACGGCAGCGCGGACGCGTCGCGCATGATGGCCGGCGAGTGGTGGCGGGCTATCACCGCGCTGACGCTGCACGCCGACGCGCCCCACCTGGCCGGCAACGCCGTCGGCATCGCAATTCTGATGACCGCGGTGTGCGGCCTCCTCGGGCCGGGCGTCGGCGCGTCGCTCCTGCTCCTGGCCGGGGCGGCCGGCAACGCCCTCACCGCCGCCGCCCACGGCGGCGGTCACGTGTCCGTCGGGGCGTCCACGGCCGTCTTCGCGGCCGTCGGCATCCTGGCCGGGCTGCGGATCGTCGCGCCCGCTCGCGTCGGCGCCGGCGCCCGCAAGTGGTGGGTCGTCGTCGCGGCCGCCCTGGCGCTCCTGGCGCTGCTCGGCACCGGACCGGAGGCCGACGTGCTCGCTCACCTCTTCGGCTTCGTCGGCGGCGGCGTGCTCGGGTTGGCCGCGGCACTCACGCTCAGACGCGAGCCATCCGCGCCCGTGCAATGGCTGCTCGTCGCCGGCGCCGGCGCGGCCGTCCTCGGCGCCTGGCGCCTGGCGTTCTGAGTCTCAGCCACGAATCAGCAGCGCGGCACCCGCGGCCAACAGGATGAGACTCACCAGCCGGACGAAATCGCGCTGACTCAGGCCGACGTGGACGCGGCCGCCGGCGTAGAGGCCGGCGGCGACCAGCGGGAGCGACGCCACCACCCAGAGCAGCGTCGCCCAGCCCAGCAGGCCGGCCAGCGCGTAGCCGATGAGGCGCACGCCGCCGTCGATGAGGAAATTCGTGGCGAACGTGGCGCGGAACTCGCTCTTGTCCAGTCCGAGCAGGTTGAAGTAGATCGCGTAGAAGGGCCCTCCGGTGCCGAACAGCGTGCCCACCAGCCCCCCCATGAGCCCGCACGGCACGGCCAGGACTCGCGAGCCGCGGAGCGGTGGCAGTGGCAAGAGCTGGTAGATCGCGTACACGATCACGAATCCGCCCAGGCCGCGGCTCAGCACCGCGGACGACACCCCGCGCAGGACGAAGAGCCCCACCCCGACGCCGACGAGGGTGAACGGCACGAGCGCGAGCTGCGCACGCCAGGCGACGCGCCGGATGTGGCCCACGCCCTGGCTGGCCGAGCCGATATAGTCCAGCGAAACCACGACGGGCACCACCGCGGTGACCGGCGCCACCACCGAGAGCAGGGGCACGGCGATCAGCCCGGAGCCGAACCCGGCGATGCCGCGGACGAGATAGGCGAGGACGAGGACGAACCCGGCGTAGGCCACGAGCCCCGCGTCGAGGCCCGCGAGCGCGCTCACGCCGTCGCGGGCCCTCCCCGCGCCTTGCGGAAGGCGCGCTCGAACCCGGGGAGCGCGCGCACGACGGTGTCGCGCTCGACCGTGAGCGAGATGCGGATGTGGCCGGACATGCCGAAGCCGGAACCGGGCACCGTGAGCACGCCCTCCTCGGCCAGCAGGCGGACGAAGGCCACGTCGTCGTCGATGGGCGTGCGCGGAAACACGTAGAAGGCGCCCTGCGGCTTCACGCACTCGTACCCGATGCGCCGCAGCCCCTCGTACATGAGATCGCGCTTCTCGCGATAGGGCCCGACGTCGATCACCAGATCTCCGACCTCGGCGACGACCCACTGCCAGAGCGCCGGCGCGTTCACGAAGCCGAGCACGCGGCTGGTGAACGTGCACGCCTCGAAGAGCTCGTTGGCCTCGGCCATGCGCGGCGAGAACGCCAGGTACCCGATGCGCTCGCCGGGAATGGCCAGCGACTTGGACCACGACGTCGCGACGATCGAGCGGGTCACCAGCGGCGACACCTCGGGGACGACCACGTCGTCGAAGACGAGCGCGCGGTAGGGCTCGTCGCTGATGAGCACGATCGGCTGCGCGGCGCGCGCGAGCATCGCCTCGATCTCGACGAACGCGGAGGCGGGGTAGATGACGCCGCTCGGGTTGTTCGGCGAGTTCAGGATGATGGCGCGCGTCCGCGGCGTGATGGCGGCCTCGAGCTTGGCGACGTCCGGCGTGAGGTCGGCCCGGGGCGGCACCACGACCAGGCGCCCGCCGTAGTTCTCCGCGTAGAACGTGTACTCGACGAAGAACGGGGCCACCGTGAGCACCTCGTCGCCGGGGTTGAGCAGCGCTTTCAGGACGGTGTTGAGCGCGCCCCCGGCGCCCACGGTCATGAGGACGTGGTTGGCGGTGTACGGCAGTCCGGTGGCCGCGCGCAGCCGCCCGGCCACCGCCTCGCGCACGCGCGGGTGGCCGGCGTTGGGCATGTAGGCGTGCAGGTGGGGCGCGTCGCTGTCCAGCACGCGCCGCGCCGCGGCCAGCACCGCCGGCGGCGGCTCGATCTCCGGATTCCCCAGCGTGAAGTCGAAGACCTTGTCGCTCCCGCGCTCCTGCTTGAGGCGGGCGCCCTCCTCGAACATGCGGCGGATCCACGACGCCTTGGTCAGGTTGTCGGCGACGGCCCGGGAGGTGATCACGGAGGGGAGTATAGGGCAGATGGCCGACCGGGGGTTCCCCTTGACCGCCATCGCGAATCCGGCCATCGTCCGGGCATGGCCGGGCCGGTCGGCGTCGCCACGACTCTCGTCCGCCTGCGCACGCGCGACGGCGTCTGCCTCGACGGCCTGATGGCCGAGCCGAGCGGCCGGCGACGCATTGCCCTCGTCTGGGTCCACGGCCTCGGCTCGCGATTCTCGTCGGGACAGCCGCTGATCCGCGAGCTCTCGGCGTCGCTCAACGCCGCCGGCATCGGCTACTTCAAGTTCGACAACCGCGGCCACGATGTGGTCGCCGGCCGCGGCGCCCAGCTCGCCGGCGCCGCCTTCGAGCGCTTCGGTCACAGCGTCGAGGACATCCGCGCGATGATCACGTTCGCCGTCCGGCGCGGCTTCCGCCGCGTCGTCCTCGCCGGGCACTCCACCGGCGCGAACAAGGTGCTGCACTACGCCGCCCGTGTCCGCGACCGGCGCGTCGCCGGGCTGATGCTGCTGGGGCCCATCTCGGACATCGCCGGCGAGATGAAGCGCATCGGCGCGCCGGAGCTTCGCCGGCGCGTGGCCACCGCCGAGCGGCTGGCCCGGCGTGATCCGCGCGCGCTGGTGCCGCGCGCGTGGGGCTTCTGGAGCGCCCGCCGCTATCTCAGCCTGTACCGGCCGGGCGAGGACGAGGACGTCTTTCCGTACTACCGGCCGACCGCGCGCTGGACGGCGCTCCGCTCGGTCCGGCTGCCGGTCGCCGTGATCATCGGCAGTCGCGACCAGTACCTCGACCGGCCGCCGCCGGCGGTGCTCGACGCGTTTCGCGAGAACGCGGGGCGGGCCCGGTCGTGCACCGGCGCGGTGGTGCCCGGGGCCAGGCATGGTTTCGCCGGGCGCGAGGGCGCGCTGGCCGACATCATCGTCGACTGGATTCGGAGCACCGGCCGGCGCGCGCGGACCACCCGGCCGCGCCGCCGGCCCCGGAGCCGTCGGGGCTGATCAGCTCCGCGGGGCGAAGGTCTTGATGACGAGCGCGCGGGCGCTCGATGCCGAGCGCGGGATTGGGCTATCCTCGGCAGGGCGCGGCGCGACTCCGTTCACCCAGAGGGGGCTCGATGGACTTCGGCGTGTGGATCCCGAATTGTCGGCACCTGGCCACGCCGGACATCGTCCGGGGCACGGCCGTGCGGGCCGAGGCGCTCGGCTACGACTCCGTGTGGGTCAGCGATCACGTCGTCGTGCCGCACGCCAACGTCGACCGACATCGGCGAGGCCATCTTCGATCCGCTGGTGACGCTCGCCGTGGCGGCCGGGGCGACGCGCCGCGTCCGGCTGGGCACGACGGTGCTCATCGTCCCCTACCGCAACGCGGTCGTGACGGCCAAGATGGTCTCCACGCTCGACGCGCTCAGCGGCGGCCGGGTCGTGCTCGGCATCGGCGCCGGGTGGCTGGCCGAGGAGAGCGCCATGCTGGGCGTGCCCTTCGCCGAGCGCGGCGCCATGACCGACGAATATCTGCAGGCGATGCAGGAGCTGTGGACCAGCCCGGCGCCGTCGTTCGCCGGCAAGTACACGCAGTTCGGCGGGCTGGCGTTCGAGCCCAAGCCGCTGCAGAAGCCCCACCCGCCGATCTGGGTCGGCGGCCACAGCCGGGCCGCGCTGCGTCGCACGGCCCAGTTCGGTGCCGCCTGGCATCCGATCAATCGCTCTCCGGAGGAGCTGCGCGCCGGCCGGGCCGAGCTCGCCCGGCTCTGCCGGGCGCGCGGGCGCTCGACGCTCCCGGTGCTGGCGCCGCGTCACGACGCGTGCGTGCTACGGCCCGGCCAGAGCGCGCCGGCGTCCGTGCGGGGCGGGCGCGTGCTCGCCGGTGAGCCGGCCGCGCTCGTCGACCAGCTCGCCGAGCTGGCCGACTGTGGCGTCGAGCACCTGGTCCTCGAGTTCCTCGCCGCCGACGGCCGCGAGCTCGACGAGCAGCTGACGATCTTCGCCGAGCGCGTCCGGCCGCGGTTGCCGTGAGCTCCGAGGCCGCTCCCCGGATGGCGGTGCACCGCCGCGGCACCGGCGCCGACCTCGTCCTCTTTCACGGCGGGCATGGGGTCGTGGCAGCACTGGATCCGCAACGTCGAGCCGCTCGCCGACCCGCTTCACCGTGCACGCGGTCGATCATCCGTCGTACGGCGCCTCGGCGCCGGTCGCCCGCGAGACGACCGGCCCCGCGTACCTCGACCTCGTCCACGAGCTGCTCGTCGCGATGCTCCCGGGCGACGCCCCGCTGCGCCTCGCCGGGATTCTCGTTCGGGGGCGCCATCGCCACCAACCTCGCCCGGCGGCTCGGCCCGCGCGTGAGCCACCTGGCCCTCGTCTCGCCGGGCGGCTTCCCGACCCGCCGCTTCGGCGAGCGGCCGATCCGCAGTTACAAGGAGGCCAACGGCGACGCGCGGCTCTTCCGGGAGATCTGCCGCCACAACCTGCTCGTCAACATGCTCAGCGATCCGGCCAGCGTCACCGAGGACGCGGTGGACATCCAGGTCGAGGGCGTTCGTCGCACCCGTTTCGACAGCCGCAGGGTGAGCGGCGGCGGCACGCTCCTGGGCGACCTCGCGTCCCTGACCTGCCGGATCCGGCTGCTCTGGGGCGAGCGCGACGATTCCCCCTTCCGGCCGGCCGATCTGCTGATCGGCGAGATCCGCGCGGCCGTCGGCCCGCTCGACCTGCACCGGATCCCGCGGGCCGGCCACTGGTCCGCGTACGAGAACGCCGCCGAGGTCAATCGCCTGCTGCTGGAGTTCTTCTCGAGCTGACTGGAGGGCGCCATGAAGATCAAGCGCGTGGAGCACATCGCCATCGCCGTGAACTCGCTCGGGCCGTCCATCGACCTGCTGCGGAATACCTTCGGCCTGACGCTCGAGTACGAGGAGCAGATCGGCCAGACCCGGCTGGCCATGCTGCCGGTCGGCGAGACCTACATCGAGCTGCTGGAGGGCCAGGGGCCCGAGTCCGGCGTGACGAAGTGGATCGGCGACAAGGGGCCCGGCCTCTTCCACATCTGCTTCGAGGTCGAGGACATCGACGGCGCCCTCGCCGAGCTCAAGCAGAAGGGCGTCAAGCTGCGCGACGAGACCCCGCGCATCGGCCACGGCGGCGCGCGCATCGCGTTCATCGACCCGTCGGCCACCGGCAACGTGCTGATCGAGCTGGCGGAGCTGCCGGCCTCACACGCCGGCTCCGCCTGACCGCGCACACGCGAACGCATCGAGGCCCCACGACCACCTCGACGAGCAGCTTCACTAACCGGCGAAAGTTCCCCCGTTGGCTGGGCTATAGTTGCTGACGCCATGACCAATCGCTCGATCTTTTACGGCTGGTGGGTCGTCGCCGCGTTCTCCGTCACCACGTTCATCTCCACGGGCGTCCGTCACGCGGTCGGGCCGTTCCTCAAGCCGATCGTGGAAGATCTCGGCCTCGATCGCGCCAGCTTTTCCGCCGTGATCGCGCTGAGCTTGTTCCTCTACGGCGTCTTCATGCCGCTGGCCGGCATGGCCCTCGACCGCTTCAGCGTGCGCGTCGTCACCTCGGTCGGCACCGTGCTGCTGGTGGTCTCGCTCGTGCTGACGGCGATGGTGCGCAACTTCTGGGAGTTCGCCGCCGTCTACGGCGTGCTCGTGCCGCTCGGGCTCGCCGGCACCGGGCCCGTGATCGCCTCCGGCGTGGTGGCGCGGTGGTTCAGCAGGCGCCGCGGCACCGCGCTCTCGGTGCTGGGCAGCGCGTCGATGACCGGCATGAGCCTGCTCGTTCCCGGCGTGACGTGGCTGATCCTCACCACCGGCTGGCGCACCACCTACATGCTCATCGCGGCCGGGGTCCTCGTGCTCGTCATGCCCCTCTGCCTGCTGGTCGTCCGCGATTCGCCGGAGTCGGTGGGGCTGACCCCCGACGGCGATGCCGCTGAAGCCCGGAACCAGCGCGGCCCCGGTCGAGCGGGTCACTGCCGCCGAGGCGCTGCAGGACGCTGGCGTTCTGGCAGCTCGCGGGCTCGTTCTTCACCTGCGGGTTCTCGATGAGCCTGCTCTCCGCGCACGGCATCCCGATGCTCACCGACCACGGCTACTCGCCGATGTTCGCGTCGTGGACGCTCGGCGTGCTCGGCGGCTCGAGCATCGGGTTCACGGTGATGCTCGGCGCCCTGTCCGACCGCTTCGGGCGGCGGCCCGTGCTCGCCACGATCTACGCCGGCCGGATCTTCATCTTCGCCGGCCTCTTTCTCATCCGCGACAACCCGGTGGCGATCCTGGCGGTGGCCGTCCTCGGCGGGATCACGATGGCGGGCACGGGCTCGATGACCTCGGCGCTGACCGCCGACATCTACGGACGCTTCTCGGTCAGCTCCGTCTTCGGCTTGATCTTCCTGGTGCACCAGACGGGCTCGGCCATCGGCTCCTGGCTGGCCGGTGCGCTGTTCGAGTCGACCGGCGGCTACGGCGCGGCGTACGCGCTGGCGTGCCTGTTCCTCGCCGCCGCCGCGGTCGTGGCGCTCAAGATCGACAAGGGCGCCCGTCGGATCTGGCGCGCCGCCACCGCCTCCGCGAGCTGAGCTAGCGCTCCGGTCGGTACTGCGACGTCCCGAAGCCGCCGACGAAGTCCGGCAGCTTCGCGTGGCCGAGCATCTGGCGGATCGCCTGCGACTCGCCGAGGTGGAACCAGTAGTGATAGGTCGTGCGGTGCAGCTTCGTCCCCGGAGTCTCCTGGGAGGACTCGCGCTTCCACGGCCGTGTGAGCCTGGCTCCGGCGAGGCCGTCGAGGTACGGATCGGCGGCGGCGGTGACGGTGCGCCACCAGGCCCACGCCTCGTCGAGCGGCGGCACCACGAGCGGTTTGCCGTAGCCGAATCGCTTCACCTCGCGCACCACGATCGTGCCCTGCGCCCGCTCCAACCAGTAGAGCTGCTCCTGCCACGCGAGGTGGCCGAGCATCCACGCGATGGGATTGATGGGGCCGAAGCGCCGCCCCGCCTCCTCAGTCGTGACGGTCTTGAGCCCACGGATCCACTCGCGGCGCGTGAACCGGAGCTGCGTCACCAGCGGATGCGGCATCTCAGTGTCCCCCTAGTTGAGAACCCGGATCCGGCGGCTTGTGAAACGGCGAGGGCCGCGGGCGAAGCGCCTGCAGGGATGCGCACCCTCGGGCACGTCGCCCGACCGGGGGCGGTCGCGCCCCGTCAAGTCCACGGATTGATGGGAGTCCGGCTCTGGCACGCCGTGTGCGTGGCGCACAGCCCAGAGAGACCCAGTCGAAAGGAGACCCGTCATGGATAGCAGAACGATGGTTCGGAGGGTCCTTACGTCTGTGCTGGCGCTGGTGGCGCTCGGCTCGTCTCTTCTGGCCGCGCCCGGTCGGGCCGAAACTCGCGAGACCTGGGACGACTCGGCCAGCGTGCAGCTGGTTCAAGTCCAGGCCGGACGCTATGGCCCGTTCGCCACGCTGCGCCGGGCCAACGAGATCGCGGACCACTTTCGGGGCCGTGGCTACAACGCGCACGCCTACCCCGAGTGGGGCGTCTACTACGTGAACGTGTGGTAGGGCCGGCCGTGGCCCGTCAGCGCATCGGTGCCAGTGGCGCGATGCCCAGCTCACTCGTGCACTCGGCGAACCACTGCAGGACCTCCTTGTGCAACGGGATCCCGTTGGCCCGGCGCGCCTCGATTTCCTCGGCCTCGGACAGCCCCGGGTAGAGGACGCGCTCCTGGCCCGGCGCCGGCGTCGCCGTCCGCAGGGTCTTGAGCATCTCGTCCATCGTGTCCTTGAACTGCTCGACGTCGGTGAAGGCGTCGATGCTGTAGGCCGCGAAGTGGTTCTTGGACCCGCTGCCCGGCACCAGCATTGTGGGCAACGCGCCGGAGAGCACGGTCGACAAGACCTCGGCCATGAGTGCCAGGCCGTAGCCCTTGTGCGAGCCCTGCTCGCGGGTGCCGCCCAGTGGCGCCTGGTAATACTCGTCGCGGTCGAAGACGGGCTTTTCCTCCATGATGGGGATGCCGTCCTTGTCCGTGACCCAGCCGGGCAGCAGCGGCGAGGCGACCCGGATCGCCAGCCGGATCTTGTTGCCGGCGATCGCCGAGGTCGCGGCGTCGAAGAGCATCGGCGCCTCGTGGCGCGCCGGCGCGGCGAGCGCGATCGGGTTGGTCCCGATCATCGGCTTCGACGCGAACGTGGGCACCACGCTCAGCCCGGCGCCGGTGAAGCAGACGCCCACCATGTTCTGGGCGGCGGCCTGCATGGCGTAGTGGCCGATCGCGCCGAAGTGGCCGCTGTTGAACACGGTCACCACGCCGACGCCCACGGCGCGGGCCTTGTCGACCGCCAGCCGCATCGCCTTCGGCCCCACGATGATGCCGAGCCGGCGCTCGGCGTCGATCACCGCGGTGCCGGGCGACTCACGCGTGACGCGCCAGCCTGGGCCGGAGTTCAGCTTGCCGGCCTTGTAGTCGCGCACGTACATCCGCAGCATGTTCGACACACCGTGGGTCTCGACCCCCCGGAGATCGGTCATCGTCAGCACGTCGGCGCCCTCGGCGGCGTCGTCCGGGCTCAGGCCGAGCTTCTCGAAGATCTGCGTCACCGTGCGGCGCAGCGCCGCCTCCGACACCCGGACCTCGTCCTTTGCGGGAACCTTGAAGCGCTCGAGGATCATGGCTCGCTCCTTGGGCCTCTACGACGTGCGGAACGCGTTCATGGCGGTCACCAGCGCCGGGGTGCCGCCGAAGAGATAGGTCACCTCGACGGCTTCCTGGATCTCCGCCTCCGACGCGCCGGCCGCCCGGGCACGGTTGGCGATGGTGGCCACGCCGTCCGGGTGCGACTGGAGCGCGTCCACCATCATGGTCATCAGGTGCTTGTACTTGGCCGGGATGGCGCCATCGCGCATGATGCGCTCGCGCTGGGCCATGTACGAGTCGACGAACTCCGGATCACGCTGCTGCAACGCCTGGATCCACGGCGGCAACGTCGTCTGGGCCATAGCGACCTCCTCTGCCAGGGTGAGCGCCGAAGGTAGCCCGCTCGCGCGCAGGAGGCAAGCGGGGTACTCTCCGGCCACGGAGAGGAGATTTCCACCATGGCGTTGACGCTCGCGGAAGCCAATCAGGTCGTGCAGGGTGCGCTGGACAAGGCCAGGGAGATGAACATCCGGATCAGCGCGGCGGTGTGCGACGCCGGGGGCCGCCTGATGGCTTTCAACCGCATGGACGGCGCCATCTGGGCCAGCGTCTACGGGTGCCAGGGCAAGGCCATCGCCGCGGTCGCCTTCGGACGGGCCAGCGGCGAGCTGGCCGAGCGCGCCGGCAGCCCGATCGTGCAGGGCATCGCCGCGGCCGAGGGCGGGCACATGATTGCCAGCCAGGGCGCGGTGCCCATCATCCGCAACGGCGTGGTGATCGGCGCCTGCGGCGTCGGTGGCGGCACCGCGCAGCAGGACGAAGACTGCGCGCGGGCGGGCGTCGCCAAGGTCTAGCTCAGCGACCCCCGGCGCTGGCGGCCGCCCTCTCGCGCAACCGGTTCACCGCGAGGGGCAGCAGCTCGAGCACGCGCTCCACCTCGGCCTCGGTCGACGGCGCGCCGAGCGTCAGGCGCAGCGCGGTGTGGGCGAGCTCGGGACTGCGGCCGATCGCCAGGAGCACGTGGGAGGGGTCCTGCGAGCCGGCGTGACAGGCCGAGCCGCTCGACGCGTAGACATCCTCCGCCTCGAGCTCCAGCAGCAGGGTCTCGCCCTGCACGTCGCGGAAGCAGACGTTCACGTTGCCGGGCAGGCGCCGCCGCCGATCGCCGTTCAGCAGCGCGCCGGGCACGCTGGCCTCGATCCCCGCGATGAGGCGATCGCGCAGCGTGGTCAGGCGTGCGCAGGTCGTCGTACGGTGCTGCTCGACCAGCTCGAGGGCGGCGCCGCAGCCCACGATGCCGGCGACATTCTCGGTCCCGGCCCGCCGGAGCCGCTCCTGGCTGCCGCCGTGGATGAGCGGGACGAGCGGCGTGCCCGCCCTGACGTAGAGCACGCCGACGCCCTTGGGCCCGTAGAACTTGTGGGCCGAGAGCGAGAGCAGGTCGATCCCGAGACGATCGACGTCGAGATCGAGAAGGCCGGCGGCCTGCACCGCGTCCGTGTGCACGAGGACGCCTCGGGCCCTGGCGAGCCGCGCGATCTCCGCCACGGGCTGGATGGTTCCGATCTCGTTGTTGGCGAGCATCACGCTGACGAGGCCGGTGTTGGGCCGGATCGCCGCCGCGATCGCCGCCGGATCGACGATCCCGCGCTCGTCCACCGGCACGCAGGTCATCTCGACGCCGAAGTGCTCCTGGAGATCGTGGGCGGCCCCGAGCACTGAGCTGTGCTCGATCGGCGTCGTGACCAGGTGTCGCTTGTCGGGGCGGGCCAGGGCGACACCCTTGAGGGCCAGGTTGCTGGCCTCCGATCCGCCGCCGGTGAAGACGATCTCGTCGTCGCGGCCACCCAGGATCCGCGCCACCGCGGCGCGGGCCCCCGCCAGCGCGTCGGCGGCGCGCCGGCCGAGCGGGTAGAGACTCGAGGGGTTGCCGAACTCCTGGCGCAGGTGGGGCTCCATGGCCTGGAGGACCGCCGGGTGCACCGGCGTCGTCGAAGCGTAGTCGAGGTAGATCGGGCGCGTGGCGGTCGTCATGGCCGGCACCTCAGTCCTCCTGCAGCTCGAGGCTGAGGTCGAGCGCCTTCGACGAGTGCGTGAGCGCGCCCGAGGAGATCAGGTCGACCCCCGTCTCGGCGCGCTCGCGCACCGTGTCGAGCGTGACGGTACCGGAGCACTCCGTGACCGCCCGGCCCCCGATCCGCTTCACGGCCTCGCGCATGGCCGGCGGCGTCATGTTGTCGAGCAGGACGATGTCGGCACCGCCGGCGAGGGCGGCGTCGATCTCCGCCACCGAGGTCACCTCCACCTCGACTCGCATCGTGTGCGGCACGCGCCGCTTCATCTCGCGGACGGCCGCCGCGAGATCCAGCCCGCGGCTGCGCAGAGCCGCCAGGTGGTTGTCCTTGAGCAGCACCGCGTCGGCGAGATTGAAGCGGTGATTGTGGCCCCCGCCGATTCGGACCGCGTACTTCTCGAGGACGCGCAGACCCGGCGTCGTCTTGCGGGTGTCCACCAGCCGGGTGGGCAGCCCCTCCAGGCGGGCGACGAACGCCGCGGTGGTGGTCGAGATGCCGCTCAGGCGCTGGACGAAGTTCAGCGCCGTCCGCTCGGCGGTCAGCAGCGCCCGCGTGGGCCCCTCGATCCGCGCGACGATGTCGCCGGGCCGGAGGGCGGCGCCGTCGGCCAGCACGAGCTCGACCGTGACGTCGCGATCGACCAGCGCCAGCGTCTCGGCGAACACGCGCCCGCCGCAGAGCACGCCGGCCTGCTTGGCGAGGAGCACCGCCCGGGAGCGCTGCTCGGGGGGCACCGCGTTGTCGGTCGTCACGTCGCCGGAGCCGATGTCCTCCTCGAGCGCGCGCTGGATGACCGCCAGCACCTGGTGCCGCGGCGGGTGCGCGTGCCCCAGCGCGCTCACGACCGCACCGCCGCGCCGGCGCGCTGGCCGGGGAGCGAGAGCATGCGATCGAGCGCGACCCGGGCTGACGCCTTCACGCCGTCGGCCACGACGATCTCGTTCACGACCCGGCCGTCGACCAGGGCTTCCAGGACCCAGGCCAGGTAGGCCGGGTGGATCCGGTACATCGTGGAGCAGGGGCAGATCACCGGATCGAGGCAGAAGATCCGCTTGTCGCGGTGCTCCGCGGCCAGGCGGTTGACCATGTTGATCTCCGTTCCGACCGCCCACTGGCTGCCGGCCGGCGCCGCCGAGATCGTCTCGAGGATGAGCTCCGTCGAGCCGTCGAGATCCGCGGCCGCGACCACCTCGCGCCGGCACTCCGGATGCACGATGACCGTGATCCCCGGATACGCGCGGCGCGCCTGGGCGATCTGCGCCACCGTGAAGCGCGCGTGCACCGAGCACCAGCCCCGCCAGAGGATCAGCCGAGCCCGCCGCAGAGCCTCGACGGAGGCGCCCCCGAGCGGGCGGTGCGGATCCCACACCATCATCGCGTCGTCGGGGACGCCGAGCTTCACGCCGGTGTTGCGTCCGAGGTGCTCGTCCGGGAAGAACAGCACCCGCTCACCCCGCGCGAAGGCCCACTCGACGACCCGGGTCGCATTCGAGGAGGTGCACACGACGCCGCCCCGCTCGCCGCAGAAGGCCTTGAGGGCGGCCGAGGAGTTCATGTAGGTCACCGGCACGACGCCTCGGGTCCCGAGCGCCTCGTCGAGCTGGCGCCAGCAGGCGAGCACCTGGGCCTCGTCCGCCATGTCGGCCATCGAGCAGCCGGCGGCCAGGTTGGGCAGGATCACCCGCTGGTGGTCGCCGCCGAGGATGTCGGCGCTCTCCGCCATGAAATGCACCCCGCAGAACACGATGTAGTCCGACTCCCGGCGGCTGGCCGCCTGCTGGGAGAGCTTGAAGGAGTCGCCGCGGAAATCGGCCCAGCGGATGATCTCGTCCCGCTGGTAGTGGTGACCGAGGATGACCAGGCGGGAGCCCAGCCTGACCTTGGCGGCACCGATGCGCTGCTCGATCTCCTCGGGCGCGATGCGGCGATAGCGCTCGGGGATCTCGGTCTGCACCGGGGCGGACTCCGGGATCGCGTCCCACTGACTGGCACCGGCGCCGTAGACCGGCAGGCGGGAGGCCTGGCGTGGAGCGTCGTACGCCCACGGGTCCCACTTGAGCTCGTCGCTGCACAGCCCGGCCTCGGGCGCGACCTCGATCCGCGCGCTGATCGAATTCGTGGTTGGCATCACCATGCTCCTCTTCGCAGGCCCCGGGTGTCCGCCGGCGAGGCCTTCTTAGGGTTACATACACCATTACTCGGGGAGATCGACGCCCGGTCCTGGGTTCGCATCGCGCTAGGGAGTGACCGGTGTGGTGGTGTGTTGCTCGGGTCGGGACTTCAGCGCTCGTCGCGGCCGCACCGTCTTGACCAGGGTGCCGGGATCGTCCGCGCAGCGGTAGAGCGCCGGCGGTCGATGACGGCCGCCCGAGACGACGTGCCCCGTGGGCACGATGGTGCCGGTGGCCTCGACGCGGCGCCGAAAGTTCGTGGGATCGATCCGGCGCCCCAGGATCACCTCGTACACGGCGCGGAGCTGCGCCAGCGTGAACGAGGGTGGCAGGAACTGGAACGCCACGTGCGCGTACTCCACCTTGCCGCGCAGGCGCCGCAACGCCAAGTGCAGGACCTCGTCGTTGTCGAAGGCGAGTGGCGTGGGCGTCTCGTCGACGGGGAACCATGCGGCTTCCATCGTCTTGCGCCCCGGCGCGATCTCCGCCCGATCGGTGCGCACGAGCGCGTAGTAGGCCACGACCGCGGCCTCGAGCTGGCGGGCGGGGTCGTGGAGCTCGAACGTGTAGAGCTGCTCGAGGTACGCCGCCCGCAGCGAGGTCTTTTCCACGAGCTGGCGCGCGGCGGCCTCGTCGAGGGCCTCGCCGCTCCAGAGCTTGCCGCCCGGAAGCGACCAGTAGCCGGCGAACGGGTCGGCGGCCCGCCGGACCAGCAGCACCTGTAAGGCTGGCCGGCCGGCCGCATCAGCCCGGACGCTGAAGATGGCCACCGACACGACCACCGATGCCTGGACGCCGGCCAGCTGCTCCGTGCTCACGTCGCGACGCTCGACTCGCATGGCCTGTCAATAAGGTTACAAGAACCATAACAGCCGTGCAAGCGGTTCGTGCGGCTAGCGCCCGGTCAGTTGTCGATCCACTCCTTCATGAAGCGCGCGTAGCACTCGCGCTCGCCCGGCATCTTCGGCCACCCCGCCAGCAGCCGCACCGAGGCGAGGAGGAGGCGATCCCGCAGGTGCGTGGAGTTGTGGCCGTACTCCTCGAACGTGGAGTGGGTGATCTTCTGGTTGTGCGGATCGTCCTGGAACTTGCAAGCGGTGACCGCCACCGTGGCGAAGTAGGCCTCGCGATCGGCGCCGGACTTCAGATAGGCGCTGGCCACCGCGGTGGTCCGGGCGATGTCGAAGGCCAGGATGGCTTCGTCCAGCTCTTCCAGGAGGGCTTGAGGTGACCGGCCGGCCTCGTCGAAGCCTGCGCACTCGCGCTCCATGACCGGCGTGGCCAGCTTGTTCGAGCGGGCGGAGTCGTTGACGAAGTGGGCCATCAGGTACAGCACGCGCGCCCGGTACGGGCTCCGGGTCGTGCGCAGCCAGTCGTTGGCGGTGTTGCAGTAGTCGAACGGGTGCTGGCCATCGGTGAACTGGCGGCCCACCGTCGTCCTCAAGATGAGCTCGGCCGCGCCGATCTGGATAGCGTCCCCCAGGCTCCGGACCGACACCCCGTTGCGCAGGTGCGTGGTGAGCAGAGCCCAGATAGTCGTCGCGTCGGCCGTCATGAGCAGCGCGACCATCTCCTCGACCTCGGCCGGCGTGAGCGGCGTGTGGTTCGTTTCGGCGAGCTGCTTGCCGGCGTCGGCGAGCTCGCTGGTCACCGCCACGCAGGCGGCGTCGTAGAGCGAGTAGTACAGCGGGCCGACGGCCAGGTCGGGCACGCCGATGTAGTGCACGCCACCGGACCGATCCCAGCCGATGAACTCGGCGAGATCCATCACCGCGCGTGCTCGCAGGGCCTTGTGCCCCGTGTTGCGCGCTTTCCGGCCGGCGACCGTGTCTTGCAGGTCGATGAGGCCCAGGAAGATGAGGTGATCGCGAAGCCGCGGGCGGGCCTGGGGGTCGGCGGCCAGGCCCAGGAAGAGGCCGTACGAGCGCTGCACGTCGCCACTCATCGTCGCGATCATGTGGGCGTGCAGCCGATCCTCGACGGTCCCTGCCTCCGTGATCGGCGCCTGCTCCTGGTGCCACACGACCGGGCCGTAGCTCGGCGGCGGGACGTTCATCCCCTTCATCGTGGCGTAGCGGCCGGGGTACTTGCCAAGGAGCTGGTTCCAGATGTCCAGGCCGGCCGGGATGTACCAGACCGATTGCAGGAGCGGCAGCAGCCGATAGGGCTCGGGCAGGTACGGCGCCAGGCTGACGGAGGTCCGGAGCCCGAGAATCGTGTGGTCGTTGTTGATCAGCGTGATCTGGCCGTCGCGGACGTTGATGTGGCTGGGCACCTGCACGAAGGGCGCCTCGGCCGCCGTCACCACGCCGAGCGCCTCGCCGAGCGGGCGGCCCTCGCGCCGCACCATCTGGAAGAAGAGATCGGTCGTGCGAGGTTGATCGCGATCCAGGATGGCCGCCGTCAACAGATCGAGCGAGGTGTCGGACATGGCGCCCTCCTTGGGGCTCAGCGTGGCGAGTACTATACCGCCGCCGCCGGCGCTAGTAGTACACCGCCCGGCCGGAACCGCCCGTCGCCACGACGAGCTCGCCACTGACGGCCCAGGCCTTGTCCGACGCCAGGAACACGGTGACGTAGGCGATCTCCGCCGCGTCGACCATCCGGCAGATGGCGTTGCCGCGCGGAGAATCGGGGGCGAAGTCGCGGGATTCGACCTCCTCGGCGGCGATGCCGAGCTCCTTGGCCCGCGCGGCCAGCAGCCGTGGCGTGCGCTCGGTCCGCGTCGTGCCGGGGTGCACGCAGTTCACGGTGATCCCGAAGCGCCCCACCTGCACGGCCAGCGTCTTGCTGAGGTGCACCAGCGAGGTGTTGCGGGCGCCGCCGCTGAGATTGCCGGCGTTGCGCGCGTTGGTCCCGCTGATGTTGATGATGCGCCCCCACCCCGCCTTCTTCATGTGCGGGATGGCGGCCCGGGCACAGCGCAGTGCGCCCACGTACTTCACGTTGAAATCCTGCAGCAGGTCCTCGTCCACGACGGTCTCGATCGGCCCGGTGGCGGTGGCCGAGCCGCCGGGCGGCGAGCCGCTGTTGACCAGGATGTGCAGACCGCCGAGCTGCGCGGCCGCCTGATCGACCATGGCGTCGACCTGGGCCTTGCTGGTGACGTCGGCCGCCAGCGGGATGACGCGCCGGCCGGTCTCGGCCGACAGCTCCCGCGCCGTCGCCTCGAGCTGGTCCTTCGTGCGCGCCACGATGGCGACGTCCGCACCCTCGCGAGCCAGCTCACGCGCGATGGCCTTGCCGATGCCCAGGCTGCCGCCGGTGACGATTGCGTGCTTGCCCCGAAGCCCCAGATCCATCGCGTGCCCTCCCGGCGTGTCGTGACCTCGCCGACGGGATTCTATCCCAGACGGCGCCCGGGCGAGCGCCTCACTCGCCGCTATTTCGCGGCCTCCAGTGCCACCTCGCCCAGACCGTCGATCGCGAAGCGGATGCGGTCCCCCGGCGTCGGGAACTTGGTCGTGATGCTGCTGCCGGTCATCACGATCATCCCGCGGTCGAGCGTGCGGCCGCGGCGGTTGAGCAGGTTCGCCAGCCACGCCACGGCCTCGAACGGGTGGCCCAGCGCGTCGCCGGTCTTGCCCTGTCCCGCGGGCTCGTCGTTGATCCAGCAGCGCGTCACCGCGGTGTCGAGCTCGACGCCCCGCCAGTCCACCACCGGCGTCCCGACCACCACGCCGCCGTTCCAGGTGTTCTGGGCCACGAGGGTGAAGGCGTCGAGCGTCTTGTAGTCGGCGTCGCCGTCCTCGACCAGCTCGAAGGCGGGCAGGCACGCGGCGACGCGCCCGGCCACCGACGCGCGTGTCCACGGCCCGCCGCTCGCCGGCAGGTCGTCGCCGAGGCGCACCGCCACCTCGAACTCGACCCCGAGGTGGTGATACGCGCCGAGGTCGACCCGGGCCGGCGAGGGATACACGACCTTCGAGAAGATCGCGCCGGCGGCGGGCTGGTCCACGCCGGTCATCTGCTGCATCGCCTTCGAGGTGAGGGCGATCTTCCAGCCGGAGATCTCGCCTCGGCCGGCCGCGGTCATGAGCCGATGCAGCGCGTCCTGGATGCGGTAGGCGTCCTCGAGGGGGGCGGCCCGGAGGGCGGCGTCGAGCGGGCGGTAGCGGGTGCGCGTCCGGTGCATCTCCAGGGCCGCGCGCGCGGTGGCGTCGATGGTCTGGGGCGTCAGCATCGGTCTACTCGATTCCGAACACGCGCGCGGCGTTGTGGTAGAGCCACTTCTCCTTCACGGTGTCCTTGAGCGGCAGGGCCATGTACTCCCCGATCAGCGTCTCGTACGACTGGCTGACCAGCCCGGCCGAGAGTCCGACCAGGACCTTGTCCTGGATGAGCGTGTTGCCGAACTGCAGCAGCATCTCCCACCCCGAGCCGCGCTGCCCGAGGTACTTGGCGCGGTGGGCCGAGGTGTCGAGGTAGAGCTTCGGATGCCGTCGGACGATGGCGACCATCTCGTTCACCCACGGCCAGCCCCCGAGGCCGCCGATGATCGTCAGCTCCGGGAAGTCGATGGCCACCTGGTCGAGGTGGCGCGGGTGGCCAAGGTCGTACGGCCGATCGGTCGCGTAGCTCATGGACGAGTAGATGCGCACGGGGATGTCCAGCTCGGCGGCCTTGGCGTAGAGCGGGTAGTACCGACGATCGCTGGCCGGGATGGCGTCCACCAGGGCCGAGACGCCGAGCGCGTGGAACCCCTGTTCGCGCACGCGGCGCTCCAGCTCCCGGACCCCACCCATGCCGTGGAGGCCGCTGATGCGGGCCAGACCGATGAAACGGTTTGGATAATCGCGCAGCAGCTCGGCCACCTCGTCGTTCGAGGCCCCGAAGGGCACCGACCGCACGATCCCCAGCCGATCGAGCATCTTCAGATAATCGTCCGTCTCGGTGTCGGGACGCGGGTCACCACCGTCCCGGCGCGACCGGAAGATGCGCTCGTAGTTGGCCATGCCGTAGCCGGCCGGCCGTTGCGCCGCCGACGTCCCCACCGCCGCGGCCGGCGCCTTCACCGCGGGCGCCTCGCCGTCGCTCCTCGCGCGCTTGGGGACGTTGCACTCCATGTCGATCACTCGCATCGGGGCTCTCCTTCTCCGGGGATGGATCGTAGCCTATGTCATCCTCACGCGAGTGCAAGACCTGGCCGGTCTTGACTCCCGCCGGCCGGAGCCCGATCCTTCGGCCGGCGGCACACGACGGCGTGCCGCGGAGGGGTGGACCATGGGCGCGCGAACGGGCCAGCAGTTCCTGGACGGATTGCGCAAGACGCCACGCCGGCTGTGGCTCGGCGACGAGCGGATCGGCGACGTCACCCAGCATCCGGCGCTGGCCGGAGCAGCCCGGACGCTGGCCGAGGTGTTCGATCGGCAGCACCGGTTCGCCGACGAATGCCTGGTCCCCGATCCCGAGACAGGCGAGCCGATCAACATCAGCCACATGTTTCCCCGATCGGTCGAAGACCTGAAGCGCAGGAACCACGGGCTGGCGCGCATCGCGGAAGCCACCGTCGGCCTGATGGGGCGCACCCCGGACTACATGAACGTGAAGTTCGCCTCGTTCGCCAGCCGGCCGGCGTTCTGGGCGGGGCCCGATCAGCGCAACGCCGGCGGGGCCGAGAACCTCGTGCGCTTCCAGCGGCGGCTGGCCCGCGACGACGTCTCGCTCACCCATACCATCATCCAGCCCACCGTCGACAAGACGACCGACGCGAAGCTGGCCGGCAACCGGGTGGCCCTGCACAAGGTCGGCGACACCGCCGGCGGCATCGTCGTGCGCGGCGCGAAGGTGCTCGCCACCCTGGCGCCCTTTGCCGATGAGCTGGTCGTCTACCCCAGCCTGCCCCTGCCCCCGGCGGCGAGCGCGTACGCGCTGGGGTTCGCGGTGGCCGTCGACACCCCGGGGCTGATCTTCCTGTGCCGCGACAGCGCCGCGGCGCCGGGTGCCCATCCCTTCGACCGTCCGCTGTCGAGCCGCTTCGACGAGCAGGACGCCGTCGTCATCTTCGACGACGTCGAGATCGCGCAGGAGCGCGTGTTCCTCGACGGCGACGTCGAGATTCACAACGGCGTCGGCCGCTCGGGCATCCGCGACAACATGACGAACCAGAGCACCGTCCGCGCCCTCACCAAGCTGGAGTTCGCCTACGGCCTGGCAACCCGGATGGCCGAGGCGATCAACGACCAGAGCCCGGCCACGCTGGAGATGCTGGGCGAGCTGTCCAGCTACGTGGAGGTGACGCGCAGCGCGGTGCTGCTCTCGGCCGAGCACGGCCGCCACGTGGGCGACGGCGTGTGGTTTCCCGACGGCCGGCCTCTGCACCCCATGCGCTCGCTCCTCGCGACCTGGTTCCCCCGGGTCAACGAGATCATCACGCTCATCGGGAGCCACAACCTGCTCGCCACGCCCACGCGCGCCCAGCTCGACGACCCTGAGCTGCGCCCGCTGATCGACGAGTTCCTCGGGGGCGCCAACGACGTGGACGCCGAGCACCGGGCCGCCCTGTTCCGCCTGGCCTGGGACTTCGTCGGCAGCGGCCTGGCCGGTCGCAACGTCCTCTACGAGCGCTTCTACCTGACCTCGGCCAGTCGCAACCGCATCAACACGCATCTCAACCACGTCGACCGCACCCGCGCGTACGAGCTCGTCGACCTCGTCCTGGCCGCGGGACGATCGACGCGCTGACCTCGAAGGCGCCGTCAGCCTCGCCTCGTCCTCCGCGCCCTGGGCGCGACCGCGGCCATCGACGCGCGCCGCCGCGGCGGCGCCACCTCCCGGTACGCTTGCTCGACCAGCCTCGCCACCAGCGCCCAGTCGGGCTTACGGTCGATCCGCACGCCGACCCAGCCGCGCGGCCCCACGTAGGGCGGCCGGAAGAACCGCGCGGGATCCGTGAAGATCATCGCCTCCTGCTCGCCGAGCGGGGCCGGCAGCCAGACGGCGAGATGATCGGCGCCGTGATGGTGGTCGTCGAGCTGGGCGAAGAGCTTGCCGCGCACGCGCCACGTGGGCTCGCCCCACGCCAGCTTCTCGGTCGCCTCGGGCAGCGCCAGGCAGATCGCGCGCAGCCGGTCGACCGGCGTGCGCCCGGGTCGTCGCCCCGCGACGCGTGGATCGGCGTCGTGCGGCCATCCCCAGGATTCTAGCCCGGGCGCAGCGGACCCGCGGGGCACGAGACGATCCCGGCGCGCCCGCGCGAGCGGTGCTATCGTGGCGCGGCAGTCGCGAAGCCCAGGTCGGGAGGAAGGCGATGCCGGTATTCACGCGTCCTGATGCCGAGATCCACTACGAAGTC
Organism: uncultured Candidatus Rokubacteria bacterium; assembly: GCA_963743355.1. Taxonomy (GTDB): domain Bacteria; phylum Methylomirabilota; class Methylomirabilia; order Rokubacteriales; family CSP1-6; genus AR5. Next base: position 2,994,649 of record CAVUPM010000002.1, read on the forward strand.
CACGGGTCGGGCCATCCCCTGCTGCTCTTCGCGCCGGGGGGCCTGCGCTCGCAGCTCGAGTACTGGCGCCACAGTCCCAGCAACCCCGGCGCCCCGCCGCCGTGGATGAATCCCATGGCCGACCTGGCCGGCCGGTTCACCGTGATCGGCATGGATCAACGCAACGCCGGCAACTCGCGGGGCGCGGTGACCTCGACCCACGGCTGGCACACGTACGCGAGCGATCACCTGGCGCTGATGGATCATCTCGGTCATCGCCGCTTCCACGTCATGGGCGGCTGCATCGGCGGCACCTACTGCCTGACGCTGTGCGAGATGGCGCCCGAGCGGGTCACCGCCGCGGTGCTGCAGAACCCGATCGGCCTGCACGACAACCGCGACACCTGGGACGACGCGGTCAGCGGCTTCGTCAAGACCATGCTGGCCCGCGACCCGTCGCTGAGCGAAGAGGTCATCCGGAAGTTCGGCCACAACATGTTCGGCGGCGATTTCGTTTTCTCGGTGAGCCGCGAGTTCGTGCGCCGCTGCTCCACGCCGCTGCTGCTGCAACCCGGCACCGACAAGCCGCACCCGGCCGCGACCAGCGACGAGATCGCCCGCCTCGCCCCCAATCTCGAGATCCAGAAGGATTGGCGCGGCCCCACTCATCTGGCCGAGTCGATCCGGCGGGTCACCGACTTCCTGACCCGCCACACGCCCCGGTCATGAACGACGCGCTGACCGGCCAGACCGTGGAGCTGCTGCAGCAGCTCATCCGCAACCAGTGCGTGAACGACGGCACCGTCGCCTCCGGCCAGGAGGTGCGCACCAGCGACGTGCTGCGCACCTACCTCGAGGGCAGCGGCCTCGACCTCGAGGTCTACGAGCCCGACGGGGCGCCCGGCCGCACCAGCCTCGTCGCCCGCATCGAGGGGACCGACCCGGCCGCGCCGACGCTCTGCCTGATGGGCCACACCGACGTCGTGCCGGTGACGCCCGCGCACTGGACGCGCGATCCGTTCGGGGGCGAGCTGGTGAACGGCGAGGTGTGGGGGCGCGGCGCGCTCGACATGCTGAACCTCACCGCCTCCCAGGCCGTCGCCCTCAAGGCGCTGGCCCGGCGCGGCGGTGGCGGCCGCGCGGCACGCTGGTCTACCTGGCCTGCGCCGACGAGGAGGCCGGCGGCGCGCTCGGCGCCGGCCACGTGTGCAAGCGACACTGGGACGCGCTCCGGGCCGACTATCTCCTGACCGAGAACGGCGGCACCGTCAGCGCGCACGGCGACGAGCTGAACGTCACCGTGCACGTCGGCGAGAAGGGCGTGGCCTGGCGCCGGCTGCGCGTCAAGGGCACGCCCGGGCCACGGCTCGATGCCGTACGGCGCGGACAACGCGCTGGTCAAGGCCGCGCAGGTGGTCAGCCGCCTGGCCGACTACCGGCCGTCGCCGTACGTGGACGATCTGTGGAGCGCCTTCGTCGGCACGCTCGACGTCGATCCCGCCGTGAAGGCGGCCCTGGTCGATCCCTCGCGCGTCGACGAGGCGATCGCCGAGCTGCCCGCGGGCCTGGCCAAGTACGCGTGGTCGGCCACCCACACCACGTTCTCGCCGAACATGTGCCGCGGCGGCGTGAAGACCAACGTCATCCCCGACGTCGTCGACATCGAGGTGGACATCCGCACCATCCCCGGCGACAACGAGGACGAGGTGCGCCGGCATCTCGACAAGGCCCTCGGCGACCTGTCGGAGGAGGTGGCCGTCGAGAAGCTCTTCTCCAAGCAGGCCTCGGTGTCGCCCACGGGGACGCCGCTGTGGGACGTGCTGGGGCGGGTCGTCGACGCGCACTACCCGGGCGCCAAGCTGCTGCCGCGCCTGATCGTCGGGCTTCACCGACGCGCCGTACTTCCGCGAGCACGGCGCGATCGCCTACGGCTTCGGCCTGTTCTCGCGGGCCCTGACGGCCGAGGCCATGGCCGGGCGCTTCCACGGCAACGACGAGCGCATCGACGTGGAGTCGCTGGCCCTCACCACCCAGGCCTGGCTCGAGACCTGCGAGCTGTTCCTCGGGTAGTCACGCGCGGTCCCTACCCGGTGAGGCACAGGCAGCGCCGGCGGCCCAATGCCGTCAGACGATGCCCCGGGCGCGCAGGGCGCCGAGCGCGGCAGCGTCGAGACCGAGCAGCCGCCCGTACACCTCGGCGTTGTCGGCGCCGAGCGCCGGGGCCGGCGCGTCGAAGCGGGCTGGGTGGTGGCGGAACTTGATCGGCATGCCCAGGGCGCGGGCGCCTGGAATCAGCCCGTGGTCGGGGTGCTCGAGGCCCACCACCATCTCGCGGGCGCGCAGGTGCTCGTCGTCCACCAGCTCGTCGACGCCGGGCACGGGGCTGGCCGGCACCTTGTGCGCCTGGAGGATGTTCACGGTCTCCATGGCCGGGCGCCTGGCGATCCACGCGCCCACGAGGTCGTCCAGCTCGCGACGCGCCCCGGGGGTGATGGCCGGGCCGCCGGTGAAGCGCGGATCACGCGCCAGCTCGGGCCGACCGATGGCGGCCAGGACGTTCTCGCGGTCGCGCTCGGTCACGGCGCAGACCGACACGAACCCATCGACGGCTGGATAGACGTTGAACGGCGCGCCGGCTGCGTGCGTGTTGCCCGTTCTCCGGGGCGCGACACCGGCGGCCAGAAACTCGATCGCGTCGGGCATGAGGAAGAACGAGCCGTCCTGCATCGAGACGTCCACCCAGTCGCCCTGCCCCGTCGTCTCCCGCGCGCGCAGGGCGGCCAGGATGCCGATGACGCCGTAGAGCGCGGCCGTGGTATCGCTCACGAGCACGCCGGCCCGCAGAGGCGGCCCGTCGGCCTCGCCGGTCTGGGCCACGATCCCACTCATCGCCTGCACGATCGGGTCGTAGGCGCGCCAGTCACGCCGCGGACCGTCCTGTCCGAAGCCGGAGATCGAGCACAGCACCAGACGGGGATTGAAGCCCTGCAGCGCTGGGAAGCCGAGCCCCATCGCCTCCAGCGTGCCCGGCGCAAAGTTCTCGACGAGCACGTCGGCCCTGGTGCAGAGGCGCCCGAAGAGCGCCACGCCCTCGGGGTGGCGGAGGTTCAGCGTGACGCTCTTCTTGTTGCGCGCCCGGTGGAGGAAGGTGACGCCGATGTCGCCGGGCGTCCGGCGCGCGAAGCCGGTCCCCTCGGACCCCGCCATCGGTGGCCGCGCGCGGTACGGGTCTCCCTCGCCCGGCGGCTCCACCTTGACGACCTCGGCCCCGAGCCCACCCAGAAGCAGCGTGCAGTACGGACCGGCGAGGAAGCGACTCAGGTCCAGCACCACGAGGCCCGCGAGCGGCTTCATGCTTCCGTCGCTCAGGGCCGTACGCCCGCGCGGGTCTTGGGACCGAGCCCGCCCCGCAGGGCGCCCTGCGCGGCCTCGATCAGCCGGCAGAGCAGCGGGCGCGTCTCGCGCGGGTCGATCATGTCCTCGATGCCGAAGGCCTCGGCGGTGCGCCACGGCGAGTTCAGCGCGCGCAGCTCCTCCTCGATCTCCTGCTGGCGCTTCGCGGGGTCGGCGGCGGCGGCGATCTCGCGCCGGTAGGCGACGGCCACGCCACCCTCGATCGGCAGCGAGCCCCATTCGGCCGAGGGCCACGCCAGACGCAGCGAGAGCGGGTCGGTGGCCGTCGGCACCATGCCCCCCATGCCGTAGCACTTGCGGACGATCACGCTCACCTTGGGGACCGTCGCCTGCTGGGCCGCCCAGAGCGCGCGGGCGCCGGCGGGCAGGGTGCCGGCCATTTCCGCCGCGCGACCGATCATGAAGCCGGGCGTGTCCACGAAGAACACGAGCGGGATGTGGAAGGTGTCGCAGACCTCCACGAAGTGCTCCATCTTCCGCGCGCCCGGGGCGTCCAGCGCGCCTCCGAAGTGCATCGGATTGTTGGCGATCACGCCGACCACGTAACCGTCCAGCCGGGCCAGCGCGGCGATGACCGTCCGGCCGTAGGTCGGCCGCACCTCGAACAGCGACCCGCGGTCCACCACGTGGCTGATCAGGCGGCCCATGTCGTACATGCGCCGCCGGTTGCGGGGCACGATCGCCAGCAGCGCCTCCTCGCGCCGGTCAGCGGGATCGTCGGCGGCGATCCGCGGGGGCAACTCCCAGACGTTCGACGGAAGGTACCCGAGCACGCGCCGCACCTGGGCGAACGCGTCGTCCTCGGAGGCGACCCGGTTGTGGATGGCGCCACCGGCGTCCACCGCCACGCCGGCGCCACCCAGCTCTTCCTTGGTGAGGCGCTCGCCGAGCGCGCGCTCGGCCACCGCCGGGCCCGCCGAGAAGACGTGGCTCGTCCCCTCGACCATCACCGAGAAGTGCGAGAGGACGGCGCGCGCCGCCGGCCCGCCCGCGCTCGATCCGAGCACGGCCCCGATCACCGGCACGCGCGCGAGGAGCGCGACGGAGCGCTCGAACGTGTCCGTGCCCGGCAGGTGCGCGTGGCCGGTGCGCGCCACCGTGCGCACGGAACCGCCGGCGCCGTCCACCAGGTTGACGAGCGGCACGCGGTACTCGTGGGCGAGATCCTCGACGAAGCCCCCCTGCCCGCCCTTGCGCCGGTCCAGGCCCGCGCTCGACCCGCCGCGCACGGTGAAGTCCTCGCCCCCGATGGCCACCGTCCGGCCGTCGATGCGCGCCAGCCCCATCACGTAAGGCGAGGGCGTGATCTTCTGGAGCCGTCCATTGTCATAGGTGCCGGAGCCCGTGAGCGCGCCAAACTCCTGGAACGAGCCTTGGTCGGCCAGGCGCTCGATGCGCTCGCGCACCGTCAGCTTGCCGTCGGCGTGCTGGCGCGCCACGCGCTCGGCCCCACCCAGCTCCTGCGCCAGCTCGCGCCGGCGTCGCAGCTCCTCGGCCTCGGCCTCCCAGCTCATCGCCCCTCCACCGCCGTGTCGTGAACCGGGCGCCATGATACCGCGGCCGAACGGTCCATTCCGGGTTGTCGGGCGGCCGGCGCGGCGCCGACTCGGTGAGGCAGAGGCCGTGGTCGGGCCGGAGGGCGATGGTCTGCGTCGCCTCCGGCCCGAGCGGGCCGCCGGCTCCGCCTACAGCTGGCGGAGCTGCGGGTCCAGCTTGACGCGGAGCCAGTCGCCGAGCAGGTTGGCGGCGAGCACGACCAGCATGATGGCCAGTCCCGGGAACAGCGTCACCCACCAGTAGCCCGCCATCATCCCCTCCTTGCCGTCGGCCAGCATGAGGCCCCACGCGGGCTTCGGGGGCGGCACCCCGACCCCCAGGAACGACAGCGCCGCCTCGGCCACGATGACGACGCCGACGATCAGCGAGGAGAGCACGATCGAGGTGTTGAGCACGTTGGGCAGGATGTGGCGGCGCATGATCGTCCACTTGCTGCAGTTGGCCACGATGGCCAGGCGGATGTAGTCGCGCTCCTTCAGCGACAGCACCTCGCCGCGGATGACGCGGGCGTAGCGCGTCCAGAAGATGCCGGCCAGGATGATCACGATGTTCATCTCGCTCGGGCCGAGCAGGACGGCCAGGAAGATCGCGAAGCTGATCGCCGGCAGGGCGATCCAGGCATCGACCACGCGCATGATGACCTGGTCGACCCAGCGGCCGCAGTAGCCGGAGATGATGCCCACCGCCGTGCCCAGCGCGCCCGCAAACACAGCGGCGGTGAAGCCCACGAGCAGCGAGATGCGCGCGCCGAAGATCAGCCGACTCAGGACGTCGCGGCCGAGGTGGTCGGTACCCAGAAGGTGGCTGGCGTCTCCGCCGGCCAGCCACGCCGGGGGCCGGTGGCGGTGGCGCAGGTTGCCCAGCACGGGGTCGTGAGGCGCCAGCGCGTCCGCGAAGAGCGCGGCGAGCAGGGCTACGCCGAGGATCGTGACCGGGACGACCGGCAGATCGCGAGCCCCGTCGCGCAGCCGGCGCCACGCCGGGCTCCACGGATAGGCGAGCGGGCTAGTGCTCGAGGCGGATGCGGGGGTCGATCCAGGCATAGAGGATGTCCACCGTGAGGTTGGCGACGATCACCATGACGCCGCCGAGCAGCACCACGGTCTGGACCACCGGGAAGTCGCGGAACTCGATGCCCTCGTAGAGGAGGCGGCCGATGCCGGGCCAGGCGAAGACCGTCTCCACCACGACGGCGACGTTGATCATCAGGACCAGGTTGATGCCGGCCAGCGTGAGCACCGGGATGAGCGCGTTCTTGAACGCGTGCTTGATGAGCACCCAGGACTCGGGCAGGCCCTTGAGCCGGGCCAGCTTGACGTACTCGCTGCCGAGCACGTCCAGCATCGACGAGCGGGTGAGGCGCATGTGGGCGGCGGTGAAGTAGCCGCTCAGCGCGATGGCCGGCATCACCACGTGGGCAGCCGTCCCCCGGCCCGACGTCGGCAGCCAGTGCAGGTAGACCGCGAAGAAGTAGATGAGCAGGAGGCCCAGCCAGAAGCTCGGCATGGACAGGCCGAGCAGCGCGATCAGTTTGCCGGCGCTGTCCCACCAGCGGCCGACGTTGACGGCGGCCAGGATGCCGACCGAGAGACCCACCACGAGCGAGATGGCCATGGAGGCGGCGGCGAGCTGGAGCGAGGCGGGCAGCCGCTGCCAGTAGAGCGAGCCGGCGGGGACGCGGTAGTAGAGCGACGTGCCGAAGTCGCCCCGGAGCGCGCTCCCGACGAAGTGCACGTACTGCACGGGCCAGGAGCGGTCGAGGCCGAGCTGCACCCGGATCGCTTCCAGATCGGCCTCCTTGGCGTCGGGGGCGGCCAGCAGGGTCGCCGGGTCACCGGTCAACCGGATGAGGACGAAGATCGTCACGCTGAGGATGAACAGCGACACCAGCGCGAACCCGCAACGCTTGAGGATGAAGCGCGTCACCGGCGCGGCCCCGCCCCTACCGGAGCTCGATTTCCTCGAACGGGCCCGTGTAGTAGAAGGTCGGGATCAGGCCCATCCCCGAGACCTTCATGGCCTTGCTCACGCCGTTGGGCCACTGCAGCTGGTAGATGGGCGCGAAGTAGGCCTGGTCCACCACCCGCTGCTGGATCCGCTTCAGCAGAGCCTCACGCTTCTTGGGATCGGCCTCCCGCGACTGCTCGTCGAAGAGCTTGTCGATCTCGGCGTCCTTGAGCACCGAGTGCACCCCGGCCGACTGCATGTCCGCGTCGATCCGGGTGACCGCGTTGCCGAAGCCGCCGTTGCCGCAGAGGCAGATGCCGCCGAGCTCCTTCTTGCGCCGCTTGTCGAACATGACGGCGCGCTCCATCTTGCGGACCTTGGTCTTGATGCCGATGGCGCCCAGGTAGCCGCCGACCGCCTCGGCCAGGCTGTAGTAGGGCGGGATCGGTGTGATGACGCCGGCGTCGAACCCGTTGGGATAGCCGGCCTCGACCATGAGCTGCTTGGCCTTCTTCGGATCGTAGGGAACAGGCTCGACCGGCAGCGCCCACTCGAACTCGCGCGGGATGATGCTGCCGGTGGGCGGCGAGGCCCCGAGCGTCTCGGCCTCGCTGAGCGCCTTGCGGTCGAGGGCGTAGTTGGCCGCCAGCCGCACCTTCGGGTTGTGCCAGGGGGACTTCGGATCGTTCAGCTCCTCGAACTGGAGCCAGAAGACGCCGATGCCACCGGAGAACACGAGGTCGAGGTTCGAGTCCTTCCGGACCTCCTCGCCGAGCGGCCCGTCGGTCTTGTAGGCGATCTGAACCTCACCCCGCTTGAGCATGGCCAGTCGGGTCGATCCCTCGGGGACGCTCTTCATCACGATCCGCTTGACCTTCGGCGTCTTCCGCCAGTACTTGTCGTGGGCCTCAAGGACGATCTCCACGCCCGGCGTCATGCTGGCGAGCTTGAACGGGCCGGCGCCGACCGGCGCCCTCTTGAACCCGTCGTCGCCGACCTTCTCGAGGTACTTCTTGGGCACGATCCAGCCTGCCCCCGTCGCGGGCGACCCGTAGAAGCCCATGAAGTCCGGCCACGCCTCCTTCAGGTGGAAGCGCACCCGGTGGGGATCGACGATCGTGACGGCCTCGACCTTCTCCTTCAGGAGCTTGGCCCCGGCCCCCCGGTACCGCTCGAAGCTGAACTTCACGTCCTCGGCGGTCATCGGGTCGCCGTTGTGGAAGACCACGTTCTTGCGCAGCACGAAGTCGTAGACGCGGCCGTCCTTGGACGCCGTCCACGACTCGGCCAGGCTCGGCGTCATCATCCCCGCCGGCATCGGCTTGATGATGGCGTCGTGCAGCGCGTACTGGATGATGAAGGGCGTGATCTGTCCAGGGTTGTCGCCGGGATCGAACCACGCCGGTGCGATGGTGATGTGCACCGCGTAGATGACCGTGCCCTGGGGCGCGGCGGCGGACCGCGCCGGCGCCACCAGGACGAGGGCGAGGACCAGGACGACACAGGCCAGGAGGCACCGGCGATTCGCTCTCATGACGTTCCCTCCTACACCGAGAAGGTCCAACATGGCCCCGCGAGCCGGGGAAGCGAGCGATCGGGACGGTCAAGCGCCGAACGGTGGGCGAATTATCCGCGAATCGCTGGACCTGTCAACTGTTGATTCCTGTCAAGCCCGTCGGTCAGCCCTCGGGGCGGCCAGTGCCGCTCCGAGCCGCGCGCCGGGGCCGGGCATCGCGCGTCAGGCGCCGAGGTCGACGCGCGCCAACGTCCTCGACGGGATCGCCGGAGTCGTGGGACACTCGCCCGTAGCTGGTCGCGTCCAAGGGAGATAGCGATGACATTCGCCCCCGAGCACGACGTTCCCATCCCCTACGTGCAGCGCACGCGCGACTACTATCAGGCGCTCGGCTTCGCCCCGTATCGCTGGGCCCACTTCGCCGACGTCCCGTTCACGCCGCTGACCAGGCCACTGGCGCAGGCGCGGGTGGCGCTGATCACGACGGCGGCGCCATACCAGCCCGGGGTCGGCGACCAGGGGCCGGGGGCGAAGTACAACGCCGCCGCGAAGTTCTACAAGGTCTACTCCGACACCGCGGACGCGGTGCCCGACCTGCGCATCTCGCACGTCGGGTACGACCGCATCCACACCACGGCCGAGGACCCGAGGACCTGGTTTCCCCTGGCGCGCCTGCAGGAGGCCGTGAAGGTGGGACGGATCGGCGCGCTCACGCCGCGGTTCCACGGGGCGCCCACGAACCGGAGCCACCGGGTGACGCTGGAGACGGACGCGCCCGAGCTGCTGCGGCGGTGCCGGGAAGACGGCGCCGATGTGGCGGTGCTCGTCCCCAGCTGACCGGTGTGTCACCAGACCGTGAGTCTGGCGGCTCGGCATCTCGAGGAGAACGGCATCCCGACGGTCATCATGGGCTGCGCCAAGGACATCGTGGAGTACTGCGGCGTGCCGCGCTTCCTCTTCAGCGATTTCCCGCTCGGCAACTCGGCCGGGCGCCCGGGGGATGTCGACTCGCAGGCGCTCACCCTGGAGCTGGCGCTGCGCGTGCTGGAGAGCGCGCCCGCCGCGCGGACCACCGTGCAATCGCCGCTGCGGTGGCGCGAGGACGCGTCGTGGAAGCTCGACTTCTCGGACATCAGCAAGCTGACGCCCGACGACATCGCCGAGCGGCGCAGGGAGTTCGAGGTCGTCAAGGCCGTCGCCAGGGCCAAGCGCGAGGACGCATGAGCAAGCCGTTCGCCGGCATCCGGATCCTCGACTTCACCCGCTACCTCGCGGGCCCCTACGGCACCTACCAGCTCGGCCTCCTCGGCGCCGACGTCGTCAAGATCGAGTCGCGCGACGGCGACGAGACGCGCAGCCAGCTGATCAGCAAGGAGTGGGCGGACCGCAAGATGCCGCCGGGCTTCCTGGCCGTGAACGCCAACAAGCGCAGCATCACCCTCGACCTGCGGCGGCCGGAGGCCGTCGAGGTCGTCACGCGGCTCGTCGCCACCGCCGACGTCGTCTGGGAGAACTTCCGGCCCGGCGTGATGGACAAGCTCGGGCTCGGCTACGACACGCTCTCGGCGATCAACCCGCGCCTGATCTACTGCGCGGTCTCCGGCTTCGGCCACACGGGACCGGAGCGGACGACCGCCGCCTTCGACGGCAAGCTGCAGGCGATGTCGGGGATCATGTCGATCACCGGCGAGCCAGCCGGCGGCCCCATGCGCGCGGGGTTCGCGATCTGCGACACGATCGGCGGCATCACGGCGGCGCTGGCGGTGTCGAGCGCGCTCTATCAGCGCACCCACACCGGCCGCGGCCAGTTCGTCGACGTTGCCATGCTCGACGCCGCGCTGGCCTTCATCCCGGGCCCGGTCTCGGAGTACACCGTGGCCGGCATCGAGCAGAAGCAGATCGGCAACGGCTCGGTGAGCCGCAAGCCGACGGCCAACCGCTTCCGGGCCAAGGACGGCTTCATCGTCCTCGCCGTGCTGACCGAGAAGCAGTTCGTGAACCTGATGCGCACGCTCGGGCGCCCCGACGCGCTACTCGATCCGCGGTTCAAGGACTGGGCGGCGCGGACGGAGAACGTGGCGGCGCTGCGCGAGGTCATCGAAGCCGCGCTGGCCAGCGACGATCCCAAGACGTGGGAGACCCGGCTCACGGCGGCCGACGTGCCGTGCAGCTGCGTCTGGAAGATCGACGAGATCGTGCGGCACCCGCAGCTCGAGCACCGCGACGTGCTGCAGACGGTCGACTCGCGGTACGGCCCGATGCGGCTCGTCGGCGCCGGATTCCGGCTTGCCCACGGCAGCCCCGGTATCGACCGCGAGCCGCCCACGCTCGGCGAGCACACCGACGAGATTCTCGCCGAGGCCGGCTACGCCCCCGCGGAGGTCGAGCGGCTGCGACGCGACTCGGTCGTTTGAGTGCTGGCCGAGCTGAGCGAGCGCGACGCCACCGGTGAGATCGCCGCGATCTACGCGGAGATCCGGCGGCTCTGGGCCGTCCCCTACGTCTCTTCGCTGCAGCGCCACCTGGCCACGCGCCCGGGCTGGCTCGAGTGGACGTGGGCCGCGCTGGCACCGGCCTTCGCGAGCGGGCGGGCGCAGGCCGCCGCCTGGCGCGCCGCCGAGAGCCTGACCGTCCCGCGGCTGTCGCCCGTCTCGCGTGACGCCCTCCGCGTGTGGGGCGTGGACGAAGCCGGCGAGGCCGCCATCCGGGCGACGTGCGCGAGCTTTGCCCGCGTCAGCCCGGTCAACCTCATGCTGTCGGGCTTGCTGCGTCGGCTCCTGACCGGAGAGCGCCCCCCGGCCACCACCAATCTCGCATCGAGCTGGACGCCACCGCCGGCGCTGGGCCCGCTGCCGGCCCTCGTGGATTTCGCCGCACTACCGCCGGCGGAACAAGCGGTGCTGGCGACGCTCGGCACCACCGTGAACCGGCAACCGTTCGTCCCCGGGCTGTACCGCATGCTGGCCGCGTGGCCGTCCTTCCTCGCCCACGTGGCGACGGTACTGCAGCCGCACCTGCACGACGCGGCCACCCGCGCTGCCTGTCACCGCCTGCTGGCCGCGGTCGACGTAGAGATTCCCGCCGTGTTCGCCGCGCTGCCGTCGCCGCCGGCGGCGCCCCCGATGCCACCGGCCCCCGAGTTCGCCGACGTGCTGGCCGCGCTCGACACCTACCGCAAGACGAGCCCCGAGATGGTCGTGTTCGGCCGCATGCTCGGCGACGCGCTGCCGGCCTAGGGCTGCGACACGCCCAGGGCGAACTCCCAGGCCTGCTGCGTCGCGATGTCCTGCGTCCACGGGCGCATGAGCGGCGCCGGCGCGGGCGTCGCGGGCGTAGCGCTCGAGCGGGTAGCGCTTGAGCAGCGCGCGGCCACCGCAGACCCGGATCGCCTCCTGCGTCACGCGTCACCGCCGACCGCTGCACGGTGACGTGCGCTGCGCGGGCGCGCTGCACGGCGTCGAGCGGGGCATCCACCCGGGCCTCGGCGATGGCCCGGTAGTACAGGGCGCGGGCCGTCTCGAGCGTGAAGAGCATCTCCGCCACCGCGTGCCCCTTGGCCGCGACCTCGGTCTGCAGGCCGGGCGCGCCGGGCATCCGTCCCGTCAGGTAGGCGATCGTGTCGTCGTAGGCGGCCTGCATCAGCCCGAGGAACGTCGCGCGAGAAGGTCAGCGGCGAGAGATGGGGGAAGGCGTTGTACAGGGCGCCGAAGAGCCCGGGCGGCAGCACCTCGGCCGTCGTCGGGGACGAACACGTCCTGCAGCAGCATGTCGCGGCTGACGGTGGCGCGCATCCCCATCGGGTCCCACTCGCCCGGGAAGCTGACACCCGGCGCGTCCTTGGGGATCTGCAGATAGAGGGTGCGCTCGATCCACGGCTCGTCGCCGAGCCGGATCGCCGGCGTCGCGAAGTACGGCGCGCGAGCCGGCCAGGGAGACGAAGAACTTCCGGCCGTTGACGACGTAGCCGCCGTCGACCTTCCGGGCGGTGGTGCCGAAGCGCCGCCCGCCCATGCGTGAGCGCGGTGTCCGTCTGCCCCTGCTCGACCGGCTCGCTGTGGGGCTGGCCGTAGAAGACACCACGCTCGACGACCTCGCGGAACTTCGCGCGCGCGAAGCTGCTCGTGTCGCTCGCGCGCGGCCGCCGACATCGGCATGGCGTCGGCGAGCTCGCCCATCATCAGCATGGTCAGGCAGTGCATGTTGAACGTGAGCGCCGTGGAGCGCGTTGCCCTGCGCGAGCTGCTCGGCGACCAGGCAGTACGTCTCGTAGTCGGCGCCCAGCCCGCCGTAGCGCTCCGGGACGCAGAGGCCGAGCAGGCCGTCGGCGCGCAGGTCGTCGTAGTCGTCGAACGGGAAGGAAGCCTCGCGATCGTGCCGTTCGGCGCGCGGCGCGAAGCGCTCCAGGGCCAGGCCGCGGGCGAAGGCGATGAGCTCCTGCTGGGCCGGCGAAGGCTCGAGGTTCATCGGATCCGAAAGGTTTACCACAGTCCTTTCGACACGAGGTCGACCGCCGTGAGGCCTCTTCGGCCGGCGGCGGGCGCGACGTGCGGGAATTCGGACATTGCCGGGCCCAGGCTCGTCGTTCTACCCTGTTCGCGTATAGAAACGGAGCCGTGATGTGATCGGCGTTCTCAGCGACCTTCCGCTCTCGTACGCGGGGCCGTCCGAGGATCTCCGGGGCAGATCCGCGTCCACAGTCCACGAACCGAGCCCCGCGGACCCGCCGTACCGCGCCTCATCGACCGCGCCCACCGAACCAGCCCGCCGCTTGCGGGAGTCGCCCACCTCCAGGGTACGGCTGCATCTCAAACCGGGCCAGAAGGGCACGAAGCAGCTCCTGGCCCAGTACGGTGACCGCCTCATCTGCGTGCGCTATCGCTACGATGCGCAGCGGAAGAAGCGGTTCAAGACCGTGGAGCTCCTCGTTGCCGAACGCGATTGGCAACCGCGAGCGCCTCGCTTCGCCCCCCACCAGACCGTCGAACTACGCGTCGCCTTTGCCGAGGTGGCAGTCCGCAACCGGGTGAAGCAGGCCGGTGGGACGTGGAATCCAGAACGAAGGGTCTGGCAGTTGCGCTACGACCGCGTGGTACGCTGGCCTTGAACGACCGCCTCGTCGACAAGCCCGCATCCAGCGCTAGATGCCAGGGGTCACGCGGCACGGACCTCCGTACAGATGTCCGGGCGACATCCAGGTCAGGATGCCCGCGTCTACTGTTGGATGCCGGTATCCCCCCCGCAGATGACGGCGTTGCAGCCGAATAGTAGTTATACGTACAGGCGGACATGAAGACCGTGATGGAGCCCCTTAGGATCAGGTCGGCCAGCGACGGCTGCGAACTGGTTCTCGGTCCGCCAGATGAATCCAATGGGGGGTCGTTCTCCGTCACACTCGCTGCGCCTGCGGTAACCGCCACGGTCCGCGTCTACGAGCATGGCTCTCAATTCGTGCCGCGCTACTTCGCGGAGCTCGCTGCGAACTGGCGTGGATGGGACGGCGAGAAGGCCTGGGAGTCCGTCGAGTCTCACATCGCTCTCAAGGCGACCGCTGACCGTCTTGGCCATGTCTCCTTGCGAGTGGTACTGCGCGATCTCTTCGCTCCGGCGGCCTGGCGTGCCGAGGCTACGCTTCTCCTTGAGGCCGGCCAGCTTGAAGCCCTAGCGGCTTCAGCGGCTCAAGTGTTCCGTGCGGACGTATAACAGGCCGCTTGAGCGGGCCGGCATGCTCGGGTGGCGCCGATTCGCAACCGCCAGCGCCGGCCGCTCAGCGCCGAGTCGTTAGGCTTCGACCGGAGGGTAGCGTGAACCCACCCCGAGATCGACGCGGGCACAGATTCGAGAGGGCGATCTCGACATGATCCAGCTGAGGTTTGCCTTCATCATCACGCTGGCAGTCGCCGGCCTCTTCAGCGCGGTAGCGGCGGAGGCGCAACAGAAGGTCGCTCGGATAGGTTACTTGGCGGCCGATCTCAAGGCGAATCCCCACTTCCCCGAGGCCTTCCGCCAAGGGCTTCGTGACCTCGGTTACCTCGAGGGCCAGAACATCGTCATCGAATACCGATCTGCTGAGGGGCACCTCGATCGGCTCCCTGCCTTGGCGGCTGAGTTGGTCCGTCTCAAGGTTGACGTCCTCGTAAGCGAGGGCACGCCGCCGTCGGTCGCAGCGAAGAACACGACCAGGACGATCCCGATCGTTTTCGTTCCTTCCGCTGATGCGGTTGGGAGTGGGCTTGTCGCCAGCCTTGCGCGGCCGGGCGGCAACGTCACGGGGCTGTCCTTCCTCGGCCCCGAGACGGTCGCCAAATGCCTGCAACTGCTCAAGGAGGCCGTTCCGGGAATAACTCGGGCAGCTGTCCTGTCGCATCCCGGCAACCCAAGCGAAGCCACGCGCAAGATCATACTGAGGGAAACAGAGGTTGCAGCGCGAGCGCTTGCGGTACAGCTCCAGTTCCTCGAGGCCCATGGACCGGACGATTTCGAGAGAGCCTTCTCGGAGATGAGGCGGGGCCGTGCCGAGGGCTTGACCGTTCTGACGAGCATCATGTTCTTTAGCGAGCGCCGGCGCCTTGTAGATCTCGCAGCCAAGAACAAATTGCCGACAGTGTACCCATGGAGAGAGCCCGTGGATGCTGGTGGCCTCCTGGCGTACGGGCCCAATCTTCCCGACCTGCTTCGGCGCGCCGCAGGCTACGTGGACAGGATCCTCAAGGGTGCCAAGCCGGCGGATATGCCGGTGGAGCAACCCACCAAGTTCGAGCTGATCGTCAACCTCAAGGCCGCCAAGGGGCTCGGCCTAACGATCCCGCCGTCGCTGCTGACGCGGGCAGACGAGGTCATCGAGAAATGAACCATGTCGGGCTGAGTGACAGCTCGAAGCCTAACTTCAGCTTGCAGCGGTCGGCACCTCGCGTTGCTCGGCACCGCCGCTGAAGCTGGCGTTAGCCAGAGCAGCAGCGAAGGCCTAATCGCTCGGGGTAAGCTCAGCGTAAGATGGTGGTCGGAAGGTAGAAGGCTATGCGAAACGAGTTTACAGCGGTAGTCGAGCGGGACGGCCCCTGGTATATCGCCTACTGCCCGGAGATTCCGGGGGCTAACGGCCAGGGCAAGACGAAGGCGGCGGCGCTGAAGAGCTTGGCCAGCGCGATTGCACTCATCTTGGACGATCGCCGGAAAGACGGGCTTCGAGGCATACCCGCAACGGCACGCCGGGAGAAGGTCGTCATAGGTTGAAGCGTGGTGACCTGCTTCGTCACCTGAGGAAGCACGGTTGCCATCTGAAGCGCGAAGGCCGCTCCCATTCGCTCTGGACCAATCCCACCACCGGGGCGGTCGAGGCAGTGCCGCGTCACACCGAGATCTCCGACGTACTCGCTCGCAAGATATGTCGAGGCCTCTCTGTGCCGGAGCTCGGCCGGTGAGCCTGGCTAACAAGCCGCGTGAGCGGCCCGGCGTGAACCCCCGTGCGGAGGTCATCACCGCCAGCGCCGGCCGCTCAGCGCCGGTCCGTCAGACCCAGCGGGGAAGGTTGTAGAGACGGGACCGACATGGGAGGATCAGGCATGCTGTCGAACACCCTCGCTGCCCTCCTGAAGCTGCCCGCCAAGGACCGGGTAGAGCTTGCCATGGCACTTTGGGAAAGCCTCACTGATGACGAGCGCGAGGCGGAGCTTGCCTTGACGCCAGAGCAAGCGGCAGAGCTCGACAGACGGATCCATGACCATCTCGCGAATCCTGGCAGCGCCATCCCGTGGGAAGAGGTGCGCCGGAAGCTCGCGAGCGGTGCGTGACGCCCCGCCTTGTATTTCGACCCGAGGCCGAGTCGGAATTACTCGATGCACGAGCTTGGTACGAGGAAGAGCGCGCCGGCCTCGGCGCTGTCTTCGTCGCAGCGAGTTCTTCTATTCCGGAGACCGAGACGAGCCTCGGCATGTGCATGTGGAGCGGGACTCGAATCGCGCCACATTCTGGCTTGATCCGGTCCGGCTGGCCGAGAGCGGTGGCTTTGGCAGGGCGGGAATCAGGCGCGTGGAGGCCTTGGTGTGGAGCGTGGGATGAGTACTTGTCGACCGCCGGACCGTGAGCGTACCGCTACCCTGGTATCCCCGTCTCGCACGTGGGACCGCCGCGGAACGCGCCAATTGGCGGCTGATCGGCCGGGGAGAGGGCATTCACTGGCCGGGCCTTGACGTTGGAGTCTCGCCCAGCCGCCCGCTAACAAGCCGTTTCGGCGCTCGCCGCACAAGAGGCCCGAGCGTCACGCCATGGCAGCATCTCGGATGGAACCACGGGAGGAACGCAACAGCGTGCAGACAGGTCGGATCATGAAGAAGTGGCGCTTGCGCCACCTCGCTCTCCTTCTCGCGCTCGTCGTCTTCGCGCTGCCGCGCGCCGTCGACGCGGAGCAGACCGGGAAGCTCCCGCGGCTCTGCTTCCTTACACTCGACCCAGGGGCGATGCCGGCGAACAGATTTGACCCCTTCTTCCAGCGCCTGCGCGACCTGGGTTACGTGGATGGGCGAACGATGACGATCGACTATCTCTCCGCAGATGGACGGAATGAGCGGTTCCCCGCCCTCGCCGTCGAATGCGTGCGACTCAAGGCGGATATCATTGTCGTCACGACCACACCGGCGACGCAAGCCGCGAAGAACGCGACCCGGACGATCCCGATCGTCATGATCCCACTCGGCGACCCTGTCGGCACCGGGCTCGTGGAGAGCCTCGCCCGGCCTGGCCGAAATGTCACCGGGCAGACATTCATGGCGTCCGGGCTTGCTGCCAAGCGTCTCGCCTTGCTGAAGGAGGCCGTGCCACGGATCTCGCACGTGCTTGTGCTCACTTATCTTGTAGACCCGATCGCGGCGCCTCAGATAAAGGAACTCGAGAGTGCGGCTCGATCCCTGGGCGTGAAGCTGATGATCCAGGACATCCGAACCCCTGACGACTTTCCGGCGGCGTTCGACACGGGAATCAGGGGACGCGCCGACGGACTTCTTACGACGGCCGAGAGCATTTTCGCATTTGAGAGTAAACGAGTCGTCGAACTCGCGGCCCGACACCGTTTGCCTGGACTGTATCCTTACCGGGCCGTGGTCGACTCAGGTGGCCTCATGGCTATGACTCGTACACCCCCGATCTCTTGGGACGCACCGCCACCTACGTCGACAAGATCTTGAAAGGCGCGAAGCCGGCTGACCTGCCCGTCGAGCAACCCACGAAGTTCGAGCTCATCATCAACCTCAAGGCTGCGAAGGCCCTCGGCCTCACGATCTCACCGTCGCTTCTCTTGCGGGCAGATCAGGTGATCGAATGAGCGGCGGCGCCCATTTCTTGGGCATGCACCTTCTGCTCATCTGTACGGGCAGGTCTCGAGATTCCTGGGCGTGAGGTGCGGCAATGCCGGTCACCTCGCGCGGTGTCTACGGCCGCACAGGAGAACTGATGATGGATGATACGTCCTCGACGAATCGCCGGCTCGCGGCCATTCTGGCCGCCGACATCTCGGGCTACAGCCGCCTCATGGGCGAGGACGAGGCTGCAACGGTCCGCGACCTCAAGGCGCACCAAGCGGTGATTCTGCCTCTGGTCGGCCTCTACGGCGGCCGCATCATCGACACGGCCGGCGACGGCATCCTGGCCGAGTTCCCGAGCGTGATCAATGCGACCGAGTGCGCGGTCGAGATGCAGACTATCATGGCGACGCGCAACGAGACGGTGCCCGAGTCGCGCCGCATGCGGTTCCGCATCGGCATCAACCTGGGTGACGTCATCCACGACGAGACCAGGATCTATGGCGACGGCATCAACGTCGCGGCGCGGCTCGAAGGGATCGCGGAGCCCGGCGGCATCTGCATCTCCCGCCAGGTGTTCGACCAGGTGAGCCGCTCGATCAAGGCGGACTTCCAGGCGCTCGGCCCGCGCACCTTGAAGAACATCGCGCATCCGGTGGACGTCTTCGCCATCGCGCCGGCGGATGGGGGCGCCGGCCCGAACGTGGCATCCCCCAATGCCGTCGACCTCACGCAGGAGATCCGCTTCTGCACCGCCCCCGGCGGAGTCCAACTCGCCTACTCGATGATCGGCCAGGGGCCGCCGCTGATGAAGACCGGCAACTGGATGACCCATCTGGAATACGATCTCGAGAGTCCGATCTGGCGGCACCTGTACCGCGAGCTGGTGAAGGACCACACGCTGGTTCGCTACGATGCCCGCGGCAACGGGCTATCGGACCGGACCGTCGACGAGATCTCATTCGACGCCTTCGTGGGCGATCTGGAGGTGGTGGTCGACGCCGCGGGACTCACGCAGTTCGCGCTGTTCGGGATCTCCCAGGGCTGCGCGATCTCGATCGCCTACGCGGTGCGACATCCCGAGCGAGTGTCGCATCTCATCCTCTACGGCGGCTATGCGCTGGGCTCGAACAAGCGCGCCCGGACCGCGGACCAGAAGGAGGAGGATGCCGCCATGCTGACGCTGATGCGCGTGGGCTGGGGCAAGGAGAACGCGGCCTTTCGCCAGCTCTTCACCTCCCAGTTCATTCCCGGCGGGACCAAGGAGCAGGCCGACTGGTTCAACGAGCTGCAGCGGATCACGGTATCGGGGGACATGGCCGCCCGGATTTACGAGGTAAACGGCGAGACCGATGTCACCGCGCTGCTTCCGCGGGTGAGCGTGCCGACGCTGGTGCTGCACGCGCGCGATGAGGCCCGCGTCCCGTTCGAAGCCGGTCGCCGGATGGCGGCCGGCATCCCGGGCGCCCGGTTCGTGACCCTGCAGGGGCGCAACCACCTGTTCCTCGAGACCGAGCCGGCCTTTGGCCAGTTCCTGGAGCACACCCGGGCGTTCCTCGCCACCTGATGAGACGGCTCGGCCCTTGAGTCCGAACTCGAGCACGAGGAAGTTCGTTGAGCTGTTTGCAACCGCGCTGGCGTCAAGGGGTCGAACCACGGCATGAAGCCGACGGCCTCCGGCCGCGGCTGATGCCGAGCGTTCGAGGGCCAGCGCGACGAGCTCCTGCTTGCGCAGGAGAGGGCTGGAGGTTCATCGGTTCTTGAGAAGGTCCACTCGAGGCAGCCCCCATACATCCGCGCCACGAGCACGCGTGGCCCCATACATGGCCAACGAGGAGGAATCTCCGGCTCAGGACGGGCGTGTGGTGCCGTGGATCAGATCGCTGATGCGCGCGGGGTTCAGCGGCATGCGGGTCACGCGCACGCCGAACGGCCGCAGCGCGTCCTCGACGGCGCCGGCCACGGCGGCGGTGACGGGCAGCGTGCCGGCTTCGCCCGCGCCCTTGACGCCGAGCGGGTTCAGCGGGCTCGGCGTCGTGAGGTGGAACATCTCCACGCGCGGCATCTCCTGGGCCGAGGGCAGCGGGTAGTCGAGGAAGCTGCTGGCCAGGCTCTGGCCCTGCTCGTCGAAGATGGCCTCCTCGTAGAGCGCGTTGCTCAGCCCGTGGGCCACGCCGCCCAGGATCTGCCCCTCGACGAGCAGCGGGTTGATCACGTTGCCGCAGTCGTGGCCGACCACGTAGCGGACGATCGTCACCTCGCCGGTCTCGGCGTCGACGTCGAGGATGCAGACGTGGGCGCTGGCGGAGTAGCCGGCTTGCGAGGGGGTGAAGTACGCCGAGGCCTCCAGGCCCACCTGCAGCCCGCCCGGCATGACCATGCCGAACGCGACACCTCCGTTGCCCAGGCGCGCGACCTGGGCGAGCGGCACCCGGCGGTCCGGCAGCCCACGCACGCCGACCGCGCCGTCGACGATCTCGAGGTCGGCCGGCGCCGCCTCCAGCATGTGAGCGGCGACGGCCAGGATCTTCTCGCGGAGCGCGCCGCCGGCTTGCAGGATGGCCGGCCCCGCGTTCGCCGTGACCCGGCTGGCGAAGCTGCCGATGCCGTAGGGGATGGCGCCGGTGTCGCCGGTCACCACCTCGACGTCGTCGAAGCGCACGCCCACCGCGTCGGCCGCGATCTGGGCGAACGTGGTCTGGTAGCCCTGGCCCTGCGGCGGCGCGCCGCTGGTCACCACGACCCGCCCGCGACCGTCCAGTCGAAGCACCGCGCCCTCGAACGGCCCCAGGCCGACGCCCTCGACGCAGATCGCCACGCCGATGCCGCGATGGCGGCCCTGCGCTCGCAGCGCGGCCTGCTCGCGGCGCGCCTGCGCGTAGTCTGCCAGCTCGAGCGCCCGCCGCAGGAGCTCGGGATAGTTTCCACTGTCGTAGGTGAGCCGCGCGCCGTCGCGGAACCACATCCCGACCTCGTAGGGGAACGCATCGGCCGGGATCAGGTTGCGCGCACGCACCTCGGCCGGGTCGAGACCGAGCGTCTCGGCCATGCGATCCATCATCCGCTCCATCACCAGAACGCCCTGCGGGCGTCCGGCCCCTCGCACGGCGCCGCTCGGCTGCAGGTTGGTGTACGCCGCGCGGACCTCCGAGTAGATGTTCGGAATCCGGTAGGGGCCGGGCACCGTGCAGGCGGTGATGACCGGCGCCACCAGCGCGCCGTACATGCCGACGTCGTGGGTGAAGACGTCGCGCAGCGCCAGCAGCCGGCCCTCGCGGTCGAAGGCGATCTCGACCTCGTGGACCTGCTCGCGCTCCTGGGCGGCGGCGACGAAGTGCTCGAGGCGGTCCTCGATCCACTTCACGGGCCGGCGCAGGTGCCGGGCTAGCCAGCAGACGAGCGGCTCCTCGGGGTAGACGCTGGCCTTGGGGCCGAGGCCGCCGCCCACGTCGGGCGGCGCGATCACGCGCACGCGGTGCTCGGGCAGGTCGAACAGGTACGCGAGCATCGCACGGACGGCGTGGGGCGTCTGGGTGGCGTCCCAGACGGTGAACCCGTCGAGGGTCTCGTCGTAGCGCGCCACCAGTCCCCGCCCCTCCATCGAGTGGCTGCCGCCGCGCATCACCCGGAAGGTCTCGCGCAGGCGTGTGGTCGGCCGAGGCGAACGCGCGCTCGGGGTTGCCCACTCGCTGGACGATGTGGGCGGCGACGTTGTCGCCCAGCTCCTCGTAGACCAGCGGGGCGCCGGGCGCCAGCGCGGCCCCCGCCGAGGCGGCGACCGGCAGCAGCTCGTACTCCACCTCCACGAGGTCCCGCGCGTCCTCGGCGAGCGCGCGCGACTCGGCCACCACCGCCGCGACCACCTCACCGGCGTGGCGGACTTTCTCGCGCGGCAGCGTGTGGCGCGGGCCGTGACGGACGCTGGTGCCGGGCACCGGGCTCGGCATGCGGGCCGGCCACGGCTTCTGGATGTCGGCGATGTCGGCCGCCGTCACCACCGCCAGCACGCCGGGCAGCGCCAGCGCGGCCGCCACGTCGATCCGCTTCACCCGCGCGTGGGCATGCGAGCTTCGCACCATGGCCGCGTGGGCCACGCCGGGCATCGCGAGGTCGTCGACGAACGTGCCGCGCCCGGTCAACAGGCGCGCGTCCTCGCGGCGCGGGATCGGCGCGCCGATGTAGCCACCCTCGGGCGTGCCGGAGGCGGCCGTGGTCATCGCGCGGCGACCAGCGCCAGCACGGCGTCGACCATGCCCTGGTAGCCGGTGCAGCGACAGAGGTGGCCGGCCAGCGTCTCGCGGATCTCGGCCTCGGTCGGGCGCGGGTTGTCGCGGAGCGCCGCCGTCAGCGACATGAGGATGCCGCCCGTGCAGAAGCCGCACTGCACACCGTGGTGGCGGACGAACTGCGCCTGCAACGGGTTGAGGTGCGCGGGGTCGGCCGCCAGGCCCTCGACCGTCTCGACGCTGCGGCCATCGGCCTGGACGGCCAGCAGCAGACAGCCGCGGACGGCCTCGCCATCCAGCAGCACGGTGCAGGCGCCGCAGACGCCGTGCTCACAGCCGACGTGGGTCCCGGTCAGCCGGAACTCCTCGCGCAGGAGATCCACCAGCGTGAGCCGCGTCGCCACCGTCGCCCGGCGCGGCTGGCCGTTCACCGTGAGCGCGATGGCGCGGGTCTCGCTCATGCGGCGCGTTCCGTGGCCGCCGCCAGCGCGTCCGTCAGGGCCCGTGTCGTCAGGACGCCGACCAGGCGCTTGCGATAGGCGGCGCTGGCGTGGATATCGTCGGACGGATCGACACCCGCACTCGCGAGCCGGCCCGCCTCGGCGAACGCCGCAGGGGTGGCAGCGCCTCCGACCAGCGAGCGCTCGGCGTCGGCCGCGCGCACCGGACCCGGCCCGACCCCGAAGCAGACGATACGCGCGCGTTCCACGCGTCCCTGGCCATCGAGAGTCAGCGTTGCGGCCACGCCGCCGAGGGCGAAGTCGCCACGCCGCTTCGCGACCTCGTGCACGCTGGATCCGGTGCGCGCCGGCCAGGGCGGTAGCGCGGTCTCGGTCAGCAGCTCGTCGGGCGCCAGCGCGGTGGTGAGCAAGGCGACGAAGAAGTCCTCGGCGGCGATCGTCCGCTCGCCGCCGGCGCGGCGCAGCGTGAGGCGGGCATCGAGCGCCACCATCACCGCCGGCAGCTCGGCGGCGGGGTCGGCGTGCGCGAGGCTGCCGCCCAGCGTGCCGCGCGCGCGGATCTGCGGATGGCCGACGAAGGGCATGGCCTGGGCGATCAAGGGGCAGCGCTCGCGAATCAGCGCGGAGCGCTCCAGCGCGCGCTGCCGGACCAGCGCGCCGATGCGCAGACCACCGTCGGCGCCGGTGGTGACGGTGGCCAGCGCGGCGAGGCGATTGACGTCGACCACGTGGGCAGGGCGCGCCAGCCGGAAGTTCAGCAGCGGCATCAGGCTCTGGCCGCCGGCCAGGACCTTGGCTTCGGCGCCGTGCTGGGCCAGCAGACCGAGCGCCTCCTCGATCGTCGCGGGATCGGCGTAGCTGAAGCGGGGTGGCTTCACCGCCGCGAGCCTAGGCCGCCCGTCAGGGGCGAGTCAAGGCGCGATGAGGCACGCCTGGCGTATGCTACGGCGGGTGCGCAGAAGCCCTATCCCCAACGAGGAGGAGATTTCCGCATGAGCGAGCATCCCCGCACCGCCGTCACCCGACGCGGCTTCCTGAGAACCGGAGCGCTGGCCGCCGCGACGGCGCCCTTGCTGGGCCACGCGCCGTTCGCCTCGGCCCAGCCGCGCGCCACCAAGGTGCTGGACTTCCAGACCGGCGCCGACGTCGCCAAGGCCGAGCAGGAAGGCGAGGTCGTCTACTACGGCCACGACGGCGAGGCCGGCATCGGGGTCCTCCTCGACGCCTTCAAGAAGGACTTCCCCAAGATCAAGACGAGCTACGTGCGCCTGCAGACCGGCGCCCTCTACGCGAAGATCACCGCCGAGCGCTCGGCCGGCCGCTTCGGCGTCGACGTGCTCCAGCTCTCCGACATCTCGCCGGCCATCGACTTCCAGAAGAAGGGCGGGTGGGAGCGGCACGCCTCGCCCGAGCTGGCCGGGTACAAGGCCGAACACCAGTCGAGCCCGGCGGGCCACTACACCTGGGGCGGCGTCAGCTTCGCCGGCATCGCCTACAACCGCGCCAAGGTGAAGCCGGAGCAGGCGCCGAAGGCGTGGAAGGACATCCTCAACCCGGCCTACAAGGACGGCGTCAGCGCGAAGCTGGCCACCTCGGGCATGCAGCACGCCCAGTGGTACGTGCTGCGCAAGCTCTACGGCAACGACTTCTGGCTGGAGTTCGCCAAGCAGCGCCCCAAGGGCTTCGACGCCCGGGCCCAGCTCTTCGACCGGCTGTCCAAGGGTGACGACCGCATGTGCGTGCTCGCCGAGTACGCCGGCTACACCCTCTTCGCGGAGAAGGGCGCCGACATCGAGTTCGTGTCGCCGGCCGACGGGCTGCCGGCCACGTCGTTCTTCATCGGTGTCGTCAACCGCGCTCCCCACCCCGAGGCGGGCAAGCTCTTCGTGGACTGGGCGCTGTCCAAGCGCGGCCAGGCGGTCTACCAGAACCAGAAGATCCTCCTGTACGGATCGCTGCGGACCGACGCCGGGCCGATGCCCACCGGCAAGCGGCTGGCGGACTTCAAGCTGCTGTTCCCCACGGACTGGAACGACTACGTGGCCAGTCACCCCGTGTTCGTGAAGGAGTGGAACTCGATCATGGGGTTGTGAGCCGCACCCGGTGGAGCACCTCGGACGGGCCCGGTCCTGGCGGCCGGGCCCGCGCCTTGTCAGCGTGGTCGTCGGCGGCGCCGCCGCCGTCCTCGTCCTCTATCCGATCGCCTATCTCATCCAGGCCTCGCTGAGCGTCGGGGATCCGCAGGCCCGCCCGCCAGAGGCGTACGGGCTCGACAACTTCGCCGACCTCGGCCGCTACGCCCACATCTTCGGCAACACGCTGCTCGTGGCGGGCGTGGCGACCGTCCTGGCCGTCGTCGTCGGCTTCGCCATGGGCTGGATCCTGTCGCGCACCAACGTGCCGGGCCGGGCCGCGTTCGAGCAGCTCATGGCCATGCCCTACTACGTGACGCCGCTCATGGGGGCGCTGGCCTGGGCGCTCATCGGCTCGGCCAACAGCGGCTTCGTCAACCAGCTCTGGCAGGCGCTCGGGGGCCAGGGCCACCTGATCGACATCAACACGCCGTGGGGCATCGCCTGGGTGATGGCCCTCTTCGAGGGCTCGGTCGCCTTCGTGATGATCGGCGCCGTGATGAAGTCGATGGACCCCTCGCTGGAGGAGGCCTCCCAGGTCCTCGGCGCCGGCCGCATCCGCACGATGCTGCGCATCACGCTGCCGCTCGTCCTGCCCGGCGTGCTCGGCGCCGCCATCTTCGTCTTCGCCGAGATGCTGGGCTCGTTCTCGGCCGCGCTGGTCCTCGGGTTGCCCGCCCGCTTCTACGTCGTGACCACGGCCATGTACCAGCTCGTGTCGCAGTACCCGCCGCGCTTCCCGACGGCGGCGGCCATGGGCGTGTCGCTGTTCGCCGTGATGTTCGTGATGGTGTGGATCTACCGCCGCATCGTGAGCGGGGGCACCTACGTCACCATCACCGGCAAGGCCTTCCGGCCCCGCGTGATGGACGTCGGCGGGCTGCGGTGGCCGCTCCTCGGACTGTGCGTCGCCTACCTGGGCGTGGCGGTGGTCCTGCCGGTGCTGACGATCGTCTACGCCTCGTTCCAGCGCCTGACCAGCGCGTTCCCGCGCGCCGACAACTTCACGCTGGCCAACTACACGATGGCGCTTTCGCTCGACGCGGTCCGGTCCGCACTCTGGAACAGCCTGCTCCTCGGCTTCGCCACCGCGAGCATCGGCGTCGTGCTGATGGGATTCCTCTCGTGGCTGATCTATCGCTCGCGCCTGCCCGGCGCCGGCGCCATCGAGTACCTCTTGATGTTCCCCCAGGCGGTGCCGCGCCTGGTCTTCGCCTTCGGGATGATGTGGGCGTGGCTGATCTTCCCGATCCCGATCTACGGCACGCTGTGGCTGCTGCTGATCGCCTACCTCACGGTGTTCCTGCCGCTGGGGCTCCGGACGATCTCGGGCGTGATTCTCCAGATCGACCGGTCGCTGGAGGAGTCCGCCCAGATGTGCGGGGCGACGTGGGGCTATCGGCTGCGCACCGTCACCATGCCGCTGCTCAAGCCCGGCCTCGTCGCGGCGTGGCTGCTGCTCTTCATCGCGAGTGTTCGCGAGCTGGGCGCGTCGATCTTGCTGATGGGGCCGCAGTCCAAGGTCATCACCCCGGCCATCGTCGAGTCGTGGTTCTCGACCAGCTCGGAGCTCACGGCGGCCATGGCGCTCTTGCAGACGCTCGCGGTGGCCGCGGCCCTGGCGATCATGTTCGCGGTCGCCCGCCGCGCCGTCCAGGCGGGAGGCGAGTGAGCGTGAGCCAGGCGTCGATCGAGGTGCGTGACCTGGTCGTGCGCTACGGAGCGGTCGCCGCGGTCCGCGGAGTGACGTTCACGGTCGGCGCCGGCGAGCATCTGACGCTGCTCGGCCCGTCCGGATGCGGCAAGACGACCACGCTGCGAGCCATCGCCGGGCTGGAGCGGCCGACCTCGGGGGAGATCCGCATCGGCGGCACGCCGGTGTTCTCGTCCTCGCCCAGCGTGAACATCCCGGCCGAGCGCCGCGGGCTGTCGATGGTCTTCCAGTCCTACGCGATCTGGCCGCACATGACGGTGTTCGACAACGTGGCCTACGGACTGCGCGTGCGCAAGCGGCCGGAGGCCGAGGTGCGAACGCGCGTGCGCGAGGCGCTCGACCTCGTCCAGCTCGGCGAGCTGGGCGAGCGCAGCGCCTCCAAGCTCTCGGGTGGCCAGCAGCAGCGCGTGGCCCTGGCCCGGGCCTTCGTCTTCTCGCCCTCGGTGCTCCTCTTCGACGAGCCGCTGTCGAACCTCGACGCCAAGCTGCGCGCCGAGATGCGGGTGGAGCTGAAGGAGCTGCAGCGGCGCCTGGACATCACCTCGGTGTACGTCACCCACGACCTCGAGGAAGCGCTGGCCATCTCCGACCGGATCATCGTGATGCGCGACGGCGTCATCGAGCAGGTCGGCACGCCCGGCGAGATCTACGACCGGCCGCGCAACACCTTCGTCGCCGACTTCGTGGGCTCGGCCAATCTCATCCGCGGCCGCCGACGGCTCGACCTGGAGCGCGATGGGCTCGTGGTCATCGAGACCCCGGGCGGGGCGGTCGTGCATGGCATCGCGGGCGACCGCCGGGCCGGGGCCGAGGCGCTCATGGCCGTCCGCACCGTCCGCCTGCGGCTCGAGCGCGCGCGGCCGGCGGCGGCCATCAACGCGTGGCCAGCGCGGATCCGGCAGCGCGTGTTCCAGGGCGACTTCACCCAGTACCACGTGGACTGGGACGGCCGGACGCTCATCGTGCGCTCGGCGGCGGCCGAGCCTCTGGCCGAGGGCGACGAGGTCTTCGTGAGCGCCGACCCACGGTACTGCGTGCTGCTGGAGGACTGAGGGCACCCTTCGGAGACGAACTTCCCCTGGCTGTCGAACACCTCGCCGATGCCGGTGCCCGCGAACGATCTCCGCTGAACATCGAAGCCTCACGCGGGGGTACTATCGTGCCCGTGAGCCGACCTTCGCGCCTCCTCTCCCTCGCCCACCTGACCGTCCTCGACACGACGCCGCCCGAGCTGGTCACCGTCGCGGCGGCGGCAGGCTTCCGTGACGATCGGCATCCGGCTCACGGCGACGCCGGGCGTCGGTGTCCCTCCCTACGACTGTCTGCACGAGGGGCCGATGCTGCGAGAGACGCTGGCGCGGATGGCGGACACGGGTGTCTCCGTCCTCGACACCGAGTTCCTGCGCTTCGAGCCCGAGCGCACCCGATCGGCGTGCCGGAGGGCTTCCTCGAGGTCTCCGCGCGGCTCGGCGCCAGGTATGTGCTGGTCATGAGCGCCGAACCCGAGGAGTCGCGCACCCTCGAGCGATTCGGCGACCTCTGCGATCGGGCGGCGCAATACGGCCTGCACGTGGGCCTGGAGTTCGCGATCTACACCGGCGTCCGTACCCTCGCCCACGCCGCCGACGTCGTGGCCAAGTCAAAGCGGTCGAACGCCTCGGTGCTGATCGACGCGTTGCACTTCAGCCGATCCGGCGGTCTCCCGGCGCACGTCGCCCAGGTCGACGCCTCGCTGTTTCGCTACGCGCAGATCTGCGACGCCGGCCCGGACATGCCCGGTCCGACCGACACGCCGGCGCTGATCCGCGAGGCCCGCACGGGGCGATTCCTGCCCGGCGAGGGCGTCCTCCCGCTGAAGGAACTGGTGGCCGCGCTGCCCCCCGGCGTGCCGCTGGCCATCGAGGCGCCATGCCGGACGACCGCCGAGCTTCCCGCCTTGGAGCGCGCGAAGCGCGCGTACCGGGCGCTCACCGCCCTCGTCGAAGATTAGCGAGGGCCGAGGACAGCGCCATGGCGAACGATCGGTGGACGGCGGACTTGCTCGATCGCATGCGACGAGAGGGGGACCCGCTCGCCGACTCGACCGTCAAGGCCGTGTTCGACAAGGGTCAGGTCGCCTCCGTCAACGAGCTGCTGACCCGGCTCGTGCGCAACGACGACGTGCCGGCCGGGCCGTGGCCGCCCCAGCTGCAGGAGTACCTGCAGCTCAGCGCGCGGCTGCCCGGATGGGCCGACCTGGCCCTGATCCACGCCGGCGAGAGCGTCTTCCTGCGCTACGGACTCACATCGTTCGGCATCCTGGCCTGCGCGAGCCTGCCGGAATGCTACGTCCTGCGCGACGTCGCGGCCGTCTTGGGTGCGACCCAGCGCCTGGCCGAGCACGCGCGGCGGCGCGTCTTCGAGACGGCGATGATGGTGCTGGCCGTCATGGCGGAGGGCGGGCTCGCGCCCGGTGGCTCCGGCATCCGCGTCGTCCAGAAAGTGCGGCTCATGCACGCGGCGGTCCGCCATCTGATCCTGACGTCACCTCCCAACGGGAGCGCGCCGACACCCACCAGCCTCGCCGACACCCTGCTGGCGCAGCGCTGGCCAGCCGAGCGCGGCATGCCGTTGAGCCAGGAGGACCTGGCGGCGGTGCTGCTGACCTTCTCGCACGTCATGCTGCGAGGCTGGGCGCACCTGGGGATCCGGCTGACGGCGGCGGAGTCGGCCGCGTACCTGCACACCTGGAACGTCGTCGGCCACATCCTCGGCATCCGCGACGACCTGCTCGCGCGCGACGTCGACGACGCCGCCACGCTCTTCGAGGCGATCAAGCGGCGGCGCGCGGCCGACACGCCCGATGGTCGCGCGCTCACCACGTCGCTCATCGGCGTGTGCGAGGGCTTCGCGGGACCCTCGCAGGTCCTCCTGCGCCCCATCCCCCGGATCCTCATGAGGGGGCTGCTGCGGCCGGAGACGTGCGAGATGCTGGCGGTGCCGGGGCTGGGACCCTGGCACGTGACGTACCGGCCGCTCCTGCGGGCGACGGTGCTGGTCGGCAACGGCGTCAAGAGCGACGTGTTCCAGGGATTGCCGGGCCTGGCCGGCGTGAGCGCCTGGGTCTCGCGCCGCCTGCTGGAGGACATCGTCGCGCGGCCCCGGGGCGGCGCGCGCACCGCATTCCACATCCCTGCCCGTCTGGCCCAGAGCTGGGGGATGAGCGAGAGGAGCGACACCAGATGAAATTCGGGATCCACATCGGCCA
Organism: uncultured Candidatus Rokubacteria bacterium; assembly: GCA_963743355.1. Classification (GTDB taxonomy): domain Bacteria; phylum Methylomirabilota; class Methylomirabilia; order Rokubacteriales; family CSP1-6; genus AR5. Next base: position 3,024,132 of record CAVUPM010000002.1, read on the forward strand.
CATGGGCGGCCCGCTCGACGAGATGCGCAAGCTGTGGAAGTTCGCCGACGCCAACGGCTTCGACTGGTTCTCCGTCTCCGATCACTTCCAGGAATCGCCGCCGCGCGGTGGCGACATGGACTGCTACGAGGCGATCGCCACGCTGACCGCGGCCGCGATGGACACCAAGCACGTCCGGCTCGGCAGTGGCGTCTACTGCGTGGCGTACCGGAACCCCGGGCTGCTGGCCAAGTCGCTGACCACGATCGACCACCTCTCGCACGGGCGCGTCGATTGTGGGTTGGGCGCCGGCTGGCACGACGTCGAGGCCAAGGCCTTCGGCTTCCCGTTTCCCACGATCGGCCCCCGCGAGGACATGCTGGAGGAGTACGCGCAGATCCTGCGCCTGCTGCTCGACCCCGAGCAGCGCCGTGCCGACTTCACTGGCAAGCACTTCCAGATCTCGAACGCACCCAACAACCCCAAGCCGCTGCAACCCCGCATCCCCATCTGGATCGGCGGGCGCGGCGAGAAGCGCACGCTGCGCGCGGCGGCGAAGTACGCCGACGGCTGGAACGGCGCCTACATCGGACCGGCCGACTGGAAGCACAAGGGCCAGGTGCTCGACCGGTGGTGCGAGACGGAGGGGCGCGATCCGAAGACGATCATGCGCACGGTGAACCTCGGCTTCTACCTGGGAGTCGACGCCAAGGGCGCCGCGCGGGCCGACGAGGTCTTCCACAGCCACTTCGGCAGCGGCGACCGCGCCGACCGGACGGGCTACCTCCGGGGCACCGTGCGGGATGCGCACAAGATGGTCGACGAGTTCCGTGCGCTCGGCTGCACCCGGCTCAGCATCGCGTTCCGCAACGGTCCCTACGACTGGGACGCGCTGGAGGCCTTCGCCGCCGAGATCGTGCGGAAGGGCTGAACGACGCACCCGCGCCTTGACGGCGCGCCCCGGGGCGGCGCAGGATGGCTCCACCGGACAGGGACCAGGAGGAATCATGCTCAATCCAGGCGACAAGGCACCCGATTTCACGGGCCGCGATCACAACGGCAACACGGTCAAGCTGGCGGACTTCAAGGGCAAGACGGTCGTGCTCTGGTTCTACCCCAAGGCTGACACTCCGGGCTGAACCGCCGAGGGTTGCGGGTTCCGCGACCTCAAGGCCCAGTACGACGCCAAGAACGCCGTCATCCTCGGCGCCTCGTTCGACAGCGCCGCCGACAACAAGAAGTTCGCCGAGAAGTTCAGCTTCAACTTCCCGCTGATCTGCGACACCGACCGGACGATCGGCACCGCCTACGGGGCCAACGCCGACCCCGCCAAGGGCGCCGCGCGTGTCGGCGTGGTGATCGACCGGGACGGCAAGATCAAGGAGTGGCACGAGCGCGTGGACGCCCGCGCCTGGCCGGCCGAGGTCGTGAAGACCCTGTAGCTCACCGCGTGACGTAGGGAGAGAGGAACGGCCATGCTCGATCTGCTGATCAAGAACGCGCGGGTCGTCGACGGAACGGGCGCGCCGAGCTTCATGGGCGATCTCGGGGTGCAGGACGGTCTCATCCGGTCGGTCGGCAAGGCCAACGGCCACACGGCCGAGCGCGTGCTCGATGCCGGCGGCCTGGTGCTCGCGCCCGGGTTCGTGGATCCCCACACCCACTACGACGCGCAGATCGCCTGGGACCCGATGGTCACCTGCTCGCCGTGGCACGGTGTGACGACCGTCATCATGGGCAACTGCGGCGTGGGCGTGGCGCCGGTGAAGCCGGCGACGCGCGAGATCCTCATGCAGGACCTCGTGAACGTCGAGGCCATTCCCTACGATGTCATGAAGGCCGGCATCGACTGGCAGTGGGAGAGCTACGGCCAGTACCTCGACGCCATCGATCGCCGCGGGCTGGGCATCAACGTGGCGGGCCTGGTGGCCTTCACGCCGCTGCGTCACTACGTGATGGGCGAGGCCTCGTTCGAGCGGGCGGCCACCGAGGCGGAGATCGCCGCCATGCGGCGGCTGCTGCGCGAGGCCATGGAGGCCGGCGCCTTCGGCTTCACCACCACCACCTCGCGTAACCACGTGGGCTACCAGGGGCGCCCGCTGGCCTGCCGCAACGCCAGTCGCGAGGAGCTGACCGGCGTCGTGCGCGGTTTGCACGACGTCGGCCGGGGCGCGATCGAGATCATCCTGAACTCCGGCGGGATGTACGCGGTGAGTGACGAGGACGTCGAGCTGCTGCGGCAGATCACCCAGGCCAGCGGCCGGCCGGTGACCTGGCTGGCGCTCTTCGCCCACCCGGGCCAGCCCGATTTCCACGACCAGACGTTCGCCAAGCTGGGCGACCTGGTGAAGCAGGCCATCCCGCAGGTGACGCCGCGGCCGATCATGAGCCAGGGTGATCTGAAGAACCCGACCATGTTCGGCTCGTTCGTCTCCTGGCAGAAGGCCTTCAACCGGCCCGCCGCCGAGCAGATCGCCCTCTACCAGGACCCGGAGTTCCGCGAGGCGTTCCGGCAGGAGCTCGACAGCCGCAAGCGCAGCCACATGTGGGGACAGATGCGGGTGCTGGAGGTGGGCCGGCCCGAGCTGGCCGGCAACGTCGGGCGCACGCTGGAGGAGATCGCCGCCAGCCAGGGCAAGCGGCCGGTGGACGCCTACTTCGATCTCGGCATCGCCGACAACCTCGACACGCGCTTCCAGTCGTCCACGTTCAACTTCGACCCGGCCGGTATCGAGCGGCTCATCACCGACGATCGCTGCCTGATCGGGCTCTCCGACGGGGGGGCGCACGTCGACTTCATCTGCGACGTGGGCTACGCCACCGCGCTGCTGGACCTCTGGGTGCGCAAGCGCGGCGTGCTCACCCTCGAGAAGGCGGTGCACAAGCTGACGCAGGTCCCGGCCACGGTGTTCGGCATCCCCAACCGCGGCGTGCTGGCCGAGGGCAAGGTCGCCGATCTCGTCCTGTTCGATCCGGCGACGGTGACGGCGAAGACCCCGAAGTACGCCTACGACCTGCCGTGCAACGGCCGGCGGCTGGTGTCGGAGTCCGAGGGGATCAAGGCGACCTTCGTGTCGGGCATCCAGCTCTACGACGACGGCAAGCACACGGGCGCCATGCCCGGCCGCATCCTGCGCAGCTACGAGTAACCGCTGAGAACGGGGATGCCGACCACGCTGCCCGTCACCATCGAGCTCGAGACACAGTCGGCCACCCAGGTCGTCGACATCACGGCTCGTGTCGAGGCGCTGATCGGCGCCGCGGCGGGCGGCAGCTGTCATCTCTACCTCCGGCACACGACGGCAGGCCTCATGGTCATGACCTGGGAGACCGGCGTCCCCGAGGACATCATGGACATCCTGCAATCGCTGACCCCGAAGCTCCCCTACCGGCACGATAAGCCCGCGCACGTGGCCGCGCATTTCCTCAGCGCGCTCGTCGGGCCGAGCGTCACCGTGCCGGTGAGCAGCGGCAAGCTCGCGCTCGGCGAGTTCCAGCGGGTCGTGCTGATGGAGTTCGAGGGGCCGCGCCGCCGCGAGATCGAGCTGCGCCTGCTGGCGGAGGCATGACGGGGCGCCGCGGCGCTTGCACGGCCTCGCTGCCGGGACTAGCATGCGGCGTCACGCAGTCGAGCCCGATGAACCGCACGGGAGGAGCGCGGCATGACACGAGCGAGCGAGCGGATCGCGTATCACAACGGGCGCTTCGTGCCGGAGCGCGAGGTGCTGGTGCCGTTTCGGGATCGCGGGTTCAAATACGGCGACGCGGTCTTCGACACCACCCGGACCTTCGGTCACCGCGTCTTCAAGCTCGGCGAGCACGTGGAGCGCCTCTACCGCTCGCTGCGCTACCTCCGCATCGATCCCGGCCTCACCCCGGCGGCCATGGCCGAGATCACCGAGGAGGTGCTGCGGCGCAACCTGCCCCTGCTCGAGCCCGACGACGACTACTGGGTCACCCAGCGGGTGTCGCGAGGCCTCGATCCCTCGGGACGGGAGATCTGGCCGCAGACCGGCCCGACCGTGATCGTCGAGTGCGTGCCGCTCCCACTGCGCGAGCGGGCGCCGCTGTTCCGCGACGGCATCCGCGTCCTCGTGCCCTCTGTCCGCCGCACACCGCCCGACGCCCTGAGCCCGCGCGTGAAGACGCACAACTACCTGAATCTCATCGCGGCCAACCTCGAGATCGCGGCGCGCGATCCCGAGGCGTGGGCGGTCCTGCTCGACACCCATGGCAACCTGGCCGAAGGGCTGGGGAGCAATATCTTCCTGGTCCAGCAGGGCACCCTCTACACGCCGCGCGAGCAGCTCGTGCTGGCGGGCATCAGCCGGGATACCGTGATCGCGCTCGCCCGCGACAGCGGCCTCTCCGTCGTCGAGAAGGACCTGGATCTCTTCGATGCCTACAATGCTGACGAGGTCTTTCTCACCTCTACCAGTCTCTGCGTCTGCCCGGTGCGGACCATCAACGACGCCCTCATCGGTAGCGGACGCGTGCCGGGGCCGGTGACCCGCCAGATCACCGAGGCGTACTGCCGCCTGGTGGATTTCGACTTCGTGGCCCAGTACCTCAAGCGGCTGGGTTGACGCAGAACATCTACGACGACGAGGGGTTCTTCGAGGGTTATGGCCGGCTGAGCCGCTCGGTCGAAGGCCTGGACGGCGCCGCGGAGTGGCCCGCGCTCCGGGCGATGCTTCCCGACCTGCGCGGGCTCAGGCTCCTCGACCTCGGCTGCGGCTTCGGCTGGTTCTGCCGGTGGGCGCGAGGGCAGGGCGCGGCGCACGTCCTGGGCATCGACGTGTCCGAGAAGATGCTGGCGCGCGCGCGGGCGGACACCGACGACCCCGCGATCACCTACACCCGCGCGGACCTGGAGCACATCGAGCTGCCCCCGGCGTCGTTCGACCTCGTCTACAGCTCCCTGGCCCTGCACTACATCGAGCGGCTCGAGGCGCTCCTGACGCAGGTGCACCGGACCCTCGTCCCCGGCGGGCGCCTGGTGTTTTCGGTCGAGCACCCGATCTACACGGCGCCGACCGACCCGCAATGGTCCGTCGACGCCGGCGGCCGGAGGACGTGGCCGGTGGATCGCTATCTCGACGAGGGACCGCGCTCGACGGACTGGCTCACGAAGGGCGTGATCAAGCAGCACCGGACCGTCGGGAGCTATCTCAACATGCTGCTCCACCTGGGGTTGGCCATCTCCCATGTCGAGGAGTGGGGCCCGACCGAAGAGCAGGTGGCGTTGCGGCCAGGCCTGGCGGAGGAGCACCAGCGCCCGCCGTTCTTGCTCGTGGCCGCCCGACGCTAATAATAGTCCCGGCATCGCGACGGCGATGACCGGTATGAGGAGGCAAGCGATGCCACTCGAACGACGCCGATTCATCGTCAAGGCCGGCGGCATTCTCGCGGCGGGCGCCGCTGCCGTCGTCGATGCCCCGAACGTCATCGCGCAGCCGAAGGTCCAGTGGCGGATGTCCACGACCTGGGCTCCCGCGCTCGATGTCTTGCAGGGCTCGGCCCAGCAACTTGCCCGACTGGTCGACGCGATGAGCGGCGGGCGCTTCCGGATCGAGGTGTTCCCGGGCGGTCAGATCATGGGGCCGTTCGAGTGTTTCGACGCCACCTCCAAGGGCACCATCGAGGCGTTCATGGGGGCACCGTACTACTGGGCCGCCAAGGAGCCGGCGATGCAATGGTTCGCGACCGTCCCGTTCGGCATGAACACGGCCGGCATGGCCGCCTGGTACTTCCAGGGCGGCGGGCGCAAGCTCTGGGAGGAGACCTACGCGCCGTTCAATCTTGCGCCACGCCCGGGTCTCTCGACCGGCCCGCAGATGGCGGGCTGGTTCAGGAGGAAGATCAACACAGTCGCCGATTACAAGGGCCTGAAGATGCGCATCCCGGGCCTCGGCGGCAAGGTCGTGGCCCGGGCCGGCGGCGCCGTCGTCCTCACGCCGGGAGGCGAGATCTACGCTGCCCTCGAGCGAGGGGTCGTCGACGCCGCCGAGTGGATCGGGCCCCATGACGACATCAAGCTCGGTCTGCAGAACACGGCGCGGTACTACTACTACCCTGGCTGGCAGGAGCCCTGCACCATCGTCGAGTACGGCTTCAACACGAAGGCCTACGACGCGCTCCCGGTCGACCTGCAGCGAACCCTCGACCACGCCGTCACGGCGACGCAGTCGCGCGGCCTCATGGAGTACGAGGACAAGAACGCCATCGCCCTCGAGAAGCTCAAAGCCGAGCTCAGGGGCAAGGTGGAGGTTCTCCAGCTGCCGGCGCCGGTGCTGGGCGAGCTCAAGAAGCTGGCGGCCGAGGTCGTCAGGGAGGAATCCGAGCGAAGCCCGATGGCGAAGAGGGTGTACGCCTCCTTCACTCGGTTCCAGACGCACCTCGCCGGCTGGTCGCGCATCTCGGAAGGCGCCTACCACCAGTTCGTCGCGCTGTGACGACACGCGCCGGCGCTACCGGCCGGTGACAGCGCTCGGGGACGAGCGGGTGGCCTCGACGGCGGCTGGCTACGCGCGCTTGAAGGCCGGCATGACCTGCGCCGAGAAGCGCTCGAGCTGCTCGAGGATCACCGCCTGAGGCGTTCCGACCGGCTGGCCGACGTTGACGACTTCCAGGCCAGGGTACTTGTGCTGGATCTCCATGAGCTGCTCGGTGATCAGCTCCGGCGGGCCGATCAGCCAGGTGCCCGCTGGAAGTGGTGCTCGGCCAGCCAGAAGGTGTCGTAGCCGGTCCGGTCCATCAGCTTGGCGATGGCCTCGCTCTTCGGGAACACCGTGGCCAGGTATTCGTCGGAGAGCCAGCGATCGTTCGCCGCCGTGCCGTCCAGCCCCTCGTCGTCCAGGTCGACGTGACCCGCGAACAGGCTCCCGAACCTCGTGATCATGGCTCGCCTCCCTGGGTAGATTTAGTAGCATAGCCCTGATGATCCGGGACGCGTATCTCATGCAGCCGCTCGGCCGCTACGAGGTCGCGCTCGATGTGCTGGAAGGCCTCGAGCGGTGACGGCCTGTCCGGCGTGCGGGCACGAGAACGCCAGCGGCCAGAAGTTCTGCGGCGAGTGCGGCGTGCGCCTGGCCGGCCGCTGCCCGACCTGCGGCGCCGTCAGCCCTCTGGGCCAGAAGTTCTGCGGCGAGTGCGGCAGCGCGATCGCGCCCGGCACCGCGCCGGCTGCCGCCGCGCCCGTCGCCGCCCGCTTCAGCTCGCCGCACGCCTACACGCCCAAGCACCTCGCCGAGCGCATCATCACCTCGAAGGCCGCCTTCGAGGGTGAACGCAAGCAGGTCACCGTCCTCTTCGCCGACATGAAGGGCTCGACGGAGCTGCTCGCCGACCGCGATCCGGAGGAGGCGCGGAAGATCCTCGACCCGGTGCTCGAGTGGATGATGGAGGCGGTCCACCGCTACGAGGGAACCGTGAACCAGGTCATGGGCGACGGCATCATGGCGCTCTTCGGCGCGCCGCTCGCCCACGAGGACCACGCCGTGCGCGCGTGCTACGCGGCGCTGCGGATGCACGAGGCGATCCGCCGCTACACGGAGGACGTGCGCCGCACCCATGGCGCCGAGGTCCAGATCCGCGTCGGGATCAACTCGGGCGACGTGGTGGTCCGCGCGGTGGGCAGCGACCTGCGCATGGACTACACCGCGGTCGGGCAGACGACGCACCTCGCCGCGCGCATGGAGCAGCTCGCCCCGGCCGGCACGACCCGGCTCACCGCCGAGACGCTGCGGCTCGCCGAGGAGTTCGTGCAGGTGCGCCCGCTCGGGCCCATTCCCGTCAAGGGCCTCGCCGCACCCGTGGAGGTGTTCGAGCTGACGGGCGCCGGCGCCGTCCGCACGCGCCTGCAGGCCTCGCGCGCCCGCGGCTTCAGCCGGTTCGTGGGGCGGGACGCGGAGATGGATCAGATCCGGCAGGCGGCCGCGCAGGTCCGGCAGGGGCGGGGCCAGCTCGTCGCCGTCGTCGGCGAAGCGGGGGTCGGCAAGTCGCGGCTCTTCTACGAGTTCACTCGTTCGCACCACGTGCTCGGCACGAACGGCGCCGGCTGGCGGGTGCTCGAGGCAAGCTCGGTGTCCTACGGCAAGGCCACGCCGTTCCAGCCTCTGGCCGAGCTGCTGCGCGGGTACTTCCGCATCGACGACCGCGACGACCTCCGCACCGCGCGGGCCAAGGTGACGGGCACGCTCCTCACCCTCGATCGCGCGCTCGAGGACTCGGTGCCCGCGGTGCTGTGGATTCTCGACGTTCTCGATCCGGCGGACGCCTTCCTTGGCCTGGAGCCGCCGCAGCGCCGCCGCCGTGCGATGGAGAGCGTCAAGCGGGCGCTGCTGCGCGAGAGTCAGGTGCAGCCGCTGCTGCTCCTGTTCGAGGACCTCCACTGGATCGACGCGGAGACCCAGGCCGTCCTCGACAGCCTGGCCGAGAGCCTGGGCAACGCGTCCGTCCTGCTCGCCGTCAACTACCGGCCGGAATACCGCCACGGCTGGGGCAGCAAGACTTACTATCGCCAGCTCCGCATCGACCCACTGCCGCCGGAGAGCGCGGACGCGCTGCTGCGGGCCCTGCTGGGCGCCGACCCGTCCACCGCGCCGCTGGTACCGCTCCTCATCGCGCGGACGGAGGGCAATCCGCTCTTCCTCGAGGAGAGCGTGCGGACGCTCGTGGAGACGGGAGCCCTCGCGGGCGACCCCGGCGCCTACCGGCTCGTCCGGCCCGCCGCCACCATCCAGATGCCGGCGACGGTCCAGGCCATCCTCGCCGCGCGCATCGATCGCCTCCGTCCGGAGCTCAAGCGCCTGCTCCAGGCGGCCGCCGTCGTGGGCAAGGACGTCCCCGTGGCTCTCCTCGCCGCCGTGGCGGAGATGACGGACGACGCCCTGCACCCGGCGCTGGGCGAGCTGCAGGCCGCGGAGCTGCTGTACGAGGCGCGGCTGTTTCCCGACCTCGAGTACACGTTCAAGCACGCCCTCACCCACGAGGTCGCCTACACCGGGGTGCTCCAGGAGCGCCGGCGCGCGCTCCACGCCACGATCCTCGAGACCCTCGAGCGCCTGCACGCCGACCGCCTCGGCGAGCACGCCGAGGTGCTCGCCCACCACGCGGTGCGGGCAGGCATCCCCGACAAGGCCATCCGCTACCTGCGCGAGGCGGGGGCGAAGGCGACCGCCCGCTCGGCGAACCGGGAGGCCATCGACTTCCTCGAGCGGGCGCTGGCGCTCCTGGCCGAGCTGCCCGAGACGCCCGAGACGCTGTCCGAGGCCCTCGACGTGCGCATCGCGCTCGGCCCTTCCCTGATCGCCGTGCACGGGCCGCCGTCGCCGCTCGTGGAGGCGTCGTATCTCGCCGCACTGGAGCTGGTGGACCGGCTCGACGACGCCGGGCGCCGGTTCCTCGTGCTGTGGGGGCTCTGGTACGTCCGGTTCACGCGGGGCGACTACACGCCCGCCGTGACGGCCGGCGAGCGCCTGCTCGAGACCGCCCGGCGGGGAACCGACGACGGGCGGCTCCTCGAGGCCCACCACACGCTCTGGCCGACCCTGGTGTCGATGGGCGAGGTGCGGCGCGCCCTGCCCCACATCGAGCGCGGCATCGCGCTCTACGACCGCGAGCGCCACGGCTCCTATGCCTCCCTGTACGGCGGCCACGATCCCGGCACCTGCTGCCGCTACTTCCTGGCGCTCGGCCAGTGGGGTCTCGGCTACCCCGAGCGCGCCCTCGCCGCGGCGCACGAGGCGGCACGCCTGGCGGAGACGCTCGGCCACGCGATGACGTCCACCATGACCCTGGGGTTCGTGACCTCGATCCTGACGCTCTGCGGCGATCGGCGGGGAGCCATCGGCACGGGGGAGCGGTGCAAGGCCATCGTCGAGGCGCACGGCTTCAGCGGTCGGGCCATGGACGTCGCGGTGCTCCTCTACGCGGCCCGCGACGGTCGTCCGGAGGTGCCGGCGCTCGACGCCCTCCAGCGAGCGCTGACCCTCGAGTCCGCGCGGACCTCGCGCACGTGGCGCCACGTGATGAGCGGGTGCACCGTCGCCTGGCTGTACGGTGAGGCGGAGGCGCCCGAGAAAGGGCTGCAGGTGCTGGCGGGGCTGGGCGATGCCGACAGCCTCGGCTTCTACGCCTCCGAGATCCCCCGGGTGGAAGGCGAGCTGCGCCGGCGCCTCGCGCCGCAGGCCTTCGACGACGCCGCGCGTTGCTTCGAGCGGGCCCTCGATCTCGCGCGCCGCCGCGAGCTCAGGTCGCTGGAGCTGCGCGCCGCGATGAGCCTCGCCCGGCTGCGGCGTGACCAGGGGCGGCGCGAGGACGCGCGCCGCGCGCTCGCCGACGTCTACGGGTGGTTCACCGAGGGCTTCGACACGCAGGACCTCCGCGCCGCGAAGACCCTGCTCGACGAGCTCGCGGCGGGCTAGGGATCGCGGGCTGGCTACGCGCGCTTGAAGGCCGGCATGACCTGCGCCGAGAAGCGCTCGAGCTGCTCGAGAATGACGGCCTGGGGCGTGCCGACCGGCTGGCCGACGTTGACGACCTCCAGGCCCGGGTACTTGTGCTGGATCTCCATGAGCTGCTCGGTGATCAGCTCGGGCGGTCCGATCAGCCAGGTGCCGGCCTTGATCGCGTGACGCAGGGTCGGCAGGTTGGCCTGGCGAGCGCGCTTGGGGTCGCCGGTCGCGTCGATCTGCTCGGGCGTGAGACCTGGCACGAAGCCGAGCGGGGCGAACATCTTGATGTTCTCCTCGAAGAACGGCGTCGCCTCCTTGATGCCCTGCTCGACGCTGTCGGCGATGTGGAACGAATAGCCGATGCAGAGGTCGCCGCCCAGCTCGGTCTCCCGTCCGGCCCGGGCGCGCGCCTCACGGAACGCCTGGACCACCTTGTCGCTGGCCCCACCCGCCGCCGCGCCGCCACCGATGAGGCCCTTGATGCCGTGCTTCGCCATGAAGTCCAGCGCCCGCTGGCTGGCGCTGACCACCGGCTGCCAGCACTCGACCGGTAGCGTCTTCGGGCGCGGCACCAGGGTGACCTCGCGCACCTCGTAGCCCCGGTAGGGCACCGGAGGCGGGATCGTGTAGTGCTTGCCCTGGTGCGAGAACGCGCGCTCGTTGAACGACTTGAAGATGATGTCGACCTGCTCCTCGAACAACGCCCGGTTGGCGTCCTGGTCGAGTATCGGCGCGCCGAAGCTCTCGACCTCGCGGCTGTGGTAGCCACGCCCGACGCCGAAGACCACGCGACCGCCGGTCAGCCAGTCGACCGTGGCGTAGTCCTCGGCCATCCGGATCGGGTGCCACATCGGCGCGATGTTGAAGCCGCACCCGTATCGTCGGAAGTTGTGGATGAACGAGAGAGGCGACGTACCCTTCTTGGGGATGTTGAGCCGTCAAACCCCAAAGCCCCGGTGCCACCCGGGGGAAAGGTACGCCACCTATGTTGGAGGTTATCACTGCGAAGGCGGAGACGCCGGCGGATGGGTCGACGGTCAGCGCGACCCTCGATGAGCTGGCCCGGGCCGGGGCGCAGCGCATGATCGCGGCGGCGTTGCAGCTGGAGGTCGAGGCGTACGTGACACGCCTCAGCGCGGCGCGGGACGAGGCGGGACACGCCCTGGTCGTGCGCAACGGGACGGCGCGCCCGCGGCCGGTCACGACGGGCGTCGGCCCCGTGACCCTCGCCGCGCCCCGGGTGAACGATCGGCGGGTCGTCGACGGCGTCCGGCAGAAGTTCAGGAGCGTGATCCTGCCGCCGTACGTGCGGCGCTCGCCGCGCGTGGAGAGCGTCCTGCCCCTGCTCTACCTGCACGGGCTGTCGTCGGGGGACTTTCGGGAGGCGTTGCCCGCGCTCCTCGGCCCAGAGGCGGCCGGCTTGTCGTCGAGCGCCATCCTGCGGCTGACGAAGAGCTGGACCGCGGAGTACGAGGCCTTCCGGCGTCGTGACCTGGCCGACCGCGACTACGTCTATCTCTGGGCGGACGGGGTGCACTTCACCATCCGCCTGGAGCAGGAGCGGCTGTGCACGCTGGTCGTGATCGGCGTGCGGCCCGACGGGACCAAGGAGGTCGTCGCGCTCGAGGACGGCTATCGGGAGAGCGCGGAGAGCTGGCGCACGCTGCTGCGGGATCTCAAGCGCCGCGGGCTGCGGGCCCCGGTGCTGGCCATCGGGGACGGGGCGCTGGGGTTCTGGGCGGCCGTGCGCGACGTCTGGCCCGAGACGGCGGAGCAACGGTGTTGGGTGCACCGGATCGCCAATGTCTTGGACAAGCTCCCGCGGGGCCTGCAGCCGCGGGCGAAACAGGCCCTGCACGAGATCATGTACGCGGACACCCGCGCCGCCGCCGAGCGCGAGCTGGCGCGCTTCAGCCAGGCCTACGGCCCGAAGTATCCGAAGGCGGTCGCCTCGCTGACCGTCGACCAGGACCGGCTGCTCGCGTACTTCGACTATCCGGCCGACCACTGGAAGCACCTGCGCACCACGAATCCGATCGAGTCGACGTTCGCCACCGTCCGGCTGCGCGAGGGCGTGACGAAGGGGGCCGGCTCGCGCACCGCCGGGCTCGTGATGGCGTTCAAGCTGCTCCAGGTGGCCGAAGGCCACTGGCGGCGCCTCGACGCCGCCGAGCTCGTCCCGCTCGTGCGCGCCGGCGTTGCGTTCGAGGATGGAGTCCAGGTTGAGCCTCAGAAGACGCGCAAGAAGGCCGCCGCCTGATCTCACTCAATCCACAACTCTTGACGATGACCTGCGGTGGCTGAGCAACGCGAAGCCAACGTCGGGTCGATCGTGATGTTATGCCGAGGGCCGCCATCGCGCTCGCGCCGCGTATTCGGTTCTGGCTCCGAGCATTGGTTCATATTGGCCCTGTCGCTACGTTGACTTCCTGTGGTACTGCCAAGCCATATCCGTCGACGTACGCACGAGTCGCCTCCTTCATGTGGGCCACCAACGCCGCGTGGACGTCTGCACCGGCCGCAGCAACCAGTTCGGCGGCGGGATGGCAGATAGGTGTCGCAAGAAGAACTCCTCGGGCGGCGGGAGCCGAAGTGTCAGGCGAACATGGTGAACGACGACATCAAGGAAACCTGCCGCCTCGACAAGGCCCCGGAGCTCGTCGGCGTTCCCCAGCGAGAAGGCGGCCGCACCGCTGAGCGCGGCGTCGGGGCTCACGTAGCGGGCCAGGCCCTCACGCATAGCGACGAAGTATGGAGAGCGGCCAGTCCACACGCTCACGGCGACGCGTCCGCCGGACGTCAGGACGCGGCGCATCTCGCCAAGAGCCTTGAGGCGATCCGGGAAGAACTGGAGCCCCTGTTGGCAGAGCACGACGTCGTACGTCCCGTCGGCAAAAGGCAGCGCCAGGGCGCTGCCCTGACGCCAGTCGAGCGTCAGCCCAGGCGGTAGGGGGAGCCGCTTAGCCTCCTCGAGCATGGCTTCGTTGAGATCGAGGCCGGTCACGGTGCCGCCAGGGCTCACACGGCGTGCTGCGAGTCGGGCGACGACCCCGGTTCCGGTCGCGATGTCGAGCACGCGCTCACCCGGTCGCAAGTCGGTGAGATCCAGGAGTCGCCGGCACCCACGGCCCGACGACGAACGGTACAACCCACCGCTCGTATCGCTCAGCGGCATTGCCCTGCACTTGAAACTGCGCCAGCCGCTGCGTCCCGCTACCGACTTCGTGGGCCGAATTCATTGGCCTCCGTAGGAACGAGGGTGCTGCTCAGAAGTGCCCGCGATGCGGCATAACGCCCAGACTGAGCGGTCGGCGAAGCCGATCCGCTCCAGTCTGATGTTGGACGGCCCCATTCAGCACGGATCGTCTCGCTTCACTCCATCACGTGATCCGCTTGCAGCCGCAGCGATGGCGGGATCGTAAGGCCGAGGGTGCGAGCGGTCTTGAGGTTGATCGTGAGTTCGAACTTGGTGGGCTGCTCGACCGGGATGTCCCCAGGCTTGGCGCCCTTGAGGATCTTGTCGACGTAAGAGGCGACGCGCCGGCCTGTCTCGGGAAGGCTGGGCCCATACGCCATTAGAAAACCTGCCGCCGCAAATTCCTTGAACTCGGAAATCGCCGGCAGCCGATACTTTGTCGCGAACTCCGCGATTCGGCCTCGGTGGCCCGTGGTGAGAACATCGGCCAGGACGACGAGGCCGGCAGGGCGTCCCATGGTGACGGCTCGAAAGGCACTATCGAAGTCGTTGGGACCGCGCACAGGCACTATGTGAAGCTTCGTCTTTAATACCTCCGCCGCGACCTCGGTTTCTCTCACCTGCCGCGCAATGATCGGATTGGCGGAGTTCCAGAGGACGGCGATTGGAGAGTCACCAGGGGCGACTTGACGGAGGAGCTCCAGCCGTTTACCGCTCAGTTCCGGGGCGGTGTTACTCAATCCCGTGATGTTCCCACCCGGGCGTGCGAGGCTGGCCACGAGGCCGTAGTCTACGGGATCACTCGACGCCCCAAAGACGATGGGGATCGTCTGGGTCGCGTTCTTGGCAGCCTGCGCCGCGGGCGTAACCGTCGCGTAGATGATGTCCACCTTCAGCGTGACTAGCTCTGCCGCAAGACCGGGGAGACGGTCAAGTTTATCCTCGGCAAATCGGTATTCCATGAGAACGTTTTGCCCTTCAACGTAGCCGAAGTCACGCAGGCCCTCACGGAATCCGCCGAGTTGGGGGGAGGGGAGGGTTTTGGGGCCTGGCTGAAGAATTCCGATCCGGTAGACCCTACTCGGTTGCTGCGCATAGGCCGCAAGCGTCGCGACTACCAGCAGAAGGGCCACAGCGGTGGCAAGCTGGAGAACCGTGCGCCTCATGAGCATCGAATTCTGATAGGCACGCCCTTGCACCCGAGGGGAACCATTTGCGTCGTCACTGTCGTAGTTGGTGCCACTGGTCCGTCCAACTAGAATTCGGCTGCGGAATAGGCCGGTCTCGATAGCAGAGCAGCTGCGACGGCCATCTGCAGCCTATCCCGGCGCGCACACAGAACGGGCGCAGGCGCCCGCCTTTGCTTTCGCGCCTTTTGGTTCGGAGATCCCGTCGTGCTCAAGCGGATTCGGCTGCGCGGTCCTGCAGTATATCCAGTTGGTGTTGCGCCGGGACGCGGCGATGCGGTCTCCGGGCTCGGTCATCGGACGATCGCGGGGCCATGGCCGTGTGCTCGGCACTATAGGCGTCGTGCTCGAGGATCGGCAAGTAGAGAAACCCCCACAGCGGGGGCCTGATTGCCTGGCTGGCCCGGAACACTACTGGCTGCTTACTGCGGCCCCCGCGGCCAGCGGATGCAGAACGTCGATCGCGTAGCCGACATTCAGCCGGTCCCCCAGCCACCCCGCGCAAGCCGTCCGCGCGTGGACGTCGAGGCCTCGCGCGACGTGCTGCGCCAGAAGGACGTGCACTGGATCGGCGGGCACCGCGGCCGAAGGCGGAGCCTCGGGGAGGGGCCGTCCGTCCGGCCGCCGGAACTGGAGCGCCCCGTCGGGCTGTCGATCGACCTGATAGCCTTCTTCGTGAACCGCCCGATGGTGCCGGCGGCAGAGCAGGGCGAGGTTCGAGAGCGTGGTCGGGCCGCCTTGCGCCCAGTGACGGAGATGATGTCCCTGGGCGTGCGGCAGTCCGCAGCCCGGGAAGCGGCAGCCACGGTCCCGATGGTGAAGCGCTCTCCGCAACGCCGGCGGGATCGTCCGCGTGCGGGCGCCGATCTCAGTCAGGCGCCCGTCCTGATCTTGCCGCATCACCACGCGGCTGGCGTCGCAGGCCAGACGCTGCGACGTTTCCGCGGAACCCAGCATGTGGCTATCGCCACTCCCCGTCCCACTGAAACTTCGTATGCTCCACGTGTGAGGGGCGCAGAGGTCGCGCGCGTTAGTGGTGCCGATCGAGCCCGACGCGGAACCTGACCCGGGGCGTTTAGAGGTACCCCGTCGTGTAGACACAGCGGCAATCGCGCCGTGATCACGCATCAGGAAACTCTTCTCCAACAAACGCCCTGCCCCCTCCGGAAAGGTGGCGGCCATGGAGATCGTGTATGCCCAGTGTGCGGGGCTCGATGTCCACAAGGCGACGGTGGTGGCATGCGTGCGGATGCCCGGCCGGGGCCCCGGCGAGCGCCGAAGCGAAACGAAGACGTTTGCGACCACCACGCGCGGCCTCACCGCGTTGGCCGAATGGCTCACGGGCCAGGGCGTGACCGAGGTCGCTATGGAGTCCACGGGAGTGGACTGGCGGCCAGTGTATGCGGTACTCGAGAGTGCCGTCCGGGTGATCCTCGTGAATGCGCGTCACGTCAAGACGGTCCCTGGTCGCAAGACGGATGCGCGGGACTGTGAGTGGCTGGCGCAGCTGCTTGAGTGTGGTTTGCTGCGAGCGAGTTTCGTGCCGCCGCCCGCGATCCGCAATCTGCGCGATCTGACGCGGCTGCGCAAAACACTGATCCGTGAGCGGGGCCATCACGTCAACCGGATCGAAAAGACGCTCGAACTGGCGCACATCAAGATCGGCTGTGTCATCACGGACCTCATGGGCAAGACCGGCCGGGCAATCCTGCAAGCGCTGAGCGCCGGCATCGACGCTCCGATCCAGCTCGCTGAGTACGCGCAGGGATTGCTCCGGAAGAAGCGGTCCGCCCTCCGCGAAGCACTCGTGGGCCGCCTTACCCCCCACTACGCCTTCCTCCTCCAGCAGCATCTCGAAACTGATCGATGCTCTGAACAGTCGCATCGTCCTGCTCGAGGCTCGAATCGACGAGGTCATGGCACCATTCGCCGAGGCCGTCGCATTGGTACAGACCATGCCGGGCGTCGCGCGCCGCGCTGCGCAGGCCATCCTCGCGGAGACGGGCATAGACATGGCGACGTTCCCCACGGCGGCCCACTTCGCGTCCTGGGCGCGGCTGTGTCCCGGCAACCATGAGAGCGCGGGGAAGCGACGGCCCACGACCACCGGCAAAGGTGCGACATGGTTGCGCGCAACCCTCCAAGAAGCCGCGTGGGCCGCCGTCCGTACAAAGAAAAGCTACTACCGCGCGCTCTACCATCGCCTCAAGGCGCGTGGGGGTCCAAAGAAGGCGATCGTCGCCGTTCAGCATGCGATGGTGATCGCCCTCTGGCACATGCTCACGCGCCGTGAGCCTCATCACGATCTCGGTGTCGACTACTTCGATCGTCACAGCACCGAGCGCACCTCCCGTCACCATGTTCGCCGCCTAGAACGTCTCGGTTACCAAGTCGTGCTCGTCGCAAAGGAGGCCTGATGCGAGAAGTTTCATAGGAAACGCGCGCGCCGTCCTCGAGCACGGACTGGCCCGGCTGATCAGGGTCCACCAGCACCGGGGCGTCGACGTGCACCACCACCTGGTAGCGCTCGTCAGGGGCCCCGGGGTCGAGTCCGTGGTGAAGGGCCGTTTCCGCGATCAAGGCGAGTGCGTCGGCCTGTTGCTGGGCCATGGTCGGGGCCTCGTCGCCGCGATCCGTCTGTTCCAGCGAGTGGCGCGCGGCCTGGAACAGGGAGTCGCGGGCGGCGGCCAGCGCCCGCAGGAGCAGCGCGCCCACCTCCGGCACCAGTCGGCCCCGGAGAACAACCATGCCGTCCTCATCCTGATAGACGTGGAGCGCACGGCTGGCGTGCCGGAGTGCAGTCTCTCGAACCTCGGCTTTCCGGTCTACCCGCCGCCAGCCGCGCACGATGCGCTCGACATGGTCAGCCGTGCCGGCGCGGCCCACCGCCAGCAGCCGCTCTTCGGTCTCCGGAGTGGTCACGCGAGTCAGCGCGCGGACCTTGGCGTACGACAGCTCTCCGCTGGCGAGAGCGCGGGCCAGGCGCGGCAACGTGCCTAGCGCGCGCGCCACCCGCACGCGCTCGCGCGCCGCGCCCAGGTCGAGGCCCACGCGCCAGCTCAGCCAGGCAGCGCAGGAGCGGAAGCCGGAGTTCCAGCCCTCGCGGGCGTCGAACTCGCGGATGAGATCGAGGAGGCGAGCGGTGGCGGCCTCGATGTGCGCGGACAGCTCGGCGATCTCGTCGCCCAGCCGGTCCAGCTCTGCGATGGGCTCCGGCGTGGCGCGGATGTTCAGCGACTGGATTTTCATGGCGCGGCCCCCTTTGCTGGGGCAAATCTACACCCCGTATTCGGAGCCATCTGCGCGCCAGCAGAACGGGCGATGCTCGAACGCGCAGCGGTTTTCGGGCCGCTCGCGTCGGCTCGCGCGTTGACGAGCCCTTACGGACCGCTGAGGGGGCATCCCCTCGACGCTGCAGACACGCCAGCGTTGTCGCCGGAGGCGGCTGTCAAGTGTGGAAAATTTCAGACAGCGGTGCGCCGGCTCTCACGACCATCTGTCGAACGCGCTCGACACCTGCGTTGTGAAGGTCGAATCGTCGCCGAGCTCCGCGCTCAGCGAGCCACGACGGCTCGCCCTGCAGGCGCAGCCACGGCCCCGGGGTCGACCCGCGGCGGCAGCGTGGTGCGCGAGGACGACTGACTAGAGTCGGGCGACAGCCTCCAGCGCACGCCCGAACACGGCCAGCGTGCGCTCGACGTCGGCCTCGTCGTGGACGATGGAGACGTAGATCTTGCTGCCGCCCTTCAGCACGCCGTGCTTGAGACACTCCTCGTTGAACCGCTTGAGGCGGGCGCCGTCGCTGGTGAGTGTGGCCCGGTAGTCGACGATCGGGCGGTCGGTGAACAGGATGTCGAAGACGCTCGGCTCCCCCACCACCTGCGCGACGACGCCGGTCGTCTTCACCAGGTCGGCGAGGCCGGACTTGAGCGCGCCCCCGATGGCGCGCACGCGATCGTAGACTCCGGGCTTGCGGAGCTCGGCCAGCGAGGCCAACCCGGCCACGGCGGCGATCGGGTTGCCGTTCAGCGTGCCGACCTGGGAGACGTAGTCGGGCGAGCCGTCCAGGCGCGGGTCGAAGCCGCGCATGATCGCCTCCCGGCCCACGACGGCGGCCAGCGGGAACCCGCCGCCGATGATCTTGCCGTAGGTGGCCAGGTCCGGCGTCACGCCGTAGTACTCCTGGGCGCCGCCGTACGCGAACCGGAAGCCGGTGACCACCTCGTCGAAGATGAGCGGGATCTCCTGCCGCTGCGTGAGCGCACGCAGGCCCGCCAGGAACCCGGGCTGCGGGCGGTATGAGCCGCTGGAACGGCTCGACGATCACCGCGGCCAGCTCGTGGCCGTGCTCCGCCAGCAGGGCCTCGACGGTGGGGAGGTCGTTGTAGGGAGCAATGAGCACCTGGTCCTGGATGGCGTGCGGGATGCCGCCGGAGTCGGGCATCGGCGCCGGGAACGCCTTGGGGGACTTCGGAGTCTGCGACATCAGCGCGTAGTCGTGGCTGCCGTGGTAGCCGCCTTCGAATTTTAGAATTTTGTCGCGCTTGCGGAAGGCCCGCGCCGCCCGCAGCGCGAAGAAGGTGGCCTCGGAGCCGGTCGAGGTGAAGCGGATTTGCTCGCCGCACGGCACCGCCCGACACACCTCGTCGGCCAGGCGGATGGCCGGCTCGTTGACCAGGAAATAGGTCGAGCCGGCGGCGAGCTGCTCGGTGACGGCGCGGACGACCGCCGGGTGCGAGTGGCCGAGGAACATCGGGCCCGACCCCAGCAGGTAGTCGATGTACTCGCGCCCGCTCACGTCCCACAGCCGCGAGCCCTGGGCACGCCCGACCACGAACGCGAGGTCGTCGGTGAAGCGATGCGATCCCAGCACGCCGCCCGGCAAGCGCCGGGCGGCGGTCTCCAGCAAGGTCGCCTCGGCGGTCGTCCTCGGCGTCGTGGCCGGCGTCCGCGGCGCCGCGCGGTCGCTCACTTGATCAGGCCGTAGAACCGGCCGGCGTTCTCGCAGGTCATCTTGCGGGTGACGTCCTCCGGCAGGTGCTTGAACTGCTCGTTGATGTACTTCTCCGACTCCGGCCACACGCCGTCGGGATGCGGGTAGTCGGAGCCCCACATCAGCGTCTCCACGCCCATCTCGTCGATCAGCTTCGTACCGACGCGATCGTACTGGAAGGTCGCCTTGCACTGCCGCCGCCAGTACTCGCTCGGCTTCAGCTTGAGCGGCAGGTCCTTGTACTGGTCCTCGTACTCGAAGTCCATGCGGTCGAGCACGTAGGGAATCCAGCCGATGCCGCTCTCGCCGAAGGCGATGCGGAGGTTCGGGTAGCGCTCGAAGACGGCCCGGCCCATCAGCGCGGTCAGGATGTTGGCCAGGGTCAGCTGGAACAGGCACAGGCCGCTGTACATGAGCGCCCGCTGGGTGAGCCCGGTGTATTGCTCGCGCAGCTGCGGCGACACCGACGGGAAGGTGTGGAAGTGCAGCGGGATGCCGACTTCGTTGATCGCCTGCCCACAGCGGCTCCCACTGCGGATGCCACATCGGCTCCATCTCCCACGAGCAGGACAGCTCGATGCCCTTGAAGCCGAGCTTGGCGACGCGATGGACCTCGGCGACGGCGGCGTCGATGTCGCCGTAGGGCAGGTTCGCGAGTCCGATGTGGCGGTCGGGATAGTGGCGGCAGAAGTCGGCCATCCACGTGTTGTAGATCCGCAGCATCTCGTTGGACGCTTCGATGTCCTTCAGCTTCGCGGCGGCGGCCAGGATGCCGTAGATCACCTCGGCGTCGACACCGTCGCGATCCATCTCCTTGATGCGCAGGTGCGGGTCGCCCGGCCGGCGGATGCCCTTCTTGCCGTCCTCGTAGAGACCGGTGGACGCCATCACGTCGACCCGCAGCTGCTTGCCGGGGACGTACTTCGTGCCGGAGGCGCCGACGCCGCCGGCCAGACCGAAGGTCGCCCCGTTGTTGGCCACCCACCGCCGCCCGTCCGGGCCGTCGGCCACGTAGGGCATCCGATCTTTCAGCGCCTGGAGCGCCTCCGACACGAAGAGATCCGGCGGCAGCCAGATCAGGTCGAGATGACAGTCCGCCGAGATCCGGTTGTAGGGCATGGCGTCTCCTCCTATCGGCCAGTGACCAGCGGGAGCCCCTCGTATCGTCGTACGTCGTTGATAACCTCGAGGACCCGCGTGTGCAACCCCGGGTATTCGATCCCGAACTCCTTGGCCAGGCGGCTCCAGTCGACCAGGTAGTTGCCGGAGTCCTCGCGGCCACCCTCCTGCGCGAAGGTGATCTGCGCGTCGGGGAGAAACCCGCGCACGATGTCGGCCAGATCACCCAGGCTGACCGGAATCCCGCCCGAGTTGTAGAGGTGGTGGCGGGGAGCTTCGGCGAGCAGGACACGGGCGAAGATCTCGGCCATGTCCTCGACGTGAACCAGCAGACGCATGAGCCCCTTCTGGGGCAGGTGCACCGGCTTGCCGCGCGCGGCCTCCGTCATGATCTGCACGTGATCGACCGAGCCGCGGACCTTGTCGGGACCGGTGACGTTGGCGGGGCGCACGCCGACGATCGACATGCCGTAGTTCTTGATGTACTTGCGCGCCTGGAACTCGTTGAACATCTTGTGCATCGCGTACTGGCTGGTGCCGTGGACCGGATCGTCCTCGGTGGCCAGCCGGTCACCGAAATTGCTCTGCTGGCCGCTCACCGCGATCGAGCTGGCGTACACCACGCGCTTGACGCCGGCCAGGCGCGCGGCCTCGAAACAATTGTCCATCCCCAGGATGTCCAGGCGCATGACCTGGTGGGGGTTGCCCTCGCCGGCGCCGAGCCCGTACGCGAGATTGATGACCCGGTCCGGCTTCACGTCGAGCATGGTCCGCATCACGTCCTCGAACTGGGTGACGTCGCCGCGGACGACGGGAGCGCCGATGGGCACGTCGCCGAACGCCGCCGCCCCCGGATTGAGGTCCATGCCAACCACCGCTTCGCCACGCGCTATCAACCGCCGGATGAGCCGAGGACCGATGAAGCCGGTTGCGCCGATCACGAGCACGGACATGTCGAGTCTCCTTCCTGGAAGGAACGGCGCGCCGATCCTAGCATGGACCGTTCGGCCCGACCGCCCGGGTCGCTCAGCGCACGACGGGGCCGGCGGCCGACTGGTCGCTCTTCAGCGGGGGCAGCACGTCACGGGGATCCAGCCCCAGATCGAACAGACCGAGCGTCGACAGGCAGAAGTCGCGTGGAGGGAACTGGACGGGGGCGACCGCACCGTCGCGAAAGAAGCGTTCGAGCGGTGAGGTCTTGAACAGCGCGTGGGCGCCGCCCAGCGTCATGGCCGTGCGGGTGACCCGCGTGACCGCCTCGCCGACGAAGTACTTCGCCCGGTAGAGGGCCGACAAGGTGGCCGGCGTCGGGCCCTGGGTATCGCTGAGCCAGGCCGCGTGGTAGGTCAGCAGCCGGGCGGCCTCCAGGTCGACGCTCATCTCCCCCACCTGCCGTCGCACGTCGGGGTGATAGGCGAGGGACTGGGTGAAGCCGGGCGGCGTGCGGGCTTTCACCGTCTCGATGATGGCGCGATACGCGGCGACCGCGATGCCGAGATACACGGGCGTGTACGAGGCCCAGAACCAGTTGGCCCCGTCGCGCCGGAACGGAAGGACATCGTCCGTCCTGACCAGCAGGGCGTCGTCGGACACCCAGCACTCGTCCAGGATCATGGAGTCGCTGCGGGTGGCGCGCATCCCCAGCGTGTCCCAGACCCTGTCCACCCGTCGGCCGGGAGCGTCGGGGGGCACCAGCAGGAGCATGGCGGCCGTCGCGGACGTGGCCTCGTCGGGGTAGGCCATCACCATGACGTAGTCGGCGGCGGCGATCATCGAGGCGAAGGCCTTGCGCCCGGTGATGCGGTACCCACCGTCGACCCGCCGGGCCCGCGTGAGTGGCACCGGCGTGCCGACCAGGCCGGACGTCGTGGGCTCCGAGAAGTTACCGCCGATGAGCTTGCCCTCGTGCACGACCATCTTCGCCAACCGTTCCTTGGTGGCGCGCGGCACGAGCGGGCTCTCGATGATCGGCCCCACGACCGACAGGTGCATGTTGAACGACAGGGCCGTCGAGGCGCAGCCCTGGGCGAGCTCCTCGGCGGCGAGGGACCAGCCGAGCAAGCCGATCCCGCCGCCGCCGAGCTCGGTGGGAATGTTCAACCCGTAGAACCCGGCCTCCCGCAGGGCGGCGTAGTTCTCCAGGGGATCGCTCGCCTCGCGATCGTGCTGGGCCGCACGGGTCGCAAAGTCGTCGGCCAGACACCGAGCGCGTTGCTGCAGGTCGCGCTGCTGCTCGGTGATGTGAAAGTCCATCGAGCCTCTCCTCCTACCGGGGTGTCAGCGCGAAGCCCTCGTAGCCCTTGGCCACGATGCCGTCGCAGATCTGCCGGTAGGTCCCGACACCGCCGATGCAGGGCATGAAGATGCGCGGTTTGCCGGGGATGTTGGCCCCCATGTACCACGAGTCGGCCAGCGGATAAAGCGTGGCGTGGCCGACCTCGTTGACGTGCGCGCAAGGGGACGCGCGGGTCCGGCCAGTCAGTGCCCGGGGACGCACGGCCTTGCTCAAGCCGAGGCCGTGGTCTATGCTCCGGCCCGTCAACGGTCGTCACATCGTGGTGGCGCAACCCACACACGGAGGGGACGCCGATCACCGCAACGTACGTCGCCCAGCGGCTTCTCGCCGTCGTTCCCGTCCTCGTCGGCGTGACCGTGGTCGCCTTCCTCCTGCTGCAGATCGTCCCCGGCGACCCGGCCGTGGCGATCCTCGGACCGACGGCCACCGCGGAGGCGGTGGCCCAGCTCCGCGAGTCGCTCGGTCTGAATCAGCCCGTGTACGTGCAGTACGTCCGCTGGCTCGGCAAGACGCTCACCGGCGACATGGGCCGCTCGATCCAGATGAACATCCCGGTGCTGCCCACGCTCCGCGAGAAGTGCGCCAACACGCTGATCCTGGCCACCGCCAGCTTCCTGCTGGCGGTCGTGATGGGCGCGGGCCTGGGGCTCCTGGCCGCCGCCCGGGCGCACACGCGCTTCGATCGGGCCGTCATGTCGACCGCGGTGGTGGGCGCGTCGATGCCGTCGTTCTGGATCGGGCTGATGCTCATGTTCGTCTTCGCGCTGAAGCTGCGCGTGCTGCCCGCCACCGGCATGTACGACATCATGGGCGACCAGGAATTCACCGACCTCCTCCGCCACCTCGTGCTACCGGCCACGGTAACCGCCCTGATCCCGACCGCGATCATCGCGCGGATGGCGCGGGCGAGCCTGATCGAGGTCCTGCACCAGGACTACATCAAGGTCTGTCTGGCCAAGGGGCTCCCGTACTGGAAGGTCGTCGCCAAGCACGGCGTTCGCAACGCGCTCCCGCCCATCGTGAACATCACCGGCCTCCAGCTCGGCTACCTGCTCGGCGGCGCCGTGTACACCGAGGTGGTCTTCTCGTGGCCGGGCATCGGGCTCCAGCTCTACAGCTCCATCGTCGCCCGCGACATCCCGATGGTGCAGGCCACGGTCCTGGTGGTGGGGCTCGGCTTCGTGCTGGTCAACGTCGTGGTGGATCTGGTGCTGATCCGCCTGGTGCCGCGGGCGACGAGCGCGGCATGAGCACGCTGCCCTCGGGCTCGGGGCCGGGCGACGCGGCCGGGCCGTGGCGCGGGCGGGTCGAGAGCCCGTCGGTCCCGGCGCCGGGGCGTCTCGAAGCGAGTCTCGTGCCCTCGCAGTGGTCCGCGGCCTGGAAGACGTTCCGGCGCAACCGGCCGGCGGTGGCCGGCCTCGTCGTCATCGTGCTGTCGGTCGTCGCCGCCGCGCTGGCGCCGGTCCTCAGCCCGCACGACCCGGTGCAAGCGAATCTCGCCGGCCGCCTGGCGACCCCGGGCACGCCGGGCCGCGCCCTGGGCGCGGACCACCTGGGCCGCGACGTCCTGAGCCGGATCCTTCACGGCGGCCGGGTGTCGATCGTCATGGGCATCGCGCCGGTGACGACGGCGGCCGTGGTGGCGCTCGTGCTGGGGCTCGTGGCCGGCTACTTCGAGGGGGTTGCGGGACTCGTGATCATGCGGACCCTCGACGTCTCCTTCGCGTTCCCCAGCATCTTCCTGGCCATCGCCATCACGGGGGCGCTCGGCCCCGGCCTGATGAACGTGCTCATCGCGCTCACGATCGTGCTCGTGCCCCCCATCGCGCGGGTGGCGCGGACCAGCGTCATGGAGGTGAAGCACCAAGAGTACGTCGAGGCGGCGCGCGCGAGCGGAGCCCGCGACGCCCGGATCATCGTGCGACACCTCCTGCCCAACGTGCTGTCGCCGGTGACGGTGTACTGCACGCTGCTGGTCGCGCTGGTGGTGGTGATCGCCTCCGGCCTCAGCTTCCTCGGGCTCGGCGTGCAGCCCCCCACGCCGGACTGGGGGCGCATGGTGGCCGAGGGCAGGGAGGTGCTCGTCGTCGCCCCCCACGTGGCCGCCCTCCCGGGGTTGATGCTGCTGATCTTCTCGCTGGCGTTCAACTTCCTCGGCGACGGGCTGCGGGACGCCCTCGATCCCCGGCTCCGCGGGTGGCAGGGGTGAGCCTCGTGTCATCGAAACGGTCGAAAAGGAGGCAGGCGATGCGAATGCGTGCAGTGATCGCTCGACGCGCACCTCGGCTCGGGACGCTGGCTGTCATCACGATGTCCCTCCTTGGCTTCATGCTCGTCCTGGCGCCGCCGGCGCTCGGCCAGGCGCCCCCGCGAGGCGGAGCGCTCGTGATCGGCATCGAGGCGGACCCCGACATCCTCGATCCGCACGTCGGCACGGGCTGGGTGACCTGGCGCGTGGACTACCAGATGTACGAGGGGCTGGTGAAGGAGGACCTCACCGTCAAGCCCACCGGCCCCGGACCGGCGCCCATCGCGCCGTCGCTGGCGACGTCCTGGGACCTGTCGGCGGACGGCACCACCTACACTTTCCGCCTGCGCAAGGGCGTGAAGTTCCACGACGGCACCGACTTCAACGCCGACGCCGTGCTCTACAATTTCGAGCGCATCTGGAAGAAGGACGCGCCGCACTACTACGACAGGGCCGGAGGCTTCGCCGGCCTGCTCATGCGCAAGGTGAAGGACGTGAAGGTGGTCGACTCGCACACCGTCGCCATCACGCTCGTCCACCCCTGGGGAGACTTCCTGCGGCAGGTCGCCCAGTTCAGCCCGGTCCGGGCGACCTTCATCAGCCCCACCGCCCTGAAGAAGTGGGGGAACACCGACATCGCCGAGCACCCGGTCGGCACCGGGCCCTTCGAGTTCGTCGAGCGCGTGCGCGGGCAGAAGATCGTGCTCAAGCGCAACGAGAGCTACTGGGGGCCCAAGGCCCACCTGGACCGGGTGATCTTCCGCCCGCTGCCGGAGGCGGCGGCGCGAGTCACCGCGCTCCAGACGGGCGAGGTCCACATGATCATCGCGCCGCCGCTCGACAGCGTCGAGCCGCTCAAGGCCCAGGGCTTCAGCCTGCAGCTGAGCTGGCCGCCTCACGTCTGGTACTACTCGCTCAACACCAACCAGGGTTACCCGACCAGCGACGCCCGCGTGCGACGCGCGATCCACATGGCCATCGACAAGGACGCCATCGCCACCCAGCTCCTGAAGGGCACGGCCGCCCCGGCGCACCAGATGTTCGCGCCCTCGTCGCCGCCATTCGACCCGAACTTCAAGATGTACAGCTACGACCCGGCCGGGGCGAAGAAGCTCCTCGCCGAGGCCGGCTACGCCGGCGCCGAGGTCAAGTGGATGACCTCGGTGTCGGGGTCGGGCCAAATCGCGCCGGTGCAGATCACCGAGATGATCCAGGCCGATCTGGCGAAGGTCGGCGTCAAGATGAAGATGGAGACGTACGAGTGGATCGCCTACATCTACAAGCAGCGGGGCGGGCTCGCGGCAAACAAGGCCGACGCCTCCCAGATGTCCTGGGGGATGACGACCAACACGTGGCTCAACTTCTGGACGAACACCCGGTTGAAGTACGGCGGGCGCGCCCCCGTCGGCGACTACCACAACCCCGCCTACGACGACATGGTGGAGCAGGCGGAGCGGCAGACCGACCAGGCCGCCATGGTGAAGCTCTACCGCCGGGCCCACGAGTTGCTGATGCGTGACGCCGCCTACCTGCCCATCATCCACGACCGGGCGCCGATCGTCCTCGGTCCGAAGGTGCGGGGATTCGTGAACCCCAACCAGGAGGCGTGGGACCTGTCCATCGTGTCGCTCGTGAAGTAGTCGAGCATGCCCCTCCTCGTCCTGCTGGCGGTCCTGCTCGGGACGTACGCGCTCCTGGGCCGGATCGACCGCCAGTGGGGCGAGGGGTCGCGATGTGGCCGAGCGCCGTGCCGAGCACACCGCCTGGCAGCCGTCGGCCCGCGAGGTCGAGGAGTGCGGCTTCGTCCGGGGATCAGGGTGTCGTGGCTGGCGTCATGTCACACCCGCTCGGCTGGGGACACGGCGGTCAGCCGGAAGCCCTCGTAGCCTTTGGCCGCGACGTCGTCACACTTCTGCCGGTAGACTCCGACCCCGCCGACGTAGGGCATGAAGATGCGCGGCTTGCCGGGGATGTTGGCGCCCATGTACCAGGAGTTGGCCAGCGGATAGAGCGTGGCGTGGCCGACCTCGTTGACGTGCCCGACCCACGCCGTCTCCGCCTGCGCGGTGGCCTCGATGGCGTCGCTGCCGTGAGCGCGCAGGTACGTGAGGCAGTCGGCGATCCAGTCGACGTGCTGCTCGATGGAGACGATCATGTTGCTGAGCACGGAGGGGCTGCCGGGGCCGGTGATGGCGAAGAGGTTCGGGAAGCCGGCTACGGCGAGCCCCAGGTAGGTGCGTGGTCCCTCGGACCACTTCTGGCGCAGCGTCTGCCCGGCCCGCCCTCGGATGTCGATGCTGAGCAGGGCGCCCGTCATGGCGTCGAACCCGGTGGCGAACACGATGCTGTCCAGCATGTACGCGGTCTCGCGCGTCCGCAGGCCCTCGCGGGTGAGCGTCTCGATCGACGTGGTTCGGAGGTCGATCAGGGTGACGTTGTCGCGATTGAACGTCTCGTAGTAGTCGGTGTCGACGCACATGCGCTTGGTGCCCACGGGGTAATGCTGCGGCACCAGGGCCTCGGCGACGGCGGCGTCGCGCACGACCGCGCGGATCTTGGCACGGCAGAACTCGGCGGCCGTGTCGTTCGCCTCCTGGTTGGTCAGCAGGTCCATGTAGGTCGCCGTGAAGCCGAGACCGCCGCGGCTCCAGCGCTTCTCGTACTCGCGCCGCCGCTCGTCCGGCGTCACCGCCAGCGCGGACGCCTCGCTGCGCTCGACGACGAAGCCCACGCGCGACTCGCGGGCCTGGCGCCGGAAGTCGGCGTAACTGGCCTTTACCCGCTGCTCGAAGTCGGGGTCGAGCGGGGCGTTGCGGGCGGGCACGCTGAAGTTCGGCGTCCGCTGGAAGACGAACAGGTGGGCCGCCTGCTCCGCGATGATCGGGATCGACTGGATCGCGGAGGAGCCGGTGCCGATGACGCCGACCCGTTGGCCCGTGAAGTCCACACCCTCGTGCGGCCAGTGGCCGGTGTGATAGCGCCGGCCCTGGAAGGTCTCGAGCCCCGGAAACCTCGGCACCTGCGCGGTGGACAGGCAGCCGGTGGCCATGATGCAAAACCGCGCCGCCACCCGATCACCGCGGTCCGTCTCGATCGTCCATCGACTCGCGGCTTCGTCGAAAATGGCAGCCGTCACCCGGGTCGAGAGCTGGATGTCCCGGCGCAGGTCGAAGCGGTCGGCGACGTGATTGATGTAGGTCAGGATCTCCGGCTGGGAGGCATACCGCTCGGTCCACTTCCACTCCTGCTGCAGGTCGTCCGAGAACGAGTAGGAGTAGTCCATGCTCTCGACGTCGCAGCGCGCGCCCGGGTAGCGGTTCCAGTACCAGGTGCCTCCGATGCCGTCGCCCGCCTCGTAGACCCGCGCCGACAGCCCGCGCTCGCGCAGGCGATGGAGCATGTAGAGCCCCGCAAACCCGGCCCCGACGATGACCGCGTCGAGGCGCTTGTCGTCAGACATCGGCCCTCCTTCCGTCGATCAACTGTGACATCCTACTCTGGCTGTCTCGGATTTTCAGAGGGAGGCTCGCCATCGCCATGACGACACGCTCGACGAACCACGACTGGCTCGCGCTCACGCCGGAAGCGCCGCTCGAGCCGGACCTGCCGATCTGCGACCCCCACCACCATCTCTGGGACCGCCAGCCCGGCCGCGTCGCCCCGCGCTACCTGCTCGACGAGATCCTGGAGGACGTCGGCGCCGGCCACAACGTCGTCTCCACCGTGTTCATCGAGTGCGGGGCCATGTTCAAGAGCGACGGCCCCGAGCCCCTGCGCGCCGTCGGCGAGACCGAGTTCGTGAACGGCATCGCGGCGATGAGCGCCTCCGGCGCCTATGGCACGGCGCGCGTCGCCGCGGGCATCATCGGCACGGTCGACCTGCGCCTCGGGGACGCAGTGGCCGCGGTGCTCGACGCCCAGATCGCCGCGGGGGGCGGCCGGTTCCGCGGGATTCGACGGGCGGCGGCCTGGGACGCCGACGCCGCCGTGCCCCCGCACCGCACCAAACCCGGGCCGGGCCTGCTCCTGCGCGACGACTTCCGCGCCGGCTTCAAGCACCTGGCGCCCCGCCGGCTGACGTACGAGGCCTGGTGCTATCACCGCCAGATCCCCGACGTCACCGCGCTGGCGCGGGCGTTCGGCGACACCACCATCATCCTGAATCACTTCGGGGGGCCGCTCGGCGTCGGCCCCTATGTCGGCAAGGCGGACGAGGTATACGCGCAGTGGCGCACGTCCATCACCGAGCTCGCCACCTGCCCGAACGTGGTGGCCAAGCTGGGCGGGATCAACATGGAGATGAACGGCTTCGGCTGGCACGAGCGGTCCCGGCCACCCGGGAGCCAGGAGCTCATGGAAGCGACCCGGCGCTACTACGAGGTCACGATCGAGAAGTTCGGCGTCGGTCGCTGCATGTTCGAGTCGAACTTCCCCGTGGACAAGGCCAGCTGCAGCTACACGGTGCTGTGGAACTCGTTCAAGCGCCTCACCTCGAAGTACTCCGCGGCGGAGAAGGCGCAGCTCTTCCACGACACGGCCGCCCGTGTCTACCGGCTCTCGGCATGAGCCTCGGTCCCGACGAGTTTCGCGCGCACCTGGAGCTCTCCGCGGCCACCGCCGGCGTACGCCTGACCGACCTCGCGCTGCCGGCCCCGCACCACCTGCTGCTCGGGCGAATGCGTTTTCACTATCTCGACTGGGGCAGGGCCGGCCTGCCGCC
Source organism: uncultured Candidatus Rokubacteria bacterium (assembly GCA_963743355.1). Lineage (GTDB taxonomy): Bacteria > Methylomirabilota > Methylomirabilia > Rokubacteriales > CSP1-6 > AR5. The sequence continues at coordinate 3,054,327 of CAVUPM010000002.1, forward strand.
CGTCGTCTTCCTGCACGGCGGCGGCCTCAACGCCCACACCTGGGATCTGGTGTGCGCGGCCCTGCGGGGCGAGCGGCACTGCCTCGCCCTCGACCAGCGCGGCCACGGCGACAGCGAGTGGTCGCCGGAGATGGACTACACGATCGAGAGCCACGTCGGCGACATCGACGCGTTCCTCCAGGCGCTCGAGCTCCAGCGTGTCGTGCTCGTCGGGATGTCGCTGGGCGGCGTGAACGCGCTGGCCTGGGCCGGGCAGCACAGCCGGCGCCTGGCCGGGCTGGTCCTGGTCGACATCGGCCCCGAGACGCGGTCCGACGGCGTCCGCAAGATCGCGGCTTTCACCTCCGACGCCACGCCGCTCGATTCCGTGGAGCAGTTCATCGACCGCGCCCTGACGTTCAACCCGCGGCGCAACCGCGAGCTGCTGCGGCGGAGCCTCCTGCACAACCTCCGCCGCATGCCGGACGGCCGCTGGATGTGGAAATACGACCAGCGCCATCGCGGCAAGGTGGCCGATCCCGACGCCACTGCCCGCCGGCGCGACCTCCTGTGGTCGGCCGTCGACACCGTCGAGTGCCCGACCCTGATCGTGCGCGGCGCTCAGAGCGACGTGTTCCACGACGAGGATGCCGAGCGGCTGGCCGGCCGCCTCCGGCAGGGGCGCTGGGTCCGGATCGAGGGCGCCGGTCACACGGTGCAGGGTGACAATCCGGCCGGCCTGCTCGTCTCCCTGCGCGCGTTCCTGGACGAGATCGCTACGGGTGGATGACCGTCCGCGCGCGGCTGATGACGAAGGCGTCGTGGCGCTCGACGAAATCCGCCACCACCTCGGCGAATGCCTCCGGCCGGTCGGTGCTGATGGCATGAGAGGCTTCGTAGACGAACACGAGATGGCAGTTCGGGATCAGCTCCTTGTAGACGCGTCCCATCGCCGGCGGCACCGCGTCGTCCCTCGTGCCGAACAGCACCAGCGTCGGCGTCGCGAGGCCCGGTAACCGGCGCTCGAGATCCGCGTCGCGATCTGCGGGACGGATCGCCATCGGGGCCTCCAGGACGAGGGCGCGCACGCGCGCCGGCGCCTGGAGCGCCAGCCGGAGCGCGGTCGCGGCGCTCGACGACGTGGCCACGAGGCTCACGCTGTCGAGGCCCAGCGCCGTGAGGGCTCGCATCAGCATGTCGACGGACGACGGCCCCTCGGGCACCGCGAAGACCACCACGCGGAAGTGGCGACATAAAAGGTCGTGCGCGCGCGTGAGGCGCGGCGTATCCGTGGCCTGCAGGTGCACGAGCGGCATCCCCCGCCCGGCCTCCAGGTAGCGGACCCGGACGCCGGCGGCCTCGACGTCGCCTTCCCTGAACTCGGCCGGCGTCACGATCGGTGGCGCCTCACAGCTCACGAATGCGCGGCAGCACCTTCGCGCCGAACAGCTCGAGCGCGCGCATGAGCGGCGCCAGGTCCGCCGACCCCGGCGTGTGCAGGGACAGGTCGAGCACGCCCGCGCCGACGACATCGCGACAGCGGCGGACCTGCTCGACGACCGTGTCGGGACTGCCGACGAACGTGGTGGGCAGCGCGCCGGTCACGACCGGAGCCCGCGCCTCGCCGGCGATGTTGCGCGAGTCCAGCGCCATCATGGCGTCGCGCACACCCGCGCGCAGCGTGAACGGCGCCCGGTTCGCCTGCGCCCGCAGCGCTACCTGGGCCTCGTCGTCGGTCTCGGCCACGAGCATGTTCGCGCGATAGAGGATCTGCTCGGGTGTCGGCTCCCAGCCGTGGCGCGCGCACTGCTCGCGGTAGTAGCGCGTGGCCCTGCCCATCACCTCGAACGGTCCGTAGGACACGCCGCACCCGAGGCGATGGCGCGCGGCGAACTCGCAGGACTCGCGGCTCGTGCCCAGCGCATAGGTGGGCGGATGGGGCTGCTGCAGCGGGCGCGGCCAGATGGACACCGTCCGGTACTGGAAGTGACGGCCCTGCCAGCCGAACGGCTGCGGCTCCGTCCACGCCTTGAGGATCAGCTCCATGCCCTCGTCGGTCCGCTCCCGCGCCTCTTGCGGGTTGAGATCGTAGGTCATCGCCTCGTTGGCCGTGCCCCGCAGCAGCCCGACGACCAGGCGCCCCTGCGCCATGGTGTCGAGCATCGCCAGCTCCTCGGCCACGCGCACCGGATTGCTGTGAGGGACGATCGGGCCGAGCAGGGCGATCGTGAGCTTCTTGAGGCGGGCGGCGATGAACGCCGCCGAGACGATCGGCGACGGGCTCAGGATGCGCGGCGAGTAGTGGTGCTCGGAGACGCTCACCCAGTCGAAGCCGAGCGCCTCGACGTACTCGAGCCGCTCGATCATGGCTCGGTAGGCCTCGGCGCCCGCGGTGGGATCGTACGCGCCGGACGGCACCGGCCACTCCAGCGGCAGCGCCCTGGGCGGAACGTAGCGCACGGTTTCGAAGAACGAGACCTTCACGCGGCCCGCCTACGCGGCGCCCTCGCCTACTGCGCGGGCTCCGGCGGCGCGACCGAGACGCCCTGGGAGCCGTTGCGCGTGATGGCCTCGCCGACGAAGCCCGAGGCCTTCACCTCCTCGACGAACGTCCGGAGGAAGGCCGCGCCGGCCGTGCGGGCCTTCGGCGTGCCGACCGCCTGTTGGACGGCGGCGAACTGTCCGTCCAGCACGCGGGCGCCCGGCAGCTTCTGGACGTCCGTGAGGAGCCGGGGCCGGAGACCGGACAGGACCTCCAGCTTGTCCTTCACGAACGCCTCGAACGAGCCGTCGATGCCCTTGGTGAGCACCAGCTTCGCGTGCTTGATGTTGCGGCTCAGCCAGAGCTCGTAGGCGCTCTTCTCCGCTACCGCGATCCGGACTCCCTCGCGATCGACGTCCGCGAGCGTGCGGATCGGTGAGGCGGCCGGGACGAGGTAGGTCGCCGGAATCTCGAGGTAGGCGGCCGTGAAGGCGATCTCGGTCGCGCGCTGGGGCTCGGCGCCCAGGAACGCCACGTCCCAGACGCCGGTGCGCACGCCGTCGCCCAGCGAGCCGGCGGTCTCGAACTTGGAGAACTCGATGGGCACGCCCAGGCGCCGGGCGAGCTCCCGGGCCAGGTCGGGCGCGACGCCGCGGGGCTCGGCCGCCGACGACCCGGGGGTGACCAGCAGGAAGTTGCCGTGATTGAGGCCGACGCGGAGCTTGCCCGTGGGCGCCAGCTCGGACCGCACAGCCGCAGAGATGTCGTTTGCCATGGCTGGGGACGTTAGCACGATTCCGCAGTATCCTCCCCGCCAAGGAGCCGCCATGACCACCACACCCGCTGCTCGCCCGCCCCGGCCGACCACCCTCGTGGTGGACCTCGGCGCCGCCGCCGCCAACGTCCGCGCCGTACGCCAGATGGTCGGCGCCGGGCGGAAGATCTTCGCGGTCGTCAAGGCCGACGGCTACGGCCACGGCGCCGCCGAGCTGGGCACCGTCTTCGTCGCGCACGGCGCCGACGCGCTGGCCGTCGCCGACCTGGGCGAGGGCATCAGACTGCGCCAGCGCGGGATCACCGTGCCGATCCTCGTCTACCCGAACTCGCTGCCCGAGGCGGCGCCGGACGCGCTCGCCCACGCCCTCATCCCGGCCCTCGTCGATCTCGACGGCGCACGCGCCTACGCGAAGGCCGCCACGGGCCCGTGCGACGTGTTCGTCAAGATCGACGTCGGGCTCGAGCGGCTGGGCGTGCCGGCCGAGCAGGCCGTGAAGGTCATCGCGGCCATGCTGGAGCTGCCGCACCTGCGCCTGGCCGGACTCTGTGCCCACCCCCACGCGCCGGGCGGCGCCGATCCGGCCTATGCCGAGTGGCAGCTCGGCCGGTTCACGGCGGTGGTCGACGAGCTGGTGGCGCGCGGCATCCCCGTGCCCATCCGGTTGCTCGCTGCCTCGCCCTTCGTGCTGCGGTTCCCGCAGACCTACCTCAACGCGGTCGATCCCGGACGGATGCTCTACGGCGTCACGTTGCCCGGCGAGACGTCGCCGGTCCCGCTACGGCCCACGCTCCGGGCCCTCACCACGCGCGTCATCGCCCTCAAGGAGCTGACGCCGCGCGAGCGCTTCGCCGAGCTGGCGCCGTTCCCGGTGGCGGCGCCCATGCGCCTGGGCGTCATCCCCATGGGCTCGGCCGACGGCCTCGCCCGGCTCCACGCCGGGCGCGTGCTCGTCCGTGGTCGCGCCGTCCCCATCGTGGCCGGCCCCTCGCTCGAGCACACGCGGATCGACCTGACCTCGGTGCCGGACGCCGAGGTCGGCGACGAGGTCGTGATCATCGGGCGCCAGGGCGACGCCGAGATCACCGTCGCCGAGGTGGCCGGCTGCCAGGGTCTCGGCCCCCATCAGGTGGCCACCACCGTCGGGCCCCGCGTGGCCCGCGTATACACCCCTTGACGCGACGCCCCCTTCGGGCAGATCCTCGGCGCGTCGAGTCACGCGCAGCGCACCCGATCGCGTCCCTCGTGTGACAGGAGGACGGCGGTAATGGCCTCACAGCGCCCGACACCGACCATCGTCACGGACGAGATCGCGGGCCCTCAGGCGTGGAAACGTGACGGCCTGAAGCCGAAGGACTGGCTCATGCCCCTCCCCGACGCCGCGGTTGCCGAGCTCGACGCGGTCGTCGAGCGCCTGCGGACGGATCCGCGACCCGTGGAGAGTCTGGTGCCGGAGGACTTCGAGCTCGCGACCTGCGCGGATCTGATGGCCGCCGCCCGCCGCAAGCTGCTCGAGAGCGGGCTGGCCGTCGTGGATCGAGTGGCCGTCGAGCGCTACAGCGTGCCCGAGAGCCAGGCCGTCGGCTGGCTGCTCGCCTGCATGCTCGGACCGATCGTCGCCCAGACGTGGGCCGGCCGCCGGCTCTACGACGTCAAGGACACGGGACAGAAGCTCGGGTACGGCGTCCGTCGCTCGGTGACGGATCTCGGTCAGCCCTTCCACACCGACGCAGGATGGTTGTGGATGCCCCCCGCGTTCGTGGGTCTGTTCTGCCTGGAGTCCGCGCCGGCCGGCGGCATCAGTCGCTTCGTGAGCCTGGTCACGGCGCACAACGAGATGGCCAAGCGCTTCCCCGACCTGCTCGGACGACTCTACCGTCCGTTCGCCTGGGACCGCCAGGCCGAGCACGCGCCCGACGCGCCGACGTTCGCGCGCCGGCCCGTGTTCGAGCACGACGGCCACGGCACGCTGATGGCGCGCTACTACGAGGACTACGTCCACAACGGCCAGAAACTCGCGGGAGAGCCGCTCGACGAGGCCGGGCGCGAGGCCCTGCTGGCCTTGCGCGACATCGTCGACGATCCCGACCACTGGGTCGAGTTCCGGATCGAGCGCGGCCAGCTCCAGTACATCAACAACCGCCAGTTCGCCCACTGCCGGACCGCCTTCAAGGACGCGCCGGACGGCTCGCGCCACCGCCACATGATCCGGCTCTGGAACCGCAGCGAGGGGACGCCGGACCTGGAAGGCGAGGCATAGGCCGTGGCCGACATCGTCTTCGTCGGCTGCGGCCTGGCGAGCGCGACCCCCGGCTACGCGGAGGCGCCGGGGGGCGCGCGCCCGCAGGCGCGCCGGCGCGAGGTCGTCGTGAGCGGCCGGCGCGTGAAGACCGTCGACGTGCACGCGCACTGCGCGTGCCCGAGGCGATGGCCCTGATGGGCTTGCACGATCGCGCCCGCGCCTGCTCATGTCACAGCCCGCCGACCGGCTCCGGGCGATGGACGAGCAGGGCATCGACGTCGAGGCGCTCAGCATCAACCCGTACTGGTACGCGGCCGACCGCGACGTCGCCCGCGAGCTCATCCGCATCCAGAACGAGAAGCTGGCCGAGGCCTGTGCCGCCAACCCGGAGCGCTTCGTGGCCTTCGCCTCGGTGGCGCTGCAGCACCCGGACCTGGCCGCCGAGCAGCTCGAGGAGGGCGTCAAGAAGTACGGGCTGCGCGGGCGCCGGCCTCGGCGGCAGCGTCGAGGGCGCGGAGCTGTCCGATCCGAAGTTTCACCCGTTCTGGGCCAAGGCCGAGCAGCTCGGGGTGCTCGTCTTCATCCACCCGCAGGGCACGGCCGAGCTGGAGGGCGAGCAGCCGGCTGAATGGCAACGGCGTGCTCACCAACACGATCGGCAATCCGCTGGAGACGACGATCGCGCTCTCGCACCTGATCTTCGAGGGCACGCTCGACCGCTTCCCCGGGCTGAAGATCTGCGCGGCCCACGGCGGCGGCTACCTGCCCTCGTACGCCGCGCGCTCCGACGCGATCCTGCACGACCTTCCCCGAGCGCTGCACCCGCACGCTCGAAGAAGAAGCCGACCGAATACGTCCGCCAGCTCTACTACGACTCGATCGTCTTCACGCCCGAGGCGCTGCGCCACCTGGCGGCGGAGACCGGCCCGGGCCAGATCGTCATGGGCACCGACTACCCGTACCCGTGGACGAAGACCTCCGTCGACCACATCCTCGAGCACGCCCGGCCTGACCGACGACGAGCGCGTCGCCATGCTGGGCGGCACCGCGGCGAAGCTGCTGGGGATCAAGGCGTAGGATCCGGGCTCGCGGTCTCGTGACGCGCGGTGACGCCGCGGGTCGGGGACGGTGCTCGGCGGTGCGCCATCATGGCGAGCCGTCGTCGCCGTTCGAGCGCAGGGCACGGCGAGCGAGCCGCCGAGGATTCGACTGGTCCGCGCCCGAGCCCCCTCGGGGGGATGGGGGGCCGAGCGAGCCGTGCCCGGAGCGAGTTACGGCGACAGGCGAGCCATGCTGGCGCGCCGCCGAGCACCGTCCCCGGCCCGCGGCGTCGCCGTGTGTCACGAGGACTGCTAGCCGACCGCGTTCAACACCTTCCCGCCCGCCTCGACCGACCTGGCGGCGATGAGGATGACCGCGAGCACGCACGGCGCGGTGCCGCGGTTGACCCAGTTGTGGATCGTCCCCCGCTGCACCATGACGTCGCCGGCCTTCAGGTGGACGACCGAGTCGTCCAGCTCCATGTCGATCTCGCCGGACATGACGACGATGTAGTCGATCGAGTCCGTTCGGTGGTTGCGCGCGGCCAGGCCGGGCGCAAACTCGAGGACGCGGAAGATCGTGCCGTCCGGCAGCGTCGTGCCGACCTTGCGCAGGCCCGCGTCCTCGGCGCCGTCGTTGCTGGCGGGGAAGCCCTCCGTGGTCCACACATTCACGCCCGTTGCCCCCGGTCGCCCCATGAAAGCGTGCTTGGCGACCTCGTCGATCTTGACGATCGCCCGCCCGCTCGCGTCATGGCCCGTGACCACTCGCCTTACGTGAAGGCGCATCGCTCACACCCTCCGCTGCAGGAAGTCGGTCACGAAGGGCCACGTGAGGTCGGCGTAGTGGGGCTGGAAGCCGGCGTTGTCGGGGTGGCGGAAGCCGTGGTTGGCATCCGAGAAGAAGTGCCACTCCACCGGTTGACCGTTGGCGACGAAGCTCTGCCAGAGCGGCCCCTGGATGGCAGGGGTGGCGATGTAGTCGAGGCCGCCGCAGAACACGAGCGACGCGCACCGCAACGTCTTCGCGAGATGGAACGCGTGGCGCGGTCGGTGGGAGCTCTCCGGCTCGTCGCGGACGGAGGGGTAGTAGAGGACGATCGCCCTCACGCTCGGATGGTCGGCCGCGAAGGGAATGAGGAGCCGGCCGCCCATGCAGTGGCCGAGGCACGCGGTGCGGGTGGGATCCGAGCCCAGGCGCTCGACCAGGTAGTGCCAGGCCTCGTCCATCTTGCCGAGGAACTCGCCGTCGGAGTGCTTGGCCTGCAGGTCGGCGCCCTGGCCGATGTGATTCGTGCCGGGGACGCCGAACATGTTGAACAGGCTCGGCGCCAGCACGTTGAAGCCGAGCTGGGCCAGCCGGTAGGCGTCGACCTTGTAGTCGCCGGTGACGCCGTGGGCGTGGTGCACCATCAGGACGCCAGGCCGCTGGCCGGGCGTGCCGGGCTGCGCCATGTAACCGCCGATGCCGTCCTGCTCCTGCGTGAGCATGCGCGCGACGATCGTCATCAGTGTTCTCCGTTCGTGTTCGTGCGCTCCTTGATCGACACGCGCCAGTGGATCCGGTCCTCCTCGGGTGGATAGTCGCCGGCCGCCTTGTGATACGAGCACCGGTTGTCCCAGATGACGATGTCGCCCCGGCGCCACCGGTGGCGGTACTCGCCCTCCGGCTGGATCATGCGGTCGGTCAGCTCCTCGATCAGCGCGTCGCTCTCCGGCTCCGCCAGGCCCTCGATGCGGAGGATCTTGCCGGGATCGAAGTAGAGTCCCTTGCGGCCGGTCTCGGGATGGGTGCGGATGATCGGATGGAAGACCGGCGTCCAGTCGCGGTCCTCGGCGTTCAGCAGCGCCGTCGCCTTCCGGCGCCCGCCGTACGTGAAGGCGCCCCGGCGTCCCTCCAGACGCCGCTGCAGGCGTGACGGCAGCGCGTCGTAGGCCGCGTACATGCTGGCGAAGAACGTGTCGCCACCCCTGCTCGGAACAGCCAATGCGTAGAGCTGGGTGGCCTTGAACGGCTCCTCGTCGTAGGCGCCGTCGGTGTGCCACCCCTCGGCGCCTCGCCGATAGATCGCCATGTCGAGCCGGCCGTCCGCCCCGAACTTGTCGACGCCCAGCAGGGTGATCTCGGGATAGTCCGGGTGGCGCGTCATCTTCGAGGGGTGCGGGACCACGAGCCCGAAGCGGCGGCTGTAGCGCAGGAAGTCCTCGATCTGCAGCTCCTGGCCGGGCACCACGACCACGTTGTGGTCGAGCCACGCGCGGTAGATCTGCGCGAAGCCGGCGTCGTCGAGCGCCTTGACGTCGACCCCCAGGATCTCGGCGCCGATCTGCGGTCCCAGGCGACGGACCGTGATCATGGCGTCGAGCTCGCTCTCTCCTCGATCGCGTCGACCCGGTCGGGATAGAACGCGACGTGGTCCTTGATCCCGGCGACCAGCGTGCGGGGCGACTCGTAGGTCCAGACGGCGTTGACCGAGGCGCGCCCGCCCGCCTCGATGCTGTAGTAGGCGGCGTCACCCTTGTAGGGGCAGTGCGTCGTGTGGGACGTGCGCTTCAGCAGCGCCATGTCCACGTCATCGCGGGGAATGTACTGCACCGGCGATGCTCCCGGGGCGCGCATCACCAGGGCCCGGCTGGTGTCGGCGACCCGATGACCATTGAAGGTCACGACCACGCGGCGGGGGTTCGGCTCGACGGTGATCTGCGGATCGTGCTCCGGCATGGTGCTCCTCCCGGGACCCCTGGCCAGGTCCCCTGGCCCCAAGAATAGCCCGCCGGCTGGCTTCCTGCGCGGCGTGCTATCGTGAGGCCCACGCGGAGGGCGCCATGGACAAGACGCTGATCGTCGACACGACGGTCTTCGACGGGAGCGGGGCGGCGCCGTTCGCCGGCGACGTGCTGGTCGAGGGCCAGCGCGTCGTGGCGGTGCAGCGGGGTGGCGGGCTGCCGCGCGGCGACGCGCGCGTCATCGACGGCGCCGGCGCCACCCTGATGCCCGGGCTGATCGAGCCGCACGGCCACGTCAGCTATCCCGACGCCGCCCGCAACGCGGACTTCACGCGCCTGCCGCCGGAGGAGCACGTCCTCGTCACGATGCGCAACGCCAGGACCATGCTGGATTGCGGCTACACGAGCGTGCTGTCGGCCGCCGCCGCCAAGCCCCGGCTCGACGTCGTCATCCGCAACGAGATCAACGCCGGCCGCATCCCCGGGCCGCGCTACCTCGCCAACGGCCCGGAGATCACCGTCAGCGGCGGGCTCGGCGACGAGAACCTGCTCCACCTGCCGCACCACGAGACGCCGACCTTCGCCTGGGTGGCCGACGGGCCCGACGAGATCCGCAAGGTCTGTCGCGTGCTCCTGCGCGAGGGCGTCGACCTGCTGAAGCTGAACATCTCGGGTGACACCGGCCCGCGCAACAGCCGCTCCGAGCGCGCGGTGATGACCGACGCCGAGGTGGCGGCGGCCATGGAGATGGCCCGGGCCGGCGGCGTCCGCGTGTGCGCGCACGCCCGCAGCGCCGAGTCCGTCAAGATGTGCGTGCGGCACGGCATCGGCATCATCTACCACGCCAACTTCGTGGACGAGGAAGCCCTCGACCTGCTCGAGGCCAACCGCGACTGGTGCTTCGTGGGCCCGGCGCTGGGCCTCACCTACCAGGCGTGCCACGCCGCCGGCGAGTGGGGCATCACGCCCGCGATGGCTCGCGAGCGGGGGATCCTGCACGAACTGGAAGTGTCGGTCGACACGATGGGCCAGATGCGGAAACGAGGCATCAAGGTACTTCCCGGCGGCGACTATGGATTCGCGTGGAACCCGCACGGCACCTACGCGCGCGATCTGCTGCTCTTCGTCGACGTGCTCGGCTTCACGCCCATGGAGACGCTCGTCGCCGCCACCCGGATGGGCGGCGAGATCATGGGGATGGGCGAGGAGCTGGGCCAGGTCAAGCCCGGCTACCTCGCGGATCTCCTGCTCGTCGACGGCGATCCGCTCGCCGACATCAAGCGCCTGCAGAACCAGGACGCGCTGCTCGTGATCATGAAGGACGGGCGCCTGCACAAGGCTCCGGCGGGCGTTTAGTGGGATGGGGGGCCTCGAACGGGCCCCCCAACCCCCCCGGGCGGCTCGGGACACCCCGGCGTAGCCGTGGCGCCCCTCGACAATGGACTCCTGTCGCCGCTTTCTCAGCCAGTCTGCCGGCGGCGAACCAGCCGGTAGACCGCGAGGATCGCGATGGCGCCGAGCGTCGCGGCGATGAAGCCGGCCGGCTGACCTCCAGCGTACAAGCCGAGTGCCTGGCCGACGAACCGGGCCACCAGCGCACCGCCGATGCCGAGCAGGATCGTCACGATGATGCCGCCGGGATCACGGCCCGGCATGATCAGCTTGGCGAGTGCCCCCGCCAGCAACCCGATCAGGATCGTCCACAGGATGTCCATCGGTTCCTCCGCCCTCCGTTCTGATCAGCGCTGGACGACGACCAGCTCGGTGCGCCGGTTACGCGCGCGCCCGGCATCGGTATCGTTGTCGGCCACCGGCTGCTCGGATCCGTGACCGGCGACCTCGATGCGCTCCGGGGCCGCGCCGGCGGCGACGAGCGCGCTCTTCACCGCGGCCGCCCGCTCCTCGGACAGCGGCTCGTTGACGGCCTCGCTTCCCGAGGCATCGGTGTGCCCCTCCAGCCGCACGCGCGCCGACGGGTGCGCCTTCAGGAGACCGCCCAGCGAGGCGACGGTCTGCTGTGCGGACTGCGCGAGCCGGGCCGATCCACTCTCGAAGTTGAGATCGTCGAGGGTGAAGCTCCGCGGCGTCGGCTCGGCGCCGGTGAGGAACGCGCTGATCTGGCCGAGGGCGTCGGGTGGCGCGGGCTCTCGCACCGAGGCGGCAGGGGCCGCCGACGGCTCCGTCGTGGTGGTCGGCGCGGGAGCGGGCGCCGGCTCCGGCTTCGCGATCGGCGCCGCCGGTGTCCTCTCGGCCCGAGGCGCCGTCTCGACCCGCGCCGTCTGTGTCTCGCTACCGGGCGTCAGGAAGTACAGCAACGCCAGCACGGCCAGGCCTGCCAGCGCGGCGGGCCACCACGACCAGCCCGTGCGTTCCCGAGCCGGCTCAACCGGCGGCTCGATCGGCTCGCGCCGGCGCGACGCCCGCGCCGTCCCCTCGTGGGTGGGGACGGTCACGGGCTCCCTGAGCCCGATCAGATTGGCCACGCCCGCCGGAGCCGCGTTGAGGATCGACGACCGCTCGCCGGCCAGCAGCCTCGACAGCCCTCCGGCGTCCAGGCCGCCCGACGCCACGCGTGTCCCGAGCACGCTCATGACGATCGGGGCGGCCAGCCGCAGCAGGGTCGTCGCCGCGCCGCGCCCCACCCCGCCGGGGCCGGCGATCGCGTCGGCCACCCCGTCGATCTGACCGCCGAACAGGCCCGACAGCAGACGCGCTCCCGAGTTCAGGAGCGTCTCGGTCGTGCCGCCCCCGCTCAGCTGGCGGCCCAGCCCGCTCAGCGTGTCCGCGCCGTACCGCCCCTCGGTGACCGTCGAGAGCAGGCGCTCGGCACCGGACGGTGACGATGCCTGCCCCAGCACCCCGGCGAGCACACTGGGGATGGCGCTCTCGAGACCACGCCGCGTCACCGTCGCGTTCTCACCGATGAGATCGCTCGCCCGCTCCACCACGTTCGGCGCCAGTGCTTCCCGCGCCATGTCGAGCAACGAAGCCATGCCCCTTCTCCTTCCGGCTGAGTCGACGGCCGACGACCAGCCGTCGACCCGCTCGCCCTCACGCTAGCCGGTGACGGCGTGCCATGGCAGGGCCCTTTGGGGGGCCCTCTCGACTCCACGACCGGTCGGGGGTCCGGGTCGACCACAGCGGGTGACCCGTGCCGTACCTCGCGCGCCTGGCGAAGGCCGGCGGTCTTGGAGCTGCGCATCTTCACCCGCGACGCCGACGCGATGCTCCGCAACGGCCTACCCGAGCCGGCGGCCGGCGGCAACGCCGATCTCGTGGTGCGCTACGCGAACGAGAAGAACGGGGAGAGGTGGGCGTCGGTCCCCGTCTGCCCTCCACGAACGAATCGTGACGTCGCCTCGCGCGTGACCCAGCAGCGTCCTGGGTTGCCGCGTGCGTTTGAGCGCTATCAGGTGGATGGCGCGCGCGTTCCCGCGGGAACGTCCCAGCGCCTGGCGTGCGACGCCAGCCGGGTGGTGATGCGACACGACCCTGACGGGCGCGCTCTCGAATCTCGCGCTGCGTGTCGCCGGCACCACCGCGCCGTCCACGAGGGGGCCTTCGGTTCAGCCGTCTGGATGGCCAGCTCCTGCCCGAGGTGCCGCTTCCACCAGAAGTCCGCGGCGGGGATTCCCCTCACTCCAGTGCTGGCCAGCGCGCTCTCGCCTCGGCACTCCGGCTGCGTCGCTACAACCTCTTTGCCGGGGCGTGACGTCTAATGCCCTCCGAACTTTCGGCGCATGGCCTGGAGCGTCTTGCAGGCGAACTCGTCTTCGCCGCGCGAGGTGAAGCGCTGATAGAGCGAGGCGGTCAGCACCGTCGCCGGCACACCCTCCTCGATGGCGGCCAGCACCGTCCAGCGCCCCTCGCCCGAGTCCGGCACCTCGGCCTTCACCTTCGCCAGCTCGGGGTCCTCGGCCAGCGCGGACGCCGTGAGGTCCAGCAGCCACGACGCCACCACGCTGCCTCGCCGCCACAGCTCGGTGATCTCGGCCAGGTTGAAGTCGTACTGGAAGTGCTCCGGGTTGCGCAGCGGCGTCACCTCGGCGCTGGCGGCCTCCCGCCCCTTCTTGCCGACGTTGGCGTTCTTGATGATGTTGAGGCCCTCGGCGTACGCGGCCATCAGGCCGTACTCGATGCCGTTGTGGACCATCTTCACGAAGTGGCCGGCGCCCGAGGGCCCGCAGTGCAGGTAGCCGTCCTCGGCGGTGCTGTTCTTGACCTTCTCGCGTCCCGGTGTCTTCGGCGCATCGCCGCGGCCCGGCGCCAGCGCCTTGAAGATCGGATCGAGCTGCTTCACCGCCGCGTCCGGTCCGCCGATCATCAGGCAGTAGCCGCGCTCGAGCCCCCACACACCGCCGCTCGTCCCGACGTCGACGTACTGGATGCCCTTCGGGGCGAGCTCCTTGGCCCGGCGGATGTCGTCGATGTAATAGGAGTTGCCGCCGTCGATCAGGATGTCGCCGTTCTGCAGCAGCGGCACGAGATCGGCGATGACGTGGTCGACGACGCCGGCCGGCGTCATCAGCCAGATGGCCCGGGGTGAGGCCAGCTTCGCGACGAACTCCTTGAGTGCCGCGGCGCCGCCCGCCTGACCGCCGGCCTCCGTCTGGACGCGCTGCTGGGTCTGCGCGATGACCTCGGCGCTCCGGTCGTTGACGACGAGCTGGTGTCCGGCCTTCGCGAGCCGGACGACCATGTTCTGCCCCATCCGGCCCAGACCGATCATGCCCAATTGCACGGCAAGGCTCCTTTCTCGACTGAAACTGAGGAGGTGCTCGGCGATTGCCGCCAGGCAGGCCGGGCCGCATCGTCCCTCGCCCTGGCGGCTATTACACCGCGGACGCGCCAGCCGGCAAGCTGAAATTCGGTCAGCGGCCCGCCGGCGCAGCCTTCACCCGCTCGGCAGGAAATGGCACCGTGCGCAGCCCCACCTCGGTCGCGACTCGCTCTGCTCACACTGCGGATTGATCGAGGGTCAGCAGTCGTGGGCCCACGCCACGCGCGTCGGGCGGATGCGATCGGTCGCCCGCACGTCGGTGCGGCCGCACCGGTGGGCGGGTGGGGCGGGCGCTCCGCAGTGTCCTCGTAGCGCCCCTTGCGTCCTGATTTCCTGCGTCGCCCAAGTTATCGAAACTAAAAGAGTCCGCCTGCGGCCAGCCCATTGCAATGAGCGGTACGTCAAGCTCGCGCGCGTCCGAGCGCGCGGATGTAAAGCATGGAACTGGTTGAATGGATTCACCCTCGAGGGCGCAGGTTTCCCCTGCGCTGGTATCTGATCGCCCTCATTCTCGTGGCGCTCATCCCGATGGTGTTTTTCGCAGGGGCGATCGTCCTGAACCTGGGGCGGGAACAGCGGAGGTCGGTCGAGCGGGGGTTGCAAACGACGGTCCGCGCCCTCGCGATTGCCGTCGAGCGTGAGGTCGCCGCCTCGATCAGGGCGCTCGAGGTTCTCGCCACATCGGACCTGCTCAGCCGGGGCGATCTGGTCGCTTTTCACGCGCAGGCGACACGCGCGATCGACGCGCAGGACGTCTGGTACGTGCTGGCCTTGACCGATCCGAGCGGGCAGCTCCTGCTCAACACCGTGCGTCCGTTCGGGGCGTTGTTGCCGAGGATCGACGATCGTGACTACTACCAGCGGCTCACCGCAACCGGCCGTCCCGCCGTGTCGGATCTCGTTGCCGGACGGACCACCGGTCAGATGAACGTGACGGTCGCCGTACCGGTGCTGCGCGAGGGGGCGCTGCGCTACATCCTGTTCGCCGCCATCAAGCCGGAGGGTCTCGGCCGGATTCTCGCAGAAGAGAAGATCCCGGCAGACTGGATCGCGACGATCAGCGACACTAGCCAGGTCATCATCGCCCGGAACCGGAATCCCGCGCGCTTCGTCGGGCGGGAGTTGATTGCGCCGCTGAAGGAGGCCGTGCGCGCCGCGGACGAGGGCGCCGGCCGCTATCCGGTCTTCGACAGTCCCGACGTCTACGCGGCCTGGCGGCGGACGCCGTCGCTCGGCTGGACGGTGGCGATCGGGATCCCCATCTCCTTGGTCGACGTTCCCCTCCGCCGGTCCGTGTGGCGGATCGGGCTGGCCGGGCTGGTCGTCGCGCTTGCGGGTGGAGCCGTCGCCGCCGTAGTCGCCCGGCGGCTCTCGGTCTCCATCGGGGCGCTGGCCACCTCGGCAGCCGCGCTCGGCCACGGGGCCACACCGACTTGCCCGCCGGCCTCGATCGAGGAGATCGACGCCGTCGGTCGGGCGATGGAGGTCGCCGGATCCACGATCGCTCAGCGAACGGCCGAGGTGCGGGCCAGCCAGGCCAGGCTCAAGCGACTGGTGGATTCGAGTCTGATCGGGATCCTCGTTGGCGAGGATGAACGGGTCACGGACGCCAACGACGCCTTCCTGCGGATGGTCGGTTACAGCCGCGAGGAGTTGCAGCACGGCAACCTGCGCTGGCCAGACCTCACGCCATCCGAATACCGGTCGGCTGACGAGACGGCGCTGGCGGTGGCACGCGAGCGGGGCCAGTGCGCGCCGTACGAGAAGGAATACCTGCGCAAGGACGGCACGCGTGTCCCGATCCTGATCGGCTCGGCCTTCCTCGACGAGACGCGGCGTCAGTGGGTCTCCTTCGCGCTGGATCTGACGGAACACAACCGGATGGAGGCCGAGCACCGCCTGATGCTGGAGGCGCAGGCGGCGAACCGGGCGAAGGACGAGTTCCTCGGAATCCTGTCACACGAGCTGCGCACGCCGCTGAGCGCGACCTTGAGCGGTGTGCGGGTGCTGCGACGCAAAGGGGTCGGCACAGATCAGGCCAGACGAATCCTGGATGCCGTCGAGCGGAGCACGCAGCTTCAGCTGCGGCTTATCGAAGATCTCCTCGACGTGTCTCGGATCGTCACGGAAAAGCTGCTGGTCGAGATGAGGCGCATGGACCTCCTTTCGGTCGTGGAGGACGCGGTATCCGCGCTCCGGCACGAGGCCGAGGGCAAGGGCGTCGCGCTACGCAGCGTGCTGAAGCCCTTGCCGGGCCCCATGCTCGGGGACGCCGCGCGCGTGCAGCAGATCGCTCTCAACCTCGTCGGCAACGCGATCAAGTTCACCCCGGCCGGCGGGCATGTCGAGGTGTCCCTCCACAGTAGCGACTCGCGGGCGGTGCTGATCGTGCGCGACAATGGCCGCGGCATCGAGCCGGAGCTGCTCCCGCACCTCTTCGAGCGGTTCAGGCAGGGCGCCGCGGCCAAGGGGCAGGGCGGGCTCGGTCTCGGGCTCGCCATCGTCCACCATCTCGTCGAAGTTCACGGGGGTACGGTTCGCGCCGAGAGTGGCGGTCTGGACCGGGGCGCCATCTTCACCGTCGAGCTCCCGATGCTCCCCGGCTCGGCGTGACACGTCGCGGCGCGCGGCGCCCAGTCCTACCCCGACTGGGGGACGACATGGACACCCGCGAGCTCTTCCTGGACCAGCACGCCGCCATGCACTCGGCGGCCGTGGGCGGTAACAAGATGTCGCAGGCCGAGCGCGCCTTCGCCGTCCTCAGCGAGGAGCAGATGCGCGACTGGGACGGGTTTTCCGGCGACGCGCTTACCCATCGCCGGCGAGGCGCACGAACTGGCGCTTCAGCGCGTTGACCTCGGCGAGATAGCGGCTGGGGTCGTGGTCGCCGCAGCGCTGGCCGGCTGTCAGCCGGAAGCCGCGTCGCGCGTAGGCGTTGCCGGCGCCGGCCCCGCACAGATGGATGATCGCGGCGAGATCCTGCCGCTGCCGTAGCGTGGCCGTCGCGCTTCGCTGCCGCTCCAGGGTGCGCGAAACGGTCCGATCCAGCAGCGCGGCGGTCAGCTCGACGGCGTGGCTCGGGACGACGCGCGTGTAGAGGCTGTTGAACCAGCACGAGCGTGGATCGTTCCACGGACCGTCCTCGACCACCACGTGGTCATGGATGCAGTAGCGCCTGGCCTCCTCGAACGTCGGATCGGTCAGCTGGTACATGCCGACCGCGCTCGACGCCGGCTGGTACAGCTCCAGCGGATTCCAGGTGAGGCGCCACCGCCAGTACGTCCGCGCCACCGGATTGCCGCTGCCCTCCAGCTGCGCCAGCGCCGCCAGCAGATCGGGCGTGATGACCGCCGTGGAATGCTCGTGGAAGAGCGGGCCGTACTGCCGCCAGGTCTCCGTCGGCGCCTTGGCGAGCGAGCCGCTGACCGGGAAGAACAGCTCGGTCGGCTTGCGGATCACCTGGACCATCCAGTTCACCGCCGACCACGCGGCCACGAGGAGGACCGCGCCCACGACGATCCGGATCGCCAGGGGCGCGGCGAGCAGCGCCAGCAGCGCACGCCGCGCTGATCGCCAGAGCGACCGGCCACGCGCCGCCTTCCGGCGACGCACGCGTGTCCTGCGGGGGCCGGCTCGGACCGTGGTCGCGTGTGCCATGGACGGGATGCCTTCAGTATGCACGGCCTTCTGGACGCGGAGACCATGGGGGTGGCGACAGCCTCTCACCACCACAATATTTGGTTGACACGATCCGAACCGGCCCCATATATTGCGCTTCGTGCTGGTGCCCGGCGGTTTCGGCCGGGCTGAAAAAGGGGAACCCGACCTGGCTCCCTTTCTTCTTCCGCGTGGCCACGGGCGGTTTCGCCCGGAACCAGCAGGCTCTACGAGGAGGAGAGGATGCCGAGCGAAGCGATCGCGGTCCCCGCCGCGCGGTACGACACCCCGGACGACGCGCAGACCCAGACCACGATGCGGGTGCGCAAGCGCAACGGGTCGACCGAGCCGGTCGACGTCAACAAGATCGTGCGCGCGGTCAGCCGCTGCTGCGTCGGCGCTCGCGCGACGTCGACGCGATGCGGGTCGCGACCAAGACGATCAGCGGCCTCTACGACGGCGCGACCACGCGCGAGCTCGACCAGCTCTCGATCCAGACGGCGGCCGCGCTGATCGTCGAGGAGCCGCAGTACGCGCAAGCTCGCCGCGCGCCTGCTCGCCACCTACATCGACAAGGAGGTCCGCAACCAGGAGATCCACGCGTTCTCGCAGTCGGTCGCGACCGGCGCAGCGCCTGGGCCTCGTCAACGACCGGCTCGCCGAGCTTCGTCGCCGCGCAACGCGCGCAAGCTCAACGACGCGATCGTCGCCCGAGCGCGACCGCGAGTTCGAGTACTTCGGGCTGCGCACCGTCTACGACCGCTACCTGCTCAAGCACCCGACGACGCGCCTGGTGATCGAGACGCCGCAGCAGTTCTTCCTGCGCGTCGCCTGCGCGCTGTCGGAGACGGTGGCCGAGGCGCTCGAGCTCTACCGGCTGTTCTCGTCGCTCGAGTACCTGCCCAGCTCGCCGACGCTGTTCAACGCCGGCACGCGGCACGAGCAGCTCTCGAGCTGCTTCCTGCTCGACTCGCCGGACGACAGCCTGGAGCACATCTACCAGCGCTACACCGACGTCGCGCTGCTCTCGAAGTTCTCGGGCGGCATCGGCCTCGCCTATCACCGCGTGCGCTCGCGCGGCTCGCTGATCGCGGGCACCAACGGGCACTCGAACGGCATCGTGCCGTGGCTGAAGACGCTCGACGCCTCGGTGGCGGCGGTGAACCAGGGCGGCAAGCGCAAGGGCGCCTGCTGCGTCTACCTCGAGCCGTGGCACGCCGACATCGAGGAGTTCCTCGAGCTGCGCGACAACACCGGCGACGAGGCCCGCCGCACCCACAACCTCAACCTCGCCAACTGGATCCCCGACCTCTTCATGCGCCGGGTCGAGGCGGACGGCGAGCTGGTGCCTGTTCGATCCCAAGACGGTGCCGCAGCTGCCCGACCTCTACGGCGAGGCGTTCGAGCGCGCCTACGCCGAGGCCGAGGCGCCAGGGCCTCGGCCGTCAAGACGGTCAAGGCGCGCGACCTGTACGCGCGCATGATGCGCACGCTGGCCCAGACCGGCAACGGCTGGATGACCTTCAAGGACACGTCCAACCGCGCGTGCAACCAGACGGCGCTGCCCGGCCGCACCGTCCACCTCTCGAACCTGTGCACCGAGATCATCGAGGTCACGTCCGCGCGACGAGACGGCCGTCTGCAACCTCGGCTCGATCAACCTCGCGCGCCACACCTCGCCGGCGCCGACGGCGCACGGTCGCGTTCGACTTCGAGAAGCTCGCGCGCACCGTGCGCACCGCGGTCCGCCAGCTCGACCGCGTGATCGACCTCAACTACTACCCGATCGCCGTCGCGCCCGCGCCTCGAACCTCGCGCTGGCGCCCGGTCGGCCTCGGCCTGATGGGCCTGCAGGACGTGCTTCTTCCAGCTGCGCCTGCCGTTCGACGCGCCCGAGGCGCGCGCGCTGTCGCGGCGGATCGCCGAGGAGATCTACTTCCACGCGCTGTCGGCCTCCGTGCGAGCTGGCCGCGGAGAAGGGCGCGCACCCGGCGTTCGCCGAGACGCGCGCCGCGCGCGGCGAGCTGCAGTTCGACGCGTGGGGCGTGACGCCCGACGACGCCGGCGCGCTGGGACGCGCTGCGCGCGCGGATCCAGCGCGCACGGCCTGCGCAACTCGCTGCTGGTCGCGATCGCGCCGACCGCGACCATCGCCTCGATCGCCGGCTGCTACGAGTGCATCGAGCCGCAGGTGTCGAACCTGTTCAAGCGCGAGACGCTGTCGGGCGACTTCCTCCAGGTCAACCGCTACCTGGTCGCCGAGCTGAAGGCGCTCGGGCTGTGGACGGAGACGATGCGCAGCCGGCTCAAGCTCGCCGAGGGCTCGGTGCAGGGCGCTCGACGAGCTGCCGGCCGAGCTGCGCGCGGTCTACCGCACGGCCTGGGAGATCCCGATGCGCGTCGCTGATCGACATGGCGGCCGACCGCGGCGCCTTCATCGACCAGAGCCAGTCGCTGAACCTGTTCATCGAGAGCCCGAACATCGGCAAGCTCTCGTCGATGTACTTCTACGCCTGGAAGAAGCGGCCTGAAGACGACCTACTACCTGCGCTCGCGCCCGGCGACGCGCATCGCCAAGGCCACCGTCGAGACGCCGGCCGCGGCGCCCGACGGCCGACGCCGACCGCGATCGCCTGCTCGCTCGAGAACCCCGAGATCTGCGAGGCCTGCCAGTGAGCCACGTCACCCGCCCCGCCCGCCTGCTCGACCCGGGCCTGTGCCTGACGCTGCGGCCGATGGCCTACCCGGCGTTCTTCGAGATGTACCGGGCCGCCATCAAGAACACCTGGACCGTCGAGGAGGTCGACTTCGCCACCGACGTCGCCGACCTGCAGACGCAAGATGACCGACGCCGAGCGGCACCTGGTGCAGCGGCTCGTCGCCTTCTTCGCCACCGGCGACTCGATCGTCGCCAACAACCTGGTGCTCAACCTCTACAAGCACATCAACGCGCCCGAGGCGCGGATGTACCTGTCGCGCCAGCTCTACGAGGAGGCGCTGCACGTGCAGTTCTACCTGACGCTGCTCGACACCTACGTGCCCGACCCCGACGAGCGCGCACCGCGCGTTCGCGGCGGTCGAGAACATCCCGTCGATCCGCCAGAAGGCCGAGTTCTGCTTGCGCTGGATCGACTCGATCCAGACGCTCGACCGCGCTCGAGACCCGGCGAGCACCGGCGGCAGTTCCTGCTCAACCTGATCTGCTTCGCCGCCTGCATCGAGGGCCTGTTCTTCTTCGGCGCCTTCGCCTACGTCTACTTCCTGCGCTCGCGCGGGCTGCTGCACGGGCTGGCCGGCGGGCACGAACTGGGTGTTCCGCGACGAGAGCGCGCACATGGCCTTCGCGTTCGAGGTGGTGAAGACCGTGCGCCGCGAGGAGCCGGAGCTGTTCGACGACGAGCTGGCGCGGGCCGTCGGCGCCGATGCTCGACGAGGCGGTCGACTGCGAGACGCAGTTCGCCGAGGACCTGCTCGGCGGCGGCGTCGCCGGGCTCTCGGTGCGCGACGATGCGCCAGTACCTCGAGTACTGCGCCGACCAGCGGCTGGCGACGCTCGGCCTGCCGCAGCGCTACGGCGCCAAGAACCCGTTCTCCTTCATGGACCTGCAGGACGTGCAGGAGGTCACGAACTTCTTCGAGCGGCGGGTGTCGGCGTACCAGGTCGGCGTGACGGGCGAGGTCGTGCTCGACGCGGCGTTCTGACTACTCCAGCCGCGTCAAGGTGACGTCGAGTACGCGCACCGGGCGGCCGGGCCGCTGCCACTGGATGAGAATGGGGCTCTGGTACACGCCCTCCACCGGCCCCAGGCGGCCGTCGTGTCGCTCGGCCACCAGCAAGCTGATGGACCGCCGGATGCGGAGCATCCGTCCGGCCGGAACGGCCAGTGTGCGGGCGAGGAGCGTTTCCAGGAACGAGCCGTGCAGTCCGAGCGTGTCGAGCCCGGAGTTGAGCACCCGGACGAGGTCGTACTTGGCGTAGCCGAGCGCCCGGCCCGCCACCGCGCGCGGGTTCGCCAGCGTCTGGCGGTACTCCTCGGTCATGAACCGCAGCGGGTTCCGCAGCACCGCGGCCAGGTCGTACTTCATGAGCAGCGTCTCGAACTCGTTGATCGTCAGCGCCGCGTCGCGCTCCCCCCGCCCCAGGGCGATGTGCAGCCGCCCCTTGCTGACGTCGGCCCGGGCCACGAACTCGGCGAGCTGCTCGTAGAGGCCCAGCCGGGGATCCTTGAGGTTGATGGACTCGATGGGGTGCCCGGACACGGGCACCTGCAGTCGCATCTGTGCCACGACCGCCTCGCGATGGAAGCCGATCACACGGGTGAGGCGCCGGCGCGACCGCCCGTCGTTGACCCCGTCCAGGTCGACGAAGCACACCGTCTCGCCCGCCCGGTTCGGGTGGGTCACGCACGGCCGGAGCCCCCCGGCGATGAAGGCGAGATGGGAATCGCCGTTGCGCGGCTCGACGGCGCGCTGGGCGGGGTCGAGATCCTGCCGGCGATCCAGCCAGTCGTGCGCGTAGCCCGCGCCCTCCGGGAAGATCCGTCGCAGGGTCTCGACGTAGGTCGAGATCAGCTCGGGGCCGAGACGTCCGGCCAGGCTGCGATCCAGAAAGCCGGCCGTGGTGTGGGCCGACCAGTAGAGGCAGTGCGGGTACGCCGCCAGGGCGTCGCCGTGCTCGGTCGACAGGCGCGAGCGCATCTCGACCACGTCGAAACGCGCGCGGGCGGACAGCTCCAGGGTCAGCTCGAGCGGATGGGCGGCCATGGGCGGGCTAACGGGCGGACCGGGCCTTCATGGGCGGGCCCACCACGTCGACCAGGCGCAGGGCCGCCAGCACGCGAATCGCGATCCACGAGGGATCCAGCTCCGACCGCGTCAGGCTGAACTTCGGCGAGCGCGGAAACGCGTGGTGGTTGTTGTGCAGGCTCTCGCCGCCGGTCACCCAGGCGAGCAGGCGCCAGTTGTAGGCGGTGTTGTTGCCGAAGTTCTGGCCGCCCCGCCAGTGGCCGAGCCCGTTGATCAAGGGCGCGATCACGAACACGTACAGGAGCCCGTGGCCCAGCATCGCCGCCACGCCCTGCCACCAGCCGAGCGCCAGACACATCGCAGCCGTGCCGACGCCGAGGCCGGTATAGCCGCGCGAGAAGACGTGTCGCTCCCACCAGTCGGGGGCGAGGTCGGGGGCGAACGTGTCCACGACCTGCTGCTGCCGTGCCTCCCGGACGTAGTAGTACACGTTCCCGAACTGCACTCGCCAGAACCCCAGCAGCTTGGGGCTGTGCGGATCGCCCTCACGGTCGGTGAAGGTGTGGTGCTTGCGGTGCACCGCCACCCATTGCTGCTGGCTCTGCCCGGTCAGCAGCCACAAGACCGTCCGAAAGGCGAGCGCCAGGGCCGGCCGCAGCGACAGCGCATGGTGCGCCAGCGCGCGGTGCAGGTAGATCGAGGTGGCGAAGCTGGCCAGCTGGGTCAGAACGAACGACACGAGCGCAATGATCAGGATCTGACGAGTCAATGTTGTCCCTTTGAACGAGGCGTGAGCATCCCTGGTCCTCCCGCGAAGACCGGTGTGGGGTAGCTACCGTGACGGGGTCGCGGCGGATTCGCACCGCAACGGCGCCGACACTAACAGAGCCCTTCGCCGGCCGCAAGAATCGAATGCGCCCGTCTCGGAATCCAGGCGGTCCCCTGCCACCGCGGGGGCATGGCTGGTCGATCTCGTTCCAGATCGGGTGGTTAGTGACCGGGCGCAAAACTCGACGCAACAGCCAGCCGAACCCAAAGATCCCAGCATCGCCACGCAGTTACACCGTGTCTCAGCCATGGTACGCCCATTGCGATGGGCAGGGTCAAGAAGGAGGGCCGCCGTGACGCTGACCGCCGAGCTGCTGATGGGACTCTTCATCGCCTACGGGTACTGGATCGTGTTCACGGCGATCCTGCTCGACAACGCGGGCCTGCCCATCCCCGGCGAGCTGCTGCTGCTGGCGTTCGGCATGGTGGCCAAGGATGGCCACCTCGACCCCCTCCTCGGCCTGGCCGTCGCCGCGACCGCCGCCCTGGTCGGCGACAGTGTCGGCTACTGGCTGGGCCGCTTCGGCGGGACCCGGCTGCTCGCGCGCCTTGGTCGGACGCCGCGCTTCACGCCCGGTCACGTGAGCCTCGTCTTCGGCCGCTTCGTCATCGGCGCGCGGGTGCTGCTGGCGCCGCTGGCCGGCGCCAGCCGCATGCCGTTTCCGCGGTTCGCCGCCTTCGATGCCCTCGGCTGCTCCGTCTGGGCCGGCGTGTTCATCCTGATCGGCTACGCGAGCGGCCTGAGGCTGGAGACGCTGCAGCAGGGCTTCCGGGTGGTCAGCGTCGCGTCTCAGGCCGTCCTGGTGGCCGCCGTCGCCGCCTGGGTCATCACCCGCGTCGTCGCGCTACGCCGCGGGCGCCCCGCCTGAGAACCCCTCGGCGAGCCGAAGGTAGCGAACCAGAAGTCAGGCTCGATAGTGCGTCGCGTAGGCCTGCCGGCAGCGCTCGCGCAGCTCCGCCTCGTCGAGGTCGCGCCCGGCGAAGCGCGCGGTGGAGATCTCGGCGAGGTCGAGGGCGGGCGCGCCGTCGAGGATCCACTCGGCCATCGCCTCGCCGAGCGCCGGCGAGACGCTGAGGCCGCCGACGCAGCAGCCGCTCATCACCCACGCGCCGGCCACGCCGGGCAGCGGCCCGACCAGGTAGCGGTCGTCCGTCGTCAGCGTCGGCAGCCCGCCGCGGTGCTCGGCGACCCGGATGGCCGGGTCCTGGAAGATCGGGAACTGCTCGCGCACGCTGCGCGCCAGCCGCCACAGCACCTCGATGTCGAGCGGCAGCTCCGCGATGTCGAACGACGTCGGCAGCGCGGCCACGTCGAGCTGCATCGGGTCGGGCTCGTAGCCGCCCAGCATGAGCCCGCCGCGCTCGTGGCGCACGTAGACGTTGGCGTCGATCACGCGGGCGATCGGGAACTCGGGCCCGACGCCGGGGATCGGCTCGGTGATCAGGAGCTGATGGCGGGTCGGCACGACGGGCAGCGCGCCGCCGAGCGCCGTCGGCGACCAGGCGCGCCCAGGCGCCGGCCGCGTCCACGACGGCGCGCGTCGCGATGGTGCCGCCCGGCGTCCGCACGCCCTCCACGCCGCCGCGGGCCGATCTCGAAGCCGGTGGCCGGCGTGTGCGGCAGCAGCACGGCGCCGAGCTTCTCGGCCGCCCGGCAGTAGCCGAGCGGCAGCTCGGACGGCTCGACGTTGCAGTCGGTCGGGCTCCACGTGACGGCGACGATCCCGCGCTCGCCGAGGATCGGCAGCCGCCGGCGCGCCTCGGCGACCGGGACGAGGTCGATCGGCGACGCCGGCGGCGGCGCCCCGCGCGACCTCGCGCGCGAGCTGCTCGGCGTCGCGCTCGGTG
Source organism: uncultured Candidatus Rokubacteria bacterium (assembly GCA_963743355.1). Classification (GTDB taxonomy): domain Bacteria; phylum Methylomirabilota; class Methylomirabilia; order Rokubacteriales; family CSP1-6; genus AR5. Next base: position 3,079,431 of record CAVUPM010000002.1, read on the forward strand.
CGCGCGATCTTCAGCGCGCCGCTCTGGGTGAAGCGCAGCGGCTGGCCCGTCTCGTCGGTGAACGCCGCGAGCTTCACCACCGCGCGCTGGGCGAGCCGGGTGAGCGCGGGGGTCGCGCGGACCTGGCTCGACAGCCCGGCGGCGCGCGGCGAGGTCTGCGAGGCGAGCGCGGCGCGCTCGAGCACCGCCACGCGGGCGCCGCGCCGCGCCAGGTGGTAGGCCGCGCTGGCGCCGAAGGCGCCGGAGCCGACGACGACGACGTCCGCCGAGGCGATCACGGCCTCAGCCCAGCTTCACGCCGTACTTCTCCAGCGTCTCGTCGCGCAGCTCGAGCCCGAGCCCCGGCGCATCGGGCACCGCCATGAAACCGTCGACGATCGCCGGGCGCTCGCGGAACAGCTCGAACCACAAAGGATCGCGCGTCGGATCCGCGAACGACTCCAGGATGAAGCCCGTCGGACTCGCCGCCACGGCGTGGACGTGGATCTGCGGATCGTGGTGCGCGGCCAGCGGCACCTGGTAGAGCTCGGCCATGACGGCCGCCTTGCGCCAGGTCGTCAGCCCGCCCGCCCAGGTCGAGTCGATGATCAGGTAGTCGACCAGCCCCTCGGCCAGCATCGTGCGCAGGCCGAACGGGCTGTACTCCGTCTCGCCGGCCGCGATCGGGATCGAGACCTCGGCCTTCAGGCGCTCGAGCGTGCGCCGCTCGTCGTACCAGGGCATCGGATCCTCGAGCCAGAAGATGTCGTGGGGCTCGCACAGCCGCGCCGCCCGCACCGCGGTCGGCAGGTTCCACCCCTGGTTGGCGTCGAGCATGATGGCGACGTCCTTGCCGACCGCCGCGCGGACTCGCCCCACGCGCTCGGCGTCGGCCTCCGGCGACAGCCCGCCGACCTTCACCTTCACGGTCCGGTAGCCGTGCTCCAGGTACATCGCCGCCTCGCGCGCGAGATCGTCGGGGCGCTCGCCGTCCCGGTAGTAGAACCCCGTCACGTAGGCGGGCACCTTCGGGCGGAGCGCCCCGCCCAGCAACGCCCACACCGGCCGGCCGATCGCCTGGCCCTTGAGGTCCCACAGCGCGATGTCGATGGCGCTCATGGCCGTCACCAGCGGGCGGTGCTGGCGGGCCAGCGTGGGGATGCCGCGCACGCTCGTGTAGGTGAGCGCGAAGAGGTCCTGCCAGATCCGCTCGACGTCGAACGGATCCTGGCCGACGACGAGCGGCGTGATCGCCTGCACGATCGCGTTCACGCTGCGCAGGCCGTCGGGGCCCGCCTGGAACAGGAACGGCCCGTGGCCCTCGCCGATGCCCACGAGGCCGGCGTCCGTCGTGAGCTTGACGACGACCTCGCTCACCCGGGCGATCGTGTGCGTCGAGGTGCGGACCGGCTGCGGCAGCGGCGCCGACAGCAGATACGTCTCGAGCGCGGTCACCTTCATCGGCTACATCACGCCGCGCTTGGCCAGGTCGGCGAGCTGATCCTTCGTGTAGCCGAGCGACGTGAGGATCGCCTCGTTGTCCTGGCCCAGCTCGGGCGCCGCCGCGCGGATCGGCAGGCGCGTGGTGCCGTGCGAGACGGGATGGCCGAGGATGGTGAGATCGCCCAGCGCCGGGGAGCGCACCGGCTGGGCCATCTTCAGGTGGTGCACCTGGGGATCGGCGAACGATTCGTCGATCCGATAGATGGGCCCGCACGGCACCCCCGCGTCATTGAGGATCGTGATCCACTCCGCGCTGGCCCGCTGGCGAGTGACCGGCATCAGGATCTCCATCAGCACGTCCCGGTTGGCGGAGCGGGCCCGGGCGGTGGCGAAGCGCGGGTCGGTGCGCAGATCGGGGCGCTCGAGGGCGCGGCACAGCCGCTCGTAGATCTCGTCGCCGGCCGCGGCGATGTTGATGTGGCCGTCCTTCGTCTCGAAGACCCCGGTGGGAATGCCGGTGGGATGGTTGTTGCCCGCCTGCGGTGCCACCTCGCCGCTCATCAGCCAGCGCGAGGCCTGGAAGTCGAGCATGGACAGCATCGCCTCCAGCAGGGAGGTGTGCACCCACTTCCCCTGGCCGGTGACCTCGCGCTCGAGCAGCGCCACCAGGATGCCCTGGGCGAGCAGGATCCCCGAGCAGAGGTCGGCGATGGGAATGCCCACGCGCACCGGTCCCTGCCCCGGAATGCCGGTGATGGACATCAGGCCGCCCATGCCCTGGGCGATCTGGTCGACGCCGGGCCGGTCGCGGTAGGGCCCGCTCTGCCCGAAGCCGGAGATGCTGCCGTAGATCAGCCGCGGGTTGAGCGGGCGCAGGTCCTCGTAGTCGATGCCGAGCCGCCGCTTGACGTCGGGCCGGTAGTTCTCGACCACGACGTCGGCGCCGCGCGCCAGCCGCTTGAAGATGGCCACGCCCTCGGGCTCGCGCAGGTTCAGTGTCATCGCCTGCTTGTTGCGGTGCAGGTTCTGGAAGTCGAACCCGTGGCGATTGCCGCCCATGCCGTCGCCCGTGCGGCCGCCGGGCATCTCGATCTTGATCGCGCGCGCGCCCCAGTCCACGAGCTGACGGACGCACGTGGGGCCCGCCCGCGCCCGCGTGAGGTCGAGCACGGTGAAGCGCGCCAGCGGCAGGGCCTGGTTGTCCGCCATGACGGCATCTACCTCCGGAGCGCACTCTTGGCTTTTCACGCGCGGTTGTCAAGCGCGCGGTCGCCGCCCCGGGCGTGATAAAGTCGGCTCGAGTCCAAGCCGAGCCGGGGAGGAAAGCATGAGCCTCTTCAAGCAGTTCACGCACGTGAGCATCACGGTCACCGACGTCGCCAAGGCCCGCGAGTTCTACTCGGACACGCTGGGGCTGCGGGAGATCGCGCGGCCGGCGTTCAACTTCCCCGGCATCTGGTACAGCCTCGGCGGCGAGCTGCAGCTGCACATCATCCTGAACGACCAGCTCGTGCGTCCCGCCGTGGAGCGGGAGCGGATCGAGGCCCGCTACCCGCACTTCGCGCTGTGGACCGACGACTGCGACGCGACGGCCGGAAAGATCGAATCGCTCGGCCTCGTCTGTCGCGACGTCTTCTCCGGGCCCACCGGCCTCCGTCAGGTCTTCGTGAAGGATCCCGACGGCAACATGGTGGAGTTCATCGGTCCCTCGAAGAAGGCGGCCGCCCGGGTGATGGAATCCGCCGGGACGCATCGGTAGTCACATGGCCACGCACGCGCTCTTCCTGGTGCGGATGGACGTGGGCCACGACCACGAAGGCGAGTTCAACGCGGTCTACGATCGCGAGCACGTGCCCAACCTCCGGGCCGTGCCCGGGGTGCAGCGAGCCGCCCGCTACCGGCAGCCCTCGCCGACCGAGCCGCGCTACCTCGCCGCCTATGAGATCGACGCGCTGGGCGTCCTCGACAGCGCCGCGTGGAAGGCGGCCGGCGAGGCCGGGCGCTGGCCGGGCGAGATCCGCCCCCACACGATGAATCGTCACCTGACGAGGTACGAGTGGGTGGGCGGCAGCGCCTCGCTCACCGGGAAGACACCGTACGTGTTCTGGGTGATGATGGACGTCGAGCCGCACCGCGAGGCCCTCTTCAACGACCTCTACGACAACGAGCACCTGCCGCTGCTCCTCGAGCTCCCGGGGTCGGTCAACGCCGTGCGCTACCGCACGACGGCGCCCGGCGAGCCGCGCTACCTGTGCGCCTACGAGGTCGAGAACACCCAGCTGCCGATGTCGAAGCTGTGGAACGACACCTCGGACATCGGGCGCTGGAAGCCGGAGGTGCGGCCCTACACCTCCAACAAGCGCTACATCGTCAGCGCCCGAATGTGATCGAGGCCCGGTCGGGCCCCCGCGCGAGCGCATGATCGAGGAGCGCCCCGGCTGCGCCGGGGCGTGACGCGCGGTGGGGGGTGTGGGGGGCCATGTCGGGGCCCCAGACGCCAGCGCGCACCAGAGGAGCGACACGGCTCCGCCGGGTCGCTCCGAATGGTGGGGGGGCGTGGGGGGCCATATCGAGGCCCCCCACTTGATTGGCGGTCGACACATCGCGCGACCGACGGTAAGATCACGGGCGGTCGTGGCGGCCGCCCCGGACTGGCCGGCGCCCGTCACGGCCGGGAATCCCGATGCACAGCAACACGCAACTCGAATTCATCATCGAAGCGGTGCCGGCCCTCATCGGCTACGTCGACGCGGATGAGCGCTACCGCTTCAACAATTCCGCCTACGAGCAGTGGTTCGGTCGTCCCCTGAGCGAGGTCCTGGGCCGGCACGTCCGCGAGGTCCTGGGGGAGGCGGTGTACGCGGTCATCGCTCCGCACATGCGGGCGGCGCTCGCCGGCGGCCTGGTGACCTTCGAGAGCGAGATGGTGTATCGCGACGGCAAGCTGCGCTACGTGCGGGCGACCTACGTGCCCGACGTCGGCGAGGACGGCCGCGTCCGCGGCTTCGTGGCCCACGTCAACGACATCTCCGACCTGAAGCGGGCCGAGGAGGAGCGCGAGCAGCTCCGCCGGCACGCCGACGAGCTGGCCCGCGTCGCCCGGCGACTCACGGAGACGCTCGACACCTCCGAGGTGGCCGAGCGGATCGCCGAGAGCATCCTGCCGCTCTTCCAGGCCCAGTCCTCGGTGGTCCGGTTGCTGCAGCCCGACGGCTCCCTCGCCTGCGCGGCCATCGCCGGGAAGTGGCTCGAGAACTTCAAGCCCGGCTACCTGCTGCCGCCCGGTGTCGGCCTCGTCGGGCGCGCCGTCGCCGAGCGCCGGGCGCTGTGGACGTCGGACATCCTCGACGAGCCGAGCGTCGTCCTCACCCCCGACTTCCGGCGCGGGCTGGCCGGCGCGGGACATCACGCCGTGCTGGCGGTACCGCTCCAGGTCAAGGGCGAGATCATCGGCGTGATCTCGACGGCGCACCGGGAGATCCGGACGTTCTCCCAGGCGGAGATCGATCTGCTCCAGGCCTTCGCCGACCAGGCGGCGCTGGCCATGCGCAACGTCCAGCTCTTCGCGAGAGAGCAGATGGCGCGCACGGAAGCCGAGGCGGCCAACCGCGCCAAGGATCAGTTCCTGGCGCTGCTCGCCCACGAGCTCCGCAACCCGCTGGCGCCGATCGTCAACGCGGCGGTGCTGCTGCGACGGCCGGGGGCCTCGCCGGCGGTCATCGAGCAGTCGGCCGGCATCGTCGAGCGGCAGGCCAAGAACCTCGCCCGGCTGCTGGACGACCTCCTCGACGTCTCCCGCATCACCCGGGGCCGGATCGAGCTGCGCCTGCAGACCGTGACGATCGCCGACGCCATCCACCACGCGCTGGAGGCCACCCGCCCGCTCGTCGACGAGCGGCGGCAAACCGTGTCACTGGCGCTGCCGGCCGCGCCCCTCTACGTCGAGGCCGACCCCGCCCGCCTGGAGCAGATCATCGTCAACGTGCTCAACAACGCCTCCAAGTACACGCCGCCCGAGGGCCGCATCAGCGTGGTAGCCTCCCGGGAAGATGGCGAGGCCGTGCTGCGCATCCGCGACACCGGCATCGGCATCGCCGGGGACGTGCTCCCGCGGATCTTCGACCTGTTCGTGCAGGGTGACCAGTCCCTCGCGCACACGTCGGGCGGTCTCGGCATCGGCCTGACCCTCGTGCACCGGCTGGTCACCCTGCATCGCGGGCGCGTCGAGGCCCACAGCGACGGGCTCGGTCGCGGGAGCCAGGTCACCGTCATCCTTCCGCTCAGCGAAACGTCCGCGGCTCACGCGCCACCGCGCCTGTCCGCGCCCGCTCGCGGCCCGGCGGCCGCCGTGCTGCTCATCGAAGACAACGCGGACGCGCGGCAGAGCCTGCGGACGCTCCTCGAGCACGAGGGTCATCGCGTGGACGAGGCCGCCGACGGCGCCCTCGGTCTCGCCCGGGCCGAGGCGACCCAGCCCGACGTCGTCCTCGTCGACATCGGCCTGCCGAGCATCGACGGCTACGAGGTGGCCCGGCGCATCCGCTCCCGACGCGGCGCCGCGCCGATCCTCGTCGCCATCACCGGCTACGGGCAGCCCGACGACCGGCGGCGCGCGCTCGCGGCCGGCTTCGATGCCCACCTGACGAAGCCCGTCTCCCCCGACCACCTCGCCGACATCCTCGCCACCCTGACTCGCCGACGCGAGGAGCGCCCCGAGCCAGGCGACTAGCGCGCACTAGAGGAGCGGCCCGGCTCCGCCGGGTCGCTCCGAACGATGGGGGGGTGTGGGGGGCCATATCGGGGCCCCCCACCTCAATAATCGTAGACGTGCTCGACGGAGGCTCCCGCCTTCTCCAGCGTGCGGATCGTCGCGCCGAGCTGCGCGACCGCGACGTCCAGACCGACGCGGCGCCGATCCGGCCGGGACTGGATCGCCACCTCGAACAGCGGCGTCGTGCCGGGCAGCGCCGGCAGCGGACCCTTCGGCACCAGCACGGTCGCGAGGATGCGGTGGTTGCCGGCGATCTCCACGACGTCCCGCCCCCGGCGGGCGAGCTCGACCAGCAGATCGGTGTAGGCCTGATACCGCGGCGTCCGGATCAGCGTCCGGCGGTCGCCGAGCTGGCGCACGATCGTGAGGCGGCGGTCGGAGGCGACGTCGCCGGGCTCGAGCCCGACGACGACCGTGTGGATCTCGAGATCCGCCGCGCCCAGGGCGGTGGCCGACGCGTAGCCGATGAGCGCGCCGTAGACCGCCTTGACGCCGTACTCGGACGTGAAGACGGCCCGGCGCTCGAGCTTCCTCGACAGCTCGGGGCCGTGCAGCGGCGTCTCCCGCCAGAAGGCGGCCACCCGGCCGCCGAACGGGTACGCGTACCACGGGCGCCTGGCGCAGGAATTCCGCGTACCGCTGCATGTCGCGCGCGGCGAACTCGTCCTCCGCCGTCTTGCCGGCGCCGCGCAGCCACTCGAACGCCCGCCCGACGGTGGTTTCGTAGGCGCCCTTGAGCGCGAGCTCGGCGGTGAAGCTCCACCCGATGGTGTAGAGCATGACCCTGGTGTCCAGCCCCACCTCGCCTCGCGACGTCACGACGCGGTTCAGCCCGCAGAGGCTGCGCCAGAACCCGACGATCTGGCGGCCGTAGGCGAAGTCGCTCTCGTCGCCGCGGCGCAGGACGCCGGCAAGATCCTCGTAGGCGTAGACGATGTGCCACTCGGGAAAGGACAGGTAGCTGTCGGACTCGCGGCGCGCGTACCCGCGGTCGGTGACGAGGGGCGCCGGCGTCCGCCCGAGCGGATCGGGCGGCGCCGTGCAGACGCCCTCGATCCAGAGGATCGGCGCGGCCAGGATCATGGGGCCGACGAGCAGCCCGACGGCGACCCGCTTCGCCCACGGCGCATGTCAGCGCCGGGCGTGGGCGGGGGCGGCCCAGACGCCGGGCCAGCACGAATCCCGCGAAGGCCGCGAAGCCGCCGATCGCGATGTGCGGCAGGTTCATCAGGATGCGCGTGGTGAGCGGCAGATCGAGCACGCCGTGCAGGACGATGCCGAGGTCGAGGTATCCGGAGCCGGTGGCGAGGCCGAGCAGCCCGTCGAGGCAGTAGAGCGTCCCGAAGACGCGGAAGAAGACGAGGGTGGCGGCGGTCGATCGCCAGGCCGCCAGCGCGGCCCACAGTCCCGACGCCGCGTGCAGCACGTCGTCGAAGACGTCGAGGGCGAAGAGGCCGAAGGTCCGGCCCTGGCCGTCGGTGAGCCCGGGGATGTAGTTGAGGCTCGTCACGACCGCGAACAGCACGGCGTAGACGGCCGCGAGGATGCGGAGTGGGTTCACGTCGCCAGGTACCGGCTCCACATCGTGTGCTGGAACAGCAGGCCGGGATCGTGGTGACGCTTGCGGGCCACGAACTCCTCGAGCCGCGCAGTAGGCCCGCACGACCTGGTCGCGCCGCGCGTGCAGACGGTAGGGCAGGTAGAAGCCGCCGCCCGCGGCGAGGGCCGCGTCGATGAGGCGCCCGGTCATCGCCGCCATGTCCTCGTCGTCGGCCCGGGTCATCCGCTGCGAGAACAGCAGCACGGCGGCCACCCGGGGCGCCGGCGCGTAGGCCAGCACGCTGGTCCGGTCCTCCGCGACGTAACGTAGCGTCACGTTCAAGAGATCCTGGCGCGAGTCGGCAATGATGCGTCCGGCCGGCGACGAGGAACGGCTCGAGGCCCTCGGCCGGCAGGAAGTACTCGTGCAGGATATCGGTGCGAGCCCGATCGCGGCCGGCCAGGTTGGCCACCGGCTCGTTCAGGAGGCGGTTGCGCGACGCGATCCCCGACGAGGTCTTCGGCCCCGCGACCGTCTCGGCGTACCAGCGGGCGCGCTTGGCCTTGTCCGAGCCGATCTGCGCGCGGAACACCTCGCGGGAGAGGGACACCATGAGCCCGCCCGACGTCGCCGCCGGCGGGCGCCCCGCCACCGGCCGCAGCGTCACCAGCAGGGCTTCGCGGAGGAAGCGCTGGGTGTCGACGGCGAGACGCCCGTACGCCATCCGGACCGAAGGGTCCTGCGTGACGCGCGCCACCATGCGCGGGCCGAGCTGCGCGGCCGGCATCAGCTCGTAGGTCGGCCGCAGGCGCACGTTCTCGACCATCGCCGCCTCGAGGTCGACGATGACGCCGAAGAGACCGTAGCCCCCCATGGCGAGGGCGAACAGCTCGCGGTTCTCCGTCGGAGAGCACGTGACGAGCTCGCCGGAGGCCAGCATCAAGCGGAAGGAGCGGACCGTCGTGCCGAAGGGCCCGTACGGGACGGGCCAGCCGTGGGCGTTGACGGACAGCGTCGCGGCGACGCCGAAGTCGTGGTTCGACTGCATCACCGCCGGCGAGAACCCGACGCCGTCGAGCGCGCCGATGACCTGCCTCCACCGCGCGCCGGCGGCGACGCGGAAGGTCCTGGCGTCCCGGTCGATCGGAGCCAGGAGTCCGTCGCCGGCTTCACGTCGAACGTCATGGCGACGCCGTCACGGACGAGCGCCTGGCCGCCCATCGAGTGCCGGGCGGCCCCGACCGCGACCGGGCGCCCTTCGGCGGCGGCCGCCTTCAGCTCCGCGCGGAGCGCGTCGAGCCACGCCTCGCCGGTCACCCGCGCGGGCCGCCAGTGGCGCGCGATTGGGACGGCGTTGAGCCGGCTCGCGTCGTCGAGAAGAAGCGGCTTGGGGAGGCTCTGCGCCCCCGCGGGAAGCGTCGTGAGGACGGCCGCGGCGGCGCCGGTGCGAAGCAGCGCGCGGCGCGAGATCGGCTTCATCGCCGCCACGATACTGCGCTGGTGACGGCGGCGGCGTCAAACTTTGGGTACAGTGTCGTGGTGAAGATCACGCAGGTCGTCGTGGACGTGGTGCGGGTGCCCGTCGAGCACCCCTACGTGGCGGGCGGGCGAACGGTCGACGCGAACTGGCACGTCCTGGCCCGGATCACCACCTCCGATGGCGTCGAAGGGATCGGCTACATCGTCTACCCGCGCCCCGATCTGATGGTGGCGATCGGCCACGCCGCCCGCGAGCTGGGCGAACACCTGATCGGCATGAGCGTGCTGGAGCCCGAGGCCGCCTGGGATCGACTGGCGCGGCGCGGCGACTGGGCGGGTCCGGGTGGCCTGCTCCACTGCGCGCTGGCGCCGCTCGACATCGCCGTGTGGGACGCCAATGGCAAGACGCTGGGGCAGCCCCTGCATCGTCTCCTCGGCGGATATCGCGATCGGGTCCCGACGTACGCGAGCGACGGTCTCTGGTACAGCCTCTCGCCCGACGAGCTGGCCGCCTCGGCGAAGCGCCACGTCGACAGCGGTTTCGGGGCCGTGAAGCTGCGGCTCGGCCGTGAGGCGACGCCGGAGGCGGAGGTCCGCCGGGTCCACGCGGTGCGCGAGGCCGTCGGGGCGGACGTCCGGATCATGGTCGACATCAACGAGAGCTGGTCGCCGACACGCGCGCGACGCGGGGGCCGCGCGCTGCAGGACGCGGGCATCGCGTGGCTGGAGGATCCCCTCCACCATCTCGACCTGGCCGGAACGGCCGAGCTGCGGCGTCAGCTCGAGATCCCGATCGCGGCCGGGGAGCACGTCTATCACCTGGACGGCTTCCGGCAGCTCCTGGAGGCGCGCGCCGTCGACGTGCTCATCCTCGACCTGGCCCGGGTCGGCGGCGTGACGCCGTGGCGAAGGATCGCCGCGCTCGCGCAGGCGCATCGAGTTCCGGTGTGCGGCCACGTGGTGCCCGAGATTCACGTGCACCTGGTCGCGGCCGTCCCCAACGGCCACCTGGCGGAGTACGTGCCACGCTCGGCCGGCATCCTCACCGCGATGCCACGAATCGACAAGGGCGAGCTGGTAGCGCCCCCGGCGCCGGGCCTTGGGCTCGCGCTCGACGAGGCCGCGGTGCGACGCCACCGCATCGCGTAGCGCATGCAGTACGGCTGCGCGTTCTACTTCAGCCCGACGGCCTCGCGGAAGCGGCGCAGCGTCTCGACGTGATCGGCCGGCTTGGCCAGGCCCAGGCCGGCGGTGTGGATGCAGAGATGGGTGATGCCGCGCATCGCCCGCCACGCCTCCAGCTCCTGGCCCCAGTCCGCCGGCGGGATCTGCGACAGCGTCATGCGCCCCTCGACCCCGAACGCCTTCGGGTCGCGGCCGGCCTCGCGGATCATGCCGTGGAGCCGATCGACGGCGGCCTGCCCCGCCGCGCCGGCGCGGAAGTGCGGCATCCAGCCGTCGGCGAGGCGTGCCATCCGCCGCTGCACGACGTCGCTCTCGCCGCCCATCCAGATCGGGATTGGCCGCTGTACCGGCAGTGGGTTGAGGCCGGCGTCGGAGATGCGGTGCTGCGGCCCCGCGAAGGTCACCAGCTCGCGCGTCCACAGCGCGCGCATCACCTCGATCTGCTCCTCGATCCGCCGGCCACGCCTGGTGAAATCCTCGCCGAGCGCCTCGAACTCGACCGGGTTCCAGCCCACACCGACCCCGAGCCGCAGCCGGCCGCCCGAGAGGACGTCCACGGCGGCCGCCTGCTTGGCGACCAGCGCGGTCTGGCGCTGCGGGAGGATGACGATGCCCGTCACCAGCTCGACCGTGCGGGTGGCGGCGGCCAGGAATCCGAAGAGCACGAACGGCTCGTGAAACCCGTGGCGATACGTGTACGGCCCCTTCCAGCCGCCGGGACGCTCGGGATTGGCGCCCACCACGTGGTCGAACACCAGGATGTGCGTGAACCCCATCGCCTCCACGGCCTCGGCGTACGCCTTGATGGCAGCCGGGTCATTACCGATCTCGGTCTGGGGCAGGACGACGCCGATCTTCATGGCCCCCTCCTCAGCGGCTGCCCGGCACGATGCCGGCCGGCAGCGATTCGATGTGCGCGCAGATGTCGCGCGGGCGCGTCAGCCAGACGCGCTCGCGGTGCTCGAGGATGTGCTGCAGCGCCCGGCGCAGCCGCCGGATGCGATACGGGCGGCCGAAGACGAACGGGTGGAGCGAGATTGGACACACCAGCGGCTGGCGCGCCGACTGCGCCAGCATCTCGTCGAACTGGTCGACGATCATGTCGGCGAACTCCTCGGAGGTGTAGTGGTACCAGATGATGCCGCGCGTGTCGTTCACCTCGATCGGGTACGGCACGGCGAGGATGCGGCCCTTGCGGGTGCGCATCCAGACGGGCTGATCGTCCATTGTCCAGTCCATCACGTACCGGTAGCCGGCCTCCTGGAGCAGGTCCAGCGTGACCGCGCTGTTCGAGAGCCAGGGGCTCATCCAGCCGACGGGCGGCGCCCCCTCGTGCCGCGCGATCGTGGCGGTGACGTCGGTGATCAGCGCGCGCTCCTTGTCCTCGCCGAGATGCCCCTGCTCGTCGGAGTTGGTCACGCCGTGGCCGAGGATCTCGTCGCCCCGCGCGCGCAGGCGCGCGGGGATGTCCGGCGCCGCCTCGTAGACCGCGGTGTTCATCTGGGCCTCGGCCGGCATCCCGAGCTCGTCGAGCAGCTCGAACAGGCGCCAGATGCCCACGCGGTTGCCATAGTCGCGCCAGCTATAGATACTGTGGCTCTGCGCCTGGTCGGGCGGCGCGATGGCCGCGCCCTTGCCGACGCCGAAGCCGAAGGCCTCGATGTTGAGCGCGAGGTAGACGGCCAGCCGGCGTCCGCCGGGCCAGGCATAGTCGGCTCGCGTCGTGATGCTGGAGTAGTCGTAGCGCCCGTGCGTCGGTAGCATGTCGCGTTCGTCCTCCCGGACGTCGATGGTTGCGCTATCGTACGCCGAGATCCGGAACCGGAGGGGCGCGATGATCGACCCGGCGTTCACCCTCGAGAAGAAGACGGCCCTCGTCGTCGGCGCGGCCAACGGGATCGGGCGGGCGACCGCGCGAGCGTTCGCGGCGGCCGGCGCCCGCGTCGCCTGCGCCGACGTCGAGGCGCCGGGCGCGCGGGCGGTCGCGGCCGAGATCGAGCAGGGCGGCGGCCAGGCCCTGCCGGTGCACCTCGACGTCACCAGCGGCACGAGCTGCCGCGCCGCCGTGGCCGCCACCGTCGAGCGGTTCGGGGGTCTCGACGTGCTCCTCTACGGTGCGGCCGCCAGCGATCGGACCGCCACCGTCCTGGAGCTCGACGAGGTCGAGTGGGATCGCGTGCTCCGGATCAATCTCACCGGCGCGTTCCTGATGGTCAAGGCGGCGATCCCGGCGATGATCGCGCGCGGCGGGGGCAGCGTGATCCTCGTCGCCTCGCAGCTCGGCCGCGTGGGCTCCCCCGGACGCCCGGCGTACTGCGCGACCAAGGGCGCCCTGATCCAGCTCGCCAAGGTGCTCGCCGCCGACCACGCCATGCAGGGCATTCGCGCCAACACGCTCTCGCCCGGCGCGATCGAGACGCGACGCATGCTGATGCGCTGGAAGGACATGGACGAGGCGCGCGCGGTGATGGCGCCCAAGCACCTGCTGGGCCGGCTCGGCCAGCCCGAGGAGATCGCCCGCGCCGCCGTCTACCTCGCCGGCGACGCCTCGGCCTTCATGACCGGCAGCGACTTGCTCGTCGACGGCGGCTACACCGCGATCTAGCTCACCCTCACCTGACAGGAGACATCACATGTCGGAGATGACCCTCGCCATGGCGGAGCGCGCGGTGCGCGCGGCGCAGGCCCGCGCCCGGGAGCTCGGCACGCCCATCACCGTCACCGTGGTCGACGACGACGGCCGCCTCATCCTGTGCGCGCGCGGCGACGGCACCGCCTTCCTCACCCCCGAGACGTCGCGCGGCAAGGCGGTGGCGGCGGCTGCCTTCCGCCGCAGCACGAAGGAGATGGTCGAGCTGGCCAAGGAGCATCCAGCGTTCTGGAACGCCATCCCCGGGCTCGTCCCCGGTCAGCTCCTGGCCAGCACGGGCGCGGTGCCGATCAGCAAGGACGGCCGGGTGATCGGCGCGATCGGCTGCGGCGGCGGCACCGGCGAGCAGGACCACCAGTGCGCGCTGGCGGGAGCGGCCGCCGTGTGAGGACCGCGAGCTCCTCGCTCACGGGGAGCCGCCCCTGATCGTCGCGGCGAGCTCGCGCGCCGTCGCCGCCCCGCGCTCGGCGAACGCGCGACAGAGTCCGGTGTAGCGCGCGGGGTCGAGCAGGGCCTCGACCTGGGCCGGCGTCAGCCCGGCGCTCACGTGCGGTTCGTCGGCCAGCGTCTCGCGGAACGGGCGCGACTGCGTGACCGCGGCCTGCGCCGCGTCGTAGACCGCGTCGTGCGCCCGCTGCCGTCCGATCTGCTTGCCGAGCTCGAGCATGAGCGCCTCGGCCATGATCAGGCCGCTCGACAGGTCGAGGTTCTCGCGCATGCGCTCCGGGAACACCTGCAGCCCGTCGAAGAGCGCGATCATCCGCTGCAGCACGTCGCCGGTCAGCTCGCACGACTGCACCAGCGCCCGGCTCATCATGATGCTGGTCGTGCGGTCGGCCTCGTGCTCCGTCTGCATCGCCTCCAGCGCCAGCGGCACCAGCGCACGGATCTGGGCGGCGGCGGCGATGATGTCCTGCGACAGCTTCGGATTACGCTTCTGCGGCATGGTGCTGCTGCCGACCGTGCCCGGCGGCACCGGCTCCTCGACCTCGCCGAATTCCTGCTTCATCAGCGTGTAGATCTCGCGCCCGATCTTGCTGCAGGTCGAGGCGAGCATGCCGAGGAGCAGGACGTACTCGGCCTGGTGATCGCCGATGGTGCGCGCGGGCACGGGCATCGGGCGCATGCCGAGGCGGGTCGCCATCTTGTCCTGAGTGGCGAGCCCGAGCTCGCCCAGCGAGGCGAGCGTCCCCGCGCCGCCGCCCAGCATCGCCACGAACACCCGTCCCTCGCAGCCGCGCAGGCGCTCCACGTGGCGGCCGAGCTCGTCGATCCACACCGCGACCTTGAAGCCGAACGTCGCCGGCACCGCGTGCTGGCCGTGCGTGCGGCCCGGGAGCAGCACGTCCTTGGTGCGCTCGGCCAGGTCGGCGAGCGTGGTCAGGATGCACGGCGAGCTGGCGCAGGAAGATGTCGTGGGCGCGGCGCACCTGGAGGAGCTGACCGGTCTGGGTGACGTTCTGGGTCGTCGCGCCCCAGTGCACGTAGCCGCCGGCGTCGCCCTCGCAGGCCTTGTCCAGCGCCCAGACCAGCGGTACCAGCGGATGGCCGGTGCGGGCCAGCCCCTCTCGCACGGCCGCGAGATCCAGGTACTTCAGGTGCGCCTTGCGGACGATCTCGCGGGCGGCGCCGGCGGGGATGATGCCCAGCTCGGCCTGCGCCTCGGCCAGGGCGGCTTCCACGTCGAGCCAGGACTGGAAGCGCGCGGCCTCGGTGAACAAGGCGCGGACGCCGGGGTCGTCGATTCGAAGCGAGGTCGGCTCCTCAAGCATGGGCGGCCACCCTGGCCACGTCGAAGTGGTACACACGCGCGGTATTGCCGCCGACGATCTTGGCCTGCTCGTCCTCCGGCACGCCGGCCAGGATCCCGGCCAGGATCTTCCGGGACTGCGGGAACGTCGACTCGCTGTGCGGGTAGTCGGAGCCCCACATCATGTTGTCCACGCCGATCGTGTCCCGCAGGCGGATGCCGATGGCGTCCTCCTGGAAGCTGAGGACGACGTTGCGGTGGAAGAAGTCGCTCGGACGCAGGCCGTCCTTGAATCGATAGATCGCCTCGCCGTGGCGCTCGCGATAGGTGTAGTCCATGGTCGAGAGCACGTGGGGCGCCCACGCCAGCTCGAATTCCACGATGGCCAGCGTCAGGCCGGGATGGCGCTCGAAGACGCCGGAGAAGATCAGGTCGCACATCGAGAGCGCCGGATAGAACGCCTTCGTCGCCCGGCTGCTGGCGTCCCGCAGCGTCTTGTCCCCCGCCCCGCGGATCTTGCCTTGCCGCCGGGTGGCCGTGTGCAGGCTGATCGGCATGTCGAGCGCCGCCGCGGCCGCCCAGAACGGCTCGTACTCGGGCTGATCGTAGCGCCGATGCTCGAGCGGGTATTCGGTGATCATCGCGCCGCCGAGGCCCAGGCGGGCGGCGCGCTCGAGCTCGTTGATGCCGTCCGGCACGTCGTCGACGTTGATCATCGCGATGCCCTTGAGCCGGGCGGGGTCGGTGCGACAGAACTCCGCGAGCCAGTCGTTGTACGCGCGAAAGATCGCCGACATCAGCGGCGTGTCGGCCACCCGGAAGTAGAAGAGCCCCTGCGAGGGGTACAGCACCTCGCCCGCCACGCCGTCGAGCTCCATGTCGCGCAGGTGCTGCTCGGGGTCGTAGCCGCCCTGGTGCACGTCCTCGAAGCGTCCCTGCGCCGAGATGGTCTCGGGCGCCTCGAATCGCGCCCCGGCGTTCGAGATGAGCCCGATGCCCGAGAGGATCTGATCTCGTTCGATCACGATCTGGTCGGCGCCGTCGATGCGCACCATGCGGGGCGCGCGATCACGGAACGCGCGGTCGATGCGCGTCGACCACAGGTCGGGAGGCTCGAACACGTGCGAATCGGACGACAGCACCAGGGCGGACGGCATGGCCGTGTCCTTTCTGCTCACCGCAACGCGGGCACCACCTCGCGCGCGAGGATCTGCAAGCTGCGCGTTTCCAGCTCGGGCGGGATCAGGCCGCCCGGATTCAGCTCGGCCACGATGCCGTCCAGGCCGAGCTCCTCACGGAGGTGCTTCAGCCGATCGATCACGCCCTCGGCGGCGCCGAAGACGACCTTGCGCGCCAGCACGTCCTCGTACGTCAGGCTGGCCATGCGCTCGGCCTGCATCCGCCGGCGGTCGGCGGGACCGGCGCCAGCGCGACCGACCGCGGCCCGGGCCAGGTCCGTCTGACGCGCGAAGAAGGCCGACATGCTCGCGCGCGGCTCTTCTCTGGCTCCTTCGGCCGTCGGCGAGGCGTAGACCGGGATGCGCAGGTAGACGCTTGGCGCCCCGGGATGACCGGCGTCGCGCCAGGCCTGCCGGTACGGCCCGAGCTGCGCCTGCAGATCGGAAATCTCGGTGGTCCGCAGCCCGACGAAGATCGGGAGCCCCAGCCGCCCGGCCGCGGGAAACGTCTCGTCGCTGGTCGTGGCCATGCGGATCGGCGGATGCGGCACCTGGTACGGTCGGGGCACGACCGTCGCGTTGTCGACGCGATAGAATTGCCCCTGGTAGCTGAACGGCTCGCCCTTCCAGCCCTGCCGGATGATCTCCAGCGCCTCGCGGAACCGCGCCTGGCTCTCGCCGTAGGGCACGCCGTAGACGTCGTAGGTCCGCACGACACCGCTGCGGCCGATCCCGAACTCGAAGCGGCCCTGGCTGATGTGATCGACGGTCGCGACTTCCTCGGCGATCCGCAGCGGATGATTCAGGGGAAGGACCTGGACGGCGGTGCCGACGCGCAGCCGGCGCGTCCGGGTGGCGATCGCGCTCGCCACCTGCAGCGAGGCGGAGATCACCGAGCGCGTGGGCGTGAAGTGGATCTCGCCGAGCCACACGCAGTCCACGCCCCACGCCTCCGCGCGGTCGGCCAGCTCGAAGATGTCCCGGAAGGCCGAGGCCTGGTTGGCCCCCTGACGCATCTCCTCGACGAAGATCCCGAAGTGCACGGTCCGGCCACCTCCGATCGGCGCGAGCATTGTAGATCCAATCGCGGCCACCTGCCCGGCCGGGGTCAAGTGGTCTAGAATCTCGCCAACGCCACGGAGGGCAGACATGGGCAAGCTGGACGGGAAGGTCGCGCTGATCAGCGGTGGGGCGCGGGGACAGGGGGCGGCGGAGGCGGAGACGTTCGTCCGGGAAGGCGCGAAGGTGGTCTTCGGCGACATCCGTGACGCCGAGGGCCAGAAGGTCGAGGCCGCCATCCGCGACCACGGCGGCCAGGCCACCTACGTGCATCTGGACGTCACCAGCGAGGCGGACTGGCAGAGCGCCGTCCAGACCGCGACCAGCCGCTACGGCAAGCTGGACATCCTGATCAACAATGCCGCGATCGTCATCCCGCGTGTGCCCATCGAGGACCGCACGGTCGCCGAGTGGGACCAGGTGATGGCGGTGAACGCCAAGGGGGTGTTCCTCGGCACGAAGTACGCCATCCCGGCCATGCGCCGCGCGGGCGGCGGCTCGATCGTCAACATCTCCTCGGTGGCGGGGATCGGGCAGTCGCTGCACCAGGAGCCGGCCTACGCCGCCAGCAAGGGCGCCATCCGGATCTTCACCAAGGTGACGGCCAGCCAGCACGCCAAGGACAAGATCCGCTGCAACTCCGTGCACCCGGGCCCGGTGGACACGGAGATGTTCCACAGCGCCTTCCGCGATCGCGACGCCATGGAGCGCCGGCTGCAACGGGTCCCGCTCGGGCGGATGGGCACCGTGGCCGAGATCGTGAGCGCCGTGCTCTATCTCGCCTCCGACGACTCGTCGTACATGAGCGGCAGCGAGCTGGTCATCGACGGCGGCGCGCTCGCGCAATGATCGCCGAGCGCGTGCTAGAGCGCGCGCCGCTGGTGCTCGACCAGCCGGCGCGCGAGCGGTACTTCGAGGACGGCTTCCTGGCCGTGCCCGGCTACGTCGGGGCGGCCTGGCTCGCTCGACTGCGGGCCGTCGTGGCCGCCAAGATCGAGGAGTCGCGGGCGCTCACCGCCTCCGACGATCAGTTCGACCTGGCCCCGGATCACTCGGCCGAGAAGCCGAACATCCGGCGGCTGCGCAAGGCCGTGGATCAGCACGCCGAGCTGTGGGCGTTCGCGCATGATCCGAGCGTCGTCGACCTCATCGCCGACCTGCTCGGCCCCGACCTGCGCTTCCACAGCTCGAAGCTGAACTTCAAGTGGTCGGCCGGGGGCGACGCCGTGCGCTGGCACCAGGACATCCAGGCGTGGCCGCACACGAACTTCGGCGTGCTGACCTTCGGCGTGTACCTCGAGGACACCGGGCCCGAGCAGGGCCCGCTCACGGCATTGCCGGGCACGCACCGCGGGGCGATCTTCGACCAGTTCGACGACGACGGCCGGTGGACGGGCGCCGTCACCGCCCGCGACGCCGTCACCTTGCCGACCGGGACGGCCACGGAGCTGTGCGGGCCGGCGGGCACCGTCGTCCTGCTTCATTGCCGCGTGGTACACGGCTCCGCGGCGAACTACTCGCCGCGAATGCGCCCGCTGCTCCTCAACGTGTACGCGGCGGCCGATGCCCTGCCCTTCAGCCCGGCGCCGGCGCCCACGTCGAAGACCGGCCTGCTGGTGCGCGGACAGGAACCCACGCACGTGCACATGGAGCCGTACCCGGCCCGACTGCCGCCGCGCTGGGACCAGGTCGGCTATCGCTCGATCTTTGCCGCGCAGACGCCGGCCGCGCCGCCGGCGTACGTCGACTAGCCTTCGCGTGTGCCCGGCGCCGCGTGGATGCCGGCCCCGCGGCCCACCGGAGCCCGAGGAAGCGCCTCTGGTGGGTTCGTCGCGAAAAAGTCGATCCCGTCGCAATCGCCGCGTGGCGGGCCTCCCAGAGGCCTCCGAAACGCCGGTGTAGAGTCGCCCCATCGGAAGGGAGACGCGCTCATGGAGATCCGCACATCCGACGTCGCGACCATACCGGAGCTGGATCGGCTGGGCGACGAGATCGCCGAGCTGTCCGCCCACCTCGAGGCCGCCACCGCCCGCCTGCTCGACCTCATCCGCGAGTTCGACGCGCGGGCCGGCTGGAACACCGGCTTCCGCTCCTGCGCCGCCTGGCTCTCGTGGCGCGTGGGACTCGACCCGAGCGCGGCCCGCGAGCGCGTCCGAGTGGCCCGCGCCCTGGGCACGCTGCCGCGTCTGGCCCAGGCCCTCGCCCGCGGCGAGCTCTCCTACGCCAAGGTCCGCGCGCTCACCCGCGTCGCCACGCCCGACACCGAGGAGCGCTTGCTGGCGCTGGGCCGCGCCGGCACGGCCGAGCACGTCGAGCGCATCGTGCGCGGCTGGCGCCGGGTGGACCGGCAGGCCGAGGCCCGGGAGACCGCCCTGCACTACGCCAGCCGGGCCTTGCACGTGTATCCGGACAGCGACGGCACGGTGATCGTCCGCGGACGGCTGATTCCAGAGGTTGGCGCCCTGCTCGCGGAGACGGCCCTCCACCGCGGCATCGATCCCGGCGCCCCGGGCGAGCGCTACCAGGTCGTGGTCCACGTCGACGCCGAGGTGCTGGCGGACCCCGATGCTCCCGGCCAGTCCGTCCTCGAGGACGGCGCACCCCTTCGCGCGGTAGCGAGTCGAGGCCCGTCGCCGAACTGCGGACGTTACCTAGATCTCAGAGCGCGCACGCGACAATGCGGGGAGCATCTCGCCGACCATCTCCAGTGCGGCGCGGGCCTGGCCTGGATCGCTCGTGGTGGCCGAGATGATCATCGTGTCCAACCCGGCGCTGGCGAAAGCCTGCGCGTTGCGCGCGATCTCGGCCGGGTCGGTGCCGAGCGCGTATCGACGCGGCGTGGACGGCGCGATCGACAGGGCGAGCGAGACGGGAATCTTCGAGACGTCTCGTCCGCACGCCAGCGCCTCCTCGCGGAGCGATGCCATGCCCTGCGCTAGCGCCTCGGGCGACAGGCCGAGCGGTTGCCAGCCGTCCCCGATTCGCGCCGCGCGCCGGATGGCCGCCCGGCTGACGCCTCCGATCACCACCGGGATGGACGGCTGCTGAAGCGGCTTGGGCGAGAACGGCATGCCCGCGAAGCGGGAATACCTGCCGGCGAAGGTCGGCTGCTCCTGGGACCATAGCGCTCGCATGACGGTGATGGCTTCGTCCGTAAAGGCGCCGCGCTCCTTGAACGGGGTGCCCATTGCGTGCATCTCCTGCTCGATCGCACCGACGCCGACGCCCAGGATCAACCGGCCGCGACTGAGGACGTCGAGCGTCGCCGCCGTCTTGGCCAGCCGGATCGGATTGTGGTACGGCAGCACGAGCACGGAGGTGCCCAGCCGCACGCGCTCGGTGCGCGCGGCCACGAAGCTGAGGAGCGTCAGCGGCTCGTAGTAGGGCCTGCCGCCGATCCGATCCAGCACGTGCCCCACGTTGAAGACGTGGTCGTGGACCCAGACGGAGTCCAAGCCGAGCTCGTCGGCTCGGCTCGCCAGGTCGACGAGCGCATGCGCGTCCTCGATACCCCAGTTGTTGAGCAGCGAGAATCCGATCTTCAGCGGCCGGCGGGGATCTCCGCCCCCCAGGGCTCCATCGCCGGTCGCAGTGGGGTGAACTCCCGCACGCGACCCGCCACCCCGGCCAGGATGGCGTCGATCTTCGCGCGCTCGGCCGCGGTGAGGTCGAGGTCGGCGCCGGCGTCGTTGGCGTCCACCTCGGCGGGCGTGCGGGCGCCGACGAGCGCGGTGCTGAGCGCCGGATGGCCGAGGACCCACGCCAGCGCGATCTGGCTCACGGCGACGCCCCGCGGCTCGGCGATCTCCCGACGAAGCCGCTCGACCACCCCGACGTTCGTCTTGAAGTTGTCGCTGCGGAAGATCGGCTGGCCGAAGGCCACGCCGTTGCCGCGCCAGTCGCGGGCGGGGTCAAAACTCGTCGTGGCAGTGAAGGCTCCGGTCAGCAGGCCGTGGCCGAGCGAGCCGTAGCCCATCACGCCGATGCCGTGCTCGAGACAGGCCGGGAAGGTCTCCTGCTCCTGGCGCCGGTCGAGCATGTGATAGCCGACTTGCGAGACGTCCACCCGCCGCGTGCGCAGGCACTCGGCGATCATGACGCCGGTGAAGTTCGACACGCCGACGAACCGGACGCGCCCGGAGGCAACGACCTCCTCGAGCCCGCGCATGGTCTCCTCGAACGGCGTGGCCGAGTCCGGCCAGTGGACCAGGAGCACGTCCACCCAGTCGGTGCGCAGGCGCTCGAGGCTGGCGTCGACCTCGCGCAGGATGTTGGCGCGGCTGGAGTCGCGCAGGGGCCCGGGCTGGCCCGGGGGCGGGGCCTTCACACCGCACTTGGTGACGAGGATGACGTCGCGCCGGCGCTTCTCCAGCGCGCGCGCCACGACCTCTTCCGAGTGGCCGGCGCCGTAGGCCGGCGCGGTGTCGACGCAATTGACACCCCGGTCCAGCGCGCGATGGATGGCCTTGACGGCCTCGTCGTCCTCGATCGCTCCGTAGCGATCGCCGGCCATCGGCCAGCAACCGAAGCCAACCACGGACACCTGCAAGCCAGTCCGGCCGAACGGGCGGTAGCGCATCGTCATCCTCGCAATCTGGGCGCCGGTCCCCGGCGCCGATCGAAGGATAACAGGGCTCGGGTCGCGGCCGCAGATCGGCGCACGTGGTCTCAACAAACTCGACACTTACCCGAACGGCATCGAGCCTCGATACAGCGCACCTCAGTGAAATCGCGCAGATGCGCGATTGGCCGGCGAGTTGCTCAGGACCTCGCCGGTGCAGAAGTGAGTGGGGGCAGTGAACGCAGTACTGGGTGGCCAGAGGAGACGGGCATGGTCATGAGGGCAGCGAAGCTAGCAGCCGTCGCAGTGTGCTTGTGTCTGCTGGTGATCGGGCTGTCGGCTCAGCCGGCCTGGGCCGAGGACGCCTTTGCGAGGATCACGGGATCCGTCCAGGGGGTCATCCAGGGGGACCAGCCCGCTCTTTCCGGCCTCCCCTCTGCGCTCAACTCCGTCCAGGTGTTCGGCACTGGCTTCAGCCTGGCGAATCCCGTGGGCACGACCCCCGGCCAGGTGACCGGACGACCGACGGCCGGTCCACTCTCGATCGTGAAGCGCTTCGACAGGGCGAGCCCGAAGCTCCTGCGGGCGGCCTTCACCGGCGAGCCGCTGACGGTCGAGATCATCTGGTTCCTGGGGGGCGGCCAGGCCGGGGCCAGGCAGACCGTGAGCGTCAAGCTGGATGGCGCGGCCATCACGAACATGGCCTCCGCGGCCCGTCTGGAAGGCGTCCAAGCCAGCAACGATGAGGAGGTGGCGTTCACCTACTCGAGGATCACGCTCACGGTCCCCACCATCAACGCGGCAGGACAGACGACCGGGAACACGACGGTATGCCTGGACGTCGCGGTGGGCAAGGCCTGCTAGTGCTGACCGGCCTCAGGCGGTCGCGGCCTTCAGGTCGTCGAGCTGGCGGCGGACGCCGGCGACCATCGACGCCAGGTCCGAGGTGAGCATGACGAGGTCGAAGCCGCGCTTCACCGCGCCGGCCGCGAAGGCCGCGCTCGCGCAGTGCATGCAGGCCTTGATCCCGTGCTTGTGCGCCGCCTCGCGGATCTTGTCGCAGGTGGCCATGTGCACCGGGTCCGTCTTGTCGGGCCCGGGCGGCAGGCCGAGCGCGAACGACAGATCCGCGGGGCCGATGTAGACGGCGTCGAGTCCCGGCGTGGCGCAGATGGCGTCCAGGTTGGCGAGCCCCTCCTTCGTCTCGATCATGCCCATCACGACCATCTCGTCGTTGGCCTTGGCCACGTAGTCGGGGCCGCCGTAGTGCACGGCGCGCACCGGCCCCGACGAGCGCATCCCCACCGGCGGGTAGCGGCACGCCGCCACCGCCTTCGCCGCGTCCTCGGCCGTGTTGATCAGCGGCACCAGGATGCCGTAGGCGCCGAGGTCCAGCGCCTTCATGATGGTGGCCGGGTCGTTCCACGGCACCCGCACGACCGGCACCGTGTCGGTCTGCGAGATCGCCTGCAGCATCGGCCAGACGTCGTTCATGTCGGTGAGCCCGTGCTGCATGTCGATCACGAGGGCGTCAAAGCCCTGGCGGGCCATCACCTCGGCGGTGAAGCCGTGGGACACCGAGAGCCAGCCCATCGTGACCCATCGTCCGTCGCGCCACATCTGCTTGATCTTGTTCGGTCGCACGGTTGCACCTCGCTTGTGATGTGAATTCCTCGTCGCCGCCTCAGCCCTTGTAGTCGACGGCCGGGCGCTTCATCTCGAAGATGTCGTGGACGTGGGTGTAGAGGTGCCCGGCCAGGCGGCCCACCGGCTTGAGCCGGTACATGTCGAGCCGCCCGGTGGCCGGATCGAAGACGTCGTCGCGCACGTGCATGTGGACGATCTGGCCGACGATCAGGTGGTGCGGGAGGTTGCCCACCGGGATGACCTGCGCGAGCCGGCACTCCATGCTGACCGGGGCCGCGGCCACCCGCGGCGCCTTCACCTTCACGCTCGGTGCGGCCACCAGCCCCGCCGTCGCGAACTCGTCGACGTCGGCCGCGTAGTCGCCGGAGGTCACGTTCATCGCCTCGGCCAGCGCGTCGTCGACCACGTTGACGACGAACTCGCGCGTCACCTCGACGTTGTGCAGCGTGTCCTTCTTGCCGCGGACGCCGCCGCCGATCTCGGCCCCGCGGGGGCCCGACGAGAACGCGATGGTCGGCGGGTCGTGGGTGATGGCCATGAAGTAGCTGAACGGCGCCAGGTTGCGCACGCCCTCGGCGTCGACGCTCGAGACCCAGGCGATGGGCCGCGGCACCACGCTGCCGATGAGGAGCTTGTACATCGCGGCCGAGTCGATGACTTGCGGGTCGAACTGCACGAGGCCTCCTTTAGCTCCGGACCACGATCTTGCCGACCTGGGCGTCGGATTCCATGAACGTGATGGCGGCCGGCAGGTCGTCGAACGCGAAGACCTTGTCGACCCGCGGGCACAGCCGGCCGTCCTCCAGGTAGGGCAGCACGTCCTTCACGAACGCCCGCACCGTCTCGGAGCGCTGCGCCGCGTTGCGGAGCCGGTTGCTCACGCCGAAGACCGTGAGCCGCTTGCTGTGCAGCGCCTCGAGGTCGAGCGTGGCGCTCATCGTGCGGTCCATGTGGCCCACGATCGCCAGCCGCCCCTCGAACGCCAGCGCCTTGATGCACTCGGCGAAGACGGTACCGCCCACGTTGTTGACCACGAGGCTCACCCCCTTGCCGTCGGTGGCCTTCAGCACGGCGTCGTGGAAGTCGCCCGCGCGTGTGCGGATGCCGACGTCGAGGCCGAGCTTCTCGAGCCGGGCCAGCTTCTCGGCGGACCCCGAGGTGCCGATGACCCGCGCGCCCAGCGCCTTGGCCGTCTGGAGCGCGGCGACGCCGACGCCCGAGGACACGCCGGTCACGAGCAGCCACTGCCCGGCCGCGAGATGGCCCTGGGCGACCAGCATATCGTAGACGACCAGGAAGACGAGCGGCGTGGCCGCCGCCTCTTCCCAGGCGAGCCGGCCGGGCACCCGCATGGCCTCGCGCGCGTCCATCAGCGCGTACTCGGCGAAGCCGCCGGCGCAGCGGCCCATCAGCCGATCGCCGACCGACACCCCGGTGACGCCGTCGCCGACCTTGACCACCTCGCCCGCGCACTCGCCGCCGCCGAGCTTGGCGGGGGCGCCGGCCTTGCCCCCCAGCAGCTCGCCGCGGTTCAGCGACGTCGCCCGCACCCGCACAAGGATCTCGCCGGGCTTGGGCTCGGGGGTGGCGGTCTCGCGAAGCTCGACGCCGGTCCCCCCGGGGCCGGGGCTGATCCAGTAGGCCTTCATGCGCGCCTCCGTGTGGCGTGACCTTCCGCCGTGAGGAGCTTACTACGCCCGTATTGTCTCCGCCCGCCACCCGCGATAGCATCCCCGCATTCGTTCGGCGAGCGGAATGTCGAGGAGCACCCCAGTTACGGGCGCCCCGGCCGAGCGGAATGTCGAGGAGCGTCCCGGCTGCGCCGGGGCGCGACGAGCGTGAGGGGGGTTGGGGGCCATGTCGAGGCCCCCATGTCCAATGGACTTTGGGGTGTTCGTCGAGCAGACGCGCCGCGGGGCCAGCCAGACGGACGCGTTCAACGAGATCTCCCAGACCGTGGACGCCGCGGAGGCGTGGGGGCTCGATATCGTCTGGCTGGCGGAGATGATGGTCAACCCGGCCCGCTCGGTGCTGTCGGCGCCGCTGCTGGTGTCGAGCTGGGCCGTGGCCCGGACCAAGCGCCTGCGCGTGGGCACCGCCGTCCAGCTCCTTCCGCTCAACCATCCCGTCCGCGTCGCCGGCGAGATCACCACGCTCGATCACCTCAGCCAGGGACGCTTCGACTTCGGCATCGGCCGCAGCGGCAGCCCGCGCTCTTACGACGCACTCGGCGTGCCCTACGAGGAAAGCCAGGCGCGCTTCTTCGAGGCGCTGGAGATCATCCTGCAAGCGTGGAAGGGCGAACCCTTCAGCTACCAGGGGCAGTTCTACCGGTTCTCCGACGTCACCGTCACGCCGCGCCCGTACCGCCAACCGCATCCGCTGGTGCGGATGGCCGCGACGACCGCGGACACGTTTCCCCGCGTCGGCAAGATGGGCCTGCCCATCTTCGTCGGCCTGCGCGGCATGGACATCCCCGAGCTGGCCGGATGCTTGAAGACGTACCGGCAGGCGTGGCGCGAGGCCGGCCACCCCGGGGACGGCGACGCGTGCCTGCGGATCCCGATCTACGCCGCGCCCACCGAGCAGGCCGCGCGCGACGAGCCGCACGAGACGATCACCTACTACATGGAGCGTCAGGCCAACCTCACGGTCGAGCCGCTGGGCCGAGCCGGGATCGGGCCGGTCGGACTCCGCGAGAGCCAGGCGCAACGGCTCTCGACGCTCTCGTACGAGGACATCCTGACCCGGAAGGTCGCGTTCGGCACCGCTCCGGCCTTGATCGATCGCCTGGCGCAGCTTCGTGACGAGCTCGGGATCACCGGAATCGCCGCCGAGCTGAATCCCGGCGGCCTGCTGCCGTTCGCTTCGGAGATGCGGAGCCTCGAGATCCTCACCCAGCAGGTGATGCCCGCGTTCAAGTAGTCGACGGGAGGGAGCCACATGAGCTCTGAAGGTCACCCGACAGCGACGCAGATCCGTTCCCGCCTGAGCCACCCGGTGATCGACGGTGATGGCCACTGGGTCGAATTCGATCCCGTCTTCAGCGAGCGCATGCGAAAGGTGGGCGGGGACCTGGCCGCCGACGGCTTCCTGGCTGCGCTGCAGACCACGCACGACGCGCTGAGCATGTCGGTGGCCGAGCGGAGGCGGCGGCGCATCGCCCAGCCGGCATTCTGGAGCCGTCAGGCCGAGAACACCCTCGACCGCGCAACGGCCATGATGCCGCGCCTGCTCTACGAGCGCCTCGACGAGTTCGGCACCGACTTCGCCGTCATCTACCCGACGGCCGGGCTGCGCCTGCCGCGCATCGGCGACGACGAGACCCGCCGGGCGGTCATCCGCGCGCACAACGTCGTCACCGCCGAGTACTTCCGTCAGCTCGGCGACCGGATGACCCCGGCGGCCATCATTCCCATGCACACGCCGGACGAGGCCATCGCCGAGCTCGAGTACGTCACGAAGGAGCTGGGGGCCAAGGTGGGAATGTTCGGCAGCGGTATGTCGCGACGAGTGGCCTCGACGGGGACGACCGACGCCGACACCGCGCGTCTCGCCGTCTGGTACGACGTCCTGGCCCTCGACAGCGACCACGACTACGATCCGGTGTGGGCCAAGTGCCAGGAGCTCGGCATCGCGCCCACCTTCCACAGCTCGGGAAGCAACCAGGGGCTGCGGCTGTCGCCCAGCAACTTCGTCTACAACCACATCGGCCACTTCGCCGCCGCCGGTCACGCCGTCTCCAAGGCCATCTTCCTGGGCGGGGTGACCCGGCGCTTCCCGGGCCTTCGGTTCGCCTTCCTCGAGGGCGGCGTCGGGTGGGCCTGCCAGATGTTCGGTGACCTCATCGAGCACTGGGAACGGCGCAATGCCCGGGCGCTCGAGCGCATGGACCCGCGGAGACTCGATCGAGCTCTCCTGATGAGCCTGGTCGAGAAGCACGGGGATGCCGACCTGGTGGCGGCCCTTCACGCGCGAGATGGCCGGCCCGACAACGATCCCGGCCTCACCGGCGGCATCGAGAACCTGGACGATTTCTCCGCGTGTCAGATTTCGCGCAAGGAGGACTGGCTCGATCTGTACGCCCGACCCTTCTACTTCGGCTGCGAGGCCGACGACCGGACCAACGCCTGGGCCTTCAGCGGGAGCAATCCCTTCGGGTCAAAGCTCAACGCCCTCTACAGCTCGGACATCGGCCACTTCGACGTCATCGACATGCGTGATCCGCTGCCCGAGGCCTACGAGCTGGTCGAGGACGGTCTGATCAGCGCCGACAACTTCCGCGACTTCACGTTTGCCAACGCCGTCCATCTGTGGGGCACGCAGAATCCGCGGTTCTTCGAGGGGACCGCGGTGGCCAGGGCCGCCGCCGAGGAACTGGCCCGTACGCGGGTACCGGCGGCGTAGCCCGCCGCCTGCGGCCGGTCACACGCCGTTGACGACGTGCAGCCGCTCGCCGCGGGCGAACGCCTCCACGGTGGCGATGGCGATGCGCAGCATGTTGGAGGCGGCCTCGGGCGTGTTGTAGCCGATGTGCGGGGTGATCAGCACGTTGGGGAGCGTGCGGAAGACGTAGTCGGCGGGCGGCGGCTCGGACTCGTGCACGTCCAGCGCCGCCCCTCGCAGGCGGCCGCCGCGCAGGAGATCGACGAGCGCCTCGTTGTCGACGAGCTTGGCCCGGGCCGTGTTCACGAGCCACGCGCCAGGCTTCATGCGCTCCAGCAGCGCGCGCGAGATGAGGCCGTGCGACTCCGGCGTGTAGGCCAGGTGTAACGACACCACGTCGGCGCCACCGAACAGGTCCTCGAGCGAGACCAGGGTGAGGCCGTGGCGCGCCCGGTCAGGTGACGGGCGGCGCGTCCAGCCGAGCAGCCGCATGCCCAGGCCGGCGCCCAGCCGGGCCATCTCGGTGCCGATCGGACCGAGCCCCACGATGCCGAGCGTCTTGCCGCGCAGCTCCATGCCCAGGAACTTCCCGGGCTCCCAGCGCCCCTCGCGCGCGCTCACGAACGCGGGGCCGATGTGCCGGGTGAGGGCCATCAGCATGGCCAGCGCGTGCTCGGCCACCGAGGTGGCGCCGTAGTCCGGCGTGTAGGCGACGGCGACGCCCCGGCGCGTCGCCTCGGCGACGTCGATGCAGCTGTTGTAGCCGATCCCCAGGAAGCTGACGAAGCGCAGGCGCTCGCAGGCGCGCAGCACCTCGGCGTCCATCTCCGAGTAGTCGAGCACCACCGCCTCCGCCGGCCGCAGACGCTCGATCAGCTGGGCCCGGTCGGGCGGCGGACCGTCGTAGAAATCGACCGGCCCCAGCGTCCGGAGGGGCTCGAGGTCGGAGGGGTGCTGCACGCAGCCGGCGCCGTCGGGAAAGACGATTCGCATGGCGACAGATGATGTACCGTACTGACGTCCGTGTCCACCGTGAGGAGCCACGACGCCCCGTGACCCTGGCCGCGTTTCACGTTCGCAGCTTCCGGTTTCAGTGGTCCGCCGACCTCCTCACGTCGTGGGCGTTCGAGATGGAGACGATCGTGCTGGGCTGGTACGTGATGGTCCACACCGGCTCGGTGCTCTGGCTCACCGCGTTCGGCTCGCTGCAGTTCTTCGGCACGCTCGCCGCGCCGATGTTCGGCGTGCTGGGCGACCGGCTCGGCGGCCGGGCCATGCTGTGCACGATGCGCACGATCTACGCCGGCCTCGCCGGCGTGCTGATGGTCCTGGCCCTGGCCGGCCTGCTCACCCCGCCCTGGGTGCTGGTCGTCGCCACGCTGGCCGGCATCGTCCGCCCCAACGACCTCGTCATGCGCAACACGCTCATCGGCGAGACGATCCCGCCGGCGCACCTGATGGGCGCCCTCGGCATGTCCCGCGCGACGATGGACTCCGCGCGCGTGGGCGGCGCGCTCGCCGGCGCCGGGCTCTCCACCATCCTCGGCATCGGGTTCACCTACGTCATCGTCACGAGCTTGTACCTGGCGAGCCTGGCGCTCACCTTCGGCGTGTCGCGCCGCCCGCCGGTACCCGACCCCGTCGCGTCACCGCGCGGCGCCTCGCTGCCCCTGCCCTCGCAGTGGCGCGACCTGAAGGACGGCCTCGTCCACGTCTGGACGACCCCCGAGCTGCTGGCCATGATGCTGCTCGCGTTCCTGATCAACCTCACGGCCTACACCGTGACGGGCGGCCTCATGCCCTACGCCGCCCAGCGCGTCTACCACGTCGACGCGACCGGGCTGGGCTGGCTCGTCGCCAGCTTCGCGGTCGGCGGGCTCCTGGCGTCGATCACCATGGTGGTGATGGGCGGGGCGCGCCACCCCGAGCGCTCGACTCTCGTCTGCACCGCGATCTGGTACGCCCTGCTGCTCGGCTTCGGTCAGGTGACGCACATGGGCGTGGGCATGGTCACGCTGCTCGCCGCCGGCTTCGTGCAGAACGTGGCGATGATCGCCATGACGGCCGTCCTGCTCGCCGCCGCCGGCGACGGGTTCCGCGGCCGCGTCATGGGCGTGCGGATGCTCGCCGTCTACGGCCTGCCCCTGGGGCTGCTGGCGTCCGGGTTCCTCATCGAGCGCCTGGGCTATCCGCTGACGATCACCGCCTCCTCGGCGATCGGCCTGCTCTTCACGGTGCTCATCGGCATCCGGTGGCGCGCCAGCATGTGGCAGCAGCGGCCACGGCCGAGCGGGGCGAGGTCTGCACCGCAGCGCGCGTGATACCGGCCTTCTGAACACGCCCTTCGCGCTGTTCTGGTGCTCGCGGGTCCTGTCCACGCTCGCGCAGCACATGCAGTCGGTGGCGATCGGCTGGCAGCTCTATACCCTCACCGGCAGCGCGCTCGACCTGGGCCTGGTCGGGCTCGTGCAGTTCGTGCCGATCATTCCCCTGACCCTCGTCGTCGGCCAGGTCGCCGACCGGTGCGATCGCCGCCTCATCGTGCTCATCTGCCACGTCGCCGAGGCGGGAGCGACCGCGGTGCTCGCGCTGGGCAGCCTCGGCGGCTGGCTGAGCCGCGAGGGGATCCTCGCGCTCGTTGCCGTCCTCGGCATCGCGCGCGCGTTCGAGAACCCCGCCCGAGCGGCGCTGATGCCGCGGCTCGTCCCGCTCGCGCAGCTCTCGCGGGCGATCGCCAGCGTGACGGCGGCGGGCCAGACGGCCCGCATCGTGGGCCCGGCGCTCGGCGGCGTGCTGTACGCTCTGGGCGCGCCGACCGTCTACCTCACGGCCGCCGCGCTCTACCTGGCCGGCGCCGTGCTGATCGGGCTGGTGACGGACGTGCGCGTCGCGCGCCCCCGCGAGGAGCTCACGGCGTCCTCCCTCTTGTCGGGGGTCGCCTTCATCGTTCGCCAGCGGCTGCTGCTCGGCCTGATGTCCCTGGATCTCTTCGCCGTGCTGCTCGGCGGCGCCACCGCGCTGCTGCCCATCTACGCCCGCGACATCCTCGGCACCGGGCCGGGGGGCCTCGGCCTCCTGCGCGCCGCCCCGGCGGTCGGCGCCCTCGCCCTGTCCGTGGTGCTGGCGCGCTGGCCGATCGAGCGCAACGCCGGACCGCTGCTGTTCGGCAGCATCCTGGTCTTCGGCGCGGCCACCGTCGTGTTCGGCGTCTCCACGAATCTGCCGCTGTCGCTGGCGGCACTCGGCGTGCTCGGGGCCTCCGATCTGCTCAGCATGATCATCCGGCAGTCGATGGTGCAGCTCCGCACGCCCGACGACATGCGCGGGCGCGTGGGCGCTGTCCACTCCCTGTTCACCGGCACCTCGAACCAGCTCGGCGAGTTCGAGTCGGGTCTGCTGGCGGCCGCGCTCGGCGCCGTGGCGGCGGTGCTCATCGGCGGTGTCGGCACGCTCGGCGTCGCCCTGTTGTGGATGTATCGCTTCCCCGAGCTTCGCCGGTTCCACCTTCGCCCGTGACGTCGCCTGGCGTAGAATCGGGGCGGTCCTACCCAGCCATGACAGCACGCGCGGTCTTCGACGCGGTCGTCGTGGGCGGTGGCCTTCTCGGCTCCGCCACGGCCTACCATCTCGTCAGCGCAGGAGCCCGCACGCTGCTGGTGGACCGTGCGGACACCGGCCGGGCGACCGACGCCGGCGCCGGCATCCTCTCGCCGGAGACGAACAGCCGCGATCCGGAAGCGTGGTTTCGCTTCGCCGTCGAGGCCGTCGGCTACTATCCGGCGCTCATCGACCGGCTGGCCGGCGATCAGGCGGGCGACACCGGCTACACGCGGTGCGGCCAGCTCGTGGTTGCGGTGTCCGACGACGAGATCGAGTCGTTCGAGCGCGCCCGGCGCATCGTCTTCGAGCGCCAGCGCAGCCGCGGGCTGCCGACGCCGGCCGACCTGCACGAGGTCACCGCCGCCGAGGCCCAGGAGCTGTTCCCCCCGCTCGCGCGCGTGCACGGGGCCATCTACTCGCGCGGCGGCGCCCGCGTGGACGGTCGGCTCCTGAACCGCGCGCTGCGCACGGCGGCCGAGGCTCGCGGTCTCGTCGTCCGTGCGGGCGCCGTGGACCGGCTGGTGCGCGAGGGCGACGCGGTGCGGGGCGTCGTGATCGGCGGCGAGACGGTCCCCGCGGGCACCGTGGCCATCGCCGGTGGCGCCTGGTCGGAGGCGTTCGGCGCCCAGCTCGGTGTCACGATCCCGGTGGCGCCGCAGCGCGGGCAGATCATCCACCTCGGCCTGCACGGCACCGACACGAGCCG
Organism: uncultured Candidatus Rokubacteria bacterium; assembly: GCA_963743355.1. Classification (GTDB taxonomy): domain Bacteria; phylum Methylomirabilota; class Methylomirabilia; order Rokubacteriales; family CSP1-6; genus AR5. The sequence goes on from CAVUPM010000002.1 coordinate 3,111,365, forward strand.
CTGGCCCGTGGTCAGCGCCTTCCACCATCACTACCTGGTCGCGTGGGCAGACAGCCGCGTGGTTGCCGGCGCCACCCGCGAGACAGGCTCGGGCTTCACGCCGCACACGACGGCCGCCGGCGTGCGCGAGGTGCTGAGCGAGGCGCTCCGGGTGGCGCCGGGACTGGCGCCGGCCGAGATCCGCGAGATCCGCGTCGGGCTGCGCCCGTTCACGTCGGACACGCTGCCGGTGCTGGGACCGGTGCCGGGCGTCGCCGGGATCTTCCTGATCACCGGGCACGGGCCGACCGGTCTGACGCTCGGCCCCTACAGCGCCAAGCTCGTCGCCGGTCAGATGCTCGGCAAGGCCTCGGAGACGGACCTGAGTCCGTTCTCGGTCGCGCGCTTCGGCGGAGTCACCCACTAGACCTCCTCCCTTCCCCTTCTCGTCCGCTTGCCTCGGTACGAACCCAGGTGCGATCTTGTCCGTACGGGAGGAGGCTCGGCATGCGAAAGAAGCTGACCCGGACGGGAAATAGCCTGGCGCTCGTCCTCGACAAGCGACTCCTCGATCGCGTCGGGATCGACGCCGACACTCCCCTTGACGTCTCGACCAACGGACAAGTGATCGTCGTGTCGCCCGTGCGTGACCGCCGGCGCACCGCCAGGCTCAAGAAGATCGTCGCCGAGGCCCACAGCCGGTACGGAGGCGTGTTCCGGCGGCTCGCGGAGTAGTGCGCGTCGAGTTCCTCACTCTCGATGAGGTCCTGTCTCTCCACGCGGACCAGGTCGCGCGGTACGGGGGCTCGGCGCTGGTCCGCGACCTGGGACTGCTCGAGTCGGCGCTGGCGATGCCGGCGGCGACCTTTGGCGGCGAGCTCCTGCACCCCAGCCGATCGCCCCGATCGTCGCGAACCCGTGCGATGCCGACGCCGAAGGCCAGCTCGAAGCCGCGCTTGCGCCACTGGGCCAGCAGCCCGACGACGCGCGCGCGCATCTCGACGGACCCACCGGCGACACCGACGCCGTGACCCTCTTGGACCTGACGGCGAGGCCGCCGCGGGTCGTCGACACCGTCGGCGTCCTCGGCGCCACGGCCGAGGGTCTCAAGCTGCTCATCGTGCGCGTGACGGGCAAGACGCTGTCGCGCGTCGCCGAGGCGTCGATCGGTCACTGGTCGCAGGGCGTGGCCTGGGCCCCCGATGGCAAGACTCTCATGGTCGGCAACATGGTCGAGAAGGACTACTGGGTCTTCCAGTGGGACGGCACGACGCTGAAGGACAGCGGCCAGCGCCCCACCCCGAGCGAGCGCGGCGACGACGCCTCGCCATGATGCGCGGTCGGGGGACCACACACCCACCCGGCCCGCACCCCGGCGCCACTCGCCCGTTCTGCGCTTACGTTCAGCGCTGACGTGCAGGAAGAATCAGGCCTGCACGTACGGGATCACGCGCTCGCCGAACAGTTTGATCGCGGCCATGATCTTGTCGTGGGGGGGGCCGCCGGAGTGGGCGTGGCGCAGGCGGAGCAGGAACGTGCTGGCACCGGTGGCCTTCTGCCAGCGCTGGAACTCGCGCACGCACGTCTCGGGGTCGCCCAGGATCAGGCGGTCGGGCGCGAGGCTGTCGAGCGTGAATGGCGTGCCGGCGGGCATGTCGCGGAACTCCGACAGCCGGTTCTCCCAGTAGTAGCGGTACGCCGTCATGACGTGGGGGCCGTACACCGCGTCGGCCTCGGCGCGCGTGGCGGCCACCCACGCGTCACGCATCTGGACGACCTCGGGCTCCCGCCCGGCTTCCCGGGCCGCGTGCGTGTAGATGTCGGCCAGGCGTGTCGCGTTGTCGAGGCTCGTGCTCGGCGTACCCACGAAGCCGTCGGCGACCCGACCGGCCCGGCGCGCGGCGGCCGGCACGCTGGCGCCGATCCACAGCGGCGGCCCCGGCCGCTGGAACGGCCGCGGGCGGATCTGCACGTTCTCGAGCGTGAAGTGCTTGCCGCGATACGAGAACGGCTCCCCCGCCCAGCACAGCCTCAAGATCTCGACGCTCTCCTCGAAGCGCGCCATGCGGTGCTCCATCGGGACGTTGAAGGCCCCGAAGTCAGCGGGCTGGTAGCCGATGCCGACGCCGAGCGTGACGCGTCCCCTGGACACGAGGTCCAGCGTGATCACGTCCTCGGCCACGTGCACCGGATGATAGAGGGGCAGCAGGATGACCGAGGTCCCGACCCGCAGGCGGGTCGTGCGGGCCGCCACGGCGGTGGCGACGATGAGCGGCGAGGGCAGGAAGCCGTCGGCATCCTGATGATGCTCGCCGAAGAAGCAGGAGTCGAAGCCACTCGCCTCGGCGAGCTGGGCCTCGGCGATCGTCTCGTCGATGCAGCGATCGAGGTGCTCGCCGCGCGGGGGATTGGCGATGGAGCTGTAGAGTCCGAATTTCATCCTATTCCTTGATCTCCATGTCCTCGTAGGACGGGAACGGGCTCATCCAGACGTCGGTGATCGTGTGCTTGGTGACGCGGGGGCCGATGCCCATCAGCGCGCGGAGGTCCATGACCGGCGCGAACATCACGCGGTCGATCGTGAGCTGCTGGATCTTGTAGCAGCATCGCCTCGCGCTTCTTGACGTCGCGCTCGCGCGCCTGCTGCAGGAACAGGTCGTCGATGTCCGGATAGCCGCCGTACGCGTAGGCGCCCTTCGACTGGATGAACGACTCCACGCGGCTCGCGGCGTTGCCGGAGTTCCCGACCGCGGTCATGAACAGCGCCGCGCAGCTTCTTGCTCCTGCCAGTCGGCGTAGAACGCCGCGCGCTCCATCGCGCGCATCTTCACGCGGATGCCGGCCGCGTTCAGGTAGTTCACCACCGACTCGGCGACGGTCGGGAAGCCCGGGAATCGCCGACGAACTCGCCGGCGTCGAGGCCGTTCGGATAGCCGGCCTCGGCGAGCAGCTGCTTGGCCTTCTGCGAGATCGTACGGCGGCGGCTCGACCTGCAGCGCGAAGTCCATGACGCGGGGCACGATGACGCCGGCCGGCGGGCAGAAGCCGAGGCACGCGGCCTCGTTGATCCGCTGGCGGTCCAGCGCGTAGTTCACCGCCAGCCGCAGCCGCTTGTCGTGCCACGGCGACTTCGGGTCCCACTGCTCGGCGAACTCGATCCAGAAGATCGAGGCGTGCTTGGAGGCCACCACCTGCATGCGCGGAGTCGCGCTTGATGCCCTCGGCGTCGGGGCCGTCGAGCGCGAAGGCGATGTCGGCCTCGCCGCTCTTCAGCATCACGGCGCGCGTGGTGGCCTCGGGGACGCTCTTCATGACCAGCGTCTTCACGTTCGGCACGCGGCGCCAGTACCCGGGGTAGGCCTCGAGCACGACCTCGACGCCCGGGCTTGTGGCTGACGAACTTGTAGGGGCCGGCGCCGATCGGATGCTTCTTGAAGCCGTCGTCGCCCACCTGGGTCAGGTACTTCTTGGGCACGACGATGCCGGCGGCGGTGGCGGTGGTGCCGTAGAACGTCATGAAGTCCGGCCACGGCTCCTTGAGGTGGAAGCGCACGACCGAGGGATCGACGATCTCCACCTCGCTGGACGCGCTCCTGCAGGATCTTGGCGCCGGCGCCCTTGTAGCGCTCGAAGCTGAACTTCACGTCCTCGGTGGTCACCGGGTCGCCGTTGTGGAACTTCAGCCCCGGGCGCAGCTTGAACTCGTAGGTCTTGCCGTCCGGGCTCTCCTTCCACGACTCGGCCAGGCTCGGGCCCATCTTGTGGCCGGGATAGGGGCGGACCAGCGCGTCGTGGATCGCGTAGAGGATGCCGAACGGCGTGATCTGCGGCGGCGCGGTGGAGGGATCGAACCAGCTCGGCGCGATCGTCACGTGCCAGGCCATGACGGCCTGCCCGGAAGGCGCCGCCGGGGCGGCGGACGGCGACAGGACGGCGAGCACGGCGGCGGCCAGCAGCGACAGGCTGAGTGGACGAGGCATGACGTCCCTCCTGGACGAGCGATCCCGTGAGTGGCCAGAGCATGGGGTCTCGGCCGGGCCGACGTCAAGTCATGCTACCCTCCCGCATGGCCGGGGGCCGGAGGCGATGAAGGTCGGAGTCCTGCAGTTCTTCTCGTGGTCGCGGCGGGTGCCGCTCACCGCCGTCTACGAGCGGGCGTTCTCGCGGATCGCGATCATGGACCAGACCGGCTACGACTGCGTCTGGCTCGCCGAGCACCACTTCAACACCTACAGCGTCTGCCCCTCGATCAACGTCATGGCGGCGCACGTCTCCTCCATCACCCGGAATCTCCGGGTCGGGCTGGCCGTCTCGCTCGCGGCCTTCTACAACCCGCTGCGACTGGCCGAGGAGGTCGCGATGCTCGACGTCCTCTCCGGCGGCCGGGTGAACTGGGGTGCCGGTCGCGGCTTCGACCGGGTCGAGTTCGAGGCCTTCGACGTGCCCGTGGAGGAGAGCTCCGACCGCTTCCGCGAGTGCGTCGAGATCGTGCTGGCGGCGTGGCGGAACGAGCGCCTCACGTACGAGGGTCGGTTCTGGCGCTACGACGGCATCGAGGTGCTACCCAAGCCGCTGCAGACGCCGCATCCGCCGGTGTGGCTGGCTGCGACGTCGCCCGACTCGATCCGCCGCGCGGCGGAGAAGGGTTACGACATCCTGCAGGACCCGCACGCCACCCACACCGACATCGGCCGCAAGCGCGCGCACTACTACGAGGTGCTGCGCGCGCACGGCTTCCCGACCGAGGGCCGCGTGATCCCGACCGCGCGACTCCTCGCCGTCGGCGCCACCGACCAGGAGGCCGACGAGGTCGCCCGGGCCGGGGCGTCGTGGACCGTGGCCTCCTACGCCAACCCCACCAAGCGCGCCGGCCCGCCGCCGGCCCACTGGGTGCCCGGGGCGGACCCGGTCGAGCGCTACATGAACGAGGTGGTCATCCGCGGCACCCCCGACCGCGTGCTTGACACGATCGTCGAGCTGCGCGAGACGATCGGCCTCGACTACCTCATGTGCGCGCCGCTCAGCCACCAGAGCTTCACGCTCTTCACCGAGCAGGTGCTGCCCAAGCTGATCTAGGGCGAACATCGCCCGCCTCGCCGGCCACCGCGGCGCTGACCGCGACGTTCTGATTTCCGCGGAAGAAGTTCTCGGGGTCGTACGTCGCCTTGATCGCGACCAGCCGCTCGTAGTTGGCGCCGTAGGCCGCCCGCACCCGGTCGGGCTCGTCGGCACCGAGATCGTTCACGTAGACCGCGCGCTCCAGGTGCGGCGCCATCGCCGTGTGGAACTCGCGCGTCCACCGGATGTTCCTCTCGTCGTCGGCGGCGCTGTCCCACTGCGAGAGAATGACGCAGTCCCACTGATCGTGCCGGTGCGCGAAGGCCGTCTCCGTCGCCGACACGCGAGCGGCCGCCCCGTGCATCTGCTGGAGCGCAATGGGGGTGTCGAGCGAGGGGCGCGTGGCCGCGAAGTGCACCAGCACGTCGATCGCGTCCGGCCCGAGCCGGCGGAGAAAGCCCCCCTTCCAGTACTGCCGCCGGCCCGTCGGGAATGCGCCATCGCCACCGGATTGAAGAGCGACGTAGCTCATGGGCCCAATTCCATCGGCGAGCGGGTGCTCGAACGACCGCAGCGGCTTCAGCAGGCGCTTGCCGGCGTCGAGGTCGCCGATCCAGGCGACCCCGACGCCGAGCACGGGCGTCCCGTCCTCGGCGCTACCGAAGCCGGCATTCACGCACAGCTCGTCGGGGCACCCCCGCGCGAACTCGTCGTAGAACGCCAGGACACGCTTGGCACGGTCGAGCGGCCACGCCAGGCCGCCCCCGAGCACGGGACCGACCGGGTGCAAGCGGTACTCGAACGAGGTGACCACGCCGACATTCGCACCGCCGCCGCGGACGGCCCAGAAGAGATCCGCGTGCTCGGTGGTGTTGGCGGTGAGCAGCTTGGCGTCGGCGGTGACGATATCGACGGACAGCACGTTGTCGCACGCCAGGGCGTGCTTGCCATTGAGCCAGCCGATGCCGCCGCCGAGGGTCAGGCCGGCAATGCCGGTCGGTGAGACGTTGCCGGTCGGCGTGGCGAGCCCGAGGGCCTGGCACGCGCCGTCGAGCTCGCCCAGCGTCAGGCCGGGCTCGGCGCGCGCGACCCGGTGCTGCGCATCCACCCGCACGCCCTTCATCGGGGACAGATCGATCATCAGGCCGCCGTCGCCCACCGACTTGCCCGACACGTTGTGGCCCCCGCCCTTCACGGAGACGCTCAGGCCGTGGGCCCGGGCGAACGCCACGCACCCCACGACATCGTAGGCCGTGGTACAGCGGACAATCAGCGCGGGCCGGTGGTCGATCATCGCGTTGAAGATGCCGCGGGCAGGGTCGTACTCCGCATCACCCGGTGAGAGCACCTGGCCTTTCACGGCCGAGCGGAGATCACGGAGCGCGGCGATATCGATCGTCATGACTTCGTCCTCCTGGTCTACGTCAGCACGGTGGTGTGGAAGCGACTGCGGTAGCCCTTGGGGTTGACGCCCAGCGCGCGCCGGAACGCGATGCGCATGGTCTCGGCGCCACCGAATCCGCAGGCGGCGGCGACGTCCGGGATGCCGCGCGACGTCTCCTCGAGCAGCCGGCGCGCGGCCTCGACGCGGACGCGCTCGACGAAATGTCCGGGCGTCATGCCCACCTCCCGCCCGAAGACCCGGCAGAAGTTTCGCGGACTCATCGAAGCGCGGCGCGCCAGCGCGTCGATCGAGAGATCCGCGCCCGGGTGCTCGAGGACCCACGCTTGCAGGTCACGCAGGGGCTCGCGCTCGGCCATCTGGGTGGACAGCTGGGCGCTGAACTGCGCCTGGCCGCCCGGCCGCTTCAGGAAGAAGACCATCCGCTGCGCCACCTGCAGCGCCACACGGCGGCCGACGTCTTCCTCCACAAGGGCCAGGACCAGATCGAGGCCGGCCGTGCTGCCGGCCGAGGTGTAGACGCCTCGATCACGAACGTAGATGGGATCGCGCTGGACGGCGACGGCGGGAAACCTCCGCGCGAGCTCGTCGCAGTCCATCCAGTGCGTCGTGGCGCTCCGGCCGTCGAGGAGCCCGGCCTCGGCCAGGACGAAGGTCGCGGTGCAGAGCCCGACCACACGCCGCGCGCGGGGCGCCGCCGCGCGAGCCAGCGGATGAGGTCGGGATCACGCCGGGCATCGTCCGGTTCGTCGATGCCGCTCACGATGAGAGTGTCGATCTCGCCGCGAACGGCACGATACGAGCGCTCGGACGCCAGCCGCAATCCGGCCCACGCGCACACCGTGGTCACCGGCGACACGACCTCCACTGCGTAGCCCCGGTCCGCGGGCAGACGCACGTTGGCGGCGTAGAAAATGTCGAGCGCCCCGCCGATCTCCACGACCTCACGGCAGGGCATGGCAACCAGGACCACGCGCCGGGGAGCCATCGCCGCCTCCTTCACCCCAGGAGCCTGGCCCGGGGAGTCCTTTGTCTCACTCGATCCGGGCGTCAACAATGACAATGACCCCAAGAATCCTGCCATCGCGGTGGGCAGGGGGCGGGTGCTGCGAAGGAACGTGGCGCTGAGTGCTATCGGGGCGCGACGGCCCGCAGGGCCTTGAGGTAGGCGGCCTTGTCCGGCTCGTTGAAGACCAGCCGCACCTCCTGCACGCCGGCGTCGAAGAAGCGCTGCATCTGCTCCCGGCACTGCGCCGGCGTGCCGAGGATGGTCATGGCGTCGACCATCTCGTCGGTGACCAGTTTCGCCGCCCGGTCGCGCTCCTTGGCCTGGAACGCGGCGCGTACCCGGTCGGCCTCGGCGCCGAACCCGATCCGATGCATGTAGGCGTGATAGAAGACCCCCATGCCGCCGATGTAGAAGGCGATGTGCGGGCGCTCGCGGTCACGCGCGGCGGCGACGTCGTCGGTGACGTAGGTCGACACCTGGGGCGAGATGGCGATGTCGCGCAGCGTCCGGCCGGCCGCCACGGCGCCCGCCTTCAGCTCGACCACCGCGGCCGCCATCCGCGAGGGCGCCAGGAAGATCGGCAGCCAGCCGTCGGCCAGCGCGCCGGTGAGCCGGAGGCTGGGCGGGCTGAGCGCGGCGATGTAGATGGGCAGGCTGGCCCGGTACGGCGTGAACCGGAGCTGGAAGCGCCGGGTGTGGAAGAACTCGCCGTCGTGATCCAGGCGCTCGCCGCGCGCGGCCTTGCGGATGATGTCGATGTATTCCTGCATCCGCGTCAGCGGCTTGGTGAACGTCTCGCCGTGGAGATCCTCGATCACCAGCCGGCCGCTCGTGCCGAGGCCGAGGAAGAAACGCCCCTGGGACATGCGGTCCATGTTCAGCGCCGTCATGGCCAGGTTGGCCGGCGAGCGCGCGAAGACCGGCACGATGCTGGTGCCGATGCGGATGCGCGTGGTCACCGCCGCCAGCTGGGCCAGCGACGTCAGCGCGTCCTCGCCCCACGACTCCCCCATCGAGATGCAGCTGTAGCCGAGCTCCTCGGCCAGGACGGCGGCGTCGCGGATCTCTCGCCACGACATGCCCGGCACGTGCATGCCCATGAGGCCCACGTCACCCATCGCGTCGCTCCTCTCGGTGGCTCAGGCGGACGGCGACCGCTCGGGACGGGGGAGCGAGGCGGGCGGCGCCGCCCGGCGGCCGCGGCGCCAGAAGAAAATCCTCGAGATCGACCGCGCGGCGAGCGCCTTCTGGGCCGACTCCATGTAGAGGTACAGCACCGGCGTGATGTAGAGGGTCAGCAGCTGGGAGACGAGCAGGCCGCCGACGACGGCCAGGCCGAGCGGCCGGCGGGCGTCGCCGCCGGCGCCGATGCCCGAGCGCGATCGGCAGCGTGCCGAGCAGCGCGGCCATCGTCGTCATCATGATCGGCCGGAAGCGGAGCAGGCAGCCCTGGTAGATCGCCTCGGCCGGCGTGGCGCCCTGTCCGCTCGGCCTCCAGCGCGAAGTCGATCATCATGATCGCGTTCTTCTTCACGATGCCGACCAGCATGATCAGGCCCACGAAGCCGTAGACGTTCAGCTCCATGCCGAACAGCAGCAACGTGAGCAGCGCGCCCACGCCGGCCGACGGCAGCCCGGACAGGATCGTGAGCGGGTGGATGAAGCTCTCGTACAGCACGCCCAGGATCAGGTAGATCACTAGAATCGTGATCAGCAGCAGCATCCCCTGCCCGCGCAGCGAGTCCTGGAACGCCTGGGCGGTGCCCTGGAACGTGGCGCTCAGGGTCGCGGGGATCCGCAGCTCTCGCTGCACCGCTTCGACCTGCGCCACCGCGTCGCTCAGCGACACGCCGGGCTTGGTGTTGAACGAGATGGTCACCGACGGGAGCTGGCCGAGGTGCGTCACCACCAGCGGCCCCAGCCCCGGCGTGAGCGTGGTGACGGCGTCGAGCGGCACCAGCCGGCCGCCGCTCGATCGCACGTTGAGCCGCGCCAGCGCGGTCGGATCCTGTTGATACTGCGGATCGAGCTCGAGGATGACCCAGTACTGGTTGGTCGGCGTGTAGATCGTCGAGACCTGCCGGGAGCCGTAGGCGGCACCCAGCGCGCTCTCGATCTGGTCGGCGGTGACGCCGAGCGCGGCGGCCTCGTCGCGGTCGATGTCGACGACGATCTGCGGGCTCGTGATCTGCAGATCGGTGTTGACGTCCTGGAGGCCGGGCAGCTGCCGCAGGCGGTCGTAGAGCTGCGGCGCCCAGCGGTACAGCTCCTGGAGGTCGGCGTCCTGCAGCGTGTACTGGTAGACCGCCTTGGTGAGCTGGCCGCCGATGCGGATCGTCGGCAGCACCTGCGGGTAGACGCGGATGCCCGGCACCTCGGCCAGCTTGGGCCGCAGATCGGCGATCAGCTGCGTCGACGTGCTTGCGCTCCGATCGCGGCTTGAGCCGGACGAAGATGCGGCCGTTGTTCATCACGGTGCTGGAGCCGCTGGCGCCGATGAACGACATGAACTGCTGCGACGTAGGGCTGCCGGCGCGACGACGTCGGCGACCGCGCGCTGGTGCGCCATCATCGACTCGAACGAGACGTCCTGGGCCGCCTCGGTGAACGCGAAGATCGTGCCGTTGTCCTCGTTGGGGATGAACCCCTTGGGGATGACGGCGAACAGGTAGGCCGTGAGCCCGAACGTCAGCACGAGCACGGCCATCGTCAGCCGCCCGTGGCGCAGCGTCCACTGCAGCGAGACGTCGTAGGCGCGCAGCATGCCCTCGAAGACGCGCTCGGAGGCCCGGTACAGCCGGCTGTGCCCGGCGTGGGGCGGTCGCAGGAAGCGGCTGCACAGCATCGGCGTCAGCGTCAGCGAGACCAGGCCGGAGATGAGAACGGCCGCGCCGATGACGACGGCGAACTCGTGCATCAGCCGCCCGACCACGCCGCCCATGAACAGCACGGGGATGAACACGGCGGCGAGCGACACCGTCATGGACAGGATGGTGAAGCCGATCTCGCGCGAGCCGTTGAGGGCAGCCTCCATCCGGCTCTCGCCCGCCTCCATGCGACGGACGATGTTCTCCAGCATCACGACCGCGTCGTCCACGACGAAGCCGACGCAGAGCGTGAGCGCCATCAGCGAGATGATGTCGATCGTGTAGCCGAACACGTACATGACGCCGAAGGTGCCGACGATCGACAGCGGCACCGCCAGGCTCGGGATCAGCGTGGCGGAGACGTTGCGCAGGAACACGAAGATCACCAGCACCACGAGGCCGATGGTGAGGAGCAGCGTGAACTGCACCTCGTGGACCGACTCGCGGATGGCGACCGAGCGATCGTAGACGACGTCGAGACTCACCGAGGCCGGGAGCTGCTGCCGGAACACCGGCAGCAGCGTGCGGACGGCGTCGACCACGTCGATGGTGTTCGTCCCCGGCTGCCGCTGGATGGCCAGCACCACCGCGCGGTTGTCGTTGAACCAGCTCGCCACCTTGTCGGTCTGCACGCCGTCGACGACTCGTCCCAGATCGCCGAGCCGGACGGGCGAGCCGTTGCGGTAGGCCACGATCATCGGCCGGTACGCGGCCGCGTCGGTGAGCTGGGCGTTGGACTGGATGTTGACCGCCTGGTGCGGGACCGGACAGGGTGCCCGTCGGCTTCTTGGGATTGGCCCGGGCGATGGCCTGCTCGACCTCGTCGATGCCGATCCCCCGCGCCGCCAGCGCCCGCGGATCGACCTGCACCCGCACCGCGTACTTCTGCGAGCCGAAGATCGTGACCTGGGCGACACCGCTGATCGTGGAGATCCGCTGGGCCAGGTTCGTCTGGGCGTACTCGTCCACCGTGTACAGCGGCAGGGTCGGCGAGCTGAGGGCCAGGTAGAGGACCGGCTGGTCCGCCGGGTTCACCTTCTGATAGCTGGGCGGCGTCGGCATGCCCGGCGGCAGCAGCGGCGCGGACTTGGTGATGGCCGCCTGCACGTCCTGGGCGGCGCCGTCGATGTCGCGGCTGAGCGTGAACTGGATGGTGATCTGGGTGACGCCGAGCGCGCTGGTGGAGGTCATGGAGTCGATGCCGGCGATCGTGGTGAACTGCTGCTCGAGCGGCGTGGCGACGGCCGAGGCCATCGTCTCCGGGCTGGCGCCCGGCAGCGACGCGGTGACCTGGATGGTCGGGAAGTCCACGTTGGGCAGGTCGTTCACGGGCAGGCGGCCGTAGGCCATGACGCCGAAGATGAGGACGGCCGCCATGAGCAGCGTGGTGAGCACGGGGCGGCGGATGAACAGCGTCGGACTCATGACGGTCGCTGGGGCTTGACGTCCACGCGCGCGCCGGGCACGAGGCGCAGCTGGCCGTCGGTGACCACCCGCTCACCGGCCTTCACACCCTGCTCGATCACGAGCTCGCGAGCGAGCCGACGCCCGACCTTCACCGGGCGCGACTCCACGGTGGAGTCCGGCTTCACGACGAACACGAAGGAGCCCTGCTGGCCGGCCTGCACGGCCTGGGTCGGGACCAGGACCGCCTCCGCGCTGGTGAGGGTGAGCGCGACGTCCACGAACTGCCCGGGCCACAGCGCGTTGTCCGTGTTCTGGAAGGTCGCCTTGAGCTGGATGGTCCCCGTGTTCGCGTCGACGGTGTTGTTCATGAAGGTCACGGCGCCCACCACGACGCGCTGACCGCCGTCGAGCACGGCCTCGACCTTCAGCGCCCCCTCGGCGCGGTACTTCTTGACGGCGGTCAGGTGCTGCTCGGGCACCGCGAACGAGACGTAGATGGGCCGGACCTGCGCGATGACGACCAGCGGGTTGTCCTCGGCGGCCTTCAGAACGTTGCCGCCCTGCACCAGGAGGTTGCCGGTGCGGCCGTCCATGGGCGCGCGGATGGTCGTGTAGGCGAGCTGCAGCCGGGCGGTCTCCACCATCGCCTCGTTGGCCTGGATGACCGCCCGCGCGTTGTCGGCCATGGCCTCCGCCGCCCGCGTCGACGCCCGCGCGTTCTCCACCGCCGCGCCGTCGGCGTTGACCGTCGCCTGCAACGCGGCCAGGGCCGTGCGGACCTGGTCGTACTGCTCGCGCGCGACGAGCTCCTGCTTCACGAGCGCGGCGTAGCGACGTTCCTGCACGCGCGCGTTCTCGAGCTGGGCCGTGTCGCGCTCGAGGTTGGCCAGGGCCTGCGTCACCTCGGCCTGCCGCTGGGCGAACGCGGCCTCGGCCTGGCGCAGCGCCGCGCGATCCCTGGCGACGTTGGCCTCCGCCTGCCGGACGCTCGCCTCCAGCGGACGCGGATCGATCGTGAAGAGCAGGTCGCCGCGCTTCACCTCGTGCCCCTCGGTGAAGTGCACCTGCTGGATCTGGCCGGCGACCTGCGACTTCACCCCGACCGTGGTGTACGCCTGCACGGTCCCCACGGTGATGACCTGGACCGGCACCGCCCGCTGCTGGGCCACGGCCGCCCCGACCGGAACGGCCGGCGGCGGCGCCGGACGCGCCTGCGCCCCGCCCGCCGGCGACTCCGAGCACCCGGCCAGGCCGAGCACCGCGGCGCCGAGGGCCCAGGCCGCGAGCCGGCGGCTCATGACTTTGCCGCCTCGGCGGCCGCGTCCACCAGCGCCTCCAGCCCCTTGATCACCCGCTGCCGGTCCTCGGCTGCCATGCGCTGCAGGACCCCCTCGACGCCGCGCATCTGCAGGCCGTGGAGCTCGTCGACCAGCGCCCGGCCCGTCCGCGTCAGCTCCAGGATGTAGACCCGCCGGTCGGCCGGATCGTCGGCCCGAAGGAGGAACTGCTTTTCCTCGAGGCGGTCGACGATGTGCGTGACCGCGGGCAGCGTGACGCCGAAGGCCTTGGCGACGTCGCCCATGTGGCAGCCGGGGTGATCGGCGACGTGGAAGAGCACCTGGGACTGGGCATAGGTGAGGTCGAGCTCGGACGCCCGCTGCCAGAGGAGCTGGCGGAACGTGGTGCTGCCGAGCGCATTCAGCAGGTCGAGGAGACGCTGGGCCTCGACGCTGCGCCGGCGGGAGCCCGAGGGCGGCATGGCTCCTCGATCATGCAACCAGGAAATAGTTTAGTCAATTAACATTCAAGGCCGGACGCCCGCTACCGGTAGGAGTCCGGTCGCCGCCGATCCCCAACGGCCAGCCGTGGACACATCCGTCCACGGGTCGCCTACGATCGAAGCATGATGCGAGAACGGCCGCCCAGGCTCGTCGTCGTCACGCTCGCCGCGGTCGCCATGCTCCTCAGCGGCTGCACGCTCGTGGTCCTGGGCACCTACGACGTGGCGACCGACGCCCGGGCGGTCGCGGTCCAGCAGATCGACGGCGCTATCGCGAACACGATCCGCAGCGAGCTGATGGAGGCGGGCCTGCGACGCTTCCTCGCCGTCGACGTCTTCTGCCACCAGGGGCTGGTGGTGCTGACGGGGGTCACCGAGCCCGGGAGCGACGCCGGCGCCCGGGCCCTCACCATCGCGCGCCGGCAGGAGGGCGTGCGCCGCGTCGAGACGTACTTCTTCGCGAACCGGCTCTCCCGCCTGAGCGACGTCGGCATCGGCACCCGGTTCTTCGGTCGCATCGTCCTCGACCTCGCCCTGCGCCAGGCCCACGTCGACTTCGCCGTCATCAACGGCCACCTCGTCCTCGCCGGCGTCGCCGGCGACCAGCCCGAGATGGAAGCGATCCTGCGCCACGCCCGCTCCGTGGGCGGCGTGAAGGTCGTGAAGTCCTACCTGCAGCTCAAGATCCAGCCGGCCAAGGCGTCCTGATCTCACGCTCGGCCTCGAGCGCACGACACGGGCCCAGGACCGTCATCACGACGATCGCCCGGCGGACGTCGGTGCGGCTCCCCAGACGTCGATGAACGGGCCGGCGCCGCCGGGCGTGCGGATCCGGCGCCGGTGGCCGCGGTGCTCTCCGCACGGCGGGCACCAGGGCCTCGGCGGGCGGCGCCGTGACGCGAACGCGGGCACCCGGTGGAAGCGGACCCCCACGCGGCCGGGGAGCCGGTGGGGCCGGCGCCGGAACCGGGCTGGCGGTCCCCTTCCCCTGCCGCAGCCAGCGGATGACCGCGTTGGCGACCGCGACCAGCAGGAAGATGGCGAGAAGGACGATCTGTTCCATGCCCGCTACGTCCGGGGGGCCGGCGGCGCCTGCGGGTCGCCGCCGGGCTCGGCGATGGATTCGCGCATCGCCGTGTCGGCCTGCACGTTCTTCATCTTGTAGTAGTCCATGATGCCGAGGTTGCCGGTGCGGAAGGCTTCGGCCATCGCGCGGGGCACCTCCGCCTCGGCCTCGACGACGCGGGCCCGCATCTCCTGCTCGGATGCCACCGCCATGGCCCGCCGCTCCTCGGCCTTGGCCTGGGCGATCTGCTTGTCGGCGTTGGCCTGATCGATCTGCAGCTTGGCGCCGATGTTCTCGCCCACGTCGACGTCGGCGATGTCGATCGACAGGATCTCGAAGGCCGTCCCCGCGTCCAGGCCGCGGCTCAGGATGTACTTGGAGATGTGGTCGGGGTTCTCCAGCACCTCCTTGTGCGTGGCCGACGAGCCGATCGTGCTCACCATGCCCTCGCCCACCCGGGCGATCACGGTCTCCTCGCCGGCGCCGCCGACCAGGCGGTCGAGGTTCGTCCGCACGGTCACCCGCGACACCGCGATGAGCTGGATGCCGTCCTTGGCCACCGCGGCGATCCGGGGCGTCTCGATCACCTTGGGAATGACCGACATCTTGACGGCCTCGAGCACATCGCGACCGGCCAGGTCGATCGCCGCCGCGCGCTTGAACGGCATGACGATGTTCGCCTTGTCGGCGGAGATGAGGGCGTTGACCACCCGGACGACGTTGCCGCCGGCCAGGAAGTGGGCCTCGAGATCGTTGATGGAGATCTCGAGCCCGGCCTTCACCGCGCTGATCCGGGCGTTGACCACCGTGCCGGGCGGGACGCGCCGCAGGCGCATCCCGATGAGCGTCATGAGCCCGACGTAGGCGCCCGACGCCCACGCCGCGATCCAGAGCGGAATCGGGATGAGGTAGAGGACGAGCACGAGTCCCACCACGACGAGCACGAGGATGCCGAGCAGACCGAGCTCGAATCCGAGCATGATCACTCCTTCCCTGGGCCGCCGAGCGCCTGGCGGACGACGATCCGGTTACCGTCCACGCGAACGACCTCGATCGGCGCGTCCGCCGCGATGTACTCCCCCTGGGAGACGACGTCCACGCGCTCCCCCTCGAGGAGGGCGATGCCGGCTGGCCGCAGCGGCGTCGCCGCCGTGCCCCGCTTGCCGATCCACTTCAGATCGCTCTCCGGGGCCGACGCGTAGCCCTCTCGCGCGTCGAGCCCGGTGTCGAGCACGAGGCTGCGGCCGTAGGGCAGGTATGGCAGGAACCGCAGGAGGATGAGCGAGGCCCCGATGGCGATCAGGACCGAGAGGGCCACGCGGCCGATCGCGTAGAGCAGGAGCGCGCCCGTGGCCCCGGCCCCGACGAGGCTGAGGGCCAGGCCTCCGCCGAGGGCCAGGATTCCCAGGACGCCGGCGACGCCGAAGCCCGGGATCACGAAGATCTCCAGCCCGAGCAGGATGAGGCCGAGCGCGACCAGGAGAATCTCCTCCCAGCCGGCGAGCCGCACCAGCCAGTGCCCCCAGAAGAACAGGCCGAGGCTCGCGATGCCGATCGCCCCGGGCACCCCGAAGCCCGGCGTTCGCAGCTCCACGATGATGCCCAGGATGCCGATGGTCATGAGGACCGAGCTCAGCACCGGGTGGGTGAAGAAGCGGACGAGCTGCTCCGCCCAGTTCACCGTCGGCCGCCGGACCTCGGCCCCGGGGAGCTTCAGGTACTCGAGGACGGCGTCGAGACTATCGGCGCGGACGTCGGCCACCCCGAGCTTCAGCGCCTCGGTCGTCGTCAGGGTCAGGAGCTTGCCCTTGGCGATGACGCCGGGAATGACGACGTCGGGATCGACCATCGCCTCGGCCACGAGCGGGGGCCGCTTGCGGCTCTCGGCGGTCGCGCGGAACTCCTTGCGCATGTACGACACACTCTTCTCGTCCACCGGCTTCGCCCCGCTACCCGGCGCCCCCATCTGGACCGGCGTGGCGGCGCCGATCGTGCCGCCGTCAGCCATCACGATCTTCTCGGCGGCCAGGCTGATCAGCGCGCCGGCCGAGATCGCCCGCTTGTTGACGAAGGCGACGGTGTGGACCTGGGACCGGAGCAGGGCGTCGCGGATGAGGACGGCGGCGTCGACCCGCCCGCCGAAGGTGTTGATCTCGAGCACGACCGCATCCGCCTTGGCCGCGGTGGCCTCGGCGAGCACGCGCTCCACGAACGGGGCGAGCCCGAGGTCGATGATGCCCTCGATGGGCGCGACGTAGACGATCGGCAGCGCCGTTCGCGCGGGGGCCGACGTCGCCCCCGCCATCAGGCTGACGATACCGAGGATCACGAGCAGACCTCGCGTGACCTGCTGCCGTCGGACTCGCGGTTCGTTGTGTGAGGACACGCTTCCCCCCGGGATCATCGGTCGGTCAGACCATTATCCCCCGGGAGGACCCTGCCCGCTCGTGTCCTCGTCCTCACCTACCGTCGCTCGCGCGGCGAGTCGAGGTAGCGCAACAGGTCGGAGTCGGGCCGCAGCACGATCGTTGTTTCCGGCGAGAACACCCGCTCGTAGGTCTCCAGGCGCCGGACGAACCCGTAGAAGGCCGGGTCCCGCCCGAACGCCTGCCCGGTGACGGCGATGGCCTGAGCATCCCCCGCGCCTCGCAGGCTCTGGCTCTCCTGATAGGCCTTGGCCAGGATGATCTCCCGCTCCTTGTCGGCGCCGGCGCGGATCTCGCGTCCCTTCTCCTCGCCCTCGGCCCGGTAGCGCAGCGCGATCCGCTGCCGCTCGGCCTGCATGCGGGCGAACACGCTGGCCTGCACCTCGGCCGGGAGGTCCGCCCGCTTGACCCGCACGTCGATCACCCGCAGGCCGAAGGGCGTGGCCAGGGTCCGCGCCTCCGCCGTGACCGTATCCATGATCGCGTCGCGCTTGGCGCGGATGATCTCCTTGAAGTTCTCCTTGGCCACTTCCTGGCGCAGGCGGGCCGTGATGATGTCGTCCAGCCGCGCCATGGCGCCACGCTCGTCGCGCACGGTGCGATAGAACTGCAGCGGGTCCACGATCTCCCAGCGCGAGATATGGTCGATCAGCAGACGCTTCTTGTCGAGCGTGATGTATTCCGCATTGCCCGTGTCGGCGGCCAGCACGCGCTTGTCGAAGAAGGTGACGGTTTGCACGAAGGGCAGCTTCCAGTAGAGCCCCGGCTCCCGTACGGTCCGCACGGGCTGCCCGAGCTGGATCACGATCGCCTGCTGCCACTCGGGGACGATGTAGGTCGCGCTGCCGAGCGCGACCGCGAGCAGACCGAGGACGACGATTCGCCAGGCCATGGTTACCGCCCACCCGTCGGCGCGGCCGGCTGGACCGCCGGCTCGCGGCTGTGCGCTTTCGGTCCGGTCTCGGCCGGCAAGAAGGTCCCGAGCGGCAGCAGCGGCACCACGCCGCCCCGGCCGCCCCCGGAGTCGACGACGACGGTCTTGGTGCGCGGCAGGACCCGATCGACCATCTCGAGGTAGAGCCGGTCGCGGGTGACGGCCTCGGCCTTCTTGTACTCGCCGTGGATGCGCACGAAGCGATCGGCGTCGCCGCGGGCGCGGATGAGGCGCTGCTCGCGATAGCCCTCGGCGACACGCAGCATCTGCACGGCCTCGCCGCGGGCCTTGGGCAGAACACCCTCGGCATAGCCCTCGGCCTCCTTGATGAGCCGCTCGCGATCCTCCCACGCCCGCACCACGTCGTGGAAGGCCTCCTTGACCTCCTTGGGCGGATCGACGACGAGCAGGCGGGCCTCGGTGGCGAGCAGGCCCGTACCGTAGAGGTCCAGCAGCTCCTGGAGTTGCTTCTTGACGCGATCCTGCACCTCGACTCGCCCCTCGGTCATCGTGTAGTCGATGTCGGTCTGGCCGACGGCCGCCCGCAGCGCCACCTCGGCGGAGGAGCGGAGCGCCAGCTCGGGCTGGCGCGCCCGGAACAGGAATTTCTCGGCGTCCTGGACCAGGTACTGGACGAACAGCTGGACGTCGACGATGTTCTCGTCGCCCGTGAGCATCAGGGACTCGCCGGGATTCGTGCTGCTGCCGCTGCGCTCGGTCCGGAAGCCGATCTCCGCCCGGCGGACGGTCGCGACGTCGACGACCTGGTGCGACTGGAACGGGGCGGGCAGGCGGTAGCGCAACCCCGACTCCGTCTGGCCGACCACGCCGCCGAACAGGAGCACGACGCCCCGCTCGCCCGGCCCGACGACGTAGAGCCCGGACGCCAGCCAGAGCAGGACGGCGGCGCCGATGGCCGCCATCACGAGCCGGCGTCGGCCCCAGCGAGCGACCAGCCGTCGCAGCGGCTCCAGGTGTTGTTCGATGTCGGGCACGCTCCCCTGTGGTGGCCAGCTACTCATGTCGAATCCTCCGTTGGTGCTCGAATACCGGTGGTTGGAAGCCGGACAGTCCACCGCCGGGACACCGACGGCGCAGGCGACGAGGCGGAGCGCGGGTCTAGTGGTCTTCGGAGGACGCGACGGGCGCCGGCAACGACAGTTGCGAGCGCGCGACTTGCCGGGACCGCGGGGTCTCCGGTGGGAGAAGACGGCGCGGCGGGACCGACCGGGCGGCCGGATCGAGACGCTCGGGCTCAGGCGCTCGGGGAATCGGCGCGGCCTCGTGGGCCTGCCCCCGGAACCGGTCGGCCTGGCGCGCCTCGACCGACTGCTCGACGCCGAAGGTGAGCGCCCCCGGCATCATGGGGTTCGACACGCCGAGGGCAATGTACACCGCGACGAGCAACGCCAGTCCGGCCAACGTCATGGGCGCCATTCTACGCTAGGAACGCGCCGGAGGCCCGCGCCACGCGCGGCGAGCGCGAATCCTCTCGCTCCTCACGAACCGCTCACGTACGCTGACCGGATGCCGGATCTCGAGGTCGCACCCCGCGCAGAGTATCGGCGCCGGGCCGATCGACGCCGGGCCCGCGCGGCCGACGCCGCGCGGCGCGAGGAAACGATCTCCCGGATTCGTCTCGGTGTCGCGCTGGTGGCCGCGCTGATCGTGGCGCTGGCGTTCGCCGGGCGGCTGTCGGTGTGGTGGCTGCTGGCGCCGGCCGCGGCCTTCGCGATGCTGCTCGCCGCCCACGCGCGCGTCCGCCGGCGCCGCCGGCAGGCGGAGCGCGTGGCCGCGTTCCACGAGTGCGGGCTGGCGCGCCTCGACGGACACTGGGCCGGCACGGGGCGCACGGGGGGCCGGTTTCTCGATCCCCATCACCCCTACGCCGACGACCTCGACCTCTTCGGCGAGGGCTCGCTCTACGAGTTGCTCTGCGGCGCCCGGACGACCATGGGCGAGGAGATGCTCGCCGCCTGGCTGCTGGCGCCGGCGGATCTCCCGACGGTGCGCGCGCGCCAGGCGGCCGTGCAGGAGCTGACGCCGCGTCTCGACCTCCGGGAGGACCTGGCCGCGCTCGGGGAGGAGGTGGCGGCGACCGTGCGGCCCGACTCCCTCACGAGCCTGGCGACGCCGGCGACGCAGCCGCGCGGGCGAGGGCTTCGGCTCGGCGCCGGCGTGCTCACCGCCGCGGCGCTGGCCGTGGTCGCGCTCTGGGCCCTCGGCTGGACACCGCTGATCGTGGCGCTCGGGGCGGTGGCCGTCCAGAGTCTCGTCCGCTGGCGGCTGGGAGTGCGCGTCCAGGAGACGGAGCGGGCGGTGGCCGGGCACGGGCCCGACCTGGACCTGCTGGCCGCCGTGCTCGAACGGTTCGAGCGAGAGCCGCTCACGACCCCGCTGCTCGCGGACCTGCGCGGCAGCCTGATGACGGAGGGCAAGCGCCCCTCGGAGGCGATTCGCCGCCTGCGCCTGCTGGTCGATCTCTTCGATTCCCGGCGCAACGAGTTCTTCAAGCCCTTCGCGCTGCTGACGATGTGGGACGTGCACTGCGCGCTGGCGATCGAGGCCTGGCGCGTCCGGCACGGCGCCTCCGTCTCGGGGTGGCTCGCGGCCGTCGGCCAGCTCGAAGCCCTGGGCTCGCTGGCGGGCTTCGCGTACGAGCATCCGGTCGACGTCTACCCCGATCTCGCCGATGGCGAGCCCCGCTTCGAGGCGGAGGGCCTCGGCCATCCGCTCATGCCCGAGGCGCGCTGCGTGCGCAACGACGTGGCCCTCGGCGGCGCCACCCGCGTCCTGATCGTCAGCGGCTCCAACATGTCGGGCAAGAGCACGCTGCTGCGCGCCGTCGGGGTGAACGCCGTGCTGGCGCTCGCCGGCGCGCCGGTGCGGGCCTCCCGGCTGCGACTCTCGCGCCTGTCCGTCGGCGCCACGCTGCGCATCCGGGACTCACTGCAGGAGGGCACCTCGCGGTTCTACGCGGAGCTGATCCGGCTGCGCGACCTCGTCCGCATCGCCGCCGGCCCGATCCCGCTGCTGTTCCTGCTCGACGAGATCCTCCACGGAACCAACTCGCACGACCGGCGCCTCGGGGCCGCGGCCGTCGTGAGCGGCCTGGTGCAGCGGGGCGCCATCGGCCTCGTCACCACCCACGACCTGGCGCTCTCGGATATCGCGAACGATTCGCACGTTCGCGCCACCAACGTGCACTTCGAGGACCGGCTGGAGGACGGCAAGATGGTGTTCGACTACCGGATGCGCCCCGGGGTCGTGCAGACGTCGAACGCGCTGGCGTTGATGCGCACGCTGGGCCTGTTGCGCGACGGCGCACCGGGGTAGCCGCCGCACCGGGACTGGCGAGCTACGGGTGCCGCGTGGCGAGCCCGCCGTTCGCGCGATCGAGCCAGCGGAGATCGCGCGGCGAGGCCCGGCGCTCCAGGCGCCGGCGGACGAGGCGGATGGCGTCGTCGTAGCGTTCGAGGGCCAGGTAGCTCACCACCATCGTCTCCTCGAACACCTCCCACTGGGCGTGGCTGCCGCCCACGCGGTGCATCTCGCGCTCGACCGGCTCGAAGTGCCCCAGCGCCGTGGCGTGATCGCCGGCCACGAACGCCGCGGTCCCCTGCACCATCGGCAGCGCCACCGTGCCCGCGATCGGATGGCCCCTGGCGTCGAGCGCCCGCAGGCCGTCCATCAGCTTCGCCAGCGCCGTCTCGTCACCGCAGGTCGCGTGGGCGAGGGCGGCGTGGATCTCGCCGAACACGAACCCGGGCCGGGAGACGCGCTCGGCGAGGTCGGCGAGCGAGCGCCAGGCCGGCGGCGGCGCCGGCTCGCCATCCAGCCTGAATCGCCACAGCAGCGCCGAGCCGTCGATCATCGCCAGGCGCGGGTTCACGGCGCCCAGGATGTCGCGCTGGAAGATCTCGAGCGCGCGTGCGTAGCGGCCCTGGTGCAGCGCGAACATCGCCAGGTGCCACGCGAGGTGGCAATGGAAGGACGCGCGCCGGTCGTACCCGGCCAGCCAGGCCTCGAGGAACGCGGCGCCGGCCTCGGTGTCGAGGGTCTCGAAGTGGATGTGGGCGAGGTTGTGGCTCGCGTTGGCGTTGCCCGGGTACTGCTGGAGCGAGCGCTCCGACAGGCGGCGCGAATCCTCGTAGCGGTCCACCTCGTGGTAGGTGAACGCCAGCGCCGACTGGAACCACCAGTCGTCACCGTACGCGGGGGCGAGGCGCTCGAGGAACGTCATGCGGCACTCCTCGCGATCGCTGCGGCCGGCGAACCCGATGGCGCTGCCCGCCTGGTTGACGAGCAGGGCGTCCCGTGGGAACTCCGCCACGTGCTCGTCGACCAGGGCGAGCCCGCGCGCGGTTTCGCCCGCGACGAGCGCGCTCAGCGCCTCGACGTGCTGCCGCTCGCGCCGGGTGGCGCCGGCCACCGTCTCGCGCGCCCGGCCGGCGGCGGCCCGGGCGGCTGGCGCGTCGCCCTGAACCAGCGCGACGAGCGCCACCCCGGCGTGCGCCACCGCGAGCTGGTCGTCGATCCGCAACGCCGCGTCGAAGGAGTGCTCGGGCCCGGCGCCGTAGGAGAGCAGCCTGTCCATGCCGTCCTGGAAGCGCTCGACGGCCACGGGTGCGGCGGTGGTGACGGGCAGGCCGTAGCGGTCGGTGATGGGCACGGCGAGGTGAGTATACCGGCCGGACGTCGCCTTGACCCGCCTCACCACGACACCTGGTCGGCGCCGGGAACGATCACGCGGTTGTAGCGCTCGCGCGACTCGCCGAGCGGCACGGTGGCGTCGAATCCCATCTTCGACGAATGGCGGTGCACGGGGGCCGACGGATCGAGCGGCGCGCCCACCATCGCCGGAAAGATCATGACGTCACCGCTTGGCTGGCACCGCGTGTACACGGCCCACAGCACCTGGTCCAGGTCGCGCACGTTCACGTCGGGGTCGACCACGATGCAGTACTTGGCCTGCGGCGCCCCTGCCGTCGGCCCCAGAACGCTCAGGATGACGTTGCGCGCCTCGTAGGCCAGGCGCTTCTTGATGGAGACGACCGCGATGTAGTACGGACCGATCGCGTGCACGTCGACGACCTCCGGGCACGCCAGCTGGGCCATCCGCTTGATCGACTCACAGATCGCCGGCCACGCCTGCACGTGGTTGTCGGTGGTGGGCATGCCGGTGAGCGCCGTCTGGTACATCGCATCGCGCCGCCTCGTGATCGCGCTCACCTCGAAGACGTGGCGGTCGCCGAGCAGGCCGTACGTTCCGGCAACCTCGCCGAACGGCCCCTCCGGTTCGCGAGTCTTGGGCAGGAAGTGTCCCTCGACGACGATCTCGGCATCGGCGGGCACCTCGGCGTCGACCGTCTTGCAGGCGACGAGCTCGATAGGCCGGCCCGCCAGCGCCCCGGCCACCCCCAGCTTCTCCTGGGCGTGCGGGATCTTCGCCTGCGAGCCGAGGTCGACGAACGGTCCGGCGCCCAGCACCACGGCCACGCCGAAGCGCTCACCGCGGTCCTCGGCCTTCAGCACGGCACGCCCCACCCGCCGCTCGGCCGGCATGTTGACGCCGAACCGGCGCGGCCCCTTCAGCTGCATGCGCTGCAGCCCGACGCCGAGCACGCCCGTCTCGGGATCACGCCCGAACATCACGCCGGCCGTGAGGTAGCGGCCGGCGTCAAGCTCGGAATGCACCACGAGCGGCAGCTGCGTGCAGTCGGCCTGCTCGCCGCTCAGGACGACGTCCTGGCAGGGGCCGCTCGCCACCCGGCGGGGCGCGATCGGGTTGCGCACGGCCTCGCCGTACCGGTCGACCACGTCACCGATGCGGCAGCCGAGCGCGACGGGCAGCCGCGCCATCGTGCCGTAGAGACCCGCCGCCAGCTTCCAGCCCGGATGGCCGATGACGTTCTCGAAGACGAAGGCCGGGCCGTCCGTGTCCGAGGACTTGCGGACGTAGGCCGCGACCTCGAACTCGGGGCTGACGGGCTTGTCGACGCGGACGAGCTGGCCGGCGCGCGCGAGCGCTTCGAGGTACGTGCGGAAGTCGGACATGGTCCTCCCCCTGACGACGCCTGCGGGTATCGTAGCGCGATGGTGTAGCGTTGCGTGGAAATGCAGGCACCTTTCGTCCGGCGGGATGGGTGTCCGAGGAGCGCCCCGGGTTCCCCGGGGCGTGACGAGCGTCGGGGGGTATGGGGGCCATGTCGAGGCCCCCATGACGATTGCCGGCCGTGAACGAGCCAGCGGCGGCCGGCATCGGTCAGGGCGTGCGTCGCCGCGAGGATGCGCGCTTCCTGGCCGGCCGGGGCCGCTACGTCACCGACCTCCCGTTCGAGTCCGCGCTGCACCTGGCGATCATTCGCAGCCCCCACGCGCACGCGCGCATCGTCGGCGTCGATGCAGACGCCGCCCGCACCCGGCCCGGCGTGCGCGGGGTCTTCCTCCTCGGCGACCTCCCGGAGCTGCGCGGGGCGCTGCCGCCTCCGGTCGTTCCGGCCGTCTCGGTGAAGCCGTACCGCCAGTCCGCCCTCGCCGACGGCGTGGCGCGCTTCGCCGGAGAGCCGGTGGCCGTGGTGGTGGCCGACGACGTCTACCGGGCGAGCGATGCGGCCGAGGCCGTCCGCGTCGCGTACGAGCCGGCGCCTGCCGTCGTCGATCCCGAGCAGGCGGCGATGCCGGGGGCGCCATGCGTGCATGAGCACTGGGGGACCAACGTCGCCGCCGCCGTCGCGCTCGAGAGCGGGGACGTCGACGTCGTTGTGGCCCGCGCGCCCGTCGTCGTTACCCGGCGCTTCCGCTGCGGCCGCGTCACCGCGCTCCCGCTCGAGCCGCGCGCGGTCGCCGCCCGCTGGGATCCCGTGACCCCGATGCTGCACGTCTGGTCCAGCACGCAGATGCCGTACGTCGTGCGGCAGCGCGTGGCCGAGGCGCTCGGGCTGCCGCCCGACACCGTACGTGTCGTTGCCCCCGACGTGGGCGGCGGCTTCGGCACCAAGGGGCCCGTGTATCCCGAGGAGCTGATCGTCGCTGCGCTGGCGCGCCGGCTGGGCGCCACCGTGCGCTGGACCGACACGCGGCGCGAGAGCTTCGTGAGCACCGCGCACGCCGGCGATCAGCTCCACACCGCGACGCTCGCCCTCGACCGTGAGGGTCGCATCCTGGCCCTGGCCGACGACTTCCTGATCGACGCGGGCGCCTACCTGCCCCGGGGCGCCGTCGTCGCCAACGTGACGGCGACGCACCTGGTCGGACTCTATCGCCTGCCCGCGTTTCGCTGCCGCGGCCGCATCGTGGTCACGCACAAGGTGCCGAGCGCCCCCTACCGCGGCGCCGGCCGCACGCAGGCGGTGTTCGTCGCCGAGCGGCTGATGGACATCGCCGCGCGGGAGGTCGGGCTGGACCCGATCGAGCTACGCCGGCGCAATCTGATCGGTGCCGACGCCATGCCGTACCGGCGAGATCTCCCGTACCGCGACGGCATGCCGATCGTCCACGACTCCGGCGACTATCCAGCGCTGCTCGAGACCGCGCTCACCCGGGCCGGGTACGCCGCGTTTCGCGAGCGCCAGGCGGCGGCGCGGCCCGAGGGACGGCTGCTCGGCATCGGCGTCGCGGCCTACAACGAGGCGACCGGCATCGGCCCCCACGAGGGCGCGCACGTCGCCGTCGACGCCGCCGGCGCGGTGCGCGTCACGGTCGGCGCTCCCTCGCAGGGCCAGGGTCACGAGACGACGCTGGCGCAGATTTGCGCCGCGCGGCTGGGCGTGCCGTTCGCCTCCGTCACCGTCGCGGCCGGCGACACCGCGCGCTTCCCCACCAGCAACGGCACCTACGCGAGCCGCGTGACCGTCGTCGTCGGCAACGCCGTCGCCAAGGCGGCCGATGCCGTCGGCGAGCGGGTGCGGCAGGTGGCCGGACGCGCGCTGGAGTGCGATCCCGCCGACGTCGTGATCGACGGCAGCCGCGTGCACGTGCGCGGGGCGAGCGATCCCGCCGTAGACCTGGCCGCGCTCCACGCCCTCTCGCATCGTCCCGACGTGGTCCGGGACCTCGGCGAACCGGGCCTGGGCGCCACGCGCTATCACAGCCCCGACAGCGTCACCTGGGCTTCGGGCGTGCACGTGGCCACCGTCGAGGTGGATCGCGACACCGGCGCCGTGACCGTGCTGTCGTACCACGCCATCCACGACGCCGGCCACGAGATCAACCCGCTCATCGTCGCCGGCCAGACGCAGGGCGGCGCCGTGCAGGGCATCGGCATGGCGCTCACCGAGGAGATCGTCTACGACGAGTCCGGCCAGGCGATCACCGGCACGCTGATGGACTACGCGCTGGCGCGGGCCGACAGCGTGCCGGTGATCGACGTGACGAGCGCCGACTCGCCGTCGCCCCTGAACCCGCTGGGCGTGAAGGGCACCGGCGAGGGCTCGGCGGTCCCCGGCCCCGCCGCGATCGCCAACGCGGTGGCGGACGCGCTCGAGGGGACGGCGGAGCTCACGCAGATCCCCCTGCGCGCGGAGCTCGTGCGCGAGGCGCTGGTCTACCAGCCTTCGTCGGGATCCGGAACGTCGCCGCGCAAGAGAGCGATATCGGCCTGATCGCGGAGCGCCTTGCTGCGGCGTCGAGCCGGATCGCCCGCCGCGCGCTCCTTCATCGCGATGAGGTCGGCCGTGGTCACCACGCGGATCCGCGTGGCGGCCAGGTCCAGCGCTTCGGCCCGATCGATCATCGGGTCGAACTCCGGATCGATGATGATCTGCACGGGCTCCCCGGACGGATGCCGGAAGTTGATGCTATGCGGGAACGTCCCGGTCAGTCTCAAGCCGGCGGTCGTGAGCGTGTCGATGATCAGCCTGCGCTCCACCGTCGACCGTACGGCAACGTCCGTGTCCATCGTGGCGCGGGGCACGCCGGAGCGGATGCCGACGGCCACCCCGCCCACCACGGCGTGGGGAGCCCCGAGGCGATCCAGCGCCCTGGCGACGTCGGTCAGGGCCACCACCTTGTCGGGAGAATCGTCCATTCCGGTCCCCTGGCTCGATGCGATGAGCAGCCGCTCCCGTGCCGTGAGCCGCGCGATCGTCTCGAGAACCCTCGCGTCCATCGAGATCGAGCATACCAGTCCGACGCCCTCGGGGGCCGCGCCTGGTCGCCGCGGCGGCCGTGGCGTCCTCTCCCGCCCGAGGTACGCCGTGCGGACGAACGGTCAGCCTCGAGACCCTTGCAGCAGTGCCCGGATTGCGCGTAGCGCCCCCCCGATCACCTCGGGTGCCGGCATGCGCAGCTTGAGGTAGCGCTCCCCGGTCTTCTCGTCGTGCACGGCCTCCAGGGCGGCGGCCGGCCCGGGCCCGCCGGTCGAGCCCGGCCTGCGCGGGGCGGCTGGCATGAGCGCCGACGCGCACTGGTCCAGGAGTGCGAGGCCGGCCTGGACGAGGCCGGCCCAGGGATCGCCATTCGCGGCGGCGGCGGGCGCGGCGGCGATCGCCTGTTCCGCGTCAACCGAGCTCCCCACGGGCGCCGCACACGCGACGCGCTCGACGGTCTCGATGAAGCGGCCGAGGCGACTGCCGCCGAGGGACACGGTGGCAGCGCCTCCATCCAGCACGCCGGCAAACAGCGACTGCTTGAACCCGAGAAGCGACAGGATGCCCTCTTCGATCGTGCCCGGGGCGACGAAGTGGACCACCCGCACGGCGCGCGACTGGCCCAGCCGGTGCACGCGACCGATGCGTTGCTCGATCACGGCCGGGTTCCACGGCAGGTCGGCGTTGACGACGACGCTGGCGTGCTGCAAGTTGAGCCCCACGCCGCCCGCGTCGGTCGACAGGAAGACGCGGCACGCCGGGTCGTCCCGGAATCGGTCGACGAGCGTCCGGCGTCGGCCTTCCGTGACGCGGCCGTGGAACAGCGCGTGCCCCCATCCCCGCTTCACGCAGCGGCGGACGAGCAGGTCGAGCATCCGGACCCACTGGCTGAAGACCACCACCTTGACGCCCGGCTCCTCCAGCACATCGCCGAGCAGCGCCGTGATCTCGTCGGGCTTGTCGCCCACATCCGTGGTGCCGTCGAGGAGATAGGTGCTGTCGCACGCCATGCGCATGTTCTGGAGCGCGCTCATCAAGCGACGCTGGTCGGTGTCCGAAAGAAAGTGGCTCCGGCGCCACTTGGCGACGAGGCGGGCGACCGCCTCGCGGTTTTCGTCGTGATGGCCCTGCTGTTCCGGCCGCATCGGCACGAAGAACCGCTTCTCCAGCCGGGAGGGAAGCTGGTCGAGCACCTCGGCCTTCCGCCGACGCAGGAGAATCGGCCGGAGAGTCGCTCCGATCCGGTCCAGGTCGCGATAGCCGATCACGCGACCGGTGCCCTCCTCTCGGACCTGGTGGTGGTGCAGGAGCTGGAACGTCGGCCCGAGCCGATGGGGGTCGACGAACTCGACGATCGACACCAGCTCCTCGAGACGGTTCTCGAGCGGCGTTCCGGTCAATACGATCGCGTACGGTGAGGCGACCTTCTTGACCGCTCGTGCCGTGCGGGTCTGCCAGTTTTTGATGCGTTGCGCCTCATCGAGGACGACCAGGTCCGGGGACCAGCCCCGGATCAGGTCCAGGTCACGCGCCACGGTGTCGTAGTTCGCGATCTTGTAGAAGCTCGGCGCGCCGAACTGCTGCGCGCGGCGGGCGCGGAGTCCGCCGACCACCTGGACAGACCGCTCGGCGACGAACCGGGCGATCTCGCGCTCCCACTGGTGCTTCAGCGACGTCGGGCAGATGATCAGCACGCGCGCCACGCCGAAATGGCTGGCCATGATCTCGGCGGCCGCGATCGCCTGGACCGTCTTGCCGAGTCCCATCTCGTCGGCCAGCAGGCAGCGACCCGCGCGACACGCGAAGAGCGCGCCCTCGCGCTGGTACGGGTAGAGCGGGACGCGGAGGAGGCGCTGGAGGGCCGCGCTCTTGACCCCGTGCGGAAACGCCTGGCTCAGGCGCTCGGCCCGGCGGGGACCGTCGACGATCTCCCGCACGAACCCGTGCGCGTCCTCGTAACAACGCAACTCGTGCGACCACCGCGCGGCCTGGACGAGGAAGCCGTCGAGCCCGGGCCCGGCCTCCGGCCGCAGCCGCCCCTCCCGGTCGAAGTACCGCGTGGCCAGCCGGCGGAGCGCGGGCGGGGCGGCCTGGCTCGCACGAAAGCGCACCTCGCGCCGCCGCCCGTAGCGGACGTAGACCTCGCTGTAGTCGGGTTGGAACCCGCGCGCGAGCGCCGCACGGCCACCCGGCGTGCGCTCCAGTCGGGCGAGCGTGAAGGCGATGTGCTTGCAGATGCCGAGGGCGTTCGTGGCGAAGTCGGGACAGGAGCAGAAATTGTCCCCCGGCGTGGTCCCGCGAACAGCCACCCGGTACGTGTTGCCGTTGGCGGGGTTGAGGACCTCGAACTCCGAGAACACGCGCTCGCCGCCGACGTTGGTGAGCCGGAAGCGCTGCTCGCGCCCGAACTGGCGTCGCAGCTCGGCCTGCCACGACTCCAGCGCGAGGCCGGGCGGCCTCTGCGTTCGCGACACCCGGGCCGGGTCACGCCTCAATATCGCGCCCACACCTCGCTCGACCGGCCGCGTCCTGGCCCGGGAGCGACGCTTCGCGGCCCGCGGTCCGGCAACATGGTCGCGATTCTAGCCGAGGCGGGGGGCTCGAGCGCCGGATATGATCGCGCGCTCTTCCTGGAGAGCATCCATCCGAACGGCACCATCTGTCCCGGATGCGGCAGCCTCGAGCGCTCGACCGATCTCGTCCCCAGCGCCCTGGCGGTTATCTGCACGATGGCCGCGCCGCCCTACGAGCCCGGGCTCGTCACCCGGTGGGACGTGGTCGCGTTCGACGAAGTGGCCGGCGCCCATTTCCGGAGGCCGGAGGACAAGCAGCTCTACAAGGACTACATGGAGCTCGGCTCCTTCTCACGCGGCAGCGCCAAGGGGACTATTCAGGGCGAGGCCGGCTTCGTCTTCAACGGCAACCTCGACGGCGACGTCGAAACCATCGCCCGAACGTCGCACCTGTTCCTACCGTTCCCCGACACGATCCGCAGCGACATGGCGTTTCACGACCGCTGGCACGCCTATCTCCCGGGGTGGGAGCTGCCGAAGATGCAGCCCGGGTACTTCACCGCCCACCTTGGCTTCATCGCCGACTACATCGCCGAGATCTTCCACAACGAGCTGCGCCCCCGCGGGTTCACCGACGTCTACGACAGGTACTTCACCCTCGGCAGCCACGTCGAGGAGCGGGACCGGAAGGCCATAGCACGGACGGCCTCCGGATTGATCAAGCTCCTGCATCCCGAAGGCAAGCCGGATCGCACGGAAGTCGAGGAGTACTTGAGCTTCGCAATCGAGCTCCGCCGACGGGTGAAGGAGCAGCTTCGGCGGATGGGAGGTGTTGAGTACAGTCGGATCAACCTGTCCTACAGCGATCGGCAGACCGGGCAGGAGACCTTCGTCACCTGCTCGGAGTCAGGCTCGAATCATCTCATTCCGCCGGGCCCGTTGCCGGCCGGTGATGTCTTCACGGTGGGGCACGATCCAGAAGAAGGGCGCTTTGCCCTGTTCAGGATCCAGTGCGCGGTGGCGCCCGGCGGCGGGCGTTTCGGAGTAGTCGGTCTTGGCTCACGAAGCATCCGCGAGTCGGCCCGGATGGCCTACGACTACCTGCGGGCAAGCGGCCGGCAGATCGGGATCGACCGCGACCTGTCGGAGTACGACGTCAATCTGCAGGTGATGGCCCTCATGCCGGCCCGCGAGACCGCTGACCTCGGCATGGCGTTCTACGTGGCTATGTTCTCGGCGGTCCTGGCCCGGCCGATCGGCGCCGGCCTGGTGGTCCTGGGGCAGATGAGTCTGCATGGAGTGCTGAGCCGGGTCGACGCTCTGGGCGACAAGCTACGGATGGCCATGGACGCCGGGGCCCGGCGAGTCCTGATCCCGACCGAGAACAGCCGGGACTTCGCCACGCTCCCGCCCGAGATCCTGGACAAGCTCAGGGTGGAGTTCTACAGCGAGCCGTCGCAGGCTGCTTTCAAGGCGCTGGCGGAGTGACGTTGATCCGCGCGTCGGCGGCTGTTCGACGCCGTTGACGCCGCCAAAACCCGCCCTTGACGGCTCGCCACTCACACGAGCAGCGCGAGGGGCTCCTCGATGAAGTCGGCGAGGGCGTCGAGGAACTGAGCGCCCCGGGCGCCATCGAGCGCCCGGTGGTCGTGGGCCGGCTTGAGCAGCGTGGCCCCGGCCCTGACAGCCTCCGCCAGGACCCGGTCGGCCTCCTCGCGCGTGCGGGTGTTGTAGGCCAGCGCGATGCCGCCAAATTCGCGTCCTTCGGACGACACTCCGGCGTCGGAGGCGAGATCGTCACGGGACCAGAGGGCGAACCGTGACCAGACTCACACGCTGCTCCATGACATCTCCTCCGCGCTCGTCGGTCGATCGTCACGCGGTGAGCTTAGTCGTGGCCGCAGCCGGCGGAACACATCGGACATCGTCCGCGCGCTGCCGCCGCGTGCCGCCGACGTTCAGGGTGCTACAATGTAGCACCGTGAAATCCATCGGAGTACGCGAGCTGCGACAGCGCGCAAGCGAGTATCTCCGCCACGTCGAGGCCGGCCGGGCCCTGGAGATCACCGCTCGAGGCCGCCCTGTCGCACTCCTCATCCCCCTCCGCGGGACCGGCCACGTCGAGCGCCTGGTGCGCCGTGGTCGCGTGAGCCCGCCGAAGGGTGACTTGCTCGACCTCGGCCCGCCGCTGGCGCCCGTGGCCGGCAAGCGTCGCCCCGGCACCGTCCTCGCCCGCGCGAGGTCCCGAGAGCGATAGGTCCATGGTGTACCTCGACTCGTCCGCGCTCGTGAAGCTCGTCATCGCCGAGGCGGAATCCCCGGCGCTGCGCCGCTATCTCGGCAGCGAGCCCGACCGCACCTCCTGCGCGCTCGCCCGCGTCGAGGTCCTGCGCGCCGTCCGCGGACACGGCCCCGCGGCACTCACCCGGGCCCGACGACTCTTGCAGCGGCTGCACCTCGTGCAGGTCGACGACGAGCTCCTCGATGCGGCGGCGGCGCTCGACCCGCGCGTGCTACGCAGTCTCGACGCCATCCATCTCGCCGCCGCACAGCTCTTCGGTGGTGAGCTGACCGCGGTGGTGACCTACGACCGAAGAATGGCCGCCGCCGCGGGATTGATCGATCTGGCGGTCACGGCCCCACGCTAGCCCGGAGTATTCGCCTCGGGGGCCGACCGTCACACGAGGAGGGCCAGCGGCTCCTCGACCAGCTCGGCCAGGGCGCCGAGAAACTGAGCGCCCCGCGCGCCGTCGAGCGCCCGGTGGTCGCAGGACAGGGTCAGCAGCATGGTCGGCTGGACGGTCGGCTGGCCGTTGAGGGCGACGACGCGGTCCGCGATGCGCCCGACCGCGAGGATGGCCGCCTGCGGCGGATTCACGATCGCGTTGAACGCGTCGACGCCGTACATCCCGAGGTTGCTGATCGTGAAGCCGCCGCCCTGGATGTCCGGCGGGCGGAGCTTGCCGGCCTGGGCCCGGCTCACGAGATCCTCGCGGCGGGCGGCGATCTCGGCGACGCTGAGCGCGTCGGCACGGTGGAGCACGGGGACGACGAGGCCGTCGTCGAGGGCCACGGCCAGGCCGACGTTGACATCGCTGAACTGTACGATCGCGCCATCCCTCCACGACACGTTCACCCGCGGATGCTGCACCAGCGCCGCCGCGACCAGCTTCACGAGCAGATCCGTGTAGGTGATCCGCACGCCCGTCTGCTTGCTCGCCCGCTCGCGCCAGGTGACGAGGCGGCTCACGTTGACCTCGCGCACCAGGTAGAAGTGGGGCGCGGTGGTCCAGCTCGCCGTCATGCGCTCGGCCATGATGCGCCAGACGTTGCCGACGCCGAGCGCCGCCGCCGCGGGCCGGACCGCCGCCGGAACGTCCGCCGCCAGCACGGCGCCGCCCGGACCCGAGCCGCGGACCACGCGCAGATCGACGCCACGCTCGGCCGCCAGCCGCCGCGCCTTCGGTGACGCCGCGGCAATGCGGGCCGCCGCCGGCGCGCCGTTGCCCGCCGCGCCCTTCTGGCGCTCGACGTGCGCCAGCACGTCCGCCTTCTCGACGCGTCCGCTGGCCGTCTTCACATGCGCGATGTCGATCCCGTGCTGCTCCGCCACCTTCCGCGCGAGCGGCGACGCCTTCACCACCCCGGCCGTTGGCGCCGACGCGCCAACAGGCGTCGCCGCCGGCGCTGCCGCGGCGGACGTCTCACCCGCCGCGAAGATCAGCGCGATGGTCTTGCCCACCGGCACCACGTCCCCCGGCTGCGCACTGACCTCGCGCAGCACTCCCGACGCCGGCGCCTCGACCTCGACGGTCACCTTGTCCGTCTCGATCTCGACGATGGGCTCGCCCTTGGCGACGCTGTCGCCGGGGTTCTTGAGCCACTTCAAGACCTTGCCGGTCTCCTGGGCCAGCTCCAGCGCGGGCATGATGACGGTCGCGGGCATCAGTCCTTCTTCCCGCAGAGCGCCTTCGCCGCCTCGAACACGCTCTTCTCCGACGGCACCGTGAGGTCCTCGAGCACCGGCGAGAACGGGACCGGCACGTCCATGGCGCCGATGCGCTTGACCGGCGCGTCCAGGTAGTAGAACGCGCCGTCCGCGATCACCGCGGCGATCTCGGCGGTGACGCCGTAGCGCTCGTAGCCCTCGTCCACCACGATGGCGCGCGAGGTCTTCCGGGCGGAGTCGATCAGCGCTGGCTTGTCCAGCGGCCACGTCGTGCGCGGGTCGATCACCTCGGCGCTGATCCCGATCTCCTCCAGCATCTTGGCGGCGCCGAGCGCCACCGTCACCATGCTGCTGGTGGCAACGATGGTGATGTCGGTGCCGGCGCGCTTGACCTCCGCCACCCCGAACGGGATCGTGTAGTCCTCGGCCGGCACCGGGCCCTTGACCCGGTACATCATCTTGTCCTCGAAGATGACCACCGGGCTGTCGTCGCGGATGGCGGTCTTCATCAAGCCCTTGGCCTCGTAGGGCCCCGATGGCAGCGCCACCTTGAGGCCGGGAACGTGGCTCACCCAGGCGTGCAGCGACTGCGAGTGCTGGGCGGCCGAGCGCCGCGTGGCGCCCAGCGTGGTGCGGAAGACGATGGGCACCTTGATCTTGCCGCCCGACATGTAGTGCGCCTTGGCGGCCTGGTTGACCATCTGGTCCATCGTCAGCGTGATGAAGTCGCCGAACATCACGTCGACGATCGGCCGCATGCCGGTCATCGCCGCGCCCACGCCGATGCCCGCGTAGCCGGGCTCGGAGATCGGCGTGTCGATGACCCGCTCCGTCCCGAACTCCTGCACCAGCCCGACCAGCGTCTTGAAGGGATGGCCGGCCTCCGCCACGTCCTCGCCGATGAGGAACACGCGCGGATCGCGCCGCATCTCCTCCGCGATCGCCTCCTTCACCGCCTCGCCGTACGTCAGCTCCCGCTCACCCATCTCACCCTCCAGGGCCCCGAGGCTGCGTCAGCCGGAGCCCGGAGTCAAGGAGGGCCCTCGGCACGCGGATGCTACTATCCGCGGGTGGCTCACCGCGTCGCGCTTCTGGGCCTGGTCGTCGGGACGATCCTGGCGCTATCCGCCACCACCGCCGCCGGTGCCGGCCAGTGCGGCGGAGACGGCGAGCGGCCATGCACCATCGCGCCGGCGAGCTTCGTCGGCAAGAAGCCGGCGCAATGTCCCGCCGGCGCGTTCTTCGATCCGATCGACGGTGGCACCTGCTGGCGCTGCCCGTCCGGCAGCCGGCGCACGGTTTTTCACGTCAAGAGCGCGGACGCCTGCGAGCGGCCGGCCCACCAGGAGTTCTCCGGCGCCACCCGGCACCATCGGGGCACCGGCGTGCTACGTACCGACTGCCCGCGCGGTCAGTTCTGGGACCCCAACGGCTATTGCTGGAGCTGCCCCTCCGGCCACGGGCGCACGGCGCATCCGGTCACGGGCGGGAACGCCTGCGCCGCCAATGTGCGCGCCGCCCGCGCGCATGCCGACCGCGCGGGCAGCCTGGCGTGCCCCCAGCGCAGCTTCTTCGACCTGATCGACGGCGGAACCTGCTGGCGCTGTCCGCAAGGCTACTCGAGAACCGCGTCGCACGTGAAGGCGGGCGACGCCTGTGCCGCAGCCCCGCTGGCGGGCGTCAGCGCGGCGTTCGGCGCCTGCGACAAGGGCCACACCAACATCGGCGGCGTCTGCAGCCGGGTCGGCCACTGCGGCGCCTCCGGGCAGCGCCCGTGCCTGCTCGGTGAGCGCATCCCCTCGTGCAACGCCAACCTCAAGGAGAACTTCAAGCGCAACGTGTGCGAGCCGCTCAGGCCCGGCGAGTCGCCGTTCTTCGGCGGGCTGGCCTCGCTCGCCAGTGTCTACGGCGACGCGCTGCGCGGCCTGTGCCGCGAAACCCTGGGCGGCATCGACGTTCCGTCGCACACGCAGCTCGCCATGGGCGCCACCTGCAGCAAGA
The DNA here is from genome assembly GCA_963743355.1 of uncultured Candidatus Rokubacteria bacterium. Taxonomy (GTDB): domain Bacteria; phylum Methylomirabilota; class Methylomirabilia; order Rokubacteriales; family CSP1-6; genus AR5. Next base: position 3,146,845 of record CAVUPM010000002.1, read on the forward strand.
ACGTGTTCGTCGGCGCCGCCTGCGACTGGCTGGCCGAGCAGTCGGGCGCCGGCGCCGCGGGCGCCGCCAATACCGTGCTGTCGGCGGGCCCGGCCGCCACGCAGTTCAAGCAGCAGGTCGACCGGACCTATGCGAGCGCGCCGTGCAACGCCTACGCCGAGAAGCTGGCGCCGGCGACGCGCCACGGCCGCGGTGGCGGCGCGATCGGCACCGATTGCCAGCCAGGCCAGTTCTGGGACCCCAACGGCTCGTGCTACAGCTGCCCCCGGGGCTACACGCGCACGCTGAATCCGGTGGATTCGCCCGGCGCCTGCGTCGATAAGTTCGGGGGCGAGCTCGCGCGCAGCACGTGCAGCGTGTTCGTGGCCGCCGAGCGCACGTTCGGCGACGGCGCGAAATGCGCGGTCGAGGTCATGCAAAGCGGCGTGTTCGTCACGCAGCCGCTGGACTTCCAGTCGGCGTCGCGCGAGTACTGCATGGCGACCGGCGAGTTCGCCTACGCGGTCTACGGGCTCATCGCCGAGGTCCACAAGACGCCGCCGCAGAAGGAAGAGCAGCTCAGCACCGCATTGCAGCGGCTGATCGCGGCGATCAAGCGCGATACTGCGCAGGCGCGGCGCCACGGCGCCATCGCGCTGAAGGCTGCCGGCGCGGCGGGAGAAGGCAAGAACACGGCGGACCGGCTCGACGACCTGGCCAGTTGCCGCCGCTAGTGTCAGCGCCACCTCGAGGCCGGGGACGTGGATGGGAGCACCCTTCCTTGGTCGCCCCATCCGGAACGACCTACAATGGCCCCGTGGCTGACGACTCTCCAGAGGTGCTGGCGGCGCGGTTGCGGACGGCGCTCGACCTGTGCGCGCTCGGCGAGTCCATGCGACGCGCGCAGCTCCGGCGCGAGCGCCCGGGCGCCACGGACGCGGAGATCGAAGCCCTGCTGGTCGCCTGGCTCGAGACGCGTCCGGGCGCCGAGCATGGCGATAGCTGGGGCCGCCCCATCCCCTGGCCACCGTCACGCCCCTGAGCCGCGCCGAAGCCGCGCTCCGGCGGATCGTCACGGACCTCCGGGCGCTCGACCGCCGGTTCGCGCTGGTCGGCGGCCTGGCGGTGTCGGTCCGCACCGAGCCGCGGCTCACGCGTGACGCCGATCTCGCCGTGCTCGTCGCTGACGATCGCGACGCCGAAGCGCTCGTCCGCAGCCTTCAGGGAGGCGGCTGGCGCGTCGTCGCGGCGATCGAGCAGGAAGCCGCAGGCCGCCTGGCGACCGTCCGGCTCGCCCGGGCGGGGGAGGATGTCGCCGGAGCCGTCGTCGACCTCCTCTTCGCCTCATCCGGGATCGAGCCCGAGATCGTGGCCGCGGCGGACACGATCGAGGCCGTGCCGGGGTTCAGCGTGCCGGTCGCCCGGCTCGGCCATCTCATCGCCTTGAAGGTGCTGGCGCGCGACGACCGCACGCGGCCACACGACCGCGTCGATCTCGCCGCGCTGCTGGGCCGCGCCGATGCCGCGGCGCTGGACGAAGCGCGGGAGGCGCTCGTGCTCGTCGGGCGGCGGGGGTTCCATCGCGCCCGTGATCTGCTCGCCGCGCTGGACGCGACCGTCGACGAATTCCGCGGTTGAGAAGGTCGCGGCGACTCCGCCCCGCCGCTACGCCGGCTGGATGTTCTGGTTCAGATGGAACACGTTCTTCGGGTCGTACCGGGCCTTGAGCGCGCGCAGGCGCGCGAGGTTCGGGCCGTAGGCTGCCTCGGCCGGGTTCCCGGTCTCGTCGTCGCCGAGGTAGTTGACGTAGCGAGCGCGCGCGGCGTACGGCCGCATCGCGTCGAACGTCTGCCGGGCCCACGCGATGTTCCGGGCGCTGTCGGCCGGATCGAGCCACTCGGAGACGATCACGACGTTGTAGGCCTCGCCGCGGTGGGGAAAGGCCGTGTCGGTGGGGCCGACCCGGGTGACCGCGCCGTGGAAGTGCTCCAGCAGCAGGCCGCTCATCGGCGACGGGCACTCCTGGAACCCGGCCACCATCGTGTCGATCGCGGCGTCGCTCAGCTCGGTCAAGAACGTCGACTTCCAGTAGTTCAGCGCGCCGCGCGGGAAGCCGCCGTCCAGCATCTGGTTGGTCGCCTCGTAGCTGGCGGGCCCGATCACGTCCACCAGCGGCGCGCCGAACGCCTTGATCGGCCGCAGCACGGCCTCGCCGTCGGCGAGCGGCCCCGCGTGGGCGGCGATGATGGCGGCCAGCTTCGCGCCGGAGCCGTCGGGCGCGTGCAGGAGCCCGCTGAAGAGCGTCAGCTCGTCGGGCAGCGACCGCGTGGCGTCGCGGTAGAAGCGCAGCACGTCGCGCGCGCGGTCGAGGGGATGCGCGACGAGGCCGCTGGTCATCGGTCCCACCGGATGCAGGCGATACTCGAACCAGGGGACGACGCCGAAGTTGCCGCCGCCGCCGCGCAGCGCCCAGAACAGGTCCGGGTGCTCCTTGTCGCTGGCCTTCACGGTCTCGCCCGTCGCCAGCACGACGTCGGCGGCGATGAGGTTGTCCAGCGCCAGCCCGTGCTTGCCCATGAGCCAGCCGATCCCGCCGCCCAGCGTCAGGCCCGCGATGCCCGTGGTCGAGATGACCCCGCCGGTGACCGCGAGCCCGTGGGCCTGGGTCTCGCGGTTCAGCTCCCGCCACGTGACACCGCCCTGCGCGCGCACGCGGCGGGCGCGCGGATCGACGTCGATGCCCTTCATGAGCGAGAGGTCGACCATCAGGCCGCCGTCGCAGGTCGCGAGGCCGGCCACGTTGTGCCCGCCACCGCGCACGGCGACGTCGAGACCATGCCGGCCGGCGAACGTGACCGCGTCGGCCACATCGGCGCTCCCGCGGCAGCGCGCGATGAGCGCGGGGCGCTTGTCGATCATGCCGTTGTGAACCCGGCGCGCCTCGTCGTACCCGGCGTCGTCCGGGCCGAGCAGCACCCCGGAGCACCTGGCCGACAGCTCGGTGAGGGAGGCGTGATCGATGGTGACAGCCATAGGGGACCTCCTGTTCCACACCTGTCTTCGCGGCGGCGTGATCCGAGCCTAACACGCGCGCCAATGCGGCCCGGGGCGGCCCGACGACGGCCCGGGCTCCAAGCTTGGGTCGCCGGCCTTCGAAGCCCCGGGGTATACTCGGCGGCACTTCGCGACCGGTCCGTCGGGGTGAGATCGGGGATGCTCGGATTCTTCCTGTCCCGCATCGGCCAGACACTCGCCGTGCTGTTCACGGTGTCGGTGATCATCTTCGTCCTCATGCGCCTGATCCCGGGCGATCCCGTCCTCATGATGCTGGGCGACGACTTCACCCAGGAGGCGTACCAGCGCCTGCGGGCCACGCTCGGCTTCGACCGCTCGATCGTGACCCAGTACCTGATCTGGCTGCAGGCGATCCTGCGCGGCGACCTCGGCGACTCCTACCTGAACCACGAGCGGGTGAGCCGGCTGGTGTGGGACGCGTTCCTGCCGACGCTCTCGCTGGTGGTGGCGAGCATGCTGGTGGGGATGCTGGTCGCGGTGCCCTCCGGCATCGTGGCCGCCATGCGCAAGGACAGCGCGTGGGACTGGGGCTCGATGGGGTTCGCGATCTTCGTGTACTCCATGCCGAGCTTCTGGAAGGGCATCGTCCTCATCTGGATCTTCAGCGTGCACCTGCGCTGGTTCCCGGCCGTCGGCTACGTCCACCCCTGGGAACACTTCTGGGAGGGGACGTGGCGGCTCGTGCTCCCGGCCATCACGCTGGGGACGTTCTTCTCGGGGCTGGTCGCCCGCATCATCCGGTCGAGCCTGCTCGAGGTGCTCGACCAGGACTACATCAAGGCCGCGCGGGCCCGCGGCGTGCGCCGGGCGGCGCTCGTCTACCGGCACGCGCTGGCCAACGCGCTCATCCCGGTGGTGACGGTGATCGGCCTGCAGTTCGGCACGCTCCTGGGCGGCGCCGTGCTCACCGAGACCGTCTTCGGCATCCCCGGCATGGGCCGGCTCACGGTCGCCGCGATCCTCAACCGTGACTACGCGATCGTGCAGGGCGCGATCCTGGTCGGCGTGGTCGCCGTCGTGGTGGTGAACCTGGTGGTCGACCTCACCTACGCGTTCCTCAACCCGCGCATCCGGGTGGCGTGATGGCGCGTCCGCTGGACGCCGAGGTCCTGCCCGCCCAGGCGCCGGCCGCGGCCGTCGCGCCCGCTGGGGTGGGCACCGCCCGGCGGTGGTGGCGCCGGTTCGCGCGCAACCGCGGCGCCGTGTTCGGGCTCGCGGTGTTCCTCGCCGTCGTCGTGATGGCGCTGTTCGCCGACCTGCTCGCTCCCTACGATCCGCTCATCCAGGGCGTGGGACCGGCCAACGAGGCGCCGACCTGGGCCCACTGGGCGGGGACGGACAGCTTCGGGCGGGACATGCTCAGCCGGATCATCTACGGCGCGCGCATCGCGCTCGTGGTGGGCATCGTCGCCGTCCTGCTGGCGATGGTCGTCGGCGTCACCCTCGGTCTGGTAGCCGGCTACTACGGCGGCGCGGTGGACGCCGTGATCATGCGCGTGATGGATGGCCTCTTCGCCTTCCCCATCATCATCCTGGCCATCGCCATGATGGCGGTGATGGGCTTCGGCGTGAAGAACGTCATCATCGCCGTCGCCGTCGGCTTCATCGCGCCCTTCGCGCGCGTCACCCGCGCCGACGTGCTCGCGGTGAAGGAGGAGCCCTACATCGAGGCCGCGCGCCTGGCCGGCGTGTCGGGGCCGGCCATCATCGCGCGCCACGTCCTGCCCAACGTGCTGGCGCCCATCATCGTGCAGGCGGCGCTGCGCGTCTCCGGCGCCATCATCACGGAGGCGGGGCTCTCGTTCCTCGGCCTCGGCCCGCCGCCGCCGACGCCGGTGTGGGGGTCGATGATCGCCGAGGGCCGCAACTTCATCGTCATGGCGCCGCACGTCTCGACGATCCCGGGGATCGCGCTCATGGTGACCATCGTCGGCCTGAACCTGCTCGGCGACGGCCTGCGCGACACGCTGGACCCGCGGCTGCGGCGATGATGAATCCCGTCCTCGAGGTGCGCGACCTCGTCGTCGAGTTCACCACCGAGGACGGTCCGCTGCGCGCAGTCGACGGGGTCAGCTTCGCGGTCGGCCGCGGGGAGATCGTCGGCCTCGTCGGCGAGTCGGGCGCCGGCAAGACGCTCACCTCGGAGGCGATCCTCGGCCTGGTCCGCTGCCCGCCCGGGCGCGTGAGCGGTGAGGTCCGCTTTCGCGGGCGCAACCTGCTCGCCCTCGAGGAGCCGGCGCTGGCGCGCATCCGCGGCAAGGACATCGCCATGATCTTCCAGAACCCGGGCGCCTCGCTGAACCCGGTCTTCCGGGTGGGTGACCAGCTCGTGGAGACGATGGCGCTCCACCTCGACGAGGGGCGCGGCGTGCTGCGGCGGCGCGCCGGGGAGCTGCTGACGCGCGTCGGCATCCCGTCGGCGACCACCCGCATCCGCGACTACCCGCACCAGTTCTCCGGCGGCATGGCCCAGCGCGTGATGATCGGCATGGGCGTGGCCTGTTCACCCGCCCTCCTCATCGCCGACGAGCCGACGACCGCGCTCGACGTCACGATCCAGGCCCAGGTGCTCTCGCTCATCCGGCGGCTCGCCCGCGAGCTGGGGATGGCGGTCCTGCTCGTCTCCCACGACCTCGGCATCGTCTCGCAGATGTGCCACCGCGTGATCGTGATGTACGCGGGCCGCGTCGTGGAGGAGGCGTCGATCGCCACGGTGTTCCGCGCGCCCGCGCACCCGTACACGAAGGCGCTGATCGCCTGCCTGCCCGGGCTCGACGACTGCAGCCGTCTCGGTGCCATCCCCGGCGTCATGCCGGGGCTCACGGCCCTGCCCCGCGGGTGCCGTTTCCATCCCCGCTGCGGCGTGGCCGAGTCGCGGTGCGCCACCGAGGAGCCCGCCCTCCGGCCGGCCGGCGCCGACCACATCGCCGCCTGCCACCTCGTGAAGACCTAATGCCGCCGTTGCTGGCGGTCGAGGACCTCGTCAAGCACTTCCCGGTCCGCGAGGGGCTCCTCACGCACGTGCTGCCCGGCCGCCGGCGGGTGGTCCGCGCCGTCGACGGCGTCAGCTTCACGATCGACCCCGGGGAGACGCTCGGCCTCGTGGGCGAGAGCGGCTGCGGCAAGACGACCACCGGCCGCCTCGTCCTGCGCGCCATCGAGCCCACCCGCGGCCGCATCGTCTTCGACGGCGAGGACATCACCGCGCGGCCGCCGGGGCAGCTCCTGTCGTTCCGGCGGAAGGCGCAGATCGTCTTCCAGGACCCGTACACGTCGCTGAATCCCCGGATGACGGTCGGGCGCACCGTCGCCGAGCCGATCCGCGTGCACCGCCTGGCGGCCGCGCCCGAGATCCCCGACCGCGTGCGCGCGCTGCTGGACATGGTGGGGCTGCAGCCGGAGCACGCCGCGCGCTACCCGCACGAGCTCAGCGGCGGTCAGCGCCAGCGGGTGGGGATCGCGCGGGCGCTGGCCGTGGGGCCGCGGCTGATCGTCGGCGACGAGGCCGTGTCGGCCCTGGACGTCTCCGTCCGCGCGCAGATCCTCAACCTCTTCGTCGAGCTGCGCGAGCGGCTGGGCCTGGCCTACCTGTTCGTGTCGCACGACCTCGGCGTCATCCGGTTCGTGAGCCACCGGGTGGCGGTGATGTACCTCGGCACCCTCGTGGAGGTCGCCCCCACCGCGGCGCTGTTCAAGCAGCCGCTGCATCCCTACACGCAGGCGCTGCTGGCGGCGATCCCGACCATCGGGCGACGGCCGCGCGTCGATCTTCGACCAGGCGCGGCTGCTGGAGGGCGAGCTGCCGAGCCCGATCGATCTGCCCCGGGGCTGCCGCTTCGCGAGCCGCTGCCCCTACCGGTTCCCGCGCTGCGACGACGTCGAGCCGCCCCTGCGCGAGGCCGCGCCCGGCCACGTCGTCGCCTGCCATCTCTACGAAGGAGGAACACCATGAAGAGCCGAGACGGGTTCGAGGTCGTCAGAGAGCTGCTACGCGAGGACGTCAACCGCCGGGCCGTCCTCAAGATGCTCGGCTGGTCGGGGATGGCGCTGGCGGGTGCCGCGCCGCTCGGCCTGCCCTCGCTGGCGCACGCCCAGAAGCCGAAGTACGGCGGCACCATCAAGATCGGCAGCTTCTCCAACATCGACACGCTGGACGCCCACAACACCACGTCCATCGTGGCCTGCTCGATCCACAACAACATCTACAACGGGCTCCTCAAGATCACCTCGCCCGACGGCAAGAGCGTGGACTTCAAGCCCGACCTGGCGCGGGAGTGGGAGATCCAGGGCGACCGTATCCACGTCTTCCGGCTGCACAAGGGCGTGACGTTCCACAACGGCGATCCGTGCACGTCCGCCGAGGTCAAGTGGAACCTCGAGCGCGTGAAGGACAAGGCCCAGTCGCCGATCCACGCCTGGAAGCTCGGGCTCCTCGAAGCGATCGAGACCCCCGACTCCCACACGGTGAAGCTCCACTTCACCAAGCCCTACCCGTTCCTCCGTGTCGCCTTCACCGGCTCCACCGGCCGGGCCGCCACCATCCTCAGTCCCCGGGCGGTGAAGGAGAAGGGCAAGACCTACGGCCGCAGCCCGGTCGGCACCGGGCCATTCAAGCTCGTGGAGTGGAAGGAAGGCGACTCCATCCTGCTGGAGAAGAACCCCAACTACTGGGAGACGGACGCCACCGGCGGCAAGCTGCCCTACCTCGACCGGGTGATGATCAAGATCATCGTCGAGCCGTCCACGCTCGTGGCCGCCCTCAAGACGGGCGAGGTGGACCTGATCAACAACGTGGCGCCCCAGTTCGTGGCTGATCTACGGAAAGACCCGAAGCTCACCGCGCTGTCCGCCGTCGGCGGCAACTGGGTCTGCATCCACATGAACATGGCGAAGGAGCCGTTCACCGACAAGGCCCTGCGCAAGGCCGTGACCTTCGCCATCGACCGCAAGGAGCTCCTGGACAAGGTCGACTTCGGCGAAGGCATCGTGGCCCACGGGCCGATCTCGCCGCCGATGGGTGGCTTCTACGACCCGGCCTTCGAGACGGGCAAGAACGGCCAGTACTTCGATCTCGAGCAGGCGAAGACGTTCATGAAGCAGGCGAAGTACGACGGGCGGGAGCTGTTGCTGCTCTCCATCAACACGGGAGCGGCCCCGCGGCGGATGGAGATGGTCCAGGCCCACCTCGCGAAGATCGGCATCAAGGTCAGGATCGAGCTGGCCGACTTCCCGACGTTCCGCCGGCGCTGGCTGCAGGAGCGGCAGTGGGACCTCGTGCAGGTGCAGTGGGACGCCGACCTCGACCCCGACGAGACGCTCTACCCCGAGCTGCACTCGACGGAGGCGTGGAACGCCGGCAAGTGGGTGAACAAGGACTTCGACCGGGCGGTGGAGGCCGCGCGGGAGGAGCACGACTTCAAGAAGCGCAAGAAGCACTACGAGGACTCCGTCAAGGCGATCGTCGAGGACGCGCCGGTGGTGGTCCTGCTGCACGTCAACGAGCAAAAGGTCCTCCACAAGCACGTGAAGGGCTTCCAGATGATCCCGGCCGGCCTGATCGACATGCACCGGGTCTGGCTCGACCGGGCCTAGTTTGAGATGGGGGGCCTCGAACGGGCCCCCCAAGCCCCGGGCGGCTCGGGACGCCCCGGCGCAGCCGTGGCGCCCCTCGATACTCCGGCGGGCTGGACATCAACCCTGGACATCAACCCTTGACGGGTTGGGTGGGCGCTGGTAGCGTCTGCGCTCACATCGCTCGATCGACGACCGCTCCATTCCAGCCCGGGGGTGTTCCATGACGGTACGGTCCCGACGTCGTCCGGTGCGCATTTCGCTCGTCCTCCTCCTTGCCCTGCTCACCTCCGGGGCCCTCCTGGCACCAGCGGACGTCCTGGCGCAACAGACCCCGCGCCGCGGCGGCGTGCTGCTGGCGGTCATCGGCGCTGACGCGCCCAGTCTCGACCCCCACCAGGAGAGCACCTTCGCCAACATCCAGATGGTGGCGCCGCTGTACAGCACGCTGCTGCAGATCGACCCGTACAACTACCCGAAGGTCGTCGGCGACGTCGCCACCGAGTGGAAGATCTCGCCGGACGGGCTGACCTACACCTTCAAGGTGCGGCAGGACATCAAGTTCCACGATGGCTCGCCGCTGACCGCGGCCGACGTCAAGGCCACCTACGACAAGATCGTGTTCCCGCCGGCGGGCACGCGCAGCGTCCGGAAGATCCACTACTCCGCGATCGAGTCGGTCGGCGCGCCCGACGCCGCGCACCGTGGTCTTCAAGCTCAAGTTCCCCTCGGCGTCGCTGCTCGACAACCTGTCCTCGCCGTGGAACGTGATCTACCCGAAGAAGTACCTCGACAAGGACCCGAACCACTTCATGAAGAACGTGGTCGGCTCCGGACCCTTCAAGCTCAAGAACTACACGCGCGGCTCGACGTTCGAGGGCGAGCGGAACCCCAACTACTTCGTCAAGGACCGGCCCTACCTCGACGGGTACAAGTTCTTCATCAGCACCGAGACGTCGGTGCGGGCGGCGGCCATCCGGTCCGGACGCGCCTACATCGAGTTCCGTGACCTGCCGAACTCCGAGGTCGACGCGATCAAGAAGCAGCTGGGCGACAAGGTCGTCGTCCAGGAGACGCCGATGGTCGGGCAGTTCGGCTTCGCCATGCAGAACACGGTGAAGCCGTTCACCGACATCCGCGTGCGCAGGGCGCTCACGCTCGGCTTCGACCGCTACACCGGCGGCAAGGTGCTCTACCAGCTCACCGGGCTGCGGGACGTCGGCGGGCTGATGCGGCCCGGCACCGACTGGGCCCTCCCCCCGGCCGAGCTCGAGAAGATCCCGGGCTTCTGGCGGGATGCCGAGAAGAGCCGGGTCGAGGCCAAGAAGCTGCTGGCCGAGGCCGGGTTCCCCAACGGCTTCAAGGCCGTCATGAAGAACCGCAACGTCAAGCTGCCGTACCAGGACCTCGCGGTCTACGTGATCCAGGAGTGGCGGAAGATCGGCATCGAGGTGGAGAACCGGCCGCTGGAGACGGCCGCCTGGTTCGCCGACGGGCGCGACACGGGCAACTTCGAGCTGTTCCTGCAGCCGACGGTCGAGTTCATGGACGACCCCGACCAGTTCCTGAACCGCTACAGCACCGGGGCGTCGGCCAACTACGGCCGCTTCTCCGATCCGGTGCTCGACGACCTGTTCTCGCGCCAGGCCCGCGCGACCGACCCCAACGAGCGCAAGAAGCTCGTGATCGAGCTGCAGAAGCGGGTGCTGGACCAGGCGTACTACATGCCGGGCCTGTGGTGGACGCGGCGGGTCGTGCACCTGGCGAAGGTCAAGAACTACGTGGCGCCACCCAGCCACTACACGAACCAGAAGCTGCAGGACGTGTGGCTCTCGGAGGACTGAGCCGGAGGAGGTAACCGAGGGAAGGAAACGGATCGCGGGCCCTTCAACGTCCCGGCCGCCCACTGGCGTGGGAGGTATCAGATGACGACAGAAAATCTCCGTCATCGGCCGCTGTCCATCGTCGTCGCGCTCGGCGTCCTCATCGGATCCGTGGTCGCGGTGACGCCGGCGATCGTCGAGGCGCAGGAAACGCCGCGCCGTGGAGGGGTGCTGCTGGCCGCCATCGGCGCCGACGCGCCGAGCCTCGACCCGCACCAGGAGCAGACCTTCGCCACCCTCCAGCCGGTCGCGCCGCTGTACAGCACGCTCTTGCAGATCGATCCCTACCGGTACCCGAACGTCATCGGCGACGTGGCCAGCGAGTGGACGATCTCGCCCGACGGCCTGACGTACACGTTCAAGCTCCATCCGGGCATCCGGTTCCACGACGGCTCGCCGCTGACGGCCGCCGACGTCAAGGCGTCCTACGACAAGATCCTCTTTCCACCGGAGGGGGTCCGCAGCATCCGCAAGCACCACTACTCGGCGATCGCGAGCGTGGAGGCGCCGGAGGCGGGCACCGTGGTGTTCAAGCTCAAGTTTCCGTCGGCCTCTCTCCTGACGAACCTCGCCTCACCGTGGAACGTCATCTACCCGAAGAAGTACCTCGACAAGGATCCGAATCACTTCAAGAAGAACGTCGATGGGCTCCGGCCCCTTCAGGTTCAAGAACTACACGCGCGGGTCGACGTTCGAGGGCGAGCGGAACCCCGACTACTTCGTCAAGGACCGCCCGTACCTCAACGGGTACAAGTTCTTCATCAGCACGGAGACGTCCGTGCGCGCGGCGGCCGATCCGGTCGGGCCGCGCCCACGTCGAGTTCCGCGACCTGCCCCTGAGCGAGGTCGAGGCGATCAAGCGGCAGCTCGGCGACAAGGTCGTCGTCCAGCAGACCCCCTTCGTCATCCACTTCGACATCGCGATCAACAACACCGTGAAGCCGTTCACGGATGTCCGCGTGCGCAAGGCCCTCACGCTGGGAGTCGACCGCTACACGGGGGCCCGGGTGCTGCAGCAGCTCACGGGCCTCAGGGACGTCGGGGCGCTCACCCGTCCGGGCACCGAGTGGGCGATGTCGCCGGCCGAGCTCGAGACGTTTCCGGGCTTCGGGCGGGACGCCGACAAGAACCGGGCCGAGGCGAGGAAGCTGCTGGCCGAGGCCGGGTATCCCAACGGCTTCAAGGTGGTGCTGAAGAACCGCAACATCAAGCTCCCCTACCAGGACTTCGCGGTGTACGTGATCCAGGAGTGGCGCAAGATCGGGATCGAGGCCGAGCACCGGCCGCTCGAGACGGCGTCCTGGTACGCGGACGGGCGGGACCAGGGCAACTTCGAGCTGATGGTCTTCCCGACCGGCGCGTTCGTCGACGATCCCGATCAGCTGCTGGCGCCCTACCTCACGGGGTCCCCGCAGAACTGGGCCCGGTTCTCCAACCCCGGCATCGACGACCTGTACGCCCGGCAGGCCCGAACGCTCGACCCGGCCGAGCGCCGGAAGCTGGTCATCGACCTCCAGAAGATCGTGCTGGAGAACGCGTACCACATGCCGGGGCTCTGGTGGTCGCGCAACGTCGTGCACTGGGCCAAGGTCAGGAACTGGGTGGCGCCGCCCAGTCACTTCACCAACCAGAAGCTCCAGGACGTCTGGCTCTCGGAAGACTGAGCCGACACGCGAGGCGACGACGGCATGCAGACGTACATCATGAAGCGGATCCTGCTGATGATCCCCACCCTGCTGGGGGCCGCCACCCTCGTCTTTCTGATCATGCGGGTCATCCCGGGCGACGTCGCCCTGCTCATCTTCGGTGGCGACCAGGCCGGCCACATCGATCCCGCGCAGCTCGCCGCCATGCGCCAGCGGCTCGGCCTGGATGACCCGCTGCTGGTGCAATACGGGACGTGGCTCTGGGGCCTGCTGCGGCTCGACTTCGGGACCTCGTTGTGGACGGGGCAGCCGGTCATCGAGGAGCTGCTGATCCGCCTGCCCCTCTCCCTCGAGCTGGCGCTCCTGGCGACGCTGGTCTCGGTGATCATCGCCATCCCCCTCGGCATGCTGGCCGCCGTCCGCCAGGACAGCTGGGTGGACTATGCCGTCCGCGTGGTCAGCATCGGCGGTCTCGCCATCCCAGGGTTCTGGGTCGGGATCCTCACCATCCTGACCCTGGTGATCTTCTTCGGCTGGGGCCCACCGCTGGAATTCACGCCGCCGTGGGTCGATCCCTGGGCGAACATCTCGATGATGATCTGGCCGGTGCTGACCGTCGGCTACCGGTACTCGGCGGTGACGACCCGCATGACGCGCTCGACGGTGCTCGAGGTGCTGCGCGAGGACTACATCCGCACCGCCTGGGCGAAGGGCTTGCGCGAGCGCGTCGTGGTCATCCGCCACGCCCTCAAGAACGCGATGCTGCCGGTGATCACGCTGATCGGGACCGAGTTCGCCTTCCTGATCGGCGGCCTGGTCGTCACCGAGACGGTGTTCACGCTGAACGGGATCGGGCGATTCGTGGTGGACGCGGTCGCCCACCGCGACTATCCCGTCGTGCAGGCGCTCGTGTTCCTCATCGCGTCCAGCTTCGTGATCATCAACCTCCTCGTGGATCTCACCTATGCGTGGTTCGACCCGCGCATCCGGTACCGCTAGCGATGGCGACCAACGTCGAGCTGACCCACGCGACCGCCACCACCGCCCTGGCGCCGCGGCTCACCCTCGTCGAGGAGGTGCTGAAGTTCGCCCGCACGAAGCCGCTCGGCGCCGCGGGCGCGTTCATCATCCTGGGGTTGATGGTCGTCGCCGCGCTGGCGGATACGCTGGCGCCGTACGATGCCTACCAGGCCGACTACGCGCTGCAGTTCGCGCGCCCGAGCGTCGAGCACTGGTTCGGCACCGACGAGTTCGGACGCGACCTGATGAGCCGCATCATGTACGGTGCGCGCATCGCGCTCTTCGTCGGCTTCACGGCGTCGTTCTTCGGCTGCTCGATCGGTGGTCTGCTCGGCGTGACCAGCGCGTACGTCGGGGGAAAGCTGGATCTCCTGCTCGAGCGGCTGATGGACATCCTGCTCGCGTTCCCCCAGCTCATCCTGGCCCTCGCCATCGCCTCGATCCTGGGGCCAGCCGTCCAGAACGTGGTGATCGCCATCGCCATCCCGATCATCCCGCGGGCGGCCCGGGTGGTGCGGGCGACCGCGCTGGCGGTGAAGGAAAACGTGTACGTCGAGGCGGTGGCCGCGCTCGGCGCTCCGCAGCGGCGGATCGTGCTCCGGCACATCGTCCCCAACGTCGTGGCGCCCTACATCATCCTGCTGACCGCGCAGCTCGGCGGCGCCATCCTCGCCGAGGCGGCCCTCAGCTACCTCGGGCTGGGGGCGGCGGAGCCGACGCCGTCGTGGGGCCTGATGCTCTCCGGCTCGGCGCTGTCGTACGCTGAAAAAGCGCCGTGGATTCCGGTCTTCCCGGGCATCGCCATCAGCCTGGGAGTGTTCGGGTTCAATCTGTTCGGCGATTCGCTGCGCGACGCGCTGGATCCGAAACTTCGAGGACGCTGAGGACGCGGCCATGGCTCGAGCGGGCTACCGGATCTTCGACGCGGATACCCACATCATCGAGCCCGCCGAGCCCATCGAGCAGTACCTCTCGATCGCCGACCGTCGGCGGCTCGCCGCGCAGGGGCCGCTCGTCCAGCGCGCGCCCGGGAAGGCCGGCATGTCGCGCTACCGGATTGGCAAGACGCCCGCGCTGAACCGCCGGCTCGGCTCGCGGGAGCGCGTCGAGCCGCCGTCGCCGGCCAGCCGCGGCGCCAGGGACGGCGGCACGCCGTGGGACGTGCGCTGGCAGGGGCCGCCGTTCCCGAGCGAGCGCGTGAGCTTCGACCCGCATGCGCGCGTGAAGGACATGGACGTCGAAGGGGTGGACGTGAACATGGTCCTGCCCTCCGGCAGCGTGCCGAGCTTCTGCGGCCTCGACGACGTCGCCCTCGAGCAGGCGATGTACCAGGCCTATCACCGCTTCGTGGCCGACTACTGCGCGCCCTACCCCGATCGACTGACGAGTCTCGTGCTGGTCTCGGCCCGCGACGTCGTCGCCTCGGTGGCCGAGATCGAGCGGTGCAGCCGCGAGGCGTGGCCGGTCGGCGTCTTCCCGATCTGCCCGCCCGCGCTCTCGCTGGACGATCCCGACTGGGAGCCGATCTGGGCGGCGGCGCAGGCGCACGACCTCACGGTCGTCATCCACTCCTTCACGATGACCGTGCCCTATCCGCCCGGCGTGTGGGACACCTGGGACAACGTCTTCCTGCAGCGCGCCGCCGGCCACGCCTGGAACGCCCAGCGCAACATGGCCGCGCTGATCGGCGCCGGCGTGCTGGACCGCTACCCGGAGCTGCGGCTGACCGCGCTGGAGTGCGGCCACGGCTGGCTGGCGTTCTGGGCCTCGCGCCTGGACGAGCTGGCCGAGATGTCCCGCCACGCCCTGCCCCCGCTGAAGCAGCGACCGAGCGACTACATCCGCGGCCCCCAGTACTTCCAGAGCATCCAGCTCCACGAGGGTGAGCTGTCGCTGCGCCAGGCGATCGAGGCCCTCGGCGAGGACACGCTGATGTTCGCCACCGACTACCCGCACTCGGAGAGCTGGTTCCCGAAGTCGGTCGACGCGATCCTCGGCTGGACCTCGATCTCCGAGACGGCCCGGCGCAAGCTCCTCTGGGACAACGCCGTGCGCTGCTACCGGCGTTGTGCCTCCCGGCTCAGCGCGAAGATCTGACGCGTTCCTCCCCGCGAGTCTCGTCGCAGCCCGGCCGACTATACTTGCCCGTGTATCGACCTTCCGGCATTGACGGTGAGGCGGAGGTACGGCGGAATGGTTGACGGCGAGGACACCATGGCGGTCGCGCTCCGGCGCCGGCGCTTCACGCTCGATGAATATCACCGGATGGGTGAGACCGGCATCCTCGGCCCGGATGACCGTGTGGAGCTCATCGAGGGCGAGATCATCGAGATGACGCCGATCGGCAGCCGCCACGCCGCGACCGTGGCGAGGATCCACCACCTGTTCTCGACCCGCCTGGGCGACCGGGCGGTGGTGTGGGTGCAGAATCCTTTGCTGCTGGCTCGACACCAGTCGGAACCCGAGCCCGACGTTATGTTGCTCGCGCCCCGCACCGACTTCTACGCCGCCGGTCTGCCAGAGCCGGCGGCGGTGCGCCTGCTGGTCGAGGTCGCGGACAGCTCGCTCCCGTACGACCGCCGGACGAAGTTCCCGCTGTACGCGCGGTCGGGGGTGGACGAGGCGTGGCTGGTCGATCTCGAGGTGGGCCGGCTCGAGATCCATCACGGACCGGGTGGCGGCACGTACCACGACGTTCGCGTGCCCCGCGCCGACGAGACGTTCGCGCCTGCTGCCTTCCCCGACCTCGGGCTGAGGCTTCGGGATCTGCTCGGCTGACCCCTACGTCCGGACGCCGCCCTCCTCCAGCGCTTCCAGCTCGAAGGCCGCCGCCATCAACGCGCGCGTGTAGGCCTGCGCCGGCTGCTCGAAGATCCGGGCGGTCGGGCCCTGCTCGACGACCCGGCCGTCACGCATGACCAGGATCTCGTCGCTCACCGCACGGATCACCTTGAGGTCGTGGCTGATGAACAGGTAGGCGAGGCGATGACGGGCCTGCAGCTCGCGCAGGAGGTCGACGACCTGCGCCTGCACGGACATGTCGAGCGCGGAGGTCGGCTCGTCGAGGACCACGAAGCGCGGCTTGAGGACCATGGCGCGGGCGATGGCGATGCGCTGGCGCTGGCCGCCCGAGAACTCGTGGGGGTAGCGGTCGCGCAGCCCGGGGTCGAGCCCCACCTCGCCCAGCGCGGCGTCGATGAGATCGCGGCGCTCGGCCGGCGTGCCGCCGAGGCCGTGCACGCCGAGGCCCTCGCCGACGATCTGGGCGACGGACATGCGCGGGGACAGCGCGCCGAACGGGTCCTGGAAGACCACCTGCATCTCGCGGCGCCGCGGCCGCAGCACGCCGGCCGGCACGCCCTGGATGTCGCGGCCGCCGAAGCGGATCCGGCCCTGGGACGCCTGCAGCCGCAGGAGGGCGAGGCCGAGCGTGGTCTTGCCGGAGCCGCTCTCGCCCACCACGCCGACCGTCTGGCCCTCGCGCACGGTCACGCTGACGCCGTCGACGGCCTTGACGTGGCCGACGGTGCGCCGCAGCAGCCCGCGACGGATCGGGAACCACACGCGCACGTCCTGGGCCTCCACCACCACGGGCGCGTCCGCCCGCGGCGCTCGGGCCATCGGCCGCGGCTCGGCGGCGAGCAGGCGCCGGGTGTACGGATGCCGGGGGGAGTCGAAGACCTCGCGGGTCACGCCGGCCTCGACGATCTCGCCGGCGCTCATCACGCACACGCGCTCGGCCATCTTGCGGACGATGCCCAGGTCGTGCGTGATCAGCAGCAGCGCCATGCCGAACTTGGCCTGCAGCTCGCCGAGCAGCGTGAGGATCTGGGCCTGGATGGTGACGTCGAGCGCGGTCGTGGGCTCGTCGGCGATGAGCAGGTCGGGCTCGTTGGCCAGCGCCATCGCGATCATCACGCGCTGGCGCTGACCGCCGGAGAGCTGGTGCGGATACGCGTCCAGCCTGCGCTCGGCCTCCGGCAGTCCCACCAGCCGCAACAGCTCCAGCGTCCGCGCGCGGGCGGCCGGACGCGACAGGCCCTTGTGCACGCGCAGGACCTCGTTCACCTGCTTCTCGATGGAGTGCAGCGGGTTCAGCGACGTCATCGGCTCCTGGAAGATCATGGCGATGCGGTCGCCGCGCACCTGCTGCATCGTGGCCTCGGGGGCGCCGATCAGCTCCCGGCCCTGGAACAGGATGCTGCCGCCCGGGTGCCGCGCCGCCGGGTACGGCAAGAGCTGCATGATCGACAGCGCCGTGACGGACTTGCCGGAGCCGCTCTCGCCCACCAGCGCCACCGAGTGTCCCCGCTCGACGTCGAACGAGACGTGACGCACCGCCTCGACCTCGCCGCCCTCCACGGCGAACGAGACGGAGAGATCGCGCACGGCCAGCAGCGGCGTCATCGCACCTTCCGGGGATCGAAGGCGTCGCGCACTGCCTCGCCGATGAAGATGAGCAGCGAGAGCATGACGGCGAGGACGAGGAAGCCGGTGAGCCCGAGCCAGGGCGCCTGGAGATTCGCCTTGCCCTGGGCCAGGATCTCCCCGAGCGAGGCGGAGCCGGGCGGCAGGCCGAAGCCGAGGAAGTCGAGTGAGGTCAGGGTGGTGATGGCGCCGTTGAGGATGAAGGGCAGGAAGGTCAGCGTCGCCACCATGGCGTTGGGCAAGAGGTGACGGCCCATGATCACCGCGTTACGGACGCCGAGCGCGCGGGCCGCGCGCACGTAGTCGAGGCTGCGGGCCCGCAGGAACTCGGCGCGCACCACGCCCACCAGCGACATCCAGGAGAAGAGCAGCATGAGGCCGAGCAGCCACCAGAAGCTCGGCTGCACGATGCTGGCGAGGATGATGAGCAGGTAGAGGATGGGCAGCCCCGACCAGACCTCCATGAACCGCTGGAGGAGCAGGTCCGTCCAGCCGCCGAAGTATCCCTGCACCGCGCCGGCGGCGACGCCGATCACGGAGCTGGCCACGGTCAGCGCGAGGCCGAACAGCACGGAGATGCGGAAGCCGTAGACGAGCCGCGCGAGCAGATCACGCCCCTGGTCGTCGGTGCCGAGCCAGTGGCGCGCCGACGGCGCGGCGGGGGCCGGCCCCGGCAGCTCCCAGTCGATGGTGTCGTGGCGGTAGGGAATGGGCGGCCACACCATCCACCCGCGGGCCTCGATGAGCCGCTCCACGGCGGGGTCCCGGTAGGCCGCCTCGGTCGGCAGCACGCCCCCGAACGCGGTCTCGGGATAGGCGCGCAGGACGGGGACGTAGAGGCGCCCGTGGTGGCGCACGAGCAGAGGGCGGTCGTTGGCCAGCACGTCGGCGCCGAGCGAGAGCCCGAACAGCGTGAGGAAGACCCACAGTGACCAGTAGCCGCGGCGACTGGCCCGGAAGCTGGCCAGCCGGCGGCGCGTCAGCGGCGAGAGGCTCACGTGTCCCGCCGCTCGAAGTCGATGCGCGGATCGATGGCCGTGTAGGTGAGGTCGGTCACGATGTTCAGCAGCAGCCCGATCAGCGTGTAGACGTAGAGCGTGCCGAACATCACGGGGTAGTCCCGGTTCACCGCGGCTTCGAAGCCGAGCAGGCCCAGGCCATCGAGCGAGAAGATCACCTCGATCAGCAGCGCGCTCGCGAAGAAGATGCTGATGAAGGCGCCCGGAAAGCCGGCCACCACGATCAGCATGGCATTGCGGAACACGTGGCCGTAGAGCACCCGGCGCCGGCTGAGCCCCTTGGCCCGCGCGGTGGCCACGTACTGCTTGTTGATCTCGTCCAGGAACGAGTTCTTGGTCAGCATGGCCAGCCCGGCGAAGCCGCCCACCACGAGGGCGGTGACCGGCAGCACGATGTGCCAGAGGTAGTCGAGAACGCGGTGCGGCCAGGACATCAGGGCCCAGGTGTCCGAGGTGAGGCCGCGCAAGGGGAACCACTGCGCGAAGGAGCCGCCGGCGAAGAGCACCACCAGCAGGATCGCGAAGAGGAAGCCGGGGATGGCGTAGCCGACGATGACCGCCGCGCTCGTCCACGCGTCGAACGGCGTGCCGTCGCGCACGGCCTTGGCCACGCCGAGCGGGATCGAGATCAGGTAGACGAGCAGGGTCGTCCACAGGCCGAGCGTGATGGACACCGGCAGCTTCTCGAGCATGAGGCCCAGCACGGGCCGGTCGCGGTAGAAGCTGGTGCCGAGGTCGAAGACCAGGTAGCTGCGCATCATGTGGACGAAGCGCTGCCACGCCGGCTTGTCGAAGCCGAATTGCTTCTCGAGCTGGCGCACCAGCTCGGGGTCGATGCCCCGCGCCGCACGACTCACGCCGTCCTCGCCGGCCGACGCGCCGGGCCGGACCGCGCCGCCGCCCGTCTCGGCGGCGCCGGTGCCGCCCACGCGGGCCGTGGCCTGGGTGGTGGCCCCCCGCAGGCGGGCCAGGATGAGGTCGACGGGGCCGCCCGGCGCCGCCTGCACGATGAGGAAGTTGGCGAGCATGATGCCGAACAGCGTCGGCACGACGAGGAGGAGGCGGCGGCCGAGGTAGGCCAGCACTAGCGGCCGCTCCCTCCCTTGCGCGGGTCGATCCACCACGTGTCGATGCCGAGGTCGTACTTCGGCGCGACGGCCGGCCGACCGAAGCGGTCCCAGGAGGCCACGCGGAACGCGGTGATGTGGAAGTGCGGGATGACGTAGTGACCCCAGAGCAGCACGCGGTCGAGCGCGCGGGTGCGCGCGACCAGGGCGGCGCGGTCGGGAGCGGCGATGAGCAGCTCGATCAGCCGGTCCACCACCGGATCGCGCACCCCGGGCAGGTTGCGGCTGCCCGGGGTGTCGGCGGACACGGAGGCCCAGTAGTCGACCTGCTCGTTGCCCGGCGACAACGACTGCGGGAAGAGCCCCACCGTCATGTCGAAATCGAAGTGCTTCAGCCGGTACTCGAACTGCGCGGCGTCCACGGTGCGCACGCGCGCGGTGACGCCCAGACGCTCGAGGTTCTTCGCGAAGGGCAGGGCGATGCGCTCGAACGTCGCGTCGTCGATCAGGATCTCGAACGTCAACGGCCGCCCCGTCTCGGCGTTCACCAGCTTCAGGTCGCGCACGACCCAGCCCGCCTGCTCCAGGAGCTCGAAGGCGTGAACGAGGTTGGGCCGGAGGCCACCCGGCTCGGTCGAGGGCGGCTGGTATTCCCGGGTGAACACCTCGTCGGGGACGCGGCCGCGGAAGGGCGCCAGCACCGCCCGCTCTGCCTCGCTCGGCAGCCCCCGCGAGGCCAGCTCGGAATTGGAGAAGTAGCTGCGGGTGCGCGTGTAGGCGCCGTGGAACAGGTGGGCGTTGCTCCACTCGAAGTCGAACGCGGTGGCCAGGGCCGCCCGTACCCGGGGGTCGCGGAAGACGCCCCGGCGCGTGTTGTAGACGAAGCCCTGCATGCCGGTCGGGACCTCGTTGGGGATCAGCTCCTTGCGGATGCGCCCGTCGCGCACGGCAGGCACCTCGTACGCCGTGGCCCAGTTCTTCGACGAGCTCTCCCGGCGGATGTCGTAGGCGCCGCCCTTGAAGGCCTCCAGCGCCACGGTGTCGTCCCGGTAGTAGTCGTAGCGGATCGTGTCGAAGTTGAAGCGGCCCACGTTGACGGGCAGCGCGGCGGCCCAGTAGTCGGGCACGCGCCGATACGTGATCGAGCGCCCGGGCTCGAACGACTCGACCCGGTACGGCCCGCTGCCGAGCGCCGCCTCCAGGGTCGTCTTCGTGAAGTCGCGGCTCGTCCAGTACGCCTTCGACAGAACCGGGAGCTGGCCCACGATGACCGGCAGCTCGCGGTTGTCGCCGATCTTGAAGGCGAAGCGCACGGTGCGCGGCCCGGTTTTCTCGACGCTCGCCACCGCGGCGTAATACGACCGGTAGAGCGGGTGGCCGCGCGTGCGAAGCGTGTCGAAGGTCCAGATGACGTCCTCGACCGTGATGGGACTGCCGTCGTGGAACCGCGCGGCGGCGCGGAGGGTGAAGGCGACCCACGAGCGGTCGGGCGGCGTCTCCGCCGTCTCGGCCACGAGCCCGTACTCGGACGACGGCTCGTCCGCCGAGGCGACCAGCAGGGTCTCGAACGTGTTGCCGATGCCCTGCGCCGGCACCCCCTTGAGGATGAACGGGTTGAGGTTGTCGAACGTGCCGGTCGCGGCCAGCGTGACCCTACCGCCCCTGGGAGCCCGCGGGTCGACGTAGGCGAAGTGCGCGAAGCCGGGCGGGTACTTGAGATCGCCGTGGATGGACAGCCCGTGGCTCGGCCCCGCAGCCGGTGCCGAGCGCGGCCAGGCCGGGCCGGCAGCGGTGAAGGCCACCGCCAGGACTACCGCAAGGATTCTCATGCCAGACAACCCATTGATAGTACCCGGCCGAGAAAGCCGAGGCGAGGCGCGTTGACATCGGCGGGGTTTGCTCCGATAACTGCGCGCATGGACCTCGAACTGAAGGGCATGGTGGCGATCGTCGGCGGGGCGAGCAAGGGGCTGGGACGGGCGTGCGCGCAGGTGCTGGCGCACGAGGGCGCGAAGGTGGCGCTGTGCAGCCGAACGCAGAAGGACCTCGACCGGGCGACGCAAGAGATCCGCGACACGACCGGAAGCGATGTCCTGGCGTTCGCGGGTGATCTCGACCGCCACGAGACGATCCGGGATCTCATCGCCGCGACCGTCGACCGGTTCGGGCGGATCGACGTCCTCGTCAACAACTCCGGCGGGCCGCCCCTGGCCCGCGCCCACAACGCCACCGAGGAGCAGTGGGCCATCGCGCTGCAGCGCTCCCTGCTGTTCTTCGCGCGGATGTCCCGGGAGGCACTGCCGCACCTGAAGCGGAGCGGCCGGGGACGGATCATCAACATCCTGGCGGCCACCGTCTACCAGCCGATCCCGAACCTGGCTCTCTCCGGCGTCACGCGCCTCGGCGTGGTGGCATTCATGAAGAGCCTCGCGGACGAGGTGGGACGCGACGGTGTCCTGATCAACAACGTGTGCCCCGGCTCGATCATGACCGAGCGCATGCTCTCCAACGTGACGTCGCGCGCCAAGGAGCTGGGCATCGCGGTGGAGGAGGCGGTGGCGCAGCGGGCGGCCGAGACGGCGGTGGGACGGGTGGGCGAGCCGAACGAGCTGGCGTACCTGGTGGCCTTCCTCGCCTCCAGTCGCTCCAGCTACATCACCGGCACCACCATGCTGGTCGACGGCGGTCTCGTGCGGTCGATTATCTAAGATGGGGGGCCTCGAACGGGCCCCCCATGCCCCCCGGGCGGCTCGGGACGCCCCGGCGTAGCCGTGGCGCCCCTCGGGCCCCCATGCCCCCCGGGCGGCTCGGGACGCCCCGGCGTAGCCGTGGCGCCCCTCGATGTTCCTGCTACGGCAGCAGCACCAGCTTGCCCGTCGACTGGCGCGATTCGAGGTACCGGTGGGCGTCGGCGGCTTCGGCGAGGCCGAAGGTCTTGCCGATGTGCAGCTTGAGCCGGCCCTCGCGCATCAGGGTGAAGCAGTGGCTCGCGCTGGCGCGCGTCTTGTCCGGGAAGTTCCGCGTCACGGTCGGCACCATGAAACCGCTAACCTTGTGGGACTTCGCGGAAAGCGTGGCGACGTTGAACGGATCCGTCGGACCGCCGGCCCGCCCGTAGAGAATCAGATGGCCGAGGGGCGCCAGGCACCGTAGCCCCTCCTCGAACGTCGGCTTCCCGACCGCGTCGAGGATGAGGTCCACTCCCCGGCCCTCGGTCAACCGCAGCACCTCGTCGGCGAACTTCTCGCCGGCGTAGTTGATGACGGCGTCGGCGCCGTGGTCCTTGACGATCTGCGCCTTGGCGTCGCTCGACACCGTCCCGAGCACGCGAGCCCCGGCAATCGTGGCGAGCTGCACCGCCGCGAGCCCGACGCCGCCGGCGGCGGAGTGGACGAGCACGGTGCGGCCCGGGCCGGTCGAGTCGGCCGTGTGCAGCATGTGATAGGCCGTCAGCACCTGGATCGGGAACGCTGCGCCGTCGACGAAGCTCACGGCGTCGGGCAGCGGGATGACCATGGCCGCCGGCGCCTGGCAATACTCGGCGTACGACTTGACGGTGAACGCGGTCACGCGTGCCCCCACCTTCAGATCCGTCACGCCCTCGCCGACGGCCTCGATCACGCCCGCCGCCTCCATGCCCGGCGTGTCGGGGAGCTTGGGCTTCACGACGTACTGGCCCTGGCGAAAGCGGACGTCCGCGAAGTTCACCCCGATCGCGTGGACCTTGATGAGCACCATCCCCGGTCGCACGTCGGGCTTCGGCACGTCGGAGAGGGCCAGCACCTCGGGACCGCCAGTCTGCGCGAAGACGATCGCTTGCATCCTCAGACTCCCTCGAGCACGTCGGCCCACTCCTCCAGCATCTCGGGATGGCCGTGGCGGATGTGGATCGAGAAATGGTTGTACCCGGCGGCGCGCAGCTCTCGAATGCGGTCGCGCAGCTCGGGCGTGGTTGCCGTGAACGTCAGCGTGCGGATCAGGTCCGCCGTGCAGACCTCGTGCTCTTCCGGGCGGAGGAACATGAGGTGCCCGCGGTGGTTGGAGAGATAGCGCGCGTCCGCCGGCTCGTACGTCTGATAGATCTGGCGGTAACGCTCCAGCAGCGGGGCGAGCGGGGGCGGCACGCTCCGCCCCATGTTCCCGAACTCCTCCACCTCGACGAGGTTGTGCAGCGCGATCGTGGCGTGGGGCCCGGCCTGGGCCTTCGCGCGCAGGCCGTCGAACCTCTCCCCCTCCTTCAGCACGCACCCACCGGTGAACGCGGTGGCCCCGCACCCGGCGGGGTCGATGCCCGACGCGCGCCAGGCGGTCTGCATGTCGGCGACCGCGGTCTTGGCCGCGCCCAGGTGCCCGGTCGCGTAGATCCACCCGGCACCGAGCTGCGCCGTGAGCTGGCGGCCGCGCGGCCCCAGCGCCGAGATATGCAGCGGAATCGGATCCGTCACGTTCACGACGCCGATCTCGGGGCTCAGGAAGCGGATCTTCCGCCGCTTGCCCTCGAAGGTCCACTCCAGCGTGTCGCCGGCGAGCAGGCGCTGCACGATCCGGACGTACTCCGCCATGTCGTCGAGCTTCACGGGACCGAGCCCCATCGTGCGCCGGGCGGTGAAGCCGGTGGAGATGCCGAAGTCGACGCGGCCGGGCGCCAGCGCGTTCAGCGAGGCCAGCGCGCTCGCCGCCACCGGCGCGATGCGGTTGGAGGGAATCAGCACGCCCGTGGCCAGCCGGATCCTCGATGTCTGCACGGCCGCCGCGCCCATGGCGACGAACATGTCGGCGTTGAGCATCTGGGTGTCGTAGAACCACGCCCGGGTGTAGCCGAGCTCCTCCGCGCGCCTGACGAC
Organism: uncultured Candidatus Rokubacteria bacterium; assembly: GCA_963743355.1. GTDB lineage: Bacteria > Methylomirabilota > Methylomirabilia > Rokubacteriales > CSP1-6 > AR5. The sequence continues at coordinate 3,171,377 of CAVUPM010000002.1, forward strand.
CTTCCACGAGTCGGCCGACGTGGCGAGGTTGATCCCGAAATCCATCGTCCCGCGAGACTGCGCCGGCCGGGAGCCCGAGTCAAGGTGTCGTCGAGATGGGATACTCACGTCATGACGACCGTCCGCGTGAGCACGTGCATCGTGGGTGGCGGGCCGGCGGGCCTGATGCTCGGCCTCCTCCTGGCCAAGCGGGGCGTCGACGTCCTCGTGCTGGAAGGGCACGAGGACTTCGAGCGCGAGTTCCGGGGGGAGGTGCTGCAGCCCAGCACGGCGCACCTGCTGGACGAGCTGGGGCTGCTGGACTACGTGCGGGCCCAGCCCCACTCGATCCTCGAGGCCGGCAAGGTGCGGCTGAACGGTGACGAGGTCGGCGAGTTCTCCTTCAAGCGGATCGCGCCGCGGTACCCCTATGCCATCTGGATGCCGCAGCCGATCTTCCTGGACGCGCTGCTCCGCAAGGCGCAGCCGTTCCCGTCGTTCCAGTGCTGGATGGGCGCCAAGGTGACGACGCTCCTCGAGGAGGACGGCCGCGTGGTGGGCGTGAGCGGGCTGCGTCACGGCCAGGAGCCGTTCGAGATCCGGGCGGACGTCGTGGTAGGCGCGGACGGGCGCTACTCGGCGGTGGCCCGGCTGGGCGGGTTCAAACCCGAGTACGAGCACCACGACTTCGACGTCATCTGGTTCACGATCGAGCAGCCGCCCGGCTGGTCCAGCACCTTCTACGTCTCGCTCGGCGACGTCAGGGGCCTGATGCTGCCCAAGTACCCGCACCACATCCAAGCTGGGATCCTACTGCCCACCGGAGCGTGGCGGCGGTGGCGCCAGGCCGGGGTCGCCGCGGTGGCCGAGCGCGTGCGGCGCTTCGACCCGATCTTCGCCGGCTTCGCCGCCACGCTGAAGGACTTCACGCCGTTCTTCCCGCTGGAGGGCCTCATCCGTCTCATCGACGACTGGGCGCGCGACGGCCTGCTGCTGATCGGCGACGCCGCCCACACCATGAGCCCGGCCGGAGCCATCGGGGTCAACGTCGCCCTCGCGACCGCAGCCGTCGCCGCGCAGACGATCTATCCGCTCCTGGGGCGGGGCCCGATCCCGCGCGAGGCGCTGCGCGCGGTCCAGCGCCTGCGGGAGGGCGACGTCCGCACGCTGCACCGTCTGCAGCTGGGGGCCCAGAGGGTGCTGCTCGGCCAGGGCAGCAGCAATCCGATCGTGAAGTGGCTGGTGCCGAGAGTGCTGCCGCTGTTCCTGAAATCGCCGCTGCTGCCGCGCGTGCAGCGCCGGCTCTTCTTCGGCGCGCCGCTGCCGCCGCTGGACCCGGCGTTCAGCTTCCGGGAGCCGGCCGCCTCTTCAGCTCGGGGATGACGTGCTTGCCGAACAGCTCGATGGAGGTCATCACCGTGTCGTGGGGAACGGTCTCGGTGGCCATGAGGAACTGCAGCTCGTCGACGCCCGCCTCTTCGTGGATGGCGATGCTGCGCAGGCAGCTCTCGGGATCGCCGGCGACGAGGACGCCGCGATCCACCAGCGTATCGGCGTCGATCTGGTTCCACAGCGCGGTGGCGATCTGACCCGACCCGCCTGACAGATCCACCTCGGGCGCGCCCTCGGTGCCTTCGGTCTTGAGGTAGCGCGCGAAGTTGGCCTTCAGGTGGTCCGGCACGCCGCCCCAGGACTCCACGAGCTGCTCGTAGAGGTGCGTCTGGTCCTTGAGGTAGGGACGATCCGGGCCGAAGAAGGTGCGCAGCGACTTCGCCGCCAGCTCGCGCGCCGCCGTGTTGTCGGGCCCGCACAGGCCCATGGTGGAGCTCAGCCACTGGCCGTTGATGAACTTCCCCACCGGCTTCGCATGGCGAACCCGCTCCTTGTACGCCTTGATGTGCGGCGTGAGATACGACGGCGAGGCAACGCTGAGCGCCATCACGCCGATGCCCAGCTCGGCGGCGAGCTGATAGGTCGCCGGCTGCAGCGCCGCGACCCAGATGCCGGGATGGGGCTTCTGGTAGGGCTTGGGGCGCACGTCGCGCGGCGGGACGTTCCAGAACTGGCCCTCCCACGAGAAGGGGCCGTCCTCCCAGATCCGCGGGATCATCCGCAGCGACTCTTCCCACATGGCGCGGGTGTTGCGCGGATCGATCCCCATGCCCATCTGCTCGTAGGCCGCCGAGCGCCCGGTGCCGAACTCCACGCGGCCGCCGGACAGGTGATCGACCATCGCCACCCGCTCGGCCACCCGCACGGGGTGGTGGTAGGGCAGGATCACGACGCCGAAGCCCAGGCGGATGCGCTTGGTCAGGCGACTCAGCGCCCCGAAGATCACCTCCGGGCACGGCGACATCGAGAAGCTCGTGAGGAAGTGGTGCTCGACGAACCACACGGTATCGAAGCCCATGCGGTCGGCGAGCACGCACTGCTCGATCGTCTCCTCGATGACCGCGTGATCGTCGACCACCGGCCGCTGCATCTCGTAGGCGAGGCTCAGTCTCATGGCGGGAGAATACTCTAGCCCGGACTATTCGTGAACGTCAGCGCACCACGGGCGGGTGGCGCCGGGTGCGGCCCCTCCCCCCGGCGCGCCTTCCGATGGCGAGCCGTCGCCGACGCGCTCGCGCAGGGCGTGGCGAAGCGCGCCGCCGACGAGTCGACAGACCTGGCGCCAACCCCCTCGAGGGGATGGGGGGCCGCGCGAGCCACGCCCGGAGCGAGCAGCGGCGGCCGGCGAGCCATCGTGGCGCGCCGGGGGGAGGGGCCGCACCCGGCGCCACCCGCCCGGCTCGCGCGATCTCGTTCACGAATAGTCCGGGCTGGTGGTCTATGCTCGTGCCATGACCACGCCAGGCACGATCGCCATCGACCTCTACAGCGACACCGTCACCCGCCCCACCCCCGAGATGCGCCGGTTCATGTGCGAGGCGGAGGTGGGCGACGAGCAGAAGCACGAGGATCCGACCGTGAACCTCCTGCAGGAGATGGTCGCCGACCTGCTCGGCAAGGAGGCGGCGGTGTTCCTGCCGTCGGGGACGATGTGCAACGAGATCGCCCTGCGGGTGCACTGCCGGCCGGGCGAGGAGATGCTGGCCCATCGCACCGCGCACCCCATCCACTTCGAGACGGGTGGCCCCGCCGCGCTGGCCGGGGTCAACGTTCGCTCGCTCGAGGGCGCGCGCGGGCAGTACGACGTCGCGGCGCTGGAGGAGGGCATCCGGCCCGACTTCCGTCACTACCCGCGCAGCCGGCTGGTGTGGGTCGAGCAGACGAGCAACCTGGGGGGTGGCTCGATCTGGCCGCTCGACCGCGTGCGGGCGGTGACCGACGTCGCCCGGCGCCATCGCCTCGCTACGCACCTCGACGGCGCCCGGCTCCTGAACGCGGTGGTGGCCAGCGGCGTCGCTGCCCACGAGTGGGCGGCGTGCTTCGACTCCGCCTGGATCGACTTCACCAAGGGGCTCGGCGCCCCGGTCGGCGCCGCGCTGGCGGGCTCGCGCGACTTCATCGCCGAGGCGTGGCGGCTGAAGCAGCAGATGGGCGGCGCCATGCGGCAGGCGGGCATCATCGCCGCCGGCGGCGTGTACGCCCTCCGCCACCACGTCAAGCGGCTCGCCGAGGACCACGCCAACGCCCGGCGCCTGGCCGAGGGGCTGGCCGGGCTGCCCGGCGTGAGGCTCGACCCGGCCACCGTGGAGACGAACCTCGTCTTCTTCGAGCTGACCGGCCGGCTCGACGCCCCCACCGTCGTCGAGCGGCTCCTGGCGCACGGCGTGCGCATGGGCGCGATGGGCCCGACCACCATCCGCGCGGTCACCCACCTCGACGTCAGCGCCGCCCAGATCGAGCGCGCCCTCGACGCCACCCGTGCCGAACTGGCGGCGGGCCAAGCCTGAGGCATCGGTCGGAAGATCGAGGGGCGCCACGGCTTCGCCGGGGCGTCCCGAGCCACCCCGGGGGGAATGGGGGGCCCGTTCGAGGCCCCCCATTTCAATAAGCGCGGAACGCCGCGTGGGCCACGGTCCACTGCGCGAGCAGATCGGGGTCGGGCTCCTGCGCGATGCCGGGCACGCGTGAGGTCGCGACCTCACCGCGGCCGCTGAGGACGATCTCCGGCTTGCCGAGGTCGTCGCGGTAGAAGTACGACGACGGGAAGATGTCGCCGGCGTAGGTGAAGTTCGGCAGCGTCGCCAGCTCCGCGCAGATGGCGCCGCCGATGGCCGTCTCCAGCATGCCACCCACCCAGCACGGAATGCCGTGCTGCGCGCACAGCGCCTGGATCCGTCGCGACGCCTCCAGGCCGCCCACGCGGGCCATCTTGATGTTGACGACGCGGCAAGCGCCCAGCCGGATGGCGGCCTCGACGTGGGCCAGGCTCAGCGCGCTCTCGTCCAGACAGATGGGCGTGTCGATCCGGGCCTGCAGGTCGGCGTGGTTCACCAGGCTCATGCCGTCGTCGGCCAGCGGCTGCTCGATCATGGCCAGCCGATAGCGGTCGAGCGTGCGAAAGAGCCCGGTGTCGGCCGGCGAATAGGCGGCGTTGCAATCGATGTGGAAGGTGAAGCTCGGGAAGGTGGACCGGACGGCGGCGACCATGTCGAGGTCCCAGCCGGGGCGGACCTTCAGCTTGATCCGCGGAAAGCCCTGGTCGATCGCCGCCTGGATCTTCGCCATGAGAGCGTCGAGCGAGTCCTGGACACCGAAGTCGGCACCGACCGCGACCGCCTCGCCCTTGCCGCCGAGCGCCACGTGCAGCGGCACCCCGCGGCCCTTGGCCTCCAGCACCCACCACGCGATCTCCAGCGCGGCCCGCGCGAACTGGTTGCCCTTCACGAAGTCGAGGCGGCTCAGGAGGTCGTCCACCGAGCGGATCTCCTGGCCGATGAGGCGGCCGGCCAGGTGCTCGCGCACGGTATGGAAGGTGGCCAGTGTGTGCTCGGCCGAATAGCTGGGGATGTACGGCGGGCAACTCTCACCCCACGCGTGATGTCCCCCGCCTTCCATGCGCACCAGCACCGTGTCGGTGTGGTGCTGGTCGCCGTACGAGGTCTTCCACACGAACGCCAGCGGTGCCTTCACCCAGTAGACGTCGACCCGCTCGATCACCATGCGGCGAGGCTGCGCCAGCCCGGGTTCGGAGTCAAGGTTGGTGCTATGATCGCGCGGCGACGGCCATCGACGAGACACGATGAGCACCACGAACGATCAGCCGGCGGCCCCTCCGCCGATGTCTTCCGCGCCGTTCCTGTGGCACGCGGACGGGCGCCCGGACTGGGGCAGCATGTGGACGAGCTTCTGCGAGCTCGCGCTCTTCGGCGGCCCCCCGCAGCGCGGGCCCGAGAGCGCGCTGCACGCCCCCACCGGCGACACCGCCGACTCCGACCGCGAGATGCTCGCCGAGATGCGCCGTGGCATCTGGCAGACCACGGGGCTCTTTGCCGAATCCGCGGAGCCGGGCTGGCTCGCGGTCACCTGCGACTCACCGGCAATGGCCGGGTGGATGGGCGCCGCCATCGTGCTGGAGAACGTCGCCGCTCGCGTCGAGGACGATCGTCTCGTGCTACCAGCCGGGCCCGACTACCGGCTGAAGGACGAGGTCAAGAGCATCATCACGGTGGTCGCCAAGACGCATCACTACTGGCAGGCGCACGTCATGGGCGCCGGCGACGCCGGGTAGCGTGCTCGTGCGCTATCCGTTCCGCTGCTCCGCGTGCGGGGTCGAGTTCGTCGTGTCCCGTCCGGTGCGCGACGCCGGCGTGGAAACGTTCTGTCCCCACGACGGCGCGCCCGCCGAGCGCGTCTTCACGGTGCCCGAGATGAACCTGAATCGCCCGCCGGCCACCACACCCACACTGCCGACCAGCGGGTACTCGCACTCCGGGCACTCGCACGGTCCCGGCACGGGCCACCACACCCACTGACATGAGCCAGTACACGACGCCGACCCGGTACGGACGGATCACCGCGCCGAGCGAGACGTGGCTGGCCCGGCGGCCGGCCGAGCCCATCCTCGAGCCGGAGCTGCCGATCATCGACACCCACCATCACCTGTGGGAACGGCCCGATCACCGCTACTTGCTGCACGAGCTGCTCGCCGACCTGCGCACCGGCCACAACGTCGTCGCCACCGTATTCCTCGAATGCCACGCCATGTACCGCGCGCACGGGCCGGCCGAGATGCGGCCGGTGGGCGAGACCGAGTTCGTGGCCGGCATCGCCGCGATGAGTGACACCGGCCTCTACGGCCCCCCGCGTGTCGCCGCCGGCATCGTGGGCTTCGCCGATCTCGCCCTCGGCGATCGGGTCGAGCCCATCCTCGAGATGCACGTCCGCGCCGGCGGCGGGCGGTTTCGCGGCGTGCGTCACTCCGCCGCGTGGGACGCGAGCGAGATCATCGGCAACAGCGCCGTGGCGACGGGACCGCACGACATGAGGCGGCCGGAGTTCCGGGCGGGCCTGGTACGTCTCACCGCGCTCGGCCTGTCGCTCGACGCCTGGGTTTTCCACCCGCAGCTCGGCGACGCCATCGACCTGGCCCGCGCGTTCCCGGCGGCGAACATCATCGTGGGCCACTGCGGCGGGCCGCTGGGCTACGGCCCGTATACCGGCAAGCGGGACGAGGTGTTCGCGTCATGGAAGACCGGCATCACGGAGCTGGCGACGTGCCCGAACGTGACCATGAAGCTCGGCGGCATGATGATGCGCCTGGCCGCCTACGACTACGGCGCGCTGCCGGCGCCGCCGACGTCGGCCGAGCTGGCCGACCACTGGCGGCCGTACATCGAGCACTGCATCGAGCGCTTCGGGCCGGCCCGATGCATGTTCGAAAGCAACTTCCCCGTCGAGAAGATGGGCATCGGCTACGCCGCCCTCTGGAACGCCTTCAAACGCATCACCGCCCGCGCCTCGGCCGACGAGAAGCTGGCGCTGTTCAGCGGCACCGCGCGCCGCGCCTATCGACTGGACTGAGCCGACGGCGGATCGACCTGGACTTTGGGCGGGGTTCGAGGCCGGGCATCACAGTATGGATCGGCAATTGCACCCCTCCGCGGTCGTCCTCGCCCGGTGTAGCAGGCCCACCCGGGGCCCCGCCGCGGACCCGGACCTGAGGGAGATGGGGCAATGGATCGCAAGATACTCCTCGTGGACGACTCCCAGGACCTGCTGGACGCCTACGTCGCGGTGGTGCAAAGCAGCACGCCGCACCAGGTCCGTGGCGCTGCCTCCGGCCGCGCCGCCCTCGAGATCGTGCGGGAATGGCACCCCGACGTCGTCGTGACCGACATCATGATGCCCGACATGAACGGGTTGGAGCTGATCACGCAGATGCTCAGCGAGCTCCCGCCGCCCCTGCCGATCATCGTCGCGTGCTCGGGGTTTCCCGGCTTCGAGGAAGAGGCCCGGCGTCGGGGGGCCCGGATCTTTCAGCCGAAACCTCTCGACCCGGACGAGCTCATCCTCCTCATCGAGTCGCTTCTCGCCGAGCGCCAGCCGCCCGCTCACCTCCGCGCCGGCGCGGAGGCACGCCGGCGGGCAGCGAGCGAGCTGGCCCAGGCCAAGGTGTCGGCGACTCTCGCCCGCCACCCGTATTTCCGGGAGGTCGCCGAGCTCTACTGTCGGCTGATCTCCCGCTACTTCGACGGCGCTGACGTCGGGCTCCTGACCATGGACGATGGGAAGATGCGCGTGTTCGCCGCGTCGGCCAGCCGCGGGGGAGGCGGGACCCGGTTCGAGAGTGTCGTCCTCGACTACGCGCTCGACGTCGTCGCGAGCGGCTCAACGCTCATCGTGCCCGACATCGCCACGATGTCGGCGCGCGTCTCGCGAGCGCCCGCGCGCGATTCGGGCCTGCTCGCCGCGGTGCCGCTGCGCACGGAAGGCGTGACGATCGGGGCCCTCGCGCTCGCCGACCGTCGATCCGTCCCGTTCGACGCGCACGATCTCGCCATCCTCGAGAACATCGGGGCTAACTACGCCGACGTCTTGGCGGGCACCGAGGCATCTCCCCTCCCTCGCGAGCCGGGGGTGCTCCTCGGCGAGAGCTGGCGGCACCGTCTCCGCTCCGAGATCGAGCATCTCCACCCCGGACGGGCTCTCGTGGTCGCCCTGGCGTCGCAGCCGGTGAAGAGCCGCCCGATGTTTCCGATCTCGTCCCCGGAGGATCTGGAGATCGTGACGCTGGCCGTCGCGCATGCCCTTGATCAGTTGCTCCCTCGCACAGCGGTGGGGCGCATCGCGCCGGCACTCCTCGCTGCCTACAGCCTCGCCACGGACGCCGCGGAGGGCGAGCACGCCCTGCACGCCCTCGTCGCATCGCTGGCCGACGAGCCCGACCGGGCCTGCGTCGGCGTGCTCACGGTGACGGGGCTGCACCCGACCGACGGGGGCGCCGCATTCCTCGAGCTCGCCCACTGGCTCCTCGCGTCGGCGATGGCCCAGGGTCCGGGGACGACGCTGCGCGCGCGGCTCAGCCCCGAGGTCGTCGCCGCTCGACGCGCCGCCGCCTGAGCCAGTCGAGTCGTCACCCAACCGCGCGCCGCGTCGGCCGGCTGGCGTGCAGGGGTCAGGCGGCTGACGCGCTCGACGACGAGGCGGCCAGGGGCGAGGCCGGCAGCGTGAAGGAGAAGGTGGTGGTCGCCCCGGGGATGCTCTCCGCCCAGATGCGCCCGCCCTGCGCCTCGACCAGGCCCTTGGCGATGTAGAGCCCCAGGCCCAGGCCCGGCGTGCCCGCCGCCTGAGCTTGCCGGGCGCGTGCGAACCGCGTGAAGAGCCGTGGGATCTCGTCGCGCGGAATCCCCGGCCCCTGGTTGGTGACACGAACCTCGACGACCCGGTCCCTCGTCTCGATGCCGACCGTGATCGGCGTCCCCGGTGAGCCGTGCTTGCGCGCGTTCGAGAGCAGGTTGCCGAGCACCTGGGTGACGCGGTTGGGGTCGGCCCAGGCCATCACGGCGTCGCCGGAGAACACCAGGTCGATCCGCGCCTCGCGGCCCCCCAGACCGTCCACGACGTCGCGCGCGATCTTGGCGACGTCGAACCGCTGTGGCTCGACGCGCATGTGGTGCGCCTCGAGCCGCGACATGTCGAGGAGGTCCTGGATCATGGTCCCCATGCGCACCATCGACGCCGCCGACCGCTCCAGCGCGTCCCGCTCCTGCGGCGACAGCCGGTCGGCGGCGGCCCGCAAGACCTTCAGACTGTAGGTCGCCGCCGTCAGGGGCTGACGCAGATCGTGGGCGATGATGGACGCCCACTCCTCCCGCAGACGCTCCAGCTCCTTGAAGACCGAGATGTCGTGCAGGAGCATGGCCCCGCCGAGCCGGTGGCCCTGCGCATCCTGAACGGGGCAGGCGCTCACCGTGATCGGGATGAGCGTCCCCGCCCGCCCCGGGACCACGAGCTCCAGGCGATCCGTCGAATCGCCGGTGGCGACGGCGCGCGTGAGCGGGATCTCGTCGGCCGGCACCGGCCGCCCGTCGGGAAAGCGCAGGTCCATCCGAAGCGTGCCCTCGTGCTCCAGCGCCCCGAAGAGGTCCTGGGCGGTGCGGTTGCGGTGCACGAGGATCCCGCTCGCATTCGCGAGCACCACGCCCTCCGGGATCTGATCGATGACCGCCTGCAGCCACGCCCGCTCCCTCGCCTGCTGCTCGTAGAGGCCGGCCGTCTCGATGGCCGTCCCGGCGCGGGCGGCGACGATCTCCATCAAGCGCAGGTCCACTTCGGAAAACTCCGCAGCCCCTTGCTTGTTGGCGACGTAGATGTTGCCCACGGTCTTGCCCCGAAAGCGGATCGGGAGGCCCATGAGGCTACCGATACGCGGATGACCCGGCGGGGTGCCGCGGTACTCGCGATCGGCACTCACATCGCGGATGCGCAGCGCCCGCCCCTCCCGGGCGACCTTTCCCAGGAGACCCACGGGCCGGGGCGTGCGGCCCACGGCCGCGGCCATCGAGTCCGGCATGCCGACCGACACGAACGGATCGAACGGGACCGCGGGATCGGTCCCGATTCCGATGGCGACGAACTCCGCGCCCGTGAGCACCTGGGACTGCCGGGCGATGACGTGGAGCACGTGCTGCAGGCCCCGCTCCGGTATTTCCGCCAGCGCCGTTGCGATGGCGAGTGTCGCCTCGCCGGCGGTCTCGAGGCGATGCTGGAGCCGTCGCTCGGTCTCGTGCGCGCGGGCGAGCGTCTCCTGAGCGGCGCGCTGCGCGCTCACGTCCCGCACGATCCCCAGCCACCGCCCATCGGGCAGAATCCGCGCGCTGACCTCGGCGTCGACGTGGTGTCCGTCGGATCGCAGCAGGCGCCAGTCGGAGAGCCGGAGGCCGCCGGCAAGGAGGTACTCACGATCGGCCCAGAGCCGCGGGACGTCCTCCGGCGGGATGAAGGCGGTGATGGAGCGGCCCACGATCTCCGCCGCCGGGCGGCCGAGCAGCCTGCACCCGGCCCCGTTGACCTCGGTGTAGCGCCCGTCGAGGTCGGCCACGAATATGGCGTCCGAGGCGTGCGCGAACAGCGTCTGGAGCTGCGCGCTGACCCGGCTCAGCTCCTCGACGGCGCGCGCCCGGGCGACGTCGACCGCGTCCAGCCGCTGGCCCAGCACGAAGATCACGAACGCGCCGATCGCGGTCGCCGAGGCGACCAGGATGGCCGTGCCCAGCTCGGGTCCATAGAGCCCGCTCCGGACACCCACCTGCGTCAGGAGGCCGACGAGAGGAAGGATGATCGCCGTCGCGGCGAGGCGACGGGCCACCTCGCCGCCGAGGAACCGGCTCGTGGTCAGCCGGTAGACAGGGCTGTCCGGGTAGACCAGCGGCACGGCGGACCCAAGGAGCAGCAGCGCGAGCGCGGTCGTCACCGCGAGCCCCGTCTGCGGCAGATGACCGGGAATGCCATAGAGGGGCGGTACCCCGTAGACGTACCCGACCACGGCCACGAACGCGGTCGCCACCGCGAGCCAGGCCAGCGCTTCGCCGACGCGCCGAGCCCAGCGGCGGCCCGAGTGGCGAAGGAACAGGCCCAGCGCCAGGCACATGACGGCAACGGCGGCATTGACGGACGGACGCCCGGCGAGCGGGGCGCCGCGAGCTGCCGCCGGCAGCAGCAGACGATCGACCCCTGGATCCCAGCCGCTCACGTACTCCGCGAGCGTGAGGCCGGCCACGAGCCCGGCCACCCCGGCAGCGGCATCGGCGCCGAACCGAGAGAGACGCGACGCCGCCACGCCAGCCGAGAGCCAGACCGACGCGGACAGGGCGAGGAGCGCGACCGCCGCGTTGGGCACCATGGGCGGGAAATGCGGCTGGACCCTGGTGATCGCGGAGAACCCGCTCCACCACCCGGCGAGCCCGATCCCCGCCAGGAGCGCGGCGGAGAGCGTGGCGTACCGGACGAGACGCAGTCGGGTGCGCACGGGTGCGTCCTCCGCGCCCGACAGGGACCCCGGCATGCGTGGAAGTCTCGCCAGAGCGACGAGGGAATCAAAGGGCCTGGTGGCCCCCGGGAAGGGACCGTTCGGCCCTAGCCGCCGAGCCTCACGTAGAGCTCGCCCCGCTCCTCCTTGAGCGGATAGCCCTTCAGCCCGGTGTCGGCGTCACCCATCGGCGCGCCGGTCTTGAGGTCGAACTGCCACATGTGCTCCAGGCAGGTCAGCACGCACCCGTCATGGATTCCCTGCTCGAGCGGGATGGCCTCGTGGGGACACATCGCCTGAAGCGCCACATAGGCGTCGCCGGTGTGCGCGACGAGGACACTCGTTCCGTCGACCGCGAACTCCTTCATGCCGCTGGCCGGGACGTCGTCGGTGCGACACACGCGCGTCCAGGCGGGCTCGGGAGCGGCGCTCACCGCGGCCGGCCGGGCCGTGACCTCGACGTCGATCTTGTTCGCCCCCGGCACGCCGGGCGCGTACCGCAGCCGCTCCACCGGCGCGCCGCCGATGATGTGCGACGCGAGGATCTCCTCGAGATCCGACTCCTGCACCCCGGCGTACCAGACGTTGTCGGGGTAGACGACGACCATCGGTCCATGGCCGCACTGCGAGAAGCAGCCGGCCTTGTTGACCCGCACGTCACCCTGCCGATTCGCCTTCTGCACACCGGCCCGGAGGGTCTTCACGAACTTCTCGGTGTCGCCCTGCATCGGGCAGGTCTCGCCGCTGGTGCACACGAACACGTGACGATCGTACTGGCCCATCGTCGCTCCTTTGGCGTCAGCTGAACTTGTCGTACCGGATCTCGGCCGGCGACAGCCGCGCCTCGCGCAGCAGCAGGCGCAGGCTCGCGTCGACCATCGGCGGCGGACCCGCGACCCAGGCGCGGACGTCGGCGTAGCGGCCCGTCATGCGCTCGCCGGCCACGGCGTGGACGAAGCCGCGCGCGAAGGTGAACGCGGGATAGGCGGCCACGAGCGGGGCCGGCACCTCCTCGTCGGACAGCGCCAGGGTGATGGAGAGCCGCGCCGGATATTGCCGGCGGAACGCCTCCAGCTCATCGAGGAAGAACCCGTCGGCGGCCGTGCGGACACCGAAGAAGACGTGGCCGTCCCACGCCGCGAAGTGACGCTCCTGGCAGGCGAGCGACAGGATCGACATCATCCCCGCGATGCCGCTGCCCCCGGCGATGCAGAGCACGTGCTTCTTCACGTCGGGGTGGAACGTCGCGTGACCGAGGGGCGCCACCAGGCCGAGGCGCGCGCTCTCGACGCCGGCGCCGAACAGCCAGTCGCTCACGGCGCCGCCCGGCTTGCGCTTCACCACGAACGACAGGCGCCGGGCGCCGCGCGCGAAGTTGACCATCGAGTAGGCGCGGGCGCCGGCGATGCCGGGCACGCTGAGGAGCGCGAACTGGCCGGCCGCGAAATCGAGCGGCCCATCGATGTCCACGTCGAACGCGACGACGTCGTGGGTCAGCCGCCGCAGCCCGCGCACGACACCGCCCCCGGCCCCGGGGGTGGACGTGTTCGGCTCGCGCGACTTCAGGGTGCCGCCGACCTCGAGCGCGCAGTCCTCGTGCGCCACGCTCTGGCACGTCAGCAGCTCGGCCTCGCCCTTGAGATACCGGCGGCCCGGGGCCTCGGCCCACTCGCTCTCGATCCGCCCGCGCACGAGCCTGGCCTTGCACGTCCCGCACGTGCCGGTGGCGCACTCGTACGGCAGCTCGACGCCGCAGCGCAGGGCGGCGTGGAGGATCTTCTCGCCGGCCTCGCACGCGAAGTCGCGGGTGCCGTTCTTCGCGGTGACCGTGACCTTCATGGCTGAGCGCACTGTCGGGGGGCCGCGGACGAAAGTCAAGCCGCCCGGTGATCACCCCCGCGATGAGCGCTCGCCTTCGCGAGGGCGGGCGCCTATCCTATCGTCACGGTTCAACGCTGAGCATGGCGCCACCGGTACCCGACGCACCACCCGTCCCCTCGGCCCAGAAGTGGGCCATCACCCTCACGGTGATGGTGGTGGCCTTCATGCAGATCCTCGACACCAGCGTCACCAACGTCGTGCTCCCGCACCTGCAGGGGTCGCTGTCGGCGGGGCTGGACGAGGTGTCGTGGGTGATCACCTCCTACCTCGCCGCCAACGCCGTGGTCATCCCCGCCACCGGCTGGCTGGTCGGAATGTTCGGGCGCAAGCGGCTCTTCCTCGTCTGCACCACGGTGTTCGTGGTCAGCTCGTTCCTCTCCGGGGCGGCGCCCGACCTGACCACGCTGATCATCGCCCGCATCTTCCAGGGCCTCGGCGGCGGGCCGATCATCCCGCTCTCGCAGGCCATCCTCTGGGAGATCTTTCCCTTTCACCAGCGTGGCCTCGCGATGGCGGTGTGGGGCGTGGGGTTCATCCTGGGGCCGATCCTGGGGCCCACCGTGGGCGGCTACCTGGCCGACGAGTGGTCGTGGCGCTGGATCTTCTACATCAACCTGCCGGTCGGGGTCGTCGGCTTCCTCATGGCCGGCGCCTTCCTCTTCGACCCGCCGTACCTGCGCAAGGTGACGCGCGTCGACTGGTGGGGGCTGGGGCTGCTGATCGCCGGCTTCGGCTGCCTCCAGCTCGTCCTCGACCGCGGGGAGCGCGAGGACTGGTTCGACTCCTCCACGATCGTGGCCATGACGATCATCGCCGTGTGCGCGATGGTCGGCTTCCTGATCCGCGAGCTGACGACCAGCGACCCCATCCTGGACCTCACCGTGTTCGGCGATCGCAACTTCGCCACCGGCGCGACGCTGATCTCGATCGTCGGCTTCGGCATGTTCTCCGGCATGCTGCTGGTTGCCGTGTTCACGCAGAAGCTCCTCGGGTACGACGCGTGGACCTCGGGCCTGGTGCTGGCGCCCGGGGGCATCGGCAACATCTGCTCGCTCTTCGCCTCGGCGATCGTCACCCGCGTCGACCAGCGCTGGATGCTGGCCTTCGGCTGCCTGCTCAACGCGGTCAGCCTGTACATGATGACCTCGCTGACGCTGGGGATGGACTACTGGGCGCTGGCGTTGCCGCGCTTCATCCAGGGGTTCGCGGTCGGGTTCATCTTCGTGCCGCTGTCCACCCTCACGCTGGCCACGATCCGGCGCGACAAGCTCGTCAACGCCACCGCCGCGTACGGCATGCTGCGCAACGTCGGCGGCAGCGTGGGGATCGCGCTGACCACGACGCTGCTGGCCCAGCGCAGCCAGTTCCACCAGGCCACGCTCGCAAGCCACATCACCCCGTGGGACCCGGAGACGCACGAGCGCCTCACCCGGTGGGCCAGCCACTTCACGACGCTCGGCAGCGACACCTTCACCGCCGAGCGCCAGGCGATGGCCATGCTCTACCGGGAGACGGTCGCGCAGGCCCAGCTCCTGGCTTACGCCGACGACTTCTGGCTCCTGGCCGTGATGTTCGCGGCGGTACCCCTGGTTCTTCCCCTCATGCGCCGCATCCGGCTGGAGCGGCCGAAGCCGGGTGCTCGAGACACCGAGCGCTCCGCCCCGCCCGCCGTGGAGGAAGGCGCCGTTTGACGAGATCTCGGGCGGCGGATAGGATGAGCGCCGTTCGACGCTTGGCCTGCCCGTACGTCGGCACTCTCACGAAGGAGGGGGTCATGTTTCGTGTCGCGACACTAGGGATGGCACTGTTGCTGGTCGGGACGCTGCTCACGCCCGCGGACCTCCTCGCCCAGACCAAGGACGACACGCTCGTCTACGCGGTGCAGAGCGACGTCCAGACCTGGGATCCGCCCAACTCGGTGCTGCGCGAGAGCATCATCTTCGGCTACCACGTCTTCGACCACCTGGCCGCCCGGGACCTCAAGAGCGGCAAGGTCGGCCCCGGCCTGGCGGTGTCGTGGCGCAACGTCGACGACACGACCTGGGAGGTCAAGCTCCGCAAGGGCGTGAAGTTCCACGACGGCACCCCCTTCTCGGGGAAGGACGTCAAGGCCACCTTCGATCGGGTGCTGAACCCCGCGAACAAGCTCACCGCCCGCGGCAACCACGCCAAGATCAAGAGCATCGAGGTGGTGGACGACCTCACCGTGCGCTTCAAGACGGACGGCCCCTATCCGCTCTTCGTCGAGCGGATGACCGCCCAGGTGATCCAGTCCGAGAAGGCCATCCGGGAGAAGGGCCACGAGTGGCTGCAGGAGAACCCGGTCGGCACCGGCCCCTACAAGCTCACCAAGTGGTCCAAGAAGCAGGAACACTTCCTCACGCGCAACGAGGACTACTGGGGGCCCAAGCCCGCCTTCAAGCACGTGCGCATCCGCATCATCCCCGAGCAGGCCACCCAGATCGCCGAGCTGATCTCGGGGGGCGTGGACGTCATCAAGGCCGTGCCGCCCGACCAGATGGACGTCATCAACAAGTCCGGGCAGGCTCGCACCTCGACCTCGCCGATCCTCCGCACGGCCTTCATCCAGCTCGACCAAGCGGGCCGCTCGGGCAAGAACCCCTTCCAGGACCGCCGCGTGCGGCAGGCCGCCAACCTCGCCGTCGACATGGACTCGATCATCAAGCATGTGATCAATGGCCTCGGCGACCGCACGGCGACGACCGTCAACCCCATGGCCTTCGGCTTCGACCCGAGCCTCAAGCCCTACAAGCAGGACCTGGCCCAGGCCAAGAAGCTGTTGGCCGAGGCCGGCTTCCCGAACGGGCTCGAGGTCGGGCTCCTGAGCACGGGGCCGACGGTCGAGCCGGGGCTGATCCAGACCACCGAGGCCATCGTGGCGGACCTCGCCAAGGCCGGCATCCGCACCAAGCAGCGGATGGTGGGTGAGGTCGGCCCCTTCACGAACCTGGTGCGCGACAACAAGGCCGACCCGATGTTCACGTGGTCGTGGGGCTACTACTCGGTCTTCGACGCCGACGCCATCCTCTTCGACGTGATGACGTGCGGCCAGCCCTACAGCTACTACTGCAACAAGGAGCTCGACGACCTGGTCATACAGGGCCGCTCGACGCTGGACGCCAAGAGGCGGACGGAGATCTACGTCAAGGCCCAGAAGCTCATCCACGACGACGCCGCCTACCTGTTCAAGTGGGGCCTGCGCGGCGTCTGGGGCATCAGCAACCGGATCGAGTACGAGGCGCCCCGCGACGAGATCGACCGGATGTTCATCGTGACGCCGCGGAAGAAGTAGGCGCGGCGCCCCGCGAGTCTCGCGCGGCCCGCCTCCCCCCTGGGGGCGGGCCGCGCGAGCGCGTCCGGGTCCGGTGACGCTCATGCGACGCTACATCGCCCGCCAGCTCGTCCAGGTCGTGGTCGTGGTCATCGGGATCTCGATCCTCGCCTTCGGCATCCTCCACGTCCTCGGTGATCCCGTCCTCCTGCTCCTGCCCCAGAACGCCGGCAAGGACGAGTTCGAGCGGTACCGCAAGCTGCTCGGGCTCGACCGGCCGCTCTACGTGCAGTACTGGAAGTTCGTGTCGGGGGCGGTGGTCGGCGACTTCGGCAAGTCGTGGTACGCCGACACCCCGGCCTTCAAGCTGGTGCTCGAGCGCATGCCGCCCACGATCTACCTCACGCTGGCCGGCCTGCTGGTCGCGCTGCTCATCTCGCTGCCGCTGGGGATCCTGGCCGCGCTGAAGCGGCACTCGTGGGTGGACAGCCTCTGCACGGCCGTGGCCGTCGCGGGCCAGGCCACACCGCTGTTCTGGCTGGGCATCATGCTCATCATCGTGTTCGCCGTGCGGCTCCGGGTCTTGCCGGCGTCGGGCTACGGCACCTGGCAGAACTTCCTGATGCCGGCCTTCTGCCTGGGCGCCACGCTGGCGCCCATCACGATGCGCCTGGTGCGCTCCGGCGTGATCGAGGTCATGAACATGGAGTTCATCAAGACGGCGCGCGCCAAGGGGCTGGCCGAGCCGATGGTGGTGGTGAAGCACGCGTTCCGCAACGCGTGCATCCCCGTGATCACGGTGCTCGGGCTGCAGTTCGGCCAGCTCCTGGGGGGCGCCATCATCACCGAGACGGTCTTCGCGTGGCCGGGGGTCGCCACGCTCACCGTGGAATCGATCCGCAACCAGGACTTCCCGGTGGTCCAGTGCGCGGTGATCCTGCTCGCCCTGCTCATCGTCGGCGTGAACCTGATCGTCGACCTCGTCGTGGGACTCATCGACCCCCGCATCCGGACCGGCACATGACGGCGATGAGTGCCCCGACCAAGCTCGAGCTCGCGGAGCTGGGCGAGGCGCGCCGCCCGACCGCCGGCGACGGCCAGGCGACGCTGCGACGCCTCCTCCGGCTCCGATGGGGCCTGGCCGCCGCCGGCGTCCTCTTCCTCGTCGTCGCCAGCGCTATCCTCGCCTCGTGGATCTCGCCCCACGATCCACTGGCGGTGAACATCCGCCACCGGCTGGCCCCGCCCGCCTGGATGGAGGGCGGCACCGCCCAGCACCTGCTCGGCACCGACCAGGTCGGGCGCGACCTGCTCTCGCGCATGATCTACGGTGGCCGCGTGTCGCTGGTGGTGGGGGTGGCCGCCGTGCTCATCTCGGCGACGATCGGCGTGCTGCTCGGGCTGGGGGCCGGCTACTTCGGCGGGCGGATGGACTGGACGATCATGGCGCTCGTCAACGTGATGCTGACCTTCCCCTTCGTGCTCCTGGCCCTGGCGGTCATCGCCGTGCTCGGACCGAGTCTCGTCAACATGATCATCGTGCTCGGCGTGGCCGGCTGGCCGATCTATGCCCGGGTGATCCGCGCCGAGACCCTGGCGATGCGCGAGCGGGAGTTCGTGCTGGCCGGACGCGCGCTGGGAATGAGCCACGGGCGCGTCATCTTTCGCCAGATCGTCCCCAACCTGGTGTCGGTCATCGTGGTGATCGCCACCTTGCAGGTGGCCCAGGTGATCATCCTCGAGTCATTCCTGTCCTTCCTGGGCCTGGGCATCCAGCCGCCCACCCCGGCCTGGGGCAACATGCTCGGCGAGGGGCGCGTCTACATGCTCAACTCGTGGTGGATCGCCACCTTCCCCGGCCTGGCCATCTTCCTCACCACGCTCGTGATCAACCTCATGGGCAACGCGCTCCGCGACTGGCTCGATCCCCACCTGAAGCTTTGACCGACTCGCCGAAGAGTCGGAACGGCGAGCCACAATGCTTCCGATCGCGCGTTACTTCGCACAAGTCGTCTTGATTCTGTCGGGAATCGAGATATTCACCAGGATATCCACCGGCATATCCACAGCGTCGGGCGTCGCCGTTCAAATTTTCTCGGGCGTGGAGCGGCCCAACCGTGAGAATTCGTGATAGCATCCGCGCGGTGAATGCGGCGCACGCAATTCTGCGCGCCTCGCACGGCGCCGCGTATGCCTTGGCACAACGAGTTCTCGCCGGAGACGACCTACTCGCGAACCCACTCGACGAATGAAGGTGGCGTGAGGACGAGGCCATGAACAAGATCGAGGTGTGCCCGCGCTCCGAGATTACCGACGCTGACTGGCTCGACTACTGGTGGAGCGAGATCACATCGCTCGAGGACTCGGAGCCCGTCTATCTCAAGGGAGTCGCGAGGACACCTGCCGAGATCGTCGAGGCTCGTGCCGGCTGGGTGCCCCCGATCGAGCTTGGCCGGGATCGTGGGTCGGTCGGCGGGGTGTCGGCGCTGGCAATCGCGCTTGCACTGACCGCGCTCGTGGTGAGCGTCACGGCGCTCGCCGTCGCGCTGCGCGTCCACGTCTTCTAGCCCTTCGCCGCACGCGGCGCTCCCTCTTCGCGCTCCAGCCCTGCCGCCCAGGCGGTCGCTCCAGGCGGCGCCGGCGCCGCTAGCTGGAGGGCGTGACGAGGTCGGCCTTCGTGGCCGGAACGGAATACGTCGCGTCCGGGTGCTTCGGCAGCGCCCCTTCCCAGGCGAGGTAGCGCGCGCGCATCGCGGCGAGGCGCTTCGAATCGCGCGTGGCGAAGTTCGCGCGCTCGCGCTGATCCTTCGCGAGGTCGAACAGGAATTCGTCGCCCTCGACGGACAGGTATTTCCAGTCGCCGGCGCGCAACGCCTTCTGGTTGCGGAAGAGCATCTTCCAGTAGAGCTCGCGCTCGAAGGTCTTCGAGGGGTTCTTCAACACCGAGAGCAGGCTGACGCCGTCCAGCGGATAGTCCGCGTGCGGCTTCACGCCGGCGGCCTCGAGGAACGTTGCCACCCAGTCCATGGTGATCGCCACCTGGTCGGTGGCGCCGTTCGACTTCACCTTCGCAGGCCAGCGCACGATGTAGGGCACGCGGATGCCGCCTTCGAGCAGATCCATCTTCTTGCCGACCAGCGGCCAGGTGTCGGAAAAGCGCTCGCCGCCGTTGTCGCTGGTGAACACGACCAGCGTGTCGCGGTCCGCCCCCACCACCTTCAGCGCCTCGAGGATTCGCCCGATGCCCTCGTCCATTTGGCGGATCATGGTGAGGTATGTCACGATCGAGCCGCCGTCGAAGTGATAGATCTTCTGGAGGCGCTTCGACTCGGCCTCGTTCTCCCGCGTGAGCCAGGGCCAGTGCGGGGCGTTGTAGTGCACTGACAGGAGGAAGGGGGCCTTGCGCTTGCGGCCGATGAATTCGACCGCCCGGTCGGAAATGAGGTCCGTGAGGTAACCCTTCCGGTGTACCTCGGTGTCGTGTTCGTACAGATCGTGGTTGCCCGCAGTGTCGCGGTGAGTGAAGTAATCCATGCCGCCCGAGAGCGCACCGAAGAACTCCTGATAGCCGCTCTTCAGCGGCCCGAAGTGCGGCGGATAGCCGAGGTGCCACTTACCGACGAGCGCGGTGGCGTAGCCGGCGTCGCGCAGGAGCGACGGGAGCGTCGGGTGCGACGGCGGCAGGCCCAGGCTCGGATGGCCGCGCGCGTTGCTCCGGATGGGCTCGTCGGCGCCGCCCCGCAGGCGATGCTGCCAGCGGCCGGTCATCAGGGCGAAGCGTGTCGGCGAACAGACGGACGAGTTCGCATAGCCCTGCGTGAATCGCAACCCCTCGCGCGCCATGCGGTCGAGCGACGGCGAGCAGGTGGCGAACGGCGCGCCGCTCGCGGCCGGCCGACCCCCATAGCACCCCAGGTCGGCGTAGCCGAGGTCGTCCGCGAGAATGAAGACGAAGTTGGGGCGCCGGGCCATGCCCGGCGAAGATAACCTACCCTTGCGCGTGGTGCTGCTCGAACTGCACCACCGCCTATCCTCCACCGCAGGGCTGGCAGACCCCGCTATAAGTGTGGGACCCTGCGGCCGGGCGAGGAGGTGCTTGCATGGCAACGACTCGACGCAGCTCCCGGCGTGCCCGGTCCGAGCGACCCTTCACGCGAAATCCGCGCTTCGAGGCCATGGCCGTCACCGTCGAATGCGCGCCGAGCGAGGATCCCTTCCGCGTCGTGCGGCGCGTGGCCGCCCGGGCGGCGGTCGGGCGGTGGCGGGTCGAGCACGTCGCCTCCCCGGCGCCGCGGCGGGCCGAGTTCGAGCTGATCCCGCCCCGGCGGGGGCGGACGCCGGCGCCGGGAGCCGCGTGGGATATCACCTATCGCCTGCGGGATCAGCCGGAGGTGGTGCACGCCGAACCGCTCTTCCGTTACGGCGTCGCCGACATGTACCGTCCACCGGCTCGCCGGGCCAGCGGCGGCGGTGGCGATGACCCGGCTACCGATCACAACTACGAATGGCCGCTGCCGAAGACGAACCTCCCGGCGGCGTGGGCGCTGTTCGGCGCGCGGCCGCCGGGTGCCGGCGTCACGGTAGGACATCCCGACACGGGCTACACACCGCATCCGGAGCTCGCCGACTCGGCGCGGCTCCTCGTCGGCCAGGGGCACGACTACGAGGACGACGATCCCGATCCCCTCGACGACCTCGACGACGGCCTGCTCGACAACCCCGGGCATGGTACCGGCACCGGCAGCGTCATCGCCAGCAACCGCGGGCTGGCGCCGGGCAACGGCGGTCCCGCGTTCGTCTCCGGGGCTGCACCGTACGCCTCGCTCATCCCGGTTCGCATGACGGGGTCCGTCGTGCTGCTCTCGATGCGGGGGCTGCGTCGCGCGATCGACCACGCCGTCGCCAAGGGCGCCCAGGTGATCTCCATCAGCCTGGGCGGACCGCTGCCCGGCTTGACCCTGCTCAGCGCCATTCGGCGGGCCGTGGATGCCGGCACGATCGTGCTCGCCGCCGCCGGCAACAAAGTGCGGGTCGTCGTCTATCCGGCCGCCTTCGACGAGGTGATCGCCGTCGCGGCCAGCACCATCGCCGATCGGCCGTGGCCCGACTCGTGCCGCGGCGACGCCGTCGATATCACCGCGCCGGGCGCCTCGATCTGGCGCGCGGCGGTCACCGGCACCGGCGCGAACCCGTACACCGTGACCCGCGGCAGCGGAACGTCGTTCGCGGTCGCCCTCACGGCGGGCATCGCGGCGCTGTGGATCTCGTATCACGGCTGGTCCAATCTCGTCCGCCGCTACGGGATCGGCAACGTCGCGCGCGTCTTCAAGTCCCTGTTACAGGCGACGTGTCGCAGGGTGCCGGGGTGGGACACCGACGACTTCGGACCGGGCATCGTCGACGCGGGCGCGTTGCTCGCGGCCCCCCTGCCGGCGCAGGTGCCGGCCCGCAAGATGCGCGACGCGCGGCGCGCGGCCGTCGCCACCGACGCCACCGGGCTCGAGACCCTCGTCCACCTGCTGCCGGAGGCTCCGCGAACCGGCGTGGAGCGCACCGTGGCGACTCTGCTCGGGGTGGCCGAGCGGGAGCTGCCCCGAGTGCTCCAGGACGTGGGCGACGAGCTGGCCTTCCAGCTCGTGATGCGGCCGGCGCTACGAGACGAGGTGCAACGTCAGGCCAGGCGGCCCGCGAGGCGGGCCCGGGGCGTCACGGCCGGCACCGCGCTGAAGCTCTCGCGGACGGACGCCTCACGCCGGTTGCTGGCGCGCGTGCGCCACCGCCGGCGCGGGGGCCGCGGATGAAGTCGCATCGCCGTCCGTATAATGGAGCGCGTCATGGCCCGCGCACGGCCCGTTCGAGCACGTTCGGTCCCCGACGCGGGGCGGCGTCGCGCCGCGACACCGCAGCCGCTGGCCGGCCAGCTGGCCGTCCGGGTGGCGCCGAAGGCGGCCCGGCGAGTGCAGGCGGCGCTGAGCACGTTTGGGAGGGTCGAGCCCCACGACCCCGCCGGGTTGCTCATCCTTCACAGGGCACCGAAGGTCGCCGACGCCGCGCTGAACTCGGTCGTCGACTCCCTGATCGACAAGGGACTCGTGCAGTACGTCACGCCGGTGCTGCGCGATCCCGAGAGCGGCGTGCGGCTGATCCCCACGGACGAGATCACCGTGCGCTTCCGTCCCCAGGCGCCCGTGCGCGGCATGCTCACCGAGATGCGCCGGACCGAAGGCGTCTCGGTGGCCCGCCGCAACGAGTTCGTGCCGTCGCAGTACGTCCTGCGGGTCCCGCGCCCCGCGGGGAACCGGACCGTCGATATCGCGCGGCGCCTGGACGCGCGCGACGAGGTCGAGTTCGCGGCGCCCAATTACATCAGCGACGTCAAGCGCTGAACAGCCCGCCCGGCCGGGGCGGGTGTGCCGTGCCCTCGTAGCGCACCCGAGGAGCACCATGCCCCACTACTACTCGATGTCCGGGGAGCCGATCACGCTCGACGTGGCCGCCGACGACGTGGGCGTGCGCTTCGCGGGCGCGGCCGGACCGCTCGAAGCCCGGCGCACCGCGCGGGCCATGCGGTCGCCGGCGCGGGCCGGCGTCCCGCCGGTGCGGCAGTTCCACCGCTTCATGCTGCTGCACGACCCCGGCGGCGCCGCCGCGCCGGTCGCCAGCGTCGTCAACGCCCTGCCCCGGCGGGCGGCCGCGCGGGTGGAGCAGACGCTGCCGGTCTTCGTCGAGCGGCGATCGGGCCTCCGGCTCGTCAGCACGGCGGAGGTGGTGGTCCGGTTCAAGGGCTCGGCCGGCGCGGCGACGCAGCGGAAGCTCCTCGACGGTCTGGGGCTGAGGGTGACGAAGACGAGCGAGTTCGATCGCCAGGCGCACGTCGTCGTGCCCACCGAGGTGCGGCGCGCGTCCCGCGCGCTCGATCTGGCGAACCAGCTGGCGGAAGCCGACGACGTCGTGAGCTATGCGGCGCCGAATTTCCTGGCCGAGTTCCGGAAGACCTCGGTGAACGACCCGCTGTTCGGCCAGCAGTGGCACCTGTTCAACAGCGGACGAGGCGGCGGCACGCCGAACGAAGACGTCCGCGCCCCCGGGGCGTGGGCCCTCGTCGGAGGCGGCAGCGCCGACATCGTCATCGCGATCATCGACGACGGGGTCGCGATCACTCACCCGGATCTGAAGGCCAACATCTGGCGCAACCCCAGGCGCTCGGCGAAAGACCGGCACGGGCGTGACTTCGTCGACGACACGGACCCCTGGAACCCCAACCCGAAAGTGTTCGAGGCGCCGTTCGACGACACCGAGCTGAACGACATCCACGGGACGGCCTGCGCCGGCGTGGCGGCCGCCGTCGGCAACAACCGCAAGGGGGTGACGGGCGTGGCCTACGGATGCACGCTGCTGCCCGTGAAGGTGTTCGCGGCCAGCCTGGCCCCGCTCGACCGACTCGCCGACGGCATTCGCTATGCGACCCGTCACGCCGACGTGCTCTCCTGCAGCTGGGGTTCGGCGTCCCACCCGGACCTCGAGAGCGCCGTCCGGGATGCCACCAGGCTGGGCCGCCGGGGTCGCGGAGCGCCGGTCTTCGTCGCCACCGGGAACGACAACGACGCCGAGATCGGCTTCCCCGCCAGCCATCCGAGCGCGTTCGGCGTCGGCGCCTCCAACGACCGGGGCCGGCGTTCCGGCTACAGCAACCATGGCCGGGGGATCGCCTTCGTCGCCCCGAGCGACGACGACGGCGAGCGGCAGGCCATCACGACGACCGACGTGCCCCTGCGGGGCCGTGGTTACGCGTCCGGCGCCTACTGCGACGACTTCGGCGGAACCTCGTCAGCGACGCCGCTGGCGGCGGGCGTGGCCGCCCTCGTGCTCTCGGCCAACCGGGCCCTGTCCTGGGACGAGGTCGGCGACATCCTCGAGAAGACCGCCGACAAGATCGGTGGCCCGCGGGCCGGCTATCGCGCCGGCTACAGCGCGCTGTACGGCCACGGGCGGGTCAATGCCCAGGCCGCCGTGGAGTCGGCGCTTGCCCGCGGGCGCCGGCGCAAGCGAGCTTCGGCACGACGACGCCGCTGAACAGCGGATCCCTCTGCCGCTTTGATCGTCGTCTCGACGTTACGAACCTCATTGTGGGGGGCGCGGCACGGCTGCTGCGCCGGAGGTGTATCGTTGCGTTGCTGGAGGTGGGGAGCCATGGCCTCGAGGCGGGCGGCGCAGTAAAGGAGGTCGCCATGCCAACGTTCATGGTCCTGGGGAAATACACCGAGCAAGGGGCGCGGAGCATCAAGGACTCGCCCAAGCGTGAAGAGGCCTTCCGGAAGGCGTGCGAGAAGCTGAACGCGCGGGTGAAGGACGTCTATCGCACGATGGGGCGCTACGACATCGCGGCCATCGTGGATGCGCCGGACGACGTCACGATGAGCGCGCTCCTCTACTCACTGGGATCGCAGGGCAACATTCGCACCGAGACGCTACGGGCGTTCACCTCGCAGGAGACCGAAGCGGCCCTCGCCCGGGTCGCGTAGCGCGCCGACGCACGGATCGCCAAGCACCGCCACCCGTCCTCCCCAGCTCCAGCGACGACCCAGCGGCCCAACGCCTCCGTCAGGCGGCCGCCTGGGCCGCGCCGCGGGGCTTGCTGAGGCGGGTAGGCTGGTGAGCGTGACCCGACGATCCGGACCTGGCCGCGTCAGCCGACGACGCCGGTGGTGGCTCTTCCTGGCGGCTGTCCCCCTTCTCCTGAGCTGTTCGACACTGTCGCGAAACGGCGAGTGGTGGCAGGCGCGCCGCGACTCCTCGGGCCAGGCCCCTGATGCCCTGACGGTCCGGGAGCCGGTCGTGCAAGTGTACGGGGCCCGCGCCGTAGGCTGGCGTGGGGTGTTCGGAGTCCACACCTGGATCTCGCTGAAGCGGGCCGGTGCCACGACATGGACCCGCTACGAGGTGGTTGGCTGGGGCGTGAGCCGCGGTCTGCCGGCGGTTCGCACCAATCGGAGCGGGCCCGACAACTACTGGTTCGGGAGCTGGCCCGACCTGCTCGTGGACGCGCGAGGGGACCACGTGGAGGCCCTCATCGAGCGCATGGAGGCGGCGATCGCCGCCTACCCCTACCCGGACACGTACCGCACCTGGCCGGGGCCCAACAGCAATACCTTCACGGCGTGGGTGGCGCGCCGGGTGCCGGAGCTGCGCCTCGATCTGCCACCCACCGCGATCGGCAAGGACTACCTGCCCGGCGGCGCCCTGGCGGCCGCGACGCCCGCCGGCCGCGGGCTCCAGCTGTCCCTCCTCGGAGTGGCAGGGGTGCTCGCCGGGTGGGACGAGGGGCTCGAGGTCAACGTGCTCGGACTGACATTCGGCGTGGACGTCAAGGACCCCGCGCTCAAGGTGCCGCTCGTCGGCCGCCTCGGCACGCGCTGACCGAACGGGATCGCCTGACGGGTCAGGCGGCGGCCTGGGCCACCGTCGGCCCGTCGCCCATGAGCGTGGTGCGGCGCATGTCGCGCGGCTCGTGGGCCGGGAAGGGGCGGGCGCGGTGCATGGTCTGGCGGTTGTCCCACATCACGAGGTCGCCGACCCGCCACTGGTGCGCGTAGACGAACTGTCGCTGGGTGCCGTGCTCGACGAGGTCGCGCAGAAAGGCCCGCGCCTCCGGCACCGGCCAGCCGACGATGCCGCCCGCGTGCGAGGAGAGATAGAGCGACTGGCGCCCGGTCACCGGATGCGTGCGCACCAGGCACTGGCGCACCGGCGCGAAGCGGGCGCGCTCCTCCTCGGTGAAATCGGTGAAGCCGAGCTGCTGGCGCGAGAAGATCTGCGAGTGCTCGCAGACCAGGCCCGCGACCGCGGCCCTGGTGTCGGCGTCGAGCGTGTCGTACGCCGCGACCATGTAGGCGAACTCGGTGTTGCCGCCCTTCGACGGCACGCTGAGGGCGTGCAGGATGGAGTACTTGGCGGGCGTCGCCTTGAACGAGCTGTCCGAGTGCCAGAGCCGGTTGCCGAGGCCGAACAGCCGCCGCCGGTCGTCGCGGGCGAAGATCTTGTTGTCCTTGTCGAGATTGGACACGTCGGCGAAGGTGGTCGGCAGGCGGTACTCGTCGGGCGCGCGCAGGCTCGTGCCGATGGCGTGCTCGATCTCCCCCAGGCTTCGGGTGAAGGCGAGCTGCTGCGCGTCGTCGATCTGCTGGTCGTGGAAGACCAGCACGGCGTACTGGTCCATGCCGGCGTGGATGGCCGCCACGTCCTCGCGGGACAGCGGCTGGCTGATGTCCACCCCTTCCACCTCGGCGGCAAAGCACGGGCCGACCTGGCGAGTCTTGACCGGCATTGGGCGACCTCCCTTCCGCGTGTGTCCGAATTCTAGACCCGACGGGGCGGCTGTGATACGGATGTTTGCCGATGAGCCAAGCACTGACCGGCATCCGGGTCGTCGATCTCACGAACAATCAGGCGGGGCCCTCCTGCGGCCAGATGCTGGCCTGGCTGGGGGCGGACGTCATCAAGGTCGAGGAGCCGGAGAAGGGCGACCCGGCCCGGCACACCCTGAAAGACCGGCCCGACGCCGACAGCCTCTTCTTCCTCTCCTTCAACGGCAACAAGCGCAGCCTGACGCTGAATCTGAAGAAACCGCGCGGCAAGGAGGTCTTCCGGGCCCTGCTGAAGACGGCCGACGTGCTGCTCGAGAATTTCGGGCCCGGTGTCATCGAGCGGCTCGGCTTCGGCTTTCCCGAGCTGCGCCGGATCAATCCGCGCCTGGTGTTCGCCAGCATCAAGGGCTTCGGCTCGTACGGCCCCTACGCCGACTACAAGAGCTACGAGCCCATCGCGCAGGCGATGGGCGGCGCGATGAGCGTCACCGGCTCGCCGGACGGTCCGCCCACGTACGTCTGGCCGTCGATCGGCGACTCCGGCACCGGGATGCACTGCGTGATCGGCATTCTCGCCGCGCTCATGCAGCGCCAGGCCACCGGCGAGGGGCAGCAGGTCGAGGTGTCGATGCAGGACGCCGTGGTGAACCTGATCCGGGTGAGCCTGCGCGACCACCAGCGCTTCGGCAAGCCGATGGCGCGGACCGGCAACCAGCTCGGCGCCGGCGTGCCGGGGACGACGTACCGCTGCCACCCCGGCGGCCCCAACGACTACGTCTTCGTCTTCGTGCAGCAGCAGATGTGGCACCCTCTGCTCCGGGCCATGGGCCGCGAGGACCTCGAGGGCGACGCGCGCTACGAGACCGCGGAGGCGCGCTGGCAGCGCCGGGACGAGGTCAACGCCCTCGTGGAGGCGTGGACGTCGACGCGCTCCAAGCACGACGTCATGAAGATCCTGGCCGGGGCCGGCGTGCCGTGCGGCGCCTGCCTGGACACCGGCGAGGTCCTGGCCGACGCCCACCTGCACGCGCGCGACATGATCGTCGAGGTCCAGCATCCCGTCCGCGGCGGGTACGTCACCGTCGGCAATCCGATCAAGCTCTCGGCCTCGCCGACGACGATCACGCCGTCGCCCCTGCTCGGCCAGCACCGCCAGGAGGTCTTGCGCGAGTTGGGCTACGGCGATGCCGAGATCGCCGCGCTCGCGGACGACGGCGCGATCTGATCAGCGCGCGGTCAGCGCCGGCGCTCGAAGAGCCAGTCGATCACCGCGCTGCCGTCGCCGACGTCCGTGTCGGCGGGGCGGACGGTCGAGGCGACCGACGCCGCCTCGCTCACCGGGGCGGTTGGGCGGGGGGTCGTTGCCGCCGGGCGGCCCGCCGTTCGCGGGCGCGCGGGTGACGGGTCCGGTGTCCGCGCCGGAGGCGGCGGCACCGGCACACCGAGCCTGGGCGTCGCGGCGGAGACGGGTGGCGCCGTGACCGGCGTCCGGATCGCCGGCGCCGCCGCCTCCACGGCCGGTGGAGCCGCGGGCTTGCTCGCGACCGGAGGCCCGCTCTCCACCGGAGGCGTGGCCCCGGCCGGAGGCCTGGCCTGGCTCACGCTCGACCGCGAGGCGTCGTCGGTGATCACCTGGATCGAGGTCACGTACTTGACGTCGTTGCGGACTTCGTAGAACGCCCGCACCGGCACGTCCTTCGACAAGTCGCCGATGCCACCCTGCTTGCCGTCCACCATGATCGACGTGTCGTTGGTCAGGACCATCATGACCGGGCGAAGGCCGAACGGATTCTCGGCGACGTCGACCGTCCGCGCGCTCGGATCCACGCGGCCGACGTAGCCCGTCACGTCCCCGAGCGCCGGTCCGTCGGCCAGGGGGAGCGAGGGGCCGGGATCCGACGGATGGAGCACCGACCACGTCACCATCCCCACGACCGACAGTACGGCAACGAGCGCGATTCCACCCGCGATCCTGGAGACCCCCCGTGTCGTCACTCATCCACTCCTGGTGTGAATGGTCACCGCGTCACGCGTAGACGTCTTCGTCGACCTGGCTTGCGGCGGGATACGGCGCCGCCAGCGCGTACTGCACGCCGGTGTCGATCTCGGCCTTCACGTCCGTCTGGATCCGCTCGAACACGCTGGCGTCGGCGAGCCCCTGGGCCGTGAGCCGCCCGGCCAGGGTCAGCAGCGCGTCGTGCTTCGTCATCCATTCGCGCTCTTCGTCGCGTGTGCGGTACTCGCGATTGACGTCGCCGACGTGATGGCCGTAGTAGCGGTAGGTCTTGGCCTCGAGGAATGCGGGCCCCTCGCCCCGGCGGGCGCGCTCGACCAGGGTCCGCATCGTCGCGTTGACCGCCTGGACGTCCTGGCCGTCGACGCTCTCGGCGTGGATGCCGAAGGCGCGGGCCCGCGCCAGGATCTCGCCGGCCACGGTCTCGCCGCACGCCGTGTACTCGCCGTAGAGGTTGTTCTCGCAGACGTAGATGACGGGCAACTTCCACAGCGCCGCCATGTTCATCGCCTCGTAGAGCAATCCCTGCCCCAGCGCCCCATCGCCGAAGAAGCACACGGCGACCTGGCCGCTGCCCCGCATCTTGGCCGAGAGCGCCGCGCCGGTGGCGATGCCGGCCGACCCGCCCACGATCGCGTTGGCGCCCAGGTTGCCCGTCTCGGGATCCGCGATGTGCATCGAGCCGCCCTTGCCGCGGCAGTACCCCGGCTCCTTGCCGAGCAGCTCGGCGAACATCCGGTTCACGGACGCCCCCTTGGCCAGGCAATGGCCATGACCACGATGGGTGCTCGTGATGAAGTCGTCGCGCTTGAGGGCCTCGCAGACGCCGACGGCGACGCCCTCCTCGCCCACGTAGAGGTGGGCCAGGCCCGGCATCTTCGCGCTCTTGTACAGCTCGTTCACCTGTTCCTCGAAGGCGCGAATCTTCGCCATCTGGCGGTACATGTGCAGGTGCTGCTCCAGCTCCATGCGCGGCTCGATCGTCGCGGTCGTCATCGGGTCCTCGTCAGCTCGTCTTGGGGTAGCAGTGGGTGTGCGGCCGGCTGCCGATGGCCAGGCCGAGGTCACAGGCGTAGCCCCGGGCCTCCATGCACGTCTTCATCGCGCTGAACTCCACGCCCTCCTGGGTCCGATAGTTCACGCGCCCGCTCACGAGCAGATCCTCGAGCGCGGCGGAGAACGCGCCTCGCTGGCAGTCGTGGAAGGCGACCCAGCCCTGCTCCTGCTTGACGTTGAGGCCGGCGCAGCCGGCGAGGGCGCCGGCCACGAGCATCAGAGCGCCCGCCAGTCGTCTCATCACGCTGCCTCCTCCATGGATCTCCGAGGCTGCGTCAGCGCGGGCGCGGAGTCAAGACGCGACTCAGCGCCCGCCGACCTCGCCCGCGCCGAATCGGGAGTGGCCCAGGAAGTTGTAAGAGAGACTGACAGTCTCCACCGACTGCGTGGGGGCCGACGATACGCACCGTGATCCCTAAGTTCGCGCGGGCAATGATCTCCCGGCCGGAGTCGTTGCGCCCCCCGCCTCCGGAGCGGCGAAGCCGACACCCCCCAGCACGGTGGCCTGTAGGGCCACGTGGCGTGAGATCCACCACTGGCCGACCGTGCCGAGCGACACCGCCGCGTCGGCGAGGCGGAATGTCGGCGGCGACAGGTAGTCGAAGGCTCCGAAACTCGTCCTCGGGGTCGACGAAGTGCCGGTCGACCCGAGGGCGCCGAGAAGGAGCGCCGGTCGCACCCCGCGCGGGCTCACGCCATCTCCTGGCCCCCGTTGACGTCGAGGACCGCGCCCGTGACGAAACTGGCGGCGTCGGAGGCGAGGAAGAGGATGCTCTCGGCGATCTCGGCCGGCTGACCGAGCCGCCGGAGCGGGATGGCCGCCGCCACCCGCGCCGTGTCGTCCGGCGTCCGCGCGGCCAGCACGCGGTCGGTCGCGGTCGTTCCCGGGGCCACCGCGTTGACGGTGATGCCGAGATCGGCTACCTCGAGCGCCAGCATCCGCGTAAGCGCGATCACGCCCGCCTTGGCCGCGGCGTAGTGGGTGGGCACTCGCACCGCGCCGCCCCGGGCCACGACCGAGGTCAGGTTCACGATGCGCCCGGCCCGCTGCCGCTTCATCACGGGGAGCACGGCCTTGCAGACCAGGAACGCACTGGTGAGGTTCGACCGGACAATGGCCTCCCACTCCGCCTCGGAGGTCTCCTCCAACGTCCGCATGACGGCGAAGCCGCCGGCGTTGTTCACGAGGACGTCGACGCGGCCCCAGCGGGAGAGCACGGCGTCGACGGCCGCGTGAACCGCCGCCGCCGAGGTGACGTCGGTCTTCGCGCCCAGCGCCTCGACGCCGCGCGCCGACAGCCCGGCCACGACCGTGTCGACGCCGGCGCCGTCGAGGTCGAGCGCGGCCACCCGTGCGCCCTCGCGACCGAACGCCTCCGCGGTCACCGCCCCGATCCCCTTGGCGGCGCCCGTCACGATCACCACCCGTCCCTCGAACCTCATGCCGTCCCCCACTCGCGCTTCGAGAGAATGGCAGCGTCGGCCGTCACGTGCAAGCCGCGTCGGGCGTGCTCGCCGAACGTCTCTCTGTAGCTCTGACAATTCATGACAGCCTGCCCGCGCTGGCAAGCATAGTTCTTGAATCAGCCGACGATCGTGAATGCGGCGACCGAAGCGAGGGTCCAGCCTCCCGTGCTGGTCACCGGGGCCAGCGGCTACGTGGGCGGCCGGCTCGTGCGCCGTCTTCTGGAGGCGGGCCGGCGCGTACGATGCGTCACCCGCTCACCCCGGAAGCTCGCCGCCAGGCCCTGGGCCGAGGACCCGCGCGTCGAGGTCGTCGAAGCCGACGCCCGGGACGAGGCCGCGATGGCCAACGCCCTGCGCGGCTGCGGCCCCGCCTTCTACCTCCTGCACTCGATGATCGCCAGTGGGGTCCGCTACGCGGCGGACGATCGGCGGATGGCTGAGCGGTTCGCGCGCGCGGCCGCGGCGGCAGGCGTGGAGCGCATCCTCTATCTGGGCGGGCTTGGTGAAGCCGGGGTGGTCCTGAGCGAGCACTTGCGCTCACGGCGCGAGGTCGAGCGCGCCCTGGCCACCGGCTCCGTGCCCACCACGGTCCTGCGCGCGGCCATGATCATCGGCGCCGGCTCGGCGTCCTACGAGATCCTGCGTTATCTCGTCGACCGCTTGCCCGTCATGGTGACGCCGCGCTGGGTCCACACCGAGTGCCAGCCAATCGCCATCGACAACGTCGTCGCCTACCTCGTGGCGTGCCTGGACACGCCAGCGACGCTTGGGCGCACGCTCGACGTCGGCGGGCCGGACGTCGTCACCTATCGCGCGCTGATGGACGTCGTCGCCGACGAGATCGGCCTGCGCCGGCGTCTCGTCATCCCGGTCCCCGTGCTCACGCCGCGGCTATCGTCGCTCTGGATCCACCTCGTCACCCCGGTCACGCACCAGATCGCCCGGCCGCTGGCCGAGGGCCTGCGCCATCGCGTCGTCTGCCGCAACGACGCCGCCGCCCGGCTCATGCCGCAGCGGCTCCTGACGGCGCGCGAGGCGATCCGGCTCGCGGTCGAGCAGGAGCGCGCCGGCAAGGTGGAGACCGACTGGACGGACGCCGGTCCGATGCCCGGCGATCCGGACTGGGCGGGCGGGACCGTCTTCACGGACCGGCGCGAGACCGCGGTCGCCGCGCCGCCCGCCGCCGTCTGGCGCGCGCTCTGTCGTCTCGGCGGCCAGCACGGCTGGTACGCCGACCGCCTCTGGCGGCTGCGCGGCGTGGTCGATCACCTGCTCGGCGGCCCCGGGTTGCGACGGGGCCGCCGCGATCCCGAGCGCCTGACTTATGGTGACGCACTGGACTTCTGGCGGGTGACGTCGATCGAGCCGGGGCGGCGACTGGCCTTGCACGCCGAGATGCGCCTTCCCGGCGACGCGATGCTGGAGTTCGAGGTGGCGCCGGACGGCACCGGCGCCCGTCTTGCGCAGACGGCGCGCTTCCGGCCGCACGGACTCGCCGGTCTCGTGTACTGGTACGTCGTGCTCCCGCTGCACGGTCTCGTCTTTCGCCGCATGCTCGACGGCGTGCGGCGCGCCGCCGAGCAGCACGCCGCCCCGTGAGGGTCGTCGGTGTCAGGTTTGCCTGGCCTCCAGATCCGCCCAGCGCGCGTAGAGCCGGTCGACCTCCGCCTGCGCGGCCTCGAGCGCGGCGTACCGCTGCTGGAGCGCGGTCGGGTCGGAGGCGACGGCGGGATCCTCCACCGCACGCCGGCACGCTGCCAGGGCGCCCTCGGCGTCCAGGATCGCCTGCTCCATGCCGTCCCACTCGCGCTGCTCGCGATACCCCAGCCGCTTCGGCCGCGCGCGCTCGCGCTCGGGGGCCGGCGCCGTCGCCGGGCGCGGCGCCGGGGTGGCCGCGCCGCGGGCCGCCTCCCACTGCGCGTAGTCGGCGAAGGTCGCCGTCCCGCCCTGCCCGTCGAGGGCGAGGATCACCGTGGACACCCGCTCCAGCATGAACCGGTCGTGGGTGACGAGGACGAGCCCGCCCTCGAACTCGGCCAGGCTGTCCTCCAGCACCTCGAGCGTGGGAATGTCCAGGTCGTTCGTGGGCTCGTCGAGGATGAGCAGGTCGGCGGGCTCGCGCATCAGCCGCGCGACGAGGATGCGGGCCTGCTCGCCGCCCGACAGGCGGCCCACCGACACCTCGAGCTGCTCGGGCCGGAACAGGAAGCGCTTCGCCCACGAGGCGACGTGGACGCTGCGCCCCTGCCAGGTGACGGCGTCGCCCTCGGGGGCGAGCGCGCGACGCAGGCTCTGGGCGGGATCGAGGCCGCCGCGCTCCTGCTCGAAGCGCACCACGCGCAGGGCATCCGCGCGCTCGATCGCCCCGGCGTCGGGGGGCAGCGCGCCCGCCAGCACGTTGAGCAGCGTCGTCTTGCCGCTGCCGTTGGGGCCGATCAGACCGACGTGGGTGCCGGGCGTGATCACGAGGTCGAGCGCGCTGACCAGGCGGCGGCCGCCGAGCGACTTCGTCACGCCGTGCACCGCCAGCAGGCGGCGCGTACGACGCTGCGAGGAGGTGAAGTCGATCCCCGCCGTCGCGGTGAGCGACCGCGCCCGCGTGTCCTCCAGCTCCTCCATGAGCCGGCCCGCCTCCTTGATCCGCCCCTTGGCCTTGGTGGAGCGCGCCTTGGCGCCGCGCCGGAGCCACTCGATCTCGCGCCGCACGGTGTTGGCCAGCGACTCCTGGTAGGCCGCCTGCCCGCGCAGGAACTCGTCGCGCCGCGCCAGGAACTCGCTGTAGCGGCCGTCCGTCTCGAACACGCCGCTGGGGTAGGCGCGATTCAGCTCGAGCATGCGCGTGGCCACGTGCTCCAGGAAGTACCGGTCGTGGCTGACGACGAGGCAGGCGCGCGCCCGCTCGGCCAGGACGCTCTCCAGCCAGAGGATGCCCTCCAGGTCGAGGTGGTTGGTGGGCTCGTCCAGCAGCAAGATGTCGGGCTCGGCGGCCAGCTCCCGCGCGATCGCCAGCCGCTTCTTCCAGCCACCCGAAAGGATGTCGACGCCGGCGTGGCCGTCCGCGAACCCGGCGCGGCCGAGCGCCTGCGCGAGACGGCCGGGCCGGTCGTCCTCGTCCACGCCGGCCAGCGCCTCCAGCACGACGTCGGCGACCGTGCGACCGGCCGGGAAGACGGGGTCCTGGGGCACGTAGCCGACCCGGACCCCCCCGCGGAGCGAGCGGGAGCCGCGGTCGGGCGTCTCGAGGCCGGCCAGGATCTTCAGGAGCGTGGACTTGCCGGAGCCGTTGGGACCGACGAGGCCGGCCTGGTCGCCTTCGAACAATCCGAACGACAGATCGTCGAAGAGCGACCGGGTCCCATAGGCCTTGCCGACCGCCTCGCAGCTCAGCAGGAGCGGACGGGCCATCCGAGGCTACTTCTTCTTCTTCGGCTTCTTCTTTTCCTTCCGCATGCCGGTGCCTTTCGCCATGAGCTCACCCCCTCTCGTCGGGTTTCTCCGGTGATTATAGACGTCCACCGGCGGGCGGACGAAACGGAAGAGCGCGGCGAGCACAGGATACGCGCGCCGATCGGCGGCGCGACCCCCAGGGGTAGGCGCTCTTGACACGAGCCAGAGCCGTCGGTAAGGTCGGCGCTCCGCGGTCTCGATCTCCGGTCGACGGGAGGAGCCCATGAAACGCCTGGCGGTGCTGATCGGCATTTCGCTGGTCCTGGTGTCGTGCGCGACGATGCAGCCCCGAGGACAGGCGCTCGTCAGCCGGGGCGTCCAGGCGGTCGGAGGCGCCGAGGCCCTGGCCGGCGTCACGACGCTCGCCACGCGGGGCACCGTGCGCCAGTGGGAGCCCGAGCAGTCGATGACGGCCGGCGGCGAGATGCGCTTCGCCTGCGAGTCGGTGTTCGAGTCGGTCACCGACGTCGGCACCGGCGCCACCCGGATCGACTGGTCGCGCAAGTTCGCGTACCCGTCCCCCCGCTCGTTCACCTTCACCGAGGTCGTCACGCCCCAGGGCGGCTACGTGGCCGGCATCGACAGTAACGGGCGCACCAAGCAGAGCTTCGAGTCGAAGCCGCCCGCTCACTCGATGTCGGGGCTGCGGCTGGCCGCCACCCAGCGCGAGCTGCGGCGCGGCTCGCCCCTGCTGCTGCTCGAGATGTCGCGGAATCCCGACCGGGTCTCGGCCGCCGGTGACGTCACGGTCGGGGGCGCCTCGTATCCCGCCGTCACCTATCGCGCCGGCGATCAGACGCTGACGGTCATGTTCGACGGCGGCTCCGGGCTGCCGGCGCGCATCCGGACGCTCGACTACGACGGCATCTGGGGCGACGTGACCTACGACCTCGTCCTCGCCGACTGGCAGACGGTCGACGGCGTGCGCGTCGCCATGACCCACAAGCACGAGCTGAACGGCCGCATGGTCTCGGAGACGAAGCTCGCCGGCGTGAAGATCAACGGGGCGGTGGCCTCCGACTCGCTGGCCATCCCCGACGCGTACAAGACCGGGGCGTCGAAGCCGGCGACCGGGGCCGTGCCGTACCAGTGGATCATCCGGCGACAGTTCATCGGCACCTACCTCGACTCCGACGTGCCGAGCTACGACACGCGCGGGAGCGCCGGGCTGCGGCTGGTGGAGCTGGCGCCGGGCATCCAGCACGCGACGGGCGGCTCGCACCACAGCCTGGTCGTCGAGATGCGTGACCACCTGGTCGTGTTCGACGCGCCGGTGAGCGACTGGCAGTCCAGCTGGGTGCTGGGTGCGGCGCGCGCGAAGTATCCGAACAAGCCGGTGAAGTTCCTGGTGCTCACCCACCACCACATGGATCACGCCGGCGGCCTGCGCGCCTACGCCGCCCAGGGGGCGACGCTCGTCGTCGGCAAGGGCACGGCCTCGCACTACCAGCGCGTGCTGGCCGCGCCGTTCACGCGCAACCCCGATCTGAAGGCGGCCGACCTGAGCCGCACGCCGATCGTCGAGGTGGCGGACAAGCACGTGCTCACCGACGGGCAGCGGGAGGTCCACGCCTACGCGATCGACAAGAACCCGCACGCCGACGGCCTGCTGATCGGCTACGTGCCCGAGGCGCGGCTGGGCTTCGCCACCGACATCTGGAGCCCGGGCGCCGGGCCGCTGCCGGAGAAGCTCAACCCCGCCCTCGCGTCGCTCGTGGCCGCCGTCAAGAAGGCCGGCATCTCTCCGCTCAAGTTCGCGGGGGGCCACGGCTCGACCGCGGACTACGCGCCGCTGGCGGCGCTGGAAGGCAAGTAGCGCGAAGGCGGCGAGTGCCCGAGGAGACATCGAGGGCGAGCCGAGTCCCGTCCCTCGCCGAGGTCGAAGCGATCTGCCAGCACGCCGAGCCGGTCGCTCGCAACTTGTCTATCACGCACGCCTACCACGAGCTCTCCGCGGGGCTCACCGCCTTCGCGGATGGGGGCGCCAACTGGTGCACGTTCGCCACGTGGGCTTCGAGGCAGGCCGGACAGACGATCCGCCGCCAGGACCTCGCGCGCACGATCGAGGCCGGGCTGGGCGGTGCCGAGGAGATCGGGGTGGCGGTCACACGCCTGAGTGAAGCCCTGCGCGCGGTCGGTCGTGTCGCCGATCGAAGCGTCCTCGTGGCCACCGTCCGCGATGTCGCCTCCCCGGTGCGGGCCGCGGAGCGAGCGAGCGAGGCGGTGGCGCGCGGCAACGCCAAGGTGTTCGCGGAGGTCGGCCGGGAGTTCGCGCGCTTCGTCGCGGCGCTGCGTGAGGGCGGCGACGCGGTCGCCCGCGCAGCGGCCGCGCTGCGGCCGGGCCCTCCGCCGGAGGGGCAGGATCTCCTGCGGGCGGCGTTCGCCGGCTACGGCCGCGCCATCGCGGCCACCGACCCCGGCGCCCGCGCCGAGCAGCTTCTGCTCGCCAACCTGCGCGTCGGGCTGCACGAGCAGACGCGACTGCAGCCCGAGATCGCGCAGGCGCTCGAGGCGCCGATCGCGCACCCGCGCGAGGTGAAGGCGCGCATGCTCCACCGGCTCTTTCCCGACGCCCCCCTGCTCATCCGGCGGCTGGAGGACGACGCCGGGCCGCTGGACGACCTCGTGCACCACCTGGTGGAGGGGGCGCGCCGGCGGGTGCGGGGGATCCTGACCGAGCACCTCATGACGCTCGACCTGCCCGGCGGCCGCTTGCGGCTCGGCGCGGACGTCGTCGGCACCTGCCCGCCACACCTGCTCCGGCCCCAGGACGGGGAGCTGTGTACGCTGCTGGCCAGCATCGACCCGGCGCCCGGCAGCACGGCGGGCTCGGCCGCCCGCGACTGGGCCGACCTCGCGCAACGCATGCACTTCATCGGCGAGCTC
This sequence comes from uncultured Candidatus Rokubacteria bacterium, assembly GCA_963743355.1. GTDB lineage: Bacteria > Methylomirabilota > Methylomirabilia > Rokubacteriales > CSP1-6 > AR5. The sequence goes on from CAVUPM010000002.1 coordinate 3,209,182, forward strand.
TTCCGTACGCGACAGGAGGACGCCGCACTGCTGGGGGCGCCGTTCGATGCCGACCAAATCGGCGCCATCCGCGCCGGCCGGATGCCGGGCGGGCGTCTGTAGCGCGCGGTTTGATCGACGGCCGGCCGCTCGGTATGCTGCGGGCGCCATGCCACTCCTGAAACCCCTGACCCGTGACGAAATCGCGCCCGAGCTGGTCTCGCTCTGGGACGAGTGCGAGCGGACCTACCCCGATTTCCGTAACTCGTGGGCGACGATGGCCCATTCCCCGGTCCTCTTCCGCCACGTGTGGGGCCAGCTCCTCGCGCTCAAGCACGACAGCCCCGTCGAGGCGCGGCACTTCGAGATCGTGATCCTCGTCATGTCGAACGCCAATCGGTGCGACTACTGCGTCGCGCATCATACGCCGCGCGCCCTCGGCACCGGGCTGACCGGGGCCCAGGTGGCGTACCTCGCGACGCTGACCGGGGCCACGCTGGCCGAGGATCACACCTTCCCGCCCCATTCGGGCTTCGACGCCGACGACAGCCTGGTGATCGACCTCGCGCGCTTCACGGCGTGGGCCGGGATGCAGGCGCTCGCGGCCGGAGTGCATCCGCGCGTCGTGCACCAGCTGCGCCGCCGGCTCTTCGAACGGCTCGCGGCCCGCTTCTCGCCGCGGCAGATCGAGGAGCTGGTGTGGCGCACGACCCAGTGCGCGGCGTTCAACTGGCACAACGAGCTGCTGGAGCTGGACCTCGAGCCCGAGGTGACGGCGCTCGATCGGCCCGTGACCTCGGGCGCCGACTAGGAGCCCGGGCCCACCTGGCCGGGCGAGGCGCGGCGGCCATGCGATCGGCACGGGTGCTCCTCGCGCTCGGCGTGCTTGCCCTCGTCGCGGCAAGCGTCGTCGAGGCGGCGGCGCCGGAGACGATCCACTTTCCGAGCGCCGACGGCACGACCTCCCTGATCGGCTATCTGGTCCTGCCGGCCGGGGCGGGGCCCCATCCCGCGATCGTCATGCTGCACGGCCGGAGCGGCCCGTATTCCTCGCTGGCGCGCGGCGTCTACACGGCGGCGACGCTCTCGGGGCGCCACCTCGCCTGGGCGCGGTTCTGGGAAGAGCAGGGATACGTCGCGCTGCTCGTGGACAGCTTCGGTCCGCGCGGCTACCCCGCGGGCTTCCCGGCAGGCAGCTATCGGCAGCGCCCCGCCGCGGTGAGCGAGCAGATGGTGCGGCCGCTCGACGCGTATGGCGCGCTCGCCTACCTCCGCGGGCGCGCCGACGTGAGCGGCGATCGGATCGGGCTACAGGGCTGGTCGAACGGGGCCATGACGGCGCTGGTGGCGATGTCCGACACCTCACCCGGCCGTCCCACGCCGGCCACCGGCTTCCGGGCCGCGGTTGCGCTGTACCCGGGGTGCGCCATGGAGCACGTGAAGGATGGCTGGGTCCCCGTGGCCCCGGTGCTGATGCTGATCGCCGCAGCCGACGCCGAGGTCTCCCCGGCCCGGTGCCAGGCCCTCGCGACGCGCAGCCGGGCTGGCGGCGCGCCGGTCGAGCTGGTCGTCTACGAGGGCGCCGAGCACAACTTCGACGACCCCGGCCAGACCAGACAGAGCCGGGACGCGAACCGCCGCGCGACCGCGGATGCCCGGGCCCGGGCCGGGCGCTTCTTCCAGACCACCCTCGAGCGGACTACCTCGGCACCAGCCCCTTGAACTTCGGCATGACCTCCCGGGCCAGCAGCTCCATCGAGTGCTGCCAGGCCTTCGGGTTGTCGGAGTAGTCGAAGCAGAACAGCAGCAGGTGGCCGAAGCCGCCGACCTCGTCGTAGATGGCCTGCAGGCGCTCGGACACCGTCGCCGGCGAGCCCACCAGCCAGTTGTGCTTGGCGCAGTACGCCGGCGTCACGTCGGAGTCGGGCACGTCGGCCCGGTGCTTGAGGAACTCGGTGAAGCCGAACGCGGCGAGCAGCGGCAGGAAGTACTCCGTCATCATGCGGCCCATCATCCCGCCCGCGGACAGGCGCAGCGCTTCCGCGTCGGTGTCGGCCACGAAGATCTCGCGCACGAGCCGCCAATCCGACCGCCTGGGCGTGCGGCCGCTCCGGGCCGCGCCGATCTCGACCGACTCCCAGTGACTGGCGACGTAGGCCGGGTTCAGGTTGAGGCTCATCGGCCAGAAGCCGCGCTCGCCGGCCAGCTTCAGCGTGTCGGACCCCTTGCTCACCCCCGCCACGCCGATCGGCGGGTGCGGCTTCTGCAGCGGCTTGATGTGCGGGCGGAGCGTGTCGAGCATCGTGCCCGTCTTGGTCACGTGCCAGTACTTGCCCTTGTGATCGAACTCCGCCTCGTCGCTCCACAGGCGCAGGACGATCTCCAGCGCCTCCCGCGTCATCTCGCGGTGCTGGCCCGCCATGCCGTCGACGTTGAACATCGCCCAGTCGCTCGGCAGGCCGCTGGCCGCCACCCCGAAGTTGAGCCGGCCCTGGGCGAGGTGGTCGAGCATCGCCACCCGGTTGGCCAGCTCGGCGGGATGGTGGTACGGCATGAGGAAGCCGCCGGGGCCGATGCGCATGCGCGTCGTCTGCAGCAGCGCCTGCGACACGAGCAGGTCGGGCGCCGGGTGCGGCTCCCACGGCGCGGTGTGGTGCTCGCCGATCCACGCCTCGCTGAAGCCCAGCTCGTCCGCCCAGCGGAGCGTCTGGAGATCCCACTGGTGGCCGTCGTAGAGGCTGCGCTCGGGCGGATGCGAGGGCATCGTGAACAGGCCGTATTCCATGGACCCCTCCTCGTTACGGGTCGCCCGGCGGTATGCTACACCGCACGTTGCGCGCGGGCCACCCGCAGGAGGCAGAGATGGCGGACTACGTCCTGGTCGAGCAGTCGGAAGGGGTCGCGATCCTCACGCTGAATCGCCCCGAGCAGCTCAACGCGATGAACCACCAGCTCAGCGCCGAGCTGCACGAGGCGGTCACCCGCCTGAGCGCCGACGACGACGTCGGGTGCATCGTCATCACCGGGGCGGGGCTCCGCGCGTTCTCCGCCGGCGGGGACATCCACGAGCAGCGCGAGGACGACCGCACGCGCACACCGGCCGAGCTGGACGCGCGCGGCGCCGTGCGCGCGCGTGGCAGCTACGAGATCAGCGCGTGCCCCAAGCCGACGATCGGCATGATGAACGGGCTCGCCTACGGCGGCGCCGCCGTGCTGGCCTCGTCGCTCGACATGCGCGTCGGCTGCGAGCACGCGAGCTTCCGCTTCCTGGCCGCCGCCTACGGCCGCATCAACAGCACCTGGACCCTGCCGAACCAGGTGGGCTGGCCCGTCGCCAAGGAGCTGCTCTTCTCGGGGCGCGTCGTGGAGGCCGAGGAGGCCCAGCGCATCGGCCTGCTCAACCACCTGGTGCCGTGCGCGCAGCTGCGGGACAAGACCATGTGGCTGGCGACGATGATCGCCAAGAACCGGCGCCCGGCGGTGATGGGCGTGAAGGCGCTGCTCCTGGAACACCTGGGCTGCACGCTCGAAGAGCAGTGGGCGAACGAGCGGTCCTACACGACCAACGTCATGCGGGGCGCCCGGGCCGAGTCGGCCTTCCCGGAGTTCATCGCCCGCAAGGGGCGGCCGCCGGCCGTGTAGCGCGTCAGCGCGCGGCCCCCGTGGTGCGATACACTGCCCCCGCTCGGCTCTCTCTGGCGGCATCGGCGCCGACCCCCGTTCAAAGGAGCACGACATGAAGGCTGCGGTCTTCCACGGCCCCCACCAACCGCTCACCATCGAGAACGTCGACATCGCCAAGCCCATCGGGCGCGAGGTGCTGGTGCGCACGGTGGCCAGTGGCGTCTGCCACAGCGACCTGCACTTCATCGAGGGGCTCTACCCGTTCGCGGCGCCGGCCATCCTGGGCCACGAGGCGGCGGGGATCGTGGAGGCGGTCGGGCCCCACGTGGACGAGTTCAAGCCGGGCGACCACGTCATCGCGTGCCTGTCGGTGTTCTGCGGTCATTGCGAGTACTGCCTGACCGGACGCACCCATCTGTGCCAGAGCCGGCCCGTGCGGGCTGCCAACGAGGCGCCGAAGCTCACGTGGAAGGGCGCCCCCGTCAACCAGTTCGCCAACCTGTCAGCCTACGCCGAGCAGATGCTGGTGCACGAGAGCGGGCTCGTGAAGGTGCGCGACGACATGCCGCTCGACCGCGGCGCGCTGATCGGCTGCGGCGTGACGACCGGCGTCGGCGCCGTCCTCAACACGGCGCGGGTGGAGGCCGGCACCACGGTGGCGGTCTACGGCACCGGCGGCGTGGGGCTGGCGGCGATCCAGGGCGCGGTGATCGCCGGCGCCCGCATGATCATCGCGGTCGACGTCGTCGCCCACAAGCTCGAGACCGCGAAGGCGCTGGGCGCCACCCACGGCGTGAACGCCGCCGAGGTGGATCCCGTAAAGGCCATCCGTGAGCTCACCGGCCCGGGCGTGGACTACGCGTTCGAGGCGATCGGTCTCAAGAAGGCGGCCGAGCAGGCCTTCGAGTGCCTGCGGCCGGGCGGGACGGCGACGATCGTCGGGCATGATCCCGGTCGGCCAGAAGATCGAGCTCGACGGCCCGTCGTTCCTGCGCGAGAAGAAGGTGCAGGGCTGCAGCATGGGCTCCAACCGGTTCAAGGTCGACATGCCGCGCTACGTCGAGCTATACCGCCAGGGGCGGCTCAAGCTCGACGAGATGATCACCCGCCGCGGCCGTCTCGAAGACGTCAACGAGGCGTTCCGCGCGATGAAAGCGGGCGAAGTGGCGCGCACCGTCTTGATGTTCGATTGACTTACATGGGGGGCCCGCTCGGGGCCCCCCATGTAGTCAATGCGAACTGGAAAGGATAGGTCATGGCCACGATCACAGGTTCGGAGGTTCTGGCGAAGGCGCTCCGGACGCAGGGCGTGGACACGATGTTCTATCTCATGGGCGGGCCCATGCTGGAGACGGAGGCCGCCTGCATCCAGCTCGGCATCCGGGCCATCGACCATCGCCACGAGCAGGCCGCCTCCTTCGCGGCCCACGCCTACACGCGCGTGATGCGGCGCCCCGGCGTCTGCATGGGCTGCTCCGGCCCGGGCGCCACGAACCTCCTGACCGGCGTGGCCACCGCGTTCACCGACTGCGCGCCGCTGGTGGCGATCGGCGGCTCCAGCCCCCGCGTCTACCTGGGCATGGAGGCATTCCAGGAGATCGACCAGCTCGCGGTGTTCAAGCCCGTCACCAAGTGGGCCGAGCGGATCTACGACGCCAAGCGCATCCCCGACGTCGTCGCCGCCGCGTTCCGTCAGGCGACCAGCGGCCGGCCGGGCCCCGTCTACATCGACATGCCCGGTGACGTCCTGGGCGAGAAGATCGAGGAGGAGTCGCTGCGCTATTCTCCGGCGTGGAAGCCGGCGCCGCGCTCGCTCGGCGACACCGGCGCCATCAAGGAGGCGATCGCCTTGCTCGCGCGGGCCGAGCGCCCGCTCGTCATCGCCGGCAGCGGGGTGTGGTGGTCGGACGGCGCCGCCGCGCTACAGGCCTTCGTCGAGGCCACCGGGATTCCGTTCTATACGAAGCCGATCTCGCGCGGCCTGATCCCCGAGGATCACGCGCTGTCGTTCCTCAACGCCCGCAGCACCGCCTTCACCGAGGCCGACGTCGTCATCGCCGTGGGCACGCGCTTCGACTGGATGATCCAGTTCGGGCGGCCGCCGCGGTTCGGCGCCGACCTCAAGGTCATCCACGTGGACGTCAACCCGGCCGAGCTCGGCCACAACCGCGAGGCCGACGTGCCCATCGCCGGCGACGCCCGCGCGGTGCTCCAGCAGCTCACCGACGAGGCGCGCGGCAAGGTCGACCCCAGGCGCTACGGGGCCTGGACCGGCAAGCTCCGGGTGATCGACGCCGAGAAGGGCGCCGAGTCGGACAAGGCGATGAGCACGGACGACCCTGCCCATTCACCCGCTCCGCCTCTGCAAGGAGGTGCGCGACTTCCTCGAGCGCGACGCCATCCTGGTCGTGGACGGTCAGGAGATCCTGAACTTCGGCCGCCAGGCGATCCCGACCTACACGCCGGGGCACCGGCTCAACTCGGGGGCGTTCGGCACCATGGGCGTCGGCCTGCCGTACGGCGTGGGCGCCAAGGTCGCCAAGCCCGACACCCAGGTGCTCGTGCTGCACGGCGACGGCTCGTTCGGCATGAACGCCATGGACATCGACACCGCGGTGCGCCACAAGATCCCGGTCGTGTGCGTCATCAGCAACAACGGCGGATGGACGGCCGACACGTCGTGGACGCGGCCGCTACCCAAGCCGGGCCGCAACCTCGGCCACACCCGCTACGACCGGATGGCGATGGAGCTCGGCGCCCACGGCGAGTTCGTCGAGAAACCGAACGACATCCGTCCGGCGCTGGAGCGCGCGTTCGCGTCCGGCAAGCCGGCCATCGTCAACGTCATCACGGACCACAAGGCGCGCGCCACGACCGTGCGCTTCTCGGCGTATACCACTTGAGATGGGTGCCCCGATATGGCCCCCAAGCCCCGCGGTTGGCTCGGGCCGCCGGCAAAGCCGGCGCGGGCCTCGGTCGCCGGCGTGATTGGAGAGTTGTGACATCGCGCGTCGCTGGGGTGTTGGAGAGCTGGGACACTGCGCGTGGGTGAGTTGAGGAGGAATTGATGACGAAGGCGCTCGACGGGATTCGCGTTCTCGACCTGACCCAGTACGAGGCGGGGCCCAGCAGCACGCAGATGCTGGCCTGGCTCGGCGCCGACGTCATCAAGATCGAGCCTCCCACCGGCGAGCCGGGGCGCACCGCGCTCTCCGACAAGCGGGGCGAGGACGCGTGGTTCTTCATGCTGCTGAACTCCTGCAAGAAGGGCGTGACGCTCAATCTGAAGTCGCCCCGCGGCAAGGCGATGTTCGAGGAGCTGGTCCGGAGCAGCGATGTCGTGGTCGAGAACATGGCGCCCGGCGTGATGGAGCGCCTCGGGCTGGGCTACGAGCACCTCAAGGGCCTGAACCCTCGCCTCATCCACGCCTCGGTGAAGGGGTTCGCCAGCGGCGGGCCCTACGCCGACTACAAGAGCTTCGAGTGGATCGCCCAGGCGATGGCCGGCGCCATGAGCATGACCGGCTCGCCGGACGGCCCGCCCACCAAGGCCATCGGCGGCCTCGCCGACACCGGCGCCGGCCTGCACACGGCGATCGGCATCCTGGCTGCGATCATCCAGCGCCAGGCGACCGGCGTGGGCCAGCAGATCGAGGTGGCGCAGCAGGACGCTGTCGTGAACCTGCTCCGCATCCACCTGCGCGAGACCTACGTCAGCGGCAAGCCGGCGCCGCGCCAGGGCAACCGGTCAGCGGCGGCGGCGCCGTCCAACATCTATCGCTGCAGCCCCGGCGGGCCGAACGACTACGTGTTCATCCACTGCGCCACCGTGGAGATGTGGAAGTCGCTCACGAAGATCGTCGGCCGGCCCGAGCTGGGCGCCGATCCGCGCTACGAGGACCGGCGCGATCGCGTGGCGTTCATCGACGACATCGACGCGATGATCGAGGCGTGGACGGCCACGCGGCCCAAGCACGAGGTGCTGGCGATCCTGGCCGGCGCCGGCGTCCCGTGCGGCGCCATCCTCGACTCGGCCGAGGTGCTGTCCGATCCGCACCTCCGCCAGACCGGCTTCATCACCGATCTCGAGCATCCGAGGCGCGGCGTCTATCCGATGCCGGGCAACCCGGTGCGCCTGTCCGACTCCCCCACCGACATGGTGCGCTCGCCCCTGCTCGGTGAGCACAATGCCGAGGTCTACGGTAAGCTCCTCGGCTACGACGCTGCGCAGGTCGACGCCCTTCGCCGCGACGGGGTGATCTGAACGGGTCAGCGACGCCTCGGCATACGCGCCTATCTGTTGCATCTCTCGCATTACGATCCGGCCTGGGTCGCGCGCAAGGCGCGGGAGCGCCCGATCGACCTCCGCCTGGCCAGCCACATCGTCGACGCAATCGCCGACGCCGGCTTCAACGCGCTGATCGTCGACTGCGCGGACGGCGTCCGCTACCGTAGCCATCCCGAGCTGCGCCGCCCGTACTCGATCGCGATGGCGGGCCTCGCCGCGCTCGCCGCGCGGGCCCGGCGCCGCGGCCTCGACGTGATCCCGAAACTCAACTTCGCCCAGAGCGCGCGCCACCAGCACAACCACTGGTTCCGGCCGCATCACGACCGCTTCGACGACGACGAGTACTGGCGGCGCGCGTTCCTGATCGTCGACGAGCTCATCGGGGCGTGCCGACCTCGCCGGTTCTTCCACGTCGGCATGGACGAGGACCACGACCGCTCGACCGAGCAGTACATGGACGCCGTGCGGCGGCTGCGCGCCGGGCTCCGACGGCGCGGCCTGCGCACGATCATGTGGAACGACACGGCCCACTTCTATGGGCGCCGGCGGGTCCACGCCGAGAAGTGCCTGCGGGCCGAGCCCACCCTGCCGCGGGACGTCGTGCAGATGATCTGGGACTACTCGAAGGTGCACCCGGACATCGTCCGCCGCCTCCGCCGCCGCGGCTTCACCGTGTGGGCGGCCCCGGGCCGCACCGCGCCGCTCGTCCGGGGCTGGCGCGACGCCCTGCTCCGACACGGCGGCAGCGGCATGGTCATGACGACCTGGGCGGCCTGCCGGCCCGCGAACCAGACTCGCTTGCTGGGACCGGTCAAGACCCTCGGCCGGCTCTACAGCCTGCCTGCCGGCGCTCGGTGATTCAGGCCGGGTGGACGCAGCCGACGGCGGCGCCGCAGATACTACGGGGCGTGCGTGAGCCGCGCGCGGACGGGGAACGGCGTCATCTGACGTAGTAACCGGAGCGCGGAAGCATGGCGGCGACCTCGACCGGGACATCGGGACGCGCCAGCGGCGCGACCGAGGCGCCAGCGTGCACGACCGCGATGTCCCGGCAGCGCCAGCCGGCGGGCTGTGTCGCCACGGTCACCGGGTCGCGGCACACTTCGAGGACGCGGTCCACGAGGTTGAGGATCCAGTAGTCCGCGATGCCCGCGCTCAGGTTCCGGCTCCGATTCATCGTCGAGGGCGACCGGCATCTGGACGCGCACCGTCCATCCCGATCCGAAGCAGGCTCGCAGAGCGTCCTCGACGAGCCCCACGGCCACGGCGTGGAGGGTCCCCTGCGGCTCGCTGACGATGAGGTGGCCGCCGAGTAGCTCGAGATGCTCGCCGGGCCGGAAGATCCCCACGTCGATGAGTCGATCGTACTCGACTCGAGTCCAGCGTCGCGTGCGCTCCGTCGGCATCGGTCGTTACGAGACCCCTTCTACGCCGGGCCGACGAAGCCGATGTAGGCGCCGCTGGCGTGCTCGGGCCCGACCAGCATCGCCTGCTCGCCGGTGTTGCGGACGCCGCGAGCGGGCGGCGGCAGACCGTGGTCGGCCATGACGCGGGCGGCAGCGTCCATGCTGCGCGTGCGGTAGAGCGCCTGGAACGGCCCGGGCCCGCGGCGCGCGAGCGCCTCGGCAGCCGGGCCGGGCTCGGCGGGCTGGGCCACGCCCAGGCCGGTCGGCCCGATCTCGAACACCGCCATGTCGGCCTTGATCACGTTGCCGCGCACGACCGTCGGCACCGGCATGCCGAGCACGCGGCCGTACGTCTCGGCTTCCTTGGCGACGTCTCGCACGACGATGTACGCGCGCTCCAGGCGGAGCACGCCGTTGGGATGCTCGCCGGCCTTCGGCACCTGCCGCCTGCGCTCGGCCAGCGGCGTGAGGTGCTGGATGAAGAAGATGGGCAGCGGGTTCTGCGCGCCCAGCGACGCCGCGCGCCACCGCAGCTCCCGACCGCCGGGCGTGCGGCGGCCGCCGTCGGCCGGATCGCTCACGTCGACATCGCGCGCCCGCATGGCCGCCACGTCGGCGGCCAGATCGTCGCTCTGCACGCAGATGTAGCGCAGACCGCCGCCGCGGGCCAGGAACTCGACGAGCCCGGCGCTGGCCTCGTGCGACCGGCCCTCGCGCACACCCAGCACCTCGAGGTAGTCGTCCTGCAGGAAGGCGATGGCGTTCTCGGTCCCGCCGCTCGAATGCGCGCCGCCGGAATGGACGTCGAACCCGATCCGCCGGTAGGCCTCGATGCCCCGGGCGAGGTCGGGGACACAGATCATCACGTGATCGATCCGGGTCAGCACGGCGGGGGCCATATTACCATCGCGCCGTCACCAGACGATCGCCGCACGAGACTCGTCGCGCTTGCCGTCCTCTTGCTCCTTCGGACCGACGCCGTCTGCTGCGCTGCGCTACGCGTCAGGTGTCCGGGGCAGGCGCGGCGGGGTAGCGCCGGCGCTCACAGGATAGGAAGTCCTGTGCGCGCCCCGAAGATTCGCTGTTCTCATCGACACGAACGATCTGACCTGGGGCCTGCCCCCGAGCGACACGTATCGACAACAATCGATGGCATTGACAAGCGTCGATGGATTTGAGACGCTGCCGCACATGGCAAAGCGAACGGCCGGCGTCGTGGTTGAGGGAGACCGAACACGCGGCACGCGGTGTACCCCCGGCCCGCGTCCGCGCGTCGATCTGGACGCGCTAGAGCGGGTCAGCGCCGATTTCTCACTCCTCGGTCATCCGGTGCGGCTGGCCATCCTCGACATCCTGGTGCGGCGGGGCGGCGAGGTGTGCGTGTGCGACCTGGAAGGCGCCCTCCCGGTGAAGCAGCCGACCGTCTCGCACCATCTGCGCCTGCTGCGCGAGGCGGGGTGGATCGACACCGTGCGGAAGGGTGTGTGGGCCTACTACTTCGTCCGTCCGGACATCATGGGCTCGGTGCGCGCCCGCGTGCAGCGAGTGGTGGAGGGACTCGGATGATCGAAGCCATCGCACTCAGCCGGTTCGTGGCGGGTGAGGTCTGGTCAATCCTGCCGGCCTTCGCGGTGAGCATCGCGCTCGGCGCGCTGATCCGCGCCCTCCGGCTCGACGGCTTGATCCGCAGTGCCGTTGATACACGCATCGGGCTCGCCGTCATCCTCGCGACGGCGGTGGGGGCGTTCAGTCCGTTGTGCGCCTGCACGGTGATCCCGGTCATCAACGGGATGCTCTACAGCGGCGTGCCGCTGGCTCCCGTGATGTCCTTCTGGATCGCGTCCCCCACCATGGACCCAGAGAAGTTCGCGCTTACGGTGTCCATGCTGGGGTGGCCGCTCGCGGTGGCGCGGATGGTCGCGACGCTGGTCCTCAGCTTGGGCGCGGGGTACCTGACGATCCTGCTGATGCGAGGCGGCCTCCTTGGGGCGAACGTGCTTCGGGCCGGTGCGGCACCGCAGGCCACAACGAAGGGGCGCTTGCCGGTGATCGCCGGAGGCTCGGACGGGAAGACGGCCACAACTTCGTGCTGCGTCCCAGCCGCGGCCGCCGCTCCGTCGTGCTGCGCGCCTTCGACGCCGGCCAACGTGCCCTTCGGTCAGCGGCTTCGCGCCGTCGATTGGCCGACCACGGGGCGCCAGATGGCGGTGGAGAGCTGGCGGCTGGGGAAGTGGCTCCTGCTCGCCTTCCTCCTCGAAGCCATCATCGTCCGCTACGTACCGCAGCCAGCCATCGCGAGCGTGTTGGGCGCGGGAAGCCACTTCGCGGTCGTGCTGGCGGCGCTGATCGGGATTCCGCTCTACCTCAACAACGTCGCGGCGCTGCCGATTGTGTCGGGGCTGCTCGCCCAAGGCATGCAGCCGGGGGCGGCAATCGCGTTCCTCATCGCGGGGCCCGTGACGACCGTTCCGGCCATGTCCGCCGTCTGGGGCGTCGTCAATCGACGCGTGTTCGGCCTCTACCTGGGGGTGTCGCTCGTGGGAGCTGTCGTCCTGGGGTGGCTCACCAACCTCGTGCTCGGGTGAAGCAGCGGCACAGCCCCTCCAATGACACAAGTAGACACCCGGGAAGCACTCTTCCGGCGTGGCGTCTGGCTGGAGGTGGCCACCGTTGCCTGGAACGCCATCGAGGGCATCATCGCGGTGGCTGCGGGCACGCTCGCCTCGTCAGTGGCACTCATTGCCTTCGGCGTGAACTCGTTCGTGGAGACGACGAGCGGCGCCCGACGACGACTAGATTGAATCCGCAGGCGCCAACCGGTGGGGCGCCCAAATTGCCGGTGAAGCTCGAACAGCCGGAAACCCGCGAGGCGAGGCCTACCCAACGAACCTCGGCATGATCTCCTCGCCCATCAGCTTCAGGCAGTGGCGCTGGGCGTCGAGATCGGCGCCATTCACGCCCACCCAGAGCTTGGTGGCGCCTCGCTCGGCGAGTTGCTCGATGCGGGCGATCCAGTCACGCGGGGCGCCGGCCAGTGCCCAGCGATCGATCGCGTAGTCGGTCAGGCCGAGATCGGCCATGCGCCGGGGGTTCCGGCCGGCGTGGAGCACGTGGTCGTACAACTCGTAGCCGTCCACGTAGTCCTGGATCTTGGCGCGCATGTCGACCGGCACGTGCTTGCCGTCGAGGCCGAAACGCATGGCGTGGTTGAGGATCGACGACACCGAAGCCTTGACGTTGTCGACTGCGCGCTCCCGGTCCTCGTGCAGCGACGAGCGGGCGGTGAACCAGATGTCGACGGCGGCCGGGTCACGCCCGGCCTCACGGGCGCCGGCGTGCACGCGGGCGATGGTGTCGCTGATGACCTTGGGCAGGAGGCCGGTGCCCGCGATCACGCCGTCGCCGATACGGCCACCGAGGTGGAGCATCTTCGGCCCCTCCGCGCAGATCGAGATCGGCACCCGCGGCCGCACGGCGTCCGCCGCCCACCGTACGCGCTGCGCCCGGCCCTGGTAGGTCGCCTCGCCGCGCGCGACTAGGCCCCGCACGCAGGTCACGTAGTCCTCGATGCGGGCCCGCGATGCCGCCGGGTAGCCGATGTTGAAGACCGCGCTGTCGCCGCTGGCAATGTCGAGGAACGCGCGGCCGCCGGTGAGCCGGTCGATCGACGCCAGGAACGAGGCCATCACCTGCGGCTCGCGCGTGAGCGGGTTGCTCGGGCGCAATCCGATCGCGGCCCGCGGGGCCGCCAGCGCGATCAGCGTGGCCCGCACGAACGCATCGCCACCGAGGAAGGCGGAGTCGTAGGTTCCGATCGCGGTGGCGCCGTAGCCGTCGGCCATCTTCACGAGGTCCATGAACTTCTGGGTGTCGGCGCCGCCGAGGAGGCCGACGCTGGAGCCGAGGCTGATGCCGAAGTCGACTTTCATCGCTCAGATCCCCAGCAGCTTCTCGAGGTTCTTCGAGAGGATGGCGTCCTTCTCCTCGCGCGAGAGCGTCGTCATGCCGAGGATCCACGCCACCGGCCAGTCCAGCGCCATGTCGTAGGGCCAGTCGGTGCCGAACACCACGCGGTCGACGCCGACGGTGTCGATCAGGTAACGCAGGGCCGGCTCGGTGTACACGATGCAGTCGTAGTAGAAGCGCCTGAGATAGGCGCTCGGCGGCTGGCTGATGTGCTCGCGCGCCTCCGTACGCACCTGCCAGCCGTGATCCATCCGCCCGATCCCGTAGCAGGTGTAGCCGCCACCGTGGCCGAGGACGATCTTGAGATCCGGATGCGCGTCCATCACGCCGCCGTGGACCAGCGTGGCGAACGTCACGGCGCGGTCCACGAGGTTGCCGATGCTGTTGGGCAGGTGATAGCGCGTGCTCCGCTGCGCCACCAGCGTCTCGCCGGCCTGGTGGAAGAAGATCACGGCCCCCATCTGCTCGGCGGCCTTCCAGAACGGCCGGAACTCCGGTTCCTCGAAGGTGCGGCCGTTGACGTGGTCGTTGATCTCCACGCCCTTGAGGCCGAGCTGGGTCATGCACCGCTCCAGCTCGTCGATCGAGGCCTTCACGTCCTGCATCGGCAGCGTGCCGAGGCCGGCGAAGCGCCGGGGCCAGCCCTTGACCATCCCGGCGATCTCGTCGTTGGTGGCGCGGGAGGTCGCCAGCGCCACCGAGGTGTCGAGCTGGTAGTTGTAGAAGCCGACGTAGGGCGAGACGACGTGGACGTCCACGCCGAGCGAGTCCATGTCGGCCAGCCGCTCCTCCGGCGTCCACCGGGCCCGCGGCGGCAGCGACTGCCGGCGGCCGCCCACCACCGCCACCTCCCCGCCCTGCGCGTCCTTCTCGCGCCGCAGCGTGTGCCAGTCGCCGCCGTTCTCGGTCGCCTGCCAGAAGCACTGCGGAGTCACGTGAGCGTGGATGTCGATGCTGCGCATGGTCTCCCGTTGTCGGTTCAGCGCGGCCCGGCGAAGGCGGGCCGCACCTCGTGAGCGAAGCGGCGCAGGCTGGCCAACCCGCCCGCGCTGTTCAGCAGCACGTACTCGGCGCCGGCGTCGCGCAGCGATTGCAGCTTGGCGGCGATCTCGTCGGGCGTGCCGTAGAGGGCACCGGCCTCGGCGGCTTCCAGCGTGTCGGCGTACGACATCATGCTGGCCATGTTCTGTCCGTCCGGGCGCTGGGCGAGGCGATCCATCCGCCGGCGCGCGGCCAGGCGGGTCTCGAGCGCCTTCTCCCGCTCGGCGGCGGTCGTGACCACGTTGATCGACCGGGTGACCGCCACGCTCATGGGGTCGAACACCCGGCCCCGCGCCTCCACCTCGGCCTTGAACAGTGCGATCCGCTCGCCGATCTGCGCCACCGGCGCAAACTGGTCGAGCAGCAGGTTGTAGCCGAGGGCGGCGACCTTCTTGATGGACGCCGGGCGTCCGGCGCCCATCCACAGCGGCGGGTGCGGCTTCTGGTGCGTCGGCGGCTCGACGACGACCTGGTCGAACTGCCAGTACTTGCCGTGATGCGACCACGGCGCCTCCGCCGTCCACGCCCTGAGCAGGACCTCCAACGCCTCCTCGAACCGCGCCTCGGCCTCCTCCATGGGGACGCAGAAGCCGGCGAACTCGTTGTGGCGATACCCCTGGCCGATGCCGAAGTCGAGCCGGCCGTTCGACAGCAGGTCGATCGTCGCCGCCTGCTCGGCCAGGAGCACCGGATTGTGCCAGGGCAGCGTCATCACGGCGGTGCCCAGCCGCAGGGTCGACGTGCGAGCGCCGACCCAGGTGAGCAGATTGAGCGTCGCCGAGATCTGGCCGAAGCCGGTGAAGTGGTGCTCGACCACGAACGAGCTGTGGAAGCCGAGCGCCTCCGCCTCGACGTTGTAGTCGACGAAGTCCCGGAAGCCGGCCCCGCTGTCCACGTCGGGGCCGCCGCGTCGTGCCTGGGCGCTGCCGAAGATCCCAAATCGCATGGCGCCGATAGTGCCCGGGCGGTGGCGGTGACGTCAAGCCGGGCCGCCCTTGACAAGCGCACGGCCCCGGGCGCACGGTGGGCGCACCCCTCGGTCTGAAAGGAGGCGCTCATGGCGCGCGCCTACAACGTGATCGACGCCGACGGACACGTGCTGGAGCCGGTCGACATCTGGGAGAAGTACATCGATCCCGCCTACCGCGAGCGCGCGCCCCGCCTGATCATCGATACCGACGGCAAGGAGCGGTTGCTCGTCGAGGGCAAGGTGCTGGGCAGCAAGAAGGGCTTCGGCAACATCGGCGCCATCGGCGCTCGCCAGGGCCGGGCCGACGAGACGACCATGAAGTACGTCGAGGGACGCGCGGGCGGCTTCGACCCGCACGCCCGGATCCCCGACATGGACCTCGACGGCCTCGATGCGGCGTTCCTCTATCCGAGCGTCGGGCTCTTCGCCGGCGCCGTGCAGGACCCCGGGCTCGCCGGGGCCATGTGCCGCGCCTACAACCGCTGGCTCGCCGACTACTGCCGTCCGTACCCCGACCGCCTGTTCGGCGTGGCCATGCTGCCGATGCAGTCGATCGAGCTGGCCATCGACGAGATGCGCTTCGCCCGCACCCAGCTCGGCATGCGGGCGGCCTTCCTGCGACCCAACCCGTACAACGGCCGCATGCTCCACCACCCCGACTACGCGCCCTTCTGGCGCGAGGTGGAAGAGCTCGACGTCGCCATCGGCCTGCACGAGGGCGCCAGCGGCGGCATGCCGCAGGTGGGCGTGGACCGCTTCGAGACGCGGGGGGCGCGGCACATCATCTCGCACACGATGGAGATGATGCTGGCCGCGATGAGCGTGATCTGGGAAGGCGTGTGCGACCGCCACCCGCGCGTGCGCATCGGCTTCATGGAATCCGGCGGCGGCTGGATCGCGCCGTGGCTCGACCGGATGGATCGCCACTTCGACGACCAGGGCTTCAACGACTCCGGCCTGACCATGCGCCCGAGCGAGCTGTTCCAGCGCAACTGCTGGATCTCGTTCGAGCCCGTCGAGGGCAGCCTGAGCGTGCTGGCCGACTACATCGGCCCCCACAAGATCCTCTGGGCGACCGACTACCCGCACCCCGACGGCTTCTTCCCGGGCGCGCCCAAGCTGATCGCCGACCGGCCGGAGCTGTCGGCCGCCACCAAGCGCGAGATTCTCGCCGGGGGGGCCAGGCGCTTCTACAAGCTCGGGTAGACGGCGGGCGAATTCGCTCAGCCGGCCGGCCGCGGCGAGCCTGACAGGGCGTAGGCGACCACGCGCGCCTCCTTGCCCCGCAGCTCCAGCTCGCCGCACCGCACCGACGCGATGCCCGCCGGAAGCTCGAGTCGTTCCAGCAGCGTCCCCGAGACGACCAGGTCGCGGCCGGTCCGCTTGGCGTACTCCTCGAGCCGGGCGGCGGTGTTGAGGACGTCGCCGACGAAGACGATCTGCTGCCGCAGGTCCCCCAGCTCACCGGCGGTGACGGTGCCGCCGTGCAGCCCGCCGCGGAATCGGGGTACCACGCCGAAGTCGCGCTCGTAGCGGGCGGCCCCGGCCGCGATGACGTCGCCGATCTCGAAGAAGCAGCGGACGCAGTTGGCGGCGCGCACGCCGCGGCCGTGCGGCCACGTGATCACGACCTCGTCGCCCGCGTACTGGTAGATCTCGCCCGCGCAGCCGAGCACCGGCTCGGTGAGATCGTCCACGAAGCGACGGAGCAGCTCGAAGTAGGTCGCGCTGCCCAGCCGCTCGGCGAGGTGCGTGGAGCCCTCGAGGTCGAGGAACAGCACGATGCGCTCCTCCCGTCGCGGCCGGTGGTACACGCCGGTGACGAAGTAGCGCAGCACGTTGGCCCCGATCATGCGGTTCATCTGCAGCACGAACTGGATCGTGAGCGCGAGGACGACGAAGAACGGCAGCGCGTAGACCAGGTGGGCGTCGCCGAAGCTCGTTAGCAGGCGGCGCGGCTGCAGAGTCGTGATCACCTGGCCGACCGCGCGGCCCACCAGGAACAGCGCCAGGACGATCGCGCTGTTGACGACGAGCGTGGCGCCGAAGCCGAGCCGCCGGAACCGCGCGCGCAGCACGCCGTCGCGGACGAACAGCAGATAGCCGCCGACGAGGATCGTGATCAGCACGGCGTCCAGCAGCCCCTGGACCGCCGCGGCCAGGGTCGGCCGGCCCGTCACGACGTTGAAGACGGGCACGAGGACGACGGCGACCAGCCCGACGGCCAGGAGCTGTCGGCGCTGGATACGAGCCCGGGCGGAGCCGGCGCCACTCACCCTGATCGGCCCGCCGGCGGTGGCTACCTGGTCCCGAAGAGCCGGTCCCCGGCGTCGCCCAGGCCGGGGACGATGTAGCCGTGCGAGTCGAGGTGGCCGTCGATGGCCGCCGTGTACACCGGAACGTCGGGGTGGTGACCGTGGAAGTTCGCCAGCCCCTCGGGACAGGTCAACAGGCAGACGAACTTGATCGAGCGCGGACACGTGTCCCGCAGCCGGTGCACGGCGGCCACGGCCGAGTTGCCGGTGGCCACCATCGGGTCGACGACGATGACGTCGCGCCCGGCCATCTCCTTGGGCACCTTGAAGTAGTACTCGACGGCGTTCAGTGTCGTGGGATCGCGGTACAGTCCGACGTGGCCCACCCGGGCGCTCGGGATCAGGCGAAGCATGCCGTCGAGGATCCCGGTGCCGGCCCGCATGATCGAGACGAGCACGATCTTCTTGCCGTCGAGCATGGGGGCGCTGGTCCGGGCCAGCGGCGTCTCGATGGCCACCGCGTGGGTCGGCAGGTCGCGCGTGACCTCGTAGGCCATGAGCATGCTGAGCTCGTTGAGGAGGTTGCGGAAGGCCGACGTGCTGGTGCTCCTCATGCGCATCAGGCTGAGCTTGTGCTGCACGAGTGGATGCTCGATGACGTGCACCTGACCGGGCATCAGCGTGGTCTCGGTGGCCGGCGCGTCGTCAGATCTTCAGCGCGCGCAGATACTCGCGGAAGGCGTCGCCGAGGTCGGGCCGGGCCAGGGCAAACTCCACCGTCGCCTTGAGGAAGCCGAGCTTGTCGCCGGTGTCGTAGCGCTTGCCCTCGAACTCCACGGCGTACATCGGGCGGCGCTGCCGGAGCGTGCGCAGTCCGTCGGTGAGCTGGATCTCGCCGCGCTTGTCGGCGGGGGTGTCGGCCAGGATCTCGAACAGGTCCGGCGTCAGCACGTAGCGCCCGATGATGGCCAGGTCGGAGGGCGCCTCCTCGGCCCTCGGCTTCTCGACCAGGTCGCTGATCTCCCACACATTGCCCCCGATGTTGCGCCCCGCGATGACGCCGTACTGATGGATGCGCTCGCGCGGCACGCGCTCGACGGCGATGACCGGCCCCGCGTACGTGTCGAAGACGTCGAGGAGCTGGCGCATGCACGGCACCGTGGTGCCGCCGATGATGTCGTCGCCCAGGAAGACGCCGAACGGCTCGTCGCCCACCAGCGAGCGGGATACCAAAATCGCGTGGCCGAGCCCGAGCGGCTCCTTCTGGCGGACGTAGCACACCGAGGCCATCTCGGAGATCGTTTTGATCTGCGCCAGCTCGTCCACCTTGCCGCGGTCGTTCAGGTAGTACTCCAGCTCGAAGGAGGCGTCGAAGTGGTCCTCGATCGCGCGCTTGTTGCGGCCGGTGACGATGATGATGTCCGACAGGCCGGAGGCCACCGCCTCCTCGACCACGTACTGGATGGTGGGCTTGTCGACCAGCGGCAGCATCTCCTTGGGCTGGGCCTTGGTGGCCGGCAGAAACCGCGTGCCGAGGCCGGCCGCGGGAAACACCGCTTTGCGAACTTTCATGGGAGGGCTCCTATCCGGCGGCGCCGATCGGGGACCAGTGGCGGCGGTCGAACGCCTCCTTGATCCGCCGCCGAAGCTCGGCCTCGGCCGCGAAGCGCTGCTCCGCCGGCACCCGGACGGTGACGCGGAGGATCACCTCGCCGCCGCTGAATCCCATGATACCCGGGACCTGGGGCCGATCCAGCGCGACTCTCGATTCCTGCGCCCAGGCCGCGCTCACCTCGGCCAGGACGAACAGCGCCTGGTCGACGGGGACGTCGCGCGAGACGGGCACGTCGACCACCGCCCGCGCGCCGCCCGCGCTGTAGTTGGCGAAGTCGGTGATCTGCCCGTTGGGCACCACGCGGAGCGCACCGTCGTCGGTCCGCACGGTGGTGACGCGCAGGCCGATCGACTCCACAGTGCCGGTGGTGGCCCCGATCTGCACGACGTCGCCGACGTGGAGCAGGCCCTCGACGAGGATGAACAAGCCGGTGATGACGTCGCGGATCAGGCTCTGGGCGCCGAAGCCGATGGCCAGGCCGAGCACGCCGGCCGAGACGATGATCGGCAGGACGTCCACGCCGAGCTCGCGCAGGATGATGACGACGGCGACGAAGCCGACGGCCCAGCGCACGAGGCTGGTGATCACCGAGACCAGCGTGCGCAGCCGGGCCGTCTCGTGGATGGGCCAGGCGCGCACGATGCGGCCGACCACGCCCAGCAGCAGGCGGTAGCCGAGCAGCAGCAGCGCCGCGGTCGCCAGCACCGCGAGCAGGCGGCCGAGCAGGTAGGCGGTGGAGGCCTCGAGCGTGGTCCAGCGGGCGATGAAGTCGGCGATCTCGGCCGCCACGGTCAGGCGGCGTGCTGCGATTCGCCCGTGTCACCCTCGGCGCGGCGGCGATGGCGACGCCGGCGCATCACGCTGTACGCGATGACCCAGGTGAGCACCCCGGCGGCCAGCCCCAGGGTCGTGCTTCCGACGAGCAGATACGCCGACAGCCCGGCCAGGCCGGAGAGATCGGGCAGCATCAGCGCCCCGAGCTTCACGGCGCCGGCATAGACGAACGGCGCGAACCACGGCAGGTTGAGCCACGTCCCCGTGACCGTCACCGCGCGGTTCAGCCGCAAGACGGTCGCCAGCAGCAGCGCCAGGATCGTCTGAAATCCCCAGAACGGCGTGAAGCTGAGGAAGACGCCGATGGCCAGGGCCAGCGCGGTCCACCGCGGCGACTCGTCCAGCTGGAACAGAGCGCTGAAGCGCGCCCTCCACTGCCGCCAGATCATGACCGCCCGGGCCGTCCCCGTCCCACGCCCTCGAGGATGGCGATGATGGCCAGCACGCAGGCGGCCTGGATGAGGATCAGCCCCGCCTCGCGGGGTGTGGCTTGCTTGAGCAGGATCGCCGACAGGCCGAGCGTGCTGGCGATGAAGAAGATCAGCAGGACGCTCTGGGCCTTGCTGAGCCCCATCGCCTCGAAGCGATGGTGGATGTGGTCCTTGCCGGTGTAGGCGAGCCACTCGCGCAGCGAATGTACCTTCCCTGTCACCACCCGCACCACGCCGACGAAGGCGATGTCGAACAATGGGACGGCCAGGATCAAGATCGGGGTCAGCAGCGCGACGATCGGATCGTCGTCAGCCCATTCTCCCATGACCGCCAAGCCGGCGAGGGTGAAGCCGATGAAGCTGGCGCCGGAGTCGCCCAGGAAGATCCGGGCGCCGTCGCGGCGGAAGTTGTAGGGCAGGAAGCCCAGGCAGGCCCCCACCAGCGGCGCGGCCAGGATGAACAGGTAGGGCTGGCTGGTCTGCGCCGCGCTGATGCTGAAGAACAGCCCGGCGATCACGCCGAGCCCGGAGGCGAGGCCATCCATCCCGTCCAGGAACTGGACGGCGTTGGTGACGGTGAGGAACCACAGGAGCGTGAGCGCCACGTTGAAGACGTCCGAGCCGGGCAGCCAGTTCGGCACCACGCTCAGCCTGACGCCGTAGGCCACCGCGGCGCCGACGCCGGCCACCTGCCCGGCCAGCTTCACCGGCGCCGGCAGATCCCAGAGGTCGTCGAGGAGTCCGAGCACGACCACGATCGTGGCGCCGACGGCCACGCCCTTGAGCCCGTGCGAGAAATTGAAGTTGAACAGCACGGTCAGCGCGAAGGCCGCGTAGACGGCGGCACCGCCGAGCAGCGGCGTGGGCGTGCGGTGGACCTTGCGGGCCGCCGGCGCGTCGAGCACGCCGAACGCGAACGCGACGCGTCGCACGACCGGCACCCCGAAGAAGGCGACGGCCCACGCCAGGGCGGCCAGGTACGCCCAGTCGAGGCCGGCGGCGGCGAACCAGTAACGCACGGGCGGCAGGAAGAGCACGCCCACGAGGGCCAGCCGGGCGACGGCCCGGGCGGCGGGGGCGACGCCCAGCGGCTGCGGGGCCGCCTGCGGCTGGACCGTCGCGCTCACGCCAGCGCCTCTCCGAGCGCGATCGCCACGGCGTCGATCTCGCCGTCGGTGAGCGTGGGATAGCACGGCAGCGACAGCGTGCGACTCCACAGCCGGTCCGCCTCGGGGAATCCGCTCCGCCCCAGGGCCCGGTGGGCCGGACGGTACACCGGGCGCCGCGCCGCCACGCCGCGCGCGGCCAGTGACGCCTGCATCACGTCGGGCGGGCGGTCCACCTCCACCACGAAGCGATGGTACACGTGCCGTTCCCCCAGCTCGGGCGGCGTCACGCAGGGCACGCCGCGCAGCCGCTCACGATAGCGCGCGGCGACGGCGCGCCGGCGCGCGACGAAGGCGTCCAAGCGCGCGAGCTGGCTGCGCCCGAGCGCGGCGGCCAGATCGCTCAGCCGGGCGTTGACGCGCGGGACCAGGTCGTCGCGCTCGTCGTAGTCGCGGACGTCACGCACGCGCTCGATCAGCGCCGACGGCCCCGCCACCGCACCCCCCTCGCCGGTGGTCAGCAGCTTGGTCGCGTAGAACGAGCACACCGCCAGCGTGCCGAAGGAGCCGACCGGGCGCCCGTCCAGCCGGGCGGCGAGGGTCTGCGCGCAGTCCTCGATGATCGGCACGCCGAGGGCGAGCAGCGGCCGCAGGTCGGCGGCGAGGCCGAAGGCGTGGGGCACGATGAGGCAGCGGGTGCGCGGCGTGAGCCGCCCCCGCGCGTCGGCGACCGACAGCGACAGCGTCGTGCGGTCGGCGTCGGCGAGCACCGGCGTCGCGCCCGTCCGGCTCACCGCGTGGTGGAGCGCGTCGCACACGTAGGTCGGGATGACGACCTCGTCGCCCGGCCCCACGCCGAGGGCGCGCAGGGCCAGCTCCAGCGCGGCGCTGCCCGAGCTGGCCGCGGCCGCCGCCTCGGTGCCGAGCCGCGCGGCCAGCTCGTGCTCGAAGGCCGCCGCCTCCGGACCCGGCGCCACCCAGCCGCGGCGCACCACCGCCGCCACGGACTCGGCGTCCGTCTCGTCGAGGGTCGGACGGGAATGCGGGATCAGAGATTGATCAGCAGGCGGATCGACTGGAAGGCCTCCGCGTATTTCACCCGCGCCTGGATGCCGCGAAAGTTCGCGGACGACTTGGCCAGCTCGAGGATGGTGAGGTCTTCGATGTTCGTCTTCGCCACCTGCGAGCGGTGCGCCTTCAGACAGGCGAGCTTCCTGGTGAGCACCTTCTCGACGTCGGTGAAGCAGTTCGGCGTGAAATTCTGGGTGGTCGGCCCCTCGTAGAAGAGGAAGTTCGGCACGTAGCGCGTGGCCGAGAGCGTGCCCTGGGCCAGGTTGCGGTGATCCTGGTGCGTGTCGTCCGGGTAGTGCACGAAGATCATCCGCGGATCGACCTTGTGGATGACCGACTCCAGGCGCACGATCAGCTCGCGGGTCAGCGGGATCTCGGTATCGAGATAGTCGCCCCAGAACACCTCGCGGGCGCCGATGATCTTGGCCGACCTGGCCTGCTCGCGCTTGCGCAGGGCGCCGTTGCCGCCGAGGGCGCCGTCGGAGGCGATCCACAAATAGACGTCGTGACCGCGCTCGGCGTACTTGGTCAGCATGCCGCCGCAGCCGTACTCGATGTCGTCGGGGTGGGCGCCGATGGCGAGGACGTTCATTCAGGAGCGCTCCCCGAGCGAATCGGACGGCGGTTGCGGCGACCAGTGGTCACCTCCCCGGAGTATGTCCAGAGCGTCATCGCCGTGGGTCAATAGTAGGTCAAGGCCGCAGCAATTCGGAGCAAAATCCCCGTGCGGCTGCGCGTAGACGGGGTGCACGTAGTCCTGGTACAGCACCGCGATGTCGGCGGCGGCGAACCGCGCGGGGTCCATGTAGCGCGCGCCGTCACGGCCGGCCAGGTAGGTGTCCGCGCCGACGGCGCGGCACAGCGCGATCAACCGCTCGGTGGGCTCGGCGGCCGGCACGTCGAGCGTCGACGCGAGATGGGCCGGGGTGGTGACGCCGACCGCGCGGGCCAGGAGCTCGGCGCTAGCCATCGCCAGCGGCACCAGCCGATCCCACTTCGTCGCGTAGAGCTCGGCGAGCGCCGCGCGATGGCGGGCGAGATGCGGCGCCGCCCCGTACGCCTGCTCGATGGCGCGCAGGTGGCGATCGCCCCAGGGCTGGGCGGCGTCCACCGTCACCTCGGCGATCGGCGTGCCGAGCCGCGCGTGCACGGGCACCGTGAGCCAGCGGGGGCCGGTCGCGGTCTTGATGCGATTGCGGTTCTGCCAGCCGTTCTTCTCGTACTGCACGGTGTCGAGGAAGACGAAGACGTCGGCGGCCGCCCACTTGGCGAGATAGCCGAGCCACGGCAGGTAGTGGGGCTGGTGGATGGCGAGACCCGTCATGGCCGCACGAAGATCGGGTTGCTCAGCAGGCGTTGCTGGGAGCCGCGGGCCTCCATGCGCAGCACGAGCGGGGTGCCGTCGGTGGTCGTGCGATATACCGTGCGGAACGGGGTGCCACCGCGCTCGAGCGCCACCGCCTGGCCGTTGACGATGATCGCGACGCGGACGTCGTGCGCGCGGGCGTCGCTGGCCTCGACCGCGACCGCCAGCTCGATCGGCGTCCCCGCCCGCACCTGCAGTGTCTCGCCGGCGCCGGCGCCGGTCCCGCCGCCCGCGCTCACCGTGAACTGCGCGAGGTCGAAGCCCAGCTCGCGCGTGCGCTGGACCGCGTACATCCGTCCCCGGCGGAGCGCGTCGAGGACGCCGGCCTCCGACTTCTCGGCGACCAGGAAGACGGTCTGCAGCGGCCCCACCTGCTTGCCGGCGGTGAGACCGTGGAAGCCCGACTCGGCCACCGCCCACGCCGGCCGGCTGCGCTCGCCCCGGACGTACTCGGCGAGCAGTCGGTCCCAGCCGCCGCCCGGCCGCTCGAAGGTGCTGGTGTCCTCGTACACCGCCCCGAACGCCGTGTAGCGGAACGTCTTCAGCAGGTCGTCGGCATAGGGCTCGGTGAGCCAGCCCACGCGCACGGGCCCGAAATACTCCTCGCCGAGGTCGCGCGCCTCCGGGAAGGACCACACGGTGGCGCCGCCCAGCCGCTCGACCCGGTCGATGAGCGCCTGGTAGGGCGCGATGCCGGGGTCCGACGACGTCGAGTACGTGTCGACGGTGAACGGCCAGCCGCGGGCGAGCGCGGCGGCCCCGATCGCGCACAGCAGCGCTCCCCGCACCCAGGCGCGGCGCCGCACCACGATGACGGCGCCACGGCCGAGCCGGCGCCGCACGGGCCGGCGGCGCAGGAGCAGCACCACGCCCGGCACCAGCAGGAGCACGGGCAGCGCGTCGGCGATCGACTGGATTGTGTAGTGGCCGGCCGGCGGGTGGCCGGGCGCGGGCAGCGTGCGCAGGGCCGCCGGATCGGTGATGCCGAACACGAGGATGTTCTTCTGGAGGTTGTGCACGGTGAGGTCCAGCGCCAGCGGCGAGCCGGTCCAGTGGTAGTGCGGCATCACCTCGACGCCGGGGATCAGGAGCACGTGGGGCAGCCGCCGGCGGACGTCGGCCACGCGGGCGAGGTAGCGCTCGGGCGCGTCGCCGATCGAGCGCGCCCGGCGCCCGACCCGCGTGAGGGCGCGGAACGGCGGCAGCCCGTACGTCACCCGGAGCAGGTAGTTCTCCGAGAGCAGCAGGACGCCGATGCCCTGCTGGTCGGCCAGCCCCACCAGCTCCTCCAGCGTGAAGTCGCCGGTGGTCAGGTCGGAGTGCACGTGCAGGACGCCGCGCACGCGCTCGAGGGCGACGGCCGGCGCCACCGCGGCCAGTCCCAGGACGAGCGCCAGCACGAGGGCGCGGGGCCTCACCCGCCGTGTCTCCGCGAGCGCACGAGCGCGTCGTAGAGAGCCCGCATCGCGCCGGCGGCCACCGGCGTGGAGAACGCCTCCGCCCGCGGGCGGGCGCCCTCGCCGAGCTTCGCGCGCCGCGCGACGTCGAGCCCCAGCTCCACGAGGGCCTCGGCCAGCGCGCCGGGATCCTCGGGCGGCACGACCAGCCCGCACTCGCCGTCGAGGATCACGTCGGCGATGCCGCCCACGCGCGTGCCGACCACGGGCAGCCCGAGCGCCATCGCCTCGACGAGCACGCGCCCCATCCCCTCGTTGCGCGAGGGCGCGGCGAGCACGTCGGCGGCGGGCAGGAGTCCGATCACGTCGGACACCGCGCCGGTGATGTGCAGCCGGCCGGCGACGCCGAGCGCCGCCGCCTGGTCCTGCAGCGCACCCCGCTCGACGCCGTCGCCGATCAGCAGCACGTGCGCGTCGGGCACGCGGGCGACGAGCTCGGCGAGCGCGCCGACGAGCAGGTCGAAGCCCTTGATCGGCACGAACCGGCCGACCCCGGCGACGACGTAGGCGTCGCGCGACAACCCCAGGCGCGCGCGGGCCGCCGCCCGGGACGGCGCCGCCTCCCGCAGGGCCCGCGTCGGCACCGGGCTCGGCACGACGGCGTACTGGGCGGCCCGCCCGATGCCGCGCTCCAGGTTCTCCTCGATCTCGCGCGAGGTCAGCGCCACCAGCGTGTCGGTCCAGTGCGCGGCGATCCGCTCCAGCGCGACGAACATCGCCGTGCGCGGCCGGCTCCAGTAGCCGTAGAAGATGTGGCCGTGCGGCTGATGGATCACCGCCGGCACGCCGGCCAGCCACGCGGCGAACCGGCCCACGAAGCCGGCCTTGGAGGTGTGCGTGTGGACGATCCGCGGGCGCGCGCGGCGGAACAGCCGATAGAGCTGCAGCACGGCCGCCACGTCGCGGGCCGGGCTCACCTCGCGCACCAGGCCGTCGAGCTCCACGATACGACAGCCGCGCCGGCGCGCGTCCTCCACCGTCGGCCCTTCCGACTCCGGCCCCAGCACCAGCGTCGAGGCGTAGCCGAACCGCTCGAGCTCCTCGATCATCGACACCGTGTTCTCCGAGGAGCCGCCGACGGTGAGGCGCGTGATGACGTGCATGACGGAGATCACTTGTTTTTGCTGGGGGCCCCGACATGGCCCCCAGACCCCCAAGTGGCTCGGGACGCCCCGGCGAAGCCGTGGCGCCCCTCGATCCCGTCCGCCCGGCGGCGCGCGTAGAGCTCGATGGAGGGACCGATCACCCAGCGGCGGCCGGAGAGCACGTGCGCGGCCCCGGCCGCGGCGGCGGTGACGGCACGCAGCAGGCGCCGACCGGTGGTGGTCCACGCGGAGCGCGCGGGCGCGGGCGCCAGACTGGCCAGCCCCGAGTTCAGCGTCTGCAGCACCTCGAAGCCGGCGCGCTCCACCAGCCGGCGCAGCGCCGTCGGTCCGAAGGCGAAGAGGTGGAGGATCGGGTAGGCGTCCCAGCCCCGCCACCGCGCCAGCGGCCCCAGGCTGCCGAGCAGGCGGGCCCACGCCGGATGAAAGGCCCCGTTGGGCACGCGCACGATCAGCAGGCCACCGGGGCGCAGGACGCGCGCGGCCTCGTCCACGACCGCCCGCGGCCGCGTCGTGTGGTCGAGCACGTTGACCAGCGCCACCGCGTCGAGCGTCCCGGTGCGGAACGGCAACGCGTCGGCATCGGCGCCCACCGCCGGCGCCGCCACCGTCCCGGCGGCGGCGACGCACGCCTCGTGGGAGAGGTCGGTGCCGATCGGCCGCCAGCCCTCGGCGCGCGCGGCCGCCATGAAGTAGCCGCCGCCGCAGCCCACGTCGAGCAGGCGGCCGGGCGGCATCAAGCGGCCCGCGCGGGCCGCGATCGCGGCCAGCATCTCCCGCCGCGCCGGCTCGATCCGGCCGGGCGGAAACCGGCGCGTGTAGCGTACCTGGTACTCGTGTCGCGTCTGGCCCGGGCTCGGCAGCGTGACGACGCGCCGGGCGCCGCACCGACCGCAGCGGGCATAGCGGCGGCCCCCGTAGAGCAACCGCGATGGGCGCATGGCGGCGCCGCCGCACGCCTCGCAGGCGCCCATCTGCGCGACGGCCGGCGGCGCGCCCGCGGCGACCTCGACCAGCGTCGCCTCGAGGTCGTCGACCACGCGCTCCCAGCCGAAGCGTGACTCGGCGTGGCGCCGACACGCCGCGCGCAGACCGACGGCCTGGGCCGGATCGGCCGCCAGTCGGGCCAGCAGCGTGGCCAGGTCGGCCGCCATCGCCTCCGCGGTCGCGTCCCGGAAGACGAGCCCGGCATCGAGCGGCTCCAGGAGCTCCGGCGTGGCGCCGACCCGCGTGCCGAGCACGGGCGTGCCGCAGGCCAGCGCCTCCGCGGTCACCAGCCCGAAGCCCTCGAGCTCGCGGGTCGGCAGCACGAAGACGTCGGCGGCCTGGTAGTGGCTCGGCAGGTCGGCCTCGGGGATGAAGCCGAGGAAGGCCACGTGCTTGTCCAGCCGGAGCGAGCCGACGAGCGTCTCGAGGGCGGCCCGGCGCGAGCCGGAGCCGCCGATCAGCAGGAGGACGTCGGGCACCCGACGCACGAGCGTCACCATCGCCTCGATCAGCGTGTCGAGACCCATCCGGGTCTCGAGGTTGCGCACGGTCAACAAGATCGGCCGATCGAGGGGCAGCCCGAGCGCCGCCCGGACGCCCGATCGGTCGGGCGCCGGCCGGAAGTGCTCGACGTCCACGCCGCCGCTGATCTTCACGATGCGCTCGGCCGGCATCCGGTACAGCTTCCAGAGCAGCGACGTCGAGAAGTCGCTGTGGACCTGCACGCGCGCGGCGCGCCGCAGGCACGCGCGCTCGGCCATCCACAGGGCCGTGAGACCGGCCAGCCCGGCGGCGCCGGCGCGATGGTGGGCCGTCATCCGCTGGCGCGAGCGGTACTCGAGCGGCGCCGGTGACATGAACGAGTAGAGCGCCGGCCGCCGGCGCCCGGCGGCCGAGCCGAGCACGCCGTAGCCCGACAGCGGCTGGTAGACGTTCAGCACGTCGGCGTCGCGCGCGGCCAGCAGGTCGGCCACCGCCCGGCGGGCGCCGAGCACGGTCGACCTCAGGAAGCCCACCGTCGAGCGCCGCACCGAGGCGAACTCGACGATCTCCACGCCCTCGCGGACCGCCGTCCGCGGAGACTCCCCGGCCGCCGCCCGGCACAGCACGCGGACGTCGTGATCGCGGCGGGCCAGCCGGCGCATCTGCTCCCAGAGCACGCGCTCGGCGCCGCCGATGACCGCCAGCGGCGAGACGTCGGCGGTGGCGACGATCCGCAGCCGCTTCACGCGAGCCTCCAGCTTCCGCCGCGGTCGAGGTACTCGCGCAGCCACAGCTCGGCCATCATGAGCGTCCACAGCCGGTCGGCGTGCGAGCGCCGGCCCGCGACGTGCTCGGCGCGAAGACGCTCGACGGCCTCGACCCGGAACAGCCCGCGCGCCCGCACCTGCTCGGGGCCGAGCAGGTCGTCCATCAGCGGGCGCAGGTCCTCGCGCAGCCAGCGCGCGAGCGGAATCATGAAGCCCTGCTTGCGGTGGCTCAGCACCGCCGGCGGCAGCACGTCGGCGTAGGCGGACTTGAGCAGGTGCTTGAGCGTGAGCCCGCGCGTCTTCACGGCCGACGGGATCGCCAGGCTCGCCTCGATCACGCGGTGGTCGCAGAACGGCGCCCGCAGCTCGAGCGAGTTCGCCATGCTCATGCGGTCGGCCATCACCAGCAGGTCGTCCGGCAGGTAGGTGGCCAGGTCGATGCGGAAGGCACCGTCCATGGCGTCGCCCCAGCCGCGCGTCGCCCACGCCGCCCGTCCCTCGGCATCCGGGTCGCCCCCCAGGTGCGCGCCCAGCGCCGGGGTCGCCAGCGCCTGCAGCGCCGGCCCGTCGAAGAAGCGCGTCCAGCCGAAGTAGCGCTCGGGCAGCGGCCGCTCGGCGCCGGCGGCGAAGCGCACGACCCAGTCGCGCAGGTTGCGGCTCGTGTAGGACTCGCGCAGCGCGCCGGCGGCGACGGCGCCGACCGGGCCGCGCAGCCAGCGCGGCAGCCGCGTCCACGCCTCCGACACCCGCACGCCCAGGTAGCGCGGGTAGCCGGCGAACGCCTCGTCGCCGCCGATGCCGGACAGGGCGACCTTGACGTGACGGGCGGTCGCCGCCGACACCGCGTAGGTCGCGATGGCCGACGAATCGGCGAACGGCTCGTCGAAGCCCCGCACGATCAGCGGCGCCAGCTCGGCCGCCTTGGGCTCCAGGATCTCCTCGTGGTGCTCGGTCCCGAAGCGCTCGGCCACCTGGCGCGCGTACGGCAGCTCGTCCCAGGAGGCGGCCGCCGCGCCGAAGCCGATGGAGAACGTCGTGATGCGGCCGCCGGTCACCTCACGCATGCTCGCCACCACGATGCTGGAGTCGACGCCGCCCGACAGGAACGCGCCGAGCGGTACGTCGCTCTCCAGCCGCAGCCGCACCGCCTCGCGGATCTCCGCCCGGATGCGCTGCCCCAGCTCGCGGGAGTCGAGGCGGGGCGCGGTCGGGGGCGCCGCCGGCAGCGACCAGTAGCGTCGCGCCGTGAGCGTGCCGGCCTCGAGGACGGCGGTGTGGCCGGGCGGCAGCTTCATGATGCCGGCGAACGCCGACCGCGCCGCCGGCGTGTAGCCGTAGGCCAGGTAGTGGTGGAACGCCGGCCAGTCGACGGCGCGCCCGGGGCCCGGATGGCAGAGCAGCGCCTTGATCTCCGAGGCGAAGACCAGCGCGCCCCCGCCCTGCCAGTAGTACAGCGGCTTCTTGCCCACGCGGTCGCGCGCGAGGAACAGCGTGCCCCGCCGCGCGTCCCAGATGGCGAACGCGAACATGCCCCGCAGCCGCTCCACGCAGCGCTCACCGTCGGTCTGCCAGGCGCGCAGGATCACCTCGGTGTCGCTCTGGGTGCGGAAGCGCTGGCCGCGCGCCTGGAGCTCCGCGCGCACCTCGCGGAAGTTGTAGATCTCGCCGTTGAAGACGATCGTCGCGGCGCCGTCGTCGGTGGACATCGGCTGCCGCCCGGTCACGAGATCGATGATCGCCAGCCGGGTCATGCCGAGCGCCACCCCGTCGCCGACGTGCACGCCGCGATCGTCGGGACCACGATGCTCGAGCGCGGAGAGCATGGCGTCGAGCACGCCCCGGGCGGGCGCTCCCCCGACGACGCCGGCGATGCCGCACATCAGCCGGCGCTCCGCGACAGCGCCGGCCCGAGCGCGGCCGTCGCCTGCAGCAGCTCGACCACGCGCCCGGCCGTACGCTCGGAGGTGAAGAGCGCCGCACGCGCCAGTCCCCGGCCGGCCAGCGCCTGGCGCTCGACCGCCGAGCCGAGGACGCGCGCCAGCGCCGCCGCCAGCGCCCGCTCGTCCTCGGGGTCGACGAGCACGCCGGCGTCGCCCACGACTTCCGGCAGCGCGCCGCGCCGGCTGGCCACGACCGGCGCCCCGCACGCCATCGCCTCCAGGGCCGGCAGCCCGAAGCCCTCCTCGAGCGAGGGCTGGACGACGACGGCGGCGCCGCCGTAGAGGGCCGGCAGGTCGGCGTCGTCGATGAGCCCCGGGAACGCCACGCGGTCGCCGAGGTCGAGCGAATGGGCCAGGGCCGCCAGCGCGGGCCGGCCCGCGCAGGTCGCCGCCGGCCAGCACGAGACGGTGACTGGAGCGCAGCGCCTCGGGCAGGGCCGCCCACGCGCGCAGCAGGCGCGGCAGGTTCTTGTGCGGCATGAAGTTGCCGACGTAGAGGGCGTAGCGCGGGCCGAGCCCGTAGCGCTCGCGCTGGGCCGGCGACGGCGCCGTCGGCCGGAACTCGGGGCCGAGGCCGACCGGGATGACCACCGTCCGCTCGGCGGCGAGGCCGAGCCGCTCGACGATCGCGCGCCGGCTGTGCTCGGAGTCGGCGATGATCGCGCTGGCGCCGGCGGCGTAGAGCCGCGCCAGCCGGGTCATCGCCGCGTCGTACAGCGGGCGGCGGCGCCCGGGATACCCGATGAAGAACAGGTCGTGGATCGTGATCACGGTGGGGCACGGCGCGGCCAGCGGCCGCTTGTAGTACGGCGAGAGGAACACGTCGACGGCGTCGCGCCGCAGCGCGGCCGGCAGCGCGACCTGGTCCCACCACGGCGTGACGCCGCCGAGCGTCGAGCACGTCACTCCCGGCGCCCCGTCGAAGTCGGTGGCGCGGTCGACGTAGGCGATGCACTGCAGGCCGCGGGCGGCGGCGGCGCGGAGCACCTCCAGCGTGTAGCGGCGGATGCCGCTGCGCACGCCGGCCCGCAGCTCGCGGCCGTCGACGGCGATCCGCAGGCTCACGCCGCGCCCTCCGCGCCGAGCGCCCTGGCGTAGACCGCGTGCACGCCGGCGGCGTGCGCGGCGAGATCGAAGCGCGCGCGCACGTCGGCGGTGGCCGCCGCCACCCGCGCCGCCGTCGCCGCCTGGTCGGTCAGCGTCAGCGCGATCGCCACCGCCAGCGCGTCGGGATCCTCGGGCGGCACCAGCAACCCGGTGACGCCGTCGACGCACACCTCCGGGATGCCGCCGACCGCGGTCGCCACCACGGGCACGCCGGTGGCCATCGCCTCGATGAGAACGCGCCCGAACGCCTCCTGGCGCGAGGGCAGGACCAGGACGGCACAGAGCCGCAGCAGCGCCGCCACGTCGTCGCGGTACCCCACGAAGCGCGCCGGCAGCCCGGACGCCACCGCCCGCGCGGCGAGCGGCTCGCGCAGAGGGCCGTCGCCGACGAAGAGGAACGCCGTCGCCGGCAGCTTGGCGTGCAGGCGCTCGGCGGCGTCGAGGAGCACGTCGACGCCCTTGCCCCGCTCCAGGCGTCCGAAGTAGCCGATCGTGGGTACCGCCGGGTCGAGCCCCAGCGCCTCTCGTAGCGCGGGATCCGACGGCCCCGGCGCGAAACGCGCGAGGTCGACGCCGTTGGGCACGATCGTCGTCTTGGCGGCGGCACCCGGCACGCGACGCAGCCGGGCGGCGGTGGCGCCCGAGTTGGCGACGATGGCCGTCGACAGGCGCACCAGCCAGCGATCCAGACGCGGGTCAGGATCGGCCACGCGGACATGCCACACGAGCGGCACGCCGAGCCGGTGGCCGGCGAGGCCCGCGTAGAGCGCCCCGCGGCTGCCGTGCGCGTGCACCAGCGCCACGCGCTCGCGCGCGAGGAGCGCCCGCAGCCGCCAGAAGCCCACCGCCGCGCCGAGGAGCGTCCACGGGCGAAGCCGCGGCAGCGGCACGACGCTCACCGGCACGCCGAGGGCGCGCAGTCGCGCGCCGACCTCGCCCTCGGCGGTCACCGATCCGAGCAGGTGCCAGTGCCGGCGGTCCAGCCGCGCGGCCAGGCCAAGCAGGCTCTCCTCGCCGCCGCCGACGAAGTCGGCGAAATTGGCGAGCAGCAGGACGGCCGGCGGCTGGGCGCCGTCATCGTCGGCCGTGGCCGTCGCGGGACCGAGCCAGCCCGTCAGCTCGGCCAGGCGCACGGCGTTGACGAAGACGACGAGCGCGGCCATCGCGCTCAATACGAAGCCGTGCCAGCCCTCGCGGAAGCCCTGCTGCCCGACGAGCTTGCGCACGAACATCGCCGCGGGCTTCAGCGCCAGCGCCCACACGGCGGAGAGCGGGCCGAGGCGCGTGCCGCGTCGGCGCAGCGTGCGGGCATCGTAGGCCGTGTAGAGGAGCAGCTTGCGGACGTGGTCGGCGAGCGAGTCGTAACTGCGGTGCAGCAGGTCCTCGGCGAGCTCGCCCACCGGGCCGTCGACGACGACCTCCTCGTGGACCAGCGCGTCGTTGAAGCGGCCGCGGTCGCGGCGGAACAGGCGCAGGACGGGGCTCGGATACCAGCCGCAGTGATGGATGAAGCGGCCCAGGTAGGAGGTCAGCCGCGGGATGCGGAAGCCCACGCACGGGCCCGGCGCGGCCACGGCCGCCTCGATCGCCCGGCGCAGCGCCGGCGTCACCTCTTCGTCGGCGTCGAGGCTCAGGATCCACGGGCGCGTCGCCTGGGCGATGGCGAAGTTCTTCTGCTCGCCGAACCCGGCGGCCATGTCGCGCTCGATCACCCGCGCGCCGTACGCGCGGCAGATCGCCGCCGTCTCGTCACGGCTGTGCTGGTCGACGACGACGATCTCCTCCGCCCAGCGGACGCTGTCCAGGCAGGCGCGGATGCGCGCGGCTTCGTTGCGCGTGATCAGCACCACCGAGATCTCGGGCCGGTCCGTTCTACCGGGGGCCCCGAGATGGCCCCCGGACCCCCGACGCTCGGGACGCCCCGGCGGAGCCGTGGCGTCCCTCGATACTCCGATAGGCCTCTCAGCCACGGGCGCCGTCCCCCGCCCCGCTTGTGCGCCACCGGCGCAGCGTGCGGGGCAGCTCGCGCAGCCGGCCGAGCTCGGCGCCGGCGTCGGCGATCAGCTTCACGAGGGGCGTCAGCCACCAGCCCCGGCGGTGCGTCGGGTAGCGGCGCGCGAAGCCGAAGCGCCGCAGCAGCGCCGCATAGTAGAGGGCCAGCAGCACGGGCGCCGTGATCCACGCCGGCCACGGCAGCCAGGCGAGCATGGTGGCGAGCACGAGCGTGCGCAGCAGCATCGAGCCACGGACGAGCGAGAGCGCGACGGCGGCCGGCCGCGGCTTGGCCGGCAGGATCAGCATCTCGGCCCGGCCGCGCCGCACGAACCAGCGGAAGATCGCGCCCAGGCGCTGGCGCGGCTTGTGATAGACGATGGCCGCCGGCACGTAGCGGCAGGGCCAGCGGGCGGTCACGCGCTCGGCGAGCAGGCTGTCCTCGCCGCCCAGCGACGCCAGCGGCGAGAAACCGCCCGCCCGCTCGATGGCCTCGCGCCGATATGCGCAGTTGCACGTCGACAGGTGCGCGGTCGGCACCACCCGCCCGCCCGCGGCGTCCAGGTAGCGCAGACCGCCGCCGGGGAAGCCGAGGATGCTCTCGGCGTAGCCGATCGCGTTGCAGTCGCGCACCAGCACGGCGCCGGCCGCGCCGCCCACGCCGGGGTCGGCCAGCAGCGGCCCCAGCAGCGCGTCGAACCACCCGCGCTCGACCTCGCAGTCGTCGTCCACGAAGACCAGCACGCTGCCCTTGGCCGTTTCGACCGCGAGGTTGCGCACGTAGGCGAAGCCGCGCCCCGCGGGCGGGTGCGTCACGTAGCGCACGCCGGGGATCGGCGCCGGCTCCGCGGTCTCCTCGATCACCACGATCTCCACACCCTCGCGCTGCACGCCGTCGGCCCGCAGCGAGGCCAGGGCGCGGGCGACGTCATCGCGCCGGTTCTTGGTGCAGATCAACACCGAGATCGTCGGCGCCTCAGAGACAGGCACGGCCATACCGGAGCGCGCCCCACCAGCGGCCGCTCGTCAGCGCGGCCGCCTTGGCGAGCAGGCAGCCGACCAGTCCCCAGCGCCCGAGCCACGAGACCGCCAGGCCCCGCGCGCGCGTGCGCCGCGTCACGTCCCACCACAGCCAGGCGCCGTAGAGCGGCAGCAGCACGAGCAGCGGCCGCCAGAGCAGGCCGAGGGCCAGCAGCGCCACCGCCTTCTTGTCGGGCGATGCGGCCTCGATCCAGACCGGCAGCGGGAACCGCTCGCGCACGAGCGAGAGCCGCGGCAGCGTCAGCCACAGTCCGCGCCGCACGTGGCGCCGCATGAGCCAGGCGTGGCTGCGGCCGAAGCCGAAGGCCTGGCGGAGCATCGGGCGCAGGGCAACGCGGTGCTGGTGCTCCACGACGGCGGCGGGCGTGTAGACGATGACGGCCCCCGCCGCGTAGAGCCGCGCGCACAGGTCGTAGTCCTCGCCGTAGATCGCCACCGACTCGTCGAAGCCGCCCAGCCGACCCAGCAGCTCGCGCCGGACCGCGAAGTTGGCGGTGGGGAAGCCGCCCGCCCAGGGCGTCCAGCGCGTGTGGCGGGCGGGCGCGGCCGGCGCCTGCAGCGTGAAGAGGCTGCTGAAGGTCTCCACGATCCCGCGCGGAGGTGTGGAGGCCATCCGCCCGGCGACGGCGCCCACCGCCGCCTCCCTCAGCGGCTCGCGCAGCGCCGCGAGCCAGTCGGCCCGGGGACAGCAGTCGGCGTCGGTGAAGACCACGACGTCGCCGGTCGCCGCGCGGGCGCCGGTGTTCCGCGCGACCGAAGCGCCGGGCCGGGGCTCGCGGAGCACGATCACCTTGGCGGGCGCGGCGGCCGCGAAGGCCTGCAACCGCTCGGGGGTGTCGTCGGTCGAGCCGTTGTCGACGAACACGATCTCCTCGGGCGCCGGGGCCAGCGCGGTCAGGGCCGCAAACGTTCGCGGCAGCGTGCGGGCCGCGTTCAGCACCGGGATGACGACCGACAGGCGGAGCGTCACGCCGTCACTCGCTGCCGCTCGAGCGAGGCGTAGAGGTCCTCGAGCGGCGCCAGGCAGACGTCCCACGCGTAGCGCGCCTCCACCAGCGCGCGGGCCGCCTGTCCCAGCCGCGCCGCCTGCCCGGGGTCGGCCAGGAGCGCGCGGACGGCGTCGGCGAACTCGGCCGCGGTGTCCGCCACCATGACGTCCCGCCCGGGCGTGAGCGCCAGCCCCTCGGCGCCGATCGCGGTGGAGACGACCGCCTTGCCCGCCGCCATCGCCTCCAGCATCTTGAGCCGGGTGCCGCCGCCGCTCCGCATCGGGTTCACGAACACGCCGGCCCGCGCGTAGAGCGGGGCCAGGTCGGGCACGAAGCCCAGCAAGCGCAGGCGCGGCGCGCCGCGGGCCAGCGACTGCAGCTCGGGCCCGGGGTCGCGGCCGGCCACGAGGACCTCCGGCCCGCCGGCGCCCAGCCGCGGCAGCACGTCGCGCGCGAACCACGTCATCGCATCACGGTTGGGCGCGTAGCTGAGCAGGCCGACGAAGAGCGCGGCGTCGCCGGGCGGCGAGGGCGTCAGCACGGTGGCGTCGACACCGTTGGGCGCCACGACGACGCGCGTGTGCGGCGCGATCGCCTGCACCAGGGCCGCCTCGTCCGGCGAGACCGCCACCACCGCGTCCGCGCGCTGCGCCAGCGCGCGCTCGAAGCGGCGCAGCCGCCAGGTGCGCAGGAGGCCGCGCGCCCGGCGCAGCGGCGTGGGAGCCAGCCCGGCGGCCCGCCGATAGCTGACGTGATAGACGCAGCCCTCGTCGATGACGGCCGGCAGGTCGCCGCACCCGCGATGGATGCCGGCCGCGGCCGCGCCGAACGTCCCCTGCAGGTGCACGGCGTCCGCGCGCCAGTCGCGCACGGCGCGCCACACCGCCGCCGTCGTCTCCGGCGCGACCGCCACCGGCGCCAGCCCCCGCCGCGCGCGCGCCGGGTGCACGGCCACGGGCACGCCCAGCGCGCGCGCGGCGCCGCCGGCGTCGCCGGCCTCCAGCGACAGCAGCGTCACGTCGTGGCGCCGGCGCAGGGCGCGTACGATGCGCGCCACGCGGATGCGCGTGCCCGAGTCGGCCGGGTACGGCATGACGTGGGTCACGACGACGATGCGCATGCTAATGAGTCTCGTGACCCGTGGTGACGGTGCGGGCCGGGCGTGGGGACCCAGGGCGCGCCTGCATGGCTCGCCTGTCGCCGTAACTCGCTCCGGGCCCGGCTCGCTCGGGCCCCCCATCCCCCCGAGGGGGCTCGGGCGCGGACCAGTCGAAGCGTCGGCGGCTCGCTCGCCGGGCCCTGCGCTCGAACGGCGACGACGGCTCGCCATGATGGCGCGCCCTGGGTCCCCACGCCCGGCCCGCACCGTCACCACGGATCACGAGATTCATTGGGCCATGCTCTTCATCGGCCCACCGTGCGGGCGTGGCGCCAGGCACGCCAGCCGGCGGCGGCACCGCGGGCCAGCGCGAGGTGCCGGCGCGCGAGGAACGTGGGGCCGGCCACCGCGAACGCGCGGTTCAGCACGTGCTCGCGATAGAGCCGCCACAGGAAGCGCGCGCGGTCGCCGCCGGCCAGCAGCTTCAGCGCGAAATACGTGTTGTTGCGGAAGAACGGCTCGTACCAGCCGTGCGAGGTCTCGGTGCGGCCGAGCAGGTTGCCGTTCTCGCAGCCGCCCGGCGTCCCGTAGTGATGGACCACGCGCGCCTCGGGGTCGTAGCGGATCCGGAAGCCGGCGCGGATGACGCGCAGGCTGAAGTCCGTCTCCCAGCGGAAGGCGTTGGCGGTGTAGCGCTCGTCGAAGCCGCCCAGGCGCTCGACCAGGTCGCGCCGGAACGACATGTTGGCGCCGGCCGCGGTGGGCACGTCCATCGGGTACGGGTGATCGAAGTTCATCTGCAAGAAGGCGAGCGACCCGGCCGACGCCGGGCGCGGCAGGTCGCCGCGGCGCTCGGCGCTGACGATGCGGCCGACGACCCCGGCGACCCCCGGGTCGTCGTAGTGCCGGACGTGACGTGCGAACAGCTCGCGATCGTGGATCTCGATGTCGTCGTCGAGGAAGAGCAGCAGCGGCGCGCCCGCCAGCCGCACGCCGGCGTTGACCGCCGCCGTCACGCTCGGCTCGGTGAGCCGGACGTGCCGCGCGTGCGACGGCAGCGCCCGCAGCGCCGCCCACGTCTCGGGCTCGTGCTCGGGGCTCTGGTCCACCACCAGCACCTCGAACGAGGGATGGCCCTGGGCGAGCACGTCGGCCAGGCACCGGCGCAGCGGCGCCTCCCGCCGATAGGTCGGGATGATCACCGAGACGGCGACCATGGCTCCGGCAGGGGGCCGCGGCACAGAAAGCCGGCCACGGCGAGGCCACCCGCGCGCGCGCGCGCCGGCAGCCGCTCGAAGAGCACGCGCGTGCGATCGAGGTCTTCGGCCGTGAGCGCGCGCAGCGCCCGCAGCGCGAGCGGATAGGCGGCCGCCCCCGCCAGCACGGCCATCACCAGGCCGGCGATGCCGTCGAGCGCCAGCATCGCCGCCGCGGCGACGACGCCCATCAGGAGCGCGGCGGCGATGATCCGGACGAGCGCGGCCGTCGGCACCCGGGCGCCGGCGATGCGCACGGCCGCCCGGATCGCCAGCACGCTGCCGAGTCCCTGGGCGACCACGCTGGCCAGCGCGGCGCCGAGCGCGCCGGCGAGGGGAATCAGCGCGAGTGCCAGGAGCACGTCCACGACGGCGGCCAGCACGCCCTGGCGCAGCAGACGGTCCTGTCGCTTCGTGGCGTGGAGCACCGCGGGACTGGCGCCGGCGGCGAAGGCCGGCAGGCTTCCGAGTGCGAGCACGGACAGCACGACCGCCGCCGGGGCGTAGGCCGGCCCGTAGAGCAGCGCGATGACCCCGGGCGCCGTCACCGCCAGCCCGACCGCGAGCGGAGCGCCGAGCAGCACGAGGTAGCGCATCGCGGTCGCGTGCAGGCCGGCCAGCTCGGCGACGCGCCCGCCGCCGACGAGCGCCGGAAAGCTCGGGAACAGCACGACCGAGGCCTGGTACGGGATGCGGCTGATCTGGGCGGCGACGCCGAACGCCAGCGCGTAGAACGCGATCTCGGCCGGCGAGGCCAGCGCCTGGAGAAAGGCGACCTCGGTACGCTGCCACACGACGGCGTCGAGCACCACGAGCGCGCTCGCCCCCCGGGCGTAGCGCAGCACGTCGACGCGGGTGGCGGCGGTCAGCGGCGTGGCTGCCGGCAGAGCGCCGTGGCGTCGCCCCTGGCGCCGCGCCAGCCACGCGAGCACACCGAGGCCGGCGCCGTTGGCCACCGCGTGCGCCAGCATCAGGCCGCCGACGCCGCCGTCGAGCGCGGCGACAAGGCTGAACAACGCCGCCAGCGCCGCCAGCATCCCGACGCTGAGCAGCGCCTGCCACGCGAACACCTGCAGCCCGGACAGAAAGCCGGCCAGGCTGGCGTAGATCACCTGGGACGGCACGCTCAGCGCCGTCAGCGCGAGCGGCCACCGCCACGGTTCGGGGACGACGAGCGCCGCACCGGCGAGTAGCGCAGCCGCCGCGAGGGCCAGCGCCGTCTGCCAGCGGACGACGACGCCCAGCAGCGCGCCGGCCGTCGTCGGCCGGCCGCCTCCGGCGGCCTCGGCCGTGTAGCGCGTGAGGGTGCTCGGCAGGCCGAGGCTCAGCACGACGGGCAGAAGCCCGGCCAGCCACACCAGGAACGCGTAGCGTCCCATCTCGTCGGGCCGCAGGTAGCGAGCGGTGAGCACCGAGATCAGCACGCTGAGCGCCGCGCGCACCATCCACCCGCTCGTCAGCGCCGCGAAGTCGGCGCCGAGGCGCCGCGTGCGGCTGCCGGGCGGCAGCGTGCCGGCGACGGGCGTCATCGCGTGAGCGCCTGCGCTGCCGACGCCTCGGTCACCGCCTCGCGCGTCCACAGCCGGTGG
The DNA here is from genome assembly GCA_963743355.1 of uncultured Candidatus Rokubacteria bacterium. Classification (GTDB taxonomy): domain Bacteria; phylum Methylomirabilota; class Methylomirabilia; order Rokubacteriales; family CSP1-6; genus AR5. The sequence goes on from CAVUPM010000002.1 coordinate 3,248,944, forward strand.
ATCACCCCGGCCATGGCGCCGAACACCGCGGCGCCCACCGCGCCGACGAGGATCTGGTGCAGGACCAGCCGCCATCCCTCGGGCGTCGCCAGCATCGCCACCAGGTCGCGCCAGCCCACGTCATCGCGGGCGAGCAGCGTGTGAAGCGTGTCGATCCCGACGACGGCCGGCAGGGTCTCCTTGACGAGGACCGGAAGACCGGTGCCCGACACGAACGTCTTGACCGCGTAGACGAGCGGGGCGGGATCGGCGATGTGCCCGGCCTGGACGATCAGGTAGGTCAGCCCGATCGAGGCAATCGCCAGCGTCCAGCGCACGCGGGCGCCGACCCGCTCCAGCACCGGCGCGGCGAACGCGGCCAGCAGCGGCACCGTGGGGAAGAGGTAGCGGGCGCCGGTGAAGGACTTCGGGAACTGGGCCAGCCAGGCGGCGCTCAGCCCCCACAGCATGAAGGCGAACACCGCGACCACCGCGGCCGGCACCCGCTGCCCCGAGCGCCAGGCGACGCCGAGCCCCACGACGCCGAGCAGCAGGAACGGCGAGTAGAGCAACAGCCCTTCGCGCTGGTTCACCAGCAAGTTCACCAGGACGCTCACGTCCGGGACACGAAAGCCGACCGTGGGCACGGCCTCGGGCATGTTCAGGTACGTCGAGTAGGCGAAGCGCCAGGGCCGGCCGAAGAGCCAGGTGTTGTACGCCGCCAGCGCCGCCAGCGGGGGCAGCGCGCCGAGCGCGAAGGTGAGAAGCGCGCGCGCGCCGTCACGCCGGGCGATCACGGCGGCCAGGCCGAGGCCGATCAGTCCCGCCGGGTAGGCCACGAGGCCGGCGGCGCCGGCCAGCAGTCCGGCGAGCGCGCGGCGCCCCGCGTCCGGGGCCGTCACCGCCAGCCGGAACGCCACGATCACGACCAGCGCGGCGAGGTTCTCCTTGAAGAGTCGCGTGGCGAAGAGGAACGCCGGGGTGCCGAAGGCGAAGAGCAGCGCCGCCCACAGCCGTCCCGAGCGCGACGCCCCCAGCCAGCCGGCCAGCGCGGACACCTCGCCGGCGGTCACGGCGGAGACGGTGGCGGCGATCGCCAGGGTGACGAAGAGGTGAAAGCCGACGAAGCCCTCGCGCGTATCGACCGTTCCCGCCACCGCGCGCCACATCACGTACGCCGGCACGAGGAGGAAGGCGAGCCCCGGGGGCGGCCCCGCCACCTTGCGCGATCCCGACAGCGCGACGTCCATGTCGGCGTAGAAGTCGGCGTGCACGACCTGCCATTGCCCCGTCTCGACCAGCGAGGCCGCGGCGTCGAGCGCGCTCCACGTCATGGGATTGACGAGCACCGGGTTCAGGAACAGGGCATAGACCAGCAGCGCGGTGACGAACAGCCGGCCCCGCTCACCGGCGACCGCCCGGGACACGGGTGCGCGGCTCATCGCCCGAACCGGACCGCCACCCGCGGGTCGAGGCGGCGCGGCATCACGACCGGCGGCGCCGCCGGTACGGGGGCGGGCCGCTCGAGCTGCGGCAGCATGAGCACGATGCCCGCGAAGAACCAGAACGGCTCCATGATGCGCACGATGATGAAGGTGTTGGAGCCGATCGCGTGGGCCAGGAGCCCGAACGTCCCCGCCATGAATCCGAGCGCGAGGCCCCGGTCCTCGGGCTCCCTCAGAGTTCGGAACGCCGAGGCGGACGAGCGCAGGACGGTCCACACCAGCCACGCGAACGTCGCCAGGCCCACCGCGCCCGTCTCCACCAGCACGCGGGCGTACTGGGCGTCCATGAAGCCGAACCCGGTCACCCCGTAGCCGAACACCGGGCGGCGCAGCCAGCCCTCGAGGGCTCCGTAGAAGCTGATGAGGCGCGCGGAGGTCGAGGGATCGAGACCGACGCGGCCCACCCGGACGGTCGCCTGGCCTTGCTCCGGCTCGAACGTGTACAGGACGCGCCGGGTCACCGCCGAGGGCAGTGTGAAGAGCAGGATGGGCGAGCACAGCACGAGCAGCAGCACGATGCCGACCATCACCTTGCGCTGGCGGGTGAACCAGGCCAGGACCAGCAACGCCGGCACGGCGCCGACGTACGAGGCGCGCGAGAGCGTGAAGGTGAACGGCAGGGCCATGAGCCCGACCAGGCTCAGGCACACGACGCGCACCCGGAACCGATACGTCTCGAGCGCCACGCCGCCGGCGAGGGCCATCAGGAGCAGGAGGTAGCCGCCGAAGGTGTTCGGCTCGCCGATCTCGCCCTCGAACGGCGCCGACACCCGGTCGCCGGCGGGGATCTGGGCGATGCCGACCACGCTCACGATGGCCGCGGTGAGGAACGCGGCGATGACGAGTCGGCGCGCGTGCTCGCGGTCCTGCACGTTGTTGACGACCATGTAGTAGACGACGAAGTACTCGACGTACTTGAGCACGTAGAAGAACCCGCTGGAGCTGCCGACGCTGCCCCACAGGTACCCGAGCAGCGTCGCCACGACGTTGGCGAGGACGTAGAAGAGGATCGGCCGGTTCAGCGGCGTCTTGGCGACGAGGCCGAGCTCCTTGTTGACCGCGGTCTTGGCCAGCCAGGCGAGCCCGATCACGATGAGGACGAAGTCCTCGCTGCGCACCATGATGCTGCGCCCTTCGGCCATCCCCCCGCCCCCGGCCGCGAATTCCGGCGACAGGAGCATCGAGAAGGTCACCACGTAGATGCCGAAGTCGTTGCGGAGGAAGACGAGACCGAACAGCATGACGGCGGCCAGGGCGCCGATCGTGTAGGTGAACGAGATGCGCGTGAGCCCCTGGGAGAGGACGAAGGCCCCCGCCAGCAGCACGCCGATCAACACGAGCTTGCCGAGCACCGGCGCGCCGGCCGTGCCCGCGGATCCCAGTCGCATCGACCGCGCTACCGGACCTGGATCACCTGCTGCGACAGGCCGAGCCGGCCCAACTCTTCGGCCTTCGTCTCCGCTTCTCCGCGCGAGGCGAAATGGCCATGACGGATCACGTAGGCGACGGCCTCACCGGGCTCGGCCGCCACGCGCACGGCGTGCCCCAGCGTGCGGGCGCGCTCGGCGAGATCCACGGCGCCGCGCAGCGGCAGCGGCTCGCCGATGCGCACGGCGGGCGGATCCTGGCGGACGACGGCGGCGTCGCCGAGACCCTGTTCGCGGAGCGTGGCGGTCAGCGCCCCGGCGTCACGTCCCGCGGGCAGACGCTCGATCAGCACCGCGTAGAGTCCGGCGCCGGTCTGCTGCCGGAAGCGCGCCGTCTGCAGGCCGGCCTGGGTCAGCTGGCGCTCGACGCGCTCGGCGTCGGCGGTCGTCACGAACGGTCCGAACTCGACGGCGAACCGCGCGGGTGCCGACGGCGCCGGCGCGCGCGGCAGCTCGGGCGGCGGGGCGTTCGCCGCCGGCGGCGGCAACGGCGTGACCGAAGGGGCGCTCGCCGGACTCGACGGCGCCGCCGCCGAGGGCGCCGACGGCCTGGGCGGTGACGCGGGTGGTGGCGGCGGCTTCACGGGCGCGGGCGGGCGCGAGGCCGGCGGCGCGGCGGGACCGATGCCGAGCCGCTGCCGCAGCTGACCGAGCGGCGTGTTCCCGGCCCCGAACGCGCCCATCTGCCAGGCGGCGAGCCCGACGAACAGCGCGGCGAGACCGCCGAGCACGACGAGGCCGATCCAGAGATTGCGATAGCCCCGGCGACGCGACGACGGCCGGGGGAGGTCGGCGACCCGCACGCCCGCGTCCGCCGGCTCCACCTCCGTGCCCGCCTCGGCCGACGCGGCGCGCGCGGACGGGGCGCGGCCCAGGCGCATGCGCACGCTGTCCCACGCGCGCTGCAGCACCCCACCCTCGCGCGCCGACGGCGTCTCCTCGCCGTAGTAGTGCGTGTAGTAGTGCGTGTAGTTGTAGCCCGAGACCTCGGTCTGCACGTCGTTGAGCACGACGCCCCACACCTTGGCGCGCGTGGACTCCAGGTGCGCCTTGGCCCGCTTGAGCACGAGGCGGCCGACCTTGCCCGCCTGGTAGACGAGCAGCACACCGTCGGCCTGGCCGGCCACGATGGCGGAGTCGGTCACCGGCAGCACGGGCGGGGTGTCGATGAGCACGATGTCGTACTCGGCGCTGACCGCGCGCAGGAACTCGGCCATGGCGCTGGTCGACAGCAGCTCGGACGGGTTGGCCGGGATCGGCCCCGCCTCGATGATGTGCAGGTTGTCGAGGCCGGGCGCGGCCATGATGTCTTCCATCTCGAACCGGCCCATCAGGATGTCGGCGACGGTGCGGATGCAGTCGCGCCAGCGCGCGTTGCCGACGAGGATGTCGCTGAGGCCGGGCTCGCGCTCGATGCCGAAGAAGCGGTGCAGGCTCGGCCGGCGCATGTTGCCGCCCACCAGCAGCGTCTTCTGCCCACTCTGGGCCATGGTGAGCGCGAGGTTGACGATCGTCGTCGTCTTGCCCTCCTGCAGCGTGGGGCTGGTGACGACCAGCACCTTGCCGCCGCGCTCGAGCCGGGCGAACTGGACGTTGGTCCGCAGCGTCCGGTACGCCTCGGCCACCGGCGACTTCGGGTCGAAGTGCGTGATGAGCAGCGCGTGGCTCTGCAGGGCGTCGGGGTCGATCTGGGCCAGCGCCGGCCGGCGCTCGATGAGGCGCTGCATCGTCTCCCGGGGATCGATGTGCGGCACGATGCCGAGCACCGGGACTTCCAGGTAGGACTCGACGTCCTCGATCGTCCCGATCGAGGTGTCGAGCGTCTCCTGCACGAAGGCCAGGACCAGGCCGAGCATGAGCCCGAGCAGGCCGCCGATCAGCACCGTGTTGAGCCCCTCGCTGCCGACGGGGGCGGACGGCTCGGTGGCCGGCCGCACGAGGGTGACCTCCTCGACGCCCTCCGATTCCTTGATGAGCGCTTCCTGGTGCCGGGTCTTGAGCAGCGTCAGCAGGTCGTCGTTGACCTTGGCGTCGCGCTGCAGCCGCGCCAGGCTCAGCTCGACGGCCGGCACCTCGCGGTTGCGCTGCATCAGCTCGCCGAGCTGGCGGCCGAGGATCTCCTCGCGGTTGCGCAGCAGCGCGATCTGGGCGGCCACCTCGCGACGTGTCTCGCGGCGCACCTCGCGCAGGCGATCGTCGATGGCCTGCAGCCGGGGGTGCCGGTCGGTGACCTCCAGCGCCAGGTTGTTGCGCTCGAGGATGAGATCGGTCTGCGTACCGATCAGCCGCATGATGGCCGGGTTCTGGGTGTCGATGAAGACGCGGTCGGTGACGCTGGCGGGGTCGGTCCGCTCCAGCCGTCCGGCGACCTGCTCGAGCTCGATGCGCTGCTGCCGCGCCTTCTCGATGTCGCCGCGGACCTGCGTGAACAGCGAGAGCAGCATCGAGGACTCGGCGCCGGGGGAGATGATCCGGTTGGCGTCGCGGAACGCCCACACCTCCTCCTCGGCCTTGCGCACGCGCCCCTCGACCTCCCGGAGCTGGCCCTCGATGAACTTGCGCGCCTCGGTGATCCGCGCGTTGCGGTTCGAGCGGTTGTAGTCCCGGTAGACCTGGGCCACGGCGTTGGCCAGGTCGCGCGCCTCCAGCGCGTTGGTCGAGGTCGCCGTGACCTCCAGGATGCTGGTACCGCCGACCCGGTTGGTGCGGAGCTTGCCGGACAGGCTCTCCAGGGTGGCCGTGTAGGCCCGCGACTCGCGCAGCGCCTCGGTGCCGCTCGCCTGGGGCAGGCGGCCCATCCGGCGCGCCACCTCTTCCAGGATCGGATAGCTCTTGATGAGCGTGGCCTGCGTCTCGATGTTGTCGGCGGTGGAGTAGGAGAGCACCTCGACGAGCAGGCCGCTGAGCGCCGTCGACTGCTCGAACTTCACGGCCGAGGTCGCCTGGTACACCGGCACCTTCTGCTTGGCGAACCAGAAGCTGAACAGCGCGACGAGGATCGTGGAGGCGATGATGATCAGCCGCCGCCGGCGGACGATCAGCCAGTAGTCGCGCAGGTTCATCTCGTACTGCGCCATCTAGCGGCCCCCCTCGGTGACGGGGCCGGTGATGTAGATGAAGGGCGACTCCGAGAGGTCGACGGTCTTGGGCGCCGACAACCGCTGGCCCTTGCCGTCCGCCATGATCTCCACGCGCGGTCGCAGCGGGTGGTTGCGGTTGACCGCGACCACCCGGCCGATCTCCTCGGTGTTCAGCCGCACCACGGTGCCGGGCGGAAAGACCGAGATCTCCGACAGCAGCGCCTTGATGAGGGGCGAGGGAAACGCCTCGTGGCGCGACTTGACGATCTCGCGCACCGCCTCGTGCGGGCGCAGCCGCGGCCGGGCCGTCGGCGGAACCGTGAGCCCGGTGTAGGTGTCGGCGAGGCCGAGGATCTTGGCTTCGGCATCGACGGCGGCGCCGGTCAGCCCCTGCGGGAAGCCCTGGCCCTGCTCGCGCTCGTGGTGCTCGAGGATGGCCTGCACGATCGTTTCGTCCGGCGGAGCCCAGCGCGCCACGAGGTCGGCCGACCGCCGTGGATGCGCGCGGTAGGCCGCCAGCTCCTCGCCGGCCAGCGCGTCGAGGCGACGCAGCAGCGTCTCCGGCATCTGCCACAACCCGACGTCGATGAGGCAGCCGGCCATGCCGAGCGACAGCAGGCGGCGGCGCTCGTAGCCGACGTTGCTGCCGATGCGCAGCGCCATCACCGCCACTCGGGCCTGGTGGAAGGCCAGGTAGTCGACGCCGGGCGCCGCCGCCGGGTTGTTGGCGGTCCAGAAGAGGTCGGGCGAGCGGTCCAGCGACGTGATGGCGCGATCGACCAGCGCCCGCAGCCGCGACCACGGGAAGTCGCCGCCGCCCCGCGCGAGGCTGCGGACCTCCAGCAGCAGCTCCTGCAGCTCGCCCAGCAGCGCCGAGGGATCCTCGGCGTGGACCGCGGCGGGCGGCTCGCTCGCCGGCACGGCCGGCCGCGCCTCGTCGACGTCGATCCGCGCGCGTGGTGGTGGAGGCGACGCGGGCGGCGCCGGGGGCTCGGCCGCGCGCGCGTCCGGCGGAGGCTCCCCCGGCCGGGCGGGCGTCTCCCGTCCGAGGCCGCGGACGAGGTCGCTCATGCGGACCATCAGGAGACGCCCACCAGGTCCTTGATGACCTCGGCGATGATCTTGTCGCCGATCTCCCGGGCCCGCTTGGTGTATCCGACCAGCAGGGCGACGTCGCACAGGTTGTTGATCTCGCGCGGCGTGCCGCGGGTGAAGTCGAAGATCAGCTTGACCGCGTCCTCGGTGAAGATCGGCGCGGTACGGCCGGCCATCCTCAGGCGGTGGGCGACGTAGTTGGTGGTGTGGGCGTAGTCGAGCGTGTTGAGGTGGTAGCGGATGGTGATGCGCTGATCGAGATGCTTGAGCCGCCGCACCTTGGGGGCCAGCTCCGGCGAGCCGATCAGGAGGATGGTGACGAGGAAGCGGTCGTCGGTCTGGAAGTTCATCAAGAGACGCAGCTCCTCGAACACCGCGTCGTCCTCGATGAGCTGCGCCTCGTCGACGATCAGGACGGTGTCGCGGCCGTCGCGGAAGTTGCGGAAGAACAGGTCGTTGAGCATGTGCAGCAGCGCGGGCTTGCTCGTCTCCGTCGTCTCCTGGCCGAGCTGATAGAGCGCCTCGCGCAGGAAGTCGATGCTGTTCCAGTTCGGATTGGTGAGCAGGCCGATCTCGTAGCGCTCGGCCTCCAGCCGCTGGATCAGCGCCCGCGACAGCGTCGTCTTGCCGCAGCCGTACTCGCCGGTCAGCATGCCGCAGCCCTTGCGGTGGCGGACCGTGTACACGAGCCGGACCAGCGCCTCCTCGTGCTCGGGGGACAGATAGAAGAACTTCGGATTCGGCGAGTTGTCGAAGGGCGGTTCGCTGAGCTGCCAGTATGCTTCGTACATCGCTAGTTGTTGTTGTCGTTGCTTCCTATGCCGCCGTTGAAGAGGATGAAGATCCCCGTGTAGGCCGTGACGAGGCTGGCGATCAGGGTGGCGATCTGCACGTAGTCCTGCCACCACTTCACCGACACCTCGGGCACCGTGACCACCGTGCCCGCCTCCAGCGGCGGCGCCTCGGCCATGGGGTAGGTGCGGCCGTTGCGGAACGTCACGGTGGTCGAGGCGATCCTGGCCCGGTTGCCGGGGCCGCCGGCCAGGGCGAGGTACTCGCGCGGCGTGAGGTCGGGGCGGAAGTCGTGGGCCCCGGGGGATTTCACCTCGCCGACGACGTAGACCTTGTCCTCCACGACGGGCAGCGTCAGCACGTCGCCGTTCTGCAGCACGATGTTCTGCGTCTCGTCCCGCTCGACCAGCAGGCGCTGCAGGTCGAGCGGCACTCGCTGGCGGGGGCCGCTGGTGCCGGCCCGGTCGACGAAGGCCAGCCGGAGGTCGGCGTAGGCGGCCGCCCCGCCGGCCTTGAGGATGACGTCGCGCACGCGCTCACCCTGGGCCAGCTCGAAGCGCTGCACGATCGTCGACTTGCCCGACGTGGTCGTCTTGCTGCCGTCGGCGGTGCCGACGAACGCGCCGCGCACTTCGACGACGTCCTGCAGCACCGCGAGCGGCGGCACGAACACCGTGTCGGCGCCCTGCAGCGGCACGTCGGCCGAGCCGGCCAGCGCGGTGCGGAGATCGATCGACACGGTCTCCTTGCGTCCGTCGGGGCCGATGCGGGTGAGCCGCGCGTCGGAGCCCGCCCCGCCGGGCGCCAGCCCGCCGGTCAGCTCCAGCAGCTCGCTGAGCGAGCCCTTCGGCCCCAGCTCGTACTCGCCCGGGCGCCGCACGGCGCCAGCCAGGGTCACCGCCGCCGCCCGGGGCGGGACGTGCACGCGCATGCCGTCCTGCGCGTACGGATTCTGGTCGACGTCGCCGCGCAGCTCGAAGCGCAGGAGATCGACCTCGCGGCTGGTCGTGCCATGGGTGACCCGCACGTGGCGCGCGCTCCCGCGCGGGGTGATGCCGCCGGCGCTGAGAATCAGCTCGTGCAGTCGCTGGACGGCGAGAGCCTGGGCCGTGCCCGGCCGCTCCACCTCGCCGGAGAGGATGACCTCGAACACGCGGGGGGCGATCACCGCGACGCTCACGTCGGCGAAGCGGAGCATCGCGCGGGCGCGCTCGCCGAGCCGCCGATTGGCTTCCAGCAGCGTCAGCCCCCCCACCTCGATGGCGCCCAGAGGCGGGACGCTGACGAGCCCCTCGGGGTCGACGATCACCTGCACGCGAGTGACGTCGAGACGGCCCGCGATCTGCACTTCGAGGATGTCACCGTTGCCGAGCCGGTAGTCCGGCCCCGCGACGCTGCGCGTGGGCAGCGTGAGACCCGGAGCCATTGGCCGAGCTCCGGGAGCGGTCGGCAGGGGCGGGGGCGGCGCCAGGGTCGTCGTTGCGGGATTGACGGTCGTGACGGGGTGAGCGGTCGTTGCAGGATTGGCCGGCTGCGCAACCGCTGCATACGGTGCGAGCAGGCATAGAATCAGTACAAGGGCTAAGCCTCTACAAATTCGACATTTAAACGAGGGGACTGGACGAATTTCACGCAATGACGTATTGTCCCTTTTTCACGAGCGAAGGGTCAAGGGAAAAGGCCACTTTTTGCCGAGTTTTGCAATAGTTGCGCTGACCGGAGCCTCTCCCGGATGACGCCGCAAGCGGCGCGAGCCATCCTGCTGGCTGCAGTACTTTTCGCCTTAGCCGGCGCAGGTTTCGGATTCTATGGGTGGCTCGCGAGCGGGCATGCCCGGCTCGTCCCTCCGGCCGCTTCACCGACCGCGACCGCCGATGCGCTGCAGGCTGCCTTCGTCACGGTCGCCGAGAAGGTGCGGCCGACCGTCGTGAACATCGGGACCGTTCAGGTCGCGCGCAGTCGGCGCACGCCGATCGTTCCCGGGCCCGGCACCGACGATCCGTTCTTCAAGGACTTCTTCGATCAGTTCTTCGGGCGGGGTGGCCCCGGGCGCCGCGAGGAGTTTCGGCAACCGGGCCTCGGCTCGGGGGTGATCATCGACAAGCGCGGCTACGTGCTCACCAACTACCACGTCATCCGCGGGGCCGACAGTGTGATCGTGAAGCTGCCGTCCAAGCAGGAGTTCCACGGGCGGATCGTCGGCACGGACGCCAAGACCGACCTGGCGATCGTCAAATTCCAGCCGGAGGGTGACGTGCGGGTCGCCACCCTCGGCGACTCCGACACCCTGCGGGTCGGAGAGTGGGCCATCGCCATCGGCAACCCGTTCGGCCTCGACCAGACGGTCACGGTCGGTGTCGTGAGCGCGACGGGCCGCTCGGAGGTCGGGATCGCGACCTACGAGAACTTCATCCAGACCGACGCCTCGATCAACCCCGGCAACTCGGGGGGCCCCCTGGTCAACCTGAAGGGCGAGGTCATCGGCATCAACACGGCGATCGTGGCAACCGGCCAGGGGATCGGCTTCGCCATTCCCGCCAACATGGTCAAGCGGGTCACCTCACAGCTCATCGACCGCGGGAAGGTGACGCGCGGCTGGATCGGCGTCTCGCTGCAACCCCTCACGACCGAGCTGGCCCAGGCCCTCGGCCTCGACAACACGCGCGGTGCCATCGTCGCCCGCGTCCTTCCCGGCGGCCCCGCCGCCGACGCCGGCCTGCAGCCCAACGACGTCATCGTGAAGTTCGGCGGCACTGCCGTCGACGACTACCACCACCTGCAGCGCCTCTCCTCCGACGCCGAGCCCAACACCACCGTCCCCCTCGACATCGTCCGCAAGCGCGACCGCAAGACCCTCACCCTGAAGATCGCCGAATCCCCCGACTCCACCCCCGCCCAAGCCCCCACCCCACCCGTCCAGTCCCGCTAAACAGTCCTGCCTTCCCGCGTTCGGCGTCGCCGCCCAACGCCGCGCGCAGCGCGCATCCGCCACGTGACCTCCGCCCCGGGCAAACGCACGTCCGCCGACCCTGGTCGATGAGCTGAGCAAGCGCGAGGGCGGCGGCGGGGCGGGGGGCGAGGGGGGCCCCGGCGCGAGTCGTGTGGGTCACGCAGCGGGACCGGCGACGCCGCGCTCGTGGTCGCCGGCCCCCTCGCCCCCCGCCCCGCCGCCGCCCGGAGTGAGTGGTTACGCGACGAACGGGGGAATCGGCGGGATCTCGACCTGCTGGGTGCGGACGTCGCGCACGCCGGGGACGGTGCGCGCGACGTCGACCGCGCGGTCGAGGGCGGTCGTGCCCTCGAGCGTGACCACCCCGCCCTGAGCCTCGACCGTGATGCGATACCGTCGCGTCTCCGGATGCGTCGCCAGCTCGACTTGCACCCGCGAGGCCAGCGCCCGCGAGGCGAGCATCTGGCGCCCCGCCTCGGTGGTGGCCATCTCGGGCCGCCTGGTGAGCCCCTCGATCATCTGCACGACCGCGTCGCAGCGCAGCATCTCGGTGTTGACCATCAGCTCGTAGAGCATCGGGTCGGAGAGCTCCACCTCGTAGAGGTAGCGCATCCGCCCGGCCTTCTCGGTGTCGTCGCTGCGCACCAGATGAGCCGCCGCCCGCTGGTTGACCGTCTCGTGGGTGGTCGCGGCCTGGCGCTTGATCCACTGCTTGACGCGGTGGTCGAACGGCGCGATGAGGCGCACGCGCAACACGTGCGGCACGCCGCGCAGGAGCCACTGGCCGCCACCGCGCATCAGCACGGCGTTGTCGAGCTCGGCCAGCTCGAGCAGCGTGGTCTGCAGCACGGTGATGTGGCGGCGCGTCTCGGTGTCGAAGCGCTCGAAGAACGACGGTTTGGACTCGTCGAGGTGCGACAGCTTGTCCTCGGCGAGCCCGTAGCGCCGTCCCGCGTCCTGGAGCAGCTCCTGGTCGACGTACCGATAGCCGAGGCGCTGCGAGAGCGCCATGCCGATCTCAGGACCGCCGGCGCCGAGCTGATGAGAGAGAACGATGAGAGCCATGGCTCACCTCCGCCGATACTTTTCCTTGAGCGCCGTCGGTGCGATCGCGATCCGCTTCCCGGCGACGTCCTCGAGGATGTACACCTCGTCTGTGAGCGATCCACTGGCGAAGACCTCGAACACCTCCAGCGCGCCTTCCAGGCTGCCGTCCGAGCGCCCGTCCATGAGCGCCTCGACCGCCGTGCGCGCCAGTCTCGTCATCCCACCCTCCGCGAAGTGGCGCCAAGACTACCACGAACGTCCATCAGAAAACTCCGGGCGCCTCCGCGGGCTCGACCAGGGCCGCGTGCGGTATCCGGGCCAGGGGTACCCGACCCACATCCGGCACGAAGGACGAGGGCACCCACGGACCGGTGGGGACCACGGCCACGCCGGGGGCGTGCGAGGCGACCGGCGCGATGCGGGCCAGGAAGCCCGCCAGATCCTTCCGGGGCACGAGGAACGCGACCGCCGCCGCCGCGTTGCCGGCACTTCCGGACGGACGGTAGTGCCAGCGGGGAAGCGCGGCCCGATCCACCAAGGCTTCGGCGAGGGTCTGCAGCTCGCGCTCGCCCGCGATGGCACGGTCCAACCGCAGGAGCTTCACGCTCATCTCCACGCACCCGCGGACGGCCCGCAGCGCGGCCGTCACGGTCGGCCGCTGTTCGCCCAGCCATTCCTGGAATTCCGCCACGGGCACCGCGGTGCCGTAGGGGAGGGGGAGCGTGGCGGTGGCGTCCACGACCGTGGCCACGACCTCCTGGTGCACGGCGAGGGTCCGGGGGCTGGCCGCGGGAACTGCTTCGAGCAGGCTGGCGAGGACGACGAGGTCGTCGAAGCGTCGGGACACGACGGAGGCCCCTGCGATACCGGCCGTCGGCGGACGCCAGCGGGCGGGCAGACGCTCGACGATCGCGTAGAGGTACTGCTTCACGGTGGCGGTGCCGCAGGATCGGAGGCTCGCGTCATCGCAACTCCTGTGCCCGTGAGGGCCCGGACGGTTCGAGGACGGCCGCCGCGATCAGTCACCGGAAGGGTAACGGCCGGCCCGGGGAGCCGTCAAGAGCCAACGCGACGTGCCATAATCGGAGCGTCGTGAGGTTCCGCCGTTCCGCGCCCTCGCTCCTCCTCCTCGGGCTGGTCCTCGCAGGGAGCGCCGCCGCCACCGCGGCGGCTGGCGGGCGCATCGAGCTGCCGCGACAGATCCCGGAGGTCACGCGGGGCCGGGTGCAGCTCGTCACTGACAACCCGTCACTGGCCGTCAAGGTCGACGCCGAGCCGTTCGTCGCTCGTCGCGACATCTTCGAGTACCTCCTCGACCACCCCGAGTTCGCCACGCACGTGACCCGGGCGCTCAAGCTGGCGCGCTACCGCATCTGGAAGACGCCGGGCGGACTGGGCATCGACGACGGCTGGGGTACCGTCGGCACCTTCGAGCTCGTCCACGCCGCCGAGGGTCTGCGGCTCATGTACGCGCGCGGTGTGTATCGGCAGAAGATCCTGCCCGACATTCAGGGGCAGGCGGTGGTGGTGATCGACTACGGCGCGCGGCCGGCCTCGAACGGGCAGAGCCACATCAACGCGGCGGTCAGCGGGTTCGTGAAGCTCGACAGCCGAATCCTGGCGCTCGCCAGCAAGCTGGCGACCTCGGTGGCGACCGCGAAGGGCGAGAAGGAGGCGCGCCGGCTCGTCAAGCTCTTCGCCAAGACGACGCGGGCGATCGAGGCCGACCCGGCCGGCGTCTTCGCGAAGGTCCGACAGCGGCCCGACGTGCCGGCCCCTGAGCTCGAGGAGTTTCGCCGCTTGCTCAGCCTCCCCGCCGACGCCGCGCCGCGCGCGCCGGGTTCCGCCGCGCGCTGACGGTGCGCGCGCGGCGGGCCCGCGCCAGCCCCTCGTGGAACCGGGGCATGTCGGGCCCGAGTCGCACGGCGTCCGCGTAAGCCGCCTCGGCGGCCTCGTAGCGTCCCTGCTCGTGCAGCGCGCGGCCCAGCCGGGCGTGGGCGTCCGCGTGCTCGGGCTTGGCCACGACGACCGAGCGCGCGGCCGCCTCGAGCTCCACCCACTTGCCCTGCTCCTCCAGCGCCTGCCACAGATCGAAGTGCGCCGGGGCGGCGTCGAAGCTCAGCACGATGACCGCCCGCGCCGCCTCCTCGGCCTCCGGCCAGCGGGCCTGGCCGACGAGTACGCGGGTGAGACCAACGCGGGCCGCGAGCGAGTCGGCCTTCAAGCGTAGCGCCGTGCGGTAGGCGCGCTCGGCCGCCTCCGCGCGCGCGTTCTCGAACAGGACCTCGCCGAGGTCGCAGTGCGCGCGCACGTAGTCCGGCTTGAAACGGATCGCCGTCTCGAACGCCCGCTCGGCGTCGGCGTGGAGCCCCTGCCAGTAGAGCGCGACGCCGAGGCCCCGGTGCAGCGCCGGATGCTCGGGCGCCAGCTCGAGCGCCTCGCGATACGCGGCCTCGGCTTCGGCGTGGCGGCCCTGACGTCCGAGGCCCAGGGCGACGTTGGCCCGCGCGCGGATGTGGTCGGGATCGACCCGGATCGCCTCGCGCAGGGCGCGCTCGGCCTCGGCGTGGCGACCCTGGCGGCCGAGCGCGACACCCAGCTCGTAGTGCAGATCGCCGTCGTCCGGCCGCAGCGCCACCGCGCGGCGAAACTCGGCCTCGGCCTCCGCGTACTGCCCCAGAGCGCCGAGTGCCAGGCCGCGACCGGCGTGCAGGTCGGCGTCGTCGGCCACCAGGCGGATGGCGGCGGCGTAGGCGGCGGCGGCGGCGGGCCAGCGCCCCTGGCGGCGGTAGGTCATCGCCAGCGCCGCCCGGGCCGCAAAGAACCGGGGGCGCAGGCGCAACGCCTCGCCGAGCGCGGCCGCCGCCTCGGCGTACCGGCCCTGCCGCTCCTGCACGACGCCGAGGTGGTAGTAGGCGCGCGCCTCGCCGGGCGCCAGGCGCAGCGCTTCGTGGAACGCCGCCGCCGCCTCCGCGTACCGGTGGCGCCGCTTGAGGTTCAGCGCGAGCGCCTGCCGGAGGGCGGGGTCGTGAGGCCGGCGGCGCAGCGCCACCCGCAGTGCCGGCGTGGCCTGGCCGGCGCGCCCCTGGCGCTCGAGCGCCAGGCCGAGGCCGAGGTGGGCGCGCGCGTCCTGGGGCTGCGCCTCGATCACCGCGCGGAACGCCCCGGCCGCCTCGTCGTGCCGTCCCTGCTCGAGCAGCGCGCCGGCCAGCTCGAGCCCGAGCGCGGGATCGGCCGTCGCGCTCGCGAGCGCCTCGCGCGCCACCGCTTCGGCGTCGGACGGGCGGCGAAGGCGACGGAGCACGCGGGCCAGGTTTCCGGCGACCAGCGCATCCCCGGGCTTCAGTCGCAGCGCGTCGCGTAGCGATGCCTCGGCGGCGGCAAAGTCGCCCTGCCGCTCGAGGGCGAGGCCGAGGGTCAGGTGGGCCCGAGCGTAGTCGGGACGCAGGCGGACGGCCTCCCGGTAGGCGAGGACGGATTCGGCGAAACGATCCTGCTCGAAGAGCAGGCCGCCGAGCTCGGCGTGGGTCGACGCGATGGCGGGCGCGCGCGCGAGCGCGTGGCGCAAGAAGGTCTCGGCCTCCTGGGGCCGCCGCAGCCGCCGCAGGACGACGGCCAGCTCGGCCGCCACCCGGGCGTCGTCGGGTCGCCGGCGCAGGGCCTCTCGGAACGCGGTCTCGGCCTCCGCGAAGCGGCCGCCGACGACCCGCGCGCGGGCCTGATCGCACCAGCGCTGGAAGTCGTTCATGGCATCCGCGCCGGCGGCATCGAGGGCGACCGCCCCTCGTGGCCGCCGGCGCGAACGCTATCCTAACAAGCCCCGCCGCGTCGCCGAAAGCGGCTCACGCCACCCGGATGCCGGCGGCCGCGTCGACCTCGAGGCGGTCGGCGATCTCCACGTCGGGTCGGATCTGTCGCGCCTCCTGCTCGACGAGCCGCACGACCCGGTCGCGAGCCTCCGGCGTCGGCACCCGCCCGACCACCTCCAGCCGCACCGGCGTGCCCGACCACCACGGCACGTGCGCCGTCGGCGTCACCGCCAGGCCGAAGAGACTCGGATCCCGCAGGAGCGCGTCGGAGACCTGCGCCTGCAGGTGCACGCCCTCGGCCTCGCGCTGACGCTTGAGGTCGTAGAGCTTCACGCCGACGCCGACGATCACGAGCAGACCGACCAGCAGAACGACGACGCTGACCATCGGTCCCATGGGCGTCACCTCCGCCATGGGGAAGGAGCAAGGGGGGTGCCACTACCCGCTCGCGATTGAAAAAGCGACGTCGGTGGGAAGGCGCGGCGAGGAGGGCTCGCTACCGCTTGCGGGGCAGCCGATCGAGAATCGTCGCCAGCATGTGGTCCAGGTAGCGGAAGTCGAACGGCTTGGGGACGTAGCCGAAGGCGCCGTTGCGGAGCGCCTCGGCCGCCAGCGCCACCTGCTCGTTGGCCGTGACCATGATGACGGCGATCGAGTCGTCGATCTGCTTGATGTCCTTGAGCACCTCGACGCCGTTCATGCGCGGCATGTTGATGTCGAGCATCACGACGTCGGGCCGCGTTCGCAAGATGGCGCCGAGCGCGTCGGCGCCGTTGAACGCGGTGTCCACGTCGTAGTCGCTCTTGAAGTGCTCGGTGAGGACTTCGACGATGAGGGGCTCGTCGTCCACGATGAGAAGCCGCCGGCGCGCGCCATCGACCATCCTACGACCTTAGGTGAGGGCAGCGCCGCAGGTCAAGCCCGCCGTCAGTCGGCGTGCAGCGCCCGCCGCCCCTCGCCCGCGAAGAGATCCTCGAGCGATTGCCGCACCGGCTGGACGCTGACGAGGCGGGCGCCGCAGGCGCGGGCCGCCGCCAGCGCGGCATCGACGTGCCGCTCGGAGGGCACCTCGATACGGGCCCCGGCCGGCGTCGCGGCCACGCGGGCGCCCTCGACCTTGCGGAGCGCGTCGTCCAGCTCGGCGATGGCGACGCCGAGCACGGTGATCTCGAGGTGGCCGGCCGCGTCGTCGTGCTGGCGCAGCTCGTCGAGCCGGCCGAGGTGGCTCAGGCGCCCGCGGTTGAGAATGGCCACGCGGTCACAGAGCACCTCGATGTCCGCGATGATGTGCGAGGAGAAGAACACGGTGACGCCGCCCGCCCGGAGCGCGGCGATGAGGTCGCGCACCTGCCGGCGCCCGATCGGATCGAGTCCGCTCATCGGCTCGTCGAGCACCACGAGCTCGGGGTCGTTGACGAGCGCCTGGGCGAGCCCCACCCGCTGCAGCATGCCCTTCGAGAACTTGCGCAGCTGGCGATCCCACGCGGCCTCGTCGAGGCTGACGCGCCGCAGCAGGTCGATGGCCCGCGCGCGGCGCGCCGCCGGCGCGTAGCCGAACAGCTCGGCACAGTACTCGAGCAGCTCGCGCGCGGTCAGGTAGTCGTAGAAGTACGGCGCCTCGGGCAGGTAGCCGATGCGCGCGTGCACGGCGACGTCGGACACGTCGTGGCCGAGGATGCGCGCGCGGCCGGCGCTGGGCGTCATCAGCCGCATCAGGATCTTGATGGCGGTGGTCTTGCCAGCGCCGTTGCCCCCGAGGAAGCCGAAGATCTCCCCGCGCTCGACGGTGAGCGACAGGCCGTCGAGCGCCCGCGCGCGGCGGAGGTGCAGGAACCCGGTCGGATAGTCCTTGGTGAGCCCCTCGATCTCGATCGCGTTCATCCGCGCGGCACCGTCGACGACCGGTGGAGAGTCACGTCGCACCCGAGCGGGCTGAGGACCAGCACGTACGGCGTGCCGGACGGATCGAGGGGCGGGCCCTGGGCGTGGACGGTGAGCCCGGCCGTCCGCAGCTCGGGCGTGACGTCGGTCCAGGCGCGTGGGCACCGGGCGTTCGCGGCCACGAAGCCGCTCAGCACGCGGCGGATGACGTCACGCTCCTGCAGCGAGCGCAGCTCCATGAGGCGCTTGAGCGCCCATTCCTTGACCTGCTCGTCCTTGGCCTGCTCGTACATGCGCGTGTACATCGCCCGCGCCACGTGCGGATCGTCGCCCTGGCGCTCCATCCGTTCGGCCATGTGCTCCATCCACCTGGCCGTGGTCATCCGGGCGCCGCGCCGGAAGGCGTCGGCGGCCGCCAGGTAGTCGCCTCGCTGCCAGAAGATGTAGGCGAGCTGCTGGTGCAGATACCACTGGTCCGGGTTGGCCTGGATACCCTTCTCCAGCAGCGCCACCGCGGCCTGCGCGTCGACCGCCGGCAGCACGACCGCGGCGAACTCGTACACGGCGGTGAAGCGTGGATCCAGCGCGGTGATCAGTTCGAACAGGTGCACGAGAACCTGGGGATCGACCGCCTCGATGCGGTCCAGCTCGACCGCCTGTCCCAGCTCGACCCGGCCCGTCGGCGCCTGCTCCTGGATCTTGCGCCCGATGTACTGCAGCGTGCTGAGCCAGTACCAGTCGGCCACCAGCCCTCCGAAGCCCAGGGCCAGGAGCCGGGCGGTCTCGGGGGCCAGGTACGGCACCTCGTCGGCGAGGCTGGCCCGCAGCGCGGGACGGCCGGGGTCGAGCACGCGAGCCATCGCCACGCTCGCGCTGAAGCCGAGCACGACCAGCAGCGCCAGCGCGACCGTGCGTCTCACTTGAAGTCCCGTCGGGCGAACAGCAGCGCCGCCGCCGCCAGCAGCGCGACGTCCCAGGCCACGGCGTAGGCGAGCGCGGCGGCCAGATGCGCGGGGGCGGGTGCGATCCCGTGGGCGGCCGGCGTGATCTGGCTGAAGGTGGACAGGTTCGGCAACGCATAGTAGAGCGCGACGAGCACGCCGCGCGCGGTGGGGGCGTCGAACAGGGTGGCGAACCCCTTGAGCTCGGCGGTGAAGTGGCCGATGAGGAACACCGCGAGCGAGCCGAAGACGGCGAAGATCGGCGACGAGAACGCGGAGAACAGCAGCGCGACCCCGGTGAGGATGGTCAGCTCCAGGTAGATGAGCGCCACCGTCGGCCACAGCGCCAGCAGCAGCGGCGTCGTGCCACGCACGACGTAGGCGAGCACCAGCGTCACGCCGGCGCCCATCACCGCCATGTTGACGGCCAGGGTGACGCAGAGCCCGAGATACTTGCCGAGCAGGAATTCGCCCCGCCCGACCGGCTTGGCGAAGATGGCGTACACCGTGCGCCGTTCGATCTCCTTCCACACCAGGCCGACGCCGACGAAGATGGCGATGAAGGCGCCGAACAGAAGCATGGCGCTGAGCCCGAGGTCGACGATGATCTTGGCGTCCTGCGATGCCGAGGCGGCGCCCAGAAAGATCGCGCTCACGCTGAGGAGCAGCACGAACAGGACGAGGTTGTAGAGGACGCGGTCGCGTACGGCCTCGCGGAACGTGTTGCGGGCGATCGCCACGATGCGGCGCCGCGAGGAGGGAGCGGGAGGCCTGTCGATCGTCGCCAGCATGCCTGGGAATCCATCCTACCGAACCCCCCGGCATCCCCCGAAATCGTTTCGCGCGCTCGCTGGCCCCTGGCTTGCTCCTCCTCCGGGGACGGAGGCGGCGATGACACGGCGGGACGACGACGAGGAGCGACGACCGGACCAGTCAGATCAGCTCAGCCCCAACCGGGCGCTCCGGGAGAGCCTGGGCTCGAGCGAGAGCCAGCGGGTGGGCGACAGCGGCCCGATCGCCAATCCGATCGTGTCCTTTTCCGGCGACCCCGACGACGCGACGACCGGGGAAAAGGGCTGCCGCTAGGCGGGGTTGGCCCCAGCGCCGCCGCGCGACTGTTGCGTCGCCAGCGCCGCCATGTGCTCCACGTACTTCAGGTCGAACGGCTTGGGGACGTAGGCGAACGCGCCCTCCCGTAGGCACTCCTGCACCACGCCCACCTCGGTGTTCACCGTCACCATGATGACCGGGATGGTGGAATCGGCGCGCCGCAGCTCCTTCAGCACCTCGACGCCGCTCGGCCCCGGCATGTTGATGTCCAGGAAGACGACGTCCGGGCGCTGCTTCCTGGCGGCCTCCAGCGCGGCCGTGCCGGTGTGGGCGACCGTGACCTCGTAGCGGTCCTGGAGGTACTCGCGGACGACCTCGGTGAGCTCCGGTTCGTCGTCCACGATGAGCACGCGCTTCATGGCGGTCGATTCTACTGTACGGAGGGGCCGGCGGCGGCGGGGAGAATGGATTCGACTCTTGGCGCCTCCCAGACTGCCCGCGCACTATAGTTGAACCGTGTACCTTTCGGGTCGCGACGCGGTTCCGGGCCCTGGGCTCGCGGGAGGCTCTGGCTGGACGCGAGTCGCACCCAACGTTGTCCTCCTCGGTCTCGTCAGCCTGTTCACCGACATCTCGTCGGAAATGGTCAACGCCGTGCTCCCGCTGTACCTCACCATGGTCCTGCGCTTCACGCCGCTCCAGTTCGGCATCGTGGACGGCCTGCACCATGGGGTAACGGCGCTTCTGAGAACGGTATCGGGCGTCGCCGCGGACAAGGGCCAACGGCACAAGCAGATCGCCGCCACCGGGTACGCGTTGTCTGCCGCGGGCAAGGTCGGCCTCCTGGTCGCGGGCACCGCGCTCCTTCCCGTCGTCGGCGCACTGTTCCTCGACCGTGTCGGCAAGGGAATCCGCACGGCACCGCGAGACGCGTTGATCTCGCACAGCACGACTCCGGGACGGCTGGCCGAGGCGTTCGGCGTCCACCGAGCACTCGACACCGCCGGGGCGCTGCTGGGACCAATGCTCGCGTTCTTCCTGCTCGCCCTCGTCCCGGGCCGCTTCGACGCGATATTCGTGACGAGTCTCGCCGCCGCCGTCGTCGGGCTGGGGGTACTCTTTCTCTTCGTGGAGAACCGCAAGGCGACCGCACCGCCCGCCGACGAGCGCCAGGTGACGATACGGGCGGCGCTGGCGCTGCTCGCCCGTCCCGACTTCGGCGCTCTCGTCCTCGCGGGAGCGATGCTCAGCCTGGCCACGGTGAGCGACGGCTTCGTCTACCTCACGTTCCAACGTCGCTCGGAACTGGACGCACGATTCTTCCCGCTCCTGTACGTGGGTACGGCCCTCGTCTATCTCCTCCTGGCCGTGCCGGCCGGGCGCGCGGCCGACCGCTACGGGCGCCGGTGGGTGTTCCTGGCCGGGTACCTGGTGCTCCTGGCGGCGTATCTGCTCGTGCTCGTCCCGGAGCCCGGCTTGCTCGAGCTGGCCGGCTGCCTCATCCTGCTCGGTGTGTACTACGCCACAACGGACGGCGTCCTCATGGCCCTGGCGAGTGCGATGCTTCCACGCCCGCTCGTGGCCACCGGCCTCTCCCTCCTGACGACTGCGACCGCGCTGACGCGTTTCGCGGGCGCGATCACCTTCGGCGCGCTGTGGGGATGGCGAGGCCCCGAGGCGGCGGTCGTCGTGTTCGCTGTCGCCCTCAGCGCCGCGGTCCTCGCGGCCGGAGCTCTCGTGCCCCGGTCTGGGCACACCGCGACCGTATGAAGTCGTGGAGGGTCGTCTTCTTCGTTGTGCTGTGCGTGACGTGCACGGCGATCCCGGTCCTGTACGTGCTGCGCGCCCTGCGGTCTACCGAGGCACAGTTCTCGCGGGAGCCGCCGGCGTTGCCACCCCCGGCGGCAGCGTCCTCGACAACAAGGCCGGCTGCCACGCCCGCGGCGGGAGTCCGAATCGCCCCAGGCGCCGCGCCGGCACCGCCGGTGCCGGCCGCGCCTGCCGCGACGCCGAAGTCGACGCACGCGGACCGGAAGGCTCTCGCGGACCTGAAGTCGACTCGCGCAATCGTGTACCGCTACACCGGCGTCGACAACGGACACGGACGGGTGGCACGCGGGGATCTCGAAACACCGGACGCTGCCATCGCTCTCTCCGATCTCCGCTGCGAGCGCGTGCACATGGTTCAAGGTGGAGGCGTGTGCCTGACCACGCACCGCCGCACGTTCCCCGTCCGGCACGAGGCGATTCTGTTCGACGGCGACTTCCGAGTCCGCCACACGCTTCCCCTGACGGGCGTGCCGAGCCGAGCCCGAGTCTCACCGGACGGCCGTCTGGCCGCCGTGACCGTGTTCGAATCGGGGCACTCGTACGCGGCGGCTAGCTTCTCGACGCGGACGAGCATCCTCGACGTGGAAACCGGGGACTTCGTGATCGTCGACCTCGAGAAGCTCCCCGTGTTACGGGACGGCATGCCGTTCCAGGCGATGGACTTCAACGTCTGGGGCGTGACGTTTGCGCCTGACGGTAACCGTTTCTACGCGACGCTGGCCACGGGAGGACGTATTTACCTGGTCGAGGGTGACGTGTCGAACCGGCAGATGCGGGTGCTGCGCGAGGGCGTGGAATGTCCTTCGCTGTCTCCTGACGGCACCCGCATCGCATTCAAGCGCCGTGAGGGCGGGGTCCTCACGGCCGTGACATGGCGTCTCTCGGTGGTCCGCCTCGACACCCTCCAGGACTGGGCGCTGGCCGAGACCCGCAGCGTCGACGACCAGGTCGAATGGCTCGACGACGCGACCATCCTCTACTCCCTGCCGGAGGCGGCATCGGGCACGCCCGTGCAGAACACATGGGCCGTGCCGACCGACGGTGGTGGATCGCCGCGACTCGTCGTCCCCAGGGCTTACTCGCTCGCCGTGTTGCGCCAGCCCGGGGGGCGGATCCGGGCCGCGGATCAGCGCTGAAGCGGAAGTCCCGGAGGTGGGAACTGGAGCCGGGGGCGGGAGTTGAACCCGCGACCTACTGATTACGAATCAGTTGCTCTGCCTCTGAGCTACCCCGGCTACTCGGCACTTACGACGTGGCGCGGTCTGAGTTCTAGCCGCATGTGCTGACGTTGTGCTGATGGGCGCGGCCGTTTTGTCGATTCCGGTGCGCAGGTGGCCGGGCGACGAGGTGCGCGTAGCGGAGGGTCAGCTTGATGTCGCGGTGGCCGAGGATCTCGCGGAGCGCCTGGAGGCGATGCCGCCCCGCATGGCGAACCAGGACGCGAAGTGGTGTTCGCAAGCGCTCGTGGAAGCTGAAGCGGCGCGTGGAGGATCTTCGACGTCGCGCTCGTCGCTCGGCGCCCACGCCGCCACCTGCACCGCCCGCCACGGCGTCGCAGCCACCCGCGCAGCCGCACCGCCGAAATCATCGGAACGCTCATGAACGTGCGCCCGCCACTCGTGCGTCCGCGATGTAGCTGCCGTGAGCGCGAGCCGGAGCCCAGCTTCGCTCGACGTCCGACGATGATCGTAGCCCCACGGCCGCGCCCACGTGTCGAGCCAGCGATTGCGGAGACGCAGCTCCGGCTCGCGACGCTCAGCTGGAGGAAGCCGAGCGCGGCGCGGAGGGTGGCGAGGCGGCGGTCGGTCACCGCGGACCATCCTTCTTCGGCCGATCCGCGCTCCCGCGCTCGAGGACGTCCTGAAGTTGGCGTATGGCGTCGGCCTCGGAGACCCGGGTACCTGTCGCCGACCGCGCATCTCCAAACGTCCAGTTACCCGCCGACCGGCAAGCCTCCACCATCTGTCGGCCAGCTTCGGCGATGCCGCGCTTCGTCGCCGCCGTCTTGAGGAGGTTCGCACTCGCTGGGTCAAAGGCAGTGCCCCGCGCCGCCACATACATAAATCGAAGGCGCTCGCGCAGCTCGTCGGGCGTCGCGCGGTCGACCTCGCGGAGCGTCTGGGCGTACAGAAAACAGGGGTGCCGGTCGGGGCGCTGTGCCACCGCGGTTGCTGGAATGAGGACGGCACACAGCACCCAGAGAAGAGGGCGGGTAGTCACAGCAACGACCACCGCACAACGCAGCGCAGGTTCCCGTAGTCGTTCTTCACCGGCACCGGGAAGGGCGCGAGCTGGCGGAGGGACGACAGCAGAGCATCGTCCACAGCCGCGTCTCCCGTCGTCTCCGTCATCGTCAACGCCTCGATGTTGCCTCCCCGATCAATCTCCAAGAGCGCCACGGCGCCGCGAGGAAGCTGGCGGCCCGCGAGCGGCGCTTCCATTCGCCGAGCGAGTTCGGCGACGTACCAGCTCGGCGCCTGGGGCGGCGCGATGATCTCCACGCGGATGAACCGTTTCAATCGGGCGGCGCCTGGATGGTCGGCGGTCGCCTCGCGCGGCACCACGAGCCCGGCGACGACCAGGCACACGAGCATGAAGGTCGCCAAGTGCTGAAGGTCGGCGCCGCGCGCCCGCTTGAGGAAGCCGAGGGTGGCAAGGCGGCGGTCGGTCACCACTGAGTCAGCACCCAGAGGACCCAGGCGGCGCCAGTCAGTGCCACGACGACGCGTACGACGCGGCTCACGGCACCAGCCAGCAGAACGCAGCCGCGCCGCCGGTCAGGATGAGGAGGCCGTCGAGGAACCATCGCGTCAGGCACTCCTGGACTTGTGCATGTTGCTCCGCCAGTCGAGGTCCTGGAGGTAGGTGCGCCGGCACGCGAACTGGCGACTGGCGCTCAACCACCCATTGCCGGGCTCGATCTTCTCCTCCCGCGTCCAGCCACGGGCCAGCATGCAGCGCCGGTACGGCTCCTTGGCCACTAGCGCACACTGGCCGTTGCCGGACGGCACGCCGACGTCACGGATGCAGGCGGTGCTGTTGATGCGGAAGTCCATCGGGATCGCGGGAAAGGTGCCGGGCTTGCCGTAGTAGTACCGGCCGCAGCCGGTGAGTGCGAGGGCGGAGAGCAACCACGCGAGGGTACTCTTGCGGGCGTAGACGGCGGCGATCACAGAATGCTGCCCCACGTCTGGAGCACCACGCCGAGGGCGGTGAGCCCGAGCCCGACGTAGAAACGATCCGCTGCTTGTACTCGTCCGCGGTCTCCCATCGCCTCTCGATCTCTCGCCTCAGTCGCTCCACCGCCCATCGCCAGCGGAGCCGTCGATGCGTAACATCAGACGCGGTACCGGCCCACGCCTGGCGTTCGAACACGGCCCTCGTCAGGCCGCGGCGATGGGAGCGGAGGTTCGCCTGTGCCTTGGCGCACCCGCCGCGCCGTCGCAGCGATCTTCGGCCACCACTTCACAAGCTCCGCAGCTTGATTCTACCTTCGCAGCCCGGCAAAGCTGCGCAGGCAGAAGATCGTCAGACCCGATTCAAGCCAAGCGGCTTGTTCGTGGGGACTCTTGCTGATCCGCGCGTCGGCACGCCTTCCCGAAACCACTGGCTGACCAAGACTGCGCGTCGGGTCGAGGATGACGCGACGATCGCGCCGCGGGTACCAGCGGATCACGACCTGATCGTTTGAACTCGAGGCCGCGGAGGTACGGAGCGAAGACCTTTTTTAGACCAGTTGGCCGCTGACGATGTTTTCGAGTGCGCGATCGCGTTGGGATACCGCAACTTCGGCGAGCATCGCGCGGCCAGCCGATCGGAACTTGCCGCTCGAAAACGGGTGGCTGTGGCCTATACTGCCGCGCCTTTTGATGTGCAAAGGCAGTGTCTGCGAAGTCGCGCCTCGCGATCGGAAGGCGTGAAGCAGGCGCAGCTCCTGTAGATCTAGGAAGCTGACGGCGAGATCGTCACGATAGGGTCGAACTGCGGCCCTGGGTGCGGCGCGATGATGCTCGGAGTCTAGCGCTCGCGCAACGAGGTGCCCCTGACTAAACCGAACGCCGGGCGGCGGCTCTATGTGGGCTGACCGTGTGCTGATCGGGTGTCCCGGGGGCGGGACGAGGAGGAACGGATGGGAAAATTGGCCGGTGTTGACTCGGTTGGTTCGGTGAACTAAGCCGCGAGGTTGTACCATCCGGCCACATGGCGCCCCGCGTGGTCGTCGCCCTCGTGCCGCTGGCCTGCCTCGCGTACGCCGCCATCACGCTCGGCGTGCACGGCTCCTGGGTCTCGGCGGCGGCGGCGACGCTCATCGCGTGGCTGCTGTGGCGCCGGCATCGTCGGGCCCGCTTCGCCGCCTACGTGTTCTTCTCGGCGGTAGCCGTGCGCGGCGCCCTGGCCGCGCGGTGGCCGACGCTCGCCTTCGCCGTCGCCGCGGTGCTCGTCATGCAGACGCCACCGTCGCTGGCCGCGTGGCCGCGCCTGCGCCCCGGCTGGCGACGCGGCGGCGGTGATAGAATGCGCGGGTGATGGAGCCGCGCGCATCTCGAACAGGCCACCCGCGCTTCGAGCCGGGCGTGCGCCACCCGTTTCAATGAAGCCCCGCGCCTCGAGCAGGCCACCGGCGCTTCGAGCCGGCGCGCCGCTCCCATGAAGTTCCTGTGTCTCGACTGCGACCAGCCGATGAAGCTGCACGGTACCGAGGGGCCGGACCAGGGCTCGCTCACGGTGACGTTCCGCTGTCCCGAGTGCGGCTTCCGCGTGGCCATGCTGACCAATCCGTTCGAGACCCAGATGGTCCGCAGCCTCGGCGTCAAGGTCGGCGGCCGCACGGTGCCGCCGGAGCCGTTCGAGCATTTGCGCTCGACCATGGCCGGCGGCGCGGCCCGACGCCTTCGAAGGCGTCGGCGGGTCCAGCGACGCGCCCGGCTCCGGCTGCCCGTTCGCCGCCGCGCTCGGCGAGACCACGGCGGCGGCGCCGAGCGGTGTCGCGTGGACACCAGAGGCCGAGGCGCGGCTCGATCGCATTCCGTCGTTCATCCGCCCGATGGCCCGCCGCTCGATCGAGCGCTTCGCCGAGGACAAGGGATACGCCTCCATCACCGAGACCGTGATGGACGAGGCCCGCGCCGTCTTCGGGATGTAGCGTGACGCGGGCCCAGCTCGTCACCCGCATGGCCGGCGCCACCGGCTGGCCGCGGGCCGCCACCGACCGCGCGTTGCGCGCCATGCTCGGCGGCGTGAGAAGCGCCCTCAAGCGCGGCGACACGGTGACGCTGGTCGGGTTCGGCACGTTCTCCGTCGCGCGGCGGCGACCGCGCACCATCCGCAATCCGCGCACCGGCCAGCCGGCGATCGTCGGCGGCCGCGTGCCGCGTTTCAAGCCCTCGAGAGAGCTCAAGCAAGCGGTTCGCTGAGGCTTTCTGCTTGCTGGCCGCTGAGGCGGCTGGCTAGAATGGCCGCAGTGTACGCAACGCGCCTGCTGTTCGTCCTGTCGATGACGGTCGTCGCGTTCGCCCCCGCCGCCGTGGCCCAGACCAACGGACGCCCGCCGGCACTCAGCGCCGAGGCGGTCCTGCTGCTCGATCCCGAGGGCCGGACGATCTACGCCAAGAACGCCGGGGTCGAACGCCCGCCGGCCAGTCTCGTGAAGCTCATGACGCTCTACCTGGCCTGCGAGGCGATCGAGGCGCACCAGGTCGACCCCGATGAGCTCGTCACGGTCAGCGTGCACGCCGCGCGCACGCCGCGCTATCGCATGGGGCTGCGGACGGGCGACCAGGTCCCGCTGCACGTGCTGCTGGAGGGGGTGGCGATCGCCTCCGCCAACGACGCGGCCACCGCGCTGGCCGAGCGCCTGGCCGGCGACGAGGCCGCCTTCGTGGCGGCGATGAACGAGCGCGCGCAGCAGATGGGGTTGACGGAGACCCGCTTCGCCAATCCGCACGGCCTGCCCGACCCGGCCCAGCGCTCGACGGCGC
The DNA here is from genome assembly GCA_963743355.1 of uncultured Candidatus Rokubacteria bacterium. GTDB lineage: Bacteria > Methylomirabilota > Methylomirabilia > Rokubacteriales > CSP1-6 > AR5. The sequence continues at coordinate 3,276,308 of CAVUPM010000002.1, forward strand.
GCGACCTCGCGCAGCTCACGGCGCGGCTGTTGACCGACTACCCGGCGTCGCGGCCGCTGCTCGGGGGGCAGACGTTCGTGTACAACGGGCGGGTCTATGCCCGGCACATCCCGCTCTTCAACGACCCGGGCGGCGTGCAAGCGCTCAAGACCGGTTTCACGAACGAGGCCGGCTACAACCTGGCCCTGTCGGCCTGGCGCAACGGCCAGCAGTTCCTGATGATCGTGCTCGGCGCCCGCACGCGCGCGATGTCCTTCGTCGACGCCAAGCGGCTGCTGCGCTTCGGCTTCGTGGAGACCGGTCTCGAGGAGGCGGCCGAGCCCAGGCGGCGCGCGTCACGCCCCGCCGACCGCCCACCCGCCGCGCCGCGCCCACCGCGACTCCGGCCGGACTCAAGTAGGCCGGCCCCGTGGCTGGCATCGGTGGGTACGTCTTCGACGCCTACGGACGCTGTTCGAGGCCGGGGACCGGCTGTTCGTGTCCTCCGACGCCTGGGACGTCGCCGGGGCCAAGGCGTTCGGCTACCGGGTGGCGTGGTGCAACCGGCTCGACGAGCTACCTCGCTGGATTGTCTAGCCTTGGCGTCTCTGGTGGGTTGCCGACCGCAGCCTGTTGGGCCTGGGTCCGCGTCCTGGAATAACTTGAGTCGCGTCTCAGTGCACGGCTAGAATCCCGACCCTATGAATGACTTCAACCGGCCGCTCCCGTCGGCCCCTCGGCTGGAGTCCGTGGCTCGACCATGAGCGCGTGGCGGTCCCTGACAGCAGCTCCTGGTCCTCGCGGCCGGCCTGACCCTGTGGCTTCCGAGGGCCACGGCCCAGTCGGACTATCGGATCGGGCCGGACGACGTCCTCATCGTCACGGTGCTGGACCAGAAAGACCTGGAGCAGACCGTCACCGTCCGGCCGGACGGCAAGATTTCGCTGCCGCTCATCGGTGACACGGAAGCCGCCGGGCTGACCGTGGCCGAGCTTTCCTCCCGTCTCACGACGCTGTACGGTCGCACCGTGCGCGGTGCCCAGGTCACGGTCGGCGTGAAGGAGGTCCGAAGCCGCCCGGTGTACTTCGCGGGCGGCGTCGTCCGTCCCGGGCAGCTGCAGCTCACGCAGGAGCTGACCGTCCTTCAGGGTTTGTCGGCGGTTGGAGGCCCGATCCCGACCGCGGATCTCGAGTCGGCCTTCGTGCTGCGGGGCGGGCAGCGCATTCCGGTCAATCTTCAGGAGATCCTGCAGCGGGGCACGATGACGCAGAATCTTCGACTGCAACCGGGCGATACCGTCGTCGTGCCGAGCGCCGGCGCCGTCTACGTCCAGGGAGAAGTGAGGACTCCCGGTCAGGTGAGGTACGCCAGGGACATGACCATCATGATGGCCATCGCGGGGGCCGGCGGCTTCACGCAGCTGGCCTCGCCGAGGCGGGTGACGGTGATGCGGGGCGAGGGCGCGAAGAAAGAGGTGCTTCGCGTCAATGTCAACGACATCATGAGCGACCCCGAGGCCAAGGATTTTCTGCTCAAGCCCAACGACATCGTCATCATCCCGCAGAGGCTCTTCTAGTAAGAGCCGGACGCCAGCAGAACGCGATGCCCCGCTGCGCGGGAAGGAGCCAGTCTCTCAAGGGAGCGCTCCTTCTACTGGCTGTCGCCCTGGCCCATCCTGCCTGGGCTCAAGCGCCCGCGCCCGGCGACAAGCCGACCGTGCCTGGCCAGCCGCCGGTGACCGGGGAGAAGCCGACGGTGCCGGCGCCTCCGCCACCCGCCACGCCCACCCCCACGGCCCCGCCGATCCCGGTGATCCCGGAGGTGCAGCCGATCGGGCCGCCGCCGACGGTGCCGTCGGCACCACAACGGGTGCTCCCGCCGACGACGGTGGGCTTGCCCGTGACCGCGACGTTCCAGTTCGAGCCGTCGGTGTCGTTGATCGAGGAGTACAGCGACAACTTCAACCTGACCAAGAGCGACAAGAAGAGCAACTTCCGCTCGACGCTGTCTCCGGGGCTCCGGCTCGGCATCAACAGCCCCCTCACCAAGGGGCTCATCGGGTTGACCTTCGCCCCGTCCTACGACACCACCACCGAGGACGTCTCGTTCTTCTACTCCCTGCTCGGGCAGATCGTCTGGCAAGCGAATCCGCGCTGGCAGCTGACGGTCGCCGATACCCTGACCCGAAGCGACCAGGTCGGAGAGGCTGACCGCCTGGGGCTCCGGCAGCAACGCCAGACGTTCACGACCAACATCTTCGCGCTCAACTCGGACTACCAGGTCGGAACAGTGGCCACGCAGCAGTCCTATCGGCTCTCCACCTTCTCCGACGAGAGCGGCAGCGACACGACGACCCATGTGCTGGCCGCCAACGCCTCCGTCCCGCTCTACCAGACGAATCTGCTCTCGGCGGGCTACGAGTACCTCACCAGCGAGACGTCGAACGGCGTCAGTTCCCTGGGGACGCCGACCGCCACCGGAACCGCCACCGGAGAGGAGTTCGCCGTCCGGGGCCACCAGCTCACCGCCACCGCGAGCCGTCAGCTCTACGCCCTCAGGTCGGTCGGCCTCAAGACGAGCTACGCGCTGCGGACGACAACGAGCGGAACCGGCGACATCGACTATCAGCTATGGAGCGCGTCGGTGTTCACGAGGTATGCGCTGCCCGGACGCTTGACGCTCGACGGCAGTCTCGGGCTGAGCGGACTCACCATCGATGGCGGACAGAGCGTGGGGCCGAATTTCTCGACGACGACGAGTATCAGCTACCAGTTCGCCCGCGCGCTCATGTCGCTCGCGCTGGATCGGGGCTTCTCGGAGACCTTCAGCGATGGAGAGAACTTCGGCGTCGTCGAGACCGAGGGCATCACCGGGTCTCTCGCCTACACGTTCACCCCCACGCTGGTGGGGACGGCGAGCGCCTTCTACCGGAGCAACAAGACGACGGGCATCGCGAACCAGACCGGCGGGAACGACGAGAGCACGAACTGGGGCGGGTCACTGACGTTCTCGTGGCGCATCCAGCGCGGCCTGCAGCTGGACCTCACGTACACCCACTTCGAACAGGTCGGGACCGACAACGGCGGTGGCAACACCGGCGGCAACCTCAACACGAACAGCGGCTACGCGGAGAATCGAGTTCAAGCAGCCCTTCGCGTCAGCTTCTGAAGCACCCGTCCGCAAGAATTGCGTGCATTCCGATCGGCGATCCCATTCTTCGTCGACTTGAATTCGCGGGATGCGGCGGAGGGGTTGGGAGGGGCCGCCGAGGGCCCCCCTCCAAAAGAGTCTCAGCGCTTGCCGGCGAGCTTCTTCCGCTTGACGTAGACCCAGAGTTTCTTCGTCATGTCCGACGGCCCGATCGGCGAGCTGCCAAACACGGACTCCAGCGTATCCTTGGCCCCCTTGAAGCTGATGGAATACCCCCCGAACGCCGCCTTCTTGCTCTTCGCCATCTCTCCTCCTCCCGATAGTGAGGTGTCTACCCCATCCCGTCCTGCGCCGAGGGTATCAATACCATATGTACGAGGGGCGATACACAAAAAACACTACCCCTGGGGCCCATCTGACGAGGCAAATATACCCGGCACAGGTATGCGGCAACCGGGACTCCGCGGGGGGTCCAAGCCGTCGTGTCCCCGAGGTCGGCCTTCTTCTACGTGCTCCGTGTACTCCGTCGCTTCGGCGCTTGGGGCACGCAAATCGTGCGCGCCAACCTATCCTGCTAAATGGTGGATTTCTGGACGTTGCGGCGCGGGCCACTACTTTTTGCGTGATGGACAGCCTGGATCGTCTTCAGCCCTGTCTGTAAAAACAAGTACTTAGGCCTAGATACCGGTTCGGTACGGCGCTTGCGTTTACGGCGACCGCGCATGCTACGACTCTACCGCCACTATGTCCCGGCAGCTGTCTTCGCCATGATCGCCGCTGATCTCACGGTGATCGCCCTCTCGGTGGCGTCGGCCCAGTGGCTCGGATACTGGATCCCAGACGGAGCGCTATGGCCCAAGGCGGGTATCGTCGCCGCCACCATCATCCTGGCCCTGTACCTGGCCGATCTCTACAAGGTCGACTTCCGGATCCGCCGGGTGGAGCTTGCCTCGCGTCTCTTCTTGGCGCTGGCGGCCAGTACGACCATCACAGCGGCGATCGGCTTCGCGTTTCCGTTTCTCCGCTTCGGCCGGCTCGCGTTCCTCCACGTCCTCGGAGTCATCGCGCTTGGCTCGCTGGCCTCGCGCCTCGCCTGGATCGCCCGCGGTCCGAAACGCAGACTCAATCACCGTGTGCTCGTCCTGGGCGTCGGGCGATCGGCCGCCGTCCTGCCGGAGCTTCAGTTCAGTGGTACCCGGCCCTTCACGATCGTCGGTTTTCTCGAGGACTCCCCCGACGCTGCCGATCGCGTCCCGGCCGGCTTCGAGCTCCTCGGCAAGACGAAGGATCTCCTGAACCTCGTCGACGAGTTGCGGCCTGATCTCGTCCTCGTCGCGCTCGCGGAGATGCGCCGGGCGCTCCCGGCGGAGCAACTGCTCGAATGCCGGCTGCGTGGCATCAACGTGGAGGAGTGGCCGACCTTCTACGAGAAGCAAACCGGCAAGATCCTCGTGGCGAACCTGCGGCCGAGTTGGCTGATCTTCTCCGACGGCTTCGTGAAGACCGAAACGACGCGCATGGTGAAGCGAGCGATGGACATCGGCCTGGCCCTGATCGGGCTCGTCCTCTCGCTGCCGGTCATGGCGCTCGTCGCCGGCGCCGTCAAGCTCGACTCGAAGGGACCGGTCCTGTTTCGCCAGAAGCGCGTCGGTGAGCGAGGCCGCATCTTCGTTCTGAACAAGTTCCGCTCGATGTCGGTCGATGCCGAGCGCCATGGTCCGGTGTGGGCGGCGGCGCGCGATCCCCGCGTGACCAGGGTCGGCCGCTGGCTCCGGCAGACGCGACTCGACGAGCTGCCTCAGTTCTGGAACGTGCTCGTCGGCGACATGAGCTTCGTCGGACCACGACCGGAACGGCCCGAGTTCGTGGGAACGCTGCAGCGCGAAATCCCCTTCTACATGGGACGGCACTCGGTGAAGCCGGGGATCACCGGGTGGGCGCAGGTGCGTCACCGCTACGCCGCGTCGGTCGAGGACTCGATGGAAAAACTGCAGTACGATCTCTACTACATCAAGAACCTGTCGCCGCTGCTCGATCTGGTCATCCTTCTGAGCACCCTTCAGGTGGTGCTGTTCGCGAGAGGCTCCCGCTGATGTCGACCGCCGGAACGCCGGCGTCTATCGCAGGCTGAGAGGGCACCAAGCTCATGGAGGCGTGGTCGATCCTGGAACGTATCGTGCGCGGCGTCATGCGACGGCGCAAGCGCCTTGCCCTGATCACGAGTGTCGTTGCCCTCGTCGTGCTCTTCCCGCTCGCCTATCATCTCTCGAAGGAGCCGCCGCGCTATCCGGTCGTCGGCCGTCGTGCTTCTCGAGGCTCGGCCCGATCGCGTTCCGATCTTCCAGGAGCTCTCGCCGGTCCGTCCGTTTCCCGTCCAGCTGGCGATCTTGAACTCCCGGAGCCTGGCCGAGACGGTCGTCGAGAATCTTCCGAGCGCGTCGCTGCAGGAGCTCCTCGAGACCTCGTACCAGGTCGGACTACGGGCAGACGCTGTACAACGCCTATCTTCGCTGGCGCGGGATCGAGCCGCCGGTGCCGAATGCGAGTCGGCGGGCGCTCGCCGAGCTTCAGCGAGCGCGCGTGACCTTCATCGCCTGGCCGGACAAGAGCGGCATCGTCACGATCTCGGCCGAGGCCTCCCGGCCGCAAGCCTCCGTCGACATCGTCAACACCTACATCGAGGCGCTCATGGCCCGGACGCGGACGTTCAACATCGACGACGCCCGGGTGTCCCGCGAGTTCCTCGAGCAGCAGCTCACCGACGTCAAGCGCACGATGAACGCCAGCGAGCAGGCGCTGCAGACGTTCGTCGCCTCCCACGGCGGCGTCCGCCTCCCCGACCAGTCGCGGGCCGCCGTCGACCGGCTGGGCCAGACCGAGGCGGGCCTGGCCGAGGTCGTGACCAGCCAGAAGATGCTCCAGACTCGTCTCGAGGCCCTCCGCGACAAGGTCGACGGCCAGAAGCGGTCGGGGGACACGAAGGCGGCGGCCGGCCGCGTCCCGGATGGGTTCGCCCGAGGTCGAGCGCCTGCGGACCCAGCTCACCCAGCTCGAGTCGTCACTGCTCGACCTCCGGACGAAGTACACGGAGGAACACCCCCGGATCCGGGTCGTCAAGACCCGTATCGAGGAGCTCATGCACTTGCTCGGCGGCGCGCTCAAGGACAGCGTCGTCGTCTCGACCGCACCGACCGCGGTCCCGCCGGCGGAGCGCGTCAACTTCGCGGAGCAGCTCATTGCCCTGGAGGCGACGTATCACGCCAACGCAGCCCGAGAGGAGGCGCTCCGCAGGCAGGCGGACACGCTTCGGCAGAGCCTGAAGGGGCTGTCGGGCGGCGAGGCGGAGTACGCGCGTCTGTCTCGCGAGGTCGAGAGCCAGCGCAGCCTTCACGCCCTGCTCTCCGACAAGCTGACGGCCGCGCGCATCCGCGAGCAGGGCGAGATGAAGGTCGTGAAGGTCATCGATCCCGCCTCTCACGCGGTGCCGGTCGCGAACCAGAAGCGGCATGCTCGCCCTCGCCGTCGCCCTGGGCGCCGCCCTCTGCCTCGGCGCCGGCGTGCCGGCGGCCACGGAGTGGTTCAATCGAACGATCGAGAACGAGGATGACGTCCAGGCCGCGACGGGGCTGCCGGTTCTGGCCATCGTCCCTCGGGTGCGGGTCGGACAGGCCGTCTTCTCGAGCATCGTGCCCGAAAGCGGGCCCGAGCCGAGCGAGCAGCTGATGTTCACCGAGGCCTTCCGAACCCTTCGCGTGGCCATCGAGCTCGGCACGCGCGGCGAGCCGCTCAGGAGCCTGCTGGTGACGAGCGCGTTCGCCGATGAGGGCAAGTCGACGGTGGTCGTCAACCTGGGCTTGGCACTCAACGAGTCGGGGCGCCGGGTCGTGCTCGCCGACACCGACTTCCTCCGTCCGACCCTGCACCGGGTCATGAAGATCAAGAGCAGCAAGGGTCTGGTGGAGACGCTCGAGTCCGAGCAACCACTGGAACCCGCCCTGGTCCCGGTCAACAACGAAGGGCTGTGGCTCGCG
>CAVUPM010000003.1:0-490459 GCA_963743355.1 uncultured Candidatus Rokubacteria bacterium
TCGCTCGACCACTTCCGCGAGGCGCTCGGCAGCCGTCTCTACGTGCAGGCGCTGAAGAATTCCCTCGTGCTCGGCGCGTGGACGGCGGTGCTCAGCGTCGCCATCGGCCTGCCGCTGGCGTGGGCGGTGAGCCGCACGAACACGCCGGCCAAGCGCTTCATCCACGTCACGGCCGTCGTCGCCTACGTCACGCCGCCCTTCCTGACCGCCATCGCGTTCGTGAACCTCTTCAGCCCCAACGCCGGGCTCGTCAACCGCTTCCTGCGCGACGTGGCCGGCCTCCCCGCCCTCACCGTCAACATCTTCTCGATGTCCGGCCTGGTGCTCGTGACCGTGCTCCACACCTTTCCCTTCGTCTACCTGCTGGCGGCGAGCGCGCTCGAGTCGGTGGACGCCTCGCTGGAAGAGTCCGGCCAGATCCTCGGCGCCGGCCGCTGGAAGACCGCGCGCGCCATCACGCTGCCGCTGGTCGCGCCGGCCGTCCTCTCCGGCGCCCTGATCGCGTTCGTGAACGCCATCGCGCTGTTCGGGTCGCAGGCGATCATCGGCCTGCCCGGGCGGGTCTTCACCCTGCCCACGCGGATCTACGCGCTGTTCGACTATCCGCCGCAGTACGGCCTGGCCTCGGCGATGTCACTGGTCTTCGTCGCCATCACGGTGGCCGCGCTCTATCTGCAGCGCCGTTACCTGGCCCGGCGCTCCTTCGTCACGCTCGGCGGCAAGGGCAACCGGCCGCGACTGGTGGATCTCGGCCCGGCCCGCTTCGCGGTGCTGGGGTTCGCCATGGCCGTCTTCGTCGTCGCCGTGCTGGCGCCGTACCTCACGCTGCTGGCGGTGTCGCTCTCGCGCTCGTGGGGGCTGCAGTTCTGGCAGAACCTCACGCTCCAGCACTACCGCTTCGTCCTGCTGGAGTACGACGTGACCCGGCGGGCGATCGTGAACAGCCTGATCCTGGCCGGCGCGGCCGCCACGCTCGCCGTGCTCCTCGGCAGCCTCGTGGGCTGGCTCGACCTGCGCACACGGCTGCGCGGGCGCAAGGCGCTCGACTACGTCTCGCTGGTCCCGCTCGGGCTGCCGGGCATCGTCGTCGCGGTCGCGCTCATCCAGTTCTGGCTGCGCATGCCGCTGCCGATCTACGGCACCCTGCTCATCATCCTGCTCGCCTACACCGGCCGCTACGTGCCGCTCGGCGTGCGCTCGGCCAACGCGGCCCTCCGCCAGATCGACGCCTCGCTGGAGGAGGCCGCGCGGATCACCGGCGGGGGCTGGCTGCGCACGTTCACGAGCGTGACGCTGCCGCTGGCCCGACCCGGTCTGTTCGCCGGCTGGCTGCTGGTGTTCGTGCCCGCGCTCCAGGAGCTCTCGGCGTCGATCCTGCTGTTCAGCTCGGGATCGATCACGCTGGCGGTCGCGGTGTACAACCTCTACGAGACGGGGTCGCTGGAGCCCGTCGCCGCCCTGTCCATCGTGACCATGGCGATCATCACCACGGCCGCCCTGCTCGCCACCCGACTGGGCCGCGGCCGGCCCGGCCTCGAGCCACCGCCGGCCGGCTGAGCGGATGGCCGGCATCCAGATCGAGCGGGTCACCAAGCGCTTCGGTGCCGTCGCCGCGGTGCGCGACCTGTCGCTCGCGGTGGCCGACCACGAGTTCGTCACGCTGCTCGGCCCCAGCGGCTGCGGGAAGACGACGCTCCTGCGCCTGATCGCCGGCTTCATGACGCCGGACGAGGGCGCGATCCGCGCGGGATCGACGACGCTGTCGACGCCGGCCGGCGTGGTCCCACCCGAGCGTCGCGGGATGGGCATGGTGTTCCAGAGCTACGCCGTGTGGCCGCACCGGACCGTCTACCAGAACGTCGCGTTCGGCCTCGAGGTACGGCGCGTCCCCCGGGCCGAAGCGCGTACGCGCGTGCTGCGGATGCTGGAGCTGGTGAACCTGGCGGGACTCGACCAGCGCTATCCCAGCGAGCTGAGCGGCGGCCAGCAGCAGCGGGTCGCGCTGGCCCGCAGTCTCGTCGTCGAGCCGGGCATCCTGCTGCTCGACGAGCCACTGTCCAACCTCGACGCCAAGCTGCGCGAGCGCATGCGCTGGGAGCTGAAGGAGCTGCAGCGCCGCACCGGCATCACGTTCGTGTACGTCACCCACGACCAGTCGGAGGCGATGGCGCTCTCGGATCGCATCGCGGTGATGCACCAGGGCGAGCTCATGCAGCTCGGCCCGCCGCGCGAGGTCTACACCCGGCCGGCCACCAAGACGGTCGCGGACTTCATGGGGCTGGTCAACCTGCTCTCCGGCCGGGTGACGCAGGTCGCGGCCGAGCAGGGGCTCGTCGCCATCGGCGGCAACGGCCCCGTGAGCCTCGTGCTGCCGCCGGGCGTGGTGAACGGCCAGACCGTCCACGTCGCCATCCGGCCCGAGAATCTGCGGCTCAGCGGGCCCGGCTCGGGCCCGGCCGACGGCGGTGTCGCGCTGGCCGGCCGGGTCGCCGACGTGACCTTCCTCGGCAATCTCACCGACTGTCACGTGACGCTGGACGACGGCACGCGCGTCCGGGCCCAGGTCGACCCGCGCCGGGTCCTCGAGATTGGCCAGCCCGTCCACGTGCACTTCGACACCGACGCCGCGAGCGTGTTTATTCTGTAACCGCGGAGGACAGGACATGATGCGACTGGGACTCGTCACCCTGCTGGCGGTGCTGGGACTGGCCGCCGGCGCCGCCGCCCAGCCCGGCTTCACGCCCGATCCGGTCGATCTCGCCGCCGCCAAGAAGGAAGGCAGCGTCACGTGGTACACCTCCACGCCGGTGGCGACCGCGCAGAAGATCGCCACGATGTTCCAGGAGCAGACGGGCATCCGCGTGGAGCTGTTCCGCTCGGGCGGCTCGGCGGTCCTGCGCCGGTTCCTGCAGGAGATCGACGCCCGCCGCGTCGTGGCCGACGTGCTGACGGTCTCGGACCCGGCCGCCGCCGGTGCCATGATCAAGCGGGACCTCCTCGTTCCGTTCCGGCCGAAGAACTTCGACAAGGTGCGGGACGAGGTGAAGGACCCCAGGGGCCACCACGTCGCCCAGCGCCTGAACGTGGTCGGGATGGTCGCGCGCGCCGACAAGGGCCTGGCGCTGCCGAAGAACTGGACCGATCTCACCGACCCGAAGTACAAGGGCCAGATGGTAATGGCCGATCCGTCCTACACGGCCATCCAGCTCATGATCGTGGGCACGCTGTCTCGCAGGTACGGCTGGGAGTTCTACCAGAAGCTGCGCGCCAACGACATCATGATCGTCCAGGGCCACCAGCAGGTGTCGGAGACGCTTACCCGCGGCGAGCGGCTGCTGGCCGCCGAGGGCGCCGACCAGTACGCCTGGGTGGACCGCAAGGCCGGCCACAAGGTGCAGTCGATCTTCCCGACCGACGGGACGTTCGCGATCCCGGCGCCGACCGCCGTCATCAAGGGCTCGCCCCACCCGAACGCCGCCCGCGCCTTCGCCGAATTCATGATCGGCGACGCCGTGCAGAAGCTGTTCCCTGGCGAGGGGATCTACGCGGCGCGCGCCGACATCGAGCCGCCCCCCGGCAACCCGCCGCTCGGCCAGATCAAGCTGATCGGCGTCGACTACGACGTCATCGAGAAGGATGCCGCGGGACTGAAGAAGCGCTTCAACGAGATCTTCCAGTAGCGGCTGTCGAACCGCCGCCGGGCCGTTCGCTTCCTGACCTCGGCAGGCGAATCGCCGGAGCGCGAGGCGGTCGCGCTCCGGCGATCGCAAGTGGCGGTGACTTACCGAAGGCCGGTTCGCCGGCTCACCGCTCGCGGCTTTGCGGATCGACTCCCGCGAAGGTGAGGAAGTCCACCATCCGGAAGTCGCCGGTGACCCGCCCGTTGCGCGTCGGCAGCGTCGGCCGCCAGCGCGGGTTCGCCGCCAGGTGGGAATCGGAGTCGAGCTGCAGCAGCCCGACGAAGACCTCGCCGACGATGCGGCCGCCGACCGGGCCGAGGTGCAAGCCCTTCTCCATGACGGAGGCTTCTCGCATGATGTAGTACCAGAGCGGCGTGGAGTCCTCGAGGCCGAGGCGGAAGCTCCTCAGCTCGGGGAAGTCCCGACCGCCGAGGGCGGGCACCCGCATGGCCCCGGCGATTGCGCTGGCCCCGCCCGGCCCTGCCGCGCCATCTGGTAGCCGTCGAGCGTGGTGACGACCGAGGCCACCTCGCGGGGGATGTTGACGAGGATCGCCGTCGTGGAGCCGCCGTACATGGCGCCGCAATAGATGGCGGCCAGCATGATGATGGCCGGGGTCGGCGGCAGGAACGATGTCAGCGGCAGCAGGATGGCGATGCCCGAGGTGGGGCCGATCCCGGGCAGCACGCCGACGAGCGTACCCAGGACCGAGCCCATGAGCGCGAACAGTAGATTCTGAGGGGTGAGCGCCAGCGCGAAGCCGTGCAGCGGTGACATCGGGTGATCGAGGGACTTCGGCAGATTATAGCCCTCGAAGTGAACACGGGTCAGACCGTCGAGGAACGGCTCTTCGGGAGCTACCCTAGAGGCCCGCGAGGTTGTCAGCGCTGATCTGCCTGGCGTATCTCACGCTTGCTGCTGAGCGGTTTCCTCGTCCATCTCACGCTTGAGGAATACGTACCACTCAGCTCCTGCTGGCACGACAGTCACGGCTTCCCAGCTATTGGCGCCCAGGATCGCAAGAGACTGATCATCCTCGAGGTCTCTCCCCATGTTGATCCGATGCGTCATGAACTGCCAGAATCGTCGTTCCATTCCCGCGCCTCCTGTCACTCGTCTATCCCTTATGACGGCTGACAACCGCACAAAATTCCCCCCGTCAGCCGCCGCCGCATAAGTGACAGGGGCAAAACCTCTCGTAACTCTGCGGTTTTCTAGCCAAGTAGCCCCGAGGGGAGCGGCATGCCGAGCCAGTGCTTGAACACCACATGGCTGGCCAGGGCGATCGCCGCCGCCGTCCCGATCGCCAGCGGCCATGACATGGCGCCCAGCGCGCGGACGAGCGGCAGCGCGAACAGCACGGTGGCGAGGAGGAAGCCCAGGGAGGGCAGCAGCGCGACGTAGAGCACGAGGAGCGCCAGCAGCGCCAGCACGCGTCGCCCGCCGGCCGCGTCGGGCCACGCGTCCGTCGCGGTCGCCTCCCTCCCGTGGGCCAGCCCCACCAGCACGAGCACGCCGCCGCACCGCGAGAAATCCACCACAGACGAGGGGGATGCGGCGCACGGCGGCGCTAGTATACAGTCCTGGCGATGACCCGATCGCCGCGCCCCTGGACTGGACGGCCCGGCCGTGGCGCCATGACGCATTGCGCTGGTGCCGCGGGTCCGATCGGAATGGCGCGGCGCTTCCCGCCAACGCATGGCGGGATCTAGCGGGTCCCGAACCCAGGAGGAGCTCATGGTCAAGCGAGTGTTGATTCTCGTGATGCTGGTGACGCTGGGGATCGTGAGCATCCTCGACGCGCAGCAGCCCATCAAGCGGACGCCCCTGCAGAAATTCGACGTGCCCGGCACCAGCTACGAAACCGTGATTGGCATCGCCGAGATTGCGCCGAACGTGAACGTGGGCCGCCATACTCACCCCGGCCCCGAGTCGGGTTATCTGCTGGAAGGCGATTTCACACTGCTGATCGAGGGTCAGCCCCCGCTGCAGCTCAAGGCCGGCGATTCCTACAAGGTCCCGTCCGGCGCGATCCATGACGCACGCTCGGGCGACAAGGGCGCGAAAGTGATCGCCACCTACGTCGTCGAAAAGGGTAAGCCGCTCGCGACGCCGGCGCCGTGAGCGCCGATCGACAAGGAGAGAGCACGATGGAGATTCCCCGCACGATGCAGGCGACGGTGCTCGTCGCGCCGCACCGGTTCGAGCTGCAGGAGCGGCCGGTCCCGACACCCGGCGACGAGGACGTCCTGATCCACGTGCGCGCCTGCGGCGTCTGCGGGACAGATCTCAAGATCATCCACACCGGGATGCCCCAGATGCCGCCCTACGGGGAGTTCATCTTCGGCCACGAGTACGCGGGCGACGTCGTCGTGGTGGGGCGGACGGTGGACGAGTTCCGGGTCGGCGACCGGGTGGTCGTCGAGGCCCACATGGGCTGCCGACGCTGCGAGAACTGCATCCGCGGGCTCTACACGGCCTGCCTGAACTACGGCAACAGCAAGCGTGGCCACCGCGCCAACGGGTTCACCACCAACGGCGGGTTGGCCGAGTACGCGGTGAACCACGTCAACACGCTCTACCGCATCCCCGACGGCGTCTCCTACGAGGAGGCGACGGTGGTGATGACCTCCGGCAGCCCGCTGTTCGGCCTGGAGAACGCCGGCGGGTACTTCGCCGGCGAGACGGTGGCCGTGCTGGGCCCGGGGCCGATCGGGCTCATGGCCATCCAGCTGGTGAAGGCGCTCGGCGCCACCCGGGTGATCCTCACCGGCACCCGCGAGTCGCGCCTGGCGATGGGTCGCCAGCTCGGCGCCGACGTGGTGGTCGACAGCCGCAACGGCGACCCGGTCGCGGCCGTGATGGAAGCCACCGCCGGCAAGGGCGCCGACCTGGTCATCGACTGCGCCGGCGGCGACGACACCTTCGACCAGTCGATCAAGATGTCGAAGTCCGGCGGCAAGGTGCTGCTCGTCGCCTTCTACCACGGCCCCGTCACCGCCGACGTCACCCACGCCGTGCGGCGGAACATCACGATCTACACCGAGCGGGGCGAGGGCGGCACCAGCGTGGGCCGGGCGCTGGCGCTGCTGGCGGCTGGACGGCTCACCGCCAAGCCGCTCATCACCCACCAGTTCCCGCTCAGCCGCGTCCACGAGGCGATGGAGGTGCTGGAGAAGCGGACCGGCGATCCCATCAAGGTGGTCCTCAACCCATGAGCCGGCCGAGGAGCTGGGTCCTCGCGCTCGCCCTGATCGCCGCCGCCCTGGCGCCGCGGCCGGCGGTGGCGTTCCCCGACAAGCCGCTGGAGCTGACCGTCTTGTTCGGCGCCGGCAGCGCCGCCGACCTGCTCGCCCGCAAGCTGGCCGAGCTGGCCGGCAAGGATCTCGGCCAGCCGGTGGCGGTGGTCAATCGCACGGGCGCCGGCGGCGCCCTCGGCTACACGCACGTGCGCGGTCAGAGTCCGGACGGCTACGCGCTCGTCTGGAACTCCAACAGCGTCAGCACCGCCTATCACGCCGGCAACATGAAGTTCGACTACACGGCGTTCGCCGGCGTGGCCGCGCTGACCAGCGAGCCCGTCTCGCTCGCCGTGAAGGCCGACGCGCCCTGGAAAGACCTCCGCGAGCTGATCGCCCACGCCAAGGCCAACCCCGGCCACGTGCGGCTCGGCAACTCCGGTCGCGGCAGCTTCACGCATCTCATGGCCGTGGCCCTCGAGAACCGTACCGGCACCAAGCTCACCCACGTGCCGTTCGGCCGCGAGCTGGCGGTCACGACCGTGCTCGGCGACAAGATCGAGGCCAGCGTGCAGTTGCCGGCCGAGATCATGGCCCAGGTCACCGGCCGCCAGGTCCGCGTGCTGGCGATCAGCGGCGACAAGCGGCTGGCCAGCCTCCCCGACGTCCCCACGCTCAAGGAGGCCGGCATCGATCTCACCATGTCGCTCTGGCGCGGCGTCGCCGTCCCCAAGGGCACGCCGGAGGCGGTGATCGCGCGGCTCGAGCGCGCCTTCACGCAGGCCGCCCAGAGCGCCGAATTCCGCGAGTTCGCCACCCGCATGGGCGCCGTCGTCGACATCCGCGGGGCGAAGGACTTCGACGCCTTCCTGGCGCGCGACGACCGGGACATCGCCGCGCTGATGGAGCAGATCGGCCTCCGGAAGCAGTAGCCGGCGCGGAACGACGATGGCTCGCCGTGACCGGTGGAGCGCGGTCGGCCTGGCCCTGCTCGCCACGGCGTATCTCGCCGCCGCGCGCGCGTACCCGCTCGACACGCTGGCGGTGCCCGGCCCCGGCGTCGTGCCGCTGGTGGCCGGCGTCGCGCTGCTCGCCCTCGCCGCCTGGCAGTTCGCGGCGGCGCGGCGGCCGGCGCCGGATGACGCGGAGACGGCCGGCGCGCCGCCCGCGTGGTCGCCGCTGGCCATGGTCGCCGTCCTCGGGCTGTATGCCGCCACGCTCCCCCGGCTCGGTTTCCTCGTCACCTCCTTCGCGCTCGTCTTCGCCGCGGCCCGACTCATGGGCCTCGGCGGCTGGTGGCGGCCAGCCACGCTGGCTCTCGGCGCCGCCGGGCTCGGCCGCGTGATCTTCGTGACCTGGCTGGGCGTGCCGCTGCCGTGACCGAGCTGCTCGGCGCGCTGACGCTGCAGAACCTGCTCGCCTGCCTGGCCGGCACCGTCCTCGGCACGATCGTCGGCGTGCTGCCGGGACTGGGGCCGGCGGGCGCCATGGCCCTGGTGCTGCCGCTCATCGTCAAGCTCGAGCCGACCTCAGGCCTGATCATGCTGGCCGGCATCTACTACGGCTCGATGTACGGCGGCTCGACCACCTCGATCCTGGTCAACGTCCCCGGGGAGGCGGCCAGCGTCGTCACGACCATCGACGGCTATCGCCTGGCCCGCCGCGGTCGGGCCGGCGCCGCGCTCGCGGTGGCCGCCCTCGCCTCGTTCGTGGCGGGCACGTTCAGCGTCGTCGCGCTGCAGCTCGCCGCGCCGCTCGTCGCCCGGGCCGCGCTCGCCTTCGGCCCCGCCGAGTACTTCGCGTTCGCCCTCCTCGGCGTCGTGCTCCTGGCCAACCTCACCGGCGGCTCCCGCGTGAAGTCCCTGGCGATGGTCATCGTGGGCGTCATGCTGTCGACCGTCGGCATGGACCCGCTCGGCGGCACCGTGCGGTTCACCTTCGACGTCGCCGGGGCGCAGGCCGGGCTCAGCTTCATCGCCGTCACCGCCGGCCTGTTCGGCGTGGCCGAGGTGCTGGCGACGATGGCGCGGCCGGCCGAGGCGACGCCGTCCGCGCGCGTGCGCTTTCGCGAGCTCTATCCGAGCCGCGAGGAGCTGCGGCGGTCGGTGCCGCCGATGCTGCGCGGCACCGTGCTCGGCTTCCTGGTCGGTCTCATCCCGGGGCCGGCGGCGACGATCGCCTCGTTCGCCTCCTACGGCGTGGAGAAGCGCGTGTCCCGGTATCGCCACGAGATGGGCCAGGGCGCCATCGAGGGCGTGGCCGGCCCCGAGGCGGCCAACAACGCCGCGGCCGGTGGCGGGATGGTCCCGCTGCTGTCGCTGGGCCTGCCCTTCACGCCCTCCACGGCCGTGCTGCTGAGCGGCATGCTGCTCATGAACGTGACGCCCGGCCCCTTCCTGCTGCGCGATCACCCCCAGGTGTTCTGGGGCGTGATCGGCAGCTTCTACGTCGGCAACGTGATGCTGCTCCTGCTCAACCTGCCCCTGGTGGGGCTGTTCGCCCGCGTCGCCACGATCCCTGCCCGCTGGCTGATGCCGGTCGTGCTGCTGCTGTGCGCCGTCGCCGCCTACGCCGACAACAACAACCCGTTCGACGTCTGGGTGATGGTGGGCGCCGGGCTGGCCGGCTACGCCATGCGTGGCCTCGGCTACGACCCCGCCCCGCTCGTCCTCGGGCTCGTGCTGGGGCCGCTGCTCGAGCGCTCGCTGCTGCAGGCGCTCACCATCGCGCGGGGCGACGTGAGTGGCCTGTGGTCGTCGCCGCAGGCCGCGGTCATGCTCGCGGCGGCCCTCCTGGCCTTCGTCGCGCCGGCCGTCCTGCGGCTCGCCCGCCTCCGCGCCCGATATCCGTAGTAAGCTCCTGCCGGGCGCCGCTGGCGCTCGACCACGGTTCGCGAGGAAGAGCCAGATGAGCGAGAGTGCGACGCGCAAGCTCGAGGTCGGGCTGAAGCACGTGGCGACGGTCACGGTCACCGACGACATGACGCCGGCTCACCTGCGCGGCGAGCCGCTCCGCGTGCTGTCGACGCCCGACATGATCCGGCTCATCGAGCGCACGGCGATCGAGGCGGTGCAGCCGTACCTGGCGCCGGGCCAGGCCACCGTGGGCACGCGCGTCGACGTGGCGCACCTCGCGGGGACGCTGGTCGGCATGACGGTCACGATCACGGTGGAGCTCACGGCGGTCGACCGGCGCAAGCTCACGTTCCGCGTCGACGTCCGTGACGAGCTCGACGAGGCCGGCAAGGGCACGCACGAGCGGTTCATCGTCGACGGCACCCAGCGCCTGCCGCGCCTGCAAGAGAAGCTCAACCGCTGGAAGAGCGCCGGAGGAAGACCCGCATGAGCACGCTCACCGATCGCGTGGCCATCGTCACCGGCGCCGGTCAGGGTATCGGCCACGCCACCGCCCTGGCGCTCGCCGGCGCCGGCGCCGACGTGGCGGTGGTGGACATCGACAAGGCCGCGGCCGAGAAGACCGCCGCCGCCGTCAACGCGACCGGCCGGAAGGGGCTCGCGCTCGCCACCGACGTGGGCGACCTCGCGAGCATCGATCAGATGGTGAGCCAGGTCGTGCACGCCTTCGGGCGGATCGACGCGCTCGTGAACAACGCCGGCGTCACTCGCCGCGCCTACATCATGGATCTCACCGAGGCCGACTGGGACCGCATCATGCGCGTCAACGGCAAGGGCGTGTTCTTCTGCCTGCAGCGCGTGGCGCGCGAGATGATCCCCCATCGCAGCGGCGTCATCATCAACATCGCCTCGATCGCCGGCAAGGGCTACGTCGGCGCCTCCAACGCGATCTACGCCGGCAGCAAGGGCGCGGTGATCGGCATGACCCGCATGGCCGCCCTCCAGCTTGCCCGCCACAACATCAACGTCAACGCGATCTGCCCGGGCACGACCGTCACCGCGCTGTCGAACGACAATCTGAAGAATCGCGCGAAGGAAGAAGGCGTCACCGTCGAGGAGATGGAGCGCCGCCGCAACGGCGCCATCCCGCTCGGGCGCCCCAACGACCCCGAGGACATCGCCGCGCTCGCGGTGTTCCTCGCCTCGCCGGGCGCGCGTAACATCACCGGCCAGTCCTTCAACGTCGACGGCGGGATCATCTTCGACTGACCTCATGGCCGGGGCGGCCTCGGGATTCGGCTTCACGCTCCCGCAGCGCGGCGTGTTCTTCGGCGTCACCACGGTCGCCGAGATGCTCGGACTCGCCGCCAAGGCCGACGCGAATCCGCTCTTCGGCTCCGTCTGGGTCGGCGACAGCCTGGGCGCCAAGCCGCGCCCCGACTCGATCGCGCTGCTGGGCGCGCTCGCCGCGGTGACCCGGCGCCTGCGGCTGGGTGTGGGTTGCATGGCTTCCTTCCCCGTGCGCGACCCGCTCGTCTTCGCCTACCAGTGGGCCACGCTCGATCTCCTCTCGAGTGGGCGCATGCTGCTCGCGGCGTGCACGGGGCTGGTGGCGGGCGGTGCGAGCGCTCGCGAGGGCGCCCGCTGGGGCGTGACCGACCGTGAGCGCGCCGATCGGCTCGGCGAGAACATCGAGATCTGCCGGCGACTCTGGTCGGGCGAGCACGTGTCCTACACGGGCCGCTTCCGCTCGTTCGAGGACGTGACCGTCGAGCCGCGACCAGTCCAGCAGCCGTGTCCGATCTGGATCGCGTCCAATCCCCGGCCGCCCCTGGCCGGGCCCGCGCTGGAGCGCGCGCTCCGCCGCGTCGCGCGGCTGGCGGACGGCTGGATGACGACTCGGCTGGCGCCCGGTCTCGCCCGCAACAACTGGACGAGCATCGAGCGCTACCTGAAAGACGAAGGGCGGGATCCCGGCGTCTTCCCGACGATGGCGTACCACAACGTCAACCTGAACCCGGATCGCCAGGCCGCGCTGGAGGAGTCCAAGCGCTTCCTCGACGCCTACTACGGGCCGGTGTTCTCTCCGCCGATGGTGGAAGCGTGGACGGCAGCGGGCACCGCCGAGCAGTGCGTCGACCACCTGCGCGGTCTACTCGCCGAAGGCCCGAAGTCCGTCACGTTGCGCATCACGTCGTGGCACCAGGCCGAGCAGTTCGATCGCCTCGTCGGCGACGTGCTCCCTCGACTGGCGGGCGGACACGCATGAGCTGCCTCAGCCCGATCCGACGGCAAGCCCGAGAGAGCCGGAGATGGAATCTGGACCCCCGGACTGGCGCGTCGCGCGCGTCGACAATGTGGCCCTATGAAGCTACACTGGGTTCATGAAACAGGTCGGGCTGAGAGAGTTGAAGAATCGGCTCAGCGAGTACGTGCGCTTGGTACGCGCCGGCGAGCACGTCCAGGTCACCGACCGGGGAGAGGTGGTCGCCGAGTTGGTGCCCCCCACGCCGGTCAAGGGCCGCGATCCGGCCGCGGGGCTTGCCGCGCTCGAGCGGCGAGGTCTGTTGAGACCCCCAACCGCCGAAGGCCGGGCTCGCTACCGGCGCCTCGCCCGGCTCGTCCCGACCGGCACCGTCCAGCGCCTCCTCGACGAAGACCGGGGTGGGCGCTGATCGTCTACGCCGAGTCGAGCGCAATCCTCGCCTGGCTGTTCGGGGAGCCGGGCGGCCGGCCCGCGGTCGAGGCGCTCGATCACGCTGATTACGTCACGGCCTCCGACCTCACCCTCCTCGAATGCGACCGGAATCTCGTCCGAGCCGCCGCGCTCTCCACGATTCGGGAAGAGCGCGCCGCCCGGCTGCGGGCGATCCTGGCGCGCGCGGTGACCCACTGGCGCCTCATGCCCATCTCCCGGGAGATCGTCAATCGAGCACGTCAGCCTTTCCCGGGCGAGCCAATCCGAAGCCTGGACGCCATCCACCTCGCCAGCGCTCTGCTGGCGGCCGACTCGCTCCCGGATTTCGCTCTATTGAGCCTCGACCGTCGCGTGCGCGCGACGGGCTCGCGCCTGGGTCTGCGAGTGCTCCCGGACTAGTCGCCGCGTCCATCTCTCCTCGTGGACGCGCGGCGCCTCCTCGAGCGGCACGGTCAAGCAAGTCCTCCAAGGTCCGTCTCTGCCTTCTCGAGCCAGAACCGCATGTCCATCTCGCGGTACATCGTGATGGCGGTGGTGAGGTGCTCGCGGGCTTGCTCGCGCTTGGCCGTATGCCGCGAGAGCTTGCCGAGGCCGAGGTGGCAGTGGGCGACGAGGGGGCGCATGCCGAGCTCGCCGGCGAGGGTCAGGGCCTCGCGGTAGTAGCCTTCGGCGTCCTCGGCGCCGCTGTGGCGACGCGACGTCACCGGCCAGGCACAGGGCGTGGGCCTCGCTGCCCCGAGCCCCGAGCCGGCGGGTGAGCGCCAGGGCCTCGCGGGCGTGGCTGGCGGCCTCGTCGATCCGCCCGGCCGCAGAGGCAGGTCATCCCCGCGCACAGAAGAATGAACGCCGGCCGGGTGTGAATGCTGGTGACCCCGGAACTCCCCGACGGCACCCGCGACCAGCGGGAGCGCCTCGTCAGCCCGGCCGGCGAGGGCGTAGGCGGTGCCGAGGGTCGCGGCGACGTGCGGTATCCGCGACGACGATCTGCCACGTGCGGCAGAGGTCGAGGTCCCGCTCGAGGATCCGGGTCGCGCGCTGGAAGATCCCCGCGGCGGAGGTGGGCGAGGCCGAGAAAGAACAACGCGAAGTGCAGCGTGAAGGGATGATCGGCCGCTTCCGCGGTCCGCACGGCGGCCTCGGCGTGCTCGATGCCTCGTCGAATCGGCCGCGCTGGGAGAGCACGTCGGCGAGGTGGGCCCCCGAGAGCGCCGACGGATGGCGCGGCGCCCCGAAACGCTCGGCACGCAGGTCGACCCTCGAGCGCGACGTTGCGCTCGAGGCAAGCTGGCCGCGTCGCTCAACTCGCCCCGGACGACGTGCTCATGCCCAGATAGGACGTGGCGACCACCTCGGATCGCGCGCTCGCGGAGGGTTTGCGCGATCTCCAGGGCCTCCTGCCCGAATCTGACGGCCTCGTCGTAGTCGCCCGTGCCCAGGCCCTGGATCACCATGAAGGTGGCGATCCGACGCGAGCCGGTGCTGGTCGCCGAGCGTCCGGGCGAGCACTTCCGTCTCGTGGAGGTGGGCCCCCATGCGCGCCCGATCGCCGAGCGGGTGAGCACGTTCGCAGGTCGAGGCGGATGTCGAAGGTCCTCTCGGTCGTCTCCCGGTCTCGGGAAGGTCGGCGGACAGCTCCGAGCGCCTGCTCCAGGTGGGCCGTGGCCTCGGGTAGGCGACCCGCGCCGCCCGGAGCCCCGCCTGCCGGAGATAGGCAACCGCTTTCTCGCCCAGCTCCCCGCGCAGGGCGTGATGGGCCAGCCGCTCGACCTGCTCGGCGACGCGATCTCGGGAGCGGCGCTCGAGGACCTCGACGATGCGGGCGTGCAGGTCGCGACGCCGCTCGTGGAGCAGCCCGCCGTACGCGACCTCGTGCGTGAGCGCGTGCTTGAACGTGTACTCGAGATCCGGAAAGAGCCGGGTCTCGTAGAGGAACTCCGCGGCCTGGAGGTGGGCGATCCCGCGACGGAGCGCCTCCTCCGGCGCGTCGGCGATGGCCAGGAGCAGCGGCGAACGGCACGTCCTTGCCGATGACCGCGGCCGCCTGGAGCAGGCGTTTGTCCTCGGGCGCCAGCCGGTCGATGCGCGCGGCCAG
This sequence comes from uncultured Candidatus Rokubacteria bacterium, assembly GCA_963743355.1. GTDB lineage: Bacteria > Methylomirabilota > Methylomirabilia > Rokubacteriales > CSP1-6 > AR5. The sequence goes on from CAVUPM010000003.1 coordinate 14,565, forward strand.
GATGGCCTGCACGGTGGCGGGGACCTGGATCGCGACTGGACCGATTGCGCCAGCCGGTAGGCGCCGCGCTCGCCGGCCAGGGCCTTCGTCTCCACCAGGGTCCGGACAGTCTCCTCGAGGAAGAACGGGATTGGCTTCCGTCGCTCGACGAGGAGTTGCTTGAGCGGACCGACGGGCTCGTCGGCCGAGGAGCGCATCGAGCAGCTCGCCGGCGCTCTCGGGCGGGCAGCGGGATCGAGCCGGATCTGGCTGTAGTAGGTCTTGCTGCCCCAGGCGTGCTGTACTCGGGCCGGTAGTTGACGAGGAGCAAGCAGGCGCGCCGCAGCGCAGGCTCTCGACGAGGCTGTCGAGCAGCGTCTGCGTCTCGCCGTCGATCCAGTGCAGGTCCTCGAAGATCAGCAGGAGCGGCTGGACCTGCGCTCTCGCGCAGCAGCAGCCGCTTGACCGCGTCGAGCGTCCGCTGGCGCCGCTGGGCCGGATCGAGCGTCAGCCACGACGCGTCGTCCACCGGCACGTCGAGGAGGGCCAGCAGGGCCGGCAGCGACGGGCTCCGAGCGCTGCGGTCGAGCGTCAGCAGCTTTCCCGTGACCTTCTCGCGGATCTTGCGCGGGTCGTCGCGGTTCTCGATCTTGAAGTAGCCCGCAGCAGCTCGATCACGGCAAGGTAGCGGTCGCCTTGCCGTACGAGACCGAGGCGCTCTCGCAGGATCAGCCAGCCGTGCACGCGATGGGAGTGCGCGAGCTCGTAGACGAGCCGCGACTTGCCCACGCCCGGCTCTCCGACCATCGCGACCACCTGGCCGCGGCCCTCGCTCGCCCGATCGAGAGCGCGGCGGAGCTGCTCCAGCTCCGCGTCGCGGCCGACGAACCGCGTGAGCCCACGCCGCGCCGCGGCCTCCAGGCGGGTGCGGCCGGCGCCCGCCCCGATCAGCTCGAACACCTCGACCGGCTCGCCGAGCCCCTTCATCGGCACCGGGCCGAGCGGGGTGACCTGGACGAAACCCTCGACCAGGCGCAGCGTCTCGGCCGTGAGCCGATGCGCCGGGTGCGGCGAGCTGCTCCATGCGGGCGGCCAGGTGCGTGGTCTGGCCCACGGCGGTGTAGTCCATGCGCAGATCGCTGCCGATCGAGCGCACGACGACCTCGCCGGAGTGGAGCGCCGACGCGGACCTGCACCTCCACGCCCTGCGCGCGGCGACGCTCGTCCGCGTAGCGCCTCACGGCGCTCCTGCATCCGGAGCGCGGCATAGCAGGCCCGTACCGCGTGATCCTCGTGGGCCAACGGCGCGCCGAAGAGGGCCATGATCCCATCGCCCATCACCTGGTTGACGGTGCCTTCGTAGCGGTGCACGGCCTCCATCATCCGCTCGAGCACGGGGTCGAGGAGCTTGCGGGCCTCCTCGGGATCGCGGTCAGCCAGCAGCTCCATCGAGCCCTTCAGGTCCGCGAAGAGCACCGTGACCTGCTTGCGCTCGCCCTCGAGGGCAGCGCGCGAGGTGAGGATCTTCTCGGCGAGGTGCCTGGGGGTGTACGACTCGGGGCTGGCGAAGCGGCCCGCTGGCTCGGTGGTGAGCGCGGTGCCGCAGGACCGGCAGAACTTCTTGCCCGGCATGACGGGGGTGCCACAGCTCGGGCAGGCCGCCTCGAGCCGGGCGCCACAGTCCTCGCAGAAGCGCGCGCCCGCGTCGTTCTCAGCCTGGCACCGGAGACACTTCATGCCGGAGCCTCCAGACAGCCTCGCCGGCGAGGGTCGGAACGGTGGGCCGAGAGTAACTGCGCGGATCTCGCGTGGTCAAGGACACCACCAGCGCCTTTTCGCAGCAGACGGCACGGATGACAGCGCCGGTGGACTGGAGTAAAGTCGGCCCCGTTCACGAACTCCGAGCGGAGGATGCCATGGCTTACGACCTCCTGATCAAGAACGGTCGCATCATCGATGGCTCCGGTCGGCCGGGTTTCCACGGCGACGTCGGCGTGGTGCGAGGCAAGATCGCCGAGCTGGGGCGCCTCGACGGGCCGGCGCGGCGGGTCATCGAGGCCGACGGGCGAGTCGTGGCGCCGGGGTTCGTGGACAACCACTGCCACTACGACGCCCAGGTACTCTGGGATCCGCTCTGCACGTTCTCGTGCCACCACGGCGCCACGACGGTGATCATCGGGAATTGCTCGCTGGGCCTGGCGCCGGTCCGAGCCCACGAGCGCGACAAGCTCGCCGGCATGCTCTCCTACGTCGAGGCGATCCCGATGGAAGTCTTGAAATCGGGCGTGCCGTGGACGTGGGAGACCTTTCCCGAGTACATGCGGGCGATCGGAGGACGGCTCGGGGTGAACGTCGGGACCCTGGTCGGTCACTCGGCCGTTCGGCTCTACGCGATGGGCGAGGAGTGCTCCGAGCGGGCGGCGACGGAGGCGGAGCTCGAGACGATGCGGCGCCTGGTGCGGGAGGCGCTCGAGGCCGGCGCCCTGGGGCTCTCGATCACCCGCAACATGAATCACTTCGACATCGTGGGCAAGCGTATCCCGGCCGCCTGCGCCCCGGAATCCGAGCTGTTCGCGCTGGCCGACGTCCTGCGCGAGGCCGGTACGGGCGTGATCCAGTGCGGCGGTGGCACCAACCCCGAGCTGAAGGACCGCCTGCTGAGCCGACTGTCGCAGGCGTCCGGGCGGTCCGTCATGTACAACACGCTGCTCGAGCAGGCACGGCAGCCGGGACGGTGGCGCACGCACCTGGCGCACGTCGAGGAGACGGCCCGCCAGGGCATCCGGGCGATCCCTCTCTGCAATCCGGGCAGCGTCGTGAACCGATTCACCATGAAGAACTGCCAGGTGTTCCGGAGCATGCCGACGTGGCTGCCAATCTTACAGTCCTCGGACGAGACGAAGCTGGCCGCGTATCGTGACCCCGCGACCCGCGCGAAGCTGCGCGCGGAAGTCGAGGCGCCGCTCGGACCGGACTCGACGTTCTCCAAGCGCTGGGACCTCATGATCGTCGAGGAGCCGCAGCTGCCGAAGAACCGCAGCCTGAGGGGACAGAACGTCGCCGAGATCGCGAAGGCCCAGGGCAAGGAGCCGGTCGACGCGTTCCTGGACCTGGCCGTCGAAGAGGATCTGGCCACGGTCTTCAGCCTCGGCGAGATCAACATGGACACCGAGGCCGTGGCACAGATCCTCGGCAGTCCCTACGCGGTCGTCGGGCTCTCCGATGGCGGCGCCCATGTGCAGTTCCACTCGAACGTGTCGAACCCCACGCGGCTCCTCGGTTACTGGGTGCGCGAGAAGCGGATCATGTCGCTCGAGCTGGCCGTCCGCCGGCTCACGTTCGACTCGGCCACGGCCTTCGGCATCTACGACCGCGGCCTCGTGCAGCCGGGCATGGCCGCCGACCTCGTGGTCTTCGACCCCGACACGGTGCGGCCCGTCGCCGAGGACGTCGTGCACGACTTCCCGAGCAACGGCTGGCGAATGCGGGAACTGGCCGAGGGCATCCACTACACCGTGGTCAACGGCGAGGTCCTGCTGGAGAAGGGCACGCACACGGGGAGCCACCCGGGACGCGTGCTGCACAACGCGCGCTACCAGGCGGGCTGAGCGTCGCGATATACCTTCTGGCGAGCGGCCACTAAAAGAACACGGTCAGGTTCTTCGCCAGCAGCACGTTCTGGTCGAGGACGATCCGGCGGCGGGCGATCTTCCACCCGCCGTTCACCCGGCGGAGCAGATCCTCACGCTTGCCGACCAGGAAGTCCGTCTCCGTCTCCACGCGATTGCGGTAGACGAGGAACCGGCTCTTCACCGTGATCTCGTCCGGCGACGCACCGGCGGCGGTGGCGGCCACCTGCACGTTGGAGATCATGTGGCAGATGCGCGAGGGCGGCTCCTCGGCCCAGTGGACGCCCGTGAGGATCTGCTTCACCCGGCGCGTGAGCGTGTCCTTGCCCTCGTCGAACCAGTTCACATCCGTCCCCGCCCGGGTGAACTCGCGCTCGGGCTCGTCGTGGGGGACGTTGCGCCGCATCGGCATGAAGTAGTGCGCGTCTTCGGCGAAGAGCTCCAGCCATTCCTCGTACCGCCGCTCGTCGAGCAGCTCGGCCTCCCGGTACAGGAACGCCTCGATCTCCTCCTTGAGGAGCAGTCGGGCGAGGTCGCTCACGAGGCGAGGTCCTTCCAGCTCCCCGCTTCCATGAACTGCCGCCAGCGCGCGTAGAAGCCGCGCTGGTTGTTCTCGCTGGCCGCCCCGGGCGGCACGTCCATGATGGTGCCCGGCAGCCGGAGGCCGTGGTCCTCGAAGTCGCGGGTGGCCCGGCCGAGCCCCATCTCGTAGTTGTAGGGATACTGGCGTGCGATGGTGCCGCGGCTCGCCTTGTGGGCGTAGTTCCAGTTCTCCATGTCGTCCTGCTCGGTCAGCCCCGACGGACCCGAGTAGCGGATGTAGTAGTGGCGCAGGAAGTCCTTCACCTCGGCCGGCGCGTCGGCGTCGACGAGATACCAGCGCCACACCTCGGTCTGATGGGGGCCGCGCGGATGCCAGACCGCCAGCGTGCGCGGCTGCCGGGCCAGCGGCGACATGTTGGGAAACATCGTGCCGGGACCGCCGAAGAGCCGCCAGTGCTCCCCGCGCCGGCGCTGGCGCTCCTCCTCGCACCGCCGGAAGTAGTCGGCGACGACCGGCGCGTCCTGATAGGCCGGCGCCAGCGGCGCCTCGTGGGGGCGCAGGAACGCGATCATCGAGTGGCCGAGCTCGGGGAACGAGACGTCGAGCCAGCGCGCCTGGTTGCGCTCGCCCATGTCGCGCCGCCCCTGGCCGCTGGGCCCGATGCCGACCATGTCCACCGAGCGGTGGCTCACGCCGTGATAGCGGTCGCCCGAGAAGTTCTCGGCCGGGAACTTCCAGTTACACGGGATCAGCCACTTGTGGACGCCCGCGATCACCTCGGTGCCGCCCTCGCGCCCGTCCCAGGCGTCGAGCAGGAGATCCAGGTAGAGCTTGTAGCCGCCGAGGTAGTCGAGGAAGGGCGGCGCCGAGGCGTCCCACGTCGCCCAGATCATGCCCTTGTAGTTCTCGAGCTGGGCGACCTCGATCAGTCCCCACTGGCGGCGATCGAGCTGGGCCCCGTAGGCGTCCTTCAGGAACGGCACGCCGACCAGCGCGCCGTCGGGCCCGTAGCTCCAGCCGTGGTAGGGACACATGAACTCGACCGTGTTGCCCTCGTCATAGCGGCAGACCTTCATCCCGCGGTGCCGGCACGAGTTCAGGAAGACGTGGATCCGCCCCCCGCGGTCGCGGCAGAGGATGACCGACTCTTCGCCCATGGACGACACGAAGAAGTCGCCGGGCCGCGGGATCTGGCTCTCGTGCCCGACGAAGAGCCAGGCGCGGGCGAACACCTGCTCCTGCTCCTGACGATAGATCTCCTCGTTCACGAAGATCTCGCGGCTGATGATCCCGCGGTCGACGTCGACCAGGTCGTCGAGGCTCATCGGACCACCTCCTCCTTCGGGGCTGTGGACGGCGTGCAGACGATAGCGCCACCCGGCCGCGCTCGCAAACGGTGGCAGACACAAGTGGCTTGACCGGTGGGGGCGGCCGGGGCATAGTCGGGCTCGAGATCCCCACACCCCTCGTCGGCACCGCCGTCTCGCGGAACGAAGGAGGTCAGTCGATGGCACGCTCCGTCCTGCACACCCGCCGAGAATTCCTCACGTCCGCATCGCTCGCCGCCGGTGCCACTGCCGCGCTTTCGTTTCCGGCGCCGGCCCGGGCGCAGCGGCCCAAGCTCGTCTACTGGTGCTACCAGTTCCTGAAGGCCAGCGACGAGGCGCGGGCGGATTTCGCCCGGGACTGGGCGAAGAAGAACAACGTCGACCTCCAGCTCACGATGGTCCCGTGGAAGGAGTTCATGCCGAAGATCACGGCGGCCATCGAGGCGAAGGCGACGCCGGACGTGGTCGAGTCCGGCGGAGTCGAGCTGCGCGGGCGCGGCCAGCTGCTCGACGTCACGGACATCTACAAGAAGGCCGAGAAGACGTACGGCGGCTGGGTGGGCCCCTCCTCGAAGATCATGCTGGAGCCTGACGGGCGCGTGCACACCATCCTCTACGGCCTGCAGGGCTTCATGCTGATCGCCCGGGACGACCTGATTGCCCAGGCGGGTCTCAAGCCACCCCCGGCGACCTGGGTCGACCTGCTCGGGTACGCGAAGAAAGCCCAGCAGCCCCCGAAGACGTTCGGGATCGGGCAGGCCGTGAGCAACCAGACGGACTCGCAGGTCTGGGAAGACATCATGAAGAGCTACGGGGCACGACTAGCCGACCCAGCCGGCAAGCGCGTGATCCTCGGCGACTACAAGCAGCCGGTGTGGGAGTTCCTCGACTACTTCACCGAGGTCTGGAAGTCGGGTGTGCTGCCGCCCGGGGTTGCGACCTGGGACAACACGATGAACAACTCGACCTACCAGGCCGGCAAGGCGGTCTTCGTCCTGAACCCCGTCACGGTCTCGCTCTGGCTCGAGGCCAACAACCCCGAGCTGCTGGCGAAGACCGGGCACTATACCTATCCGCGCGGGCCCAAAGGGCTGATCCAGCCGCTCACCTACGCCTCCCGATCCATTCTGAAATATACAAAGGTCCCCGAGGTGGCGAAGCAGTTCCTCTGGGACTCGATGGAGCCCGGCAAGATGGACCGGGAGATGAGCGTCGCCCAGTGGGGCCCCGTCTTGAATGCGTACCTCAGCTTCGACGTCTGGAAGAAGAAGCCGTTCATGAAGAGCCTGATCGACATGTCGCTCAAGGGCGAGCCCCAAGGCTACCCGGACGTCTTCAACGACGCCTGGCGGGAGCAGAGCACGAACACCACGATCTCCCGGATGCTCCAGCGGATCGTCGTGGACAACTGGTCGCGTGACAAGGCGTTCGCCGAGGCCATCGACGTCCTGAACAAGGTCTACGCGAAGTACGTGTAGGGGGCCCGGTCGTGGCGATCCGGCCCCGGTCCGTCGCCGTCGAGCTGCCCGTCCCCGCCTGGCGGGCCCGCCGCTTCTCGGCGCGCACGCGCGAGGCGCTCGGGGGCATGGGGCTCCTCGCGCCCACCGTGCTGATCCTGGTCGGGCTCGTCCTCTACCCGTTCTTCTACGCCATCTGGCTCGCCTTCACCGACAAGGCCGTCGGCTCCCCGGGGCAGTTCGTCGGTTTCAAGAACTTCGCCTACGTCATCGCCTGGCCTCAGTTCAGTGTCGCCATCGTGAACACCTTCGTCTTCACGGTGGCCGCGGTGGCGATCAAGTTCGGGCTGGGGATGGCGGTGGCGCTGGTGCTGAACCAGCAGATCCGCGGCCGGAATTTCTTCCGCGCATTCCTCCTGCTGCCCTGGGTGATCCCGGGGTTCGTCACCTACCTGGTGTGGCGGTGGCTCTACGATCCGCTGAGTGGGTTGATCAACTATGCCTTGATGGACCTCGGGCTCATCGGCGGGCCCATCGCCTTCCTCTCCGATCGCAGCACCGCCATGCTCTCGGTCATCATCGCCCACTCCTGGCGGCAGTTTCCCTTCTACGCGATCTCGTTCCTGGCCGGCATGCAGTCCATCTCCCAGGAGCTCTACGACTCCGCGCAGGTCGACGGCGCCTCGCGGTTGCAGCAGTTTCGGCACATCACCCTGCCCGGCCTCTACCACATCATCGGTGTGGTGCTGCTGCTCTCGACGATCCAGACGGCGAACGCCTTCGAGCCGGTCTATCTCCTCACCGGGGGCGGCCCGTCGGACGCGACCATGGTCTACACGATGCTCGTGTACGTGATGGGGATGGTGAACCTGCGCCTCGGCGAGGCGGCGGCCGTCTCGACTCTCTTCCTGCCGCTCCTGGTCGGCCTCGTGCTGGCCGTGACTATCTTGTTAGGGCGCAAGGCCAACGCCTGAGAGGGCAGACACATGCGTGAGCCGCTCTCGATCCGGATCACCACCTACGGGCTGCTGGCGCTCTTCGTCTTCATGGTGGCGGTGCCGCTCTTCTGGATGGTGGCAACCGCGCTCAAGACGAACAAGGACCTCTACGAGGACTTCAGCTACTTCCCGACCCGGCCGACCCTCGAACACTTCGTCCGCGTCGTCCAGCGCGAGGACCTCCTGACCAACATCTGGAACAGCTTCGCGGTGGCGTCGACCACGACCGCGGTCACCGTGGTGGTGAGCGCGTTCGCCGCCTTCAGCATCGTCCGGTACCGCTACCGCGGGCGGGAGTGGATCGGACGCTTCATCCTGTTCAAGTACCTCCTGCCGACCGCGATGCTCTTCGTCCCGCTCTACGCGATCGTGGTCGCGCTCGGGCTCGGCAACACGCTGAAGTCGCTCATGCTGACCTATCTGTCGATTACCGTGCCCTTCTGCACCTGGATGCTGATGGGGTACTTCCGCAGCATCCCGCCCGAGCTGGAGGAGCACGCGATGGTCGACGGGTGCACCAAGATCGGCGCGCTGTTCCGGATCCTCCTTCCGCTGTCGGCGCCGGGGCTGGTCGCCTCTGCGATCTTCTCGTTCACGCTGGCCTGGAACGAGTTCCTCCTGGCGCTGGTCTTCACCTCGGACCACACCACGATGACGGTCCCCATCAAGCTCTCGATGATGGTCGTGGGCGACCAGTACATCTGGGGGCAGCTGATGGCCGGCGCGATCCTGGCGTCGGTCCCCATCACCATCCTCTACTTCATCGGCCAGCGGTTCGTCGTCCAGGGCCTGGCGGCGGGGGCCGTGAAGGGGTAGAGCCGACCCACCCCGGGCGGCTGTGTTGTCTTTGGCGCCGCCGCGGAGTAGCATCCGTCAATCTGTCCCGCGGCACTGCCCGTCCGACTCTCGATGGCAGAGGAGGACCGCTCATGCATCGACCGCTCGGGATCGCTCTCGCCCTCCTGACCGCGCTGCTCGCGCCCCTCGCCACCCCGCCCGGTGTGTTGGCCGGGCCCGAGGGGACGCTGACGGTGGCGATCGCCACGTTCGGCAACGAGCGCTGGCTGCCGAACCTCTACGTGGGCGCCGAGGACGTCGTCCTCAAGCCCCTGTTCGAGAATCTCCTGTCGCGCGACGCCAAGACCGGCGAGCTGAGCCCCATGCTGGCCGAGCGCTGGCAGGTCCTGGACGGGGGCCGGACGTGGAAGTTTTACCTCCGGAAGGGCATCCGCTTCCACAACGGCGCCGAGCTGACGGCGGAGGACGTGCGGTTCACCTTCACCACCCTGGCCAAGGACGGCTCCGCCAACTCGCTGGCCCCGGAGTTCCGCCTGATCAAGAGCATGGAGGTCGAGAATCCGTACACGCTCACCGTGCGCTTCGACAAGCCCTCGGTCGTGTTTGGCAACAAGGTCACCCAGGGGCTGTTCGCGTCGTCGGCCTTCATCCAGTCCAAGAAGCACATCGAGGCCGGCGAGCAGGCCGCCGAGCGCAGCCCGGTGGCGACCGGGCCCTGGAAGTTCGTGGAGCACGTTCGCGGCGACCGCATCGTCTACGAGGCGGTCGACAACCACTGGCGGGCGACGCCGCACTGGAAGCGCCTGGTGCTGCTCAAGGTACCGGAGCCGGCGACCCGCATGGCCATGCTGCGCGCCGGCTCGGTGGACGTCATCGAGGTCGGCGGCGAGTACGTGGACGAGCTGAAGAAGGTCGGCGTGCGCACGCTGGTGATGCCCAACGTGTCCTGGGTCTACATCATCCTGGGCGGGCAGTGGCCGACCAAGCCGACCTATGATCCCAAGGTCCCGTGGGCCCAGCCCGACGCCGAGCGCGCCCGCAAGGTGCGGCTGGCGCTCAACCTGGCCGTGGACAAGCAGGCCATCATGCAGCGGATCCTCGGCGGGCTGGGCACCGCGGTCAATTCGTGGCTCGCCTACCCGAATGACCCGTGGGCCACCGAGGCCCTGAAGAAGCCCCTGCCCTACGAGCCGGCGAAGGCCAAGCAGTTGCTGGCGGAGGCCGGCTACCCCAACGGCTTCGACGTGACGATGAACCTCACCGCGTGGCCGGGCCGCGGCTTCCTGCCCGACGTCGGCGAGGCGGTGGCAACCTACTGGGAGAAGATCGGCATCCGCGTGAAGCGGCGTCCGGTGGACCGTGCGGTGTTCGCCGCCGACTTCCGGGCGCGGGCCTACCCGGGCGTGGCGCTGGCCTACGCCGCGCCGCTGGTGGCGCCGGAGAGCTGGGAGGTCATCTTCCGCGCCGGCTACACGAAGGCCCCGCTGAACCTGTTCATGGAGCATCCGAAACTCGACGAGTTCATCGACCGGCTGGCGGTGCAGCCGAGCTATCAGGAGCGCGTGCGCATCATGCGCGACGAGATGGGCCCGTGGCTGGCGGAGTACGTGCCCGGGGTGGCCATCGGCGCCGCCCATGCCATCGCCGGCGTGGGACCGAAGGTGGGTGACTGGCCGCTCATCCCCGGCCACATGGGCTTCCACAACTGGGAGTACGTGACGAGAAAGTGACTCGGGCGGGAGGAACGGTCATGACGCAGCGGCTCTTCGTCATCGGGTCGATCGCTCTGATGTTCTCCTGCGCGCTCGCGGTGGCGCCGGCCGACGCCAAGCCGGAAGGCACGCTCACGGTCGCGGTCGCCACCTTCGGCAACGAGCGCTGGCTGCCGAACCTCTACGTCGGCGCCGAGGACGTCGTGCTCAAGCCCCTGTGGGAAAATCTGCTGTCCCGCGATGCCAAGGGCAACCTGATCCCCATGCTGGCCGAGCGGTGGGAGGTCCTCGACGGCGGCCGCACGTGGAAGTTCCACCTGCGCAAGGGCGTCCGCTTCCACAACGGCACCGAGGTCACCGCCGAGGACGTCCGGTACACCTTCGCGTCGATCGCCCGGGAAGGGTCGGCGAACTCGCTGTCGCCGGAGTTCCGGCAGATCAAGAGCATGGAGATCGAGGGCACGCATGCCATCTCCGTGCGCTTCGAGAAGCCGTTCGTGACCTTCGGCAACCGGGTCAACCAGGGCCTGTTCGCCTCGGTGGCCTACATCCAGTCGAAGAAGCACGTCGAGGCCGCTGGCGAGCAGGGCGCCGAGCGCCAGCCGGTCGGGACGGGTCCCTACAAGTTCGTGGAGCACATCCGCGGTGATCGCATCGTCTACGAGGCGCTGGAGAACCACTGGCGGGCGACGCCCCACTACAAGCGCCTGGTGTTCCTGAAGGTGCCCGAGCCGGCGACGCGCATGGCCATGCTGCGGGCCGGCAGCGCCGACGTCATCGAGATCGGCGGGGAGTACGTGGACGAGCTCAAGAAGGTGGGCGTGCGCATGCTCACCATGCCGAACGTGGCCGCCGTGTGGATCATCCTCGGCGGGCAGTGGCCCACCAAGCCGACCTACGACCCGAAGGTGCCGTGGGCGCAGCCGGACGCCGAGAAGGCGCTGAAGGTGCGCACGGCGCTCACCCTGGCCATCGACAAGAAGGCCATCGTCGACCGGGTGCTCGGCGGGTTGGGGGCGCCGGTGGGGACCGTGAACTACTACCCGACCGACCCCTGGGCGACCAAGGCGTTGCTGGAGCCGATTCCCTACGACCCGGCCAAGGCCAAGCAACTGCTCGCGGAGGCAGGGTATCCGAACGGCTTCGAGATCACGATGAACCTCACCGCGTGGCCCGGGCGGGGATTCCTCCCCGACGTGGGCGAGGCCGTGGCGACGTACTGGGAGAAGGTCGGGCTCAAGGTCAAGCGGCGGCCGGTGGACCGCGCCGTGTTCGCGGCCGATTTCCGCAAGCGCTCGTACACCGGGGTGGCGCTCGCCTACGCCGGCCCCATCATCGCGCCTGAGCCCTGGGAGCTGTTCGCGCGGATCGCCCACACCAAGGCCGCGGTGCACCTGCTGGTGGAGCACCCCAGGCTGGACGGCATCATCGACCGGCTGGGGGCGGAGGCGAACCCTGCCGAGCGGGCGCGGATCATGCGCGAGGAGCTGGGGCCGTGGCTCCGGGAACAGCTGCCCGGCATCCCGATCGCGGCCACCCACTCGATCGCCGGGGTCGGGCCGAAGGTGGGCGACTGGCCGTTGATCCCGGGCCACATGGGTATCCACAACTGGGAGCACGTGACGAGGAAGTAAGCGCATGTGGCGATACTTGGCCGGGCGGGTGGTGCAAACGGTGCTGAGCATGCTGGTGGTGGTCAGCATCGTGTTCGTGCTCACGCGCCTGTCGGGGAACCCCGTCCACCTGCTGCTCGACGTCAACGCCACCGAGCGCGATCAGGAAATCCTCACGCGCCACCTGGGCCTCGACCGGCCCCTGCCCGTGCAGTACGGCATCTACGTGAGGAACATCGCGCGGGGCGACTTCGGCACCTCGATCCTCACTCGCCGGCCGGTCACCGAGCACATCTGGGAGCGACTGCCGGCCACGATCGAGCTGGGCTTCGTGGCGATGTTCCTGAGCGTCCTCCTCGGCGTGCCCCTGGGCGTGTACTCCGCGGTGAGCCGGGGCGGCGCCCTCGACAGCGCGGCCCGTGTGTTCGCGGTGCTCGGCCAGTCGATGCCGACGTTCTGGCTGGGGCTGATGCTGATCCTGTTCTTCGGCGTCGTGCTGGGCGTGCTGCCGGCCGGCGGACGCGGCGGCCCGCTGCACCTGATCCTGCCGGCGTTCACGCTCGGCTACTTCACCTCCGCGGCGATCCTGCGCTTGACGCGCTCCGCGATGCTGGAGGTGCTCGGCTCCGACTACATCAAGTTCGCCCGGCTCAAGGGGCTGCACGAGCAGGTCGTGCTCTGGAAGCACGGCCTGCGCAACGCCCTGCTGCCGGTCGTCACCTTCGCGGTCCTGCTCTTCGTGCAGTTCCTCGGCGGCGCCGTCGTCACCGAGACCGTGTTCGCGTGGCCGGGCCTCGGCCGCCTGATTCTCGAGTCCATCACCACGCGCGACTACCCCATCGTGCAGGCTGGCGTGCTGGTGCTGAGCGCGCTCTATCTCACCGGTAACCTCTTCGTGGACCTGCTCTACAGCTGGCTCAACCCGAGGATCCGCCATTACGCTGCGTAGCCGCCAGCTCCCCTGGTTCCCCGGCCTGATCCTCGCGGCGCTGGTCGTGGCGGCCGTGTTCGCGCCCTGGCTGGCGCCCCACAGCCCCACCGAGGGCGACATCGTCAAGAAGTCGATCCCGCCGGCCTGGATGGATGGGGCCAACCCCGAGCATCCGCTCGGCACCGACCGCTTCGGGCGCGACGTGCTGAGCCGCATCATCTGGGGCAGCCGGATCTCCCTGGTCGTCTCGCTCGTGGCCATCGGCGTGGCGGGGACGCTGGGAACGCTGCTGGGCCTCGTCTCCGGCTATCGGGGCGGGCTCATCGACGCCTTCCTCATGCGGCTGACCGACATCGGGCTCTCGCTGCCTACCATCCTCATCGCCGTGGTGATGGTGGCGGTGTCGGAGCCGAGCTTCCGCAACGTCATCCTGGTCATCGCGCTGCTGCTGTGGCCGCGCTTCGCCCGGCAGGTCCGCGCCGAGACGCTGGCGATCAAGGAGCAGGACTTCGTGGCGCTGGCGGTCGTGGCCGGGCGCTCGAGTAGCTGGATCATCTCGCGGCACATCTTCCCCAACGTCGTGCCGACCCTGCTCGTCATCACCACCCTGCAGGTCGGCTACGTCATCTTGCTGGAGGGCACGCTCTCGTTCCTCGGCGTCGGTGTGCCGCCGCCGAATCCGGCCTGGGGGCTGATGATCGCCGACGGCCGCGGCTTCCTGGCCACCGCGTGGTGGATGTCGCTCTTCCCCGGCCTGGCGATGCTCCTCACCGTGCTCGCCGTCAACCTGATGGGCGACTGGCTGCGCGATCACCTGGATCCCAAGCTTCGGCAGGCGGGTCGCGCCGTGGTACTGGAAGCGCCGGCAACGGCACCGGTCGCGCAGGTCGGCGACGCCCCCACCCGCCGCCCGGTCTCCGTCGACGCCACGACCAACGGGGACTGATCTGAAGGAACCCGGCGGCGCGATGACGTGCACCTGCCTCGGCGACATCGCGACCCATCCGAGGGCCGCATGACCCGCGGGGTCACCTTGAAGTGGGCCGGCGCTCGCGGCGCTGGACGGCGAGCCGGGGATGGACTAGGCTTAGTCCACCATGGAGACCGTCAATGTGCACGAGGCGAAGACGCATTTCTCGCGGCTCTTGGATCGGGCGCAGGAGGGCCAGGAGTTCGTGATTGCGAAGGCCGGCAGGCCGGTGGCCCGGCTCGGCCCGCTCGCGCGACCGGGAAGGAAGCGCCGGCTGGGCCTGCTCGACGGCAAGTTCAGGATCCCCGACGACTTCAACCAGCCGCTGCCGGACGACGTGATCGCCGCTTTCGAAGGTCGGCGGCGGTGAGGGTCCTGGTCGATACGCACCTGCTGCTCTGGGCAGTGGCGAGCTCGCGGCGCCTGCCGAAGGGGGCGCGGTCCCTCATCCTCGATACGGCGAACGAGGTGTTCTACAGCGCCGCCAGCGTATGGGAAGTCGCCATCAAGAGCGCACTGCGCCGCCGGGACTTCAAGGCCAATCCCACGGTGCTCGTGCGTGCGCTCGCGCAAAGCGGGTTCTCCGAGTTGCCAGTGACGGCGGCGCATGCGGCGCGCGTCGCCGGGTTGCCGGCCGTTCATCGCGATCCGTTCGATCGGCTGCTGGTGGCGCAGTCGCTGGCCGAGCCGATGACGCTGCTCACGAACGACGCGGTGTTGCTGGGCTACGGTCCGCTGGTGCAGTTGGTGTGACGCGGGGGACCCACCCGACCGAGAAGATCCTGACCTCCAAGGCCTCCCTGGAGGGCGAGCGAAAGCACTACCGCGAGGCCCTGACCCTGGCCGGCGAGCTCGGTATGCGCCCGCTCGTCGCCCACTGCCACCTCGGCCTCGGCAAGCTCTATCGCCGTACGGGCAAGCCCGAGCAAGCCCATCAGCAGCTCGCCATGGCGACGGCGATGTACAGGGAGATGGACATGCGCTTCTGGCTGGAGCGGGCGGGGCCAGAGCTCGCACGGGCATCAGGTTGACCGAGGCCATGCGGACGGCGGCACCGCTGCTGGAGGTCGACAACCTCCAGACCCACTTCTTCACCCGCCGCGGCATCACGAAGGCCGTGGACGGCGTGAGCTTCACCCTGCGCGCCGGTGAGACGCTGGCGCTCGTCGGCGAGTCGGGCTCCGGCAAGTCGATCACGTGCCTCTCGCTGGTGCGCCTCGTGCCCGAGCCGGCCGGACGCATCGTCGGCGGCCGGGTGCTGCTCGACGGCGAGGATCTCCTCCAGAAGAGTCGGGGCCAGATGCGGCGGGTGCGCGGCAAGCAGATCGCCATGGTCCTGCAGGACCCCATGACCTCGCTCAACCCGGGGCTGACGATCGGCACCCAGCTCGGCGAGGTCGTGCGCCTGCACCAGGGCTTGCGCGGGACCTCGCTGCGGGGACGAGTGCTGGAAGCGCTCACGCGCCTGCGCATTCCCGGCGCCGCCGGCCGGCTGCGACACTACCAGCACCAGCTCAGCGGCGGCATGCGCCAGCGCGTGTCGAGCGCCATCGCGATGTCGTGCGCGCCGCGGCTGCTCATCGCCGACGAGCCCACCACGTCGCTCGACGTGACCATCCAGGCCCAGTACCTGGACCTGCTCAAGGAGGTCCAGCAAGCCACGGGCGTGGCGGTCATCCTCGTCACCCACGACTTCGGCATCGTGGCGGCCAACGCCGACCGGGTGGCGGTGATGTACGCCGGCCGGATCGTCGAGATCGGCAGCACGCTCGAGGTCTTCGATCACCCCGCTCACCCCTACACCCGGGCGCTCCTGCGCTGCCTGCCGGACGTCGAGCTCAAGCGCGAGCGGCTGGTGGAGATCGGCGGACAACCCCCCGACCTCACCCGCCTGCCGGCGGGCTGCCCGTTCGCGCCCCGCTGTCCCGAGCGCCAGCCGCAGTGCGAGACGGAGTATCCGCCCGCGGTGTCGCTGGACAATGGCCACGTCGCGCACTGCTGGGTCGCGGTGGGCGCGGAAGCGCAGCCGCGATGATCCTCCAGGCCGTCGGACTGAAGAAGTACTTCCCGGCCACCCGGGGCTTCGGGGTGGGCTCGCGCGGCTGGATCAAGGCGGTCGACGGGGTGAGCGTGCAGGTGGCCGAGGGCGAGACCCTGGGCATCGTGGGCGAGTCGGGGTCGGGCAAGACCACCCTGGCCAAGCTCTTCCTGCTGCTGGAGCGCCCCACCGCCGGCTCGCTGCTCTTCGACGGCAAGGCGACCGAGACGTTCGTCCCGAGCGACCTCATGCGCTATCGCCGGGCGGTCCAGGCCGTGTTCCAGGACCCGTACAGCTCGCTGAATCCCCGGATGCGCGTCGCGCAGATCGTCGCCGAGCCTCTACCGCGCGACAACGGCACGAGCCGGGCCGCCGTGCGCGAGCGCGTGGGCGAGGTCCTGAACCTGGTGGGGCTCCGGCGGGACAGCGTCGCCCTCTACCCGCACGAGTTCAGCGGAGGCCAGCGGCAGCGCATCGCCATCGCCCGGGCACTGGTGACGTACCCGAAGTTCATCGTGCTCGACGAGCCGGTGTCGGCGCTGGACGTCTCGATCCGGGCGCAGATCCTGAATCTGTTGAAGGACCTCCAGGAACGACTGGGGCTGGCGTACATCATCATCTCGCACGACCTCGCCGCCGCCCGCTACCTGGCCACCCGCCTGGCCGTGATGTACGCGGGACAGCTCGTGGAGACCGGGGAGTGCGACGCGGTCTACAGCGAACCGCTGCACCCGTACACGCAGGCGCTCCTCTCGGCGGCGCTCCCGCTGCATCCCTCCGCGCGGCGGCAGCGGATCGTGCTGACGGGCGAGGTGCCCAATCCGATGAATCCGCCGGCCGGGTGCCGCTTCCACCCGCGCTGTCCGAGCGCCATGCCGCAGTGCCGCACGGCCGAGCCGGAATGGAAAGAGGTGAAGCCCGGTCGCTTGACCGGCTGCCACCTCTACTGATGACGCAGGGGGACCCCATCGGGTCCCCCCTGTGACAGGCGGACTACTTCTTCCAGTAGTGAGCGACGACCACCTCGATCGGCGGGCGGATCCGTTGCGCGTGCGGCACCGTCCGCTCGGCGAATTCCTTCTGGTGCTTGAGGACCCTCGCAAAGAACGGGTTCTTCTTGGCCTCGACCTCGTACACCTTGTCGATGGCCTCCACCTGGGCCTTGAGCACGTCGGGGGGCGTCCGGCGGATCTGCACGCCGTGCTTCTTCTCGAACTCCTCGGCCGCCTTGCCGTCGAGGTCCACGCTGTAGGCGGTCATGCGGATGATCTCGGCGTTGCTGGCCGCCTTGACGATGGCCTGCAGGTCCTTGGGCAGCTCGTCCCACTTCTTCTTGTTGATCAGCACCTCCTGGTAGGAGGCGGGCTGGCGCAGGTCCGGCATGTAGTAGTTCTTGGCGACGTTCTGGAAGCCCATGAGGATGTCGTGGCTGGGCACCGCCCACTCGGCGCCGTCCACCACGCCGCGCTCGATCGCCGGGATGACCTCGCCGCCCGCCAGCGTCACCACCGTCACGCCCATGGTCTTCATCATCTCAAGACCGAGCCCTGAGGTCCGGAACTTCAGCTTCCGCAGCTCGTCGAGGTTGCTGAACGACCGCTTGAACCAGCCCAGCGGCTCCCAGTACGGCAGGCTGGTGGTGAAGGCGGGCACGATCACGTTCATCTTCAGCTCTTTCTGGAGCAGCTCGTTGTAGAGCTCCAGCCCCCCGCCGGCGTACAGCCACGACAGGTATTCCTCGCGGTCCATCCCGAACGGCCCGCCGGGCCCGGGCGCGAACAGGCCGGCCGCCGAGTTCTTGCCGGCCCAGTAGCCGGGCCACGCGTGGGTGGCGTCGATGAGGCCGCGGTTGACGGCGTCCAGCACCTCGAACGAGCCGACCACGGTGCCGGCCGCCATCATCTCCCACTTGAGCCGGCCGCCCGACATCTCCTCGATGGCCTTCGCCAGCTCGACCGCGGAGATGTGCAACAGGTTGGAGGCCGGCCACGCGCTCTGCACTTTCCAGACGAATCGTTGCTGGGCGCTCGCCGAGCCCGGACCGTGCCAGAGGACGGCGGCGAGAATCAGAACGGGCAACGCGAAGGCGATCCAGGTGATGAGAAGAGTCCGCGTCGGCTTCATGGCTCCTCCTTGGTCAGAGGGTCGGTCCTGCCCGGATACACCGGCGCCACCCGGGAGTCAAGCGCGGGGTTCGTCACGGGCCGTACAGCCAGCGTGGGAACCAGAGGGCGATCTCCGGGAAGCACAGCAGGAGCAGGAGCCCTACCATCTGGAGCACCATGAACTCCGCCATGCCCCAGTAGATGTCGGTGAGCTCCCAGTCCGGCGCCACCGCCTTCAGGTAGTAGGCGGCCATCGCCACCGGCGGCGACAGGAAGGCGGTCTGCAGATTGACCGCGACGAGCGCCGCGAACCAGAGCTGGTCGAACTTCAGCGCGACGATGGCGGGCTGCAGGAGCGGCACGAAGACCAGCACGATGGCCGGCCACTCGAACGGCCAGCCGAGCAGGAAGATGAGGAACATCACGACCAGCACCGTCCCCAGGGGCGGCAGGGGCAGGCCGACGAGCGTCTCGGTCATCAGCGTGGCCGACCCCAGGCGCGTGAAGACGGCGCCGAAGATGTTGGAGGCGACGGCCAGGAAGAGCATCATGCTCGACTGCTGGGCGGTCAGGATCGCCGCCGACTTGAGCCGCGCCCAGGACAGCGTCCGATAGAGCGCGGCCATGATGATCGTGCCGAGGACGCCGACCGCGGCGGCCTCGGTGGGCGTGGCCATTCCCGTCAGGATCGGCCCGAGCGTCACGATCGTCAGGATCACGTGGGGCAGCATCCCGAGCGTCAGCTCCACCGCGAGGGTGCGGAGGGAGCTGGTGCGCTGCTCGGGCGGCAGCGGGGGCCCCAGCCGGGGATTGATCAGGCAGCGGATCAGCGTCCAGCCGATGAAGAGTGCGGACAGCAGGAAGCCCGGCCCGAACGCGGCCGCGTAGAGTTCGGCCACCGAGACGCCCATCACCGGCCCCATGACGACTAGCATCACGCTGGGCGGGATCAGGATGCCGAGGCTGCCGCCGGCAGTGATGGAGCCCGCCGACAGCCGCGGGTCGTACCCCGCCCGGATCATGGTGGGCACGGCCATGATGCCGACGACCGCAACCGTGGCCCCGACGGTGCCGGAGGCGATCCCGAAGATGGTGGCGGTGAGGAGCACGCCGACGTAGAGCGAGCCCGGCACCGGCCCCAGCAACAGCTGGAACGCCCGGAACAGGCGCTCCATGAGCCCGCCCTCCTCGAGGAGGTAGCCCATGAAGATGAACAGCGGCACCGCGGCCAGCACGTCCTCCTTCATGAGCCCGAGGGTCTGGAACACGGTCAGGTAGGAGACCATGTCGCCGAGCGCCAGGTACCCGAAGGCGAGTGACAGGACGATCAGGGTGAATGCGACCGGGAACCCGATGAAGATGGCGCCGAAGAAGACGCCGAGCAGGACGAAGCCGAGGATCTCGGGGCTCACCGGGTCGCCCCCCGGAGCACCCGCACGCACTTGATCAGCTCGGAGAGCCCCTGGAGCACGAGCAGCAGCGCCGTGAGCGGGATGATGGCCTTGAAGGGGTAGGCCGGCCACCCGCCCGCGCGCTCACCGATCTCCCAGGCGTGCCGCGCTTCCACCGTCCCCGCGCAGAGGACCAGCAGCATGCCGGGGAAGAAGAAGAACACGTAGGAGACCGCGTCGATGGTCGCCCGGGTCGCCGGCGACCAGCGCCCGTAGAACACGTCGGTCCGGATGTGCCCGCCCTTGAGCAGCGTGTAGGACGCCGCCAGCATGAACTGGGCCCCGTAGAGCGTGTACGTGACGGTGCTGACCCACCGGGTCGGCGCGTTGAAGACGTAGCGAGCGACCACCTCGTACGCCACGGCCAGGGTCAACGGTGCGATGAGACTACCTGCGAACCAGCCGGCCACGGTGCTCACGGTATCGATGACCGTGACCACGCGATCCAGGGCGCGCGCCGCCGGGGGCGCCGGCGCGCCGGGGGCGGAGCTCATCCGGTCACCTCATGCGCACGCGGCAGTCGAGCCCGGATGCCTCACGGTCCGTACAGCCAGTGCGGGAACCACAGCGCGAGCCCCGGGAAGAACAGCAGGATCAGGAGCCCGACCATCTGGAGGACCATGAACTCCGCCATCCCCCAGTAGATGTCGGTGAGCTTCCAGTCCGGCGCCACCGCCTTCAGGTAGTAGGCCGCCATCGCCACCGGCGGCGACAGGAAGGCCGTCTGCAGATTGACCGCGATCAGCGTGGCGAACCACAGCTGGTCGAACTTGAGCGCGATGATGGCCGGCTGCAGGAGCGGCACGAAGACGAGCACGATCGCCGGCCACTCGAACGGCCAGCCCATCAGGAAGATCAGGGCCATCACGACCAGCATCGTACCCATCGGCGGCAGGGGCAGTCCGATGAGCGTGTCGGTCATCAGCGTGGCCGATCCGAGCCGGGTGAACACCGCGCCGAAGATGTTGGAGGCGACGGCCAGAAACAGGACCATGCTCGTCTGCTGGGCGGTCTGGAGCATCGCGTCCTTGACCCGGGTCCAGGACAGCGCCCGGTAGAGCGCGGCCATGATGACCGTGCCCACCACGCCCACGGCCGCCGCCTCGGTGGGCGTGGCCATGCCGGCCAGGATCGGCCCCAGCGTGATCACGGTCAGGATCACGTGGGGAAGCATCCCGAGCGTCAGCTCGACCGCGAGCGTGCGCAGGGAGCCCGAGCGCTGCTCGATCGGGAGCGGCGGCCCCAGCCGCGGATCGATGAGGGACCGGATCAGCGTCCAGCCGATGAAGATCCCCGCCAGCAGGAAGCCGGGGCCGAAACAGGCCGCGTACAGGTCGGCGACCGAGACGCCCATGACGGGGCCCATCACGACCAGCATCACGCTCGGCGGGATCAGGATGCCGAGGCTGCCCCCGGCCGTGATGGAGCCGGCGGAGAGCCGCGCGTCGTACCCCGCCCGGACCATGGTCGGCACGGCCATGATCCCGACCACGGCGACGGTGGCGCCGACGGTGCCGGCGGCGATCCCGAAGATCGTGGCGGTGGCCAGCACGGCGACGTAGAGCGAGCCCGGGATACCGCCCATCAGCAGCCGGAAGGCGTGGAACAGGCGCTCCATGAGCCCGCCCTCCTCGAGGAGGTAGCCCATGAAGATGAAGAGCGGAACCGCCGCCAGGACCTCCTCCTTCATGAGCCCGATCGTCTGCAGCACGGTCAGGTAGAAGACCATGTCGCCGAGCGCGAAGTAGCCGAACGCCAGCGACAGGAAGATGAGCGTGAACGAGACCGGGAAGCCGATGAAGATGGCGAAGAGGAAGACCGCGAGCAGGACGAAGCCGAGGATCTCGTGGCTCACCGCGGCCGCCCCCGGATCACCCGCAGGCACCGGACCAGCTCGGCAAAGCCCTGGAGCAGGAGGAGGGCGGCGCTCACGGGGATCACGAACTTCAAGGGGTAGATGACGGGCCGCCAGGCGCTCCAGTCCGAGCGCTCGCCGATCTGCCAGGATTGCCAGGCCTCCACCCAGCCCGCGTAGAGCACGAACAGCATGCCGGGAAAGAAGAAGAACACGTAGGAGACCGTGTCGATGGTCGCCCGCGTCCGTGCCGACCACCGCTCGTAGAACACGTCGGTCCGGATGTGCCCGCCCTTGAGCAGCGTGTAGGCGGCCGCGAGCATGAACTGGGTGCCGAAGAACATGTAGGTGCTGTCGTAGGCCCAGACGGTCGGGGCGTGGAAGGCATAGCGCGCAACCACTTCGTAGGTGACGGCCAGGGTCATCGGCACCATGAGCCAGCCGGCCAGCCAGCCCGTGGCCGTGCTGAGGCCGTCGATCGACGCCACGATCCGATCAAGCCCGCTGGGTGCCGCCGGCGCCGTCGATGCATCGGCGGGCAAGCTCACGCCGTCACCTCCATGGGAACAGTCCTCCTCGGGGGGGATCGAAGCTCCGGTCGGGGCGCGCGGCCCCGACACTCACGCGGATGGGATAGGCTCAGGGTGTCGGGCGGCCTCTTACTTGCCGTAGAGCAGGTTCGGCAGCCACAGCGCGATCTGTGGGAAGAAGAAGACGAGCAGCAAGCCAACCACCTGCAGCAGCATGAAGTCGACCATCCCCCGGTAGATGTCGTTCAGCCCCCACGACGGCACCACGGCCTTGAGGTAGTAGGCGGCCATGGCGACCGGCGGCGACAGGAACGCCGTCTGGAGGTTCACCGCGACCAGGACGCTGAACCAGATGAGGTCGAACTTGAGCGCCTGCACCACCGGGATGAAGATCGGCAGGAAGATGAAGATGATCGCCGGCCACTCCAGCGGCCACCCCAGCAGGAAGATGAGGATCATGAGGAGGCCCAGCATGACCAGCGGTGGCACCGGAAGCGAGACCAGCGTGCTGGCCAGCATGCTGCTGGTGCCCAGCCGGGTGAAGACGGACCCGTAGATGTTGGAGGCCACGGCCAGGAACAGCACGAGGCTCGAGGTCTGCAGCGTCTTGATGGCCGCGTCGCGGAACATCGGGTAGTTCAGCCGGCCATAGGATAGGGTCAGCACGGTGGCCCCGAAGGCGCCCATGGCGGCGGCCTCGGTCGGCGTCGCCAGGCCCATGATGATGCTGCCGAGCGCGGCGAAGATGATGACCGCGAGCGGGACGACGCCGGCGAAGAACTCCTTCACGATCTGGCCGTAGGACGTGGCCCGCTCGTCCAGCGGCAGGGGCGGTCCGAGCTTCGGGTTGAGGAGGCTCCGGACCATCGTGTACGCGATGTACAGGCCCGCCAGCATCACGCCGGGCATGATGGCCGCCGCGAAGAGCTGCACGATCGAAACACCGACGATCGGGCCCATGACGACCAGCATCACGCTGGGGGGGATCAGGATGCCCAGCGTTCCCCCGGCGGCGATGGCCCCCGCCGACAGCTTGGGATCGTAGCGGGCCTTGATCATGGCCGGCCCCGCCATCAGCCCCATCACGGTCACCGAGGCGCCGATGATGCCGGTGGCGGTGGCGAAGATCGTGGCGGTGAACAGCACCCCCAGGTAGAGCGAGCCGCGCACCGGGGCCAGGATGAGCCGGAAGGCGTTGAACAGCCGCTCCATGAGCCCTGCCTGCTCCAGGATGTGCCCCATGAAGATGAAGAGTGGCACGGCAGCCAGCGTCTCCTCCTTCATGAGGCCGATGGTCTGGAAGACCATCAGATAGAACACCGTGTCGCCGAAGCCGATGTAGCCGAACACGATGCTGAGGATGATCAGCGTGAAAGCGATGGGGAAGCCCACGAAGATGCCGGTCAGCAGCGCCCCCAGGAGGACGAGGCCGAGGTATTCGGGGCTCATAGCGGCCGTCCCCGCAGCGCCAGGTGGAGGCTCTTGATGAACTCCGAGACGCCCTGGACCAGGATGAGCAGGGCTGTGACCGGCAGGACCAGCTTGAGCGGATAGACGATCGGGCGCCACGGGCTGGCGTCCGAGCGCTCGCCGATCGACCAGGACTGCAGCCCCTCCTGGCTCCCCATCCAGAAGAAGAAGATCATCCCCGGGAAGAAGAGGAACAGGTACAGCACGGCGTCGACCGTCCCCCGGGTACGCGGTGACCAGTTCTGGTAGAAGATGTCGGTGCGGATGTGGCCGCCCTTGAGGAGCGTGTAGCCGGCGCCCAGCATGAAGTGGCTGCCGTAGAGCATGTAGCTGAGGTCGTAGGCCCAGATCGTCGGCGCGTTGAACAGGTAGCGGACGATGACCTCGTAGGTGGTCCCCAGGATCAGCGGGACGATCAGCCAGCAGAAGAACCGGCCGGCCCAGTCGGAGGCCGTGTCGATCGCCCGCACCAGCGACATCACCGCGGGCGGGAACTCATCCGCCTTCACGTCACGACGAGCAGAGGTCGCCACTGCTTTTCCTCCCTGGCGCGGGAATCGCTGCGCGAGCGAGCGACGGGGCCGGCGGAGGCGCCGGCCCCGGTGTCGTCAGATCGCCGAGCGAGCTACTTCAGCCAGATCTTTTCCTTCCAGTAGTGCTCGCCGATGAACTGGTAGGGCGGCCAGTAGGAGAGCCGGTAGGGGACGATCAGGCCGGCGTACTTCTTCTGGGAGTCCACCACCTTCTTGTAGAAGGGATCCTTGGCGGCGTACCCGTTCGAGATCTCGTCGTACACCTTGAGGAACGCCCTGTTGAGCTCGTCGGTGGTCTTGATCACCTTGACGCCCTGGGCGATCAGCTCGCCGCAGGCCTTCGCCGTCTTCTCCTGGAACTTGACGAAGTGCATCCAGTAGGCGGCCTGGACGGTGCTCTTGATGATCTCCTTGATGTCGGCGGGCAGGGCGTCGTACTTGTTTTTGTTGATGATGAACTCGCCCACCGTCACCGGCTCGTGCATGCCCGGCGCGTAGTGGAACTTGGCCACCTTGTCGAGGCCGAGGATCCGATCGTCGTAGCAGTTGATCCACTCCGCACCGTCGATGACCCCGCGCTCCAGGGCGGGAACGATCTCACCGCCGGGGATGGTCACCGCGCTGATGCCGAGCTTGCCGTAGGCCTCCGCGCCGATGCCGTAGATGCGGTACTTCAGCCCCTTGATGTCCGCGAACGAGCGGATCTCCTTCTTGAACCACCCCATCGCCTGGGGCCCTTCCGGGTGGACCTGGAAGGTCACCACGTTCATCTTGAGGTTCTTCTGGTACGCCTCGTTGAGCAGCTCGTGCCCCCCACCCTCCCAGTACCAGCCGAAGTAGTCGATGAAGTCCATCCCGAACAGCGGGCCGTGCGTCAGCGGGATGAACGCCTGGAGCTTTCCGATGATGTAGCCCGGGGTGGTGTGCCCGGCGTCCAGCACGCCGCGGTTCACGGCATCCTGGATCTCGAAGACCGGCACGATGGCGCCGCCCGGCAGCAACTCGATCTTCAGGCGCCCGCCAGTGTTCTTCTCGAGCATCTCCACCAGCAGCTTGGCGGCGTCCTGGACGATGGACGTCGGCGGCCAGCCGGTCTGCACTTTCCATTTGATCGGCGCCTGGGCGGTGGCCGGGGCGGGCGCGCTATAGGAGCCCGCGAGGAAGGAGGCGAAGGCCACGATGAGGGTGAGAACGACTGCCGACTTCAGCGGGATCAGCCTGCGCATGTGTGCGTCCCTCCCGACAAACGACGTTGTGTGGGGGCGGCTCTAAGCCTCGAAGAAGTGGCGCGAGTCTAGTGGCAGGAACCGCAACCTGTCAAGCTGGCGTGTCGACGGCGCGCCGAGGCTCACGTTGGGGACCTACTTCGCCTCGACCTTACCGATACGCTTGATCACCTCTGCGAGCTTGGCGGAGTCAGCGTCCCACCAGCTCCGGAACTCGTCGGCGTCCTGATACGCCAGCGGGCTCTGGATCTTCTCGAGCGCGCTCTTGAACGCCGGGTCCTCCACCGCCTGCCGGACCGCCTCGCGCAGCGCCTTCATCATCGGTGCCGGCGTGGCCTTGGGGGCGAAGAGCCCGATCCAGAGATAGTACTCGACGTCGTAGCCCAGCTCCTGGAGGGTGGGCGCGTCGAAGTGGGGATGACGCTTGGCCGAGGTGACGGCCAGAGCCCGGAACTTGCCCGACTTCACGTGCGGCGCGGCCGGGCCC
This sequence comes from uncultured Candidatus Rokubacteria bacterium, assembly GCA_963743355.1. Lineage (GTDB taxonomy): Bacteria > Methylomirabilota > Methylomirabilia > Rokubacteriales > CSP1-6 > AR5. The sequence continues at coordinate 40,219 of CAVUPM010000003.1, forward strand.
GTGGTCGAGCACCACAATGCCGCGTGCCCGCCGAGGACCGCCGTGGTGGCCGGGCCGCCGCCCGTGGTCGGCAGGTGGCGCATCCTGGCGCCGGCGGCCTGCAGCAGCATCTCCATGGGGACGTGGGAGGCGCCGTAGAGACCGGACGACGCGTAGGTGATCTCCCCCGGCCGCTTCCGAGCGTCGTCGAGCAACTCCTTGAGTGTCTTCCACGGCTGCTCGGCGTTGACGACGATCACGCACGGATCGGCGTTGATGCGCGCCAGCGGCGCGAACTGCTCCCGCGTGATCGTGGACGGCCGGCCGAACAGCTTGTCCACCTCGGGGATGGTCGAGATGGCGGGCACCGTGATGACGATCGTGTAGCCGTCCGGCTTGGCCACCGCCACCGACTGCATGCCGACCGCTCCCGCCGCGCCCGCCTTGTTGGTGATGACGACGGGCTGCTTGAGGACTTTCTCCAGCGCGGCGGCCAGCGGGCGGCCCGTCAGGTCCGCCTGGCCGCCCGGCGGAAACGGGTTGACGATCGTGACGGGCCGACTCGGGAACGCCCCGTCCGCGGCAGCGGAGCCAGCGAGGGCCGCGAGAACCATGAATGCCGTCGTGAGCTCTCGCAGCATGTCTCCTCCCGAAGCGAAACGAAGGTGCGAACTCGACGAGGAACCGACCCAGTGCTCGTGCGTGTTAGGGGATACCGCGGGGGTCGGAGGGAGTCAAGCGCGAAGTTGTCGCGCATCGCCGGGGCGGGCCAGCCGCCCCATCAGGATCACGGTCAGCGTCCCCACCACGACGCCGGCGCCGAGCGCGTTGAGCATGCCGAAGCCCCAGGTGCCGAGGATCAGGCCCCCGGCGGCGCTGCCCAGCGCGCCCATCAGCCCCATGACGAGGTCGGCAAACCCCTGGGTCGACGCCCGCTCGTTGGGCGAGAGCGCGTCGGTGAGCAGCGCGCTGCCCGCCACGAAGGCCAGGTTCCATCCCACGCCGTTGACGAACAGGCCGAGCATCACCAGGCCGCTGGCGCTGCCGGGCGCCAGCCCGGCGATCGCGACCGCCAGCAGGAGCACGAGCCCGCCGGTGGCGATCGTCAGCAGGCGTCCGAAGCGGTCGCAGAGCCAGCCGGACAGCGGCGAGACCACGTACATGCCGCCCAGGTGCACGGCGACGGCGAGGCCGATTGTACCGACGGCGTGGCCCTGGTCGTGCAGGTAGACGGGCGACGTGGACGTGGTGCCGATCATCACGATCTGGCTCGTCATGAGCGTGCCGACCGCCACGCGCACGCGCGGCTCGCTCAGGATCACGCCGAGGGGGCGCGCCCGCTCGACCCGCCCCCCGGCCGTCGGGTGATCGTCGAGCCGGCGCGCGATCGTCAGCGGATCGGGCCGCAGCAGCAGCTGGACCAGGAGCGCCCCCAGACCGTAGCCGGCGATGCTGATCAGGAACGCGCTGCCGACGGGCGAGAGGCCGAACAGCGCGCCCAGCCGGACGACCGAGCCCATGAGGTTGGGACCGATGATCGAGCCCAGGGTCGAGCCCCACACGATCAGGCCCATGGCGCGGCCGCGGTGGGCGGCCGGCGTGATGTCGGCGGCCGCGTAGCGGGCCAGGAGGTTGGACGTGTTCGAGATCCCGAACAGCGTCATGCCGACGAGCAGCAGACCGAAGCTCGCGGTCAGCACGGCGACCATGCCGAGCACCGCCCCCACGACGGCCAGGCCGTAGCCGAGCGCCAGGCCGGGTCGGCGCCCGTAGCGTGCCATGAGCCGGGAGAGCGGCCAGCTGGCGAGCGCCGCCCCCAGCGCGCCGAGGCCGACGGGCACGCCGGACCACGCGGTGTTCCCGGTGATGGCCGCGGCCATGATGCCGCCGACCGCCATGCCGATCGAGTGACCGGTGCTGCCGCAGACCTGCGCGGCGAAGAGCGTGGCCATCAAGGCGCCACGCCGCGGGATTGCTGCCACGGGGGGCCCGACGGCTCCGCTCCGGGCCACCACGGCGATTACGGCCGCATGGGGTTCGCCGTCGGCCCGGGCCGACGCAGCGGCGCCGCGAGGTTGGCGAAGTCGCAGATCAGTGGGCGCGTCTCGCGCGGGTCGATGATCTCCTCGATCCAGAACGTCTCCGCCGAGCGGAAGGGCGAGCGCAGCTTCGTCAGCCGCTCCTCGATCTCCCCCATCTTCGCCTGCGGGTCCGCCGCGGCGGCGATCTCGGCGCGATACGCCGCCTCGATACCGCCTTCGAGCGGCAGCGAGCCCCACCGCCCCGAGGGCCACGCGTAGCGCGTGCAGTACTGGCTGCCGTTGCGGTGGGCAGCGCCGGCCACGCCGAAGACGTTGCGGATGATCACCGCGCACCACGGCACCGCCGACTGCCAGATGGCCGACATGGCCCGCACGCCCTGCTTGATGGTCCCGGTCTTCTCGGCCTCGAGACCGATGAGGAAGCCCGGGCAGTCGACGAGATAGACGATCGGCAGGTGGAAGGTCCGGGCGAGATCGACGAAGCGCTCGACCTTCTGGCAGGTGTCGGCCGTCCAGGCGCCGCCGTAGAAGAACGGATCGCTGGCCATCAGCGCCACCGGCCAGCCGTCGAGCCGGGCGAAGCCCGTGATGATCGCGCGGCCGTAGAGCGCCGACATCTCGAAGAACGAGGCGCGGTCGACCACCGCCTCGACGATCGCGCGCATCTTGTACGGCTTGCGCACGTTCCGCGGGATGGCGTTGGACAGCCACTCCTCGCGGCGCTGCGGGTCGTCGGTCTGCGGCCCACGCGGCGGCACGTCGTCGACCGAGGACGGCAGGTAGGACAGGAAGCGGCGCGCGCACGCGAACGCGTCGTCTTCGGTGTCGACGGCGTGGTCGACGGCGCCGGCCTTCAGCTGGATCTCCCAGCCACCCAGCTCGTTCTTGGTGAGCTTCTGGCCGAGCCGCTCGACGACGGGCGGGCCGGCCACGAACATCGCCGACTTGTCCTTGATCATCACCGAGTAGTGCGCGGCGGCCAGGTGCGCGGCGCCGAGCCCGGCCACCGAGCCGAGGCCAAGCGCCACGCGTGGGATCGTGCCCATGTTCGTCACGACCTGATCCCAGCCGTCCACGGCGGGGACGTTGGCGCGGCCGGTCGTCTCGATGGTCTTGACCGAGCCGCCGCCACCCGAGCCCTCGACGAGACGGATCAGCGGCAGGCGGAGGTCGTGGGCCATCCGCTCGCACATGTTGTGCTTGCCCTTGATCGTCGCGTCGGCCGAGCCTCCGCGCACCGTGAAGTCGTCGCCGCCGATGACGACGGGGCGCCCGTCGACCCTCGCCCGCCCGAAGATGAAGTTCGACGGCGTGAGGCTCTCGAGGTCGTTCTTCGCGTCGTAGGTGGCTCGCCCGGCGATCTTGCCCAGCTCGTGGAAACTGCCCGGGTCGGCCATGCGGGCGACCCGCTCGCGGATCGTCAGCCGTCCGCCGTCGTGCTGCCGCTTGACGCGCTCGGGGCCGCCGAGCTCCTCGGCGAACGCCTCGCGGCGCCGCAGGTCGTCCATCTCTTTTTGCCAGTCCATCGCGGCCTCGACTCTACCATCGGATACCGTACTATGCTGAGCGCTGTGTCGCATCCCCGATCGAGGAGGCTCTCGTGATGCATCGCACCCCGCGCTTCATCCTGTCCCTCGCGCTCGTAGCGGTTGCCGCCGGGGTCTTCGCGGGCGGCACGGCCTCCGCGGCCGATCCCATCCGCATCGGCTTCCTCGCGCCGATGACCGGAATCTTCGCCCAGGCCGGCAAGGACATGCTCGACGGGCTGAAGATGGGGCTCGAGCAGGCAGGCGGCCAGGTGGCCGGCCGCAAGATCGAGCTGATCGAGGAGGACGACGAGGGCAACCCGGCCACCGCCCAGGCCAAGTACCGCAAGCTCGTCCAGCAGGACAAGATCCACGTGCTGGCCGGCGTCCTGCTGGCCAACATCGGCTACGCGCTGGTCCCCCCCATCGAGCGCGACGAGCTGCCCTCGCTGTTCCTGACGACGCCCGACGAGCTGACCAAGCGCAAGCCGCCGAAGTGGATCCTCCGCTCCAATTTCGCGGCCAGCCAGCCCATGCACCCGCTCGGCGACTACGCCGCCAGGATCCTCAAGTACAAGCGGGTGGCGGCCCTCGCCATGGACAACCCCTTCGGCCACGAGTGTCTCGGGGGCTTTCAGCGCGTGTTCGAGGACGCCGGCGGCCGCGTCGTGCAGAAGACGTGGGTGCCGCTCAACGCGATGGACTTCGCGCCCTACCTCGCCCAGGTCCCGCGCGACGTCGACGCCGTCGTCCAGGTCTTCGTCGCCGGCCAGGCCGTGCGCTTTGCCAGGCAGTACGCCGAGAGCGGCCTCAAGGACAAGCACCCGCTCCTCGGCATCGGGGTGTTCACCGACGAGTCCGCCCTGCGCTCGATGGGCGACGAGGCCATCGGCGTGGTGGGCTCGCTGATCTGGGCGCCGACGCTGACGACCCCGGCGAACCAGACGTTCATGAAGCTGGCCGAGGCGCGCCTCAAGCGCCAACCCGCGTATTTCCACGCCGTGATGTACAGCACCGGCCGGTGGATCACCGAGGCCGCCAGGGCCGTCGACGGCAAGGTCGAGGATCGCGCGCGCTTCCTGGCCGCCATCCGCAAGGCGAGCGAGACGACCGAGGACCCGCGCGGCCCGATCAAGCTGGACGAGTACAACAACCCCACGCAGAACGTCTACATCCTGAAGGTCGAGAAGATCGGCGGCCGGCTGCAGAACACCGTCGTCCACACCTATCCGATGGTGTCGCAGTTCTGGACGTACAAGCCGGAGGAGTTCCTGAAGACGCCGGCCTACGATCGGAACTATCCGCCGGTGAAGCCATAGCGGAGCCCGGGGGAGTCGGTGTGAGCAGCGCGCGACCACCACGATCCCCATCGTCATCGCCCAGGTCGGCGATCCCGTCGCGGTCGGGCTGGTGACCAACCTCGCCTGTCCAGGCGGCAACATCACGTCGAGTGCTTCACCCGCGCGCCCGAGTACGTCGACAGGATCCTCAAGGGCGCCCGGGCCGCCGACCTACCGGTCCAGCGTCCCACGCGACTGGAGTTCGCGATCAACCTCGAGGTGGCCCGGGCGGTCGGCGTAATCTTCAGGCCGGAGCTCCGCTCTCGGGCGGACGTGGTGATCGAATGACAGCCCCCGTTCGGGTCGGCGTTCTTCGGGGCCAGACGGTAACGCTGCAGCCGCTGGCGGCCGCCGACGCCGACGCGCTGGCCGCGGCGGCGTCAGAGTCCCGGCAGGCGTTCGTCTATATCTGCTGCTCTCCCACGCCTTCGACGTCTGGCGGGTGCATCGCGTCGCGCTCAAGACGGACGAACGCAACGCCCCGTCCCGGCGGGCCATCGAACGGCTCGGCGCCAGCTTCGATGGGGTACGGCGGGCCGACATGCCGGGCCAGGATGGTTCCGTTCGTAACTCCGCCTACTACTCCATCGTGCGGGCCGAGTGGCCCGCTGGGCGTCGAGATGCGGCGGCGGCTTGACGGTGTATAGACACCGGTCTAGACTCGCCTCATGAAAGGTGCCCGCGCGAAACTCTTCCAGAACGGTGGCAGTCAGGCGGTCCGGCTTCCAAAGGAGTGCCGGTTCACCGCCCAGGACGAGGTCCTGGTGCGTCGCGAAGGTCGTCGCGTCATCCTCGAAGCCGCGGACGAGTGGCCCGACAAGTTCCGGGCTTGCCTGGGTGCTTGGCCCGGGAAGATCCCCCGCCCCAAGCAACAGCGCTTTCGGGATCTGCGTGATCCGTTCGCCTGATGCCACAGTACATGCTCGATACGGATACGGTGAGCTTCGCCCTCCGTGGCCAAGGCCGGGTTCCGGCACGTCTGCTGGAGCATCGCCCCTCGGAGCTCTGCATCAGCTCGATCACCCTCGCGGAACTCCGCTACGGCGCTGAGGTACGCCGATCGCGTAAGCTTCATCGCCTGATCAGCACGTTCGTCGAGACCATCGAGGCTGTATCCTTCGATCAATCCGCGGCCAGTCGGTTTGCCACGGTCGCAGCCGCACTGGTTCGGCGCGGCCAGCCCATCGGCACATTCGACACTCTCATCGCCGCTCATGCGCTGTCTCTGCGACTGACGTTCGTCACGAACAATACCCGGCACTTCGCACGTGTCGCAGGGCTCGCAACAGAGAACTGGGTCTGATCCGTGACCGGCTGGACAAACAGTGAAATACGGCCGCTGGGCGTGCGAGTTCGGCCGCCGGGAGGCAATGGTGGACGTTCCGAAGAGTGTTCAACGCCAGCGCCCTCGGTGCTCTCGTCCTGTCAGGTCAGAAACGTGCAACCGCGGGTCTGCTGTGGACCAACGAGCTCACCAACAAGCCACTCCCCGAGATTGGCGCTCTCAGCGTGGTCACCGATTGGGGCGGCACTCCACTGTGCGTCATCCAATCCACGCACGTTGAGATCGTCCCGTTCGACAGCGTCAGCGACAGCTTTGCCGCAACGGAAGGTGAAGGCGACAAGACTCTACGCTACTGGCGGGAGGCGCACTGGCGGTACTTCTCCAGGGAGTGCGAGCGCATCGGCAGGGAGCCGCATCCGCACATGCCTGTCGTGTGTGAGCAGTTCAAGGTGGTCTACCCGCCGGCGATCACCGAGGCGTTCGCCGCCGGGTCCACGCCACCGCCTTCCGCGGCCGCCCGCGCGGCACCAGCACGTCGGCACCACCCTGTTCGTAGTGGTCGAGCCACGTGTACAGCAACTGCGACCGCAGCCGCAGCTCCTCGGCGAGGGGGCGAATCTTCTCGCCCGCGAGGATCCGCGAACGGCTGCCTCTTTGAAATCTCGGCTGTAGATCCGGAATCGTCGTCCGGCCATCGGTCCTCCGCCGGGAGGACTTTCACCTGTTTCTCTGTCTCACTCCAGGGGTGCACTCCAGAGGACGGCGCGCGCGTTCCCGCGGGAACGTCCCAGCGCCTGGCGTGCGACGCCAGCCGGGTGGTGATGCGACACGACCCCGACGGGCGCGTGGTGGAGGTCGGCGCCCGGACGCGCACGATTCCGCGGGCGTTACGAAGAGCGCTCCACCATCGCGACCGCCGCTTCCCGGGCTGCGGCGTCCGGTTGAGCCAGGGCCATCACATCCGTCACTGGGCCCGACGGCGAGCTGCGGTTCCACGCCCGGACGGCCGGCTCCTGCCCGAGGTGCCGCATCGCTCGACGGGCTGAAGAGGCGTAGGCCGATGACGACGTTCTTCCTGATCATCTTCGGGGTGGGGCTTCTGATCGTTGCGTACAGAGCCCATCAGGCGGGGGAGATACCGGCTGGCTCAGCGGGCTTCAAGTCCTATCGGCCATCGAGAACCGAGAATCCCGGCGCGTTCTACTTCTTTCTGGCTCTCTACACCGGCAGAGGTCTGGCGTTGCTCGTGTGGGGGATCCTGGTCGTGGCCGGTGTTGCCCGTCCACTGCCGCTGAGCTGAGCCTTCGAGCGGCTGCCGATTTTCCTTCGTCGCCACCGCGCCGTCATGATCGATTAGGAGCGCGGGGGCTGGCCCGTAACGACTGATCGGCTCCAGGGGGGAGCTCACGACATGGGAATGGTGGCATCACGACTCGTCGCCGTGTTCGGGTCGCTCGTCCTCCTCGGTGGGTGCTTCGGCGCCTACCAGGTCTCGCCGGACGACGTCCAGACGGTGGGCGGTCTCACGCCCAATGTCGAGGACAAGGACGCGGGCCTCGTCGGCCTGGCGCCCGGCCTGAATATACGGACCTACAAGGTGGTCGCGGTCGACAAGTTTCCGGTGACGGACCCGGGCATCAAGGACGAAGGCGACCGCCGCAAGGCCGCCGAGATGTCAACGATCCTCCAGAACGAGCTGGTTCGGCGGCTGCGTGACACCGGCCTCTTCACCCGGGTCGTGAACCTCAGCGAGACGGAGTTCCGCCTCGGCCCCGACAAGACGCTGCGGCTCGAAGGGGTGATCACGCGCCTCGGCGAAGGCTCGCAGGCGGCGCGCGCGTTCGCGGGCCTCTACGGCGCTGGCGCCGCGCGGGCCCAGGCCGAGATGCGATTCGTCGACGTCCAGTCGAAGAAGCCCGTGCTCGTCACCGCCGACCGCCGCCGAGCCACGATGGGCATCTTCGGAGGGGATACGAAGGACCACTGGAAGGAGTCCTTCGACGACATGGCGCGCGATCTCGGGAAGTTTCTCGTGCGCCTGTCCAACGGGGAAGCTCCCGGGAAATAGCGGCGTTCGCTCAAGAGCGCTGATCGACCGCGCCTTTCCGGGCTCGGGTTTGATCTAGAATACGCAGTCATGCCGCTGACCATCGATCCGGCCCGGACCGCGCTGCTGCTGCTCGACTACCAGCACGACAACATCACGGCCACCCCCGGCATCGCCGAGTCCCGCGTGCTCGAGCAGAGCGCCCGCGTGCTGGAGGCGGCGCGCCGGCGCGGGCTACGGGTGATCCACATCACCGCCTCGGTACGGCGCGACTACCTCGACATGCCGCGCGCCAGCTCGCTCTGGATGACGCTGCGCGAGAGCAAGACGCTCATCCAGGGCACGATCGCCGACGTCGCGCGGCTCGACGACGTCCTCTCGGCGCTCGCGTGATGGTCGTCGACGTCCACGCCCACCTCTACCCCCGCGCGTTCATGGAGGTGGCCGCCGCCGGCGGCGCTCCCTACGGGGTCAGCCTCACCGGTGACCAGCCGCCCTTCCTCTGCTTCGAGGGCATCACGTTCTGGCGCTACACCGCCGCCTTCCACGACGAGAACGCCCGGCTACGCGAGATGGACGCGGCCGGCGTCGACCGCCAGGTGCTCTCGCTGGGCCCACCGATGATGTACTGGGCCGACCCCGAGCTGGGGCTGCGCCTCTGCCGCATCTTCAACGACGCGATGGCCGCCGTCGTCCGGCGCCATCCCGATCGTTTCCTCGCGCTGGCGGCAGTGCCGTTGCAGCACACTGCTCACGCGCTGAGCGAGCTGAAGCGCGCCGTCGGTGATCTGGGCCTCCTCGGGCTCGGCATCGGCTCCAACGTCCACGGCATGCAGCTCGACGACGAGCGCGTGCGACCGGTGTTCGAGGCCGCCGACGCGCAGGCGCTGCCGATCTTCATCCACCCGATCAACCCCGCCGGGCACGGCGACATCCACGACTACCGGCTCGACCTGGCGGTCGGCTTTCCGTATGACACGACGATCGCGGCGGCGCGGTTGATCTACAGCGGCATCGTCGAGCGCTGCGACCGCCTGCGGATCTGCCTGGCCCACCTGGGCGGCACCCTGCCCTATCTGCGCGAGCGCATCGCGCTGGGCTTCCGGGTCGGCAAGGAGCACTTCGGCGCGGCCTACGGCCTCACCGGCAGCCCCGAGGCCTCGATCGAGCGGCTCTACTTCGACACGATCTCGTACTACGAGCCGGCGCTGCTGGCCGGCCTGGCCTGCGTGGGCGCCGAGCGCCTGGTCATCGGCAGCGACGCGCCCTTCGCCGTCGGCGACCTCGCGCGCTCCGTGCGGGAGATCCGCGCCTTCCCGTTCCTGCCCGAGCGCGACCGCCAGAAGATCCTCGGCGAGAACGCGCTCCGCTTCCTCGGGCTGCCAACGTAGAGGAGATCTCTGGTGAGCAACGAGTACCTGCCGAGATAAGGGTCCCGGGTGAGTGACGCGCCGGTAGGGGCGGGACGCAAGTGGGCCATCACCTTCTCCGTGATGATGGTCACGGTGATGCAGGTCCTCGACACCAGCATCACCAACGTCGCCCTGCCCCACATGCAGGGGTCGTTCTCGGCCAGCATCGACGAGATGTCCTGGGTCATCACGTCGTACCTGGCCGCCAACGCGGTCATCATCCCGGCCAGCGGCTGGCTCACGGCCGTGTTCGGGCGCCGCCGCTTCTACCTGATCTGCACCGTCACCTTCACCACCGCCTCGTTCCTGTCCGGCATCGCGCCCAACCTCGAGTTCCTGGTGCTCATGCGCATCCTGCAAGGCCTCGGTGGCGGGCCCGTGATCCCGATGGCTCAGGCCATCATGTGGGAGATCTTCCCGTTAAAGGAGCGGGGAACCGCGATGGCGGTGTGGGGCTTCGGCATCATGCTGGCGCCTATCCTGGGGCCGACGGTCGGTGGCTGGATCGCCGACAACTGGTCGTGGCGCTGGATCTTCTACATCAACCTGCCGATCGGCATCCTCGCCTTTTTCATGGTGAGCGCCTTCCTGTTCGACGCCTCGTTCCACAAGAAGCCGCGGCGCGTGGACGTCGCCGGGATCGTGCTCATGATGCTCGGGTTCGGCTGCCTGCAGCTCGTGCTGGACCTCGGCGAGCGCCAGGACTGGTTCGACTCCCCGCTCATCGTGGGGCTCACCGTGCTGGCCGTCGGCATGCTGATCGGCTTCGTCGTCCGCGAGATCGTGGCCGAGGAGCCGATCCTCGATCTCAACGTCTTCCGGGACCGGAATTTCGGCGTCAGCTCGCTGTCGATCTTCCTGATCGGCCTCGGGTTCAACTCGAGCCTCTTGCTGGTGGCGCTCTACACGCAGAAGATCCTCGGCTACGACGCGTGGACGGCCGGGCTGACGCTGGCGCCCGGCGGCCTCGGCACGATGGTCGCGCTGATGATCTCCGGGCGCCTGGTCTCGCGCATGGACCAGCGGGTGATGCTGGCCTTCGGCTGTCTGCTGCAGGCCGCCTCGCTCAGCCTCATGACGGAAGTCACGTCCACGATGGACTTCTGGAGCCTGGCCTGGCCGCGCTTCCTGCAGGGCTTCTCGTTCGGCTTCATCTTCGTGCCGCTGCAGGCGCTGGCGCTGGCGACCATCAAGACCGAACGCCTGTCGAACGCGACGGCGGCGTACAACGTGGTGCGCAACATCGGCGGCAGCACCGGGGTGGCGCTGGCCACCACGCTGCTGGCCCGACGCAGCCAGCAGCACCAGTCCACCCTCACCAGTCACATGCACGACTGGAATCCGGCCTACGCCGAGCGGCTGGAGGAGTGGACGGAGCACTTCCTGACCCAGGGCGCCGACCGGTTCACGGCCGCCCGCCGCGCCCTCGCCATGGTGTACCGCGAGACGCAGGTGCAGGCGCAGGTGCTCTCCTACGCCGACGACTTCTGGCTGATGCTGGTGGTGTTCTGCGGCGTCGTCGTGCTGATCCCGTTCATGCGCCGCGTCCGCGGCGAGCCCGCCCGGGCGCGCCAGGCCGCGGAAAAGCCCGAGCGCGACCCCGGCCTGCCGGCGCCGGCGGAGTGAGCGCGCCCCGGTCTGACGAGCCCAGCCGCTCGACGACCGGGGCGAAGGCGTCGATCGCCGACAATGTCCGCCTCGGCAGCGCAGGCTCACGCCGAACCGAACGGCTTCATCGCTCAGAAGGCTCGTTCGAGATGATACGCTCCCCCCGGAGGGGGCGATGCCTTACCCGATCGTGCTGGCCCACGGCGTCTGTCGATTCGACGTGCTCTGGAACACCGCGCTGCGCATCGACGACACCGACGACATCACCCTCGACGAGCTGCACTACTTCAGAGGCATTCGCACGATGCTGCGCCGCCGGGGCCACCGCGTCTATCACTCGCGCGTGGCCTTCGGGGCGAAGGTCGATACGCGGGCGGCGCAGCTCGGGGCGAACGTGCAGCGGGTCTTGAGCGAGACCCGGGCCCCGAAGGTGAACATCATCGCCCACAGCATGGGCGGCCTGGACGCGCGCCACCTGCTCTTCAACGACCGCGATCACGGGCGGATTCACGAGCGCGTCGCCTCCCTCACCACGATCTCGACGCCCCACGCGGGTTCGCCCTTCGCCGACTGGGGCTTGCGGCAGTTCCCGAACCTGACGACGACGCTGAAGAAGGTCCTGGTGGACGTGGAGGGCTTGCACGATCTCCAGACCGACGCCTGTCGCCGCTTCAACGATCGGCCGGAGGTTCAGGCCTTCGAGGTCGAGTGCGAGAGCACGATCCGATTTCAGACCTACGCCGGCCGACAGAGCCGGCCTGGCACCTTTCTTCTCTTCCAGCCGGCCTTCGACATCATTCAGGATGCCGAAGGAGACAATGACGGACTCGTGTCGGTGCGCTCCGCTCGGTGGCGGGACCGTTACTTCAAAGGCTTCCTCGAGAACGCCGATCATCTCAACGAGCTGGCCCACTGGGACGCACACCAGATCCTCTCGGGCGAGACGCCCAACGCGCTGCGGGGCCGGGTGCACGGCTTCTACGCCGCGATCGCCGCGGAGCTGCCGTAAGGATGTGGCCGATCCCGGCGCCGGCGCCACGCTTTCTCGGCGGCAGCCAGGCGGAGGAAGCCCGGCGCCTGGCGGCGGCCGCCCGCGAGGCGCGCGTCCTGCAAGACCGCTGGCGGACTCAGAGCGCGGACGGGCGCGCGGGCCGGACGTTTCACCGCATGGGACGCGCGTTCCCGGCCTCCTACGTGCCGCTGCCGTCGGACCAGCTCGATCCGCACTTCGTGCCGCCGGAGATTCGCACGGCGCTGCTCGATCCGGCCCTGAGGATCCAGGACGGCTTCGCCCGCCTCTCCTATGGGCGCGGGGATGACAATCTCAACGCGCTCATGCCGGACGTCCGCGGACTCTGGCTGCGGCTGCAGGCGGCGAGCGGCGTGCAGGACCTCACGGCCACGAACGGCGAGGTGCCGTTTGCCCACGATCCCGAGGAGCTCATCGCCTTCGGCTTCGCCACCGCGGAGCTGCTGCAGGCGAACAAGGAGCACCCCTTGCTCGCCCCGGTGGCGCTCGCGAGCTTCGCGCCGCGATTGTCCGCCGAGCTGAGACGGCTCAAGCCCGCCGAGTTTTCCTCGGACCTCGAAGCCCACGCGCGAGCGGCCGCCATCCTGGCGGCCCTGGCTCCCTCGGCCTTGCCGGTGCACAGCCTGGCCGAGACCCAGTTCTGGAGCGGCGCTCCCCTCTACCTCCGCGGCGTCGATGGCCGGACGTACGCGTTCAAGTTCACGTTCAAGCCCGCGCCGGGGATCCGACGGTCTGTCCTGCCGTCCCGGGATCTGTTCGCCGAGCTGGCCGACCGCGGGCGCGTGCGGTACGAGCTCCACATCCAGCTCTACGTGGACGACGAGCGGACACCGATCGAGCGGGTGGCCCGATGGGCGGTGCCGGAGCACAAGGTGGGCGACGTGGAGATCACGACCGGCGCGGAGCTTCTCGACGACCGGGTGGACCCCCAGGGCTCCAACCCGGCGAACAGCTTCCCGGGGATCTCGCCGGCGGGACTCAATCGGCTCCGGGTGGATCTGTACGCGGCCGATACGCGAGGCCGAGGCGGCCACCCCTTCGCCGAGGGCCGCCTGTTCGGACCCGGGCGCTGAGCGGACTCAGACGCCTCGTTCGAAGCGGTACTCTCGCGTCTGGTTGATGTCCCCCGGGAGCTCACGCTCGCCGCTCCGGTGGAAGCCGTGACGGAGATAGAGCTGGTGGGCGTGCACGAACCGCGTGTCCGACCACAGCACGAGCCGCCCGATGCCGTTGTCCCGGCACCACCCCAGGATGGTCTCGACGAGCGCGTCGCCCAGTCCGCGGCCGCGCAGCGCGGCGTCGAGATAGAGCCGATGCAGCTCGGCCGCGTCGTCCTCGGTCCGGTCGACGCCGACGGATCCGACGACGCGATGGTCCTCCCGGACGACGAAGAACGCGCCGTGGGGCGGCTCGTACGCCGTCCACCGGACCAGGTCGGGCACCTCGGTCGCCGGGTCCCAGATCCACCCGTACTCTACGAAGACCCGACCGATGAGGTCGATCACCCCGGGGGCGTCGCCCCGCATGGCCGGAACGATCGTCACGAGGCCGCGCGGCTCTTTCCTGACGCTCACGCCGGCGATGATAGCCGAGTCCCGACGGCTTGACATGGCCGCCCCGGCCCCGTACGGTTCGCTCACGGTTCGCGCACCGTCCCGACTCACGGCCCTTTCACCGACCCGCACGGAAGGGGACCAACGATGATCCCGGCCGCGTTCGAATACCACGCTCCGACCTCGCTGAGTGAGGCGACGGCATTGCTCGTGAAGCTGGGCGAGGACGCCAAGGTCCTGTCGGGGGGCCAGAGCCTCATCCCGATGATGAAGCTGCGGCTGGCCAGTCCGCCCCACGTCGTCGACATCAACGGCATCCCGGGCCTGGCGGGCATCCGGGAGGCCGACGGGTTCCTCCGGATCGGCGCGCTCACGCGGGAGTCGGACCTCGAGGAATCGGAGCTCGTGCGGACGCGGTACCCCCTGCTCCACGAGACCACCAGGGTCATCGCCGATCCGATCGTGCGTAACCTCGCCACAATCGGCGGAAACCTCGCCCACGGCGACCCGGCCAACGATCACCCCGCCACCATGCTGGCGCTGGGCGCCGAGGTCGTCGCCGCCGGCCCGCGGGGGGAGCGCAAGATCCCGATCGCGTCGTTCTTCACCGGCCCGTTCGCCACGGCACTCACCTCCGACGAGATCCTCGTCGAGGTTCGGGTCCCGGTGCCGGCCGCTCGCAGCGGCGGCGCCTACGTGAAGCTGGAGCGCAAGGTCGGCGACTTCGCCACCGCGGCCGTCGCCGTCCAGCTCACACTGTCGGCCGCCGGCACCTGCGAGCAGGTCGGGATCGGCCTCACCAACGTGGGGCTCACGCCGATCAAGGCGACGCAGGCCGAGAACGCGCTGAGGGGCAAGCGGCCGGACGAGGCCGTGATCGCCCAGGCGGCGAAGCGCGCGGCCGAGGCGGCCGATCCGGCCGAGGACCTGCGCGGGTCGGTCGAGTACAAGCGCGACCTGGTCCGGGTGCTGACGGCGCGCGCGCTGCGGCGGGCCGTCCAGCGCGCGGAAGGAAACAGGTGAGGACGATGCGCGTCCAGATGTCCGTCAACGGGGAGAAGCACGAGGCCGACGTCGAGCCGCGCCTGCTGCTGGTCCACCTGATCCGCGAGAACCTGCGCCTGACCGGCACCCACATCGGCTGCGACACGACCCACTGCGGCGCCTGCACCATCCTCATGGACGGCCGGCCCGTGAAGTCGTGCACGGTCTTCGCCGTGCAGGCCAACGGCCGGCAGCTCATGACGGTCGAGGGCCTCGAGCAGGACGGCAAGCTGCACCCGCTGCAGGAGTCGTTCATGAGCGAGCACGGCCTGCAGTGCGGCTACTGCACGCCGGGCATGCTGATGACCGGCTACGCGTTCCTCCAGAAGAACCCCACGCCGAGCGAGGACGACGTCCGCACGGCGATCTCCGGGAACTTGTGCCGGTGTACCGGCTACGTCAACATCGTGAAGGCCGTCCAGCACGCGGCGGCCAAGCTGCAAGGAGGCGCGTGATGGCGCTCCGGACCACCCCCGAAGTCGGCGGGATGGGGCACTCGCTCAAGCGCAAGGAAGACCCGCGCTTCATCCGTGGTAGAGGCACCTACGTGGACGACGTGCAGCTCCCCGGAATGTTGTATCTGGACATCGTGCGGAGCCCCCACGCTCACGCCAAGATCGTCAAGATCGATTCCACCAAGGCGATGGCCGTTCCCGGTGTGCTCGCCGTGATCACCGGCCAGGACCTCGCCAAGTACAACCTGCACTGGATGCCGACGCTCATGTCGGACACCCAGATGGTGCTGCCGGTCGAGAAGGTCATGTACCAGGCGCAGGAAGTCGCCGCCGTGCTCGCGACCAGCCGCTACGCCGCCGCCGACGGCGCCGCCGTGGTGGAGGTCGAGTACGACCCGCTGCCGGTCGTCGTCGATCCGCACAAGGCCCTGCTGCCCGGCGCCCCCGTGCTGCGCACCGACAAGAAGGACAAGAAGGACAACCACATCTGGCACTGGGAGTGGGGCGATCGGGCGGCGACCGACCGCGCCATCGCCGAGGCCGACGTGACGGTCAAGCAGGACATCTACATCCCGCGCATCCACGTGGCCTCCATCGAGACGTGCGGCTGCATCGCGCACTTCGACAAGGTGAACGACAAGCTCACCGTGTGGATGACCACCCAGGCGCCGCACGCCATCCGCACGGTCTTCGCGCTGGTGGCCGGTCACGTCGGGTTGGCCGAGCACAAGATCCGGATCATCTCGCCGGACATCGGCGGCGGCTTCGGCGGCAAGGTGCCGGTCTATCCCGGCTACGTCATCGCCGTCGCCGCCTCGGTGCTCACCGGCAAGCCGGTGAAGTGGATCGAGGACCGGATGGAGAACCTCCAGGCCGACTCGTTCGCGCGCGACTATCACATCACCGCCGAGCTGGCGGCGAAGAAGGACGGCACGCTCACCGCGCTCCGGATCAAGACGCTCGCCGACCATGGCTATGCCGACGCCGCCGCCAACCCGTCGAAGTTCCCGGCCGGGCTCTTCCACGTGTGCACCGGCTCCTACGACCTGAAGGCCGCCCACGTCGAGGTGGACGGCGTCTACACCAACAAGCCGCCGGGCGGCATCGCCTATCGCTGCTCGTTCCGGGTGACCGAGGCCGTGCACACGATCGAGCGCATGACCGACCTGATGGCGCACGAGATCGGAATGGATCCGGCAGAGCTTCGGATGAAGAATTTCATCAAGCCGGAACAGTTTCCCTACAAGTCGGCGCTCGGCTGGGAATACGACAGCGGCAATTACCAAGGCGCGCTGCGCAAGGCGATGGACCAGATCGGCTACGCCGACCTCCGGCGCGAGCAGGCCGAGAAGCGCGCGCGCGGCGAGCTCATGGGCATCGGCATCTCGAGCTTCACCGAGATCGTCGGCGCCGGGCCGTCCAAGCACTTCGACATCCTCGGGCTCAAGATGTTCGACTCCTGTGAGATCCGCATCCATCCGACCGGCAAGGCCATCGCCCGATTCGGGACCAAGTCGCAGGGCCAGGGCCACGAGACGACGTACGCGCAGATCCTGGCCGAGGAGCTGGGGATCCCCGCCAAGGACATCCAGGTCGAGGAGGGCGACACCGACACCGCGCCCTACGGCCTGGGCACCTACGCCAGCCGCTCCACGCCGGTGGCGGGGGCGGCCGCGGCGATGGCGTCACGGAAGATCCTCGCCAAGGCGCGGAAGATCGCCGCGCACCTGCTCGAGGCGGCCGAGGACGATCTGGAGTGGGAGCCCGGGAAGTTCTCGGTCAAGGGCGCCCCGGGCAAGTCCAAGACGATCCAGGACATCGCCTTCGCCGCCTACACCAACCACCCGCAGGGCATGGAAGCCGGGCTGGAGGCGGTCAGCTATTACGATCCGCCGAACCTCACCTACCCCTTCGGCAGTTACATCTGCGTGGTGGATCTCGACAAGGGCACGGGCGAGGTGAAGGTCCGGCGCTTCGTCGCCATCGACGACTGCGGCAACATCATCAACCCGATGATCGTCGAGGGACAGATCCACGGCGGTCTCACCATGGGGCTGGCGCCGGCGCTCTACGAGGAGATCTCGTACGACGACAACGGCAACATCCAGGGCGGCAGCTTCATCGACTACCTGCTGCCCACCGCCGTCGAGACCCCGAAGTGGGAGACGGGCCACACGGTGACGCCGTCGCCCCACCACCCGCTCGGCGCCAAGGGGGTCGGCGAGTCGGCGACCGTCGGGGCGCCGGCCGCCATCGCCAACGCGGTGGTCGACGCCATGTGGCACCTGGGCGTGCGCCACGTGGACATTCCGATCACCCCGGCCAAGGTCTGGAAGCTCCTGCGCGACAAGGGCGTCACTGAATGAAGCCTCGTGCTGACACGCTGCTCGAGCGCGCCGCCGAGCTGCAGCGCCGGGGCGAGCCGTTCGTGCTGGCGACGGTGGTGCGCTGCGAGGCGCCGACCTCCGCCAAGCCCGGCGCCAAGGCGCTCGTCCGTCAGGACGGGACCGTCGAGGGCTGGGTCGGCGGCGCCTGCGCGGAGCCGGTCGTGGTGCGCGAAGCTCTCACCGCCCTGCGCGACGGGCGCCCGCGGCTCGTCGGCCTCTACGGCGAAGGCGGCCGGGTGCCCGACCGCACCGAGGGCATCCTCGACCACGCGATGACGTGCCACAGCGGCGGCACGCTGGAGATCTACGTGGAGCCCTACCTGCCCGTCCCGATGCTGGTCCTCGTCGGCCACGGCCCCGTCGTCGAGACGCTGGCGACGCTCGGCCAGGCCGCCGGCTACTCCGTCGTGCCGCTGCGCGACGACGCCGCGTGGGCCGGGCTCGACGCGCTCGGGCTCGGCCGCCGCGCCTCGGTCGTCGTCGCCACGCACGCGGACTCGGACGAGGACGCGCTCGCCCGCGTGCTCCGGACGGAGGCGGGCTACGTCAGTCTCGTCGCCAGCCGCCGGCGGGCGGCGTCCGTGGTGGCGCGGCTGCGCCAGCGCGGCGTGCCGTCCGAGCGGCTGGGGCGCTTCAAGGCGCCGGCCGGGCTCGACCTCGGCGCCGTCACGCCGGCCGAGATCGCCGTCAGCATCCTGGCCGAGATCATCCAGCACCACCGCGGTGACAAGCTCGCGGAGGCGGTGACGCCCGCGGCGGCGGCCGAGCCGACCGAGGCGCTCGATCCGATCTGCGGGATGACGGTGGAGATCGCGAGCGCGCGGTATCGTTCCCAGGCGGCGGACCAGACGATCTACTTCTGCTGCCTGTCCTGCAAGGAGACCTTCGAGCAAGATCCCCGGCGGTACCTGAGCCAGCAGCCCGCTTGAAGCGCGCACCGATCGCGGCGGTCGTGCTGCTGCTGGTGGCCGTGCTGAGCGTCGGCTGCGCCACGATGAGCCTGCTCGACACGGTCGAGTCGCTCATCGAGCAGGCCAAGGTGCTGCTCGACGCCAAGCGCTACGACGAGGCGCTGACCAAGCTCATCGAGGCGATCCGCCGCGACCCCACCGCCTGGAAGGCGTATCTCTACTCGGCGCAGGCCTACATCGGCAAGCTGGACTGGGCCTCGGCGATCACCAACGCCCGCCAGGCCTGGAACCTGGCGCCCGCCGACGCCACGGTCGTCACCACGCTGGGCGATTCGCTCTGGGGCGGCGGCCGGGCCGCGCTGCAGCGCGGCTCCTTCGGCGACGCCGCCGCACTCTTCGTGGAGTACATCAAGCTGCGCCCGGCGGACGCCGCCGGCTATCTCAACGCCGGCCGGGCCTATCTCGGCAGCCGGGACTGGAGCGCGGCCGTGCGCGTCCTCTCGGACGGGCTCGGGCGGGCCGCGGATCCCAGGGCGCGGCAGGAGTTCGCCCACACGCTGCTCGACGGTGGCCAGCAGGCGCTGACGCTCGGCGACGCGCGCGGGGCCATCGCGCTCCTGCGCGAGTACGTGCGCCTGGAGCCCCGCGACGTCACCGCCTACGTCAACCTCGGCAAGGCGCACCTGAGCGCGGGCGACAGCGGCGAGGCGTTCAGCGTCTTCCGTCGCGTCCTCGAGCTGGCGCCGCAGAACGAAGAGGCCCGGCGGCTCCTGCTCGGTCGCTAGCGCCAGGTCTCGGCCGCTCGCGCCCGCGGCGGACGAACCCCCCGGGCGACGTCGCGCAGCGAGACGATCGGCGCCATCGCGCCGGCGGCGATCCGCTACACCGGCTTGGCGGCGCGCACCAGCGCCAGGGTCTCGTCGAGCGTGTCGGAGGCGGTGATGGCCCGGAGCACGACCTCGTCGACGGCGCCGCGCCACTTCTCGAGCGCGGGCCGGATGGCGGCCGGCGCCTGGACGGCGATGGCGGTGTCCACCGGCTTCACGCCCATGCGCGCGAAGTTGGCGGCGTAGGCCGGGATCCCCGCGTAGCGCTCGGCCTCCTCGCCCACCCGCGCGCTGGCGGCGGCGCCCATCGCGAGCCGGACGTAGGCGTAGATCGTCGGCGGCGTGCGCTTGGCGGCGGCCGCGCCCTCGCGGACCAGGTCGGCCGAGCGGCGCGCGTACTCCGGCGTCAGCCAGTTGAGGAGCACGCCGTCGGCGACCTCGCCGGCCAGGCGGCACATCTTGGGACCGAGCGCGGCCACGATGATCCGCGTGGAGAGCTGGGCCCGCAGCGCGGCGACGCCCGTCCGCACCCGCTCGAGCGACTTGGGATTCGGGCTGCCGACGCCGAGCAGCAATCGCTCGAGCGGCAGCCGGGTGGCCCGCGCACCCTGCACGATGCTCTCCGGGCCGCGCGTGTGGAGCGGGATGACGCCGATGCCGAGCTCGATACGCTGGGTCTCCCCCGCGGCCTGGGCCAGCGCCGCCAGGCCATCGGTCGAGCCCGGATGGTTCACCCAGAAGGAGCTGTAGCCGAGCGCCTCGGCTTCCCTTGCGGAGCCGCGAATCACCTCGGCGGCGGTGCCGGCGAACAGCGCGAAGCCCAGTGCCATGGCAGTTCCCTCCCACGTTCGAGTCCGAATATCGAGGGGCGCCCCGGCTCCGCCGGGGCGTCCCGAGCGACTGGGGGTCTGGGGGCCATATCGGGGCCCCAGTCAGAAAATCCCCGCCACCGTATCACGACTTGCGCCGGGCGCTCGGACGAGATAAACCGGAGCGGGGACACCACAAAGGAGCCGCTCATGAGTGAGACGCCGAAGCTGCTGATGGAGAAGGACGGGCCGATCGGCTGGATCATCTTCAACCAGCCGGAGAAGCGCAACGCGGTGAGCCAGGAGATGTGGGAGCTGATGCCGAAGTACGTCGAGGACCTGGCCACCGACGACGCCATCCGCGTGGTGGTCCTGCGCGGCGCCGGCGAGCAGGCGTTCGTCTCGGGCGCCGACATCTCGCAGTTCAAGGACAAGCGGAAGAACATGGCCGACGAGGAGAACTACCGGCGCATCTCCGCGCGCGGCGGCGACGCGCTCGCCCACCTGCAGAAGCCCCTGCTGGCGATGATCCACGGCTTCTGCATCGGCGGCGGGCTCAGCATCGCCATCGGCTGCGACCTGCGCCTCTGCTCGGACGACTCGCGCTTCGGGGTACCGGCCGCCCGGCTCGGGCTCGGCTACCACTACCACGGCATGGAGAAGCTGATGCGGCTCGTGGGGCCGGCCTACACCAAGGAGATCTTCTTCACCGCCCGCACCGACTTCAGCGCCCAGGACGCCTGGCGCATGGGGCTGGTGAACCAGGTGGTGCCGAAGGCCGAGCTGGAGACGTTCACGCGCAACTACGCGCTCACGATCTCTCGCAACGCACCGCTCACGATCCGCTCGGCCAAGAACACGGTGGAGCAGCTCGCCTACCCGCCCGACAAGCGGGACACTGCGCTCCTCGACCGGCTCATCGCCGACTGCTTCAACAGCGAGGACTATCAGGAGGGCGTCAAGGCCTTCTCCGAGAAGCGCCGCCCGCAGTTCAAGGGCCGCTGAGCCATGCGCCACGTCCGGCTCGGCCGCACCGGGCTGCCGGTCTCGCGCCTGTGCCTGGGCACGATGACCTTCGGCTTGCAGTGCGACGAGCCGGCGTCGCGCGCCATCCTCGACCGCGCCGCCGAGGGCGGCATCACCTTCCTCGACACCGCCGACGTTTACCCGCTGGGCGGCACGCCGGAGACGGTCGGCCGTACCGAGGAGATCCTCGGGCGCTGGCTGACCGGCCGCCGCCACGAGTTCATCGTGGCGACCAAGTGCTCCGGCGCGACGGGCTCTCGGTCGTGGGACCGCGGGCTCTCCCGCAAGCACATCCTCGACGCGATCGACGCCTCGCTCCGGCGTCTCAAGACGGACTACGTCGATCTCTACCAGGCGCACCATCCGGATCCCGAGACGCCGCTCGACGAGACGCTGCGCGCCTTCGACGACGTGGTCCGCGCCGGCAAGGCCCGCTACGTCGGCTGCTCGAACTACCCGGCCTGGCAGACGGCGAAGGCGCTCGGCCGCAGCGACCTCCTCGGCCTCGCGCGCTTCGACACCGTCCAGCCGCGCTACAACCTCCTGTTCCGCCAGATCGAACGCGAGCTGCTGCCGCTCTGCGAGGACGAAGCGCTGGCGGTGATTCCCTACAACCCGCTGGCCGGCGGCTTCCTGTCCGGCAAGCATCGCCGCGAGACCGGCCCCACCGCGGGGACGCGCTTCACGCTCGGCACCGCCGCCAAGCGCTACCAGGAGCGCTACTGGCGCGAGCGCGAGTTCGAGACCGTCGAGGAGGTTCGCGGGCTGGCCGACGAGGCCGGGATGTCGATGGTCCAGCTCGCGCTGGCCTGGGTGCTCGCGCATCCGGCCGTCACCTCGCCCATCATCGGCGCCAGCCGCCCCGCCCAGCTCGACGAGGCCATCGCCGCCGTGGGCAAGCGGCTCGACTCCGGCCTCAAGGCCCGGCTCGACGAGCTGACCGCCGACTACCGACTCGGCGACGACATCCGCTGAGCCTTCCCGAGACGCACCCGGACCGCACGCGGATCCTCGTCTGGCTCTGCGTGCTGGTGGCGATCAACCAGCTCGGCTTCGGTGCGGTGGTCGCCGTCCTCGCGCTCTACGCGCACTCCTTCGGCGTCGGTCAGTCGGCGATCGGCCTGTCCATCGCGGTCTACGGCCTCGCCCGCTTCCTCGTCGCCGTGCCGGCCGGCCAGCTCGCGGATCGCGTGGGGCGGCGCGGTGGGCTGGCCCTCGGCGGGCTCGTCACCGCGGCAGGCAACCTCCTCTGCGCGTACGCGCCTTCCTACGCGCTCTTCATCGGCGGCCGCTTCGTCGCCGGGGCGGGCGCAGCCCTGGTGCTCATCGGCGGCACCATCGTCCTGGCCGACATCACCACGCCGGCCAACCGCGGCCGCACGATGGCCATCTACCAGGGCGTCTTCCTCTTCGCGGTGGGCGTGGGGCCCGTGCCGGGCGGCGTGCTGGCCGAGCGCTTCGGTCTGGCGGCGCCGTTCCTCGTCTACACGGTCGCCGGCGTCGCGGCCGCGGTCGTCGCGTGGATCACCATCCCGGAGACGCGCGGCGGCCACGCCAGCGCCGCCGCCGTGGCGGCGGCTGAGTTGCCGGCGTTCGGCGCTCAGATCCGCCTGCTCACCGGTCGCATCGGGTTCGTGCTGGCCACCCTCGTGTCGTTCATGAGCGCGGTGGCGCGGACGGGCGCGCTCTTCAACGTGATCCCGGTCCTGGCGCGCGACCGGCTCGGGCTCAGCGCCGACCGCATCGGCGTGGGGCTGGCGCTGGCGAGCCTGGTCGGCCTGGTGGTGATCTACCCCTCGGGGATGCTCGTGGACCGCTTCGGCCGGAAGCTCCTGATCGTGCCGGCCACCCTGATGTCGGCGGCCTCGATGCTGGTCTTCATCGGGGCACCGTCGTACGGCTGGTTCCTGACGGCGTGCGTGGTGTGGAGCCTGGCGACGGGCGTGAGCGGTGCCGCGCCGGCCGCGTACGCCGCCGACGTGGCGCCGCCCGGGATGAACGCGGCGGCGATGAGCACCTTTCGCATGCTGTCGGACGCCGGCTACGTGCTGGGGCCGATCGCGCTCGGCCTCATCACCGACCTCTTCGGCGCCGACGTCGCGCTGGCCACCGCGGCCGTCCTGCTGACCGCGGCGGCCATCCTCTTCGGTCGCTACGCGCCCGAGACGTACCGCAGCCGCTGACTTACTGGAGCGGCGAGAAGGCGGCGGGCATGACGATCTTGCTCTCCTGCGTGATCAAGCGGTCGCCGCCGCCACCGGGCGGCCACACGCCCTTCTGGCGCGCCTCGGCCCGGACCTGCATGCGCTGGTCCAGGCTCGAGTACGCCCAGATGTGCACGAAGCCGTTGGCCTTGCCGAACTCCACGCCGCCGGCGAACACGACCGGTGACATCTTCATGCGGTCCGGCAGCTTGCCTTCCCAGCCCTTGGCGGTATCCGGCAGCGTGCCCGGCTTCAGCGTGTAGTAGCGGATCTCGAAGAACGGGCCCATCTTGCCCGGGCGGGGCGCCGGCACGAAGCCGAACGGCGCGATGATCTCCGAGCGCATCGCGCGGACGAACTCCCCGATCTTCGGCGGCCAGTTCGTGTCCTTGGCCGCCTCGCCGCGGATCTTGGCGCGCTCGGCCAGGTCGTTGTAGCCCCACACGTGGATGATCTCGTTGAGCGGGCCGATCTCCGTATGCCAGAACGCGGTCAGCTCCGAGTACTTCTTGCGGTACTCGTAGGCCTCGCCGAACCGCTTCTCGACCTCGCCCAGGCTCCCCGGGGCGATTTGGTACGTCCGGATCTCGTAGATCACGCTGGAACTCCTTTCGATTGCACCTCGCACGCTTTCGATTGGCGGCACTGCCATCGCGCGGTGATGCGCGGTAGTATGCCCCACGCCATCGTGCTCCGCCAGGGAGGAAACCCATGATCGAGACCCCCCCGGCTTCTCGATCCACGAGTCGGCCACCATCGCCAGCGTGTGGCCGGTGGCGCCCTGCTTCTCGAATCTGGTGATCTTCGACCCGCTCAAGCCGGTCGACACGACGGAGACGGTCATCCCCGAGCTGGCCGAGAAGTGGTCGTGGGTCCCTGCCCGGCGCCATGGTCGAGCTGGAGCGCAACCCGGACTACTTCGTGCCGGGCCGGCCGTACCTCGACGGCATCCGTCGTCTCGGTCATCGGCCAGAACGGCAGCGACAACGTCGTGGTGACCACAAGCGCGCGCCCTTCGACAGCTCGGCGGTGCGCCGCGCCGTGAACTTCGCGCTCGATCGTCACGCCTACGTCAAGGGCGTGCGCCACGACGGCGCCGTGGTCGGGGCCGCGCTCATGTCGCCGCCGCATGGCAGCTGGGGCCTGGCCGAAGCGCGCCGGCTCCTGGCCGAGGCCGGCTTCGGTTCCGGCAAGCCGCCGCGGGTGGACCTCACCACCCGGAACATCGCCATCTACGTGGACCTCGCCTCGTTCGTGGCCGACCAGCTCCGCCAGGTCCCCGCGCTGGCGCGCCGGGACTACCAGATCGGCGCCAACCTCACCGCCTCGGGCATCGACGATCCCGACGGCTATCTCTTCGAGAACTACAGGTGCGGGGCCTCGCGGAACTACACCGACTACTGCAACGAGGCGATGGACCGGCTGATCGAGCAGCAGTCGGGGGAGCTCGACCGCGCCACGCGGCTGAAGCTGGTGTGGGACATCCAGCGCAAGCTCGAGGCCGAGGTCGCCCGACCGATGCTCGGCTGGCGGAACGAGTATTTCACCCACTGGCCGTACGTGAAGAATCTGCTGCCCCACAACTCGCTCTACAACTACGCGCGGATGCAGGAGGTGTGGCTGGACAAGTAGCCGGCACCGCCCTTGCACTCTCGGGGAGCATGGCCATCGAGCGAGCCGCGCCTCAGACGAGTGTGACCGAGGTGCTCGATCGGGTGCTCGACCGCGGCATCGTGATCGATGCCTGGCTGCGCGTGTCGGTGGCCGGCATCGCGCTCATCGACGTGGACGCGCGCGTCGTCGTCGCGTCGATCGACACCTACGTCCGGCAGTCGGAGGCGGTAACGCGGGCCCTGTTCGCCTCCCCGCCGAGCCCCACCGCGACGCGGCGACCGCGGCAGCCGCGCCTCCGGCTGCGCTGCAACGAGGGCTGCACGTTCATCCGCTCGGCGCATCGCTGCCCGAATACGGTGCGCTGTCCGTCCGACCGTGCCCGGGCCTGTCTCGTCGCGAGGATGTGACTGAGAGGTTGTGAAGAAATCGCTTCGACTAGTTGAGCGGAAAGTTTGGTGCGAACGCCGGGGCCATGATGCAGTTGTCGCGTGCTCCGTCGTGGGCGGCCGTGCGTTCGGGTGACGCTGGACGAGAGGCAGCGCACCGAGCGCGGGGCGAGCGCGGTGGTCATCGCGCGAGGGCTGGGCGTACATCCGCGCACCGTCGAGCGCTGGCGGATGCGGTTCCAACGCCACGGCCTGTCGGGATTGCAGGACAAGCCGCGGCCCGGGCCTCCGCCCACGTTCGGCCCGGTCACGCGCTTGGAGTTGATCGCCCTGGCGTGCGAGCCGGTGATGGGCCCGGCCGGCAAGACGACCCGCACGATCGCCGACTTGGTGCACGAAGCCGAAGCCCGCGGCCTGGTGGCCCGCATCAGTTGGAGTAGCTATCAGCGCATTCGGAGATCACCGCCCTGTACTTGCATCCCCCCGCCGGCGCCGTCGTGCTCTCGATCGATGAGAGACGGGCATGCAAGCCCTGGAGCTGCGCTTTTCCCGGTGCGCGTGCAGGCGAAGCCCCCTCCGCGTCGTGCCGCGCGCGGAGGACCTTGACGGGATCGGCGGTCACGTCGAGCGGAGGCGGGACTTCGGGCAGTAGCTGGCCGTCCGGGCGGTGGAAGCGCGGTGGTGTCGGCGACAGAGCAGGGCGAGGTTCGAGAGCGTGGTGGGCCCGCCGTGGGCCCAGTGGCGGATGTGGTGGCCCTGGCCGAAGCGGACGCCGCAGCCCGGAAAGCGACAGCCGCGGTCGCGATGGTGCAGCGCCCGCCGTAGCGCGGGCGGATCGTCCGCGTCCGGGCGCCGACCTCCAGCAGGCGGCCGTCGGGGTCGTGTCGCATCACCACCCGGCTGGCGTCACACGCCAGGCGCTGCGACGTTCCCGCGGGAACGCGCGCGCCGTCCTCGAGGACCGACTGACCGGGCGCATCGGAGTCCGCCAGGACTCGGCGTCGACGTGGACCACCACCTGGTAGCGCTCGCCCGAGGTGCCGGGATCGATCCCGTGATGAAGAGCCGTCTCGGCGAGCAGGGCGAGCGCGTCGGCCTGCTGCTGGACCATCGTCGGCGGGTCGGCTTCCCGAGCCTCGGCCTGCCGGTCCACCTGCCGCCAGCCGCGCACGATCCGCTCGACGTGCTCGGCGGTACCGACGCGGCCCACCGCCAGCAGCCGCTCCTCGGTCTCGGGCGTCGCGACGCGGGTCAGGGCGCGGACCTTGGCGTAGGAGAGTTCGCCGCGGGCGAGCGCCTGGGCGAGCCGCGGCAGCGTGCCGAGGGCGCGCCACGCGCACGTGCTCGCGGGCCGCGGTGGGGGAGAACCCCACGCGCCAGGAGAGCCAGGCGGCGCAGGAGCGGAAGCCGGTGTGCCAGCCGGCGCGGGCGTCGAACTCGCGGATGAGATCGAGCAGGCGCGCGGTGGCGGCGTCGAGGTGGGCGGAGAGCTCGGCGATCTCGTCGCCCAGGCGGTCGAGGTCTGACGAGGACATCTGCATGACGCGTCCCCCTTCTGCTTTGGGCGACTCTACACCCGAGTTTCGGAGCCACCTGGGAGGCTCGACAGACAGCGATGGCGGCAGGATCGCCCCTTTTTCGTGATGAGCCCACGATGCCCGCATCGTCGGGCTCCTGTAGCCCGCTGCGCCGCTATCTACCAACCGCTGTCGACACGCGGCCACTGCGCACGCAGAACGCGGATTCCTTCACGACCTCTGAGTGGGGGGCCCCGAAATGGCCCCCCACGCCCCCCACACGCTCGGCACGCCCCGGGAAACCCGGGGCGTGCCTCGACCCACGCGATTCGCGGGGGCCCCGACTACAGGGCGCCGTTGCGCCAGGGGCCGGTCACCGCGAAGGTGATACCGGGCGTCTGGATGTTGAAGAAGAGCCAGCGGCCGTCGGGGCTGTAGGTCGCGCCGGCGAACTCGCTGCCGCGGAAGTCGCCGGTGATGCCGTTGCGCTCGCCGTTGAGGACGGCGTTGTTCTGGCAGAACTTGAAGATCTCGCCGTCCACGGTCAGGCCGTGCAGGAACTCGGCGCCGCTACCGTCCTCGCAGAGCACGAGGCCGCCGCGCGGGCTCACCGTGATGTTGTCGGGGCTGTTCAGGATCTCGGCCGAGGGCGACTCGAACAGCAGGCGCAGCGTCTCGCTCGACGGCTCGTACTCCCAGATCTGGCCCTGCCCCGCGTTGCCGCCGTTGGTCGAGGTGAAGTAGATCTTGCCGCGCCCGTACCAGGCGCCTTCCAGCCGGGCGAAGGCAGCGCCGCCCTTGGCCGTGCCCTGAGCAAAGACGCTCGGCCCGGCCGGCAAGACCGGGTCGGGCGTGTCGATCGTCACCCAGACGACGTCGAGCGGCTCGTCCTGCACCTGGTTGAGGCGGGCGTTGTACTGCGGCTGTCCCTCGATCGCCAGCATCTGCAGCGCCCCGCCCGACGCGAGCTTCCCGCGCTGGGTCGGGATGAACCGGTAGAAGCCGGAGGTGAACCCGGCATCCTCGGTCTCGTAGACGATGCCCGTGTGCGGATCGATCGCGACCGCCTCGTGCGTGAACCGGCCCAGCGCCTTGAGCGGCTCCCGCGTCGTCTCGGCGAACGCCGGCACCTCGTAGACGTAGCCGTGCGGCTTCGTGAGGGCGTTGTTCGCGGCCGGCTGGGCCAGGGTCTCCTCGCAGGTGAGCCACGCCCCCCACGGCGTCGGCCCGCCCGCGCAGTTGGTCACCGTGCCGGCGATGCTGGGCCAGGCACTGACGACCTGGCCGAGCCGGGCGTCGAATTCCACCGTCGTCGTGCCGCCGCCGGCCGCCGGGTCGTAGGCCAGCGCGGGCGCGAAAGCGCCGGCGCTGGAGCCGATCTCGTGGTTGCGGATCAGGCGCACGCGGCCCTGGCGGGCCTGGAACGCGGCCATGCCGTCGTGGGCGCCCGGCGTCAGCGTCGTTCCGTCGGCGAGGAGATCGCCCGTCCAGCCGAACGTCAGGTACTCGAAACCCGCCGGCAGCAGCAGCAGCGGCAGGCCGGTCGTCGCGTCCTTCACGGGGGCCAGGGGGCCGTAGTCCGGACTGCAGGCGCGCCCGTGGTCGCGGCGCTGCTCGCTCGCCCGGGCGGTGAGCGCGTGGAACGGGGTGGCGATCCCCACCCCGGCGGCGACGGCGGTGCCGCCCTTGATGAACGCGCGGCGGTTGATCGGCGCGAGGGGCTGGCTCGACGGCTGGCTCGGCATGTCGCGACCTCCTGGATGGCGTGCACTGCACCGGCGGCGGAATGCCGCCGTGCGCGACTATGCGGCCCGGTCGTCTCGTGACGATGACGCGGCGGTGAAGACCTCGCGGCTCTCGCGTGGCGAAACGATGGCGGGGCCGCGCGGAGGCGTGCTAACGTCAAACGCACTTCAAGAAGGGTCTCCGTGAATCCCCTCGGACCCACCGAACAGGAGGAAGTAAATGCGCGGCCGCTCCGTCCGCTCCGTCCGGCACGCCGTCGTCCTGGTCCTCGCCGTCCTGCTCCTCACGCCCGTGCCCGCCGCCTTCGCGGCGCCGGAGCCCGGCACCATGGTCCTCGGGCTCCACGTCACGCTCGTCTCACGCTGGCTCGATCCCGGCGAGACCGAGGCGCTCATCACCCCGTTCATGGTGCTGTACGCGCTGCACGACGCGCTCGTGAAGCCGATGCCCGCGGGGATCAGCACGCCGAGCCTGGCCGAGTCGTGGTCGGCGTCCAAGGACGGTCTCACCTACGAGTTCGTCATCCGCAAGAACGCCAGGTTTCACAACGGTGATCCGGTGACGGCCGAGGACGTGAAGTTCACCTTCGAGCGCTACAAGGGCGCCTCCGCCAAGCTCCTCAAGGACAGGGTCAAGGAGGTGCAGGTCGTCGCGCCCAACCGCGCCCGCTTCATCCTCAAGGAGGCGTGGCCCGACTTCATCGCCTTCTACGGCACCTCGGCGACCGGCGCCGGCTGGATCGTGCCCAAGAAGTACGTCGAGAAGGTGGGCGACGATGGCTTCAAGAAAGCGCCGGTGGGCGCCGGCCCCTACAGGTTCGTCTCCTTCAACCCGGGCGTGGAGCTGGTCCTGGAGGCCTTCCCCGACTACTGGCGCAAGGCGCCGTCGGTGAAGCGCCTGGTGATGAAGTCGATCACCGACGAGACGACGCGGGCGGCCGCCGTGAAGGCCGGCGAGGTGGACGCCGGCTATCTCTTCGGGGGCGCCGTCGCCGAGGACCTCAGGCGCACGCCCGGCATCCGCGTGGTGGCGCCGCTGCTCTACGGCATCTACTGGCTCGACTTCCTCGACCGGTGGGATCCGAAGTCGCCGTGGGCCGACCGCCGCGTGCGGCGGGCGGCGAGCCTGGCCATCGACCGCGACGCCATCAACCAGGCGGAGATGCTCGGGCTCGGCAAGGCGGCCGGCGGCTTCGTGCCGCCCCAGTTCGACTTCGCGCTGCTCGTGGAGCCGCCGCGCCACGACGTCAAGCGGGCCAAGCAGCTCCTGACGGAAGCCGGTTATCCCAACGGCTTCGACGGGGGCGACCTCACGCCGCTGCCCCCGTACACCTCGCTCGGCGAGGCGGTGGGGAACTTTCTCGGCGGCGTCGGCATCCGCACGCGCGTGCGGACCATGGAGCGCGCGACGTTCATGAGCACCTGGCACGACAAGAAGCTGAAGGGCCTCGTGATCGGTGCCACCGGCGCGGCCGGCAATGCGGCCGCCCGCCTGGAGCCGTTCCACACCCGCAACGGCATGTACGCGTACGGCTCGCTGCCCGAGATCGACGACCTGTTCCAGCGCCAGGCCAAGGAGCTGGACCGCAAGCAGCGCGAGGCCCTGCTCCACCAGATCCAGAAGATCGTGACCGACCAGGTGATGGTGGCGCCGATCTTCCAGCAGGGCTTCATCTGGGGCGTGGGCTCGCGGGTGGAGCAGCCCGCGGCCGGGTTGATCCAGGGCTTCCCGTACGTCGGCCCGGCCGAGGAGCTCAAGCTCAAGTGACGTCGGGCAGCTTCGCCGCGGTCACCTACGAAGAGGCGCTGCGCCGGGCGCGAATGCTGGCGCCGGTCCTGCGCGAGCGGGCCGGCGCCGCCGAGGCCGCGCGGCAGATGGACAAGCAGACCCTGGAGGATCTCCACCGCGCCGGCCTCTTTCGCTTCCACCAGCCGACCCGGTGGGGCGGCATGGAACTGCCGTTCGTGGCGATCTTCGACATCCCCTTCGAGATCGCGCAAGGCTGCGCCTCCACCGCCTGGAACGTGGCCAACCTCGGCATTCACCACTGGATGCTCGCGCTGTACGACGCGCGCGCCCAGGAGGAGGTGTGGGGCCAGGATCCCGACGCCCTGATCGCCTCCGGCATCGCCTACCCGCAGGGGAGCGGCCGCCGCGTGGACGGCGGCTTCGTCATCGGCGGCTTCTGGAATTTTTCGAGCGGTGTGGACCCCGCCACCTGGAACATGCTGGCGGTGACGGTGCGCGAGGGCGATCGTGTCGTCGATCATCGGATGTGCCTGGTGCCGCGCGGCGACTACGAGATCGTGGACGACTGGCACGTCGTGGGCATGCGGAGCACCGGGTCCAAGTCGGTCCGGGCCAAGGACCTCTTCGTGCCCGACCACCGCGCCCTCTGCATGTACCTGGCGCGTGGCGGCAACGAGTTCCCTGGCGCCCGCACGAATCCGAACCCGCTCTACCGGGTGCCGCTCTCGGCGCTCGGCTCCCACTGCCTGTCGGCGGCCGGCGTCGGCAACGCGCAGGCCGCCCTCGAGCTGACGATCGACGCCATCAAGGAGCGCAGCACGAACTACACCGGCCTGCGCATGCGCGACTTCCAGGCGGTGCAGCTCCGCGTCGCCCGCGCCGGCGCCCAGATCGACGCCGCGCGGCTCAGCATCCGCGCGGATTGTCTCGACGCCGATCGGATCGCGCAGGAGGGCCGGGCGCCGACGCTCGAGGAGAAGCTGCGCTTCAAGCGGAACGTGGCGTGGGCGATGGAGCAGTGCACCGAGGCCGTCGACGCGCTGCACGCGATGGCCGGCGCCAACGGCATCTACGATCGCTACCCGATCCAGCGCCTCTTCCGCGACCAGCACGCGCTCTCCGCTCACATCGGCTTCAGCTGGGACGCCCAGGGCGGCCCGTGGGCGCTGGTCGCCCTCGGCGGCGAATTCAACAGCCCGACCATGTAGATGGGGGGCCCCGACATGGCCCCCCATACCCCCCAACGTTCGGAGCGTCCCGGCGAAGCCGTGACGCTCCTCTGTGACCCGGTGTGTGACCGCCCGCTACTCGTAACGGAGGGCTTCGATGGGGTCGAGGCGGGCGGCCTTGCGGGCGGGGTAGAGGCCGAAGAGGATGCCGATGGCGGCCGCGGAGCCGAAGGCGACGACGACCGCTTCCACCGCGATCAGCGTGCGCCACTCGGCGAAGTAGCTGATTGCGCGCGAGCCGCCGAGCCCCACGGCGATGCCGATGACGCCGCCGCTCAGCGAGAGGGTGACGGCCTCGACGAGGAACTGGGTGAGGATGTCCCGGCTCCGCGCACCGACGGCCATCCGGAGCCCGATCTCCCGCGTCCGCTCGGTCACCGAGACCAGCATGATGTTCATGATCCCGATGCCGCCGACGAGCAACGAGACGGAGCCGATCGCCGCCAGGAGATAGGCCATCACCCGCGAGGCTTCCTCGTGGGCCTGCACCATCTCGGTAGGATCGCGCAGCGTGAAGTCGTCGGCCTGGTCGAGTTGCAAGCGGTGGCGCTGGCGCAGGAGCTCCCGGATCTGCGCTTCGGCGGCCGCGAAGTCCTCGCCTTCCCGGATCTTCACCGTGATCACCCAGATGGCCCGCGGCTTGCCGGCGATCCTGCCGAACAGCTTCTGCCTCGCCGTCGAGAGCGGAACCATCACGGTGTCGTCCTGGTCGTGCCCCCAGGTGTTCTGCCCCTTCCGGTCCAGCACCCCGATGACCGTGAACGGCACTCGGCGGATCCGGATGGTCTGGCCGAGCGGACTCTCGTCGCCGAACAGATTGGCGGCCGCGGTCCGCCCGACGAGCACGACCTTGGCCGCGACGCGGTGGTCGTCCGCGGTGATCGGCCGGCCATCGATCAGGGCCCACTCCTTGACCTCGAGCCACTCGGGCGTGACACCCGCCACGAGGGTTCCCCAGTTGAGGCCGCGATGCACCACGTGCATGGTCCGGCCCCAGGTGGCCGCCGCCGCCTGCACCGCCGGGATCTCGCGCTGGATCGCGGTCGCGTCGTCCTCGGTGAGCGTGACGTTGCTCCCCCCGCCGCCTCGAACTCCGCTGGAGGTCGTGCTGCCCGCGGTCACGAGAATGAGATTCGAGCCGAGGCTCTGGATCTGCTCCGCCACGCGGGCCTGGGCGCCCGCCCCCACGGCGACCATGGCGATGATTGCGCCGACGCCGATGATGATGCCGAGCATCGTGAGCGAGCTTCGGAGCTTGTTGACGCGGAGGGCACGGGCGGCGCTGCGAGCGTTCTCCAGCAGCATGGAGCTTCCAGCATAGCGCGGGGCGGCCGAGGGTGGGGCGGGCCGGGGGGAGTCCCGGCCCGCCGCGCAGCCGCCTACATCAGGGCTTCAGCATGGCGTCGATGCCGGCCTGGCCGATCTGGGCGTCCTGCTGCGAGGTGACGCCGGAGACGCCGACGGCGCCGATGATCTTGCCCTCGACCATGATCGGAATGCCGCCCTCGAGAAGGCTGGCACCGGAGAGGTTCAGCAGGCGGAGGTTGGCGCCGCCCTGCCCGATGGCGTCCTGGAACACCTTGGTCGGCCGGCGGAAAGCGACCGCCGAGCGGGCCTTGTCCTTGGCGACCTCGTTGCTGCCCCACTGGGCGTTGTCCAGACGGCTCAGCATGACGAGGTTGCCGCCCGCGTCGACGATGGCGATGACGACGGGCCAGCTATTCTTCCTCGCCTCGGCCTCGGCGCCGGCCATGACCTTCTTGGCCTGCTCGAACGAGATCGCCGCACCGTAGGGCGGCGGCGCCTGGGCGCTGGCCGACGCGGCGGCGAAGAGCAGCACGGTGGCGGTGAGCAGGGAGAGAAGCCTTGCCATCCTCATGGGGTTCCTCCTTCTGGAGTCGCGCATTGGAGTGGTGCCGCCGCCGACGGCGCGGCCTGGGCCGGGCGAGTAACACCGCCCGGGGCCGCGAAGTTCCCACCGATCCCCGCCGCCCGGGGCCGCCCCTGCCCGAGGTCCCATTGCGCCGGTGGGGCACATCGCGTAAGAGGGGATCGCGGGACACCATGGCGAACGTCGAGCAGTTCGACGCGGTGATCGTGGGCTCCGGCTTCGGCGGCTCCGTGATGGCGTACGAGCTGGCCGCGGCCGGGCTTCGCGTCTGCCTGCTGGAGCGCGGCCGGCGCTATCCTCCCGACAGCTTTCCCCGGGCGCCCCACGCGGTCGCGCGGAACTTCTGGGACCCCAGCGAGGGCCGCTACGGGATGTTCGATGTGTGGTCCTTCCGACATAGCTCGGCCCTCGTCTCGAGCGCGTTCGGCGGAGGCTCGATCATCTACGCCAACGTGCTGATCCGAAAACCGGAGGCGTGGTTCGTGGAGCGCCGGCCCGATGGCTCGCGCAGGCCGTGGCCGGTCAGCCGCGAGGACCTCGAGCCCCACTACGAGGCCGTCGAGCGGATGCTCGGCGCCAACCCCTACCCCGCCGACGTCGCGCCCTACGACGCCACCCCCAAGACCCTGGCGTTCCAGGAGGCGGCCCGGCAGCTCCGGCTCACGTGGTATCGCCCCAACCTCGCCGTCAGCTTCGGCAATCGCGGCCGCCCCCCGGTGCCGGGCGAACCGCTCGACGAGCCGCCCAACCTGCACGGCCGGCAGCGCTTCGCGTGCCGCCTCTGCGGGGAGTGCGACCTCGGCTGCAACTACGGCAGCAAGAATACGCTGGACTACAACTACCTCACGCGCGCGCGCGAGTGTAGTGCCGATCTCCGGCATCACGCCGAGGTCCGCAGCTTCCGCCGGCGCGACGGCTTCAACTGGGAGGTGCAGTACGTCGAGCACGACCCGGACCGGTGGGAGGGCCGCAAGCACGACACCCAGAAGCTGGAGCCGAGGACGATCGCCGGCCGGCGACTGATCCTGGCCGCCGGCACCTTTGGCAGCACGCTCCTCCTGTTGCGCAACCGTCGCCATCTGCCGGGCGTCAGCCGCTGCCTGGGCACCCGCTACTCCAGCAACGGCGACCTGCTCACCTTCGCGTTCCGGTGCATGCGGGCGGACGCGGGCGGCGCCCGGGTGCCGCGCATCCTCGACCCGAGCTTCGGCCCCGTCATCACCAGCACCATCGAGGTGCCGACTGGCCCCGCCGGCGAGCCCGACATCGGCTTCTACATCCAGGACGCCGGCTATCCGCAGTTCGTGAGCTGGCTGGCCGAGGCCACCGACGCGCCGGGCTGGATCCGGCGCACCGCCGGCTTCATCTGGCGCCGCCTGCGCGAGCGCCTCGGCGGCCAGCCGCAGAGCCAGCTCGGCGGCGAGCTGAGCCGGCTCCTCGGCGCCGGGGCGCTGTCGTCGTCGTCGACGCCGCTGCTGGCCATGGGACGCGACGTGGGCGACGGCGTGTTCAGCCTGCGGGGCAACGACGGGCGGTTCCTGGAGCTGTCGTGGCGGCGGAGGTCGTCGGCGGCGTACTTCGACTACCTGACGTCGACGGCCCAGCGCGTGGCGGAGACGCTCGGCGGCTCCTTCGCCGAAACGCCGCTGGCGAAATACCTCGACCGCTTGGTCACGGTGCATCCCGTGGGTGGCTGTCCGATGGGCCATGACGCCGGCGACGGGGTCGTGGACTCCCACGGACAGGTGTTCAACCTGCCCGGGCTCTACGTGGCCGACGGCTCCGTCATGCCGGGCGCGGTCGGCCCCAACCCGAGCCTCACGATCGCCGCACTCTCCCGCCGGTTCGCGCACGGGATCATCGCGGGGAAGTGAGGGCGGCGTTCAGCCGCTCCAGCCAGAACGGCATCGCCATCTCGCGGTAGAGCGCGGCGGCCGTCGCGTAGTCCTCGCGGGCGGCCGGCTGCGGCAGCAGCGCGAGGCCGGCGTGGCTGTGCGCGAGCACCGGCCGCATGCCGAGCTCCGAGGCGAGGTCCCGGGCGAGGCGGTAGAAGTCCTCGGCGGCCCTGGCGTCGCCGGCCACCCGGCTGGCGTCGCCCAGCACGCGCAACGCCTCCGCGCGGCTTCCCCGCTCGCCGGAGCGTTCGCTCACGGCGCGCGCCCGGGCCGCCACCTCCGCCGCCCGGGTCGCCTGGCCCGCGAGCAGCAGGCCCTCGGCGAACCGGACGTGGAACGTGCTGGCGTGCATGCGCAGGCCGACCGCCTCGTGCGTGGAGACGCCCAGGTCGAGATCGTCGATGGAGTGCGGGTACCGGCCAAGCCAGCCGTACACCCACCCGCGAGTCGAGTAGGCGACGGACAGGAAGGCGAAGACGCGATGCTTCTCGCCCAGCTCCACCGCGCGCTCCGCCCACTCGCGCGCCTCGGCGAAGCACCCCTGCTGGCCCAGCACGGTCGCGTGCAGGGCGTAAGCGAACGTCTGGGCGCCGGGATGATCGTTTTGCTCGGCGGCCTGCACCGCGCGGGCGCTGTACGCGCGGGCCTCGGCGAACCGGCCGGTGTAGGCCAGGCAGGTGCCCATCCAGCCGTTGTCGAAGATGTACGGTGGCAACACGAGGCCCAGGCGCTGCCGCGCCAGCCCGGCGTCGGGCCCGTCCACGACGCGCGCGAGGAATCGCGTGGCGGTCGGATAGTCACCCTGCGCCTCGTGACAGACGCCGAGCAGGTGCGAGGCGGCCACGCGCAGCTCGGCGTCGCCCACGTCCCCGGCGACGTCCAGCGCGCGCTGGGCGTGCGCGATGGCCACCGGATACTCGGCGTGAGCCCCGGCCGCCGCCGCCTGGCGCACGGCGGCCCGGCCCAGCCGGCTCCGGTCGCCGAGCGCCGTGGCCCACTCCTGGGCCTGCTGGCTCAGCTCGGCCAGCCGCGCGAACTGGCCCAGGAAGAACAGCGGGCTGTAGATGTCGAGGTGCAGATCGATGGCCCGCCGCCGATCGTCCGGCGCCGCACCGAGATGCGGCAGGAGCTGCAGCCCCTGCTCGTAGCGGTCGATGCAGTCCCCCACCGCGCCCGCGGCGTACGCGCGGGCGCCGGCCATGCGCAGATGGTCGATGGCCTTGTCCCA
Source organism: uncultured Candidatus Rokubacteria bacterium (assembly GCA_963743355.1). GTDB lineage: Bacteria > Methylomirabilota > Methylomirabilia > Rokubacteriales > CSP1-6 > AR5. Next base: position 76,959 of record CAVUPM010000003.1, read on the forward strand.
GCGCTGCGCGTTCACCGCGTGGTAGGCGAGCGTGTCGGCGTGCTCGGACAGCCGCGCCCGCTCCAGCTCCTCGATGACGTCCACGATCCGGCTGTGCAGGAGGCGCTTGCGGTCGTTGAGGATGCCCCCGTAGGCGACGTCGTGGGTGAGCGCGTGCTTGAACGTGTAGTGGACGTCGGAGACGGCGTCGATGAACTCCGCCGCGAGCAGGTCGGACATGAGCATGCCGACGTTCTGGGGCTCCTCGGCGAGGGCCTCCAGCCACGTCAGCCGCACGTCCTTGCCGATGACCGCGGCCGCCTGCAGCAGCCGCTTGGACGCGGGGCCGAGGCGATCGATGCGTGCCGCCAGCACCGCCCGCACCGACGGCGCGATCACGGTGCCGTCCACCGGCTTGCCCAGCCGATAGGCCGCCGCCGTTCCCACCAGCGAGCCGGACTCGACCACGCTGCGCACGCTCTCCTCGAGGTAGAACGGGTTGCCCTCCGTACGCTCGATCAGCAGCGTGCGGATGGAGCGCAGCGAGGCGTCGGTGCCGACCAGACCCTCCAGCAGCTCCTCCGCGCGCTCGCGCGGCAAGGCGTCGATGTCGACGCGCCGGTAGAACTCGCGGCCGGCCCAGGGCGCCTGGTACTCCGGCCGGAACGTCACCAGCAGCAGCAGCCGGCACGCCGGCAGATCCTCGACCAGGCGCTCGAGCGTCGCCTGCGTCTCGCCGTCGATCCACTGCAGGTCCTCGAGGACGATCACCAGCGGGGTGGCCTGGCTCTCGCGCACGAGCAACGCACGCACGGCGTCCAGCGTGCGCGCGCGCCGTTGCGGCGGATCGAGCGCCTCCCAGCCGTCGTTGCGGTCGCCCGGCAGATCGAGCAGCGAGAGCAGCGCGGGGACCGCGGACTCCAGCGCGGGATCGAGCGAGAGCATCCGGGCGGTGACGTGACGTCGCAGCTCGGCGCCGGCCCGACCGCGCTCGATGCCGAAGTAGGCCTCCAGCAGGCGGGCGATGGGCAGGAAGGCCGTCGCCTTGCCGTACGACACGCCGCCGCTCTGCAGGACGCGCCACGCGGCCGTCTCCGACGCGTGCACGAACTCCCAGCACAGCCGCGACTTGCCCACGCCCGGCTCGCCGGTGACCGCGACGAGCTGGCCGCGCCCGGCGCGGGCCGCCTCCAGCGCCTCTCGCAGCCGGCGCCGCTCGTCCTCGCGGCCCACGAACCGCGTCAGCCCGCGCGCCGCGGCCGCCTGCAGCCGCGACGGCGCCGCGCCGGCGCCGAGCAGCTCGTGGACCTCGACCGGCGCCCCCAGCCCCTTGACGGCGACGCGACCCAGGGGCCGGCTCTCCACGTAGCCCTCGGCCAGGCGCAGCGTCTCCGCCGTCGCGCGGACCGTCCCCGGCGTGGCCATCTGCTCCATGCGGGCCGCCAGGTGGGTCGTCTGGCCGATCGCGCTGTAGTCGATGTTGAGGTCGTTGCCGATCGAGCGGACCACCACCTCGCCCGAGTTGAGACCGACCCGGATGCTGATCGCCACGCCGGCGCGCGCGCGCACGCGGTCGGCGTAGCGCTTGACCGTCTCCTGCATCCGGAGCGCGGCGTAGCAGGCGCGGACGGCGTGGTCCTCGTGGGCGATGGGCGCACCGAACAGGGCCATGATGCCGTCGCCCATGACCTGATTGACCGTGCCCTCGTAAGCGTGGACGGCGTCCATCATCAGGTCGAGGACCGGATCGATGATCTCGCGCGCGTCCTCGGGATCGCGATCGGCCAGCAGCTCCATCGAGCCGGCCAGATCGGCGAACAGGACGGTCACCTGCTTGCGCTCACCCTCCAGCGCGACGCGATAGGCGAGGATCTTCTCGGCGAGATGGCTCGGCGTGTAGCGCTCGGGCGCGCCGGCCGCCGGCAGGCGCGCGCCGCACTGGTCGCAGAACCTCTGGGCGGGCGCGGTCACGTGCCCGCAGGCAGGGCAAGGCATGACCCAGGCTAGGCGAGCGCCCTCCGGCCGTCAACGTGCCCGCGTCGCTCAGGGCCCCTCGGCGGCAAGCAGGAAGACGCGCGTGCGCCGCACGCTGATGCCCTCGTCCTGCAGGTCGGGCCGCACGATCACCAGGCGGATCCCGCGGCGGGCGGTCACCACGACGAGGCTCGCGCCGCGCGTGCCCAGGTACCAGGCCCGGTCCCCCGGTCGCAGGCCGCGGCTGATCCGCAGCCCGACCCACGCGGTGACCGGCCGCCAGCGGACGCGGAGCGGCTGGAGCGCCGCCCCGAGGCCGACGAGGACCAGCGCCACGACGCCCGCCGCCTCGAGCCGCTTCGGCCCCAGCACCACCGCCGACCCGATCCCGAGCAGCGCCCACGCGAGGAGGGCGTCGCACCAGCGAAGCCAGCGGCGGCGCGTGATCCAGCGGCCGATGCTCTCCGGCACCGGGCGCATCGGCGTCGTCATGCCGACGATCGTACCGCGTGGCGATGGGCGGCCGGCGCTGTTATAGTCCCCGCGTCCCCACGACGGACAGGAGGGCACCGTGAAACTGCTCTACTTCGACGACTTCAAGCTGGGCGTGCTCAAGGGCGAGTCGGTGGTCGACGTGTCGGCGGTGGTGCAGGACATCCCGCACATCGGGCCGCACGACCTCATCAGCGGGCTCATCGCGCGCTTCGCCGACTATCGCGCGCGGCTCGAGGAGGCGGTCGCCAAGGGCAGCGGCGTCCCCGTCAGCCGGGTGCGGATCCGACCGCCGACCCCCAAGCCGTACAACATCGACGCGATGGCCGTGAACTACATGGAGGACGGCACCCGCAGCGAGCCGGCGCCGATCAACGCGTTCCACAAGTCGCCCGGCAGTATCATCGGCCCCGGCGACACCATGGTGCTGCCCGACGTGCCCGCCACGATCTTCGAGGGCGAGGCCGAGGTGGCGATCGTCATCGGCAAGCGCGCCTCGAACGTCCGCGCGGCCGACGCCATGAGCTACGTCTTCGGCTACATGAACTTCATCGACGGCTCGGCCCGGGGCCTGCCGCCCGCCGGCAACGTGTTCTACCAGATGAAGTCGCGCGACACGTTCTGCCCGATCGGCCCCTACCTGGTGACCGCCGACGAGATCGCCGATCCGCACCGGCTGGCCGATCAAGCTGTGGGTCAACGGCACGCTGATGCAGAGCTTCAACACCGACGACATGGCCCACAAGATCCCGCGCTGCATCGAGTGGGTCACCTCGATCCACACGCTCGAGCCCGGCGACATCCTCGCCACCGGCACCAACCACCGGGGTCTCAGCGCGTTCCAGAACGGCGACGTGGTCGAGCTGGAGACGGAGGGGCTCGGCCGCCTGCGCTTCAACATCCACGACGACCTCAAGCGCACGTGGTCACGCGAGACGCGCCTGCAGCGGCAGGAGAAGAAGCTCGAGCCGGCCACGACACCCCAGCTCACCGGCAAGTACGCGCCGGCACCCAAGTAGCGATTCAGCTCACCCCAGCTCGGGCAGCACCTCGCGGGTGAAACGCTCGAGCTGGGCGAGCTGGTCGTCGCCGATGAAGCGGATGCAGAGGTCGGTGGCGCCGGCGGCGGCGTAGCGACGGAGGGCGGCGATCACGGCCTCCGGCGGCCCCAGACCCATCGTGCCCCGCGAGTGCACGCCGCCGCCGTAGTACTGGTCGAGGAACTCGGTCGTCACCCGCTCGGCGACGCGCGGATCGTCCTCCATCCGCACGGTCGTGTACACGCAGAGCGGAAAGTCGGTGCGCGGCCGGCCGTGGCGCGCCAGCGCCTCCTCGGCGCGCTCGCGAATGAGGCGGCATTCCTCGGCGTGGACGTAGGTGGTGATGATGCCGTCGCCCAGCCGCGCGAACCGGTCGAACTGCACGGGCAGCATCTCGCCCCGGTTGCCGGCGGTGATCAGCACCGGCGGCCCCCCCTCCGTCCACGGCAGCGGGCCGATGGTGTGCTCGGTCAGCTCGTAGTCGTCGCCGCGGTGGGTCAGCGGCTCGCCGCGCCACAGCCGCCGCCAGATCGCCACGTGCTCTTCCAGGCGCCGCACGCGCCGCTTGTGGTCGGCGCCACACGCCGCCCACTCCCGCTCGGCCGATGGCAGGCTCCAGCCCACGCCGAGCCCGAGCACGACGCGGCCGCGCGAGATCTGATCGACGTTGGCGATCTGCCCGGCCAGCACGACGGGATGGCGCAGCGCCGGCAGCAGGACGGCCGTGCCCAGGCGTACGCGCTCGGTCATGCCGGCGAGAAAGCCGAGCGTCGTCAGCGGCTCCAGGCGCGGCTTGGCCACGATGCTGTCGCCGACCCAGAGCGCATCGTAGCCCGCCTGGTCGGCCAGACGCGCCATCGCCCAGCACTCCTCGACGGGGGGCCGCCGCGCCGACTGCATCACGACGCCGCGGGTGGGGATCAGGACACCGATGCGCATGGCTTGGTAGTGTAAGCGAGCCCGATCTCCCAGGAGGCGCTCCCTGACGCAGGCGTCCGCGCGCGGTCTCGTCCATCTCATCGGCAGCGTCCCGCTGGCCACGACCGAGGAGGTGTTCCGCACGCTGGCCGGATCGCTCGGCGACCTGCTCAGCCGCGTGCCCGATGGCGAGACCGGCGAGCGACGGCGCTGGGTGTGGTGGCAGCGCACGATGCTCGAACGCCACCCGGCGATGGAAGTGGACCCGGACGCCGGCCTGCTCGAGCTGCGCCAGTGGGACGGCTCGCTGCTGCGGCGCTCCGAGCTGCTGCGCTTCAAGCCCGGGCTCGAGCCCGACAGCGTGGAGTTCGTGACCGGCTACGCCGAGGCCGTGCTGGCGTCCTGGCCGATCTTCGACCGGCTGGGCCGGGCCGGCGTCCTGCCCGAGCGGCTGTGCGCGTTCGCGAGCGTCCGGTCCGCGCGCTGGCCCAGGGACACGCCGAGGTGCTCCAGTACTTCGCGTCGGCCGGCGACTACAAGGGCGGTCACTGCTCGGGCGCCTCGGCGACGCGGTCCCCGGCGGCGTCGAGCTCGGCTACCATCTCTGCTACGGCAGCCCGGCCGATCAGCACCTCGTGATGCCGAAGGACACCGCGATTCTGACCGAGATCGGCAACGCGATCTTCGGGCGCGTGCGACGGCCCGTCGACTTCCTCCACCTACCCGTCCCGCGCGACCGCGACGACCCGGGCTACGTCGCCCCGCTGCGCGACCTGCGCCTGCCCTCGATCACGCAGCTCTATCTGGGCCTCGTTCATCACGACGATCTCGCCGGCGACCGCCGGCGCATCGACGCGGCCCGTTCCGCGACTCCGCGCTTCGGCGTCGCCACCGAGTGCGGCTGGGGCCGCACCGACCCGGCCCGCGTGGCGAGCCTGCTCGTCAGCCACCGCCGCGCCGTGGAGTACCTCAGCCCCGGCGGGTGAGCGCCGCCGCCAGGATCGGCTTCGCCCACTCCGGGATCTCCGCCAGGGGGCAGGACCACACGACCTTGCCCCGGACCGTTCTCAGGATGGGCCGCGGCTCGGGGGCCGCGCCGGCGTGGGGATCGGCATCCGCGCTGTTGTCGAAGACCCGGAGCTCGGTCAGCGTCGGCAGGAGACGGATCAGGTTGAGCCGGCCGCTGTCGTAGCGGGCGCGGATGCGCGCCTCGGGAATGTCGTGCCCGCCCCTCGCCACCCGGGCCCGCACCCGGGCCAGGTGCAGCTCGGGGCTGCTCAAGCCGATGTACCAGACGCGGACCTCGAGGCCGGACACCAGCGCCCGCTCGAGCAGCGCCGTGATCGTGTTGCCGCCGAGCGTCGTCTCGAACGCGAAGACGCGCCGCTCGGTGATCGCGCGCTGCAGCAGGCGCGTGCCCTCCCGCCAGGCGGCGCCGTTCGCCTGCTCCTGGGTGAGGCCGGGATTGCGGGCCCGGATCAGGCGCGCGGCGGCGTCCGGGTTGAAGTACGCGGCACCGGCCTGCACGAACATCGCCCCGGCGATGCTGCTCTTGCCGGCGCCGTTGGTCCCCGCCAGGACGTAGATGCCGGGGGCATCAGCCACGCTTGCGCGCGGCGGCCACGGCCGCTCGGCCGAGCGCCTTCGGCGACGCCTCGAAGGCGGTCTTCATCCCGGCCCGGGCCCTGGGGGTCTGCATCCGGGTCAGCAGCGCGTCGAACTCGGCGCTCAGGGTGTCGAGCGTGCTCTCGGTGGCCTTCGTGAGCGCGGTGAACTCGTCGACGGAGAGCAGCACCGCCTTGGGCGCATCGTGCTTGGTGATGACCACCGCGCCTCCCTGCAGGACCAGCTCGAGGACCCGGGCGAACTGCTTCTTGGCGTCGGTCGCGGTGAACGACGCGGCCTCGACTCGCTCCCCCCGGCGATTGCGGAACGCCGGAATGAGCGCGCGGCTCCGGGCGGCACTGGCTGGGCTCATGGATGACCTCCTTGGCCCATTTTAGCCATTTAGCCCTAAACTGGCAAATCACCGAACGCGGGATCGGTCATCTCGAGGTGGTGCGTGACGATCCGCCGCCGCACGGCGCGGGCTACGCGCGCGTCGCGCCGGGCCGGCCGTCGTCGACGACGAACGACGCCAGCGTGTCGCACTCGGCGCGCGGCTGGGCGACCGTCCGCATCGCGCGCAGGTCGGCCCGCAGCTGCCGCGGCGTCACCTCCACGCGCACGTAGCCGCGCCGCGTGCCGTCGGCGAACCGCACGTGGGGGTTGTCGGCGCGCTGGGCGTCGAGCACCTCCTGGCGCCCGAACTGCGAGGTGATCGACGTGCCGACGATCTCGGTGGCGACGACGGGCGACGCGGGATCGTCGAAGTCCGGCTTGAGGTCGTTCACCCAGAACGAGTGCACGTCGCCGCCGATCACGAGCGGGTTGGCCGGCTTGCGCGATGCCCAGGTAGTCCAGCAGGCGGCGGCGCGCCACCGGGTAGCCGTCCCAGCTATCGGTCCAGAACTGGCGGCCGGGACCGGGCTTGCGATCGACCTGGGCCATGATCGACTGCTGCGCGAGCACGTTCCAGCGGGCGCGCGAGCGGTCGAGCGCCGTCTCGCAGCCAGCGCTCCTGCGACCTCGCCGAGCAGGCTGAGCCGCGGATCCAGCCGGGCGGCGCACTCCTCGCCGGTGACGGTCGCGCCGCCGCGGCCGGGCCCCACGCAGGGCTGATGCGAGCGGAACTGGCGGTCGTCGAGCACGTGGAACTGCACGAGGCTGCCGAAGGCGACCTGGTGGTAGAGGCGCAGGTGCGGGCCGAACGGGACCATCTGGCGCCGCAGCGGCATGTGCTCGTAGTAGGCCTTGTAGGCGGCGGCACGGCGCGCGAGGAACCACTCGCGCGGATGCGCCCACTGCGAGCGGTCGTCGGCGTAGTCGTTGGCGACCTCGTGGTCGTCCCAGGTGACGATCCACGGGCACGCCGCGTGCGCGGCCTGCAGATCGGGGTCGGTCTTGTAGAGCGCGTGGCGCGACGCGATAGTCGTCGAGCGTGTGCGGCTCGGGGGCGCCGTGCTTGCGCACGTGGTCGCGGCCCCACGACGACTCGTAGATGTAGTCGCCCAGGAAGCACGACGAGGTCGAGGTCGTCGGCCAGCATACGGTGATAGGCGCCGATAGTAGCCCTGCTCGTACTGCTGGCAGGAGGCGAAGGCGAAGCGGAGCCGCTCGACGGCGGCGCTGGCCGCGGGCGCGGTGCGCGTGCGGCCGACTGGGGCTCACCTCGCCGCCCGCGCGGAAGCGGTACCAGTACCACGCGGGCCGGCTCGAGCCCCTCGACCTCGACGTGCACGGCGTGCGCCCACTCGGGCGTGGCGACGGCGGTACCGCGCTGACACGATCCGCCCCATGCGCTCGTCGGTGGCGATCTCCCACTCGACCCCGACCACCTCGGGCGGCATGCCGCCGCCCGGCTGCAGCGGCGCCGGCGCCAGCCGCGTCCACAGCACCACGCCGGTCGGGAGCGGATAGCCGGAGGCCACGCCGAGTGTGAACGGAGAGCCTGCGAACTTCGGCTGGGCCCAGGCACGACGGATGAGCGGGGCGGCAGCGCAGGTCGCGCCGAGCGCGAGGGCACTACTGAGAAGCCGGCGACGGCTGAGGCTCAACGCCCCCTATCTTGCACGCCACCGCCCCTCGATCCACACGAATCCATCAGATCTGCCCCTCCCACGACGGCTGCGCAACCTGCCGCCAGCGGGCCCGGATCGACTCGAAGTCGCCGGCGGGCAAGGCGCCGGCCGACAGCAGGGCCGCGTTCGCCTGCCAGCGGTCCGGCTTCGTGGTCCCCACGATCGCCGTGTGCACACCGGGGGCGGCCAGCGTGAAGCGCAGCGCGGTGGCCACCGCCGCCTCGCCCTTCAGGAAGTCGTAGTCGAGCGCGCGCAGCCGCGACCAGTAGTCCTGGTAGTAGGGCTCGGCCGGCTTGCGGGCGTAGCGCCAGGCGACGTTCGCGAGCGGTCGCTTGGCGATCACGCCCATCCCGCGCTCTCGGGCCAGCGGCAGCGTGAGGTCGAGCGCCTGCTGATCGGCGAGGCTCACGGACGTCTGCAGCGTGTCGAAGCGCCCGCACTCGATCGCGTACCGCGCGGCCTCGCCATCGCCGCTGTAGCCGACGTGGCGGACCCACCCGCGTTCGCGCGCCCGCTCGAGCGCCGCGATGACGTCACCCTTCCGGAGCTGGGCGAGCGTGCAGCTGTGGAGCTGGATGAGATCGACGTGATCGGTCGCCAGGCGACGCAGGCTGCGCTCGATGCTGGACAGCAGCGACGCCGGCCGCCAGTCCGCGCGCGCCCACCCACCCGCGTGACCACACTTGGTGAAGAGATGCACCTGCGCGCGCCGGGCGCCGAGCGCGCGGCCGATCAGCGCCTCGCTGTCCTCGTAGCACTCGGCGGTGTCGATGACGTTCAGCCCCGCGTCCAGCGCACTGCCGAGCAGCCGCGCGACCGTGCGACCGCTGACCCGCTGGTAGCCGATCTCCGAGCCCCCGAAGCCCAGGATGCTGACGTCCATGTCGGTCCGCCCCAGCCGTCGCCGCTCCATGGCGCCCCAGAATACCCGGTCCCGGCCGGGCGTCTAAGCAACCAGAACAGCCGGGTGCGCCGGCAAGGAGGAGACGCGATGAAGACCGTGGTGGTGCTCGTGCTGGTGGCGCTGCTGCTGCTCCCCGGGGTCGCGCTGGCCGACTCGGCCACCGACGCCGCTCTCGGTCTCGGCGCCTTCGCCGTCTTCAACCAGATCATCTCGGGCACGGGGATCTTCGGTGGTTTCGGCGGTCATCCGGTCGTCGTGGCCCCGCAGCCCGTCGTCATCGCGCCGCCGCCGATCTACGCGCCGCGGCCGGTCGTGATCGCGCCGGCCCCCGTGTACGTCCGCCCGGCGCCGGTGTACGTCTACCCCACGCACCCGAGCGGGCACTACAAGGCGCCCGGACATCCCGGGCACCGCGGCCACTGGAAGCACGCTGGCAGCTGGCGCAACGGCCGCGACGGGCGCTATCACCGCTGACCGAATCAAGCCGGCGCCTCGGGCCGCCCGTGTTGGGCCCGGCGCGCCGGCGCCGTCCGCTCCCCTCTCTCCGCCTCCAGCCTCAGTGCTCTGATGCCGCGTGCGTTTTTCGCTTGACGGCTTTCTGCGTGCGCAGCGGCGGCATGTCGACCGCGCTTGGTAGATACCGGCCCAGCGGGCTACAGGAGCCCGACGATGCGGGCATCGTGGGCTCGTCACGAAAAAGGGCGATCCGGCCGCAATCGCCGTCTGTCGAGCCTCCCAGGTGGCTCCGAAACCCGGGTATAGAGTCGCCCCAGCAAGGGGGACTCGTCATGGAACTCCGCACGCCTGAGATCTCCACCATCGCGGACCTCGATCAGCTGGGCGACGAGATCGCGGAGCTCTCCGCCCACCTCGACGCCGCCACCGCGCGCCTGCTCGACCTCATCCGCGAGTTCGACGCGCTCGCCGGCTGGAACACCGGCTTCCGGTCCTGTGCCGCCTGGCTGAGCTGGCGCGTGGGCTTCTCGCCGACCGCGGCCCGCGAGCACGTGCGCGTGGCGCGCGCCCTGGGCACGCTGCCGCGGCTCGCTCAGGCGCTCGCCCGCGGCGAGCTCTCCTACGCCAAGGTGCGGGCGCTGACCCGCGTCGCGACGCCCGAGACCGAGGAGCGGCTGCTGGCGGTGGGCCGCGCCGGCACGGCCGAGCACGTCGAGCGGATCGTGCGCGGCTGGCGGCAGGTGGACCGCCAGGCCGAGGCCCGGGAGGCCGCCCGGCAGCACGCGAGCCGCACCCTGCACGTGTATCCGGACAGCGACGGTACGGTGATCGTCCGCGGCCGGTTGACCCCGGAGGTCGGCGCGGTGCTCGTCCAGGCCCTGGCCGCCGCCCGCGAGACGTTGTACCAGCAGGCGCGCGACCCGGAGCCGGAGGCCGACCCGCCGACGATGGTCCAGCAGCAGGCGGATGCGCTGGCCCTGCTCGCGGAGGCCGCTCTCCACCACGGCATCGATCCGGGCGCCCCGGGCGAGCGCTACCAGGTCGTGGTCCACGTCGACGCCGAGGTCCTGGCAGACGCCGAGGCGCCTGGCCAGTCGGCCCTCGAGGACGGCGCGCGCGTTCCCGCGGGAACGTCGCAGCGCCTGGCGTGCGACGCCAGTCGGGTGGTCATGCGACACGACCCCGACGGGCGCGTAATGGAAGTCGGCGCTCGGACCCGCACGATCCCGCCAGCGCTACGGAGAGCCCTGCACCATCGCGACCGCGGCTGCCGTTTCCCGGGGTGCGGCGTGCGGTTCGGCCAGGGCCATCACATCCGGCACTGGGCCCACGGCGGCCCCACCACGCTCTCGAACCTCGCCATGCTGTGTCGCCGCCACCACCGCGCGGTCCATGAAGAAGGCTTCCTGGTCGATCGAGAACCGGACGGGGAGCTGCGGTTCCGACGGCCAGACGGCCGGCCCCTGCCGGAGGTTCCACCCGCCCCCCAAGTGCCCGGCGATCCGGTGACGGCCCTCCGCGCGCGGCACGACGCCGAGGGGCTTCGCCTGCACGCGCACACCGCGACCCCGGGTTGGCTGGGGGAGCGCCTGAACGTAAGCTGGGCGATTGACGTCTTGCATCCGCGCGCTCAGGAGAAGCCCGGGCCCGAGAGGTGGACCGCATGATCCTGGCCCACTCCCTCCAGTGATGGCCAGCGCGCTCTCGCCGTTCGAGGCCCCCCATCCCACCAAGCTGCGGTAGTGTAGACGGCCGGTAGGCCCCAAAGGAGAGAGAGCGCATGAAGATCACTCACGTCACCACGCGCGTGCTCCGGACCCCGGCCGACAACCCGCTCGTCGTCGGCCTCCCCGCCCCCACCGACACGCGGGAGTTCGTCACGCTCGAGCTCGGCACCGACCAGGGACTCGTGGGCATCGGGCTCACCTTCTTCGGCGGCGCGCTGACGCCCGCGCTCAAGGCCGCCGTCGATGCGCTCGCCGGGCTCGTCGTCGGCGACGACCCGACCCAGGTCGAGGCGATCACCGCCAAGTGCCGGCGCGCGGCCGGCGGCTCGGGCCCGGGCGGCATCTTCACGCTCGCCCTCTCCGCGGTGGACATCGCGTGCTGGGACCTCAAGGGCAAGGCGCTCGGCCGCTCGGTGGGGGCGCTGCTCGGCGGCCTGCGCGACCGCGTGCCCACCTACGCGAGCGGCGCGCTCATGCGGCCGCACTCGATCGACTACCTGGCCAAGGCCGGCCCCCGCCTGCGCGACATGGGCTTCCGCCAGATGAAGATGCAGTGCGGCAGCGAGCCGACGCTGGGCGCCTCGATCGAGCGCGTGCGCGTCATGCGCGAGGCGATCGGACCCGACGTCGACCTCATGTGCGACATCAACCAGCTCTGGAGCGTGAACCAGGCGATCGAGGTCGGCCGCCGCATCGAGCCCTACCAGCTCTTCTGGCTGGAGGACCCGACGACGCACGACGACTACCCCGGTCTGGCGCGCATCGCCGACGCGCTCGGGACGCCCATCGCCGCCGGCGAGTACCACTACGGCATCGCCCCCTTCCGCCACCTGCTGGAGCATCGCTCGATCGACATCGTGATGATCGACCTGCTGCGCGCGGGCGGTATCACGCAGTGGATGAAGATCGCGGGCATGGCCGAGGCGTTCAACCTGCCGGTGGTGAGCCATCTCATCCCCGAGGTCCACGTCCACCTGATCGCGGCGATTCCCAACGGCCTCACGGTGGAGTACATGCCGTGGACGCTGCAGCTCTTCGAGGAGACGCCGGCGCTGCAGAACGGGCAGCTCGTCGTGCCGTCGAAGCCGGGGCTGGGGCTCGCGTTCGATCAGCAGGCGCTCAAGCGCTACCAGGTCGCCTGACCCAGGAGGGCCGCATGGCGCTCGATCCACGACTGTTCGCTTCGCTCCAGTGGCGCCTGGTGGGGCCGCACCGCGGTGGCCGGGTGGTCGCGGTGGCCGGCCATCCCACCGAGGCCATGACGTTCTATTTCGGTGCCTGCGCGGGCGGCGTGTGGAAGACCACGGACGGCGGCACTTACTGGGAGAACGTGTCCGACGGCTTCTTCGAGACCGCGGCCGTCGGCGCGCTGGCGGTGGCGCCGTCCGATCCCAACGTCCTCTACGCCGGCACCGGCGAGTCGTGCATCCGCGGCAACGTGTCGCACGGGGACGGCGTCTACCGGTCCACCGACGGGGGCCGCACCTGGGTGAATCGCGGCCTGCGCGACACCCGCCACATCGGGCGCGTGCGCGTGCACCCGCGCGATCCGGATCTCGTCTACGTCGCCGCGCTGGGTCACGCCTGGGGCCCCAACCGCGAGCGCGGCGTCTTCCGCTCCCGCGACGGCGGGGCGAGCTGGCAGCAGGTGCTCTTCAAGAGCGACGGGGCCGGGGCCATCGATCTCGCCCTCGACGAGACGAATCCGCGCAACCTCTACGCGGCGATCTGGCAGGCGCAGCGGACGCCGTGGAGCATGACGAGCGGCGGTCCCGACTCCTCCCTGTGGAGATCCACCGACGGGGGCGACACCTGGACCGACATCTCGCGGAATCCCGGGTTGCCGCGCGGCGTCCTCGGGCGCATCGGCGTCGCCGTGTCCGGTGCCGACGGCCGGCGTCTGTACGCGGTGGTCGAGGCCGACGACGGCGCGCTGTTCCGCTCGGACGACGGCGGCGACACCTGGCAGCGGTGCAGCGAGGAGCCCGGCCTGCGCGGCCGCCCCTGGTACTACATGCACGTCTTCGCGGACCCGCGCGACGTCGATACCGTGTGGGTCGCCGACTACTCGCTGTGGAAGTCGATCGACGGCGGCAAGACGTTCGGCGAGGTGGCCACGCCGCACGGCGACAACCACGACCTGTGGATCGATCCGGCCAACGCGCGCCGGATGATCGAGGGCAACGACGGCGGCGCCTGCGTGTCGTTCAACGGCGGCCAGTCGTGGTCGAGCATCTACAACCAGCCGACGGCGCAGTTCTACCACGTCTGCGCCGACGACCAGCGGCCGTACCGGATCTACGGCTCCCAGCAGGACAACTGGGCGATCAGCCTGCCCAGCCAGTCCCACCGCGGCGCGATCACCACCATCGACCAGGTCCAGCCCGGCGGCGGCGAGAGCGGCTACATCGCCGTGAAGCCCGGCGATCCGTCCATCGTCGTGGGGGGCGCCGTGGGCAGCGGGCCTGGCATGGGGCGGCTCGTCCACTACGATCACCGCACGGGGCAGGAGCGGCTCATCGGCGTCTGGCCCGAGGCGTACGGGATGGGCATCCCTCCGGCCGAGCATCGCTACCGGTTCCAGTGGACGTTCCCGGTCTTCTACTCGCGCTGGGATGCGCGCGAGCTGTGGATCGCCGGCAACCACGTCTTCCGTTCCGTCGACGAGGGTCACACCTGGGAAACCGTGAGCGCCGACCTCACCCGCCACGACGTCACGAAGCTCGGCCTGTCGGGTGGGCCCATCACGCGCGACAACACCGGTGCGGAGGTCTACTGCACGATCTTCGCGCTGGTCGAGTCGCCGCACGAGCGTGACGTGCTGTGGGCGGGGACCGACGACGGCCTCGTCCACCTCACCCGCGACCGCGGGCGGACCTGGCAGGCGGTGACGCCGCCGGAGCTGCCCGAGTGGGCGCTGATCAGCGTGCTCGAGCCGTCGCCCCACGACGCCGGCACCTGCTACGTCGCCGCGACCCGGTACAAGCACGACGACACGCGGCCCTACCTGTTCAAGACCAGCGACTACGGCCACACGTGGAAGAGCCTCGCCCGCGGCCTGCCGGAGGGCGAGATCACCCGCGTCATCCGCGAGGATCCCGGCCGGGCGGGTCTGCTCTACTGCGGCACCGAGACGGGCGTGTGGGTCTCGCTCGACGACGGCGGCGCCTGGCAGCGCCTGCGGACGAACCTGCCGGTGGCGCCGATCCACGACCTGATCGTGAAGGACACCGACCTCGTGGTCGCCACGCACGGGCGCTCGTTCTGGATCCTCGACGACGTCACGCCGCTGCACCAGACGACCCCGGCGATCGCCGACGCCGAGGCCCATCTGTTCGCGCCCCGTCCGACGGTGCGCTGGCGAGCGTACCGGGGTCACGGCATGAAGCCCGGCCCCGGGCGCGAGGTGGCGTACCGCATGGCCGGGTCGGTCGGCTACGCCTACCGGCAAGTCGAGAGTCCGACCGGCGAGAAGCAAGAGCGGCCGCTCGACGCCGGCGAGAATCCGCCGAACGGCGTCGTGGTGCACTACTGGCTGAAGGAGGCGGCGGCGGGCGACCTCACGCTCACCTTCCTCGGCGCCGACGGCCGCGAGATCCGCTCGTTCACCAGCCGCCCCGACGCCGCGAAGCCCGCCGAGAGCGCGGCGTCACCGGCGGCCACGGGCGGCGAGGAGCCGGGCGAGGACGAGCCCCACCCCACCAGGCAGGCCGGCGCCAACCGCTTCGTCTGGAACCTGCGCGGCCGCGACGCCACCAGGCTGCCCGACAACAAGGGCCGCGGCGGAACGCTGGAGATGCTGGCGGCGCCCCGCGTGCCGCCCGGCACCTACGAGGTACGGCTCACCGTGGCCGGCCGCACGCTGACCTCGTCGTTCGAGCTCCTGAAGGACCCGCGCGTCCAGGCGACCGACGAAGACCTGCGCGAGCAGTACGCGTGGGCGGCGAAGGCCCATGACCTGCTCCGAGGCGTGCACGACGCGGTCGTCAACTTGCGCGATCTGCGCGGCCAGGCCGACGGCTGGGCGAGCCGGGCCCAGACCCCGAGGGTCCGGGACGCGGCCCGGGCCCTCGCCCGCACGCTGACCGCCATCGAGGGCGAGCTGATCCAGGTCCGCTCCGACGACCCGCGGATGTTCCCCGCGAAGCTGAACTCACGGCTGGCGACGATCGTCGGCCTCATCGAGTACTCGGACGCCGCGCCGACGCGGGCGCTGCGCGAGCTCTACGAGAGCCTGTCCGGCCGGATCCACTGGGAGCTGGCGGAGCTGGACCGGTGCCAGGCCGACGACGTCGCCGCCTTCAATGCCCTCTGCTTCGACGAGGGCGCCCCCGCCCTCGTGGCCAGGTCCCGTCCGGGCCGCGCGTGACGGCCGCCAATACTAGCGCGTAGGGAGGACCCCGTGCAGAAGCCCATCCCCGAGATCTATCGCCGCCTGGGTGTTCGTCCCGTCATCCACGGCTCCGGCACCACGACGCGCTACGGCGGCTCGATGCTGCGGCCGGAGGTGCTGGAGACCATGCGCGAGGCCTCGCAGGCCCTCGTGAACCTCGACGAGCTGAACGAGGCGGCCGGCGCGGCCATCGCCCGCATGCTCGGCGCCGAGGCGGCCTTCGTCACCGCGGGCGCCAGCGCCGGCCTGATCCTGCAAGCCGCGGCGTGCATCGCCGGCGCCGACCCCGCGAGGATCACCCGCCTGCCCGACACCCGCGGGATGCGCAACGAGATCGTCATCCAGCGCGCACACCGCTTCGCCTACGACCAGGCCTACCGCGTCGCCGGCGGCGTCCTCGTCGAGATCGGCCTGGCGCGCCGGACCCAGCCCTTCGAGCTGGAGGACGCGATCACCGAGCGAACGGCGGCCGTCGCGCACCTGATCTCGCCGTTCACGAGCCCGCCCGGCATCCTTCCGCTGGACCAGGTGGTCGCGATCGCCCACAAGCGCGGCGTGCCGGTCATCGTCGACGCGGCCTCGATGCTGCCGCCGCGCGAAAACTTGACCAGGTTTCTCCGCCTCGGCGCCGACCTCGTGAGCTTCAGCGGCGGCAAGGGCATCCGCGGCCCCCAGAGCACCGGCATCGTCGCCGGCCGCCGCGACCTCGTCCGCGCCGTCGCCCTCAACGCCAGCCCCAACCAGGCCCTGGCCCGCGCCGCCAAGACGTCGAAGGAAGAGGTCTGCGGCCTGGTGACCGCGCTCGAGCTGTTCATGGCCGAGGACGAAAAAGCCGAGATGAAGCGCTACACCGACCTCTGCACGACCATCGCCGAGTCGCTCGCCGACATCCCCGGCCTGCGCGTCGTGGTCGAGCACGACCCCGTCAACCGCGTGATCCCCCACGCCGTCGTCTACTTCACCCCCGAGTGGGTCGGCCCAACCGGTCACGCGGTGCAAGTCGCGCTGGCGAAGGGTGAGCCCCACATCTACGTCCAGCAAGGCGCCCACCAGGGAGGCTACGTCGACGAAATCGCCGTCGACGCCATCAACCTCCAGCCCGGCGACGAAACCATCATCGCCGCGCGGCTACGAGAGGAACTCACGCGCCGCTAGCCGCTCACGGACGCCCGGAAAGAGATGCGCCGCCCAGCGCGGCGCCTGCCGCGGGCTGCCGGCCAGGCGCTGCTGCTGGAGCGCTGACCCAGGCATCGGTAATCCTCCCCGGGGATGGTGTCTGGCAAGTGTGACAGCGGTGGTCAGAGTGGGGGGATGGCCCCCTGCCCGTGGGGCCTTTTATCGCACCCCTGGCCAGGGTGAGGTCTCCGCACACGAGAGGGCGCTGAAGGGCGGGTCGGGGCTGGGTGGGGTCTCGAGGACCCGTTCCCGTCACGCGGAGCCGTGCGCCCCCCAGCCTGATGGAGCCCAGCCACGGCGGGCCCGAAGCGGCCCCCAGCCGCGTGGTCGCCGAGACCCCACCCGGCCCCGACCCGCCCTTCAGCGCCCGGTTATTTCGTGGTCATCGTCCACACGCCATCCCAGTCGCGCGGCGGTGGCGTGGCGATGAAGTGCTCGGCGCGCTCGACGTAGAGGCGAGACGGCTTGTCGCCGGGGTTCAGCGTGAGCGCCTCCTTGAAGCACGCGAGCGCATCCTTGAACTCCCGCGCCCGGTACAGCCGAATCCCCTCGGTGTAGTGCTCGACCGTCGGCGAGAGGTTCGGGAACGTCTCCTCGGTCAGGTGGTCCATCGCCTCGTAGATCGCCACCGGCTCGTGCTTGCCCTGCACGCGGAGCCGGTCGATCTCGCGCAGCCGCGTCGTGTGCAGCAGCTCCGCCCTCGTCGACTCGCTGATGAGGACCTTGGCGCCGTAGAACTTGGTCGCGCTCTCCAGCCGTGAGGCCAGGTTCACCGAGTCGCCGATGGCGGTGTACTCCATGCGCCGGGTGGAGCCGATGTTGCCGACGACCACGATCCCGGTGGCGATGCCGACGCCGATGTCGAGCGGCGTCTTGCCGGCCCGGTGGCGCTCGCGGTTGAGCGCGCCGAGCGCCACGAACATGGCGTTGGCCACCTTGACGGCGTCGTCGGCGTCGTGGGCGCCGTTGAACGGCACCCCGAACAGCGCCATGACGGCGTCGCCGATGAACTTGTCGAGCACGCCGCGGTGGCTGAGGACCACGTCGACCATCCGCTCGAAGTACTCGTTGAGCATCGACACCGTCTCGCGGGCGCCCAGCGCCTCCGAGATGCTCGTGAAGTTCCGGACGTCGGAGAACATGACCGAGACCTTCTGGTCCTTGCCGCCCAGCACCGCCTCGCCGGCGGCCAGGAGCTGCTCGGCCACCTCGGGCGACATGTAGCGGGCCATCGTGCTGCGGATCCGCTTCTCGCTGGTGATGTCCTCCAGCACGAGCATGGAGCCGATGTGCTCCTCGTTGACGTCGATGAGCGGGTTGACGGCGAGGTTGACGGAGGCGATGTCCTTGGCGCCGAGGTGCAGCTCCATCTCGACCGCGATCTCGCGCCGGTTGCTCTGCTTGACCTTCTCGAGGTTCTGCACGACCCAGGCGTTGGCGCCGGTGAAGACGGCGGCGACCGGGTGGTCGATGACGTCGGTCCGGGCCGTCTTGAGGATGCGCAGCGCGGCGTCGTTCGCGGTCAGGATGCGGTCGGCGGCGTCCAGCGTGATGATGCCGTCGGTGGTGGACCGGAGGATGCCCTCGTTGTAGTTGCGCTCGTTGAGGACGTCCTCGAAGAGCTTGGCATTCTCCAGCGCGATGGCGATCTGAGCCGTGAAGGCGCCCAGCCGCGCCTCGTCCTTGGCGGTGAACCGGCCGCCGCGCTTGTTGAGCACCTGGGTGACGCCGATGCAGTCGCCGGCCTTGTTGACGATCGGCATGGCCAGGATGCTCTCGGTCCGGTAGCCGGTGCGCCGGTCGACCTCCTTGTTGAAGCGCGGATCGCCATAGGGGTCGGCGATGTTCTCGGTCCGCCGCGAGTGAAAGACGGCCCCGGCGATGCCGCTGTCGGTCGCCAGCCGGATCTCCCGGATCTCCAGCCCCTCGGCCACGCGCGAGAACAGCTCGCCGGTCTTCCGGTCGTAGAGGAACAGCGTGCTGCGGTCGGCGTTGAGCAGCTCGGTGGTGGCGTGCACCAGGCGGGTGAGGAGCCGGTCGAGGTTCAGCTCGCCGGCGAGGTCGTGCGAGAGCTGCAGGATGCGCACCTCCTCGCGGAGGCTCCCCACCATCAGGTTGAAGCCGCGGAACAGCTCGGCGTATTCGTCGGTCGACGTCAGGTGCAGGTCGTTGCCGAGGTCGCCGTGCTCGACCGCGCGCATGGCCTCGATCAGCCGGGCCGCCGAGCGCGAGACCTCGGAGGCGACGAACACCGACATGGTCAGGGTGCCGATCATGCAGACGAGGGCGACGCCGACCACCCACGACAGCAGCGGCCACATCTCCTCCATCCGCGACTCGAAGCCGTTGCTCAGCAGCAGGCGGTCCACCTTGAAGACGATGGTGCCGGCGAAGAACAACAGCGGCAGCGAGTTGACGATGATCGACAGGTAGAGGAGCTTGCTCCGCAGCCGGATCGCGATGATGTGCTTCTGGTCCTCCAGCTCGACGCGCTCGCAGTAGGCCCACAGCTGCTCGACCTGCGGGATGATCCTCTTGGCGATGACGAAGAACTCGGCGATGGCGTGGGCCGGCGAGGCGAACAGGAAGATGGTGAGGCCGAGGCCGCCGATCTGCCACGGCGCGAAACCCGCGTCCACCACGTGGTTGGCGACGTAGAGGCCGAGCCCCGCGAAGATGGCGGCGGCCGGGCCGTGGAAGAGCGTGACGCGCAGGAACGAGAAGAACGGCAGGTTGAGCGCCCGCACGATGGCCCGCGAGGCCTCCGCCGAGGTCGGCCGCTGACCCCGGTCGAGCGTCCGCAGCGCCGTCGTGATCGGCTTGATGTGGCGGGCGATCATGTAGATGTCGGGCAGCGTGTAGCAGGGAATCACCAGCGAGGCGATGATCAGGAACAGGCCCCACTGCCACAGGCTGAACTCGAACCCCAGGAGGACCAGGAAGAAGGTGACGGCGACGGCGGCCGCGGAGGCGAGGACGTAGGTCCAGACGAGGTACCAGAGGAGTCGCGCGGCGGAGGAGCCGGCGGTCACCCTACCACCTCAAAAACGATATCCCATGGTCAGGTCGACCTGAAGCCCGGCCGGGGAGTCCACGGCGTTGGGCCCGAAGGGCAGCTGTGGGTTCGTGTAGGTGACCCTGTTCTGCAGCGCGTACGTGAAGGCGGTATCGAAGGAGAGGTTCCGGGTGGGGCGGTACCCCACACCGGCCATGAGGTGGTGCTCGTACGCGACCTGGCCGGTCGGGTTGAACGTCCGGTCGGGGATCGGGTTGTTGCCGAAGTTGTAGCCCGCCCGCACCGTGAAGACCTCGGGAACGATCTCGTAGGCGGCGCCGACGGCCACGACCCACTGGTCCTCCCAGTCGGCGTCCAGCTTCAGCTCGACCTTGCGCGGCGCCAGCGGCTGGTTCGGGTTCCTGGCGCGGATGGTGAGCTGATCGAAGGCCGACCAGTTGTGCCAGGCGACGTCGAGGGCGAGCAGCCACCGCGGTGTGGGCCGCACGGCCACGCCGGCCTCGACCGACTGCGGCCACGTGAACCCGTCCACCTCGGTCTCGTACTCGACGCGCCCCAGCCCGACGCTGGAGAGGTCGAGCTTGATACGGCCGTCCCGGTAGTGGAAGTCGACCGGCGAAGTGTAGGCCGCCCCGACCGTCACGGTCGAGCTCACCTTGTAGAGCACGCCGACCTTGGCGCCGAAGACGACGTCCCACGGACAGGTGCTCCCCGGCTCGCCGAGCCCGAGGTTGCGCGCGCACCGGTCGGGGATCTCGAAGCCCGCGAAGTCGTCGCCGGTACCGGGGACGCCGTCCGCCCCGAGGCTCGACGTCTTCGGGAACAAGCTCAGCGCGAGGTCGGAGTAGCCGACGTGCGGCGCCACCCCGAGCGCGAGGTTCTCGGTCGCCTGCCAGGCAATCGACGCCACCAGCTTCGTGTAGCGCAGGTACGAGGAGATGTCGTCGCGCGTCCCGAACGCGGTCCGGAGCCCGCGGAAGTCCGTCCCGAGGCCGCCCTGCGAGAACATGCCGAGGCCGACGGTGACGCCGGGCAGCCCGCGCAGGCGGCCGGCGACGCCGCCGTGCAGCGCCAGGAACGGGTCGTTCTCGCCGTCGCGCGAGTTGCCGAAGACGTCCTCGTGGTGCATCAGCGGGACGAGGACGCCGAGGCTGAGGTCCATGAGCCCGGCCGAGAAGAGGCCGCGCGAATCGCCGTCGCCACCGCGGGGCAGCAGCGACAGCGCCGCGGGGTTCGAGTTCATCGCGGAGGTGTCGTAGAGCGAGGCGAGGTCCGCGCCGCCCATCCCCACCGCGGCGGCGCTGTAGCCGGTCAGGTTCGTGGCGTTGGTCGCGAGCGCCGCGCCCGCGACGGCGAGCACGAGGCAGACCGACAGGCCGCCGACCGCGACCGCGTTGAGGGGCGAGGGGCGCACGGAGAGAGTCTACCGGGGGCGCCGCCCGATCCCCCCAGAAAGAAGTCCGTCCCGGACCGGTCGCTATAATGCCTCACGCATGTGGTGCGTCCGGCTGATCGCTCTGCTCCTCGCCCTTGCGCCCGCGAGGCTCGCCGCCGCCCAGGCGACCGTGACCCCGGTCACCGTCCCGATCACGGTGAAGGGGCTGTCCGGTCCCACCACGCTGCGCCTGGCCGCCACCGAGTACCGGCCCGACGCGCCCGGCCGCCTGCCCGCGATCGTCTTGAGTCACGGCGCGCCCGGCGACGAGGAGGCCCGCGGCGCCTACACGGGGCGGTTCCCGGTGGCCAGCGCGGTCTTCGTCGAGTGGGGCTTCGTCGTGCTGAGCCCGGTGCGCCGGGGCTACGGAAAGTCCGACGGCCTCTTCGCCGAGGACTACGGCCCCTGCGACGAGCCCGCGTACGTCGAGGCCGGGCTGGAGACGGCCCGGGACATCGAGGCGGCCATCGCCTATCTCGAACGGCGGCCCTACGTCGACCGCGAGCGCATCGTGCTGGTCGGCCAGTCCGCCGGCGCCTGGGGGTCGCTGGCCGCCGCCAGCCGCGATGATCTGCCCATCCGCGGCGTCGTGAACTTCGCCGGCGGCCGCGGCGGCAAGCGCGGCAACGTGCCGAACGACAACTGCGCTCCCGAGCGCCTCGTGGAGGCGGCCGGCGCGCTGGCCCGCACGGCCGGTGCGCCCAGCCTGTGGCTCTACACCCAGAACGACCAGTTCTTCGGGCCCGAGCTGTCGCGGCGCATGCACGCGGCCTACGTCGCGCGCGGCGGCCGCGCCACCTATCACCTGCTCCCGGCCATCGGCGCCGACGGTCACCACCTCATCGGGCTCAGGACGGGCGTCGCGCTCTGGAAGGACAAGGTCGAAGCGTTCCTGCGGAACATCGGCGTGATGGTACGATCGCGGCGGTGACCGCTCGCTCGGCCCCGCCCGCCGCCCCCCGCTTCGCCGCGCTGCACTCCCGGGACTACCGCTGGTACTACGCGCTCGGCCTGACCGCGATGACGGCCGACAACATCGAGCACGTCATCAGCTACTGGGTCATCTACCAGAAGTTCCACTCGCCGACGCTGGGCGGCTTCGCCGTCATCAGCCACTGGGTGCCGTTCCTGCTCTTCTCGTTCCACGCCGGCGCGCTGGCCGACCGCTACGACTGCCGCCGGCTGATCCAGACGTCCCAGGCGCTGTTCATGGTGGCCTCGATCGCGTGGGGCGTGCTCTTCCTCACCGACACGCTGCAGGTGTGGCACGCGGTCGTGATCCTGCTGATCCACGGCGCCGCCGGCGTCCTCGGCGCCCCCGCCCAGCAGCTGATCATCCACGACATGGTCGGCGGCCAGCACCTGCCGAGCGCGATCCGCCTGAACGCGAGCAGCCGCTATCTGGCGATCCTGCTCGGGCCCGGCGGTCGGCGGCGGCCTCATGCTGCTGCTGGGGCCGGCGTGGGGGCCTGCTCGCCAACGTCGCCATCTACCTGCCGTTCACGATCTTCCTCACCCGCGTGCGCTACACCGGCCACGCCCACGCCAGCGGCCAGCCGCCGCGCGCGCGGATGGGGCTGGCCGACGCCTGGCGGTTGCTGGGCCAGCTCCGCGCGGACCGGCGGCTGGTGACGATGATCGCGCTGGGCGGCATCACGTCGTTCTTCGTGGGCAACGCGTTCCAGGCCCAGATGCCCGAGTACGCGCACGATCTCGGCTCCGACGAGGCCGGCCTCTGGTACAGCGTCCTGCTCGCGGCGAACGCGGGGGGCGCGATCATGGGCACGGTGCTGCTGGAGAGCGTCGACGTCCTGCGTCCCGCGCGCGCGCACGGCGATCGTCTGCGCGGGCGCCTGGGGGCTGACGATCGGGCTGTTCGCCTTCGCCCCCAGCTATCCGGTCGCGGTGACGCTGCTCGTGCTGGCGGGCATCTTCAACCTGGCGTTCACGTCGATCGCCCAGACGCTGGTCCAGATGCTGGCCCCGCCCCACGTGCGCGGTCGCGTCGTCGGCCTGTTCAACACCGCCATCCTCGGCCTCCGGGCCGGCAGCGGGGTCACCGTCGGCGTGCTCGGCGCGATCATCGGCGTCCACTGGTCGCTGGCGCTGAGCGCGGCGGCGGTGGTGCTCACCGCCGCCGGGATGCTGGTCGTCGAGCGGCGGCAGGCGGCGCGATACCGCCGCACCATCGCCTCGTCGAGCTGAAGGCCGAACCCCGGCCCGTCCGACAGCTCGATCATCCCGTCCTTCGGGGCCGGGCGGTTCGCCCACATCGTCTGCCAGACCGGATCGCGCTCGGGATCGGCAAAGCACTCGACGTAGGTGCCGTGGGGGACACCGGCCAGCAGGTGCTGGGAAATCTGCGACTCCTCGTGGTGCGCCATGCGCACGCCGGCGGCCTGGCAGAGCGCGGCCGCGCGCCGCCATTCGGTGGCGCCACCGCACTCGGAGGCGTCGACGTTCACGAGGTCGACCGCGCCGGCGTCGAGCAGGCGGCGCACGCCGTGGCTGGTGATCTCGCTCTGGCCGGCGGTGACCGGGATCCGCGTCGCCGTGCGCACCTGCGCCATCATCGCCGCGTCGTCGTACCAGTGGCACGGCTCCTCGAACCACGCGATCCCCAGCGGCTCGACGAGATGCGCGAACTGCACGGCCTGCGCCACCGACCACCCGCAGTTGGCGTCCACGGCCAGCACGAAGTCGTCGCCGGCCGCCCGCCGCGCCGCCTCCACGCGCCGGGCGTCCTCCTCCGGCGTCAGCCCGCCGACCTTGAACTTGCACCCGGCCATGCCGGCGCGGCGGTACGCCTCCATCTCGCGGCCGATGTCGGCGAGGGTCTTGCCGTCCATGTAGTAGCCGCCGATCGAGATGATCGGCAGCGCGCGGCGCGTACCGCCGAGCATCTCGCAGACGCTCCGGCCCTCCGCCCTGCCGACCACGTCCCACACCGCGCAGTCCACGCAGGCGATCGCCTCCATCAGCAGCTTGCGGTTGCGATAGGTATGGCTGAGTCCGAACATCGCCTCCCAGATCCGCTCACCCTCGAAGACGCTCAGCCCCGTCACGCGCGGCGCCAGCGCCTCGTGGATGAGCCGGACCAGCTCGGGGCCGTGGTCGCGGTTGTCGCCGTTGTAGACCTCGCTGACCAGGCCGGTGTCGGTGCGCAGCCGGGTCACGATCGTGCTGCGCTTGAGAACGGCGTACGTGCTCCCACCGAAGTTCCGCGTCAGCGGGATCTCGATCGGAATCGCCTCGATGCTCTCGATGCGCATGGAATCCTCCGGTAGAGATCACGATCCTCGACCGGCGCGGTCAGCGTCGCGCTTCCGCCGCCTGCAGCTCCTGCACGTGCTCGGCCCAGTGATGCGCGAGCAGCTCCAGCCGCTGGCGGCCGGTCATGGTCTCGCCGTTGGCCCGCCTGAAGCATGGCCGGTCCAGATCCGGCGCTCGGCGGGCGGCGGCGGCGAGCCGGGCGTGCGCGAGGCGGAGCTGGGCGATCAGGTCGTCGAGACTCTCGTGCTCGTGCAGACGGCGGCACACCTCGTTGATCGTGTCGGCGTCGGCCGGGAGGGGCCAGACCGGCCCACCCATGGCGGCCGACTCGATCCCCCACGCGGTGGCGTCGTGAAAGTAGAGGAAGTGCTGCAGGACGTCGCGGGCCTGCCACCGGTCGACGCGGGCGGCGTTCGCGCGGCCCGCGCCGGCGAAGTACGCCAGAACCTCGTTCACGACCCGATCCAGCTTCGGGATGAGAGGATCATTGTCGGCTGTCATGGCGTGACTTTCCGCGCACCTGAGGCGGGTGTCAAGTATAGTCCTGACATGGGAATCCTCGACGGCAAGGTCGCGGTGATCACCGGGGCGAGCAAGGGCATCGGGCGGGTCATGAGCGTGTTGTTCGCCACGGAGGGCGCGGCCGTGGTGTGCGCCGCCCGCTCCGGGGCGCTGGTGGAGGAGACGGTGGCGCTCGTCACCAAGGCGGGCGGCCGCGCGGTCGCCGTCACCGGCGACGCCGCCAAGGAGGCCGACGTCAAGAAGCTCGTCGCCGCGGGGCTGAAGGCCTTCGGCAAGATCGACACGCTGGTCAACAACGCCGGCGACGGCGGCGTCACCAAGCCCGTGCAGGAGTACACCGAGGAGGACTGGTTCTACACGATCAACTCCTGCCTCACGTCCTCCTACATGTGCATCCGCTTCGCGGTGCCCGAGATGATCAAGGCCGGCGGCGGCGCCATCGTGAACATCTCGTCGGGGGCCGGGCGGCGGGGCCTGCCCTACCGCATCGGTTACTGCTCGGCGAAGGCCGGCCAGGTGGGCATGACCTACGGCATGGCGCTCGAGCTGGCCCCGCACAACATCACGGTCAACTGCGTCGCGCCGGGCGCCATCGAGGGCGACCGGATCGACAGCGTCATCGAAGGCCAGGCCCGGGTGCGCGGCATCACGCCCGAGGCCATGCGCAAGGCGATGCTCGAGCGCTCGCCCCTCAAGCGGATGGCGACGGCGACCGACATCTCGTCGGCCGCGGCGTTCCTGTGCAGCCCGGCGGCGCGCAACATCTCCGGCCAGGTCCTCGCGGTCAACGCGGGCGAGCCGGCCGGCTAACCGACTCATACCGGAGATCTCATGGCCCACAAGGGAATGAAGTTCGGCATCTTCCTGGCGCCGTTTCACCGCGTCGGCGAGAACCCCACTCTCGCCCTCGACCGCGACATGGAGCTGATCGAGTGGCTGGACTACCTCGGCTACGACGAGGTGTGGATCGGCGAGCACCACTCGGCCGGCTGGGAGCTGATCGCCTCCCCGGAGATCTTCATCGGCGCCGCCGCCCAGCGCACCAAGCACATCATGCTCGGCTCCGGTGTGACGAGCCTGCCCTACCACCATCCGTTCCTGGTGGCCCAGCGGTTCGTGCAGCTCGATCACATGACGCGCGGCCGCGCCATGCTCGGCTGCGGTCCCGGCGCGCTCGTCTCCGACGCCTACATGATGGGCATCGAGCCGGTGACGCAGCGCCCCCGCATGGACGAGTCGCTCGACGCCATCATGGCGCTCCTGCGCTGTGAGGAGCCGGTGACGCTCAAGACCGACTGGTTCGAGCTGCGCCAGGCGCGCCTGCACCTGGCGCCCTACACCGAGCCGCACTTCCCGATCGCGGTCGCCAGCGTCATGACGCCCTCCGGCGTGATCGCCGCCGGCCGCCACGGCCTCGGCGTGCTCTCGCTCGGCGCCGGCATCCCCGGCGGGCCGGAGGCGCTCGCCAACCAGTGGAAGATCGGCGAGGAGACGGCCGCCAAGCACGGCAAGACGATGGACCGCAAGAACTGGAAGCTCGTCGTCAACGTCCACGTGGCCGAGGACGACGAGGAAGCCATGCGCCAGGTCAAGCGGTCCGAGCGGCACGAGACGGTGACGTACTTCGAGGAGACGCTCGGCCGCCCGCCCGGCCGCGCCGACGATCCGCTCACCGAGGGCGTGAAGATGGGGACCACGCTGGTGGGCTCCGTCGACACGGTCGTGCGCGGCATCAACAAGCTCGAGGAGCTCAGCGCCGGCGGCTTCGGCGGCCTGCTGTTCCGGGCCCACGAGTGGGCCAACCGCGAGCAGACGCTCAAGAGCTACGAGCTATTCGCCCGCTACGTCATGCCGCGATTCCAGGGCTCGAGCGAGATGACGCGCGGCTCGAACGAGTGGGCGCGCGACAACCGCAAGACGATCTTCAGCCCCAACGTCGAGGCTATTCGCCAGGCCTACACCAACGCCGGCCGCGAGGCGCCGGCCGAGTTCCGCCAGCGCACCTCCGGCGCGCGGGACCTCGACACGACACCGG
Source organism: uncultured Candidatus Rokubacteria bacterium (assembly GCA_963743355.1). GTDB lineage: Bacteria > Methylomirabilota > Methylomirabilia > Rokubacteriales > CSP1-6 > AR5. The sequence goes on from CAVUPM010000003.1 coordinate 103,979, forward strand.
GCACCACGCCCTGAGCCGGCCGGGATGAAGCGCAGCACCGAGCGCTTCCTGACGACGCACACCGGTAGCCTTCCGCGTCCGGAGGACCTGATCCGGACGATGTTCGCGAAGGAGGAAGGCGTGCCGGTGGACGCCTCCGCGCTGGCAGCGCGCATCCGCTCGTCGGTGGCCGAGGTCGTGCGCAAGCAGGTCGAGGCCGGCGTCGACGTGGTGGACGACGGCGAGATGAGCAAGCCGTCCTACGCCACCTATCCCAAGGATCGCCTGACCGGATTCGCCGGCGCCAGCCATCCCCTGCAGTACCAGGACCTGGTCGACTTCCCCGGCATGGCCCGCCGCGTCTTCGGCGACCCGGGCCGCGCTCGCCGCAAGACGCCGGCCTGCACGGGCCCGATCGCCATCCGCGACGACGGGGCCGCCGCGGCCGACGCCGCGAACCTCCGCTCGGCGCTGACCGCAGTGAAGGCCGCGGAGGGCTTCCTCACGGCGGCCTCGCCCGGCGTGATCTCGCTCTTCTTCCGCGACGAGCACTACGGCAGTCACGAGAAGTACCTGTTCGCGATCGCCGAGGCGATGCGCCACGAGTACGAGGCCGTGGCCCGGGCGGGCTTCGTGCTGCAGATCGACTGCCCCGACCTGGCGATGGGGCGCCACATCCAGTACGCCGCGCTCAGCACCGACGAGTTCCGCAAGGCCGCCCGCCTGCACATCGAAGCGCTCAACCACGCCCTCGCCAACGTCCCGCCCGACCAGGCGCGCGTGCATCTCTGCTGGGGCAACTACGAGGGCCCGCACCATTACGATATCCCGCTGGCCGACATCCTCGACGTCGTCTTCACGGCACGCCCCAATGGGATCTCCTTCGAAGCGGCCAATCCCCGGCATGCCCATGAATGGAAGGTCTTCGAACGTATCAAGCTGCCGGCCGGCAAGGTGCTCATCCCCGGCGTGATCGACTCGACGACGAACTTCATCGAGCATCCCGAGCTCGTCGCCGAACGCATCGCGCGCTACGCCAGGCTGGTCGGCCGCGAGAACGTCATCGCCGGCACCGACTGCGGCTTCGGCACCTGGGTCGGCCAGTCCGCCGTCGACGCCGACATCGTGTGGGCGAAGCTCGCCACCCTGGCCGCCGGCGCCCGGCTGGCCTCCCGGGAGTTGTGGTAGTCGCTACCGCCGCGGGGGCCACTGCTCGGCGAGGATGGCCCAGCGCTCGTGGTCGCGCCAGCGGCCGGCGATCCTGAGGTAACGCGGCGAGACGCCCTCACGCCGGAATCCCAGGCGCCGCACGAGCCCTCGCGACGCCGCGTTCCCCGGCTGCACGTTCGCCTCCAGCCGGTGGAGCCCCAGCCGCCGGAACGCCTCGCCCACGACGAGCGCCAGCCCCTCCGCCATGAGCCCCTGCCCCGCGTGCGGCGCGAACGCGTAGTACCCGAGGTAGGCGCTCTGGAAATTCCCGCGCACGATCTCGCTGACGTTGACGACGCCCACGAGATCGCCGGAGTCCGCGCGGCACACGAAATAGCCCGCGTGGGTCGGGCGGCGCCGCACGCGGCGCAGGTACGCGCGATACGCGGCCGGCGTCGCCGGTGGCGAGACCCAGGCGCCGTGCAGCCGCCGGCTCCGGCCGACCGCGGCCAGAAAGTCTCGCGCCCGCCGCCGGGACGGCCGCTCCAGCCGCACTCGTCGCTCCATGGAATCCTCCGAGGGCGGCGACCGCCCCGTTGGCCTCCTTTCCTGGCCAGTATCGGCGTCGATCGTCGGCCCCGGTCAGAACGCTGTCAAGGGGCCGGGGGACCATTGCCTCCGGGGACGACTGCCCATAGGATCGCCCCATGGCGCCCCTGACCGGTGCGGAGTTCCTCGACAGCCTGCGCGACCGCCGGGAGGTCTGGATCTACGGGCAGCGCGTGAAGGACGTCACGACCCATCCGGCCTTCCGCAATCCCGCCCGCATGCTGGCCCGGCTCTACGACGCCCTGCACGACCCGGCCCAGCGGGAGGTGCTCACCTGCCCGACCGACACCGGCTCCGGCGGGTTCACGCATCGCTACTTCCGCGCGCCGGCCGGCGCCGACGATCTCGTCGCCGCGCGCGACGCGATCGCGGCGTGGGCGCGCCTGACCTACGGCTGGATGGGGCGCTCACCCGACTACAAGGCGGCCTTCCTCGCGACGCTGGGCGCCAACGCCGAGTTCTACGCGCCCTACCAGGACAACGCCCGCCGCTGGTACCGCCAGGCGCAGGAGCGCGTGCTGTTCCTGAACCACGCGCTCGTGCAGCCGCCGGTGGACCGCCATCGCCCGACCGACGAGGTCGCCGACGTCTACGTCCACGTCGAGAAGGAGACCGACGCCGGCCTCGTCATCAGCGGCGCCAAGGTGGTGGCGACGGGCTCCGCCCTGACCCACGCGAACTTCATCGCGCACCCCACCACCACGCCGATCAAGAGCAAGGCCTTCGCGGTCGTGTTCATCGCCACCATGGACACGCCGGGCGTGAAGCTGATCTGCCGCCCGTCCTACGCCATGACGGCGGAGGTCATGGGCAGCCCGTTCGACTATCCGCTCAGCAGCCGCATGGACGAGAACGACGCCATCCTCGTCCTCGACCGGGCCCTGGTGCCGTGGGAGAACGTCCTCATCTACGAGGACGTGGAGAAGTCGAACACCTTCTTCCAGCACTCCGGCTTCTTCCCCCGCGCCATGTTCCACGGCTGCGTCCGGCTGGCCGTGAAGCTCGACTTCATTGCCGGCCTGCTGCTCAAGGCGGTCGACGCCGTCGGCTCCAGCGAGAGCCGCAACGTGCAGGCCTCGATCGGCGAGGCGATCGCGTGGCGCAACCTGTTCTGGGGGCTCACCGACGCCATGGCCCGCACCCCGGTGCCCTGGGTCGGCTCCACCGTGCTGCCGCATCCGGAGTACGCGCAGGCCTACCGCGTCTTCGCGACGGTCGCCTACCCGCGCGTGAAGGAGCTGACCGAGACCATCCTGGGCAGCGGCCTCATCTACCTGAACTCCCACGCCGCCGACTTCCAGTCGCCCGAGCTGCGACCCTACCTCGACAAGTACCTGCGCGGCTCCGACGGCACCGACGCCGTGGAGCGCATCAAGCTCATGAAGCTGCTGTGGGACGCCATCGGCACCGAGTTCGGCGGCCGCCACGAGCTCTACGAGCGCAACTACGCGGGTGCGGCCGAGACCATCCGGCTCATCACCTTGCAGATGGCCCAGGGCAGCGGTCAGGCCCAGCGCTTCCGTGGCTTCGCCGAGCAGTGCATGGCCGAGTACGACCTGGACGGCTGGACGGTGCCCGACCTCATCAATCCCGACGACATCAATTTGTTTCTGAAGAAACCTCGGTAGACTGCCTGTTATGGGAACAGATGACGTCCGCCTCCTGACGCGACGAGAAGTCGTGGCCCTGCTCGGCCTGGCGGGCGCCGGCCTCCTCGGCGGCCGCGCATCCGAGGCCCAGGTGCCCGCGTGCGTCGTGCGGCCGCAGCAGACCGAGGGTCCGTACTACGTCGAGGCGCAACTCGACCGCTCGGACATCCGGTCGGATCCCCGCAGCGGCGAGGTCCGGCCCGGCGTTCCGCTCGAGCTGGCCTTCAACGTGTCGGCGCTCCGCGGCGGCGGCTGCGCGCCGCTGGCCGGCGCGGTCGTGGACGTATGGCACTGCGATGCGGAGGGCGTGTACTCCGACGTGCGCGATCCGGGCGGCAGCACGGTGGGCCAGAAGTTCCTGCGAGGCTACCAGGTGACCGACGTCGCCGGGATCGCCCGCTTCACGACGATCTACCCGGGGGCGTACCAGGGCCGCGCCGTGCACATCCACTTCAAGGTTCGGACCGGCGCGGGGTCGGCCCCGGGCCACGAGCTCACGTCACAGATCTACTTCGACGACGCCCTCACCGACCAGGTCCACGCGCTCGAGCCCTACGCACGGCGCGGCCAGCGCCGCCTGCGCAACGACGGCGACGGACTCTTCCGGCGCGGCGGCCCGCAGCTGCTCCTGCCCGTCACCCGCAACGGCGCCGGCTACGCCGGCACCTTCGCCCTCGCCCTGACCGTGTAGCGCGCGAGTCACCCGGGTATCGAGGGGCGCCACGGCTCCGCCGGGGCGGCCCGAGCCGCCCAGGCGGGCTTGGGGGGCCCGTTCAAGGCCCCCCATTGGAGACAGATCCGCAGCAGCTCGACCATCCGGTCGATCTCCTCGCGCGACACCGTCAGCGCCGGCATGAAGCGGAGCGCATCGGGGCGGGGCGCGTTGATCAGCAGCCCGCGCTCGCGGGCGTCGTCGACGATCTTCTGCGCCTCGCCGTGGCCAAGCGCGAGCGCCACCAGCAGCCCGCGGCCCCGGACCTCACCGTGGCCCAGCTCGGCCGACAGCGCCCGGAGCCGCTCGGCGAGATACGCGCCGGTGTCGCGCACCAAGGCCAGGAACGCCGGCGTGTTCACGGTCTCCAGCACCGCGCAGCCGACCGCGGTGATCAGCGCGCTGCCGTTGAACGTGCCGCCCTGGTCGCCGGGCTGAAAGCAGCTCACGGCCGAGCTCGCCACCAGCGCCGCCAGCGGCACGCCGCCGCCGAGCCCCTTGCCGAGCGTGAGGATGTCGGGCCGCACGCCCGCGTGCTCGAAGCCGTAGAGCCGTCCGGTCCGGCCGATCCCCGTCTGGATCTCGTCCAGGATCAGCAGCACGCCGCGAGCCCGCGTCAGCTCGCGCAGTGCGCGCAGATAGTCGTCCGCGGCCGGGACGACACCGGCCTCGCCCTGGATGGGCTCCAGCATCACGGCGACCGTGCGATCGGTGATGGCGGCGGCCATGGCGTCGAGGTCGTTCAGCGGGACCTTGGTGAAGCCGGCGACCTTCGGCTCGAACAGCGGCTCGAAGGCCGGCTTGCCGGAGGCCGCCATCGTGGCCAGCGTGCGGCCGTGGAAGCCGCCGTGCGTCGTCACGATCTCGAAGGCGCCGGCGCGATGCAGCCGTCCCCACTTGCGCGCCAGCTTGATCGCCCCCTCGTTGGCCTCCGCGCCGCTGTTGCAGAAGAACACCTGGTCCAGCCCGCTGGACTCGGCGACCAGCGTCGCCAGCCGCGCCATCGGCGCGTTGTAGAAGGCCGGGCTGCAGTTGATGAGCTGCTCGGCCTGCGCGCGCAGGGCCTCCACCATCACCGGGTGGCCGTGGCCCAGGCAGTTGACGGCCCAGCCCTGCACGAAGTCGAGATACGTGCGCCCGTCGGCGTCGCGCAGCCACGAGCCCCGGCCGTGGACCATGACGGCCGGCGGCCGGTCGGTGATCTTCATGACGTGATCGAGCGCAGCGCTCATGGCTGGTGACCCTCCAGCGGCCATCGTCAGCCCCGAAGCTCGGCGCGGCAAATCAGACTTCGTGATCGGAACGATCACGCGCGCTGATCGACCGCGGCGGGTCGTCAGGAATAGAGCGCGCCGGGGTGGAGGAGCTGCAGCACCGTGCGGAAGAGCGGGCGCGCGATGGACAGCGTGTCGGCGTCCATCACTTGAGCTTACAGTGAACGCCCGGCGCGGAGTATCCTCGTGGCCGTGGGCAACACCTGGGGCCACCTGTTCCGCGTGACGACGTGGGGCGAGTCGCACGGCGCCGCCATCGGCGCCATCGTCGACGGCTGTCCCCCGCGTCTGCCCCTGTCCGAGGCCGACATCCAGCCCGACCTCGACCGTCGCGTGCCCGGCCAGAGCGCCCTCGTGACCCAGCGCAAGGAGACCGATACCGTCCAGATCCTCTCCGGCGTGTTCGAGGGCCGCACGCTCGGCACGCCGATCAGCCTTTTCATCCCCAACCAGGACATGCGGCCGGGCGACTACCGCGAGGTGATGGAGAAGTACCGCCCCAGCCACGCCGACTATACCTACGAGGCCAAGTACGGCGTGCGCGACTGGCGCGGCGGCGGCCGCACCAGCGCGCGCGAGACGGCGGGCCGCGTGGGGGCCGGCGCCATCGCGCGCAAGCTCCTCTCCGAGCGCTTCCGGGTCATCGTCGTCGCCTGGGTGTCGAAGGTCGGCACGCTGACGGTCGAGTGCGATCCCGAGCGGGTGACCCGTGACGAGGTCGATCTGACGCCGATCCGCTGCCCCGACCTGGCGGCGGCCGACCGGATGATCGCCGCGGTGGAGGCCGCCCGCAAGGACGGCGACTCGCTGGGCGGCGTCGTGACCTGCGCCGTGCGCGGGTGCCCGCCCGGCTGGGGCGAGCCGGTGTTCGACCGGCTCGAGGCCGATCTGGCCAAGGCGTCGATGAGTCTGCCCGCCAGCAAGGGCTTCGAGATCGGCTCCGGCTTCGCCGGCACCGACCTGCGCGGCTCCCAGCACAACGACGAGTTCTACATGGACGGCGGCCGCGTCCGTACCCGCACCAACCGCTCGGGCGGCATCCAGGGCGGCATCACCAACGGCGCCACGATCTACTTCCGCGTCGCGTTCAAGCCGACCGCCACGATCATGCGCGAGCAGCGCACCGTCAGCGTCGCCCGCGAGGACACCACCATCACCGGCCGCGGGCGCCACGACCCCTGCGTGCTGCCGCGCGCAGTGCCGATGGTGGAGGCGATGACGACGCTGGTCCTCGCCGACCACGCGCTCCGCCAGCAGGCCGTCACCGGAGGCGCTCGGTGATCACCGTCGACCGCTGGCGGCGCCTGAGGCGCGAGCGGGACGATCGCCCCACGCACCCCTGAGACAGGAGACAGACCCATGGCCTACAAGCCCGCGGCCCTCGATCACGTCAACGTCTACGTGCGCAACGCCGAGCGCGCGCACCGCTGGTACACGGACGTCTTCGGCCTGCACACGCAGGACGTCGCGACGTTCCCGGACACCGGCAAGACGCGCGCGGCCTTCCTGGCCTGCGACCCCGGCCACGCCCACGACATCGCGCTCTTCGAGGTCGGTGAGGACGCGCTGGCACCCCAGAAGGGCCAGGTGGGTCTCAACCACGTCGCCTGGCGGATGGGGAGCCTGGAGGACCTCGCCGAGATGTATCAGCGGCTGAAGACCCGCGGGATTCCGCTCCACGTCGCCGACCACACCGTCTCGATCGGCGTGTACTTCTCGGACCCCGACGGCAACGGGCTCGAGGTGTACTACGAGCTGCCGCGCAGCGAGTGGCACCGGGACCGGCCGTTCACCGGCTCGACCGAGGCCGAGAAGGGGCGGTTCCCCGGCCCCTGGGACGAGGTGCTGCGGCCGGCCGCGACCGCGGCTCGCGCGTGAGGGCGGCATGAACTACGGCGTCGTGCTTCCGATCTGGCAGCTCACGGTCGCCGAGGCGGAGTCGCTGGCGACGCGCGCGGAGGAGCTCGGCCTCGACGGCGTCTTCGTCCCCGATCACATCCTGGCCAAGCCCGCCACCACGCAGCACTACGGCGGCCACTGGCCGGATCCGTTCTCGCTCCTCGCCTTCCTCGCCGGCCGCACGCGCCGCATCCACCTGGGCGCCAGCGTGATCGTGTTGCCCTATCGCAACGCCCTGGTGGCGGCGAAGGCGGCGGCCACCGTCGACCAGGCCTCGGGGGGCCGCTTCATCTTCGGCGTCGGCGTGGGCTGGGACGAGGCGGAGTTCGTGGACCTGCGCCTGCCGTTTCACGAGCGCGGCAAGCTGAGCGACGACTACATCCGCGCGATCAAGGCGGCCTTCGCCGCCGACGTCCCGGAGTACAAGGGCCAGTACGTGAGCTACTCGGGCGCGACGTTCTCGCCGCGTCCGGTCCAGCGGCCGCACCCGCCGATCTGGGTTGGCGGCGCGCCCGGCGCCGTGTCGAGCCCGGCCGTGCGCCGATGCGCCGAGCTGGGCGATGCCTGGCATCCGCTGGCGCTCAGCCTCGACGACATCGAGACGGGCTACAAGACGGTGCGCGACCTCGCCGCCAAGAGCGGGCGGCCCAACGCCGTCGGGCTGGCGCCCCGCAACCTGCTCGACCTCACGGATTCACCGAAGGGCAGCGGCCGCGCGGCGTTCCAGGGCTCGACGGGCGAGATCGCGTCGGACATTCGCCGGGTGCGGAGTCTCGGCGCCGCGTGGATGACGTTCGACCTGCCACGGGCCGGGGTGCCGGCGATGATGAAGGCCATGGAGCGGCTCGCCCGCGAGGTGAAGGTGGCCGCCGCCTAGGTGCCCGTTGCGCGAGCAGCCCTGGAAGTACTGCCGCGTTTGTGGGCTGACCGCTGCACGCCTGGCCCGAGTGACGGCCGGCCAACTCTCCGCGCGACAACGCGTTTCGTCGCCCGGCCGATCCTGCTCGCCGACGTGCCGCCGGATCTCGGCCAGCGCGCCACGCCGGTCCTGGTCGAGGGGCGGCTCGGCGTCGGGTTCGCGATCGACGCCGACGGCAACGCGTCCTTCCTCCGGTTGACGGACGCGCGCGTCACGCCTCTGCCGATGCCATAGCCACGTGGCGCGCGCCGCGCAGCGCCCGGGCCAGCGGCGCCCGCAGGCGGTGCGGCGTCACGCGGCGGAGGCGAACGTCGTCGCCCCCCACGAACGTGGCCAGCGAGCCCAGCGCCTCCGCCACGCCGGCCAGCGCATCGTCCTGATCGAGGCGTCCCTCTCCCGTCGGCGGCATCCCGCTCCCGACCAGCCACGGCTCGAAGTGCACGTGGCGGACCTCCAGCCGGCGCTCGGGGCGATGCGCCTTGGCGTCGACGCGGCCGATCAGGTGACCGTGATGGAGGATCGGCAGCGTGTAGTAGCCGTGCACCCGCTTGGGGCCCGGCGTGTACACCTCGATGCGGTAGTCGAAGCCGAACAGCCGCGCGACGCGACCGCGGTACCAGAGCAGCGAGTCGAAGGGCGACAGCAGCGTCGTTCCCGGGGCGGGCGCCGGGGCGCGCCGCGCGCGGCGCAGGGCGGGAAGATCCCGCGCGAGCGCCAGCCAGCGCGCCGAGCTTCCCTCCACCTGGATCTCCTGCACCTCGCCGCTCTCCAGCATCGCGCGCAGCGGAACCCGGCGTCCGCCCGGTCCGAACCGGGGGAAGGTCATGTAGCCGGCCAGGTCCTGCTCGGTCGCCGCGCCCATGGCGTGGAGCGAGCGCTCGAGGTGCCAGCGCTGGAACTCCTCGGCGGTCACCGGCTCGCAGGCGGCCGCGTCCGGAATCGCGCGCTCCAGGAGGTCGTAGCGCTTGTGGAAGTGCTGGCGCGAGTGGACCGTGAGCGCCCCGGTCATCCAGAGATAGTGGAGCGCGTGCTGCACCGGCCGCCAGCGCCACCACCCGCCTCCGCCGGCCGGGCGGCGTCCCTCGAAATCCGCACCGCCCATCGGCCCGTTGGCCAGCACCGCCGCCTTGACCTGCCCCAGCACCTTCGGATTGCGGCGCAGCCAGTCGGACCAGCCGGTGTGGCGCACGCGGTAGTCGAGCATCGCGCGCCGCCACCACGGCAGCGTGGCGGTCGGCACCAGGCAGGCGGCGTGGGCCCAGTACTCGAACAGCAGCCGGCGGCGGTAGACGAGCCGGTCGAGCACCGCCCGATCGTAGGAGCCGAAGCGGCTCCACACCGTGAGGTAGTGGGCGCGCTCCAGCACGTTGATCGAGTCGAGCTGGAGCCCGCCCACGTCCGCGACGAAGCGACGGAGGCGACTCGCCGTCAGCGTGGCCGCCCTCGGCCGGGCCAGATGCTGGCGTTCCAGGAACAGCGTGGTGACCGCGTGCAGGGGGAAGGGGCGTGGCATTCCACGAGAGACTATCAGAAGTTGCTGGCACCCCGGTTGCACGCGATCGCCTCATGCGTTATCTGTACATCGCCGTCGCGCTCGCCCTCGTACTCCACGTTTCCCACGCCGAGGCCGGGCCGCCCACCGATCAGCTGAGGCAGCACGTGGACGAGGTCCTCCGCGTGCTCGGCGATGCGAGCCTGAAAAAAGAGCCCGCCCAGCGCCACGCGGCCGTGCGCAAGGTCGCCGAGAAGATCTTCGACTATCCGGACACGGCCAGGCGTGCCCTCGGTCCGCACTGGAACGCCCGCACGCCGGAGGAACAGAAGGAGTTCGTCGCGCTCTTCGGCGACCTGCTGGACCGCGCCTATTGGTCGAAGGTCGAACAGTACCAGGGCGAGAAGGTCCGCTACACGAACGAGATCCTGAACGGCGACCAGGCCACGGTGAAGACGACGCTCGTCACGCCGCGGGGCACGTCGATCCCGGTCGACTACCGCATGCACCTCACCAACGGGCGCTGGCTGATCTACGACGTGACCATCGAGGGCGTCAGCCTCGTGTCCAGCTACCGCACGCAGTTCAACAGGATCGTGCAGACCGAGTCCTATCCGGCCCTCATGCAGAAGCTCCGCGCCAAGCAGGCCGAGCCCGCCGCGAGCGGCCGCTAAGCGAGCCGACATCTCGGCGAGGAACCGGTCGGCGAGCTCGCCCCGGCGCTCAACGCGATCATGAAGCGGATTTCAGGCGGAAATTGATTTCAGGGATTGTGTTCAACTTCCTGCCCGAGCTCGACTTCTCCGTGTTCGAGACTCTCGAGCACTTCGAGGCGATCATTCGCCGCGACTTCGAGGAGAAGGTGCGCTCCGAGGGTGACATCGTCAGCGCCCTCGACGCCGGGCGCTACGCCCGCCGTTACGAGCTGCTCCGCGACCTCGCGCTCCATCTGTTCTGGGTCAATCGCTACGCGATGACGATGTACGACAAGCGTGCCACCCGCTGGCACGACGTGCCGAAGCGGCGCGACGACGTCTTCCTCGCCCTCGTCGAGCCGTGGGACCCCTGGCCCATCGCGGCCGTGATCGAGGCCGGCTACCGGGCGCTCGGTCGCACGTGGGACGAGCGCACGGAGGACGTGATCTGCGGGCTGTTGCTGGAAGTCTTTCGCGCTCGACGCGGCGTCGGCGTCGAGATCCAGGCGCTGAACCCGACGGTGCCGACGGCGCTGGCCCGGCCCGAAGCGTTCGTCCACCGGCTGCAGCACTATGCGCCGGACTATCCGGGCTACCGCGAGGGTGATCACCCTGCACCCGCGCGGCCCGGAGGTCCTGCGATTCCTGCGCCGGGGCTCGGGCGAGTGGCGTCCGCGGCCGCGCGCGCACCCGGCGCCGCCCCGATCACCGCGCCCGCCGGTGCCGCCGGTGGACGTGCGCGCGCGTTTCTCGGTGATGCCACGGCTGGAAGCGCTCGCGGTGGCCAAGGGCGAACGGGTGCACCGTTCGAACGTCGCGCATGCTCTTCGGTGACGGCGCGGCCGCGCTCGTCGTGGGCCCGGCGCCGCCGGGAGCGGCACCTGATGTGGAACTGTTCCAGACCTATGCGAGCGGGCCGATGAGCGAGGTGGACTCGATCATCTGGCCGAACCCCGACTTCGACAACGCCGTCACGGTCTACGGCCCGGAGGTGCGCGCCCTGGTCAGCCGCTACCTCGAGCAGATGGCCGCCGAGCTGGCCGCGCGCCCGCATCCCGACGGCAAGCCCGGCTCGCTCCTCGACGCCGTCGATCTGATCGTCCCGCACCAGGCGAACCAGACCATGGTCACGGCGCTCGCCCGCGCCGCCGGCCTCGCCTCCGACCGCCTCTACTTCAACATCGCCAGGGTCGGCAACACGTCCGCCGCCTCCATCCCGATCGCGCTGCACGACGCGGTGAACGAAGGCGTCATCGACCGCCCGATGCGCGTCTTCGCCCCCGGTTTCGGCGCCGGCGCCGTCGCCGGCTACCTCGTGATGCGGGTGGCGCCCACGATCGGGGCCTAGCGCCGCGCGAGAGTCATTCGGGCAGCACGATCGTCGGCTCCCTGGTGCGCCGGCGGTAGAGCAGCGCCGTCCGGCCCAGCACCTGGGCCAGGTCCGCGTGCGTGCGTCGCGCCAGATCCTCGGCCGTCGCGTGCCGGTCCTCGGGCGCGTTGTCCCCCACGCGCACCTTGACGAGCTCGTGCGCCTCGAGCAGGGCGTCGGCTTGCCGCACGACCGCCTCGCTCACGCCCTCGTGGCCCACGTGCAGCGTGGCCGCGAGGCGCTGGCCGAGCGCGCGCAGGTATCGCCGCTGCTTGCCCGTCACGGGCGACATGATACGGCGGCTTGACAACCCCGGCCGGGCAGCTTACAAACCGTTCAAATTCGAACCATGCCCACACGCTACCCGGGTAGCCCCGTCGAAACCGCCGCCCTCGACGCGTACATCAAGCTGATGCGGGCGGCCGAGGCGGTCACCGCCCGGGTGGACGGCGTGATGGCGGCGGCGGGCCTGACCATCGGCCAGTTCGGCGTGCTGGAGGCGCTGCTGCACCACGGCCCGCTGTGCCAGCGCGATCTCGGCGCCAAGCTGCTGCGCAGCGACGGCAACACCACGGTCGTCGTGGCCAACCTCGTCCGCCGCGGGCTGGTCGAGCAGGTGCGCCGGCGTGACGATCGGCGGTTCGTGATGGTCTCGCTGACTGCCCCCGGGCGGCGGCTGATCGAGGAGATCTTCCCCCGCCACGTGGCGGGGCTGGTACGCGAGATGGGCCGGCTGGCCCGCACCGAGCTGGACGAGCTGGGTCGCCTCTGCCGGCGGCTCGGCCTCGGCGACGACGGCATCGGACCGAAAGGAGCAGGGAGATGGAGCACCACACCACGCGCTTCGGGTCGCTCGGCCGCTACGAGAAGGGCGGCGTCGAGGTCATCAACGACGACGCGCGCAACTACGTCTTCTCGAACATCTTCGAGGTTGCCACGAAGTCCAGGCCATACGAGAAGGTCGCCGTCGGCAAGAACATCGAGTACGTGATCGAGGCCATCCGGGTGGAGGGCACCTCGGGCTGGCGCACGCCGGGCCAGGACGAGTTCGCGCTGGTCATGGACGGCGAGATCGAGATCCGCTTGCTGAAGCTCGACGGCCCCGGGGTGATGCCGGCCGGCACGCCGGGCTCGATCGGGCTGGCGGGCACGCCGGCCGGCCGCAAGATGGGTGTCGTGCGCGCCCGGCGCGGTCACATGACACTGCTGCCGGTCGGCGCCGCCTACCAGTTCCACGCGGCCGCAGCCCGGCGTGGTGCTGCTCCAGACCGCTGGCCGGCGCCGACACGATCGAGCGCTGGGCGGACATCTGCCAGACCGCTCCGCGGCCGACGAACTGAAGGAGGCCACGACGCCATGAGCCCGACCACCGAGACCGTTCCCGAGATCGGATCGATCGAGCCCAACCGCCACGGCTACCGGACCTTCGCGCTCGGCAGCTTCGGCTTCAGCCGGGACGACTACTTCGCGCACGTCACGTGGCCCAAGGGCCGTCACCTGCTGCCGGTCGACGCGTTCCTGCGCGCGCTGCAGCGCGACATCGCCTGGGGCTTCTTCTACGGCATCGTGAACTTCGACGCGGTCGTCGGCACCGTGAACCACTACGGCTCGGTCGACCTCTTCGCCGGGCGGTTCAACGATCACTATCGCAAGGCGAAGCTCGACCACAGCGAGCGGTTCACGACGCCGCTGATCCAGCGCGTCTTCGAGGCCATGCTGGACGACTGGACGAACGCCGGGTTCGATCCGTTCGCCAGCCCCCAGGAGACCGGCAGCGCGTTCGGCCCCAAGAACGGCAGCAACAAGGAGGCGATCACCCGCCACCGCGTCACGGCCAAGCGGATGATCGGCGCGCCCGGCGACGAGCCGACGCGCAGCGACGAGAGCGGCTTCCCGGTGAACCGGCACTTCCGCGACGTGCCGCAGGACAAGCCCGAGGTCATGGCCGAGCCGGGCTTCGAGGACGAGGTGGTGTCGTTCAACCTCTTCGCCTACCTGTCGCGCTCCGACGTGACCTGGAACCCGTCGATCGTCTCCGTGTGCAAGGCGAGCCTCTACTGCCCGACGACGGAGGAGTACATCCTGCCGGTCATCCACGGCAACGACCGCGTGGAGTGGTTCGTGCAGCTCAGCGACGAGATCCAGTGGGAGGTCGAGGACCGCGAGACGGGCGCGGTGCGCGCGCGCGTGACGATGCGGGCGGGCGACGTCGCCGCCATGCCGGCGGACATCCGCCATCGCGGGTTCTCGCCGAAGCGCTCGATGCTGCTCGTGTGGGAAAACGCCTCACCCGGGCTGCCGGAGCTCTACGCCAGCGGCACGATGCCACCGACGCCGGTGCAGTTCTAGTGACTCCCCCGGAGCGTGGTGACACCGGGAATCCTCGGCGGCTCGCTCGCCGCGCCCTGCCCTCGAACGGCGACGACGGCTCGCCATGATGGCGCGCCCGCGGCGCCCACACCCGACCCCCGGTGTCACCACGCTTCGCGAGATTCACTAGAGCTCCAGGAGGAACGAGACATGGCCGAGGACAATGGGGGCACTCGCCGGCATTTCATCCGCGCTGTCTCGGCTGGGACGGCGGCGGCGGCGCTGTTGCCGGCGCCCGCGCGCGGGCAGGCGCGTCGCACCCTCAAGATCGGGTACGTGAGCCCGCAGACCGGGCCGCTGGCCGGGTTCGGCGAGGCCGACAGCTTCGTGATCGGCGGGGTGCGCAAGGCGCTGGGCAGGGGCCTCACCGTCCGCGGGGCCACGCACCCGGTCGAGATCCTCGTGCGCGACAGCCAGTCGGACCCCAACCGCGCGGCCGAGGTCGCCTCGCGGCTGATCCTGTCCGACAAGATCGATCTCATGCTGGTGGCCAGCACGCCGGAGACGACCAACCCGGTCTCCGACCAGTGCGAGGTGAACGGCACGCCGGCCATCTCGTCGGTGTGTCCGTGGCAGCCGTGGTTCTTCGCCAGGGGCGGCAAGCCCGACGTCGGTTTCAAGTCGACCTATCACTTCTTCTGGGGCTTGGAAGACATCATCGGCGTCTTCATCGACATGTGGAACTCGGTGGAGACCAACAAGGTGGTGGGCGCGCTGTGGCCCAACGACGGCGACGGCAATGCCTGGGGCGACAAGGAGCGCGGCTTCCCGCCGGCGCTGGCCAAGGCCGGCTACAAGGTGGTCGACCCCGGGCGCTACCCGAACCTCTCCGACGACTTCTCGGCGCAGATCGCCGCCTTCAAGAAGGAGAAGGTCGAGATCGTGACCGGCGTGCCGATCCCGCCGGACTGGACGACGTTCTGGAAGCAGGCCGCCCAGCAGGGCTTCCGTCCCAAGGTGGCCAGCGTCGGCAAGGCGCTGCTCTTCCCGCGCTCGGTGGAGGCGCTCGGCGAGCTGGGCGACGGCATGTCGACCGAGGTGTGGTGGACGCCGCAGCACCCGTTCAAGTCGTCGCTGACCGGCGCGACGGCGGCCGCGTTCGCCGCCGAGTACACGCGCGAGGCGAAGAAGCAGTGGACGCAGCCGCTCGGGTTCATCCACGCGCTGTTCGAGGTCGGCCTCGACGCTCTCAAGCGATCGTCGAGTCTCGACGACAAGAGCGCCATCGTGGCCGCCATCAAGGCGACGAACCTCAACACGCTCGTCGGGCCGATCAGCTGGGCCAAGGGGCCGGTGCCGAACGTGACGAAGACGCCGCTGGTCGGCGGCCAGTGGGGGCAGCTCAAGACCAAGGAGCCCCGCTTCGACATCACGATCGTGAGCAACCGCAGCGCGCCGAACATTCCCGCCGTGGGCAAGCTGCGGCCGCTCCGGCCGGCGTAGACCGACGGCGGCGCTCCTCGCCCTGCGGGACGTCTCGCGGGCCTTCGGCTCGCTCCAGGTCCTCGACCGCCTCACGCTCGCGGTCGACGAGCGCGAGGCGGTCGGCGTCATCGGGCCCAACGGCGCCGGCAAGACGACCGCGCTCAACGTGATGGCCGGGCGCCTGCGTCCCGACCGCGGCGCGGTGATCTTCGACGGCCGCGACGTCACCGCGCTGCCGGCGCACGCGCGCTGCCGGGCCGGCATCGCGCTCACCCACCAGATCCCCCACCCGTTCGAGGCCATGACCGTCTTCGAGAACGTGCTCGTCGGCGCCACCTACGGCGGCGGCCGGCCCGAGCGCGAGGCGTACGCCGACTGCCTGGTGACGCTCGGCCCAGACCGGCCTCGCCGCCCGGGCCAACACGCGCGCGGGCGCGCTCACCCTGCTCGAGCGCAAGCGCCTGGAGCTGGCGCGAGCGCTCGCCACCCGGCCGCGCGTGCTCCTGCTCGACGAGATCGCCGGCGGGCTGACCGAGCCCGAGGTGCAGACGCTGGTCGGCGGTCGTGCGCCAGGTCCGCGCGCAGGGCGTGACCATCGTGTGGATCGAGCACATCGTGCACGCGCTGCGCTCGGTGGTCGACCGTCTCGTCGCCATCGACTTCGGCCGCAGCCTGATGGACGGCCCGCCGGACGCCGTCATGGCGAGTCCGGAGGTCCAGCGCGTGTATCTCGGAATCGACGTGCCGTGACGCTCCTCGCGTCGCGCGCCTGTCGGCGTTCTACGGCGACTTCCAGGCGCTGTTCGGCGTCTCGCTCGACGTGGCCGAGGGCGAGACGGTGGCCGTGATCGGCGCCAACGGCGCCGGCAAGAGCACGTTCCTGCGCGCGCTGGCCGGTGTCCTGCCGGTGCCCCGCGACGCCGTGACGTTCGACGGCCGGCCGGTCGGTGGCCGCCCCGCGCACGCGCTCGTCGATCTCGGCGTCGTGCTGGTGCCGGAGGGCCGGAAGATCTTCCCCAGCCTGTCCGTGCAGGAGAACCTGCTGGTCGGCGCCTATCGACGACGCCCGGGGCCGTGGACGCTCGGAGCGCGTGTACCGCCTCTTCCCGGTCCTCGGCGAGCGGCGCGACGCAGCCGGGCACGAATCTCTCGGGCGGCGAGCAGCAGATGCTCGCCATCGGCCGCGGCCTGATGGCCAACCCGCGGCTCCTCCTCGTGGACGAGATCTCGCTCGGCCTGGCGCCGGTGGTCGTCCAGCATCTCTACGAGGTGCTCGAGCGCCGTGAAGGCCGAGGGGACGACGCTGCTCGTCGTCGAGCAGGACGTGAGCCGCGTCCTGGCCGTCGCCCAGCGCGTCTACTGCTTCCGCAAGGGCACTGTCTCGCTGCACGACGTGCCGTCCCGGCTCGACGCGCGAGCGGATCGCCGCGGCCTACTTCGGGGCCTGAGCCGTGGCCTGGCTCGACACGATCGTGCAGGGCGTCCTGCTGGGCGGTCTCTACGCGCTCTTCGCCACCGGGCTGTCGCTGATCTTCGGCGTCATGCGCCTGGTCAACCTCGCCCACGGCGACTTCAGCATCCTGGCCGCCTTCATCGCGGTCGTCGCCGTGCAGACGCTGGACGTCGATCCGCTGCTCGCGCTCGGGCTGGTCGTGCCGGTCATGGCCGTGGTCGGCTACGGGCTGCAGCGGTTCGTGCTCAACCGGCTGCTCGGGCGCGGCATCCTGCCGGCCGTGCTCGTGACGTTCGGCCTGTCCATCGTGATCCAGAACGGCCTGCTCGAGACCTTCTCGGCGGACTCGCGGCGGCTGAACCCGGGCGGCCTCGAGACGGCGAGCCTGCCGCTGGGCGGCGGGATCGCCGTCGGCTGGTTCCCGCTGCTGACCTTCGCCGTGGCCGTTCTGCTGCTCGTCGGGCTGCAGCTCCTCATCGGCCGCACGCCGATCGGCCGGGCCTTCCGCGCCGCCTCCGACGACGGCGAGACCGCGGCGCTGATGGGGATCGACAACGGCCGGCTCTACGCGTTCGCGATGGCGCTGTCGCTGGCCATCGTCGCCGTCGCCGGCATCTTCCTCGGCATCCGGACGACCTTCACGTTCGCGAGCGGCCCCGACCGGCTGCTCTTCGCCTTCGAGGCGGTGATCATCGGCGGCCTCGGCTCGCTCTGGGGCACGCT
This sequence comes from uncultured Candidatus Rokubacteria bacterium, assembly GCA_963743355.1. Lineage (GTDB taxonomy): Bacteria > Methylomirabilota > Methylomirabilia > Rokubacteriales > CSP1-6 > AR5. Next base: position 121,696 of record CAVUPM010000003.1, read on the forward strand.
GGTCGGCGGCGTCATCCTCGGCGTCGCGCAGACGATCGGCGCGCGGCTCTCGCCGGGCTGGGGCGTGCTGACCGGACATCTCGTGTTCCTCGGCCGTGCTGCTCCTGCGACCGTCCGGGCTGTTCGCGAAATCCCGGCGGGTCGACTCGTGACCGTCGCGGTCGAGCGCACCACCCCGGCCAGTCGCGCCGGCGCCGTCGTCGCCGTCCTGCTCATCGCCGGGCTCATCGCCGCTGCCGTGGACGCGCGACGCCGGCCTCATGCGCATGATCGTCGAGTTCATCGCGCTGCTGGTCCTCGCCCAGATGTGGAACCTGCTGGCCGGCTACGCGGGTCTCGTGTCGATCGGCCAGCAGGCCTACGTGGGCCTGGGCGGCTACGCGCTCGTCGTGCTGGCCGACGACCTCGGCGTGAACCCGTTCCTGGCGGTGCCGCTGGCCGGGCTGGTGGCGGCCGCCTTCGCGCTGCCCACCGCCGCGCTGGTCTTCCGGTTCCAGGGCGGCTACTTCGCGGTCGGCACCTGGGCGGTCGCCGAGGTCTATCGTCTGCTGATCGCCAACACCGGCGTGCTCGGCCGCGGGACCGGGCGAACGCTCAGAGCCGTGTTCCCCCTCGCCCGCGAGACGCGCGAGCTGGCGACCTACGCGCTCGCCGTCGCCCTGGGCGTGGCGGCCATCGTCGCCGTCTATCTCTACCTGCGCTCGCGCCTCGGGCTGGGCCTGATGGCCGTGCGCGACAGCGAGCCGGCGTCGCAGAGCCTCGGCGTCGACGTGTTCCGCACCAAGCTGGCCGTGTACCTGGTCGCCGCGTTCGGGACTGGCACGACCGGCGCCCTGATCTATCTCAACCTGCTCCGTATCTCGCCCGACGCCGCGTTCTCCATCAACTGGACCGCCTACACGATCTTCAGCGTGGTGATCGGCGGACTCGGCACGCTGGAGGGCCCCATCGTCGGCACCATCGTGTTCTTCCTCCTGCGCGAGCTGCTGGCCGACTACGGGAGCTGGTACATGATCCTGCTCGGCACGCTGGCGGTCGTGGCGATGATGCGGTACCCGCAGGGGCTGTGGGGCCTGGTCGCCGAGCGGTGGAACGTGCGCTTCTTCCCGGTGCAGCGCCGGGTCCGCGGTGGCGCCGACGTCGAGACGCGCTAGCGCAGCGGGCCAACCAGCACTTCGATGGTGCGGTCCCCTGCAAGCGTGGGCTTGTGCTCCCAGGTGGCCGGGACACCGATGCGGCGCAGCGTGTTCATGAGCGTGATCGCCTCGCCGGGTGGGGCGACGACATTGCGCACGGCCAGCATCACGCCGGGCTCGTGCCCCCCGCACTGAGACTTGAACACGCCACTGACCGGCCAGTGCGCCTCCGTCATCGCATTCTGCAGCTGGTGTGCATAGCCGATCGCCTCGTCCTCGTCGACGGCGGACACCCTGACCTCCAGGGGTGTCAATCGGCCCAGCATCTCGAGCAGGGCCTTACGTTGGCCGGCGGCCAGCCTGCGTGGCCTGGAGACCCGCCATCCGAGGACGCTCAGCGCAGCACCGACCAGCAGGAGCACGACCGCGACCGCGTTGGCGACACCACTTCCCTCGAGGCCCACGACCGCCGTACCGACGGCCGCGACAGAGAAGGCGATGCTCAGGACCGGCACGAGCCGGGGATGCTGGAGGCGCCTGCGCTGGATCGTCCGGTACACCCGGTGCATCGAATTCGATTGTCGCCGTGCCGTCAACCTCGATCATCGACGGGGGACGTTGACGGCCACCGTGCTCCCCCGGTACCGTGGCGGCATGGCCTCGGCACTCGAACGGGAAGCGACGGCCCGACGCTGGCGACGTGTCGAGTACGAACGGGAGCCCCAGGGCAGCGCTCATGCCGCCGTCGTGATGCGAATCGGGCAGATCCTGGCCGCGGCCTTCGGCGAGGGCTGGCACCCGCGTCTGCAGGCTCCCCTGGCGCTCGGTGAGCACTCGGAGCCCGAGCCCTCGTCGATCGAGCGCTCGAGGTGTCTCGGGAGCCGCAGCCGGTCACCGACACCGCCGATGACTGGACGTACGACTCGATCGACATCCTTCGCCCGCCGGCACGCGTGACGCCGCTGGACGCACCGGGCACGCCAATCCCCGTCGCCGACCTGCTCCCCTGACGCTGCGGGTCAGGGCGAGGCTACCGGGACCGGTTCGCGCGAGGGCGCGTCACACGGGCTTGCCCTGCACGATGACGCCGTCGCGAAGGAGCCGGTCGATCTCCGCCTGGTCGAATCCGGCGCCGCGCAGCACCTCGACCGTGTGCTCGCCGATGTCCGGCGCCATGGTGGCCGGCACCTTCTCCTGCCCGCTGATCTGCAGCGGGCTGCTCACCGTGAGCGAGGCGCCCGCGCGCGGATCGTCGATCGGCACCAGCGCGCCGCTGGCCCGCATCTGCGGGTCGTGCGGGATCTCGTCCACCGTGCCGACGACACCGAACGCGATGCCGGCGGCCTCCAGCACGCATCGCCACTCCGCCCAGTCGCGCTCGGCGAAGACGGCGTCGAGGAGAGCGATGAGCGCGCGGACGTTGGCGCGGCGGGCCGGCGGCGCTGCGAAGCGCGCGTCGGCGAACAGCTCCGGGCGGCCGATGGCCGTGGTGAAGTCCTGCCAGCGCCGCCCGTCGGGCGTGAGCGCGATGAGGAACCAGCGGCCGTCGCGACACCGGTAGAGGTTGCCGAGCGCGTCCACCGCCTCCTCGCGCGGCGGCCGCACCACGGTGCGCGCGCCGCAAAGAATGCCCTGGGCCGCGATCGCGTTCAGCCAGAGCCCGTTGGCCAGCAGCGACGTGGACACCATCGCGCCGCGCCCCGTCCGCTCGCGCTGATAGAGCGCCGCCATGATGGCTCCGAAGAGCGCCGTCCCGGTAGGGTGATCTCCCATGCCGGGCAGCGAGCGCGCGGGCGACGCATCTGGTGAGGGCCGCACCAGATCCATCAAGCCCGTGCGCGCCCACAGCGCGGTGCTGTCGAAGCCCGGCCGGCTCGCTTCTTCGCCCGTCTCGCCGTACGCGGTGATCGAGCCGTAGATCAGCCGCGGATTGAGCGGCGCGAGATCCTCCCAGCGCACGCCCAGGCGGGACCGGCCATCGAGCGGCACGTTGGTGACGAACACGTCGGCGCCCTTCACCAGCCGGTGCAGCACCCGCCGCCCGTCCTCCGTGCGCAGATCGATCGCCACGCCGCGCTTGTTCCGATTGTCGACGATCCACGGGAAGTTGTAGGGGCTGGGCGGATAGCCGGCGTTGCGCACGCGGTAGGTGTCACCACCCGGCGGCTCGACCTTGATGACGTCGGCGCCGAAGTCGGCCATGGTGGTCGTGGCCACCGGCCCGGCGATGAAGCTGGCGGCGTCGATGACGCGGATGCCCTCGAGGAGACGCGGCGCGGATTCCATGGGTCGCGAGTATAGTCGCCCGCCCGCGTCAGGCGACGCCGAAGTTGAATACGCCGAAGATCATCTCGGGACGCCAGCGTGGCGGGGCGCCGAGCCACATCCGCGTCACGTGGCGCTCGGCGGCGATGCCGAGCCCGGCGAGGTACTGGACGGCGGCCGCGTTCGCCTCGGGGATGCCGACCCCGCGCGCCGCCGTGCGCTGGACGGACGACGACAGCCGCAGGAGCCCGAGGCCGGTCGCGGCGTCACGCGCGATCGACGGCCCCCCGCCCCAGGGGCACGCCAGGTGGAAGCCGACGACGTCGGCGCCGTGTGTCGCCACCCAGCTCCGGGCCGCCACGGCATCGATGAAGCCGCCCCGGTCCTCGCCCGTCGCCTCGCGGTCCAGCGCGTGGACGGCGGGACGGTGGTGCGCCTGCATCGGCTCGATCGTCACGCCCGGCTCGGGGCCGGCCGCCGGCCACGGGAACAGGCCGTAGCGTTCGCCGCCGACGAAGCCGAGGCGGTCGTAGATGGGCCGGCCGGCGTCCGTCGCGAGCAGGAGCACGGCCGCGACCGAGCGGGCGCGGAGCCAGGCGATCGCCGTCTCGGTGAGCCGCGCGCCCAGGCCCGTCCGCTGCCGCTCCGGCCGCACGACGATGCCGTGCACCCAGCCGGTGGGCGCCGGCCCCGCGAAGACGGTGGCGCCGGCGGTGCCGGCGATCTCCCCATGCAGGTCGGCGACGAACAGGGCGGAGTCGTCACGCGCGCCGTAGAACTCGAAGAGGGCGTGCCGGTTGTGCCAGCCGATGGCCGCGTTCGCGTCCACGGCGCCGGCGAGGTCCGCGACGCGGAACGGGCGAATGGTCTCGGGGCGAGCGAGGGGGCGATCGGTGGTCACGGTGGCCTGCGAGTCTCGGCGTCCAGACGTGGTCTCGCGGGCGAGTATAATCGCCCGACGCGAAGGGAGACCGGGATATGCGCACGCACATCGAGGGCGGCTGGGTCGTGGGCTTCAACGGCAAGAGCCACGAGGTCTACGAGGCGGGCAGCGTCGTCTTCGAGAACGACCGCATCGTCCACGCCGGCGCCGCCTACACGGGCCCCGCCGACACCCGCATCACCGCTCGCGGCAAGCTCGTCTCCCCCGGCTTCATCAACACCCACGTGCACACGGCGGGCAACGCCGGCGACTACCTGCTGCTCGACATGGCCAGGAACGACTACCGCACCTCGAACTACATGAGCTTCGCGGCGCCGCTCAAGGGCAAGATGACGCCCCCGCCGCCGCAGGCCGTGGCCGCCATCCGCGCCTTCGTCTTCCTGCACGCGCTCAAGAACGGCACCACCACGATCATCGACGTCGGCGGGCTGCGCGGCGACTGGGACGGCTACGCCAAGCTGGTGGACGAGCTCGGCGTGCGCGTCTACGGCAGCCCGCCGTTCCGCGACCGCGACACGTACATGGACGCGCAGGGCCGGCTGACCTACGAGGAGGACATGACCGTGGGCCGCGAGCGCCTGAAGGAGGCGGTCGGCTTCGTGAAGAGCTTCGACAAGACCGCCAACGGGCGGCTGCGCGGGATGCTGAACGCCGCCCAGGTGGAGACGTGCACCGAGCGCCTGCTGCGCGAGGGCAAGGACGCCGCGCGCGAGCTCGACGTGCCGATCCACACGCACGCCGGCGGCAACCTGATCGAGTTCCAGCAGATCATGGGCGAGTACCGCAAGACGCCCATCCAGTTCCTGGCCGACATCGGCTTCCTCGACGACCGCAGCCTGATCGGCCACGCCGTCTTCACCGGCGGCCATCCGTGGACCGGTCATCCCTTCGGCGACGACGTGCGCGTGCTGGCCGAGCGCGGCGCCACCATCGGCCACTGCCCGTACAAGTACGCGAAGATGGCGATGACGCTGCGCTCGTTCCAGCGCTACCTCGACGCCGGCGTCACCATCGCGCTCGGCACCGACACCTTCCCGCTCGACATCGTCTCCGAGCTGCGCTGGGCGTCGATCCTGGCCAAGACCACCGACGGCAACTACCAGGCCGGCCAGCACCGCGACGTCTTCAACGCCGCCACGCTGGGCGGCTGCCGCTTCATCCGCCGCGACGACCTGGGTCGCCTGGCGCCGGGCGCCAAGGCTGACATCCTGCTGATCGACCTCGACCACATCGGAAGCGGGATGTACGCCGATCCGATCAAGGCGCTGGTCGACACCGCCAGCGGGCGCGACGTGCACACGGTGATCGTGGACGGCAAGGTCCTGGTGCAGGACGGCCGGCTGGTGCGCGTGGACGAGGCGGAGGTTTACGCCAAGGCGCGCGAGGCCACGCGTCACTACTGGGGCAACGTGCCGAACTGGCGCTGGGACGGCGCCGGCGTCGACCAGATCATTCCGCCGGCGTTTCCCCTGCACCGGGCCGAGTAGCAACCAGCTCGTCGGCCCCGACCGCGTTCACGACTATTTGGTCGGACCGTCATCGAGGACGCGCGGATCGGCCGGCGCCTTCGGAGTGTCAGACGGGACCATCACCTGCGTGACACGTAACGCAGGCGACACGAGGCCCTGACAGACGCTCGATTCGTGACAGCCGTCGCCCTCGGCGCGACGGCAACTCTCAACCAAATCGCTCGCACGCCGTCTGGCACGCCATTCGCCTGTGCGCCGCACCGAGGCGCATGCCTCTTCGCAATGTCCTTTTTTCAAGACGCAGCCCGTCCACCCGCAGAGAGAAGGAAGGCATGATGCGCACACGTCACGCGTGCTTGACGGCGGTTGTCCTGTTATCAGCGGGCGCGATCTTCGGCGCGGGCACGGCGGCGGGGCAGGTCCCGTCGCTGTCGACCGTTCCGGTGCCGCGGCCATCGAACCTCGCCGACTTCGTCCGCGATGCGAAGGCCGCCGAGGTGCTCGGCAAGGCGCTCTTCTGGGACATGCAGGTGGGCAGCGACGGAGTGCAGGCGTGCGCGACCTGCCACTTCCGCGGCGGCGCCGACCCCCGGACGAAGAACCAGGTCAGCCCGGGCCTGCTCCGCGTCACGTTCCTCCCGGATGGCGGCGTGGCCCCTGACCCCGATCAGGACTTCTCGGCGGTCGGCGAGTCCCAAGGCCCGAACTACCGCCTCCGCCCCGGCGATTTCCCGTTCCGGCGGCTGGCGGACCCCACGAATCGCGAGTCGCCCATCGTCGCCGACTCCAACAACGTGACCTCCTCGCAGGGCGTGCATCATGCGATCTACGGCCAGGATGGGCGGCCCGATCCCGACCCCGAGGGCTTTTACGTCGGACAGGGGCGCCGGGGCGCCAACGTGCGTCGCGTGGAGCCGCGCAACACACCGACGATGATCAACGCGGTCTTCCACCATCGCGTCTTCTGGGACATGCGGGCGCAGAACCTGTTCAACGGTGTGAACCCGTTCGGCGATCGCGATCCCGACGCCTTCCTCTACCGGGCCGACAACCCGGCGAGCCCCCAGAAAGTCCGGGTGCTCCTGGAGAACTCGAGCCTCGCCTCGCAGGCCGTCGGGCCGCCGACGAACCGGTTCGAGATGTCCGCCGACGGCCGGCCCTTCCCGGAGGTCGGCCGCAGTCTGACGCTGGAACTGCGGCGGCATCACCGCGACAACGCCCGGCGGCTGCGAGGCCTCCTTCCCCTGAGCAAGCAGCTCGTTCGTCCCGATGACAGCGTGCTCGGCTCCTACAGCCGCTGGCCGCTGCGCGGGTTGCGCGTCGACTACGAGAGTCTGATCCGCCGGGCGTTCCACCCCCGGTGGTGGGACTCGTCCAAGCTCATCCGCGTCGCCGCCGACGGCAGCACGACGGTCGTCAACCGGCGCAGCCTCACCCAGGGCGCCGACGAGTACACCCTCATGGAGTACAACTTCTCCCTGTACTTCGGGCTCGCCGTCCAGGCCTACGAGTCGACGCTCGTCGCCGCCGACACGCCCTTCGACCGCTTCCTACGGGACCCCGCGCAGTTTCCGCTGTCCGCCTCGGCCGAGCGGGGCCGCCAGGTGTTCTTCAACCTGAACCAGGCCCCCGCCCCGCGGGGCAACTGCCTCTTCTGCCACTCCGGCGCCCTCCTCAGCGAGGCCTCGGTTGAGGCCGTTGCCCGCAACGGCGGCCTCATCCGTGTCTCGGGTACGGCTCCGAATGAACAGCGGAGCGACTTCGGCACGCGCAACATCGGCGTCCGGGAGACCGACGAGGACCTCGGCAACGGCAACCTCGATCCGTTCGGCGACTCGCTCTCGGTGGCCGTGCGCGACGCCGCATCGGGCGCGATCCTGGCGGCCGACGGCACGTTCAAGATCCCGGCCCTCCGCAACGTGGAGCTCACCGCGCCCTACTTCCACACCGGGGGGGAGCGGACACTCCTCGACGTGGTCAACTTCTACGCCCGGGGCGGCAACCAGGGCGGCACGACGAATCCGATCGTCACGCGCGACGGCACGATCATCGGAGGGCTGTCGGTCCTCAACTTCAACACGGCCCCCGACGCCGACCAGGTGAAGGCCGACCTCGTCGCGTTCCTCAAGTCGCTCACCGACGAGCGCGTCCGCACCGCGGCAGCACCGTTCGATCATCCGCAGATCTTCGTCCCCGATGGACACCCGGGCGATACCAACTCCGTCATCCAGCTGGGCGGACAGGCCGTGGACTCGTTCGTCGAGATCCGGGCGACCGGCCGCAACGGCGGCCCGCCGCTGCGCGGTTTCCTGGAAGAGTAGTCGGGTCTCCTCGACCCTCGCGGAGGCGGGTCTCAGAGGACTCCGGGCACCGACGTCGGTGCCCGGGGGTCCTCCTCGCCCCGGCCCGATCTTGCCTTGCGCCCCCTCGCCCGGGCCGTCATCATCACCCCCGGAGAGGAGCCTGCGCATGCGAGGCAAGCACGTCCTCATGGAGAGCCTGATCGCCCATGGGGTGGAGTACGTCTTCGGCAACCCCGGCACCACCGAGAGCCCTATCCTCGACGCGCTGCTGGACTACCCACAGCTCCACTACGTCGTGGCCCTGCACGAGGGCGTGGCCCTGGGCGCGGCGAGCTACTACGCCCAGGCCAGCGGCAAGCCCGCGGTCGTCAACATCCACGTGGCCCCGGGGCTCGGCAACGCGCTCGGCATGCTCTACAACGCGCTCAAGGCGCGCTCGCCGGTGATCGTGACGGCCGGCCAGCAGGACACGCGCCTGCGCCTGCGCGGGCCGGTGCTCGGCCACGACCTGGTGGCGATGGCCGCGCCGCTGACCAAGTGGAGCGTGCAGGTCGAGCGCGCCGACGAGTTCGCGCTGATCCTGCACCGCGCGCTGAAGATCGCCACCGACCCGCCGGCGGGACCGGTATTCGTCGCGCTGCCGATCGACGTGCTCGAGCAGGAGACCGACGTCGAGCCGTTTCCCCCTGGCCGTCTCTACCGCGCGCCCGAGCCCGACCCCGCGGGGATCCGGGCGGCGGTCGAGCTCTTGCTCGCCAGCCAGCGGCCGGCGATCGTCGTCGGCGACGACGCGGCCAGCGCGACGACCGAGGTGGTGGCGCTGGCCGAGCGCCTCGGCGCCGCCGTCTGGTGCGAGGGGATCCGGACGCACCAGGTCCTGCCGAGCGGGCACCCGAACTTCCGGCTCGGCCTGCCCTTCGACACGGTCGCGATCCGCAAGGCGCTGGACGGCGCCGACGTCGTGCTCCTGGTCGGTGGGCCGTTCTTCGAGGAGGTCTGGTACGCGCCGGGCTCGCCACTGCCGGCGGGCGCGAAGGCCATCCACGTGGAGTCATCGTCCGAACGTCTTGCCCACAACCTGCCGGTGAGCGTCGGGCTGCTGGGCCATCCGCGGGCGGCGCTCGCGGCGCTCGGCGCCGCCGTGGAGCGAGACGCCAGCCCGGCCTTTCGCGAGGCCGCGGCCCGGCGGAACGACGGGCTCCGCGCCCTCAAGACCCAGGACGCCGAGGCCCAGCGCACGCGGGCCGCCAGGCGCTGGGACCAGGCGCCGATCTCGGTGCCGCGCTTCATGGCCGAGCTGGAAACGGCCCTGCCGCCCGACGCCATCGTCGTCGACGAGTCCATCACCGCCAGCATCGACCTGGCCCGCACCGTCCAGTTCGAGCGCGCGGGCGATTACGTGGGCGCGCGGGGCGGCGGCATCGGCCAGGCGCTGCCCGGCGCGCTGGGCGTGAAGCTCGCCCACCCCGATCGGCCCGTCGTCGCCGTGTCGGGCGACGGCTCGGCGATGTACAGCATCCAGGCGCTGTGGACCGCGGCCCATCACGACCTCGCCGTCGTCTTCGTGATCCTGAACAACCGCGAGTACCGGATCCTCAAGCACAACATGGACACCTACCGGCAGCGCTTCGGCGCCAAGCCGGATCGAGGCTACCCGAACATGGATCTCGTCGCGCCGGATCTCGGCTTCGTCGAGATGGCGCGGGGCATGGGGGTGGAGGGCACGCGCGTCACCAAGCCCGGCGAGCTGCGCCCGGCGCTCGACGAGGCGCTCGGGACCGGACGCCCGTTTCTGCTGGATGTCGCGATCGAGGGCCGGGCCTGAAGCTGGACCGGCGGCTGGGCTATCGCCCGTGTGAGGCGACCTGCCCGTACTGGATGTTCGTGTAGACGATCGTGCCGTTGGGCTGGATGATCCGGTGGACGTCGCGGCCCGGCGACCGGCTCCACTCGACCGGCGCGTCGTAGAAGCGGAGCACCTGGGTCACGTAGTCGCGCGTCTCCGGGTACGGCGGAACACCGCGGTGCGCCGCCACTGGCTTCTCACCGGCGTTGTACGCCGCGACGGCCAGCCGCAGATCGTAGCGGAACCGCACCATCATGGCCCGCAGGTGGCGGGTGCCCCCGTGGATGTTCTCGCGCGGATCGAAGGAGTCCCGCACGCCGAGGATGGCGGCGGTCTCCGGCATGAGCTGCATGAGCCCTCGCGCGCCCTTCGGCGAGACGGCGCGATGATCGAACCCGGACTCCACGCGAATCACCGCCCAGATCAACCGCTCCGGCACCGCGTACAGAGCGGCCGCCTCGGCGATCTCTCGCGAATAGGCACCGTGATCACGGGGCGAAGGCCGCCGTGACGCGGCCGACGGGGCTGGCGCGAGAGCCACCCGTTGGTATGTGGGCACGTTCCGGGTGTTCTTGACGCTGCCGCTTCGGTCCGACGCCGCGCGCATCTCGGCGCCGACGGACGTCGCCGCCGCAACCACACTCGTGACACCGAGCGCGATCAGCCAGAGGTGCCTTGGGTTCGTCATGGGGGGCTTCCAGGGCAAATCCGATACCGGAGGCAGGGCGCCAACGATGTCGGTAGGTTCCGAGGCTCGTGCCAGAAATAACCATGGTGCGGCTCTTACCGCCTGGATGATTCCTGAGCCCTCCGCCTGGGCGGGCGAGGCCAAGACAATGGGCGAGTCCTCATCGTCCCCGCCGAGGGACGAGGCCGAGGTCCGCACGTGGCCCGCGACCGCGGCAGGGCTTCCATCTCAACTGCGAGAGGGCGGGGTGCTCCTGCCCCAGCGGGGCGGGACCACCCCAGACCACCCAGCGGGATCGAGGTCTCTCCGCTCGCGCGATTGTTCGCACAATCGGGCCTTTCCGGACTCACGCCCACGATCGTCACCGGGGTACATGGCTTGCACCGCATCGGGAGCGGCTCGCGTCAAGAGGCGCGGCCGAAGGAGGCAACCAATGGCAACGCGCGCGATGGTGTCAGCCGGCACGGCCCTGCTCTCCCTCCTCCTGGCCGCGACTCCCGCCCTTGCCCAGAAGTCGCTGGTCAGCATCAAGACGGACCAGGCGCCGGCGATCGACGGGACGATGGACGCCCCCTGGGAGAAGGCGCCCGCCTACAAGATCACCCTCGACCAGACTCCCTACAAGCCGGAGAACTACAAGGGCATCACCAAGACGAACGTGACCATGAGATCGATGTACGACGGGGAGCACGTCTACTTCCTGGTCCAGTGGGAGGACCCGACCCAGAGTCTCGAGCGCCAGCCCTGGGTGAAGCAGCCCGACGGCAAGTGGAAGCAGCGCGCGGCCAAGGACAGCACGGGGCACGAGAACACCTACTACGAAGACAAGCTGGCCATGTTCTGGAACATCGGCGCCAAGGGGTTCGACAAGAAGGGGTGCGAGGCCGCCTGCCACAAGGCGCGCGGCGGCAAGATCGCCGGCATCGAGGACAAGTCTCCGGGCCGCAAGTACACGGAGGCGTCCGGCGAGACCATCGACATGTGGCACTGGAAGGCCGTCCGGACGAACCCGGTCGGGCAGATCGACGACCAGTACGTGGACGACACCAAGGACCCGGCGAAGAACGCCAACTGGGGCCGGAAGAACGACGCCAAGACGGGCGGGGGCTACGTCGACAACGTCAACAAGGACAAGAGCGGCCCCGCCTGGATGAGCAAGACGCCGTCCGAGAACAAGTACTGGATCCTGGACGAGCAGAAGACGGAGTTCGTCGACACCTTCAAGGCCGGTGACGTGGTGGCCGGCATCGTCATCGCCCCGTTCGCGGGCTCGCGGGGCGACATCGCGGCCAAGGCCGTGTGGAAGAACGGCGCCTGGACCCTCGAGATGAAGCGCAAGCTCGTCACGAGCGGCGACAAGGCCAAGGAGCAGGACGTCCAGTTCACGGATCTCAAGAAGGCGTACTACTTCGGCCTGTCGGTGTTCGACAACGCGGCGATCAACCACCTCTACCACGAAGGCGCGCACCGGCTGACCTTCAAGTGATGAGCGCTCACTCCTGGCGGCGGGTGGGGTGGTCGATGTGCCTGGCGGTGGCCCTGTGGGCCGCCGCCTCCTCCTGGGCGGCAGACACGCCGGCCCCGAAGCCGCAGACCCGCCAGGAGGCCGACGAGGCCCTCGCGCGGCTCCTGGCGAAGCGCAAGCCCGTCCGGGCCGCGACCGCTCGGGGGCAGACCACCGGTGACGCACCGGCGTTCAAGGTCGTCCCGCGGCAGGATCGCATCCGGAACTTCCCCTGCACCAAGTGCCACGACAACAAGTTCGTGGACACCCGGGTACGCGAGCTGAAGGACGAGCACACGAACCTCACCTTCGAGCACGGCGGCGGCCGCTTCTGGTGCTACGACACGTGCCACAAGGGGACCGACATCGACAACCTGGTGACGGTGCGCGGCGGCCGGATCTCCTACGACGAGTCCTACAAGGTCTGCGGGCAGTGCCACTACCAGCGGCTGGACTGGTTCTTTGGCGGCCACGGCAAGCGCCAGGGGGCGTGGGAGGACCAGCGGAAGATCCCGGCCGCCGCCGACGAGCTGAAAGTCGAGGACCGCAGCCAGATCGGACGCTGGGGCGGCGAGCGCACGATCCTCAACTGCACCGAGTGCCACGACGCGCATTCGCCGTCGATCAAGGCGTTCGAGCCGAGCCCGGCGCCCAAGGTCCGGAGCGGCCTCAGCCGGCAGCCGCTGCCGCGGACGCCGACTCCGAAGATCTGGGAGCGGCTGGGCGCCGACAAGGAGAAGCACTGATGACCGACCTTAGCCGGCGCGACTTCTTCACGCGCGGACTGCCCGGGAGCGTGGCGGCACTGCTCGGGAGTGGTGTCGCCGCCGCCCCCGTCGCCGCGGCCGAGGGTACGGCGCGGCCCGGGGCCGGGGACGTCTCCGCGCGGGACCTGCGCAGGATGAGCCGGGCCGAGGTGCGGGAGGCGCTGCGCCGCATTCGCGAGCAGAGGAGGACACGCTGATGGCGGACCGCCCCGGGATGGTCCCGCGCACGGTCGGCGTCACGCGCCGTCTGGTCCTCGGGGTCGGCGCCGCGCTGGGCGCCGTCGCGGCGCTGTTCGGCGGCCGCTCCGCCCTCGCCCAGGCCGCGAAGGCGGCCGGCACCGAGGCCGAGCCGCTGTCCGACGTGCTGGGCCGGCTCTTTCAGAAGCACTACCAGAAGATGAGTCCTGACGAGGTGAAGCAGGCCGTCACCCGCATCGAGCGCCGAGCCAAGCGCCAGTACGGGACGGACATCACCGTCGGGACCGAGCCCGCCCAGGACGGCGTCGTCTTCGGCTACGCCCTGAACATCTCCAAGTGCAAGGGCACCCGGAAGTGCGTGGAGGCCTGTGTCGCGGAGAACAACACGGGCCGAGACTCGTCGCTGCAGTACATCCGGGTGCTGGAGCTCGACCACGGCGACATGAACCTGAACCGGGCCGACCACTACTACGAGGCCGAGAGCGTGCCCCAGCCGGGCAAGTTCTACCTCCCCGTGCAGTGCATGCAGTGCGACAACCCGCCCTGCGTCAAGGCCTGTCCGGTCGAGGCGACGTGGCAGGAGCGGGACGGCATCACGGTCGTGGACTACGACTGGTGCATCGGCTGCCGGTACTGCATGACGGCCTGCCCTTACTGGGCACGCCACTTCAACTGGAACGAGCCGGCCGTGCCCGCGGAGGCGCTCAACACGGACACCCACTACCTGGGCAACCGGCCGCGCCCCCGCGGCGTGGTCGAGAAGTGCACCTTCTGCATCCAGCGCTCGCGCAAGGGGCGCCAGCCGGCGTGCGCGGAGGCCTGCCCCACCGGGGCCCGCATCTTCGGCAATCTCCTCGACCCCGACAGCGACATCCGGTACGTGCTGGAGAACAAGACGGTCTTCCGCCTCAAGGAGGACCTCGGCACCGAACCCAAGTTCTGGTACTTCACGGACTGACGGCGCATGCGCACCGTGAGCGGGTTCTTCGCCGACGGTCTGCGGGAGGTGTTCCGGGGCGGCCGCGCCTACTGGAGCTGGGTCGGCGTGCTGGACGTCGTGATCCTGGCCGGCATCCTGGCCTACGCGCGCCAGCTGGACCAGGGCCTGATCACGACGGGCATGAGCGATCAGGTCTCGTGGGGCGTGTACATCGCCAACTTCACGTACCTGGTGGGCATCGCCGCCGCCGCGGTGATGCTGGTGATCCCCGCCTACGTGTTCCACCGGGACGACGTCAAGGACGTCGTGCTCATCGGCGAGGGCATCGCCGTCGCCGCCGTGATCATGTCCATCCTCTTCGTCGTGGTGGACCTGGGCCGGCCCGAGCGGATGTGGCACATGATCCCCGGGCTCGGGCGGCTACACTTCCCGCAGTCCTTGCTGGCGTGGGACGTGGTCGTCCTCACCGGATACCTGGGGCTCAGCCTCGCGATCCCCTTCTACATCCTCTTCAGTCGCTACCAGGGCCGCGAGCCCCGTCCGGGCCTGTACTTCCCCGCGGTCCTGGTGTCCATCGGCTGGGCGATCTCGATCCACACGGTCACGGCGTTTCTCTTCTCCTCGAACGTGGCCCGCCCGTTCTGGCACACGGCCGTGCTCGGGCCCCGGTTCCTGGCCTCGGCCTTCACGTCGGGGCCCGCGTTGATCGTGCTGGCCTTGCAGGTCATCGGCCGCCAGACGGCGTTCAAGGTCCAGGCTTCCGTGATCTCCCTCATGACGCTCATGGCCACGGTGGCGCTCCAGATCAACCTGTTCCTGCTGGGCACCGAGATCTTCACCGACTTCTACTTCCGCACCGAGGAGGTCGCCGCGGCGACCTATCTATATCTCGGCCTGGACGGCGCCAACCGGCTCGTGCCGTGGATCTGGAGCGCCATCACCCTGCAGGTCGCCGCCGCGACGATCCTGACCGTCCACGCGCTGCGCCGGCACCGTGTCTTCTCGAGCATCGCCTGCATCCTCGCCATCGTCGGGGTCTGGATCGAGAAGGGGATGGGACTCGTCATCCCGGGATTCGTGCCGACGCCCCTCGGCGAGGTGTTCGAGTACTCCCCGAGCTGGGGCGAGGTGCTCGTCTCGCTCGGGATCTGGGCGCTGGGGATGCTGATCTTCACGTGTCTGGCGAAGGTCGCGATCCCCATCGAGCTCGGCACGCTGCGCCGGAGCCGTTCTTGACAGCAGACCGAGTGGAGGTGACGGTAGCCCTCATGGTCTGCGCGCTTCCCCTGCACCGGGCGTGACGACCGGCGGAACGCGGCCGCTCCACGGCTGGGCCGCCTCGAAGGCGGCGGCCGCGCGCAGCACGGCCACCTCGCCCCGCCGCTTGCCGACGATCTGCAGCCCCACCGGCAGCCCGGCGCGCGTGAAGCCGCACGGGATCGAGATGGCCGGCAGGCCGAGCACCGAGAAGGCATAGGTCAGGTGCGAGCGCTGCATCGCTTTGCCGACCGGCTTGCCGTTGACCTCCAGGATGTGCGGGTGCTCGATCGGGAACGCCGGCACCGCCATGGTCGGCGTGAGCCACACGTCGCGCGTCTCGAAGAACTCGCGCGCGCGCTGCCACTGGCGCGTGCGCAGCAGCTCGCCCTCCGCAATCTCGCGCGCGGACAGGGCCAGGCCCGCCTCGGTGTTGTCGACCAGTCCGGCCTGGAGCACCGCGCGGTGTTCGGGGAGCTTGTCGGCGTGGCGCGCCACCATCAGCAGGCCGCGCGTGAGGCGGACGATCTCCGGCACGTCGCTCATGTCGGGACAGGCCGCCTCCACCCGGGCGCCCATCGAGCGGAACGCGCTCACCGCCTGCTCGAAGACCGCCCGCACCTCGTCGTCGACGAGCACCAGGCCCCCGAGGTCGAGCGTCCACGCGATGCGCCAGCCCTTCACCGACGGCGCCTTGACGGCCGCCGGGAACTGGCGCGTGTCTACCTCGTAGGAGAGCGGCGCCCGGTCATCGGGGCCCGCCATCACCGAGAGCATCAGCGCGGTGTCGGCGACCGTCCGGGCCATGGGCCCCTCCACCGAGTAGGAGTCCCACGCCAGCGCCGACGGGTAGCGCGGGATGAGGCCGGGCGTCGTGCGGAAGCCGATGACGCCGCAGAAGGAGGCCGGCCCCCGGAGGGAGCCGCCGAGGTCCGTCCCCTCGGCGAGCGGGCACATGCCGGTGGCGAGGGCCGCCGCCGAGCCGCCGCTGGAGCCGCCGGCGGTCCGCGACAGGTCCCACGGGTTGCGCGTCGCCCCGAACACGGTGTTGACCGTGTTGGGGCCGAAGGCGAACTCCGGCGTGTTCGTCTTGCCGAGCACGATGGCGCCGGCGGCGCGCAGGCGCTGGACCACCAGGGCGTCCTCGGCCGGCACGTGGTCCTCGAACAGCTTGGATCCGTGCGTCGTCCGTATGCCCGCCGTCGGCGTGACATCCTTGATGGCGACCGGGACGCCGAACAGGGGCGCCAGCGCCGCGCCGCGCTTGAGGGCCGCGGTGGCGCGGCGCGCGTTCCACAGCGCGGCGTCCCGGGCGAGGGTGACGACGGCGTTCACCGCCGGGTTGACGGCATCGATGCGGGCGAGTAGCGCCTGCATGACCTCGAGGGGCGATGTCCGCCGGGCCCGGTACAGCTTGACCAGCTCCCCGGCCGACGTGAAGGTCGGATCATGGCCTGGCATGTCGTCCTCCGCGCGACGATAGTACCCCGGCCGGCCGCCTACTTGACGCTGCCGGCCGTCAGCCCGCCCACCAGATAGCGCTCGACCAGCGCGAAGAGCACGACGACCGGCACGATGGCGATGATCGAGGCCGCGAACAGCGAGTTCCAGTGCTGCACGTAGGCGGTGACGTAGGTGGTGATGCCGACCGTCAGCGGCTTCATGGCCGGGTCGGTCATGAGCGTCAGCGCCACGATGTACTCGTTCCAGGCCGCGATGAAGGCGAAGACGGCCGCGGTGACGATGCCGGGCAGGGACAGCGGCAGGACGATGCCGACCAGCGTGCGCAGCCGGCCGCAGCCGTCGATGGCCGCCGCCTCCTCGATCTCGCGCGGGATCGAGGCGAAGAACGCGCGCAGGATCCAGACGGCGAACGCCAGGTTGAAGGCGGCGTTGGTGAGGATCAGCGCCGCGTAGGTGTTGATGAGGTCCAGCTCGAAGAACTGCCGGTAGAGGCCGACCACCAGCGCGGTCGGCGCGAACATCTGGGTCACGAGCACGAGAAACAGGAAGGCGGCGCGGCCGCGGAAGCGGTGACGCGCGGTGTAGTACGCGGCGGGGACGGCGGCCACGATCACCAGCGCGGTCGAGGCCAGCGCCACCACGAGCGACACCGACAGCCAGCCCTGGAAGGCCCGGTCGCCGAGCACGTCGAGGAAGTTGCCGGGGTGCCAGACGACCGGGAGCAGCCGCGGCGGCGTCGTGCGCAGCTCGCCGGCCGGCTTGAACGCGGTGAGGAGCATGACGAGATAGGGCGACAGCAGCACGAGCGCGAGCACCTGCCCGGCGCCCGCCAGCAGCACCCGGCGCGGCAGCTCAGGCCTCCTGCTCGCGCCAGCGGACGGCGCGCAGGTAGACGAACACGGCCAGCAGGATCGCCAGCACGTTGACCACGCCGAGCGCGGCGGAGAGGCCGACGTCGCGCAGCGAGCTCTTGAAGGCGATCTTGTACATGTAGGTGATCATCGTGTCGTGGCCGAAGCCCGGATTGCGGTCGTTGAGCGTCCACACGATCGGGAACGAGTTGAAGACGTAGATCACGTTGAGCACGGTGGCCACCAGCAGCGCGGGCCGCAGCAGCGGCAGCGTCACCGACGCGTAGGTCCGCCAGCGCGAGGCGCCGTCCACGCGCGCCGCCTCGTAGACCTCGCCGGGGATCGTCTGCAGCCCCGCCAGCAGAACATACGTGGTGAAGGGCAACGACACGAACACGCCGACGGCGATCATCGCCCCCATCACCGTGGCATCGTCGCCCAGCCAGTCGACGGGAGTCGCCAGGAGGCCCAGCGACGACCAGTGCATGGTTGAGGACGCCGAAGTAGTAGTCGTAGATCCACACGAAGAGCTTGGAGGTCATGATGAGCGAGGCCGCCCACGGGACGATCAGCGCCCAGCGGACGACCCGACGGCCGGGGAACTCCAGGTTCAGGAACTGCGCGAGTGCCAGCGAGACGAGCAGCGTGACGGCGACGACCACCGCGACCCAGACCACGGTGTTGGCGACGACGGTGGGCAGCGCCTCCTGCTCGGCGAGGCGGACGTAGTTTCGCGCGCCGACCGCGCCCTGGTAGAGGCCGGTGATCGAGTACCGGCCGAGCGAGGCCCGGACGAGCTGCACGGCCGGGTAGAGGACGACGGCGACGATGAGGGCCAGGCTCGGCCCGAGCCAGAGCAGCGCCCGCCAGCCGCCCGTGCGCGTCAGAGGGTCAGCGGCCGCTCTCCGCGGCCGTCGCGTTCTTCTGGAGCCGGCCGAGCACGTCTCGGGGATTGCCACCCGGCTGCACGGCCAGCCCGATGGTCTGCTGCACGTCGAGCTTGACCTTGTCCCACGCCGGATCCGTGGTCGGCGCCAGCTTGGCGTTCGGCAGCGCGGCCAGGTAGGGCGCGAGCTTGGGGTTGTTGCTCATCTGCCGGAGCCCGGACTTCGTCACCGGCAGGAATCCCTCGGCGGTGATCCAGCGGGTGATGTTCTCCGGCTGGTAGTAGAGGTCGAGGAATTTCTTCACCGACTCCTGGTTGCCCTTCTTCTTGAAGGCCATCAGGTAGTCCTCGACGCCGAGCGTGACGCTGGTGCCGGTGTTCGTCGGCATCTCGCCGACGCCGTAGTCCACCTTGCCCTCGGCGTCGAGCTGGGCGGCCAGCGGGCTGAAGCCCATCACCATGCCGACCTTGCCGTCCTTGAAGAGCTGGAAGGCGCCGTCGGTGCGGTTCGTCTTGCCCGGGTTGACCTGGGTGACCTTGTGCTTGTTGGCGAGATCGGCGAGGAACTGCAGCGTCTCGACGTTGCGGTCGCTGTCGATGGTCCAGCGGTCGTCGGACTTCCAGTTGCCGCCGTTGTTCCACATCCAGATCGACCACTCGGCCTGCGCTTCCTCCGGCCCCAGCGGCAGCGCGTAGCCGATGGTCCCGCCGCCCAGCGCCTGGACCTTGCGTGCGGCCTGCACGAACTCGTCCCACGTCCGCGGTGGTCCGGCCAGCCCGGCCTTGGCCAGCAGCGCGCGGTTGTAGAAGAATGCCCGCGCGCTCGACAGGATCGGCAGGCCGTACAGCTTGCCGCGGTACTCCCCGCCCCGGGTGAAGGCGTCGAGGAAGTCGTCCTTGGTCTTGGGCGAGACGACCTCGTCGGCCGTGTAGAGCAGGCCGTCCTTGGCGTAGCTGGAGAACGAGTTGAGGTTCAGCACGTCGGGCGGCTGGTTGTTCTGCAGCATCGTGGAAACCTGCTGATCGATCGAGTTCCAGTCGATCACCTGCAGGTCGACCTTCACGCCGGTCTGCTTCGTGTACGTCGCGGCCAGCGACTGCCAGAACGGCCGCGTGTGGTCCTTGCTGTAATCCGCGATCACGACCTTGATGCCGCCACCGCCGCGATCGCAGGCCGCGTGCGCGAGCAGCGCCAGCGCGACGAAGGCCAGGACGCCCCACCGGTGCCTCATCGGGTCAGCTCCTTGCGAAGCGCCTCTGCCAGCCGCTCGTAATGCTCGCGCCGGTTGTAGAGCTGTGCGGAGATGCGAACGAGACGCCGCGGCGCCGCCGGCCAGCTCATCACCGGCACCTCGATGCGCCAGTCGTCGAAGAGCCGCGGCTGCAGCGGATCGGGCCGGCGCCAGCCCACGTCGGTCGTGCCGTCGGGCAGCCGCACGGCGGCGAGCGAGCCGACCATCTCGTCAGGGCACGGAGGGGGCGTGCCGGCGGCCGCGCACAGCAGCGTGCGCGCTTCGAGCGCGAGCGCGTGGTTGCGAGCCATGAGCGCCGGCCAGCCGCCCTCGACCAGCGTGGCGAGGTACTCGATCGCCTTCGGGACCGTGAGCCAGGCGGTGGGATCGCTGGTACCCGTCCAGTCGAACTCCAGCCGGAACCGCGAGGAGCCGGGCCGCACGGCGCTGGCGCCGTGGCTGATCGTCAGCGGCCGCACGTCGGGCTGCTGGTCGCGCCGCGTCCACAGGAAGGCCGAGCCCTTCGGCGCGCAGAGCCACTTGTGGCAGTTGCCGCTGTAGTACGTGGCGCCCAGCGTGGCCAGGTTCAGTGGCACCATGCCCGGCGCGTGGGCCCCGTCCACCAGCACGTCGACGCCCCGGGCGCTCAGCTCGGCGACCAGCCGCTCGATCGGCAGGATGAGCGCGGTGGGGCTGGTGACGTGATCGAGCAAGGCCAGCCGCGTGCGCGGGGTCACCTTGGCGAGCACCGCCGCCACGACCTCGTCGGGCGAGGCGACGGGGAACGGCACCGTGACGATGATCACGCGGGCCCCGGCCCGCTCGGCGACGAAGTTCAGCGTGTTGCGGCAGGCGCCGTAGACGTGGTCGGTCGTGAGCAGCTCGTCACCGGCCGCGAACACGCGCGAGCGCAGCACGGCGTTGACGCCGCTCGTCGCGTTGGTGACGAAGGCCAGGTCGTCGGGGTCGGCGCCTACAAAGTCGCCCAGCGCCGCTCGCGCCGCCTCGAGGCGCCCGTCGAGCTCTCTCGAGAGGAAGCGCACCGGCTCGGCTTCCAGCTCCGCGCGCAGCGCCGCCTGGTGGCGCAGCACCTCGGTCGGGCAGGCCCCGAACGAGCCGTGGTTGAGGAAGACGACGCTGGGGTCGAGCGGCCAGAGAGCCGCGAGGTCCTCGCTCACGCGTTCCGGTACGCGGCCAGCACGGCCTGGGCCATGTCCCGCGTCTTGGCTCCGCCGCCCTGGTCGGGAGTCAGCGTCGCGCCGTCGCGATAGACGCGGCCGACCGCGCCCTGCAGCCGCTCGGCCTCGGCGCCGAAGCCCACGTGATCCAGCATCATGGCGGCCGACAGGATCGTCGCCGTCGGGTTCGCGATGCCGCGCCCGGCGATGTCCGGCGCCGAGCCGTGCACCGACTCGAAGTACGCCCAGCCGGTGCCGAAGCACCCCGACGGCGCCAGCCCGAGCCCGCCCGCCGTCTCGGCCGCGAGGTCGGACAGGATGTCGCCGTAGAGGTTCATGCACAGCACGACGTCCATCGACTTCGGGAAGCGCACCAGCCGGCGGGCGGCGTCGTCGACGTGGAAGTGCTCGAACGGAAGCCCCGCCGCCCGCACCACGCCCTCGACGGTTTCCTGGAACAAGCCGTCCGTCTTGGGGAGCACGTTCGACTTGGTGACGCACGTGACTTTGCCGGCCTTGCCCTTCGCCTGGCGCTTGCGGGCCAGCTCGACGGCGACGCGCGCGATGCGCTCGGCGCCGCGCGGGGTGGCGACCTTCACGGCGAAGCGGCCCTCGGTCCCGTAGTGGGTGATCTTCCGTCCGGTCCGGTCGCTCAGCTCGGGCATGAGCCGCGCGATGTCGGCCAGGTTGCCCTCGCGGCCCGGGTACATCCCCTCGCTGTTCTCCCGCAGCAGGACGTAGTCGATGCCGTCGGGATCGGCGAGCGGCGAGCGCATACCGGGGTAGTAGCGGATCGGCCGCACGCCGGCGAACGCGTCCATCTCCCAGCGCAGCCACGAGACCACCGGGGAGGAGGACGGCCCGGCCGCGCCGAACAGCACGCCGTCGGCCTCGCGGGCCGCGCGCTTCGTCTCGTCGGGAAGCGGCGTGCCGTGGCTCTTCGTCGCGGCGGCGCCCTGGGGCGGCGTCAGGAGCTTGAGCGGCAGGCCGGTGCCGGCCAGCACCTCGCAGGTGGCGTCGATGACCTCGATCCCGATCCCCTCACCCGGCAGCACGACGATGGTCTTCATCGACCCGCTCCTCTCACAGATCCTTCACGTCGACGGCCTGGCCACTGGCGTAGCTCCGGGCCACGGCGTCGGTGAACTCCATGTAGCGCACCCCGTCCTCGAAGTTGGTGTGCGTGATCTTCTCGCGCCCGCGGATGGCGTTGACGAACTCCTCCTCGACCCGCCAGCCGATGCGCTGGTCGGCCGGGATCACGATCTCGGCGATGGCGTTGTCGCCGCGCCGGGCGCCGGTCAGCCGCTTGGCGTCGACCTCGACGTGCAGCGTGCCGTCGCTGCCGAAGATCCACGCCTCCGGCGGCGGTGCGAACGCCGTGAGCGAGCTGAAGCGCAGATGGCCGACCGAGGTCTTGAAGTTCACGAGGATGTCGACGTGGTCCGGCACCCTGACCTCTTGCCAGGCCCCCGTCTCGTCCTTGCGCTTCGGCTTGGCGATCTTGGTCATGGCCATCACGCGCCGGGCCGGGCCGAGCCAGCGCATCATGGCCTCGTACCAGATGCCCATGTTCATGATGTTGTTGCCGCTCAGCCGGATGTCCTGCCGCCAGTGCATGGCGTCCCCGAGCTCGGCGAAGCGCCCCTGCTGCGTGCCCTGCACCTCGACGGCGTGCACCTCGCCCGCGTAGCCCTCGGCGAGCAGCTTCACCAGGACGCGGTCCACCTCGAGCGTGTGCGGCGCCGGCACCAGCTGGGCGATGAGCTGCGGCGCCTTGCGGGAGGCCTCGAGCATCTGCCGCCCCTCGGCCGCGTTCATGGCCATGCGCGCCTCGCACAGCACGTGCTTGCCGGCCGCCAGGGCGGCCACCGACAGCTCGCGGTGCATGTACGGCCAGGTGCCGATGCAGATGGCGTCGACGTCCCTGGCCTCGATC
This sequence comes from uncultured Candidatus Rokubacteria bacterium, assembly GCA_963743355.1. GTDB lineage: Bacteria > Methylomirabilota > Methylomirabilia > Rokubacteriales > CSP1-6 > AR5. Next base: position 144,562 of record CAVUPM010000003.1, read on the forward strand.
ACCTGCCGCCAGTCGTCGTGCACGCGCGCGATGCCGAACTCCTTGGCCACCCGCTCGCCCGACTCCTTCGACCGGTTGGCGACGGCCACCAGCTCGACGCCCGGCTGCGCCTTGAGCTTGGGAATGTGATGCTTGCGGGTATTGGCGCCGGCCCCCACGAACCCCACGCGGATCGGTTTGTCAGCCATGGCGGGATGGTATCACCACGCCAGGGGCCGGAGGTCGGGTGATATGATTCGGGCGCGCGATGCCGCACCCACTGGAGGAGCCATGCCCACGGCTCGTATCGCCTCTGCCACCGGCCCCATCGACCTTCACTACGAGGACACCGGCCAGGGTTTCCCGCTGATCTGGTGCCACGAGTACGGGGGGACTACCGCTCCTGGGAGCAGCAGGTGCGCTACTTCTCCCGGCGCTACCGCGTGGTGACCTGGAACTACCGCGGCTACCCGCCCTCGGAGGTCCCCAAGGAGGGCGACGCCTACTCCGTGGAGATCCTGGTGGAGGACCTGCGCGCGCTCATGCACCACCTCGGCATCCGGCGCGCCCATGTCGGCGGGCTCTCGCTGGGCGCCAGACCGCGCTGTACGAGAATGAGGGCGCCGAGGCCAAGGCGCGGAACTTCGCCGCCAATCCGGCGCGCCGCGGCTTCGCCGAGAAGGACCCGCGCGGCCACGCGGAGTTCATGCGCAACGTGCTGGATCACTCCGGCGTCGGCTCGGCCCTCATGGCCCGCGGCATCCAGATGAAGCGCAAGACCATCTACCAGCTGGAGTCCGAGCTGAAGAAGATCACGGCGCCGGCGCTGATCGTCGTCGGCGACCAGGACGAGCCGTGCCTGGGGCCCGGCCTCTTCATGAAGAAGCACATCCCGCACGCCGGCCTCGTGGTGGCGCCGATGACCGGCCACACGGTGAACATCGAGGAGCCCGGGCTGTTCAACCAGCTCGTGGCGGAGTTCCTCGCCTCGGTCGAGAGCGGTCGCTACGGAACCTGGAAAGGAGCCGCCCGATGAGCCACTACACGCTCGATCAGTTCTTCGCCGACACCCGCGCGACCATCAAGGCCAAGGGCGTCCCCTCGGGCCTGGCCGAGATCCGCGAGCACGTGGAGAAGCTGCTGGACAACCCCGAGCTGCTGAAGAAGCACCTCGGCGATCCGGTCCCCTACGCCGTCCGCACCACGATCGGTCACGATCCCGAGACCGACGTGCACGTGCTGGTCCACGGGCGCGAGAAGGCCGGTACGTCGTCGATCCACGACCATGGCCCCTGCTGGGTGATCTACGGCAACTACCACAACCCGACGCGGATGCGCCGGTGGCGCCGGCTCGACGACGGCAGCACGCCCGGCCACGCCGAGGTCGAGATGCACAAGGAGTTCCTGAACGAGCCGGGCCAGGCCGCCGTGTTCGCCGTCGGCGACATCCACTCGATCGAGTTCGGCGACGACACCTTCTTCATCCGGGTGACCGGCGGCGACGTCGAGACCCAGAAGACGCTGAAGTTCGACCAGGACAAGAAGACGGTCGAGGTCGCCGACCGGGCGATGAACCAGCGCTAGCATCTCGGAGGGGGCCTCGACGGCCCCCTCCGACGGTTGTCGCACGCCTACGGCGCGCTCCGCCCTGCCTCCCCCAAAATCAACAGCAGGCTTGCGCCGGCGAAGCCGGCGCTCGATCTCGCGCGCCATCGCGTCCCACTGCCCCGCCCTGGACATCACGTTGAGCCGCCCCCCGAGATCTCGAACTGCTCGCGCACCCGCCCGCTGCGCACGAAGCCGACCCGCACCTCGTCGCGCATGACGACCTCGTCGAGATAGCGCCGCGTGCAGAACGGGTGCAGCCGCACGCCGTCGGTGACCTCGCCGGCGACCCGGAGCATGGCCGGGCCGACCGCGGCCAGCGTCACCGGCACCATCGGCTGGTGGGTGGAGTTGGGGACGAAGTTCGGCGTCATCAGCGTGAACCGGTAGTGCTCGCCCCGGTAGTCGAGCTTGCCGCCCTGCTCCCAGCAGCGCCAGCTCGCGCGTAGCGCCTCGACGTACTCGCGCAGGCGCGGGGCCGGAGGCGTGCAATGGGGCTGCGCGAGAACGCGATGGCGATGCCGGTCGCCAGGGCGATGCGGGTGGTGTTGACGGCGGCCACGCCGAGCGCCAGGAAGGGCTCGTTGCGCTACACCAGCGTTCGGGTGACCTGATGCGCCTGCAGGGCCGGCAACACCTTGCTGCCAAAGCGCTGGATCTGCTCGAGGAACATCGCCTGCGGCATCGCCCCACGGTTCACGTTGATCAGCACCGTGTTGGCGCCGGCGTGGTTCGCCGCGTCGATGATCCGCTCGATCACCTCGTCGGCGGTCCCCCACGCCATCTGCTCGGCGTCGCGCTCGACGTCCGCCATCGTCATGCCGCGGAAGCGCTCGCGGTCGCCGGACACCGCGTGCATGTTCTCGGGCCGCACGTAGTCGAACGACCCGGAGGTCAGGTAGCCGGCGTCGCGCTGCAGCCCGGCGTCGCTGACGTTGCCGTGGCTGAACAGCGTCTGGTTGAAGTAGAGCGTGTACGGCCCGGCCTCGCGCACCGCCTGGGTCTTGCTGTCGGCGACATAGGCGCTGGCCTGGATGATCAGGTGCTCGGGCGTGAGCCGGTGCCCGTGCTGAGCCAGGCACTTGGCGTAGTACCGGATGATGTCCTCGCGGAGCCCCCGCGTCGGCACCAGGCCCGGCGTGATGGGAACGTCGTGGCGGCCCGCCCACTCGATCGTCTCCTTGCTACCGGTGACCGGCACCCACACCGGCGGGTGCGGCTGCTGCACCGGTCGCGGCCAGATCGCGACGTCCTCGTAGGACCAGAACTTGCCCGAGAAGGAGAACGACTCCTCCGTCCACGCGCGCCGGATGATCTCCCAGGCCTCCTCGAACCGCGCGCGCGAGTCGCGCAGGGGCACCCGGTAGACGTTGTGCTCGCGCGGGATGCCGCGGGCGAAGCCGGAGACGATGCCGGCCGTTGGACAGGCAGTCCAGCATGGCCAACTCCTCGGCCAGCCGGAGTGGGTCGTGCAGCGGCAGCAGGTTGCCGTAGATCAGGAGCTTCAGCCGTTGCGTGCGCTGGGCGGCCGAGGCCGCCATGATGTTGGGCGAGTTCATCAGTCCGTACGGCGAGGTGTGATGCTCGTTGAAGCCCACGCCGTCGTAGCCCAGGCGGTCCATCGCCTCCCAGGCCGTGAGGTGCTCCTCGTAGGTGCGCACCGCCACGTCGGGCTTGAAGTGGCGCCGCGGCAGCGGATACGGCAGCTCCCGACCATTCTTGAGGTGGTCGAGGTGCTCGGCGTACGGCAGCAGGTCGAAGACGAAGACCCTCATGGCGGTGCCCGAGGATGGACGCGCACCGGACCCGTTGTCAACGGCGCCAGAAGCGCGCGTAGTGATCGACGAGCTGGGCGCGGACGGAGCCCAGGTCGGGGCGGCGCCGGGCCTCGACGTAGGCGTCGCGCGACGCGGGGTCCTTGAAGTCCACCGCGCCGGGCTCGCAGCACATCAGCGAGCGCGGGTCGCGCACGTGCGGCAGGCCGAGCGCGTGGCCCAGCTCGTGCGCGAGCACCTGGTAGAGCAGCGTCTCGCGGCTGGTCTGCCCGCGCGCGGCCGGCTGGACGACGGTGATGCTGACCGGCACCTGGATGATGCCGGTGTCGTCCGTGTGGAGGTACGTCACGCCCATCAGGCCGGACGTCGGCGCCGGCTCGAGGTTGACGCGAACCTGGGCCACCTCTCGCGGGGCGGCGGCGAAGGCGGCGACGCCGAGCGCCTCGCGAAAGAGCGCGTTCCAGTCGTCGACGGCGCGCCGCATGGCCGCGTCGAGCGGCGCATCGCCCGCCGACTGGGTCCACACGCTCAGCGGGAACCGCGCGCGCAGGTGCCCCTCGACGCCCGACAGCACGGTCTCCGACGCGGTGCCCGGCAGCGCCGCGACGAGCGTCAGAAGCGCGAGTATCATGCCCAGCAGGAACCGACCACGGGAGGCGCCATGATCGAGCGACGGCCGTTCGGACGCACGGGGCACGACAGCACGGTGACGCTCTTCGGCGCGGCGGCGCTGGCCCGGGCCAGCCAGGACGAGGCCGACCGGGCGCTGGAGGTGCTGCTCCGTCACGGGGTCAACCACATCGACACCGCGGCACGCTACGGCGACTCCGAGCTGCGCATCGGTCCCTGGATGGCGCGTCATCGCCAGGACTTCTTCCTGGCCACCAAGACGGGCAGCCGCACCGCCCGCGAGGCGCGGGAGGACATCCACCGGTCGCTCGAGCGGCTGCGCGTGGATCACGTCGACCTCATCCAGCTCCACTCCCTCGGTCATCCCGACGACTGGGACCAGGCCATGGGGCCCGGCGGCGCCCTCGAGGCCCTGATCGAGGCGCGCACGCAGAAGCTGGTGCGCTTCATCGGGGTGACGGGTCACGGCTGGAGCATCCCGGCCATGCACCGGCGCAGCCTGGCGCGCTTCGACTTCGACTCGGTGCTCATGCCCTACAACGTCTTCTTCGCCCAGAACGAGCGGTATCGCCAGGCCTTCGAGGCAGTGCTGGCCATCTGCCGCGAGCGCAGCGTGGCGGTCCAGGTCATCAAGTCGATCGCGCGCGGGCCGTGGGCGACGACGGACCGCACGCGCACGACATGGTATCAGCCGCTCGAGGCGCAGGCCGACATCGATCGCGCCATGCACTGGGCGATCGGCGTGGCTGGCGTCCACCTCAACACCGCGGGGGACCTGACGCTGCTGCCCCGCATCCTCGACGCCGCGGCCCGCTTCGCGCGCCGGCCCTCTGACGAAGAGATGACGACGATGCTGGACGCGACCCGGATGACGTCGCTGTTCGGGCTGCCGACCTGACGCGGCCGATCAGTCCAGGCCCCAGGCCCGCACGCGGCCGGGGATGATCCTGAACATGACGCGGTTGGACGGCATCGCCCGCCCCTTCCAGTGGTGCTGGAGCTCCGGATACTTGGCGTGAAAGCGGTCCACGAGCGCGCGCCGCTCAGGGCCGTCGGTCAGAAACTCCACCCGCCCCTGCACCGCCACCCCCCGCCCCGCGCTGCCCATCGCATCGGCCGCCTCGGCGACCACGCACACGCGCGGGTCGCGACGCAGGTTGTGGACCTTCTGGAGGTTGTCGACGCTGATCATGGTCAGCGTCGCCGGGTCGTGCAGGAACCACATCGCCATCGCCAGCGGCGCGCCGTCGGGCTGGACGGTGGCCAGCACGACCACGTGCTTGGTGTCGAGGAGCCGCTGAACGCTCGGCTGATCCAGGCTCATACGCTCGCCATCGCGGGGATCACCTTCGCCCCCATCAGCTCGATGGACCGCATCGTGGTCGGATGGTCCATGCGCGACTCCTGCGCCTCCAGCAGCAGGTGGCCGATCCCGAGCTGGCGCTGCACGTGGGCGAACCGGTCGGCCACCTCGTCGGGCGTGCTGGCGATGATGAAGTGCTCGGCGACCAGGTCCTCGTAGCTCATGGTCGCCAGCGAGCGCGGACGCGCCTTCAGCGCGAACTGGGCGCCGGCGCGCGAGCGCATGCCCGGTGGCGAGAAGTACTCGACGGGCCCGCGCAGCGTCGGCCCCATGCGCCAGACGAAGTTGCGCCCGGCCTCCAGGGCCTTGGCCTTGGTGTCAGCCGTCACGGCGCAGATCAGAAAACCCAGATCGTCAGGGGTCACCGTCCGGCCCACCTCGGCCGCGCCCTGCCGGTAGAAGTCGAACAGCTCGCGCGCGATGTCGAACGGCACCAGGAACGGCACGTAGGTGTAGCCGAGGCGCCCGGCCCACACCGCGGTCTCCGGGCTCGCCGTCCCCGGCACCCAGATCGGCGGATGCGGCTTCTGCAGTGGCAGGCACCACGGGTTCACGTGGCGGAAGTGGTAGTGACGCCCCTCCCAGCGGAACGGGCCGGGTGCCGTCCAGCACTTCAAGATGAGGTCGTGGCACTCCTCGAAGCGCTCGCGGTTGTGGACGGGATTCGTGTTCGCCCACCACGTCTCCACGCCGACGCCGCGCACGAAGCCCGACAGGACCCGCCCGCCCGAGATGAGATCGGCCATGGCGATCTGCTCGGCCATCCGCACCGGGTTGTCCTCGATCGGCAGGATGTTGCCGAGGATCAGCAGCTTGGCCCGCCGGGTGGTGCGGGCCAGGATGGCCGCGGTCATGTTCGCGCCCACGTTCACGCACGAGGGCGTGGAGTGGTGCTCGTTGATCATGAGCCCGTCGAACCCGACGCGGTCGGCCAGCTCGTACTCGGTGAGGTAGCGCTGGTAGTTCGCCGCCGCCTTCTCGCGATCGAAGAAGCGGTTGGGCAGCTCGAGCCGGAGCGAGGGGTACTTGTCGCCCTCGGCGTCCGGGAACTCGTGGTGCGGCATCTCGCTGAAGTAGTAGAGCTTCATGCCGGGATCGATCCTCCGAGGAAGTCGCTCACGAGGCGCGCGTACGCATCCGGCTGCTCGATGGGCGGCAGGTGGCCACACTGCTCGAGCACCCGCAGCGTCGCGTTGGGCAACAGGCGCCGGTACTGCTCGCCGCATACGACGGGAACGATCTGGTCCTCGCGTCCCCACACGATCAGTGTCGGGTTCGTCACCCGGGGCAGGAACTGCGCCAGCCGCGGGTTGTGCATGTACGGCTTCCAGGTGAGGCGCGCCGTCATCTCCCGGTTGCGCAGGGCGATCTCCTGCTCGGCCGGCGTCGGCGGCTTGGCGAACAGCTCCTCCCACTCGGGGATGGTCTTGGGATCGTGCACCGTGAGCTCGCGAAGCTGGGGCGGCGTGTAGTAGAAGACGTCGAGGATCTCGCCGACCTCCGGCTTGAGCCCGACCGGCGCCACCAGCACGAGCCGGTCGATCGCGCCCGGGCTCATCACCGCCATCTCCGCCGCCGTCCACCCGCCGATGGAGTGGCCGAGCAGGTGGGGCCGGCCGAGCCGGGCGGCGTCGATGAACCACAGATAGAACCGGGCGAGATCGTCGATGCCTTCCATCCACTCCGCGTCGCCCGACGTCCCGAACCCCGGATGCGTCGGCGCCCAGACGGTGTGGCGCTCGGCGATCGTCGCCATCGAGCGCGTCCAGCCGCGATTGCCCCCGGCGCCGTGGAGCACCAGCAACGGCGGCCCCCTGCCCACCGACCCACGTGTGCACGTCGATGCCGCCGACCGAGATCGTCTCCTCATGGGGTTGCATGCGCGGTATTATGCGCTACTCCCCCGGCCGGCAAACACGCCTTGACAAGCTCCTGACGGCGAAGGCAGAGTTCTGCACGACCCTCGACCGTCCGACCCCAGCGGGAGGCGCGATGCGCCTGGATCGGGATCTCGAACCCCCTTCGACACCCTCGCGGCTGCAGTCGACAGCCGACGAGGGCGTTCGTGTCTGGCCCAACGGCGTAGCAACAGCGCGCAGCCGCGCGGGAGGCAGGCCATGAGGAGACGAGTGAAGCACGCAACGTCGGCGCTGGCGGTGCTCAGCATGCTGCTGGTCTTGATCGCCGCGGTCGGCCCCGCCGCCGCCCAGGGCAAGCCGATCCGGATCGGTGAGATCAACTCGTACAGCGGGTTGGCCACCGTGTACACCTTCCCCTACAAGGAAGGCCTGCTCATGGCGGCCAAGGAGATCAACGACGCCGGCGGCGTGCTCGGCCGGCCGATCGAGTTCATCTTCCGCGACGACAAGCTCAAGCCGGACGAGGCGGTGAAGGCCGCCCGCGAGCTGGTCGGGCAGGAGAAGGTCGACTTCCTGGCCGGGTGTATCTCGAGCAGCGTGGGCCTGGCCCTGTCGGCCTACGCGAAGGAGGCCAAGACCCTCTACTTCGCCACGCACTGCCAGACCTCGCGGCTGACCTGGGACGACGGCCACCGGTACGTCGCCCACACCACGAACAACGTGAACCAGTACGTGCGGGCGCTGGCCAAGAAGGCCGCCACGCTGCCGTACAAGAAGTGGGCGCACATCTCGCCCGATTACGAGTACGGCCACAACGTGTGGGAAGAGTTCATCGCCTACCTCAAGCACCTCAAGCCCGACGTCCAGGTCATGCAGGAGAACTGGCCGAAGCTGGGCGAGACCGATCACAGCTCCTACGTGACCGCGCTGCTCCAGTCGGGCGCCGAGGCGTTCATCAGCGCGGTGTGGGGCGCGCAGGAGATCGCCTTCGTCAAGCAGGCGCGGCCGTTCGGCCTCCTGGACAAGCTCAAGTTCGTCAGCGCCTCGGTCGGCAACCCGGACGAGCTGGACCCGCTCGGCAAGGAAGCGCCGATCGGCGCCATCACGCCGGGCTTCGCCTGGTACGACGACGGGATGCAGAAGCGGCATCCCAAGCTGGCAGACTGGGTCAAGAAGTACCAGGAGCGCACGAAGAAGGACCCGACGCTGGGCGCGTCGTGGGGGTACGCCAGCGCCTTCATCATCGTCGAGGCCATCAAGCGGGCGAAGAGCGCGGAGACCGACAAGGTCATCGCGGCGCTGAGCGAAGGCTACGAGATGGACTTCCCGTGGGGCAAGGTCATCATGCGCGGCTGTGACATGCAGGCGCTGCCGCCCCAGTGGGTCGGCGTCGTGAAGATGAACGCCCAGGGCAAGCCGGTGCTGGGCGACATCGAAGAGACGCACGGCAAGGACGTCATCAAGAGCTGCGCCGAGGCCGCCAAGCTGAGGGCGGCCGCCGCCGACAAGAAGAAGTAAGTCATCACGACGCTCTTTCCCTGGATCACCAACGGGCCGCTCATCACCGTGCAGGTGATGAGCGGCCTCAGCGTCGGCATGCTGCTCTTCCTGGTGTCGGTCGGGATGTCGCTGATCTTCGGCGTCACCCGCATCGTCAACCTCGCCCATGGCAGCTTCTACATGGTCGGCGCCTACCTGATGGTGACGCTGGTCGAGGTCCTGCCCGACCGGCCGTGGGCGTTCTGGCTCGCCCTGCTGCTGGCGCCGCTGGGCGTCGCCGCGCTCGGCGGCGTCATCGAGATCGGCCTGCTGCGCCTGATCTATCACCGCGATCCCCTCATGCAGCTCATCCTCACCTTCGGCCTCATCCTGGTCATCGGCACGCTGGTGCTGCTGGCCTGGGGGCCCGACAACAAGAGCGTGTCGCGCCCGGACGCGCTGGCCGGCTCGGTGCGCGTCTTCGGCCAGCCGTTCCCGTCGTACTACCTGCTGGTGCTGGGGCTGGCGCCGCTGGTGGCGGTGGCGCTCTGGCTCGTCTTCTATCGCACGCGGTGGGGCATGCTGATCCGCGCCGCCACCGTCGACCGCGAGATGCTGGGCACCCTCGGCGTCAACGTGTCCGCGCTCTACACGCAGGTGTTCATGTTCGGCAGCTGGCTGGCCGGCTTCGGCGGTGCGCTGGCGGCGCCGACGGTCGCGGTGGCGCTCGGCATGGACGGCGACGTGCTGACGACGGCGTTCGTCGTCGTCGTCATCGGCGGGCTGGGGAGCTTCGCGGGCAGCTTCATCAGCGCGCTGCTGGTCGGGTTGCTGCAGTCGTTCGGGATCCTCGTCTTCCCGGCCATCTCCATCGTGCTCCTCTTCGCCATCATGGCCGTCGTGCTGATCGTGCGGCCCTGGGGGCTGCTCGGCCGACCGGAGGCGTAGCGCGATGCGACCGGCCGGCTGGCTCGGACTCGTGGCCGTCGGGCTGGCCCTGGCGCCCCTGGTGCTTCCGCCCTTCTTTCTGCAGCTGCTGACCGAGATCGCCATCGTCGGGCTCTTCGCCACCGCCTTCAATCTGCTGATGGGCTTCGGCGGGATGGTCTCGTTCGGCCACGCCGCCTACTTCGCGCTCGGCGCCTACGCCCCCGCCCTCCTGGTCAAGCGGGCCGGCGTCCCCATGCTGCTCGCGCTGCCGGCGGCGCCGCTGGTGGCGGCGGCCGGCGCGCTGCTGTTCGGCTTCTTCATCGTGCGTCTCAGCCACACCTACTTCGCGATGCTCTCGCTGGCCTTCGGGCAGATCGTCTTCACCGTCATCTTCAAATGGAAGGCCCTCACCGGCGGCGACGACGGTCTGCTCGACGTGTGGCCGCCGACCCTGCTCAAGTCGCCGGCCGCCTACTACTACTTCACGCTGACGGTGGTGGGGCTGAGCGTGCTCGCGTTGCGGGCCATCGTCGATTCGCCGTTCGGCTACGCGCTGAGATCGGTGCGGGAGAATCCACGGCGGGCGCGCTTCATCGGCATCGACGTGCGCCGTCACCAGCTCGTCGCCTTCGTCATCTCCGGCGCCTTCTCGGGGCTGGCCGGCGGGCTGTTCGCCTTCTACAACGGCAGCGTTTTCCCCGACTTCGCGTACTTCACCAAGTCGTTCGAGCCGCTCGTGGTGGCGCTGCTCGGCGGCATGCAGTCGTTCTTCGGGCCCCTGGCCGGCGCGCTCGGCTTCAAGATCCTCGAGTGGCTCGTCAGCCGGCAGTGGCCCGTGTACTGGCCGCTGTTCCTCGGCACCATCGTGATCCTGGTGATCGTGCTCCTGCCGTCCGGCTTCGTGGGGCTCGTGAAGGGGCGCCCGTGGCGGAAAGCCTAGGAGCCTCCCCCAGTGTCGAGGGGCGCCACGGCGACGCCGGGGCGTCCCGAGCGGCGGGGGGTTTGGGGGCCATGTCGGGGCCCCCAATTCTACAGACGCTCGGCCTCCGCAAGCACTTCGGCGGCGTCCAGGCCGTGAACGGCGTGGATCTGGCGGTGCCGCCCGGCGATCTGCGCGCGATCATCGGGCCCAACGGCGCCGGCAAGACCACGCTCTTCAACCTGCTCAGTGGCGACCTCGCGCACGACACCGGCCGGATCTACTTCGGCGGCCACGAAGTCGGCGGGCTGCCCCCGCACCAGCTCTGTCGCCGCGGCATGGGCCGCACCTTCCAGATCACGAGCATCTTCCGCCGTCTCACCGCGCTCGAAAACGTGCAGACGGCCTTCCTCAGCCATCACCGCCGCCACTACAACGTCTTCGTCCCCGCCCGGCGCCTCTACCGCGACGAGGCGCTGGCGCTGCTGGAGCGTGTCGGGCTTCGCGAGCAGGCCGGCAAGCCGAGCGGGATCCTCGCCCACGGCGATCAGCGCCGGCTGGAGCTGGCCATCGCGCTGGCCGGCGCTCCCCGCCTGCTGCTCCTCGACGAGCCCACGGCGGGGATGGCGCCGCGCGAGCGCCACGAGATCATGGCGCTGGTGGCGCGCATCGCCGGCGACACCGGCCTCACCGTGGTGTTCACCGAGCACGACATGGACGTGGTGTTCGCGGTGGCGCGACGGATCACGGTCCTCCACCAGGGCGCGGTGCTCGCCGAGGGCACGCCCGCCGAGGTCCGGGCCAACGGCGACGTGCAGCGCGTGTACCTCGGCCAGTCGGCGGCGCATTGATGGCGCTGCTCGAGCTCAGCCACGTCGAGACCTACTACGAGGACAGCCACATCCTGTTCGACCTGTCGCTCACCGTCGAGGCCGGCGAGGTGCTGTGCCTGCTCGGCCGCAACGGCGCCGGCAAGACGACGACCGTCCGTACCATCGTCGGGCTCACGCCGCCACGCTCGGGGCGGATCACCCTGCGGGGCCGCGACCTGGCCGGGCTGGCGCCCTTCCGCATCGCCCGGCTCGGCATCGGCTTCGTGCCGGAGGATCGGCGCGTCTTTCCGAACCTGACGGTGCACGAGAACCTCGAGGTCGCGCGGCAGACCTGGGGCAACGGCGCCGCCGGCGGCTGGACGGAGGAGCGCGTCTTCGATCTCTTCCCCATCCTGCGCGAGCGGCGCCGCCAGGCGGGCGGCACCCTCAGCGGCGGCGAGCAGCAGATGCTCACGATCGCCCGCACGCTGATGGGCAACCCCGACGTGCTCCTGCTCGACGAGCCGTCGGAGGGGCTGGCGCCGTTGGTGGTGGAGACGCTGCGCCAGCAGCTCGGCCGGCTCAAGGCGAGCGGGCTCACGCTGGTGCTGGCCGAGCAGAACGTGCGTTTCGTCAGCGGCCTGGGCGACCGCGTCTACATCCTCGAGAAGGGCATGGTGCGCTACCAGGGCTCGATGGCGCAGTTCCTCGCCGACGCCGAGGTGCGGCAGGCGTACCTGGCGGTGTAGCTCCTCCGTTGCTACGATCCCGGCCAGGAGGCCGCCATGGCGACGACGGCAGAGATGTCCCGGAACATGCGGCTGCTCGCGCAGAACGACCTCGGAAAGTTCGGCAACGTCGGCGAGGGCATGGTCATCCAGCTCGCCCGCGACGGCCGGCGCGTGCTGTGGCTGGCCCACGAGTCGGCGCCCAAGAACGTCACCGCGGTCGACGTGACGGACCCGCGCAAGCCGTCCCTCATCCTGCAGACGGATCTCCCCCACGGCGACATGCGCTCGAACTCGCTCGACCTCGCCGGCGACTTGCTCGTCGTCGCCTATCAGACCAAGACGGTCGGGTTGAAGCCGGCCGGCTTCGAGATCTTCGACGTCGCCGACCCCGGCAAGCCGCGCTCGGTGGCGTTCTTCGACGCCTCCGGGCCGCACTCGCGTGGCGTGCACCATCTCTGGTTCGTGGACGGCGCCTACGTGCACATCGCCAGCGGCGCCGCCGATTTCAAGGCGCGCAATCCGAAGGACGATCAGTGCTACCGCATCGTGGACGTCCGCCAGCCCACCCGGCCGGTCGAGGTCGGCCGCTGGTGGCTGCCCGGCACGCGGGATGGCGACTCCGAGCCGCCGCCCACCCGCCACACCGGCTTCGATTCCGGCTTCCGCGCCCACAACACCAACGTCTATCCCCAGCGGGCGGACCGCGCGTGGGTCGGCTACCTCGACGGCGGCGCCGTCATCCTCGACATCTCCGACAAGACGCACCCGCGCCTGGTGAGCCGCTGGGACTATCACCCGCCCTTCCCGGGCTTCACGCACACCGTGCTCCCGCTGTTCAGCCGCGGCCTGATGATCGTGTCGGACGAGGCCGTCCGCGACGCGGGCGAAGACTGGCCCAAGCTCGTCTGGATCGTCGACGTGCGGGAGGAGACGAATCCGGTCCCCATCGCGACGTGCCCGCTGCCTGCGGTCGGCGAGTTCAAGGGGCGGGGCGGGCGCTATGGCGCCCACAACCTGCACGAGAACCGGCCCGCCCCCGGCGCCTGGATCTCGGAGACGATCGTCGTCGGTACCTTCTTCAACGGCGGCGTGCGCGCCTACGACGTGTCCGACCCGTTCCAGCCGAAGGAAGTCGCCTATCACGTGCCGGCGGCGCCGCCCGGCTCGCGCGCCGGAGCCATCCAGATCAACGACGTGTTCGTCGACGAGCGCGGTATCGTCTATGCCGTGGACCGGTTCGCCGGAGGTTTGTACGTGCTCGAGATGACCGTGTGAAAAGTGCCCCGATCGGCCGCCCGCCCGCGCGGGCCAGGAGTTATTCAATGACCGCTCATCGTCGTTTCCCTTCCATCGTCGCCGTCTGCCTGGCCCTGGCCTGGGTGGCCGGGGTCGGCGCTGCCGCGGCCGACGAGACCTGCAACTCCCCCTACATCGCCAAGCTCATCAAGGGGCAGGAGGACTTCGTCTACGTCTGGGCGCTCGGCGTCGAGGGCGTCGGCGACGGGTTCGACAAGCTGGTGACCATCGACGTCAATCCGAAGTCGAAGACGTATGGCAAGGTGCTCGGCTCGGTGTCGGTCGGCACGCGCGGCGAGGCGCACCACATGGGCCTGACCGACGATCGGCGCTTCATCTGGGCGGGCGGCCTGGCCGAGCCGAAGATCTACGTGTTCGACATCGCGACCGATCCGGCCAAGCCCAAGCTCGTGAAGACGATCGCCGACATGGCCGACAAGTCGGGCTATCTCGGGCCGCACACCTACTACGCGCTGCCGGGCCGGATGCTCGTGCAGGCGCTGTCGAACACGAAGGACAAGGGCGGCACCACCGGCATGGCGCTCTACAACAACAAGGGCGACTTCATCGCCTCCTACCCGATGCCGACCGACGGCGGCGGCGACGGCTACGGCTACGACCTCGCCGTCAACCCGAAGAAGAACGTGCTGCTCACGTCGAGCTTCACCGGCTACACGAACTACATGCGACCGCTCGGCGAGCTGGTGAAGGACGCCGAGGCCATGAAAAAGTTCGGCAACACCATGGTGGCGTGGGATCTCAAGGCCATGAAGCCGACGACGGTCTTCAGCGTGCCGGGGGCGCCGCTGGAGATCCGCTGGTCGCTCAAGCCGGGCGACAACTGGGCCATCACGGCCGCCGCCCTCACCTCCAAGCTCTGGCTCGTCAAGCAGGTCAAGGGCCAGTGGCAGGCCAAGGAGGTCGGCACGATCGGCGATCCGGCGAAGACCCCGCTGCCCGTCGACATCAGCATCACGCGCGACGGCAAGGGCCTGTGGGTGAATACCTTCATGGACGGCACCACGCGGTACTTCGACCTGAGCAATCCGGAGGCGCCGAAGCAGACGTACGAGAAGGTCACCGGCAAGCAGGTCAACATGATCTCGCAGAGCTGGGACGGCAGGCGCGTCTACATCACCTCATCCCTGCTCGCCAACTGGGACAAGGGCGGAAGCGACAACGAGCAGTTCCTGCGCGGCTTCGGCTGGGACGGCAAGGAGCTCAAGCCGACGTTCGAGGTGGACTTCACCAAGGAGCAGCTCGGCCGCGCCCATCACATGAAGCTGGGCTCCAACGCGCTGAAGTCGCCGTGAGGCGGCGGGCGGCGGCGCTGGCGTTCGCGTGGCTGGCCTGCGCCGCCCCTGCCCTCGCGCACGACGTCGAGCTGCCCGCGCTCGACTACGAACCGCCCGCGCCCGGCACCTACACGCTGCATCGGATCATGGCGGCGCCGGACGGAGAGGTGCTCGGCCTCGACGGCCGCCCGCAGCGGCTCGCGCGCTTCACCCGTGAGCGCATCACGCTGCTCGGGTTCATCTACACCACGTGTGTCGATCCCGACGGCTGCCCGCTGGCGTCCCGCGTGTTCGACTCACTCAGAAAGACGGTGGGCGCCGCACCCGGCCTCCGCGACCAGGTACGGCTGGTGACGCTGTCGTTCGATCCCGAGCGCGACACGCCCGCGGCGATGCGGGCCTACGCCGGCCGCCGCGCGACGGAGCGCGGCATGGGCGTGCCCTGGCACTTTCTAACGACGCGCTCGAGCCGGGCCCTGGCGCCGCTGGTGGAGGGCTTCGGTCAGGACGTCCGCTACACGCGCGGCCCGGCGAGCGGGCGGTCACCGCGCGAGGTGTCGCACGTCCTCAAGGTGTTCCTGATCGACCGCGACGGCTTCGTGCGGGAGATCTACTCGTCCACCTTTCTCCATCCCCGCACGGTGCTCAACGACATCGAGACGCTCCTCATGGAGCCCTGATCCGTTCGTCCGTTGCGCACGCGTCACACACTCGTCATCGCGCTGTAGCCCCACGCGAATAGCCTCACGCCGGCCCAGTCGACGCGGGCCGCGCAGTGCCTATTCGACCCTCGAAGGGGGCGCCTCATGACCAGCGTACTGAAGCGCGCGGCCTGGACCGCGCTCGGCGTCGTCCTCCTGTTCCCGGCGGCGGCCGCCGCCGATGGACATCCCTCCCGGTCCCAAGAGCAGTTCGAGCGCCTCGCCACGTTCGTGGTGTGCGAGAACACGAGCTGCGATCGCGCCCAGGTCCCGCTCACCGCGGCCGAGATCGTGGCGGCCAGCGAGGACGGGCGGACACTGGTGTACACGGACAGCCCCGGCCGTTCCCTCGGCTTCGTGGACATCACCAGGCCCTCGGAACCACGCGCCCTCGGCGCCCTTCCTCTCGACGGCGAACCCACCTCGGTGGCCGTGGTGGGGAAGTGGGCCCTGGTCGCGGTGAACACCTCCGCGAGCTTCACCAACCCGTCCGGGTTCCTCGGCGTCTTCGACCTCAAGAAGTGCGCCCAGCGGGTCAGCACCTGCACGCCGCAGAGGGTGATCCCTCTGGCCGGCCAGCCGGACTCGGTCGCCGTGAGTCCGGACAAGCGGTACGCGGCGATCGTCATCGAGAACCAGCGCGACGAGGACGTGACCGTGGACGGCGTTGAAGGCGGCCTGCCCCAGGCGCCCGGCGGCGTGCTGCAGGTGCTCGACCCGAAGGGCCAGCCCGCGAGCTGGACGCTGCGCACCGTCGACCTGTCGGGCCTCTCCGCCTATGCGCCGACGGATCCCGAACCCGAGTACGTGAGCATCAATCGGTTCAACGTCGCCGCGGTCACCCTGCAGGAGAACAACCACATCGTGCTCGTCCACCTGCCGACCGGCAGGGTGGTGCGGGACTTCCCGGCCGGCACCGTGGACCTCCACAACGTCGACGCCGAGGACGACGAGCTCGTGAACCCGGTCGACACTCTGCTCGACGTCCCGCGGGAGCCCGACGCCATCGCCTGGCTGGGCGACGCGCTCCTCGTCACCGCCAACGAGGGCGATCTCTTCGGGGGCAGCCGCGGATTCTCGATCTTCACCGCGCTCGGCCACCCGCTGTTCGACTCCGGCGTCGAGCTGGACTACCTGGCCATGGCCCACGGCCACTACCCCGACGGCCGCTCCGACGCCAAGGGCTCCGAGCCCGAGGGCGTGGCGGTGGCGCGGTACGGAGCGCGGACGTTCATCCTCGTCGGCGCCGAGCGCGGCAACTTCGTGGCGGTGTACGAGCAGGACGGGCTGCGCCGGCCCCGCTTCGTGCAGCTCCTGCCGACGGGCATCGGCCCCGAGGGCCTGCTGCCCATTCCCGGGCGCGACCTGCTCGTGGTGGCGGCGGAAGACGACGAGGCCCTGCGCTCGACGATCACCATCTTCAAGCTGCAGCGCGGCCAGGCCAGCTATCCCACGGTCGTGTCGGAGCTGCGGAAGTCGGGTCCGCTGGCCGGCAAGGCGCCGATCGGCTGGGTGGCGCTGTCGGCGCTGGCCGCCGATCGCGGGAAGCCGAACCGTCTCTACGCGGCCCACGACGCCTTCCTGACGCAGTCCCGGCTCTACGTCATGGACGTCTCCGACCATCCGGCTCGGATCACCGACGAGATCGTCCTGCACAGGAACGGCGCACCGGTGAACTACGACATCGAGGGCGTCGTGCAGCGCAGCGACGGGTCGTTCTGGGTCGTCTCGGAGGGCTCGGGCACCGGCACCGGCGGAACCCCCAACCTCCTGGTCAGGGTGCTGGCCGACGGCACCGTACCGGCGGACGGCGAGATCCCGCTGCCGGCCGAGGTGGCAGCGCTCAAGCGCAGCAATGGCTTCGAGGGCGTGGCGGTGACGGGCGCCGGCACCGATGAGCAGGTCTACGTCGCCTTCCAGCGCGAGTGGACCGGCGATCCGATCGGCCAGGTCCGCATCGGCCGCTACACGCCGTCGACCGGCGACTGGCGCTTCTTCTACTATCCTCTGGATCCGGTCGCCTCGCCGGCCGGTGGCTTCGTCGGCCTGTCAGAGATCGTGGCGCTCGACAGTGACACACTGCTGGTGCTCGAGCGCGACAACCAGGGCGGGCCCGACGCCCGGATCAAGCGGCTCTACACCGTCTCCATCGCCGGCCTGACGCCGGCTCCGCAGGGACAGCCCTTTCCCCTGCTGAGCAAGCGACTGGTGCGCGACCTGCTGCCCGATCTCGCGGCGCCCCGCGGCTGGATCCAGGAGAAGGTCGAGGGCGTGGCGGTCGCCGCCGACGGCGACGTCTACATCGTGACCGACAACGACGGCGTGGACGAGAACACCGGCGAGACGCAGTTCCTCCGGCTCGGCGACCGGCGCCGCCTCGGCTTCTGAGCACCGGGCGGGCTTGGTGGCCACGGCCATCACGCCCGCCCCGCCCCACTGCACCCGTACACGCAGATCCTCCTCAACGACGCAGGACGCGGGACTCTTCGCCCTGAAGCTGACCGACCTCGACCGCATCGAGACGCCCGACAAGCTGACGGTCGTGATGCACTTCAAGACCCGGCAGTGGGATGGTGCCGTCGCTCTTCACGCAGTACGTCGGCTACCAGAACGTCGATCTCGAAGAAGTACTTGGAGACCGTGGGCGAGCAGAAGGCGGCGCCGCATCCGATCGGCACCGGGCCCTACCGGCACGTGGAAGGCAAGCAGGGCGACTACCACCGCTTCGAGGCGGTGGCGAGCCACTGGCGCAAGACGCCGGCGTTCAAGGAGCTGGTCATCCGGCGCATCCCGGAGCCGGCCACGCGGCTGTCCGGGCTGCGCGTCGGGCGAGATCGACATCGCCCAGGTCTTCGGCGACTACCTCGAGCAGGCCCAGAAGGCCGGCCTGCGCATCCACGAGACGCCCAACGCCGCGCAGTACTGGGTGATCATGACCGGCCAGACGACGCCCGACCGCGAGGACTACTGCCCGACGTGCCCGTGGGTGGGCGATCCGAAGCGACGCGAAGAGCCTCGAGAACGCGCGCAAGGTGCGGCTGGCGCTCAACCTCGCCGTCAACAAGAAGGCGATCATACAGCGGCGCTCTGGCGCGGCCGGGGCGCGCGACACGCCGTACTCGTACTACTACTACCCGTTCAACAAGGGCTACAGCGCCGACTGGAAGGTGCCGCCGTACGATCTCGAGCGCGCAAGAAGCTGCTGGCCGAGGCCGGCCACGCCGGCGGCTTCGAGGTGCGGGTGAACCCCTACGTGCCAGCTCGTCGCGCAGGACGGGCCCGACGTGATGGAGGCGGTCGCGCTCGACTGGGAGAAGATCGGCATCAAGGTCCGGCGCGTGCCGGAGGCCACGTCAGCACGCTTCGGCCCGAAGGGCCGGGCTGCGCAAGACGAACAAGACCTTCTCGGTCTACGGCTCGCCGCCCTACGACGAGCCGGTGGCCGGCTGGGAGCGCGTCATCCACGCCAAGGGCGCGTTCAATCTGCTGCTCGACGGCCGCTACGACGAGGACATCGACGCCGCGATGCGCGAGTTCGACACCGGAGCGGCGGGCAAAGCTGACGCAGGCGATCTGGGCCAGAAGCTCTACGACGGCTACCACGGCGTCATGCTCGGGATGAAGTCGATCACCTGGGCGCTCGGCAAGAAGGTGAACGCCTGGGAGACGCTCGCCTACGTGCCGGCGGAGACGAACTACGAGCACGTGAGCTGAGCGCGGGAGGACGGCGACCGGTCGTGCAGCGCTACATCGTCGGACGGCTGCTGCAGTCGATCGTGTCGATGTTCGTCGTGTCGATCGTGGTCTTCGCGCTGGTGCGGCTGCTCCGGCGATCCCGATCGCGATCATGACGCCGGCCGAGGCGTCCGAGGCCGACATCGCGCTGATGCGCGCCTATCTCGGCCTGGACCGGCCGTGGCCGGTGCAGTACTGGAGGTTCATGACCCACGCGGTGCAGGGCGACTTCGGCACGTCGGTCCGCTTCCGCCGCCCGGCCATGGACCTGATCGCCGAGCGCTACGGCGCCACGCTGGAGCTCGGCGGCCTGGCCGTGCTGATCGTGATCGTGGTCGCGCTGCCGGTCGGCGTGTACGCGGCGGTCCGGCGCGGCAGCCGCGCTCGACTACACGGCGCGCGCCATCGCGGCGCTCGGCCAGGCGGTGCCGCCGTTCTGGCTCGGGCCTCGTCCTGGTGCTCGTCTTCGGCGTGATGCTGCGGCTGCTGCCGACCTCGGGGCGCGGCACGCCGCTGCACGTCGCTGCTGCCGGGGATCACGCTCGGCTGGTTCGCGGTGGCCGGGCTCATGCGGCTCACGCGCTCCGTCGATGCTCGACGTGCTCGGCAGCGAGTACGTCAAGCTGGCGCGCATCAAGGGGCTGCCCGAGCGGCAGGTGATCTGGAAGCACGCGTTCAAGAACGCCGCGCTGCCGGTGGTGACCTTCGCCGCGCTGCTCTTCGTCGCGCTGCTCAACGGCTCGATCATCGTGGAGACGGTGTTCGGCTGGCCGGGCCTCGGCCTGCTGGTGATCGAGGCGGTGGACTCGCGCGACTATCCGATCGTGCAGGCGGTCGTCCTGTGCCTGAGCGCGATGTACATCGGCGGTCAACCTGCTGGTCGACGTCCTCTACGCCTACCTGAACCCCAAGATCCGGTACTCGGCGTGACGACCGCGTCGGTCACCGCCGACGACCTGTCCGTGTCGACCGCCGCGCAGCGAGCCGGCGCTGTGCCGCGCCGCGGTGCCGCTGCGCCGATCGTCACGCTGGTCGTCGCTGGTCGTGCTGCGCGCTGTTCGCGCCGCTGGCTGGCGCCGCACTCGCCGGTGCGAGGGCTCGCTGGGCGAGCGGCTGGCGCCGCCGTTCGGAATGGAAGACGCCGAGGCCCGGGCACCTGCTCGGCACCGACCGGCACGGGCGCGACACGCTGAGCCGGCTGCTCCACGGCGCGCGCATCTCGCTCGCCGTGTCGCGTGGTCGGGATCGCGCTCACCGGCGCGCTCGGGCGTCTTCATCGGCCTGCTGGCCGGCTTCTTCGGCGGCTGGGTCGGACACGATCCTCATGCGCCTGGTCGACATCTCGCTCTCGCTGCCCGGCATCCTGATCGCGGTGCTGCTGTCCGTCGTCTTCGAGCCGTCGTTCACCAACGTGATCATCGTCGTCGTGTTCCTGCTGTGGCCGAGCTACGCGCGGCTGGTGCGCGGCGAGACGCTCGGCATCAAGCAGCAGGACTTCGTGGCGCTCGCGCGCGTCGCCGGCTGCTCGAGCCTGACCGATCATGTTCCGCCACATCGTGCCGAACCTGGCGCCGTCGATCCTGGTGCTGGCCACGCTGCACGTCGGCTACGTGATCGTGCTGGAGGCCGCGCTGTCGCTTCCTGGGCGTGGGGATCCCGCCGCCCACGCCGTCGTGGGGCGTGATGGTGGCCGACGGCCGTGGCCTCATCGAGCAGGCGTGGTGGGTCTCGATCCTGCCCGGCATCGCCATCCTGGTCACCGTGCTGTCGCTGAACATCCTCGGCGACTGGGTGCGCGACCGCCTCGACCCGAAGCTCCGCCAGGTGTAACGCGGCCGCTGGCGTTGGCGATCGTATGCGTGACGGTTGCTCGAGGTGCAGGATCTGCGGACGTACATCTACACGCGGCGGGTGTGGTGAAGGCGGTGGACGGGGCGAGCTTCTCGGTGCGGCGGGGGGAGACGCTGGGAATCGTCGGCGAGTCGGGGTCGGGCAAGTCGATGACGTGCCTGTCGATCTTGGACTGGTGCCGGAGCCGGGCGGACGCATCGTGGGCGGCGAGCATCGTGTTCGACGGCGAGGACCTGCTCGCCAAGAGCCCGAGGAGATGCGGCGCCTGCGCGGCGCGCGCATCGCGATGATCCTGCAGGACCCGATGGCCTCGCTCAACCCGGCGCTGACGGTCGGCGCGCAGATCGCCGAGACGCTCGCGCTCCACCGCGGCCTGCGCGGCGCTGGCCTCGACGCCGCGCGTGCTCGAGCTGCTGCGCCAGGTGCGCATCAGCGACCCCGAGCGCCGCGTGCACGCCTATCCGCACCAGATGAGCGGCGGCATCCGCCAGCGCGTGGCCGGGGCGATCGCGATCTCCTGCCAGCCGAGCCTGCTCATCGCCGACGAGCCGACGACGTCGCTCGACGTCACGATCCAGGCGCAGTACCTACGACTGCTCAAGGACATCCAGCAGGAGACGAACCTGGCGCTGGTCTTCGTCACCCACGACCTCGGCATCGTGGCCAAGCTCTGCGACCGCGTCGCCGTCATGTACGCCGGGCGCATCGTCGAGACCGGGACCACGCGGGACGATCTTCAACCGGCCGCGGCATCCCTACACGATCGGCCTGCTCGACTGCCTGCCGACGCTTCGACGCGCGGCCGCGAGCCGCTGACGGCGATCGACGGCCAGCCGCCCGATCTCGCCCACGTCCCGGCCGGCTGCGCCTTCGCGCCGCGCTGCGCGCTGGCCGAAACGCCGTGCACGCAGACGCGGCCCTCGCTCGAGACCGCTGGCGCCGGAGCATCACGTCGCCTGCCGGCGGGCCGCCGAGACCGCGACGACGCCCCGGCGACTCCTGCCCGTCATCACCGCCGCCGCGGCGGCCGCCGGCGCCCGCGGTGGCCGCCGGCGACGTCGTGCTGCAAACGCGCGCGCTCACCAAGCACTTCGCCGTCGCGCGCGGCACGGTGTTCGGGCCGGAGCGTCGGCACCGTCAAGGCCGTCGACGGCGTGGACTTCGTCCTGCGGCGGGGCGAGACGCTGGGGCTCGTGGGCGAGAGCGGCTGCGGCAAGACGACCACCGCCCGGCTCGTGCTCTGCCTCGAGAAGCCCTCCGCGGGCAGCGTCCTCTTCCGCGGCCGCGACGTGCACACGCTGGGCGGCGCCGAGCAGCGCGACGTACCGCCGCGCGGTGCAGGCCGTCTTCCAGGATCCCTACAGCTCGCTGAACCCGCGCCTCACCATCCGCACCACGGTCGGCGAGCCGCTGGTGCAGACGCAGCCCGAGCTGACGCGGGCCGAGGTCGAGGAGCGCATCGCAGGCCTCGCTGGTCCGGGTCGGCCTGCGCCCGCGCATCGTCGACGACTATCCGCACGAGCTGTCGGGCGGCCAGCGCCAGCGCGTGGCCCTCGCGCGCGCGCTGACGACCAGCCCGGAGTGCATCCTCCTCGACGAGGCCGTCTCCGCGCTGGACGTGTCGATCCGCGCCCAGGTCATGAACCTGCTGCGCGAGATCCAGGACCGGCTCGGGGTGAGCTATCTCTTCATCGCCCACGACCTCGCCGTCGTGAAGTACGTGAGCACGCGGATCGGCGTGATGTACCTCGGCAAGCTGGTCGAGACGGCGACCAGCGACGAGCTCTACGCGCACCCGCTGCACCCGTACACGCAGATGCTCCTAACAACGCCCTGCCCGCCCATCCGACGAGACGCGCGAGACCCGGAGACGGAGGAGCGGCTGCTGGCGGTGGGCCGTGCCGGCACGGCCGAGCACGTCGAGCGCATCGTGCGCGGCTGGCGGCAGGTGGACCGGCAGGCCGAGGCCCGGGAGGCTGCCCGCCAGCACGCGAGCCGGACCTTGCACGTGTATCCGGACAGCGACGGTACGGTGATCGTCCGCGCACGGCTGACCCCGGAGGTCGGTGCCCTGCTCGTGCAGGCGCTCGCCGCCGCCCGCGAGACGCTGTATCAGCAGGCGCGCGCTCGGGAGTCGGAGGCCGACCCGCCGACGATGGTCCAGCAGCAGGCGGATGCCCTCGCCCTGCTCGCGGAGACGGCACTGCATCACGGGATGGATCCCGGCGCCCCGGGCGAGCGCTATCAAGTCGTCGTCCACGTCGACGCCGAGGTCCTGGCGAACGCCGATGCGCCCGGCCAGTCGGCCCTGGAGGACGGCCCGCGCGTTCCCGCGGGAACGTGCTTCGCCTGCACGCGGCTGGGCCATCGACGTCTTGCATCCCCGCGCGCGGGAGAAGCCCTGGCCCGAAAGGCCACTGCATGATCCCGCCAACTCACTCCCGTGATGGCCAGCCTGGCCGGGCGATTTCTACACAACCTCTGTGCCGGGGCGCGACGAGCGTAGGGGTGTAGGGGGGCCATGTCGGGGCCCCCACTTGATCAAGCCGGCAGCCGCGGCCGGCGCGCGAGCAGGAAGAAGATGGAGCCGAGCGCGGAGAGCGCGGCCAGCACGCTGAACCCGAGGACGTAGGTCCCCGTGCGGTCGGCGAGGATACCGGCCACCAGGGGCCCGCCCATCATGCCGATCATGAGCACCATCGACGAGAGGCCGGTGATCGTCCCGAACGCCGCGCTGCCGAAGTAGTCGGCCCGGATCGCGCCCATCAGTGGCCCGCGCATGCCCCACGCGGTCCCGTGCACCACCGCGAAGGCGAGCACCATCCAGAACGCCGACGCGAAGGCCAGCACCATGAGGGCGACGGCGTGGCCCAGCATGCAGGCTGCGGCGATCCGCCGCTTGCTGAAGCGGTCGCCGAGCCAGCCGCCGCTGACCTGCCCGGTCCCCTGCATGACGGTCATCAGCGCCACCACCGCGCCGGCCTGGGGCAGCGTGTAGCCGAGCCGCTCCGTCACGTGGATGATCATGTGGACCATCACGGCCGAGACCACGAGCAGCGAGGCGGCGTGCCCCAGCGAGATGTACCAGAAGGCGCTGGTGGCCACGGCTTCGCGCGGTGTGAAGTTGCGCTCGACGATCACGGGCCGGGCCGGCGCATCCGCCGTCTCCGACCGGGGCGGGTCGCCGTCGGGCGTCCAGCCATACGCCTCGGGCCGGCGCCGCATGAGCTGCGCCAGCGGCACGCCGGCCGCCATCACGAGCAAGCCGGAGGCGAACGCCGTCCACCGCCAGCCGAAGCGGCTTGCCGCCAGGACCACCAGCGGCGTGAGCAGGCCGCCGACCGCCATCCCGCTGGCGCTGATGCTCAGCGCCAGCGCCCGGCGGCGCCGGAACCAGGCGACGATGGCGACACCGACCGGCAGGTAGCCGCCGAGGCTCGAGCCCAGCGCCATCATGAAGAATGTCAGGAAGAAGGCGACGGGCCCGTCGATCCGGCTGAACAGGATGAAGCCGATGCCGAAGATCACCATGCCGATGCGGATGAGCACGCGCGGGCCGAAGCGGTCGGTGAGCCAGCCCTGCAGCGGCCCCAGGATGCCGCTCTCCGCGCGCGCCATCGCGAACGCCGCGGACAGCATCGTCTTGCTCCAGCCGAACTCCTCGCGCAGGAGCACGGCGTAGGCGCCGTAGGCGTGGAACATGAGCGCGCCGATGAGAATCTCGAGGCCGAACCCGGCGGCGACGACCCACCACCCGTAGAAGATCCGACCCCGAGGCATTGACCGAGTCTACGACGGCACCTGGATCGGCCGGGAACTTCCGGCGAGAAGCGCGTGGATGGCCCGGCCGGGACCCCCCCGACCACCCGGGGTCATTCCGCCGCGCTGAGGCCTACAAGCTCCGCTGGAAGAGCGCGAGGGCGAGGCCGATGCCGAGGCGGGTCGCCGCCGGGTCGTAGCGCGGCCCCTCGTCGCGCATGAAGGCGTGCTGGGCGTTGAACTCGTGCCAGCCGAACAGCGGCCCGGCGTCCACGAGCGCCCTGTAGATCAGCGCGCGGGCCTCGGCGGGGATGTGGGGATCCTGGCGTCCCCAGACCATCAGCAGCTCGCCACGGATCTCGCGCGCCCGGGCCAGCGTGTCGCCGCACTTGCCCTCGGCGAGAATGCCGCCCTGCAGATCGGTCGGATAGAAGCAGGCGGCGGCCAGGACCCCCGGCTGCAGCGCCGCCCGGAACGCCAGATGGCCGCCGATGCAGAACCCGACGGCGCCGACCCGCCCGTTGCACGCCGGATGCGCGGCGAGCGCGCGGATCACGACGGCCGCGTCGTTGTCGAAGGTCGAGAGCGTCGTCTTCGCCTTGTAGGCGTTGCCCTTGTCGGTGTCGGCCTTGTCGTAGGCCAGCACCGTCCCTGGCGGCTCGTGCTCGTGATAGATCTCGGGGGCCATCACGACGTACCCGTGACCCGCGAACTGCATCGACAGCCGCGCGATCGGTCCGGTCTGCTGATAGATCTCCGGATAGAGCAGGAGCCCGGGATAGCGCTGGGAGCCGCTGGGAGGCGCCGGCGTGTAGACGTGCGTCCGCATCGGCCCGGTCGGCGTGTCGAGATCCACGAACTCGCTTCGAACGATCATTGCCGTCTCGTCTCGCGCTCGATCATAGCCCGCGCCTCGTGATACGGTAGGCCGCCATGAGAGCCATGGTGCTTCCCGCGTTCGGCGCGCCGCTTCGCCTGCAGACCGTCCCCCGTCCCAGCATCGGCCCCAACGATGTGCTGCTGCGCGTGCGGGCGGCCGGCGTCGGCCTCACCGTCGTCATCATGACCGCGAACCCCGGGCGGGTGACGTCGTTCCCGCGCATTCCCGGCCACGAGGTGGCCGGCGAGGTCGTCGAGGTCGGTGCCGAGGTGACGCACGTCACGATCGGCGAGCGCGTCGTGTGCCACTTCTATCTCACGTGCGGGGCGTGCCGCTTCTGCCGGAGCGGGCGCGAGACGCTGTGCATGGCGTTCCGCGGCTTCGTGGGCCAGGCCACCGACGGCGGCTATGCGGAGTACGTGGCGATCCCCGCCCGCAACGTCACGCCGATTCCGGCCGGCGTGAGCGACCTCGACGCCGCCATCGCCTCCGACGCCATCGCCACGCCCTACCACGCCTGCCGCGAGGAGGCGCGCGTGGGCCCGGGCGACACGGTCCTCATCGTCGGCGCCGGCGGCGGCGTGGGGATCCACGGCGTGCAGATGGCCAAGCTGTGCGGCGGCTGGGTGGTGGGCGTCGACATCACCGACGACAAGCTCGCCGCGGCGAGCGACGCCGGCGCCGACGCAGTGGTGGACGGGCGGGCCGGCGATCTCGCGGCCCAGGTGCGCCCCCTGACCGACGGTCGCGGCGTCGACGCGGCGATCGACTTCGTCGCCTCGCGGGAGACGCTGGAGGGATCGGTCGCCTCGCTGGCGCGCGCCGGCCGCCTGGTGATCATCGGCAGCCGGCCTCCGTCCGTCTTCGGGGTGGAAACGACCTTCCCGGTGGACCCCGGGCGGATGCTCTACGACATGCTGGAGATCCACGGCTCGCGCTACGTCACGCTGACCGAGATCCAGCAGACGCTGGAGCTGCTGCGCCTGGGCCGGATCCGCCCGGTGATCAGCCGCACCTTCCCGCTCGCGGGCGCCGAGGAAGCGCACGAGCTCCTGCGCAAGAACGCCCTCGTCGGCCGCGCCGCCCTCCTGCTGTAGCCCTGACCGGATCTCAGGTTCTTCGACCTCTCACCTTCGCCCGTTGAAGCGCGCGGGTGGGGTGGCGGGAGCGTTGTGGGGACCCGGTCGCGCCTTGCGGCGAGCCGTGCCACGCGCATTCTCTCGGGGCGGGGCGAGCGAGCCGCCGACGATCGACTGGCCACGCCCCAGCCCCCTGTGGGGGATGGGGGGCCGAGCGAGCCCCGCGTGCAATGTACAGGCGAGCGGCCGGCGCGACCGGGGCCCCACAACGCTCCCGCCACCCCACCCCGGCCGCTGGTATCCTCGGGCCCATGAACCTCCTGCGACCGCTCGAGCGCGACCTCGTCGTCAACGGACTGCGCCTGCGCCTGCTCGACTGGGGCGGCGACGCCCGCCCCCCGCTGCTGTTCCTGCATGGCTTCACCGGGCACGCCCACGCCTGGGACACCCTGAGCATCGCGCTGCAGCCGCACTTCCACGTGTACGCGCTCGACCAGCGCGGCCACGGCGACAGCGATCCGGCCGACGTCTACAACGCCGTCGTGGCCTATGACGACATCGGCGGCGTCCTCGACCAGCTCGGCCTCGCCTCCCTGGTGCTGGTCGGCCTGTCGATGGGCGGCCGCAACGGCATGTACTTCGCCTCGAAGCAGCCGGGGCGCGTGCAGAAGCTGGTCGTGGTCGACATCGGCCCCGAGATCAGTACGAAGGCGAGCGCCCCGTCGTCGGGGCCGCCCGAGCCCGCGACGTGGGAGAGCATCGAGCAGGCGGCCCAGCACCTGTACCGCGGCAACCCCTACCCCGGCATCCACTACTACCGCTGGGTCGCGTCGCACAGTCTCCGCCCGCGGCCCGACGGCGCCCTGGTCTGGAAGTGGCATCCGAGCGTGAAGGAGCGGCGCACCTCCGGCGACGTGGACTGGTGGGCGCTGCTGCGCACGCTCACGCCGCCCACGCTCGTGTTGCGCGGCGAGCACAGCACGGTCCTCGACCGCGACGTCGCCGAGCGCATGGTCAAGGCGCTGCCCCACGGCCGCCTGGTCGAGATCCCTCGCGCCGTGCACACCCTGCACGAGGACAATCCCGAGGCCGTCCTGGCTGCCCTCCGCGACTTCCTCGCGTTCTGAGCGCGCCCGACGCTACACGAGCCCCAGCAGGCCCAGGGCGCCGGCGGCCACGAACAGCCAGACCGGATTGATCCGCGTGTACAGCACGAGGGTCGCGGTGACGGCGGTGATCGCGTAGGCCACCCAGCCGCCCGGAGCCCCGCGCATCACCAGCCAGCCCGTGGCCAGCACCAGGCCCACGGTGATCGGCGCCAGCCCCGCCTCCACCGCCCGCCGCCAGGGCGCCCCGCGGAACCGCTGCCAAACGCGGGCGACGAAGTAGCTGAGCGTGCACGACGGCGCACACATGGCGGCGGTTGCCACGACCGCCCCCGGCAGCCCGGCGACGTGCCAACCGATGATCGACACCAGCAGCATGTTCGGCCCGGGCGCGGCGCGGGCGATCACGAACATCTGGGTGAACTCGGCGTCGGTCACCCAGTGGTGCACGTCGACCACGACGCGATGCACCTCGGGCAGGACGCTCTGCACGCCGCCGACGGCGACGAGCGAGAGCACCATGAAGCGCAGGCCGATCGTGACGAGCGGGCTCACGCGCGGCGCAGCCAGGCGGCCGCCACGCTCAACGGCGCCAGCGTGAGCAAGACCGGGACGAGCGGCCAGCGCAGCAGCCCGATCGCCACGAACGCCAGCAGCAGGAAGCCCGCCGCCACCGCCGTCCGCGGCAGCCCCTCGGCCATCTTGATGCCGGCGGCGAACACGAGGCCGCCCGCCGCCGCGCCCACGCCCCGCAACACCGCGTCGATGCCGGGCCAGTGGCCGTAGCGCGAGTAGAGCGCCGCCAGCGTCAGCGCGACCGCGAAGGGAAGCGTCAAGAGCCCGAGGAAGGCGACGACGGCGCCGCAGGGGCCGCCGAAGCGCGCACCGACGACGACCGAGACGTTGACGATGTTGGGACCGGGCAGGAAGTTGCAGAGCCCGAAGACGTCGATGAACTCCTGGTCGGTGAGCCAGCGGCGCTCCTCGACGAGCATCCGCCGCGCCCACGGCATCACGCCACCGAACCCGCGCGCGCCGGCGGAGAAGAAGCCGCGATAGAGCTCGCCCAGCGTCACGCGCGGGGTATCGCCGGCGGGGGCCGAGGTCACCGCGGGATCAGCTGATGAACCGCCCACCCATGACGCGGAGGGTGTCGCCGGTGACGTAGGCGGAGGCGTCGCTGGCGAGGAACACGCAGGCGTCGGCGATGTCCTCCGGCCGGCCGAGCCGGCCGAGCGGGATCTGCTTGAGCTGCTCGGGCGAGCCGGGCGGGGCCTTGCGGAACTCCGGATACCACTCGGCGTAGCGGCGCTCGGTATCGATGAAGCCGGGCATCACCATGTTGGCGCGGATGCCGAACGGACCGAGCTCCGCCGCCAGGGCGCGGGTGAGGCCCAGCAGGCCGGTCTTGGCCGTCGTCACCGCCGCCGTGTCCGGCCGGCCGGTGAGGCTGGAGAGTCCGCCGAGCGTGATGATGCTGCCACGCCTCCGCTCCTTCATCGACGGCACCACCGCGCGCGACAGGTAGAACGCCGAGTGGAGGTTGACGCCGAGGACGTGGTGCCACTCCTCGACCGACGTGTCGGTGAGGCTCTTGTGGGGACGGATCGCCGCGTTGCAGACGAGCACATCGATGCCGCCGAGCTCCCGGAGCCCCTGCCCGACCATCGCTTCCACGGCGACGGCGTCGCCGACGTCGCCGAGCGCGGTCACCACCCGCGCGCCCGCCTTCCGGCACTCGGCGGCGACCGCCTCCAGCTCCTCGCGGTTGGCGCGCGTGTTGAGCAGCAGATCGGCGCCCTCCGCCGCAAACGCCAGCGCAATGGCACGTCCGATGTTACGGCTGGCGCCGGTGATCAGCGCGGTCCTCCCGCTGAGTCGCATCCTCTGATCTCCCCGTGTGTGAGCTAGTGAGTCGCGCGGAATGCGGTAACGCCGGGAGCCGGGCGGCCGGTCGTGTCCCCCGGCCGCGCTTCATGGCGAGCCGTCGTCGCCGCGCTCGTTCGGAGTGGGGCGAGCAAGCCGCCGAGGGTCGGATGCCCACGCGCCACCCCCTGTGGGGGATGGGGGGTCGCAGCGAGCCCCGCGCCGAACGAGCAGCGGCGACCGGCGAGCCATGCGCGCGGCCGGGGGACACGACCGGCCGCCCGGCTCCCGGCGTTACCGCGCTCCACGACAGGCATCAGCGAAGCGCCAGCCCGCGACGAGTGAGCTCGCCGTCGAGGTCGAGGGGCCGCGTGCCGGCCGGCGCGCCCTCGGGCACCGTCCAGAAGATCTCGAACTCGAGGCCGTCGGGATCCTTGGCGTACAGCGAGAGGCTGGTGCCGTGATCCGAGGAGCCGACGAGGGAGCGCGCCTCGATGAGCCGCCGCTTCGCTCGCGCCAGGTCGGTCAGCTCGCCGACCTCCCAGGCCGCGTGGTACATGCGCGCCACGCCCTCGTCGGGCGGCCGCACCCCGGGTTGCTCGAACAGGCCGAGATTGTGATCGTCGCCGGAGCCCGGGATCGTGAGAAATGCCGCGTTGGGGTGGCGCCGCTGCACCTCGAAACCGATCACGTCGCAGTAGAAGCGCACGCTGCGCTCGACGTCGGCCACCCACAGCACCAGGTGTTGCAGGCGCTTGAGGCCGAGGCCGGTCATGGCCCCTCCACCATGCTGACGGTGATCGCCACGCAGGCGATGAGCGTGTCGGAGCCGGGCACCTTGAGACCGCCGACGACCGGCCGCACCGTCACCTCGCCGTGCGGCAGCTCCTTGCGCACGCGCTCGACGTCGATCGATGCCGGATCGGGGATGCCGACGGTCACGTCGACGAGCATCTTGCCGCCCCGCGCGCGCACGTCGGCGAAGAGCGGCAGGCTGGAGTGCCGGATCGCGTCCGACACCGCCCGGCACGCCGCCTTGGTGCCGTCGAGGCCGTGGACGTCGACGCCCATGCCGAACTCGAAGACGACCGGCTTGGCACTCATCAGCGCAGCCCCGGCATCGTGAACTGCCTGGCGTCGAGGTCGCGTCACCAGCGCCCTCGACTGCTCGGGCGTGAGCGCGACGAGCGGCGGCCGCACCGTCGCCCACGACGCGTCGCCGCCGTAGTGCGCAACGGCGGCCTTGAGCGCGGGGATCATCGGGAACTTCGCGAACGTGCCGCGGATCTCGTCCAGCCGCGTCTGCTGGGCGTCGGCGTCGGCGCCCGGCCAGGTGTCGTAGAGCCGGGCAATCGCCGCCGGGTTCACGTTGGCGGTGGCGCTGATGCAGCCGGCGCCGCCGTTGCGCATCCCCTGCAGCAGGAACGTCTCGGCGCCGGGGAAGACGTCGAAGCCGCCCGTGGCGAACGCGTCGAGGAACGCCTGCGTGTTCTTCCAGTCGCCACCGCTGTCCTTCATGCCGGCCGTCTGCGTCGGATAGGCCTTCAGCAGCCGCTCGACGAGGCCGAGCGTGATGGGCACCTGGGCCACCGGTGGGATGTGATAGAGGTACACGCGCAGCCGCGCGTCGCCGACCCGCTCGACGATCTCCGCGAAGTTGCGGAACAGGCCGTCGTCGCTCACGCCCTTGTAGTAGAAGGGCGGCAGCATCAGCACCCCGCCGCAGCCGAGCTTGACGGCGTGCGCGGTCAGCCGCACCGAGTCCGTCAGCGCGCAGCAGCCGGTGCCCGGCATCATGCGGGCGGGGTCGACGCCCGCGCCCACCAGCCGGTCCAGCAGCTCGATCTTCTCCTCCACCGAGAGCGAGTTCGCCTCCGAGTTGGTCCCGAACACCGCCAGCCCCACGTTCTGCGACAGCAGCCAGCGGCACTGGCGCACGAACCGCTCGGGGTCGGGCGCGAGATCGGCCGTGAAGGGCGTGACGACCGGGGAGAGGACGCCGGTGATGCGCTGGGTGTCGTTCATGGAACCGACGATATACCGTCATGGCAAGGCGTGGCAAGATACGGCCCATGCCGACCCCAAGCCTGAAGATCGACCACGCCCGCTACGTCGTCACGGTCGACCCGCAGCGCCGCATCATCCAGGACGGCAGCGTCCTCGTCGAGGACGGCCGCATCCGCCAGGTCGGCAAGGCCGCCGAGCTGGCCGGGGCGCGCGCCGAGCGCGTGATCGACGCCCGCCACCTGGTCGTCACGCCGGGCTTCGTCAACGGCCACATGCACATCAGCTACGGCCACGTCGTGCGCGGCATCTTCCCGGACGACGTCGGC
The DNA here is from genome assembly GCA_963743355.1 of uncultured Candidatus Rokubacteria bacterium. Lineage (GTDB taxonomy): Bacteria > Methylomirabilota > Methylomirabilia > Rokubacteriales > CSP1-6 > AR5. The sequence continues at coordinate 176,545 of CAVUPM010000003.1, forward strand.
AGCCCGCTCGGCACGGTCTTCAAGCTGCAGCTGGCCATGACCGAGGAGGAGGAGCACGCCAGCACGCTGCTCGGACTCGTCGAGCTGCTGAAGAACGGCACCGTGTGCTTCGTGGATCCCGGCAGCACCAAGTTCCCGGACGCCTGCCTGCAGGCCTACGAGGACGCCGGCATCCGCGCGATCCTCGGCGACGGCGTCACCGACCTGCCGGCGCCGATCCCGCTGCCGCGCTACACGACGCAGGAGGCGATCAGCCGCACGGCGTCGTTCCTGAAGACGTGGCACGGCCGGTTGAACGGCCGGCTGCGGGCGTGGGCCATGCCGTTCTCCCTCGAGACCTGCTCGGCCGACCTGCTCCGCGCCCTCAAGCGCCTGGCCGACGACCACGGCACCAGCCTGACGCTGCACCACAACAGCGGGGCGAAGGCGCGCCAGGAGTCCCAGAGCCGCCTGCAGAGTCCGAGCCCGACCCAGTACCTCGAGTCGATCGGCGTGCTCGGACGCAACGTCGTGCTCGCCCACGTCCTCGGCCTGGACGACGCCGAGATGGACGCCATGGCGCGCGCGGGCGCAACGGCGGCGATGTGCCCGGTCACCGCCGCCAAGGGCGGGCGCGGCGTCGGCGAGCACGGGCGGCTGCCCGAGCTGTTGGCCCGGGGCGTGAAGGTCGCGCTCGGCTGCGACTCGCCGAACAACTGCGAACCACCTCGACATCGTGCGCGCGCTGAACATGGCCGCGATCCAGTACAAGGACGCGCGCCAGGACATGAAGCAGATCCCGGCCGAGACGGCGCTGGAGCTGGCCACGCTGACCGGCGCCCAGGCGCTCGGCGTCGGCGACGAGATCGGCTCGCTGGAGGCGGGCAAGAAGGCCGACCTCGTGCTGTTCGACACCCAGCGGCCGGAGTGGCAGGCGATGTTCAATCCGATCAACAACCTCGTCTACAACGCCGACGGGCGCAGCGTGCACACGGTGATCGTCGACGGCCGCGTGGTGGTCGACGCCTACCGCCAGAGCTTCGTGGACGAGCCGCGCCTCTACGCCAAGGTGCAGGAGATCGGCGAGACGCTCCTGGCGCGCACGGGCGTCACCGCCGGGCGCTCACGGTGGCCGATCGTCTGAGATTCGAGACATTGACTGACCCGTGGCGGCTGGATAGCGTGAGGGGCATGGCCGACGCGGACGTACGCACCAAAACGTGGACCCGGTTCGAATACGATCGGCTGGTCGAGGCCGAGATCCTGGGGTCGGCCGATCGCATCGAGCTGCTCGGTGGAGCGATGGTCGTCAAGGAGCCTCAGTACAGTCCTCACGCGACAGCGATTCAGCTCGTCCAGCGTGTGCTCACGGCGGTCCTCGGGTCAGGATGGAGCGTCCGCGCCCAGTTGCCGATCGCCCTCGACGACGAGTCCGAGCCGGAGCCCGACATCTGCGTCGTGCCCGGCGATCCACGCGACTACCGCGACGCCCACCCCGAGCGCCCGGTCCTGATCGTCGAGGTGGCCCTCTCGCGCCTGCGCTTCGACCGCGAGCACAAGGGCAGTCTCTACGCGCGCGCCCGGATCGCCGACTATTGGATCGTGAACATCCCCGACCGGCGCCTCGAGGTCTACCGCGACCCGGCGCCGGACGCCGCGGCGCCGTTCGGCTGGCGCTACGGCCGCGTGGTCACGCTCGGCCCCGAGGAGCGCATCGCGCCCCTGGCGGTGTCGGCGGCGTTCGTCACCGTCGCCGACCTCCTGCCTTAATTTAGATGGGGGCCGGCCCCCCACACCCCCCAACATTCGGAGCGACCCGGCGGAGCCGTGCCGCTCCTCTGGTGCGCGCTCGCCCGGGGGCCTCGATATGGCCCCCCAACCCCCCGGGTGGCTCGGTAGCCCGACGACACGCTGCTACCTCTCGCCAGGGCTAGCTCGCCAGCGCCGCGCCGGCCGCGAGCTGGCGCCCGACGAGGTGCGCGTAGAGCCCGCCGCCGGCGAGCAGCGCCGCGTGCGTGCCGACCTCCACCACCCGGCCCTGGTCGAAGCACGAGGATCGCGTCGGCGTCGCGCACGGTCGACAGCCGGTGCGCGATCACCAGCGTCGTGCGGTCGCGGGCCAGCCGCTCGAGCGCCTCGCGGACCATCATCTCGCTCACCGCGTCGAGGTGGGACGTCGCCTCGTCGAGGATCAGCACCGGGGCGTTCTTGAGGAAGGCGCGGGCGATCGCCACGCGCTGGCGCTGGCCGCCCGACAGCTTCGCGCCCCGCTCGCCCACGGGGGTGTCGAGGCCCTCGGGCAGGGCGGCGACCACCTCGCCCAGCGCGGCGCGCTCGAGCGCCGCGGCCAGCGCCGCCTCGTCGGCCTCCGGCCGTGCCAGCATGATGTTGGCGCGCAGCGTGTCGTTGAAGAGGTAGGTGTCCTGCGCGACCAGCGCGATGCGCCGGCGCAGGTCGTCGAGCGTGTAGTCGCGCAGATCGTGGCCGAGCAGCCGCACCACGCCGGACTGCGGATCCCAGAATCGCAGCAGCAGGTTGGCGACCGTCGTCTTCCCCGCCCCGGACGGGCCCACGAGCGCGACCGTGCTGCCCACCGGCACCCGGAGCGAGACGCCGTCGAGCGCCGGGCGCGGACGCCCGGGGTACGCGAAGCGGACGTCGGCCAGCTCGACCGCGAGCCCGCTGGCACTGGCGGCGGCCGGCACGCCCCGCCCGTCGGTGACCGGCACCGGCTCGGCCTCGACGACGTGCAGCCGCCGCGCCGAGCCGAGCGTGTCGGCGAGCTGGCGTCCGACCTGCGCGACCTCCCAGAGCGGCAGGAAGGCCGAGAGCGCCAGCAGCGTCAGCAGCGGCAGCGCCGCCGGATCCAGGCGGCCGGCGTGGGCCAGCCAGGCACCGACGGCGGTGACCGCGAGGCCGCCGAGGCCCGTCGCCATCTCTTGCAGCGCGGCCTGGCGCGCGAGGTCGCGCAGGAACGGCAGGCGCAGGTCGTAGAAGCGCCGTGCCTTGGCGGCCAGCGTCTCGCCCCAGGCCCGCACCCGGCCGTAGGCGACGATCTCGCCCAGCCCCTGGACCGTGTCGACGACGTGCGCGTTCAGGTCGCCCGAGGCCTCGCGCGCGCGTGAGCTGAGACGATCGATCCGTGAGCGCCCGAGCACCGGGATCAGCGCGGTGTACAGCAGGAAGGGCACCAGCACGAGCGCCAGCAGCGGCGCGAACACGGCCAGCGTGACGAGCACGGCGGCCGGCAGGAGCACCGCCACCAGCGCCGGCGTCACCGTGTGGGCGAAGAAGTACTCGATCAGCTCGACGTCGTGCGTGGCCACGCCGGCCAGGTCGCCGGTGCGGCGCCGCGTGAGATAGGCGGGCGCCAGCGCGTCGAGCTTGCGGTAGACCTCCAGCCGCATGTCGGCCAGCAGCCGGTAGGCGACGTCGTGCGCCAGCCAGGACTCCAGCCAGTGCAGGACGCCGGCCAGCGGCGCCACCGCCACGAGCGCCACGAGCAGCCCCGCGGCCGACTCGCCTCGCGTCACCGCGCGCACGGCCAGCGCGCTCAGCGCGCCGATCCCGATCAGCGCCGCCACCCGCGCGATCCCCAGCCCGAAGGTGAGCGTCAGGCGGCCGCGATAGCCGCGCGTCTTGGCGAGCAGCGTGCCGAGCACGGCGCGCCAGCCGATCGCCCCGGCCTCCACGATGCCGTCCGGGCTGTCCGGCCCCGCGTCGCCCACGAAGAGTCCGTCGCCGTTGGCGGCGGCGCCGTTGATCGCGACGCGCGAGTCGACGGCCGTGGCGCCGGCGCCGTCCCGGGCCTGGGCCGCCATGAGGTGCGCGTAGACGCCGCCGTGCACGAGCAGCTCGGCGTGGGTGCCGCGCTCGACCACCCGCCCGTGGTCCAGGACGAGGATCGTGTCGGCGCCGATGACGCTCGACAGGCGGTGCGCGAAGATGATGGTGGTGCGCCCGACCATCAGCCGGTCCAGCGCGGCCTGGATGAGCGCCTCGCTCTCGGCGTCCACCGACGACAGCGCCTCGTCCAGCACGAGGATCGGCGCATCCCGCAGCAGCGCCCGCGCGATGGCGATGCGCTGCCGCTGCCCGCCCGAGAGCCGCACGCCCCGCTCGCCGACCATCGTGGCGTAGCCCTGCGGCAGGCGATCGATGAACTCCTCGGCGTTGGCCGCGCGGGCCGCGGCGCGCAGCTCATCGGTGGTGGCTTCCGGCCGGCCCATCCGGATGTTGTCCTCGACGGTCCCGTGGAAGAGCCAGGTGTCCTGGCTCACCACGGCGATGCGCCCGCGGAGCTGGGCCAGGCTCAGCTCGCGCAGGTCGCGCCCGCCGATGGTGACGCGCCCGCGGCCAGGATCGTGGAAACGCAACAGCAGCCGGGCGATCGTGGACTTGCCGGAGCCGCTGGCGCCCACGAAGCCGACCCGCCCGCCCGGCGGCGCGGCGAAGCTCAGGCCTCCGTGCACCACCCGCGCCGTGCCCGGATACGTGAACGTGACGTCGTCGAACAGCGACGCCGGAATCCGCGGGCTCAGGCCCGGCCGCCCGGTCGCGCACCAGCGGCTCGGCGTCGAGGAGCGCGAAGATGCCGCGGGCGGCGGCCATCCCCAGCATGCCCTGGTGCAAGAGTATCCGCAGCTCGCGCAGCGGCCGGAAGACCTCGACGCCGAGCATGAGGATCACGACGAGGGCCGGCAGCTCCATCGCGCCCGCGCCCACGCGATACGCGCCCAGCGCCAGCGCGGCGGCAGCGCCGACGGCGATGCCGGTGTCGGTGATGCCGCGGGCCAGCGTGTTGGTGCTGAGCACCCACATCGTGCTCTTGAACAGCGCCCGGGCGCGCTCCTCCAGCCGGCGGCCACGCTCGCCGCTCTGCCCGAACGCCTTGAGCGTGGCCAGCCCCTGCACCGCGTCCAGGAAGTCGGCGCCGAAGGCGGCGTAGGCGCGGCTCCGCGAGAGGCTGGCGCGGCTGTCCCAGCGGTGCCAGAGCGCGGGTGCGAGCAGGATGAGGATCGCCGCCGCCAGCATCACCAGCGCGACCGGCAGGTCGAGCCACGCGACGAAGCCGAAGATCAGCAGCGGCGTCAGCGCGGCGACGAAGAGCTGGGGCAGGTACTGGCCGAAGTAGGTCTCGAGCTGCTGGATGCCCTCGACCAGCGAGAGCATCACCTCGGCCGTGCGCGCGCCCGAGAAGTGGGCGGGGCCGAGCGCGACGATGTGATCGTAGAGGTTCTGGCGCAGCCGGGTCTGCACGCGCGCCGCCGTGTGGTGCGCCATCATCGTGCGCGTGTAGTCGAGCACGCTCCGCAGCACCACGGCCGCCGCCGTCAGCACGACGGCCGGGACCAGCGCGGCGAGCGACTCGCCTCCCAGCACGCGAGCGAGCAGCCAGCCCAGCAGGACCAGCCGGGCGATGCCGACCGCGACCGCCGCGAGGCCGACGAGGACGGTGGCCGCGATGCGCAGGCGCACGCCGCGGGTGAGCGCCCAGAGTCTCGGATCGAGGTACATGCCGACGCCCGCTACGCCTTCACGACCTCCGGGTTGTGGACGTTGATCGGCTTGCCGGCGGCGTAGGCAAGGATCTGGTCGAAGATCGTGTTGAACTGGTGCTCGAGGCCGTCGCGCTCCACGTAGCCGAGGTGCGGCAGGGCCAGGACGTTGTCCATCTTCAGCAGCGGATGGCCACCGGCCGGGATCGGCTCCTCCTCGAACACGTCCACCGCGGCCATGCCGGGCCGCCCCGCCTTCAGCGCGGCCTCCAGGGCGCCGGGTGCCACCAGGCCGGCCCGGCTCGTGTTCACGAAGAGCGCGCTCGGCTTCATGCGGGCGAGGTCGGCGGCGGTGACGATGCCACGGGTGGCGTCGATCAGCCGCAGGTGGATCGAGACCACGTCCGACTGCTCGAGCATCTGCTCCCTGGTGACGACCGTGTCGCCGGCGGCCCGGGCGGCGGCCAGCGAGGCCTCGCGGCCGAACGCCAGCACCTTCATGCCGAACGCCCGGCCGTAGCCGGCGACGACCGCGCCGATCTTGCCGTAGCCCCAGATGCCCAGCGTCTTGCCGCGCAGGCCGATGCCGATCGGATGGGCCTGCCACTTGCCGGCCTTCAGCGCGGCCACCTCCTGGGGGATGTTGCGAAAGGCGCCGATGATCATCCCCCACGTGAGCTCGGCCGTGGCGTACGACGGCCCGCCGCCGGCGCCGGCCAGCGCCGACATGAGGACCCCGCGCTTGGTGCACGCCGCCAGGTCGACGTGGGGAAACACGCCGACCTGGCTGATGATCCGCAGCCGGTCGAGCCGCTCCAGCAGCGGGGCGCGGATCGGCGTGCGCTCGCGGATCAGGCAGAGGGCCTCGGTGTCGGCCAGGCGCTTGGCCAGCACCTCGACGTCCTTGGTGTGGTCGTTCCAGATGGTCACCTGGTGGCCGGCGACCTTGGCGAAAGCGGGCAGCGTGCGGACCGTGTTCTGCCAGTCGTCGAGGACGGTGATGTTCATGGGCGGGAGCCTAGCACCGCCGCGGCGTCAGCGCGACGCCTCGAGTGGCGCGCGCGGTATACTCCCGCTCGACCGAGGAGGCATTCACCATGCGACCGTTCCGTTGCCGACTGTGGCCTGCCGCCATCGCCCTGGCGCTCCTGCTCACCCTTCCCGGAACGACGTTGCCTCGGGCCGAGGCCCAGGCCGGCGGCACGCTCGTGCTCGGGCTCGACCAGGAGCCGCCGACCCTGGATCCGCACGCCTCGCCGTCGGCGGTGACCTACCAGATCATCGCCTCGGTGACCGAGAACCTGGTGTTCAAGGGCCCGGATGGCAAGCTCGTGCCGTGGCTGGCCGAGTCGTGGACGACGACGAAGGACGGGCGCAGCGTGACGTTCAAGCTGCGGCGCGACGTCAAGTTCCACGACGGCACGCCGTTCAACGCGGACGCCGTGAAGTTCAACTTCGACCGCATCGTCGATCCGAAGTTCAAGGCCGGTGGCGCCCGGGCGCAGCTCGCCGGCTACGGCGGCTCGAAGGTGCTCGACGAGTTCTCCGTGCAGGTGAGCTTCGAGACGCCGTACGCGCCCTTCCTCACCTATGCCGCGGCGGGCCCGCTCAGCCTGGTCTCGCCCAAGGCGGTGCGCGAGTCGGGCGACCAGGTCCACACCCGCCCGGTGGGCACCGGCCAGTTCATGATCAAGGAATATGTCGCCAAGGACCGGGCGACGATGGTCCGCAACCCCGCCTACACCCGCAAGGCGCCGTGGAGCGAGCGCAGCGGGCCGGCCCAGCTCGAGACGGTGGTGTGGAAGTTCATCCCCGAGGCCGGCACCCGGGTGACGACGCTCGAGAGTGGCGAGACGCAGGGCGTCTACAACGTTCCCGCCCAGGCGCTGCCGCGCCTCGAGAAGACCACTGTGATCCGGATCGAGAAGGCGCCGTGGCCGGGCGTGCCGCGCATCTGGCTGCTCAACGTGACGAAGCCGCCGATGGACGACGTGCGCGTGCGCCGCGCCATCAACTACGCCATCGACAAGGAGGCGTTCCTGGCCACGGTGTACAAGGGCACCGCGCTCAAGGCCTCGGCCCCGCTGACCGCCGTCATGCTCGACGATCCGGCGCTGAGGCAGGCCTATCCGTTCGACGCCGCCCGGGCCAAGGCGCTGCTCGGGGAGGCCGGCTGGCAGCCGGGCAGCGACGGCATCCGGTCCAAGGGCGGCCAGCGTCTCGAGATCGTCCTCAACGCGATCGAGTACGGCGGCGGGACGGATCCGACGGCACAGCTCATCCAGTCCCTGCTCCACGACGTCGGCATCGAGGTGAAGATCAAGGCCCAGGCGCGCCCGCCGTGGTACGAGGACAATTACCGCTGCGGCACCCACGGGCCGGTCATGTTCCTGCGCTCGACCGATCCGGACGGCGTGTTCGCGCTCTTCCATTCGTCGCTGGTCGGCTCCAACTTCAACTGGTCGTGCGTCAAGAACGCCAGGCTCGACCAGCTGCTCGAGCAGGGCCGGCGCGAGCCCGACCAGGCCAAGCGCCGCGCGATCTATCTGTCGATCGCCCAGCTCGCGCTCGACGAGGCGCTGACGGTGCCGCTGGTGGACGAGCTGTCGGTGTGGGCGTTCCGGAGCGGTGTGCAGGCGGTCAAGTACAACTTCAACGCCTATCCGATCCTGGGTGACGCCACACTCCGCAAGTAGCGGCGGCGGCCGGGCGGCGGCATGCTGACGTGGATCCTTCGCCGGATCCTCGCCGTCGTGCCCGTCCTGTTCGGGGTGACGCTGGCCGTCTTCAGCATGCTGTTCCTGGTGCCGGGCGACCCGGTGAAGATGATGCTCGCCGAGTTCGTCACCACGCCCGACCAGATCGCCCAGATGCGCGCCCAGCTCCATCTGGACGAGCCCCTCCTGCAGCAGTACGGCCGCTTCGTCGGCAACGCCGTGCGCGGCGATCTCGGCACCTCGATCCGCAGCCGCCGGCCGGTGACGACCGAGATCGGCGAGAACCTCGCCAGCACCGCCCAGCTCGCGCTGGCGGCCATGCTGGTCGCCATCGGCCTCGGCGTCCCGCTCGGCCTGCTGGCCGCGCTGTTCCGGAACTCGTGGCTGGACGTCGCCTCGATGGGCACGGCGCTGCTCGGCGTGTCGATGCCGAGCTTCTGGCTCGGCCTGCTGCTGATCTTCGTCTTCTCGCTCCACCTGGCGTGGTTTCCCGCCACCGGCGGCGGCGATCTCCATCATCTGATCCTGCCGAGCGTGACGCTGGGGATGATCGCCGCGGCGATCATCGCGCGGCTCACGCGCTCGAGCATGCTGGAGGTGCTGGGCCAGGACTACGTGCGCACCGCGCGGGCCAAGGGGCTGGGCGGCTTCAGCGTGGTCGTGCGCCACGCGCTCAAGAACGCGCTCATCCCGATCATCACGATCTTCGGCCTGCAGTTCGGCAACCTGCTGGCCGGCGCCGTGATCGTCGAGACCGTCTTCAGCCGGCCGGGGCTGGGCCGCCTCATCGTGGGCGGCATCCTGAACAAGGACTTCCCACTCGTGCAGGGCACGGTGCTGTTCGTGGCGACCGTCTACGTGCTGATCAACGTGCTGGTCGACGTCGCCTACGCGTACGCCGACCCGCGCATCCGCTTCGGCTAGATGGACGTCCGCTTCACGTGCCGGCTGACGCGCCACCGCGGCGCCGTGGTGGGCCTGGCGATCCTGGGCGCGCTCGCGCTCATGGCGGTGGCCGCGCCGTGGCTGAGCCCGCGCGATCCCATCAAGACGGCGCCGCGGGCGGCGCTGCAGCCGCCGGGAACCGCGTACTGGCTCGGCAGCGACCAGCTCGGCCGCGACGTGGCCAGCCGGGTGGTGCACGGCGCGCGCATCTCGCTCACGGTGGGGCTGATCGCGGTGACGATCGCGGTGACGATCGGCGCGCCGATCGGGCTCGTGGCCGGCTTCTACGGCGGCCGGCTCGACGCCCTCGTCATGCGCGTGATGGACGTGCTGCTCGCCTTCCCCGGCATCCTGCTGGCGCTGGCCATCGTGAGCGTGCTCACGCCGGGGCTCACCAACGTCATGATCGCCGTCGGCCTGTCGGCGGTGCCGACCTACGCCCGCCTCGTGCGCGGCAGCGTGCTGGCCGCGCGCGAGAACCTCTACGTGGAGGCGGCCCGGGCGCTCGGCAGCCGCGATCCGTCGATCCTCGTCCGCTACATCCTGCCCAACGTGGTGGCGCCGCTCGTCGTGACCGCCACGCTGGGCCTCGGCACGGCCATCCTGGCGGCGGCCGGGCTCAGCTTCCTCGGTCTCGGCAGCCAGCCGCCGCTGCCGGAGTGGGGCCGCATGCTCAGCGAGGGGCGCGACTACCTGCGCGAGGCGTGGTGGATCTCCACCTTCCCCGGCCTCGGCATCATGCTGACCGTCCTCGGCATGAACCTGCTCGGCGACGGCCTGCGCGACGTCCTCGACCCGCGCCTGAAAGTCTAGGAGGCCCGCGCTGTGATAGCATTTCCGCCATGAGCCTTCCACTGGAACCCTATACCGTCATCGACCTCACGCGCGCCCGCTCCGGTCCCACCTGCGTCCGTCAGCTCGCCGAGATGGGGGCCTCGGTCATCAAGGTGGAATCGCGGGAGCAGGACGACTTCACCCGGGACGAGTTCGACTTCCAGAACCTGCACCGCAACAAGCGCTCGATGACCCTCGACCTCAAGCATCCGAAAGGCGTCGAAGTTCTCAAGAAGCTCGTCGCACAAGCCGATGTCCTGGTCGAGAACTTCCGCCCCGACGTCAAGCACCGCCTCGGCATCGACTACGAGGCGCTGAGCAAGGTCAACCCGCGGCTGGTCTACGCCAGCATCTCGGGCTTCGGCCAGTCGGGTCCGTACCGCGACCGGCCCGGCTACGATCAGATCGCCCAGGGCCTGGGTGGGTTGATGTCGATCACCGGGCTACCGGGGCAGGGGCCGGTCCGCGTCGGCATCCCGGTCGCCGACCTCACCGCCGGCATGTTCCTCGCGCACGGCGTGCTCGTCGCGCTCCTGGAGCGCGAGCGCTCCGGCAAGGGCCAGTGGGTGCACACCTCGCTGCTCGAGGCGATGGTGCGGATGCTCGACTTCCAGACCACGCGCTGGCTCATCGGCAAGGAGATCCCTCCGCAGGCCGGCAACGATCACCCGACCGGCATCCCGACCGGCGTGTTCAAGACCGCCGACGGCCACATGAACATCGCCGCCTCCGGCCAGCACATGTACCGCCGCCTCTGCGAGGCCCTCGACGTCAAGCACCTGGTCGACGACCCGCGCTTCAAGACGCCGCAGGACCGCTCGAAGAACCGCCTGGCCTGCAACGCCGAGCTGGAGAAGGCGACGGCCACCAAGACCAGCGCCGAATGGGTGGACATTCTCAACAAGGCCGGGGTGCCCTGCGGGCCGATCCTCAACGTCAAGGAAGTCTTCGAGGACGAGCAGGTGCGCGCGCTGGGGCTCGCCACGAAGATCCGCCACCCGCGGCTGGGCGAGCAGGAAGTCCAGAACCTGCCGGTGACGCTGTCGCGCACGCCGGGCGCCGTCCGCACGGCGTCGCCCGATCTCGGCGAGCACACCGACCAGGTCCTCGGCGAGCTCGGCTACTCCAAGGACGACATCGCCGCGCTCCACCGCGACGGGGCGGTGTGACGACCCCTCCCCGACTGCATTGACAGGCGTCGGCACTTGACAGGCGGCATCGAACAGCGGAAAGTCTCCGGGCACACACGAGCCTGATCGTTCCGGGGAGGATCCGTCATGACCAAGACGCTCGCCTTGGCCCTCGTCCTCGTCATCGCTGTCGCGCCGCTGGGGCCCGTGAGCGCCCAGTGGAAGCCCGAGATCAAGTTCCTCAAGATCGGCGTGTCCAGCGCCGGCGGCGACTGGTTCCGGGCCGGCGCCAAGTTCTCGACGATGATTCCCGTGGCGCTCCCGGAGGTGGCGGCCAGCACCGTCATCGGCGGCGGCGTCGTGAACGTCACCCGGATCGGCAAGGGTGAGGCCCAGATGGCCTTCGCCCTCACGCCTTATCCCGAGCAGGGGTACAAGGGCGAGAGCAAGCACTATCCGGCGCCGCTCAAGAACGTGAGGCTGATCGCGAGCAATCTGGGCCGCAACGTCGTCGTCGCGATCGTCGTGCTCAAGGACAGCCCGATCAAGACCATCCAGGATCTCAAGGGCAAGCGCATCGTCCCCGGCGATCGCGGCTGGGGCACGACCGAGCTGGCCGAGGCGCTGATGGCCGGCGCGGGGCTGGCGCCCGACAAGTTCAAGGCCGACGGCGGCACGCTCAGCTACACCTCCATCACCGACCGCTCCAAGGCTCTTCAGGACAAGAACGTGGACGCGATCTTCATTCCCGCCCAGGTGAACTACCCCGACCTGATGGCCGTGCAGCAGGCGGCCGGCATCCGGGTGATCGGCTTCCCGAACGACCTGGTGGACAGGACCATGGGGACGATGCCCGGCCTCGTCAAGAGCAAGGTGCCCAAGGGCCTCTACGGCGTGGTGGACCAGGACCTGGCCTCGCCCGGCTTCCTGCAGCAGCTCATCGTCGATGCCGGGCTCTCGGACGAGCTGGTCTACCGAATCACGAAGCTCTGGTGGGAGAAGATCAAGGACATCCACGAGATCGCGCCCGGCCTCGATCAGGCCGACGTGAAGATGGCCATGGAGCACGCCACCATCCCCTTCCACACCGGCGCTCTGCGGTACTACAAGGAGGTCGGCGTCGCGAGGTAGGGCCGTGGCCGTCACGATCACCGACCCGGAGATCGCCAGCGGGCCGTCGGCGGTCGATTGGCTCCTCGATCGCCGCGGCGGCCCGCAGACGATCCTGGCCGCCGCCATCGTCGTCCTGTCGATGGCGCTGTGTCTCTTCCACTTCTACTCGACCTACTACGGCCAGGCCGAGGTGCACACCCACCGCTCCACGCACCTGGCCTTCATGATCATCCTGACCTTCCTCTTCTTCCCGTTGGGCCGCCAGCACTTCAGCGACCCGCTCGGCTGGCCGTTCCTGGTCGACCTCGCCTTCATCGGCATCGCGCTGGGGGCGCAGCTCTATACGCTCGTCAGCCTCGACCGCCTCGTCGACCCCGGCTACAGCGTGACCACCACCGACGTCGTGGTCGGCACGCTGCTGATCGTCACCGTGCTGGAGGCGGCCCGGCGCACGGTGGGCTGGGGGCTCACGCTCACCGCGGTCTTCTTCCTGCTGCAGACCTGGCAGGCCGACAAGTTCGTGTGGATCCTCTACGGGCCGCCCTCGACGTGGACGTCGATGGTCGAGAGCTTCTTCGGCAAGGAGGAGGGGCTCTACGGCATCCCGGTCGGGATCATGAGCTCGGTGCTGATCCTCTTCATCATCTTCGCGGCGTTCATCTCGATGACGGGCATCGGCGACTTCTTCGTTCGGCTGGCCACGGCGCTGGCCGGGCGGCTGACCGGCGGGCCCGCCAAGGTCTCGGTCTTCTCCAGCGCGCTGCTCGGGACCATCTCGGGCAGCGGCGTGGCCAACGTGATGATGGACGGCGTCTTCACCATCCCGATGATGAAGCGGATCGGCTACGGCGCCACCTTCGCGGCCGCCGTGGAGGCCGTGGCCTCGATCGGCGGCCAGATCATGCCGCCGATCATGGCCGCCGCCGCGTTCATCATGGCTGACTTCGTGGGGGTGCCGTTCCGGCAGGTGGCCCTGGCCGCCACCATCCCGGCGCTCCTCTACTTCTTCTGCGTCTTCGTCACCGTGGACTTCGAGGCCAGGCGCCTGGGGCTGCGCCGGTCCCGCGCGAGGAGATGCCGCGGCTCGGGCTGACGCTGCGGACCGACGGCTATCTCTTGCTGCCGCTCGTCGCCCTCATCGGGTACCTCTACTACGGCTTCAGCGAGGAGATGGCCGCGCTGATGGCGGTGGGCACGACCTTCCTGGTGAGCTTCGTGCGCAGACGCTCGGCTCTCGGTCCCGTGCGGCTGCTCAAGGCCTTCGAGAGCGGCGCCCGGGCCGGGGTGACCGTGGCCATGGCGGTGGCGGCGGCCGGGCTGATCATCGGCTGTCTGTTCCTGTCGGGCATCGGCATGAAGTTCTCGTACATGCTGATGACATTGTCGGGCGGGCAGCTCTGGCTGGCGCTGGTCTACACGACGTTTGCCGCCTTCATCCTCGGGCTGTCCCTGCCGACGACGGCGGTCTACCTCACGCTGGCGATCATCGTGGCGCCCGGGCTCGTGCAGATGGGCGTGCCCAAGATGGCCGCCCACATGTTCATCTTCTACATGGGCGTGACGTCCGATCTCACGCCGCCGACGTGCCTGTCACCCTTCGCGGCGGCCGCGATCGCCGGCTCCCCGCCCATGGCGACCGCCTGGCAGGCGATGCGCCTGGGCGCCGTGCTCTTCATCGTGCCGTTCATGTTCGTGTATTCGCCCGAGCTCCTGATGATCGGCCCGTGGTCTCAGATCCTGCTCTCCAGCGGCACCGCGGCGCTCGGCGTGTTCTGTCTGGCGGCCGGGCTGCAAGGCTGGCTGCGATGTCGGGCCACGCTCATCGATCGAGCGCTACTGCTGGCCGCCGGGGTTCTCTTCGTCGTGCCGCGGTTCGCCGCCGACGTGGTCGGGCTCGCCTTGCTCGCCATCGTGTACGGCCTGCAGTCGATGCGCCGCACCCCGGAGATCGCCCCTGCGCCCGTTGCTTCGCTGGACTAGCCTGCTCGGCAGCGCCGCGCTGCTCGCCGTCCTCGGGACGGCCCGCACGCACCAGCAGAACTTTCCATTGTTCCTGACGGTGGTCATCGGACTGTCCGTGCTCGCGGTCGCGATCTTCGTTCTCACCGCACCGCCCGCGGCGCCGGGTTCGGAGGTAGACTCGGACCACCGCTGATGGACGAGCAACGCCCGGTCCCGCGCGTGTGAGCTACGTCGGCCGGAGCGTCAAGCGACGCGAGGACGAGCGGCTGCTGCAGGGCCGTGGCGCCTACGTCGCCGACGTGCAGCGTCCCCACGCCCTGCACCTCGCGGTGGTGAGGAGCCCGCACGCCCACGCGCGGATCCGGGCCATCGACGCGGCCTCCGCCCGCGCGTGTCCCGGCGTCGCCGACGTCGTCACCTTCCACGACGTGCCGGAGCTGGCCCGGGCCATCCCGATGCGCATGAACGAGCGTGGCCAGATGCGCAACTATCTCCAGCACCCGCTGGCCCGCGACAAGGTTCGCTACGTGGGCGAGCCGGTGGCCGCGATCCTGGCGACCGACCGCTACCTGGCCGAGGACGCGCTCGCCCACGTGCGGGTGGAGTACGAGCCCCTGCCCGCGCTGGTGGACACGCGGGCGGCCGGTGAGCCCGGGGCCCCGCTGCTCTTCGAGTCGGAACAGACGAACGTCGTCGCCACCTACACCGTCGCCTGCGGCGACGTCGACCGCGCGCTGCGCGAGGCGGACGTGGTCCTGCGCGAGACCTTCTACGTGCAGCGACACGCCGGCGTCCCCCTGGAGACGCGGGGCGCCCTGGCGGAGTGGGACGCCGGCCGCGGCGTGCTCAGCATGTGGGGCATGACCAAGGTGCCGCACGTCAACCGGCGCATCATCGCCGAGCACGCGGGGCTGCCCGAACACCGGGTGCACTTCCTGCCGACGGACGTGGGCGGTGCCTTCGGCGTGCGGGGTGAGGTCTACCCCGAGGACTTCCTGGTGGCGCTCCTCGCGATCCGCACGCGCCGGCCTGTGCGCTGGATCGAGGACCGGCGCGAGCACCTGCAGGCCACCAACCACTCGCGCGAGCAGCACCACGAGATCGCCCTCGGCGTGCGGCGCGACGGGACCATCCTCGGCATCCATGACCGGTTCTGGAACGACATGGGCGCCTACGTCCGCACCCACGGCGCCACCGCGCCCAACAACACGGCGGCCTACATCCCCGGCCCCTACCGGGTCCCCCACTACCGGGCGGAGGTCACCTGCGTGGTGACGAACAAGACGCCGGCCGGCACCTACCGGGCGCCCGGCCGCTTCGAGGCGACGTTCGTGCGCGAGCGCATCGTGGACGTGGCGGCGCGGGCGCTGGCGATCGACCCCGCCGAGATCCGCCGGCGCAACTTCATCCCGCCGGAGGCCATGCCCTACGATCTCGGCACCTCGACCCATGGCAACAAGGTCGTGTACGACAGCGGCGACTATCCAGGACTCTTCGGGTGGGCGCTCGACCGGGTCAGCTACGACCATCTCCGCGAGGAGCAGGCCCAGGCGCGAGGGGCGGGACGCCACGTCGGCATCGGGCTCGCCTACGTGGTGGAGAAGTCCGGGCTCGGCCCCTGGGAGTCCGCGCGCGTCCTCGTGGACGGCACCGGTGCGGTCGTCGTTCATACCGGCACTCCGTCCGTCGGGCAGGGCGTGGAGACGGTGTTCGCGCAGGTGTGTGCCGACGTCCTCGGCGTGCGCTACGAGGACGTGACCGTACGCTACGGGGACACCGACGCCCTGCCCGACAGCGTCGGCGCCTTCGGCAGTCGCGGGACCGTCATGGGCGGCAACGCCGTGCTGGGCGCCGCCGAGCGGGTGCGCGAGCAGATCCTGGCCGTGGCCGCCCGCGAGCTGGAGGCGCACCCCGCCGACCTCGAGCTGCGCGACGGCGCCGTCCACGTGCGCGGGGTGGCCGACCGCGCGCTCTCGCTCAGCGAGATCGCCCGCGCGGCGAGCGTGACCCGCGCGCTGGCGACCGGCACCGAGCCGGGTCTGGAGGCGCTCCACTACTACGGCCAGGAGAAGATGACGTACGGCCACGGCCTGCATCTGGCTGTGGTGGAGGTCGACGGCGAGACCGGCGTGCCCCGCGTCCTGCGCTACGTCGTCGCCTACGACGTCGGCCGGGCGATCAATCCCATGCTCGTGGAAGGCCAGCTCGTGGGCGGCCTCGCCCAGGGTCTCGGCGCCGCGCTCCACGAGGAGCTCGCCTATGACGACGCCGGCCAGCTCCTGGCGGGCACGCTGATGGAGTACCACCTCCCGGCGGCCGCGGACATGCCTCCCCTCGAGCTGTGGATCCGCGAGGAGGATCCCTCGCCGACCAACCCGCTCGGCGTCAAGGGCGCCGGCGAGGACGGCATCGTCGCCGCCGGCGGCGCCGTCGCCAACGCGGTAGCCGACGCCCTGGCCCCCCTGGGGGTGGAGATCAGGGCGCTGCCGCTGCGCGCATCGCGCCTGCGCGAGCTGATCCGCGCCGCGACGGCTGGCCGATCCGCGTAGGGCACAGTTCACGATCGTACTGTCCGTTCAGATTGTAACGAACCGTCAGTAGTCCGACGCCGCGCTCGTCCGCCGCCATTCCGGTTTCATCTGAGTTTTCCTGTCTTTCAAGCTCTTCCTTCGGGCTGGCACCTCGCTTGCCTCGCGCCAGCGATGCCGAGCTTTTTCGATGCCGCGCGCGCCCACTGAGAGCGCGCATTGATTCGATCACTGCGAACTCGCACTGAGGAGCCAGACCATATGACGCGCCGCTGTGACGCGCCGACCGCCGCACGGAGATCGTCACGATCGCTCTCTCGGCGCTGGATGATCGCGCTGGGTCTCACCTCGATCGTCGTCGGCGCCCTGAACGTCGAGGCCGCTTCGATAGATCTCGCATGGACCGGGCCAACGACGAACACGGATGGAACGCCCCTCACAGATCTCGCCGGCTATCGTGTGTACCTGGGCTCCGCAGTGCCCCCGCCCTGCCCCGGCGCGTCGTTCGGGGCGGTGGCGGCCTCGACCTCAGCCCCGACGAGCAGCGAGACGGCCGCCTACCAGGTTCCCGGCCTCACCGCGGGCGTGACGTATGTCGCGCTCATCACCGCCGTCGACCTCTTCGGCAATGAAAGCGGCTGTGCCGGCCCGGTGAGCGGCGTCGCACAAGCGGACCTCAGTGTCAGCCCTATCGGTAGCGTGAACTTCGGGAGCACGACGGTCGGGACCGCGGTAGAGGCCATGTTCACGGTGCAGAACGCGACCGGCTCGAGCCTGACGGGCGCGGCGAGCGTCGCGTCGCCCTTCAGCGTCGTTTCCGGCGGGTCATTTTCGCTGGCTCCCGGGGCAAGTCAGGCTGTGACTGTCCGCCTGCTGTCGACCACGGTCGGGAGTTTCGGGAGCAACGTCACCTTCACTGCGAACGGCGACACTGTCTCGCGCACCGTCACAGGATCGGCCACGAGCGTGACCGGCGCGGCGCTCGTGATCACGCGGAATGGCACGGGCACGGGGACCGTCACCAGCACGCCGGCCGGGATCACGTGTGGCGGCGATTGCACGGAGACGGTCGTGGCGGGCACGAGCGTCACCCTCACCGCCGCGGCGGGCTCGGGTTCGACGTTCGCCGGGTGGAGCGGTGGCGGTTGCAGCGGTGCCGCGGCGTGCACCATGACAGTAAACGCCAACACGACGGTGACCGCGACCTTCAACACCAGCAGTGTCACGACCGCCGCCGGACCGTGCCCGCCAGGAAAGGCGAAGAAACGCCGCTGCTGACACTTGGCTGACCGGACGCTCGCCCCGCTCCAAAGATTGCCTCCACCCTAGCCCGCCGCCCGGTGCGTATACCCGGGTGGCCATGCCTGCCGATCGTTCGCACGGGCCGCGCCGCAACGGAGAGATCGTCGGCTTCCTCCTCTCGCTCGCCTTCGCGGGCCTGGCGGCCGTGCGCGACGTGTACTTCGGGGGGCTCTTCCAGCAGGTCAATCCCCTGCTGGTCGCCCTCACGGCCTTCGGGCTCTGCTCGCTCGTCTTTCTGCCGGTGGCCATGGTTCGCGACGCTCGCGGCGTCATCGCCCTCCTGCGGCAGCCACCCCAGCTCTTCTGGATCAACGCCACCACGGCCCTGGCCTGGCTGTCCTTCTTCTTCGCGCTGAAGACGATCGAGCCGGCGCTGGTGCAGGTCCTCTTCTATGGCATCGGCCCGCTGTCGGTGCGATGGGTGGACGGTCTCGTCCCGGGCTCGCTGCGCACGACGCTGACCCGGGTCGAGCGAGGGTTGCATCTGGGGCTGCTCACCTCGCTGATCGTCGCCGCCGCGGTCGTGCTCGGCGGGCTCTCGGGTCTCGGGGCGCAGCCCCCGGTCAGCGCCGCGACCGGCATCGCGCTGGCCGCGGGCGGCGGTATCTCGATCTCGATCAGCACGCTGCTGGCCCGCGCGCTCAACGACACGGGGCTGCGGCCGGCCACGGTGCTGGCGCTGCGCTTCCCCGGCGCCATCGTCCTGGCCGCGGCGTTCGCGACGGCGTCGCCGGCCCCGTTGGCGGCCGGCGTCACGCCCGGCGTCCTCGCCGGCGTCGCGCTCGCCTCGTTCGCACTGATCGCGCTGCCGAACTACGTCAACCAGATCGGCGTCGCCCTCGCCTCGCCGGTGACCGTGCGCGCCGTCCTCGCCGTCGGTCCCGTCCTCGTCTTCGCGCTGCAGTTCCTCGAGGGCCGGCTGTCGCCGTCGCCCGCCACGCTGGCCACCTGCGTGCTGTACGGGACGTTCGCCGTCGCCGCCGCGATCGCCCGCCGGCGCGCGATCGGTACGCCGGTGAGCGACCGACCGGCCACGATGGCGCCCTCGCCCCGCTAGCCCCGCTTCTCGGCGTCGGCGGCGTGGCCGGGTCGGGTAGACTTGGCCCCTCCGGAGGAGACGCGATGCCGATCCCGAAACAGTCGTTCGAGCCGGACCGCGAGGGGCCGCTGCGCGGCGTCCGCGTGCTCGATTTCTCCCGGCTGGTGGCCGGCAACATGCTGAGCCTGCAGCTCGCCGACTTCGGCGCCGAGGTGGTGAAGGTCGAGTCGCCCGGCCGGGGCGACACGCTGCGCGACTGGCGCGAGGCCGGCGTGAGCGTGCACTGGAAGGTCTACGCGCGGAACAAGAAGAGCATCACGCTCGACCTGAAATCGCCGGAGGCGCCCGGCATCATCCTCGATCTCGCCTCGCACTTCGACGTCGTGATCGAGAGCTTCCGGTTCCGCTATCTGGAGAAGCTCGGCGTCGGCCCCGACACGCTGCTCGTGCGCAATCCGAAGCTGGTCGTCGTGCGGGTGTCGGGGTTCGGCCAGACCGGGCCGTACGCGAAGCGTCCAGGCTTCGGCACCCTCGTCGAGGCCATGTCGGGCTTCGCCTCGCGCAACGGCTTCGAGGATCGCGAGCCCGTGCTGCCCGCCGCTGGCCATGGCCGACATGATCGCCGGGCTGTCGGGCGCCATGGCCACGGTGATCGCCGTGCGCAACGTCGAGGTCAACGGCGGCCGCGGCCAGGTCATCGACGTCAGCCTGCTGGAGTCGATCTTCTCGATCCTCGGTCCCGAGGCCGCCATCTACAAGCTCTCGCGCAAGGTCCGCAAGCGCGTCGGCAGCGCCTCCGAGGGCACCTCGCCCCGCAACGTGTACGCCACCAGCGACGGCGGCTGGGTGGCGATCTCGGCATCGACCCAGGCCATGACCGAGCGCCTGTTCCGCGCCATCGGCCGGGACGACCTGAACCAGAATCCCGCCTTCAAGACCAACACCGAGCGCGTGAAGCGCCGCGAGGAGGTCGACGCCATCGTCGGCGGGTTCATCAAGCAGCGCCCGCTGGCCGAGGCCATCGCGGTTCTTCGAGGAGGCCGAGGTCACGGCGGCGCCCGTCTACGACATCGGCCAGTTCCTCGAGGACCCGCACGTCCAGGAGCGCGGCATCGTCGTCGAGGCGCCCGACGACGACATGGGCGAGGTGCCCATGCACGCCATCGTGCCGCGCCTCAGCGGCACGCCCGGCCGGCTGCGCAGCCCGGCGCCGGCGGTCGGCCAGCACAACCGCGAGATCTTCTCCCGCATCGGCTACTCCGAGGAGCGCATCGCCGCGCTCGCCCAGAAAGGCGTCATCTGACGATGGCCGCGCCCCGCGCCCGTCGCTCGTCCCTGATCCTTCCCGTCAACGTGCCGCGCTTCGTGGAGAAGGCCTATACGCGCGGCGCCGACGCCATCGTCCTCGACCTCGAGGACTCGGTGCCGGCCCAGGAGAAGGCGAGCGCCCGCAAGCTCGTCCGGGACTCGCTCGCCCTCGCCGGTCGCGGTGGCGCCGAGGTGCTGGTGCGCGTGAACAACGACCCGGCCCTGCTCGCCGACGACATCGACGCCGCCGTGCACCCCGGGCTCGACGGCCTGTCGATCCCCAAGGCGGAGATCGGCCGCCCAGATCCAGGACGATCGTCGCGCAGGTCGAGCGCCTCGAGCGCGCGCGGGGCTTGGCGCCCGGCCACGTGCTGCCTGTCGCTCGCCCTCGAGACGCCGCGCGGGTTCCTGGCCGCCGAGGAGATCGCCCGCTCCAGCGACCGCATCGCCACCATGAGCATCGGCGTCGAGGACTACTGCCTGGAGCTGGGCGTCGAGCCCTCGGCCGACGGCCTCGAGCTCCTCTACCCCGTCGCCCGCGCTGGTGACGATCTGCAAGGCCGTCGGCGTGCAGCCCACCGGTCTCGTCGGCAGCATCGCGGGATTCCGCGACCTCGCCATCTTCGAGCAGGCCGCCCAGCGCGCGCGCCAGCTCGGCTGCGAGGGCGCCGGCTGCATCCACCCCGATCAGGTGACCGTGCTGAATCGCGTGTTCACCCCGGATCCCGCGAAGGTGGAGTACGCGCGGAGGGTCGTCGAGGCGTTCGAGGACGGCGTGCGCCGCGGCACGGCGTCCGTCAACCTCGACGGCAAGATGGTCGACGTCCCCGTGTACAAGCGGGCCCAGGTCATCCTGGCGCGCGCCCGCGCCGTGGCCGACACCGAGCGCCGCAAGGCCGAGGCGCTAAAGAGGCACGCCTAAAGCGCAAATCCTTGACCCGTGGTCGCGCGACGGCTACTCTCGCCACACCGTCTGACCCTCCACCACCCCGAGGTTGAACGCACGATGGGGTCGATCACCAAAGCCGAGCTCGCCGCCCAGGTCGAGGCGCTGCGGAAGTCCCTCGATCGCGAGCGCGCGAAGCGCGTACGGCTCGGGGAGACGCTGACCGAGGCGCTGGAGCAGCAGGCGGCCACCAGCGAGATCCTCGGGGTGATCTCGCGCTCGCCATCCGACGCCCAGCCCGTGTTCGAGGCCATCGTCGCGAGCGCCGCCCGACTGTGCGACGCGGAGTTCAGCGCGGTGGCGCGGTTCGAGGGGGGGCTGCTCCATCTGGTGGCGATGAGCAACATGTCGCCGGAGGAGACGGCGGCCTATCACAGCCTGTTTCCGCGACCGGCGCTGCGGAACTGCGCCATCGGCCGGGCCTTCGTCGACGGCGGGCCGGTGCACATCGAGGACGTCCGGACTGATCCGGACTACGACCCGAAGACGCTCGAAGTGCTGCAGCGCGCCGCGCCCTACCGCACGTACCTGGGCATCCCCATCATCCGGGACGGCGTGCCGATCGGCGCGATCGGCTGCGGCCGACGGCGAGTGAAGCCCTTCACGCCAGTGCAGATCGAGCTCGTGAAGACCTTCGCCGACCAGGCCGTCATCGCCATCGAGAACGCGCGGCTGCTCAACGAGCTGCAGGCCAGGAACGCCAACCTCACCGAGGCCCTGGAGCAGCAGACGGCGACCAGCGAGATCCTGCGCGTCATCAGCAGCTCGCCGACCGACATCCAGCCGGTGCTGGACGCCGTGGCGGAGAGCGCCGCCCGCCTGTGCGAGGCGCTCGACTCCGCCCTCTGGCGCCGGGACGGCGACCGGCTCCTCCTCGTCGCCCATCACGGCTCGATTCCGCTGGGCGCCCTGGGCGAGTTCACCCTCCCGCTCGTCCGGGGGACGGTCGTTGGCCGATCGGTCTTGGACGGGCGAACCGTCCACCTTGCTGACACGCAGACCGAGGCGCATGAGTTTCCCGAGAGCAGCGAGAACGCGCGGCACCAGGGCTTCCGCACGTGCCTCAGCGTCCCCTTGATGCGGGACGGCGTCGCGATCGGCTCGATCGCCCTCCGCCGCGCCGAGGCGCAGCTGTTCACGGAGCGACAAGTCGCCCTCCTCGAGACCTTCGCCGATCAGGCCGTCATCGCCATAGAGAACGTCCGCCTCTTCACGGAGCTGGAGGCGCGGAACAGTGAGCTGCGGATCGCGCTCGAGCAGCAGACGGCGACCAGCGAAGTCCTCAAGGTGATCAGCCGCTCGACGTTCGACCTCCAGCCGGTGCTCCAGACCCTCATCGAGAACGCCACCCGGCTGGCCGGGGCCGAGGGCGGGCTCCTGGCACGGTTCGACGGCGAAGTGTTTCGGTTTCTCGCGGAGTATGGAGCCAGCCCCGAGTTCAGCGAGTACTGGCGCCGAAACGTGATCCGCCCCGGACGCGGCTCGGCGATCGGCCGGGCGGCCCTCGAGCGCCGGACGGTCCACATCATCGACGCTCTGGCCGATCCCGAGTGGGAGTACCAAGAGTCGCAGCGGATCGGCAGCTACCGCTCCGTGCTGGCCGTCCCCATGCTGAGGCAGGACGATCTGATCGGACTGTTCTTCATGTGGCGGACGGAGGTCCGCGCTTTCACCGACAAGCAGATCGACCTCGTCGCCACCTTCGCCGACCAGGCCGTGATCGCCATCGAGAACGCGCGGCTGCTCACCGAGCTCCAGGCTAGGAACGCCGACCTTACCGAGGCCCTGGAGCAGCAGACCGCCACGGCCGAGATCCTGCGGGTCATCAGCACCTCACCGACGGATCTCCAGCCCGTGCTGGACACGGTGGTCAAGAGCGCGGCGCGCTTCTGCGGGGCCTTCGACGCAGTGCTCGTGTTCCGGCTAGAGGGCCAGACGGGTCGGATCGGCCGCCCACTACGGGCCGATATCCCAGCGCCTTGGGCAGCGCACGTTCCCGCTCACCCGGGGCTCGTCATGGGCCGGGCGTCATCGACCGGCAGCCGTTCCATGTTCTGGATCTCGCTGAGGCGGAGGAAGCCGAGTTCCCGAAGGCCGGGCGCTGGCCAGACGCGCAGGACATCGCACGACGCTGGGCGCCTCTGGTGCGCGAAGGGGTGGCGATCGGCAGCCTTCTGATCCGCAGGGCGGAGGTCCGCCCCTTCAGCGACAAGCAGATCGAGCTGCTCAAGACCTTCGCCGATCAGGCCGTCATCGCCATCGAGAACGTCCGCCTGTTCAAGGAACTGGAGGCGCGCAACAGCGAGCTGCGGGTCGCCCTCGAGCAGCAGACGGCGACCAGCGAGCTGCTCAAGGTGATCGGCCGGTCCACCTTCGATCTCCAGCCGGTGCTTCGAGACCCTGGCCGAGCACGCGGTCAGACTGTGCGAGGCCGTGCAGTCGGCGATCTTCCGATTCGACGGTCAGCTCCTCCGACCCGTGGTGACCCACAACTTCACCCATGAGGATGCCGAGGCCGTCGAGAGCAATCCCATCGCGCCCGGGCGCGGGAGTGCCGCCGGGCGTGCCGCCCTCGAGCGGCGCGCTATCCACATCCACGATGTCCGGGCCGACCCCGAGTTCACCTATCTTGCCGGGCAGCTCGCGTTCCGGACCTTGCTGGCGATCCCCATGCTCAGGGCGGACGAGCTGCTGGGAGTGATCGTCATTCGGCGGGACGAGGTGCTCCCGTTCACCGACGGCCAGATCGCCCTGATGGAGACGTTCGCCGACCAGGCGGCCATCGCCATCGAGAACGCGCGGCTGCTCACCGAGCTCCAGGCCAAGAACGCCGACCTCAGCGAGGCTCTGGAGCAGCAGACGGCCACCTCCGAGATCCTCCGCGTCATCAGCAACTCGCCGACCGACGTCCAGCCCGTGTTCACCACGATCGTCCGCAGCGCGGTGCAGCTGTCCGGCGCCCGCTTCGGCCTGCTGTACCGGTTCGACGGCGACCTGCTCCATCTCGTCGCCCACCACGGCCTGACGCCCGAGACGCTGGAGAACCTCCAGCGGGCGTACCCGATGCGACCGACGCGGTCCCACGTCTCGGGCCGGGCCATTCTCGGCCGTGCGGTCGCCGAGATCCCCGACGTGCGCGAGGACCCCGAGTACCAGCAGGACATCGCCGGGCGGGCGGGCTGGCGAAGCCTGCTGAGCGTTCCGATGCTGCGCGCCGACGGCGCGCCCATCGGCGTCATCGTGATCCAGCGGCCGGAGCCGGGGCCCTTCGCGGCCACTCACGTGGAGCTTCTCAAGACCTTCGCCGATCAGGCGGTCATCGCGATCCAGAACGTCCGGCTGTTCACCGAGCTGGAGACGCGCAACAGCGAGCTGCGGGTGGCCCTCGAGCAGCAGACGGCCACCAGCGAGCTGCTCAAGGTGATCGGACGGTCGACGTTCGATCTCCAGCCGATCTTCGAGACGTTGGGCGAGAACGCGGTCACGCTGTGCCAGGCCGAGCGCGCAAGCATCTTCCGCTTCGACGGGCAGGTCCTGCGAGTGGTCGCGACGCACAACGCCTCGCCCGAGATCCGGGCCTTCCTCGAGGGACATCCGATCCCTCCGGGGCGCCAGAGCGGCTCGGCCCGGGCCGCCCTCGAGCGGCGGACGATTCACATTCACGATGCGCAGAGCGATCCGGAATACACGTACGGAGTGGTCGGCATAGAACTGCACCGGACCGTGCTGGCCATCCCGATGCTCCGGGCGGATGAGTTGCTCGGCGTGATCTTCATCTACCGGCGCGTGGTCCTGCCCTTCAGCGACAGTCAGATCGCGTTGATGGAGACCTTCGCCGACCAGGCGGCCATCGCCATCGAGAACGCGCGGCTCCTGGGCGAGCTGCAGGCCCGGACGGGCGAGCTGACGCGCTCGGTCCAGGAGCTGCAGGCGCTGGGCGAGGTCGGGCAGGCCCTCAGCTCGACGCTCGACCTCGACACCGTGCTCCGCACGATCGTCTCCCGCGCCAACCAGCTCGCCGGCGCCGACGGGTGCTCCGTTTACGAATACGACGAGCGAACCGAGGAGTTCAACTTTCGCGCCACCAACAACCTCGACGCAGAGGTGATCGAGGTGTCTCGCCGCACGCCGGTCCGCCGCGGTGAAGGCAACATGGGGCGCATGGCCGTGACGCGCGAACCGGTCCAGATTCCAGACATCGGCCAGGAAGGCGCGTACCGCGGTCCCCTCCGTGATGTCCTGTTGCGGACGGGAAACCGCGCGCTTCTGGCCATTCCGCTCCTGCGCGAGGACCACCTCATCGGCGGGCTCACCGTCAACAAGAAGACGCCCGGGGAGTTCCCGCCCGAGATGATCGACCTCCTCAAGACCTTCGCTGCCCAGTCGGCCCTGGCCATCCAGAACGCGCGACTGTTCCGGGAGATCGGGGACAAGAGCCGCCAGCTCGAGGCTCGCCGACCGCCACAAGTCGGAGTTCCTGGCCAACATGTCCCACGAGCTGCGCACGCCGCTCAACGCCATCATCGGCTACAGCGAGATGCTCCAGGAGGACGCCGCCGACCTCGGGGCCGAGCAGTTCACGGACGACCTCAAGAAGATCAACGCGGCCGGCAAGCACCTGCTGGAGCTGATCAACGCCGTGCTCGACCTCTCGAAGATCGAGGCCGGCAAGATGGAGCTGTACCTCGAGACCTTCGAGGTCGCCGGCCTGGTCCGGGACATCGCCGCGGTGATCCAGCCGCTGGCCGCGAAGAACGCCAACCGCCTGGACGTGCGCTGCCCGGACGCCATCGGCACGATGCGGGCGGACCTGACGAAGGTGCGCCAGGCGCTCTTCAACCTCCTGAGCAACGCCTGCAAGTTCACCGATCGGGGGACGATCTCGCTGGCGGTGGCCCGCGCGACGCTCGACGGCCAGGACTCGATGGTGTTCAGCGTGAGCGACACGGGGATCGGCATGACGCCCGAGCAGCTCACGCGGCTGTTCGAGGCGTTCTCCCAGGCCGACGCCGCCACGACGCGCCGGTACGGCGGCACCGGTCTCGGCCTGGCGCTGAGCCGGCGGCTCTGCCGGATGATGGGCGGCGACGTCACCGTCGAGAGCGAGGCGGGCCGGGGCAGCACCTTCACCATCCGGCTGCCGGCCCAGGTGGCCGAGGCGGTCGAGGCGCCGGCGGCGCCCGCCGACCCGGCCGACCGCGTGCGCCGGGCATCGGCACCGTGCTGGTGATCGACGACGAGGCCGCGGTGCGGGACCTGATGCAGCGCTTCCTCACCAAGGAAGGGTTCCGGGTCGTCACCGCGACCAGCGGCGAGGAGGGCCTGCGACGGGCCCGGGAGCTGCGGCCGGACGCGATCACGCTGGACGTGATGATGCCCGGGATGGACGGCTGGGCGGTCCTGTCCGCGCTCAAGGCCGACCCTGACGTCGCCGACATCCCCGTCGTCATGCTGACGATCGTCGACGACAAGAACCTGGGCTACGCCCTCGGCGCCTCCGACTACCTCACCAAGCCGATCGATCGCGAGCGTCTGGTGACGGTGCTGAAGCAACACCGGCGCGACCGCCCGGTGCTCGTCGTGGACGACGACGCCGGGCTCCGGCAGCTCCTGCGGCGCATGCTCGAGCCGGAGGGCTACGTGGTGGTGGAGGCGGAGAACGGGCGGGTGGCGCTCGAGCGCCTGCGCGACGTGTCCCCGAGCGTCATCCTGCTCGACCTGATGATGCCGGAGATGGACGGCTTCGAGTTCGTCACCGAGTTCCGCCGCCACGAGGCCTGGCGCGCGATTCCGATCGTCGTCGATCACGGCCCGCGACCTGTCGCCCGACGACCGCGAGCGGCTCAACGGCTACGTCCAGAAGATCCTCCAGAAGGGCGCGCACGGCCGCGACCAGCTGCTGGCCGAGGTGCGCGAGCTGGTGGCGACCAGCGTCGCCCGCCGGAGGCCGAGGGCCTGATGGCCAAGATCCTGCTCGTCGAGGACAACGAGATGAACCGCGACATGCTGTCCCGCCGCCTCGCCAAGCGCGGGTACGAGGTCGCCATCGCGATCGACGGCGAGCAGGGCGTGGCCATGGCGAGATCGGAGAGCCCGGCGCTGATCCTGATGGACATGAGCCTGCCGGGGCTGGACGGGTGGGAAGCGACCCGCCAGATCAAGGCCATGCCGGAGACCCGGGGCATTCCCGTGATCGCGCTCACCGCGCACGCCATGTCCGGCGACCGCGAGAAGGCCATCGGCGGCCGGCTGCGACGACTTCGACACCAAGCCCGTCGAGCTCGCCCGGCTGCTCGAGAAGATCGAGGCGCTGCTCGGCCGGGCCGCCGGCGCGTGAGCATCGACCCCGCCGCGCAGCTCCGCCACGAGCTGCGCACGCCGCTGAACCACATCCTCGGCTACACCGAGCTGCTGCTCGAGGAGTTGAGGGACGGCGACGAGGCCGATCTGACCGCGGGGTTCACGGCGCTCCACGGCGACGCTCGCCAGCTCCTGGCCCTGCTGAACGAGGTGCTGGCCCGGGGGCACACGGGGCCACCCGATCTCGCGGCCGCCCGCGGCACGCTCGGTCCGCCCCTGGCGCGCATTCGCTCGGTGGGCGAGGCCTTGCACCGGCGGGCGTCGGAGGCCGGCGCCGGCTCGCGGCTGGCCGACTTGGATCGCATCCGCACGGCCACCGAACGCCTCGAGGAGCTGCTGCGCCACGGTGGCGTGCCGCCGGCCCGCGAGAGCGCGCAGCCGGGGTCGAGCACCGGATCGCCCGCCGATCAGCCGGCGCAGCCGCGCAGCGTGATCCTGGTCGTGGACGACAACGAGGACAACCGCGACATGCTGGCCCGCCGCCTCCGACGCCAGGGCTACGAGGCGCTGACCGCGGCCGGTGGGCACGCCGCGCTCGCCGCGCTCGCGCAGGCGCCGGTCGACCTCGTGCTCCTCGACGTCATGATGCCGGACCTCGACGGCTATGCCGTGCTGCAGCGGCTCAAGGCCGATCCCGCGCTGCGCGACATCCCGGTTCTCATGATCTCCGCGCTGGACGAGCTCGACAGCGTGGTGCGGTGCATCGAGCTGGGCGCCGAGGACTACCTCGGCAAGCCGTTCGAGCCCGTGCTCCTGCAGGCGCGGATCGGCGCGTGCCTGGAGAAGAAGCGGCTTCACGACCAGGAGGCGCGCCATCGCCGCGAGCTCGCCGAATGGAACCAGACGCTGGAACGGCGCGTCGCCGAGCAGGTCGCCCAGCTCGAGCAACTGGGCCGGCTCAAGCGCTTCTTCTCCCCGCAGCTCGCCGAGCTCATCGTGGCCGGCGGCGCCGGTGATCCCCTCAAGACGCATCGGCGCGAGGTGACCGTCGTGTTCGTCGACCTGCGCGGCTTCACCGCCTTCGCCGAGACGGCCGAGCCGGAGGAGGTCATGGGCATGCTCCGCGAGTACCACGCGGAGATGGGCCGCCTCATCATGGCGCACGAGGGCACGCTCGAACGATTCACCGGTGACGGGATGATGGTTTTCTTCAACGATCCGGTCGAGATCCCGAACCCAGCCGAGCGCGCGATCCGCATGGCCGTCGCCATGCGCGACCTCATCACCGGCCTCGCCGCCCTCTGGCGCAAGCGCGGCTGGGACCTGGCGCTCAAGGTGGGTATCGCCCAGGGCTACGCCACCATCGGCGCCATCGGCTTCGAGGGCCGCCTGGACTACGGCGCGATCGGCACGGTCACGAACCTCGCGGCCCGGCTGTGCGGCGAGGCCGGCGGCGGGCAGATCCTGATCTCGGCCCGCGTCGCGGCGGCCGTGGAGGAGCTGATCGACGCCGAGGACGTGGGGCCGATCACGCTGAAGGGACTGGCCCGACCGGTGCCGATCTGGAGGGTGCTATCCTTGCGCGCATGACCTCACCACGAATCAACGTCGCCTCCGGCCGCCAGCTCGAATCGCTCGCCCACTATTCACGCGCGCTGCGCGTCGGCGACACCGTGCTGCAGTCCGGCACCACCGCCATCGACCGCCAGGGCAACGTCCGCGGCGAGGGCGACGTGGCCCGCCAGGTCGAGGCCATCATGCGCATCGCCGAGTGGAGCATGGGCAAGGCGGGCGGTCGGCTCGACGACGTGGTCCGCAGCCGGATCTACGTCACCGATATCGCCGTGGCCGACGCGGCGGCGCGCGCAGTCGCCCGCTACTTCCGCGATGCTCGACCCGCCGCCACGCTGGTGCAGGTCAACGGCCTGGCCCGGCCGACGCAGCTCGTCGAGATCGAGCTCGACGCGGTCGACGGCGCCCGCGCCTCGGCGCGGCGGGTTTCCTCGGGCGGCCCCCTGGAGGACGTGTACGCCTACTCGCGCGCCCTCCGGGTCGGCGACCGGGTGTTCATCTCGGGCTCGACCGCGCTCAAGGCGGGCGGGGTCGAGGGCCCCGGCGACATGTACCGGCAGACGCGCGCCACCATGGACACGATCTTTCGCGCATTGGCCGAGGCCGGTGGCGCCCCGGCCGACATCGTCTACACCAAGACGTTCCTCACCGACCTCGACAAGGCGGCCGACTACACGCGCGCCTTCGTCGAGGCGCTGGGCGAGGTGCGTCCCGTCTCCACCCTGCTCGGCGTCCCCGCGCTGGTGCGCCCGGAGCTGCTCGTCGAGATCGAGGCGGAGGCCGTCATCGGCGCCGCCCGCTCGCGCCGCGACATCTACACACAGCACCTGCGGGAGAAGCCGCGCGGCTACGCGCGCGCCGTCGCCGTCGGCGACCAGGTCTACCTGAGCGGCTGCACCTCCGTCTCCTCCACCGGCGAGGTGCAGGCGCCGCACGACTGGGCCCGCCAGTACGACCTCGCGATGGACACGATCCGCTGGGCGCTCGAGCAGGCCGGGGCATCGCTCGACGACGTCGTGCGACGGCGGACGTTCACCGTGCAAGGTGCCCAGCAGAACCGGCCCCATGGCCAGGGCCCGACACCGTTCGCGAAGAGCCATCCGGCGTCGCTCGGCTGCCGCATCAGCGGCCTGGCGCGGCCGGAGCTGGTCGTGGAAGTCGAGGTGACCGCCGTCAAGGGCGCCGGCGCCGGCATTCAGTGGATCGGCCCCGACCTCGTGGACCCGCTCGACGCGGGCTGAGCCCTACGGAAGCAGCCCAGCGACGGCGACGGAGGCGTGCGGCGCCGCGAGCGGCGCGATGAACGAATCGGCTCCCAGCGTTTGCCGGGACGCGTAGCTCCAGCCGAACGGCGCTGACGCATCGACGGCGGGCTGCCGGTAGACCTCGAGCACCCGGTCCACGATGTTCAGGATCCAGTAGTCGTCCAGGCGGGCGCGCGCGTACAGGCTGCCCTTGTGGTTGCGATCGAGCGACAGGCTGGAAACGGCGACCTCGACGACCAGCACGGGTCGCGCGGGATGCTCGCGGCTGTAGTCACGGCGGCTGCCCTGCGCCACCGCGATGTCCGGCTCGGGCTCGGACTCCTCGTCGAGAGCGATCGGCCCCTGCGACCGAATCAGCCAGCCAGGTCCAAGGGCGGCCCTCAGCGCGTCCTCGACGAGCCCGACTGCCGTATAGTGCGCCTCGCTCTGAGGTTCGGCGACGACGAGCTCGCCGCCGAGAAGCTCGACCGGGTCACCTGGCCGGAAGACGCCGACCTCGATCAGCCGGTCGTAGGCCGCTCGCGTCCATCGGTGCGTCCGGAGCGAGTACTCCACAGGACGAGGCTACGGCTCACCGCCGGGAACGTCAATGCCGCGGATCGAAGACACCGCGTCGAAGCGCTCTGGTATTCTGCCCGCGCCCCATTTGCTTCGACCCTGGAGCACAGACGATGGATGTCTTCGAGGCCATCCGCACAGTGCTTGCGGTGCGGCAGTACAAGGACACGCCCGTCCCGGAGGCGATCGTCCGCCGGATCGTCGAGGCCGGCCGTCTGACAGGAAGTGCGAGAAACCTGCAGCCGTGGCACTTCGTGGTGGTCCAGGACCGCGACACGCTCCGCCGGCTCGGAGGCCTGGCCCGGAGCGGTCCCTACGTGGCCCAGGCGCCGCTGGCCATCGTGGTCGCCGTGGAGAGAACGACGTTCGCCGTCTCCGACGCCAGCCGCGCGATCCAGTCGATGCTACTCGCGGCCTGGGCCGATGGCGTCGGCTCCAACTGGGTGGGGTTCGGCGGGCTCGCGGAGGTGAATGCCGTTCTCGGCATTCCGGCCTCCCTCGATGTGCTGGCCATCCTGCCGCTGGGCTACCCGCTGCGGCCGGTCGGGCGGGGCGTGAAGCAGCGCAAGGCGCTCCGGGCCGTCGCTCACCGGGAGCGCTACGACGAGCCGTTCGCGTAGAAAGCGCGCGGCGCGCCCGCCGCTACGCGAAGATCTCGGCGAGCGTCAGGGCGACGTCGGGGAACGCGCCGAGACTGACCGTCGCGCTGCCGGCCAGGCGGCTCACGTCCCGATAGCCGCCGGCCTCGGGTGTGCGATGCACCTCGAGCCTCTCGGCGGCTCCGTCGACCACCCAGTATTCGGCCACGCCGGCCTCGGCGTAGAGCCGCAGCTTGGTGGATCGGTCATAGGCGAGCGAGCTCTCGGCCACCTCGATCAACAGGAGCACGTCGTCGGTGGCAATCTCGGCTTCCTTGTACGGGACGGCGCGCCGACGCACCACCGCGAGATCGGGCTGGGGCTCGCTGTCGTCGGCGAGCACGACGGGGTTTTGCACCGACACGATGGCCCGGCCGGCCAGGCGCGTGACCAGGAGCTGGGTGAGGTTGTTAACGAAGGCGACGTGGCGCCGGCCGGGAGGCGACATCTCGACGATCTCGCCCCGGATCAGCTCGACCCGGTCGGTCGGCTTGAGGATGCCCACCTCGGCCATCCGGTGGTACTCCTCGCGGGTGAATAGTCGCTTCGCCGCTGCCACTTCGACGGCCATGTGCTCCCTCCCCGCCGATGCCCGACTCGCTCCATCGACTAGCATATAGCCGATCCGGAGCCACCTCCGGAAGTCCCAAGAAGGATACACGGCCGGAGTAGCATGGGGCGCCGACACCAGGAGGGCCGATCATGCTCGACGTCCCGTTCCGCTCCGCCCGCCAGCTCGCCGCCGCCGTCAGGACGAAGAAGATCGGCTGCCTCGAGCTACTCGATCTCTATCTGGCGCGGATCGACAAGTACGACCGCGCGCTCAACGCCGTCGTGGTGCGCGACGTCGACCGCGCGCGCCGGCGGGCCCGCGCGGCCGACCGGGCGCTCGCGAAACGTGAGGTCTGGGGCCCGCTCCACGGCATCCCCATGACCATCAAGGAGTCGTACGACGTGGCCGGTCTGCCCACGACGTGGGGAGTCCCCGCGCTCAAGGACAACATCGCGACGAAGAACGCCGTGGCCGTCGACCGCCTGCTCGGGGCCGGGGTCGTCCTCTTCGGCAAGACGAACGTCCCGCTCTACCTCGCCGACTGGCAGAGCTTCAACGCGATCTACGGGACCACGAACAACCCATGGGACCTCGCCCGCGCGCCCGGTGGATCGTCGGGCGGATCGGCGGCAGCGCTCGCGGCCGGGCTCACCGGGCTCGAGGCGGGCAGTGACATCGGGTCGTCCATCCGAAACCCCGCACACTTCTGCGGCGTGTACGGCCACAAGCCCACGTGGGGGATCGTGCCGCGCCAGGGCCAGGCGCTCCCCGGCCAGATCGCCGCGGTGGACATCGACGTGGTGGGACCCCTGGCGCGGAGCGCCGACGATCTGGCCCTGGCGCTCTCGGTCATGGCCGGGCCCGACGCGATCGAGGCCGCTGGATGGCAGCTCCGCCTCGAGGCGCCGCGGCAGAAGCGCCTGCGCGACTTCAAGGTGGCCCTCCTGCTCGACGCGCCCGAGGGTGAGGTCGACCGCCAGGTGCAAGACCGGCTGCAGGCCCTGGGCGACTTCCTGGGCCGGCAGAAGACGAAGGTCGACGATCGAGCGCGCCCGGCCATCGACACCGCGGAGGCGTTCAGCGTCTACGTCAAGCTCTTGCGCGGGGCGACCTCGTCGCGCCAGACCGACGCGGACTTCGAGAAGAACGCGGCGATCGCGCGTGGGCTGGCGCCCGGCGACGAGAGCTACTACGCGCGCATGCTGCGCGCCAGTGTCATGTCCCACCGCGACTGGCTCGCCGCCAACGAGGCGCGCCACCGGATGCGGCTGGCGTGGGCGGAGTTCTTCACGCGCTACGACCTGCTGCTCTGCCCGGTGGCGGGCACGGCGGCCTTGCCCCACGATCAGGCGGGCGAGCGCCACGAGCGCACGGTGGTCGTCAACGGCAAGCGAGTGCCGGTGACCGACCATCTGTTCTGGGCGGGCTACACCGGCGCCTTCTATCTTCCGTCGACGGCGGCGCCGTGCGGGTTCACGCCGGCCGGCCTCCCGGTGGGCGTGCAGATCGTCGGGCCGCAGTACGGCGACCTGACGTGCCTGGCCTTCGCCAGGCTGCTCGAGCGCGAGTTCCAGGGGTTCGTCCCGCCCCCCGGCTACGCGTAGCTTCGCGACGCCTCGTGACGACGATGGCCACCGAGGACGACGTAGATCAGCGCGTCGCCGAACCAGACCAGGCCGAGCACGGCGGCGGCGCGGACGACCACCGCGTCGGCTGACGCGGCGGCCGCGCGCGCCACCTCAGCTCACCATCGCGAACGTGCGCTCGACGTTACCGGCCAGCCCCGTGCGCCACGGACGGTACTCGCCGTAGGCCGAGAACGGCTTCTCGTACGTCGGCGCCAGCGCGGCCGTCACCCGCTGCTTGACCTCGTCGAGCGTGGCGCCGGTGGCGACCTCCCGCCGCACGGCCGCGACCATGTCGTGGACGTAGGCGCGGAAGGTCGTCAGCCAGTCGCGGCCGACCACGTCGCCGTGGCCCATGATGATGTGCGTGAAGTCGAGCTGGGCCAGGCGGTCGAGCGTGCCCGCCCAGTCCTCCGGGTACCCGTCGCCCATGAACGGCGTCCAGCCGATGACGGCGTCGCCGGTGATCACGACCTTCTCCTTCGGCAGGTAGACGAAGACGTCGCCCTCGGTGTGGGCGCGGCCCAGGTGCAGGAGGTGGATCTCGCGGTCGCGCCGGTAGAGCTTCATCGTCTGCTCGAAGGCGATGGTGGGCAGCGCCGGCCTCAGCCCCTTCACCTCGGCCAGGTAGGCCTCGGCCAGGCGCAGGTCGGCCTCGAGCTTCGCGCGCTGGGCCGGTGGCGCCGCGGCCACCTCCGCGCGGAGCCTGGCGATCTCGGACGGGACGGTGCGCACGTGGTCCTGGATGCGCTTGAGCCCCTTCTTCAGCATGGCCTCGCGCGTGATCTGGTTGGTGACGATCTCCGCGCTCGGATAGGCCGCCGGGTACACCTCGTTGCCGTGCCAGTGATCCCAGTGGAAGTGCGTGTTGACCACGTAGCGCACCGGCTTGCTCGTCAGCTCGCGCAGCTTGTCGACGATCACCCGCGCCGCCGACGGCTTGGAGTGCGTATCCACCACCATCACCCCATCGTCACTCTCGATGATCGCCGTATTGCAGTTCACCTTGTACGCCGGCGCCGCCACCGCCACCCACACCCCATCCGCGACCTTCTTGACCTCGAACCTGGCGTCGCCGCCATCCAGCCCCTCGTGCGCACAACAATCCATGGTCATGGTCTCCTTTCGCGTGATGGCCCCGTGCGCTCGGCCAGGCTGGCCATCACTGGAGTGAGTGGGCCAGGATCATGCGGTTCCCCTCTCGAGCCCTGGCTTCTCCTGAGCGAGCGGACGCAAGACGTCGATCGCATAGCCCACGTCCAGGCGCTCCCCCAGCCAGCCCGGCGTCGTGGTGTGCGCGTGCAGGCGAATCCCCGCCGCATCATGCCGCGTCTCGGAGAGCGCTCACGGCATCGCCGCGGACTTCGGGTGGAAGCGGCACCGCGGGCAGGAGCCGGCCATCCGGGCGACGGAAGTGAAGCTCCCCATCCTCCTGACGATCGACCTGGTAGCCCTCCTCGTGGACGGCGCGGTGGTGGCGGCGACAGAGCATGGCGAGGTTCGAGAGCGTGGTGGGGCCGCCGTGGGCCCAGTGCCGGATGTGATGGCCCTGCCCGAACCGCACGCCGCACCCCGGAAAGCGGCAGCCGCGGTCGCGATGGTGCAGCGCTCGTCGTAGCGCCGGGGGAATCGTCCGCGTCCGGGCGCCTATCTCCACCACGCGCCCGTCGGGGTCGTGTCGCATGACCACCCGGCTGGCGTCGCACGCCAGGCGCTGCGACGTTCCCGCGGGAACGCGCGCGCCGTCCTCCAGGACCGACTGGCCCAGCTGCTCGGCGTCCGCCAGGACCTCGGCGTCGACGTGGACCACCACCTGATAGCGCTCGCCCAAGGTGCCGGGGTCGATGCCGTGGTGGAGGGCCGTCTCCGCGAGCAGGGCGAGCGCATCCGCCTGCTGCTGGACCATCGTCGGCGGATCGGCCTCCGACTCCGGGTCGCGCGCTTGCTGGTACAGGGTCTCGCGGGCGGCGGCCAGGGCCTGGACCAGCAACGCGCCGACCTCAGGCGTCAGCCGTCCGCGGACGATCACCGTACCGTCGCTGTCCGGATACACGTGCAGGGTTCGGCTCGCATGCTGCCGGGCGGCCTCCTGGGCCTCGGCCTGTCGGTCCACCTGCCGCCAGCCGCGCACGATCCGCTCGACGTGCTCGGCCGTGCCGGCGCGGCCGACCGCCAGCAGCCGCTCCTCCGTCTCGGGGGTCGCGACGCGCGTCAGCGCCCGGACCTTGGCGTAGGAGAGCTCACCGCGGGCGAGGGCCTGGGCCAACAGCGGCAGCGTGCCCAGAGCGCGCGCCACCCGGACGTGCTCGCGGGCCGCGGTCGGGGAGAACCCTACCCGCCAGGACAGCCAGGCGGCGCAGGAGCGGAAGCCGGTGTTCCAGCCGGCGCGGGCGTCGAACTCGCGGATGAGATCGAGCAGGCGGGCGGTGGCGGCGTCGAGGTGGGCGGAGAGCTCGGCGATCTCGTCGCCCAGCTGATCGAGGTCCGCAATGGTGGAGATCTCAGGCGTGCGGAGTTCCATGACGAGTCCCCCTTGCTGGGGCGACTCTATACCCGGGTTTCGGAGCCACCGGGGAGGCTCGACAGACGGCGATTACGGCCGGATCGCTTTTTTTCGTGACGAGCCCACGATGCCCGCATCGTCGGGCTCCTGTAGCCCGCTGGGCCGGTATCTACCAAGCGCTGTCGACACGCGGCCGGTGCGCACCCAGAAAGCTGTCAAGAGAAAAACGCACGCGGCGGAGGCTGGCCAATGAGAGCACTCAGGCTGGAGGCGGAGGCTGCCCACGCGGATCATCGGCCTGCTCGCGTGGCGAGAGTGAAGAGTCCCCAGCTCACGAGCACGACAACCGGTGCGGCGCCGAACGGGACCGTGTATGCGCCCGTCGCGTCATACACAAATCCGGCTATTGCCGGGCCGAGCGCGGCGCCGCACCGCCACCCAAGCGTGAGCACGCCCATGATCGCGCCGATCGCGCGCAGGCCGAACACGTCGGGAATCACCTTCGTGATCATCGTGTCGGCGGCGGCGAAGCCCATGCCGAACAGCACCAGCACCACCATCAGGGCCTCGCGCGAGGACACCCACAGCAGCGCCGAGAGGGCGACGATCTGCAGCACGTAGCCGGCGCGGATCACCGTGAACGCGCCCAGGCGATCGGAGATGAAGCCCGCCCCGACGCGCCCGGTCACCGAGCCCACGCCGTACGCGGTCAGCGCGAGCGAGGCCGAGGCCAGGCTGATCCCCAGGTCCCGCGCGAACGGCACGACGTGGACCGACATCATCAGCGCCAGGCCGCCCATGAGAAACCAGGAGCCGTTGAAGTACCACTGGCGAGGGTCCGCGAGTGCGGCGCGCAGCGTGACGCTCGGGGCGCCGGCCGGCGGGGCGCCGGCGGCCACCACCCGACGGAAGTGCAGCGCCTCGGCCGGGCGCGGCAGTCGCACGGTGAGCGCGGCCACGAGCGTGATCAGGCCGCAGCCGATGCCCAGCAGCGCGTAGGCTGGGCGCCAGCCGACCGTGGCGATGAGCCAGGCCGCGAGCGGACCGGCCGAGATGTAGCCGAGGTTGAACCCGACCAGCACCAGCGCCAGCGCCAGGCCGCGGCCCGCGTCGAACCAGTGGGTCACCGTCGCCGCGGCCAGGAGGTAGAAGCTCGACATGCCGACGCCGCCGAGCAGGCCGATGAACAGGTAGAGCTGCCACAGCGCGCTGACGGTCGACACCAGCGCGAAGGCGGTGCCGGCCAGGGCCACGGTGACGACGAGCATCACCCGGGGGCCGTGGCGATCGGCGAGCGCGCCGACGACGAAGCCGGCCACGCCGCCGAGCAGGAGGTTGATCGACAGCGCCGTCGCGATGGCGCCGCGGCTCCAGCCGAATGTCTCGGCGAGGACCGGCAGGAACACGCCGTAGGCGGCCAGCGGAGTCGAGATCCCGTAGGTCACGACGAACAGCGCCAGGACGATGAGCCAGCGACGAGCGGGCGCGCGCACCCGACAGTCTTACCACAGCCCGCCACGCAGCGGCGCGACGAGGCCCTGTTTTCGGTGTATAAAGGGCCCCGACGCAGGTCGCGACGGGTCGATACCCCATCGAAGGAGAGGACGACATGGCTCAGCTCAGGATTCCCCTGGACGACGCGCGGTTCGGCAAAGGCTTGCCCTGGAAGGACTACATGGCGCAGATGGGCGATACCCAGGCCCGCACCGAGTCCAACTACGCCAATTCCAAGCTGAACGAGGACGAGAAGAAGTTCTTCGGCAGCGTGACGGGCGTGAAGTACGTGATGATGCTGGCCGAGAACTGGTGCGGCGACGTCCACCGCAACTCGCCGCTGATCGCCCACATCGTCGAGGCGATGCCCGGCGCCGAGCTGCGCGTGTTCTTCCGCGACCAGAACGCGGATCTGCGCGACACCTTCCTGAACAACGGGTACCAGTCCATCCCGGTCGTCGTCTTCTTCGACAAGGACTGGAACGAGATCGGCCGCTGGATGGAGCGGGCCCATGCCGCCACCGCCAAGGCCACCAACATCCGCGCCAAGACGCTCGACAACGCGCCCAAGGAGCAGCAGGACGCGATGATGGCCGAGTTCCGCAAGCAGGTCCAGGCTGCCTACGAGGAGCCCGGCAATGCGCTGTGGCGGGCCGCCGCCAACGAAGTGAAGCTGCTGCTCGAGCAGCGGCTGGGCATGGCCAAGAAGTAATCGATCGATCGACATGGGGGCCCCGACATGGCCCCCATACCCCCCGACGCTCGGAGCGCCCCGGCACGGCCGGGGCGCTCCTCGACAACTGCTCGCGTCGAGTCACTCGAGTCGCGTCAAAGGAGCTTCGTTATGGAGCTGCAAGGGCAGGTCGCCATCGTGACCGGGGCAGGACGGGGGATCGGGCGGGCCACGGCCCTCGAGCTCGCTCGCATGGGCGCCGACATCGTCGTGGCCGAGCTCGACGCGGGTAGCGGTGCCGACAAGACCGCCGCTCTCGTCCAGGACGCCGGCCGCCGCGCGGCCGTCATCCCCACCGACGTCACCAGGCGGAGCGACCTCACCGCGATGGTCGAGCGCACGCTGGCCGCGTTTGGCCGGATCGACGTCCTCGTCAACAACGCCGGCATCTACCGCGCGGCGCCGGTCCTCGAGGTGACCGAGGAGCACTGGGACGCCATCATGACCCTCAACGCCAAGGCGGTGTTCTTCGCCAGCCAGGCGGTGCTGCCGGCGATGATCGCCGCGAGACGCGGCAGCATCGTCAACCTCGCGTCGATGGCGGGCAAGATCGGCAGCCGCACCAACCTGCCCTACAACGCCAGCAAGGCGGCGGTCGTCAGCATGACCAAGAGCCTGGCACTGGCCCACGCCGCCGACGGCGTCCGCGTCAACTGCGTGTGTCCGGGCTTCGTCGAGACCGACATGTGGACGATGGTCGCCCGCCAGCAGGGCGCGATCCTGGGCCTCACGCCCGAGGAGTTCACGCGGCGGCGGCTGGAGTCGGTCCCCCTGGGGCGCATGGAGCGCCCGGAGGACGTGGCCCACGTGATCGGCTTCCTGGCCTCGCCGCGCGCCGCCTACATGACCGGGCAGGCGCTGAGCGTCGACGGCGGCCTCATCATGCACGGATAGGCGCCTCGCTGTGCACGACCTCGTGATCGCCAACGCCGTGGTCATCGACGGCCTCGGCGGGCCGCCCCGCGAGGGCGGCGTGGCCGTGGCCGATGGCCGCATCGCCGCCGTCGGCGCCGACCTCGGCCCCGCCCGCGAGCGCGTGGACGCCGGCGGACGCGTCCTCGCCCCCGGCATCGTGGACATCCACACCCACTACGACGCCCAGCTCACCTGGGATCCGTTCGCCACGCCGTCCACCGCGCTCGGCGTGACCACGGTCGTCATCGGCAACTGCGGCTTCACGATCGCGCCGTGCCGCCCGGGCGATCGCGACCTCACGCTGCGCGCCCTCACCCACGTCGAGGGCATGTCGCTGGACGCCCTGCGGGCCGGCGTGCGCTGGGAGTTCGAGACCTATCCGCAATACCTGGACGCGATGGAGCGCCGCGGCGTGGTGCCCAACGTCGCCTCGTTCGTCGGTCACTCCTCGGTGCGCACCTTCGTGCTGGGCGCCGACGCGACCAAGCGCGCCGCCACCGCCGCCGAGGTCGCCGAGATGCGCCGCCTGGTGCTGGAGGCCGTGCGGGCCGGCGCCATCGGCTTCGCGACCTCCACGCTCGAGCAGCACAACGGCGAGGCCGGCATCCCGATGCCCTCGCGGCTGGCCGACGAGGCGGAGATGCTCGCCCTGACCGGTGCGCTCGGCGAGGCCGGCCGCGGCGTGTTCATGCTGACCAAGGGGATGACGTCCACCATCCCGTGGCTCGAGCAGATCGCGGCCCGCAGCGGGCGGCCGGTGATGATCGCCGCCATGTTCGTGGACCCCGGCGATCCCACGCGCGTCTTCCGCGAGATCAGCGAGATCGAGGCGGCGCGCGGCCGCGGCCGCGAGCTGTGGGCGCAGGTCGGCTGCTTCCCGCTCGGCATGGAGTTCACGCTGCGCCATCCCTACCCGCTGGAGGCGTTCCTGGCCTGGCGGCCCGCCATCGAGGCCACCGACGAGGCCGCCTTCCGCCGGGTGCTGGGCGATCCGTCGTTCCGCAAGCGCCTCAAGGAAGAAGCGGCGACGCCCGGCGTACCGAACCGCTTCAGCTACCAGACGTTCCCCCACCTGGCGATCGCCGAGGTTCAGCGAGCCGAGCATCGCGCGCTGGAAGGCCAGACCATCGGCACGCTGGCGGCGGCCTCGGGGCGCGATCCGTTCGACGTGTTCCTGGACTTCGGTCTCGACGGCGAGCTGGATGCGATGTTCGACTGCAAGCTGTTCAACACCGATGAGAACGAGGTGCGCCGGCTGCTGCGCCATCCCAACGCCGCCGTCGCGCTGTCGGATGCCGGCGCCCACCTGTCGTTCCTCTGCGACGCCGGCTTCGGCCTCCATCTCTTCGGCCACTGGGTACGTGAGCGCGGCGACCTCACCCTGCCGGAGGCCGTCAAGCGCGTGACGAGCGACGTGGCCGCCGCCTACCGCATCGAGGGCCGCGGGCGGATCGCGCCCGGCGCCTGGGCCGACCTGCTGCTCTTCGATCCGGCAACGGTGGGCCGCGGGCCGAAGCGTCGCGTGAACGACCTGCCCACCGGCGCCAGCCGTCTCGACACGCCGGCCGTGGGCGTGCACGGCGTGTGGGTGAACGGCGTCCGCACCGCCGACGAGCGCGGCGTGCGGGCCGACTGCGGCCGCCCGGGACGAGTGCTGCGAACCTTCTCCGCCTGAGGGAGCGATCGCCATGACCTACGAGTGCCTGCTCTACGAAGTGAAGGACGGCGTCGCGACCCTGACCCTCAACCGCCCCGAGCGCCTCAACGCGCTGGGCGGCTCGCTGCGCGACGACCTGCACGACGCGCTCACGCGCTCCAGCGCCGACTCCGAGGTGCGCGTGATGATCATCACCGGAAGCGGCAAGGGCTTCTGCGCCGGCGGCGACGTGAAGGCGATGCAAGAGGCCAAGGAAGGCAAGCGCGAGCGGCCGCTGATCGAGAAGATCGCGCCCGGGCGTGACCGCACGCTGCTGGCCATGCGCGACGCCCCCCAGCCGATCATCGCCGCGATCAACGGCGCTGCCGCCGGCGCCGGCATGAACCTGGCGCTCGGCTGCGACCTCCGCATCGCCTCGACCGCCGCCAGGTTCTCGCAGGCCTTCGTCAAGCGCGGCCTCCATCCCGACTGGGGCGGCACCTACTTCCTGCCCCGCGTGGTCGGCATGGCCCGCGCCGCCGAGATGATCTTCACCGGCGAGGTGATCGACGCCGCCGAGGCGTTGCGTCTGGGGATCGTGAGCCGCGTCGTGGCGCCGGAGGAGCTGATGCCCACCGCGGGTGCGCTCGCGCGGAAGCTCGCGGCCGGCCCGCCGGTGGCCATCCGCCTGGCCAAGCACTCGCTCTACGCCAACGCCGACCGCGACCTGAAGTCGGCGCTGGAGGGCGAGACGTCCGCCCAGAACATCTGCTTCGAGACGGAGGATGCGCGCGAGGGCATCCGGGCGTTCATCGAGAAGCGCGACCCGGTGTTCCACGGGCGCTGACGCCGCCGTGGCGCGCCGAGACCGTCTCCACCGAGGCGAGGCGCCCACTGCGAGTTGGGCCGGAAAATCGACGCCGACCCGGATGCGAGCCGCGGCGATGGGACCGAGGCCGGCCGATGCAGGACGTGGCGATACGGCGCTCGGGGCGGTGGCGCTCACGATGTCTGGCCGATCACGCGAAGTGGACGCGTCGTATTCACTTCACCAACTTGGCGGGCCGTCTCACCTCGTGAATTCTTCCACTTCCGTCGCCCACTCCATTCAGTCTGGGGGCTGAACAAACGCACCCAAAACGGCCACGATCCCGAGGACTACACCGAAAAGGCCAATGCCTCGTAGGAGAAGCGTATTCCACTGCGTGCTCAGAGTGTCGGTGACGATCGCCTTCAACGAAGGTGGCATTAAGGCAGCGTCGGCGACATATCGCGCGGCAAGGGCCTGAAAGGCGCTTGGCCTCAGAATCAGCAAGACCCCGCCCAAGATCGCCGCGAATCCTAGGGTCACCAAGATCGCAAATCTCACGGGCCGTCTCTCCTAATTACGCGACAGATGCCCGAGCACCTCACAGGTGAGGGCCATACGTGCAACCCCATCCGAGAGACTGCAGCCTCGCCAATCGT
Source organism: uncultured Candidatus Rokubacteria bacterium (assembly GCA_963743355.1). GTDB lineage: Bacteria > Methylomirabilota > Methylomirabilia > Rokubacteriales > CSP1-6 > AR5. Next base: position 219,105 of record CAVUPM010000003.1, read on the forward strand.
ATCGAGTAGATGTATGACGCGCCCGCTTGAGGTGTAGAAAGACCTCCCTCTTCTGCGAAGCCGTTGCCAGGAGACCACACGAGGCCCACCGCGGAAATGAAGCCTCCTCCCGCCGACACCGTATGGCCGCCTAGAAAGCTGGCGAGTCGCTCTTGATTGGGCACGGTATCTCCCAGCAGTCGGCCGGTCATAAAGCTGACCGAGCCGAGGAAGAGAGACCGGCCCCCTGAAACGCCGCCACCCAGGTAAATTTGGCCGTATCTGTCCAGCGTCAGCTGACCTGCACCGCCCAACAGAGTGCCCGTCACAGGATTGAGAATTGCCAGCGTGCCACTCAACGAGACATAGTCCCTCGTCCCACAGCTCCGTCTTTCCTTCTCAAGGCCGAGCGGATCGACATATGTCAGCGGGTTGTTGTCGACGTAGCCGTACAAGTTCCACGAACCGCTCTCCACCCCGAGCGGATCTTCGCTGATGAAGCGCTGGAGGCCGGGGTGGTAGTACCGCGCCCAAGAGTAACGCCCATCACTAGCCTGGCCGGAAACTCGGCGGCGACCCGGATGCGTGTCGCGGCGATGCGGCCGGGGCCGGCCGATGCAGGGAGCGGCGACGGCGTGCTTGGGGACGGCGACGAGCGCGATGATGAAACACGTCGATTTCGGGGGGTGCCTCAATAGCCCCTCGCGCGTCGGATGCGATCCTGGAGGCACGACGACCACCTGCGTCACCGGGCACGATCACTCGCGACGCGCCTCCTGCGGGACAGGAAGCCGGTCAGCAGGATGAGTGGGATGGCGTACCAATACTTCCGGCGGACATATATCACCATCAGTTTGCGCGCCCACTCCTCAGCAACATCTTCAGCCTCGCCGGCTTGGCGACGGAGAGTTCGGTGGATGTGGTGGCCGAGCTCATGAAACAGCACCCTAGCAAGAAGGATGTCGCGCACGAAGGGAACTAGTTGCACGACGCGAGGGACTCTTTCCAGTACTCTGTCGACGAACAATTCAATCGACGCGGCTTGACCAGGCGATGCCCGGTGATATAGGCCGCGAGCTTTGCTAGCTTGTCGCTTGACCTCTCGGCTCCATACCCTACGGCGCCGTTGATGACGTGAAGGAGCCATGGTGTTCGTGAGCACAATTTCCCTTAAGGCCACCAGAAACTGCGCCGGAACGGAGTCGACGAGGTGGCGTACCGACCTCGTCACGTCGACGTACGGGGAGTAGTCCCGATATCTCGTCACGATCTCGACGCTCTGCATCGCTCGAACAATAGCAGGCTCGGCACTGCAGCGCCCGCCCGCAACGTCAGGCACTTACCCCATTCGCCCCTACATACAAGCTCTCTGAGTGTTCGCGTCCACGAATACCTCTTCGTAGGCGCTCGCCGCTCGACAAGGATCCTTCCGACCACCGAGGGCCGGGGGTAGTACGACCTTGGGTGTCGGAGGATTCCCCTGGAGGGCGTCCGCGATATCGCCTACTGCGCGGCGAACTCTCATCCACCATGGCGCCTGCTCCCAGCGGGGCGTAAGCTCCGGCGTTAGCGGCGCTGGCTTGGGTTTGAAGGGGGGCGGTGGAGTGTCTCTCAACGGTGTGGACCTTGGCCGCGGACCTCTCATGCCGCCTGTAGAGGGTCTGGGCGTGAACCAGTGCTCACCGAGGGGATCGACCCAGTTCAGCGGATCGTTACCGACATACGCGTAGAGGTTTATGTCGCCTCCGAGGAACCCGATCGGATCCTCGGCGGTAAATCGCTGAAGCCCCGGGTGGTAGTACCGCGCCCAAGAGTAGCGTTCACCGCGAGGTCCTGCGACACCTCGAATTCGACGCTGATACGAGTCTCGGCTGATCGACGTCAGCCCACCAGCACGGCACGGCATCCGGGGCCACCAATCGACCCTGCGGCCGGATTCGAGCAAGTCAACAAGGAGGGTAGGACCAGGCCTGACTGATCGCGGCCGCCTCAATGCTTAGACGTGGGATCCCTCAGCCACATCTTGATCCTCCCAGTGCCCCAAACCGCAACCACCCCAGCAATCAAAGAGCAGGCGACCCCCATACTTGAACGCCCCGCGAGAAAGAAGTACAGAGCGATGAGGGCCGGAACGAGCACGAGTGCTTCCCAGAAAAGCACCTTGGCCACACCACGATAGACACTTCCATCGAGTACGGGCGCCAGTTCACCAGTGCGACGCGCCTTGAGGCCCAACCAGTACCCATACGCGGCGCATGCGGTGAGCAACAAGACTGCCGGCAGCATGAAGCCCACCGTTTGGCCCCATGAGAGATTCACGTACCTGTGGAGCGCCCATGCGAATCCGGCGAAGGTCGCAGAAAAGACGATCACGATCGCCGAGACCTCGTACGCGATTTTCAGTACGACCCTCGGTTTCTCCATCAACACTGTCCCTTTGACGCCTCCGCGGGCCAGCGCGGTAGCGGCAGGAAGTCGCCTGGGCCAAGTATGCGGGTGCCCAGGAGCTTGTTCGCTTCATTGATGTGGACATCCGCCCCGTAGGTGACCAGCCCTCTCTGCCAACATGAGTGAGACAGTGACCCCCTGGGAGTTTAGAGTCGAGGGCGAGGCAGGATCGGAGAGCGATGAGCGCATTGGAGCAGGCCCGCGGTGGGCCGGCGATCGAGGTGGTGGCAAAGGCGACGCGGCGGCGGTTCACGGTCGAGTACAAGCGGAAGGTCGTGCGAGAGGCCGACGCCTGTAAGACGCCGGGCGCGGTCGGGGCGTTGCTGCGGCGGGAGGGGCTGTACTCCTCGCACCTGACGACGTGGCGCGCGGCCCGCGAGCGAGGCGAGCTGGCCGGGGCGGCGAAGAAGCGGGGGCCCGCCCGGCGGGTCGTCGATCCGCGCGACAAGAAGCTGGTCGAGCAAGCGCGGGAGATCAGCCGGTGGCAGAAGCGCGCCGAGCGAGCTGAGGCGCTGGTGGCCCTGCAAAAACAAGTGGCGGCGTTGCTGGGAACGCCGTTGGCCAACGAGACCTCGTGATGGCCATGGTCACCCAGATCGGGCCGCGGCTCGGCATCGCCCCGACGTGCGCGGCCCTCGGGCTGCCGCGCGCGACGTACTACCGCCGGCGCCGGCCCCCGCGAGCCGCGCCACCGCGGCGGCGGTCGCCGCGGGCCCTGGGCGAGGCGGAACGCGCGGCCGTGCTCGAGCAGTTGCACACGCCGCGCTTCGTGGACCTGGCACCGGGCGAGGTCTACGCCACCCTGCTCGACGAGGGCCGGTATCTGTGTTCCGAGCGGACGATGTATCGCGTCCTGGCTGCCAACGCCGAGGTGCGGGAGCGGCGCGCGCAGCTCCGTCATCCCATCTATGCGGCCCCCGAGCTGCTGGCCCGCCAGCCCAACGAGCTCTGGAGCTGGGACATCACCAAGCTTCTCGGGCCCGCGAAGTGGACCTACTTCTACCTGTACGTCATGCTCGACGTCTTCAGCCGGTACGTGGTCGGCTGGATGGTCGCTCATCGCGAGAGCGCGACCCTGGCCGAGCAGTTCATCCGCGAGACGTGTGCGCGCCAGGCCATCGCGCCGCGAGCAGCTCACCGTCCACGCCGATCGCGGCTCGGCCATGACCTCCAAGCCCGTCGCTCTCTTGCTGGCGGATCTCGGCGTCACCAAGACGCATGGCCGACCACACGTGTCGAACGACAACCCGTTCTCGGAAGCGCAGTTCAAGACGCTCAAGTACCGCCCGGCGTTTCCGGGGCGGTTCGGCTCGATCCAGGACGCGCGGGCGCACGCCCACGTCTTCTTCCCCTGGTACAACACCGAGCACCATCACGTCGGTCTCGGCCTGCTGACGCCCGCCGACGTGCACCACGGCCTCGCTGAGCACCGCGTCGCGGCCCGCGCGACCGTGCTCGCCACGGCCTACGCGGCGCATCCCGAGCGGTTTCCGGCGGGCCCGCCGGCCCCGGCGGCGATGCCGACCGAGGTCTGGATCAATCCCCCCAAGCGCAGTGCGCTCGCGGAGGTGGCGCTTACTCACTAAACTCGAGACCCGGCTGGTAGAGTCGAGGCCGCGCGCGGTGGCGTACAGGACCGGCGGCGCCTGCTGCGAGCGGCGTCTTTCGTGGCCGCTCTCGCCGAGAAGTCCATCGCTCCGTCTCGCGTCCCCGCTCATCGAACCGGACGTGACCATTTCGGTCATCCGGCTCTCGGACGGGTTTCACGGGCGGCATGCGCAGGGGCGAGCCGCGGAAGTCGGTCAAGAGCCAGAACGCCCAGTTCCCCAAATACGGCCGCAACGGGGAACTGCCGATAGCCAGGCCCGGCCAGCTTGTGCCGTCGTCGGAGAAAGCGGCGCACGGAATGATACAAATGTAGCTGCACATCGTGCCGCGCCTTCGCCAACGATCCGTAGCAGAAGTACGCCGCCCAGCCCCGCACGGTGCGGTTCAGACGACTGACCACCTCCGCCCACGGCGCTTGGTTCCCGGGCCGCAGCCCTTGCCGGATCGCCGCCTTGATGGAGGCGATGGCCTTCTTCGAAGGCCGTGCTCCGTTGTAGCGTCCGCCGGTGCGCGGTGAGTACATCGGTCCGAAGGTGTAGCCCAGGAAATCGAAGGACTCGCATCGGGCGTCCCGCACGCCGGTCTTTCCCTCGTTCAGCGCGAGCCCGATGCTGGCCATCCAGCCCCGCGTCTTCTCGAGGACCTCGCGGGCACCATGTCGACAGAGCACCACCAGATCGTCGGCATAGGTGACGAGCTGCGCGCCGTACTTCTGGTCGAGACCGTACCGGCGAAACGCCTTGATGTACCGATGCATGTAGATGTTCGCCAACAGCGGCGACACCACGCCGCCCTGCGGGGTTCCCCGAGTCGCCCTCTTCCCGCCACTCATCCGTTGAGCCCCCCGCGCGTCCGGCTCTGCCACCGGCACCTTCAGCCACTGCTTCAGCAGATGCAGCATCCGGCCGTCGCTGATGCGCCGCGCCAGGCACGTCATCAGCGCCGCGTGCGGGATCGTGTCGAAGTACTGCGACAGATCGGCGTCCACCACTTCAGTTCTCCCGTCATCCAGAGCTTTGTGGACGATACGAATCGCCTCGTGCGCGCTCCGACGCGGACGGTATCCATAGGCCGCCTCGTCGAAGTCCGCTTCGAAGATCGGTTCGATCACCAGCTTCGCCGCGGTTTGCACCACCCGATCCCGGATGGTGGGTATCCCGAGCGGTCGCTGGCCCACGCCGCCGGACTTCGGGATCATCACCCGTCTCACAGGCTGCGGGGTGTAGCGTCCCGTTCGAACCTCCTCCCTCAGCTCGCCCAGCCAGCGGGCCACGCCGTACGCCTCGATCTGGGCGAAGGTGACCCCGTCCACGCCCGGCGCCCCACCGTTCTCACGGCTGAGCGCGAATGCGTGGGCGAGAATGTCTTCACGCCATACCTTGTCGTACAGGACATGGAACCGCCGGGCTGGATCCCGCTTGGCCGTCACGTACAGCGCCCGTTGGAGCCTCCGGAGTTTCGCGGGGGTTGCCAGGCTCACGCCAATCCCCCTCCCCTCGGCTCGTCCGAGCGCACCCCGAACCAGGGCCCCTTCCCTCCACTGGCGTTACCCAGCTTCATCGGTACTATGGGCCCCTCCGACGCCTGCCTCGCCCATCCCCCGAAGGGACCGGTACCGGGTCGCCCCGGCGGCGCGACAGGCCTCCCGTGTTGCCAGTCACCGCGTGCGTACGTGCTGCGCCCACTACCCCGGCGAGCCGAGCGATCTTCACGTGTCGGTGGATCCGATCGCCCGCGACGGCCTTCGTCCAATGAGAGGAGACTCGGCGCTCGCATTCAACCTTTCGGGGCCTGCTCAGGCTTCACTCGCGTTGCGGCCCGTACGCTCGCTGACCCGCCCAAGGCGGATCTCTGTCCCCGAGGCTTCGACGGCTCGGTCGCCCTCGCCGTCTCCCGGGTAGCTACCAAGGTGTACCGACACCTCCTTGGACCGGACTTTCACCGGCTGCGTTGACTGACCTTGCACGGCACACTCTCATTCATGTTGACAGGTTCCGCGGCCCCATTCCTGCCAGTGTCACACCAACAGATCCTGGAACCAGAATGAGGCTGATCCCGCCGGTTGTGGGAACTGCAGCCACCACTGCTACGGTCGTTGCCGCGCCAGCAGCTGTTACTGTCAGTCCGGTAGAAATAGCTGCGCTCCCGACCAGGAATGGATACAGGGGCCCCTCGACAGCGTGCCACCAACCCACGATGGTGGTCGGCCATTGACCACAGCGATGTTCTGCAGATCCTATCGGTTGCGGATGCGAGGACGGGCTCTTTTCCTTGCGGCCCGCAAGTGAACCCGCCCCAGCTGCTCTCACAGCCAGCGGAGGTTCAACCTCGGATCCGAGCGAGCCTGCGCCATGTAGCCCCAAAGGGTCGCGGAACCTCGTAGGGGCGTTCAGGACGTAACCGTACATGTTGGTATCGCCCGCTGCGAAGCCGATCGGATCCTTTGCGATGAAACGTTGCAGCGTGGGGTGGTAGTACCGCGCCAAGAGTAGCGCCCATCACGAGCCTGGCCGAAAATCCGACGCCGACTCCGATGCACACTGTGGCGATGAGGGCGGAGCCGGTCGGGTTAAGTGCGTCAGCGCGGCGCTGACGGTTCTGTGGAGAATGACGGCACCGGCCGGGCCATCGACACTATGGACTCGTGCCTATGGCAACGATCTAAGGGCGGTAAGCGCCTCGACACATCTGCTGCGCAATTCTTCTTCATCCAACTCGTCGGTACTGCGGATGCTTGGGTCGGCGCAAAAAGAGTCCACGTCAGCAAACAGACGGTCCAGGACTCGGAACTCGTCTTCCCGACGGTGTGTCTTGTCTGCCTTAAACATCGCCAGGTATCGACTCTCGAAATCCTCGGCGGACAATTCGCCCTTTACAAAGGACTCTATTAATCGGATGTACTCCGTCACGTCATGGCCAGCCACTGGTTAGCCGCCTCCCACTTTTCCTGTGGTCAGCAGGTGGTGCATCTGCTGAGGGCTAAACTGCCATCCGCTGATGAAAGCTCCCGACTGGTCCGTTATTACCGTGAGCCGACTCTGCACATTCGTGTAGAACACAGCAGGGCTCCCGTGGTACGCGCCTTCAATGACTTGAGTTCCCCTATCTGCGACATGGGATCGAAGGGCCGCGTCGAAGGCGGCCCGGGTGGAGGTATTGAATCTGCCGCTAATGCCGAAGTCGGCTGCATGCTTGAACTTGCTCTGGAGCTGGGCGGCGTTGATCGCAATCGTGGGGACGGCAGTGGAGGTTAGCGCTATGTCGGTCCCAACGCCCGTTGTGATGGCTCCGGCTGCTGCAATGAACGAGACAAGGGTCAGCATGCCGGCCGCGCAGCCGACGCCAGCGTAGTGAAGGCGATCGTTCCAAGTCGCCTTCCGGCCGGCCATGGCTGCGCCCACCGCTGCGCCGGAACCGCACATGATCGCAGCAGCGGTCCAAGAGACTGGATCTACGGCAAGACCGGTCGAATCTCGAAATGATGTCGGCTCATTTAGGACGTAGGCGTAAAGGTTTATGTCGCCTCCGCCAAATCCGATCGGATCCTCGCTGATGAACCGCTGCAGGCCGGGGTGGTAGTACCGCGCCCGATAGTAGTTCAGGCCGATGCCGTCCTCTTCGCGGCCCGTATAGCGCAGCTCATTCGTGCTGCTGCTCCCACTGGCCGTCGCCGCCCCGAACGGCTCGTAGCTGTACTCCGTCTGGACGGTTCCCGACGAGTCGGCTAGGCCCACCGTCGACCCCAGCGCGTCGCTCAAGAGGTCGCGGGTGCCCGTCGAATCAGTGCGCACAAGGTACTCGTCGATCCCCAGCCCGGTGAGCAAGTCGACGGTGTTGGCCCCCACCGCCTCTCGCAACCGGGTTCAGCCCGTCGTACACGAAGTCCGTGATCACCCCGTCGATCGTCTTGCGCTGCCGCCGCCCGAACCCGTCGTACACGAAGCTCCCGGCGATGGGCCCGGTCAGGGACGCGAGCTGGTTCCACGCGTTCCACGTGTAGCTGTTCGTCCCGTCCCCCGTCAGGTTGCCGTTCAGATCATACGTCAGCGTCTGGCCCCCGAACGCCGTCTGCTGGTTCGCCGCCTTGTACGTCGCGCTGGTAAGGGCGGCCGGCAGGCCCGTCCGCGCCCAGCCCCCGCCCACCTGCGTCCGCTGGCTCGCCATGTCGTAGCTGTACGTCAGGGCGCCCAGCGTGTTCCCTCCGTGCTTGTACGTCAGCCCCGTCAGCCCGTTGATCCAAGGAACGGGCCTCGGCCTCCAGTCACCTCACTCGCGCCGCAAGGCCGCGCCGTAAGATGAGGACTCGTGAGTCACGGCAGAAAGAGGCAAGTTACCTCGAAGGCGAGGGGACACCAAAGTGTGCCTGCTCCACTGGCGATCTGGAGCTACAAGTCGCGCTCCTCGACCACAGTCAAATTGAAATATGGCACCTCAGACGTGTGTTTTCCGTCATCGGGATGCCAGAAAAAAGCTCTCACGTAGTCGGCGGCTTCGGTGTTGACACGGTGAACGAACACTGACCACGGTTCTCCTGCATGCTGCGAGTGAGCTTCCCAAGTATAGATGCCCGGCGATGGGATGGTTGGACCCGGTTCTGTCGCGAGCCACACGTCGATGCCAATCACAGCACAGCCTCTCTCCCTGAGGTCCTGAATGACCAGCAACGCCTGATCCCGAAGCCATGCATACTCGGCACCTACAGAGTACGCCGCGATCTGAAGTGACTCGGGCAATCGCCAGTACGCCCGCATTACTGGATCAACCTCCAGACTAGTACCGAAATCCCTTTGCTCCTACCTCCTACCTGAATCACGACCCCGGTGACATCCTCGATTATGACGGACTGGCCAGTCTCTGGATGGATGTAACGAGTTGCTGGCGATCCAGTAGCGAAATTTGTCGCTGCTACGCGCTGTCCCTTTTCGATCGCTTCCTTGATAAGCTGCTCCGTCCAACCTCGCGGTCCCATCTGTCTTCTGATCTTTTCGCTGAGGACGAGACCTTGTAGGACGGTCGACGATCCTGTGGTCGCCATCAGATTGTGTGCTATCGCTCCGCTTGCTGCGGCGGCACCGACGGCGATTCCTGTCGTCAGCGTCAATACGCCAACGCCGCAGCCGACCGCCGCGGCGCTTGCAGCTTCACCAAGCGTCGGCTTGCGTCCCGACAGGACATACTGCGTCGTGACATTGACGACGGCTCCACCCCCGCAGAAGATCGCGAACGCCGTAAGCGATATGGGGTCGACTGCCAGCCCCAAGGGGTCGCGAAGTTCCGTGGGCGCATTGAAGACGTAGGCGTACAGATTACTGTCGCCCCCAGCAAAGCCGATCGGGTCTTCGCTGATAAACCGCTGGAGGCCAGGGTGATAGTACCGCGCCCGGTAGTAATGGACGCCCGCACCGTCGTCCTTCGGCCCGTGTACTGGAGTTCGTTGGTGCTATTCGTCCGAGTAATCGTCAAGAGTTGTGGACTGAGTGAGATCAGGCGGCGGCCTTCTTGCGCGTCTTCTGGGGCTCAACCTGGACTCCATCCTCGAAGGCAACGCCGGCGCGCACGAGCGGGACGAACTCGGCGGCGTCGAGGCGGCGCCAGTGGCCTTCGGCCACCTGCAGCAGCTTGAACGCCATCACGAGCCCGGCGGTGCGTGAGCCGGCGCCCTTCGTCACGCCCTCGCGCAGCCGGACGGTGGCGAACGTCGACTCGATCGGATTCGTGGTGCGCAGGTGCTTCCAGTGGTCGGCCGGATAGTCGAAGTACGCGAGCAGCCGGTCCTGATCGACGGTCAGCGAGGCGACCGCCTTCGGATACTTCGGGCCGTAGGCCTGGCTGAAGCGCGCCAGCTCGCGCTCGGCGGTGGCGCGGGTGTCCGCGTACATGATCTCGTGCAGCGCCTGCTTGGCCCGCGGTTGCAAGCTCCGCGGGAGCTTGTCCAACACGTTGGCGATCCGGTGCACCCAGCACCGCTGCTCCGCCGTCTCGGGCCAGACGTCGCGCACGGCCGCCCAGAACCCCAGCGCCCCATCCCCGATCGCCAGCACCGGGGCCCGCAGCCCGCGGCGCTTGAGATCCCGCAGCAGCGTGCGCCAGCTCTCCGCGCTCTCCCGATAGCCGTCCTCGAGGGCGACGACCTCCTTGGTCCCGTCGGGCCGCACGCCAATCACGACCAGCGTGCACAGCCGCTCCTGCTCCAGGCGGATGGTGAAGTGCACCCCGTCCGCCCAGAGATAGACGTAGTCGCGGTCGGCCAGGTCACGACGCCGGAAGGCTACTCCGCGGTCCAGCTCTTCGTCAGCCGCAGGATGGCGCTCGACGACAAGCCGGCCGCCTCCGGGCCCAGGAGCGCGGGCAACGCCTCCCGAAAGTCCCCCGACGACAGCCCGTGCAGGTAGAGCAGGGGCAGGACGCTCTCCACGCGCGGCGAGCGCCGCACGTACGGCGGCAGGATCACGCTCCTGAACTTCTGCCGGACGCCGTCGACGACCCGCCGATCGTTCACCCTCGGCGCGGCGAGGGTCACGGGGCCGACGCCCGTCGTGACCGGCCGCGGGCGCGCCGTCCCGTTGCGCACGACGAGGGCGTGTCCCGCCTCGTCCCGCGCCGCGCTGAGGCGTGTCACGTACGCCTCGACCTCCAGCTGCAACGCCGCCGCGATCATGCGCTGCGCCCCGGCCCGGGCCAGCTCATCGAGGGTGGCGCTGACCGTCGACCCATCCGCCGGCGTCTCCGCCTTCGCAGTGATAACCTCCAACATAGGTGGCGTACCTTTCCCCCGGGTGGCACCGGGGCTTTGGGGTTTGACGGCTCAACATCCCCAAGAAGCGTACGTCGCCTCTCTCGTTCATCCACAACTTCCGACGATAGCTCATTCGTCCCCATGGTCGTCGCTGTCCCGAACGGCTCGTAGCTGTACTCGGTGGCCACCGCAACCGGTGCCGTCCGCCAGCGCACGGTCGCACCTCGCTCAGCAGCGACTCCGTCGTGCTCTGTGCGGCCAAACGACCAACTACTTGGTCACCGCCACCCCGCTGTCACGAAGGAACCATCCCTTTGGAGCATCGGGGCCGTCCTGATTGAACATTCCCGCACCAACAACGCCTGTGTGCCTGTCAGGACCAACCTCAAGTGGGACAGCGTTATCAGGAATGTCGAGTCGTGATGACGACTGTCGCGCGCCAGATCGTGAGAACGTCGAGACCCAATGCCGTCGGGCTTCCGAACACCGCCGCTCCGCGATGATGATGTCCCCTGAAACCGACGTCCACGCGCCAACAATGAAGCACGTGCCTTCTAGGATTCTTTCCATGCTGGTTTCGCCCCGAGGCCCGAGCTCTGTGAACATTACAACTCCTGATGCACTTGCGATCGTCATGACGCTCCCATTCCTGGTTTCGAGGAAAGCCGCGACGTCCCCTACGGGCCGCTGCCACAGTGGCGCTCCCGTCGCATTGAGGCGCAGGAGCCCAAACGATCCGCCGAGGAGATAGTCACCGGATTGCGTTACATATATACGCACGCCATAGATATCGTCGGTTTGGGGAAGAATTCGCTCCCAGAGCACGGCGCCACTCGGATCGAGCGCAACCACGAACAGCGATTTTCCAGTGCCATGGGTTCGCGTCCAGCCGGATACGATGACTGTCCCGTTTCGAGCGATCGTCACGGCCTCTGCCTGAGCGTCCGCCGCGAACGGAAGCACCCGGGTCCACACGGTGTCCCCGCGAGCATCGACCTTGATCACGACAGCCGAACTTCTTGTGCCGCCATCACGTCCCCCATCGCCCGAGTGCCCGACGAGATAGGAAAGGCCCTTGCCTGCGTTTACACCTCCCACGAGTCCGGAGAAGGGACTACCGAAGGACCACTGTCTCTCCCATATACGGCCTCCACGCGAATCCAGCAGCGCGACCCACCCCCGGGACCGCCCATCCAGATATTGCGCGCTGCCGACCGCGACATACCCGAACTCGTCGAGGCGAAAAATCCGACAACAGTGAATACGCGCCGAGACTGGCGGCTGCAGTATCGTGAAGACGCGATCGAGTTCTCTGGGCGGACCCGACGCCTCCTGTGCGCAGTCAGCGTCAATCGCGACGAACATCAGAACGAGCACAGCGACGGCCACCCCGGTACGCATCGTTATGGCTAACGCATTTCCCCGACGACCGTCGCTCGCTTCACCGCTCTTCGATCAAGATTGCATCCGGCGGTGACGGTTTTACGGTAATCTCTCCACGCCGCGGGTGAAGTCCACTCCCGCCTCGTTCATGGCCTTGAGCATCTCGAAGAAAGCACCAGGACCGGCCACGGGCCCTACTGGTGCGATACCGCCCGCGGCCAACGCCTCCTGGACGAACGTACCGCAGTTTCGGCCTGCAAGATTGTAGCGGCCCGGGCGCCGCTTTCGCGCATCGATGTAGGATTGAATCTGTCGATCCTGCTCCTGAGTTGTCTTGAGGACTATCACGTCACGGAAGTCAACGGAAGGCTGCCGCTCGGAATCTGGAGCGACAATCCCCTCATCGAGCGGTGTATGTGGCGTTATGGGGTAAAATCCAACGGTCGGTTGCACTCCCACCCCGACCCCTATCCCTATATGGTCGAACCCCGCACAGCATCGCCACCGCGTGATCGTAACATCGAGGCCCAAGGGGTCGACGAATCGCAGAGGATTATTCAAGGCATAGGCGTAGATGTTGATTCCGCCGGATAATCCTATCGGATCCTCGCTGATGAAGCGCTGCAAACCCGGGTGATAGTACCGCGCCCAAGAGTAACGTCCATCGCGGCGCAGGCCGCCCGGTCGAGTTCGGACCATAGGCGAGTTTCCGCGATGAAGACGTGACCGCTGGGTACACCGGCGAGCGGCGCCTTCGATGACTTGCTCCGATCGGACGTCCTTCAGGCCTGTCTCCCCGACTGTCGTCGAGCCAGTGGACCGCCACCGTATCCCTCGGTCCAATGCGCGAGATCGACGACGTACCGCGATATCTCGAACGCTCTCTTTCGGTCGCGAAATCCAGGCTTGTCCTGAACGCGGCGAACTGCCTCTCGTGCCCTGCGCTCCGAAGAGAAGATCCCAATCACCCTGATGTTGTCATGCCCATCTTCGTAGCGGAACACGTGCATTGCCAAGAATACGTACAGGTGCGGCTTCTTGTTCTTTGTGCCGTCACCAGGGAGGCGTATCTTCGTTCTCGCTGTCAAGGCTAGGGTCCTCTCACTTGTTCTGCCGGCGGCGCTGTTCAGCGGCCTTCTTGATCTGATTGTGCTCCGTACCAGCTCCCGTCCCTCGCGTTTCACGCCAATTCGGACCATAACGCCCCTTCATCATCTCGTCGGCATAGTCCACTGGCCTCTCGTCAGGCCTCGGCAGGCGCGGGACCCAACTCGGCATCTCATGGCTCGGCTTGGGAGCTTTTGCGAATGAGATATCTGGGAACTCCACATGGCGTATGGCTTCAACGATGAGAGCTCCAGCTGCCAGCGCTGCTGCAGCAATGAGAGGGGCAGCCTGTACAGCGCACTGCACACAAGCAACGATCGCGGGTGGCCTGCCAGTCGCGAGTCCGAGTGGAGCGCCAGTGCCGTCGGGATCACTTGGCTCCGTCTTCCGTCCAGCGAGAATCCAGGCGGAGGGCCATGGCGTAGTCATGCCGGGCGTACCGGCCAGGTATTCTCCGGTCGGATCGGTGGCGCTGATTGGGTTGTTCCCGACGTAAGCGTAGAGGTTGGAATCCCCGCCCGCGAATCCGATCGGATCCTCACTGACAAATCGCTGGAGGCCTGGGTGGTAGTACCGCGCCCGATAGTAGTTCAGGCCGGTGCCGTCATTCTCCCGACCCGTGTAGCGGAACTCGTTCGCGCTCGTGGAGCCGCTGGCCGTCGCTGCCCCGAACGGCTCGTAGCTGTACTCCGTCTGGACGGTGCCCGAGGAATCGGCCAGGCCCAGCGTGGACCCCAAGGCATCGCTCAGGAGGTCTCGGGTGCTCGACGCGTCCGTCCGCGTGAAGTACTCGTCGATCCCCAACCCCGTCAGCAGATCGACCGTGTTCACCCCCACCGCCTCCCGCACCGGGTTCAGCCCGTCGTACACGAAGTCCGTGATCACCCCGTCGAGCGTCTTCCGCTGCCGCCGCCCCAACGCGTCGTACACGAAGCTCCCGGCGATGGGGCCGGTCAGGGACGCGAGTTGGTTCCGCGCGTTCCACGTGTAGGTGTTGGTGCCGTCGGTGGTCAGGTTGCCGTTGAGATCGTACGTCAGGGTCTGGCCCCCGAAGGCCGTTCGGTGGTTCGCCGCGTTGTAGGTCGCGCTGGTGAGAGCGGCCGGCAGACCGGTCCGCGCCCAACTCCCCCCCACCTGCGTCCGCTGGCTGGCCGTATCGTAAGCGTAGGTCAGGGCCCCCAGCGTATTGCCCCCGTGCTTGTACCTCAGCCCCGTCAGCCGCGAAGCACTGTCGTAGGCGTAGTCCGTACTGGTGCCGCTCGGGCACGTCAGCTTCGTCCGCCGGTTGGCGTTGTCATAGTCGAAGTCGACCACGTTGCTCCCCTGGGTGATCGTCTGCAGCCGGTCGGCATTGTCCCACCCGTAGCTGATCGACGCCTGCCCGGGGACGTTCATCGTTTGGCGGCGCCCACTCGTGTCGTACGTGTACGTCACCGTGCCGTTCGGCGTCGCCTCGCTCAGTAGCCGGTCCAGGCCGTCGTGGCCCAGCGTGATCGTCCCCGCGATCGAATCCACCACCTGCGTGAGCCGGTTGCCGGCAGCCCCACGAAGCGCAGCACGGACTTGTAAAACGGGCTCGGCGTCTCCGTGTGCTCCAGCACCGCGTCCGCCCAGCCCCCGCCCGGCGACGTGCGCTGGTAGCGCACCCGCTCGCCCCCGGGCAAGATCAACGCGATCGTCGAATACCAGTTCTCCCAGTACAGGACCAGGCTGTAGCTGTGGGCCGCCCCAATGCCGAAGCTACGCGACACGGTGTCGTTCGGCCGGTAGGTCCGCGTGAACGTCACCGGCAGCACGTCGGCCATCGCCAAGTCCGTCTTCGTGAGCACGAACAGCCCCGTGCTCAGATCCACCGGGTCCCCCCCGAACATGGCCCCCCAGAGGTTGGCCCAGATCGAGGCCACGAGCTCGCCCAGGTGCAACCACGCCAGCGTGAACATTGTGAACTTGTACAGCGAAGTAGCTGGCAAACGTCACCCCGTCCGGCATCGGAAACGGCGGGCGGTCGTTGGGGATCGGCGTGATGCTTACCTGCCGCACCACGCGGCCCTCCCTGTCGCGCACCACCGTCCCCGCCGGGATCCGGATCTCGAAGCCGGGCATGCGCGGCGCATCATCCGCGCCTGGCGCTCCGAGCGGCAGATGATCGAGGTACTTACCGATGGCAACATCGATAGCGAAATCTGCGGAGTACCGCCCCCGCCCCACCCGGAGAGCAAGATAGAGGGTCGCTTCAGGTGTGGCGCCGGGCCGTGCCGCCATGGAGGGACCGCGCGTCAGTTTGCTTGGACGTGAGTTACCTGAACGCGCGCAAATAGCTACAGCGTCGGCGAAGAGTTGGAATCGCGCTTTCCCCACAACGGCTTGTTCCACCATCGTGCCTTTGCAGGCTTCACAGGCACCAGACGAGCAGAGCCTTGCATGATGAACCCGCTGACTGCCAATAGCAGGAGAATGGCCCCGAGGAACGCCCAGATGCTCATCGCTCCCAGCACCATCGCGACGGGGAACACCACGAACGTCAGAACCACGGTGAAGAAAGCGGCTACGAATCTCGACTTCGAAGCGAAGTACGTGTGGCACGCCGTGCACTGCACGGGTCGCGTCCTTGAGGCAAGGAAGCGTCCCCGGAGGGGGATCGTGTTCTCGCCACAATTGGGACATCGATACAGCCTCACTGTCTGCGCCCCTTTCCCGTCAAGCCCCGCAGAAATTGCTCTTTCTCCCGCTCAGACCCGTTGGGACCTCGCCTCGAACCATGGCGTCGATTAGCTCATCCAGGCTATGTCCGCCCCGCTCAATCGTCAACCTCACATTGCCGTGTAGAGCCGCGCCTCCCAAGGCTACGCCCAAGAGTCCTCCGTAGACTGGGGCAGCACTGTTCAGGCCCTGTGTCACCTGGGCCGCTGCCGTCGCACGCCCTAACACACGGAACGGCTCAGTCCTAGCCGACCTCGCGAATCCATAGAATGCGGCGGACACCCCGAGCTGGCGTGCGCCGCGACTGACCGACAACTGATGCAAGACCTCCGCGACGATGAGACCTTCAGCTTGGGCCCTGAGTCTTTCCTCGTCTCCCAGGAGGCCATACACGCGCGCGCTGTAGCGAAAGGTGCCGCAAATGCCTTCGACATAGGTAACGGCCCCGCGAAGGAAGTCGCCCACCGGCGACAGCCCATCGGGGTCTCTGAAGTTAAGCGGGTCGTTGAATACATAGGCATAAAAATTGATATCGCCGCCGCCGAACCCGATCGGATCCTCGGTGATGAACCGCTGCAGGCCCGGGTGGTAGTACCGCGCCCGATAGTAGTTCAGGCCCGTGCCGTCGTCCTCCCGGCCCGTGTAGCGGAACTCGTTCGTGCTGGTGGTCCCACTCGTCGTCACGGCCCCGAACGGCTCGTAGCTGTATTCCGTCGGGACTGCCCCCGCTCCGTCCCCGAGGCCTACCGTGGACCCCAGCGCGTCGCTCAACAGGTCACGGGTGCTCGACGAATCGGTACGCGTCAGGTACTCGTCGATCCCAAGGCCGGTCAGGAGATCGACCGTGTTCGCCCCGACCGCCTCTCTGACCGGGTTCAGCCCGTCGTACACGAAGTCCGTGATCGTGCCGTCGACCGTCTTCCGCTGCCGCCGCCCGAAGGCGTCGTACACGAAGCTCCCGGCGATGGGGCCCGTCAGGGACGCGAGTTGGTTGCGCGCGTTCCACGTGTACGTGTTCATCCCGTCCCCCGTGAGGTTGCCGTTGAGATCATACGTCAGCGTCTGGCCCCCGAACGCCGTCTGGTGGTTCGCTGCGTTGTAGGTCGCGCTGGCCACGGCGGCCGGCAGGCCAGTCCGCGCCCAGCTCCCGCCCACCCGCGTCCGCTGGCTGGCCACGTCGTACGTGTAGGTCAGCGCGCCCAGCGTGTTCCCCCCGTGCTTGTACGTCAGCCCCGTCAGCCGGGAGGCCGTGTCGTAGGCGTACTCCGTGCTCGTCCCGCTCGGGTACGTCAGCTTCGTCCGCCGATTGGCGTTGTCGTAGTCGAAGTCGACCACGTTGCTCCCCTGGGTGATCGTCTGCAGCCGGTCGGCATTGTCCCACCCGTAGCTGACCGACGCCTGCCCGGGGACGGTCATGGTCTGGCGGCGCCCACTCGTATCGTACGTGTACGTCACCGTCCCGTTCGGCGTCGCCTCGCTCAGCACCCGGTCCAGGCTGTCGTGGCCTAGCGTGATCGTCCCTGCGAGCGAATCCACCACCTGGGTCAGGCGGTTGCCGGCGTCCCAGGTGTTGACGGTCGTCGAGGCGTCCTGGTACGTCCGGGTCGTGAGGCGGTCCAGCGCGTCGTAGGCCAGCGTGGTCGTCTGGCTCTTGCGATCGGTCGTGCTCGTCAGGTTGCCGTTACTGTCGTAGGCGTAGGTCTCCTGACGGGTAGGGGGTCGGTCCGGGTCGCCACCCGGTCCATGCTGTTGTAGGTGTAGCTGGTGGCGTTCCCCTTGGCGTCCGTCACCGACAGGAGATTGCCGTTGGCGTCGTAGGTGAAGCGGGTCGTGCCCTGCGTGGCGTCGGCGATCGTGGTGAGCTGGTTCAGCCGGTCGTAGCTGAACGCCGTGACGTGCCCCTTGGGGTCGGTCTGACGGATCAGCCGGCCATAGCTGTCGTAGGCCCGGGTCGTCTGGTGGCTCAGAGGGTTGATGATCCCCGTGAGGTTGTTCATGGTGTCGTAGCTGAACGTCGTCGTGTGGCTCAGCGCATTGGCGATCGAGGCCACCTGGCCCTTGGTGGTGTGCGTGATCACCGTGGCGTGGCTCAGGGGGTCGGTGATCGTGATCGTCCGGGCCGTGTTGTTGTAGGCCAGGCTCGTCGTCGCGATCGGCGTCGTGAGGGTCGTCAGCCGGTTGAACTTGCCCGCGCCCGCCGTCTCGTAGGTGAAGCTCGTGGCCACGGCGTCCGGGGTCCCGTTCAGCCGCGTCACGCTGGCCACGTTGCCCTGGGCGTCGTAGGTGAAGGCCGTCTGCCGGCTGAGCGGGTCCGTCGCCGTCAGGACGAAGTTCGTCCCGGACTGGCGAGTGTAGGTCGTCGTCTGCGCGATCCCCTGCCCCTGCGCGTGGGTATCCGTCAGCGGGTAGCCGGCGGCGTCGAACGTCGCCCGCCGCACGGAGCCCCGGGGGTTCGTCAGGTCCGTCTGCGTCACCTTGCCCCCGCCGTCCACCGTGTACGCGAACTGGTAGGTCGTGCTGTCCGCCTGGGTCTGGGTCGCCACGCGCCCGTTGGCGTCGTACGTGTTCGTCAGGAACACGATCCCCCGGGCGTCCTTGATCGTCAGCATCCGGTGGCTGGTATCGTACGTGTACTCCGTCACCCCGCCCGCGGCGTCCGTCACCGTCGCCAGCCGCCCGGAGCCGTCGTAGGTGTACCCCACCACCCGCCCCTGGTAGTCCAGCGCCTGCACGATCCGGCTCTGGGCGTCGTAGGCCAGGTCGATCCACCGCCCACTCGGCCCGGTGATCCGCAAAATCTTCCCCCCCTGCACCTGGAAGCCCCCTGGCAGCACGACCCACTCCCGCCACAGCGTCAGCGCGTTGCCGAACCGGTCCGTGATCGACTTCAAGTTGCCGTTGTACGTGAACGTGTAGACCGTCCCCTCCCGCAGCGTCAGCGTCCACGTCCCCAGCGGGTTGCCGCTCACGTACCGCAGCACCGACTTGTAGAACGGGCTTGGCGTCTCCGTGTGCTCCAGCACCGCGTCCGTGTAGCTCCCGCCCGGCGACGTGCGCTGGTAGCGCACCCGCTCGCCCCCTGGCAGCACCAGGGCGATCGTCACGAACCCGTTCTCCGAGTACAGGAACAGGTCGTAACTGTGGCTGGCCCCGATCCCGAAGGGGCGCACCACCGCATCGTTCGGCCGGTAGGTCCGTGTGAACGTCACCGGCAGCACGTCGGCCATCGCCAAGTCCGTCTTCGTGAGCACGAACAGCCCCGTGCTCAGGTCCACGGGATCCCCGTCGAACATCCCACCCCACAGGTTCGCCCACGTCGCCGCCGCCGCCCGGATCAGCGCCGGCGGCCAAAAGGTGAACATCGTGAACTTGTACAGCCGCATGTCCTCGCCGGTCTCGAACGCGTCCCCCCGCGCGCTCACCCGCCCCACGCCGTACCGGTACCAGCGCACCCCACCCTGCGGCTCGTAGTTCCAGAAGTCCGCTTCGCTGCCCGGGGGGTGGCCGTCGGGGTTGGGATACACCACGCGCGCCCCCGGCGCCGCCAGGCGCGGATCCGTCTCCAGGTGCGCACCGCCCGGCTGCACCGTGAAGTAGCGGGGAAACGTCACCCCGTCCGGCATCGGGAACGGCGGCCGGTCGCTGGGGATCGGCGTGATGCTCACCTGCCGGACGGCGTGGCCCTCCCGGTCGCGCACCACCGTCCCTGCCGGGATCCGGATCTCGAAGCCGGGCATGTGCGGCGTGGAAATCACCGTCTCCTGCGTCGTCGGCGAGGGGATCGGCACGGCGTTGGCCCAGTCGATCTTCGGCATCCAGAGCGTGTAGCCCAGCACCTTCGTGCGGCCGGCGACCACCTCCACCGCCACCTCGAACTCCCCGTACGCCGCGCCCGCCCGGCTCGCCGGGCGCCCGTCGATCACCAACACCTCGGGGCCGGCCTCCGGTAGGTCGCGCAGCAGGAAGCGCCCCGTCGCGTCGCTGCGCGTGCGCCGGCCGTCCAGCTCCAGCGTCACCCCGGCCAGGGGGCGCCCGTTGAGCTGCAGCACCTGGCCGGAGACCGCCGTGACGCCGGGCGGGGCTTGCAGCGGCGGCAGGTCGTGCCAGCGTGAGACGCGCCGATTGGAGCGCGCGTCGCGCCCCAGGTCGCGGTCGTCTTCGTCGGGGTCGGTCACGTCGCGCACGCCCCCGCCGCCGGGCCCGAGGCCCGCCGGCCCGGCGGTCGTGAAGCTCACCGTCGTCGTCGGCAGCGCCGTGCCCGCCGTGCCCCGCACCCCGTCCAGCGTCAGTGTGTAGCGCGCCCCCGGGGTCAGGGACGCCTGCGGGGTCACGAAGAGCAGCAGGCCCGACTCGACGGGGACCGCGCTCGTCGACACGGCTCCCTCCGGTCCCGACAGGCGCACGGTGGTCCCGGTCACACTGGTCACCCCGAGCGGCGTGCTGAAGCGCAGCGCGATCCGGACCCCCGGCGCCACGTTCGTCGCGCGGTCGGCCGGCCGGCTCTCGATCAGCGTGGGCGTCACGGCAGCGCCGCGCAACGCTCCGCCGAGGTCGCTCACGACGTGGACCGCGTGCGTGCGCGGATCATAGACCTCGCCGTCGCCGAGCAACCGCCCGGCCGCATCGAGGCCGCCCCAGACCAGGATCCGGCCGTCCCCGAGCAGCGCGGCGGCGTGATAGGCGCGCGGCGTGCGCAGCCGCGCGGCGACCCGGTGGAAGGTGCCCCGCTCGGCGTCGAACCGCTCCAGCGTTGCGATCGCACCCCCGGCCCGCCCGACACCACCGGCCATCAGGACGTCGCCGCTCGGCAGCAGCGTGGCCGTGTGACCGGCCCGCGCCTCGTGCAGATGGTCCGCGAGCGGCGCCCGGGCCGACGGCGCGCCCCACAGCTCCGCCGAGTCCAGGATGCCGTGAGCGCCCTGGCCGCCCGCGACCACGACGGCACCGCTCGTGAGCACGGTCGCCGTGTGGCTGGCGCGCGGCTCGATGAGATCAAGCAGGGGCGCGGCCTGCGCTGGATCGAGGTCGACGCCCTGGACCGTCGACAGTGCACGGCCGCCCCCCGCCGGGCGGCCGCCGGCGATGAGCAAGCGCCCATCAGGCAGCAGGGCGGCCGCGTGCTGGCTGAGCGCCTGGGTCAGGCGCAGTCCGGCCAGGCGGCTGGTGCCGGTACCGGCGTCGACGAGCTCGACGCTGTCGAGCGGCCCCCGGGCGTCGCCGCCGCCGGTGATGGCCACGCGACCGTCGGCCAGCAGCGTCGCCCGGTGATCGTAGCGCGGCGACAGCAGCGGGCTACTCGCCGTGCCGGACGGAGCGATGATCGTCAGGGCGTCATCGATGCCGGTCGCGGTCGTGCCCCCCGACAGCAGCAGGCGGCCGTCGTCGAGGACCGTGAGGGCCGCATGCGCGGTGGGCGCCACCGTCGGCGCCGGCGCCTGGGCCTGCGGCCCCGTGGTGGCGGCCAGCAGCAGGCTCGCGACCAGGACGGCGGCGCCGATCGGACCCCGCGCCCTCATCGCGCGGAGGCCACCGCGACCTCGCGGCCCGAGGCGGTCACGTACCTCACCTCGCTGCCGCCGCCGAACCGGGCCGTGACCACCACGCGGTCCACCGGCTCACCGTCGGCGTCGAGCGGCCCGTCGCCCGCGTCGGCCACCACCGTGAAGCTCGCGCTGGCACTGATGAGGCTGGGCTGATCCGTCGGGATGGTGACCGACGCCGTGGCCGTGGAGCTGGCCACCGTCCCGCTGAGGCCCCCGCTGGTCGCCGTGCTGATGACCCCGCCGTTCTGCCCCTGCACGACCACGCTGAGCGTCGTGCCGAGCGGGATGTGGCTGGCGGCGAAGGTCACCGTGGGCGTCGCGGTGCCCGCCGCCAGCACGAAGTCGGGCACCGCGAAGGAGCCCGTCAGCGTCGCCGGCGCGCTGACCCCGCCCACCGCCGTGATCGTGAGCGCGGGCGCGTTCGTCAGCGTCGGCGGCGAGGGCGTCGAGACGAACGACACGCCCGACGGTGGCGGGCTGGCGAGCCAGAGGTTCCACGCCGCCGTATAGTTCGCGAATTCGACGCGGATGCGGCCCATGCCCCCCGGTGGGGTCAAGAGCCCAGTCAGTCCCCCACGGACATCCACGCTTCCTGTGCCCGCGACGGTGTGCGCCACGAAGCGCACGGCCCCCCCGCTGCCCCCGCCGCCGCACGCCGGCACCCCGGACGGCCAGCAGCCTTGACCGCCCTGACCGCCGTTCGCCTTGATCGATCCGCTCAGGCTGATCGTCGCGGCCGCCGCACTCGTGCCCGCGGCGATGAGGGTCGCGCCCCCGCCACCACCCCCGCCCGCTCCGGAGCTGCCCGACCAGCTGCCCGCGCCCCCGCCTCCGGAGCCGCCGATCAGGGAGACCAGGGTGGGGGTCCCGTAGAGCGGGCCGGGCGCTCCCCCGTCGGAGTTCCAGGCGCCGGACGTGAGGTGCGAGCCGCCGCCCCCCGCGCGTGGAGCCCCACCCGATGCCGCGCCGGCCCCGCCGCCGCCAGGGCCCAGACCGTCGCCGCCCTTGATGCCCGTCCCCGTCAGACCGTTCGCCCCGCTGCCGCCGTCAAACCCCCCGGGCCCGCCCACCCCCCCGTTGGGCGCGAGCCGGAACCCCATCACCCCCGCGCCGCCGGTGCTGCCGCTGACGTCGATCGTGCCGCTGATCGTGACGTGGCCGGTGGCCAGCATCGTCACGGGCGTATTGGCGGCGTTGCGCGTGTACTTCACCGTCACGCCCGCGGGCACGCTCACGGTCGTGTAGTGGAAGACCCCGCTGGCCGGCAGCGTCACCGTCACCGTGCACGGCGTGGGCGTGCACGTGGGAGTGAACGCGCCGTCGGCGCCGGTGCTGCCGCTGTCGAAGAACTGCGCGCCGGCCGGTGGCGCCCAGACGCTGAGCGCGGCCACCAGCGCCATCATCCGCATGCCCCGTGCTCGCATCGTCCGCTCCTGCCGGCCGGCGGCGCCGGCCTACTGCACCGTGAAAAGGTTGCCGCCCGTCCCCGCGGGCGTGGACGCCCCCGCAGGCTTCGTCACCTGGACGACGCGCAGCCCGGTCGCGGCGCCCGAGGCCACGGCCACCGTGACCGTCAGCGCGGTGTCGCTGCTCACGTTCAGGTTGCTCACCGTGATGGTGGCGTCGGCCGAGGCCCCCAGGCGGAAGCTGACCGCCGTCGCGCCCGTGAAGCCCACCCCGCTGAGCGTCACCGTCAGGCCGCTGGTCCCCCGCGGTGCGGCGGCCGGGGCGACGCCGGTGACCACCGGGCCCGTTTGCACGCTCGCCGCCGTCCGGATCGGCGTGGGCACGGCCACCGTGACGGTGGCCGACGCGGTCAACGTCGCCTCCTCGGTGTGCGTGGCCGCCACCGTCACGCTGGTCGCCAGGGCCTGCCAGGCCGGGGCCGTGAACACGCCACCCGTGGTGATCGTGCCCACCGTGGCATCGCCCCCCGGGATGCCGTTCACGGTCCAGGTGACGCTCGAGGTCGGTGTCCCGTTCAGCGTGGCCGTGAATGGCTGCGTGCCTTTCGGCGGCAGCATCACGGCCGCCGGCGCCACGGCGAGCGGCCCGGTGACCGCGATCACCATGAACGCGCTGGGTGAGGTCGCATTGCCCAGGGGCGCCGTCAGGGTGAGGGATCCGGTGGTCGCCCCGGCGGGCACGGTCGTCACCAGACGGTTGGGCGCTGCCTCGGTCACCGTGGCGGCCGTGCCGTTGAACGCCACGGCGTTTTGCACCGGCGTGGCGCTGAACCCCTTGCCGAAGAGCGTCACGCTCGTCCCCACCGTGCCCTGGGTCGGCGTCACCAGCGAGATCGCCACCGCGCCCGGTTGATCGGTGGCGTTGACGCGCTCGATGGACAGTAAATTGCCCACGGAGTCGTAGTGATACACCCCCACGTCGCCCTGCGCATCGATCACGGCGACGATCCGACCCAGCCCGTCGTAAACGTAGTTGAGGTGGGTTTGCTGGGCGACCGCCGGCGGCGCGGTCAGGACGATGGCCGCCAGTATCGCGAGAACGACGTCGCGAATTCGCCGATGCGCTTGCATCAGCGCGCACCATCGCAGCGCCTGTGGCCCGGTGCAATGTATGGATCGGACGAGATCATGTATATTTCGGCTCTTCCATTCTGACGCCTCCGCCCATCGCACTGCAGCGAGGCACAGTGCACTACGGGGCGAAACGGTTCGACGTCGATGGCGAGCACGACCGCCAGAAATCGGTGGAAGCGATGGCATTGCGCCGGAAGATTGCACAAGCACCGGCGGCCGCGCAATTGGGGAAAACCCCTACGGAGAAAACCCTACAAGACTCCGGGCCCCGACCGAGTCCCGAGCGCGCCAGGGCGCCGCGAATCGCCTGTGATACCTTCATCCGACCGGCCGGGACGATCCTGCAAGGAGGCCTGACATGCGGAAACTCCTCAAGCCTTTCGTCGTCACGCTGATCATCGCGCTCGGGCCGGCAGCCGTCGCCCAGCAGCCGCCGCCGTTCGAGACCCGGAAGGTCGCGGACAACGTCTACGTCTTCCGGCACATGGGGCACCAGGCGATGTTCGTCGTCACCGGCGACGGCGTCGTGGCGACCGATCCCATCAACCCGACGGCGTCGAAGGTCTACCTGGCGGAGATCCGCAAGATCACGCCGGCGCCAATCCGGTACGTGATCTACAGCCACCACCACTACGATCACATCTCCGGGGGCGCGCCGTTCAAGGAGGCCGGGGCGATCTTCATCGCGCATCAGCGGGCCAAGGACGCGCTGGTGCGGCTCAAGAATCCGACCGTGATCATCCCGGACCTCGCCATCGACGACAGCGGCAACAGCCTCACCGTGGGCGGCACCCGGATCGACCTGCGCCACTTCGGCCGCAACCACACCGACAACACGCTGGTCGTACACCTGCCGAAAGAGAAGGTCATCTTCGCGGTCGACTTCCTGCCGATCAAGGAAGTGCCGTTCCGCAACCTCCCCGACTCTTTCTACGACGAGTGGCTCGAGTCGATCGACCGCGTCCTGGCCCTCGAGTGGGACCGCATGATCGCCGGCCATCCGCGGCAGGGCGGGATCGGCAGCAAGGACGACGTGCGCGACCTCAAGCAGTACATGGTCGACCTCAAGGAGGCCGTGCGCGAGCCGGCGGCGCAGGGGGCAAGTGCTTCGACGCGGCGATGAAAGAGGTCAAGCTGCCGCAGTACGAGTCGTGGGGCCGCTACGCCGAGTTCTTGCCGCTCAACGTCGAGCGCCTGTGCCTCTACTGGCGCAACGGGTGGCAATGAAAGGAGCCTGATCCATCGCCGCAGCCGGCGGCGGACCGGGCGCGCGCTTCGTCCTGATCCTGGGCGCCCTCACGGCGCTCACGCCGGCGTCGATCGATATGTATCTGCCGAGCTTCCCGGGGCTGGCGCGGGGGCTCGGCCCCCGGTCGCAACGCCCGGGGCCGGGCTCGCCGACTACGCGCGGCTGCTGGCCGATCGTCGCTTCGTCGGCTTCGCGGCGTGCGGCGGCCTGGCGATGGCCGGGATGTTCGCCTACATCGCGGCGTCGCCCTGCGTCCTGATCGAGCTGTACGGTATCCCCGCCACGCGTACGGCTGGATCTTCGGCGCCAACGCCGCCGCACTCATCGCGGCCTCGCAGGTCAACCGCTCCAGCGTGCTCGCGCTCGTGGCGTACGTGGCGCTGGCGCGCAAGCGGCGGTAATCTTCCCCCGGGCAGTCAGGACATCGCCCGAGAGGAGATCGCAATGGGGTTCCGGATCAACCACATCCATCTGAAGTCACCCGATCCGCGCAAGACCGCCGAGTGGTACGAGAAGGCGTTCGCCTTCAAGATCGTGGGCGACGAGACGCGCGTGTTCGGCGACCGCTTCATCCGCTGCCAGAGCGAGGACGGCGGCATGGCCGTCAACATCTCGGGCGCGCGCACCAACGAGCGCCTGGGCCCCGGCGACGCCAATCCCCACCACGGCCTCGAGCACTTCGGCTTCGACTCCGAGCACCTCGAGACCGACATCGCCCGCCTGGAACAACTCGGCGCCAAGCTGCTGGAGGGGCCGATCCAGAATCCGGGTGGCGCCCGGATCGCGTTCTTGCGCGCCCCCGACGACTGCCGCGTCGAGCTCGTCGAGCGCCGCAAGACGATCGCCGGCGGCTCCGGCGACTGCTGCGCCTGACCGTGTAGCGAATCGGCAGTCACGCACCGGCGAGTGTCGTGAGGCGCGTGTGCCTCCGCCGGGCCCGCCCCACGACACCGGTGCCGAGACGAGCTAGTCGGCCCGGGCCCGGAACTCGGCGCGAAAGTGTCCGGGGCGAACGCCGGCCTGCGACGTGAACGCCCGGGAAAAGTTCGACGTGTCGGCGAACCCGGCCATACGGGCGATTTCGTCGAGCTTGTGGTCGGTTTCCCTGAGGAGACGGCGGGCGACGGCGATCCGGAGCCGGATGAGGTATTCCTTCACCGGCACCCCGACGGCCTCCCGGAAGACATGAGCGAATCGGTCGTAGGAGAGACCGACGGCGCGTGCATAGTCATCCACCGTGAGCCGCTGGCCGTACATGCGGGTCATGAGATCGATGGCCCCCGCCACCGGCCGCGGCAGCGCCGGCGACCGCGCGACTGCGCTCCCGCGCACCCCGAGTAACGCCTCGACCCGGCGCATCAGATGATCGACCTGGTACGGCTTGACGACGATCGCGTCGGCCATCAGTGAGGCCGGACGCGGATCGCCGGAAGCCGCGTCGTCGACCAGCAGGATCCATGCCGCTCGCGGGAAGCGATGATAGAGCGCCGCCAAAATCCCCGGCCTCGTACGGCCGGCGGCACGGGCGTCGACCACGACGACGCGCGCCGGGAACGTCGACTGGATGGCGCCGATCATGCCGGCGGTCGTCACCCGGCAGCGCCGCTCGAGGGCGAGGTGCAACGGCGCCATCGCGGCCCAGTCCTCGCTCACGAGGAGAACACCCTCACCAGCCTCGGCCTCCCGGCAGGCACGGGCTACCGCCCCGGTCAGCTCGTCGTCATCCCACGGTTTGGTGACGTAGTCCCACGCGCCGAGCTTCATGCTGCGCACGACTTCACGAATGTCCATCACCGCGGTCACCACGATGACGATCGCCGCGGCGTGGGAGGCACGGATTCGCTCGAGGACTTCGAGCCCGTACATGCCGGGCAGTCGGAGGTCGAGCAGGACGACGTCGATCCGGTGTGCCCCGAACACGTCCAGCCCGACCGGGCCCGTGGTGGCGGTGACCACCGTGTAGCGCTCGGCCAGCAGTAGCTGGATGGCGTCCAGGACGCCCAGATCGTCGTCGATGGCCAGGATCGTCGGGCGGCGCGGGCCGGCAGACGGCGCCATGAATTCAGCAGGTTTCGCCATTGACCGTCGAGCCACGGTAGTCGATCTTGCCGCCATGTTGCATCAGGGGCCACCTCGCTGGCGATCGCTCCTGCGCCTGCAGGTCGCTCAGGAGGCTTTACTACTCCCCCTGCGCAGTGTTTTCAACCGCCGATCGTAGCGAGGGATTTTTTCAAAGGAGTGCGCAATGCCGGTACCGGTAACCTACCCGGGCGTCTACGTCGAAGAGGTGCCGAGTGGTGTGCGCACGATCACGGGCGTCGCCACCTCGGTGGCGGCCTTCGTCGACAACTTCGCGCGCGGGGACCTGGACACGCCCGTCAGAATCTTCAGCATGGCGGACTTCGAGCGGGAGTTCGGCGGCCTCCATGCCCGCAGCGAGGCGAGCTACGCGATCCAGCAGTTCTTCCTGAATGGCGGCAGCGACGCCTGGGTCGTGCGGAGCGCGGCGGCCGGCACGTTCGCCAGCGCGTCGGTGGTGATCCAATCGTCCATCGCCGGCGCCACCGCGCTCACGGTGACGGCGCGCAACGCGGGTGAGTGGGGGAACGGCCTCCGCGTCGGCATCGACTTCCCCGATCCCGACACCGGCACACGGTTCAACCTGACCGTCACCCTGCGGGAGACCCGGCGCGGGCAGACCGCGATCGCGGCGACCGAGACCTTCCGCGACCTCTCGATGAGCGGGGCCGATCCCCGCTTCGTGGCGACCGTCGTGAACGACGCCCAGACCGGCTCCAAGCTGGTGCGGGTGGCCGCCACCGGCGCCGCCCGGCCCCAGCTCACCGGCACGCTGTCCGGCCTCCTCAGCCCGTTCCCCGCGATCACCGCAGCGCAGCCGGAGCTGCGCGTCACCATCGGCGTCGAGGGCACCGCGACCGCGCGCCTGGCCAGCCGGCCCACGACACTGGCCGACGCGCGCCGGCTGCTCGAGGAGGCGATCCGGGCGGCGAACCCGGCGCGGCGCGCTTTCGGTGAGGCCACGGTGGTGGTCGCCGGCAACCGGTTGCGGGTGCTGGCCGGGCCGACGGAGCCGACGACGGCCCGGGTGACCTTCGACGTCTCGGGGGCGGACCCCACCGCCGCCTCGCTCGGGCTCCTCGGTGCCCAGGTGCTCCAGGGCGTCATGACGGCGGACATCGCCGGCGCGTTCGGCGCGGCGGTCACCGGCAACGTCGACGTGACGATCGGCGCGCTCGGACCCTTCACGCTCACGCTGGCGGCGATGGCCAACCCCGCCGCGGCCCGCACGGAGCTGGAGACCCAATTGCGCGCCGCCAACCCGGCGCCGGAATTCGCCGGCGCCCGCGTCGCGCTGCACGGCGAGGCCGGGCAGAGCCGTCTGATCGTGCTCGCCGGCGTGCCGGGCGCCGCCGTCGGCTTCGCCGTCGTCGGCGCCGACACGACGGCGGACACCCTGGGGCTCACCGCGGCCGGCGGCGTGACCGCCGTCAGCCCGACGCTGTCGAACAATCTCAATCCGGTGCCGACCGTCAACGCGGGCGCCATCGTCAGCGTGGCGATCGGCGCCTCCGGCCCGCGCACGGCCACCTTCGGCGCCAACGCCAACACGCTCGCCGCCATCGCCAGCGCGCTCCAGGCGGCGCTGCGCGCGGCCGATGCGGCGGCGACGTTCGCGGGCGCGCGCATCGCCGACTATACGGTCGGGGCCGAGAACCGCCTCGTCGTGGTCCCGGGCGTGGCCGGCGACACCGTGACGTTCGCCGCCGCGCCCGCCGATGCCACCAGCGTGAACGAGCTGCGGCTCGACGCGGGCACCGTGCAGGCCAACGTTCAGAGCTACGCGCTCGGCGCCGGGCCGGCACTCGCCAACACGGCCCAGGGCAACGCGCCCGCCGGCGCCATGGGGGCGCCGCCGGGCGCGCTCGACCTCATCGGCAGCCTGGCCAACCGCACGGGGATCTTCGCGCTGGAGCCGGTGGACCTGTTCAACATCCTCTGCCTGCCGCGCATCGCCGTCACCGCCGGCCCCGACGCCATGAGCGAGATCGATGCGTCCTCGGTCATCGCGGCCGCCACGGTCTACTGCGAGCGCCGGCGCGCCTTCTTCATCGTCGACACGCCCGCCGGCATCGACGAGGTGCCGGAGATCACCGCGTGGGCCGACCGGAACGCCACGCTGCGCCACCGGAACGTGGCGATCTACTTCCCGCGGGTGCAGATCGGCGATCCGCTCGACGACTTGCGCCTGCGATCGGTCGGCGCCGGCGGCACCATGGCCGGCGTCTACGCCCGCACCGACGCCACCCGCGGCGTCTGGAAGGCACCGGCCGGCATCGAGGCGCGGCTGCGCAACGTGCAGCGGCTGGACGTCGCGCTGACCGACGCGCGAGAACGGCGCCCTCAACCCGCTCGGCGTCAACTGCCTGCGCACCTTCCCGATCTACGGCAACGTGGCGTGGGGCGCGCGCACGCTGGACGGCAGCGATCAGCGCCGCCTCGGAGTGGAAGTACGTCCCGGTCCGGCGCACTGGCGCTGTTCCTCGAGGAGAGCCTCTACCGCGGCACCCAAGTGGGTGGTGTTCGAGCCGAACGACGAGCCGCTGTGGGCGCAGATCCGGCTCAACGTCGGGCGCGTTCATGCAGAACCTGTTCCGGCAGGGCGCCTTCCAGGGCACAGACGCCGCAGCGAGGCCTACTTCGTCAAGTGCGACAAGCGAGACCACGACCCAGAACGACATCAACCTCGGCATCGTCAACATCGTGGTCGGCTTCGCGCCGCTCAAGCCGGCGGAGTTCGTGATCATCAAGATCCAGCAGATCGCCGGCCAGATCCAGACCTGAGGAGACACGCGATGGCACAGTTCAGCGTCAACGCGCAGCGCTTCGATCCGTACAAGAACTTCAAGTTCCGGGTGAAGTGGGACGGCCGCTACGTCGCCGGCGTCAGCAAGGTCGAGCGCGCTCAAGCGCACCACCGAGGTGGTCGAGCACCGCGAGGGCGGCGACCCCAGCACCAGCCGCAAGTCGCCCGGGCGCACCAAGTACGAGGCCATCACGCTGGAGCGCGGCGTCACCCACGACCTCGAGTTCGAGCAGTGGGCCAACAAGGTGTGGAACTTCGGCGCCGGGCTCGGCGCGCGAGGTCTCGCTCAAGGACTTCCGCAAGGACATCATCATCGAGGTCTACAACGAGGCCGGCCAGCTGGCGCTCGCCTACAAGGTCTACCGCTGCTGGGTCTCCGAGTTCCAGGCGCTGCCCGACCTCGACGCCAACGCCAACGCGGTCGCGATCCAGACCCTCAAGCTGGAGAACGAGGGCTGGGAGCGCGACACCGACGTGCCGGAGCCTGCCGAGCTGGCCTTCTGAGAGCCGCCGCGGTGACCGTGGCCCTGATCGCGTCGGACGTGCTGTCGGTGTGGGAGCGAGGACGGGACCGTCACCTCGTCGACCGCGCGCTGCTGATCCTGGCGGCGGCGTACCCGGAGATCGGCGACGACGAGCTGCTGGCCCTCACGCTGGGCGACCGCGACGCCCGGCTCCTGGAGGTCCGGTCGGGCACGTTCGGCCCGCAGCTCGACGCCACGGCCGGCTGCCCGCGGTGCGGCGTCGGGCTCGAGTTCTCCCTCGAGGCCGGCCAGGTGCGGCTCCCGCCGGCCACCGCCACGACGGACGCCTGGACCTGGAGACTCGACGAATACGCCTTCCGGCTGCGCTGCCCGCACAGCGGCGATCTGGCGGACGCGGTGATGACGGGGAGCGCGGACGCCGCGCGGTGGCGGCTCCTCACGGGCTGCGTCCTGGAGGCCCTCCACGAGGGCCGGCCGGTCGAGATCGACGAGCTGCCGGCGGCGGTCGTCGACGCCGTCGTCGGCCGGATCGCCGAGGCCGATCCGCAGGCCGACATCACCCTGCGCCTCGCCTGCTCCGAGTGCGGTCACGGCTGGGACGCCATCTTCGACATCGCGAGCTTTCTCTGGGCGGAGCTCGCCGCCCACGCGCGTCAGCTCGTGTACGACGTCCATGCCCTGGCGCGCCGGTATGGCTGGCCCGAGACCGACATCCTGGCGATGAGCCGGGCTCGACGCCAGCTCTACCTCGAGATCGACGCCTGATGCCATCGGACTTCTTCACGCGTCTCGTCGAGCGGACCGTCCGGCCCGGCGCCACCGTGCGGCCGCGGCTGGGCTCGCCGTTCGTCCCCTCACCGCCGGAGGCGGTGGCGCCACGTGCGGTGGCGCGCGCCGAGGACCACCCGCCCGCGGGCGACGTGCCGGCGCCCCCCGAGCGTGAGCCCGATGCGTGGGTGGAGCCGCCCGCGGCGGCGGCCACTCTCGACGCCACGGCGCCTTCCGCCACCGGGGTCCGCGACCGGCCGCGGCCGGCGATACGGGTGGCCGCCAGCGCACCCGGTCCCGATGCAGGCGCGCACGAGAGGCCCGCCCAGTCTGTCGCGGCAACGCCCGCGGACGACTCGGATGCGGCCGGCGCCGCCCGGTCGCGACCTGGACGCGGCGTGGCGGTCGAGGCCGGACCGCGGCGCCCACCGCGTTCTCCGCCCCGGCCCGACCACCGCGACGGCGCGTCGACCGCGCGGACGCTCCGCCCGCTGCTGCCGGCCGTCCGGCGCGCGGAGCGCGTGGAACGCCAGGCGGCGCCGGCAGACGCCGATCGTGAGCCGTCAGCAGAGCCGCCGGTGGTTCGCATCGACATCGGCCGGGTCGAGGTCAAGGCGACGCCGCCGCCGGCGCCCGCGCCCAATCGCGTCGACAGCAATCTCATGTCGCTCACCGACTACCTGGGCGGTCGCGGGCGGAGCCGCCGGTGAGCAATGCGCTGGCGATCGCGTCGGTGACCCGCGTGTTGATGGACCTGCTCAACGACGGGCTCCTCGACAACGACGTCAGCGCCGCCGTCGGCAACGTCAACGTGACGGCGCTGCCGCCGGACCGGGTTCCTGGCGGCAACGGCACGGCGCCGACCACGCAGCTCAACCTCTTCCTGCACCAGGTCACTCCGAACTCCGGCTGGCAGAATGCCGACCTGCCCACGCGCGATGCCCGCGGCGACCTCGTCCAGACGCCGCGGCTCGCGCTCGACCTGCACTACGTGCTGACCTCGTACGGGGCCGCGGAGCTGGACAGCGAAATCCTCCTGGGCTACGCGATGCAGCTGCTGCACGAGAACCCGATCATCAGCCGCGAGGCCCTCCGCACCACGCTGGCGGGCGGGGCGGTGGACGGTGCGCTCCTGCCGCCCGCCTTCCAGGCGCTGGCCGCCTCGGATCTGGCCGATCAGGTCGAGCTGATCAAGGTGACGCCGGAGGCGCTCAGCGTCGACGACATGTCCAAGCTGTGGACGGCACTGCAAGCCCACTACCGGACCACGACCGCGTATCGCGTCTCCGTCGTCCTCATCGACAGCCGTCGGCCTCGGCGCTCGCCGCTGCCGGTGCTGACGCGCGGACCGGCGATCCCGGGCACGGGCCGGGACCGCGGCGTCGTCGTGCAGCCGAGCCTGCTCCCGCCGTTTCCGACGCTGGAGGGCCTGCAGCCGGCGAACCGGCAGATCGCCGCGCGACTGGGAGAGGTGCTCGCGCTGACCGGCCATCACCTCGACGGGGTTCAGGTCTTCGGGCGGTTCGTGGAGCCGCGAACCCGGCGCGTGCTCGAGCTGCCCGCGCTGGCCGGCGCCACCCCGGCCAGCGTCCGGGTGCAGCTGCCACCCGACCCACCGGCGGGCCCGGTCGCGCCGGGGTCGCCCCTCGATCCCGCGAACTGGCGGGCCGGCGTCTACAACGTGTCGGTGCGGGTCCAGCGCGCGGCGCCGCCCGATCGCCTCACCAACGAGCTGCCGCTCGCGGTGGCCCCGCGGATCGTGACCATCACGCCGGTGATGGCCGCCGGCACGGTGACGTTCACGGTGACCTGCAGCCCGCCGGTGCTCAGCACGCAGACCGCCGCGCTGGTCGTCGACGACCGTGAGCTGCCCGCCGATCCGCTGGCCGCGGCCTCGAGCGCCACGCTGACGTTCGCCGCCGACGGCTTCGTCAGCGGGACGACGCACTGGATCCGGCTGCGCGTCGATGGCGTGGAGAGCGTGCTCATCGACCGGTCGAGCCCGCCGCCGCGGTTCGATCCCACGCAGCGAGTGACGATCCCGTGAGCCGCGAGCAGAGCAATCGCTGGGTGGAGGCCAATCAGCGCCACCTGATCGCGGCGCTGGCCGGCATTCGCGAGCGCCTCGAGCGCCACCTCCACAAGGCCGAGCCCGAGGGCGGATCCGGTGAGCCCGACCGCGCCGTCCCCGACGCCAGCCCGGCCTTCGCGGACGGTGACGCCTCGGCGCTCGACACCCTGCGGGCGACCTTCGAGCTGTCGGACTTCGAGCGCGACGTCCTGCTGCTGTGCGCCGGTGTCGAGCTGGACGCGCGCCTGGCCGCCCTGTGTGCCCACGCCCACGGGGATCCGCGCCGCGTGCATCCCACGTTCGGCCTCGCGCTGGCCGCGTTGGATCAGCCGCACTGGAGTGCGCTGTCGCCGGCGCGACCGCTACGGCGCTGGCGGCTGGTCGAGGTCGGCTCCGCCGAGACGCTCACCACCGCCGCGCTGCGTGTCGACGAGCGCGTGCTGCACTATCTGACCGGCCTGCGCAACCTCGACGACCGTCTCGCCGAGCTGGTCCAAGTCGTCCCGGCCGGCGACGTGCTCGTGCCGTCTCACCAGCGGGTCGCCGATCGGATCGCCGATCTCCTGACCCGGCGGTCAGCCACGGACCCGTGGCCGGCGATCGAGCTCCCCGGACCTGACCCCGGCGCCAAGGCGGCGATCGTCGCCGCGGCCGGTCGGACCCTCGGCATGGCCACGCTCCGGCTCCCCGCCGTCGAGATCCCGACCAGCGCCGGCGAACGGGCGGCGCTGGCTCGTCTCTGCGAGCGCGAGCTGGCCCTCGAGAACGCTGTGTTGCTGGTCGATTGCGCCGACGGCGAGGCCACCGAGGCCTCGACGCGACGGCTCGTCGGCTTCGTCGAGGATCTGGCCTGCCCGACGGTGATCGCCGCCCGCGAGGCCGTCCCACTGCGACGCCGGCCGTCCGTACGACTCGAGGTCGAGCGTCCCGGGGCCGAGGAGCAGGCCGCCGTGTGGCTGCACGCACTGGGATCCGAGGCCAGCACCCTTCGCGAGCAGGTGTCCGCCGTGGTCGGCCAGTTCCGCCTCGACAGTAACGGCATCCGCGCCGCCTGCGCCGACGCCCGCGAGGGTCTGCAACGGGGCCGGCGGCCCGCGGGCCTGCTCTGGGACGCGTGCCGGGTCCACGCCCGGCGGGCCCTGGACGACCTCGCCCAGCGCATCGACGTCGTGGCCACCTGGGAGGACCTCGTGCTGCCGGCGCCGCAACTGCGCGTGCTGCGCCAGACGGCTGCGCAGGTCCGGCGCCGCGCCATCGTCTACCAGACCTGGGGCTTCGCGGCCAAGGGCACGCGCAGCCTCGGCATCAGCGCCCTGTTCGCGGGAGCCAGCGGGACGGGCAAGACCATGGCCGCCGAGGTCGTGGCCAACGAGCTGCACCTCGACCTCTATCGCATCGATCTGAGCCAGGTGGTCAGCAAATACATCGGCGAGACGGAGAAGAACCTGCGGCGCATCTTCGACACCGCGGAGGACAGCGGCGCCCTCCTCCTCTTCGACGAGGCTGATGCGCTGTTCGGCAAGCGCAGCGAGGTCCGGGACAGCCACGACCGCTACGCCAACATCGAGGTCAGCTACCTGCTCCAGCGGATGGAGGCCTACCGGGGGCTCGCCATCCTCACGACCAACATGAAGGACGCCCTCGACCCGAGCTTTCTCCGCCGGCTCCGGTTCGTCGTCCAGTTCCCCTTCCCCGACGCGGAATCGAGGGCACAGATCTGGCGCCGTGTGTTCCCGGCGCAGACGCCGACCACGGGGCTGGACGTCGATCGGCTCGCCCGCCTGCAGGTGCCGGGCGGCAACATTCGCAACATCGCCCTGAACGCCGCCTTCCTGGCGGCCGACGCGGCGACGCCGGTCACGATGTCCCACGTCCTGCAGGCTGCGCGCACGGAGTACGCGAAGCTCGAGAAGACGCCGTCGCGGGCCGAGCTGGAGAGTGTCATTTGACCCGGCCGCGCGTCGAGATCCGCATCGACACCCTCGTGCTGCAGGGCATCGACGCGCGTGACCGCGCGCGCCTGCGCCGCGCCGTCGAGCGACAGCTGGGCGACGTCTTCACCGCCGCGGGGATCTCGGCGTCGCCGCTGCGCGAGGGTCGTCGCGGACCGGGCGCGCGCGTCGACATCGCGGTCGTGCAGGGCGGGACGGTGGCGGTGACGCCTGGTCACGCGCCGGACGTCATCGGACGGCGGATCGGCCACGCCGTGCGCGGCGCGGTGCTCGGGCGGGCGCCGGCGAGGCCGGCGTCACCGTGACGAGGAGCGGGCGGACCGGCGCCGGCGTCGTGGGCGAGCGAACCGCCGCGACGACGCCGAGTCTCGCGCGGGCGGCCGGATCGTCGCCGCACCGGCGACACCCGGCGTTCGAAGATCCGGGGGTCGGAATGGTTCGCCGGCCGCGGCCACCCGGCCGCGGCCATGACTTCAGCCGGATCCCCGTCGTGGCCCGGTCGATGCCCGAGGTGAGCCAGCCGGGCGACGCGCGGGAGCGGCAGGCGGAGCGAGCCGCCGGCGCCGTGGCGAGGGGCGCCCCGGTGAACGTCGGCCCGGAGACCACCGCGAGCGCGCCCCGGTCGGACCTGGCCGGCGTCGTGGACGGCGGCGGGGCGCCGCTGGAGCCGTCGGTTCGCGCGCCGCTGGAGTCGTGCCTCGGGCACGACTTCGGCCACGTGCGAATTCACGCCGACGCCGGCGCCGCGCGCTCGGCCGGTGCCCTCCACGCGCGCGCCTACACCGTCGGCCATGACATCGTCGTGGGCGCCGGAGGCTACGCACCGGGCACCAGCGACGGGCGCCGGCTGCTCGCCCACGAGCTGACCCACGTGGTGCAGCAGGCCCACGGGCCGATCCAGCTGCAGCGGGACGTCGAGGATCCCACGCGCTTCACCCGCGTGCACGAACGGCTGTTCGTCCGCACACCGTCCGGTGGCGCGCCCCGCCCCTGGCGCGCCGCGACCGCTGCGGACCGCGGCAGCGCCGGCGAGATCATCGACGAGTTCAAGGACGCGCTGCGCGCGCACATCGCGAGCCGCCCGTTGAGTGTCGGGGGCGAGGTGACGACGCGGACGACCAGGTCGGCGGTCGAGGCCGACGCGCTCGACGTCGATCGGCGCCTGCGCGCCGCGTTCCCTCAGATCACCTCGCCCGTCTCCGAACCCGATCTCCGCAACGCGGTGGGCGTCATCGCGACGGCGCAGACCTCCGATCCGCAGTTCGTGCGCCAGTGGCTGGCGAACCGGCTCAGCCTGTGGACCGCCGTCGACGAGTTCGACCTCGACGAGACCGACGCGCGCTACCAGGCGATGCTGACGGACCTGCTGGGCGACAGCTTCGCCGGACCGCACATCGAGACGCTGGCCAGCCGGCAGGGCGGGTTCACGGAGGGCGAGGCCCGGGCGCGCCGGGTCTTCATCCATCGCGGCGCCGATCCGACGCTGCGACGGGTGATCCTGGTCCACGAGCTCACCCACATGTACGTGAGTCCCGGCTTCAAGGACTGGGTGACCCAGACCAACGGAGCCCGGTTCTACGAGGAAGGCTTCACCGAGTACCTCGCGCGTCTGGTCATGACGGCGGACGAGCTGAGCGGGCCGCTCTCGTATCGGCCGAACTGGCAGGCCGTGCACGACGACGTGGCGGCCTTCGTGCCCGATGACGACATCGCCCGCGCCTACTTCCTGGGCGAGGTGTGGCGGCTGGAGTCGCGCTCGGACGTGGCGCAGCGCCTGTTCGCCGAGCAGGCGGGCCTGCGGGCCCGAGCGCCCCGCCGAGAGGAGGCCGCCGCGTCGCGCAGCGGCCCCGGGATCAACGAGACCGTCGTCGAGGGCCGGCACTATCGCTTCCTCAACCTCGGCCACGATCGGGCGCAGCCCAAGGCCGAGCACGTCGCGCAGTTCGGCGACATCGAGCGGCGTCACCTGGCGCCCCATCCCTCGGTGGGGGCGAGGTTCGTCGGCCACGCCTCCTCCCCCGGCCCGCTCGAGCACAACCTTCGGCTCTCCCGCCGGCGCGCCCTCGCCTTCTACCAGATGGCGCGGGACGCGGGCGTGCCGGACGCGCAGCTCATCGACGCCGTGACGCCAGCGCATTTCGGCGAGTCGACTCCCACCGTGGGGACCGAGGACGTCCACGCGCGCGCCTTCAACCGCCGCGTGGAGCTGTTCCTGGTGCGGCCGCCGGCGGCCGCGAAGCCCGAGGGCGACCCGCGCCGGGAGCCCGAGCGGTGAGCCGGCACTTCCGGCCGCCCGTCGCCGCGCCGGCGCCGGCGCGGAGCCGTCCGCCGGCGAAGACCGCCACGCCGTCCGGCCGGCTCGACGACAGCCAGGACACCACCCACGGCCCACGGCCGTTGCGGCACTACCTGGGTGACATCCGCGTTCACGATCCACGCGTCCTCGACGCCCCGGTGCACTTCCCCAGCAGCGTGGCGACGCCCGGTCCCGGCCGCGCGGTCACGCGAGGCGGCGCGATCCACGTCTCCGACGCCGCCGCCGGCCTGCCGGCGCCGCGGTTCGGCCGGCTGCTCGCGCACGAGGCGGTCCACGTGGCGCAACAGCTCGACGGCGGTGGCGCCGCACCGCCGGCGGAGGCCGAGGTCGAAGCGCAGCAGCTCGAGGCCGGCGCCGGCGAGGGGGTCATCCCGGAGCCCCGCCTGCGCTCGGATCCCAGCGTGCCGCTCGGCGAGACGCCACGCGAGCAGGCGGTGGTGGAGCGCGCCCGTCGGAGGAAGGCGCTGCTCGAGCGCTACCTCGACGAGGAGGCCGTGCGCAACGTGCGCAGGCTGTCCACCGCGCGAGAGCGGGACCCGATGCTCGAGGCCCGCCAGCGCATGGACAAGGCCATGGTGGTCATCGGCCCCGGCGGCGGGGAAGCCTACGCGGCAATCGAGGAGGCCCACCTGGCCGCGCTGAACCGGCGGCCCCTTCGTGTCGAGGTGACCAGGGACGTGGTGCGCTTCCACGTGAAGTTCCAGGCGCGCTTCGAGGGCCTGAGCGATACCGACGCCTCCCGCCAGTTCCCGACGCTCAAGGCCAGTCTCGAGGCTGGCGTGCAGACCGTGTGGACCCAGTCGCTGCGGGGCTCCGTGTTCGCCGGCCGGGACTTCGAGCTGGTCCCCCAGATCGATCTCGTGTCGGCCAAAGCGCCGCGCAACCTCGACTTCTGGCTCGTCACGGTGCGGCCGACCGACACGGGACCGATGGACTACGAGGGCCAGTCGATGGGAAGCTCGCCGGCCGGACTCCCGACGTCCGTCACGGATCCCACCGTCGGCGGCGGCGTCATGAGCATCCCGCCCGCGCACGTCGCCAAGCCAGTCACGCTGGGCCACGAGACCCTCCACCTCTTCGGGCTCGTGGACCGCTACGTGTCGATCGCGAGCCCGCAGCCGGGCGGCGCGATGGTCAACGTGAACGCGCCTCTGCGGAAGACGGGGGGGAGACCCGATCCGCTGGCCACCCAGCGCGGCACGATCCTGCGCGAGGACCTCACCTTCCTCTTCGACCGCCTCGGCGTCTACCAGATGGAAGAGAACCGCGCTCTCGACACGCTGCGGCAGCTCGAGGCGCAAGGCATGGACCACGCCACGGCGACGGTCGAGCTGCACCGCCAGGAGGAGATCATCCGGCTCGGATACGATCCGCGATCGATGATCGAGGAGCGCCGCTCGTTCATCAAGAAGATGGTCGACAGCGTGGACGAGCTGTGACGACCTTCCCCAACTCTCCCCGGCTGGTCAAGGGCGGCCTCGTGCTCATCGATCCGGAGTCGTCGGCCGTCGTCCGCATCATCTCGCTGCAGTACAACCCCGACAGCTTGAGCCGCACGCTCCAGGTGCAGGCGACGGGCGACAGCGGCCAGCGCTCGCAGGCGCTGCGCCTCACCGGCCCCGCCGTCGAGACCATCACCCTCGAGGCGGAGGTCGACGCCACCGACCAGCTCGAGTTTCCGGACCAGAACCCCGGCGCCGTCCGGTACGGGATCTTCCCCCAGCTCGCCGCTCTCGAGACCCTGGTCTATCCGCGCAGCGACGCGCTGATCGGCAACAACGCGCTCGCCGACAGCGGCACGCTGGAGATCGCGCCGATGGAGACGCCGCTGGCGCTGTTCGTCTGGAGTCGGAATCGCGTGGTCCCCGTCCGCGTGACCGACTTCAGCATCACCGAGGAGGCCTTCGACCCCGAGCTCAACCCGATCCGGGCCAAGGTGAGCCTCGGGCTGCGCGTCCTCAGCGTGGACGACCTGGGCTTTGCGCATCGGGGCGGCAACCTCTTCATGAGCTACCTGCAGGCGAAGGAGCGGCTGGCCGCCCGGGCGCCCGGCACCACGCTCGGCACGCTCGGCCTGGAGAGCCTGCCGTGACACCTCGGCTCTCGACCAGAGTGGAAGGCCGGACCACCGGGACGCCAGCCGTCGCCGCGCCGCCAATCGTGCGCGAAGTGCTGCACACGCGCGGGCAGTCGCTGGATCACGCCACGCTCGGCCCTCTGGCGTCCCGGTTCGGTCACGATTTCTCGCGGGTACGGATCCATGCCGACGCCCGCGCCGCGGAGTCAGCGCGGGCCGTGCACGCCCTCGCCTACACGGTGGGCAACCACGTGGCCTTCGCCGCCGGGCAGTTCGCTCCGGGGACGACCCCCGGGCGCCGCCTCATCGCGCACGAACTGGCGCACGTGGTCCAGCAGTCGGGCGGCGCGACGAGCACCGCCCGACCCGAGCACGGGTGGCGGACGGACGACCCCGCTGAACGCAAGGCGGACGACGCGGCCGACGCCGCGCTCGGCGGCACTCGCATCCCGACGCTCTCATCGTCGCCGAGCGGCGTCCGCCTGCAACGGCAACGAGAAGCGAGGGCGCGCACGCAATCACCCCGCACGAT
This sequence comes from uncultured Candidatus Rokubacteria bacterium, assembly GCA_963743355.1. Classification (GTDB taxonomy): domain Bacteria; phylum Methylomirabilota; class Methylomirabilia; order Rokubacteriales; family CSP1-6; genus AR5. The sequence continues at coordinate 259,485 of CAVUPM010000003.1, forward strand.
CAACTACGGCGCCGCGAAGCGCGCGAATCGCCGCTTCGCCGCTCCGGACGTTCTCGGCTGGGAGACGAAGCTGGAATCGATCGCGGGAGGGCGCTTCAAGCCCTGGGCCGACCTGTGGAAGGCCGGCGACGCCAACGCCTTCGCGGATGCCGTGGCCACGTTCCAGATCGAACAGGGTTTTCGCGGCAAGCAGGTGGACGGCGTCCTCGGCCTGGGCACCTGGCCCCGCATCGGCGGTCTCGGGGAAGCGATGGCCGGCATCGAGACCGTCCACGGCGCGCGGTGCAGCGAGGTCTGCACGCTGGCCACCCGGGAACGGATTCAGCGGGGCCACAAGCTGGCCACCGGCAAAGCTCTCAGCCTGCCCGAGGACAAGGACCAGAGCACCTACAACGCCATCCTCCAGAGCATCGAGGGACGGATGCTCGACGTCGACGAGACGTATCGCGGCACCGGGGCCGCGGGAGCGATGGTGTACGCGGGCCTGGGCACGTTCGTGCCGGAAGCCGACATCTGGACGGGCGCCCTTCGTCCGGGCGCCGCGATCCAGGTGTGGCGGCACCGGAGTGCCTTCGAGCTGATGCGGGCGGGCGCGATCGAGGTGAAGGGCAAGACGCGGCGCATCAACGCGACCGACGCCGACTTCTACGGCACCTCGCTGGTGTTCGTGCGCTATGACCCGGCCGACCCCAACCGGATGCTGCTACGCCACTTCGGCAGGTCCGAGTGGATGGAGAAGTCTCGATGGGACGTCTGGGTCGCCGCGAACGTCACCGAGCCGGCGGCGAGCGAGGAGAGCACGGATGAATGACCCCGTCCAGGCGCTCTTCGAGGCGGGGGTCCTGCAGACCGGGCTGTTCCCGCCGACGAGCCGATACCACGGTCTCGCGACCGGTCGGCTCACCACCGCGGACGGCCGGGTCGTCGTCTACCTGCGGCGGCGGTTCGTGCCCCCGCCCGAGGCGTTCGCGTTGCTGCAGGAGCACACGGTCGCCGAGGGCGAGCGTCCCGACACGCTGGCCGCTCGCTACGTGGGCGATCCCGAGCAGTTCTGGCGGCTATGCGACGCCAACGGCGTGCTGCGGCCGCCGGAGCTGGTGGAGACGGTGGGACGGCGGATCCGCATCACGCTGCCGCAGGGCGTGCCGGCGCCCCCGGAGCGCTGACCGGTGCTGAACGGTGTCCACCTCACGCTGATGATCGGTCCCGTGGTCTCCGTCCCCGCCGCGCGACCGGTGGTGGAGGCGCTGACCAGCGTGGAGGTCACCGTGGCCTCCGGCGAGGAGGCGAGCGGCTTCGAGCTGAACTTCTCGATCGACAAGCGCTCGCCGCTCAACACGCTGTTCCTCGTCAGCGGCGGCGCCGGCATCCCCCTCCTCCGCGTCATCCTGGTGGTCACCGTCGGCGGCGCGCCCAGCGTGCTCATCGACGGCGTCATGACTCATCACCAGCTCCAGCCGGGGACGGCCGGGGCGCCCTCGACGCTTCGCGTGCAGGGCAAGGACCTCAGCGCGGTGATGGACTACCTCGAGTTCGACGGTGTTCCCTACCCGGCGATGTCCCCGGCGCTGCGGGCCCTCACGGTCATCGCCAAGTACGCGTGGCTCGGCATCGCGCCCATCGTCATCCCGAGCGTCATCGAGGACATCCCCATCCCGATCGAGCGCATCCCCCGCCACAAGGGCACCGACCTCGACTACCTGAAGCTGCTGGCGTTCCAGGCCGGCTACGTCTTCTACATGGAGCCGGGACCCGCCCCGGGCGTGAGCTTCGCGTACTGGGGCCCCGAGGTCCGCGTCGGCGCGCCGCAGTCGGCCCTCAACGTGGACATGGACGCCCACACCAACGTCGAGTCCATCTCCTTCCGCTTCGACAAGCAAGCGAAGGAAATGCCGGTGGTCTTCATCCAGGAGCCGTTGTCGAAGGTGACGCTGCCGATCCCGATTCCCGACGTCACCCCGCTCAACCCGCCGCTGGGGCTGGTGCCGCCGATCCCGCCCAAGCTCAAGTTCCTCGACGACACCGCGCATCTGTCGCCGTTGCGGGCGGCGCTGCACGGCCTCGCCTACGCCGCCCGGCACGCCGACGCCGTGTTCGCCAGCGGCAGCCTCGACGTGCTGCGCTATGGCCGCCTCTTGCGGTCGCGGCGACTCGTCGGCGTGCGGGGGGCCGGCCAGGCGTTCGACGGCCTCTACTACGTGAAGAGCGTCACCCACAGCCTCAAGCCCGGCGAGTACAAGCAGCGCTTCGAGCTCGCGCGGAACGGATTGATGTCGACGGTGTCGAGGGTGCCGGCATGAATGGCGGGGAGTCGAAGACGTTCTACGGCAAGTACCGGGGGACGGTCGTCAACAACCTCGACCCGATGCAGATCGGCCGGATCCAGGCGATGGTGCCCGACGTCTCCAACGTGATGCTGTCGAGCTGGGCGATGCCGTGCGTCCCGGTGGCGGGGATCCAGATGGGGTTGTTCACGGTGCCGCCGATCGGCGCCGGCGTGTGGGTCGAGTTCGAGCGGGGCGACGCCGATCACCCCATCTGGGTCGGCGGCTACTGGGGCTCGGCGGCTGAGGTGCCGACCCTGGCCCGCCTCGTGCCGCCAGTCGTGGCCGGCATCACCCTGCAGACGACGCTGCTGAACGGGTTGACCGTCAACGACGTGCCCGGCCCGACGGGCGGCATCATGCTGAAGAGTGCGACCGGAGCCACCCTCATCGTGAACGACACCGGCATCTACATCCAGAACGGCAAGGGAGCGAGCATCGTCATGGTGGGACCGTCCGTCACCGTGAACAACGGCGCGCTCACGGTCATCTGAGGGCGTCGTGCCGGGTTTCCTCCTCCATCTCGGGGCCACGGTGCTGTGTGCGCACGGCGGACAGGCGCAGCCCGTCACGCCGGTCCCGCGCGTGCTGGTGAGCGGCCAGCCCGTGGTGACCCTCGCCAGCCCCTGGGTCGTGGCCGGCTGCGCCATGCCCCCGCCGCCGGGCGGCAACGGGCCGTGCGTGACCGCGCAGTTCGTCACCGCGGCGCTCCGCGTCGCGGCGAACGGCCAGCCCGTGTTGCTGCAGGACAGCCAGTCCGTGTGCGCTCCGACCGGGACGCCGCTGCTGCCGGCCGTCGCGCAGACGCGCGTGACGGGAACGTAGCGCCGTGAACCTCGACTACCCGTTCCACTTCGACGCGCGCGAGCGGACGGCCGCCGCCGCCGACGCCGGCCACGTGCGCGACCTGATCGAGCTGGTGCTGTTCACCATGCCCGGCGAGCGGGTCAATCGGCCGGACTTCGGCAGCGGCGTGATGCAGCTCGTGTTCGCGCCCAACAGCGTCGAGCTGGCGGCGACCGTCCAGTTCCTGGTCCAGGGCGCGCTGCAACGGTGGCTGGTCGACTGGATCGTCGTGGACGACGTCGGCGTCGAGAGCGAAGGCGCCGCGCTGAGCGTGACCATCACGTACACGATCCGGCGGACGCAGGAGCGCCGGGTGGACACGTTCGTGCGGGGGACGCCGCCGCCATGATCTACGCCTGCTGCGAGGAGACCCGGCGCGAGGAGGTGCGGGCCCACCCGTCGCTGAACGGCATCGATTTCCTCGAGGTGCTGGATCACGACTCGCCCGTGGAGGCCCTGCGCCAGCGCACGCTGCTCGTCCACCTGCTCAAGCCGACGGCGGCGCTGACCGCCGCCCACGTCGGCATCGAGGGCGGCCAGCGCATCCGGCCCGTGGGCGTCGAGTGGGCCGCCACCGCGAACGCCGTGGGGCCGGGCCTCGTGACTCCGCCCGAGCAGGCCTTCCTGGCCGGCCTCCCGGAAGCCGATCGGATCCTCGTCGTGCGCACGCGAGAGGCCGGCGACCACTCGATCTACGCCTTCCGCCTCGTGGACGCGGCGACCCGGCGCGACGTCCCCGCGGGCTTCGACCCGCTGCTGGCCCGCGTGGATTTCTCGTTCAAGGTCGAGTGCCCCTCCGACTTCGACTGCCGGCCCGCGCCCGTCTGCCCGGAGCCGCCGGCGGCCGAGCCCGAGATCAACTACCTCGCCAAGGACTACGGGACGTTCCGCCGCCTGATGCTGGACCGTCTCACGCAGCTGATGCCCGCCTGGCGCGAGCGGAGCCCCGCCGACCTCGGCGTCACGCTGGTCGAGCTGCTGGCCTACGTCGCCGACCAGCTGAGCTACGAGCAGGACGCCGTCGCCACCGAGGCCTACCTCGGCACGGCGCGCCGCCGGATCTCGGCGCGCCGGCACGCGCGCCTCGTCGACTACGCGATGGACGACGGCGCCAACGCGCGGGCGTGGGTCCAGCTCGCCGTCGACGCCGACGGCGTCGTCCTGCCGTGGGAGCCCGGCCGGCCGACGCAGCTCCTGACGCGCGTGCCCGGCCTGGGGCCGCGGATCGCCCCCGCGGGCAGCTCCCCGCAGTACGAGGAGGCGCTGCGCAGCCGGCCGGTGGTCTTCGAGACCCTGCACCGCGTGACGCTGTTCCGCGCCCACAACGCGATCCCGTTCTACACGTGGGGCGACCGCGAGTGCTGCCTGCCGAAGGGCGCCACCCGCGCGACGCTCCGGGGCCACCTGCCCGACCTCCAGGAGCGCGAGGGCGAGCCCGTGGTCCTCGTCTTCGAGGAAGTGCGCGACCCGCGCACCGGCCGGCCGGAAGACGTCGACCCCGGCCACCGCCACGCCGTCCGGCTCGTCGAGGTCATTGCCACGCGGAGCGACGGCCAGCCACTCCGCGACCTCCTGACCAACGCCGAGATCACCGAGATCCGCTGGCACGAGGACGATGCCCTACCGTTGCCACTGTGCCTCTCGGCGAGGACGGACCCGGCCCACGGCAACGCCTACGTCGAGGACGTCGCGATGGCGCGCGGCAACATCGTGCTGGCCGACCACGGGCGGACGATCAGCGGCGAGCCCCTGGGCGACGTCCCCGACGGGCGCCTGTTTCTGGCTCCCCGCCCGTCGGCCGGGCCCTGCGCCAGCTCGGCGCCGACGGCGGTGTCGCCGCGGTTCCGCCCCCGGCTTGCCGAGGGACCGGTGACCCAGGCGGCGCCGTACCGGCGGCACGCGCCTGCCGTGTCGGCCCACGCCGCCTCGACGTGGTCCACGCGCGACGTCCGGCCCCACGTCGTGCTGGAGAGCCGCTCGGGCGGGGTCACGGCGACCTGGCGCCCCCAGCGAGACCTTCTCGCGAGCGTCGCCGACGACACGCACTTCGTCGCCGAGATGGAGAGCGACGGGACGGTGTCGCTCCGGTTCGGCGACGACCGCCACGGCCTGCGTCCCAGCGCCGGCACCACGTTCACCGCCACCTATCGCGTCGGCAACGGGGCGGCCGGCAACGTCGGCGCCGACGCCCTCGCCCACGTGGTCAGCGGCGAGACGGCGATCATCGCGGTGCGCAATCCGCTGGCGGCCCGCGGCGGCGTCGAGCCGGAGACCATCGAGGACGTGCGCCAGCGGGCGCCCCACGCTTTCCGCGCCCAGGAGCGCGCGGTGACGGCCGAGGACTACGCGGCCGTGAGCCAGCGGCGGCGGGACGTGCAACGGGCGGCCGCCACGTTCCGCTGGACGGGGAGCTGGCACACCGTCTTCGTGAGCGTGGACCGCGTGGCGGCCCGCGAGGTCGACGCCCTGTTCGAGAGCGACACGCGGCGCCATCTGGAGCCGTTCCGCATGGCGGGCTACGACCTGGAGATCGACGGGCCCCGCTACGCCGCCCTCGAGCTCGAGCTGAGCGTCTGCGTCGAGCCCGATCACTTCCGCAGCCACGTCCGCGCCACGCTCCTGGAGGTGCTGAGCAACCGTGACCTCCCCGGCGGCGGCCGGGGCGTGTTCCACCCCGACACGTTCACGTTCGGCACCCGCGTGTACCTGAGCGCGATCTACGCGGCGGCGCAGGCCGTGGCCGGTGTCGAATCCGTGCACGTCACCAAGTTCCACCGCCTGGGGGTTCCGGACGGGCGCCCCCTGGAGGACGGCTACATCGAGCTGGGGCGTCTCGAGATCGCCCGCCTGGACAACGATCCGAACTTTCCCGAGCGCGGCGTGCTGCGCCTGACCCTGGGAGGCGGCAAGTGACCGGCGACGGCCGGCACCTGCAGGTGGGCCAGGCCGATCCGGCGCTGACGCCGGCCCTGTGCGGCTGCTGCCGGGGCCGGGAGGCGGCGACGCCGGTCGGCGTGTCCAACCGCCCCGGGCTCTCCGCCATCGCCTACCGGGTCGGTACCCATTCGCGCTTCAAGGGCAGCATGCTGGCCCGCCTGTCCTCGGCCGACCTGCCGGCGCTGGCGCACCTGCGCACGCGCGACGACGACGACTTCACGATCGCGCTGCTCGACGCCTGGGCCACGGTCGCCGACGTCCTGACCTTCTACCAGGAGCGCATTGCCAACGAGAGCTACCTGCGCACCGCCGGCGAGCGGTTGCTCGATCGTGGAGCTGGCGCGCCTGATCGGCTACCGGCCGCGGCCCGGCGTGGCGGCCGGCACCTATCTCGCCTTCACGCTCGAGGAGGCGGCCGGTGCGCCCGAGCAGGCGGTCTCCCGGACCACGGTGCCGAAGGGCGTCCAGGTGCGCAGCGTGCCGGGGCCGGGCGAGCGGCCGCAGACCTTCGAGACGATGGAAATCCTGGAGGCCCGCCTGGCGTGGAGCGTGCTCCGGCCCCGGACGGCGCGGACGGTCGTTCCCGTCAAGGGGGACACATCCACGTATCTCGAGGGCACGGCCACCAACCTCAAGCCGGGCGACGCGGTGCTCCTCGTGGGGCCCGAGCGGGAGCACGATGCCGACCGTGAAGAGTGGGACTTCAGGCGCCTGACCGTCGTCGAGCCCGACGTGGCCGGCAACCGCACCCGCATCGAGTGGGCGCCGGGGCTCGGCTCCTACGTGCCGCCGAAATCGCCGTCGGCCGCTCCGAAGATCTACGCCTTGCGCCTTCGCGCGTCCCTGTTCGGCTACAACGCCCCCGACCCGCGCGTGCTGCCGAACGAGACACGCGACCGCTACACCCTGGCCTCGTCCGGCGACTGGTCCTTCACGATCACCGGCCAGACCATCGACCTGGACAGCGTGTATCCCGGCGTCGCGCGCCGGAGCTGGCTCGTCCTCTCCAGCTCGAGCCAACCCTACCAGGAGCTGTACCGCCCGGAGTCCGTGGCGGAGGGGAGCGTCGCCGACTACGCCATGAGCGGCAAGACGACGCGGCTCGAGCTGGACACCGCCGAGAACCTGCCGCAGTTCGCCGGCGGCACCTACCGGCAGACGGCGGTGTTCGCCCAGAGCGAGCGGCTCGAGTTCGCCGACACGCCGATCACGGAGCCGGTCTGGGGCGACGAGATCGTGCTCGATCGGGTCGTCGAGGATCTCGAGGCAGGACGGCGGCTCATCGTGCGCGGGCGGCGTCCGCGCGTCACCGTCGCCGGCGGCCCGCTCACGCTGCGGTCCGCGGCGGACCTCAGCCAGACGAAGACGGTGCCGGCGGGCACGACGCTGCTCGTCCTCACCGAGCCGGGGACGGCGACCGTGTCCAATCGAGCCTGGTCGCTCCGCGACGTGACCGGTGCCGACTGGACGGTCAGCGCGCCCGACTCGGCGTTCACGCGCGCGGCTCCGGCCACGGGCGACGAGGTCGTGGCCGAGCTGGCGACGCTGAAGATCGCCGAGCGCGCCGACGACGGCCACACGCGGCTCGTCCTCACCGCGCCGCTCGCGCACGCCTACGACCGGCTCGCGACCGCCGACCCGGGCGCCACCGTGGTCTACGCCAACGTCGCCCCGGCCACGCACGGGGAGACCGTCGGCGAGGTGCTGGGCAGCGGCGACGGCAGCGCGCCGTTCCAGCGCTTCGGGCTCAAGCAGACGCCGTTGACGTTCGTCAGCGCGGCGACGGCGAGCGGCACCGCGTCGAGCCTCGAGGTGCGGGTCGACGACGTGCAGTGGCGCGAGCGCGCCGTCGTTCTACGGCGGCGGGCCGAAGGACCGCGTCTTCGTCACCGAGACGGACGACGCGGGCCGGATCACCGTGCTGTTCGGCGACGGTCGCGCCGGGGCCCGCCTGCCCTCCGGCGAGAACAACGTGCGCGCGACGTACCGCAAGGGCATCGGCGCCGAGGGCAACCTCGAGCCCGGCCAGCTCAGCCTGCTGGCGGCCCGCCCGCTGGGTGTCAAGCAGGTCACCAACCCGCTGCCGGCCACCGGCGGCGCCGACCCCGAGACGCGCGAGGCGGCCGCGCGGGAGCGCGCCGATCACCGTGCTCACGCTCGACCGCGCCGTGTCCCTGCGCGACTACGAGGACTTCGCGCGCAGCTTCGGCGGCGGCGCGATCGCCAAGGCGCTCGCCACCTGGTCGTGGGACGGCCTCACCCGCCGCGTGCTCGTCACCGTGGCCGGTCCCGACGGCCGCGCCATTCCGGACGACAGCCCGCTGCACGGCAACCTCGTCGACGCCCTGAAGGCGGCCGGGCGACCCGTTCGTCGAGTTCCAGGTGAAGTCCTACCGGTCCGCGCCTCTTCCGCCTCGGGCTCAAGGTGAAGGTCGATCCGGATCACCTCGAGGCCAAGGTCCTGGCCGGCGTCGAGGCGGCGCTGCGCGACCGGCTTCGCCTTCGCACCGCGCGCGTTCGGCCAGGCCGTGGCGCTGAGCGAGGTCGTGGCCCAGGCTCACGCCGTGCCCGGCGTCGTCGCGGTCGACGTGGACCTGCTCCGCCGCCTCACGCCCCGCCGTCGGCGTGTCGTCCGTGGACTTCCGGCTGCCGGCGGCGCCGCCGCCAGCTCGCGCCCGACGGCACGATGCTGCCGGCCGAGCTCCTGACCCTCGACCCGGCGCCGCTCGCGCGGCTGGAGGTGATGCCGTGAGCCTGGGCGCCCGGGAACTCTACGACCTGCTGCCGGCGATCTACCGGCATCCGCGACGCCGAGCAGGGCGAGGCCCTGCGGGCGCTGCTCAGCGTGATCGCCGAGCAGGCGGCCGTCCTCGAGGAGAACCTGGCGCAGCTCTACGACGACCAGTTCATCGAGACCTGCGCCGACTGGGTGGTCCCGTACATCGGCGACCTGATCGGCTACCGCACGCTGCACGGCGTGGTCCCGCGAGATCGCGAGCCCGCGGGCCGAGGTCGCCAACACGATCGTGTTCCGCCGGCGCAAGGGCACGGCCTCGATGCTCGAGCAGCTCGCGCGCGACGTCACCGGCTGGCCGGCGCGCGTGGTCGAGTTCTTCCAGCTGCATCGCCACCACCCAGTACATGAACCACCCGCGCCCGCAGGCAGCCTTCACGGCGGCGCTCCGCGACTGGGAGCCGCTCGAGCGCCGCGGCACGGCCTTCGACGGCCTCCCCCACACCGTCGACGTGCGTCGCATCTCGACCGGCGGCCGGCCGCTACAACATTCCCAACATCGGCGATCTTCCTCTGGCGGCTGCAGGCCTACCGGCTCGAGGACTCGGTCGCCATCCCCGTCGCCGCCGGCGATCAGCAGCGGTTCCTGGTCAGCCCGCTGGGCAACGACGCACCGTTGTTCTCACGTCCCGAGCGGGAGGCGCAGCTCACGCACCTCGCCGAGCCCGTCAACGTGCCGATGCCCATCAGCCGGCGCGTGCTCGACGCCTCGCTGGGGACCTACTACGGCAGCAGCCTGGTCGTGAAGGACAACGGCACCGTGGTGCCGCAGGCGGCGGTGCACGTCTGCGACCTCCGGGACGCCGGCGGCGCCTGGGCGAGCCAGCCACCGGCGGGGATCGCCATCGATCCCGTCCTCGGCCGCATCGCCTTCGCCCAGCCGCCCGGCGCCGGCGGCGCCCGCCGGGTGAGCGTCACGTTTCACTACGGGTTCAGCGCGGACATGGGCGGTGGCCCCTACGAGCGCGGCGCGGCGCTCGGCGGGTTCACGCCGCCGCAGGCGCTCATCCGCGTGCCCGACGGCCAGCCGACCATCGGCGCCGCCCTCGGAGCGCTACCGCCGGCCGGCGGCATCGTGGAGATCACCGACAACGGCCGGTACGAGGAGACGATCCAGCTGAGCGTGACGGCCAACGCGTCGATCGAGATCCGCGCCGTCAATGGCCGGCGTCCGACACTGGTCCTGCTCGCGCCGCTCCGGATCACCGGCGGCACCGACGCGACGGCGTCCTCGACGGGTTGCTGATCACCTCGCCGGCGGCACCGGTGACGCCGTCCACGGGACTGGTCCACGTGCCCGCCACGGCCGGGAACGATCTCCGTCGCCTGGCGATCCGGCACTGCACGCTCGTCCCCGGCTGGGCGCTCCAGTCCGACGGCACGCCCCGCCGTCCGGACGAGCCCGGCCTCGTGGTCGCCGCGGCCGGCGTCGCGGTGGACGTGGACCGGTGCATCGTGGGCGGCCTGCGAATCGCCCCCGGCTCCACCGCGCGCCTGGCCGGGTCGATCGTCGACGCCACCGATCCGCGCCGGGTCGCGTACGCCGGGCCCGACGGCCTCGGCCACGGGGGCGCCGTCGCGATCGAGGACTGCACCGTCGTCGGCAAGGTGACGGCCGAGACGCTGGAGCTCGTCTCGAACAGCATCCTGTTTGCCGCGGCCGGCGGAGCGTTTCCGCCGCCCGTGCGCGCGGTGCGCCGGCAGGAGGGGTGCGTGCGCTTCTCGTTCGTGCCGGTCGACGCGCTCGGGCCGCGGCGGTACCGCTGCCAGCCCGACCTGGAAGTGGTGCGACGCATCGAGGAGATCGAGGCGCGCACCGGCGTGCCGCTGGACGAAGCGGCACGGCAGGCCGTCCGCGACGCCGTGGCGCTGTCGCTGGTGCCGAGCTTCACGAGCCTGCGGTACGGCGACCCGGGCTACGCGCAGCTGCGCCGGGCCGCACCCATGCAGATCCGCACCGGCGCCGACGACGAGGCCGAGATGGGCGCGTTCCACCGTCTCTACCAGCCGCAGCGGGAGACGAATCTCCAGATCCGCCTGAACGAATACCTGCGCTTCGGCCTCGAGGCCGGCACCTTCTACGAAACCTGAGACGGGGCACAGGAGGACGGCGTGAGCGGAGACTACAGTCGACACACCTTCGATCCGAGGCGCGACTTCGGCGCCGTCCTCATGCAGCAGGGACGGGTCGCGCTCGACGCCGACTGGAACGAGCTGGTCGCCCTCCTCGACCGACGCCTGCGCACCGAGACCGTCGACATCATCGGCCGCAGCGTCGTGCCGCGCGAGACGCTGGACGGCTTCGCCATCACCATCGCGGGCACCGGAGCGGCCAAGAGCCTGTCGATCGGGCGCGGCCGGATGTACGTCCACGGGCTGCTCGCCGAGAACCACGGCCCTGAGACGCCCGCGTTCGACCTGGCCGTGGCCAAGAGCGACGGCAGCGGCCCGGTCGGCGTCCTCGCCGAGTCGCTGGGCGCCACCCCCGTCTCCTTCCTGGATCAGCGCTACCGGCCGCAGCGGCCGGGCGCGCCGCTGAGCCTGCCCGCCGGCAACGGCCCCCACCTCGTGTACCTCGACGTCTGGCAGCGCGAGGTCACGCACCTCGAGGACCCGGAGCTCCTCGAGAAGGCGCTCGGCGGCGTCGACACCACCACGCGCCTGCAGACGGCGTGGCAGGTCAAGGTGCTCGCGGACGTGGGTACCGGCGTCACCTGCGCCACACCGGACGCCCAGATCCCCGGCTGGCCGGAAACGATCCGCCCCTCCGGTGGCCGCCTGACGACGCGCACGGTGACGGCCCCGCCGCCGGTCGATCCGTGCCTGATCCCGCCGCAGAGCGGCTATCGCGGCCTCGAGAACCAGCTCTACCGCGTGGAGATCCACACCGGGGGCGCGCCGGGAACGGCCACCTTCAAGTGGTCCCGGGACAACGCCACCGTGGCCACGCGCGTCGTTGCCATCGTCGCCGCCGACGAGATCCAGGTCGAGCGCGTGGGCCGCGACGACGTCCTGCGCTTCAACGACGGCGACTGGGTGGAGATCACCGACGACGTGCGCGAATTGAACGGGCTGCCCGGCACCATGCTGAAGATCAGCAAGGTCACCGACGAGATGCGCCGCATCAAGCTGAGCGGCCCCGTGCCCGCCGACCTGGTGCCGGCGGGCAGCAACGACACGCTCGCCGCGCGCCACAGCCGGATCCGACGCTGGGACCAGCGGGGCGCCGTCCTCGGCGCGACCGGCGCGCCCATCGTCGACCTCGACGACCTGGCCAACGGGGGCGTCATTCCGGTGCCGGCGTCGGGCACCATCTTCGTGGTGCTCGAGCACGGTGTCCAGGTGGCATTCGAGATCGCGTCGACGGGCGGCATCTTCCACGCGATGGACTCCTGGAACTTCGCCGCGCGGGCCGTCGAGCCCGGCAGCATCGAGATCCTCGACCGGGCGCCGCCGGCCGGCGTCCATCATCACTATGGCCGGCTCGCCGTCGTCACCTTCCCGAGCACGGTCGACGACTGCCGCGTCTTCTGGCCGCCCGAGGTTGGCGGCGAGGCGTGCGGGTGCTCGGTCTGCGTGACCGCCGAGTCCCACAATGGCAACACGCTCACCATCCAGCACGCGGTGGACCAGGTGCGGACGAGCGGCGGCACCGTGTGCCTCGGAGCCGGCATCTACAACCTGGGCGCGACCCCGGTCCGCATCGACGGCGCCGTGTCGGTCCGCGTCGCCGGCCAGGGGGCGGCGACCATCCTCGTGTACGCCGGCGACGGCCCCGCCGTCGTGGTCGAGAACTCCGCTGGCATCACCGTCGCGGACCTGGCCGTGCTGTTCCCGCCGCGGATCGTCCTGGCCGCCACCACCTTTGGCGGGGGGCCCGCCTTCAGCATCCGCAACTGCCTCGGGGTCACCGTCGAACGGTGCGCCGCCGCCCAGGTGGCCGAGGCGAACACCTCCGGCACCGCGATCGTGCTGGGGCGGTCGCTGACCGGGGTGACCCTCGCGGACAACGTGCTCTTCGCCCGCAACGGGGTCGTGGGCCCCGATCCCACCGACGCCGACGAGCAACGCTACCTGCTGGCCATCAACCTGGTCATCCGGGACAACGTCATGCGGTGCGCGGGCCGGGGCATCGCCCTCACCGGCACGACGCTGCACGCCGGCGACACCCGCATCGCCGGCAACATGGTGCTGGCGGCGACGGGCGGCGCCATCGTGGCCCTGGGTCTCGGCATCGATCCCTTCCGGCTCGACGTGGTCGGCAACGCCCTGCTGCCGGCGGGCCCGGGGATCGTCGTCGGCACGAGCCGCACCCGCATCACCGACAACGACATCGGACCGCCGGCGACGCGCACCGATGCCGCCAAGACGTCGCTGGCCGACGCCGGGATCGTCCTGGCCGAGGGCCTGGACCCCGACGGCATCGACGAGTGCCAGGTCCTGGGCAACCGGATCATCGACCATCCCGGTCCCGGCGTGCTGATCGCCGCCCCCGTGCGGCGGGCGATGGTCAAGAACAACAGCATCACCCGCGCCGCCATCGGCGGGATCGTGATGGATCCGGACGCCAGCGCCGTGGACCTGGTCGTGGAGAACAACCAGGTCGCCGACATCGCCCCGGCATTCGACAGCGACACCGAGCCGGTGGCGGGCCTGCGGTTCGTCAACGTCGAGCGGTTGACCGTGGCCGGCAACAGCGTCGGTCCGGTGGGAGGCCAGTCGGCGAAGAACCCCGTGCGGGCGGGCATCGACGTGCAGGGGTGCGGCTCGGTGCGCGTGACTGGCAACGACGTCTTGGACGTGGGGCCGCTGCAGACGCTGAGCGGGATGGTCACCGCCGGGATCCAGGTCCTGCTCACCTCCGCCGCGCTCCAGGTGGTCGACAATCGCGTGCGTCGCACCAGCCAGGACCCCGAGCCGCGCGCCCAGGGCGGGGACTGGATGGCGCTCTTCGTCACCGACAAGGACGGCTTCCGGCAGGCGGTCGCGAGCCTCGCCGTGCCCCTCTTTCTGGCCGCCAAGACCGAGGTCCTGGTGCTGGGCCGCTCCCGCGTGCGGGCGCTGGCGATCCCGGCGTCGCTGGAGCTCACCGTGCGCGGCAACCTCTTGCGGGCGTGGGGTGGTAACCTGCCGGCCGTGGAGATCGCCATGACCGGCGGGTGCGTCTTCGATGGCAACCAGTGCGCCCTGCTGCTCGCCACGAAGGCGCCGGCGGTCGTGCGGATCGCCGCGCGGACGGTGGCGGTCGCCAACAACCTCGTGCGACGCGAGGACAAGCAGGACGCGATCCACATCCTCCGCGACGAGAAGGGCTTCACCGTCCTCGGCAACATCACGACGGGGCCGATCGGGGTACTCGGGGCCAGCGGACAGCCACAGCCGCTCGACACGCCCTGGAAGCCCCTGAACATCATCGAGTCGTGACCGGAGGTCCCATGCGCGTCATCAAGCTCGACCGTGACACGAAGCTCGAAGACCTCGTGACCACCGCCTACGCGGCGGCCGGTCCGGGGTCCGGTGACGCCGAGCGGCGCGCGGGCGCCGCGCTCCTGGCGGCCAATCCTCGACTGGCCGGGGTGGCGGTGGTGCCCAAGGGCACCTCCCTGCTGGTGCCGCAGGTCCCCGGCCTCGCCGCGAGCGCCAGGGTCGCGGCTCCCGCGACCGCCGCCGGTGAGCAGCTCGAGGACGTCGGCGCCAAGCTGAAGCCGGCCTTGGACCACCTGCGGGACGCCACCAAGCGCGACGCCGAGGAGGCCGCCAAGACGCTCAAGCTCCTGGGATCGGCCAGCTTCAAGAAGATGGTCCAGGAGCAGGCGGCGGCGGCCGTGCCGCGCATCGCCGAGGCCGAGAAGGTCCTCAAGGAACGCCAGAAGGAGCGCGACCGGCTGCTGAAGCTCCTGCCGGCCGTCCTGGACACCGTGCGCAAGGACCTCGGCGAGCTCGAACGGCGGCGGCGAGCCCATCCGGTCTGAGCCCCCGGGGCCGGACTAGGCGGCGCCCGTCAGCAACCGACTCCGGAGGCGGTCGATCTGATCCGGGAAGGGCACGCCGCCCCGCGCGGTCATCGGGGTCTGGTCGGCGAGCGTCGTATGCAGCTCGGCGAAGATCGGGCCCTCGTCCTTCAGCATCTGGGGGAAGCGACGCTTGAAGTCGTCGAGCTCGCCGATCGACAGCGCGCTGCGATAGCCGGCGCCGCGGGCCATCGTCACGAAGTCCACGGTGAGACCGCCGGGGATCTCCTGCGAGCCGGAGGTGTGGTAGACGCCGTTCTTGAAGAGCAGGTGCACGAGGTTCCGGGGGCGGGCGCCGGCAGTGGTCGCGAGCGAGCCGAGCTGCATCAGCAGCGAGCCGTCGCCGTCGAACACGATCACGCGGCGCTCGGGCCGCGCCAGCGCCAGGCCGAGGCCCAGCGACGAGGCGCCGCCCATGAAGCCGACGCAGCCAACCGACAGGTCGTCGGGCGCGATCTCCCGCCACGCTGGCGAGGTCGTCATGGTCGGCACGCAGATCGCGGTGCCGCGGGCCGCGGCGATCACCTTCAGAACTTCCTCGGGCTTCATCGCCATGACTAGATGGTCTCCAGTCCAACCAGCACGGCGGTGGGCCCGCGGCGCTGCCGGCTCAGGCGGTAGAACTCGGGGATCAGGTGCACGTCGTCGGGACCCTCGAGCCGCGCGTGGGGGACGCCGAACGTATCGAGCAGTGGCTCGGCGAAGCGCACCATCGAGTGCCGCGAGTCCTTGGGGTCCTTGTCCTTCTCGCGGCTCAGCAGGCCGATCATGTAGAAGACCGGGACCTTGCCGTCCATGGAGACGCCGCGCAGGGTGTTGATCGACGCGTAGAGCCCGGCGTGCTGGATCATGAGCACGACCGGCTCGCCGCCGGTGTAGAGGCCGGCCGCGATGGTGGTCGCCTCATCCTCGGTGGCGCACGTCAGCACGCGGATCGACTCTTCCTTGTCGAGCGCGGCCAGCACGCTCTTCTGGTGGGTGTCGGGCACGCTGAGGATCCAGCCGAGGTGATCGGACGCCGGCCGCCCCCAGCCCTCGGCGGTGCGGGCGGCGCGCGCCTCGCGGAAGGTGTCCTTGAGCGTATCGATGATGAGCGACGCGGGAATCGATTCAGCCATGCCTGTCCTCCGTGGGGGCCTATCCTACCCGAATCATTCGCCACAAGACGAGCCCGTGCACGACCATCTGGATGGCGAGCGCCAGCAGGAAGGCCGGGCCGGGACCGAGCGGCACCATCGCCAGCGCGACCACGAGACAGAAGAGCGCGAAGCCCCACATGGCCGGGAAGAAGCCGCGCAGGAGCCGGATGGCCAGCGGCGCGCCGTCCTGGGCGTGCGCGAAGACGAGCAGCACGGCGAGCGCCACCGGGAACGGCGTGAACGCGCCGCTCAGCCCGGGTCCCAGCCGGTCCGCGAGCGACGTGACCGTCAGCACCACCGCCAGCGTGCCCGCCATCCGCAGCGGCAGGTCCCAGGCCCGCGGAGCCAGCGGCGCCGGATGCCCGCGCTCGGCCGGCAGGATGCGCCCCGCCAGCGCGAAGGCCGCCAGCGTCGCCAGCAGCGCCGCCGCCGGCGTCCACGGCACCGCCTGCGCGAGCAGCGTCGCGACGACGAACGCCGCCCAGCTCGCCAGCAGGCTCAGCGCCCACCCACACCGCAGCGACGTCCATCCGTACACCACACCGAACGCCGACACGCCGATCAACCCCACGAGCGTGCTCAGCGCCGCTCGCGCCGCAAACACCTCCCCCTGCTCCATCGCCAGAAAGAACAACGTGGGCCCCGCCACGAGCGGCAGCGCCGTCAACCACCCCCCGATACGAGGACCCCATCGCCGGGCCCCGAGCGTGACACCCGCGACGAGACCAGGGACGAGCACGAGCTTCAGAACGAGCAGCAAGTCCGTGCGCGCCCAACCGCGAGGCGCGCCGGGCGGCGGGCCGTGTGGTGGGGTGTCTGGGACCCGTTTCCCTCCACCTGTAACCGTGCGCCCCCCAGCCGGATGGAGCCCAGCCAAGGCCGACCCGAGGCGGCCTCCAACCTCGTGGTAGCCAGACACCCCACCACACGGCCCGCCGCCCGGCGCGCCTTCACGCGGCGGACGCCAGACGCGCTACACGCGTTCGAGGATGTGCATCCCGCGCCCCCGGTCGATGAGGTAGATCAGCCCGCGGTCGTCAACGAAGACGTCGTTGCTGCAGACGCGGTCGTGGCCGGACGGCGGCGCCGGCAGGAAGTGCCCGACCTCGCGCGGCGCATGCGGCGCCGCGATATCCACGACCCGCAGGCCGTAGGCAAACCACGCCACCGGGATCTCGGTGCTCGTGATCTTCTCGACGGGCTGATGGCAGCCGGTGAACTCCGGCTGGGGTGTGCCGTCCACGCCCGCCACCTGGAAGCTGGCGAACGGCATCGGATGCTTCTCGTCGGTGATGTCCACCAGCCACAGGAACGACGGCGGGCCGGGCTGGAGCTTGGCCACGTCCTCGTCGGCCACCACCATGACGCGCCGGCCCTGGAGCGGGAACGGCACCGGCAGCGCGGTGTGCGTCGGGGTGATGAACGGCGGGCTCCAGTCCAGCCCGGAGACCAGCTGGGGCTTGCCCATGTCCTCGATGTCGAGGATGACGAAGCCACCGTGCCAGTAGCTGACGTAGAGCCGGTTGTCGAGGCGAATGGGATGGTGGCAGCGGTGGTGGCGGCCCTTCCACGACGGCGTCTCGCCGCCGGCCGTCCACTGCCCCGGCATCCACCACCGCCCGATCTCCTGGGGCCGGCCCGGATCGGCGAGATCCAGGATCATGACGATGTTGCCACTGGTAGCCGTCCATCTCGGGCGAGATGTAGGCGTAGCGGCCGTCGAAGGTGAAGCGATGCACGCCGAGCCCGCCCGAGCGCCAGAAGGTGATCTCGCGCGGCCGGCTCGGCGTCGAGACGTCCCAGATTCCGAGCCCGCCGGCGCCCGTCCCCGGCTGCCCGCCGTGGCCCTCGCGGTTGACCAGCATGAGGCCGTTGACGGCGCGCACCTTGTGGGAATGCGTGCCCGGCGGCACCTCCAGCGTGGCCAGCTGGCGCGGCGACCTGGGGTCGCTGACGTCGACCAGGGTCGTGCCGTGGGGCGCCTTCATGTGGGCGATGCAGGCGACGCGGCCGTCCACCACCACCTGGCCGCCGCCGGGACAGTCGAACCAGGCCACCTGCCGGACACCGTGAGCGCTCGCGCCGTTGCCGTTGCTCATACTGATCCATTCCTCCGATGGCCTATGCGGGTCGGTATCATAGTGCAGATCGTTGGGTGTCGCCGGCAGCATAGCGTATAAGAAGGCAGCCGGGACGCTGCACATCCTGAGGAGGGCTCACCCTGCTCGCCGTGTGGGGCCGTGTAGCGTATCGCTTCCGTTGGCCGCTCGTCCTGCTCTCGCTGGTACCGCTGGTGCCCGCCGCCTGGGTGCTGCTCGGCGGCAGCGCGCTCGACATGCAGGTGACACCGCCAGCCACCGACGCGGTCCGCGCCGTCGAGATCATGGACCGCGAGCTGCCGGCCCGGCCGCCCACGATCGGCTTCGTCTTCAGCCACCCCACGCTGCCCGCCACCGATCCCGCCTTCCGCGCGGCCGTGGAGCGGGCGCTGGCGCCGCTGCGCAAGGACAAGCGTGTCACCCGGATCCGGACCGCGTGGGACCAGGATCCCCCGGAGGCGACCCGGCTGTCGCGCGACGGCCGCCGCACCTGGGTCACCGTCGAGCTCACGGGCCGCGTGCCGGCGTTCGCCTCGATGAGCTTCGGCGGCCTGCCGCCCGGGCTCTACACCGCGATCCGCGGCCAGGTGCGCTCCGACACGCTGGAGATCCTGACCACCGGGCCGGGGGCCATGAACCACGACTTCGAGCAGGTCATGCGGCACGACCTGCGCCGCTCCGAGCTGCTCGTGCTTCCGCTGGTGCTGGTGCTGCTGTTGCTGGTCTTCGGCTCCGCCGTCGCCGCCGCGCTGCCGGTGCTGGTCGGCGTGCTGGCGGTCGCCGTGGGCCTGGCCGGTACCCTGCTGCTCGGGCACGTCACGCCGGTGTCGGCGTACGCCAGCAACATCGTCAGCATGATCGGGCTCGGCGTGGCCATCGACTACTCGCTCTTCATCGTCAGCCGCTTCCGCGAGGAGCTGCGCGAGCGCTCCGTGGAGGACGCGCTGTCCCGCACGCTGGCGACGGCGGGCCGCGCGGTCGTCTTCTCGGGCCTCACCGTCGGGATCGGCCTGGCCAGTCTC
This sequence comes from uncultured Candidatus Rokubacteria bacterium, assembly GCA_963743355.1. GTDB lineage: Bacteria > Methylomirabilota > Methylomirabilia > Rokubacteriales > CSP1-6 > AR5. Next base: position 278,657 of record CAVUPM010000003.1, read on the forward strand.
ACGCTGCTCCGGATGAACACGATCAGCTCGCTGGGGCTGGCCGGCATGATCGTGGTCGTCGCCGCCGTCGTCTACAGCCTCACGTTCCTGCCCGCGCTGCTGGCCATCGTGGGCTCGCGGGTCGATGCGCTCCGGGTGCCGTTCGTCGGCCGGCCAGGGGGCCGCCGCGACTCACGGTTCTGGTACCGCGTGGCGGGCTTCGTGATGGCCCGGCCGTGGCCGGTGGTCCTCCCGGTGGTGGCGTTGCTGGTGGCGGCGGGCCTGCCGCTGCGCCACATCAAGCTCGGCGCCGGCGATGCCGAGACGCTGCCCGTGACCATGGAATCGCGCCGCGGCGAGGACGTGCTCGCGCGCGAGTTCCCGGGCGCCGACACCAACCCGATCGTGCTGGTCCTCTACTACCGCGAGGGCAGCCCGCTGGCCGCCGCGCGGGTGCGCGCGCTCTACGACCTCAGCCGCTGGCTCAAGACGCTGCCCGGCGTGACGCGCGTGGACAGCATCGTGGACCTGGCGCCGGGGATCAGCCCGGAACAGTACACGCAGATCGCCGCGATTCCCCCGGCCTTCCGGCCCCCGGGCCTCGACGTCGCCTTCAAGCAGATGGCCGGCGAGCACGTCGTCATCCTGGCCGCGCACACGCACCTGCCCGCGGCCAGCGACGAAGCGCGCGCGCTCGTGCGCCGGATCCGCCAGGAGCACCCGCCCGTCGACGCCGAGCTGCTGCTGACCGGGCCGACCGCCTTCGACCTGGACTTCATCGACGTCATCCGCGCCGCCACGCCGTCCGCGGTCGGCTTCATCGTGCTCGCCACCTACCTGGCGCTGCTGCTCCTGCTGCGCTCGCTGCTGCTGCCGCTCAAGGCCATCGTGATGAACCTGCTGTCGATCACCGCCTCCTTCGGCGCGCTGGTGTGGATCTTCCAGGAGGGCCACCTGGCGTGGCTGCTCAACTTCACGCCGGCGCCCATCGAGACGCCGATCCCGCTCATCATGTTCTGCATCCTCTACGGCCTGTCGATGGACTACGAGGTGCTGCTGCTCAGCCGCACCCACGAGGAGTGGATGCGCACCGGCGACAACGCGCTGGCGGTGGCGGAGAGCCTGGCCCACACCGGCCGGCTCATCACGGGGGCGGCCGCCATCATGGCCGGCGTGTTCTTCGGCTTCGGCGTCGCGAACTCGGTGACGATGATCAAGGCCATGGGCATCGGCATGGGGATCGCCGTCATCGTCGACGCGACGATCGTGCGGGCGTTGCTCGTGCCCGCCACCATGCGGCTGCTCGGCCGCTGGAACTGGTGGGCGCCGGCGGGACTCGCCCTCCTCCCCCGAACGGAGGATAATGCGCCGACACCCAGACCCTAGGAGGGCCCCGTGAGCAAGAAGATCCTCTTCGTCGGCGCCGGCGCGATCGGCAGTTACCTGGGCGCGTTCCTCACGAGGGCCGGCCACGCCGTGACGCTCGTCGACGCCTGGGCCGAGCAGGTCGAGACCATCCGCCGCCAGGGCATCTCGGTGACGGGCCCTCATGACCCCTTCCAGGCGCGCCCGACCGCGGTGCACCTGCACGAGGCGCAGCGGATGCCGCGCGACTTCGACCTCGCCTTCGTGGCCATGAAGGTCTACGACACCGAGTGGGCCACCCAGCTCGCCCTGCGTCATCTGAAGGACGAGGGCGTCGTCGTCTCCTCGCAGAACTGCTGGCCCGATCCGCGGGTCGCGGCCGTCGCCGGCGCCGGGCGCTCGCTGGGCCTGATCATGTCGAAGATCGGCGTCGCCTGCTGGAGGCCCGGCGAGGTCGAGCGCGGCATGGAGCGCGGTGGCAACAAGGGCCACGACGTCTTCCGCGTCGGCGAGCACGACGGCCGCGTCACCCCCCGCGCGCAGGAAGTCGCCGAGATGCTCAAGGTCGTCGACGGCTCGCTCACGACCGACAACCTCTGGGGCGAGCGCTGGTCCAAGCTCTGCGCCAACTCCATGGGCAATCCCGTGCAGGGCATGTCCGGCCTCGGCTCGGCCGAGATCGCCGGCAGCGAGGTCGGCCGCGCGATCACGATCAACCTGGCCGCCGAGTCGGCGCGCGTGGGACTGGCGCTCGGCTACCGCATCCCGAAGTTCAACGGCGAGACCGCCGAGCGCTGGGCCGACGCCGGTCGCCGCGAGACCTACCAGGCCCTCGACGAGATGCTCACGCCCAAGACCGCGTCCACCCGCAACTGGAAGGCCTCGATGGCCCAGGACGTGACCAAGGGCCGCCCGACCGAGATCGACTACATGAACGGCCACGTCGTCGCCCAGGGTCGCGCCAAGGGCGTGCCGACGCCGGTCTCCGCCGCGGTCGTCGACGTCATGCACGAGGTCGAGAGCGGCGCCCGCAAGCCGGCTCCCGAGAACATCGCCGCGGTGCTCAAGCGCGCCGGGGTCTAGCTTCCGCGGCGGCCGGGGGCCGGCCGGAGCGTGGGGCGGGTCCCCCGGTCGCGCCGCCGGCTCGCCGGTATTGCGCAGGCGGGGCTCGCTCGGCCCCCCATCCCCCATAGGGGGCTGGGGTGTGGCCAGTCAGACGTCGGCGGCTCGCTCGCCCCGCCCCGATAGAACGCTGGGCGGCACGGCTCGCCCAAGGCGCGACCGGGGGACCCGCCCCACACTCCGGCCCGGCCCCCCACCACCCCCGTGGCGAGCTCTGAGTTTCGAGGCAGGCCGCGGCGTACGGGCGCCGCGCAGACGGCGGACTTCCGGCGACGGCAACCGACAGAGCACGAATCAGCGTTGGAAGGGCATCGACCGAAGCCAGCGGCACGCGGTCGGATTAGGCCGGTCGGCCTATCCCGAGAGACAACGGTGCCAGGGCGAGGACAAACAATAGGTCAGACGAGGACTTCGGCGGTAGCGCCCCAACCCACGCCAACTTGTTAGACTGCAAGCCATGACAGCTTTTTGCGGATTAGGCCGGTCGGCCGAATAGAACGTTCGCCGCATATGCGGACCATCCATGGCGGTCGCAACCGGGTTCGGTTATCCTGAACGTGCTCCGTCAGTGCGGTCAGGGAGGCGCCGATGTCAGGTGGCAGCGCTAAACAGAAAGTCCTCGAGGCGATTCAGAAGCTGCCGGCGGATGCCACGCTGGAAGACGCCATCGAGCGCTTGGTGCTCTTGGCGAAGACAGAGCGGGGGCTGGCTGAACTCGATGCTGGGCAGGGCATCGACCACGCCGAGGCGAAACGTCGACTTCTCCGGTGACCCAGATCGTCTGGGCGCCTCAGGCGATTCAAGACGTCGAGGCGATACGCGCACATGTGGCCCGCGACTCCGCCCACTACGCCGACCTCGTTGTCGAACGTATCGTTGCCGCCGTGGAACGACTCAAGGACAACCCTCGCTCTGGGCGTATCGTGCCTGAGCTTGGCGACGGTTCGATCCGCGAGGTCATCCATGGCAACTACCGCATTGTGTATCGTCTGAGACATGACGTCGTCGAGATTACGACCGTGTTTCACGGCGCCCGCCTGTTCCGACTCGACTGAGGGCGATGGCAGCCGAGCGTCGAACTTCCCGATGAACCCGTCGGCTGCTTCGCGTTGCTCAGCCGCCGCGGGTTATCGGGGACGTTACGCTCACGGGAGGAATTTTCTGTCGTCGTTCCCCTCGTCTCGTCTCTGATCGGCGTGCTCCTAGGCGGGGCGCTGCAGTACTTCGTTACCGTCAAGACCCAAGAGGCCCGGCTATGGGACGAACTGCGCACGAAAGCCTATGTACAGTACCTCGACAACACCGCGAAGCTCGCGCTCCAAGATTCGAACAAAAAGGAGGAGGCCCGCGTACTCCGCTCGGCGGCCCGCTACGCGATCGGCCTATACGGAAGCAGACGCGTCGCCCAGGCAATGGCAGGTTACGCACCCGTTGAGGATCAGGATGCCAACACAGCGGATGTCAAACGCCGCGTCGTCGATTTGCTCGTCGCCATGCGCGATGATCTGGTTCCTGAGGACCAACGGGTCGATTCGGCCCTTATGTCGACGATCATCTTTCGGCGGGAGCCTAACTGACCGCTTCAGCGGACCGGGGCTCGCGATGCTCGCCTCCGGCCGCTGAGCGCTGACGTTGGGCGTTATGGGACATACAACCGCACTCCTCAGTGACGAGGGGCTCATGGCCTTGCGTGCCCTGCTTGGTGTGCGCGTCTGGCACCTGTTCAGCCCTCAGATTGACGCCGATGGCTCCGTCTATCGGTCATACAGCTTCAGCATCGATCTGGAGAGCATGGTGGAAGGCGTTCCAATACTTCAGCTCGGCGCGGTTTCGCGGGATACGTCAGCAGTGTCCTGAGCATGCCGCCTGCTGCAGTGCAGCGCATCGAGGTGCTGCAGGCGGAGAGGACGCGTGAGAACGGAGAGCGCCAAGAGTTTGTCACATACGACCACGCCATTCGATTGACGCGAGCAGACGGCGTTGCGGTCGTCTTTGCGGCGCATCGGTCAATCGGCGACTTTCTCGATCTGTCGTTTGACGCCGGTACCGTAACAACACTCACGAAAGGCTGCACCCCGCGGTTGGTGATCGAGTGAGAACGCCTCACCGCCGCATCCAGCTGACGGCGCTTCGCTTCGCAGCTGATACGGCCCGTTAGGCGCACAAGCATAAACGTATGTCCGCTCGACGACTCTTCGCGGCTGTCGTCACAACGTACTGCCTGGGATTGCTTGGTTGGTTGCTTTGGCCCGCGTTCCAAGAGTCCTTCATCGGGAAGATCGTGGCGGTTCCGCCATTCTCGATTTACGTCTTCGAGCACTTCGGAGTTCCTGGGCTTACCGATCGCAACAATTGCGACTGGATGTGGTGCAAACCAACGATACTCGGCATTGTCTTCGCGACTGCAGTTTGGCTCGGTGCGGCGTGGTTTGTCTCAATCGGCATTGCGCACTTGAGCCGTTCAACGCGGATGCCGACAGGTGGCCGTTCGGCGCCGCCGCCGGGGCCGGTTACCTGAATCGTTCGGCGGCCTTCGTGCTTTGCAGGCGTTCAGCAGGCGCACGATGATTGAGGAGGACTCGTGCGCGAGCGGTTGCTTGATCCAGAGTTCTCAGTCTCGCCGACGCCGGCGCGAGGGGTGGGCGGGCGTGGGGCCGGGGTGTTCCGGTCGCGCCTCTGGCGAGCCGTGCCACCCAGCACTCTATCGGGGCGGGGCGAGCGAGCCGCCGGCGATCGACTGGCCGGGCCCCAGCCCCCGCTGGGGGATGGGGGGCCGAGCGAGCCCCGCTCGCGCTCTACAGGCGAGCCAGCGGCGCGACCGGAACACCCCGGCCCCACGTCCGGCCGCCCCTCGCACCGGAAGCGCCACGCGCTAGTGGTCGGTCTTTCCGACGGCGTCGGAGAGGTCGTCGAGGCGGTCTTCGAGGCGGTTGAGCTTGGCGGCGAGCTGGGTGATCTCGGCTTCGGCCTTGCGGTTGACGGCGAAGTCGAGCTCGCTGCGGACGCGGTCCTTCGCGTCCTGGCGGTTCTGGCTCATCATGATGATGGGCGCCTGGAGCGCGGCCAGCATCGAGAGAAACAGGTTCAGCAGGATGAACGGGTACGGGTCCCAGGCCCGCATCGCCAGCAGCACGTTGACCGTGACCCAGGCGGCCAGCACGACGCCGAACGTGATGATGAACGACCACGAGCCGCCGAAGCGGGCGACGGCGTCGGCCAGGCGGTCGCCCATGGTCAGCTGCTCGGCGATCACCTCGTTGGGGTTGCGGGCGGCCCGCGTGCGGACGAGGTCCTGGGCGGCGTGGAACTGGCGACCCACCATCGTCAGCATGTCGAGCCCGGCCATCGGCTTGCGCTGCATCAGCGCCGCGAGGTCGGCGCGCTCGATCTCGATGGCGGTGGTCTCCTCCACCGCGAGCGCCGTCGTGCGGTGCGGTGAATCGGACAGCATCGAGGCCAGCCCGAACATCTCCCCGCTGCGCGGATCGTCGATGATGACCTCCTGGTTGTCGTCGTCGATCACGACCACCTGCACGCGCCCGCTCAGCATGACGTAGGCCTTGCCGCCCGGATCGCCCGGCTTGTAGATGCGCTGGCGCGGCCGGAACCGGCGCAACTCGACGTGCTCGGCCAGCACCGCGCGCTCGTCGGCGTCGAGCAGCGAGAAGACCGGGATCTCGGCGAATACCGCGGGATCGCACGGCATGCGCGATCACCTCCCGGCGCCCATCATGCCCCACCCCGCGCACTCGTGATAGTGTCGGCGCCATGAGCACCCTCAGCGTCTTCAATCCGGTCGGGTTCCCGCCGAAGGTGACCCGCAAGCCGCTGGCGCCGCGGCTCGACACGCTGGACGGCAAGACCGTCTACCTGGTCGATTGCCGGTTCGACGACTCCGACATCTTCCTGGGCCAGATGCAGGCGTGGTTCGCCGAGCACCTGCCGGGGGTGCGGACCGTCGTCAAGCGCATCTCGAGCGTCTACCTGCACGACGATCCCACCACGTGGGAGGAGATCAAGGTCGAGGGGTCACGCGGCCATCCTCGGCGTCGGTCACTGAAGCACGTGCGCGCCGGCGGTCGCCGCGCACGCGATGACGCTCGAGACGGGCTACGGCGTTCCCACCGTCGCCGTGCACACCGACAAGTTCGACCGGGTGGTCCGTTCGGTGGCGCAGGTCAACGGCATGCCGGGGCTGCGCCAGGTGTTCGTCCCCCAGCCGATCATGGGCAAGACGCCGGCCGAGCTGCGCGCCTACGTCGACGGCCGCGATCCCATCACGGGCCGGCCGGTCATGCAGGAAGTCGTCGAGGGACTGACACGCCCGTTCGAGGCTGACGAGCTGGGGCCGGTCGAGTTCGACCGCTCGACCCCACGCCTGGTCGAGCCCGACACCGAGGACAACCTGCACCGGCTGTTCCTCGACAACCGCTGGACCGACATGCTGCCCATCGTGCTGCCGACCGAGGAGCGCGTGGCGGCCATGCTCGCCCACACCCGCCGCAAGCCCGACGAGATCGTCGGCCGCATGCGGTCCACGCACTTCCGCGAGCACTGGGCGTACACCGTCGAGAAGGTCGCGGTGAACGCGGTCATGGCGGGCGCCCGACCCGGAGTATTTCCCGGTCATTCTCGCGCTGGCCGCCACCGGGTGTCACGGCGCGGAGCAGCAGCTCCAGCGCGATGGCCGCGATGGCGGTGGTCAACGGACCGGTGCGCCACGAGATCGGCATGAACGCCGGCACCGGCGCGATGGGCCCCTACAACCACGCCAACGCCACGATCGGCCGCGCGTACGGGTTGCTCTCGCAGAACGGCCAGGGCGGCTCCGTGCCCGGGCTGAGCTACATGGGCAACCAGGGCAACAACTACGCCTACAACAGCGTCACCTTCGCCGAGAACGAGGAGCGCAGCCCGTGGGAGCCGTTCCACGTCCAGCACGGCTGCCGGCCCGGCGAGAGCACGGTCAGCGTCTTCTCCGGCGTGCCGCTCGACGGCATTCACGCTGGGGCTCCGCGAGCACTACTGGCGCGAGCACGTCCGCAACCTGCTCCGCGGGATCGACCCCAACGGGCCGCCCACGCTGGTGCTCGATCCGATCGCCGCCCGCCAGTTCGTCGACCGCGGCGGCTTCACCACGAAGGACGCGCTGATCGACTGGCTGCACGACAACGCCCTCATGCCGGCCGGCGAGTACTGGGACTACCAGCTCGTGCAGAACTACATCTACCCGCGCGCCACGTTCGGCGAGGAGCCGTGGGCCACCAAGCTGAAGGCGGCCCCGGACGCGCTGATCCCGATGTTCCGGCGCGAGGACATCCACGTCGTGGTGGTCGGCGGCGAGACCAACGGCTACTGGCGCATCATGGGCTGCAACTACCAGAAGACCGTCTCGGTCGACGCCTGGCGGTAGCCCGGGCTCACCCACGGGCCAGCTGCAACGCGGCCACCCGCATCGCCCGCGTCGAAGAGGCGGCCCTGACCTTCATTCCGAGTTATCCTGACTCGGCGCCGTACGAAGAGCTCAAGCTCGAGCCCGTTGAGGAGGCGACATGCGCTACACCCGGATCTCCGCCGACTGCCACATCGACCTGCCGATGCTCGCTCCTGATTTCTTCACCGCCAACGCCTCCCCGGCGATCAAGGCTCGGATGCCGTACGTGACCGACGGCCCCGATGGCCCCTACTGGACGTGCAGGAACGGCGGCTCGTTCGGGCTCCTCAACGGCGTGGGCCCGGCCGGGCAGAAGCTGGTGCCCGGGCAGAACTACCGGGTGGACGTCATGGCCGCGACGGGACTCTACGAGGACGGTCAGAAGGGCCACCGCCGCCCCACCGACCCCGCGCTGCGCGCCAAGGACATGGAGCGCGACGGCGTGGACGCCGAGGTGATCTTCGGCATCCTGGGGGCCGCGACGCGGCTCAACGATCCCGAGGCGGCCAACGAGATGTTCCGCATCTACAACGACTGGCTGGTGGACTTCTGCAAGCACGATCCCGATCGGTTCATCGGCCTGGCGTGCCTGCCCTACGGCGACATCGACGCCGCCGTGAAGGAGATCCATCGGGTGGCCAAGCTCGGGCTGCGTGGCGTGGAGCTCTCCTGCTCGTGGGACATGGAGCCCATGTGGCATCCCGTCTGGGAACCGCTCTGGAAGGCCGTCCACGAGGTGAACCTGCCGCTGCACTTCCACACGTTCCCGGCGATCGCGCCCGGCGTGCTGGACAAGGCGACCGGGGACCAGCCGGCGCGCGGCGTTCTTCACCGTCGTGTCGGGCTTCCAGATGAACCTGGTCAACATCCTGGCCGCCGTCATCGGCGCCGCCGTCCTCGAGCGCTACCCGAACGTCCGCATCTCCTTCGGCGAGAGCGGCATCGGCTGGATCCCCTACGCCCTCGACCGCATGGACTTCGAGTGGGAGGACCGCTTCCGCGATCTCGGGCTCACGATGAAGCCTAGCGACTACTGGCGCCGGCAGTGCAAGGGCACCTTCCAGTTCGACCGCATCGGCACCAAGCTCATCGACGAGATGGGCGTGGAGAGCCTGATGTGGGGCTCCGACTACCCGCACGCCGATGGCGTCTGGCCGGAATCCTCCAAGTACATCGCCGAGCAGTTCGGTCACCTGCCGGCGGAGGTCGCCCACAAGATCACCTGCGAGAACGCCGGGAAGTTCTACGGTCTGATCAAGTAGCAGGCCGGGGCTGCCGCGCCGCTGGCGCGGCAGCCCCGGCGAGCCTGCGTCGGCCGGATTTACGTTCGAGCTTCGCGCCCAACCCCGCGCCCCGTGGAGCGTTTCTGCCTCGAGCAGCCGCCGCCGCCCGTTTCGCACGGAGCTGGCGTGTCGAGAACCTTTCCAGGAGAACCAGCCGCGAGGCTGGCGGTCACGAAAACACCCACAATCTCGCTGGATCCATGGTGGCGCGGCCCTTGCCTGTACGCCGGGATCGTTGCTTCGGTCGAGTAGCCGGCGCGGAGGCCCTCCTCCGTCATCACGTTCCTCCACGGTGGACATGACTTCAGCCTGTGCCCGCTACCTCGTGATCGTCGCCGCCCTCTTCATGCTCGCTCTCGCGGTCCGCGTGCTGCCGTCCGGCCCGACCTACAGCTCCCGGAACCGGTCCGTCATGGTCGCCGGCCCCGTGACGAGGCTCGTCGTCCTGGCCGAGATCGCGCCAGCGAACGGAGGGCTCGTCGTTCAGTTCGCGAGGTCGGCGAAGAGCGGGGTGCTGAGGTAGCGCTCGCCGAAGGAGGGGATGATCACGACCAGGAGCTTGCCGGCGTTCTCCTCCCGGCGGCCGACCTCGACGGCGGCCCAGATGGCGGCCCCGGATGAGATTCCGACCAGCAGCCCCTCCTCCCGGGCCGAGCGTCGCGCCATCGCCATCGCGTCGTCGTTCGTCACGCGCACGATCTCGTCGTAGATCTTCGTGTTCAGGACGTCGGGCACGAAGCCGGCGCCGATGCCCTGGATCGGGTGTGGGCCCCGCTGGCCGCCCGAGAGCACCGGCGAGGCGTCCGGCTCGACGGCGACGCAGCGGAACGACGGCTTGCGCGCCTTGAGGACCTCGCCGACGCCGGTGATGGTTCCCCCGGTGCCCACGCCGGCCACCAGGATGTCGGCCGTGCCGTCGGTGTCGCGCCAGATCTCCTCGGCGGTCGTCTGGCGGTGGATCTCCGGATTCGCCGGGTTCTGGAACTGCTGCGGGATGAAGTAGCGCGGGTCGCCGGCGGCCAGCTGCTCGGCCTTGCTTGATGCATCCCGGCATCCCCTCGCTGCCGGGCGTGAGGATCAGCTCGGCGCCGTAGGCGCGCAGCAGCATGCGGCGCTCCTTGCTCATCGTGTCCGGCATGATGAGCGCGCAACGATAGCCGCGCGCGGCGCACACGAAGGCCAGGCCGATGCCGGTGTTCCCGCTCGTCGGCTCCAGGATGATCGTGTCGGGCTTGATCTTCCCCGCCCGCTCGGCGGCGTCGATCATCGACACACCGATGCGGTCCTTCACGCTGTGAGCCGGGGCTGTAGAACTCGAGCTTGGCCACGATCTCGGCGCGGGCGCCGTCCGTCACGCGGCGCAGCCTCACCAGGGGTGTGTTGCCGACGAGCTGAGTGACGTCGTCCGCGATCCGCATGCGAGGGGCCTCCTGTTGATGGGGGGTTCTGGCGTATAGTACCAGTCGCCATGACACCGCCTGCCTCGACGCCCAAGTTCGTGACGCTGCCCGAGATCCGCCGTGCCGCCCGCGAGCGCCTGCCGCGCGACCACTGGAACTTCGGCGACGGCGCCGCCGAGACCGAGAGCTCCAAGCGCCGCAACCGCCGCCATCTCGACCGCCTCGCCATCCAGCAGAACGTGCTGGTGGACGTCCGCAAGATCGACCTCACGACCACGCTGCTCGGCGTGCCGCTCGCGTGGCCGGTGGCGGTGGCGCCGATGGGCGGGCTCGTCCTGTTCCATCCCGAGGGCGACGTGGAGATGGCGCGCGGCGCCGGCCGCGGCCAGACGCTGCAGTGGCTGAGCGGCGCCACCGGCTGGCCGGTGGAGGACGTCGCCAAGGGCGGGTCGGGCCCCCAGATGTTCCAGCTCTACGCCCACGGCGATCACGGCTGGATGGGCGAGCTGCTGGCGCGCGTGGAGGCCTCCGGCTACAAGTCGGTGGCCCTCACCGTCGACGTGCAGATGTACAGCCGCCGCGAGCGCGACGTCTTCCACCGCTTCAGTCCGCGCGCCGCCATGGAGATCGCGCCGAATCCGCGCGGGCCGCTGCCCGATTTCCAGTCGGGGCTGACGTGGGCCGACGTCGAGTGGCTCATGAAGACGACACGGCTGCCGGTCGGCTTGAAGGGCATCATGACGGTGGCCGACGCCCGCCGCGCCGTCGACATGGGGGTGCGGCTGATCTGGGTGTCCAACCACGGCGGCCGCCAGCTCGACCACACGCAGTCCACCATCGAGGCGCTGGCGCCGATCGCCGACGCGGTGGCCGGCCGCGCCGAGATCATCGTGGACGGCGGCTTCAATCGCGGCACCGACGTCATCAAGGCGCTGGCGCGTGGCGCCCGCGTCGTGGCGGTGGGTCGCACGATGCTGTGGGGGCTGGCCGCCGACGGCGCCGATGGCGTGGCCCGCGTGTGCGAGATCATGCGCGACGAGCTACGCATCAACATGGGGCTGTGCGGCCGCACCCGCATCAAGGACCTCAGCCCCGACCTGATCTTCCGCGCGGATTGATCTACATGGGGGCCACGAGATGGCCCCCAAACCCCCCGGGTGGCTCGGCCCGGCCCGGGGAACCCGGGCCGGGCCTCGGGAGCGCGTCTTACGTCAGGTCCGCCAGTTCCGGGACGACCCATAGCGGGGCGCGGCCGGCGGCGACGCGCTGGATGTTGTCGAAGCCGTTGCGGAAGCGCGCCGTCCAGTTCTCCCAGGTCGGGCCCGCCGAGTGCGGCGTCAGCGTGACGTTGGGCAGCGTGAAGAACGGATGGTCGGCCTTGGGCGGCTCGTCGACCATCACGTCGAGGCCGGCGCCCAGCGATTCGGTCCGCCTTCAGCGCGTCGAAGAGCGCGGCCTCGTCGATGACCGGGCCCCGGCACGTGTTGACGATGATCGCCTCGCGCTTCATCAGCCCGAGCTCGCGGGCGCCGATGAGGTTGCGGGTGGAGTCGTCGAGTGGCACGTGCAGGCTGACGATGTCGGACGTGCGCAGCAGCTCGTCGAAGAGCACGAAGCGGACGCCGAGCGCGTCCTCCTCGGCCTCGGTCAGCCGCCGGATGTCGTAGTACTGCACCTTCGTGTCGAACGCCCTCGCCCGGCGCGCGACCTTCTTGCCGATGTTGCCCAGGCCGATGATACCGAGCGTGCGGTTGCCCAGCTCGTAGACCGCGCACGTCGGCCGGGTTGCCCACGCGCCACTTGCCGGCCACCACGAGTTGTGGAACTGCACCACCCGCTTCAGCACGGCGAGGATCAGCATGATCGTGTGCTCGGCCACCGCCAGGGCGTTGGCGCCGCCGTTGTTGGACACGGGCACCTTGGACTTGCGGGCGGCCTCGATGTCGACGTGGTCGTAGCCGGCGCTGAGGAGCTGGACGAGCTTGAGGTTCGGCGCCGAGCGGAAGAACTCGCCGCCCATCCGGCGGGCGAGGCCCAGGTAGTACTCGGCGTCGCCGGCGGCCTGGATGAACTCCGGCGTGCCGGGATCGGCCACGACCAGCTCGAAGCCGGCCGGCGTCATCGACTTCGCCATCGTCAGGATCACCTCGGGCTGGCTCGGCGCAAACAGGATCTTCTTGGCCATGATCGTCACCTCACCTTTTCACATGGGGGCCACGATATGGCCCCCAATCCCCCACCCACTTCACTCGTCCCGCCCCGGCGGAGCCGGGGCGCTCCTCGGGCACCCGCGCTGGTCAGGCGAGCGGGATCGTCGCGGTCACCACGGGCACCTGGCTCACGACCCGCGTGGTGTGGCCCTGGCCGGTGGTGTCCTCGACCAGGCGCGCGTCGCCGGGACCGAACACGTGCTTGGAGCCGTCGCCGAGCCCGATCTCGAGCTGACCGGACAGGATGACGACGAACTGGCGCCGCGGCGCCGGGTGCCAGTCGAGGAACCGGCCGACCGGCCACACGCTGAACGAGATCTGCGTGGTCGGAAGCCCCTTCAGCCAGTCGCTCTTCTTCTCGATGTCGATCGTCTCGATCCGCCCCTGTCCGTCGGAGCCCGTGTACAACCGGAACGTTCCCATACGGTCCTCCCCTCGCGTCATCGAACCGTCCGGGATGCTAGCATACGAAGCCACCGATGACCGATCCCATGCCGGGCCCGACGTCGCACAGCTTCTTCTCCCAGCGGCTGCGTCTGCACTACGTGGACTGGGGAAATCCGACCAGGCCGCCCCTGCTCCTGCTCCACGGCGGCCGTGACCACTGCCGGAACTGGGACTGGACGGCGGCGGCCCTGCGCGATGACTGGCACGTCATCGCGCCCGACCTGCGCGGTCACGGCGACAGCCAGTGGTCCACCGACGCCAACTACTCGATGGCGGGCTACATCTACGATCTCGCCCAGCTCATCCACCAGCAGCGGCTGGCGCCGGTGACGATCGTCGCCCACTCGCTCGGCGGCAACATCACGCTGCGCTACGCCGGCATCTATCCCGACACCGTCGCCCGGCTCGTCGTCATCGAGGGCCTCGGGCCGTCCCCGGCCCGGCTCGCCGAGTACACCGCCCGGGGCATCGTCGAGCGGATGGACGAGTGGATCCGCGAGCAGCGCGTGCTGGCCGGGCGGCTGCCGCGCCGGTACGCCTCGATCGAGGACGCGTTTCGCCGCATGCAGGAGGAGAACCCCCACCTCACGGCCGAGCAGGCCCGTCACCTCACCGAGCACGGCGCCAACCAGAACGAGGACGGGACGTACTCCTGGAAGTTCGACAACTACGTGCGGGCGTTCCCGCCCTACGACATGTCGCGGCGGGACATCCAGCTCCTGTGGTCGCGCATCGCCTGCCCGACCCTGCTGCTGCACGGCAGCGAGAGCCGCTGGGCCGGCAACCCGGCCGAGGACGGCCGCGCCGCCCACTTCCCCAACGCCCGCGTGATCGGCATCGAGCGCGCGGGCCACTGGCTCCACCACGACCAGCTCCAGGAGTTCCTGAAGATCGTGCGCGCGTTCATAGCGGAGGAGTCACGATGACGACGACGGCGTTCAACCTGGACGAGCTCAAGACCCACATCGGCCGGAAGCAGACCGCGAGCGACGTGCTCCATCCCGGCCCCGCCAACCTCCTGCGCCTGGCGTTCGCGCGTCCCGAGCCGAAGCTCGAGGCGGGCGACCCGCTGCCGCCGGCCTGGCTGGCGCTCTACTTCCTGCCCCAGTACCGGCCCGACGAGCTCCGCCCGGACGGCAGCCCGCGGGATGCCGGCGTGGTCCCGCCGATGCCGTTCCCCCGGCGCATGTTCGCCGGCGAGCGCGTGCGGTTTCACCGGCCGCTGCGCATCGGCGAGGCCGTGCGGCGCGAGACCGAGCTGGCCGACATCAGCGTGAAGAGCGGCGGCACCGGCACGCTGGTGTTTGCCACGGTGGTCAACCGCGTGTTCGGTCCCGACGGTCTCGCGCTGGAGGACGAGCGCCGCACGGTCTTCCGCGAGGAGGTGAAGGCGGGCGAGCGCAACCAGGCGCCGCGGCGCGAGCCGCCGCCGGCCGACGTCCCCTGGCGCAAGCGCATGACGACCGACCCCGTGCTGCTCTTCCGCTTCTCGGCGCTGACCTTCAACAGCCACCGCATCCACTACGACCGCACCTGGGCGATGGAGACCGAGGGCTACCCCGGCCTGGTCGTGCACGGGCCGCTGACGACGACGCTGCTGATCGACTTCGCGCGCGACTGCAACCCCGGCCGGACGCTGCGCGGCTACGCCACCCAGGCCCGGGCGCCCCTCTTCGACACCGCGGCGTTCGAGCTGCGCGGCCGGCCGACCACCGACGGGCGCGGCTGCGAGCTGTGGGCGGTCACGCCGGAGGGCACCGTGGCCATGAGCGCGGAGGTGGAGCTTGCTTCGTGACGTTCCGCACGGCGGCTACCGCTTCCTGCCGGGCATCCCGGCGTTCTCCTCCGGCGTCGTCGCCCAGCCGGGCTGGGAGATCGTGCACACGACGCTGAGCGCGCTGGTGCCGTGGCGCGAGGGGTTCGCGCGGATCGACCGCCACCTGCGCGAGGCGGGCCGGCCGCGGACGGCGCTGTGCGGCATCATGCTGCGCAGCCCGGCGCCGTTCACCTTCGACGGCTTCGACGGCTTCAACCAGGGCTACCGCGCGCTCCTCGGCGAGTGGGGCATCCTGGTCGACGGCGAGAACCCGATCCCTCGCACCAACGTGGCCCCGGTGGTCGGCGCCCCCACCGAACCGTCGCTCTACGCCTTCGACTACACGGTGGCCGGCAGCACGCCGCAGCCGACCTTCGTGGTGGCCGGCGCCGGCGAACTGCGCGAGCGGGCCCGCGGCCCCGAGGGCATCGTCCGCCACGGGGAGACCTCGCCCGACGCCATGCACGAGAAGGCGCGTTTCGTGATGGCGATCATGCAGGACCGCATGTGGGCGCTCGGGGGAAGCTGGACCCGCATCACCATGCTCGACGTCTACACCGCCCAGCCGATCCACGGCCTCGTCGAGGAGGAGATCCTCCGTCTCGCCGGCCCGGCCGCCATCCACGGGGTGCGCTGGTATCCGAGCCGACCGCCGATCCAGGGGCTGGAGTTCGAGCTCGACATGCGCGGGGTCGCGCGGGAACTCGTGCTGTAGCCCCGGGCCGGCCGGTCATCGCTCCATTCGCTTGCGACCGTGCCACCAGATCGCGGTCGCTCCGAAGCGCCACAGCGCCGGGAGCCCGCGCAACGCCCGCACCATCAGGCCCGCCACGACCGCCGGCCGCATCGTCCGAGGCGGCAGGACGTAGATCGGGACGCGGCCTCGCACCTCGATGCCACTGGACTCGAGCCAGCGCTCCACCGCCCGCGTGCGGTGACGCACGACCGGCGACGGCGCGCGACGGCGCACGAGCTCCAGCAGCTTGATGCCCGGGACGACGAAGTGAAGACGATTCAGGCTCTCGACCAGGAGTGCGCCACCCGGGCGCACGAGGCGGGTGGCCTCGCGGATCAGCGCGCCCGACCTCTCGCAACACTGCAGGACGCCGATGCAGAGGACGAGATCGAATGACTCCGGCCTGAAGGGGATTAGGTTCCCGCTCCGAATCCGAGATCGAGAACGCTGGTGCCGGGACCGGCGGCCAGCTCGGGCAGCAGATGGTCGAAGGCGGACAGCCGGGCGCTCAAGCCCTCGGCAGACCACGCCGAGACCTGGGCTTCGTCGCTCGTCCACTGCGCCCGATCCTCGAAGTGCCGCCGCCAGCATGCGTCGATGACCGCCTGGCGGGGGATCTCGCCGCGCCACGCTCCCGGGGCCTCGGGCTTCTGGTCGTCGACACGGCCGTGCTGCAAATCGACTGCTCCCTGCACACGGATATGCAGAGCCGAGCCAGTTCACCGCACGGTCGTGGCTCTTTGGCGTCGTCACCGGTCCCGGCGGCTACCGGCGGGCAAGGACGGTGCCAGTGATCGCGGCGCGCGCATGCGGTAGGATGAGGTTCGGGCCGTAACGCCCTTTGGGTGGTTAGATCAGCATGCTGTGTCTACCGTGGTGGCTACTCGTCGTCCTTCTCGCCGGCGCCGGAGCGCTCGGGTTCATCCTCCATTTCGGCTGGCACTGGTGGCTGCTGTCGGGCCCCGACGACCCGCGCGGCGGGCCATCGCGGCGGCCGTAGCCCGGTCGGGTGACGCTACCACCTCGCCTGGCCCCGGATGGAGGACGACGCCGATCAACGCATCGCGGACCGGCTTACTCGCAGTCCAGCTTTTCGGCGCGGTGTCCCGTAGCAACTGCCACGTGGCCAGCGTTCCCGAGTCGGCCTCGCGTGTTGACGTTCTGACCTATCCGCCCTACCGTGCCGGCATGCACCGCCGCCGGTTCCTGCTAGCCTCGCTGGCCGGTGTCTTCGCCGTGCCGCTCACCGCCGAGGCGCAAGCGGCGTCAGCGAGGCTCGCGATGCTGCTTACGGGCCCAGCGGCAGATGCAACACCGGAGTATGCCGCATTCACGAAACAGGTTGGCGACCTCGGCTGGATCGAAGGACAAAACCTCGCGGTCAATCGTCGATGGGCCGATGCGCCCGAGACATTCATCGGCTTCGCCGCAGACGTGGTTCGCGCGAAGCCCGCCGTCATCTTGACAGCCGGGCCGGATGCGACGCGGGCCGCGCAACAGGCGACCTCGACGATCCCGATCGTCATGATCGCCTCGACCGATCCCCGAACGTTGGGCGTTACCAGCCTCGCGCGTCCCGGCGGCAACCTGACAGGGCTAACGATCGGCCAGCCGGAACTCACCGAAAAGCGGCTGCAGCTGGTCAAGGAAGCTCTACCCACGCTGGCCCGCGTGGCGGTGCTGTGGGATGTGAAGAGGTCGGCTGGCGCCGTCGATGCGATGGCCGCCACCGCCCGGTTTCTGGGCTTGCGGCTTCAGCACCTCGATGTGAACAGCTCGACGGATTTCACCACGGCTCTTGCCGCAGCGAAGAGGGACAAGGCCGAAGCGATCCTGCTGATCGAGAGCCCGCGAGCAGTCGCAAATCGTACGGTCATCGCCACCCTCGGGCTCAAGCATCGGCTGCCGATCATGAGTCAGTTCAGCCGGATCGTGGAAGCTGGCGGGTTAGTGTCATACGGCCCCGACCTCAGCGACCTGTTTCGTCGCGCCGCAGCGTACGTCGACAAGATCCTCAGAGGTGCAAGGCCCGCCGATCTTCCCATCGAGCAACCGACGAAGTTCGAGCTAGTCATCAACCTCAAGACCGCGAGGGCGCTGGGCCTCACGATCCCGCCGTCGCTGCTGGCGCGGGCAGATCAGGTGATCGAGTGAACAGCGCGCGCGACTGCCGGCGCGCTACCCCAGGAAATCGCGGCAGAGCGTCTCCCACATGATGGCCGAGAGCTTGAGGCTCTCGGTGTCCACGCGCTCGTTGTGGCCGTGGAACATCACCGGGTACTCGGTGTACGGGATGCGCGTGGAGTGCAGGCCGAAGCCGTAGGCCGGGATCCCCTTCCACCGGAAGAACTTCGCATCGGTGCCGCCGGTGGTGATGGCGGGCACGACGTGGCTGTCGGGCATCAGCCGGGTGGCCACGCGCGAGATCGCCGCCATCAGCGGGGTGTCGGTCGGCGACACGCTGCCGCCTCGCTTGCGGTCGGGCGGCGTCTCGATGGTCACCCGATCGGCCAGGTTGCCCAGCGCCTCCTTGATCATCGCCTCCACTTCGTGCTGCTCGATGCCGGGCAGCGAGCGGATGTCCACGTCGATGTCCACGCGGTCGGGGATCACGTTCACCTTCGTCCCGCCGTGGGCGATGTTGGGCGAGAACGTCGTGTGGGTGCAGGCGTGGGCCTCGCGGGCGAGGGCGAGATTGTCCAGGTCGCGCGCCGTCTCCCACACGCGGTCGGGATCGGTGAGGGCGTCGGTGAGGCCGGGCTCCAGCTCCAGCGCCTCCACGTAACCGCGCCAGGCATCCAGGATGCGCGCCTCGGGTCGGTACTCGGCGAGGCGCTGGATGATCTTGGCGGCCGTGACGAGCGCGTTGTCGGTGCGGAACGGCCGCGAGCCGTGGCCGGGGGTGCCGTGCACGACCAGGCGGCGCCAGTTGCCGCCCTTCTCGCCGACGGTGACCTTGAGGGTGTGGCCGGACTTCGTCGGGATCGGCACCCCGCCGCTCTCGGTGATGACGTAGTCGCACTTCACGGCGTCGGCGTGGTGCTCGACGAGATGGCCGGCGCCGAGGAATCCGCCCGCCTCCTCGTCGGCCACCGCCAGATAGATCAGCGTGCCGCGCGGGCTTCCAGCCACTCGCGGCCAGCCGGCGCGTGGCCACCGCCATCGTCGAGGTGAGGTTGAGCATGTCGATGGCCCCGCGGCCCCACACGATGCCGTCCACCAGGTCGCCGGCGAAGGGGTCGCGCTGCCAGCCGGACAGGCGTCACCGGCACCACGTCGGTGTGGCCCATGAGCAGGAGCGTCGGCGCTGTGCGGTCGCGTGCCCTCGATGCGCGTGATGAGGCTCATGCGTCCCGGCTCGGAGGTGTAGCGCTCGCAGGAGAGACCGGAGCCGGCGAAGAAGGCCTCCAGCGCGTCGACGCTGCGGTCCTCGTGGCCGGATGCGGCCTCGCCGGTGTTGACGCAGCCGTTGCGGATCAGCGTGCGGAGCAGCTCGGTGGACTCGGTCTCGACGGCGAGGTCATCACGCATGAGAGGCCTCCTGGCGCCGGAGATGATAGCATCGCCCCGGTGTCCGGCACCGTCGCCGCCCTTGCCCTGTCCAGCGCCCTCCTCTCCGCGGCGGCGACGATCTTCATCCGGCAGGGCCTGCGTGGCTACGGCCCCTACACCGGCGTCTGGATCAACATGCTCGTGGGCGCCGTCTGTCTCTGGGTCGCCGTGCTGTTCACCGGCGGCATCGGCCGGCCGACGCCGACCGCGCTCGGCCTGTTCATCCTGGCCGGGCTGATCGGCACGGTGGCCGGTCGGTTGTTGCGCTTCTTCGCCATCGAGGCGGTCGGGGCCTCCATCACCGGGGCCTTCATGAACGTCACGCCTCTGGTTTCCTCGGGCCTGGCCATCCTGCTCCTCGGCGAGCACGTCACCGTCCCGATCATCCTCGGCACGCTCGTGATCGTGGCCGGGGCGACGCTGCTCTCGACCGGCGGGCGCAGCCTCGGCGTGCGGCCCGCGCAGCTCTGGCTGCCGATCCTGTCGGCGACGTGCTTCGGCATCGTGGCGATCTTGCGCAAGATCGGCCTGAGCGGGATGGCGCCGGTGCCGGGGACCGCGGTGAACGTCACCACGGCGCTCGTGGTGTTCACGGGGTTCCTGCTCGCCTCCGGTCAGCGCGAGGCGATGGTCTGCCGGGGCCCGAGCCTCCTCTACTTCCTCGCGGCCGGCGTCACCGAGAACCTGGGGGTGTTCCTGGTGGTCCTCGCGCTCAGCTTCGGCACCGTGAGCGTGGTGGCTCCGCTCACCAACGTCACCCCGCTGTTCGTGATCGTCTTCTCGCTGCTGTTCCTGCGCGGGATCGAGGCGCTCAACGCCCGCGTCATCGGGGGCTCGGCGCTCATCGTCGTCGGCGCCTGCCTCATCACCGCGCTCGGCGGCCGCTGAGATCGCGTGGCGTTGACCGCGTGTTGACCCTCCCCGGCCGCCACGATACGGTGCGTTGAGCGGGGCCTGCACATGGCGGACAGATCCGGAAACAGTCTCCTCCTGGCCGGCATCATCCTGAGCGTCATTGGCGTCTGCATCGTCCTCGTCAAGGTCTGGCAGGTGCCCACGTACTGGGTGCCCCTGATGGTCGGGATCGGTCTCATCGTGGGCGGGCTCGTCCGCCGCCGCGCGTCCAGGGACTCTCGGCGAGACCACCGCTGAATTCCCTGCTGGCTGCCGGGCCGGCTTCGGAGGTACCATCCGCTCAGCAAAGGAGCCCGCCATGCAGGACAGGCTGATCTCCGGCGACAACCACATCGATCTCACCTACTGCCCGCCGGAGCTGTGGTCCGCGCAGGCGCCCGGCAAGTGGAAGCTCCTGGCGCCGCGCACCGAGCTGCTGGACGACGGCCTGCACTGGTTCGTCGAGGCGCAGGACAAGGGGATGTGGAACGGCGTCGGCCCGGGCTTCCTGCCGTACACGAAGGGCAGCTTCGGCCACATCGACGAGATGCAGGACGCCGGCTTCGAGTGGGACTACCGCCCCGGCGCCACGCCGCGGCCGACCACGCCCGAGCTGCGGCTGGCCGACCTGGACCGCGACGGGCTCGACGCCGAGATCATCTACGGCTGCCTGATGATCAACGAGATGATCGCCGACCCCGGCCTGCGCATGTGGTGCGACCGCGTCTACAACGACTGGGCGGCTGACTTCGCCCGGCGCTCCGACCCCAACCGCGTCTTCCCACTCGCCATCGTCCCCAACAACGACCCGATCGAGGCGGCGGCCGAGGTGCGCCGTTGCGCCAAGCTGGGGCTGCGCGGCGGCGATCTGGCGTTCAAGCGCATGAGCCTGCCGCTCTATCACCACGGCTGGTACCCGCTGTGGGAGGCCGCTGCCGAGTGCCGCTTCCCGATCTCGTTCCACTCCACCGGGTTCAAGGCGCTGCGCGCGCCCGATGATCCCAAGATGGAGAAGGAGTACTTCACGCAGTACCGGCTGGTGCGCTCGTCGCTGTTCCAGCTCGACACCATGGAGGTGCTGGTGTCGATCCTGGCCTCCGGCGCCTGCGAGAAGTACCCGGAGTTCAACTTCGTGCTGGGCGAGTCGGGCGTGACTTGGCTGCCCTACGTCTTCGACCGGCTCGACACGGAGTACGAGGACCGCGCCCGCTCGCTCGGCTTCAAGCTGCGGCCCAGCGACTACTTCCGCCGCCAGGGCTTCGTCACCTACCAGCAGGACAACTACCTGGAGCCGATCGTGCCGCTCATCGGCGAGGACAACATCATCTGGGGCGCCGACTATCCGCACCCGGACTGCCTGTGGCCGAACTCGCGCACGATCCTCGAGAAGAACCTCAGCGGCTTCTCCGAGCGCGTGCGCCGCAAGATCACCCACGACAACGTCGCGCGGCTGTACAACCTGCGCTAGAGGAGAGTCCGCTCATGATGACCGCGCTCGAGATTCCCTCGCTCAAGGACAAGGTCTCCCCCGAGGAGTGGGCGGTGCGCGTCGACCTCGCCGCCTCCTACCGGCTGGTGTCGCGCTTCGGCTGGGAAGACCTGGTCTTCACGCACATCAGCGCGCGCGTGCCCGGCACCGAGGACCAGTTCCTCATCAACCCGTACGGGCTCTTCTTCGACGAGATCACGGCCTCGAGCCTGGTCAAGATCGACCTTCAGGGCAACAAGGTCGAGGACTCGCCGTTCCCGGTGAACGCGGCCGGCTTCGTGATCCACAGCGCGATCCACGCCGCCAACCACGACGCGAAGTGCGTGCTCCACACGCACACGGTGAACGGCGTCGCCGTCTCCGCCCAGCACGGCGGCCTGCTGCCGCTCTCGCAGCACTCGATGGCCGTGCTCGGCAGCCTCGGCTATCACGACTTCGAGGGGCCGGCGACGCGCGACGACGAGAAGCCGCGCCTCGTCGCCGACCTCGGCCGCAACGTCCACCTGATCTTGAAGAACCACGGCCTGCTGACCGTCGGCGAGACGGTGGCCGAAGCCTTCGTCCGGATGTACTACCTGGAAGCCTCGTGCGCGATCCAGGTGCGCGCGCAGGCGGGTGGCGGCGAGCTGACCCACGTGAGCAAGGAAGTGCTGGACGCCTCCTACGCGACGATGCAGGGCGGCGGCGCCCCGCGTCGCAGCGCCGCCGCGCTGGTGTGGCCGGGCCTCCTCCGGCGGCTGGATCGCACCGACTCGTCGTACCAGAACTAGGCGGACTGGCTCAGCACTTCACCGGGTAGGTCAGGACGAGGCGGTCGACCGGGTACCGCCTCGTCCCGTCGAAGCACCCGACGATCCGCGGGGCCGGATCCTCGACGTTCCGGCTGTCGTCCCCTCGTTGCAGCTCCAGGTGCACGTGCTCGAAGCCGGGCCACGCGCGCTGTCCGGTCGTGCCCACGGTGCCGATCCGCCGGCCTCGGGTGACCATCTCCCCCGGCTTCACGGCGATCGCCGCCGAGTGGCAGTAGACGGTGCGGTAGCCGTGCGGATCGTGCGCGATGACGATGATCAGGCCGCACAGGTCACGGTTGTCGCGCGCCACCGTCACGCGACCGTCGGCGGCGGCGAGCACGTCGACTCCGATCCGGCCCGCGACGTCGAGGCCGCGATGCGGACTCGGTCGCGGGTAGCCTTCACCGCCCAGCCAGTCGCCGAAGCCCGCGAGCACGCGCGGCGCTCCCGAGCCGAACACGACCCCGAGCACGCGCGTGATCGGCAGCACCACCAGGACGATCATCGCGACGGCATTCACGACCAGAGGGACGATGCGGAGGCGGCCGTCCTTCCGGTCGCGCGCGACTCGACCGAGGGAGCGGACGAACGAGAACAGGACCAGCCCCGCCCCGAGCGCCGCCAGGATGGGAAAGAGCCATCGCGGGGCTTGCTGGGATACCCACGGCGAGGAGGCGCCCACGAACAGCAGGACGGCCAGCGGCAGCCCCCACCGCAGGAGCGGGCCTATCGCTTCGTCGTCCAGTAGCCCGGGCGCGCTCGGGAACACGGTGGTGCAGCGCGTGGGCTCGGTCGGCCCGTCGAGCGTGTCGGCCGCCGCCCGCCACACCGCGTAGTGCGGCGCCGCCCGGTGCTTCTCCAGCGCCGCCTCGTTCTCGTAGACCTCGTAGAAGTAGTAGACGTTCGGGTCCTTCGCGTCCTGCAGCACGTTGAACCGGTAGCAGTTCGGCTCGTCGCGCTCGGAGCCGAGGGCGTCGACCTCGATCGCCTTGAGGAACCGCTCGCGCTCGTTCGCCTTCACCCGCACCTTCACCCACATCGCCAGCATATCCGGCTCCTAACTGTTGTTGAGGTAGTGCAGCGGTTGGCCCGGTCGCGGCCACTCGAACGACACGAGCGTGCCGCCCATCGAGAGCGTCGCGAAGGCGGTGCGCAGGTCGCGCCCGCCGAAGCAGACGTTGGTGACCATCATGTCCGGCAGCGTGTACTGGTCGACGCGGCTGCCGTCGGGCCAGATGTCGCTGACGGCGCCGGTGATCAGCGTCGCGGCCGCGACGTGGCCCTCGCTGTCCACGGCGAGCGAGTCGAACATCTGGTAGCCGCCGAGCCCGACCACCACGCGCCCCTTCTCCCCGCGGTAGGTACCGTTGGCCGACTCGATCTGGCCGGGCGCCGAGAGCGTGAACGCCCAGCAGCGTGCGGTCGGCGTCTCGACCACGTAGAGCGTGCGCTCGTCGGGTGACAGGCCGATGCCGTTGGGCCGCTCGAGCGGGAAGATCGCCTCGGTGATCATCGAGCCGTCGGCCTTCGCGTAGTAGACGGCGCCACGGTCGGCGTCGCGCTCGCGGGTCTTGCCGAGGTCGGTGAACCAGAAGCCGCCGGCGCGGTCGAAGACGAGGTCGTTGGGGCCGCGCAGGCGCTGGCCGTCGCAGGCGTCGTAGAGCGTCTCGAACGTGCCGGTCACGGGATCGACGACCTGGATGCTGCCCCCGGCATAGTCGTCGGCCTGCGCCACCGGGAAGAGCCGGCCGGGCCGCTCGAGGAACTTGAGCCCCCCGTTGTTGGTGACGTAGATCTTGCCGTTGGGCCCCATGGCGGCGCCGTTCGGTCCGCCGCCGAGCGTGGCGATCACCTGCACCTTGCCGTCGGGGGTGACCCGCGAGAGCGTGCGGCGCTCGATCTCGACCAGGATCACGGAGCCGTCCGGCATCGCCACCGGGCCCTCGGGAAAGCGCAGCCCCGAGGCGATCTGCGTGAGCTTCGGCGTGATGGTCGCCATGATGTCTCCCAGGTCAGGCGCGATCGACGGCGGGGCGCACGGTGCCGGTCACCAGGTCGAGGATCTCCAGCATGCGGCCCAGGTCGTCGCGACGGAACTCGAGCAGGATGTGGCTCAGGCCGAGGCGCTTGTAGGCGGCCAGCTCGTCGACGACCGCCTGCGTCCCCTTCGCGAGCAGGTCGTCGCGCAGCGTGTACCGCAACGACAGCTCGATGGTCTCGAAACGCCGGCCGGCCTTGTCGGCCGCCGCCCGCAACCGCGTGAGCGCCTCGCCGAGCTCGGCCGGCGACTTCGACGTCGCGTGCCAGCCGTCGCCGAGCGCGACGACCCGGCGGAAGGCGCCGGGGCTGTCGCCGCCGACCCAGATCGGCGGGTGCGGCTTCTGCACGGGCTTGGGGGCGAAGCCGATGTCGCGGAAACGGAAGAAGTCGCCCTCGAACGCCGGGTTGTCGGCCGACCACAGCGTCTTGAAGACTTTCAGGATCTCGTCGGCCTGGCGGCCCCGCTGATGGTACGGCGCGCCCAGGATCTCCAGCTCCTCCTTCCACCAGCCGACCCCGACGCCGCAGATGAGCCGGCCCTGGGAGAGCGCGTCGATCGAGGTGAGCATCTTGGCCATCACCACCGGGTGGCGATGCCCGAGAATGAACACCGACGCGCCCAGCCGCGCCCGGCGTCGTGACCACGGCGGCGGCCGCGAGCGCGACGACCGGCTCGAGGTACGGCTTGTCAGGCGGATGCGGGAAGCGGCCGCCCGGATAGCTGCCGGTCGCGGTCCGCGGGAAGATGACGTGGTCGCTCACCCACAGGGAGGCGATGTTGCGGCGGTCGGCCTCGCGCGCGAAGGTGACGAGCGCCTCGCCGGTGGCGAGCGGGCCCTGGTTGGGGAGGTGGCAGCCGATGTCCATGGGCCGCCATGATACACGGAAGACTTGCGCGGCCGTGCGGGCCGGAGTAAGGTGCTTTCGCCCTCGTAGTCAGGTCTCGTCGACCGCTCTAAGTCAGTAACTCATCGGGAGCGATATGGCACGTCGAAGGAACTACGGATTCGATCGCCGGCAGCGAGAAGCGACCCAACGCACACGCCAGGAAGCCAAGCGCGCGCGCAAGGCCGAGCGGGCGACGCAGGGCGCGGCGGGCCCCGAGATGGGCGCCGCCGAGGACGCCGGGGCGCCGGTCGGACAGTGGGAGTGGTTCTCGGCGAGCCGGGGCCGCGTCGTGGCGACGCAACCCAAACAGCGGCCCAGCGCCGACGGCGTCGACGACTGGGTGTTGCTGACCGACGCGGGCGAGGAGCCTCAGCCCTAGGGCGTCACGGCCTCCAGCAGCCCCAGCGACGCGACCAGCAGCACCGTGATGATCAGGTACAAGACCCTCATCTGCTTTTCGATGTAGCCCACCGCGCCGGAGATTCAGTATTCATGCGGGAATCCCGCGCCACCGGAGCGGCATCGCAATCTGCAGGAGGATGACAATGGCCAAACGAATTCTCGCTCCCGTCGACGCTCGCGAGCGCAAAGAGACGATCGTTCCCGTCGTCGCGGCGCTGGCGCGTGACGCCGGCTCGACGGTGCGTCTGCTGCGCGTGTTCCCGGTTCCCACCCGCGTGATCGGCAATCACGGCCAGACCGTGGCCTACAGCGATCAGGAAATGGCACGGCTCACGGCCGAGGGGCTCGCCGATCTCCGCCCCTTCGAGGCGGAGCTGACGGGCGTGCCCGTCGAGACGGCCGTGCGCTTCGGTGAGCCGGCCGAGGAGATCGCGCTCGAGGCCGAGGCCTTCGACGCCGACCTCATCGCGCTCGCCGCGGACCGGCAGGGCTACCTGCGCACCGCGCTGGCGCCCGGCATCGCCGATCGCGTCGCCCGCAAGACCGCGGTGCCCACGCTGACGCTGCGCGGCTGACGCGCGCCCCGCGCGCGCGTCGGCCGGCGCGGGTCCGCTTGATTTCGTTCGCGGCGCGCCCTACTGTGCGGCCATGCATGCCCTTCCGTTCGAAGGCCTCAAGCTCGAGCCGTGAGCTTCTCGCTCGGCATCGACATCGGTGGCACCTTCACCGATATCGTGGTCTACGACCACGCGCGCGGGCGCCAGCTCAGCCGCAAGGTCCTCACCACCCACGACGACCCCGCCCGCGCGGTGGCGGCCGGCGTGGCCGCCCTGCTCGCCCGCGACCGGGTGCCGCCGGCCGAGTTCACGCGCGTCGTGCACGCCACCACGCTGTTCACCAACGCGCTGATCGAGCGGCGCGGCGCCGTCACCGGGCTCATCACCACCGCCGGCTTCGCCGACACGCTGGAGATCGGGCGCGAGCGGAAGTTCGAGCTGTACGACCTGAACATCGTCAAGCCGGAGCCGCTGGTGCCCCGCGACCTGCGCCTGGAGGTCGCCGAGCGGACGCGCGCCGACGGCTCGATCATGACGAAGCTGGACGCGCGCCAGCTCGAGGCGCAGGGGCGCCGGCTGGCCGCGGCCGGCGTGACGTCGATCGCCGTCGTCTTCCTGCACGCCTACGCCAACCCGCGCCACGAGGCGGAGGCCGCGCGCCTCATCGCCCGGCGCCACCGCGCGATCGCGGTGACGACCTCGCACGAGGTGGCGCCGGAGATCCGCGAGTACGAGCGCGCCTCCACCACGGTGGCCAATGCCTACATCAAGCCGCTGGCGCGCCAGTACCTGGCCGCCATGGCCGGGCGCGTCGCCGAGCTCGGCATCCCGGCGCCGCTCCTGCTGATGCTGTCGAGCGGCGGCCTCACCCACGTGGCCGAGGCCGAGCGCACGCCGGTGCAGATGCTGGAGTCGGGGCCGGCCGCGGGCGCGCTGGCCGCGGCGTTCTTCGGCAGCCCGGACAGCCGGGGCAACCTCCTCGCGTTCGACATGGGCGGCACCACCGCCAAGCTGAGCCTCGTGGACGGCGGCGAGCCGCTGACCGCTTACGCGTTCGAGGCGGCGCGGCAGAAGCGCTTCCTCGAGGGCAGCGGGCTGCCGATCCGCATCTCCACCATCGAGCTGATCGAGATCGGCGCCGGCGGCGGCTCCATCGCCCACGTCGACGAGATCGGCCTGCTGAAGGTCGGGCCGCGCAGCGCGGGCTCGCAGCCCGGCCCCGCCGCCTACGGCCTGGGTGGCACCGAGCCGACGGTGACCGACGCCGATTTCGTGCTCGGGTACCTGAACCCCGACTACTTCGCCGGCGGCGAGGTGCGCGTGGACGTCGCCGCGGCCCGCGCGGCGCTCGAGGCGCTCGCCGGGCGCATCGGCTTGTCGCTGACCGAGGTCGCGTGGGGCATCCACGACGTGGTCAACGAGAACATGGCGGGCGCCGCGCGCGTGCACATCGCCGAGCGCGGCCGCGATCCGCGCGACTACGCGCTGCTCTGCACCGGCGGGGCCGGGCCCGTCCACGCCTACGAGGTCGCGCGCAAGCTCGGGCTGCGCCAGGTGATCTGCCCGCCGGCGGCCGGCGTCGCCTCGGCGCTCGGGCTGCTGGTGGCACCCGCGCGGGTGGACCGCGTGGCCACGGTCGGGATCCGGCTGGACCGCGACAGCGGCGCCGCGCTGGAGCAGGCGTTCCGCCGCCTGGAGGACGACGCCCGCGCGGTCATGGCCGACACCGGCCTCGAGCTGGACACGGCGAGCGTGCGCCGGCTGGCCGACGGCCGCTTCCTCGGCCAGGGCTTCGACCTCGTCGTGGCGCTGCCCGACGGCCCCTACGACGACTCCGAGGGCTCGTGCCGGCGGTTGACGGCCGCGTTCGAGACGGCCTATCGCGAGAAGTTCGCGCTGACGCCGCCCGACGTCCCGATCGAGTTCATCAACATCCGGGTCGCCGTGCGCGCGCCGGTAGCCGGCGCTGACATGGCGGTGCACGGCGAGGCCGGCACCGGCGGCGGCGCCGTCAAGGGCACGCGCCCGGCCTACTTCCCCGAGCCGCGGGGATTCGAGGAGACCACCGTGTACGATCGCGCGCGCGCTGACGCCGGGAGACGAGATCCGCGGCCCGGCCGTCGTCGAAGAAGAGGGCTCCACGCTCGTGATCGGCCCCGGCGGTGTCGGCCGCGTGGCGGCCAGCGGCAACATCCTCGTGACCCTGCCATGACGACCAAGCTCGACGCGGTCACGCTGGAAGTGCTGTGGACGCGCATCATCTCGGTCGTCGACGAGGCGGCCAAGGCCATCGTCCGCACGTCGTTCTCCACGCTGTCCAACGAGGCCAACGATTTCGCCTGCGTGCTCACCGACGCGCGCGGCTACGCCCTGGCCCAGAACAGCGGCAGCATCCCCTCGTTCATCGGCACCCTGCCCGCCACCGTCCGCCACTTCCTGCGCGAGCTGGGGGCCGAGCGCATGCGGCCGGGCGACGTCCTCATCACCAACGACGCCTGGATGGGCACCGGCCACATGAGCGACGTCTCGGTGCTCAAGCCGATCTTCCACGGCGACCGCCTGGTGGCGTTCTCGGCGACGACCTCGCACATGCCCGACATCGGCGGCCGCATCCGCGCGATCGAGGCGCGCGAGATCTTCGAGGAAGGCCTGCACATCCCGCTCACCTGGCTCGTGCGGGCCGGCCAGACCGACGACACGCTGGTGCAGCTCGTCCGCGCCAACGTGCGCACGCCGGACCAGACCCTGGGCGACATCTGGGCCCAGGCCAGCGCCAACGAGCTGATGGAGCGGCGGGTGAAGGCGCTGATGGACGACTACGGCCTGGCCACGCTCGACGAGCTGGGCGACGAGCTGTTCGCCCGCTCGGAGCGGGCGATGCGCACGGCGATCGGCGCGGTCCCCGACGGCACCTATCGCTACGGCTTCCGCACGGACGGCACCGGCGCGCCCTTCGACTTCAAGATCGCGCTCACCGTCGCGGGCGGACGAGGTCGTGGCGGACTTCACGGGAACGTCACCGCAACAACCGCGAGCGATCAACTGCGTGCTGGCCTACACGTTCGCGATGACCGCGTATGCATTGCGCTGCGCGCTGCTGCCCGGCCTGCCGAACAACGAAGGCATGTACCGGCCGATCAGGGTCACCGCCCCCGAGGGCTCGCTCCTCAACCCGCGCTTTCCGGCCGCGGTGGTGAGCCGCGCCACCACCGGCCACTACGTGCCGGCGCTGGTGCTGGGCGCGCTGCACCAGGTCATACCCGAGCGCGTGATGGCCGGCGCCGGCTCACCGCTGTGGGCGCTCAGCCAGTCGAGCACGCGCGAGGACGGCAAGCCCTACACGACGGTGCTGTTCTTCAACGGCGGCATGGGCGCCACGCCGGTCAAGGACGGCGAGAACGTGCTGTCGTGGCCGAGCAACATCTCGTCCACCCCGGTGGAGGTCGCCGAGCGCAACAGTCCGCTCTTCTTCCACTACAAGCGCATGCGGCCCGGCTCGGGTGGCGCCGGCCGCTTCCGCGGCGGCCTCGGCCAGGACATCCTGATCGAGAGCCGGTCGCCGCGGCCCATCGTCCTCAGCGTGATGGCGGAACGGACCACGTACCCGGCGCCCGGCCTGGCCGGCGGCGGCGCCGGCGGCCGCGGCGACGTGCGCCTCAACGGCCGCCGCATCGACAACCGCAAGCAGTACGTCCTCGAGCGGGGCGACCGGGTGCTCGTCAGCACGCCGGGCGGCGGCGGCTACGGCCCCGCCCGCGCGCGCGACCGCACGCTGACCGCGCGCGATCGGGCGCTGGGCTACGCCGGACGCCCCCGCACCAAGCGTCGCCGGACCTGACACATGCGATGCCGTAGCTGCCAGCAGGACAATCCCGCCCGCGCGCGCTTCTGCATCGCGTGCGGCACCCGCCTGGCCGCCGCCTGCGCGTCGTGCGGCGTCGAGCTCCCGGAGGGTGCGCGGTTCTGTCCCGCGTGCGGCCGCGCGACCGAACCCGTGCTGGCTCCCGCCGAGGCCGGCCACGCCCCCGACGCCTACACGCCCCGGCACCTCGCCGAGCGCATCCTGACCTCGCGCGCCGCACTGCAGGGCGAGCGCAAGCCGGTCACCGTGCTGTTCTGCGATCTGGTCGGGTCCACCGCGGTTGCCGAGCGGCTGGGGCCCGACGCCATGCACGATCTCCTCAACCGGTTCTTCGAGATCGCCCTGGCCGAGATCCACCGTTACGAGGGCACCGTCAACCAGTTCCTCGGCGACGGCTTCATGGCGCTCTTCGGCGCGCCGCTCGCGCACGAGGACCACGCGCGCCGCGCGGCGCTGGCCGCGCTGGGGGTCGCCCGCGCCGTCGACAAACCGATCGTGCTCGACTCCGGCGCCCAGCTCACGCTCAGCGTGCGCATGGGACTCAACACCGGGCTCGTCGTGGTCGGGGCGATCGGCGACAACCTGCGCATGGACTACACGGCCGTCGGCGACTGCACCCACCTGGCGGCGCGCCTGCAGCAGAGTGCGGCACCCGGCGCCATCGTGGTGAGCCAGGCCACGGCCCGGTTGATCGAAGACCACGTCGCGCTCGAGCCGCTCGGCGCGCTCGACGTCCGCGGCCTCAGCGGTCCGGTCACCGCGTTCCGCCTCACCGGATCCGCCGTGGCCGCGGGCGGCGAGGCGGGCGGGCGGCGCGCGCGCAGCCACTTCGTCGGGCGCGAGCGGGAGGCGGCCACGCTGCGCGAGCTGGTCGGCGAGGTCGCGCAGGGCCACGGCCGCGTGGCCGGCGTCGTCGGCGAGCCGGGGGTGGGCAAGTCCCGGCTGCTCGTCGAGGTCCGCCGCGAGGTCGGTGCCGAGGCGACGTGGCTGGAAGGCCGGTGCCTGTCCTACGGCGGCACGATCCCCTACCTGCCCGTTCTGGATCTGTTGCGCGGCGCCTGCGGCGTCGTCGAAGTCGATCCCCCCGAACGCGCCGCCGACAAGGTCCGCGCGACGCTGGAATCGCTCGGCCTCGATCCCGTCGAGCGCGCGCCCCTGGTGCTCCACCTGCTCGGCCTCAAGGAGGCGGACGACGCCTTGCGGGCGCTGGGCGGCGACGTGCTGGCGGCGCGCACGCTCGACACGCTCCGCCAGATGTGGCTGCGCGGCAGTCGCCAGCGTCCGCTCGTGCTCGTGGTCGAGGACCTGCACTGGATCGATCCCGCGTCCGAGGCGTGCCTGGCCAGCCTCGCCGAGACCGTCGGCCGCGCCAGCGTGCTCCTGGTGACGACCTATCGGCCGGGCTACCGGCCCTCGTGGATCGACCGCTCCTACGCCACGCAGATCTCGCTGGCGCCGCTGCGCCGCGAGGACAGCCTGCGCGTGGTGCGCTCGCTGCTGCCCGACCTGGCTCCGGACGATCCGCTCACTCGGCTGATCCTCGACAAGGCCGAGGGCAATCCGTTCTTCCTCGAGGAGCTGGTGCACGCGCTCGGCGACGCCCCCGGCGGCACGCTGCCGGTGCCGGATTCCGTGCAGGGCGTGCTCGCCGCGCGCATCGACCGCCTGCCCGAGACCGCCAAGCACGTGCTGCAGACTGCCGCGGTGCTCGGCCGCGAGTTCCCGGAGCGCCTGCTCCGGGCGATCGCCGACGCCCCCGAGCGGCTCGACGAGGACCTGCGCGACCTCACCCGCCTGGAATTCCTCTACGAGCGCTCGGACGCCGACGAGCGGTCGTACGTCTTCAAGCACGCGCTGACCCAGGACGTCGCCCACACCACCCTGGTGACGCCGCGCCGCCGCGCGCTCCACCGGCGCGCGGGCGACGCGCTGGCCGCGCTCTACCCCGAGCGCGTGGCCGATCTGGCGCCGCTGCTGGCGCATCACTACCTGCAGGCGGAGGCGTGGGCGAAAGCCTCCGAGCACGCCCGGCGCGCGGCGGCCATGGCGGCGGGCGCCTGGGCGAACAGGGAAGCCCTGGCCCGTTACGATCAGGCGCTCATGGCCGGCGAGCGGGCGGGGCTCCCGGCGGCCGAGCGCCGCACGCTGCTGGAGGCGCGCGCGGCCGTCCATGGCCTGCTCGGCCAGTTCGAGCCGGCCCAGGCCGACCTCGAGGCCGCGCTGGCGCTGGCGGAAGGCGAGGCGGACGCGATCGCGCAGGGGCGGGTCCTCACCGCCCTCGGCGCGCTGTGGGGCGGCCATCGCGACTACGCGCGCGGTCTCGATCTGACCCGGCGGGCGGTCGGCCTGCTCGAGCGCGCCGGTGATCGGCGCGCCCTGGCCGATGCGCGCGCGCAGCTCGGCGTCATGCTCCTCAACGTGGTGCGGATGACCGACAGCCGCCGCGAGCTCGAGGCGGCGCTGGCCCTGTTCGAGCAGCTCGAGGACGTACGGGGTGAGGGTCGGACGCTGGAGATGCTGGGCATGAACGTACAGCTGTCCGGAGATCTCGAGCGGGCCGGCGTGATCCTCGGCCGCGTGCTGCCGATCCTCCGGGCGAACGGAGACCGGCGGGCGGAGATCAGCGCTCTCAGCTCCGAGACCGGCATGCTGACGTTCCGGCGGGGCCTCGCCGCCGCCCGGCCGAGCATGCGCCGCGCGCGCGACCTGGCGCGCAGCCTGGAGGCCCGTGGTGACGAGGCGTTCGTGCACGCGCTCACGGCGGAGATGCAGATCTGCTTCGGGGCGTTCGGAGACGCGCTCGGCGAGGCGTCGAGCGGGCTGGCCATCGCCCGCGAGCTCGGGCACCTGGAGTGGACCGCCTACGGCCTCGGCATGCTCGGCCGCCTGCACGCCGAATGCGGCGACGTGCCCGGCGCCCGGGCGCTCCACGAGGAGGAACTGACGCTGTCGCGCCGACTGGGCGCCCACATCTGGATCGCCGACGCGCTGGCGAACCTCGGTCAGGACCTCGTCTACGCCGGGGAG
Organism: uncultured Candidatus Rokubacteria bacterium; assembly: GCA_963743355.1. GTDB lineage: Bacteria > Methylomirabilota > Methylomirabilia > Rokubacteriales > CSP1-6 > AR5. The sequence goes on from CAVUPM010000003.1 coordinate 311,951, forward strand.
CTGGAGGACGGCCGGCGATACCTGGCCGAGGCGATCGAGGTCGCCGGCGAGTGCACCGAGAAGGTGATCTTCCCTCAGTTGCACCTCGGCGTGTGCGCACTCAGGGCCGGACGGCCGGACGACGCGCTGGCGGCCGTCACCCGATTCCGCGCGCGTTGCGGCGCCTACACGGTCCTGCTGGTCGAGGCGCGACGCCTGGAGGCTGAGGCGTGGCTCGCGCAAGGGCGGGTCGGCGACGCCGAGACGGCGCTGCGTGGGGTCGTCGGCCAGGCCGAGGCGTTCGCGTACTGGCCGTGCCGGTGGCGCGCCGGCCTGGCCCTGGCCGGCGCGCTCGCGGCCCGGCGCCACATCGACGCCGCCCGGCGCGAGGCCGGCCTGGTGCTGGCGGGACTCCAGCGGGTCGTGGGTGAGCTCCCCGAGGAACCGCTGGGCCGGGCGTTCCGTCACTCCGAGCTGATGCGCCGCGCCTCCACGCTCGCCGCCTCGGCGACGACGACGTAGCGCAGCGGGCCGCCCGGCTCGAGCGCGTCGAACGGGTAGCACGTCAGGAGCACGAGGTCGGCGCCGCCGTCACCGGCGCTGCCGATGACGGCCGTGCGGGCGTCCACCACCGTCGCCTCGCGCACGCGAAAGCGCGCGGGCGGCCGGCCCGGCGTGTCCACGATGATCTCGTCGCCCGGCGCCAGGTGCTGCAGGAAGCGGAAGTGCGTGTCGCGGTGGCCGGAGACGATCGCGGTGCCCGGCGCCCCCGGCCGCGCGCTCCCACCCGCGTGGCCGGGTGCCCACGCCAGCGTGCGACCACTCACGCCGTCGAGCACGATGAGATCGGCGCCGTGGACCGGCACCCGCAGCCGGGCGACTGGCCAGGTGTCGGCCCACGGCCACGGTCGGACGTCCGACTCGCCCGCCAGCGTCCGCGCCCAGGCCCGCTGGAGCAGGTGCTGGGCGAGGAGCGCCTTGGCGTAGATCCAGCCGCCGTGACCGACCTGCCAGACGCCAACGCCGACGAGTACCAGAGCCAGGACGCGGAGCGCGCTACGGGTCACGTCGCCGCCGCACGCCCACCGGCGCCGCCTCGCGCCGGAGCGCGAGGCTGAGGCCGGCCGCGAGCAGGAGCGCGGCGAGACCGACGAGCAGGTGCAGCGGCCCGGGGGTGGCGCCCTGGCCGAGGCCGAACACCGCCTCGTACTCCCAGCCGTGCGGCAGGGTCGTCTTCAGCGCGTGCGTCGTCAGCGCGGCGTCCCCCGGCCGCGCCGGCGTGACGTCAATCGCCACCAGGCTCGTGTAGGCGCTGACCAGGTGGTGGCGCAGTGCCACGTCGATCACCGCGTGGCGGACGTCGGCGTCGGGAGCGCCCGCGCGCCGCTGGTCGAGCAGCGCGGCGATCTTGGCCCGCGCCCAGTGTCCCGATAGCCCCGCCCCCGGCGCGGCCTGGCGCAGGGGCACGCGTGTCTCCCACGGCGTGGAGCCGAAGCGGCCGCGCACGACCGCCTCCGCGGGCAGCATCCGCGTCCGCACGGCGACGACGATTGGCTCGCCCACGTAGAGGTCGGGGATCGGCCCCGGCAGGATCTCGGCGTCGCCGGCCCCCGGCAGCTCGAGGCGGACGTCGGCGAGCGCCGGCGACTCCAGCTTGCGGAACAGCCCGGTCATCTTGTCCCTCACCTCGGAGGTGTTGCCGATGTAGGTGAACGTGCCGCGACCCAGGCGCGCCGCCTCGCGCATGAAATGGCTGTTGGGCGCCGAGCCGATGCCGATCGTGAACAGCCGGCTGTCGCCGAGCCGCTCGCGAATCGTCTGGAACAGGCGCGCCTCGTTGCCGACGGCGCCGTCGGTGAGGAAGATCACCTGCCGGAGGCGGTCGGTCCGCTCGCCGCCGTCGAGGGCGAGCTGCAGCGCCCCCAGCATCTCGGTGCCGCCGTCGGCGCGGATCGCGTCGACGTAGCGCTGGGCGGCACCGAGGTTCTGGCGGTCGGCCGGCTGCGCGCGGGCGAACAGGCTGTCGGTGGTGTGGTTGAAGCGGATCACGTTGAAGCTGTCGGCCGGGCGCAGTCGGGCCAGCGCCAGCTTCAGCGCCGCCCGTGCCTGCTCGATGGACGCGCCGCCCATGGAGCCGGAGTGATCGAGAACGAAGACGACCTCGCGCGGCAGGCGGTCGCGTTCCACGGCGGGCGCCGCCGGCGGCATCACCATGAGCAGCGCGAACACCTCGTCGCCCTTCGGCTCGGTCAGCAGCGCCGCCGACGGCGCCGCCCCCGCCACCGGCGTCCACACGAGCTGGAAGTCGCGGTCGGCGGGGACGCTGACCTGCTGCAGCTCGATCTCGTAGCGCCCGGCGCTCACCGGCCTCGTGTGGATCGCGTGCGAGGGCGACGCCACGCCGGCCAGCGGCACGCCGGGGTCCAGCTCGATCCGCAGCGTGACCGGATTGATCGCGCCCTGCGCGGGATGCGCGACCGGCGGCGTGACGCGCGAGGCATCCGGCGTGCCCGGGATGTAGCGCGGGCCCACGACCATCGGAAACCGCAGCCCGAAGTGCCCGCCGTCGTAGCGCACGGCCTGCTGGTACTCGATCTCGATCGCGATCGCCGCGCCGGGCGGGATGTTGGCGACCGAGGTCGTGAAGACGTTGGGCCGCTCCTGCTCGACCAGGCCGGCGCGCTTGCCCTCCCGCCTGGCTTGCGTGTAGGCCGCCGTGGCCGCCGCCCGCTCCTGGATGACGCCCTCGATGAGGCGCTCACCGACCGTCATCCTGAGGTGATCGACCGCGGCGTCCTCGGGCAGCGGGAAGACGTAGACCCCCTCGGCCCAGTCGGCGCTGGGGTTCGTGAACTGCTGGCGAACGACCGCCCGCACCACCATGCCGGTCACGCGCATCTCCACATCGGTGGCGAGCAGCGGGGCCGGCACGGCCGTCTCCTGCTGCGCCGACCGCCACAGCAAGGTCCCCTCGGTGACGCGCCGGCCCTGAGCCAGGGCCGGCGTCGCTCCGAGAACCAGCAGAGTCAGGACGACCGTCAAGCGGACCAGGATCATGGCAGCTCTCTCCGGCCCGCCAGCGTGTCGAGCGTGTCGCCCACCGCCAGCACCGGCCGTAGCGGCTCGGCGGCCGCCCGGGTCAGCTTGCGAAGCTCCAGGTGCACGCGGCGGTTGAGCTGCTGGCACTCCGCCGAGGGCTCGTCGCACAGCGCGCCCTCCTGGCCGATCGTGACGACCTTGATCCAGGACTCGCGCACGCCCAGCTCGACCAGGAACTGCTTGACCGCCGTGGCCCGGCGCTCGGCGAGCAGCCGGTTGTATTCGGCCGGCCCCTGCCGATCGGCGTAGCCCTGGACCAGGACCCCCCAGGTACTGGCGTGCTCCATCAGAGCGGCCTTCTCCTGCAGGAGACGGACGGCATCGGCCCGGAGCCGGGTGCTCTTGAAGTCGAAGTAGACGTCGGCGTGGACGACCTCGCCCATGACGGGCGCCGGCGCCACTGTGCGCGGCCTCGGGGCCGTGGTCGGCGCTGGCGTCGTCGCCGCCGGCGAGCCCGAGGCCTCGGCGTCCTCCGAGCGCGACCAGTACGTGACCACGCTGCCGGCGGCGACCAGCAAGAGCACGCCGACCAGCATCGCGATCTCCCTGCGTCCTCCGATTCCCTGCGACTGGCTGTTGGCCATGGCTTGTTCCTCCCGGGGATCGCAGACAGAGCAACGCCCAAGCCAGACCAGCGGGCCGTCTTTTCAGTCATTTACCGACCACACGATGCGGGGCTCCCTCAGCGTCCCCGCATGGCTCCCCGCGCGGGGATGCTCGGGAGTTACTCGAGGTGCTGCCGGACGAGGAGCTCCAGTGACCGGAAGTGGCGCTCGGGCAGGTTCTTGAAGCGGCGGCGGCAGGAGGCGACGGCGGCGTCGGCGGAGTCGAAGCCGGCCACGGACCTCAGCAGGTGCTCGTGATACTCGCCCAGCTTCAGCTCCACGGTCCGGCTGAGCGCGGGGTCGCCGGCCAGGGCGGCCGCCGCCTTGCCGCGGTCGCCGCCGGACTCCACCAGGGCCTGGAACCCCAGGCCCTTGAGCCGCTGGGTCACGGTGCTCCGGTCCCAGCCCAGCGCCCGTGCCGTGGCCTGCATGTCGAAGCCGTGCCGGCGGAGGGAGGTGAGCACGGCCGCGTCGCCCTCGTCCTCGGCCCGGGGTGTGGTGGCGGATTCCAGCCTGAGGTCCTCGGGCAGCAGCACCTCGCGGTCGGACAGCGCCACGGCCCGGCGCAGGCAGTGCTGGAGCTCGCGGATGTTGCCGGGCCAGGCGTGCGCCTGGAGCGCGCGCAGCGCCGCCTCGGACAGCGCGGCGCGCCGGCCGCTTTCGGCCGCGGCCTCCTGCAGGAAGCGCTCGGCCAGCGGCGCCACGTCGCCGGGGCGTTCGCGCAGCGGCGGCAGGCGCAGGACCAGCCCGCGCAACCGGAAGTGGAGGTCCTCGCGAAACCACCCCTCGGCCACGCCGCGCTCCAGGTCGCGATTGCTCGCCGCCACGATCCGCACCTCCACGGTGGTCGGCCGCGCGGCGCCGACCCGGTGGAACGCCCGCTCTTGAAGGACGCGCAGCAGCTTGGACTGGTGCTCGGCCCGCAGCTCGCCGATCTCGTCCAGGAAGATCGTGCCGCGGTCGGCCTGCTCGAAGTACCCCTTCCGGTCGCCGACGGCGCCGGTGAAGCTGCCGCGCACGTGGCCGAACAGCTCGCTCTCGAACAGCTCCGGCGAGATCGCCGCCATGTTCACGGCCACGAAGGGCCCGGCCGCGCGGGGACCGAGACGGTGCACCGCCCGCGCGAACAGCTCCTTGCCGGTCCCCGGCTCGCCGGCCAGCAGGATCGGCAGCGATGCCCGCGCCGCCTTCTGCAGATCGCGGAAGAGCGCCAGCACGGCCGGGTCGCGGGTGACGATGCCGACCTCCGCGCACTGCCCCCGCAGCCGCTCGAGGTCGGCGTCGGCCAGCGACGCCGGCCCGCTCGTGGCCGCCCGCAGCTCGTGCTCGAGCGCCTGCAGCCGCGCGCGCGTCTGCGCTTCCTGCGCGCGCGCCTCGCCGAGCTGGCCGCGCAGCGCCTCGGCCGCCTGCAAGAGCTCACGCGCGGCCTCGAGATCCTCTTCCAGCGCCTCGACCGCCGACTCCTGACGGACCAGCGCGTCGCGGATGGTGCCGACCTCACCCTCGAGGCCGCGCAGCCGGCGCGTGGCGCCGACCTGGCTCCACAGCAGCGCGCCGCCGCCGGCCGCGAGCATCGCCGCCAGCGGCGCCACCACGGGCAGGACGGGGCCGTCCAGCCACGGGATCAGCGTCAGCGCCGCGCCATATACCGCCACGACGAGCGCGACGCCGGCGACCGCCGTGTACGTCCGCGGCGAGAGCCCCAGCCACGCCGCCAGCGCGGCCAGCACGAATGCGCCCGGCAGGATCCAGCCGCGCGGCACGGAGCGCACCCAGGCGCCGGTCAGCACGGCGTTGAGCAGCTCGGCCTGGATGGCGATGTCCGACAGCGGGCCGATCGGCGTCAGCCGGCGCCCGACCGTGGTGGGCTCGGTCATGATCAGGACCGCCTTGCCCTCGACCAGCCGCTGCAGGCGCTCGGTCTCTCCCCCCTCGATCGCCTCCCACAGCTCGCTGAACGGCGTGACTTGCAGATCCGGCGCCCAGCGAAGCTGGGCACCGTCGTCGCCGTGGCGCGGAATGCGCGCCATGACCTGCATCGGCGGCACGCCGGCCGCGACCGCCGCCAGCGCCACGCCGAGCGCGGGCACCTCACGACCGTCGTGATGGACGGCGAGGGGCACGCGGCGCACGACGCCGTCGCTGTCCGCCGGCGCCAGCGTGTGACCGACGGCCGTCCCCGGCGCGACCGTCGAGCTCGGTTCGGCGGCGGCGGGCAACACCACGTTGCCGGCGTTGACCGTGGCCTGGGCCAGCAGCGCGTCGCTGGTAGCGCCACCGCGCCCGGGCGCGCTCGGTCGGCCGGGCGGCGTGTCCAGGCCGATGGCGGCGGCCCCGGCCCGCGCCACGCCGCCGACGGCGCGCGCGAGCACCGCACGGTCCCAGGCGCCGGCGCCGAAGCGCGCCTCGCTCTGCGTGTCGCGCGCCACGAGGACCAGCGTCGGGCTGACGGGCGCCAGCGCCAGCGTCAACGCATCGCGCGCGGTCAGCTCCAGCGTGGCGATGGCCGGGCCGCCCAGGGTGACGACGGAGACGGCGCCCAGGGTCGCCGTCACGGCGAGCAGCACGGCGAGGAGCGCGCGGCGCACGATCAGCGCAGCGGTGGGCGCAGGCCCTCGGCGGCCGCGCTCTTCATGTAGGCAAGGATGCGCGGGTCGCGCGCGGGCAGGCCGTCCACCCCCTGCTCGTAGAGCGCCTCGAGCTGCCGCTGCGCCGGCTGGCTCAGCGCCGAGGCCTCGCGGATGAGCACGCCCACCGCCTCGCCGGCGCGGCCCTGCCGCAGCAGCGCGGCGCCGAGCGTGTCGTCGCCGGTGGCGGGGAGATCGGGAAAGTCCTTCCAGAGAGTCGCTCGGTACTCGGCGAACGCCTGATCGGCGGCCTGTCGCTCGGCCGGCGCGCTCCGGCCACGTCCGAGCGCCACCTGCCGGAGCTGCGCCAGTGCCTCGTCAGCCTGGGAGATCCCCTGCTCGGCTGCGCGGAACCACCAGGTGATCGCCGCCGCCAGGCTCCGCTCGACGCCGAGACCGGCGGCGTAGGCCGCGCCCGCGAAGTACTGCGCGCGCGCGTGCCCCGCCTGGGCGGCGACGACGAACTCGGGCGTGGCCTCGGCCTCGCGACGCGCCAGCTTGAGCACGAGGGCCAGGTTGTAGCGGGCGTCCTGCTGCAGCGGATCGAGCGCGAGGACGCGCCGGTAGGCGTCGATGGCGCCCGGCCCGTCGCCCTGCGCGTAGCGCACGACGCCGAGGACGTAGCGCGCCTCCAGCCGATCGGGCTGGGCACTCAGCACGCGCTCCAGCTCCTCGCGCGCCACCGGCCACTCCTGCCGCGCCACCAGCGCCTTGGCCAGCGTGAGCCGGGCGTCGACGGCATCGGGCCGCCGGCGGAGCGCGGCCCGCAGCTCCTCGACGGCGGCGTCGAGGTCCCCCAGCGCGTAGAGCGCGAGGCCGAGGCTCGTGCGGGCCTCCGCGAGGTCGGGCTGCAGGCGGAGCGCCTCGCGCAGCGCCGTCGCGGCGGCGGCCATCTCGCCACGGGCGATGAGCGTCTGGCCGCGCTCGAGCTGGATCGCGGCGGGCGCCGGCGTTCGCTCGGGGGATGCGGTCGAGCGGGCGTCGGCGCTCGGCATCGCCGGGGGAGCGGACACTGGGGCGGTCGCGCACCCCAGCAGAGCAAGAACGAGGAGGAGAAATACGCGGGACACTGTCCCGGTCATCATAGCGCCGCCCGCGCAGCCGCACCAAACCCCTGGCCATGTCGGCGCGCGCGTCGTGAGGCGCGCCACGGCTACGAGGGTGTGATCATGCGGTTCGCCTCTCGGGCCCTGGCTTCTCCTGGGCGAGCGGATGCAGGACGTCGATCGCATAGCCCACGTCCAGACGCTCCCCCAGCCACCCCGGGGTCGCGGTGTGCGCGTGCAGGCGAATCCCCGCCGCGACACGCCGCGCCTGGAGAGCGCTCACGGCATCGCCGCGGACTTCTGGTGGAAGCGGCACCGCGGGCAGGAGATGGCCATCCGGGCGGCGGAAGTGAAGCTCCCCATCCTCCTGACGATCGACCTAGCCCGGGAAGCGGCAGCCGCGGTCACGATGGTGCAACGCCCTCCGGAGCGCCGGCGGAATGGTGCGGGTCCGGGCGCCGACTTCCATCACGCGCCCGTCGGGGTCGTGTCGCATGACCACTCGGCTGGCGTCGCACGCCAGGCGCTGCGACGTTCCCGCGGGAACGCGGGCGCCGTCCTCCAGGACCGACTGGCCGGGCGCATCGGCATCAGTCAGGACCTCGGCGTCGACGTGGACCACCACCTGGTAGCGCTCGCCCGGGGCGCCGGGATCGATGCCGTGGTGGAGGGCCGTCTCCGCGAGCAGCGCCAGCGCATCCGCCTGCTGCTGGACCATCGTCGGCGGGTCGCCCTCCGGCTCCTGGTCGCGCGCCTGCTGATACAGCGTCTCGCGCGCGGCGGCCAGCGCTGTACGAGCAGGGCACCGACCTCCGGGGTCAGTCGTCCGCGGACGATCACCGTGCCGTCGCTGTCCGGATACACATGCAGGGTTCGGCTCGCATGCTGCCGGGCAGCCTCGCGGGCCTCGGCCTGCCGGTCCACCTGCCGCCAGCCGCGCACGATGCGCTCGACGTGCTCGGCCGTGCCGGCGCGGCCGACCGCCAGCAACCGCTCCTCCGTCTCGGGTGTGGCGACGCGGGTCAGCGCCCGGACCTTGGCGTAAGAGAGCTCACCGCGGCCGAGCGCTTGGGCGAGTAGCGGCAGCGTGCCGAGAGCGCGCGCCACGCGCACATGCTCGCGGGCCGTGTGGGGGAGAACCCCACGCGCCAGGAGAGCCAGGCGGCGCAGGACCGGAAGCCGGTGTTCCAGCCGGTGCGGGCGTCGAACTCCCGAATGAGATCGAGGAGCCGGGCGGTCGCGGCGTCGAGGTGGGCGAAAAGCTCGGCGATCTCGTCGCCCAGTCGATCCAGCGAGCGCATGTCCACCATGAGTCCCCCTATCTGGGCGGACCCTACACCCGAGTTTCGGAGGCCCCTGGGAGGCTCGACAGACGGCGATTGCAGTAGGATCGCCCTTTTTCGTGATGAGCCTGATTGGGGGCCATATCGGGGCCCCCATATCAGAAGTGCGGTATCACCTCGCGGGCGAAGAGATCGAGCGAGCGCATCGCGGCGTCGAAGGGCATGTTGCCGTAGACGAACCGGCCCACGAAGTAGTTGCAGCCGCTGGCCGCGAGGTGGCGCTCCACCTCGGCGCGCACGGTCGTCGGTGAGCCGACGACGGCCGTGTCGAGCTCGATCGCGCGGTCCAGCGTCTCCGCGAACCGCATCGGCACCGTGTTGAACTGCCGCCACAGGTGCGTGAGGCTCTCGTACCAGCGCTGATAAGCCGGCCGGGCCAGCCTCAGGGCCTCGGCGTCGGTGTCGGCGACGAACACGGATCGCTGCAGGCCCACCTGCGGCGGCGGAGCTCCCGCCGGAGCCTTCCACGCCTCGAAGTAGCGCTCGACGAGCGGCTTGATCCCCGTGCTGCCGAGCGTGCTCACGATGTTGACGCCACGTCGGGCGGCGTCGGCGGCGCCGTCGGGACGCACCACGCCCTGCCACAACGGCGGGTGCGGCGTCTGCACGGGCGTGAGCTCCATGGGGACGCCGCGGTAGGTGTAGTGGCGCCCGCGGTAGGTGAGACGGCCCCCGCGCAGCCCGGCCAGGATGATCTCGAGCGACTCCTCGTAGATCTCCTGGGCGGCCAGGAAGTCCACACCGCTGTAGGCCAGCTCGTAGGGCGAGATCCCACGCCCCACGCCCAGCTCGAAGCGGCCGCCGCTCATGTGGTCGAGCATGCAGATCTCCTCGATGAGCCGCAGCGGTGTGTAGAGCGGCAGCAGGTAGACCAGTGGCCCGAAGCGCAGGCGTCGCGTGCGCTGCGCCACCGCGGCCAGGTAGACGCCGGGCGTGGGCGCCATGCCGAGCGGCGTGGCGTGATGCTCGGCCACGTGATAGCCGCGGAAGCCGCCGGCGTCAGCGGCCTCGACCAGCCGCAGCCGCTGTTCGTAGAGCGTGCCGAGCGGCTCGTCGCCGCGATCGACGTGATCGAAGATGCCGAACGCCACGGAGGCCATCGAGGGGGACCCTCCGCGGGCGATTGTAGCCCACCCGTGATAGGCTTCGACGGGCGTCCCCCAGGACGCAACGCAGCGTACGATAACCCCGCGATCAAGGAGACTGTCATGGCGATCAAAGCAGGCGACCGGATTCCCGATGGAACGCTGACCGAGCTGATCACCGACGAACGCCCCGGGTGCACCGTGGGCCCCAACGCCTTCCAGGTCGCCGACCTGACCAAGGGCAAGAAGGTCGTGATCTTCGGCCTGCCGGGGGCGTTCACGCCCACCTGCTCGGCCAAGCACGTCCCCAGCTACGTGCAGAACATCGACAAGCTCAAGGCCAAGGGCGTGGACGAGGTGTGGTGCGTGTCGGTGAACGACGCCTTCGTCATGGGCGCCTGGGGCAAGGACCAGAAGGCTGACAGCAAGGTCCGCATGATGGCCGACGGCAGCGCCGTCTTCACCAAGGCGCTCGGCCTCGAGATGGATCTCACCTCGCGCGGCATGGGCGTTCGCTCACAGCGCTACGCCATGGTGGTCGACAACGGCGTTGTGAAGGCGGTCAACGTCGAAGCGCCGGGCAAGTTCGAGGTCAGCGACGCCGATTCGATGCTGAAGGCGCTCTGAGCGGAGGCCCGCGTGGCCGCGATCGCGGAAGGCCGCAAGGCCCCGACTTCACCAAGGAGGCCTGCGACTTCCGCGATCTCTGCGCCCACCCCGGCGCAGTCCTGGCCGCCATCCGCGGCATGACCGACTGGCCCTCGCGTCGTTTTTCCCATCCTCGCGCCGGCGCCATCCCCGCCTCTTCAGCGCGACCGTGGCTCGGTCTGAGCGCTCGGACTCGCAGGCATCGTTCTTGCGCAGAGCCTAGAACGCTTCGTCCTCGGAAAGGTCCGGCTTGGTGACGATCAGCTGAGCGCCCTCCGATGTCTCCGCAAGGTCTATGGTCGCTCCGTCGAGCGGCTGCGAGGCCTCCTCGCCGATGAGCAGGAGTACGTTTCCTTCGTGCTCGACCACCTGGTCACCCGCCTTCTCCCGGTCGGGGAACAGGGCACACGCACCTTCCTCCGAGATCTCCACCCTCAAACCGATCCCCGCCTCTTCGACGCTACGCGACAGGGCACTCTTCAGCGCGACCTTGGCTCGGTCTGTCACATTCACCATCAACGGCCTCCATGCCCGACTTGCCGGTCGTCAAAGCCCCAACCTGATCCCATTCGTGACGGCAGCACCAGGCTCTTGCACACTCTGCGCCGCCTGCTGTGACTCCAAGCGGCCTTCACCCGTTGGCAGACCGCTTGCGACGTTCGCACGGAGTTCTCAAAGAGACCCGAACAGGAGTTGAAAGCATGAGAATGCTCCCGATGCTCGTCGCAATCGTGGTGATGGCTTCGGTGGTCGTCGCCGCCGAGGCAACGGCCCAGACACACGCTCCGCCGGTCGGACAGCACTCGGAGAAGATCGTTCAGGGGCAGGTCAGCAGCGTCAACCAGGCCGGGACGGAGATCACCCTGACGGACGGCACCAAGCTTCTGGCGCCGCCCGGAGCCTCGCTCAGGCCGGGCACCCTCGCCGAGGGTATGACGGTGATCGCGAGCTACTGGGAGGAGAACGGGGAAAAGGTGCTGACCGGACTGGCCGTGGAGGAGCCGTCGGCATCACCGCCCACGGATCCCACTCTTCGCGACTCACCGACGCGCCACTGACAGAACGTCGTACGGACGGCCGTGACGAGTCGAGGGTGGCCGCGAAGCGGCATGACGTCAGCCGGACTCGGATCGGACGCGTTCCAGGCGCGCCGACAGCCGGCCGATGCCGCCGCCGGCGAACTCCGCGACCTTCGCCCCACCCCGGTAGATCACGGTGTACGGCAGCACGTCCAGGTCGGCCAGCCACGAATTCGCGCGCTTGAAGCCGACGAGGCCGCCGCGATCGAGGAGGATCTTGCCGAAGCGGACGTCGGTGTAGGTCGTGTCGGCCGCGAGAAACGCGTGCAATTCCTCGGTGTACTCGGCGCAGTGGTCGCAGTCGCTCTTGCCGAGCATGAGGACCGACCAGGGAGCCGCGAGGAGCCCTTCCCAGGTGGTGCCGTCGATCGCTTCCAGACGTGGCATATGTAGATGGGGGCCCCGAGATGGCCCCCAGCCGCCCCTAGGCGACGAACTTCTCGCCCTTCTTCCAGTCGGCTCCGCACAGCCCGCCGCTCTGCAGCGCCTGGGCCGTCCGCAGCACTTCCTTGGGGCTGCGCCCCACCGCGGTGTCGTTGACGTGGTAGGCGCGGATGACTCCCTTGTCGTCGACGATGACCGAGGCCCGGTAGGCGATGCCGGCGTCCTCCTTCAGCACGCCGAACGCGCGGCTGATGGAGTGGTTGGTGTCGCCCATGACCGGGTGCGTGATCTCGGTCGGGAACGTCTGTCGGTCGGCGAACCAGGCCTTGTGGCTGAAGAACGAGTCGGTGCTGACGCCGATCACGTCGATCTTGTCGTCGCCGAACTCCTTGAGATTCTCCTGAAAGCCCCGGATCTCGGTCGGACACACGAACGTGAAGTCCAGGGGGTACCAGTACAGGACGTGCCACTTGCCGGCGAAGTCCTTGCTGCTCAGCTTCTTCTGCTCGCCCTTGTGGTACGCCATTCCGGCCCACTCGGGCTCCTTCTGACCGATCATGCTCATCGTCTCTCTCTTCCTCCGTTTGCGCTTCGTCGAACACGCGCGCGGCGGGACGCCGATCGCGCGCGGGTGGTGCCCCGACAGGCCGAGCAACGTCCGAAGACCTCGACCACGTGGCCCGAGGCCTGAAATCCGTGACGGCCGGCCAACACCGCCGCCCGGCCCTTCACCGCGTCGAGGCGCGCATCGACCACGTCGGCGACGCTCCCACATTCGATGCAGACGAGGTGGTGATGGGATTCCAGCCCGGCGTCCCAGCGGCTGCGGGCTCCGACCCGGGACACCCGGCGCACCGCCCCGATCCGGGCCAGCGCGTCCAGCGTCTTGTAGACCGTGGCCAGCGACAGGGTCGGCAGCTCCCGCCGCACCGTCGCGTACAGCTCCTCCACGCTCGGATGACCGTGGCCGGCCTCGAGGTGGCGGAACACCGCCAGCCGCTGCGGCGTGAGCACGAGCCCGGCCGCCCGGCACCGGCTGACGAACCGTTCCATCGCTCCTGGCATCGTCGTCGCGCCCTCGATTGATAATTATTCTCTAGAAAGAAGAGATGTCAACCGATCGCCGCTGGACAATCGCCACCGGCGGGGGCTACGATCCTGGCGCCGTAGCCGACCGCCCGAGCTCCAACGGAGGAGACGCGATGCCCCACGCGTGGATGATCGTCGCCCTGGTCCTCGCCCTCGTCGCAACGTCGTCCGGCCCCCTCGCCGCCCAGGACAAGCCGATCGAGCTGAAGTTCTCGAGCTGGGTCAGCGCCGTCCACGGCCATCACACCGGCGTGATGGTCCCCTGGGCCAAGATGGTCGAGGAGAAGAGCAAGGGGCGGCTGAAGATCACGATCTACCCGGGCAGCACGCTCGGCAAGGCCGCCGATCACTACGACATGGTCAAGGACGGGATCGCCGACATGGGGTTCACCACCCCCGGCTACACGCCCGGCCGCTTCCCGCTCATCACGGCGACCGAGCTGCCGCTGTTGTTCAAGTCGTCCCGAGGCGGCAGCCTGGCCGTCATGTCGATCTTCGACAAGCACTTCAAGAACGAGTTCAAGGACGTGAAGGTGCTCTGGTTCTGGGTGCACCCGCCCGGTCACTTCCACCTGGCCAAGAAGCAGGTCAAGGTGCTCGAGGACCTGGCCGGGCTCAAGATCCGCGCGGCGACCCCGATGCTCGTCAACATGGTGAAGACCCTCGGCGCCATCCCCGTGAGCATCCCCGCCCCCGACACCTACACCGCGCTCGAGCGGGGCACCGTGGACGGGACCATCTTCCCGTGGGAGGCGATCTCGTCCTTCAAGATCGCCGAGGTGCTCAAGCACCACGTGGCCTCCGGCCTCTACGTCGCCCCGCTGTTCACGTTCATGAACCAGAAGAAGTACGACAGCCTGCCGCCCGACCTCCGCAAGGTCATCGACGACCTCAGCGGCTCGTGGGGAGCCGAGTTCAACGGCAAGGTGTGGGACCAGAACGAGCTCGTCGGGATCGAGGCGATCAAGAAGGCGGGCGGGACCATCTACACCCTGCCGGCCGAGGAGCGCCAGCGCTGGGCGACCAAGCTCAAGCCGGTCGAGGAGGAGTGGCTGAAGAGCATGGAGGCCAAGGGACTGCCCGGCCGCCAGCTCCTCAGCGATCTGCGGGAGGCCATCAAGCGGTACGACCCGTAGGCCCATGCACAGGTGGCTGGACGGCTGCGAGCGGGTGCTGACCCTCGTGGCCGCCCTGGCCACCTTCGCCATGATGCTGCTGACGACGGCGGACGCGGCGGGGCGGTACCTCTTCAACCGCCCCATCCTCGCCGCCTACGAGCTCACCACCAACTACCTGATGGTCGCGGTGATCTTCCTGGCCATGCCGTACGCCTACCGCCAGGGCGCAAACATCCGCGTGACGTTCCTGGTCGACCGGCTCGGCCGGACCCCGCGACTGGTCGTCAACCACGCCGTCCAGGTCGTCTCCATCGTCTACTGCGGGGCGCTCGTCTACGCGACCTTCCAGCAGGCGCGCCACGTGCTGAGCACCAGGACGACCTTCGCGACCCTCGACCTGCCCCTGTGGCCCGCGCACCTGGTCGTCTCCATCGGGCTGTTCCTCACCACGCTCATGATGCTGCTCGACCTCCGCGAGGTGCGGAGGGAGCGCTCGAGCCTCTTCACGGGCGGCTAGCCCGATGGTCTATCTGCCGTTCCTCGTGATGGTGGTCGCGCTGCTCCTGGGGGTCCCCATCGCCTTCTCGCTGGCGACGGCGGGGATCGTCGGCATCTACCTGCTCGGCGGCGACCCGACCGTGATCCTCCGGATCCTGGGAACGACGCCGTTCGGCGTCACCGCCGAGTACGTGCTGACCACGATCCCCATGTTCATCCTGATGGCCTACTTCTCCGCCTCCGGCGGCCTCGCTCGCGATCTCTACACCGCCGGCGCCAACTGGCTCTCGAGCGTCCGCGGCGGCCTGGCCATCGCCACCGTCTTCGCGTGCGGCATCTTCGGCGCCATGTCGGGGGCGAGCCTGGCGGCGGCGGCGGTGATGTCGAGCATCGCCATGCCGGAGATGCGCCGCCACGGCTACTCCGACGAGCTGGCGGCGGGCTCGATCGGGATCGGCTCGACGCTCGACATCCTGATCCCGCCGAGCGTCGGCATGGTGATCTACGGCATCTCGACCCAGACCTCGATCGGCAAGCTGCTCATCGCCGGCGTGGTCCCCGGCATCATCGTGGCGCTCTTCCTGACGGTGGCCATCCTCGTCTGGGTCAGGGTCCGCCCGTCCCACGCGCCCGAGACCTACGTCGTCCCGGCCCGGGAGCGGTGGGCGAGCCTCGCGCCGCATCTGGTCGAGCCTGCTGCTGATCGTCCTGGTGGTGGCGTTGCTCTACACGGGCGTGGCCACGCCGACCGAGGTCGGCGCTCTCGGCGCCTTCCTGGCGGGCGCCATCGGCGTCGTCTTCGGCCGGCTCACCTGGGCCGGCGCCCTCGAGGCCCTGCGGCAGACCATCAAGACCACGGCCCTGATCTTCATGATCCTGATCGGCGCCACCGTGTTCGGCTACTACATGGCCATGAGCAAGATCCCCCAGCAGGTCGTGGCCGTGGTGACCGAGATGAACCTCAACCGCTGGGTCGTCATCATCGGCATCGTCGTCACCTACTTCGTGGTGAGCATGTTCATGGACGAGCTGCCGCTGCTGCTCCTCACCCTGCAGCTGACGTTCCCGCTCATCACCTCGCTGGGGTTCGACCCCGTCTGGTTCGGCGTCATGTCGATGCTGATGGTGGCCATGGGGCTCGTCTTCCCCCCGGTGGGCATGATCGCCTTCGTGGTCAGCTCCAGCGCCAACGTGAGCCTCGTGAAGGTCTACACGGGGACGAGCATCCTGATGATCGCCCTCGTCCTCACCACCGCGCTCGTCATGGTCTTCCCGCAGCTCGCGCTCTGGCTGCCGAACACGATGAAGTGAGGGTCGGGGTTACCCCCACACCTCGCGGGCCAGATCCACGCAGAGCGCCAGCTTCGCCTTCTCCTGCTCGACCGTCAGCTCGTTGCCCTCGACCGTGGAGGAGAAGCCGCACTGCGGGCTCACGCCGAGCTGGTCGAGCGGCACGTACTTGGCCGCCTCGTCCAGGCGTCGCTTCAGGTCGTCCCTGGGCTCGAGCGTGCCGGCCTTGCTGGTGACCAGCCCCAGCACCACCCGCACGTGCCGGGGCACGAAACGCAGAGGCGAGAAGTCGCCCGAGCGAGCGTCGTCGAACTCGAGGAAGAAGCCGTCGTACGGGAGCTGGTTGAAAATCGTCTCGGCGATCCGGCCGTAGCCGCCCTGGGCCCGCCAGCTCGAGCGGAAGTTGCCGCGGCACAGGTGCGTGCACACGGTCAGGTCACGCGGCTTGTCCCGCAGCGTCTGCTGCACCAGCTTCACGGAGAGCCGGAGCTGCTCGTCGGGATCCTCGCCCCGGGCCCTGTTCTGGCTGCGCATCTCCTCGTCGCACAGGTACGCCAGGCTCACGTCGTCGAGCTGCAGGTAGCGGCAGCCGGCGGCGTAGAGGTCGGCGATCTCGGCCCGGTAGGCGGCGGCGGTATCCTCGACGAACGCGTCGAGGTCCGGGTAGACCGCGCGATCGATGTGGGTGCGGCCGACCTGGGAGTAGAGCATGCACGGCGACGGGATCGTGAGCTTGGGCGTGCGCGTGACCACGGACTGCAGGAAGCGGAAGCCGTCCACGAAGATCGGCCGGGGCCGGGTGACGCGGCCCGTGATGGCCAGGTCCGGGCGCGTGAAGTTGACGTCGCCGGCCTTGCCGTGGAACGTCACCGGGATGCGCTGGCCCTGGCTCGACCACCCGCCGAGCTGGAGCAGGAAGTCCATGTGCCAGGACTGGCGGCGCATCTCCCCGTCGGTGATGCCCTGCAGGCCGGCCGCCTCCTGCAGCGCCGCCACCTCGCGGATGGCCGCGTCCTCGGCGGCCCGCAACGCAGCCTCGCTGGCGCGCCCCGCCTCGCGGTCGAGCCGCAGCGCCTTCAGCGCGGGCGGGCGCAGCAGGCTGCCGACGTGGTCGGCGCGAAACGGCGGACGCGCAGCGTCTGGCATGACGATCCTCCTGTGGCTATGGCCGCCGGACGTCGAAGCGCAGCAGCGTGATGGAGTGCGCCGGCAGCGTCAGGTCGAGCCCGGCGCCGCGCACGTCCAGCGTCCGCTCGCGGACGTCGACCCGGCGCGGGTGCTCGAACGAGTTGGTCGCCGCGACGTCGGGACCGTTCACCTCCCAGGCCCGCACCGGCCCCGCGATCGACGCGCCGGCCAGATCGAGCGTGGCCGGCCGATCGCGATCCCGGTCGCGATTGACGATGGCGACCGACGCCTGCCGGCCCTCCGCGTCGCAGGTGGCGACGGCATCGACCAGCGGGAACGGCCCGAGGTCGGCGACGTGATGCACACGCCCTCCACCCTCGGTCTCCTGGGCCGGCGCCAGGTCGTACATCTCGCTTGCGATGTGCACGTCGAGGGCGACCGGGAGCGTGTGCTCGGCGTAGAGCCGCAGCGGATGATAGATCGTCTGGAGGAACAGGCCCTGCCGGTTCGTGAAGATCGGGGCGATCGCGTTGACGAGCTGGGCGAAGTTGGCGATGCGGACCGTGCGGCAGTTGCGGACGAAGCCGTTCAGGTAGGTGGCGACGGCCAGCGCGTCCGACAGGTTGTAGCGCTCCTCGACCCCGCCCACGCGGTCCTCGTGGCTCCGCGTGCGGTACCACACGTTCCACTCGTCGAAGGCAATGTGGATCGGGTGCGCGATCCGCTGGGCGTAGCGCACGCGTTCGATGAGCGCCGCGCAGATGCGCACCGCCCGCTCGGCCTGGTGGGACTGGAACACGGTGGCGTAGTGGTCCGGGCACCCCGTGTAGAGGTGGATGCTGTGGTAGTCGATGAGCTCTGCCAGCCCGCCCAGCGCGATCTCGTCCCACTCGCTCCAGCCGTTCTGCCCGCAGCCGATCAGCTCGATAGACGCATCGGTGCGCTTCATCACCATCGCGAAGGCGCGCGCCTTCTTCACGTAGTCGTGGGCGTTCATGTTGCCGATCTGCCAGCCGCCGTACATCTCGTTGCCCAGCCCCCAGTACCGCACGCGGTACGGCTCGGGGTGGCCGTGCCGCCGCCGTAGATTCGCCCACGAGGTGTCGCCGGTGCCGTTGCAGTACTCCACCCACGCCTGGGCCTCGTCCATCGTGCCGGAGCCCATGTTCACGCAGATGAACGGCTCGGTGTCCAGCGCGCGGCAGTACTCGATGAACTCGGCGGTCCCGAACCGGTTCGACTCCTCGGCGTACCACGCCAAATCGGTGCGGCGCGGCCGCTGGTCCTTCGGCCCCACGCCGTCGAGCCAGTGGTAGCCGCTGACGAAGTTGCCACCCGGCCACCGGAGGATCGGGCTGCGCAAGGGCCGGGCGGCGTCGAGGACGTCGCGCCGGAAGCCGCGCGCGTCGCTGAGCGGCGAGCCCTCCTCGTAGATGCCGCCGTAGATGCAGCGGCCCAGGTGCTCGATGAACTGCCCGAAGATACGCGGATCCACGGTCCCGATGCGGCGAGCGAGATCGATCGCGATGCGGGCCATGATCCGCGGAGTCTAAGAGTGGCGCCGGCAGGTGTCAACGCGGCGGCGAGCTGGAGAACGTTCCCGCTGCCGGTGGCCCTGGCACTCGTGCGCCGCGCGTACAGCTCGGAATCCTACGGGCCGATCATGGCCGGCGCCGCCCTCGGCGCCGGCCCCCTGCTCGTGGTCTTCGTCGTCGCCAACCGGCGGATCGTCGAGGGCGTCCGGCTGAGCGGCGTGAAGGGCTGATCGGGCGCGGTTACGCCCGGGGCCGGACCACGCGATGGTCGATCCTCAAGATGGGGCGGGACACGACCCGCTCGATGCTCCGAAACTCCGCCTCTTCCTCGGGGGTGACGAACGTCACGGCATCGCCGACCGCCTCGGCCCGGGCGGTGCGTCCGACCCGGTGGATGTAACTCTCCGGCGCGTCCGGCATGTCGAAGTTGACCACGTGGCTCAGCCCGGTCACGTCGATGCCGCGCGCGGCGATGTCGGTCGCCACCAGCACGCGCAGGCGGCCGGCCTTGAAGGCGGCCAGCGCCTTCGTGCGCTGGGCCTGGCTGCGGTTGCCGTGGATGCGGTCGGCGGCGACGCCGCCACGGGTGAGCGCGGTGGCCAGCCGATCGGCGCGGTGCTTCGTGCGCGTGAACGCGAGCACGTTGTGCACGTCCGGGCGGCGCAGCAGATCGAGCAGCAGCGGGATCTTCTCCTCCCGCATCACCGGATAGGCCGTGTGACGCACGCCGGTAGCGGGTGCCGCCGGGCGCTCGACGTCGATCCGGACGGGATCCTTCAAGAAATCCCGGGCCAGCGCCACCACGTCCGGTGGCAGGGTCGCCGAGAACAGCAGGGTCTGCCGCTGCGGCGACAGCGTCTTCAAGATCCGCCGCACGTCGGGCAGGAAGCCCATGTCGAGCATGCGGTCGGCCTCGTCGAGGACCACGATGTCCACGCCGTCGAGGCGCGCGTACGGCTGGCGCAGGTGGTCGAGGAGTCGACCCGGGGTGGCGACCAGGATCTCCACGCCGCGGCGCAGTGCGGTCTCTTGCGGCCCCATGGGCACGCCGCCGAAGATCGCGGCGCCGCGGAGGTCGGTGTAGCGACCCAGCGCGACGCGGTGCTCGTCGATCTGTGCGGCCAGCTCTCGCGTGGGCGCCAGCACGAGCGCGCGCGTCGTCCGCCGACGGCCTCCGAGGAGCCGGTGCAGGATCGGCAGCAGGAACGCCGCCGTCTTGCCGGTGCCGGTGGCCGCGCACGCGAGCACGTCACGGCCGGCGCGGCCGGGTGGGATGGCGCTGGCCTGAACGGGCGTGGGGACCGTGAAGCCGAGCGCGGCGACCGCGCGCAGCAGGTCGGGATGCAAATCAAAGGTGTCGAACGACATTCGAGGTTCTCCGGTGGGACCGATCCGGTCCCGGCAATCTTCCGCCCTTTCATCACACGCCCCACGAAGCGGAAGGAACCGGGGAAACGCGGTCTGCCTAGGATGGCGTGGCCCACGATCGGGCCGACGATCGACTCAGACAGCGGTCAGTATACGCCCAGACACCGCGCGCCGTGCAGGAAGTATGTCGGGGCCGGGCGGGCCCAACCGTGTTATCGTTAGTCCCTTGCAGATCGTACTCATCGTCCTTGTCGCCGTCGCCCTGTCCCAGCTGGCCGTGCTGATCACCTCGATTTACCTTCATCGAGGCTTGGCGCACCGGTCGCTCGACCTGCATCCGGCGGCGGAGCTGGCCTGCCGCGCGTTCCTGTGGCTCACCACGGGCCAGCGCCGGCAGGAGTGGGTGGCGGTCCATCGCAAGCACCACACCTTCACCGATCGCGAGGGCGACCCGCACAGCCCCCAGATCCTCGGCTTCTGGCGCGTCCAGCTCTTCAACGTCTATTACTACGCGCGGGAAGCCAAGAAATCCGATACCCTGCGCCGCTTCGCCCCCGACCTGGCCGAGGACCGCCTCGACCGCCTGGTCTTCTCGCACGGCTGGACCGGCCTGGCCCTGGGTACCGGTGCGCTCTGCCTCACGCTCGGCGTCTGGGCCGGCGCGGCCGCGGCGGCGCTGCACGCCGTGCTGTACGTGTTCGTCCTCGCACCGCTCATCAACGGCCTGGGCCACTGGCACGGGCGCCAGCCGTTTCGGAACTCCGCCTACAACATTCGCCTCCTGTCCTACGTGACAGCCGGCGAGAGCTTGCACAACAACCACCACGCGCATCCGCGCGCCCCGAAGTTCAGCATGTCCGTGCGCGAGTACGATCCGAGCTGGACGGTCATCCGCATCCTGGCTGCCCTGCGTGTGGTCAAGATCCACGAGGTTGCAGCCGAAGCATCGTAGGAGGTGCGACCATGCAAGTGGGAGCGTTCTCGACACCTGGTGCACCCGACTGGCGCTGGAGAATCGTGAATTACGCCGGAGAGACGATCGAGGAGTCGCCGAAGAGCTTCCCCACGATCGCTCTGGCGATGAAGGACGGCCGCACGCGCCTGCTGAAGATGGACGTGGACCGTTCGGTGCCGCGCGCACCGTACCGGTCGGGCGCGCACTTCCGTTCCGCCCGCAGCGCTTAGGGATTGAGGAACATGGGGGGCCCCGAGATGGCCCCCCAGTAGGTCGGCAGGTAGGGCGCCACTCGCTGCACGAAGACAGGCAGCTGCTCGAGCGGCAGGAAGATGCCCGAGGCGAAGGCCAACGGCAGGTACACGAGGTTGGCCACCGCCGGCGCGGCGTTCGGGCCGCGAGATAGCCGATCGCGAAGCCCAGCGGGATCAGCGCAGGACCTTGGCGGTCAGGGACACCGCGGGCGGCAACGGCGTGGCCCGCATCAGCAGATCGACCTTCTGGCCGCGCTCCACGGCGACCCGATGCCGAAGCCGAAGACCATCACCTGCCCGACGGCGTAGGCGCCGAACGAGGCCAGCAGGAACACGCCGACGTCGAGCCCGCGGGGTCCGGTGCGCCCGGCGAACGGCAGGCCAAAGAAGCTGAAGAGCACCACGGGCAGCGCCAGGCTGGTGGCGCTGAACGCGGGCAGGCGCCAGCGGATCGGCATCTCGCTCCACGTCTGCGCCACCAGCACGCGCCCGAGCGACGCCACCGCCGAGGTCATCGGCGGGCGTCTCGGCGGGCCGTGAGCGCCAGGAACGCCTCTTCCAGGTCCGCGCCGGCCACCTCGAGATCGGCGACGGCGATGCCCCGGCGGAAGAGCTCGCGCAGCACCGTCTCGGGCTCGGCGCTCAGCAAACGCACCCGATCGCCCACACACTCGAGCGCCGTCATCGGCAGTCCGTCGAAGACCGCCGCATCGAGTCCCGGCGCCGTCCGGAAGCGCACGCGCTTGCTCGGGATGCGGGCCTTGATCTCGCCCGGCGCCGCCGGAGAGCTGGCCGACCCGCGCGCCCGCCTTGTCCTCGAGCCCGGCCAGCGCGATCGCCCGCTGCGCGGACAACGGGCGTGGGTAGTACGCGCGGAACAGGTCGATGAGCTCGCGCACCGTGCGCACGCTCGGCACGCCCGACTCCTGCACCATCACGCCGCGCCGACCGCGCGCTCGGCGATCGCGCGGGTCGAGGCCGAACAGGCGGACGCGGCCCGCCGTGGGGCGGCGCCGGCCCAGCATCAGGCTGATCGAGGTGGTCTTGCCGGCGCCGCCGCGCTCATCCCGTCACCGCCCGGGCATGAGAATCGGCGAACAGGCCGGAGACGTCGAGCCGGCGGCTTGCAGCGTCGGCTTGCAGCCTCGCGAAAGGCATGCCTATCATCGGGCACCCTGATGAGCACCGCATCAGCGCGGACTGTCGAGGCCCTGCCGCTCGACCGCTCGGCGCTCCTCGCGCGGTATCACCACGTGCGGCGGACGACCGAGCGACTGTGCGCGCCCCTGTCGGCCGAGGACCAGGTGGTGCAGGCGATGCCCGACGTCAGCCCGACGAAGTGGCACCAGGCCCACGTCTCGTGGTTCTTCGACACGTTCCTGCTGGAGCCCAACCTGCCCGGGTACGCGCCGCTGCATTCAGCCTACCGCGTCCTCTTTAATTCCTACTACAACGGCGTCGGTCCCCAGTTCTCGCGTCCGGACCGTGGTCACCTATCGCGCCCATCGGTGGCCGAGGTGCTGGCGTATCGCGCGTGGGTCGACGATGGCATGGCCGCGCTCCTGGAGCGCGGGGCCGAGGAACGGCTGGCCGGGCTGGCGCCGCTGCTCGAGCTCGGCCTGAACCACGAGCAGCAGCACCAGGAGCTGATCCTCACCGACATCAAGTACACCCTCGGCGTGAATCCCCTCCACCCGGCCTATCACGCCGTCACGCCGCCCCGCGGCGCGGAGCCGGCGCGCCTGCGCTGGCGCGAGCACGCCGGCGGGCTGCAACCGATCGGGCACGACGGCGCCGGCTTCGCGTTCGACAACGAGGGGCCGCGTCACACCGTCTACCTGCGGCCATTCCGGATCGCCGATCGGCTCGTCACCAGCGGCGAGTACCTGGCGTTCATGAACGCCGGTGGCTATCGCACGGCGCCGCTGTGGCTGTCGGAAGGGTGGCGGACGGTGCAGGAGCGCGGCTGGCAGGCGCCCCTCTACTGGGAGCGTCGCGACGACGCGTGGTGGACGCAGACGCTGAGCGGCTTGCTGCCCCTCGATCCGCACGCGCCCCTCGCGCACGTGAGCTACTACGAGGCCGACGCCTACGCCCGCTGGCGCGACGTTCGATTGCCCACCGAGCACGAGTGGGAGCACGCGGCGACGGGTGAGGCCGTCCGCGGCAATTTCCAGGAGACCGGCGTCTTCCACCCGCTGCCGATCCAGGCCGCCGGCGGCGGCCAGGTGTTCGGCGACGTGTGGGAGTGGACCCAGAGCGCGTACGCGCCCTACCCGGGCTACCGGACGGCGCCGGGGGCGGTCGGCGAGTACAACGGCAAGTTCATGGTGAATCAGATGGTCCTGCGCGGCGGCTCGTGTGTGACCCCCCAGTCCCACATCCGGGCCAGCTACCGCAACTTCTTCCCCCCGGACGCCCGCTGGCAGTTCTCCGGGATTCGGCTGGCGGACGACGCCTGACGGGCGCCGTCGCCTCCTCGACGCCGGCGGAGCAAGGAGCAACCATCGTGCGCTATCGGGTCGAAGTCCATGCCGACGCCCACACGCGCCTGAAGGCGATGGCGGAGGACGTGCTGCGCGGCCTCAGCGAGCGCCCGCGCTCGCTGCCGCCGAAGTACTTCTACGATGCCGCCGGCTCGCGCCTCTTCGACGAGATCACGCGCCTGCCCGAGTACTACCTGACCCGCGCGGAGGATGCCCTGCTCGACACGCTCGCCCCGGCGCTGATGCACGCGCTCGGGCCGCAGGACGTCGTCGAGCTCGGCTCCGGCTTCTCGCTGAAGACGCGACGCCTGCTCGACGCCCGCGGCGGCGGGCCACTGCGCTACACGCCGGTCGACGTCGACGAGACCACGGTGGCCGCCTCCGCCGAGCGCCTCCTGGCCCAGGATCCCGCGCTGGAGGTCCACGCGGTGGTCGGCGACTTCGAGCGCCATCTCGTCCACGTCCCCGCCCCCAGCGGCCGCCGCCTGGTGCTCTTTCTCGGCAGCACCATCGGCAACCTCGACGCCCCGGCCCGCCAGGCGCTGCTGGCCCAGGTCCGCGGCTTGCTCCGGCGCGGCGATCGCCTGCTGCTCGGCGTCGATCTGGTGAAGGACCCGAGCGTGCTGGAGGCCGCCTACAACGACGCCGCCGGCGTGACCGCGCAGTTCAACCGCAACATCCTGCACGTGGTCAATCGAAGCCTCGGCGCCGACTTCCGACCGGAGGCGTTCCGTCATCACGCCTGGTACAACGCGGCGGCGAGCCGCATCGAGATGCACCTGGTGCCCGAGGCGGCGCAGACCGTTCGCGTCCGCAGCCTCGACCTCACCGTGCGCCTGGAGCCGACGGAGAGCATCTGGACGGAAAGCTCCTACAAATTCACGCGGGCGTCCGCGCGGGCGATGCTGGAGGCGGCCGGCCTGAGGCTCGACGCCTGGCACACCGACGCGGGCGGGCGCTTCGCGCTGGGGGTCGCCGCGCCCATGTCCCGCGCCGCCGCCGCGCGGGTGCTGCGGGCCACCGCCTGAGTGGAGGGCTCCGAGATGGCCCCCCGCACCGTGGGTGACACGCCGACGCCGGTCCGCTTCTACGTCCACGACGACCTGACCGAGGACGTCCGTGAGCGTCACGGAGCGGGCTCTCCCGCCTTCGCGCTGGCCCACGAGCTGATGGCGCTGATCCGGCGCGACGGCCGCGTGACCGTGCTCACGCTGCACGACCAGATCGAGGCGCTCCTCGCGCGCGGGGCGCACGCGCCCTTCGCGCTCGCGGTCGGGATCGGCCGCGCCGGCGAGCGCGTCGCCCGGCAGGTCCACGGGCGGACCGGCTGGTTCCCGGTCATCCGGCGCGTCGACCTCACCCGCGAGGAGGACGGCCACGGCGGCTACGCGGTCGTGAGTCCGACCGGCGTGCCGCTCGCCGAACAGCTGGCGGGGGTCGACGCCGCCGGAACGCTGGCGGTCGTCGATGACACGATCTTCTCGGGCATCACCATGCGGCAGGTCCTGGAAGCGCTGTCGCCAGCGATGCGCTCGCGCACGCACGCCTTCTGTCTGCGCTGCGTCGCGGAGTCGCTGCCACCGCTCCGCGCGTTCTGCCCGGTCACGCCCGGCTTCGCCGCGCCCGGCCGCCTGCTCGACGAGGTCAGCTTCATCAACGCCAGCGGCCTCGTCCGCCGCGGCTCCATTCGCCGCACCGGGCTACCGCCACTGGCCTTCTTCGAGCGCCCCGAGTGGATACGGGCCTGGTTCCCGGATCGCGCCGACGCCGCCATCGACCTCTGCCGCCGCCTGAACGCGGTGCTGGAGCCTATCGGCGCTCCCTCGCTGCCCGCGACCGTCTGATGGGATGGGGGGCCTCGAACGGGCCCCCCAGACGGCTCGGGGCGGCCCGGCGGAGCCGTGCCGTGCCGCCCCTCGATACGCCGAGCAGGTCATGAGGGGACCCTCCTCAAGGTCGGGACATGACGAGCCGCAGGCCGCGGGGCACCAGCAGGCGGTCGACGAGCTCGAAGAGCCCGTGGAAGAGCAGGGCCATGAGCGCGGCGGGGATGGCGCCGGCCAGGATGGTGGTGACGTCGTCGAGCGCGAGGCCGCGGACGATCAGCGTGCCGTAGCCGCCGCCGCCGATGAAGGCCGCCAGGGTGGCGGTGCCGACGGTCCAGATCGCCGCGGTCTTGATGCCGGCCAGGATGCTCACCGACGCGAGCGGCAGCTCGATGCGGGCCAGCCGGCGCCAGCCCGCCAGCCCGAAGACGTCGGCGATCTCCAGCAGCTGGCGGTCGAGCGTCACGAGTCCGGTGGACGTCCCCCGGACGATCGGCAGCAGCGCGTAGAGAAACAGCGCGACGAGCGCGGGCAGCGTGCCGATGCCGAGCAGCGGGATCATGAAGCACAGCAGCGCCAGGGCCGGGATCGTCTGCAGCACGCCGACCGCCATCAGCTCCGCCTGGCCCACCGTCGCCGAGCGGGCGGCGAGGATGCCCAGCGGCACGCCGGCCAGGACCGCCAGCGCCACGGCGGCCGTCACCAGGCCCAGGTGCTGGGCCGTCAGCGTGCCGAGCTCGCGGACCAGCCGTGCGCGCTCCTCGGCGTCGGTGACCTCGCGTCCGAGGAAGCGCGCCGCCACCTGGCGCGCGCTGCGGCCGTCGAGATCGGCGAGCGCGTTCAGCCGCGTCATCGTCCCGCCGTCGATCCGCCCGACCAGCGCCTGCTCCAGCGACGCCCACGCGCGGGGCTGGCGCTCGACGAAGTCGGTCCGCGCCAGCAGCACCGCAGCGTAGGCGGGAAAGAAGCGCCGGTCGTCGCGCAGCACCGTGACGCCCGAGCGGGTCAGCCGACCGTCGGTCGAGAAGACGTCGATGACGTCGACGGTGCCGCTCGCCAGCGCCTGGTAGGCCAGCGCATGCTCGATGGTCCGCACGCTGGCCAGCGCCAGGCCGTAGTGCCGGCGCAGGCCGGGCCAGCCGTCGTCGCGCTCGAGAAAGCCCGAGGTGAAGGCCCCGGTCAACTTTGGGTGGCGGGCCAGATCGGTGATGCGCTCGAGCCCGAGGCGCTGGGCGACGTCGGTACGCACCGCCAGCGCATACGTATTCTCGAAGCCGAGCGGGCCGCTGATCGTCAGGCCCTGCGGCCGCAGCCCGGCCCGGATCGCCTCCACCGACTCGACCGACGGGTCCTTGAGGATCGCGCGGCTGATCGTGCCCGTGTACTCCGGGTAGACATCGACGCTGCCCTGCGCGACCGCCCGGTACGCGATGCCGGTACCGCCCAGCCCCACCCGACGCTCGACACTCGCCACGCCCGTCGTCTCGAGCACCTGGGCGACGATCTCGGCGACCACGTAGCTCTCCGTGAAGGACTTCGATCCGATCCGCACGACGGAGTCCGCGTGGACGGGGACGCTGAGAGCGACGGCGAGCGCGGCGAGGCCGGCGATCCGCATGGCTAGAAGTACTCCCGCAGTTCGGGCGGCGGCGCCTGCGCGCGGAGAAACTCCGTGACGAAGGGCTCCGCCGGCTTCTGGGCCAGCTCCGCGAACCGCCCCTGCTGCACGATCCGGCCCGCGCGCAGCAGGGTGATCGTCGAGCCGAGCAGCACCGCCTCCCGCACGTCGTGGGTGACGAGGAGCACCGTCTTGCCGAGCGCCCCGAACAGGCGGCGCAGCTCGGCCTGCAGGTCGGCGCGGACGATCGGATCGAGCGCGCCGAGCGGCTCGTCGAGGAGCAGCAGCGGCGGATCCAGCACGAGCGCGCGCATGAGACCCACCCGCTGGCGCTGGCCGCCGCTCAGCTCGGCCGGATACCGGCGCAGCATCGCCTCGTCGAAGCCGGTCAAGTCGGCCAGCGCTCGCACGCGCGCGGCCGTCCGCTCGCGCGGCCAGCCCAGGGCCTCGGCCGGCAGACTCACGTTGCCTCGCACCGTCAGGTGCGGATAGAGCCCGCCCTCCTGCACGACGTAGCCGAGGCGCCCGAGCAGATGTCCACGGGCGTCCGGGGTCACGGCGACACCCTCGACCGCCACCTCGCCGCTGTCGGCGGCCACGAGGCCGAGGACGACGCGCAGCAGCGTGGACTTGCCGGAGCCGCTCGAGCCGAGCAGCACGTGCGTCGTCCCCGGCGCGACCTCCAGCGAGACGTCGTCGAGCGCGATCGTCGCGCCGTACCGCTTGCCCACGTGGCGGACCGTGATCATCCGCCTCCGAGTGTACGCAAGATTCGGCCCTCGCCGCCGACACCTCTCTCCGCAGAGGCCGCTACGGCAGATACAGACGCGTGAAGTGGTCGTCGATCACCACACCGTCGGTGCTGACGGTGAAGTTCGAGGTGATGACGCCGCGGGCGCCGGCGAAGGCGCCGTCGCCGGCGGTGATGGTCCACACCACGCCCCCCACCACCCAGCCCGGCACCGGCGCCGGCCTCACCCATCCCCGACCGATCGTCTCGAAGGTCACCGTGCCCGCGGTGCCGTACGCGATGGTCCCGTCCTCGACGAAGCTGCCATCACCGAAACGCTCGACCCGCGACTCCAGCACGGCGCTCTCGCCCTCTCCGGCGGCGATGTGGGCGCGCACGCCCGCCCGCCCCAGCCCCGTCGACAGCGTCTGGCTCGGCGCCGTCGACCGCGCCTGCCGCTTGCTGTCAGACCCCGGCACCGGCCCCGCAGTTCCTCTGAACTCGAGCGCAAAAACGATCTCACGCATTCGGAATCATCTCCGCAGGCCCCCCTCCGAGCTAGAACACGATGAGACCGCGCGCCAGCTCGCCGGCGGCCAGCGCCCGGAACGCCTCGTTGGCCTCGTCGAGACCGTAGCGCCGCGTGATGAGCTGGTCGACCTTGAGCTTGCCGGCCAGGTAGAGGTTCACCAGGCGCGGCAGATCTTCCCGCGTGCGCGCGCTGCCGTAGCTGCTGCCGCGGATCACCCGCTCGCCCGTCACCAGCGGGCGCACGTCCATCGGCACGGTGGCGCCGGTCTCCGGCACGCCGATGAGGACGCAGGTGCCGCCGGGCGCGAGCGCCTCGACGGCCTGGGCGACCGCCCGCGTGTCGCCGACCGCCACGAACGTGTAGTCGGCACCCAGGCGCGTGATCCGGAGGATGGCCGCCACCGCGTCCTCGCGCGAGGCATCCACCGTGTGGCTGGCGCCCAGCGCGCGCGCGTGCTCCAGCTTGGCCGCCTTCACGTCGACCGCAATGACCGGGTGGGCGGCGACGAGCGCACCCCCCTGCACCACGTTGAGGCCGACGCCGCCGACCCCGAACACCGCCATGCTGGCGCCGGGCGGCACCGCCGCCGTGTTGATGACGGCGCCCACCCCGGTCATCACCGAGCAGCCGATCAGCGCGGCGCGGTCGAGCGGCATGTTCTTGTCGATCCGGATCGCGCACGACTCGTGCACGACCGTGGACGAGGCGTAGGTGGCGACGTGACCGTAGTGGTAGACGGGCCGGCCCCGCAGCGACATCCGCGTGGTGCCGTCCGGCAGCACGCCGCGGCCGGGCTGCCGCCGCTCGCACAGGTTCGGGCGGCCGATGACGCAGTAGTGGCAGCGGCCGCACGTCGGCGCCCAGGAGAGGATGACCGGATCGCCGGGGGTGAGGCCATCGACCCCGGGCCCGACCTCCTCGACCACGCCGGCGCCTTCATCGCCAAGCACGATCGGCACCGGCACGCCCTTCCAGGAGCCATCCGCGGCGTGCAGACACGAGTGACAGACGCCGCTGGCCACCATGCGGACGAGCACCTCGCCGGTCCGGGGTGACTCCAGCTCCAGGTCTTCGATTCCGAGCGGCTTGCCCTGCTCGTAGAGCACCGATGCTCGCATTGATCCCTCTCCTTCAGGCGCTGTACCGGATGCGCGGGTCGAGATAGCCGTACAGCACGTCGACGGCCAGGTTGATCGTCATGAACATCACCGCGATGAACAGGATGGTGGACTGCGTGAGCGGATAGTCGCGCTGATAGATCGACCACAGCACCAGCCGCCCCACCCCGGGCAGCGTGAACACCTCCTCCACGACGACGGTGCCGCCGAGCAGGATACCGATCTGCAACCCGGCCACCGTCACGATCGGGATCATCGCGTTCTTCAGGCCGTGCTTGAGGACGACGAGGCGGCCGGTCAGCCCCTTGGCCGCTGCCGTGCGGATGTACTCCGAGCGCAGCACGTCGAGCATGCAGGCGCGCGTGGTGCGCGCGATGTTGGCCGCGCTGGCGGTGCCCAGGCACAGCGCGGGCAGCAGCATGATGGTGAGGTTGCGCCGCGGGTCGGTGAAGACGTCCACCCACACGACCGGCGGCATCCAGCGCAGGTAGATGGAGAAGAACAGAATCAGCATCGTCCCCTGCCAGAACACGGGGATCGACAGCCCCAGCAGCGTGCCCACGCGGGTGGCGGTGTCGATCGCCTGATCCCGCTTCGTGGCCGACAGGATGCCGGCCGGGATACCGAGCAGGAGCGCGAAGGCGACCGCCAGCGCCGTCAGCTCGATCGTCACCGGCAGCCGCTCGAGGATCAGCGTGACCACCGGCTTGCCCGTCCGCCACGAGGTCCCGAGGTCGCCGGTGGCCAGACCGCCCATCCAGATCGCGTACTGCCGCCACCACGGCTGGTCGAGCCCAAAGAACCGCGTGAGCTCGGCCACCATCGCCGGACTGACGATCGCATCGGCGCCGATCATCTGCTCGACGACGGTGCCGGGCACCAGCCGCAGCATGAGAAAGACCAGCACCGACAGCCCCACGAGAGTCAGCGCCATCGAGTAAAGCCGGACGACGACGTACCGAGCCAAGCGTTTTACCGGTTGGGGGAACCCTCGCCCGGGTTCCCCCAAACCCTCTCCATCTGCTCTCTACCCTCGCCGCCTATGCCTTGTCCATCCACACGCCCTCGAAGCCGTAGAGCAGCGTCGTCGGGTGCTGGCGGAAACCCTTCACCGAGGCCTGGGTGAAGTCGATGGTGTCGGCCGAGAAGAGCCAGAGGTGCGGCACGTTCTCGAGGATCATGATCTGCACGCGGTCGTAGATGTCCTTGCGCTTCTTGACGTCCATCGTGCGCCGGCCTTCCTCCATCAGCGCGTCCAGGTCCGGCACGCTCCACGAGTTCCAGTTCTGGCCCTTGGTGGAGTGCAGCGCGCGGAAGAACGCGGTGTCGGGGTCGGCGTAGCCCGGCGTCGTGTTCATCGTCATGTCGAAGTCCTTGACCAGCCACCGCTTGATCCACACCGCGTACTCCACGTTCTCGATCTCGACGTTGATGCCGATGCGCTTGAGATGGGCGGCGACGACGGGCGCCCCCGAGACCATCGTGGGGAACGTCGGAATCACCCCCAGCTTCACCGTGAAGCCCGCGGCCTGCCCGGCCGCGGCCATCAGCTTCTTGGCGCGCTCGACGTCCGGCTTGTAGTACTTCATCCACTGCTCCTCGGAGAGCTGCCACTGCTTCATCGGCGCCGTGGCGGGCGCGGTCAAGCGGCCGAATCCCGAGGCGGCCACCCGCATGATCTGCGCGCGATCCACCGCATAGGAGATGGCCTGCCGCACTCGCACGTCCTTGAGCGGACCGCGGCTGGCGTTGATGTTGAGGAAGTCGTAGCCCAGGCGCGAGCTGCGGTAGCCGGTCAGCGATTTCTCGTCCTTGAGCAGGTTGTAGTTCTTGTTGTCCTCGATGAACGCGTGGTGGATCTGCCCGGTGCGCAGCGCGGCCACGATGTTGGCCTCGTCGGGGATGATGCGCAGGAACACCTGGTCGACGTGCGGCAGCCCCTTCTTGAAGTAGCCCGGGTGCTTCTTGAGGGTCATCTGCTGCTCGACCTTCCAGTCCTCCAGCATGAACGGCCCGGTGCCGACGGCAGCCTTGTTCAGGTCGCCGTGCTTCTTGATCCCGGCCTCGCTGATGATGAAGCCCCAGAAGCCGCCGAGCGCGGCGAGCAATCCAGCGAACGGCTCCTTGGTGATGAACTTCACCGCATGCTTGCCGGCCGGCTCGACCTTGTCGACGGCGATGAAGTCGGACTTGCCGGGCGACTTCTCGAAGAGCCGGTCGAAGGTGAACTTCACGTCAGCCGAGGTGAACTCCTGGCCGTCGTGGAACTTCACGTTCTGCCTGAGCTTGAACGTCCACGTGAGCCCGTCGGGGCTGACCGCCCACGACTCGGCCAGCTCGCCCACCGGCGTCATGTCGGGCTCGTAGCGGACGAGCTGGTTGTACATCAGCGGCGAGCGGGCGCTCCGCGAGAACGCCGGCACGAGCTGGGGATCGAGCCCGGTCGCCTCGGTCGTGCGCGCGGAGACGAAGGTGCCGCCGGGCTTGGGCGTCTGACCGAGCGCGGTGCGGCCGACCGAGAGCGCGCCGACCGTGAGGCCGGCGGCCTGCAGGAGCTGGCGGCGAGTCAGGGAAGTGGGCATGTCGTCCTCCTCAAGTGTTCGGGTCGAGAATGTCACGGAGCCCGTCGCCGATCAGGTTGAACGCCAGCACGGCGGTCATGATCGCGACGCCCGGGAACACCGAGATCCACGGCGCGGTCTCCAGATAGGTCCGGCCCTCGTTCAGCATGTTGCCCCACGACGGCGTGGGCGGTTGCGCGGAAAGTCCGAGGTAGCTCAGCGAGGCCTCGATGAGAATGGCCTGCGAGAAGGCGACGGTGCCCTGCACCACGAACGGCGACAGCACGTTGGGCAGCACGTGCTTGAGGGCCACCACCAGCCGGGTGGCGCCGAGCGCCCGCACCGCCTCGACGTACTCCTTCTCGCGCTCGGCCAGCACCGGCGCCCGCATGACGCGCACGAACAGCGGCGTGTAGAGGATCGTGATGGCGACCACGGCGCTGTTCACGCCCGGCCCGCGCATCGCCGCCACCCCGACGGCCAGCAGCAACCCGGGGATGCTGAAGAACACGTCCATCACGCGGTTGATGGCGTTGTCCCAGGCGCCGCCCACGTACCCCGCGATCAGCCCGAGCGTGCCGCCGGCCAGCATGGCCACCCCGATCGACGTCACCGCCACGTAGAGCGACACGCGCGCACCGTGGATCACCCGGCTCAGGACGTCCCGCCCGAACCGGTCGGTGCCGAACAGCGCCTGGGCGCCCGGCCTCGCCTCGATCAGGTCGAAGTTCTGCTCGTCGGGCGGATACGGCGCCAGCACGCCGGCGAAGAGCGCCATCAGGACGATCGCCAGCGCGGCGACCGCGCCCACGACCACCACCGTGCTGCGCGCCACCCGTCGCAGGCTCTTCACCACCCGGCTCCTCCCCGGGAGGCGGCCGTCAGGGCTGCCCGCGAGGCGAGCACGATCGGTCGACGCATCGCGCACAAGGTAGCAGCGTTCGCGGCCAAAGGCGAAGGGGGTGCTCGGCGTCTGTCCATACTCCTCGATCGAAAGCACTCAACGTCGTGCTCCTGGCGTGCTTTCTCGTGGGCGGCTATTTCACGTGGTTTGGGTACTTCGCGCGGTGGTGATCAAGCATCCAGACGGACAGCGCTGCGCGCTGCCGCTGATGTGCCGAGCGTCACATAGCCGTCCGGCCCTTGCGGTGGCCCTCGCCCCCGTGCTGTAATCCCGCCCGACGTCACGAATGACCTCTCGCGTCGATTCACCGGGATCGGCCTGCGCCACAGACGCTGCAGTTGGGAGCCGGGGCATGGCGGGCGCACGTGGGCACACGCTCGACATCGACTCGGTGACCCATCGCTACAGCCATGTCACCGCGGTCGACGACGTCTCCCTGGCCGTGCGCGCCGGCGAGATTGTCGCGCTGCTCGGGCCCTCTGGCTGTGGCAAGACCACGCTGCTGCGGGTAGTTGCCGGGTTCGTGCGCCAGAGCGCGGGGTCCGTGCGCATCGACGGGCGGGCCATCGACCACCTGCCCGCCAACCTGCGCAACGTGGGGATCGTTTTCCAGAACTACGCGCTCTTCCCGCACATGACGGCGGCCGACAATGTCGCCTACGGGCTCCAGGCCCGCGGCACCCCCCGCGCCGAGGTCCGTCGCACGGTCGAGCGGTTCCTCGAGGTCGTGCGGCTGACCGGGCTGCGTGACCGCCTGCCGCGCCAGCTCTCCGGCGGCCAGCAGCAGCGGGTGGCCGTCGCGCGGGCGCTGGCGGTGGAGCCGACTGTGCTGCTGCTCGACGAGCCGTTCAGCGCGCTCGACAAGGGGCTGCGGCTGGACATGCAGATCGAGCTCAAGCGGCTGCAGCGGCAGTTTGGGCTGACGGCAATCTTGGTGACCCACGACCAGGACGAGGCCATGAGCGTCGCCGACCGCATCGCGGTCATGAGCCACGGGCACGTCGAGCAGTTCGACACCCCGACCCAGGTCTACGACAACCCGGCTACGCTCTTCGTGAGCGGCTTCGTGGGCACGACGAACCTCCTGCCGGGGAAGGCCGTGGAGTCGGCGAACGGCACCACGGTGGTCGAGCTGGCGGCCGGCGCGCGCCTCGCCGTGCCCACCGACCGCGTCTTTCCCGCGGGAGCGCCGGTGGTCCTCTCGGCGCGGCCGGAGCAGCTCGGCCTCCACGGCCAGCCGGGCGGCGAGCGGTGGCCCGTCCAGCGGCGGCTGGTGGTGCCGCTGGGGCCAAATCTCATGTATGACCTCGAGACACGCGACGGCGTCACGCTGAAGCTCGTCGAGCCCCGGCTCGGCGTTCCCACCGACGCGACCGGGGAAGCCTGGTGCGGACTGCGCCCGGGAGCCCGGCCTGGCCTCTTCCAACCCGAGAAGGAGACGACATGACTCGTCCACACGCCACCCGCCGCCAGTTCCTCGCCGGCGCCGCGACCACGCTGGGCGCGCTCGCGCTCGGCCGTCACGCGCACGCCAAGGGGTCGGTCACCGCGGCCATGTACCCTGGCACCTGGGAGGAGGCCTACCGCGCCCACGTGCTGCCCGCCCTCAAGAAGGCCCACGACGTGGATCTGGAGATGACGCCGCTCTTCGCGGTCGATCAGATCGCCAAGGCGGCGGCGGCGCGGGGGGTGCCGCCCTTCGACGCCTTCGTGCTCGATCCCGGCCCCCGCGTCACCGGCATCGATCGCGGGCTGTTCGAGAAGTTCGACGCCAAGCGCCTGCCGAACCTCGCCAAGCTGCCGACCGGCATGGCCGACGAGTGGGGCGTCACCGTGGCCGCCCAGGTCGTCGGCATCGGCTACAACCCCAAGAAACTGCCGCGGCCGAAGGGCTGGACCGATCTCCTGAAGGAGCCGTGGGTGTCGCGCCTGGGCATGACGGGCTTCCAGACCACGTACGGCACGGTGTCGATCATCGAGATCGCCAAGCAGTTCGGCGGCTCGGAGACGAACGTCGAGCCGTTCTTCGTCGAGATCAGGAAGGTGCTGTCCAAGGTGGCCGCCATCGGCGCGCCGGCGTCGATGCCCGCCCTGTTCCAGCAGGGGCAGTGCGACATCACCTACACCAACACGCAGACGGTGGCCACGCTGCGCGGGCGCGGGGTGGACGTCGAGTTCGTGAAGCCGGAGAGCGGCGCCGTGGCGTTCTTCACGACGGTGCACATCGCCAAGGGCTCGCAGCAGATCGAGAACGCCTACAAGTACTTCGACACGGCCATCGCGGCGCCGGTGCAGGCCGCACTGATGGAGCCGCCGAACAACTTCATCCCGGTGAACCGCGACGTGAAGCTGGCCAAGGACCTGCCGATGGCCTCGCTCGACGAGATGGCCAAGTTCGTGCGGCACGACTGGGCCAAGATCAATCCGCTGCGGGCGGGCTGGATCGCGCGCTTCAACAAGGAAGTCGCCAAGTGAGACTCCGGCCGGCCGAGTGGCAGCTCGCGCTGCCGCTGGCGCTGGCCTATGCTGCGTTCTTCCTGGTGCCGCTGGCGCTGCTGATCATGGTGAGCGCGTTCGACGACGAGCGCCTCGCCACGGTCGGCTTCGCCCAGTGGCGGAACTTCCTCGGCGACCCGTTCACCTGGAAGGTCATCTTCGACACCGTGAAGCTGGGCTTCGTCACCGTGGTGGCCACCGCGGTCATCGGCTACCCGATCGCGCTGGTCTATCTGGGCGCCGGCCCGCGCTGGCAGCGGGTGATCCTGTTCGTGGTGATCCTGCCCCTGCTCACCTCGGTCGTGGTGCGCACGTTCGCCTGGATCGTCATCCTCGGCCGCGAGGGCGTCATCAACCAGGCCGTGCTCTGGCTCGGCCTGTCACCAACACCCCTGAACCTGCTGCAGACGGAGCCCGGTCTGGTCATCGCCCTGACCCAGATCGAGATGCCCCTGCTCCTGCTGCCGCTGCTGAGCGTCATGTCGCGCATGGACCCCAACCTGCGCGACGCCTCGGCCGGCCTCGGCGCCTCGCGGTGGCGGACGCTGCTACGGGTCACCCTGCCGCTCAGCCTGCCGGGCCTCGTCGCCGGCTGCATGCTGGTGTTCGCCAGCTCCACCACGGCGTTCATCTCGCAGTTCGTCATCGGCGGGCAACCGGCTGGTCTACCTGCCGCTGCTGATCTGGCAGCAATCGCTGGTCGTCTACAACTGGCCGCTGGCCTCGGCAGCGGCCCTCACGCTGCTGGTCTCCGTCGGGCTCGGTGTAGCCGCCATCGCCACCCTCGGGCGCAGCCGGGCGTAGCCGGGCCTACGCGGCTCGACTAGCCAGGGCGCCCCGGCGAGCGCCCGAGCCGCACCCGGCACGCGCGCTGCCGTCTCCGCATCGGCCCTCACGCGGCGGCGCGCCGCCGACCTCAGCTACTCCGCCGTCGTCGGGCTCCTGGCCGGCGTCGGGTTCCTCATCCTGGTCGGGCCCGTCGTGATCGTGCTGCTGACCTCGTTCACCGAGGGGCGCTCGATCAAGTTCCCGCCGTCGGGGCTGTCGGTCCAGTGGTACCAGCTCCTGTTCGACCCCGTCCGCTCGGCCCAGATCCACCGCGCCGCGCTCAACAGTCTGCAGGTCGCGGTCGTGGCCATGGTCTGCGCGACGGCACTGGCCACGCTGGCCTCCGTGGCCCTGGCCCGGCGGCCCGGGCGGTGGGCCCGCGCGCTCGACACGTTCTTCATGTCGCCGCTCATCCTGCCGATGCTGGCCTTCGGGCTGGCGGCGCTGATGTACTTCACGTTCCTCGGGTTCCGCCCGTCGCTCACGCTGATCATGCTCGGCCACATCGTGGTGGTCGCGCCGTTCGTGCTGCGCACGACCTCGGCCAGCATGTCGCAGCTCGACCCCGCGCTGCTGGAGAGCTCGGCCAGCCTGGGGGCGAGCTGGCTCTACACCTTCCGGCGCGTCACGCTGCCGGTGATCGCGCCGGGCATCGCGGCCGGCGCCTTCCTGGCGTTCGTCGCCTCGCTCGACAATGTCCCGGTCTCGCTGTTCCTGGCCGGGCCGCGCAGCGACATGCTTCCCATCCGCATGTGGGGGATGATGGAGAGCACGCTCGACGTACGCGTGGCCGCGGTGTCCGGCGTCCTCATCGCCACCGTGCTGGGCCTGATGCTCGTCATGGAGCGCGTGGTCGGCCTGACCCGCCGGCTCCGCGAGTGAGGAGGGAATCGATGACCATCGTCGCCAAGCCCCTGAACGCCGACGAGTTCGCACCCTACGGCGACGTCCTGGCGCCGCCGGCCGATCTCGGCCGCGTCTACTTCGACCAGGGTCTGCGCTCGACCCGGCCCACCGCCTGGCCGAGCCTCTCGGTCTCCCACGCGAAGTTCCTGCCGAGCCCGCCGCTGGAGGCCAAGGTGATGGAGCGCCACGAGTTCTCCTCGCAGAGCTTCCTGCCGCTCGACGTCTCGCGCTGGCTCGTGGTGGTCGCGCCCTCCGGCGCCGACGGCGGGCCCGACGGCTCGCGCGCCGTGGCGTTCCTGGCGGGGCCGGGCCAGGGTGTGACCTACCACGCCGGCACCTGGCACCACCCGCTCACGATCCTGGACCGGCCGGGGCGCTTCGCCGTCGTCATGTGGCGCGACGGGACGAGCACGGACGAGGAGTTCCGCCCGCTGGCGACGCCGTTCACGGTTGAAGTGCGGGACTGAGCGCTCGTACACTCCCGGAAGGAGACACGCATGGCGAGAGCGTACGACCGCGACCTCATCGGCTACGGAGCGAACCCGCCGGACCCCAGGTGGCCCAGCGGCGCCCGGCTGGCCGTCAACTTCGTCATCAACTACGAGGAAGGCTCGGAGCCGTCGGTCCAGGACGGCGAGGGCTACTCGGAGAGCGGCCTCACCGAGGCCCACGGCCTGAACCAGGGCGTGAAGGGCCGCGACCTGGCGGCCGAGACGATGTTCGAGTACGGCAGCCGCGTCGGCTTCTGGCGCCTGATGCGCCTGTTCCAGGAGCGCAACCTGCCGCTGACCGTCTTCGGCTGCGCGCTCGCCCTCGAGCGCAACCCGCCGGCGGCCGAGGCTATCCGCAAGGCCGGCTTCGACGTCTGCAGCCACGGCTGGCGCTGGATCAAGCACTTCAACCTGACGCGCCAGGCCGAGAAGCAGCACATCGCCAGGGCGATCGCCTCGTTCCAGAAGACGCTCGGCGAGCGGCCGCTCGGCTGGTACTGCCGCTACGGGCCCAGCGTCAACACGCGCGAGCTGCTGGTCGAGGAGGGCGGCTTCCTCTACGACTCCGACGCCTACAACGACGAGCTGCCGTACTGGCGCACGGTGAAGGGCCGCGGCCACCTCGTGGTGCCCTACTCGCTCACCAACAACGACGGCAAGTACGCCGGCTGGACGGGCACCTCCGAGCAGTGGTTCTCGTTCATCAAGGACGCCTTCGATCTGCTCCTGCGCGAGGGCGCCCGGCACCCCAAGATGATGTCGGTCGGCCTGCACATGCGCCTCATCGGCCACCCGGCCCGCGCCGCCGGCCTCGAGCGGCTGCTGGACTACATGGGCAAGCAGGACGGCGTCTGGATCACGCGGCGGATCGACATCGCGCGCCACTGGATCGCGACGCACCCGTACCCGGGGCACGGGCTGAACGAGGACCGAGTGGCGGGAAGCAAGCGATCGGCGGCAGGCCGCAAGGCGCGCTGAGGCGCGATGGCTCC
Organism: uncultured Candidatus Rokubacteria bacterium; assembly: GCA_963743355.1. Taxonomy (GTDB): domain Bacteria; phylum Methylomirabilota; class Methylomirabilia; order Rokubacteriales; family CSP1-6; genus AR5. The sequence continues at coordinate 350,569 of CAVUPM010000003.1, forward strand.
GAATCAACGTGTCCGGACCGCTACACCGCCCGCCCGCCCCTGCTAGAATCCGCCGCGTGCTGATCGCCGACGATCCCCCGCTCCTCGCGGCGCTGGAGGCGCTGGCCCGCGACGCACGGCTGGTGTTCTTCGCCGGCCTGCCGGGCACCGGCAAGAGCCTGCTGATCCACCAGCTCGCCCACCTGGCCCATGCGCGCGGGCGCCGGATCCACCTGCTGCAGTGGGACGTGGCCCGCCCCGTGTTCGAGGCGAGCGAGGCCGGGCGGCGCTATCCGCTGGACGGCGGCGTCACCCACGGCGTGATCCGCCTGGCCGTCGGCCGGTGGGCCCGCGCCGCCGTCGCGCGCTGGCACGCGCGCCATCACGATCCCGAGCACCTGCTGATCGGCGAGACGCCGTTCATCGGCCATCGGCTCATCGAGCTGGCCCGGCCCGCCCGCGACGAGGCAGAGCCGCTGCTGACGTCGCCGGCGACGACGTTCGTGATCCCGGTGCCGTCCCGCGCGCTGCGCGAACACCTCGAGGCGGAGCGTGCGCGCCGCGCCCGCGAGCCGCTGCATCCGCGCGAGCGCGAGGATGCGCCGCCCGAGGTGCTCCGGGCGCTCTGGCGCGAGCTGGCCGGCGCCGACGTTCCCTACGACCCGGTGGTCTACCAGCACGCCTACGAGCGCCTGCTGCGCCACCGGCGTGCCGAGGCGCTGCCGCTGCACACCCGCCTGCAGACGGAAGGCGTGTCCGCCTACGACTTCCGCGTCGCCACCACCGATCTGGTTCCGACCGCGGACGAGGTGGACCGCTTCGTCCGGGAGGTCGAGGCCAGCCACCCCGGCCCCGGCGACGTCCAGCGCGCCGTCGACGGCTGGCGTCAGCCGGCGTGAGGGCTGATAGACTACCCCGCACCATCGGGTCGTCATCCGGTCTTTTGGAGGAGAGCATGCTCAACGTGAAGAGATTCCTGGTCGCCGCGCTGATCGCCGGTCGTCGGCCTCGCCGCCGCCCAGCCCGGCCTGGCCCAGACGACCACGCTCACGATGTCGTCGTGGGTGTCGCCCCAGCACCACCTGACCAGCCGACGTGCTGCAGGGCTGGGCCACCGAGGTCGAGAAGGCCACCAACGGCCGCGTGAAGTTCACGATGCTGCCCAAGCATCCCTCGGCGCCGCCCGGCACCTTCGACGCCGTCCGGGACGGCCTGGTCGACCTCTCGTATCGTCACGGCCAGCTACACGCCGGCCCGCCACATCCTGCCGCTCATGCCGGAGCTGCCCGGTGCCGGCGACACCGCGCTCGTCAACTCGGTCGCCTACTCGCGCATCTACTGGAAGCACTTCCACAAGATCGGCGAGTACAAGGGCGTGAAGCAGCTCGGCGTGTTCACCCACGGCCCGGGCCAGATGTTCACCAAGAAGCCGGTGAACGTCCATCGCCGACGTCCAGGGCCTGAAGATCCGCACCGGCGGCGGCGTCGCCGAGGCGGTGGCCAAGGCGCTGGGCGCCTCGGCCTTCGTGAAGCCGGCGCCCGAGTCCTACGAGCTGCTGCAGCTCCGGGCGTGGCCGACGGCGTGTTCTTCCCGATGGAGTCGATCATCTCGTTCAAGCTCGACACCGTGCTCGAGCAGGCCACGCTCTTCCCGGGCGGCATGTACAGCTCGGCCTTCGGCTTCTTCATGAACGAGGACAAGTGGAACAAGCTGCCCAAGCAGGACCAGGACGCGATCGAGAAGCTCTCCGGCGAGCACATCGCCCGGCTGGCCGGCAAGTCGTGGGACGAGGCCGACCAGAAGGGCCTGGACGCGCTGAAGAAGTCCGGCGTCAAGATCGTCGACGCCAACCCCGCGCTTCGTGGCCGAGGTGAAGAAGCGCTCGGCGCCGATCATCGAGGACTGGATCACGAAGGCCAACGCCAAGGGCGTGGACGCCGCCAAGATCCTCGCCGAGTTCCGCGAGGAGCTGAAGAAGGTCGCCGCCGGCAAGTGAACGTCCCCGACCCGCGGGTGGGAGCGGCACGTCGAGCGGCCTCCTCGGCGTCGCCGCCTCCGCCATCCTCGTTCGCCATGATGCTGCTCACCTTCGTCGACGTGGTCGCCCGCTACGTCTTCAACCGGCCGCTGCGGGGCGCCTTCGAGGTCACCGAGCTGATGCTGCTGGTGCTGATCTTCGCCGGCCTGCCGCTGGTGTCGTACGCCGACGAGCACGTCACGATGGACTTCATCGACCGCGTGCTCGCGCCGGCGGGCGCGGCGGGGCTGCGCGCCTGGCGTGCACGCCGTCAGCGCCGCGTTCATGTTCCTGCTGGCCTGGCTGGTCTGGCTCAAGGCCGACCGCGATCTGGGCGTACGGCGACACCACCGACGTGCTGCGCATCGTCTACGGGCCGTTCGTGTACTTCATGGCGGTGATGATCGGGCTGACCGGCCTGATCCACCTCTACAAGATCGTGCAGCGCCGGCATGACCGAGGGGCTCGTCGGCCTGCTCGTGATGATGCTGCTCGTGCTGCCTGCGCGTGCCGATCGCGCTGTCTCGATGGGCATCGTCGGGCATCGTCGGCTACGCCTACATGCGCGACTGGAACTGGACGGTCGCCTTCGCCACCGCCCAGACCAAGCTCTACGAGACCGGCCGCAACTACACGCTGTCGGTGGTGCCGCTGTTCATCCTGATGGGCAACTTCGTCACGCGGGCCGGCATGTCGCAGGAGCTGTTCCGCGCCGCCTACGCCTTCATCGGCCACCTGCGCGGCGGGCTGGCCATGGCCACCATCTGGGCCTCGGCCGGCTTCGGCGGGATCTGCGGCTCGTCGATCGCCACCGCGGCCACCTTCGCCAAGGTCGCCTATCCGTCGATGAAGCGCTTCGGCTACTCCGACCGGCTGGCCGCCGGCGCGATCGCCGCCGGCGGCACGCTCGGCATCATGATCCCGCCCTCGACCATCATGGTCATCTACGGCATCTTCACCGAGACCAACATCGGCAAGCTGTTCGCGGCCGGCGTCATCCCCGGCATCCTGGGCGCCATGCTGCTGTGCGGCGCGGTGCAGTACATGACCTGGCGCGATCCGCAGGCGGGCCCGCCCGGCGAGCGCTCCGTCTGGCGCGAGCGCTGGCTGGCCCTCAAGGACGTGTGGGCGGTGGCCGCGCTGTTCGTCGTTCGTGATGGGCGGCATCTACGGCGGCTTCTTCACCGCCACCGAGGGCGCGGCGATGGGCGCCTTCGGCGCCATGATCTTCGCGCTGGGGCGCCGCGCGCTCACCTGGCGCACGCTCTACGCGGCGCTGCTGGAGAGCGCGCGCACCACCGCGATGCTGTTCATGATCCTGATCGGCGCGCTGATGTTCGCGGAGTTCGTCAACATCACCACGATGCCGGCCGACCTCAAGGCGTTCGTCACCCGCTTCGAGGTCCAGCCCGACCCTGGTCGTGTCCGCGATCTGCGCGATCTACGTCGTACTCGGCACCGCGATGGAGGAGCTGTCGATGGTGCTGCTCACGCTGCCGGTGTTCTTCCCGGTGGTCGTGCACCTGGGCTTCGATCCCGTCTGGTTCGGCATCATCATCGTGTGCGTGGTCGAGATCGGGCTCATCAGCCCGCCGGTGGGCATGAACCTGTTCGTCCTCAAGACGCTCCTGTCCGAGGTGATCGACCGGAACGGTATTCCGCGGCGTGCTGCCGTTCATGTGGGCCGACGTGATCCGCCTGGCCATCCTGGTGGCGTTCCCCTGGCTGGCGCTGTGGCTGCCGAGCCTGATGCGATGACGGAGCCGGGGTCCGCGCTCGACGTCCTGCGGCCGACCGTCGTCGAGGTCAGCCTGGCGCGACTGACGTCGAACTTCCGCGCGATCCAGGCCGTGGTGGCGCCGGCCGCCGTCATGCCCATCGTGAAGGCCAACGCCTACGGTCATGGTCTGGTGGCAGTGGCCCGTCACCTGGTCGCGATCGGCGCCACCTCGCTCGGCGTCGCGTTCCTGGAAGAGGCTGTCGTGCTACGCGAGGCCGGCGTCGCCGTGCCGATCCTGGTCATGGGCGGGATCTTCGGCGACCAGGTCCCGGTGTTCCTGCGCCACGGCCTCACGCTCACCGCGTCCTCGGTCGACAAGCTCCGCCACATCGACGAGACCGCGGCCGCGCTGGGCGTGACCGCAAAGGTGCACCTGAAGATCGACACGGGGATGGAGCGGATCGGCGTCCACTATTACAGCGCCCAGACACTGCTGGAGCGGGCGGCGGAGTGCCGGCACTGCGTCGTCGAAGGGATCTACTCGCACTTCGCGAACGCTGACGCCGCCGACCTGACCTCCGCGCGCCTGCAGCTCGCGCGCTTCCTCGACGTGCTGACGTGGTATGACCGGCATGGCGTGGCGATGCCCATTCGCCACATCGCCAACTCGGGCGCGGTGCTCCAGCTCCGCGAGAGCCATCTCGATCTCGTCAGGCCGGGCATCCTCCTCTACGGCGTCTACCCCTCGGTGGAGGTCGCCCGCACGATCGACGTGCGGCCGGCGCTATCCTGGAAATCGCGCGTCGTCTACTTCAAGGTCGTGCAGCCCGGCCATCCCGTGAGCTACGGCTCGGCCTGGCAAAGCGACCATCCGGTGCGGGTCGTCACCATCCCGGTGGGCTACGGCGACGGCTACTTTCGCGCGTTGTCCAGCGTGGCCCAGGTGATCATCCGCGGAAAGCGCTATCCGGTGGTGGGCCGCGTGTGCATGGACCAGGTCATGGTCAACCTCGAGTGGGGCTCGGCCTACAACGGCGACGAGGTCGTGCTGATCGGTGCCGACGGCGACGAGGTCGTCACCTGTGAGGACCTCGCCGAGTGGGCCGGCACGATCCCCTACGAGGTCCTCACCAACATCAACACCCGCGTGCCACGGGTGTACGTCTGACGCGATTCACTCGCCGCGGATCTTCTTGAGCCGCCGCTTCAGCGTCGTCATGCGGTCGTTCATCTTCTCCGAGAGCCGGGAGGCGGGCTTGGGCCGCTTCTTCGGCCCCGGGTGCTTGTCGACCATCTCGTGGCCGGGGGCGTGACAGTAGACGCACCCCGACTTCATGCCATGCTTGCACTCACTCATCGATCAAACCTCGCGATCACGTTCTTACCGTAGCGCAGCACGTCATCCGGTGTCTTGACCTGGGCCGGCAACCCGGCCCCCGAGCTGACCGGCACCGCCACCCGCGTCACGCCCGCCCTGGCCAGCGCCTCGATCTCGGCGGGCTCCTCCGGCGCCGAGACCGTCACCTCGATGTCGGCCGGGTTGCGGCCGGCGGCCTCGGCGGCGCGACGCATCTCGTCGAACAGCTCGCCGGGCGCTCCGCGCGCGGGGAAGTAGCCGTCACCCAGGCGCCCGGCGCGCCGCGCGGCGGCCCTGGTGTCGCCGCCCACGATGATCGGGATCCGGCCGTCGGCCGGGCGCGGCCGGCAGAACACCTCCTTGAAGGCCACGAAGCGGCCCTGGAAGCTCGCGCGCTCGTCCCGCCACAGCGTGCGCATGGCCGCGACGTACTCGTCGGTACGGGGCCCGCGATCCTCGAACGGCACCCCGAGCGTCGCGAACTCCTCGGCCAGCCAGCCCACGCCGATGCCCAGCAGCACGCGGCGTCCGCCGGCCAGGTGATCGAGCGTGGCGACCGCCTTGGCGGTCACCACGGGATTGCGCTGGGGGAGGATCAGGATCGCCGTGCCCAGCTTGATCGTGCGCGTGGCCGAGGCGATGTAGGCCAGCCAGATCAGCGGATCGGGGATCGGAAAGTCCTCGAGCCCCGAGCCCATGCGGCCGGTCGGCGAGTACGGGTAGCGTGACTGGTACTGGTGCGGCACCACGACGTGCTCGACCGTCCAGATCGAGTCGAACCCGGCCGCCTCGGCGGCCTGGGCCAGCTCGACCGCCGCCGGACCGCTCGAGTACCGTCCCAGGCTCGCGTAGCGCAATCCGAACTTCATCCACGACCTCCAGTCATTCGGTGTCCCACTGGTACGAGCCGGGCGGCGCTCGGCGCCCTGGGTTCACGTCGACGGTCCTGCCCGTGGGACGGGGAACGCATGGCGCCGGCCAGCGCGCGCAGGGCCGCGCGAAACGGCGACTGCTTGCGCCAGGCGAGCACGAGCGTGCGGCTCGGCACGGGCGGAGCGAAGCGGCGAACGGCCAGTGCGGTGCGCCGGCGCTCGACCGCCAGCGCGAGCTCCGGCAGCAGGGTGATGGCCGCCCTCCCCGCGACCATCTGGGTCAGCGTGGCCAGGCTGGTGGCGGTGAACTCCGCCTCCCGGGCGCCGGCCGTGGCGCACAGCGCCAGCGCCTGCTCGCGGAAGCAGTGACCGTCCTCGAGCAGGAGCACGCGCTGCCCGCTCAGCTCGTCCAGCCGGGCCGGTCCCCGGGTTCGGAGCAACGGATGCCCGGGCCGCCCGGCGAGGACGAACGAGTCCTCGGCGATCACCTCGTGCTCGAAGTCCTCCATGCCGGAGACGCGCGCCAGGAGCCCGGCGTCGAGCCGGCCGGCGGTGAGGTCGCGCAGCACGCTCACGGTCTTGTCCTCGCTCCACACGAGGGTGAGCCGCGGATAGCGTGCGCGCAGCAGCGGCGCCAGCCGGGGCAGCCAGTAGGGCGAGATCGTGGGAATGACGCCGATGCGCACGGTGCCCGCGAGCGGGTCACGAAACCGGTGGGCGGCGGTGACGAGATCGTCGGCGCCCTCGAAGAGACGGCGCGCCCGTGCGACCAGGTCCTCCCCCGCCGAGGTCAGGAGGATCCGGATCCGGCTCCGCTCGAAGAGCTTCGCCCCCAGCATCGTCTCGAGCTGGGCGAGCTGCGCGCTCAGCGAGGGCTGCGACACGTGGCAGAGCGCGGCGGCACGCCGGAAGCCGCGGGCGTCCGCGACGGCCACCGCGTACTGGAGCTGCCTCAAGGAGAACGGGTGCGGGTTCACCTGATAGCCTCACTCTATCAAGTCGATCCAAACGTTGTCTTGGAACTGTTCCCCGGCAGATGGGCTTCGGCTCGCACACCTTCCTGTGGGTGAACGCGCAGCGCGAGCGGTTCTGGGTCAAGTTCCACTTCAAGACCGACCAGAGTATCCGCTGTCTCACGACCGAGGAGGCGGAAGCGATCGGCGGCCGGGAACCGCACCACACCCACAAGGATCTCTACGACGCCATCGGCCGCAGGCCGCGTTCGATCCGTCGAACTTCGTTCCCGGGATCGGCCCGTCGCCCGACCGCATGCTGCAGGCGCGCCTGTTCGCCGACGGCGACGCCCATCGCTACCGGCTCGGCGTCAACCACACGCGCCTGCCCGTGAACACGCCCAAGGGCGTGGAGGGCGGCGCTCCGAACGACGGCCGCGACGGCGCCATGCGCTTCGACGACAACGGTGGGCGAGCGCAACTACGAGCCGAACAGCTACGACGGGCCCGCCGAGTCCGGGGAGCGCTACGACCTCGACTACGCCGTCGAGGGCGTCACGGGGCCGACCGTGCCCGTGCGCCACGCCGAGGACGACGACTTCGGGCAGGCCGGCGCGCTGTACCGCGTCATGAAGGACGACGAGCGCACGCGGCTCGTCGAGAACATCGCCGGCGGCCTGGCCCAGGTGAGCCGCAAGGACGTGATCGAGCGCTCGATCGAGCACTTCCGCCGCGCCGACGCCGAGTACGGCCGCCGGATGGCCGAGCGCGTGGTGGCCCGGCGATGAACCCCGCGGCGACTGATCCGACCGCCGATGCCGAGGCGCTCGCCATCGCCCGCGCGGCCTTCGACCACGCGCGCCACGGCGAGACAGCGGCGCTGGCGGCCCTGCTCGACCTCGGCCTGCCGCCCGACGTCCTCAATGACAAGGGCGATAGCCTGCTGATGCTGGCGAGCTATCACGGCCACCTGGAGACGTCGGGACTGCTGCTGGAGTGCGGGGCCGACCCCGCGCTCCGCAACGATCGCGGCCAGACCCCGCTGGCGGGGACGGCCTTCAAGGGCGACGCCGCCATGGTGACCCTGCTGCTGGATCACGGCGCCAGCCTCGAGCGCCGGGATGCCGCCGGCGTCACCGCTCACCGACTGGCTCAATCGATGGGTGCCCTGCGGGCACTCGCGCGCCTGGTCGGGCGCGGGGACGGGACGGAAGAACCGGCCATCTGACGTCGGAGTTGCAGAACGCGTCTCGATTCCCGAGAATCAGCCGGGAGGAGACCTGTCCATGAGCACGCTCGAGTCCGGCGTCAGGCTGACCAGCCTCTCACACGGTGGCGGCTGCGGCTGCAAGCTCGCCCCGGCCGTCCTCGAGAAGATCATCGCGGGCACGGTGGGCGGGCTCACGCCGCCCGACCTGCTCGTGGGCGTCGAGACCAGCGACGACGCCGCGGTCTATCGCATCAACGACACCCAGGCAATCGTGGCCACGACCGACTTCTTCATGCCGATCGTGGACGATCCATTCGATTTCGGCGCCATCGCCGCCACCAACGCCATCTCCGACGTCTACGCCATGGGCGGCACGCCGCTGTTCGCGCTGGCACTGGTCGGCATGCCGATCGACAAGCTGCCGGTCGAGACGATCCGCCGGATCCTCGAGGGCGGGCAGTCGGTGTGCAAGCGCGCCGGCATCCCGGTGGCCGGCGGGCACAGCGTGGATTCGGTCGAGGCGATCTACGGGCTGGTCGCCATCGGCCTCGTCGATCCCCGCCACCTCAAGCGCAACTCCACCGCCAGGCCGGGCGACAAGATCGTGCTCGGCAAGCCCCTGGGGGTCGGCATCTACAGCGCCGCCCACAAGGCGGAGCAGCTCAGCGAGGCGCAGTACCGCGCGTTCATCGACAGCACGACGAAGCTCAACACGCCCGGGCCCCGGCTGGCGCGTCTCGACGGGGTTCACGCCCTCACCGACGTGACCGGCTTCGGACTGCTGGGCCACCTGGTGGAAGTCTGCAAGGGTGCGGGCGTCCGCGCGGCCGTGCGCTGGGACACGCTGCCTTTGCTGCCGGACGTCGAGACCCTGGCGCGCGCGGGCCACGTCACCGGGGCGTCCGGGCGGAACTGGGCGGGCTACGGTGACCTGATCGACCTGGGCGGTCGGGACAAGACGGCGCGACAGCTTCTGACCGACCCGCAGACCAGCGGCGGGCTCCTCGTCACCTGCAGCCCCGCGGCGGTGGAGGACGTCCTCGCGGTGTTCCGGGCCGAGGGCTTCGACCGCGCCGCCGTCATCGGCGAGATCCAGAGCGGCACGCCCGGCATCGCGGTTGTGTAGAGAAAAGAAGTCTTCTTAGGCTGACCCGCCCCTGACGCCGGCGGTGATGGCGATGTCGGCGGGCGCCTCGCAGTAGAGATTCTCGTCCGAGGAGTGCGCGGAGAGATCCTTGATGGTCGGCGCCACGCCGCACAGCGGGCAGCCGGGGTCTCGGCGCAGCCGCACCTCGCGGAAGCGCATGCCGAGCGCGTCGTAGGTGAGCAGCCGGCCGATCAGCGGCTCGCCGAGGCCGAGCAGGAGCTTGATCGTCTCCGTGGCCTGGACCAGCCCGATCATCCCCGGCAGCACGCCCAGCACTCCCGCCTCCGCGCACGAGGGCACCAGGCCGGGCGGCGGCGGCGTCGGGTACAGGCAGCGATAGCAGGGGCCCTGGTTCGGCGCGAACACCGAGGCCATGCCCTCGAACTGGAAGATCGAGCCGTGCACCTGCGGCTTGCCGGCCAGGTAGCAGGCGTCGTTCACCAGGTAGCGCGTCCCGAAATTGTCCGAGCCGTCCACGACCACGTCGTAGTCGGAGATGATGTCGAGCGCGTTGTCCGCGGTGATCCGCTCGGGCAGCGCCACGACCTTCACGTCGGGGTTGAGCGCGCGCAGCGTGCGGCTGCCCGACTCGACCTTCGGCTTGCCGATGTCGGCCGTGGTGTGCAGGACCTGCCGCTGGAGATTCGTGATGTCGACGACGTCACCGTCCATGAGACCGATGGTGCCCACACCGGCCGCGGCCAGGTAGAGCGCCGTCGGCGAGCCCAGCCCGCCGGCGCCGATCAAGAGCACCTTGGAGCGCAGCAGCTTGCGCTGCCCCTTCTCGCCGACCTGGGCGAGCAGGAAGTGGCGGCTGTAGCGCTGCAGCTGATCGGTCCCCATCGTCGCGTCCTTGACGACCGGCAGCCCGGACTGCACCCAGCGCTGAAAGCCGCCCTGGAGGTTGACGACGTTGCCGTACCCCAGGTCCTTGAGCGCCTTGGCGGAGAGCATCGACCGCAGGCCGGTCTGGCAGTACAGGACGATGGGGGACGTGACGTCGGGCGCCACGCTGCCAATGCGGAACTCCAGGAAGCCCCGGCTGACGTTGGTGGCCGGCTCGATGTAGCCCTCGCGATGCTCGTCGGGGTCCCGGACGTCGATGACGGTGACCGGCTCTCCGGCGGCCAGGCGCCGCTTCAGCTCCGCGGGTCCTTCCTCCGGCACGACGGCCCGAGCTTCCGCGAGCATGTCCTTGAGGGTCTTCATCCGCTCCGTCCTTCCCTTCCCACGTAAGATGGCGACCGCCCGGCGAACGATGCTTCAGCCTACCGCAGTTCGACCTCAGACTCTAACCCATCCGTACCAGCGATGGCTGGGGTTTGGCCCCTCGTCGAGATACGCCATCTTCATCCGGCTGAGGTAGTCCTTGGGGATCTCGTTGCGCGTCGCCCTGGCGTCGACGCCGAAGACGCGGGCGGCGTTCAGCCCGAAGATCTGCTCCTTGACCGGCCGGGTGAGGGGCGCGTACTTGTGCGCGTCCACCAGCGCCGGCGGGATCTCGAAGCGCCGGAACGCCTCGATCTGCCACTGCGGCGTCCCGTACCAGATCGAGTCCGTCCCCCACAGCACGTGGTCGGCGCCGAAGGCGTCGACGACCTGGCCGATCAGGTGGGCGCAGGCGGTCGGATTGTTCGTCACGAGCTGTCCGAAGGTGGAGCCCAGCTCCATGTAGATGTTGCGGAGGCCCGGCTCCTTCTTCTTCATCTGGCAGAACTCGGTGGTCCACGGCACCTCGCCCGACGGCTTGGGTGCCGACACGTTTTGCAGGCCCGCGTGGTACAGCAGGAAGTCGATGTCCGGGAAGTCCCGGGCGGCCTTGATCACGTCGCGCGGATGGTTGTAGTCGGCGACGGGACCGAGCGGCAGCCCCTTGTGCAGGCAGACGCGCTTGACGCCGAGCTTGCGGGCCTGCTCCAGCATCGGATACGCGATCTTCTCGTCGTCGACGAACCACCCGCGGTCGAACCCCTTGGGCGCCGCCCCCGTGTAGCCCTTCCAGGCGTCGACCTTGAGCGCGGAGGCCTGCTGATCCATGAAGTCGAGATCGGCCTGGCCGAGCTGGGGCGTGATGAGACCGTGAGCCAGCATCCGGCGCGACTGCGTGATCCGGTTGATCTCGTCACGGATGTGCGTCATCTCCTTGGGCGGCACCACCGCGTCCTGGGGATAGGGCCCGGGCGGCGTGGAGATGAGCCCCATCGACGTCTCGCTGTCGAGGAACACCTCCTTGACCATGTTCGCCCACGACAGGTCGGCCATCGTCCCGCGGTCGGAGGCCAGCTTGGGGTTGAGCCGCTGCGCCGACTTGCGCAGCCCGAGCAGCGCCCCCTTGCTCACCGCGCCCTTGCGGCTCGCCTCCTCGTTGTTCGGGTCGTACCCCGCGCCGACGTAGTGCAGCTGCACGTCGAAGATGAAGAGGGGCGCGCCGGTGCGCTCCTGGAACGCCGCCTTGTCGGCGGCCTCGACCGGCAGCACGTCGAAGAAACGTCCGAAGACCGCGTTCATCGCCAGCAGCGACGTCGCCATCCCCCCGCTCGTGCGCAGGAAGGCGCGCCGGCTCAGCCCCAGCCGCGGCGCCAGCCGTCCGGCCTCGGCGAGAATGCGATGCTCCACCGCCTGCTGCGCGGCCGTCTGGGGCAGCGGCGCGAACTCCTCGTTGGAGACGAGCCGCGTGGGCAGCGGCAGCTCGCTGCGAAGCCCCTGGCGCATGCCGGACGTGGCCTGGAACTCGTGACCGGGACGGGCTGTCATGGTGGCCTCCTCATCGCGCGCGCTCGAGCGCCAGGATAGGCACGCTCGGGCGCGAGGGCAACCTGGCGCACGGCGCGCGCTACTCCGGATTGTTCATGAACGATCGCGCGCGAGCCGAGCGGGTGGCGCCGGGTGCGGCCCTCCCCCCCGGCGCGCCACGATGGCTCGCCTGCCGCCGGCTGCTCGCGCAGGGCGTGGCTCGCGCGGGCCCCCCGTCCCCCACAGGGGGCTGGGGCGAGGTGAGTCGAATCGCCGGCGACGCGCCGAGCCACGCCCTGCGCGAGCGCGGCGGCGACGGCTCACCATCGAAAGGCGCGCCGGGGGGAGGGCCGCACCCGGCGCCACCCGCCCGTGATGCGCGTACGTTCATGAACATCCGTTAGCGAGCCAACATCCGCTAGCGAATCGCGCGGAGGCGGCGGGAGGTGAGGAGGACGAGGGCGTTGATGGCGACCATGCCGCCGCCGAAGAGGATGGCGAAACGGGCGTCGACGGCGGCGGCCAGCACGCCGCTGAGCAGGCCGCCGAGCGGAAGCAGGTTCCAGCACAGCGAGTAGAGGCTCAGCACCCGGCCGCGGAGCTGGTCGGGCACGCCCTGCTGGATGAACGTGCTCACCTGGGTCAGGTAGAAGGTGTTGCTGAAGCCGACGAGCGCGAGGAGGGGCATCGCCACCCCCATGGCCGGCGACTGCGAGAACGCCATCAGCAGCAGCCCCATGCAGGTCGCGCCCAGCAGCAGCGCGGTGCCCGGGTGCGGGATGCGTGCGGCCAGCGTCGCCACGGTGAGCGTGCCGCCCAGCGCGCCCAGTCCGTGGGCGGCGTTCAGCAGGCCGTAGCCGGTCGAGCCGGTGCCGAAGTACCAGTCGGCGTAGATCGGCAGCAGCGTGACGTAGGACAGGCCGAAGAGGCTGTTGAACAGCGCGAGCCCGATGAGACAGGCGAAGACGAAGTTGTGGGTGACGAAGCTCAGGCCGTCGGTGAACTGCCGCACGACGTGCTGGCCGTCGCTGGTCGGCGTGGCGCCGTGCACCTGCAGCCGGCTGTACAGCGCGAGCGCGACGAACGAGGCGCCCGCGGCCAGCCCGAAGCCGACCGCGCCGCCGAAGGCCGCGATCAGGATGCCGGCGACCGACGGCCCGATCATTCGCCCCGCCTGCCAGGGGATCGAGCCGAGCGCGATCGCGTTGGGCAGCCGGGTGCGGTCGATGAGCTGGGGAATCAGCGCCAGCCGGGCCGGCTCGTCGAAGGCGCGAAAAGTGTTGCTCAGCACCGCCAGCACCAGCAAGTGCTCGACGCGGGCCCAGCCCAGGATCGCCAGCAGGAAGGCCACCGCCAGCACCACCGCGGTGAGGAGCTGGGTGACGATCAGCAGCCGCAGCCGGTTGGTGCGGTCGGCGAGGACGCCGCCGAACAGCTGGAACACGACGAGCGGCACGCCCTGGGCCAGGCCGAGGTAGGCCAGCGACATCGGCTCGTGCGTCACCTCCCACGTCATCCACGCGAAGGTGACGTACTCCGCGCGGTGGCCGAGAACGTAGAAGACGAGTCCGAACCAGTAGAGACAATAGTTGCGGGCCTTCAGAGCGGCGAACGTCGACAGCGCGGCGGTGGGCGTCGAGGCGGCCAAGGCGTTTCCGGGCCATCATACATGGTGATGGCCCCTGCTCTCGTTGGCCTACGGTCCACCATCAAGCACCTCAACGATCACCTCGGCCAGCTCCCATGGATCGACGGGCTTCAGCAGCTTCCTGGCGAACGGCGCCTGCCCCAAGCGGGGTACGTGCGCCTCAGCGAACCCGCTCACCACGATGACGGGGACGGGGCGCGGTTGCCGATTGACCTGCTCCAGGAGCCAGACACCGTCCTCTTCGGGCATCGAGAGGTCGGTCACGATGATGTCCGCCGCCTCCGCCATGCCGACCGCTTCGCGGGCCAAGGGCACCGCCGTGACGGTCGCTCCAAGGTGCCGTAGTACCTGCTCCAGTATGTCGCGCGTGTCGTCGTGGTCCTCAGCGATGACGACGCGAATGCCGGTGAGGGGCTCGGCCATGTGGGGTAGTAGAAAGTGTACGCGAGCTTCGCCTGCTCCGGCGGCGCCTCGTTCCCGCACCGGGTGACGCCGCCGGGCGGTGGTGGGGGCTCTACGCGAGCTTCTGGGCGACAAGGGCTTCGCCCGAGCGCTGGCACCGCGAACAGACTCGTCGCACGAGTCGGAGGCCCGCGCGCACGATGAGGATCAGCGCGGCCGCGCGCACGTCATGCTCCTCCACCTCCTGTTGCGCCGCCAAGCAGGCGAAGCAGTAGAACTTCGGGGAATTCTGGTAGACGGCGTGGGCGATGCGCTGCGCGAGAGGGCTCATGACGGCCATGGTCGGCTACACGGAACGCCTCGGCCGGCGTAGCCGATTCACGTAGCGCTCCAGAACTTCGGGTAGGCACGGCTTGGTGAGGAACAGGTCGGCGCCCGCTTCCAGGGCGCTCCGCTCGACGGCCTTGTGCGGGTAGCCGGTGAGGAGGATCACGCGACTCTGCCGCGTACGGGCGTCGGCCTTGATCCGCCTGATGGCCGTGATGCCGTCGAACTGGGGCATGGCCAAGTCCATGACGATCACGTCGGGTGCGTGCTCGAGAGCAGCTTGCACAGCCCTCGCGCCGTCGTGGGCTGTGACGACGTTGAAGCCCCGGCCCCCGAAGTACTCCGCGTAGAGATCCCGGGTGTCGGTGATGTCGTCCGCGATGAGGATGAGGGGTCCTTGCCTTGCCGGTCGGCGCCGGGATGATCGAGCGACGGGGGATGGCTCAGGTGAAAAGCGACGGGCCGGCTCGCCCGCTTGTGGGCGGGCGTCCGCGTTCATGCCTGACCGCAGCCGATGCGGAGCATTTCCCTTGAAGTCCAGATCCGTAGAACTACGTAGAACGTCTCTCGCGTACATGCGACACGTCAAGATATGAAAAGAATTTCCCAGGAGGGCTCCTCGGTATCGAACCCGAGGTTGAGCGAGCACGACAGGACGACGACCTCGTCGGCCCCGGCGACGACCACGACGGTGTTCAAGCCGGTCGCCCTCTGGGCCAGCGTGATCCTCGTCGTGGAGTTCTTCGGCGGGCTGGCGATGATGCTGGGCCTCTACACCTGGCTGGCGGCGGCGCTGTTCGGCGTCGAGATGGCCACCGGCACCGTCTGGAAGGTCGCCAAGGCCGGCAAGCCATTGACCGACTATTCGTACGACCTGCAGCTCCTGGCCCTCTGGCTCGTCCTGCTCGCGTTCGGGCCCGGCGTCTACAGCCCATGCGTTCGCCGCGCGCTAGGCTCCCGCGCGGAGCCGGGGGAAGACGACGTCGCGGAACGCGACGATCTCCGCCTCCGGCAGCGCGAAGGTCTGCAGCGGCATCAGGTAGAGGTTGCGCACGCCGAGCTTCGCCGTCTCGAGGATGCGGGCGGCGCAGTCGGCCGGCGTGCCGATGAGCCCGACCGCGTCGCAGAGCTGGGCGGCAACCTCGTCGGGGACGAACGCCGTCGCCGCGATGGCGGCCTCCCAGTCGTGGGCGTGGGAGAGGTCGGGATAGATCCGGTGCACGGCGTCGGGCACCTCGAGCTTCGGGCAGCTTGAGCCCGGCCGGCTCGAGCCAGTAGCCGCCCCAGCGGAGGACGCCCCAGTGCACCGCGGTCGGGCGGGCGACGCGACGCGCCTCCTCGGTCGTGGCCGCGGTACCGATCCGCACCGCCCAGATGATTTCGAGGTCGTCGAGCCGCCGGCCCGCGCGCTTGACGCCGCGCTCGAGATGGTCGAGCGCCCGCTCGATGATGCCGCGGTTGAAGCCGACCAGCAGCAGCACCCCGTCGGCGATCTCGCCCGCGACCTCGATCGCCTTGGGCCCCGAGGCGGCCATGATCACCGGGATCCGCCGCCCGGCCGCGTAGCCGAGCCGTCCGGGCGTCCCGTCGAAGTCCACCGTCTGGCCGGCCAGCAGCCCCTTCACGGTCGCCGATGCAAGCGCGCATCTCGGCGAGCGTCGCCGGCTTGCGGCCGATGGTGCTGGCCGAGGTGTACCCGGTGCCGATCACGAACTTCACCCGCCCCGGCGCCACCTCCTCGACGGTCTGGATCGCACTCGCGAGGACGGAGGCGTCGCGGGTGAAGGGATTGGTGACGGCCGGGAACAGCGTCAGTCGCGAGGTCTGGGCGGCGGCCTGCCCCAGCACGACGAAGGTGTCACGCGACAGGAGCTGGCTGTCGAGGATCCCGGCGCCGTCGAAGCCCGCCGCCTCGACGTCTCTGGATCAGGCGCATCAACTGGGGCATCGGCGCGGTGCCGGGAATACGCAGGTGGACCCGGATGGGTTCGCTCATGGGCGCCATGCTATGTCACCGCGCGACGGACGTCGAGCCGTCACCCTGAAAGACATAGCGGAACGTGAGACACCCAGGATGGGAGCCGGGGCAGTAGTAGCCGACGATCTCCAGCTTCGCGTAGCGGCCGTCGGCGGTGCGCACCGCCCACACCCGGGGCTTCGGGCTCAGGACGTGCGAGAAGAATCCGTAGTGATACCAGCCGGCGATGGCCGGATTGCGCGGATCGCCGGCGCCCTCGTTTCCGTGATAGCCCTCGGTCGGCACCGTCCGCACGTCATCGAACCGGACCTCGCCGAGATCGAGGATGCCGCTGCCGGCCCCCGCGATGATCGCGTAGCGACGAAACGCGAGATCCCCACCCTGCCCGATGTCCTCGACCACCGAACCCAACCGGAAGGAGAAATAGCGCCAGGTCTCGGGTGCCGTCGCGTCCACCGTGTAGAGAACCGGGCCGACCAGGGCGCGGGGGGCTTCCTTGGGCGCCGGCGCGGTCGGCGCGTACGTCGGCACCGCGGCCGGGCGAAGCGTGAGGGCGACCAGCACCGCGGCGAGCGTGAGCACGCCCGCCGCGGCCAGCGCCGGCACCAGCCGCTTCAAAAAGGCGGGGTGGCGCCGTCCGGCAGCGGCGTGTCGAAGGCGAAGAGGAGGCCGGCGATCAGGCGGTAGTGCCCGGCCAGGATCACCAGCTCCATGAGCCCGGTGGTGCCCAGCTCGCGCTGCATCTCGTCTTGCAGACCACGGGGAATCGACTCGTAGGCGAGGACGTGTTGCACGACGCGCGCGGGCCGGGCGAAGCGCGGCGGCAGCGTCGCGAGGTCGCCCTTCGTCCGGACACGGTCGACGACGTCGTCGGGCAACCCCTCGGCCTTCGCGATGCGCGCGTGGGCGACCCACTCGTAGGGTTGGTCGACCGCGCGCGCTGTCACCAGCACGGCCAGCTCGCGGATGTCGCCCGGCAGCGTTCCGTTGAACCGAAGGTACTCGCCGAGATCCCCCACCCGCTCGGCCAGGACCGGGTGGTGCATCAGTGAGGCGAACGGCCCCCGCACGGCACCGCGCTTGGCGGTGATCTTCTCGTACACGCGCCGCGCGTCGGGCGCCAGCGCGTCGAGCGGATCGGGCAGCTTGGCCATGCTCGTTCTCCTTTCGGGCGGAGTCTAGCACCCGACACGCGCGCTCGCCTGTGGCACACTGAACGGGTTGCCCGCCATGCCGACGTCGGACCTTCTCAAGGAGCTACGCATCGACCGCGACACCCGTCCCCGGCGGGCGCGCGGCCGCTGGCTCGCCGTGACCGCGGCCGCGCTGCTCGCGCTCGCGGCCGGGGCGTGGCTCGTCTGGGCGCGAGTGGCCCCGCCCTCCGTGCGCACCGTCGCCGCGCGGGCCGTCGTGCCGGCGGACGGCACCGGCTCCGTGCTCGACGCCAGCGGCTACGTCACCGCACGCCGGCAGGCCACGGTCTCCGCGAAGATCACCGGCAAGGTTGCCGAGGTGCTCATCGAGGAGGGCCAGCGGGTGAAGGAGGGCGCGGTGCTGGCCCGGCTCGACGACACCGAGGCCAGAGCCCAGCTCGACCTGGCGCGCGCCCAGCTCGCCGCCGCCCGCTCGCAGGAGGGCGAGATCCGCGCGCTGCTCGCCCAGGCCGAGCGCGACTACGCGCGCCAGCAAGAGCTGCACGCCCGCCAGCTCATCGCCGCCCAGGCCCTGGACGCTGCGCTCGCCCAGCGCGACACGCTGCGCGCCCGGCTGGCCAACAACATCGAGCAGGTCCGCGTGGCCTCGGAGTCGGTGTCGGTGGCCCAGGTCCAGCTCGACAACACGATCATCCGCGCGCCGTTCGGCGGCGTGGTGATCGCCAAGTCGGCCCAGCCGGGCGAGATGATCTCGCCGATCTCGGCCGGCGGCGGCTTCACCCGCACCGGCATCGGGACGATCGTGGACATGGACTCACTGGAGATCCAGGTCGACGTGAACGAGTCGTTCATCAACCGCGTGACCGCCGAGCAGCCGGTGGAGGCCACGCTGAACGCGTACCCGGACTGGAAGATCCCGGGCTCGGTGATCGCCATCATCCCGACCGCCGACCGCAGCAAGGCCACGGTAAAGGTCCGCATCGCCCTCAAGGCGAAGGACGCGCGCATCGTCCCCGACATGGGCGTGCGCGTGGCCTTCCTGACCACCCCGCCGGCCGGCGGCGCCGCTCCGCCGCCCTCCTCCGCCGTCCTCGTCCCGGCCGACGCGGTGCGCGGCGAGGGCGCCGCCGCGGTGGTCTTCGTCTACGCCTCCGACCGCGTCGAGCGCCGCAGCGTGACGCTGGGCCAGACGGTCGGCGCCGAGCGCGAGGTCGTCAAGGGCCTGCGGGCCGGCGAGCGCGTGGTGGTGGCGCCGGCCCCCACGCTCAAGGACGGCGACGCCGTGCGCGTCGCGGAGAGCGCGAAATGAGTGCCCTCATCGAGATCCGCGGCGTCACCAAGACCTACCGGCGCGGCGGCGAGGCGATCGAGGTGCTGCACGGCATCGACCTCGACATCCCCCGCGGCGACTTCGTCGCGCTGATGGGCCCGTCCGGCTCCGGCAAGACCACGCTGCTCAACCTCATCGGCGGGCTCGACACGCCCACCGGCGGCAGCATCGCCGTCGACGGCCAGCGCATCGACCAGCTCTCGAGCGGCGACGCTGTCGCGCTGGCGCGCCGCCAACGTCGGCTTCGTCTTCCAGTTCTACAACCTGCTGCCGGTGCTCTCGGCCCAGCGCAACGTCGAGCTGCCGCTGCTCCTCACCAACCTCTCGCGCGGCCGAGCGCCGCCGGCACGCCGAGATCGCGCTGACGCTGGTCGGCCTGCACGATCGCGCCCGCCACAAGCCGCAAGGAGCTGTCGGGCGGCCAGGAGCAGCGGGTGGCGATCGCCCGCGCCATCGTCTCCGACCCGACGCTGCTGGTCTGCGACGAGCCGACCGGCGATCTCGACCGCGCCACCGCCGCACGAGATCCTGCTCCTGCTGCAGATGCTCAACCGCGAGCACGGCAAGACCATCGTGATGGTCACCCACGATCCCAAGGCGGCCGAGTACGCGCGCGCGGCGCTGCACCTGGACAAGGGCACGCTGGCGCCGCCGGAGCCGGCCACCGCGTGAAGTACCTGCCGCTGCTGTGGGCGCGGCTCTTCCGCAAGAAGACGCGCACCGTCCTCACGCTGCTGTCGGTGCTCGTCGCCTTCCTGCTGTTCGGCCTGCTGCAGGCCGTGCAGGTCGCCTTCGAGTCCGGCGCCGACAGCCGCCGACGCCAAGCGCCTGCTCACCACCGCGCGCTACTCGATCATCGAGCCGCTGCCCATCTCCTATCTGCGCCGGATCGAGCAGGTGCCCGGCGTGGTGGCCGTGGCCTAGCGCCGACTGGTTCGGCGCCAAGTACCAGAACGAGAGCAACGCCTTCCCGGTCTTCGCGGTGGACCCCGCGCGCTACCTCGACATGTACCCGGAGTTCACCATCGCCCCCGCGCACCGCGAGGCCTTCGCCAAGACGCGCACCGGCGCCATCGCCGGGCCAGCGCCTGGTCGATCGCTTCGGCTGGAAGGTCGGCCAGAAGCTGCCGATCACCTCCGAGATCCACCCCAAGACCGACGGCAGCCTGAACTGGGAGTTCGACCTGGTCGGCATCCTCGACGCCGAGGATCCGGCGGTGCGCGGCAACACCGACATGGTGCTGATCAACGTCGCCTACTTCGACGAGGCGCGCCAGTTCGGCCGCGGCAAGACCGGCTGGTACATCGTGCGCATCGCCGACTCCGGCCAGGCCAAGGCGATCTCGGCCGACGATCGACCGGCATGTTCATGAACTCGCCCGACGAGACCAAGACCCAGCCCGAGAAGGAGTTCGCCATCGGCTTCGCCAAGCAGATCGGCGACATCGGAGCGCTGGTGACGCGCATCCTGGTCGCGGTGTTCTTCACCATCCTGATCCTGACCGGCAACACCATGGCCCAGTCGATCCGCGAGCGGATCCCGGAGCTGGCCATCCTCAAGACGCTCGGCTTCTCCGACGGCAAGGTGACCGCGCTCGTGCTCGCCGAGGCGCTGCTGCTGCTCCTCCTCGGCGGCGGGCTGGGCATGGCGGCGGCCGTCAGCCTCATGCCGTGCTGAACGGCGCCACCGGCGGCCGCTTCCCGCCGCTGTTCGTCGCCGCCGAGACCTGGCTGCTGGCCGCCGGCATCGCGCTGGCGCTGGCGCTGGCCATCGGGCTGCCGCCGGCGCTGCGCGCGCGCCGGCTGCGGATCGTCGACGCCCTGGCCGGACACCGGTGAGCTGATGGCCTGGCTCAATCAGGTCGCGCAGATCACGCTGATCAACCTGCGGAACATCCCCCGGCGTCTGGGCACGTCGCTGGTCGTCGTCGTCGGCATCGCCGGCGTGGTCGGCGTGCTGGTCTCGGTGCTGGCCATGTCGGAGGGCTTCCGCCACACGCTGGCCAGCACCGGGCGCCCCGTCGCGCGTGATCATGCTGCGCGCCGGCTCCGACGCCGAGCTGTCGAGCGGCGTGGCGCGCGACCAGGCGACGCTGCTCGCCAGCCTGCCCGGCGTCGCGCGCGACGCCGCCGGGCGCCCGCTCGCCTCCGCGGAGCTGGTGGTGATGGTGGATCTGCCGCGCAAGGGCGAGCGCGACCCCAACAACGTGCCCTTCCGCGGCGTGCAGCCGGCCGCCTTCGCCATCCGCGACGAGGTGACGCTCGTCGAGGGCCGTCGCTTCGAGCGCGGCGTGCGCGAGGTGATCGTGGGCCGCAAGGCCGCCGCAGCAGTTCGCGGGGCTGGCCGTCGGCTCGCCGCATCGGCTTCCGCGACAGCGACTGGACCGTGGTCGGCATCTTCGCGAGCGGCGGCGACGTGCACGAGTCGGAGATCTGGGCGGACGCCGAGGTGGCGATGTCGGCCTTCCGGCGCGCAGGGCTTCCAGTCGGTCACCGCCACGCTCGCCGACGGCTCCGACACCGGCCTCGCCGCCCTCAAGGACTCGATCGCCCGCGACCGGCGCCTGTCGATCAGCGTGCTGCGCGAGCCGGAGTACTACGCCAAGCAGGCCAAGGTGCTCTCCAAGCTGATCGACGTCCTCGGCTACACGGTGGCGGTCTTCATGGCGGTCGGCGCCACCTTCGGCGCGCTCAACTGCATGTACTCGGCGATCGCCAGCCGCCAGGTCGAGATC
The DNA here is from genome assembly GCA_963743355.1 of uncultured Candidatus Rokubacteria bacterium. GTDB lineage: Bacteria > Methylomirabilota > Methylomirabilia > Rokubacteriales > CSP1-6 > AR5. The sequence goes on from CAVUPM010000003.1 coordinate 372,132, forward strand.
GCCACCCTGCGCGCGATCGGCTTCGGCGGCGCGCCGGTGGTGGTCTCGGTGATGATCGAGGCGCTGGTGCTGGCGCTGCTGGGCGGGGCGGTCGGTGGCGCGCTGGCCTACGTCTACTGCGACGGCGCCTCGCTCTCGACGCTCAACTTCAACACGTTCTCCCAGGTGGCCTTCGACTTCCGGGTGACGCCGCGGGCTGCTGGCCCAGGGCCTCGTGTGGGCGCTGGTCATCGGCATGGCCGGCGGCCTGCTGCCGGCCATCCGCGCCGCGCGCCTGCCGGTCACGACCGCGTTGAGGACAGGATAACGGCGTCGGCAGCCGGCAAGATTGCAACCGCAAGGTGGTGGGGCCGCTGAGACCGTGGCCCCACCCCACCGGTCAGCCGTTGACGGGCTCAACCCTCCGCGGCAATCCCGACGTCGCCTTGCCGCCATTGATCGGCTCGACGCCGCCCTTGACGGTCGCCCCTCGCCTGGCCGTCAGGTCCCTCGTGGCCGCAAGAGGCGTCGCAGGTCAGGGGTCGAGGGCGCCACGGCTCCGCCGGGGCGTCCCGAGCCGCCCCGGGCTTGGGGGGCCCGTTCGAGGCCCCCCCTCTCAACTAGTGCCGGTGCCCGCGGTCGGAATCGATCTGGCCGCGGATCTCCCCAGGCGGGAACGTGGCGGAGTGGACGTTCGCATACGTCGTCCCGGCGCGGATCGCATCGACCAACTCCTCGAACTCCATGGCGGCGAGCCCCTGACCGGCGGCCTCGAGCACCTGCGCCGGCGTGATCGTGCCTTTCACGGTACCCTCGCTGGGACAGAACGGCGTCAGCGCGGCCACCGCGGGCGGGGCCGGCGTGCCCGCGGTCTGGCAGAGCCAGACGACGATGCCGCCGACCGTGTGCTGCTGGCCGAAGTGGATGTGGGCCTGGGTGACGGCGCCCGTCAGATCTTCATAGCGCAGCTCGTAGTCGATGATGTTTTTGCGGTCGTTGATCAGCGCGCGGAACGACCCCTTGGCCGGGGTCGAGACGGCGCCGCGCAGCGCCGCCGGGGGCCCGGCGATGAAGTGGACCTCGTTGAAGCCCGACAGGCGGGTGGCGAACCTGTCGTCGGAGGCCTGCGCGACGGGCACCGAGGCGACGGTCAGTGAAAGGGCGAACAAAACGGCAGGAGTTTTCATAACGCCGGTCCTCCACGGGTTCGCAACGGTTGGCTGGGCGTATTCGGCCCCCTAACGCACGAGCGACTATCTCGGTTCCTGCAAAGAACTTTCGTTCGGCGCCGCCTCGTCGGACCGGACGAGCACGACCTCGACGACCCAGATCGCTAGCAAGAGGTAGGCCGCACCGATCGTCAGGCCGCCGGCGAGGTCCGACAGCCAGTGCTTGTCCAGGTAGAGCCGGCTGAAGGCCACCACGACCACGGGGAGGGCGGCGACCAGGCAGGCGAGCACGCGCCAGCGACGGCGGTGCCGGGAGGCCATCGCAATCAGGTAGATCATCAGGCCGAAGAACACGACGAGGCTGAGGACGTGGCCGCTCGGAAAGCCCCACGGCGCCAGGTTCGGCCTCGCCCGCCCGGCCGCCGCCTTGGCCAGCCATTGCAACGCGCCGGCGCCGGCCATCAGGACCGGCAGGGCCAGGGCCCACCGGCGGTTCACCCGCCAGAGGATCGGGATGGCGATGGCGATCATCGCGATCAGCCCGACGTGGTCACCCAGGCTCGTCAGCATCTCCATCGGCAGGTGCAGCGCCTCGTAGCGGAGGAGCCGCACCCAGGAGCGGGTGCCGTAGTCGAGGGCGAAGAACTGCTGCTGGGCGGCGAAGACGGCGAGGGCCAGGTAGCCGACCAGGGAGACGAAGGCGCCCGAGAGCAGCCGGCGCGGCTTGCCGCGGCGCACGATCCGACGGACGGACGACCGACCCACAGTGCTCACTGACCTACCTGTCCATACTATTCTCAGGGACATCAGCGATGCGCGCAGTCAAGGCCGTCTTCCTCGTCCTCGGCGTCATCCTCCTCGGGGTCCTCGTCTACCGGGTCGGCGCCGGCCCGATCCTCGAGACGCTCGGTCGCCTGACCTGGTGGCAGTTCGGGCTCGTCTGCCTGCCCTACGCCGTCATCATGGCCGCCGACACGCTCGGCTGGCGCTTCGCCTTCGCCCGCGACCGTGCGCCGTTCTGGCGCCTGTACGGCGCCCGGCTGGCCGGCGAGGCGCTGAACGTCGTCACCGCCGTCGGGGCCATCGGCGGCGAGGCCGCCAAGACCTGGCTGGTCCGGCGCAACGTCACCTATGAAGAAAGCGTGCCCTCGGTGATCGTCGCCAAGACCACGATCACCCTGTCGCAAGCCCTGTTCTTGCTGCTCGGACTCGTCCTGGCGCAACTCACGCTGCCGGTCGGCGCTGACCTACTGCGCGGGATGACGTGGCTGCTCGTCATCGAGGTGCTGGCCGTGGGCGGCTTCGTCGTCGCCCAGCTCTCGGGGCTGGTGGCACGGGGCGGACGCCTGCTCAAGATCTTCGGCGCGCTCGAGGACACCGCGTACGCGGAGACCCTCGACCGGGCGCTGCGCGACTACTACCGCACGCAGTGGCGGCGCTTCGGCCTCTCGTTCGGCTTCCACCTCGGCGGATGGCTGCTCAGCGCCCTGGATGCCATCGTCATCCTGTGGGCGCTCGGCCTGACCGCCACCGTCACGACCGCGACGATCATCGAGGCGTTCGGCTCGGGTGTCCGCTTCGCCACGTTCCTGGTGCCGGCCAGCCTCGGCCCCTCCGAGGCCGCCAACGCCGCCGCCTTCGCGGCCCTCGGCCTCGGCGCCGGCGCCGGCCTGGCGTTCAGCTTCGTCCGCCGCGCGCGGCAGGCCGTCTGGATCGTGATCGGCATCGCGGTCCTGGTGGTGATGCGGTGGTCGGCGGCCCGCGACTGACCTCAGGGCGTCTCGATCGGCGGATCGTCCCCCTCGAGGGTGCGGCGGCGCAGCGTCTCGATGGCGCCCGGCGGAACGAGCAACGGCAGCGCCCGCCGCCGAACGGCCAGCTCCTCGCGTCGCCACGGCGTCGTCACGGTCACGCGGCGACCACGGTAGAGCGTGACCCCGCGCCAGCGGCCCGGCAGCCGGAGCATCAGGCGCACCAGCCGCAGCAGCAAACCGGTTTTGGAGACGCGGGGCACCACGAAGACGTCGAGGAGACCGTCGATGGGCGAGGCCGTCGGCGTGAGCGCGAGGAAGCCGCGGTAGGTCTCCACGTTGGCGACCGTCACCAGCACCGCGTCGTCGGTGACCGGCGTGCCGTCGATCACCACCTGGAACGACGCCAGTCGCGTGCGGAACAGGAAGCGGTGGGCGACGCCGTAGTAATAGAGGTAGCGCAGGATGCGCCGGCGCGGCTGGTTGCGCCCTCGCTCGGCGATCTGCTGGATGTGCTCGAGGAAGCCATAGCTGCGGTGCGAGAGAAACACCTCGTCGCCGGCTTCCCGCTTGGCGACGCCCACGTCCACCGGCCGGACCTCGCCCTCATCCAGCAGGCGAACCACCTCGCCCGCGTGATTCGAGTAGCCGAACACCTGGGCGAAGACGTTACCGAAGCCGTTCGGCACCGGCACGAACGGGGTCTTGTCGCGAATCGCCGCCGCGGCCGCCGCGCTGAGCGTGGCATCGCCGCCGATGCAGATGACGTGCGAGGCGCCAGGCGGGCAGATCTCGGCCCACGCGGTGAGCGCGGCGAGGTCGGTGAACGAGCGGACGTCGACGACGTGGCCGCGGCGCTTGAGCCGCGCCGCCAGGCTCTTCGCCGTCGCCCGGGCGCGCCCCTCGCCCGATCCCGGCGTGACGACGAGCTGCACGGAGCCCGTCCGGCGCGGGCGCCGGGCCGCGGATGCGGGCGTCACATCACCCGACGACCTGCCGACCGGTGGCGCGGAGGAGCTGGCGATCGGCCTCCGGCGTCGCCGCCGGCGGGACGCGCAGCACGATGTCCTGCGTGAAGGTGCGGATGGCCTTGCCCTCGGGCCAGTCGACACCGAACGGATCAGCGCCCCGGGCCACGGCGCGAATCCCCTCGCGCACGATGCGCCGGAGCATGATCACGCCGCGATCGGTCGACGCCAGGTGCTCGAGCTCGTGCACCGCGATCGTGCGCTGGCTCGCCTGCGCGTCGAAGTCCGCCGGGAAGCGCTGGCGCTCGGCGTACGACCGGTCGCCGGACTGGCCGAACCCCGGCGACGCCACCTGCGCGGCCGTGAGCCCCCAGGCGGGATCGACCTGGGCCAGCTCGAAGTTGGTCGTCTCCGTGTCGTCGTTGGGCACGGCCCAGCGGATGATGACCGGCCGGCTGGCGACCTTGGCCTCGGTCGCCTCCTCGATCTCGCGCGTGAACTGATGGACGTTGGGCGGCATGAAGTCGCACACCCTCACCCACACCAGGTCGCCCACCCGCCGCGTGGCAATGTAGACCATGCCGGCCTCGGTCGTGACCCAGTCCAGCTCGGGCACCACGCCGAACGCCTCGGTGAACTGGTAGCCGCTGCTCAGCGCGTGCAGGAAGGCCGTGTGCACCGGGTCCATGCTGTTGTCCTTCACCTGGAGCCAGTTGCACGGCAGCGTGAACTTCGCGGCGGGCATCAGCGTGTGGCCGGGCACCTCGTAGCTGTCGTACCGGGGAAACGGCGGGCGCCGATCCGGCGGGCCCAGGTACGCGAAGATCAAGCCGGTGAACTCGTGGGTCGGATACGCGCCCTGGCAAACGCGCTCGTGAAGCCGGCTGCCCGCCGGCTCGCCCGGCGTCTCCAGGCACCGCCCGTCCACGTCGTAGACCCAGCCGTGATAGCAGCACCGGATGCCGCGCTCGAGCGGGATCCCGAACTCGAGCGAGGTCCCGCGATGCGCGCAGTGCAGGTGCAGCACGCCCACCCGCCCGCTGCGGTCGCGAAACACCACGAGATCCTCGCCGAGGATCCGCACGCGCAGCGGTGTGTCGACGAGGTCGCGGGCGAAGGCGACCGGCTGCCAGAAGCGGCGCAGGTACTCGCCGCCCGGCGTGTCCGGGCCGACCTCGGTCAGCTCGGGCTCGGGCGCGGGAACGCCACGGCGGTGGTAGCCGTCGAACGGGCGATGCGTCATCAGTCGACCTCCGTAGATGGGGACCCCGAGATGGCCCCCAAACCCCCACCCGCTCGTCGCGCCCCGGCCCAGCCGTGGCGCTCCTCGGTCACTCGTTCCTCCACGCCAGACTCCTCAGTGCAACGTGGCGGCGGGGCCCGAGGAGAGATTCTGCCACTTGAGACGCGTGACGACGAGCCCGAGCGCCCCGACCGCCAGGAGGCCGCCGCCACCGGTCACGGCGCAGGCCACGCGTACGCCCCAGTGCTCGGCGATGGTGCCGATCAGGAGCGAGCCGAACGGCGTCATGCCGGCGAACGCCAGCGCGTAGAGTCCCATGACCCGCCCGCGCAGCGCGTCGGGGGTCGAGAGCTGCAGCGTGGTGTTGCAGCCGGTCGTGAAGACGATCTGGCAGCAGCCGAGCACGGCGAGCATGGCGGCGGCGGCACCGAAACGGCCGACCAGTGCCAGCCCGCCCACGCCGGCGCAGAGCAGCCCCGCCGTCACGGTGAGGGCCGTGAACGACGGGCGATCGCGGCGGAACAGCGTCAGGCCGACCGCGCCGATCACCGCTCCGGTGCCCACCGCCGCCATGAGCAGGCCGAACCCGTGGGCGCCCTCCTGCAGCACCTGGTAGGCGATCAGGGGAACGATCACGTTGAAGTTGAGCACGAGCAGGCTCGCCACGATCATGAGACCGAGCGTGAACGCGATGGTCGGCGTGCCGGTCACGTAGGTCACCGCCCCGAGCAGGCCGGCCCGGAGCCCGAGCCGGCCGGCCGGATCGGGGTGCCCGTCGGTACGAATCGCCAGGAGTGCCGCCAGGACCGCGAGAAAGCTCACCCCGTTGAGGAAGAACGCCGGCGCGACGCCGAACCGCGCGATGAGCAGCCCCGCCACCGCGGGCCCCACGATGCGCGCGCCGTTGAACACCACCGAGTTGAGCGCCACCGCGTTGGGCAGGTCGGCCCGGCCGACGAGGTCGGTGACGTAGGCCTGGCGAGCGGGGATGTCGAGGGCGCGTCCCACGCCGTAGATCACGGCGAGCACGGCGACGTGCCAGTAGCGGACGTGGCCGCTGCCGACGAGGGCGGCCAGCACGAAGGCCTGCACCATCATCGTGGCCTGGGTCACCAGGATGATGTGACGCTTGCGCAGGCGATCGGTCACCGCGCCGCCGACCGGCGAGAGCAGCAGGACCGGGATGAACTGCAGTGCGGTCACCAGCCCGAGCTGGAACGGCGACTGCGTCAGCTCCAGCACGAGCCAGGCCTGGCCCACGCTCTGCATCCAGGTTCCGATGAGCGAGACGAGCTGGCCGCCCCAGAACAACCGGAAGTCTCGATGTCGAAGCGCGCTGAGCGAGGCCATGCCGGCACGCCCGCCCGCGGGGGTCATCGAGACGTGCCTCGTGGCCGAATGATCCGTCTGATGCGCTCGAGGGTAGGCACCTTGCGCCAGGTGGTCAAGCAGGATTTGCTGATCCTGAGCTAGAATGCCGGCTCGAGCGGAGGAAGTCGAGTCATGGCTGAACAGTGGAATGCGGATCGGTCAACCCTCGCGCCGGAGGCGGCGCCGGCGCTGACCCAGAGCGAGATCGATCAGCGCGTGTTCGAGCTCTACGACGAGTACTGCCACGGGCGCCTCGACCGGCGCGAGTTCTTGCAGCGGTCCAGCGTGCTGACGATCGGCGCCGTGTCGGCGCTGGCCATGGCGCAGGCGCTGTTGCCGCGCTATGCGCTGGCCCAGACGATCTCCTTCACCGACCAGCGGATCAAGGCCCGCTACGTGAGCTACCCGTCGCCGGGCGGTACCTCCGGCACCATGCGTGGGTACCTGGTGCAGCCGAATGGGCCGGGGCCGTTCCCCGCCGTCCTGGTGATCCACGAGAATCGCGGGCTCAACCCGTATATCGAGGACGTGGCTCGCCGAGCGGCGACCGAGGGGTTCCTGGCGCTGGCGCCCGACGGGTTGTCGCCGGTCGGCGGGTACCCGGGCAACGACGACGACGGCCGCACGCTGCAGGCCGGCCTCGACCAGGGCAAGCTGCGCACGGACATGGTCAACAGCGCGCGCTTCCTGAAATCGCACGCGCTGTCCGCCGGCAAGCTCGGGGTCACGGGGTTCTGCTGGGGCGGCAGCACGACCAACTTCCTGGCGGTCACGCTCGGCGCCGAGCTGAAAGCGGGCGTCCCGTTCTACGGCGCGGCGGGCGAGACGGCGGGAGTGCCGGCCATCAAGGCGCCGCTGCTGATCCAGTACGCCGAGAGCGACGAGCGCATCAACGCGCTGTGGCCGGCCTTCGAGGCGGCCCTGAAGGCGAGCGGTGCCCAGTACGAAATGCACATGTACCCCGGCACCCAGCATGGCTTTCACAACAACTCCACGCCGCGCTATCACGAGGCGTCGGCCAAGCTGGCCTGGGAGCGGACGATCGCCTTCTTCAAGAAGCACCTGGCCTGAGATCCCCCCGAGGCGCGCCGCCGCCCGCTGGGGCCGGCGCGCTGGACCGCGTGGTCAGCGGCATCGACGCCGTGAGCACGGCGACCGGCTGGCTCGCGGGCTGGCTCATCATGCCGATGACCTTCGCGGTGGCATACGAGGTGGTCGCCCGCTACGTCTTCAACGCCCCGACCAGATGGACCTACGAAGTCGCCTACATGCTCTACGGCGCCCAGTTCATGCTGGCGTCGGCCTACACCCTACTCAAGGGCGGGCACATCCGGACCGACGTGTTCTACGAGCGCTGGTCGCCGAAGACACGGGCCACGATCGACGCGGCCTGCTACCTGCTCTTCTTCTTCCCCGGCCTGCTGTTCATCCTCTACGCGGGGGCGGTCGAGACGTGGTTCGCCTGGGAGATCGGCGAGCGTACGTCGCTGAGGATCGGCACCGTGCCGTGGCCGATGTACCCGTTCAAGGCCGTCATCCCGCTGACCGCGGCCCTCCTGCTGCTCCAGGGCCTCTCCGAGCTGATCCGGTGCGGGCGGGCGATCCGAGGGCGCGCCCGGTGAGCCACGAGGTGCTCGGCTTCGTCCTGCTCGGCGTCTTCTTCGTCGCGATCTTCGCCGGATTCCCCATCGTCTTCACGCTGATGTTCCTCGCCGTCGGGTTCGGCTACCTGGCGCTCGGCGACATGGTCTTCTACCTGGTCGTGCTCCAGACCGTCGGACTCATGAAGGAGCAGGTCCTCGTCGCGGTGCCCTTGTTCATCTTCATGGGCTACCTCCTGGAGGAGGGCGGGCTCATGGAGCGGCTCTTCCATGCCCTCCGCCTTCTGCTGGGGCCCGTGCCGGGCTCGCTCTACGTCGCGGTGCTCGTCACCGCCACCATCTTCGGGATCGCCGCCGGCACCGTGGGCGCGACGGTCGCGGTCGTCGGCATCATGGCGGCGCCGGCCATGATCAGGGCGGGATACAGCTCGCGGCTCTCGGCCGGGGCCATCACCGCCGGCGGCAGCCTCGGCATTCTGATCCCGCCGAGCGTGATGCTGGTCGTGATGGGGCCGATGATGGGCGTTCCGGTGATCTCCCTCTACGCGGCCTCGTTCGGTCCGGGCTTCCTGCTGGCGGGGATCTTCATCGCGTGGACGGTCACCCGCTGCCTGATCGATCCGCGTCTGGGGCCGCCGCTGCCGCCCGCCGCGCGCGCGATTCCGTTCCGGACGCTCGCGGCCGAGCTGACCCTCGGGATGGTCCCCCACGCTCTCCTGACCGCAGTGACACTCGGGCCGATCCTGGCCGGCATGGCCACGCCGACCGAGGCGGCCGGAGTGGGGGTCGTGGGCACGCTCATCATGGCCGCCCTCTACCGAACGCTCTCCTGGAAGCGGCTCAAGACCGCGGTGATCCAGACCGCCCAGCAATCGAGCATGATGCTTCTTCCTGGCCGTCGCCTCGAACATTTTCGGCGCGGTCTTCGCGCGCCTCGGCTCGGCCGCGCTCATGACCGACATCCTCGTCGGGCTGCCGCTGCCGCCCACGGGCACGCTGCTGGTCGTCATGCTCCTGATCTTCCTGCTCGGCTGGCCGTTCGAGTGGCCGACCCTCGTCTTCGTGTTCGTGCCCCTGTTCCAGCCGACGATCATGGCGCTGGAGTTCGACCCCCTCTGGTTCGCGGTCCTGATCGCCGTGAACTTCCAGACGACGTTCCTGTCACCGCCCGTGGCGACGGCGGCGTACTACCTCAAGGCGGTGGCGCCGGACTGGACGCTCACCGATATCCACTGGGGGATGGCGGAGTTCATGGTGCTCCAGTTGATCGGGCTGCTGCTGGTGATGCTGTTCCCCGGTGATCGCTCTGTGGTTCCCGCACTGGCTCTACGGGAAGTGACCCCGACTTCTGGTAGCATCGGGCGCAACCATGACTGACATCACGCCAGCCGTTCGCACCGACCTCGCCCCGACCGGAAAGCTCCGCGCGGCGATCAACTACGGCAACTTCATCCTCGCCACCAAGGACCGGGCCACCGGGGAGTCGCGCGGCGTGGCGGTCGACCTGACGCAGGAGCTGGGCCGGCGGCTCGGCGTGCCGGTTGAGATCGTCGCCTACGACAGCGTTGCCGTCATGGGCGACGCCGCTCCGACCGGGGTGTGGGACATCGCGTTCCTCGGCTCCGACCCCAAGCGCGAGGCGCTGATGAGCTTCACCGCTGCGTATCTCGAGATCGAGGCCACCTACCTCGTGCCGGGCGCCTCACCGCTGCGCGCGGCGGTGGACGTGGATCGCGAGGGTGTGCGAGTCGCCGCCCCGGCGCGTGCCAACTACGAGCTGTTCCTGAGCCGCAATCTGAAGCACGCTCGGCTCGTGTCCACGGCCGGGGCCGACGCGGCGCTCGACCTGCTCGTGACCGGCCAGGTGGAAGCCCTCGCCGGCCTGACGCAGGCGCTGCACGACCGAGCCGCGCAGTTGCCCGGATCGCGCATCGTGGAGGGGCGCTTCATGGGCGTCCAGCAGTCCATCGCGGTGCCCAAGGGCCGCGACGCCGGCCTCGCCTACCTGCGGCGCGTCGTCGAGGACGCGAAGGCCTCGGGCCTCGTCGCCCGCGCGATCGAGAAGACGGGCGCCCGCGGCGTCTCCGTCGCGCCTCCCGCGAAGTAGCATCTCCCCACCCGCCATGCCCAGGCCCGCCATCGATGTCGGGAGCGCGGCGAAGCACGCGCCGGAGTCCGCCTACGCCTGGACCCGGCTCTTCGCGGCGCTGGTGCTGTCGGGCATCGGCGGCGTCGGCATGTGGTCGGTGATCGTGGCCCTGCCGGCGGTCCAGGCGGAGTTCGGCGTCGCGCGCTCGGCCGCGTCGCTGCCGTACACCATGACGATGATCTGCTTCGGCTTCGGCGGCATCCTGATGGGGCGCCTCTCCGATCGCTTCGGCATCGTCCTCCCCGTCGCGGGTGGGGCCGTCACGCTGGGGCTCGGCTATGCCGTCGCCAGCCAGGCGACGAGTCTCTGGCAGTTCATCCTGGCCCAGGGCCTCCTGGTGGGCGTCGCCAGCTCGGCCACGTTCGCGCCGCTGCTCGCCGACACCTCGCTCTGGTTCACCCGTCATCGCGGCATGGCCGTGGCGATCATCGCGAGCGGCAGCTACCTCGCGGGAACGGTGTGGCCGCCGGTCGTGCAGCACTTCATCCAGAGCCATGGCTGGCGCCGGACATACCTGGGCATCGCCGTCTTCTGCGTGGCGACCATGTTGCCGCTCGTGCTGGCCCTCCGGCGTCGGTCGCCGCTGACCAGGACCACGTCGACGACCCCGCGTGCCGCGTCGCGGTCGCCGCGGCCTCTGGGGATGTCGCCGGCCGCGCTGCAGACGGTGCTGGTCATCGCCGGCGTGAGCTGCTGCGTCGCGATGTCGATGCCGCAGGTCCACATCGTCGCGTACTGCCGGCGATCTGGGCCACGGTCCGGCCCATGGCGCGCAGATGCTGTCGCTGATGCTGGGCTTCGGCATCGTGAGCCGCCTGGCGTCGGGCTGGATCTGCGACCACATCGGCGGGCGGCTCACCCTGCTGCTGGGCTCGAGCCTGCAAGCCCTGGCGCTCGTCCTCTTTCTGCCCTTCGACGGCCTCGCCTCGCTCTACATCGTGTCGGCGCTGTTCGGTCTGTTCCAGGGCGGGATCGTGCCCGCCTACGCCGTCATCGTCCGGGAGTTCTTCCCCCCGAGGAAGCCGGGGTCCGCGTCAGCACCGTGCTCATGGCCACCGTCTTCGGCATGGCCCTCGGCGGCTGGATGTCCGGCGTGATCTTCGACCTGACCGGCTCCTACCAGGCCGCCTTCCTCAACGGCATCCTGTGGAACCTGCTGAACCTCGCCATCGCGGTGGGGCTGCTGCGACGACCGGGGAGGCCGGTCGAGCAAGTTCTCTGAGAGCCCGAAGATCGAGGGGGCCACGGCTCCGCCGGGGTGCCCCGAGCCACCAGGGGGTTTGGGGGCCATCTCGGGGCCCCCATCTGCTAGAAAATCCCGAGATGCTGGCGCAGGTCGACGCCGGCGGCGGTCAGCTCACCCGCGGCGCCCGCGAAGACGACCCGGCCGCTGTTCAGGATCACTACGTCGTCGGCCACCTCGAAGACCAGCCGGGCGTTCTGCTCGACCAGCACGATCGACAGCCCCTCGGCCTTGAGCCGACGGATCGTGGCCATGACCTCGGCGACGATCTGCGGGGCCAGCCCCTCGGAGGGCTCGTCCATCAGCAGCACGCGGGGGTTGGACATCAGCGCGCGGCCGATCGCCAGCATCTGCTGCTCGCCACCCGAGAGCGAGCCGGCGAACTGGCGGTGGCGCTCGCGCAGCCGCGGGAAGACGCCGTAGACGGTATCGAGCGTCCACGGCGCCGCCCGTCCGTCGCGGGGCCGGCGCCCGGCCACGGCCAGGTTCTCGCGCACGGTCAGGCTGCGGAACACGCGCCGGCCCTGCGGCACCAGGGCCACGCCGTGGGCGGCGATCGCCTCCGGCGCGCTGCCGGTGACCCGGCGGTCGTAGATGGCGACCTCGCCGTGGCGCGGCAGCAGCAGGCCGACCGTCACGCTCATGGTCGTCGTCTTGCCGGCGCCGTTGCGGCCGAGCAGGCCGAGCAGGCGGCCCTCGGGCAGGCGCAGCGACACGCGGTGCAGGACGTGGCTGTCGCCGTAGAACGCGTCGACCTCGCTCAGCGTGAGCGCGTCACGCGCCAAGGTAGATCTCGCGGGTGCGCGGATGCGCGACCACCTCGCCCCGCGTCCCTTCCACCACCACCTCGCCGAAGTGCAGCACGGTGATGCGCTCGGCGAAGTCGAGCGCCACGTCCATGTCGTGCTCGATCATGACGATCGTCACGTTGCGGGGGATGCCGGTCACCAGGCTCAGCACGTCGCGCCGCTCCTCGATCGACAGGCCAGCGAACGGCTCGTCGAGCAGGAGCAGGCGGGGGTTCTGGGCCAGCGCCATGGCGATCTCCACGCGGCGCCGCTCGCCGTACGAGGTCTCGCGCAGCGGACGCTCGGCGAGCTCCTGCAGCCCCACGCGGGCCAGCGTGGCCCGGGCCCGGGCCAGGAGGGCGCCCTGTCGCGCCAGCCGCGTGACCGGGTTCCAGCGGAGCGGCGAGATGCCCAGCAGCGCGAGCGTGACGTTGCGCAGCAGCGTCTCGCCGGGGAAGAGCGTGATGATCTGGTAGGTTCGGGCCATCCCGAGGTGGAAACGCCGCCGGCTCGGGACCCGCGTGATGTCCTGGTCGAAGAGCGCCACCGAGCCGCGGTCCGGGCGCAGCTCGCCGGTGATGAGGTTGAAGAGCGTCGTCTTGCCGGCACCGTTGGGGCCGATGATGAGCCGGCGCTCGCCCGGCTCCACGACCAGGTTCACGCCGGAGGTGACGCGCAGCCCACCGAACGACTTGTCGAGGTTGCGCACGGCGAGCGCGCTCATCGTCGGCGGCGATTATCCCACGGGCTTGACACGCCTGGGGCCGCGTGAGAAGCATGCACAGATCTCGCAGATCTCGCGGAGGACACGCATGACTCGAGCGTCCCGGACCGTGCTCACGCTCCTCGCCGTGGTGCTCGTCGTCGCGGCCGTGCCGGCCGGCGGCCCCGCGCAGCCCAAGCCGCTCCGCCCATGGACGCTGATCCTCGACTTCGTGCCGACCGGTGAGTACATCCCCCACTACACCGCGCTCGAGAAGGGCTGGTACCGCGACGAGGGCCTGGACGTGAAGATCGTCCGCGGCCAGGGCTCGGGCGACACGGTCAAGCGGATCGCGGCCGGCCAGGGCGAGGTCGGCATCGCCGACATGTCCGCGCTCATCGCGGCGCGGGCCAACACCGACGTCAAGGTCAAGGGCATCGCCCTCTGGTACCGCCGCCCGCCGCACGGCATCTTCGTGCGCGCCGACTCGCCGATCAAGACGCCCAAGGATCTCGAGGGCAAGAAGCTGGCGATCTCCCCCGGCAACAGCCACCAGATCCTGTGGCCGATGTTCGAGAAGCTGTCGGGACTCAAGCCCAACTCGGTGACCTGGGTCACGATGGACGCCGCCTCGATGCCACCCTCCTTGATCCGCGGCGTCACCGATGCCGTGCCCTTCTTCGTGGTCCACGAGGCCCGGATCCGCAAGGTGGCGAAGCAGCAGAATGTCGACCTCCGGCTGCTCACGGCGTGGGCCGACCTCGGCCTCGACCTCTCGTCGACCTCGCTGGTCGCCCGCGAGGAGACGATCGCCAAGGACCCCGACGGCCTCAAGGCCTTCGTGCGCGCCACGCTCAAGGGCGCCGACTACGCGTTCCGCACCAAGCACTTCGAGGAGGGTGTGGGCTACCTGCTCAAGCACCATCCCGAGGTCGACTCCGACGGCGCGCTCGGCGCCGCCCAGGTCGCCTCGCGCTTCGTGTACGCCGAGGAGGTGACCAGCGGCAAGACCGCCGTCGGCCAGTTCGACGCCGCCCGGCTGGAGCGGACGCGCGACGTCTACACGCAGGTGCTCGAGCTCAAGCGCAAGGTGGGGCTGGAGGAGCTCTACACGAACGACCTCCTCCCCGAGAAGAAATAGGCGGCGCCCCCGGACGTGATCCGCCTCGACCACGTCGACAAGACGTACCGGACGCGGCGGGGGGACCTCGTGCACGCTCTCGAGGACGTCACGCTCGAGGTCGGCGACAACGAGTTCGTGACGCTGGTCGGGGCGAGCGGCTGCGGCAAGAGCACGCTCCTCAAGCTCGTGGCCGGGCTCACGCCGGCCACGCGCGGCGCCATCCGCATCCGCGACGAGGCGGTCCGCGAGCCGTTCCCCGACGTCGGCTTCGTCTTCCAGCAGCCGGTGCTCCTGCCCTGGCGCTCGGTCCTGGCCAACGTGCTCTTCTCCGTCGAGATGCTCGGGCTGGATCCGCGGCAATACCGCAAGCAGGCCGGCGATCTGCTGGAGCTGACCGGGCTCGGCGGCTTCGAGACCAAGTACCCGCGCGAGCTGTCGGGCGGCATGCAGCAGCGCGTGGCGATCTGCCGGGCGCTCCTGCCCGATCCGAGCCTGCTGCTGATGGACGAGCCGTTCGGCGCGCTGGACGCGATGACGCGCGAGGAGATGAGCCTCGAGCTGCTGCGCATCTGGGAGGAGCGGCGCAAGACGATCCTCTTCGTCACCCACAGCATCCCGGAGGCGATCCTGCTCGCCGACCGGGTGGTCGTCATGACGCCGCGGCCGGGCCGGATCGCGCGCGTGCTCACCGTCGATCTGCCGCGGCCCCGCACGATGGACCTGGAATTCGATCCCCGGTTCAAGGCGGCCAGCGACGAGGTGCGGCGCCTCATCTTCGCGAGGCCGGCGTGAACCGTCGGGTGGTGGCCGAGTACGTCGTGCCGGCCGCCACCATCGTGGGCGTGCTCGTCGCCTGGGAGGCCGCGATCGGCCTCTTGCGCATCCCCCGCTTCGTCATGCCGCCGCCCTCGGCCATCCTCGCCGAGGGCTGGGAGTGGCGCTACCGGTTCATCGGGCACACCTGGGCCACGCTCTACGAGACGCTCGGGGGCTTCGCGCTGTCCATCGTCGTGGGGGTGCCGCTGGCCGTCCTCATCGTGTACTCGCCGGTGCTCAAGAGCGCGCTCTACCCGTTGATCGTGCTCGCGCAGTCGGTGCCCAAGATCGCCATCGCGCCGGTGCTGCTGCTGGTCCTCGGCCACGGCGAGTTCCCCAAGGTGATCGTGGCGTTCCTCGTCGCCTTCTTCCCGGTCGTCGTGGACACCGCGGCGGGGCTGGCCGCGACCCCGCCGGAGCTGCTCGACCTCAGCCGCTCCTACCGGGCCAGCGCGTTCAAGACCTTCCTCAAGGTCCGGCTGCCGATGGCGATGCCGTTCTTTTTCGCCGGGGCCAAGGTGGCCATCACGCTGTCGGTGATCGGTGCCGTGGTGGGCGAGTTCGTCGGCTCCGACAAGGGGCTCGGCTACGTGATCCTGTCGGCCACGTCGTACTGGAAGACCGAGCTGGCCTTCAGCGCGATGATCCTGCTGTCGGTGATGGCCATCGTGCTGTTCGGCGCCGTGTCGCTGGTCGAGCGGCTCGTGTGCCCGTGGCTCGCCCCCGCCGTCGAGGAATGAGGAGACGCGCATGAAGACCCTGATCCACGGCGGCGACGTCGTCGCCTACGCGGCGGGCGGCCACCGGCTCCTGCGCAACGGCGCCCTCGTGTTCGACGACGACCGCGTGACCTTCGTCGGGCGCGCGTTCGCCGGGCCCGTCGATCGGCGCATCGACGCCACCGGCCAGCTCGTCGTCCCCGGGTTCGTCAACATCCACTGTCACGCCGACACCGAGGCCGGCGGCCGCCTGATCGCCGACGTCGGCCGGCGCGACTACTTCCACACCGGCTTCCTCAACTACTACGGCGCCCGCAAGGGCGCGAGGTCGCTGGGGCCACGGCAGGACCCCGAGATCGGCGGCCGATTCGCGATGGCCGAGATGCTCCGCAACGGGTGCACGACCGTGGTCGACATCGGCGTGGCCGCCGAGTCGCACGCGCGGATCGCCGGGGAGCTGGGGCTGCGCGCCTATCTCAGCCCGGCCTACAAGTCGGCCGAGTACGTCGTGGACAGCAGCGGCCGGCTCTCCTACGAGGAGAACGAGGCCGAGGGCATGGCGGGACTCGAGCGGGCCAAGGAATTCATCCGCAAGCGGGCCGGCGACCACGACGGCCGACTGCAAGGGATGCTCTTTCCCTACCAGGTCGACACCTGCAGCCCGGCGCTGCTGCGCGCGACACGCCAGGCCGCCGACGAGCTGGGCGTGGGCATCGAGATCCACGCCGGGCAAAATCTCCTGGAGTTCCACGAGATCCTGCGGCGTCACACGATGACGCCGGTCGAGTATCTCGCCGATACGGGCTTGCTCGGCCCCGACGCCATCGTCGGCCACTGCATCATCAGCACCGCGCACCACCTGGCCGCGCTGCCGGCCGGGCGCGACCTCGAGATCCTGGCCCAGACCGGCGCCTCGGTTGCCCACTGCCCGCTCGTGTTCGCCCGGCGCGGCAACGCGCTCGAGTCGTTCACGACGTACCGGCGAGCCGGCGTCAACGTGGGGCTCGGCACCGACACCTACCCGCGCGACCTGATCAGCGAGATGCGCTGGGCGTCGAACCTCTGCAAGATCGTCGAGCGTGACTTCACCGTCGCCACCGCCGCCGATGTCTTCTCCGCGGTCACGCTCGGCGGCGCCCGCGCGCTGCGCCGCGATGACCTGGGCCGGCTCGCCCCCGGGGCCAAGGCCGACATCGTGCTGATCGACATGCGCAGCTTCCGGATGGGACCCTACCGCGACCCCATCAAGGCGCTCGTGCAGTGCGGCACCTCCGACGACGTCGCCCAGGTGATCGTCGACGGCCGGAGCGTCGTCGAGGATGGCCACGTGGTCGGGCTGGACGAGGCGGCGCTGCTGGCCGAGGCGCAGGCGGAGGCCGAGCGTCTCTGGAGCACCGTCCCCGCGTGGCACTGGCAGGGGCTGACGGCCGATCAGCTGTCGCCGCAGTCGTTTCCCCCGCTCGAGAACGATCTCGGGCGCTGAACCGAGGAGGAGCCCGCGATGAGCGATCTCACCCGCCGCGATGTCCTGGCCGGCACCGCCGCGCTGGCCGCCGGCACGCTGGCCACCCCCGCGCTGGCCCAGACGCCCAGGCGGGGCGGCACGCTGCGCTTCATCCCCATCGGCGACCTGAAGATCCTCGACCCGATCTGGACCACCGCCTACATCACGCGGGATCACGCCTACATGGTGTGGGACACGCTCTTCGCGACCGACGCGAATCTGCAGATCAAGCCGCAGATGGTGGACAAGTACACGGTCAGCCGCGACGGCATGAAGTTCAGCTTCACGCTGCGCGACGGGCTGCGGTTCCACGACGGCCAGCCGGTGACGGCCGAGGACTGCGTGGCCTCGCTCATCCGGTGGGGCAAGAAGGACCCGCTCGGCAAGCTGATGTTCGGGGCGACCGGCAAGCTGCAGGCGACGGACAAGAAGACGTTCGGGCTCGAGCTCAAGGAGCCGTTCGGCATGGTCCTCGAGGCGCTCGGCAAGCCCTCGAGCAACGTGCCGTTCATCATGCCGGCGCGGCTGGCGGCGACGCCGGCCGACGAGCAGGTCAAGGAGGCGATCGGCTCGGGGCCGTTCAGGTTCGTGAAGGAGGAGTGGCAGCCGGGCAACCAGGTGGTCTACGCGCGCAACGCCGACTACGTCCCGCGCAGCGATCCGCCCAGCGGGGCCGCCGGCGGCAAGCACGTGTACCTCGACCGGGTGATCTGGCGCTACATGCCGGACTCGGCCACGGCGGCCAGCGCGCTGGAGGCCGGCGAGCTCGACTACTGGCAGTTCCCGCCCGCCGACTTCGCCGCCCGGCTGACGAAGAACCCCAACGTCACCACGTTCGTCGGCGATCCGGTCGGGCTGGTCGGCTGGCTGCGTCCCAACCACCTGCACCCGCCGTTCAATCAGAAGAAGGCGCGGCAGGCGCTGCTGCACATGGTCGATCAGGAGATGTATCTACAAGCGGCGATCGGCCAGCCGCAGTACTACCGGACCTGCCCCGGTATCTTCCTCTGCGGCAACGTCCCCTACGAGAGCAAGGCCGGCGCGCCGACCCGGCCCGATCTCGACCGTGCCCGCCAGCTCATGAAGGAGTCGGGCTACGACGGCCGCCCGGTGGTCGTGCTCGATCCCACCGACCGGCCCGAGCTGCACGGCGCCGCCCTGGTCACGCGCGAGCTGCTCACGAAGATCGGGGTGACGGTGGACCTGCAGGCCGTCGACTGGAGCACGCTGCTGGCCCGCCGGGCCCGGAAGGACCCGCCGAGCGCCGGCGGCTGGAACCTCTTCTCCACCAACTGGATCTCGTCCGACGCGATGACGCCCGCCGTGAACGCCGGGGTCGCCGGGGGCGGCGAGAGCGGCTGGTTCGGCTGGTCGTCGAGCGCGCCGCTCGAGAAGCTGCGCCTGGAGTGGATTCGCACGGCCGATCCCGCCCGGCGCAAGCAGCTGGCCGAGCAGATCCAGGTCGTGGCGTTCGACGAGGTCCCGTTCGTCCCCTGGGGCCAGTACGTGCAGCCCTCGCTCTACCGCAAGAGCGTACGCGGCGTGCTCCAGTTCCCGGCGGCGATCCTGTGGAACATCTGGCTCGACGCGTAGCCGGGCGGCCATGAGCGGCGCTTGGTGAATCTCGTGCATCGTGGTGACGCCGGGGGGTGGGCGCGGGGAGCCGCGGGCGCGCCTGCATGGCTCGCCTGTCGCCGTAACTCGCTCCGGGCCCGGCTCGCTCGGGCCCCCCATCCCCCAGAGGGGGCTCGGTCGTGGCCTCTTCGAATTGTCGGCGACTCGCTCGCCGGGCCCTGCGCTCGAACGGCGACGACGGCTCGCCATGATGGCGCGCCCGCGGCTCCCCGCGCCCACCCCCCGGCGCCACCACGATGCACGCGGCTCGTCAGTCGAGCGGCATGTACATCCGCTCGTCGTAGAGGGCGCCGGTCATCGACGCGAGCTCGTCGCGGAACTGACGGGTCGCGGCTGCCATAGAGTGCGCCTCGACCGCCTTCGCGTTCGCCCAGATCTCCACGACGGTGAAGCGGTTCGGACGGTTGGTCTGCTGCACGACCTCGAATCGCGCGTTGCCCTCGGCCGCACGACTGTCCTCCGCGAGCTGCTTTACTGCCGCCACCCCGTCGTCCTTGCGCGGCGGAATGACGTCGACGTGGGTCAGGACGTAGACGGCGCCGACCGCGGGCGTCGACGCGACCGGCCCGACCGACAGCCCGGTGTGGACGCGCTCGTCGGTCGGAGCGTTGCGGATCGCCGCGATCTTTCCCCGCATGTCCGTCGAGGTCGTGCCCTTGGCGTGCGCCTCGAGGGTCTTCTGGTCCCTCCAGACCTCGAGGATCGCGAACTGATGGGTTTCCCCCTACTCGCGCCCCTGGTCCCCGACGGGGTACTCTATGCCACCACGCCAAGCGGGGGTCAATCGCTTCGGTCGATCCGGTCGCTCCCTCGGCGGTGAGGAGAGGCGCCATGCCAGCTCGGACGGGCCGCGAGTACATCAAGGGCTTGCAGGACCAGGCGCGAGAGGTCTGGCTGGGTGGTGAGCGCGTCAAGGACGTGACGACCCACCCGGGCTTGCGCAACGGTGCCCAGGCCATCGCCACGCTGTACGACATGCAGCACGACCCCGAGCTGCGCGAGGCGATGACGTTCGTGTCGCCGGCCAGCGGCGATCGCGTCGGGTTGTCGTTCATCGTCCCGCGCACCCGGCCGGAGCTGGAAGCGCGGCGCGTGATGATGCTGCACTGGGCGCGAGCCACGTGCGGCATGATGGGCCGCTCGCCGGACTTCATGAACGTCACGTTTTCTGCGTGGGCGGGGGCGGCCGACTACTTCGCGCAGAGCCCGGCCCGAGTTCGGGCAGAACGTGCGGCGATACCACGAGTACATCCGCGAGAAGGACCTGACGCTGACGCACGCGCTGATCAACCTGCAGCGCAGCCGGACGGTGTCCGGCGTCCTGAACCTCGAGGAAGGGACGGCGCTGCACGTGGTGCGTGAGACGGACGCCGGCATCGTCGTGCGCGGAGCCCGCGTGCTGGCGACGCTGGGGCCGATCTCCGACGAGATCGCGGTGTACTCGCCACGCCTCGCGCAGCTGACGGAGCCGCACAGTCCCTTTGCGCTCAACTTCGCCATTCCGTGCGGCACGCCGGGGCTGCGGTTCCTGTGTCGCGAGAGCTTCGACCTGGGGCGCTCGCACTTCGACCACCCACTCGGCTCGCGCTTCGAAGAGATGGACAGCGTCGCCTTCTTCGACGACGTGCTGGTGCCGTGGGAGCGCGTGTTCATGCTGGGCGACGTCAATCTGATCAACGGCACCGCCATGGGCACCGGCTCGTCGATGCACTCGGCGCATCAGGGCGCGGCCAAGAACCTCGCCAAGTGCGAGTTCGTCTTGGGCGTGGCGCTGCTCATGACCCAGACGCTGGGCAACGCCCACCTGCCCCACTCCGAGGAGCGGCTGGGCGAGCTGATGATGTACACGGAGCTGATGCGCGCCTGCATGCGGGCCGCCGAGGCCGATGCCGAGCTCGATCAGTGGGGCACGATGCGCCCGGCCGCGATGCCGGTGGAGATCACGCGCAACCTGTTCACGACCGCGTACCCACGGATGGTCGAGATCCTGCAGCTCCTCGGCTCCAGCAGCTTCATGATCACGCCGACCGAGGCGGACTTCCGTACCCCGCTGGCGCCGGCCATCGAGCAATACCTGGCGACCGAGGGGGCCACCGCCCGCGATCGCGTCAAGCTCTTCCGGCTCGCCTGGGACATCGCCGGCAGCGCCTTCGGCAGCCGGCAGGTGCTCTACGAGCGCTTCTTCGCCAGCGACCCGTTGACGCGCGCCCGCTTCCTGGGTGCCATCTATCCGAAGGAGGAGGCGACGAAGCGCGTGTTGGAGTTCCTGGACCGCAGCGACGACGCCTCCTAGTAGCCGCGCGTGCGATCGACGACGTGCCGCAGCGGGCGGCCGCGCAGCCAGCGCGCCAGGTTGTGCGTTGAAGACGGGCGCGATCTCCTCGGCCGTGCTGGGGCCCGCCACGTGGGGTGTGACCACGACGTTGCCGAGCCCCCACAGCGGGTGATCGGCGGGCAAAGGCTCGGTCGGGAAGAGGTCGAGAATCGCGCCGGCGAGGCGCCGGGTCGAGCGTAGAGCGTAGGCGACATAAAGGGCCCTTATCGGTGCGCCACGCTGAGCAGTACGATTGTGGATTCATCCTTCGCCCGACGTACAGCACGAGCATCCGATCTCCTACGTTATCGTGCGCGGGCAGCCGAGCCTGCTGCTGCGCGAGCGAATCGGAATGGGCGCGCTCGTCGAGATCACGCGCCAGTATCTCGGCGACGGTGGCCCGGCGCGGCCGGTGGACTTGGCTCGTGCTCTGGAGGCTCCGCTCGCGATGCTCGAGGATCTGATCGAGGACTTCGTCGCGTCAGGGCTCCTGGTGCGCACAGCGGAGCCGGACGGCGTCATGCTCGCGCGGCCGCCTGAGCAGATCACCGTGGTGGACAGCCTCGGCGCTATCCGCGAACCGCCGTCATCACGCGGCGTCGAGCCCCCCGCCGTGCCGACAGCGGTGAGCGCGACGCTGCGACGACGCGACGATGCCGTTCGCGACGCGCTTGGCAGTATGAGTCTATGTGCGCTGGCCACGTCGGCGTCCGACGCCGGGCGGGCACTCCCCTCCGGCCGTGAACGCGCCGCTTAGCCGCATGGTGTCAAACCGTTGCTCGCTGACCCCTGACCCGGTAGACCCTGAGCCCCGCGCTCCCGTCGGGAAGTCGCGGAGTTGCACTCCCTTCCGAGACGTGTAGTGTGACCACACTGAAATGAGCCAACCTGCAATCCGTCGTCTCGTCCTGCACGCCTTCGGGGCCATGGGGTTCCACCTTGTTCCCGAGTGGCGTATGCCGACGTATGGTCTTGTACTACACCTCAAGAAACTATTTGCTCTGCTCCAGGTCGACCTGGTGCTCGATGTCGGTGCCAATATCGGCCAGTTCTACGATTTCCTGCGGCAGCAGGTTGGCTACGATGGACGCGTCATTTCATTTGAACCCATCCAGGCCCACGTCGATGCTCTCAGGGGCCGAGCGCAACACTCGCCTAACTGGGCCATCGAGGGATACGCGCTAGGGGCCACCGAAGGCACGGCGAAACTGAACGTGATGAAGGAGTCGGTGTTCAGCTCTTTCCTCGCCCCGGACAACCTCCAGGTCGCCGCGTACGCCACACAGAACCAAGTCGTTCGACAGGAGATCGTAGCCGTACGGACACTGGATCGTGTGTTCGACGATATAGAGCGACAATATGCTTCACGTAGCGTCTATCTCAAGCTTGATACTCAAGGCTTTGATCTGGAGGTTCTCCGCGGGGCCCCGAGGACACTGCAGAGAGTCACGGCGCTTCAGACCGAGGCCTCGGTGAGGCCGCTCTATGTGAATATGCCGAGCTGCTACACGTCGATCGCGGCGTTCGAGAACGCCGGCTTTGCCTTGAGCGGAATGTTTCCAGTCACTCTCGATGACCGCCTTCGTCTGATAGAGTTCGACTGCGTGATGGTCAGGCGCGATGTCGCTTCTGAGAACACACGATCCCTCAGCCGCGGGGTCGGCGGAGGGCGCAATTTGGCAGGAGAAATCGCCGAGGCCGCCGAGGCTGTCAACGACGACTTGACGAGGGGGTGACTATAGCTCATCGCCGAATGGCGGTCTCACGGCGGCGCGCATCGGAAGCGAAAGCGCTGAAGCGCACGATCGCGGGCTGCTCAGTGTCCAGGAACTCGGGTGCGCTACAAGACGTTGCAGCGAGACGTCACAAGAGCCACCATGCTCGAACAGACGACCAGTCTACTGGGCGGCTGGGATGTGTCGGTTGTGATCAGCACCTACAACCGGGCGGAGGTCCTGCCGCACGCTCTGGATAGCTTGCTGGGGCAAGATTCCCCCGGAGTTCGCTACGAGATCATAGTCGTCGACAATAATTCCACGGACTCCACTCGCGCCGTCGTCGAGTCGTTCATTGCGCGCGGCCGCGGGAAGGTGAGCTATCTGTTCGAGCCCAGGCAAGGAGTCGCTTATGGCCGCAATACCGGGATCCTTGCCGCGAAGGCCCCGATCGTCGCGTTCACCGATGACGATGTGACCGTCGCCCCCGACTGGATCAAGACACTCAAGCAGGCTCTGGACGCTCATCCGGACGCCGACTGCGTCGGTGGCCCAGTACTCCCGCGCTGGAGTCGTTCCTTGCCGTCGTGGCTCAGCCGCGAGCATTGGGCTCCCCTGGCGCTGCTGGACTACGGCGACCAGCCCTTCTACGTCACGGCGTCAAGGCGCCTGTGCCTGATCACCGCAAATGTGGCCTTCCGTATGGCCGTCCTGAAGCGGATCGGCATGTTTTCGCCGCACGTGCAGGCCGTCAGGCGCGAGGTCGCCACGGAGGATTACGAGCTCCTCGTGCGACTCTGGCGTGCAGGGGGGCAGGGCCTGTACACCCCGGCGTTGATCGTCACATCGGATGTCGCGAGTGAGCGCTTCAGCAAACGGTACCATCGTCGCTGGCACCGGCGCCATGGCAGGTTCTTGGCCATCATGCATGACGAAGTGATGGAGGAAACGCACGTCGGCCGCTGGCTCGGCGTTCCAGCCTGGATCTACCGTGAGGGCCTCGAGGGAGGTGCCCGCTGCCTCGGATCGTTGCTCCGGGGCGAGCTCGACCGCGCCTTCCTTCATGAGACAAGGCTGCGGTTCTCGCTCGGGTTCATAGGGGCCCGATGGCGGGAAGTCATTTCTCGTTGATCCCGCGGCGCAGGCGACCCGGGCCATTCAGCGCGGTAGACCGCGTCGATCACGAGAGTGCTTCAGCTCCTGGACCGGCCGGACCTCGATGACCGCGACGCGCGCCGGTGGGAACCTCGCGGCGACCGCGCAGGCCTCGTCCACGTCCTTGGCCTCGATGACGAAGAATCCACCCAGCTGCTCCTTTGTCTCGGCGAAGGGACTGGCGGTGGTGGAGACCTTCCCGGCGCGAACGCGGATGGTTCGGGCTGTCGCGGCCCCCTGCAGAGCGTCCGAGACGATGTAGTGGCCGCTCCGCCGGATCTCCTCGGCGTACTCGATCGCGGAGTCGACTAGAGCCTGCATCTCCTTCTCGGGCATCGCGTTGGTCCAGAGCTATGTGGTGAGGCGTACGCGCTCGAGCGCAGCGATTGATCCCACGCGAGGAGATAGCGGAGCCGATGGGGCAGGCTCAGCACCCATTGGCGTACCGGAACATGCGGCAAGATGCCGTCCACGAGACGCGTGGCGCAGTCGGTCATGCGCCGGCCCCCGCAGCTCGGGCAGAAGCCGCGGCCCTTGCAGGAGAAGGGCACGAGCCGCTCGAAGGCGCAGTCCCCACAGCGGAGTCGCGCGCAAAGCCATGCGCCAGCACGCCGCACGTGAGGAAATCTCGGAACTCCTGCTCCTCGAACTTCGGCAACCGGTGGCCATCGGCGTGATGCGCCGCCGCGTCTAGGAACGGCTCCAGATGCTCGTCGATCACGCGGTACAACACGCCGTGGTCGGCGGCGCGGGGCTGATACCCGGCAAGACGGTGGGCCACGCCGACGACGTAGGCGCAGTCTCAGGCCGCCAACAATGCCGCGAGAGCGATACGCGGCCCGCGTGGGGGTGGGAAGGCGAACGGCAACATGCGCTCGCGACCTGAGTTATTTTCGGATTGGGGGCTAGAGACAGAGGAGGCCGCGCCTGTCAAGCCAGGCCGGCGCGCCGGGCCCGCACGGACCGCCACCACGCCGCGATCCACCGGGCCAGTCGCACCGTGCCCGGCACCAGCCCCTCCGGCATGAAGACCACGATGATCACGAAGATGGCGCCGAGGACGAAGTTCCAGCGCTCGATGTAGGCGCTCGCCACGTTCTTCATGATCACCACGAGCGCGGCGCCGGTGATCGGGCCGAGCAGCGTGGCGGTGCCGCCGGAGATCACCATCAGGAGCGCCTCGGCAGAGGCGGCCAGCGCCACCGCCTGCGGGCTCACGAACTGGTTGTAGTAGAGGTAGAGCAACCCGGCCACGCCCGTCCAGAAGCCCGACAGGAGAAACGCCAGAAACCGGATCAGCCAGACGTGATACCCGAGCGCGTTCATGCGCCGGGGCTGATCCCGCGTGCCCCGCACGCTGGCGCCGAACGGCGAGGCGACGAAGATCGCCATCGACAGGACGGCGATCAGGAAGACCACGAACGTCGCCCAGTAGAAGCCCCGCGGCGAGGCCAGCGACAGCCCGAACGGGCTCGGCCGCCCACTGATCGAGATGCCGTTGTCACCGTTGGTGAGACTGATCCAGCGATAGGCCACGCCCCACACGATCTGCCCGAGCGCCACCGTGATCATCACGAAGCCGAGCCCGGTGCCGCGGAGCGCCAGCACCGCGAACACGGCGGCGGCTCCCAGGGTGATTGCGAGGGCGCCGGCGATGACCGCGACATGGCCGTGGCCACCGGTCAGGAGCTTGGCCGCCGCATAGGCTGCGATCGCGAAGAGACCGGCGTGGCCGAGCGAGACGAGGCCGGCGTAGCCGGCCAGCACATTCACGGCGAGGGCGAAGATCGCGTAGAAGAGGATCTGGCTCGCGATGTTGACGTAGTAGGTGGAGCCCGCCCACACCGGCACCGTCGTCCCGATCGCCAGCGCGGCGGCCAGCGCGACGCGCTTCACACCGCCGGCCGTCCGAAGAGACCCTGCGGCCGCACCACCAGCACCAGGAGCATCGGCAGGAACAGCACGACGTAGGCGAGCTCGGGGAACATCGCCTGGCCGAAGTTGTAGAGAAAGCCGACCACGAGGCTGCCGACCAGCGAGCCGAGGAGACTGCCACTGCCCCCCAGGATGACGACGACCAGGGCCAGGGGCAGCATCTCCTGGTCGAGCCCGGGATAGACCGAGAGGATCGGCCCGCCGATCACGCCGGCGAAGCCGGCCAGCCACGCGCCCAGGCCGAAGACGACGGTGAAGAGCCGCGAGACGCGGATGCCGACCACCCGCGCCATCGGGGCGTCGTCCACGCCGGCGCGGATCATCGCGCCCAGCCGGGTCCGGTCGAGGAGGGCCCACAGGCCAGCCGCGAAGATGACGGCGATGAGGCTGACGGCCAGGCGATAGATCGGGAAGCCGAGCCCGAGCACCGTGGTCGCGCCGCGCAGCCCGGCCGGCGTGTCGATGCGGATGGGATCGCCGGTCCACACCATGAGGCAGACGTCGGCGATCATGAAGGACAGGCCGAGGGTCACCAGCACCTGGGCGAGCTCGGCGCCGGCCAGCCGGCGCAGGATGAGGCGCTCCACGATGGCGCCGAAGACGGCGACCACCAGTCCGGCCACCAGCGCCGCCGTCCAGAAGTCGAGCCCCCGCGCGATCAGGCTCGTCGACAGGTAGGCGCCCAGCATGAAAAACGAACCGTGCGTGAGGTTCGGGATCTTCATGAGCCCGAAGATCAGCGAGAACCCCGCCGACAGGAGAAAGAGGAGGCCACCGAGCGTGATGCTGTTGATGGCCAGCAACAGCGTGACACTCATGTCCGGCGGCCCCCGCGCCCGGTCAGATCAGCTCTTCACCGGCGGATAGTCGCGCGAGTACACCGGCTGCGACAGGAACCACTTCTCGTCGTAGGTCCAGAACTGGCTCACCTTCGAGTAGGTCTTGATCGTCGTGCTGACGAGCTTGTCGCCCTTGCGCTCGATCCGGCGGATGTAGAAGCTGCCGACGACGTTGCCGAGGTGATCGAAGCTGAACGGCCCCCGCGGGGTGTCCGTGAGCGAGACGGCGCGCAGCGCCCGGTTGAACGCCTCCCGATCGTCGGTCTTGCCGCCCGTCTTCTCCAGCGCCGCTTCCGCGACCATCCCGTTGATGTAGAGGCCCGCGGCGTAGAGTCCGGGGATGTTGCCGTAGTCCTTCACCATCCCCTCGATCAGCCGCTTGTTGCTGGGCGTGTCGAGGTCGCCCGTGTAGGCCGAGCACGAGATCATGCCGATCGCCTCGTCACCGTACGACTTCAGGAGCGCGTCGTCGCCGGCGGTCGAGCCGCCCAGCACCGGCAGCTTGAGTCCGGCATCGCGGTACTGCTTCATGAACTTGAGCGGGTTGGAGCCGGCGAACCCCTGGACGATGGCATCGACACCCGTGATCTGCGCGAGGTACGGCGTGTAGTCGGGGGTGACCAGCGGCGGCCACAGCTTCTTGGCGATGCGGCCCCCGGCATCCTCGAAGACGCGCCCGAACCCGGCCATCTGCTCGTGGCCGAACGCGAAGTCGTCGGCGGCGGTCATCACGCGCTTGACCTTCAGCTCCTTGGCCGCGTAGTCGGCCAGCGGATGCATGCTCTGCGCCGAGGTGGCCGAGGCCCGGATGAAGTACGGGTTGGGCCGGCGCTGCGTCATGTCCTCGGCGGCGGCCAGGCTCAGGACGGGCATCTTGGCCTGGGCCGTGTAGTCCGTGATGGCGAGCAGCTCGAAGGCGGCCAGCGGGCCGAAGATCATGTCGACGTTGTCGCGCTCGACGAGCTCTTGCGTCTTGGTCTTGGTTCCGGCCGGGTTCCCGCCGGTGTCGCCGACGAGGAGCTCGACCTTGCGGCCGGCCAGGGTGTAGTTCCGGTCCTTGAGAAACCGGATCGTCCCCTGCTCCATCTGGATGCCGCCCGCGGCGAGCGGCCCCGTCTTCACGGTGAGCAACCCGATCTTTACCGGCTTGCCCTGCGCGAAGGCCGGGGCCGGGAAGGCGACCGCCACCGTCACCGCCGCCGTGCCCGCCAGAAACCTCCGTCGATCGATTCGCGTCGCCATGGACAGGATCTCCTTTCGTGTTAGCCGCGCCGCGAGAGCTCGAGCGTCGCGGTCTCGTCCGTCAGGCGCCCGCCCACCGGCACCTGGCGCAGCTCGTTCCACACGCGATCGACCTCGGCCAGCACCGCGGCATCGGGCTGCTCGATGTCGATCGCATTCGCCGTGGGCACCCAGCACGGCCGGCCGGTGACCCAGAACACCTCGGTGCGGTTGCCCTCGGGATCGAAGAAGTAGCAGCCGATGGCGCTGGCGTGGTTGACCACGGCCTCGATGCGATAGCCCTCGGCGACGAGCCGCCGGCGGAAGGCGCGGAGATCGTCGAGGCTGGCCACGCGCATGGAGATCTGCTGGATCAGCTTGGCCTCGTCCGCCGCCGGCCGCCCGCGCATCAGCGCGATCTCGTGGTCGACCGACTCCGGATCGGCGCTCAGGAAGACGGCGCCGGCGCGCCAGTTCTGCTTGGTCACCTGCATGCCCAGCAGATCGCGATAGAAGGCGACCATCCGCTCCAGGTCGCGCACGTAGATCCCGACGTGTCCGAGTCCCGTCACCTTCGGCATGGATTCCTCCTGACGACGTCCCGAGAATACTCTGATCAGCGCTTCCGCATGCGGGCGTCCAGCTTCAGCAGCCTGGCCGCGTTCAGCCCCTTGATCCTCGCCCGGTCGGCCGCGCTGAGGAACGTGCAGCCGTCGACGAATCCCCGGGGATCGTACATCCCCATGTCGTAGGGGTAGTCCGTGCCGACCAGCACGTGGCCGGCACCCCACAGGTTCACCAGGTGTCGCAGCTGCGCGCGGTCGAACACGATCGTGTCGAAGTACACCCGGGCCAGCGATCGGCGCGGCGTCTTCTTCAGCGCCGTGCGCGCGTCGACCCGGGCCCCCCACACGTGGTCCATGCGGGCCGGATAGTGCGCGATGTAGCCGCCGCCGTGGGCGGCCACCAGCTTGAGCTTGGGGAACCGCTCGAGCACGCCGTCGAAGACGAGGTGGCCGAGCGCCACCGTGGTGTCGAGCGGGTTGCCGATCACGTTGGTGAAGTAGTGGTCGGTCAGGCGGTCGCCCTGCGTGAACCCGTTGGGATGCATGAAGATCAAGACATCGAGCTCCTGCGCCGTCTGCCAGAACTGATCGCGCCCCCGCGAGATCTCCGTGCCAACCACATTGGTACCAATTTCACAGCCTCTGAACCCGAGCCGTTTCACACAGTACGCGAGCTCCTCGGCTGCCGCGTCGGGCGCCTGCAGCGGCACGTGGGCGAGCGCGACGAAGCGGTCGGGGTGGGCCTGGACGATCGAGGCCAGGTGCTCGTTCACCGTGCGGCTCATCTTCTGGGCCAGCTCCGGCTCGAGCCAGTACATGAAGTGGAAGGGCGAGGGCGAGATGGCCTGCACGTCCATGCCCATCTTGTCCATGTCACGCAGCCGAGTCTCGACCGACGTCAGGGACTCGCGCACGTTCTCCATCTGCTTGCGGTTCGTCTCCCGCGACAGCGCGTTCGAGAAGCGCCCGGCCGGCTCGCGCTCGGGCGTCACGAGGTGCTTGACCATCTCGTCGGCGGCGGGGACGTGGACGTGGCAGTGGATGTCGACGCACAGGTCGCGCCGGCCGCGGCGGAAGCTGCGCGGGCCGCCGCCACGAGCCGCCGCGCTGGGACACGTGAAGAGCATGGTCTTCCTCCTGGACTGTCGCTCGGCCGGCCGATCTTACGGCATAATGGCCCGCCAGCACGACTCCGAATGGGGGGAGGCCCACCATGGCCAAGAAGAAGGCGGCGAAGCGCGGGGCGAAGAAGAAGCCCGGCTCCGGCAAGGCCCAGCTGCGCGATCTCAGCACCCGCAAGGGCGACCTCGCGGGCGGCGGGCAGCACGGGGTCGGCGGGCAGATGGGTCAGTTCGGCGGCATCGTCAAGAAGATCCAGTAGCCGTCGGCTGCTGGGATGCCGTCGGTTGGCCCGCTCGTGCGCTCGCGCTTCCTCGTCCGGGTCCCGCGCCCGGACGGTGACGCCGCGTACTTCCACTCGCTGTTCGGCACGAGCCTCGTCCTCAACCCCGCCGCCGAGGCGCTGCTCGATGGCTTCGCCGCTCCCACCCCGGTCAAGCGCCTCACTTCGGAGCTGCGGACCCTCGCGGCCAAGCGCTTCCTGGTCGAGGCCACCGCCGACGAGCGGGCCGAGTTCGTCCACCACATGCGGCCGAACGCCCCCGAGACCGGCGCGCACCTGCAGGGCCTTCTCCTCCTCGCGGCGGAGCAGTGCAACCTCGCCTGTCCCTACTGCATCAAGGACAAGCTCATGGACCTCCGGCCCGAGCGGCCGCAGGCCCGGATCGCTGTCGAGACGGCCCGCCACGCGATCGACGCGTTCCTGGTCGTCGCCGAGCGCGGTCCGCACACCGACCTCGGGCTGCAGTTCCGCGGGGGCGAGGCGCTTCTCAACGCCGAGGTGGTGCTCGACGCGACTCGCTACATGCGCGCGTGCTGGACGCGGGGCGACGTGGTCGTCTCGATGGTCTCCAACGCGACCCTGGTGACCGACGCGCTCGCGCACTCGCTGGCCGAGCTCGGCATCACGGTCGAGGTCAGCATCGACGGCCCGCGCGCCGTCCACGATCTGGTCAGGATCACCAAGGGGGGCCGCGCCACCTACGATCGGGTCGTGGCCGGCCTCGCCCGGCTCGTGGCGGCCGGCGTGGAGGTGACCAACGTCAACACGACGGTGACCGCCGAGACACTGCCGTTGATCGACGCGTCGTTCTTCGCCGAGCTTGCCCGGCTCGGCGTGCGCCACGTCAACCTCGAGCCGGACGTGCTGCGTCCGGTCCTCGCCGACCCGCGCGAGCTCGCCGCGCGCGTGCTGGAGCTGCGGGCCCTGGCCAACGCCCACGGCCTCGAGCTCCTCGGCTGCTGGGGGCGCGCGGTGCGCGCGCTGTCGCTCGTCCGCCAGGGCGAGTCCCTGCCGCCGCCAGCCGACTACGCCCTGCTCATCGTGGACGCGCTGGGCCACGTGGTCCCGTGGGAGTACAACGGCGTCGCCGACCTGGGGCCGGTGGCCGATCTGCCGGCGGTGCTCGCCTCGGCGGCGTTTCGCCGGCACGCCGAGTCGCGCTCGGCGGGGCGGATTCCGGAGTGCGTCGGTTGCGAGGTCGAGGGCCTGTGCCAGGGCAACGCCTCGACGACGCTCGTCTACGAGCGCGCGACTGGCCGGTCCGGCCTCTTCGAGCATCGCTGCGAGCTGATCCGTGCGATGACCCGTGGCGTGGTGGCGACCGCCAATGCGTTCGACGTTCCGGCCCTGCGATCGTCCCGCCGCTGGCGGCGGCGACCGCGCCGTCGGCGTGCCGCGGTAGCACGGCGCGCCGCGGTTCTTGACACGGCGGGACCTCGCGGCCGATAGTCGCCGCGCCGGAGTCTCGCGCAACGCTGCGAACTCGAGACAGGAGGAGCACTCCATGCCAAGCGGACGCCTCAGCCGTCGGAACTTCCTGGCAGGCGCGGTCGGCGCTTCGGCGGCGCTGGCGCTGCCGGGGGTCGCGGCGCCTGCCGTCAAGAAGGGCACGAAACTCAGACTCTGGATCCTCAAGACCTACGTCGAGCCGACCAACAAGGCCATCGAGGCGAGCGCGGCGCGCTGGGGCGAGAAGCACGGCGCCAGCGTGACCGTCGAGTACTTCACCTTCGAGGACGTGCAGACCCGGTACGTGGCGGCCATCGAGAACAAGAACACGCCCGACGTCGGCCAGCTCGAGACCGGCGCCCCCGCCCGCTTCGCCGGGATGGGCCAGCTCCTCGACCTCAGCACCTTCTCCCGCCAGATCGAGGGCGAGGTCGGCAAGCCGCCCGCCAACGTGGCGCCGGTCACCGTCATCGGCGGCAAGACCTACGCGCTGCCGTGGTACATCATGCCGGCCTTCTGGTACGTGTGGCGCGACGTGTTCGAGAAGAACAAGGTGAAGCTGCCGAACACGTTCGAGGAGGCCAAGGCCGCCGCCGCCGCGCTCACCCGCCCCAAGGACAACTTCTACGGCATGGGCCAGAGCTGGAACCGCACGGCCGACGGCTACGGCGTCATGCAGAGCCTGATGTACTCGTACGGCGCGGGCTGGGCCACCAAGGACGGCAAGTACCAGTCGATCAAGACCGCGAAGATGCAGCGGGTCATGAAGTGGGCCACCGACATCTACAAGGACAAGCTCCAGCCGCCCGACACCCTCACCTGGACCGGCTCGGGCAACAACGAGAACTTCATCGCCAAGAACATCGCCCAGACCTCCAACGGCCCGTCCATCACCTTCGCGCTGGAGAACGCGCTGGCCAAGGCCACCGACGCCAAGGAGAAGAAGGCGCGCGAGGAGGCGCTGGCCAACCACGTGGCGCTGCCCCACCCGGGCGGCCCGGACGGCCGGCGGATGCAGGCCATCGCCATGAGCTTCGGCATCTTCAAGAACAGCAAGGATCCCGAGGCGGCCATGAGCCTCATCGCCCACCTGCTCTCGCCCGCGGAGACGGTGCGCGTGATGAACGACTCGTATGGTCAGTTCACCCCCGTGCTGGACAAGGCCCGCGCGGCGTCCAAGGACTACTTCAACAAGAACGAGAACTACCGGACCTTCGGCCGGGCCGTCGAGTGGTTCTCGGCGACCGGGTGGCCGGGGCCGGTGACGGCGGCGGCGGCCGAGGTGCAGGCCAGCAACGTGCTCACCGACGCCCCCGCCAAGGTCATCGTCGACAAGTGGTCGGTCGATCAGGCGATCGACTGGGCCGACAAGAAGATCAAGGAAATCTACGACACGATCGGCTAACCGGCGGCGGCAGCGGCAGCGGCAGGAGACGGGCACCGCCCTGCTCCTGCTGCTGCCGCTGTTCGTCCTCGTCGTCGGCCTGATCGCCTATCCGTTCTACCGGGCGGTCTCGCTGTCCTTCACCGACAAGCTCGTGGGCTATCCCGAGCGCTGGGTCGGTCTGCGCAACTACCTCTATCTCGTCAACGACGACACGTTTCGGGCCGTCGTGCGCAACAGCCTCGTGTTCACCGTGGCCTCGGTGACGCTGAAGGTCGGCACCGGCCTGTTGATGGCCCTCGTACTGCACGCCACCTGGCGCTGGCGCAACTTCTTCCGCGGCCTGCTGCTGCTGCCGTGGATCACCTCGACCGTCATCATCGCGCTCACCTGGCGCTGGATGTTCGACGCTTTTCCCGGGCGCGGCTTCTTCAACAGCGTCCTGCTCGACGCCGGCCTGCTGACGCGGCCGATCGCCTTCATGGCGACACCGGAGGGGGCGATGGCGGCGGTCGTCATCGCCAACTGGTGGCGCGGCTTTCCGTTCTTCGGCGTGTCCTACCTGGCGGGCATGCAGAGCATCCCGGTGGAGCTCTACGAGGCGGCCTCGGTGGACGGCGCCGGCGCCTGGCGGCGCTTCTGGCACATCACGCTGCCCGGCCTGCAGCACGTGATGATCGTGACGATCTTGTTGACGTTCATCTTCACCATCAACGACTTCAACATCATCTACGTGATGACGCGCGGCGGCCCCGGCACCGCCACCCAGGTCTTCGCGACCTACTCCTACGAGGTGGCGTTCAACGCACTGCGGTGGGGGCGCGGCGTGACGATCTCGATCTTCGTGGTGCCGCTGCTGATCGCGCTCATCCCGCTGGTCAGCCGCTACCTGCTCCGGGAGCGCGCCGCGTGAAGGCGTGGAAGGCGGCCACGATCGTGGGGCTGGTGGCGTTCGGTCTCGTGGTGCTGGTGCCCTTCTGGTGGATCGCCAGCATGTCGTTCAAGACCTACGAGCAGATCCAGTTCGCCACCAGCATCTACGTGCCGCGCCCGTTCACCTGGGAGAACTACACGGGTCTCTGGCTCGACACGCGCTTTCCACTCTGGCTGCGCAACAGCGCCATCACGGCCGTCGTGGTCACGGCGATCACCACGGTGATCGCCTGCCTGAGCGGCTACGCGGTGGCCCGGCTGCGCTTCCCCGGCCGTGAGTCGGTGGCGAGCCTGATCCTGATCCTCTATCTCGTCCCGCCGGCGCTGCTGTTCATCCCGCTCTACCGTGTGCTGGCCGAGCTGGGCGCCACCAACAGCCTCTGGTCGCTCTTCCTGTCCTACCCGACGTTCACGGTGCCCTTCTGCACCTGGCTGCTCATCGGCTTCTTCAAGGCGCTGCCGATCGAGCTGGAGGAGGCGGCCATGGTGGACGGCGCCACCCGGGTGCAGGCGCTCTGGCGGGTGCTGCTGCCCCTGGCGGCGCCGGGTATCGTGGCCTCCGCGATCTTCGCCTTCACGCTGTCGTGGAACGAGTTCCTCTACGCGCTGATCTTCATCCAGGACGAGACGGCGACCACGGTGCCGGTAGGGTTGAATCTGCTGATCTACGGCGACGTGTTTCACTGGGGCCAGCTCATGGCGGCCTCCGTCATCACCACCGTCCCCGTGCTCGCCCTCTACATGTTCATCCACCGCTGGATGGTCGAAGGGCTTGCGGCCGGCTCCGTAAAGGGCTGACCGTCCGCGTCGGTGCGGGGCAGGCGAGCGAGGGCGTGTCTCCCGGTCGCGCCTTGTGGCGAGCCGTGCCGCCGACCCCTTTCTCGGGGCGGGGCGAGCGAGCCGCCGACGTCGGACTGGCCA
This sequence comes from uncultured Candidatus Rokubacteria bacterium, assembly GCA_963743355.1. GTDB lineage: Bacteria > Methylomirabilota > Methylomirabilia > Rokubacteriales > CSP1-6 > AR5. The sequence goes on from CAVUPM010000003.1 coordinate 406,728, forward strand.
CGCCCCAGCCCCCTTGTATCTCTCGTACACGGCCCGGCAGTAAGCTGAGCCGGGTGAAGGTGGGCGGGAGCCCGCAGCCCCCTGGGTCTCCCAAGACCGTCCCCAAGCTCGGAGCCCCGCCCACTGTTCCATCATTGAACCCGAACAGTCGCCTGGGCCCTCGGAGCCCGCATTCGCAAGGACGGGTCATGGAACACTCCACGGTCGTCGGCATCGATGTCGCCAAGGATCATCTCGACGTCCACCTCCGCCCCACCGATGAGGCCTTTCGCGTCCGCTACGATGACGCCGGTCTCGCCACGCTCCTCACGCGCCTGCGCGCGCTGAGGCCCACGGTAATCGTCTTCGAGGCCACCGGCGGGTATGAAGTCCCCCTCGCCGCCACGTTGGCCACCGCCGGCCTGCCGGTGGCGGTCGTCAATCCCCGCCAGATTCGGGCCTACGGCCGCGCCCTCGGCCAGCTGGCCAAGACCGACCGCCTGGACGCGCGCCTCATCGCGGGCTTTGCCGAGGCCGTGCGCCCGGCGGCGCGCCCCGTCCCCGACGAGCAAGCCCAGGCCTTGGGCGAGCTCATCGCCCGCCGCCGCCAGCTCGTCGACATGCTCACGGCCGAGCAGAACCGGCGGCGGTTGCTGCGCGATCGCCGCCTGCAGCGCCACGTCGACGCGCATATCACGTGGCTCGAAGAGGCCCTGCGCCGCCTGGATCACGACCTCACGACCCTGGTGCGCTCGACCCCCGCGTGGCGCGAGGCCGACGACCTGCTCCGCTCGGTCCCCGGCATCGGTCCGGTCACGGCCTGCACCCTCATCGCGGATATGCCCGAACTGGGGCGCCTCGATCGTCGCCGCATTGCCGCGCTCGCCGGGCTGGCGCCCTTCGCCCGCGACAGCGGCGTCTTCCGCGGGCGCCGCATGATCGCGGGCGGGCGGCCTCACGTGCGCCGCGTGCTCTACATGGCGACCCTGTCCGCGATCAAATACAATCCGGCGATCCGCGTCTTCCATCAACGCCTGGTCGCTGCGGGACGCCCCGGCAAGGTCGCCATCACCGCGGCCATGCGCAAGCTGCTCACCATCCTCAATGCGATGCTCCGCGACCGACGCCCATGGCAACCCGCTTGACTCGCAAGACAGTCGCTTGGGGGATGGGGGGCCGAGCGAGCCCCGCTTGCGCTGTACAGGCGCGCCACAAGGCGCGACCGGGAGACACGCCCTCGCCCGCCTGCCCCGCGCCGACGCCGACGCTCGCTACATCTTTGCGGTGGCGGCTTCGGCCTGGACTTCGTAGATGGAGTTGTAGCCCTGGCTGAAGTCGGGGGCCATTGGCATGTCGCCGGCCGTGCGGCGAGCGACCGCCGGCCACGTCCCGCGTAGCAGTCGGCCGTACATCGGCGAGCCGGCGGCGTCCGCGGCCAGGTTCACGGCGTCGGCGGCGGTGTAGGAGTTGATGAGGAGCCGCCGCTCGCCCGCCGAGGTGTTGGGCGCCGACCAGTGCAGGAGCCGGTAGTGGTGGATGTGGATGCTGCCGGCGGGCAGGTCCAGCAGCACCGCGCGGCTCCGGTCCAGCCGCGCGATGTCCTCGGATCGCATGCAGCCGACGAAGCGGCCGCGCGTATCGAAGTGCGTGTGGATCGGCCCGCGGTGACTGCCCGGCAGCACGGCCATCGCACCGTTGTCGGCGGTGGCGTCATCCAGCAATAGCCCGACCGCCAGCACGTCGTCGTTCGAGTGCGGGTAGAACGCCGCGTCCTGGTGCACCTCGACCGCCGCGCCGAGGTGGCGGCCCTTGAGGTTCAGCTTGCTGTGATGAAGGCGGATGGACGGCCCGATCAGCTCGCTGACGATGTCGAGGATCGGCGACTCGAGCGTCACCCACGCGTAGAGCGAATCGTTGTCGGCCGGATTCTTGATGCGCCGCAGCACCGGCGCCGCCGCCGTGTGGCGCGGGTCGAGATCGAAGACGCCGTCGGTGTGGCTGACACCGCGCGAGCGCTCGACGAACACATCGGTCACGCGCCGCAGCGCCTCCACACGCTCGAGGTCGATGAGGCGCGGAATCGCCAGGTAGCCGTCCCGGTGGTAGCTCGCGACCTGCTCATCCGTCAGATACCGCCGGGTCGTCGTAGAGGTCGTCATGGGCCGATGCTACGAAGCGCCTCCGCCGGTGTCAACGGGCGCCGGTGTCGACATTACAACCAGCCGCGCCCGGCACAGCCATTGCTGCCTTCATGCCGTCTGAATCCCCAGGGAGAGGTGCCCTCATGCGAGTCAGGCATGTCATGACGAAGAATCCGAGTTGCTGTGTGGCGTCCGATCACGCCCCGAGAGCGGCGGGCATCATGCGCGACGAGGACACCGGGATCGTGCCCGTCGTCGACAACGAGCAGACCTTCGCGCTCAGGGGCGTCGTCACCGATCGCGACCTGTGCATGAACGTCGTCGCGGAGGGACGCGACCCGCGGTCGGTCGCCGTGGAAGCGTGCATGACACGGCCCGTCGTGACCTGCTCGCCGAACGACTCGGTGGCGAAGGTCACCGAGCTGATGAAGGAGAACCAGATTCGGCGGGTGCCGGTCGTCGACGAGCAGGGCCGCTTGCAGGGGATCGTGGCCATGGCTGACCTGGTCAGCCGGGGCGATCTCAAGACGGGGGAGACTCACGAGTTGCTGAAGCGAGTCTCGGCGATCACCCCTGACCCGAGCAAGCCCCGCGCAAGATCCCGAGAGGCTGACTCCTAGCGAGCGATCATCCGGGCGGACTCGGAGCCGACGTGGATGTGCGCCCCGGTGGAGGCGCCCGGCACGGCGCCACGGACCCCGACGAACGGGATACCCGCCTGACGCAGGTCCTGCATCAGCCACCGCCCCTCGGCGCTGTCCGGGTGTACCGCGACGTCGACGGCCGTGCGATGATCGAGGCCGAGCCGGTCGTGGACCCTCGTCTGCCCGAAGGCGCTGATGGGCAGACTGCGCCCGAAGGCCGCGAGGAATCGCTGCTCGAGCGCCGGCACCTTCCCGAGCGACCACGGCGAGGCGCCGTTGAACCGCACCAGCGTCGCGAGGTCCTCGAATCCCCCACGCGGCAGCGGCGGCAGGCGCGCGAGTCGTTGCTGCAGCGCGGCCTCGAAGAGGAGGCGGTCGGCCTCGTCGAGCGCCTTCTGGGCGTCCTCGAGCTCTCGTACGGCCGCGGCCAGCACGCGCTCGGCTTCGTCGACGTAGGCGGCGGGCAGCGCGCCGGCCACGTGGAGCTTGCGTCGCTCTTCCAGCGCCGCCACCGCCTCTCGCACGTTCACCTCGTGCTGCGGCAACGACCGGGCGACGACATCGCGATACGTCTGGGTCGTGCGCGCGACCTCGGCCGCGAGCTCCGCCAGCGATTGGCGCGAGGGCGGGGCGCCACGCTGCGCGCCGGCGGGCGTCGTCCCCAGCACCACGCCGATGGCGAGGACTCCGACCCACCGACGCGCGCGGGCCATGCGCGTGCGCTCCGTCAGCGCTGGCGAGCCTGGTTCAACTTCTCGCCCAGCGTCATGCCGAAGCCGCCGCCTTTGCGCGCGTCCCTCAGATACGCCTGGGTCTCGGCCTGCTCCTCGTGGCTGATCGCCTTCTCGCGTGAGAGCCGGATGCGCCGGCCACCCTCCTCGATCGCCAGCACGAACACCTTCATCTCGCTGCCGGCCGGGAACGCCTTGCGCGGATCCGCCCCGCGCGCGGTGCCCAGCTCGGCGTTGGGCACCAGCCCCGTCTGGCCGGGACCGAGCCGGACGAACACGCCGAACGGCTCCACGCGGTCGACGGTACCGGTCAGCACGGCACCGACCGCCACGCTCGATTCCATCTGCTCGCCGACCGTGGCGTCATCCGGCGCCAGCGCCAGCGCGACGCGGCGCCGGCCGGCATCGATGCCCACGACCATCACGGCGATCTCGGCGGCGCCGGCCACGGCCTCGCGCATGGCGGTCTGGCGGTGTCGAGGGATCTCGCTCACGTGCAGGAGCCCGTCGACGCCGGGCAGCAGCTCGACGAAGACGCCGAAGTCCGTGGCGCGCACCGCGCGGCCGCGCACGACCTGGCGCTCACGGAGCCGGCCGGGCACGGCCACCCACGGATCGCCCTCGAGCGCCTTGAGGCTCAGGGTGAGCTTGCCCTTCTCGGCGTCGATTCGGATGACCTTCACCGTCACCGGCTCGCCGATGCGCAGGCGATCGGCCGCGCGCCCGACGCGCGAGTGCGACAGCTCCGACATCGGCACCAGGCCCTGCACCCCGCCCAGGTCGATGAACGCGCCGAAGTCGGCGAGCGAGGCCACGACGCCGGGCAGCACGGCGTCGGGGACGATCTTCTTACGCGTCTCCTCCGCCGCCACGGCCGCCTGCTCCTCGAGGAGCTGCCGGCGCGAGAGGACGATGTTGCGACCGTTCTCGGAGTACTTCGTGATGCGGAACTCGAGCACCCGACCGACATACTCCTCCGGCGCGGCCGCTCGACGCAGATCCATCTGCGACTGCGGGCAGAAGGCGCGGAGCCCGCCCACGGTCACCTCGTAGCCGCCCTTGATCACCGCGGCGACCTTGCCGTCGACCGGCATGCCGCTCTGCGCGGCCACCGCCAGCGTCTCCCGAGCCTGGGCCCCCTGCCGGAGCTTGTGCGAGAGCCGCACCTCGTCGCCGGTCGACACCACGGTGGCCTCGACCTCGTCGCCGATGGCCACCCGCAACTGTCCGTCGTCGTCGGTCAGCTCGCCGCGATCGATCCACGCCTCGCCCTTGCCGCCGACGTCGACGAAGACGTGCTCGCCCCTGATCTGGATGATGCGCCCGCGCACGACCTGGCCCCGCTCGAGCGCGGGCCCAGCCTCGTGGCGGGCGAAGAGTGTCGCGAAGTCCTCGGAGTCAGTCATGGTGCGGTCGATTATACGGGCCCGGTGACGGCATGGCCCCGCAGAAGCAGCGGAGCCCCGCCGCCCGCGGCATCATGGCGGCGGCCAGGTCCGGCGAGCCGATGCCCCACGGCAGCCAGTGGACCGCCGGCCTGAGGCCGATCACGTGGTCCCGTCCCTTGCGCCCGCGCAGCACGGGCGCCCGCTCGCGCGCCAGCTCGTTCCGGGCGCGAGACACCGACAGATGCGGTGACGCGGTCAGCCGACGGCTGGCGCGCGCGACGATGCGGGGAGACGGCGCGAGCCGGCGGGTCAGCGCGCGGATCAGACCGAGGACGATCGACGTGCCCCCCCACGCCGCCGAGACGGGCACCGGCGGGCGCCAGCGTGAATCCGAAGCGGGGGCGGCGAGAACCCGGCGGTCGAGCGCCCGCGCGGTCAAGGCACTCGGATCTTCCGATCTGTGGCGCCGGTAGCATACAGTGTCGGAGATGCGCGGTGACCGTGCCCTCGCGATGCTCACGCGGTACCGCGGGGGTGTGGGAGCGGCCATCGTGGCCGTCACGCTAGCGATGTTCGGCCTGCTCGAACCGCTCGAGCACGGCTTGCTCGACCGCTTTTTCGAGCGCCGCGGTCCCCGCCCCCCCACCGCCCCCATCGTGATCATCAGCATCGACGAGTCCTCCTTCGTCGAGATCAACGAGCAGTGGCCGTTCCCGCGGGCGACCCACGCGAAGTTGATCGAGACGGTGGCGGCCGGGGGGGCGCTAGCCATCGGCGTGGATGTCATCTTCGACCAGCCGTCGTCGCGTGGCCCGGCCGACGACGCCACCCTCGGCACGGCGGTCGCCCGGGCGCGCAACGTGGTGCTCGGCGCTGCGCCCGCCATCGACCGGCAGGGGTTCATCACACGCCAGGTGCCCAATCTGCCGCTGCCGTCGATCGGTCACGGCGCCGCCGGGATCGCGGCCGTGAACCTGCCCCACGACCCCGACAGCAAGGTGCGCCGGGCGCAGCAACGCGTCTGGACGGGCGCCGAGTGGCTGCCGGGGCTCGCCGTCAAGCTGCACGACGTGGTGACGGCAGCGGGACTGGCCGCCGCACCGCTGCCGCGCCAGGCGGAGATCCTGATCAACTTCAACGGGCCGCCCGGCACCTTCCCGTGGGTCCCGTACTACCGCGTCGTCAAGGACGAGGTCCCGGCCGGGTTCTTCCGCGGCAAGATCGTGCTGATCGGCCCCACCAGCGAGCCCATGCACGACGTCTTCGCGACACCCTTCACCCGGGGCGGCGACTTGATGCCGGGCGTCGAGATCCACGCCAACGTCCTCGAGACCTACCTCAGCGGCAACCGCCTGCGCGAGGTGCCGGTCGCGGCGTCGACGGCGCTGGCCGTCGTGGCGGCGTTGCTCGCGGCGGCGCTCGCCGTGCGCCTGCATCCACTGCGGGCGCTGGCGGCGGTCGCGCTGCTGGTGGTCGCCGTGACGGGCGTGGCCTACATCGCGTTTGTCTACACCGACGTCTGGATGCGCGCGATGGCCGGGACGCTGGCCCTGGTGCTGGGCTACGGCATCACCGTGGTCGATCACTTCGTGCGCGAGCAGCGGGAGCGCCGCCGCCTGTCGCAGTTCTTCTCTCCGGAGGTGCTGCGCGAGGTCGTTCGCCACCGCCACGAGCGCAGCCTCGGCTCGAGCCGGCGGCTGGTGACCGTTCTGTTCGCCGACATCCGGGGCTTCACCGCGCTGTCGGAGAAGCTGGAGCCGGAAGAGGTCGCCGAGATGCTGCGCGAGTACCTCACGGAGATGACCGAGGTGATCTTCAAGCACGGCGGCACCGTGGACAAGTACATCGGCGACTGCGTCATGGCCCTCTACAACGTGCCGTTCGAAGACCCCGCTCACGTGCGCCACGCCATGCAGACCGCGCTCGAGCTCCAGGAGCGGACGCTGCAGGTGTCGGCGCGATGGGAAGCCCGGTTGGGGGCGGCGATCCGCACCGGCATCGGGATCAATACCGGCGAGGCCGTGGTGGGAACGCTGGGTTCCCGGCAGCGCCTCGAGTACACCGCCATCGGCGACAGCATCAATCTGGGCTCGCGGCTGGAATCCCTGACCAAGGAGTACGGCGTGCCGATCATCATCAGCGAGTTCACGCAGCGACACGTGCGAGGCGAGTTCCTCACCCGCGAGCTGGGCGAGGTGACCGTACGCGGCAAGACGCAACCGCTGAAGATCTACGGGGTGCTGCCGGCCGACATCCGCAAGCACCCCCGCGCGGTCCTCGACGTCGCGGCCACCGTCGTCCTGCTCGGGGCCGGCGAGACCCGCGCGGTCGTGACCCGCGACGTCAGCGAAGGCGGCATCGCCCTCGCCGGTGTTCCCCCGTCGTGGGTGCCGGGCACGCGCGTGGAGATCCGCTGCGAGGGCGGGCTCCTGCCCAGCCCGTTGCTGGCCGAGGGCGTCATCGCCTGGAGGCGCCAGGACGAGGCAGGCATCACCTTCACCGCGCTCGATCCGGACGCGGCGGCCACCGTCGCCGAGTACATCGCGCGGCGGCGCTCCTAGCTTGCTTCGCCTCGCGCTGGCCGGATTTGCCCTCCTCGTCGCTGGACTCGCCGCTCCCGCCGCGGTCCCCGCGCAGCCGACCGACGCCGACGTCTACGTCGCCGAGGCGATCCTGGCCGTGGAGGACAAGGAGTGGGACAAGGCGCTCGACCTCCTCCGGCCGGTGCTGGCGCGGCAGCCGGATCACGTGGAGGCGCTCTACTACACCGGCGTCGCCCACATGGGCAAGCGGCAGCCGAAGCTGGCGGTGCCGGTGCTCGTCCGGGCCCGGCAGCAATCGCCGGCCGAAGGGGCGATCGGCCTGCAGCTCGGCCTCGCCTACGTGGCCCTCGAGCAGTACGAGCGCGCCCAGCCGATCCTGGAAGAGGTCTTCGCGCGACAGCCCGACCTCGACTCTCTCGGCTACTACGTCGGGTTCCTGCGCTACCGCCAGGCGCGGTATCAGGACGCGCTGGCCGCGCTCCGGGCCGGACGCGCCTCGGACCCGGCGATCGCGGACCTCACCCGGCTCTACACCGGCCTCTCGCTGCAGCGGCTCGGGCTCCCCGCCCAGGCCGAGAACGAGCTGGCGCAGATCGGCCAGCTCCGGCCGGCCTCGCCGTTGACCGCGCCGGCCGAGCGCCTCAAGAGCGCCATTGCGACGGCGCGCCAGACCGTGCGCCGCTTCCGCGCGCAGGTCCGGGTCGGCGCCTTCTACGACGACAACGCCCCGACCGCGCCGGACCAGGCCGCGAACGATCCGGACGTGGCCAGGCTGCGACAGGGCGAGCAGCGGACGACCGGTGAGTTCGCCGCCGTGACCCTGGAGTACGACTGGCTCCAGAAGGAGAACTGGCTCGGGACCGCCGGCTTCTCGTTCCTCGGCACCCACAACAATGCGCTGCCCTCGTTCGACATCCAGGACTACACCGGCACGCTGCGGGTCGGCCGCGCATTCGGCGCCTTCGGCCTGCTCATGCAGGCCGGCCTCACCTACGGGTACGACTACCTGGTCCTGGACAACGACGAGTTCGTCCAGCGCCACGCCGCCTCGACGTACCTGGCGGTGGCGGAAAGCACCCGGCACCTGACCACGCTGCAGGCCCGGCTCGAGGTCAAGGAGTACAGCGAGATCCGGCCGCTGCCGAGCGCGGAGTTCCTGGATGCCGTCAACTACCTGCTCGGCGCCGTACACTTCGTGCGGTTCGATCGCGACCGCCACTTCCTGAAGGCGGGGTACCAGGTCGACGTCGACGACACCCGCGGCCGCAACTACGGCTATCTCGGGCATCGCTTCCTGGCCGGCGGCCAGTACACGCTGCCCTGGCACGACATCCGGCTCAGCTACGACTTCGACCTTCACTACCGCGACTACCTGCACACGCACACGATCTTGCCGCGAGGCCGGGCGGGCACGCGCGAGCGCAAGGACTTCGACTACACGCAGATCGCCCGGGTGGACGTGCCGCTGCCGTGGTTCACGAACGATCAGTCGTTCTCGATGACGGCGGAGTACATCAACAAGATGGTCGATTCGAATCTGAACGTCTTCACCTACCACCGGAACTACGTGACGATCTACTTCACCTGGCAGTACTGAGCGGCGCGGGGGCCCGAGCGTCGGGCCCCCGCCGTGCTCGAGGCGTTACGGGAGGAGCTTGGGGAGCTTCGGGACGATCCCGCCGATCAATCCACCACCACCACCGCCGGTTCCGGTGCCGCCACCACCGCCGCCGACCGTGATCCCGCCGCCGGTGCCGCCGCCACCGACCGTAATCCCACCACCGACACCGATCCCGCCGCCACCGACCGTGACGCCGACGCCGGCGCCGATGCCACCGCCGCCGCCCACCGTGACGCCACCGCCCGCGCCGATACCGCCGCCGCCGACCGTGACACCACCGCCGGCGCCGATGCCACTGCCGACGCCGACCCCGACGCCGGCGCTCACCCCGCCACCGCCGGTGCTGATCCCGCCGGTGGCGTTGACGCCGCCGCCACCACCGACGCTCGCGGTGACGCCGATGCCGCCGCCGCCGACGCTGGTGCCACCGCCGGTCGCGCTCGTGCCGCCGGTGCCCCGGGTGCCGACGGTAACACGCGTGGGATTGCTCGCGTCGCCGCCGGACGCGTTCTCGTCACCGTTCGACGAGCGCGGAGCGGCAGCCACCGTGCCGTCACCCGTGCCGGGCTGGCCGCCCGTGAGCGCCGCGGAGTGGCGCACGGCGATCTCGATCTGCTGCTCGGTCACCTGCGTGTTCACCGGCGGCGGCGGGGCCGGCAGCGAGACCTTGTAGTCCTTCGCGATCGCCTGCGCCTCCGCGCGGCTGATCGCGCGGACGGCCCCCGGAGGCAGGCTCCCGGTCACCGCGATCGTCTGCAGCGGCTGCAGCATCACGGCCTGGCCGGTCGGTCGGCCGGTGCTCCCGTCGACGCGGGCCACGTCGACGATCCCCGTCAACAGCGTGAAGCGCGTGGTGATGGTGCCGCCCGGCTGGGCCGCAGGCGCCACCTCGGCGATGACCACGGTGCCGCGAACGCCGGCCATCGCATTGGGCGTCTTGATCTGAACGGACTCGCCTGGCTTCATCCGGTTCTTGGCGACGGCGAGTGCGATCTTGCCGGAACCGAGCTCGATGGTCGACGTGGTCGGCGTCTCGTGGATGGTCAGCGCGGAGCGCTCGCGAACCGTGACGACGGCCTTGCCGCCCAGCAGGATGCGCACGATCGAGCTCTCGCCCGTCACGATGTGGTCCTGGATGAAGACGTCGTCTCTGAACCTGAGCGGCGCCGGTTCCACCGCGGTCGCGCGCGCGACCGTGGCCGTCCCCTGCAGCGTCGTCACCACGCCCGCCTTCGCGGCCTGCGCCGACGCGATCGTCGGAAAACTTAACATGCACGCGGCGCCGAGCGCCGCGGCTCTCCACACTCCGCCGATGCCCCTCATAGGACCTCCCCGGTTGGTCCTGGGGACGGGGCAAGGGGCCTGCCAGAGCGCTCAGCTCTATCGTTCTGGACGCTTAGCGAGGGCGGCCGGTCAGGACTCGCTCGAAGTGGCGTGACGAACTGTCTCGCGGCGGCCAGGAATCGTCCGCTCGATCCGCCAGCGGCGTCGGAGCGAGTCGGCTATCATCCGCCCATCCTGCTGCGCGGGAGGAACCGCAATGGCCGTCTCGGTGGGCTTCATCGGTGTCGGAAACATGGGCAATCCCATGGCGGGCAACGTGCTGAAGGCCGGCTTCCCCATGACGGTCTTCGACACGAGCGCCAAGGCCATGGACAACCTCGTCCAGGCCGGCGCGGGGGCCGGCGCCTCGATGGCCGATGTCGCCGAGCGCTCCGAGATCGTGCTGACGTGCCTGCCGGCGTCGCCCGACGTGGAGGCGCTGTACCTGGAGCCCGGCGGCCTGATCGAGCGCGCGAAGGTCGGCACGATCCTGATCGACCTGAGCAGCGTGCTGCCGTCCACGCCGCGCAAGCTGGAGCCGCGGGCCAAGGCGCGCGGGGTGCACTTCCTGGAGGCGCCGGTCAGCGGCGGCACCTCGGGCGCCCGCGCCGCGACGCTGGCGATCATGGTGGGCGGCGATCCTCAGATCCTGGAGCGCGCCCGACCGGTGCTGCGGGCCATCGGTCCCAATATCTTCAGCGTCGGCCCGGTCGGCGCCGGCAACACCGTGAAGGCGATCAACAACATGATGGCCTGCGTGAACTCGCTGGCCATGATGGAGGGCGTGGTGCTCGGCGTGAAGGCCGGGCTCGACCCGATGATCATCTACGAAGTCGTCAAGGCGAGCAGCGGCGGCAGCAAGGCGATCGAGCGCATCCCGACCGCGCTCGTCCCCCGCAAGTTCGAGCCCGGCTTCAAGGTGCAGCTCATGAACAAGGACCTCGACACCTTCAACGCCATCGCCCGGGAGCTGCACGTGCCGGTCAGCTTCGCCAACGTGGCCCAGCGCTACCAGCAGGCCGCGCTGGCCGCCGGCCTGGCCGACATGGACACCAGCTCGGTCGTGCAGATCATCGAGCGCCTCGCCGCCGTCGAGGTCTCCAAGCCGCGCTAGCGCGGCAGGTGCGCGAGGTCTCTGCAGGTCGGTGTCGGTCAGGCCGACCAGCTCGGGAGGCCATGGCGCCGCCGTAGCCGATGCGAGTGTCCCTGCTCAGGTCGATGCGCGAGTACAAGAGCGGTAGGACGGCGCTCGCGCAGGAGCGGCCCTGCGCGTCCTGCCACAACCCCGATTACTCGGGCCGCGAGCAGATGCCGCGCCTGGCCCAACTTCCAGCCGTGCGGAACGTCGCCCGGCAGCTGATCGTAGACTTTCGCAGGATCCCCAGGGCCGTCCAGCTTGTTCTCGATAGCGTCGTAGCGCGTGATGGCCTTGGGCGTCGCTACGTACAGGGAGCCCTTGTGGAATTCGCTGCCGTTCGCCAGCTCGAGCTTCTCGAGCAGCGTCTTCACCTCGCGCTTGCCGCCCTTGTCGCCCTGGCGCAGGCCGCGCGCGTCGAGCACGTTGGCCGCGTAGACCTCCACCTTGAATCCTGGCGGCAGCTTCATCTTCGGCAGCTTGTCGGCCGGCGTGGCGATCGGGAAGGCCGGCACCGGCGCCAGCGTCGCGCCCGGCCCGGTCTTCGGCTTCCCTGGGCCAGCGGGTTTACGCGTCCGCGACCGGCGAACGGACCGGTCCGGTCGCACTGTCCCGCGTGGACGATCTGGTGCAAAGCCGGTGAAATTTTTTCCTCAATCACGTGTAAACTTCCGTGCGAGTGATCGATCGGATCCACGGAACCACGCGCCCCCTTTGCCATCCGAACGACGGCACGGAGGTTGCCTCTAGCTTTTGGTCCAGCGACCGCAGTACGCGGCCCGCGACGGCATGAGTCTCTTGAACGAGCTATGGTCCGCCGCGCGCCCCTCTGCCCCCGGCAAGTTCCTGTACGCCGGTGACCAGAAATTATGGGTGAGAGGGGTGACGTACGGCACATTCCGGCCGAGCGCCGATGGCGCGCTGTTTCCGGCGCCGGCGATCGTGCGTCGGGACTTCGCCCAGATCACCGCCGCCGGCTTCAACGCCCTGCGCACCTACACCGCGCCGCCTCCCTGGCTGCTCGACGTCGCCGCCGACTACGGCCTGCGGGTGATGGTCGGGCTGTCGTGGCCGCAGCACGTCACCTTCCTGGACGACGCGCGGAAGGCGCGCGCGATCGAGCGTACGCTGCGGGCCACGGCGCGCCAGTGCGCCGACCATCCGGCACTGCTGGCCCTGGCCATCGGCAACGAGATCCCGGCCCAGATCGTGCGCTGGTACGGCGTGCCGGTCGTCGAGCGCTACCTGCGGCGCCTCTACGACGCCGCGAAGGAGACCGATCCCGGCGCGCTGGTGACGTACGTGAACTATCCGACGACGGAGTATCTGGAGCTGCCGTTCCTCGACTTCGTCTGCTTCAACGTCTATCTCGAGGCGCGTGAGCGCCTCGCCGCGTATCTGGCGCGCCTGCACAACATCGCCGGCGACCGGCCGCTGCTCATGGGCGAGATCGGCCTCGACAGCCTGCGCAGCGGCGAGATCGGCCAGGCCCGGAGCCTCGAGAGCCAGCTGGCCGCCGTCTTCACCGGCGGCGTGGCCGGCGCGTTCGTCTTCGCCTGGACGGACGAGTGGTATCGCGGCGGCCTCGACATCGAGGACTGGGCCTTCGGCCTCACGCGGCGCGACCGCACGCCCAAGCCCGCGCTCGACGTGGTCCGCGACGCGCTGGCCGAACTGCCCCGCGCCAAGGGCGCGGAGTGGCCGAAGATCTCGGCCATCGTGTGCAGCTACAACGGATCGCGCACGATCCGCGACACGCTGGAGTGGCTCGGCCGGCTCGAGTACCCGTCCTATGAGGTCATCGTCGTCAACGACGGCTCGACCGACGCCACCCCCGAGATCGCGCGTGAGTTCGGTGTGCGCGTGATCAGCACGCCCAACCGCGGGCTGAGCCACGCGCGCAACGTCGGGCTGGCCGCCGCCACCGGCGAGATCGTCGCGTACATCGACGACGACGCCTACCCCGATCCGCACTGGTTCACCTATCTGGCGATCGCGTTCATGACGACGGACCACGCCGGGATCGGCGGCCCCAACATCCCGCCGCCGGGCGACGGGCCGCTCGCTGCCTGCGTGGCGAACGCGCCCGGCGGCCCGATCCACGTCCTGCTCTCGGACGACGTCGCCGAGCACATCCCCGGCTGCAACATGGCCTTCCGCCGGGACCGCCTGCAGGCCATCGGCGGCTTCGATCCCCAGTTCCGCCGGGCCGGCGACGACGTGGACGTGTGCTGGCGGCTGCAGGCGCGGGGCTGGACGCTCGGCTTCAGCGCCCCCGCGATGGTCTGGCATCACCGTCGCAACTCGATCCGGGCCTACCTGCGCCAGCAGATCGGCTACGGCGACGCCGAGGCGATGCTGGAGCGGAAGTGGCCGGAGAAATACAACGCCGCCGGTCACGTGTCGTGGTCGGGCCGCCTCTACGGCAAGGGCCTCACGCGGGCGCTGGCGCACCGGGCGCGGATCTACCACGGCACCTGGGGCACCGCGCCCTTCCAGTCGATCTATCGCGACTCGCAGCCCGGGATGGCCAGCGTGACGCTGATGCCGGAGTGGTACCTGCTCATCCTGGCCCTGGCCCTGCTCTCGCTGCTGGGCACTCTGTGGCGGCCGTTGCTCGCCGCGGCACCGCTGTGCGCCCTCGCCGCGGGCGCCTCCATCGCCCAGGCCGTCATCGGCGGCGCCCGCGCGTCGTTCCCCGAGCCGCGCTCGCGCCTGCAGATCTTCGGCCTGCACGCGCTCACCGCCCTGCTCCACCTGCTCCAGCCCATGGCGCGCCTGCGGGGGCGGTTGCGCAGCGCGCTGACGCCGTGGCGTCGTCACGGCCCCGGTGGCTTTGCGATCCCCCGGGCGCGCACGTGGAGTCTGTGGACGGAGCACTGGCAATCGCCGGAGACGCGCCTGCAGCGCCTGGAATCGCTGCTCGGCCTCGAAGGCTGCCTGGTCACCCGGGGCGGCGACTACGACAGCTGGGATCTGGAGGTCCGGGCGGGCGGACTGAGCGCGGTGCGGATCCTGCTCGCGATCGAGGAGCACGGCCAGGGCCGGCAGATGGTGCGCTTCCGCGCCCAGCCGCACTACCGCACCGCCGTCGGCGTCGGGCTGGCGGTGCTGAGCACCGGCGCCCTGCTGGCCGGGCTCGACGGCGTCCTCACGGCGGCGGTGGTGCTGGGGGGAGCCGGCTTGCTCCTCGCGGGCGCGGCCATCTGCGAGTGCGGCGCGGCGATGGTGACCGCGCGTGAGGCGCTCGACGCCGAGGCCCGCTGATGTCGACCGTGCGAGCGGGCCTGCGCCTGCTCGGCATCGCCCTCCGCGGCGAGGGCATGCGCGTGGCGGCCGGACTGGCGCTGCTCGTGGGATCCACCGTCGCCGCCCTGCTGCAGCCGTGGCCGCTGAAGCTGGTCATCGATTCCGTGCTGGGCAGCGAGCCGCCGCCGGCCGGGCTGGCCATGTCGTCGAAGACGGCGCTCCTCGGCGTGCTGGTGGCGGCCATGGTCGCACTGCAGATCCTGGTCGGGGCGCTCGCCATGCTCGGCACCAACTTCGTCATCCGCGCGGCGCTCCGCATGGTGTTCCGGCTGCGCTGTGCCGTCTTCGAGCACCTGCAGAAGCTCTCGCTGGCCTTCCACGATACGACGAAGGTCGGTGACTCGCTCTACCGCGTCGCCTGGGACACCTACGCGGTGCAGACCCTGCTCAACAACGCGATCGTCCCGGCCACCACGGCCACCCTGACGCTGGTCGGCATCGCGGTCGTCATGGCCCTGCGCGACTGGCGAGTCACCGTGGCCGCGCTGGCCATCGCGCTGCCGCTGATCCTGCTCATCCGCCGGCTCGACCGTCCGATGACGCGCTACTCGTTGCGGGTGCACGAGCGCGAGAGCGACGTGAGCAGCCGCGTGCAGGAGACCCTCACCGCCATCCGCGCCGTGCAGGCCTTCGCGCGGGAGCCGCTCGAGCGCGAGCGCTTCGAGCGTCAGGCCGCGGCCAGCCTGCACGCCAACCTCCACCTCACCCTGCTGCAGACCGGCTCGCAGATGGTGGTCTCGCTGCTGATGACGGTCGGTACCGCCGCCGTCATCTGGCTGGCCGGCCGCCGTGCGCTCGACGGCGTCCTCACGCCGGGCGACGTCGTCCTGCTCGCCGCCTACCTGGTGATGCTCTACAAGCCGCTGGAGACGCTGGCCTACACGGCGGTGGCGGTCCAGGGCGCCGCCGCCGGCGCCCGCCGCGTGCTGGCCCTGCTCGACGTCCGGCCGGACGTCACCGACGCTGCCGACGCCGCCCCCCTGCCCGGCCGGGCCTTCGGCGCTCTTGCCTTCGAGCACGTCACGTTCGCGTATCGAGGCTCCGAGTCGGCCCTGCGCGACGTGTCGCTCGACGTGCGCGCCGGCGAGATCGTGGCGATCGTCGGCGCCTCGGGCGCCGGCAAGACCACGCTGGCGAGCCTGGTGGTGCGCTTCTACGATCCCCAGGCGGGGCGGATCACCCTGGACGGCCGCGACCTGCGCGCGCTCACGCTGCGCTCGCTGCGCGAGAACGTCGCGCTGGTGCTGCAGGACCCCGTCGTCTTCGGCGCCAGCCTCCGGGAGAACATCGCCTACGGCCGGCCCGACGCCACCGCGGAGGACGTCGAGCGCGCGGCCCGCGCCGCCAACGCCCACGAATTCATCGCCGGCCTGCCGGAGGGCTACGGCACCGTCGTGGGCGAGCGCGGCGTGACGCTGTCGGGTGGGCAGCGCCAGCGCGTCTCGATCGCGCGCGCCTTCGTCAAGGACGCGCCGGTCCTGATCCTCGACGAGCCCACGAGCGCGCTGGACGCGGAGAACGAGCGCGCCATCCTGGACGCGCTGGCCCGGCTCATGAAAGGCCGCACGACGCTGATCATCGCCCACCGGCTGTCGACGGTCCGCCACGCCGACCGGATCGTCGTGCTCCAGGACGGCGGCGTCGTCGAGCAGGGCACGCACGGCGAGCTGCTGGCGCGCCGGAGGGTGTACGCGCACCTGCACGCGCTGCAGGCGGCGCCGGTGAGCCCATGACGGCCGGGCGCGGGCCGGTCGTCGTCTTCGGCGTCGCGTTCCTCTTCCCGCTGGCCGGGCGGCAAGACCTACTACTGGAGCAAGGAGCGGGAGTGTCTGAAGATCCTCGACCCGCCGCGCCGGTGCCCGGCGCACTTCGCGGCCGAGACGGTGCTGGCCTCGCCGATGGAGCGAGCGGGGCTCAGCGCCCCTTGAGCGTGATGCGCTCGCCCTGGGCCGACAGGACGACGCTGTCCTCCGTGATCTGCTCCACGAGGAACTTGTCCTCGACCATCTGACCTTCGCCGTACTTGCGGCCGTTGAGGAAGACGAAGCGGTCCTTCCGCTCCGGCGCCCAGCTCAGGACCTGGATCGACAGCTTGGCGGCGCGGGCCTTGAGGTCGCCGGACGGCGCGGCGGGCGGCACCGGCGTGATGGCCCGCTCCCGCACGGGTGGAGCGGGGCGCGGCGCCGGTGACGGCGGGACGCGGCTCGCGGCGCTCCGGTCGTCGGCCGTCGGCGGCGCGCTCCGCGTGACGGCGCTCCGCCCGGCGGCCGGCGCCGGGCGGTCGACGACGGGACTCGGGCGCGAGACGGGCGGGCGCGGCTCGACGACCCGGGGGGGCGCGGGCTCGGCTCGCGGTAAGGCGACTGCGACCGGCGGCGGAGTGCTGACGACCGCCGGGACGGGCGGCGGCGCCGGCGTGGCGACCGTCGCCTCCGTGGCCACCGGGGGCACCGCCTCCCTCGCCGGCCAGAACGCGACGACGGCCGCGACGGCGACGAGACTCACGGTGCCGCCCACGATCCACGGCCATCGCGCGCGCGGCTCGAAATCGGTGGCGATCGCTCGCGGCAACGAGGCCGCGCCGCGCGCCGGGGCGCCGCGCTGCTGCTCGGCCCGCTTGAGCGCCTCAAGGATGTAGGACATCGCTCACCTCGCGATCGGCGCGCCGGCCAGCCGCGGCGCCCGCGGGTCGAGCCGCGTGCTCACGCGCACCAGCGTCTCGATCCCCGCGATCCCATCCGCCTCGAGCCCCTCGCGACGCTGGAAGGCGACGACGCTGGCGGCCAGCGCGTCGTCGTAGACGGCGGGGCCGCGCGCGCGCGAGACGACGTCGCCCTCGTTCAGCGCGCGGCGCAGCCAGGCCACGCCGGGCCCCTGCATCCCCGGGCTCAGCACCCGCGCCACTCCGGGCAGCGGCCGCCAGACCACCGAGAACACGCCATCCCACAGCCGGTCGACAGCGAGCGCCGGCAGCGCCTCGGCACGATCGCCGACCTGCAGCGTGACCGTGTCGCCCTCGAACCCGGTCACCGCGACGTAGTGCCGGGCGCCGTCGGCCGTGACCAGCTTGATGGCAACGGGCACGCCGAGCCGCCGCACCACCGTCCAGGTACCGCGGCCGTCGTAGCACTCGAGCCCCGCGCGCACGGCCGCGCGACACGGATCGTCGCCGGGCGCCACCGTCACCCCCCACCGGGCGAGGACCCGCGCGAGCGCGGAGGCCTGATCGCCCGCCGGCTGCGCCGTCAGCAGCGCCGCGAGGTCCCCCGACGGCCGCCGCGCCAGGACCGCGCTCGGCGCGGGCGACGGCACCGGGGCGGCGGCAACCGTCGCCGTGCTGACGGCCGGCTCGACGGCCGGCGTCAACGCGGCCAGCGCGGGCGGCGGACCGGGCGGCCGCCGGGCCGTGAAGGGCGCCGGCCGCCACTCGTCGATCGAGGGGATGCGCCACCACCCGGCCATCGCGCCGGTCGCCGCCACGGCCGGCAACACCGCCACCGCGGCGACGGCCGCCGCGCCGCGGAGCCACCGGCGGGCACGGCTGACGCCCTCGCCGGCCACCTCGCGGGCGGCGCGTCGCACGGTGCGCGCGCTCACGACCCGCTTGCCCTCGGCGAAGGCGCCCAGTAGCGCCCGGTCGCAGATCACGTTGATGAGGCGCGGGACGCCGCGCGAGGCCCGATGCACGACGTGCAGCGCGCCTGGCTCGAACAGCCGGAGGTTCTGGCCGGCGACCTGCAGGCGCCGGGCGACGTACGCGCGGGTGTCGCGCTCGGCGCACGGCTGGAGGTGATAGCGCGCGGTGACCCGCTGCGCGACCTGGCGCAGCTCCTTCTTGGCGAGCAGCGCGGTCAGCTCCGGCTGCCCGATCAGGATGATCTGCAGGAGCTTCTCGGTGGTGGTCTCGAGATTCGTGAGCAGGCGGAGCTGCTCGAGCGCGTCGACGCTGAGATTCTGCGCCTCGTCGATGATCAGCACCGTCCGGCGCCCCCGCCCGTGCACGGCCAGCAGGTGGCGATACAGCACGTCGACGAAGGTCTTGCGTGTCTGGGGCCCGGACGGATAGGCGGCGCCAAGCTCGTCGCACACCGTGGCCAGCAGCTCCTCCGGTGTCAGCATCGGATTGACGATGAGCGCGACGTCCACACCCTCGGGCAGCTGCGAGAGCAGGTACCGGCAGGTGGTGGTCTTGCCCGTCCCCACCTCGCCCGTGAGCTGCACGAAGCCGCCCCGCTCGCGGACGCCGTAGAGCAGGTGGGCCAGGGCCTCCTCGTGGCGGGGGCTCAGGTACACGAAGCGCGGGTCCGGCGTGTTGGAGAACGGCCACTCTGCCAGCCCGAAGTGCGTCAGGTACATAGGCGTGACCACATTAGTGGCCATCGCGGCACAGGTCAACACGGCGACCGGATAACGTCGTGGCGCGACCCGCGTCGGCCCCCTGACGCTACCCGGGGGCGGCCGCCGCCTAACTATGCTTCATCGCGGCTCTTGCCGCCTGGCACGGTCGATGCCCTCCCCCGGCCGTCACGACGTAGCCTAGCCAGGGGGAGGGCCTATGCGTTCCTTGTTGGTCCTGCTGATACCGCTGATCGCCGCGTGCTCCACCATGACCCCGTCACCCTCACCGTCCGCGTCCATCGCAGTACCCTCGGGCCCCGACCTCACCGGCCGCTGGAGAGGGACCTGGACCGGCACCGGCATCTTCCACTCCGCACGCGAGGATTCGGTGACCGTCGACCTCGTGCAGCGCGGAGACCTGGGACTGGGCCGGCTCGTGCTCGAGGGCGCGATTGCCGCCGAGTCGGTGCCCGAGGTCGTGCGCTTCCAGGGCTTGAACGGCATCCGGCTCGTGGCGGAGATCGGCCAGGGGACGGTGACGATGCGCCACCAGCAAGGCGGTCGCTTCTTCACCGCCGATCTCAAGGTGTCCGAGGGCGGTGACCGGATGTTCGGCACCGTGCGCGGCTCGCAGCCGGTCGTCGGCCTGCTCCTGACGCGGGCCGAGCCCAGGCCCGCGCCCGCCATGCCGACCCCGACCCCGCCGGTCCCCGTTCAGTCGCGACAGGAGCCGGAGCCGGCGAAGGACGTCGCCGTCGCCATGGTGCCGCCGCCGGCGGACCAGGAAACGGCCACGCCCGCGAAGCGGGCAAGCCAGGAGGAGTTCGCGGCCGTGCAGGAGCTGACGGCCGTCCGCTTCGACTTCGACAAGGCGGTGATCCGCTCCGACGCGGCCGACGTGCTGGTCGGTCACGCCGCCTGGCTCAAGGATCACCACGACACCGCCGTCCTGATCGAGGGGCACTGTGACGAGCGCGGCACGTCGGAGTACAACGTCGCCCTCGGCGACCGGCGCGCCAAGGCCGTGAAGGACTATCTCTCGCTCTACGGGGTCGGGCCGGAGCGCATCTCCACCGTCAGCTACGGCAAGGAGCGGCCGACCTGCGCCGCCGCGACCGAGGCGTGCCGCGAGGAGAACCGTCGAGCCGAGTTCCGCGTCAAGAGCCGCTGAGCCCGTGCCGTGGCTCGCGGCCGGCCGCGAGCCACGGCGCGTTTCCCCGCGGCACCCGCCAGGTAACCGCCGCCTCCCCGGCGTGGGATGAGTACACTAGCGCCACGCCCCGCGCGACGCCGGAGGCAGACGAGCGCCGAAGAGGCCTGACCATGACTGATCCCCGGACGATGGACCAGATGTTTCATCGCATCATGCGCGGGCTCGTCGAGACCGGGCGGGCGCCCCACTACGCCGAGCTGGCGCGCGCGCTCAGCCTGCCCGTGGACGAGGGCCGCCGGCTCCTGCTGGAGGTGATGCAGGCCTATCCCATCGGCTGGCTGCATCCGGAGACCGACTACATCGCCTCGTTCCCGCCGCTCAACAACCTGCCCACGCAGTACCGTATCAGCGTGCGCGGCGAGCAGAAGTGGTTCGCGCAATGCGGCTTCGAGGCCACCTCCGTCACGTGGCTGTTCCCCGCCCGCACCGTGCAGATCGAGGCGCCGTGCCTGGACTGCGGCGACACCATGCTGGTGGAGATGCGCGATGGCCGGCTCCTGACCGTCAACCCGCGCACCGTCGTCGGCCACCTGAACTACGGCTTCGGCCCCTCGCGCGGCAAGCCGCCGTACCTCTGAACGGGCATGAACCTCTTCCGGTCGGAAGAGCACGCGCGCCGCTGGAGCCAGTTCAACCCGGCCTCCGAGGAGGGCTTCATCAGCCTGCCCGACCTCGCCGACTTCTTCGGCACCGAGACGCGCCGCCACATGCTGGACGCGGACTACCTGTCGGCCTGGTACCCGAAGCGGGCGGCCGAGCGCCGCGCGGTGCTGGAGCGCCTCGGCAAGACGTCGCCGTTCTGGCTGGGGACGCCGGCGCCCTCGTGAGCCGGCCGCCGGTGACCGAGACCAGGCCGCGCGCGCACCTCACGATGATCCGCGGCTTCCACCTGGCGGATTTCCTCACGCTGGGCAACGCCGCCTGCGGCCTGCTCGCCGTCTTCGCGGTCATGGGCTACGTGGAGACGCGCGACCGGCGATGCCTCCTGGCGGCGACGGCGCTCATCCCGCTGGCGCTCGTTCTGGACGTGCTCGACGGGCGGGTGGCGCGCTGGCGCATGCGCCACTCGGCCATGGGGCGCGAGCTCGACTCGCTGGCCGACGTCATCTCCTTCGGCGTGGCGCCGGCGGTCATCGCCTACGGGGCTGGCATGAAGGGCGCCGGGGACGTCGTCGTGCTCGTCTATTTCCTCGCCTGCGGCGTCAGCCGCCTGGCGCGGTTCAACGTCACCGCTGACGCGCTTGCCACCGACGCCGGCAAGGTGAAGTACTTCGAGGGCACGCCGATCCCCTCGAGCCTCATCCTGGTCGGCGTCGTCGCCGTGGCCGCCTGGATGGGACGCGTCGGCGACGCGCTGCCGTTCGGCGTCGTCCGGCTCGGGCCCGGGACGCTGCATCCCCTGGCGCTGCTGTGGGCGCTCTCCGGCTCGCTGATGATCAGCAAGACGCTGCGCATCCCGAAGCTGTAGGTCCGCGCTCGCTGGCGGGGGCCTTGCAGCCGCCACGTCGCTGACATGGCGACCGCGTTCATCGACCTCGGCCTGGCCCCCAGCCTCCTCGCCGCCGTCGCCGAGGTCGGCTACGAGACGCCGACCGCGATCCAGGCGCGCACGATTCCCGCGCTGCTGGCCGGCCGCGACCTGATCGGCCAGGCGCAGACCGGTACCGGCAAGACCGCCGCCTTCGCCCTGCCCATCCTGCACGCGCTGGACCTCGGCCGCGCGCGCGTCCAGGCGCTGGTGCTCACGCCGACGCGCGAGCTGGCGCTTCAGGTGGCCGAGGCGATCCACACCTACGGCAAGGGGCTGGGCCCGTTGCGCGTGCTGCCCGTGTACGGGGGCCAGTCGATGGAGCAGCAGGTGCGGCGGCTGCGCGGCGGCACCCACGTGGTCGTCGGCACGCCGGGGCGGATCATGGACCATCTGCGGCGCGGGACACTCGGCGTCGACGCCGTCCGCACCGTCGTCCTCGACGAGGCGGACGAGATGCTGCGCATGGGATTCATCGAGGACGTCGAGTGGATCCTGGCCCGGATGCCGGCCGAGCGTCAGATGGTCCTGTTCTCCGCCACGATGCCGCCGGAGATCCGGCGGATCGCCGCGCGCCACCTGCGCGATCCGGAGAGCGTCCAGGTCGAGCGGCAGACGGTGACCGTCCCCACGGTCGAGCAGCGCTACCTCAACGTGGCGGAGCGGCAGAAGCTCGACGCGCTCACGCGGGTGCTGGAGGTGGAGGCGCCCGACACGACGCTGATCTTCGTCCGCACCAAGACCGGCGCCGCCGACCTGCGCGAGCGCTTGCAAGCGCGCGGCTACACCGCCGAGGCGATGCACGGCGACATGACCCAGCAACAGCGCGAGGCCGTCGTGCGCGGGCTGCGCACGGGCCAGGTCGAGATCGCGGTGGCGACCGACGTGGCGGCGCGCGGCCTCGACGTCGACCGCATCAGCCACGTCGTCAACTACGACGTCCCCCACGACGCCGAGACGTACGTCCACCGGATCGGCCGCACCGCGCGGGCCGGCCGGCCCGGCACCGCGATCCTCTTCGTCACGCCGCGCGAGACGCGCCTGCTGAAGACCATCGAGCGCTTCACCGGCCAGCACCTGGCGCCGATGCGGATGCCGACCGCGGCCGCCGTGGCCGCGCGCCGCGCGGCCGCGTTCAAGAAGCGGCTCCTCGAGGCAACGGCCGCGGAGGGCCTCGATCCCTACCTGGCGCTGGTGGAGGAGCTGAGCGAGGAGGCGGGCGTCGACATGGCGGAGATCGCGGCTGCCGCCGCGAGGCTGGCCGCCGGGGACCGGCCGCTGCACGCTGCCGTCGAGCCGGAGGCGCCGGCCCGGGCGGAGGGCGGCATGGTGCGCCTCTTCCTCGACGCCGGCCGTCAAGCCGGCGTGCGCCCCGCTGACATCGTGGGCGCCGTGGCGGGCGAGGCCGACATCCCCGGCTATGCCATCGGTGCCATCGACATCTACGAGCGGTTCGCGTTCATCGAGGTGCCGGCCCAGTACGTCGACCAGGTCCTCGAGCGCATGCAGCGCGTGCAGATCCGCAGCCGGCCCGTGACCGTGAAGCGCGCGACGCCGCCGAGCGACGAGCGCGCGCGGCGGCCGGGCGGCAAGGCAGGCGTACGACGTAAGTCCAAGCGCCACGCGGCGTGATGCGCTCGAGGGCACAGCGCTTGCCTGCCTATCATGCGATGGACTTCGGCTCCACCCTTCCCCGCGTCGTCCCCGGGGCCATCGTCGCGCTGGGGTTGACGATCGCAATCGGGTCTCCGGCAAACGCCGCCGAGCGAAAGACAACCGCGGACCCCATCTCTGCAGAGAAGGACGCGGTCATTGCAGACGGCTTCATCCTCCTCGCCAAGGGCGGTGGCGGGGGGGGCGGTGGGGGTGGTTCGGGGGGGGGCGGCGGTGGTTCTGGCGGTAGCGGCGGTGGTTCGGGTGGCGGTAGCGGCGGCGGTTCGGGTGGCGGTAGCAGCGGCGGTTCGGGTGGCGGTAGCGGCGGCGGTTCGGGTGGCGGTAGCAGCGGCGGTTCGGGTGGCGGTAGCGGCGGCGGTTCGGGTGGCGGTAGCAGCGGCGGTTCGGGTGGCGGTAGCGGCGGCGGTTCGGGTGGCGGTAGCGGCGGCGGTTCGGGTGGCGGTAGCGGCGGCGGTTCGGGTGGCGGTAGCGGCGGCGGTTCGGGTGGCGGTAGCGGCGGCGGTTCGGGTGGCGGTCAGTGGCGCGAGTAGCGGTGGCGCCGGAGCGGGTGGTGGAGGTGGCGGCGCTGGAGCAGGAGCAGGTGCGGGCGCAGCCGGCTCGGGAGCGGGGGCCGGAGCTGGAGGCGGAGCGGGCGCGGGTAGTGGAAGCGCCGGCAGCAGCGCGGGGGCCGGTGCCGGTGGTGCGAGTAGCAGTGGTCCAGGCGGCGCGGGTCCGGGTGCGGCTGGCGGCGGTCCCTCGGGCGGGGCCGGAGCTGGCGCCGGGCCGGGCGCAGGTTCGGCACCGGCGGGCGGAGCATCGGGCACGAGCGCTGGGCCAGCAAGCGGCGGCAACGGTGCCGGCACGAACAGCGGCGGAGGCGACGGGGTCACCGGTCCCGGGCCCGGCGTGGCGTCCTCGCCCGCGACGGCCGCCAGATCCTCGTGGGAGTCACAGCTCGCTCGGGCCCAGACTGAGCTGACGCGCCGTAACTTTGTATCAGCGCTACGTCACGCCGATGGGCTGACCCAGACGAAGGCTCCCCGAAACGTGCGCGCGGCCGCGCTGCTCGTGGCCGGTGACGCCGCCTACAACATGCAGTCGTACGGACTCGCCGCCGCCCGCTATGGCGAGCTCCAGTCCAGGTACGCCGACATGCCGGAGAGCGTCCGCGCTGCGATGGCGGTGGGCTGGGCGGAGTTGCGTCAGGGCCGTCGGGATCACGCGCGACGCGCGTGGACCTGGGTCGGCGACACCTCTCCGGCCGACGCGCGCGCTCCCCTCGCACTGCTTCTCGCCGCGGAGCTGGCGAACCGGGCGGGCGACACAGCGGGTACTCGGCAGCTGCTCGACCGGATCATCAGGCAGTACCCTGCAAGTCCCTATGCAGGCATCGCTCGGCTCACCCGATCTGGACTCGCTCTTCGCCGCCAGCAGGAGGCCGAGGCGCTGCGCGATCTGGACGAGGTGATCCGGACGAGCGGGGCATCAGCCATCGACGAGCGCCGGAAGCTGGGTGAGGTGCTGACGACTCCCGGAGCCGAGGTGGGTCTCCAGGTCGCGCCGAGTCGGGCCGGCAACGGCGCCCGGGCGGCCGACGGCGAGACCGGCCTCGAGCAGTTCGCGACGCTGTTCCTGAACGGACGGCATCGCGAGGTGACTCCATACACGCTCCACGGTCTCGTCCTGCTGACCGCCACGGACCGCGGCTGGTCCGACGTGCTCGCCGGCAAGCTCGCGTCCCGGCTGGTCCAGGACTTCCCGTCCTATCCGGCCGCGCCCACGCTGCTCATCCGGGTCGCCGCCGCCGCCGCGACCTCCGGGCAGTGGCCGGTCGCCCGCCGCGCCTACGAGATGCTGCTGGCGCGCGCCCCCGCCGCCGCCCTCACGCGGACCGCCCGCGTGGGATTCGCGGAAGCGCTGTTCCGGACGGGGGCGGCGGCCGAGGCGCGCGCCATCGCGCAGTCCGCGGCGGGGGGCGGCGAGGAGGCACCCCGCGCGCTGCTGCTGCTGGCCGAGATCCACGAGGCGGCGGGCGAGCGCCGCGCCGCGCTCGCCGTCTACGACCGCCTGCTTCAAGATCATCCCCGCGTCGATCGGTCACCCCGCAGCCTGCTCACGCACCTGCGGCTGCTGGACGAGTTCGGACAGACGCAGCGCACGCGTCCCGTGCTGCGAAGGCTCGTGGAGGTGGCCAGCGGCGAGGTGGCCGCCGAGAGCGCGTACCGACTCGCGCAGGGCTTGCGGGCGGACGGAAAGCACGCCGACGCCACCGAGTGGTATCTGACCGCGGCGTACGTGGCCGACGGCTCGCGCTGGGCGCGCCTGGCGCTGCTGGGCGCCGGCGCCTCGCTGACCGCGCTCGACGAGCGCAAGGAGGCGCTGGCCGTCTACCGCAAGCTCCTGCCCGCGCGCCCCGGCATCGATCCGCCCGCCGACCGCGAGGCGAGCGGCGAGGCGGCCTACCGGGCCGGCGAGATCCTCGCGGGCGCGGGCCTCCATGAAGACGCACTCGACATGTTCGTGACCTCCGCCCACTTCACCGCCGGTCTGCCCGCCGAGCGCCGCGCCCTCGTCGGCGTCGTGCGGTGCCTGGTCGCGACCGGTGATCGCGCCTCGGCCGAGGCGGTCTATCGCCGACTGATGAGCTCGAGCGCGACCGAGCCGGACCTGCTGGCGCAAGCGCGCACGGCGCTGCGGGCGAACGGCCGCCCCCCCGCCGTGCACGGCAACGGCGAGTCCGCGCTGCCCAAAGCCGCTCGCTGATCCCGCCGGCCCGCTTGCCTGCCCGCCGCAATCACTGTAGCGTGACGGCGTCGGTGGGCGATGACGATGCACTTTCGAAGCTTTCGCAGCCGCCTGGTCGTCGTGTTTCTCGGGCTCTTCGCGGTGATCCAGGCGACCGGCTACGTGGTCGTTGCCGCGTTCGTGCGCGCGAGCGCCCGCCAGCACGTCGAGGAAGAGCTGCGCCTGGCCAGCACGCTGTTCGCCCGGCAGCTCGACGATCGCAGCCGCCTGCTCGTCGCCGCGACCCGGCTCCTCTCCGGTGACTTCGCGCTGAAGACGGCGGTCGCCACCGCCGATCACGCGACGACCGCCTCGGTCCTGGAAAATCATCGCCGGCGCGTGGACTCGGACATCCTCATCCTCGCCTCGCTCGACGGCGCGGTGGTCGCCGACACCCAGCGCCCCGCCCGGCCCGGCGCGCCCTTTCCGGCGCGGCGCTTGATCGAGGCGGCCGAGGCCGGCCGCGAGGCCTCGGACGTCGTTGCGATCGAGGGACGTCTCTATCGCCTCGCCGTCGTCCCGCTGCTGGCGCCGGAGCCCATCGCCTGGCTCGCCGCCGGCTTCGCCGTCGACGACCGGACCGCGGCCGATCTCCGTCGGCTCAGCGGCCTGCAGGTGTCGTTCGTCGCGCGCGAGGCCGGCGGCGCCATCGTCCACGCCTCGACGCTCGCCGCCGAGGACCGGGAGGCGCTGGCCCGGCAGCTGCCGGTGAGCCGCAAGGCCGGCGTGCTCGAGCTCGGGGCCGGCGAGCACCTGTTGCGCATCGAGCCGGTGGGCCAGAACGTCGTCGTGGTGCTCCAGCGGTCGCTCGCCGAGGCGCTGGCGCCCTACGACCGCCTCCTGCTGATCCTGCTCGTCGTGGCCGTGGCCGGCGTGCTGCTGGCGCTGCTCGGCGCCGCGCTCGTCGCGCGCCGGGTGAGCCGCCCGGTGCTCACGCTCGCCGGCGGCGCCCGGCGCGTCGCCGCCGGCGACTTCACCACGACCATCACCATCCGGCAGCGCGACGAGTTCGGCGAGCTGGCCGCCACCTTCAACGAGATGGTCGGCGGCCTGCGCGAGCGCGAGCGCGTGCGCGACGAGCTGGAGCGCACCGCGCGGCTCAAGCGCTTCTTCTCGCCCCAGCTCGCCGACGCGCTGTCGGCCGGCGACGAGTCGCTGCTGGCCTCCCATCGCCGCGAGATCACCGTGGTGTTCTGCGACCTGCGCGGCTTCACGGCGTTCGCCGAGGCGGCCGACGCCGAGGAGGTCATGCAGCTCCTCCGCGACTACCACGCGGCCGTCGGCCCGCTCGTGTTCATGTACGAGGGCACCCTGGAGCGCTTCACCGGCGACGGGCTCATGGTGTTCTTCAACGATCCGGTCCCCTGCCCCGACCCGGCCGCCCGCGCGGTCCGCATGGCCGTCGCCATGCGCGACGCCGTCGCGGCGCTGCTGCACACGTGGCGGCGCCGCGGGCATGCGCTCGGGTTCGGCGCCGGCATCGCCATGGGCTACGCGACGATCGGCCGCATCGGCTTCGAGGGGCGCTTCGACTACGCGGCCATCGGCACCGTCACCAACCTGAGCGCCCGCCTCTGCCAGGAGGCGCGCGACGGGCAGATTCTCGTCAGCCAGCAGGTGCACGCCGAGATCGAGCCCTTCGCCGAGGCCAAGCCGGTGGGCCCGCTCGTCCTCCGCGGCTTCGCCAAGCCGGTGCCCGTGTTCGACATCCTGGGGATTCGCGCCGAGCCGACGCCGAATGCCGTGAGCCGCGCAACCACGTGAGGCGCTGGCTCGCCCTCGGCGGGTGGGCGGCGGTGCTGAGCCTGCTGCTCCTCCGGGTGCCGCTCGCGGTCTCCGCCTCGGGGAGCCTGGCGGCCGTCGTGCGCGACGACGGCGGCAAGCCGCTGGCCGACGTGGTGGTCTCGCTCACGCCGTCCGGCCCCGCGCCGGCCGTGCCGCGCTCGGCGCCGGCGGCGATGGACCAGCAGAACAAGACCTTCGTGCCCCTCGTCCTGGCCGTCCCGGTCGGGACGCCGGTGGCGTTTCCCAACCGCGACAACATCCGCCATCACGTGTACTCGTTCTCGCCGCCCAAGCGCTTCGAGCTGCCGCTCTACATCGGCACGCCCGCGACGCCCGTCGTCTTCGACAAGCCCGGCGTCGTCGTGCTCGGCTGCAACATCCACGACTGGATGGTCGGCTACGTCTACGTCGCCGACACGCCCTATTTCGCCAAGACCGAGGGGGACGGCACGGCCCGCCTGGCCGACGTCCCGCCCGGCGCCTACGAGGCCCGGGTGTGGCACCCGCGCATGCGGGGCGAGCCGGAGAAGACCGCCAAGCCGATCACGATCGCGGCGGGCGATCCCAGCCGCCTCGCCTTCGTCGTGGCGCTCAAGCCGGACCGCCGCGCCCCGGCGCCGCGCCCCCACTACGAGGAGCGCCAGCAGGGCGGCTAGGTCGCCGACGTGGGTGGGGGGCGCACGAGGTGGGGTCCGTGGCACCACGCGGCGGGAGTCCGCCTCGCATCCGTCACGGCTGGGCTCCATCCGGCTGCGGGGCGCACGGTGACGGGCGGCGGGAACGGGTCCACGGACCCCACCTCGTGCGCCCCCCACCCACGTCGGCGACACGGTGCGCGTATCTCGGACTCAGGACACGAGGGCCGCTAGGCCTCGGGCGGGCGGCGCGACTTCCAGTCGGTGGCTTGCTCGTAGGCCCAGCCGATGCGCAGGATCGTGGCCTCGTCGCCCGGGTGGCCGAGGATCTGGAGCGACGTGGGCAGGCCTCCGGGGGTGAAGCCGTTGGGCACCGCGAGGCCGCAGAGGCCGAGGTAGTTGCCCGCGCGCGTGAAGTACGCCGCGGTGCCGGACTGATCGACCTTTTCGATGGGCAGGGCCGCCGTCTGGGCGGTCGGCGTCAGCAGCGCGTCGGCGTCGGCCAGCGCGGCACTGAACTCCCGCCGGCGCTCATCCATCTCGGCCAGCGTCAGCAGGTAGTCGCGCGCGGAGACGGTGCGCCCGAGCTGGATGCGCGGGCGGATGTGCGGATCGACCGGCAGGCTCATATCGTCCACGAGGTGGCCGACGAAGCGGTAGCCCTCGGCGCCGATGATCCGGCCGGTCGCCGCGGCGTAGTCGCTGAACCGGTGCGGCAGCGTCGGCCGCACGATGCGGGCGCCCAGCTTGGCCAGCGCCTCGACCGAGGCGTCGTAGGCGGCCAGCACCTCGTCCGCCACGCCGGCGCGCTCGGCGTCCGGCATGACGGCCAGCCGCAGGCCGGCGACGCCGCGGCGCAGCGTGGGCAGCGGATCGGCGGGGGTCCACGCCAGCGTCTGCGGATCGCGCGGGTCGGGGCCGTTCAGCACGCGGAAGATCAGCGCGGCGTCCTCGACCGAGCGGGCCAGCGGCCCCGGCGTGTCGAGCGTGGAGCTGAGGGGCAGCACGCCGTAGGTGCTGATGCGCCCCGCCGTCACCTTCAGGCCGACGATGCCGCACCAGCCGGCCGGCAGCCGCACCGAGCCGCCCGTGTCGGTGCCGATGGCCACCGGCGCCAGGCCGGCGGCGACCGCCACGCCCGAGCCGCTGGACGAGCCGCCGGGCGTGCGGTGCACGGAAAGATCCCAGGGGTTCCGCGGCGTGCCGAGGTGCGTGTTCGTGCCGAAGCTGCCCATCGCGAACTCCACCGTGTGCGTCTTGCCGAGCACGATCATGCCGGCGGCGATGAGCCGCTCGGCCAGCGTCGCGGTGACCGGGGAGACGCGCTCCTTCCAGACCTTGGAGCCGCCGGTGGTCACGCGCCCCTGCATGTCGACGAGGTCCTTGAGCGCGATGGGCACGCCGTGCAGCGGGCCGACCCGGTGCCCCGAGCGGATCGCCTTGTCGGCCGCCTCGGCGGCCAGACGCGCCTCGGCCTCGTGGACCGCGATGTAGGCGTGCAGCGCGGCGTCGCGCTTGCGGATGCGCTCGAGCAGCGCCTCCACCGCGTCGACCGGCGACAGCGTGCGCTCGCCGAAGGCGTGGGACAGCTCGGCGACCGTGGCCCAGACGGGATCGATTCGGCTCATTCGAAGTCCTCCCCAGGATCGATGTACGGCTCAACGGTACGCGATGAAGCCGGCGCGCACGAAGTCGTCGTCGAATCCGAAGAACTGCTCGAGGTTCAGCTCATCCATGACGGCGAAGCTCGCGCAATCGACCCAACCGACCCGGCGATCACGATACCGGACAAACAGCTCCCAGGCGCGGCGGCGCCGCTCCGCCGTCGACTCGACGAGGTACCCGAGCCGTCCGGCCTGGATGGCTTCCCCCAACGCCAACGCGTGGTCGACGGCGCCCCGAGCCTTGAGGAGGGTGACGGCTTCAGCCATGACCCACTCGGTCGTCACGAGACCCAGGCTGTCGGCCCGTAGTCGCCGCAGCAGCGTCGCCGCCCGTCCGTGATGCTGATCGCGCCCATAGCGCAGCGCGACCCAGGCGCCGGTGTCGACGAACACCGCGCGGAGCGGGCTCATCGCCTCCGACGGGACCGCCGGCGTGCTCCGTAGAGGTAGTGATCGACGTCGACAGAAAGTCGCGGCTCGGGCTCGGGGTCGTCGAACGGATCACCCAGGAGAATCTCATCGACGGCCTCCTGGGAAGGCTCGACGCCGCCCGTCCGGGCAAGGTACTCGCTCAGCGCCTCCCGGACGAGATTCCCCAGAGACATGCGTCGTGCCCGGGCAGCCTCGGCGGCGCGCCGGTGAAGATCACGCGGTAGCAGGAGCTGGGTTCGGTGCATGTGTAGGAGGCTACATCACAAGCCTCTGGACGCCAAGGGCAGAGGGAGGTTGACACCGCCCGGCTTGATGGAGATAAGACTGACACCTATGCGAACCCGTGTACTCCTCACGACGACCTGGTTGGTTGCGCTCACGCTGCTCGTCGGCTGTGCCTCGACCGAGACCGCCTCCAAGCCGGCACCGAAGCTGGACGTGGTCTGGGTCCCCACTCCGCCCGAGGTCATCACGGTCATGCTGGACCTGGCGAACGTGGGTCCCCAGGACCTCGTGTACGACCTGGGCTGTGGCGAGGGGGAGATCCTCATCGCCGCTGCCAAGCGCGGCGCCCGCGGCGTGGGGGTGGACCTCGACCCCGAGCGCATCAAGAACGCCCGCGTCAACGCCAAGCAGGCCGGCGTGGCCGACAAGATCACGTTCTTCGAGCAAGACCTCTTCAAGACGGACATCAGCAAGGCGACCGTGGTGACGCTCTATCTCCTGCCCGAGCTGAACGAGCGCCTGCGGCCCACCTTGCTGAAGGTCCTGCGCCCGGGCACCCCGGTCGTGTCGCACGACTTCGCGATGGGCGACTGGCAACCGGAGCGGACGGTCGAGGTCGCGCTGTCGCGCACGCATCGCGCGTACCTCTGGCGGATTCCGCCGCGGCCTTGACACCTCGCCTCGAGGGGGCAATCTGATCCTCGATGAAGGGAGGACGCCATGGCTGACAGCGTGGGGCTCGTCCGCGGCGTGTACGAGGCGTTCGCCAAAGGCGACGTGCAGACCGTGCTCGGCCTGCTGAGCGAGAAGGTCGAGTGGAACGAGGCCGAGCACTTCCCCTACTGGCCGGGCGGACCCTTCATCGGTCCGCAGGCCGTGCTCACCGGCGTCTTCGCGCGGATCCCGAACGATTTCGACGGCTTCGCCGTCGACGTGCGCCGCCTCGTCGGCGGCGGCGACACCGTGCTCGCCGAGCTCCGC
The DNA here is from genome assembly GCA_963743355.1 of uncultured Candidatus Rokubacteria bacterium. GTDB lineage: Bacteria > Methylomirabilota > Methylomirabilia > Rokubacteriales > CSP1-6 > AR5. Next base: position 438,780 of record CAVUPM010000003.1, read on the forward strand.
TATCGCGGCACCGCGAAGGCGACCGGCAAGCGCCTGGACGCCCAGGTCGCCCACGTGTGGGACGTGCGCGACGGCAAGATCGTGCGCTTCCAGCAGTACGCCGACACGTGGGAGATCGCGCAGGTGACGGGAGTCAGCCCCAAGAGCTAGCAGCCTCGGTATATCGAGGGGCGTCACGGCTCCGCCGGGGCGTCCCGAGCCGGCCCGGGGGGGTTGGGGGGCCCGTTCGAGGCCCCCCAATCCAACAAGCTCACGCGGCGGCGATGAGGCTCGAGAGCAGACTCTGCGAGACCGGCTTCACGAGGTGGGCGTCGAACCCCGCCTCCTTCGACCGGCGTCGATCCTCCGCCTGCCCGTAGCCGGTCACGGCGATGAGCGCGGTCGCCGAGCCGGTCGGGCTCGCGCGGAGCGCCCGCGCGACCTCGTAGCCGTCCAGCCCCGGCAGCCCGAGATCGATCAGCACGACCTCGGGCCGGTGGTGCAGGGCCAGGGCGAGACCACGCTGCCCGTCGCCGGCCTCGATCACGCGATGCCCGAGCGACTCCAGCAGCAAGCGCAGCGACTCGCGGGCGTCGTCGTTGTCCTCGACGATCAGGATGCTGCGGCTGCGATCCGAGCGGGGGACCACCGGGTGCGGCGACGGCGTGCCCTCCATCTCCACGGGCAGCCGCACCGTGAACCGCGCGCCGCGCCCGTGGCCCTCGCTGGCCACCGCGATCGTGCCGCCGTGCATCTCCACCAGGCGGCGGCTGAGGGAGAGACCGATCCCGAGCCCGCCGACGGACCGGTCCATCGGCTGCTCGGCCTGGGCGAACAGCTCGAAGACGCGGGACAGCATCGCGGGCGCGATGCCGATCCCGGTGTCACTCACGCGCAGGACGGCGTCCTGCCCCTCGCGCAGGACGTCCACGTCCACCGAGCCCCCGCTGGGCGTGAACTTGATGGCGTTGTCGAGCATGTTGGTGATGATCTGGGCGAGCCGGGTGGGATCGCCGTTCACGATCACCGATTCGGCCCGGAACGTCACCCGGTGCCGCCGGGCCCGACCGCTCTCCCGCAACGAGCGCACGCATCCGCCGGCCACCTCGCTCAGGTCGAGCGGCTGGCGGTCGAGCGCGACCTTGCCGGCCGTGGCCCGCGCCACGTCGAGCAGGTCGTCGACCAGGCGCGTCAGGTGATGCGTCTGCCGATGGATGATCTGCCGCAGGCGCGCGGCCGCCTCCTCGGCGCCGCCGCGGCGCTCGAGCGCGGCCACCGCGTTGGCGATGGCGCCCAGCGGGTTGCGCAGCTCGTGCGACAGCGTGGCGAGGAACTCGTCCTTGGCGCGATTGGCCTCGGCGGCCTCGCGATAGAGCTGGGCGTTCTCCAGGAAGATGCCGGCCAGGTCGCTGATGCCCTGCACCAGCCGCAGCTCCGCGTCCGTGACCGAGCGCCGCTCGGTCCACCAGATCACGAAGAAGCCGCCGACCGGCTGATCCTTGACCCGGATGGGCACGAACATGTCCGACTGATGCGGGAACTTCCGGAGGGTCCCGGGATCGACCCGGGGATCGCCGGGCATGTCGTCGGTCCACACGATGCGCCGCTGCGTCCACGCCTCCTCGATCGCCGGGTGGTTGGTGCTCGGAATCGGGATCAGGCGGAAGGCGTCCAGCAGGTCGCGGGGCACGCGGTAGCCCGCGATCGGCCACAGGCTCTCCCGGGTCGCGTCGGCGAGGTAGGCGCCGACCATGTCGGCGCCGAGTGCCAGCGCGATCTCGCGCGCCACGCGCCGCATCGTCTCGGTGGGGTCGAGCGTCGAGCCGAGCGCCCGGCTCACCGCCAGCAGCGTCTCCGTCTCGCGCAGGCGAAGCTGCTCGCGCCGCTGCAGCTCCGCCCGCTCGGCGTCCGCGCGCTTGCGGCCGGCGATGTCGCGCAGGATGGCCAGGTGACGCCCGGCCACGAAGCGTGCCGTGGCGTTGTACTCGACGGGCCGCACCTCGCCATCCAGGCGGATGATCCGCAACTCGCCCGTTTGCTCGCCGGTCTCGAGGAAGGTCCGCCACGGGGTGTCGAGATCCAGGCCCGGCTCGAGGAAGTCGTCGAACCGGCGGCCGACCAGCTCCGGCAAGGCCAGGCCGAGCAAGCGACACGCCGCCGGATTGGCGTCGACGAAGACGCGCGCATCGTCGACGACGAGCACGGCATCGGGGGCGGCGGCGAGGAGCGCCTCGGACTCCTGGTGGCTGAACACCAACCTAGAGCTACCCCCGTCGCGCGACGCCGTCAAGGGCGTCGCCCGCTTCTCGGATGGGGTAGCCTACGCGCGGAGGCGACCGCCATGACCGATCCCGCGCCGTCCTTCTCGGAGGAGCAGCTGTCCGATCGCCTGTTCCAGGCGATGCTCCACACGCTCGAGCTGTTCGGCGTCTACCTCGGCAAGCGGCTCGGGCTCTACACCACGCTCCACGCGAAGGGCCCGCTCACGCCGGCCGGGCTCGCGGCCGCGGCCGGCATCGCGGAGCGCTACGCCCGCGAGTGGCTGGAGCAGCAAGCGGTGGCCGGGCTGATCGCGGTGGACGACGCCGCCAAGCCGGCCGGCGAGCGCCGCTACAGCCTGCCGGCCCCGCACGTGGGCGTCCTGGTCGATCCCGAGCATGCGGCACACCTGGCGCCGTTCGCCGAGATGGCGGCCGGCATCGGCGGCGCGCTGGAGCACGTGGTCGACGCGTACCGGAGCGGTGCCGGCGTGCCGTACGAGGCGTACGGCGCCGCCTTCGTCAGCGGCCAGGGCGGCATCAATCGCCCCGCCTTCGTCCAGGACCTCACCGGCGCCTGGCTGCCCGCCATCCCCGACCTCCACCGCCGGCTCGCCGCCGACCCGCCGGCGCGGGTCGCGGACGTGGGCTGCGGCGTGGGCTGGTCCACGCTGGCACTGGCGCGCGCCTATCCGAAGGCCAAGGTGATCGGCTACGACCTGGACCCCGCGTCCATCACCGAGGCGCGCCAGCGCGCCGCCGTGACGGGACTCACCGTCCACTTCGAGCAGAAGGGCGCCGAGGCCGTCGCGACCGATGGCCCGTTCGATCTCATCGTCGTGCTCGAGGCGCTGCACGACATGGCGCGGCCGACGCGGGCGCTGGCGGCGTTCCGCACGGCGCTGGCGCCGGCCGGCTCGGTGCTGGTCGCCGACGAGCGCGTGGGCGAGCGCTTCTTCGCCCCCGGCGACCCCGTCGAGCGGATGATGTACGGCTGGAGCGTGGTGCACTGCCTGCCGGTGGCGATGGTGGAGCAGCCCTCGGAGGCGATCGGCACCGCGATCCGCCCGGAGATCGTGCAACGCTGCGCGCGCGACGCCGGCTTCGCGCGCTGCGAGGTGCTGGCGATCGACAATCCGCTGTTCCGCTTCTATCGACTGAGCTAGACTCGGCGCCCGCCGATACCTTGACCTCCGACGTACACCCGGGGATAATTGTGTCTACATTTGTGGCCATGGGGAGGCCGTATGCGGGCGGTCGGCATCCGGGAGCTCAAGCAGCGTACGAGCCAGGTGCTCCGCGAGCTACAGGATAGCGGTGAGGAAATCGAGGTGACGCACCACGGGCGCGTCGTCGCGCGGCTCGTGCCGGTCCGCCGCACGCCGCCCCGGCCCCGCGCCGCGGCGGCGTGGTCGACGCTCGATCGGGTGGCTCGCGAGATCGGGGCACGCTGGCCCAAAGGTCGGTCGGCGACTGCCGCGGTGCGCGAGGGCCGCCGCGACCTCTGATGGTCGTTGACGCCAGTGTCATCGTCAGCCACCTCGTGCCTCACGATGTACACCACGAGGCGAGCCGGGCCTGGCTCACCCGCCACGTCACCGACGGTGGCCTCGTCATCGCACCCGCGCTGCTTCTCCCCGAGATTTCCGGCGCCGTCGCGCGCCGGACCGGGGTGCCCGGGCTGGCTCAGCGCGCCGTGGACGCCGTGCTGCGGTTGCCCGGGCTTCGCCTCATTCCGGTGGACGAACTGCTTGCTCGATCCGCTGCGGTGCTTGCCGGTCGTCTCCGCCTCCGTGGTGCCGATGCCGTCTACATCGCGGCTGCCGCTACTCTCCGCCTGCCGCTGATGACCTGGGACGTCGAGCAACGTGAGCGAGCGGCCGAGGTCATCGAGGTCCTGGCCCCGTGATCGAGACGACGTGTTGTGTTTGACACGGGTATCGCGCGCTCCTAGACTCGCGGGCATCAGGCCCTCATCGATCCCGTCGGGAGCAAAGGAGCCCCCCACCATGGGTCAGATTTCACGCCGCCGCTTCCTCGCGGGCACCGCCGCCGCCACCGCACTCCTCGGCCGCGCGCCGGCCGCGCTCGGCCAGCAAGTGAAAGAGCTCCAGGTCTGGCACACCGAGGTCGAGCCGCAGACCGTCAAGACGATCGCGGACACCAGCATCGCCGAGTTCGAGAAGAAGTTCCCCGGCTTCAAGATCAAGCAGCAGGCGCTCGGCTGGGGTGATCTCAACACCAAGCTGCTCTCGGCGCTGGCCGCCGGCAGCCCGCCCGATCTGACACAGCTCAACCCGTTCATGACCGCGTCGCTCTACACCAAGAAGCTGCTCCGCCCCATGGACGAGGTCGTCCGGGCCATCGGCGAGAAGGACATCCACGAGGCGACGCTGAAGCTGCAGTACTTCGACGGCAAGTACTACGGCGTGACCCACGCGATGGGCGCCACCTACTTCGCCGAGCGCCGCGACCTGCGCGAGAAGGCAGGCCTCAAGCCGCCGGAGACGTACGCCGACATGCTGACCCTGGCGGCGGCGCTGACCGAGGAGGGCAAGCGCTGGGCGACCCAGATGCCCGGCGAGAAGCTCTACATGGGCTTCGTGCACCCGGCCGAGTGGCTGGCCGGCAACAACGGCGCCTGGGTCGACGCCAAGACGTGGCGGCCCCAGCTCAACGGCAAGCCCATGCTGGAGGCGCTGGAGTACGCCCAGAAGCTGAACAAGTACATGCCGGCCGGCTGGGCGGGGCAGAAGTACCTCGACACGCTGGCCGCGCTGTCGACCGGCAAGATCGCGATGGCGTACCTGAGCGGCGCCCGCACCATCGGCTACATCGAGCGCTACGCGCCGGAGAACATGCGCGACTCCGATCACTTCCAGCCGATGTTCCGGCCGCGCGGTCCGCAGGGGCGCATCGGCATGTCGGCGCTGGACGGCGAGAACTGGGCCGTCTTCAACCAGTCGAAGTATCCGAACGAGGCCTTCGAGTTCCTCAAGCTCTTCTTCAAGAAAGAGCACTACCTCAAGTACTGCCACTCGGTGCCGATCCATCTCACGCCGATCTTCAAGTCGATGCTGAACGACGCCGAGTACCTCTCGAACCCGCGCATCAAGAAGTGGCGCTCCTGGCACGACTTCATGGTGAAGGGCCTCAACGAGCACCGCTTCCTGCCCATCGGCTTCACCCGGCCGGAGGACAACCTGCTGCCCTTCCTGGCCGAGCTGGACGGCTCCGGCATCGTCGCCGACATGGTCGTGGAGACCATGGGCGGCAAGGACCCGAAGGCGGAGGCGGATCGCGCGCAGAAGCGGGCGGAGGAGCTGCTGACCCAGCTCGGCGCCAAGCGCTGGTCGTAACCGCCGCGCTCGGGACGGCGCCGGCATGAACCGCCATCCGCTCGTCGGGTGGCTGTTGCTGGCGCCGTCCCTGCTGCTGCTCGGTGGGCTCGTCGTCTTCCCGATCCTCTACAACTTCTGGCTCAGCCTCCACGACAAGCACGCGTTCATGCCCGTGCAGAACTTCGTCGGGCTCAAGCACTACGTCTACTTCGCCTATGACCCCGAGTTCTGGTCCAGCGTGCGCTACGGCACGATCTACGCCGGCGGCACGCTGATCCTGCAGCTCCTGCTCGGCGTCAGCGCCGCGCTGCTGCTCAACGAGGCCTTCCGCGGCCGCAACCTCCTGCGCGGCGTCGTGCTGTTCCCCTACATGATCCCGACCATCGTGGCGGTCATCCTGTGGAAGTGGCTGCTCAACGACTCCTACGGCCTGGTGAACCATCTCCTGATGAGCGCCGGCCTCGTCCGCACGCCGGTGGCCTGGCTCGGCCGGGACCACATCATGGCGTCGCTGGTCATCACCAGCGTCTGGCAGTTCTTCCCCTTCGTCGTCGTCACCTACCTGGCGCGACTGCAGACCATCCCGCCCGAGCTCTACGAGGCGGCCAAGGTGGACGGCGCCACCGCCTGGCGGCGCTTCGTCCACGTGACGCTACCCCAGACCTACAACGTGCTGTTCGTCATCGTGCTGCTGCGCTCGATCTTCATGTTCACCAAGTTCGACACGGTGTGGCTGATGGCCGGCGAGGGCGGCGTGAGCCGCTACGTGCGCACTCTGCCCGTCTACGCCTACTCCCGCAGCTTCACCTATCTGCAGGCCGGCATGGGCGCGACACTGGCGGTGCTGATGTTCTTGCTGTTGCTGGGCGCGACGCTGATCTACTTCCGCGCGTTCCGCAACGAGGAGGCCGCGGGGTGAGGCGCACGCTGGCGCTCTACGGCGGCGGCCTGGTCCTGCTCGTGATCGGCGCCTTTCCGCTGGCGTGGATGCTGTCGACCTCGCTCAAGCCCTCCGGCGAGATCTTCGCGACGCCACCCACCCTGATACCCAGGGCCGTCACGCTCGAGAACTTCCAGCGGCTGCTCGAGGAGACGAACTTCCTGACCTACTTCACCAACAGCGTCGGCGTCTCGCTGGCCACGGTGCTCCTGACGCTGGCGGTCTCGTCGATGGGCGCGTACGCCCTCACCCGCTTCACCTTCGCCGGTCGCGAGCGCGTCGCCGGCCTGATCCTCATGACCTACATGTTCGCGCCCATCATGATCATCATCCCCTTCTACATCCTGGTGAAGCAGCTCGGCATCGTCAACACGCGCCTGGCCCTGATCCTGTCCTACACGACGTTCTGCCTGCCCTTCTGCCTCTGGCTGCTGCGCTCGTTTTTCCAGAGCATCCCGCTCGAGCTGGAGGAGGCCGCCCTGGTGGACGGCGCCGACCTGCGCCGCGCCGTCTGGTACGTCGTCCTGCCGCTCGCGCTGCCCGGCATCATCGCCGCCGGGATCTTCACCTTCATCCTGGCCTGGAACGACTTCCTCTTCGCCCTGGTCTTGATCACCTCGGAAGAGCTGAAGACACTGCCCGTCGGCGTCAACGACCTGTTCAACGCGACGATCGTGGACTGGGGGATGATCATGGCGGCGGGCGTCGTCATCACCGTGCCGACGATCGCCTTCTTCGTGGCGATCCAGCGGTACCTGATCCAGGGCTGGGGCGCCGGCGGCGTGAAGGGCTAGCGGATGACATCGGCCGCGCACCGCCATCTTGCCCGAGATCCCGTCCTGCGCCGGCTCATCCGGCGTCACGGGCCGTGCGGTCTCGCGTGCCGCCGCTGGTCGCCGTACGAAGCGCTGACCCGCGCGATCGCCCACCAGCAGCTCAACGGCCGGGCCGCCCAGACGATCCTCGATCGCTTCGTCGCCCTCTTCGGCAACGGGCGCTTCCCCAAGCCGGCGGACGTGATGGCCACCCGCCCGGCCCGGCTGCGGCGCGCCGGCTTCTCGCGAGCGAAGGTGCGCGCGATCAAGGACATCGCCCGTCACGCGCTGGCGGGCACCGTGCCGACGCGACGTGGGGCCGCGCGCCTCAGCGACGAGGAGCTCATCGAGCGGCTGCTGCCCATCCGCGGCGTCGGCCGGTGGACCGTCGAGATGCTGCTGATCTTCACGCTCGGGCGGCCGGACGTGCTACCGGTAGACGACTTCGGCGTGCGCGAGGGCTATCGTCGGGCCTGCGACAAGCGCATCCGGCCGACGCCGAAGGCGCTCCGCCGGCTCGGCGACCGGTGGAAGCCGTATCGGTCGATGGCGGCGTGGTATCTGTGGCGCGCGGCCGGCGAGCCGAGGCCGGCGAGCAAGCAGCGGCTGCGTCCTGCCGGCCCCCGGCTCACTGGGAAATCCAGTGGACCGAGCCGTCGGCGGTGAAGAGGAGCCCGCAGCGCGGGCGGCGGCCGCCGGTAGTGCCGCCGGCCTCCAGCAAGCGGCCGTACGCGCGCACCTGGGCAACGTACTCGGCGTAGCCGACCTCGACCGCATCGCTCGGCGGCGCGTCGGTCTTGAAGTCGAGCAGGTCAACGCCGTCCGCCGTCGCCGCCACCAGGTCGGCGTAGCCGCTCAGCAGCCGGCCGTCTTCCCACGGTCCGGCCAGCGCGTACTCGAGCTGGAGATCGGGGCCGGACGGCCGGAACAGGCCCTCGCGCCGGAGCGTCTCGAGCGCGCGCTCGACGTCCTCCGTCGCCTCGGCGAGATGCTCGGCGAGGCCGGTGATCCCTGCGGCCCGGCGCACGGCGTCCGCGGCGCTCGTCGAGACCTGGCCAAGCACGAGACCGATCGCGCGATGCACCGTCGTGCCGAACAGCGCGCCGTAGCGGCCGGCGCGCTGCTTGCGCTTGGCGGGCTCGGCCGCTAGCTCGTCCTCCGTCGGCTCCTCCGGCTTCACCGTGCCCGAGACGCTGGCGGGCTGAAAGCGTGGCCGCGCGGCCTCGGTGGACGCGGCCGCCCAGCGGCGGGCGACGTCCTCGCTCACCTCGTCACCGTCGCGCGGCGCCGCCGGCGGCGGCGCGGGCGCCGCGCGAGCCCAGTCCGGCTCGCTGACGTCCGGCACGTAGCGCGGGAGCCAGCGGACGAGCGGCGCCGGCGCCTCGGCCAGCAGGTCGCCGCAGATGAAGCGCCCGGCCTTCACCTGGCCCGCGCACGGGACGACGAGCAGGTCGCGGGCCCGCGTGGCCGCGACGTAGACGACGCGCTGGCGCTCGGCGTCGAGATAGCGGCGCTCGGTCTCGCGTAGCGCCATCGCCGCCGGCTCCTCCCACTGGAGCCCGGCAGGCTCATGAGCCAGCCGCGGCCGTCGCGCTCCATGCGCCAGGGCGCCGGCTGCAGGTACGGCGTTCCACTGCCCGCGCCCGTCCCAGAGCACCACGACGGGGAACTCGAGTCCCTTGGCCTGGTGCACCGTCAGCACCTGCACGGCCTCGCTGCCAACCGGGTGCGGCGGATCGAGCGGCACGGGACGCTCGACCCAGTCGCGCAGCCGCGCGGTCGCCGCGTCGTAGTCGAGGCCCTCGGCGGCGGCGAGCTGCTCGAGCGTCAGGCACAGCTCGCGCAGCCGCGTCAGCCGCTGGGCGCCGTTCGGGCCGCGCGCGATCGCCCGCGCGAAGCCCGTCCGCTCCAGCAGATCGCGCGCCGTCGCCCCCGGGCTGCGCTCGTGCCGGCGGCGGCGCAACTCACGCAGCAGCTCGCGGGCCTGAGCCAGCCGCTCCGCCACCACGCCGTCACTGCGCTTCCACGGCCAGGTCGGCCAGGTCCACCGCGAAGAACGGCGGCCGGAGCAGCGCCGCCTCGGCCACGCCGTCGTCGCGGTCGGCCACCGCGCGCAGCCCGAGCAGGAACTGGCGATGCAGCGGATCGGCCAGGAACAGCGTGCCGCCGCGCGAGGAGTACGGCATGCCGGCGTCGTCGAGCGCGGGAAAGAGCAGGCGCAGGCGCCAGGTCGAGATCGCCAGCACGGCGACGTCGCCGTAGCGCGACCGGCCGCGCCCGCCGCTCGAGCGGATCGAGCACCCGCGTGCCGCTGGCCTCGACCAGCCAGCGCAGGTAGCGCGCCAGCGCGGCGCTCTCGAGCCCGCGGTACTCGTCCACCTTGTGGTCGTCGCCGTCGCCGAAGTCGAACGGCACGATCTGCACGGCCGGGCCGGCGGCCTCCTGTCGGCCGGGCAGCGAGCGCCTGGTGGAAGACACGGCCCGTCGGCCGGATCGAAGCGGCCGGTCGGGCGAGGTCTTCAAGATCCGGTCGAAGCGGTCGTTGAGCCAGGCGAGCAGCGAGGGCGTGCTGCGGAAGTTGGCCGACAGCTCGATCTCGCGCGCGCCGCCGCCGACCAGGATGCCGCGCACCCGGTCGTACATCGCCACGTCGGCCCGGCGGAAGCGGTAGATCGACTGCTTGGGATCGCCCACCAGCGTCAGGCGGCCGGGGCCGAGCGCCACGTCCATCCACGTCGCGGCGGCTGGCGTCGCGCTCGCACAGGAAGAGGACGATCTCGGCCTGGAGCGGGTCCGTGTCCTGGAACTCGTCCACGAAGACGTGATCGAACATCGCGCTGGTAGCTCGCGCGCGGACGTCGCGGTCGTCCCGCAGCAGGTCGCGCAGCTTCACCAGCAGGTCGAGCTGGTCGAGCTGGCGCCGCCGCGCCTTCACGCGCTCGTAGAGCTCGACCACCACCGGGAACAGCCGCACCAGGCGCGTGGCCATCCAGCGGTCGAGCGGTGCCAGCAGATCGTCGCGCAGCGCACCGTCACGGTCGCGGTCGCCGCCCGTCCACACCTTCCAGGCCTTCCACGCGCACCTCGTCACCGCCGAACGTGTCGCGCCTGGTGACCCGGTTGCGCGGCGCGCGGTCGAGCTGCGGCCGCAGCTCGCGGCAGGATGCGGATCGGATCGTCCACACGGCGCAGGCGCCGCGAGCACGCACGGCTGTGCGCGCGAGCCAGGCGCGCGCCGAGGGGCCTCGGAGGCCACGCCGCGCGCGAGCCCGATGAGCTCGTCGGCGAACCCGCGGAAGGCGTCGAGGTCGAAGCCCGGCGGCGGCCGCGTCGGGCGGCGGGACGTCGCGCTGGCGGACGAAGCCCTCGACCAGCGCGTCGAGCCCGTAGCGACGTGTCCCACTCGCGCTCCTCGCGACTCCGCCTCGATCCCCGCCGCCAGCGCGTCCAGAACGGTCTGCGTCGCCTCTTCCGCGCGCGCCGACGACGGCGTGCCGGCCAGCTCGGCGGCCAGCGTCCCGCTCTCGACCGCGTGGAGCAGCACCTCGAACGTCTCGCGCACGCAGATCGGTCGTCGTCCTCGACGATCTCGTAGGACGGGCTCAGCTCGGCCTCGACCGGCCGCAGGCGCAGCAGCCGGTCGGCGAAGCTGTGGATCGTGCCGACGTAGGCGGTGTCGAGGCCGGCCAGCGCGTCGCGCAGCTGGCCTGCCGCGCGGCGCGCCGGCGGCGCTCGCCAGCTCGGCCAGCAGCCGCTCGCGGATGCGCAGCCGCAGCTCGCCGGCCGCCTTGCGCGTGAAGGTGATGGCCGCGATGCGCTCGATCGGTATCGCCGCCGAGCCGTCGCGCGGCGCCACCATCTCGACCAGGCGGTCGACGAGGATGGTCGTCTTGCCGGTCCCCGCGCCCGCGTCGATCAGCACGTTGCGCGCGCGCTCGGCGACCGCGGCGTCGCGCTGGGCGTGATCCGGTGGCTGCACGGCGCTCATCGTCGTCGTCCTCCTCGTCCGCGCTCCCCACGCCCTTCAGCTCGCCGAAGCGCGCCAGCGCGCCCTCGGCGCCGCCGAGCAGCTCGCGCGCGCGCTCGTAGACGCTCGTCGCCGCACACCGGCCGGAAGCGGCAGTACGCGCAGTCGTCGGCGTCCGGCGTGCGCGGGAACGCGCGCTCGGCCAGGAGATCGGCGGCGAGCGCCAGCCACCCGCGCGCGGCCGGCTCCAGGGCGTCTGTCGAAGTCGTCGCGCGAACGCGCGCTCGTCGGCGCCGCGGCGGCCGACATACGCGTAGGCCGCGGCGACCCGCGCCGGCACGCCCCACTCGTCGGCCATGCGCCTTCGACCACGAGGCCGTAGACGCCGAGCTGGAGGTCGAGCCGGGGCGCGGGATCGCGCTCTGCGCCCAGCGCGCGGATGCGGCCGGCCGGTCTTGAGGTCGCGGACGCAGCGTCGACGTCGCCGTCGACGTCGATCCGGTCGATCCGCCCGCGCACGTAGAGCGATGCGCCCGCCGAGCGCGAGCTCGACGGCGACGGGCCGCCCGAAGGCACGCTCGACGTCCACGAAGCGGCGGGGCCCGGCGCGTCGCCCAGTCGTACTCGAGCAGCTCGTGCAGGTCGTGCCGCAGGCGCTCGCGCTCGTGCGCGCGCACGGCCTCGCCGACGAGCGGGTACTGGCGCAGGAAGTCGTCGAACGCGGCGTCGACGACGGCGATCGGCACGCGCCAGCCAGTCGCGCAGGCTGCCGTCGCCGCGGCAGAACGCCGCGCCGTGCGCGGCGGTAGAACTCCTCGGCCACCAGGTGGAACGAGCGCCCCGTAGGCGGGCTGGCCGATCTCGCGCAGGGCCGGGGGCGAGGCCGGCTCGTCGGAACCTGAGCGATCTGCCGAGCAGGAAGCGGTGCGGGCAGCCGAGCAGCATCTCGAGCGCCGAGGGCGAGATGGGTCGCTCGGCCGTCGAGCCCGGGCACGCGCAGCGCCGCGGCAGCGAGCCAGGACCGTCCATCGGGCCCGGCGTCTCCGGCGCGCCAGCAGCGCCGCGATGCGCTCGAGGTCGAGCGGCGGGCGACACGCGCCAGCGCGGCGGCACGCCGACCAGCCGCGCCGCCACGGCATCCTGCCAGGCGGCCTCGGCGAGCGGCGTCGAGCGCCGGAAGTCCAGCGCGGCCAGGCGCGAGCGGGCACGAAGAAGTCGCGCCGCAGCGCGCGCGCGTCCGGGATCACCGGCTCGGCACGCCGTGCGCGATCGGGCGCCCGAGCGCGGCCGCGGCCTCCAGCATCACGGAGGATGGCTCGCGCTGCGAGCGCTCCACGTCGAGCGCGCGGCGCCGACAGCGCCACGCCGCTCGCGGGCGTCCGCGGACGACGCCGTCGAGGGCGTGCAGCTCCTCCAGCGCGCGGTCGCGCCGCGGTCGGCAGCAGCACGCCCCGCTCGCGATGCGCGGCCTCGAGCGCTCGCCGCACCGCATCCGGCAGGACGGGGTCCTCGTGCGGGGCCGACGGCAGATGGCCCTCGCCGAGGCCGATCACGCGCACCGCCGCGAACGCCGAGGCCGGCCGCCTCGCGCACGGTGCCGACGTAGACCGCCGGCTCACCGAAGCGCCCGACCGGCAGGCGCAGCGCCGCCAGCGTCTCCTCGATCAGCCGCAGCGCCTCGCCGCCCGTCAGCCGTGGCGCCGGCGGCGTCGCGCACGAGGGGCTGCAGAGCCGCTCGTCGAGCAGCGCGTGCACGCGCGGCCCCGCGCCCGGCTGCAGCAGCCAGCGCGTCGAGGAACTCGCGCAGCGCCGGCCAGAGGTCGGCCAGCGCGGCGCCGTCCACGACCAGGCGCGCCACGCCGACCAGCGCCTCGAGCGCCGGGCCGCACGCGCGCAGGTCGCGCGAGCAGCCGCTCGAGGTCCCACGCGCGCCGCGCGATGCCCGGCGCTTCCGGATCGTCGTCCGCCTGCGGCACGCGCGAGCTGCGCCTCGATCTCGGCCTCGCGCTCGACCGCGCGCCGCGCCCACTCGAGCGCGCCCGCCGGCCAGGCCGGGTTGCCGCCGACCGTGCCGAGCGACCACGCGAGGTCCAGTCGCGGCGCCGTGACGAGAGGCGCCGGTCGGCGTCCGTCGGCCGGCCGCAGCGCGGGCAGCACGTCGGCGAGGCTCGCCGGCGGCGAGATGAGCGCGAAGCGCCGCGCACGACGGCCAGCGCCCGCGCGCCGGCCGCGGTGCCGCTCGAGCGGCAGCCCGCCGGCGACGTGAACCGGCAACGCTCCGCCCTCCCACGGCAGACGCGCGAGCCGATCCGCCACGAGACCCGCGAGCGGATCGAGCGCCGGCATGAGCACGGCGATCTCCTCGAGCGGCGTCCCCGTCGCAGCACCTGCCGCGCCACCCAGTCCGCCGTCGCCTCGAGCTCGCTCTCGACCCCCGCGTGCTCTTCGAGGTCGACGGTGCCGTCGGGCCCGGCGCTGCGCGGGCGCGCCGCATCGGCGAGGACGGCGGGCGGCTCGAAGAGATAGGAGGCCAGCAGATCGCGCTCGGTCGCGCTCGCGCGTGGCGGCGTGGCGCCGGCAATCGCAACGGCCGCGGCGTCGCCCAGCAACGCCGCGGCGCGCTCCAGATGGCGGCCGCGCACCGGGCGGCCACCCAGCACGGCCAGCCGCACGTCGGGGATCGCGCGGAGGAAGCGGGCGACGGCGGTGGTGGCGCTCAGCGAGGTGGCGGCGAGCACCGGCCGCGGGAACGGCCAGGCACCGGGCTCGCGCTCCAGGAGCTCTGCCGCCTCGAGGTAGACGTGCGGCAGTGTCCACGAGCCGCCCGCCGCATCCTCGACGGCGCGCCAGATCAGCGCCACGTCGCGCATGGCGCCCGTCGCGCCGGCGCGCTCGACGTCGTGGGGCTCGAGCCCGGCGGCCTCGAGATCGCCGATGGCGCGCGCGAAGGCCACGTCCCACCCGGGCTTGTCGCGCAGCAGCGCAGGCGTGAAGTGCCGGAGGCGGAGGTCCGTGCGGAAAAGCGCCTGCAGACGCGCCGGCCGCAGCCCTTCCTCACCGAGGCGGAAGTCGGTGCCGGCGGCGCGCAGCACCTCGACCGCGGCGGCGGCCGTCGGCACGAACCGCGTGCCCGCCAGCGCGCGGCCGAGGTCGGACCGCACGATCTCCCGCCGCAGGGCGTGGGCCACCGCTTCGCGCGGGACCAGTACGCAGCGGCTGGGCAGCGGACCACCGGCAGGGACCGCAGCGATCGCGCGGGCCCAGTCGCCCGGGGTCCACAGGACGTCGAGCGCAGCGGCGCGGGCCATCGGGTTGGGCGCAGCGGGATCGTCCACCATCATGCGCCCGATCCTACCGACGCGGTGTGACAGGCGAGGTCACACCGCCGCCTCCGGTCTCGTCGACGTGCAGGCCCAGCCCTAGCGGTGGGAGGCGAGATCGCTCAGGAGGACATCCAGCGCTTCCTCCTCGTGAACGGCCCTCCCGATCTCCAGCATCGCGGCTTGCAGGTCAGCATCCCAGGCCGCCGCCACGGGGGCGCCGTGTAGCGGGCGTCCGCCCCGGGCCGTGCGGTAGTCGGCGCTGGAGAAGCGCCACGGAACCGCCCCGTGCCGGCGCATGACGACGTTGCCGATCTGGATGCCTGGCCAGTCGAAGTCGCCGTGGTACGCGAGGCGAGCGCCCGCTGCCGCCAGGAGGTTCAGCAACACCCGCGCCGCCGTCCTCGGCTGACCCTCGATGCAGACCAGCGGGGCGCCGGCGGCGCCGAGGCGGCTGGCCGCGGCGGCCACGACGGTCGGGTTCTCGCAGACGTAGACGGTCGGGGCGGTGGACGGCGAGGCGAACGTCGGCGGCTCGCGCAGCAGCTGGCGCGTCGTCACGCGGTACGGCTCGCCCGCCTCGGCGTGCAGGCGGAGCGCGCGGTCGGTGAGGCTCTGGCCGTCGCCACGCACATTGAGCGTGAGCACCGGGGCGCTCAGCTCGTCGCACAGCACGCCGGCGCTCGCCCACGCATCGCGCCACGCCTCGGCGTTGTCCCAGCCGCTCTCCGGGCCGGCGGCAATCCGCACGCCGATCGTGCCGAGCGGCGTCCCCGGATCGAGCGCGTGACTGTCTCCGGTGACCGCGGCGGCCAGCTCGGCGAGCGGGAGGCCGTGGGCCGGGAGTCGCCGCTCGAGCTCGAGCGCCTGGCGCAGCAGCCGGCCGGCGACCCCGCGATCGTTCCGGCACAGCCGCCTGAGCACGCCGGTGGTGCGCAGCTCCTCGAGCCAGGGCCGCGCCTGCCCGCCATTGCCGGCCGCAAAAACCTCCGCCCACGCCGCCTCGACCTCCTGCCGCTGCGCCCGCGCATCGACGAGCGGTCCGGTCAGCACCTCGACGGCCTCCACCAGGCTGTCGCAGATGCCGGCGTCGCGCAGGAGGGCGTCGAGCTCGTCGAGCCGTACGGTGACCGAGCCCCCTCGCGCCGCCCGGCGGCCGAGGAGTCGCTCGACGGCGTCCCGCTGCGCCGGCGTGGCCTGCGCGAGGGTCACCGACCCGCCGGCCGCTCCCTGCGCCAGACGCCGGCGCGCGCGCTGGACGAGCCAGGCCAGCTCCGGGGCACCGAGCACCTGTCGCAGGCGGGTGCCGTCGCCGATCACGAGGCGAGGCCGCCGCCGTCGACCGCGAGGGCGGGCGCCCGGGCACCGGGAACGGCGGATGCGTCGAGGGCGCGCTCGCGGCCGTTCCAGACCCAGCGGGTGACTCCGACGGCGTCGATGCCGGGGCGCGTGGAGAGCTGATAGATCGCGACACCGGGCAGCGTCGCGTAGCAGCCCCACTCCTGCTCGCTGGTCATCACGAAGTCCAGATCGAACGCACGCAGCAGCCCCATGCACTGCGCGCGCATCGACTTGTCGATGCCGACGAACGCCTCGTCGAGCAGGATGAGGCGCGGGGCCAGCGGATCGGCGGTCCGGTAGTGCGCGGCGGCGGCCGCGAACTGGGGGATGGTCAGCGCGATGGCCTTCTCGCCACCGGAGCCGGTGCCGTGCGTCCGCCGGGTGAGGCGCCGCCACACGCTATCTTGCTGGCGCTCCACGCAGAACTGGTGCCAGGTCCGGTAGTCGAAGGCGACGGCCAGGTGCTCCTGCCAGGTCCCGGTCTCGTTCGCGGTCCTGACCGCGCGCACCCGCTCCTGCAGGAAGGCGCCGAGCGCCTGCCGCTCGGCGGGCGACCACGTCGCCCCCGTGCGCAGCAAGCGCGTGCGGGCGTCGAGCAGGCCGGGCGGCCCGTCGTCCAGCGGCTCCCAGACGAACCGGAGCGTCATCCCGGTGCTCGTGCGCCGCGTGCGGAGCTCCTCGTTCATCTCGCGCACGAGCGCCTCGGCGGCGCGGAGCCGATCGTGCAGGTGCGCGGAGACCTCGCCGATGAGGTGATTCTCGAGGATCTCGCGCTCGCGCGCGTCGAGGACCATCTGCCGCGTCGTCACCTCGTTGCGGAGCTCGTCCCGCAGCTCGTTCATCGTGCACTCCCGCCCGCGGAACGGGACGGTGACGACGAACAGCCCGTCCTCGACCGTCAAGGCGGGCTGGTGCCCGTGCGGCAACAGCGCCTCGGTGAATCGCTGGACGCTGGCGTGGATGTCCTTCTGGACGCGCTGCCAGGCCGCGTCGTCTCCGTCGACGTCGGCAAGCGCGGCGTCGAGGCTCCTGGCCACCTCCACCGCGCGAGTGATCGACCAGCCGGGCGCATCGTCCGTCCCGAGTCCGGGTTGCGCCACATCGAGGAGCCGGGCGGCGGCGAATGTCCTGAGCGCGGCCACGGCCGCATCGCGGTGCCCGGTGTCCGCCTCGAGCTGCCGGTGTGCCGTGTCGACCTTCTCGCGAGCGACCGCCTCCCGGACCCGGGTGTCCTCGCGCTGTTGCCTGGCCTCCTCCAGCGCGCGCTGGGTCGCGACGAGCGCGCGACGGACATCGGCCAGCTTTCTCAAGATTTCCTCGGCGGCCGCACCGACGGACTGCTGCAGCGTATCGCGCTCCGCCTCGGCCTCGCGCGCCTTCGCGTGGGCCTCGCGCAGCCGCCCGGCCTGCTCGGCCTCCGCCTTCGCCGCCTCGGCGACGCCCTCGGCTGCGGCCGTCGCCTGCGCGCACGCCGTGACGTGATTGCGGATCGACGGCCACAACTCGGCGACGGCGAGCCGATAGTCGCCGATCGCCGTCTCCAGTCCGCGCAGATCCTCGACCCAGGCCGCGATCCCCAGGTCGGCGGCCGCCTCGTCGCGCGCCGTGACGGCCGCCTCCAGCGCGCGCCGTCGCTCGGCCACGCGGGCCTCGGCCTCGACAACCCTTGTCCGAAGGGCCCCCACCGTCCGCGCCGCCGTCACGGTCTGCGCGACGGCGGTCCGAACCGGCTCGTCTTCCGGCGCCGCCGCCGCCTCTCGTCGCGCCACCTCTTCGCGGCGGGCCACGGTCTCGGCATCGGCGTCGATCCGGGCCCGTGCGTCGTGCGCGCTGCCGATCTCCGTCGCCAGCTCGGTCAGACGCCGGCGCCGCGCGCCCTCGCGCGCGCTCTGCCCGAGGTGCGCGGCCGCCGGCTTGTCCCAGGCGCCGTGCAGCGGCCCGATCTGCCACCGGCCGTCGAGGTCGACCCAGACGTGACCCGCACCGGCGCGGGCGCCGACGTGTCGCAAGACCGCGGCGACCGCGGCGTCGCTCAGCCCGGCCGTACGCGGGTCGTCGCGATCGACGGCGGGGACGAGCCACGTGCCGAGGTGGGCATCGACGTCGGGCTCGGGGCTCGTCCCGGGAACGATGACGGTGTCGTGGACGCCCGAGGGCAGGAGCGCGCCGTCAGGTGTGACCCAGGCGTCGAGAAGACCGGACGCCTCCAGCGCGGCCTCCAACCGCGCTCGGGCCGGCCCGTCGACCGCCGGCTGGAAATCGCACAACAGCCAGAGCGGAGCGCCGGCGCGCCTCGCGCGCGCGGACTCGTCGCGCGTGGGGGGCGGCGGCGGCGGCAGGTGCTGACCCTCGGCGAGTCGCGCCTGTTCCGTGCGCAGCCGGTCGAGGTTCTCGCTCGCCTCGGCGCGGCGCTGCTCCGTCTCGACCCGCCGGCGGGCCAGCTGCGTCGTGGCCGCATCCAGCGCCTGGCGTACCGCCAGCGCGACCGGGCTGAGACCGCCGGTCGTGCGGCACCACTCGGCCAGCGCGTCGGCGATGCTGTCGGGATCCTCGGGCTCGAGCCCGGTCAATGAAGCGGTCCACGCCCGGTAGCCGCGCGCCAGCTCCGCCTGCCGGCCGGCCAGGGTCTCGTGCGCCTCGCGCGCGGCGCCGATGGCCTCGTCGAGCTGAGCCGTGAAATCGGTGTAGGACCGCTTGGCGATCGACAGCTCCGTCGTCGCGCCGTCCACCGCCGTGACGAGCCGCCGTACGTGCTCCACGGCCCGCCGCCGCTCGGTCACCGACTGCTCGACGCTTCGGCGGGCACCATTCACCAGCGCCGGATCCGGCATGCCGTCGGGAAGGCCGAGCGGGCCGGTAGCGGCGCGGTGTCCGGCGGCGAGGCCGGCGCCGGTGGCCCGCGCGTCGGCCGTCGTGACCACGACCGTCAGCTCCGTCCGGGAGGCGGCCGCGGCCGCCGCCGTCTCGTCCCGCCCGCGCGCCAGCCGGGACAGGGTCTCGCGGGCCCGCGCCAGCGCCGTCTCCGCGGCCCTCGCATCGTTCGCGCGGTCGGCGGCATCGCGCCGGGCACGGTCGAGCGCTTCGGCGTCACGCATCTGCGGGCTGGCGAGCAGCGTCTCGACGCTCGTGGCCGCGCCCCGTTCCTCCAGCGTGAGCCCCTCGATCCGCGCCCCGATGTCCGTCAGCGCCCGCGCCGCCTCCTCTTGATCGGCTTGCGCCGAGCGGAGCCGGCGCATCGTGGCCTCGTAGGCCGCATGCGTGCTGCGCACGGCGTCCGATCGGCGCCGGGCGGCGACCCGGGTGTACCGCCGATAGCCCTCGAGGAACTGCTCGACGGCGCGGCTCGCCGCCTGGAACGCCTCGAGGGCGGCCCGATCCGCCTCGAGGCTCCGGAAGGACTCGGCGACGTCGGCGACGACCGCGGGAGCAACGGGGGGCAAGGCCTCACCGAGCGCGGCCGACAGCCGCCGCTCGTCGAGCTGGCGCGAGAGCTGCGGCTGGCGCAGCTGGATGAGGAGGTCCACGAGCGCGCCGTAGCGGTGCTCACCCAGCTTGAACAGCGCCTGGTCGACGGCGCTGCGGTAGGCCGCGGCGGTGGTGAAGATCTCGCCGCGATCGCCGATCGCCTCGGCCAGACGCTCCCGCGTCAGCGCCGGGCCGGCCGCGCTCTGGAGGAACAGCGTCTCGCCGACGCGCTGGCTGGTGATGAAGAACCACCGGCCCACGAGCCCGCGTCCCTCGACGGCCCGCAGGCCGGCGCCCAGCGTGAGATAGTGCCGGGCGCCCGCGTCGTCGCGCCGGCCGAGCTCCAGCCACGTGTAGCCCAGCCGGTCCTGATGCTTGCCGAGCAGCAGGTTCCACTCGATCCGCTTCGCCGGATCGCGATCGGGCTCCAGACGGTGCGAGGCGGTCTCGCCGTCGAGGAGGAACGGTAGCTGCAAGGCCAGCACGCGCGACTTCCCCGTGCCGTTGTCCCCGCGCAGCAGCAGGCGCCCCTGCTCGTAGCGGAACTCCTCGTAGTCGTACCGGTAGATGTTGAGCAGCCCGCCCCGGATGGGTTGCCACCGTGCGGAGTCGGCCACGGGCAACGGGGGCGTCGACAGGCCGTTACCCGACGCGGGGGTGCCGGTCATTCTGGCCGCTCCCACAGATCGCCGGTGACCACGGCGTCCGGAGCAGCGTCGTCGTCGCCGGCAGCGAGCGCATAGCGGCCGAGCGCCGGCAGCGGAATCACGCCGTCTTCCGTGCGCCTCACGAGGCGGAGCGCTTCCAGCCTGACGACCGTCCGCTCGGTCAGGGCCAGCTCCGCCCCCGGTTCGGCCACGTCCTTGCGCCAGTGCGTGCGATGCCGCGCCACCAGATCGGCGACGTGGCGGCGCAGCGCGGCGGGGCCGACGGCGACGGGGCCATCACGCCGCGCGCGCTCGGCCAGGTGCTCGGCGAGGAGGAGCGTGAGGTGCCCCTCGGTCCCCTCCTCCGGCAGCCCCAGATCCGTGAGCTCGCCGGTCTCGTCCACCATGGCGATCCCTTCGCGCCGCACCTCCGGGATCAACCCGGTCGCCTCCTCGATCTGGGCGAGCAGGAACGCGCGCTGGCTGCCCAGGTACGCGCGCTCGCCCTCCGGCAGCGTCTCGTAGTAGACGATCGGGTCGTCGAGCAGCTTGCGCGTGAGCTGCGAGCGGAGACGGCGGTTACGGCTCTCGTCGGTGTCGAGGATCGGCTCGTCCACGAGGGCCGCCAGGCGCTGGTCGAGCGCGGCCTCGTCGATCGTCGACGGACCACGCTTGACGTTGAGCATGGCCGCCAGCGCCGGCCGGTTGACGTTGTAGAGCACGTCGCCGCGCGCGACCAGGTACTGCTGCTCGTCGCCGTGCACGCGGACGAGCACGCGCAGCCCGAGGAGGAACCGCATCACGTGGACCAGGTCCCGTCGCTGATCCTGACCGATCAAGGTGAACGTCATCCCGGCGGCGGCGAGCGCCGGGTCGGCCGCCGCGAAGCCGACGACGGCCTCCGCCAGCCGGCCCAGCGTCGTCTGCCGATCGGCCCTCTCCAGCGCGGCCAGCGCCAGGCAGAGCAGCACGTAGCGCCGGCGCGAGAAGGGTAGCTCGCTGGTCGGCTCCCGCGCCGGACGCGTGGCGTCGGCGAGGTCGGCCGGCGTCTTGCGCAACCGCGCGGTCTCACTGTCGATCTGCAGGCTCCAGCCGGCATTCCGCGCGAGCCAGTCCCGCAGCCAAACCGCGTGCCGGCGCACCAGCGCGAACTCGGCGGCCAGCGCGCCCCCCGCGCTCATGAGTGGATGCTGCAACAGCGCGCCCAGCGCCTGCCGGCGCTCGGCGACAATGGCTTCCTCGAGTCGCGTGCCGGGAGCGCTCAACGGACGGCTGTCGATTCGGTGTCGCGCTCGGCGGCCAAGCCACTCGGCTCCATGGCTCCGTTGCCGGGGCCGACAAGATCACGAATCGTCACGTAGTGGTCGGGGCCGGAGAACCGTCCCGTGGCCGCGACGATCGTCGCCGTGCGACCGTCCGGGGTCGGCTCCAGCGTGACGTGCAGCGTCCCGTCGCTGGAGACCACCTCCACCGTCTCGTCGACGCCGACCTTGACCGACAGCGCGTCGCCGAGGAGATCGAGGAACATGGCGAACTCGGCGGGATCGAGATCGCCGAGATCGGACAGCCGCGCCCGGGCGCCGGTCGCCAGCCGCCGCCTCGCGGCGATGATCTGCTCGGCCTCCGCCGTCGCCGCCTCGGCCAGCAGCGCCTTCTCGTCGGACCGGTCGATGACGTCGTTCGGCCGCCCCCGGCGGACGTGGCGGCCGGAGGCCCGGAGGCGCGGCGAGATGCGCAGTGGCGGCGCCTCGAGCCAGCTCGTGGACGCCGGCACCGGCCGCGCCTCTCGCTGCTCGAGGGTCCCGGCGTCGACCACCAGGTGCCGCGCCGGCGCCAGCGCGAAGGCGGCCCGCCAGAGGCGATGGGCGGACGCGTCGCTGTCGGCCTCGGCGAACCAGCGCGCCAGCGTTCGCAGGTCGGTACTGCGGTCGCTGCGAGTGACCCGCCGGTCGTGGATGCCGGCCACCGCCAGGAGCAGCGCCGGGATCGACGCACGCGCCCGGGCGCGCAGCACCTCGGCCTGCGGCGGGGCCTCCGGCCGTCCGATGAACCAGGAACGAAGGCCGGCCCACCGCGCCTGCCAGCTCGAGTACGCGGCGGCGTGCTCGGCCGGTGTGGGGTCCAGCGCGTCCGCCAGGTCACGCCCGGCGGCCATCCCGAGCAGAGTCTCGATCCCGCGCTCCTCGATCTGTCGGACGACCGCGCCGATGTCGGCGGTGGCGATGACCAGCTCGCCGATGAAACGCTCGAGATAGCCGATGAGCGTCTCCTTGTAGGCGAGGAACTTCGGGACGTCGACTCCCTGGAGATCGATGGTGCGTTGCAGGCTGCTCATGAATGCCTGCGCCCGGGAGGTCAGCTCGTCGAACCGCTCGCGCAGGGCCCGGAGCGTACGGTGCACCTTGGCCTCGTCCGGCGCCGGCGTCTCGGCCAGCGCCGCCAGCTCGCCGAGCAAGCTACGGATATCGCTCAGCGCGGCGCTCTGCAGCTCGCCCCGCTGCGCGAGCGCGTCCTCGTAGACGGCCAGCGCGCGCTCGGCGGCCTCGCCCTCGGGTGTGAGCTGAAAGAGGTACCGGGGCCGGTAGAACTCCTCGACCGTGGCCACGTCGGCCGTGTCGGGGTGCGCCTCGAGGTTGCCCCACTCGCGCAGCGAGGCGAGCGCGGCTTCGACGCCGGCGACGTCGACCGGTTCGGGCAGCGCCGCGGAGGCGAGGGCGGCAGCTACCTCGTGCGGCCTCAGGTGGAGCGTGAAGCGGGCCTTCGCGTCGACGAAGACGCGCATGACGGCGCGGTACAGCGGCGCCTTGTCGGCGTTGACGTAGGCGAAGGCGCGGAGCCGACCGGGGACGTCGGTCATCGCGGTCGCGGCTGATCGGGGTGGATGCGATCACACATGGGAACTCTCTTGCCGGTGAGGGTAGGACACGTAGGAGCGCCGTGGAAAGCAGATCACCGCCCCGTGAAGACCGTTGGGATACGCCCTGACGACCTCGTGGATCGCGTCGGCGATAACCTGGAACTCGTTCCCCGGGAAGCTGACCGGGACCACCATGATCCCCATCCCCTGTCCCGGAGCAGGCGTGCGATCTCGGGTGACAGGTTCTCGTCGAGATAGACCTTCACCCGACCGAAATGAAACGGGCCGGTCCGGGAAACTCCCTCTCGATGACCTCCGGCGTCAGCCGGGCGTTCGCCTCGACCTCGCGCTGGATCTCTTCGGGATAACGCCGGTAGTAGATCAGCGCCGCGGTCAGCTGAGCCGGCGAGAGATCCGAGAACGTCTGGCGAAGGGCCTCGAGGTCGTTGTCTCGGGAAAAGTCGCTCAAGACCTCCCAGACGCCCAGGCCCGTGCCGCCGATCTTGGCGGTCCGGCCGCTCGGCTCGTTCGCGAAATAGATGCCCGGACAGAGCCGCATCCGGAGGCCTTCTTCGAGCAGCTCCCGAGCGACATCCGCGACGGACCGACGGGAACGCTCGGCCGTCAGCACCTTCGGCTCGCCTCGACGCCTCTTCACGCCACTGCGGCTTCCTGGGCGGCCTTCGGGCGGCGGGCGGCTCGACTCATGGGGGCATCGTATGCCGTAAGCCAACCGCTTACAACTGAGTACAAGAGGATATGATTGCGCACCACGTGGTAGCGGCAAACACCATCGCCCAGGCCGCCAGCCCGCGCACCTGGGCCCCTGGACCATCGACTCGGACTCCCTCGTTGCCACCGCCAACCGTCATCTCCACGAAGAGATGCTCGACCTGCTGGCTCGTCAGATTCCCAGGTAGGCCTTTCTCACGCCCTCGTCGCGCAGGAGGTCCTCGGCCGGGCCGTGCAGGACGAGGCTGCCTGTCTCGAGCACGTAGCTGTACCGTGCCAGCGTGAGCGCGAGCATCGCGTTCTGCTCGACGAGGATGATCGACACCTTCAGGGCATTGATCTGCCGGATGATCTTGCCGATCTCGGCCGTCATGATCGGGGACAGGCCCATGGAGGGCTCGTCGAGCAGGAGCAGCTTGGGCCGGCTCATGAGCGCGCGGGCGATGGCCAGCATCTGCTGCTCGCCGCCCGGAGAGCGAGCCCGCGATCTGCCGTCCCCGCTGTCGCAGGATGGGGAAGTGCTCGTAGATCATCCCCAGCGTCGCCGGCGGCACTGGCCCGGGGCGCTCGGAGGTACGCGCCCATCTTGAGATTCTCGAGGACGGTCATCTTGGGAAAGAGCCGCCGCCCTTCCGGCACGTGCGCGATCCCGAGCCGCACGATGTCGTGCGGCGCCAGACCGACCAGTGACTTGTTCTCGAAGCGCAGGTCGCCGCCGCTCGGCGTCACCAGGCCGGTGATGGCGCGGAGGCTCGTCGTCTTCCCGGCGCCGTTGGCCCCGATCAGGCTGACGATCGCCCCGGCGGAGACCTGGAAGGAGATCCCCTTGACGGCTTCCACCGTGCCGTAGCGGACGCGGAGATCCTTAACTTCGAGCATGCCCGAGCCTCGGCCCCCAGGTAGGCCTCGATCACCTTGGGGTTCGTGCTGACCTCGGCCGGCGTACCCTCCGCCAGCTTCTCACCGAAGTTCAGCACCACGATGCGCTCGCACGTGCCCATCACCGCCTTCATGTTGTGCTCGACCAGCAGGATGGTCGTCCCCCGGTCACGGATCGTCTTGACCAGCGCCATCACCCGGCCGCTCTCGTCGAGGTTCATCCCGGTGACCGGCTCGTCGAGCAGCAGGAGCCGCGGTCGAGCGGCCAGGGCCATCGCGATGCCGAGGATGCGCTGGTGCCCGTGTGGCAGGTTCTTCGCCGGCTGATCGAGGTGGGCGGACAGCCCCGCGAACTCCAGCACCTCGCGGCTGCGATCGATCTCCTCGCGCGGGAACGGCCGCCGGCTGAACAGCACCTGGCGGAGGCTTCCCTGGCTGTGCAGGTGCAGGCCCAGGAGCACGTTCTCCAGCGCCGTCATCTCCTGGAACAGCGTGGTGAGCTGGAACGTCCGCACCAGGCCACGCCGGACGATCCGGTGCGACCGCAGCCCGGTGATGTCCTCCCCGTCGAACCGGATCGTCCCGGCCGTGGGCGGGAGAAACCCCGACAGGAGATTGAAGCAGGTGGTCTTGCCGGCGCCGTTGGGGCCGATCAAGCCCACGATCTCACCTTCCCCGACGGCGAGGTCGAGGCCATTGACGGCGGCGAGCCCGTCGAAATGCTTGGTGAGCTGGCGGGTCTGCAGCAGGGCCATGGTCAGGCGGCCGGACTCGGCGTCGGCGCCGACGCGGCTCGCCCCCACCGCAGTCCGGCGAGCTTCCCCGGCAGGGTGATGAGGCCGCCGGGCAAGAAAAGGATCGTCAGGAGCATGGCGATCGAGAAGAAGATCGTCTCGTACGCGCTCCCCCGGAACGGCTCGGAGAGGAGCGACAGGAAGACCGCGCCGATGATGGGGCCGACGAAGTGGCCGCGGCCGCCGACGAAGTTGTAGACGAGGATGTTGGTGGCCACCAGGAAGCCGAACTCGGGGGGGAAGAGGAACCGGATGAAGTGAGCATAGAAGGCGCCGGCCACGCCCGCGAAGAAACAGCCGACCATGAAGGCCAGGAGCTTGTGGGCGGCGATGTTGACGCCGAGCGACTGCGCGAGATTGTCGGCCAACCCGATACTCTTCCAGGTCAGGCCGAGCCGGCTCCGCTCGAGTCGCCACAGGATGAAGAGGGTGACGACGGTCAGGCCCACGACGAGGTAGTACTGGCTCGGCTTCGTCGCCAGGGTGATCCCCAAGAGATTCGGCTTGGGGATGCCGGAGAGGCCGCTGTTGCCGCGGGTGAGCGGCACCCAGATCGCGGCCACGAGCCGGATCACCTCGACGAACGCGACCGTCACCATCGCGAAGTACACCCCCCGCAGCCGGAGGGCCGGATAGCCGACGGCGAGACCCACCACGGTGGCCAGGAGCGCTCCGCTCAGCAGCGACAGCTCGAACGGGACGGCGTAGTGCTTGGCGAGGAGCGCGGACGTGTAGGCCCCCACGCACATGAACGCCGAGTGGCCGATGTTCAGCTGGCCGCACGTGAGCGACGGGCGCAGGCTCGCGGCGAGGATGACGTTCGTGAAGACCAGCGCGAACACGTGGATGTAGTAGTTGCCGAGCAGCGGCACCAGGACCGCGAGCCCCAGCCCGAGGACGAGGACGGCCGGCGTCGCGATCCTACGCATGGCCGAAGAGTCCGGTCGGCTTGAAGAGCAACAGGAGGATGATGAAGACGAAGCTCAGGAGGAAGGCCGGCTCGGCGCCCAGCGCGGTGGCCACGATCGAGTCGATGAGCCCAAGCATGAGCCCGCCGAGGATGGCCCCCGGGATGCTGCCGAGGCCGCCGAGGATGATGATGATGAACGCCTTCAGCAGCGGCTGCTCCCCCATCATCGGGTCGAGCTTGAAGATCGGCGCCATGAGCGCGCCCGCCGCGGCGGCGAGCGCGAAGCCGATCGCGAAGGCGAGGCCGTTGACCATGTGCACGTTCACGCCCTGCAGCGCGGCGGCCTCCTTGTCCTGCTCGATGGCCCGCATGGCGGCGCCGAGCCGCGACTTGTTGATGAAGAGATAGAGCCCGACCACCAGCACGCCAGCGACGGGGATGATCATCAGCCGCTCGACGGAGATCATCACCCCGAGGATGTTGCGGGTGCCCTCGAACACCGGCGGCACGTGCTTGTCGAGCTGGCCGAAGACCGGATAGCCGGCGGCCTGGAGAAACGTCGTCAGCGCCAGCAGGGCGACCAGCGTCGGCTCGATCCCGCCCTTGATCGGGCGGTAGACGGAGCGCTCGACGAGATACCCGAACGCGCCGAGCAGGAGCATCGCGAGGACGAAGGCCACGAAGTACGGCGCGCCTCCCTGGAAGAACACGTAGTAGATGACGAACGCGCCCAGCATGTAGATGGCCCCGTGGGCGAAGTTGATGATGTGCATCATGCCGAACATGAGCGTGAGCCCGAGCGCCATCAGGATGTAGATCGAGCCGATGGACACTCCGATGATCGCGCTCTGGAGCAGGAGGGCGGCCGTCATGGCGTCTCGTCAGTCGCCCCGCGCTCGCCGGGGAGCGCGGGGGCGACGGAAGACCGCACTAGTTGTGAGGAGGAGAGATCTGCACCACGAGATTCGCCACTCCGTCCTTGACCTCGGAGAAGGGCATCGGGTAGAGGATCTGGTTGCCGATGCCGTAGTACTCCTTGCCGCCGAACCGCGCCTTGCCCCAGAGGTTCTCGAACTCGACGGTCTGCAGCGCCTCGGCGATCTTCTTCTGGTCGAGGCTCTGGGCCTTCTTCACGGCGGCCACGAAGGCGAAGGCCGGGTTGGCGAAGTCGATGCTGGTGGCGTTCCACTCGCCGTACTTCTTGGTGTACCGCGCCTGCCAGCTCTTGATCTTGTCGGGCAGCGGGTTCTGCACGTAGCCGTGCACCCACGTACCCTCGACGTTCGCCTTGCCGGCGATGTTGGCGACGACCGACGTGTCGATCTGCCCGACGTGGATGAAGCGCCCCTTGAACCCGAGCTCCCGGGCCTGCTTGATGATCAGGCCCACGCTGCCGGCCGGCGAGGCGAGCACGCTGATGATGTCGGGCTTCTGGGCGAGGATGCGCAGGAGCACCGGATTGAAGTCGGTCATGGTGCGCTCGAAGAACTCCTTCGACACGACCTCGTACCCGAGCTTGCCGACGTAGGTGGTCTCGACCTTGATCGACCACCAGCCGGTGTCGTCGTTCGGGGAGAGGGTCGCCACGCGCTTGATCTGCGGATGGCGCTCCTTGATCCACTTCCAGAACGCGGTGGTCTCCGGCGGCGACGGGAAGGCGTGGAAGGTGAGCGGGTTCTTGGGGCTCACCAGCCCGTCGGCGTAGGCCAGGGGCAGGTTCAGGACCCGGCCCTCGTTGACCGTTTCCTCGGCGGCCTTGACCACCGAGCCGCCGAGGATCGAGAGGTACTTCACGCCGTCCTTGGCGATGAGCCGGTTCACCGTGGCCACGCCCTCGGCGATCACGTACTTGTGGTCGTAGGCGACGATTTCCAGCTTGTACTTCTTGCCGCCCACCTCCAGCCCGCCCTGGCTGTTGATCTCTTCGAAGATCAGCTCGGTCGCGTTCTTGTGGGGGATGCCCCAGGGAGCGGCCGGCCCGGAGAGGGGTGTGGAGACCCCGAACTTGATGACGTCGGCGGCGCCGGCGGTGCCGTAACCCGCCACGACCAGCGCCGCGAAGGCGAGGAACCCGAACCCGACGAGAGGAGACGGACGCTTCATCGCGAGTCCCTCCTGAGGTCCTGAGCGGTCCCGATAGGTGACGGGACTATAAGGAGGCCGGCCACTTCTGTCAACTACCGCGCTTCCTGATGCCGAACGTCTCGCGCGAGGGATATCATCCGGCCGTGCCATCAGTCCGGTCCGTCATCATCGAGCGCCGTCGCTTCCGGCCTCCGATACTTCACCGTGCTCGGCGCCGCCGGCCAGACCTTCGGGCTCGGCTTCTTCACGAGCCCGCGGGAGTTCGACGCCCTGCACGAGGACGCCGACCCCGAGACGCTCCTGGGCCGCCGGGGCAAGTGGACCGTGCTCTACGGCCCCGTCGACGAGATGCCGTTCGGTGATGGCGACCTCTGGGAGGACGGCCGCCTTCCCGTGGCCGGCCCGTCGGCGTACCCCGTCGCCATGTGGTATGGCCCCGGCGGCGAGTTCCGGCGGCCGCGGGCGCAGGAGCTGGCCGACCTGAGGGCCATCCTCCTGGCCGTCGCCCGGAGCACCGAGGCGGAGATCGACCGCGGCCGCTGGAGCCACGAGGTGCCCGGCCACGACGGCCCCCGGACCGTCACGCTGGCGATCCCCGAGCTGCTGGCGCCGCTCGACGCGCCGCCCCCGCGGCGGCCCGGCCCCCCGGACCGGCGCGCCATGGAGCGCCTGACCGCCGAGATCCAGCGCTTCACCCAGGGCTCGCTGTTCGAGTCCCTGGACGAGGCCAACGCGGCGCTTCGCCAGCGGTTCTCCGGCCCGATCGACGACGTGCCGTCGACGGCGACGACTCCGCTCGAGAAGGCCCAGGACCTGATCTACCGCGCGTTCGAGGCACGCGGGCGACGCCGCATCCAGCTCGCCCGCAAGGCGCTCGAGCTATCGGCCGACTGCGCCGACGCCTACGTGGTGCTGGCCGAGGAAAGCTACGCCGAGACCGCCGCGTTGCTCGAGCAGTTCGGCGACGAGCCGACCGCCCTCTGGCACTACGGCCGCGCCCTGGCCATCTTCCGCCGCGAGGGCGACAGCCGCGCGGCGCGCGAGTGCCTCCGCACCGCGCTGCGGACCAACCGCCACGTGCCGCAGTTCCTCACCGACGAAGGCGACTGGCCGGGCCCCGAGCCCAGCACGTATGCCCCGGGCAGTCGCGAGGAAGCCGTGATCTGCGACAGCGACCTGGGCGAGGCGTGGCGGGCGACCCCGGATGCGATCCGCTGGCTGCGCGCGCAGGCGCCGGCGCGCCGGTCGGGGAAGCGCCGCAAGCGCTGAAGCCGCTCAGGGGCTACTGGACGCCGCCACCCGCCGCGCCTCCCGCAACCCGCCCAGGATCGCGTCGCGGTCGAGGCTCATCTCCATCAGCGCCACCTGGGCCTCGTACACCTCGGCTGGGACCTGGTCCCTCACCTCCGGCTCGAACACGTGGAGCACCGGGAGTCCCAACGGGACTCCGGCCAGTGGGCCTGCGTAGGAGGGGTCGCCGGCGACGACGGTCTGGGCGAGCGTCTGCGTGCTCTCCGCGTCGGGGGTGCCCAGCAGCACCACCACGTCGCCGCCGTGCTCGTCCGCGACCCGCTTCACCGCCGCTTGATCCTCCAGGCCCATGGCGCCGGCCGCCGTTCAGACGTAGCAGGCGGTCAGCGTGAGGACGACCTCGGCGCCCGCGCGGCGAGCGCACTCGGCCACCGCCGGCCCGGGCACGCCGTCGCGCTCGCCGAGCGCGATGACCTTCTTGCCTCGAAGCTCCATGTGATTCTCCTCTCTTGAAGGTGGGGGGCCCCGATATGGCCCCCCACGCCCCCCATCGCTCGTCGCGCCCCGGCAAGCCGGGGCGCTCCTCGTCATCCCGGGGCGGGGCCCCGATATGGCCCCCACACCCCCGGGCGGCTCGGGACGCCCCGGCGCAGCCGTGGCGCCGCTCGTCATCCCGACAGGTTCTAACGCCCGCGGATTGCGCTCCACGATCAGTGACACACCGTCCGAGAGCTGCGTCATCCTTCCCAGGAACAGGCTGCCCTTGCCGGTGAACATCGTCCGTGTGAACGCGCCCTCGGTCAAGCCGCGCAGCGCGTGGCCCAGGTACGGGATCGCCGAGGCGATGTGCCCCTGGGTCGGCGAGAAGCCCGGCAGACCGCGCGTGCGGACGAAGGCGTCGATGCTCTCGCGGTCGATCAGCTTCTCCATCACGGCCAGGCTCGCCAGCGTCCGGTAGTTGTTGAGGGGGACGTTGCCGCTACCGGCCGGCTCGGTCGCCTCGGGGTTGTGCAGCTCGAGCGAGAAGCGGTCCACGTCGAGCAGCGTGAGCCCCGCGCGCGCCAGCGGCTCGGTGTAGAGCGCCTTCATGATCGCCAGCGGCGCCGAGCCGGAGGCGACCTCGTGCCGCCCTACCGCGTCCAGCCGCAGCACCGGCGAGGCGCCGTCGTCGCGGGCGACGTGGGCGGCGAAGCCGGCCAGCACGTCCTCCACGATGGGCATCGCGTGCTTCACGTGGCCCTGGAACTTCATCCCGAGCTTGGCGAGCGAGCCGCCTGCCAGCACCACCACGTCGTCGAAGAGGCCGGAGCGGACGAGCGCGCCGGCCAGCATGAGCGCGTGCATCGGGCCGCAGCAGAACGCCTTGACGTCGCTGCCCGTCGCGCGCGCGCAGCCCGCCCACTCCGCCACCGCCTTGGCGAGGTTGCCGCCCCCGCGCTGGTAGCGGTCGCCCACCGCCTCCTCGCCGCAGCTGATGACGTAGCGCACGTCCTCGGCGGCGACGGCGCCGGGCCGGGCCAGCAGGTGGCGCAGCGCCAGCGCCGCCGTCGCCTTGCAGGCGAGGTTCTCCATCAAGACCTGGCCGGTGAGCGTGTCGTCCTCCTCGTGGCCGGGCAGCATGGCGCCCAGGAGCCGGCCGTCCGTGCCGAGCAGTGGCGTCGCGCCGTGCCGGTCGATGCGCTCACGGAGCACGCCGGCGGGAACGCCGTCCGGCACCGCCGGGCGACCCGACCCCCGACCGACCACGGGATGACCGTCGAGCGCGACGCGGGCGCGCTCGGCGACGTCGCGGTCGAGCGCGAGCAAATCGAAACCGTCGCAGGCTGCCAGGAGACCGAGGAACTCGTCCTCGGGCATGATCTCGCCGTCCGGGCCGAATCGCTGGGCGCCGACGACCGGGTGGCGGTGCCAGGGGGTCGGCCACGCGGCGAGGTCGTCCACGCCCATGTTGCCGATGAACACCTGGTTGGGGGCGTAGGCGCAGGCCGCCTCCGCGTCGCGCAGATACGGGCGCAGGTAGTCGAACGGCTGCTCGACCTCGCGCAGCGAGCGCAGCGGCTTCGAGCCGAGGCGTACGAAGCTCGGCGCGTGCGCGAGCACGAGGGAGACCGCGCGGATGACGGGCATCGCGTTTACGGTTTGTAGTTGACCTTGCTGGGCAGAATCTTGCGCAACAGGTCCGGATAGACGAACGCGCCGTAGTCGACCGGCTTGGTGAGCTTGCCCTGTTGCTTCAGCTGGGCCTCGGAGAGCCGGAACAGGCCGATGGTGAAATCGTCCAGCACCATGTCGAAGCGGAGCTTCGTCATGAGCTGCTCGACCAGCGCGGGATCGAGACTCTTGAGGAACGCGGACACGTCCTTGGCCGCGCGCTGGCGGTCCTTGTTGATGATCTCCGTCGCCTCGACCAGGGCGCGCATGAACGCCTCGGCCTGCGCCGGGTTCTTCTTGATCCAGCCCAGGTTCATGTAGATGTACACGCCTTGCTCGAGGATGCCTTCCTGGTCCCGGAGCACCTTGGTGTTCTTGACGGCGGCCAGGCCGCGGGTCACCCAGGGCTCCCACACGGTGTAGGCATCGATGTTGCCGCGCTCGAGGGCCGCCACCATCTCCGGCGCCTCGACGTTGACCACCGTGTAGTCGGCCGCGTTGAGCTTGAGCTTGTCCAGCATGGCCAGCCAGAACACCTCGCCGCCGGAGCCCCGGGCGATGCCGACCTTCTTGCCCTTGAGCTGATCCAGGGTGTCGATGTTGCGGCCCACCACGGCGATCCAGCGCACCAGGCGCGTGGCCTGGGCGACGATCACGATGTTGGGGTCGAGATTGTGGTTGGCGACGCCGGCGATCTCGGAGCCGAACGCGGATTCGATCTGGCCGTTGACGAGGAAGGACACCATCGCCGAGCCGGACGGCCCCGTGTTGATGCGCACGTCGAGCCCGTGCTTCTTGAACAGGCCCTCTTCCTGGGCCACGTAGTAGGCGGAGAACACGGGATCCACGCCGGTGGCGATGGTCATCTTGCTCTGCGCCCCGGCCGGACTGCTCCAGCCGATCAGGCCCGCCAGCAGCAGGCCGAGTGCACCACGAGTCCACATGTCGTTGCCTCCTCTGCCGGGACGCTAGGTCGCCGGCGAATACTTCCCCGCGAAGACGTAGATGGTCCAGCGGAACAGGCGATCCGCGGCGAAGCCCAGCAGCCCGAGGCGTCACCAGGGACACGAAGATGTCGTCCACCAGCATGAACAGCCGCCCGTCCCACAGCATCTTGCCGAGCCCGTCGTTGGCCGCGATCAGCTCGGCCGCCACGATCGTCGTGAAGGAGTTCGCCATCGCCAGGCGCATGCCGGTGAGGATGAAGGGAACGGTCGCCGGCAGCGCCACGTGCAGGAAGATCTGCGCCCGGGTCGCGCCGAGGGACTGCGCCGCCCGGATCTTGTTGGGCGCGATGGCCGACACCCCGGCCGCCGTGTTGAGGATGACGATGAAGACCGTCGTGTAGATGATGAGGAAGATCTTGGAGGCCTCGCCGATCCCGAACCAGATGACGGCCACGGTGATCATGGCCACCGACGGGATGAATCGCAAGAACTCCGTGTACGGCTCCAGCAGCCTGCGGACGGGCCGGAACGAGCCCATCGCCAGCCCGATCGGCATGCCCAGCAGGGAGCCGGCGATGAACCCGACCAGGATGCGCTGCAGGCTGGCCCACAGGTGCTCGAAGAGCACGCCGTTGCGCACGAGCACCCAGCCCTTGCGGAACACGACCGCCGGCGGCGGAAACAGCACCGAGCCGACCAGGTAGACGGCGGCCAGGTGCCAGATCACGAACAGGCTGAGGAACCCCAGCGCGTAGCCTCCGTACAGGCTCCAGATGCGCCGTCCGATCGGGCGCATGCCTATGTCGACCTGCGGGCAGCGGCAGCGACCTCGTCGCGGATCATGTCGTGCACCTGCCGGTAGTATTTCAGGAACACGTCGTCCGTGCGGCTGCGCGCCCCGTCCAGCGCGACCTCGATCACGCCCTTCACCTGCGAGCGCGGGCCCGCGCGCATGACGCCGATGCGCTGGCCCAGCGTGACCGCCTCGTCGATGTCGTGGGTGATGAACAGGACGGTCGTGCGCGTGGCGGCCCAGATGCTGGCCAGCTCCTCCTGCATCAGGGCCCGGGTCTGGGCGTCCAGCGCGGCGAAGGGCTCGTCCATGAGCAGCATCGTCGGCTCGTTCGCCAGCACCCGCGCGATCTGGATGCGCTGCTTCATCCCGCCCGAGAGCTCGGCCGGGTACTTCTGCCCCTGGCCGGTGAGGCCGACCAGGTCGAGATACCGCAGGGCGCGCTCGCGCCGCTCCGCCCTGGCCACGTGGCGCATGCGCAGCCCGAACTCGACGTTCTCGACGGCGGTGAGCCAGCCGTACAGCGAGTCGTCCCCCTGGAACACCACCGCGCGGTCGCGGCTGGCGCCCGTCACGGGACGACCATCCATCAGGATCTGGCCGGCGGTCGGCGCCTCGAAGCCCGCGAGCATCTTCAGCACGGTCGTCTTGCCGCAGCCGCTCGGGCCGAGCAGGCAGAAGAACTCCCCCGCCTCGATGTCGACACTGAAATGCTCGACCGCCTGGTAGTCGACACCTTGCAGCGACCGGTAGGTCTTCTCCACGTCGCGGAACGACACCAGCGGCGTGCTCACGGGCCGGTGCGGGGTGCATCCACCGGACTGTGGCCCACGGCGGCGCTCGCCGGGTCGGTCGTCAGCGGGATCACGCCGCCGGGCTCGCCGGCCAGGATCCAGTCGATCAGCAGCCGATAGCGCGCCGCCGGCACGGCCCCCACGAGCGACAGCTTCTCGTTCAGGATCACGGTCGGCAGCCCGGACACGCCGAACCAGGCCGCACCCTCCGCGCAGTCGCGCAGCACGCTCTCGTACGCCTCACCGGCGTAGTCGGCCTCGAAGCGGGCCACGTCGAGCGCGGCCTCCCGGGCAAGGGTCCGCAAGATGTCCGGGCGGCCAATGTCGAGGCTGTCGCGGAAGAGCGCGGTGAAGAGCCGGTCGTGAAAGCGCGCGAAGGCGGCCGCGCCCTGGCGCTCGGCGCACTTGGCCGCGGTCAGCGCCGGGATGCTGGAGGCCGGCAGCGGGGCGTCGAGCGCCGGCGGCACGAAGCACGCGCGCGGCTCCTCGGCGCCCACGCGCTGCCAGCCGCTGCGGGTCTTCTCCGTCACGCGCCGGTCCGGCTGCTCGCCGGGGATGAGCGGGAAGGCGCGCCAGTGCACCCGCACCCGGTCACCGTAAGCCTGCTCGATCTCGCGGAGCCGCACCGCGGCGTTGTAGCACCACGGTCAGAGATAGTCCGAGAAGACGTCGAGCCGGACCGGCGCCGTCATTCGCGCGTGAACACCGTGGGCCGCGCGACCTCGGTCCGCAGCGCCTGCAGCGCCTGCTCGACGATGCGCCGGCGCAGCGCTTTCTCGTCGGCGGGCGAGAGATCGGCGTTGCCGAGCGGGTGGATGATGCCGGCGGCCTGCACGATGCGGTTGGCGCCGACCATCACGGCCACCGGCGTCATGGTCGAGACCTGCACGGTCGGCAGCCCCGCGCGCTCCAGCTCCCGGGCGATCGCTGCGCCGCAGCGAGTGCTGGTCCCTCAGGTGGACGTGAGGATGACGGCGTCGACGCCGGCGGCGCGCAGCTTGTCGGCGATCTCCGCGCCCATGCGCGCGCTGTGGGCGAGCGTGGTGGCCACGCCGACGGTGGAGTAGACCGTCTCGTGGAGCTTGCCGATGGCGCCGCTCTGCTCCAGCTCGCGCGCCACGTCGACCGGCACCAGGCGGTGCGGGTCCTGCTTCACCCAGGACGTGTCGTAGCCGCGGTGCGGGTTGTCGTACTGCGCGGCCTCCAGGGTCGGTCTTGCCCTCGATGCTGTAGGCGCCGTAGCGCGTCGCGTTCAGCGCCTCGATGCCGTCGGGGTTGCCGCGCGGCACCAGGCCGCCGTCGGTGACGAGCGCGATGGTGGCGCCCTCCAGCGTCTTGAGCAGTCGCGGCGCGGGGACGCTCGGGAAGGACGGGCGCGGGACCTCGCTGGCGAACGCGCGACCGGCGAGCTTGTCGAGCAGCATGGCCGTGGCCCGGTCGGCCGCGCTGGCGCCGGCCACGACGTTGCGCGTGACGCCGCGGGGGAAGTAGCCCTCCGCCGCCGGTGCGCCGACCGCCTCGCCCCGGGCCAGCTTGAGCCCGAGCGCGACGAGACGCTTCACCTCGTCGAGCATGCGCGTGGCCTCGGCACCTGTCTGCACGACGTAGACCTGACGGCGATGGAGCTCGACGCCGGGGTTCTCGGCGTGCATGCCGGTCACCGCCGGGACCTTCAGCTGCGCCTGCACAGCGGCGCCGAGCGCGCCGCAGGCGACGCCGTAGCGGCCGGCCAGGAACGCGGGCCCCGCCACGAGGAGATCGGGCTTGGCCGCGGCCACCAGCCCGACCAGCTCGGCCACCGCGCGCTCGCCCTGCTCGGCGGCGTAGTTGTCGCCGCAGACCACCGTCGCCACGACCGTACCGGCGTCGCCCAGCGCTTGCTGCACCGCGCGGGCAGCGCCCACGGCACCGTCCATGGCCTGGGGCCCGACGCCAGCCTTGTCCTCGCCGCCGAGCTGGCCGAAGAACTGGTTGACGTAGCAGACGACGCGCAGCGGCCTTGGCTCCATCACCGCACCTCCGCCATCACCCGGGTGGCTCCCACCTGCTCGATCGCCCCGCACACTGTCCCGTACGTCGCCCGCATCTCGCCCACCAGCCGCGGGGCGAGGTCGTCGGCGCCGACCACGCGGTCCATGGCCGGCAGCGTGAGCGGCTCGTGACTGCTGCCCACGTTCACCATCGCGTCCACGCCCGGGAGGTCGAAGAGCAGCATACCCTCGGCGCTGCCGTCGGTGGACATGTCCTCGACGAGCACCGTGGTGCGCACGCCGAGCGCCTCGCACTGCGAGGCGGCCTGGGCCATGTCCACGTGGGGCGCCCCGCCGCCGATCTTGGTGAACACCGCGCCGTCGGCGCCGAGCGCGTGGGCGACCAGCCCGGCGGTGAGGAACGACGAGCGCACGCGCTCGGGCTCGGTCGCCTGCGCCACGGTGACGACGACGCCCGCGAACCACAGGGTGCGGCCGTGCTGCGCGTAGAGCGTGCGGATCACCGGGTGGTTCTGGGTGGCCCAGGTGGTGACGCTGCGGCCCATGAAGCCGCGCAGCACCGCGCCATCGAGCACCTCGTTGGGGTGGACGATCGTCGGCAGCATCCGCCGCACGGGATCGCCGTAGAGGATGCCCTCGTCGAGGCCGGTCGGCCGCTGGTGCGAATGAATCTGGAAGACGTAGGCCACGCGCGGAAGGTGCGCGAGCTCAGCCGGCACGCGTGGTGACGGCGGCAGCGCGAAGACCTCTACGCGGTCGGGCTCCGCCTCGCGCGCCGCACGCGCGAGGTGCACCGCCGCCTTCAGCGCCGCCAGCCGGATGGCGGCGAGATACTCCGAGCGCCCGGTGCCCGGCGCCGCCCAGGCCGAGATCACCAGATTGTGCGTGGCGCCGAATGCCGAGAGCGCCGCGGTGGGCCCAGCCATGTCGATCACGGCGAGCGTGCCGATGCTGTCCATCTGCTGGTCGGTCGTCACCACTGCCACGCCCGCCAGCGCCAGCGTTCGCCCGTCGCCGGCCTTGGCCACCGCCCCCAGCACGCCGGGGAAGTCCTCGCCGTCCAGCCTGGCCCGCGGCGCGACCACGTCGAAGACACGCCCGATGCGGCACCGCTCGCCCGGGTGCACCAGATCGAGGCGGATACCGGTGAGCCGGGCGTCGGCCGATAGATGCGCGCGCAGCGCGTCGAGATCGACCGTGAGCCGCTTGCCCGACAGGCGCGTGGAGGTCGACGGCACCACGTCCTCGACGTCGGACCAGCGGAGCTCCAGTCGCATGCTCATCTCGCCTTGAGCCGCAGATCCTCGTACGGCGCCGACCACGGGAAGTCGGCGATGAGGCCGAGCCCCGACTCCGCCACGCGCGGGCCGTACCCCTGCAGGAGCGCGAGCTGCCAGATCGGCAGCACCATGACCTTGTCGTGGATCAGCTGCTGGATGCGATGCAGGATCGCCTCGCGCTTCTTGGGATCGAGCTCGCTCGCCTGCTCCCGGAACAGCCCGTCGATGTCGGGGTAGCCGCCGTAGGCGAAGCCGCCGGTCGAGACCACGAACGGCTCCATCCGGGTGGCCGCGTTGCCGAAGATGCCGCTCAGGCCGTAGACGATGTTCTTCAGCTTCTTCTCCTGGTATGCCTTGAGGAACCCGGCCCGCTCCAGCGGGCGAAGCCGCGTCTTGATACCGACGGCGTGGAGGTAGTTGAGGATCGGCTCGGCGTAGGTGGCGGCGGAGGCGTCGCACCAGAAGTCGCCGGCGTCGAAGCCGTTCGGGTACCCGGCCTCCGCGAGCAGCTGCCGGGCCCGTGCGGGATCGTGGGGATGGAGCGGCGGCTGCCAGAAGAAGTCGAAGCTGGTGGGGATGATGCTCCCGGTGATCTTGGAGATAGCCGAGCGTCACGGCCTCGTTGACGGCCTGCCGGTCCACCGCGTGGGTGGCCGCCAGGCGCACGCGCCGGTCGCGCCATGGCGAGCTCTGGTCCCACTGGTCGGCGAAGAGCAGCCAGTGGGTGGCCACGAACGGCGTGGGCCGCAGCGTGAGCCCCGGCGAGCGCCGCACCTCCTCGCCGAGCTCGCCGGTGACGGCGTATGCGACGTCCACCTCGCCGCGCTTGAGCATGGCCAGTCGTGTGGAGGAGTCCGGGACGCCCTTGAACACGAGGCGCTTCACGCTCGGTGTCTTGCGCCAGTAGCCGTCGAAGGCCTCGAGCACCAGCTCCACGCCGGGCGTGGCGGAGACGAAGCGATAGGGCCCGGCGCCGATCGGCGCCTTCTTGAAGCCGTCCTCGCCGACCTTCTCGACGTGCTTGCGGGGGACGATCCAGGCCGCCCCCGTGGCCGGGGTGCCGTAGAAGGCCATGAAGTCCGGCCACGGCTGCTTGAGCCGGAAGCGGACCCGCCCGGGATCGACCGCCTCGACCGCGGCCACCTTCTCCTTCAGTACCTTCGCCGAGATGCCCCGGTAGCGCTCGAACGAGAACTTCACGTCGTCGGCCGTGACGGGCTCCCCGTTGTGGAACTTCGTCCCCTTGCGCAGCACGAACTCGTAGACGAGGCCGTCCGCCGAGGCGGTCCAGGACTCGGCCAGGCTGGGGGCCATGTTCCGGCCGGGCAGCGGCTTCACCAGGGCGTCGTGCAGCGCGTAGAGGAACATGAAGGGCGTGATCAGGCCCGCCGTCTCGGCCGGCTCGTAGAGCGTGGGCGCCGGGTTGAAGTGAAGCGCCCACGTCATCTGCCCCGCGGGCGGCTCGGCCGCGAGCGCGGGCGTGGACGTGACCGATACGAGCGCCAGGATCGCGGCCGCGAGCTGTCGAGTGCGTCGGCTGGTCGTCATCGATGGCCTCCGTCCGCGGCCGTCAGATCACGTTCATGCGTTGAAGCATCGCATGGTTGGTCTGCTCGAGCCGTCTCACGCGGCGTGACAGGACCACGAGGATGCGTCGCACCAGGTCGGGCGTCTCGCTCAGCAGCCGCCAGAAGTGCAGGCGGTCAATCACCAGCAGCCGCAGATCCGTGATCGCGGTGACCGTGGCTGATCGGGGCTCTCCATCGAGCAAGCTCATCTCGCCGAAGAAGTCCCCGGGCCTCAGCAGATCGCCGACGCCGACTGGCGTTTGCACCGACACCTGACCGTCGATGATGAAGAAGAACGAATCACCCGGAGATCCCATCTCCGTCACCACAGTATGCGCCGGAGTCTCTACGATCCTCGAGATGTCGGCGATCCGACGAAGCTCCTCGTCGGTGCACTCCCGGAACAGCGGGACCCGCCGAAGATGCTCGATCCGAGCGTCGCTGGAGCGCCCGGCGCCGGCCTCGCGCGGGTCGGCGGGGCTGGCCACGGGCAGGATGTCGGGACGATACAGCGACAAGATATCGTCGGGCTTGTCGGCAGATTCCATCACCGCGACCCCTTCTCTGTAGGCCCTACTCGATGCAGCTCAGGCTTCCGAAGCCGTAGTGATCGTCGTAGCGCCAGGGCACCGGCAGCGGGCCCGCCGTCGGGAGCGTGGCGTCGGCGCCGCCGTGCAGGCCGATCGTCGAGCCGCGGAGGATCTTCTTGGTGGGCAGCCCGATCACCCGCGCGACGGCGGGCGCCTCGGGCACCGCCAGCGTCACGTTCTTGAAGAAGCTCGTGCTCACGATGGCGTCGGCCTCGGGCAGCGGCTCCAGCATGGTCGGCACGCCGTCCGTCGCGTCGTCCTCGCTGGTGAGGAAGACGGTCTTGATGCCGAGGCGCTCGCAGGCCTGGATGCTGCGCACCACCTCGATGAACTCGTTGCCCCCGGCGTCCCAGGTGACCACCGCGCCCTGCGCCCCGAGCTGCTTGGCCAGCTTGGCCGTCTGGTTGGCCATGAGCTGCTTCTCGGTCTGGGTCGTCCACTCCGTGCGCAGCGAGATCACGCCCGAGGAAGTTCCAGTCCCGGCCGTGGCGGCGGTAGAGGTCGAGCAGCAGCGGGTTGTTCGCCACCGTCCACGACATGGCGAAGGCGGTGCGATAGGGCCCGGTGAGCGCGCCGTCCAGGATCTCGTTGGGGTGCAGGTACCAGGGCGGCGTGAGCTGGGTCAGGCCGTAGGTCGTCGTGCAGAACGCGGTGGGCGAGCCCGACATCGCCTGGGGCGAGTGCACGCACCAGATGTAGACGACCCGGGGCAGCGCCGGGTCCACCGGCGTGAGCTCGAAGACCTCGCGCTCCGGGCGGCGTGAGCGAGCGCACGGCCTCGGCGAGCTGGTCGGCGACCGTGAGGGCGGCGTTGTGCACCGCGTAGTTCCTGACCTCCTCGGCCAGCGTCGCGTCGGGCTCGACGACCAGGCAGAGGTTGATCAGCCGGCGGTACGGGTACATGTCCGCGTAGTGCCCCGACATGTCCAGGTAGGTCTCGACGAAGTCGCCGCCGGCGTCGTGCCAGTTGACGCTCGACACCTCCACCACGCCGAGCCCGGCCAGGCGATGCGTGCGGCCTTCCCCGACCGTGGCGATGTCGCGCCCGCAGATGCCCGGGTAGCAGACGCCGGGCCCCTGCACCTTGACGCGCGGCTCGATCACGTCGCGCACCGGCCAGATCCGCACGGACTCGCCGGGCCGCGCGATCTCGAGCTCGGCCGTCGCGATGCGCGGGTCCTGCCGCACCGCGGCCAGCACCGCCTCGCGGTCCACCGTGAGCCGGCCGCCGTCGTAGCGCGTCTGCGCGCCGAAGGCGACGTCGGTCACCGGGAAGGTGCCCAGCTCAAGACGCATGGGCGGCCTCCTCGCGTCTTGCCCGGCGCCATCGGGTCGAACAGCGTCGGCCCCGGCACGGCGATGGTCAGCGCCTCCAGCGCGGCGGTCACGATGCGCATGCCGAAGGCGTAGTCCTTCTCGGGGCTCAGCGTGGGATCGCCGCAGACGTGCTCGATGCGCGCGCCGCGGATCACCCGGTTGGCCCCGGTGGTGAGCGCGAAGTTGTAGATGGCCGAGATCATCCCGACCGGAATTCCGACTCGCTCGATCTCCTTGGCGATCGTTGCGCCGCAACGATTGCAGGTCCCTCAGGTGGCGACGAGCAGCGCGCCCTCCACGCCGGCCGACTTCAGAGTCGTCGGCGATGCTGCGCCCGTGTCCCATCGACACCGCCACCGGCGTGCTCACGCCCGGCAGCGCGTAGATGTGCTCGTGCACCTTGCCGATGCGGCCCTGATGCTCGAGGTCGCGCAGGAAGGACAGCGGCAGGATGTAGTTCGGGTTGCTGTTGACGATGTGGTTGAAGTAGCCGGCGTGGTAGGCCTCCCAGTCGCCGGGCGAGAGCGACTCGAGCTCGGCCACCGTGTGCCGGTGGTAGCGCACGGCGTTGGCCGACACCTGCTTGTCGGGGTTGCCCTTGCGCACGAGGCCGCCGGTCGTGACCATGGCGATGCGCGCGCGCGCGAGATCGGCCAGGGGCGGCGCCGGCGTCACGCGCTCGGGCGCGGCATACGGGCACCTCCGACCGGTAGGGCCGCCCGTGCAGCTTGTCGAGCAGCATGTCGAGCGCCCGCTGGTAGCCCGGCCGCCCGCGGTCGTGCACGCGGCGCACTGCCGCTGGCCGATGTAGCCCTCCACTTCAGCGGGGCCGAGCGTCTCGCCCCGCGCCAGGCGCAGCGCCAGCGGGGCCAGCGCCGCGAGCGCGGCCGGCATGGACGTCGTCGAGGTTCCGGTGGGCACGATGTAGCTATCGCGCCGCCCGCTCGACACGCCAGGGTTGTCCGGGTGCATGGCGGTGATCGCGGCGACGCCCCGGCCCCGGGCGACGCGGCAGGCGAGCGCGCAGGCCAGGCCGTAGCGCCCGGAGGCGAACGCCGGCCCCGCGACGAGCAGGTCGGGCTTCAGCCGGTCGAGCTCGGCGCCGATGGCGCGCGCGGCGTCCTCCGCCCGGTCGCTGGCGAAGTTGTCGCCGCAGACGATGGTGGCCTCGATGCGCGCGCCGTCGCCGAGCGCCGCCTCGAGCGCGCGGCCGGGCCCCACGGCGCCGGCCTTCGCGGTGACGCCGACGTTCGCCTGGTCCTCGCCGCCGATCCCCCCGAAGAACTGGTTCACGTAGTGCACGACGCGCAGCGGACCGCTCATGGCACCACCCTCCTGCGGGCTGGGGCTCGTGGTGGGCCATTCTAGCCGCCACCGGCTTCCTTGACACGTAGTTGCGCAGGATCGACGGCTGGCAGAAGATCGCTGCCGTGCTCCTCCTTGGCATCCTCCTCGCCGCGCTTGTCGGCTGCGCGTCGCCGTCAGCCGGCTCCGCTCCTCGGTTCGCCGCGGACGGCCCGAACGCCGAAGAGTACGGCGCGCGCGAGGGCTATCCGATCAAGGCCATCCCTCGCGCCCCGTTCTTCGTCGGCGGGTTCAGTCACTACGACCAGATCTTCGACGGGCGGCTGATCCGTCGAGCCGCCACGCCGTCGCGGCTCACCCGGGCGTCCGCCGAGCCGGCCCTGCGCTACGAGTCCCTGACGGAAACCCGCACGCTCGACGACTACCTGGCGCGCAACCCCACCACCGGGCTGCTCATCGCGCGCGGTGACACGATCCTGGTCGAGCGGTATCAGTACGCGCGGAACGATCGGCATCGCTTCACCTCGTTCTCGATGGCCAAGACGGTCACCGCGATGCTGATCGGCATCGCGATCGCCGAGGGCCGCATCCGTTCGGTGGACGATCTCGCCGCGGCGTACGTGCCCGCGCTCGCCGACACCGAGTACGGACGCACCTCGCTCCGGCACCTGCTGGAGATGTCCTCGGGCGTCCGCTTCGTCGAGAACTATTCGAGCCAGGACGACGTCGCGCGGCTCTTCGCCGAGACGGTCATCCAGGTCGGCGCCGGCGGGGCGGAGGCCGTGAAGCCGTACAACGAACGGCTCCGCCGGAGCGGTACCACGTTCGCCTATGCCTCCGTCGAGACCCAGGTGCTGGGCCTCGTCCTTCGAAGTGCGGTCGGGCGTCCGGTGGCCGACTACCTCCGGGAGAAGATCTGGGAGCCGATGGGGGCCGAGGCGGACGCGACCTGGCTCATCGACGCGTCGGGGCAGGAGGCGACGTACTGCTGCCTCAACGCGGTGCTGCGTGACTACGCGCGGCTCGGCTTGCTGCTCGCGCACGACGGCCGGCGTCGGCGACCGGCAGATCATCCCCGAGGCGTGGCTGCACGCCGCCACCACCGTCCCCGAGGACAGCTGGCACCTCAAGCCGTACGCGGCGACGCGCTACTTCGGCTACGGCTATCAGACCTGGATCTTCCCCGGCAAGCGCCGCATGTTCGCCCTGCGCGGCGTGCACGGCCAGGCCATCTACGTCGATCCGTCGAGCCGCCTCGTCATGGTTCACACCGCCGTGCTCAAGGACCCAGCGGGTTCCACCGCGGAGGCTGTCGCGTTGTGGCAAGGCGTCGTGGCTGCGCTCGGCGGCCGCTGACTAGGCGAAAAAGTCCGTCACCGCGATGCTGACGTCAGGGAACGCGAGCGGCGACACCGTCTGGCCAGGGCCGAACCGCGTCACGCTCGCGTAGCCGTCGGCGCCTGGCCCGCGGTAGACCTCGACGGCGCCGTCCATCGCCAGGCAGAGCCAGAACTCCGGGATGCCCGCCCGCGCGTACAGGCGCGCCTTGACGAGCCGGTCGAAGCGGACCGTCGTGTCGGC
Source organism: uncultured Candidatus Rokubacteria bacterium (assembly GCA_963743355.1). Classification (GTDB taxonomy): domain Bacteria; phylum Methylomirabilota; class Methylomirabilia; order Rokubacteriales; family CSP1-6; genus AR5. The sequence continues at coordinate 482,678 of CAVUPM010000003.1, forward strand.
CACCTCGACCGCGAGCAGGACGTCCTGGGAGGCTGGAAGCTCCCGGCTGTATGAGACCGCCCGCGGCCGGAGCAGGAGCAGATCCGGCTGCGGCTCCGAGCGGGGCCGGATCACCACGGGGTTCTGCGGTGAGAGAACCGCACGGTCGCCGAGCCGGGTGAAGAACAGCCGGTTGGCGTTGATCACGCAGCCGGCGTGCCGGGGACCGATGGGCGCCATCTGGATGATCTCGCCCTCGATCAGCTCGACACGCTCGTCCGCACCGAGAACGCCGGCCTCCGCCATGCGGTGATACTCCTCCACGGTGAACAGCCGGCGCGGAACCTCAACCATACGGTGGCTAGTCGCGCTACGGCGCCAGGAAGCGCGGGCGGCCGGTCTCCGCGTTCACCCAGATCACGGCGCTGAGCGTGCCGCGCTCGTAGACGCGCACCTCCCAGACGCGGTCACCGGCGCTCGCGAAGTCTGCCATGTCGAAGCCGAGGCTCGCCGCACCTACCACCCGGATGCTCTGGAGCGCTCGCATCCCGCCCGCCCGGGAGAAGTAGGCCGCGATGGCCGCATCAGCCGCCTGGGCCTCGTCGCTCACCTTCGCGCCGCGCAGCACCACCGGCACCGGCGGCGGCGCGTCGAGCAGCGCGGGAAGGAGGGCGGGATCGACCTCGCCCCGGCGGCGGTCTTCCATGGCGGCGGCCGCGCGCAGCGAGTCCAGCCCGGCCGGCACGATGACCATCGAGAGCCCGGCGGCGCTGCCGCCGGCGATGACATGACGGAACGCCCCGTGACGCTCGCTCCAGATGAAGCCGTAGAGCATCCGGCCACCGCCGGTCAGCTCGAGCCGCCCGGGCGCCGGCATGGCCCAGCCGGTGACGCCCGCGAGGTTGGCGGTCTGCACCGCGCCGTCCCGCGCGAAGGCGAAAGGATATCCCCCGGCCGGCTGCGCGGCGAACACGGGCGACAGGAGCCGCCACTGGCCGGCGACGAGCTCGCCGGAAGTTGGTGCGGCAACGGGCGCTGGCTCGGGAGCGCCGCACGCGGGGAGTGCGCCGGAACCGCAGCCCGGCTGCGCGGCCACGGCCGCGGGCCAGGCCAGGAGCGCGGCGCCTAGCAAAGTCGCAACGGCCATCACCCGCGCGTAAGGCACGGAACGATCTTAGCCGGAACCCGGCTAGGCGCAGCCCATGGCGTAGACCTGCGTGGCGCCCGCCGGCAAGGGGCGCTCGGCCCAGCTCTCGCCACCATCCCCACTGGCGAACACCTCGCCGCCGCTGGTCGCACAGTACATCCGCCTCGGCTGGCGCTCGTCGAAGGCGAGGGCTGAAGATGGTGGTCCTGGGCTTGACGCCCATGTCCATCCGCTTCCAGCTCACGCCGCCGTCCTTGCTGCGGAACAGGACGCCGACGTCGCTCTGGAAATTCGCCCCCGCGGCCACCCAGATGGTCTTGGGATCACCGGGGACCTCGCGGATGTCACGACAGTACGTTTGTCCCTTGGGGTTCAGCGGCTCGAGCCTGGCGCTGGCCCAGTGCCCGCCCTGGTCCGTGCTGCTGAACAGGCCAGCCCGGCCGATGGCAAAGACCGTCCCCGGCCGCCAGCGCCCGACGAGCACGCCGTGCATGTCCACGGTGTCATCGTTCACGTACTGGCCATGGCTCATGTTCTCCCAGTGCTCACCGCCGTCGAGGCTCCGGATGACACCACCGACTTCGATGGCGCCATAGATCTCACTGGGATTGGCAGGATTGGCGGCCAGCTCGAGGACCCGCTTGGCCGGGTTGGCCCCGGGGGCCACGGTCACGTCCGGGAAGCGGACGGTCACCGGGAGCTGCTGCCAGTGCTCGCCGCCGTCTTCACTGCGGAAGATCTCGCAGTTCTCGTAACCCACGTACAGCACCCGGGAGTCGTGGGGATCGAACAGCAGAGACCACACTGGCAAGCCGTGATCCGCGATGTCGAGCTTGTCCCAGTGCTCTCCGTGGTCCGTGCTGCGGTACGGACCGTGCTGCGTCCCGACATACACGGTGTCGGCCTGCTCGGGATGCGTGGCGATGGCCCGGATGGCGGGCGCCTCGGGCAGGCCACGAGTCGCGAGCTCCCAGCGATCATCGCCCGCGACCATGCGATAGAGGCCAGACTGCATGGGGCGGCCGGGAGCGGTCTCGCCCGCCAGACCGACGTAGACGTGGGACGTGCGATTCATCGTCAGCCTCCCTGAGAGCTCACCGCGACGGTGGCCATTTCACATACACCGTGTCGTCTTGGACCTGCACCGCATAGACGGGAATGTCCGCCGAGACAGGCCCGCTCAGCAGCTTGCCGCTGCGTACATCGAACGTCGCGAAGTGCAGAGGACACTCGACGACGTGACCGGCGAGCGTCCCCTTCGACAAGGGTGCCTGCCGGTGACCACAGGCGTCCCGCAGGGCGTAGAAGACGCCCTCGACGTTCGCGAGCAGCACCCGCTCACGATCGACGGCCACCCACTTCATCGCCCCCGGCGCCAGCTCGGACGCCGTGGTCACCGGCACGAAGCCGGTCAGTTCGACTGGGGGCCCCGACATGGCCCCCAGACCCCCCGGCGGCTCGGGGCGTCCCGGCGAAGCCGTGACGCCCCTCGTAGTCCTGGCATGCTCTGATCTAGTCCAGCTTGAAGCCGAACATCCGCGCGGCGTTCTCCGAGGTGATCTTGCGGAGATCCGGCTCGGGAACCCCGGCGAACATGCGGTCCAGGAAGTCCCGGGACTTCGGCCACGTCGACTCGGCGTGCGGGAAGTCGCTGCCCCAGAGCATGGTGTCCACGCCGATCGCGTCGCGGAGCTGGACGCCGAGGTCGTCCTCCATGAACTCGACGAACATGTTGCGGCGCCAGTAGTCGCTCGGCAGCAGCCCCTCCTTCGACCTCCAGCCCTTGGTGAACACCGGCCGCTCCCGGTACGTGAAGTCCATCTGCTTCAGCCAGTGAGGGATCCAGGCGGCCTCGTGCTCGACCGAGCCGACCCTCAGCTTCGGATAGCGATCGAAGACGCCGGCGAAGATCATCGCGGACAGCGAGTAGCGCACCCAGTAGTCCGTGGTCGAACGGCCCGCGCCGGTGAGCTCACCGAGGTTCATCGTGAACTCGCAGCCGGGGACACCGCCGCGCGGCGTGCCGATGTGCAGCAGCAGCGGGAGCCCGACGTCCTGGGCGGTCCACCAGAAGCGGTCGTAGACGGGGTGACGGTACGGTCGGTCGGCCAGCGGCGCCACGGGGATGAAGGCGCCGACCAGCCCCAGCTTCGCGCAGCGCTCGAGCTCCTGCCGAGGCTTCCTCGACGTCGTCCACGTTGAGCATGGCGATGCCCTTGAGGCGATCGGGAAAGGGCTTGCAGAAGTCCGCGATCCAGTCGTTGTAGACGCGGCAGATGGCCGAGAGCATGGCGCTGTCCGGAATGCGGTACCAGAAGAGGCCCTGGCTCGGCTGCAGGCACGAGCCCCACACCCCGTCCATCTCGTTCTCCTTGACCATCGCCTGCGGATCGTAGGCGCCGAGCCTCACGTCCTCCCACGTGCCCAGGAAGTCGATCTGGGACGGATCCTCGAACCGCTGTCCGGCCTGTATCACGGCGCCCAGGGTGCCGGCCGCCTGTCCGTCGATGACCCACGAGTCGAACTTGCGGCCCGTGGGCGTCTCCAGCCGCTCCAGGCGCGGGGCCCGGTCCCGGAATTTCGGCTCGATCCGGGTCGTGTACAGGTCCGGCGGCTCGACGATGTGAGAATCGGCCGAGATGAGTTTATGCGTCATCATCGCAACTCTCCTCCTCGAATCAGGACGGGAGCCCGTAGTACGCCGCGCAGTTGTCCCACAGGATCTTGCGCTTGCTCTCCTCGGAGATCGGCAACTGGAGGAACGACTCCACCGCCCGGGGGAACTTCGAGTCGCCGTGTGGAAAATCCGTCGAGAAGACGATCCGGTCGTCACCGATGGCGTCGATGACGTGCTTCACCGGCTCCTCGTCGCACTCCACCGACACGAAGCACTGCCGCTTGAAGTACGCGCTGGGGGCCATCGTCAGCTCGCGCGCATAGATGTCGCCCAGCCACTCCCAGTGCTCGTCCATGCGCCAGAGCAGGAAGGGCACCCAGCCGCAGTTGCCTTCGAGGAAGGCCACCCGCAGCCCCGGATGGCGCTCGAGGATGCCGCCCGCGCAGAAGGCACCGGCGGTCAGCATCTGCTCGACGGGATGAGAGTAGATGTGCTTGAGCATCGTGTTGGCGCCGAACTGCTCGCCCACCTGCCGCAGTTGCGACCCGGACCCCTCGTGGAATCCCAGCGGCACCTCCAGCTCCTCGAGCGTGGCCCACAGCGGCTCGTAGTACGGATCGTGCCAGTTCCGTCCGTTCACCTCGTTGGGCCGCAGGAACATCGCCCGGAAGCCGAACTCCCGCACACAGCGCCGGGCCTCCGCGACGGCATCGTCGACGTCGAACGGCGAGATCATGCCGGCGCCGAGCAGGCGCTCCGGGTTCTCCTGGCAGAACTCGTGGAGCCAGTCGTTGTACGCGCGCGCCATGGCGGCGGCCAGCCGCGGCTCCATGTCCGGGATCGTCAGGGCAAAGAGACCGCGCGAGGGATAGACCACGGCGACGTCGATGCCCTCGATGTCCATCGCCTCGAGCTGGACCTTGGACGTCCAGCCCCGCTCGGCGTACGGCCGCCAGCGGCCCTGGTTCAGCGCGTAGTTACGCCCCTGGCGACGCTGGCTGCGGTCCGCGTCGATGGCCACCCGCCCCCACGGCTTGCCGTCGAGGGCGAGCCGCAGGTCGCCCTCGTCCTCCGTGAGGCCGACCGGCGCGCGGTCCCGGAAGGCCGGATCGATGTAGCGCGGCCACAGGTCGGGGGGCTCGATGATGTGGATGTCGCTGTCGAGGACCTTGAAGGCGCCGTGGGCCATGGCTCACCTCCGTGTGGCGGCGAACGTACTCCCCGGCGGCTTCGCTGTCAAAGGCGTCTCGCTACGCGGTCTTGGGACGCACGACCAGGCGCACCTCGCAGTCCAGGATCTGAAGCAGCGAGAGGAGTTGATCGACCGACTTCCGGTAGTTCGTCTGGTCGAGGAGGCGATAGAACTGCGTGGCAGAGGTGCCGAACAGGTGGCCGGGATCCTTGTTGTACGAAGCCGAACCCCTCAGAGGCAAGCTCCCTGTCCACGAATACCCGCACGACCGGGTCCGTCATCGACGGTTTCGGGTCGACCTTGGTGAACGGCAGGAGAAGGCGTCGACTCGAGCGGCATGGAACGATCTTAGCCGCAGTCCGGCCGGACGTGACTGGCGCGCGCGGAGCTCGGAGGGGGCTAACCCGAATCAGTCGGTCTTCCGGCCAACCGCTGTTGAGCCTCGGGGAGCCGGGGCACCACGGAGCAGGCCCTCCGTGCTCAGGTCCTCGTCGATGTCGGGCCAGTGGATGCCGAAACCGCCTCCGGCCATCCGCCAGTTGGCGCGCTGCGCGGCAGTCGCGGACAGCAGGCGCGGATACCACACCAGCGGCACGGAGATGGTGCGGCCGTCCAGGAGGTCGACGACCAGGGCGTCCTCGGTGAACCGCACATCCTTGACGCGCTCACCCGGTCGCCCCTCTGAAGTAGTCATTCCACGCCTCCAGCAATCGCGGCTCATGCTCGGCGACCAACCTATGGACGCGCCGTAGCTCGACCGCGGTGAATCCAAGGTTACGCGCCAATGCGACGGGCGCCAACCAGAACTTGGCCGACTGATCATCTCGGTCCACGTGGACGTGCGGCGGCTCGTCGAGATCGTGGCTCACGAAGTAGATCCGATATGGGCCGCTGCGCAGGACCGTGGGCAATTCCGTCAACTCCGGCCTGCGACGACGGAACTCATGACGGGACCGTAAGCAGCGCCGCGGAGATGCGTCAATGCGCCCGATTGTGGACACCCTACTCGCCTCCAGCTCCGGCTCCGTGGTACGCGTTCCCGCGGGAACGTCGAGGCGCCAGCGCGCGGCTTGCCCATTCACGCCATGAATGGATGTCATTCACGCCGTGACGACACAGGTCTTGCCCCTATGCCTCACGGCTCCTCTCACAGCTGCATGAGCACCGGCGTCACGTCCGCTCCAGTCGCCCGGCGGACCGAAGAAGAGCACGTTCGCTAGAGACAGGTGCGCGGCAGGCCGCCGAAGCGCTCGAAGGCGTTCAGGTGGATCGGGATGCGGGCGCTCGCTACCAGAGCGCGTAGATGAACGGCGCCACGACTGACCCTTGGGTCAGCCACGATGAGTCCACCGAATAGCACGACGATCACGACTATCGGCAGGAGCCAAAACCTCTTGCGCTCGAGCATGAAGGCCCCCATTCCCTGTACGAACTCCAGCACGCCCTCCTCCCTTGGAGTTGGGCGGCGGCTGCCGAGCCACCGCCGGGGGGTGACGGGGTCGGGTTGAAAATTGAGACTCTGAAGGCGAGCGAAATCGTTCAAGCAGGAGAGGCATTCCGTGAGGTGCGCCTGCATCCAGCGCGGCGGGGCCACCGATCCGACGCCGAGCTGCTCGAGAGAACCCGCGAACTGGCATGAACGCTCTTCGGCCTGTCGCTCGTCGAACGCCCGATGACGCTCCGGCAACGGCTCAACGTGGCGCGAAGGCGGATCCTCGGGCGCCGACGATCCGGTGAAATCCTTGTTCATTCTTGCTCCAAGTGGTTCATCAGGCACCTTCGCAGGCGATGGAAGCGGGTATCCACAGTCGCGGTGGCCATGCGGGTGTCGAACGGGGGCTGCGCGAGCGTCTGCTGGATGATCCTCGCCGGAACGCCATTGATCTTCGCAAGGAACAGGTAGCGATCGGCAGCGGTCCACGACTGGAGCAGGGCGTGAGCCCGGCCGAGCTGTTCCGACATGATCGCCCGCGCGTCCTGGGACGGTCGCTCATCCGCAATCTCACTGTTCCGAGGTTCTCCGTCGCCGGAATACCAGGCGGCGTGCTCTCCAGTTTCCGGCGATTGGGCCCGAGTGCGGAGAAGATTGAGAGCCTGGTTGCGAATCGTGGCGCGGACGTAGGCGTGAATCTCTGCGTTGCTGCTGCCGCAAATCCCATCGTGTCGAACGACGCGGAGGAGCTGGTCAAGGGTCGCGGCGACGACGTCCTCGCGATCGGCCTTACTCAGATTCCCGATAGCCCTGAGGATGGCAGCCGCCCGGATCCTTATCCATTGGGTGAACAGCTCCCAGGCAATGGTCTCCTCCGCCCGACAGCGCTCGAGCAGGCCACGGAGTTCTCCTGGCATCACCGGGCGCAAGCCAAGTACGTCCCTCCACTTATCAAGACGCTTGGCGACACCATTCCTTCCCGAGCCGCGGCGGATGGGCTGATATCCCCCGGCTGCCCCCGCAGCAGCCGCTGTAGGTCGCGGTGCACGGCTCTCCCATGGAGGACGGAGGGTCGAGACTACCGCAATTCGCGGGCGGCTTGCTCGGTCCGCGGCCCGACCCACGGCCGCAGCGCAGGCCGCGGCGGGCGTGGATCGGGCCATGGGCGTAGCCGCTACCAGAGCATGTAGATGAACGGCGCGACCGCCGAGCCTTGAGTGGCGACGATCAGGCCACCGAAAATCCCAAGGACCCCCACGATCGGCAGCAGCCAGAACTTCTTGCGTTCGAGCATGAAGGCACCGAGTTCTTGGATGAAGTCCACTGTGTCACCCTCCAGTCAGAATTGAGCACTCGGGTCCTTACCCGCTCCGGGCGTCACTGGGTAGGCTCCACATGCCCGTCTACTTACCCAG
>CAVUPM010000004.1:0-575210 GCA_963743355.1 uncultured Candidatus Rokubacteria bacterium
ACGCCCGGTGCGGTGCCAGCCGTTGCCGAACGTGTGCGCCGTCACGTCGGGCTGGCCGAAGTGACCCTGGAATACGAGCGGGCCCGCGCACGACGATCTCGAGGATGCCCAGGCGCGCGCAGGCCCCGTACAGCTCGAGATAAGCCGGGTCGTTCGGGGCGAGGATGCAGAGACGGTTGCCCTGGGCGACGCCGAGTCGACCAGGCCGCCGCCGACGAGATCGTGCCGGCGACCATGACGGTGAGGAGGCATAATGCGATCCGTGGCGCCAACGATCTGCCTCGTCATCCCCTGTTACAACGAGGCCACCCGCCTCGATCTGAGCAAGTTTCGCGATCTTCCGGCGGGGAGATGGTGCGTCTTCGTCGACGACGGATCCACGGACGGCACGGCTGATGTGATCCGGCGCCAGCAAACGTCCACGATGCACCTTCTGGTCATGTCCACCAACCGGGGGAAGGGCGAAGCCGTCAGGCAGGGGATGCTGTACGCCAAGAAGGAGGGGCTGCTGAACGGCACGGAGTGGGCCGGGTACTGGGACGCCGACCTGGCGACGCCGCTCGAGGAACTGGATGGGATGCTGGCGTATGCCGCGACGTTCCGTTCGCCGGTCGACGGCATCCTGGGCAGTCGCATCTACAAGCTCGGCAGCAACATCACCCGCTCCTTCGCGCGGCACATCGCGGGTCGCGCGTTCACAACCGTGGCCTCCACGCTGCTGGAGTTGGACACCTACGATTCGCAGTGCGGGGCCAAATTGTTCAGATCGGGGCTGATTGACGAGGCCTTCGGCGACCTGTTCGTTTCGCGATGGATCTTCGACATCGAGGTGCTCCTCCGCTTGCGAGGGCGCCACCTGGTGGAGTATCCGCTCCGGACCTGGATCGATGTTGCCGGGGGCAAGGCCAGGGTCGTGCCTTTGATGATCCCGACCCTCATCGACCTGTGTCGGATCTGGAGACGCTATCGCCGCTTCGGTCGGTGATGAGGGCAAAAATCGTGTAGTGCAGCCCTTGTCGCTTCAGCATCATCCCACGGTATGCTGGAGACGCCGTCCTTCCATGGATTCACCGTACCCCGGCCCCAAGCCGCACGACCGCGCGCTCGACCTCGCGGGGATCGCCGTGGGGTGGCTCGGGGCGGCACTGGTTCTCCGACCGTTCCAGAACACACCCTTCGTCGACGACTGGGTATACGCCTGGTCGGTGGAGCGGCTGCTGCAGGCCGGCGACCTGCGCATCCTCGACCTTTCCACCCACGCGAACGCGGTCCAGATCCTCTGGGGAACGCTATTCTGCCTGCCGTTCGGCTTCTCGTTCACGGCGCTTCGGCTCTCGACGTGGGTGGCGGGGCTGTTCGGGCTGTGTGGGATGTACCTGCTGCTGCGCGATCAGGGCGTGAATCGCCGGGATACGCTGCTTGGCACCGCGTGCCTGGGCGCGTATCCGATCTACGTCGTCCTCTCGTTCTCCTTCATGACGGACGTCCCGCTGGTTGTCTGCGCCATCTGGGCAACCGTGGCATTTCTCCGAGCGATCCATCGGCGGAGCGATGCCTGGCTCTGGGTGGCGATCAGTCTGTCTTGCGCAGCGGTCGGTGTCCGCATCGTCGGGGTCGTGCTGCCCATCGCGATGACTCTGACGCTCCTGATCGACCGGGAGGGATGGGGACGGCACAAGGCGCGGTTCCTTTGGCCGGCGACAGCGCTCGGGTTCCTCGCGGTCGTCGCGTGGTGGTTCCTGCAGCACGTCGAGGTCGTGGCCGACTTGTCGGAGCTCCCGAACTCGCCGAGGAACCGTATGCGGCTCCTCAGGGACTATGGGCTGCGGCTCTGGCCCGTGATGTCGGTGAGCGCTACGACGTTTCTGGCGGGAGCGCTCGGCTTGGCCCTCCTCCCGGTGTCGGCCGGCGTCGTGTGTAGTCGCCGACTGGCGGTGATGCTGATCGCGATCGTCGTGCTCGGCACGGGCGTGGCGACGCTGCAGAGTCTGGGGCGGTCCCACTACCCGCCATTGACCCCGGGCCAGACGTGGTGGCCAGGCGAGCTGGGGGTGACGAAGCCACTGGTCCCGGACTACGACAAACCCGCGACGAATGGACGGTGGACGTGGGTCGTGACCGCGATCACGCTGGCCTCAGCGTCGGTCCTCGTGGAGCGGTCGGCACGTCGACTCGACACACCGGACCGGTTCCTGCTTCTGCAGGTGATCGGCCAGCTCCTGATCGTCGCGTTGCTGTGGCTGTTCTGGGACCGCTATGCGCTCACAGTGGTCCCCCCGGCACTGGCCCTGACTCTGCGCTGCGGTCCCATTCTCCGGCCCCGGATCACAGGCGCGCTCATCGTCCTCATGTCGATCGTCTCCCTAGTGGGCGTTCGCGACCACCTCGATTACAACCGGGCGCTCTGGAGCGCCGCCGCGCACCTCGAGGCGCTCAGAGTCGGGCCGGCCGACTTCGATGGAGGCTATATCGTGAACGGCTGGCTGCAGTACGCCCACCCCCAGCGCGCACGCCGCGGCCCGGGCGGATCCGTGGAGGTGCCAAACGTCAACGGATCGTCAACGACCCCCCGGTACCGGATCAGCAATCGCGCCACGCGGGGATGGATGGTCGTCGCATCGGTTCCGTACACCCAGTGGGCGGCGCCATCGGGACGCGTGTACGTGCTGGAGCAGCCACGCTGACCGGGGAGGCGACCCGGCCCGGTGACGTCGGGCCGGTCGCCACGCACCAGCGCCCCCCGTTCACCGGCGCTGGAACGCCTGATGTCCCCAGAGCCAGTCATCCTCCCACACGCGCACACAGCTCAACTGCTCCAGCCGTCGGAGCACGGGTTCGAAGCTCGTCGCGATGTGCTGCGGTCGGTCCGCATCTTTGTCTGCGTGCAGGCGCGCCACCAGGATCCCGCCCGGCCGGAGTGCTTGCGCCAGCACCGCGGCGGTGGCCGGCGGGTCAGTCAGGTGCTCGCGGTGGCATTGCCCGGCCCAGGCTCACCGGAGCGCTCGTCATCGTCACGGCGCTGGTCTCGCTCGTGGGCGTCCGCGACCATCTGGAGTACAACCGGGCTCTCTGGACAGCCGTCGCTCACCTCGAGACGAGGGGAATCGAGCCAGCCGACTTCGATGGAGGCTACGTCGTGAACGGATGGCTACAGTACGCCCATCCCGAGCGCGCACGGCGCGACGCGGCTAAAGGGGTGCAGGTGCCAATGGTGAACGTGTCGGCAACGACCCGGTACCGGATCAGCAATCGCGCAATACCGGGATGGAACGTCATCGCGTCCGTACCGTACACCCGGTGGGCGACCAAGTCGGGCCGCGTGTATGTGCTGGAGCAGCCACGCCCACCCGCTGCCGGCACGCCGGGGTGACGAAGTAGCACGCCTTCATATTCGTTGCCAGGAGCGTCGGCTGTCAGGTGTCATCGACGATGGCCTCTGCGCCGAAGAAGATCTCCGGACCCAAGCCGCCGTAGCCCGAGGATCCACTGAAGTAACGCCCCGTGTCGCCGCCGGCGTAGAGCCTCGCGGCGATCGTGCCGGTGGGCAGGACACGCCCGGGCACTCCCGCTACCGACGCTGGAACGCCTGATGACCCCAAAGCCAATCATCCTCCCAGAACTGCACACAGTCGAGCTCCGCCAGCCGTCGGACCACAGGCTCGAAGGTCGTCGCGATGTGCTGGGGCCGGTCCGGATCCTCTTCGGCATGGAGCCGTGCCACCAGGATTCCACTGGGCCGGAGCGCCCGCGCCAGCACCGCAGCGGTCGCCGGCGGATCGGTCAGATGCTCGAAAACGTCCATCGCGGTGATCACATCGAAGGCCTGCTCCGGAATCGGTGCAAGCTTGGTATCAACGAATCGTGCCGTCAGATTGCGCCGGGCGAAGCGCCAGCGACAAAAAGCGAGAAGTGGCAGCGAGACGTCAGCCAGTGTCACCTCGAAGCCGGCCCGCGCGAACAGCAGTCCACCTGAGCCAACACCGGAGCCGAAATCGAGATACGTATGTCCGGCGGCGCGCTGCGCCAGCTCGAGCGCGTTCACGTACGCCAGCGGCGATATGTCGTCGACGAGCGTGTGCCACCAGATCAGCTCGTAGAGCGAGCCGTCGGTTTCCCGGTAGTAGGCCTCGACGGAGCCGGGATCCTCGAGCGTCACGCTCCTGGTCCACGCGGTTTTCAGCTCTTCCAGCGCCCGCCGGCAGCGCCCGCGCAGCACCTCAAGGTCGCCGGTGTCGACATACGTTCCGAGTTCGTGCAGGAGGCTGGCCTCGAGCGTCGGCTGACCGGGTTCGAGCAGGGCTTCACTCCAGCGCCGCCGGTGCCTGTCCACCAATCGCTCCTGCTCGACCAGGGCCGCTTCACTCGTGCGGCGCCCGTCCTTCACCTCTTGCCAGACGCCTCGCAGCTGCTGGGGCAGCATAGGCTGGACCGAGTCTCTGGGATCGATCACCGGATCATCTCCTCGGTCACCCCGCGCCACCCTTGCGAGGAATGTCGCCGACAAAACGACGAGAGGGCCGAACCGCCAGGGGCGCTCTACGAAGGTTCTCGAACATTGGGTCCCGGGTGTTCGGCGTGCCCAGGCGCGGAGCCAGCGTAGGAGCCCGCCGGATCGAGGTTCTTCGCGGGACTCATGGGCGAGGCGCTTGTGCGCCGAGCGCCTGCTCGAGCAGCCGCGTCAGGACGCGATCGGAGTCGAAATATTCCCGGGCAACGTCCAGGGCGGCGGTCGAATGGTTTCGGGGGGCAGCTATCAGTTCCTCGATTGCGTCGGTCGCCTCATCGAGCGTCGCGAACGTCAACACCCCCTGCCCCGTCGGGATCGCGACGCCGAAGCCAGTATCTTGCACTACGACAGGGACACCGAGCGCCAGGTAACAAGCCGTCCGGCACGAGAACCATCCGCTCCGGCTGGCGACGTAGGCGTGCTTCGCGACACTCCACTCACCCCAGGACGATGCCAGATAGCTCCGGTACGTCTGTGGATCACCCGACACGGCATAGCCGTCCGTAAGCCGCCACCCTCGGTCACGCAATCGGGCGAACGGCGCGGGCCCGCTGAGCGCCAACTCCAGCGGCAGTTGGCTGCGTGAGGGCAGATCGATGAATCGTTCGAACTCGCGACTCTTCCCTCGATAGGCGACGCCGTCGATTACCGGGCCGCGCTCGGATGGCTCCCAGGAGGCGATAGTCGTCAACACACGGCGTCTCGACTCCAGAGGGAGGCTGGCCGCCCGCCAGCAGTCGAGGACGATGGGCTGTCGGGTCGGGATCCACTGAAAGACGTCGGACGGGACTCGACACTCGGGGGCGCCGATGTTCTCCGCAAAGGTGAAGAAGATGCGGTGCTTGCCGAGAACGCTCATCCGCCACTCGACGTCAGGGTCAACATCGCCGGCCTTCCAGCGCGCGACGGTTGCCTGGGTGTACATCGGATCGCTGTCGAGGTAGGCGACCGATCGAGCTGCGAAGTATTCGTCGCGCATCATCGACGACCCCGAGATGTTCAGGAAGAGGTCGGCGGAACGACAGAACGCGGCAACGTCCGGCCAGGAACGCCCGTACGTGCGATCCCTCGAATCCCGGACGAACCAGCGCTCGGCCGCCGCCGGGGCGACGGCGTGGACAGCCTTCGCGAGGCTCGCGACGTTGCGTTCGGCGTCTTGAACAAAGGTCTGGACGCGGGGGTCGTAGACCCAACGACCGGTGTCCTCGATGTAAAGCACGTCGTGGCCGAGCCGCGCGAAGCCCAAGAGATACTGCAAGTAGTCCCAGAAGACACCGCCGAACGGATATGTGACGGCGAGGCCACTGATGACGATCCGCAGCCGTCGCGTTCTCATGCCAGGGCGCGTTCGAGGCGTGTGGGCACCGAGCCGACCGCGACACTCATGACGGAGTCTCGGATTGACGGAGTGGCGCGTCGAACGGCCTGGTCCCCACCGACCGCGGACTGAATTGATCCTCGTGGAGCGCCGCGTAGGCGCCTCCCCGTGCCAGCAGGGTCTCGTGCGTCCCTTGCTCGGCCACCTGCCCGCCGGCGAGCACGACGATTCGGTCGGCGCGCTGAACGGTCGCGAGGCGGTGCGAGATCACGAGCGTCGTGCGTCCATGCGCCAAGCGGTCCAGCGACGCGAAAATCTGGTGCTCCGTCGTGGCATCCAGGTTTGACGTCGGCTCGTCAAGGATGAGGATGGGGGCGTCTTTGAGGAATGCTCGAGCAATGGAGAGGCGCTGCCGCTGCCCCCCAGACAATCGTACACCGCGTTCGCCAACCTGAGTGTCATAGGCGTCGGGAAGGGTGGCGATGAAGTCGTGCAGGCCGGCCGCGTGACTCGCCGCGGCGACCTCGGTGTCGGTCGCGCCGGGTCGTCCATATGCGATGTTCTCACGCAGGGTGCCCGAGAAGATGATCGGCTCCTGGAGTACCAGGGCGATCTGCTGACGGAGCCATGTCAGGTCGAGCGCATCAAGGTCGGCGCCATCGAGCAGGATGCGCCCCGAGACAGGTCGATAGAAACGGAGCACGAGGCTGACGAGCGTGGTCTTGCCGGCACCCGAGCGCCCGACAAAGGCGACACGCTCACCCGCTTCGATGTCGAGGTTCACATCGCGAAGGACGGGACGCCGTTCGTCGTAGGTGGCGGAGACGCCCTGGTAGGACAGGCGCCCGGCGAGGCTACGGAGCCGAAGCCGACCCGGCCCCGCGTGCTCGTCCTCCTGATCAAAGATCTGCACGACGCGCTCGATACTAGCGGCCGAGCGCTGGATGACGATGGCCGAGGCGGCCAGCTGCGTGACCGGACCGTAGAGGGACTGGAGATAGGCCATGAAGACCAGGAGTTCCCCCACCGACATCGCCTCGGCCAGCACCGCGCGGGCACCCAGGAACACGATGACAGCGGTCGTCAGACCAGCCAGCGCCTCCGTGACCTGCCCGCCCAGCGAGCCGAGCGTCATCACGTTTACGTAGGCCTGCTGGCTCGATCGGGCGTGCCGCTCGAACCGCCTCACCTCGGCCTCCTCCATTCCGAACGATTTAACGGCCCGAATACCGCCGAGGGTCTCGCTCACGGCGCTGTAGATGCCGCTCTCGGCGAGCGCCAGGCCATGCGTGCGCCGACGCACTCGCTCCGAGAACCATACCGTCCACACCATGAGGACGGGAACGATGGAGAGCGCGACGATCCCCAGGCGCGCGTCCAGGAGGAACACGGTGCCGGTGAGCGCAGCCGCGGTCACGAGCTGAATCGCGAGTGGAACAAACCCATAGGTTACTATGTTCTGCAGGGCCGGCGCGTCGCCCGTGACCCGATGAATGAGGTCGCCGACGCTCGCACGATCGTGGAACGCGAGCGAGAGTCGCTGCAGCTTCGCATAGAGATCGCAGCGCAATCGCAGCACCATCCGCTGTCCAAGCAGCTGGGACGCGTACTGCTGGGCCAGCATCAGTGCCTGGTGGAGCAACGTGGCTACGGCCATGAGAACGACGGCGACGACGAGAAGCTCCCCGGAAGCGAGATCCCCCAACGGCCGCGTGATCCAGCCCGGCGCCGGGCGCCTGCTCAGCACGGAATCGATGACGACCTGCAGCGGCCACGGCCGTGCCAGCGTCACCACGGTCACGGCGAGCATCACCACTACCGTGAGGACGAGCAGACGTGCCTCCGCGTAGACGTAAGCCGCCAGCCGCGCGTAGAGGGCCAGCGAGGCCTTGAAGCGCTGAAGCTCAGCGAGGGCGTCGCGTGGCATCCCGCGACGTTCCCAATGGCGTCGTCGGTGAGAGAGAACTATTACCCATTTCTATGCAGTGGATCCGGCATCGGCCGCGACCGATACGGCCTCTTGACGGGACAAGCTCCGGAGGTGGCGGCCGGGCCTCGGCCGCTCATCGGAGTGCAAGTCGTGTTCAGACTGTGCATTCCCGGCGTGTCGGCGAGCCGCAAGGCATCGTGGGCGCTGCCGTCATGTGAAGCGCTCGGGGGTGCGAGGGACGTGGCCATCGCAATCAATGCACCCGAAATGCCAGCACTCATGCGCGCCGAACTCACCACGCCACTCTACTGCGCGTCACCCCACCCCTTCCTGACTGCCTCGCGGTCCACCGTACCATCAGCGGTGCGCGGCAGGGCGTCGGTGAACACCACGACGTGGGGCCGCTTGAACCGCGCGATCTTCGAGCCGACGTAGTCCGTCACCTGCTGGGCGGTGTAGCGCCCGGCCGGCGCCTCCACCACCGCCTTGACGGCCTCGCCCCACTTGGCGTCGGGGATGCCGTAGACACAGACGCCACTGACCCCGTCCATCTGCACGATGACCGTCTCCACCTCGGCCGGATAGACGTTCTCGCCGCCCGGCTTGATCAGCTCCTTCTCGGGCTTGCGCCGGACGTAGTAGAGGTAGCCGTCGGCGTCGAAGCGCCCCACGTCGCCCGTGTGGTGCCACCCGTTACGAAAGGTGTAGGCCGTCACGTCGGGCTGGCCGAAGTAGCCCTGGAATACGAGCGGGCCCCGCACGACGATCTCGCCCGGCGTGCCCACCGGCACCTCGCGATCATAGTCGTCCACCAGCGCCACCCGGGCCACCGGCACCGGCCGGCCGGCGGCGCCGGGCTTGTCGAGCACGCGCTGCAGGCTCACGAAGCCGCTCGTCTCCGACTGACCGAACCCGGTCCAGAATTTCGCGGCCGTCGTCTCGTGCAGCCGCTGGATGGTCGGGGGGGCGTCGAGCCCGGCCACGTCGCGGAGGCTGGGCAGCCGGCTGCCCAGCTTGTCGGCGGCGTCCAGCAGATTGCTCAGCACCGGGGGAAAGTCGGACACGTGGGTGACGTGGTGGCGATCGATCAGCCGCACCGCCTCCTCGGCGTCGAAGCGCGACACCACCACGCTGGCGCCGCCGGCGTGCATGTGGGCCAGCGCGGTGCCGAGCGCGGTGATGTGGAACATCGGCAGGGCCAGCAGGTAGCGATCGGCCGGCGTCAAGCCGAAGCAGGCCATGGCCGTGAGGTTGGCGGTGAGCACGTTGGCGTGGGTGAGGACGGCGCCACGGGGCACGAGGTCCACCGCCGCGGTCGAGATCGCCGCGAAGGCGTCGTCGGGCGATACGTCGGCCGGGGGCGGCGCGGTGTCGCGGTACAGCGTGGCGACGGGCGTGAAGCCGGCGGCGGCGGATGCGCCGAGCTGGTACCAGTGCGCCACCGCGGGCCGGGCGGCGGGCCAGTCGGCCACCACGCCCAGGGTGGAGGCGTCGGCCACGAACATCGTCGGCGCCGCGCGCTCCACCACGCGCTCCACCTCGGGGCCGGTCAGCCGCCAGTTGATGGGGTAGGCGATGATGCCCTGGCGCGCGCAGGCGCCGTACAGCTCGAGGTAGGCCGGGTCGTTCTGGGCGAGGATGCAGATCCGGTCGCCCTTGGCGATGCCGAGGGCGGCCAGCCCGCCGGCCAGCGCGTCCACCCGCCGGCGAAACTCCCGGAAGGACACCGCCTGCTCGCCCTGGATCACGGCGGGCGCGTCGCCGTAGAGCGACGCGCCCCGCTCGATCATGTCGTACAGCGTGAATCCCTGTGGAACCATGATGATCCGGCGAGCGTCAGCGACCGACGATGTCGCCCTTCATCGGTCCCAGCGCGCCCAGCAGGTCCTGCTTGGCCTTGGCGTCGACCTTGTGCTTGTCCATCGCCTTGACCAGGTTCTCCACGGTGGCGTTCCACTCGGCCTCGGTGATCTTCATCCCCTCGTGGGCCTTCTTCATGTCCTTGCCCACGTAGGAGCACGGCCCGCCGGTCGCCTCGCAGATCTGGTCGGCCAGGTTCGACTTGAACTTCTCCACCTCGGGCGGCTTCATCCCCTTGAACCGCGCGTTCACCCGCGCGTCACCCGCCATGTTGCCGGTGAAGTCACCGACCACGAGGGCGATGCCCTCACGGCCGCCGAGCCGGCGGTAGAGCGACGGCGTGCTCGGCGCGTCCTTGCCCATGCTGGCGCAGGCGCCCAGGTTGACGGCGATCAGGACAAACAGGACTGCCCACCCCAGCATCCGTCTCATCATGTTGGTCGGCCTCCTAGCTGAGCCAGCGTTTGCGGCGCTTGTAGTGCTTGACCTCGCGATACGACTTGCGGGCGCCGACCTCGGTGAGGCCGAGGTAGAACTCCTTGATGTCGGCGTTCTCGCGCAGGGCGTCGGCGCTGCCCTCCAGCACGATGCGCCCGTTCTCCATGACGTAGCCGTGGTCGGCGATCGTCAGCGCCAGCGTGGCGTTCTGCTCGACCAGCAGCACGGTCAGCTTCTCCTGCCGGTTCATGCGCTGCACGATCTGGAAGATCTCCTCCACCAGCATGGGGGCCAGGCCCAGGGAGGGCTCGTCGAGCAGGACGACCCTGGGGTTCGACATCAGCGCACGGCCGATGACGAGCATCTGCTGCTCGCCGCCCGAGAGGTAGCCGGACTGGACGTGCCGGCGGTCGCCCAGCCGGGGGAAGTACTCGTACACGCGCGCGATCCCCTCCCGCAGCCGGGACCGGTCGGCCTGGATGTGGCCGCCGGCGACGAGGTTCTCCTCGGTGGTGAGGTGCTCGAACACCCGGCGGCCCTCGAACACCTGCACGACGCCGCGCCGCACGACCGCGTGGGCCGGCAAGCGGTCGATCCGCTCGCCGCCCAGCTCGATCGCCCCCTTGGTGATCTCGCCCCGCTCCGAGCGCAGCAGGCCCGAGATCGCCTTCAGCGTGGTCGTCTTGCCGGCGCCGTTGGCGCCCAGCAGCGTCGTGATCCCGCCCTCACCGACGTTCAGCGACACGCCCTTGAGCACGAGAATCACCCCGTCATAGATGACCTCGATGTTATTGAGACTCAGCATCCCGTCCTCCGAAGATGTCGCACCTCGCGAGAAGTAGCACCTCGCCCGAGGCGGCGGCGGCTGGGTGGGGCGTGGCCTCCGGAAATCCGTTGGCCCTACCCCTGGCGAAGCCTGGCCTCGGTCGACCACGCCTCCACGCGAGACGACTCGCGGATTTCCGGGGGCTACGCCCCACCCAGCCGCCGCCGCCGGAGAGCGCGGGTCGCTACTTCTTCGCGCCAGATTCCTTGATGTGCTTGCCCACCACGTCCTGGTAGGCCGCGAACCAGTCGGTGACCTTCACGAACTTCCCACCCTTCACCTGCCAGATCTGCACGAGACCGCCCCCCTCGTGGTCGATCGCCGTGACCTTGAGCGGCGGCACCAGCCCGCCCAGGGTGAAGTTGGCGATCTTCTCGAAGCCGGCCTTGGTGTCGACGCCGGTGATCTTGCCGTCCGGCTTGGCCTTCAGCGCGTGGCGGATGGCCTCGACGTGCAGGGCGGCGATGAGCACCCCGCGGTTGTAGAAGACGCTCGACGTGGTCTGCGTGACCGGCGCCGGCTTGCCCTGCTTCTTGTACATCTCGCGGATCTCGGCCAGCACCGGGTAGTCGGGACCCACGCCGGCGAACTGCATGGCGTAGTACCCCTCGGCCACCCCGAAGCCGCCGGCGCCCTCGATGTTGGCCTCGCCGGCGCCCCACACGAACGACACCACCTTGCGCAGCGGGTAGCCGACCCGCTTGAACTCCTTGATCGACACCGACGGCGCGCCGCCGAACAGGTGGGCGATCACGAAGTCGGCCTTGAAGCGCTGGGAGATGTCCAGCACCTGGGCGCCCATCTCCACGCCGGGAGGCGGCACCGCGAAGGTCTTGAGCTGGAAGCCCTCCTTCTCCGCGATGTCGGCCAGCACGTCGATGGGCTCGCGGCCGGCCGGGTTGTCGTAGAAGATGAAGGCGATCTTCTTGCCCTTGAGGCTGCCGCCGAGCTGCTTCTTCACGAAGTCCACCGCGGCCGCCCCCTGCGACCAGTAGGTGGCGGCGATGGGGAAGATGTACGGGTAGCGCTGGCCGTCGGCGGCCGCCGCGCTGCCGAAGCCCGGCGAGGTGCCGGGGATGCGGTCTTCCGTCAGCTTCTGCTGCAGCGCGTAGATCTGCGGCGTGCCGTAGACGGCCATCGTCACGGCGCCTTCCTTCTTGTGACGCTCGTAGGACTCGACGGCCGGCGGCACCTTGTACTCGTGGTCGATCTCGAGCGCTTTGATCGGGAAGCCCTCGACGCCGCCCTTGGAGTTGATGAGGGCGATGTAGTCGTGGAAGGCCGGGCACAGGACCGTGCCCACGATCTGGGTGGGCCCGGTGCGATCGCACTGCAGGCCGATGACGATCTCCTTCTTCTGCGCGTGGGCCGGATCCGAGGCGAGCAGGCTGCCTCCTCCCAGGACCAAGGCCAGCAGGACGGCTAGAGAGCGTGTCATGGGTGCTACTCCTTTCTCGCGCACGTCAGTACGCGAACGGCCAGACCCGGAAATAGCTCCGGATATTCCGCCACAGGCGATTCAGCCCCTCGGGCTCCACGATCAGGAAGAAGATGATGAGGGCGCCGAACATCATGAGGCGGAGGTTGGGAATGAGGTTGAGGACGGTCGCCTGGCTGAAGAAGACCCCACCGAAGGCCTCCATGGACAGGCGGATGACGATGGGCAGCAGGGTGACGAAGATGGCCCCGAAGATCGAGCCCAGCACGGAGCCGAGCCCGCCGATGATGATCATGGCCAGGTAGTCGATGGACACCCCGATCTGGAACTGCTCGTAGTTGGCGATGCCCAGGAAGTACGTGTACAGCACCCCGGTGACCCCGGCGTAGAACGACGAGATGGCGAAGGCCAGGAGCTTGTAGCGGAAGATGTTGATGCCGATGATCTCGGCGGCGATGTCCTGGTCGCGGATGGCGATGAACGCGCGGCCGATCCGGGTGCGGATGAGGTTCATCGTGCCCACGATGGCGAGGACGACGAAGAACAGCAGGAAATAGTACATGTCTTGCTGACTACTCAGAACGATCGGCCCGAGCTTCGGCCGGGCCACCTCGATCGAGGCCTGGACCCCGCCGCTGATGAACGTCACGTGGTTGATGATCCACTCGATGATGAGCTGGCCGGCCAGCGTGGCGATGGCCAGGTACAGCCCCTTGATGCGCAGCGAGGGGATGCCGACGATGGCGCCGATCAGCGCCGCCATCAGCCCGCCGGCCAGGAGATTGACCGGCCACGGCGAGTCGAGGCGGTTGGCGAAGTTAGCCGCCGTGTAGGCGCCCACCGACATGAACGCCCCGTGGCCGATCGACACCTGGCCCGTGTAGCCGACCAGGATGTTGAGGCCGAGGGCGCCGATCACCGAGATCCAGACCAGGTTGGCGATCGACAGGTAGTACTCGTGCAGGGACAGGGGGATGATCCCGAAGAACAGCACCGCCAGCGCCGCGACCGTCCACTTGGCGATGGGCAACGGGTACAGCCCCATGTCTGCCTCGTAGGACGTCTTCAGCACGCCGCATTCGCGGTGAATCATCGCACTCTCTCGCGGGCACCACTGGTCATACTCATATGCGCTCGATGATTTTCTTTCCGAAGATGCCATAGGGGCGGATCATGAGGGCCATGATCATCAAGACGTAGGGGGCGAAGTCCTTGGTGCCGCCGCCGACGTAGGGGTCGACGTAGCCGGCGGCGACGTTTTCGACGATGCCCACGATGAGGCCGCCGATGATGGCGCCGGGGATGGAGTCGAGCCCGCCCAGGATCACCACCGGGAACACCTTGAAGCCGACCAGGGCCAGGTTCACGTCGACGCCGAGCAGGTTACCCCACAGGATACCGCCCAGCGCCGACACGACCCCGGCCATCGCCCACGCCACGCCGAAGTAGCGCTCGACGTCGATGCCCATAGCGCTGGCCACCTGCTGGTTGTCGGCCACCGCCCGCATGGCGATGCCCTTGCGCGACTTCAGGAAGAACCAGCCGAAACCGGCCAGGAACGCCAGGCTCACCCCCGCCCCCAGCACCTGGATGGGGGGAACGAACAGCGGACCGAGCAGGAACGGCTCGTCGCGGATGGGCAGCGGCAGCGGCTTGGTCCCCTGGAAGATGGTGAACGGCCCCACCCCACGCAGGATCGACGCCAGCCCGATGGTGGCCATGACGACGGCGATCACCGGCCGGCCGATGAGCTTGCGGAGCATGACGCGCTCCAGGAGGAAGCCGAAGGCGATCATGCTCGCCAGCACGAGGGGGACCACGATCCACAGCGACACCCCCCACACCATGAGGCCGCCGGCGGCCACGAAGCCGGCGATCATGACGAACTCGCCCTGGGCGAAGTTGATGGCGTCGGTGGCCTTGTAGACGAGCACGAAGCCCAGCGCGATGAGCGAGTACATCAGCCCGATGAGGACCCCGTTGGACATCAGGAGCAGGAAGAAGCTGAAATCGTCAGACACGGGCGGCCACCCCCTCGACGTCCTCGATGTGCACCGTGGAGTGGATCGTCCCCTGCCGGCCGTCCTCGTAGGTGATGGCCGTGGTCAGCTCCACGGCCGCGCCGCCCGTGTAGAAGGCCTCGATGACCGGCGCGTACTTCTCGGCGACGTGCCGGCGCCGCACCTTGCGGGTGCGCGTCATCTCGGCGTCGTCGGCCTCGAGGTCCTTGGTGAGCAGCAGGAACCGCCGGACCTTCTGCGCCTCGGGCAGCGTCTCGTTGCCGCGGCGGATCTCCTCGGTCACCAGCCCCCGGATCTCGGGCTTCTGGCTGAGATCGGCGTAGGAGGTGTAGGCGACGCCCCGCCGTTCGGCCCAGCTGCCGACCGTGTTGGGATCGATGGCGATCATCGCGGTCACGAACGGGCGGTCGTGGCCGAAGGCCACCGCCTCCCGGATGTAGGGGCTGAACTTGAGCTTGTTCTCGATGAACTGCGGCGCGAACGCGGTGCCGTCGGCCAGCGCCCCCACGTCCTTGGCCCGGTCGATGATGACGAGGTGCCCGCGCGGGTCGACGAAGCCGGCGTCGCCGGTGTGGAACCAGCCCTCGCCGTCGATCACCTCGCGGGTGGCCTCGTCGTTCTTGTAGTAGCCCTTGAAGATGCCGGCGCTCTTCACCAGCACCTCGCCGCGCTCGCCGATCTTCACGTCGATGCCCGGGCAGGGCCGGCCGGCCGTGGTCGGGTTGGCCTCGGCGTCGGGCTGGAGCGACACCAGTCCGGTCACCTCGGTGGAGCCGTACACCTGCTTGAGGTTGACGCCGAAGGAGCGGAAGAAGCGGAAGGTGTCCGGTCCCAGGGGGGCGCCGCCCGTGTAGGCCCACCGGGCGCGCCGCAGGCCGAGCTGATCCCGCACCGGGCCGTAGACGAAGAACTCGCCGAGCGCCACCAGCAGCCGGAGGACCGGCCCCACCGGCTTGCCCTCCGAGCGAAGGATCTCCGCGCGTGTGGCGACCGCCCGGAACTGCTGGAACACCCGGCGCTTGAGGCCGGGCGCGTCGGCGGCCCGGACTTGCACGCCGGTGAGCATGTTCTCCCAGATCCGCGGCGGCGCCAGCACCGCGGTGGGACCCAGCTCGCGCAGGTCGCGCTGGACCGTCTCCGGGCTCTCCGGACAGTTGACCGTGAAGCCGACCATCAGGTTGATGACGAGCGTGTAGAGGGAGTCGCCCACCCACGCCATGGGCAGGTAGGCCAGCCAGTCGTCGTCGAGCCGGATGTCCTCCGACTTGATGAGGGTGTGCCCGGTCTCGACCAGGTTGGCGTGGGTCAGCATCGCGCCCTTGGGGTTCCCGGTGGTCCCCGAGGTGTAGGCGATGAGGGCCAGATCCTCGAGGCGGCCCTTGTCGATCTCGGCCTCGAAGTGGCCGGGATGGGCGGCGCCGAACCGACGGCCGAGCTCCTCGACCTCGTCGAGCGAGTGGAGGACGGTCGTCTTGTACTGCGACATGCCCCGCGGGTCCTCGTAGATCACCAGCTTCAGGGCGGGGAGCCGGTCCTGCAGGGCGATGATCTTGTCGACCTGCTCCTGGTCCTCGGCCACGATGACCGACACCTCGGCGTGGTCGAGGACGTAGGCCAGCTCCTTGGCGATCGCGTCCTGGTACACCGGCACCGACACGCCGCCCAGGCACATCGCCGCCACCTGGGCCCAGTAGAGCCGAGGGCGATTGTCACCGATCACCGAGAGCTTGTCGCCGCGGGCGAACCCCAGCGAGGCCAGCCCCAGGGCGATGTCGCGCACGTGGGCGTGGTAGTCGTGCCAGGTGTAGGTCTGCCAGATGCCGCGGTCCTTCTCGCGGATGGCCGGCCGGCCGGCGTGCTGGCGGGCGTTCTGCAGCAGGTAGCGCGGGAGCGTCAGCGTCTCAGCCACGTCGCCCTCCCTGACCCGCGGGCTTCGTCTCCCCCAGGTAGGCCTTGATCACCTGCGGGTTGGCGCGGACCTCGTCGGGGCTGCCCTCGGCGATCTTGGCGCCCATGTCGAGCACGGCCACGCGGTCGGAGATGTCCATGACCACTCCCATGTCGTGCTCGATCAGGATGACCGTCGTGCCCCATTCCTCGTTGACGTCGAGGATGAAGCGCGCCATGTCCTCCTTCTCCTCGTGGTTGCAGCCGCCCATCGGCTCGTCCAGCAGCAGAATCTTGGGGTCGAGAGCCAGCGCGCGGCCCAGCTCGACGCGCTTCTGCAGGCCGTAGGCCAGCGAGCCGGTCGGCCGCTTTCTCAGATCCTGGATGCGCAGGAAGTCGATGATGTCCTCCACCCGCTTGCGGTGGGTGACCTCCTCGCGCTGGGCCAGGCCCCAGTAGACGAACGCGCCCAGCACGCC
Organism: uncultured Candidatus Rokubacteria bacterium; assembly: GCA_963743355.1. Taxonomy (GTDB): domain Bacteria; phylum Methylomirabilota; class Methylomirabilia; order Rokubacteriales; family CSP1-6; genus AR5. The sequence continues at coordinate 16,705 of CAVUPM010000004.1, forward strand.
GGTCTTCATGTGGACGTGGCGTCCCAGCATGAGGTTGTCGAGCACGGTCATGCCCCGGAAGAGCGCGATGTTCTGGAAGGTGCGGGCCACGCCCCGCTCGGCGATGCGGGAGGGCGCCGACTGGGTGACGTCGACGCCGTCCAGCAGGATGCGGCCGGCGTCCGGGTGGTAGAAGCCGCTGATCATGTTCAGCAGCGACGTCTTGCCGGCGCCGTTGGGGCCGATCACGGACATCAGGTCGCCCCGGTTGACGTCGAGGCTCACCCGATTGACGGCCTGCACGCCACCGAACGCCTTGGAGACCTCCTGGATCTGCAGCAATGCGCTCATGAAAGCCACCGTTTGCGCCGGCGGTAGTGTTTGACGTCCCGGTAACTCTTGCGCTGCCCGACGCCGGTCAAGCCCAGATAGAACTCCTTGATGTCTTCGTTGTCGCTGATCGTCTTCGCGTCGCCGTCCAGCACGATGCGGCCGGTCTCCATCACGTATCCGTGCTGGGCGTAGCGCAGCGCCACGGTGGCGTTCTGCTCGGCCAGCAGCACCGCCACCTTCTCCTCCCGGTTGAGCCGGCTCACGATCTCGAAGATCTCGGCCACCAGCATGGGCGCCAGGCCCATGGACGGCTCGTCGAGGAGCATCAGCCGGGGATGCGCCATCAAGGCGCGGCCGATGGCCAGCATCTGCTGCTCGCCACCCGAGACGTAGCCGGCCCTGGTCCCCCGGCGTTGGGTCAGCCGGGGGAAGTAGGTATACACCAGATCGAGGTCCCGTTTGAGAGAGTCTCCGTGGCGGCGGGTGTAGCCCCCGGTGAGGAGATTCTCCTCGACCGTCAGGTGCTCGAAGACGTGCCGTCCCTCCATCACCTGCACGACCCCCTGGGTGACGATCTCGGACGGGTTCCGGCGTTGGATCGGCACGCCTCGCAATTCGATCGAGCCCTTGGTGACTTCACCGCGCTCGGTGCGCAGCAGGCCGGAGATGGCCTTGAGCGTGGTCGATTTGCCGGCGCCGTTGGCGCCGAGGAGCGCGACGATGCCGCCGTCGGGAACCCGGAGCGAGACGCCCTTCAACACGAGGATCACGTGATCGTAGATCACCTCGATGTTGCTGACCGCCAGGAGCGGTCGGGACGTCTCGCCCGGGTCGCGCACCGGCGCTACTTCTCCTTCGCGCAGTCGCGCTGGGTGTACCCGAGCTTCTTGCCTTCCTCCACCGCCGCCGCCTCGAGCTTCGGCCGCACGACGTCACGCATGGGCTCGATCCAGTCGGAGACGATGTTCCACTTCTTGCCGTCCCACTGCTGGACCAGGGCCAGGCCGTTGCCCTCGTGGTTGTCGCACGTCACCTTGAGCGGCCGCAGGAGCCCCTTCATGCCGAGCTCCTCCAGCCGCTTGTCGGTGAGGTTCAGGTTCTCCATGCCCCACCGTACCTGCTCGGCGGTCGGGGCGCCCTTGCCGCCGAACTTCGACATGGCCAGGCGGACGGCCTCGGTGTCGAGCATGGCGTTGATGATGGTGCGGTTGTAGAGCACCTCGCCCACGCCTTCCTTGGGGCCACTGCCCTTCCCCTTGTCGTGGACGAACTTCATGATGTCCTGGTGCACCTTGAAGTTGTTGCCGGGCGCGTGGAAGGTCATCGACTTGTAGCCCCGGGCGCCGTCACCGGCCGGGACCACGTCCGTCTCGGTGCCCGTCCACCAGTTGCCGACCACGTGGTCCATCGGGAAGTTGATGGTGGCGGCTTCCTTCACGGCCACCTGGTTCATCACGCCCCAGCCGGACACGTAGATCCAGTTGGGATTGATCCGCCGCACCTGCAGCCAGGTCGCCTTCTGCTCCTGCCCCGGCGTGTCCACCGGCAGCAGCGTGAGCTCGAACTGGTACTTCTTCGCCAGGTCCTCCAGCGTGGGGTTGGCCTCCTTGCCGTAGGGGCTGTTGTGGAAGACGTGGACGATCTTCTTGCCCTTCAGCTTGTCGAGGCCGCCTTCCTGGGCGCCCACGTACTTGACGAAGGCCGAGGCCTGGCTCCAGTACGTCATCGGGAAGTTGAAGACCCACGGGAACCAGCGGCCGTCGGCCGACGCCGTCATGCCGTAGCCCGCGGAGTGGATGACGATCTTGTCGACCGAGGCCTTGGGGATGAGCTGGTAGGTGATGCCGGTGCTGAACGGGTTCACCAGCAGGGCGCCGCCGTGCTTGCCCTTCAGCCGCTCGTAGCACTCCACACCGAGGTCGGTCTTGTACTGCGTCTCGCATTCCTCCCACACGAGCTTGATTCCGTTGATGCCGCCATCACGCTCGTTGAGCAGGTTGAAGTAGTCGTTGAACCCGTTGGCCGACGGGATACCGTTCGGCGCGAACGGCCCGGTGCGGTACACCAGCAGCGGGATGAAGATCGACTTCTCCTGCGCGGTCACGGCGCCCCCGATCGGGCCCGCGGTGAGGGCGACAGCCAGCAGGGCGATGAACAGTCGTCGCATCGTCATGGATGTCCTCCTTGTCCGGTTAGTGAGGGAACGGCCAGAGCCGAAGCTTTTCCTTGGTGATCGACCACAGCCGGGCGAGCCCGTTGGGCTCGACGATCAGGAAGAAGATGATGAGGCCGCCGAAGATCATCAGCTCGATCTGCTTGAGCGTGTCGGTGCGCAGGCCGACGCCGAGCCAGTGCGGCGCGTTGGTGAGGAAGATCGGCACCAGCACGATGAAGGCCGCGCCGAGGAAGGAGCCGAGCACGCTCCCCAGTCCGCCGATGATGACCATGAACAGCACGAGGAAGGACAGGTTGATGTCGAAGGCGAGCGTCTCCACGCTGCCGAGATACAGGAACAGCAGCTCGGCCCCGGCCACCCCGCAGTAGAACGACGAGATGCCGAAGGCCAGCAGCTTGGTCGGCAGCGGCTTGATGCCGATGATCTCGGCGGCGATGTCCCGGTCGCGGATGGCCATCCACGAGCGGCCCACGCGGCCCCGCACCAGGTTCTTGGCGACGAGCGCGAGCCCCACGACCAGCGCCAGCGCGACCAGGTAGCGCACCGGCGCCGTCGCCTGCGGCCCGGTGACCATCACGCCCAGCATCGTGCGCGGCGGCGCGGTGGCGGTGCCGGAGGACGCGTGGTTCACGAACCAGCCGACCTTGTTGAAGAGCCAGATGAGGAAGAACTGGGCGGCCAGGGTGGCCACGGCCAGGTAGAAGCCCTTGATGCGCAGGCTCGGGATGCCGAACAGCACGCCCACGAGGGCCGCCACCACGCCGGCCAGCAGGAACACCGCGACGATGTTCAGCCACGGGAACGCCGTCGTCAGCTTGAACGCCGCGTAGGCGCCGACCGCCATGAACCCGCCGGTGCCGAGCGACAGCTGCCCCGCGTACCCGGTCAGCAGATTGAGGCCGAGGGCCGCCAGCGCGTAGATCAGAAACGGGATCAGCACCGCCTGCAGCCAGTATTCGTTGGCGAACACCGGCGGCACCACGAACGCGGCCGCCACGGCCAGCCATACGAACCACCGGTCCTGGGCGATGGGAAAGATCGCCTGGTCGCTGGCGTAGGTGGTCTTGAACTGGCCCGCTTCGCGGTAGATCACGCGCTTTGGCGATGACGACGATGACGGCCCATCTGCGTCGTTGGCCGGCTCGCTCCTCCCTGCGGCGTAGGCGGCCCACGCCTCAGTCGTCGCTTCGCCGCCGCCTAGCATCTGGACCGTCCTCGTCGTCATTCTTTCCCTTGGTATTGCCGTTGTCATGCGCGTGGTATTGCCGTCGTCTTCATACGCGCTCGATGATCTTTTCGCCGAAGAGGCCCTGGGGCCGGACCAGCAGGAAGGCCAGGGCCAGAACATAGGCGAACCAGTTCTCGATGGCCCCGCCCACTAATGGACCCCAGTAGACTTCGCCGATCTTCTCCCCGACGCCGATGATGAGGCCGCCGACGATGGCGCCGGGGACGGACTCGAAGCCGCCGAGGATCAGGACGGGCAGCGCCTTCAGCGCGATGAGCGAGAGGCTGAACTGCACGCCGCTCTTGGCCCCCCACATGATGCCGGCCACGATCGCCACGATGCCGGCCACCGACCACACCACCACCCAGATGGTCTTGAGCGGGATGCCGATGGACAGCGCCGCCTCGTGGTCGTCGGCCACGGCGCGCAGCGCGCGGCCGATCCGGGTGCGCTGGAAGAAGACCGCGAGGATGGCGACGAGGACGCCGGCCGTGAGCGCCGCCGTCAGCTCGAGCGTGTTCATGAGGATGCCGGCGACCTTGAACGACTCGTCGGGAATGCCGACGTCGAGCCGCTTGACGTTGGCGCCCCACAGCATCTCGCCGAAGCCCTCCAGGAAGAAGTTGAGCCCGATGGTGGCCATGAACAGGATGATGTGGGGCTGGTTGACGAGCGGGCGCAGCACCACCCGCTCGATGCCGAACGCCAGCGCGATCATGACCAGGGTCGTGAGCGCCAGCGCGATCGGCACCGGCACGCCGCGCTCCATGAGGCCGACCAGCGTGAGCGCCGCGAACAGCACCATCACGCCCTGGGCGAAGTTGAACACGCCCGAGGCCTTGAAGATCAGCACGAACCCGAGCGCCACCAGCGAGTACATCAGCCCCGCCGCGACCCCGCCGATCAGCACCTCCGCGAAGAACGTCGGCGCCGACGCCATGTCCTTGAACGGCCCCACGAACACGCTCCACAGCACGTCAATCATGAGCGACCCCCAGGTAGGCATCGAGGACGGCCTGGTCCTTGCGGACGTGCTCGGGGGTGCCGTCGGCGATCTTGCGGCCGTAGTCGAGGACGACCACGTGGTCGGAGATGTCCATGACCACGCCCATGTCGTGCTCGATCAGGGCGATGGTGGTGCCGAACTCGCCGTTGACGTCGAGGATGAAGCGGCACATGTCTTCCTTCTCCTCGACGTTCATCCCCGCCATCGGCTCGTCGAGCAGGAGGAGCTGCGGCTCGGCGGCCAGCGCCCGGGCCAGCTCCACGCGCTTCTGCAGGCCGTAGGGCAGGCGGCCGGCCGGCGTCTTGCGGATGGCCTGGATTTCCAGGAAGTCGATGATGCGCTCGACGAACGCCCGGTGCTCCAGCTCCTGGCGCCGGGCCGGGCCCCACCACACGGCGTCGAGCAGGAAGCTGCCGCGCATCTTGAGCACGCGCCCGGTCATGATGTTGTCCAGCACGCTCATGCCCCGGAACAGGGCGACGTTCTGGAACGTCCGCGCGATGCCGAGCGTGGCGACCTCGGGCGGGCGCAGGTGCGTTCGATCGCGGCCGGCGAAGCCGATGCGGCCCTCGTAGGGATGGTAGAAGCCGCTGATGCAGTTGAGCAGCGTCGTCTTGCCGGCCCCGTTGGGGCCGATGATCGCGGCGATCTCGCCGCGGAGAATGGTGAGGCTCACCCGGTTGAGGGCCAGGAGCGCACCGAACCGGACGCTGATGCCGTCGACCTCCAGCAAGGGTCCGGCCCCCGTGGTCACACGACCTCTCTGATCGCGACGTCAGCGCGGACGATGCCGATGCGCCCGTCCTCGTAGGTGACCTGGGCCTCCACCGCCACGTGGTCGCGGTCGCCGTAGAGCGCCTCGATGAGGGTCGCGTACTTCTGGGCGACGTAGCCCCGCCGCACCTTGCGCGTGCGGGTGATCTCCTCGTCGTCCGGGTCCAGCTCCTTGTGCAGGATCAGGAACTTGCGGATCGCCGCACCCCGCAGCACCTCGTCCTCCAAAGCCAGGCTCCGGTTCACCCGCACGACCTCCTGCTGGATGAGCTCGTAGACCTCGGGCTTCTGGCTGAGGTCGGTGTAGCTCGTATAGGCAATCCCCCGGCGCTCGGCCCAGTTCCCGACCGCCCCCAGGTCGATGTTGACCAGCGCGGTGACGTAGGGGCGCCCCGGGCCCAGGGCGACCGCCTCCTTCACGTAGGGCGAGAACTTCAGCTTGTTCTCGAGGTACTTGGGCGCGAACATCGTGCCGTCGGCCAGCCGCCCCAGGTCCTTGGCGCGGTCGATGATCTTCAGATGCCCGGCGGCGTCGAGGAAGCCGGCGTCGCCCGAGTGGATCCAGCCGTCCTCGAGCGTCTGCCGGGTTGCCTCCGGGTTCTTGAAATAGCCCTGGAAGACCCCGGGACCGCGGAAGAGCACCTCGCCCGCCTCGGAGATCTTGATCTCCACCTCGGGCATCGGGGTGCCGACCGTGTCGAGCCGGACGTCGCCGTCCCGCTGCACGGCCACGAAGACGCTGGCCTCGGTCATGCCGTAGAGCTGCTTGACGTTGATGCCGAGCGCGCGGAAGAACACGAAGATCTCGGGGCCGAGCGCCTCGCCCGCCGTGTAGGCGATGCGGATGCGCCGCAGGCCGAGGTTGTCGCGCAAGGGTCCGCAGACGAGCAGGCGCCCCAGCGGCGCCAGCAGCCGCGGCAGCCACGGCAGCGGCTGGCCGTTGAGGCGGCGGCGCTCGAGGTCCTGGGCCAGGCCGAGGAAGGCGTGGGTCAGCTTCCGCTTCGGCCACGCCGCGTCCTCGATGCGGATCATGACGCTGGTGAGCAGGTTTTCCCAGATCCGCGGCGGCGCGAAGAAGTAGGTCGGCCCGATCTCCTTCAGGTCGTGCAGCACCGTCGCCGCGCTCTCCGGGCAGTTGATCGCGAAGCCGGCGACGATGGCTTGCGCGTAGGAGAGCATGTGGTCGCCGACCCACGCCATCGGCAGGTAGGCCAGCGCCTCGTCGGTGGGGCGCAGGCCCTCGCGCTCGGTGGCGATGCGCGCCATCTCGATGAGGTTGCGATAGGACAGCATGGCGCCCTTGGGGGTGCCGGTGGTCCCCGACGTGTAGCAGATGACCGCGGTGTCCTCACCCCGCCCGCGGGCCATCTCGTCGTCGAAGTACGACGGCTGCCCGAGCGCGAGCTTGTCGCCGCGCTCTTCCAGCTCGGCCAGGCTCAGCAGTCCCGGCTCCGAGTACGCGCGCAGGCCCCGCGCATCCTGGTACACGATGAACTCCAGCCGCGGGCACTGGGCGCGCACGTGCAGCAGCTTGTCGACCTGCTCCTGGTCCTCGGCCACGGCAAAGCGGGCCTCGGCGTGCTCGACGATGTAGGTCAGCTCCTTCTCGATCGAGTCCTGGTAGAGCGGCACCGGCACGCCGCCCAGCGCCTGGGTGGCCAGCGCCGCCCAGTAGAGCTCCGGGCGGTTGTCGCCCACGATGGCCGTCTTGTCGCCGCGGACGAATCCGAGCGAGGCCAGGCCCAGGGCGATCCGGCGGCTGCGCTCGAAGTAGTCGCGCCAGGTGTGGGACTGCCAGATGCCGAGGTTCTTCTCCCGGATCGCCACCCGGCCGGGCAGCCGCTCGGCGTTGGCGCGGACGCGCTTGGGAAACGTGTCGAGCGCCGCGTCTGCGATGCTCATCGTCTCTGTTGAGCCTCCGCGCTTCGTGCGATTGCCGGTCGAGGACTCTCAGCTATGGTGGGCTGCGTGAGTGGCGAGAGTGTAGCCAAGCGACCTGGACGTGTCAAGCAATTCGGTCGGTATGACAGGGACTTACGACGCGGCACGCGCTAGGAAACCGGGACGTTCTCCTCGTCCAGCACCTCGCGGACCTTGCGCGCCACGACATCCGGCGTGAAGGGCTTGGCGATGTAGGCCACGCTGGGGTCGAGCACGCCGTGGTGGACGATGGCGTGATCGGTGTACCCGGACATGTAGAGGACCTTCAGGGAGGGACGGAGCGGGGTGAGTCGGTCGGCCAGGTCCCGGCCGCTGGCGCCGGGCATGACGACGTCGGTGAGAAGCAGGTGGATCGTGCCGCGGTAGGCGTCGGCGACGCGCAGGGCGTGCTCGGGGCTCTCCGCCTCCAGCACCGCGTACCCGCGGCGGCGCAGGATCTCGGCCGCCAGCTCGCGCAGGTCGGGCTCATCCTCCACGAGGAGGACCGTCTCCCAGCCGCGCGCGACCGGCGCCGCCGGCTCCTCGACGGGGGTGGCCACGGGCTCCTCGAACACCGGCAGGCACACCCCGAAGCTCGTGCCTTGCCCGGCCTGGCTCTCGACCCACACGCTGCCACCGCTCTGGCGCACGATGCCGTAGACGGTCGACAGCCCGAGGCCGGTGCCCTGCCCCGGGCCCTTGGTGGTGAAGAACGGCTCGAAGATCCGCGGCAGGGTGGCCGCCTCCATCCCGACGCCGGTGTCGCGCACGGTGAGCTGGATGTGCGGGCCGGCGCGGGCGCCCTCGTGGCGCCGCACGTAGGCGGCATCCAGCTCGACCTCCTTCGTCTCGAGGGTCAGGCGCCCGCCGTTCGGCATGGCGTCACGCGCGTTGACGGCGAGGTTGACGATCACCTGCTCGATCTGGGAGAGGTCGGCGCGGACGCGGCGGATGCCCGGGTCCAGGCGCGTGGCCAGCTCGACGTTCTCACCGATCAGCCGCCGGAGCATCGGCATGATCTCGTCCACGACCACGGTGAGGTCGAGCGCCTGCGGCTTGAGCACCTGCTTGCGGCTGAACGCCAGGAGCTGGCGCGTGAGCCCGGCCGCGCGCTGCGCCGTCTGGTGGATCAGCGCGACGCCGCGATGAACCGGCGTGCCCTCCTGCAGGCGGGGCAGGAGGATCGTGCAGCGTCCGAGGATCACCGTGAGGAGATTGTTGAAGTCGTGGGCGACGCCGCCGGCAAGCTTGCCGACCGCCTCCATCTTCAACGCCTGGCGGAGCTGCTCCTCGGCGCGATGGAGGGCCTCGTCGGCCTCGCGGCGCTCGAGGAACAGGCCGATGCGGCCGGCCGCGTCCGCCAGCGCGATGAGCAGCTCGTCGTCGACCTCACGCCCGGTGGCGGCGAGGACCACGACACCGAGCACCTCGCGCGTCCCGCGCAGCGGCACCGCCAGCGCCGCGCCGTCCGCCCCGCTCGACTGGACCTGCCCGCTGTCCCACGCGCGGCCCACCAGCCCGGCGCCCCGCCGCACCGCAGCCTCGCCGGCCACCACGTCCGGCGCGCCGGCCAGCGCGCGCGCGCGCCACGTGCACGCGCACCGCAGCAGGTCGGCGTCGGGGTCGAGCAGCCAGCACTCGCCGCGGTCCCAGCCGAGCGTCCCGCCGAGGGCTTCCACCACGCGGGCCATCGCCTTGCCGGGCTCGTCGGCGTCGGCCAGGATCCGCGTCACCGCGAAGCGGGCGGCCTGGCGCCGCTCGGCCTCGCGGCGCTCGGCTTCCCGCTGCTGGAGGTTCCCGGCCATCGTGTTGAACGCGGCGACCGTGGGCGCGATCTCGACGAAGCGCGTCTCCGGCATCCGGGCCGCGAGGTCACCGCGGCCGAAGCGGGCGGCGCTGTCGGCGAGCGCGTGCACGGGGCGCAGGCCGCGGGCCAGGATCACGTTCATGAGGACGAGCAGCACGACCAGGAGGACCGCCTGCATCACGATGTCGGAGCGGATCTCCGCCCACACCTCGCTCTCCAGTCGGTGCGAGGCCGGCGTCACCGCCAGCACGGCGTAGACGACCGGCTCCGAGGCGATGCGCGCCCGGTGCTCCGCGCGCTCGAGTCGCACGACCCGGCGCAGGGCCGCCGGCGCGCTCGACCGGGGAAGGTGGGTCGGGGAGGCGTCCAGCATGGGGCGCGTGCCGTCCGGCTCGTAGAGCACGACGCGCCCCCACACCACGTCCGCGTTGAGCTGGCGCAGCGTCTGCTCGGCCGTCGCCAGGTCGCCGACGATCAGGGCGTTGAGCAGCAGCGGCGCCCCGGCCGCCATGAGTCGCTTCGTCTCCTCGGCGAGCCGGGCCTCGGCCGCCCGGCTCCGCTCGTTGAGCGTCAACGCCAGCTCACCCAGGGTGACCCCGAGGATGGCGAGACCCGTCAGCCCGAGCAGCAGTGTGCGGAGCCGAAGCCTCACTGACCGATCAGCCGATAGACGTGCCGCACCCCGTCGTAGTCGCGGTCGGTGGCGGACTCGAATCCGCGCGAACTCGCCCGGCTCAGCATGGCCGCGGCCGCGGGATCGCTCTTCATCCCCAGGAGCGCCCGCCGCACCTTCTCGACGGTGGCGGCCGGCACCCGTGGATGGACGATCACGGCGAGATCGGGGTAGCCCTGCGACACGAAGACCTCGCGGAACTGCACGCGCTCCCGCTTCGCGTAGTGCGTGAGGAAGCGCGAGTTCGCGCCGCCGGCGTCCACGCGCCGCGCCTTGAGCTGGGCCAGCACACCTTCCTGATTGCCCGCGAACACCTCCTCGACCTTCACGCCGGCCTGGCGCAGCGCCACCACGGGCACGGCGTAGCCGACGAACGCGTCCGCGGACGGGAAGGCGACGCGCCGGCCGTCGAGGTCCTTCAGGGTCCGCACCGGGCTATCGGCCGGGACGGCGATCACGCCATGGATCGCCTCACCGGCCCACCGCGCGATCACGCGGTAGCCGAGCGAGTCGAACTCGGTCTGGAAGTTGTGGTTGGTGAACATGAAGTCGACCTCGCCCCGCGCCATCATCGCGTTGGTGTCCTGCACCGTCGGCCCCATGCGCAGCTGCAGCGGCATGCCGGTCAACGAGGTGACGTAGTGCAGCATCGGGTTCCAGCGTGCCGCGGTGCGGGTGGGACTCTGCTGGTTGAGGACACCGAACGCGAGCGGCCGATCCTGGGCGAGCGCTCCCCCGGCCAGGACGGCCGCCACGAGCCCTGCTGCGAGCGCCCATCTCAGCCGTCCGGACACGAGAGTCATACCAAAATATAGCCGAGGGCCCGGGGGGGACCCCTAAGGGTTCGTGGGGGGGGGCCCGGTCCTCAGGCCAGGCGTCGCTCCACCAGCGGCAGCAGGAAATAGACGACGAAGGCCGTCGCGGCCAGGTACAGCATCCGCTTCCGATGCCATTGGTGATCGACCAGGTGAACGGCATCACCAGCAGTACTGGACCTCTGCCACTCTCGGCGGCCGAAATGGCTGTTCTCGAGGAGATGGCCAAGCGGTTCCACGAGCGCGACACGCCTGGAGATTCTGCCCCGGGACATCCTGACCGCCGTGGGGAAGACCCCCGAGCTTGCGCACGATGCAGTCCCCGCTCCTTCGAGGCGCTCGGTGACGATCGTCAGAACCTGGTGGAACGCCATGCCGACGTGCTTGAAGAAGTCGACGGGGCCTCCGAACGGCACCGTGCGTTTGAAGTCGAGGTGGGCACGGCGCATGGCGCGGAGCAGGACGTCCTTCGTCGCGACCGGATAGAGATACGGCATACCGTCGATGACCAGGTCGCCCTCCGCCCCCTGCATGAGCCGCACGACCAGGAAGTCCCAGCGCACGAGCTGGCTGGTGGCGAGCCTCTCGCGCACCCACACCTGCTCACCCGTCCAGAGGTCGATCAGCCGAAGCCCCTCGTGCGGTGCAGGTACTCGCGCTCCCCTGGCCCGAGCCGGGCTCCCTCCCGGCGCAACATCAGCTCCACCACGGTCGTGCCGCTGGCCAACCGGAAATCGAAGGCGAACCAGTTGCTGAAGGCGCCGATGCTCTCCTCGAAGTCCATCGCGGGGCGGCCGGCCTCTTCCCCCTGCGAGTCGAGCCAGCCGGACCAGAAGGCAACGCCCGCCACCGCCCGCTCTTCGTCGAGCGCCGGCCGAAGGGAGAACTCAACGAGCTTGTTCAGGGCGGCCTCCCGGTCGGCGCGCGTGAAAGCCACGCTCGTCTTTTGGCCGAGGCAGCACTGCTTGTACTTGCGCCCGCTGCCACAGGGGCAAGCCTCGTTCCGGCCGACGCTTTGGGTCATGCCTACCTCATCCTCACCGGTGTGTCTCCCGAGCCCGCTCGCGGAGGACGAACTTCTGGATCTTGCCGGTGGAGGTCTTGGGCAGGGGCCCGAAGACGACGTGGCGCGGCACCTTGTAGTGCGCGATGGCGTCGCGCAAGAAGCCGATGATGGCCTCGGCGGTCGCGCTGGCGCCCGGCTTCAGCGTCACGAACGCGCACGGGGTCTCGCCCCACGTGGGGTCGGGCCTGGCCACCACGGCCGCCTCCATCACCGACGGGTGCTGGTAGAGCGCCTCCTCGACCTCGAGCGAGGAGATGTTCTCGCCGCCCGAAATGATGACGTCCTTCGAGCGGTCCTTGATTTCTATGTAGCCGTCCGGATGCCAGACCGCCAGATCGCCCGTGTGGAACCACCCGCCGCCGAACGCGGTCTCGGTCGCCTTCGGGTTCTTGAGGTAGCCCTTCATCACCGTGTTGCCGCGCAGCATGACCTCGCCCAGCGTGGCGCCGTCGCGCGGCACCGGCTCCAGCGTCGTGGGGTCGGCGACCATCAGCCCCGCCGCCGTCGGATAGCCCACGCCCTGGCGGGCCATCTGGCTGGCCCGCTCGCCCAGCGGCAGGTCCTGCCACGCGTCCTGCCAGGCGCAGAACGTCGCCGGCCCGTAGGTCTCGGTGAGGCCGTAGAGATGGGTGACGCGGAATCCCATCGCTTCCATCTCCGCGATCACGGTCGAGGGCGGCGCCGCGCCGCCGGTCGCCATCTCCACGGGGTGCGCGAACGTCTGCTTCACCTCGGCCGGCGCGTGGATCAGCATCGTCATGACGATCGGCGCCCCGCACATGTGCGTCACGCGGTGGCGGGCGATGGCCGGGAAGATGAGCGCGGGGTCCACCCGGCGCAGGCAGACGTGGGTGCCACCGACGGCCGTCACCGCCCACGTGTAGGTCCAGCCGCTGCAGTGGAACATCGGCAGCGTCCACAGGTAGACCGTGCGGGGCGACAGGCCGAAGGTCAGCGCGTTGCCGAGCGCGTTGAGGTAGGCGCCACGGTGGTGGTAGACGACGCCCTTGGGATCGCCGGTGGTGCCGGAGGTGTAGAGCAGGCAGATCGCCTGCCACTCGTCGGCGGGCGGGCTCCACGTGAACGAGGGATCGCCCTCGGCCAGGAGCGCCTCGTAGTCCTTCTCGCCCAGGAGCCGGCCGCCCTCGTACAGCGGGTCGTCGATGTCGATCACGGGGATCGGCCGGCCCAGCAGCCGGAGCGCCGGCTCGACGGTGGGCGAGAACTCGCGATCGGTGATCAGCAGCTTGGCCTCGCCGTGCTCGAGGATGAACGCGATCGAGCGCGCGTCGAGGCGGTAGTTGAGCGCGTTGAGGACGGCCCCGGCCATCGGGATGCCGTAGTGCGCCTCCAGCAGGGCCGGCACGTTCGGCGCCATGACCGCCACCGCGTCACCGCGGCCGATGCCGCGCCGGGCCAGCGCCGAGGCCAGCCGGCGGCAGCGCGCGTAGAACTCGGCGTAGGTGAACGCGCGATCGCCGTGGATGACCGCCGGCTTGTGCGGGTAGACGTGGGCGGCCCACGCCAGGAACGACAGGGGCGTGAGCGGGGCGTGGTTGGCCGGCCGGCGATCGAGACCCTGGTCGAAGGCGCCGGCCACGCGCGCCGCCCCTACAGCGGCTTCCGGATCATGCGCCCCAGCTCGCCGACGACGCCGCGCCGGAACGTCAGCACGCACACCACGAAGATCGCCCCCTGCACGACCGTCACCCAGGCGCCGAGCTGGGCCAGGTAGTTCTCCAGCCCGATCACGATGAAGGCGCCGACGACGGGGCCGAAGATGGTGCCGAGGCCGCCCAGCAGCGTCATGAGCACGACCTCGCCCGACATCGTCCAGTGCACGTCGGTGAGCGAGGCCAGCTGGAACACGATCGCCTTGGTGGCGCCGGCCAGGCCCGACAGCGTCGCCGACAGCACGAAGGCGATCAGCTTGTAGTGCTCGGCGCGGTAGCCGAGCGACACCGCCCGCGGCTCGTTCTCGCGGATCGCCTTCAGCACCTGCCCGAACGGCGAGTGGATGGCGCGATAGACGACGAGGAAGCCGAACAGGAAGATCGCGAGGACCGTGAAGTACATCGTGTAGGGCCGGCCGAGGTCGAGCACGCCCAGCAGGGTGCCCCGCGGCACCGACTGGATCCCGTCCTCGCCCCCCGTGAACTTGGCCTGCAGCGAGAAGAAGAACATCATCTGCGCGAAGGCCAGCGTGATGTTGGCGAAGTAGATGCCGCGGCTGCGGATGGTGAGGGCGCCGATGACGCCGCCGAGCACCACCGCCACCAGCGTGCCGAAGACGATCGCCCCCTCCGGGGGAAAGCCCCACACCTTGGCGGCGTGGGCGGAGCCGTAGCCGGCGCCGCCCAGGAAGGCGGCGTGGCCGAACGACAGCAGCCCCACGTAGCCGATCAGCAGATTGAAGGCGCAGGCGAACAGCGCGAAGCACAGCGCCTTCATGAGGAACACGGGATAGACGAAGAACGGCGCCACGACCAGGAGCGCGACCATGACGACGAATGCCACCACCTGGTGGCGCGGGAGCTTCTCGGAGGGGGCCTCGACGGCCCCCTCCGAATCCTCCCCCAGAATCGGTTGCGCCGGCAAAGCCGGCGCTCGACTCTCGTGGACCCGATGGTCGGTCACGACGTCCGCCCGAACAGGCCGGCCGGCCGGACCAGCAGGACGAGCGCCATGATGACGAAGATGACGGTGTTGGACGCCTCGGGGTAGAAGACCTTGGTGAAGCCCTCGACGACGCCGAGCGCGAAGCCGGTGACGATCGACCCCATGATGGAGCCGAGGCCGCCGATGACCACGACCGCGAAGACGACGATGATCAGGTCGGCGCCCATCAGCGGGTTCACCTGGTAGATCGGCGCCGCCAGCACGCCGGCCAGCGCCGCCAGCCCCACCCCGAAGCCGTAGGTGAGCGTGATCATGCGCGGCACGTTGATGCCGAAGGCCTGCACCAGCGCCGGGTTCTCGGTCGCCGCCCGCAGATAGGCCCCCAGCTTCGTCCGCTCGATCACGTACCAGGTGCCGAGACACACGGCGAGCGAGAAGACGATGACCCAGCCGCGGTAGTTCGGCAGGAACATGAAGCCGAGGTTGTGACCGCCGGCGAGCTGGGCGGGAATGCCGTACGGCAGGCCGGAGGAGCCGTACTCGTTGCGGAACAGGCCCTGGATGATGAGCGCCACGCCGAAGGTCAGGAGGAGCCCATACAGATGATCGAGATGATAGAGACGCTTCAGCATCGTGCGTTCGAGAAGGATACCGACCAGTCCGACGACGACGGGAGCGATCAGCAGCGCCCACCAGTACCCGAGCCCCACCCACTGCAAGCAGAAGTACGCGACGAAAGCGCCCATCATGTACTGGGCGCCGTGGGCGAAGTTGATGATGTTGAGCAATCCAAAGATGACCGAGAGCCCAAGACTCAGCAGCGCGTAGAAGGCGCCGTTGATCAACCCGATGAGGAGCTGACCAAACAGCGCCTGCGTGGGCACCCCGAAGATCGTCACCTCGGGCTCCCGGTCTTTTCCCTACTTCTTCACCAGGGGGCAGTCGCCCTGGTCGATGGGGCGGAAGGCCTGCTCGGCCGGGATCGTCGCGCGGATCTTGTAGTAGTCCCACGCGTACTTCGACTCGGATGGCTTCTTGACCTCGACCAGGTAGGCGGGGTGGATCTTGCGGCCGTCGGCGCGGATGGTCCCCTTGCCGAACAGCGGATCGTCGGTGCCCAGCTCCTTCATCTTGGCGATGACCTTGGCGCCGTCGTCGCTCTTGAGCGCCTCCACCGCCTTGAGGTAGTGCAGCGTGCCCGCGTAGACGCCGGCGTGGATCATCGTGGGATGGATGCCGCGGTTGCGGTCGGCGAAGCGCTTGGCGAACGCGCGGGTGCGGTCGTTCATGTCCCAGTAGAAGGTCTCGGTGAACGTCAGCCCCTGGGCCTTCTCCAGGCCGAGGGCGTGGACGTCGGTGAGGAACACCAGCAGGCCGGCGAAGTTCTGCCCGCCCCGCGCGATGCCGAACTCGGCGCCCTGCTTGATGGCGTTGGTGGTGTCGCCACCGGCGTTGGCGAGCCCGATGACCTTGGCCTTGGAGGCCTGGGCCTGGAGCAGGAAGGAGGAGAAGTCCTGGGTGTTGAGCGGGTGGCGCACCTTGCCCAGCACCTTGCCGCCGTTCTTGAGCACCACCGCCTCGACGTCGCGCTCGAGCGCGTGCCCGAACGCGTAGTCGGCGGTGATGAAGAACCAGGTGTCGCCGCCGGTCTTCACGACCGCGTTGCCGGTGCCGTTGGCCAGCGCCCAGGTGTCGTAGGTCCAGTGCACGGTGTTGGGCGAGCACGCCTTGCCGGTGAGGTCGGACGACGCCGCCGACGAGACGATGAACGCCTTGCCCTTGTCGCGGGTGATCTGGTTGACGGCCAGCGCCACGCCGGAGTTGGGGACGTCCATGATCATGTCGACCCGGTCGGCGTCGTACCACTGGCGGGCGATCTGGGAGCCGACGTCGGGCTTGTTCTGGTGGTCGGCGAAGATGACCTCGACCTTCAGGCCCTTCTTGTCGGCGCCGAAGTCCTCGACCGCCAGGCGGGCGGCGACCACCGAGCCCTGGCCGGCCAGGTCGGCGTAGAGGCTCGACTGGTCGTTGAGGACGCCGATCTTGACGATGCCGTCGGAGATCTGGGCCGACGCCGGGGTCGCCGCCAGGAGGGCGATCAGCGCCAGGGTGAGCACGCGTGTGATGACCATGGGATGGCTCCTTGGTATGAGGATGGGTGCGCGGCGACTATACGCCAAGGTACTCGTGCAGCTTGTCCATGCTGGACGCCAGCTGCGCGTTGGGAATGAGGTCCACGACCCGGCCGTGCTCGACGACGTAGTGCCGGTCGGCCACGGTGGCGGCGAAGCGGAAGTTCTGCTCGACGAGGAGGATCGTGAAGCCCTCGCGCTTGAGCCGCGCGATCGTCCGCCCGATCTGCTCGACGATCACCGGCGCCAGCCCCTCGGTCGGCTCGTCCAGCAGCAGCAGCCGGGCGCCCGTGCGGAGGATGCGGCCGATCGCCAGCATCTGCTGCTCGCCGCCGGAGAGCTTGGTGCCCTGGCTGCGTAGCCGGTCCTTGAGGTTGGGGAAGAGATCGAACACGGCGTCGAGCGTCAGGCCGCCGGACTGCACGCGCGGCGGCAGCAGGAGGTTCTCCTCGACGTTGAGGCTGGCGAAGATCCCGCGCTCCTCCGGACAGAAGGCCAGGCCCAGCCGCGCGATCGCGTTCGAGGGCAGCGCGATCAGCTCGGTGGCGCCGAAGCGCACCGAGCCGGTCCGCTTGCGCACGATGCCCATCACCGACTTGAGCGTCGTGGTCTTGCCGCTGCCGTTGCGGCCGAGCAGCGTCACGACCTCGCCCGGGAAGACCTCGAACTCCACCCCGTGCAGGACGTGCGACTCGCCGTACCAGGCGTGGAGGTCGCGGACCGTGAGGAGCGGCTCAGGCATGCGTCGAGCCCATGTAGGCCTGGATCACCTGCGGATTGCGGGAGACGCTTCCATAATCGCCCTCGGCCAGCACCTCGCCGCGCGCCAGGACCGTGATGCTGTCGGACAGGTTCTCGACCACACTGAGGTTGTGTTCCACCATGAGGACGGTCCGGTTGGCCGCCACTCTCTTGATCAGCGCGGAGATCCGGCCCACGTCCTCGTGGGCCATGCCCGCGGTCGGCTCGTCGAGCAGCATCATCTCGGGGTCGAGGGCCAGCGTGGTGGCGATCTCCAGCGCGCGCTTGCGCCCGTAGGGCAGCTCGACCGCGGGCGTGCCGGCGAACGCGGTGAGCCCGACCGCCTCCATCAGCTCCCGGGCGCGCCCGTTCAGGCCGTCCAGCACGCGCTCCGAGCGCCAGAAGTCGAACGAGCGGCCGCGCTTGCGCTGCAAGGCGACGCGCACGTTCTCGAGGACGGTGAGGTGCGGGAACACGGCGGAGATCTGGAAGGAGCGCACCAGCCCCAGCCGGGCGATGTCGGCCGGCCGGCTGCCGGTGATGTCGCGGCCGTTGAACGAGATCCGGCCCGCGGTCGGCGTCAAAAAGTGCGTGAGGAGGTTGAAGCAGGTCGTCTTGCCGGCGCCGTTGGGTCCGATGAGGGCGTGAATGGTGGAGCGCCGGACTTTCAGATCGACGTTCTTGACCGCGACGAAGCCACGGAACTCCTTCGTCAACCCCTGGGTCTCGAGGATGACGCTGTTGTTCACTGTATTGGAGCGCCAGTCCGGCTCACGGCGTGGGTGGCCTGTTCGAGGAGGGAGCCGGCTCCGTCACGCGCGGTCTTCCCTGGAAGATCGGTTCTCGCTTCTCCTGCCAGGCGCGATTGGCCTCGGTCGTCTCCCACGAGGCCATGCAGTCGCGCTGGGCGGCCATCACGTCCTCGATGCTCGCTCGCGGGTCGCGGTGGAACGAGTCGTGGAGCAGCCGCTTGATGTGCGCGTTGGCCGTCGGCGCCTGGTGGCGCAGCCGCTCGAGCAGGCGCGCCACCGTCGCGTCGATCTCGGCGGCCGGGCACACCCAGTTCACGAGGCCCATCGCGCGGGCGTCGGCCGGCGTCACGTCCTCGTTGAACAACGCCAGCTCCTTGGCCCGGCCCAGCCCCACGATCCGGGCCAGCCGCAGCACCGCGCCGTCGGGGAGGATGCCGTGGCGCGAGGCGCCGAGGCCGAGGACCGCGTCGTCGGCGGCCAGCCGCACGTCGCAGGCGAGGCCGAGCTGCAGCCCGCCGCCGATCGAGTAACCGTGCAGCACGGCCAGCGAGACCTTCGGCATGTCCTCCAGGCAGTTGAGGGCGCGGACCCAGTGACGGTAGAACGCCTCGCCGATGGAACCCGCGGCCAGCGCCGTGCGATCCATGCCGGAGCAGAAGGCCCGCCCGGCGCCGCGGAGGACGACGACGCCGACCTCGGGATCGGCCGCGGCGATCTCGACGTGATCGGCCAGCGTCGCCGCCAGCTCGGTGTCGAGGGCGTTGAGCACGGCGGGGCGATCGAGGGTGATCCATCCCACGCCGTCGGCGGCCCGGTAGGTGACCGCTGTCTCGGTCATCGTCGATTGTGGAGGGTGCGCGAGAGGTTGTACGATCGCGTGTGTTGGCCGTCACTCATCCAGAGTGCGGCCTAACGTATGGAATAATCGGCAGGATGTCAAGCGAGGCGCCCCCTCGGGCGCGCTCGATGAGGAGGTCGCTTCATGGCACGGATCAGCCGGCGTCGCTTCCTGGTCTCCGCCTCCGGCGCGGTCGTCGCCGGCGCGCTCGCGCCTGCCGTCGTGCGGGCTCAGACGTCCGTCAAGATCGGTACCGCGGTGCTCGGCGACTACTCCCTGGCCGGGCCGTTCATCGTGGCCGTCGAGAAGGGCCTGTTCCGCACCGAGAACCTCAACGTCGAGTTCGTGCCTTTCCGGGGCGGCCCCAACCTCGTGAAGGCGGTCATCTCCGGCGAGGTGCTGCTCGGGGCCGCCGGGAGCACCGACATCCTGGTCTTCCGCGAGGCGGGCATGCCGCTCAAGATGGTGGCCACGCACACCGAGGGCAACCACTTCACCTTCAACGTCGCGCCCGACGTCGCGGCGGTCGGCGATCTCAAGGGCAAGTCGATCGGCGTCACCTCCGTCGGCGCCACCACCTGGGTCTTCGCGCGCATGGTCGCCAAGCAGCAGGGCTGGGATCCCGACCGCGACGTGAAGATCGTCGGCCTCGGCGGCCTCGACGCCCAGCTCGCCGCCCTCGCCCGCAAGGAGATCCACGCCTTCGTGTGGGGTGACGGTGGCGCCGTCACCCAGCTCGCCGGCAAGTCCAGGGTGCTGATGCGCCTGGACAAGGTCACCGCGCGCTGGATCAGCCAGATCCAGTACGTCTCCGAGGAGGCCATCAAGAAGCGGGGCGACGACATCCGCAAGATCATGAAGGGCCTCTTCTCGGCGATCCGCTTCATGACGGATCAGACGGCCGACGCCGCCGAGATCATCAGCAAGAAGATCGGCTGGAGCACGGAGGCGGTCCTGGCCGCCCACAAGATCTCCGGCTCGCTCATGTCCCACGACGGCACCGCGAGCCTGGAGGCGCTGCGCTCCATGCAGGACACGCTGCTGGAGCATGGCGTGATCAAGAAGCGGCTGCCGGTCGAGGACCACGTCGCGCGGGAGTTCACGCCTGTGAAGCTCGGATGACCGTCCGGGCGTGGGGGCTGGCCGCGCTGCTGTCGCTGGCGGCGCCGGGCGCCGCCCACGCCCAGATCTTCCTCGCCTCCCGGCCCGACCCCGCGTTCGCCATCGGGCCGCTGTTCGTCCAGGCCACGGTGACCCCGGACCTGGGTCCGATCGTGGTCGACGTCCTCTTCTCGGTCGACGTCCCGCCCACCCGGAGCGCCGCCGACCTCGCGCAGGATCTGTTCCTGGTGTGGCCCAGCGCGCTGGTGTCCGACCGCGCCGCCGGCCCGCCCGATCCCGCGCTGGAGAAGTACCTCGCGGCGCGCGGCTTCGACGTGATCGACACCGGCCGGGTCGCGCTGGCTGCCCGCAACCTCTATCGTAGCGACAACACCGTCGCCGACGAGCCGATCCCCGGCGGCGCGCCGTTCGCCACCTTCGTGCGCGCCGACACCGCGCTCGGCCTGTCCCCGCCGGCCACGTGGATCCGGATCCCGTGGAACCCCAAGTTCGCCAACAAGGTCTACCTCATCAATCTGAAGCTGACCACGCGCGGGCTCGTGAAGCCCAAGCCGGCCACCTGGGTCGAGAGGACGTTCTGGGGGCCACGCCACCGGCTCTCGCTGTCCTTCAACGAGACCCGCCATCGCGCGGTGTTCCCGATGTACTTCCAGCACCGCGAGCGGGTGCTCCGGCTGAGCGACGAGCCGGCCCAGCTCATCGTCAACTTCGCCGAGGCCGATCGCCTGAAGGTCGACGAGATGTCGCCGCAGTCGGCCCGGCGCCAGCTCAGCGAGACGCTGGACAGCACCGACACCATCTCGCTGTTCCTCGACCGCTCGGAGGGGCTCACGCCCCAGGTGCTCAGCGTGCAGTTCGGCTACTTCACCGGGCTGCAGTCGTGGGCGCCGGTGCTGATCCCCACGCTCTTCTTCGTCCTCGGCAACGTGGCGGCCGTGCTCGTGCGCAACGTGGCCGAGCGGCTGAGCAAGCGGTGGACGGGGCGGGTGCTGTTCGCGCGCGCCAAGGATCAGCCCCAGGTGAAGGAGCAGGGCGCGCTCATCGAGCCGGAAACGCTGGGACGGATCGTGCCGGGCGTGACGACCTACGACGAGGTGCTCGAGCTGTGCGGCTCCGACGTCGAGGAGCAGTCGCGCCTGGCGGCGCCGGGCCAGCGGACGCTCATCTACCGGGGACGGCGCATCCTGCCCCGCCGGCGGCGCGCCTTCGGCTGGCTCGCCACCGTCTCCCACTGGGACGTCGAGCAGCACGAGGTCCACATCGAGCTGGAAGGGGACGTCGTCCGCGACCTTCAGGCCCGGGTGACGCGCTCGCGCCTCAACGCCCCCGAGCCTACCTGAGGTCGACGCCGATCGGCTCGGGCAGGCGCATGACCACGTACGGGTTCAGCGTGATGTGCTCGCAGCAGGTGTAGCAATAGAAGTCGAGCTCGACGCCGGCCCGGCCGCCCATGAACTCCAGCCGGCGCGCGCAGCGCGTGTGATGGAGCGAGCCGTCGGGCCCCCGGTGCACGGTCGCCACGGGGGGCATCGCCGTCCGCGAGGTCGTGTGGGTCTTGTTGATCGCTACCGTCGCCATCGTCATCCTCCGGATCCGACGCTCGATCGAGACTGGCCTACTGCTTCCACAGGAGTACCCAGCAGAACGCCGCGCCGCCGCCGCACAACGCGGCGACGACGGACAGGTACGCGGCCAGCTCGGTCCAGGTCAGCATCTCGGCGTGGCTGATGAGCAAGCGACGTTCCAGACCTTCCTGATCGTGGCGAGAAAGCAATTTCAGATAGATACGGACGTACGGGGTGACGAAGATGGTCAGTCTTCCAGCGGCCTTTGGTCACCTCCGGCCAGGAACTAGCCGGCTACCTACGCCAGTGGGACAGGCGCTCGTTGAGCGCGTCGAGACCGAGGACGATGACGATGGAGGCGGCGGATACCAGCGCGGTGGCGGCGAACAGCTCGGGCGCCTGGAAGCCGTTGGCGAGCGCGTTGAGCACGTGGCCCATCCCCCGGATGCCCGCGAACATCTCCACGATCAGCACGCCGAGCAGGCAGAACACGATGCCCAGGCGCATGCCGGCCAGCACGGTCGGCACGATAGCCGGCAGCACGACCTTCCAGTAGAGCTGCCAGGTGCTGGCGCCGAAGGCGCGCGCCACGCCGATCAGCGTGCCGTCCACGTCGCGCACACCCCCGGCCACCAGCACCAGGATCGGAAAGAACCCGTGGATGGTGCCGTAGAAGATGGCCGGGGTGGTCCCGAAGCCGAGCAGGAGCACGATCCAGGGCAGGACCAGGATCTTCGGCATCCCGTACAGCGCGATCACGAACGGGTTCAGCACCTCGCGGAGGACGCGCACCGAGCCCAGCGCGATGCCGCCGGCGACGCCGAGGACGACCGACAGCACGTAGGCGACGGCGGTCTTGGCCAGCGTGTCGCCGAGTCCGGCCAGCGCGCTCCCTCCGATGCGGGTGAAGGCGCCGGCCACCGCGCTGGGGGCCGGCACGAACAGCGGATCAACCCAGCCGGCCCGGGCCACGCCCTCCCAGACGCCCAGCAGGGCCACCACGCTGACCGCCTGCAGCGCCGCGACCCGCCCCCGGCTTACTCGGTCCATCGCTGCGCGCGTCGCTCGACCGCGCTCGCCACC
This sequence comes from uncultured Candidatus Rokubacteria bacterium, assembly GCA_963743355.1. GTDB lineage: Bacteria > Methylomirabilota > Methylomirabilia > Rokubacteriales > CSP1-6 > AR5. The sequence continues at coordinate 39,334 of CAVUPM010000004.1, forward strand.
GCGTCGGAGCCGACGATCAGCACGAGGGTGACGCAGACGAGGGCGACGTAGTCGGAGGTGCGGAAGAGCCCGTAGGCGTGATTGATCAGCGAGCCCATCCCCGCCCTGGAGCCGAGGATCTCGCCCACGATGACACCGATGACCGTGAGCGCCAGCCCGGTGCGCAGGCCACCCACCAGCGTGAACAGCATGGCCGGGATCATCACCTTGACGAACACGACCGGCGGTCGCGCACCGAACGCCCGCGCCACCTCGATGACGTGCGGGTTCACCTGGCGGATCCCGGCCAGCACCGCCAGCGTGATCGGGAAGAACCCGAGCAGGAAACCGAACGCGATCTTCGACGCGGCGTCGAGGCCGAAGAACAGCATCAGCGACGGATACCAGACGACCGCCGGCACCGCGTACAGCGCCGCCACGATCGGCCCGTACGTCCGCCCCACCAGCCGGTTGAGCCCCAGCGCCGCCCCGACCCCGACGCCGCCCGCGATGGCCAGCGCATACGCGATCGCGATCTCGCGCAGCGTCAGCAGCATGCTGGCCGGCAGGTCGGGATACGACTCGAGCGTCAGCAACCGCCCGAGCGCGGGCACCACCGCCGACGGCGGCACGTACAGCAGCGGGTTGGCAGCCCGCGCGCCGATCTCCCACGCGGCGAGAGCGATCACGAGAATCGCCGCGCGGAGTGCTAGAACGCGCACGACTACGCCGGCCGGGGGCGAGGCGGTGCCGGCGTCGGGAGGCGGGGGCCCCCGGGGGCGCGCATCACAGCTCGCCCATCGCGCGGAGTGATTCGTCGCGGATCTCACTCCACAGCTTGGAGCGCAGGGCGACCATCTCGGTCGACTCCATCGGTCTCGGGTACGGCATCGGCAGGTCGAGGACGCTTTTGATCTGGCCGGGGCGCGCGGTCATCACCAGGACGCGGGTCGAGAGCGCGAGGGCCTCGTGCAGGCTGTGGGTCACGAAAACGACCGTTTTCTGGGTGCGGCGCCAGATATCCAGCAGCCATTCGCCCATCAGCAGGCGGGTTTGTTCGTCCAATGCGCCGAAGGGCTCGTCCATCAGGACGATGGGGGTGTCGATGGCCAGGGCGCGGCCGATGGCGACGCGCTGGCGCATGCCGCCGGAGAGCTCGCGCGGGTACTTGGCGCCGAAGTCGCGCAGGCCGAGCGGGCCGAGGAGGTCGGTGGCGACCGCGCGGCGCCGCTCGCGCGCGACGCCTTGCAGCTCGAGACCGAACTCGACGTTCTCGAGCGCGGTGCGCCACGGGAACAGTCCGGGATCCTGGAACACCGTCGCCACGCGCTTGGGGTCGGGTCCGGCCACCGCCCGGCCGTCGACGAGGACGTGGCCGGTGTCGGGCGTCACCAGGCCGCCGACCATGCCGAGGAGCGTGGACTTGCCGCAGCCGGAGGGGCCGATCAGGGTGCAGAACTCGCCGGCGCCGACGCCGAGGGAGACGTCGCGCAGGGCCTCGACGGGGCCGGAGCTCGTCTGGTAGCGCTTGCCGACCCGATCGACGGCGATCAGGTCACTCACGAAAGCCGGAGGATCTCGCGGGCAATCACCATGCGCTGGATCTCCGAGGTGCCCTCGCCGATCTCGGTCAGCTTGGCGTCGCGGAAGATGCGCTCGACGGGGAACTCCGTGATGTAGCCGGCGCCGCCGTGGATCTGCACGGCCTTGGTGGCGGCCTTCATCGCCGCCTCGGAGGCGAAGACCTTGGCCATGGCGGCGGCGTGCATGGCCGGCCGCCCGGCGTCCTTCAGCCAGGCCGCTCGCAGCGTGAGCAGTCGCGCCACCTCGACCTCGGTCGCGACGTCGGCGAGCATGCCCTGCAGCCCGTTGAACTCGGCCAGTGTCTTGCCGAACGCCGACCGCTGCTTCATGTACTTCACGGCCTGGTCCACCGCCGCCTGCGCGATGCCGACCGCCATGGCCGCCATGGCGATGCGCCCGCCCTCCAGCACCTGCATGGCCTGCACGAACCCCTGACCGCGCTCGCCCAGCAGGTGGTCGGCGGGCACGCGCGCGTCCTCGAAGATCAGCTCGGCGGTGTCGGAGGCGTGCAGCCCCAGCTTGCGGTACGGCCGGCCGGCGGTGAAGCCCGGCGTGCCCTGCTCGACGACGAGCGCCGAGATCCCCCGCGCCTTCTTCTCGGGATCGGTGCGGGCCATGACGACCGCGACGCCGCCGACGGAGGCGTTGGTGATGAAGGCCTTGCTGCCGTTGAGGACCCAGCCCCCATCGCGCGCCTCGGCCCGCGTGCGCAGCGCGGCCGCGTCGGAGCCGGAGCCCGGCTCGGTCAGGCCCCAGGCGCCCAGCACCTCGCCGCCGGCCAGCCGCGGCAGCCAGCGCCGCTTCTGCTCGGGCGAGCCGAACAGCGCGATGTGGTTGGCGCACAGCGAGTTGTGCGCCCACATGGTGATGCCGACCGAGGCGTCACCGCGGTTCAGCTCCTCGACGATCAACGCGTAGGAAACGTAGTCGAGGGCGGCCCCGCCGTATTCCTCGGGGACGAGCACGCCCATGAAGCCGAGCGGGCCCAGCTTGGCCACGATGTCGGCGGCGAACTCGTGGCGCTGATCGTAGGGCGCGATCTTGTCCCCCAGCTCGGCCTCGGCGAACTCGCGGGCGGCGTCGCGGATGCGTCGCTGGTCGTCGGTCAGCTCGAAGTCCATGCCCCTCGCCTCAGACGGCGGCGCGGATGTTCTCGCGGACGAAGCGGACGATGTCCTGCGTCGACGTCCCCGGCGTGAAGATCTCCTTCACGCCGATCGCCTTCAGCGCGCCGACGTCCTCGGGCGGGATGATGCCGCCGCCGAACACGGCGACGTCGTCGGCACCCTTCTCGTGGAGCAGGTCGAGCACACGCTTGAAGAGGTAGTTGTGGGCGCCGGAGAGCACGCTGAGCCCGATGGCGTCGGCGTCCTCCTGCAGCGCGGTGGCCACCACCTGCTCGGGCGTCTGGTGCAGACCCGTGTAGATCACCTCGAAGCCGGCGTCGCGCAGCGCCCGGGCGACGATCTTGGCGCCGCGGTCGTGGCCGTCCAGACCGGGCTTGGCGACGACGATGCGGACGGGGCGCTCGCTCATTTCTTCACGTGAGGGGCCCCGATATGGCCCCCCACACCCCCCAACGTTCGGAGCGCCCCGGGGAACCCGTGGCGCTCCTCGGTGGTGCGCTTACCGCACGGGGCCCCGATATGGCCCCCCACACCCCCCAGCGCTCGGAGCGCCCCGGGGAACCCGTGGCGCTCCTCGGTCACTCGCTCGCTCATCTGTCCAGCGTCTCCCGCAGCCGCTCGCCGATGGCCTGGATCTGGGCGCGGTCGCCCGGCACCACCGGCCAGTCGAAGCCCTTGTCATCGTTGTTCCAGCGCGGGATGAGGTGCAGATGGTAGTGCGGCACTGACTGAAACGCGGCGGCGCCGTTGGCCTGCAGCATGTTGAGCCCGTCCGGCTTCACGGCGATCTTGAGGGCGACGGCCACCTTCTGGGCGGCGGTGATGGCGGCCTGCAGATCCAGCGGATCCGCGTCCCACAGCGTCGGCGCGTGCGTCTTGGCGATGATCAGGCAGTGGCCCGAGTTGAGCGGGTTGATGTCCATGATCGCCAGCGTGCGGTCGTCCTCGTACACCCGCATCGAGGGAAGCTCACCGTCGCGGATCTTGCAAAACACGCAGTCGGCAGCCATGACGGGCCTAGACCACCACGGTCCAGCCGTGCGGGTCCGGCGCCGTGCCGTACTGGATGGCGACGATCGTGTCGTACAGCTTCTGGGCCAGGTCGCCGATCCGGCCCTGGTTCACCACGAGGTGGCGCCCCTTGTAGGCGAGCTCGCCGACGGGCGAGATGACGGCGGCGGTGCCGGTCGCCCACACCTCGCGCAGGGTGCCGTTGTCGGCGGCGGCGACCACCTCGTCGATCGTGATCGCGCGCTCCGACACCCGCACGCCCCAGCTCTTCAGCAGCGCCAGCGCCGTGTCCCGGGTGACGCCGGCCAGGATGGTTCCGGCGAGCGGCGGCGTGATCACCTCGTCGCCGATGCGGAGCATGATGTTGGAGGTGCCGACCTCCTCGATGTACTTGTGCTCCACGCCGTCCAGCCACAGCACCTGCGTGAAGCCCTCGTGCTTGGCCTCCTCGGCGGCGTAGAGACTGGCCGCGTAGTTCGCGGAGGTCTTCGCCTCGCCGAGGCCGCCGGCGACCGCCCGCACGTAGTTGTCGATCACCTTGATCCTGGTGGGCGCGAGGCCCTCCGGGTAGTACGGCCCGACCGGGGAGAGGATCACGTAGTAGAGGTACTGCCGGGCCGGCCGCACGCCGAGGAACGGCTCGCTGGCGATCACGGTCGGGCGGAGGTAGAGCGAGGTCCCCACCGCCGACGGCACCCACTCGCGATCGACGTCGACCAGCGTCGTCCACGACTTCGAGATCAGCTCGGGGTCGATCGTCGGGATGCACATGCGCTGGGCGGTGCGGTTGAGCCGGGCGACGTGCTTGTCGGGCCGGAACAGCCGGATCTTGCCGTCCCTGCCGCGGAACGCCTTGAGCCCCTCGAAGAGCGACTGGCCGTAGTGCAGGACGGCGGTGGCCGGATCCAGCGGCAGCGGCGCGTAGGGCTCGACCCGCGGGTCGTACCAGCCCTTCTCCTCCTCGAAGTTCGCCACGAACATGTGGTCCGTGAAGACCGTGCCGAACGCCAGGTCCTCGTCCTTCGGCCGCTCCTTCTTGCGCGTCGTCTTCTGGATCCGGATCGGGTCACTCATCTCTGCCCCCTAAAAGATGATCGGCTCGCGGTAGAGACCGAAGACCTGGCGATAGACGTCGGAGATCTCGCCCAGGCTCGCATAGTCCTTGACGGCGTCGATCAAGACCGGCATGACGTTGCCGCCGTTCCGGCAGGCGTCGGCCAGCTGCGCGAGCCGACGGTCGACCCTGGCCATGTCGCGCCCGGCCTTGAAGCGCCCCACCCGCTCGATCTGCTCGAGCTCGACCTGCTCGTCGATCTTCAGGTAGTTGATCGGCGGTCCTTCCGGCATCACGTACTTGTTCACGCCGACCGTGATTTTCTGGCCGCGGTCGTCCATGAGCTGGTAGCGATAGGCGGCGTCGGCGATCTCCTTCTGCGGGTACCCCTCGTCGATCGCGCGCACCATGCCCCCCATGGCGTCGATCCGGGCGATGTACTCCAGCGCGGCGGCCTCCATCTGGTCGGTCATGCGCTCCAGGTAGTACGAGCCGCCCAGCGGATCGGCGGTCGTCGGCACGCCCGTCTCCTCGGCGATGATCTGCTGCGTGCGCAGCGCGACGGTCACCGCCTCCTCGGTCGGCAGCGCCCACGTCTCGTCGTAGGAGTTGGTGTGCAGCGACTGGGCGCCCCCCAGCACCGCCGCCAGCGCCTGGAGAGCGACTCTGGCGACATTATTCAGGGGTTGTTGGGCAGTAGCCGAGACACCTGCCGTCTGCGTATGCGTGCGCAGCCGCATCGACTCCGGCTTCTTCGCACCATACCTCACCTTCATGAAGCGGGCCCAGATCCGCCGGGCCGCCCGCAGCTTGGCGATCTCCTCGAAGAAGTCGTTGTGGATGTCGAAGAAGAACGACAGGCGCGGCGCGAACGCGTCGACGTCCAACCCGCCGGGCCAGCGCCGCCTCGACGTAGCCCAGCCCGTCGGCCAGCGTGAAGGCCAGCTCCTGCACCGCCGTCGCCCCCGCCTCCCGGATGTGGTAGCCGGAGATCGAGACAGGATTGAAGCGCGGAACGTGCTGAGCGGTGAACTCGATCATGTCGGTGACGATGCGCACGGCCGGATCCGGCGGACAGATCCATTCCTTCTGCGCGATGAACTCCTTCAGCATGTCGTTCTGCATGGTGCCGCCCAGGCGGTCCCAGGCCACACCCTGCTGCTCGGCGATGGCCAGGTACATCGCCAGCGCGACCGACGCCGTGCAGTTGATCGTCATCGAGGTCGTGACGTCGCCGAGCGGGATGTCGGCGAAGAGCCGCTGGAAGTCGTCCAGCGTCGAGATCGACACGCCCTCCTTGCCGACCTCGCCCCGGGCCCGCGGATGGTCGGCGTCGTAGCCCATCAGCGCCGGCATGTCGAACGCGGTGGACAGTCCCGTCTGCCCTTGCGCCAGCAGGTACTTGAAGCGCTCGTTCGTGTCCTCCGGCCGCCCGAAGCCCGCGAACATCCGCATCGTCCACAGCCGTCCCCGGTACATCGTGGGGTAGACGCCGCGCGTGAACGGGTACTCGCCCGGGCGTCCGAGCTTCTCGGCGTACGACCAGTCCCCGAGGCTCTCGGGCGTGTACAGCGGCTCGACCGGGATGCCGGACAGCGACTCGAACCGCACCGGCCGTTCGGAGCTCATCGGTCTCTCCCCGCCGCGCCCAGCACCTCGCGGGCGATGACGAGCTTCTGGATCTGCGAGGTGCCCTCGTAGAGAGCGGTGATCTTGGCGTCGCGGAAGTAGCGCTCGACCTCGTACTCCTTGATGAAGCCGTAGCCGCCGTGGACCTGAATGGCGTCGGTCGTCACCTTCATGGCCATCTCCGCGCAGAACAGCTTGGCCATGGCGGCCTGCTTGGTGAACGGCGCTCCGCGATCCTTGAGACTCGCCGCCTGCAGGCACAGCAGGCGGCCGCCGTCGATGGCGGTCGCCATGTCGGCCAGCATCCACTGCACCATCTGGTGCTGGCCGATCGCGACCCCGAACGCCTTGCGCTCGCGCGCGTAGGCCACCGCGCGCTCGTAGGCGCCGGCGGCGATGCCGACGGCCTGGGCGGCGATGCCGATGCGCCCGCCGTCGATCGCGGTCAGCGCGACGCGGAAGCCCTGCCCTTCCTCGCCGATCCGGTTGGCGGCCGGCACCCGGCATTCCTCGAACACCAGCTCGGCGGTGTCGGAGGCGCGGATGCCGAGCTTGTCCTCGGTCCTGGAGACGGTGAACCCCGGCGTGCTCTTCTCGACGACGAAGGCGCTGATCCCCCGGTGGGCCTTCGCCCGATCCGTCTGGGCGAAGACCAGCGCGAATGCCGATTCCCGGCCGTTGGTGATGAACAGCTTGCGGCCGGTGATGACGTAGTGGTCGCCGTCGCGGCGGGCCACCGTGGCCTGGTTGGAGGCGTCGGAGCCGGCCTGGGGCTCGGTCAGCGCGAAGCAGCCGATGGCGTGGCCGGAGGCGACGGGCTTGAGGAATCTCGCGCGCTGCTCGTCGGTGCCGAACGTCAGCACCGGATCGCCGTAGAGCGAGTTGTTGACGGACATGACGACCGCGTGGGAGGCGCACGCCTTGGCGATCTCCTCCAGCGCCACCACGTACGACACGACGTCGGCGCCGGCGCCGCCCCAGCGCTCCGGCACCGCGATGCCCATGAGCCCGAGCTCACCCATGCGCTTGACCGTCTCGTGCGGAAAGCGGGCGTCCCGGTCGATCTCGGCGGCGATGGGCGCGACGTGCGCCTGGGCGAACTCCCGCGCCATCGCCTGGACCATCGCCTGCTCGTCGGTCAGCTGCAGATTCATGGCGCGCTTCTCCGGCTACTTCTCCAGGAGCCGCTTGAACTCCTTGGTCAGCTCCGGCACGACCTCGAACAGGTCGCCGACGATGCCGTAGTCGGCGATCTTGAAGATCGGCGCCTCGGGATCCTTGTTGATCGCCACGATCACCTTCGACGTGCGCATGCCGGCCAGGTGCTGGATGGCCCCGGAGACGCCGAAGCCCAGGTAGAGCTTGGGCGAGATCGTCCGGCCCGTCTGGCCGATCTGGAAGCGGTGCGGCCGCCAGCCGGCGTCCACCGCCGCCCGGGAGGCACCGACGGCGGCGCCGATGACGCCGCCCAGCTCCTCGAGGATCACGTAGTTCTCGGGCCCCTTCATGCCGCGGCCACCCGAGAGGACGATCTCGGCCTCGGTCAGCTCCGGCAGGCCCGTCGAGGCCTCCTCCCGGCGCTCGATGAACTTCATCTGCGCGGCCGGGACCGCGAGCGAGGGGCGCTCGACCGGCGCGCTCTTGCCGGCCTGGGCGTCGGCCGGCTTGAACACGTTCGGCCGCAGCGTCGCCATCCACGGCTGCCTGGCCCACGTCACCTTCGAGAGCAGCTTGCCGGCGTAGACCGGCCGGGTGGCCACCAGCGTGTCGCCCTCCATCGCGAGCGTGACGGAGTCCGCTGACAGCCCGACGCCGAGGCGCGCGGCCAGGCGCGCCATGAACTCGCGCTGGCGGCTCGTGACCGGGGCCAGGATCGCCCGGGGCGACTCCTTGGCGGCCAGCTCGGCGATCGGCGGCACCCACACCTCGCCGCGGTAGGGCGCGAGCCCCGCGTTCTCGAGCAGCCAGACCTTGCCGGCGCCCCAGGCGGCGAGCTGCTGGAGCCCCTCCTCGCTCGCCTTGTCGGTGAGCCACACCGCCTCGACCGGGCCGCCGAGGCGCGCCGCCTCGCCGATGACCTCGGCCATGACCTTCTTGGGCATCCCCTTGCGATCGTCCTCGACCACGCACCAGAACGCGCCAGCCATCTCCATGGTCTCCTTATATTGCCTTGGCGTCCTCGCGCAGGGCGCGGACGAGCTCTTTCACGGCGTCCTTGGTCTCGCCCGGGATGATCCGGCCCGGCGGCCGCGCGGGCAGCGCTTCGAGCTTGGCGATGCTGAGCTCCGGTGTCACGGACGACAGGCCGAGGTCGGCGGCCTTCACGTCCTTGATCTCCTTCTTCTTGGCACCCATGATCCCCTTGAGCGTCGGGTAGCGCGGCTCGTTCATGCCCTTCTGCGCCGACAGCACCGCCGGCAGCGGCAGCTCGAAGACCTCGAGACCGCCCTCGACCTGGCGCCCCACGCGCACGGTCTTGGCGTCGGCGTCGACCGCCTCCTCCATGATCCACGACGCGCACGGCCAGCCGAGCACCTCGGCCAGCTGGGCGCCGACGGCGCCCATGTCGTCGTCGATCGCCTGCCGCCCGCACAGCACGAGCTGCGGCGCCTCCTGCTTGATCACCGCCGCCAGCGCCCGGGCCGCCGTCAGCGTGTCGGCGGTGGCGAGCGCGGGATCGTTCACGTGGATCGCGCGGTCACAGCCCATGGCCAGCGCCGAGCGCAGCACCTCCTTGGCGCGGTCGGGCCCGAGCGACACGGCGACCACCTCACCCTGACCGCGCTTCTCCTTGATCCGCAGCGCCTCTTCCACGGCGAACTCGTCGTAGGGCGAGACGATCCACGTGATGCCGGCGGTGTCGATCTGCTTGCCGTCGCCCCCGACCTTCACCTGGGTGGCGGTGTCGGGGACCTGCTTGACCATGACCAGAATCTTCATGTGCTTGTCGCTCCTGGGATTGGCGGCTGGGCGTCGTAGTGCAAGTCCCGGGTGATCCGGAAGCGATCCCCCGGGATGAAGACGCGATCGAAGACGACCGGCTGGCCGGCCGCGTCGAAGGACACGCGCTCGGACTCGAACGCGGCCGCGCCGGAGGCGCACCCGAGCTCGCGCGCTTCGCGCGGCGCCAGGCGCACGGCCGAGACCGCCTCGTGCGCATGCGTGATGACGATCCCGAGCTTGAACTCGAGCACCTGGCTGAGCGGCGTTTCGGCGAGGTCGGAGGTGAGCACCTCGTCGCCGATCCGGGCCGGCAGGAACGAGCGCTGCAGGCTCATCGGGTGGTCATCGACCAGCCGCAGCCGCTCGACCATCACCACCCGGGCCCGCGCCGCCACGCCCAGCGCGGCGCTCACGCGGCGGTCGGCCACGGCCGGCCGCGCGTCGAGCACGCGCGTGGACACGGACTCGCCCTGGGCCGAGAGGTCGCCGGCGAACCGGCGCAGCTTGGTGATCTCGTAGTCGATGGTCGGCGCCGCCACGAAGGTGCCGAGGCCGTGCCGCCGCGTGATGAGGTGATCGCGCTCGAGCAGCTCCAGCGCCTGGCGCAGGGTCATGAGGGTGACGCCGAAGTCCCGCGCGAGCCGTCGCTGGTTGGGCAGCGGCGCGCCGGCCGTCCACTCGCCGCCGCGGATGCGCTCGCGGAGCGATTCGGCAATGCGGTGATAGCGCGGCACCCGTCCGTTCACTCGACTCCTCTGTCGGTGTTCTAGAACTCTATCGACACGATACCGCGACCAGCGCCGAGTTCGGGAACGTCAAGGCAACGACGACAGGGACGTGGGCGCGACCGCGACGACCAGCCTCATTGTAGATCGGGGCTCCTCAACGAGCAACCCGGTCGAGGCCCCCCATCTTGATCAATTCGCTGTTTCGTACAGGTGGCAGGCGGTCTCGCGGCCGAAGGCCGTGCGCAGCCGCGGCACCTCGGGCGCGCAGCGCGGCAGCACGTAGGGGCAGCGGGGGTGGAAGCGGCATCCGGAGGGGGGGTTGACCGGGCTCGGGACCTCGCCGGTCAGGATGATCTCGTCCCGCGTCTCGTCGGGATGCGCCGGCAGCGCGGCGGAGAACAGCGCCTGCGTGTAGGGATGCTTGGGGTCGGTGGCGACGATCTTGGCCGGTCCGTACTCGACGAGCTGGCCGAGGTACATCACCGCGATGGTATGGCTCATGTGGGCGACGGCGGCCAGGTCGTGGGCGATGAACAGGTAGGCCAGGCCGAGGTCGCGCTGCAGGTCGACGAGCAGGTTGAGGATCTGCGCGCGGATGGAGACGTCGAGCGCGGACACCGGCTCGTCCAGCACGACCAGCTTGGGCGACAGCGCCAGCGCGCGCGCGATCGCGATGCGCTGGCGCTGGCCGCCCGAGAACTCGTGCGGGAAGAGGTCGGCGGACCGCGCGGGCAGGCCGACCATGTCCAGCAGCTTGGCCACCCGCTCGCGGGCCTGGCCCTTGTCGATCTTCTCGTTCGTGATCAGTGGCTCGAGGATGATCGCGCCGACGCGCATGCGCGGGTTCAGCGAGGCGAACGGATCCTGGAAGACCGCCTGCACCGAACGGCGGTACTGCCGGAGGCCGTCGGCGTCGAGCGACTGCAGCGAGCGACCCTCGAAGCGGATCTCGCCGGCCGTGGGCTCCTCGAGCTTCAGGACGAGCTTGGCCGTCGTGGACTTGCCGCAGCCCGATTCGCCGACCACGCCCAGCGTCCGGCCGGTCTCGATCGAGAACGACACCCCGTCGACCGCGCGCACCGCGCCGGGATCGGACCCGAACAGTCCACGCCGGAGCGGGAAGTGCTTGGTGAGGTTCTGGGCTTCGAGGAGCGTCGTCATGGCCGGGCCAGCCAGCAGCGGGCGGTGTGCTGCGACGCCACGTCGAACGCGGGCGGCGCCTCCTCCCGGCAGTGGTCCATCACGCGCGGGCAGCGCGCCTGGAACGAGCAGCCCGGGGGCAGCGTGGACAGGTCGGGTGGCTGGCCGTCGATGGCGGTCAGCCGCCCCGGCCCCGCCCCCAGCCGCGGGATCGACTCGATCAGCGCCCGCGTATAGGGATGGACGGGCGCGTTGAAGATCTGGCGCACCGGGCCCGCCTCGATCACTCGGCCTGCGTACATGACCGCCACGTTGTCGCACATGCGCGCCACGATCCCGAGGTTGTGGGTGATGAAGATCAGCGCCAGCCCGTGCTCGCGCTGGATCTCGCGGAGGAGCTTCAGGTACTGGGCCTGGATCGTCACGTCCAGGCTCGTGGTCGGCTCGTCGGCGATGAGCAGCTGCGGCCCGCACGAGATGGCGATGGCGCCCACGATACGCTGCCTCATGCCGCCCGACATCTGGTGCGGATACTCGCGAAGCCGCTGCGCCGCCGCCGGGATCTTCACCGACTTCAGCAGCGCCCCCGCCCGCTCGCGCGCGCTCCGGCGCGAGGCGTGCTCGTGCACGCGGAGCGGCTCGCCCACCTGGTCGCCCACCGTGAAGAGCGGATTCAGCGACGCCATGGGGTCCTGCAGGATCATCGCGATGCGCTTGCCGCGGATGTGGCGCATCTCGGCCGGCGACTTCGCCAGCAGGTCCTCGCCGTCGAAGCGCATGGCGCCGCTCACGATCTTCGCGGCCGTCGGCAGCAATCGCAGGATGGCCAGCGCCAGGGTCGTCTTGCCCGAGCCCGACTCGCCGACGACGCCGAGCGTCTCGCCCTTCTGCAGCGTGAGCGAGACCTCGTCCACCGCCCGCACGACGCGGCTGCCCCGCCCGGTCACGTAGTGCGCCGACAGCCGATCCAGCTCGAGGAGCGCGTCGCTCACAGCTGGCGCAGTTGCGGGTCCAGCTTCACGCGGAGCCAGTCGCCGAGGAGGTTGGCGGAGAGGACCATGAGCGCGATGCACAGGCCGGGGAGCACGGTCAGCCACCAGTAGCCGGCCATCAGCCCCTTCTTGCCGTCCGCGAGCATCAGCCCCCACGCCGGCTTGGGCGGCGGCACCCCGACGCCCAGGAAGGACAGCGCGGCCTCGGTCACGATGACGACGCCGAGCATGAGCGTGGCCAGCACGATCGCGGTGTTCAGCACGTTGGGCAGCAGGTGCCGGCGCATGATCGTCCACTTCGAGCAGCCGGCCACGATGGCCAGCCGGACGAAGTCGCGCTCCTTCAGCGACAGGACCTCGCCGCGGATCACGCGCGCGTAGCGCGTCCAGTACACGATGCCCAGGATGAGTACGAGATTCCACTCGCTCGGCCCCACGATGGCGGCCAGGAAGATCGCGAAGGTCAGCGCCGGCAGGGCCAGCCAGGTGTCGGTGATCCGCATGATCACCTGGTCCACCCAGCCGCCGAGATAGCCGGACAGGATCCCGAGCGTGCTCCCGAGCACGCCGGCGAAGATCACGGCGGTGAAGCCGACGATCATCGACACCCGGGCGCCGAAGATCAGACGCGAGAGCACATCGCGCCCGATGTGGTCGGTGCCGAGCAGGTACTCGGTGCTGCCGCCGGCGACCCAGGCGGGCGGCCGGAAGCGCTGCGACAGCGTGCCGATCTCGGGATTGTAGGGCGCGATCACGTCGGCGAAGATCGCCATCAGGACCAGCGTGACCAGGATGGCGATCGGCAGCGCCGGCAGCCCGTCGGCGCGGAAGACGGGCAGGCGCCAGGTGACGGGGACCGAAGCGACGGGACTCGGACTCGCCGGGGCCGGGCTAACGCTCATAGCGGATCCTCGGGTCGATGACGGCGTAGAGAAGATCGATGAGCAGGTTGACGATGACGATCATGGAGCCGCTCAGCAGCACGGTGGCCTGCACGACCGGAAAGTCGCGGAACGCGATGCCCTCGTAGAACAGCCGGCCGACGCCAGGCCACGCGAAGACGGTCTCGACGACCACCGACACGTTGACCATGAGCACCAGGTTGATGCCGGCCAGCGTGAGGACGGGGATGAGCGCGTTCTTGAACGCATGCTTGGCGATGACCCGGATCTCCGGCAGCCCCTTGAGGCGCGCCAGCTTCACGTACTCGGAGCCCAGCACCTCCAGCATCGAGGAGCGGGTCAGCCGCATGTGGGCGGCGGCGAAGTACCAGCCGAGCGCGAAGGCCGGCATGAGCACGTGCCAGACGGTGCCGGAGCCGGAGGAGGGCAGCCAGCCCAGGTAGACCGAGAAGAACAGGATCAGCAGCAACCCCACCCAGAACTGCGGCATCGACAGCCCCAGCAGTGAGAAGATCTTGCCACCGCTGTCCCACCAGCCCCCCACCCGCACCGCCGCCATGATCCCGCTCGGGATGCCGATGAGCAGCGAGAACACCATGGCGGCCACGGCCAGCAGCAGCGAGTTCGGCAGCCGGGAGAGGTACAGCTCGAGCACCGGCGTGCGGTAGTAGAACGAGCGGCCGAAGTCGCCGCGCGCGAGGTCGCGCATGAACGTCCCGTACTGCACGATCAGCGACCGGTCCAGGCCAAGGTCCTCCCGGAGCGCGTCCAGGTCGGCCTTGCTGGCGCCCGGCTCCACCAGGAGCACGGTAGGGTCGCCGGTGACCCGCACGAACAGGAAAATGGTGACGGACAGCAGAAACAACGACAGCGCGGCGTAGGCCGCACGACGGAGGACGAATCGGCGCATCGGCGCCTCCTACTTCTTCTTGAGTCTCAGGTCCTCGTACGGGGCGGAGTAGGCGAATCCAGGAATCACGTTGAGACCGTGGACCTCGACGCGTGGCCCCACGCCGTTGAGGAACGCGGTCTCCATCACCGGAATGAACATGAGCCGCTCGTGGGCCATCTGCTGGATCTTCGTCAGGATCTGCTGGCGCACCCGGGTGTTCGTCTCGTTGGCCTGCTCGCTGAACAGCCCGTCCATGTCCGGATGGCTGCCGTACACGAAGCGGCCGCCGCCGATGACGTAGTTCTCCAGCCGGGTGGCCGTGTTGCCGAACGCCGCGCTGCCGGTGTAGAGGACGCCGCGCAGCTTTTTCTCGCCGTACTCGGTGTAGTAGGCCGCGCGCTCCATGAGCCGCAGGCGCACGCGGATGCCGACGGCGTTCAGGTAGTTCACCGACGGCTCGCCGATCGCCGAGCCGTAGATCATGTCGCCGCTGAGGTCACCGGCGTCGAAGCCGTTCGGATAGCCGGCCTCGGCCAGCAGCTTCTTCGCCGCAGCGGCGTCGTACCTCGGCGCCGGCGGCTGCCAGGCGTACTCCATCTGACCTGGAATCATGCTGCTGGTGACCTTGGCCAGGCCGAGGTAGGCCGCCTGGTTGATGCCCTCGCGGTCGATGGCGAGGTTGGCGGCCAGCCGGACCCGCCGGTCGTGCCAGGGCGACTTGGGATCCCACTGGTCGACGGGGACCAGCCACGAGGTGAACGGCATGTAGGTCGGCTTGAGCAGGAGGCCGGGTGTGCGCTTGAGCTCCTCGGCCAGCGGGCCGGTGATGCTGTAGGCGATGTCGACCTCGCCGCGCTTGAGCGCGGCCAGGCGCGTGGCCTCGTCCGGGATGCCTTTCAGCACGAGCGTCTTGACGTTCGGGGACTTGCGCCAGTACCCCTCGTGCGCCTCCAGCACCAGCTCGACGCCGGGCCGGAATGCCCCGAACTTGTAGGGGCCGGCGCCCACCGGCGCCTTCTTGAAGCCCTCGTCGCCGACCTTCTCGACGTATTTCTTCGGCACCACCCACGCCGCCCCGGTGGCCGGCGTGGCGTAGAAGGTCATGAAGTCCGGCCACGGCTGCTTGAGCCGGAACCGTACGCGGTGCGGATCGACCACCTCCACCCCGCTCACCTTCTCCTTCATGAGCTTGGCGCCGGAGCCGCGATAGCGCTCGAACGAGAACTTCACGTCCTCGGCGGTCATCGCCTCGCCGTTGTGGAAGCGGACGCCCTTGCGGAGCACGAACTCCCAGACCAGCCCGTCCTTGGAGAGCGTCCACGACTCCGCCAGGCTCGGTGCAAACGTCTGGCCGGGCATCGGCTTGACCACCGCGTCGTGCATCGCGTAGAGCACCATGAACGGCGTGATCAGCCCGGGCGTCTCGGCGGGATCGAAGAACGTCGGGGCCAGCGAGATGTGGACCGCCCAGGTGAGCGTGCCTTCGGGGGCCGCCGTCGCCGGCCGCGCGGCAAGCAGGAGGGCCAGCACGACGACGCCGACGAGGAGCACACTCCGGAGCGATCGCGACATTGAGCCCCTCCGCTTCGCTAGCTGGACAGGATGACCCCGATGAGAAGGTAAGGGATTATCTCCAACTCGCGGCCGGTGTCAACATTCGGTAACGCGTTGCAGCGCGTCATCGGCCCTTAGCCCCTGGATCGTGCAGGTTTTCGAAGGCGGTACGGCTCTTGCTCTACGGAGAGAGCGAGTTCAGGCTGTGGAGGGAGGCGGAGTCCTCCGTCGCTCGAAACCGCCCGACTCGACCGCGCCCACCCGCCCCTGTGGGCGCGGTCTTTATTTTTCCTGGGCCAGGCGCTGGCTGAGCGCCACCAGGGACTCCAGCTTGCCGCGGGCGGCGCCGTCGTCGATCGACTGGCCGGCCAGGCCAACGCCTTCCTTCAGATCGCGGGCCCGTCCGCCCGCCACGAGGGCGGCGGCGGCGTTCATGAGCACGATGTCGCGCCGGGCCCCCGGCTCGCCCTCGAGCAAGCTGCGGATGATCTGGGCGTTCTGCTCGCGGTCACCGCCGCGCAGGTCGGCGATGGAGGCGCGCGGCATGCCGAAGTCCTCCGGCCGTACCGCGAACGTCTGCACCAGCCCGTCCCGTACCTCGGAGACGCGGCTCTCGCCGGTGTTGGAGATCTCGTCGAGATTGTCGGCCCCGTGGACCACGAAGGCCCGCACGGTGCCCAGCTCGGCCAGCACCCGGGCCAGCGGCTCGGTCAGCGACGCCGCGTACACCCCGATGATCTGGGCGTTGGCGCCGGCCGGGTTGGTGAGCGGGCCCAGCATGTTGAACACGGTGCGGATGCCCATCTCGCGGCGGGCCGGCATCACGTGCTTCATGGCGGTGTGCAGCAGGGGCGCGTAGAGGAAGCCCACGCCCACCTCGTCCACGCAGCGGCCGACCTTCGGCGGCGACAGCTCGAGGTTGATGCCGAGCGCCTCCACGACGTCGGCCGAGCCGCACAGCGAGGAGACCGAGCGGTTGCCGTGCTTGGCCACGCGCAGCCCCGCCCCCGCCACCACGAAGGCGGTGGCGGTGGAGACGTTGAACGTCCCGGTGGCGTCGCCGCCAGTACCGCAGGTGTCGATGAGCATCTCGCGGTCGGTGCCGGTCAGCGCGGCCACCTCGTCGCCGCGCGTGCGGATGCGCACGACCTTCTGCCGCATCACCTGCGCGAAGCCGATCAGCTCCTCGACCGTCTCGCCCTTCATGCGCAGCGCGGTCAGGAAGGCGGCGATCTGGGCGTTGGTGGCCGCGCCGGACATGATGGCGTCCATCGCCGCCGCCGCCTCGATGCGCGACAGGTCGTGGCGGTCGATCAGCCGCCGCACCGACTCCGTGATGATGGGAGATGTCATACGCGGCCCATAGTGTACTCGGTTGCGATAGAGTTTTGCCCTCAAGGGAGGGTGTCATGCGTGGAATCGTGTTTCTCGGCAATCGCAAGCTCGAGGTGCAGGAGTTCCAGGATCCGACGCCGGGGCCGGGGGAGGTCGTGCTGGCCATCAAGGCCTCGGGGATGTGCGGGAGCGACCTGCATCCCTATCGGGCGACCGGCAACGCGGCGGGAGGGCTGGGCCTGGGAGGCAGCGGGACGCCGGTGATCGGGGGCCACGAGCCGTGCGGCGTCGTGGCGGCCGTGGGCGCCGGCGTCGACGCCGGGCTGGTCGGCCAGCGCGTGATGAATCATCACTACAAGGGCTGCGGGCGGTGCAAGCACTGCCGGCTCGGCTGGTCGCAGCTCTGCCGCGCCGGCATCACCGTCTACGGCATGACCGGCCACGGCGCCCACGCGCCGTTCATGAAGGTGCCGGCGTTCACGCTGGTGCCGATGCCGGAGGCGATCTCGTTCGAGGAGGGTGCCGCCGTGTCGTGCGGCACCGGCACCGCCTACGGCGCGCTCAAGCGCCTGGACGTCTCCGGCCGCGACACGCTGGCCGTGTTCGGCCAGGGCCCGGTCGGCCTCAGCGCCACCATGCTCGGCCGCGCCATGGGCGCGCGCGTGATCGCCGTCGACGTCTCGCCCGAGCGGCTGGCCCTGGCCCGCGACCTCGGCGCCGAGCACGTCATCGACCCGCGCCAGACCGACCCCGTCCGCGCCATCCACGACCTCACCGACGGCGAGGGTGCGGAGACGACGATGGACTGCTCGGGGAATCCCGAGGCGCGCGCCCAGGCGGTGCGCAGCGCCGACACCTGGGGCCGGGTGGCCTTCGTGGGCGAGGGCAACAACGTGACCCTCGACGTGAGCCGCGACCTGCTCCGCCGCCAGATCACGCTACACGCGTCGTGGACGTTCTCGAACGTCGGCCAGGAGGAGTGCGCCCGCTTCGTCGCCGAGCGCAAGGTGCCGCTGAGCCGACTGCTCACGCATCGCTGGCGCCTCGAGCAGGCCGACGAGGCCTACCAGCTCTTCGACACGCAGACCACCGGCAAGGGCGTCTTTACGTTCTAACGGAAGACCTTCTTGCGGAGGGTCTCGACCCCCTCGGTCACCGCCCGCTCGGCGGGCCCGAGGGGTGAGCCGGCGGCGCGCGGGGCGAGACGGACGCGGACTTCGGTAGTCTGGCCAGCGATCACCTGGATCTGGCGCACCTCGGTCGCGAAGCGCGGGTGCATCACGCGGATCCGGTAGGCGCCTTCCTTCATCTGGCTGCGCGCCTCCCCGCTCGTCGCGCCCAGCGTGGTCACCAGCGCGTCCTTGGGCGTGAGGATCTCCACGGTGGCGTCGGTCACCGCCTTGCCCGAGCGCGCGTCCTGCACGACGGCGACCAGGTCGCCGGCGTGCGCCGCCCGGCCCGGCCGCAGGTAGCCGTACAGCGCGCCGCCGATGGACAGCAGCGCGGCGACGAGGCCGAAGATCGCCTGCACACGCGACAGCGACAGGCTGCCGCACACGCGCAGCAGGAGCCCGGGGCGATCGGCGGGCGACTCGTCGCTCATCCCCGGCAGCGTATCAGGCACGCGCCCGGACCGACAAACCCGCGCGTTCACCCGCCCCGCGGCGTATCGGTACCACCGCACTCCCCCGTCGCCCGGGGGTGCAGGACGTCGATCGCCCAGCGCACGTTCAGCCGCTCGCCCAGCCAGCCCGGCGTCGTCGTCCGCGCGTGCAGATCCAGCCCCGCTGCCTGGTGCCGCGCGCGCAGGGCTCCGCACGGATCGCCGGGCGCCGGCGGGGGCGACGGCACCTCGGGGAGCAATTGGCCATCCGCCCGGCGAAAGCATAGCTCCCCGTCGGACTGGCGATCGACCAGATAACCCTCCTCGTGGACCGCGCGGTGGTGTCGGCGACAGAGCAGGGCGAGGTTCGACAGCGTGGTGGGCCCGCCGTGGGCCCAGTGACGGATGTGGTGGCCCTGCCCGAAGCGCACGCCGCAGCCCGGGAAGCGGCAGCCGCGGTCGCGATGGTGCAACGCCCGCCGTAGCGCCGGGGGAATCGTCCGCGTCCGGGCGCCGACTTCCATCACGCGCCCGTCGGGGTCGTGGCGCATGATCACCCGGCTGGCGTCGCAGGCCAGGCGCTGGGACGTTCCCGCGGGAACGCGCGCGCCGTCCTCAAGGATTGACTGGCCGGACGCGTCGGCGTCCGCCAAGACCTCGGCGTCGACGTGGACCACGACCTGGTAGCGCTCGCCCGGGGCACCGGGGTCGATCCCGTGATGCAGGGCCGTCTCCGCCAGCAGGGCCAGCGCATCGGCCTGCTGCTGGACCATCGTCGGCGGGTCGGCTTCCGGCTCCGGGTCGCGCGCCTGCTGATACAGCGTCTCGCGCGCGGCCGCCAGCGCCTGCACGAGCAGGGCACCGACCTCCGGGGTCAGCCGGCCGCGGACGATCACCGTGCCGTCGCTGTCCGGATACACGTGCAGGGTGCGGCTGGCATGTTGCCGGGCGGCCTCCCGGGCCTCGGCCTGCCGGTCCACCTGCCGCCAGCCACGCACGATGCGCTCGACGTGCTCGGCGGTGCCGGCGCGGCCCACCGCCAGCAGCCGCTCCTCCGTCTCGGGGGTCGCGACGCGGGTCAGGGCGCGGACCTTAGCGTAGGAGAGTTCACCGCGGGCGAGCGCCTGGGCGAGCAGCGGCAGCGTGCCGAGCGCGCGCGCCACCCGCACGTGCTCGCGGGCCGCGGTCGGGGAGAACCCCACGCGCCAGGAGAGCCAGGCGGCGCAGGAGCGGAAGCCGGTGTTCCAGCCGGCGCGGGCGTCGAACTCGCG
Source organism: uncultured Candidatus Rokubacteria bacterium (assembly GCA_963743355.1). GTDB lineage: Bacteria > Methylomirabilota > Methylomirabilia > Rokubacteriales > CSP1-6 > AR5. The sequence continues at coordinate 59,078 of CAVUPM010000004.1, forward strand.
GATGAGATCGAGCAGGCGGGCGGTGGCAGCGTCGAGGTGGGCGGAGAGTTCGGCGATCTCATCGCCCAGGCGGTCGAGATCGGACGAGGACATCTGCATGGCGAGTCCCCCTTCTGCTTTGGGCGACTCTACACCCGAGTTTTCGAGCCCCCTGGGAGGCGCGACATGCGGCGATCGCGGGGGATCGAGACTTTTTCGCGACGACGCTCCCGATGGCGGCGCCTGCGGGTTCTGCGCGCCGCTGGGCCGCCATTCACGAGCCGCTGGCGACACGCAGCAATGGCACGCGCAGGACCCCGTCAAGACCTTCTAAACCACCAAGGAAGGCGGAAGCCTGAAGGCCGAGGAAGTAGACATCGAGCCCCGCTCGGATCACGGAGGATCGTCGGACTGTTGAAGACATACGCGTACAGATTCGGGTCGCCCCCGCCGAAGCCGATAGGATCCTCGGAGATGAAGCGCTGCAGGCCCGGATGGTAGTACCGCGCCCGGTAGTAGTGGATCCCCGTGCCGTCGTCCTCCCGGCCCGTGTAGCGCAGCTCGTTGCCACTGCTGGTTCCGCTCACCGTCACGGCCCCGAACGGCTCGTAACTGTACTCCGTCGGCACCGCCCCGGCCCCGTCGCCCAGTCCGACTGTCGTCCGGAGCGCGTCGCTGAGGAGGTCGCGGGTGCTCGACGAATCGGTGCGGGTCAGGTACTCGTCGATCGTCGATCCCCAGCCCGGTCAGCAGGTCGACGGTATTGGCACCCACCGCCTCCTGCACCGGATTCAGCCCGTCGTTCACGGAGTCCGTGATCGTCCCGTCAATCGTCTTCCGCTGCCGCCGCCCGAAGGCGTCGTACACGAAGCTCCCGGCAATGGGCCCGGTCAGGGACGCGAGCTGGTTCCGCGAGTTCCACGTGTAGCTGTTCGTCCCGTCCCCCGTCAGCTTGCCGTTCAGGTCGTACGTGAGAGTTTGAACGCTGAACGCCGTCTGCTGGTTCGGATGCCGACAGTAGACCTCGCCGAGCGGCCGAAGCAAGTACATGCGTCGATACGCGACATGGAACACCGGCGGCTATTGGCAGGGAGGGCCCGTCGCAAAGGATCGGCTCCGCTACAGGTCGTGCGCGTAACTCTCCGTAACTCCGCTCTTCGCGGTTATCAGGTACAGCACTTCGCCTGCGTAGGGCATTGCTCTGGGGATCTGGATCGCCTGCCCATCCCTATCAGTCACGCTGATCGATCCGTATCCGACACTTATTGGCTCACGGACGACCACGCTGTCGATTGAGCCCCAGGATATCGCGATCTCACGTCCGTTCGCCTCTCTAAGCTCGGTCTGACTCAGGACAAGTGTCCGATGGTAACGCCGACGATCTCGAAGAATGAACGGTGCGATCGCAGCTAGGCCAATCACGAGAAAAGCACTCTTCTCAAGCCAGAAACCAGTGCTTGTCAGCACCAGCAGCGAAAAGAAAAAGATGACGAGGCCGATCGGAATGGCATAGGCCGCCACAGTTCCTGGCGGCAGACCCGAGTACCGATACACCTTCGGAAGCGATATCCCACTCCGGAGTTGAACTAGACGGTTGCCAGCACGATGTATTATCTCGTCTTGAAGTAGCTCGAACGGTTCCAGTGCAAGACCATATTCGCCGCGAAAGAGTCTAATGCGCCCCCCTCTGGCGTTGGCCGCGAGAACGATGAGCCTCGGCGACAGTTGAACATCGTCAATCTCGCCCCACCCGAGTCGTCGAGTGCCACTGAGCCCGGTATAAGTGACACCTCGCTCATCGGTTGTGATCTTCGTATAGTTGAGACTAAGAATGCTGAAGACGCTGAGAGCAAGAAGGATTCCGAAGCCGAGCACACCGTCTAGCGTTCCCAACGACCCCGCCGCGATTAGTACCGGGAGGAGCATAGTGACTATGAGCACACAGGCGATCAGAACCGAGCGTCGAACAGCAAGCGGATACGCAAACGTTCGCGGCAACGCCAGCCTATTTCTTCATAGACAGGGTCGTGCAAGACCCTGAGCGGGACCCACGAAGATCGCCGAATTGGCTCCGATGCCGGTCGAAAAGAAGCGACTTATCCCAACCCCGAACCCTGGGGAGACGCTTGCAGCCACATCCCCGGCCAGCCTTCCTAGACCTCCGCCGACGAACGACAACGTCATTGCCGTCACGCCTTCCCCCGCAGCGGACAAGATGACGTTCCCTGCGGGTGACTTCCGGCCCGTAACGAGGTTCTTGGTATTCTCGACGACAAGGCTAACGTCAAACGCTGCCAACCCCGTGAGTCCCGCGGACGTCAGCAGAGGCAGCCCCGCTCCGAACGTTAGCCCTGCGAGTGTGCCGACTGCAGCTCCCTTCAGCACGCCTTCAGTAAAGCCACTCACCCCACACCCGGCATAGACAGCGCGCAGGCCGCCAACAGCAGCGCCGAGGACCGCCCCGATGACAGCGGTAGGGATCTCGCCAGTCGGATCGGTGAAACTGGCCGGATTGTTTGATACGTAAGCGTATAGATTCGCGTCACCACCGGCGAACTCGATCGGATCCTCGCTGATAAACCGCTGGTGGCCGGGGTGGTAGTACCGCGCCCAAGAGTAACGCCCATTGCGAGTTTGGCCGGAGAATCGACGCCGGCGGCGGTGGCGATGGCGCCGCCGGGCTGGTCTGGGCGGCAAGTAACTGGGCACGCGCGCCGCCCCACCGTCATCGGCCCCGGGGATGATCAGCCTGCCGAGCGAATGGTGTCGCGTCTAGCGCCCGATCACCGCAGCAGGATGATCGCATACGCGAGACCAAGGAGCATCGTGATACCGCCGATATAGAGACACCCAATGACGGCGTTGCGCCTAAAAAAGATCTTGACGAGAGCGTAAGGGTAGATCGGCCAAAGGAATGTCGGCGGATCCACGAGCCAACGCCAACGGCGTCTCGCCCCCAGGATCATGACGACCGCCGTAATCACCACGACGGACGCGATCAGGATCTCGGGCAGAGTCATGCTCCCTCTCTTGGCATCGACCTATTTCCGGCCCGAGAGGGAAAAGCCGGCTGGTGTCAGCACCGGTGAGCCGGCGTTCAGAGTTGTCACCGGAGAATCGCACGGGTACGTCGCGACGTCCTTCGTGCGCGGCGTGACGCTACTGATTCTCGCGACACCGAGTCCTACGCCAAGCCCGACACTGGTCACATAGGTGATCTTGCCTGTAGTTGGATCCGTGGACTGATCTGTCTGGATGTTGATCGGTCCTGCCGCTATGATCGTGGTCGTCGATGGCCCTTGGAGTTGGCCGAACGATTCCGCGTTCGAGTAGAAGATCCCGGGCCCCAACTTCGCAACAGCCAGCCCATAGACGGATCCTCCCTGCCGGGTGAGTTCGTTCCAAGAACCAGCACCCCAGCCAACCGCGGCGCCATGCCCGAGGCATCCCCCGGAACGACTTAGGCCGACGAGATAGTTGCCGGTCACGGCCACGTTGGCCGTGGCCGGACGTGTGGCCCCCCAGCCGCCGAAGAAGGTCCCGCCAATCGTCATACCGACGAGTTCCAGACCCAGAGGGTCCCTGTAGCCGACCGGGGCATTCTGAACGTACGCATAGAGGTTGACATCGCCCCCGGTAAACCCGATCGGATCCTCGCTGATGAAGCGCTGCAGGCCCGGATGGTAGTACCGCGCCCAAGAGTAGCGCCCACCGCGAGTCTGGCCGGAAGATCGAGGCTCGTGTAGGGAAGCGGGGAAGCACCGCTTGTTCAGTCTCGACAGTCTTGAGATCCGGCGACGCCAGCGTGAGCGTTCAGAGAAACCGAGCGCGATCTGTAGCGTCAAGTCAATCCGGAGAGATTCCTCTGAGATAGTCGACCAAGTGATCAGGAAGTATCGAGTAACCAGTTTCATCCTCGACGAGGTTGCTCAAGCCAGCTGCGTCTATCTCTGCCCGCGTCGGCAGCTCGATTCCTGAAGGCGCGAGTACTTCACCGGCGTAAGGCTATCAACGACGCCCCTTGGAGGCGGCGAGCTCCAGGCACAGCCGCACAATGGGCAAAAAAGAAAGAGGCTCTTTGTCAACTTGTCCTTAGCGAAGAGCAGTGGCTCACCACAGACTGGGCAGTCGGTCGAGCCATACAAGGATGTCTGGAGCATGCGCTGTCTTACCTTTAGAAAGCTCGCAGTCCTAGGGGCCAGCTCAGAATAGCTTGTAGTAGTCGCGAATCTCCTCCAGTTCCTCATCATCCGGGAATAGTTCTGTCGCTTCGTCCAGTACTATCTTCGCGGTGGCGCGTCCTTCGGCAATCCGATCCGCGTCATTCTCGTCAGACTCCGCAACATCCATCAGGCTTCTGACGGTCCCGACGTACGAGCGAAGCAATCTCTCTTTGCTGAGGGCAACACTCTTTTTGAAGAGTTTCAGTGCCTCCTCGCTGTTGCCTTCCGAGGCGAACAGGTATGATGCCAGTTCTACCAGGGCCGACGTCGAGAGCGGGTCAACTTCAGCAGCAAGCTCTAGCGCTTCTCTCTCTTCCCCCCACGGGGCGATGGTGGAATGAGCATCATCGAGCTGCGCAATCGACAGAGCCTTCAGCAACAAGAGCGGTGTGACACCGGGATAGTCGTTCAGAAGGCGGCGTGCCTCCACCACGACTTTCGAGAACTCTCGTTGCCCGTAAAGTTCACGCAGTCGCCGTAGCTCTTCGAGCAATCGACGCGTTCCTCTCGGCACCCGATCCTCTTCTTCACCGCTCATCTCTACCAGAGTACTCCCGTTCGATGAGCTTCTTCATGTCCTTCGCTCGTCGATCACCCTTCTTCGCAAGGTCCTTGATCTCACGGTAGGTCTTCGGGCCGTAAGGCGGGTAGTATGTAGGAGCTCGCTTCCCAGTCCCAGGAATGAGTTGGTCTGCAGTCTTTGTCTCATCCTTAGCGAATGAGATATCTGGAAACTCGATCTGCCGAACGGCTTCAGCGACTAGAGCCCCGGCTGCCAGCGCTGCCGCGGCGATGAGAGGGGCCGCCTGCACTGCGCACTGAACACAAGCGACGATTATGGGGGGCCGGTCTGTCGCGAGTCCGAGTAGAGCTCCACTGCGGTTGAGATCGCTGGGCTCCGTCTTCCGTCCAGCAAGAGGCCAGGCAGAGGGCCCGGGCATAGGCATGCCAGCTGTACCCCTGAGATATTCTCCGGTCGGATCGGTGGCGGTGATTGGATTGTTACCGACGTAAGCGTAGAGGTTAGAATCCCCGCCGGCGAACCCGATTGGATCCTCGCTGATGAAGCGCTGGAGGCCCGGGTGATAGTACCGCGCCCGGTAGTAGTAGATCCCCGTGCCGTCGTCCTCCCGGCCCGTGTAGCGCAGCTCGTTGCCGCTGCTGGTCCCGCTGGCCGTCGCCGCCCCGAACGGCTCGTAGCTGTACTCCGTCGGCATCGTGCCCGACGAGTCGGCCAGGCACGCGCACTAGTGTCGCGAGCATGAAACGAAGCGCCGCCGAGCCTTGCGCACCTTAAATGACGGTCCGCTCCACGTACGAGTCGAGAGAGGTGCGAAATTCGCGGACTCGACCGCCGAGAGGTCCTACACCTGGGAGCACAAGAATCGCAAAATCGCGCCAGCCATGGTCACCCGTATAGGTCACCAATACATAGACAGGTGATGCCTGTGTTCTGAGATCGCCGGCCACGCCCGAACTTCCCCGCGCCAAAGCGAGGTTGCGGACTCGGTTCAACTGCGTGCGAGAAATAGTAAGCCGCCGACCCAGCCCAAATCTCAGCCCGATGTCTCCTTCTCCAAAGGTGGCGGCAACTGCAACGCGGGTCAACGTGACATATCCGACAAACGCAAAGACAAGTCCAGGAGCCAGCCAAACTATCACTGACGCCGGTGCTCCTTGGGATATCGCCACGGCCGGCAAGAACACCATGCCCAGGCCGACGATCGCAAAGCTCAATCCCAAGAACACGATCAGAGCACGCGAGGGAACGGCGACCGTGCCGTTCTCCATCTCAACCTCCAGCCTTCCACTGACTGCGTGGGCCGCTACCAAGCCGCGCTGGTGCCTCCCCCCGCGTTTGGCGCGCCCGACGAGCCTGATGAACTTGGCGGTCCCGGCGGGGGCGGCGGCGCTTTTCGCCCACTCATCTCCTTCTGACAAAGGAACGGCGACTTGACGGACACAGGCACCCAAGTGTATGTCAGCTCTCCGGAAATCATTACCGGAGTCATGAACGGGCCGAGCGCGAAGCCTAATCCGGCCTGCAGACCGGTACCCATGTAGTTCGAACCGGTAACGTACTCTGCACCCACAACGCCGACCTCGCCCACGTTGACCGCGACAGCACCACCCCAACCGCGAAGCGAGTCGATCGTCTTCGCATTCGTGTTCTGCCATTGGCCGACGATGGAAGCCCCCGCTCCGCCATAACCCCCTCCGCCCAGCGCAATCGCCAGGCCGAAATTGCATGAATCGTCTGCAACCAGAGCAGTTGAAAGGCTCCCACCGCCACCGAGTCCAACTGAGCCCTGCACCCCGTACGCCACGGTACGCAGTCCAAGAGGGTCTCGGAACAGAGTGGGTGAGTTATTAGCGTAGGTGTAGAAGTTCGGCCCAGCACGGTATCGAAGAGGATCCTCGCTGATAAACCGCTGGAGGCCGGGATGGTAGTACCGCGCCCGGTAGTAGCACCCACCGCGAATCGGGCCGGAAAATCGACGGTCGGCCCGATGCGAGTCACCGCGATGAGGCCGAGCCCGACGGAAGCAGGTTGTGGTGCGACGGCGGTCGGGGCGCTGACGCTTACCGATGACGGGAGCCGTCGCGCCCATGGTCCCGATAGTAGCGATGCCGGCACGCGGCGTCATGGGCACACGGCCTGGAGTGCTTCGCGGCTCAGGCAGTTGGAGGGGGTCAGGTCGTCGACAGGTCGCGAGGCGCGGGCCGCCCGGGCTCAGTCTGTGACGCCGAGGAGGCCAGCGACGGAGAGATCCTCGTCGAGATCCGGCCAGTGGATGCCGAGCCCGCGGCCGATCAGCTCCCAGCGCCCCCGGGCCTCGGCGGTCGCGTCCCGGAGCCGCGGAAACCACTCCAGGGGGACGGTCAGCGAGCGCCCGTCTTCGAGGTGCACCACTAGCGCGTCCGGGATGAATTCGATCGTGCGCGCCCGGGCGTCCGGGGCTCTAACGATCAAAAACTTCATGCCACCGCTCCAGAAACACGGGCGCGTGCTCCCGTGTCAGCTCGCGCACCCGCCGCAGCTCGGCCGGCGTGAGCCCGCGCGCGTACGCCAGCTGAACCGGCACGAGCCACAGCTTCGCGACGCCATCGCCTTTGCTGACGTGCACGTGCGGCGGCTCCTGGCCTTCGTTGCTGAAGAAGAAAACCCGAAAGCCTTCGACGCGAAGCAGCGTCGGCATCAGGCCCTGGACTCGGCGCGGTCCTCATGCCGTCGAGTATACGGCGGCGCCGTTTCTTTAGCGGCTAAGAGTGAAGCGGTTGGCCCCTCGACCGGCCCGGTGTCGGCGGCGGCCGCCAATGGGGCGGCTGGGCGCGCCAGGGTTGCGGCCGGGTGGGTCGCGGTGTGCACAGCCTTGAGCAGCCGGATCGACACCCTCGTGTAGAGCTGCGTGGTCGTCAGGCGCGCGTGGCCGAGGATCTCCTGGATCACGCGGACGTCGGCACCGTGCTCCAGCATGGCGGTCGCCATCGTATGGCGCAGCAGGTGACACGCCCCACGCTTGGCGACCCCCGCGGTGACGATGTGGTCGCGGGCGAGGCGCGAGAGGTGATTCGGGTGAAAGCGCCGCCCCGTGCGGGTGAGGAACACCGTACCCTCGTCGGGCTCGACGACAAACTCGGGGCGGGCCTCGTCGAGGTACTTCCCGAGCCATGCGATCGCGCGCTCGCCGATGGGGACGACGCGGTCCTTCTGGCCCTTGCCCTCGCGGACGGCGAGGACGCCCCGGGCGAGATCGAGATCATAGAGCCGGAGCCGGATCAGCTCCATCCGCCGCAGCCCCGTGGAGTAGCCCGTCTCCAGAATCGCGCGGTCGCGCAGCCCAATCGCCGTCGTGGGGTCGGTGTGGGCAAGGACCTGCGTGATCTCGGCGTCGGTGAGCGGCTGCGGCAGCCGCTGCGCGGTCACCCGCGGCAGCTCCAGCTCGGCCGCCGGATTCGCTGAGAGCTCGCGCTGCTTGGTCAACCACCGAAAGAGGCCTTTCACGGCGACGAGCCGCCCGTGCTGGCTCCACACGCTGAGCGGCCCGCCGCTGCGCTTGCGATAGTAATAGAGCCAGCGCTGGTAGCGCTCCACGTCGGCGCGCGTGACGTCCTCCGGCTTGGAGATGCCGCAACTGGTCGCCCACGCGGTGAAGTACTTCAGGTAGAGCGTGCGGACATGGACGGTGTCGGCCGCATAGTGGGTCACCCGCAACGCCTCCAGATAGCGTCCCACGGCATGGGCCCACGCGCTCGGCGCCTCTGGAGTGGCAGAGGCGGAGCTCCGGCTGAGGCGATCCGTCCGCGAGGCGACCCGGTCCATCTCGGACATATACGTGGTCGCATGGCCCTGCGGGTGGGTGAGGTCGGCGAGCGGGTTCGCTACATCCCAACGTCAGTCGGGAAGCTTGATGGCGGGCGAGGCGGTGGTGGGCGTGCGCTCACTGTCGTGGGCACCGAGTTGAGCCCGTCGTCTCCCCGCCGGTGCTGTCGGGACTGATCCATATCTCACCGCTGCTTTTCACTTTGTCCACTTGGCGGGCCGCTCTCACCTCGTGAATCGATCCACTCCGCCGCCGAGAGCGCCCGCTGGTCTCTTGTGTGCTCATGGCGAAGCCCTCACCATGGGCTCTGCGAACTCCCCCTAGCCCAATCGGACGGTACAGCTGTACGACCACCCACTCCTCGCCTGATCCACGGCTCTCGTGCCAGACGACCAGTTGGTGTCGTTTCCCCTCAAGGGACACTTCCGTCTCCGCGGCAGGAGGACCCTCGCGCGTCAGATGCGATCCTGGAGGCGCTACGGCCCTGCGCTGGCGGTCCAGCCGGCGCCGAGGCCTCGGCGAGGGCGGTCGCGACCATGGTCCCGATAGTAGCGACGACGGCCCTGCTGGACCAAGAGCGCTGCAAGCGTGGCGAGCGCCGCGAATCAGGGGGTCGGGAGCCTCTCTTCTTTAGCGGCTAAGAGAGCAGTCGCTGCTGCTTCTTCGAGCTGCTCGGCGGCGGCGCCCTCGACGGCTGCCCGCGGGGCGGCCGGGCGCGCCAGCGCTGCGCCACACGATGGCGACGGGGATGCTGGAGCACGGCGCCGACGTCCGCGTCATCCAGGAGATCCTGGGCCATGCGCGGCTGACGACCACGCAGCTCTACACGCGCGTGTCGGTCCGGCTGCTCAAGGCGGTCCACACCGCAACCCATCCGGCGGCCACGGTCTCGCCGGCCGCAAAAGCTGTTAGAGAAAAGCTCGACGCCCTCCGAGGTGACAGGCCGCGCGCTTCGCGATGCCCGCCGCAACCACGTAGTCGCGGGCCAGGCGCGAGAGCAAAGACCGGTGAGTCAGACCCACCGAGGGTGAGTCACTCGGCGGGGCCGAATCTATCCGACGGATCCAATGAGCCTTGAGACTCGTGTTCGGACCCGGAAGCAGTCCAGGAAGAAAATGAATTGAAGAATCACCCACGGCCCGAGTAGCGCCACCAGAAAAGCGACGAGGCCCTCGAGCGTCACTCCTCGTCCGGCCGCGGTCGCCATGATGCCGATGACCAAAGTCGCAGCTGACCAGACGTACCCGAAGGGTCGCTTTCGTCCGCGGACGACGGAAACGTCGCAAATCGCCACCACGCTCCCGCCTTGAGGCTGGCGCGACGCAAGCTTGACCGTACACGGGATGAAGTGTTTCTTACCGTACTCCCACCCCAATATCTCCCGTGCGGGGAGAGCGGCCGAGACCGCATGGCCTTCCAATTCCTGAGTAGTGGCCCCGAACTTCTCGAGTGCGTGCATGATCTGGGGCAGAGGGCTCCTGCCCGCCCCAGGACCTTCGACGACGAGTTCAGCAGGCCCGCGGCCCAGAATCCACCAGCCCGTCATTTCCGGCCACTCAGGCGGACTGCGTTTCCCGCGGCAGGCGGCCCCAAGATTGAATCGATCACATCCTTCCAATCGAATCTGTAGTCCAGGAGAGGCCAGTCTATGCCTGGCCAGTCGGGATGTGCTGCCGTCAAAGACCAGCCCAAGGACGGACCGCCGATAGCTGCACCCACAGGAACGGGGAACCCTCCCTTTCGAAAGAAGAGCGAAACGCCAAACTGTTGGGTGTCCAGTGACACCTCCCTCAGTTGAGGAAGCTCCTCGACATCGGCAAAGGCAAACCCGACCTGCGCGCCACGCCCAGCCGACAGCCCCAATCCTCTGAGAAGTTGGGCGTTGGCGTAGGCCTGAAACTGCACGGCCGACGGCGAGGTCCGCGTACTGCCCAGTCTGTATCCAATACTTCCTTGCGCGCCGCAGCAGAGAACGGTCGGCGTCGCAACCCCTTGGAGTTGAAATCCCCCAAAGCTCGAAAACTTGAGCAGACCCAGTGGATCGCCAGCGTTGGCGGGACTGTTTTCAACGTAGCTGTAGAGATTGGGATCGCCACCAGCGAATCCGATCGGGTCCTCACTGATAAACCGCTGCAGGCCGGGGTGGTAGTACCGCGCCCGAGAGTAGCGCCCTCTGCCAGTCTGACCTGAAGCTGACTCCGCCAGCGGATGCGAGTTTCCGCGACGCCGCCTGGGCCGGCCAGTGGATTGGACGGTACGCCCCCCTCAAGTCGCGACCGCGGTTGCGCTCCGGCCCCCAGTCCAGGGTCTCTTGACCCGGAGCGCGGGATTCAGCCGGGGTCGGGGCAGTGGTCGTGCCCTCTTTAGGGCGCCCGGCAGCACACCGCCCAGCTGCCCCAGATCGCTAAGGCGACGATGGCAGCACCCAGCGTGCAAACATAGATAAGCACGGAGGTCGGCCCAAACACACGTCTCAGAAAAGTCTGTGGAACGATGGCAATTGGTGGGTCGACGAGCCAACGCCATCGTCGAAAGGCACCGATGATCAACGTCAGCCCGATCGCGGCGACGAAGGCATTCAAGAGAAGCGTCACCACCATGCTAGTACCTGAGACTCAGGACCCTGACTATGTCAGTCATCTCACGGCCCCTCCACCAGGTAGAATCAACCCGACGCCCTCCACCGATGCACATGGCGCCGAAGACTCGCCGCCCATGGGACTCCTGGCAAGCGGTTACCTCTCGCTCTTGGACTTTGCGTTGTTGGCCTTCTTCCAAAGACACACTGGTATCTTCGGTGGCACGTAGGACTCTGGATGCCGTTGAAGCCGCCATTCTGCGACTGGGATCTGAAGGTTTAACGGAAAAGACGGCGTTGACATACCGATCGAGAGAAGCAGGCCTTGGTAGGTTGGTGAGCCACTCGCGAGCGGCAGATATGTTCCGGCCCCGAAGTGGCGAGTGCCTCCTGTTAGCGCTGCAGCGAGGCCAGTTGGGCGATTTACAGAGATGTCAAGGCCTCCGCCAAATGTCCAGTTCGCCAGGAAGTTCAGGGAACCTGTCCCAAGGAAGTCGTACTGAACATTGATGAACGGTATCGTGACGCTGAGATCAAGATCGACGACGTTCCCGCAGGTATCAACAAACTTTGCCATGCCCGAGGGGTCTCTATACGTAATGGGAGCGTTCGCCACGTACGCATAGAGGTTGACGTCCCCGCCAGCAAACTCGATCGGATCTTCGCTGATAAACCGCTGCAGCGCAGGGTGATAGTACCGCGCCCGGTAGTAGTAGATCCCCGTGCCGTCGTCCTCCCGGCCCGTGTAGCGCAGCTCGTTGCCGTTGCTGGTCCCGCTGGCCGTCACCGCCCCGAACGGCTCGTAGCTGTATTCCGTCTGGACCGTCCCCGACGCGTCGGCGAGGCTCAGCGTTGATCCAAGCGCGTCGGTCAGGAGGTCTCGGGTGCTGGACGCGTCTGTCCGCGTGAAGTATTCGTCGATCCCCAACCCCGTCAGCAGGTTGATCGTGTTCGCGCCCACCGCCTCCCGCACCGGGTTCAGCCCGTCGTACACGAAGTCCGTGATCGTGCCGTCGACCGTCTTGCGCTGCCGCCGCCCGAAGGCGTCGTATACGAAGCTCCCGGCGAGGGGCCCGGTCAGGGACGCCAGCTGGTTCCGCGCGTTCCACGTGTAGCTGTTCGTCCCGTCCCCCGTCAGGTTGCCGTTCAGGTCGTACGTCAAGGTCGCGCCGCCGAACGCCGTCTGGTGATTCGCCGCGTTGTAGGTCGCGCTGGCCACGGCGGCCGGCAGGCCCGTCCGCGCCCAGCTCCCCCCCACCCGCGTCCGCTGGCTGGCCGTATCGTACGTGTAGGTCAGCGCCCCCAGCGTGGTGCCCCCGTGCTTGTACGTCAGCCCCGTCAGGCGTGAAGCATTGTCGTAGGCGTAGTCCGTGCTCGTCCCGCTCGGGTACGTCAGCTTCGTCCGCCGGTTGGCGTTATCGTAGTCGAAGTCGACCACGTTGCTCCCCTGGGTGATCGTCTGCAGCCGGTCGGCAGTGTCCCACGCGTAGCTGATCGACGCCTGGCCGGGGACGTTCATGGTCTGGCGGCGCCCGCTCGTGTCGTAGGTGTACGTCACCGTCCCGTTCGGCGTCGCCTCGCTCAGCAGCCGGTCCAGGCCGTCGTGGCCCAGCGTGATCGTCCCGGCAAGCGAGTCCACGACCTGCGTGAGCCGGTTGCCGGCATCCCAGGTGGAGGCGATCGTCGAGGAATCATGGTAGGTACGCGTGGTCAGCCGATCCAGCGCGTCGTAGGCCAGGGTGGTCGTCTGGCTCTTGCGGTCCGTGACGCTGGTCAGGTTGCCGTTGCTGTCGTAGCTGTACGTCTCCTGGCGGCTCAGCGGGTCCGTCCGGGTCGCCAGCCGGTCCATGCTGGTGTAGGTGTAGCTGGTGGCGTTGCCTCGGGCATCCGTCACCGACAGCAGGTTGCCGTTGGCGTCGTAGGTGAAGCGGGTCGTGCCCTGCGTGGTGTCGGCGATCGTGGTGAGCTGGTTCAGCCGGTCGTAGCTGAACGCCGTGGCGTTCCCCTTGGGGTCCGTCTGCCGGATGAGCCGGCCGTAGCCGTCGTAGGCCCGCGTCGTCGCCTGGCTCAGGGGGTTGGTGATCCCCGTCAGGTTGTTCATCGCGTCATAGCTGAACGTCGTCGTGTGGCTCAGCGCATTCGCGATCGAGGCCACCTGACCCTTGGTCGTGTGCGTCACCACCGTGGCGTGGCTCAGGGGGTCGGTGATCGTGATCGTCCGGGCGGTGTTGTTGTAGGCCAGGCTCGTCGTCGCGATCGGCGTCGTGAGGGTCGTCAGCCGGTTGAACTTGCCCGCGCCCGCCGTCTCGTAGGTGAAGCTCGTGGCCACGGCGTCCGGGGTCCCGTTCAGCCGCGTCACGCTGGCCACGTTGCCCTGGGCGTCGTAGGTGAAGGCCGTCTGCCGGCTGAGCGGGTCCGCCGCCGTCAGGACGAAGTTCGTCCCGGACTGGCGGGTGTAGGTCGTGGTCTGGGCGATGCCCTGGCCCTGGGCGTGGGTGTCCGTCAGCGGGTAGCCGGCGGCGTCGAACGTCGCCCGCCGCACGGAGCCCCGGGGGTTCGTGAGGTCCGTCTGCGTCACCTTGCCCCCGCCGTCCACCGTATACGCGAACTGGTAGGTCGTGCTGTCCGCCTGGGTCTGGGTCTGCACGCGCCCGTTGGCGTCGTACGTGTTCGTCAGGAACACGATCCCCCGGGCGTCCTTGATCGTCAGCATCCGGTGGCTGGCGTCATACGTGTACTCCGTCACCCCGCCCGCCGCGTCGGTCACCGTGGCCAGCCGCCCGGAGCCATCGTAGGTGTACCCCACCACCCGGCCCTCGTAGTCCAGCGCCTGCACGATCCGGCTCTGGGCGTCGTAGGCCAGGTCGATCCAACGGCCACTCGGACCGGTGATCCGCAGGATCTTCCCCCCCTGCACCTGAAAGCCCCCTGGCAGCACGATCCACTCCCGCCACAGCGTCAGCGCGTTGCCGAACCGGTCCGTGATCGACTTCAAGTTGCCGTTGTACGTGAACGTGTAGACCGTCCCCTCCCGCAGCGTCAGCGTCCACGTCCCCAGCGGGTTGCCGCTCACGTACCGCAGCACCGACTTGTAGAACGGGCTTGGCGTCTCCGTGTGCTCCAGCACCGCGTCCGTGTAGCTCCCGCCCGGCGACGTGCGCTGGTAGCGCACCCGCTCGCCCCCTGGCAGCACCAGGGCGATCGTCACGAACCCGTTCTCCGAGTACAGGAACAGGTCGTAGCGGTGGCTGGCCCCGATCCCGAAGGGGCGCACCACCGCATCGTTCGGCCGGTACGTCCGCGTCAACCCCACCGGCAGCACGTCGGCCAGCGCCAGGTCGGTCTTGCTCAGCACGAACAACCCCGTGCTCAGGTCCACCGGATCCCCGTCGAACATCCCACCCCACAGGTTCGCCCACATCGCCGCCACCGCCCGGTTCAGCCCCGGCGGCCAGAAGGTGAACATCGTGAACTTGTACAGCCGCATGTCCTCGCCGGTCTCGAACGCGTCCCCCCGAGCGCTCACCCGCCCCACCCCATACCGGTACCACCGCACCCCGCCCTGCGGCTCGTAGTTCCAGAAGTCCGCTTCGCTGCCTGGGGGGTGGCCGTCGGCGTTGGGATACACCACGCGCGCCCCCGGCGCCGCCACGCGCACATCGGTCTCCAGATGCGCGCCACCCGGCTGCACCGTGAAGTAGCGGGGAAACGTCACCCCCTCCGGCATCGGAAACGGCGGCCGGTCGTTGGGGATCGGCGTGATACTCACCTGCCTCACCACGTGGCCCTCTCGGTCGCGCACCACCGTCCCTGCCGGGATCCGGATCTCGAAGCCGGGCATGCGCGGCGTCGAGATCACCGTCTCCTGCGTCGTCGGTGACGGGATCGGCACGGCGTTCACCCAGTCGATCTTCGGCATCCAGATCGTGTAGCCCAGCACCTTCGTGCGGCCCGCCGCCACGTGGACCGACACCTCGAACTCCCCGTACGCCGCCCCCGGCCGGCTCGCCGGGCGCCCGTCGATCACCAGCACCTGGGGGCCCGCCTCCGGCAGGTCGCGCAACAGAAAGCGCCCCGTCGCGTCGCTGCGTGTGCGCCGGCCGTCGAGCTCCAGCGTCACCCCGGCCAGCGGGCGCCCGTTGAGCTGCAGCACCTGGCCGGAGACCGCCGTGACGCCGGGCGGGGCGTGCAGCGGCGGCAGGTCGTGCCAGCGCGAGACGCGCCGGTTGGAGCGCGCGTCGCGCCCCAGGTCGCGGTCGTCCTCGTCCGGGTCGGTCACGTCGCGCACGCCCCCGCCGCCGGGCCCGGGGCCGGTCACCCCGGCGGTCGTGAAGCTCACCGTCGTCGTCGGCAGGGCCGCGCCCGCCGTGCTCCGCACGCCGTTCAGGGTCAGCGTGTATGGCGTGCCGGGCGTCAGGGGCACGTGCGGGGTCACGAAGAGCAGCAGGCCCGATTCCACGGCGACCGCCTCGTGGGCCACCTCGCCGGCCGGGCCGCCCAGACGCACGGTCGCCGCGCTCACGCTCGTCACCGCCAGCGGCACGCTGAAGCGCAGTGCGAGCCGGACCCCCGGCGCCACGTTCGTCGCGCGGTCGGCCGGCCGGCTCTCGATCAGCGTGGGCGTCACGGCAGCGCCGCGCAACGCTCCGCGGAGGTCGCTCACGCCGTGGACCGCGTGCGTGCGCGGATCGTAGATCTCGCCATCAGCTAGCAGACGCCCGGCCGCATCCAGGCCGCCCCAGACCAGGACCCGGCCGTCCCCGAGCAGCGCGGCGACGTGATAGGCGCGCGGCGTGCGCAGGCGCGCGGCGACCCGGTGGAAGGTGCCCCGCTCGGCGTCGAACCGCTCCAGCGTCGCGATCGCACCCCCGGCCCGCCCGACGCCGCCGGCGATCAGGACCTCACCACTCGGCAGCAGCGTGGCCGTGTGGCCGGCGCGCGCCTCGTGCAGATGGTCCGCGAGCGGCGCCCGGGCCGACGGCGCGCCCCACAGCTCCGCCGAGTCCAGGATGCCGTGAGCGCCCTGGCCGCCCGCGACCACGACGGCACCGCTCGTGAGCACGGTCGCCGTGTGGCTGGCGCGCGGCTCGATGAGATCAAGCAGCGGGGCGGCCTGCGCTGGATCGAGGTCGACCGCCTGGACCGTCGACAGGGCACGGCCGCCCCCCGCCGGGCGGCCGCCGGCGATGAGCAGGCGCCCATCAGGCAGCAGGGCGGCCGCGTGCTGGCTGAGCGCCTGGGTCAGGCGCAGTCCGGCCAGGCGGCTCGTGCCGGGACCGGCGTCGACGAGCTCGATGCTGTCGAGCGGCCCCCGGGCGTCGCCACCGCCGGTGAGGGCCACGCGACCGTCGGCCAGCAGCGTCGCCCGGTGATCGTAGCGCGGCGACAGCAGCGGGCTACTCGCCGTGCCGGACGGAGCGATGATCGTCAGGGCGTCATTGATCCCGGTCGCGGTCGTGCCCCCCGACAGCAGCAGGCGGCTGTCGTCGAGGACCGTGAGGGCCGCATGCGCGGTGGGCGCCACCGTCGGCGCCGGCGCCTGGGCCTGCGGCCCCGTGGTGGCCGCCAGCAGCAGGCTCGCGGCCAGAACCGCGGCGCCGATCGGACCCCGCGCCCTCATCGCGCGGAGGCCACCGCAAACTCGCGGCCCGATGCGGTCACGTACCTCACCTCGCTGCCGCCGCCGAACCTGGCCGTGACCACCACGCGGTCCACCGGCTCACCGTCGGCGTAGAGCGGCCCGTCGCCCGCGTCGGCCACCACCGTGAAGCTCGCGCTGGCACTGATGAGGCTGGGCTGATCCGTCGGGATGGTCACCGACGCCGTGGCCGTGGAGCTGGCCACCGTCCCGCTGAGGCCCCCGCTGGTTGCCGTGCTGACGACGCCGCCGTTCTGCCCCTGCACGACCACGCTCAGCGTCGTGCCGAGCGGGATGTGGCTGGCGGCGAAGGTCACCGTGGGCGTCGCGGTGCCCGCCGCCAGCACGAAGTCGGGCACCGCGAAGGAGCCCGTCAGCGTCGCCGGCGCGCTGACCCCGCCCACCGCCGTGATCGTGAGCGCGGGCGCGTTCGTCAGCGTCGGCGGCGAGGGCGTCGAGACGAACGACACGCCCGACGGTGGCGGGCTGGCGAGCCAGAGGTTCCACGCCGCCGTATAGTTCGCGAATTCGACGCGGATGCGGCCCATGCCCCCCGGTGGGGTCAAGAGCCCAGTCAGTCCCCCACGGACATCCACGCTTCCTGTGCCCGCGACGGTGTGCGCCACGAAGCGTACGGCCCCACCGCTGCCCCCGCCGCCGCACGCCGGCACCCCGGACGGCCAGCAGCCTTGACCGCCCTGACCGCCGTTCGCCTTGATCGATCCGCTCAGGCTGATCGTCGCGGCCGCCGCACTCGTGCCCGCGGCGATCAGGGTCGCGCCCCCGCCACCCCCACCGCCCGCTCCGGAGCTGCCCGACCAGCTGCCCGCGCCCCCGCCTCCGGAGCCGCCGATCAGGGAGACCAGGGTGGGGGTCCCGTAGAGCGGGCCGGGTGCTCCCCCGTCGGCGTTCCAGGCGCCGGACGTGAGGTGCGAGCCGCCGCCCCCCGCGCGTGGAGCCCCACCGGATGCCGCGCCGGCCCCGCCGCCGCCAGGACCCAGGCCGTCGCCGCCCTTGATGCCCGTTCCCGTCAGACCGTTCGCCCCGCTGCCGCCGTCAAACCCCCCGGGCCCGCCCACCCCCCCGTTGGGCGCGAGCCGGAACCCCATCACCCCCGCGCCGCCGTTGCTGCCGCTGACGTCGATCGTGCCGCTGATCGTGACGTTGCCGGTGGCCAGCATCGTCACGGGCGTATTGGCGGCGTTGCGCGTGTACTTCACCGTCACGCCCGAGGGCACGCTCACGGTCGTGTAGTGGAAGACCCCGCTGGCCGGCAGCGTCACCGTCACCGTACAGGGCGTGGGCGTGCACGTGGGATTGAACGCGCCGTCGGCGCCCGTGCTGCCGCTGTCGAAGAACTGGGCGCCGGCCGGCGTCGCCCAGACGCTCACCGCGGCCACCAGCGCCATTATCCTCACGCCCCGTGCTATGCCCCGTGCTCGCATCGTCCGCTCCTGCCGGCCGGCGGCGCCGGCCTACTGCACCGTGAAAAGGTTGCCGCCCGTCCCCGCTGGCGTGGACGCGCCCGCGGGCTTCGTCACCTGGACGACGCGCAGCCCGGTCGCGGCGCCCGAGGCCACGGCCACCGTGACCGTCAGCGCGGTGTCGCTGCTCACGTTCAGGTTGCTCACCGTGATGGTGGCGTCGGCCGAGGCGCCCAGGCGGAAGCTGACCGCCGTCGCGCCCGTGAAGCCCACCCCGGTGAGCGTCACCGCCAGGCCGCTGGTCCCCCGCGCGGCGGCAGCCGGGGCGACGCCGGTGACCACCGGGCCCGTTTGCACGCTCGCCGCCGTCCGGATCGGCGTGGGCACGGCCACCGTGACGGTGGCCGACGCGGTCAACGTCGCCTCCTCGGTGTGCGTGGCCGCCACCGTCACGCTGGTCGCCAGGGCCTGCCAGGCCGGGGCCGTGAACACGCCACCCGTGGTGATCGTGCCCACCGTGGCATCGCCCCCCGGGATGCCGTTCACGGTCCAGGTGATGCTCGAGGTCGGTGTCCCATTCAGCGTGGCCGTGAATGGCTGCGTGCCTTTCGGCGGCAGCATCACGGCCGGCGGCGCCACGGCGAGCGGGCCCGTGACCGCGATCACCGTGAACGCGCTGGGCGAGGTCGCATTGCCCAGGGGTGCCGTCAGGGTGAGGGATCCGGTGGTCGCCCCGGCGGGCACGGTCGTCACCAGGCGGTTGGGTGCGGCTTCCGTCACCGTGGCGGCCGTGCCGTTGAAGGCCACGGCGTTCTGCGCCGGCGTGGCGCTGAAGCCCTTGCCGAAGATCGTCACGCTCGTCCCGACCGTGCCCTGGGTCGGCGTCACCAGGGAGATCGCCACCGCGCCCGGTTGATCGGTGGCGTTGACGCGCTCGATGGACAGCACATTGCCCACGGAGTCGTAGTGATACAACCCCACGTCGCCCTGCGCATCGATCACGGCGACGATCCGACCCAGCCCGTCGTAAACGTAGTTGAGGTGGGTTTGCTGGGCGACCGTCGGCGGCGCGGCCAGGACGATGGCCGTCAGTACCATAAGGACGACGTCGCGAATTCGCCGATGCGCTCGCATCGGCGCGGACGATCGCACGACCGCCGCCGGTCGCGCAATTGGGGACAACCCCTACAGGGAAAACCCCTACAACACTCGCGCCCCTGACCGAGCCTGAGGTGTGTGCCTCAGGCCCCTCGTCGTCGCGGACAACCGTTCGGCGGTCGAGCTCGCCCGTCAGCGACCGAGATAGGCGCGCTTGATCCGCTCGTCGGTCAGCAGCGTGGCGCTGGGGCCGGCCAGGGTGATGGTGCCGTTCTCGAGGACGTAGGCGCGCTGGGAGAGGCGGAGGGCGCGCAGGACGTTCTGCTCGACGAGCAGGATCGTGAGCCCGTCGCGGTTGATCGCGGTCAGGTTGGCGAAGATCGAGGCGACGACGACCGGCGCCAGGCCGAGCGAGGGCTCGTCCAGCATGAGCAGGCGGGGCCGCGCCATCAACGCGCGGCCGATCGCCACCATCTGCTGCTCGCCGCCCGACAGCGTGCCGGCGAGCTGGCGGCGCCGCTCGCCCAGGCGCGGGAACAGCTCGAAGGCGCGGGCCAGCGTCTCCGCCCGCCGCGCCTTTCCCTCGGCCGTGCGGGCGCCCAGCTCGAGGTTCTCCTGCACGGTCATGGTCGGGAAGAGCTGGCGACCCTCGGGCACGTGGGCGATGCCGGCGGCGACCACGGCGGCGGGACCGAGGCCGCTGATCCGCCGGCCGTCCAGCTCGACGTGACCCTGCCGCAGCGGGAGCAGCCCGGAGATCGCCCGCAGGGTCGTCGTCTTGCCGGCGCCGTTGGAGCCGATCAGCGCGACGATCTCCCCCGCCCGCACCTCCAGCGACACCGCGCGCACGGCGGTGACGTCGCCGTAGCCGGCCTCCACGGCGTCAAGCCGGAGCACCGGCGACCTCCTCGTCCCCCAGGTACGCCTCGATCACCCTCGGATCGGCGGCGACCGCCTCCGGGCGCCCCTCGGCGATCCGCTCGCCGTAGTTCAGGACGACGATGCGCTGGGCCAGCGACATCACGGCCCGCATCACGTGCTCGATCAGGAGGATGGCGATGCCGCGCCGGTTGATCGCGCGCACCAGCTCCACGATGCGCTCGGTCTCCGCGTCGTTGAGGCCCGACATCACCTCGTCGAGCAGCAGCAGGGACGGCTCGGTGCCGAGCGCCCGGGCCAGCTCCAGGCGCTTGCGCTCGGCCAGCGTCAGGCCGCCGGCCGGCAGGTCGGCCTTGGCGTCCAGGCCCAGCTCGGCGAGGACGGCGCGCGCCCGCCGCTCGGCCTCGGCCGGAGCGGGGTGACGGCCGAGCGTGGCGATCATCACGTTGCGCACGACGCTGAGCCGGGGGAACGGCCGCATGATCTGAAACGTGCGCGCCATGCCGAGCGCGTTGACCTGGTGGGGCTTCAGGCCGCGCAGGTCGTGGCCCCGGAAGATCACCCGACCCGTGTCGGGCGTCAGGAAGCCGGAGATGAGCGCGAAGGCCGTCGTCTTGCCGGCGCCGTTGGGACCGATCAGCGCGACGATCTCGCCTTCGCCGACGGTGAAGGACAGGCCGTTGACGGCTTGCAAGCCGCCGAAGCGCTTGGAGAGCGCTTGGATGTTTAAAAGGAGCGCTTGCTCGGCTTGAAGCGTGGGTGGGCTGTTCGAGGTGGTCCCCGGCTCTGTCATGCGCGCTTGAACAGGCGGCGTAGGTATGGATAGGCGCCCTGGGGCAGGAAGAGGACGACCGCGATGAGGAGGAGGCCGTAGACGATCAGGTGGGCGCCGTGCAGGCCGCTCTGGCCGAAGTACTGGCGCGACAGCTCGGCCAGCGGCGTGAGGATGAACGAGCCCAGGATGGGGCCGAGGAGCGTGCCGGCGCCGCCGATGATCGGGCGGATGATGATCTCGACCGACAGCGGGATGCCGAACACGGTGTTGGGCTGCAGCGAGAACAGGTAGAACGCGTAGAACGTCCCGCCGAGCCCGGTCAGGAACGACGACACCACCATCGCCAGCATCTTGTACTTGAAGGTGTCCACGCCCAGCGCCTCGCAGGCGCCCTCGTCCTCGCGGATCGCGGTGAGATAGATCCCGAACCGCCGCCGCTCGATGAGGGCCGTCACCCCGGTGGCCACCAGCACCAGCGCCAGCGCGATGTAGTAGTAGACGCGCTGGTCCTGGAACTGGAACTGGCGCGGGTTGCCGGTGAACGTGATGTAGAGCCCGAGCGCGCCGCCCAGCGCGTCGATGTTGGTCACGAGAATCCGGCACACCTCGGCGAAGGCGACGGTGAGCAGGACGAAGTAGAAGCCGCGCAGCCCGAAGCGAAAGCCCAGGTAGCCGATGATGGCGCCCAGCCCGCTGGCCAGGACGGCGCCCACGAACATGCCGAGCCACGGAGTGAGCCCCAGCTCGCTGGACAGCATCGCCGCCGTGTAGGCGCCGACGCCGACGAAGGCCGCGTGCCCGGCCGAGAGCTGGCCGGCGTAGCCGCCCACGATGTTCCAGGCCTGGCCCAGGAAGGCGTAGAAGAGGGTGAGGATGAGGATCGTGAGCAGGTAGGAGTTCAGCACCGCCGGCAGCGCCAGCAGGACCACCAGCGCGAGGGCGGCCGGCCACTTCACTGGGATCGCTTGCCGAACAGGCCAGCCGGTCGGAAGAGCAGGATGACGATCAGCAGGGAGAAGCTGAACAATTCCTTGAGCGAGGGCTTCAGGAACACCGCGCCCAGCGACTCGGCGATCGACACCAGCAGGCCGCCGACGAAGGCGCCGAGCAGGCTGCCCATGCCGCCGATGATCACGATGTTGAACGAGGTCACCGACAGCGACAGCCCGGTGGTCGGCTGGAACGGCAGGATCGGCGACACCAGCGCGCCGGCGGCGCCCACGCAGGCGGCGCCGATCCCGAACGCGACGGCGTAGATCCGCCGCACGTCGACGCCGATGACCAGCGCGCCGTAGTGGTTGTCGGCGGAGGCGCGGATCAGCCGCCCCAGCTCCGTGCGGTAGAGGAAGAGGTAGAGGGCCAGGGTCAGGACGATGGCGACCAGGAAGGTGACCAGCCGGGCCACGTCCACGTAGAGCGGCCCGAGGTCACGGGTGACCGCGGCCAGCGGCGAGCGGACCCGGGCCGGCTCGGGCCCGAACGCCAGCAGGGCGGTGTTCTCGAGCACGAGCGCCACGCCCAGCATCAGGAGGATCTGCATCTCGTGGGGCGCGTCGACGATGCGGTCGACGAGCCCGCGCTGCACGACCACCCCGAGGACGAACAGCCCGGCCGCGCACGCCACGAAGGACAGGTAGGGGTCCGTCCCGGCCCGGGTCGCGAACAGGAAGGCCAGGTACATCCCCCACACCATCATGTCGCCGTGGGCGAAGTTCACCACGCGCATCACGCCGAAGATCAGCGTGAGACCGACAGCCATCAGGCTGTAGACGCCGCCGAACAGCAGCCCGTTGAGCAGGCCCTGGGCGACGAGAACCGGGTCGATCGCTCAGGCCTTCGGGCGCGGGAACACGAGCTTCTGGACGGCGGCCTCCTTCGGCCAGACGGCGACCGGCTTCTGCCCGAGGATCTGGATCATCGTGGGAATGGCGTTGGGGTTGTCGCCGACGTCGTTGAAGACGACCGGCCCGCCGTACTGCATGAGCCCGCCCGTGTAGTGGGTGGCGCGCAGCGCCTCCACGATGGCATCGGGCTCGTCGAGCCTGACCGCGCGCTCCAGGGCGTCGGCGATGACGAAGACCGCGTCGTAGGAGTAGCCCGAGTTGGTGTCGAACGTTTTGCCGCCCGACCGCTTGCGGTAGTCCTCGGCGACGGCGGCGGTCTTGAAGTTCTTGAAGTTCGCCCACGGCACGCTCGTCAGCACGTACTCGAGATCGTTCTTCAGGGCGGCGAGCTGACCCGCCTCGTAGAGCCCGGGGCTGCCGGGGCCCACGATGCCCAGCGAGTCCACCCGCTGCTTGCGGATCTCCGGCAGCAGGAGCTGGGCCGAGGCCGGCCGCGTGATCGGGGCGATGACGTCGGGCTTGAGCGATTTCAGCTTCGACACCTCCGTCGACAGGTCCGTCGGCGGCTCCGGCCACGCGATGACCTCGTCCTCCACGATCTGCCAGGCGGGCTTGGCGGCCTTGTAGGCGGCCATGAAGCCGCGTGACTGGTTCTGCCCGAAGAGGTCGTTGCAGTACATCACCACGACGCGCTTGGGCGTCACCTTGGCCTCGGCGAAGATCTCGGTGAAGTACCGGACGGCGCCGCGGCCGAACCCGCTGCCGGTCGGAAAATTGCGGTAGACGTACTGGACCTTCTGCTGCCCTTCCTTGACCGACTTCGCGACGTTCGCGGTGATCGGATCGGCCGCCGCGATGTCGATGAGGAACGGCACCCGCCGCTGCTGGGCGACCGAGACCATCGCGTTGGTGGATCCCGAGTCGAAGGAGCCGAGCAGCATCTGGGCGCCCTGGCTGACCACGCGCTCGGCCTCGACGCGGCCGTTCTCGGGCTTGCTCTGCGTGTCGCCGACGATCAGCTCGAGCTTCATCCCGCCCTTGCTCTTGATCCCCCCGGCCGCGTTCACCGCCTCCACCGCCATCTGGGCGCCGAGCCGGCACGCCTGTCCGGGCTCGGCCAGCGGGCCGGTGACCGGATGCACGGCGCCGATCTTGAACGTCTTGGCCTGGGCGCGCAGCGGCAGCGGGACGCCGGCCACGGCGGCGCCGGTGGCGGCGGTCGTGAGGAACGTGCGGCGGGTGAGTCGCGTGGTCATTGAAGCCTCCTGGAGTCGAATGTACGGATTGTAGCGCAGCGGCAGGGTCAGGGCCGGACGGCGGGGGTCTCGATCGTCATCCCGCGCGCGCGCCACATCAGGTAGAGCTCGAGGTCGACCAGCTCGGGGGCGCCGTACTCGTAGGGCTCGGCGCGGATCCCGACGAGACAGTTGCGCAGGCGGCGCTGGAGCGAGCCGAGCCCCTGCCACTCCAGCCGGTAGATCGGATACCCGGTGGGATGGGCCTGGGGGATGACGTTGCCGGCCAGCTTGCGGCCCCAGAAGTCGTCGTGACACTGGCTGCAGGCGAGATTGAGCTGGCCCTGGCGCCGGTGGAAGGTGGCGCGGCCGGCGTCGAGGAACGGCTGCGTCTGCGCGTCGATCGCGACGGCGACGGGCGTGCCGCGCGACTGGCGGGCGATGTGAGCGGTCAGCGCGAGCAGCTCGCGGCTCTCCCAGGCCAGCGCGGGCGCCTGCTGCCGGTCGGTGCGACAGGCGTTGATCCGCTGCTCCAGGCTGACCGGCCGGCCCCGTGCGGGGGCGAACGACGGGTGGCGCGCGGCGACGCCCTTCATGCTGGCGCGCGCATCGCCGTGGCAGTCGGCGCAGGCGCGGCCGGCGGCGCCTGTCTTGCGGGTCCACAGCGCGCCCCCCTCGAGCACCCAGAGCATCCCGGGATTGGCGGTGTCGTCGTCCTGCATGGCGCGGGTCTCGCGGCCCATGAAATCGTAGCCCGAGCGGCGCTCGGCGGGCGGGATCTCGCCGGCGAGCACCGGAAACGCGAGCAGGAGGGCGCCCACCGCGGCGGCGAGGCGCCGCACTTACTCGACGACGATGGCGGCCGACTCCGTCACCGAGAAGCCGTTGTCGCCCGTCCAGTGGAACGCCAGCGTGCCGCTCTCGGTGGCGACGGTCGAGAAGACGATGAACGGGTTGGCGGCGATCGCCGGGTGCAGCTCGGCGCGGAAGACCTCGGCGCCGTTGTAGGTGCACACGAACAGCCGGATGACGTCGCGCGGGATGCGGGCGCCCAGGTGCGAGCGACGATAGCCGGTCTCCATCGGGTGGGCGATGAGCGTCTTGATCTCGATGACCTCCCCGCGGCGGGCTCGCTCGGGCACGTTGATCAGCGCGCTGGCCACGGCTACGCGTCCTCCAGGCACGCGGCCAGGGTCACCACGACGGCGGTGCTGGCGGACCAGAACGAGCCGTCGCTCAGCTCGGCGATGGCCAGCACGGTCTGGGTGTCGGCCAGCCGGACGCGCGTGGCCACCCGCGCCCGCCCGGCGCGGGGGCCGAAGCGGAAGCTGACCACCTCGGGCTGCGGGTTCTTCTCGGTGAAGACGTGGATCGCCTTCACGTGATCGGCCGCGCTCATGGGGCTCTCGACGCTGACCGTGAGCGGCACGGTGTTGCCGTTCTCGACCAGGGGTGGCAGCTCGAGCGTCACCCGGCCCGGGGTGACGGGGGCCGCGCCCACCACCTTGCGGACGGCCTTCTGCATCTCGGCCGGGGTGGCCTCCGCGGGGCGCGTCGCGACGATCGACGCCAGCCCGAGGCCGGCGGCGACGCGGAGGAACTCGCGACGGGAGGTCGGTCGCTGCATTCAGTCCTTCAACGTCATCAAGAAGGCCACCACGTCCTCGATCTGCTCGGCGCTCAGGACGGCCTTGCCGCGGTAGGCCGGCGCCACCCGCACCAGGCCCTCGGTCCGATGATACGACGGCATGATCGTCGCCGGGTTGACTCGGGCCGGATCGACGATGCGCAGCCGCAGCTGGCCCTCCGACGACCGGCTCCCGGCACCCCTGAGATCCGGCGCGAGGTTGCCCTGGAACCGCTCCTCCGGGAACGGCCCGCTGTGGCAGAGCAGGCACAGGCCGACCTGGCGGCTGGCGACGATCGCCCGACCGCGCCCCGGATCGCCCTTGGCGCCGGTGAGCGGCCGCGGGATCGCGTCGTTCGCGCTCGCCACGCCGACCGTGCAGCCGACGGCGACGATCACCGCGGCCAGCTTCACCCGAACACCTCGCCGGTGATGGTGCGGAACCAGGCCTCGGCCAGGACGGCTTCCGCCGCGCGCGCGCCTCGCGGCGCCTCGGCGGGGCTGACGCCGCCCGAGCCGGACACCTCGGCCAGCTGCCCACCGGAGGGCTGGTAGACGCCCGCCACCGAGATCCCATAGTCGGGCGCCACGAGGCTGTAGCAGGTGTTGATGAGCTTGGGGGCGGAGGGCGCGGCACCGGTGAGGAGCCGGGCGACCGCCGCCGCGCACGTCTTGGCCTGCGAGTTCGCGGCGAACGCCGACTTCGGCATCGCGCCGGCGATGGCCGCGTCGCCGATGACGTGGATCCCGGGCTGCAGCCTCGACTCGAACGTCGCGGGATCGATCGGGCACCAGCCGCTCCGGTCGGCGACGCCGGCGGCTTCCGCGATCCGGCCCGCCTTCTGCGGCGGGATGACGTTGGCCACGTCGGCCTTGTGGCGGCCGAAGTCGGTCACCAGCGTGCGCGTCGCGACGTCCACCGAGGTCACGCTGCCGCCCTTGGACAGCGGCACCCACTCGAGCAAGCCGGGGTACAGCTCGGCCCAGGCGCTCTGGAACAACCGCTGCTTGGAGAAGGCGTCCTTGGCGTCGAGGACGATCAGCTTGGAGCGCGGCTTCTTCGTCTTGAGATAGTGCGCGATCAGGCTGGCGCGCTCGTAGGGGCCGGGCGGGCACCGGAAGGGATTGGCGGGCGCCGAGATGACGACGAGCCCGCCGTCGGGCATCGCCTCGAGCTGGCGGCGCAGCAGCAGCGTCTGCTCACCCGCGCGCCAGGCGTGCGGCAGGTGCGCGGCCGCCGCCTCGTCGTAGCCCGGCAGCGCACCCCAGCGGATGTCGATGCCGGGGGCCAGCACCAGGCGGTCGTACGGGAGGCGGACACCGTCGGCCAGCGTGACGGAGCGGGCCGGGACGTCAACAGCGGTCGCGGTCCCGCGGGTGAGCGTGATGCCGTCCGCCGCGACGCGCTCGTACGTGAACTGCTGCGCGGACAGCTCGCGCAGGCCGCCGATCACGGCGTTGCTCAACGGGCAGGCGGTGAACGTCGCGCTCGCCTCGACCAGCGTCACCGCGATGCGCGGGTCCGCCTGGCGGAGCGCGCGGGCGCAGCTGGCGCCGGCGAACCCGCCGCCGACCACGACGACGCGCGGGGCGGCGCGCTGGGCGAAGGACGGACGGGGCCGGAGGGCGAACGAGGCCGTCGCGGCGGCCCCGAGCCGGAGGAACGTGCGGCGGCTCGACCTCACCGCTGAGCGGCGTACCAGGC
Organism: uncultured Candidatus Rokubacteria bacterium; assembly: GCA_963743355.1. Lineage (GTDB taxonomy): Bacteria > Methylomirabilota > Methylomirabilia > Rokubacteriales > CSP1-6 > AR5. The sequence continues at coordinate 86,408 of CAVUPM010000004.1, forward strand.
GGCGATCGCCTGGACTTCGTCGTCGGTGAACCCCTTGGCGATCCGGTCCATCACAGTGGCGGCGCGCTGCCCCGCGCGGAAGTCCTGCATGGCCTTGACGATCGCCGCCCGCTCGAGCCCGGCCAGCCGGGGCACCGGCGAGACCACGCGGGCCGAGGCCGGATGGCAGCCGGAGCACGACGCCGCGCCGGCCGGTGGCTCGGCCGACGCCACGACGGCCGCGGCGATCGAGACGCACCCGATCGCCGCGGCCACGACCTTCACCATCGGCCTACACCATCGTGAGGCCGTGGTGCTTGAGCGGGACCGTGCGGATGCGCTTGCCGGTGGCCGCGAAGTACGCGTTGAGGACGGCCGGCGCCGCGACGCAGATCGTCGGCTCGCCGACCCCGCCCCAGAATCCGCCCGACGGCATGACGATCGACTCGACCTTCGGCATCTGGGCGATGCGCATCGAGTCGTAGTTGTGGAAGTTGGTCTGCTCGATGCGGCCGTCCTTGACCGTGCACTCCTCCATGAAGAGCGCGGACAGCCCGTAGACGAACGACCCGGCGATCTGCCGCTCGATCTGCGCCGGGTTGACGGCGTAGCCGCAGTCGGTCGCGCACACGATGCGATGCACCTTCACCTTGTTGCCGCCGCTGACCGATGACCTCGGCGCAGGCCGCCACGTAGCTGCCGAACGCCATCATCTGGGCCAGGCCGCGATGCACGCCCTGCGGCGCCGGCTTGCCCCAGCCCGCGCGGTCGGCCACCGCGTTCAGCACGGCCAGGTGCTTGGGGTGCTTGGCCATGAGCTTGCGCCGGAACGCGAGCGGATCCTGGCCGGCGGCGTGCGCCAGCTCGTCCATGAAGCATTCCAGGAAGATGGCGTTCTGGTTGATGTTCACGCCGCGCCAGAACCCCGGCGGGACGTGGGTGTTGCGCATGGCGTGATCGATCAGGAGATTGGGGACGGTGTAGCCGAATGCCGAAGTCGCCCGTTGGCGTGCGAGCCCCTGGAAGGCGAGGTTGTCCATCCCGTTCTGCAGGTTCTGCGGGAACACGGCCGCGAGGATCGACTGTCCCGACAGGCGCAGGTGCAGGCCGGTCAGGTTGCCGCTCGGCGTCGAGGCCGCCGGTCAGCTTGGCCTGCATGACCGGGTGATACCGGCCGTGCGTCATGTCCTCCTCGCGCGACCACAGGAGCTTCACGGGCGTGCCCGGGATCTGCTTGGCGATCAGGACCGCCTGGGTCACGTAGTCGTGGAAGGCCCCGCGCCGGCCGAACCCGCCGCCGAGGTTGATCTTGTAGACCTCGCACTTGTCGGCCGGCAGCCCGAGGCCGCCGCAGGGTGGCCGCGAACGCCGCCTCGCCGTTCTGCGTCGGCACCCAGACCTCGCAGCGGTCCGGCGTGTACTTCGCCGTCGCGTTCATCGGCTCCATCGGCGCGTGGTTCTGGAACGGGTAGGCGTAGACGGCCTCGACCTTCTTGGCCGCGCCGGCGATGGCCGCCTTGGCGTCGCCGTTCTGGTTGCGCACGAAGGCCTGGTCGGCGTCGAGGCCGGCCTTGAGCATCTCGGCGATCGTGGCGCTCGAGACCTGGGCGTTCGGGCCCTCGTCCCAGACGATGGGCAGCGCGTCGAGCGCGGTCTTGGCCTGCCACCACGTGTCGGCCACGACGGCGACCGCGGAGTCGCCGACCGGCACGACGTGCCGCACGCCCGGCATGCCCTTCACCTTGGCGGCCTCGAAGCTCTTCACCTTGCCGCCGAAGACCGGACAGTCCTTGATGGCGGCGTTCAGCATCCCCGGCAGCTTCAGGTCGGCACCGTAGACCTGCGCGCCCGTGACCTTGCCCAGCGTGTCGAGCCGCTTCACCGACTTGCCGATGAGCTTCCAGTCCTTCGGGTCCTTGAGCGTCACGGTCGGCCGGCGGCGTCAGCTTGGCGGCGGCCTCCGCGACCTTGCCGTAGGTGGTCGTGCGGCCGGTGGGCTTGTGCGTGATGACGCTGTTGGCGGCGCTGCACTCGGCGGCCGGCACGCTCCAGCCGTTGGCCGCGGCCTGGACCAGCATCTGCCGCGCCGTGGCGCCGCCCTGGCGGACGTACTCGTGCGAGGTGCGGATGCCGCGGCTGCCGCCCGTGGAGAAGTCGCCCCAGACGCGCTTGCGCTTGACGCTCTGGCCGGGCGTCGGGTACTCGGTCGTGACCTTCGACCAGTCGCACTCGAGCTCCTCGGCCACCATCTGGGCCAGACCGGTGATGCGTGCCCTGGCCCATCTCGGACCGCGCGATCCGGATCACGACCGTGTCGTCCGGGCGGATGACCACCCAGGCGTTGATCTCGGGGGAGCCGTCCTGGGCGCGGACGACGCTGGCGCCGAACGGGATCTTCAGGCCGAGGGCGAGCCCGCCGCCGACGGCGGCGGTGCCGACGAGGAAGGAGCGGCGATCGAGCATCGGAGTCTTGTGATCATGGCCTCTCCCTCCCTATGCCTTCGCCGCGGCGTGGATGGCTTCACGCACCTGCTGGAACGTGCCGCAGCGGCAGATGTTGGTGATCGCCGGCGTCGATGTCGGCGTCGGTCGGCTTCGGCTTGTCCTTGAGGAGCGCCGCCACGGCCATGATCATGCCGGCCTGGCAGTAGCCGCACTGCGGCACCTCGTGGTCGACCCAGGCCTTCTGCACCTTGTGCAGGGTGCCGCCGGCGGCGAGGCCCTCGATGGTGGTGATCGACTTCCCCACCGCCGCGGCGACCGGCATGATGCAGGAGCGGACGGCCTTGCCGTCGACGTGCACCGTGCACGAGCCGCACTGCGCGACGCCGCAGCCGTACTTGGTGCCGGTGAGACCGACCTGCTCCCGGATCGCCCACGAGCAGCGGCGTGCTGGGATCGACGTTGACCTCGCTGGTTTTGCCGTTGACTCGTCAGACGTGCCATGGGGTGTCCTCCCAAAGTGGCGGTGCCAGGACTATCCGGCGATGGGACCGCCGAAGGCAAGTGGTTCGCGGGGGCCGCTCCCGACGTGACCACCGCGCGTCGTCTCATCGCCGCACTAGCTGCCGCACGCGCTCGGCCGCCTGCACCAGGCCGCCCGGCAGCAGCAGAACGATGGCGATGAAGAGCGCGCCGAAGATCAGCAGGTGGAAGTCGACCCAGCGCAGGGCCACGTACTCCTTGAGGACCACGTAGAGCACGGCGCCCAGCACCGGGCCGTGCAAGGTGCCCACACCGCCGATGAAGGTCATGAGCAGGGCGTCGAAGGTCCAGTGCGGGCTGAACGGGTGCGAGGGGTAGTAGCTGATGTGATAGAAGGCGAAGAGCCCGCCGGCCAGCCCGGCCAGCCCGGTGGACAGCGCCAGCGCCGTCAGCTTGAGCCGCAGCGCGCCGACCCCGGAGGCCTCGGCCGCCTCCTCGTCCTCGCGGATCGCCCGCATGCCGAGCCCCGGCCGCGAGCCGGCCAGCGCGGCCACCGCCAGGACCGAGACGACCGCGAGCGCCAGCGCCAGGTAGTAGCGGTGGGTGAGCCGGTAGGCCGCGATCGTGGACGCGGGCAGAGTCGAGATCTCGGGCAGCGCGTTGTTGATGGTCGTCCGGAGGATCTCGCCGAGCGCGAGCGTGCCGATGGCGAAGTAGGCGCCGTGCAGCCGGAACGCCGCCACGCCGATCAGCAGCGCGAACAGCGTCGCGATCACCGCCCCGGCGGCCATGCCGAGCGCGATCGGCGTCCCGCCGATCCACAGCGTGCGCGCCACCAGCGCGCCCAGCCCGAAGAACGCCGCGTGGCCCAGGTTCACCTGCCCCGCGTAGCCGGCCACGATGTTCCAGCTCTCGGCCAGCGTGATCGAGAGCAGGATGAGGAAGACGACGTTGAGGACGTCGTCGCGGCGGACGACCACCGGCAGCAGCGCCAGCAGGCCGAACGCGCCCAGGATCGCCGCCGCCCACCGACGCTCGTGTCGCCCCCCGAGGTCCCTCATCGACCGAACAGGCCGCGCGGGCGCACGACGAGCACGACCACGAAGATCACCAGCCCGACCACCTCGCGATAGGGTCCACCGAACGCCGCCGCGCTGGCCGCCTCCGCCACGCCGAGCAGGAGGCCGCCGACGAAGGTGCCGATCATGGAGCCGAGGCCGGCCAGGACGACGACGATCAGCGCCTTGAGCGTCCACTCCAGGCCGATGGAGGGGCTGACGGAGTAGCCGATGGTGACGAGCGTGCCGGCGGCGCCGGCCAGGCCGGTGCCGATGGCGAAGGCCAGCAGGTAGGCCCGGCGCACGTCGATACCGGTCAGGAGCGCCGCCTGCCAGTCCTCGGCGGTGGCGCGGATGGCCTTGCCCCAGCGCCAGCGCGCCAGCAGCAGGTGCAGGCCGCCGATCAGCGCGAACGCCACCGCCAGGCTCACGAGGCGGACGACCGGGATCGAGAGGTCGCCCACGCTGATCACCGCGCCACCCGTAGGGCGTGATGATCGAGCGCTCGTCGGCCGTCCACAGGCGCACGGCGAGGGCGTGCAGCGCCAGCGCGAGGCCGAAGCCGATCAGCAGCGAGTTCTTCACGCGCGTCTCCTCGTCGGCGCGCACGACGAAGCCGAACAGCCCCCAGTAGAGCGCCACTCCCAGCAGCAGCGACAGCGGGATCACCAGCAGCAGCGAAGCGAACGGATCGAGCCCGAAGACGGCCACGACGAAGAAGGCCATGTAGCCGCCCAGCATGATCAGCTCGCCGTGGGCGACGTCGAGCACCTTGAGCACGCCGAACACCAGCGACAGCCCGGCCGCCGCCAGCCCGTAGAGGCCGCCGATGAGCAGGCCGAGCAGGAGCTGCTGGGCGAGGACGTTCACTCGCGCACCGCCAGCGGCCCCAGGTACGCGCGGCGCACGTGGGGGTCGCGGAGCAGGTCGGCGGCGCGGCCCTCGCCGGCGATGCGGCCGGACTCCAGCACGTAGCCGCGGTGGGCCAGGCCCAGCGCCGCCTGGACGTTCTGCTCGACGAGGAAGACGGCGACGCCGCCCCGGTTGATCTCGGCCAGCGACTCCATGATCGAGCGCACCAGCCGCGGCGCGATGCCCAGCGAGGGCTCGTCGAGCATCAGGAGCCGGGGGTTGGTCATGAGCGCGCGGCCGACCGCCACCATCTGCTGCTGGCCGCCGGAGAGCGAGCGCACGAGCTGCCGGCGGCGGTCGCGCAGGTCGGGGAACAGTGCCCAGACCCGCTCGAGCCCGGCGGCCTTCGTCGCGCGCGCGCGGTTGGCGAACGCGCCCAGCTCGAGGTTCTCCTCCACGGTCATGCCGCCGAAGAGACGGCGCCCCTCGGGCACCAGTGCCAGTCCCCGCTCCACGATCAGGTCGGCACGGACGCTGCCCAGATCCTCGCCCTCGAAGCGGATGGCGCCCGCGCGCGGGCGCAGGAGGCCGGCGATCGAGTTCAGGAGGGTGCTCTTGCCGGCGCCGTTGGGACCGAGCAGGGCCACGATCTCGCCGGGTCCCACCGAGAGCGTCACGCCGGACAGGACCCGGATGTCGCCGTAGGCGGCGTCGAGGTCGCGGATCTCAAGCACGCATCGGGCTCCCCCGGTCGGTGCCGAGGTAGACGTCGACGACGGCGGGATCGGCGGCGACGGCGTCGGGCGGGCCCTCGGCGATCTTCTCGCCCGCGCTGAGCACGATGATCCGGCGCGACAGCTCCATGAGCGCCCACACGATGTGCTCGACCATGAGCACCGTCATGCCGTCGCCGACGAGCGTGCGGATGAGCGCCATGGCCGTCGCCGTCTCGGCCGGGTTGAGCCCGGCCATGAACTCGTCGAGCAGCAGGAGCCGGGGCGACGTCGCCAGCGCCCGCGCCAGCTCCAGGCGCTTGCGGTCGATGAGGGTGAGCCGGGCGGCCGGCACCTCGGCCCGGCCCCCGAGCCCGACCAGCGCCAGCAACCGCTCGCCTCGGCGACCGCATCCGCGCGGGCGGCGCCGGCCCGCCCGAACAGGCGGCCGACCAGGACGTTCTCCAGCGCGGTCAGGCCGGCGAACGGCCGCACGAGCTGGAAGGTGCGGGCGATGCCGTGGGCGCAGACGCGGTGGGGCGCGAGCCCGGCGATGTCCTGACCGCGGAGGCGAATGTCGCCGGCGTCGGGGGCGAGCGCGCCGGCGATCACGTTGAAGAGCGTGGTCTTGCCCGAGCCGTTCGGCCCCATGATGCCGATCAGCTCGCCCTCGTCGAGCGTGAAGCTGACGTCGTGGACGGCGCGGACGCCGCCGAAGCCCTTCGAGACGCGGTGCACCTCGAGCAGGGGCATGCGCGGCGGCGCTACCGGGCCCTCAACGCTTGGCGAACGGCGGCGCCGGGTACGCCAGCGGGGCCGTGGCCGATTCTTTCGGCCACACCAGCTCCTGCTTGCCGCTGAGCCACTGCAGGAAGACCGACTGCACGACGCCGGTGCCGTCCGACCGGAACTTCACGGGGCCGATCACCGTGGTCATGTCGGTGGCGGCGATGGCGTCGCGCAGCTTCTCCCGGTCGGCGCTGCCGGCCCGGCTCACGGCGGCGGCGAGGATCTGCACGCACGCGTAGGCGGGGCCGGCGATGGGATCGGCCGGCCGGCCGATCTTCTTCTGGTGCGCCTCGTTCAGCTCCTTGACGCCGGGCGCCTTCACCGCGTGATGCCAGCCGGGGGCCAGCACGACGAAATCGCCGTCCTTGCCGAGGTTCTTCGTCCAGATCGGCGGATCGGGAGCCCGAATGAACATCGTCAACTTCGGGGTATAGCTGAGTTCTTTCATCTGCTTGACCATCGTCATGCCGTCGGGCGGCGTCGGCAGCGCGAACACCGCATCGGCGTTGGCGGACTTCGCCTTGAGGATCAGGTCGGAGAAGTCCTTCGCGCCCGGGGCGTACTCGCCGTTGAAGACGACCTGGTAGCCGGCGGCCTTGCCGGCCTCCGTCCACGCCGCCGCCATCTCGCGGCCCCAGTCGGTCTTCTCCTGGAAGATCGCGACGGTCTTCGGGCGCTCGGCGGCGGGGATCGCGTTCAGCATCCCCGGCAGCTGCTGGCCGATGTCGGGCGACTTCCAGAACGGCGAGAAGAGGTAGCGGAACCCTTGCTGATGCACTTTGTGGAGCGCGAACGCCACGCCGAGGTACGGGATCTTGTTCTTCTCCGCCACCGAGGCGGCCGCGGCGTGCAGGTCGGAGCCGAAGCCGCCGAGGTAGCCCACCACGCCCTGGGCGGCCAGCGTCTCCAGCCGGCTCACGGTCTTGGTGGCGTCGGACTCGTCGTCGAGCAGGACCAGCTCGAGCGGCACCTTCTTGCCGCCCACGGTGACGCCGCCGGCGGCGTTGATCTGCTCGACGGCGATCTCGTAGCCGGCGCGCACCTGGGCCCCGCCGGGGCCGTAGCGGCCGGTGAGCGGCACCACCGCGCCGATCTTGACGGCTTGCGCCCAGGCGGGCAGCGGCAGGGCGAGCAACGCGAGCAGTAGCAGCGCCAGTCGGTTCATCGATGCCCTCCGTCGGCGAGTGTCATTCGGTTGAGGACCAGAAGTCGGCAATGCGCCCGTCGGGCAGCAGCCAGAACGAGTAGTAGTACGTGGCGGTGGCGTTGACCAGGCGATAGTGACAGACGCGGCCGACGCGTTCGCCATGACGCTCCAGCGGGCGGGTACGGGTGTCGTCGCACGTCACGAACGTGAACGCCTGCAGCGTGTCCAGGTCGTCCGCGAGCGCACGCCGGACCGCCGCCGGAAGATAGCTCCTCCGGAGTGACAGCAGCACCCGCGGGTCGTCCTCACCGCCGGCCAGCCGCCCCAGCGTCTCGCGCAGGGCGGCGGTGGCCGCTGGGTCGGGATCCGGCTCGGCGCGCTCCGGCCCCACGTGGAGCCCGGGCAGGTAGCGGCCGGCGACACCGTAGGTCAGGCCCACGTTGTTCACGCGGACCGCGGCGCCGACGCGCCGCCCGAGATTGGTGAGCACGATCACCGTGAGCCCGTCGTCGGGGAAGCGCGAGACCTCGGTGCCCGTGATCCCACCGTGGGTGATCCAGCGATGGCCGCGCCGCTCGCCGACGAACCAGCCGAAGCCGTACGGGTAGTGGCCCCCGTAATTCAACCGCGCCGGCGTCCACATCTGGGCCAGGCTGGCCGGCGTGACCACGCGGCCGGCCGCGAGCGCGGTGTCCCAGGTGACGAGATCCTTCACGCTCGAGAACACGCCGAAGTGCGAGGGCAGCTCGACGTTGACGACACGACCGATGTTCACGAGCCGGCCGTCGCCGTGAAGCGTGTAGCCGGCGGCGCGATGCTTCAGCACCCGCTCGTGGTCGACCACGGAGGTGGACGTCATGCCGAGCGGCCGGAAGAATCGCTCGTCCAGAAATTCGGCGTAGCGCTTGCCGGTGGCGCGCTCGATGATCATCCCGAGCAGGAAGTAGCCGACATCGCTGTACTGGAAGCGGTCGCCGGCCGGGAAGCTCAGCGCGTCCTTGGTCGCCGCGTCGAAGAGCTGCACGGTCGAGTAGCTGAGCCGCAGTCCGCCGGGCCACAGGGCCTTGAAATTCTCCTCGAGCGTGGGCAGGCCCGCCGTGTGCGTGAGCAGGTGCCGCACCGTGATGCCCTTCCACGTGTCCGGCGTGCCGGCCAGGTAGGTGCCGACCGGCGCGTCGAGCCGGACCTTGCCCTCCTCGACCAGCACCATGATGGCGGTCGCGGTGAACTGCTTGGTGACCGAGGCCAGCTCGAACACCGTGTCGGGGGTGACCGGCGCGTCGTGCTCGAGGTTGGCGAAGCCATAGCCTTCCAGCTTCACGACGGCCCCGTTCCGGACGACGGCCAGCGCCAGACCGGGGATCTGCCGTCGCTGCATCTCGACGCGGAGGTAGTCGTCGATGGCGTCGGCCCCGGCCGGGGTGCGAACGACCAGGAGGAGCAGGAGCGGAAGGACGCGCAGCGGCCCGCGCCGCATGCTCAGGCGCCCCACACTGCGCGGGCGGTCTCCACCACGCGGTGGAGCTTGTCGCGCTGGATCTCGGGCGTGATCCGGTTGCCTTCCATGGTCGAGGCGAAGCCGCACTGCGGGCTCAGGGCCAGGCGCGGCAGCGGCACGATCTTGGCGGCCTCGTCGATGCGTCGCTTCAGCTCCTCCACCGACTCCAGCCGCGGCTTCTTGGTGGTGACGAGCCCGAGCACCACCTCGCGATCCTCCGGCATCGCGCGCAGCGGCTCGAAGCCGCCCGAGCGCGCGTCGTCGTACTCGAGCAGGAATCGCTGGAAGCGGCTGTGGGTGAACACACGGGCGATCGGCTCGTAGCCGCCGCTGGCGTAGAACATCGACTGGTTGTTGCCGCGACAGATGTGCAGCGCGAACGTCACGCCCGGGTGGTTGCCGATCGCCGCGTTGTCCATCTCGATGCACGCGTCGATGAGGCGGTCGGGGTCGCTGCCGCGCGTGCGATAGCCCTCGCGCAGCTCGGGGTCGAGCAGCGCCGCGTACTGGGGCGCGTCGATCTGCACGTAGGTGCAGCCTAACCGCACCAGCTCATCGATCTCCTGCCGGGTGATGTCCACGACGTCGGCCAGGTAGGCATCGCGCGTCGGATACGCGCCGGTGGACTTCCGGGGATCGTAGTAGGCGGCGGCCTGCTGGGCGCTGATCAGCGTGACCTTGGCGGGCCGCGTCGCGCGCGCTCGGAGGTAGACGAACTCCTCGCCGCACATGCTGCGGCGCCAGCGCAGCTTGTCGACGACGACCGGCCGCTTGAAGACGAGCTCGCCGCCCTGCTCGTCGTGGAACGGGATGGCCCAGCCACCGAACTTGTCGAAGCCGTCGAGGGCGTCGATGAGATGACCGAAGAACGCGTAGCGCCGCAGCTCGCCGTCGGTGACGACGTCGAGCCCGGCGTCTTCCTGCAGCCGCACGGCCTCATCGACGGCGCGGTCCTCGACGGCCTTGAACTCGGCGCTCGTGAGGCGGCCGGCCGCCCGTCCTTCGCGCGCCTGCACGAGGTAGGCCGGGCGCAGCAGGCTCCCGACCGTGTCGCTGCGGATGGTCACGGCGCGCCCTCCGCGAGCAGTTCTACCACGGCCTTCGCCGTCGCGGCGTCAACGCCGCCCCAGCTCCTTCACCGCGCGGTCACGGTAGGTGAAGGTGAACAGCTTGTCGGCCGTGAGGAACTCCGTGTACTTGAGGTAGCCGAGGTCGGCGTTCAGCTTCTGCATGCTGTCGAGCGTGCTGGCGTCCAGCTCGAGGTTGGGATCGACCACGTGGGGCCGCGCCTTCTGGACGAGCTCCTTCTTGGTGGCGGCGTACTTCGACATGAGGTCCACGTTGCGGTCCTCGGTCCAGCCGCGGCCGCCGTCGGCCGCCAGATCGCGCACCGCGCGGAGGTAGCCGAGCATCACCTTGTGGGCGAGCTCGCGCGTTGGCCCTGGCCCACTCCGCGTTCCAGAACGCGGCGGTGATCGGGATCGCCTTGGCGCCGGCCGGCTGCGGGAGCGGCCGCACGCCGACGCCCTTGTCCTCGGCCAGCGTCGGGAACGGCTCGGTGAGGATGCCGGCGTCGATCGCGCCGGACTCGAGCGCGGGCACCATGTCGGGGAAGGGCATGATCTTGACCTGCACGTCCTTGATCGTCAGCCCGTCGCGCCGCAGCACCTGGTCGAGCATCCACTCGACGGCGGCGCCGCGCGTGTTGAGCCCCACCGTCCGGCCCTTGAGGTCGGCGATGCGCTTGACCTCGGTGCCCCACACCGCCTTGCGCACGGTGAAGTAGTCCTCGAGGTAGCCGAAGTGCAGCGGCGCGATGAACTCGATGGGCAGCTTGGCGGCCACCGCGTTGAAGCCGGCGGCGCCCATGCCGGAGCCGCCGACCTGGAGCTGGCCCGTGGCCACCTGGGTCGTGATCTCCGCCCCGCTCGGCAGCCGCACCATCTGCACGGTGATCCCGGCCGGGGTGAGGTAGCGGTCGGCCATGATGTAGAGCGCGGCGAAGGAGTCCGACGGGATGTAGCCGATCTTGACGGCCGGCGCCTGGGCGACGGCGCCGCCCGCCGCCAGCGCGACGACGGCGATCAGCAGCGAGACGAGCACGAGCGTACGCAACGACCTCATGACGGTCCTCCCTCCGTAGTGGGTCACAGGCGGCCGGGATCCTCCTGCCACACCAGCGGTCCGCGCCTGCAGCGCGCGCAAGCCCCGCGTGAGCAGCAGGCCCAGCGCCCCCACCAGCGCGAAGGCACCGTACATCTGGGGGGTGCTGAGCGTCTGCCAGTGCCGGTAGACGAGGTGGCCGAGTCCGGACTTGGCCGCGATGAACTCTACGGCCACGATCGCCACCAGGGCAAGCCCGAGCCCCAGGCGCAGGCCGGTGAAGATCGCGGGCAGCGCGGCCGGCAGGATCACCTTGCGCGAACAGACGCGCACCATGGGCCCCGTAGTTCCGCCCGACGTCCAGCAGCCGCGGGTCCATGGTCTGCACGCCGGCCAGCGTGCTGATGGTGATCTGAAAGAACGCCGAGATGGCTCCGGTGAGCACGAAGGCCGGCTCCCCCACGCCGAGCAGGATCAGCAGGAAAGGCAGCAGCGCGATCTTCGGCACCGGGAACAGCACGGCGACGTAGGGCTCGACGACGTCGCGCACCGGCCTGGCCATCCCCATCAGGAGGCCCGAGCGGCACCGCCGGCACCGCGGCCAGCACGAAGGCCAGCGCCAGCCGCGTCAGCGTCACCAGCGTCTCGCCGCCGAGATCGCCCTCGGCGAAGCTGTCCACCAGCACCGCGCCCACCCGGGTCGGCGGCGGAAAGTAGCGCGGCGACAGGACGGCCAGGCGGGCCAGCAGCTCCCACAGCGCGAGCAGGCCGAGCGGCACCGCGAGGGCCATCAGCGCTCCGCCACGTCCTGCGCCCACGGCAGGAGGCGCGCCGCGCAAGGCGGCCAGCCCGTAGGAGAGGACGGCGCCGAGGGCGGCGATCACGAAGAAGGTCGCGTACATGTCCTCGACCTTGAGGACCTGCCACGAGAGCCACAGGAGCGCGCCGAGCCCGCGGCTGGCGGCGACGATCTCCACCGCGACCACCACGATCAGCGCGTAGCCCAGACCGAGCCGAAGTCCGGTGAAGATGAACGGCAGCGCGCCCGGCAGCAGCACGGCCGTGAAGAGCCGCCGGCCGCGGGCGCCGTAGTGGACGGCCGCCTCGACGACGAGCGGGTCGATCTGCCGCACGCCGTGCGTGGTGGTGAACGCGATCAGGAAGAACGACGTCACCGCGGTGGTGACGATCAGCGCCGTCTCGCCCGCGCGGCACCAGGAAGCTGACGAGCGGCAGGAACAGCACGCTCGGGATCGGATAGACGACCGCGAACACGGGATCGAGCCCCTCGCGCAGCCGGCGCCACAGCCCCATGGCCAGGCCGAACGTGACCACGCCGAGGCCGGCGGCGAGCGCGAAGGCCCAGGCGATGCGGGTCAGCGTCGGCCGAGCGTGTGGCCCAGCAGCGTGCCGTCGGCGGCGAGACGGCAGAGGTGGCTCAGGATCGTGGACGGCCGCGGGAAGAACGCCTCGCGCAGGAGTCCGGCGGCGCTCGCCGACCTCCCAGGCGACGAGCAGCGCGACGGGCGAGACGAGGCGATCCAGTGCGCGGCGCAGCCAGCGTCACCGCAGCTCACGCCGCCGCGGTCGTCGCCCATCGCGCGCACGACCTCCTCGCGGAGCTGCGACCAGATCTTCTCGAGCAGCACGCCGTAGGCCGGCGAGCCGCGGATCTCGAGGCCGCGCGGCCGTCCGAGCTCGACCGGGAAGACCTGGCTCACCCGCCCCGGCCGCGCGGTCATCAGCACGACGCGGTCGCCGAGCAAGCAGCGCCTCCTCCAGCGAGTGGGTGACGTAGATCACCGTCTTGCCGAGCGTCGCCCAGATGCGGAGCAGCTCCTCCTGCATGATCGTGCGCGTCTGGGCGTCGAGCGCGGCGAGCGGCTCGTCCATCAGGAGCACCTCGGGATCGTTGGCCAGCGCCCGCGCGATACCGACCCGCTGCTTCATCCCGCCCGAGAGCTGGTGCGGATAGTGGCGCGCGAAGCGCGAGAGCCCGACCAGGGCCAGCATCTCCCGCGCCCGCGCCTCGCGCTCGGCGCGCGCGCCACGCCGCGGTTCTCCAGGCCGAAGGCGACGTTGGCGAGCACGGTGCGCCAGGGCAGCAGCGCGTGCTCCTGGAAGACCATCGCGGTCAGCGGCGTGCCCGGGCCGGTCGGCCTCGATGCGCACCGCGCCCGCGGTCTGGCGCAGCAGGCCGGCGACGACGCGCAGCAGCGTGGACTTGCCGCTGCCGCTCGGGCCCACCAGGCAGAGGAACTCGCCGGCCGGCGACCCGCAGCGAGATCCGGTCGAGCGCGACGACGGGCCGCCCGTGGCTCTCGAAGGCGACGCTGACGTCGTCGACCTCGACCTTCACGCCCCGAGCAGCTCCTTGGCGATGATCAGTCGCTGGATCTGGCTGGTGCCCTCGTAGATCTGCATGATCTTGGCGTCGCGCATGAAGCGCTCCACCGGGAACTCGCGCGTGTAGCCGTAGCCGCCGAACACCTGCACGGCGTCGGTGGCGACCTTCATGGCGGCGTCCCCCGCCCAGCACTTGGCCATCGACGCCTCGTAGGTGTTGCCGCGGATCCCGGCGTCCACCTGGCGGGCGGCGTGGTGGATCATGAGGCGCGCGGCGTGGGTCTGCATCGCCATGTCGGCCAGCATGAACTGGATGCCCTGGAAGGCGGCGATCGGCTGGCCGAACTGCTGGCGCTCCTTGGCGTAGCCGACCGCGGCGTCGAGCGCGGCCTGGGCGATGCCGACGGCCAGCGAGCCGGTCGATGGCCGCGTCACGTCGAGCGTGGCCATCGCGATCCTGAAGCCCTCGCCCTCGGCGCCCAGCCGTTGCGCGACGGGGATCGCGCAGTCGCTGAAGTGCAGCGCCACCGTGGGCGAGGCGCGGATGCCCATCTTGCGCTCCTTCTTGCCGACCTCGAACCCCGGCGTGCCCTTGTCGACGAGGAACGCCGTCACGCCCTTCGCGCGCCTGGAGGGATCGACGGTGGCGAACACCGTGATGACGTCGGCGTGGTCGCCGTTGGTGCACCACTGCTTGGAGCCGTTCAGCACGTAGTGATCCCCGCGCCGGACCGCGCTGGTCTTGAGCCCGGCGGCGTCGGAGCCGGCCCCCGGCTCCGAGAGCGAGAAGGCCGACAGGATCTCGCCGCTCGCCAGCCCCGGCAGGTACTTCTCCTTCTGGGCCTCGCTGCCCGCCGTGAGGATCGGCAGGCCGCCCAGCGCCTGGTCGAGGTACTGGGTCCCGCTGGCGGCGCAGGCGTAGGCGATCTCCTCGCAGACGAGCGCCAGCGCCAGGCAGCCCATGTCGGTCCCGCCGTACGCCTCCGGCACCCAGATCGCGTAGAGCCCGGCTTCGGTGATCGCGCGCATCGAGTCCTCGGGGTAGGCCTCGGCCTCGTCGTAGCGCGCGGCGTGCGGCGCCACCCGCTCCCGCGCGATCTTGCGGGCGAGGTCGCGGATCAGCCGCTGCTCGTCGGTCAGGTAGAACAGGTCGTTCATGGGGTCCTATGGTATCGAATTCTCCACACGATCGGACCGGCCAGGGCGCTGTTATATCGCGATTCAGACGCGATACGCTTCGACATCGTCGGGTCGTTGAATGAGATCGAGGTGATCGCCGAGGGTCGATCGGTGCGACAGCACCGCCAACTCCGAAGGCGCTACGGTGGCCGCCGATGGCGTAAGCTCAAGGGCGTCGGCACGGTATGAGGACGATGCGCAAGACCGGGAAGCGCTTTGCGCTCTGCATCGAGAACCAAGACTGCGACGACTTGGAGGTGGGGCGGGATGATTCCGGCGAGGACTACCTGTATCCGGCCTCGTTCTTCGTATTCGTCGAGCTGCCATTCAAGGCCGAGCGCGCGCTGTCGGCGGCGCGACGTCGCGCCGCGAGCCGGACCGCCTGACCACTCTCCCGGGGGGCTACCATGGACCGTGCGCAGCTCGAGGATCTGGTCATTCGCTTCACCGACGCCTTCAACCGCGACGACCTCGACGGCGTCATGGCGTTCATGGCGGACGACGCCGTCTACGAGGAGTTCACCGGCACGATCAGTCACGGCCGGGCGGCCATCCGCGCGGCGTTCGTGCCCCAGTTCCGGGGCGACTTCGGCAAGATGCGCTTCGAGACCGAGGACCTCTTCGTCGACGCTGCCACCGGCAAGGCGCTGATCCGCTGGGTCTGCCGGCTCGAGACCAAGCGTGGCCCCGGTGGGTGGCGCGGCCTCGACATCCTCCACGTCGAGAACGGCCTGGTGACGCGCAAGCTCACCTACGCCAAGGCCAAGGTGCCGCTCATCGAGTAGCCTCCCGCATCACCGCCCATCACGAACCCACGATCACCAGCGCGTCGACGGCGACGATATCGGCGCCGGCGGCGATCAGCGGGTTGACGTCGATCTCGACGATGCGCGGCTCGGCGGCGATGAGGCCGGCGACGGCCTCGATCAGGGCGGCGAGCACGCCCGGCTCGACCGGGCGCAGCCCGCGCGGCCCGGCCAGCAGGCGCGGTCGCGCGCCCTCGGCCAGCATCGCCTCCGCCTCGCCTTCGTCGAGCGGGGCCAGCCGCACCGACACGTCGCGCAGCACCTCGGTCAGCACGCCGCCGGCGCCGAGGACGACGACCGGGCCGAACACCTCGTCGCGCCGCGCGCCCAGCAGCAACTCGACGCCGGGGCCGACGCGCTCCTGGACGACGAAGCGCTCCGCGCCCGCGCGCCCCCGCAGCGCCGCGCAGGCGGCGCGCACCGCCGGCGCGTCCGCGACGTCGAGGATCACGCCACCGGCCTCGGTCTTGTGCGTGAGCCCGGCACCGTCGGCCTTGACGACGACCGGATAGCCGATGCGCCCGGCCGCGGCCACGGCGTCATCCGCGCTCGTCACGATCGCCTCGCGGCAGAACCGGACGCCGGCCGCCTCCAGCAGCCTGCGCGCGAGGGCGTACGGCAGGGGCCCCAGCGTCGTCTTCAGCGCGGTGCGGATCGCCGGCGCCAGGCTGGGCGCCGGCGCGGTCGCGCGCGGGGCGGGTGCACGCGCCTGCCAGAGCGCGCGCCAGGCGCGCACGGCCCGCTCCGGGCTCGGCAGCACCGGCACACCGCCGGCTCGAAAGCGCGCGGTGATCTCGGGCGCGTCCGCGGTGAACGCCACGGCCGGCTTGCCCGTCGCCCGCGCGGCGGCCACGATGCCGTCGGCGAACTGCGGGACGTCGAGGCCGACGTTCACGGCGACCACGCCGGCGACGCCCGGCTCGTCGAAGACGCGGCGGACGGCGGGGGCGATGCGCGCCGGCTCGACCTGGGGGGTGAGGTCCACCGGGTTGCCGACGGCGGCGAACGGCGGAAGCAGACCGCGCAGCGCCTCGCGCGTGGCATCGCCCAGCGCCGCCACCTCGAGCCCGTCGCGCTCGGCGGTGTCGGCGGCGATCACCGAGGGCCCACCCGACACCGTGACGACGGCGATGCCGCGCGACGCCGGCCGCGTCGTCGGGATCGCCACCAGCGTCTCGATCGCGTCGAAGAACTCCTCGGTCTCCTCGGCCAGCACCACCCGGGCACTCGCGCACGCCGCCCGATAGACCTCCCAGGCGCCGGCCAGCGAGCCGGTGTGCGAGCCGGCGGCGCGGCGGCCGGCCTCCGAGCGGCCGCCCTTGAGCATGACGATCGGCGTGCGCCCCGCCGCGCGCCGGGCCGCGGCCAGGAAGCGCGGCCCGTCGCGCAGCGCCTCCACGAAGCACGCGATCAGCGTGGTGGCGGGATCGTCGACGAGCCACTCCAGCACCTCGGCGATCTCGACGTCCACCTGGTTGCCGATCGACACGAAGCGCGCGACGCCGAGCCCCCGCCCACCCAGGTGGCGGAAGATCAGCCCGCCGTACGCGCCGCTCTGCGACACGATCGAGATCCCGCCGGCCGCGCGCGGCAGGTCCCAGAAATAGGTGCCGTTGAGGCTGACGGGCCCCGAGTACACGCCCATGCAGTTCGGGCCGACGAGGCGCAGGCCGGCCGCGCGCGCCGTCGCCAGCAGCCCGGCCTGCGTCGAGCGGCCGTCGTCGTCGACCTCGCCGAAGCCGGAGGAGAGGATCACCGCGGCGCGCACGCCGCGCGCGGCCAGCGCCTTGATCGCCTCCGGCACCGCCGGCGCCGGCAGGCTCACGAGCGCCAGGTCGACCCCGGCCGGCAACGCCTCGACGCTCGGCACGGTGGGGCAGCCGAGGATCGGCTCGCCGGAGGGATTGACCGGGTGGATCGCGCCCGCGTACCCGCTCGCCTGCACGTTCTGCAGCAGGCGATGGCCAAGCTTGGCCGGGTTGCGCGAGACGCCGAGGACGGCCACGCTGGACGGCGCGAACAGCGCGCCGAGATCGCTCACGTCGTCGCCCGGCGGTCGACCACGCGCACCGACTTGCCCGGCGGCCGCTCGATCGTCCCGGCCGCGCAGAGCTGGATCTCCGGGCTGAGGCTCAGCAGGTCGTGCAGCTCACGCCGCAGGCGCGCCGACGCCGACGCGTCGCAGCCGGGCTCGGTCTCGGCGACGATCGTCATGCGCTCGCCGCCGCCGTCGGAGTCCAGCACGATCTGGTACTCGGGGCCGAGCCCGGCCGTGCGCAGCAGCAGCGTCTCGATCTGGCGCGGATAGAAGTTCACGCCCTTGTAGATCACCATGTCGTCGGTGCGGCCGCGCAGCCGGTCGACGCGCAGCATGGTGCGCCCGCAGTCGCAGCGCGTGCGCGCCACGACGCGCGTGAGGTCGTGGGTCCGGTAGCGCACCAGCGGCAGCCCCTCGCGCGTGAGGGTCGAGACGACGAGCTCGCCCTCGGTGCCATCGGGCAGCGCGGCGCCGGTGGCCGGATCGACGATCTCGATATAGTAGTGATCCTCCCAGACGTGGATCCCGGCCCGCGCGGCGCAGTCGATGCCCAGGCCGGGCCCGCCCGTCTCGGTCATGCCCACGATGTCGTACGACGTCAGGTCGAGCTCACGGTCGATTCGCGCCCGCAGCTCGTCCGACCACATCTCGGAGCCGAGGATCGCCACGCGCAGCCGCAGCGACGCCAGGTCGAACCGCTCCTCGCGCGCCACCTCGATGAGCCGCAGCGGGTAGGTCGCGATGGCCGGCAGCACGGTGACGCCGAGGTCCCGCATCAGCTTGAGCTGCAGGAGCGTGCGCCCGGCGCCGATCGGGACGATCATGGCGCCCAGCCGCTCGGCGCCGTAGTGGAACCCGAAGCCGCCGGTGAAGAGGCCGAACGAGGGCGTGATCTGGATGACGTCGTCACGCGTGACGCCGGCCACGACCAGGCAGCGCGCCATCACCTCACTCCACTGCGCGACGTCACCGGCGGTGTACGGGTTCAGGATGGGATTGCCGGTGGTCCCGCTCGACATGTGCACGCGCCGGTAGCCCTCGGCCCCGCCGCAGGCGAGTGCGTACGGATAGGCGTCGCGCAGCTCCTCCTTGGTGAGGAACGGCAGCCCGGCCCAGTCGTCCACGCGCTCGAGGTCGCCGGGCTGGACGCCCCCGAGACGCCGCGCCCAGGCGGGGTTGCCAAGCACGCGCGCCAGCGTGCGGCGCAGGCGCTCGAGCTGCAGCCGGGCGAGCGCGTCACGGTCGAGCGTCTCGAGATCCCGCTGGAGCATGGCCCGGAGTATACTTGGCGGCATGAGCGCGCTCTCGAGCGTGGAGGTGCAGCGATGAAACCGCGTACTGTCGTGGCCGTCGTGGGCCTGGCCCTGGGACTCCTGGTTGCCGACGCCGCCGATGTCTGGGCGCGGGCGGGAAGCGGAGGAAGCCGGGGGTCGCGGTCGTATTCGGCGCCGGCGCGCCCCTCACCCGCCGCTCCGACGACGCCGTCCAGCCCCTCGCGCTCGCTCAACCAGCCGACCTCGCCGCAGCGTCCCGGCTTCTTCGGCGGCGGCCTGATGGGCGGCCTCGCCGGCTTCGCCATCGGCGGGCTCATCGGCAGCATGCTCTTCGGCGGCCTCGGCGGCGGTCTCGGCGGCTTCGGCGGGATCGGCCTGCTGGAGATGCTCCTGATCGGCGGCGGGGTGTACTTCCTGTTCCGGTTCCTCCGCAACCGTCAGGCGCAGAGTCCGCAGCCCGCCTATGCCGGCGCGGGCGCGATGACCGCGTACGGGGCCGGCGGCGAGCGCTCGTGGGGCACGGGCGGTGGGGCGACGGTCGAGATGCCGGCCGCGCCCTCCGATCTCGAGCGCGGGATCGCCAACCTCCGCACGATGGATCCCGGCCTCGACCCGTCGGCCATCGTCGACCACGCGCGCCGCGTCTATTTCGTCGTGCAGCAGGCGATCGGCATGCGCGAGCTGGCGGGCGTGCGGGACTACCTCGCGCCGGAGATGGCCACGGTGCTGCAGACGCAATGTGACCGGCTCCGGGCTGCCCGGCAGACCAACCGGATCGAGCAGCTCGACATCCGGCGCGCCGAGGTGAGCGAGGCGTGGCAGGAGGGCGGGCGCGACTACGTCACCGTCTTCATCTCCGCCTCCATGCTCGACTACACCGTCGACGACACCACCGGCGCCGTCGTGGAGGGCTCACGCACCGCCGCGCAGACGATCGAGGATTTCTGGACGTTCACGCGTCCGGTCGGCAACAACCCCTGGAAGCTCTCGGCCATCCAGACGGCGTAACCTCGGCTCCGCTCATCAGCGCGGGGGAACGACCACCACGTAGGTGACGTTCGCCCCCGCGTACTGGGGCTGGTACCACACGCCGCCGCAGTTCTGGTACGCGAACCCGTCGACCATGACCATCCGGCAGGCGGGTGGAAGCGTCCGCACCATCGATCCGACGACCGCCGGCGTGACGGCCGCGGTCGTGGTGACCGCCGCCGTCGTCGCGACCGCGCGACCGACGTCCCAGCCCCGATCGACGTCGACGTCGATGTCGACGTCCCGATGCATGTTGACGTAGCGGTTGACGTTGACGTTGCGGTTCACGCTCGTGCGCGTGTTGTTGTTGATGTTCCGAGCCTCGCTCGGGCCGAGCCCGAACAATCCCCCCGCCGCGGCGAGGAGGACGACCAGGGCCAGCGCGATCGCGGGTCTCACTTCTCGACCTCACGAAGGACGATGCGCCGCGCATCCCTGGGCGGGACGAAGGTGAAGGTCCCCTCGTCGAGTCTCGGCGAGAGGTTCCACGTCAGGACGGCGGCGTACTGCGGCTGGTCCGCGTCGTCCACCGTGGTGATGACCAGCTTGCGCGGCAGGGGTGCCGGCCCCTTCTGGATCCAGATCTGCCAGTCCACTCCCTCCTGCCGGTACGCGTAGTGGTCGGAGTCCACTTCACCGATCCGGCTCGGTCCGATGTAGGCGCCGGCGTTGATGTCCGAGAGCTCGGCCGCGGGCGTGCCCCACAGGAAGAGATCGGCGAGCGGCAGCTCGAGACCGTAGCGCTGGTCGGCGACCTGGAACAGCTCGGCGATGGTCGGCGGGGCCGGAACCGTCGCGTAGTAGCCCAGGCGCCGTCCGTACACGGTGAGCGTCGTGCCGTTGTAGAGGAACTGCCGGGTCTGCCGTTCCGAGGAGACGTCGGCCCGCAGGCGATCGGGCGCGCGCACGCGGTACTCGACGACGCTGTTGAACTGGATCTTCTGGCCCGTATCGAGCACCTCGTCCTTGATGCTGTCGGCGCGGACCGTGAACGTCTTCAGGGTGCGCAGGTACGCGCCCATCTTTTCCAGGGCGGCGATGGCGGCCGGCTCGACGGCCGCCGATGTCTCGCTGGTGGGCGGCCTCTCGGGTGTCGGTGGCTGGGCGGGAGCGCCGGCCGGCGCTGACAGCTGCTGCGCGGCGGCGGCCAGACCGACCAGGAGCGCCACGATACTCAAGCCCACGGGCCAGTGCAGGAGGCGTCTCATGGCGTCTTCCTTCTCGGTGTGTCGAGGCCACGTCGACGGACAGCCGATCGGACTCGTGCGAAGCGCCTGGAACCACGGTAGTCGCCGCGGTCGCGACTCCCAATAGGACGTTGGTCCTAGCGGGGCCTCACCCGTCCCGCGGCTCGTCGCGGAGGAAGCGGCCGGCGCGAAGATCCTCCAGCGTCTGTTCGATCTCCGCGCGCGTGTTCATCACGAACGGACCGTAGCGGGCCACGGGCTCACGCAGCGGGCTGGGGTCGGGCTCATCCTCCGGATCGCCTACCCGCCGATGCCTGGAACACCTTGATCACCGCGGCGTGGGCCATGACGACGTCGGGGGACCGCTGCAGCGCCTCGCGGTACTTCGTCTCGAACGGCGTGTCCCCGCCCGACCTCAGGAGGCCGCGCACCCGGCGCAGGAAGCTCTCGACGTCAGCGTCCGCGAGCCCGCCCTCCGCCTCGTCGAGCGCGGCGTCGATCGTCGAGATCATGAAGGACAGCGATCGCAGCCACGCGAAGTGCTCGTGGTGGAGGACGAGCTGGAGCAGCGCGGGGCCGGACGCCACCGGGCCGTACACCGCTTCGTACGCGCTCCGCTCCTCG
Organism: uncultured Candidatus Rokubacteria bacterium; assembly: GCA_963743355.1. Lineage (GTDB taxonomy): Bacteria > Methylomirabilota > Methylomirabilia > Rokubacteriales > CSP1-6 > AR5. Next base: position 107,955 of record CAVUPM010000004.1, read on the forward strand.
TCGAGGAGCAGCTTGTGGAGCTGTATCAGCCGGGTTCGAAGATCGCTGAGGCGCTGGGCCATGGTCCTCCTAGCAACGTACGGCCACCGGCCAGTGCTGTCTAGCGCCGCGGCCCGCCGGCCGCGGAGACCGTCGCCCCGGCTGACAGGCTGCGCCGGTTGACAGGCCGATCGGTTCGAAGATAATGGCGCCATTCTTTCCGCTCCCCGCTCGCACGATCGAGACCCCGACCCGATGAGGAGACAGACGATGCGCCTCTTTCGAGCAGCTGTCCTCGCCCTGCTGGCCGTGCTTGCCGCCGGCGCCCCCGTCGCCGCCGCCCCCGAAGGGCAGATGACGTGGGGCGTACACGTCTCGCTGACGCCGAGTTACTTCGATCCCGCCGAGACCCAGGGCATCATCACGCCCTTCATGATCATGTACGCGCTCCACGACGCGCTGGCCAAGGCGATGCCCGGTAATCCGACGGCGCCCAGCCTGGCAGAATCGTGGCAGATGTCGCCCGACGGGCGCGTGTACGACTTCACGCTGCGCAAGGGCCTGAAGTTCCACAACGGCGACCCGCTCACCTCCGAGGACGTCAAGTTCTCGTTCGAGCGCTACCGGGGCGCCTCCGCCAAGCAGATCAAGGATCGCGTGGCCGCCGTGGAGACGCCGGGGCCGCTCCAGGTGCGGTTCCGCCTCAAGAGCCCCTGGCCCGACTTCATGACGTTCTACACCGCGGCCAGCGGCGCCGGCTGGATCGTGCCCAAGAAATACGTCGAGAAGGTCGGCGACGACGCCTACAAGAAGGCGCCGATCGGGGCCGGGCCGTACAAGTTCGTGTCGTTCACGCCCGGCGTCGAGCTGGTGATGGAGGCCTTCGAGGGCTACTGGCGCAAGACGCCGAGCGTGAAGCGCATCGTCTTCAAGGTCGTCACCGACGAGTCGACCCGCCTGGCCGCGCTCAAGCGCGGCGAGCTCGACGTCGTGTACTCGATTCGCGGCGAGCTGGCCGAAGAGCTGCAGCGCACGCCCGGGCTCACGCTGAAGCCGGCGGTGATCCAGGCGCCGCAGTGGGTCAGCATGCTGGACCAGTGGGACCCGAAGTCGCCCTGGCACGACCGGCGGGTGCGCCTGGCTGCCAACCTCGCCATCGACCGCAAGGCCATCAACCAGGCGATCACGCTCGGCCACTCGAAGCTGACCTACAGCATCATCCCGAGCACGTTCGACTACTTCTGGCAGCCCCCGGTGTATCCGTTCGACCCCGCGCAGGCCAAGAAGCTCCTCGCCGAGGCGGGCTACCCGAACGGCTTCGACGGCGGCGACTACTACCTGGATATTTCCTACGCGAACGTGCAGGAGGCGATCGCGAACTACCTGCAGCAGGCGGGCATCCGCACCAAGCTGATCTCGCGCGAGCGCGCGTCGCACTGGAGCACCTACACCGACAAGAAGTACAAGAACCTCGCGTACACGGCCAGCGGCGCCTTCGGCAACGCGGCGACGCGCCTGGAGTCCTTCGTCATCGTCGGCGGCGCCTACGCCTACGGCAGCTATCCGGACATCGACTCGCTCTTCAGGGACCAGGCCGCCGAGCTCGACCGCAAGAAGCGCGAGGCGCTCCTGCACAAGATCCAGCAGCTCATGCACGAGAAGGTGATGCACATCCCGATCTGGGAGCTGGCGTTCATCAACGGCCAGGGGCCGCGCGTGCAGGAGTCGGGGCTGGGTCTCATCCCCGGCCACGCCTACTCGGCGCCCTACGAGGACGTGAAGCTCAAGGGGAAGTAGCGGCGTCGAGTCCGGCCTGCCGCCTCTCCTGCACCCGTCGGCGCACCAGGTCGAGGTGCAGGCGCAGGTGATAGTGGGCGTCGGCGTACCCGAGCGGTACCCGGAGGCCGCGGACGTCGTCTTCGATCCGGTCGAGGTGGGCCAGCAGCTCGACACACTCCGTCGGGGACGGCCGGCGGGTGAGCACCTGGTCCACCTCGACCACGTCGCGGTATCGCTTGATGATCTTGGAGCGCACCCGCCAGCGGTAGGCCGGCGGCACCAGCCGGGCCAGCGGCACCAGCACGAGCAAGGGAAGGATCAGCACCTTCGCGCGGTCCGCCAGGGTCGCTGCCCAGAACGGCAGGTACCGGGCGAGAAACGGTGGCCCGGACTTGTGATACCGCTCGGCCTCGCCCATGAGCGGGAAGTCCAGATGGTCGGGTGACGGAAACTGCTTGGCGGCCTCGAACATGCCGCGAGGACCGTGGACGGCGGCCGCCGTCACCAGGACGAGATCCACCAGGGCCGGGTGGAAGTCGGCGCGGACGACCAGCGTGGCGGCCGGCGCCAGCAGCAGCGTCTCGCGGGGCGGCAGGTTCGCCTCGAGGCTGATCCCGCCGGCGGGCAGCACGAGCCTGGTGAGGAAGAAAAACCGCTTCGTGTAGGCGTCGGCCCGCGGGAAGCCGAGGAGCGCGACCCCGGGCGTGGTGAACATCTCCTTCACGGTCGGGGACCCGGGCGCGGCGACCAGGAACACGGTGTCGACGCCGCCGCGGCGCAGCGCCTGGACGGCGTCCATCCCGGTCAGCGGGAGGAGGCGGGCCGTCGCTTCGGTGACGCCGTTGGCGGCGAGGAGCGTGAGCGCGAGGGACCGAGTGCCGCTGCCCTCGGGGCCCACGGCCAGCCGCCGGCCGCGCAGCTCGCGCAGATCGGTCGGGCCGGGGGCGGCTCGCGAGAAGACCCACAGGGGCTCGAAATACAGACTTGCCAGTGACACGAGCGACGCCGTCGTCGCTCCGGCCCCGGTCCCTCCCTGAACGAAGCCGATGTCGACGCCGCTCTTCGCGTCCTCGAGCAGCCGGATATTCTCGACGGAGCCGGAGGTCTCCCGCACCTCGAGCGTAATGCCTTCGCGAGCCAGCCGCGCGCGGTACTGCTCGGCGAACCGGTAGTAGGCGCCGTCCGTGCGCCCGGTCGCGATGACCACCCGACTGGGCGGCGCCGGCTTCACCCACTGCAACGCGACGATGAACGCGATGACGACCGCGACCGTGGCCGGGCCCACGACCGAGAGCTGCTCCCGCCACGCCCATCGCCCCTTCATGGGACCCCCTCAGCGTCTCGAAGCCGCACCCGCCCCTCGGCGCCGGCCTATATACTAGCGGCGCCATGCACGCACAAGCGCACTTCCGCTTCGTCCACCTCACGGACACCCACATCATGGCCGGCGGCAAGTGGAAGGCCAGGACCGGCGATTTCGAGTTCGACACCGAAGCGTCGCTTCGTCAGGTGGTCGCAGCCGTTCGCACCCTCGATCCGGCGCCCGCCTTCGCGGTTCTCGGCGGCGACCTCGCGAGCCCGGACATCCTCGACCGGAGTCGCACGCTAGCGGCGGAGGAGTACGAACCCTCCTACACCTTGCTCGCGGAAATCCTGGCCGGACTCCCGTGCCCCGTCCGCTTCCTCGTCGGCAACCACGACAACCGTGTCGCCTTCAACCGCCGGCTGCGCCCCGACGCTCCCGCGCCGGACGCTCCGCACTACTATGGCTTCGACCATCAGGGGTATCACTTCGTGGCACTGGACTCCCAGGAGCCCGGTCAGGCGGGTGGCGCCCTCGACTCCGCGCAACTGCGGTGGCTCCGTGACGATCTCGCCCAGCATCGCGATCAGCCGACGATCGTCTTCGTCCACCACCATCCGTGGCCGCTCGGCCTGCAGTGGATCGACACCATGCCGCTCCGCAACGGCGACGAGTTGATCGGCGCGCTACGCGCGCACCCGGACGTCCGCTGGATCATCTGCGGTCACGTCCATCTCGACCAGGCGATCCAGCGCGGCGGCCTCACCATGTTGACCACGCCATCCACGTGCCTGCAGCTCTCCAAGGTGGCGCAAGCGGGCACGATGCTGCCCGGCCCGCCGGGATTCCGCATCGTCGACGTGGCCGGCGACACGCTGTCGACCCGCGTGATCCATCTTCACGGGCGCAGCGTTCACGAGATCTGACGCGTCGATGCGGAGGAGCGATGGCTAGGACAGGGTCTTGGAGTCAGCCAACGTGATGGAGTACACGCCCGCCAACTCATCGTTGATAGAGAGACGAAGTGTCCACCTGCCGGAGAATGGGCGGAGCGTTGACATGGAGAAGCTCTCTAGATGGCGATACGTCCGCAACGATCCAGGCGGCGAGAGAGCGACGTCACGGCGAAACTCCGCGTGCGGCGTTCCGTCCGGTCGATGAAACACACCGTGCACGCTGAACGCTGGGCCGTGATGTTCGAGATTCATGACGAAAATGACGGCCTCGTCGCGGTCGACCAAGAACTCACTGTAGGCAGGGGGGAATCCGTATGTTGGTTTGTCGAGAGAGAAGTATGCATAGATGACGACGTTCGTGAGCGCTTTGGATCAAGTTTGATCTCACGAACCGATCTCGACGGCGTCGGCGGTGGCGACGGTGGATCAGCCGGAAGTGACAGATCAATCACGGCGCTGACTGCCTGTCCGCGGTCGTCCGTGCCGCGCATGGTGATCCGCCACAACGGGATTGGAACGTTTGGTCCGGAGCACGTAGACCCGGAGTGGCAGGACAGCGTCGACTGGAGCGGGATACGGAACTCATCCCGCGCCTCGAGCTTCCATGCCCCACGATAGCGACCGATCCACGACCCAGTACCCGGCTGGTAGATCGTCGTCTCGATCTCGTTGAACGTCAGAGGGGCCCCGCGTGTCTCACGGACAAGCAATCCGAAGGAGTAGTACCAGAGCTTACGTCCCCCAACGTCTCTCTCTTCGAGCTTGAGGTCCGTCGCCTCCCACGCGACAAGGTCCGTTTGACCCTGAACTCTCGGCCTCAGGCTGGCACACGCGGACGAGACGGCAGCGAGAACGACTGCAGACACAATCCACGAACGCTGCGGTACGGCGCGGAAAAGCATGAACGCCTCCCGTCATACCGAGATCGGGTCGGACGCGAGTGTCCATTGTAGCGTCCTCTCCGCACCTCGACGAGAGGGTAAACCCCGACAGCAAAGCTTCAGGGGCTAGGTCCCCGGCCGCCGGTGTCCTCCGGAGCCTGTGGGTCACGCCGTTCGCGGGCTCGCAGTCGCATCGCCTGTGAGGTGGGGCGGATGACGGCCATACTCGTGGTCGCCGCGCCGCGGAAGGCCCTACGACACGGCACGTGGACGACCACGCCGGAATCGAGATACACGGCTGGCTGGTACGGCGCCATCGGCTGGCTGCAGATGAGGCAGACCCTCACGGGCAGTCTGCCGTGCTGGTCGGACGCATGCGGTTCAGCGCCAGGGTCGCCACGGCGCCGATCAACGCCTCGAGGCCGACGGGCTTCTCCACATGGAGCTGGAAGCCTGCGCGCAGGACGCTCGCGCGGTGCTCGGGACCGGTATACGCAGTGAGCGCGGCCGCGGGTGTGACGCCGCCACGCTCGGGTGGTAGCGCCCGAACCTGCCCGATCAGCCAGTAGCCGCCCCTCCCTGGCATGGCGAGATCGCTCAGGAGGACGTCGGGGCGCTCGCATTGCAACGCGGCGAGCGCCTCCTCGGCGGAACCTACGGTGGTCACCTTGGCGCCATCCTGGGTGAGGATGCCGGCCACGACCTCTCGCACATAGGGCGCGTCGTCGACGACCAGCACCCGGACGCCATCGAGACGAGCGCCATCATTGAGCCGAACTGCGGGACTGGTCATGTCTCACCCCCGCGCGGTCCTATCGAGACGGGACTCTACCGGCGCCGATACGCCAAGTCTGGTCAATACTGCACACCGCGACCAGAGGGCAGCGCCAGCGTGGAGGGGAACGAACGTGAACGGCGCGACACGTTACTAGACGCGTAACGGGTCGATCCGGCCGGCGAGGCCGAGCAGGCTCTCGAAGAGGTAGTAGCTGCCCACGATGAACTCGCAGCGGTTGGCCCGGTCCTGGGGCCGTGCATCCGGCCGCTTGTTGAAGCACGCCTCGGTGAGCATGCCGGCCACGCGCCGGTCATCCGGATGCGTCGGCGTGAGATACCGCTCCATCAGCGCCCGGGCGGTCGCCTCGGCCGCCTCGCGATATCGCGCGCGCCCGGACTCGGTCGGCGCCACGCGGCCCAGCTTGAGGAGCGCCGCCGTCGCGATGGCCGTGGCGGCGGTGTCGCGCTCGGTGTTCGGGATGGCCGGGTCGTCGAAGTCCCAGAAGGCCACGCGGTCCGCCGGCGCCTGCGCGAGCCACCAGTCGGCACCGCGGACGGCCGCCGCGATCCACGCCTCGCGCCGCCGGTCGGCCAGGTGACTCTGGGTCGAGAAGAGCATGCCCCACGCCTGCGCGCGGCCCCACGTGCTCGTGTCGCTCACGCCCTTGTGCGTGTAGTGGCGGACGAGACGGCCGGTGGCGGCATCGAGCGAGCTGGACTGGATGAACGACCCGTCAGGCCGCAGGTGCAGGTGGATGATGGTCTCCGCGTGATCGGTCGCGACCTCGCGAAGTGTCGGCTCGCCCGTCACGCCGGCGGCCCAGAACAGGAACGGCGCCGCCTGCAGGCTGTCGATGCTGGTCTCGGTGGACCCGATGTGCGCGCCCTCCTCGGCCTGGGGGCCGAGCGGCACGAGCCGGAGCGCCGGCGCGTACAGGCGCGTCAGGCTGCGCGCGGTCGAGAGCGCGATCTCCCGCGGCCCCGGGGCGTCGTGGAGGATCGCGCCCAGGGCGGCACCGTAGTACGCCGGGAACGACTTGAAGACCGTCTCGCCGTCGACGCGTGCGCGCAGCCGCTCGGCGAGGGGCGCGGCCCACGACCGGTACCGCGCGTCGCCCGTGGCCGCCGCGGCCAGCCACAGCAGCCCGATCCAGTACCCGCCGGTCCAGTCACCGTCGGGCGTGGTGGTCCACTGCCCGGTCTCCGGATCGGCCCAGTGGGGAAAGCCGTCCTTCACGCGCGCCGCCGTGTCCTGAATGCGGCCCAGCATCCGATCGATCGCCTCGCTCCACGGCATCAGTATTCGCCGAGGCAGCGGTCGACCATTGCCGTGGCCGCCGTCCAGTCGTACGTCTTGAACATGCGCGCGTTCACGACGGGCTGGGACGCCGAGTAGAACATCTCGTACTGGAGCTGGCGCCCGCCGAACTCGGTGCCGACGAGGTCCCAGATGAGCTTGACGAGCTTGACCCGCTCCCGGGCCGTCGCCACCCCCGAGCGGTAGTAGCGCTCGGTGTCGGCGCGCGTCTCGGCGCTCGTGAAGCTGGCCTCGGAGGACGGCATGGCCTGGAAGGCGCCGCCCGCCAGCTCGCGTAGCGAGCGCATGAGATCCACGATCAGCCGGCGCTGGAGGCTCATCCCCGCGTAGATGAAGTGCGGCCCGGGGCGGGCGACGCCGTCGCGAACGAGGGGAAACCGGGCGGCGGCGTGCACGAGCGCATCGAAGCTCGCGCAGAGCGCGGCGATGTCGCCGCCGAGGGAGGCCTGGGCGGCCGCGTTTCCCTCGTTGCTGTGGAGCTCGACGAGCCTCATCGCGAGCCCCGCCATGAACTGCAGCTTCACGCCGAAGCGCACGAGCGACTGAAAGTTCGCCAGCGTGTGGGAGGCCGTGTCGTGGAACTGCGCGTTGACGAGCTCGACGTTTCGATCGATGAACACGTGCTCCCACGGCACGAAGACGTCGTCGAGGACCACGGTCGCGTCCACCTCGTCGAAGCGCGACGAGAGCGGGTAGTCGTAGACGCTGGTGGCCATCGAGGCGAACGGCCGCCGCGGGTAGAGGCGCAGCCCCGCGGCGCTCACCGGCATGACGATCGAGATCGCGTAGTCGTCATCGCCCGCCACGAGCGGCGTGATGTAGCTCAGGAAGAGCCAGTCCGCCAGCACGGCGGAGGTCGCGATCGACTGGGCCCCGCGGACGACGATGCCGCCGGCCGCCTCGCGCACGACGCCGGGATAGAGGAACGGCGCCGGCTGCCGGTGGGCGGGCTGGGAGCGGTCGATCTGCGGCGGCACGATCGCGTACGTCACGTAGAGGTCCTCGGCGCGCGCCTTCTCGTAGAAGCGGACGACGTTGTCGCCGAAGCGGGCGCCGCCCCGCGCGAAGAGGTCCCGCGCGCCCGCGAAGGCGGTGAGCACGCACGCCACGTGGTCCGGCGTGCGCCCCATGAGCCCGTAGGAGGCCTCGGCCCAGAAGCGGTGGACGCGCCGGCGCGCCTCGAGATCGTCGGCGGAGCGTGGAACGAGCCACATCGCGCCGTAGCGCTCGCCCGTCGCCGGATCGAGGTACGAGGTGACGTCGAGGGCGTCGTCGGCCCGCGCCCGGTCGTACGTCTCGGCGATGCGCCGGATGGGTTCGGCGAACGCGGAGTGCTTGGTGACGTCGTCGACACGCTCGCCGTCGAGATAGACGGCGCGGCGGTCTCGAAGATCGGCGACGTACGCATCCCCGCTGCGCATGGGAGGGAACCTTGCCACAGGCGGCGCGTAATGACAAATCGTGGCCGCGGTGCTACTGTCTCGCCAGTTCAGCCTCGGGAGGGGCCCCATCGCCCTCAGACGTCCACCGCTGGTCATCGTCCTCGTCGCCGTCCTCGTCATCGCCCTCGGCGAGACCAGCGGTGCCGCCATGTCGCAGCTCCGGCCGGTGACCGACCGCTACGCCACCGCGCGCGTCAACGCGAACCCCGAGGCGCACGGGCTCTCGGGCTCCGCCGAGTACGACGACGAGGTCCGCGGCCGCGCGGTCTACGCCGCCGAGGTGGGCCTGTCCTTCTTCCACATTCACGCCGAAGGGCTCGGCCTCGTCCTCTTCTTCGCGAGCACGCTGGTGGCGAGTGCCGTGCCGTGGCGCCGGGCGCGCGCGGCCCTCTACGTCCTCCTCACCGCCGGGGGCCTCTTCCCGCTCGGCTACCTGGTCTACAGCGCGGGTGCGCTCGAGCTCGGCCGCGACACCGGCATCGAGCTCGCCGAACGCTGGGTCCTGACCCCGCTCGGCAGCGCCGCCATCGCCGGCCTCGTGGGCCTCGCGCTCCTGCTCGCCGTGCGGAGCCGGGTCGCGCCTTGAACAGGCCACCCACGTTGCAACCCGGCGAGCCATGGCGCCTGCCGCCCGTGGCGGTCCTGCTGGTCGCCGTCGTCCTCATCGTGTGCGCCGAGGTCGGCGGCGCCTCGATGGCGCGCTTCAAGGTCGAGCTCACCCGCTGGGCCCGCGGCGTGATGCTCGCCCGGCCCGCGGTGCACGGGCTCGTCGGTGTGCGCGATGTCGACGAGCGCATCCTCGACGAAGCGCTCGTGAAGTTCGACGGGGGGCTCCGTCTCTTCCACATCCACGCCGAGGGTATGGGCCTGGTCATCATCGCGACGACCACGGTGGCGGCGACGCTGGTGCGCTCGGCGCCGGCGAGGCCGGCGATCATCGCGCTTCTCACGGCGGGCGGAGCGGGCTACCCTGTCGGCTACCTGGTGTGGGCGGGACTCATCCCGTACCTCGGGCTCGAGAAGGGAAAGGCGATCGCGGAGTGGCTCGTCTGGATCCCCTTCGGCGGGGCGACGATCCTGGCGCTGTGGTGGCTCACCGGCGTCGTCGCCCTCCGGCTCGTCCGCCGATGAGAACGCTCGTCGCCCTCGCGCTGCTCCTCGCCGTCGCCTCGCCCGCCGGCGCGCACCACGTCGGCGTCTACACGCCGCGGGACAACGAGATCACGACCAACTTCAAGCAGGTCAAGTTCTCCCTGCAGGCCAGGAAGTTCGACGTGGCGCTCCGCCTCTTCGAGCAGGGCGCGCTCAGGACCGCCATGCGCCAGAAGGCTGGCACTCTCCCGCCCGGACTCGAGGCGGGCACCCGCGCCGCCCTCCAGGCCCAGGACGCCCTGGAGGTCGAGCGCCGGCTCATGATCTTCTTCGCCGCCCTCGCGCGCGATCTGGCGATCGAGGGCGACCGCCAGCTTGGCGACCCCAAGCTCTCGCCGCCGGCGCGCGCGGCGCTGGGCCAGCGATTCCTCGAAGCGATGTGGCGCTACTACAACCTCGTGGACTTCGCCGTCTCCTCGCGCGACAACAAGACCTCGACGGCCGTCCGTCTCGCCTTCGACGAGGCCGAGGGCGATGCGAAGACCACCTCGGCGTCCGAGGCCGACCGGCTGCGCCAGCCGCTTCGGCGGATCGCGCAAATCCTCTCGAACCTGATCGACGCGTCGTCACCATCCCCAAGGAGGGACTCATGAAACGTCTCACGTGGCTCGTTCTGTTCGCGGCGGTCGTCCTCAGCGCCGGGTGGGCGGCGGCGCCCGCCCTGTCCCAGTCGAAGGTCGTGAAGATCGGCGACCTCGGCTCCAAGGTCGGCGTGTTCGAGGGCTACGGCAAATACCAGACGATGATGATGCAGATGGCCGTCGACGAGCTGAACGCCCGGGGCGGCGTCCTCGGCCACAAGGTCGAGATGATCTCCGAGGACGACGACACCAAGCCGGCGCCGGCCGTGCGCAAGGCCGAGAAGCTCATCCTCCAGGACGAGGTCAAGCTGCTCGTCGGCGCCGTCTCCTCGGGCGCGACGATGGCGGTCATGGACGTCACCAAGAAGCACAAGACGATCCACTGGAACTCGGTCTCGTGCGCCGAGTTCATGCGGACCTCGAAGTTCCACAAGTACTACTTCTCGAACCAGCCGGACTCGCGGATGCAGGCGAACGGGCTTGCCAAGTACATGGTCGACAAGATGGGCAAGCGGGTCTACATCTTCTACACCGACTACGCGATGGGCCAGTCGGACGGTCGCCAGTTCAAGACCGCGCTCGAGAAGCTGGGGGGCGAGGTCGTCGGCGTGGCGGGCGCCCCGCTCGACACCAAGGACTTCAGCCCATGGTTCGGCGCCATCAACCAGTCGGGCGCCGACGTGCTGTTCCTCGCCTTCGCGGGCGCCGACTCGCTGCGGCTCATGACGCAGCTCCATTCGTTCGGGATGACCAAGAAGTACAAGCTGGCGGGGATCGACTGCTTCCTCCTCCAGCAGGACCTCCAGGCGATCGCCGAGCCGATGGAGGGCTTCGTGCAGCTCGCCCACTACTCGGCCTACAACCCGGACAAGAACATGCAGGCGTTCAACGCCAAGTTCAAGAAGCGCTACAACCTGGACGGCAACATCATGGCCGGCGCCTACGACGCCGTCCTCTTCTGGGCCGCCGCGGCCGAGAAGGCCAAGAGCTTCGACCCCGACAAGGTCGCGGCGGCGCAGGAGGGGATGTGCGTGGACAACACGCACATCGGCCGCCAGTGCATCCGGAAGGAAGACCACCAGGTCGTGATGGACATGCATCTGTACCAGGTCAAGGGCGGCAAGAACATCCCCATCGCGACGCTCCTCGGCAAGGACACGATCGGCGAGCCCATGGTCGGCAAGGACCCCGTCGAGGGGTTCACGTGGGAGCTGAAGAAGAAGTAAGGCCCGGCGCTTGGATTATCTCGTCGGGGTCCTGCTGCCACAGCTCCTGCACGGCCTCGTCTTCGGGGCCGCGCTGGGGCTGCTGGCGCTGGGCCTCACCGTGATCTTCGGCCTGCTGGGCGTGATGAACTTCGCCCACGGCGAGCTGTTCATGCTGGGCGCGTACGCCGGGGTCGCCGTGATCGGCCTCACCGGCTCCTTCTGGATCGCGCTGCTCGCGGCCCCGGTGATCGTCGGCATCATCGGCGCGATCACCGAGGCCGCGACCCTGCGTCCGCTCTACCGGCGCGAGCCGCTGTACGGCCTCATCCTCACCTTCGGCCTCGCGCTCGTGTTCCGCGAAGGGATCCGCCAGATCTTCGGCGGCGACATGCGGCGCATCCTGCCCCCCTTCACGGGCTCGACGCCGCTGCTCGGCATGACCTACCCGGACTACCGGCTGTTCCTGCTCGGCGCCTCCTCGGTGAGCCTGCTGGCGATCTGGCTCTTCTTCACCAAGACGCGCGCCGGCATCATCGTGCGGGCGGCCGTCCAGGACGCCGAGATGCTCGACGGGCTCGGCGTGGACGTCCGGCGCGTGTTCACCCTCACCTTCGCGGGCTCGGCGGGGCTCGCCGCGCTCGCGGGGCTGCTCCTGGCGCCGGTCTTCACCGTCTATCCTTCGATGGGCGTCGAGACGATCCTCCTGGCGTTCATCGTCGTGATCCTCGGGGGCATGGGCTCCATGGGGGGCTCGGTCGTGGCGGCCTTCGCCATCGGCCTCGCCCAGTCGCTGTTCTCGCTCTGGATGAACCCGCAGCGGGTCGCGATCGCGATCTTCGGCATCATGCTCGTCGTCCTCATCGTCCGCCCCCGCGGCTTCTTCGGCCGGGAGGGCGTCCTTGAGTAGGCCGCTCGGCTGGCGCGCGGTGCTGACGTTTGCCGTGCTGGCGGCGCTGCCCGCCATGCCCTTCATGTCGAAGTACTACCTGCTCCTCGCCTTCGACGCGCTCCTCTTCGGCGCCATCGCGATGAGCCTCGACCTCCTCATCGGCTACACGGGCCTCGTGTCCTTCGGTCACGCCGCCTTCTACGGACTCGGGGCCTACGCCACCGCGGTGCTGATGGAGCGCGGGGTCCACTCGGTGTGGGCGTGCCTGGGCGCCGCCCTCGTCGTCGTCGGCCTCTACGCGCTGATCGTGAGCTACTTCGCGACGGCGCGCCGGGGCATCTACTTCGCGCTGCTGACCCTGATCTTTGCCGAGGTCGTCTACACCTTCTTCCGCTACACGCAGACCTTCGGCGGCTCCGACGGCATCCAGGGTCTCCCCGACGCCGACCTGCTGCCGGGGCTGGCGATCGACACCCCGGCCCGGAAGTACTACCTCGTGCTGGTCTACCTGGCCGTCGCGTACACGATCTGCCGCGTGGTCGTCGCCTCGCACTTCGGCCGGGTGCTCGTGGCGATCCGCGAGAACGAGGACCGGGCGCGCTTCCTCGGCTACAACGTCCAGCGCTACAAGATGGCCGTGTGCATGATCTCCGCGCTGCTCACGGGCCTCGCGGGGGCGATCTACCCCATGCGCTCGGCGTTCGCGACCCCCGACCTCATGCTGTGGACGGAATCGGGCGAGTTCATCATCTCGGTGATGATCGGCGGCCTCGGCACGCTGGTCGGCCCCGTCATCGGCGGGGCCTTCTTCACGATCCTGCGCGACAAGGTCTCCTCGTACGTGGACTGGTACTTCATGGTGATCGGTCTGGTGCTGATCGTCATCGTGCTCTTCATGCCCCGGGGGCTTCTCGGCTTCCGCCGGCGGCTCGGCTTCAAGCAATGGCGCACGACGGCCTAGTCCTCGAGGTCGACGCCGTGTCCAGGAGCTTCGGCGCCCTCGCCGCGCTCACGAACGTGAGCCTCGTCGTGCGCGAGGGCCAGGTCTTCTCGGTCATCGGGCCGAACGGCGCCGGCAAGTCCACGCTCTTCAACATCGTGTCGGGCCTCCACGCCCCGACCGCGGGCCGGGTGCGCTTCCGCGGGCGGGAGATCGGCGGGCTGGCGCCGGAGGCGATCAACCGCCTCGGCATCGCCAAGACCTTCCAGATCACCAACCTCTTCCCGGAGATCAGCGTCGGCGAGAACGTGCGGGTGGCCGCCCAGTCCCGTACCGCCGTGTCGGGTCGTCTCGCCTCCCTCTGGCGCCGGCCCGACGTCGAGGCGCGCGTGACGGACCTCCTCGAGGCGTTCGGCCTCGCCGGACGGCGCGACGAGCTGGCCCAGCACCTCTCGCACGGCGAGCAGCGTCACCTCGAGATCTGCCTGGCGCTGGCGACCGAGCCCACGCTCCTGCTCCTCGACGAGCCGACGGCGGGGATGACGCCGGGCGAGACGAAGGAGACCACCGCGCTCATCCGGGCGATCGCGCAGGCGCGCGGGCTCACGGTGCTCCTGATCGAGCACGACATGTCCGTCGTCATGGGCATCTCGGACCGGATCGCCGTGCTCCACTTCGGCGAGAAGATCGCCGACGGCACGCCCGACCAGATCCGGAACGATCCGAAGGTGATCGAGGCCTATCTGGGGCCGCCCGACGACGAGGATGGGTTCGAGGACTGAATGCTGCGCATCCGTGACGTCCACGCGGGCTACGGGGCGACGCCGATCCTCTTCGGCGTGTCGCTCGAGGTGCGCGCGGGCGAGGCCGTCGCGCTCCTCGGCAAGAACGGCATGGGCAAGACGACGCTCATGAAGACCGCGATGGGCTTTCTCAAGCCGTGGCGCGGCACGATCGAGCTCGACGGCGCCGATTTGACCCGGCTCGCGCCCCACCACATCGCCCGGCTCGGCATCGGGCTCGTGCCCGAGAACCGCCGGATCTTCCCCGGCCTCACCGTCCGCGAGAATCTCGAGCTCGGCCTGTCGGCGGCGGCGAATCGCTCGGGGGCGCTCCGCCGGCAGCGGTTCGACGAGGTCTTCCAGCACTTCCCGCGTCTGCGCGAACGCGTCGACCAGCCCGGCCGGACGCTCTCGGGCGGCGAGCAGCAAATGCTCGCGATCGCGCGCGTCATGATGGCCGGCGCTCGGCTCATTCTGATGGACGAGCCGACCCAGGGCCTCGCGCCCGCCTTCATCCGTCACATCCGCGACATGGTCGGCGAGCTGAAGCGGCTCGGCGTGACCGTCCTCCTCGTCGAGCAGAACGCGCGGGTCGCCCTCTCCGTCTGCGATCGGGGCTACATCATGGAGAAGGGGACCATCGTGTTCGAGGCCTCCTCCAGGGAGCTCCGGGCGAGCCCGGTGACCCGTGAAAAGCTGGGCGTCTAGCCTCACCGGCGCCTCCCGGCGAGAGACGGTCGTGCGCGTCGCCCTCGCCGTCGTTCTCGTGGGCACCCTCGGGTGGCTCCTCCCGCGCGGCAAGCCGGGCCAGGAGGGCGGCCACCACGCCGGGCCCGCGGCGCCCGTCCTCGACGCGTTCGAGAAGGCCGGCGTCAGCGAATTCAAGGACGGGCAGCGCGGCCCCGCGTTCAGCCTCCTGACGCTCGACGGGCGGCGCGCCGGACTCGCCGACTACCGCGACAAGCTCGTCATCCTGAACTTCTGGGCGACGTGGTGCGTGCCGTGCACCGACGAGATGCCGACGCTGGAGGCGTTGTGGAAGGCGTACGGCGCGCGGGGGCTGGTCGTGCTCGGGGTGTCCGTGGACCGGGGCGCGCCTCGGGCGCTGCTCGAGCCCTACGTCCGCAATCTCGCGCTGACGTTCCCCATCCTGCTCGATCCCGACAGCAAGACGGCTACCGCGTGGCGCGTGACGGGCATTCCGGCCACCTTCGTCGTCAACCCGGGCGGCGAGGTCGCGGGCGTCGCGGTCGGCCCGCGCGACTGGCACGGCGAGCCGATGCAGGCGCTCCTCGAGCGCCGGCTGCCCACCGCCCACGCCCACCGGTAGCGTGATGCGCACGTCAAGGAGGATCGAGGGTGCGAGGTGACCTGAAGGAGCTCGTGGTCCCGCTGGGAGACCTGATCCGCACGCAAGCGGCCCGATACGGGTCGAAGACGCTCTTCGAATGCCAGGGGGTTCGGCGCAGCTACGCCGAGTTCGATGAGCGCACCACGCGCCTGGCCGGCGGGCTTCAAGATCTGGGCGTGCGCCCGGGCGACCGGGTCGCCTGCTACATGCCCAACTCCATCGAGCTGATCGAGGCGTACTACGCCACGTCCAAGGCCGGGGCCGTGACGGTGTTCCTCAACGCCTTGCTCACCGCCCGCGAGATCCGGTTCGTGCTGCAGGATTCCGACACCAGGGTGATCATCACGGCGCCCGGCCTCCTGCCCAACGTCCAGGAGGTCCGCGCCGACGCCAAGCGCCTGGAGACCGTCGTGGTCCACGGCGCGACGGCGTCGCCGGACACGGTCCGCCTCGAGGATCTGCTGACGCGCGGCGCCTACCGGGCCGTGCCGGTGAAGATAGAAGACGTCGCCTGGCTCGGCTACACCTCCGGCACCACCGGACAGCCCAAGGGCGCCATCCTCACCCACCTCGGCGCCACCCACGTGGCCGCCGCCGTCGCCGAGCGGTTCGGCTATCGCGAGGACGACGTCGTCCTCTGCGCGCTGCCGCTGTTTCATTCCTACGCGGTGAACAGCTGCATGATCCAGGTGATGATGGCCGGCGCCAGCCAGGTGATCCTGGAGCGGTTCACACCCGACGGCGTCCTGCGCGCGATCCAGGACCACCGCGTCACGCTCTTCCCCGGCGTCCCCACCATGTTCAACTACCTCGTGAACGTCCCCGACCGGGCCAGCTACGACCTCACCTCGCTGCGGATCTGCAAGTCGGCCGGCGCGGTGCTGCCGGCCAAGCTCATGCACGACTTCGAGAAGCTCTACGGCGTCCCGCTGGTGGACGGCTACGGGATCACCGAGGCCCACTCGTTCGTGACGTTGAACGATCCCCGGGGAACGCGGCCCGGCGGGTCGTGCGGCAAGCCGATCGAAGGGGTGGAGGTCCGGATCGTGGACCAGGAGGACCGCGACGTGCCGGCGGGCGAGCGCGGCGAGCTGGTGTTCCGCGGCCCGAACCTTCCGCTGGGCTACGTCAACGCGCCGGCGGCCACCGCCGAAGCCCTGCGGGGCGGCTGGTACCACAGCGGCGACGTGGCCCACGTGGACGCCGAGGGCTTCGTCTACATCGTGGACCGCATCAAGGACACGATCATCTGCGGCGGCTACAACATCTACCCCAAGGAAGTGGAAGACGTGATCTACGCCCACCCCGCCGTGCTGGACGTCGCGGTGGTGGGCGTCGCCGACGAGGCCAAGGGAGAGATCCCCAAGGCGTACGTCGTCCTCAAGCCGGCCGCCACGGTCACCGTGGCCGAGCTCGAAGCGCACTGCCGCCAGGGCCTGGCCGCCTACAAGGTCCCCCGCGTCATCGAGCTCCTGGACACCATCCCCAAGACGGCGTCAGGCAAAACCAAGCGCTTCCTCCTGCGGCAGGGCGCGGACGCGCCGAGCTAGTCTGGGCGTCTGTCCGAGTATCGAGGGGGTCGTGTCCCGTCGATGTGGAAAATCGAGAACGTCAGCTTCGGTAGTCTCGGCCGGTCGAGTCCCGACCCTCCTCCCCTGCGGCCTCTTTTCTCGGCGACTCCGCAGTTGGTCAGACCTTCTGGAAAGCGAACAGTCCAAGTGGTTCGCGCAGCGATCTTCGCCACCCATCGGCGACGACCGCGGTCATGCGCGCAACACCAGCTTCGAAGGCCTCGTCGGAGATTGCGGCGAGATCTGAGTACGTACGCGATCTCACCTTCGACAGGTATTCGATTGGAGACTCTGCGACGGGCTGCTCGACTGTGTAATAGGACAGCAACGCGAATCCTGCTCTACCGAATGCCGCTTCAAGGTCGCTACCAGAGCTGAGCATCTGCACGGATGCGGCATACGCTTCAGGGAAGAACTCGAGGTAAGGCACATCCTGGAGTTGCTCGCGGACGTAGTTTCGGACCACGACGAAGCCGCGTGGCCGTAGCACGTAGACAAAACCGTCGGCCGCCTGTTCGAGGTCCGTAAGGTGATGGACGACATTCGAGAGGAAGACCATGTCTATCGACGCACGACGAAGAGGAACCGCTTGCGCATCGGCGAGGCAGAACGACACGTGATGATGTCGCGAACGGACCTGTGCGAGCATTTTCGCCGACCGGTCGAACCCTATGACACGTGAGGCATAGGCCTCGGCGAGAGCCATCGAGAAGCGGCCGGTTCCACAGCCCACGTCTGCGATCCTCGACCCAGGGGGCAGAGGCACCGACCGTCGGACGGCTGACAGCCAGTCCTGCATCACGGAGGCGGGGAGCTCACGGCCGGCGCGGTACCCCGCTGGGATCGACGTTGAGTCGTAGTCCAAAAGTCCGCTCCCTCTCTACAGACGTTCCACGTCACGGGGTCATGCAGGCGACCTGGTTCGACCGATTGTTACTTCGACCGGACCGCTCACCTCGAGGGGCGCCAGGGCCCCGCCGGGGCGTCCCGAGCCGCCCTGGGGGGTTGGGGGGCCATGTCGGGGCCCCCATGTCAAACGGTCGTGTAGCCGCCGCTGATGCTGAGGGTCTGGCCCGTGATCCACGAGGCCAGGTCCGAGGCGAGGAAGGCCACCGCCGGCGCGATGTCGTCGGGCCGTCCCAGGCGCCTGATCGGGTAGGCCTGGAGGATCTTCTCGCGGTTGGCCTCCCAGAAGTCCGGGTCGATGTGCCCCGTCTCCACCCAGCCGAACGCCAGCGCGTTCACGGTGATGCCGGCCCGCCCGAGCTCGCGCGCGAGCGTCCGCGTGAGGCTGAGGACGCCGCCCCGGGCGGCCGCCGTGATGGCGAGCTGCGCCTGGCCGACGCGCGCCGAGTCGCCGGCGATGTTGATGATGCGGCCGCCCTTGCGCTCGACCATCGCGGGGGCGACCGCGTGGCAGCAGTTGAGCACGCCGTAGAGGCCGACGTCGATCTGTGCGCGCCACTCCTGGGGCGTCGTCTGGAGAAAGAACTTCCGGTTGACCAGGCCCGCGTTGTTCACGAGCACGTCGATCGAGCCCCACTCGCCCTTCACGCGCTCGACCATGCGCTGCACGGCCGCGTAGTCGGCGATGTCGGCGCCGACGGCGAGCGCCCGGCCGCCGGCCGCCCGGATCTCCGCCGCCGTCGCCTCGGCGGCGTCTTTCGACTTCAGGTAGTTGACCGCGACCGCCGCCCCCTCGCGCCCGAGCGTGAGCGCGATCTCGCGGCCGATGTCGCGGCCCGCGCCCGTGACGAGCGCCACCTTGCCCTCGAGCCCCAGATTCATGCGTCTCCCCTCACACCACCCCGGCGCGCCGCGCGAGCCGGAAGAGGCGCTCGGGCGTCACCGGCAGCTCGTTGACCTCGATGCCGACGCTCGACAGCGCGTCGTTGAGCGCATTCGCGAGCGCCGCCGGCGCCCCGATGGTGCCGCCCTCGCCCATGCCCCGGAACCCGCCGAGCGCCGGCGAGGGTGTTTCGATGTGGTGGACCTCCATCTCGGGGACCTCGCTCGCGGTCGGCACCAGGTAGTCCATCAGGGTGCCGGTGAGCAGCTGGCCCTCGCCGTCGTACACGACCTCCTCGAGCAGGGCGGCGCCCACGCCCTGGGCCACGCCCCCGTGCACCTGGCCCTCCACCACCAGCGGGTTGATGACACGCCCGCAGTCCTCGGCGACGAGGTACCGGAGGATCCGCACGTGAAACGTCCCGGCGTCCACCTCGACGACGGCCATGTGGGTCGCGGTGGACGCCGTGCCGTAGAACGGATCGTAGAAGCGCGTGACCTCGAGCCCGGGCTCCATGCCGCGCGGCAGGTGCTTGACGCCGCCGTAGGCGGCCTTGGCAACCTCACGCACGGTGACGTGGCGATCGGGCATGCCGCGCACGGCCACGCGGCCGTCCTGCACGACGAGGTCGGCGGCGTCGACCTCGAGCTGGTGCGCCGCGATCCGGAGCAGCTTGTCGCGCACCTCCCGGCCCGCGAGGATGCCGGCACCGCCCGCCAGCACCGCGCTGCGGCTCCCGTAGGTACCGGTGCCATAGGGCGAGAGCGCGGTGTCGCCGTGGACGACGCGCACGCTCTCGATCGGCACGCCCACCTCGTCGGCGACGACCTGCGCGAGCGTGGTCTCGAGGCCCTGGCCGTGAGAGGCGATGCCGAAGACCGCCGTCACCGTGCCGGAGGGATCCATGCGGATCGTCGCGGCCTCGGTGCCCGTCGGCACCGGCATCCCCGGCGAGACCGGGATCGCGGAGCCGATCCCGGTCAGCTCCACGTACGAGGCCACGCCCACGCCCACCCAGCGTCCGCCCGCGCGGGCCCGCGCCGCCTCCGCGCGCGCGGCCTGCCAGCCGAGCGCCTCCCGCGCGCGGAGCATGGTCTCGGTGAAGGTCGAGCGATCCCAGACGATGCCCGACGCCGACTTGTACGGGAAGTCCTCCGCCCGGACGAAGTTCTTGAGGCGCATCTCGATCGGGTCGAGCCCGAGCCGGCGCGCGGCGCGATCGATCAGCCCTTCCATGACGAACACGGCCGGCGGCCGCCCCACACCGCGGTAGGGTCCCATCGGCGCCTTGCACGTGGTGATTCCGCGCGTACGGCCGCGGTAGTGCTGGAGCCGGTAGGGGCCGGGCAGGAAGGAGATCGTCTGCACGGGCTCGATGCCGGCCGTCCACGGGTAGATCGAGTACGCGCCGACGTCGGCCATGGCCTCCGCGCGGAGGCCCACGATGGTGCCGTCGGCGGCGACGCCCAGCTCGGCGTCGACGATCTCGTCCCAGGCCTGCGAGGTCGCCAGCAGGTCCTCGCGCCGGTCGCCGATCCACTTCACCGGGCGCCCGAGCCGGCGCGCCATCACACAGACCGCGATCTCCTCGGGGTAGAGCGACGCCTTCGCGCCGAAGCCGCCACCCACGTCGCTGGCGACGACCCGGATCAGGTGCTCGGGCATGTCGAGGAGGTCGGCGAGGACGTCGCGGATGAGGCCCGGGCACTGCGCGGACGAGCGCAGCGTCAGGGTCCCGGTGGCGCTCGCGTACTCGGCCAGCGCCCCGCGGTTCTCCATGCAGACCGCGGCATGCCGGCGGAAGCGAAAGCGCTCGCGCACGACCAGGTGGGCGCCGGCGAGTGCTCCGTCCACGTCGCCGCGCGCGAACTCACGCGTGAGCAGGACATTGTCGCCCACCTCCTCGTGCAGCACGGGGGCGCCGGCGGCGAGCGCGGCCTCCATGTCGCCCACCGGAGCGAGCGGCTCGTACTCGACGACGATGCGCTCCGCCGCGTCCTCGGCCAGGTACCGGCTCTCGGCCCCGACGATCGCCACCGCCTCGCCCGTGTAGCGCACCTTGCCCTGCGCGAGCGGGGGAAAGGAGGTGGCCTTGTAGCCGGACATCCGCGAGACGGCCCGCACGGGCCTGGTGTCGCGCGCGATGTCCTCGCCGGTCAGCACCGCCGTCACCCCCGGTTGCGCGCGCGCCGCGCCGGCGTCGATGCGGGCGATGCGGGCGTGGGCGTGCGGCGCGCGCAGGAACGCCGCGTAGAGCATCCGCGCGGGACGATGGTCGTCCACGTAGCTCCCCTGCCCCGCCAGCAGCCGCGGATCCTCGAGGCGCGGCACCCGCGCGCCCACCAGCTTCGGCGCGGCCGGCACGCTCACCGTGCCCGCCCGCTGGCCGCCCGGACGGCGTTGACGATGCCCTGGTAGCCGGTGCAGCGGCAGAGCACGGCGGAGATGCCCTCGCGGATCTCGGCATCGGTCGGGCTCGGGTTCGTGCGGAGCAGGTCGATCGCGGTCATGAGCATGCCCGGCGTGCAGAAGCCGCACTGCAGGCCGTGGTGCTCGCGGAACGCTTCCTGGAGCGGGTGGAGCGTGCCGCCCTGGGCGAGCCCCTCGACCGTCGTCAGCTCGGCGCCGTCGGCCTGGACGGCCAGCATGATGCAGGAGCGCGCGGCCTCGCCGTTGAAGAGGATCGTGCAGGCGCCGCAGATCCCATGCTCGCAGCCGACGTGCGTGCCGGTGAGCCCCAGGTCCTCGCGCAGCAGGTCCGCCAGGAGCTTGCGCGGCTCGCAGCGCGCCTCGTGGGCGACGCCGTTCACCGTCAGACGAACGGTGACCATTTCAGCCACGGGCCACGCCCAGCGCCCGCTTGACGGCGCGCCCCGTCAGCACGCCCGTGAGATGACGACGATAGTCGCCCGAGGCGTGGACGTCGGAGTCGGGCGAGACGAGCTCGGAGGCCCGCCGGGCCGCCGCCTCGATGGCGGCGTCGGTGAGACCCTCGCGCTCGAGGATCTCCTCGGCGGCGCGCAGGCGGAGGGGGACCGGGCCGGTGCCCGCTGCCGCCAGCCGCGCCATCGTGCACCGCGGCCCCGCGCGCACGACCATCGCGGCGATCCCGACGATGGCGAAGTCGCCGTGCCGCCGCGCGAACTCTTCCAGCGCGTAGCCCGCTCCCGCCGGCATCACCGGCATGCTCACCTCCACGAGGATCTCCCCGGCGTCGAGGCTGGTCGTGAGGTACGTCTGGAACAGGTCCTTCGCCTTGATGACGCGCTCACCCCGGGGTCCGCGCGCGACCACCTCGCCATCCAGTGCCGTCAGCACCGCCGGGTACTCCGCCGACGGGTCGGCGTGGGCGATCGAGCCACCGATGGTACCGCGCGTGCGGATGGGCAGGTGGCCGACCCATCGCGTCGCCTCCCGGAGCAGCGGCAGCCGTTCCTTCACGACGGGCGAGAACTCGATCGTCCGCTGACGGGTCATCGCGCCGAACCTCACCTGCCCGTCCTGTTCCTTGATGTAGGCGAGCGACGGCATGCGGTTGAGATCGACGAGGGCGGCGGGACGACTCAACCGGAAGTTCAGGAGCGGCATGAGACTCTGACCGCCGGCGAGCAGCTTGGCGTCGCCGTCGTAGCGCTGGAGCAGCGCGAGTGCTTCCTCGACGCTCGTCGGCGCGTGGTAGTCAAAGCGAGGTGGTTTCATGGCACCGGATCCGCCGACGACCTGCCGATCAGCCCTTCTCGCTCATCGGGGAGCCGCTGCACTCTAGTCGGCTCGAAGTCTCCGTGTCAACCCTGGCGCCTCGAGCTACCGCTGCTACATCGACATGTCGTGGGCTCACCTCCCGCTCAGCGGGCTCGACGAGCAGCGCCATCCCCGTTCCGCTACACCTATAGAAGTCTATACATAGAAGTCTGTAACTTCTTCCCTTGTAAGACTGGCTCGCCGTCCGTCTCCCGACGGTCCGCCTCCGGGCTCCGAACGCCTAAGTGCGTGGCCCCCCAGGACATTTCAACTCTGGCATCCGGGCTGCAGTCACAGCTCATTGCAGCGCGAAATCCTCGAGAGGAGCGTGACATGAAAACGCGAGCGCTCATCGCTGGGTTTGTCATCGCCCTCGGAATCATCGAGATCGCACTGAGCGCAACATCCCTCTACGCACAAAACCTCGACATCACGCCCCCGACCACGCGGCCGGCGATGGGTCCGGATCAAGACCAGCGTCGGGGAACCGAAAAGTCCCGCGTCGCAAGGCCCGGACTGAATGAGCCTCACTTCATATCGCGGTTCTCCGTGAAGACCGACACGGGACAGCTGGGGATCGCGGGCTGGACCTCCGCAAACCCGAACGTCCCGCCAGGCCCCTCCTTGTCGGGGGACGGAGGCGGGGCGGTTGCATTCGGACTGGCTGCCGAGTGGGGCGCACGGCCGACGAGCCAGAAGCACCTCGTTCGTTGAGGCCCGAATGGCAGCCGCTCTCGACGTGGGCCTCATCAAGCGGATAGCACGGTCCCAGCCGCAAGGAGGAAGCGCATGATGCCCCTCATCGTGTTGTCTATCAGGAGGACTTGTGACATGAGCTGGAGAACGATCGCCATGAGCGTCGCGACGGTGGTCGCGGCTGGGCTGCTCCATGTGTCGCCCGCTCACGCCGGCGACGTCAGTGTCGGGGTCAGCATCGGTGTCCCAGTCCCACCGCCGGTGGTCGTGGCGCCGCCGCAGGTCGTCGTGCCCGCCCCACCACCGCCCGTGGTGATTGCCGCGCCTCCGCAGGTGATCCTCGTTCCGGGCTCTCCCGTGTATTACGCGCCCGGCGTCGACTTCAACCTCTTCGTCTACAGTGGGCGCTATTACCGGTTCCACGAGGGCGCCTGGTTCATCGCCGCCTCGCACCGGGGCCCGTGGACGTATGTGGTCCGAGGAAGAGTGCCCCAGCATGTGCTTGCGGTGCCGGTCACCTATTACCGGATGCCGCCCGGTCACGCGAAGAAGATGGAAGGCCGCAGGTTCGAAGACCCCGGCAAGGGCAAGCGCGGCAAGCACGACTAGGGCGCGGTAACGTGCACCACGGGCGGTCCGGGCGCCGCGGATCGCGACCACGCAGGTCTACGCTCACATCCGTCGTGCCGCCGGGCATCCTGCGCGCCTACGAGACGAGCGTCGGTGACAGGGCTCGGCGACCGGCACCGCGTGCCTACGCCACGCCTGCAACTTGCGCCCGAAAGGCTTCGCGTGCGTCACACCGGTCCTAGGCCGCGCCTGCCGCGGGTGTTAAGAGACAAGCGGAACCCGTTGCGGCGCGACGATCCACCGGCTACGCTCGCCCACGATCCATGAGGCCCCGGCTGAGCGCTCTCATCGCGGCGGCCGTCGTCGCGGGGTGCGTCACCAGCACGCCGCTCCGCGAGTCCCCACCCGCCGCCCTGCGTCTGCTCCCTGCCGAGCCGACGGCGTCGGTCCTCTATGTTGCGCTGGGCGACAGCACGGTGGAGGGCGTCGGCGCCAGCTCTCCCGCCCGCAACTACGTGGGCCAACTTCACGAGCGGCTCAGCGCGGTCTATCCCCGCGCGCGGGTAATGAACCTCGGGGTAGGGGGCGCCACGGCCTCCGGGGTCCTGAGCCGGCAGCTCCCGCGGGCCCTCAAGCTCCGGCCCGATCTCGTCACGCTTTCGGTCGGCCCCAACGACATCACCGGCAAGCGGGATCTCGAGAGCTACGCTCGCGACATCGACGCGATCCTCCGGATGCTCACGCGCCAGACGGGCGCCGTTGTGGTCGTCAATCTCATCCCCGATCTCACGGTCACGCCCCGGTTCAGGGGCAAGGCGATCGAGGCGCGGGTGCGCAAGCGCGTGGTCGCTTTCAACGAGATCCTGGCCCTTCAGGCGCGCGGGTACGGGGCGGAAGTCGTGGACCTCTACACCGCGAGCCAGCGCGAGGTGCCGGCCCGCCCGCATCTCATCGGGCCCGACCGCTATCATCCGTCGGACGACGGGTACGCGCGCTGGGCCGAACTGATGTGGGCAGGCATTGAGGCGCGGATCATGCGCTAACGGTCGCGATAGAGACCAGTGAGATTTGGATCTTGTTCAGGGACACGTAGACCGAGTTCCGATTTGCTGAAGCAGACTCCGCCGTAGATCTTGAATCCGTACCTCAGCTGCCCTACCTTTGCCGTGTCCCACCCCTTTGTTGGCGGGAGATGGCGCTATGGTCGATGACGCACCCTGCGGCAATGCGAGACCGCTCGGCGTGGGGAAGACCCGCCAATGAACTGGCGGGACGCCCACCGCCTGTGGGCAGCTCTTCGCTCCTGGTGGTATCCGCGCTTCCCCGTGAGCAGGGAGCCTGGCCAGGGGGCTGAAGTACGCCGGGCTGAAGCACGCCTGGCATTTATTGCTGACCGGGTTCCGGTATTCATCGCGCAGCTTGACGAGCAGGAACGCCACGTGTTCGTCAATCGCCCGTACGCCGCGTACTATGGCCGCCGCCCCGAAGACATTATCGGTAGGCCCTTACGTGAGGTGGCGGGAGAGCAGGCATACGCCGAACTTCGGCCTCGCGTACAGGGCGTTTTCGGTGAGGGCCGCGACGCCATATGGGAGACCGCGGAAGGGGCCAAGCACTTCCAGTTCCGAGCGACCATCGCTCGAGGCGACGACGGCCACACGCACGGCCTGCTCCTTGTCGGGACGGATATCACCAAGCGCAAACTGACAGAAGTCGAGCTGGAGCGCGCGAAGCGCGAGGCTGAGGCCGCGAGCCGCGCGAAGGAGGATTTCCTGGCGGTTCTCTCGCACGAACTGCGGACCCCCTTGAGCGCAGTCTACGGCTGGGCGCGGATGCTGCGCTCGGGCCAGCTCCAGGCCGAGGCCGCCGAGCGGGCGCTGGACGTCATCGTGCGAAACGTCGACGCCCAGGTGCAGCTCATCGACGACCTACTCGACGTGTCACGGATCATCGCGGGCAAGATGCGCCTCGACGTACGTCCGGTCGATCTTGAGGCGGTCATCCGGGCAGCAATCGACGCGGTGCGGCCTGCCGCCGACTCGAAGGAGATACGGCTCCAGTGCGTGCTGGACCCACGGGCCGTCGGGATCACCGGCGACCCGGACCGGTTGCAGCAGGTGGTCTGGAACCTCTTGATCAACGCCGTGAAGTTCACGCCGAAGCGCGGTCGAGTTCAGGTCCACCTGCAGCGTACCAATTCGCACGTCGAGATCGTCGTCAGTGACACTGGACAGGGGATCAGCGAGGAGCAGCTGCCCCATCTCTTCGAGCGCTTCCATCAAGCGGACAGCACGAGCACCCGCTCGCACACCGGGCTCGGCCTCGGGCTGGCTCTTGTGCGCCATCTCGTCGAGTTACACGGCGGTAAGGTCACCGCACAGAGTCCTGGCGAGGGCCAAGGGGCCACGTTTACCGTCGAGTTGCCGGTAGCGATCGTTCATCATGAGCGGGAAAGGGAAGCACGGGTGCATCCGACGGCCCGAACGGTTCTCCTCAGCGCTGCTGGGCCGTCACTTCGTGGACTCCGGGTGCTCGTCGTGGACGACGATCGAGACAGCCTCGACCTCATACACTCCATCTTGGTCAGTTCAGGCGCTGAAGCTCGGGGATGCGCCTCGGCGTCGGAGGGTTTGAAGGTTGTCCAGGAATGGCGACCACACGTTCTGATCTCCGACATCGAGATGCCAGGAGAGGACGGTTACACGTTCATCCGAAAGGTACGTGCCCTCGACTTCACCAGAGGTGGCAAGACCCCTGCGCTTGCGCTTACGGCATACGGCAGAGTCGAGGATCGCTTACGGACGCTCTCAGCCGGGTACAGTATGCATGTCCCGAAGCCGGTCGATCCGGCCGAACTGGAAGTTATCGTGGCCAGCTTGGCCGGGCGTTCCTCAGAGGCTTGACTAACAGCCCGACGGTGGTGGCCCCAACGGGATTTGGTTGTCAGTTTGATATAGTCGCTGATCGTGTCCTCGCTGTGGCGACACCGTGAGTTCCTGAAGTTCTGGGCCGGCTCGGCGATCTCCGACGTCGGCTCGCAGGTCACCCTGCTCGCGGTGCCGCTGATCGCCGCGCTGACCCTGCGAGGCCACGCCCTGGCAGATGGGGCTCCTCGCGGCGGCGGGAGGGGCGCCCATCCTGCTGGTCGGACTCTTCGCCGGCGTGTGGGTCGATCGCGTGCGGCGCCGGCCGGTCATGATCGCCACCGATCTCGGCCGCGCCGCGCTGCTGCTGGTGATTCCGCTGGCCGCGGTGACCGGCGTGCTGCGCATCGAGATCCTGTACGCGGTGCTGCTGCTGACCGGCGCGCTCACGGTGCTCTTCGACGTGGCGAACATGTCGTTGCTCCCCTCGCTGGTCACGTCCGATCGCATCGTCGAGGGCAACAGCAAGCTCCAGTCGACGGCGGCGGCGGCCCAGGTGGCGGGACCGAGCGTGGGCGGCGTGCTGGTGAGCCTCATGACCGCGCCGTTCGCCCTGCTCGTCGACGCGCTCTCGTTCCTGTTCTCGGCCGCGTTCATCGCGCGCACCCGTGTGCCCGAGGCGGCGCCGGACACGCGCGGCGCGCGCGCGGGCGTCGTGGGGGAGATCACCGAGGGCGTGCGCGTGGTGATCCACGACCGCATCCTCCGGGCGCTCGCCGGCGCGTCGGCCACCACGATCCTGTTCGGCCGCATGTTCATGGCGGTCTACGTGCTCTACATGACGCGCGACCTCGGCCTGAGCGCGATGGGCGTCGGCCTGGTCTTCGCGACCGGCGGCGTGGGATCGTTCGCCGGCTCGGTCGTCGCCGAACCGCTGGCCCGGCGCTTCGGCCCGGGGCCGACCATGATCGGCGCGCAGGTCGCCTTCGGCCTCACGGGCATGATGGTGCCGCTCGCGGTGCTCGTCCCGTCGTGGGCGCTGGCGATGGTCGTCGCCTCGGAGTTCGCCCAGTGGATGGCGATCCTGATCTACTGGGTGGTCGCGATCAGCGTGCGCCAGGCCATCGCCCCCGACCGCGTGCTCGGACGCGTCAACGCGACCATGCGGTTCCTGGCCGGCGGCGCCAACCCCATCGGCGCCGTGATCGGAGGCGCGCTCGGCGGCGTGATCGGCGTGCCCCTCACGCTGGTCGTCGCGTCGTTCGGGATGCTGTTGGGATTCCTCTGGCCGCTGCTGTCGCCGGTCCGCGGGCTCTTCCTGATGCCGGCGATGGATCACGCGGACGCGGCCCCCGGGCGAGCCCGCCACCGCGGCGCGGTGACGCCGCTCCTCGACGATCTCGTCTTAAAGCTCTTCGACTCGCTGTATCAGCAGATGCCGATCGGACACATGCTCGTTTGGAAGGCGCGGCAGCCGGTAAAGCCCACTTAAACGATCTGAGGTCAGACGTGTTTCCAGCGGTCCCATTCGAACGGGCTAGCGATAGTGCCCTGAAGAGCTTGCGCGCGCCACTCGGGTGGTGCTGACGATTCGACCGATCGGCAGTTTGTTGACCGCGGTGTTGAACGCATGCTCGTCAGCAGCAATGGCGTGATCGAAGACTTCACGGACGTGATCTCCCGTGTCGCACATCGCCGTGCGTGTGAAGTGCGCCGAGCCCGTTACTGGTACTCGCCGGGAAGCGACCTGATCACTGGTGACGCGTCTTGCGCGATCTGATGCTCGTGCCGAGCGAAATTCGCCGCGTCGCAAGCGCGCAGGCGCCGAGGATCGCGAACTGGTCTCCGCCATGACGATGTCGGTGGGAGGTTTGCCCCGACGCTTGACCTGGCCGGGCGGCGGTCCCACTATGGGGGCGCTTCGGCCAGGAACCGCGGTTGATTCCGTGAAGGCTCACTCGCCGGGAGGTGTCACATGGGTCATCGGAAGACTTCGTGGGCAACCATCGCTCTGACCGTCGTCGCGCTCTGCCTCGCGGGCCCGACCCCTGATGCCGCCGGCCAGAAGAAGGGCGGCGTTCTCAAGGTGGGCAATCTGGGCGAGCCGCCCACCCTGGACGCGCACTGGACGACGGCGACGATCACCGAGGTGCTGACCAACCACATCTACGAAGGTCTCTACTCGGTCGACGCCAAGGCGCAGCCGATCCCGATGCTCGCCGAGGGCATGCCGGCGGTGTCCAAGGACGGGCTCAACTACACGTTCAAGCTGCGCCAGGGGATCAAGTTCCACAACGGCAAGGAGATGACCTCCGCCGACGTGGTGGCCTCGCTGAACCGCTGGGGCGCGCAGTCGACCTACGGCAAGACGCTCTACGCGCGGGTGGCCGAGGTGCGCGCCGTCGACAAGTACACCGTGCAGATGCAGCTCAAGGAGAAGACGGCCACCGTCCTCATCTCCCTGGCCATCCCCAACAACTTCGCGGCCATCTACCCCAAGGAGGTCGTCGACAAGTTCAAGCCGGCCGAGAAGGCCACCGAGTACGTCGGGACCGGCCCCTTCAAGCTCGTCGAGTGGAAGCCGGATCGGCACATCAAGATGGTGCGCTTCGACGATTACCAGCCGCGCAAGGAGCCGGCCTCGGGCTACGGCGGGCGCAAGGTCGTCCACATCAACGAGCTGCTGTGGCTCCCCGTCCCCGACGCCGCC
Source organism: uncultured Candidatus Rokubacteria bacterium (assembly GCA_963743355.1). GTDB lineage: Bacteria > Methylomirabilota > Methylomirabilia > Rokubacteriales > CSP1-6 > AR5. The sequence continues at coordinate 137,234 of CAVUPM010000004.1, forward strand.
ACCCGGGTGGCCCAGATCGAGACGGGCGAGCTGGACTTCGCTGACGACCTCGACCTGAACGCCTACGACCGGCTCAAGAAGACGGCGGGCGTGCAGCCGATCGTCGCCAAGCCCTACTACTGGCTCGTCGCGGTCTTCAACAAGAAGGAAGGCCTGATGACGAACCAGAAACTCCGTCAGGCCTGGCAGGCGGCGCTGGACATGGAGCCCATCATGAAGACCGTCGCCGGCGGCCACGCGGAGCTGTACCGCCTCGACTCCAGCCTGGCCTTCGCGGAGAACGCGCCCTGGCACACGAAGGTCCAGGGGCTGCCGTGGAACGAGCACAACCGTGAGAAGGCCAAGCGCCTCCTGCGCGAGGCCGGCTACAAGGGCGAGCCCATCCGGTTCATGACCACCCAGGAGTACAAGTGGATGTACGACTTCGCGCTCCTGTCGAAGCAGCAGCTCGAGGACGCGGGGTTCACGATCGATCTCCAGGTGGTGGACTGGGCGACGCTGGTCAAGCGGCGTAACAACTCCAAGGAGTACGACGCCTTCACCACCGGCATGGGGAACTTCTACGACCCGACCCACCACATCTATCTCGGCCCGAACTGGCCGGGCTGGACCGACGACGAGGAGCTCAACCGGCTGCTCTCCGAGCTGGCGGGGGAGACCGACTACAAGAAGCGGTTCGCGCTGTGGGAGCGGGTGACGCGGACGTTCTACGACCGGGTGCCCGTGGCGCGGTACGGCGACCTCTTTGGGCTGCGGGCCACGCGCACCCACGTCAAGGGCTTCGACGCGACGCTCATGCGGCCGCGCTTCCACAACGTCTGGCTGGAGAAGTAGGCTCACCCGGCGGGGGTCGTCCGCGCCGTCCGCGCTGACGGTCCCCGCCTTATCGCCGTGACCACCTATCTCTTCCGGCGCCTGCTGGCGCTCCTGCCCGTGATGCTGGTCGTCGTCACGATCGTGTTCTTCCTCATCCACCTGATCCCCGGCGACCCGGTGGCCGTCATCCTGGGGCCGGAGGCCAACGCCCAGCAGATCGAGGACGCGCGCCGCGAGCTGGGCCTCGACCGGCCGCTGCACGAGCAGCTCGTGCGCTTCTACGGGCGGCTGCTCCGCGGCGACCTCGGCCGCTCGTACTTCCTCGACCGCCCGGTGACGACGGCGCTGGTGGAGCGCGCCGAGCCCACGCTGGTCCTGATGGCCAGCGCGCTGTTCGTGGCCGTGCTGATCGGCGTTCCGTCGGGGATCGTGGCCGGCGCGTACCCAGGCTCCGGCTGGGATCGGGTGCTCATGACGGCGGCCCTGCTCGGCGTGTGCGTCCCCGGGTTCTGGCTCAGCCTCAACTTCATCTATCTCTTCTCGGTGCGACTCGGCTGGCTGCCGGTGGCGGGCTACGCGTCCGTCTTCTCGGACCCGGTGGCCGCCCTCCGGCACATGCTGCTGCCGGCCGTCTCCCTCGGTTTCAGCCAGTCCGCCCTCATTGCTCGCATCGCCCGGTCGTGCATGATCGAGGTCCTGCGCCAGGACTACATCCGCACCGCGCGGGCCAAGGGCCTCGCCGAGCGCAGCGTCATCTACCTGCACGCCTTCCGCAACGCCCTGGTGCCGGTCGTGACCGTGATCGGCATCACCATGGCCATCCTCATCGGCGGTGCCGTGGTCACCGAGATCGTGTTCAATATCCCCGGCCTGGGCCGGCTCATCATCTCGGCGATCCTCCGGCGGGACTATCCGGTCGTGCAGGGCGTGGTGCTGCTGACCGCGGCGGCCTACATGCTGATCAACCTGGCGGTGGACATGGTGTATGCGTTCATCGACCCGCGCATCCGGTATGTCTGACGACGGTGGCGGGCGCAGTCCGGCCGCCATGTCTGACGGCGTCGCGGTGAACGAGCGCGCGGTGGTGGCGGGATCGCCCGCGGCCGCCGGCGGCGCGCGCACGCGGCTGGTGCGCCGCATCCTGCGCAACCCCAACGTCGTCATCGGCGGCACCGTGTTCCTGCTGCTCGTGCTCGTCGCGCTGTTCGCCGACGCGCTCTCGCCCTACAACCCCACCCGCCTCTACCCGGGTCAGCGCCTCAAGCCGCCGAGCGCGCGGAACATCCTGGGCACCGACGAGTTCGGCCGGGACATCGCGAGCCTCGTGCTCCACGGCAGCCGCGTCTCGCTCCTGGTCGGCGGCGTGACGATGATCCTGACGTCCCTGGGCGGCGTGGTGATCGGGCTCCTCGCCGGCTACTACCGCCGCCTGGACATCGTGATCATGCGCGTGATGGACGGCCTGATGGCGTTTCCGGCCATCCTCCTGGCGATCGCCCTCATGGCCGCCCGCGGGCCCGGGGTATGGAACGTGATCATCTCGCTCTCGATCGTCTACCTGCCCCGCACCGCCATGCTGATCCGGAGCACCGCCCTCAGCGTGCGCGAGCTCGATTACGTCCTGGCCGCGCAAGCCCTGGGGCGCGGCGGCCCGGCCATCGCCTTCCGCCACATTCTCCCCAACTGCCTGGGCCCGCTCCTCGTCCAGGGCACGTTCATCTTCGCCTACGCCGTCCTCGCCGAGGCCATCCTGGGCTTTCTCGGGGTCGGCGTGCCGCCCTACGTCCCGTCATGGGGCAACGTCATCGCCAGCGGCAAGAACGTGATCCGCGAGGCCTTCTGGGTGAGTGCGTTCCCGGGCGTGGCCCTGACCCTGGCCGGCCTGTCCCTCAACCTTCTCGGCGACGGCCTCCGCGACACTCTCGATCCGCGGCTCAGGATGGAGTAGCAGCCACGGGGCTCACGCGCTCGCGTCCGGTGTGGTCCGGTTTGAATCCGTCGGCGGCGACATCAGGCTGACAGGCTCGGGCAAAGACGGGGAGGACCTCATCGCGGCATTCGAGCAGCACCGGCCCCTCGGCACATCGAGCACCCGAGGGCCGCTGACAGCGAGCACCTACATCTTCTTCTCCAGCTTGATGCCCGCGGCTTTGGCTGCCTCGTCGCTTTCGATTTTCGCCATGTGGGACGATCTCGCCGATGACGGCGTCGATGGAGAGTCGATCTTTTCGTGGGTGTGGGCCGCGCTCGACCGCATCGAGGGCGAACGGCTGCTCGCGGCGTCGTGACACGCCCCACTCGCCAGTAACATCCCCGGCCGCCCCCCGCGCGTCAGCCGGCCGGGCTGGCCAAAGCGGCTAGTCTGCTTGGGCTGCGGTCGCCCGCGCTCGGCCAGCGGGCCGGGCGATCGGCTGTGTCGGGAGCCGTGTCGGCGTCAGGCCGCTGAACGTGCGGCCGCGCTCGGGGAGCGTTAGCGCGTCGATCCCGCTGCATCTTGCCAAGTCTGCCTGCCCCAGCGTGCTACGCTGCCACCATGGGTGACAATTCGGCGATTGAGTGGACGGACGCGACGTGGAATCCGGTCACCGGGTGCACCAAGATCTCACCGGGCTGCAAGCACTGCTACGCCGAGCGCCTCGCGGTGCGGCTGCACGCGATGGGGAATCCGCGCTACCGCCGCGGCTTCGAAGTCACGCTCCACGAGGACCAACTCGATCTGCCGCTCCGCTGGAAACACCCACGTCGCATCTTCGTCAACTCCATGAGCGACCTTTTCCACGACGACGTGCCTGACGCGTTCATCGTGCGCGCGTTCGAGGTGATGACGTCGGCCCACTGGCACACGTTCCAAGTTCTGACGAAGCGCGCCGAGCGCCTGGCCGCCCTCGCGCCGCAGCTATCATGGGCGCCGAATATCTGGCAGGGCGTGTCCGTCGAATCCCGCCGCTACGTCGGCCGGATCGACTGCCTCCGCACGGTCCCGGCCGCGGTCCGCTTCCTGTCGCTTGAGCCCCTGCTCGGCCCACTTCCCGGTCTCGATCTTCGGGCGATCCACTGGGTCATCGTCGGCGGTGAGAGTGGGCCTGGGCATCGCGTCATCCGGCCCGAATGGGTACGAGACATCCGCGACCAGTGCCTGCAGGTAGAGGTCGCGTTCTTCTTAAAGCAGTGGGGCGGGCACACTCCCAAGGCCGGAGGCCGAACGCTAGACGGCCAAGTGTGGGACGCGATGCCCCGCGATCTCGCGACTGTCTAGCCAGGTCTTGGCGGAATCCTCCAGCCGAAGGTCTCCTGTTCTCCGTCAGAGCGCACGGCTGCTTCGTACGCTCGGCTCATGAACGTGACGGCGGCGGGATGATCAGTAGCGTGGATCATGTGAAACATCACAGGGCCGCGCGTGCCTGCGCCGTAGATCGGCCACGCAAGCACGTGACGATATCCGAGTTCCTCTTTGAATCGCCTCACGAAGATCTCTGCACGCTCGTTCGCTCGCAATCCGCGTAGAGCACGCCAGTCAGGACCGCCCCACCAGGCGGTTGGTGGCACCGGATCTTCCTGCTCAGCGATCGCGCGATCCATCCAACGGTTCGCCAGGAAGTAGAAGATCTCAATCTTGTAGTTGCCTGCGGGCTTGCACCGGGCGATCGCCTCAACCGTTGTCCAGTGGCACTCGAATGTGCGCTGATCGAGTAGACAGAACGTCGCCTCTCTCGGCGTGATGACCGACGACGCCAGCAGTTCCAGCATCCGGACGTCCATGTCGCCAGGCCACACGCGAATCGTGCGTCCTGCGTCGGCAGCGTGAACGATGGCCAGTGCGTTGAGCGCCTCGATGCCGTCTCGACTTTGCTCGAACAGATGGAAGTGCCGCAGTTGCTCGACGCCAAGCACCAGCTTCGCCGCCCACGACTCCGAGCCATCAGGGGCTTGCGCTTCTTGAGGACCAGCGAAGCCGTCCAGATACGTCCCGTGATGCGTGACTTGAACGAAGAGGTAGAGGTACTCGCGGACGAGGGCAGCCTTGTTCCGAGTCCACAGCGCGCGGTGGATCGGCCGCACCGTGGGTGGCTTGTCGACTGGAGTCGACGGGGGTAGAGCGAAGAGATTGTCCTGGGCTCCTCGCCCCTGTGACGCAGTCTCGTCACCATCCGAGATTGTCAACGTCGGACGTCCCGCGCCCTACCCTCGCTTGACATACGCCTCGAGGCGCTCCTTGATCTCTCGGTACCGCTCCTCCAGGCGCAGCACCGTTGTAACTGGAGTAACCTGCTCAAACTTCATTGTCTCTCGGGCGTGTCGACGCATCGTCTCTCGCACGGCTTGCGACTCCGCGTGGGGAAGCTGGTACGCCTTCCAGAAGTAGACACCTGCGAGTTCTGCCTGAATGCGTTGCTTCGTGCAGTCGAGACATGGCTCGTTAGTAACCCAACAGGTCGCGCCCTCGACTCGCACGCCGAAACGCGCTGCCGCCAAGAGAGCATTCTGCTCAGCATGGACGCAGATACAGCGGTCCAATGCGGTGCCCGACTCCACATTCGGATCGGCGCATCGCGGGCAACCCCCGTCAATGCAGTTGGCGAATCCGGCGATCGTCCCGTTGTAGCCGGTGGAGACGATTCGATCGTCACGAACAATGATGGCTCCAACGGCCGTCTTTCGACAGTTGCATCGCGCTGCCTGATCCACGGCGATCGATAGAAGGTGCTCCGTCCGTTCCGGCCGAGGATCTTTCCGCGTGTCCATGCCCGCCGCCGCCTCCATCATTTGTGTGGCTCCGGCGCCAGCGCCGGCCATCGACAGCGCCGTCTGCCTCGGCGCGTCCCCATTCCCACCGTTCCATTTCCCGAGACCACAAGTCAACGTCGGGGTGGGTTGGCGTTCAACACCGCCGCTGTCAGGGAAACCCCGACCCAGCGGCCGGTTTCGGCCCCTTCAATCGTCGAATGCCAACCAGAGACATTGACGAAATGCCTGGTCGCACCCTAGCCTGCTTGCGTGCCGCTACCCGCCGACTTGGACAACCTCCTCGCCGCCCATGACTCCCACGGCGCGCTTGTCGCCGACGCCACCGCCCTCACGTCGGTCGGTCACCAGTTACGCGCTCCACGCGGCCACCGATCCCGGCCGCTCGGAGTCGCCGTGGCTCGCATCGCGCTTGTGATCCTTCTGCTCACAACCATCGGCTGCGCGACCACGCCCAGCACACCGAAGACCGTCACGGACCTCAAGCAGATCGTCGGCTCGTGGGACGGATGGATCGGTTGCCACGGCTGTGCCATGCGGTTCCGAGCCAGTCTCTCGGTTCGTGATGACGGCTACTGGACGATGAATATCGAGCGCAATGCGAGTTTTCACGGCACGTTCGCGATCGTCAATGGGATGCTCCAGTGGCTGCGAGAGGGCTGGGTGGTCGGCCCCGTCACTGTCAGCGAAGAGCGCGGCCGCGAATACCTGACCATCTACCGAGCGGACGGCGAAGTGTGGACCGAGTTCGACCGTGCAAAGTAACCACAGCCGCACTCCACGCCGCTCTTGGTCCTCGGCTCCAGCCCCGCGCTGCGACGACTGAGACTGAGTCGAGAGGGCACGCGATGAGGAAATGGCCGCGATTCTTGGTGGTGCTCTTCGTGCTGGTGACTGCCTGCAGGACCATCCCGATGACACCGGAGCAGTCCGCGGGGCTGAAGGAGGCCCAGCGCTTCGCCGACGAAGTCACCGACACCTACCGTGCTCAGCGCGTCAACATCCTGCCTTATAAGGGCCGCCGCTTCGAGCCAACGATCAACTGGGGTCGCCATCTCAGCGTCGCGGCGACCGATCTGGACCGAGGTGACGTTCGGGAAAGGATCGTGTTTCCGCTTGCCTGGGCGACGTTGGGCTACATGCCGGACTCACCCACGGCCGTAGAGTATCGGCGGCAGTACATGTTCGATTTAAATCGAAGAGCCGTAGAGATCAGCGTGAGGTTTCTTGGGATCACGACGCGTCAAGCCGTGGAGATCAACGCCGTGCGCATCGTCACACTCAATGAGGATTTCCGGCGGCGAGGGTTCCAGCGACCAGCACTCGAAGTCACGCCCTGTGAGGAGCTTCGGGACCTCTGGTCGCACTTCGCGATGACGGAGCCGATGCCGGGGTGCGAGAGCGGTTTGACGTCGAAGTGATGACAGACCAGCGCCACAAGAACCTCGTCGCCGCGCTCGGCTTCCTCCAGCTTGCCCCCCACGCGCCCGAGCTACGCCTGCTGCACCGCTGGCTCGACACGTGGACCGGCGTCGGGGTGATCACCCTCGGCGTGGAGCGGCAGGACCGGCTGTTGCTGAGCCACATCGCCGAGGGCGAATGGCGGGCGACGTTCATGAGCGATCCGATCGCTCAGGCGAGAATCGGCCAGCAGATGATCGTGCCTGTCGACGCGTCCGCTCTCCGCGCCTTGTCACTGAGCCCGCTTCTTCACGAGTACGGCACTCATGGCGTCGCGACAGTACTCATCACCTTCGACACCTTCATCGCGTCGCTGCGCACTTCTCTCGACGCCTACGGTCGTCTCGCAGTCCTCTCAGCCTCGGCGGCCGCCCGCCATCATGCGCAAGAAGGCCGGCGACAGCCGCGGATCGAGCGTGTCGCGAATCCCGTCGCCCAGCAGATTGAAGGCCAGCACCGTCACCGTGATCGCCAGCCCCGGGAAGAACGCCAGCCACCACGGCGGCACCAGCGCGGTGATCGAGTCGGCCAGCATGTTGCCCCAGGTCGGGGTGGGCGGCGGCACCCCGACGCCCAGGAAGCCGAGCGCGGCCTCGATGACGATCGCCACGCCGAGGTGCGTGGTCGCCAGCACCAGGTAGGGCGCGATGCACTGGGGCAGGACGTGGAGGGTCATGATCCGCAGCGCGGAGCCGCCGCTGGCCCGGCCGGCCTCCACGTACGGCATCTCGCGTATCGACAGCGCCACCGAGCGGATCACGCGCCCGCCGAAGGGAATGCGCGTGATGGCGATGGCGAAGATGACGGCCTGCAGGCCGGTGCCGATGGCCATGGAGATGGCCATGGCCAGGATGAGATCGGGGAACGCCTGCATGATCTCCATGATCCGCTGGCTGTAGAGGTCGAAGCGCCCGCGCAGATAACCGCACGCGACGCCCCACAGCGAGCCGACCGTCGTGCCCATGATCACCGCGGAGAACGCCACGAACAGCGAGGTGCGGGCGCCGTAGATCACGCGGCTCAGCGTGTCGCGCCCGACCTGGTCGGTGCCCAGCAGGCTCTGGGCGTCGGGCGGCTTGTTCATGCGCCGGAAGTCGGCCTTGAGGGGATCGCGGGGCGCCAGCAGTGGGGCGGCCAGCGCGACGAAGATGATGAAGGCGCCCACGAAACCGCCCATCGCGGCCAGCGTGTTGCGGCGGGAGAACCGGACGAGCTCGCCGACGACGGTCTGGAGCGTGGACTTGGCCTGGACGCTCGCCACCTGCGGCTCGTCGGCAGCGGTGACGGCTGGCATCAGCTGTACCGGATGCGCGGGTCGAGCCACGCATAGCTGAGGTCGACGAGGACGTTGACGGCGACGAAGATGACGGCGTAGAGCAGGACCAGGTTCTGCACGACGATGATGTCGCGCTCGATCACCGCGGCGACCATCGCCCGCCCCAGCCCCGGCACGCCGAAGGCCTGCTCGACGGCCACCGAGCCGCCCAGCACGAAGCCCAGCAGCACGCCGGAGATCGTGATGACGGGCAGCAGCGCGTTGGGCAGGGCATGGCGCATGACGACGAAGCCCTCGCGCAGCCCCTTGGCCCGCGCCGTCCGTACGAAGTCCTCGCTGATGACCTCCAGCAGGCAGGAGCGGGACATGCGCGCGATGTAGGCGCCCTGGGCCAGCCCCAGGACGACACCGGGGCCGATGACGATCTGGAGGTTCTGCCAGGGATCCTCCCAGAGGTGGACGATGACGAGCGGCGACTTGTAGCCGAACCAGAACAGCAGGGCCAGGACGATCAGCATGCCCAGCCAGAAGCCGGGGATGGCGATGAACAGCACTGACAGCGAGCGGGCCACGCCGTCGGGGATGCTGTTCGGCTTGAACGCGCTCAGGATGCCGACCGGCAGCCCCACGACCCAGGACACGATCAGCGACAGGATGGCGATCTCGGCACTGATCGGGCCCCGGTGGAGGATCTGAGCGGCCACGGTGTCGCCCCGGAAGAACGACTTGCCGAGCTGGCCGCTGGCGATGTCGCGCAGCCAGTGGACGTACTGCACGGGCAGCGGGTCGCTGAGGCCCAGGTCGGCCATGATGCGGGCGCGGTCGGCCGGCCGCATCTGCGCGTGACCCTCCACGCCCAGGATGGCCACCAGGGGATCCCCGGGCAGGATGCGCATGATGACGAAGATGGTGACCGACACGCCGAGCAGCGTGATGGCGGCGTACAGCGCGCGCCGAGCGAGATACTTCCTCACGGGCCTAGGCGTCGACCGTGAGGCCGTCAGCAGGATCGAGGGGCGCCTCGGCTCCGCCGGGGCGCCCCGAGCGCCGGCCGGGGGAGTCCGAGGGGGGCGTCGCCCTCTTCGCTCGAAGAGTGTGGGGGGCCCTGTCGGGGCCCCCCACGTTGGTCAAGCCAGCCAGACGTTGTCCCACCGGACCACGTCGTAGATGCCGAAGTAGGGCGTCGGGTTCTGGCCGTGCACCTTGTTGTACCAGGCGTCGTAGATCTGCTCGTATGACACCGGGATGAGGGGCGGGTCGTCCTCGAGGATGTCCTCGGCCTTGCGCACCATGGCCCGGCGCTTGGTGTCGTCCAGCTCCTTCTCGATCTGGTTGGCCAGGTCGTGGAAGCCCGGGTTCGTCCAGCGCGAGTAGTTCTGCGGGCCGTCCTTGCCGTACCAGGCGCTGAAGATATCGGAGGGATCCATCAGGGTCGAGACGATCGCGCTGATGGCCAGGTCGAAGTTGCCGGCAACCGCCTCGTCGAACCAGACCGACGTCTGGACCACTCTGAGGTTGCACTCGATGTTCAGGTGCTCCTTGAGCATGGCCTGGATGGCCACGGCCCAGAGCTTGAAGGTGGCGATGTCGCGCACGCAGAAGTCGAGATTCTTGAGGCCCGCGCCGTAGCCCGCCTCCTTCATCAGCCGGCGGGCTTCCTGCACGGCCGGCTTGATGTCCTTCTGGTAGCCGAGCTTCTTCTCCAGCTCGGCCCGCGGCGTGGACATCTCGTGGAACGGGTAGACGAAGCCACCCACCTGCATGGGCGCCGTGTCCTTCACGACCTCCACCAGGGTGTGGCGATCCATGGCCAGGTGGATGGCCCGGCGCACGCGCTTGTCGGCCAGGGCCTTGTTCTTCTGGGTGTTGGTCCAGAAGGCCTGGATGACCGACTGGTTGAAGGCCGCCGCCGTCACGCCCTTCATCTCCTTGGCCTTGCGCCAGGAGACGGGGTCGAGCAGCCGCGCGTAGTCGAGCTTCCCGGACAGGAAGGCGGCGCCGAGCTCCGGCGAGAACGGGAAGTTGTGGTAGATCTCGAGCTTGTCGATCAGCGGCAACCCCTTGTTCCAGTAGTCGGGGTTGCGCTCCATGATCCAGACCTCCCGGTCCTTGCGGGAGACGTGCTTGAAGGGCCCGGTGCCCGGGGCGGCCATGACCTGGCGCAGGTTGCCCTGGTTGTCGTCCAGCGTCTTCTTGCGCACGATGATGTTCCAGCCGCTGGAGAAGGCGCCCAGCATGTAGGCCTTGGGGCGCGCCTCGGTCAGCCGGAACTCGATCGTGTGCGGGTTCACCACCACGATGTCGCCCACCGTCGCGAACAGCGGCGTGCGCGGGATGACCACGCCCTTCGGCGGATTCCTGATGCGGTCGTAGGTGGCCTTGACGTCTTCGGCGGTGAAGTCGGCGCCGTCGTGGAACTTGACGCCCTTGCGCAGGTGGAACGTGTACTTCTTGCCGTCCGGCGAGATCTCCCAGCGCTGGGCCAGGTCGGGGATGATCGTCTGCCCGTCCTTGGGGCTGCGCCGCAGCAGAGTGTCGTACATCGGGCTCTGGGGGCCGATGTTGGCCACCGTGCCCGACTGGTGGACGTCGAAGTGGGCCGGGGCATTGTGCACGGAGTAGCGCAGCGTGCCGCCGCGCTTGGCGGCGGGATCGGGCCGGACCGTGGCGTCCTGCGCCGAGGCGGAGCCGGGAACGGAGAGCCGAGAGGCAACGACCACGCCGGCGCCGGTGACGCCCAGACGCTTGAGGAAGGTTCGACGGTCGACGGTGACAGGGGACTTCGGATCGCTCGCGTGATCGCTCATTGCTTCCTCCTTGAAGCGGACCCGGGACGCGAAAGTTCAGGGACGATAGCAGATGTCGGCCCCGACTGCACCAACTCAGCGGACGGCCAGCCGGCCGGCCACGACGAAGCGGCCGTCGCCCTGGGGCGTCACCACGACCATCTCGGCCGTGTCGGGGTTGATGCCGGTCAGCGCGGCGATGGTGGAGCCGTGGGTCACCAGCACCACGTTGCCGCCGGGGCGGCGCTCGCTGGCCAGCGCCTGCAGCGCCTTGACCTGCTCGGCGCGATTCTCGGGGCGGCCGAAGAGGTTGCCGAGCGGCGCCCACGTCTCCGGCGGACCGAAGGCCAGGCGCGCGGTCTCCAGACAGCGGCACCAGGGGCTGGACAGGATCCGATCGACGGGGATGCCGCGCGCCCGGAAGGCCTCGCCGACGCGCCCCGCGTGACTGCGGCCTGTGTCGGTCAGGTTGCGCTGGGTGGCGCAGTCGGCGAGGCGCATGTTGGGAGGATCGCCCACGCCGGGCGTGGTGATGGCGTGGCGGACGAAGATGGCCTGCCCGCCGCCCTTGACGAGGCTCCACACCCGCTCGTCGGCGCGCGCCGAGGGCGGCGCCGCCAGCGCGACGAGGACTACGACAAGAACAGCGCGAGCAAGAACAGCACGACGATGAGGGTCACACATCCGTAGAAGCCCTTCTGGATCCGGCCGCGCAGGTCGCGCTCGGCCCGGGCCTCGGAGGCCAGGACCAACCGCAGCTTCCGCTCCGCTTCCGCTCGAGGATCGGGGGCACGATCGGCGCTCACGTGGTGGCGCCCTCCTCGGCGCCTTCCCGAATCATAGCCGGGCTCGCCGGCTGGGCGGCACCGCTCACTCGACGCGGGCCTCGAACCGGCAGCGGTCGGCACCCGTGGCGGTGCACTGGGTCTCGATCACCTGGGCGGGGCGGTCGAGGGTCAGGATCGCGAGCGACTGCAGCACGCCCCGCGTGAGGTGGCAGACCGGCGTCGCCGAGGCGCCGTACGCCTCGGCGAAGGGCGAGCGGCGCACCGTCACGACCAGGCCGTCACTCGCGAAGCGCTCGAGCGTGAACTGGCCCCAGCCGAGGGCGCTCCCCATGTCGAGGAGCCGGCGTACCCGCTCCGCGCCCGGGCCCGGCAGCGATGCCGTCGCCCGCGCGCCACCGGCGCGACCGCCGGCCGCGAGACAGTCGGCGGCCTGCCGGCCCACGGCCGTCTCGACCGCCTTCTGCAGCGCCGCCAGCGTCTCGGGACGGATCAGCAGATAGCGCGAGCCGTCGATGGTCAGCGCCCCGGCGCCGTCGTCCTCGAGGGGCACGGTCATCGAATCGCCCGCGACCAGGCGTGCGACTCCCAGCCGTCGTGGAAGAGGGCGCGCACCTCGCGTTGCGTGAAGTCGCCGAGGCCGAGGTGATCGAGGGCCCGGCCGCCGGTGAGGTCGCGGCCGAGCAACGCGCCGAAGACCCCGAGGAGCCCGGACACCGCGGGCGTCGCCACCCCGGCCGTGCGTCCGGCCGACTCGAACAGGGTCAGCCCCAGCACCACGTCCTCGCTCACGTAGCGATGCTCGTAGGTCACGACCTCGCTCCAGAGGCCGCTGGCCACGAGCTTCTGCCGGGCGCCGGCGCCGTAGAGGCCCTCGGCGGCCCGCGCCTCGTCGTAGAGCGTCGCCTGCTCGTAGTGCGGCGCCGGGTAGCCGAGCCCCCGCCGCGAAGCCACCCGCTCGGCGTCCACGGCCTCGATGAGCCGCCGGGCGCTCGCCGTCGTGCCCGCCGCGTGGATGTCGAAGCGGCCGCCGTCGATCGCTCCCGCGTTCACCAGCACCAGGGGCGGGTGGATGACCACGCCGGCGTTGGTCAGTGCGGCGTCCAGCGCGTCGACGCAGGGCCGCGTCGCCGGGAACAGCGCCGTGATGCGCTCCAGCGCCACCTTCGAGCGCGACGCGGGGAACACGCCGACCGGCAGATTCACCGCGCGCACGGGCGCGGCGACCGACGTCGGTCCCGTCTTGCGCGTGAGATAGGGCAGCGTGCCGGTCTCGGCGAACGCCAGCGGCAGCGTGGCGCCCGCGCGAGCCAGGCCGCGCGCCAGCACGAAGGTGCCGAGCGTGCCCGGCGTCAGCACGACCACCTCGCGTCCGGTGAGCCGGCCGGCCAGGTGCTTGGCCAGATCGTCGTGGCTGGTCGCCGGCAGCGGCACCACGACGACCTCGGCGCCGTCCAGCGCCTCGCCCAGGTCGGCGGTGGCGCGATCGAGCCGGGCTTCGCCCTGGCGGCCCTCGCCGACGAGCGTGATCGTGCCGCCCTTGCGGACCGGGGCCAGGTCTTTCTCGGAGCGACGCCACAGCCGGACGCGGTGGCCGGCGAGGGCGAGGTCCGCCGCGGTCGCGTAGCCGCCGTTGCTTCCACCGAGGACGCTGATGTTCACCTCACCACTCCCTCTCGGCGGAGCGCGGCGAGGCGCTCGGCCGGGTATGCGAGCAATTCACTCAGCAACGCGTCCGTGTGCTCGCCGAGCCGCGGCGCCGCCGTCACCGGCCGCTCGGCCGCGCCGTCGATCTTGATCGGCGTTCCGAGCGTGGGCAGCGTACCGTGCCGCGGGTGCTCGACGTCCACCACCATGCGGCGATGCCGCACCTGGGGATCCGACAGCACGCGGTCCACCGCCAGGATCGGGGCGGCGGGCGCGCCGGCTGCGTGCAGCCGCGCCAGCCAGTCCTCGGTCGTGCGCTCGCGAAACACCGCTTCCACCAGCGGCATCAGCACCTCGCGGTGGGCGAGGCGCTGGCGATTCGTCGCGAACCTCGGGTCAGCGGTCCACTCGGGGCGCTCGACCGCGCCGCAGAACCCACCCCAGAACTTCTCCGCGAAGACGGCGACGATCAAATGGCCGTCGCGCGTGGCGAGCGCCTGGTACGGCACGACCGAGGCGTGGCCGGAGCCCATCCGCCCCGGCACGCGGCCGTCGGCCCAGAAGTATTGCGCGATGTAGGTCAGCAGCGAGACCTGGCAATCGAGCAGCGAGAGGTCCACGTGCGCGCCCCGCCCGGTGCGGGAGCGGCGGAAGAGCGCGCCGGCCACCGCGAAGGCGCCGAACATCCCGCCGGCGAGGTCGCCCATCGGCAGCCCCATCCGCACCGGCCGTCCCCCTTCCTCGCCGGTGAGCGACATGGCCCCGCCCATCGCCTGCAGCGCGAGGTCGAACGCGGGCCAGTCGCGGTACGGACCGTCCTGACCGTAGGCCGAGATCGAGCACTGGATCAGCCCCGGGTTGACGCCGGCCAGCGTCGCGTAGGCCAGCCCCAGCCGCTCCATCACGCCCGGGCGGAAGTTCTCCCAGACCACGTCGGCGTGGGCGGCGAGCTCGAGGAAGACGTCGCGGCCGGCCGGGGTCGTGAGGTCGAGCGCGACCGACTTCTTGTTGCGGTTGATCGACAGGAAGTACGCGCTCTCGCCCTCGGGCAGGAACGGCGGCCCCATCACGCGCATCGGATCGCCGCCGTCGGGCTCCTCGACCTTGATGACCTCGGCGCCCATGTCGGCCAGCAGCATCGAGCCGTAGGGCCCGGCCAGCATCCGGGAGAGATCGAGCACGCGTACGCCCTCGAAGAGGTTCACGGGGCCTACGGTCGCCTCAGCGCCGCGTGCACGGCCGCCGGCGTGATCGGCAGCTCGGTGAAGCGCACGCCGATGGCGTTCTTCACCGCGTTGGCGATCGCCGCCGAGACCGGAATGACGCCCGACTCGCCCAGGCCCTTGGCGCCGAACGGGCCCTCGGACTCGCCGGATTCGATCAGGCGCACGACCAGCTCCGGCATGTCGTCGGCCTTGAGGATCGCGTAGTCCATGAACGATGCGGTCAGAATCTGGCCCTCCTGTACGACCAGGCGCTCGCTGAGCGCGTAGCCGAGGCCCATGTGGATGCCGCCGTGGATCTGGCCCTCGGCGGCCAGCGGGTTGAGCGCGCGGCCGACGTCGTGGGCGGAGACGATGCGCCGTACGCGGATGGCCCCGGTCGCCGCCTCGACGTCCAGCACCGCGGCCTGCGCCGCGAAGCCGTAGGTTGCCGAGACGTTGCCGCGCAGGTCCTTGTCGAGCATCTCCGTGGGCGGATCGTAGAACGCCTCGGCCACCAGCGTCTGGCCATGCTCGCGCAGATGCCCGGCGCGGACCGCCCGATCGTAGGCGATCCGCCGCTCCGGCTCGTCGCTCACGAAGATCCACCCGTCGGCGGCGCGCAGCCGCTCGGCCGGCGCCTCCAGCTCGCCGGCGGCCATGGCCAGGAGCTGGCCGCGCAGCTTCTCGGCGGCCAGGCGGGCGGCGTTGCCGGCGATGAACGTGGTGCGGCTGGCGTGGGCGCCGACGTCCCACGGCTTGACCGCGGTGTCGGAGTTCACGACGTCGATCCGCTCGAGCGGGATGCCGAGCGTCTCGGCCACGATCATCGCCAGCACGGTCTCCGAGCCCTGGCCGATCTCGGTCGCGCCCGTCAGCAGCGAGACGCGACCGAAGTCGTCCAGCTTCACGATGGCGCCGCAGCCGTCCGACCGGTAGATGCGCGCGCCACCGCCGACGTGGAACATGCCGGCGTAGCCGACGCCGCGCCGCCAGCCGGCCGCGACCGGCGGCAGGCCCTGCTCGACCGCCCCGGCCACGGCGTCCAGGCACTCGCCCATCGCACAGGAGGTGATGACGAAGCCCTGCGGGTTCACGTCGCCGGGCTGGGTGGCATTACGCCGGCGGATCTCGAGCGGGGCCAGGCCGAGCCGGTCGGCCAGCTCGTCCATCTGGCTCTCGACGGCGAACGTCGATTCCAGGTTGCCGTAGCCGCGCATCGAGCCCGAGTAGGGGTTGTTGGTGTAGGCGATCGTCGTGTCGAAGCGCACGGCCGGGCAGCGGTAGAGGCCGGCGACCGTCGAGAGCATCACGTACGGCGTGGTCGAGCCCCACGACACGTAGGCGCCGTTGTCGATGACGACGTGGCAGTCGCGCGCCAGCAGCCGGCCCTCGGCGTCGGCGGCCGTACGCAGCCGGATCGTGCACGGCTCCCGCGTGGGGCACGCGATGAACTCCTCGACGCGCTCGAACTCGATCTTGACGGGCCGGCGCGCCCGCCGGGCCAGCAGCGCGGCGATGACGTCGATCGGATAGAGGTCCAGCCCCCTGCCGAAATTGCCGCCGACCGGCGGCTGCAGCACGCGGATGCGGTCGCCGCCGATGCCCAGGGCCTGGGCCAGGTCTCGCTGGTAGAGGAACGGCACCTGGGTCGTGGACCACATGGTCAACCGGTCCTCGGCGTCCCAGTCGGCGATCGCCACCATCGTGCCCAGGCAGGCCGGCGTCACGAAGTTCAACCGGAACTCGCCCTCGACGACGGCCGCCGCCCCGGCGAACGCGCGCTCGACGTCGCCGTGGCTGAACTGGTAGCGCAGGTCGGTGTGGTTGGTCGGCCGCTCCTCGTGCACCAGCGGCGCGCCCGGCCGCACGGCCGCCCGCGGGTCGAAGACGGCCGGCAGCTCCTCGTACTCGACCTCGATGAGGTCGAGCGCGGCCTCGGCGATGGCCGCGCTCTCGGCCGCCACCGCCGCCACCTCGTCGCGGACGCAGCGCACCGTGTCCGTCTTCAGCGCGAGCTGGTCCCTGGCGAAGCCGAACGGATGCTGCTCGACCTCGACGCCGGTCAGCACCGCCAGCACGCCCGGCAGCGCCGCCGCGCGCGAGGTATCGATGCGCACGATGCGCGCGTGCGGGTGCGGTGATCGCAGGATCTTGCCGTGGGCGAGGCGCGGCAGCTCGAGGTCGTGCAGGTAGCGCGTGCGGCCGGTGACCTTGTCGGCCCCGTCGCGCTTGGGCACCCCCTTGCCGATGATGGCCAGCGTCGCCATGCCCCCGCTCGCTTGCCTCAGGCCAGAGTGCCGACGCGCAGCCGCTCGTACAGCATGCTGAGCCACTCGGCCGACGCGGCGTCGCGCCACACCTGGAAGAACGGCGAGCCCAGCATCTCGGCGAACTCGCGGGCGGCGCGCTGCTTCGTCTGCTCGGCCGTCTCGCCGGGCTTCGGCGCGGTCTGGGCGGCGCGCAGCCGATCCTTGCGGTAGACCAGCGGGAACTCGATGTAGCGGTAGAGCTCCCGCATGTCGCTCGAGAAGAACACGATGACCGGGATCGACTGGAAGGTCTGGCCGTCGCGGCGGTTGAGGTACTGGGCCATGAGGTCGGCATTCGGCGACTCGGGATCGGGCTCGGGCGCGCGGCTGAAGCGCTGGCCGTCGCGCGGGAAGATGCGCAGCTCGAGGCCGACCGCGTCGGCGACCCGGGCCAGCACCGGGATGTCGCGGCGGCAGTCCGACGACCATTCCTCGGAAAGGGCCAGCACCTTGGCCGGCCCGCCCGGTTGCCCGACCAGCCACCTCCACGCGGCGCGCTGCGCCTCCGAGAGCTGGGCGGCATCGTACGCCTGGCGCAGGAAGTCGCTCCAGCTCGGGCTCCGCCCGGCGCCGGACCCCTCCCGCTTCAGGTTCTCGGGCGCCGCCGTGTAGGCGACGTACTGGTCGAACGACATGCCCTTGCCGAACCGCTCTGCGCTCACCATTTCACCGGCTCCTTGTGCTCGCCGAACACGCTCCTCATCGCCTGGCAGATCTCGCCCAGCGTCGCGTACGCCTTCACCGCCTCGACGATGGGCGGCATCAGGTTGCCGGTGCCACGCGCCTCGGCGGCGAGGCGTCGCAGCGCCGCCTGCGCCACGCCATCGTCCCGCTCGCGGCGCACCCGCGCCAGCTTCGCCAGCTGGGTCTCGGACACCTTCGGGTCGAAGGCGTACAGCTCCACGTCCTGGTCCGCCTCGGCCGGGCGGTCGCCCACGTGACAGTTGACCGCCACCTTGGGGATCTCGCCGGAGCCCATCGCCTGCTCGAACCGGTAGGCCTGGCGCGCGACCTCGGCCTGGAGGGCGCCGCTCTTCACGGCTTCCACGATGCCACCCATGCGCTCGACCGCCGCCAGCTCCTGGACGATCTTCGCCTCCATCTCGTTGGTGAGCGCCTCGACGTAGTAGGAGCCGGCCAGCGGATCCACGGTGTCGGCGGCGCCCGATTCCTCCGCGCAGATCTGCATGGTCCGGAGCGCGATGAGCTGGGCCTTGGGCGACGGGATCGTGTAGGCCTCGTCGTAGGTGGGCAGCGCCATCGTCTGGGCGCCACTGAGCGCGCCGGCCAGCGCGATGTAGGCGCCGCGCACGATGTTGTTCTCCGGCTCCTGCATGGTGAAGGCGGAGCCACCGCCGCCGATGAGCGAGCGGAACATCCACGACTTGGGATTCTGCGCGCCAAACCGCTCGCGCAGCATCCGGGCGTAGAGCCGGCGGCCGGCCCGGAACTTCGCGACCTCCTCGAAGATCTTGCCCCACGCGGTGAAGTTGAACGAGATGCGCGGCGCGAACTCGTCCACGTCCATGCCGCGCGCCACCATCATCTCCACGTAGGCGGCCGCGATGGCCAGGCCGTACGCCATCTCCTGGGCGGTCGTGCAGCCGGCCTCGCGGATGTGGTAGCCGCACACCGAGACCGGGTTGGAGCGGGGGAAGTGGCGGGCCGAGAACTCGATGAGGTCGCCGACCAGCCGCAGCGAGGGCTCGACCGGGTAGATCCAGGTGCCGCGCGCGACGAACTCCTTGAGGATGTCGTTCTGCGGCGTGGTGACGACGCGGTCGGCGGCCGCGCCCTGCTTCTCGGCCACGGCGTAGTACATCGCGGTGATCGGCGCCGCCATGCCGTTGATGGTGAGTGAGACGCTGACGCGGTCGAGCGGGATGCCGTCGAACGCCGCCTCCATGTCGGCCAGCGTGTCGATCGCCATCCCCACCCGGCCGACCTCGCCCTCGGCCTTGGGGTCATCGGAGTCGAGGCCGAGCTGGGTCGGCAGGTCGAAGGCGACGTTGAGCGCGTCCTGCCCGTGCGCCATCAGGTACTTGAAGCGGGCGTTCGTTTCTTCCGGCGTGCCGAAGCCGATGTACTGGCGCATCGTCCAGAGACGATCGCGGTACATGTGTTTGTGGATACCGCGCGTGTAGGGATACTCGCCCGGCTGCCCGATGTCGCGCGCGACGTCGCGTCCGGCCAGGTCCTCGGGACCATAGACCGGCTTGACCGGGATGCCCGCGTGCAGCGTCACGTCTCTCATGTGGTCACCTCCGACTCAGGCTGCGAGAAACCGTTCGACAACCGCCAGCGTCTCGGCCATCCGCTCGCGGCGGCGCCAGAGGGCCTCGTACCACCGACCACTCCAGCCGCCGATCCCCCGTAGCGACCACATCCACGTGTTGAACAGCACCAGGCGGCGGACTTCTCGGGATGCGCGACCGCGTAGGCCAGCCTGATCGGGCCGCCGAAGTCGTGCACCACCAGCGTGAGGTCCTTCAGCTCGAGCGTGTCGATCACCTGGGCCAGGATACGCGCCTGGTCCTGCGGACGGTATGACCAGCCGGCCGGCCGCCCACTCAGGCCAAAGCCGAGGTGGTCGGGCACCACGCACCGGTATCGGTCGCCCAGCCCCTTCACCAGGTGGCGGTAGAGAAACGACCACGTCGGCGTGCCGTGAACCATGAGGATCGTCGGCCGGTCGAGCCAGGCAGGCGTCACACTGGCGGTCCTTCGGTCTCATGTTTCGTGGGGTGGCTTCAGGCTAGGCCGCGCTCGCCGGAGTTGTCAAATGAGCCGAACCACCCGCGCCGCCCGGACTATGCCCAAACGGCCCAGCCGCCGTGCCGTTCGACCCTGGAGCCGCACCGCCGGCGCGCCCATAGTAATGAGAAAAAAGGAAGGCGGCGGAGCTATGGCCGAAGGCGCTCGAGACGTGCTGCAGCTGCATGGTCGGCGCGGCGGCTGGAGGACGACCATGGGTGAACCGAGATCGACGTATCGAGCGCTCGTCGCGACCGTGGTGCTGAGTCTGCTCGTCTGGCCGCCCGGACCGACCTCCGGCGGCGGACACGTCCGCCCACCGGCGGTCGACGTCCTGCCCAACGGGCTCACCCTCATCGTGCAAGATCATCGCGCGGCCGACATCGTCGCCGTCTACCTCTGGGTGGCGACGGGCGTGCGCTACGAGAGCCCGGAGACGCTCGGCCATGCGCACTTCCAGGAGCACATGCTCTTCAAGGGCACGGACACGTTCGGCCCGGGCTACATCGACCGCACGGTGGAGGGCACGGGCGGACGCTCCAACGCGTTCACGACGTTCGACTACACGACCTTCCAGGTCCAGGTGCCGAGCGAGGCGACGGCGACCGGCATCCAGCTGCTCGAGGAGATGGCGTTCCACTCGAAGTTCGACCCCAAGGAGATCGACGCCGAGCGCCAGGTCATCTTCGAGGAAGACCCGCATCGAGACCGACAACCCCCGGACGGCCAGCCTTGCGCCAGATGTACGGCATGGTGTTCGCGGACCATCCGTACGGCCGGCCCGTGCTCGGCACGCCGGCCACGATGAACGCGGCGACGCAGGACGAATCTGAAGGCGTTCAATCATCGGTACTACACGCCCGAGAACGTGACGCTCGTGGTGGTGGGTCCCGTCGACGCCAAGGCCGTCCGCGCCATGGTGGACCGCACCTTCGGCCAGCGCCCCCGAACGGGGTACACGCCGCCGGCCGCGCCCGCCGCTGGCGCCCATCACGACGATCGTGCGGCGCACGGTGGAGCGGCCGGAGCAGCAGGCGTATCTGGTGCTGGGCTGGCAAGCGCCCAGCCTCGCCGACCCGGACAGCCTGCCGCTCGATCTGCTCGCCACCATCCTGGCGGGCAGCGAGAGCTCGCGCATGGCCAGGACCCTCCGCGACGGCGAGCGGATCGTGACCCGGATCACCATGAGCAACTCCACGTTGCAGCTGTCGGGCATGCTCTACGTCCAGGCGCAGCTCGAGGCGGGTGACGTCGAGAAGGTCGAGCGACGGATCCTCGAGGAGATCGCCCGCCTGCAGCAGGAGGGGCCCACCGAGGAGGAGCGGGAGCTGGCGATCACCAAGGCGGAGTCCGAGCACGCCTTCGCCTACGAGACCTCCGACGGCGTGGCCTCGGCGTACGGCATCGCGCATCACGACGGCCAAGCTCGACGACGAGCTGCGCTATATCGAGCGGCTCCGGACCGTGACCCGCGAGCAGATCCGCGATGCGGCCGCGCAAGTATCTGCCCGTGACCGCCTACGCCTACATCGCCTTCGTGCCGAGGAAAGCGCCATGACTCGCCGCGCGCTCGCCGTCGCCGCGCTCCTGACCCTGCTGATCCCTGCCGCCGTCTTCGCGCAGCCGGCCGGCGTCACGCGCAGCCGCCTGCCCAACGGTCTCACCGTGATCGTGCGAGAAAACCCGGCCGCGCCCGTCGTCGCCTACTCGCTCCTGGTGACGATGGGCACGCGCACGGAGACACCGGACACCGCCGGCATCTCGAACATGCTGCAGCTCATGCTGGTGCGCGGCACCGAGAAGATGAACGGCGAGCAGATCGCCGCCGCCGCCGACCGGATGGGCGGCAGCATCGACGCCTACGGCGACGCCGACTACTCCGAGATCACCGCCACCGCGCTCTCGCGCAACTGGCTGCCCATGCTCGAGCTGGTCGCCGACGTCGCCCTCCGCCCCACCGTGCCGGACGGCACCGTGCGCGCCGTGCGCGACTTCATCGTGCGGCAGATCAGGAACCGCGGCGAGAAGCCCTTCGACGTCGCCGCCGACCGGATGCGGGCCGCGCTCTTCGGCGCCCATCCCTACGCCTGGGATCCGCTCGGCCGCCGGGAGAGCGTGGAGAAGCTCACGCGGGACGCGCTCCTGGCCCACTACCGGCGCCAGTACGTCCCCGGATCAGATGGTGCTGGCCGTGAGCGGCGATGTGAAGGGCGCCGACGTGCTCGCGCGAGGTTCAACGCCTGTTCGGCAGCGCTGCCGCCGGGGAAGGCGCCGACGCCGTCGCTGCCCGCGCCGCCTCCGATGGCGGCCACGCGCGAGGTGTTCGCGGTGCCGGGCGCGCAGGCGCAGATCTTCATGGCCGCGCTCGCGCCGCCGCTCACGCATCCCGACTACCCCGCGCTCAAGGTCATGACCGCGATTCTCGGCGGCGGGATGGCGTCGCGCTTCTTCTCCGACCTGCGCGACACGCAGGCGCTGGCGTACTCGACGGGGACCCAGTACCCCCCGCGCCTGGACACGAGCGCCTTCGTGGCCATCCTGGGAACGGCGCCGGCGAACGTGCCGAAGGCCGAGGCCGCGCTCAAGGAGCACCTCGCGCGCATCCAGAACGAGCCGGCGTCGGCCGAGGAGGTGGCGGTCGCCCGCTCCTACGTGGTCGGCAGCCAGGCGATGGACCGCCGCACGAACGCGCGGCAGGCCTGGTATCTGGCCGCCGCCGAGCTGGCCGGGGTGGGCTACGAGTTCTTCGACGTCTACGCGGCCAACGTCAAGAAGGTCACGCCCGCCGACGTGCAGCGCGTGGCCAAGCAGTATCTCGGCGTGCTGCGCACGGTCATCGTCCAGCCGCAGTGAACGACTTCGGGGGGGCGCGGGTGGCGTCCGCCCGCACCTCGTCCAGGCGCGAGATTGCACGGGACCTGCCGCGGGATCGCGAGCGTGAGTCGCTCGCCTAGCCTCCGGGGCTGCCGAAGAACTTCACGATCTCCGGCAGTGGCGTGCCCATCGGGAAGACGCGGCTCACCCCGAGCGCCTCCAGGGCCGGCACGTCGCGAGGCGGGATCGTGCCGCCGACGACCACGCGGATCTCGCCCGCCCCCTGGGCACGCAGGCCGTCGATGATCCGCCGCGCGAGCGTGAGGTGGGCGCCCGAGAGGATCGACAGCCCCACCACGTCCACGTCCTCCTGGACGGCCTCGGCCACGATCTCCTCCGGCGTGCGCTTGAGGCCGGAGTAGACCACCTCCACGCCGGCATCGCGCAGCGCGTAGGCCACGACCTTGGCCCCGCGGTCGTGGCCGTCGAGCCCGGGCTTGGCGACGAGAACCTTCATGCGCGCGTCACCGGGGGGATCTCCAGGGTCAACAGCTCGGCGTGCACGCGCGCGCCCGTCACGGTCAGGCGCGCGAGCGAGATCGGCAGCTTGAAGCGCCGGGGCCCGGCGCTGCCCGGGTTCAGGTAGAGCACGCCGTCGCGCTCGTCCAGGCGCGGCTGGTGGCTGTGGCCGGCGATGACGGCCGCGAAGCCGGCCGCGCGCGGATCGAGGTCGAGCTCGTGCAGGTCGTGCAGGACGTAGAGCGACACGCCGCCGATCTCGACGACCTCGGTCTCCGGGATGCCGGCCGCCCACCTCTCGCGGTCGTTGTTGCCGCGCACGGCCGAGACGGGCGCGATGCGCTCGAGCGCGGTCAGGACGTCGCGGCTGCCGATGTCGCCGGCGTGCACGATGCGCTCCACGCCCCCCAGCGCCGCCACCGCCTCGGGCCGCAGCAGGCCGTGGGTGTCGGAGATCACGCCGACGGCGTGAACGCGGGGAGCCATCGCGGATTGCCTTTCGGATCGGGATCGACCGCCAGCGGCTTCAGGCGCACCCGCTGGCCGATCGTCACCCGCGCGGGGTCGGCGTCGAGCAGGATCGAGAAGAGGCGATGCTCGCCGAGCTTCACGATGGCGAAGACACGGGGGCCGTTGAAGCCGGCCGGCAGCCCGGTCTCCTGCACGGTGAAGGCGTGGACCGTCCCCTCCTCCGGCAGGTCCACCCAGGCGAAGGCGTCGCTGCCGCACTCGGCGCAGAAGCCGCGCGGCGGCCACGCCGTGCGCTGGCAGCCCGCGCACCGCGTCGTGCTGAGCCGCCCCTGCCCCAGTCGCGCGTAGAACTCGTGCAGCTTCGTGAAGTCGGCGGCCTCCAGCGGGAACGGATCGGTCGCGCGGAAGTAGCTCACGAGATCATCACGTGGGGGGCCCCGACATGGCCCCCCACGCCCCCCGCGCTCGGAGCGCCCCGGGGAACCCGGGGGCGCTCCTCGATCATCCGCGCGGTCATGGCACCACCGGCCACGCGCTCTGGACCGGGACGCCGGCGCGGCGCACGTGCTCGCGGCTCAGTCGCTCCACGCGCTCGTAGAGGGCGCGCTCGTCCACCGTCGTCAGCCGGCCCTCGTCGAGCACGACGCGGCCGTCGATCAGCACGGTGCGCACGCTGGCGCCGCTGGCCGCGTAGACGAGGTTGTTGACCGGGTTCAGCAGGGGCCGCCACTCCGGCGTGTCGAGGTCGTAGAGCACCAGGTCGGCGCGCTTGCCCGGCTCGATGGAGCCGATCTGCCGCTCCAGCAGCAGCGCCTCGGCGCCGCGGAGGGTCCCCATCTCCAGGACGCGCTCGGCCGGCAGCACGCCCACGTCGTTGCGGGCGTCCTTGTAGACCGTCGCCGCCAGGTACATCAGCCGCAGCATGTCGAAGTGGTTGGAGCCGTTGCCGCTGTCGCCGCCGAGCGAGACGCACACGCCGGCGTCCACCATCTCGGGGAAGCGCCCATGCGCGGCCAGGCCCTTGGTGTGCTTGAGCCCGGCCGTCGGGCAGTGGGCGACCTTGACGCCCCGGCGGGCGAGCAACGCGATGCCGGCGTCGTCGACGTAGACCATGTGCGCGAGCTTGGTCCTCGCGTCCAGCACGCCGAGCGCGTCGAGGCGCGCGAGCGGGATCGTGTCGCGGCTCGGCCGCGAGGGATGGAGCGCGCTCTGCATCATCCCCCAGCCGACCCCGTGGCGCGCCGCCAGCGCGTGCGCGCCCTGGATCAGCGCCTCCGAGCAGGTGCCGAAGCCGAGCAGCAGGGGCCAGGCGCCGAGGCGGCCGTCGGCGCGGCCGTGCACCTTGCCGAGCACGTCCTCCGTGAAGGCCAGCGCCTCGCTCGTCGTCTGCTTCATGCGCCCGGTCTGGCCGTCCAGGTCCCACGTCCAGCGGCCCAGGATCGCGCGCATCCCCACCTGCTCCACCGCGTCGGCGACGGCGGCCACGTCGAAGAGCGTGCCGGCCTCGCAGAACGTCGTGGTGCCGGTGCGGATCATCTCCACGCAGGCCAGCAGCGCCGCCGCCTGCTCCTCCTCCGGCGTGACCGTGGAGTACAGCGGCAGCAGCCAGTCGGGCAGGTAGCGCGGCACCGGGACGTCGTCGAGCATGAGGCCACGGCTGAGGTGCTCGGTGAGGTGCACGTGGGTGTCGACGAAGCCCGGCGCGACGAGATACCGGCGGCCGTCGATCACGCGGTCCGGCGGCCGCGGCGGACGGATCGAGCCGGCCGGCCCGACCTGCACGATGTCGCGGCCGTCCACCAGCACCGAGCCGTCGGCCAGGATCCGCCGGGCGGCGTCGACCGTCAGGACCGTCGCGTGCTCGATGAGGATCACGGCCGCCGCTCGGTTCGCAGGCGGCGCAGCAGCGCCCGCACCTTGTCGGTCTCGAACGCCTCGCGCCGGTCGCCGGCGTAGTCGAAGAACCCCCGCCCCGTCTTGGGCCCCAGCTCGTTGCGCGCCATCTTCTCCTCGACGAGCCGGGCCGGCTTGAACCGCTCGTCGCCGAGCGCCTCGGTCATGTAGCGGCTGGCGCGATACAGGATGTCCACGCCGCCCCAGTCGATGAACTCGAAGATCCCGATCGACGCGTAACGAAATCCCATGCCCGCCTTGAACGCGCGATCGACGTCCTCGGGCGTGGCGACGCCCTCCTCGACCAGCCGCACCGCCTCGTTCATCAGCAGCACCTGCAGCCGGGGACCGATGAAGCCGGGCGAGTCGCCGCAGCGGACCGGCGTCTTCCCGAGACTCTCCAGCAGCGCCAGCGTGCGGTCGACCGTCGCCGGCGCCGTCCGCGGGCCGGGCACCACGTCCACGAGCGGGATGATGTGGGCGGGGTTCAGCCAGTGCGCGACCAGGAAGCGCTCCGGGCGCTCCACCGCGTCGCAGACGTGCGAGGGCGAGATGGTGGACGAGCCCGAGGCGATGATGGCGTCGGCGTCGACGACGCCGTTCAGGCGGGCGAGCGCGGCCTGCTTGAGCGGGACCGACTCCGGCAGCGCCTCCTGCACGAAGCCGCAGCCCTTCAGCGCCTCGAGCCCGATCCGCTCCTCGATCCGCCCCAGCACGGCGGCCGACTCGGCCTCGCCGATCACCTGCTCCTCGACCATCAGGCCGACATCGCGCACGATCTCGCGCCGGGCATCGGCCAGCGCCCGCTCGGCCTCGGCCACCGGGCGCCCTTCCTTCACGTCGACGAGGCGCACCGGGCAGCCGCCCAGCGCGAATGCCAGTGCGATCTGGCGTCCGATCCGCCCGGGCCCGAGGACGGCGACGGTTGTAATCACGCCGGGTCCTTGCCGTAGATCATCACCACGTGCTCGCCCATGCCGCTGTTGTTGTGGGTGAGGCCGATGGTGGCGGCCGGGACCTGGCGGGCGCCGGCCTCGTCCCGGAGCTGGACGAAGACCTCGGCCGCCTGGGCCACACCGGTGGCGCCCAGCGGATGACCGCAGCCGATCAGCCCGCCGCGTGGGTTGACGACGACATCGCCTCCGTAGTCGCTGCGCCCGGCGTCGACGAACGGCCCCGCCTCGCCCTTGTCGCAGAACCCCAGCTCCTCGCAGGCGATCATCTCGGCGATCGCGAAGCAGTCGTGGACCTCGGCGAGGTCGACGTCCCTCGGCCCGATACCGGCCATCCGATAGGCGCCGGCGGCCGCGCGCTTCAGCGCCGGCCAGTGCGCGTAGTCCTCGTGCAGCGAGGTGAGCTGGAAGCCGTCGAGCGCCTGGCCGGTGCCGCGGATCCACACCGGCGTGTCGGTGAGGTCGCGCGCGCGCTCCGCGGACGCCAGCACGACGGCGGCGGCGCCGTCGGTGATCGGCGAGCACATGAAGAGGCGCAGCGGGCTCGAGATCATCCGCGAGCCGAGCACCTGGTCCAGCGTCGCGCCCTTGTTGAAGTGCGCGGTGGGGTTCTTCGACGCGTGGGTGTGGTTCTTCACGCCCACGCGCGCGAGCTGCTCCTCGGTGGTGCCGTACGCGGCCATGTGGCGCTGGGCGGCCAGCGCGAAGCACGGCGGGGCGGTGAGGCCGAAGGACGCCTCCCACTCGCGGTCCACGCCGGTGCCCATGTTGAGGATCGCCTCGTCGCCGCTCGGCTGGTTGAGTTTCTCCACGCCCAGCACCATCACGAGGTCGGCGAGGCCGGCGGCGATGAACGCGTAGGCGTAGCGGATGCCGACGGTGCCGGAGGCGCACATGTGCTCCGTCCGCGCGCTGAGCGTGCTGGGCCGGATCCCCAGCGCCTCGGCCGTCAGCGATGAAATATGGCTCTGGAAGGCCGTGCGCTCGGGCATGACGGAGCCGACCACGAGGCCGTCGAGGTCCTTCGGCCTCACGGCGGGCACCGAGTCGAAGCAGGCCTTGCCGGCCTCCCAGATGAGGTCGCGGTACGACGCCTTGCGGACGCCGAACTTCGTGACCCCGGCGCCGACCAGTGCGACTCGCTTCATGGCAGCTCTCCCCGGAGTCGCCGCGCGACGTGCGCGTGGCCCCGTTCCTCGGCGATCGTGAGCGCCGTCCGGCCGTCGTCCGCCCGGGCGTCGGCGGCGGCGCCGTGAGCGAGCAGCGTATTGACGATGGGGAGGTCGTCGCGGAACGCGGCGATGTGCAGCGGCGTGTAGCCACCGGCCGCCCGGGCGTTCACGTCGGCGCCCGCCGTCAGGAGCCGGCTGACGATCCGGAGGTCGCCGCGGCCGGCCAGCCCGGCGTGCAGCGCGGTGTTGGCTTCGTCGTTGTCGGAGCGCGCGCGCACGTCGGCGCGCGCCTCCACGAGCGCGTCCACCGCGTCGCCGTGGCCGAAGTGCGCGGCCAGGTGCAGCGCGGGCCAGCCGTCCGGGCTCCGCCGCGCGAGTGCCGCCGGCTCGGCGCGGGCCAGCCCGCGTACGCGCGCGGCGTCGCCGAGCGCCGCGGCCTCGCACAAGGTGGGCGCCGTACCGGCGGCCAGCAACCGCTCGGCGGCGGCCCGGTCACCCCGGTAGACCGCGGCCAGGATCGGCGTGGGCGTCGTCATCGCCCGGCCCCCGTGAGGAAGTCGGCCGCCTCGGCCAGCGTGCGGAACTCGTGGTCGGGGCCCCGGTCGTCGAGCGGCCGCTCGCCCTTGCGATTGATCCAGGCCGACGCGATGCCGAGCGCGCGGGCCGGCTGCACGTCGTGGAAGTAGCTCTGCGCCACGTGCAGCCAGGACGCCCCGGCAATCCGCGTCCGGGCCGCCGTGAAGTGGCCCGGCGCCGGCTTGTAGGAGCCGACCTGCTGGGCCGTGATGACGGCGTCGAAATCCACGGCCAGGTGACGCCGCGTGCCGGCGATGAGATCGTCGTCCACGTTCGACAGGATCATCAGTCGATGGCCGGCGGCCTTCAGCCGGCGGAGCGCATCGTTGGTGTCCGGGAACGGCGGCCAGGTCGGCAGGCTGTCGGGCAGGAACGCCTCCCGCCCCGGGGCCAGGGTCCAGCCGAGACGCTCGGCGACGGCCCGCGCGGCGAGGGCGAGGACGTCGCGGTAGCGCCGATAGCGCTCGGCCTGCACCCGCGGCTCGAGCTCGTGGTACGCGCGGAGGATGGCGGCCCGATCCAGCGTGACGCCGTCGGCGCGGGCGGCCGCCTCGAACGCCTCGCCGATGCCACGCTCCCAGTCGATCAGGGTGCCGTAGCAGTCGAAGGTCAGGACATCGACACCCCTCATGCGAAGGCGGCTCCACGGTCCCAGTCCAGCTCGCGGCCGATCACCAGGCGGAGGATCTCCGAGGTGCCGCCGCCCGGCAGCAGGAAGCGCGCGTCCCGGAAATAGCGCTGCACGGGATACTCCATCGCCAGGCCGTAGGAGGCGAAGACGCGCGCGGCCTCGTCGGTGATCCGCACCGCGGTCTCGGAGGCGAAGAGCTTGGCCATGGCGGCCTCGCGACCGATCGGGCGACCGGCGTCGAGCCGCGCCGCCGCCTGGTACGTCATCAGCGCCGCCGCCTGCAGCGAGGTCAGCATGTCGGCGAGCTTGAACGCGATCGCCTGGTGCTCGCCGATCGGCTTGCCGAACGCCCGGCGCTCGCGCGCGTACACGAGCGCCGCACCGTAGGCGGCGCGCGCCAGTCCCACCGAGAGGGCGGCGGTCATGATCCGGATCTCGGCCAGGATGGACCCGATCTTGTCGACCCCGCCCGTCTCGCCGCCGAGCAGGTGCTCGTCGGGCACCTCCACGTCCTCGAGGAGGATCTCCCCCGTCACCGAGGCCCGCACCGCCATCTTGTCGATGGCCTTCCCCAGCGTGATCCCCCGCATGGTGCCGCGGTCCAGCAGGAACAGCGCGATGTTCTCGAGCCCGCGCTCGCCCGACGTCTTGGCGGCCACCGTCAGCAGGTCGGCCACCGGGGCGTTGGTCACCCACGTCTTGGTGCCGCGCAGCACCCACCGGTCGCCGCGCCGCTCCGCCCGCGTCGTGATGCCGGCGACGTCGGAGCCGGCGTTCGGCTCGGTCAGCGCGAACGTCGCGACGAGGTCGCCGCGCAGCGCCGGCGTCAGGTACCGGGCCCGGAGCGCCTCCGAGCCGTACTTGTAGACGAAGTACGTGCCCATGAGCGACTGCATGGCCGCGGCCGCCGCCACCGAGAGGGAGCCGCGGGCCAGCTCCTCCGCGAACAGGCAGTACGTCACCATGTCCGCGTCGGCGCCGCCGTACTGCTCGGGATAGCGCAGCCCCAGCCAGCCCTGGGCGCCGATGCGCTTGAAGACCTCGCGCGGGAACTCACCGCGCTCGTCGATGGCGTCGGCCTGCGGCGCCACCTCGGCGTCGACGAACCGCGCGACGGTCCGGCGAAAGTCCTCCTGCTCGGCGGTGAAGGAGATCACGCGGAGCTTCGCTCCTTTGACTGTTGTAGCGGGTGCCGCGAGGTCGCCTCGGGACGCAGGTGGCCTGTTCTAGGCACGCGTGGCTCCGTTGCTCTCACCGACTTTTTTCATATGGTGGCGAAGCTCACGGGTTGCCGCCTCGTCCACGCGTAGGTCGACGCCTTCAACCCCCTCGCCGGTGATCACGACGCCGTACTCCGCGCGGGCGGCCTCGATCGACACGTAGTCGTCCAGGACGTCGTCGAGCACGCGGGCGGGGTCGCGCTCGAGCGGAGTGCCGTAGCCGCCGGCGCCCGATTGCTGGAAGGAGATCACGTCGTCGTAGGCGAACTCGCGGGACTGCTTGCCATTGACGATCTGCTCGTCCGGCCCCGGGTTGATGACCGTGCGGGCGAGGCGGCCCGGCTTGCCCCCGAAGATCCCGTAGGGCGCGAAGCGCTGGCGCTCGGACAGGTTCGTGAGCTTCCCCTCGTCGGCCAGAAAGCGCAGGTCGCGCCGGATGCCGGAGCCGCCGCGGAACGTCCCCGGGCCGGCCGAGTCGGGGATGAAGCCGAAGCGCTCGACGACGATCGGCTGCGCGGCCTCCTGGGCCTCGACCGGGATGTTCGAGGCGTTGAACGCCCACGCCATGCCCTCGCAGCCGTCCTTCGTCGCCCGGGCGCCGGTGCCGGACAGCACCAGCTCGTAGGCCACGAAGCGCCGGCGGCGCGCGCGGTCCCAGCCGCCAAACGTCGGGTTCGCAAAGTGCGAGGCGGCGGCCGCGACCCGGTCGGGCAGCGCCGGGGCCAGCGCGCCCAGCACGGCCTCGAAGGTGCGGTAGCAGATGATCGCGCGCGGCCCCCCGCCGGCCGGCGGCCGCGGGTTCAGGAACGAGCCCGCGGGCGCCGTCACCGTCACCGGGCGCAGCGCGCCCTCGTTCATGGGGCCGAGCGGATCGGTCAGGCACTTCACCGCCGCGTACGAGTACGAGCGCGTGTAGTTGATGTAGGAGTTCATCCCGGACGGCGTCTGCGGGCTCGAGCCCTCGTAGTCGATCGTGACGCCGTCGCCGGCCACCGTGACCGTCACCGCCACCCGCAGCGGGTCGGTGCCGGGCCCGTAGTCGTCCAGGAAGTCCTCGAAGGCATAGACGCCGTCGGGGATCGCGCGGATGGCCGCCCGCATGCTGGCCTCGCTGCGCGCGATGATCTCGTCCATGGCGCTGGTGAGCATGTCGTGACCGTAGCGCTGGGCCAGCTCGACCAGCCGCAGCTCGCCGACGCGCAGCGCGCTGCGCTGGGCGCGCAGGTCGCCCAGCACCTTGTCCGGCGTGCGGGTGTTGGCGGCGATGATGCCGACGACTCCTTCCTGCTCTTCGTAGGCCTTCCAGACCTTGGTCGGCGGAATACGCAAGCCTTCCTGGAAGTAGTCGAAGATGCCCTCCACGCCCTGGCTGCCCGGCCGCGAGCCGCCGACGTCGGTGTGGTGCACGATGTTGACCGCGAAGCCGATCAGCCGGCCGTCGTGGAAGGCCGGCTGGGTGATGAAGAAGTCGGGGAAGTGGCCGGAGCCGAGCAGCGGATCGTTCAGCAGGATGGCGTCGCCCGGCCGGAGTGTCTCGAGCGGATGGGCGGCCAGCGCGTTGCGCACGGCCGCCGACATCGCGCCCATGTGGCCGGGCGAGTACGGCCCCTGCGCGACCATCCGTCCCTGGGCATCGAACACCGCGACCGAGAAGTCCTGCCCCTCGCGCGCCTGCTCCGAATACGCGGTCTTGTGCACGGTCGTCCCGATCTCCACGGCGATCGACTGCAGCGCGCCCCACACGACACCGAGCGTGATGGGGTCGAAACGCGCAGTCGTCATTGGAGGACCTGGTCAGCTCGCGCCAGCAGCGGCGGTGAGGTGGGCACCCCGAGCGTCCGGGCGGTCTTCGGGGCGTCCCCCGCTGCAGGTGCGCACAGCAGCACCACCGCCACCAGCACACCGCAACACTTCATCACGGGCCGAGCTCCACGATCAGGCTCGCGTACTCGTCCACGGTGGCCACGGTGCCGGGCGGCAGCACGGAGGTCGACTCGCGCTCCTCGACGATCGCGGGACCCGCGATCTGCGCCCCGGCGGCAAGGTTGTAGCGGTCGTAGATCGGGCAGTCGATCCAGCCACCGGTCTCCGGGAAGTAGGCGCGCCGCCGGCCCTTGACCGCGCCGGCGAGCGGCGAGGCCGCGGCCTTGGCCAGCGCCACTCGCGCGGCACCGCCGATGGCCGACAGCTTCCACGTCACGACCTCGACCGGCTCGGCCGGCTGGGCGTAGCCGTAGCGGGCGGCGTAGATCTCGTCGAACGAGGCGCGCACGCGGGCGAGCGCGGCCGCGTCGAGCGTGCCGCCGGGGACGGGCACCGTCAGCTCGTAGCCCTGGCCGACGTAGCGCGCATCCACCGAGCGCGTCACGGTCACGGCGCCGCCGACCGCTGAGTCGCGCACGACCTCTCGCGCCTGCTCCGCCATCTCGGCGTACATCGCGTCGAGCCGCGCGGGCTCGAGCGCGTCCAGTCGCCGGACGTACGTGCGGGACACGTCGAAGCGCACCTCGGCGGCGAGCAGCCCGATGGCCGCGGTGACGCCGGCGGCCGCGGGCAGGATCACCCGGGGGATGCCGAGCGCCTGGGCGAGCCGGCAGCCGTGCACGGGACCGGAGCCGCCGAAGGCGACCAGGGTCAGCGTGCGGGGATCGCGCCCGCGCTCGATCGACACCACGCGCGTGGCCAGCTCCATGTTGGTGTTCACGATGGCGTGGATGCCCCACGCCGCCTGCTCCAGCGACAGGCCGAGCGGCCGCGCGAGCGACGCCTCGATGGCGCGGACGGCGGCGCCCAGGTGTAGCCTCATCGCGCCGCCGGCGAAGAACTCGGCGTTCAGGTAGCCGAGCACCAGGTTCGCGTCGGTCACGGTCGGCTCGGTGCCGCCGCGGTCATAGCAGACCGGCCCCGGCGTCGACGAGGCGCTCTCGGGGCCCACCGCGATGACGCCCAGCCGCGGGCGCGCGATCGAGCCACCGCCGGCACCGATCTCGACGAGGTCGAGCGCCTGGATGTTCATCGGCAGTCCGCTGCCCGGGGCATTGTTCACGCGATGCAGCTCGAACGCCGTGGTCGTGAACGGCCGGCCGTTCTCGATCAGCGCCAGCTTGGCGGTGGTGCCGCCCATGTCGAAGGCGATCAGGTCGCGCTGGCCGCCCAGCTCGCCGTAGACGGCGGCCATGAGCGCGCCGGCCGCGGGGCCCGATTCGATCATCCGCACCGGGTACCGCTCCATCGCCTCGGCCGTCGCCACGCCGCCCGAGGACTGCATGACGAACAGGCGGCCGCGGTAGCCGCGCTCCCCCAGCGCCGCCTGCAAGCCGCGCAGGTACTCGCGGATGGCCGTCATCACGTAGGCGTTGACCACCGTGGTCGACGTCCGCTCGTACTCGCGGAAGGTCGGCGAGACCTCGTGCGACAGCGTGACGGTGACGTGCGGCGCCTCCTCGGCGACGAGCGCCGCCAGCCGCTTCTCGTGGGCGGGGTTGAGATAGGCATGCAGCAGGCAGACGGCCAGCGTCGTCACCCCCCGCGCCGCCAGCGCGCGGATGGCGCGCCGGGCGTCGGCCTCGTCGAGCGGCGTGCGCACGGAGCCGTCGGCCAGCATCCGCTCGGTCACCTCGCCGATGAACCGGCGCGCGATGAGCGGCAGCGGCTTCTCGATCTGGAGGTCGTAGACCTGGTAGCGCTTCTCCCGCCCGATGATCAGCACGTCGCGGAAGCCACGGGTCGTGAGCAGGCCGACGCCCCGCGCCTTGCGCTCGATCACGACGTT
This sequence comes from uncultured Candidatus Rokubacteria bacterium, assembly GCA_963743355.1. Classification (GTDB taxonomy): domain Bacteria; phylum Methylomirabilota; class Methylomirabilia; order Rokubacteriales; family CSP1-6; genus AR5. Next base: position 171,037 of record CAVUPM010000004.1, read on the forward strand.
GGAGCCGAGCGTGGTGCCGTGGACGGCCTGGCTCAGCGCCGGCCAGCCGATGCCGGCCCGGCCGATCAGCTCGTCGAGGCCGGCCAGGCAGGCCGCCGAGGGATCGGGATAGGTCGTGAGACGCTTGCCGGTCGTGAGCTCGCCCGACGGCGCCTGGAGGACGAAGTCGGTGAAGGTGCCGCCGACGTCGAACCCCACGCGATACGCCACGCGCTCAGTTCCGGCGCTCGGAGCGGGAGAGGCCGACGCGGTAGGGGTAGCGGCGGCCCGCCTGATACGTGATCGCGTATTCCACCGGCTCGCCGCTCGCCGCGAAGTAGGTGCGCTGGAAGAGCAGCAGCGGCGAGCGCGGACGCAGGTGGAGCAGCTCGGCCACCGAGCGGGGGGCCAGCGCGGCGTCGACCGTCTGCTCCATGAACTTGATCGGCATGTTGAGCTGCCGCTCGATGGCGCCGATGAGGGACGTCTTCGACAGGTCTTCGTCCGACAGCGCCTGGCCGATCGACAGCGGCAGCCACGCCGTGCCGTGCTGGAACGGGCCGCCGTCGGCGTGCCGGGTGCCGGAGATGCGGTAGCCGTTGGACCCCGGCGGCAGGTGCAGGGCCTGGGCGATGTTCGCCGGCACCGGCGCCAGCTCGCGAGCGAGGAGCTTGAACCACGTCTCGTCGCCAAGGGCCATGATGTCGTCGATCGAGCCGATCACGCGCAGGCGCCGGTCGTTGCCGGCGGCCGCGGTGGCGAACGTGCCGCGGCCGGCGTGGCGGTAGAGCCGTCCCTCCTGCACCAGCACGTCGAGGGCCTGCCGGATCGTGGGCCGGCTCACGCGGAACGTCGCGCACAGCTCGTGCTCGGAGGGGATGCGCTCGCCGTCGCTCTTCAGCTCGCGCCGGATCGTATCCGCGATCTGCAGATAGCGAGGGATGCCGGGTCGAAAGTTCACTGGTGAGGGGGGTCCTCCGTTGTCAGGATGTCTGGACATCTAACACCCGGCGGCGCCACCGGTCAAACGGAGGCTCGAGAAGCCCATGCGCTCAGCGCGCGTCGAGCAGGTCGCGCGCGATGACCACGCGCTGGATCTGGTTGGTCCCCTCGTAGATCTGGGTGATCTTGGCGTCCCGCATGAAGCGCTCCACGGGATAGTCGCGCGTATAGCCGTAGCCCCCGAACACCTGCACGGCGTCGGTGGTCACCCGCATGGCGGCGTCGGCGGCGAAGCACTTGGCCATCGACGACTCCAGCGCGGTGCCGGTGACGCCACGGTCCACCAGGGCGGCGGCGTGGTGTACGAGCAGCCGGGCGGCGTGGGTCTGCATCGCCATGTCGGCGAGCATGAACTGGATGCCCTGGAACTCGGCGATGGCCCGGTCGAACTGGCGGCGCTCCTTGGCGTAGGCGGTGGCGGCGTCGAGGGCGGCCTGGGCGATGCCGACCGCCTGGGCGCCCACGGCGGGACGCGAGCGGTCGAGCGCGCCGAGGGCCACGCGGAAGCCCTGCCCCTCCTCGCCCAGGCGGTTCTCGACCGGCACCTCGCAGTCGCTCAGGTGCAGCGCGACGGTCGGCGAGCCGCGGATGCCCATCTTGCGCTCGAGCTTGCCGAGCGCGAAGCCCGGGAAGGTCGGCTCGACGAGGAACGCGGTCACGCCCTTGTGGCCGCGGGCGCGATCCACCGTGGCGAAGAGCGTGATGACGCCGGCCTGGCTGCCGTTGGTGACCCACATCTTGGTGCCGTTGAGCAGATAGCGATCGCCCTTGCGTACGGCCGTGGTCGTCATCGAGCCGGCATCGGAACCGGCGCCCGGCTCGGAGATCGACAGCGCCGCCGTGATCTCCCCGGCGGCCAGTCGCGGGAGGTAGCGCTGCTTCTGGGCCTCGGTGCCGTGCGAGACGAGCGGATAGCCGGCGGCGTACTGCACGAGGTAGATCACCGCGGTCGAGGCGCACGCCCACGCGACCTCCTCGACGGCCAGGCAGAACGCCAGCGCCCCGAGGCCGGCGCCGCCGTACGCCTCGGGCACGTAGAGGCCCATGAGCCCGGCCTGGCCGAGGTGGCGGAGCGACTCGGCCGGGTAGACCTCGGCCTCGTCCACCTGCGCCGCCCGCGGGGCCACCTGCTCGCGCGCGAGCGTGCGCGCCAGCTCGCGCGTCCGGCGCTCGTCCTCGCTCAGCCAGAACACCTCGCGCATCGACGGCGAGGTGACTACTTCGCCTCGTAGGTGTAGAAGCCGTGCCCGGTCTTGCGGCCGAGCTGGCCGGCCATGACCATGCGCTTGAGCAGCGGGGGCGGCGCGTAGCGGGCCTCGCGGAACTCGTCGAACATCACCTCGGCCACGTACATCGTGGTGTCGAGGCCGACCAGGTCGAGCAGCGTGAACGGTCCCATCGGATAGCCGCACCCGAGCTTCATCGCCTGGTCGATGTCCTCCAGCGACGCCAGCCCGCCCTCGTAGACGCGGATGGCGTCGAGCAGGTAGGGCACCAGCAGGCGATTCACGATGAACGCGGTGGCGTCCTTGGCCTGCACCGGCACCTTGCCGACCGCGCGCACGAAGTCGGTCGCCGTCTTCGCGGCGGCCTCGTCGGTGAGGATGGTGCGCACGACCTCGACCAGCTTCATGAGCGGGACCGGGTTGAAGAAGTGCATGCCGACCACCTGCCCCGGGCGCTTGGTGGCGGCGGCCAGCGCCGTCACGTTGCAGGACGACGTGTTGCTGGCCAGCAGCGCGTGGGACGGGCAGATGCGATCGAGCTTGGCGAACGTCTCGTTCTTCAGTGCCTGGTTCTCGGTCATCGCCTCGATCACCAGGTCGCACGCCTTGAGATCCTCCAGGCGCGGGGTGCCGGCGATGCGGCCGAGCGTCTCGTCCCGGGCCCGGGCGTCGAGCTTGCCCTTGGCGGCGAGACCCTCGAGCGTGTCGCGCAGGCGGCCCAGCCCCCGCTTGACCAGCTCGTCACTGGCCTCGACGAACAGCACGGCGTACCCCGCCTGCGCCGCGACCTGGACGATGCCGGAGCCCATGAGCCCGCAGCCGATCACACCGACGTTCTTGATGGCCATGCGATGTCTTCCTTGCCGGGAAATTACGGAGCGTGCGAACCGGTCAGCGACGGCGACCCGGGCGCGGCGGCGGCTCGAAGAAGTCACCGCCCGGCGGGCAGTCGTGCCGGATGATGACCGTGGTGTTGCCGTAGCGGATGCTGCCGTCGGGCTGCACCACCGGCTCGAGCTTCGGCCGGGCGGGCGGCGGTCCGTCCTGCCGCAACGACTCGTCGAACGCGCGGTCGCGCGCCGGTGCCGACGGCTTGGTCATGTCGAGGATGATCGAGCCGCTCACCGGGGTCTTCGCCTCGTCGTGGGCGGTGGCCACGGCCGGCAGGCCGAGGCCGAGCACCAGCGCTCCGACGATCCATCTCCACATGGTGCGCTCCTAGTCGTAGACGATCAGCGAGTGCAGCGGGTAGTCCTTGAGTTTCTCACGGCCGTGCAGGAAGGCCAACTCGATCATGAAGGCGACGCCGACCACGCGGCCACCGAGCTGCTCGATGAGCCGCAGCGTGGCGCCCATGGTGCCGCCGGTGGCGAGCAGGTCGTCCACCGCCAGCACGCGCTGCCCCGGCGCGATCGCGTCCTCGTGCATGGCCAGCGCGTCCCGCCCGTATTCCAGCTCGTACTCCACCTCGATCGTCTTGCCCGGCAGCTTGCCGACCTTCCGCACCGGCACGAACCCCGCCCGGAGCTGATGCGCGACGGCCCCGCCGAAGATGAACCCGCGCGACTCGACCCCGACCACGACATCGACCCGCTCCGCCTGATACCGGCTCGCCAGCGAATCGACCGCGAACCGCCACGCCGGCCCATCCTTGAGCAAGGTCGTGATGTCCTTGAACAAGATGCCTTCAGTCGGAAAGTCCTTGATGTCGCGGATCTTCGCGCGCAGCTCGGCGACGTCCATGCCCCGAATACTAGTTGATCCCCGCCGCACCGCGCAACCACCGCCGCGCTCGAGCGGCGCCCGCCCGCCGGGGACCTATCCGGGATTCAAGTCCGGACTCACTCAACACGCGGGGATCGCGGTTGCGGGGTGTGGGGGGCATAGACCCCTATGCCCCCCACACCCCGCGACCGCACCCGCCGCCGCGCGTGCGCGCGTCTAGGCCGCGTCGAGGGTGGCGATGGCGCCGGGGAGCGTGGCCAGGCTGGGGACGACGGCGTCGGGACGCTGGGCGCCGAGGGCTTTCAGCGAGGCGTTCGTGACCAGGATGGCGCGGAGACCGGCCTTGCGGGCGCCGAGGACGTCGAGGACGGGGTCGTCGCCGACATGGACGGCGTCGGCCGCGTCGACCTGCAGGGCGCGCAGCGTCAGCGCGAAGATCTCCGGATCGGGCTTGCGGATACCGACCTCGTCGGAGAACGTCGTGTGCGCGAAGTACTCGAGGACGCCATAACGGTCGAGCACCTTGCGCAGCGCCACGCCGGGGGTGCGCATCGTGTTCGACACCAGGGCCAGCGCCACGCCCTGCGCCCGCAGCTGCGCCAGCGCGGGGCGGGCGCCCTCGTCCACCGCCGGCGGCACCAACAGCGCCGGCCGCGTGTAGGCGTCGAGGAGCGCGGTCATCGCATCGGCCGGCACGCGCGCCGGCAAGCCGGAGTCGACCGCGGCGAGGATGGCGCGCACGTGCTCCATCGTCGGCACGTCTTTGTTCTGCGCCCACAGGCGCCCCAGGAAGCTGGCGGAGTCTTCGTAGGCGCGATCCAGCGCGACCGCGGTCACCTTCACGCCGACGCCGCCCAGGATCATCTCGAAGTCGGCCATGCGACGGCGCTTGTACCGGTTGTCGCTGGACGGAGGATCGAGCAGCAGCGTCCCCCAGAAGTCCACGGTGACCGCGCGGATCCTCAGCGCGGCTCTCCGAAGCGCGGCGCGCGCTTCTCCAGAAAGGCGGCGGCGCCTTCGTGAGGCTCGCCGGTGGCATAGGAGGCGCCGAAGGCCGCGATGCCGGCCCGGACCGCGCTCGGCAGGTCGCTCTCGCGCCAGCGCACGATGAGCTGCTTCTGCAGCCGCACCGCGCCCGGCGCGCACGCGGTGATCGCGCCAACGACGGCGTCGACGGCCGCCTCGAGCCCGGCGCGCTCGACGACGCGGTTGACGAGGCCCCACGCCAGCGCCTGCTCGGCCCCGATGGTGGCGCCCGTCAGCAACAGCTCGGCCGCCCGCCCCGGACCCACCAGCGGCGGCAGCAGGGCGGCCTGGATCACCGACGGCACCCCGACGCGCACCTCCGGCAGGCCGAAGGTCGCCTCGGCGGTGGCGACGCGGAGATCGCAGGCCAGCGCCAGCTCGAAGCCGGCGCCGAGGGCGTGTCCGTTGACGGCCGCGATGACCGGGAACGGCGCCCGGTGGACGGCCTCGATCGCGTCGTGCAGCGACGTGATCAGCGCGGTGGCGCCGGCGGTATCGAGATCACGCAGCACCCGCACGTTCATGCCCCCGGTGAACGCGCGGCCGGCGCCGGTCAGCACGGCCAGGCGCACGGTGGGATCGGCGGCCAGCGTCTCGAAGGTGGCGCGCAGCGCGGCGATCAATCCCGGCTCGAAGAGGTTGAGCGGCGGACGATCGAGCGTGCACCGGACCACGCCGCCGCGCCGCTCGACGCGGATGGCGGCCTCGGCCATCAGTACCGGCGCATCCCCGGGTCGATGGTGCGCGCCCACAGCTCGACGCCCCCGGAGAGATTACTCACGTCCTTGAAGCCGAGCGAGCGGAGGTATTCGGCGACAGCGGCGCTGCGCACACCCTGGTGGCAGTACACGACGATGTGGTCGTCGGGATTCAGCTCCTCCACGCGGAGCTCGATCTCCTCGATCGGGATGTGGACGGCGTTGGGCAGCCGGCAGAGCTTGGTCTCCCAGTCCTGGCGCACGTCGAGCAGCAAGGGCGGCTCGTTGCGGTCGATCCGCGCCTTCAGAGCTTGCGGGCTGATCTCGCTCATCAGCGGGGCGCCGGGCGTCCGATCAGGAAGTCGGCGAGCCATCCGTTCACGGCCTGGGGGTGCTCGAGGTGGGGAAAGTGGCCGCAGTCGTCGACCCAGCGCAGGGCGGCCCGCGGGAACCCGGCGGCCGCCTCGGTCGCATGCTGCGCGGAGACGGCGGGATCCTGGCGTCCGTGCACGAGCAGCATCGGCAAGTCCAGCGTCGCGATCGCGCGGCGATAGTCCGCCCGATGGTCGACGAAGTCCGCGCGGATGTGTCGCGCCGTCGCCAGCCACGCCGCCCGAGCCTCGGCGTTCGTCCGGATCGAGTAGTCGTGCTCGATCAGGAAGTCGACGTCGGCCGGTCGGGCGACGTGGAAGCAACGGGCGATCGCCGCCTTGTAGATCGGCGCCCGGCCGCACAGCGCCAGCGCCTCGCCGACGACGGGCAGGGCGATGAGACGATAGCCCCAGCTCATGCGGAAGCTGAAGCCGGGAACGAGCGCGGCGACGAGCGCCACCCGCTCCACCCGCGCCGGATGCGTGAGCGCGTACGTCACCGCCACCGAGCCGCCCAGGGAGTGCCCGACCAGCGAGGCCTGGGCGATGCCCACCGCGTCGAGGAACCCGTGGAGCGCACGGGCGAAGTAGCCGAGGCGGTAGGCGGTGCGCGGCTTGGCCGAGCGGCCGAACCCCGGCAGGTCGACGGCGAACACCGTCGCCCGGGTCGCGAGGGCGTCGATCGTGGCGCGCCACGATTGCGCGAAGCCACCCAGGCCGTGGAGGAGCACGACCGCGGGACCGCGACCGGCGACGACGTAGTGGAGCGTGAGCCCGTCGACCTCTCCGCCGCGCAGGGTGATGTCCGGCATGGGAGAGGAATTCTACCAGAGGTCGGCGTCGGCGAGCTGGCTCAGTGCCTCCCGGAAGGGGTAGATGCTGAAGACGCCGCCGGTGTGGATGAAACAGATGCGCCGCCCGAGACTGCCGGGCTCGCGCTGGATGTGATCGAGCAGCGCGCCGAACGCCTTGGCGGTGTAGACGGGATCGAGCACGATGCCCTCGCGCCGCGCGACGCGCACGACCATCGCGAAGTCCTCGCGCGCCACCTCGGCGCGCCCGGCCCCCTGGTAACCGTCCAGTAGCCGGATCTCGTCCGGCACCTGCACCGAGAGCCGCCAGCGGCGGCGCGCCTCCTCGATGAGGTCGGTCACGTGGGCGCGGACGCGCTCGGCCTCCCACGCGATCGGGATGCTCAGGATCTCCGCCCTCAGCCCGGTGAGCTGCCTGGCCATCAAGAGGCCGGCCTGGCTGCCGCCGCTGAACGCCGTGATGGCGATCGTGTCGAATTCGGGCGCGCCGTGGCGGACCTGCTGGGCGATCTCCTGCCCGCACGCGAAGTAGCCGAGCGCGCCGACGACGGTGGCGCCGCTCTCGGGGATGACGTACGGCGTGCGCCCAGCCGCCCGCGCGCGACCGGCCATCTCCTGCATGACCTGGTCGACCTTCTCCCACTCCTCGTCGGTGCAGTAGCGCACCTCGGCGCCGAGCAGCCGGTCGAGCAGCAGGTTACCGTCGTAGTGGACGGGCGGCGCGCCCTTGAGCGCGAGCATCGCCTTGAGGCCGAGACGGGCGGCGACGGCGGAGACCGCCCGGCAGCAGTTGGATTGCAGGGTGCCGCACGTGATGAGCGTATCGGCGCGCTGGGCGAGCGCCTCGCCGACCAAGAACTCCAGCTTGCGGATCTTGTTGCCGGTCTCCAGCAGTCCGGTGAGGTCGTCACGCTTGACCCACAGCTCCACGCCCAGCTCGGCCGAGAGGCGTTCGAGCTTGAGCAGCGGCGTGGGGACGTAGGCGAGCTCGACTCTCGGGATCGGCGGCGCCGAGGCGGCCATAAGCCACTATCTCAAGCGAACAGGTCGCGTGGCAAGGACTCGTCGGGCACGCGCTGCCCGAGCGCCTTCTTCAGCGCGAGCGCGTTGCGGACCGGGTAGTCGCGGTTGTTGTTGTTGAAGGAGACGAACACCTCCTCGCTCTCCTGGGCCAGGCCGCCGATCTCCGGCACCAGGGCGGCCAGCTCCGCGTCGCTGTAGAGGTAGTCGTATTTCTCGCGCACGCTCGGCTCCTCGCCGCGCAGCTGGCGCAGGAAGCCCTCGGCGTTGCGCCCGTGCAGGCGCAGGACGGAGGTGGGCGCCGTGACCGCGGTCACGTGCGGCATGGCGCCGGCGACGGCCGGGGCGTCGGTGATCACGTGGGCGAGGTGGGTCGTGCGCAGCGCCCCCAGCGTCTCGTCCGCGTGATCGGGGAACCAGGAGCGATGGCGAAACTCGACGGCCACCGTGCACCCCGGCAGCCGCGCGGACAGCGAGGCCAGGTAGTCGAGCCGGCGGGGCTCGAAGTGGACCCACGGCGCGAACTGGAAGAGCACGTAGCCGAGCTTGCCGGTCTCCGCGAGCGGCCGCAGGGCCGCCCGGAAGAGCCGGAACGCCGCGTCGAGGCCCTCGGGGGGGACGTCGTCGGCCAGGATCTCCCCGCGATGGCTGCGCCGCGCCCGGGCGGGCAGCACGGCCTGCACGTCGGCCGGCAGCGCCTGCGGGCGCGGGTGGTGGCCGGTCATCAGGCTCCACGCCTTGACGTGGAAGACGAAGCCCGGTGGCGTGCGCTCGGCCCAGCGCCGGACGGTCAACGCGTCCGGGATCGCGTAGTAGGAGGCGTTGACCTCCACCACGTCGAAGGCGCGCGCGTAGAAGCGCAGGCGCGCCTCCGCGCTCATGGACTTCCTGGGATAGAACGCGCCCGACTCGATGAGGGCCGGGTCGGCCCACGAGCAGATGCCGACCCGGACGCGACCGCCGGTCATACGATCTTCTCGTACACCCCCGGCGGGATGACGCGGTAGACGTGGATGGGCTGCGAGACGTTCTTGAACGCGCGCTCGCCCAGGCTCTCCAGCACGAACTGCGACTTGATGCGCTCGGCCGTGGTCGGCCCCACGATGATCTCCCCTCCCTGGGCCGAGCCGGCGAAGCGCGCGGCGAGGTTGGTGGTGGGTCCCGTCGCGGTGAACGTCCAGCGCTGGCCCGCCCCGCCCCCGATCTTGGTGGCGCCGACCAGCGCCTCGCCGCTGTTGGTGCCCATGTGGAGCTGCACGGGCGGAAAGATCCCACCGTACTCCTCGTTGAGCTGCTCGGTGCGCTGCCGGATGGCGAACGCCGCCCGGGTGGCGTTCAGGGCGTGGTCGGTCGCGGTCGGCTGGGCCTGGAAGATCACCATGAGGCCGTCGCCGGCGGTCTCGTTGATGTCGCCGTGGTGGCGCTGGAGGATCTCCAGGAAGCTGGAGAAGTACGTCTGCACGAGCTGGTTCAGCTTGCGTGGCTCGAGCTGCTCGGAGAGCCGCGTGTAGCCCGCGATGTCGAGGAACAGCACCGAGACCTCGACGTTCTTCTTCTCCAGCTCGGTGGCGTTCGGGTTCTGCTCGAGGAGCCGCTGGACCGCCTCCGGCACGAACTTCGACAGCTCGCCCTTGAGCTGCTCCAGCAGCTCCAGCCGCTCGCGTGACTCTTGAAGGTGCTGCAGGGCGGTGGCCAGCTCGGTGTTCTTGCCCTCCAGCTCCTGCCGGGCGCCGGCCAGCCGCGCGGTCATCTCGTTGAAGGCGGTCCCGAGCTGGCCGATCTCGTCGCGGCTGGACACGGGCGCCCGGGCCTCGAAGTCGCCGGCGCCGACCCGGCGCGCCGCGTCCGAGAGCTGGGTGAGCGGGCGGACGACGATGCGTCGCATCGCGACGGTGAGCACGGCCGCGCCGGCCAGGATCGTCAGTCCGCCGACGAGGAGCTGGCGGTTACGATGGCTGCGCACCTCGGCCAGGACCGGCTCCATCGAGGTGTCCACGCGTACGACGGCGCGGACCTTGTGGTCGCCACCGTGGCAGCCCTGGCACTTCTCCTGGTTGATGATCGGGTGGTGCAGCGTGAAGAAGGTGGCGCCCTCGCGCATCTCCAGCGACTCCTGGGTCTTCAGCGACTCGACGGCCCGCAGGAACTGGGGCCCGGAGGCGGCCTGGCCCGGCTCGCGCGCCATCTTCTTGATGTTGTCGAGGACGTCCTTGGCCAGACCCGCGTTCTTGTCGACCTCCATCGCGGTGGTGAGGTCGGTGAACGCCTCCACGCCGTTGCGGCGGAAGATCGTGAGGCCTTCGACCGGTGTGGAGGTCTTGAGCTCCCGCAGCACGGTGCGGGTGACGTCCGGACGCTCCTGGAGCATGGCGCCTTCGATGCTGGCCACGAGCGTGGCGGTGAGGCGGCGGGCCGCCATCTTGTTCTGCTCGACCAGCAGCTCGGCCTCGCGCTGCACCGTCCAGATGGTGGAGGCGCCGAAGCCGATGATGAGCACGGCGACGATGAGGATGGAGATCTTGACCGCGAGGCGACCACGCAGCGGCATGGGCGATCGTATCATGTAAGATCGACGGCGCATGAATCTGGCCCGACTCGGCGAAGACAGCGTCGGCACCTTTGGGGAGTACGTCTCCCTCGCGTTCGAGGGTCGCGAGTGGACCAACGTCGAGCAGCAGCGCGCGGCCAACCGCCTCGCCCACGCGCTGCGGCGGCTCGGCCTGCGCCCTGGTGACCGCGCGGTCGTCCTCCTGCCCAACTGTCCGGAGGTGCTGCAGGCCTACGGCGGCATCCTCAAGGCCGGCGGCGTCATCGTGCCGGTCGTCTTCCTGCTCGGGCCGGACGAGGTCCGTCACATCCTGGCCGACTCCGAGGCGAAGGTCGTCGTCACCGCGCCCGAGTTCCTGGGCAAGATCGAGGGCTGGACCGGCACGGTCGTGCTGGTCGGGGGCGGCGCGGGCGGATTCGCCTGGGACGAGCTCATCGCCGGTGAGTCGGACACGTACGCGACCGTCGATCGCGACGACGGCGACCTCGCCGTCATCCTCTACACGGCGGGGACGACCGGCCGGCCCAAGGGCGTGGCGTTGTCCCACGCCAACCTCGCCTCCAATGCCCGCGCCGCCGCCAGCCTCTACGAGCTGGACCGTACGAAGTGGTCGCTGATGGTGCTCCCGCTCTCGCACTCCTACGGCCTCACGGTGATGAACGCGGGCAGCATCCTGGGCACCAAGGGCGTGCTCCTGCGCTGGTTCAATCCCGAGGGCGTGCTGGAGACCATCCAGACGTACCGCGTGGAGTCGATGGCCGGGGTGCCGACGATGTTCGTGTACCTGCTGCACTATCCCGACGCCGGACGCTTCGATACCTCGTCGATGCGCTCCTGGGGCTCGGGCGCGGCCCCGCTGCCGCTCGAGATCGTCGAGCCGTTCGAGCAGAAGTTCGGCGGGCGGATCCTCGAGGGCTACGGCCTCACCGAGGCCTCGCCGGTCGTCAGCGCGCATCGGTTCTCCGGGGTGCGCAAGCTCGGCTCGGTCGGCCAGCCGCTCCCCGGCGTCGACGTCGCGATCCTCGACGAGGCCGACGGCACGCTCCCGGCTGGCGAGATCGGCGAGGTGTGCGTGCGCGGCGCCAACGTGATGCAGGGCTACTACGGGCTCGCCGAGGAAACGGCGCGTACGCTGCGCCACGGCTGGCTGCACACCGGGGACATGGGACGCCTCGATGCCGACGGCTATCTCTACATCGTGGAGCGCAAGAAGGACCTCATCATCCGGGGTGGCTTCAACATCTACCCGCGCGAGGTCGAAGAAGTGCTCTACGCCCATCCGGCCGTCGCCGAGGCAGCCGTGGTGGGCATGCGGGATCCCCTGATGGGCGAGGAGGTGCTCGCGTTCGTGGCGCTCAAGCGCGGCACCACCGCCGACGCCGGCGCGCTGATCGAATTCTGCCAGGCGCGGCTGGCGAAGTACAAGTGCCCGAGGCAGGTGCGCTTCGTCGAGGCGCTGCCCAAGAGCCCGATCGGCAAGATTCTCCGCAGGGAGCTCCGCTCCCTGGCCTGAGCCGAGAGAGCGGAGCTCACCGGCGTCGACCGTCGCCTACTCGTCCGCTTCCTCGGCGACGTCCTCGATCCCCTCCTGCACCTTGCGCTTGGCCTTGCCGTACCCCTCGCCCAACGTCCCGGCGTCGCGCTCGACCTCGCCTTCAGCTTCCAGCTCGGGATCGTTGAGGATCTCGCCGGCCTTGTCCTTCACGTAGCCCTTGGCCTTCTCGGCCTTGCCCTTGATCTCGTCGCGATTCATGGATCCTCCTCCGCGCGCTCGCGCACGCGTCGCGACGTTTGAACTGCAACGGCATTGCCAGCGGTGCGTTCGCTCACGGACGCGCGGTGTCGAAAAATTCGGCGCGACGCGCGATTTCGACTCGCCAGATCTGGTGGGAGACGGCGCTGGCGGGTCCTCTGCGCCAATCCGTCACACGCTAAGCACTGAATTTCTCGGGACCTGGCTCATCGACCGTCAACTCAGTGACACCGCCTATGGTAGAACTTTACCCACGAATCAACGACCCGTTGCGTAGTCCCGTCTCGGGTGATAGTCTGATCGCACTTCTTTCATTCGTCCCGTCATCCTCTCTGTTCGTCCCAGAACGTTGTGGCACTTGCGCAAGGCAGTTGCGACACAAAGGGAGGGGAACAGTAATGAGCATCCGGAAAGCTGTCGCGATTCTGACGCTGGCGTTGGCGGTGACGTTCGGAGGGCTGGTCCTCACGCGTCACATGATCGCCGTCGCCGGCGAAATGGACGCCGAGCGACTCAACCGCTCGATCCTCGACTACATTGCGGAGAAGAATCCGCGCGCGCCCATCGGCGCTTTCCGACGGTTCCCCGAAGTCATGCTGGCCGAGGCCCAGCGCACCAACCTCGATCACTGCCTGGTGCTGGCGCAGGCCGAAGTGGAGTCGGAGTTCAAGCACGACGCGGTCGGCTCCGCCGGCGAGATCGGTATCTTCCAGATCAAGCCGTCCACCGCCGCGCTGCTCGAGCCCATCGCCGGCAAGTTCAAGCGGCCGATCATCACCGCCACCACGCGCGATCTCGGTGATCTCGCCGATCCGGCGATCAGCGCACGCTTCGCGATGGCGTACCTGCGCGACATCATGCTTCGCAAGCCGAACGTGAAGGACGCGCTCACCGAGTACAACGGCGGGCCCCTGGGGCGTCAACCCCACTACTACCGCATGGTGATGGGTGCCTACGTCGAGGTGCTGGAGCGGCAGGAGCTGCGTTGCCGCTTCCGCGATGCGCCCAAGCAGATGCCGCTGCTGACCCGGCTGGCCGGCATCTGACTCGGAGGGGGGCTTTGCCCCCCTTCCGACGGGCGGCGCGGGCCTGACGGCCCGCGCTCGCCCTGCCTCCCCCCAGATCCGGATTGCGCGGGCAAAGCCCGCGCTCGGAGCGTAGTGTCACTCGCTCGTTTCCCTTTCGTACCCCGTGTAAGATCCCGGCATATCCGCGACACCAGGAGATGGCGATGAGGGGCGTGACGTTGCCGACGGAGACGGTGTTCGTGATGGAGATGTCGCCGATCAAGTTCGGGCTGGGGGCCACGGACGAGATCGCGCACGACGTGCGGCGGCTGGGACTCGGCCGCGTGCTGATCTTCACCGACCGCCACCTGGCCGAGCTGGGCCTGCCCGAGCGGATTCGCGGGCTGCTCGGTGAGGAAGGGATCAAGGCCGAGATCTTCGACGGCGTCGAGGTGGAGCCGACCGACCGCTCGATGGAGGAGGCGGCGGCCGTCACCCGCGGCACCGAGGCCGACGGCTACATCGCGGTCGGGGGTGGCAGCACGATCGACACCTGCAAGGCGGTCAACCTGCTCAACACCCACCCGGCGCCCCTGCTCGACTACATCAACCAGCCGGTCGGCAAGGGCGTGCCGCTGCCGGGTCCGCTGCGGCCCCTCATCGCGGTCCCAACGACGGCCGGGACCGGCAGCGAGACGACCGCGGTGGCGGTGACGCACGTCCTCGATCAAAACGTGAAGGCGGGCGTGTCCCACCGCTGGCTGCGCCCCACGCTCGGCGTCGTCGATCCGCTGAACACGCTCACGGTGCCACCGGAGGTGACGGCGGCCGCCGGCGCCGACATCCTGACCCACGCGATCGAGTCGTACACGACGCGTCCCTACAACGCACGCCCGAAGCACCACCCGCCCGATCGCCCCGCCTACATCGGCGCCAACCCGGCCAGCGACATCTGGTGCGAGAAGGCCATCGAGTACGTCGGGCGCTACCTGCGGCGCGCCGTGCTCAACGGCAACGACCTCGACGCGCGCCTGCACCTGGCGCTCGCCGCCAACTACGCGGGCATCGGCTTCGGCAACGCCGGGGTGCACATCCCGCACGCGGTCGCCTACCCGATCGCCGGGCTCGTGCGCGACTACGTGCCCACCGGCTACCGCACGCGCCATCCGCTGATCCCGCACGGAATGTCCGTCATCCTCACCGCGCCCTCGGCGTTCCGCTTCACGTACGCGACGGCGCCCGAGCGTCATCTGCGCGCCGCCGAGCTGATGGGCTATCCGGTGGCCGGCCTCTCGCACACGGAGCAACACGAGGCCCTGCCCCGGGCACTCCTGTCCCTCATGCAGGACATCGGGATCCCGAACGGCTTGACGGCGGTGGGTTATGGCGAAAGCGACGTCACCGCGCTGATCGAGGGCACGCTGAAGCAGCCGCGGCTGCTCGCCGGCGCCCCGCGCACCGTCGGGACCGCCGAGCTCGACTGGATCCTGCGCGACGCGATGCAGTACTGGTGATCAGCCGGCGTCGATCGAACGAGCCAGCTCGAAGTCCTTCGCGCTCAGCCCGCCGGCATCGTGAGTCGTGAGCGTGAGCGTGACGGCGTTGTAGCGGATGTCGATGTCGGGGTGATGGCCCGCGCGCTCGGCCAACGCGCCCACGCGGTTCACGAACGCCAGCGCCTCCAGGAAGTCGCGACAGCGATAGGTCCGCTTGATCTCCGCCCCCGCCCGCTCCCAGCCCGGCGCCCGGCCCAGCGCGGCGGCGATGCCGGCGTCGTCGAGCCGGGTCATGCCCGCGCGAACTTCTGCAGCGACCGCAGGTGACGCGGCGGCGTCTCGTGCTGGCCCACCGCGGTGAACGAGACCTCGGCCACGTAGAAGTCCCCGTGGGAGTCCACCGCCACGCCGTGCGGCGCGACGAACTCGCCGGGCTTCTCGCCGGCGAAGCGCCCGCCCACGCGGCCCATCAGCTCGCCCTTGATCGACAGGATGCTGACGCGGGCCCCGACGTTCGGCACCTCCCGGTTGACCGGCAGGTGGGTCGGTAGCTCGCCGACGTAGAAGGTGTCGTTCCGCGAGTCGGCATAGAGCCCGCACGGCCGGTGGAGATTCTTCCACTGGTCGAGGTACTTGCCGCTGCCGTCGAAGATCTGCACGCGGGAGTTCTCGCGGTCGGCGACGTAGACGAGGCCGGCGGCGTCGGTGGCAATGTTGTGCGGGATGTTGAAGCAGCCGGGATCGGTGCCCGGCTCGCCCCACGACAGCAGCGGCCGGCCGGCCGGATCGAACTTGTGCACGCGCGAGTTGCCGTACCCGTCGGAGATGTAGATGTTGCCGGTCTTGGGACAGATCGCCGAGTGGGTCGGCCGGTTGAACGGCTTGCCGCCGTGCAGCGACGACGCCTGGTCCGGATCGCCGATGGTCAGCCGCAGCTTCCCGTCGGGCGTGAACTGTCGGATGGTGTGGTGCAGGTCGTCGGTGAGCCAGATGCTGCCGTCGGGCCCGACGTTGATCCCGTGGGCGCGCCGGATGAGCCCTTCACCCCACGAGCGCAGGAACGTGCCGTCGCGGTCGAACACGATGACGGGGTGCTGCCCCCGGTTGAAGACCCAGACGTTGTCGCTGGCGTCGACGGCGACGCTCGTGGCCTCCACGAAGGACCAGCCCTCGGGCAGGCGGCCCCAGCCCTCGACCGGACGGTATGGCATGGCGGGCTCCTCTCGCCGCGGTGTCGGCGGCGCCGCCTATACTGCCACAGGTTCTTCCACCCTTTTGGGCCGGCCCGGGCGTATATCACTTCGACCATGGACGAGCGCGCCTTCGCCCGACTGGCCGAGGAATACGCAGGCCGGCTGTACTCGGTGGCGTACCGGATGCTCGGCAACCGGGCCGACGCCCAGGACGCCGTGCAGCGCGCGCTGCTCAAGTGCTTTGCGGCGCGCGCGAGCTATTCCCCGCAATGGGCGGTGTCGACGTGGCTCTACCGCGCGCTCACGAACGTGTGTATCGACGAGCTGCGCCGGCGGCGGGTGCGCACCGACGACGTCGACCCCCGAGCCGAGGCGTCGACGCCTCCGACGTCGGTCGGGGAGCGCCTCGACCTGACGCGGGCCTTGAATACGGTCCCGCGCGAGGCGCGGATGCTGCTGGCCCTGCACTATGTGGACGGGCTCGGCTACCGCGAGCTGGCGAAGATCCGGGGGATCTCGGTCAACACGGTGAAGAGCCAGCTGGCCCGGGGCAAGGCGATCTTGAAAAAGGCGCTGCAAGCAGGAGGACATGATGGATCGGACTGACGCGATGCTGCGAGAGCTGTTCGCGGTGCGGGCGCCGTCCACGCTGTCGGGACGGGTGCGGGCGGCGCTACGGGAGCCGACCCCCACACTGGAGGCGCTGGCCGACCGCTTCCACTTCGAGGCGACCGAGCTGGGCGTGTCGCGTCTGGCCTACGGGCGCGGGCGCGACGTGGCCGCCGGCCGCGGGCGCCGCCACGTCGAGCAGGCGCGCGCCGAGCTGGCCGAGTACCTGGCCGGGCGCCGCACCTTCTTCACGGTGCCGGTCGACCTGGCCGGCGTGGCCGAGTTCCAGGATCAGGTGCTGGCCGAGGCGCGACGCATCCCCTTCGGCGAGGTGTCGTCGTACGCGGCGCTGGCCCGGCGTATCGGTCACCCGCGCGCGGCGCGTGCCGTCGGCAACGCGCTCGGCGCCAACCCGGTGCCGGTGCTGGTCCCCTGCCACCGCGTGATTCGCGGCGACGGCACCTGGGGCCACTACGCGTTCGGCGCCGCGCTGAAGACGCGCCTGCTGGCCCTCGAACGCGCCACGCCGTTGCTGGTGGGCAGCACGAGCACCCGCATCGTCTGCCGCCACGGCTGCCGGAACGAGCAACGGATCGGCGAGGACCGGCGCATCGTGTTCGCGTCGGTCGCCGATGCCGCCGGCGTGGGCTATCGGCCGTGCCCGGTTTGTCATCCGCGTGACGATGCCGCCTGAGCGGGCGTGATAACCTCGGGCCATGATCCGCCGGATCGTGGCCGTGCTGGCGCTGGCCCTGCTGGCGCCGGCGCCCGCCGCCGCGCAGTACTACCCGATCTTCGACGCCCACATCCACTACAGCCAGCCGGACTGGGACGCGTACACGCCGGAGCGCATTCTGTCCATCCTGGCCCGCGCCGGGGTGCGCCGCGCGCTGGTATCGAGCACGCCCGACGACGGCACGCTCAAGCTCTACGAACGGGCGCCGGCCGGCATCGTGCCGTCACTGCGGCCGTACCGGACGCGTGCCGACATGAGCACGTGGACGCGTGACCCCGCCGTCGCCGCCTACGTCGAGGAGCGCCTGAAGCGCGGCATCTACCGCGCGCTCGGCGAATCGCACTTCGGCGCCGGCGATGTCGGGGCGCCGGTGGTGAGGCGCATCGCCGAGCTGGCGGTGCAGCACACGCTCTTCCTCTGGTGTCACATCGACGCCACGACCGCCGAGGCCATGCTCAGGACGTACCCGGGCGTCAGGGTCCTGTGGGCGGTGCAGGGCTGGCTGCAACAACTGCCGCGCGAGGTCGCCGAGCAGATCGCCTGGAGGAACGGCGACCGGCTCTTCCCACCGCCCTGAGCCGATGACCATGCCCGTTCTCATCATCCCGGGCTGGGGCGACTCCGGCCCGGGGCACTGGCAGAGCCTGTGGGAGCACGCGAACCCGGGCTTCCGCCGCGTCGTCCAGCGCGATTGGGAATACCCGATCTGCACGGAATGGGTGGCGACGCTCGACCGTGAGATCCGGGCGAGCGGAGGCCCGGTGGTCCTGGTCGCGCACAGCCTCGGCTGCATTTCCGTGGCGCACTGGGCGCGCACCAGCGCGCGTCCCGTTCACGCCGCGCTGCTGGTGGTACCGCCCGACGTCGAGCACCCTGACTTTCCGCCGGTGGTCGAAGGCTTCGCGCCGATCCCTCGTGAGCGGCTGGCGTTTCCCAGCATCGTCGTCGCCAGCCGCAACGATCGGTTCGGCGATTTCGAGCGCAGCCGCGGCCTGGCCGAGGCGTGGGGGAGCTGGTTCGTCGACGCCGGGAACAGCGGCCACGTCAATACGGACGCCGGCTTCGGTCCGTGGCCGCTGGGCGAGAGGCTGCTCGCGGAGCTGATTCAGGGCGCGGCGGCGAGCAAGCGGCGGTCGGAGTCGTAGCGCAGCCGGGCCTGGGCCTCCGCCCGATCGGCCCACAGCACCTCGTCGACCTCGTGGTCGTGCTCGCCGACCTTGGCGATCGGCCGCATCAGATACCAGCGCACGGTCTTGCGGATGCGCCGGCCGCCGCGCTGGAACCAGTACGTCACCGGCGTCAGCTCGCGCACGAGCTCGCATTTGTAGCCGGTCTCTTCCTGCACCTCGCGCAGGGCGGCGTCGATGCTCGTCTCCCCGGGGTTGAGGGCGCCCTTCGGCAGCGTCCACACCGGCTGGCTGCGCAGGTCGCGGGCGCGAATGAGGAGGACGCGACCCTCGTCGTCGAACACGAGGCCACCCGCCGAGAATTCGAGTCGAGGACTGGCGCGCCGGTCCGCCATGCGTCCCATCATACCCGGCTCACCGAACCGGTCGAGCCGAGCGAGGGGCCGCGCTCAGCGGGCGGCGCTCAGCAACGGAGTCAGACGGGCCTCGATCGCCGGCCGCGGCTGCACGCCGACCAGACGGTCCACCAGTTGCCCGCGGTTGAAGCTCAGCAGCGTCGGGATGCCACGAATCTCGTAGCGCGCGGCGGTCTGGGGATTGGCGTCGACGTCCAGCTTGCCGACCACCACTCGTCCCGCGTAGTCCCGAGCCAGCGCCTCGATGGTAGGCGCCAGCATGTGACAGGGCCTGCACCACTCCGCCCAGCAGTCGAGCAGGACCGGCGTGGTGGCCTTGAGCACGATGGTCTCGAAGTTGGCATCGGTCACGGTGACCGGCGCGGCCGCCGTGGCCAGCGGCGCCTTGCACTTCCCGCAGCGGGCGGGCTTCCCCGCCCGCTCGGCCGGGATCCGATTGACGGCGCCACAGCTGGGGCAACGGATCTCCAGCACCGGCAGGGTCTCAGGCATGGCAGGCACCCCTGAGGTGGAGTTTACTCTGCTATGGTGACCCGTCGAGGGAGCGCTACGGCCTGACGATGGACGATCTGCTCGCGCACTTTCCCGCCGGCGCCATCCCGCGCCCGGAGCAAGCGCGACTGCTGGCCGCTCTCGGTGATGCGCTGGCCGAGATCGAGGACGACCCCCAGGCCCCGCGCGTCCTCGTCGTGGAAGCACCGCCCGGCGTCGGCAAGAGCCACGTGGCCATGACGCTCGCCCGCTGGAGCGGCGAGGCCTACCTTCTCACCTCGCAGAAGCTGCTCCAGGACCAGTACGAGCGTGAGTTCGGCGCCGAGCTGGCGCTGGTGAAGGGCCGCGACAACTACGTGTGCGAGCGCTACCACGGCGCCCCCGTGCCCACCTCGCGCGGGATGTGCCGGCGGGTGCGCGGCCCCGTCTGTGGCTGCCCGTACGTACGGGCCAAGCAGAGGGCGCTGAGCGCGCCGATCTTCTGCACGAACACCGCGTACTTCGCGACGCTGCGCCACTGGCACGCCGAGCAGCTTCGCCGCCGCCGGCTGCTGATCATCGACGAGGCGCACAACCTCGAGAGCCAGCTCGTCGGCGTGTTCACCGCCCGCTTCTCGCACGATGAGATGCGCGGGTGGTTTGGCGGGCCGCTGCCGCGGCTGCCGCTGGCGGACGACTATCGGCCGATCCTCGCCGGCCACGTCCGGCGGCTGGAGGGGAGCCTGGACGAGGTCCGCCTTCGCCTGGAGGCGCTGCGGCCGTCCGAGATGCCGGCGGACCTCTTCCTCGAGATGCCGCCGACCCGCGCGGAGCAGGACCTCCTGGAGCAGCGCGATCTGCTGGAGGGTGCCCTGGCGCGCATCACGTTCTTCCTCGAGGCCGAGGACCGCGAGTGGATCGTCCGCTACCCGGAGACCGCGGGTGCCGAGCTGGCGCTGGTGCCGCTCACGGTGGCCTCGATGGCGCGTGAGCTGTTTGCGGAGTGCGCGGAGATCACCGTGCTGTCGTCGGCCTACCTCGGGCACCGGACGGTGCTGGCGGAGTACTTCGGGCTGGACGAAGCCGACGTGCGCGTGTTCGCGACCGGGTCGCCGTTCTCCCTGGAGCAGCGGCCGATCGTCTACCGGCCGGTGGGGGCGCTGTCGCAGGCCACGCGGGCGCGGCTGGAGCCGGCGCTGTTCGCCGAGGTGGCGGCGATTCTCGCCGCGCACCCGCGCGACAAGGGACTCATCCACGTGGCCTCGTATGACGCCGGGCGCCGCCTGGTCCACGACCTGGGTGTCCGGGCGCCGCGCGAGGCGCGCCGGCTGCTGTGGATCGACTCGGCGGGCGGCAAGGCGGGCGCGCTCGATCTGCACCGGGCGTCGGCGCTGCCCACGGTGCTGGTGTCGCCGTCGCTACGAGAAGGCGTCGATCTCCCCGACGACTTCCTGCGATTCCAGGTGCTCACGAAGCTGCCGTATCCCGACCTCGGCGATCCATGGACGGCGGCGCGACGGGAGCGGGACCCGCGGTGGTATGCGGTGGAGACGGCGAAGGCGCTGCTGCAAGCGTACGGACGGTCGTGCCGTCACGCCGGCGATCATGGCGTGACGTACGTGCTGGACGCGCAGTTCGTCCGGTTCTTGCAGCACTACCGCGTCCTGCTGCCGGAGTGGTTTCTCGACGCCGCCGAGCCGGCGTTGCGCTCCGGACACCAGGTGCCCGGCGACGACTGACCGCGACGGGTTCGCGCTAGCGAGCGCCGCCGCGCGCGGCGGTCGCGGCCGATCGACCAGCGAGCCGCCCGAACACCGCGCCCGCCATCAACCCCGCCCCGCCCGGATAGTTGTGGTAGAAGATCCCGCCCACCAGCTCGCCGGCCGCGAACAGCCCGGGAATCGCGCGCTGCTCGCAGTCGATCACCCGCCCGGCGTCATCGATCTTCAGCCCGCCGAACGTGAACGTGATGCCCGTCGTCACCGCGTAGCCCACGTAGGGCGGCGTGTCGAGCGCCTGCGCCCAGTTCGACTTGGGCAGCGCCAGGCCCCGCGTCCCGCGACCGTCCTTCACCGCCGGGTTGAACGGCACGTCCTTCATGACCGCGGCGTTGAACTCGGTCACCGTCTTCACGAACCCCGGAACGTCGATCTCGAGCTTGCGGGCCAGCTCCTCGAAGGTGTTCGCCTCCGCCTTGGTGACCTCGCGGATGCGGTACTCCTCGCGCAGGATGTCGACGACCTTCTGGTCGAAGATCTGGAACGCGGTGCGGCGGGGCTGACCGATCACCGCGCGCCCGTATTTCACGTAGGTGTAGTTGCGGAAGTCGGCGCCCTCGTCCACGAACCGCTCGCCGCGGAGGTTGACGATGACACCGACCGGGTACGAGTGCTTCTGGAAGTTGTCGCCGACCTTGCGGTCGCCGTGCCAGGGCGCGTTGAGGTCCCACTGCACGGAGTGGCAGCCGCTCCAGTGCCCCCAGGGCAGCGCACCGATGTCGATGGCCATGCGGATGCCGTCGCCGGTGTTGTAGGGCGTGCCACGCACGCGGGCCAGTTCCCAGTTGGGGCCGAGGTAGCGGGTGCGCATCTCGGGGTTGGCCTCGAAGCCGCCCGAGGCCAGCACGACGGCGCCGGCGTTGATCGTCTCGGTGCCCTCCGGGGTGCGCACCACGATGCCGGTGACACGACCGCGATCATCCGTGACCAGGCGCGTCGCCTTCGTCTCGAAGCGCACGTCGATGCCCGCCTTGGCGGCCGACGCGTACTCCATGTCGATCAGACCCGGCCCACCCCCGACGGCCTCCAGCACCAGCCCACCCCAGAAGCGGAACTTTCCGCCCACCTTGTAGGCCTGGCGGCCGAACATCGGGATCCAGCGGATGCCGCGGTCCTTCATCCAGCGCACGGTATTCTGCGACTCGCGCACCAGGGACAGCGCCATGTCGGGGTCGGCGCAGTCCTCGGTCACGCGCATGAGGTCGTCGTAGAAGTTGTCCTCGGTGTAGGGGTCGACCTCCATCTGGGCGGCTTCCTGGTCGGAGAGATCCCCGATGAGCGTGCGCAGCTCGTCGAAGCTCTTGAACGCGAAGCGGAAGCCGCCGGCGGTGAAGAAGCCATTACCGCCGCGCCAGGCCTCCGGGGCCTTCTCGAGCACCAGCACGCGCGCGCCCGACTCTTGCGCCGAGAGGGCCGCGCACATCGCCGCGTTGCCGCCGCCCACCACCACCACGTCGTATACCGTTGCCACGAGGTCAGCCCTCCTCAGGGATCCGTCGTCCGCGTACGTTAGGGCGCCCCCCGCGAGGTGTCAAGCGCCGCCCCCGGCATTGATCTTGCTCACTCGCAGGGTCGTGCCTACTGCGGTGACGGTGACCCTGGGACTCTTCCTCGTGCTGATCACCTCCGGCGCAAGCGCCGAACCGGTCGCGGTGAGGTTCCCCGAGGGCGCCACCCACGGCTTCGTGGTGTTGAGCAGTGAACGGGGCGACGTGCTGGCGCACGGCGAGCTCGTGCAGGCGCCGCACGCTGACGGCATGCAAAGCCGGCTCGTCTTCCGTTTCGTTCGACCGCGCCAGCCGCCGCTATCGCGCCCGGACCGGCACCGACGCGCCCGTCGAGGGCACCCTCGACCTGCCGGAGGACGTGCACAACGGCATGACGGGGACGCTGCTCCGCAACCTCCCCGCCGGCGCGTCGGCGAACGGCCACGTGATCGCCTTCACGCCAAAGCCTCGGCTGTTGCGGTCGACGATGCGTCCGGACGGTGAGGACAAATATTTCGTCGGCGACGCCGCCCGCACCGCAACCCGCTGTCTGGTCACGCTGGAGATCGGCGGTCTCACGGGGGTGGTCGCTTTCGTCCTCGGCAAAGACCCGCCCGATCTACGCTTCTGGATCTCCAGTGGGCCAGCCCCGGCCTTCCTGAAGTTCCAGGGCGCCATGTTCGTCAAGGGGCCGACGTGGCGAATCGACCCGTCGGGTCCGCGCTGGTCCAGCAACCGCTGAGCGCTCACCCGCCCCGCGCGCGGCGCAGCATCTCGATCAGCACCTCGCGGCTCTGATCGGTCGTCGTCACCTCGCGCGGGAACGCGATGCGCACGCTTGACAGCCGCTCGCCCTGCCGCACACGCAGCTTGAAGCCTAGCCGATCCACCGTGACCATCGTCGCTTCGTCGGCGGCCTCGCCCGCATAGTGTCGGGCGTAGGTGATGAGCGCGTCGGCATGATCGCGATTCATGTGCTCGACGATGCCGGGTCCGGCGTCGGCCAGCGGGTCGGGCTGGGCGGCCACGTAGTCCGCCGCCGTCACCCAGTCCATCGCCGCAAAGCCGCCGACGAAGTACGCGTCGGCGATATCGAGGCGCCAGAACGCGAAGTCGTCGAAGTCGACCCAGTAGCCGGCGCGCTGGTGGCGCGCGAGGTACGCCGCCCGCGCCGCCGCCACCTCGGCAGCGCCCAGCTTCACCGCTTCGCCCATGAGCGTGAGACGTCCGGCCGCGAGCGGATCGCCGCTCCAGTCCGGCTGCGTGACCAGCAGGCTCGCGCGCGGATCGGCTTCGAGGTTCTGCGTGTGCATGGCCATGGTGCTGATGAGAAAGAGCGGGCGGCCGGTGCCGTCGAGCGCGTACGGCATGACGGAGGCGAAGGGATGGCCGGCATGGCGGCGGGAGACGGTCGCCAGCGTGCCGGTGCGGCCCAGGTGAGCCAGGGTCCGGGCGCGCTCCGCGAAGGTCGGCTCGGGGACGGACGGGGTGTCGGCGGGTCGGGGCGGGCCGGCGTGGCGGTTCATGGGTCGCTCTACGTGGTCAGGTTACTCCCGCGTCGCGGTGAACGGGCAGATCTGGTTGTAGGCGCAGTAGCGGCAGGCCTGCCGCGAGGGCGTGGCGTCGAAGCGGCGGGCGCGGATGCCGGCGGCGGCCTCCCGCACAGCCTCGCGCGCCTCGTCCAGATCCGCCTCGGTCGGCTCCCGGCGGCCCGTCACGTGGGTCTCGATGAAGCGCAGCTCCACGCGCTGCGGCAGCCGGCCGGTCATCTCGCGCCAGGCGAGCGAATAGATCTTGAGCTGGAGGTTCTCGGCCACGCGCCGGTCGGCGTCCTTCTGGCGCGTGACTTCGCTGGTCTTGTAATCGACGATCACGGCGCCGAGCAGGTCCTCGTCCACGCGGTCGAAGCGGCCCCGCACGCGGTTGTTGCCGACGCTGAACGCGAAATCCTTTTCCACCCAGGTGGGCTTGAGTCCCTCGGCCTCCTCCTGGTGCCAGAAGCGCGTGAGCGCCTCGCGGCCGGCGGCCTTGCGCGCCTCCTGATGCTCCCAGGTGAGGAATCCCTGGTTCAGCCACTTGCGATCGTACTCGGCCAGCAAGTCTTCGAGCGAGGTGAAGTTGCCCTCCACCCGTCGCTTCAGATAGAACTCGACGACCGCGTGGATCGTGCTGCCGTACACGACGGTGTGGTGGCGCAGGATCGGCACGCGCAGCAGATGCACGTAGCGATACTTCAACGGACAGGTCTGGTAGTCGTCGACCTGCTTGTGGCTGATCAGCACCTCCTCGGAGTCGGCGATCGGCGGCAGGACGCCGGCGGCCTGCGCGGGCGGCGGCGCACAGCGCTCGATCTCCTCGAAGGCCTTGCCCTTGAAGGGTCGGGCGGCGTCCTTGGGCAGATCCAACGCCTCCAGGACGAACTGGCTCACCTTGCGCTCGCGCGTGCCGCCGTAGTCGCGCGCGCTCGTGAAGAAGAGCTCGCGGCGGGCGCGCGTCATGCCGACGTAAAAGAGCCGGCGCTCCTCCTGGGTGTGGAAGTCGCCGGCCGGTAGCAGATCGCGGATGATCTCCGCCGGCAGCTCGAGCGCGTCCCGCCGCTTCTGGACGGGAAACTTGCCCTGCACGCAGTTGACCAGGAAGACGACAGGGAATTCGAGTCCCTTGGCCTTGTGCACCGTCAGCACGCGCACGGCCGGCGTCTCGACGTCGGCTTCGGCCACCGCCGGGTCCTCGCCGGCGTCGATCAGCGCGTCCAGGTGCTTCACGAACTCGCGCACGTTGTCGTAGCGCAGGGCCTTGGACGCGTCCTGGATGCGCCGGAAGAACTTGGAGATGTTCTGGACCTCGGCTTCGTCGCGGGCCGTGGCGGCCTTGGACATGCGGGCGAGCCAGCCGGAGTCCACCAGGAACTGGTAGAGCAGCTCGCCGGTCGGCATCTCCCGCCCCAGCTCCATGTAGCGTACGAGATCGGCCACGAGGTGGCGGATGGTGGGGCGCGCCTCCTCGCTCAGCTCGCCGGCGAGCTCGGGAATCTCCTCCGCCTCGCGGAGCACGTCGAAGAGCCACCGATGCTTGCGATCCGCGTGGGTCGCGCAGCGGGTGAGGTCGACGATCGGCACCTGATAGAGATCGGACGAGGCCAGGTAATGCGTGCTCACCGAGTCGTCGGGATGCGCCACCGCCCGGAGGAACGCCAGCAGCAGGCGCACCTCGGGCCGGCCGTAGAGCCCGGCGTTGCCCGAGAACGTCCACGGGATCCCGCGCAGGTTGAACGAGCGCAGGAACTGGTCGGCGTCGCCGTTCGAGCGTACGAGCACCGCCACGTCGGTGAACCTCCAGCTGCCCTGCTCGACGTGGTCGCGGATCATCTGAGCGACGGCATCGGCTTCCTGCGTGGCCGTCTCGTAGTGGAGCTGCTGCGGCTCCGGGCCGGGGGCCTCCCGCACCGCGATGAGGTGCTTGTCGATCCCGCTGCGGACCTCGAGGCGATCGGGGTTGTTGTTGACGATCAGCCGGTAGGCGGAGTCCAGCACGGCCTGGTGCGAGCGAAAGTTCTGGGTGAGGACGGTCTGCTTGGCGCCTCCGTAGTGATCGAGGAAGCCGACGACGTTGGAGATGGCGGCGCCGCGCCACTTGTAGATGCTCTGGTCGTCGTCCGCGACGACCGCGACGTTGCGGTACCGCGCCGCCAGCAGCTTCACCAGCTCGAACTGCGCGTAGTTCGTGTCCTGGAACTCGTCGACCAGGATGTACTTGAAGCGTCGCTGGTAGAAATTGAGGACGTGCGCGCGCTCGCGGAGCAGGCGCAGCGCCAGGACGATCTGATCGCCGAAGTCGATGTTGCCCTCGCGCGCCATCAGCTCCTGATACGTCGCGTACGTCGCCGCCAGCTCCATCTGCCCCTCGGCGCGATCGCGGCCATCCGCGTCATCCGCCGAGGCGGCGGCCGCCGCGCGCAGCTCCTCCGCGCATCGGGCGTAGTCGGCGGGCGAGATGTCCTCGTCCTTGCAGCGGCTGACGAGCGTGATGATCGCCTGCAGGTGCCGCGTCGGATCGCCAAGGGGCCGGTAGCGTGCCAGCGGCAGCTCGAACAGGCGGTCGCGGAGGAAGATGACCTGTTCGGCCCGGCTCAGCACGCTGAAGTCATTCTTCAAGCCGATCTCGAGCGAGTGACCGCGTAACAGGCTGTCGCCGAAGGCGTGGAAGGTGGCGATCTCGACATCGGCGTAGCCGTAGGGCACGAGCTGATCGACGCGCTCCTCCATCTCGGCGGCGGCCTTGTCGGTGAACGTGAGCGCGAGGACTTCCTCCGGACGGGCCCGGCGCTGGGCGATCAGCCAGGCGATGCGGCGGGTGATGACGGTGGTCTTGCCCGTACCCGCGCCGGCGACGATGAGCAACGGTCCCGCATCGTGCGTCACGGCCTCGCGCTGCGCGTCGTTGAGGCCGGCGAGGATGCGGTCGACCGCCATGCTGGTGTGACTATACCAGCATGGCGCGCGGGCGGATCAACGGCGGATGTCGGACCCGCCGGCGAGAAGGTCGGCGACGTCGCGCGCGTCGATCAGCGCAACGTCACCCCACGTGGAGCACTTGAGGGCGGCCACGGCGGCACCCGCGTCCACTGCCTCCTGGGGCCCGCGACCGTTCAGCGTCGCCCACAGGAACCCGGCGACGTAGGCATCGCCGGCACCCACGGGATCGACCATCTGCACCGTGTGCGCACGACTCGGGCGCCAGAGACGGCCGTCGGCGAGCACCGTTGATCCCTCCTGCCCCTGCAAGAGGGCGATCGTGGCCTTGGGGGCGAGGCGGGCGAGGGCCTCGACGAGGGCCTCGACGGACCCGTTCAGCCCGAACACCGTGCGAGCCTCGGCCTCGCCCATGAACACGTGGCGTGCCGCCGGCAGGGCCGACTCGACGAAGGCGCGCGCGTCGCGGGGCGCCCACAGCGCGCTGCGGTAGTTGAGATCGAACGAGACGGCGGTGGCCTCGCGGAGGGCTTGCTCGACGACGCGACGCGGGCCGGCCCCCAGCGCCGGCGTGATACCGGTGACGTGGACCAGGCGCGCCTGCCGCACCGGTTCCCAGTCGATCGCCTCGGGCGTGAGTCTGGCAAAGGCAGAGTCGCGACGGTCGTACAGCACCCGGATGGGCCGGGGCGCGGCGCCGAATTCCAGGAAGTAGACCCCGACGCGGGCGTCGTCCATCATCCGCACATACGAGCAATCGACGCCGTGACCGGCCAGCTCGCGTCGGATTCGCTCACCCCAGGCGTTCGTGGGCAAAGCCGAGATCCAGGCCGTTCGAAGGCCCAGCCGGCCGCAGGCCGCAGCGACGTTGGCCTCGGCGCCGCCCACCTGCACGTCGAGCTGGCGCACAGTCTCGATGCGCGCGGGCGACGGGATGGACAGGCGGAGCATCACCTCGCCGATGGCGACGAGGTCGTGCATCTAGCCGAGGCGAATCGTGACGGAGGTGCCGAGGATCATGGAGCCGGTGATGAGCGTCGGCCGCCGCTCGTCGTCGAACACAATGCGTGCCGGCCGATTCTCTCGCGCCCACGACGAAAAACGGCTGAGGTCGAGCAGCGCAGACGGCTTGCGCGTCTCCGGCTCAGGCTCGATCTTCAGCTCCAGCGGCACCAGTTCTGCCCGATACGTCTGCGCCACGTCGTCGGGGCCTTCGTTGGCGCTCCGTCGCCGGCGCACGACGAGCGTTTGCAGGCGACCGTCCGCCCGCGGCGTCCAGGAGCCGTCACGAAAGTTGAGTGACGCGCTGATCGCATCGTCGATATTCGCTCCGACTGGCAAGGCAACCACGTCGTCCACGACGCGCAGGCGCCGCATGAGGAAGGTCTCGCCTCGGGCGTGGTACTCGACGAGGCGCCGCTGGTAGTCATACGTCACCTGCACCCGCGACTCCCGCCCCCGCACCTCAAACCACGACGCACTGCGTAGGGGCCTCCACCGCCCCTCTCGCAGCACCCCGCTCGACTCGATGCGGTTGGCGATTCCGTCCCCCTGCCCGCTGACCCGCACCTCGTACCGGCCGGCGGCCCGGTCGACGGTCTCCTGAACGTCCCCCTTCAGCTGGAACATCAACATCTGATAGAGGATACCGACGTCGGCAGCGAACGTACTACGACGGGCGACTGGTTCCGTAGCTACGCGGGTGGGCATGAGCAGGGCAGCGACCACAAGTGTCATAAAATCGCGACGGTTGACGAGGCACCCATCCATGACGGATAACGACGTATTGTAGCAGGGCCGCGTCAGGCTTGGTCGGCAGTTCAGACATTTGTTACCGTAAGGATTGGCGTTTTTGGGTAAGACGCCTGCCTTGGGATTGAGGGGGCTGCCGTGACAAGAAGGGTAGGCAACGTGGTTGTCCTTCCGGCAGATGAGCCGCTCTACTAAGCGACGCCGTGTCGTTATAACCGGACTGGGCGTAGTAGCACCCAACGGCATTGGCAAGCACGAGTTCTGGAGCAATCTCATCGGGGGTAATTCAGCGGTAGATTTCATCAACTCCTTCGATCCATCTCCATACCCCTGCAAGATTGCCGCTGAAGTAAAGTCCTTTGCGCCCCGCGATTTCCTCAGCGTGCGCACGGCAAAGACTGCCGCACGATTCTCCCAGTTCGCCATCGCCGCTACCCGCTTGGCTCTTGATGATTCCGGGCTGTCCATCAGCCCCTCGCTCGCGTCCCAGACTGCGATCTGTTATGGCACTTCAGTGAATGGCGTTGGGGACATCGCGGACGAAGCGGCACGCGCGTTACACCAGGGTACAGGTGTTAACGGAATGAAGCCCTGGGCAGTGCTTGAATATCCGAGCCACGCAGCCTCTAGTTACCTGGCTATTGAGTTCGGCATTACTGGCCCGGCTCTTTCAGTTTCATCAAACTGCTGTACCGGTATTGATGCGATCCACACAGCCGCCTCGTACGTTGCGATGAATAGGGCGAAAGTGGCCATTGCCGGCGGCTGTGACGCCCCGCTGTTTCCACTGTCCTTCGCTGGCTTCTGCGCTCTGGGGGCGCTTTCAAGTCGGGCAAAGGAACCCCATAGAGCTTCGCGGCCATACGACCTCATGCGAGACGGGATTGTTCTTGGCGAGGGCGCCGCCACGGTTGTGCTCGAAGAGCTCGATTCCGCACTCGACAGAGGCGCACCAGTCTACGCGGAAGTACTCGGTCACGCGGCGGCAAGTGAAGCCATCGGTATGCGCAAGGGAGACATCGAGGGCAACATTTTGGCCAACACCCTAACTGCAGCAATCGCCGATGCGCAGCTACTCCCTGCAGATATAGATCACATCAACGCGCATGGGAGTTCCTTACCGGACTACGATATCTGCGACACGAACGGATTCAAGAAAGCCCTAGGGCGTCATGCCTACTCGATCCCAGTAGTTTCTATCAAGTCGATGATCGGCCAACCAATATCCGCGGCTGGCGCACTCCAAACAGCATGCGCCTGTCTCTCAATCGCGCATCAAGTTGTACCGCCCACGATCAATCAAGAAGTACCTGATCCGAAATGCGATCTCGACTATGTTCCCAACCGAGCGAGATCTGCGCGAATTCGCAACGTATTGCTCAATGGCCACAGCTTCGGTGGAAGCGTCTCCGCACTGGTGATCGGCAAGCCAGTAATCTCAAGATAGATGGCTCCCAGTCTCCAGTCCGTTGGCACCTTTACTCTCTGTGCAGTTCTCTTCAGTCTCGGTCTCCTTGTCGTCGCCCGCGATCCCAGAGCCCCCGTGAATCGCCTATTCGCTGTCTCGATGGTAACAATCATCGGCTGGATCGGCTCAATATCGCTATATCTCTCGACCAGAGACTCTGATCCCAACATATTTCTCGGCCGGCTCGCCTTCGCATCAGCCGCCGCGATACCCTTTAGCCTGCTCTGGATGTTTGAATCTCTCGAGGATATCGCTGCCCGCCGCGGAACGAAGACTCTCTTCGTAGCCGGTTCTGTCTGCGCACTCTTCGTGGCGATTTCGTCTCTCACCCCTCTAATCGTAGCCGGCTCCGCCGACGGAGCGAGTGGCCGAAACTTTATCTACGGCCCGCTCCACCGCCTCTTTGGAGTCTATTTTATCTGCTGCTTCAGCCTTGCCCTCTATCGACTCTTCAAACAGCTCCGATCATCCTCCGGAATCAGAAGATTGCAACTCCGCTATCTTCTACTTGGAATACTCCTTGGAGGTGTAGGGGGAATATCAACGAATCTGGTGATACCTCTCGTCTCAGGAACATCTCGATACAGCTTGCTCGGCCCTTATTTCACCCTGATCATGGCTCTCTTCGCGGCGCACGCGATCATTCGCTACCGCCTGATGGACATCCGAGTCGTCATCAAGAGCGGAGTCGTCTACGCATCTGGAATCGCCGTAGCCGTTTCACTCTTTCTTGGCTTCGCGACATTCCTCCGTCATTTCACCGGCGACAGAACCGATAGCATCTCCTTCGCAGCTGCAGTAACGATCGCTGTCGTTACGGCGGTTCTGTTTCAGCCGCTCAATACGTGGCTTCAGAGCGGGCTCAATCGATATCTCTATCGACGGAGCTATGACTACCAACGGACGATCCGCGATGCCAGTCGGCGACTGAGCACCATTCTTGACCCGGTCCAGCTACTTCGCTATCTCGTCGATGCGATTGAAAACATCCTCCGCGTTGAAAGAGCTTGCGTCTACTTGCGCGGCGAACCAGCGACAGGTCCACTCAGCATCGTGGCGACATCCGGCCAGTGGGCTGCCAATACCTCCCCCCAACTCATCCCGGGGCAGAGTGTTCTTCTGAGCTTTCTCGAGCGGGAGCGCCGAGCATGCGTCCGAGATGATACGGTTTCCATCCGTGACCCTGTCGCTATCGCGGCTCGCCACGAGCTGCAACAGCTCGCTGGCGAAGTTGCCTTACCATTCGTAGAAGACAGAGACGTCGCGGGGTTTTTGCTTCTCGGCCCGAAACTCTCCGGCGATCCGTATTTCGCCGAAGATTTAGACCTCATTTCGACCCTCGTGAGCCAAGCAACCATCGCGCTGCAGAATGCACAGCTGTATCGGCAGGTCGTCATCGCCAATGAGTATATCGAGAATATTCTGTCGACCATGGAAAGCGGCGTGGTGGCAGTTGCTCCTGATGGAACTGTCACTCTATTCAATGCCGCAGCAGAGGAAATGACGCAACTTGAGGCGGGCGCCCTGAAGGGGAAATCGGCTCGATCAGTTGCCGGCCCCTCTCGCGGAGGCTCTGCAGAAGGCTGCAGCAGGCGCTAAGCCGATTACTCGAAGTAGAGATGGTGCTCCACAACCGCTCTGGCCACCCCGTCCCAATCATTTCGTCGTCGTCCACACTCAGGGATCGCTCCGGAGCACTTCTTGGTGCCGTAGCAGTCTTCAGTGATCTCTCGCGGGTGAAGGAGCTTGAGCGAGAGAAACGGCGCGCAGAGCGCTTAGCCTCGATCGGTGCGTTAGCCTCTGGCATCGCACATGAGATCAAGAACCCTCTTGTGGCAATAAAGACGTTCGCCGAGCTACTCCCAGAACGCTTTACCGATGAAGACTTTCACGGTGATTTTTCGAAGGTCGTCGTCCGTGAGATCGATCGCATCGACGCCTTGGTCGGACGGCTGAGGGGTCTCACCCCGACCGCGCCGCGCATGGTCCCTCTCGATGTTGTTCGCTCGATCCAGGAGACACTGGTACTGCTCCGGGCACAACTCGAGCAGGCAAAGATCACCGTGACAACCTCCTATCAGAGAACACTGCCTCTAGTCGCAGGCGATGCTGATCAGCTGAAGCAGCTCTTTCTCAATGTGCTGGTCAACGCAATCGAGGCAATGAACCTCGGAGGACAACTCAAGATTCGGGTAGCCGATCACAAGACTCTCAGCTCGCGCGTTGTAATTGCTGAAATCGAAGATACCGGCGGCGGAATCCCATCGCACCTTCTCACGAAAATCTTCGATCCCTTCGTCACCACAAAGGAGAGAGGCTCAGGCCTCGGCTTGTCTATCTGTCGCGGTATCGCCGACGCTCATCGCGCAACAATCTATGCAACGAATAGCGGAACCGGGCATGGCGCTGTGATGGTCATAGAATTCCCAGCCTTGGTCTACGACCCGAACATGGCCGCCAGCGTCATCGATCTGAGCGATCTTCCATCTCCACAGCAAGCATAGCGACCGGCCGGAGCCCTTCTGTATGCCTGATCGGAGGGCCTCTATGGGGTGTCATTCACGCCTGGGATCCGGACCTTGACGCACGACGACCCAAAATCATAGGGGGCTGGTGATGTCTGCAGGGCAGATCACTCAGTTTGCTGTTGCCTTCTTCCTCACCGCGCTCGGTCTCTTTGTGCTTCGAGCGCGACCACACAGCCCAGTGAATCAGGCCTTTGCAGCGCAGACAATGCTGTTCGCCGGTTGGGTACTGGGGATCGCGGGACTTCAGAGCAGCCACTATCTAGGTCTGTGGTCACGACTTCCATTCCCATGTGCTAGTCTCATCCCCGCAGCATTCGTCCTGTTCAGTCATCGATATCCTGTCCCCACCTCATGGCCTTCGCCCTTACTTCGTAGATCGCTATATGGGCTTGGCGCTCTCTTCATGATCCTATCCCTCGCAAGTGATTTGGTGGCGTACGATATCGTCGGCGGGCCTAGCGGAATGTCGCGTAGAGCCGGTCCTTTGTATCCACTCTTCGCCTTGTACTTTCTCGGCACGTGCTGTGTAGGTTTCTGGACCTTCATCTGCAAATGGCGCTCTTCCCGGGGGCTTGAGAGAGGACAGCTGCAATATTTGGGGGTTGGTATCGTGACCGGCTTCGCCGGAGGGATTTCCACTAACCTGCTCATTCCACTCGTGACAGGCCAGTCTACCTACAGTTGGATGGGACCATACTTCTGCTTGCCTTATGTGGGCCTGGTTGCCCACGCCATCATTCGGCATCGACTCATGGATCTTCGGTTCTTCATCCATCGTGGACTGACGATTGCGAATGGCGGTCACTCTGTCAGCGATGCCGGCCGCCTTCTGCTCATTGTTGTTCTGGCCGCGTCTACTCACGCATCCTCGATGCGTCGGAGCTCACGCTGCTCCTGACTAGCGGTCGGTATCGCAACCGTCCTCATCCCAATCACCCGCGATGTCGCAAGTCGTCTTCTCGATCGCTACGTGTATCGGACGCACGCGAACTATCAGCGGACGGTTCGTGAGGCCAGCCAGATGCTCACGCGGGTGCTTGCAGCTTGACACACTGCTGGCGTTCATAGGCACGACGGTGCTACGGTCCACCGCGGCTGAGGGTGTGGCGCTCTACTTGCGGGAGGATGGCGTTTTCCGCTGCGCTATGGCGGAGACGCCGCCGAATGTCGGGCGCTTCAGAGCACCGCCGGAGGCCCCGGCTGGAGATCGTCGCGGCGCTCGATGCGGCCCAGGCGCCGGTCCTGGCCGACGAGGTGGCCCGGGAGCGCGAGAGTCCACGGCCGCGGCGCTTCATGACCGTCTGGCCGAGGCTAACTGGTCGCTGCTGCTCCCGGTGCTCGCCGAGGACACGCTGATTGCGCTGATCGCGGTAGGGCCGAAGCTGTCAGGAGACGCGTTCTATCAGCAGGACCTCGACCTGTTGATGACGCTGGCCAACCAGGCCGGTGTGGCGATCAAGAACGCGCAGCTCTACGCGGCCGTGACGGTGGCCAACGAGTACCTCGAGAACATCGCCGCCACGATGGAGAGCGGTGTCGTCGCCATCAGTGCGACAGGCCGGGTGGCGATGTTCAACCGTGCCGCCGAGCAGCTCACCGGCCTGCCTGCCGAAACGACCCGGGGCGGCCCGACGTCGGTGCTGCCGGCCTGTCTCGCCGAGCCCTTGCAGGCCACGGTCGCCGATGGACAGCCGCGTACGCAGCCCGAGGTCGAGCTGCCGATGGTGGTCGCCATCGCTGACCAGCCGGCGAGCCGGCCCGTCATCTGCACCGTCTCGCCGGTCCGCGATCCGGGCGGGTCCGTGCTCGGTGCCGTTGCCGTGTTCAGCGACCTCACGCCGCTCAAGGAGCTGGAGGTCGAGCGCTGGCGTGCAGAGCGGCTCGTGTACTTCCAGAACCTCGCCTCCGGCATCGCCCACGAGATCAAGAATCCGCTGGTGGCGATCAAGACGTTCACGCAGCTGCTGCCGCGCCGGCAGGGCGATGTACGATTCCTCGAGGAGTTCGGGCGGATCTCCACGCGGGAGATCGATCGCATCCAGCGCCTGCTGGATCGGCTGCGCACGCTGTCGCGGCCGGCCGGCGGGCCCCGACATCCCGTGGACGTGCGGGTGCCGTTGACCGAGGCGCTCGAGCTGGTGCAGCCGGCGCTCGAAGAGAAAGGCCTCACGATGACCGTCGGGCTGGGCACCGAGACGTGCTTGGTGCTGGGGAATCACCAGGAGCTGGAGGAGCTGTTCCTGAACCTCCTGCTCAATGCCCACGACGCGACGCCGAGCGGTGGCACCATCGCCGTCGAGCTGACGCGCGGGGAGACGCACGTGACCGTGGCCGTGGCCGACAACGGGCCCGGCATCCCACCGGAGCTGCTGGAGCGGGTGTTCGAGCCGCTCTTCACGACCAAGGCGCGCGGCTCCGGACTGGGCCTGGCCATCTCGGCCGGCATCGCGCAGGCTCACGGGGCCCGGCTGCGCGCGGGGAACCGCCCGACCGGCGGCGCGGTCTTCACGGTCGAGTTCCCGCTGGCCACGGCGGCCCCCGCGGTGGTCGCGTGAACACCGTCCTCGTCCTGACCGCCGACGACACGCTGCGGGCGCGGGTCATCCGCTCGCTGGCCCCGTTCTCGATCTTCGAGGCCCGGGGCGACGGCGACGCGCTGCGCACGCTCCGGCTCGTCGACATCGACGTCATCCTCCGCGAGAGCACCGGCCCGCCCGGCGCCCTGGCCACGTTCGTGGCGGCGGCTCGGGACATCTCACCGCACGCCCTCGTCGTCGCGGTCGGCGCCAGCGGCGAGGAGGAGGACAGCGCCGATTTCACCGTCTCCGACAGCTTCACCGCACGCGAGCTGGAGGCGGTGCTGCGTCACGCGCTGGATCGGCAGCGCCTCGTGCGGGAGATCGCGGCCACGCGGGCCGCGGCGCCGGCCACCGCCGCGCCGATGCCCGCCAACGGGGAGCCGTGGGACGGGGTGGCCGTGGCGCGCCTCCTGCGCGGTTTCACCGGCGTGCTCGCGGCGGGCGTCGACGTGCCGCGGGCGCTCGGGATGTTCCTCGACTCCATCGGCGAGCTCGTCCGCCCCACCCGCATGGCCCTGTTGCGGCCCGACGCGCTCGGGCACGAATTCCGTATCGTGGTGAACCGGGGCCTGGCGCCGCAGCTCGTGCAGGGCATCCGGCTGTCGCCCAACGACGGTCTCATCCGCTGGCTGGCGGTGCAGGGCCGACCCGCGGTGGCTCCGGAGATCTTCGACCCGGAGATCCTCAGAGAGCTGAAGCTCCTGCAGGCGGTGGTGGCGGTGCCGCTGCTCGCGCACGGCGAGCTGGTGGCGGTGCTGGCGCTCGGCCAGCCGGTGTTCGGCGCCACCTATGGCCGCCACGAGATGCAGACCCTGTTCGACCTGGCCGCCCACCTGGCGACCGTCCTGCGCGACATCACGCTGCACCATCAGCTCGCGCGGGAGAAGGAGTTCAGCGAGCGGATCCTGTCCCACATGTCGAGCGGCGTGGTCACGATCGGCCGTGACCAGAAGGTGGGCACGCTGAACCGGCGGGCCGAGGAGATCCTGGATCTGTCGGCCACCGCCGTCGTCGGCCAGGATCTGAGGGTCCTGCCCTCGCCCCTGGGCGACATGCTGTACGACACGCTGGCCTCGGGCCGGCCGGCGGCCCGCTCGGAGATCCAGCTGGCGCTGCGCCGCCTGTGGGTGGAGGTGTCGACCTACGCCGTGCGGGACGAGGAGGGGCACCCGCTGGGCGCCGTGCTCGTCTTCGAGGACCTGACCGCCCAGAAGGAGCTGGCGGCCCAGCGCCGGGAGGCCGAGCAGTTCCAGCTCCTCACCCGGGTCGTGGCCCGTATCGCCGACGAGATCAAGAATCCGCTGGTTTCCATCAATACCTTCATCGAGTTGATCGGCGAGCGGTACGACGACCCCGACTTCCGCCGCCACTTTTCGGCGGTGGTCCGCCGGGACGTCCGGCGGCTCGTCGAGGTTTTTGAAAAACTTGCGGGGTTGGTGACCGAGGGTGAGCTAAACTTTGCGATCGTGGACGCCCGAGAGGTGGTGGGTCAACTGCTGGACGCCATCGATCTGGCGGACGAGGCTGCCGGCAAGCACCTGCAGCTCGATGTCGTTCCCGAGGCGGTGTCCCAGCTCGTGAAAGTCGACGCCGGCCAGCTCCGGAAGGCCCTCTCCTACATCATCCGGTACCTCACCCATAACTCCCCGACCGAGCTGGCCAAGGTCTCGGTCTCGGTCGGGCCGCACGAGGACGACGAGGGCGGTACCGACGTACGGATCCTGGTCGGCTCGCGCACGGCCAGCGTGGCGCCGGAGAAGCTGCAGCGGCTGTTCGACCCCGTGCAGATGGTGCAAGAGAGCCTGATCGACGTCGGCCCGGCCGTCAGCCAGCGGCTCATCGAAGCGCTGGGCGGGCGGCTGCGGGTGCGCCAGACACGGCACGAGCTGGCGTTCCTCGTGACGTTGCCTGCGCTGTCGTGACCACGGCGGCGCCGCCGCTCGACGCCGCCCGCATCCTCGTCGTCGACGACGAGCTGGGCCCGCGCGAGTCGCTGCGGATGCTGCTGAAGCCGACGTACCAGATCCAGACCGCCGACAGCGGTCGGGCCGCGCTCGACCAGATCCCCGCCTACCACCCCGACATCGTGATCCTCGACATCAAGATGCCGGAGCTGGACGGCCTCGAGGTGCTGCGCCGGATCAAGCGGCTCGACAAGACGATCGAGGTCGTGATGATCACGGCCTACGCCTCCCTGGAGACGGTGAAGATGGCGCTCACTCACGGCGCCTTCGAGTACCTGATCAAGCCGTTCTCACGCCAGGACCTCGAGGACGTCGTGCGGCGCGCGCTGGGGCGCCGGCAAGCCGAGCAGGGCACCCGGGGCCAGATGGCGCGGCTGGTCGAGGAGATGCGGCGGCTGGCCGCCAAGACGCGCGAGCTCGAGGAGGCCGCCCGCCGCGAGGCCGTCGAGCAGTCGCTGCGGGTCACCCAGCTCTCGATCCTGCGCGAGATGGCGCGCACCTTCGTCAGCCAGCTCGAGACCCAGGCCATCTCGACCGCGGTGACCAGCCAGCTGCAGAGCGCCCTCGGCTACGACGTCGTGGCCATCGCGCCGACCGCGCCGGTGACGGGGCCGGGCGACGCCCGCGTGGTGACGTGCGCGATCCGCGACGCCGAAGGGCCGCTGGGCTGGCTGGTGGTCGACAACCGGCAGTCGGGCCGGCCCGTCGATCCCCGCGAGCGCGAGCTGCTCGAGATGCTGTCGGAGTACGTCGCCATCGCGCTGCGCAACGCGCGGCTCTACAGCCAGATCGACGACACCAGGCGCTCGCTGGAGCAGCTCATCGCCTCGGCCGGCGACGCCATCATCACGGTGACCGGCGACGATCGCGTCGGCGGCTGGAACCCGGCCGCCGAGCGGACGTTCGGCATCGCGGCCAACCAGGCCCTCGGGCGCCGGATCGTCGAGGTGCTGCCGGAGGCGGAGTACGACGCGGCCCGCCGCCGGCTGGCCGACGGGGCCGAACGCGAGGCGTTCGAGCTCACCCGGGCATTCGGCGGCAGCCGCCTGCTCACGCTGGCGGTGACGCTGTCGGGGCTGCGCAACCGGCAGGGCGGGCTCGACGGGCTCATCGCGATCGTGCGTGACATCACCACCGAGCGCGAGATCGAGACGCAGCTCCACCAGTCGGAGAAGCTCACCGCGCTCGGCCAGCTCGCCGGCGGCATCGCCCATGACTTCAACAACCTGCTGCAGGCGATCCTCGGCTACGCCCAGCTCATGAAGCAGAACCCGTCCAACGCCGATCTCATCGAGCGCTCGCTGACCGTGGTGGAGTCGGCGGCCATGGACGGCTCCGAGACCGTCCGCCGCATCCAGCAATTCGCCCGCCTGCGCCCCGACGAGCAGTTCGTGGGGGTGGACATCAACCAGATCGTGCAGGACGCCGTCGCCATCACGCGGCCGCGCTGGGAGGAGAACATCGCCCGCGACAGCCGCGCGCTCGAGCTGCGCCTGGAGCTGCTGGCCGGCGCCCTCATCCAGGGCCGGCCGGCCGCGCTGAGCGAGGTGCTGACGAACCTCATCCTCAACGCGATGGACGCCATGCCGGACGGCGGCCGGCTCACGATCGCCACCCGCCACACGCCCGGCCGCGAGGTGCGGGTGACGGTGGCCGACACCGGCGTCGGCATGCCGGAGACGATCCGGCAGCGCATCTTCGAGCCGTTCTACTCGACGAAGGGCGAGGGCGGCTCGGGCCTCGGCCTGTCGATGGCCTACTCGATCGTGCGGCGGCACGGTGGTGAGATCCACGTCGACAGCGAGCCCGGCGCCGGGACGACCTTCGCGCTGACCTTCCCCATCGCGCACGAGTCGTCGATGCCGGAGACGCCGCCGCCGCCGGAGGAAGGCCGTCACCAGTTCCGCGTGCTCGTGGTGGACGACAACCCCCAGGTCCTGTCGACCCTGGCCGAGATGATGCGCCGGGTCGGCCACACGGTGACGCCGGCCATCACGGCGCGCGCCGCGCTCCAGGACTACGTCAACGGCCGGTTCGACGTCGTCATCACCAACATCGGCATGGCCGAGATGAACGGCTGGGAGTTCGGCGAGCGGCTGCGCGCCCTCGACGCCCGCGTGCCGCTGCTGTTCATCACCGGCTGGGGCCTGCGCGAAGAGGACCGGGCCCGGCTGGCCGGCCTCGGTGTCCGCCGTTGCCTCTTCAAGCCCGTCCGCCCCGAAGACCTCGACGCCGCCCTGCAGGACGCCGCCGCGCCCCGTTGAGGGTCACGGGCGACGCGAGCCGGGCCGGACGCGACTGAGAGTGGCCCGCCGGCGGCGGTCCAAGTCGCGCCGCCGCCGGCCCGCCCCGCCCCGTCACGCGGCCCGGCCCGCCAAGCGCAAGACCACTCCCCACGCACGCGCCACCCGCACGGCGCGAACCGCGCATCGGCCGACCGCGCCTCCCCGGCGCCGAGCCTCGTCGGAAGCGGCTCAGCTGGGCACCGCGCTCGCCGCCGAATCGGACGTGACGCGCGGCCTCGAGCGCCTGCTGGCGGCCGCCCGGCGGGTGTCCCGGGCCGAGGCGGGCACGATCTACGTGAGACGTGGTGACGTGCTGGAGTTCGCGGCGGTCCAGAACGACGTGCTGGCGCGGCAGATCGGCGAGGACGAGGTGCGGCGGCGGGTGGGGGCGCGGCCGCTGCCGCTGCGCGAGAACAGCATCGCCGGCTACGTCATGCTGACGCGCGCCACGGTCAACCTCCGCGACGCCTACCAGATCCCGGTGGACCGGCCGTACGTGCTGTTCCGCGAGGTGGACCGCAACGCCGACTACCGGACGCGCTCGATGCTGGCGCTGCCGCTGCGCGACGCCAGGGGTCGCGTCTTCGGCGTGCTGCAGTTGATCAACGCAATCGACGGCCGGGGCGCGGTGCGGCCCTTCAGCCGGGACGAGCAGCGGCTCGTGCAGGAGCTGGCGGCCCTGAGCGCCCGTCTGCCCGGGGTGACGGCGGGCTGAGCGGCGCGCCTACCCCCGCTTCATCGGGCGACCGCAGCAGACCTTCTGCACCATCGCGACCTTGCCGCACTTGGGACACCGGAATCCGGCCATGCCGGTCATACTACTGGCCCCGTGCGGTCGCCCGCAACTCAGACCGATCGCTTCACCTGGTCGGCGAGCTTGCAGAAGGCGCAGATCGTGCCGGTCGTGACCTGGCCACAGCGCGTGCACTCGTTGAGCGTCACCGCCTCGGCCCGCTCGAACGCCGGGCGCGCCTTGTCCAGGAAGCCGAAGAGGAAGTTGTGCTTCGCTCCCGGCGAGTCGGCCTCCATGCGGTTGAGGGTCTCCTTGTGGGCAATCGAGGTGGCGCCCTTGGCGA
The DNA here is from genome assembly GCA_963743355.1 of uncultured Candidatus Rokubacteria bacterium. Taxonomy (GTDB): domain Bacteria; phylum Methylomirabilota; class Methylomirabilia; order Rokubacteriales; family CSP1-6; genus AR5. The sequence goes on from CAVUPM010000004.1 coordinate 211,641, forward strand.
ACGGGCACTCCTCGACGATGTAGTCGATCTTCCGCAGGAAGGCGTAGGAGGCCGTCTCGAGCTCGGACAGGCGGTAGAGCGGCTTCACGCGGCGCACGAGCTTGGGGTGCGTGGACGGCAGCGCCGGCGACTGGCGGGGCAGCGCGTCCATCTGCCAGTGCATCACCGAGCCGAACAGCGTGGCCGCCTCGTCGTCGAGGTTATGGCCGGTGGCGACCACCGGCAGGCCCTCGTCGAGCGCGACCCGGTTCATGAGGTAGCGTTTGCTGAGCCCGCAGCCGGAGCACGGCGGCCGCCGGGTGACCGACTTGATGACCGGCACCGGCGCGCCGACCTCTTCCTCGACGCGCCGGACGAGCAGCGGGACGTCGCGGGCGGCGGCGAACGTCTCGCACTTGGCTCGCGACTCCACCGAGTAGTCGAAGATGCCGAGGTCCAGGTAGAGCCCGGTCGTGCGGTAGCCCTCGTCGATCAGCACGTCCCACAGCGCGAGCGAGTCCTTGCCGCCCGAGACCGCGACGAGGACCGGCTCGTCGCGGTCGAACATGCGGTACTTCCGGATCGCCTCGCGAATCTGGTTGCGGAAGAACTCGAGGAAGTCGGGCGCGCAGAAGGCCGCGTTGTGCCGCCGCAGCTCCAGCACCGCCGCGTCTCCGCACTTCCGGCACTTCATGCCGCGCCCCCCGACATGACCGGACGTAGCTCGATCGTCTCCGTGTCTCTCACCACCTGGTCGGCGGTGATGAGCTCGTCCCCGCGGATCACCAGCACCGTCTCCGGCAGGATCTCGAGCTCACGCAGGACGTCCTTCACGCGGCGGTTGCCGGCCACCTCGACCTCGCGACGGGGATTGCGGAGGAGCACCTTCATGGCGTCAGTGGACTTCGCTCGGAGTATACCCGAAGATGCCGGTATGACCGACCAGCGGCGCGCCCTGGCGCGCGCCCCGTGGCGCACCGTGACGAGCCGCGAGGTCTACGCCAACCGGTGGATCCGCGTCCGGGAGGACGTGGCCGAGATGCCCGACGGCCACACCACCCTGTACGGCGTCGTCGAGTGCAAGCCCGCCGTCGGTGTCCTGCCCTTTGTCGACGAGCGGACGGTGGTGCTGGTCGGCCAGTACCGCTACGTCGCCCGCGCCTTCCTGTGGGAGATGCCGACCGGTGGCGTCCGCCCCGGCGAGAGCGAGGAGGACGCCGTCCAGCGCGAGCTGGCCGAGGAGGCGGGCTACGAGGCGGCCCGGCTGGTGAAGCTCTGCCGCTTCGACAGCTCCAAGAGCGTGATGGACGAGACGGCGCACATCTACCGGGCCGACGGCCTGCGGGCGGTGGCCCGCGACGGCGACGAGACCGAGTTCATCGAGGTGCGCGCGTTCCCGTTCGACGAGGTCGTGCGCATGGTGGAGGCCTCCGAGATCCTCGACGCGATGACGGTCGTCGCGGTGCTGCACGCCGCCCGCCGCCGCTGAGCGCCGTGGGCCCGCGGCTCATCCGCGCGTTCGTGCGAGCGCTGCTGGCCGTCTTCTACCGGCGTCTCGACGTGGCCGGCCGCGAGCACGTGCCGGCCGAGGGCCCGCTGATCGTCGCCGCCAACCATCAGAACGGGCTCATCGATCCCATGCTGCTGCTGGCCGCGCTGCCGCGACCGTTGCGGCCGCTGGCCAAGTCGGGACTGTTCCGCCATCCGATCATCGCGCCGCTCCTCCACCTGGCCGGTGCGCTACCGGTGCACCGCCGGCAGGACGCCGGCAGCGACATGACCGGCAACACCCTCACGTTCCGGGCGGTGAGCGAGGCCCTCGGCCGCGGCGGGGCGATCCTGATCTTTCCCGAAGGCGTGAGCCAGCCGGAGCCCACGCTCATGACGCTGCGGACGGGCGCCGCCCGCTTGCTGCTGGAGGCGGAAGCCAGCGGAGCGCCGCCCATCACGCTGCTGCCGGTCGGCCTCGTCGTCAACGAGCCAGGACGCTTCCGTGCCGGTCACGCGCTCGTCCTGATCGGGGCGCCGGTGGCGACCGCCGACTGCGTGGCGCTGCACCACCGCGATCCGGTCGCCGCGGTGCGCACCCTCACCGACCGGCTCGCCGCGGCGCTGCGACGCCAGATCGTCGAGGCCGAGGACCGCGAGACGCTGCGGCTGCTGCGGCTGATCGAACGCGTCTGGCGCGAGGAGAGCGGGAGGCGGGCCAATCCCCGCTCGGCCACGTGGCTGCAGCGGGCCTCGCGCGCCTATCGCTGGTTGCGCTCGAGCGCGCCGGCCGAGATCGAGCACTTCCGGCGCGAGGTCGAAGAGTACGACCACGCGCTCGACCGGCTTCGCGTGACCCCGGAGACCCTCGGCCGCGCCTATGCGCCGTCGATCGTGCTCCGCTACGCGGCGCGCGAGATCGTACCCGTTCTCCTCGGACTGCCCCTGGCGCTGCTGGGGATGCTGCTGCACGCCCTGCCCTATCAGCTTGTCCGGCTCGGCGTTCGCCTCGCGCGGCCCGAGCCCGACGTCGAGGCGACGTACAAGATCGCGGGTGGGGTCGTGATCTACCCGCTGGCCTGGGCCTTCGAGACGTGGCTGGCAGCGCACCTCGTCGGACCGTGGCTGGCCGCGCTGCTCGTGCTCGCGCTCGTCCCCGCCGCGTTCTTCGCGCTGGCCTGGCAGGCGCGGGTGCAGGACGTGGCGCGAGAGGCGACGGCGCTGCTGCACTTCCTGGGACGCCGCGGCCTGCACGCGCGGCTGCTGGCGCGGCGTCGCGCGCTCGCGGAGGAGCTGGAGCGCCTGGCCGCGCGGGTGCCGTCGCCGGTGCTGGCGGGAGAGCCGACGTGACGCCGACGACCGCGAGCGTTCCGCCTCGAGGCTGGCGCGTGGGACTCCTCGTCGGGGTGGCCCTCGCCGCCGGTCTCGTGGCCATGCTGCTGCCACCCATCCGACAGGATCTCGCCTACCACGATTTCGCGGACCGCCGCGCCGTCCTCGGCGTGCCCTACGGGCTCAACGTCCTCTCGAACGTCGGGTTCCTGCTCGCCGGCGTGTGGTCGCTCGTTCGCGTGACACGCGCGGCGCTGCCCGGATGGGAGCGCACGGCCGGCATGATCTTCGCGATCGGTCTCCTGCTGACCGGGCTCGGCTCGGCCTGGTACCACGCCGCCCCGAGCAACGCCACGCTCGTATGGGACCGACTGCCCCTCTCCGCGCTGTTCCCGACCGTCTTCGCCGTCGTCATCGGCGACCGGGTGAGCGTGGCCGCCGGCCGCGCGCTGCTGGCCCCGCTGGCGCTCGGCGCCATCGCCAGCGTGGTGTGGTGGCACCTGACCGACGACCTCCGCCCGTACGCCGTCGCGCAGTTCCTGCCGATGCTGCTGATCCCGCTGATGCTGATGCTGCTCCCCGGGCGCCGCCCGGCCGCCCCCCTCGTCGCCGGCATCGCGCTCTACGCAGTGGGCAAGGTCACGGAGGTAGCCGACGGCGGCATCCTCGCCCTCGGCGGGATGCTCAGCGGCCACACGCTCAAGCACCTGCTGGCCGCCGGCGCCGCCGCGCTGATCGTCCGCTGGCTGGCGCCCAGCTTGCCGCGGGCCGCGTCGTGACGCGGGACCAGCCAGACCCCGTGAGCGCATCCGAGCGCCGCTACTGGTTCCCGGCCAAGCGGTACGGCTGGGGGTGGGGTACGCCAACTACCTTGCAGGGTTGGGCGGTCCTGATCGCGTGGCTCGCGACGGTGATGCCCATCGGTGTGTGGCTGGCCCCCCACAGCCCCCTGCTCTTCTGCCTGTTCCTCGCGATCATGCTGGTCGTGCTCCTGCTCGTCTGCTACGCCAAGGGAGAGCCGCCGCGGTGGCGCTGGGGCCGCGACGGGCGACGCGAGTCCTGACTCCCGCCTCGACGGCTATCGGATTCCGAGCCGCATCCCCTATAGTGGTAACGATCGCCGGCGGGCGGCGGGCCCCCACTCCTGGAGACATCGATGCTCAAGTCCCTGGTCGCAGCACTGATCGTCGTGCTCTGCAGTGTGTCGCCGGCGGCGAGCGCCGAGCCAGTGGTGAAGGTGACCGTGCTGTCGTCGGGAGCCGTGCTGCTCGACGGCCAGCCGACCACGATGCCGGCGCTCGAGGAGCGCCTCAAGACGCTGAAGGCCACGAACGGCGCGGTCTGGTATCACCGCGAGAATCCCGCCGCGGAGCCGCCGCCCCAGGGCACCGCCGTGGTTCAGCTCATCATCAAGCACCGGCTGCCGGTGAGCATGTCGTCCAAGGCGGATTTCTCGGACTACGTGGACAAGGACGGTGTGTCGCGTCCCCGTCCTCGCTAGCCGACCGCCGACGGTCCTAGCGCGACGCGAGCACGATCGGCCCGGTCGGCGCCGGCACACCGGCGCCGGGGTCGCGCCACGTCCCTTGACCGTCAGGTTTTCAAGACTTGCTGCCCTTCCGTGCAACCGCCTATAGTCATGTGCCGTCACTGAACGAGGAACTCTTGGACGGAGGCGAGTGTGGCCGCGCCCGACTTTCAATCGCTCATGTTGCCGTTGCTTCAGATCGCCGTCGATGGCAAAGAGCATTCTCTTGCTGAGGCACGAGACACACTCGCGCCGAATTTGTCGAGTTCCGTACGCCCAGGACAGAAGCCCCAAACCTCCAGACGCAAGCCTCGACGATCCAAGCAGAGCCGGAGACGCCTGAAGAGACACTCGAGGCTGCTCATCTGAAGATGAGAGCGGGTCTTGCTTCTGATCTTCTCAGTCGAGTGAAAGCAGGTTCGCCGGAGTTCTTCGAGCACCTGGTAGTCGAGCTGCTTCTGAAAATGGGTTATGGCGGCTCACGGAAGGATGCTGGCCAGGCCATCGGCAAGGCCGGAGACGAGGGAATCGACGGTGTAATCAGCGAGGACCGACTTGGCCTCGACATTGTGTACCTTCAGGCGAAGAAGTGGGATGGAACCGTCGGTCGCCCCGAAATCCAAAAATTCGTCGGCGCTCTTCATGGTAAGCGCGCCAAGAAGGGCGTCTTCATTACGACGGGGGCCTTCTCTACCGACGCGCTGGCCTACGTCGATCACATCGACCCCAAGGTTGTTCTGGTCGACGGTCGGCGACTGGCCGAGTTCATGATCGATGTCGATCTTGGCGTGACCGCGGCAGTGACTTACCACGTCAAACGCATCGATTCCGACTATTTCGACGAAGCATGATTCGCATAGCGGGGAGAAAGCATTTTGGGCGCTGAGGTCACCAACGTCTCTCCGCATGGATTCTGGTTGCTCGTTGCTGAGCACGAGCATTTCGTCCCCTTCGACAGCTTCCCTTGGTTCCGTCACGCTTCGATCGCCGAGCTGACGAACGTGAAGCTGCCGAGCGCGCATCATCTGTACTGGCCGGACCTCGATGTCGACATCGCCGTTGACTCGATAGAACACCCTGAGCGCTATCCTCTCGTGAGCAAACAACGGCCTGGGAAGCGGCGGAAGTCGATCGCGATCGCCATCAAAGAGCGCCCGGCCAAGTACAGCCGTCGGAGGCGCAGGCGCTGATCAGCGCGACGCGAGCACGATCGGGCCGGTCGGCGCCGGCACACCGGCCTCCGGCTCGAGCGTGACGGCGAACTTCGACGCCGGGCCGCCGGTCGGCTGCACGCGGTGCGTTGCGCGGCCGGAGGCGTCGACCTGGAACACGCCGGCGGGCCGGGGCGCGGAGCCGTCGAGGGTCCACAGCTCGTAGGCCTTGCCGGCCGGAGCCGGCGGGAGGTTGGCGACGACGAGCTGGCCGCCGGCGGTGGCGTGCCAGATCACCCGCCCGCTCGCCTCCGGGCTGGGGCCGGCGCCGCGTAGCTCGACCAGGCGCGTGGCCGGATCGCGCAGCAGCTCGACCGCGCCGCGGTAGACGGCCACCTCCTCGCGCAGGGCCGCCTCGTTGCGCTGCAGGCGCTCGCGTACGGCGGCCGTCTCGCGCGCCATCTGCCCCAGCCGCGCCTCGTACCGGGAGGCGACCATGCCACCGGTGAGCATCGCGCTCACCACGGCCACGGCGGCGGTGGCCGCGGCCCACGGCACCCAGCTCGCGCGGCCGGCCGGGCGGCGCGCGGGCCGGACCTCTTCGGCGTCCATCCGCGCCAGCAGCGCGGCCTTCACCTCGGCCGGCGGCACCACCGGCGGGTGGGCACTCGCCAGCCTCACGAAAGCCTCGCGGGAGTCGAGCAGCAACATCGCGCACCGATCACAGCCGTCGGCCAGGTGCGCCTCGAGCCGCACCAGATCGTCGCCGTCCAGCGCGCCGACCGCGTACACGGCCGCGAGTTCCTCGAACTGCTCGTGGCTCTTCATGTCGCGTGCCTCACCACGTCACGGAGCCGCTCGAGCCCGAGCCGGATTCTGGTCTTGACCGTGCCGAGCGGCTGCCGGATGCGCTCGGCGATCTCGGTCTGCGTCAGCCCCGCATAGTATGCGAGCTCGATGACCTCGCGCTGCGGCTGGGGCAGCGTCTGCAGCGCGGTGCGAATGACCCCCCGGTCCTCCGCCCGTTCGGCGGCGTCCCCGCCGGCCTCGGCAGGCGCCGGCGCCAGCCCCTCGTCGACCGGCGGCACGAACGTCGCGCTGCGCCGGCGCACTGCCCGCACGCGGTCGATCGCCCGGGTCCGGGCCCGGGTGATCATCCAGGCCTCGGGCGTGCCGCGGGTGGGGTCGTAGGCCGCCGCGCCTTGCCAGGCCTCCCAGAAGACGTCCTGGAGCACGTCGGCGGCGTCGCTGCGGTCGCGGACGACCCGGAGGATGAGCGGGAAGACCAGCGGAGCATAGCGATCGTAGAAGCGGCTGAAGGCCTCGCGGTCACCGGCCGTCATCCGCCGGATCAAGTCCTCCCCCGCCGTCGTCATGGCCGTCATCGAGTATCGGAGGGCGCCTCCGGTTTGACAAGGCGAGCGACGCCCGCGCTGCACCCGTCCCTCTGACTACGAACCGGGCAGGGATTCCGATTCATCGCCCTACGGGGGGCCGGACAGGCCGGTGCTATTCTGGGTCGCCGTGAAGTGGGTGCCCGAAACGACCGCCTACGACGAAGCCTTCGACCGGACGGCCGCGCCCCGCCAGCACTACCGGGCCCTGGTCTCGACGCTGGAGTCGTTCACCCTCACCGAGATCGACCGGCGCGAGCGCCTGCAGAAGATCTCGCTGGTCGACCAGGGCATCACCTTCACCGTCTACGGCGAGAAGGACGGCATCGAGCGCATCTTCCCGTTCGACTTCGTGCCGCGCATCATCCCGGCCCACGAGTGGGAGCGCATCGAGGCCGGTCTGATCCAGCGGGTGACCGCGCTCAACCTGTTCATCGCCGACGTCTACCAGGACCAGAAATGTCTCAAGGACAAGGTCATCCCGGCCGAGCTGGTGCTCTCCCGCAAGGAGTACAAGCGCGAGCTGCTGCGCCTGATGCCGCCCCGGCAGATCTACACGCACGTGGTCGGCACCGACATCATCCGCAACGACAAGGGCGAGTACCTCATCCTGGAGGACAATTGCCGGACCCCCAGCGGGGTGTCGTACGTGCTGGAGAACCGGAACCTCCTGCATCGCGTGTTCCCGGAGTTCTTCACCCGGTATCCGGTGCGGCCGATCCGCGATTATCCGAGGCAGCTCCTCGACACGCTGCTGTGGGCGGCGCCGCGGGCCAGCGAGAGTCCGGTGGCGGTCGTGCTCACCCCGGGCATCCACAACTCGGCCTACTTCGAGCACTCGTTCCTGGCCCGCGAGATGGGCGTGTTCCTGGTGGAGGGGCGCGACCTCATCGTCGAGGACAGCTACGTCTACATGCGCACCACCAGCGGGCGCCAGCGGGTGGACGTCATCTACCGCCGGGTGGACGAGGACTTTCTCGACCCGCTGACGTTCCGGCGCGACAGCCTGCTCGGCGTGCCCGGCCTCGTCAACGTCTACCGCGAGGGCAACGTGGCGATCGCCAATGCGCCCGGCGCCGGGGTCGCCGACGACAAGGCCGTGTACGCCTACATGCCGGCGCTCATCAAGTACTATCTCGACCAGGAGCCGGTGCTGGGCCAGGTCTCGACCTACGTCGGCCTGCGCAAGGACGACTTCGCCTACATCCGCGACAACCTCGCCAAGCTGGTGGTGAAGACGACCGGCGACTCCGGCGGCTACAACATGCTGATGGGCCCCTTCGCCAGCCGCAAGGAGATCGACGCCTACGCGGCGCAGCTCCGGAAGGCGCCGGGCCACTACATCGCCCAGCCGCTGATCGAGCTGTCCTCGCACCCGACCTGGGTCGACGGCAAGTTCGAGCCGCGACGCATCGACCTGCGGCCGTTCATCCTGTACGGCGAGAGCGTCCGCGTGCTGCCGGGCGGCCTCACCCGGGTGGCCCTGCGGCCCGGCTCCTACGTCGTGAACTCCTCCCAGGGCGGCGGCAGCAAGGACACCTGGGTGCTGGCACCCCGGGGCGCCTGATGCTCTCGCGGGTCGCCGACGCGCTCTACTGGATGGGGCGCTACCTGGAGCGCTCGGAGAACCTCACGCGGCTGCTGCTGGTCACCGAGGATTTCTCCTCGGAGACGCAGGGCCTGGCCGAGCAGGTGGCGCACTCGGCGTGGAAGGACCTGCTCGCCATCTTCCCCTCCTCCCAGGTGGCGCCGCCCGCCTCGGCCTTCGCGCCGATGTCGCAGGCCTATCTCACGAGCTTCTTCCTCGATCCCGCCAACCCCTACTCCGTGCACTACTCGCTGCGGCGGGCGCGCGAGAACGCGCGCTCGATGCGGGAGGCGCTGACGGTCGAGGTGTTCCTGGCGCTCAACGAGACGTTTCGAGCGCTGGAGGCGTACGGCCGGCGTGGCCTCTTCGACCTGCCGTCGCTCCGCGACGCGCTCGGCAGCACCCACAAGGGCCTCTTCACCATCGGCGGCGCCATCGAGCACACGTTCACCCGCGACCAGGGCTGGCTCTTCCTGCGGCTCGGCGCGGCGCTGGAGCGCATCTACCGCACCGCGCTCATCCTGCGCGCCAAGCTGCCGGGCCTGGCCGCCCCCGAGCCGCGTGCGGACGTCGCGCTCTACTACACCCAGTGGCGCACGCTGCTGCGGGCGCTCGGCTCGCTCGAGAACTACCGGCGCTCCTACGGCGCCCGGCTGGAGCCGGAGCTGGTCGTGCCCTTCCTGCTCCTCGACCCGCACTCGCCGCGCTCGCTGCGCTACGGCATGGAGGCCGTGAAGGGCTACCTGGAGCGCATCGCCGGCGGCGGCGAGCCGACGATGGCCCTGCGGCTCGTGGGCCGCCTCCACGCCGACCTCTGCTATCAGGACGAGCGGCTGGCGGCGGCCGGCGCCGACGCCGCGTTCCTCGACCGGGTGGTGGACACCGCGGCCCAGGCCCACGACGCGGTCGCCGCCCACTACTTCGCCACCTGACGATGCTCCTCGAGATCGAGCACCGCTTCGCCTTCGAGTACGACGCCTACATCAGCGAGTCGTTCATGGAGCTGCGCGTGCATCCCAAGACGACCGGCGATCAGACCGTCAACTCGTTCGTCCTCGCGGTGGGGCCGCCGACGCGCGTGCATCGCTACCTCGACTGGAACGACAACGTCACCCACCACTTCACGATCACCCGCTTCCACGCGCAGATCGAGGTATCGACCCGCTCGCTGGTCAACACGCATCCGGTGGCGCCGCCGCTCGCGTCGATTGCCGATCCGGCGCCGGCGCGCGACGCCCCCTACCCGCTGCTCGACTTCCTCGCGTTCGGCGGGCCGGTACAGCTCACGCCCGCGCTCCGCGCCGCCCACAAGGCGGCCGCGCCGGCGCGCGGAGCCTCGGTAGCCGAGCACGTGCTGGCGCTGGGTCACCACCTGGCATCGCGCTTCGAGTATCAGAAGGACGTGACGAAGTACGACTCGACCACCGAGGATTTCCTCAAGATCGGGGCCGGCGTCTGCCAGGACTTCGCCCACCTGATGCTGGGGCTGCTGCGGCTGAGCCAGGTGCCCTGCCGCTACGTGAGCGGCTACCTGCACGTGGAGCGCACGCGCCGCGAGCCGTCGCAAAGCCACGCCTGGATCGAGTTCTGGACGCCGTCGCACGGCTGGGTGCCCTTCGATCCCACCCACGACCGGGTCATCGACGATCGCTACGTCGTGGTCGGCCACGGGCGGACCTACGACGACGTGCCACCCAACAAGGGCATCTACCGCGGCGTCGCCCAGGAGACGCTACGGGCCGAGGTCCACACGCAGCCGTCCACCGCCAAGACGCTGCCCCAGCTCACGAGCGAGACGCGCCCGATCCCCCTGCAGACGTTTCGCGAGGCCCCGGCGCGCCGGCCGGGCTCCGCGGCGGTCCCCCCCGAGGACGAGCAACAGCAGCAGCAACAGCAGTGACACGTGAGATGTACCGCCAGGAGCGGTGCGGCGGTCACCTCACGAGCGACCCCAGAGCTGGCGAGTGGCGAGCCGGGCGCCCTCGGCCAGGGCGGCGAACTTCAGCCATACCGCCGTCGGGTGGACGTCGTTGAACCGGATGCCCGAGGCGGCGAAGCCGCAGTCGGCGCCGGCGATGACGTTCTCTCGCCCAACGATCCGGGCGAACCGGACGATGCGCTCGGCGATCAGCTCGGGGTGCTCCACCAGGTTGGTGGTGTGGCTGATGACGCCCGGGATCAGAATCATTTCGGCCGGCGGCTTGAACTGCTCGAAGACGTGGTACTCGTGCTCGTGCCGCGGATTGGCCGCCTCGAACGAGAACCCTCCGGCCTTTATCTTGAAAATGACGTCGACGATATCCTTCAGCTCCATGTCGTGCACGCGCGGGCCGACGTCGATGCTGTAGCAGGTGTGGAAGCGGACGCGCTCGGGCGGGATGCCCCGCAGCGCGTGGTTGATCGCCTCCACGCGCCGGGCCGCCCATGCGCGGCAGTCCGCCGCGCTGACACCGGGATTCATCATGTAGTAGGTCACCAGCCGCGGGTCGTCGATCTGGAGCACGAAGCCCGCCTCGACGATCGCCTTGTATTCCTCGTGGAGGGCGTCGGCCAGCGCCTGCTCGTACTCCTCGTCCGTCCGGTAGTGGCGATTCGGGAGCGTGGCAAAGATATAGGAGGGGGCGATGGCCGGCAGGAACACCTCTTCGTGAGGCCGGCCCTGCAGCGCGGCCTTCAGCGTCGCGACGTCCGCCCGCACCGCCGCCTGGCCCCGGTAGGTGACGGGCCCCGTGCAGACGTCGACGCCGTACTGGCGGGTGTTGCCGCGCCCGCCGAGCCCCTCCGCGATGCGGTCGGACCACGCGTAGAAGTCGGGGAAGTCCTGGTACTCGCGGCTCGCCGCTCGGGTGCTGCCGTCCTGCCCGGGCGGCGGCGGCTGGCGCTCGAAGCCCGTGAAGCGCTCGACGACGTAGCCGAAGAAGCTCGCCTTGCCCTGCTCCCCGTCGGTGACGACGTCGACGCCGGCGTCCGTCTGTCGGCGAACGACGTCGGCGACCGCCTCCCGCACCAGGCGGGTGTAGGTCTCGCGATCGAACGGCTGCCCGCGATCCTTCGCCGTCAAGATCGAGACAAGGGCGTCGGGGCGGGACAGGCTGCCCACATGCGTCGTAAGGATCCGGTCCGTACTGCGCTTCATTGGGTCGACGGCACAATCCTCGCCCTGCCAGGAGTCAGAGTCAACACGTGGCCGCCAACGAGCGCTGGCAGCGCGCGCCGGAAGAGCACGCTGTACGCTCGGGACATGAGCCTCGGTTGCTGGCTGCAGGAACAGCTCTTCGAGCGCCGCATCGTGCTCGTCACAGGTCGGCTCGACGATGACGCGGCGGCGAAGGCGGCGGCCGCGCTCCTGGTGCTGGACGCCCGCGGAGACCGGCCCATCGAGCTCCACCTGGACAGCCCCGACGGCGCGCTCGGGGCGGCCTTCGTCCTGATCGATGCGGCCGACACGCTGCGGTCGGCGCTGCGCGTCGTTTGCCGGGGTCAGGTCGGCGGCCCCGCCATCGGCGTGGTCGCTGCCGCTGATCACCGCACCGCCGTGCCGCACGCGCGGTTTCATCTCTCCCAGCCGACGGCGCGGTTCGCCGGCACCCCGGAGGAGATCGCCGCGCAGAGCCGCCAGCAGCAGGAGCTGCTCTGGAAGCTCTACGGGCGCCTGGCCCGGCGCACCGGCCGGCCTCCCGAGGAGATCGCCGAGGACATGCGGCGCGGGCGCTATCTCGACGCGCGGAAAGCGCTCGAGTACGGTCTCATCGACGAGATCACCGTCGCCAGATAGCCGTCAGAGGCTAGCATGTCACCGCTCCACCTTCTCGAGCGACTGCAGGAAGCACTGCTCCTGCTCCATGCCGGAGCCATGGAGGCCGGTTGGCCTCCACGGACGGGCGCAGCGCAATCAGCCCTTCCAGGCTCACCAGCAGCGCCTGGCCCGGCTGCTGGCGTTCCTTCAGGTACGCGGCCTCGAGCGCCTTGTAGTCGGCTTCCATCGCCACCGGCAGCCGTCCGCCGTCGGCGCACAGGGTGATCGACGCAGCATCGGCCATGTAGGTGAACATTCCAGTCAGCACCAGGCGCGGCTCGAGGCTCCTCTCCTCTGGCACGCAACTGGCCATGGCCCCCATCCTCTCAAGGACTGGAGCCTCCGGGGCTCCCGGCGCGGTTCAGTTCCGTGTCAGGAAAGTCTGTTGACCTTCGGTCTGATTCTGCCCTACCGTTTCCCCGCATGGACCGCCGCCGCTTCCTGCTGACCTCTCTGGCCGGTGCCCTGGTCCAGCCGTTCGCCGCCGAGGCCCAGCAGGCGGGAAAGGTTCACCGCATCGGTGTGCTGGAGGTTGTGGGGGCGGGCTTGAATGCAGCCAACCTCAACGCATTCCGACAAGGCCTCAGAGAACTCGGATACGTGGAAGGGCGGAACTTCGTGATCGAGTACCGCTCGGCCGACGACCGCGCCGAGCGGTTCTCCGACCTCGCCATGGACCTCGTCCAGCTCAAGATGGACGTGATCGTGACGAGTGGGGATTCCGCTGCGCTGGCAGCCAAACGGGCCACGGAAACGATTCCCATCGTCATGGCGTCGAGTAGCGATCCCGCTGGCACCGGCGTTGTGGCCAGCCTGGCTCGGCCGGGGGGAATTATCACCGGGTTCCACTTCTGGGCCCACCCAAGCCTGGGCGGTGAGCGGTTGCAGCTCCTCAAAGAGATGGTACCGCGGCTATCGCGAGTGGCGGTCCTGTGGAACCCGGGCAACATCTATCACCACCTGGTGGAGAAGGAAACGAAGCTGGCCGCCTCGGCCCTGGGAGTACAGCTCCAAGGCGTCGACGTGCAACGGTCGTGGGATTTCGAGCGGGCGTTCGAAGCCGTGGTCATGGGCCAGGTTGACGCGCTCATCACGGTGGAAGACTACCTGACGGTCGCTGACCGAGCCCGCATCGTGGACTTCGCTGCGATGAGCAGGCTCCCCGCCATCTACGGACTCAGAGAGTTTGTGGATTCCGGGGGCCTCATCGCGTATGGCACCGACCGTCGGGATCTGTTTCGTCGCACCGCCGCCTACGTCCACAGAATCCTCGCAGGCGCCAAACCAGCCGACCTCCCCATCGAGCGGCCCACGAAGGTCGAGCTGATCATCAACATGAAGACCGCCAAGACCCTCGGCCTCACGATCCCGCCGTCGCTGCTGGCGCGGGCGGATCAGGTGATCGAGTAGTGCAATCGAACTCAAGGAGGGTGCGTCCATGACCCAAAGACGTCGCTGGCTATGTGTGTCCCCGGTATTTGTTCTGGTCGTCGGGCTGGCCTGTGGCGTGGCCGCCGCCGCCGACAGGACGAAGGTGGATCAGGCGACCAGGCGTGTCGAGCAAGGCGCCAAGCAGATTGGGCAGGGCGACGTCGGCTCGGGCTTCAAGGAGATGTTCACTGGCATCGGTCACACGATCGTCGAGGGCGCCAAGTTCAGCGGCAACACGATCGGGGAGTTTTTCAAGAACACCTTCGGCAGCTAGCCGGCTTCACGTGTTCGCGAATGACCGGCGCCCGGCCCTGCCGGGCGCGGGCGGACACACTCCGGCACTCTCCCTCTTGCCTATGGAGATTCAGATAGCCGATCGGTTCACGGACCACGAATTCGAGCCGGAGGTGGCGACCCATCCGGCAGCGCTCCACGGCGGTGAGAGTTTGCGCGCGAAGATACGACGCCCCGGACTACCAGAGACCGAGCGGGACATGACGTGGCCGGCCGGTTCTTCCCGGGATGTGGCGCAGTGTGGTCTGCCCACAACGTCGGCCCCAACGGGATTCGAACCCGTGTTTCAATCACGACCACGTTTTCGCTTGATACTGTACAAAGTTACGTGCCGTTTAGTTCCGAGGAGCTCGACGCGGCTAAAACACGCAGCCCGGACGCCTCCGCAAATTCGCTGGTTCGAAGCGAACCCGTGTTCCCACTCCGCCGCACGCTTTTGCCATCGAATCGAGGAGTTGCGGCGTGTTGATTCAAAAAGTATCGACGCGGGACGAAAATCCGACGGCCAAAGACACTCGATCCGATAGCCTTTCCAAGCCTCATCCGGCAGCCAAGTACCGGGCGAATGGCGTTTGGCGAAGGACAAGCCGCAACGACGCTACCGCAGCCGCTTCTTGGCCTCGGCGACCAGATCGGTGACGTGGAGATCGGCGGCCAGCCGCTTGAGCGTCGTGTTCTGGTAGGCGGTGCGAAACGCTTCGAGCCGCACGATAGCGTTCTGGTAGAGATTGCGCATGGTTGGGCTGGCCTTTAGGTCGTCGCCGGTCTGCCGGACAGTGACGAGCTGCACGAGCTGGGCGAGTGCCATCATCATCGCGGAGGCGGCCAGGGTATTTTCCACGTAGCAGTCCAGCGCCCGGGGCGACTTCTTCTTGCCCATCAGACTCGGAAACCACACGAAACGGGCCATCGGCTCCATGTAAACGAAGCTGCCGGGATAGCGGTCCAGCTCCTTGAACCGCGGCTGGATCTGTTCGAGCCCGTATCCTCTCCAGAGACTGTTCCGGCTGGTCGCCGCGTAGATGAGTCGCTGGGAATCGGCGTCGAGTTGCGCGATGCTCGGCGACCCGTCGCGAACCGTCACCAGCGTGAACGTGCCGGAGCGGGTGGGGGTAGCCATTTGCGCGGCGAAGATCGGTTGCACGACGTGGCGGCGCACCCAATCGGCGATCCAGGCGAGGATAGCCGTGGGCGACCCGACGGTCGTCTCGGCCCCGATCCTCGCCGTGAGCTTCTGCTCGCCGAGCTTGATCATCTGCCAGGCGAAGCTCTCGAGTCCCGTGGCCGGCGCTAGCTCCAGGGTGAGGCAAACGGACCAGCCGCACGACCAGAGCCACACCGTGACGGCGCCATGCTTCGTTGCCTTCGCGGTTTCACCGAGCGTGACCCTCACCGGGACGTCCAGGCAGAAGGGGAGCATGAAATCCCAGGCGGCCTGCTTCAGGTCTCGACCGCCGAGGTACCCCGGATACTGAGTGACCCGCGGGTTCGAGCCGCCGATCCAGAAGTTCTTGCTGGCCACCGCGTCGCACACCGAGCTGACCTTGAGCGAGACGGGATGGCCGCCGGCAATCTCGAGGGGCGCTTGGTGAACTGTACCGTAAGTGTAGTTGTAGCGCCCCTTGGTGGCGAGGAACTCGAACGGCGCCCCGGCGTTCCGCGGCCGGCCGAGCAGCGGCTCAATGGTGGAGGATACCTCGAGGAGGTCGACCCGGGCGCGGTTGATCACAATACCGGCCATGTCAACTCCGGCTTGACCCGCGGGGACGGCCGCGGTACAAGATGCTCATCATAATTCGCTGAGTAAAATCAGCGTTGCGTTCTGGGTGGTCCGAAAGTATCGCCCGGATCGCTTTCACGTGAGGCATCTCACGATGCCGGAAGGGGCCGGCAAACCCAAAACGCCTGAGTTAGGGGCAATGGCCGGCTCCAACTTCACCGCAGCGCGATGTCCCAGAGCGGCGTAGTGCCCTCGTTTTTGATCGTCGCCGATGATGCCAGGATCCGTGTCCACGCGGGCTCGTCTGAGGTGCTGCCCTGAGCGTCCGTGCGGCGGATTGGCGTGCCCTTCTCGAACGTCGCATTGAGGGCGCTGAGCTTGGCCACGAAGGCGTCCACCGTCTCGGCCGACGTGGGCATGCTGGCGCGCAGCTCGTCTTCCTTGTTCGCGTCGACCCAGATTCTCACCTGCGCGCCCAGCACCACTGGCTGATTGCCCGGCCGGGAAAGCCGGATCCCGCGCCATTGCACGTCGCCTTCGGTGGCTGTGATCTCGTCGTACGCGTCCAGGTTGGGCCGGCGGGACGCCGCCTTGCGGAGGACGTCCACGGCCTGGTCGATCTCCGTGAAGCGCAAGGCCTCCTCCTGGGCTAGGCGCTTCGCCTCCTGCGCGTGACGCTCCGCCTCGACCTTGGCCTCGCGCGCCTCGCGGTCCAGCAGACGCTTCCACTGGATCAGGGGCACGACGGCCCCGGCGCCCGCGCCGAGGAGGCTCACGTAGACCAGGTCCCAGAACGTGAAGAACGCGAACAGGTTCTTCCGGAACACCGCCTGGTAGACGAAGATCACCAGGATCGACCACATCACGCTGTAGAAGATGCCGTCCTTGGTCGTCGGCGTAAACGACTCGCCTTTCTGCAGCAGCCGCTTGCCGAGCGCAGCGTACGTGAGCATGAAGCAAAAGCCGGGCAGGACGAAGACGATCAGCGTCAGCGGCACGCCGAGGACCTGGGTCAACCCCTCCGCCCCCAGGAAGCTGGTCGAGAACTCCAGCGGCGCGCTGGCGCTGCTCGTGTACTGGGCGTGGCCATACCGCCACGTGTATCCCACGCTGACCATGACGGTGTGCTTGCCGTACTTCAGCCCCTCTTTGGCCCGCGTATTGATGGCCATCGTCAAGGGAACGGTCAGGGTCGAGAACGGCAACAGGGTGTCGGCGTAGAGCTTCGGCTCGGGCCGTTCAACGCCCTCCGGACCGAAGACAGCGACTGTGATTCGCTCGAGGGGAATCGCCGACTTGTTCTCGACGAAGACGTTCACGTCGAGCTTGCTATCCTCGCGGAGCGTGTCGCCCACCGCTCGCGTCGTGACGCTGACGGTCGGCGCGGCCACGCCGCTGGCGCCCTCATGCTTCAGCTCGACCGTCAGGTCCTTGACCGCGCGCGCGGCACGCTGGAGCTTGTCCTCCCGCCAGTGGTACTCGACGTCCGCCAGCAGCGAGTACTTGCCGGGACGGCGCTCCGGCGTCGATTTCACGGTGAACGAGGCGACGGTGGAGGTCTGGGACGGGACAGAGAGCTTCGCCGGCTCGCCGGCCCGGCGCTCCACCTCGAACCCGTCCGCGATGAGCTCGACCGCCACCGCGGATAGCGAAACGTCGGACTTGTTCTCGATCACCACGAATACCCGCAGAGGCTCGCCGACGTACATGGTCTCCGCGGCGGCCTTCACGGTCAGGTTGACCGAGGGCGGCGCCGCGTCCACGCGTGCGGCGGCGAGGGCGAGGCCCGAGAGGGCCATGGTCGCGAAAAGGACTCTAAGGTGACGTCCGGGCTGTGACACGACACCGGGAGAATATACCGACACGTTACCGGCACCAAGGGGGGCGCCGTAGGCAAGACACTGCTCGTCGTTCAGCTCTGTGGGTTCGTGGCCGGCCTGCGCTTCGACGACCTGCCACCGGCGATCGTGGACAAGGCCGAGGCACTGCTGAACCACGCCGTCACCGTCGGCATGGCGGCCTTCGAGCACGGCCGCAGCGCCGCGGCCCGGCGCGCGATGCTCGGCCAGAAGCTTCGCGGGCAGCCTCATCGAGGACCAGGCGTCACGCTGCGTGGACCAGAAACCTGCCATCGGGATTCGGCGTCGAGCCCAACACCTGCATCGGCCGGCTCTCGAGATCCAGCACCAATAGCGTGTAGTAGGTCTGGGGGCGGGGGGCATCCCTCTGGACCGGCACCCTGTTCTGGCAGATCCCGTGACACGTGGGTTGTCCGGACAGTGCCGCAAGTAGGATGGTGGCCCGAGGGCGAGGGGCGGAGAACAACGTTCCGCAACCGGACCTTTATGCCGCCTATGCGCCCTATCACTAGACTAGGCGCCCCCACAAACACAGATACTCCGCACAGTGCGGTTCGATGAGAATTCTCCCATGAAGGCGGCGCCCGTGATCGAACAGCAGCTCACGATGGACATCGTGTTGCCAGGGTTCATCCAGTTCGGTGACGTGCCCCGAGTTGCGCTTCCTGCTCTGCGTCAGACGATTAGCGAGGTACCTCACGTGAACGGTCGGGTCGAGGACTGGCGCGGTACCCCGTAGGCTCCCCTTGGCTGTGTCCGCCGTTTCCAGCTTCGTGCCCGTTTAGGTTCGCCGTGAGCCCGTCTCCAGCCCCCGCCTCATCAAACGGCGCGAACGGATTTCCCGTACGCCGCTTCCCTGTCCGCTTCGCATCAAGGGTTATGGGACCTATCGACTGGGAGCGCTACCGCGCGGAGGCCACATACTGTACTCGGTAATCTCCAAACAACCCGAGCGCCTCATGCAGCCACGCCCGATTCCACCTCTTCCAGCCGAAGCCCTGACGATTCCTCGCCCGCATCAAATGGCGCCGCACCTTCCGCTCGACCCACTGCCTGACCGCGGCGAAGCACCGGGACGCGTGCCCGATCCGGAAGTAGTTGACCCACCCCCGGAGAATCGGATTGATCTTCACGATCACCCGTCCCACCGGCTGCGAGTCGTGCTGTTGGAACACCTCCTTGAGCCTCCGCCGCAACGCCGTCCGCGCCTTCCGCGTCGGCGTGTACTGCGCCCGCCAGCGCCCCCGCAAAGAGCGGATGCGCCGGAAGTCGAAGCCCAAGAACCTACAGCTCTCCCCCCGGCTCAGATCCACGACCCGGCTCTTCTCCTCGTTCAGCCGCACATCGAGTTTCGCCAACTCCTCTCGGAGCCGCCGGGCCACCACCTCCACCAGCCAGTCCTGCCGACGATCGTTGTTCACGAGGATCACCAGGTCGTCGGCGTAGCGCGCGTACTCGACGTACGTGTGCTCGCCGTTGCGCGTGACCACCTTGGCCCGCTCCAGCATCGCATCGACCTCAGTCAGGTAGATGTTGCTGAGGAGGGGGGAAATCACGCCGCCCTGAGGAACCCCGCGTTTCCCGGCAGCTTTCAGCATCCGCTTCAGCAAGTGCAAGATGTCTCGATCGTTCACCCGCCGCGCCACCTTGGCGAGCAGCAGATCATGCCGCACGCTGTCGAAGTACGCTGCGAGATCAAGGTCGATCACCCGCGCCTTGTTCCGCACGATAGCCTCGGCCACCCGAGCAACCGCCTGCTGCGCTGTCCGCTTCGGTCGATACCCGTACGACCCGTCATGAAAGTCGGCTTCGAAGATCGGCTCCAGGATGAGTTTGAGCGCCCCTTGCACCACCCGGTCGCGAATCGCCGGAATCCCGAGAACGCGGACTTTCTTCCCGCCATCTTTCGGAATCTCGACTCTCCGGTTCCGCAGCGGCCGATAGGTGCGTGTGACCAGCGCGTCCCGCAGCTCCCCCAGAAATCGTTCCACACCCGCTTCCTCGATCGCCTCGAACGTCACCCCGTCGATGCCCGGGGCGCCATTGTTCTTCTTGGCGATCTCGTAGGCCGCATGCAACGTCTCCAGCTTGCCCACGTGAACGTACAGGCCCCAAAACCGCCAGTCCTTCTCGGCCTTCGCCTTGACGTAGAGCCTCCGCCTCAGGTCTTGCAGACTTATGGGCGCTGTTGTCATCACGCCCCTGCCTTCCATGTTGCCGGAGGCGTCGCAGAACAGTAGGGTCCCTTCGCTCCACGGGCATTGCCCCGCTTCATCGCTACTACGGACCCGTCCTCCACCCTCTCGCCTTCGGCCGACTTCCCGGGTGCGCCGGTTATACGGCCTACCTGGTTCCGCCGATTTCGCGACGGGACGAGGAGGGTTTCTCCAGTTGCTCGACCTGTCCTGGTCACCGTGCTGTCGCTCCCACCCCGCTGGAGGAGTCCGCCTCGCCGGCCAGCCTTCGACGGACCCTGCGGCCTTCGCCCCGAATCCGAGGGCTCGGCCTCCAGGTTTTCGGTTTTCGGGGCCACCTCTGCGTTCACTTGCGTTACGGCCCGGTGACTCACTCACCCTCCTTCCGAGGGCTTGGTCGATGGGCTCCAGGGCCTCGGTCTCCCTCCGCCCTGCCATCCGAGTTACGGGGCTTCTGGCTTTTGCCCCGGCGGGACTGACTCCCGCTGAACACGTCAGCCTTCACTGGACGCACGGATTCGAACCCGTGTTTGGGCGATGATCCGAGAAGCTTGCCGCGAGGAGACTCAGCGGCGCGAGCGCGTCACCGGGCGCGTTCCATCTCCAGGACGGCGGCGAAGGTCTCCGCGAGGCTCTCGAGCTCGGGGTCGGCCATCGGCGTGGAGACGCAGCCGAGGCCCGTGATGGACAGGAGCACGCCGTGCTCCAGGAGTCGGCGGACGATTCGCACGAGGCGCTCGGCCTCGGTGGGGGTGGCTCGCGTGCTGCGGTAGTCGCTGAGCTCGCGGTCCATCGGGTGGAGGCGGAACAGCGAGCCCAGCCCGGCGACGCGGCCGGGGACGCCGGCCTGCTTGAAACAGTCGTCGAGGCTCGCGCGCAGCTTGGCCCCCAGCTCGTCGAGCCGGGCGAAGGCGTCGGGCGTCAGCAGACGCATCGCGGCCAGCCCCGCCGCCATCGTCACCGGGTTGGCGTTGAACGTGCCTCCGTGCGGTGCCGCAGGCGGACCGCCGCGGGTGGGATCGAACACGGCCATGACCTCCGCGCTGCCGGCCACCGCGCCCACCGGGAAGCCGCCGCCGATGATCTTGCCGAGCGTGGTCATGTCCGGCGTGACGCCCAGGGCGCCCTGGGCGCCATGGTAGCCGACGCGAAACGAGATCACCTCGTCGAAGATCAGCACGATGCCGCGCCGGCGCGTCACCTCGCGCAGGGCCTGCAGGAACTCGACCCGGGCCGGGACGAGCCCGACGCGGTTGGGCACGGGGTCGACCAGCACGGCCGCCAGGTGGCGCGCCTCGCGCTCGATGCGCGCGACGGCCTGCTCGGTGTGGTTGAAGGGCAGGACGACGACGTCCTCAAGCACCGCCGGCGGCGTGCCGCGGGAGTACGCGGTGCTGGCCGGGGCGGCGAGGCTGCCCCAGGTGTCGGGGGTGGAGGCGAGGCTCACCTCGGCGTAGTCGTAGGAGCCGTGGTAGGCGCCCTCGAACTTGGCGATCTTCGGCCGACCGGTGAAGGCGCGCGCGCCCTTGAGCGCGATCATCACCGCCTCGCTGCCGGAGTTGGTGAAGCGGACGCGCTCGGCCGAGGGCAGGCGCTCGCAGAGCAGCGCCGCCAGGTCGATCTCTTCCGGCGTGGGCATCGGGAACGAGGCGCCCAGGGCCAGGCGTCGGGTCGCCGCCTCCACGATCGCGGGGTGGGCGTGGCCGTGGATCAGCGCGGTGTAGTTGTTCAGGCAGTCCAGGCGGCGGTCGCCCTCGACGTCGGTGACCCAGCAGCCCTCGCCGGAGGCGGCGTACGGCGGGTAGGGTGCCATGTAGACGGTGGTGCGGGAGTTGCCGCCCGGCAGCACGCCCTGGGCGCGCGCGAACAGCGCCGCCGACTTCGAGCCGGGCTCGGCCCATCGTCCGGTCCGGGCCAGCACGCGAGGCGATTTCACCTTGGCCGCCATGCTCTGCCTCCTCTCGGCGATGATACCCGGTGCGCAGGCTCAGGGCGCGCAGGCCCGGATCGCGGCCATCGCCGCCTTCTTCGCGTCGGCACCCGCCCCGCGCGGGCTCACGATGGGCAGCGCGAGTCCGGCGCGGCGGTAGTCTGCGAGACGCTGGCGGCAGGTGTCCGGGGTGCCGGCCAGCGCCACGGCGTCGATCAGCTCGTCCGGCACGACCTGCGCCGCCGCCTCGCGGCCGCCCCGATCGAAGGCGTCCTTGATGGCGCGGACGGCGTCGCCGAATCCGGCCTCCGCCAGCAGCCGGTTGTAGCGGGGAAAGAACCCGGCGTAGAGCCCGACGGCCGGCCGCAGCGCCTCGCGTGCGGCGGCGGCGGTGTCCGCCACCGCGCACGGGATCAACGACGCCACGTCCACCGCGCTCGCCGGCCGTCCCGCCCCGCGGGCGCCGATCGCGACGTGCTCGACGGCGCGCGCGATCGTGCGCGCGGTCGGCCACGTGAGCAACACCCCCTGGGCCAGCTCGCCGGCGATCTCGAGCAGGCGCGGGAACAGCGCCGCCACGTAGATCGGGATGTCCGGCCGGAGTGGCGGGAACCAGAGGTCAAAGCGCTCGATCGTCACGGCCGCGCCGTGGTGCGAGACGAGGCCGTCCCGGACCAGCGCGCGCACGATGGCGATGGTGTCCCGCAGCCGCGCCGTCGGCTGGACGAACGCGATGCCGTGCTCGGGCTCGACCTGCACGCGATGACTCGAGCCGAGGCCGAGGACGAACCGCCCGCTGGACAGGTGATCGACCGTCGCCGCCGCCATGCCGATGGTGGTGGCGCTCCGCACGAACACGCTCGAGATGCTGGTGCCGAGCAGGATCCGCTTCGTGGCCACGGCGCACGCGCCGAGGATCGCGAACTGATCCCCGCCGTGACCTTCCGCCACCCACGCGGACTCGTAGCCGAGCGTCTCGGCCAGCTGCACGCACTCGACGATGTCGGCGGGCGGCAGCCCGCCGCTGAAGGCGACGCCGATGCGCGTCATCCGCGCCGGGCGGGCTGGATGAACTCGAGCGTGACGTCGTCGGGATCGAGCAGGTAGACCGCCTTGGCGCCCGCGTTGCGGCCGTGCGTGACTTCCACGGGCGCCGACTTGAAGCGCACGCCCCGCGCCGAGAGGTCCGCGTAGACGCGGTCGAGGTCCTCGACGACGAAGGCCACGTGAGCGTTGCCGGGGTTGCAGGTCCGCGCATCGCCCCGCTGTCCGCGGGGCGTGCGGTACTCCAGGAGCTCGAGGTGGTGTCCGGAGACGCCGGTCGCCATCGCCGGCACGCGGAGCAGCGCGATCCGCAGCTCCGCGTCGGGGAAGCCGACCACCGCGCGCAGGTAGGGCTGGCTCGACTCCCACTGGGTGACCAGCTCCAGCCCCAGGCAGTCGCGATAGAAGGCGATCGACCGGTCGAGGTCGCTCACCGTGATCCCGGTGTGGAAGATGCCCGCGACCGTCATGCCTCGGTCCTCCGTCAGTTGCCGCGCCGGTTGGCCTGCACGAGACGGTACATCCCCTCGATGTTCAGCGGGAACCACTCCTTCGGCCCCCAGGCGGCATACTTGGGCAGCGTGATGAGCGGCTTCATCTCGTCGGGGGACTTGCCTTCCCGCGCGTACCGGACGACCTCGGATCGCAGATCTTGCAGGTACTCCCGGAACATCGTGACGTTGGCCCTGGTGCCGAGGGGGCCGTGGCCCGGCGCCAGCACGTCGAAGTCCATCGCCTCCACCCGCCGGAGCGACTCGATCCAGTCCGGCATGTAGGCGTCCGGGAAGTCGCGGAACGAGTACGAGTTGACGGGGATGAAATCCACCGCGAACAGGATCCGCTCGCGTGGGAAGCGCATGACGAGCGAGTTGTCCGAGTGGTTCTTGCCCACGTACGCCAGCTCCAGCACGGTGCCCCCCAGCTCGAGCGTCAGCCGGTCGGAGAAGGTGACCTGCGGCACCGCGGTGGGGCGGCGTTCGCCGATGATGGCCGCCCTGGCGTTGTCGTGCGCCACCACGGTCGCGGTGTCGGCGAAGACCTCGCCGCCCGCGATGTGATCGGCGTGGTCGTGGCTGTACACGAGGTACCGGACCGGCTGCTTGAACCGCTGCGCGATCTCCGCCTTGAGCCACCGCGCCGCGTCGGCGTTGATGGGGTCCGTCGCGATCACGCCGGCCGGCGTCACCGCGAAGACGGAATAGTGGCTGGCGTTACGGAAGCGATAGACCTCCCCCGCGATCCTGGTGATCTCGCGGACCGGCGCCTGCTGCGCCAAGGCCCACGGCGAGGCTGCCATCAGCAAGGCGATCCCGAGCGCGCCCAGCGACACGGCCCGTCGTTTCCGCATCGGGTGTCCTCCTTCGAGTGTCGAGGTGTGGGCAAGCCCGCGGTCAGCGCGCGCCCGCTCCGGAGCACACACGATACCAGGACCAGCAGGCGCGACGAGCGGAGCGGGCGCCCGTCGGGTGTTCCGCGAGCTTGACGAGGTAGCTCCCGGAAGCTACCTTTGATCCATGCGATCGGTCGGGCTCAAGGTGCTCAAGAACAAGCTCAGCGAGTACGTTCGCCTGGCCGCCGGAGGCGAGACCGTGCTGGTCACCGACAGGGATCGGGTCGTGGCCGAGATCGTCCCGCCGCGGGAGGGGCGGAGTCCCCTGCTGGCCGACGCCATGCTCGCCGATGCCGTCCGGCGTGGCTGGATCACGCCCGCGGCGGTGGGCCCCGGGGCGCCCCCACCCCGCGCGCCGCTGATGCGGTTGGCCGAGCTTCTCGCGGAGGTGGAGGACGACCGGGCGGACCGATGATCTACCTCGACACGTCGGTGGCCCTCGCGCACATCCTCGCCGAGGATCGCGTGCCGCCGGAGCGCCTCTGGCAGGACACGCTCGTGTCGAGTCGCCTCATCGAGTACGAGGTCTGGGTCCGCATCCACGCCCGCCGTCTGGGAGCCTCTCGCGGAGACGAGGTGCGCGCCTTGCTCGCCCGCATCTCTCTCATCGAGATGGCGCCTCCCGTGCTGGCTCGGGCGCTCGAACCCTTCCCGACCCCGGTGCGCACCCTGGACGCACTCCACCTGGCGTCCATGGAGTTCCTGAGGTCCAACGGCCAGACGGTTCAGCTCGCCAGCTACGACCGCAAGCTCGTTGCCGCCGCCCGCGGCATGCGGTTCGCGATTCTGTCGCTCTAGCCGATCAGCGGCGCACGAACGGCGGTGTCGTCCAGCCGCGCGCCGCCCGCAGCTCGGCGCGCCGGCGCACCGTGGCCTCGGCGTCGATCTCGCGCGTTGCGGCATCGATGACGACGCCGTAGTCGTCGCGCGCCGACTCCAGGCTGACCAGCTCGTTCGCCACGTCACGCACCACCCGGCCCGGCTCACGCTCCAGGGGGTCCCCCCAGCCGCCGGGGCCCGGCTGGTCGTGGATGAAAACGTCGCCCCGCCGCATCGGCGTCATGGTGACCTTGGCCGTCAGCTCGCGCTCCAGGCCCCCGGAGACCAGGCGGTTGCGCGAAGGTTTGCCGGGGGCCCCGCCGTAGAGCCCGTACGGGCGGAAGGTGTGCCGGTCGGCGCGCACCTGCAGCACCGCCTCGTCCTCCACCAGCCGGTAGGCGCGCCGGATCGACATGCCGCCGCGATGCTTGCCGGGCCCGCCCACGTCGGGGATGAATTCGCAGCACAGGATCTCGAGCGGCTGCTCCGTCTCGGTCACCTCCGCCGACGGCAGCGACATGTTGGCGAAGAGGTTGGCGTTGCCGTCGAGCCCGTCGGCCCACGGCCGGCCGCCCCAGGCCGAGCAGATGAATTCGACGAAGATGAACGGCGTGCGGTCGGCGTGGTAGCCGCCGATGCTCACGCCGGTGTTGCCGCCCTCGGAGGCCGCGATGACCCGGTCGGGCAGCATCTGGGCGAGCGCGCCGAACACGGTGTCGATCATGCGAAAGCCCGTCAGCCCGCGGGCCGCGCAGGCGGCGGGCGGGACGGCGTTGGCGATCGTCCCCGCCGGCGCGATCACCTCGATGGGGCGGTAGAAGCCCGCGTTGCAGAGAATCTCGTGAGGCAGGACCGACTTGACGCACGTGTAGGTGGCGGCGCGCGTGAACGACAGCGTGTTGTTGATGGCGCCCTTCACCTGGGGTGACGTGCCGGTCCAGTCGGCCGTCATCCGGTCGCCGTGCTTGCGCAGGGTGACCGTGAGCGGGATCGGCGTGCCGAAGTCGATGCCGTCGTCGTCGATCCAGTCGGTGAAGCTCCACTCGCCGTCGGGCAGCTCCGCCAGCGCCGCTCGCGTGAGCCGCTCGGTGTAGTCGAGCATCTCCTCCATGTACGCCGACACCTGCTCGATGCCGTGCTTGGCGATCAGCCGACCGAACGCCTCCTCGGCGATGTGGCAGGCCGCCAGCTGCGCCCGCATGTCCCCGAACACGCGCACCGGCAGGCGGACGTTCTTCTCCAGCAGGCGGAACAGCGTCTCGTTCGGCTCGCCGGCGTCGTACATCTTCACGGGCGGGATGCGGAGCCCCTCCTGGAAGATCTCGGTCGAGTCCGAGGCGTTGGAGCCGGCCACCCGCCCGCCCATGTCGGTCTGGTGGCAGATGGTGGCGGCGAAGGCCACGCGCCGCCCCGCGTGGAAGAGGGGCTTGAGGATGAACACGTCGGGCAGGTGCATGCCGCCCTCGTACGGATCGTTCAGGGCGTAGACGTCGCCCGGTCGCATCCGGTCGCCGTAGCGCCGGAGCGTGGCGGCGAGCGCGTCGGGGAACGAGGACAGGTGGCCGGGCAGGGTCAGCCCCTGCGCGATCGTGCGCCCCTCGGCGTCGCAGAACGCCGTCGAGTAGTCCATGTTGTCCTTGAGCACCCCGGAGTACGCGGTTCTCAAGATCGTCAGGGCCATCTCGTCGGCGATGGACAGCAGCGTGTTCTTGAACAGCTCGAAACCGATCGGATCGGAGAGCCGGGAGGCCATGGCTCAGACCTCCATCACGATGTTGGCCCACGCGTCGAGCCAGGCGCGGGCGCCCGGCGGCACCACGCACGTCGCGTCGTATTCCTCGATCACCGCCGGGCCCTCGCGCGGCGTGGCGAGATCGGCGCGAGACAGGATGGGCGTGGCGATCCAGCCCGCCTGGGGGCCGAAGTAGACGCGCCGCATGGAGACCCCCGCCGGAGTCCGGGCCGCCGGGGGGTCCGGGGGGCCATCTCGTGGCCCCCCGGTCGCACGACCACGCGCGGGCGCTCGCTCAGCCCGCGGCCGACGACGCGCAGGCTCACGATCTCGACCGGCTCGTCGACGCCGGCCCGGTGGCCGTAGGTCCGCTCGTGCTCGCGGCCGAACGCCTCCTCGAGAGACACGCCGTCGGTCACCGGGACGGTCAACTCGAAGGACTGGCCCTGGTAACGGCAGTCGGCCGACCGCTCGATGCGGACGGCGGCGCCGGTGAAGCCCTCGGCGGCCAGCTGGGTGCGCGCCTCGTCTTCCAGGCGCCCGAAGGCCTCGGCCAGCTCGGCCGTGTCCAGGCCACGCGTCCGCCGCCGCCACGTCCGCACGTAGTGGTGCTCGACCTCGGAGTAGAGCAGACCGAACGCGGAGAAGAGGCCCGGCGCCGGCGGGATCACCACCCGCGTCATCTCCAGCGCGCGGGCCATCCCCGCGGCGAAGAGGGGGCCGTTGCCGCCGAAGGCGAACAGGGCGTACTCGCGCGGGTCGCGACCCCGCTCGCTCGAGACCGCCCGGATGGCGCGCATCATGTTCGACGCCGCGATGAGGTGCGCGCCGTAGGCCGCCTCGGCGAGCGGCAGGCCCATCGGCGCGGCGACCCGCTCCTGGAAGACCTCGTGGGCCCGGGCGGCGTTGAGCTTGACCGCCCCGCCGGCCAGCGCGCTGGGGCTCAGGTAGCCCAGGACGACGTTGGCGTCGGTCACGGTCGGCTCGGTGCCCCCGAGGTCGTAGCAGAGCGGCCCCGGCGAGGCGCCCGCGCTGCGCGGGCCGACCTGCAGCGCACCGCCCGCGTCGCGCCAGACGATCGAGCCGCCTCCGGCGCCCACCTCGGCGAGGTCGATGGCCGGCACGCGCAGGAGATAGCCCGGCGCCGGTGAGCAACCGCGAGCCGTGCATGATGCCGCCCCCCACCTGGTACTCGGTGGCCCGGCTGACCGCGCCGTCCTCGACGAGCGAGGCCTTGGCCGTGGTGCCGCCCATGTCGAAGGTGATCAGCTTGCCGAGCCCGATCCGCCGGGCCAGCGCCTGGGCGCCGACCACGCCGGCCGCCGGCCCCGACTCGATGATGTGCATCGGCCGCGCCGCCGCCGCCTCGTCGGTCATCAGGCCGCCGTTGGACTGCATGATCAGCAGCGGCCCGCGCACCGCGATCCCGTCGAGCCCCGTCCGCAGCGTCGCCAGGTAGCGGCGGACGATCGGCAGCACGTACGTGTTGATCACCGTGGTGGACGTCCGCTCGTACTCCTTGATCTCCGGCAGCACCTCGCTGCTGAGACAGAGCGGCAGCCCGGGCGCGCGCCGCTCCACGATCGCCCTGATCCGCTCCTCGTGGATGGGGTTGGCCCAGGCGTTGAGCAGGCACACGGCGAGCGCCTCGATGCCCTGCGCGAGCAGGGCGTCGAGCGCCCGCTCGACGGCGCCGTCGTCGAGCGGCTGCTGCACGGCGCCCCGGACGTCGATCCGCTCGTTCACCTCCATGCGCAGGCGGCGCTCGACCAGGGTGGGCGGCTTCTCCCAGGTGAGGTCGTACAGTCGCGGCATGCGCAGGCGCCGGATCTCCAGGACGTCGCGGAACCCGCGGGTCGTGATCAGCCCCGTGCGGGCGCCGCGCAGCTCCAGCAGCGCGTTGGACGCGACCGTGGTGCCGTGCAGCACCTCGACCACGTCGCGGCCCGCCAGCCCGGTCTCCTCGAACACCTCGCGGAGCCCGTCGACGATGGCCCGGGCGTAGTCCTCGACGCTGGACGACACCTTCTTGACGTGCCGGTGCCCGTCGGCGTCCAGGAAGACGATGTCGGTGAAGGTCCCGCCGATGTCGACGGCGACGCGGAAGCGCGGCGATCCCACCGTGGCCGCTACTGCCATCGCCCTGTCTCCTCTCCCGGGCTTCCGGCGTCGCCACGCAGGGGTCCGGACGCCGCCCGCCGCCGCGCCATTATAGGATCAACCGCGTGGTCCTTGCCTCCACCCTCCGACCCGTGTGTGCGCTCGGAACTCAGCACCATCTCACATGACGCCGCTCGACGGCAGGCGGGAAAGCGTGAGCAGGCCGGAGTATCCCAGCCGTCCGTACGAACAAATCGTGCGCCAAGATACGCTGCAACTTTCCGCACCCCTATCGTGGTGTCCGTCACGAGAAGCGACGCGAGCCAAGCCGGCGTGAACACAGGGATAGACCCCGGGGCCCAGGAGCGGCGTGATCCGAGATACACTGCGCCATGCCGCTGCGTTTTCCGTAAACTACGGATCGGCCTATCTCGGGGACGAATTCTAGTTGGGCGGACAAAGGTACAGGGCGGCAAGGCAACAACCGTGAGCCAGGCGTCGCCTAACTGGCGAGTCGGCCATGATGATCGTGACGCGGTGTATTACGAGGAGCTTCATGGCGGCGCGTGGAGGCGCCTTGTCATCGACGGCGAGATGCTGACCGGCCGCGCACACCATGTCATCTACTTCGGTCCGAGAGCGGCCTGGAACGCGATGCCGGAGTGGGCACACGGGCGCCGCGACGAGATCATCGCGCGGATGAAGAGCGTCCTTGCGATACCGGACTACGAATACGAGGGCGAGGGAGTCCTGGATGCACGCGATCGCGAGGTGCTGATCGAGGCAGCCGGTGGGCTATCCGCGGAACAATGCAGCTGGGTCGGCTGCACCGAACGCGCTCTGCAAGGCAAGCGGCTTTGCGTCGTGCACCTGTATCGGGACCTGTGGTAGGGGCCGGCCGCCCAACAGGCCGCTGCAGCCGACGAGCGGCGGGCGCGCGAGGGGCAGATGCGGTAGCACGGGGGTCGCCGCTCGCGGCTGAGCGGCACGACGTTGGACGGACATGACGGGTGCCAGGCAGTCATGCCAAGATCCCTGTCGATGAGGAAGGACGTCCCGAAGCGAGAGGTCCCGAAGTTCGACGAGCTGATGAATCCAACGTCCTGAACCGCGGCCCGTCCGGCGTCGAAAGCCCGGCCGATTGGCTCACGGACCTTTAATGCACCGCCCTCGCCTACGGGCGACCAGAGCGGATATCCAGACCGAGGCTATCTCTTCTCCAAGGCCGAGGATATTTTGTATCCTCGGTCCGCCTAGCACGGTTCACCGCCTCCGTGCTCGCCAGAAGTTCGCGTCCTATTTCGGATTGAAGGAAGGTGCCTACCCCGCCGCCCGTGCTACGTTGTTCCACCGACATGTAGTTATCCGTACCGACCTCGCGGATCTGTTCGAAGTGGCGAGAGACGGTGAGTCCAAGAGGGAACTGAGGGGCCAAGGTATGGCGTTCCCAGCTGCAACGCGGATGACTGCGTTCCTATCCGGATCCTCTCTCGTCGCGCTCGCAGTCTGTCTCGATGTCCTCAAGTCGCGCGGGCTCGTCGCCTACAATGCCGACGACCCCGAACTGTTTCCGCTGATCGCTGCCTATTTCTTCGTCACCGCCATCGTGTTTGTCGTAGGCATCAGGAACCTGTTTCCAGCCGAGCTGAAAACCCGAATACCTTTCGTCTATTTTCCGACAACACGCGCAGGCTGGGCCGTCATGTTCAACTGCTGGGGAAGGATGCTCGCATGGTTCCTCGGGGGTGCGAGTGTCGTAGCCCTCGTCGCTTCCACGCGCTATCTCGTGCCATGAACCGGCCGACAGATAACTTCGCAGTAGAGCGGACGCGCTTCGCGCGCCGCTCACCGCGGCGTTGATATGACTTCCACTGTCAAGGGCCACGATGACGGGGGGACCGCGCGTCCCTTTGGCATCGTCGTCCTGGTTCGTCGGGATCGGAGATGATGACTCGAGCCACCGGAAGAGACGGAGCCCGTAACAGCGACGGTTGATCATGCTGATATCCGTGGGTTGGGTACCACCTTACTGGTGTCCGTCGCGGCGCCTGCTTCGCTCTAGGGACGAGGGTCGTGGCCTCGTAACGCGATCGAAGATTGCGCCGATACCGGGGCCGCGTCTCCGCCGATGGCTCGAGATCGTGCTCAACGCTCTCTGCATCCGCCTGCCTTCGATGCGGCCGCCCGTTACGCGGCCACCGGCACGAGGCGCGCGATCGCCCACGCGAAGGCCGCCATCTCGCGGGCAATCGCCACCACGACCTGGTTGACGTGCTTGCCCCGCGCGGTCAGCTGCCGATACCGCTTGCACAGGCGCACCTGCGCCTTCCAGCCGATGGCCTGGATCTCGGCCGGCAGCTTCTCCAGGCGGAGCTGCAGATGCCGGCTCACCTTCGCCGGATACCGATAGGCCCACGCGCCTTCCACCAGCGCGCGTCGGGCGTGGCTGTTCCCGGCCTTGGTGATGCCCCCTTGCCGGCGCCGCGCCCCCGACGAGTACTCCGAGGGCGTGAGGCCGAGATAGCTCATCAGCTGGCGCGGGCTGTCGAAGCGCGTGAGGTCCCCGAGCTCGGTCATCAGGATGACGGCGCCCGTGAGCTCCACCCCGCGCAGCGCCTGGATCGCCTCGACCACCGGGTACAGTCGCCAGCCCTTCACCGCCTCGTGCAGCTCGCGCTCCAGGCGCTGCCGCCGCTCCTGCTGCTCGGTGACCGCGCGCACGTACTCCTGGAAGACGATCTGCTGCGGCGGGGTCGGACACACCACCTCGGACAGCCAGCGCAGATGGGCGGCGTTCCAGCTGGCCCGGCCCTCGTAGCGAATGTCCTGTCGCAGCAGGAACGACTTCAGCCGGCGCTTGCTCCGCTTGAGATCCTGCATGGCGTCCTCGCGGCCGCGGCTCAGGTCGCGCAGGGCTTCGTCCTCGATCCCCGGCACGTAGATCGACGCTCAGGTCCCCGCTGCGCATCAGGCGGGCCAGCGTGATCGCGTCGCGGCGATCGGTCTTCACGCGGTCGCCCGGCTTCCGCGGGATCAGCGACGGCGCCACGACGTGGCAGGCCAAGCCCTTCCGCGTGAGGTACCGATACAGCCAGTAGCCGCACGGCCCGGCCTCGTAGACGAACACCAGCGTCGCCCCCTTCGACTGGAGCTTGCGGATCAGCTTGTCGATGTCGCACTGCCGCGGTGCCGATCGCTCCCAGCGACACCACCTCGCGCGCCGCGGTCCTCCGGCGCGTAGGCGACCGCGATCGACTCCTTGTGCACGTCGAGACCCACATACAGGTCGTCTTGCTAGACTCTCCCATGGCTGACCTCCACGCTCGTGGTGTGCCAAGAGCACAGGGCGGCTCTGGCCCGTCGAGGCTAACCCGCGTAGAGCGCTGGAGGTCAGCCTCACCTCGTGGAAGTCATACTGTCTAGACGGACATGAGGCGTCATGGCCGCTGAATACTTCCCCTGCTTGTTTCGGTTGGGGAGCACGGATCACTACGTGATCTGGTATTCCGACGATCGGGATGGCCTGGTCCGAGAGGACGGGCGGGTAGTGACCTACCCCTCTCTCGAGGAACTCCATGCCTATGCTGGTCGACGGGGCCTAAAGCTCCAGCCGGCCGAAGTCGCCAGGTACGACTGGGATTCGATCAAGCGGTGGTGTGACGAACCCGCGGCGGATGGCATTGCTGTTGGCCCGTTTCTCAAGGCTTGGAATATGATCCTCGACACGCTACCTGCTTGCGAGGAGTCCGGCTTGTTCTCGCATGCCAACGGCCGGAACGGTGCTCTCTACGAGAAGCTGTTTCGGGCGAACAATCTTCCGGCTATGACTCCGCCGGGCGCAGAATACTACCCCGTATGGACGAGAGCAGAGGTGGATGCGCTCGCGCAAGTGCTGCGACTCGGAGTCACCGAAGTCCGGCATCAGGTGGGTGGCGGGGGAGCCGTCTAACATCAGCTTGCACCGGGCGGCCTTCGGCCGCCGGTGAAGCTGAGCGTTGTCTAGTCCTCATGGCCGTGGGTCTACCCATGCAGCATGAAAATGGGCTCGCATCGCGCCAGCCGCGGCGCCGGCAACGTCGATCCGCCTTGGTACTGGCGAGTCCACAGTTAGTCTGACGTGGGAGCTTTCGGCACCCGCATCGTTGCGTTCGAGCACGCCGAGCAGAATCGCGAACGAGGAAGCTCCTCCGGGCCGCGGTCAGATTGGTTGGGGGGAGGCGCGCCATGGAGCGGCAACTCGATCGGTGTGCCGGGCTGGACGTCCATCGGGAGCGCGCCGACCGGGTGTTCGACTGACAGCAGAGAGGTCGGCTTGCCGAGCCCGTCAGCGGTGCCGTACAATCCCGCCACATCGCTGGCCCTGAACTCCGGGACACCTGGAGGTCGCTCATGATCGATCGTCGTTCCTGGCTCGTCGCCGTCCTCGCCCTCGTCCTCCTGGCGGCCGTCCCGTCGGCGCCGGGCGCCCAGACGCGGTTCGTGTTCGCCAACGAGAGCCCCTACGACACGATGGACCCGCACGCGGCCTTCGACGTCGGCCGGGTGGCGGTGCGCCTCAACCTGTACGACGGGCTCTACCGCTGGGTCGACAACCCGCCCAAGCTCGAGCCGTGGCTGGCCGAGAGCCACACCGTCTCCCCCGACGGGCTCACGTACACCTTCAAGCTGCGGCGGGGGGCCAAGTTCCACGACGGCGCCGAGATCACGGCCGAGGACGTGCGCTACAGCGCCGAGCGCATCCTGGCCCTGAAGAAGGGCGCCGCCGCGCTGCTGGGCACGATGATCGCGCCCGGCGCCACCAAGGCGCTCGATCGCCACACCGTCCAGTTCACGCTCACCAAGCCCGCGGCGATCTTCGTGGCCGTCGTGCCCGAGGTGCACGTGGTGAACATGGCCCTCCTCAAGAAGCACGAGAAGGACGGCGACTGGGGCGCGGCGTGGCTGACCGGCAACGAGGCCGGCTCCGGCTCCTACAGCTCTCGCGCTACGACCCCGCCGTCGGCTTCATCGCCAAGCGCTTCGCCGGCCACTTCATGCCGTGGGGGCCGAAGTGGATCGACGAGATCGAGTTCCGGACCGTCAAGGAAGACAACACGCGCGTGCTCGGCATGATCAAGGGGGACTACCAGGGCACCGGCGGCTACCTGCCCAACGACCAGGTCAAGCGCCTGCGCGAGGCGGCGAACGTGAAGATCGTCGAGCAGGAGTCGATGCGGATCAAGATGTTCCAGATCAACAACCAGCGGCCCCCGCTCAACGACGTGCACGTGCGGCGCGCCATCAGCTACGCGTTCGACTACGACGGCTTCAACAAGGACATCCTCGGCGGCTCGGTCGAGCGCAACCCGG
The DNA here is from genome assembly GCA_963743355.1 of uncultured Candidatus Rokubacteria bacterium. GTDB lineage: Bacteria > Methylomirabilota > Methylomirabilia > Rokubacteriales > CSP1-6 > AR5. Next base: position 245,760 of record CAVUPM010000004.1, read on the forward strand.
TGCCGATCCCCAACAACATGTGGGGCGTGCCCCGCGACGTGAAGGGCTACACCTACAACCTCGACAAGGCGAAGGCAGAGCTGGCGCTGGCCAAGACCAAGGTCGACCGCCCGATCACCATCGGCTACCTCCAGGGCTTCAGTCAGACCGAGCAGGCGGCCACCGTCATGGCCAACGGGCTGCGCAAGCTCGGCCTCGACACCAAGCTCACCAGCGAGGTGTGGCCGACGATGGTCGAGCGCATGAAGAAGTCGGAGACGTCGCCCGACCTCGTCGTGTACTGGATCAGCACGTACTATGCGGACCCCAACAACTGGATCGGCGAGATGTTCCACTCCGGCCAGTGGGGCACCTTCAAGGCCTCGAGCTTCTACAAGAACCCCAGGGTCGACGAGCTGCTCGACGTCGCGCTCCAGTCCACCGACCGCAAGGTACGCGAGAAGGCGTACCAGGACGCCGCCCGCATCGTGGTGGACGAGGCAGCGGGCGTGTGGGTCTACAACACCAAGTACTTTGGCCCGTGGGCCAAGAACCTCGAGGGCATCCGCTTCAGCCCCATCGGCAACGGGCAGGAGATCCGCTGGGTCTACTACGCGAAGTAAATCGGAGGGGGGCTTCGCCCCCCTCGGATAGATCGGTTCGGCCGTGAGGCTGCTGGCGCTCGCGCTGCATCGGCTCGCGTGGTTCGTGCCCACGCTGCTGGGGCTGCTCGTCCTCACTTTCGTGATCTCGCGGGTCATCCCGGCCGACCCGGTGGCGCTGGTGGCCGGGGAGACGGCGACGCCGGCGCAGGTCGAGGCCCTGCGGCGCCAGCTCGGCTACGATCGGCCGCTCCCGGTCCAGTTCGTCGGCTATGTCGCGCGGCTGGCCCAAGGGGACATGGGCACCAGCATCTTCACCCGTCGTCCGATCGCGCAAGACCTCGCCCACCGCCTGCCGGCCACGATCGAGCTGACCGTGGTGGCCATGGTCGTCTCGGTGCTGGCCGGCGTCCCGCTCGGCGTCGTCTCCGCCCTCTGGCGCAACTCGGTACTGGACCACGCCGTCCGGGTGGTGACCGTGTCCGGCCTCGCCATCGCCAGCTTCTGGCTCGGCATCATGCTGCAGCTCCTCTTCGCGATGCGGCTGGGCTGGACGCCGCTCAACGGCCGCCTGCAGGGCTTCCCGCCCGAGGCCATCACCGGCTTCTACCTCGTGGACGCCGCCCTCACCGGCGACGGGCCGGCGTTCGGCGCCGCGCTGCGCCACCTGGCGTTGCCCGCCGCCACGCTCGCCTTCCCGGCGCTGGCCACCCTCGTGCGGTTCACGCGGGCGGGCGTGCTCGACGTGATGCAGTCGAACTTCGTCCTCTACGAGCGGGCCATGGGGCTGCCCCGGCCCGTCATCGTCTGGAAGTACACGCTCCGGTCCGCGCTCACCTCGACAGTGACCCAGATCGGCCTCCTGTTCGGCATCCTGCTGGCGGGCGCGGTGGTGACGGAGGCCGTGTTCGACTGGCCCGGGATCGGCACCTACGCGGTGAGCTCGATCCTCCAGTCCGACTACAACGCCGTCATGGGGTTCACGATCTGGGCCGGGACGATCTTCATCGTCGTCAACCTGCTCGTCGACGTCGTGCAGACCCTGGTCGACCCGCGCGAGCGCGCCACGTGAGAGCGTCGAAGGGGGCCTCGACGGCCCCCTCCGAGCCTCCCCCAGGATTCGATTGCGCCGGCGAAGCCGGCGCTCGAACAGGAGACTGAGTGAGCGGGGCGTGGTTCGTGGTGAGGCGGCTGGCGCGCGACCGGTCGGCGCTGGTGGGGCTGATCCTCATCGGCGCGCTGCTGCTGGCGGCGGTGCTGGCGCCGGTGCTGGCCACGCATCCCGACGACGTGTTCGAGCTGCACCCGGCCCAGCGCCTGCAGGCGCCGAGCGGGAGCCACTGGCTCGGCACCGACCGGATGGGGGCCGACGTCTACAGCCGCCTGCTGTTCGGCGCCCGCATCACGATCCTCATCGGCGTGATCGCGGTGGGCGCCTCGCTGCTGGTCGGCGTGCCGGTCGGCCTGGTGGCCGGCCACTTCCACGGCTGGTTCAGCGACCTGCTCATGCGCGTCTCCGACATCTTCCTGGCCGTCCCCCAGGTGGTGCTGGCCATCGCGATCGCCCAGACGCTCGGCCCCTCGCTGCCCAACGTCATCCTGGCCCTGTCGGCCACCTACTGGCCGTGGTTCGCCCGGGTCGTCTACGCCGAGACGCGCGTCGTTCAGAAGGAGATCTTCGTGGAGAGCACGGTCGCGCTGGGCGCCTCGCCCTGGCGGCTGACGGCGCTGCACGTCCTGCCGAACATCGCCTCCCCCATCATCGTGCGGGCGTCGATCGGCATGGGGTTCACGATCCTGACGGCAGCCGCGCTGGGCTTCCTGGGGCTGGGGCCGCCGCCGCCCACGCCGGAATGGGGGCGCACCATCGCCGAGTCGCGCGAATTCCTGCCCGACGCCTGGTGGTACGCCACGGCACCGGGGCTCGCCATCTTCCTCACCGTCATGGGATTCAACCTGCTCGGCGACGGCCTCCGCGACGTCCTCGACCCCCGGCTGCGCCGGGGCCGTACCCCGCGCGATGACTGAGCTGCTGTCCGTGCGGGGCCTGCGCGTGGACTTCGTCACCGACGGCGGCGTGGCCCAGGTGCTCGACGGCATCAACCTCGACGTCGGGCCCGGCGAGGTCGTCGGCCTGGTCGGCGAGAGCGGCTGCGGCAAGACGACGCTGGCCCGCGCGATCCTGGGCATCCTGCCGGCCGGGGCCGCCCGCGTCCGCGGCGGCGAGGTGCGCTTCAGGGGCGCCGACCTCCTGCGCCAGGACCCGGCCGTGGTCAACGCGCGGGTGCGCGGGAAGGCCATCACGTTCATTCCCCAGGACCCCTCCACGTCGTTCAGCCCGCTGTTCCCCGTCCAGACGCAGATCATGGACCTGATGAAGTGGAAGTCCCCCCGCGCGGGGGACGGCGCCCGCTGGCCGCTGTGGCGCTATCCCCGCGGGCGCTACCGGGCCGACCGCGAGGCCGTGCTGGAGACGCTGCGGGCGGTGCAGATCCCCGAGCCGGCCCGCGCGCTCCGCCGGCTGCCCCACGAGTTCTCGGGCGGCCAGCGCCAGCGGCTCATGATCGCGATGGCGCTGCTCCCCCAGCCCGACCTGATCATCGCCGACGAGCCGACCACCGCCCTCGACGTCACCATCCAGGCCCAGATCCTCCGGCTCCTGCGCGAGCTGGTGAAGGCGCGCGGCGTGTCCGTGCTGTTCACCACGCACGACCTCGGCACCGCCCACGAGATCTGCGACCGCGTCGTCGTCATGTACGCGGGCCAGGAGATGGAGGCCGCACCCACCGATGCCTTCTTCGCGCGGCCGGCCCACCCCTACACGCGCCGGCTGCTCGCCAGCGTGCCGCGCGCCGACGGCGAGATCCGCGACATCCCGGGCGACGTCCCTAGCCTGGTGGCCCCGCCCCCGGGCTGTCGCTTCCACCCGCGCTGTGACCACGCCACCCCCGAGTGCCAGACGCGGCCGGCCCATGCGCGCGCTCGCCCCCGACCACGGCGTGCGCTGTCACCATCCGGTCGACGGGCCCGTCGGGACCGGCGCGTGAGCGGCAAGCCGCCCGCTCCTCGAGCTCGTGGACCTCGTCCGCCACTTCCCCGTCCGCAGCGCCTTCGGTCGTCGCACCGGCTGGATCCGCGCCGTCGACGGTGTGTCGCTGGCGGTGTACCCGGGCGAGACCATCGGCCTCGTCGGCGAGAGCGGCTGCGGAAAGTCCACGCTCGGCAAGACGGTGATGGGCATCCACGCGCCGACGGCCGGCGACATCCGCTTCGCGGGCCGCGAGATCGGGCGCCTGCCCCCGCGCGCAGCGGCGGGCCATCGCCCGGGATCTCCAGTACGTCTACCAGGACCCCGGCGCCTCGCTCGACCCGCGCTGGAAGGTGCTCCACTCGCTGCACGAGCCGCTCAAGATCCACACGCGGCTGTCGCACGCCGAGCGCGAGCAGCAGGTGCGCGCGATCCTGGCCGCGGTGGGGCTGCCCGACGCCCATCTGGACCACTACCCGCACGAGCTGAGCGGCGGCCAGCAGCGCCGGGTGGGACTGGCCCGCATCCTGACCCTGCGGCCGCGGATGGTGATCCTCGACGAGCCGACCTCCGGGCTCGACGTGTCGGTGCAGGCCAGCGTGCTGAAGCTCGTCCGGGCCCTGCAAGAGACCTTCGCGCTGACCTACGTCTTCATCTCGCACGACCTGGCCGTCGTGCGGGCCATGTGCGCCCGCATCGCGGTGATGTACCTGGGCAAGCTCGTCGAGGTCGGCGACACGGCCGCCGTGTTCGAGGAGCCCCGCCATCCGTACACGCGCTCGCTGCTGGCGGCGGTGCCGCGCATCGGGGGCCGCCGCGTCACGCTCGACTTCGCGCTGGAAGGCGAGCCCCCCAATCCGCGCGACGTGCCGAGCGGCTGCCGGTTCCGGACGCGCTGTCCGCTCGTGCAGGAGCGTCTGCGCGGTGGAGGAACCGCCGCTGCGCGAGGTCGACGGCCGGCGCGTCGCCTGCCACTTCGCCTGAGGCGCCGATTGCCGTATTGCCTTACGGCAAGCCTGCTGGTAGATTGCGCCCATGGCCACCCAGAAAATCACCGTGCACGTGGACCAGGCGCTGCTCCAGCGGGCGCGGAAGCGCACGGGCAAGGGCGTCAGCGACACGATCCGTCAGGGCCTCACCCTGGTCGCTGCCGGCGCCGCCTACCAGAAGCTGCGCGCGCTCCGGGGCCGCGTCAAGTTCTCGGTCGATCTCCGCGCGCTCCGTGAGGACCGCTCCTGATCGCGATCGATACGAGCTCGTTCGTCGCCTATCTGGCCGGCGCTGCGGGCCCCGACGTCGAAGCGGTCGCGGTCGCCCTCGAGCATGCACAGGCCGCCCTCCCCCCGGTGGTGTTGACGGAGTTGCTGAGTGACCCGAAGGTCACAATGCCGGTGAAGGACCTGTTCCTGCAGCTTCCAGTGCTCGAGATCACCGAGGGCTACTGGCAGCGGGCGGGCTTGCTGCGGGCGCGGCTGCTGGCGCGCGGCCGCCGCGCCCGCCTGGCGGACAGTCTCATCGCCCAGTCGTGCCTGGACCATGAGCTGTCGCTGGTGACGCGCGACTCCGACTTCCGTCACTTCGTCAGGCTGGCCGGGATCAGCATCGTCCCAGCGCGCTGACGTCGCGTCACGACCCGTGGAGGTGCCACTCGGCCGCCCAGCGGTCGAGGAAGAGTGCCAGCATCTTCGTGCGCTCGAGCAGCGTGGCCACCTCGATGAACTCCTCCGCGCTGTGCGCCCGGTTGCCCTTGGGGCCCATGCCGTCCAGCGTGGGCGCGATGGCGCGCGCATGATCTCGAGCAGCCGATCGGTCCCGGGCAGGCCGGGCGGCCAGGGCGGAAAGCTCACCTCGCCCCAGAAGCGCGCGGACGTCCCCCGGACGTGCGGCCGGGCGCAGATCTCGCGCATCGTCGCGATCGCCGCGTCGGCCTCGGCCGCGCTCCAGGCGCGCAGGTCGATCTCGGCAAACGCCCGGTCGGCGACCACGTTGGGCCGCTCGCCGCCGCGCACGGTGCCGACGTTGATCGTCGTGCCCTTGTCCAGGTCGGTGAGGGCGTGCAGCGTCGTCGGTGCCGCTGTCGTGATTCACCAGACGCGCCAGGAACTCGACCTGCTCGTCGCGCCAGCCGTCGAGGCGGTCCAGGAGGTCGCGCATCGCGCCATGGTACCCTGACCGCGCCCAAGGAGGACCACGGTGCAGATCGGCGTCGACATCGGCGGCACCTTCACCGACATCGTGGCCCTCGATCGCGCGGGCCGGCTGTCGCTCACCAAGGTGCCCAGCACGCCGAAGGACCTGCTGGAGGGCATCGCGGCCGCGGTCACCCGGGTGCTGGCCCTGGCCGGCGCCCGCCCCGCCGACGTCGAGCGCTTCATCCACGGCACCACCGTCGCCACCAACGCCATCCTCGAGCAGAAGGGCGCCGTGACCGCCGTCCTCACCACCGAGGGCTTCGAGGACGTGCTCGAGCTGGGACGGATGAAGCGCTCGCGCATGTACGACCTCGACATGGATCCGGAGGCGCCGACGTTCCTGGCCCCGCGCCGGCGCCGCGTCGGCATCCGCGAGCGGCTCGACGCGCGGGGCCACGTGCTCGTCCCGCTGGACGAGGCGCAGGTGCGCGGCGCGGTGCGCGCGCCTCCGCGCGCAGGCGCGTGCAGGCCATCGCGGTGTGCTACCTGTTCTCGTTCGTCAATCCCGCCCACGAGCGGCGCACGCGCGAGCTCGTCGCCGGAGCTGGCCCCGGAGCTCAGCGTCTCGCTCTCGTCCGAGGTCGATCCGACCTTCCGCGAGTACGAGCGCCTGCTGCGTGACCGCCTTCGACGCCTACCTGGGCCCGGTGGTGAAGCGCTACCTGGCCGGGCTCGCCGAGACGCTGCGCGGCCTCGGCGTGCCGGGCGTGCCGCTGATCATGCGCTCGCGGGGCGGCATCGTGTCGGCGGCGCTGGCGGCGCAGCAGCCGGTCACGCTGTTCCTGTCGGGGCCGGCGGGCGGCGTGATCGGCGCCGGCCTTCGCGGCCGAGCGCTCCGGCGTGCGCGACTTCGTCTCGCTCGACATGGGCGGCACCAGCAACGACGTGGCGCTGGTGCGGGACGGCGAGCCCGCTGCTCGCGAGCGAGGGCTCGATCGGCCCCTATCCCGTGCGCACGCCGATGGTCGACGTGAACACGATCGGCGCCGGCGGCGGCAGCATCGCGTGGATCGACGCGGCCGGCGGGCTGCGGGTCGGGCCGCGCAGCGCCGGCGCCGAGCCGGGCCCCGCCTGCTACGGCCGCGGCGGCGACGAGGCGACCGTGACCGACGCGAGCGTGCGTGCTCGGCTACCTGAACCCGGCGCGCTTCGCCGGCGGCGCGGTGGCGCTCGACGTCGGCGCGGCCGAGCGGGCGGTCGGCGCCGTCGGCCGCCGGCTCGGCCTCGATCGTGCTCGCCGCGGCGGCCGGCATCCATCGCGTGGTCAACGCGCGCATGGCCGACCAGATCCGCCTCGTCACGATCAAGCGCGGCTACGACCCGCGCCAGTTCGCGCTGGTGGTGCTGGGCGGCGCGGGCCCGGTGCACGGCGCCGCGCTCGCCGACGAGATGGGCATGGCCGAGGTGCTCGTGCCCGAGGCGCCCGGCGTCCTCGCCGCCTTCGGCCTCCTCGCCGCCGCCATCGAGCACCACCACGCGCGCACGCTCGCAGGCCCGCACCGACGCGGCTCGACCTGGGCGCCGTCAACCGCTGCCTCGGCGAGCTGGACGCCGCCGGGCGCGGCCGCATGCGCGAGGAGGGCGTGCCGGCCGACGGCGGTGCGCGTGGCGTACGCCGCCGACATGCGCTACGTCGGGCCAGGCCTACGAGCTGGAGGTGCCGATCCCGGCGCCGGTCACGCGCGAGCGGATGCCGGCAGATCGTGGCCGCGTTCCACGCCGTGCACGAGCGCGTGTACGGCTACGCGCGCGCGCAGCAGCCGGTGGAGTTCGTGAACCTCCGCGCGGTCCACACGTACCCGCTGCCCGCGGCCCGGTGCGTGACGCCCGGCGCGCCCGCGCGACGGCACGCTGGCCGACGCCCGCCTCGGCGAGCGGCCAGCGCGTACTTCGGCCGGGCTTCGTGCCGCCACCGCGATCTACGAGCCGGGCCGCGGCTGCCGCTGTCGGCGGCACGCGCTGGCCGGGCCCGGCCATCGTCGAGCAGACGCGACACCACCACCGTGATCCCGCCCGGCGTCGACCGCGCCTGCGTGGACGACGCTCGGCAACCTGCGGCCCTGCGACGACGACCGGCCGGATCCTGAGGATGACTCATGAGCGCCATCGACCCGATCCTCCTCGAGGTGCTGCGCAACCGGCTCGACGCCATCGCCGACGAGATGGAGCTGACGCTCCTCAAGAGCGCGGCCTCGCCGATCGTCAAGGAGGGGCTCGACGCCTCCGCCGCCCTGTTCAACACGCCACGGCGAGACCATCGCCCAGGCGGCCGCCATCCCGATCCACCTGGGCGCGCTGCAGTTCGCCGCCCAGCGCATCGTGCGCGCGTTCCCGCCCGACGCGCATGCGCGACGGCGACGCCTTCCTGCTGAACGACCCCTACGACGGCGGCACCCACCTGCCCGACATCACGCTGGCGGTGCCGGTCTTCGCCGACGGCCGGGTGGTGGCCCTGGCCTGCACGATGTGCCACCACCAGGACGTGGGCGGCCGCACGCCGGGCAGCGTGCCGACCGACGCCACCGAGCTCTACCAGGAGGGCGTGATCATCCCGCCCACGCAGCTCTTCCGCGCGGGCGAGCTGGACGAGAACCTCTTCCGCCTGCTCACGCGCAACGTGCGGCTGCCCGACGTGTTCACCGGCGACCTCATGGCCCAGGTGGCGGCCGGGCGGCTCGGCGGGCGTCCGACTGCGCGAGCTGTTCGCCGCCCACGGCACCGCCGACGGTGCTGGCGTACATCGACGAGCTGCTGGCGCGGGCCGAGCGCTCACCCGCGCGCCAGATCGAGGCCATCCCCGACGGCGACTACGCGTTCGAGGACTGGCTCGACGACGACGGCGTGGACATCGGGCAGCCGGTGAAGATCGCGGTGACGCGTGCGCGTGCGCGGGCTCGGCGATGACCTTCGACTTCACCGGCACCGACCCCCAGGTGCGCGGGCCCGTTCAACTCGGTGCCGGCCTCGACGATGTCGGCCGTGTACTACGCGGTCCGCGCGATCTCCGACGCCGTCGATCCCGAACAACGGCGGCTGCTTCCGCGCGGTGGACGCGGTGCTGCCCGAGGGCACGATCGTCAATCCGCGGCCGCCGGCGCCGGTGAGCTGCCGGACGGCCACCATCAAGCGCATCGCCGACACGATCCTGGGCGCGCTGGTGCAGGCGCTGCCCGGCCGCATGCCGGCGGCCAACTCGGGCACGCTGCTCGTGATGGCGTTCGGCGGCCGCGACCCCGAGACCGGCCGGCCGTTCGTGGCCAGCGAGCTGGCCGCCGGCGGCATGGGGGCGCGGCCCGACAAGGACGGCATCGACGTCATCGAGACCGACGTGTCCAACTGCATGAACATCCCGGTCGAGTCGGTGGAGATGAACTTCCCGCTGCGCATCCCGCGCGCGCGCCTGTGGACGGACTCGGGCGGCGCCGGGCGCTTCCGCGGCGGCCTCGGGCTCGAGAAGGTCTTCGAGGCGACGACGACCGACGTGATGGTCTCCCACCGCGGCGAGCGCTTCGCGTCGTCGCCGTGGGGCCTGGAGGGCGGCGCGCCCGGGCGCCCGCGCGCACGCCTTCATCCTCCGCGCGCGACGGCACGCGCGAGGAGCTGCCGTCGAAGAAGATGATCGTCCTGCACCCGGGCGACCAGCTCTGGGAGTACATCGCCGGCGGCGCCGGCTACGGCGACCCGCTGGAGCGCGATCCCGGCCGCGGTGCTGGCCGACGTGCTGGACGGCAAGGTCTCGGCCGCCGCGGCGACCACGGCGTACGGCGTCGTGCTGACGCCGGAGGGCACCGCGGTCGACGAGGTGAAGACGAAGGAGCGCCGCGCGGCGCTGCGCCAGACGCGGGGGCGCTCGGTCTAGCGCCCGGGGTTCAGGACCGGCGTCGTTGCCGGTTACGCCACGTCGGCCGTCGACTCCGCGAGCAGCGAGGAGTCGGCCCGGTGCTCCACACCGGCTCGAAGGCAGAGCTCGGGGCGCAGCCGCTCGGGGATCTCGATCGCGCTGCCCAGGCAGTCCGTCACGCGCCACGAGCCCTGATCGCGCGCGATCACGGTCACGTCGGCCACGCGGCCGGGGGCCAGCGAGCCCAGCTCGTCGGCGAGGCCCAGGGCCTCGGCGGCGTTCCGCGTCGCCATGGCGATCACCTCGGCCAGCGGGAACCCAAGCCCCACCAGCTCGTTCATGACCTGGGCCAGGCTGAACACCACCGGCCCTCCCAGCATCGAGGCGGCATCCCCGCGGCTCGCGCGCCCGCTCTCGTCGAAGTACCCGGCGTCCCAGGCCGCGTCGAGCGGCCGCTTGATCGTGTAGCCGTGGACGTCGGCGCCGATGGTGAAGGGGCGGACACCGGCCTCGAGCACGGCCCGGGCCGCCGCAAAGCTGGCGTGGCCGCCGCGGCCGATGTCGATGCGCACGCCGCGCGCGATGGCCTCGCGGATCAGCGGGTGGACCTTGCCCTCGCGGGATACGAAGGCGCCGGGGTTCCTGGTGAACGGATGGGCGAGGATGTCGCCCGGATCGAGCAGCGGGACGATCTCGGCCAGCACGGTGTCCGGGTCGATGTGCGAGCCGTCCTCCTCGGCCCACAGCCGCCCGAGGTGGATGTAGACGGGCACCTTCGCCTCGCGCGCCGCCTGCTTGGCGAGCCGCAGCGTCTCGATGCCCCAGCGCGAATAGCCGCCGACCTCGGCGTGGCACTTGATCCCCTTGACGAGATCGCGGTTCCGCTCGATCGCCTTGACGGTCTCCGCGACGTTGATGCCGTCGGGCCCGTAGAGCTTCACGTAGCGGTGCCCCACCAGCCCGCCCGCCAGGTAGTTCGAGATGAACGCGTACACGCGCGTGGCGGCCGGCTCGGCGATGAACTTCCGGAAGCCGTCGATCGTGAGCGGGCTGGCCCCGCCCTGGTCGATCACGGTGGTCACCCCCGAACGAACCCCCACCAGATCCGGGTTCATGCCGAACGCCCCGGTCACGTACTGGTAGACGTGGGCATGGGTGTCGATCAGGCCGGGCACGACCAGGCGCCCACGGACGTCGATGACGCGCGTGCCCGGCCCGGCCGCGATGCTCGGGGCCACGGCGGCAATGGTGCCGCCGCGTACGGCCACGTCGAAGATCCCATCGACGTCGCGTGACGGGTCGATCACCAGGCCGCCGCGCAGCACGAGGTCGTACCGTGCCGCCGGAGCGACCGCCCGCCGTTGATTGCGCTCAAGCGAGCCGGCCTTGGCCATCGTCCGTCCTCCTGGTGCCGCCGATGATACCCCTGAGCGCCCTGACCATGCGGAGCGCTGCGGCGCGGAGCTAGGACTGCCTGGGCCAGATCTCTCGGGGATCGAGCATCAAGTCGGGGAACGGTGGGAGCGAGACCATCGTGGTCCCGGACAGGGTGCCCGCATCTCGATACAGCCCCTGCGCGAGCTCACGCGCTTCGATCGTTCTCGCGGGGGGATCGACGATCCAGTAGTAGGGCACGGCGTACCGCGCGTACAGCTGCAGCTTCCTTCGCCGGTCGATACCGGCGCTCGACGGAGAGACGACCTCGACCGCGAGTGTCGGTGTCCCCTCGATGCCCCGGTCGCTTATGACGGACAGTCGGGCCGTGTCGATGAACACGAGATCGGGCTGAACGACGGTGATGCTCTCGAGGATGCAATCCACAGGAGCGAAGAGGACCTTCCCGAGTCCCCTGGCGTTGACGTGACCCCGGAGAATCACGAATAGGTTCCCGAGGATTTCCTGGTGACTGACGCCCGGCGACGGTGTCACGGACAGCTCCCCCTCGTGCAGCTCGTAACGACGGCCGTCGTCGGGGAGTGCCGCGTAGTCCTCGTAGGTCAGGCGCACGCGAGTCGTCATCGTCGTTCCCGATCGAGTGTAGCACTCGGCCACGCTCGCGCATGACACCACGCCGGACATTCCCTCGGAATGTCCAATCTTCCATACGGGAGCGGCCCGCCAGACCGGCGACCGCCGATGCTATAGTGCGCCCGTGAACTTCGACTTCTCGTCCGACCAGAAGGCGCTGCGCGACCAGGCGCGGAAGTTCCTCGCCGAGCACGCCTCCTCCGTTCGCGTGCGCCGGATCCTCGACACCGACGAGCCCTACGACCGCGACCTCTGGCGCGGCGTGGCCGAGATGGGCTGGATGGGCACGGCCATTCCCGAGGCGTACGGTGGTGCCGGCTTCGGCTACCTGGAGCTCTGTGTGATCGCCGAGGAGCTGGGACGCAGCGTCGCGCCCATCCCGTTCTCGTCCACGATCTACCTCGTGGCCGAGGCGCTCCTGCTGACGGGCAGTGAGGCGCAGAAGCGGAAGTGGCTGCCCCGGATCGCGAGTGACGAGGTCGTGGGCTGCCTGGCCCTGGCCGAGGGGCCCGGGACGGCGACGCTGCGCGCTGTGAAGACGTGCGCGGCGGCCGGGCGGATCAGCGGGACGAAAGCCCCGGTCGCCGACGGCGACGTGGCCGACGTCGCGGTCGTCGCCGCCCGCGCCGACGGCGCCGCCGACCTCTCGCTATTCCTGGTGGATCTGGCCGGCCCCGGCGTCGTCCGAACGACGCTGCCCACCGTCGACCCCACGCGCTCGCACGCGCGCCTGGCCTTCGACGGCGCGGCGGCCGAGCCGCTCGGCGCAGCTGGCGCCGGTGCCGCGCTGCTGGAGCGCGTGCTCGACCGCGCCGCGGTGCTCGTCGCCTTCGAGCAGGTCGGCGGCGCTCAGGCCGCGCTCGACATGGCGCGCGAGTACGCCATGGGACGCTTCGCCTTCGGGCGGCCCATCGCCTCGTTCCAGGCCATCAAGCACAAGCTCGTGGACATGTACGTGGGTGTCGAGCTGGCGCGCTCCAACGCCTACTACGCCGCCTGGGCGCTCTCGACGGACGCCGCCGAGCTGCCGGTGGCGGCCGCGGCGGCGCGCGTCAGCGCCACCGAGGCCTACTTCCACGCCGCCAAGGAGAACATCCAGACGCACGGCGGCATGGGCTTCACCTGGGAGTTCGACTGCCACCTGCACTACCGCCGGGCGAAGCTGACCGGGCTCGGCCTCGGCAGCGCCCGCCGCTGGAAGGACCTCCTGATCACGCGCCTCGAGGCGCGGGCGGGCTGAGGGACGCGCATGGATTTCTCCGACACGCCCGACGAGGCCGGCTTCCGCAACGAGGCGCGCACGTTCCTGGAGCGCCACGCCGAGCCCAGGCGCGGCGCCTTCGAGACGTGGCAGAGCCGCTACCCCGACCGCGAAGGCCTGGAGCGCGCCAAGGACTTCCAGCGGAAGCGGGCGGAGGCCGGGCTGGCCGGGCTGCACTGGCCCAAGGCCTACGGCGGCCGCGAGGCGCCGCCGATCTTCCAGGTGATCCTGGCCCAGGAGGAGGCGCGCTACCTCGTCCCCCGCGGATACTTCGAGATCGGCCTCGGCATGTGCATGCCGACCCTGTTCGCCTACGCCACCGAGGAGCAGCGGCGCCGCTACGCGCCGTCCGCGCTGCGCGGCGACGAGGTCTGGTGCCAGCTCTTCTCGGAGCCCGGCGCCGGCTCCGACCTGGCGGGGCTGCGCACGCGCGCCGTCCGCGACGGCGACGCGTGGGTCGTCAACGGCCAGAAGATCTGGACGTCCGGCGCGCACTGGGCCGATCACGCCATCCTGGTCACGCGCAGCGATCCGAAGACGCCCAAGCACAAGGGCCTCACCTTCTTCTTCCTGTCGATGAAGTCGCCGGGGATCGAGACGCGGCGGATCAAGCAGATCTCCGGGCAGTCGCACTTCAACGAGGTCTACCTGACCGACGTCCGCATCCCCGACCGCCAGCGGCTGGGCGGAGTCGGCCAGGGCTGGGGCGTGGCCATCACCACGCTCATGAACGAGCGCCTCACCTCCGGCGAGCTGCGCGGCCCCGACTTCGAGGAGCTGTTCGCGCTGGCGCGTACGGTCGAGCTGGAGGACGGGCCGGCCCTCGCCAACGCGGCGGTCCGCGACCGGCTGGCCGACTACTACGTACGCACCCAGGGCGTACGCTGGTCGCGCTACCGCACCATGACCGCGCTCAGCCGCGGCGACACCCCGGGGCCCGAGAACGCCATCGGCAAGCTCGTCAACGCCGCCAAGGCGCAGGACATGGCCTCCTTCGCGCTCGACCTGCTGGACATGGGCGGCGTGGTGACCGACAAGGACTGGGCACCGATGCGGGCGGCCTTCCAGGAGTCGCTGCTGTCCTCGCCGGGCAGCCGCATCGCGGCCGGCACCGACGAGATCCTCAAGAACATCCTCGCCGAGCGCGTGCTCGGCCTACCCCAGGACATCCGCGTCGACCGCGAGGCGCCCTTCGACGAGCTGCCGGCCAGCCGGCGCTGAGCGGAGGGCGCCAGGAGCCACCGCCGACGAGCAGGCTTCCCCGCTGCTAGCACCGACCGCCAAGGGCGGCGGCGTAGCCTTGCAGCAGCGGATGCGGATGCGTACGGGTCGAGCGGGCCTGCGGCAGGAACAGCGTCGCCACGAAGAACGGATGCTCGGGCAGCTCGATGATTCGGATCTCTCCCTCCTCGCCGACGCCGCTCACGCGGAGACCGCCGGCCTGCAGGCGCTCCAGGTAGTCGGGGTTCACGCCGTAGTTGCAGTAGTAGTCCTCCACGGCCGATGCGGCGCCGTAGAGGGCGGCCGCTCTCGTGCCGGACACCAGGCGCACGGACTGCTGCTGTCCCACGAGGGAGCACGCCAGCGCGGTGATCACCAGGCGATCCGCCTCGGGACTGGTCTCGGCGTGGTCGGCGTCTCGGAACCCGAGAACGCTGCGCGCGAACTCGACGATCGCGTGCTGGAAGCCACCTCACGTCCCGACCAGGGGCACGCCGCGCTCGCGAGCGTAACGGATGGCCGCCAGGGCACCGTCCATGCTGCGATAAGGGCTGGCCGGGGCGATCCACACGCCGGCGTAGCGGCCCAGGCGGTGCTCGGCCTGCTCAGGTACCTCGTCGGTGGGGACCCATTCGAACGTGAGCCGCAGATGAGCGAGCGCCTCGCTGGTGAACCGGTGGGTGGGATTGCCCGCGTTGAAATCTCCGACGATCCCGACGGCCGCCGGCGCCATGCTACGCCCCGCCGGTGACGACGAGCGTCTGGCCGCTGACGAAGTCGCTGTCGGGGCTGCAGAAACGCTCGCCGCTTCGATTCCGCCTCGCCACCTTGCCGTCGAGCTGTCCCATGCTCTCGCGTCTCTTCGTCGAGACGTATCGCGGCGGGTGCGCGGCCTCTAGGCCGGCGGGGAGGCGGCCACGGCGCCGCCGGCCAGCAGGCGCTCGACGTCGCGCTCGCCGAACCCCGCCCACGCGAGGATCGCGCCGGTCTCGCTGCCGAACCGCGGTGTCGGCGGGGCCGGCACGAACCCGCCGCCGTCCAGGTGCACCGGCGAGCCGAGGATCGTCAGCGCGCCCAGGGCCGGGTGATCCTGGCGCGCCAGCATCGCGTTGGCGGCCGGCTGCGGGTCGTCGAGGATCTCCAGCGGGAGCGCCACCCGGCTGGCCGGCACGCCGGCCGCCGTCAGGATCGCCGTCCACTCCTCGGTGGTCCGCGAGGCGAGGGTCGCCTCCACCGCCTGCTTGAGCGTCGCGTAGTGGGCCTCGATATCGCCGACGGCGCCCCCGAGCGCGAAATCCTGATGTCCGACGGCGGCGATGAACTTGCGACGCAGCGACGGGCTGCCGCAGGCGACCGAGAGGGCAGCGTCCTTGGTGGCGTAGGTGCGGTAGTAGACGGCGGCCATGGCGACCGGCCGGTTGCGCGGCATCCGCTCGACCTGCTCCCCGAACGCGACCCCCCCGCGCCGGGCCTCGCCGCAGCCACTGGCGGAACTCCGCGTGCCGCGGGCCGTCCACGTTCTCGACGCGGATCATCAGGTTGTTCTGCAGCGCGAGCGCGGACTGCAGGAGCGAGGTGTCCACGCGACCGCCGCGGCCCGTCCGCTCGCGCCGGAACAGGGCGGAGGCGACGCCGAAGGCCAGCAGGGCGGCGGCCATGTAGTCGGCGATCGGCGACTCGCCGGTCGTCGGCAGGCCGTCCTTCATCTTGCCGCCGGTGACCATCAGGCCGCTGCGCGCTTGCACGACCATGTCCATGCCGGCCAGCGCGGCGTCCGGGCCCTTGGGCCCGAAGGCGGTCACGCTGCCGACGATCAGCTGTGGATGGCGGGCCGAGAGCTGCTCGTACTCGATGCCCAGCTCAGCGGCGAGCCCCGGGCGCATGTTGACGAGCACCACGTCGGCGCGGGCCAGGAGCGCGTCGAGGATCTCGCGGGCGTCGGGGTGCTTGAGGTCGAGCGGCAGCGCGTGCTTGCCGCGATTGCGGATGACGAAGTGCCGGCTCTCGCCGGGCGCCAGCGGCGCGATGTGCCGGCTCGGCTCACCCTCGGGCGGCTCGATCTTGACGACGTGGGCGCCGCCGTCGGCCAGCACCTGCCCGGCCCACGGCACGGCGACGAATTGCCCCAGCTCCAGCACGGTGACGCCGGCGAACGGCTGGGTCATATCTCCAGGGGGGCCCCGATATGGCCCCCCACACCCCCCACCGCTCGGAGCGCCCCGGGGAACCCGTGGCGCTCCTCGGTCACCCGCCTGATCATCGACGTCACCAGCTCAGCGCGTCGGCCATCCGGCGCTTGTGCCAGCGCGGGTCGCCGAGGTAGGGGAACAGCGTCCGCGACATCTGCGTGTGGGCGACGAGACCGTACTCGGTCAGGCTGCCCTGGCCCGCGTGCACCTCGTGGGCGGCGTTGCACGCCTCGAGATAGGCCTCGCTGCTCACGGCCTTGGCCATGTGCACGGCGGCGACGGCCGGGCGGCCGGTGTCGAGCTTCCACAGCGCCTCGGCCGTCGTCCAGCGGGCGGCGTCGAGGTGGTTCACCAGGCGGATGACGTGGTCCTGCACGCGCTGGAACTTTCCGATCGGCACGCCGAACTGCACGCGCTCGCTGGCTGTGGGCGACCGACATCTCGAAGACGGCCTGGCAGCCGCCCGACCATGTACGAGCACAGCACCGGCCAGGCGCGGAGGAGCGCGCGCTCGAGCGCCGCCCAGCCCTGGTTCTCGCGCCCGCCGAGCACGTCGGTCGCCGGCACCTCCACCCCGTCGAACGTCACCTCGCCCTGCCACGAGAGGAAGCCGGGCAAGGCCGCGGGCCCGCACGCCCGGCGCGCGCGCGTCGACGAGCAACAGGCTCAGCTCGCCGGGGCCGTCGCCGGTGCGCAGCGCGACGATCAGATCGCGTGGCGGCGGTGGCGTCGCTCACGAAGAGCTTGCGTGCCGTCGAGCCGGTAGCGATCGCCGACGCCGCTGCGCCGGAGCGTGACGCCCGGCCGGCCCCCACGAGGCGTTCGGCTCGGTGATGGCGACCGAGAGCACCGCCTCGCCGCTGCGCCACGCGCGGCAGGAGCGCGCGCCGCTGCTCCTCGCGTCGCCGCCTCCAGCACGGTGAGCGCGCCGAGCACGCCCGAGCTGAAGAACGGCCCGGGCAGCGGCCCGCGACCGAGCTCCTCGTAGAGCACCGCGGCGTCGGTGAGCGTGCTCTCGCTGCCGCCGTACTCGGCCGGGCACGAGGATGCCCGAGCCAGCCCAGCCTCGGAGGCCTTGCGCCACAGCTCGGGCACCAGGCTCGACTCGGCGCGCTGGAGGGCCACGATGGCGTGTCGCGGCGCCTCGCGCTCGACGAAGCTGCGCGCGGAGGACCGCAGCATCTCCTGGGATTCGGTCAGCGACAGATCCACGCGCGCTCCGGTCAGCCCTTTGCTCCTTGTGCTCCTGCAGGCACTGGAGCGCCAGCCCGCCGTGGCTCCACGCGGCGCCGGCGGCCATGGCCATCGCGACGAAGGTCGTCTCGGCGATCTCCTCGTCGCTGGCGCCCGCGGTCGCCGCCTTCTTCGTGTGGGCCTGGATGCACCACGGGCACTGGGTGATCTGCGCGATGCCGAGGGCGATCAGCTCCTTGGTCTTGTCCGGGATCGCGCCGTCCTTGAACGCCTTCTGGTCGAACTCGAGGAAGGCCCGGTACGCCTCGGGCGCCAGCTCGCGCATGCGCTTGAACTGCGTCCCCACGTCGAGGCCGTGGAATTCCATCGCCGGGTCTTCTCCTTGGGTTCAGCGCCCGCGGAAGACGGGCTTGCGCTTCTCGCGCCAGGCGCGATGGCCCTCGGCCTTGTCCTCGGTCAGCTCGAGCGATCGCGAAGCGGTAGAGGTCGACGAGCGAGGCGTCGGCCAGGTTCGGGATGTCGAGGCCGCGCAGCGAGCGATTCCTTCGCGAGCCGCGCGGCCAGCGGCGGCAGCGAGGCGACGTGGGCCGCCACCTCCAGCGCCTTGTCCATCAGCTTGGCGTGCGGCACCAGCCACTGGGCCAGGCCGATGCGGTACGCCTCTTCGGCGGGCAGCGGGACGCCGAGCGCCAGGCGCATCGCGTGGCCCCTTGCCCACCCAGCGGGCCAGCCGCACGGCGCCGCCGTAGGCCGGCAGGATGCCGAGCGCGGCCTGGGGCAGCCGCCACTCCGCCCGCTCGGAGGCGACGAGCAGGTCGCAGCAGAAGGTCACGATGCAGCCGATGCCGACCGCGTAGCCGTTGACGGCGCCGATGAGCGGCTTGGGAAAGTTCCCGAGCATCTCGAACGCGCGATGCTTGCGCTTGGGGATGCTCTTGATGAGCGCCGCGGTCGACTCCATCGTGTGCGTCTTCGGATTCTTCAGGTTGGCCCCGGCCGAGAACGCGCCGCCGCTGTCGTCGCCGGTCAGGATGGCGCAGCGGATGTCGTCGTCGTCCTCCATGGCGTCGAAGTGACGCGCGAGCCCCTCGTTGAAGTCGGGCCCCCACGCGTTGCGGGCCGTCGGGACGGCTGAGGGTGACGATGCCGATGTGATCGCGCTTCTCGTAGGAGACGGGCATGTTGGCGTCCTCTCGGTTGGAGACGGCGAGCGATCGACTCAGTGGACCGTGCCGGCGGCCTCGCGCGCGGCCCGGCCGATGCCGATCCGCCGCGCCATGCTCACGCGCTGGACGTCGGCGGTGCCGCCCGGATGCACGGCCACGATGCCGTTGCGCTGCTGCAGCTCCAGGAACCCGTCCGGGGAGCCCCAGGTCGGATCGCTGGTGAGCGCGGCCGGCCCCACCGCCTCGAGAATGGCGCCGGTCATCCAGAGGCCGGTCATCTTGCGGTAGTAGGACAGCTGCGGCCCCTCGTAGGAGCGGGGACGCTTGGCGTAGGTCAGCCAGAAGTTGCGCAGGCCGAACAATCGCTGGACCTCGGTCTTGATGTAGATGTCGGCCAGCAGGTCGCGGCTGTCGGCGTGCTGGGTGAGCGGCACGCCGTCCCGCTTCGTCTGCTGGCAGTAGGTCAGCAGTCGATCCCACACGCGGTGGCGGCCGATGCGGCCGCCGGCGCCGTGCTCCAGCTCCAGATGGGTGCTGGCCGCCTTCCAGCCGTTGTTCTCGCCGCCCACGAGACAGGAGGCCGGCACCCGGACCTGGTCGAAGAACACGGTGTTCTTCTGGACGGGGTCCGTCCCGCCCTCGCCGCCGGTGCCCATGAGCTCCATCGGCTGCACGGTGATGCCGGGCAGGTTGGCGTCGAGCATGAACCAGGACAGGTTCTCGTGGCGCGGTGCCGCCGGGCTTCGTGCAGGCGATCATCCAGATGCGGTCGGCACCGTGATCGCTGCCGACGAAGATCTTCTGCCCGTTGATGACGTAGTCGTCCCCGTCGCGGATGGCCGCGGTCGTCACGCCGGCCAGGTCGGAGCCGGCGCCGGGCTCGGTCAGCAGCTGCCAGGTGCGGACCTCGCCCCGATAGATGGGCGGCAGGAATGCCTGCTTCTGCGCCTCCGTGCCCCAGACGAGGATCGTCGCCGAGCCGAGCTTCCCGCCGCTGTCGTAGTACGGCGGCAGGGCGAGCCCGACGCGATCGGCCTCCTCCTCCAGGATGATGCTGTGATCGACGTCGTGGCCGCCGCCGCCATAGGGCGCGGGGGCGCGTGGATAGAGCCAGCCGCGGGCGCCGAGCGCGCGGCCCAGCTCGCGGAGCTGCCGGTAGCGCGCCAGGCTGTCGGCCGCGGACACCGGAACCCGCGTGATCCCCGGCGGCACGTTGCCCTCGAGCCAGGTCCGGACCTCCCGGCGGAAGCGCTGTTGCGCCTCGCTGTAGGTCACCTCAAAGTCCATGTCGGGGCCTCCCCGTGCGGCCAGGCCGGATGATACCGCGTTTCGTCAGTCCCCCGTGGCGGACAGCCCCGCGTCGATAGCCGCCAGCAGCTGATGGACGTCGAGCGGCTTCGTCAGGTACGCGCGCGCGCCGGTGTCGAGCAAGCGACGGATCCCGCCCGGAAGCGCGTCCGCTGACCTCCTCGCCGTCGATGTCGGGCAGGTGGCGGTCGAGCAGGATCAGGTCCCGTCGATGGCTGCGGGCGAGATCGAGGCCCACCTGCCCCTGCATCGCCGACAGCACCGTGATGTGGCGGCGACGGCTCAGGATAAACGTCCCGGGACGCGGAGGCGGTCGGGCCGGGGCTCGTCAGTCCTCGTGGCGGGTCATGGTTGTCGTTCCTGGATGATGGACAGCATCCAGAAGTTCAGCCCGGCCGGGCGCGTGAACGTCAGGAACGCCTTGACGGCACTGGACCTCGTCCGCGAACCGCTCACGACCGTCCCGGTGGCATCGTCGACGGTGTGGCTCAGGATCGATCCGGCGACGCAGGCCGTCACGTAGTCCTGATCGCCGTCCTGCCACGCTTCCGTGATCTGGGCACCGACGTCCACGTCGTGGACGCGGACCGACCGACCGGCCGTGCGCAGCCCATCGCAGAACGCCCCGAGCTCGGCATACATCTCCGGTGTCAGCCGATGGCGGAGAGGGCCCGCATCCCGGGCGACGCGGGCGCCCTCCACGTCGCGGAACGTCATCCCCGTATAGCCGACGAAGGTGGCCGGATCGAACCCGCGATCGGCGCGGCGGATGGCCTGGATCCCGCGCTCGAAATCCGTGGGCGGAGCGGGCGGCCGCTCCTCCCGAGGCGGCGGGGCGCCGTCGGCCGCGGCCAGGGACCGCGGCTTCGCGCGTCGATGCAGCACGCGCCGCACGGCGAGCAGAACGAGGGCGCCGACGAGCACCAGCTCTCCCACGTGGTACCGCGCTCCAAACGTCAGGCGCGCCAGCAGCCCCCCGACCACCAGGCCGGCGATCGCCACCAGCCACGTTCGGTCGGGGAACCAGTCCCAGACCGGTCGGGAAGCGCGATGCGCCGGCGGTGTCAGGATGATGGGCGGAGAGGGCCGGGATTCGGCGAGGACCACCGGGCGTTCGGGTTGGACAGGCATCGACTCCGAGCGCGAGCCGCGGCGGCCGGGCCCCGCCCCTGTCGCAGCACTTCGGGTGATCAGGAGTCGACTCCTCAGAGGCCCCGGTACTTGTCAGCGTCCGTGACCCGTCGCTTCGCCTCTTCGAGGCCACGCTCCTGACGCTCGGCAGCGTGCAGGCGCCCCGCCTCCGCTTCCGCGACGCCCTCGTTGGCGGTGGCGATCCACTGGTCGATGTGTTCCATCCACTTCTGGATTCTGTCCTCGGTCGCCACGAACACCAGGCCCCGATCACGGAAGTCGACGAGGCTCGGCAGGCAGACATCGTTGGGCTCGCGGGGCGTATTGAAGAGCTTCATCCACTCGCGCGAGGGAATGGCGCTCATGGGAATGGTCCAGGTGAACTCTCCGTTCTTCTGCTCTCGTAACGGCTGGGGTCCAGTCGTTCGTTGAATCTGCCCGGCCATCGTCTCCTCCGAAGGGGTCTGGTCGCTGTGACGCGCGGCGAGGTCACTCCGCTCGACTGTCGGAGACTCACCTCCAGCCAGCTCGCCTGCAGTGTACGCCTCTTCACCTTCCCACGGGCAGCAACGCCTTGGCGTCGAAGGTCGGCTTGCTCTCGAGTCTCATGCCGGCCGCCGACTCACACCGGCGGTCGGCGCGTGTGCCAGCTCGTCGCCTGCTCGTAGGCGTGGCCGACGCTGCAACACGGTGACTTCGGCGAACGGACGGCCGGCGAGCTGGAGCGACAGGGGAAGTCCCGACGACGAGAACCCGCACGGCAGGGCCAGCGTCGGCAAGCCCGTGATGTTGAAGGGCGGCATGTTGCTCCTGGGAAAGCCCAGGTCGGGGTCGTGGGCCAGGGCGAACGGCGTGGCCGGCTTGGGCGTCGTCGGCGTCGCCAGCACGTCCACGTCACGCAGCACCGCGGCCGTCTCGTCGCAGATCCGGCTGCGGATGCGCTGGGCCTGCACGTACTCGGCGCCGGTGACGAGCGCGCCGGCCAGGAACCGCTCGCGCAGCACGTCGCCGTACAGCTCGGGATGCGCGCGGAGGTCACGTTCGTGGTAGGCGTAGGCCTCGGCCAGCAGGATCAGCAGGAACGAATGCGTGGCCGTCAGGCTCGGGATCGTGACGTCGCGCACGTCGGCGCCGAGCCGGCGCAGCGTCGCCATCGCCTCCTCGAACGCCCGCTCGATCTCGGGGTCGACGCCCTCGAAGAAGTAGTTGCGGACCACCCCGATGCGAACGCCGCGCACGTCGCGGCCCAGCGCGGCCACGTAGTCGTCGACGGGCGCCGGGCTGGAGGCCGGATCGAGCGGATCGTGGCCGGCCAGCGGCTGCAGCAGGTAGGCGCAGTCCTCGACCGTGCGCGCCATCGGGCCCGTGTGGTCGAGCGTCCACGACAGCGTGAGGACGCCGGCCCGGCTGGACCGGCCGTACGTCGGCTTGAGCCCGACGATGCCGCAGAACGCGGCGGGCCCCCGGATCGAGCCTCCGGTGTCCGAGCCCGTCGCTCCGTGCACGAGCCCGGCGGCCAGCGCCGCCCCCGAGCCGCTACTGGAGCCGCCGGGGATGTGCGCCACGTTCCACGGATTGCGCGCGGCGGGAAAGCGGTGACCGGGGAACTGCAGCCCCATGGCGAACTCGTGGGTGATGAGCTTGCCGAGCAGGACGGTGCCCGCCTGCTGCCAGCGCCGTACGCAGGTGGCGTCGTCGTCAGGGATCCAGTCGGCGAGCAGCGCGGAGCCGCCGGTCGTGCGGATGCCCTGCGTCAGGTAGATGTCCTTGTGGGCGACCGGCACGCCGAGGAGCGGGCGGGCGTCGCCGCGGCCGAGCGCCGCCTCGGCCGCGCGGGCGTCGGCCAGCGCCCGGTCGGCGGTGAGCGTGACGAAGGCGTGCAGCGCGGGATCGAGCTTCTCGATGCGCGCCAGCAGGGCGCGCGTCACCTCGACCGGCGACAGCTCCCGCGCCCGGTAGCGCGCGCCGAGCTCGCGGATCGTCGTGTAGGCGATGGCGTCACTCATCGCGGGCTCCGCTCCCGGGCGCGAACCGCACCGCGGGCTCCACGGTCTTGATCGTCCGCGAGTCGAGCGCGCGGACGTGGACCAGCGCGTCGCTCAGCAGCTTGCGCACCATGCCGAGGCGGTTGTCGGCGATCGTGATCCCGGCCGCCGCGATCCGGCCGCGCAGCTCGTCCATGCTCAGTTCCCCCCGGTCATCCATGTGCCTCTCCCCCTCGCGCCGACTCGCCTGTGTTCGAGGGGAGAGTAGCCGGAGGCCTGGAAGGCGGTCAAGGAGGGGCTAGATCCCGAGCCGCCGGAAGATGCCCAGCAGCGGCCGCTGTGCCAAGGTGGTGGCGAGCAGCGCCAGCCCCGCCGTCACCACGACCGAGCCCACCAGCAATCGCAAGACGAACAGCGCCAGCCGGCCGGTGACGTCGGCCTTCGTGCGCAGCTCCTCCAGCAGCGACGTCTCCAGCGGCGTCACCGGCTGCACGCGGCTCAGCCGGTCCTGGGCGGCGCCCGCCAGGCGGGCCAGTCCGGCGACGGGACGATCGAACGCCTCGCCCTCGGCGGTGGCCGGCGTGCCGTGCAGGCGATCGACCGACCACAGCATGTAGGCGGCCCCGAGCAGGAACAGCATCGCGCCCACGACGAGCAGTGGGCGCTGCAGCGCGCGCAGGCGGGCCAGGGTCCGCGCGTCCCGATCGTGCAGCATTACCGCCGCACGACGCGGCGCGCCTTCAGCTCGAAGCGCGGGAGACTGCCGGCGCCGACCGGCGCGACCTCCAGCCGGATGCCGAGCGTGGTGCGCAGCGCCTCCTGCACGTGGCGGGCGCCGGCGGCGCCGCCGTCCACCTCGACGAGCACCCGGACCTCGTCCAGCTCGCCGTCGCGGAAGACCTCGATCTGGAACTCCTCCACCGGGAAGCGGCGCACGATGGCCTCGATCGCCGAGGGGAACACGTTGACGCCGCGCACGATGAGCATGTCGTCCAGGCGCCCGAGGACGCCACCCTCCAGCCGGATGAACGTGCGGCCGCACGCACACGGGGTCGGCGCCAGCCGCACGCGGTCGCCGGTGCGATAGCGCACGAGTGGCGAGCCGAGGCGCCCCAGGTTCGTCAACACCAGCTCGCCCTCGCGGGCCGGCGCGCCGGTGGTCGGGTCGATCACCTCGACGACGAACTCCGACTCGTTCACGTGCAGGCCGGACTGGGCCTCGCACTCGTAGCCGTAGGCGCCCATCTCCGTCATGCCGGCGTGGTCGAACGCACGGGCGCCCCAGCCGGCCTCGATGCGCGCGCGGACCGACGGGATGCCGGCTCCCGGCTCGCCGGCGTGCACGGTCACGCGCACGGGAAGCTTCGCCGGATCCACGCCGCGCTCGCGGGCCACCTGGAGCAGGTGCAGGGCGTACGACGGCGTGCAGACGAGCACCGTCGCGCCGAGCGCCTCCATCGCGGCCAGCCGCGTGGGCGAGTCCTGGCCGCCGCCGGGGATGGCCAGCGCGCCCAGGGCCCGCGCGCCCTCGAAGCCGGCCCAGAAACCGACGAAGAGCCCGAACGAGAACGGGAAGAACGCGCGGTCGCCCGGGCGCACGCCGGCCCCGGCCAGCACGAAGCCCCAGCAGCGCGCCCACCACTCCCACGACGCCTGGGTGTCGAGCCAGCGCAGCGGCGACCCGCTGGTGCCGGACGTCTGGTGCACGCGCACGTAGCGCTCGATCGAGTACGTGAGATTGGTGCCGAAGCGCGGATGGGCGGCCTGATCGGCGACGATCTCGCCCTTGGTCGTCAGCGGCAGGCGGCGAAGGTCGTCCCAGTCGCGCAGGTCCTCGGCGGAGGCGAGACCGGCCGCGCGCCACTTCGCCGTCCAGAACGGGTTGGCGCCGAGCGCCGCCGCCGCCAGCGTCCGAACGCGCGCGAGCTGGTGGTCGCGCAGCCGCGCGGCGTCCAGCGTCTCCAGCGCGCGGTCGTACACGCGCTCAGTCCCGCAGCTTGAAGCGCTGGATCTTGCCGGTCGCGGTCTTCGGCAGCTCGGCGACGAAGTCGATCCAGCGCGGATACTTGTAGGGCGCGATCTTGTCCTTCACGAAGCTCTTCAGCTCGTCGCCCAGGGCGGCGCCGCCCGCCGCCGGCTCCTTGAGCACGACGAACGCCTTGGGCTTGACCAGGCGGTCGGTGTCCTCCTTGCCCACGACGGCGGCCTCGAGCACCGCGGGGTGCCTGATGAGCGTGGCCTCCACCTCGATCGGCGAGACCCAGATACCACCCACCTTGAGCATGTCGTCGGCGCGACCGGCGTACCAGAAGTAGCCGTCCTGATCTTGGTGGTACTTGTCGCCGGTCTGGATCCAGGCGCCGAAGAGCGTCTCCTTGGTCTTGTCGTGCTTGTTCCAGTAGTAGGCCATCGTGGAGTCGCCCTTCACGCGCAGGTTGCCGATCTCGCCGCGCGGCACCGGCCGGCCTTCGTCGTCCACGAGGATGGCCTCGTACCCGGGCACCGCCTGGCCCGTCGAGCCCGGCCTCGCCGCACCCGGCCGGTTCGACAGAAAGATGTGCAGGATCTCGGTCGTCCCGATGCCGTCGAGCAGCTCGACGCCGAACCGCTCGCGCCAGCGCTTGTACAGCTCGTCGGGCAGCGCCTCGCCGGCCGACACGCACAGGCGCAGCGCCGAGAGGTCGTAGCGCTTCTCCGCCTCCTTCACCGCGAGCATCGCGGCGTAGAGCGTGGGGATGCCGAAGAAGATCGTGGGACGGTGGCGCGTGAGCACGTCGAACACGCTCTCCGGCGTGGGCCGGTGGGGATAGAGGATGCTCTGGCCGCCGACGCCCATCGGGAAGTAGCCGGCGTTGCCAAGGCCGTAGGCGAAGAAGAGCTTGGCCGCCGAATAGACGCGGTCGGTCTCGCGGATGCCAAGGACCTGCTTCGCGTACGTCTCCTGGCACACGACCATGTCGTGGTGCAGGTGGACGGCGCCCTTGGGAAAGCCGGTCGAGCCGGACGAGTAGAGCCAGAACGCGGCGTCGTCCCGCGAGGTCACGGCCGCCTCCAGCCGGGGCGAGGCCTTCGCGACGTGCTCCTCCCACGACAGGTGTCCGGCCGCCGGCCCGCCCGCCACCAGGACGTGACGCAGGTAGGGCGACTGGCTCAGCGCGGGTCCGACCTCGGCCAGCAGGGGCGCCGAGACGATCGCGACCTTGGCCCGGCTGTCGCGCAGGAAGTAGACGTAGTCCGCGGTGCGCAACAGGGTGTTGGTGGGAATGGGCACCGCGCCCATCTTGATGGCGCCCCAGAACGTCCCGACGAACTCCGGGGTGTCGAGGCAGCACATCCAGACCCGGTCCTCGGGGCCGACGCCCAGCTCGCGGAGGGCATTGCCGGTGCGGTTGGTGAGGTCCTGGACGTCGCCGTAGGTGAGGACGCGGTCCTCGTACAGGAAGGCCGGGCGGCTCCCCCGCCCCTCGGCCACGTTGCGATCGACGAAGTACGTCGCGACGTTGAAGTCCTGCGGCAGCGTCTCCGACGCGATCATCGCAAACTCCTTGTCAATCTTGCCTTGCCCGGTCGGTGGCACTGCCCTTGCGTCATCCCTGTCCCCGGAGGTGCAGCATGAAGAGCATTGCCGTCGTCCTGCTCATCGCGCTTGCGGCGCTCGGCGCCATGGCCGTCGCCGACGCGCAAAGCGGCAACGCCCCCGCGGGCACCCAGGCCCCCGCGACCCCGGCGCCCTCGTCCGATTCATCCAGCAGCACCGGCGGCTCGGTGTCCACGCCGAGCGGCGAGGTCAAGGGCCAGGTCGACATCGACCGCAAGAGTGGCGCGCAGGCCCCGACCCGGACCGACTCGACCAGAACCGACGATGGCTCGGCGCTGCCGCGCGCGGCCGTGACCGAGCGCACGACGATCTTCGGACTGAGCCCGACCGCCGCGGTCGTCATCGCCGCCGCGCTCCTCGTCGTCGTGATTCTCGCGATCGTCGCCATGACCCGCAGCAACGACACCTACATCGAGCGATAGCCACCGGGGGGCCTCGGCTCCCAGCGCTCGGAGCGCCCCGGGCTCGCCGGGGCGCCCCGCTCGCTACCCGAGCCGCACGTACTCGAACTCGGCGGGCTGGCCGTTGATCCCGCGGGCGGGGGGCGCGATCCAGCCGGCGAACGCTCCCGGCTCGACGACCGGCGTCATGAGACTGCCGATGAACGCCTGGTCCGCGGCTGTCGGCAGCCACTCGTCCTTCCGCGCGTCCCACTCCGCCTGGCTCACGATGCGGCCGTCGGGGGCCACGCGCAGCTCGGCGAAGTTGCCGATGGCGCGATGGAAGCCGCGGTGGGGCAGCCGGAGCTCGACATCGATGCCGTGCCGGTGGATGACGGCGTTCCAGCGGTCGACGCCGCGCTGGCAGTCGGCGACGTAGTCGTCACGCAGCCGCTCGTTGAGCGCCGTCAGGGCCGGCTCCTCCACCACCGTGATGCCCTCGCCCTCCGGGCGCGTGATCGGATAGGTCGCCTCCCGCAGCACGTGATCGTCGGTCTTCTTGGTCTCCTCGAAGCGCCCCTTGAGACCGGCCGTGTAGAAGTTGGCGGCGTTCGTCGAGATCTCCGAGCCGAACAGGTCGAGCGAGACGGAGAAGTGGAAGTTCAGGTAGCGCTGGATCGTCGCCAGGTCGATGCCGCCGAACCGGCGCACCTCCGCGGTCGTGTGCTCGCGCATCAGCTCGCAGGTCTTCTGCACCACGCGCCCCACGCCGGCCTCGCCCACGAACATGTGATGGGCTTCCTCGGTCAGCATGAAGCGGCAGGTGCGGGAGAGCGGATCGAAGCCGCTCTCGGCCAGGGCGGCGAGCTGGTACTTGCCGTCACGGTCGGTGAAGAAGCTGAACATGAAGAACGACAGCCAATCGGGCGTGCGCTCGTTGAAGGCGCCCAGGATGCGCGGCTTGTCGGCGTCGCCCGAGCGCCGCTGCAGCAGCGCCTCGGCCTCCTCGCGCCCGTCGCGGCCGAAGTGGGCCTGGAGCAGGTACACCATGGCCCACAGGTGCCGGCCCTCCTCGACGTTGACCTGGAAGAGGTTGCGCAGATCGTAGAGCGACGGGCACGTCCGGCCGAGCTGGCGCTGCTGCTCGACCGAGGCGGGCTCGGTGTCGCCCTGGGTCACGATCAGGCGGCGCAGCGTGGCGCGGTGCTCGCCGGGGACGTCCTGCCAGGCGGGCGTGCCCTTGTGCTCGCCGAACGCGATCGTGCGCCCCGCCTCGGGCTCGGCCAGGAAGATGCCCCAGCGATAGTCCGGCATCTTCACCCAGTCGAAGTGGGCCCAGCCCTGCGCGTCCACGCTGATCGCGGTGCGGAGATAGACGTCCTTGGCCTGGAAGCCGTCGGGCCCCATCTCGCGCCACCAGTCGAGGTAGCGCGGCTGCCACTCCTCCAGCGCGCGCAGCAGGCGCCGGTTGTCGGCGAGGCTCACGTTGTTCGGGATGCGCTCGGTGTAGTCGACGCGCGCCATCACACTCTCCTCCGGTCGAACTCGGCGCGCTGGCCGGTGCCGTAGACCTGCAGCGCTCCCTTGTCGCCCACCGCGTTCGGCCGCTGGAAGATCCAGTTCTGCCACGCCGTCAGCCGGGCGAAGATCTTGGTCTCGAGCGTCTCCGGCCCGCCGAAGCGCAGCGAGGCCTCCATGCCGGTCAGCGCGTCCGGCGAGAACGCCGCGCGCTCCTCGAGCGCGATGCGCACCTCGTCGTCCCAGTCGATGTCGTCGGGCGTGAAGGTGACCAGCCCGGCCTCCGCCGCGGCCCCGGCGTCGAGGTCCTGGCCCACGCGGCCCTTGAGGTCGTCCACCCGGCCCGGCTCGGCCAGGAAGCGGCTGGCCAGACGGCTGAGCCCGTTGGGCATCGGGTACGCGCCGAAGTTCGCCGCCGTCAGGCGCACCGTGGCCGCCGGCGCGCCGGTGCCCTCGCGAGCGCCGTCGAGCATGTACGAGCGGTCGGCGGCCAGCGCCAGCTCGAGCAGCGTGCCGGCGAAGCACGAGCCCGGCTCGATCAGCGCAAACAGCGAGCGCGAGGTCACGTCGAGCCGCTTGAGGGTGCGTCGCAGGTAGAGCCGGATCTCGCGGACCAGCCAGTGGCCGGCATGCTGCTCGAGGAATCGATCGTGGGCTTCGACCAGGTCGGCGGCGCCGGTCGTCCTCAGCACCCACAGCCCGATCTCCTCCTCGTTGACGCGCAGGTGGAGGATCAGGTCGTCGAGCTCGCGGGCCAGCGCCAGCGGCCAGAACGCCGCACCCTCGGCGTGGGCGCCGGCGGGATCGGCCGGGGGTGACGTGTCGGGCGCGGTCACGGTGATCTCGGCGATGCCGCGGCGACGGTCGAGCGCGCACGTCAGCCAGCGATAGACGATCCGGTCGTCGCTCGCCGTCCGCTCGAGCGGCGTGAGCGCCACACCGCGCCCGTCGGCCGGACGGTCGCTCTGCGCCGCGAACTCCCCCGCGCGCTGGCGCGAGATCTCCTCCAGCTTCGAGCGCGGCACCACCTCGTCCACGAGGTTCCACTCCACCGCGCGCTGGCCCTTGACGCCTTCTTCGAGCGTGCAGAAGTAGTCGGCGCGGTCTCGACGGACCCGCCGCTTGTCGACCAGGCGCGTGAGACCCCCGGTGCCGGGCAGCACCGCCAGCAGCGGGACCTCGGGCAGCGAGACGGAGGTGTTGCCGTCGTCGGCCATCACGATGTGCCGGCAGGCCAGCGCCAGCTCGTAGCCGCCGCCCGCGCAGGGGCCGTTCACGGCGCACAGCCAGGTCTGGCCCGACTCGGCCGAGGCCTCCTCGAGCGCGTTGCGCGTCTCGTTGGTGAACTTGCAGAAGTTCACCTTCCAGCCGTGCGACGACCGGCCCAGCATGCGGATGTTGGCGCCGGCGCAGAAGATGCGCTCCTTGGCCGAGGTGAGGATCACCGCCCCCACCTCGGGGTGCTCGAAGCGGAGCCGCTGCGCCGCGTCGTAGAGCTCGACGTCCACGCCGAGGTCGTAGGAGTTGAGCTTCAGCTCGTAGCCGGGCCGCAATCCGCCGTCCTCGCGCACGTCCATGGCCAGCGTGGCGACGCGGCCGTCGACGCTCAGCCGCCAGTGCTTGTACCGCGACGGCTCCGTCCGGAAGTCCACCCACGCCCGCTCGCTGCTGTCCGCCATGCGCCTGATCCGTCTCCTGTTCGAGCTTAGCCGAGGATCACCCAGAGAACCCGGGCTTTGCGGGTGCCGAGGTTCTCCCAGCCGTGCGGCAGGCCGCCGTCGAGCAACGCGCTGTCGCCGGCTTCCAGCGTCTGCCGCTCGCCGTTGTAACGCAAGCCCACGGTGCCGTCCAGCACGTAGAAGAGCTTCATCTGGCCGGGCTTGATGACGACCTTGTCGGTGGTGACGCCGCGCGCGCGTGGGTCGAGCGTGGAGACCACCGCGCGGATCTTGCCCTCGAAGAGGCCGGCGCCGAGCACCGTCCACTTCTCCGACGAGCCGTCGAAGGACACGACCGGACAGTCCTTCTTGCGCGTCACCTGGATGCGGCCGGCCGGCTCGCCGTCGAAGAGGGCGGCGATCGGCACGCTGAGCGCCGCGGCGATCCGGCCCAGCGTGTTGAGCGAGGGCGTCAGCCGCCCCGACTCGATCTGCGAGACCATGCTGGGCGTCAGCTGCGCCTTCTCGGCGAGCTGCCGCTGCTGCAGCTCGCGCTCCCGCCGCAACGCCTTGATTCGCTCGCCCAGCGCGGTCATGCGGTCTCCTCCAGGGCATCGCCGGAATCGAGGCCCGCGATCCGGGCCAGGGCCCGGGCCACGTAGACTCGCGTGACCTTCTTGCGGTACGGGTGCGTGAGGTCGGTGTTGTCCAATGGCTTGGCCGGGCTCGCGGCGGCGACGGCCGCGGCCTCGATCACCTCGCCGGTGAGCCGCTGGCCCACCAGCGCGGCGGCGGCCTTCGGCGCCTCGCGCGGGAGCGAGGCGACCGCGCCCAGGACGATGCGCGCCTCGCGGACCACCTCCCCTTCGAATCGCACGGCGGCCGCCACGCCCAGGATGGGAAAGTCGAACGAGCCGCGACGGCGCAGCTTGAGATAGGCCGAGCGCCAGCCGTCGGCCGGCGGCAGCACGATCTCGGTCAGGATCTCGTCGGCGCGCTTGCTCAGGTACTGGATGCCGTCGTCGCGGTAGAGCGCGGCGATCGGCATCGTGCGCTCGCCGGCCGGCCCCGTCAGCCGGATCTGCGCCCCGAGACTCCACAGCACGGGCGCCGTGTCCGACGAGGAGACGGCCCAGCAGCGCGGGCTGCCCGGCGCCACCAGGCAGATGTCGCCGTCGCGCTTCATGCAGAAGCCGATCGCCTTCCGCCACTCGTAGGACTGGTTGTAGTAGTTGCAGCGCGTGTCCACGCACACGTTGCCGCCCAGCGTGCCCATGTTGCGGAGCTGCGGCGAGGAGACGAGCCCGGCGGCGGTGGCGAGGCCCGCGTAGCTGCGGGCCAGCTCGGGATGCGTGGCCACCGCGGTGAGCGTCGTGCAGGCGCCGATCCGCACGCCCTCGCGGGCCGAGCCGCGCACGCCCCGCAGCTCGCCGATCGCGCGGAGCCCGACGAGCGTCTTCGGCTCGAACTGCCGCCGCTTCATGTTCGGGTAGAGGTCCGTGCCCCCGGCGACCAGCATCGCGTCCGGCCCCGCCTCGGCGATCGCGCGCACGGCGCCGTCGATCGTCTTCGGGGCGACGTAGGTGAACGCCGGAAGCCTGATCACGCGGTCGGGTCCGCGAAGGGGCGGACGGCGATGGCGTCGGCGGGCTGGCCGAACGCCGATTCGACGGCGAGCGGTTCCTTGAACGTGAACAGCGGGAGCTTGTCGGGACCGATGCGGGCCGGCTTGCCCTGCCGCTTGAGCTCGAGCCCGCGCAGCACCATGTCGGGGGTGATCGGCACCTGGTCCATCCGCACGCCGACCGCATTGTAGATGGCGTTGGCGATGGCCGGGATCACCGGCAGCAGCGGCCCCTGCCCGGCCTCCTTGGCGCCGAACGGGCCCTCGGGGTCGTCGGTCTCGACCAGGAACGTGTGGATCGGCGGTGTCTCCAGCGTGGTCGGGCTCTTGTATTCGAGGAGCGAGGGGTGCTTGTGCAGGCCCTTGCGGAAGACCTGTCCCTCCATCAGCGCCTCGCCGATGCCCATGTACACCGAACCCTCGACCTGTCCTTCGACGAGCAGTGGGTTCAACGCGCGGCCGACGTCGTGGGCGATCCAGATGTCACCCAGGTCGATCCAGCCGGTGTCCTCGTCCACCGTCAGCTCGACCACGCACGCCGAGTACGAGTAGCACGGCGACGGTCCCACGCCGCCGCCCTTGTACTTGCCCGCGCGCTTGGGCGGCGCGTAGGAGCCCGGGAAGGCCAGCACCCCGTGCATCGCCTCGCC
Source organism: uncultured Candidatus Rokubacteria bacterium (assembly GCA_963743355.1). Taxonomy (GTDB): domain Bacteria; phylum Methylomirabilota; class Methylomirabilia; order Rokubacteriales; family CSP1-6; genus AR5. Next base: position 278,313 of record CAVUPM010000004.1, read on the forward strand.
CAGCTCCACCGCCTGCGGGAACGGCAGCGCCTTGTCCCAGTCGTCGGGCACGCCGACCTTGCGCTCGCGGAACGCGAGCGTGTCGGGGGCGACGTCGAGCTTGGCGGCGACGGCCCGGGCGATGGCCGTGCGCAGCCGCGTCGCCGCCTGGATGGCCGCGACGCCGCACATGAGCGTTACCCGCGAGGAGTAGGAGCCGAGGTCGACCGGGGTGAGGCTGGTGTCCGCGGGGTGCACGTGCACGTCCTTGGGCTCGATGCCGAGCACCTCGGCCGGCAGATACGCCAGGATCGAATCCGACCCCTGGCCGATGTCGGTGGCGCCGCACAGGATCGACACGCCGCCGCTGCGGTCGGCGCGCACGATCACGCCCGAGTGCGGCATGTTGTTCCAGTAGATCGCCGTTCCCGCGCCCGTCATGTACGCCGAGCCCGCGATGCCGATGCCCTTGCGCCGACGGGGCTGCCAGAGCGGCTTGGGCCCGCCGGCGGCGCCCGCGTAGCGCGCGCGCTTGTCGCGCCAGCCGGAGGCCTCCACGACCTGATCGATGCACTCCCCCAGGCCGATGGTCGTCACCGTGAGGTGGTTGGCCGTCTTGGTGAACGGCTCCTGGAGGATGCGCTTGCGCAGGTCGGCCGGATCGAGGCCGAGCTGCTCGGCCGCCTTGTCCAGCTGGCATTCGAGCGCGAAGCGGGGCTGGGGCGTGCCGTGGCCGCGCTTGGGCCCGCACGGCGGCTTGTTGGTGAAGATACGGGCGCCCTCGAACTTGTAGACCGGCATCTTGTACGTCACCGGGTTGATCACGCCCGTGTAGAAGGTCGACGCGACGCCGTAGGAGCCGTAGGCGCCGCCGTCGAGCCAGGTGCGCAGGTGACAGCCCGTGATGTCGCCGTCCTGCGTGAACCCCGTGCGGATCCACATGAGCACCGGGTGCCGCCCGCGATGGATGTAGAAGACCTCCTCGCGCGTGCAGGCGATCTTCACCGGGCGGCCGGTGAGCTGGGAGAGCTTGCAGGCGGCGATCTCGTGGGCGAAGGGATCCAGCTTACCGCCGAAGCCGCCACCGACCGGAGCGGCGATCACGCGGATGTGCGCGCCGGGCAGATCGAGGATCTTGGTCAGCAGCCGATGGACGTAGTGGGGCGTCTGGGTCGAGGACCACAGCGTCAGCTTGCCGTCGGGGCCGAAGTGGGCCACGGCGGCGTGCTGCTCCATCGGCAGGTGCGTGTTGCCCTCGAAGTAGAAGACGTCCTCGCGGACGAGGTGGGACCCGGCGAACGCCGTCTCGACGTCCCCGAACTGCAGCGCCACGTTCTTGTGGACGTTGGGACCGTCGCCGTACTCGTGGATCCGGATCTCCGGATGGGCCAGCGACTCGTGGATCGACATGAGCGCCGCCAGCGGCTCGTAGTCCACCTCGATGAGCCGGCAGGCCGCCTCGGCGGTCTCCTCGTCCACCGCCGCCACCGCGGCCACCGCGTCGCCCACCATGCGGACCTTCTCGGTGCAGAGCGCCTCCTCGTCCTGGGAGACGGGCAGGATGCCGAACTTCACGGCAGGCAGGTCGTGGCCGGTGATGACCGCGTAGACGCCCCGCAAGGCCTTTGCGCGCGTCGTGTCGATCCTGCGGATGCGGGCGTGCGCGTGGGGGGATCTCAACAATTTGCCGTAGGCCATCCGGGGCAGCACCAGGTCGTCCGCGTAGCGCGTCTCGCCGGTGACCTTGGCCCAGGCGTCGATCTTGGGCAGCGGCTGGCCGACGACGGAGAAGCGGCTCTTGTCGCTCATCGATGGCCTCCCACGCCCGTCATGCGGAGCGCGGCGAGCTCGACGGCGTCCAGGATCTTGGTGTAGCCGGTGCAGCGGCAGAGGTTGCCGGCCAGGGCCTCGCGGATGCGCTGGCGCGGGGGCTGGGGCTCGCCGGCGAGCAGCGCCTGGGCGGTGAGGAGGATGCCGGGCGTGCAGTAGCCGCACTGGGCGGCACCCAGCTCGGCGAACGCCTGCTGCAGCGGATGAAGCTCGCCGCCACGCGCCATCCCCTCGACCGTCGTGATCGCGGCGCCCTCGAGGTCGGCCGGCAGCGCCAGGCAGGACAGGACCGGCTCGCCGTTCACGAGCACGGTGCACGTGCCGCACTCTCCCAGCTCGCACCCGTGCTTGGTGCCGATCAGCCCGAGGTCCTCGCGCACCACCTCGAGCAGGGTCTTGTGCACGGGCACGAGGACGTCGTGGCTCTCGCCGTTGACGCTCAGGCTGACGCGCGTCTTCATCGACTGCCCATCCTCGCCGAGTTCATTGTGACTGAAGCTCGGTTAAAAAATACTGAATCGGTTCGGCCTCGTCAAGCCGGGGGTCTGCCCCGGCCGGTCGCCGGCCGGACGCCGCGCATGACCGGTCCAGACTCCGGCTCGCGTCTCTGCTATGATCGGGCCGCCCGCGGGAGGGGCGCATGGCAGACCACTTACTGATCGGGATCCTGATCGGTCTGGCGTCGGGAATCACCGCCCTCATCGTGATCTCCGCCCTGACGCTGCGCAGGTTCGACGTGGCGCGAGCGACCGAGGCCACGCGCGAGCATCGGGCACTCGCCGAGCTCCAGCGGTCCGGCGACCGCATCGAGCGCAGCGTCCACGCGGACATCGCCGCCACGCGCCGGGAGCTCGAGACCGCGACGCGCGACGCGCGGGACGAGGCGGCCGACAGCGCCCGGGCCCTGCGCGACGAGATCACCGGAGGGGTGAAGGGCGTGCGTGACGCCTTCGCGCGTGGGCTGGGGGAGCTGACCCACCTCCAGAAGGGCCAGACGGACGTGCTGGCCGAGCGCCTGGCCCAGCTCACCGACGACGCGGTGGCGGCCCTGCGGGATCACCCGATGCCCACGCTGAGCCACCTGGCGGAGGCGCAGGAGCGGCAGCTCGCCGCCGTGGCGGCGGAGCTGAGGGGGCTCGCCGACGTCATGGACATGCGACTGGACGAGGCGCGGGGGCAGCTGGACGAGGGCCTGCGCCACATCCAGGCCGACTACCGCGACAGTCTCGACCACGTCCGCGCCGAGGCCGTGGGTCATGCGAAGGATCTCCGCAACGAGCTGGTCGAGTCCCTGAAGGCGCAGCTGGAGGACATCCGCTCGAGCGCTGACCAGAAGCTCGAGAGCACGCTGGAGCGGCGCCTCGAGGAGAGCTTCACCCTCGTCAGCGAGCGGCTGCAGCTCGTGAGCGAGCGGCTCGATCAGGTGCACCGGGGCCTGGGCGAGGTGCAGACGTTCGCCGCCGGGCTCGGCAACATCCAGCGGGCCCTGACCAACGTGCGGCTCGGAACCACCAAGACCCGCGGGGGTCAGGGGGCGCCGCCGGCCGAGGCGGCCGACGGCCGGCCGCGGGCGATCCGGCGCAAGCCCAAGGCGGTGCCGGCCACCAGCGGCGAGGGCGTCGAGACGGAGCGGCCGCCTCATGCCCTACGCGCGCAGCAGTGACGGGTTCAAGCTCTACTACGAGGAGCACGGCCGGACCGGCACGCCGCTGGTCCTCGCCTACGGGATCGGCGGCAACACCGAGATGTGGGACGTCAACGTCCCCGCCCTGGCGGCGGCCCACCGGCTGATTCTCTGGGAGCCGCGCGGCCACGCGCGCTCCGACAGCCCCGAGGACCCGGCCAAGGTCTCGTTCGCGCGCTGGACGCTGGATCTCAAGGACGTGCTCGACCACCTGCGCCTGCGCCGCGCGCACGTCGGCGGTCTCAGCCTGGGCGCGGGCATCGCCACGCGCTTCACCCTGCGCTTCCCCGGGCGCGTGCGCTCGTTGCTCATCACCAACTCCTCGTCGGCCAGCGGGCTGCCGCTGTCGCCCGATCACCTCCTCATGCGCGCCCAGTCCATCAAGATCACGCTCGAACAGGGCATGGACGCCATGGCCGAATTCGCGATGGCGACCAATCCCAACGTGGTGGAGCGGCTGCGGATCGACCCGGCCGCCCGCGACGAGTTCTACGAGGAGTACCGGCGGCTGACGCCGATCGGCTACGCCAACGCGCTGCGTGCGCTGCTCGCGATGGACCACATCACCGCCGACTTGCCGAAGATCCGCGTGCCGGTCCTGCTCATCGGGGGCGACCGCGATCCGTCGCTCGATCCCATGAAGGTCATCCACCGCAAGATCCGCGGCTCGAAGCTGGTCGTGCTGTCCCCGGCCAGCCATTTCGCCAACCGCGATCAGCCCGAGGCCTGGAACCGGGCGGCCCTGCAGTTCCTGGCGCGCGTGGACGCCAGGCGCTAGTTTGGACTGGGGGCCCCGACATGGCCCCCAGCCCCCCATCGCGGGCGAAACACCCGCCCCCGGCACGAACTGACCGATTCGCGCCAGGTTTGCGTGCTCAGTTCCGGCCCAGCCGGAGGGCGGTCGCGCGCTTTCCCACCAGCAACTTACTGATATTCAGAAGGTCTCCGTCCGGTCCCGGGCCTGGCACCGAAGATGCTCTCTCCCATGGTCGTCGAGCATTCGTGAGAGGGAGCCAGGGAGATGACCTATGGGGCGTACGGAGCGACGTTTCCTCGTATCGGCGTCGATCGCGTTCCTGCTCGCACTGAGCGCGGCGACCGGCGCCGCGGCGCCCGCCGCCCTCGACGACACGACCGAGCGGTCATCGTCCCTGTCCGCGTCGCCCGTGGCCTTCGCTGAACGGGTCACCGCCGGGAGCCGCCATACCGGCCGCGGGACCGAATCCTGGCAAAACGCAATCGAGCTGATCGCGCTGGCGGGCACCTGCGCCATCGCCGTGGCCTTCTACTCGGCAGCGACGGCCCCGCGTCCCGACACCCCGGTGCCGGTGCGCGTCCGCCGCCGCTGACGGGGGCGGGAGGCGGGCGCGCCCCCGCCTCCCGCGCCTCACCTCGTCCTATTACTTCTTGCCCGCGTCGTAGAGCTCGCCGAACAGCACCCACCGCTCGCCGTCGAACTTGGCGAGCTGCTCCTGCTCGATCGGGGCGTGGTCCGTGGGGCTCGTGTTGATCTTGACGCCGGGCAGCAGCAGCGGGAACTCGACGCCCTTGAGGTTCGCCGCCTGTTTCATGATGTTCTCTCGGCTCACATCGTTGCCGCACTGCTTGAGGACCTGCACCACCGCCTGCGCGGCCGTGTAGCCGAAGGCGTTGGACTGGTCGTCGAGTGCGCCCTCCGGGTAGTACTTCTTCATCCACGCGACCCAGTCCTGATAGCCCTTGTCGTTCTTCCACTGCGGATCGGTGATCTCTTTCATGTAGAGGGCGGTGATCAACCCCCTGGACGCCTCGACGCCGGCCGGCTTCAGCACGGTGGCCAGCGAGGACGACACGGTGCTCAGGACGTGGGCCGGCTTCCAGCCGAGGTCGTGCGCCTTCTTGATCGCCTGGACCGCGAACTTGGGCATGGTCACGTTGAAGAAGACGTTGGCGCCGCTGTTCTTGAGGTTGACGACCTGCGAGTCGATGGTCGGATCGGTCACCTCGTAGGTCTGTTCCAGGACGATCAGCCTGTTGGCGGCGTCGCCGAGCCCGTCCAGCAAGCCCCGGCGGTAGTTCCTCCCGTAGTCGTCGTCCTGGTACAGGATGCCGATCCGGGCGTCGGGGACGTTCTTGAGGATGTGCCGCGCGTGGATCCGGCCCTCGGTCTGATGGTTCGGCGGCCAGCTCATTGTCCACGGAAAGCTCTTCGGGTCGTTCCACCGGCCGGTACCGGGAGACAGGAGCAGATGCGGCACCTTCTGCTGGCTCGCATACCGCTGAACGGCGCTGCTGGTGGGCGCCTCGGCCGCGTGGAGCAGCAGCAAAACCTGATCCTGCTCGACCAGCCTCCGCTCGGCCGCTACGGCCCTGGGTTGCCGATCACCGTCGGGGGACGTGATGTACTTGATGCGTCGCCCGCCGAGGCCGCCGTCGTCGTTGGTCTTCCTGAAAAAGGCACCGATGGCCTTGCCGATGCCGTCCGCGCCCGGCCCGCCGCCGGTGTAGCCGATCCTGAGCTCGGCCGCCGGGACGCCGGGCGTCTGAGCAGCGGTCGGAGCCGGCGTCACCGACAGCCCGAACGCCAGCGACAGCGCGATCGCCAAGCCTCGCCCCATCGTCTTCTCCTCGACGCGTCGACCGCTGGCGCGGCCGTGAGACCGATTCTATCGTCGCCCTCCCCGCAAACGTGCTCGAGAAGACGAGGCCTCTGCGCCAAGGGTCCGGGTTGACGGATCCCCGCCGGCCGTGTCACGGTAGCAGCCCCGCCGCCGGCCCGGAGGCGGGCAACCCGCCGAGCGAAGGGGAGGCGACGATGCCGACACCGAAGAACGCCGTGATCCTGGTCCTGGTCCTCGCGGTGGTGGCGGCCCTGGCGCCCGCCGCCACCCCGCAAGATGCCATCCGGATCGCCTACATCGATCCGCTGTCGGGTCCGTTCGCCGCGACCGGCGAGAACGGGCTCAACCAGTTCCGCTACGCGGCCGACGCCATCAACAAGGCCGGCGGCGTCCTCGGCAAGAAGCTCGAGATGGTGCCGCTCGACAACAAGGTGAGCCCGCAGGAAAGCCTGATCCAGCTCAAGAAGGTCACCGGCGACGGCATCCCCTTCGTCTTCCAGGGCAACAGCTCCGGCGTGGCCCACGCCATCTCCGACGCCGTGCAGAAGCACAACGATCGCAACGCCGGCAACCGGGTGCTCTACCTGAACTACTCGGCCGTCGACCCGGCGCTGACCAACGACAAGTGCCACTACTGGCACTTCCGCTTCGACGCCGAGGCCGACATGAAGATGGCCGCGCTCACCGACGTCATCCAGGCCAACAAGAATCTCAAGAAGCTGTACATCCTCGGCCAGGACTACTCGTTCGGGAAGGCCGTCGCCGAGGCCGCGGTGAGCATGCTGGGCAAGAAGCGGCCGGACATCCAGATCGTCGGCAACGAGCTGCACCCGATCGGCAAGGTGAAGGATTTCTCGCCCTACGTCCAGAAGATCGTCGCCTCCGGCGCCGACGCGGTGATCACCGGCAACTGGGGCGCCGACATGATCGGCCTCGCCAAGGCCGCCAACGACGGCGGGCTGAAGGTGCCGTTCTACACGTACTACGCGGCCTCCGACGGCGTGACCGCGGCCATCGGCGCCGCCGGCGTCGACCGCATCCGGCTCGTGCACGAGACGCATCCCGGCAATCCGACGCCCCCCAAGGCGCTCAGCGACTACATCACCGGCTACCGGAAGCTCCATCCGCAGAACGACATCAACCAGCCGCGCATCCACACCGCGCTCAACATGCTCGTGCTGGCCATCAAGAAGGCGGGCACCGTCGATGCCGACAAGGTGGCGGCGGCGCTGGAGGGACTGGAGTACACGACCCTCGGCGGCGACCCGGTCGTGATGCGGCGCGAGGACCATCAGCTCCAGATGCCCATCTACATCTCGGTCCACACCAACAAGGGCATCAAGCACGACCTCGACGCCTCCGGCTTCGGCCTGTCGATCGAGAGCAAGGTCGAGCGCAACAAGGCGTCGCAGCCCACCACCTGCAAGATGCAGCGGCCGAGCTAGCACGGACCGGACGGCGCGGGGCCCGCCGGCGGCCCCGCGCCTCGCCCCCCGATGCCGCAGATCGCGTTCTTCTCCATCCTCAACGGGCTCGTGTACGGCATGCTCCTCTTCATGCTGGCCAGCGGCCTCACGCTCATCTTCGGCATGATGGGCGTGCTCAACTTCGCCCACGCCGGCTTCTACATGCTGGGCGCGTACTTCGCGTTCACCCTGGGTCTGTACGTGGGCTTCTGGCCCGCGCTGGTGCTGGCGCCCCTGCTCGTGGGCGTCGCCGGCGCGCTGGTCGAGCGGTACGGGCTGCGCCGGGTGCACCGCTTCGGCCACGTGGCCGAGCTGATCTTCACGTTCGGCGTGGCATTGCTGATCGAGGAGGTGGTGGCGCTGGTGTGGGGGCGGCCGGCCAAGGGCTACCAGGTCCCGGCCCTGCTCGACTTCCCGCTCTTCCGCGTCTTCGGCGCGAGCTTCCCCGCCTACAAGGCCTTCATGCTGCTGGTCGCCGTCGCGATCTTCGTGTTCATCTTCCTCATCCTCACGCGCACCCGGGCCGGGCTCATCATCCAGGCCTCGCTCACCCATCCGGGCATGGTCGCCATGCTGGGGCACAACGTGCCCCGCGTGTTCATGGTCGTCTTCGGCATCGGCTCGGCGCTGGCCGGGCTGGCCGGCGTCATCGCCGGCCCCGTCCTCGGCACGTTCCCGGGGATGGCCCAGGTGCTCGGCAGCATCGTGTTCGTCGTGGTGGTGATCGGCGGCCTCGGCTCTCTCACCGGCGCCTTCGCGGCGTCGCTCCTGATCGGGATCGTGCAGACCTTCGCCGTCGCCCTCGACGTCTCGGTCGGCCACGTCCTCATGGCGGTGGGCGTGCCGGCCACGGCCAGCGCGGCGCTGCACGACGTCTGGAAGGTGACCGTCGCCCAGGTGGCGCCGATCATGCCGTTCCTGCTGCTCATCATCGTGCTCATGGTCCGGCCGACCGGGCTGTTCGGGACGCGCGACACGTGAGCACGCCGGCGCCGGCCGCCACGCGCCCGCTCGCCGTCGGCCGGGTCGCCCGGACCGACCGGCGCCGCGTGTACGGCCTGTGGATCGCCGCGGCGGTCGTGCTGCTCGCGCTGCCCCACGTGATCCGCACGCCGGTGGCGGTGCCGGTCATGAACCAGATGGGCATCGCGATCGTCTTCGCGCTGAGCTACAACATGCTCCTCGGCCAGGGCGGCATGCTCTCGTTCGGCCACGCCGTCTACTTCGGCGTCGGGGGCTTCATCGCCGCCCACGTGCTCAACCTCGCCGGCCGCGGCGGTCTCTACCTGCCGGTGCCGCTGGTGCCGCTCGTGGGCGGGCTCGGCGGCCTGCTCTGCGCGGTCGTCTTCGGCAGCTTCTCCACCATACGCGCCGGCACCGTCTTCGCCATGATCTCGCTGGGCGTGGGCGAGCTGATGGCCGCCTCGTCGCTGATCTTCGACCGGTTCTTCGGCGGCGAGGAGGGCATCACGACCAACCGGGTGAAGGCGCCGCTGCTCTTCGGCCTGTCCTTCACGAAGGACCGCGAGGTCTACTACCTGATCGCCTTCTGGGTCTTCGTGGCGGCGGCGGCGATGTACGCGTTCTCGCGGACACCGATCGGGCGCATGGCCAACGCCGTGCGCGACAACCCCGAGCGCGCCGAGTTCGTCGGCTACAGCCAGCGTCGGGTGCGCTTCGTGTCCTTCTGTGCCGCCGGGCTCTTCGCCGGCATCGGCGGCGGCCTGTTCGCGATCAACTACGAGATCCTCACCGCCGAGAACATGGGCCTCAACGCCTCCGGCGCCGTCCTGCTCATGACCTACATCGGCGGCATCGGCTACTTCGTGGGCCCGATCCTGGGCGCCGTGGTGTTCACATTTCTGCAATCGATGCTGAGCGACTACACGGGCATCTGGCTCCTCTACCTCGGGATCCTGTTCCTGGCCACGGTGCTGTTCGTGCCGACCGGGCTGGCCGGCGTGCTGATGCTGCACGCGCCCGCCTGGCGGGCCCGGCGCCTGCCGCGGCTGATCGGCCCCTACCTGCTCGCGGCCGGGCTGGCCCTGGTGGCCGCCGCCGGTGTCGTCGGCCTGATGGAGATGGTCCACTTCGTCGCCGCCGCCGACGCCACCCGCGCCGCCAAGCGCCTGTTCTGGGTCAGCGTCGCGCCGCGCACGCTGACGCCGTGGCTGGCGTTCGCCGCGCTGGCGGCGGCCGGCGCGCTCGGCCTGCGGTGGGCGGCGCCCCGGGCGGCCGCCGCCTTCGCCGAGGCGAGCCGCCCGGAGACCGGACGATGACCCCGGCCCTCGAGCTCGAGGGCGTTCACAAGAGCTTTGGCCCGACGCCGATCATCCGCGGCGTGAGCCTGGCCATCGAGGCCGGCACCCGGCAGGCACTCATCGGCCCCAACGGCGCCGGCAAGTCCACGCTGTTCAACCTGGTGACCGGCAAGTACCCGGTGTCGTCCGGGCGCATCCGGCTCAAGGGCCAGGACGTCACCGGCCAGCGCCCCTACGAGATCAATCGGCGCGGGCTCAGCCGCTCGTTCCAGGTCACGAACATCTTCCCGTGGCTCAGCGTCGTCGAGAACGTCCGCTGCAGCGTGCTGTGGGCGCTCGGGTACCGATACTCGTTCTGGCACCGGGTGAGCCGCGCGCACGACGTGCAGGAGCGCACCGAGATGGTGCTCGAGCAGCTCAACCTGACGGCGCGGCGCCACGTGCCGGCCGGCGTGCTGTCCTACGCCGAGCAGCGGGCGCTGGAGATCGGCATCACCATCGCGGGCGGCGCCGACGTCATCCTGCTCGACGAGCCGACCTCCGGCATGAGCCGCAGCGAGACCGAGCACGTCGTGCAGCTCATCCGCGAGGTGACGGCCGGCAAGACGTTGCTGATGGTCGAGCACGACATGGGCGTGGTGTTCGATCTGGCCGACCGCATCGCCGTGCTCGTCTACGGCGAGGTCATCGCCCACGACACGCCGGAGCGGATCCGCGCCAACGCCGCCGTCCAGGAAGCGTACCTGGGCGTGCCGCAGGGCGTGGCCTGATGCTCGCCGTCAGCGAGCTACACGCCTTCTACGGCAAGAGCCACATCCTGCACGGGGTGAGCCTGCGCGTGGACGAGGGCGAGATCGTCAGCCTGCTCGGCCGCAACGGCGTGGGCCGCTCGACGACCATCAAGGCCATCATGGGCGACGTGCAGGCGCGCGGCTCGGTGCGCTTCCGCGGTGAGGAGATCTGCGGGCTGGCGCCCTACGCGATCGCCCGGCGGGGTCTCGGCTACGTCCCCGAGAACCGCGACGTCTTTCCCACCCTGACGGTCCGGCAGAACCTGCTGCTCGGCGTGAAGAACCTGCGCAAGGCGGGCCGGTGGTCCATGGACGACATGTTCCGCCTCTTCCCCAACCTGGGCGCGCGGGCCGACAACCCCGGCGGCGTGCTGTCGGGCGGCGAGCAGCAGATGCTGACGATCTGCCGCACGCTCATGGGCGACCCCGACCTCATCATGATCGACGAGCCGACCGAGGGGCTGGCGCCGATGCTCGTCACCCAGGTCGGCGCGCTCCTGGTCGAGATCGCCCAGCGCGGCGTCGCCATCCTGCTCGTCGAGCAGAAGCTGACGATCGCGCTCACGATCGCCAAGCGTCTCTACGTGATGGGCCACGGCCGCGTGGTGTTCGAGGGGACCCCCGACGACCTGCGCCGCAACGAGGGCGTGCGCAAGGAGTGGCTCGAGGTCTAGCCGGCCGCCATGGCCGACACGTGGTTGATCACGGGTATTCCCGGGGCCGGCAAGACCACGGTGTCACGGCTCCTCGCCGAGCGACTCGAGCGCTCCGTGGTCATCGAGGGCGATCTGCTCCAGGGCTGGATCGTGTCGGACAACGTGTGGCCGGGCCAGGAACCGGTGTCTCCTCGCCCAGTCCTACGCGGCCGCTGGCTTCACACCGGTCGTCGACTACGTCATCGTCACCCAGGCCGACCTCCATGAGTATCGACAGCGGCTCCGAGGCTTGGACGTCCATCTCGTGGTGCTGCATCCCGGCAAAGACGTCGTGATCGCCAGGGAGTCGGCGCGAGAGAAGAGCCAGCGGCACAAGCACAAGCACGGCGTCACCATCGGGGAACACTTCGCGCACCTCGAAACGCCTCTGGTCGAGCAGCTGAGCGGCGTCGGGCTCTGGATCGACAACGGTGCCCTCGCACCAATCGCGACGGCTGATCTCATACTGGCCAACCGCGATCGGGCGCGTCTCGAGCAAGGCAACTGAGGCGGCACCCGGCGCCACCCGCCCGGCTCACGCGTCATCGTTCAAGAATAGCCCGGGCTCGAAACTAGGCGCGGCGCCGACGGGTGTGGGCGCTGAGGCCTCGCTCCCAGAGGTATTCCTTCTCGCCGGTGTGCTTGCCGGCCCAGCGGCCGAGCACGAAGAAGAGATCGCTCAGGCGATTGAGGTAGCGCAGCGTCCACTCGCCCGCCGGCTCCACGCGGGAGAGCGCGAGCACCTCGCGCTCGGCGCGGCGGCACACCGTCCGCGCCTGGTGCAGGAAGCCGTGGATGCGCCCGCCGCCCGGCAGGATGAACGACTTGAGCGGCGGCAAGTCCTTTTGACAGCCGTCCATGATCCGCTCGAGCTCGGTCACCTCGCCCTCGCCCACCCGGAACATGCCCTCGTAGGCCGCGGCGGGCGGCGTGGCCAGCTCGCTGCCGAGGTCGAAGAGCTGGTTCTGGATCTTGCGCAGCGTGGCGTCGAGCCACTCGTGGCGCTTGCGACCGGCGCCGCGCGCCGTCATCCGCTCGGCGTTGAACACCCGCACCAGCCCGACGACGGCGTTGAGCTCGTCCACGGTGCCGTAGGCGACGATGCGGGGCGAGTCCTTGGGCACGCGCGTGCCGCCGACCAGCGCGGTCTCGCCGTGGTCACCGAGGCGCGTGTAGACACGGGTGATGCTGATGGGCATCGGTCTTCCTCCCTGCCGGCTTGCGGTATTCTACTGGAACCGTGAAGAACAAGCCGCGCGCGGTGCTCGGCGCCGCCTCCAGCATCCACTTCCTGCACGACGGCTTCTCGGAGATCCTCTACGTGTTCCTGCCGCTGTGGGCCCGCGAGTTCGGCCTGTCCTTCACGCAGGTCGGCCTCATCCGCTCGGCGTACACGGGCGGCATGTCGGCGTTCCAGATTCCGGCCGGCTTCCTGGCCGAGCGCTGGGGCGAGCGCCGGCTCCTGGCCGCCGGCACCGCGGTGACCGCGATGGGCTTCATCGCGGCCGGCTGGGCCGGCAGCTTCGTGCCGCTGCTGATCCTCCTGCTGGCCGCCGGGCTGGGCTCGGGCGTGCAGCACCCGCTGTCGTCCTCGCTGGTGTCCAAGGCGTACGAGACGGGCAACCGGCGGACGGCGCTCGGCACCTACAACTTCTCGGGCGACGTGGGCAAGGCCGGCGTCGCCGCCGCCATCGGCCTGCTGGCTGGCGTCATCGGCTGGCGGGCGGCCGGCGCCGCCTACGGCGTCATCGGGGTCGCCGCCGCGCTCGCGATCCTGCCGCTGCTGGGCCGGCTCGGCGCCGGCGCGCCGGAGGTGCGCGTCGCGACGAGCGGGACGACGACGTCGGGCTGGGGCATTCGCGACGGCCGCGGCTTCTCGGCGCTGTGCGCGATCGGGATGGTCGACAACGCCACCCGCACCGGCTTTCTCACCTTCATGCCGTTCATCCTGATCGGCAAGGGTCTCGGCGTCGGTGGGGTGGGCCTGGCGTTCGCGCTCGTGTTCATCGGGGGCGCCACCGGCAAGTTCGTGTGCGGCGTGGTGGCCGACCGGTTCGGCGTCATCCGGACCGTCGTCCTCACCGAGATCGCCACGACGCTGCTGATCCTCACCGTCATCGCCGCGCCGCTGCCGCTGGCGATGGGCGTGCTGATCCCGCTCGGCATCGCCCTCAACGGCACCTCGTCGGTGCTCTACGGAACGGTGGCCGACCTCGTCTCCAGCCAGCGCCGCTCGCGGGCCTACGCCCTCTACTACAGCCTCACCATCGGCGCCTCGGCCCTGGCCCCGACCGTGTGGGGATTCGTGAGCGACGGCGCCGGGGTGCCGCCGACGCTGACGCTGGTCAGCCTCGTGGTGCTGGTGACCATCCCGCTCTGTCTACTACTCCGCCCCTCCGTCGCCGCTCCCGCCTCGGCCTGACCGCCCCGCCTCAGAGCCCGTGAAGCAATCGCGGCATCGAGGAGCGCCACGGCTACGCCGGGGCGTGCCGAGCGTCGGGGGGCGTGGGGGGCCATTTCGGGGCCCCCCACTCAAACAGACCGGCGGAGCAGCGGCCACACGACGAGCGCGACGGACGCCGCCAGCACGACCGCGCTGACCGGCCGCGTGAGGAACACGGTGAGGTCGTTGCCGCTCGACACCATGCTGGTCAGGAAGTACGCCTCGGCCATCGGCCCCAGGATCACGCCCATCACGAGCGGCGGGACCGGCAGCCCGTAGCGGCGCATGACGAAGCCGAGGACGCCGAAGAGCATCGTGAGCCAGACGTCGGCCAGATCGTTGCGCAGGGCGAAGGCGCCGAGGAAGCAGAACACGACGATGAAGGTGTTCAGGATCGGCGCCGGGACCTTCATCAGGGTGGCGAAGCAGAGCGCGGCCACGAAGCCCAGCGCGATCATCAGCACGTTGGCCAGGACCATGCCGGCGATGATCGTGTAGACCTCACGCGTCTGGTTCGTGAAGAGCAGCGGCCCCGGCTGGATGCCGTGGATGAGGAAGGCGCCCATCATCACCGCGGTGGCGGCGCTGCCGGGGATGCCGAGGGTCAGCAGGTGGATCATGGCGCCGCCGGTGGAGCCATTCACGGAGGCCTCGGAGGCCACCAGCCCGGGCGCATGCCCGGTGCCGAACAGCTCGGGCCGCCGCGAGAACTGCTTCTCGAGCCCGTAGGACACGAACGACGACACGGTCGCGCCGGCGCCGGCCAGGCCGCCGATCGCGATGCCGATGGCGGTCCCCCGGACGAGCGGGCCGCGCAACGGCCACAGGGCGAGCAGCGGCAGCCGCGGCACCGCGGTGGCCGGGCGTTCGATCGGCTCGGCCGCCCGCCGCAGGACCATCTGCTCCAGCACCTCGCCGATCGCGAACAGTCCGATCAGGACCGTGACGAAGTCCACGCCGGTCCGGAGGAACGGCACGCCGAAGGTGAACCGCTCGACGCCGTACTGCGCCTCGGTGCCGATCGTGCCCAGGAACATGCCGGCGAACAGCGAGATCAGCGCGGCCGGCATCGACGAGTGGCCGAGCACCGAGACGCTGGCCAGGCCGAAGACCACCACCGCGAAGAACTCGACGGACGAGAAGCCGAGCGCGATCTTCGCGAAGGGCGGCGCGAAGAAGGCGAGGAACAGCGCGCTGGCCACGCCGCCGACGGCCGAGCTCATGATGGCCAGCCCGAGCGCGTAGCGCGTCTGCCCCTGGCGGCTCATCCGATAGCCCTCCCACGTGGTGGGGACGTTCATCGGGTCGCCGGGGATGTTGAACAGGATGCCGGTGATCGCGCCGCCGAAGACGCCGCCGCAGTAGACGCCGACCATGAGCAGCAGCGACGGCACGATCCCCATGAGGTACGTGAAGGGCAGGACGAGGACGATCGAGTTGACCATCGTGATCCCGGGCAGCGCGCCGGCCAGGATGCCGATGACGAGACCGAGGACGATCATGGCCAGATTAAGCGGCTGCAGCGCCGCCACCAGGCCGGCCGCGAGATGCGCGAGGATCTCGGTCACGGCGCGGTCAGAAGATGCGCAGCGCGCGGTAGGCCAGCAGCGTGACCGCTTCGAATCCGCCCTCGCCCTTGGGCAGCGGGAGATAGACCAGCCTGACGAAGGCGTAGAGCAGCACCACGGTGCCGAGCAGCGCGTTGGCGCCGATCGACACCGGCGAGCGCGCGCCGGCCAGCGCCATGAACGCGGCGATGAACGCCGCCGTCGTCAACGCGAATCCGGCCCAGGGCGTGACCAGCACGTAGAGCACGATGAGCGCGATGCCGGCCGCCAGGCGCATGTGGTCGATCGCCTCCGGCGCCGCGGCCGCCGGCCCCGACGGTCGCCTCGCCCCCCGCCACTCGCCCACCGCCTCGAGCAGGCAGGCGAGGCCGAGGCCGGCCAGCACGAGCCGCGGCCAGAACCCGGGCCCCAGCTGACCCTCGCGCGCCACCTCGTCGAGCCCGCGCGCGCCGACGAACAACGCCAGGGCGAGGGCGAGGCCGACGAGCGGCGCCCCGACCGCCATCACTTCTTGAGGCCGAACTCTTTGACCAGGCGGTCCACCACGTTGGACTGCTCGTGGATCCACGGGCCGAGCTGCTCGGGTCCCATGAAGCTGTCGGCACGCATGTACCACTGCTCGAGGAAGGCCTTCCACTGCGGCGTCTCGGCCGCCTTGCGGAAGGCGTCGGCCAGCGTCTTCACCCGCTCGGGCGGCGTGCCGCGCCGGGCCACGATGCTGCGGAACTGCGGCAGCGTCACCTCGAGGCCGAGCTCCCGGGACGACGGCACGTCGGCAAAGGCCGGGTGGCGCGTCTCGGCGAAGATGACCAGCGGCCGCAGCTGGTTGGCCTTCAGGTACTGCTGGATGTCGCCGGCTTGCTCGTAGAGGACCTCGGCGTGCCCGCCGAGCGCGGCGGCGTAGCGCTCGCCGGGCTTCGGGTACGGCACCGTCGTCAGCTTGTAGCCCCGCTTCTCGAGGTAGCGGACGGTGAGGTCGTCCACCGAGCCGTAGCCGGTGGAGGCCACCCGCAGCTTGCCGGGATTCGCCTGGGCGTGCTTGAGGAGGTCGTGGATCGTCTTGAACGGGCTGTCGGTCTTGACGAACAGGAACGAGTCGGCCACCTGCGTGCGCGCGATCCACTCCAGGTCGTCGACCTTGTGACGGGCGAGCCCGGCCGGGATGGTGGCGAGCGTGTCGGCGATGTAGGTGGCGATCGCGTAGCCGTCGGGCTTGGCGTTGAGCACCTGGGCCAGGCCCGTGTTGCCGGCCGCGCCCGGCACGTTCGACACGGGCAGCGCCACCCCCAGGATGGGCTGGGTCAGCGACCCCAGCTCGCGCGCCATGCCATCGGCGCCGCCGCCCGTTCCCCACGTCACGATGAAGTCGATCGGCCGACTCGGGTACTTCTCCTGGGCCAGCGCGGCGCCGGCGCCGACCACGAGCACGAGCGCGGCCAGCGTGAACGGGCGTCTCATGGGTCACCTCTCTCCCTCGGCTCAGCGCGGAAGCGTCCCGCCCGGGGGCGCCCACAGCATACAGCGGCCGGGCGGGCGGGAAAGCCCCCCGTGACCGGCCGTGATACGCTCCCTTCGCGGGGACGGAGGCAAGCGATGGCGACCACGGCGGTACAGGATCTCGAAGTCCGGTCCCAGGCGGCCTGGAACAACGTGGCGGCGCAGCTGACCGGCATGGCGCCCTACCTGGAGCGGTCCGACGAGCCCGGTGAGTGGACGGCGCGCCAGGTCCTCACCCACCTGCTCTTCGAGCCCGGGTTGGACGCCGTGGCGCTGCTGAAGTCCTTCGCGGATCGCGATCTGCCCGTCATCGAGATCGAGCCCGGCGATCCGTTCCTGACGCCCGAGCGCCGGGCCCTGACGCTCGAGCAGCTCGTCGAGGCACTCGATGCGCAGCGGCGCGCCGTCTTCGCTTATCTGCACTCCCTCTCGGAGAGCGACCTCACGCGCAAGGCGCGGATCCCGCTGTTCAAGACGTTCATGGGCACCGACGAGATCACGCTGCCGGTGTTCGTGGGCGCGATGTTCGAATACCACTGGAACGACCACGCCGCCCAGCTCGCCAAGATCCGCGACGCCGTCGGCCTGCCGGCGGCCGGGTAGCGAGCCGGCGCGTGGGGGCTGCCCGGAGCCACCGCCCCCGCTGGCAGCCCCCGAGCACGCTGCCGCCGCTGTACGCGCCGTGGATCGCCGACCTGCTCGACGGTCCCCCTCCCCGTGAGTCCGCGGCGACCTGCGAGTCGTGCGCGATGTGCCCGCCAGCCGGGGCGACGGCCGCGCCCGACACGTTCTTCCACCCGGACACGAAGTGCTGCACCTACGTCCCCGAGATCCCGAACTTCCTCGTCGGCCGCATCCTCGACGACCCGGACCCCGCGCTGGCGCCGGGTCGGGCCAGCGTCGAGCGCCGGATCGACGCCCGCGTCGGTGTGACGCCGGTCGGTCTCGTCCGGCCGCCGGTCCAGGCGCTCCTCTACCAGCACGGCACCCCGGCCGGATTCGGACACGCCACGTCGCTGCTCTGCCCGCACTACCGCCCCGACGCCGGCGGCGCCTGTGGCATCTGGCGCCATCGCAACGGCGTCTGCTCCACCTGGTTCTGCAAGCACGAGCGCGGCGCCACCGGCCAGCGCTTCTGGCAGGCGCTCGAGCAGCTGCTGGCCATCGTCGAGCGCAACCTCGCCCGCTGGTGCCTGCTCGAGGTCGGCGTGGACGCGACCGTGCTCGCGCAGCTCCTGCCCCGCGGCGCCGACCGCGGAGCGGAGAGTGGCAGTCTCGACGCCGCCGGGCTCGACGGCACGGTGAGCGAGGCGGCGTATCGAGCGGTGTGGGGCTCGTGGCAGGGCCATGAGCGCGAATTCTTCCGGCGCGCCGCCGCCCTGGTGAACGACCTGCGCTGGGCCGACGTGCGACGTATCGGGGGCGCCGGCGTGGACGCGTTCGCTCGCGTGGCGGTGGACGCGCACCACCGGCAGGGCAGCGACGACGTGCCCGAGCGGCTGGCGGTCGGCGCCTTCAGCGTCGTCGTCGCCGGCCGGGAGCGCGTACGGGTGATGACCTACAGTGAGTACGACCCCCTGGAGCTCCCCCGCCTGCTGGTGGACGTGCTGCCCTACTTCGACGGCCGCCCGACCGTGGAAGCGCTCCGCCGCATCCGCGCCGACCGCAACATCAGCGTCCAGCCCGATCTGGTCCGCCGCCTCGTCGACTTCGGGATACTGGTCGAGAGATAGCAGAGCCCCCCGGCCAGACCGGGGGGCCCGGCTGTCGCGCTACACGCTCCCGTCGGCCACCTTCTGGACCGCCGGCAGCAGCAACCCGGTCGAGACCTTGTACGCCCGGCCCTGCAGCTGGACTGCCGGCAGCCCACCCTTCACCGACCCGGCCTTCTTCGCCGACAGGTCCTTGACCGCCGACCGCTTCCGGCTCGTCTTCGCCTTGCCCTTCACTTTCGCCTTCTTCTTCATCTTCGTCCTCCTCAGTGTGGGTTGTTCGGGTCCACGGCCACCGGCCGCGGCGACGGCGCGCCGAACGTCAGCTTGCCGGTCGTCGTGGCGGTACCGCCCTGCACGTCACCGCGCTTCGCGGTCAGATCCTTGACCGGCCGCTTCGGCTGGCGGCCCTGGCCCTTCGGTCCCCGCGCCTTCTTCGCCATGGTCAGACTGGGTTCCTTTTCCGCTGGGCGTCAGATCTTGCTGTCGTTGAAGGCGACCTGTGCCGCCTCCCGGACCTTCTGGACGGCCGGCAGACCGCCGCGAACCGTCCCGGCCTTCTTCGCCGCGAGATCCTTCGCCTTTTTCTTCACGACACTCCTCCCGCGCGGCTCGCGAACCGCGACGCCTGAGCTCGAAGTGTGTTGCTCGTGCCGTCCGTGATGCTGGTCCCGTCCGTGATGCTGGTGCCGTCGGAGATGGCCGCGACCTGGGCGCCCCCCTTGACCTGCGACGCGCGACTCGCCTTGGTCCGCGCCCTGAGATCCTTGATCTTCGACGGCGCCTTCGCCCGGTTGCCGCTCCGCTTGCCCATCCTCGCCTCCTCGGCGTGTCCGTATTGCCCGCCGCCGCGCCGTCCAGATGGCAAGTCGCATTCCAAACGCGCAAGGCCCGCCAACGTCTCGATTTGTCGTCGTCACGACCGCGGCGTCTCGACGGATGGTCCTGTTCTCGGGCCGTGGGCAGTCCCGAATCGAGCGCATGGCCCAATTCGGGACCGTCGGAGCGCGAATGGCGTGTCGGACAATCGAGGGCCGCCACCGCTTCGCCGGGGGGTCCCGAGTCAGGCGGTCCTGGGGGCCCTGTCGGGGCGCTCAGCCAAGCTATCCGCCGAGCTTGCGATCGAGGGTCGAGCGCGACACGCCGAGCGCGCGGGCGGCGCGTCGCTTGTTGCCGCCCATCTTGTCGAGGACCGCCCGGATGTGACGCGCCTCGGCCGCCTGCAGCGTGAGGTCGCCGTCGAGCGCCTCGGCCGTCCCCGGGCCCGGCGTGGCGCCGTTCGGCGCGCTCGCGGGGTCGGTGGAGGGAGCCGCCCGAGGTGCCCTGGCGTCCAGCGCCAGGGCCTCCGGCGGCACGGTGTCGCCCTCGGTCATCGCCACGGCGGCGTGGAGAACCCGCTTGAGCTCCCGGAGATTGCCGGGCCACGGGTACGAGAAGATCAGCTCCGCCGCCGGGCGGCTCAGACCGTGGACGGTCTTGCCCTGCTGGCGGCCAGCCACCGCGATCTCGGCTGCCACCAGCGCGCGCATGTCCTCGGGCCGCTCGCGCAGCGGCGGCAGCGTCAGGGTGATGCCGCCGATCCGGTAGAAGAGGTCCTTCCGGAATCGATCGGATTGCGTGTAGGCGACCAGCGGCAGGTGCGTGGCCGAGATCAGCCGGACGTCGGCCACCTGGAGTCGCTCGGAGCCGAGGCGCTCGAACTCGCCGTACTCGACCGCGCGCAGGATCTTGGCCTGGGCCACCGGCGAGAGGTCGGCGATCTCGTCGATGAAGAGCGTGCCGCCGTGGGCCAGCTCGAACTTGCCCTTGACCGCCTTCTGGGCCCCGGTGAACGCCCCCTTGTCGTGACCGAAGAGCTGGCTGTCCAGCAGGGTGTCGCTCAGCGCCGCCGCGTTGAAGGAGACGAAGGCGGCCGGGGCGCGCTTGGAGGAGTTGTGCACGGCCCGGGCCAGCAGGGTCTTGCCGGTGCCCGACTCACCCAGGATCAGCACTGGCAGCTCCGTCGGCGCCGCCGCCCGGGCCAGGTCCAGGCAGCGGCGCATCGGGGCGTCCGCGCTCGCGAAGTCGTCGAGCGTGCAGTGCCAGGGATCGAGTACGCGCGCGGTCACCGGCTCAGCGTGACGCCGGGCGGTCGGCCAGGGTTTCGCGGAGCATGCGGATCGGCTCGAACGCGTAGGACAGGAGCGAGCGCCGGCCCACGATGATGTCGGCCCGCCCGCCCATGCCGGCCAGGAGCGGGCGATTCTCGCCCCTGACGCGCACCCCGCGGTCCTCGAGGTCGGCGACCACGCGGAACACGGTCCGGTCCTTGACCGTGACGCTGGCGGGACTGACCCAGCGGACGGTGCCGTGCTTGATCCCGTAGCGCTGGTAGGGGAACGCGTCGTAGAGGAAGCGGACGACCTGCCCCGGCTCGATGCGCCCGGCCCCGCCCGGCCCCACGCTGACCTCCGCCTGGAGCTGCTCGCCCGCGCAGGCCAGCTCGGCCAGCACCTCGCCGTCCTGCACCACCGCGCCCGGCGCGTTCACGGCCAGGCGCAGGACGGCGCCGTCGCAGGGCGCGCCCACGGTCAGCTCGGCGCCACGCGTCTGGTCCAGCTCGTCGCGCAGCGCCGTCGCCCGGATGCGGGTCTTGGCGGTGTCCTCGGTGAGTCGCCGGTCCGCCTCGCGCTGCTCGGCGGTCCGCGCCGCCACGGTCTGGCGCACCGCGGCCAGCGCCGCCTGGGTCTCGCGCGCCTCGGTCTGCAGCGCGGCCACCCCGAGCTTCCACTCGATCTCCCACGTCTGCTGCTCGGCCCGGAGCTGGCTGAGCTTGAGGCGCGAGGTCTCCAGCGAGCGCTCGAGCTGCTGGCCCTCCACCTCCAGCCGGGTCGCCTCCAGCTTGCGGTTGTTGTACTCCAGCCACGAGATCACGCCCTCGCGGTGGAACCGCTCGATGCGGTCGGCCAGCTCCTTGGCGACGCCGTACTGCGCCCGCTTGAGCCCGATCTCGCGCTGGGTGATCTCGATGTCGTTGCCCTGGATCTCGAGGTCGCGCTTGAAGCGCGCCTCGCGGACGTCGCGCAGCCCCTGCTGCTCGGCGAGCTTGTCGCGCAGGTTGGCGGCGCGCGCCTGCAGCCGCCGCTGCTCCTCCTCGTCGGCGCGTCGCTGGCCCTCGTAGCGCTGGCGCGTGTTGAGCCGGCTGTCCTCGGCGCCGGTCATCTGGGTCTCGAGGCTCCGCAGCTCCGCCGAGCGGTCGCCGGCGGCGGCCGAGCGGATCACGAAGGCCGGCGCGCCCCGGGCGACCGTCTGGCCCTCGGCCACCCGCACGGCCGCCACGACCCCGCTGCGCGCGGCGCGGATCGGATCGGCGCCGTGGCCGGGCACCAGCACGAAGGGGCTGGAGATCGTCTCCGGCAGCGTGATGACGATGGAGCCGACCACCGCCGCCACGAAGACGACGAGGACGACGAGCGTCAGGCCGCGCGCGGCCCAGTGCGGCGGCTCGCCCTCGAGGAACGGTGGGGGCGCCTCGGCGGCGGCGTCGGGACCGCGCGGGTCGTCCGTCATGGCGCCTCAGAGACCCAGCTGCTGGCTCACGAGATAGAAGTAGAGGCCCTGCCGCTTCATCAGGTCGTCGTGGCTACCCTGCTCGACCAGCCGGCCCTTCTCGAGGACGAGGATCAGATCGGCGTCGCGGACCGTGCTCAGGCGGTGGGCGATGACGAACGACGTCCGGCCCTCGAGCAGCCGGTCGATGTTCTCCTTCACCGCCCGCTCGGACTCGGTGTCGAGCGAGGAGGTCGCCTCGTCGAGGATGAGCACCGGCGGCTGGTGGTAGACGGCGCGGGCGATGGCGATGCGCTGGCGCTGGCCGCCGGAGATCGCCAGCCCCGACTCGCCCACCCGGGTGTCGTAGCCGAGCGGCAGGCGCTCGATGAACTCGTGCGCGTTCGCCACCCGGGCGGCCCAGATCACCCGGTCCATGTCGGGCTCCGCCTCGCCGAAGGCGATGTTGCGCGCAATCGAGTCGTCGAAGAGGTGGTTCTCCTGCAGCACGAAGCCGATCTGGCGGCGCAGATCCCGGTAGTTCAGCGTGCGCAGGTCGACGCCGTCGTAGAGGATCGTCCCCTCGGTCGGCTCCAGCAGCCCGGCCAGGCACTTGACGAACGTCGTCTTGCCCGAGCCGCTGCGGCCGACGATGGCGACCATCCGGCCGGCCGGGACGTCAAGCGTGAGGGCCTCGAGAATCGCCGGCGCCTCGGGGCCGCCGTAGCGGAACCCGACGTTGCGCAGGTTGAGCGTGCCCTCGAGCGTGCGCACCGGTACGAGCCGCGCGCGGTCCTTGCCCTGCTCGGGCTCCTGCTGGAAGACGTCGTCGAGGCGGCCCAGCAGCACGGTGGCGAGCTGGAAATTGTCCCACAGGCTCAGCAGCGTGGTGATGGGGGCGTTGGCCATGGCCACCAGCGCGTTGAAGGCGACGAGCGCGCCGATGGTGAGCTGGCCGTCGAGCACCTGGCGGGCCCCGACCCAGAGGAAGATGGCGGAGGTGAGGAAGGTCACCATCCCCACGGCCCCGTCGTAGACCATCACCGTGAAGTCGGCCTTGAACTGCCGGCGGGCGATCCGGTGGAACTCTTCCAGCATCCGCTCGCGGAAGGCGACCTCGGCGCCCATCGCCTTGACGGTCTCGATACCGCGGATGGCGTCGATCTGATGGGAGGCGTAGCGGCCGAAGCCCTCTTCGAGGTCGTCGAAGATCGGCCGCAGGCGCCGGGCCGAGAAGCTCATCAGCCCGAGGTAGATCGGCGCGGTGATGAGGAACACGCCGGCCAGCAGCGGGCTATAGGCCAGCATGAGCGCGAGCGCCGCCGCGAGCTGCACGACCGAGCTCAGGCCGGCCACCGCGCTCTGCACCATGAACTCCCGCACCTGGCGGAGCCCCGACAGGCGGCGCTGGATGTCGCCGGTCCGGCGCGAGGTGAAGTAGGACATCGGCAGGGCCAGCAGCCGGCGGGTCAGGTAGTCGAGCGTGGAGGCGTCGATCCGCACGGCCGTGAAGCTCAGCAGGTAGCGCTGGACGATCACCGCCACCGTCATGAAGACCAGCGCCGCCAGCATGGCGAGCACGATGACGTTCAGCAGCCCCACGTCCTGCTCGACCAGCACCCGGTCGACGATCACCTGGGTGAAGACGGGCAGCAGCATCGAGAGCGCGCTGGCCACGACGGCGAGCCCCAGCGCGCGGGCCAGGATGGGCCGGAACGGCCGCACGAACGGCCACAGCCAGGCCGCGCTGGGCGCCTCGACCGGCGCCTGCGCGAAGGCGTCGGTGTAGTCGAACAGCGCGGTGTAGCCGCTCCAGCGCCGCTCGAAGTCCGCGCGCGGGAGCTTGCGCAGGCCGAGCCCGGGGTCGGCGATGCGCACGTGGCTGTCGGTGACATCGTAGAGGACGACCCAGTGGTTGCCCTCCCAGTGCACGATCGCCGGCAGCGGCATCTGCGGCACGTTGCGGGCGGAGGCCTTGACCGGGCGGGCGGCGAGGCCCAGCTCGGTGGCCGCGCGACACAGCGCGCGCAGGCTGGTGCCGTCGGTCGAGGTGAAGCAGAGCTGCCGGATGCGAGCCAGGCTCACGGCGCGCCCGAAGTGACGGCAGATCATGGCCAGCGCGGCGGCGCCGCAATCCATGGCGTCGAGCTGGCGCACGAACGGGAAGCGCCGGATCCGCTTCGCCGCCTTGACGAAGCGCCCCTCGGCGGTGGCGAACGGCGCCGCCGAGGCCTCCTCGTCCTCCTCGCCCGCGTCGGCGGCCGTCTCGACCTGGCGCGGGCCCACCTTCTCCTGCACGCGCAGCTCGGCGGGCAGCGTCTCGTCGGCGAAATCGAGCGGCACCCGCGCCACCGCCTTGTAGTCGTACTGGGCGATCCGCTCCTCGAGCTGCGCGCGGAATTCCGGGTAGCGCTCCAGCAGTCGGGTGAAGGTGGCCTCGGTCAGCCGGAGCAGCCGGCACGGTCCCACCGCCTCGACGCTGCTCGAGCGCGGCTCCTGCTTGAAGAGCGACAGCTCGCCGAAGAAGTCGCCGCGGCGCAGGTAGCGCAGGTAACGCCGCGTCCCGTCCTCCTCGACGAAGACCCGCAGCCGCCCTTCCTCGACCACGTACATCGGCCCCGGCGGGTCCCCCTGCCGGATGACCTGCTCGCCGGTCTCCACCGTCTCGGTCTCGAGGTCGGCCAGCATCGTCGCCAGCGCGTCGACCGGGAGCCGGGCGAACGCGGTGTAGAAGCGGAAGAAGTTGTGCAGGCGGCGGTGCGAGGCCTGTATCTCCAGGTACTTCTTGAGATCGGGGGCGGCGGTGACGAGGTCCTCGAAGGCGGCCCGGTCCAGCCGCAGCGCCTCGACGTCGCTGCTGGCTCGCACGGTGGCCATGCGCGTGGTGCGCTCGAGCAGCGCCATCTCGCCGAAGGCGTCGCCGGCGCGGAGAATGTTGAGCGGAACCTCCTCGCCGGTGTCGCCGCGCTTGACGACCCGCGCGCGCCCGCTGAGCAGGACGTAGAGCGCGTCGGCGGGATCCCCCTCGCGCACGATGACGGCGCCGAAGGCGTAGCTCACGGGAACGAACCGGCGCGCGACCTGCGCGCGCACCGCCGGCGGCAGGAACTCCAGCAGCGGCAGCTTGCCCAGTGCGGAGGCGGTTACAGCGTCACGTGCCATGTCACGCGGTCCGTCACCTCACGGTCGACCGCCCGCGCCAGCAGCGCCTCCTCGGCGCGCTCGCGCACGGCCGGATCGTCCTCCAAGGGCAGATGCTTGGCGGTCACGGTGAAGACGAGACGCTGCTCCTTCCAGGGCACCGGGCCCACGACGTCGCCCGGCTGGGCCCCGATCAGCGTGTCGCGCAGCGGCTCCTCGACGTCGCCCAGCCACCACTCGAGCGTCTCGGCGCGTAGCCCGGCCTCCGCGGCCACCTCGTCGATGGCCCGGCGGTCCATCCGCACGCACAGCGCGATCTCCCGCGCCACGTCCTCGTCGGGCGCCAGCACCGCCTGCATGGCGACCCGCACCCACTCCAGCCGCCGGGCGCCGATGACCCCGCGCAACGCCGCGGGCGGGGCCACGCGCGCGGTGAACCGGCGCCACGCCGTCTCCAGCTCGACGAGCTTCGCCAGGCGCTCGCGGCGCGCGGCGGGCGGCAGGTCGGGCAACGCCCGCTCCAGGACCTCGTCCGGCACCGTCGATGGCTCGCCGCCGGCGGTGGCCGGCGCCTCGACGGCGGCGCCGGCGTGGATGGCGGCGCGGGCGGCCAGGCGCTGGGCCAGATCGTTCGCCGAGCCGCCGCACAGGGCCTCGCACACCGTCGCCTCCGCCACCTCGTCCGCCTCGAGCTCGTACTCGTCGCGGATCTCGTCGAGATCGTCGGCCCAGCGGTCGAGCAGGAGCGAGCGGCGGATGAAGTCGAGCCAGGCGTCGACCGAGAGCCCGCGCCGGTCGAGCCACGCCTCGAGGTCGGCGGCGGCCACGAGGTCGCGGGCGTACCGGAACTCCGAGGCCGCCGTCTCGACGTCGGCCTCGTCGAGCGCGTCCTCGTCGCCCTCCTCGAGGTCATCCAGATGGGCCAGACAGGCGAGGCCGTCCCGCACGCGCGCCTCGAGGGCGCCCCAGTCGCCCCAGAGGCAGCCGGCGAGGACGAGATCCTCCCAGGCGTAGGATGTCCCGGCCACCGTGAAGATCCGCTCCCCTGCGAGCACCGGCATGGGGCACTACTATAGCGGATGCGGGCGGACGGGTACGTTGACACGACGGACTCTCGTCGCTATCTTTGGCGCGCTTCCCGGGACGGTGATCGAGCCGTCAGGCAGTTGCCCCTCGATCGGGGCAAGGAGAGGGGACGATGGCGAAGAAGAAAGCCAAGTCGACCAAGCGGAAAA
This sequence comes from uncultured Candidatus Rokubacteria bacterium, assembly GCA_963743355.1. GTDB lineage: Bacteria > Methylomirabilota > Methylomirabilia > Rokubacteriales > CSP1-6 > AR5. The sequence continues at coordinate 304,743 of CAVUPM010000004.1, forward strand.
AGGCGCCGAAGGCGAAAGACCTCAAGGCCCGCAAGGACGTGAAGGGCGGCTTCGCCTCGACGCGCCTGGGGATCCGACGCCCCCTGGGGATCACGTAAGCCAGCCGACGTGCGAGTCGGCATCCTGACGGTCCGCGACTTCCGCGGCACGAACTCGGGGAGCTCACGACTGCGGGGTGATTGGTGGGTCAAGTACGGGGCACCCACATTGGAGTTGTTTCGCCGTCGCAGGCCCCTGGACCAGTATCAGGCCATCGTCTTTCAGAAGGCCTACGACTGGACCCTGATGCGACGGTTCCGCGGTCTCAAGATCTTCGACTGTTGCGACCTCGAGCCCGAAGCCAGGAGAGCGGCGGGACTGTGTGACGTGGTCACGGCGTCGACGCCGGCCCTGGCCGCGGAGTTCGCCGCCCTCAAGCCGACCTACTGCATTCCCGATCGCCACGATCTGGACTATTTTCAGATGCGCAAGGAGCATCGCCCGGGCCCGGCGCGGCTGGCCGTGTGGTTCGGCTACTGGAACAACGTGGAGCCGGTACGTCCGTTCGTCCCCGTGCTGAAGCAGCTGGGCATGCGGTTGCGGCTCTTCGTCGACTGGCCCGGGCGCGTGCGGTTGGACGACGTGGAAACGCGACGCTGGCCGCTGGCGGCTGGCGACCCGGACATGGGGACGTTCAACCGCGAGCTGATCGGGGCCGATATCCTCCTCAACCCGGCCAAGGACCAGTACAAGTCGGACAACAAGACGACCCAGGCGTGGCTGTTGAACGTGCCGGTAGCCCGCACACTGCAGGAGCTCCACCGCCTGTATCGTGGGAAGCGCGACGTGCTGGTGGACCGGGATCAGTACGACGTCCGGCGCTCCGTCGACGAGCTGCTGCGGATCGTGCGCCGCCGGCTGAGCTCCGGTGACGGCCGCGTCCCGGAGCGCGCACCCTCCAGGAATCGCCGTGCCCAGGCCTCGCTGGTGGCATCGGCCATCGGGAGCATGCGCCGCTCGCCGAAGAAGAGCGCTCGGGGAAGCTCGACGCCGAGCCGGCCCGCCACCCGACGCGCCGTCCCCTCGTAGTCGCTGGCGACACGCTCGTACACGACCGGGATCGGCACCACACCGCGCTCCGCGAACCACGTCCGCCACGCGAGGTCCTGGGCCTCGATCTCCTCCAGACGCTGCGCGATCGCGTGCCGGTCGAAGCGGAGGCGAATCGCCGGCAAGGGCTGATCCCCGACGAGGTGCGCCCACGTCCCGGTCTGGAGCGCCCGGACCCAGGAGATGGCCTGGCGCAGCCGGTCGCGCCGACTGACCCAGACCCAACGGAGCGACGGAAGGAACTCGTCCAGGAGACGTCCGCCGCTCGAGTGTTGCAGCGTCTGCAAGCCCGCCAGCGTGAGCCGCGCCGCGAAGACGCCGTTGGGGGTCGTGCCGATCTCGAGCACCGACGCCAGATAACGGGCGAGCTCCGTGGGGCCACGAAACTCTCCGAGTGAACGACCCCTGTCCGGCTCGAAGAAGTCGTCAGGGTGACCGGCCACGCCGGTGTTGCCGAGCGCCTCACACAGGAGGCCGCCACCCGCCCGGGGAGTGCAGCAGACGACGAAGGCGAGCGTGGGGTGAAAGGGAGCGACCCTCGCGGCGGGCGGCACGACCCGGACGGGGGCCGTGGCGGCGACGGCGCGAATCAAGCCCCGCCATGCCGTGCTGAACCGCGGCATGCCCCACTCGCGGGCGCGCCGGCGGCTCGCCGCGCCCATCCGCCGCCGGAGGCCGGCTGACCGGATCAGCCGTTCGAGCGCGGCCGCCACCTGGGTGGCCTCGAGGCTCAGGACCCCGTTCACGCCGTGGCTCACCATCTCCGGCAGGCAGCCCTTCGGCTCGGCGACGACGGGGAGGCCCGCGGCGAGCATCTCCAGAATGGACAACGAGCACTGCTCCTCGGCGGTCTCGGTGAGGTGAAATCCGATGTCGGCCCCGGTCAGGAATTCGGGGACGCGCGCCGTCGAGATGGGGCCGACGAAGCGGACCGCCCTCCCCAGGCCACGGTCGCGGATCTCGGGCTCGATTTCGTACCGGCGCCCTCCGCGCCCGGCGATGACGAGCCGCGCCCCCAGCGTCTCGAGACGAGGAAGGTAGTCCAGCAGCCGGCGGGGGAACTTGCCAGGATCGAACCGGGTGAGCATCGCGATGGTGACCGGACGCCGCGGCGGGCGCCACGGCCGTTCGAAGCGCCCCAGGTCGACGCCGTTCGGAATCTTGTGGACGCGCGCGGCGGGCAAGTGCCGCTGTCCACGCGCATTGAAGTCCGAGACGACGACGTAGGCGTCGTACCCGAGGGGCATCGGCGACGCGCTGTGCCCCACGGCGACCCACCGCTCGGCACCAACCCGCCCACGGATGGCCAGGTTCGCCCACCAATGATCGATGACCACGTCGGGTCGGACGCGCTCGAGGACGGCGCGCAGGGCACGTCCCGACGAGACGGTGATGACGCGGACCCGGGCGCGCGCCAGCTCGGCCCGGAGGCCCTGGCGCGTGTGGGCGTCGGTGTGGAAGCACAGGACGAGCTGGGGTCGCCCCTGGAGAGCGTGCACCGTGTCGACCAGCACCCGGCCGGCTCCGCCCCCGAGGTGGGAGATGAAGCTCACGACGCCGCCGGCTCCCAGTGGGCGCAGCACGAGGTCGGCAGCCCGCGGGACATCGCACACGGGAGCGCGGGCTGACGGGGGCTGCCCGGCGGCGACTGCCCGGCAGGCGCGAAGATTCATCCGCGCCGGCACCGAGCGCGGCTGGATGTCCAGCGCGGTCTCGAGGGCGTGCCGGGCGGCTACCAGATCGCCCTGGCGGAGGCGAAGAGTGCCCAGCGTGGCCCACGGCATGTCGAGCCCCGGCCACTCAGTGAGCAGCCGCCGGAGCAACGGCTCGGCGCGCCGCAGGGCCCCTCGCTCGATGAGGAGCGCCGCAAGGTCGTTCAACGCGACGGGGCTGTGCGGCCGGACGGCAAGCGCCTGCCGGTACGCCCCCGCCGCGGCCCCCGGCCGTCCGAGCATCTCGTGCGCGCGTGCGATCGCCTCCCAGCCGTCGGCGCGGTCGAACTCCTTCGGTTCGTCGCGGGGGTTGCGCCGCACGGCTTCGATCAGATGCGGGAGCGCGGCCGCGGGCTGCTTCATCTCGAGAAGCGCATCCCCCATGCCGAAGGACGCCGACGCGCTCCGCGCGAGCCCGCGCGCGGTGCGGAACGTGGCCAGCGCGGCGGGGTAGAGTCCGTGCACGAGCAGGGTGCTCCCCAGCTCGATCCAGGCCTGCGCATCGTCGGGCTCGGCCATCGCCTGGCGTCGCGCCAGCGCGACGTAGAAGGAGCCCTTGGCCCGGTCCACGCGGAGGTGCCCGTAGTGGTGGATCAGGACGTCCGCCGAGCCGATGCGCCCGCCGGCCGCGAGGATGGACGGCGCGACGCTCTGGTGAAGGAACCCGCGGTATCGATGGCTCGGCCGGCGACGAAAGAGGCGCACGGGAAACGTCGGTATGTAACCGAGGGCGCCGCGCGCCAGAGGATCCCGCGGATCGGCCCGCCGCCACTTCACCATCGGGTAGTACGCGTAGTTGCGGATCGGCAGGCGGTATCCGTCGCACCCTCCGCACTCCGCGATCCGGCGGAGTGCGGGCGCCAATCCGGGGTCGAGCACCTCGTCGGCGTCGAGGCTCAGGATCCAGTCGCCACGCGCGTGGACGAGCGGCAGGTCGTGGGCCCGGCCGAGGTCCCCCGGCCAGACGGCGCGGATGACGCGCGCTCCGGCCCGAGCGGCGATGCCGGGGGTGCCATCGGTCGATCCGGTGTCGACCAGCACGACCTCGTCCACCACCGGCCGCGCGCTCTCGATGCACGCACCGACGAACGACGCCTCGTTTCGCGCCACGATGCAGAGCGAGATGCGTGGGCCCCGAGCCCCCGTCACTTGTGGATGAACCACACGTCGGTGCGGCCGCGCTGGTAGGCCTTGAACACGCTGGTCACGGGCGGCCCGACACGGAACGCGCCCCGGAAATACCGGTGAAAGACATAGTTGACGATCGGCATATTCAGGTTCCGTTCCGGGTGCCCGATGGCGCGCCGGACCCGGGTGAAGTGCGCCAGAAAGCGCCGCACCGCGGACGCCTCCCCTCCGATGACACCCGCATTGAGGGTGGGAAGGTCATAGCCACGGGCCGCGAAGAAATCCGGCACCTGCGACGATCGCCGGCCGCGCGCTTCGGCGATCCGCCGCCTGAGCCAGTGGTGGCGCCGGATCGTGCGACCCACCGGGGCGGGATAGACCTCCGCGCCGATGAAGAGCGGCGTCCGGAACCTGCCCATCCCGGCGAACGGATCCTGGGCGATCGTGACGTCCGAAATATCCGTGAGGAAGACCCGCGCGACCGCATGGCGGCGCAGGAACGCCTGATACGCGAAGAATCGTGCATCGTTCGGGGACCAGGGAGACCTCGCGACGCGGCGAAACCGAATCCCCGCCGTCGTGAAGCGGTCCACGAAGGCTGGTGAGAGCTGGTCGTGGAAGACGACGGCGCTGAGGCCCAGCGCGCGGACCGAGGCATACCAGTCCCGGATGTAGACGCCGGAATCTCGGCGGATTCGGTCGCCGCGCTGCGGATCCGGCTTGCCCGTCAAATACGCGGCACAGATCAGATTCTCGCGGCACCTGGACGTCTTCGGGGATGGGGACGTTGCGACCGACCGGGTTCGCCGGTTCACGGCGGGACCGGACCCTGGCGGGACCGAACTCCAGCTCGGCCGTGCAGGCGATCGAGGAGCTCGGCAAGCGGCAGGTCCGCGAGCGAGCCAAGCCTGAGGTCGGCGTGACCGAGGTCGAGGCGCGCGGTGAGCGCGTTGGGCACGGCCACGCAGGCCAGGCCGGCCCGCTTGGCCGCCAGCACGCCGTTGGGCGAGTCCTCCAGCGCCACCGCCTCCTCGGCGCGCACGCCGGTCGCCTCCAGCACCGCACGGTAGAGCGCGGGGTCGGGCTTCACGCGCGGCACATCGTCGGCGCAGCAGATCACGTCGAAGTGCACGCGCAGCCCCAGGCGCTGCAGGTGGCCCTCGACCCACCGGCGGTCGGACGACGAGGCGACGCCGAGCGCGAGCCCCAGCCGCCGCGCCTCGTCCACGTACTCGCGCACACCGGGCAGGATCGCCTGCCGGGCGATCATCGCGTCGGTCCGCGCGCGGTGGCGTCCGCGCAGCGCCCCGGCGTCGAGCGCCCGGCCGACGGAGATCTGAAGATCAGCGCACGGATCGAAGGTGTCCGCGGTGCCAATGCACTGGGCCCACTTGTCGAAGGCGAGCGTGACGCCGTGCTCGCCGTAGATCTCCTGCCAGGCGTCGTAGACCGGGACCTCGGTGTCGAGGATCAGCCCATCGAAGTCGAAGACGACGAGCTTCACTGCAGGTAGAACGGGCGCGCCGACTCCGGCGTGTACGCGTAGCGCCGCAGGACGTCGGGATCGGGATCGGCGCCGAGGCCGGGGCCGTCGGGGACGGCGACGGTGCCGCCGGTGCAACGGATGGGCTCGGCCAGCAGCGGGGCGGCGAGCTGGCCGGGCGGCATTTCGACGTAGGGCACGCCCGGCGTGGAGGCCGCGACGTGCAGCGTGGCGGCCAGCCCGGGGCCGAAGTAGAACGAGTGCGGCACGAACGTCACGTTGGCGGCGGCGGCCAGCGTGGCGATCTTCTTCATCTCCGAGATCCCGCCGACCTTGGTCATGCTGGGCTGCACGACGTCGGCGGCCCCGGCCGCGATGATCTCGCGGAACGCGAAGACGGTGGCGTCGTTCTCGCCGCAGGCGATCGGCACCCGCACCGCCTGCCGCACCCTCGCCAGACCGGCGTAGTCCTCGGGCGGCCACACCGGCTCCTCCAGCCACCGCAGCCCGTAACGCTCGAGCCGCCGGCCCATGTGGATCGCCTGCTCCACGCTCCACGGGCAGTTGGTGTCGAGCATCAGGTCGACGTCGGGACCCGCCACCTCGCGCGCGGCCGCCACCGAGGCCTCGTCGGTCTGGTGGAGCTTGACGGCGGTGAAGCCGCGGCCGAGCGCCGCCGCGACAGCCTGGCGCACCTCGGCCGTCGTCTCGTAGCGCAGCAGGCTGGCGTAGGCCCGCAGGCGGGGCTCACAGAGGCCGCCGAGGAGCTGGTAGACGGGCGCGCCGCGCGCCTTGCCGAGCAGATCCCACAGCGCCAGCTCCACGCCGCTGACCGCCATCATGGCCAGGCCGCGGCGGCCCCAGATCATCAGCGCCCGGTGCATGCGATCGAGCAGCATCTCGATCCGGCTCGCGTCCTGACCCACGAGGAGCGGCGCCAGCGCGTCGTCCACCACCCCGCACACCGCCAGCGTGACGCCGTAGGCGAAGCACTCACCCCAGCCGACGAGCCCGTCGTCGGTGGTGATGCGGACCAGGGCCTGGCGGCCGATGCCGGCCTCCCACGACGACGCCGGCGTCATCGGAGCGACCGGAACCGTCAGCGGGACCGCGCGGACCTCCACGATCTTCAATGCAGCACCTCGGATGCGGAGGCTAGTCGTCGATCTCCGACCGGACGATCTCGTCTCAGTTCACGTTGCCAGGCGGAATCGCAGGCACTTGGGCAACCAACGTCCCGAGAATCAGTGGCGCGGATGCGCCGATATTCACCGCGAGGATGGGGGCGACTTGAATGTTGGACGTCAGATAGATCGCGACGAGTCCTCCGCCCGAGAGGACCATCAATACCGTGAGCGTCCAGTACCACGCCGATCTGATCCAGACGGGAAGCACGTTGATCGGTTGTTGACGAAGCTTGAAGAGGTTGACGAGCTCGCCGAAAATGCCGCCCAGCACTCCCAGCCAGAACCCGTCCCAGACCGTCACGTCTTATCCGGTCGCAGTACTCTTCGAGATGAACGCCCGTGTATTCGTCAACACTTCTTGGAGGGAAGGCCGTCGAGATGCCAGCGTGTAGAGCTCGCGGCCCTGACGGTCCAAGACGAGCGATTGCCTCACGAGCGATGGGTATTTCCTCAGAAGTTCTCTGATCCGATTCTCCGGCAGACCCGTGGATGTCGACAGGCCGTCGATGGTTCTGAAGTCCCATCGATCGTCGGCCAGAGCCTCTAAGACCTTGCGCGCGTCAGGCTCCTCGATCCCTTTCATCCAGTCGCCCGCTTCACGAATCGTCGCCATCTATGGGATGTCTCCGATCATCAGGATATCACCGTCCATGCGGAACATATCTGTATCCAGCCGTCTACAGATCGCCGAGGCCGTAGTCGGCCCAGCGCTGGCGCACGCGCGCCTCGTCGGCGGGGGCCGGGCGCACGGTCGGCGGGAAGCGCTCGCCGCCCCACTCCGGCCGGCGCTCGAACTTCCACGAGCGGGTGGCGTCGAACAGCACGCGGTTCCAGAGGCCGGTGCCCAGGCGGCTCACGTCGCGGTCCTCCATCGGCGTCGAGGGGTCGATCGGCGAGCCGAAGATCCCCGGGAAGACGACGAGACCGCCCTCGCCGGCGTTCATGCGGTGGGCCAGCGCCCAGTCGATCTGCTCGTACGACGAGGGATCGATGTCGTCGTCCACGACGAACACGTGCTTGTAGCGGTACTGGGCGGCGCTGTTGCCCCACAGCGCGGCGGCGATCTGCTTGGGCTGGCCCTGGTAGGCCTTGCGGATCTGCACGACGATGTTCACGCCGTTGGTGATCGGGTGGACGTAGACGTCCTTGACGCCGGGGATGCCGGCCCCCTTGAGGATATTCCAGGCGATCCCCGCCCGCTGCACCGCCGACATCACGCTGTTCTCGCTGTAGGAGCCGGGCAGCGTGCCCTCCAGGCAGCCGCGGAAGATCGGGTCGCGCCGGTGGGTGATGCACGTGACCTTCATGGTGGGCCGGGGCGTGGGCACGTCCGAGACGTGGCCGGTGTACTCGCCGAACGGCCCCTCCTTCTCCCACGTCGCCGGGTCGTCGCTGATGAACCCCTCCAGCACGATCTCGGCCGAGGCCGGGACCTCGAGGTCCACCGTCTCGCAGCGCACCAGCTCGGCCGGCTCGCCGCGGTACGCGCCCATCACGTCCCACTCGCAGACGCCGGTCGGAATGGGCGACCCGGCGAGAAACGGCATGATGGGATCCCATCCAATGACGCAGGCCACGGGCATGGGCTCCCCTCGATCCGCGTACTTCTGGAAGTGATGGCCCCAGTGCTGGCCGCCCTTGATGAGGAGCATCGGACAGCTGTCCTTCCGCCCGATCATCCCGCGATAAATACCGACGTTCATCACCCGCGTCTCGGGATCGCGGGTCACGATGCCCGAGAAGGTGTGGATATAGCGGCCACCCTCCAGGTGGTGCCACTTCGGGACGGGGAACTCGTTCTGGTCGATCGCGTCGCCGCGGACGATGATGTCCTTCACCGGCCCCGTGGTCACGATCCGCGGCGGGATCGCCGCCCGGTTCTTCTCCATGACGTAGGCGAGCAGCTCGGCGTTGCCGATGTCCTTGGGGAAGCCGAGCGCCAGCGCCAGCCGCCGGCGGTCGCCGAGCCCGCCGGTGAAGAGCTTCGTGCAGCGGCCGGACGCGTAGCCGGTGATGTTCTCGAAGAGCAGGGCCGGGCCCTTCTTCTCCAGCACGCGCCGGGCCACCGCGCCGAGCTCCCGGTCCCAGTGCACCTCCGCCCCGACGCGCGCGAGCTCGCCTTCCTTCTCGAGGAGCCCCATCCACTGGCGCATGTCCATGAAACCCATCAGGCAGCCTCCGTGGCGCCGGCCGGACGCGCGGCGCGCTGTGAGACGAACACCACCGCGCCGCACAGGACCCCGGCCGTGTCGCTCGCGACACCGGGGAAAATCAGCAGCAGCGAGCCGGCCAGCAGAAGCACGCGCTCCCAGAGACGCGTCCGCACGCGGAAGTACCCGATCAGGCCGGCACCGAGCATGACGATGCCGAGCGTCGCGGCAACGGTGCGCCAGACGATGTGCGGAATCGAGGCGTCGAGCAGCAGCAGCGCCGGATCGTAGGCGAACGAGAACGGGATAATGAATCCCGACAGGGCCAGCATCATGCCGACCCACTGCGTGCGCCACACGTCGGATCCCGCGATGGACGACGTCGCATAGGTCGAGATGGCGGTCGGCGGCGTGAGGTCGGCCAGGATCCCGAAATAGAAGACGAACATGTGGGCGACCAGCTTGGGGACCCCGAGCTCGACCAGCGCCGGCGCCGCCATGATCGAGGTGATGATGTAGGTCGCCGAGGTCGGCAGCCCGGTGCCGAGCACGAGCGCGGCGATCATCGTGAGGATCAGCGTGAACAGCAGGCTACCGCCGGCCAGGCCGACGATACCGGTGGCGAGCTTGAGCCCGAGCCCGGTCGTGCTCACGACGCCGACGACGATGCCCACCGTCGCGCACGCCAGCGCCACCGGCATCGCCGCCTGCGCGCTGTCCGACAGGATCCCCACGATGCGGACCGGTCCGATCCGCGTATCGCGGCGGACCCATGACAGCGCGAAGGCGGTGACGAGGCCCCAGAAGCCGGCGAACAACGGCGATCGGCCGTCGATCAGGAAATACACGAGCACGGCCGGCCCCCCGAGCAGGTGCGCGTCGCGCCGCAGGACCGCGCCCAGGCGTGGCAGCGCGCTCCGCTCCAGCACCGGCAGCCCTCGGCGGCCGGCCTCGAAGTGGACCATCGCGCCCACCGCGACGAAGTAGAGGACGCCGGGGATCGCCGCCGCCACCGCGATCGAGGCATACGACACCTGCAGCGTCTCGGCCATGATGAAGGCGGCGGCGCCCATGACCGGCGGGATGAGCTGGCCGCCCATGGACGCGCACGCCTCGACCCCGGCCGCGAACTCCGGCCGGTAGCCGGCGCGCTTCATCAGCGGGATCGTGAAGGCGCCGGTGGTGACGGCATTGGCGATCGCGCTGCCGTTGACCGTCCCGAACAACCCGCTGGAGATCACCGCGACCTTCCCGGCTCCGCCGCGGCTGGCGCCGGCCACGGCGAGGGCGGCGTCGGTGAAGAATCGCAGCAGCCCACCGTAGGACATCACGCTGCCGAAGACGACGAACAGGAAGATGAACGTGGCCGACACCAGTGTCGGAATCCCGAAGATCCCCTGCGTCGTCAGCGTCTGCTGGTCCACGAGCTTGAGGAACGTCTCGCCGCCGTGACCGACGAACCCGGGCAGCCACGGCCCCACGAAAGCGTACGCCACGAAGACCGCGGCCAGGATGACGAGGGCGGGCCCGATGTGGCGCCGCGAGGCCTCCAGCAGCAGTGCGGTGAACAGCACGCCGACCACGACGTCCACACGCTCGGGATCGTCCACCATCGCCATGCGCGTCGCCAGCCGCTCGTTGTGCCAGACGTAGTGCGCAGCGCAGGCCAGGGCGAGCAGCGCCAGCGTGCCGTCGAGCCAGCGGCGCGGCGGCCGGGCGGCCAGCCGAGCGGCGGCCTCGGGCGAGTCGGGCGTGGGCGGGGTGAGGAACCCGAGCGCGACGGCGAAGGCCACGTGTATGGGGAGCTGGATGAGCAGATCGTAGAGGCCCGCATAAGCGGTGTAGAGCTGGAAGGTCGACCAGGCGATGGCCAGCCAGACACGCGGCGAGCGCAGGTCAGGCATGGTGCACGATCTCGCCGCCGACCATGGTGAGCCGCGCCGTCTGCCCGACCAGATCCTCGAGCGGCGCCGTGAGCGGATCGTGCTCGAGGACCGCGAGGTCGGCGGCCCACCCCGGCGCCAGCCGGCCGCGGTCGCTCTCGGCGAACGTCACCCAGGCGCCTCCCTGCGTGAGCGCGGCCAGGGCCTGCCCCCGCGAGAGCCGCTCGCGCTCGCCCACCACCGCGCCCGTGCGCATGTCGCGCCGGGCCACGACGGCGGCGAAGGCGACCCAGGGGTCGGCGGGCTTGTTGTCGGTCGCGATACCGAAGGGGATGCGGTGGCGCGCGAGGCTGCGGTGCGGCAGGAGCTGCTCGGCGGCGCCCCCGAGCTTCGCGACCTCGTCGCCGGCCGAGCGATAGAGATACGAGATCGGGTTGGTGGTCGCGACGGCGCCGAGACGGCGGATGCGCGCCATCTGCTCGGGCGTCGCGGCGTTGAGGTGCACGAGTACCCAGCGGAGGTCGCGGATCGGGTGGCGCCTCGCCACGTCCTCCCAGACGTCGAGCACCTCCGGCAGGCAGCGCGTCACCAGCGTGTTGACGCGCAGCCCGTGGCGCGCGGCCAGCTCCGCCTGCTCGCGGTACGCGTCGGGATCGTTCGCGCTCTCCACGAAGCCGGCCCAGCCGGTGTAGGGCTGGCTCGCGTGCAGGATGCGCGCGACCTCGGGATCGCCGCCGTAGTGCAGGCAGATGCCGCCCACGCGCAGCCGGTCGTCGCCCAGCCCCCGGCCACCGGCCCACGCCGCCAGCGCGGGGATGGCGTCGGCGGCCTCGGCGGCGTCCCAGGTCGGGCTCACGGCCAGCGTGCACCGCAGTCGCAGCGCGTCCCGCGCGTGGCACTCGCGGTAGACCCCCAGCACCTCGGGCGCGACGCCGTGCCCCTCGTACACGGCCGTCACCCCGCGCACCGCGTAGCGACGTCCCGACGCCTGCAGCGCCCGCAGCCGCGCCGCGGGCGTGAAGCGCGGCGCCGCGCGCATGAGCGTGAACTCCAGCACCTGGATGACGTTGTGCTCGACGAAGACGCCGGTGGGCTCGCCGGCGGCGTCCGCGAGGATCTCCACGCCCTTCGGTGGCACGGTCTGCCGCGTGACCCCGGCGGCGGCGAGGGCCCGGCTGTTCGCCACCGAGTAGACCGGCGGCCGGTTCCAGTAGCCCCAGATGCCGCGGATGTAGACGGGATGGTCGGGGGCCGCCGCGTCGAGATCGGCCCGGGTCGGCCAGCGCTTCTCGGCGAGGCCGGACGGAGCGTCCTGGTAGAAGGGCGGCGTGCCGACCGGCATGGTGGCGATCCACTCGCCGGGCTTGCGGTCGGCGGCGAGTCGGCGGATCAGCCGCTGGATGTCGGCGATCGAGCGGCAGCGGGCGAGCGAGGGATAGATCAGCTTGAGCCCTTCGCGGTCGAGGTGGGCGTGAGCGTCCACCAATCCCGGCACGACGGTCGCGCCCCGCAAGTCGGTCACCTGCGTGTGGCGATCGCGCCACGGCTTGACGTCGGAGCGACCGCCCACCGCCATGATCCGCCCGTGGCTGACCGCCAGCGCAGTCGCCCTCGGGCGACGCGGATCGAGCGTCAGGATGTGGCCGTTGAGCAGGACGGTGCCGGCGGCTATTTCATCCACCCCTTCTCGCGATACGCCCGCTCGGCGCCCGGATGCAGGGGGATGCCGACCTTCTCGGGCTGCCACGCCGTCTGGGGATCGAACGCGGCGAGGCCGCCGTGGCCGCGGACCAGCGCGTCCTTGTTCTCCAGGACGGTCTTCGTCACCGTGTAGGCGACCGGCTCCGGCAGCTCCTTGTTGGTGATCAGCACGGTGGGGAAGCCGACGGTGCTCACCGGCTTTGCCTGGTTCTTGAACGTGTCGGCCGGCATCGTGGCCGCCGTGTAGCCCAGCGGCAGCAGCGCCTTGGCGGTGTCGGCGTCGAGGCCGAGGAACTCGACGTCCACGGAGGACACGATCTCGCTGACCGAGGGGTGCTTGGGCGTCACCACCGCGAACAGGATGTCGGCGCGGCCGTCCTTGAAGGCGTCGATGATGACGTTGTAGCCGACGTGGGCGGTGGAGCCACCCCAGCCCTTGATCTCGTTGTAGCCGATACCCGTCGCGCGCAGGAGCTGGCGCCCGGCGAACTCGCCGAGCGAGCCGACGGGCTGCGTGTAGACGCGCACCGGCAGCTTCTTGTCGCGGATCTCCCGCACGGAGGAAATCCCCAGCTTCTTGGAGGCCATGGCGACGAGATAGTAGGTGTCGAGGCCGCCGACGAGCGCTCTCAGATTTTCGAGCTTCTCGGTGTAGGCCTCCTTGCCCTCGCTCGCCCAGCGGTTCGTCACGGTGAACGCCAGGCCAAGCGGCGTCTCGTTGCGGGCGACGAGGCGCGGGTTGCCGACGCCGCCCGAGCGCGGCTTCACGTCGATGTTCGAGCCGGCCGGCAGCGTCTTGCGCAGCAGCTCGGCCATCGTGGCGCCGTAGACGTACCAGGCGCTCCCGGTATCCAGCGTGGCGAACGCGAGGTTCACCGGCTGACTCGGCGCCTGGGCCACCACCGCCGACACGCCCACGACGAGCACCAGCGCGACCGCGAGGACCAGCTTCATGAAGCCTCTCCTTTCGAGGACAGCCTCAGGCGAGCGCGAGGCGGGCGCCCCACGTCCGGCCGAGGTCGAGGGGAATGGCACGGGGAGCGCCGACGAGGGTGGCGGCGTAGGGCGAGGCGCCGCGCGTGGCCAGCCAGGCGCGGACGGCCCCGGCTCCGGTCGCGGCCAGGAACTCGAACGTGTGCGATCCGATCGGGAAGCGCACGCCGGTGGCGCCGAGCTCTGGACACGCGACGTCCTGGCCGCGGATCCCGAGCGCCTCGTACCAGCCGCGGACGGCCGCCAGGTCGTGCACGGCCACGGTGACGCGGCCGACGCCGGTCACGCCGTTGGCGTGCGCACGCTGGCGCGGCACCCGCTCGTCGCGCCCGGTCTCCTCGGCGAGGACGAACGGCGCCACGCCACGGTGGACGCCGCGCGCCAGCGCGCACACCCAGCGCACCTCGACCCCGTCGGGGCGCTGGCGATGGCGCGGCTCGAGGTCGCCCATGTCCACGCCGGCGGCGCGGAGGACGCCGGCGTCGCCGGCGAGATCATCGGTCTGCAGGCAGAAGTCGACGAGGCCGCCGCCCTGCTGAAGCGGCGTCCACCACCGGTGGTCGGGGCGCGGCTCGTAGAAGCCGACGAGCTCGAGGTACGAGGAATCGCGGAAGGCGATCAGCGCGTTGTCGGTGCCGACGCCGGTGTGGCGGCCGCCGGCCACCACCGTGAAGCCCAGGTCGCGGTACGTCTTGATGGCCGCGGCGAGATCGGGGACGACGATGACGAGATGGTCGATCCCGTGCAGCATCAGCGGTCTCCGAGCGCCGGCACCACCTCGCCCAGGAAGCGGGCGAGCTGGGCGCGCTGGTTCCACGAGGCCAGACGCAGCGCCATGTGACCGAGGCCGGCCCCGAAGTACGCCCGCAGCTGCACGGCGCACTCCTTCGGAGGGCCGGCCACGGTCCACTGCTCCACGAACTGCGGGCTGAACCTGGCGGTGTAGTACGCGTCCAGGAACGCCTTGCTCTCCGCCAGCGCGGCCGTCCGGTCCTCGTTGATGTTGATGTTGTGATAGAGCGCGCTACCGAGGCGGGCCGGGTCGCGTCCCTCCTCTCGCGCCATCGCCTGGATGCGGCCGAACTGCTGCGCGAACTCCGCCGGCGTCAGCTTGTTGGTCATCCAGCCGTCGGCGTAGCGGGCGACCCGGCGCAGGCCGCGCTCGACGGCGGCGTCGGAGGCGCTGGCGCCGCCCTTCCAGGTGAGCCCCGTCGGATTGGAGGCGATCCAGATGGGGCACGGATCCTGGACCGGCCGCGGCTCCAGCGTGACGTCGTCGAAGCGATAGAACCGGCCGGCGTGGCTGGCGCCCTTGCCGCCGAACAGGGTGCGCAGGATGCGGATGCCTTCCTCCAGCCGCTCGACCCGCTCGCCGGAGGCGATGCCCATGACCGCGTGCTCGGCAGCCTGCGCCGCGTTCGCGCTGTCGGGCCCGCCGAGGCAGACGGCGAGCAGCGCGCGGCCGCTCGAGAGGACGTCGAGGCTCGCCCATTGCTGGGCGAGCAACACCGGATGGCGGTGTACGAACGTCGCCATGCAGCCGACCGCCAGGCGCACGCGCTCGGTGAGACCGGCCAGCGCCGCCAGCAGCGTGACCGACTCCAGCCGGGGCTTGGCCAGCAGGCTGTCGCCGACCCAGACGGTGTCGAACACGCCGGAGCGCTCGGCGTCGACCGCGATGTCGAGCAGGTCGCGGGCCTTGACGGCGCCGAGGACGACGGCACGATTGGCGAGAATGAGGCCGAACGATCGTTCTGCCATCTATCTCCCCTGGTACTTCGGTGGCCGCTTGTCGAGGAACGCGCGGACGCCTTCTTCATAGTCGTGGGTCGCGCGCAGCCACGCGTAGGACTTGCGCTCCAGCTCCAGCGCGGTGTCCAGCGGCGCGTCGGCGCCGCGGTTGAGCACCATCTTCAGCGTGCGCAGCGCCAGCGGCGCCTTCTCCGCCAGCTCGCCGGCCAGCGCGGCGACGGCGCCGTCGAGCCCGTCGTTGGCCACCGCCTGCGTGATGAGCCCCCAGGCCTCCGCACGCTCGGCCGGGATGCGCTGCCCCGTCATCATGAACAGCTTGGCCCGTGTCATGCCGATCAGCCGCATCGCGCGCTGGGTGCCGCCGCTGCCCGGGATCATCCCCAGGCGCACCTCCGGAAACGCGAACTCGCTGCGCAGCGTGGCGATGCGAAGGTCGCACGCGACCGCCAGCTCGAGGCCGGCCCCCATCGTATACCCGTCGATGGCCGCGATGACGGGCTTCCGGCAGCGCTCGGCCGCGGTGAGCGTGTCGCCCCAGAGCTCGAGGTCGGCCGGCGCCAGCGTCAGGAACTCTCCAACATCGCCGCCCGCGCTGAACGCCTTGCCGCCGGCGCCGCGGATGACGACGACCCGGACGCCGTCATCGTGATCGAAGTCCCTGAAGATGTCCGGAAACTCATTCCTCATCGCGACCGTCATCGTGTTCATCTTGGGCTGGCGGTCGATCCACAGCGTGCCCACCGCGCCCTGCTTCTCGACTCTCAGGAACTCGCTCATGTCGTCATCTCCGAGTACTGGCCGTCGCGGAGCAGGCGGCGCAGGATCTTGCCGGACGCGGTCTTGGGGATCTCGCGCACGAACACCACGCGACGCGGCCGCTTGAAGGCGGCCAGCTCGCCGCGGCCGCGGCAGTGGGCGTCGAGCGCCTCGGCCGTCAGCCCGGGCCCGGCGGGGACGACGAACGCCACCACGCGCTGGCCCCAGCGCTCGTCCGGCTCGCCGACCACCGCGACGTCGCGCACGGCGGGATGGCGGGCGAGCACCTCTTCCACCTCGACGGGGTGGATGTTCTCGCCGCCGCTGATGATCATGTCGTCCACCCGCCCGGTCACGTACAGCTCGCCGTCGGCGTCCACGTAGCCCATGTCACCGGTGAAGTACCAGCCCTCGCGCAGCGTCCGGGCGTCGGCGTCCGGCCGGTTCCAGTAGCCGGCGAACGCCTCGTCGCAGTCCAGGCTGGCGATGATCTCGCCCGGGTCGCCCGGGCGTACGAGGTCCTCGGGCCCCACCCGCCGCTCGGTCGAGGCGACGACGACGCGCAGGGCGGAATGCACGCCGGGGCGTCCGGCGCACCCGGGCTTGAGGTGGACGTCGGGCCGCACCGAAAACGTGTAGATCTCGGTCGAGCCGTAGTGGTTGACGAACACGTGCGGCCCAAACGCCTTCACGCAATCCTCGGTGAGCGCGGCCAGCATGGGCGCGCCAGCGTAGCCCAGCTTGCCCACCGACGCCACCGCGTCGCGCGAGAACTCCGGCGCGTGCACGAGGTCGTAGAAGAGCGTCGGGATCAGGTAGAGGGCGGTGATGCGCTCGTCGCGGATCAGCCGCAGCGCCGCCGGCGCGCTCCACTCGGGCTGGCACACGAAGCAGCCGTTGACCGCCGCCACGCCGGTGAGCGCGTGGATGCCCATCGTGTGGTAGAGCGGCATGACCCCGAGCGTCCGCTCGCCCCACGCGTAGCCGCACTGCAGCGCCTGGGCGAGCGCGCCCGCGTAGTGATTGCGCTGGGTGCGCGGCACGCCCTTGGGGCGTCCGGTCGTGCCGGAGGTGTACAGGATCAGCGAGAGGTCGCTCTCCGCGGGCGGTGGGCAGGCGCCGTCGCCGCTCAGGTCGTCGAACGACACCGCGCCCTCGGGTCTGGCGTCGGCGGCGCCGACCCACACCAGGCGGACGTCGCGGCCCGCGGCGGCGGCGAGGACGGCGGGCGCGGTGTCGGGCTCGAGGAGCACGACGCGGGCGCCGGAGTCCTGCAGGACGTACTGCATCTCGGCGGCGGCGAGGCGGAAGTTGACGGGTGTCGGCACGCCCCCCATGGCCTGCAGCGCCCAGTACGCCAGCACGTGCTCGAGCCGGTTGCGCAGCGCGATGAGCACCCGGTCGCCGCGGCCGACGCCGAGACGCCGGAAGGCGGCGCCGAGCGACTGCGCGCGCGCGTGGAGCTCGGCGTAGGTCAGCCGGTGGCCGCCCTCGACGACGGCCTCCGCCTGGGGCCACCGCCGGGCGGCCAGCTCCAGCAGGCGGGCGAGGGTCACGGGACCAGCAGCACCTTTCCCTTGTTCTTGCGGTCCAGCACGTGCTGCACGGCCGCGCGCGCCTCCGCGAGGGGGAACGCCCGATCGATCACCGGCCGCAGGCGCCCGTCGACGACGTAGTCGAGCAGCGTGCGCAGCTCGACGATCGACCCGAGATTGGTGCCGACGATCTTCAAGTTCTTGGAGTAGACGTGACGCAGGTCGAGCCGCCCCCAGTGCGTATCGTGGCTGCCGATGGAGATCAGCGTGCCGAGCCGGCTGAGGGCGTAGGTCGAGCGCTCGAGCGTCTCGCCGCCGATGTGCTCGACGACGACGTCCACCCCGCGCTTGTTCGTCCACTTCTTCGTCTCCTCGACGAAGTCCTGGGTCCGGTAGTTGACGACGCGCTCGGCCCCGAGCGCCCGGGCGAACTCGATCTTGTCGTCGCTGCCCACCGTGGTGATGACCCGGGCGCCGCACAGCCGGGCGATCTGGATCGCCGCGCTCCCCACGCCGCTGCCCGCGGCCTGGACCAGCACCGTCTGCCCGGGCCGCAGCGCGGCCTTGGCGACGAGCGCGTGCCACGAGGTGAGGAACGCCAGCGGCAGCGCCGCCGCCGCCTCGAAGCCGATCGCCTCCGCCAGCGGCAGGCAGTTGGCGGCCGGCACCCGTACCAGCTCGGCGTAGCCGCCGTCCTTGTGGGCGCCGAGGTAGCCGTAGCGCAGGCACACGGTGCGCTCGCCGATCAGGCAGAACTCGCAGGTCCCGCACGAGAACCCGGGGAACACGATGACCCGCTGGCCCACCGTCAGGCTGGACACGCCGGCGCCCAGCGTCTGCACCGTGCCGGCGACCTCACAGCCGTTGACGTGCGGCAGTCCCTCGGGCGGCGGGAAGCGGCCGTCGAGGAGCAGCATGTCGACCTGGTTGAGCGCGCACGCGCGCACGCGCACCACGACGTCGCCGGCCGCCGGGGCCGGGTCGCGGTAGTCGCCGTAGACGATCTGCTCGCTGCCGCCGTGTTCCTTGAAGTACGCCGCTTTCACCGCAGTGGACCCTCCCGGACGTAAGCACGTCAGCGGTTGGCGAGCGTTCGAAAACCCTTCCCGCGTAACAAGCGCTCGTCAGCCGTGATCAATGTCAGCTCATAGACGTCTGCGGTCGCCGCCAGGAACCGGTCGGCCGGGTCTTCATGGGCGAGGCGCACGGACCGGCTGCGGATCGCGACCTCGCGGGTGAGGGCCGCGTCGTGCATGGGTGCGCGCGAGAGCGCCGCTTCGACCCAGTCGGGCGCCGTTCCATCCCGAACGCGCACGCGACCGTGCTCGGCGAGCAGCAGGAATTCCCAGATGCTGATCGGGGACAGCCACAACTGGTTGCCTTCGTCAGCCAGCGCCTCCGCCACTCGCTTGGTGAGCCGTCCAGGCTCGGTATGACTCCACAGCCAGATGTGGGTGTCGAGGAGCAGATTCACTCGAGTCTTTCCCACGTCACCAGGTCGCTCGAGGGCGCCAGGATGTCGCCCCGGAGCTCTAGCGTCCCGCGCAGCGAGCCCAACCAGTCGCGTCGGGGGCGTTCCGGAGACGCGGGCACGATGTCGGCCACCGGTTTCCCGAAGCGAGTGACGCGCAGCGGGCGCCGCGTCCGGCGCACTCGCTCCAGTGTCGCCAGGCACGTGGCCTTGAACTTCGAGATCGCCATCTGGTCCATGGCCGGACCGTACCATGGTCGGTCACCATGGTCAAAGTCGACTTCGGCGGTCATCAGCCACGACGCGACTCAGAACGGAACCTCCGTTCGCTCGTCCTTCACCCGGCGCGCCTTGTGGTCCCAGCGCGGCCGCGAGCCCGGCTCGCCGACCTCCACGCTGACGCGAATGCCGAGCCCGAGCTGCAGGTCCTTGGCCAGGGTGTCGCCGAGCCGAGCGCGCTCGCCCAGGGGCAGCGTTGGCGAGGGGTCGAGCCGGACGAGGATGTCGTCGAGGCCGTCGCGGCGCCGGAAGACGATCTGGGACTCGTCGACGTCGCGGTGGGGGCGCACCAGCGCCTCGATGCGCCGCGGGTACACGATGATGCCGCAGACCTTCTTCATGTCGTCCAGCCGCGTCAGCACGCCGCCCTCGAGCATGCCGCCCGCGGTGTACGGTTCATCCCCACGCACGTGGGGAACACTCGAGAATCGGGCCACGGCGTTGCCGCCGTGGAAACGAGCGGCGCGGACGAGACGACGGACGGGATCGAGCACGAGGGCCATGACCTCTGTCGCCGAGAAGGACAGGGCCGGGATCCGTCGAAACCCGTCCATCAGCCGCCAGCGAGTCTGGCCGTCGACGCTCTCCGTCACCAGCGGAAATCCCACTTCTTCGAGGGCCTCGAGATCGCGGCGGAGAGTCCGGGGATGTCGCGGCAGATCGGGGGGCAGGCTGTTGACGAGCTGCTGCAGCGTGGATGCGCCCGAGGCTTCCAGCCGCCGGACCACGTGCCACTGGCGCATGACCTGGTTATTGCGGGGCACGACTCAGAACGGGACCTCGGTGCGTTCGTCCGTCACGCGCCGCGCCTTGTGGTCCCAGCGCGGCAGCGAGCCGGGCTCGCCGACCTCCACGCTGACGCGAATGCCGAGCCCGAGCTGCAGGTCCTTGGCCAGGGTGTCGGCGAGCCGGGCGCGCTCGCCGAGCGCCAGGGTCGGCGAGGGATCGAGGCGCACGAGGATGTCGTCGAGGCCGTCGCGGCGGCGGAACACGATCTGGAACTCGTCCACGTCGCGGTGCGGGCGCACCAGCTCCTCGATGCGCCGCGGGTACACGATGATGCCGCGGACCTTCTTCATGTCGTCCAGCCGCGCCAGCACCCCGCCCTCGAAGGCCACGAGCGTGCGCCCGCACGGGCACCGCCGGTCGGCGCGCTGCACGAGGTCGCGCGTGCGATAGCGCAGCAGCGGCATCGCCTTGCGGTAGAGGCTCGTGAACACCAGCTCGCCGCGCGCGCCCGGCTTCACAGGATTGTCCTGCTCGTCGAGCACCTCGGGATAGACGTAGTCCTCGTGCACGTGCGTGAGGCCGGCCCGGGCCTCGCACTCGAACCCCCACGCCGCGATCTCGGTGAGTCCGGGCAGGTCGTAGGCGCGCACACCGAACGCGGCCTCGATCCTGGCCTTGGTGGCGGGAATCGAGGCGCCGGGCTCGCCGGTATGCCAGGTGATCCGCAGCTTCGTGTCCTTGGCGAGGTCGATCCCTTTCTTCGCGGCGTGCTCGGCCAGGAACAGCGCGTAGGACGGCGTGCAGCCGAGGACCGTGATCGGGTAGGTCAGCAGCGCGTCGAGCCGCTGCTCGGTGGAGAGCCCGCCCACCGGGTACACGAGGCAGCCGAGGTCCTGGGCCGCGTAGAACCCGCTCCAGTAGCCGATCCAGGGGCCGTAGGAGAACGCCGCCATCACCATGTCGGTCCGGCGCACGCCGAACGCGTGCAGCGAGCGCGCGTAGGAGTGATAGAAGCCGTGCCAGTCCTCGGCGGTGTCGAGGACCGCGAGCGGGCGCCCCGTCGTCGCCGACGTCAGGTGCACGCGCACGACGTCGGCGAGCGGAACCGCCAGCACGTCGCCCCAGGGAGGATGCGCGAGCTGGTTGTCCTTCAGCTCGTCCTTCGTCGTGAACGGCAGCCGGCGCAGATCGTCCAGCGTGCGGATCGTCGCCGGATCCACCCGCGCCGCCCGCAGCGTACGGCGGTAGAAGGGGCTGTGGCGCGCGGCGTGTAGCACCTGCTCGCGCAGGCGGCGCGTCTGCAGGCGCGTCATGTCCGCGCGGGAGGCGCGCTCGCGCCGGGGCTCGAGATAGCGCGAGGCCATGCCGAATGCTACGCCTGCAGCAGCTCGCTCATGCGGGTGAAGAACTTGTCGGCCATCATCTTGGACACGCCGCCGAGCATGCGTTGTCCGACCGAGGCGATCAGTCCACCGACCTGGAGGTCGGCGGTGTAAGCCACGCGCGTGCCGCCGTCGGCGTCCGTCAACGTGATCACCGTCTCGCCGCGAATGAACCCGGGGCCGCCCGAGCCCTCGACGGCCATCTTGTACGAGTCCGGCGGGTTCTTGTCACTGAGCCGCACCTTGCCCTCGAACGTGCCCTTCACGCCCCCGACGCCGACCTTCATCGTCGCCTTGTATTCGTCGGGGCCGATCGCTTCCAGCTTTTCGCAGCCGGGGATCGCCTGCTTGAGCTGCTTGGGGTCCTGGAACGCGTCCCACACCTTCTTGCGAGGGGCCGGTACGTCGTAGGCTCCTTCGAGCTTCATCGGAACGTCTCCTTTGTGCACCGTCGCGGATCACCGCATCGCCTATGGCGGATCACTGCATTGGTAATAGTTGTCCCGCACCCTGTCAAGGCACCCGACGGCGGCATGCCCGTTGCACTTCCTGAGGGGGTTCGCGCAACCCCACAAGAGGAGGCTTCACAATGAACAGGATGCTCACCGGCCTCTGCGCCGTGGCGCTCAGCCTCGGACTGCTGACGGCCTGCACCGAGTCTGGCTCCGACCGCGTCGGCGAGCGCCCGGGCGAACGGTCCCCGTCGGCCTCGCCGCCGTCCACGACTTCGCCGTCCACCACACCGTCGACGCCGCCGTCTTCCACGACGACGCCGGGCGGTTCGACGTCGAGCCCGAGCGGTTCGCCCTCGACCCCGAGCGGCACCACCACGCGCTAAACGCTGCGCAAACCCGGGGGCGCGCGTCGGTGACGCGGATGGTCCGCGCGCCGGCGCGCTCGCCCGGCCTCACGCCGCCCGATAGCGCTCCCGGCCGATCGCCACCGCGGCGATCCGCCCTTCCTCGACCCTCGTCGCCACCGTCAGCTCCGCCTTCGTCGCGTCGACGGCGCTCACCCATCCCAGCCCCAGCGTGCACCCATCGCGTCCGTCGAGCCCGACCAGCACGCCCTCGGCCTCGAGCACGGCCAGCCCGCGACCGGCCGGCGCCGCCCGCGCGGGGACGCGCGCGAGATCCAGCGTCACCGGGACGGCGCCGACCAGATGCGCCTGCAGCGCGCGCCGTCGCGCCTGGCGTCGCGCGGCCGGTGAGCGGCGCGTGGTCGCCGCGGCCGGCAGCCGGACGATCGCCGGCCGATCCTGCGCATAGACGCGCAGGATCGGCTCGCACTCCTCGGCGCGCTGCAACGCCACGAGGACGTCCGGGTCCACCGCGTCTATTTTGAGATGCTTCAGCGCGCGGCCGAAGGGGCCGTCCACGAGGCCCGAGGTGTCCACGAGCACGCGCTCGCAGCCGAGGTCCAGCGCGCGCCGCACGAGGCGCGCGCTGGCCTCGGCCGTCTCGCGCATGCAGCGGGCCGGCGAGGTCACGCCGAGGAACTCCAGCGCGACCAGCTCCGCCTGGGCGAGCCGCTCGATCGGGTGTCGCACGCGGCCGAGCCCCACCGTCGTCGGCGGGCCCACGTCCGACTGGCCGAGATCGGCGTCGACGACGCCGACGGCGTGGCCGTCGCCGGCGAGCGCGCTGGCCAGCCGGGTAACGAGCGTGGTCTTGCCGGTGTCGTTGGCCCCGAGCACGAGCGTGACCCGCGCGGCCGCCGCGGCCTCGAGGGCGACCGCCCAGGTCGGGCTCACTGCAAGGTGGCGATCGCGGCGCCCATGCGCGCCAGGCCCTCGCTGATCAGCGCGTCGCTGGTCGCGTAGGACAGGCGCACGTGCGCGTCGGAGCCGAAGTCGCGCCCGGGCACGACCGCCACCCGCGCTTCCTCGAGCAGGAACCCGGTGACGTCGACCGAGCCCTCGAGGGACACGGCGCCGTCGGGCTTCCGCCACGTCCGCCCGAACAGCCCGGACACGTTGGCGAAGGCGTAGAACGCGCCCTTCGGCATCACGCAGCGGACGCCGGGCAGCGCGTTGAGCCCGGCGATGATGAGCCGGCGGCGGCGATCGAACTCGCCCGCCATCGCCGCGACCTCGTCCTGGGGCCCGGTCAGCGCCTCGACGGCCGCCCACTGGGCGACCGACGCCGGGTTCGACGTCACCTGGCTCTGGGCGTCGGTCATGGCGCGGATCAGCGCGCGCGGGCCGGCCGCGTAGCCGATGCGCCAGCCGGTCATCGCGTAGGCCTTGGAACACGTGTTCACGACGATCGTGCGCGCCTTGATCTCGGGGCCGAACGACGCGATCGAGACGTGGCGTCCCTCGAAGGTGAACGCCTCGTAGCACTCGTCGGACACGACCCACAGCCGGCGCGCGACGGCCAGGCGCGCGACGGCCTCCAGCGCGGCGGGCGAGAACACCGCGCCGGTCGGGTTGTTGGGGCTGTTCAGCACGATCAGCTTGGTGCGCGCAGTCACGGCGCCGGCGAGCCGGTCCGGGTCGAGATCGAAGCCGGTCGCCTCGGCCGTGGGCACCGCCACCGGAACCCCGCCCAGCAGCCGCGCCTGCTCGGGGTACGACACCCAGTACGGGCTCGGCACCAGCACCTCGTCACCGGGGTTGATCAGCGCGACGACGAGGTTGAAGAGCGCGTGCTTGGCGCCGACCGACACCAGGATGTCGGCCGGCTCGTAGTCGAGCCCGTTGTCGCGCGCGAGCTTGGCGCAGACGGCCGCGCGCAGCTCGGGGACGCCGCCCACCTCGGTGTACTTCGTCTGCCCGCGCCGCATCGCTTGCAGCGCCGCGTCCTTGATCCGCTGGGGGGTGTCGAAGTCGGGCTCGCCGGCGCCGAAGGAGATCACGTCGATGCCACGGGCCCGCAGCTCCCTGGCCTTGGCCTGCACGGCGAGCGTCGAGGACGGGGCGAGGGTCTTCAAGCGATCGGCCAACGCCACGTCGTGCTCCTGTCGGGGCGGGCGCCGGGGCCCGGCTCAGCGGAGGGGGTACTTCTCGGTCAGGCGCTTCTCGACGATCGTCGGCACCATGCCGGCGACCGAGGTGCCGAAGCTGGCCACCTCCTTGATGAGCCGCGACGAGATGTACGTGTACTTCTCGTGCGGCATCAGGAAGACCGTCTCCGCGGTGGGGCGCAGCTTGCGGTTCATGAGCGCCATCTGGAACTCGTACTCGAAGTCGGAGACCGCCCGGATGCCGCGCACGATGCAGTCGGCGCGCTCGCGGGCGACGAGGTCGATCAGCAGGCCGTCGAAGGCGGCGATGCGGAACTTGGTGCCGACGCCGACGATGTTGGAGGTGGCCTCGTCGATCATCTCCAGCCGCTCGCTCACCGAGAACAGCGGCTGCTTGGAGGGGTTGGCGACGACCGCCACGATCAGCTCGTCGAAGATCTGCAGGCTTCGCTGGATGACGTCCACGTGGCCGTTGTGAATCGGATCGAACATGCCGGGATAGACGGCGCGCTTGGCCACGAGCTTCCTCCGCGCGGGATTGGAACCGAGGCATCGTAGTCGCCGCAGCGCGTCGAAGTCAAGACGACGCCCTGACCTGCCTCGCCAGTGGATGGAGCACGTCGATGGCATAGCCGACGTCGAGAGCTTCGCCCAGCCAGCCCGCCATCGCGGTCCGCGCGTGCAGGGCCAGCCCCGCGGCCTCGTTCCGAGCTCGGATGACCTCCACGGGATCGGCGGGCACGTCGGGAGGCTGAGGTACGTCAGGGAGCACGCAACCGTTGGGGCGCCGGAACTGAAGCTCGCCGTCCGGCTGGCGCTCGACCTGATAGCCCTCCTCGTGCACGGCGCGGTGGTGGCGGTTGCACAACAGCGCGAGGTTGGAGAGCGTCGTGGGGCCGCCCTGGGCCCAGTGACGGATGTGATGGCCCTGCCCGAATGGCAGTTCGCAGCCCGGGAAGCGGCAGCCGCGGTCTCGGTGGTGAAGCGCCCGCCGTAGGGCCGGCGGAATCGTGCGGGTTCGGGCGCCGATCTCCAGCAACCGACCGTCGGCGTCGTGCCGCATCACCACCCGGTGGCATCGCAGGCCAGGCGCTGCGCCGCTCGCCCGGGGCGCCGGGATCGATGCCGTGGCGCAGGGCGGTCTCGGCGAGCAGGGCGAGCGCATCGGCCTGCTGCTGGGCGATCGTCGGCGTGCCGGCGCGACCCACGGCCAGCAAGCGCTCTTCGGTCTCCGCCGTCGCCACGCGGGTCAGCGCGCGGACCTTGGCGTAGGACAGCTCGCCGCGGGCGAGCGCCTGGGCCAGCCGCGGCAGCGTGCCCAGGGCACGCGCCACCCGGACCTTCCGCCGGGCCGCGACTGTGTACGTCACTTCCCGCACAGTTGCGTCACCTACAGCGTCGGCGGAAAAGACACCAAGCGTATATGTCCCGGCAGAGAATCGGCACGAATCCCGACGACACGAAGTGCGCGGGACACGGCCGCGCCGTCGGGCTGCGCCTGTACTTCGACTCCGTCACACAGACGTCGCGATTCGGCGCTATGACTCCGTGACTGGCAGACGGTGCCACCACCAGCCAGGCGTTGCGCGGCGACAGGAGCGCGCCGCTAGGCGGCTCCCAGCGTCGGGAGCGTGAAGCGGAACGTCGCCCCGCGTCCGCCATGATCCTCGGCCCAGATCCGCCCTCCGTGAGCGTCGATGAGCGATCGCGCGACGGCGAGGCCCAGGCCAAGGCCTTCGTTCTTGGTCGTGAAGAAGGCGTCGAAGAGCCTGGGCAGCTGGTCAGCCGGGATGCCGCGGCCCGTGTCACGCACGGCCACCTCGACGGCATCGTCCACCCGGCGAGTTCCGACGATCAACCGTCGTTCCTCCACCCCGCTGTGCTCCATGGCATCCATGGCGTTCAGGAGCAGATTCAACATGACTTGCTGCAGGCATACGCGGTCGGCGACGATGGCCGGAAGCGATGTCGCCAGGTCGGTGCCGAGCGTGACGCCGCGCCGCCGGGCGTCGCCTTCGACGAGCCGTAGAATCTCGTTCGTGACGTCGTTGACGTCGAGCGCCCGCCGCTCCAGGGGGCGCTTCCCTGCCAGCGCGCGCAGCCGCTCGATGATGCTCCCGGCGAGGCGCCCCTGGTCGCGAATGTCGTCGAGGATCTCGCGAAGCTCCGTCGCATCGTCATCCAGCCGACGGAGCCCGGCGCCGGCGTTCGTGACGATGGACGTGAGCGGTTGCTTGATCTCGTGGGCGATCGACGCCAGCAGCTCGCCAACCTGCGCGAGGCGCGAGGCGTGGACGAGATCCAGACGCGCCGCTCGCAACTCGTCTTCCGCGCGCTTGCGGTCGGTGACGTCGCGGCAGGTGTAGAGAACCGTCCCCCCCTTGATCGAGACCTCCTTGAGGTGGACGAGGACGGTGCGGCGCTCGCCCGACTTCGAGGTGACGTCGCGCTCGATGTTCTTGATCTCCTTGCGGGCGGCGAGCTCGGCGCGATCGACGAGGTTCTCGCCCAGGAGGCGAGCAATCCGCCCCATGGACAGCACCTCGTCCGGCACGTAGCCGAAGATGACGTCGACGTTCGGGCAGATGAACGTGAAGCGGCCATCGTCGTCGGTGACGAAGACCGCGTCGGATATGCTGCCGAGGGTGAGGCGATGGAGCTCCTCCGACTCGCGCAACGCCTGATAGGCGCGCGCCCGTCCTCCATTCGTCGGTCCGCTCATGGGTGACCCCCGGCTCGTGGTGATCGAGAATCCCCGGCGACCTTCACGGCGGAGCACTCCGCGTGCTCTCCGTGTGCTCACGAATGAGGCAGCCCGGCCCGGTCCGCCGGCGCTGGCAATCCTGCGCTCATGCCGGTCCCGGAGTCAAGGCAGGGACTCAGCCCGGGCTCGCCGCCGCGCGATAAAACGTGAGCGTCGTCTCGCCGAAGCGCCGTGTCCGGAACGTGGCCAGCGCGCCGATCGTCGCGGCCGGCGCCCGCTTGGTGAAGTGCTGGGCCACCACCAGCCCCTCCGGGAGCAGCAGGCCGCCGCCGCCGAGCGACTGCAGCGTGGTCTCGACCAGCCCCGCATCGTACGGTGGGTCGAGGAACACGATGTCGAACCGCTCCCCGGCCCCGTAGAGCGTGGCGAGCTCGCGCAGGACGTCGCCCCGTCGCACGCGCGCGTGGGCGCCGACGCCGAGCGCCTCGACGTTCGCGCGCAGCGCCGCCACCGCCCGCGGGTCGCGCTCCACGAACGTCGCGTGCGCCGCCCCCCGCGACAGCGCCTCCAGCCCCACGCCACCCGCGCCCGCGAACAGGTCGAGCACGCGCGCGTCCGGCAGCCGCGGCGTCAGCGTGTCCATCAGCGCGATCCGCACCTGATCCGCGGTCGGCCGTGTGGTGTCTCCGCGCGGGGTGACGAGGCGTCGTCCCTTCAATGCGCCGGCGATGATCCTCATTGCCCGCCGCCGGCGCTCCGCGCGCTCATCCGACCGAGGCCAGCGCGAGCTTGCCGCGCCAGCGGGCGAGGAGCGCGTCGCGGAGGCCGCGGTGCTCGGGCGCGCGCAGCTCGGGATCGGCCGCGATGATGGCCTGGGCATCGCGCCGCGCCTCGTCCAGCAGCGCGGCGTCGCGCAGCAGGTCGGCGACCCGGAACTCTGGAAGCCCCGACTGGCGGGTGCCGAAGAACTCGCCGGGGCCGCGGAGCTGCAGATCGACCTCGGCGATGCGGAAGCCGTCGTTGGTCTCGACCATCGCCTGCACGCGCCGCTGGGCCTCCTCGCCGAGCCTGCCGGCGGTGAGAAGGATGCAGTACGACTTCCACGGCCCGCGCCCCACCCGCCCGCGGAGCTGGTGGAGCTGCGAGAGCCCGAAGCGCTCGGCGTGCTCGATCAGCATCACCGAGGCGTTGGCCACGTCGATGCCGACCTCGATGACGGTCGTGGAGACGAGCACGTGGATCTCGCCCGCCTTGAACCGCTGCATGATGGCGTCCTTGTCCTCGAACGACAGCCGGCCGTGCAGGAGCCCCACGACCAGCTCGGGAAACACCTCCTTCTGGAGGTGGCGCGCCATATCGGTGGCCGCCTTGAGGTCGAGCAGCTCGGACTCCTCGATGAGCGGATAGACGACGTAGATCTGGCGCCCGGCCGCCGCCTGCTCGCGCAGGAACGCGTAGATCTGCGGTCGGCGGCTCTCCGTGCGCGCCGCCGTCACGATCGGCTTGCGGCCGGGCGGCAGCTCGTCGAGCACGCTCACGTCGAGGTCGCCGTACACCGTGAGGGCCAGCGTGCGCGGGATCGGCGTCGCCGTCATCACCAGCACGTCGGTCTGCTCGCCCTTGGCCTTGAGCCGCGCGCGCTGGGCCACGCCGAAGCGGTGCTGCTCGTCCACCACCACCAGCCCGAGCCGGCGAAACTCCACGCGCTCCTGCACGAGGGCGTGGGTGCCGATGGCGCAGCCGATCTCGCCGGCCGCCAGCGCGGCCCGCCGCGCCGTGCGCTCGCGCGCGCGCAGGGCCGAGGTGAGCAGCGTGACCGTCACGCCGAGGGGCTCCAGCAGGCGGGAGAGCGTCATGAAGTGCTGCTCGGCGAGGATCTCGGTCGGCGCCATCACCGCGGCCTGGTAGCCCGCCTCGACGGCGGTGAGCACGGCCATGGCCGCCACGATGGTCTTGCCCGAGCCGACGTCGCCCTGCAGGAGTCGGTGCATCGGGTGGGGCGCGGCCATGTCGGCCCGGATCTCGGTCCACACGCGCTCCTGGGCGCCGGTGAGCGTCCACGGCAGCGCCGCCCGCAGACGCCCCACGAGCTCGCCCGGTGGCCGCATCGCGATGCCACGCGCGCGCGTCGTGCGCGACCGCAAGATCGCGAGGCCGAGCTGCAGCAGCAGGAAGTCCTCGAAGGCGAGGCGGCGGGTGGCCGCCTGACGCTCGGCCTCGCTGTGCGGGAAGTGGGCGCCGCGCAGCGCCTCCGGGAGGGCGAGGAACTCGCGCCGGCGCCGGAGCGTCTCGGGCAGCGTCTCGACCACGTCGGCGGCGTGCGCCTCGACGAGCCGCCACAGGAGCGAGCGCAGCGCGCGCTGGGGCAGGCCCTCGGTGGACGAGTAGACGGGCACGAGCGCCCCGGCGTGGATCGGCTCGTCGTCGCTCGACTCCACGACCTCCCAGTCCTGCACCTGGAGCGTGATCTTGTCCTTGAAGCGCGCGCCCTTGCCGTGCAGGATCACGCGTTGCCCCCGCTGCAGCACGCGCGTGAGCCAGCTCCGCCCGAACAGGGTGGCGGTGCCGTAGCCGCCGGCGTCGTGCAGCAGCAGCACTACCGGCGCCCGCCGGCGGCCGGGCGGCGGCGGGCTGATCCCGGCGATCGTGCCCGCGCATGTGGCCACCTGGCCCACCTGCAGGCTGCGCAGCGACGTCAGCCGGGTGCGGTCCTCGTGGCGGATCGGCAGGAAGAACAGCGCGTCCTCGACCGTGGTCAGCCGCTTGCGATCGAGCAGCTTGGCCCGCTCGGGACCCACGCCCTTGAGGTACTGCAGGGGGGTGGCCAGGCTCGGGGGGGTCGGCGGGCGCCCAGTTTGCCTCACCGGGAGCATTGTGCTATACAGGCGTTCTGTCTCGGGCGTCCGTAATCCCGATCCAAGGAGTCGCGATGGCGCAGCGCTGCGATGTGTGCGGAAAAGGCCCGTCGGTCGGCAACACGGTGAGTCACGCCCACAAGCTGACCCGGCGGCGCTGGTTGCCGAATCTCGTGTCGATGCGGGCGCTGGTGCGTGGCCGGCCTGCCCGCGTCCGGGTCTGCACCCGCTGTCTCAAGGCGGGCAAGGTCACGAAGGTCATTTAAGCACGTCGCACAAACGGGAGGGGGCAGTGCCCCCTCCCGATTGGTCACTGGTGAGAGGCCGCCACCCCCCACCGGGCACAACACCGTCCTTACTTCTTCTTCTTCTTGGCCGCCTTCTTCTTCTTCGCCATTCGAGATCTCACCTCCTTCACGCTGCCGGGATGACCGCCTCACAGCGTCGTTACTTCTTCTTCTTCTTGGCCGCCTTCTTCTTAGCCATGGAGTCGTTCACCTCCCTTCGTCGACAATCAGTAGCCCATCGCTTCGCGGCGCAGGTGCTCGGCCTGCTCGCCGCCGCGGCGCTCGTAGCGCTTGAGGTCGGCGTAGAGCTGCGGCAGGCACACGACCTTGAGGCCGGCCTTGTCGACCAGCCCGTAGAAGACGCCCGGGTCGTAGGGCGACAGCAGGTGCAACGCGCCGTCGGCCTCGCCGGCCGGATGCAGACCGAGCGCGGCGGCGATCGGCGCCGGGTCGCCCTCGAGATAGCAGTGGATCGCGCCCAGGCGCGTGTGCGGGGCGACCAGCGACAGCCCGGCGCTCAGCGTGAACGCGTACCGCCGGTTGTCGGCCGCCAGCGTCCGCGCGAGATCGGCCATGAGCCGTCGGGTCACTCGCTCGGGGGCGAAGTACGACGCGATCTCGTTGATCCGGTACGTATAGGACTCCGACCACGCTTCGATCAGGTCGGCCGGCTTCCCCAGGTGGATGCGCTGCGCCTCGTCACGCTCCAGCCAGCGCAGGTCCTCCAGGCGCTTCACGACGTTGTGGGAATGCCCCAGGCTCACCGCGGCGGCCTTGGCCAGCTCCTCCAGCCGCCACGCGCGGCTTGGCTCCGCCAGCAGCACGCGCACGACCCGCGTCGCGCGCGGCGCGAACAGCGAGCGCAGCGGCCGCGTGGAGGGCCGCACGTTGCGCTTGCCTTCCTTCTCGATCAGCACGTGCTCGAAGGCCAGGTAGCAGTTCCCCGACAGGTCGACGTAGCCGAGGTCGTTGTCCTTGAGGATCCGGGCGCTCTGGGGGCCGATGTAGACGGAGGCGGCCACCGGATAGAGGCTCGGGGTGACCTGTCGGATCTCGGACAGCTTGGTCACCGCAGCCCGGATCTGTCGCGGTTGTCCGAGTGCAGCAACGTCGACGACGAGGCTCTGCTCGTGCTCACCGAGCCTGAATTTGACCAGCATATCGGCCGTTTGGTTGCCGATCCGGGCGTCCACGGTCTCATCCCAACCGCGCGCCCGAGGGAACAGCTCCCTGAGACGCTGGGCCACTTGTCGCCGAATCTCTGCAGCTTTGAGCATGTTTCGCTTGCTCCAGCGCTTTCAGCATCTGCTGAAACAGTACGGACTAATGAAAGCCCTTGTCAAGCCTAAACTTAAGCGAGCTCGACTAGAAGACCAGGCCGGTTGGGCCTGACAGGTGTAGCGCGACGTGAAAGCTGGCCGTAGTCTCGCTCGTGGTCACTCACGCATCTCGAACTCCCGCATCGCCGCCTCGCAATTCAGCCGTGCGTCCGCTTCCTTCATTTGCGCGAACTCGGTGATCGTGGCCTGGTAGCGTCGCTCGACTTCCTGATCCACACTGACCTCGCCGCGCTCGGCGGCGGCACGCGCAAGCTGTCGGCCCCGCTCGATCTGGGCACGGTGCCTGTCGGACCACGCGGCGAGCACACTGGCGCTGAGTTCTCGGTACTCCGGGAAGCGTCCGGAGCACCGCTCGACCATCTTCGTTCCGACGCTGAACTGCAGATACGCCAGAAGGGCAAGGCGCTGCTCCTTGGACTGACTCAGCGCGCGGCCGGTCGGAAACAGCGTGAAGACCGTGAGCACACCGACTGCGGCGAGGCGTGCCCGCGCGCTCACACCGGGACGCTAGCGGCGGCGCGTTGTGACCGGCCGAACGCGCGGCGTGGAGCGGGAATCCGCGGCGGCGGTCAGTGTCTGCCAGGCGCGGAGCGTTTCGGCGACGCTCCACGCCTGGGCGATGCACGCGCGCGGGGCGAAGGGCGCATCGCCGTCGAAGACCTCGGCGAGGGAGCCCACGCCGTAATCGTCGAGGTGATGCGCCATCGGCTCCAGGAACGCGCGCGCGGCAGCCGGATCGCCGTGGACGCGGGCGTGGGCGAGCGCGAACGGGCCCAGCAGCCAGCCCCACACCGTGCCCTGGTGGTAGGCGCCGTCACGCTCCCGCCGTCCACCCGTGTAACGGCCGCAGTACGCGGCTTCGGTCGGCGCCAGGCTGCGCAGGCCGAACGAGGTCAGCAGGTGGCGGGCGCACGCGTCGACCACCTGCCGCTGTCGCTCCGGCGTGAGCGGGCTCTCCGGCAGCGCGACCGCGAGAATCTGGTTCGGTCGCAGCGCGCGGTCGTCGCCCTCGGGGCCGTCGAGCACGTCGTAGCAGTACCCGCCCCGCTCGTACCAGAAGCGGGCGAAGCCGTCGCGCACGCGGTCGGCGGCCGCGTCCCAGGCCCCCGCCGGCCGGCGCAGGCGGCGCGCGAAGCCCGCCATGGCGCGGAGCGCGTTGTACCAGAGGGCGTTGATCTCGACCGGCTTGCCGATCCGCGGCGTCACCACCCAGTCGCCGACCCGCGCGTCCATCCAGGTGAGCTGCACGCCGGGCTCGCCGGCCCGCAGGAGCCCGTCGACCGGATCCTCGCCGATGCCGTAGCGGGTGCCGCGGCGATGCCAGTCGACCACGCTCTCGAGCGCGGGAAACAGCTCCTTCAGCAGACCGTCGTCGCCGGTCGCCGCGTGGGTGGCCCGAATCGCCTCCACGCACCACAGCGTCGCGTCGACGGTGTTGTACTCGGGCGTCTCCCCGTACGTCGGGGAACCGGTTGGGCAGCATGCCGCGGTCCACGAAACGCGCGAACGTGCGCAGGACGCGCACGGCCAGCTCGGGGCGCCCGGTCGCCAGGGCCAGTCCGGGCAGCGCGATCATCGTGTCGCGGCCCCAGTCGCCGAACCAGTGGTAGCCGGCGATGACGGTCATGCCCTCCGGCTCGTCCGCCAGCGGGCGCCGGGCCACGAACTGATCGGCGGCCAGCACCAGGTGGCGGATCCACGGGGGCGCCTGCGCGGCGCCCGGCCAGCCGCGCGTCCAGCGCGCCAGCAGGTCGGCCTCGTGGGCCTGGCGGCGGCCCCACGCGGCCGCCCCGTCCGGCGAGGGCGCCGGCTCGGTCGACAGCACGACCGTGAGCGACTCCCCCGCCCGCAGCGTCGCCCGGAAGGTGCCGGCGTGGAGGTGGTCGTCCGCGGCGTCGAGGCCGCGCTCGCGCTCGCGGGGCAAGGCGAAGCGGCGATACCACGCGTGCGCCGGCTGTGCCTCGGCGCCCGGTGCCAGCAGCAACAGGGGCGCGGCGCCGTCGAAGGCCCGCACGCGGAGCCCCCGCTCCACCGGCGTGACCTGCATCGCCCAGTCGCCGGCGTGTGTCGTCGCGTGGTAGTCGCGATAGTTGACGAGCGCGCGCAGCGTCAGCGCGAGCGGCTCGACGGCCCGGAGGACCTCGTAGCGAACGTAGGTGGTGTTCGCGCCCGGCTCCATCCACACGCGCTTGTCGAGCAGCGCGTCGCCGCAGGCGTAGGTCCACACCGGGGTGGTGCCGTCGAGACGGAAGCGCTCGAGCTCGCGGTAGCCGTGCGGCGCCAGGGTGCCATCGGCCCAGCGGTTGGCGCCCAGCGCCCACGTCCGGCCGCCGTACGCCACGTCCTCCTCGAGCTTGGCGGCGACGAGCGTGCGGCCGAGGGGAGGCGTGAGGGCGGCGACGAGGAGCCCGTGGTAACGACGGGTGAGCGGGCCGGCGACGGTCCCCGAGGCAAAGCCGCCCAGCCCGTTGGTGCACAGCCACTCGCGGCGCTCGGCCGTGTCCAGCTCACCGCAGACCTCCCGGCCCCAGTCGAGCACTCAGCGCCGTCCGGCCGCCGTGCGGCGCATGCGCCTCAGCCCCCGCTCGCGAACTCGGGATAGAGGGTCATGCCGCCGTCGACGAAGATCGTCTGGCCGTGCACGTAGTCGGCGGCGTCGGAGGCCAGCCAGACGGCCGCCTGGCCGATGTCCTCCGGCACGCCGATGCGCCCGTAAGGGATGAGCGTCAGCAGCGACTGCAGCGCCTGCGGGGTCTCCCACGCCGCGCGGTTGATCGGCGTCTGGATGGCGCCCGGCGCGATCGAGTTCACCCGGATGCGGTGGGGCGCCAGCTCCTGGGCGACGGACTGCATGAAGAGCTTCGCGCCGCCCTTGGACGCCGCGTAGTTGACGTGGCCAGCCCACGGGATGACCTCGTGCACCGACGAGATGCAGACGATCTTGCCAGCGGCGCGCGACAACGCGGGTCGGGGGCCCTGGCGGATCATCGCCCGCGCGCCGGCCCGGGTGCAGAGGAACATCCCGGTGAGGTTCACGCCGAGAACCGTATTCCACTGCTCGAGGGTCATCGCGGTCAGCGGGGCGTCGCGCTGCAGGCCGGCGTTGTTGACGAGGATGTCGATGCGGCCCCAGGCGCCGAGCATCTCGGCGAACATCGCCTCGACGTCGGCCTCACGGGCGACGTCGGCGCGGATGGCCAGCGCCTCGCCGCCGCCGGCCTGGATCTCGGCCACGACGCGCTGGGCACCGGCCGCGTTGTTGGAGTAGCTCACGACGACGGCGGCGCCGGCACCGCCGAGCGCCCGGGCGATGCCCTCGCCGATCCCCGAGCTGGCGCCCGTGACCAGGGCCTTCTGTCCGCGCAGCGGCTGGTCCACTCCTGAAGTCTACGCCTCGCCGTCCTCGATCCGGTGCATCGTGTCGTCGTCGAGGCCGAAGTAGTGGCCGAGCTCGTGCATCACCGTCTCGCGCACGATCTCCGCCATCTCCGCTTCGTCGGCCGCGTCCTCCTCGATCGGCCCCTGGTAGATCGTGATGACGTCGGGCAGCACGTTGCCGTAGCTGGAGTCCCGATGGGTGATGTCGACCCCGCGGTAGAGCCCGTACAGCGTATCGGGCGGCTCGATCCCCATCTCCTCCAACGTCTCGTCGTCCGCCCAGTCCTCCACCACCACCGCGATGTTCGCGATCCTCTCCTTGAACGCCCTCGGCAGCTTCCGCATCGCCCTTTCGACCACCGCCTCGAACTGCCGCCGCGTCATGATCCCCATCCCTTCCGTGATCGAGCGAAGCGAGGATCACTCCCGCCTCTCCGTGATCGAGCGCAGCGAGGATCACTCCTGCCGTGCCGTCCAATCACCTCGCGGACAGGGCCGACGAGAAGGGTCCAGATGCGAGGCGCCGCCGAGCGACGACTGAGGCGTGGCCCGGCCACGCCGCAGGGAGGAGCGAGGAGGCAACGAAGCAGATGGGCCCTTATCGTCGGCCCGTTTACAAGCCTCGGACGCGTTCAACGTTGATGACGTCAGCGACAAGGCGAATCGCCGTCATGATCTCCTGAAGCTGGCGAAGATCGGCAACCTCGACCACGAAATTGTTGATCCCCCGCCGGTCGTCGGTGACCGTCACCTCGGCCTTCGTGATGTTGCCGTTGCGGGAGGAGATCGCGCCGGTGATCTCGGACAGCAGGCCCGGCCGGTCGTTGCCGATGTAGACCGCGATCCGGACCGGTCGCTTGGCCGGCTCATCCACGTCCCACTCCACGTCGATGAGGCGCTCGCGGTCCAGCACGCTCTTGGCGACGGTGAGGCACTCGCGGGCGTGCACGGTGAGACCGCGGCCGCGCGTGATGAACCCCACGATGGCGTCGCCCGGCAACGGGTTGCAGCACTTGGCGAAGCGCACGAGCAGGTCTTCCACGCCGCGGATCCGCACGCCCTGGTCGGCCTTGGGCCGGGTGCCGGCCGCCGCCTTGGCGCGCTCGATCGTCTCCAGGGTGGCGCCCGGCGCCAGCTTGTTGAGGAGCTGGTGCACGGAGGCCTTGCCGTAGCCGATGGCGGCCAGCAGGTCTTCGGCGGCGGGATACCCGAGGTCGGAGGCGACGCGCGTCATCTCGTCGCCCCCCAGCAGGGCCGTCGGGTTCAGCCGGTATTTCTTGGCCTCGCGCTCGAACATCTCCCGCCCCAGCTCGATGGAGCGGGCGCGCTCCTCGACCTTGACCCACTGGTTGATCTTCGAGCGGGCGCGCGAGGACTTGACGATCTTGAGCCAGTCGCGGCTCGGGTGCTGGTTGGGCGAGGTGACGATCTCGATGATGTCGCCCTGGCGCAGCGTGTAGCGCAGCGGGACCAGCTTGCCGTTGACCTTCGCCCCCACGCAGTGCTCACCGACCTTGGTGTGCACGCCGTAGGCGAAGTCGATCGGCGTGGAGCCCTCCGGCAGCGCCTTGACGTCGCCCTTGGGCGTGAAGACGTAGACCTCGTCCGGGAAGAGGTCGACGCGCACGCTGTCGAGGAACTCGCCCGGGTCCTTGGTGTCCTGCTGATTCTCCAGGAGCTGGCGCAGCCACACCAGCGAGTCGTCGACGCGGTCCTTGCCGGACTTCTTCTCCTTGTAGAGCCAGTGGGCGGCGATGCCTTCCTCGGCGATGCGGTGCATGTCCGGCGTGCGGATCTGGATCTCCACCGGATCGCCCTTGGGCCCGATGACCGTCGTGTGGAGCGACTGGTACATGTTGACCTTGGGCATCGCGATGAAATCCTTGAAGCGGCCGGGCACGGGCTTCCAGAGGGAGTGCACGACGCCGAGCGTGCCGTAGCAGTCCCGCACGGAGCTCGTGATGACGCGCACCGCGGTCAGGTCGTAGATCTCGTCGAACTCCCGACCTTGATCGTGCATCTTCTTCCAGATCGAGAAGAAGTGCTTCGGCCGGCCCCGGATCTGCGACTCGATGCCGACCTCGGAGAGCTTCTGCTCGAGGATCGTGATGGCGTGGTTGATGTCGGCTTCGCGCTCGAGCCGCCGCTTGGCGACACGGCGCTGCAGCTCCAGGTAATCCTCCGGCTGGAGCGAGCGCAGCGCCAGGTCTTCGAGCTCGGCCTTGACCTTCGCCATGCCCAGGCGATGCGCCAGCGGGGCATAGATGTCGAGCGTCTCCTGGGAGATCTTGCGCGATCGCTCCGGCGGCAGGTAGTCGAGCGTCCGCATGTTGTGCAGGCGGTCGGCGAGCTTGATCATCAGCACGCGCAGGTCGCGCGCCATCGCCACCAGCATCTTGCGGAAGTTCTCGGCCTGCCGCTCCTCGCGCGACGAGAACGCCAGCTTGCCGAGCTTGGTGACGCCGTCGACGAGGTCGGCGATCTCCTTGCCGAACTCGCGCTCCAGATCGTCCTTGGTGGCGCCGGTGTCCTCGAGGACGTCGTGGAGCAGGCCGGCGGTCACCGTGGTGACGTCCATCTTGAAGCCGACGAGGAGGTGGGCGACCTCGAGGGGGTGGGACAGGTACGGCTCGCCCGAGGCGCGCTGCTGACCCTGGTGGGAGGCCTCAGAGAACCGGTAGGCGCGCTGCAGTACGTCCAGATCGGCGCCTGGCTGGTACTTCGGAATCTCCTCGATGAGCGTCTGCAGCTCGGTCACGAAGCCTAACCCTCTGGGTAATCATACGATTTTACGCGCGCTTCAGGCTTTCGCCACCGCTTTTTTCCGGCGTCCGACCCGGCCCTCGACGGCAAGGGTCCAGTCCACGATGATCGCGCCGGCGATGTAGATCGTGGAATAGGTCCCGGTGAGGACCCCGATGACCAGGACGAAGGCGAAGTCCTCGAGGACCTTGCCCCCGAACGCGAGCAAGATCACGCCGGACAGGAACGTGGTGACCGCGGTGAGGACCGTCCGCGACAGCGTCTGGTTGATCGCGTCGTTGAGCTGCTCGGCGAACGACTTGCCCTTCTGCGAGTACTTCCCGCGGTTCTCGCGCAGGCGGTCGTAGGCCACGATCGTGTCGTTGACCGAGTAGCCGATGATCGTCAGCAGCGCGGCCAGCACCGGCAGCGAGAACTCCCGGCCGGTCAGCGACAGCGCGCCGAGACAGATGACCATGTCGTGGAACACCGCGACGATGGCGGCCACCCCGCCCTTGAGGCTCTTGAAGGCCCACGCGACGTAGAGGAGGATGCCGCCCAGGCCGAACAGCACGGCGTAGATCGCCTGCAGCTGGAGGTCCCGGCCCACCTGGGGGCCGACGAACTCGACCCGGCGGATATCGAACTTGCCCAGGCTCGCCTCCTGCGCCAGCGCCCCGGTGACCCGCTTGGTCAGCTCCTCGGGGTTCGCCGTCGTGAGCGGCAGCCGGACGATGTACTCCCGGTCGTCGCCGAACTTCTGGATGATGCTCTCGCCGAGCTGGATCCGGGCGAGGCCGGCCCGGATCACGGCCACGGTCGGCGGCTGCTCGAATCGGACCTGCACCAGGGTGCCGCCGGTGAAGTCGATGTCGTAGTGCAGCCCGCGGACGGCGAGCGTCCCCAGGCCGATCACCATCAGGATGGCCGAGAGCAGGTAGGCCAGCCGGCGCCGGCCGATGAAGTTGTAGCTGGGGGCGTGGAACAGCTCGATCATATCGAGATCGCCTGGACCTTCCGGCGCCCCATGTAGATGAGATCGAAGAGGAGGCGCGTGAAGAAGTACGCGGTGAAGAGGCTGGCGGCCAGGCCCAGGAACAGCGAGACGGCGAAGCCCTTCACGGGCCCGGTGCCGAAGTTGTAGAGGATGGCGGCGGTGACCATGACCGTC
Source organism: uncultured Candidatus Rokubacteria bacterium (assembly GCA_963743355.1). Taxonomy (GTDB): domain Bacteria; phylum Methylomirabilota; class Methylomirabilia; order Rokubacteriales; family CSP1-6; genus AR5. The sequence goes on from CAVUPM010000004.1 coordinate 343,417, forward strand.
AGGTGGGTGTCGATGATGGTCCGCAGCGCGCGGTGGAACCCCGCGTCGATGGCCGCCCGCGGCGTCTTGCCCAGCCGCAGCTCCTCGCGGATGCGCTCGAAGATGAGCACGTTGGTGTCAACCGCCATGCCGACGGTCAGCGCGATGCCGGCGATGCCGGGCAGCGTGAGCGTGGCTTCGAAGGCCGCCATGCAGGCGAGCAGGATGACGAGGTTGAGGACGAGCGCCAGGTCGGCGATGAGGCCGGAGAGCCGGTAGTAGAGCAGCATGAAGAGGAAGACGGCCGCGGCCGAGCCGAGGATGGCGATCATCCCCTGCCGGATGGAGTCGGCGCCGAGCGAGGGTCCGACCGTGCGCTCCTCCAGAATGGTCACCGGCGCCGGCAGCGCACCCGCCCGCAGCACGATGGCCAGGTCGCGGGCCTCCTCGACCGTGAACTGCCCGGTGATGACGGCCCGCCCGCCCGGGATCCGCTCGTTGATGCGCGGCGCCGAGTAGAGGTTGCCGTCGAGGATGATGGCCAGGTGGCGGCCCACGTTCTGCTCGGTCACGTCGCCGAAGATGCGGGCGCCGGTGGCCGTGAACTCGATGGCCACCTGCCAGTTGCCCGTCGAGTTGGGATCGGCCTGCACCTCGGCCCGGGTCAGCTCGGCGCCGGTGAGCAGGGTGCGCTTCTGCACGACGTAGGGCTGCTTGCGCTCGGCCTTCGTCTCCTTGTCCACCCGCCGCTGGTAGACGACCTCGGAGGTCTCCGGCACCCGGCCGGCCAGCGCCTGCTCCACCGGCGTCTGCTCGTCGAGGAGCTTGAACTCCAGCAGCGCCGTCCGGCCGATCAGCGCCTTGGCGCGGTCGGGGTCCTGCACGCCCGGCAGCTGGATCAGGATCCGGTCCTGGCCCTGGCGGGTGATGGTCGGCTCGGCGACGCCGAACTGGTCCACGCGGTTGCGGATCGTCTCCAGACCCTGCCGGACGGCGTCGTCGCGCAGCGTGGTGACCTGTCGCTCGCGCATGGCAAGGGTGAAGCGGCCCGCCTTGTCGTCACGCTGGGCCACCTCGAAGGAGCCGAACTCGGCGGCCACCGTGAGCGCGTCGTTCCAGTTGGTGGTGCTGGCCAGCTCCACCACGATGGTGCTCAAGCCCTCGCGGGCAACCCGCTTGACGCCCACGCCCTTCCGCTCGAGCCCGTTCTTGAGGTCCCCGGCGGCGCGCTCCGTCTGGCTGGCGACGTACTTGTCGACCTCGACGCCGAGCATGAGGTGGATGCCGCCCTGCAGGTCGAGGCCGAGGTTGATGCTGTGCTTGGGCGGGTACAGGTACCAGAGCGACACGGCCAGCACCACCACGACCAGCCCGATCCGGCCCCAGAGGCGTCTAGGCATCCTTGTCGCCCGTGACCGCGGCGACACGGCCGATGGCCGTGCGATCGAACTCGATCTTCACCTGGTCGGCCACGCGCAGCGTGACCGTGTGCTCGGCGATCGACATGACGGTGCCGTGCATGCCGCTGGTCGTGACGACGCGATCGCCCTTCTTCATCGCCGCCAGCATCCGCTCCCGCTCGGCCTTCTGGCGCTGCTGGGGCCGGAGCACGATGAAGTAGAAGATCGCGAACATCGCACCGAAGAGGATCAGCGGCTGCACGAAGGCGGCCGGTCCACCGGCGCCGCCGGGCGGCGCCGAGGCGGCGTACGCGAGGTCGGCAGCGTGCGCGAGATTCATCGAGGGTCAGGCCTCCGAACATTCGGTTTCATTGGGCGAAACAGACACGGATGATACTGCATAACCTGCCGAGCGCCTAGCCCCGAAGCCCCCCGCACGTCCGTGGTACCGTGACCGGCCACGATGGTCGCCGACCCGATCATATTTCGCGATCTGGCGTACGTGTTCGTCGCCGCCGTGCTGGGCGCCCTCCTGGCCCGGCTGGCCCGGCAGCCGCTGATCCTCGGGTACGTGCTGGCCGGCGTGCTGATCAGCCCGCTGACGCCGGGCCCGTCCGTGTCGGACCTGCACACCTTCGAGGTCTTCGCCGAGATCGGCGTCGTGCTCCTCATGTTCTCGATCGGCACCGAGTTCTCCCTGCGAGACCTGCTGCGCGTGAAGTGGATCGCCATCCTCGGGGGCCCGCTCGGGATCCTCCTGTCCGTCGCCCTCGGGGTGGGCGTCGGCCGCCTGATCGGGTGGACGCCGCTGGAGGGCGCGGTCGTCGGCATGGTGGTGTCGGTGGCCAGCACGATGGTCCTGGCCCGCCTGCTCCTCGACCGGGGTGAGCTGCACACGCGACACGGCCGCATCATGATCGGCATCACGCTCGTCGAGGACCTCGCGGTCGTCGTGCTCATCGTGATCCTGCCGCGGCTGGGCGCCCTCGACGCGAGCCGGCTGCTCTCGATCGCCGGCGCGCTGGGCACCGGCGTCGCCATCCTCGTGCCGTTCTTCTACCTGGCGGCGAAGGTCGTCCCCCGGCTGCTGACCTACGTCGCCCGCATGCAGAGCCAGGAGATCTTCCTGATGGTCGCGCTCGCGATCGCGCTGGGGACCGCCGCCCTGACCCAGGCGGTGGGGCTCTCACTCGCGCTCGGCGCGTTCCTGGCCGGTCTGCTGATCAGCGAGTCGGACTACGCGCACGAGACGCTGGCGCGCCTGCTGTCGCTGCGCGACGCCTTCGTGGCCCTGTTCTTCGTGACCGTCGGCGCGCTGATCAATCCGGTGGCGGTGGCCGAGAACCTCCCGCTGCTCGGCGTGATCGTCGGCCTCGTGATGATCGGCAAGCTGGTGATCTGGACGGGGGTCGTCGCGCTCTTCCGCCAGCCCCTCGCGACGGCCCTCCTGGTCGGGGTGGGGCTCACGCAGATCGGGGAGTTCTCGTTCATCCTCATCCAGGTGGCGCGGGGCGCCGGGCTCGTGGGGGACGACATCTACAACGCGACGCTGGCCGCGTCACTCCTGACGATCCTCGCCAACGCCCTGCTCGTGCGGTACGTCCCGGGCTGGCTCGACCGGGCCGGCGGCGCCGGGCGGCGCGACGCGGCGCCCGCGCCGCTGGACGCCCGGGATGTCGCCGGGCACGTCGTCGTGTGCGGCTTCGGGCGCGTGGGGAGCCAGGTGGCGGAGGCGCTGGCGACCTTCCGGACCCCCTACGTCGCGATCGACGCCGACCCCGACATCGTCCGCAACGTCCGCCGCCGGGGCGTCCGGTGCCTGTTCGGCGACGCCTCCAGCGAGCACATCCTGGACGCCGCCCACGTCGACCGCGCCGCCCTCGTCGTGGTCGCCGTGCCGCAGGTCGAGCGCGCGTACCTGACGGTCCGGCACGTCCGCAGCCGCAACCCTCGCGTGCCCATCCTGGCCCGCGCCCACACCTTCGCCGATCGCGACCGGCTGACCACCGCCGGTGCCAGCGAGGTCATCCAGCCCGAGGTCGAGGCCGCCTCGACGCTGATCCGGCACGCGCTGCGGCGGCTCGACCTTCCCCGCGAACGGGTGCTCGAGTACCTCGAGCGCTTCCGCGTGGCGATGGACGACGCGCTGCCGGGCGCGCCGCCCGGGGAGGCGCTGCCGCAGATCGCCGACGTCCTGCTCCTCGAGGCACCGGGGCTCACGGACCAGTCGCTCCGCGACACGCGCATCCGCGAGTCCTTCGGCGTGACGGTGGTGGCGCTCACGCGCACCAACGGCGACGTCGTGCTGCACCCGCCCCCCGAGACGATCCTCCGCCCGCGCGACACCGTGCGCGTCTTCGGTCTCCCCGACCAGATCGAGTCCTTCCGCCGCGAAGCCAGCGGCGCCTAGAGCCCCACCGCCCGGCCGAATCCTGAACGTCAGTGTCGTGAACGCAAGCGCACCCCGGTCGGTCCCGGCTAGAGCTCGGCCGGCGCGGCGACGGCGGCTAGCGCTCGAAGAACCGGGCGCGGAACGACGGCGAAGCTTCGCTCGGCGATGGCCGCGCGCATGGACGCCATGAGGCCGAGGTAGAAGTGCAGGTTGTGCAGCGACAGCAGCCGGTACACGAGCAGCTCCTCGGCCATGAACAGGTGACGGAGGTACGCCCGCGAGAACCGCCGGCACGCCAGGCACGGGCAATCGAGCTGCAGCGGCGTCGGGTCGCGGGTCCAGCGCGCCTGCTTGAGCGTGACGGGCCCGTCGGGCGTGAAGGCCTGCCCGTTGCGGGCGTTGCGCGTGGGCAGCACGCAGTCGAACATGTCCACGCCGCGCGCCACCGCCTCGACGAGATCCTCGGGCTTGCCCACGCCCATGAGATAGCGCGGCTGGCCGGCCGGCAGCGTGCCGGCCACGGCCTCGGTGAGATCGCGCATCAGCGGCTTGGGCTCGCCCACCGCCATGCCACCAATCGCGTAACCGTCGAACCCCAGCGCGACCGTCTCCGCCACCGCCCGCGCCCGCAGATCCTCGTGAAAGCCCCCCTGCACGATCCCGAAGAGCGCGGCCCCGGTGCCACCCGCGCGGTGCGCGGCCAGCGAGCGCCGCGCCCATCGCAGCGTGAGGCCGAGCGAGCGCTCGGTGTCCTCGCGCGTGGCCGGATAGCCGAGGCACTCGTCGAGCGGGTGGATGATGTCGCTTCCGAGCGCGTGCTGGATCTCGATGGCGCGCTCGGGCGACAGATGGTGGGCGCTGCCGTCGGCCGGCGCCCGGAAGTCCACGCCCTCCTCGGTCATGGTGCGCAGACGCGCGAGGCTGAACACCTGGAAGCCGCCGGAGTCCGTCAGGATCGGACCGTCCCAGCTCATGAAGCGGTGGAGCCCGCCGAGCTCGCGGATCAGGTCCGGGCCCGGCCGGACCAGCAGGTGGAAGGTGTTGCTCAGGATGATCTGGGCGCCGGCCTCGCGCAGGTCGTCGGGGCTGAGGCTCTTCACGGTGGCGCGCGTGCCCACCGGCATGAAGGCCGGCGTGTCGACGACGCCGTGACGGGTGCCGAGCCGTCCGCGACGGGCCCGTCCGTCCGTGGCGAGCAGGTCGAAGATCACGCGATCAACGTGGCGTCGCCGTACGAGTAGAACCGATAGCCGGCGGCGACGGCGTGACGGTAGGCACCCAGGATCAGCTCCCTCCCGGCGAAGGCGCTGACCAGGATCAGCAGCGACGAGCGCGGCAGGTGAAAGTTCGTGACCAGCGCATCCACCGCGCGGAACCGGTGGCCGGGGCGGATCGTGACCGTCGCGTGGCCGTCCAGCGGCGTCACCCGCCCGTCCTCGCCCACCGCGCTCTCGAGCGTCCGCGTGACCGTCGTGCCGACCGCCACGACGCGGCGCCCCTCGTGGCGCGCGGCCGCGACCGCCGCGGCGGTCGCGGCGGAGAGCGTGGCCCGCTCGGGCGGCAGCGTGTGGGTCTCGACGCTCGGGGAGGTCACCGGCCGGAACGTCGCCGGCCCGACGTGCAGCGTGAGCGCGTGGATCTCGACGCCGCGCTGGCGGAGCCGGGCCAGCAGCGCCTCGGAGAAGTGCAGACCGGCCGTCGGGGCCGCCACCGATCCCGGCGCCCGCGCGTAGACCGTCTGGTAGCGCTCCCAGTCCTCGGCGGCCGGCTTCGCGTGGCGCGCGATGTAGGGCGGCAGCGGCGGCAGCCCGTGCGCGGCGAGCAGATCCTCGATCGTGCCGTCGCGCCGCTCCACCACGCGGGCGCCGTCGGGGCCGACCGCGACGATCTCGAGCCGGGCGCCGCCGACGCCCAGCGTGACCCCCGGCCGGCAGCGGCGACCGGGGCGCACGAGCGCCCGCCAGCGCGATGGCGCCTCCGCCTCGAGGAAGAGCAGCTCGACCGCGCGCCCGGAGGCGTCCTCGGCCAGGATCCGGGCGGGAATCACGCGCGAGTCGTTGACGACGAGACAGTCACCGGGCCGGAGCAGCTCGGGCAGCTCGCGCACGTGCCGGTCGGCCAGCGCGCCACGCGTCCGGTCGATCGCCAGCAGCCGGGCGGCGTCGCGCGTCTCGGCCGGCGCCTGCGCGATCGAGCCGGCCGGCAGCTCGTAGTCGTAGTCGGCGAGCACCACCAGCGAAGTGTACAACCCGCCGAGCGACGACGACTTGACGACCCTGCCGGCTCAGCCGATCCGGGCGCCGGGGCTGACGGCGTGGCCGGGTTCCAGCAGGACCACCTCGCCCGCCTCGTCGTAGGCGCCCAGCACCAGCACCTCGGAGACGAACGGGCCGATCTGCCTGGGCGGGAAATTCACGACGGCCACCACGTGGCGCCCCACGAGATCTCCGAGCCGATAGTGACGGGTGATCTGCGCGCTGGAGCGCTTCACGCCGAGCGGGCCGAAGTCGACCCAGAGCTTGTAGGCCGGGCGGCGGGCCTCGGGGAACTCCTGGGCGTCGACGACCACGCCGACCCGCATGTCGACCTTGTCGAAATCAGGCCGGTGGATGGTGCCGCTCAACGGGCGCGGTCGAGCGTGCCGAGGGTGGTGCTCGGGTAGTAGAACTCCAGGATCTGGCGGGCGGTGTGGCCCTGCTCGGCCATCCCCTTGGCGCCCCACTGGCACATGCCCACGCCGTGGCCGTAGCCGCGCCCGGAAAAGCGCGCCAGCTGCGTGTCGACGGCGACCGCGAACAGCGTCGACTTGAACGTGTCGTACCCGAGCATCCGCCGGAAATCGTTGCCGCGTAGCCGCACGCTGCTCCGGGTGCCGTGCACGGTGACCACGGCGGCCCGCAGCGAGGGCGTGCGCTCGCTGACGTCGACGGCGATGACGCCGCCCACCCCGACGTCGTGGCGGCGCAGGATCTCGGCCAGGTCGGTCAGCCGCACGTCGAGTGCCCAGTAGTAGTGCGGCGAGCCCGCCGAGTACTCGCACCGCACCGCCTTGAGGGCCGGCATGTTGCGGGCGGCGAAGACCGTGCGCGGATCCTCGGTGTAGCCGCCGCTCTCGGTGTGGTAGAAGGCCGGGAAGACATCGCCCTCCCACAACAGCACCTGGCCGGTCGTCTCGCGCACCGCGCCCCAGACCGGCGAGGCCGGCGGCACTCGCCCGAAGTACTGCTGATGGGCCGTGGAGGCGACGATATGGTACGGCTTGCTCCCGCCGATCGTGCGGTGGTAGGCGGCGTAGGTGCGGGCGACCACCGCCTGCGCGCGCAGCGCCTCCAGCGGCCACTTCTCGCCGGCCTCGGCCCGCAGCACGCCGACCAGGTACTCCTCCAGCGGCAGCTCGTTCACGACCACCAGCCCCTCGCCGTTGCGGAGGATCTCGAGCGGCGGCGTGTACTCGCGTCCGTTGAGGCGGATCGGCAGGTCGCTGCGCAGGCGGAAGCCGCTGGCCCGGGCGCCGTCGATCTCGACGCCGTCGCCACCGACGGTGGCCCGCACGAGCGTCGCCCGGCGGGAGGGCCCTGGGCAGCGCGGACAGGCGCCCAGCTCGGCGACCTCGATGTCGGTCCCGCGCAGCTCGACGGCACGCGCGTTGTCCACCAGCGCCACCCGGATCAGGCCGGAGGCCGCCGCCGGAGACACCGCGCCGAGCGCCATGATCGCCACCCACGCCGCCGCCGTGGCCGCCCGCGTCACCGCCGCCCGATCAGCCAGAGCACCAGCGTCAGGAGGATGCTGACGAGGATCGAGGTGCCGATCGGGACGTAGAACGTCCAGTTGCCCCGCTCCACGTGGATGTCGCCGGGCAGCCGGCCGATCCACGGCACCCGGTCGAAGAACACGAGCCCCAGACCGACGACGACGATCACGACCCCGAGCACGACGAGCGCGCGTCCCAGCTCATTCATTGGAGCGGGGGCCTCCAGCCCGGTTCGGTCCGCAGGTGGCCTGGCCCAGAAGCGCGTGGCGCCGGCCGTAGTCGCGCCATTACTCAAAGAGCGCTCCCTGGCCGGTGGCGGTGGCCGGCGGTTGCTTGCCGAGGTGCGCGTAGCCCTCGCGCGTCACCCGGCGGCCGCGCGACTCGCGCGCGATGAAGCCGATCTTCAGCAGATAGGGCTCCACGATCTCGGCCAGCGTCTCCGCCTCGTCGTTGATCGTGGCGGCCACCGCCTCGATGCCGACCGGCCCCCCGCCGTAGATCTCGATGATGGCGCCGAGGAAGCGGCGATCGAGACGGTCGAGGCCACGCGCGTCGACGCCCTCGCGGTGGAGCGCGTCGCGGGCGATGGGCTCGGTGACGGCGCCGTCGCCGCTCACCTGCGCGTAGTCGCGCACCCGCCGCAAGAGGCGGTTGACGATGCGCGGAGTCCCCCGGGCGCGGCGGGCGATCTCCCCCGCCCCCGCCGCGTCGATGCGCGTCTCCAGAATGGCCGCCGAGCGGGTCACGATGCGGGTCAGCTCCGGCTCCGAGTAGAAGTCGAGGTGGTGGAAGATGCCGAACCGCTCGCGCAGCGGCGCCGACAGCATGCCGGGCCGGGTGGTGGCCGCCACCAGCGTGAACGGCCGCAGCGCGTACTTCAGGGTGCGCGCGTGCATGCCCTTGTCGATGACGAAGTTGACCGAGAAATCCTCCATCGCCGGGTACAGCAGCTCCTCGACCGCGCGCGGCAGGCGGTGGATCTCGTCGATGAACATCACGTCGTTGGCGCCGAGGTTCGTCAGGATTCCCATGAGATCGGCGCCGCGCTCGATGGCCGGGCCCGCCGTCTGCACGAGGTTGGTGCCCATCTCGTTGGCGATGATGCCGGCCAGCGTCGTCTTGCCGAGGCCGGGCGGCCCGTAGAGCAGCACGTGGTCCACGCACTCGGCGCGCTGGCGGGCCGCCTCCACCGACACCCGGAGGCTGGCCACGGCCTGCTCCTGGCCCACGTACTCCTGGAACGTCCGCGGCCGCAGCGCGCGCTCGAACTGGACCTCCTCGGGCGCCGCCGCGCGGCTCAGCATCCGATTCTCCTCGGCCGTCACGCTCACGACCTCGCCTTCACCGCCGCCTGACCGCGGTAGATCTCGTCGAACAGCTCCTCGGGCGAGCGGGGATCGGGCCGACGGCGGAGCGCATCGGTGATGAGCTGCGAGGCCTCCGACGGGCGGTGGCCGAGCTGCTTGACCAGGACCTCCCAGACCGTCTCGCGCAGGCCGTCGGTGTCGGGCGACGTCGGCCCGGCCACCGGCTCCGGCACTGCGCCCTCGACCGCGAGCGCGAACTTGGCGACCTTGGCCTGGAGCTGGGCGACGATGTTCTTGGCCTTCTGGGGGCCGATGCCGGGCAGCGCGCGCAGGTACTTCTCGTCCTGGCGGGCGATCGCGGCGGCCAGCTCGGCGACCGGCGCGGCGAGCGCGCGGGCCGCCACCATCGGCCCGATGTCCTTCACCGTGATCAGCTTCTCGAAGAACTCCTTGTCGAGGTCCGAGGTGAAGCCGATCAGGACCGGGCGCGGCTGGTCCCGGGTCGCGTGGTAGTAGATGACGAGGTGCAGCTCGCTCGCCTTGTCGCCGGATTCCGCGGTGGCGCTCTCCAGCGCCCGCAGGGCGATCGGCGGCAGGAACACCTCGTAGCCGATCCCGCCGCACTCCAGCACGACGCGGTCCTCGGCCCGACGGCGCAGGCGGCCGGTCAGGGTCGCGATCATCCGAGGCGCCCGCCCCGTCGCGAGAATCCGGTGAGAGCCAGGGCCAGCGCGTCGGCGATATGCGAGGGCCGCGGGGCCGCCGCCAGGCCCAGCAGCCGCTGGACGCCGGTCTGGATCTGCGCCTTGGAGGCGGCGCCGTTGGCGGCGATGGCGCGCTTGACCTCGGCCGGGGCCAGCGCCAGCACGGTCACGTCGTGCTGGCGGGCGGCCAGGCAGATCACGCCGCGGGCGTGGGCCATCAGCAGCGCCGTGCGCGGGAACTTGTACTCCGTGTACAGGTCCTCCAGCACGAGGAGCTCGGGCGCGTGGGTCCGCAGCACGAGCTCGACGCCGTCGTAGATGAGCTGCACGCGCGCGTCGAGCGGGAGTTCGGCGGCCGTGGTGATGACACCGGTGTCGACGACACCGACGCGACCGGAGCCGGGCTCCACCAGCGCCCAGCCGGTGCCGACGAGCCCCGGATCGACCCCCAGGACTCTGAGACTAGGCAGCCGAGATGGCCTCGAGGACCTCGTCGGGAATGTCGTAGTTGGCGTACACGTGCTGGACGTCGTCCAACTCCTCCAGCGCCTCGATCAGGCGCACCACCGACGCGGCCGTCGGAGCCTCGACCCGGACCGTCGACTGCGGCACGTACGTGACCTGGGCTTCCAGGATCGGCACGCCCGCCTTCACCAGCGCGTCGCGCACCGCGTCCATTTCACCAGGGCCGGTCGTGATCTCGAAAACTTTTTCGGTGCGGCGCATGTCGGTGGCGCCGGCGTCGAGTGCCTTGGCCATCAGATCGTCCTCGCCGATCTTGTCGGCGTCGACGAGGATGACGCCCTTGCGGTCGAACATCCAGGCCACCGCGCCGGACGAGCCCATGTTGCCGCCGAACTTCTCGAACGTGTGGCGGATCTCGGGGGCGGTCCGGTTGCGGTTGTCGGTGAGGACCTGGGTCATCACCGCCACGCCGCCGGCGGCGTAGCCCTCGTAGGTGATCTCCTCCCACGACTCGCCGGGCAGCTCGCCGGTGCCCTTCTGGATCGCCCGCTTGATGTTGTCCTGCGGCATGTTGACTTCCTTCGCCGTCTCCACGGCCGCCTTCAGCCGCATGTTGCCCTTCGGGTCGCCGCCGCCGTTCTTGGCGGCGACGGTGATCTCACGAAGGATCTTCGAGAAGAGCTTGCCGCGCTGCACGTCGGCCTTCCCCTTCTTGCGCTTGATCTGCGACCACCGAGAGTGCCCTGACATCGTCGTGTCCCCTTGGATGGTGGGCCCCGAGACGCCCCCCATCTATTCGTTGGCGAGAGCTGCCTTCAACCGCTTGACGCGTGCCAACCGGCGTTCGCGGCGGACGAGCCCGCCCTGCCACCGCCGCCGCTCGGCCGCCGTCCCCGGCGTGAACGGGCGGCAGGGCCGGGGCCGGAGGTCCGGACCCAGGTGCACGTAGGTGAGGAAGGCCGTGCAGGCGTGGCGGACCTCGCCGGTCCACGGTTTCTCGGCCAGGACCTTGACGCCGACCTCCAGCGAGGAGGTGCCGACGTAGTTCAGCCCCGCCTTGAACGTGACGACCTCGTGCGTCCAGATCGGCGTGTAGAAATCCATGGCGTCCAGGCAGGCCGTCATGACGAACCCCTTGCAGTACCGCATGGACAGGATGCCGCCGGCCTCGTCGAGCTCCATCAGCATCTTGCCCGAGAACATCGTGGTGCCGAAGAGCGCGTCGTCCGGCAGGACCGAGCGCGCCGACTCGAAGCGCCACGAGAGATCCGCGTCGCCGTCGGTGTCGAGGTCGCTCACCCGGCGGGCGCGGTCGGCGAAGCGGGCCAGCCGCTCCTCGCGCCGCCCGCGGGCCGCCTCGACGAGCGCAGCCTCCGCGGCGTCGCGTGGCTCGATCTGGACGCCCACCGGCCGCGGCTTGACGTCGTCGTCGACGCTGACGAACACCAGGTGAGAGTTCAGCGTGACCGTTCGCGCGCCGGTCGCGACGTCCTCCCCCCACACCCGCACTCCCACCTCGAGGGAGGAGATGCCGACGTACTCGACCTGGGCCTTGAGGATGGCGATCTGGCCGACCTTCACCGGATGCAGGAAGTCGATGTCGTCCATGGCGCCGAGGACGACCGTCCCGTGGGCCACCCGCGCCGCCGCCATGGTGCCGGCCTGGGTGATCCACTGCATCATGCGGCCGCCGTGGATCTGCCCGGGCGCGCCCGCGTGCTCGGGGAACACCCACTGGATCATCTCCGTGGCGGTCTCGGCGATCGACGGCATCGGCTGAGCGAGGAGCGCCCCGGCAAGGACAGGGGGCGCTGCCGCTTCTTCTAGCACGAGGATACGACGCGACGCAACGCGGCTCAGAGGGACTGCGAGCGATGGGGGGCTTGGGGGCCATCTCGGGGCCCCTGCGCTCGCGCACCCCAGAGGAGCACCCCGGCTTCGCCGGGGGGCGCCGAACGTGTGGGGGCTTGGGGGCCATCTCGGGGCCCCCATGTAATCAAGGCAGCAGGCCGGGGAGACCCTCGAGGCTGACGTTGTGGAGTCGATGCACGCCGGTCGGATGCAATCGCAGGTTCCTGACCTCGGGTCGAGCCACGCCCCACAGCAGGCGCACGTAGATCGGCAGCCACGGCAGGTCGTCCGCCAGCAACGCCTGGGCCCGCTGGTAGAGTCGGGCGCGCTCGGCGCGGGACGACAGCTGGCTGGCCCGCACGAGGACGTCGTCCAGCCGAGGGTTGCGGTAGAAGGAGTAGTTCAGCGCGCGCGGCCCCTTGGCGGCCCCCTCGCTCGTCGAGATCGGGAAGAGAAACAGGTGCGGGTCGCCGCCGACCACGGTGGTCTCGATCAGGGCCATCTCGTGCTCGCCCGCCTGAAGGGCCGCGCGGACCTTGTCGGCCGGCTCCGTGCGCACCACGATGGGGATGTCGGAGGCGCCGAGCGCGGTCTGCAGCGTGGCGGCCACCCGGGGAAGATCGACCGGGCCCGCCTCGTCCGAGACGAGCATCGTGGCCTTGTGGCCCTTCGGCCAGCCGTCGGCCAGCAGGGCCCGGACCGCGTCCCGCGTGCCGCCGAGCACCGGGCTGCCCTCACGGCGCGCCCAGACGCCGGCCGGCAGGAACGACGGCAGGGGGACGGCGCTGTTGTCGAGGGCGACGCCGATGACGGCGGGGTCGAGCGCGGCAGCCACCGCGTGGCGGATCTTCTTGCGCGAAAACGGCTCCTTCTCGGTCTGGAAGGCAAGATAGCCCACGCGCAGGCCGGGACTCGACAGGGCGCCGGCCATCCGCCGCGGCGGCCCGGGCGGGAACCAGATGTCGAGCGCGCGCGCATCGAACTCGGCCTCGGCGTTCTCGTCGGTGGCCACCTCCAGGAAGACGATGCGCTCCGTCCGGGGCGGTCCCCCCCAGTATCCCGGCACCGCCTCGACCGCGATCCGTCCGGCGGCGGCGTCGACGACGCGGTAGGCGCCGCTCCCGACGAGACGGGTGGTGCCGTCCAGCCCCGTGCTCGCGCGCCCGACCGCCAGGGCCGGGTGGGCCAGCACGGTGAGCAACGGCGCGTAGGGCTGGGTTAGGACGAACTGCACCGTGCGGACGTCGGACGCGCGGACTTCCTTCACGACACCCGGCCGGCCGCGCAGGAGCGCGGCCCACGCCGCCCCCGCCGCGTCGGGGCCGACCTGGCGCTGGAAGCTGGCGGCGACCTCGCTGGCGGTCACGGGGCTGGCGTCGTGGAAGCGGACGCCCTCGCGCAGCGTGAATGTCCAGACCAATCCGTCGCGGGACACGACCCACCGAATGGCCAGCGCCGGCTCGATCTCGGTGGAGCCCTCGCGATAGGTCACGAGCGTGTCGAAGACGTGCCGGACGATGAGCGGCGTGGCGCCCTCGAGGCCGCTGGCGGGGTTGAGCGCGGCGGGAACGCCGGCGATGCCGACGCGCAATTCCTTCCTGCCCTGGGCGGCACTTCCTGCAGGCCACGCGAGGCACGCGAGCACGAGGACCCACGCGGAAAGAACCGCCGACACGCGCATCGACATCGTTATACGTGGAACCCGGTGTGCACGCCACCCGTTTCGAGAGCGAAGCGGCGCCGACCCGGTCCGGTATGGAAGTTGCTCCCGGGAGGGTGAACGCGACGCGATGGTCGAGGCGGATCCGGGACTGAAAACCGGGTGAATTCGGAGCCCGAAACGCCTCCGAAGAACCCGTCAACCTTGACTTTCTTTTTCACGGCCGCCTATACTCATGCAGCGATGGAAGAGCTCGGGCACGAGCGGCGCACGAGGGGTCAAGAGAGAAGGGATGGGCTATGAAGGAGTTCGACAAAAAGAGTAGCCCGGGCCGCGAAGGCTTCTCGAAGTTCCTCCCCGCGTCCATGTCTGATTCCAGCACGCGCCGTCGGCTCACGGAGTACGAGATCCAGCTCCAAGATCTACAGGCTTACGTGCGTTCGCTGGAGGCCGAGACGGTGCACCTCCGCAAGAAGCTCGAGGACACGCCGAAGGACTTCATGGTCCTCGAGAACAAGCTGCGCGAGGCCAATCGCCAGCTCGTGCAGGCCTTCAATCAGAACGAGAAGCTCGTCAACGCGCTCTACGAGGCGCGCGAGCAGATCACCGCGCTGAAGGAAGAGGTCGACAAGCTGTGCGCGCCGCCGTCGACGTACGGGGTGTATCTCTCGGCGAACGAGGATGCCACCGTCAACATCCTGTCGCAGGGCCGCAAGGTGAAGGTCAACATCCACCCGGCCATCAAGGTGGAGACGCTCAAGCCCGGCCAGGAGCTGATCCTCAACGAGGGGCTCAACGTCGTCGAGGCGGCCGGCTACGAGGTACAGGGCGACGTCGTCATCCTCAAGGAGCAGCTCGATCCGGAGCGCGCGGTCGTCACGCTGCGCGCCGACGAAGAGAAAGTCGGGATCATCGCCGATCCGCTGCGCCAGCTGCGTCTGAAGACAGGCGATCACCTTCTGATGGATGCGAGGTCCGGCTACCTGCTCGAGAAACTGCCGAAGAGCGAAGTCGAAGACCTCTCGCTCGAGGAAGTGCCGGACATCGGCTACGACGATATCGGCGGGCTCGGCGACCAGATCGAAGCGATCAAGGACGCGGTCGAGCTGCCGTACCTCTACGCCGACTACTACAAGGAGCACAAGCTCACGCCGCCCAAGGGCGTGCTGCTCTACGGCCCTCCCGGCTGCGGCAAGACCATGATCGCCAAGGCCGTGGCGAACAACCTCGCCGAGAAGATCTCCGAGAAGCGCGGCGAGAAGATCAAGGGGTTCTTCCTCAACATCAAGGGCCCCGAGCTGCTCAACAAGTACGTGGGCGAGACCGAGCGCAAGATCCGCGAGATCTTCGTGAAGGCCAAGGAGAAGGCCAACGAGGACGTGCCGGTCGTGGTGTTCTTCGACGAGATGGACGCGCTGTTCCGCACGCGAGGCACCGGCATCTCGTCCGACGTCGAGACGACGATCGTGCCGCAGCTGCTGGCCGAGATCGACGGCGTCGAGGGGCTGAAGAACGTCATCGTCATCGGCGCCTCCAACCGGCAGGACCTGATCGATCCGGCCATCCTGCGGCCGGGCCGGCTGGACGTGAAGATCAAGATCGAGCGGCCGGACCAGGGCGCCGCCGGTGACATCTTCCGCAAGTACCTGACGACCGAGATTCCGATCGCCGAGTCCGAGAAGCGCCAGCACCGCGGCGAGGCGAAGGACGCCATCGAGGCGATGATCGCCGCGGCGATCGAGTCGATGTACAGCCTCAGCGAGGAGAACCGCTTCCTCGAGGTCACCTACGCCAACGGCGACAAGGAGGTCCTGTACTTCAAGGACTTCTCGTCGGGCGCCATGATCGAGTCGGTCGTGCGGCGGGCCAAGAAGCTCGCGCTCAAGCGCTACATCGGCGCCGGCGAGAAGGGCATCACCACCGACGACATGCTCTCGGCGGTCCGCGAGGAATTCAAGGAGAACGAAGACCTGCCGAACACGACCAACCCCGACGACTGGGCCAAGATCGCCGGCAAGAAGGGCGAGCGCATCGTCTACGTGAAGCCCCTCATGGGCGAGACGAAGGAAAAGCAGCGCAGCGTCGAGCGGGTAGTCAACACCGGCCAGTACCTGTAGGAAACAGGGGGGCTCGAGTAGCCCACCCGACTCTTTAGAGAATGGGGGGGCGTCGACGCCCCCTCATTTCCCCCCGGCCGCGAATCACGGCCGGGGTTCTTTTTCACGACGAGCATCGAGGGGACTGCATGGCCATCCCGAAAGTCATGGGCATCGAGACCGAGTACGGGATCACGGTCAAGAACCAGCCCGACTTCAACCCGATCCTGTCCTCCCTGCTCCTCATCAACTCCTACGAGACGTACCGGTCCTCGCGCGTGCGCTGGGACTACGAGGCGGAGAGTCCGCTCCGGGACGCCCGCGGCTTCGAGTACATGGAGGAGAAGGAGGGGACGTCGAAGGAAGAGTCGCGCCTGATCAACCTGATCCTGTCCAACGGCGCCCGCTTCTACGTCGACCACGCCCATCCGGAGTACTCGAGCCCGGAGACGACCAACCCGCGAGATACCGTGATCTGGGATCGGGCGGGCGAGAGAATTCTGGACCTTTCGCGGCAACGAGCCGAAGCGGTGTCGCCGCCCGAGCAGCGGATCCTCATCTACAAGAACAACACCGATAGTAAAGGCAACTCGTACGGCACCCACGAGAACTACCTGATGGACCGCAAGGTGCCGTTCGCGCGGATCGTGCAGTACATGATGCCGTTCTTCGTGACCCGCCAGATCTACACCGGCGCCGGCAAGGTCGGCTACGAGAACAACGCCGAGCCGTGCGAGTACCAGATCTCCCAGCGGGCCGACTTCCTCGAGACGGAGGTCGGGCTGGAGACGATGCACTCGCGGCCCATCGTCAACACGCGCGACGAGCCGCACGCCGATCCGGAGAAGTACCGGAGGCTGCACGTCATCGTCGGCGACGCGAACATGGCGGAGATCTCCACCTATCTCAAGATGGGGACGATGGCCATCGTGCTCAGCATGGTGGAGGACGACTTCATCGAGCGCGACCTGTCCATCGACGGACCGGTCGGCGCCTTCCGCACGGTGTCGCGCGACCTGGCCTGCCGCGAGACCATCCGGCTCAAGGACGGCCGTACGATCAGCGCCGTCGACCACCAGCGGGAGTTCCTGGCCCTCGCCCAGCGCTACTACCGCGACCGCGAGCACGAGCCGTGGGTGCGCGAGGTGATGACACGCTGGGAGCAGACGCTGGACCGGCTGGCCGAGGACCCGATGCAGCTCGGGCGCGAGCTCGACTGGGTCATCAAGCATCAGCTCATCGAGAACTACGTCGCCAAGCACGGGCTGGCCTGGAACGACCACCGCGTGCAGATGATCGATTTGCAATATCACGACATCCGGCCCGGCAAGGGCCTCTACTACAAGCTCGAGGAGTCGGAGGCCGTGGAGCGCCTGGTCACCGACGACGAGATCGCCAAGGCCATGTACGATCCGCCCAAGGACACGCGCGCCTACTTCCGCGGGATGTGCCTGCAGCGCTACGCCGACGAGATCGTCTCCGCCTCGTGGGACTCGGTGATCTTCGACCTCAAGGAAGGCCCGCTGAAGAAGATCTTCATGCTGGAGCCGCTGCGCGGCACCGAGGCGCACGTCCGCCAGCTGCTGACCGAGTCCCCGACCGCCGCCGATCTCCTGCGCAACATCGCGCGGCCGTCGTTCGGGATGTGAGCGCGGCCCCGGGGCGAAGGAGAACGATGAACGAGAATCACCGGCTGCACCCGTTCGAAGAGTACGTCAACTCCAGCTTCGTCGAGCTGCTCCGCCGTCAGTCCCCGCACCTGCTGCCCGGGGGGTCCACGTCCGACGCGCCGGACGTGCCGCACGGCACCACGGTCCTGGCCATGCGGTACCGCGACGGCGTGATCATGGCCGGTGACCGGCAGGCCACCGCCGGGTACCAGGTGGCCAGCCGCCGCATCGAGAAGATCTTCAAGGCCGACGACCTCTCGGGCGTCGGCATCGCCGGCGCCGCCGGGCCGGCCATGGAGATGGCCAAGCTGTTTCAGACCGAGCTCGAGCACTACGAGAAGGTCGAGGGCGACAACCTCTCGCTCGACGGCAAGGCCAACAAGCTCGGCCAGATGATCCGCATGAATCTCCAGGCGGCGATGATGGGTCTGGCGGTGGTGCCGATCTTCGCCGGCTTCGACGAGAAGACCGGGGTGGGCCGGCTGTTCAAGTACGACATCACCGGCGGCCGCTACGAGGAGCGCGACTACGACGCCCAGGGCTCGGGCTCCAAGGACGCCCGCGACTCCCTCAAGAAGCTCTGGCGGCGGGACATGGGCCGCGACGACGCGATGCGGACGGCACTGGAGGCGCTCATCGACGCCGCCGACGAGGACGTCGGCACCGGCGGCCCCGACTTCGTGCGCGGCATCTTCCCCACCGTGAAGACCATCACGCGGAGCGGCTACGGCGACGTCGCCGACGACGAGATCCGCCGCGTGTGCGAGGCCATCGTGGCCGAGCGCACGACGACGGGCAACGGGAGCTAGCCATGCCGCTGCCCTACTACGTCAGCCCCGAGCAGATGATGAAGGACAAGGCCGAGTATGCCCGCAAGGGCATCGCGCGCGGCCGGTCCATCGTCACCCTGGAATACCGCGAGGGCATTCTCCTGGTCGCCGAGAATCCCTCCACGCTCCTGCACAAGGTCTCGGAGATCTACGATCGGATCGCGTTCGCCGGCGTGGGCAAGTACAACGAGTTCGAGAACCTCCGCATCGCCGGCATCCGCCACGCCGACGTCAAGGGCTACTCATACAGCCGCGGTGACGTGACGGCCAAGGCGCTGGCCAACGCGTACTCCCAGGCCCTCGGGAACATCTTCACGCAGGACATCAAGCCGTTCGAGGTCGAGGTGCTGGTGGCCGAGGTGGGCGACGCCGACGGCAGCAAGAGCGAGATCTACCACATCCTCTACGACGGCACGATCGAGGACGAGCACAACTACGCGGCCATGGGCGGCCAGGCCGACGAGATCCGCCGCTTCCTCAAGGACCACTACCACGACGGCATGGGCCTGGACGAGGCGCTGCAGCTCGGGGTGCGCGCCCTCTCGGTCACCCAGAACAAGACGCTGAGCGAGCGCGACCTCGAAGTGGCCGTGCTCGACCGCACCAAGGAACGGCGCAAGTTCCGCCGCATTCCGCCCGAGGCGCTGAGCCAACTCCTCGGCGCGGCCAAGTAGACCGTGCTACGCTAGGCGCCATCATGAAGCGTAGGATCTTCGGTCTCGAGAACGAGTACGGGCTCACCTGTACGTTGAACGGCCAGCGCCGGCTGTCTCCCGACAATGTGGCCCGTTACCTGTTCGAGAAGGTCATCCCGGGCGCCCGCAATGCCAACGTGTTCCTCGAAAACGGCGCCCGGCTGTACCTGGACACCGGCTTCCATCCCGAATACGCCACCCCGGAGTGTGACGACGTCGCCGAGCTGGTCATCCACGACAAGGCCGGCGAGCGGATCGTGGAGGACCTCCTCCACCAGGCCGAGAAGCGGCTGCGCGAGGACGGGATCTCCGGCAACATCCTGCTCTTCAAGAACAACACCGACTCGGCCGGCAACTCGTACGGCTGCCACGAGAACTACCTGGTCAGCCGCGACGTCAGCTTCCAGCGGCTGGCCGAGGCGCTCATCCCGTTCTTCGTCACCCGGCAGATCTACGCCGGCGCCGGCAAGGTGCTGCAGACGCCGCGCGGCTTCCATTACTGCCTGAGCCAGCGCGCCCAGCACATCTGCCAGGAGATCTCGGGGGCCACGACGTCGTCGCGCTCGATCATCAACACCCGCGACGAGCCGCACGCCGACGCCGAGCGGTACCGCCGGCTGCACGTGATCGTCGGGGATTCGAATATGTCGGAGGTCGCGACGTATTTGAAGATCGGAACGACGGCGCTCGTGCTGGACATGATCGAGGACGGCTTCTTCGACCGCGATTACTCACTGCAGTCGCCGGTCCAGGCCATCCGCGATATCTCCCACGATCCGACGCTGAAGGAAACGATCAAGCTCAAGGACGGCCGGAGCGTCTCGGCGCTGCAGCTCCAGTTCGAGTACCTGGAGTTCGCGACCCGCTACGTGGACACGGTGGCCAGCGATCCCGTCAGCCGCGACGTGCTGGCGCGCTGGACGGACGTCATGGAGAAGCTCGAGAGCGATCCCATGCAGCTCGATCGCGAGCTCGACTGGGTCATCAAGCGGCAGTGGATCGAGAGCTACATGACCCGCAACCGGCTCTCCTGGCGGGATCCCAAGATCTCGCTCATGGATCTGCAGTACCACGACATCCGGCCCGACCGCGGCCTCTACTACAAGCTCGTCGCCAAGGACATGGTCGATCGCACGACCGACGACGAGACCATCGAGCGGGCCAAGCACGAGCCGCCCCAGACCACCCGCGCCCGGCTGCGCGGCGAGTTCATCCGCCAGGCCAACCTCAAGGGCAAGGACTACCGGGTCGACTGGGTCTACCTCAAGCTGAACGATCCCGAGCGCGAGACCATCCTCTGCAAGGACCCGTTCCAGTCCCACGACGAACGGGTCGAGCGCCTGATCAGATCATTTTAGGCTCGGAGGGGGCTTCGCCCCCTTCCGACGGTCGTCGCGCGCCCTTCGGGCGTGCTCCTCCCTGCCTCCCCCAGAGTCGGATTGCGCCGGCAAAGCCGGCGCTCGGAGCGTCGAACTCGAGCGCGTCGTGTCGTCGTTGAGGGGTTGGTCGTCCACTAGCGGCGGTACCGTTGGGGAAGATTGACACTCTGCTGACGGCGATGCTACATCTGGCGTCTCCGGTCGAATCCGGGTTCGAGCCCTCTGACGACGGTTCTCGCGGCACATGGCCGCGGCGCTCGCACGGTTGCAGGAGGCTTCGATGTTCGGTCGCAGGGAAGCCCAGAAGCCCGCAACACCGCCGGCGCAGACCGCTAAGCCCACCACGCTCCTCACGGTCGTCGGCGAGACCGCCCGGATGGAAGGCAAGTTCGACATCGCCGACTCGATCCAGATCGAGTGCGAGGTGGGCGGTGAGCTGCGGGTGGGCGGCAAGCTGGTCATCGGCGAGAAGGGTGTCGTCAACGCCAACGTGGAGACGGTGGACGCCTTCATCCTGGGGCACTACCACGGCAACATGACGGCCACCGGCAACGTCGAGATCGCGGCGACCGGCCGGGTCAGCGGCAACATCAAGACCGACTCGCTGGTGATCTCCAAGGGTGGTTGCTTCAGCGGCAACGTGAGCAAGATCACCGAGGAGCCCGGGGCCATCAATCGGCCGGTGTATCTCATCGAGGACAAGCGCACCGGGCAGAACAGCCCGAGGTAAACCGAAGTCAGCCGGAGTCGTCGTCCATGTTTAGGAAGAAGACCGCGAAGGTGGCCGGAAAGGGCTCCGATCTCAGCGCCTACATCGACGAGGCCTCGGAGATCGAGGGCAAGTACACGTTCACCGGCACCGTCATGCTGAACGGCAAGCTCACCGGCGAGATCTGGTCCGACGACACGCTGATCATCGGCGAGAAGGGCGTGGTCAACGCCTCCGTCCGGGCCGGCATCGTCCTCGTCAGCGGCGAGGTCCGGGGCAACATTCTCGGCACCGACCGGGTCGAGCTGCGCGGGACCGCCCGCGTCTACGGCGACGTCGAGGCGCCGGTGGTGGTCGTCGAAGAGGGCGTGCTCTTCGAGGGGCACTGCCGGATGACGAAGGTGCGGCCCGCGGACGCCCCGGCCGCCACCCCCCAGCACGACCTCTCCGTCGTCGCCCTGAAGCGCTGAGCTCGGCCCGGCGCGCGCCGGCGTGGCCCTCCGACGGCCTCGGCGCGATCGCTACTTCACGAAATGGTCGCGGGCGAGCGGGAGCTTCACGTCGCCGGGGGTGAACAGGAGGGTGACGATGATCTCGACGGAGGCGTTGCCGCCGAGGCCCTGGCAGCCGATGGCCGCGCGGGTGGGCTTGCCGCGCTCGCCGAAGAGGGCGACGAAGAGGTCGGCGGCGCCGTTGATGACGCGCGGCTGGTCGCCGAAGCCGGGCGCGGAGTTGACGTAGCCGACCATGTGGACGATCTGCTGCACACGATCGAGGTCGCCCAGCGCGTACTTGACGGCGGCCAGCGTCGTCAGCGCGGCGTAACGGGCGGCCTCGTAGCCCTGCTCGACGTTGAGGTCCTTGCCGACGACGCCCGGCAGGTGCGGCCGGCCGTCCTTGCGCGGCGTGGTGCCCGAGAGATAGAGCAGGTTCTGGACCGGGAAGTGCGAGACGTAGTGCGCGCCCGAGGCGTTGGTCCGGTAGAGATCCTCCAGGCTCGGCACCTCGAGCCCCAGCGTCCGCAGCCTCTCCTCGGCCTTCATGTCTGCCTCCAGTCTTCGGGTCTCAGCGCGCCCACACGCGCCGCGCCACGCTCGGATACTCGATCACGAGACCGTCGCCGTCCACCGTGATCTCGGCCGTGAAGCCGGTGACCGGGTCCTCGAATCGATAGCGCCCGCCGTCCGGCGCCCAGCTCAGGCAGTGATAACGCTGGCGGGCGACCGACACCTCCAGCCCCGGTACCGCGACGTAGACCACGGTGATCTCCTCGCTCCAGCCGGGCACCATCCCGAGCCGCCGGATCGGCAGCGTGTTCGTGAACGCGGTGGAGGAGAGGTCGACGTCGAGGCAGCCGTCGAGCGCGGGAAGTCGCTGGCCGGCGCCGTCGGTCCAGTGCCCGGCACCGTCGCCCACCAGCGTGACCGGCCCCTCGTCGCTGGCCAGGCTTGCCACCGTCAGCTCGCGGACGCGCCAGCCCGTGTCGCACCGCAGCACGTACCGCACCGCCCACGGCTGGCCGGCCTCGACCCCGAGCGCCACACTCTCGGCCCGGATGCCGTCGCGGCTCTCGGCGAGGCGGCACGACTCGAGCGACACCCCCGTCCACGCCTGCCACATCACCTGACGCTCCAGGATGCTCAGATCGTCCAGCCTTTCGTGAGGGCCGCCACCCGGGCCACCAGCTCCTCCTCCGACGTCGTGGCCAGCCGCCGCTGCTCGACGACGCGGCGCCCGTGCACCCAGACGTCCGTCACCGCCTCCGGCGACATCGCGTACACGACGCTCGTGAGCAGGTCGTTGCGCGGCTGGAGCGAGAGATGCGCGAGGTCGATCGCCACCAGGTCGGCGAGCTGGCCGGGGGCGATCGCCCCCGCCTCGAGCCGCAGCAGCGCGCCGGCCGAGCGGGTGCCGAGGTCGAAGGCCGTCTCCGCCGACAGCGCGGTGCCGTCGAGCAGGCGGACACGCTGCAGGAGCGAGCAGGTGCGCATCTCGTCGAAGACCGACAGCCGGTTGTTGGTGCAGCCGCCATCGGTGCCGAGGCCGATCCGCACGCCCGCCCTCAGCAATTCGGGGACGCGCGTGATCCCGTCGCCGAGGAACATGTTGGAGCCCGGGCAGTAGGCCAGCCCGGCCCCGCGCGCTCCCATGAGCGCGATCTCCTCGTCGTCGAGCCAGACGCAGTGCACGCCGATCATGCGCGGGCCCAGCACGCCGAGGCGGTCGAGGTACCGGATCGGCGTCGCGCCGTGCTCGCGCAGCGTCCGCTCGCCCTCGTAGCGGCCCTCGGCCACGTGGATGTGAAAGACGATGTCCTCGGCCTCGGCGACCTCCCAGCCGGCGCGGATCATGGACGGCGAGGCGGCGTGCGGGCTGTGGGGCGCGGGCTGGACCGTGACGGTCGTGTCGTGGCGGTGGGCGGCGATCAGCTCGCGCACGCGGCGGGCGGCGTCGGCCGGCGTCTCGCGATAGCGCTTCGGCGCCCCGTCCCAGTCGTACATCGCGCGGGCCAGCACCAGGCGGATCCCGATCGCGCGGGCGGCCTCGATCACCGCCTCGGCGTTTTCGTTGCCGGCGTCTTGCAGGTAGAAGAAGTCCACGCACGTGGTGGCGCCCTGCTTGAGCATCTCGGCGAACGCGAACGTGGCTCCCAGCGCGATGCCCGCGCGGTCCAGGCGCTCGGAGAACGGGTAGAGCACGCGGTCGCGCCAGCCCATGAAATCGAGATCGTCGCCGAGACCGCGGAGCAGCGACTGGAACGTGTGGCAATGACTGTTGATCGTGCCCGGCAGGAGCGCCCGGTCCGGCAGCGCGACGTCACCGCGTTGCGGCGCACCGGGAGCCTGGATGGCCGCGATGCGCCCGTCGGTGACGGCGACGGCGCGGCCGGCCTGCCAGCCCTGCGGGGTCAGGACGAGGTCGGGAAGCAGTCGCACGCTAGTGTCCCGTGCTCACAGCGCCCGGCCCATCTCGTGGATGGACAGGCGCGGATTCGACGGCAGCCGCTCGCTCCGCCCGGTCTGGGTGAAGCCGAGGCGCTCGTAGAGCGCGATCGCCCCCACGTTGCCCTCCGTCACCCAGAGCGCGATGTCGGCGAACCCGCGCTCGCGCGCCCACGCCAGGACCGCGTCGGCCAGCGCGCGGCCGGCGCCGCGGTGCCGGGTGGCCGGATCCACCCACATCCCGCCGAGATGCGCCCGGTCGGATCGCTCGCGATCGATCAGCCCGAAGGAGATCCCCACGGCGGCCGCCTCGTCCTCGGCGACGAACATCGCGTGGCGACCCGGCTCGGTGACCGATCGGGTCATCTCCGCCCAGTAGGTGTCGGGCTTGGGGCTGATCTCGGCGTACGTGTGCGCGAACGCATCGGGCGCGTCGGCCAGCGCACGCAGGCGTAGCGTCTTGAAGAGGGGGGCCTCGTCGGCCCGGAGCCGGCGGACCATCACGGGGTCAGGGGCCGATCCATCAGACTCCCATGATGAAGTAGCCGCAGTCGACGTGGATGACCTCGCCGGTGATCCCCGACGCCATCGGCGAGGCCAGGAACAACCCGGTGTCGCCCACCTCGCGCAGCTCCACGTTGCGGCGCAGCGGCGCCTTCTCGGCGTGGTGCTTGAGCATGCCGGTGAAGCCCCGGATGCCGCGGGCGGCCAGCGTGTTCACGGGCCCGGCCGAGATGGCGTTCACGCGGATGCCGCGGGGGCCGAGATCGGCGGCCAGGTAGCGCACGGTGGCCTCCAGGGAGGCCTTGGCCACGCCCATCACGTTGTAGCCGGCGGCGACCTTCTCGGCGCCGTAGTAGGTCATGGCGATCACCGAGCCCCCGCCGCTCCTCTCCATCAGAGGCGCCGCCGCCCGCGTGAGCGCCACCAGCGAGTAGGCCGACACGTCGTGGGCGACACGGAAGCCCTCGCGCTCGGTGGCGAGGAACTCGCCCTCGAGGTCCTCCTTGCGCGCGAAGGCCACGGAGTGCACCAGCGTGTCCAGGCGGCCGAGGTCGCGCTCGACGCCGGCGAAGACCGCGGCGATCTCGGCGTCGGCGCCGACGTCGCAGGGGTAGAGCAGCGAGCCCGGCAGCGTCGCCGCCAGCTCCTCCACGTTCTCCTTGAGCCGCTCGCCCTGGTACGTGAACGCCAGCCGCATGCCCGCGCCCGCCAGCGCCTGGGCGATGGCCCACGCGATCGAGCGCTTGTTGGCGACACCGAAGACGATGCCGGTCTTGCCGTCGAGCATGGCCCCTAGACTACCGCAACGCCGCGCTATACTCCGTGGACCATGACGCCCAACCACGTCAAGCAGCGCCTGCGCGCCGGCCGGCCGGCGTTCGGCAGCCTCCTGAACTTCGGCGATCCGCTCGTGGCCGAGATGATGGCCGCCTGCGGCTTCGACTGGCTCCTCGTCGACACCGAGCACGGGCCCATCGACCTGGCCGCGCTGGCCACGATGTTCGCCACCATCACCCGCTACCCGTGCGCGCCCTTCGTGCGCGTCCACGCGCTGAGCGAGGAGAACGTCAAGCGCGTCCTCGACGCCGGCGCCTGGGGCGTCCTGGCGCCCAACATCCGCACGCGCGAGGAGGCCGAGCTGCTGGTGCGCGCCTGCAAGTACCCGCCGCAGGGTGTGCGCAGCCTCGGGGCCGGCCGCTTCCCGCTGTCGTTCAAGACCGACGCGCCGACGTACTTCCAGCGGGCCAACGACGAGATTCTCGTCATCGTGCAGATCGAGCACCACGAGGCGATCACGAACATCGACGCGATCCTGTCGGTGCCGGGCGTCGACGCCTGCTACGTCGGCCCCAACGACTTCTGCGCCTCGCTGGGCCTGGCGCCCTCGCTGGAGCCGGCGCACCAGGAATTCCACGAGGCGATGGACGTGCTGTTCAAGGCCTGCCGGCGCCACGGCGTCGCCCCCGGCATCCACTGCCGGACGACCGAGACCGTGAACCGCCGCATCGCCGAGGGGTGGCCGCTGGTCGGCATGGTGAACGACCAGGGCTTCCTCACCTCGGCGGCGCAGGCGGCCCGCGACGCCGTGAAGACGAGCTGATGCGGCTCGGGATCGTGCTGGCCGGCTTCACGTCGCTGCCCACGGCCGACTTCATCGCCGCCGCCCGCGAGGCGGAGGCGCGCGGCTACCACACCGCCTGGCTCGGCGAGGTCTCCGGCTACGACGCGATCGTGATGTCGACGGTCGTCGCGACGCACACCGAGCGGCTGGTCGTGGCCAACGGCGTGCTGCCGGTGCAGACCCGCACGCCGGTCATCCTCGGCATGGCGACGGCCTCGCTCAACCACCTGGCCCCCGGCCGCTTCGCCCTCGGGCTGGGGCTGTCGAGCAAGACCATCGTCGAGCAGTGGCACGGCCTGAGCTTCTCGCCGGCCCTGGGCCAGATCCGCGAGGCGGTCGAGATCGTGCGCAAGGTCGCCGGCGGCGAGCGCGTCAACCACGAGGGCAAGTTCTACCGCGTGAAGAACTTCCGGCTGACGAGCCCGCCCCCGGCGGCGCCGGTGCGCGTCTACCTGGCGGCGCTCGGGCCCGAGATGCTCGAGCTGGCCGGCGAGATCGCCGACGGCGTGCTGCTGAACTGGATCCCGCCCGAGGCGGTCCCGGCCTCCATCGCGCATCTGGACACCGGCGCCCGCCGCGCTGGCCGCACGCTGGACGGCTTCGAGATCGCCTCGTTCGTGCGCACCTGCGTCACCGACGACGCGGCCGCCGCCCGCGAGACGCTGGCCCGCGACATCACCGGTTACGCCACCGTGGACGTCTACGCCTCGTTCTTCCGCACCGCGGGCTACCCGGACGAGGTGGCGGCGGTGGGCGCGGCGTGGACCTCGGGCGACCGCGCCGGCGCGGTGAGGCAGGTCTCGCCGCGGATGCTCGACGGCCTCGGCGTGGTCGGCGACGAGGCCTTCTGCCGGGCCCGCATCGCGGAGTTCGCCGCGGCCGGCGTCACGCAGCCGGTGATCGTGCCCTTCGCGCCGGCCGGCGCCGACCGCGCCGCCCTTCTCCGAACGCTGCGCGCCTTTCCCTGAGCCGATGGCCCTGCGCGTCCTCGGCGTGATCCCCGCGCGCCTGGCCTCCACGCGCCTGCCGCGCAAGGTCCTGCGCGAGATCGCCGGCCGGCCCCTCGTGGCCTGGGTGTACGAGGCCGCGCGGCAGGCGTCCGACCTCGACGAGGTGCTGGTGGCGACCGACGCCGACGAGGTGATGCAGGCGTGCGCGCGCCTCGGCATCCCGGCCGCGCTCACCTCCGGCGACCACCCCTCGGGCACCGACCGCGTCTGGGAGATCGCGCAGAGCCGCGCCGCCGACGTCTACGTCAACATTCAGGGCGACGAGCCCTTCGTCACCGCGGGCCACGTCGCGCGCCTGGTGGAGCCCTTCCGCACCGCACCGGAGACGCTGGTCAGTACGCTCTGCATCCGGGCCACCCCGGACGAGATCGACGCCCGCCACATCAACAAGGTGGTGTTCGGCGCCGGTGGCCGCGCGCTCTACTTCTCGAAGTTCGGCATCCCGTTCGACCGCGATGGGCGCGGCGTGGTGCGCTACAAGCACATCGGCCTCTACGCCTACGGCCGGCCGGCCCTGGAGACGTTTCACCGGCTGCCGCCCTCCACCCTCGAGCGCACCGAGGGGCTCGAGCAGCTCCGCTTCCTCGAGAACGGCGTCTCGATCACCGTGATGGAGACGACCGAGCCCACCATCGGCGTCGACACCGAGGAGGACTTTCGGGCCGCCGAGGCCCGCCTCACCGCCCGCCGGTGAGCCCGCGGGGGCGCATCATCGCGCTCATCCTCACCGCGCAGACGGTGGCGAACGTCGGGCCGCTGGGCATCCCGGCTATCGCGTCGCTGATCCGGACCGATCTCGGTCTCACGCTGGCCCAGGCCGGGTCCTTCCTCTCCGCGTACTACATCGGGCCCTCGCTGGTCTCGCTACCGGCCGGCACGCTGGCCGACCGCTGGGGCGTCAAGCGGATGCTGGTGCTGGGCCAGCTCGTGATCGCGGCCGGGCTCCTGGCCGCCAGCGCCGCGACGTCGTACGTGGCGTTCACGCTGCTCCTCGTCGCCGCGGGCTTCGGCTACGGCATGCTGAACCCGACCTCGACGAAGGCGGTCATGGGTTGGGCGCCGACGGCGCACCGGGCCACGCTCATCGGCCTCAAGCAGGTCGGGCTGCCACTCGGCGGGATGCTGGGCGCCGCCCTGCTGCCGGCGCTCGCCCTGGCGCTCGGCTGGCGGACCGCGCTGGTCGTCTCGGCGGCCCTGATCGCCGCCGGCGCCGTGGCCAGCCTCGTCGTCTACCGCGACCCGCCCGACGCCGTGCTGCCCCCGGCGGCGCCCGGCGCCCGCGGCGCGGTCGCCTCGGTGCTGACGAGCCGCGATCTCTGGCTGCTCTCCGTCGCGACCGCCGTCTTCGCTGCCATGCAGACGGTGTGGATGTCGTACCTCGTGCTCCACCTGCAAAGCGCCGTCGGCCTCAGCCTGCTCGCCGCGAGTCGCCTGCTCGCCCTGGCCCAGTTCGGCGGCATGACCGGCCGTGTGCTCTTCGGAATGCTCTCCGATCGGCTGTTCGCGGGGCGGCGCCGTCTGCCGCTCGTCCTGGCGGGCGTGGGTTCCGCCGCGTGCACGATCATCATCGCCTCGACCGGGGCCGGCGCGTCCACGGCCGGCTTGAGCGTGCTGGCCTTCCTCTTCGGCGTCGTCGGCATCGGCTGGAACGGCGTGCAGCACACGTGGATGGCCGAGCTGGCGGGCCCCCGGGCGGCCGGCACGGCGGTCGGACTGGGGCTGGGCGTCTCTTCCGCCGGCGTCACGGTGGGGCCGCTGGTCTTCGGGTACTTCGTCCAGCGGGCCGGGGGCTTCCACAGGCCGTGGATCGCGCTGGCCCTGTCGATGGCCGTGGCGCTCGGCCTGCTGTTCCTGGTCCGAGAGCGCCGGCGGGTCCTGGCCTAGGTAAATAAGCCACCGCCCCCATGCGTCCTACCTTCCATGGGAGGTGCGCTTCGATGAGAGCCATGAACGTCGTGCGAGCCGCTACGTTGACGCTGGTCGCTACCCTGGTCACGGCGACCGCCCTCTACGCCGCCGATCCGCAGGCGGCCCCCGACCGGGCCAAGCGCTGGGAGAACCGTTTGCAACACCAGCTCGGCTTGACCGAGGACCAGCTGCAGGCCTTCCGACAGGTCTACGCGAACCGTGACGTCGAGGCGCAGCGGCAGCACGGCAAGGCCCTGCACGCCGCGCAGGCCGAGCTGCGCCGCCTGGCGCTGAACGGCGCCGACGACGCCACCCTGCAGGCCAAGCAGACCGAGGTGCAGACCCTGCTTGCGCAGTCGATGCAGAACCGTCTGAACACCCTCAAGCAGGTCGGTCCGATCCTCAACCCCGACCAGCGCGAGGCCTTCGCCAAGATGATGGAGCGGGGCCCGCGCGGCCATCATCACCGCGGACCGCGAACCGAGCAGCGGGGCTAGGCTCTACGCGGGGGAACCCTTCGCGGGTTCCCCCGCGCCCGTGCGGCTCTCGACGACCTGGATCGGGTACGGCATCTCGATGCCTTCCGCGCGAAACCGCTTGAGGATGCGCTTGCGCAGCTCGTGCTGGACCTCGAACTGGTCCACGAAGCTCGCCACCTGGCAGACCAGGGTGAAGTCGAGGGAGTACTCGCCGAATCCCGGAATGAGCTTCGCCGACGGCGCCGGCTCGGCCAGGAGCGTCGCCACGTCGTTGGCCGCCGTGCGGGCTTCGTCGACCAGGATCCGCTCGATCCGATCGGGATCGCTCGCGTAGCCGACGCTCACCTTGACGAGCAGGGCCATGCGGCGCTCCGGCATGTCGTAGTTGACGATGATCGACTCGGCCACGCGCTTGTTCGGCACGATGACCACGTTGTTCTGCAGCATCCGCACGCGGGTCGAGCGCCAGCCGACGTCGAGGACATACCCCTCGATGGTGTCGGCGATCTTCACGTAGTCCCCGACGCGGATCGGCTTGTCGGCGAGCAGGTGCACGCCCGCGAACAGGTTCGACAGCGTGTCCTGCAGGGCGAGGGCAACGGCGAGACCGCCGACGCCGAGCGCGGTCAGCAACGGGGTGATCTGCACGCCGAGCGCGTCCAGCAACACGAGCAGGCCGATGAGGAGAACGCTCCCGCGCACCGCCGCGCGAACCAGCCCCGTCATGGCGATGCCGAGCGCGCTCCGCTCGCCGGCCGCCGATGCCAGCGAGCCCAGCACGCTGGCGACCGTGAAGGTGACCGACAGGATGATGGCGGCCTCGAGGATCGTGTGCAGCTGCGTCGCCATCCGCCGTGGCATGTCGACCATCTCGAGCGCCACGAAGAGCCCGAACACGAGGCACCACAGGATCGACGGCAGCCGGATGGTGTCGAGGAAGACCTCGACGCTGGCCGGGCCAAGCCAGCGGCGCAGGCCATTGGTCAGCGCCGCCCGGAAGAGCAGCGCGATGACGCTGACCGCGACGAACGCGATCCCCGGCCAGAGGAGAGGCGACATGCCGAGCATGCTATCGTAATTCTCGCGTATGGGTCAGCGACGACTCTTCTACGGCTGGGTCGTGGTGGGCGCCTCCGCGCTCATCGTGTGCGTCGGGGTCGGCGCGCTGTTCTCGCTGGGCGTGTTTCTCAAGCCGATGGCCGACACCATGGGCTGGAGCCGCGGCGCGATCTCGTCGGTGGCGCTCCTCAACTGGATCGCCATGGGCCTGGGCTCGTTCTGCTGGGGCGCGCTGTCCGACCGCGTCGGCACCCGCGCGGTGGCGGTGGCCGGCGGTCTGCTGCTGGGCCTCGGCCTCGTGCTGTCGAGCCAGGTGCAGGCGCTGTGGCAGCTCTACGTGACGTTCGGCCTGATGGTCGGCTTCGCCGTCGGCGCCTTCTACGCGCCGCTGACCGCGACGGCGACCCGGTGGTTCACGGCCCGGCGGGGACTGGCGGTGGCGCTGGTCTCCTCGGGGATCGGCGTCGGCATCCTCACCATCGCGCCGCTGGCCCGCGCGCTCACCAGCGCGTGGGACTGGCGCTTCGCCCTGCTCGTCCTCGGCGACCTGGCGTGGCTGATCGTCGTGCCGGTGGCGCTGGTGATCCGCGAGCAGCCCGGCGACATCGGGGCCGGCGCCATGGGTGGCGCCGCCCGCGCCGGCCGCGAGTACTCCACGCGCGAGGTCCTTGCCGCGCCGCAGTTCTGGGCCATCGCCCTCACCCACTTCGCGTGCTGCGCGGCGCACTCCGGCCCGATCTTCCACATGGTCACCCACGCCACCGACCAGGGCATCGGCGCCATGGCGGCGGCCACCGCCCTCGGCGTCTCCGGCCTGTCGTCCATCATCGGCCGCGTCGGCGGGGGCCTGCTGGCCGACCGCGTCGGCGTCAAGCCGACGCTGCTGGCCGGTCTTGCCTTACAAGCCGCGATGATCGTGCTCTACCTGTTCGTGCAAGACGTCATGCCGTTCTACGGGCTCTCGATCATCTTCGGCGTGGCCTACGGCGGCGTCATGCCCCTCTACGCGCTGGTCACCCGCGAGTATTTCGGCGAGAAGGTCATGGGCGCCGCCTACGGCGGCGTCTTCCTGGTCTCCACGCTGGGGATGGGCATCGGCTCCTTCGCCGGCGGGGTGCTCTACGATCGCCTGGGCTCCTACGCCTGGCTGTACACCGGCTCGTTCGTCATCGGAGCGGTGGCCGTCGTGCTGGCGCTGACCTTCAGGCCGCCCCGGGCCGTCACCGGCTTCGACACCGTGCCCGCCACCCGCTGAAGCCGCGGGCGGTGTGTGGGCGTTGACACCTGGCTCGGGCAATGGTATGACTTCCGTCACTGTTCTCGGACGTTTAGCTGTCACTCCCCGTACCTCGATCAAGGAGGATCACGCATGGTTCTGAAGGACATCGATCGCCGGCAATTCCTCAAAGTCTCGGCCGCGACCGCAGCCGTCGCCGGCGGAGGCATCGAGGGCATCCTGGCCGCGCGCCAGGCGCCGGCGTACGCTCAGGGGACGAAGCTACACTGGGTTCGCTGGAACGACTTCGTCCCGGAGTCTGACGTCGAGCTGAAGCGGCAGATGCCCGAGGCCTCCAAGGCGCTCGGGGCCGAGGTCACGCTGGAGACGATCAACGCCAACGATCTGCAGCCGCGCATCACGGCCGCCGTGCAGTCCGGATCGGGCGCCGACATCTTCAACTTCCAGTACAACTGGCCGCACCTCTACCAGAACGCGGTCGTGGACGTCAGCGACGTCGCCAACGCGCTGGCCAAGAGCGAGGGCGGTTTCTACGACGTGTGGTCGCCCTCCTGCCAGGTCAATGGCAAGTGGCTGTCGGTGCCGCACTCGATCGTCGGCAACGCCGTCGCCTACCGGCGCTCGTGGCTCAAGGAGGCGGGAGCCAGCCAGTATCCGAAGACCTGGGACGAGGCCCGCAAGCTCTTCGCCGGACTCAAGAAGAAGGGCAAGCCGTACGGTCAGACGCTCGGTCATACCTTTGGCGACTCACCGGTCTTCAC
Organism: uncultured Candidatus Rokubacteria bacterium; assembly: GCA_963743355.1. Taxonomy (GTDB): domain Bacteria; phylum Methylomirabilota; class Methylomirabilia; order Rokubacteriales; family CSP1-6; genus AR5. The sequence continues at coordinate 375,829 of CAVUPM010000004.1, forward strand.
CTACACCCTGCTGTGGGCCTTCGGCGGCGCCGAGACGGACAAAAGCGGCAAGAAGGTCGTGCTCAACTCCAAGGGCACGCTCGAGTCAGTGAAGTTCATGCAGGCGTTCTGGAAGGAGTGCTGCGACGAGGGCGGCCTGGCCTGGGACGACACCAACAACAACCGCGCGTTCCATGCCGGCGAACTCTCCGCCACCCTCAACGGCGCCTCGATCTATCTCGTGGCCAAGCGTCAGAAGGACAAGATCAAGGACGAGAAGGGTGAGCCGATGTGGCAGGACATCGACCACGCGCCGCTGCCGACGGGGCCGGCCGGAGGCTTCCTGCTCTTCCTCAACCAGTCGCACGCGATCATGAAGTACAGCAAGAACCAGAAGCTCGCGAAGGACCTCCTGACCTGGCTGCACAAGCCCGAGAACTACGGCAAGTGGTTCACGACGCAAGAGGGCTACTCGGTCGGCCCCACCAAGAAGTGGGAGAACGATCCCATGTGGGGCAAGCTCGACGAGCCGCTCAAGATGTTCCGCACGGCCGCCCGCAACACGCGGCTGTTCGGTCACGCCGGCCCGTCCACCGCGAAGGCGACCGAGGGCTTCACCAAGTACATCGTCACTGACATGTACGCCAAGGCCGTACAGGGCATGAAGGCCGAGGACGCCGTGAAGTGGGCCGAAGGCGAGCTGAAGAAGATCTACGAAGGTTAACCGTCCGCTCCTGACTGGAGAGGGGTCCGATGAAGCGCCGAACGTTCCTCAAGGTGACGGGTATCGCCGGGATCCTGGCCGCTCATCGGGCCCCTGCCTTCGCGCAGGGGACCAAGCTGCACATCGTGCGGTGGAACGACTTCATTCCGGAGGCCGACGTCGAGCTCAAGCGGCAGGCGCCGGAAGCGTCCAAGGCGCTCGGCGCCGAGGTGACGTTCGAGTTCATCAACGCCAACGACCTGCAGCCCCGCATCACCGCCGCCGTGCAGTCCGGCGCGGGCGCCGACATCATCCAGATGCTCTGGAACTGGCCGCAGCTCTACCAGAACGCCCTCGTGGACGTCGGCGACGTCGCCGAGCCGATCGGCAAGGCCCAGGGCGGCTACTACGACGTCTTCACCTCCACCGCCAGGGTCGGTGGCAAGTGGCTGGCGGTCCCGCACGGCACCGGGGGCAACGCCGTCGCCTACCGGCGCTCCTGGCACAACGAGATCGGGGCCAAGGAGTTCCCCAAGACCTGGGACGAGTGGCGAGCGGTCGGCAAGAAGCTCAAGGCCAAGGGCAAGCCGGTCGGCCAGGCATTCGGCCACAGCTTCGGCGATCCGCCGACCTTCGCCTATCCGCTGCTCTGGGATTTCGGCGGCGCCGAGGTCGACCAGAGCGGCAAGAAGGTCGTCATCAACAGCAAGGGCGCCCTCGAGTCGGTGAAATTCTTACAGGCGTTCTGGAAGGACGCCTGCGACGAGGGGGGCGCCGCCTGGGACGACACCAACAACAATCGCGCCTTCCACGCCGGCGAGATCAGCGCGACGCTCAACGGCGCGTCGATCTACATCGTCGCCAAGCGCCAGAAGGACAAGCTGAAGGACGACAAGGGCGAGCCGCTGTTCCAGGACATCGAGCACGCGGCGCTGCTGCCCAAGGGGCCGGCCGGACAGTTCGCCCTCTACGGCGCCTTCCAGCACTCGATCATGAAGTATTCGAAGAACCAGAAGCTGGCCAAGGACTTCCTGAGGTGGCTCCACCAGGACGCCAACTACGGGAAGTGGTTCGAGGTCAACGAGGGCTACAGCGTCGGCGCCACCAAGAAGTGGGAGGACCACCCGATGTGGGCCAAGGTCGACAAGCCGCTGCAGGTCTTCCGTCAGGCCGCGCGGCAGTCGCGGATGCTGGGCTACCCCGGCCCGGCCACCGGCAAGGCCACCGAGGCCTACACGAAGTACATCGTCGTGGACATGTACGCCAAGGCGGTCACGGGCACCAAGGCCGAGGACGCCGTGAAGTGGGCCGAGACCGAGCTCAAGAAGATCTACGAAGGTTGACGACGAGGGTGACCGGCGGGTGAAGAAGTCGATCGCGGGGGGAGCGGGGGGGGCCGCCGAGACGGTGGCGCTCCCCCATCCCCGAACGTCGCGGAAACGATCCGGCGCCTTCCTCGAGAACGAGCGGCTGCTGGCGGCCCTGCTGCTGGCGCCCACCGTCCTCCTGCTGGGGGTGTTCATCGCCTATCCGTTCGTGATGGGCGTCTGGCTCTCGCTCAGCAGCACGAGCGTGGGCAATCCGGGCCAGTTCGTCGGGGCCAAGAACTTCCTGAAGGCGTGGGACGACTCGATCTTCCGGACGGCATTCTGGAACACGACCTGGTACACCGCCTGGGCCACGGTGTTCAAGCTCGCGCTCGGCATGTGGCTGGCCCTGTTGCTGAACCGACAGTTCCGGGGCAAGCGCCTCGTGCGGGCCTCGATGCTGCTGCCCTTCATCGTGCCGACCGTGCTGTCGACGTTCGCCTGGCGGTGGATGTTCGACCCGACGTTCAGCGTGCTGAACTGGCTCCTGTACCAGGCGGGCTTCATCACGACCAAGCTGCCGTTCTTGTCGGACGGCGACTACGCGCTCTGGTGCGCGATCGTGGTGAACACCTGGCGCGGCATGCCGTTCTTCGCGATCACCCTGCTGGCCGGGCTGCAGACGATCAACCCCGACCTCCACGAAGCCTCCTCGCTGGACGGCGCCAACGGCTGGAAGCGCTTCTGGTACGTGACCTGGCCGCTGCTCAAGCCCGTGACGCTCGTGGTCGTGGTCTTCTCCATCATCCAGACGTTTTCGGACTTCCAGCTCATCTACGTGCTGACCGGCGGCGGCCCCGCCAACTCCACCCACCTGATCGCGACCTACGCCTACCAGGTGGGCGTGGCCACCGGCCTTCTCGGCGAAGGCGCGGCCATCTCGCTCTTCATGCTCCCCGTGCTCTTCGTGGTCGTCTGGTTGCAGCTGAGGTATCTCAGAAGGTTGGAGGGCGCCTGATGTCACGGGGGTGTCCTCACGGGCATTGTCGGGCGTGTCGGAGCCACGCCCTTCTATTGCAGGCCACCTGCGTCTCTACCCGTGCTCGAGCCCACGATAAATGATGATCGAGCGGCGGTGGAAGAAGTGGGTGTACTTCTACATTCCGCTGACCGTCTTCGTGCTCGGGACGCTCTTCCCGTTCTACTGGATGCTCATCACCGCGATCCGTCCCGACGTCGAGTTGTACCGATCGTGGCGGGCCGTCAACAACGCGCCGTTCTGGACGCTGGCGCCAACCCTGGATCACTTCCGCGATCTCCTGACCCGGACGACGTTCCCCCAGTGGCTGTGGAACACGTTCTTCATCGCCGTCGTGTCGACGATCATCTCGCTGTTCTGCGGGCTGCTGGCCGGCTACGCCCTGGCGCGGCTGAAGTTCCCGATGGCCGGAATGCTCGGCACGTCGATCTTCGTGACGTACCTGGTACCGCCGACGCTGCTGTTCATCCCGCTGGCCGATATCATTCGCAACTTCCAGCTCGGCAATACGCCGTGGGCGCTGATCCTGACCTACCCGACCTTCCTGATTCCGTTCTGTACGTGGCTCCTCATGGGGTACTTCAAGACGATCCCCAAGGAGCTGGAGGAGTGCGCCCGCATCGACGGCGCCACCCGGTTCGGGGCCATGGTGCGGATCATCTTCCCGATCGCGGTGCCCGGGATCCTGTCGGCGGGGATCTTCGCGTTCACGCTGTCGTGGAACGAGTTCATCTACGCGCTGATCTTCCTCTCGTCGCCGGAGAAGAAGACGGTGCCGGTCGGCGTGGTGTCGGAGCTGATCCGCGGCGACATCTACTTCTGGGGTCAGCTGATGGCCGGCGCGCTGCTCGGCTCGATCCCGGTGGCGGTCGTCTATTCGTTCTTCGTGGAGTACTACGTCACGGGGCTGACCGGCTCCGTGAAAGGCTGAGGAACGCTTCACGCGAAGTTCGCGTAGAGTGCAGGCCCACGGGAGGGCGGGGCGATGGCCCCGCCCTCCCCACAGCGCCCGGAGCTCCCGACTCCGGGGAACCTATTTGAGGGAGAGTGTGCGATGGCCCAGGTGATGCTGAAGGCGCTCAACAAGAAGTACGACGAAGTCCACGCCGTCAAGGACGTGAACCTGCACATTCGCGACAAGGAGTTCATGGTCCTGGTCGGTCCGTCCGGCTGCGGCAAGTCCACCACGCTCCGGATGGTGGCGGGCCTGGAGGAGATCACGGCGGGCGAGATCCACATCGGTGACCGCCTGGTCAACGATCTGCCCCCCAAGGACCGGGACATCGCCATGGTGTTCCAGAACTACGCGCTCTACCCGCACATGTCGGTCTACGACAACATGGCGTTCGGCCTGAAGATGCGGAAGTTCGCCAAGGCCGAGATCGAGAAGCGCGTGAAGGACGCCGCCCAGCTCCTCGGCATCCAGGAGCTGCTCAAGCGCAAGCCCCGCCAGCTCTCGGGCGGCCAGCGCCAGCGGGTCGCGGTCGGGCGGGCCATCGTGCGGCACCCCCAGGTGTTCCTCTTCGACGAGCCGCTGTCCAACCTGGACGCCAAGCTGCGCGTGCAGATGCGCGTGGAGCTGAAGAAGCTGCACAACCGGCTGGAGACGACCGCCATCTACGTCACCCACGACCAGGTCGAGGCCATGACGCTGGGCGACCGCGTGGTGGTCATGAAGGACGGCTGGATCCAGCAGGTCGGCGAGCCGATGGAGCTGTACGGCCGTCCCGCCAACAAGTTCGTGGCGGGCTTCATCGGTTCGCCGGCCATGAACTTCATCGACGTCGCCATCAACGAGGTCAGCGGCCAGGTCGTGGCCGAGACCCAGGGGTTCCGCATCACGGTGCCTCCGGCCAAGGCGGCCGCGCTGCGGGCCTACAAGGGCCAGCAGGTCGCGTTCGGCGTGCGGCCGGAGGACGTGCACGTGGCCACGGGCGCCGACGCCGCCCACCACAGCTTCGACGCCACGGTGGAGGTGGTCGAGCCGCTCGGCTCGGAGATCCTGCTCGACGTCCGCGTCGGCCACGGCACGATCGTGGCCCGGGTCGAGCCCAGCGTGCGGGTGAAGGTCCACGAGACGGTGAAGCTGGCGGTCAACGCGGACAAGCTGCACTTCTTCGACGCCAAGACCGAGCAGGCCATCTAAGCGTCCCGCGGCCCAGGGGCCGCCGCATCGCGTGGTATTCTCGCGCGATGCGGCGACCCCTCATCGCGCTGGCGGTGGCGATCGCCGTCATCGGCGGCTTCACGAGTGGTCTCGCGTGGCTCCTCAACGATCCCCGGCCTCCGGCCGGCGCCCTCCGCGGCGAGCGTCTCTACTACGCCTACTGCGCCGAATGCCACGGCCGCGACGGCCGCGGCTCCTGGCGCGCCGCCCTCTTCCTCCTCCGCCCCGGCAACCTCGCCGACACGGAGCGGATGGCGTCGCACACCGACCAGTACCTCGTCGACATCATCAAGCACGGCGGCTCCCCCGTCGGCCGCCCCGGCATGCCCGCCTTCGGCTACCACCTGAGCGACGACGACCTCAAAGCCCTCGTCGCCCACCTCCGCACCCTGGCCGGTGCCCAAACCGCAGCCGCTCGCAGTTCGAGAGCGCTCCGGGATTGAAGGCGGCCGCATTCAGATCGTAAGTCGCGATCGCTGTACTTCGCGGCCGATGAGGGGCGGCTCGGGGGGTGGTGGAGCCCAGCCGCTGCCGATCCGATTCGGCCCCCAACCTCGTGGTCGGCGAGACCCCACCACCCCCCCGAGCCGCCCCTCATCGCATCCGAGACGCGCCCGCTACCGGCGCGCGATGCGGATGAGGACGAGCTGCTCGCCCTCCTGGCGGACCGCGAGGCGAACTCGATCGCCGGGCTCGAGGCCGAGAGGATCGATCTGGGCGGGCGTGACGGAGATGGCCATCTGTTCCATGGCGGACATCCCCAGAGGCGCGATGGTCTCGTGACGGACGAGGATGAGGTCGGGCGCCGCGCGGGCGACGAACTCACCCTGGACTTCGTAGGCGGCGGGCCGGAGGATGGTGCCCCACAGGCCCGCCGCGAAGGCGATCAGCAACCCGGCGAACAGGAGCGCGAGGCGCCAGCGCGCGCGGGCGGCGGGGGTCAGCGCGAAGACGTCAGTGCGACTCCATCCCGGTGCTGCTGCGTGCGTCTGGCCGCAGGTCGTCGCCGGTCACGAGCCACTTGCCGCCGCAGCCCTCGTGGACCGCCGCCGATGCAAAGCGATAACCCGTGCCCAGGGTCATCACCAGACCCACCACGCCCACCGCGCCGCCCAGCACGCAGGTGATCGCGCGCCCCGGCACCAGAAAGACGTTCACGGCCACCGCCCCGGCGTTGTAGGTGCCACGGGAGCGCTCGGCCTCCTGCTGCGTCTTGAGCGACTCCTGGAAGAGGTCCGGAGCTGGCGGCTGGGTCGGCTGCTGGGCGCCGGCGATGGGTGCCAGTGGCCCGGCCAGGAACAGCGCGGCCAGCAGTGCCGACACGACTCGAGTCCGCGTGATCATAGACCGCCTCCTTGTCGTCCTGTCCCCCCCAGCCGCCGCCGGGAGGCGGCCGGTAGAAGGGCCCTCATTGTCGCCCGAAGGTGCGGGGCCGGCCCATCAAATTTTCCCGGACCCCGGAAAGGGCTATAATCGCGTCACATTTCCGCTGGGAGGCCAGTCCATGAAGCTCGTTCGATTCTCGACCAACGGCCAGTCTCCGCGCCTCGGCGCGCTGCAAGGCGACCGCATCGCCGACCTTCAAGCCAGTGTCGCCGCCACCCTGACCCGGCGCGGCGTGGTCCGCGCCCAGGCGCTCGCCGCCGCCCTGGTGCCCACGTCCACGCGCGAGTTCCTCGAGGGGGGCGCTACTACCCAGGACGCCGTGGGCTCCATCACCGAATGGGTCACGGTGCCGGCCGCCTCGGCGCGGCTGCACGCCCCCATCGCCGACCCCGGCAAGTTCATCTGCATCGGCCTCAACTACAGCGACCACGCCGCCGAGACCGGCAACGCGATCCCCAAGGAGCCGCCGATCTTCGCCAAGTGGTCGAACGCGATCATCGATCCCGGCGAGCCGATCCTGCGCCCGCGCGGCTCCAGGCAGCTCGACTGGGAGGTCGAGCTCGGGGTCGTCATCGGCAAGCCCGCCCGGTACGTGTCGAAGGAACAGGCGCTCGACTCCGTGTGGGGCTACACGATCATCAACGACGCCAGCGCGCGTGACTTCCAGATGATCACCAGCCAGTGGATGGCCGGCAAGATCTTCGAGACGGCGGCCCCGGTTGGCCCCTACATCGGCGACCGCAGCGAGGTGTCGGATCCCCATTCGCTCAGCCTCAAGACCTTCGTCAACGGCAAGCAGATGCAGAACGGCAACACCAAGACGTTCATCTTCGACGTGCGCTACCTGGTCAGCTACCTGTCGAACCTCATCACCCTGATGCCCGGCGACCTCATCGCCACCGGCACCCCGCCCGGCGTCGGCCTCGGCATGAAGCCGCCCGTGTACCTGAACCCGGGCGACGTCGTCCGGATGGAGATCGACGGGCTCGGCACGCTCGAAAACCCGGTCAAGGACGCCTAGTGGCCGCAGGGTACACTGAGGCGTCATGCTCGATCTGATCCGGTCGCTCGCGGTCGAGAACACGACGAAGATCGTCCTGCTGTCCCTGGACGGGCTCGGCGGCTTGCCGCGGGCGGAGACCGGCCGCTCCGAGCTCGAGACGGCCCGGCTGCCAAACCTCAGCGCGCTGGCCTCCGCCTCCGCCTGCGGCCTGCTACGGCACGTGGCGCCCGGTATCACGCCGGGCAGCGGGCCCGGCCACCTCGGCCTCTTCGGCTACGACCCGCTCACCTACCAGGTGGGACGCGGCGTCCTGGAGGCGCTGGGGATCGAGTTCGATCTCCGCGGGGGCGACGTGGCGGCCCGCGGCAACTTCTGCACCGTGGATGGCGCCGGGCTCATCACCGACCGGCGCGCCGGTCGCATCGCCACCGACGTCTGCGTCCGGCTCACCGAGCGGCTGCGGACGATCAGCCTGCCGGATGTCGAGCTCATGGTCGAGCCGGTCAAGGAGCACCGCTTCGTGCTCGTCCTGCGCGGCGCCGGGCTCTCGGGGCGGCTGAGCGAGACCGATCCCCAGGCGCTCGGCAAGCCGCCGTTGCCGGTCCGCGCGCTGGAGCCGGCGGCCGCCCGCGCGGCCGGGCTGGTCAACACGTTCATCGACGAGGCGCGCCGCCGGCTGGCCGACGCCGCGCCGGCCAACATGATCCTGCTGCGCGGCTTCGATCAGCTCCCGGAGCTGCCGCGCTTCCCCGAGGTCTACGGGCTGCGGGCGGCGGCCATCGCCGCGTATCCGATGTACCGCGGGCTGGCCAAGCTCGTCGGGATGGACGTGCTCAAGACGGGTGGCACCTTCGCCGACGAGATCGCCACCCTGCGCGAGCACTGGCAGGCCTACGACTTCTTCTTCGTCCACTACAAAGACACGGACAAGGCCGGCGAGGACGGGGACTTCGACGCCAAGGTCGAGGCCCTCGAGCGTTTCGATGCCTTCATTCCCGCCATCCGCGACCTCGGCCCTGACGTCCTCGTCGTCAGTGGTGATCATGCGACGCCCTCCGTGCTGGCCGCGCACGGCTGGCAGCCGGTGCCGGCGCTGGTGTGGAGCCGCTACTGCGGCGCCGACCCGGTCACCGCCTTCACCGAGCGCGCGTGCGCGGGCGGCACCCTGGGCGTGCTGCCCGCGCATCACCTCATGCCGGTTGTCATGGCCAACGCTCTGAGGCTGACGAAGTTCGGCGCGTAGCGCACCATGCGGTTCCTCATACGCCTCCTGGGCGCGCTGTGGCTGGCCACGCTGGTCGTCAGCGCCGGGTTTGCCTGGACCGAGGTCACGGCCGAGCGGCGCCGGCTGACCGAAGACCTGCACCGGCGCGCCGCGCTGGCCGCCGACGCCGTGCGCGAGGCGTCCGAGCGCCTGGTGGCGCGGGGCAGCCGGACCGGCTACGAGCGTGTCCTCGCTCGCTTCGGCCGCCAGGACCGCGCCATCGCCATCTACGACGCCTTCGGCTCGGTCATCGAGGCCAGCCCCGAGGTCAAGCGTGTCCTCGGCCCCATCTCCCCCCTCGTGAGCGAGGCGATCCAGAAGAATCAAGCCACCCGCGCCTTCGCCGTCGTGAACGGCCGTACCCGGCTCGTGTACGTGGTCCCGCTGCAGCAGGACGACGGGCCCATCGGCGCCGCCGCCGTGCTCCTGGACGCGGAGTACCTCGAGACCAGCGAGTGGGCCCTGTGGCAGCGCACGGCCGTGCGCATCGGCGTCCTCATGCTGCTGCTGACCGGTATCACGTGGATGCTCGTGCGCTGGTCGGTCACACGGCCGATGGCCCGCATCGCCGAGTGGACGAAGCAGCTCAAGTCCGGCCAGCCGCTGGCGCCGCCGCCCGAGGCGGACGCCAGCCTGTTCGGCTCCCTGGCCACCGAGGTCACCGGCCTGGCCCGCACGCTGAACCGCGCCCGCCTGGCGGCCGCCGAGGAGGCGCGCCTGCGGCTGGTCGGCGAGAGCCTGTGGACGGAGGAGCGTCTCAAGCAGTTCGTGGAGATCCGCTTCGGCGAGCGGCCGATCTACGTCGTGTCCAACCGGGAGCCGGTCAGCCACGTCCACGAGGGCCGCACGATCGCCGAGGTCCGGCCGGCCAGCGGCCTGGTCACCGCGCTCGAGCCGATCATGCTCGCCTGCGGCGGTACCTGGGTCGCGCACGGCAGCGGCAGCGCCGATCGCCTCGTCGGCGAGCGCATCGGGCTGCCGGCCACCGACCCCGCCTACACGCTGCGCCGCGTGTGGCTGACCGATCAGGAGGAGGCCGGCTACTACTACGGCTTCGCCAACGAGGGCCTGTGGCCGCTCTGCCACATCGTGCACGAGCGGCCCCAGTTCCGCGCCGACGACTGGGAGCAGTACCGGGCCGTCAACGCGCGCTTCGCCGGCACGCTGCTCGAAGAGATGGAGAAAGCCGAGCATCCGATCGTGCTGGCCCAGGATTATCATTTTGCGCTGCTGCCCCAGTTCGTGAAGCAGAGCCGCCCCGACGCGCGCGTGGCGCTCTTCTGGCACATCCCGTGGCCCAACTTCGAGGCGTTCGGCATCTGCCCGTGGCAGGACGAGATCCTGCTCGGGATGCTCGGCGCCGACCTGATCGGCTTCCACACCCAGTTCCACTGCAACAACTTCCTGGAGACGGTGGAGCGGACGATCGAGGGCCGGGTCGACTGGGAGAACTTCACCGTCGTCCGCGGCCAGCACCGAACGTGGGTGCGTCCCTTCCCCATCAGCGTGGCGCCCGACGACGCCGAGCCCCTGCCCGATCGCGCCGCCCTCAGGGCCGAGCTGGGCCTCACCACCGAGTGGGTGGGCGTCGGGGTCGAGCGCGTCGACTACACCAAGGGGCTGCCCGAGCGGTTCCGCGCGCTGCGGCGCTTCTTCGAACGGTGGCCGGAGTACCGGCGCCGGGTGACGTTCGTGCAGATCGCCTCGCTCAGTCGCAGTCGCATCCCGCGCTATCGCGCGTTGCAGGAAGAAGTGCGGGAGGCGGTGCGCTCGATCAACGAGGAGATCGGGGACCGCGGCTGGCAGCCCATCATGTACCGCGAGCGCCATCACGACCACAGCGAGATCCGGCGCTACTACCGCGCCGCCGACTTCTGCATGGTGACCTCGCTGCACGACGGCATGAACCTCGTCGCCAAGGAGTACGTGGCCGCCCAGGACGACGACGACGGCAGCCTGATCCTCAGCCGCTTCACCGGCGCCTCGCGCGAGCTGCGCGACGCCTGGATCGTCAATCCCTACGACGTGGAGGACATGGCCGCCGCGATCCACGACGCGCTGGCCGCCGACCCCCTGGAGCGGCGCTCGCGCATGAGCCGGCTGCGCGCCCACGTGCGCGAGTACAACATCTACGGCTGGGCCGGTCTGCTGGTCGCCGAGCTGGCCCGGATCCCCCAGCCCTCGCCGTCGCTGGAGCGCAGCTGATACCGGGTCGTGGTAGAGCTTACAGACGTAAGATCTGCACGTGCCGGCGGCCGTCTCGCAACTGCGCGAAAGACAAGAGGAGCTCCGTGGCACCGCGTGTGCTTTGCGTTAGTCCGACCGACGATCGGGCCTGGGCCCGCATCATCACGACGACGAGAAAGGTGGACGCGAGCCATGGAGGAACAGAACCTGAGCGACATCTCGATGAAGGGCGCGCCGGCGTGCGGCCGCTGCCACATGCTGGTGGCCCGCTACGCGCCGCAGGTCATGGCGTCGACGGGGACGTATCACCGCGAGTGCTTCGAAGCGTGGTACTTCGGCCGCTACGGCAAGCGGCCGGCGCTGCTGGCCGGGGCCAACGGCAACCGTCACCGCTTCCAGGTCCGCGAGGTCACCGAGATTCGCGAGCGGGCGGCTTGATTTAGTGGGGGGCCCCGATATGGCCCCCCATACCCCCCGCGCTCGGCAGCGCCCCGGCACAGCCGGGGCGCTCCTCGATTGACGCGTACCGTTGGGGCGCGCGACATGCCCGCCCGGGGCGCCCGTCGAGCTCGGCAACGCCCGCGGGGGGGCACGCGGGTGGAGCGCGACAGTCTGGGGGCGATCGAGGTCCCGCGACGGGCGCTCTGGGGGGCCTTCACCGAGCGGGCGCGACGGACGTTTCATCTCACCGGCCGTCCGCCGCACCCGGCCCTCGTCCGCGCCTACGCGCGCATCAAGCTTGCCGCCGCGCGGGTGAACGCCCGGCTGGGCCTGCTGCCGCACCGCCAGGCGACCGCCATCGCCGCGGCCGCCGCCCGCGTGGCCGCCGGTGACGTACCGGACGCCGCCGCCATCGACGCGCTGCAAGCGGGCGCCGGGACGCCCGCCCACATGAACGTCAACGAGGTCGTGGCCAGCCTCGCCAACGAGCGGCTGGGCGGCCGGCGGGGGCGCTGGGATCCCATCCATCCCAACAACCACGTCAACCTCGGGCAGTCGTCCAACGACGTCACGCCCACCGCGATCCGCCTGATGGCGCTCGAGCTGCTGGAACCGCTCGTCGCCGAGCTGACCGCGCTCGTCCGCGCCCTCCGCCGCCACGCCGCGCGCGAGCGCAACGTCGTGAAGCCGGGGCGCACGCATCTGCAAGACGCGGTGCCGATCACCTGGGGCCAGGTCTTCGGCGGGTGGGCGCAGGCCGTCGAGGACGGGCGCCGCGCGCTCGAGCGCACGGCCGACGAGCTGAGCGTCGTCGGCCTCGGCGGCACCGCCGTCGGCACCGGCCTCACGGCGCATCCGCGCTTTCGCCCGCTCGTGGTGCGCGAGCTGTCCCGGCTCGTCGGCCACCGTCTGCGCCCGGCGCCGAGCCCGGTGGCAACCGCGTGGTCGCTTCGCCCGCTGGCCGCGGTCTCGGCCGCCCTGCGCGGCCTCGCGCTCGATCTCGGAACGATCTGCGTCGATCTGCGCCTGCTCGCGTCGGGCCCCGATACCGGATTCGCCGAGCTGCGGCTGCCCGAGGTCGAGCCGGGCTCGTCCATCATGCCGGGCAAGGTCAATCCCTCGGTGCCGGAGGCCGTGCAGATGGCCTGCTTCCAGGTCGCCGCCCACGACCACGCGGTGGCGCTGGCGGCCGGCGCCGGCGAGCTGGAGCTGAACGTGATGACGCCGCTCGTCGCCGACAACCTGGCCGGCGCGTTCGAGATCCTCGCGCGCGGCGTGGCGCTGCTGCGCACCCGCTGCATCGAGGGGCTCGTCGTCGACCGGCGACGCGCCCGCGCGCTGGTCGCCGGCAGCCTCATCGAGGCCACCGCGCTGTCGCCCTATCTCGGCTACGAGGTGACGGCCGAGCTCGTGAAGGAGGCCCGGGCCACCGCCCGCCCGCTGCGCGAGGTCGTCCTCGGCCACGGGCTGCTGGACCCGCGTGCGCTGGCCCGCGTGCTCTCGCCGGCCGCGCTCACCGGGCCCCGGGCCACCGACGTGGCGCTGCGCCGGCGGCTCCAGCGCGGGCCAGCCTACCGCGCCCTCCGCGCGGCCCTCGCCGAAGAATAGGCTTGTCCCGCCGGGCGGGGGGTCCATACTTCAGGTGACGCGATGCGCTGCCTTTTCGTGTGCGCAGACGACTTCCTCTGGCGCTTGGCCGCCGATCTAAAGGAGACCCGGGTGGCGCCGCTCTGGCTCGTGGAGCAGCCGCGCCTGCGCGCCCGCATCCAGGAGCGCGGCGGTGACGCCCTGGCGGGCCGCCTCGACGGCGACGCGCTGTATCGCCGCGCCTTCCGTTCCGGCCATGAGCCGGTGCTGGTGGCCGTCGAGCGTGGGCGCCAGGCGCGCGTCATCGCGGCGATCCGCCGCGTGGCGCCGGCCGCGCCGCTCGTCCTGGTGGCCGACGCCGTCGTCGACGCCGAGCCCGTGGTGATGCTGCCCCCGGCCGCGCTGGCCGGCGGCGTGCTGGAGGCGGCCCTCGAGCGCGCGACGACCCGGGCCCGGGTCCAGCGCCTGCGCGAGCACTTCGGGCCGGCCGAGCGCGTGCTGATCCTGATGCAGGACGATCCCGACCCCGACGCCATCGCCTCCGCGCTCGCGCTCAAGACCCTGCTGGGCCGCACGAAGTCGGCGGCGACGATCGCCACCTTCGGAACGATCACGCGCCCGGAGAACCGGGCGATGACCCGCCTGCTCGACATCGACGTCGAGCAGGTGAAGCCGCGGGCGATCGCCGACTACGACATGCTGGCGCTGGTCGACACCCAGCCCGCCCACTTCGAGGAGACGCTGGGCGAGGTCGACCTGGTCATCGACCACCATCCCGAGGAGACGGCGGTGCGGGCGCACCTGCGCGACATTCGCCCCTCGTACGGTGCCACCTCCACGATCCTCACCGAGTACCTGCGCGCCGCCGACGCGAAGGTCCGGGAGCGGCTGGCCACCGCGCTCCTCTACGGCATCAAGGCCGACACCCTGCACCTGGAGCGCGGCGCCACCCACGCCGACATGGAGGCATTCGCGTTCCTGCACCGCCACGCCAACCACAACACGCTGCGGCGCATCGAGCGCCCCGACCTGCCCGACGCCGCCCTCGACGTGCTGGCGCGCGGGCTGGCCGGCCGCCGCCTGGTCGAGGGCGTGATGTTCGTGCACCTCGGCTCGGTCGCCTACCCCGAACTGGTGGCGCAGTTCGCCGACTTCCTGCTGCAGGTCGAGGGCGCCGAGTGGTCGGTCGTCTCGGGCCGCGTCAACGGCGAGCTGCACGTCTCCGTGCGCAACGTCGGCTACGTGCGGGCGGCCGGCGACGTCGTGCGCGAGGCCTTCGGCGAGCTCGGCGGGGCCGGCGGTCACCGCTCGATGGCCAAGGCGGTGGTGCGGCTGCGCGACTGGCGCGCGGCCGGGCTGCCGACGAGCGAGCGCGAGATGAGCCAGGTGATCACCACCCGGTTCGTGGCGGCGCTGCGCGCCGGCCGCAGCTGAGCGCCGTGGAAGAGACCGCGCGCCTCACCGAATCCATCAAGGAGCTGCTCAGCGGCGGCCGCGAGGAGCGGCTCGGCCAGGTCCTCGAGGACGCCTACCCCGCCGACATCGGCAGCGCCCTGCGCGAGCTGCCGGTGCCCGAGCGCGTGCACGTCTTCCGCCTGCTGCCGCCCACCCAGGCCGGCGCCGTGCTGTCCGAGCTGGACGATCAGACACTGCTGGAGCTGGTGCGCGCGCTCGACGAGCACGAGGTCTCGCGGATCCTGGACCGGATGCCGCCCGACCACGTCGTCGAGGTCGTCGAGGAGCTGCCCAAGGAGCAGGCCGACAAGATCCTCGACCTCATGGAGGAGGAGAAGTCCGAGGAGGTCCAGGAGCTCCTCGACTACCCCGAGAACACCGCGGGCCGGCTCATGTCGCGCGACTTCGTGGCGGTACACGAGAACGCCACCGTGGCCCAGGCCATCGAGCACATCCGCAAGGCGGCGAGCGGCGAGGACGCCTTCTACCTCTACGTCGTCGACGACCACGATCACCTGGTCGGCCTCGTGCCGCTCCACCGGCTGCTCACGGCCGATCCCACCATGTCGATCCGGGCAATCCGCACGGAGGACGTTCAGAGCGTCCCCGTCGACACCGACCAGGAAGAGGTCGCGCGGCTCGTGCAGCGCTACAACGTCATCGAGGTGCCGGTGGTCGACGGCAACCACCGCCTGCTCGGCACCATCAGCGTGGACGACGTCATCGACGTCATCCACGAGGAGGCCACCGAGGACATTCAGCGCCTGGGCGGCGTGACCGGCGACGAGACCGTGCTCGATCCCCCCGAGGCCGTCTTCACCCAGCGCCTGATCTGGCGGCTGATCAACCTCGGCACCGCCGTGCTGGCCGCCTCCGTGATCGGCCTGTTCGAGGCCTCGATCCAGGCGCTGGCCACGCTGGCGATCTTCATGCCGATCGTGGCCTCGATGGGCGGCATCGGCACCACCCAGACGGCGACCGTGGTCATCCGCGGCATCGCGCTGGGGGAGATGACGGCCGGTGTCCTGCGTCGGGTGCTCTGGAAGGAGGTGTGGCTGGCGTTCATGACCGGCACGGCCAACGGCCTCATCCTTGCTCTGATCGCCTACCTATGGAAGGGGAGCTGGCTGCTCGCTCTCATCCTGGGGGTGGCCCTGGTCTTCAACATGGTCGTGGCCGCGGTGGTCGGCACCCTGGTGCCCCTCACGCTCAAGACGTTCCGGGTGGATCCCGCCATCGCGTCCAGCGTGATCATCACGACCTTCACGGATGTGTGCGGCTTCTTTTCGTTTCTGGGCCTGGCCACCCTCATGATGCGGTTCCTGCTATAGCCTCACAAGGGCCTTGGCAACGCCCGGGGGCGGCGGGTAGAATTCACCCGGCAATCGGCCTTCCCGGTATTCAAACCGTCCTCCACTACCAGTCGCCGGAGGGACGAACGTGGACGTAGCGTTGGAGAAGAGACAGGTCGAGCGCGCGTACGAGCTGTATGCGCCGGTGTACGACTTCATCTTCGACTGGATCTTCGCCCCCGGGCGCTCGGCGGCGATCCAGCACCTCAACCTGAGGCCGAACGAGACGGTCCTGGAAGTCGGCATCGGCACCGGCCTCAATCTCCCGCTCTATCCGGCCTCGTGCCGGCTCACTGGTGTCGACCTCTCGCAGGAGATGCTCGACAAGGCGGTCGAGCGGGCCCAGAAGCTGGCCATGCCGAACGTCACGCTCAAGGTGATGGACGCCACGTCGATGGACTTCGCCGAGAACGAGTTCGACAAGGCGGTGGCCACCTACACCATCTCGGCGGTGCCCGACCCGGTGGCGGTGCTCCGCGAGATGCGCCGGGTGGTGAAGCCGGGTGGCGAGCTCGTCATCCTCAACCACTTCCGCAGTGAGCGGCGGCTGTCCGGGCGCCTCGAGGACCTGGTCGCCCCCGTCTGCACGCGGCTGGGCTGGAAGTCCAACCTCGAGATGGCGCCGCTGCTCGAGCAGGTCGGACTCACACCCGAAGTGGTGATCAAGGTGAACCTGTTCAGCGGGTGGCGCCTCGTGAAGTGCGTCAACCGAAAGTAGCCCGGCTCCTCGCCCTCGTCGCCGCCGCGCTCCTCGTCGTTCCGGTCGCCCGGGCCGCTGCTGATCTCCTCGTCGCCACCGCGTTCCTCGTCGAGTTCCTGTCGGCCGGCCAGTACCGCCCGCTGTCAGCGCTGACCGCCGCCCCGCGCCGCGAGCCGCTGCCCGTCGCCGGGGCCGCCGTCGACCGCTGGGCGGGGCGCGGCGGCGTGCCGCTCGTGCTCGTGCACGGCTACGCCCCGGCCGGCAAGGACGAGCCGCGCGTGGTGGAGGCGGCGGCGCTGCTGGCCCGGGCCGGCTACGACGTGGCGGTGCCGACGATCCCCGGTCTCACGCGCGGGCGCCTGCGCCCGGAGGACGTGCAACCCGTCATCGCCACGCTCGCGGCGCGGGCGGCGCCGAGCATGATCGTGGCCGTGAGCGTCGGCGCCGGCCCCGCGCTGCTGGCGGCTGCCGATCCGGCCGTGCGCGACCGCGTGAGCGTCGTCCTGAGCCTCGGCGGCTACGCCTCCGCGCCCGAACTGCTGCGGTTCTTCCTCACCGGCGAGTACGGCTTCGACGGCGTCCGCGGCCGCGTCGTCCACGACCCCGCGGTGGTGCGCCGGTTCGTCGAGGCCAACGCGGACCTGCTCGACACCTCCGTCCAGGCGGCGCTTGCCGATCCGGCGCGCGCGGCCGCCGTGCTGGCCGCACCGCCCCCGGCCGTCGCCGACCTGCTGGCCCGGGTCTCGCCCGGGCGCGTCGCCGGGGAGATCCGCGCGCGCCTGGTGCTCGTGCACGGCGTGGACGATCGCGCGGTGCCCTACACCGAGAGCCTGCGGCTGGCCGCCGCGCGTCCCGAGCGCACGCGCGTGGTGCTCGTGCACCTGGTCGAGCACGTCGAGGGCACGCGGATCCGCGCCTGGTCCACGGCGGCCCGCGAACTGGCGGCGCTGATCCTGGTCGTTTACGGCCTCGGGCGGATCCAATGAAGTCGCCCCACCCCAGGGGGACTCGTCATGCAGAGATCGTCGAGCTCTCCGCCCACCTCGACGCCGCCACCGCGCGCCTGCTCGATCTCATCCGCGAGTTCGACGCCCGCGCCGGCTGGAACACCGGCTTCCGCTCCTGCGCCGCCTGGCTGAGCTGGAGGGTGGGGTTCTCCCCCACCGCGGCCCGCGAGCACGTGCGGGTGGCGCGCGCTCTGGGCACGCTCCCGCGGCTGGCCCAGGCGCTCGCCCGCGGTGAGACCGGCAGGCCGAGGCCCGGGAGGCGGCCCGCCAGCACGCGAGCCGCACCCTGCACGTGTATCCGGACAGCGACGGCACGGTGATCGTCCGCGGCCGGTGACCCCGGAGGTCGGCGCGCTGCTGGTCCGGGCGAGCGCTACCAGGTCGTGGGCAGCCCGGCCAGTCGGTGCTCGAGGATGGCGCGCGCGTTCCCGCGGGAACGTCCCAGCGCCTTGGCGTGCGACGCCAGCCGGGTGGTCATGCGACACGACCCCGCCGGGCGCGTGATGGAGGTCGGCGCTCGGACCCGCACCATCCCGCCAGCGCTACGGAGAGCCATGCATCACCGCGACCGCGGCTACCGCTTTCCGGGCTGTGGCGTGCGGTTCGGACAGGGCCATCACATCCGGCACTCACTCCCTCCAGTGATGGCCAGCGCGCTCTCGCCTCGGCACTCCGCTGCGTCGCTTCCGGCAGTGGTCCTCGACTACCCGGTGAGGTTGGGGAGGCCGGGGTTACTGGGCGGCGGTGCGGCCTTCGGGGGAGCCGGGGCGCTGCACGCCCCAGGTGGCGAGCTTGGCCAGCACCGTGTTGCGATGCACGCCGAGCTGGCGGGCGGCCCGGCTCACGTTCCACTGCAGCCGCTCCAGCGTGCGCAGCACGTACTGCCGCTCGAACTGGTCGCACGCCTCGCGCAGCGGCACCGTGTCGCGGGCCAGGACCGAGACCGTCTCCGGCATCGCGACGTCGAGCGGCACGTCCTGGAGGTGGACGACGGGGCCGCCGGCCAGCACCACGGCGCGGTGGATCACGTTCTCCAGCTCCCGCACGTTGCCGGGCCAGTCGTAGCGCATCAGCGCGTCGAGCGCGCCCGCCGACACGCCGCGCACGTCGCGGTGGCTCTCGCGCGCGAACTTGCGCACGAAGTGCTCGACCAGCCGGGCGACGTCGTCGCGGCGCTCGCGCAGGGGCGGCACGTGGATGGGCACCACGCTGAGCCGGTAGTAGAGGTCGTCGCGGAACGCCCGGTCGCGCACGGCCTGGCGGAGATTGACGTTGGTGGCGGCCACCAGATGAGCCATTGCTGCTGGATCGCTTTGGTTCGGGGTGGACCGGTAGCAGATCGGTAGCATCCACGTCCTCCCGGTGGATGGTTCAAGTCGGGTGGCTGCACAGCGTCCGAGATGTTGCGCCCACGGAATCTCACCGTGAGCTGAGTCCCTTTCCACCTGCCGTTTGAGCCGCTCGTTCTTGTCACCGCGTAACTCTTGAACCTTCGGAGCCGAGCGCACGTCCTCACCTGCGGCGCGCGGAACTGGCGCACGCGCCTCCACGGCGAGCGGGCTACCTCTGGGCGTCATGACGTCGATGCGCGGCGCGCTCCGGCTCCGAGCACCACGATCTGGAAGGGAGAGCGACTACCGGAGTATTCCGGAAAACGCGGCTTGCTCTGCCCTGGGCGGCCCGCGCTACAACACCCCCGCTTGGGCGCCGACGCCTATGGCCGGTTTTCCCCGTCCACGTATGGCCGGTCTTGCAGTGTCCACCGAGGCATCGGTTGCCGCTGTTCCGCCGATGCGGTGACGAAACCTGACCCCAGTTCCAACAGCCTTAGCCTCGAAGACTCGGGGAGCATCAGTGAGCTGGACATGCCCAAAGGACGACCCTCAAGGCTCCGAACCTGGGTTAAGGGTGACTCGAGGAGAGAGCGTCCGGTCACCGCGGGCGCGATTGTCATCCCTATCCATTTCGACACCGTCGTCTCCTTGCCAAGACGCTGATCCTCAGCGTTCGTCGTCACGTCTGTCTGGCGTCGAGCCCCGTCGCTCCGGCTCGCCTCGTCGCTGGATGGCCCCTACGCCTCCTCACTTCCAGCGCTTCGGCCGCTCACGACCGTTCGGCCGCTGCCAGATTCCAGACTGTCTATCCCCGGGCTCCCCTTCAGCTCGTCCGCCTTGATGTGCCACGCTCCTAAGGCGGCGGACCGCCTTGGCCTGGCTCTCAACGTTGGCGAGAAGGGTCGGGTGGTCATCTCGCTTCAGCCCATCCTCGATGAGGGCCCGGAGGACGATCTGAAGGCTCACCGGGAGCTTGAGCGTGATCGTTGCCTTCCCAGCAACGATCCGAGCCTGGTCCACGACCTCCTGCGACAGCATGAGCAGGACTTTCGTCCTATTCCCTAACATCACCACCTCCTGCCGGCCGAGCGGACTCCTGACCCGACGCCCAGCGCTTGCCGGTCGATTGTTATATAAGATATATTTTATATATAAGTCAAGCGGGATCGCGAGGTGAGGCGGAGGCCGACGCTCGCGCACTCCGAGAAGGAGGAAGGGTCATGGATTTCGGAATGTTCGTATCGTGGGTGGTCGCGGGGTTGCTCGCCGGCTGGCTGGCCGGGTTCGTGATGAAAGAGGAGGCTACGGGCTGATCGGGGATCTGTTTCTTGGTGCTTGCTGGACCCGTCCCACAACACTCTCGGCTACTGCGCGTGGCTCCGCCGACCCTAGAGAGTGGCGCAGTGGATTGAGCACACGTGAAGCGGATCTGAGAAGGCGATCGGACGAAGACCTCCGTTCTTCAGGACGTGCGCGGCCAAGCTCAAGAGCAGGTCCAAACCTCATTTCTTGATAAGGAGGTCAAGCCCATCGGCGCATGCTCGGGCTACGGCATAGCCGGCCTTTTCTTGCCCGGGCATCTTATCCCAGCCACCTTTTTCAATGACTTCAGCTCGCTGCCAGCTGCTTACTTCCCCGAGTTCTTTCAGTTTCTTCTCATGGTCAGGTTGCTTCATAAATTGGGCGACGCAGATCGCCGCCTGACTCGCCAAGATCGCTTCTTTGGTCATCGTTTGGGTAGTGCCGGAGGTTGTCCAGCCGCCCCACGCAAAGCCGATGATCATTGCGATGACTGCCCCACAGATGAGACCCCACACTCCATACTTAATCTTCGCTGTAGTCTCTGGCTTCATTGACAAGACCTCCTGAACCGGGATTCCCGATACGGAGCCGGGCCGCCTCGCGTGGCGGCGTCCACCGAGCGGACCGTCCCGTCAGTCAACTCGTTCACGCTTCCCGACACGTTGCCGGCGGCGCTTCTGGTAGCCCTGGGGCTTGTCTGACACGTGCTTCCGGGTTATAGGTCACACCGATCGTGCCGTCGAGAGACACCGCCGCCGAGTCGCCTCCCGCTGGCCATTCCGGCCGATCATGTAGGTCCTCCGTCTCACGCTGGAGCTGGAGCCCTGCTTCGCGCCGACGCCCGAGTCTTCTCAGAATCCATTCCGTCGCATGCACGTGCGATATGTCGCCTGATACCCCGCGTCCGTGATCCCATCTGTCGCCATCCCAACAAGCTGGGGATCCGAGGACTCCATGCTCATCGGCCCGACCCACGTCGCTGCGCTGTCCGTCCGGGCTGACTCCACGCGCACGTAGTCTTTTGTCGTCGGAGTGGCGGTGCCCGCCTTCCTGGCGGCTTGCGCGGCCTTATTGCAGGCGGCGAAATCGGCCTCCGTCGGCGTCTCGGCATACACACTGACCGCCGCCGCGACAAGGCTCGCCACGATGGCGCCAACAAGCACCCGCGTCGCTTTTCGCATAAAGCACCTCAGAGCAGTCACACGCCGCCGACCACCGACTTCACCGAACGGTCCGGCTGCTGAACGCCCACGTGTGGTGGTCGAGAGTTATATAAATACTACTTGACATATAAGTTATATATTCTGATACTGCGACCGTGTCAAGCGGGAATCGCGAAGGGGAGGCGGAGGCCAACGCTCCCCGCCCCCCGAGAAGGAGGACGATCATGGAGTTCGGAATGCTCGTCTCGTGGGTAGTCGTCGGGTTGCTCGCCGGATGGCTGGCCGGGTTCGTGATGAAGGGTGGAGGGTACGGCCTGATCGGGGATATGGTTCTCGGTCTGGTCGGGAGCGTCGTGGGGGGCTGGATCTTCCGGGCCCTGGGCGTCTCCGCGGGTGGGGAGCTAGTCCCGACGGTGTTCGTCGCCTTCGTCGGGGCGGTCATCGTGATCGTCGCCCAGCGCAAGGTCTGGGCGCACGCCTAGGAACGTAAACCTCGCACCTTCCGCGTGACCAGGTCGAGCCTCGACCTGGTCACGCTGCACCGCCCGGGCGAAGTCCACCGCAGGAGGAGGAGCGTCTGAAGATCCGTCCGTTGCACGATCGGCTCCTGGTGGAGCGACTCGAGGAGAAAGAGGTCAAGAAGGGCGGGATCATCATCCCGGACACGGCCAAGGAGAAGCCCCAAGAGGGCAAGGTGAAAGCCGTCGGCAACGGCAAGGTCGGCGACGACGGCAAGAAGATCCCGCTCGACGTGAAGGCCGGGGACAAGATCCTGTTCGGGAAGTACTCTGGCTCCGAGGTGAAGCTCGACGACAAGGAGTACCTGATCATGCGCGAGGAAGACGTCCTCGCCATTCTCGAGTAAGAAGGAGGACCGCTACCCATGCCAAAGCAGCTCAAGTTCGACGAGGACGCCCGGGCGGCGCTGCTCCGGGGCGTCAACATCATGGCGCTGGCCGTGAAGGCCACGCTGGGGCCGAAGGGCCGCAACGTCGTGATCGACAAGAAGTTCGGCAGCCCGACGATCACCAAGGACGGCGTCACCGTCGCCAAGGAGATCGAGCTCAAGGATCCTTATGAGAACATGGGCGCCCAGATGCTGAAGGAGGTCGCCTCCAAGACCTCCGACGTCGCGGGCGACGGCACGACCACCGCGACCGTGCTCGCCCAGGCGATCTATCGGGAAGGGCTCAGGAACGTCACGGCGGGCGCCAACCCGATGGGGCTCAAGCGCGGCATCGAGGCCGCCGTGGGCGCCGTGACCGAGGAGCTGAAGAAGATCTCGAAGTCGACGAAGGACAAGAAGGAGATCGCCCAGGTCGCGACGATCGCGTCGAACAACGACAAGACGATCGGCAACCTGATCGCCGAGGCGATGGAGAAGGTCGGCAAGGACGGCGTCATCACGGTCGAGGAGTCGAAGTCGGCTGACACGGTTCTGGATTTGGTCGAGGGCATGCAGTTCGACCGCGGCTACCTCTCGCCGTACTTCGTGACGGACGCCGAGCGCATGGAGGTCGTGTTCGAGGACGCGCTCGTCCTCATCTACGAGAAGAAGATCAGCGTGATGAAGGACATGCTCCCGCTGCTGGAGCAGGTCGCCCGGGTGGGCAAGCCCCTCCTCATCATTGCCGAGGACATCGAGGGTGAGGCGCTGGCGACCCTGGTCGTGAACAAGCTCCGTGGGACGCTGCAGTGCGCCGCGGTGAAGGCGCCGGGCTTCGGCGACCGCCGCAAGGCCATGCTCGAGGACATCGCGACCCTGACCGGCGGCAAGGCGATCACGGAGGACCTAGGGATCAAGCTGGAGAACATCAAGCTCGATGATCTCGGGAAAGCCAAGAAGGTGGTCGTGGACAAGGACAACACCACGATCGTCGAGGGCGCGGGCAAGTCCAGCGCGATCGAGGGGCGCATCAAGCAGATCCGCGTCCAGATCGAGGAGACGACCAGCGACTACGACCGCGAGAAGCTGCAGGAGCGGCTGGCCAAGCTGGCCGGCGGGGTGGCGGTGATCAAGGTCGGCGCCGCGACCGAGACCGAGATGAAGGAGAAGAAGGCCCGCGTGGAGGACGCGCTCAACGCGACCCGCGCGGCGGTCGAAGAAGGCATCGTGCCGGGCGGCGGCGTGGCCCTGCTCCGCACGGCGAAGGCCATCGATAAGCTGAAGCTCGAGGGCGACGAGAAGGTGGGCGCGATGATCGTCAGGCGGGCGCTCGAGGAGCCCATCCGCCAGATCGTCGAGAACGCCGGCGCCGAGGGGAGCGTCATCGTCGAGAAGGTGAAGCATGAGACGGTGGCCACCCGGGGCTTCGACGCCGACAGCATGGAGTTCGTGGACATGCTCCAGGCGGGGATCATCGACCCGACCAAGGTCGAGCGCGTGGCGCTCGAGAACGCGGCATCGATCGCCTCGCTGCTGCTCACCACCGAGGCGCTCGTCACGGACATCCCGGAGGACAAGTCGGCAGCCGCGCCTGCGATGCCGCACGGTGACATGTACTAGCGAGGAGGGCGGTCACCCGCTTGTGGGCGCGTTCGTTGCGGCCCGGCTCGAGTCGCGACCCGGGCCGCTTCACCGTCCGGCGCCGGCGTGGCGGCAGAGTTCCCCCATCGAGATCTTGGCGCGGATCCCTCCAAGAGTGGCTCTCCGTCTTGTGCGGCGGCCGCCGCCAGCTCGCTCTTGAGAATCTCGCCTTGCGCCACCAGCTCGCCGTCTACAAGCGAACAGTGACGCGGCCCGAGCTTCGTACGACGGACCGCCTCTTCTGGGGCTGGCTGGCCAGGGTCTGGGCGGGTGGAGGCACTCCCTCGAGATCGCGCCCCCTAATGAGCTGTCACGAGCGAACCCTCCTCAGACGACCCACCGCCGACCAAGTACACGACAAACCGGCGATCAGAGATGAGCCATCTGCTGCTGGATCGGCCTGGTTCGGGGTGGGCCGGTAGCAGATCGGTAGCATCCACATCGGCGCGGTTCGGCGTCGGCTGCGTCGGAGGCACTGAGCATGGCCGTGCGCCGGCCCTGTCCACTCTGCGAGCACTCGCTCGTCACACCCCGCCGTAGCCGGGGCGCTCCTCGACACTGCGACAGGCTCCTACTGCGAGGCGGTGCGGCCCTCCGGCGAGCCGGGGCGCTGGACGCCCCAGGTGGCGAGCTTGGCCAGCACCGTGTTGCGATGCACGCCGAGCTGGCGGGCGGCCCGGCTCACGTTCCACTGCAGCCGCTCCAGCGTGCGCAGCACGTACTGCCGCTCGAACTGGTCGCACGCCTCGCGCAGCGGCACCGTGTCGCGGGCCAGGACCGAGACCGTCTCCGGCATCGCGACGTCGAGCGGCACGTCCTGGAGGTGGACGACAGGGCCGCCGGCCAGCACCACGGCGCGGTGGATCACGTTCTCCAGCTCCCGCACGTTGCCGGGCCAGTCGTAGCGCATCAGCGCGTCGAGCGCGCCCGCCGACACGCCGCGCACGTCGCGGTGGCTCTCGCGCGCGAACTTGCGCACGAAGTGCTCGACCAGCCGGGCGACGTCGTCGCGGCGCTCGCGCAGGGGCGGCACGTGGATGGGCACCACGCTGAGCCGGTAGTAGAGGTCGTCGCGGAACGCCCGGTCGCGCACGGCCTGGCGGAGATTGACGTTGGTGGCGGCCAGCACGCGGACGTCGATCGGGATGGGCCGGGTCCCGCCCAGCCGCTCGACCTCCCGCTCCTGGAGGGCCCGCAGCAGCTTGGTCTGCAGATCGAGACGCAGCGAGCCGATCTCGTCCAGGAAGATCGTGCCGCCGTGGGCGAGCTCGAACTTGCCGAGCCGGCGGGCGTGGGCCCCGGTGAACGCGCCCTTCTCGTGGCCGAACAGCTCGGATTCGAGCAGCGCCTCGGGGATGGCCGCCACGTTGATCGCCACGAACGGCTGCCCGCTCCGTTCGCTGCGCTGGTGGACGGCCCGCGCCACCAGCTCCTTGCCGGTCCCGCTCTCGCCGGTGATGAGGACGGTGGTGGGCGTGGCGGCGATCTGCGTGATGAGCTGGTAGATGCGGACCATCTCGGGGTGGCGGCCGACCAGCCCCTCGAAGCCGTCCGACGTCGTCATCCCCGAGGGTGCCAGCACCGATTGCAGGCACAGCACCTGGCGCTCCAGCGCCCGCTTCTCGAGGGCGCGCTCGACCAGCATGAGAATGTCGTCCACGTCGAACGGCTTGGTGATGTAGTCGTAGGCGCCGCGCTTGAGCGCCTCGACGGCGGTGCGGACGTCGTGCACCGCCGTCGCCAGCACCACCACCGTCGACGGGTCGGCGGCCTTCACCTTCGGGAGGACGTCGATGCCCGGCTCGCCCGGCATCCGCTGGTCGAGCATCACGAGATCGACCTCGCGCGTGCGCAGCAGCTCGAGCGCGTCGGCGCCCGTCTCCGCCTCCAGGACCTCGCAGGTGCCCTCCAGGATCGCGCGGATCGAGGCGCGGACGCCCTGCTCGTCGTCGACCACCAGCACGGTGCCGCGGCGGGAGAGCGTCGGCGGCTCGAGCAGGTCGGCGCTCACTTGCGGCCCTCGCGCTCGAGCACCAGGTACTGGTTGCGACCGCCCGCGCCGGGCTGGTGGACCCACACGACGACCGAGCGCCCGGCCGGCACCGCGCTCAGCGCCTTCTGCAGTGACGGCGCGTCCTGCACGGGCTGCCGGTCGACCTCCAGGATGACGTCGCCGCGCCGGAGCCCCGCGCGCTCGGCCGGCCCCCCGCTGGCCACGTCGGTGACGAGCAACCCGTGGCTGAACGGCAGCCCCAGCCGCTCGGCCGTGTCGGGCGCCAGCGGCTCGACCTGCAGCCCGAAGCCCTCCGGCCCCGTCTCCAGCTCGGCCGCCGTCGTGTCCTCGGCCGGCATCTCGCCGACCCGCACCTTGAAGCGCTGCGGCGCCTGGTCACGGATCACGCCGAGGTCGATCGACTGGCCGGGAGCGACGTTGGCCACGCGCCGCTGCAGGTCGGGGACCTCGCGGATCTTCGTGGTGCCGAGCTGCACGATGACGTCGCCCGGCTTGAGGCCGGCGGTCTCGCCCGGCCCGCCCTTCATGACGTCGGCAACGAGCACGCCCTCGCGCTCGCGCACGCCGAAGCTCGTCGCCAGCTCGTCGGTGAGGTCCTGGATGACGACGCCGAGCCAGCCGCGCGTCACCTTGCCGCGGGCGATGAGCTGGCCCATCACCAGCTTGGCCTCGTTGATCGGGATCGAGAAGCCGATCCCCTGCCCGGCCGCGACGATCGCCGTGTTGATGCCGATCACGCGCCCGTCCAGGTTCAGCAAGGGGCCGCCGGAGTTCCCGGGATTGATCGAGGCGTCGGTCTGGATGAAGTTCTCATAGGTCGTGACGCCCACCCGGGTCCGCGCCGTCGCCGACACGATGCCGACGGTGACCGTGCGGTCGAGGCCGAACGGGTTGCCGATGGCGATGACCCACTGGCCGACGCGCAGGCGCTCGGAGTCGCCGAGCTCGGCCGTCGGCAACGGGGCCGGCGCGTCGACCTTGAGCACCGCCAGGTCGGTCTTGGGGTCGCGACCGACCAGCGTGGCCGTGAACTTCCGGGAGTCGGACAGGCGCACGGTGATGTCCTGAGCGTTCTCGATGACGTGATTGTTCGTCAAGATGTATCCGGCGGGATCCACGATGACGCCGGAGCCGCCGGCCCGCGGCTCCTCGCGCGGCCGCCGCTTGAAGTAGCGCTCGTAGAACTCCTCGCCGAAGAACTCGCGGAAGCGCTGCGGGTCGTCGGGCGAGCCCGGGGCAGCCCGCCGGGAGACGGTGCTGACATTGACGACGGCCGGCGTCACACGGTCGGCCACCGCGCTGAACGCTTCCTCCATGGCCTGCAGCACGGCGCGGGCGTCGATCTTGGGGCCGGCGGCCTTCGCCGGCGGGCGCTTGTCGGCGGCGGCCGGGGGCCGGGCGGGCGCCGACTGGGCCCCGATCGGCGAGGCGAGTCCGACGAGGAGCACGAGCGTGAGGGCGATCCTCATGGCAATCAGGGGCCGCATTCTACCGGCCGCCCCCGGGCTCCGCCAGCGTGATCAGCCGGAGCTCCACGATCTCGCGCGTGGCGCTCGTGACGGGTGCGGCGGCTCCCCGCCGCAGCCCCGCCAGCCACAGGATGCGCCCGTCCAGCTCGACGAGCGGCAGCCGATCGCGCTCCCAGCGCGGCACCTTGGCGTCGATCAGGAAGGACTTGAGCCGGCGCTCGCCCGCGCCGAACGCGTCGAACCGGTCGCCGCGCCGGCGCCGGCGGATCGTCAGCGCGCGAGGCCATCGCGGCCGCGTCGAAGGCGACGCGATCCGCCGTGCGGGGGACCGTGTAGCCCGCCGCCGGCCGCCGGCACGCCTCGAGCGCGCGGCCGATCTCCGGCAGCTCCACGCGTCCGGGCACCGGCAGCGTGCGCGCCGCCAGGGCGACCGCCGAGCGCGTGCCGACGCGGAGGCGATCGCCGCTCACCTCGACGCGGACCCCGCCGAGCCTGAACGGCCGGCGCGGCGGATCGGCGGCGAGCACGCGCCGCAGGCCGCGATGGGCCCACGCGCGCAGCGGCGAGTGGCTGCCGAAGCGGGCGGCGGCCTGGCGCAGGGCCTCGGCGGCGACCGGCGCCGGCAGCGCCGCCAGCGCCGCCCGCGACAGCGTGAGCGCGTCGGCCTCGACGGTGGCCAGGCGCGCCAGCTCCCGCGCCGCCGTGCGGTCGAGCGCACCGACGGTCTCGCGCGCCAGCCGGGCGACCTCCGCGAGCGCGGGCACGACGTCCGCGTGGTACGACGCGGCCAGCAGCGGCAGCAGCTCGTGGCGAATCCGGTTGCGGAGGAACTTCGTGTCGCGGTTGCTCGGATCCTCGACCCACTCGAGACCCTCGGCCACCAGCGCATCGCGCAGGGCCTGTCGCCGGATCTCGAGCAGCGGGCGGATGATGCGGCCGCGCACCGGCGGGATCGCGGCCAGGCCGCGCACGCCGGCGCCGCCGAGCACGCGCATGAGCACCGTCTCGGCCTGATCGTCGACCGTGTGGCCGATCGCGATGCGGCAGGCGCCCAGCCGGTCGGCCCACGCCTCCAGCGCGGCGTAACGGGCCGCCCGCGCCGCCGCCTCCACCGAGCCGGGCCCGACCTGCACGCGCTCGACGTCCACCGGCACGCCGAATCGCCCGGCCAGCCCGCGGACGAAGTCGGCATCGCGTCCCGAGTCGGCGCGCAGGCCGTGGTCGACGTGCAGGACGTGCAGCGTGAGGCGCCAGGCCGGCGCCAGCGCGGTCAAGATCGAGAGGAGGGCGACGGAGTCGGCACCGCCGGAGACGGCCACCAGGACGGTCTCGCCGCCCGCGAGCATCGCGTGGCGGCGAAGAGTCCCCTCGACGGTGAGGGTGAGACCCACCTCAGCCGCCCTGCAGGCCCACCCAGACCTCGCCGTCCTCGAAGTGCTCCTTCTTCCAGACGGGCACCGTGTGCTTGAGCGTGTCGATCGCATAGCGGCAGGCCTCGAAGGCGTCGCCACGGTGGGCGGCCGAGACGGCGATCAGCACCGACGACTCGCCGATCTCCAGGCGGCCGATCCGGTGCAGCATCACCACCCGCTTGACGCCGGGCCACCGGCCGCGGATGGCCGCCCCGATCTCGCGCAGCTTGGCCTCGGCCATCGCGGCATGGGCTTCGTACTCGAGGAACTTCACCGGGCGGCCGTCCGTCTGGTTGCGCACCACGCCCGAGAAGATCACGATGCCGCCCGCCCCGGGATCGTCGACCTGGGCGGCGATCGCGTCGGGCGACAAGGGGCGATCGACCACCGCGAAGATGTCTGCTGGTCCATCGCGCTCCCACCGCTCGACCGGCGGGAACAGGCACAGCTCGTCGCCGGACTTCAGGGGGTGGTCGGGCTCGACGTAGTCGTGACCGACGGCGAAGAGGGTGAACGGGCGGTACTCGGCCAGCTCGGGGTGGCGCTCGACGACGGCGGACCACGCCGTGTCGACGGTGCCGCCCTCGGGGATCTCGAGGTCCACCTGCCCCCGCCCGGTGGCTTCACGATACCGGGCGAACAGGTGGACCCGGACGCGCACGACAGCGTCTAGAAGCTGTGGGAGTGGCCGCAGCCGCAGCTGGACTTGACGTTCGGATTCTTGATCGCGAAGCCGGCGCCCATCATGTTGTTGTCGACGTAGTCGATCTCGCTGCCGGAGAGATAGGGCGCGCTGTGCTTGTCGACGTACACCTTGATGCCGTGCGCCTCGATGACGTCGTCATCCGTGGCCGGCTGGTCCTCCCAGCCGAGCTCGTACGACATCCCGGAGCAGCCCCCACCCACGATCCGGATGCGCAGGCCCCACTCGGGCTTGCCTTCCTCCAGGCGGAGCTCGCCGACCTTCTTGGCGGCCGTCTCTGTCATCGTGACCATGCGATCCTCCCGTCGTTTCGCGCTGTTTCCCGACTAGTGAATGGTATCACAGGATACCCGCGGCGGGCAGGAGCGTCAGCTCCTCCAGCGAGGCGTGCGCGGGCAGCGCGGCCATGAGCACGGCGGCGCGGGCCACGTCCTCCGGCCGCAGCATTTTCTCGCGCGGGGGCGAGGCCCCCAGCGTGTCCCAGAGCGGCGTGTCGACCGCGCCCGGAACCAGCACCCCGACCCGGACCCCGTGCGGCCGCAATTCCTCGGCCAGCACGCGGCTGAAGCCGACCACCGCCATCTTGGTGGCGGTGTAGGCCGCGCTGCCGGGCAGCGCCCGCTTGGCGGCGATCGACGACACGTTGAGGATGGTGCCGGAGCGCTGGCGCATCATCGTCGGCAGCACCGCCCGGCAGCAGACCATCACCGCCCGGAGGTTGACCGCCAGCATGGCGTCCCAGTCCCCCGGCTTGGAGTCGGCCACCGGGGCGAACGCGGCCGTCCCGGCCGACGTCACCAGCACGTCGAGCCGGCCCAGCTCGCCGGCGACCTGCTCGACGAGCGACTCGACGGCGGCGTCCTGCGTCACGTCGGTGGGCATCGCCAGCACGCGGGCGCTGGTGCGCTCGCGAATCTCGCCGGCGACGGTGGCCAGGTCGGCGCGCGAGCGGGCGACCAGGGCCACCGCGGCGCCCTCGGCGGCAAACGCCAGCGCGATGGCGCGGCCGATGCCACGGCCGGCCCCGGTGACCAGCGCGACCTTGCCCTCGAGCGCATTGCTCATATGACGAGCCCCCGGCCGGCCTTGATGAGCTCCATGAACTCCGCCCGCGTCTCCGGCCGGTCGCGGAAGGCGCCGAGCATCGCCGAGGTCACCGCCTTGGAGTTCTGCTTCTCGACGCCGCGCATCAGCATGCACAGGTGCACCGCCTCCATGACGACGGCGACGCCGCGCGGCTGCAGGACGTCGTTGAGCGTGTTGGCGATCTGGGTCGTGAGCCGCTCCTGCACCTGCAGCCGCCGCGCGTACATGTCCACGAGCCGCGGGATCTTCGACAACCCGACGATCTTCTTGTGCGGCATGTAGGCGACGTGGCACTTGCCGATGAAGGGCAGGAGGTGATGTTCACACAAACTCGTCACGTCGATGTCCTTGACGATCACCATCTCGTCGTACTCCTCGACGAAGAGGGCGTCGTTGAGGATCTCCTGGGCGTTCTTCTGGTAGCCGGAGGTGAAGTAGCGCATCGCCGCCGCCACCCGATCGGGCGTGCGCTCGAGCCCCTCGCGATGAGGGTCCTCGCCCAGCTCCTTCAGCAGCTCCTCGATCAGCCCCGGGATCGCGTCGCCGTTCGGCATCAGGTCTCCTCGCCGCAGTACTCGAAGCGGTTCTTCGCCGTCTCCTGCACCACGACCCTCTGCAGCTCGCCCGCCGGCAGCGCGGCGCTCAGCGTCCGCCAGAACGCGTGGGCCAGCCCCTCGCCGGTGGTGATGACGCCGGCCAGCACCGGCGCGGCCTCGAGCTGGTGATGGTCGACCTGGTCCAGCAGCGAGCGCGTCACCGTCCGATCGAGGCGCTCGAGGTCCACCGCGAAGCCGGTCAGGGCGTCGGGGACGCCGGCCACCGTGACCTCGAGGTAGTAGTTGTGGCCGTGCGGCCGTGCGCACTGGCCGTACAGCGCCGCGTTGTCGGCCGCGCTCAGGCCGGGATTGGCCAGGCAGTGGGCCGCGCTGAAATGATAGACGCGCGTGAGCTCGACCCGGCGACGCATGTCACGCTCCATCATAGTCCACGAACAGCGTCGGGTCTTCCCACACGCGCACGCGCGTGAGGCGGTCGGGCCCCAGCTTGGGGGCGAGCAGCTCCCACACCGCGAGGGCGATGTTTTCCGTGGTCGGGATGCGGTCGCGGAAGAGCGCGTCGGCATTGAGGTCGGCGTGGTCGAAGCGCTCGATCACGGTCGCCCTCACGATCTCCTTCAGCTCGCCGAGGTCGATCACCATGCCGGTGCGCGGCTCGATGGGGCCGCGCACGGTGACGTCCAGCGTGTAGTTGTGACCGTGCGGCACGGTCAGGCGGCCGAACGCACGCGTGTTCTCGTCGGCGGACCACTGGGCCACGTGATAGCGGTGCCCCGCCGAGAACGCGAAGCGGCGCGTCGTGGACGCCCGCGCGCTCACGCCGCGGTCACCTCGACGAAGCGTCGGGCCACCGGCTCCAGATCGAACGCCGCCACCCGCGCGGCGCCGGCGGCGCCGAGGTCGGCGCGCAAGCCGTCGTTCATCAACAGCGTCTCCAGCGCCATCGCCAACTCCTCGGGGCTCTCACGATTGACCAGCAGGCCCGTCCGCCGGTCCTCGACCATCTCCGGCACCGCCGCCGCCCGGCACGCCACCACCGGCAGCCCCGCCGCCATGGCCTCGGCGAACACGATCCCGAAGCCCTCCTGGATGGTCGGCAGGCAGAAACAGTCAGCCCGTACGTATTCTACGGCCAGCGCCTGCCGCGAAACCTCGCCGAGAAACGTCACGGTATCACCGAGTCCCAGCGTCTCGTGCAGCGTCTGCAGCCGGGCGGACTCCGGCCCCTCGCCCACGATGCGGATGCGCACCGGGGGGATTCGGTCGCGCAAGACCACGGCGGCGCGCAGCAAATCGTCCAATCGCTTGCGCGGGTACATGCGGGCGACGGCCAGCACCGTCGGCGGCCCGGGCGGGGCCGGAGCGACGGCGGCGAACCGGCGGCGCCACTCGGCGAGATCGATCGGCTCGGGGACGACCGCCAGCTTGTCGGACGGCACGCCATACACCTCGTGGGCCACGGCCGCCGAGTAGCGGCTGGGCACGATCACCCGCTCGGCGCGCTCGGTGTTGAGCCGCTCCCACCGCGCTTGCACCTGCAGCAGCGTCCGCACCATCCCGCGCTCGTTCTTCAGCTCGTCGGCGATGACCCCCTTCAGCGCGACCACGAAGCGCGCCTTCCGCGGTTGTCCCGCCCAGATGAACCCGTCGAGATCGACGCCCACCACGACGTCGGCGGCCGGGGGCGCCAGCGCCACGCGCGCGTTGTAGAGCCACCGGTCGAGCGTGTGGAAGCGCGTGCGCAGGCCGAGCCGGCGGCGGGTGACGGCATGACCCAGGCCTTCGAGACCGCGGACGAGGCCGTCGATCGCGACCCAGGTTCCGCTGCCTTCGGTGGGACTGGCCGGCGTGGAGCTGAGGAACTCGAAGCGCACGCAGCTTCGGGCTCAGCGCCCCTGGAACGTCGGTCGCCGCTTCTCGAGGAAGGCGCGCGTACCCTCCCGATAGTCCTCGCTGGCGGCCGCCTCGCGCGACAACCCACGCAGCCGGGCGCGGCTCTGCTCGGTGAACCCGGCCAGGTAGGCCTGGATCGTGACCTTGGAGCCGCGCACCGAGAGCGGAGCGTTGTCCGCGACCAGCTCGAGGTAGTCGTAGGTCGTCGCCTCCAGCTCCGCGGCCGGCACCAGGCGCTGGATGAGGCCGATGGCCAGCGCCTCGCGATCGCTCACCGTGCGCGCCGAGAACAGGATGTCCTTGGCGTACGCGGGACCGACCAGGTCCACGAGCTGCGCGATCGCCTCGGCCGGATAGACGATGCTCAGCCGCGCCGCCGGAATCCCGAACCTGGAGCCCTCGGCGGCGAAGCGCAGGTCGCACGCCATCGCCAGCCCCACCGCCCCGCCCATGCAGAACCCGTGGATCATGGCGATCGTCGGCTTGGGGCACTCGCGCACCGCCGCGTAGGCGGCGGCGGTGGTGGCGTTGTAGCGCTGCGCCGTCTCGGCGTCCTTGCGGCTCTCGGGGAACTCCGAGATGTCCGCACCCGAGGCAAACGCCTCGGTCCCCGCGCCCCGGTAGACCACGGCCCGCACCGCGTCGTCCTTGCCGAACCCCTCGGTCAGCCGCGCGATGTCCGCCCACATGGCCAGGTTGATCGCGTTGCGCATTCGAGGCCGGTTGAGGATCAGGGTCGCGACCGGCCCGTCCTGCTGGACGAGGATGTCATCGCTCACGAGTGGGGAGTGTACCAGAGCCGAAAGAGTGGTGGCGGTGGGAGGAATTGAACCTCCGACACGGGGCTTATGAGACCCCTGCTCTGCCGCTGAGCTACACCGCCGTGGCTGGGAACTCGTGAGGTTGCGGAGTAGGATTTTACCGTAACCGGCATCACCGTGTCCGTCGTTGTGGGGGGCGGGCCGTCACCCCCTGATCGGCTCGGCTGCGCTCGCGCAGTGGCCGGGCCTTTGCTATATAATCCGCACGGGCAATCGGACAGTGGCCTGATTCCGCGACTCATACGTCTGGCCGGGTACGGCTCGGAGGAACCTTCACATGCAGTTCCGCACGGATCCTTGGCAAGACGCGACTGTGCTCCGGACCAACGACCTCGAGGACGAGGACGACGGGTTCGAGGACGACAAGGCGGTCGACGACGAAGACGAGGACGACCTCGCCGATGACGACGACGACGACGACGATGAGGACGACGACGGCGAGGTGGCCGAGGAGGTCGAGCCCGACAAGGACGACGACGTGGACGAGGTGGACGACGACGAGCTCGAGGAGGAGGACGATGACGACGACGACGAGCTCGACGACGACGATGAGGACGAGGACGACGACGATGCTGACGACGACCCTGAGTAGCTCCTCACTCGACTAGGAGGCCGCGGGCAATGGCACTTCTCAGTGGTGACGGCTGGCTGTTCCTCCTGCGGTGGTTCCACTTCCTCGCCGGTATCACCTGGATCGGCATGCTGTACTACTTCAACTTCGTCCAGACCCCGTTCTTCGGCAGCAAGTTCGTGGCGGACAACGCCGCCGTGCGCAGCGGCATCGTCCGCGGTGGGCTCCTGAACAACGCGCTGTGGTGGTTCCGGTGGGGCGCGATGGTCACGTTCATCACGGGCTGGCTTTACATCCTGCACATCGCGTTCGCGAAGTTCGGCGGCCTCCGTGAGTTCATGGCGACGGCCTACGGCTGGAAGATCGTCTTCGGTGGGATGCTGGGCAGCGTGATGTGGGCGAACGTCTGGTTCGTGATCTGGCCCGGCCAGCAGGTCGTGATGGCCTCGGCCGAGCAGGTCGCCACGGGCGGGCCAGGCCATCCCCGACGCCGCCGCCCGCGGAGCGCGGGCCGGGTTGGCCTCGCGCACGAACACCATGCTGTCCATCCCGATGCTGTTCTTCATGGGCGCCGCCGCGCACCTGCGGATGGCCGATCCGGTCAGCAGCGGCGTGAAGTGGGGCGCGCTCATCCTGCTCGCGATCGTCATCATCGCCGCCGAGGTCAACGCGCTGGCCGGCCCGGCCACGCCCGCCAGCGGTGGCAAGAAGCTGCTCGCCACGCTCAAGGGCACGTTCTGGGCGGGCTTCATCCTCGCCGCGATCCTCTACTTCGTGCTGGCCGGCCTCTTCGGCAGCTAGGGCGGAGTGGAAGTCGAGGGCCCGGCGCGGTCGCGCCGGGCCCTCAGTCTTGTCAGGAAGGCGGCGAGCGCGTCGACGTCGGGGCCGAGCTGGGGCTGGGGCGGCATGACCGCGGTCGGCCGCTTGGCCTTGTACCCCGGCGGGTAGGTCCCCCGCAGCAGCTTGGCCTCCAGCAAAGCCCGCGACGCGCCCTTGACCTCGGGTCCCACCGCACCCGGTTGCGCCGGATCGAACGCGTGACAGGCGGTGCACTGCGAGATGTAGACCTGGCGGCCGCGCTCCGCCTCGGGACTCAGCTTCGCGCGCTCGCAGGCGGCGAGCGCCAGCACGGCGGCGCCGACCACCAGGGCCCGCGCGCGGCTCACGCCAGATCTTCGGCCAGACGGCGCCGGGCGGCCGGGGTGAGCACCGTCCGCCCCGGATCGCCGGGGTGGTCGACG
The DNA here is from genome assembly GCA_963743355.1 of uncultured Candidatus Rokubacteria bacterium. GTDB lineage: Bacteria > Methylomirabilota > Methylomirabilia > Rokubacteriales > CSP1-6 > AR5. Next base: position 411,499 of record CAVUPM010000004.1, read on the forward strand.
ACGAGCGCGACATCGGCCTCGGCGAACGCCCTCCGGACCGCGAGCGGCAGCGCGAACCGCACGAAGTGCACCGCCGAGAGCTTGCCGCGCTCTTCGTCGGAGTGGCCAGCCTCGAACACGCCCGGGATCGCGTGGGGCCCCACCTCGAGCCGCACGTGGCGCCCGACGTCGATCCCGAGCAGCGTGTCGAGCACCGGCTTGATCTGCGCGGTCTCGCCGATCTCGATGAACATCGTCGCGGCCAGCTCGCCGGGCCGGGGGAGCAGCATGTTGTACACCTCGACCTCCTCGGCGATCCGTCCCTCGTCCACGATGCGCTCGGCGCGGACCATCTCCTGGATCTGGAACCACACGGTCTCGCGGTTCTCGAAGACAAACGACAGGTAGCGGCCGACGGCCACCCGCCGCTCGCTCTTGAGCGCGATGACCGCGCGCCGCCGCGCGTCGCGCACCTTCTCGTAGTCGTACAGGTTCAGGACCTCGGCCGGGCCGACGGGTCTCATGCCTCGTCCAGCCCGTACGCCTGGGCGAGCACCTGGATCGGATGCCGCGGGGCGGTGCCGGTGCCCTGCGCGATCTGCAGCGCCGCCAGCGGGCAGTCGGTCGCGACGATGGGCGCGGCGGCGGCACGAACGGCGTCGAAGAGCGGCCGGGCCACCTTCATCGACAGGTCGAAGTACTGCGTCTTGAAGCCCCAGGTGCCGTCGACCGCCGAGCACCGCTCGATCACCGTCACGGTGGTGCCGGGGATGGCTCGCAGCACGTCGGCCGACCTGGTGCCGAGGTTCTGGGCGCGCAGGTGGCACGGCACGTGGTAGGTGACGGCGCCGACGGGGCGGCTGAACCGCGTGTCGAGCGCGCCTTCAACGTGGAGCTTGGCGAGGTACTCGAAGAGATCGCGGGTGTTCGCGGCGACGAGGCGGGCGTCCTCGGAGCCGTCGAGCCAGGGATATTCCTGCTTGAGCATGTAGCTGCAGGTGGGGCCCGACGAGACGATCTCGCGGCCCTCGCGGACGGCGGCGGCCAGCGTGCGCGTGTTGGCGCGCACGAGCGCGCGGCACTCGTCCACGGCGCCCCCGTCGAGGTACGGCATCCCGCAGCAGCGCTGCTCCGGCACGGTCACGTCCACACCGTTGCGCTCGAGCACGCGCACCGCCGCCCGCCCGATGGCCGGCGCGTTGTACTCGACCGTGCACGTGGCGAACAGCGCGACCTTGCGCGTGGTGGTCTTCCCGCCCTCGGCCGCGGCCGGCTTCGCCGTCGACTTGAACCACGAGGAAAACGTCGGCCGGTGGAACTTCGGCAGCCGCCGGTCCCGGTGGATACCGGCCACCGCCTGCATGAAGGCCCGGTGCACCGCCAGCTCGTTCAGCCAGTTCGACAGCGGCGCCGTCCAGCTCCCCAGCTTGCCGACGAGATCGACATTGCCCAGCATCCGGTCCTGGAACGTCACCCCGCTCCGCCGCGCCTCCGCCGCCCGCGCCCGCAGCATCAACCTCGGGAAATCCACCCCCCACCGATGCGGCGGCGTGTACGGACAGTGGTTGAAGCACAGCTTGCACTGATAGCAGAGGTCCACGACCTCCCTGACGTCTCCCACCGGCAACTTGTCGACGTCCCCATCCACCGCCTCGACGTCCAGCCGATCGAACATCACCTTGAACGAAGGACAGAGCGGAAGACACCGCCGACACCCCGCGCAAATGTCGTACACCCGCCGCAGCTCCCCATCGACCTTGCCGACGTCCCAGAACTCCGCCTTCGACATATCGAGCGCCGGATCGTCAGACATGGTCGATGAAGGATGGTGGGGTAAGCATGGATGTGGAGAAGGTCAGCAATCTCCCACCGAGGGCGAGGGGGGGCGTGAGGGGCTGCGGGGTCCGCCGACCCGTTTCCCTCCCAACTCCGGCCGCGCGCAACCCAGCCGGATGGAACTCAGCCGACGACGATCCAACTCGGCCACCAACCTCGTGGTCGCCGGACCCCGCAGCCCCTCACGCCCCCCCTCGCCCGGAGTGGTCAGATCGCTTCCGCCGGCTCCTTGCCCGCGATCTGCGCGAGCCCCTTGCCGAACCGCCCGGCGTGCGACTTCTCAGCCTTGGCGAGCGTCTCGAACCACTCGGCGAGCTCCGCCAACCCTTCGTCCCGCGCCGTCTTCGCCATGCCCGGGTACATCTGCGTGTACTCGTAGGTCTCGCCGGCCACCGCCGCCTTGAGGTTCTTCTCGGTCTTGCCGATCGGCTCACCGGTGGCCGGGTCGCCGACCTCCTTCAGGAAGTCGAGGTGGCCGAAGGCATGGCCGGTCTCGGCGTCCGCGGTGTCCTTGAAGAGGCCGGCGATGTCCGGAAACCCCTCGATGTCCGCGACGCGCGCGAAGTACAGGTACCGGCGGTTGGCCTGCGACTCACCGGCGAATGCGTCCTTCAGATTGTCGAAGCTCTTGGTCCCTTTGAGGCTACGCCCTGCCATAGCTCCTCCTTGCTGGTCGACCACCGTGATGACGTCGAGGCGTCCCTCGGCGGCGAGCAGTCTACCACCTGGACGAGGCGCCGTCCCGACGCCTCTTCGGTGTCGATGCGCGGGCGTCAGGCGCGGAGGCGAGACCGGGCGGCGGCGAAGTCGATGACCTGCGCCGGCCCGACCGGCGGCCGGGGCCCGGCCAGGATCAGATCGGCGCGCTGCTCGAGAAACGCGGTGTCGGCCTCGACCGGCGCCCGGCCGAAGCGCCGCAGCGTGGCCACGATGTCGGCCGTGGTGAGGCGCAGCCGCCACCAGAACACGAGCAAGCGCAGATGCAGCGTCCGGCCCCGCGACGGCCGCGGCCGTCGCGGAGCCGCCGGCGCGGGAGGGGCCAGGTAGTAGACGTTCGAGATCGGGCTCGTGGTGCTCATCGCAGTCCTCGTTCCTCCATCAATGCCGACATCCGCCGCCAGCTACCGCTCAGCGCGTCGTCCAGCGCCGCCTCCGCCCGGTAGGCGGCGATCGTCGCCGACACGCGCTCGCGGGCCGAGCCCGCCTGCTCGGCGCGGCGGTGGGCCTCGGCCGCCGCCGTGCCCAGCGCCTGCCGCGCGTCGGCAAGGGAGGCGAGCAACGAACGAGCGGACTCCAGTTGCGGGCCGAGCGCCTCGGGCCGGACGGCCGGCTCGGCCAGTGCCACCGCCCGGCGCGGCGCCGCCGTGATCGAGGTGGCCAGCACGATCTCGGGACGCCACAGCGCGACGGCGGGTGACGTCTTGAGCCGGCGACGGGGAGCCGCGAGGTCGAGCGAGCGCGAGGACGACGTGTTCATGGTGTGCTTGTAGGGCAACGTCAGTGCCACGCTTTAGCCGCGCCAACCGCTCGGAATCGCGGGTGTTGGTTTAACGACAATCGGACGGGGCCAGGAGGATCTCCCGGGGCCCGGGAGGAACTCCCCGGCTAACCTGACTGGGCGATCTTGAAGTCGCGGATTTTCTTGTTGAGCGTCTTGATGTCGATCTCGAGGACCCGGGCCGCGCGGGCCTTGTTCCAGCCGGTCGCGTGCAGGACGCGCTCGACGTGGCGGTGCTCGACGTCCGCCAGCGGGGTGAGGGGCTCGCCGACGGGGGGCGCGGGACTGCCCGTCGCCGCGACGGCCGGGGCGCTGGAGGGCACGGTGTTGAACTCGCCCGGCAGGTCGGTCGCGCACACCTCGGTCCCCTCGTGCAGGATGTGCACCCGCTCGATGAGGTTGCGCAGCTCGCGGATGTTCCCCGGCCAGCCGTAGTCGAGCAGGCGGGCCATCGCCTCGGGCGCGAAGCGCAGGCTCGCGCCGGCGCGCCCGCGCGCGCCGAGGAAGTGCTCGACGAGGAGCGGGATGTCGCCGCGGCGGCCGCGCAGCGGGGGCACCGAGATCCCGAGCGTGCTGACGCGGTAGAAGAGGTCCCAGCGGAACCGGCCCTCGGCCGACTCCCGCGACAGGTCCTTGTTGGTGGCGGCCACCACCCGGGCGTCCACGTGGAGGATGCGCTCCTCGCCCACTCGCCGGACCTCGCCCGAGTCGAGCACGCGGAGCAGCCGCACCTGCATGGCCGGCGACATCTCGCCGATCTCGTCCAGGAAGAGGGTGCCGCCATTGGCCGCCTCGAAGAGACCGATCCGCGAATTGATGGCTCCGCTGAACGCGCCCCTCTTGTGGCCGAACAGCTCGCTCTCGAGCAGCGTGTCGGGCAGCGCGCCGCAGTTGATGGACACGAACGGCCGCGCGGCGCGGTGCGATTGCAGATGAATGCTGCGGGCGACCAGCTCCTTGCCGGTCCCGCTCTCGCCGTACACCAGCACCGGGCTGTCGCTGGCCGCCACCCGCGTGATCATGGCGAGGAGGTCGCGGATCTCCTGGCTCTGCCCCACGATGGTCGGCAGGCCGTCGCGGCGGTTGACGACTTCCTTGAGCGCCGAGTTCTCGCGCCGCAGCGCCTTCTTCTCGGCGGCCTTGGCCACCACCTCGCGCAGCTCGGCGTTCTTGCAGGGCTTGGGGATGAAGTCGTAGGCGCCGAGCCGCATCGCCTGCACGGCCGTCTCGACGTCGGCGTTGGCGGTGAGGACGATCAGCTCGGTGTCGATCTCGGCCGCGCGGGCCCAGCGGAGGACGTCGAGCCCCGAGTGATCGGGCATCTGGACGTCGACGACGGCGACGTCGAACTCCTCGCGGCCGAGCAGCGCCATCCCTTCGGTCCCCGAGGCGGCCTCGGTGACGGTGGCCCCGGCGTCGCCCTCGAGCACCGCGGCCAGCAGCCCGCGGACGTCGGCGTCATCGTCGACGACGAGCACGTGAATGGTGTTCGCCATCTGGCGTGATCATAGCACTTCCAGTAGACTCTCCTTCTCAGGAGGACCGGCTGAATGCCCCGACCCTCGGGGCTCCGGATCGAGGGAGCCCGCCAGAACAACCTCAAGAACGTCTCCCTCGAGATCCCCCACGATCGCCTCACCGTCGTCACCGGCGTTTCCGGCTCTGGCAAATCGTCGCTGGCGTTCGACACCCTCTTCGCCGAGGGCCAGTGGCGGTACATCGAATCGCTGTCGACGTACGCCCGCATGTTCCTCGACCGCGTCGACCGCCCCGACGTCGACCGCATCGAGAATATCCGGCCCGCGGTGGCCCTCGAGCAGAAGAACCCCGTGCGCACGGCCCGCTCGACCGTCGGCACCGCCACCGAGATCTACGACTACCTGCGGCTGCTGTACGCCAAGATCGGCCGCGTGCATTGCCCGCAGTGCGGCAGTCCCGCCGCCTCGCACTCGCCGGAGTCCATCGCCGACACGCTGCTGGCCGAGCACGCCGGCGCCCGCGCGCTGATCACCTTCCCGCTGCCGGTCCCGGCCGGGCAACCGGCCGCCGAGCTGTGGGCCGGCCTCACGCGGCGCGGCTTCGCGCGAGTGCTGGTGAACGGCGTTGCCTGCGACCTGGCCGCGGCGCCGCCGCCCTCGGTGGAGGGGATCCTCGCCGTCGTGCTGGACCGGCTCGTGCTGGAGCCCGCGCAGCGCGGCCGCCTCGTGGAGTCGCTCGAGAGCGCGCTGCGCGAGGGCAGCGGTCAGGTCGCCGTCGAGCTCGTCGACGCCGGCCGGCGCGTGTTCGCCGAGGCGTTTCGCTGCGCCGGCTGCGGCACCGCGCTGGAGCGGCCACAACCGCTGCTGTTCTCCTTCAACCATCCGCTCGGCGCCTGCGCCGAGTGCAAGGGCTTCGGCAACGTCCTCAAGTACGACGAGGCGCTCGTCGTGCCCGACCGCACGCTGAGCCTCACCGGCGGCGCGGTGGAGCCGTGGACGCATCCGTCCGGCCGCTGGTACCAGCGCGAGCTGCTCAAGGCGGCGAAGCGCTCCGGCGTCGACTCGACGCGGGCGTGGGAGGAGCTCGGCGAGCCGGAGCGCGCCTTCGTCTACGAGGGCGACGGGAAGTTCCCCGGCATCAACGGCTTCTTCGAGGAGATCGAGTCGTACCGCTACAAGCTGCACGTGCGTGTGTTCCTCTCGCGCTATCGCAGCCAGTCGCCCTGCCCGGCGTGCCGGGGCGCGCGGCTGAAGCCGCCGGCGCTGGCGGTGCGGGTGGCCGGCATGACGATCGCCGAGTTCACCCGGCTGACCATCGAGGAGGCCGCCACCGTGCTGGGCGACCTCAAGCTCACCGCGTGGGAGGCCGCGGTCGGCCGCGAGATCCTCCGCCAGCTCGGCGCCAAGCTCACGTTCCTGCTGCGCGTGGGCCTCGGCTATCTCACGCTGGCGCGCCAGACGCGCTCGCTGTCCGGCGGCGAGGCCCAGCGGATCAATCTCGCCAACCAGCTCGGCTCCCAGCTCGTCGGCACGCTCTACGTGCTCGACGAGCCGTCGATCGGCCTGCACGCGCGCGACACCATGCGGCTGGCCGATCTCTGTCGCGAGCTGGCCCAGGCCGGCAACACCGTCGTCGTGGTCGAGCACGACCGCGGCTTCATCGAGTCGGCCGATCACGTCGTCGAGCTGGGACCGGGCTCGGGCGAGCGCGGCGGCGAGATCGTCTTCGCCGGACCGCAGGCGGAGTTCCGCTCGTCCACGCGCTCGCTGACCGCGCGCTACCTGTCGGGACGGGAGACGATCCCGGTGCCGCTCGTGCGGCGCCCCGGGCGGCGCCAGCTCACGCTCACCGGCGCCCGCGAGCACAACCTCAAGGACGTGACCATGCGGGTGCCGCTCGGCACGCTCACCGTCGTCACCGGCGTCTCCGGCTCCGGCAAGTCCACGCTCGTCCACGACACGCTCTACCGGGCGGTCGCCCGCGCCTTCAAGACCGAGTTCCAGTCGCCGGGCGCCTACGACGCCCTGACCGGGCTCGAGTACCTCAAGGGTGTGCGGCTCATCGACCAGGAGCCGATCGGCCGCACGCCGCGATCCAACCCGGTCACCTACGTCAAGGCGTTCGACGAGATCCGCAAGCTGTACGCCGCCCTGCCCCGCGCGAAGGCGCTCGGCCTCGGCGCCGGGGCCTTCTCGTTCAACGTGCCGGGCGGGCGGTGCGAGTCGTGCCAGGGCGACGGCTTCCAGAAGCTGGAGATGTACTTCTTCGAGGATGTGTACGTCTCCTGCCAGGAGTGCGAGGGGCGGCGCTACCGGCCCGAGGTGCTCGGCGTGAAGCATCGCGGGCGCTCGATCGGCGACGTGCTCCGCATGACGGTGGACGAGGCCGTCGACTTCTTCGCCGGCCACAACAACCTCGCGCGGCGGCTGCGGGTGATGCAGGACGTCGGCCTCGGATACCTGCGCCTCGGCCAGCCGGCCACGACGCTGTCGGGCGGCGAGGCCCAGCGGCTGAAGATCGCCGCCGAGCTGGGCGGCCGCGCCACCGGCGACGTCCTCTACGTGCTCGACGAGCCGACGACCGGCCTGCACCTCGACGACGTCAAGCGGCTGCTCGGCGTGCTCAACCGGCTCGTCGACGCCGGCAACACGGTCCTGGTGGTCGAGCATCACCTGGACGTCGTCAAGTGCGCCGACCACGTGATCGACCTCGGCCCCGAGGGCGGCGACGCCGGCGGCGAGATCGTCGCCGAGGGGCCCCCCGAGCTTATCCTCCAGACGCCCGGCTCCTACACCGGAAAGTTCCTCGCGGAGGTCTTGCCCAAGACGAACGGCAAGCGGTAGTGCGAGGGAGCGACGTCCTCGGCGCGAGCCGAGCCGCCATTCCTAGAGCGACCCGCCCCTTCTGGGCTGGCGCGCCGCCTACCCCCTCGCTGTACACGACACCACCGGCAGCTATCGGGCGGCCTTCGTCATCTCGGCCGGCCTCAACGTCGTCGCGGGCGGCTCGCTGCCGCGGGCCGCCCGCCCCGCCGCGCGGTCGCCGCGGCGGCGGCATGAGGTACCGCGCTATACTCCGCGGGACAATCACGGCAGCCGGGGAGCGTCGATGAGTCTTCGTGACAAGTACTGCATCGTGGGCGTGGGCGAGACCGAGTACTCACGCGGGTCGGGGCGCTCGACCCGCGCCCTGGCGGTCGAGGCCGTCCGCAAGGCCATCCTCGACGCCGGGCTCAAGGCCAGCGACGTCGACGGCATGCTCGACTACCAGTCGGGGGATTCGACGCTGGCGCCCCACGTCGCGCCCGATCTCGGCATCCGCCTGAACTTCTACATGGACGTCATGGGCGGCGGCTCGTCGAGCGAGGCGCTGGTCGGGCTGGCCATGGGCGCGATCGAGGCGGGCATGTGCAAGACGGTGGCGATCTACCGCTCCATGAATGGCTACTCGGAGTTCCGCATCGGCGGCACCGGGGCCCGGGCGGCCCAGCCGGTGCGCGGGCTCGATCTGGCCCAGGTGCCCTTCGGGATGCGCAGCGCCGGCCAGAACTTCGCGCTGACGTTCATGCGCCATATGTACGACTACGGCACGACCTCGGAGCAGGTCGCCCACGTCAAGGTCGCCCACAGCAAGCACGCCTCCCAGAATCCCAAGGCCCTGCTGAAGGAGCGGGTGACCGTCCAGGACGTCGTCAACTCGCGCTGGATCGTCAAGCCGCTGCACCTGCTCGACTGCTGCCTGGAGACCGACAACGCCACCTGCATCATCGTGACCTCGGCCGAGCGCGCGCGCAATTGCCGCCAGCGGCCGATCCACATCCTGGGGGTGGCCGGGCGCGTCTCCAAGCCCCGGCTGGACTTCCACTGGGCCCACGGCCCGATCAGTCGCGTCGCCGGCTACTACGCCAAGGACATCGTGTTCGGCCAGGCCGGAATCGCGCCCGAGGACGTGAACGTCACCGGCTCCTACGACGCGTTCACGTTTACGACGATGCTGCAGCTCGAGGAGTACGGGTTCTGCAAGAAGGGCGAGGGCGGGCAGTACGTCTCCAGCGGGACCATCGAGCTGGGCGGCCGGCGCCCCAACAACACCTCGGGCGGCCATCTGTGCGAGGGCTACACGCACGGCATGTCGATGGTGATCGAGAACGTCCGCCAGCTCCGCGGCACCGTCGACGACTACTGCCCCAAGGGCACCGAGGGCGTGCACACCTACGACTACTCGCCCGGCCGATGCCGGCAAGTGAAGGACACGGAAATCACCATGAATTTGGGGTGGGCGATGCCGCCGTTGGGCTCGGCCCTGATCCTGCGGCGATGACCACGCGCTCAGCCGCTGATCGACATGGGGGGCTGCTCGACGCATCCCCCCAAGCCCCCCTATTGCCACACCACCCGCGGTTCGCGTCGCGATCGAGCCTTCGGCTCGATCGTTTCGGCAACACCCGACACGACACCACACGAGATCGGAGCGCTCGATGCCCCAGCCGGTGACCTATCGCGGCATGTCGCTCGTCATTCCGGACAATGACAGCGAGTGGAACGAGTACTTTGCCCACGCGCGGCAGCACAAGCTCATGGTGCGCGCGTGCACGGCGTGCGGCCTGATGCGGTACCCGCCGACCCACGCCTGCCCGTGGTGCATGGACCTCGGGTGGCGGTGGCAGGAGGTGGCGGGGCGCGGGACGATCCACTCCTACGAGATCGTCATGCACGCCATCCAGCCCGGCTTCAAGGACATCACGCCCTACGCGGTCGTGCTGGTCGAGCTGGACGAGCAGCGCGGCCACCCCACGCCCGACGAGGCGTTGCGCATCATCGCCAACCTCGTGAAGCCGGACTTCGCGCCGGAGGACGAGGCCAGGGTGGCGATCGGCGCCCGCGTGCGCGTGGCCTTCCAGGATCTCGCCGACCACTTCGCGCTACCCCAGTTCACGCTGACCGACGAGGCGCCGGTCGGCCGGGTGTGGCGCCTCGGGGGCTAGCCCCCACTCCCGCTCAGGTCGCGCTCGGCGGGCGGCCCCCCGCGATCTCGACCGACTGACGCCGGCGCGCAGAACCGAGCGCCTCCGGCGTCGGCTCGAGCAACAGACCGTAGAGGTGCTCGGCGGCCAGCATGGGCGGGATCAGCACGTAGGCGGCGCCCTCCGCGTAGAGCCGCTCGGACGTCTTCAGCGTATCGGCCGTCATGATGCACCGCGCCCCCGGGACGAGGCGGCGCATCTGGCGGAGCAGGCGCAGGTTGTCCGTCCCCTGCAGGAACCAGTCGGAGATGCTCGACACGACGACCTGCGCCTTCTCGATGCCGGAGTGCCGGAGCGTCTCGGGATTGCTCACGTCGCCGTAGTGGCACTCCACGCCGTCGGCCTGCAGCTGCTCCAGCGTCTCCGGATTGAAGTCGACCGCGACGATCCGCCGCTTCATCGCCGGGTGCTCGCGCTCGAGGTGGCGCAGGAAGGCCAGCCCCTCGCGAGAGACGCCCAGGAAGAAGATGTCGTGGGGATCGCCCGGCATCGGTCCCGGCTCGGGGGCGCCCTCCCGGCTCCCCAGCCAGCGGGGGACGCCGGTGGCGGCCAGCGCGCGGGCGAGCCGGGTGGCGATCGCGTGGTTCCAGCGGATGGCGTACGTCGAGACGACCGCGGTGATCAGGAGCGCGTAGAGGACGAGCGACGCCAGTGAGGCGCTCACGTGGTTCAGGGCCACGCCGAGCGCGACGATCACCAGCGAGAACTCGCTGATCTGGCCCAGGTTGACCGCGACCACGCCGGCTGTGCGCGTGTCGAGGCGGAGCAGCGCGAAGATCGGCAGCATCGCCACCAGCCGGCTGGCCACGACGAAGACGGCCACCAGCGCGGCCATCAGCACGAGCGCCCGCGACGGCGCCGGCACCTTCAGACCCAGCGCGACGAAGAACAGCGTCACGAAGAAATCGCGGATGCCCGACAGCCGCGTGATGACCTCCGTCCCGTACGGGAAGGCGGCGATCACCATCCCGGCGATGAGCGCGCCCATCTCGCGCGAGAGCCCGAGCGCGCCGGCGGTGCCGCTGACCAGGAAGCACCAGGCGATCGCCGTCACCAGCAGCAGCTCCTGCGAGCGCGAGACCGTCCGGAACAGCGCCGGCAGCACGTACCGGGAGAACACCCCGGCCGAGGCCACCAGCCCCACGCCGGCGGCCACCGAGCCCAGCAGCACGGCCGGCCGCAGCTCGTGCAGGCTGGGCTGCAGGGCCAGGAACGCGATCGCCCACAGGTCCTGGAAGACGAGCACGCCGAGCGTGATCCGCCCGGCCAGCGTGCCCATCTCGAACTTGTCGAAGAGCAGCTTCACCACGATGAGCGTCGAGGACAGGCTGACCGCGACCGCCAGGTACAGCCGGTCGAAGCGGCCCTCGCTGCCGGCGACGAGCGGGCCGAGCACCCACCACGCGAGCGCGACGCACACCGGGACCTGCAGCAGCCCGCTGACCACGATGCTGCGGCCGGCCTGGGCCAGGGCCGGCACGTTGATCTCGAGACCGATGATGAAGAGCAGGAAGATCAGCCCCATCTCGGAGATGAGCTCGATGCTGGCCTCGTCGGCCACGAGGCCGAAGCCGACGTTCGGTCCCAGCGCGGCGCCAGCCAGGATGTAGCCGAGGATCAGCGGCTGGCGGACGGCGCGGGCCACGAGCGCGAAGCCGGCGGCGGCGACGATGCTGATGCCGATGGCGGTGAGGACGTCGGGATGGGGCGAGATCATGCCGCTCACGATAGCTCAGGAGCCGCCCAGCGCGCGCAGCGCCTCGCGCGCCAGCGCATAGTCGGGCTGCTCGGCGAGCACGCGGCGATACTCCGCCATCGCCTCCCCCGGCCGGCCCAGGCCCTCCAGCGCCTTGGCGAGATTGAACCGCGCGTCGGCCAGCGCCGGCGCGCGCTCGAGCGCGAGCCGGGCCGCCGCGTGGGCGTCGGACGGGCGGCGGAGCTGCAGGTATCCGGCGGCCAGATTGGAGGCGGCGAGGGCCTGGGCCTGGTCGGCGCCGTGCCAGTCGTCGGCGAGCGCCTGTCGCAGCGGCTCGACGGCCTCGGCCGGGCGCCGCTCGGCGAGCGCGACGTAGCCGACCTGCGCGCGCAGGAGGCCGAAGCGAGGATAGAGGGCGGAGCCCCGGCGTGCGTAGCCTCGCGCCCGCTCCAGATCCCCGAGCGTCAGCGCGGCGGTGGCGGCGTCGACGTAGAAGTAGGCGTTGTTCGGGTCCATCGCGAGGGCCCGGTCGAAGTGCACGAACGCCTCCGCGGGTGGCAGCTGCTCGTCGCGTGCCAGGTCGGCCAGCACGCGCCCGAGGTTGGCATGGTTGAAGGAGCTCGCCGGCACGAGCCGACGGGCGCGCTCGAACGCCGCGCGGGCCTGCTGCAGCGCCCGCACCCGTGGCTCCGCGCCGGCCGTCCGTCGCGCCTGGGCGTGGGCGGCCGCGCCCAGCTTCACCCAGTACAGCTCGTTGATGGGATCGAGCGTGACCGCGCGCTGCAGCCGTTCGACCGCCGCCGCCGGCTGGGCCGGCGTGAGCAGGACGCCCTGCTGGGCCGCCCAGGCGGCGGCGAGCGGCCGCACCACGACGACGACCAGCGACACGGCACCCACCAGCCCGCCCACCGCCACCGCCACGCCGCGCGCCGGCGGAGGCGCGACGGCGCGGACACCCCGGCTGGCGGGCGACGGCGAGAACGCCGGCGCGCGTCCGTGCTGCTCCAGCGCGAACGCGGCGCCGGAGCCGACGAGCAGCGCGGCCAGGATGAGCAGCCCTCCGGCCACGCGGCTCGGCTCGTCGAGCAGCGGCTCGGCGGACACGTTGTGGGCGAAGGCGCCGGCCGCGAGGAGCACGACGACCACGAGCGTGACGGCGAATCCCTCGACGCCGTCGCGAGCCGCCGGCGGCGTGTCGACCGGCCGGGCCAGGCGCGCGAGCAACGCGGCCTGGGTGACGACGAGCGTCCCGCACCCGGCGACGGTGAAGCTGAACAGATCCTGCACGACGAACGCGACCACGCCGGCGGCGAGCGCGACGACCAGCCGGCGATCCTCGCTGGCCCGCAACGCGCGACGCGCCGCCAGCAGGAGGCCGGCGGCGAGCACCACCACGGCGAGGCCACCCAGCACGCCCTGCGTGGCCAGCAGGTTGAGCGCCTCGTTGTGGGCGCGCGTCGGGCTGCCGTTCCACTCGATGTGCCAGTAGGCGGCGGTGCGCTTGCCCGCGAACGCGATCTGGAACGTGTCGAGCCCGCTGCCGACCAGCGGGTGGTCCCGAAAGATCTCCCACGCCGCCTGCCAGATGTGCTGGCGGCTCGCGGAGTCGCCGAACTGACGCACGCGCTGCACCAACCCGGCGAGGACGACGCCCCCCGTCCGCCCCGGGAGCAGGACGCTCGCGAGTCCGAGCGCCAGCGCGGTCCCGCCCGCCGCCGCCCCGACGGCGACCGCGGCCCGGCGGTGACCCGCCGCCAGCGCGCCGACGACGACCACGAGCGCGGCGGCCGCCATGGCCAGCCAGGCGCCGCGCGAGACCGCCACCGCGACGGCGACGCCGGCCACGACGGCGACCGCGGCCAGGCCCCCGGCGACGACGCGCTGTCCGCGCCCGAGCGCGCGGATGAGCCCGTAGACGACCAGCGGCAGCGCCATCGCCAGGAACGCCGACAGGAAGTTCGGGTGGCCCAGCGTCGCGAAGGGACGCACGAAGCCGCCGAGGCCGGACACGCGCCCATAGCGGATCGGGTCGACATCGGCGAGCTGCACGATCGCGTAGGTCGCGGCCGCCGCCGCCGCCACGACCGGCGCCAGCAGGAGGCGGCGGGCGTCGTCGACGTTCTCGCACAGGGCGTGGGTGGCGAAGAACAGGACCGCGTAGGCGAGCAGCGTCGTCAGGCCGACGTAGCTCTCGTGCGCACCCAGCAGCGAGGTCCACGGACTGATGGAGGTCAGCGTGGAGACGAGCGCGGAGGCGGCGAAGAGGACGACGCCCAGGCCGAGCGGATCCCTGACGAGTCGGGCGGGGCCGAGGGCCAGCGCCCGGGGCGCCAGCACGGCGAGGACGATGGCGGCCGCCAGCAGCAGCGCGACCTTGTTGTACTCGAACGCCTCGATCGTCTCGCGCGAAAACACGAGCGGCGACAGGGCGAGGTGGACGAAGAGCACGGCGCGTCCCACCACGGCCGGTCGCGCCCGCGCAGGTGCTATCGCGTCAGCCTCGCCAGGATCTCGTCGAAGGCCTTGTCGGCCAGGGCCCGGACCTCCTCACGCGTGAGCGGCTGAATGGGGTGCGCCACCACGACCGTCTTGTAGTTGGCGGCGCCGAGCGCATCGGCCTGGGCGGCCGCCGCCCGCACGAACTCGGCGGAGATGACCGTCGCCGTGGGAATGCCCTGATCCTCGAAGAACACGCCGTCGTGCACACTGCACGTTGTGCAGGACCCTCAATCGGCGAGCGCCTCGATGAGGAGGTCGGTGGCGCCGAGGATCTCCGCGCGCAGCGGCTCGGGCGCCGGCCGGGCGAACGTCGGCTTCTTCTTGCGCACGATCATCCTGACACCGGTGCGCTCGCGCAGCAGCTCCTCGAGACGGTCGAGGAGGTGGTCCCCCTTGGCCTTGGAGATGTCGAGCAGCGTCACCACCTTGCCGTCGAGGCTCGACGGCCGGGGCGCGGTCTTGCGGGGGACGGCGACGGAGTCGGTCGGGTCGAGATACTCGGTCATCGGATGCTCCTTACTTGTAGCGGGGGCTGCTTGCTCGGGTAGGGACGTGGGTGGCCTGTTCGAGGTGCGGGGTGGCTCCGACACGCCCGACTGTGCGCGGCGGGGACTCGGCGCGCTTGGTCGATCGACGCCCGGCTTCGCGTTCTGGTTCTGGGCCGCGGCGGGGCGCGGTCTTGCCAGCATGCGCAGAGGCTAACACAGGCAGGTATGCTGGCTGCATGCGGCACCGGGGTGCTTTCCTGTTCGCCGTCGCGGCGGTGCTGCTGGGGTGCGCGGCGGGGCCGGCGACGATCGATCTCGGGGCGTGGCAGGCGCCGATCGGGCGTGAGCACCCGCTGACCGGGCGGATCTGGGATACGAAGGCCCAGCGCTTCGTGACCTCCGACGACCTCGTGGCGGGGCTGGCCCAGGCCCGCTACGTCCTGCTCGGCGAGCGGCACGACCACCCCGACCATCACCGGTTGCAGGCCGCGCTCGTACGCGCGCTGCTCGCCGCCGGCCGCCGCCCCGCCGTCGCGTTCGAGATGTTCACGGCCGACGATACGGCGGCCATCGCCCGCCATCTCGCGGCGGCGCCGCGTGACGCCGCCGGGCTCGCCGGGGCGGTCGACTGGACGCGCTCGGGCTGGCCCGACTGGGCCTACTACGAGCCGATCGCGCAGGCCGCGCTGGACGCCGGCTTGCCGATCGTCGCCGCCAACCTGGCCCCCGCGACGGCGCGCGCGCTGGCGCGCGGCAACCGGTCGGCGCTCCCCGACGCCCTCGCCGCCCGCTACCCGCTCGACCAGCCGTTGCCGGACGACGGCCAGGCCGCGCTCACGACCGAGATTTACGACGCGCACTGCGGCCACATCCCGATGGAGCGCCTGGACGGCATGGTGCTGGCCCAGCGCGCGCGCGACGCGATGCTGGCCGATAGCCTGCTGACGGCCGCGCGTGACGAGGCCGTGCTGATCGCCGGCTCCGGCCACGTGCGGACCGACCGCGGCGTGCCGATCTACCTGCGGGCCCGCGCGCCCGGCGCCTCGATCGCCGTGCTGGTTCCGCTCGAGGTGCGCGACGCGTGGACGCGGCCGTCGGACTACGAGGCGGCCTTCGGTGGGCGGCTGCCGTTCGACTGGGTGTGGTTCACGCCGCGCATGGGCGACGGCGATCCCTGTACCCGCTTCCGGCGGCCGGCCGGGTCGCCCCGAAGCTGATCCGAGGTCAGGAGCTGACGGTGCCGGGCCCTGGCGCCGCGAGCGCCGAACGGCGGCGGAGCGCGGCGGCGATGGGCGGCCCGAGCAGCACGAGCGCGCCGATCAGGAACAGCGTAAGGCTGATCGGCCGGAAGACGAGCAGCCGCCAGTCGCCGTGGGCCATGAAGAGCGTCTGGCGCAGCGTCTTCTCCATCACCGGACCGAGCACGACGGCGACGATGAGCGGCGCCGGGTCGATCGACAGCTTGCGGAAGCCGTAGCCGAGCACACCCATCCCGACCAGCACCCACAGGTCGAGCAAGCTGTTGCTGAGGCTGAAGGCGCCGACGAGGCAGAGCAGGAGCACGAGCGTCGAGAGCACGTGCTGGGGCGCTCTCAAGATCGACACGAACACGCCGACCAGCGGCAGGTTCAGGATCAGCAGCAGGAAGTTGCCGATATACATGCTGGCCACGACGCCCCAGAAGACGGCCGGCTGGTTCGTAATCAGCAGCGGACCCGGCTGGATCCCGTGGATGACGAGCGCGCCGAGCAGAATCGCCGTGGCCGGCGAGAACGGAATGCCCAGCGAGAGCAGCGGCACCATGGCCCCGGCGGTGGCGCCGTTGTTGGCCGCCTCCGGCCCCGCCACGCCCTCGATGGCGCCGGTCCCGAAACGCTCCGGCGTCTTCGACACCCGCCGCTCGACCGTGTAGGCGATGAACGTCGCCAGCACCGTCGCCGGCCCCGGCACCAACCCGGTGAGGAAGCCCAGGACCGAGCCGCGGGCGATCGGCGCCGACGAGCGCCGCCACTCCTCGCGGGTGGGAAACATCTCGCGCAGGCGTACCTTCACGATCTGACTGCGGCGCAACCCGGACTCGGCCAGCGTGAGCACCTCGGCCACGCCGTAGAGCCCCATGATGATCGGCACCAGCTCCAGCCCCTGCGACAGCTGCACCGAGCCGAACGTGAAGCGCCGGTAGCCCGAGATCGGTTCCATGCCCACCGTGCCGATCGCCAGCCCCAGGCCGACCATGACGAACGACGTGAGCACCGAGCCACCCGACAGGCGTGAGAGGACGGCCAGGCCGGTCACGGACAGCGCGAAGTACTCCGGTGGTCCGAACTGCAGCGCGACCTCGGCGAGCCAGCCCGAGAACAGCACGATGCCCACCACGCCGAGCGAGCCCGCCACGAACGAGCCGACCGCCGACACCGCGAGCGCCGCCCCCGCCCGCCCGTTGCGCGCCATCTGGTAGCCGTCGATCGCGGTGACCACCGAGGCCGCCTCGCCGGGGACGTTGACGAGGATCGAGGTCGTCGAGCCGCCGTACATCGAGCCGTAGTAGATGCCGGCCAGCATGATCAAGGCGGTCGTCGGCGACAGGGCGAACGTCGAGGGGAGCAGCAGCGCCATGGCGCCGACGGGCCCGATGCCGGGCAGCATCCCCACGACGGTTCCGATGAGGACGCCCGCGAAGCAGGCAAACAGGTTGGCGGGCGTGAGCGCGACGCCGAAGCCGTAGGCCAGGCCTTCGAGCGGACCCATGCCGAGCCTAGAACGGGCCGCGGGGCAGCGGCACGCCGAGCAGCACGCCGAAGAGGTAGTGGGACAGGAGCGCGCTCAGCCCGGCGGTGAGCACGACGCCCGGCCAGCCCCCACCCCCGAGGCGCCGCAGCACGAACGTGACGAACAGGAACGCGCACGCGGGATAGCCCAGCCACGGCAGCAGCAGGCAGAAGCCGGCCAGGCCCAGCACGGTCACCGCCACGCGCGCGCGGGCGTCCGTCGGCACCCCCGGGCCGGCGGCGACGACGCGGGGACCGCGCGCGAGCGTGATCGCCAGGGCGGCGGCGGCCAGGCACAGGAACACGCCCACGCCGACGGGAAAGAACCCCGGCCCTGGCTTGGCCACGTTCCCCAGCGGGAAGCCGAGGGACGCGGCCAGGTAGGCGCCGCTGGCGATGAGGAAGCCGAGCGCCCAGGCGCGCTCGCGCATCGCTACTTCCGCAGCATGCCGAGCCGCTTGAGGATCTCCGTGTGCGCCTTGTACTCCGACCAGAGGTCGGCTTTCAGCTTGTCTCCGGCCCGGTAGTCGACGTCGATGACGCGCGCCTTGGCGAAGGTGACAAACGCCGGATCGTCCATGGCGGCCTTAGCGGAGTCGTGAACATAGCGCACCACGTCGGGCGGCGTCCCGCCGGGGAGCACGAGGAAGAACGTGGACCCGTTGTGAACCTGGTATCCCACTTCCTTGAAGGTCGGTGCATCGGGGAAGATCGCGTTGCGCGCGGGCTGGAAGACCGCCAGCACCCGCATGCGCTTGGCCTCCACCAGCGGCCGGACCTCGCCAGGCTGGGCGACCAGGGCCTCGATGTGACCGCCGAGCAACGCCGGGCTCGACTCGCCCCAGCCGGAGAACGGCACGTGGGTCATCCTGGCGTCCGACAGGCGCATCAACTCCTCGAGGTTCAAATGGCTCGAGGTGCCCTCGCCGGGGGAGCCGACGCGGAACTTGCCGGGGTTGGCCTTGGCGGCGGCGACGAACTCCTGGGCGCTCTTCCAGGGCGCGTCGTGCTTGACGACCAGCAGCGGGTACCACGACACGAGGCTGATGACCGGGATGCAATCGTCCGGCGTCTTGTACGGCAGGTCCAGCACCTGCGGCTGGATCACCAGGTTCGTCAGCGGCATGATCCCCAGCGTGTAGCCGTCGGGCTTGGACTTGATCACCTCGCTCGCCCCGATGCTGCCGCCGGCGCCGGGCCGGGCCACGACCGCGATCCCCTTCGGGAACTTCTTCTTCATCCCCTCGGCCATCGCGCGCAGCGTGACGTCGGCCAGCCCTCCCGCCGGATAGCCGACGATCGCGGTGACCGGCCGGTCCGGATACTGCGCCGCCGCCGGCACGACGCTGGCGAACACCAGGAGCACCGCAACGATCCAACGGATCATGGACAACCTCCTCGCAAAGTGCGGGCAGTCTATCAGATGGGGGGCGCCTACCAGATGGGGGGCCCCGACATGGCCCCCCATCCCCCCCGGCGCTCGGCGCACCCCGGCGAAGCCGGGGCGCGCCTCGAAGGCCGGGCGCGCCTGGAGAGGGTCTAGAGCGGCAGATCGCTCGTCGATCACGGGGTCAGCTGCGGCAGGCGCGGACGTTGGCGTAGTCGCCGGCGGCCATCGATCTGGTGTCGTCGGCGTCGGTGAGAACGGCGATGCCACCCGGCCTGGGTGTCTCGGATTCCTTGAAGAACGCCTGCCAGTCCCTGAGCGCGTTCACCCGCTCCTCGACCCAGGCGTCCTTCGATGCGGGCGGGCCGCTGCGCAGTACGCGGACCTGGGTGAGGCCGCTGTTGGACGACAGGCGCGTGCCGGCCGGGACCTTCTCGCTCCAGATGTACTTCACGGCCTTGGGTCCGCGGATCTTCGAGTGGGGCACGGCCATGTAGACGGCGAGCGCGCTGTCGTTCGTCTCCGACTTGCGCTCGTCGGCGCCCGTGGGGAACTGCCGTGGCCGCCACGACCACACCAGCACCGGATGGCTGGCGAGATTCCACGACTCGGTCTGGCGGGCGGCCTGGATGCCGAGGCCCTTGGCCAGCGCCCGCAGGAACCGCCGGCCACCGTCCTCCACCACGCGGTAGACGGTCTTGCCCTCGTCCTTGCGCGACTCCCAGCCGGTCGGGAACTCGCCCACGTTGGCCTTCGAGAAATCGTCGAGGACGATGCAATCGGCTGACGCGGCCGGTTGCGCGGCCTGCGCGAACGCCAGGCCGGCGGCGAGGATCAAGGCGAGCGGCACGAGGACACGCACGTCGCACGACAGG
Organism: uncultured Candidatus Rokubacteria bacterium; assembly: GCA_963743355.1. Classification (GTDB taxonomy): domain Bacteria; phylum Methylomirabilota; class Methylomirabilia; order Rokubacteriales; family CSP1-6; genus AR5. Next base: position 431,027 of record CAVUPM010000004.1, read on the forward strand.
GGCAAGCGCCGGGCCAGCGGCCAGGCGACGGCCCACGCTAACGCCCCCGGCGCCACCACTGGTGCACGAGGTTGTCGACGACCTCACCGAGCTGGCCGATGGTGCGGCACTCGCGCACGATGTCGCAGGCCGGCGCGTACATCGGCATCACGCTGTCGCCGATGCCCCAGCCCCACTGCCCTTCAGGGTTGAGCCAGATGATGCCCTTCACGCGCTCGCGGATCTGCCGCAGCGCCCACGCCTGGGGGTCGTTGTAGTTGTTCCGGGCGTCGCCCAACAACAAGATCGTGGTCTTGCGGTCGAGCGACTCCAGCTCGGTGGTGGCGAAGCGGCTGAACGCGTAGCCGAAGTCCGAGCGGCAATGATAGTCGACCGGCGCCCCCTTGAGCGCCCACTCGATCGCCCGCTCGACCGGATGGGTCGAGAAGGCCTGGGTGACCTCGGCGATCTCCGACACGAACACGTAGGAGCGCACGCGGCTGAAGCACTCCTGCAGGCTCCACACGAGCTGCAGCATGAAGCGCGAGGCGTTGCGCACGGAGTCGGAGACGTCGCAGATGGTGATGAGCCGCGGCTTCTCGCGGTGCCGTCGCTTGAGGAACACCTCCATCGGCACGCCGCCGTACTGCAGGCTGCGGCGGATGGTGCGCCGGGAGTCGATCCGGCCCTTCTGCTCCTGCCGCTGGCGCAGGGCGAGCGCGTCCTTGATCCGGCGGGCCAGCTTGGCCACCACGCTCTTCATCTGCGCGACCTCGTCGGGCGTCAGCGCGAAGAGCGGCTTGTCGGCCAGGACCTCGCGCGTGAGCTTCTCGCCGGCCCGGTAGGCGCGGCGCTCCAGCTCGCGCTGCACGTGCTGGCGGATCATGCGGCGGAAGGCCTCCAGCCGCAGCTCCAGGTAGTTCCGGATCCGGGCGAGCTGACCCGGATCGAGGCCGCGGGCCTCCAGCGCCTGCATGATCTTCTCGATGTCGCGCTCGATCGCCGACCAGTCGAACTGGTCGGAGATGCGCCGGCTGAAGAAGCCGACCTGCAGGAAGTACATGAGCCGCTCGAGGCCGGCGCTCTGGCCACCGGAGCGGATGGCCATCTCCATCTCGCTCCCCTGCCCGCGCATCAGCAGCTCGGTCAGCTCGTCGAGGTCGAGGTTCTCCTCGTCGACCAGCCGGTCGAGCTGGTCCTGCACCTTGGGATCCTCGGGGCCCAGCGCCTTCTTGAGCCCCTCGCCGAGCGCCTCGAGGTCGAGGAAGTACAGATTGAAGATGCGGTCGAACGTCTCGAGGTCGCGCGCCTCCTTGACCAGCGTGGAGGCCAGCGTCGCCTTGAACGTCTCCCGGTCGCTGAGCCCGACCTCGGCGCTGGCGGTGAGGGCGTCGAGCGCCTCCGCCGTGGAGATACGCACCTCGGCGCGCCGCAGGTCACCGATGAACTCGATGATCCGCTCTTCCATGGTCCTACGCCGGAGTGTCCGCCAGCACCTTGTCGAGGGCGCCCTTCACGCGCTCGATGTCCTTCTCGTACTTCACGAGCATGGTGAGCGTCGACTCGACCAGCGCCGGGTCCAGCTCCTTGGCGTTGAGGATCACCAGCGAACGCGCCCAGTCGATCGACTCCGAGACCGACGGCGGCTTGCGCAGCTCCAGCGCGCGGATCTTCTGCACGGCCGCCACCACCGCCCGGGCCAGCCGCTCGGGCGCCTCCGGCACCTTGAGCCGGATGATCTCCAGCTCGTCGTTGGGCGCGGGGAAATCGATGAACAGATGCAGGCAGCGGCGCTTGAGGCCGTCGCTCAGCTCGCGGGCGTTGTTCGAGGTGAGGACGACGAGCGGGATGTGCCGGGCCTTCACCGTGCCCAGCTCCGGGATCGAGACCTGGAAGTCCGACAGAACCTCGAGCAGGAATGCCTCGAACTCCGGCTCGGCCTTGTCGATCTCGTCGACGAGCAGCACGACCGGCTCGTCGGCGCGGATCGCCTGCAGCAACGGGCGCGGGGACAGGAAGCGATAGGAGAAGAACGCGTCGTCCTGGCCGGCGATGCGCGAGACCGCCTCCGGCAGCGAGGGCGCGTCGGCGATCAGCTCGCCGATCCGCTCGCGCAGGAGCTGGGTGTAGAGGAGCTGCTTGGCGTACTTCCACTCGTAGAGCGCCTTGCCCTCGTCGAGCCCCTCGTAGCACTGCAGGCGGATCAGCGCCCGCCCGGTGACGTCGGACAGCGTCTTGGCCAGCTCGGTCTTACCCACGCCGGCCGGCCCCTCGATCAGCACCGGCCGCCCCATGCGCGCGGCCAGGAACATGACGGTGGAGATGCGCCGGGTGGCGATGTAACGCGCGTCACGAAACCGTTGCTGGACCTCCTCGACGGACTCGAACATGCAGGCTCCCTCGTCGCTCAAAGTGAATGTCGGTTCATTGTACCCGAACGCCCGGAACGAATTCTTTACCGGCTGCGGCCGCCGCCGCGGATCATCCGGTCGCGGATCTCGTCCTGGGTGCGATCGGTCGGTTTGTCGTCGCCGGCGCGCGCGCCGGCCTCGTCCGGCGAGCCGCGCAAGAAGTCCAGCACGCGGCCGCCGAGTCCCTTCTTGTCCTCCGAAGCGGCCGCCGGGGCCGGGGCGGCCGGCCCGGGGGCGGGGGCGCCGCCCGGCGTCGCCCGCGCGGCGTCGGGCCACAGCGTGGCGACGTCTTGCACGAGCAGGTCCGCCTCCACGCGCGCCTCCCCGGCGATCTCGGCCCACGCCGCGCCGGTGCGGCGCGCCGCGAAGACCTTCTCGATCGGATGACCGCCGCGCGTGGCGATCCGGTGCGAGATGAAGACGTCGCCCCAGCCGAGCCGGCTGCTCACCCGCGCGGCGCGCAGCGCGTCCGCCGTCGTACCGAGAAACGTCGCCATGCGCTCCACCGCGGCCGGCTCGGCCGCCGGCGTGATCGCGCGATCGACCCCGGCCGCCACGGCGTCGAGCCGATCCTGCGCGGCGGCCGGCAGCGCGACCAGCACGACGGCGAGCAGCGCGAGCACCATCGACATCAGCCACACCTCCACGACTGTGATGCGCGCCCGCCGAGTATGCCGCGACCGCGCGCTATGTACAATGCGCGCATGCCCCAGCCGGACGAGGCCGCGCGCTATCACCGCCTGCAGCTCTGGCTCGCCCTCGCCAGCTTCGCCCTCGGCGCCGTCTACCTCCTGGCGATGCTGACGTCGGGGGCGGCCGCCGCGCTGGCCGAGGCGGTGGCGGCGCGCACGTCGGCGTGGTGGGCGGGGGTCGCGCTCGTGGCGGCCGCCCTCGCGGCCGGCCAGGCGCTGCTCACGTTCCCACTGCGCTGGGTGCGCGGGTTCTGGCTGCCGCGGCGCTTCGGGCTCCTGCACCAGCCGCTCGGCTCGTGGCTGGCCGACCGCGCCAAGGCCGCCGTCCTCGGCGGCGCGCTCGGGCTCGGCGGCGTCCTCGTGGTGTACGGGCTGATGCGGGCGACCCCGTGGTGGTGGCTCGTCGGCGCCGGCGTCTTCGTCGTCGTCGGCATCGCGCTGGCCGCGCTGTTCCCGATCGTCGTCGTGCCGCTCTTCTATCGCCTCACGCGACTGGCCGACCCCGCGCTCGAGCGCCGGCTGCTGGCGCTCGCCGAGCGGGCCGGCGTCGCCGCCCTCGGCGTGTGGGTCGTGGACCAGTCGCGCAAGAGCCGGACCGCCAATGCCGCCGTCGTCGGTCTGGGCCGCACGCGGCGCATCATCCTCTTCGACACGCTCGCCACCGGATTTCGCGAGGACGAGGTCGAGGCCGTGCTCGCCCACGAGCTGGCCCACCACGTCCACGGCGACACGCGCCGCGGGCTCCTCGTGCAGGGGGCTCTGACGCTGGCGACGTTGTGGCTGGCCGCCGCGCTGCTCGACGCCGGCGCCGGGCTGTGGGGCCTGGCGGGCCCCGCCGATCCGGCCGGTCTGCCGTGGCTGGCGCTGGTGCTGATGCTGCTGGGCGCGATCCAGCTCCCGCTGTCCAACGGCTTCTCGCGCTGGATCGAGCGACAGGCCGACGACTTCGCGCTGCGGCTCACGCGCGATCCGGTGGCGTTCGTCGGCGCCATGGAGCGGCTCGGCAGCCTCAACCTGGCCGAGCGCCGACCCCACCGGCTCGAGGAGTTCCTGCTGTACTCGCACCCCGCGCTCGATCGCCGCATCGCGCGGGCCAGAGGAGAAGTCGCATGAGCGTTCGCCGCGCGTTACGCCGCCTCGTGGAGCAGAAGAACGGGCTGGTGGTCCCCGGCGCCTACGACGGCGTGTCGGCGCGGCTGGTCGAGCGCGCCGGCTTCCCGGCGGTCTACATGACCGGCTACGGCACCTCCGCCTCGCGCCTGGGGCTGCCCGACCTCGGCTACGCGGGGCTGGCCGAGATGTCCGATCACGCCCGCAACCTCGCCGCCGCCGTGTCCATCCCGCTCATCGCCGACGCCGACACCGGGTACGGCAATGCGCTCGGCGTGCGGCGCACCGTGCAGGCTTACGAGGCCGCCGGGGTGGCGGCGCTCCACATCGAGGATCAGGTGGCGCCCAAGCGATGCGGGCACCTCAGCGGTCACCAGATCGTCCCCCTCGCGGAGTTCGCCGGCAAGATCCGCGCGGCGGTCGACGCGCGCCGCGATCCGGACCTCATGATCATCGCGCGCACCGACGCCATCTCGGCCGTCGGCTTCGACGAGGCGCTGCGGCGGGGCGAGGCGGCCGCGAAGGCGGGCGCCGACGTGCTCTTCATCGAGGCGCCGCGGGACGAGGCGCAGGTGGAACGGGTGGCCACGGCCTTCGACACGCCGCTGCTCTACAACTACGCCTCGGGCGGCCGCTCGCCGATGCTGCCGTTCCCGCGGCTGCGGACGCTCCGCTACGCGATCATCATCCTGCCGATCGACACGCTGCTGGTCGCGACGAAGGCGATGACGGGCTTCCTGGCGGCGCTGCGCGCGCGGGACGACGTGCTCTCGCTGGGCGAGCGACTCCGTGCCGTTCGCGGAGTTCAATGCGCTGATCGGCGCCACCGACCAGATAGCGCTGGCCGATCGCTACCGCGACGCGTGAGGTGAGGGCGGGGAATCGAGGATCGGGGGGCCTCCACCGGGCCCCCCGATCTCGAGACGCTAGTTGGTGTTCGCGCAGATGGCGCCGATTTCGACGGTGTCGTTGTACTCGCCCATGGTGATGTTGCGCAGGACGAACGTCCACTGGCTTCGCGTCGACGGCCACCCGCCCCAGTCGATGTTGGGCGCGAGGAGCTGTCGCTGGTTGTTCGAGAGTCGTGAGATGAAGCCCGACAGAACGCTGGCGCCGTTCGCGCAGCTCACGGTGATCGTCTGGATACCGTTCGAGCCCGGGACCCTCACGGCCACCGGGACGGTCACGATCTGATAACCACTCAGGCCGCTCGGACCCTGAGGCCCTGTCGCGCCAGCCGGACCGGCGGGACCTTGCGGTCCCGCCCCTCCCACAGCGCCGGCCGGACCCGCGGGACCGGCTCCGGGCCCTGCCGGACCGGCTGGTACCCTGCGGACCGGCCGGGCCCTGCGGACCGGCCGGACCGGCCGCACCCCGCGCACCCGGCGTGCCATTACCTCCGCCGCCGTACGGAACGAGGGCGATCGACATGGAGTCGTACTGATTGGTCAGGCGGCTGCGAGCGACGATGACCTCGTAGCTGCCGGGGACGACGCCGTGCGGAAGCGCCACCACCAGCTCATGGCTCTTGTGGCGAAGAATGTCGAGGCGATCGTCACCCAGCCACACCGTGATAGGGCGCGTTCCGAACTGCCCGCGCAGCGTCAGCGTTCCGAGCTCCAGATCGGGATGCGCGCTCTCCAGCACGACCGGGCCACTGTACGGCGACGGATGATGGGCGAGCGCTGGGGCCGTGAAGCTCAGCGCGGCCACCAGCGCGAATGCAAGTCGAGTCATGTGTCGCATGTGCCTCTCCACGTGAGAGACGGCTCAAACCAGACGCCGCGATGGAGACCACGTCTCATCGGCGCGGGAGCCGCATCCCCGCCTTGTGCAACGATCCGACCAATCCCTCGCTTCGCTTGTAAAACACGTACTTGACACTTTGTGACACCCTCGATGGGTGCTCTCGAAGTGCCGGCTTGTCACCTGCGGCCGGGCGAGTTGCGCGTTGCAAATCGCCCGTTCGTCGGTGTCGAAAACACCTCGACCCGAAGCGCCGCCCGTGGAGCGCGGTGATATAGTTCTCCCCGCTTCATCACGATCCCTGGGGAGACTGCCATGACCACAGTCAAGGACCTGATCGGGCAGGCGGTGGACCGCCTGGCCGACGACCTCGAAGTGCTGTCGCGCCAGATCCACGACAATCCCGAGCTCGCCTACCAGGAAGTGAAGGCCGCCGGCTGGCTGTCGGACTACCTGGCCCGCCAGGGCTTCAGCGTCGAGCGCGGCGTGGCCGGGGTGGAAACCGCGTTCCGCGCCACCGTGGAGACCGGCGACGGCCCCACCATCGCGATCCTCTGCGAGTACGACGCGCTACCGTCGATCGGGCACGCGTGCGGTCACAACGTCATCGCGACCTCCGGCGCGGGCGCCGGCGCCGCGCTCGCCGCCGTGCGCGACAAACTGCCGGCCGGGCGCATCCAGGTCATCGGCACGCCGGCCGAGGAGGGCGGGGGCGGCAAGGTGAAGCTGATCCAGGGCGGCGTCTTCAAGAGCGTGGACGTGGCGATGATGATCCACGGCTTCGATCGCTGGATCCTCCATCAGGACCTGCTCGGCATCGTGCGGGTGGGCTTCGAGTTCGCGGGCAAGGCCGCCCACGCCTCGGCCGATCCGTGGGAGGGCGTCAACGCGCTCGATGCCGTGATCCAGACCTTCAACAGCGTCAGCATGCTGCGCCAGCAGGTGCGGCCCGAGGCGCGCATCCACGGCATCGTCACCCAGGGCGGCGCGGCGCCGAACATCATCCCCGAGGTGGCGGCCTGCACGTTCTACGTCCGCGCGGCCAAGCTCGACTACATGTGGGCCCTGCACAAGCGGGTGATCGCCTGCGCCGAGGGCGCCGCCAAGGCGACCGGCTGCACGCTCACGGTGATCGACTTCGAGGCGCCCTACGAGCCGCTCAAGCGCAACGACACGCTGCTCGGCCTCTTCCGCGCCAACATGCAGGCGGCCGGCGGCGTCGAGTCGCCGCCCCTGCCCGACCGCATGGGCTCGTCCGACATCGGCAACGTGAGCCAGGTCATCCCCGCCATCCAGCCGATGGTGCAGATCGCGCCGCCCGGCACGCCGATCCACTCGCGCGCCTTCGAGGCGGCCGCGGTGTCGGCGCTCGCCCACCAGGGCATGTGCCAGGCCGCCAAGACGATGGCGATGACGACCTACGATCTGCTGGCCGATCCTGGGCTCGTCGAGAAGGCCCGGGCCGAGTTCGAGGCCGTGAAGTGAGCCCGGGAGCGTGAGAGCGGTCGCCCTCGCCCTCGCGTCGGTGCTCGTCGCCGGCTGCGCCGGCTTGATCGCGCCCGCCGACAACACAGCTCGGGCGGAGCTGCGCAACGCCGGTGGGAACGTCGTGGGCAGCGCCACGTTCACGCAGGTCGGGAGCGCCCTGCGCGTGCTCCTCGAGATCCAGGGACTGCCGGCCGGCGTCAAGGCCGTGCACGTTCATGCCGTGGGCACGTGCGACGGGCCGGCGTTCACGTCGGCGGGCGCTCACTTCGATCCGCACGGGCGCCAGCACGGCGCCTTGAACCATCCGCGGGGGCCCCACGCCGGCGACCTGCCGAACATCACGATCGCGGCGGACGGCAAGGGGCGGCTGGAGAGTACGACGGAGCTGATGTCGCTGGGGAGCGGGGTGAGCTCGGTGTTCGACGGCGATGGCAGCGCGATCGTCGTCCACGCGGCGCCGGACGATTTTCGCACCGATCCGACGGGGAATTCCGGGGCGCGGATCGCGTGTGGCGTGATCGTGCGTAAATAGCCGCGGCGGGCGGGGCGGGGGGCCGAGAGGGTCCCCCGACCACGAGGCCCGCGGCGCAGGTCCGGTTGGGGAACTTCGAAACGTCGCGCCTGTTGTGGGGGGCGGGGGATGGGTCTGGGGACCCTCTCGGCCCCCCGCCCCGCCCGCCGCTACCCGTTACTCCGTCGACCCGCCCCCCTCTTGCCCCGTCTCGGAAAATCCCGCTGGATCGGTCGGACATCGGCGGGGCGTGGAGTCCTGTGTGCCTCTCATCGATTCATTGCGGGCATGGGGCGGGGGGAGGGGCCGGTGTAGTCGGCGCGGGGACGGATGAGGCGGTTGTCGGCGTATTGCTCGAGGGCGTGGGCGCACCAGCCGGCGATGCGGCCGGTGGCGAAGATGGACGTGCAGAGATCGGCGGGAATGCCGAGCGCGTCGTAGACGACGGCCGAGAAGAAGTCGACGTTCACCGGCAGGCTCGTGCGCGCCCGCATCGAGTCGTAGACGCGCTCGGCCACCTCGAACAGGCGCTGCCGTCCGGTGGCCTCCGCCATGGACTTGGCCATGCCGCGCAGCACGCGCGCCCGCGCGTCGTCCACGCGGTAGACGCGATGGCCGAAGCCGGGGATGCGGGACTTCGGATCGGTGCGCTGCTGCCGGCTCAGCGCGCCGCGCTGGCCGAGCCGGCTCTCGACGAACGCCTCGGCCTTCGCGGGGTCGCCGATCTCGTGCAGCATCAGCAGGACGTCCTCGTTGGCCCCGCCGTGGCTCGGCCCCTTCAGCGTGGCGATGGCCGCCACGATGGCCGCGTGCAGGTCGGCGCGCGTGGCGACCGCCACCCGCGCGGCGAACGTGGACGCGTTGAACTCGTGATCCGCGTGCAGGGTGAGGATCACGTCGAGCACCCTCGCCACCTCGGCCGTCGGCTCCCGACCTTCCAGCAGGGTGAGGAACCAGGCGGCGTGGGGCGCGGCCGCGGCCGCCGTCGCCGTCACCGGCTCCCGTCCCGTGCGCACGCGATGCCAGGCCGCCACCACGGCGGGGATCAGCGTCATGAGCCGGAGCGCCTTCCGGAGATTCGCCTCGGGCTCGATCGAGCCCGCGTCGGGATCCAGCGCGGCCGAGAACGACACGGCGGTGCGGAGCGCGTCGAGCGGGTGGCCGTCGCGCGGCAGCGCGCGCAGCAACGCGACGACCGGGGCCGGCAGCACCCTCGTCGCAGCCAGGCGCTCCCGGAACGCGCGGGCCTCGTCCCGCGTGGGCAGCTCGCCGACCCAGAGGAGGCGGGTGACGTCTTCGAAGGGCACCGGTCCGGCCAGGTCACCGATCTCGTAACCGCGGTAGTAGAGCCGCCCGGCGCCGCCGTCGATCGTGCACACGCCGGAGCGCGCGGCGATGACGTCCTCCAGACCGGCCTTCCAGTCGCTGTCCATGTCCGTTCCCTCCTCGGCAGCCTGGGCTACCGCTGTAATATTGATACTACATGATTTATATTGATTCAACTGTCCGGGACGGCAGGCGCCGGGCGGGCCCCGGCACCATCTGATAGCCTCGGGGCGATGATGATCCTGGACGGCGAGGAATACCTGACCGTCGACGAGGCGGCCGCCCTCCTCGGCGTGAAGCGCGAGACGCTCTACGCCTACGTGAGCCGGGGAATCCTCAAGAGCTACCGCCAGGGGATGAAGCGCCAGCGCCTGTACCGGCGGGCCGAGGTGGAGGCCCTCATCAGGCTCGATCGTGGCGCCGGCCCCGAGATCCCGCCGGCCGAGAGCTGGATCCGCGACTGAGCTAGCGGCCGGCCGCCAGCACCTTGCGCGTCTGGTTCAGGTGATCGATCGCGTGCAAGCGCCACGATGCGATCGCGTACGCCTTCCACTCGACCTCCTCGATCCACTCGAGCGCCCGCACGGTCCCGTCGGGGCCGGGCACGTTCACGACCATGACGAACGGCACGCGGGCGGCGGTCGCGAAGTCCGCCGGCACGCCGTCGAGGAGATCGACGACGCTTCGGTGCGCGCGGCGGAGCTCGTCGAGCAGCCACGGCCACGGACGCAGCAGCGGCGCCTTCGACTGCAGGCCGGCCGGGATCGGCCCGCCCGGCGGCCGCCGCCCCGCCAGCAGACAGCGCAGCTCGTCCACGCCCGGGCGGTAGGTCTCCAGCAGGTGGTCGACCACCTCCTGCACCGACCACTCGCCGGGGATCGACTGCCGCGCCGCCCGCTCGGGCGGGACCGTGGCCAGCACCGCATCGAGCGCGTCGAAGGCGGCGGTGATCTGCTCGCGCACCGCGGCCGGCGCCAGGGCGCCCTTGCTCCGGAAATACGCGCGCGCTCGTTCCTGGGCCTCGGCTTCCCTGGTCATGGTGGCGCCTCCCGTCGGAGATACCGGCCGAGGGCGTCGTCGCAGAAACGCGCCGCCTCGGTCACGCTGAAGGCCTCGGGATCGAAGGTCAACTGCAGCGAGACGCCATCGACGAGGCCAAGCACGACGGCGGCCGCGCGCTCGGGGTCCACCGCGCGGAAGCGCTGCGTCCGGACCCCCTCGGCGATCAGCCGGGCAATGAGCCGTCGCGTGCGGTCGTACAACTCGGCGTTCACCTCGCGCAGCCGCCGGTCGTGCATCATCTCGCCCCAGAACTCGACGAAGACCACCCAGAACTCGGGGCGGCCGACGGCGACGTCGAGACAGGCGCGCACGAGCGCGCGCAGCCGAGCGGCCGGATCGCGGGCGGTGCGCGACTGGGCGGCCGCGACGCGGCGGTCGAGATCCCGGCTGACCGCCTCCAGGGTGGCGCTGAGGATCGCCCGCTTGTCGGCGAAGTAGTAGTGGAGGATGCCCTGGCTCACGCCGGCCTCGCGCGCGACCTTCTTCATGGTGAGCCGCGTGTACCCCTCGCGGGCCAGACACCGTACGGTCGCCCGCACGATCTGCTCCCGCCTCACCACCCCCATCCCCACCTTCGGACTCACCGCCCCTCGCTTTCTTGATTGGCCGACCAATTATCTTTGGATCACGCCAACGATGCAACAGAAGGTCCACGTTCGAGCGCCGGCTTTGCCGGCGCAATCCTGATCTGGGGGGAGGCAGCGAAGCGGGCCGTCAGGCCCGCGAAGCGTCGGAAGGGGGGCGCAGCCCCCCTTCGAGGGTTCTGCGTCGCTCGGCGACGCGCTCGGACTCCAGGCGTTCCAGCTCGACCTCGGAGTGATCGGCAAAGGTCATGGCGGCGGCGATCGCCCGGTGTCCGGCCTGCTCGGCGATCAGGCGATGCATCGCCTGGCCCACCCGCCGGTAGGAGGGATGGCCCTGCGGTGTCGTCCGCAGCTCGATCACGTGCATGGCCTCGCGCGCGTTCATGTCCATGTAGAAGCGGACCCGGTAGGCCATGGCGACGGCGTAGGAGGCGACGTCCGGCAGGCCGGCGGCGGCGATGGCGTCGTGCAGCTCGGCGGAGGCGTCCATCACGCGCTTCCACTCGTCGGCGCCGCCGGCCTCGGCGACGGCCTCGGGCATCACCCAGCCGTGCCGGGGGCCAAGCCGCTGCCACTCCAGGGCGAGCAGCCGGTGCCGCTGCAGGTCGCGGAACGCGCCGTAGTCGCCGAGGACGTCGAAGCGATACGACGTGCGCTCGAACGCGCGGCCGGGGCGATGGCGCCGGTTCTTTCGCGTCCCCACGTACGCTCGCAGGACGTCGGCGCGCTGCTCCGGCGTCAGCGCCCGGGCAATCGCCTGCAGCGCACGATCGGAGCGGTCGCTGGCCGCGTACAGCGCGGCGGCGACCACCTTCACCTCACCGTCGGGGTCGAAGTCGGCCAGCGTCACCTCCGCGGCCGCCTCGGCCCCCGACCCCACGGCGGCGGCCGGCGACGCGAGGAGCTCGTCCGCCACCACCCGCGTGGCGGCGCGCGTGTCGGCGAGATACGCCGACCAGGCGCCGCCGCGATCGGGCCGATCCACCCGCTTGAGGAAGGCCGGGATCACCTTGCGCAGCTCGACGAGCATGAGATCCGCGTACGCGCGCACCTCGGCCAGCGGGTGCGCCCGCATGCGCAGCAGCAGCTGCTCGTAGCCCTGGCCGGTGCCGTAGATACCGACGTTGGACGTCGTCGCCGCCGGCAGCAATCCCCGTAGCGTGTCGAGCGCCTTGGCCCGGATGGTCGTGCGATAGACGCTCTCCGACGCGCCGGACCCCCGCGGATGCCTGGCCTCGTAGAACGCGCGCAGCCGCGGCAGCCAGTCGCGGTACACGTCGAACGCGCGATCGAGCGTGACGACGTACCGTTCGCGCACGGCGCCACCCAGCTCGTCCGGCACGTGGTAGCGATACCGCCCGCCCGGGCGGTCGTCGTACGGGATGTAGCGCGTGGACTGCTCGAGGTAGGCCATGAGCCGGCCCCACTCGAGCACCTTCGTCAGGATGTTGGAGGCCCCCTCGCACGCCAGGTGCACGCCGCCGAGCTGCGCGACGGAGTCGTCCCCGTACTCGAAGAAGACCCGCTCGTACAGCTGCTCCGCCCGCGTCGTATCGAGGGTCGGAGCGGCGCCCGACAGCGTCCCGCTCGAGGCGAACTCGTCGAGGAACAGCCGCCGGAGCGACTTGGGCGAGCGCGAGTAGCGCGCGAAGAGCGCGCCCTTCACGACCTCGGGGAGATTGACGAGCGCGAAGACCGGGCGATCGACATTGGTGAAGTACGGGGCGAGGACGCTTCGCTCCTCGGTGGTGAACGGCTCCATGGTCATCGCGATCTTACACCGGCGCCCGGGGCGGTCAGCCGAGCGCTCGCAGGACGGCGACGGCCGCGACCGCGACGGCCACGGTGACGAGCAGATTCACCCGCAATCCAGCCAGGGCGACCACGATCACGGCCCCCCACAGCGGGGGGTGCGCCGGCGAGGCCACGAGCCGGCCGTGGTCGACCAGGATCAGCGGCAGCGCGAGCGCGGGCAGCACCGCCAGCGGGATCAAACGCAGCCACAGGCGCAGCCGCGGGGGCAGCGGACGTCGGGCCAGCGCCAGCAGCAGGGGTGCGCGCGTCAGGTAGGTGACGAGGGCCATGCCCGCGATGACGAGCCAGACGTCCGTCCTCATGCCGGCTCCGGCCGCAGCACGAGCGCCGCCACCCCGCTGACGACCACGCCGGCGATGATGACGTGCCAGTTGCCCGGCAGCACGAGGGCGACGGCGATCGCCAGCACCGCGCTCGCCAGCGCCACCAGCCAGTCCGTCGGCCGGCGCAGCTGCCCGGCGACGAGCGCCAGGAACACCGCGGGGAAGGCGAAGTCGAGCCCCCAGCGCGTGGGCTCGGCGACCAGCCCGCCCAGCTGGGTTCCGACCGGCACCCCGGCGAGGAACGAGCCGCACACGGCGGCGGCGCTGCCGAGGTAGACCCACGGGTCGGGCGGATTGCGGCGCGCGACCGCCACGGCGAACGACTCGTCGTTGATCACGTGCGCGACGAGGGCCAGCCACCGCCGGGGAAAGCCGCGGAAGGCCGGCGCCAGCGTGGCGGCCATCAGGTAGTGGCGCAGGTTGATCACGTAGGTCGTCAGGATGATGGCCAGCGGCGAGGCGCCGGCCGCGAGCATCGGCACGGCCACGAACTGCGCGGCACCGGCGAAGACCAGGAGCGACATCCCCCAGACCTCGAGCGGCCGGAGTCCCGCCTGCACCGCGAGTCCGCCGAACACCGTGCCGTAGACGAAGACCGAGGGGACGAGCGCCAGCGAGGCGACGAAGCCGTCTCGCACTCGTCCCGCCGGCGTCTCTCCGTTCCTCGACGACGGGGCGAACTCCGAGGCCGTGGTGGCTACTTGATCGCGATGGGGTTGATGATGGCCTGTACTGCACCCGTGGTGCGCGACGGACCCAGCGTGAAGAGGAACTCCCATGCCTTGTCCTTGACCATCTCCTCGGTGTTCATGTTCTCGAGGATGTAGATGCCGTTCAGTGGGAGCAGGATCTGGTGCACTTCGAACACGCCCGCATTCTTCTCGAACGGCAACACCTCGAGCCCCCAGGTATCGGCGCCGACCGCCGCCACCCCAAGCGACGCAAGGTACTTGGCGCCGTCCACGCCGAGGCCGGGTTCGGCCGAGTTGTACCGTTTGTTGTCCTTGCCGATCAACTTGGTCCAGCCGGTGTAGAACAGGACGACGTCACCCTTCTCGATGGGCTTGATGCCCTGCTTCTTCATCGCGCCCTCGATCTCGGCGCGGTTGAACGCAGTGCCTTCCTTCACGGGGTCAGTGCCGCCGAAGTAGCTGACCATGTCGAGCAGGATGCCGCGGGTGGCGATGGCCGGCACCTTCTCGATCCCGAGCTTCTTGAGGCCGTCGGCCTGGACGAAGTCGGCGGCCTTGAGACAGTTGTAGTGCACGTAGTCGATCCCGATGTGCCCCAGGCCATCGAGCTGCGAGCCGACGCCGACCCAGCCGGTGATGATGTCGTCGTTGTACGTGGTCTTGCTGGGGCCGAGGCTGCCGCCGGCGACCTGGCCCGGTTGCAGGACCGTCATGGAAAACGTGCGAGGCGGAAACGCCGGGGTGTCCTTGTTCGTCTCGATGCCGAGCCGATAGGCCTTGCCCTTCGTGACGAGCTTGACCGCGGCGAGGGTCTTCTCCGGGGTGATGTAGTTGGCGTTCCCGACTTCGTCATTCGGCCCGAACTTCGACGGCACGCAATTCTGGGGCTGCTGACTCTCGGCGGGGAGCGCCCACACCAGGGACATGACGAGGCCTACGACGAGCCATCCCGCTCGACCGAACGTGCCCTTGCTCACAGTTTTCCCTCCATTGATGTGTACGCCTGCCTATCCCTTCTGCATGTAGGCGGGCAGGCCCGCCCCAGGCAGGAAGTCCTCGCGCGGAGGCGCGAAGATGTCCACGACCTCGCGGTCCTCCGGGAACCACACCTCGTGCTCCACGCCCCCGGGGATGACGCCCATCTCGCCGGGGCCGCACACCCGGCGCTCGGAGCCGATGCGGATGTCCATCCGGCCCGAGGCCACCCAGAAGATCTGCTCGTGCGGGTGCTGGTGGGCGGCGGCGTGGGCGCCGGCCCTGTCACCGGTGAGGATCCGACGCGACACCCCTCGGTGGTCGGTACGTAAACACCGCCTCCGGTCGGTGTCAAGACACGCGGTGATACTCTAGCGGCTCCGAGGAGAACGCATGGCACTCGAGATCGGCTTCATCCCCATCGAGGGCGGGCACTACTACCGCGAGGCGCTGGAGGAAGTCACCCGGGCCGAGGAGCTGGGCTTCCACTCGGTGTGGATGGAGGAGCACCACTCCGTCACCAACCACTACTGGCCCTCGCCCATTGCCGTGCTGGCCGGCTTTGCCACCCGCACCTCGCGGCTCGTGCTCGGCACCGACATCATCGTCGCTGCCTTCCACCACCCCGTACGGCTGGCCGAGGACGTGGCGATGCTGGACGTGATCTCCAACGGCCGCTTCGTGCTCGGCATCGCGATCGGCTACAAGCCCGACGAGTTCGCGCTGTACGGGGTGGAGCTCGAGAAGCGCGGCGCCCGCTTCGAGGAGCAACTGGCCATCATGAAGGGACTCTGGACCCAGGAGCGGATCCAGTTCCAGGGCACCTATTACACGCTCGAGGGCCGTCTGGAGCCCAAGCCCGTCCAGAAGCCGCACCCACCGGTGTGGATCGGCGGCTGGGGCGACATCACCCTGCGCCGGGCCGCCACGCTCGCCGACAACTGGATCCCCGGCCCGACCGCCGACCTCAAGCGGCTCGTGGCCGGCAAGAAGCAGTTCCTGGAGCGCCGCGCCGCCGCCGGGCTGGGGATGCCGACCGAGTGGCCGCTGACCCGCGACGTGATCATCGCCGACACGGACAAGCAGGCGCGGGAGCTCGCCGAGGAGCACATCATGGTCGCGTACCGCCGCGAGTACGCAGGCGGCTGGCGCCATCCCTTCATCGACGCCTCGATCGCCACCGACCTGGACAAGCTCATGCAGGACCGGTTCATCATCGGCGGGCCCGAGCAGTGCCTCGCCGGGATCCGGCGCTTCGTCGAGGCGTACGGCATGACGCATCTGATCTGCCGGATGTTCTTCCCCGGCATGCCGCACGCGCGCATCATGCGCGGGCTGGAGCTGATCTCGCGCGAGATCATGCCGGCCCTGCGGTGAAGACAGGTCAGACCAAGTGGAGGTATGCATCTAACTATGTGATATACTGAGGCCTTGCCGGTCCTGATCACGGCAAAGGGGAGTGATTTCGATCGCTCAGGCCACCTATCGGATCGATCGTTCGTACGCGTGGAACTATGAGCACGCGCCCAAGCTTCCGCGCGTGCGTCGCCTGCCGGCCCCGCCGGGCGGGCGCCTGTTCGACTATGCCCTGAACTCGCCGCTCGGCATCGCCGCCGGCCCTCTGCTGAACTCCAAGTGGGTGGAGGCCTACGCCCGGGTCGGCTACGACGTCCTCACCTACGCAACCGTCCGCACCACCTTCGCCCCCGCTCACGTGCTACCCAACATCCGGGCCGTCGAGAATCGCGAGCAGGTGGCGGTGGCCACCCGGCGCTCGGGGGTGAACGGCGACCTCACGCTGGCGGTCTCGCTGGGGACGCCGTCGATGGAGCCGGACGTGTGGCGCAAGGACGTGCGCCGGGCGCGTGAGCGGATCGGCAAGGGCCAGGTGCTGATGGTCAGCGTGCTGGGCACCCCGCCCCCCGGCGGTGACCGCGAGGCGCTGGCGGCCGACTACGCGGTCTGCGCTCGGTGGGCCGCCGAAGCCGGCGCCGACGTGATCGAGGTGCACCTGGCGCGGCCGGACCCCTTCGCCGACCAGCCACAGGCGATCTACGAGAACCTGCCGCTGTCCGCCCAGATCCTCTACCGGGTCCGCACGAGCGTGAGCGTGCCGGTCGTGGCCAAGTTCGGCGCGTTTCGCTCACCGCGGATCCTGCACGACACCGCCACCAAGCTGGCCGCCTGGGCCAGCGGCTTCACGATGGTGCACGGCTTCCCGCGGCGGGTGGTCGACGAAACGGGTAACGCGGCGTTCGAGGGTGCCGGGCGTGACCGCGCCGACATCGTCGGTGCCGACACCTTCCCGGCCGCCTCGCGACAGATCGCCGAGATGCTGGCGTGGCGCCGGGCCGGCTGCTGGGACCGCGCGGTCCTCGCCGTGGGCGGCATCACGACCGCCGAGCGGGCCCACGAGATGCTGCGCGAGGGCGCCGACGCCGTCCTGGTGGCGACGGCGGCGCTGTACGCCCCGCTCTTCGCGGTCCGCTTCCGGCAGCAGCGCGCATCGGCGGTGGCTTGATCTGATCGTCATCGGGGGGAGCCGTGCTCCCCCGATGCCCCCCAGCGGTGGCGAAAAAATTTCGCGGTGGGACGTGTCGACCCGTATGGTGATCGGCGGTGGCACGCTTACACGCTTGGCCGCATCGTTTCGTCGTCGCCGCGCTGGCGCTGCTCGTAGGCGCCGGGACGCTCGAGGCGGAGGCGGGAGCGCCGACGGATGCGATGCGGGATTTCTTCGGCGCGGTGAACGTGGTGCTCACCGATCCCCGGACCGAAGACCAGCCGATGGAGAAGCTGCGCGCCATCCGGCGTCACGTGGACGAGATCTTCGACTTCCGCGAGGCGGCCATCCTCGCGCTCGGGCGCGAGTGGCCGGCCCGCACGGCCCTCGAGCAAAACGAGTTCGTGGTCCACTTCGCCGATCTCCTCGAGCGCGCCTTCGTCTGGCGCGTCGCCGGCAAGGCGGCGCTGGGCGGCGGGGTGAAGGTGCACTACGTCGGCGAGACGGTGGAGGGTGACATCGCGGCGGTGGACACCGCCGTGACCGCGCGCGACGGCAACGCCCTCAAGCTCGAGTATCGAATGGTGCGGCGGGCCGACCGCTGGGTCGTGCGTGACGTCGTGATGGACGGCGTCAGCACGATGGAGAACTACCACGCGCAGTTCCAGCGCGTGGTGCGCGACAGCTCCTGGCGCGACCTCATGAGCCAGCTCCGCGCCAAGGTTGGCGCCCCGCCGGTCCAGATCGCGGCGGCGCCGCCGGCGGCGAGCCCGGTCCCGCGGCCGACCGCGATGGTGGTCGGCCCGCCGGCTCCGCCCGAGATCGATCGCCCCGTCCCCGAGGAGCGCCAGGCCATCGTGCGCGACGTCGCCGCGGTCGTCACACCGGGCCTCGCCGTCCGCGACGTGACTCCCCTGCCGCCGCTGCGCCAGCCCGCTCCTCCGACCTTCGAGCGCCGGGTCGCAGCCGCGCCGCCGCCCATCGCGCCGCTGCCGCCGAGCGACTTCGAGCGCGTCGGGGTCCCTGAGCCACCTCGCGCAACCCGGAGCGCAGACGTCGAGCGCCCCGGAGCCATCGAGCCGGCTCGTACGAGCCGCGCCAGCGACAGGGTTGGCGCCGCGCCCGCGATGACTGCTGCGATGCCGCCGCCGGCGCCCGCCGAGCGGCCGCGCGTGCTCAAGCCCGTCGTGGCCCGGGCCCCGCAAGCACCGGCCTTCTGGATCCAGGTCGGTGCGTACCGGAGTGCGACGATGGCCGGTCGGGTGGCCGAGCGGGTCAAGGGCGAGATCATGGTCGCTCCCTCGCCGGCGGCGGCCGAGCCGCTGCTGCGCGTGCGAGTCGGGCCGTTCGCAAAACGCGCGCAGGCCGTCTCCCGCCTCCGCGAGTTTCAGTCGCTCGGCTACCAGCCCTTCGTCGCGGCCGATTAGATGGGGGGCCCCGATATGGCCCCCCAATCCCCCCACCGTGCGGAGTGCCCCGGCGGAGCCGTGTCACTCCTCTAATTCGCGCCAGCACGGGGGCCCCGATATGGCCCCCCAATCTCCCACCGTGCGGAGTGCATCAGCGAGCCGTGCACTTTTGTCACCGCACGGAGGACTTGTGGCCCTGACGCAGTCGCGAGCGCGGGCCCCGGTATCCCCCCACCGTGCGGAGTGCCCCGGCGGAGCCGTGTCACTCCTCTAATTCGCGCCAGCGCGGGGGCCCCGATATGGCCCCCCAATCCCCCCACCGTGCGGAGTGCCCCGGCGGAGCCGTGTCACTCCTCTAATTCGCGCCAGCGCGGGGGTTCTAGCGCGCGGCGGTCAGGGCCTCGTGGATCGCGAGGGTGAGGGCGCCGAAGTCGGGCGCCGCGCGCGTCGCGACCGTGCGTGGGCGCGGGAGCACCACGTCGAGGATCCGGGCGATCCGGCCGGGGCGAGGCGTCATCACGACCACCCGGTCGGCCAGGAAGACCGCCTCCGCGATCGAGTGGGTGACGAAGACGATCGTCTTCCGCTCGTGGCCGCTCTCGCCCCACACCCGGAGCAGCTCAAGGTTCAGCTCGTCGCGGGTCATCGCGTCGAGGGCGCCAAAGGGCTCGTCCATCAGCAGCAGCGGCGGATCGAGCAGCAGCGCCCGGCACAGCGAGGCGCGCTGCTGCATGCCACCCGACAGCTCGCGCGGTCGCCTGTCGCCGAAATCGGCGAGGCCGACCAGCCGCAGCAGCTCGTCGGCTCGCGCGCGGTAGGCCGCGGGGGCCAGTCCCGACAGCTCGGCGGCAAGCAGCACGTTGTCGCGCACGCTCCGCCACTTCAGCAGCACGGGAGCCTGGAAGACCATGCCCACGGCGGGGACCGGGCGGGTGACCGGGCGGCCGTCGACGACGACCGTCCCCCTCGTGGCCGGGCGCAGCCCCGCGACGACGCGGAGCAGCGTGGACTTGCCGCAGCCGGACGGGCCGACCAGGGCGACCAGCTCGCCCCGGCCGACCGTGAGCCTGATGTCGCGCAGCGCCTCGACCGGGCCGGACTCCGCCCGGTACGTCATGCCGACGCCGTCGAGGACGATCAACGCCTGGGCGGATCGACCTTCGTCAGGAACTCGTTGGTGAAGACCTCGTCGCAGCCCACCTTGCGGGGCATGTCCGGCATGTAGTTGTTGATGAACTCCACGGTGCCGCACATCTTGCCGCGGTCCATCCAGCCGATGCCGTTCTTCGCGTAGCGATCGGTCCGCATCAGGTCCAGCCCCAGCATCATGTTGGGCTCGATGAGCGCCAGGTCGATGTCGGGCACGCGCTTCTTGAAGATCTCCAGCGCGGCCTTGGGGTTGTCCATCACGTCGCGCCAGCCCTGGTAGGACGCGGCCAGGAAGTCGCGCAGGACCTTGGTCCGCTCGTTGATGGTCTTCTCGCTGGCCATGATCGACATCGAGTACGTGTCGAACCCGTACTGGTGCCAGGGCATGCGAACGAGGTTGTCCTTGCCCACCGCCTTCTCCCAGAACGGCTGGCCGGTCGTGTAGTCGGGAACGGCGTCCGCGCGCTTCTCGGCCAGCGCGACGAACTTGGCGGCCGGCTCGATGGTCAGCCACTTCACCTTGCTCGCGTCGATGCCGTTGACCTTCGCGAAGGCCGGGAAGAGCTGGCGCTGGGAGTCGCCGGGCGGGGCGGCCAGCGTCTTGCCCTCGAGGTCCTTCGGGGTCGTGATGCCGGTGTCCTTGCGCGTCCAGATGTTGAGCGGCGTGTTGTCGAACACGGCGCCGACGATCTTGATCTTCGCCCCCTGGGCCACGCGGGGGATGACCACCACCGCGTCGGCCAGCCCGAGGTCGGCGCGCCCGGTGTCGACCTTGGCGATGGCATCGCCCGAGCCCTTGGAGTTCTGCAGCTCAACGTCGAGCCCGCGCGCCTTGTAGTAGCCTCGGTCGAGCGCGACCCAGTACGCCGCGTGGTCGCCGACCGCGAACCAGTTGAGCGCGAATATGATCTTCTGCGGGGCCTGCGCCTCGCCCGCTCCGACGCCGGCCAGCAGCGCGACCACAAGCGTGACGATCAGCGAGCGCTTGCTCATCACGAATCCTCCTTGCGCCCTCAGGAGCCGCTCTCCGCCCACGGCGCCCACCAGCGGGCGGCCAGGCCGACGGCGCCATAGAGTGTCAGTCCCACGATCGAGATCCAGACCAGCGCGGCGAATGCCACCGGGGTGTTCAGGTTCGTCTGGGCGTTGACGATGACCATCCCGAGGCCCGCCTGCGAGGCCACGAACTCGCCGACCACCGCACCCACCACGGCGGCGGTGGCGGTGATCTTGAGCGCGCTCAGCACGTACGGCAGCGCGTTGGGCAGCCGGATCTTCACGAACACCTTCCAGGTCGGCGCGTCGAAGACCCGACCGAGGTCGAGCAGCTCCTCGTCCACCTGGGTCAACCCCACCGCGGTGTTGATCACGACGGGGAAGAAGCCGATGAGGGCGGCGATGAGGATGTTGGGGACGATGCCGTAGCCCAGCCACAGCAGGAACAGCGGCGCCACCGCGACCTTCGGCAGGGTGTTGACGAAGACCAGGAACGGCACCAGCGCGCGCGCCGTCACCGGCGACCACGCGATGGCCACGCCGAGGGCGACGCCGGTGACGCCGGCCACCGCGAAGCCGCCGACGATCTCGAGGGTGGTGACCCACAGATGCGTGGCCCACGGGATCGTGGAGCTGAACGCCGCCCGCGCAACGCTCGCCGGCCCCGGCAGCAGGTACTCGCGGATGCCGAACAGGGGACCGGCCGCCTGCCAGGCGGCCAGCAGCGCGGCGAAGAGCACGAAGGACGGCAGGTAGCGGGCCAGCGAGCGCCGGCTCATCAGGTCGCCCATGATACGCTAACGCGCGTGCGCTGGCTGATCGTCCTGCCGTTCGCGCGGCCGGGACTGCTGGGCGTGGATTTCGGCGACGAGCTCCGTGGGCTCGGGCACGAGGTCCGGCTCTTCCCCTATCGGCGCGACAACCCGCTCTACAAGAACACGCCGACCAAGGGCGCCTACCAGAAGCTCATCCTCCGCCGCCTGGAGCGCGCCTGCGCCGACTGGCGCCCGGAGGTGGCGCTGGTGACGAAGGGCGGACCGATCACGCCCGACGTCGTGCAACGAATCCGCGCTCGGTTCGGCACGCGGTTCGTGAATTTCTTTCCCGACAATCCCTTGTTGATGATCCCGTTCGAGTGCATCGAGGCCTACGACGTCTTCTTCACCAAGGAACGCTACGCGATGAGGACGCTGCAGTCGGTCGGACTGCGCAACCTGCACTATCTGCCGATGTACTGCGTCCCAACGATCCACCACCCGGTGACGCTCACGTCCGCCGAGCAAGCGCGGTTCGGCGCCGCCGTCTCGCTCGTCGGCAGCCGCTATCCCTATCGCGAGCGTCTCGTGCGCGAGCTCGCCGATCGGCCGCTGCGGGTGTGGGGCGGCGGCTGGCGCAGCGTCCGCGATCCGGCCGTGCGCGGGCTCGTGGCGGGCGGGCCCGTCTTCGGGCGCGAGAAGCTGTGCGTCTACGCAGGCTCGACCCTCTCACTCAACCCGCACCATCCGATGAACGACATCGTCGGCGTCAACAACCGCGCGTTCGAGCTGGCGGCCGCCGCCGCCTGTCAGGTGGCCGACTTCAAGGAGGACCTGCCCACGCTGTTCAAGCCCGGCGAGGAGATCCTCCTGTATCGCGACCTCCGCGAGCTCGGCCACCTGCTGGAGTTCTACCTGGCCCGGCCCGACGAGGCCCGCGCCATCGGTGCCAACGCCCGCCGCCGCGCACTTGCCGAGCACACACTGCGCCACCGCATCGAGGAGATGCTGGTGGTGATCCAGGAGCGCTGCGGCCGATGACCGACTCGCTGGCCCGCCACCTCGCCTGCATCGACTGCGGCGCCACCTACCCGCTCGGCTATCGCCTCGAGTGCGAGAAGTGCCGGGGCCTGCTCGAGCTGATCTACGACCTCGAGCGGCTTCGCCGCGACGGCCACGCCAGCCTGAGCGGCGCTGGGCTCTGGCGCTACGCGGCGGTGCTGCCGATCGCCGACCCCGCGCACCGGGTGACGCTGGGCGAGGGCGGCACGCCGCTGCTGGAGGCCCCCCGACTGGCCCGCCAGCTCGGCGTGCGCCGGCTGCGCCTGAAGTTCGAGGGCGCGAACCCGACCGGTACGGTCAAGGACCGCTCGTCCGCGACCGCCGTCGCCGCCGCCCTGCAGTTCGGCTTCACCACGACGTCGGTGGTCTCGTCGGGGAACGCGGGCTCGTCGATCGCCGCGTACTCCGCCCGGGCCGGGCTACGCTCGCTCGTCTTCGCCTACGAGCGCGCCTCGGCGCCCAAGCTCCTGCACATGGCGGCCACCACGCCCGATCTCGTCATCTACCGCGGCGTGTACGACGACCTCATCTCGATCTGGGACCGGCTGGTCGAGGACCGGCTCTTCTTCGACTGCGGCGCCTCGCGCAACGCCTACAAGCACGAGGGCAAGAAGACGATCGCCTACGAGATCGCCGAGCAGAGCGGCTGGCAACCGCCCGACGTGGTGGTGGCGCCGGTCGCCGTCGGCGAGACGTTCATCGCCGCCGCCCGCGGCTTCCGGGAGATGCACGCCGCCGGCTGGATCCCCGGCGTGCCGCGCATGGTCGCGGCCCAGGCCACGCGCGCCAACGCGGTCGTGCGCGCGTTCCGGGACGGGACCGGCATCACGCCGCTCACGATCGGCTACACCGTCGCCGAGGGCCTCGCCGCCGGCAAGCCGGGTCGCAAGGGCGACTGGGTGTTGCGGCTGCTGCGTGAGCACGGCGGCGGCGCCGGCGACGCCGAGGACGACGAGATCCTGGCCGCCCAGCGCACGCTGGCGCGCACCGAGGGCGTGTGGGCGGGGCCCACCGGCGTGGCCACGCTGGCCGTCCTGATGCGCTTGCTGGCCGAGCGCGCGCTCGATCCGGCGCAGGACATCTGCGTGATCCTCAGCGAGACCGGCCTCAAGACCGAGGCCGAGCCGCCGAGCCGGGCCGGCATCGCCTTCGACGAGGCCTCGCTGCGCCGGCTCGTGGCCGAGCGCCTCGGCACCCGCTGACCGCGTCGCGCGCGTGCCCCTGCCCCAGGCGTTCTATCTCAGACCCGCGCGCACCGTGGCCCGCGATCTGCTCGGCTGCATCCTGGTCTCTCGCCGGGGCCGCGCGCTGACGGCAGGCCGCATCGTCGAGACCGAGGCCTATCTCGGCCCGGAGGACGAGGCCTCGCACGCGGCGATTCGGCCCGGCAGTCACTGGCTTCTCTACGGCGTCGGCGGCGTCGCCTACGTCTATCTCAACTACGGGATCCACTACTGCCTCAACGCGACGGCCGGGCCCCCGGGCAGGCCCGGCTGCGTCCTCGTCCGTGCGCTCGAGCCGCTCACCGGGCAGGCGGTGATGGCGCGACGGCGCGGCGTGGCTGCCGACGCGCGCCGCCTGGCGTCCGGGCCCGGCAACCTCACCCGGGCGCTGGCCGTCACCCTGCGCGACAACGGCGCCCACCTGACCCGCGGGCCGCTGACCATCGAGGCGGCCCCGGAGCTGCGCCGGGTTCGGATCGCGACGGGACCGCGGATCGGGATCACGCGCTCGACCGACCTGCCGCTGCGCTTCTGGATCGCCGGCAATCCCTGCGTGTCCCGCTGACGCCGCAACCGATCACCCAGGCTCGGGCCTTCGTTGCGCACCGGTCGCGACCGCGAGGTGGAAGCGCCTTGGGCGGCGCGGCCTTGGAGGGCGGGCCGGATCGGGCACGCGCCTTGCGGGCATTCCCCGGGAAGGGAAATCGCAAACCCGGAGGACCACATGACTGCCATGCTTCGATGCATCGCCGTGCTCGGCACGGCCGCGCTCGCGCTGACGGGCTGCGCCATGACCGACCCGTTCGTGCAGCTCGTCAACGACAGCCACATGACCACGTCGATCAAGACCCGGTTGGCGACGGACGCCCACCTGAGCACCCTCACCGCGGTCGGCGTCCACACCTCCAACGACGTGGTGCGCCTCACCGGAGCGGTCGCCGACGAGGCCGAGCGCCGGCGCGTGGAGACCATCGCCCGGAGCCTGGCCGGCGACAACCGCGTGGTGAGCGAGCTGCAGGTGGCCGGCGCGCCGTCGGCGGCGGCCCGCGCTCAGAAGAAGTAGGGTCGTAGCTCCTCGGCGACTTCGACGGCACCGTCGAAGTGCGACCGCGCCTCGTCGGCGAGCGCGATGACGTCGGCGTGATAGCCGGCGCCGATGTGGGTGAGGATCAGCCGCCGCACGCCGGCCTTCGCCGCCACCTGCCCCGCCTCGGCGGCGCTGGAGTGGGCGACGAAACGCCCGGGTGCGCGGTCACGCTCGGCGAAGGTCGCCTCGTGGACCAGGACGTCGGCCCCGCGAGCGAGCGCGACGACCGCGTCGGACGGCTGCGTGTCGGACGAGTACACGACGGCCCGCTCCTGCTCGACATCCACGCGCACGGCGAAGTTCGGCATGGCGCCGTGCGCGTTGGGGGCGGTGCTGACGGCGAGCGGGCCGGTGACGAACGCGGGGGCGCCGATGCCCAGCTCGATCGGCGCCAGCATCACCGGAAAGCGCCCGGGCCGCTCCCACAGATTGAAGACGGTCAGCAGGGTGCGAAGCGGCTCGACGTGCTCGGGGCGGCAGACGACCACGAGCGGAGCGCGCCGCTCGAGCATGGCCAGCTGGGCGACCAGCGAGGGCAGCCCGAAGGCATGATCGGCGTGCAGGTGCGTGACGACCACGTGCGTGAGCGCCAGGGGGTCGATGGCGAGCCGCCGCAGGCGGTGCACCACGCTCCCGCCGCAGTCCAGGAGCACCGCCGCGCCGCCGCCCTCGACGACCAGGGAGGTGTTGTCGCGTGCCGCCGAGGCCAGCGCCCCCGAGGTGCCGAGAAACGTGAACCGGGGCGCCGTCACCGGCCCTGGCGCAGCTCGTTGGGATCGAAGAGCGCGTCGGCGAGACCGGTGTTGACCACGACCGAGCGCACGACGATGAGCACCAGCAGCTTGCCGTCGACGAAGGCCTCTTGACGGTGGGGAAAGAATGAGGCGCCGGCCAGCGGCCGGTGCTCGGAGAACGCCAGGTCCACCACGCCCTCGCCCTTGGGCAGGCGCTCACGCTGGATGAAGCGGACCACACCGCGCTCGGGGTCGATCCACACCGAGGGGGTGTCGCGGTCCCCCGGCTTGGCGCCGATCACCGTCACCGTGCGGCCGGCCGCGCGGGTCACGTGGCTGACGTCGTCGCGCACCCCTAGAGCACGCCACTCGGCCAGCACGTCGGCGGCCGTGCGGCGGAACGGCATGACCAGGTGGGTCCGATCCCGGTCGCGCTCGCCCCGTGGGGCCTCGTACACGCGCCCGTCGGCGGAACGGATCCAGACCTGGCCGCCGGCCGCCAGCCGCACCTCCCGCCGGCCCTCCACGATCTGCTCGACCCGCTGGCGTCGCGGGACCTTGATCCAGACCCGCTGCTCACCGGTAGACTGGGGGTGGCGGCCGTCGGGATGAAAGAGCGTGAACGTCTGCTCGATGGCAAGATCGGTGATCTGGGCCCCCGCCAGGCTCGCCACGAACGCCTCGACGGCGGAGCGGGCGTCGGCTGCCGGGGCCACGAGCGGAACCAGGATGCCGGCCAGGACGACGAGGGCTCGAACCACGGGTTGGTTATAGCTCGTAAGGCCGCAAAAGACCTCACAAAACGTTGACAGCCCGGTGAGCCCCTTCGTATGATCGAGCAAAAGCAAAGGAGTCCCTGGTTGCCTACCTCCGATCCGCTCAGTTCTGGGGTTCTCGAGCTGGTCTTGAATGCCGGCCCGGTCGCGAAGGTCGTCCTCGCGATCCTGCTGCTGTTCTCGATCGTCTCCTGGGCCCTGATCGTCGAGAAATGGTGGCAGCTCCGCCGGGTCCGCCGCCAGACGCTCGGCTTCGTCAAGGTGTTCCGCGAGGGCCGCCGGCCGTCGCTGGTGCACTCGGCGGCACGGAAGTTCCGCGATAGCCCCCTGGCCCAGCTCTACGCGGCGGCCTACGGGGAGATCTCCGGCGTGCCGGACATCGTGGACCCCGTAGGCGACGAGGGCGACGATGGGCTGTCGCCGGAGCGGCTGGATTCCGTCCACCGGGCCATGCGGCGGTCGGCGGGGATGGAGATCGCCCAGCTCGAACGCTACCTGCCCTTCCTGGCCACCACCGCCACCGCGACGCCGTTCATCGGCCTGTTCGGCACCGTGTGGGGCATCATGTCGTCCTTTCACGGCATCAGCACCCAGGGCTCGGCCAGCCTCGCCGTCGTGGCCCCCGGAATCTCGGAGGCGCTGATCGCGACCGCGGCCGGCCTGGCCGCCGCCATCCCCGCCGTCATCGGTTACAACTACTTCCTCAACCGGGTCCGCCACTGGGCGACGGAGATGGACGGCTTCACCCTCGACCTGCTCAACGTGCTCAGTCGGCCGGTGGCGAAGCTGGCACGGCCGGCCAAAGATGGCGTTTAACCTCGGGGCGGCCGAAGGAGGCGAGCGGCGCCTCGGGTCGTCGCTGGCCGAGATCAACATCATCCCGCTGGTCGACGTCGTTCTCGTGCTGCTGCTGATCTTCATGCTCACGGCGCCGATGATGTACCGCGGCATCGACGTCAACCTGCCGAAGGCCGCCGCCAAGCCGACCGCGGTGGAGGAGCGCATGGTCCTCACGGTGACCAAGGACCGCGTCCTCTACCTCAACGACAAGCGGGTGGCGCCGGGGAGCCTCGACACCCAGCTACGCGCGGCGTTCGGCAACCGCAACGACAAGACGCTCTACCTCAAGGCCGACGCCGGCCTGGCCTACGGAACGGTCATCGAGACGATGGACCAGGTGCGCCGCGCCGGCATCGAGCGCCTGGGCATGGTGACCGAGCCCGCGCGGGAGCGCTGAGGCGTGGGTGCTGCGGGTTTGCTGCTGCTCACCCCACGCATGCGACCCCGGACCGGGCCCGCGCTCCGGACGGCGCCGCTGCCCGTCACCGCCACCGTCCTCTCGGCGGTCGTGCACGGCACGCTGGTGGCGTTCGTCGTCCTCGCCGCCACCATGTGGTCGAAGAGCCAGCCGAAGACCTACGTCGTGAACCTCGTGCCGGCCGTGGCCGCGGTCGGGACGCCGCAGGGCCGCGCCGCCCAGCCGCGCCCCCCCGAGGAGCCGCCACCGCGCGTGGCGCAGCGCCCGAGCGAGCTCCCCGAGCGCCCGGCGCCGCGTGCTCCGACGCCGCCGCCCGAGCTGCCGGCACGCGCCCCCGAGCTGCCGGCGCGCGCTCCCGAGCTCCCGAGCCGGACGGCGGCGGCGTTGCCCGAGCGGCCCTCGCCGCCGCGGCCATCGCCGGCGCCGCGCGCGGGCGAGAAGGAGCTGCCGCCCGTGGCCAGCGCCCCGGCCTCACCGGCACCCGCACCGCCCTCACCGACGCCCAGCGCGGCCGCCCGATCGGAGCCGCCGCCACCGGCGCTCGGCCGTCCTACCGGCTCTGCGCAGGGCGCGGGCGCGGTGACGCTGAACGTCTCCGACTTTCCGTTCGCGTGGTATCTGGCGGCGGTGCAGCGCAAGATCACCGAGCGGTGGGAGGGCCGCGCGCTGCAGGGCCGCCAGCCCGTGGTGACCTTCGAGATCTCGCGTGAGGGGCGGGTGTCGAACGTGGTCATCAAGAACAGCAGCGGCAACCAGTACTACGATCTCATCGCGATGCGGGCCATCGCCGACGCCGCGCCGTTCCCCAAGCTGCCGGACGAGTTCCCCGGCTCCATGCTCCGTATCCACCTGGGCTTCAATTTCGCGCAGGATCGAGGCTGACGAGATGAGTATTCGACGTTCGCTGGTGCTGGTGCTCGTCGTCGCTCTGGCGCTGCCCGGCGTGTGGCCGGTGGCACCGCCGCCGCCCGCCCGGGCCCAGGCCGTGGACGTGTTCCTCAACGTCACCGGCGGCGGCGCCCGCAAGCTGAACATCGCGATCCCCGACTTCACCGTCACGACCGGGGCCGATCCCACCGGGGCCGGCAAGCTCCTGTCGACGGTGGCCGGCGCCGATCTCAACTTCTCGGGTCTGTTCAGCGTGGTGGCGGCCACCGGCGCCATCCCCACCAACAATCCCGAGGCGCTGCGGAAGTCGTGGACCGAGTTCGCCGCGGCCGGCGCCCACGCCGGTGTGCACGGCCTGGCCGGGCTCCGCGGGGATCGGGCCGAGGTGGAGATGCGGCTGTACGACCTCACCACGCCCGACCATCGGCTGATCGCCACCAAGAAGTACGAGCTGCCGGTCGCCCAGCTGCGCCGGTTGGCCCACAAGGTCGCCGACGAGGTGGTGCTGCAGTTCACCGGCGAGCCGGGGATCGCCGACACCAAGATCGCCTACGTCGTCGGGCCGGCCGGCGCCAAGGAGATCGTGATGGCCGACTACGACGGCGCGGCCATCATGCCGGTGACGCGCAACGGGTCCATCAACCTCATGCCCGTGTGGAGCCCCGACGCCCGGTCGCTGGCGTTCACCTCCTACAAGCAGGGCTACCCCGACCTCTACCGGGCCTTCCCGTTCGAGCGCCGGCCCGAGCAGACGCTGGCCGCCTTCGTCGGCATCAACAGCTCGCCGGCGTTCAGTCCCGACGGCAAGAGTCTCGCCATGACCCTGAGCAAGGACGGCAACCCCGAGATCTACGTCCTCAATCTGGCCAACGGCACCATGCGGCGGCTCACCCGTCACGCCGGCATCGACACCGAGCCGAGCTGGGCGCCGACCGGCCGGCAGATCGCGTTCGTCTCCGATCGCACCGGCACCCCGCACATCTACGTGATGGACGCCGAGGGCGCCAACGTCCGGCCGATCACCTCCAGCGGATTCCACACGCAGCCCCGCTGGTCGCCGCGCGGCGACACCGTCGCCTACACGCAACGCGCCGGGACCCACGACATCTGGGTCGTCGACGTCGACGGCTCCAATCCACGCCGGCTGACGAGCGGCGGCGACAATCAGGGTCCGACCTGGGCTCCGAGCGGCCGTCACCTCGCGTTCCAGACGAACCGATTGGGCCGCTGGCAAATCTTCGCGGTGCTCGCCGACGGAACCGCGGCGGCGCCGATCACGCGGGGGACGACCGAGAGCACAAGTCCTTCGTGGTCCCCCCGCCTGCCGTGATACGCTTTCGCTGGCTGCGGGGCGTTCAGGCGCCGGTCCCCAAAGGAGGCGACATGCTAAGCCGCTGCACCAACGTCACGATTGCGTCGCTACTGCTGTTCGGTGTCATGCTGGCGGGCTGCGCGAAGCGGCCGGCCACCACGGCGGCGGCAGCGCCCGCGCCCACCGGCGCGGCGGCGACGACGCCCGGCGGCGCCGGTTCTGGGATGACGCCGGCGACGGCGGCCCCATCGGGCGGCGGTGGCACCGGGGCCGGGCCCTCGACGGCGGCGCCCGCACCGGCGACGGCGGCCCCGGCCGCGCGACCGGAACCAAAAGACTTCAGGGCGATCCCCGAGCTGAGGGACGTCTTCTTCGAGTTCGACAAGTACGACATCCGTCCGAGCGATGCCAAGGTGCTCGACACCAACGCGAGCTGGCTGAAGTCGAACGCGAATCACCTCATCCTCATCGAGGGGCACTGCGACGAGCGCGGCACCAACGAGTACAACCTCGCGCTCGGTGAGCGGCGCGCCAAGTCGACGATGAATTACCTCGTGTCCCAGGGCGTCCAGGCGAGCCGCATCACGATCATCAGCTATGGTGAAGAGCGGCCCGCGTGCACCGAGAAGACCGAAGAGTGCTGGGCCAAGAATCGCCGCGCGCATTTCCTCGTCAAGCCGCGCTAGGGCTTGCTGAGTGGGGGGCCCCGACATGGCCCCCCACACCCCCCATATCACGGCAGCGGCGTGGCCGTCTGGTCGCCGGGCTATCCGTCGTGGGGCTGGTGTTCCTCACCGGTTGCGCCAGTGTCGCCGACGTCACCGGGACGGCCACCCAGCAGGATCTCGTCGAGATGCGCGGCGAGATCGCCGCCGCGCAGCAGTCCGCCCAGCGTGCGCGCAGCGACGCGGAGGGCGCCGCTCAGCGCGCCGTGGACGCGCGTCTGCGCACGCAGGGCGCCGAGAGTGAGCGCCAGCTCACGGCCCTCACCCGCCGGCTCGACGGCCTCACGACCTCGCTGACCGAGCTGGCGTCGCGTGTCGACGAGCTGTCGGCCCGCGTCGAGGCGCTGGGACGCCAGATGCGAGGTGCCGCGCCGGCCGGTCCCACCGGCCCGATCGCCGCACCGCGGGCCGTCACGCCGGTCACCCCGGGAACGCCGGCCACGCCATTGACACCGAGCAGCACGGCTGCACCGGTGACGCCGACGGTGCCGCCGCCCCCGACCGCCGGCACACGCCCGGCGACGAACGCGCTGCAGCCGCAGGACATCTATCAGGCCTCGTACATCGATTTCAGCAAGGGCAGCTATGCGCTGGCGATGGCGGGCTTCCGCGAGTTCTTGCGTCGCTTCCCCGACCACACGCTGGCCGGCAACGCACAGTACTGGATTGGCGAGAGTCACTTCAGCCTGGCCCGCGGCCACGCCAACGCCGGGCAAGCCGACAAGGCCACCCAGGAGCTGGAGCAGGCGGTCCAGGAGTTCCGCAAGGTGCTGGCGAGCTACCCGCGGGGCGAGAAGGCGCCGACCGCGCTGTACAAGGAAGCGCTGGCCCTGATCGAGCTCAGGCAGCCCGCGCTGGCCCAGCAACGGCTGGAGTACCTGGTCGCGAACTTCCCGCAGGCCGAAGAAACCCCGCTCGCCCGCGAGCGCCTCGCCTCGATCAGAACCCGCTAGCTAGACCGTTGAACTGGGGGCCCCGACATGGCCCCCAGACCCCCAGTTGCTCGGGGCGCCCCGGCGAAGCCGTGCCGCCCCTCGATAGCCCGTCACTCCTTGTCCAGGCCGAAGACCCAGACGACGGCGACGTCCTGCTCGGGCGTGGAGTAGACCATCACCGTGCCGCGTGGATCCTCGGTGCTCGCGGAGGTGACCAGCACTCCGGCGTCGGAGAGGGGCGAGAGGTGCGGCCCCGGCGCCCACTGCCAGACGCCGAGCGACATCAGCATTGCGGCGAGCGCACCGCCGAGCACCCAGCGCGGGCGGCCCACGCTCTGCCACCAGCGCCGCGGGGCAGGCGCCGGCCGAGCGTCGCGGCGGTCCTCGATGCCGCGGACGACACCCTGCCAGAAGCCCGTCCATTCTGGCTCGGCCGTGGGCGCGGTGCTCTGGAGGAGCCCATGGAGACGGCGCAACTCCCCGGCCTCCCGCTGACAACTCCCACAAGACGCGAGGTGAGCGGCCGTCGAGCGCGCCGTCTCCGGGTCCAGAGCCGCGTCCAGGTACCCCCCGATGCGTCGTCGAGTCCGATAGCAGGTCAACACGCCCGTTGGACGGAGCCTCCCCCCCTCGTTATTCTCACGGCTGGATGATACCCGAACGACGCCTGACCTTCGGCGGCGGTACGGGGCCCCGACTGGAAGCGGCCCTGGCCTTGCCCCAGGGCGCGTCCGTCGGGGTCGTCGTCTGCCATCCCCACCCCCAGTACGGTGGGGACATGGACAGCCCCGTCGTCGTGGCCGCCACTCAGGCCTGTGCGCGGAGCGGCCTGGCCACGCTGAGGTTCAATTTCCGTGGGGTCGGCGCCTCCGGTGGCAGCTGGGACGACGGCCGCGGCGAACAGGACGACGTCCGGGCGGCCGTGGCCCATCTCCACGGTCTGCTCGGCCCCCCGGCTCGGATCGCCCTGGCCGGTTACTCCTTCGGCGCAGCCATGGCGGGAGCCATCGCCGCGGGAGGCGAGTCCCTGGCCGGCATGGCGTTGATCGCCCCGCCCCTGGCCATGCGCGGCGTCCCGGCACCCCCGACTGCGGTCGCCGGCCCGCTGCTGGTCGTGGCGGGCAGCAAGGACACGTACTGTCCCGCCGAGGCCCTGGCTGAACTGGCGCGGGCATGGCCGGCAGCGACCCTCACCGTGACCGTGATAGACGGCGCCGACCACTTCTTCCTCGGGGGGCTCGAAGCCCTCGACGCGGCCCTCGCTGACTGGGCGGCGAGGCTGTGCGCGTAGCGCCGTCCTACACCCGCGGCAGGCGCGTGGGGGTGGCGGTCCCGGCCGAGAGGATGACCCGCAGCCCTTCCTCCACCGTCAGGCCGGTGAAGATCACGTCGCTGCGGGGCACGACCACCACGTCGCCCAGGTAGAGGTTGTTGGTCGGCACGAAGACGGTGACCATCTCGCCCTTGCCGATCGGCGACTCCAGCGTGAGCTCGCTGGTCACGAAGGCGAAGGCCCAGGTGCCCTCCCGGGGATGCTGGACGAGGACGACGGCCTTGAACGATCCCCGGCGCTCCGGCGAGAAGGAGTCGATCAGCATCTTGATCGACGGGTAGAGCAGGCGGAAGACCGGCACCCGGTACAGGAGCTTGTCGCCGAAGGACAGCACCCGCCGGCCCACGACGTTGCGGGCGACGATGCCCATGAGCAGGATGATGGCGACGGCGGTGAGGAAGCCGAGCCCCCAGCCCGACACCGGCCGACCGAGGATGCGCTCGTAGATCGGCGCGAAGCGATCGTCGATCCAGTTCCAGAAGATCCACAGGATCCAGGCGGTCGCGATGGCGGGGAGCGTGACGAAAATTCCGGCGATGAAGCGGACCTTGAGCCAGTTCTTCATCGCGAGCGATCACTCATCCTCGATCGATCATGACACCGATACACCCCGATCGCAAAACGCGCCCGCGGACGACGTAGTTCCCCCGCGCGCGGCCATATGGTGCGCCGGCGGGCTGATCGCCACCTCCGAGCGCCGGCTTTGCCGGCGCAATCGAGGTGCTGGGGGGAGGCACGGAGGAACGCGCCGCCAGGCGCGCGACGACGGTCGGAAGGGGGGCAACGCCCCCCTCCGAGCTAAATCCCGCTGGCGTCGATCAGATCGGCGAGATTGTTGACGTTGACCCAGCCGCCGCGCGTGTAGACCACGGTCACCGGCCGCCCCTTTGCCAGCACGCGCGTGAGCAGATCGGCGAGCCGCGCGCGCGCGAGGGTGCCGTCGACCCGCGCCTCGCCGATCGCCTCGCGCAGCCAGGCGGCACCCTCGCCGCCGGCGTGCAGCAGGCCGATCCAGGCGCCGTGGCTGCCCGCGGCGGCGACGGCGTCGCCGATGGCGGTGAGGTGCACGGGCTCGAAGCTGAAGCGCCCGGCGTCGGGCCGACTGCCGCGCACGCGGTCGGCAACCGCCTGGCCGGCCAGCGTGCTGTCGACCGAGAGCGTGATTCCCGCACCGGCCTCCTCCAGCAGCGCCTGCACGATGTGGCGCTTGAGGACGATGTCGCCGAACGCGAGCAGCGTGCCGGGGACGAGCGCCGCCTCCGCCAGCGCCAGCGAGTGCGCCTCGCCCGTCGTCGCGAACTCCGGGTTGTCGACGAAGCGGGCGCCGGCGACGTTCACCGCCTCCGCGTGATCCCCGCGCACCACGGTGACCGTGCGGCAGCCGAAGTGGCCGAGGTCGTCGAGCAGCCGGGCCAGGATGGGACGGCCCTGCACCTTGAGCATGGCCTTGGGCACGGCGGCGGTGAGGCCGCCGAAATCGGCACCGGCGCCGGCGGCCAGGATCACCGCCGACAGCGCGTCCTCCCGCGCCGCCGGCAGGTACCGGCGCTCGGCCTGCTCGAGCTCCTCGTCGCCCTGCAGCCGGAACACCTCGGGGAGCGGCGCCACCTGCGGCTCCACGTCGATCAGCGTCTGGTCCTCGTGGAGCCGGCGGGCCGTCGCCTGCATGGCCACGATGGCGGAGCGCAGCAGATGGTTGGCCCACACCACGACGCTCACGCCGCGGGCGCGGTACTCCGCGGTCGGCGTGCGCCAGTACTTGGTCGGCACCAGCACCACCGGCGCCCGGTTCGCCCACGCGTCGAGAAACGCGAAGATCTCGGCGGCGCTCGACTGGCGGCTGTGGATCAGGATGGCGTCGGCGCCGGCCAGGTGATAAGCCTCGGCGCGACGGATCGCCTCGGCCAGCCCCCAGCCTGCGATCAGCGCCTCCACGCGGGCGACGACGACGAAGTCGGAGTCGGCCTGGCTGTCCTTGCCCGCCTTGATCTTGCCGCAGAACTCTTCGACGTCGGCCAGCGGCTGCTGCTCGGACCGGAGAAACGAGTTCGTCTTGGGGAAGAGCTTGTCCTCGATGGTGACGCCGGCCACGCCGACCTGCCCGAGCTTGCGCACGAGGCGACGCATGTTGTTGAAGTTGCCGTAGCCGGTGTCGCCGTCGACGAGGATCGGCACCGAGGCCGCGTCCGCCATGAAGCCGACGTGATCCACGACCTGCGACCACGACAGCTCGTTGTTGTCGCGCACGCCGAACGAGGCCGACATCGTGAGGCCGCTGGCCCACACCGCCTCGAAGCCCGCCTCGGCCGCGATGCGGGCGGAGACGCCGTCGTGGGCCTCCATGAGGAAGGCGATCTCGGGGCGCGTCACCAGGCGACGCAGTCGGGTGGTGGGCCGCACGTCAGCCTCCGAGGACCGCCGCCCGGAAGCGCTCGCGAAGGACGGCCGGCGTGTAGGGAATGCGTGGCACGTCGGCCTCTTCGGCCGTGACCTTCACCAGCACGAAGTGCGGGCCGTCGGCGGCCCACGCCGCCCGGAGCGCCGACTCCAGCGCCCACGGCTCGGTCACCGCGACCGCGGTGGCGAAGCCGGCCGCGGCGGCGAGACGGTCCAGCCGCACGCCGCGCGACAGCGAGGCCTGATTGCCGGTGGAGCCGTAGACCTCGTTGTCGAACACCAGGTGCACGAAGTTGGCCGGCCGCTGGGCGGCGATCATGGCGAGGATGCCGAGGTTCATCAGCAGATTCCCGTCGCCGTCGAAGACGACGGCGCGCCGCGAGGGCTGGGTCAAGGCCAGCCCCAGCCCGATGGCGGGGGCCAGGCCCATCGAGCCGATCATGTAGAAGCTCTGCGGACGATCGGCCAGGGAGAAGCTCTCCCGGCAGATGTAGCCGTTGGCGTGGGCGACGGGATCGTCGCCGGCGGCCTTGAGCGCGATCCCGAGCGCGGTCAGCCGCGGCATCGTCGCCGGCGGCAACGGCTCGTCGGGCGCGCGCGGCGCCGCCACCCGGGTGGCGCCGGTGGCCGCCGCCGATCCCGCGTGGGCATCGACGCCGCCGGTCTCCACGATCTTCGGCGGGACCAGCAGCGCGACCGGCGACAGCCGCGCGTCCATCTCCGCGGCCGCCCACGCAAGGTCGGCGTCGAGCGAATCGGCCGCCAGCACGCGATAGGGCACGCCGAGCAGCTCGAACAGCTTGGGCGAGATCTCGCCGGTGAGGATGTGCTCGGGGGCGTCCTTGCCGCCGAAGCCGCGCCAGGTCACGACCAGCAGCAACGGCAGCCCGTACATCAGCGACAGCGACGCCAGCGCGTTCAGGCTGGTGCCGAGCCCCGAGTTCTGCATCAGCACCACCGGCCGCCGGCCCCCGAACCAGGCGCCCGCCGCCACCCCGACCGCGGCGTCCTCGCGCACGGCCGCCACGTAGGGCGCGCGCGCGCCGCGCTCGAGCACCGCGATGAGGTCCTCGATCAGCGAGCACGGCACGCCCGTGAAGAAATCGAAGCCGTGGCGCTCGAGCCGCGCCGCGAAATCGTGGCCGGAGATCATCGTGGTCGCGATCACGACGTGACGATGCGGCCGCCGCCCATCACGCGCAGGAAGTCGCCCAGTGAGGCAAAGCGCATGAAGGGGTTCTGCCGCTTCTCGTCGCCGATGGTGGACGCCGGGCCGCCGTAGTTGTGGCCGGGGAACAGCGTCGTGTCGTCGGGCAGCGCTCCCAGCCGCTGGGTCAGCGAGTAGTACATCTCGCTGGGATCGCTGCCGGGCAGGTCGGTGCGGCCGCACGAGCCGATGAACAGGGTGTCGCCCGAGATGAGGCGCCCGTCGATCAGGAAGCACTGCGAGCCCGGCGTGTGACCGGGCGTGTGCAGGAAGGTCAGCCGCAGACGCCCGACGTCCAGGGTGTCGTGATTGTCCACCTTGACGAGGTCGGAGCCGAGGCCGGGGAGGAACTCCCGCTCGGCCTTGTGCACGTAGACCTTGACCGGCACCCGCGCCAGCAGCTCTTCCACCCCCGGGATCCGCCCCGGCATCCCCCACGAGGCCAGGCTGCCCCCGACGTGATCCTGGTGCGTGTGGGTCACCAGCGCGCCGGTGAGCGTCATCCCGTCGGAAGCCGCCGTGTCGACGATCGTGTCGATTTCCCAGGCCGGATCGACGACCACGCACTGGCGGGCGACCGGGTCCCCGACCAGGTAGACGAAGTTCTGCATCGGTCCCAGCTCGAGCTGCTTGATGTACACGCTCTCGGCTTCAGGCACGGGCGTCATGCTACCCCAGCCCCTTCGAGCGCGCTACACGGGGCCCCTGCTCTCGCGCACACCAGAGGAGCACCCCGGCTTCGCCGGGGGGCGACGAACGTGTGGGGGTTTGGGGGCCAGTTCGGGGCCCCCATGTAAATCAATCGAGCGCGAGGAACGCGTACCCGACGGTGCGGAGGTCGTCGTCGACCTTGACGCGGGCTCTTCGATCGCCACGGCGCCGCTCGCGGACGGGGCCGTTCGAGCTCCGGCGGCGCTGCCCCTCGCGCCGGTCCCAGATGACCTCGACGTTCTCGGCCTCGGCGAACGTCTGACTCAGGTAGCGGTACAGGTCGGCCCGGTCGCGGGCCACGATGAAGAGCTCGCGAGGCATCGAGGAACAAAGTTACCCTAACTCACCCGAAATCACCCCTTGAAGTCGTCAGGGACTTTAGGGGCAGGGCCGAGCGTGCGGCTCTCCACGCTGTACACGGCCGGCTGCGCCTTGGTCCGGACGTAGGCGAGGGCGCCGTCCCGCTTGCCCACCTGCACGGTGGCGATCTCACCGCCGTCGCCGCGGAAGAGCGCCACCTCGAGCGTCGGCGCGTCCAGGCCGTAGCGGGCGGGCTCCTGGCCATCGGGGGCGACCACGTCCTTCCAGCGGAGGGCGCGGAGCGTGAAGAGCAGGTCGTCGACCTTGGCGCCGTTGGCGGCCCCCTTGGCCGGCTCGAGCACGCGCCACTCCGCGTCGCCCTTGCGCTCGATCACCATGGTCTGCCCGCCTGACTGCAGCCGCACCCGCTTGACGTCCCGGGGCTCGAGGGTGCCGAGCAGCCGCCGGTCGCGCAGGTCGTTCGCGGAACGGGCGAGGTCCCCGAGCAGCTTGGCCTCGACCAGCACCACCGGGCCCTTGCCGGCCAGCGCCGCGTAGGCGCTGGGGGCGCCGCCTCGCGTCTCCCGCGATGGCGCCAGCACCACGGTCGTGGCCGCACCGCCCTGGTCGGTGACCGTCACCCTCACCTCCGGCTTGGGCAGGAATCGCGACACCGCAGCCGCGTCCTCGCCGAGGAAGCCCTGGGCCCTGAGGTCGTGCAGCTTGGTGAGGACGGCGCCCACCTCGACCTGGTCGGCGGGCAGCAACTGGGGCGCCACGATCTTCCACTGCCCGTCCTCGCGGCCCACCGTCACCGTCCCCTTGGGACTCTCGATCTCCAGGCGAGCGATCTTGTCACGGTCGATCTCGACGAGCGTCTTGTTGCGCAGGACGCCGACGTTCTTGGGCACCTGGTTGTAGACGTCCTCGGGCACCAGCATGACGCTCGGCTCGCCGGCCCGCATCGCGTAGACGCCCTTCTTGGCCGCGTCGACCTTGCCGAGCAGCAGCGTCCGGCTCACGCGATCCTTGTCCCGCCCGGTGTGGATCGTGACGCGCACGGGCCGCTCGAGGCCGTACGACCCCCGCGCGGGCGGGGCCTCGGCCACGAACTCGCGCACCTTCTGGCCGGCCAGCTTGTCGAGGAACTCGCCGACCGTCTCGTTGTCGGCGCGCAGGGCGACCGGGCGGGTGATCCGCCACGCGCCCGGCCCCCTCTCCACCGCCAGCGTCTCGTCGGGCAGGACGAGCTCGAAGCCGCTCACGTCCTTGACGTCGAAGGTCAGGATCGTGCGGTCGCGGAAGTCGGCGACCGGGCGGGTGGCGTCGCGCAGCACGCTCTCGCCCAGCACGAAGACCGCCGGCTTGTCGTGCTCGCGCGCGTAGACCCAGACGCCGGTCGGATTCTTGGCGCCGAGCTGCAGGCCCAGCGTCTTGCCGTCCTTGAGCGTGAGCGTGAGGTCCGCCGCCGGCTTGTCGAGTCCGAAGTCGGCCAGCGACTTCGGGTTGGGATCGATCTCACGGTCGATCTTGGCCGTCAGGACGTTGGCGAGCAGCTCATCCACCGCGGTGCGGCTGCCCCGGGCCTTCACGGGCTCCACCACCTGCCAGGTGTCGCCCTCACGCTGCAGCCGCACCGTCTCGTCGGGACGCTTGACGGCGACGGCGGTCACGTCCTTGGTGTCGGCGCTGAAGACCCGCCCCTTGCGGGCGGCCGCCTCCTCGCGCCCAGGGCCCAGGCGGACCTCGTAGACGTAGTAGAAGCCGCCCAGGAGGGCGAGCAGGAGGGCGAGGGCCGCCGTGGTCTGCCAGCGCATCCGGGTGAGGCTACTTGGCGGCGCGGCGGCGCACGACGGCGACGATCCCGCCCGCCAGCGCCAGCGACGGCAGGATGACCACGGGCAACCAGAGGACCGCCTGCGCCTGCTGCGCGTTGAGGAAGACCGGGGTCGACTTCGTGTCCTTCGGCCGGATGGTGATCTGGTCCTCCTGCTCGGCCAGCCACGAGATGGTGTTCAGGAAGAAGTCGGGATTGCCCTGGACGTTCAGGAACTGATTGACCGCCACGTTGGCCGTCCCGACCAGCACGATCCGCGTCTTGTCCTTGGTGGCGACCACGGCCAGGTTCAGCGGTCCCTTGGCGTCCGCCGGGTCCGGCTTGGCCTGGCCCTGCTCGAGCGCCTGGCGGTCGGTCTCACCCCAGGAGTCCGGCGTGGTCCGGGCCAGCGGCTGGATCGCCACGCCCGCCGGCGGCGTCTTGGCGACGGTGATGCTGCGCGCGAGCGGGAAGAGCGTCGTGATGTTCCGCATGTCACGGGTGATGGGATGCGGCTCGTACTGCTGGACGATGGGCACCTGCGGGCCGATGCCGAAGACCTGGCCGATCGGGTTCAGCTCGATGATGAGGTCGTCGCCGAGCCCGAGCCCCCAGCGGCCGAGCAGCTTGCGCAGCGACTCCGGCTGGCTGCGCTCGGGGAACGGCGGGTTCACCATGACCAGCAGCTTGCCGCCGCGGCCGAGGTAGGCCTCGACGGCGTCGATCTCGGGCCCGAGGAGATCGGTGCGGGGCCCGGCCACGATCAGGATGGCGGTGTCGTCCGGGACCTTGCCCTGGCGGGCCAGCAGCAGCGGCTTGACCTCGTAGTTCGCCTTCTCCAGGGCCGTCTTGGCCTCGCTGAAGCCGGGGCGCTCGGTGTTGGTGAGATCGGGCTCGCCGTGGCCCTGGAGGACGTAGACGACGGGCTTGCCCTCCCGCAGCACCTTCACGAGGGCGTTGGTGAGCTTCTCCTCCTGGTCGGCGTCCTGCACCTTCTCGGTGCGGCCCTTGGCCTCCAGCACGGTCGTGCCGTAGTTCTCGACGCCCAGGGCCCGGGCCAGCGTCGGGTCACGGTCGGGGTCGACGATCTTCCACGTGAACTTGTCGCCGGCGTAGCGCGCGTACTGCTTGAAGAGGTCCTCGATCACCCGCTTGCCCGGCTGGTCGCCGCGATAGAAGGCGACCGCGTTCACCTTGCCCTTGAGGCCCTGGAGGACCTGGATCGTCTGGCTCGACACGCTGTGGCGCCGGTTCGCGGTGAGGTCCAGCCGCGCGTTGTGCCGGTACGACAGCGCCTCCACCACGCCGATCAGGCCGATGACGAGCACCACCGCAACCAGCGTGTTGACACCGTAGCGTACGCCGCGAGCGCTGAACGTCCCCCGGGGGTCGCGCCACAGCGGCAGGAACGAGAGCAGGACGAGCGCGAGGCCGGCGATGACGAACGGCCACCACAGCCAGCTCCACTGCGCCCCGATCATCGACCAGCTGAACCGGGCGCCGAGCCCCTGGATCACGGCGGCCGCTAGGAGCCCCAGCCCCAGCCAGAACGCGGCCTCGCCCAGGCGGCGCAGCATCAGCCGTTCCACCGGCGCGATTCGAGCGAACGCAGGGTCAGGAACAGGGCCAGCGCGGTGAAGTTCAGGTAGTAGATGATGTCCTTGGTGTCGAGCACGCCCTTGGCGAAGGTGTCGTTGTGCTCGAGGATCGACAGGTGCGTCAGTACCGCGCCGAGCGTGCCGGTGGCGAACTCGGCGGTCCAGCCGATGATCCAGAAGATGAGCAGGATGCCGAAGGTCACGACCGCCGCCACGATCTGGTTCTCGGTCAACGACGAGGCGAACAGCCCCACCGCCAGGAACATGCCGCCCATCAGCATCAGGCCGATGTAGCCGGTGAGCAGCGGGCCCCACTCCACGCTGGCCTTGGCGATCCAGATCACGATGGCGGGGTAGGCCAGGGTGGCCGCGATCATGGTCCCGTACAGCGTCAGCGCCGCCAGGTACTTGCCGATCAGGACGGCGCCGTCGCGCACCGGGTACGTGAGCAGCAGCTCGATCGTGCCCGAGCGCCGCTCCTCGGCGAACAACCGCATCGTCACCAGCGGCATCACCAGCAGGAGGATGACGCTGAGGTTGGCGAAGAGCGGGCGCAGGACGGCGTCGGTGACGTTGAGGTCGCGGGCGCCCTGCGGGTTCATCGCCATCTGCATCGAGACGCGCGTGAAGTTTCCGAAGATCGCGTAGAAGAAGAGGCCGGCGATGGCCAGGAAGATCGTCAGGAGGACCCACGCCACCGGGGACGTGAAGTACAGCCGCAGCTCCTTCTTGTAGATCGGCCAGATCCTCACGGTGCCGCCTCCGTTGTGCCCGTTGCGGCCTCGCTCTCCTCGCCGGCCACGATGCGGATGAACACTTCCTCGAGCGTCATGCCCACCGCCCGCAGCTCGAGCAGGTTCCACTTCTGCTGGGCGGCGAGCTGGAAGATCTCGCCCCGCACGTCGCGGCCCCGCGCCGACTCCACCACGAAGCGGGCCGGGCCGTCGCTCTCCGGGGCGCTGTCGTCGACCCGGACCACGCCCGGGATCGCGCGCACGCCCTCGAGCACCGCCGCCCGCGGTCCGACGATCTCGACCTCGACCCGCGCCGTCGGGAAGAACTGTTCCACCAGCCGATCGATCGGCCCCTGGGCGACGATGGCCCCGCGGTTGATGATGACCACGCCGCTGCAGACCATCGCGACCTCGGGGAGGATGTGGGTGGAGAGGATCACGGTGTGCTCGCCGGCCAGCGACTTGATGAGGCTGCGGATCTCGGTGATCTGCTGCGGGTCGAGGCCGATGGTCGGCTCGTCGAGGATCAGGACGTGGGGGTCGCTGACGATGGCCTGGGCGAGGCCGACCCGCTGCCGGTAACCCTTGGAGAGATTGCGGATGAGGCGGTCCTGCACGTCGGCGATCAGGCAACGGTCCATGACCTCGGCGACGCGCCGCTTCCGCGCCGAGCGCGGCACGCCCTTCACCTCGGCCACGAAGTCCAGGTAGGGCGCCACCCGCATGTCGCTGTAGAGGGGCACGCTCTCCGGCAGGTA
The DNA here is from genome assembly GCA_963743355.1 of uncultured Candidatus Rokubacteria bacterium. Lineage (GTDB taxonomy): Bacteria > Methylomirabilota > Methylomirabilia > Rokubacteriales > CSP1-6 > AR5. Next base: position 473,407 of record CAVUPM010000004.1, read on the forward strand.
GCCGATACGCCGGCGCACCTCCATGGACTCGCGGAACACGTCGTAGCCCGCGACCCGGGCAGTACCGCCCGAGGCGGGCATGAAGCAGGACAGGATCCGCATGGTCGTCGACTTGCCGGCGCCGTTGGGGCCGAGGAAGCCGACGATCTCTCCCGGCGCCACCGAGAACGACACGTCGCGGATCGCCGTGAAGGCACCGTAGCGCTTGGTCAGGTTCTGGACTTCAATCATGGTCGGCCGAACCGAATGCGTATTATACGCATTGCCCGCGATCTTGCCACACCCATCGCGAGCACCATGAGAAGGCTCTTATTCCACCGGCATGATCGCCACCAGCCAGTCGGGCACCGCGATCATCTTGGCCGTGGCCGGGTCCCAGCAGGCGTGCAGCGTGGAGCCGGTGGCGACCGGCTCGCCAGCCGCGTTGCGGATCTCGTAGCCGAAACGAAAGCTCGCCCGCCGGCGCTCGCTGACCCAGCAGCGGACGTCGAGCAGATCGTCGAGGCGGGCGGGCCGCACGTAGCGCACCGTCGCCTCCACCACCGGCAGGTGAACCTTCTGATCCACCTCCGACATCGGCAGCCCCTGCTGCCGCAGGAACTCCACCCGCCCCACCTCGAAGTACGTCAGGTAGTTCCCGTAGTACACGACCTTCATGCAGTCGGTTTCTTGATACCTGACACGAATCTGCGCCGAGGCAATCACGGCCTAGAGATATTGCCCGTAGCGGATCTTCTCCACGACGCCCCGCACGCGCTTGTAGGCGTCGATGGACACGAGCAGGTCCTCGGTGGAGACGAGCCCGGGGTCGACGCCCTCGGCGGCGCGATGGACCTTGGTCTCGAGCGCACGCTGGATGATCTCCGACATATCGGCGCCGCTCATGCCACCCATGACGGGCAGGATCTTGCGGTAGTCGATCGTCTCGAACAGCGGCCGGCCGGCGTTGCGCTCGGCGCGCGCCTTGATCAGCTCGAGGACCTCCCGCTGGGCGTCGGCGTCCGGCAACGCGACCTCCACCAGGTGATCCAGACGGCCCGGGGCCACCAGCTCGGCGTCGATGGCGTCGGTGCGGCTGGTGGCGCCGACGACGAGCACGCGCCCGGTCGGGGCCAGCCCGTCGAGCTTCTCGCACAGCGCGGCGACCAGGCGGGCGCTGGCCTCGCGGGCCGCCGGCGGCGGCAGCAGGTGCTCGAGCGACAGCGCCTCGGCCTCGTCGAGGAAGAGTACCGCGCGGCCCTCGCTGCCGGCGATGCGGAGGATCTCCTGCAGCAGCTCCCCCGTGTTGGCGCCGAACTTCGACGTGAGGTTCATGAGCTTCACGTGATAGAAGATCGCGCCGGCGGCGGTGGCGAGGGCCTTGGCGAGCTTGGACTTGCCGGTGCCGGGCGGGCCGTAGAGCAGGACGCCCTTGGGCGGCACGATCCCCCACCGCGTGTAGGAGTCCGGGCTGCTGAGCGCCAGCGCGAACCCGCGCAGCAGCGTCTTGGCCTGCTGCAGGCCCCCCACCTCCTCGAAGGCGACGCTGGGATGGATCTCCGTCTCCACCCGCCCGGTGAGGTCACCGAACTTCTCCCCGAGCTTGGCGAAGACGTCCTCGAGCCGGCGCTGCAGCGCCCACTGCAGGTCGTCGGCGGGCAGGCGCGACATCAGATGTGCGGCCGGCGGGCGGGTGGACCCTCCACGCCGCCCTTGTCGAAGACGCGGTCCTCGATCAGCACCGGCGCCTTGGCGCGCACCGCCAGCGCGATGGCGTCGGAGGGCCGCGAGTCGAGCGTCAGCTCACCACCGCTGCCGCTGAGGTGCAGGGTCGCGTAGTAGACGTCGTCGCGCAGGTCGGTGATCACCACGCGCGTGACCGAGACCTTGAGCCGGCCGAAGAGCGTGAGGAAGAGGTCGTGGGTGAGCGGACGGGGCGGCGTGACGCCGTGCAGGGGAACGGCGATCCCGGTTGCCTCGGCGGGGCCGATCGCCATCGCGAGCTGGCGACGATCACGCTTGCCCTGCAGCAGCACGGTGTGGGCCTGCGTGCGGGGATCGAGCATGACCGCGACGACCTCCGCCTCCTGGGGCCCGCCCACCCGCGGCACCACCTCCGGCGCCCGCCCCGGCGCCAGGTCGGCACGGCCGGGGGCACCGGCCACCACCAGCGCCATCAGGCCGGTCGCTGCGATCCGCGTCGTCGCTCTCATGCGCCACGTCCTTTCGCCGGCGCGTCGCGGCCGGGGCAGCGTCAGGCCGCCAGTATATGCGCGCCCCTCGCGGGCCGGCCGGCGCATTTTCAGGCGCGGCGCACCGCCGCGACCGGGGCCGGGGCGAGCCGCAGCGAGACGAGGCAGCCGGCCAGCAGCAGCGCGGTGAGCGCCGCCCACATGGAGCCGTAGCCGAGCGCGTTCGCGACCCAGCCGAACGTGAAGGCGCCGATCGTCGAGCCGGTGAGAAACATCGCGCTGAAGATGCCCACGACGGCGGCGCGACGCTCGTCCGGCGTGGTGTCGGTCACGAGCGCCGCCAGCCCGGGATAGAGGAAGCCGTGGGCGGCGCCGGCCAGGAGCCCGGCCAGGAACAGCGCCGGTAACACCGGCGTGGCACTGGTACGGGTCACCAGCACGCCGAGGAGCGCCAGCACGCCGGTGGCGGCGACCTGCACGAACATCGAGGGCACGATCACCGCCCGCCGGCCGTGCGTGTCGATGAGCCGGCCGCCGAGGATGCGCACCACGATCGCCGATAGCGAGTAGGCCGTGTAGAACAAGGAGAGCGTGGTGACGCCGAGGTCCTCGGCGAAGGTCGGCAGGAACGCGAAGATCGTCCCCGAGCCGAGTCCGAAGAACATCGTCACGAACATGTGGCGGTGCAGGACGTCCTCCAGCGCCGCCCGCACCGCCCCCGGCGCCAGTCGCAGCGGTGCGCCGGCGCCGCGCGGCGCCTCGCGCACCGGCCACACGAGCGCGAAGGTGGCCAGGCCCAGGATCGCCGACAGCACGAAGAGCGCCCGGAACCCCACGGTGCGGATGATCCACTCGCCGACGAGCGGGGCGACCGCGGTGGCCACGAAGCCGGACACGCCGTAGATGCCGAGCGCCCAGCCTCGCTCGGCGGGCGGGACGATGTCCACGACGTAGGAGAAGCTGGCCACGAAGAACATGGACATGCCGATTCCCTGCAGCGCCCGGACGACGGCCAGCAGCGGCACCCCGCCGGGAGCGGCCGCCAGCAGCGAAGCCGCCACCGTCAACCCGATGCCGGCCAGCATGAACGGCCGCCGCCCGATGACGTCGACCCAGGGGCCGATGAGCGGCTGGCACACGATGCCGACGGCGCTGTGCAGCCCCATCACCAGGCCGATCTCGATCTCGTTGCCGCCAAGCTGCTGGATGTAAAGCGGCAGCAGCACGAAGCCGTTGAGCCCGAGAAAGAAGACGAAGTTGGTGACGGTCGCCCGGATGAACGGCGTGGGCGTTAGAATGAGCCGCACTGCCGATGATTATCGCATGCTGACCGCCGACGCCCTGCGCGCCGCCGTCGCGGGCGACGGCGACGAGCGGGTGCTCACGCTCGACCACGCGTTCCAGGGGCTCCCCGACACCGCGCACGGCGGCAGCGTGCTGGCCGCCTTCGAGCATGCGGCCGGACCCGGTGGCCCGCGGCGGCTCGACGGCCACTTCCTCAAGCGGGTTCCGCTCGGCGTGCCCCTGCGCCTGCGCGTCCACCGCCGAGGGGACGGCTGCGATCTGGAGCTGGCCGCCGCCGACGCCGTGCTGGTGCACGGTCGCGTCACCGCCGGCGGCGCCGATGACGGCGACGCCGTCGCCCCGCCCGCCGAGAATGCGCTGGCGCTGCCGATCTCGCGGACGTGCTTCGCGTGCGGCACCGACAACGCGCTCGGGCTCGGCGTGCGGCTGCGCGCCGACGACGCCGCCGTCGGCGGCACCTGGACGCCGCGCCCCGGCTTCGGCGCCGCCGACGGCACGCTGGCGCCGGTGGCGCTGACCACGGTGCTCGACGAGGCGGCGTTCTGGCTCGGCGCCCTCGCCACCGGCGAGGCCGGCATGACCACCGAGCTGCGGGTCGCGCTCCACGCGACGGCCAGCGCGGAGGCGCCGATCACCATCGCGGGTGCCCGCGCCTCGGCCCGGCCGCGCGCCGGCGACCCGCGCTACTGGGACACCGCGCTCACCGCGCGCGACGCCCGCGGCCGTCTCGTCGCCAGCGCGGCGATCACGTTCGTGGCGGTGCGGGGCACGGCCCGCCGCCTGGTGAGCGGCATGCTCGCGGTCAACGCGCCGGAGCTGCTCCGCCGCGTCTTTCCCGCCTACACCCCCCCGGCGTGACCCTCCGCCGCGCGCGCATCGTGGTGCTGGTCGTCCCCGCCGCCGTCTACTTCTTCTCGTGCTTCCACCGCGTGGCGCCGGCCGCGGTCGCCGCCGACCTCATGCGCGCGTTCGCCCTCAGCGCGGCGTCGCTCGGCAGTCTCGTGGCGATCTACCCGTACGTCTTCGTGGCCATGGCGCTGGTGGCCGGCAGCCTGGCCGACACGCTGGGCCCGAGGTGGACGCTGGCGCTGGACGGCGGCCGAGTTCGGCACCGTGTCGGGCTTCACGCAGGCCGTCGGTAACGTCGGCGCCCTGGTGGCGTCCTCACCGCTGGCGCTCCTGGTCGACGCGGTCGGGCTGGCGGCAGACATTCGTGATGATCGGCGTCGTCACCGTCGTGCTCGCCGGCCTGGCGGCCGCGCTCGTGCGCGACCGTCCCGAGGCGCTCGGCCTGCCCCCGGTCGATCCCGAGCGGGGCCCGCGGCCACCCCGAGCGTGCGGGAGACGCTGGCCGCGATTCCCGCCGTCGTGCGCAACGCGCGGACGTGGCCGTCGATCCTCGCCGCCGGCGGCGATGCAGCGGCTGACCGGTGTGATCCTCGACGCGCACTGGGGCGGGCTGAGGAGCGCCGGCGTCCGGATCTACCCGCTCGAGACCCGGTGCCGAAACGTCTGGCAGCCTGTCGGCACCTCGCCCTGACCGGCACGCCCGTGCCCTGACTGCATCGCAGGTGTCGGCCTGACATCAGAGGCGACACACCGCCGACGCGGCGCCCCTGAAAAGTGACGCCGCCATACCTATTTACGGCATGGCCCCCCTCTTGCTCAGCGCCCTGGGCACTATTGCAGGGGCCGACGAATGGTGGCACACCGCCGCGAGCAGCGGCGGCAAGGAGGGGCGCGCAATGAGCGAAGCGGTGGATCTCACGATGGCGCAACGGGTGGAGCGCCTGGAGCGAGCCCAGCGCCGGTGGCGGCGCCTGGCCGCGGGCGCGATGATCGGCCTGGCCGGGGTGGTCCTGATGGGCCAGAAGCCGGCGCCCCGCATCGTCGAAGCCGAGCGGTTCATCCTGCGTGACGCCGCCGGACGCCCCCGAGCCGAGCTGGCGGCCGACACCGACCAGTCGGTGGCGCTGCGCTTCAAGGACATCGACAATCTGCCGCGGCTGTCGATCGGCACCGAGAACGGCGCCTCCGTCGTCGTCCTCAACGAGCAAGGGGGCCGGGTCCGGGCCGGGCTGGTGACACTGCCCCACGGCGCCCCCGCCCTCACCCTCTACGACACCAACGGCAAGAACCGCGCTGAGCTCGCCCTCACCCGCGACGGCGCCCCCGCGCTGACCATCCTCGACCGCGACGGCTTCCTGGCCTGGAAGACCCCCAACTAGGGTAGGTTTCCGCCCTCCCCGCCAGCCTTTCAGGTGTTTCCGGCCGGATCAGCGCAGCGGGCGGAAGAACGCGCGCACGTCGGCGGCCAGCGCCTCGGGCTCTTCGAGCGCGGCGAAGTGGCCGCCGGCCGGCATCGCCGTCCAGCGGCGGATGTCGTAGACGCGCTCGGCCCACGCCCGCGGGGGATGCAAGATCTCGCCCGGGAACGAGGCGTAGGCCGTCGGCACCCGCACCGGCCGGCGCTCGGAGATGGGCCACGCGCTGTGCGCCCGCGCATAGTACGGCCAGAACGACGAGCCGATGGCGCCGGTGATCCAGTAGAGCATCACGTTGGTCAGCAGGACGTCCTTCGAGAAGCGGCGCTCGACGTCGCCGCCGCAGTCGCTCCACGTGCGAAACTTCTCCACGATCCAGGCCGCCAGCCCCACCGGCGAATCCGTGAGTCCGTAGGCGAGCGTCTGCGGCTTCGTGCCCTGGATCTGCAGGTAGCCGGTCTCTTCGCGCATCCAGTGCGCGAGCTCCTCCAGGTACCGCGTCTCTTCGTCGCTCGGCGTCGCCGGCGGCGTCTGGTCCCGCCGCACGGCGAGCAGGTTCACGTGGATGCCGGCCAGCCGCTCGGGGTACGCGGCGCCCAGGCACGAGGTGATGAACGCCCCCCAGTCGCCGCCCTGGGCGGCGAAGCGGCGATAGCCGAGCACGTCGGTCATGAGCGTCGCGAAGAGGTCGGCGATCTCGACGACGCCGAAGCGCGGCTGGCCGGGCTGGAACGAGAAGGTGTAGCCGGGCAGCGAGGGCGCGACGACGGTGAACGCGTCGGCCGGATCGCCGCCGAAGCGGGCCGGATCGGTCAGCATCGGGATGATCCGCTCGAACTCCACGATCGAGCCCGGCCACCCGTGGGAAAGCAGCAGCGGCAGCGGTGACGGGCCCACCCCCGGCTCGTGGATGAAGTGGATGTCGATGCCGCCGACCGGGGCGGTGAACTGCCGCCAGCCGTTCAGTCGCGCCTCCTGCGCGCGCCAGTCGTAGCGGTCGCGCCAGTACGCGACCAGCTCCTTCAGGTACGCGAGACTCGTGCCGTGCGTCCAGCCGGCGCCCGGGGCCTCGTCGGGCCAGCGCACGCGCTCGAGGCGCGCGCGCAGGTCGGCCAGCGTCTCGTCGGGGACGCGCAGCGTGAACGGCCGCGGGCTCACGGCGATTTCTCCGCGTTCACCCACGCCTGCCAGTCGTCGAGGGCCAGGCCGACCGTCACCTTGCCGCCGGCACGGACGAGCGGGGTCTTGAGCAGGCGCGGGTCGGTCAGCGCGCGGTCGAGCAGGCGCTGGGGTGAGTCACCCGCCACCCTCAGGCCGAGCGCCTTGAAGCGCGCGCCCTCGCGATCGATGAGCGCGGCGGGTCCCAAGCGCTCGGCGAACCGCCGCAGCTCGCCCTTGGCCGCCGCCCGTTCGGCGAGGTCGACGAAGTGCACGGGGATGCGCCGCTCGGCGAAGAACCGCTGCGCCTTGCGCGTGTCCTGGCAGTCCTTGAAGCCGAAGATCTGAAGGTTGATGGTCGCCATCTCTCAGGCTCGGCGCTGGAGCTCGCGCGCCTTCTCCCTCAGCGCCTCGGCAACCTCGAGCGGGATGTGGGGGCGGCCGAGCGTGGAGGCGCGGCCGGTGTGGGAGCCGTGGTAGTCGGAGCCGCCGGTGGCGACGAGGCCGAGGCGCTCGCACATCGACCGGTACGCGTTGATCTGCGCGACCGAATGCTCGGGGTAGTACGTCTCGATCCCGGCCAGGCCGGCCTCCACCAGCTGGGGGATCATCTCGTCGCGGTTGGCGAGGCCGGGGTGCGCGAGCACCGGTACGCCGGCGGCCCGGCGGATCACCGCCACCGCCTCGACCGGGGTGAGCCGGCGCCGGGGGACGTTGGCCGGGCCGTCGGCGCGCAGCCAGCGGTCGAACGCCTCGCGGACCGATTTCACGTAGCCGCGGTTCACCATCGCCTGGGCGACGTGCGGCCGGCCCGGCGAGCCCTCCTTGCAGATCGCGAAGACCTCCGCGGCCGTGAGCGGCATGCCGAGCTCGGTCAGCCGCTCGACGATGCGGTGCACGCGCGCCACCCGCTCCGCCCGCTGCTCGCGCAGGAAGGCCTGGAACCACTCGGCCGGCCAGTCCACGTAGTAACCGAGGACGTGGATCTCGGCGCCGGGCACGTCGGTGTTGATCTCGAGCCCGGGCACGATCTCGATGCCGTGGCGCGCCGCCTCGTCGATCGCCTCCGGCAACCCCTCGGTCGAGTCGTGGTCGGTCACCGCCAGCACGCGCACGCGGTGCCGGGCCGCCAGGCGCACCAGCTCGCGGGGCGCCAGCGCCCCGTCCGACGCCGTCGTGTGCGAGTGGAGGTCGACCCCGCCCGGCATTATTCGGAGGCGGACGGTGGCCTGGTCATCCGCGCCCGGCCTCGGTGAGATAGGTCAAGATCGTGCGGACGGCGCAGCCGGTGCCGCCCTTGGGCGCCAGCGGCGTGTCCTTCTCGAGGAAGGCGGGACCGGCGATGTCGAAGTGCGCCCACGGCCGGTCGCCGGCGAATTCCTTGAGGAACAGCCCGGCGGTGATGGCGCCGCCGCCGCGCGGGCCGACGTTGTTCATGTCGGCGACGTCGCTCTTGAGGTGCTCGCGGTACTCGTCGATCAGCGGCAGGCGCCACACGCGCTCGCCGGCGCTGTCGGCGGCGGCCAGCAGGCGGTCGGCGAGGCCGTCGTTGTTGGAGAACAGCCCCGAGCAGAGCGGCCCCAGCGCCACCACGCAGGCGCCGGTGAGCGTGGCCATGTCCACGACCTCGTCGGCGTTGACCTTGTGGATCGCGTAGGAGATGGCGTCGGCCAGCGTCAGCCGGCCCTCGGCGTCGGTATTGCCGATCTCGATCGTGGTCCCGTTCATCGCTTTCAAGATGTCGCCCGGCCGGATGGCGGCGCCCGACGGCATGTTCTCGGTGGCGGCGACCAGTCCGTGGACCTCGACCGCCGGCTTGAGGGCCGGCAGCGCACGCATGATGCCGAGCACGGCGGCGGCGCCGGACATGTCGTCCTTCATGCGGAGCATGCCCTCCGGGGTCTTGAGGTCGAGACCGCCGGAGTCGAAGGTGACGCCCTTGCCGATGATCGCCACCCGTTTGCGGCTGCGCCCCGCCGGCGTCCACGCGAGGTGGATGAACTTCGGCGGCTGCTCGCTGCCGGCCGCCACACCCAGGAACGCACCCATGCCGAGCTTCTTGCAGTCAGCCCGGTCGAGCACCTCCAGCGTGAGACCACCGGTCTTGGCGATCTCCCCGGCCACCTGGGCCAGGTGCGTCGGGTGCACGTCGTTGGCGGGGGCGTTGATGAGATCGCGGGCGAACCACGTCGCCTCGGCGAAGACCTGGCCGCGCCGCGCGCCCTCGGTGGCCTCGCGCCGCTGCCGGCCGTCGGGCTCGACGACCCGCAGCGTCTCCACGAGCTTCTCGACCTTCTCGCGCTTGTAGCGGTCGAACGCGTAGGTGCCGAGGATCGCGCCCTCGACCACCGACTGGGCGCGCTGGCGGGCCGGCAGCCGGTCACCGAGCACCTCGATGGCCACGCTGCGGGCCCCGAGATCCCGCGCGCGCCGCAGCCCGGCGGCGGCGGCGCGGCGCACGGTCTCGGCCGAAGTCTCGGCGCGCTTGCCGAGGCCGACGACGACGACGCGGCGGAACGGGAGCTTGCCGTTGACGTGCAGGTGGGTGACGTGGCCGATCTTGCTCTGGAACTTCTCGGCGTCGATGACCTCGCGCAGGGCGCCGCCGGCCGCCTGGTCCACGCGCGCGGCCGGATCGCGCAGCTTCTTGTCGCCGGCGTAGACGCCGACCACGACGGCGTCGGCGGTGATCGATGCGAGCGGCCCTGCCACGACTGAGACGTTCATGCGCGCCCCCGTTCGGCGAGCGCCTGCGCGCGCCGGATCATGTCCAGCAAGCCATCGGTCGTGTCGAGTCGCTCCACCTCGTCCACCTCCACCCATTGCGCCTCGTCGGCGTCGCTGGCGGCGCACAGCTCGCCCGACTCGACGAACGCGACGTAGTCGACCAGCACCCAATGATAACGAATGCGCCCCTCGGCATCGCGCACGACGCGGTCGAGGATGCCGGCCAGCTCGCCGACCCGGATCTGCAACCCGCACTCCTCGGCCACCTCGCGGCGGGCCGCCTCGGCGGTGGTCTCGCCCAGCTCGAGGAGTCCGCCCGGCAGGCTCCACTTGCCCGCGAGCGGCGGCCTGCCGCGCCGCACGAGGAGCACGCGGCCGGCCTCGAGCACGACCGCGCCCACGCCGACGCGGGGAACGCTCGGGTACTCCCGCCCGTCGCTCACGCGGACGCCGCCAGCCAGGCCGGGCTCGCGTAGCGGTCGGTCACGAGGGCGGCCACGCGCGCGGTCTCGTCGTCCGACAACCCGCCGGGACGCAGGTCGAGGCCGTGCTCCTGCTCGAAGGCCGCGGCCAGTGCGTCGGCGACCTCCTCGAACCCGGGGCGGCGGCCGAGCGCCGCCTCCAGCGTGGTCAACGTGGCCAGCGGATCGCGCGTGGTCGGGAACAGCGTGCGCAGCCGCGGCTCGTCCACGCCGAGCAGGACGGCGCCGTGCTGCAGGAACGCGTCGCCCTGTCGCCGCTGGGCGCTGCCCACCAGCTTGCGGCCGGCGACCTCGATCTCGAAGACGCCGGTGCGGGCGAAGCAGAACGCGGGGACCGGGCCGTCGGGGGGCCGCTCGGGCACCAGCTCGGCCGGCGCGCCGAGGGTCTGGAGCCCGCGGAGGAGGGCGGCGCCGATCCAGCGGTAGGTCTCGAGCAGGTCGGGACCGATGCCGAGATCCTCGGCCGTCGCCACGACGCTGTAGGTCAGCTCGCGCTCGGGGCCATCGTGATAGATCGCGCTACCGCCCGTCGGCCGCCGCACCACCCCGACGCCGAGCGCTCGGCACGCGTCGAGATTCACGTGGCGGTCGAGCGGCTGGCCGTAGCCGAGCGAGACGGTGGGGGGCGACCAGGCGAAGAACCGGAGGGTCGGGGGCGAGGCGCCGGCCTGCCGGCTGCGCCAGAGCGCCTCGTCGATCGCCATGTTGGTGGCGCCATCGGTCGGTTCGGTGATCAGCAACCGCCAGGTCATGGCGCGACCAGCTCCAGTCGTGGAAAGTACGTTCTGTAGCGCGCCGTGTCGCGCGTCAACAGAGGTATCCCCCGGACCGCGGCGTGGGCGCCGATGTAGAAATCCGCGAGCGGTGCCCGCCTCGCGCCGCCAGCACGACGATATCGCAGGAAGCACTTGCCGGCCAGGAAGGCGGCCTCGAAGGGCAGGGCCTCACGCCGGAAGGCGTCACCGGGAAGGACCGCGTCCAGCTCCTCGATACGCTCGAAGCCGACGGAGATTTCGGCATACACGATCGGGTTGACGATCAACTCGTGGCAGCTGGCGACGTCGGCGAGCAGGGCTGCCGAGCGGTCGTACCAGCGGGGATCCTCGGTGAACACGTCGAGGAGGACGTTGCTATCGACAAGGACGCCGGTCATCGTCGCCGAAGCGTCAGCGCCGCGTCAGCGCCATGATCTGGTCGGTGGTCAGGCCGCTCGTCGCCTTGCCCCGCATGGCGTCCACGAGCCGGCGGCCGCGGTCACTGGCCGTGGTGACTTTCTTGAGGATGACGACCCCCCGGCTCATGGTGAACGTGACCTCGGTGTTGGGCGCCAGCCCGGCCTTCTTGCGAATGGCCAGGGGGATCGTGACCTGTCCCTTGCTGGTGATGCGCATGGCGAACCTCCGGTAAGACTCTTACCGGTAAGAGTAATACAGAGGGGTCGGGCGGCCAAGCCGACCGATCCACCTCACTGCAGCCTCGCGACCGAGTCACGGGGCGAGGCGAGGGCGGCCGCTCTACGCCTTCGGTCTCCAGCGGAGGTTGGGCTCGCGCGCGGCCTTGGTCTGGTCGAGGCGGCGCACCGGCGTCGTCATGGGCGCCTGGTGGATGGCGTGCGGATCCGTCTCCGCTTCCTTCGCGATGCGGATCATCGCCTCGCAGAAGGCGTCGAGGGTCTCCTTCGACTCGGTCTCGGTCGGCTCGATCATCAGCGCCTCTTCCACGATCATCGGGAAGTACGTCGACGGAGCATAGAAGCCGAGGTCGAGCAGCCGCTTGGCGACGTCCATGGCGGTCACGCCCTGCTTCTTCTGCCGGCGCGCGGAGAGCACGCATTCGTGCATGCAGGGGCCGGGAGCCGCCACGTCGTACTGGCCCTCCAGCCGCTTCATGATGTAGTTGGCGTTGAGCACGGCGTTCTCGCTCACCGCGCGCAGCCCGTCGGCGCCCATAGTGCGGATGTAGGTGTAGGCGCGCACGTGCATGCCGAAGTTGCCCCAGAAGGCCTGCAGCTTGCCGATCGACTGCGGGCGCTTCCAGTCCAGCGCGTAGCCGTCCTCGCCCTTCACCACCACCGGCGTCGGCAGGAAGGGCTCCAGGTGGGCCTTGACGCCGACCGGGCCGGCACCGGGCCCGCCGCCGCCGTGCGGGGTCGTGAAGGTCTTGTGCAGGTTGAAGTGGCAGACGTCGAAGCCGAGGTCGCCGGGGCGCGTGAGGCCGAGGATGGCGTTGAGGTTGGCGCCGTCCATGTAGACCTGGGCGCCGGCCGCGTGGCACAGCTCGCCGATCTCCATCACGCGCGGCTCGAAGTTGCCGAGCGTGTTGGGCACCGTGATCATGAACGCCGCGACATCAGCGCCCAGGTGGCGCTCGAGGTCGCCGAGATCGACCCGACCCTCTGCATCGGACTTCACCTCGATCACTTCGTATCCAGCCAGCGCCGTCGACGCCGGATTGGTGCCGTGCGCGGAGTCGGGGATCAGGACCTTGGTCCGCTTCTCGCCGCGCGCCTCGTGATACGCGCGGATCATCAGCACGCCGGCCAGCTCGCCCTGGGCGCCGGCCGCCGGCTGCAGCGACACCGCCGCCATCCCGGCGATCTCGGCCAGCATCCCCGCGAGGTCGTGCATGAGCTGGAGCGCGCCCTGCGCCAGGGCGACCGGCGCCAGCGGGTGCAGCCGCGCGAAGCCGCTCAGGCGCGCCATGTCCTCGTTGATCTTCGGGTTGTACTTCATCGTGCACGAGCCGAGCGGGTAGAAGTGCGTGTCGACGCCGTAGTTCATCTGGCTCAGCCTCGAATAATGGCGCACGACATCCAGCTCGGAAACTTCTGGCAGCGCGGCCGGCTGCGAGCGCCGATACTTCGCCGGCACCGCCGCCAGCGCCGGCTCCACCGGCACGTCGGACTCGGCGAGCGAGAAGGCCAGCCGTTCCGGCGAGGACAGCTCGAAGACCAGGCGATCGTAGGCGCGCTGGTTGTCGTAGGGCATCAGGCCACCGCCTTGGCCAGCGCGTCGGCGAACGCGTCGATCTCGTCCTTCGTGCGCCGCTCGGTCACCGCCACCAGCAGGCAGTCGCCCAGCTTGCGGTCGAAGGTCTTGAGCGGCAGACCGGCCAGGATGCTCTGCTTCGCGAGCCGGGCGGCCACCCGCTCGGGAGGCTTCGGCAGCTTCAGCGTGAACTCCTTGAAGAACGGCTGGGCGAAGCGCAGGCTCACGCCGGGCACGGCGCCGAGGCGCTCGGCCGCGTAGTGCGCCTTGGCCGTCGACAGCTCGCCCACCCGCACCAGCCCCTGCTTGCCGAGCGTGGACAGGTAGATCGTCGCCATCAGCGCGCACAGCGCGACGTTGGTGCAGATGTTCGAGGTCGCCTTGGCGCGCCGGATGTGCTGCTCGCGCGTCTGCAGCGTGAGCGCGAAGCCCCGGGCGCCGTCGAGGTCCACGGTGGCGCCGACGAGCCGGCCCGGCATCCGGCGCACGAACTCGTTCTTGGCGGCAAACACACCCAGGTACGGGCCGCCGAACGAGAGCGGCACGCCGAGCCCCTGCCCCTCACCGACCACGATGTCGGCGCCCTGGCGTCCGGGAGCCTCGAGCACGCCGAGGTTGACCGGATCGCTCACGACGACGAGCAGCGCGCCGGCGGCGTGGGCGAGCTCGGCGGCGGCGGCGGCGTCTTCCAGGCAGCCGTAGAAGTTCGGTGACTGCACGACCAGCGCCGCCGTCCTGGCGCCGACCACGCGGCGGGCGGCGTCGAGGTCGACGACACCCTCCGGCGACGGCACCTCGCGCAGCTTCAGCCCGGGCCCGTCGACGTAGGTCTCGACGACGCGGCGGTAGAGCGGGTTCACCCCGCCGGCCAGGGCGATCTCGGTACGGCCATTGATCGCGACCGCCATCAGGCAGGCCTCGGCCAGCGACGAGCCGCCGTCGTAGATCGACGCGTTGGCCACGTCCATGCCGGTCAGCTCGGCGATCATCGTCTGGTACTCGTAGATCGTGCGCAGCGTGCCCTGGCTGGCTTCCGGCTGGTAGGGCGTGTAGGCGGTGAAGAACTCGGACCTCAAGATAAGGTGATTGATCGGGCTCGGCACGTAGTGGTCGTAGGCGCCGGCGCCGAGGAAGCACGCGTAGCCGTCGGCGTCGGCGTTGCGCCCGGCCAGGCCGCGCATGTGGCGCACGAGGTCGGATTCGGCCAGCGCCGGGGGCAGCGCCAGCGGCCGCGCCAGTCGCGCCTTGGCCGGGATCTTGACGAGCAGGTCCTCGATCCCGCCCACGCCGATGGTCTCCAGCATGGCGCGCTGGTTCTGCGCCGTGTTGGGCAGGTAGCGCATCAGTGTCCGCCCTCGGCGATGAACTGCTCGTACTGGGGGGCCGTGAGGAGCTGGTCCCACTCCTTGGGGTCGGCGGGCGTCAGCACGAGCATCCAGCCGCGGCCGTAGGGATCCTGGTTGACGGTCTCCGGCTTCTGGGCCAGCTCGGCGTTGGCCTCCGCGACCTCGCCCGACACGGGCGCGAAGAGGTCCGAGACGGCCTTGACGGATTCGACGACACCGAACGTCTGGTGGGCCCGCACCCGGGTACCGACCTTTGGCAGCTCGACGAACACGACGTCGCCGAGCTGCTCCTGCGCGAAGTGCGTGATGCCGACGCGGACGCGGTTGCCCTCCTGCTTGGCCCACTCGTGCTCGCGCGTGTACTTGAGGTCTGCGGGAACGTTCGACATCGCTCAGCCTTTCTTGACTCGCGACGGATGAAACGGGGTCTTCACCACGCGGGCGCTCTTGACCTGGCCGCGGATCTCCACGCCCAGCGCGGTGCCGACGGCGGCGTGCGCGCTGCCGACGTAGGCCATCGCGATGTAGCGGTCGACCGACGGGCCATAGGAACCCGACGTCACCACGCCCGTCGCCGCCCCGTCCTTGACGACCGGATAGCCGTGCCGCGCCACCGCGCGCTCGGTCATCTCGATCCCGACCAGTCTCCGCGGGAGACCGGCCGCGCGCATGCGCTCGATCGGCTCGCGCCCGATGAACTCGCCCTTGGCCGCCTTCACGACCCAGCCGAGGCCGGCCTCGAGCGGGTTGGTCGTGTCATCGATGTCGTTGCCGTAGAGGGCGTAGCGCATCTCCAGCCGGAGCGTGTCGCGGGCGCCGAGCCCGATCGGCGCCGCGCCGTCGGCGCGGCCCGTCTCCAGCAGCGCGTGCCACAGCCGCCCGGTGTCGCCGGCGGCGACGTACAGCTCGAAGCCGTCCTCGCCGGTGTAGCCGGTGCGGGAGATCAGCGTGGCGACGCCGGCGAGCGTCCCGGGGGCGAAGCGGTAGTAGGCGATCCGGGTGACGTCCACGTCGGCGAGCCGGCCCACGAGCGCCTCGGCCTTCGGTCCCTGCACCGCGATCAGGCCGGTCGCGTCGGAGACGTTGCGCCACTGGGCGCCGGCGCCGTTCTGGGTGACGTGCGCCCAGTCCTTGTCGATGTTGCCCGCGTTGACGGTGATCATGTAGCGCTCGGGCGCCAGGCGGTAGACGGTGAGGTCGTCGACGATGCCACCGTGCGGATAGCACAGCACCGAGTACTGGATCTGGCCGACCTCGAGCGCCGCCACGTCGTTGGTGGTGAGTCGCTGCAGCGCGGCCAGCGCGCCCGGCCCCTCGACCTCGAACTCGCCCATGTGGCTGACGTCGAAGCACCCGACCGCGGAGCGGACCGTCCGATGCTCCTCGACGATGCCGCTGTACTGCACCGGCATCTCCCAGCCGCCGAACGGAACCATGCGCGCGCCGGCCTTGACGTGAGCGGCGAACAGCGGCGTGCGCTTCAACGAGGTGTCCACGGGCCACTCAGTAGACCATCCCCCCCAGGGACGGTCAAGAGCCTGCGGCCGCGGGTACTGGCATCACTCTTGCCATCTCTCACAGACGTGATGGCACACCGTGGTGCACTGGGTGGGACCAAGGTCTTACTCGTCGAGGACGCGAAGGACATCCGCGACGTCTTCACGCTGCTGCTCGAGGCCGAGGGCGCGGAGGTAGCGGCCACGGGCCACGGACGCGAGGCCGCCGAGCTGAGCGCTCAGGGCGACT
Organism: uncultured Candidatus Rokubacteria bacterium; assembly: GCA_963743355.1. Classification (GTDB taxonomy): domain Bacteria; phylum Methylomirabilota; class Methylomirabilia; order Rokubacteriales; family CSP1-6; genus AR5. The sequence continues at coordinate 489,593 of CAVUPM010000004.1, forward strand.
TCGACGTGCTCCTCACCGATCTGGGGCTGCCCGACATCCCCGGCGACGTGGTGATCCGACACGTCCTGGCGACGGCGCGACGCCGGCCGTGGGTCGTCGTCGTGACGGGATACGAAGAGCCGTTCGTCAGCCGGGCCCGCGCGGCGGGTGCCGACGTGGTCCTCACCAAGCCGATCACCTGGTCGGCGCTCCTCGACCGGCTGGTGCCGGCCACGCCGCTGGCCGCGTAGCGGCCCCTCGCGCGTTGTAGATTCTTCGCCCGGGCCCGCGCTCAGGCCTTCGGCAGCCAGTCGCGGAGGGGCTTGACCTGGCAGCCGGCCTTGTCGAGCGCCTCGCGGACGGTCCGCACGATGTGCTGTGCACCCGGCGTGTCGCCGTGACAGCAGATCGTCTGCACCGAGATGTCCACGTCCACGCCGTCGATGGTCTTGACCTTGCCCTCCATCGCCATGCGCACGGCCTGCTCGGCGGCCCGCTTGGGATCGGTGATGAGCGAGCCCGGGAGCTTGCGCGAGACCAGGCTGAGGTCGACGTTGTAGGCGCGGTCGGCGAAGCCCTCGGAGGCGGTGCGCACGCCCATCTTCCGCACGGTCCGGTCATAGTGACCGGACGCCAGCGCCATCAGGATCAGCTCTTTGCCCGACTCCTTCGACGCCTCGCCGATGGCGGTCGACCACGACTGGTCCTGCTGCTTCTCGATCATCGTGTAGAGGATGCCGTGGGGCTTCATGTGCTGCAGCTCGGCGCCGGCGGCGCGGCAGTACTCGCGCAGCGCGCCCGTCTGGTAGCAGAGGTAGTCCTTCAGCTCGGCCGGCGAGACGTCCATCACCCGGCGCCCGAAGCCGATGAGGTCGGGCAGCGAGGGATGGGAGCCGATCGCGACGTTGTGCTGCAGGGCCAGCGCCACCGTCGTGCGCATCACGTGGGGGTCGCCGCCGTGGAAGCCGCAGGCCACGTTGGCCGAGGTGATGTTGGGCATGATCTCCTCGTCGGCGCCGAGGGACCAGCGGCCGTACGACTCGCCCATGTCGCAGTTGAGATCGATGTACTTGGTCGCCATGGTCCGTGTCCTTTCCGCTATTGGCGTGCGAGCACGCGCGCCAGCGCGTTGACGAAGCGGTCCACGTCCTCGTCGCCCATGGCCAGGGAGCAGGCGCCGAGGCCGCGCTGGGTCATGAGGATGCCCTCGTTGAGCATACCCATGAAGACGCGCTGGGCCATCTCGGTGTCCTTGGCCTTGGCCGAGCGGTAGTCGGTCAGCGTCTCCGTCGTCCAGTGCAGCCAGAACAGCGAGCCGGCGCCCGACACCTGTCCGCGCCGCCGCGTCGCGGCCAGCAGGCGGCTCACGCCGCCGCGCAGCCGATCGCCGATCGCGTCGAGCCGCGCATACGCGTCCGGCGTCAGCGCGTTCAGCGTGGCCACACCGGCCGCCATCGTCACCGGGTTGGCGTTGAACGTCCCGCCCTGGCTGATGCGGGCGCCGCCCTTGCGGGGATCGTAGAAGCCCATGACGTCACGACGCCCGCCGAAGGCGCCGACGGGCAGGCCGCCGCCGATGATCTTGCCGAACGTGGTGATGTCGGGCCGGATGCCGAGCCGCTCCTGGGCCCCGCCCCACGCCGTGCGGAACGAGATCACCTCGTCGAAGATCAGCAGCATCCCGTGCCGCTCGGTCACCTCGCGCAGGCGCGGCAGGAAGCCGTCGATCGGCGGCAGCAGCCCCGCGTTGCACATGTAGGGGTCCACGATGACGGCGGCGACAGATGACGCCTCCTTGACCAGGATCTCCTCGCAGGCCTCGGGGTCGTTCCAGGGCAGCACGACGGTGTTCTTGAGGACGGCCGGCGGGATGCCGGCCGACCACGCCACCGGCTTGGGCCGGCGCCGGTTGCCCCACGACTTCGTGTCGCCGCTCACGCTCACCATGACCCAGTCGTGGGTGCCGTGGAAGGCGCCCTCGAACTTGGCCAGCTTGGGGCGGTCGGTGAAGGCGCGGGCCAGGCGGACGGCGTTCATCGTGGCCTCGGTGCCGGAGTTCGTGAAGCGCAGGCTCTCGACCGAGGGCACCCGGCGCACGAGCATCTCGGCCAGCCGGATCTCGTGCTCGGTGGGCCCGGGGAACGACAGCCCCGACTCGGCCACCGCCTGTACCGCCTTCACCACGTCGGGGGTGGCGTGGCCGAGCACGAGGCTCGTGTAGTTGCCGTTGAAGTCCACCCGCTCGACGCCGTCGGCGTCCCAGATGTGGGCGCCCTGCCCACGCTGGAAGTAGAACGGGTACGGATCGAAGAACGTCGTCGTCCGACTGTTGCCGCCCGGCATGACCGCCACCGCCTCCTCGTGGAGGGCGCGTGAACGGCTGGTCTTCGACGCGTACTCGGTGACTTCCTTGTCCAGGCTCATGGGGGAACTTCTCCTCTCCTTCTTATGCCGCTGGGGCGGCGGCCACGGGACCGCCGGCCACCCCGGCCAGTGACGTCTCCCACGCGCGGCGCAGACGGTGCGCCTCGGCGACGTCCACCGCGCGGAACCGCACGCGCTGCCCAGGCTTCACCTGCCCGAGGCGCCCGATGTCGAACGAGCCGACCGTCGCGATCTTCGTATACCCGCCGGTCGACTGGCGATCCACCAGTAACACGATCGGCTGCCCGTCACCCGGCACCTGGACCGACCCGAGCGCGATACCGTCCGAGATGATGTCGTGGCCGCGCGCGTGGCCGATGCGCGGCCCCTTCAGGCGCGCGCCCATGCGGTCCGACTGCGGCAGCATCTCGTAGGGCCCGGCGAGGAAGGCGGCGACGCCCTCGGCGGTGAAGCGGTCCGCCTGCGGCCCCAGCACCACGCGGACCTCCGCCTCGGCCTCGAACGCCGGGATCTCCGTCGGCACCAGCCGGCGCGGGGCCGGCATCGGCGCGGCGAACCGGCGAAGCACGTCGTCACGCCTGAGCGCGCGCCCCTCGAGACCACCGAGGCGGCCGCGCAGGTACGTCGCGCGCGAGCCCAGCGCCGGCGGCACGTCGAGGCCGCCCGAGAACGCCACGTAGACGCGCACGCCGGCGCGCGCCGCCGCGACCCGCACCGTGTCGCCGGGCGAGAGCGCGAGCGTTGCCCAGGACTCGGCGGGATTGCCGTTGATCGTGACGGGCGCCTCGGCCCCGGTCACCGCGATCGCGCAGGCGGCCTCGACGGTGAAGCGCGGCCCCATCAGCGTGCACTCGAGGCCGGCGGCGCCGTCCGGGTTGCCCACGAGCCGGTTGGCGATCACGAATGCGCGCACGTCCATCGGCCCCGAGGGCGGGATGCCGTAGCGAAGCTGGCCGAAGCGCCCGAGGTCCTGCACGGTCGTCTGGGGTCCGGGGTCGGTGACGCGGATCATGCGAGCACCGGCGCGTACGTCCGCGCCGCCACGCGGGCGGCGATGGCGTCGTACTCCGCGCGGTCGATCGGGCGCATGCGGACGCGATCGCCGGGGCGCAGCAGCGTGGGTTCCGCGGCCTCTGGATCGTAGAGGCGCACCGGCGTGCGGCCCAGCAGCCAGTACCCGCCCGGACTCTCGACCGAGTAGATGCAGTACTGGGCGCCGCCGAGCCCGACGCTGCCCGCCGGCACCTTCACGCGCGGCGTCTCCAGGCGCGGCAGCCGGATGCGCTCGGGCACGCCGGCCATGTACGGCAGCCCCGGCGTGAAGCCGACGAAGTACACGAGGTACTCGGCGCCCGCGTGCAGCCGCACCAGCTCGTCGACCGCCAGGCCGAGCCGCTCGGCCGCGGCGACGAGGTCGAGGCCGAACTCGGGGTCGTAGCAGCACGGCAGCTCCACCAGCCGGGCCGGCGGCAGCGTCGCGGTCGTCGCCTGCTCGGCCAGCTCGCCGAGGCCGGCGCAGAGCGCGTCGAAGCCGGTCTGGCCGGGATCGTAGTACACGAGCAGGGAGCGGAAGCTCGGCACCGTCTCGACGACGCCGGTGAGGCCCTTGGCCTGGATCAGGAACTCGAGCGCACGCACGCGGGTGTTGACCTCCGCGCTGATCTCGTCGCCGAGCTCCACGCAGAGCGCCATGTCACCCGCGGGAAGGAATCGCAGACGGGGCCCTCAGAGCGCCGCCAGCGAGGAGTTCGGCAGATCGGTGATGAACATGTGTCCGGGGCTGTGCGTGAGCATGAACGACGGCTTGCTGGCCAGCGCCACCGCCTGCGGCGTCACCCCGCACGCCCAGAACACCGGCACGTCGCCCGGGTTGAAGTGCTGGGCGTCGCCCCAGTCGGGCCGGCCGATGTCCTTGATGCCGAGCGCGGCCGGGTCGCCGATGTGCACGGGCGCGCCATGCGCGTTGGGGAACCGCGCGCTGGCCGTCACCGCCTTGGACAGCTGACTCGACGGAATGGGCCGCATCGAGACGACCATGGGGCCGTGGAAGGCGCCGGCCGGCCGGCACTCGACGGAGGTGCGCCACATCGCGACGTTCTTGCCCTGCTCGACGTGCCAGAGCCGGATGCCCGCCTCCAGCAGCGCCCACTCGAAGGTGAACGAGCAGCCGAGCAGGAACGCCACCAGGTCGTCGCGCCAGTAGGGCGTGGCGTCGGTGACCTCGTCGGCCAGCACGCCGTCCTTGTAGATGCGATAGCGCGGGATGTCGGTGCGGAGGTCGGCGCCCGGCGCGACGCCGACCGGCTCCGGCGATCCGACGTCCGTCACCTCGATGAGCGGGCACGGCCGCGGGTTGCGCTGGCAGAAGAGCAGGAAGTCGTAGGCAGCCTCGCGCGGGAGCACGGCGAGATTGGCCTGCACGTGGCCCTGGCCGAGACCGGCGGTGACGCCGGTGAGCTTGCCGTTACGGATGTCGGCCCGAATCTCCCGCGGATGACGGGTGTCGATGGCCATGGGGGGATTCTACCTGAGTCCCAGGCGCGGCCCTACCTCGGGGTTGACCAGCACGTGGGGCTTCTCGCCGCGCAGCACGCGGAGCATCTCGCTCGTCACCTGCACCGACGCCCGCGACGTCGCCTCCCGCGTCACGCCGGCCATGTGCGTCGACAGGACGACGTTCTCGAGGTTCAGGAGCGGGTTGTCGACCGGGCACGGCTCCTCCTCGAACACGTCGATGCCGGCGGCGCCGAGCTGCCCGCGCGTCAGCGCCTCGAACAGCGCCCGCTCCTCCTGCACGCCGCCCCGCGACGTGTTGACGTAGACGGCGCCGCGCCTCATGAGCCCGAGCGTCGTGGCGTTGATCATGTGCTTCGTCTCGGGCGTGAGCGGCGTGTGGCAGGTCAGGACATCCACCCGGGGCAGCAGGGCCTCGAGGCTGTCGACCGGCTCGGCGCCGCGGCGGCGGATCTCGTCGGCCGGCACGTACTTGTCGTGGGCGAGCACCGTCATGCCGAGGGCGCCGCAGAACTTCGCCACCCGGCGGCCGACGTTGCCGATGCCCACGATGCCGAGCGTCTTGCCTTCCAGCTCGGTGTGGGCGGGGTTCGCGGACCCGCGCTTGGCGCCCCAGTCGCCCGCGCGCGTCAGCTTGTCCTGGAACAGCGTCCGCTTCACGCACACGAGCATCATCATGAGCGCGTGCTCGGCCACCGCCTGCGAGTTGGAGCCGGGCGCGTGCACCACGGCGACGCCCAGCCGGGTGGCGGCCGGGATGTCGACCGTGTCGAGCCCGACGCCGTGGCGGCCGACCACCTTGAGCTGCTTGCAGGCGCCCATCAGGCTCTCGGTGCAGCGCGGCTTGGACCGGAACAGGATGCCCTGGGCCTCGGCGGCGACCGCGACCAGCCCGGCCTCGGTCTCGTCGGTGCACACGACGACCCGGGCCCACGTCTCGAGATTGGCGTGACCGTCGGCATGGATGGGACCGGCGAGGACGACCAGGGGACGCTCAGCGCTCATGCGGGCGATCTCCTTTCGCGACGAACATCGACGAGTCCGGACCTGGGAGGCGTGCGGCGATTATAGACGACGCCCGTGCTAGCGGGGTGCCCGAGAACTATTCAATCTCTCGAGAGCGCTGCCTGGCAAAACCGGGAGGAATCGAGCCTTCCCTGCGTGACAAGCCACAGAGAACCGCTACGGCTCAGGAGGAATCGCCGAAGGCGCTACAGAGACAGGTGCAGGTTCCGGAAACGGACCCGTCAGATTTCCGGAACCCGCAACGGGTTGAGGTGTCGGAGACGACCGCGCGCTTGAGCGCTCTCGCGTCCAGCGTCGAACAATACCGCCTGCTGATCGACGCAAGAGCGGCGCGGCTGGCCCTGCTCCAGCAGACCACCCCTGACGACTCGTCCGTTTCGCCGCGTCGCTCGGCTCAAGCCTGACGCCGGAGACGGAACCCAGTCCCTGGTGTCTTGCCTTCCGGTCAGCGAGGGTGTTAAGTCACCGGATGGCCAGTGGGCCGTCCCGCAACTGCGGCCCGCCTTAGAGCTGTGGACAACGTCAGACTGAGGACCATGACCAGCGAGCCGTTGAGGCATGAGAAATACACGCACGGGCATGCCCCGGCGACGGTGCGGCAGCACGCACGTCGGACGGCTGACGAGGCGGCTGCGTTCCTCCTGCCCGAGTTGCGGTCGGGGATGCGTCTGCTCGACGTTGGCTGTGGACCGGGGAGCATCACTCGCGGGCTAGCCGAGCGGATCGCCCCGGGGGAAGCGATCGGCATTGACCTCTCCCGGGAGACCCTGGCCGCAGCCCGCGCCGAGGCGGCCGACCGTGGTCTGGACAACCTCCGGTACCAGGAGGGCAGCGTCTACCAGCTGCCCTTCGACGACGCGTCGTTTGACGTGGCCTACGCGCACCAAGTCCTCCAGCATCTTCGTGAACCCGCCGCCGCGCTCCACGAGATGCTCCGCGTCGTGTGCCCTGGCGGCCTCGTCGCCGTTCGTGACGTCGACTGGGGCACGGCCTCGTACTGGCCACCCGACCCCTGGATCGATCGGTTCGTGGAGGTCCATTTCAAGACGTGGTATCGCAACGGCGGCGAGCCCCGACTAGGACGGCAGCTTCGAGCCCTCTTCAACGCCGCCGGCATCTCCGACCTCCAGGTCACCGCATCCGTGTGGTGCTATGCCACGCCAGCGGAGACCGCGGAGTGGGGCGAATCCTACGCCGAGCGGCTCCTGACCTCCCCGATGGGCGAACGCGCCGTCGAGTATGGGTACGCGTCCCGTGCAGACCTCGAGGCCATGGCCGCTGCCTTCCGAGCCTGGGCGGCTCATCCCGACGCCTTCTGGGCGTTCATTCACGTTGCCGCCCTCGCCCGAAAACCTTGATGAGACGCGGACCGTCAGCCCTCGGTGAGCGGCGGGGCGGCAGAAGACGAAACCGGAAGATACTGATAAACATGAACGTCGACGTCGACGAGCACATGGTCCCCAGGCGCCCGGCCCACCCCCTGGCCGAGGTCCGGGAGCGCCTGCGCGGCGCCGGGGTCTACCGCCCGCAGCCTTCCCCTCGTCGGCCGCGACCAGGTCAGGCCTTCCACCTCCAGGGCTCCTGCCTCTGCGTTCCGTGTGGCATCGCTCGGGCACACAACCCCGCCTGACCAGAAGCCCGATGTAAGGGTCGTGATATCGTCTCGGGGCGATGACGACCCTGGTGACCGGCGCGTTCGGCTGCATCGGCTCGTGGGTGGTGCGTGGCCTGCTTGCCGACGGCGAGCGGCCGGTGGCGTTCGACCTCGGCGACGATCCCTGGCGGCTGCGGATGATCGTGGGCGACGACGTCGCCGCGCGCGTCACGCTGGCGCGCGGCGACATCGCCGATCGCGACGCGGTCGTCCGCGTCGTGCAGGAGCACGACGTGCAACGCATCATTCACCTGGCCGCCTGGCAGGTGCCGCTCTGCCGGCAGGATCCCTCGCGCGGCGCCCTGATCAACGTCGTCGGCACCACCAACGTGTTCGAGGCGGCGCGCGCCGCCGGGGGTCGCGTCGAGCGGGTCATCTACGCCTCCTCGGCCGCGGTGTTCGGCCCCCCCAGCCTGTACCCGCCCGGCCCGCTGCGCGACGACGCGCCGACCCAGCCCGCCACGCACTACGGCGTGTACAAGGTCGCCAACGAGGCGGCCGCGCGCGTGTACTGGGAGGAGCACCGGATCCGCTCGTCGGGCTTCCGCCCGCAGTCGGTCTACGGACCGGGCCGCGACTTCGGCGTCACTGCCACCCCGACCCTGGCCATGAAGGCCGCCGTGCTCGGGCGCCCGTTCGAGCTCCGCTGGGGCGGCAGCACCGACCTCATCTACGTCGAGGACGTGGCGCGCGCGTTCATCCGCGCCTCCCGGGCGACGCACGACCGCGCCCGCGTCTACAACCTGCACGGCTCCTCGGTCGCGCTCGCCGACGTCGTCCGGATGATCGAGACGGCCTGGCCCTCGGCCAAGGGCCTCGTCACCCACGTCGACCAGGCGATGCCGTTCCCCTCCGCGCTCGACGACACGCGCTACCAGCGCGACCTGGGGCCGGCGCCGGCCACCGCGCTCGTGGACGGCGTGCGGCGCACGCTCGACGAGTTCGCCCGGCTGCACAAGGATGGCCGGCTGGACGCGCGCGAGCTGGGGTGAGGTCGCGTGGACTATCGGGTCCGGGCCGCCACCGAGGCTGACGCCGCCGCCATCTGCCGGATCTACAACCAGGGGATCGAGGACCGCCTCGCCACGCTCGAGACAGAGATGCGCACCCCCGACGAGCGCCGCCAGTGGCTGGCGGCGCGAAGCCCGCGCCACCCGGTGATCGTCGCCGAGGCGACGTCCCCCGCTCCAATAGCCTGGGGCTCCCTCAACGTCTTCAACGCGCGCGATGCCTATCGCTTCGTGGCCGACATCTCGGTCTACGTCGAGCGGCCATGGCGCGGCCAGGGCGCGGGGCGCGTCCTGCTCGGCCGGCTCGTCGAGCTGGGGCGCGAGCACGGCTTCCACAAGCTCGTGCTCTCGGCGTTTCCCTTCAACCAGGCGGGCGTCGCGCTCTACGAGAGGCTCGGCTTCCGCACCGTCGGCATCTACCAGCAGCAGGGGCTGCTCGACGGCAAATGGGTCGACACGATCATCATGGAGAGACTCCTGTGAAGATCCTCTACACGCCCAACATGATCTGCCCCGCCATCCCGGCCGCCGACCAGGCGCGGATCCTCGAGCTGGCCGGACCCGGCTCCGTGCTGATCGAGGCGCGGGACGCCGCGACCCAGCGCAAGGAGATCGCCGACACCGACGTGGTGTTCGGCCGCGTGCCCAACGACCTGTTCGTCGGGGCCCGCCGGCTGCGCTACTACCACTCGATCGGCGCCGGCGTCGACGCGATCCTCACTCCGGAGCTGGTGTCGAGCGACGTGATCCTGGCCAGCGAGAAGGGCGAGGTCGGCATCCACCTGGCCGAGCACGCCTTCGCGCTGCTGCTCGGGCTCACCCGCGGATTGCACACCGCCATGCGGACGCCCGACTACAGCCTGCGCGAGCCCATCCGCAAGGAGCAGTGGGAGCTGTACGACCAGACGCTCGGCATCGTGGGCTTCGGCGGCACCGGCCGCGCGGTGGCCGAGCGCGCGCTCGGCTTCGGCATGAAGGTGCTGGCGGTGGACATCGACGCCGTCCCCGGCATGGCCGGCGTGACGCTGTGGAAGAGCGAGAAGCTCCACGACCTGCTCGGCGGCTCGGACGCCATCGTCATCTGCCTGCCGCTGACCAAGGCCACCCGCCACCTGTTCACGCGCGACCTGTTCCGCCGCATGCGCCGCCACGCGATCCTCGTCAACGTGACCCGCGGCGCCATCGTGTTCGGCGACGATCTCCTCGCCGCCCTCGACGAGGGCCTCATCGGCGGCGTCGGCCTCGACGTGACCGATCCGGAGCCGCTGCCGGCCGGCCACCGCCTGTGGACCCATCCCCGCGCCATCGTCACCCCGCACACTGCGGGCGGCTCCCCGCGCCGCGCCGGCCGCGTCATCGCCACGTTCATCGAGAACCTACGGCGGATGCGCGACGGCGGGCCATTGCTCGCGCTGATCGACAAGCAGAAGGGCTACTGAGGAACGCGTCGCCGAACTCAACTACCAGTGAATCACGTCATTCCTCCCCCGCGATGGGGAGAGATCGAAGACGGACGCGCGCCTTCTCGAAAACAACGACGCTGCCCACGTCGAGCGCCTCGGTCACCGAAGTCGGTGTCCGCCGAGACGATGACGCTCCGTTCTCCCGCGCGGCGCGCTCGAAAATAACGACGTCGGCAGCCTCCTGGAGCCCGTAGTCGCGGACCTCAAGCTCGAGGTCGGGATACGCCTGAAGAATGTCCTTTTCGCTCATCCCGTCCGCGACCATGCCGACGACCGTTGCCACCGGGATGCGCAGCCGGCGGAGGCACGGGACGCCGCCTATCTGCTGGGGATCAACGATTCGGCGAAACTCCATTGCCCTGACCTCGTCGGGGTGTGTCTTTCTGGATAATATGCCCCTTCGTAGTCACTGAGGGGACTCGACAGTGTCCTTCGAAGGGCATCGTTAGGCCCATGGTCGTCACCGTCGCCGTCCGGGTCGATGGCTTGTACTGGAGCATCGCCCTGACCCAGCCGTCTTTGGCCACAACTTGCGGCGCGAGCCCTGCATGTGGGGCAGCGCCACGTTGGTCACGCTGGTGTCGAGCACCTGCATGACCGCCACTACCATGACCGAGAAGGTGAGCAGCCACTTGCGGGCGGCGGTCAGCTCGGGGTTGCCGGCGGCCTCGGCCGCGTCGGCGCCGGCGCGCGCCGCGCTCACTTCAAGCGGACCGTCACGACGGCCGACATGCCGGCCCGGAGGGGCTGCGGGTTCCCGACGGCCTTGTTGTCGAGGAGGATCTTCACCGGCACCCGCTGCACGACCTTCACCCAGTTGCCGGTGGCGTTCTCGGGCGGCAGCAGCGAGAAGCGGGAGCCGGTCCCGGCGCTGATCGAGTTCACGGTACCCACGAACGTGACGCCCGGAAAACTGTCGATCCGGATGTCGGCGTGCTGCCCGGGCCGGATGCGCGTGAGCTGGGTCTCCTTGAAATTGGCGACCACCCACACGTCGTTCAGCGGCACCAGCGCCAGCAGCGGCTGGCCGGGCTGGACGATCTGGCCGACCTCCACGCTGCGCTTGGCGACGACGCCGTCGATCGGCGCCCGCACCACGCAATGCTCCAGGTTCAGCTCGGCGACGGCGAGGTCGGCCTGGGCGGCGCGCAGCAGGGCGTCGGCCCGGGCCAGCTCGGCGGTCTTTACCGACACCGTCTGCTGCTGGCTCTCGGCCCGGGCCAGCGTGCCGCGCACCTCGGCCACACGCTGGCGCGCCTGCTCGGTGCCCAGGATGCGCGAGGCGACCTCGGCCTCCGTTTGCTGAACCTCCTTCTCGATCGAGCTCAGTCGCCGGCGGGCGGCCTCGAGCACCGCGTCGGCGGTCTCGAGAGCGGCCATGGCGTCGTCGTGCTCGCGGCGGGAGACGTAGTCGTTCTTCATGAGGGCCTGCATCCGCTCGAGGTCGCGCCGGGCCTTGCGCTGCGCGCTTTCGGCCGCGGTCACGTCCGCCCGACTGGCCGCCGCCGCCGAGCGCTTCGATTCCAGGCGCGCCCGGGTCTCGTCGACGACCGACTCGCTCGAGCGCACACCGACCCGCGAGCCCTCCAGCACCGCGCGGACCTCGTCCACCTGCGAGCGCGTCGTCTCGCGGGCCAGTGGCAGCTCGGCGCGGGCCGCGCGCACGTTGGCCTCGGCCACCGATACCGCGGCCTTCGCCTGGTCCCGCCTGGCCTCGTAGTCGCGCGGATCCACGCGGAGCAGGATCTCGTTGGCGCGCACGGCCTGGTTGTCGCGCACCAGCTGCTCGACGATGTGGCCGGCGACCTTGGCGCTGACCGGGGAGATCGTGCCCTCGACGTAGGCGTCGTCGGTGCTCACCTCGGCGCCGGAGCGATACCAGGCCCAACCGCCCCAGCCCAGGATGCCGAACCCAACGAGGACAGCCAGCCCGATGACGGCGCGGCGACCCATCAGAGGAGTCCCGACCCGGGAGAGCGACGCGCTTTCATTGCTACGAGGAGACTACCATTTTGGGGCCCGCGGTGGCGGCGTAAGCCCTTGTCAGGACGCATCTCTTGTCAGGGAAGAATCGCCTACCACCTCGTGAGCCGGTCAGGCATACAGGCGCAGGACGCCGTACACGACCGTGCCGAGGACCAGCGCGGCGGCGAGGAGTCCTGTCAGAAGGGAATGAGGCGCCCGGCGGCGTCGAAGCCGAGCGGGGCCTCGCCGAGTCGGGTCAGGTCACTGCGCTTGGCCACGTCGGCGGCGAACGCCTCCGAGACCTCCAGCTCACCGAGCATGAGTGTGTTCTTGATCCGGACGACGCGCGCCCGCTCGGGGGGCGTGAGTCCGATGCAGTCCAGGGCCGTCGCGATCGCCTCGCGGTCGGTCTCGAAGGTGGCCGGGATCTTGGCCCCGCCGGGGGCGCAGGCGGTGATCGTGTTGATCAGCGTCGCCTTCATGTCGATCTTGTCGACCAGCCGCCGGGTCGTGAAGTCCGCGTTGCCGATGCCGGTGGCGTTGCCATAGCTCTCCTCGGTGATGTCGAGGGCGACGATCCAGGTGATCTTGGGGTCGGCCGGGAACGGCTCGAAGGGGTTGGTGGGCCGGCCGATGACGTTGGTGTCCATGCCGGAGCCCGAGATGTTCTTGCCGATCTGCTCGACGATCAGCACGTCGATCGGCGAGAACGGCAGCCGAGCCATCCACTCGCGGGCGCTCTTCAGGAGGCGCCGCTCCCCCGCTTCCAGGTCCTGGGCGTTGAAGGCCTCGATGTGCGCGGTCTCGTCGTAGCCGTTCTCGACGATCCCGACGCCGAAGCCGATCCGGGCCTTGGCCAGCATCTCGCGGCCGACCGAGGTGATCACCGTCTCGTACCCGTGGTTGACGTTGGCGCGGTGGTACTGCGCGGCGCCCTTCCACTTGCCCAGGCCAATCGTCATCATCTTGAAAAGACCCGACTCGATCGATCCCTTGAAGTCCGTGTGCGGCTTGACGCGGTTCACCAGGCCGATCCAGTCGGCCTCGGCCGCGTACCGATCCAACCACACCGGCAGCCCCAGGGTTTCCCCCACCTGCACGACGTCCATCGTGGCCCGGATGGGACAGCCCATCGTGGCCTCGGTGATCCCGTAGTGCTCGAGCACCGAGAGCTGGCCCTCGGCGGTCCCCCCGCCGTGGCTGCCCATGGCCGGGAAGACGAACGGCCGGGCGCCCAGGTCGCGAAGATACTGGACGGTGGCGCCGACGACGACGTCGATGTTGGCGATCCCCCGGCTGCCGGCGCCGACCGCCACGGTGTCGCCCCGCTTGATCGTCAGCGTGGCGGCCTCCAGGCTGCGGGCGACGCCGGTCGGGATGTCGGTGACGCGGGGCCGCGCAAAGGTCTGACGGAGGCGGACCATGGTGGGCAGCATTGGCCCTGATCATACGACATCGCGGTCCGACCAGGACGGCGGCTTGAACCCGGCGCTCGCGGACGCTACGATGCGCGTCGCGATCGTCGTCCCCGACGCCGATCGGCGCGATTTTACAACGCCGACGCAGAATGGAAGGTTCATGGAGAACGCCAGCATTCGGGTTCGCGTGCGCCGGATGCTCGAGACCGGAGCGCTGCCCTGCGACGAGCACGGCAAGGTCTGGGCGGGCCGCGGGGTCGGCACCCACTGCGCCGCCTGCGGCGAGGCCATCGCCGCGACGGACATCGAGTTCGAGGTGGAGCTGGCGTCGGGCGCCGCCCTGCGGCTGCACCGCCTGTGCCACGAGATCTGGCGCGAGGAGTGCGACACCCTGCTGCCCCGCTAACCCCGTACGGGGATGCTATCCGGCCACCCGCGAGTGTGTTATATGTATGGGCCACTTTTTCATGCGGATACGCCCCGCGGTCCTGACTCGCATTCTCCTCGCAGGCCTCCTGCTGGCATCGGGCGGGTGCGCCTGGCTTCGCCCGGCACCCACGCCGATCCTGCCGCCGGATGAGCTCTATTCCCAGGGCGAGAGCGAGCTGGAGCGGCGGCGCTATCTGGAGGCGCGGGACTCGTTCCGCAAGATCGTCGAGCGGCATCCGAACTCGTCGTGGGCGCCCCGGGCGCGGTTCCTGCTCGGGGAAGCGTGGTATCGCGAGGCCGAGTTCGACAAGGCCGTGAAGGAGTTCGAGACGTTCCTCGCCTTCTATCCGCGCCACCAGATCGCCGACCTCGTGCAGTACCGGCTGGCCATGAGCTACTACGATCAGCTCAAGCCGGTCGAGCAGGACCAGGGGCTCACGGCCAAGGCGACGGAGCAGTTCCGCAAGCTCATCAAGGAGTACCCGGACAGCCGCTACGCCACCGACGCTCTGGCCAAGATCGACATCTGCCGCGGGCGGCTGGCGCAGAAGGAAGTCTGGGTCGCCACCTACTACTTCAGCCAGGGCAACCCGAGCGCCGCCCGCCAGCGCCTGGAGTTCGTGCTCAAGGAGTACCCGCGGACGCTGGTGATCCCGGAGACGCTGTTCACCCTGGCCGAGGTGAATTTCGCCGAAGGCAAGCAGCGCGAGGGCGTCGAGCTGCTCCGGCAGCTCGCGAACGACTACAGCTTCACCGAGTGGGGCAAGCGCGCGGTCCAGCGCTTGCGCGCTCAACGGTAGGAGAGAGCCGTGCACGACTTCGTCGACCTCCGCTCCGACACGCTGACGCTGCCGACCCCCGAGATGCGCGAGGCCATGGCGCGCGCCGAGGTCGGCGACGACGTCTGGGGCGAGGATCCCACCGTGCAGCGGCTGGAAGCGACGGCGGCGGCGCGTCTGGGCAAGGAGGCCGGTCTCTTCGTGGCGTCCGGCACCATGGGCAATCTGGTCTCGGTGGTGGCCCACACCCAGGCCGGCCAGGAGGTCGTCCTCGACCTCGATTCGCACATCTACAACTACGAGGTGGCCGGCGGCACGATCGTCGGCAACGTGCAGATGCGCCCGGTGAAGACCGAGCGCGGCTTCCTGACCCCCGACCAGGTTCAGGATGCGCTCCGGCCGGCCAACATCCACATCCCGACGACCGGCCTGGTGTGCCTGGAGAATACGCACAACCGCCACGGCGGCACCTGCTGCACGCCCGAGGAGGTCGCGGCCGTGGCGCAGGTGGCCCACGACGCCGGGGTGCCGGTCCACATCGACGGCGCGCGCCTGTTCAACGCCGCCGTGGCGCTGAAGCGCGATCTGCGGGAGTTCGCCCGGCCGGTCGACTCGGTCACCTTCTGCCTGTCCAAGGGCCTGGCCGCGCCGGTGGGCTCGCTCGTGTGCGGCTCGGCGGTCTTCATCGAGCGTGCCAGGCGCGTGCGCAAGATGGTCGGCGGTGGCATGCGCCAGGTAGGCGTGCTGGCCGCGGCCGGTCTGATCTCGCTGGAGCGCATGGTCGACCGGCTGGCCGAGGACCACGTCAACGCTCGCACCCTGGCCGAGGCGGTGGCGGTCATGCCGGGGCTGGCGGTCGACCTCGACAGCGTGCAGACCAACATTGTCATCATCCGCGTCGATCGGGGCGACCGCCCGCGGTCCACGGCGGCCACCGGGGAGCTCGTCAAGGGCTGCGCCGCCCGCAAGGTGAAGGTTCACGCGATGGGCCCGACCGCCATCCGCTGCGTGACCCACAAGGACGTGGACGCCGAGGACGTCCGCCGGGCCGTCGACGCGTTTCGAGAGTTGACCGCTCGCTGGTAGAAAGCGCCAGAGGAGGCCCCATGGCCGAACGTCTTTTGGAAGTCAAAGGGCTGAAGACCCACTTCTTCACCGACGAGGGCGTCGTCCGCGCCGTCGACGGCATCGATCTCTATATCAACAAGGGCGAGACCCTCGGTGTGGTCGGCGAGTCCGGGTGCGGCAAGAGCGTGACCGCGCTCAGCATCATGCGGCTCATCGCCCAGCCGCCCGGCCGCATCGTGCAGGGGCAGATCATGTACAACGGCCGCAACCTCCTGGACCTGCCCGCCGCCCAGATGCGCAAGATCCGCGGCAAGGAGATCTCGATGATCTTCCAGGAGCCGATGACCTCGCTCAACCCCGTGTTCACGTGTGGCGAGCAGATTGCCGAGGCCATTCGCCTCCACGAGGGGCTCGGGCGGCGCGACGCGATGGACAAGACGGTCGAGATGCTGAAGCTGGTGCACATCCCCAACGCCGAGCGCCGGGTGAAGGAGTACCCGCATCAGCTGTCGGGCGGCATGCGGCAGCGGATCATGATCGCCATGGCGCTGTCCTGCAACCCGAACCTCCTGATCGCCGACGAGCCCACCACGGCGCTCGACGTGACGATCCAGGCCCAGATCCTCGAGCTGCTGAACGAGCTGAAGGCCAAGCTGAACATGGCTATCATGCTCATCACCCACGACATGGGGGTCATCGCCGAGACCGCCCAGCGCGTCGCCGTCATGTACGGCGCCCAGATCGTCGAGGAGGCACCGGTGGGCGAGCTCTTCAAGGAGCCGCTGCATCCCTACACGCAGGGGCTGCTGCGCTCGATCCCGCGCATCGACCTCGCCGCCACCAAGCGGCAGAGGCTGGAGCCCATCGGCGGCACGGTGCCGACTCTGCGTGGCCCCGAGAAGCCCGGGTGCCGCTTCGCGCCTCGTTGTGCCTTGGCCAAGCCGATGCATTTCGAGAACACGCCGCCGCTCAAGGAAGTCCGGCCGGGCCACAAAGTGGCCTGCTTCCTGTACTAGAGGAGGCCACCCATGGCTGAGCCGCTCCTGCGCGTTCGCAACCTCAAGAAGTACTTCCCGATCCGTGGTGGCCTGCTCTCGCGGGAGGTCGCCCGCGTGCACGC
This sequence comes from uncultured Candidatus Rokubacteria bacterium, assembly GCA_963743355.1. Lineage (GTDB taxonomy): Bacteria > Methylomirabilota > Methylomirabilia > Rokubacteriales > CSP1-6 > AR5. The sequence continues at coordinate 506,403 of CAVUPM010000004.1, forward strand.
CGTCGACGACGTGTCGTTCGAGATCATGCCCGGCGAGACGCTGGGGCTGGTCGGCGAGTCGGGCTGCGGGAAGTCCACGACGGGCCGCACGATCCTCCGCCTGATCGAGCCGACCTCCGGCGAAGTCTCCTTCCAGGGCAAGAACGTGACGACGCTCGACAAGCGCTCGTTGCGTGGCCTGCGAAAGGAGATGCAGATCATCTTCCAGGATCCGTACGCGTCGCTGAATCCGCGGATGACGGTCGGCTCGATCATCGGCGAGGCGCTGGTGATCCACAAGCTGGCCAAGTCGCGGCGCGAGCGCGAGGAGCGCGTGGTCCAGCTCTTGGAAACGGTCGGGCTCTCGGCCGACCACCTGCGCCGCTATCCGCACGAGTTCTCGGGCGGCCAGCGGCAGCGGATCGGCATCGCGCGAGCGCTCGCCGTCAGTCCGAAGCTGATCGTGGCCGACGAGCCGGTCTCCGCGCTCGACGTGTCCATTCAGGCCCAGATCATCAACCTGCTGGAAGAGCTGCAGGCGCAGTTCGGCCTGACGTACCTCTTCATCGCCCACGACCTCTCGGTCGTCGAGCACATCTCGACCCGGGTGGCGGTGATGTACCTGGGGAAAATCGTCGAGATCGCGCTCGCCAAAGAGCTGTATACGAACCCGAAGCATCCGTACACGGAAGCCCTTCTCTCGGCAGTGCCGATCCCCGACCCCACGCTCAAGCGCAAGCGGATCATCCTCGAGGGCGATGTTCCAAGCCCGATCAACCCGCCGTCCGGCTGCCGGTTCCACACGCGTTGCGCGTTGCGGGTGCCGTCGTGCTCGCAGAACGAGCAGGTGCTGAAGGAGGTCTCGCCGGGGCACTGGGTGGCGTGTCAGGTGCGGACCGGGGTCGCCATCGCGTAGCTCTCACCGCTCCGGCAGCGGGGCCGGGGCGCGGGTGAGGGAGCCTGCGACCACGAGGCCCGTGGCGCAGGTCGGGCTGTGGCAATTCCAAACGATGCGCTTGTATGCCGGGGCGGGGGACGGGTCTCAGGCTCCCTCACCCACGCCCCGGCCCCGCTGCCTCGCGTTGTGGCCTACCGTTGTGACTCCGATCAACGCCACGCGCACCCGGCCGCGCCGCGGCGCGACATCCGGCACACCAAGCAGGCGGCGGACGACTGGGCGTCAGGCATAGGAGAGGAACGAGATGCCGAAGGTGACGGTGAATGGGATCGAGCTGCACTACGTGGAGGTGGGGAGTGGGGATGTGGTGCTGATGATCATGGGGTTTGGGGGGGATCATCTGGCGTGGGCGTTTCAGGTGCCCGCGTTGAGTGGGCGGTATCGGGTGATCACCTTCGACAATCGGGGGGCGGGGCAGAGCTCGGTGCCGGATGAGCCGTACTCCACGCGGATGATGGCGGAGGATGCGGTGGGGTTGCTGGATGCGTTGGGGGTCGAGCGGGCCCACGTGCTGGGGGCATCGATGGGCGGGATGGTCGCCCAGGAGGTGGCGCTGAATCATCCGCGGCGAGTGCGCTCGCTGCAGCTGCACTGCACCTACGCGCGGCCGGATCGCTACATGCTGGCGCTGATGGATGCCTGGCGAGCGATTCGCGCGAAGGCGACGCCGGAGGAGTGGCTGCGCACGGTGGCCCTCTGGCTCTTCTCGCCGCGCACGTACGCCGAGCGGCCCGACTTCATCGAGATGGTGATCCAGACCGGCCTCGCCAATCCCCACCCGTTCACGCTCACGGGATTCCTGCGCCAGGGCGATGCCGTCCGCGGTCACGACGTGCTCGACCGCCTGCGCACGCTGACCTGTCCCACGCTGGTGAGTGTCGCCGAGGACGACATCCTGGTGCCGCCCCGCTTCGCGCGCGAGGTGGCGGCGGCCGTCCCCCAGGCCGAGCTGCGCATGATCGCCAGCGCCGGCCACGCCTACTTCTGGGAGCGTCCCGACATCTTCAACACCATGTGCCTCGACTTCCTCACCAAGCACGCCGCGGCCTGAACCCGAAGGGCCCGCCGGGGCCTGCACCCGCGTGACCGAGGAGCGCCACGGCTCCGCCGGGGCGCGACGAGCCGTTGGGGGGCTTGGGGGCCATGTCGCGGCCTGCGACATCAAGCACCCGCGTGACCGAGGAGCGCCACGGCTCCGCCGGGGCGCGACGAGCCGTTGGGGGGCTTGGGGGCCATGTCGCGGCCTGCGACATCAAGCACCCGCGTGACCGAGGAGCGCCACGGCTCCGCCGGGGCGCGACGAGCCGTTGGGGGGCTTGGGGGCCATGTCGCGGCCTGTGACATCAAGCACCCGCGTGACCGAGGAGCGCCACGGCTCCGCCGGGGCGCGACGAGCCGTTGGGGGGCTTGGGGGCCATGTCGCGGCCTGTGACATCAAGCACCCGCGTGACCGAGGAGCGCCACGGCTCCGCCGGGGCGCGACGAGCCGTTGGGGGGCTTGGGGGCCATGTCGCGGCCCCCATGTAAATCAGTCCCAGAGGTAGGCGCGCGGGTTGACCGCTTGCCCTTTGACCAGGATCTCGTAGTGCAGGTGCGGCCCCGACGAGCGCCCGGTGTTGCCCGTGTAGCCGATCACCGCGCCGCGCTCGACGCGCTGACCGTTCTGCACGTTCACCTTCTGCAGGTGCCCGTAGAGCGTGCGGATGTCCTGCCCGTGATCGAGCACGATGGCCGTGCCGTAGTCCTGGGCCGCGCCCGCGTGCACGACGGTGCCGGCGGCGGGCGCGTGGATCGGCGTGTTGCGCTCGGCCCGGATGTCCAGGCCGCTGTGGAACTCGCGCTCCGACGTCCACGGCGAATGCCGGTTGCCGAACTCCGAGTTGACGCCGCCCCGCACCGGCCACCGCGTCGGCAGCGAGGCCAGCATGCGACCCGCGCGGGACATCAGCTTCTCGAGCGCCTTGAGGCTGTCGGTCTGTTCCGTGACCGACTCCCCCAGCCGGTTCAGGTCCTCGAGCGGCGAGAGTCGGGGCGGCGTCCCGTCGGCCGAGGTCGTGCCACCGCCGATGCCCCGATCGTTCTTGCCGCGCGAGAGCTCGGGGCCGAGCGGCTCCCAGATCCTGGCGTGCAGCTCGCGCCACCCCGACATCTCCTGCCGGAGCTCGACGACGCGGCGATTGAAGGCGTTGATCGTGGCGCGCTGCTGGTGGATCTGGTCCTGGAAGGTCACGGCCTCGCGCGTCAGCTCGCGCAGCTTCATCCAGTCACCGAACAGGACCCCCGTGACCGAGACGGCGATCGCCAGCGCGACGCCCGCCACGACGGCGCTGCGGCGCGGGAAATTCAGCCGCAGCACCCGTTCGCCGTCCCCTCGGACGATGAGCAGGCTGAACTGTCCGCGACGGCTCGGGGTCGGGCGCCTCCGGGGAAAAGCCTGCGCCAGCCGGCCGAGTCCCATCCGCGCCAAGGGTGGCGGTTTCGGTGGCCCGGGGCTGTCCACGGTGAGCATCGGGGCGGAAGGTGGCAAGGCGCATGCCGAATGAGGCCGGTGGGCAAATCAAGGACTTACCCTTCACGCGGCGCGGCACCGCGCCAATCTGCCCTCGACACCGTCAATCGCGTGACAAGGTGAGCCGCGTGACAAGGCCCCGGCCGAAGGGCTATGATCCCAGGGCATGGACGAATTCTATCGGATCAAGCGCCTGCCTCCGTACGTGTTCGCGATCGTCAACGACCTCAAGACGAAAGCGCGCGCGCGCGGGGACGACGTGATCGACCTCGGCATGGGCAACCCGGACATGCCGACGCCCAAGCACATCGTCGACAAGCTCGTCGAGGCCGCCAAGAATCCGAAGAACCACCGGTACTCCGCCTCGCGTGGCATCACGCGGCTGCGGGTCGCGATGGCAAAGTGGTACCGCGACCGCTACCAGGTCGACCTCGATCCGAACTCCGAGGTCATCGCGACGATCGGCGCCAAGGAAGGCATGGCGCACCTGGCGCTGGCGGTCCTGCAACCGGGCGACGGCGCGCTCGTCCCCAACCCGACCTATCCGATCCACTCGTACTCGGTGGTGATCGCCGACGGCGATCTCAGATCGGTCCCTCTCACGCCGGATGGAGACTTCTTCGACCGCTTGCAGGAAACGGCAAAGCTGGCGTGGCCGAAGGCGAAGATGCTCATCCTCTCCTTTCCCCATAACCCCACGACGATGTGCGTGGAGCGGGATTTCTTCGTCAAGGTGGTGGAGTTCGCCCGCGAGCACCGACTGATGGTCGTGCACGATTTTGCCTACGCCGATTTCACCTTCGACGGCTACCGGCCGCCCTCGTTCCTGGAGGTGCCGGGCGCCAAGGACGTCGGCGTGGAGATCTTCTCCACCTCGAAGTCGTACAACATGGCCGGCTGGCGGCTAGGCTTCGTGTGCGGCAACGCCCGGATGGTCAACGCGCTGGCCCGCATCAAGTCCTACCTCGACTACGGCGCCTTCCAGCCGATCCAGATCGCCGGCATCGTGGCGCTGGAGAACGACCAGAAGTGCGTGGCCGAGATCGTCGAGGTCCACCGCAAGCGCCGCGACATCCTCGTGGACGGCCTCAACAAGATCGGCTGGAACGTGCCCAAGCCCAAGGGCACGATGTTCGTGTGGGCGCCGATCCCGGAGGCCTTCCGCAAGCTGGGGTCGCTGGAATTCTCCAAGCTTCTCATCCAGGAGGCCCGGGTGGCGGTGTCGCCGGGCATCGGCTTCGGCGAGTACGGCGAAGGCTACGTGCGGTTTGCGCTGGTGGAGAACGAGCAGCGCATCCGGCAGGCGTTGCGCGGCCTCAAGCAGCTGAGCCGCTGACCCGGACCAGCCGACATCCGCCCGTGCCCGCCGTGAACGACGTCCGCATCGGTCTGCTGGGGCTCGGCACCGTCGGTGCCGGCGTCGTCAAGATCCTCCAGACCCGGCGCGCGATGCTGCAGGAGCGCGCGGGCGCCGGCCTCACGCTGGCCGCGATCGCCGACACCGACCTCACCCGCCCCCGCGAGGGCCTCGACATCCGCGCGCTGCCCCTGGTCGGCGACGCCGGCCGCGTGCTCGACGACCCGTCCATTCACGTCGTGGTCGAGCTGGTGGGCGGCCTGGAGCCGGCCCGCACGTTCATCCTGCGCGCGCTGGCCGCCGGCAAGCACGTGGTGACCGCCAACAAGGCCCTGCTCGCCCACCACGGCGCCGAGCTGTACGAGGAGGCGCGGCGGCGCGGCGTGGCGCTGGGGTTCGAGGCGGCGGTGGCCGGCGGCATCCCGCTCATCCGCGCCGTCAAGGAAGGGCTCGTCGCCAATCGCGTGCTGTCGCTGGCCGGCATCGTGAACGGGACGTGCAACTACATCCTGTCCAAGATGACCGACGAGGGGCTCGACTTCTCGCTCGTCCTGAAGGAGGCGCAGGCGCACGGCTACGCCGAGGCCGACCCCACCCTCGACATCGAGGGCATGGACTCGGCCCACAAGCTGCAGATCCTCGTGGCCCTCGCGTTCCGGACGTTCATCGACCTCAAGCACATCCACACCGAGGGCATCACGCGGGTCACCGCGCCGGACATCGACTACGCGCGCGAGCTGGGCTACCGCATCAAGCTGCTCGCCATCGCCAAGGCGACCGACCACGGCGTGGAGGTGCGCGTGCACCCGACGATGATCCCGGCCGCCTCGCCGCTGGCCGCCGTCGCCGGCGTGTTCAACGCGATCTTCCTCACCGGCGACGCCGTCGGCGACCTCATGTTCTACGGCCGCGGCGCCGGGCAGATGCCGACCGCCTCGGCGGTGTGGTCGGACGTGCTGGAAATCGCGCGCCGGGTCGCCCACGGGATCCCCTCGCTCGCGCTCGAGCTGCCCTCGGTGGGATCGCAGCCGCTGGCGCTCACGCCGATGGACGCCATCCGCTGCTGCTACTACCTGCGCGTGATGGCCCGCGACCGTCCCGGCGTGCTCTCGCGGGTGGCCGGCATCCTCGGCGACAACGACATCTCGATCGCCAACGTCATCCAGAAGGGCCGCGGCACCCGCGAGGCCGTCCCCGTGGTCATGCTCACCCACGAGGCGCGCGAGCGCGACATGCGGGTGGCGCTGACCGCCATCGACGCGCTGCCCGACGTGGCGACCGCCACCACGATGATCCGCGTCGAGGGTGGCCCCGCGTGAGCCACCAATTTCTCTGAAGCGGCTCCGGGGCGTGGCTGGCGTCGGCGTCAGTCTCGCGCTGTTCGTCTACCTGCTCCGTAGCGTCGACCTGCCCGAGCTCGGACGCCAGCTTGCACAGACGCAGTGGTGGTGGGTCCTCGCCGGTGTGGCCGTCGGGCCGCTGGGGTTGTGGGCGCGGGCGATGCGCTGGCGCTATCTGTTCCCGAGGAACTCCGAGCCGCCGGGACTGGTCGCGGCCAACATGATCGGCTACATGGCGAACAACATCCTGCCCCTGCGCGCCGGCGAGTTCGTGCGCGTCTACGTCGCCGCCCGGCGGCTCAGCGGGCGATCCTCCGGTTCGTTCGGCTCGAGCGTGTGGCTGACCGGGGCCACGGTGGTGATCGAACGCGTCCTCGACAGCCTCACCCTGGTGCTCTTCCTCGCGGTCCTGGTGTTCTTCATCCCGGTGCCGCGCGCGTTCGAATACGCTGCCGCCCTCATCCTGGCCGTCGACGCCATCGCCGCCTCCGTGCTGGTCTCGTTGGCCGTCGCCCCGGACCGCTCGCGTCGGCTCCTCGCCCGCGGGTGCCGGCGGTGGCCGGCTCTCGAGGCCCGGGCCACCGCCGTCCTCGACACGTTCCTGCGCGGTCTCGAGGGCGTGAGGACGCCGGCTCACCTGGGACCGCTGCTCGCGTGGACGGGTCTGACGTGGGCGCTTCCCGTCATCGGGGCCTGGGCGCTGCTGCGCGCGGTGCACCTGGACCTTCCGCTGCTGGCGGGCTGGACGGTGCTGACGTTCGTGGGCTTCGGCATCAGCATCCCGTCGGCGCCGGGCTACATCGGCGTCTGGCACGCCGCCGCCGTGCTCGCGCTGTCGATGTTCGGGGTGAGCCAGGCCACGGCGGTCGGGTACGCGATCCTTTATCACGCGAGTCAGATCGTGCCCATCACGCTGGTCGGCTGGCTCTTCCTCGTGCGCGAGCACATGACGCTCGGCGAGGCGACGCGCGCCCGGCCGGTGCAGACCCCGACGGTGTAGAGACGGCTGCGCGCGGCCGCCGCCGCGCGGCACCCGAATCCGTTCCGGCCCGCGGACTTGCCGGTCTCGACCGGCGTGATAGGATGCGTGGGCCATGGCGCTGATCGTCCAGAAATACGGAGGCTCGTCGGTCGCCGACGCCGAGAAAATCCGTAGCGTCGCGCGCCGGGTGGCCGAGGGCGCGCCGAGACATCAGACGGTCGTCGTTGTCTCCGCCATGGGCAAGACCACCGACGGCCTCCTCAACCTCGCCCGCCAGGTCACGCCGTCGCCCGACACCCGCGAGATGGACATGCTGCTGGCGACCGGCGAGCAGGTGACCATCGCGCTGCTGGCCATGGCCCTGCACGGGCTCGGCTTCAAGGCGCGCTCGCTCACCGGCGCCCAGGCTGGCCTCCGGACCGACCGCGCCCACACCCAGGCCCGCATCACGCAGATCACGGCCGAGCGTGTGCGGGCGGCGCTGGACGCCGGGGCCATCGCGGTGGTGGCGGGCTTCCAGGGGCTGAGCGAGGACGACGAGATCACCACGCTCGGCCGGGGCGGCTCCGACCTCACCGCCGTCGCGCTGGCCGCCGCGCTGAAGGCCGACGTCTGCGAGATCTACACCGACGTCGACGGCGTCTACACCGCCGATCCCAACGTCGTGCCCGACGCGCGCAAGCTGCCGCGGGTGGCCTACGACGAGATGCTCGAGATGGCCAGCCTCGGCGCCAGGGTCTTGCAGGCGCGCTCGGTGGAGTTCGCCAAGAAGTACGGGGTGACGGTGCACGTGCGCTCGACGTTCAAGCCGGACCCGGGCACGATCGTCACCCGGGAGGAGAGCGGGATGGAAGACGTGGTCGTCACCGGCATCACGCACGACCGCAGCCAGGCGAAGATCTCGCTGCTGCGCGTGCCGGACCGGCCCGGCATCGCCGCCCAGGTCTTCGGCGCCCTCGGCGCCAAGCGCATCGTCATCGACATGATCGTGCAGAACATCAGCCGCGACGGTTACACCGACATCTCGTTCACCGTCCCCCGGGGCGACGCCGCCCTCGCCATCGCCGCGCTGGAGGAGATCGCCCGGGCCATCGGCGCCGAGGGCGTCCTGCCGGACGAGCGGGTCGCCAAGATCTCGATCGTCGGCGTCGGCATGCGGAGCCACTCGGGCGTGGCGGCCCGGATGTTCGGAGCGCTGTCGCGGGAGGGCATCAACGTCCAGATGATCTCCACCTCGGAGATCGCCACCTCCTGCGTCATCGAGGACAAGTACGCCGAGCTCGCGGTGCGCGCCCTGCACGACGCGTTCGAGCTCGGTCGAGAAGGGGTCCGGTCATGATCACGGGCAAGGCCGCCGTCTTCTTCGGGCCCGGCAAGCCGTTCGAGATCCGCGAGGTCACCCTGCCCGAGGTAGAGCCGGAGGCGGTGGTGATCCGGGTGTCGCTGGCCAACGTGTGCGGGTCCGACCTGCATTTCTGGCGCGGCGACGCGCCCCTGCGCCTGCCCGCCGACGGCTGGATCTTCGGTCACGAGATGACCGGCCGCGTCGCCCAGCTGGGCGCCAAGGTCAAGACCGACTCGCTGGGCCGCCCGCTCAAGGAAGGCGACCGCGTCGCCTACACGTATTTCTATCCGTGTGGCCGCTGCTACGCGTGCCTCAACAAGGAGCCCGCCAACTGCCCGGCCAAGGTCGAGCGGCCGCGCGGCCCCGGCGAGTTCCCGCACTTCAACGGCGCCTTCGCCGAGTACTACTACCTGCGCCCGGGCGGCTCGATCTTCCTGGTTCCCGACTCGCTTCCGGATGCGCTGGTCTCTCCGGTGAACTGCGCGCTGGCCCAGGTGATCTACGGCCTCCACCAGGCCGGGCTGCGCTTCGGCGGCAGCGTGGTGATCCAGGGCGCCGGCGGCCTCGGCATCCAGGCGGCGGCCGTGGCCAAGGACATGGGCGCGGCGACCGTCATCGTGATCGACCAGATCCCGGGCCGGCTGGAGCTGGCGCGCGCGTTCGGGGCCGATCACACGATCAACATCAAGGACGTCGCCGATCGCAAGGACCGGGTGAATCAGGTCCGCGCGCTGACGGGCGGCGCCGGCGCCGACGTCGCCTGCGACTTCGTCGGCTTCCCCCAGGTCATCCCGGAGGGTCTCGACATGCTGCGGACGGGCGGCACGTACCTCGAGATCGGCACGATCAGCCGCGGTGCCAAGGTCGAGCTGGAGCCGGCCCAGCTCGTCTGGGGCTCGAAAAAGATCGTCGGCGTGATCATGTACGACGCCTGGGTCATCCCGCGCGCCCTCGACTTCCTCGTGCGCAACCGCGCGCGCTGGCCGTTCGACAAGCTGGTCTCCCACACCTATCCGCTCGAGCAGATCAACCAGGCGTTCGCCGACTCGGAGTGGCATGGCCGGGAGACGACGACCATCACGCGGGCAGCGCTTCAGCCATGAGAGACCTACGCAAGCGTCTCGAGCGGGAACGGCAGACGGCGGCGAGCCGGCTGCGCCAGATGGGCGGGTCCATCACGCTGGAGGAAACGACCACGCCGGCCGACAGCGTGTGGGACGAGGCCGACCACATCCAGGCCAGCGAGCAGCGCGAGATGGGGCTGATGAGCCGCGAGCGGCTCGTCGAGCGCATCGAGCGCCTGACCGCAGCCCTCAAGCGCATCGACGAGGGCACGTACGGCACCTGCGTGGAGTGCGGCAAGCCCATCGGTCAGGCGCGCCTCAAGGCGATCCTCGAAGTGGCCACGTGCGTGACGTGTCAGGAGAGGATCGAGCGCGGCGGAGAGGCGTGAGCCGGTAGCCGCACCGCTGGCACGCGCCTTGCGAGCACGAGATGCAACGCCCTTGGGGGGCGGGATTTCTCGTGATCGCCGACCGGACCTTCGACGACGCCCAGCGGATGCGCCTGCTCGCCGACGTCGCCGGCACGGTGGCCTGGGCGCCCGATGCACCGGCCGCACTGCGACGCGTCGCCGAGCTGATGGTGCCACGGCTCGCCGACTGGTGTGCGATCGACGTCCGCGAGGGCGAGACCACGTATCGACGCCTGGTCGTCGTCCACGCCGACCCCCACTGGCAGGGGCGCGCTGCCGCATTGCTGGGTCCGTGGGCGCCCGATCCCGGGCGGCCCGGTGTTGCCCGGGTCGTCCGGACCGGTGAGTCCCAGCTCGCGACCGATGCCGACGCCACCGCCCTGGTGCCGAGTGGCGACGCCGAGCGCGAGCGACTGGTCACCGAGCTCGGCGTGGCCCGGTACGTCTCGGTGCCGCTGCGGGTCGACGTACGACCGCTCGGTGCGCTGACGCTCGTCATCACGGATACGCGCCACGGCTTCGTCGACGGCGACGTCACCTTCGTCGAAACCCTGGCGCGGGTGGCCGGGCTCGCGGTCGCCAACGCCCGCCTGGAGCGCGAGCTCATCGACGCCAACCGGCGTCAGGACAACCTGCTCGCCGCGTTCTCGCACCAGCTCCGCACGCCGCTCACCGCCATGCTGGGGTGGCTGCAACTCGCCCGCCGGCTGGAGCCCCCCGCGGCCGCCCGCGCCCTGGACACGATCGAGCGCAACGGGCGCGCGCTCAGCCGGCTCATCGACGACCTCATCGACACCGCGCGCATCCTTACCGGCAAGGTGTCGATCGAGCGGCGGCCGCTGAACCTGGCCGGTCTCGTCGAGCACGCGGTGGCGGCGCAGCTCGGGCCCGCGCGCGACAAGGGTGTGCGCCTCGACGCCGAGCTGGATCACGGCTCCGCCGGGTACGCCGGCGACCGCGCGCGTCTCGAGCAGGTCGTGGCCGTGCTGCTCGCCAACGCCGTGAAGTTCACGCCGCCCGGCGGCCGCGTCGTCGCGCGGCTCGACGGCGACGCGACCTGCGCACGCATCCAGGTGAGCGACAGCGGGCGGGGCATCCCGGCCGATCTGCTGCCACACGTGTTCGATCTGTTCCGGCGCGGGGCCGACGAGGCCGGTGACTCGGGCCTCGGCCTCGGCCTGGCCATCGTGCGAGGCCTCGTGGGCCTGCACGGCGGCACGCTCGAGGCGGCGAGCGAGGGCCCGGACCGGGGCGCCACGTTCACGGTGCTCCTGCCGCGTCCGGCCTGAGCGCGCGACCAGCGTCTGCCTTCGTGCACTCTAGCCACGCCGGTGAGCGCGTGCGATCGTCCGCGCATGACGCTGTACACGCGCCACCAGCTCCTCCTGATCCTGCTCCTCGCCGGCGCGGCCGGGGCCGGCCTCGCCGTCGATCACTGGCGACGCGCGCGTCCGGATCTCGCCGAACGGCTCGAAGCGCTCGATCGCGCGGGACGACGCGACCCGGCTCCGGCGCCGCATGGGCCTCCACGTCGCGACCGGCCGGCGCCAGCAGCCGCGCCGCTCGACGTCAACCGCGCCACCGAGCCTGAGCTCACCCGCCTGCCGGGGGTGGGTCCCGCGCTGGCTTCCCGCATCGTGGCGGCGCGGCCGTTTGCCGACGTCGACGAGCTGCGGCGGGTCAAGGGCGTGCGTCGCGCGACGCTCGAGCGTCTCCGCCCGCACGTGACCGCCGGCCGGCCGTGAGGTCGCTGCGCGGGTGGCCGGTGGTGCCACTGGCGATGGCATTCGCCGGGGGAATCGCGGCAGCGCCGGCGGCGAGCTTCGCGAGCGCATGGACCCTGTGCGCGGTGGCGACGGGGGCGGGTGGGGCGCTGCTCGGGTCGGCGCGCCCGGTGGCGGCGACGGGTGCGGTGCTCGTCGCCGTCGGGGCGGTCGGTGTATTGCGAGGTCTGGCGCCGCCGACGCCGGTGGATCACGTGAGCCGGCTGGCGCTGCCGCGCCTCGCGCGCGTGGAGGCGAGGCTGGTCGACGAGCCGACACGCTGGACGACGGAGCGCGCGCGCCTGCTCGTCGAGGCCGAACGGATCGATGGCGACGCACGATCGGGCCAGCTCCAGCTCTCGGCCTACGGGCCGCTGCCCTCGCTCGCGGCGGGCCAGCGCATCTCCGTCGAGGCGCGGCTCGACCGGCCCGTCGGCTTTCGCAACCCGGGGACGTTCGACTACGCCGGGCGCTTGCTCCGCCACGGCATCACGGTCGTCGGCGCCGTCCGCGCCGAGCGCATCACGACGCTCGACGACCGGGACCCGGCGTGGCCCACGCGGGTCAAGCGTCAGGCCGTGGCGGCGATGCGCGCGACGCTGCCGCCGACCTCGGCCGCGCTGCTGGCCGGTCTCCTGCTGGGCGAGCGCACCGAGCTGCCGCCCGACGTCGACGCCGCGTTCCGCCGCGCCGGCGTGTACCACGTGCTGGCGGTGTCGGGCTTCAACGTCGCGCTGGTGGCCACGACGGTGTGGGCGCTGCTCGCGCTGGCGCGCGCGCCGCGCCGCGTCGCCGCGCTGGGCGCCCTCCTCGTCGTCGTCGGGTTCGCCGCGGTGGTCGGGCCCCAGCCCTCCGTGCTGCGCGCCACGCTCATGGCGGTGCTCGTGCTCCTGGCCCTCCTGCTCGAGCGCGACGCCGCCGTGCTGAACAGCCTGGCCCTGGCGGCCATCGTCATCCTCGCCCTGCGACCCATCGACCTGCACGACCCGGGCTTCCAGCTCTCGTTCGCGGCCACGGCCGGCATCGTGCTGGCGCCGCTGCCGCGCAGTCGGCTGGCCGCGGCGCTGGCGGTGAGCGCCGCCGCCCAGCTCGCCGTCCTGCCGATCGGCCTCGCCCACTTCAACCAGCTCTCGACGATTGCCGTCCTCGCCAACCTGGCCGTGGTTCCGCTGGCGGGCGTCGCCACCGTGCTGGGCCTGTTCGCCATCGCGGCCGGTCTCGCGAGCGCCACGCTGGCCGGGTGGCTCTTCGTCGCCGCGTGGCCGGTGCTGCTGTTGCTGCGCGGCGCGGTGGCGGCGGCCGCGGCCCTCCCCGGCGCCGTGCTCCATGTCCCCGCGCCGGGCCCCGCAGCGATCGTCGCCTACGTCGCCGCGCTCGCGCTCGGACTCATCGCCTGGCGCGTGCGCGGCACCCGCCTCCGGTTGGCGCGCCGCGGGGCCGTCGTCGCCGTCGCGCTCCTCGTCGCGAGCGCGCTGGGGACGCTATGGCCAGCGCTGCGGCCGGCGGACGGCCGGCTGCGCCTCACCGTGCTCGACGTCGGCCAGGGCGACGCCATCGTCGTCGAGGGCCCCGACGGGCGAACGCTCCTCGTGGACGCCGGCGCCGGCGGTCCGTACCGCCTCGACGCGGGCGAGCGTGTCGTCGCGCCGTTCCTGTGGAACCGCGGCGTGCTGCGGCTGGCCGCGGTCGTCGTCACCCACGCCGACGCCGACCACGCCGGCGGCATGCCGGCCGTCCGCGACCGCTTCACCGTGCGCGAAACGTGGGACGGCTCCGCCGGACCCCTGGCCCTCGGCGGCGCCATCATCACGCCGTTGGCCACGGCCGGCGCAAGCCGCAACGACGCCGCCCGCGTGCTGCGCATCGACTTCGGCCTCGCCTCGATCCTGCTCGCCTCCGACGTCGAGCGCACGGGGGAGCACGCCCTCGTTACCTCCGGCGCGCCCCTCGGAGCCACCGTGCTCAAAGTCCCGCACCACGGCTCCCGCACCTCCACCACGCCCGCCCTCCTGGCGGCCGTCCGTCCCTCCGCGGCCGTCGTCTCTGTCGGCCCCCGCAACGCCTACGGCCACCCGGACGCCGCCGTCCTTGCCCGCCTCGCCGACGCCCGCGCCGACATCTACCGCACCGATCGCGACGGCGCCATCCTGCTGGAGACCGACGGCCGCACGCTGACAGTCACTCGCTGGGTCACGGGCGCCACGACTCACTACTGCCTCGACCCCGATGTCCTCTGCTGAGAACACGTCCGCTCGCTGAAAGCGTCCGCTCGCGGGGTGGGGGCCGGGGGATGGGCCGCGGGGTCCGCCGACCCGTTTCCCTCCAACCCCGACCGCGCGCACCCCAGCCGGATGGAACTCAGACTCCATCAGTCCAACTCGGCCCCCACCCTCGTGGTCGCCGGACCCCGCGGCCCATCCCCCGGCCCCCACCCCGCGAGCGCGCCCCCACCCCGCGAACGCGCGAACTGATAGAATCCGGCGCATGGCGAACGTCAACGAGCACTATCTGAAGCTCAAGAGCAGCTATCTGTTCAGCGAGATCGCCCGCCGCGTCCGCGAGTTCCAGGACACCCACGCCGACGCGCGCATCATCCGGCTCGGCATCGGCGACGTGACGCAGCCCCTGTCGCCCAGCGTGATCCGCGCGCTGCACGAGGCCGTCGACGAGATGGCGCGGGCGGAATCGTTCCGCGGCTACGGGCCGGACGCGGGTTACGATTTCCTCATCGCGCTCATCGCCAAGCACGACTACGGGGCCCGCGGCGTGACGATCGCGCCCGACGAGATCTTCATCAGCGACGGCAGCAAGAGCGACAGCGGCAACATCCAGGAGATCTTCGCGGGCGACGCCACGCTGGCGCTGACCGACCCCGTGTACCCGGTCTACATGGACAGCAACGTCATGGCCGGACGCGCCGGCACCGCGGACGAGCGCGGGCGCTACAGCCGCGTGGTCTACCTGCCGTGCACGGCGGAGAACGGCTTCCAGCCGCCGCTGCCCGATCGGCCGGTGGACATGGTCTACCTCTGCTTCCCGAACAATCCTACCGGCTCCGTGCTGACCCGAGCCCAGCTGAAGACGTGGGTGGATTGGGCCAGGCAGAACGGCGCGGTGCTGCTCTTCGACGCCGCCTACGAGGCCTACATCCGCGATCCGGAGATCCCGCACTCGATCTACGAGGTCGAGGGCGCGCGCGAGGTCGCGATCGAGTTCCGCTCGTTCTCCAAGAGCGCGGGATTCACGGGCACCCGTTGCGCGTTCACCGTCGTGCCCAAGGACGTGCTGGGGCGCACCGCGGCCGGCGAGCGCGTGCCGCTGAACGGGCTCTGGTCCCGGCGGCAGTCGACGAAGTTCAACAGCGTGCCGTACATCATCCAGAAGGGCGCCGCCGCCGTATACACCGACGAGGGGCAGCGCGAGGTCCGCGCGCTCGTCGACTTCTACATGGACAACGCGCGCATCATCCGCACCGGACTGGAGGCCATCGGGCTCACGCCCTACGGCGGGCGCAACGCGCCCTACATCTGGCTGAAGACGCCGCCCGGACTGTCCTCCTGGGACTTCTTCGACAAGCTCATTCGCGAGGCTCACGTCGTGGGGACGCCGGGCTCGGGGTTCGGGCCGAGCGGCGAGGGCTACTTCCGCCTGACCGCCTTCGGCTCCCGCGCGTCGACCGAAGAAGCGGTCTCCCGCATCAAGTCTCGCCTCACTCGGTAACGGACGCGCGGGCGAGGGCCTGAGGGGGTCCGGCGACCACGAGGGTGGTGGCCGAGTTGGATTGCTGGCGGCTGAGTTCCATCCGGCTGGGCTGCGCGCGGTCGGGGTTGGGAGGGAAACGGGTCGCCGGACCCCCTCAGGCCCTCACCCGCGCGTCCTCCCCCCGTGGCCTTGCACAGATGTCGTCAAACGCGCGTCGACGCCAGCGCCGGCTCCGCCGGCGCAAATCCTGCTGTTTGGTCTAGGGGGAGGCAGCGGAGCGGGCCGTCGCGGCCCGCGGAGCGCCGGAAGGGGGACGAAGTCCCCCTCCGGGGTCAATCGCGACAGTTCGACCAGTCGAAGGTGAGGATGCTGACGCGGTAGGAGGCGGCGGGGGCAACGCGCGTCGTGAAGTAGTTTCGGTGCTGGGGGGCAACCACGCCCATCACCCAGGCTCGGGAGCTGCCGACGATGGTGCCGGCGGCGTCGAGGCGCTCGACGAGGATCTGCATCCGGTCCACCGGGACGCTGCCGACGTTGTCGACGTAGCCGGCGATCTCGGGCCCCCGCGTGCCCGGCGCCGCCTGCCACTCCAGGCGGAAGTACTCGGTGATCGTCGCGTCAGCGTGAATGGGACCGGCGGTGCCGGCTGCGGGGAGCAGGACGGCGACCGCCACCAGGACCACGACCAGCATCGACATGCTCGGCCCCCGGACTACGTCTCGTAGGCCCGCTCGTACTGCGAGCGGAGGCGGTCCAGCTCCTCGGGATCCAGCCGCATGCCGAGCGACAGCCCCATCTCGCCCAGGATCGTCTTGATCTCGTTCAGCGACTTCTTGCCGAAGTTCTTGGTCTTCAGCAGCTCGGCCTCGGTCTTCTGCACGAGATCGGCGATGGTCCGGATGTTGGCCGTCTTGAGGCAGTTCGACGCCCGCACCGACAGCTCCAGCTCGTCGACGTTACGGAAGAGGTTGTCGTTCAGCTCCGTGCGCGGGCGCGCCTCGTCGCGGCCCGGCTCCTCCTCCTCGGGCATGGTCTCGGGGAAGTCGGTCAACAGATTGAAGTGATCCTGCAGGATGCGCGAGGCCTCGCCCACGGCGACGGCCGGCGACACGCTGCCGTCGGTCCACAGCTCGAGCACCAGGCGCTCCGGCGGCTCTTCGCCGGCCGGCGCCGTCCCGATCGGCTCCACCTTGAAGTTCACGCGCTTGACCGGCGAGAAGTCGGCGTCCAGCAGGATGGCGTTGATGGGCAGCGCCTCCGGCTCGCGCTTCTCCGCCGACACGTAGCCGCGGCCGCGCTCGATGCAGACTTCCATCTCCAGCGCGCCGTCCTTGTCCAGCGTCGAGAGCGGGACGTCGGGCGTGAGGATCTGGACGTCGGCGTCCGGCTCGAAGTCGCCCGCCTTCACCTGCCCGCCGCCCTGCGACTTCAGCCGGAGGATCTTCGGCCGGTTGACGTGCAGCGTGAAGACCACCTTGCGGAGGTTCATGATGATGTCGAGCGTGTCCTCGGTGACCCCGGGCATGTGCGAGAACTCGTGCAGGACGTTCTCGATCTTGACCCACGTGGGTGCGGCGCCGTGGATGGCCGACAGCAGCACGCGACGGTAGGCGATGCCGACCGTCAGCGCGAACCCGGCCTCGAACGTCTCGATGGCCAGCTTGCCGTAGGTGTTGTCGGACTGGATCCACTCGTGGCGCGTGGGGAGCTGAAGCTCGAGCATGAGACCCCCTTCAAAAGGTGCGTGGCCCGCGGGCGACCGACCGTATGACTGCGAAATTCAAGGGCTAGTGTCCAGGCCCGACAGTATACCAGACGCTCGCGCCACGCGTCACGGCGGGTCTGGGCGTCGGTCGGGGTAGACTCGAATTGCCATGCTGTTGCGAGCTCTCGCTTTGATCGCGTTCAGCGGCCTGGCCGGAGCGGCCGGCCTGGCCTGGCTGGCGCTCAGCCCAACCCCGGCGGTCCAGGCCGGGCCCCTGGTCGTCGAGATCCCCGCCCACGAGAGCGTGCTCGGCATCGCGACCCGCCTGGCCGAGGCTGACGTGGTGCACAGCCGCGTCGCGTTCCTGGCGCTCACCGCCGGCCGGGGCCGCATCCGCCATCTCAAGGCCGGCGAGTACGAGATCCCCCGGGGCGCCACCACGCTGGATGTCGTCGACCTGCTGGTCAGCGGACGCGTGCGGCAGCACGCCGTGCTGCATCCCGAGGGGGCGACGATTGCCGAGCTCGCGCGCGTGCTGGAGACCGAGCGGCTGGGCCGTGCCGAGGACATTATCCGGGCCGCGGGCGACGAGCGGCTGCGCCGTACGCTCGACATCAGCGGGCCCAACCTGGAAGGCTACCTGTTCCCCGACACCTACCAGTTCGTGCGGGGGTTGTCGGCGGAGGAGATGCTGGGGCGGATGGTACAGCGCCTGCGCGGCAAGCTCACGCCCGAGCTGGTCGCGCACGCCCGGGCACGCGGACTCGACGTCCACCAGCTCCTGACGCTGGCCTCCATCATCGAGCGCGAGGCGGTGGACCCGGAGGAACAGCGGCTGATCTCGGCGGTCTTCTGGAACCGCCTGCGCCGGGACATGCCGCTGCAGGCGGATCCAACGGTGCAGTACGCCGTGGCCAAGGAGCGGCGGGCGCTCACGCGCGCCGACCTGGCCGCCGACCACCCCTACAACACGTACACGCGCCGCGGCCTGCCGCCCGGACCAATCGCGAGCCCCGGGCTTGGCGCCATTCAGGCCGCCCTCGACCCGGCGCCGGTGGACTATCTCTACTTCGTCGCCCGCGACGACCGCCGCCACACCTTCTCCACCACGGTCACCGAGCACAACAAGGCGGTGATACGCTACCGGCTGATGCGCCGGGCCTCGTGAGGGCGATCACCCTCGCTACTGCCGCTCCCGGTCGTACCGCGCCTATACACTCCCCGACCCCCGTGCTATAAAACCGGCGACATGTCGCGCTCGACGGCCCTGTCTTCCACACCCGGCGTGGCCGGCGCGGCGGCGCCGTTTCCTTTGCTCTATCAGGCGTTGCGGGCCTCCGCGCGCGCGGCGCTCGGCCGGTGGTTCGATCTGCGAGTCGAGGGCCTCGAGCACCTGCCGGCCGACCGGCCCTACATCGTCGCGGCCAACCATCACAACTACCTCGACGGCGTGGTGCTGGCGGTCGCGCTGCCACGGCCGATCGCGTTCCTCGTCATGCCCCGCGTGTGGCGGGCGACGCCGCTACACCCGCTTCTGCACCGCCAGATCGGCTCGATCCTGCTCAATCTCGAGCGCCCCGACGTCGGCGCCCTGCGCCAGGCCCTGCGCGCGCTCGACCAGGACCGCGTCGTCGGCATCTTCCCCGAGGGCCCATTCAGCGTGCGCGGCTGCCTCGAGCGCGGCCTGCCCGGCGTCGGACTCCTCGCGCTGCGGGCCGGCGTGCCGGTGGTGCCGGCCGGGATTCGCGGCACCTTCCAGGCGCTCGTGGGGCGCCGGGGCTACATCCCGCGGCGCCATCCTCTCGCGGTGACCTTCGGTCCTCCGCGGCACTTTCCGCGCGACGCCGGGCACGGCCGGCTCGCCCGGGGCCGCATCACGCAGCGGATCATGGACGACATCGCGGCGCTGCTGCCATGAGCACACCCGAGCGGGCCCTCGCGCGGGCGCGCCTGGCCACCGCGGCCGACCCCACAGCCTCGCGCTTCACCGGCTCGCTCGCGTTCGACCGGCGGCTGTGGCCGCACGACATCGTGGGCAGCCTCGCGTGGGCCCGCGCGCTGGCCCGTGCCGGCCTGCTCACCGACGCCGAGCGCGACGCGATCATCCACGGCCTGGGCGCCGTGCGCGCCGAGCTGGAGGGGGGCACGTTCCCCTTCCGGACCGAGCTCGAGGACATCCACATGAACGTGGAGCGCCGGCTCCTCGAGCTGGTGGGCGAGGTCGCCGGCAAGCTGCACACCGGGCGCTCGCGCAACGACCAGATCGCGCTCGACGAGCGGCTGTACCTCAAGGACATCGCCGCGAGCACCGGCGAGGGGCTGCGCGCCGTCCAGCAGGCGCTGGTGGCGCGGGCCGCCGAGACGGTGGACATGCCGATGCCCGGCTACACCCACATGCAGCGCGCCCAGCCCATCGTGATGGCCCACCACCTGCTGGCGTACGTGTTCATGCTGCAGCGCGACCGCGAGCGGTTCGCGGCCGCCGCCGCCCGGGCCGACGTGATGCCGCTCGGGGCGGCCGCCCTGGCCGGCACCGCGTTCCCGATCGACCGCGAGGCGCTGGCCCGGGACCTCGGCTTCGCCGCCGCCTCGCCCAACAGCCTCGACGCCGTCAGCGACCGCGACTACGTGCTCGAGTACCTGGCCGCCGCCGCCATCACCGGCATGCACCTCTCACGGCTGGCGGCGGACCTGGCGCTGTGGGCCACCGCCGAGTTCGGCTTCGTGGAGTTCGCCGACGCGTTCGCCACCGGGTCGTCGATCATGCCGCAGAAGAAGAACCCCGACGTGGCCGAGCTGATCCGGGGCAAGAGCGGGCGTCTCTACGGCAACCTCATGGCCGTGCTCACGGCGATGAAAGGGCTGCCGCTCGCCTACAACTCGGACATGCAGGAGGACAAGGAAGCGTTCTTCGACTCGGTCGACACGCTGGCGGCGATCTGCGGCGTGCTGCCGCCGATGCTGGCCTCGCTCACCTTCCGCGCCGAGCGCATGCGGGCGGCCGCCGGCGAGAACTTCGCGACCGCGACGGACCTGGCCGACTACCTCGTGCGCAAGGGCCTGCCGTTCCGCGAGGGTCACGAGATCGTGGGCAAGGTCGTGCGCTACGCGCTCGAGCGCGGCGTCACGCTGGAACAGCTCGGCCTCGACGAGCTGCTCCGGTTCTCCGATCGCTTCACCGCCGACGTCCACCAGGCGCTCACCGTCGAGGCCTCGCTGCGCGCCCGCGCCGTCACCGGCGGGACCGCGCCCGAGGCCGTACGGCAGGCGCTGGCTCAGGCCCGCGAGATAGCCCGCGCATGAGCCGGGGCCGCCGCCGCCCGCTGGCGCCGGTGCTGGTCGCGGCCCTGGTGTTGGTGGCGCTCGGCGCCTGCGGCCGCAAGGGCCCGCCGGTGGCGCCGGAACGCCGCGTCCCCCAGCCCGTCGCCGATCTCCGCGGTCTCGTGCGCGAGGGGGGCATCGAGCTGGCGTGGTCGGTGCCGCGCCGCCGTGTGGACAACACGCGGCTCATCGACCCGAGCGTCGCCCGCGTCTTCCGCACCGACGATGCCGGGCAGGGCGATCCCAAGCCCGCGCTCCTCAGCAACGACCGCATCGCCGGCTACACCGAGATCGGCACCGTGCAGCTCGGCGACACGCCGGCGCCGAGCGTGCAGAAGGGCGGTGTCGTGTTCGCCGATCGCCGCGGCCTCGCGGTCGGCCGCCGCTACACGTACGTGGTCGTCACCACCGACGCTCAGGGCCGCACCAGCCCGCCGTCGCCCCGGCTGACGCTCACCTTCGCGGCGGCGCCGCCGCCGCCCGCCGATCTGCAGGCCGAGCCCGGCGAGCGGCAGGTGCGTCTGAGCTGGCGGCCACCGGCGCGGCTCACCGACGGCGACTCGGCGACGGCTTCCCTGGTCTACGAGGTCCTGCGCGCCTCGGCGCCGGACGCGGCGCTCGCCCCCATCGCCCGCACCGCTCCCGGCGTCACGTCCACGACCGACCGCGGCCTCGAGAACGAGCGCACCTATCACTACGCCGTACGGGCCATCCGCCAGGAAGGAGCGACGGCGATCGAGGGCGAGACGACGCCACGCATCGCGGCCACGCCGACCGACGTCACGCCGCCGGCGCCGCCGACCAATCTCGTCGCGGTCCCCTCGCAGGGCGTCGTGCGCCTGTCGTGGACGCCGGGTGCCGACGCCGACCTCGGCGGCTACGTCGTCTACCGCGCCCCCGGCACCGGGCCGTTCGAGCGCGTCGGCTCGGTGCGAGCCCCGGGCACGACCTTCACCGACCGTGGGGTGCGGCCGGGGACCTACCGCTATGCGGTGACCGCCCAGGACACGAGCGTGCGCGCCAACGAGAGCACCCGTTCCAGCGAGGTCGACGTCACGGTTCCCTGAGTGGTGAGGGGCCCCGAAATGGCCCCCCAGCCCCCCACATTCGGAGCGACCCGGCGGAGCCGTGTCGCTCCTCTGGTGCGCGCTCGCGCCTGGGGCCCCGACATGGCCCCCACACCCCGTGGCGCTCCTCGACACTGCGATTCCTTCAGCGGCTCCGACACGTCGTCCCGCGCCTTGACTTCACGGGCGAAAAAGGCAACGATCACTTTCACCTGAGCGTCCGCCGGGGGGACGAAGATATGAGCCAGATCACGTTCCAGGGATCGTTCGTCGCGCTGGTCACCCCGTTCCGCAATGGTCGCGTCGACGAGGCGAAGCTGCGGGAGCTGGTCGAGTTCCAGATCACCCACGGCACCGACGGCCTGATCCCGTGCGGCACCACCGGCGAGTCCCCCACGCTGAGCCACGACGAGCACAAGCGCGTCGTCGAGATCGTCGTCGAGACGGCGCGCAAGCGCGTGCACGTCATCGCCGGCACCGGCTCGAACTCCACCAGCGAGGCGATCGAGCTCACGAAGCACGCCGAGCAGGCGGGCGCCAGCGGCGCGCTGGTCGTGAACCCGTACTACAACAAGCCGACGCAGGAGGGACTCTATCGCCACTTCCGCGCCGTCGCGGAGGCGGTGACGATCCCGATCGTCACGTACAACATCGCCGGCCGTACCGCCATCAACGTCGAGACCGCGACGATGGCGCGACTGGCCCGAGACTGCGCCAATATCGTAGGCGTCAAGGAAGCCTCGGGCAGCCTCGACCAGATGAGCCAGGTCATCGCCGCCTGCGGGCCGAGCTTCGCAGTGCTCTCCGGCGACGACAACATCACGCTGCCCCTCATGGCGATCGGCGGCCACGGCGTCATCTCGGTGATCGCCAATATCGTGCCGCGCGAGACCGCCGACCTGGTGCACGCGGCACTGGACGGCGACTTCAAGCGCGCCCGCGAGCTGCACTACCGGCTCTTTCCGCTGGCCCGGGCCGCCTTCCTGGAGACCAACCCGATCCCGATCAAGGAAGCCATGGCGATGGCCGGCATGCTGGAGCCCGAGTTCCGGCTGCCCATGTGCCGGATGAGCGACGCGAACCGCGAAACGCTGCGCGGCATCCTCCGGCAGTACGCGCTCGTCAAGTAACCTGGCGGACGGTTCTCCATGACGGTTGATTCGACGACCGTCGGGCCTCCGATCAACCTCGTCGTCGGCGGCGCCGCCGGTCGCATGGGCACCCGCATCGTCGCCCTCGCCCACGAGCGCGCCGACCTGCGCGTCGTCGCCGCGCTGGAGGCCGCCGGCCACCGCGCGCTCGGCGCCGACGCCGGCGACGTGGCCCAGGCCGGCCGGGCCGGGGTGACGATCACCAGCGACGCCGCCGCCGCCATCGCCGCCGGCCGAGTCCTCGTCGAGTTCTCCGTCCCCGAGGCCTCGCTCGAGCACCTGCGGCTGGTGGCCGCCACCGGCGCCTGCGCGGTGATCGGCACGACCGGTTTCTCGGTCGCCCAGCGCGCGGAGATCGAGACGCTCGGCCGCCGGGCGGCGATCATGCAGGCGCCCAACATGTCGGTGGCGGTCACGCTGGCGTTCAAGCTGTTGCCGATCATGGCCCGCGCGCTGGGCGACGACTACGACGTCGAGATCACCGAGATCCACCACCGGTTCAAGAAGGACGCGCCGAGCGGCACCGCCGTGCGCATGGCCGAGCTGGTGGCCGAGGCACTCGGCCGCGACATCGCCAGGGTCGGCGTCTACGGCCGCCAGGGCCTGCCGGGCGAGCGCACGCCGACGGAGATCGGCGTCATGTCGCTGCGCTCGGGCGACGTGGTCGGCGAGCACACCGTCTCGTTCGGCTCGCTGGGCGAACGGCTGGAGCTCACGCACCGGGCCCACAGCCGCGACACGTTCGCGCGCGGCGCGCTCCGGGCCGCCCGCTGGGTCGTCGCTCAGCCCCCCGGCCTCTACTCGATGGCCGACGTCCTGGGGCTCGCCTGAACCGTGCACATCGTCCGCTTTCGCATCGAGGGCAAGACGCGGTACGGCGTGCTGGACGGCGCGGTGGTGGTCGAGTACGCCGGCACGCCGTGGAGTCTCTTCCGGCGCGGCCGGCGGCGCTATCCGCTGCGCCAGGTCGTGCTGCTGGCGCCGGTGCTGCCCTCCAAGATCATCGGTGTGGGTCTCAACCACCGCGGGCAGGCCGCCGGCCTCGGTCGCGCCGTGCCCGACGAGCCGCTGGTGTTCTTCAAGCCGATCAGCGCGCTGGTCGGACCCGACGATCCGATCGTCGCCCCCCCCGGGAGCACGCACGTGGAGTGCGAGGCCACGCTGGCGGCGGTCATCAAGCGCCGCTGTCGCAACGTGCCGGCCGCGCGCGCCCGCGAGTACGTGCTCGGCTACGCCGGGCTCAACGATGTGACGGCGCGCGACATCCAGAAGCGTGATGGCGACTGGACGCGGGCCAAGGCCTTCGACACGTTCTGTCCGGTTGGCCCCTGCATCGCGACCGACTGCGATCCCCACCGCGCCACCATCGAGACGTGGGTGAACGGCGTGCTGCGCGGCTCCGCCTCGACCAAGGATCTGGTGTTCGCGGTGGAGGACGTCCTCGCGCGCGTCTCCGAGATCATGACGCTGTTGCCGGGCGACCTGGTCGCCACCGGGGCGCCCGGGGCCTCGGGGCCGGTGGACGCCGGCGACCGCGTCGAGATCCGCATCGAGGGCGTCGGCGCCCTCAAGAACACCGTGGTGCGCCTGTGACGACCGACCGGCTGCTGCTGGAGGACGTCCGCTTCTACGGCCACCACGGCGTCAGCAAGGCCGAGCAGACGGTGGGCGTGTGGTTCTCGGTCGACGCCGAGCTGGCGGTGGATCTCACACCGGCCGCCGTGTCGGACGATCTCGCCGCCGCGGTCGACTACGGCGAGGTGGCGCGCCGTATCGTCGAGATCGGCACCGAGGGCCGCGTGAACCTGATCGAGCGACTGGCCGGCATGATCGCGCAGGCGCTGCTCCGCGAGTTCCCCACCCAGGAAGTCCGCGTGCGCGTGCGCAAGCTGACGCCGCCGCTGCAGGGGCTGGTCGGCACGCCCTCGGTCGAGCTGGTGCGAAAGCGCTGATGGCCCAGGTGTACCTCTCGCTCGGCTCGAACCTCGGCGACCGGCTGGCGCTGCTGCAGGGCGCGCTCGCGCGCCTGCGGGCCGACGGCCTCGCGCTGGTGGTCGCCTCGCCGCTGTACGAGTCGGAGCCGTGGGAGACCGAGCCGGGCCAGACCGAGAGCGAGCGCCCCTGGTATCTCAACTGCGTCGTGGCGATCGAGACGGCGCTGCCGCCGCGCACGCTGCTGGAGCGCCTGCAGGCGATCGAGGCCGCTTTCGGCCGCACGCGCCCAGCCGCGCTGACGCCGGAGGCGCGCCGGTTCTCGCCGCGGACGCTCGACATCGACATCCTGTTCTACGACGACGAGGTCATCAGCGCCCCCGACGATCTGCACATCCCGCACCTGCTCGCCGCCGAGCGTGCGTTCGTGCTCCGCCCGCTGGCCGACATCGCCCCCGACTTCACACACCCCACGCTCTACCGGCGCGTGAGCGAGCTGCTCGACGATCTCGCCGACGACCACGAGGTGCGCCGGGGCGCCTACCCGGCGCACTGGTTCGAGGGCTGAGCCGTGGCCGATCTCGACTTCCAGCGCCAGGCCCTCGGACACCTCGACGCCCTCTACAACTTCGCGATGTACCTGACGAAGCGGTCCCCTGACGCGGACGACCTCGTGCAGGAGACCTACCTGAGAGCGTTCCGGTTCTCCCACCGCTTCCAGCCGGGAACCCACCTCCGGGCCTGGTTGTTCCAGATCCTGAGAAACACGTTCCTGACGTTCTACCGGGTTCGCGAACGGGAGGCCCCGGTCGCGGAGGATGGCGTCCCCGAATGGGACGTCCCCATGTTCCACCATGCCCCGGACGACGACGGGATCACGATGGAAGCCCACACCGACCTGGAGCGGGCCATGCGCCGCCTGCCGGAGGATTTCCGCACGGTGCTTCTGCTCGCCGAGGTCGAGGGCCTCCCCTTGGAGGAGGTGGCCCGGGTAATGGCGTGCCCGGTCGGCACGGTGAAGTCGCGCATCTTCCGGGCCAAGGAAAGGCTCCGGGGGCTGCTCAGTGACTACGAGACGAAATGAGCGAACGCTTCGACGACAGCTCTGACGAAGTCCTGAGCCGCCGGCTGGCCGGCGAGCTCCCCCGCTACACCGCGCCGGCCCGCCTGCGGGTGACCATCGTGGATGCCGCCACGCCGCCCGCGCGACGCCCGGCCTGGCTGGCCCCGCTGCTGTCGGCGGCGGCCACCGCCATGCTGCTGGCGCTGGTCGTCCTGCCGGTGCTGCCGCGCATCGTGCCCTCCGATCCCGCCCAGCGCTACGTGCGGGCCGTGGTGAGCGAGCACTCGCGCACGCTCATGTGGGGCGCGCGCCACGGCGAGATCCTGCCAACCGCGCTGCCGTGGCTCACGCAGGAATCGGGCATCGCGCTGACCAAGGTCTTCGTGGGCGACGACCGGCTGGAGTTCGTCACCGCCGAGCCGGTCTATCTCGAGCGCCAGCGCGGCGTCGCCATCCACTACCGCGACGTCGACGGCCACATGCTCACCTACATCGCGCTGCCCGCGCCCGGGCTGACGGTGCCCGACCCCGCGCGCGTGCAGATCGGCCGCTGGCGCCCCGCGCTCCTGCGCGACAGCGGCTTCGCCGCCTGGGTGTGGAAGCAGGGCGACGTCGGCTGCTTCCTCGTGTCGGACATGGTCTCCGCCGACGACGTCGAGCGCTTCAAGGAATACTTCACGCGCGTCCGCGCGACGACGGAGCCGGTTCCGGCGTACTGAGTCCTCGCGCCCTGCCCGTCGGCGAGCGGCGGGGCTGGTCATGGCTCGCCCGCGGTTCCGCGTGCGACATCTCCTTGCACCTGCCCCGGCTTGGCGAAGTCCGGCGTGAGCTGTTACACGATCGAAGCCAACGGAACCTCGGGCGAGCCATGACCAGCCCCGCCGCTCGCCGACGAATGTTCGGGACGACTCCAATGGCGGAACGGCCTCGATGGAGGCGCCGAGGCGACGTTACTTTGGGGGTCGGCGGGCGGCGAGGATCAGGTCACTGATCTCGCGGATGGCGCCGTGGCCGCCGCCGGCGCGGGTGACGTAGGCGGCGGCGTGACGGACTTCTTTCACGGCGTCGGCGACGGCGATGGGGAGACCGACGAGGCGCATCGCGGGGAGGTCGCCGACGTCGTCACCGACGTAGCAGACCGCGGACGGCGCGAGGTGGTGGCGGGCGCACAGGTCGGTGAGGGCGGCGGCCTTGTCGGTCACGTTCTGGTGGACCTCGGTGATGCCGAGGTCGCGGGCGCGGCGGGTCACGATTGTCGTCTGCTTGCGCGTGACGATCGCGGTCAGCAGGCCGGCCTCGCGCAGCAGCACGAGGCCCTGGCCGTCGCGCACGTCGAAGCGCTTCAGCTCGTCGCCGTTCTCGGCGTAGTAGAGGCCGCCGTCGGTCAGCACGCCGTCGACGTCGGTGACCAGGGCGCGGACCGCGGCCCAGCGCGGGCGGCGGGTCGGGCTCACGGGCGGGCGACGGCCCGGGCGCGGCCGAGCGCGAACGGCAGTGCCATGAGGGCCATGGCGACCAGGAGCACCTCGGCGTCGCCGAAGTTGTACTCGAACAGGCCGGCGACGAGGAACGTGACGACGGCGGCCAGGGAGCCCAGCACCAGCGCCCGGTCGCCGGTCGCCTCGCGCGGCAGCCTCCGGAGAATCGCGAGCCCGCGGACGAGGAAGGCCACGAAGATCCACAGCCAGGCGACGAGGCCGACGATGCCGCGCTCCACCACGATCTGCAGCGGTGTGTTGTGCAGGTGGCTGGTGGACCGCCGCAACGCCTCCGGGGGCGCCACCCGCGCGTAGGCGTGCTTGAGCTGGCCGGGGCCGACACCGGTCACCGGGTTCTCCACGCCGAGCCGGCGGCCGGCCTCGAGCATCGCGAGACGGTCGCGCGTGGTGTCGTCGGCCGTGCTGCCGATCGTCCTGAACCGCTCGCCCACGCCCGGCAGGCCGATCAGCAGGGCCGGCACCAGCACGGCGAGCGCGACGGTGGCGACGATCCCGCGCCGCCCGAGGCCGGCCACCGCGGCCATGCTCCCCGCCGCGAAGCCGAGCCAGGCGCCCCGCACGTAGGTGAGCCCGAGCGCGGCAACCCCGATGATCCAGGCCGGGCCCAGCCACCACGCCTCCGCCGACATCCGCGCCAGCCGCGGCAGCGCCGCGGTCAGCATCATCGCCAGCACCCCACCCAGCGTCATGTAGATGCTGTAGAAGCCGCGCGCCCGCGCGCACTTCCTCAAGAACTTGCCGGCCAGCGGGGAGGTCGCTGCGGCGGCCTCGGGCCCGGGACAGGCGGCCACCTGAACGACCGCCAGCGCGGCCGCGGCCGCCAGGGCGATCAGCAACCAGGTCGCGAAGCGCCGGGCCGTCGCGGCGTCGGGCAGCGCGTTGGCGATCACGAACAGAGCGGCGAGGTTCAGCAGGCTCTTGGAGGTGTAGAGGCTCTCGAGCGGGCGCTCGGAGGCGAGCGCGGCCACCACGCTCCACCCCGCGAAGGCGGCGATCGGCGCCAGCAGCGGCGCCTGCAGCGGCGGGATCCGTCCCGTCCGCCGCGCCAGCAACAGCCACGCCGCCAGCGCCCCCAGCGCGATCTGGCTCACCGAGATCGACAGCGCGAGTCCGAGCACCAGCGCCACCAGCAGCGGGGTGTGCGCCAGCCGCGGCCAGTCGGTGACCGCCCCGCCGGCGGCCGCGCTCAATACGCGTTGCGGTCGTGGAAGCCGAGCCACAGGGTCCGCAGGAGGATGGACAGGTCGAAGCCGAGGGACCAGCGTGCGATGTATTCGAGGTCGTACTCGATGCGCTTCTCGATGGAGGTGTTGCCGCGCCAGCCGTTGATCTGGGCCCAGCCGGTGATCCCCGCCTTCATCTTGTGGCGGAGCATGTAGCCGGGCACGCGCCGGCGGAACTCCGCGACGAAGCTCGGGCCGCTCGGGCCGCGGCCCCACCAGGCTCATCTCGCCGCGCAGCACGTTGAAGAGCTGCGGCAGCTCGTCCAGGCTCCACGCCGCGCAGGAACGCGCCGAGCCGCGTGCGCCGCGGGTCGTCGGGGACGGCCCACCGCGGCCCGGTCTGGGCCTCGGCGTCGGTCACGCATCGTGCGGAACTTGAGCATGCGGAAGCGGCGGCCGTCCAGCCCCATGCGCTCCTGCCGGTAGAGGATCGGCCGGCCCGAGGTCGCGCGCGACGCCGACGGCGATGGCCGCCATGGGCGGCAGCGCGACCAGGAGCGCGCGCGGCGCCGAAGCCGAGGTCGAAGCCGCGCTTGAGCACGCGGTTCCAGCCGTAGAGCGGCGACTCGCGCAGGTGGATGAAGGCGATCGACTCGAACTCCTCCACCCCGCCCCGCAGCGAGGCCAGGTTGAAGAGGTCGGGCACGAAGTGGATGTCGACCGGCTCGTCGCCGATCTCGTTGAGCACCGTGCTCAGTCGCGGATAGTCGCTGTGCGGCAGCGCGATGATGACGATGTCGATCGGCTGCGCGGCGAGCACGCTCGCGGATGTCCTCGATGCCGCCCAGCCAGCGCACCGGCGCGCCCTCGGCTCTCCTGCTTGTCGCTGAGCACGCCCGAGCAGCTGGATGCCGGTGTCCCGCCGCCGGTGCAGCACGCGGAGCACCTCGGCGGCCGGCTCCCCGCCGCCGACCACGATCGCGTAGCGCTGATTGTAGCCGCGGCGGCGGGCGAAGCGCAGGATCTCGCGGAACGCCGCCCGCGAGAAGCTCACGGTCACGATCGACGCTACCCAGAACATGACGAATGACGAGCCGCGAGTACTCGTAGCCGCGGAACAGGAACGTCATGCCGGCGATGAGGACGAGCACGCCGAGCGTGGACGCCTTGGCGATGTCGAACCACTCGGACAGGTGCGAGCCGAGCCGGTTGGGCCGGTAGAGGTCGAAGGCCTTGTAGGCGATGCCCCACACGATGAGGATCGGCACCAGCTGCAGCGTGTAGTCGGAGAACGGCGTGGAACGTCGCCCGAGCCGAACACGTCGAAGCGCAGCGACGTAGGCGGCGATCCAGCACACGGCGATCAGCACGAGGTCGGTCGACCAGGGCCAGGTGCTCGAACAGCCGCGAGTGCGCCTTCAGCACGCGCGCCCTCGCCTGGAACCGGCTCCAGCGGCGCTCGACGTACTCGCGCACGCGCTCGGCGAAGATCGGCCGATCGAACTGCGCGGCGCGCGCCCGCAGCGCGCGCGGCTCGAAGCGGTCGGCGGCCGTCTCGAAGGCGGTCATGGCGCCGGCCAAAGCGACTCCACCGTCGGCTCGGCGAAGAAGACCGCCGTCGGCGGTTCGACGCCGGCGCCGAGACCGATCATCGTCTCCAGCACTCCGCCGCGCCCCAGCGCGATGCGTGGGCCGGCCGGCCGCCGCCGCCTCCAGGGGAACGATGCCGAAGTCCTCCACCGACGGGAACAGCACGGCCCGGCAGCGCGCGTAGAGCTCGGCCACCTCGGCGTCCGGGCGCCAGCCGAGGAACGTCACGGTGGGCCCGGCCAGCGCGCGCAGGCGCGCCTCCTCGGGCCCGGTGCCGACGACGAGCAACCGGCGACCGAGGCGCGTGGCGGCGGCCACGGCGAGATCGACGCGCTTGTAGGGCACGAGGGCAGAGACGACCAGGTAGTAGTCGTCGAGCGCCTCCGCGATGCGGAAGCGCGCGACGTCAACGGGCGAGTAGATGACCTCGGCCTCCCGCCCGTACACGCGGCGGATGCGATTCGGCGATGTGGATCGAGTATCGCCACGAACTCGTCCACGTCGTCGTTGTGGCGCCGGTCCCAGCGCCGCAGCGCCGCGGCCACTGGCGGCAGAGCCACGCGGGTGAGCCAGCCGGCGCACGGCGCGTAGTCGTCCTCGAGGTCCCACACGTAGCGCATCGGCGTGAAGCAGTAGCAGAGGTGCAGCGCGCCCGGCGGGACCCGCACGGCCTTGGCCACGCAGTGGCTGAGCGAGATCACGAGGTCGTAGCCGGCCAGCGACAGGCCGCGCACGGCGGCCGGAAAGAGCGGCAGGTACTGACGGTAGCGCGTCGCGCGACCGACGGCAGCCGCTGCACGAACGAGGTCACGATGCGGCGGCGCTCGATCACCGGGCTGACGCTGCCGGGCACGTGCAGGAGCGTGAAGAGCGGCGCGTCGGGGAACAGCTCGCAGAAGACTTCGAGCAGCGCTCGCCGCCGCGCATGCCGGTGAGCCAGTCGTGGACGAGGGCGACGCGCGGCCGGCGGGCCGGCACCGGATCGGCGTCGGGATCGATCAGCGCGAGAGAGCGGGAATGCGCTGTCGCCAATACTCGTGGGGGATCGGCATGGGAAAGTCGGGGGAACGCGAGCCGGCGGCGCCGAGGAACACGGAGACGCCCCTAGTCTGCATCCGCATCCCGCGTATAGTACTACAGCCCCAGTGCCTCCCTGTAGACCGCCTCCAGCGCGTCCAGCATGCCGTGGACGTCGAATTCGCTGCGCGCCCGGGTGCGGTTCTCGGCCGCCAGGCGTCCGCGCCGATCGGGTCCGGACAGCAGCTCGGTCAGCCGGGCGGCGAAGGCCTCGACCGTGCCGGTCGCCAGCCCGCCGGAGGCGTCACCGAGCACCTCGCGGTGCGCCGGGATGTCGCTGGCGACGACCGGCAGGCCGAGCGCCATCGCCTCGAGCACCGCCAGCGGCAGCCCTTCCTTGCGCGAGGGCGCCACGAAGACGTCGAAGGCCGCGAACAGAACCGCGGCGCCGGGAATCTCGCCGGCGAACGTCACCCGCCGTCCAGACCGAGATCGCGCCGTGAGCCGGCGCAGGCGCGGCTCCTCGGGACCGCTGCCCGATCAGCGCGAGCGTGAAGCCCGGCGCCGGCGTTGCGGCCACCGCCCGGAGCAGCAGGTCGAGTCGCTTCACCTCGTCGAAGCGCGCCACCGAGCCCACCACCGCGCCGACTGCGTCCAGCCCAAGCGCGGCGCGCGCGTCCCAGCGGTCGAGCGCCCGGGCGCCGAGCCGCGCAACGTCCACGCCGTTGAGGATCACGCGGCTCTGGCGGGCCGTGAACAGGCCGAGCGCCAGGCCCTCGGCCTCCTGCGCGCGGGAGACGTTGATCGACGACGTGCGTGCACGCCGACAGCCGGCGCTCCAGCGCCAGGTAGCCGGCGCGCACCGGCGCGGCATAGCGCTCGTAGTGCAGGCCGTGAAGCGTGTGGACGGCCGGCACCCCGGTCAGGCGCGCGGCCAGGCGGCCGTGCAGGCCGGCGCCCTTGCCGTGCGAGTGCACGAGGCGCACGCGGTGCCGGCGGATCAGCCGCGCCAGCCGCAGCAGCGTCAGCGGCCCAGCCGATCGGCGCGCAGCGCGACCGTCTCGACGCCCGCCGCGCGGAACCGCTCGAACATCACCCCGTCGGCGGGGCCGACCACGATCGGCCGCCAGCCCCGCGCGCGCAGGCCCTGCGCCACGGCCAGGACGTGCTGCGGCCCGCCGCCCGGCCGGGTGGAGACGAGCACGTGCGACGACGGGATCGGCTCGCTCACGCGCGCCGCCGGTACGGCCGCCCGCACCGCGCGTCGCAGCGGGCGCGGCAGCGCCAGCGCCAGCGCCGGCCGCAGCGCGAACAGCGCGCACCACGGCGGATAGGCCCCGCTCGTCACCGCCCGCCACCGCACGCGCGCCTCGGTACGCAGGCGCTCCTCCTCGCGCTCGACCGATACGCGGCCCGCGCCCAGCCGCCGCACGACGAGGACCTCGGCGAGGTTGGCCAGGCGGGTGCGGCGGGCCAGGCGCATCCACAGGTCGTAGTCCTGGGCGACGGCCAGCGTCTCGTCGTAGCCGCCGGCGCCGGCGAGCAGCGCGCGGCGCACCATCACCGAGGAGTGCACGAACGGATTGGCGGCGGATCAGCGCCCGGCGGATCGCGGCGTCGTCCGCGGGCGGCCGCACGCACGCGCACCGGGTGCCCCGGTCGCGTCCACCTCGCGCGCGGCGGTACCGAGCACGCCGACGCCCGGGTGTGCGGCCAGGAACGCGCGCTGGCGGGCAAGGCGCTCCGGCAGCGCCACGTCGTCGGCGTCGAGCCGCGCGACCAGCTCGGCCGCGCGCGAGGCCGAGCGCGCGGTTGAGCGCGCGCGTGAGCCCCGCGCGCGGCCTGGCGGCTGGACGCGCAGCCGCGGATCGGTCACGGCCGGCCAGCACGGTCGGGCGTGGCGTCGGTCGAGCCGTCGTCCATGACGATCAGCTCGAGATCGCCGTCCGTCTGGCCGAGCACGCTGGCCGACCGCCTCCGCCACCCACGGCTCGCCGTTGCGAGACCGCCAGCAGGACCGAGACGGCCGGCGCGCGTCGCCGGGTTCATCGGGGCCGCGTACGGATCGACGCGCCGTCACCGCCAGCACGGCCGCGAAGTGCCGCAGCGCCGGGAAGCCGGCCCGCCGACACGCTCACACCCGAACCGCCGGCGCGCGTCGGGAATCAATCGCCGCGAGAACGGGATCCAGTAGCCGTCGATCCGCACGTCCGTGAAGCCGCCCCCCGGCACAGAGCCCGCAGCTCGCCGCGGGTCAGGAAATCGTGCGTCGCCCAGTTGTGCTCGTCGCGCCAGAACGCCGGCGCCCGGTACTGGGCGAGGTAGTTCGGAACAGGCGGGCCACCCGCCGCAGGTTGTGGTGCGGCTCGACCAGGAAGAGACGCCCGCCCGGCCGCACCATCCGGCCGAGCGATCGGAAAGACCTCGTCGCGCCGGTGGAAGTGATGGAGGGCTTGTAGGATGAACGCGGAATCGACGGACGCTCACCGACATGGGCCGGCACCTCGACGGCGGTGGCGCCGTCACCTGGACGTGACTGAGGCCGGCGGTGGCAACGCTCGGCGAGAACCGGCCGCATGTCCAGTACCGGCTCGACGGCGACCATCGAGGGGCGTGCCGAGCGATGAGGGTCGGTGAAGTAGCCGCTGCCCGCTCCGAGCTCAAGCGCACGCCCGTACCCGCCCGCCACCCACTGCTCGTCCACGAGCGCGCGCACCGGGTGGTCGTGCCGCTCCGCCTCGGCGTAGCGGTGGATGCTGGTCGTACTCGGGGCGCCGTCGCTCGAGTAGATGCGCTCGTTGAAGGCCCGGTTGATGCCGTCGAGCTGCTCCGTGTCGGGTCCGAGAGCAGCGCGATCTTCACCCGGTGCGGCAGCAGCAGGTACGCGAGGTAGTGGCGCCGCCCGATCTCGATCCGCACGGTCACCCGTCGGTCTTCCGATCCAGCCGGAAGAGGAGATTGAGATAGGGCAGCGCCAGCGACGGCGGCCGCCCGGCCGCGCCCAGCGCGGCGGCGGCCGCCCCGAACAGCGGCAGCAGCGCGCGCCGCATCCGCGAGCGCGCGGTGGCGCGGAAGAACTGCAGGCCGTAGCCGGCCTGCTCGGTGAGATCCACCACGCCGGCCGCCCCGGCCGACGGCAGGCAGTCGGCGAAGCTGGCGTTGCGCCAGCCGGTGCCGTCGGCGACGAACGCCTCGTAGGACACCGCCCGGTAGTGGCGCCGGCGGCCGAGCCGCGCGTAGTGGTAGGCGAGCCGCGGCGGCAGCCATTGCACGAGCGGCAGGCCGACCGAGTGCGTCTCCAGCGGGAACCACCGGTTGGGTGTGTCGAGGATCGTCAGCAGGCCGCCGGCGGCGAGCACGCGGTAGTACTCGTCCACCTGCTGCCGGCGGTAGCGCACGGGCAGGTGCTCGACAACGCCCACGGCCACCACCAGGTCGAACGCCCCGCTCGGCCACGGGAGCTGACACGTGGCCCCCTGGTCGAGGTGGAGGACCTCGCGCACCGCGCGGAGTCCGAGCTCCTCCACCTTGGCGCGCGTCAGCTCGACGAACGCCGGATCGGTGTCGAACGTGATGAGGGTGGCGACCTCGGGCTGATCCGACAGGAACTCGGTCATGTGGCCGAACGAGCACCCCACCTCGAGTACACGCAAGTCGTGACGCCGCTGGGACCGAAGGTAGGCGAACAGCGGCCCGAGGAAGTGGCGCCCGCGTGTCTCCTTGAAGTCGAAGTAGAGCGGGGCGCGGTGCGGGCCCTTGCGCTCGACGAGCATGCGGACCACGCGCGCGCTGTAGCGTGTCGGGTACTGGCGGCCGTCCGTTTCGAGCACGCGGCGATCGCCGAGGTCCAGGATGCGGAATGGCTCGGCCATTGCCGCCTATCCTGTCACGGCCGGCGGGCGACGACGAGCAACATGTGACCGAGCAAGCGCAGTGCCGGCTCGGTGTAGAGCGCGCCCGGCGCACGAAGCCAGCCAGCCGCCCGCGCGATGCGGCCGGGCCGGTGGCCGGCCGGCGGCCGGCCGGCGCGGCGGCGCGCCGTCGTACGCGCGCGACCGCGGCGCGGGGAAGGGCCGACCGGAGCAGCCGCGCCGGGTCGTAGGGATGCGCGGCCTGCGCCACGAAGCCGTGCCGGGCGAGCGCAGCCACCAGCTCACGCCGCGAGAACGCGTACTGGTAGAACGCGCCGCCGGCGGCGGCCACGGCGCGGGCGCGACGGCGGATCCAGGGGGCGCCGAGACGCCGGGCGCCGTTGAGATAGGGCACCGAGACGACGAGGATCCCGCCCGGCGCGAGCACTCGGCGGGCCTCGGCCAGGATCGCGTCGGGGCCGTCGGGATCGTGCTCGACGACGCCGAGGGAGACGTAGGCGGCCACGGCGCCACTGCGGATCGCCAGCGCCCGCAAGTCGCTCGCCGCCAGGGGCACCGGCGCGGCCCGGTCGGCGGTGGCGAGCGCGGCGACACTGCCATCCACGCCGGCCGCGCGCCAGCCACGCTGGCGCAGGAGGATGACGTACTGCCCGAGCCCGCAGCCGGCCTCGAGCACGACGCCCTCACGCGGCAGCGCCGCCGTGATCAGGTCCGTGAGCGGCGACACGGCGGCGATCGCCAGCAGCTCGTCCACCGTGTGGCCGCCCCAGTGCTCCGTCCAGAAATCTTCGTGCACAGCGGCGGAGTAGTACGCGAGCATTCCGCGTCCGGCCTTCGGAAGCCGGCGGCCGTTCAGCGCCGCCCAGCCCCCCAGGCCCACTCGCGCGCGAGGACGCGGAGGAACGAGAAGCCGACCGGGATGGCATTGAGCTTGGACACCCCGCGCCCGAGGCGAGGCGACTCCCGGGTCGGGATCTCGAGCACGCGGAGCCGGAGCTGGAGCGCGCGGATGGACATCTGGTACTCGATGGCGTACCCGTGAGCGTCGGGCGCCAGGCGCAGGAAGGCGGCCCGGGTGAGGGCGCGGTAGCCGTTGATGGTGTCGGTGATCCAGCGTCCACGCCCGCACAGCACGTTGGCCAGCCAGGTGAACGTGAGATTGCCCCAGCGCCGGCTGGCGAAGAGGGATTTGTCGTCGTCCTCCGACCGCGCGCCCGTCATGAAGCGCGAGGCGATGACCATGTCGTAACCGGCGGCCAGGCCGTCGACGAGACGCGGGATGTCGTCGGGATCCTCGTTGCCGTCCGGGCTGAAGAACACGAGCCGGTCGTTGCGCGCGTGCCGCACAGCCAGGCGGAAGGCCTCCCCTCGCCCGCGCCGCTCCTGGCGGATCATCCGCATCCCCCGCGCCTCGAAGAACTCGAGCGTCCCGTCGGTGGAGCCGCCGTCCACCACCAGGATCTCGTCCACGACGTGCGTCGGAAGCTTCGGGACGACGTGCGTGATGCCGTCGATCTCGTTGAGCGTGAGGATGACCAGGGTGACCGGCGTCACCGGGCGGCCGCCGTCTGCGTACGCCGGTACCACTCGAGCGTCCGGGCCAACCCCTCGCGGAAGCCCATCGACGCCTCGAACCCGAACGCCCGCCTTGCCCGCGACACGTCGGCGGAGCGCCGCTGCTGCCCGCTCGGCTTGGAGGCGTCGAAGACCAGCCGTCCCCGGTAGCCGACCAGCTCCGCGAGCAGCGTGGCCAGGTCGCGGATGGAGATCTCGAAGCCGGCGCCGAGGTTGACGGGCTCGCCCTCGTTGTAACGCTCGGCCGCCAGCAGGATGCCGCGGGCGGCGTCGTCCACGTACAGGAACTCGCGGGTGGCGCGCCCGTCCCCCCACACCACGAGCTCTGGCGCCCGGGCGGCGGTGGCCTCGACGAGGCGGCGGATCAGCGCGGGGATCACGTGCGAGCGCTCGGGCTCGAAGTGATCGCCGGGGCCGTAGAGGTTCATCATCAGAAGGTGCACCGCGTTGAAGCCGTACTGCACGCGGTAGGCCTGGCCCTGCACCAGCATCATCCGCTTGGCGGATCCATAGGCGCCGTTGGTCGGCTCCGGATAGCCGTCCCACAGCTCATCTTCCCTGAACGGCACCCGCGCGTGCTCCGGATACGCGCACACCGACCCCACGCCGACGAACTTGGCGGCGCCGGACCGCCGCGCGTGCTCCATCACCAGCGCACCCATCATCACGTTGGCGTAGAACGCCTGGCCGGGGTTGGCGAGGTTGTAGCCGATGCCGCCGACGTCGGCGGCCAGGTGGAGGACGAGGTCGACGGGGTGGGTGGCGAAGAGGCGCTCGACGTCGGCGTCGCGCGTGAGGTCACACTCGGACTGCCGCGGCGCCACCACCGACACGCAGCCGGCCGCCGCCAGCCGCTCCCGCACCGCGCGCCCCAGGAAGCCGGCCCCGCCGGTCACCAGCACCCGGGCGTCGGCGAGACTCAGGCCCACGTTCCCAGGCTCGCCTCGCCGGCGGCGGCGGCTCGCACTACCACTGCGCCATGAACTCGTCCACGCAGTCGACGACGTACGCGCGATCGCGCTCGCTGATGGCGTGGTGATTGCCGATGAAGAACGACTGGCGCATGATCCGCTCCGCGTTGTCGAGGGGGCCGGCGATACGATGCGGGAAGAGCCGGATGGCCGGCTGGGCCCGGAAATTCCCGGCCATGATCGGCCGTGTCTCGATCCGCTTACCCTCCAGGAAGCGCACGAGCTCGTCGCGCGAGAACGGGGCCTCCGGCCGCACGCTGATCGGGTAGCCGAACCACACCGAGCGCGAGCCGTTGGTGTCGCGGCCGGGGCACTCGCGCAGCCAGCGGGCGTGGCGGCGCAGGGCGGCGTTCCAGTACTCGACGTTGTCGCGGCGGATCTTGATGAAGGGCTCGAGCTTGGCCACCTGGTGCAGGCCGAAGGCGCCCTGTAGCTCCATGGGGCGGAAGTTGTAGCCGAGGTTCACGAATAGGAAGCGCTCGTCGATCGGCGCGGCGACGATCGCCGGCTTCTTCTTGACGCCGCGGGTCCAGCCGTGGGCGCGCAGCACGCGGGCCAGGTCGGCCAGGGCGGGGTCGTCGGTGACCAGCATCCCACCCTCGATCGTGCTGATGTGGTGCGAGAAATAGAAGCTGAACGTGCCCATGACGCCGAAGGTGCCGACCATCTTGCCCTCGAACCGGGCGCCGTGGGCCTCGCAGGTGTCCTCGACCATCACGAGGTCGTGGCGCGCAGCGAGCGCCACCAGTGCGCGCATGTCGCACGCGTTGCCCAGCAGGTGCACGGGCAGCATCGCGCGCGTGCGGGGACCGACGGCGCGGGCGGCCGCGGCCGGGTCGATCGTGAAGGTGTCGAGATCGACGTCCACCAGCACCGGCACCAGCCCCACGTTCACCAGCGGATAGTACGTGGTCGACCACGCCACCGCCGGCACGATGACCTCGTCGCCGGGGACGAG
Source organism: uncultured Candidatus Rokubacteria bacterium (assembly GCA_963743355.1). Classification (GTDB taxonomy): domain Bacteria; phylum Methylomirabilota; class Methylomirabilia; order Rokubacteriales; family CSP1-6; genus AR5. The sequence continues at coordinate 544,696 of CAVUPM010000004.1, forward strand.
CGGCCGCGGGAACGCGGGGTTGACCAGCGCGGCGGCCGCAACCAGATTGGCCGAGGAGCCCGAGTTCACCATGACCGCCTCGGCCACGCCGAGGTACTCGGCCCACATCTCCTCGAAGCGGCGCACCTTGTCGCCCATGGTGACGCGCGTGGTGAGCAGGCACTCGATCGCCTCGTTCACCTCGTCGGCGCCGAAGGACGGCACGTGCAGCGGCAAACGCACCTCGCCCGTGCGGGGCTCGGGCTCGGCGAAGTACTGCTGGACCAGCGCGCGGATCTGCGCGGCCAGGACCGGCCGGGATGGGCTCATCGCGGGTGAGCGCGGACCGGGATTATCGGGCGGCCCCCGCGGCCAGTCGGCGCCAGCGGCGGCGACGTACGCCAGGCCCAGGAGGGGGATTCGGGATGTGCATCTGGAGCCCCGAAAACGTCTTGATTCCCGGGTAGTTGATGAGGGTAATCATGACTCGGGAGTTTCAGGATTATACAGCAGCCACCCGCTGGAGGAGCGCGATCTCGGCGTCCACGAGGACCCCGAGATCGTACCGGCTGACCACCATCTCCCGGCCGGCCCGCCCCAGCGCCTCGGCCAGGACCCGGTCGGTCAACACGCGCTCCAGGCGGTCGGCCAGCTCGTCGGCACGGCGCGGGTCGAACAGCAGGCCGGTCCGGCCGTCCGTGACCAGCGACCGGTTGCCCTCGCAGTCCGAGGCCACGCACGGCAGGCCGGCGGCCATGGCCTCCAGCAGCACCTTGGGGTGGCCCTCGGTGAACGACGCCAGCACGAAGGCGTCGGCCGCGGCGTAGAGGGGCGGCAGTCGCTCCTGGGGGACGACGCCGGCGAACTCGACGTCGACCCCGGCGGCGCGGGCCTGCTCGCGCAATCGCGCTTGCAGTGGACCGGCGCCGACCAGCACCAGGCGGACCGGCGCCCGGCGCCCCAGCGCGGCGACCGCCGCGACGACCGTCTCGAGGTTCTTCTCCGCCGAGAAGCGGCCCACGTAGAGCACGCGCGCGGGCCGGCCCGGTTTCCGGAGCCCCGGCGGCGGCGCGAAGTGTCGCGTGTCGACGCCGTTGGGGAGGAGGTGGACCTCGCGCGCCACCCGGGCGGCCCGCGCGCGCAGCGCCTCGGTCGTGGCGATGACGGCGGCGGCGCGGCGCAGCCCGACGCGCTCGACGGCCGCCTTGAGCACGCGGGTGGGACCCCGCCGCGAGAGCTGCGCGTACGAGAACCCGTAGGTCGTCACGTACGGCGTGCCGAAGCGCGCGTTGGCGACGACGGCGGGCACCGTGCCGGTCACCTGGAAGACCCGCAGCACGGCGCACTCGCGCAGGCGGGCGGCGTCCGACCACGGCAGGGTCGCGGCGCGCCGGGCCCGGCTCAACGGCCGCGCCGGCGCCACGACCTCCACCCCCTCGAGGAGGGCCGGGTCGCTCGTGAAGTCGCGCAGCGACTCGACGAGATAGGTGAAGTACCGGACGCGGTCGAAGGCTTTCACGTAGCGGGCCATGTAGCCGTCGAGCAGCCGCGCCGGTCTGGCCGGTGGTGGCGAGCTCGCCGAGGCCGCCGCCGAGCGCGGGCAGCAGGCCGAGCGTCACGCCGGGCCTGCCCGGCGCGTCGCCGCCTCGCGCTTCCAGCGGTCGAGGACGGCCTCGTACTGCCGGCGCGTGGTCGCCACGCAGCGCTCCCAGCGGAACCATCGATCCACGCGCTCGGCGTTGGCGGCGCCCTGCTTGGCGCGCAGGGGCGCCTCGCGCAACAGCCGCACCAGCGCCTCGACGAAGCCCGCCGGGCGCGCGGGGTCGCGCAGGAAGCCGCCCTCGCCGTCCACGAGCAGCTCGGGAATCGAGCCGCGATCGGAGGCGACGACCGGCAGCCCCGAGGACATCGCCTCGCCGACGGCCAGGCCGAAGCCCTCCAGCGCCGAGGGAAACACGAAGACCTCGCCGAGGTTGAAGTGGTCGGCCTTCTCGGCCTCCGCCACGTAGCCCGTGAACGTGACCCGGTCGGCGAGCCCGGCCGCCGCGGCCCGCTCGCGCAGCGGGCGCAGCAGCGGGCCGCCGCCGGCGATCAGCAGACGCGCGGCCGGCACCACCCGCGTGACCGTGGCCCAGACGTCGAGCAGGAGCGGCAGGTTCTTGCGGGCCTTGAGGCCACCGAAGAACAGCACCACCGGCCCGTCGCCGAGACCGTACCGCTGGCGGAGGTCCGCCCGCGGCGGCCGCGGCGCGAACCGCGGATCGACGCCGTACGGCGCCACCGTCACGTGGTCGATGCGGGCCCCGAGCGCGTCGGCGAGCTGGCGGCGCGCGAACTCGCTGCCCACGATGACGTGGTCGCAGGCCTCGACCACGCGCTTCTCGATCAGCCGATTCAGCGGATCGGCATCGAGGTGATGGTGGTGGGCCACCACCGGCACGTCGAGCCTCCAGCGCCGCCGAGCCCACAGCGCGGCCGGCCCGATGAAGCGCAGCGAATGCACCCGGACAGGTCGAAGCCGGCGGTCGCGTGGACCCGCCGGATGGCCGGCGGCACCACCAGCGGCGCGACCCACCAGCGCAAGCCGCGCCCGATGGCAAACCGATGCACCGCCCAGTTCGGCACCTCGGGCGGTCATCTCGACATTGTCGTCGAGCTCGCGCTCGACCTTGCCGATGCCCTCGAGCGCATCCACCAGCGAGGTGCGCTCCTGCATCAGCTTCTGGGCCTTCTGGGGATCGTTCCAGAGATTGGGATCTTCGGCGAGCTTGTTCAGCTCGGCAAGGCGAGCCGTGGACTGTTCGACGTCAAAGATGCCTCCTCAGCAGCCCGACTGACTGCTTGATCTCTTCTACGAGGCGTTCGACTTCGGCGCGCATCGTCTTCTCCGTCTGCGGCGGGAACCGCTATTCGATGGTGTGCGTCGGATGTAGCGGCCTGCGCCGCAAAGCGCAATCCGCAAACCGTCCGCTAGTAAAGCCGGCCGGTTCCTGGACGCATGATACTGCCGGCGTAGGCGACATTCCCTGCACGTTTCCGGCCTCGGACGGGATTCCCGGCTCATCGGCACCCGTCCCTCCCCCCTCGGCCACACCGACCACGGCGTAATTATCCGGCGGCGCGGTGCCCGGCTTGAACGCTTCCAGGATGGTGCGGCCGCCCTCGCCCTGACCGGGGCGCATGCCGCTCTTGGCATCGATGCGGACCGCCGGATGCCGGGCGGAACCTTGAACGGGGTCGCCGGCTTGTCGGCGAGCGCGAGTTTCATGAAATCCTTCGCGATCGGGGCGGCGATACGGCCGCCCTGCGCGGCCCGGCCCAGAGTGCGCGGCTTGTCGTAGCCGAGGATGGACCGACAACGAGATCGGCGAAAAGCCGACGAACCAGACGTCCTTTCCGTCGCTGGTGGTGCCGGTCTTGCCGGCGATCGGCTTGCCGACCTCGCGCAGGATCATCGCCGTTCCTCCCTGACCACGCCCTCGAGCATCGAGGTGATCTGGTAGGCGGTCAACGGGTCTGAGCACCTGCTCCCGGCGGTCGACGAGCTGGGGCTCGGGCTCGTTCGTCCAGCCGTCCGGCGCGTCGCAGCCGCGGCACTCGCGCTGGTCGTGCTTGAAGATCGTGCGTCCGTAGCGGTCCTGGATACGGTCGATCAGCGTCGCCTTCACCCGGCGGCCGCCATTGGCGAACATCGAATACGCCGTGACCATCCGCATGACCGTGGTCTCGCCGGCGCCCAGCGAATAGGAAAGATAGTTCGGCAATTCTTCGTACACACCGAAGCGCTTGGCATATTCGCCGATCAGGGGCATGCCGACATCCTGCGCCAGCCGCACCGTGACGGTGTTGAGCGACTGTTTCAGGGCATCGCGCAGCGTGATCGGACCCTTATAGCTGCCCACCGAAAAATTGTCCGGCCGCCAGACGCCGTTGCCCTGCCCCTGGTCGATCTCGATCGGCCCGTCGATCATGATCGACGCCGGCGTGTAGCCATTGTCAATCGCCGCCGAATAGACCAGCGGCTTGAACGTCGATCCCGGCTGCCGATAGGCCTGTGTCGCGCGATTGAACTGGCTCTGGTCGAACGAGAAGCCGCCGACCATCGCGACCACGCGGCCCGTCAACGGGTCCATCGCGACCATGGCGCCGGACACTTCGGGGATTTGGCGCAGGCGATACTGGCCCTCGACCACCTTGCCTTCCTTGTCGAACAGCGGATCGGCGTAGATCACGTCACCCGGAGACAGATCTGCGAGACCGAAGCCGTCGCCGGTTTGCCGCGCCCCGCGGCGGCGACCGGCTTCGCCCATCGGACACCGTCCAGCGTGATGAGACCGGTCTGCCGCTCCTTGGAGATGGCGCCGCCGAGTTCGCGGCCGGGCTGAAAACCGATGCGGGCCGATTGGTCGGATGTCTCCAGCACCACGGCCATCCGCCAGGGCGAGATGTCGCTCAGCGATTGATCTCGGCGAGCTTCACGCCCCAGTCGCCGGAAATGTCCAGCTTGCTCATGGCGCCGCGCCAGCCTTGCGCCTCGTCGAAATTCACGAGGCCGGCGGCCACGGCCTTGCGCGCCATCACCTGCAGCTTCGGATCGAGCGTGGTGCGGACTGACAACCCGCCTTCATAGAGTTTCTTTTCGCCGTAGCGCTCGAAGATGTCACGCCGCACTTCCTCGGCGAAATATTCGCCGGCGAAAGTATGCGCGGCGTTGGACCGGCTGGTCACGGCCAGCGGCTCCTTGCGGGCCTTGTCGGCATCGGCCTGCTTGATCCAGCCGTTCTCCAGCAGGCGGTCGACCACGTAGTTGCGCCGCTCGACCGCGCGGTCGCGGTTGCGCACCGGATCGCAACTGGGCCGGTGCCTTCGGAAGCGCCGCCGGATCGGAGGCCTCCGCAACCGTCAGCTCGTTCACCGATTTGTCGAAATAGACCAGCGACGCGGCCGCGATGCCGTAGGCGCCGAGGCCGAGATAGATTTCGTTGAGATAGAGTTCGAGGATGCGGTCCTTGGAATAGGCGCGCTCGATGCGCATCGCCAGCAGGGCTTCCTTGATCTTGCGGGTGAAGGAGACCTCGTTGGTCGAAAAGGAAGTTCTTTGCGACCTGCTGGGTGATCGTCGAGGCGCCCTGCGGACGCTTGTTGGAGCCGAAGTTCTGCGCATACGCCACGGCCGCGCGCGCCATGCCGGTGAAGTCGATGCCGCCGTGCTCGTAGAAGTTCTTGTCCTCGGCCGCGAGGAACGCGTTGGTGACGAGTTTTGGCATCGCCTGGATCGGCAGATAGAGGCGGCGCTCCTTGGAATACTCGCCGAGCAGCGCACCGTCCGACGCATGGACGCGCGTCATCACCGGGGGTTCGTAATCCTGAAGCTGCGAGTAGTCCGGCAAGTCCCTGGAGAAATGCCAGATCCCGCCGGCGACGCCGGCCACACCGACCAGGAACAACACAGTCCCGACGGTAAACAGGAAACCCAAAAACCGGACCACAAAGCGCATTATCGAAGTTCCATTCCAACCCTGGCGCCGCGAACAGTCGGCGCTTGTTTTCGTGTCCACCGGAAATTTCCCCTCCCGCGACGCGGATCGTTCAGATCCGCCGGGCCAAACTTTCTTTATCGCGATGTCCGAAGGTGCGCCTTGAGGTAGTGAACAGGTCGTGCGGATCAGTAGAGCCCGCCGGTTCCCGGACGCATGATGTTGCCGGCGTCGGGCTGATACCCTTGCGGGTATCCCTGCTGGTATCCTTGCGGCGCCCGGCCGTCCGCATCCGCCACGCCGATGACCGAGTAGTTATCCGGCGGCGCGGTGCCGGGCTTGAAGGCTTCCAGCAGACCGCCGCTGCCTGGACCGGCGCGCATGCCGCTCTTGGGGTCGACACGGACGAGCTTGATGCCGGCGGGCACCTTGAAGGGAATCGCGGGCTTGTCGGCGAGCGCCAGTTTCAGGAAGTCCTTGGCGATCGGCGCGGCCAGATGACCGCCGGTCATGCCGCGGCCGAGGTTGCGCGGCTTGTCGAAGCCGACATAGATGCCGACCACGAGGTCCGGCGAGAAGCCGATGAACCACGCATCCTTTTCATCGTTGGTGGTGCCGGTCTTGCCGGCGATCGGCTTGCCGACTTCCTTGACCACCGTCGCGGTGCCGGCCTGGACCACATATTCCATCATTGAGGTGATCTGGTAGGCGGTCATCGGATCGAGCACCTGCTCGCGGCGGTCGACGAGCTGCGGCTCGGCCTGATTCTTCCAGCCGCCGGGCGCGTCGCAGCCGCGGCATTCGCGGGCGTCGTGCTTGAAGATGGTGTGGCCGTAGCGGTCCTGGATACGGTCGATCAGCGTCGGCTTCACGCGACGGCCGCCATTGGCGAACATCGAATAGGCCGTCACCATCCGCATCACCGTGGTTTCGCCGGCGCCGAGCGCATAGGACAGATAGTTCGGCAGTTCGTCGTAGACGCCGAAGCGCTTGGAATATTCGCCGATCAAGGGCATGCCGATGTCCTGGGCCAGCCGCACGGTCACCGTATTGAGCGAATTCTTCAGCGCGTTGCGCAGCGTGACCGGTCCCTGGTATTTTCCCGACGAATAGTTTTCCGGGCGCCAGACGCCGACGCCCTGTCCCTGATCGATTTCAATGGGCGCGTCGACCACGACGGTCGACGGCGTATAGCCGTTGTCCATCGCCGCCGAATAGACCAGCGGCTTGAACGACGAACCCGGCTGCCGATAGGCCTGGGTCGCGCGGTTGAACTGGCTCTGATCGAACGAGAAGCCGCCGACCATCGCCAGCACGCGGCCGGTCCAGGGGTCCATCGCGACCATCGCGCCGGACACTTCCGGCAACTGGCGCAGCCGATACTGACCTTCGACCGGCTTGCCCTCCTTGTCGAACAGCGGGTCGGCATAGATCACGTCGCCGGCCGCCAGGACTTGCGCCACCGAGGTCGGCGTCTTGCCCCTCGCGGGTCCCGAGGTCGCCTTGGCCCATCGCACGCCGTCGAGCGTGATGATGCCGGTCTGCCTGACCTTGCTGACGGCGCCGCCGAGTTCGCGGCCCGGCTGGAAACCGATCCGCGCCGACTGGTCGGACGTCTCCAGCACCACGGCCATCCGCCACGGCGAGATGTCGCCGAGCGATTTGACGTCGGCGAGCTTCACGCCCCAGTCTCCGGCAATGTCGAGCTTCGACGGTGCACCGCGCCAGCCGCTCGCCTCGTCATATTTGACCAGACCGGCGACCATGGCCTTGCGCGCCATCACCTGCATCTTCGGGTCGAGCGTGGCGCGGACCGACAATCCGCCTTCGTAGAGTTTCTTTTCGCCGTAGCGCTCGAAAATGTCGCGCCGGACTTCCTCGGCGAAATATTCGCCGGCGAAGATATGCGCGGCGTTACCGCGGCTGGTGGTGACGTTTAGCTGTTCCTTGCGGGCCTTGTCGGCGTCGGCCTGCTTGACCCAGCCGTTTTCCACCAGGCGATCGACCACGTAGTTGCGCCGCTCGACCGCGCGATCGCGGTTGCGAACCGGGTGCAGCGCCGCGGGCGCCTTGGGCAACGCCGCCAGATAGGAGGCTTCCGCGATCGTGAGTTCGTTCACCGATTTGTCGAAATAGACCAGCGATGCGGCCGCGATGCCGTAGGCGCCAAGACCGAGATAGATTTCGTTGAGATAGAGTTCGAGGATGCGGTCCTTGGAATAGGCGCGCTCGATGCGCATCGCCAGCAAGGCTTCCTTGATCTTGCGGGTGAACGAGACTTCGTTGGTCAGAAGGAAGTTCTTCGCGACCTGCTGGGTGATCGTCGAGGCGCCCTGCGGACGCTTGTTGGAGCCAAAGTTCTGCGCATACACCACGGCCGCGCGCGCCATGCCGGTGAAGTCGATGCCGCCATGCTCGTAGAAGTTCTTGTCCTCGGCCGCCAGGAAGGCGTTGATGACGAGCTTCGGCACCGCCTGGATCGGCAGATAGAGGCGGCGCTCCTTGGAATACTCGCCCGAGCAGCGCACCGTCGGACGCATGCACGCGCGTCATCACCGGCGGCTCGTAATCCTGAAGCTGTGAGTAGTCGGGCAAGTCCTTGGAGAAATGCCAGATCGCGCCCGCGACGCCGGCCACGCCGACCAGGAACACGACGGTCCCGGCCGCGAACAGGAAACCCAAAAACCGGACCAGCAAGCGCATTATCGAAGTTTCCGTTCCAACCCTGTGCGCCGATATCTGCGGCGTCTAGCCTACCACGGCAATCCCGCCGAACGAGTTGCCGCTACGCGGTCGAACAATAAAAGGTCCGGCGGACAAATTTACCGACTCCGAAGACCAGCAGTCGATTTTCTATACCGTTGCCGCTGTGGCCAAACTAGGGCTTGGTCCACCGGACGGCACGCTTTTCACGCCACGAGCACCGGACTTTTCACTTGCCCGGTCCGGCAGTTGCCTGCCGTTTGGCTAAAAACGCATCAATTGCCTGCGCCATCGATCCGACCGTCCGGTTCCGCCAGTTTTCCGACACCAGATGCTCGAGGTCGCCCTTGTTCGAGACATAGCCGAGCTCGACCAGGACCGAGGGCACGTCGGGGGCCTTCAGGACCCGGAAACCGGCCGATTTCAACGGATGCTTGTGCATCCGCACCGTGTTCTTCATTTCGCCCATCAGGACCCGGGCGAACCGGTTTGAGAAGGTTTTGGTCTCCCGCTGCACCAGATCGATCAGGATGTCGGCGACTTCGGTCGGCTCGTCGGCGAGACTGACCCCGCCGATCGCGTCCGACTTGTTTTCGGCATCTGCCAGCCGCTCGGCCTCGGAGTCGGTGGCCTTGTCGGACAGCGTGTAGATGGTGGCGCCCTGGGCGTCGCCCTCGCCACGCCGCAATGCGTCGGCATGGATCGAGACGAACAGCGCCGCCGACTCGCTGCGCGCGATCTTCACGCGGTCGCCGAGCGCAATGAAGGTGTCGTCCGTCCGGGTCATGACGACGCGATACTTGCCCGACTTCTCGATCCGATCGCGCAGCGCGAGGCCAAAACCCAGCACCAGATTCTTTTCCATGATGTCGCCGCCGCCGGCCTGGGTGCCGTTGTCGTCGCCGCCATGACCGGGATCGATCACGACGACCGGCCTCGTGTCCGGCGGCCCGGGTGCGGGCTTCGGCGCGGCTGGCGGATCCGGCCGGGCAACGGCGGCGTTGGCCTCAGCGATCGCCGGCCGCAGTTCGGGGCGGTTTTCGGGGGGCAGCGACTGGACAAAGGCGGTGCGGTCCACCTCTTCGAATTCGAGCACCAGCCGCGGCGGCTGGCCGTTGGCCGCCTCCAGCACATAGGATTTGGCGATCTTGGCCGGCCCGTTCAGGTCGAACACGATCCGCGATCCGCCCGGCATGACGAGACCGTAGCGGAATGCCTTGACCAATCCCCGTCCCGCGACACCGACTCCGGCCGGAAGCTGGAAACTGACCTGGGGAAGATCGACGATCACGCGATAGGGGTCGGCCAGGGCAAAGGCCCGAAACTGGATCGGCTTGTCGAGATCGAGGATGAAACGGGTCTGTTTGGCATCGCCGGCCAGGCGAGCGTCAGACGCGATCGGGAAATTCGATACCGCCGCCGGGCTGGGAATGGCGGCTTGGGCAGGCGGCCACTGATAAGCCGGAGCTTGATAAGCGGGTGCTTGATAGGCCGGTGCTTGGGCCGCGCTGGGGCCGACCATCTGGGTGCACAGCAATGCTGCGGCGCACAATAGGCCACATCCCAGCAAAACAAGGTGATTTGCACGGCTCGCCAACGATTCGGTGCCTCCGGAGGAGCCCTCCCTTACCGCATTAGGACCACAGGGTTAATCGGACCTTAAGGGCTAATCTGTGAAAAGGAGCAAGTGTTGCCGCGCTGCGACGCTCGGTAGCGGGTTCCCTTGCGCTTCCCTTGCACGCGAGCCCCCAATCCACGTATGTACGAGGTGCTGACGGCTAATACTCCCGGTTGTGTCGCGTTCAGCCTCCCGGTGCAGCGCCGGAACCTTCGAAGTCGGAGGAACCTGCGTCTTTCCCGATCCCTCCACAGCCAGCGCCGCGCGCGGCTGACACGGAGTGGCGGTTTCGAGCCCGAGCGGCGTCCGGTCCCAGGTACCTTTTCCAGGGACGGTTTGAGACACGGCAAAACTGATTATCCGGACCCAAAACGGTCCGATATGCGATGGCCGGCGGGCGTTTAGGCGCCGAACCGGGCCTTCAGCGATAGATACGGCGGTATCCTTTCCGCCAACATGTTTAGACGGGCCGACGCTTGATGCGCCAGACTGTGTTGCCGACCAGGATCCACGGAACGATCGCGCCGACGCGAGGCGAAAGCTTCGCACGTCGCCTCGCTCTGGTGGCTCCCCGTTCGGCGCGGCGCCAAGAAGTGCGTTTTGGCCTTCCCCTCACCCCCGAATCAGGTGGACCGTCGCGTCACCGGGCCGCGCAATTTGCGCGCGCCATGCACCGCGCCCGCCGCCGTCAAGAGTTCCAAAATGCCCAACAAGATGTTGATCGACGCCACCCACCCGGAAGAGACCCGGGTCGTTGTGGTCCGCGGCAACCGCGTCGAAGAATTTGATTTCGAGACCGCCCAGCGCAAGCAGCTGCGCGGCAATATCTATCTCGCCAAGGTCACGCGCGTAGAGCCGTCGCTGCAGGCGGCGTTCATCGAATATGGCGGCAACCGCCACGGCTTCCTGGCGTTCAGCGAAATCCACCCGGACTACTATCAGATCCCGGTCGCCGACCGTCAGGCGCTGATCGAGGCCGACGAGCGCGCCCACCGCGAGGCCGAGGAAGAGAGCGAGAACCGCTCCTCCAACCGCCACCGCGGCCGCTCGCGCCACCGCAATGCGCGCCGCCGCGGCCATGGCGACCGTGTCCAGAGCGACGTCGTCGAGAACGCCGGCCAGGATCCCGTCGCAGGCGGCCCAGCCCTATGAAGGCGAGGCGCATCCGCACGAAGGCGCGTATGCCGGCGAAGTGCATCCGCACGACGCTGAGCATCACGAGAATGATGCCGGGCATCACGAGGATACGGCCCATCACGACCATGATGCGCATGATCACGAGACGCATGGTCACGATCACGATCATTCGCATGATCACCACGATCACGATCGTCACCACGATCACGATGCGCAAGCTCCTGACCAACGGGCAGATGCCGCAGGCGAAGCACCGGTCGCGGAATTGGAATCCGGCACACCCGCCGTGGCGCCGGTCGACGCGGCCGCCCCAGAGGCTGCGACTGAACACGCTCATGATGAGCATCATGACGAGGAACAGGCACGCGAAAACGCGGCCCATGCCGACGACGCGCCGCATATCGAGCACGCCGGTGAAGGCTACGCCGTTGCTTCTTCCGACGAACTCGCCCGCGCTCCCGAAGGCGACGACGACCACGACGATGAGGACGATGGCGACGACGCCGAAGAGGAAGTCGTCGAATCCGTCGGCGGCGACGACGTGCTGGAGGAAGTTCCGGAACGCGCCGTTCCGCCCGCGCCGCCAGTACAAGATTCAGGAAGTCATCAAGCGCCGCCAGGTGATGCTGGTTCAGGTCGTCAAGGAAGAGCGCGGCAACAAGGGCGCGGCGCTGACGACCTATCTGTCGCTGGCCGGCCGCTATGCCGTGCTGATGCCCAACACCGCCCGCGGCGGCGGCATCAGCCGCAAGATCACCTCGGCCCAGGACCGCTCGCGGCTGAAGGAAGTGGTGCAGGATCTCGACGTGCCCGAGGGCATGGGGATCATCCTGCGCACCGCCGGCGCCTCGCGGACCAAGCCCGAGATCAAGCGCGACTTCGAATATCTGATCCGGATGTGGGAAACCGTGCGCGACATGACGCTGAAGTCGCAGGCCCCCACCCTCGTCTACGAGGAAGGCTCGCTGATCAAGCGCTCGCTGCGCGACCTCTACAACAAGGAAATCGACGAAATCCAGGTCGCCGGCGAAGCCGGCTACCAGGAAGCGCGCGACTTCATGAAGATGCTGATGCCCTCGAACGTGCGGGCGGTCCGGCAATATCGCGACGGCCAGCCGCTGTTCTCGCGGATGGGCGTCGAGAGCCAGCTCGATGCGATGTTCTCGCCGACCGTGCAACTGCGCTCCGGCGGCTACATCGTCATCAACCAGACCGAGGCGCTGGTCTCGATCGACGTCAACTCCGGCCGCTCGACCCGCGAACATCACATCGAGGACACCGCGCTCAAGACCAATCTCGAGGCGTCCGAGGAAGTCGCGCGGCAATTGCGCCTGCGCGATCTCGCCGGCCTCATCGTCATCGACTTCATCGACATGGACGAGAAGCGCAACAACCGCGCGGTCGAGCGCAAGCTCTCCGACTGCCTGCGGCAGGATCGCGCGCGCATCCAGGTCGGACGCATCTCGCATTTCGGCCTGCTGGAAATGTCGCGCCAGCGCATCCGCGCCAGCGTGCTGGAGAGTTCGACCGAGCCCTGCGCGCAATGCGGCGGCAGCGGTCATGTGCGCTCGGTCTCGTCGGTGGCGCTGCAATTGCTGCGCGGCATCGAGGAAATCCTGATGAAGGGCGCGACCCACAATCTGGTGGTGCGCACCCGCACCGACGTCGCGCTCTATGTGCTCAACCACAAGCGCGGCCATCTGCGCGATCTCGAAAACGCCTTCAAGGTGTCGCTCGCCGTGAGCGCCGATCCGACCGTCGCCGGCCAGCAGTCGTTCATCATCGACCGCGGCGAACAGGTGCACACGCTGGAAGCCGCCAAGGCGTTGCTGGCGGCGCAGGCCGCCGCCTTCCCGCCGCAGGTCGAGGAAGCCTATGACGACGACGAGGCGTTCGACATCGAAACCGAATCCGAGGTCGAAACCGAGGAGACCGAGGGGCTGACCGACGATGCCGCCGAAGCGGCGGCGGGCGAAGGCGAAGCAGACGGCCACCGCCGCAAGCGGCGCCGACGCCGGCGCGGCCGTGGCGAGCCGCGTGACGGCGCCGCCCCGCGCGAGGACGGTGACGCGATGCGCGTCGCGGGCGAGGCCGTCGAAGGCGCGACCGCCGAGGACGGCGAAGCCGACGAGGACGAAGGCGACGAACAGCCCGGCGTGGCCCGCGGCGATCAGCCTGCCAATGGCGAGCGGCGCCCGCGCCGTCGCGGCCGTCGCGGCGGACGCCGCCGGCGTGGCGGCGAGCTGGAAGACGGCCTTGCCGGATCGATCGCGGACGAACTCGGGCCGACGCCGGCTTCCGAAGTGACCAGCGCGGTTGCCGATTTCGACGGCGGCGCGTCCGAGCCCGCGCCATCGCTGGTGCAGGCCGACGTTCCGCCCGAACCGGTCTCGCAGCCGGCGGAGATGCAGCCTGCGGCCTACGCCCAGCCCGAGCCGGTCGAGAGCGCACCCGCGCCAGTCAGCTGAAGAAACCACGCAAGAGGCCGAGCGGGCCGCGGCGCGGCGGCGTTCGACCGTGCGCGAGAAAGTCAGCTTCGTGACCAGCGCGCCGGCCGAACCGGCGCCCTCCGTCAGCCACAGCGCGCCGGAGCCGGTCGAGTCCCGCGCCTGCTCCGGCCGAGCCGGCGCCGGCCGCATCGGACGAATCCGCGCCGCGCAAGGCGGGCTGGTGGTCGCGGCGCTTCGGCAGCGGCGAGTAAGGATCAAACCAAAAAGAAAACCGCCCGGCGAAAACCGGGCGGTTTTTTATTTGCGCTGAGCTGGTCGCTATCCCGTCGTGAGTCAGCGCAATCACTTGCGCCGATCGCGCCACCACGCTTAGCCGCGCGGGTCGAAAATCCGCCGGATCGCCGGCACGAGCGCAGCACCGAGCGCGTTCTTGATCAGCGACGCCGCGATGAACGGCGCAATGCCGACCAGCCACGCCTTTTCGACGCCGAGTTTCATGCCGAACGCCAGCCAGCCAAATCCGGCGGCGAGAATGAGGATATGTCCGAGCGCCATCGCCACGAACAGCCGGAGCACCGATCGGTCCCAGCCGCGCTCGCTCAGCCATCCCGTCACGAAGGCCGCCGCCACGAAACCGAAGAGATATCCGGCCGTCGGACCGACCAGCGGCGCGAGGCCGCCGACCGGACCTGCGAACACCGGAAATCCGATCGCCCCTTCGGCCAGATAGGCGATGAGCGTCGCGCTGCCGAGCCGCCAGCCATAGGCCGCGCCGATCACCAGCACGACCAGTGTCTGCAGCGTCATCGGCACATAGGGCAACGGCAGATTGACCTTGGCCGACAAGGTCAGCAGCGCCGTTCCCAGCGCGACCAGGATCACGCTGCGCAACACGCCGGACGATCCATCCGCACGATGCGGCCACAGCAGGGCGGCGAGCGGGAAATGCGGCGCACGACGGTTTCAGGCATGGTTCTGGCGGACACGGATGGCTCCCCGGTTCGATTGTGGATGACGGATGATGTGGATGAAGGGCTGGTCGGTACTATCCCAGCCAGCGCGCGATGCGCGTCACCGCTTCGCGCATCTCGTCGGCCGAGCGCGCGTAGGAGAAGCGAATGAAGCTGCGGCCGTGGATCGGATCGAAATCGACGCCCGGCGTCGCCGCCACATGCGCCTTCTCCAGCATGCGGCCGGCAAATTCGAAACTGTCGGCGGTGAAATCCGAAACATCGGCGTAGAGGTAGAAGGCGCCATCCGCAGGCAGGAACTTGGTGAGACCGGCCTTCGGCAGTCCCTCGATCAGGATGCGGCGGTTCTCCTGGTAGCCGCGCTTGATCGCCTCCATCTCCTCGCGGCCTTCGAACGCCGCTTCGGCCGCGATCTGCGACAGCGTCGGCACCGAGATCGACAGGTTCTGCTGCAGCCGTTCGATCGGCCGCACCAGCGGCTCCGGCACCACCATCCAGCCGACCCGCCAGCCGGTCATGCAGAAATATTTCGAGAACGAATTGATCACGAGCGCATGCGGCGAAAGCTCCGCCGCCGTCACCGCCGGAAACGCATAGTCGAGGCCATGATAGATCTCGTCGGAGATGAAGCGGATGCCCGCGCCTTCCGCCGCATTGATCAGGCCGGTGAGCGCCTCGCGCGACATCATCGTTCCCGTCGGATTGGCGGGGCTGCCGACCAGCACGCCCTTCAGCGGCGTCTTGCGATGCGCGGCCAGCAAGGCCTCGCCCGTCAACGCATGACGCGTCGCGCTCGATGTCTCGATCAGCACCGGCTCGCAGCCGAGCGCCGTCAGGATATGCCGGTATGGCGGATAGCCCGGCACCGTGACCGCCACCCGGTCGCCCGGCTCGAACATCGACAGAAACGCCAGAATGAATCCGCCGGACGAGCCGGTCGTGATCACGATGCGCTCGGGATCGACCGCGCAGCCGTAAGTATCGCGGTAGTGTCTTGCGATCCGCGCGCGCAGCGAGGGAATGCCGAGCGCGGACGTGTAATCGATCCGCGCCGCATCGAGCGCGGCATGCGCGGCCGCGATCGCGACCTTGGGCGCCGACGCCGCCGGCTGCCCCACTTCCATGTGAATGACATGGCCGCCGGCGGCCTCGATGCGGGCCGCGGCCGCCATCACGTCCATCACCATGAAGGGCGGAACATCGCTCCGTGCCGAGGGGGTCAGCAGCGCTTTCGCGCGGTCTCTAAGTGTCGATTCCAGCATCGATATCTGCTATTTGCACGGGCGCGCGCTCCGAATTCAGGTTCCCGAACCGGTTACCGCCCCAGACTGGCCGTATTCGGTGGCTTGTTATAGCGTTTTGCAGCGAAGTGATACCGGTTCACATCAACAAACACGTTGAAACAACAGACTGGGACCTGTTTCTGATCTAATCAGAACCGAACAGCGCCTCGGACCACAACCGGGCATCACCAATCGCCAAAGACCGCTCATGCTGCTCCGCATCGCCTTACGCAAGAAACCACTGAAACTGACCGCGCTGATGACGGCCGTCGCGCTTGCCGTTGCGCCGATGGCGGCTGTGGCGCAGGAGAACAAGGGTCCGCCGGTGCTCCGCGACACCGAGACGGAGCAGTTGCTGCGCGAATATACCCGGCCGATCCTGCGCGCCGCCGGTCTGGAAAAACAGAACATCCAGATGGTGATCATCAACCAGGGCGTCTTCAACGCCTTCGTTGCCGACGGCCGCCGCATCTTCGTGAACTACGGCGCGATCATGCAGTCGGAGACGCCGAACCAGATCATCGGCGTGATGGCGCACGAAACCGGCCACCTTGCCGGCGGCCATCTCGCCAAGATGCGCGAGCAGATGGCGCAGGCCCAGACGCAGATGATCATTGCCATGCTGCTCGGCGCCGGCGCGATGGTGGCGGGCGCGCAAGGCGGCGGCGGCAACAGTGGCCTGGCGAACGCCGGCGCGGCGATGTTCTCGGCTCCCGGAGAGATCATCCGCCGCAACCTGCTCTCCTACGTGCGCCAGCAGGAGGAGAACGCCGACAAGGCCGGCGTGAAGTTTCTGAACGCCACCGGCCAGTCGTCCCGGGGCATGTACGAGACCTTCAAGCGCTTCACCGACGAAAGCCTGTTCGCCGCGCGCGGCTCGGACCCCTACGTTCAGTCGCATCCGATGCCGGCCGCAGCGCGTCGCCGCGCTGGAAGAACTGGCAAGGTCGAGCCCTTATTGGGACAAGAAGGACGACCCTGCCCTGCAGCTGCGCCACGACATGGTGCGCGCCAAGATCTCGGCCTTCATGGAGCGGCAGGAGACCGTGTACCGGCGCTATCCGCTGTCCAACAACAGCCTGCCGGCGCGCTATGCCCACGCGATCTCGACCTATCTGCACGGCGACCTGCGCAGCGCGCTCGCCCAGATCGACGCCCTGATCCAGCAGCAGCCCAACAATCCCTATTTCTACGAGGTGCGCGGCCAGGCGCTGCTGGAGGGCGGCAAGCCGCAGGAGGCGATTGCGCCGCTGCGCAAGGCGGTCGCGCTCTCCAACAACTCGCCGCTCATCGAGATGCTGCTTGGGCAGGCCCTCGTGGCAACCGGCAACAACGCCTACACCGACGAGGCGATCGCCATCCTGCGCGCGGCGGTTGCGCGCGAGACCGAAGCGCCGATCGGCTACATGCAGCTCGCAATGGCCTATGGCCGCAAGGGCGACTACGCGCAGGCCGATCTGGCGTCGGCCCAGGCCGCCTACCTTCGCGGCGACAACAAGACGGCGCGCGATCTTGCATCGCGCGCGAAAACGCGCTTCGCGATCGGGACGCCGGGATGGGTCAAGGCTGACGACATTGTGAGCGCCAAGCCGCTGCCGGGCCAGAAGAGCAACTAGAAATCAACCGCGTTCGGCTATAATCGGACATGGATCACCAAGGATCTGGTCACCCGCGACCAGGATATTCTCCAGGAGCCGGCCTTCAGCAGAATTGCCCGGGAACCCGCCGCATAAGGATTTACCGATGCCCTCGTTCCGTCTTCTCATCCCCGCATTGTTCGCTGCTCGCGCTCTGCGGCGCGCCGCTGTCCGCTTCCGCGCAGAGCTTCACCGACACCCAGCGCGGCGACATCGAGACCATCGTCCGGAATTACCTGATCGCGCATCCCGAAGTGCTCGAAGAGGCGATGGCCGAACTCAGCAAGCGTCAGACCGCGGCGGAAGCCGCCAAGCACGCAGCCGGCGTCGCCAAGCAATGCGGAGGCGATCTTCAACTCGCCGCGCAACGTCACGCTCGGCAACAAGGACGGCGACGTCACCTTCGTCGAATTCTTCGATTACAATTGCGGCTACTGCAAGCGCGCGATGATGGACATGATGGAGCTGATGAAGGCCGATCCGAAGCTGAAGGTCGTGCTGAAGGAATTTCCGGTGCTGAGCGCGGGCTCGGTCGAAGCCGCCCAGGTCGGCGTCGCGGTGCGCATGCAGGATCCGACCGGCAAGAAATATCTCGACTTCCACCAGAAGCTGCTCACCGGCCGCGGCGCCGCCGACAAGGCGCGCGCGATGGCCGTCGCCAAGGAAGTCGGCCTCGACATGGCGAAGCTGGAGAAGGATCTCGCGAGCGCCGAAGTGCGCAACACGCTCGAGGAAAATTTCAAGCTCGCCGAAGCGATGGGCATGAACGGCACGCCGAGCTACGTGATCGGCAAGCAGGTCGTGATCGGCGCGGTCGGCGTCGAGAACCTGCGGGAAAAGATCAGCAACGCCCGCTGCGGCAAGGCGACCTGCTGACGCCGCGCTCGATCTTCAACACTCGAGACGAAAGGCCGGCCTCACCGCCGGCCTTTTTATTTGCGGCGTTCTGCGTGCGCGATCGGTTCATCACGCGTTCACAAAACAAAGTCGGCGGAACCGCCAATGTTCCGGAACATCACGCAATTCCTTTCGTTGTCGGTCGGGCAATGCAGAAACACGTGAGGAGACATTCTAATGACTAATCGCTTTTTGATTTCGGTCGCGACAGCGGCGCTGATCGCCGGAACCGGCTTTGCGAATGCGCAAGGTACCGGCATGGGCCGCGACACGGGGTCGGCAGGTTCCGCGGCGCAGCAGAGCGCGCCTTCTTCCGGGCGGCGCCTCGTCGGGCGGCGATGCAGCGCGATAGCGGCGGCACGTCCGGCATGAAGGGCGCCGAGATCCGGCACGAAGGGTCGGAGCCCGGCACGAAGGCCTCGGAATCGACCGACAAGATGGCCCCGAGCAAGAGCGCCCAGGACAGCAACCGGATGCAGGGCGAGAAGTCGAAGAGCATGCACTCCGAGACCGACTCGACCAGCGCCAAGGGCAGCAAGGACATGAAGGCCGAGGGCCACGACAGCAAGACCGGCACCACGACCGACCAGAAGCCGCGACGGCCAGAGCGGCAACATGAACGCCCAGACCAAGGGCGCGACCGACACCAAGTCGGGCACCGCTGCAAGCCGACACCAAGTCGCCGACCACGACGGGCAACGCCGCCACTTCGGCGACCGCTGCCCCGCCGGCCGAGAAGCGCACCCAGATCATCACCGCCATCAGGTCGGAGAAGATCCAGGAAACCACCAATGTGAACTTCAACATCTCGGTCGGCACCGCGGTGCCTGCGTCGGTCCACTTCCACCCGCTTCCGCCCCGGATCGTCGAGATCTATCCGGAGTGGCGCGGTTACGAGGTGATCCTGGTGAACGGCCGCTACGTCATCGTCCGTCCGCAGACCCACGAGATCGTCTACATCATCGAGGGCTAACGGCGTCGGTAGCAGCTTCGCCAAACGGCAATCGGGGGTGGGCAGAGATGCCCACCCCTTTTTTCTTGGGGCGCTGATCCAAAACATTGGTTAACGAATGATTTCCGTAGGTTCCATGCGGCTTTTTACGAACAGGATGAGGCATTTGGGCGGCACTCCGGCAGGCCTGAAGGCTTCCCCTTGGCCCCGTTGTTACCTATAACCCCGCGACCTGCCCGCCCCCTCTTTGCTGGAATCCGGATGGCCCAAGGAACGCCCAAGCCTCTGCCGCGACGATCTATGTGCTCAACGGCCCGAACCTCAACATGCTGGGGATACGGGAGCCGGAAAAGTATGGCCATGCGTCGCTCGCCGATGTCGAAAAGCTGTGCGTGGAAACCGCGGCGCAATTCGGCCTGAAGGCCGATTGCCGCCAGTCCAACCGCGAAGGCGAGTTGATCGACTTCATCCACGAGGCGCATGCCAAGAAGGTGGTCGGCATCATCATCAACGCCGGCGGCTATTCGCACACCTCGATCGCGTTGCACGATGCGCTGGTCGCGGTGAAAATCCCGACGGTGGAAGTGCATATCAGCAACATCCACGCCCGCGAGAGCTTCCGTCATCACTCCTACACGGCCATGGCCGCCTTTGCATCGCTCTGCGGCTTCGGCATCGATGGCTACCGGCTCGCAATCAATGGCCTTGCCGCCAAACTCGGCGCCAAGGCCAAGACCTGACTTCCAAAGACCTGACTTCAAAACCTGACGTCGAACGACACCAAGCCTGACGCTTCAGCCGTCACCCACATCGAGAATTCCGGATCAAGAGCATGGCCCGCCAGCCCGACAACAAGTCAGCGGACAAATCAGCCGCAAACCTGAAGAGCGACGACAGCGCGCTCATTCGCGAACTCGCGCTGTTGCTGGATGAGACCAGCCTGACCGAGATCGAGATCGAGCGCGCCGGCCTGCGGGTGCGGGTCGCGCGCAACATCACCGTGTCGGCGGCGATGCCGGCGGGCTTCCAGCCGGCGCCGGTTGCGCCGCGGCAGCCGTCCCCGCGGCGGGCGCCGATCTGGCCAAGCATCCGGGCGTGGTCCCCTCGCCGATGGTCGGTACCGCCTATTGGTCGCCCGAGCCCGGCGCCAAGCCGTTCATCGAGGTCGGCAGCAAGGTATCGGCCGGGCAAACGCTGCTGATCATCGAAGCGATGAAGACGATGAACCAGATCCCGTCGCCGCGCGCGGGCACGGTGACGCAAATTCTCGTCGAGGACGGCCAGCCGGTCGAATTCGGCGAGCCGCTCGTGATCATTGAATAAGTTCGTCAACGTCAGGCGCTGCGATGTTCGATAAGATTCTGATAGCCAATCGCGGCGAGATCGCGCTCCGCGTGCTGCGCGCGTGCAAGGAGCTCGGCATCTCCACCGTCGCGGTGCATTCCACCGCCGATGCCGACGCCATGCATGTGCGGCTCGCCGACGAGAGCGTCTGCATCGGGCCGCCGCCGTCGAAGGATTCCTATCTCAACATCCCCGCGCTGCTCGCGGCCTGCGAGATCACCGGCGCGGACGCCGTGCATCCCGGCTACGGCTTCCTGTCGGAGAACGCCCGCTTCGCCGAAATCCTCGCCGAGCACAATCTGCATTTCATCGGCCCGAAGGCCGAGCACATCCGCCTGATGGGCGACAAGATCGAGGCCAAGAAGACCGCCAAGCGGCTCGGCATCCCGGTCGTGCCCGGCTCCGATGGCGCGGTCACGCCCGACGACGACGCGCTGGCGATCGGCAAGGCGATCGGCTTCCCCGTGCTGGTGAAGGCGGCCGCCGGCGGCGGCGGACGCGGCATGAAGGTGGCGCACTCCGCCGACGATCTGATGATGGCGCTGTCGACCGCGTCCAACGAGGCCAAGTCGGCGTTCGGCGACGCTTCGGTCTATCTCGAAAAATACCTGCAGAAGCCGCGCCACATCGAGATCCAGATTCTCGGCGACGGCCGCGGCGGCGCGATCCATCTCGGCGAGCGCGACTGCTCGCTGCAGCGCCGTCACCAGAAGGTCTGGGAAGAAGGCCCCTCGCCGGTTCTTTCCGCCGCCGCCCGCGCCAGGATCGGCGAGACCTGCGCCAAGGCGATGCGGGACATGAAATATCTCGGCGTCGGCACCATCGAGTTTCTCTATGAGGATGGCGAGTTCTACTTCATCGAGATGAACACCCGCATCCAGGTCGAGCATCCCGTCACCGAGAGCATCACCGACATCGACCTCGTGCTGGAGCAGATCCGCATCGCCGCCGGCGGCGACCTGCCCGCGAAGCAGGAAGAGATCGCCATCATCGGGCATGCCATCGAATGCCGCGTCAATGCGGAAAACCCGCAGACCTTCCGCCCCTCGCCCGGCAGGATCACGCAATTCCACCCGCCCGGCGGGCTCGGCGTGCGGATCGATTCCGCCGTTTATCAGGGCTACGTCATTCCGCCCTATTATGATTCGCTGGTCGGCAAGCTGATCGTGCACGGCAAGACCCGCGCCGAATGCCTGATGCGGCTGCGCCGGGCGCTCGACGAGATGGTGGTCGACGGCATCGAAACCACCCTGCCGCTGTTCCGGGCGCTGGTCCGGGAGGCCGACATCATCAACGGCGACTACCACATCCACTGGCTCGAGCAGTACCTCGCCGGCCAGCCGGTGGACGGCAAGACCTGAGCGAAAACCTCCTGAAATATTCGACGGCGCATGGAACCGATGGGTTCCATCGCACGTTGGTGTGTGTAGGGGTTGCCAGGGGCGCTTGTTCCGTTTGTTCATGACGCGAGATCACCGTGACCGCTGATGCCCAGCGCAAGCGCGCCATGGGGCACATCCTGCTGCTTGCGGCGGGACTCCTGGTGTTGACCGCCATCAGCGCCGGTTCGGTCCATCTGGTGAACAAGGCGCGCGAGGACGCGCGCAGCGGTTGTGCACACCGTTGAGGTTGAAAACCAGATATCGCTCGTCCAACTGCAGTTGCGGCGCGCCGAAAGCGCACAGCGCGGCTACCTCGCGACATTGCGGCCGGATTTTCGGACCGATTTTGAGCAAGCCCTGTCCGAACTGACGCCGACGTTGACGCGGTTGAGCCAGCTCATCAGCGACAATCCGGTTCAAAGGCAGCTCATCAACGAGATCATGCCGCTCTACGACCAGCGGATCGAGGAATTCCGCACCACCATCGAAATGGCCCGGTCGCAGCGCATGAACGACGCCGCCAAGATCGTTCGCGAGGGCATCGGGCGCGACACCATGAAACATATCGAGGATCTCGCGGCGCGGATGCGGGCCGAGGAAGACCGTCTGTTTGCCGAGCGCACGACCAACGCCGATCGCAGCCAGACGCTGGCGGCCTCGATCACCGGCATCGGCTCGGGTTTCGTGGTCGTGCTGGCCGGCATCGCGATCTTCCTGGTCCGGCGTTCGTCGCATGCGCGCGACCAGGCCGACGCCAGGCTGCGCGACAGTCATCTCAACCTCGAGGCCACGATCGACGAGCGCACCGCGGACCTGCGCGAAGCCAATGACGAGATCCAGCGCTTCGCCTACATCGTCAGCCACGATCTGCGCTCGCCGCTGGTGAACATCATGGGCTTCACCAGCGAACTGGAGGAATTGCGCGGCGACATCTTCAAACGGATCGCTGCGCTTTCCCGCGAGCAGTCCGCCGCACCATCAGCCCCGGAAAACGCCACCGATACCGCCGAGCCCGTACTCGAAGGCTCCGACAAGCAGCTCTCGGAAGATTTCTCCGAGGCGCTCGGCTTCATCAAGTCGTCGATCGGCAAGATGGACCGGCTGATATCGGCGATCCTCAATCTCACCCGCGAGGGACGGCGCGAGTTCGAGCCGGTCTGGATCGATACCAAGGAGCTGATCGAGGGCATCGTCGACGACCGTGGCGCATCAGGCCGCGGAAGCCCAGGCCGAGATCCGGATCGACGCGCTGCCGAATATCGTCAGCGATCGCCTTGCGCTGGAGCAGATCTTCTCCAATCTGATCGACAATGCGCTCAAATACCTCAAGACCGGGGTCCCCGGCGAAATCACGGTGCGCGGCCGCACCAAGCTCGGCTTTGCGATTTTCGAGTTATCGGACAATGGGCGTGGTATCGATCCCAAGGACCATCAGCGCATTTTCGAGCTGTTCCGCCGCGCCGGAACCCAGGACAAGCCGGGACAGGGCATCGGCCTTGCCCATGTCCGCGCCCTGGTGCGCCGCCTGGGAGGAACCATGTCGGTCGCGTCGGAACTTCACCAGGGCAGCACGTTCACGATCACGCTGCCCATCAATTGGTCTGCGCAACCGGAACACACGGACATGAATAATCCAGTCACCATCATCATGATCGAGGACGATGAGGGCCATGCCCGCCTGATCGAGCGAAATATCCGCCGATCCGGTGTCAACAATGAGATAAAGCCGTTCACCAGCGGTACAGCCGCCCTGAACTATCTGTTCGGCAAGGATGGAACGGGCCTCGACCATAAGGGCAACGCGCTCCTGATCCTGCTCGATCTCAATTTGCCCGACACGACCGGCATCGACATTCTGAAGCGGGTCAAGGAAAACAAATATCTCAAGGCCACGCCGGTGGTGGTGCTGACCACGACCGACAATTCCCACGAGATCAAGCGCTGCTACGAACTCGGTTGCAACGTCTACATCACCAAGCCCGTGAACTACGAAAGCTTCGCCAACGCCATTCGCCAGCTCGGTCTGTTCTTTTCCGTCATCCAGGTACCCCCTGCCGCCACATGAAACAAGCGACGCCGACACTGCTGTATATCGACGACGACGCTGGCCTCGCCCGGCTGGTCGACCGCGGCCTGACGCGGGCAGGCTTCAAGGTCGTCCACGCGGCGAGCGGCGAGCAAGGGCTGGCGCGGCTGGCGCAAGGCGGCATCGATGTGGTTGCGCTCGACCAGTACATGCCGGGCCTCGACGGCCTCGAAACGCTGGAACGGATCATGGCGATCGCGGACGCGCCGCCGGTGGTGTTCGTCACGGCCTCGCAGGATTCGGCGATCGCCGTCACGGCGCTGAAGGCCGGCGCCGCCGACTATCTGGTCAAGGACGTCAGGGGCGATTTCATTCCGCTGCTTCAGGTCGCCGTCAACGGCGCGCTGCGGCAGGCCGAGCTTCAGCGCGCCCGCGACGAGGCGGAAGCCGAGGTTCACCGCTCGCGCGACCGCTATGCGGCGCTCGCCGCCGAACGCGAAGTGCTGCTGCGCGAAGTCAACCACCGCGTCGGCAACTCCCTGCAGATCATCGCCTCGCTGCTGCATTTGCAGGCCAATTCGACGACCCAGGACGACGTCAAGGCGGCGCTGACCAATGCGATGGGCCGCGTCGCCGCGGTCGCCCAGGTCCATCGCCGGCTCTACACGTCGCACGATCTCAAGAGCGTGTTGCTGAACCAGTATCTCGAAGCCCTGCTGGAAGACCTCCGGCGTTCGGCCGAGGGCAACAAGATGTCGCGGCTGACGCTCAAGGCCGAACCGATCGAGATCGACCCGGACCGCGCGGTGGCGATCGGCATCATCGTCAACGAGCTGGTGATGAACGCCGTCAAATACGCCTATCCCGACGGCGCCGGTCCCATTCACGTCGAGCTGCAAGGCCGACGGCGACGACCTCGTGGTCGCGATTGCGGACGACGGCGTCGGCCTCAACGCCAAGGCCGACCCGCGCTCCACCGGCATGGGACAACGCATCGTGAGCGCGATGGCCGCCAAGCTGGACGCCAGTGCCGAGCGCGATCCCGACCATCACGGCACCAGGATCGTGCTGCGCTTCCGCCGCGTCCCGGCAGTGGCGCCGAAATCGACCAACGCCGCGGCGGGCTAGTTACTGAATCCCGCGGCGTCGCCGCCTCGATCGCGCGCGCAGTAGCCACCAGAACGTCCGCCACCTCGATCGCGCGACGCGGGCTCAACCTGCTTCGGATGGCCGAGAGCGTAATCGCCGCGGCTGGCTCGCCGTCCGGCGTCCGGATCCAGGCCGAAAGCGACTTCGTTCCCTGCACCAGGCCGACATCGCGCAGATTGTAGCCCCGGCGGCGCGCGAGCTGGATCTGCCCGAGTACGGTGGCCGTATCGGTCCGATAGGCGCCAAATCGTGTTTCGTTGGCGAGCACGATCTTGCGCGCCTCCGCAGCAGGCATCGCGGCGAGTATCGCGACGCCGGCGCTGCTGACGCCCAGCGGACGCCGCACACCGACCTCGATCGACAACACCTGGATCGGATAGCCGCCGATGCGGCGGGCCACGCATAGCGTGTCGAGCCCGGTGCGCACCGTCAGGAACAGGGTATCGCCGAGCTGCGCCGACGCTTCCGCGAGATACGGCTCGGCTGCAACCATCAGGGGTGAACGCGATGGACGCGCCAGCGCCAGTTCGGGCACCTGGCGGCCGACGACGTAATTTCCCGTCCGCTCGCTGCGCTCGACGATCCCCTCCTCGATCAGCACATGCACGATGCGATGGACCGTGGGGCGCGCGAGCGAGGTCGCTTGCACGATCTCAGCCAGAGGTACGCCTTTTTCCCCGCCAACCGCGAGCGTCCGCAGCACGGCCAACGCGCGGCGGATCGCCTGCCCGCCCTGCTGCGGCGCTCGCCCGCGCGCCTTTAACCGACCGTTTGTCATATGCGTCGTCCGCTGTCCACAATGTGGACAAAAACACCACAATTTGGTCGACAGCGGAAGGGCCGCGCGCAAGATCGCGGCGCGGAACAAGACATGCGCATGCCGCTGGGACGGGGCTCGCGCAAAACAAAATGTAGCGGCCGATGTGCCGCTTTTCGGGAGAATGCGATGAGATTTTTCGCGATCGCAGGCGTCGCTGTATCGGCACTGTTCACGGTGGCGTTGAGCACACCGGCAGACCGCCCAGCAATGGCCGGCGCGGCAGGTACGCCTGATCGTGCCCTATCCGGCAGGCGGCAATGTCGACAGCGCGGCGCGCGTCATCGCCGACAGGCTGCAGGCGAAGCTGGGCCAGCCCTTCATCGTCGAGAACAAGGCCGGCGCCGGCGGCCTGATCGCCGGCGAGGCGTTCGCGAAATGCCGACCCGACGGCTACGCGTTGTTCGTCGGCGCCAACGGCCCGGTGCTGTTCGCGCCCGAGATCGCCAAGCGCGACGCCTATAACTGGAAGCGGGATTTCGTCCCGATCACGCTCGATCACGATGACGCCGCTGGTGCTCGAAGTGCATCCGTCGGTGCCGGCCAAGGATCTGAAGGAGTTCATCGAGCTTGCCCGCCGCGATCCCGG
The DNA here is from genome assembly GCA_963743355.1 of uncultured Candidatus Rokubacteria bacterium. Lineage (GTDB taxonomy): Bacteria > Methylomirabilota > Methylomirabilia > Rokubacteriales > CSP1-6 > AR5. Next base: position 571,107 of record CAVUPM010000004.1, read on the forward strand.
CAAGCTGACGATGGCCTCCCCCGGCCAGGGCACCACCAACCATCTGCTCAGCGAGCTGATGCAGTCGACGCTCGGCCTGCAATGGCTGACGGTGCACTACCGCGGCAACGCGCCTGCGCTCAACGACCTGATCGGCGGACAGGTGCAATTCGCGCTCGACCAGATCTCGGTCGGACTGCCTTCCATCAAGAGCGGCATGCTGCGCCCGCTCGCCGTCACCGGCGCGCACCGCGCCTCCTGGCTTCCTGACGTCCCGACCTTCACCGAACTCGGCTACAAGGAATTTGACGGCCAGACCTTCACCGGCCTGTTCGCGCCAGCCGGCACGCCGGCCGAGATCGTGACCAAGCTCCACGATACACTTGGCGGAGATCCTGAAAGATCCCGCCATCGTCGAGAAGTTCAACGCGCTCGGCGCCGAGGCCGTCTCGATGACGCCGGCGGAGTTCACGGGCTACCTCGAACGCGAGGACGCCAAGTGGATTCCCGTGGTCCGCAAGGCCAACATCAAGGCTGACTGATCGATGCGGATCGATCCCGGCGATCTCGACGCGGAGCGGATCTACCGGCTGATGACCGGCATCGTGGTGCCGCGTCCGATCGCCTGGGTGACCAGCCTGTCGCGCAACGGCGTGCTCAACCTCGCCCCGTTCAGCGCCTTCACCTTCGTCTCGCAGAAGCCGCCGATGCTGGCCATCAGCGTCGGCCGCAAGGGCCCCGACTACAAGGATACCGCGCACAACATCCTCGACACCGAGGAGTATGTCATCCACATCGCCGACACGCCGCTGATGAGTGCGGTGCATGACAGTTCGGTCGAGCATCCGCCTGAAGTCAGCGAGGTCGAAGAGCTCAACTGGAAACGCGTCCCAGCGAGCGCATCAAGGTGCCCCGGCTCGCCGCCGCGCCGGTCGCGATGGAATGCGTGTTTCGGCAATGTCTCGAATTCGGCGAGGCGCGCAGCCGGCTCATCGTCGGCGAGGTCGTGATGTTCCACATCCGCGACGGTCTCGTGAACAACGGCAAGGTCGAGACCGAGGCGCTCGACCCGATCGCCCGCATCGGCGGGCCGCGTTACGCCCGGCTCGGCGAGATCGTGACGCTGAGCGCCGTCTTCCAGACCCCGAAATCGACCGATTAGCGGTGGCAGCAATCCGAGCGAGCTTGCTGACGTCGGACGCAGATCGAAGCAGAATTCTCGAAGAGGACGACATGCGACTGGTGAGCTATCTGGTGGACGGAGAGCCGCGCTTCGGCGCGGCCGTTGCCGGCGGCGTGGTCGATCTCACCCAACGGCTCGGACCGAAATGTCCGGACCTTCGGAGCCTGATCGCCAGGGACGGTCTGGAAGTTGCGCGCCAGATGGTCGCCGGACCTCAAGCCGAGACCATGCGCTCGACGATCTCGTGCTGCTGCCGCCGATCCCGAACCCGGAAAAACTCTGGTGCATCGGCGTCAACTACAAGGACCGCAACGCCGAGTACAAGGACAATTCGGACCTGCCGAAATATCCGAGCCTGTTTGTCCGCAACCCCTCCTCGGTCGTCGGCTCCGGCCAGCCGATCGAGAAGCCAAAGATTTCCGAACAGCTCGACTATGAGGGCGAGCTCGTGATCGTGATCGGCAAGGAAGGCCGGCACATTCCGCGCGAGCGCGCCTTGTGACGCACATCTTCGGCATGACGCTGTGCAACGAGGGCAGCGTCCGCGACTGGCTGCACCACGGCAAGTTCAACGTTACGCAAGGCAAGAATTTCGACCGCTCGGGCAGCATCGGGCCGTGGATCGTCACGTCGGACGAGTGCGATCCGCGCGGGCCGCATGACATCATTACCCGCGTCAATGGCGAGGTGCGCCAGAACGATTCCACCGAACGGCTGATGTTCCCGTTCGATTTCCTGATCGCCTACCTCTCCACCTTTGCCACCCTGAAACCCGGCGACATGATCGCGACCGGCACGCCGACCGGGGCCGGCGCCCGCTTCGACGCCGCCGCGCTGGCTCAAGCCGGGCGACGTCGTCGAGGTCGAATCCAGCCGGATCGGCGTGCTGCGCAACACCGTGGCGGAGGAGCAATAGCCGATGCTCGATCAACCGACGGTCGAACGGCTGGCGCAGCGCCTCGATGAAGCCGAACGCAGCAAGTCGCTGATCCCGATGTTCTCGCGCGACTATCCCGATCTCACGCATCGAGGATGCCTACGCCATCCAGCGCGCCTGGACCAAGCTGCAGCTCGGCCGCGGCCGCGTCGTCAAGGGCCACAAGATCGGCCTGACCTCGAAGGCGATGCAGAACGCGGTCGGCATCGCCGAGCCGGATTACGGCGTGCTGTTCGCCGACATGTTCTATGCCGACGCCATCGCCGATTCCGTTCGATCGCTTCCACGCGCCGCGGATCGAGGTCGAGCTGGCCTTCGTGCTGAAGGCGCCGCTGCGCGGGCCCGATTGCACGCTGTTCGACGTGCTCAACGCCACCGACTACGTCACGCCCGCGCTCGAAATCCTGGAGACGCGCATGCATCGCGTCGATCCCGAGACCGGAGGCGCCGCGCAAGGTCGTGGACACGATCTCCGACAACGCCGCGAATGCCGCGCTGGTGCTCGGCGGCCGGCCCTTCGTCCGCTGGATGCCGACCTGCGCTGGATCGGCGCGCTGCTGTTCCGCAACGGCGAGGTCGAGGAGACCGGCTTGCCGCGGGCGTGCTCAACCATCCCGCCAACGGCGTCGCCTGGCTCGCCAATCGGCTGGCGCCGCAGGGCGAGCATCTCGCGGCCGGCGAGGTCGTGCTGGCCGGATCGTTTACGCGGCCGGTCGACATCGTCAGGGCGACACGTTTCACGCCGATTACGGCGCCTTCGGCTCGGTGTCGTGCCAGTTCGTCTGAACAACAAAACGCCAGGGAGCGCAGCCATGACCGGCAACGCGGCGCAAGAGCATCCATATCGGCGGCTTCAAGCACGCCAATCCGATTCCGAACGCCTGCCGCATCGGCAATCTCGTGATGTCCGGCGTCATCCTCGGCCGCGACCCGGACCGGCATGATGCCGGAGAGATCGAGGACCAGTGCGCCAACATGTTCGGCCACATGAAGGCGATCGTGGAGGCCGGCGGCGGCACGCACCGACGACATCATCAAGATGACGGTGTGGCTGAAGGACCGCACGCAGCGCGGCCCGGTGAATGTCGAATGGCTGAAGATGTTTCCGGACGAGCATTCGCGCCCGGCGCGCCACGCGCTGCCGATGGCACATGGACGGCGGTGCGCTGGTGCAATGCGATTTCACCGCCGTGATCGACTGAACGCGGACAGGCACCCGACATGCCGACCTATCTTGCCGTTCGATCCGAACCCGCGCCGTCCCGTCAAGGCTGCCGCCGCCGAAAAGCGTCGACAGCCAGTTTCACGTGCTGGGCCCGCTGGACAAATATCCGGTGCGCCCGGGTGCCGCCTACCAGATGCCGACGGCGACCTGGGAGGCGGCGCTGCGCGTCCACAAGGCGCTCGGCATCGAGCGCGGCATCATCGTGCAGACCACGACCTACGGCGCCGATCATTCCGTGGTGCTCGACGCTCTCGCGGCGATGGGGCCGAACTATCGCGCTTGCGCCAACGCGCTGGTGTTTGCCGAAGCCAACGACGCCTATCTTGCCAAGCTGCACGACGCCGGCGTGCGCGGCGCGCGCTTCAGCTTCCGGCAGGAACTCGGCGCGGTGCTCTCGGACAAGGATTTTGCGCGAGCCATCGCGCGAATTCGCGAACTCGGCTGGTACGCAAAGATCCAGCCGGAGAAGGACGGCATCGTCTCCAGCGTCGCCAAATACGAAAACCTCGACGTGCCCGTGCTGATCGACCACATGGCCCGCCCTGACCCCGCACGCGGCAAGGAAGATCCGAACTTGCGGAAGATGCTGGAGCTGCTGTCGAAGGGCAATTTCTGGGTCATGCTGTCGCTCGGCGAAAAGACCTCGAAAAAGGGCCCGCCGTGGGACGACGTCATCCCGATCGCGCGCACCTATATCGAGGCCGCCCCCGACCGCTGCGTCTGGGCGAGCGACTGGCCGCATCCGGTCTCGGTGATGCAGCCGCCCAACGACGCCGACCT